>JYOB01000001.1:0-146291 GCA_000955795.1 Burkholderiaceae bacterium 26
GGCTGGCGGAAGCCACGCTGCCCGAGAGCACCATCCCGTGGCGCTGGCTGGTCGAAGACTACGACCGCATCCGCGAGCGCATCGAAGCCGTGTTCGACGACTTTGCCGGCTTCAACGAGAAGATTCGCGTGCCGGGCGGCTTCCGCCTGCGCAACACCGCATCCGAACGGGTGTGGAACACGCCGTCGGGCAAGGCGGAATTCCACACGCACGCGGTGCCGACCGACACGCCAGTCCATCGCGCCCGCGAGCGCCATGCCGACGCCACCGTCTTTACGCTTGCCACGGTGCGATCGCACGATCAGTACAACACCACCATCTATGGCATGGACGACCGCTACCGCGGCGTGTTCGGCCAGCGCCGCGTGGTCTTCATCAACAAGGAAGACCTGCACACGATCCGCATGAAGGACGGCGAGTGGGTCGACATGGTGACGCTCTCCGAAGACGGCAACACGCGCCGCGCCGATGGCTTCCGCCTGGTGGCGTACGACATTCCGCGCGGCTGCTTGGCGGCGTATTACCCCGAGACGAATCCGCTGGTGCCGCTCTCTTCCGTTGCTGACCAGGCCCGCACGCCGACGTCCAAGTCGATTCCGGTGATGCTGGTGCCGAGCCAGGCCGAGCGCACCGCCGAGTCCCAAGCGGCCACCACGGCAGAAGCCTGATGTCTACCGAGCCGGCGTGGTCTGCGCTGCAACTGGCGCTGCTGGCCGCATTGCGCGACACCGACGCCGGCAAACCGGTGTCGCTGCCGTGGCTGACCAAGCGCGTAGGCGAGCGCGCCAGCACGGTGCTACGCGCGCTGCATCCGTTGGCTGAGGCCGGCCTGCTGCGCGTCGCCATGGACGACACACGCTGGCTCATCGTGCTGCTCGACGCCGGCCGCGCTCTGCCCGATTTCACTGCATGACTTTTCTGCCCCGCCACCCCGCCGGCTTGCCCGTCGTTTCCACCATCGCGACAAGACGCACGCGCACCGGCACGCAAGAAGAGGCCTCCACCGCTGTCGCCGATGAAGCACCGGTCGCGCTGGTCTTCAACGGCATCACGCATGCGGTGATGATGGCGTCGCCAGCCGACCTGGAAGACTTTGCACTGGGTTTCGCGCTGTCCGAAGGCATCATCGACAGTCGCGCGGATTGGCGTGGCGCAGACGTGGAAACGCACCCGCATGGGCTTGAAGTGCATGCGGAAATCGCTTCGCATTGCTTCGTGCGGCTGAAGGAACGCCGCCGCGCGCTGGCCGGCCCGACCGGCTGCGGCCTGTGTGGCATTGAAAGCCTGCAGACCTTTGAAGATGCACCGACCCCGCTAGTCCCGCCCACGTGGATGGCGGCATTGACCGACGCACAAGTGCTGGACGCCATGCAGGCGATGACGGCGCATCAACCTGCCAACGCGCTCACGGGCGGCTTGCATGCCGCGGGCTGGGTACCTGCGGACGGCAACGCGCCGCTGCATGTGCTGGAAGACGTGGGCCGTCACAACGCGCTGGACAAGCTGATCGGCCGGCTGGCCCGGATCGGCATCCACCCCTCAGACGGGTTCATCGTCATGACAAGCCGCGCGAGCTTCGAACTAGCGCGCAAGTGCGTGCAGGTCCGGGTGCCGCTGCTGGCGACAATCTCCGCGCCGTCCTCGTTGGCGATCCGCCACGCCAAGGCCGGACAGCTAACACTGCTGGCGTTCTGCCGGGGCGAGAGCGTGACGCGATTTGCGTAGCGCACAGCACGCCAGAGGCTAAATCTCCACCTTGCTCCCCAGCTCGACCAGTCGGTTGGCGGGAATCCGGAAGAAGTCCGACGGCTTGGCGCTGTTGTGTTGCATCCAGGCAAACAGCGATTCGCGCCACATCGCCATGCCGGGCAGCGGCGACGGCACCACCGTGGCGCGCGTAATGAAGAACGAGGTTTCCATATCTTCAAAAACGATGCCCAGTCGCTCACCCACGTTACGGACGATCTCGTCCACGGCCGGTGTTTCCTTGAAGCCGAAATCGACCACGGCCGTGTGGATGTCGTCGCCAATGGTTTTGACAACCAGGCGCTTGGCTGGGTCCACATACGGCACGGCCAGCGTGCGGAAGTGGATGAACAGCACGCGCTTGTGCAGCACGTGGTTGTGCTTGAGGTTGTGCAGCAACGCCAAGGGCACGAAATCCATGCTCGGCGTGAGATACACGGCCGTGCCGTCCACACGATACGGTGGATGGCGCAGCAGCCCTTCCATGAATGGTTCGAGCGGAATGCCACCTTCCACATTGCGCGCCTTCAACAGCTGCGTGCCCGAGTGCCACGTCACCATCAGGAAGAAGATCAAGCCACCCAGCAGCAGCGGAAACCAGCCACCCGCGGCAATCTTCAGCAGGTTGGCGGAGAAGAAGGACAAATCCACCGCCAGGAAAACCGTGCCGATACAGGCCACCAGCCACAGGCGCCACTTCCAGGCGTTACGCATGACGACCGTGACTAGACCCGTCGTGAGCACCATGGTGGTCGTTACCGCAATACCGTAGGCCGCAGCCAGGTTGTCGGACTTGCCGAAAGCCAACACCACCGCTACCACCAGCACCAAAAGCATGTAGTTGACCACCGGCACGTAGATCTGGCCGATCTCCACATCCGACGTGTAGAGAATCTTCATGCGCGGCGCATAGCCCAGATGCACGGCCTGCGCCGTCATCGAAAATGCACCTGAGATGACTGCCTGCGACGCAATGACGGTGGCCGCCGTGGCCAATACCACCATCGGACCCACTGCCCAGTTCGGCATCAACAGGAAGAACGGGTTCTGCACGGCGCTCGGCTCGCGCAGCAGCAAGGCGCCCTGGCCAAAATAGTTCAGCAACAGGCACGGCATGGCAATGTAGAACCACGCATAGCGGATCGGGCGCACGCCAAAGTGGCCCATGTCGGCGTACAGCGCCTCAGCGCCGGTCAGCGCCAGAAACACCGAGCCGAACACGATGAACGCCAGCACCGTATGCCGGAATCCGAACTCGATGGCGTACACAGGGCTCAGTGCCACCAATATCTGCGGCGACTTCGCCACCGAAACCACCCCCATCAGCCCCAGCAGCAGGAACCAGAGCACCATGATTGGCCCGAACAGGCGCCCCACCACGTGCGTGCCCTGCTTCTGGATCAAAAACAGGGCGATCAGCACGATCAGCGCCAAAGGCAACACCCACTTCTGCAGCGCGGGCGCCATGATCTCCATGCCCTCAATGGCGGAGAGCACCGAAATGGCGGGTGTGATGACGGCATCGCCGTAGAACATGGCGGCCCCCAGCAGGCCGAGCAGCATCAACGTGCGTGTGAACCGGGCGCCTCCCCTGCTTGCGCGCATGGCTAGCGCCGTCAGGGCGAGGATGCCACCTTCGCCGTTGTTGTCCGCGCGCATAACGAACAACACGTATTTGACGGACACCACCAGCGTCATCGCCCAGAACAGCATCGACAGGATGCCGAAGACGGTCTGATCGGAAAACGGAACCCCATGCTCGGGGTTGAAGCATTCCTTTAGCGCGTACAGGGGGCTGGTGCCGATGTCCCCGAAAACCACGCCGATTGCGCCAATCATGGTGGCCATCAACGCGGGATTTTTTTTGGTTTTACTGGCTGCGGCGGTCGTCATGGATAGGCTGCGACTGGAACGACGGGGGCGCACGCAATTTTCGTGCACCGTCTGCGGCGCTGGCTTTACGGGGCGAGCCGAGTGCGGCAGAAGCCACTAAAGCTTAGGTGAAAACGCGCGGTTTTGCGCCGGTGTTTGCACCGATGGCAAGCCTGCGCCAACCCTGCTGAGCGGCTGAAAACAACATGTCCACCGGGTCTAAGCAAAAAGCTTAAAAAAACAGACTTTGACGGGGAGACGCGCCAAGCATATATTCACCAAACGATCGTTTGGCCGGTTCGGCCGGGTCTGCCAGCTGTGTTTGTATTTGGCCGGCGGCCGATCGATTTCTCAACTTCACGACTCAAAATCATGGCTACTGGTACCGTCAAGTGGTTCAACGACGCAAAGGGTTTCGGCTTCATTACCCCGGATGATGGCGGCGAAGACCTTTTCGCACATTTCTCTGCTATCAACTCCGCAGGCTTCAAAAGCCTGAAGGAAGGTCAGAAGGTGTCGTTCGAAGTCACGCAAGGCCCTAAGGGCAAGCAAGCTTCGAACATCGTGCCCCAGTAACAAGGAGCACGCGGGCGCGGTAGCCCGGTTTTGGCTTGCCGCGCGGGGTTTCCTCGCGCGTGTATTGGCCGGGATATTCCGCCAGGCAGGTTGTTCAGTACGTGTTTGCCATCAAGCAGTCGGAGGGTCATCGGAAGCGGTGACCTGGTTTGACGAACCCCTATAGGGAGCATGCAATGGCCAGCCGAATTGAAGAGAACGCCGTTCAGTATGATCCGCCCGCCGGGGCAGCTGCAGAAATGCATGCTGCCCCGAGTTTCATTCGGGATTCGGAAATCCAGTTTTCGCGCTCGCAGACATTCCATGAAGGGCAGCGCGTCAGTTTTGACGTAGAGATCGGGCCCGACGGCGAACTGATCGCCGTCAACATCAAACCAATATGACGCGCCGGTTTCAACTCGGCATGTTCAAAAGAAAAAGGGAGGCATGGCCTCCCTTTCTCATGGGTGATGCGCCGGATTACTTGGCTGTCGGCATCACGAACTCGGCGCCCTTGGCAATCGAATCCGGCCAGCGTTGCATCACGCTCTTGTAACGCGTGTAGAAACGAACGCCTTCTTCCCCATAGGCGTGGTGGTCACCGAACAGCGAGCGCTTCCAGCCGCCAAAACTATGCCACGCCATCGGCACCGGAATCGGCACGTTGATCCCGACCATACCCACCTGGATCTGCCGGGCAAATGCGCGCGCCACGCCGCCATCGCTCGTGTAGCACGACACGCCGTTGCCGAACTCGTGCGCGTTGATCAGCTTCACCGCCTCGGCAAGATCATGCACGCGCACCACCGAAAGCACCGGGCCGAAGATTTCTTCCTTGTAGATCGTCATGCCGGGCTTGACGTGGTCGAACAGCGTGCCGCCCGTGAAGAAGCCTTCGGTATGGCCCTCGACCGAGTGGCCACGGCCGTCCACCACCAACTTGGCGCCCTCTTCCACGCCCTTGGCGATATAGCCCTCAACCTTCGCCTTGTGCGCGGCGGTTACGAGCGGGCCCATTTCGCTGTCGGCTTGCATGCCGTTGCCGATCTTGAGCGCACGGGCGCGCTCGGCAAGGCGCGGGACCAGCTTGTCAGCCACGTCGCCCACTGCCACGGCCACGGAGATCGCCATGCAGCGCTCGCCGGCCGAGCCGTAGCCGGCACCGATCAGGGCATCCACCGCTTGGTCGAGGTCCGCATCGGGCATGACCACGAGATGGTTCTTTGCTCCGCCCAGGGCTTGTACGCGCTTGCCGCGCTTGGTGCCCTCGGCGTAGATGTATTCGGCGATGGGCGTGCTGCCGACGAACGAGACGGCCTGCACATCCGGATGCTCGAGCAGCGCATCGACGGCATCCTTGCCACCCTGTACGACGTTGAACACGCCATCGGGCAGGCCAGCCTGCTTGAGCAGGTCGGCAATCATCAGACTGGGGGTTGGATCGCGCTCACTCGGCTTGAGGATGAACGTATTGCCGCACGCCAGTGCCACCGGCGCCATCCACATCGGCACCATGAACGGGAAATTGAACGGCGTGATGCCGGCCACCACGCCCAGCGGTTGGCGCAGGTTCCAGTTGTCGATGCCGCCGCCGATGTTGTCGGTGAAGTCGGTCTTGAGCAGGTTCGGAATGCCGCACGCGAACTCGACCACTTCAATGCCGCGCGTGACTTCGCCCTTGGCATCGGAGAACACCTTGCCGTGCTCCCGCGTGATGGCGGCAGCCAGGGCGTCCTGGTTCTGGTCGAGCAGTTCCTTGAACTTGAACAGAACGCGCGAGCGCTTGAGCGGCGAGGTCTCGGCCCAGTCGGCGGCGGCCGCATGCGCCGCGGCCACGGCCGCGTCCACTTCGGATTTGCCACCCAGCAGCACCTGCGCGCTCACGGCGCCCGTGGCGGGGTTGAACACATCGGCGCTGCGCGTGCCGTTGCCGGCATGGCGTTGCCCGCCGATGTAATGGCTGATGACGGATTCCGTCACGGCGGGATCAATCGGTCGGTTCATTTCAGGCTACCTCTTGCAGAACGGTACGAACGGTGTCGAAGATGCGCGCAATCTGCGCCTCTTCGATGATGAGCGGCGGGGAGAACGCCAGGATGTCGCCGGTGTAGCGCACCAGCACGCCACGCTCCAGGCATTTCAGGAAGACTTCGTAAGCGCGCGCGCCCACCGCGCCCGGCCGCGATTCCAGCTCGATGCCGGCGACCAGGCCCAGGTTGCGGATGTCCTTCACATGCGGCGCGCCCTTGACCGAATGCGCCGCTGCTTCAAACGCCGGCGACATCGCACGTGCGCGCTCGAACAGCCCTTCGCTGCGGTACAGATCCAGCGCGGCCACCGCCGCTGCCGCCGCCAAGGGGTGCGCCGAATACGTATAGCCGTGGAACAGCTCGATCGCGCCTGGCGCGCCGGCATCGACCACGGTGTCGTGCACCGACTGGCGCACGGCCACGGCGCCCATCGGCACGGCGGCGTTGTTGATGCCCTTGGCCATCGTCAGCAGATCTGGCGTCACGCCAAAGAACTCCGCCGCCGTTGCCGCGCCAAGGCGGCCAAAACCGGTAATGACCTCGTCGAAGATAAGCAGGATGCCGTGCTTGTCGCACAGCGCGCGCAGGCGCTGCAGATAGCCCTTGGGCGGCACCAGCACGCCCGTGGAACCTGCCAGCGGCTCAACGATGACGGCGGCAATGGTCGACGCGTCATGCAGCGTCACAAGACGCTCCAGTTCGTCGGCCAGGTGCTCACCCCAGGCTGGCTGGCCCTTGGAAAACGCATTGTGCTCAGGCGCATGCGTGTGCGGCAGGTGGTCGACGCTCGGCAGCAGGTTGGCCGAGAACGCCTTGCGGTTTGGCGAGATGCCGCCCACCGAGATGCCGCCGAAACCCACCCCGTGATAGCCGCGCTCGCGGCCGATCAGGCGTGTGCGCTGCCCTTCGCCCCGTGCACGGTGGTATGCCAGCGCAATCTTGAGCGCCGTATCCACCGCTTCCGAACCGGAGTTGACGAAGAAGATGCG
Source organism: Burkholderiaceae bacterium 26 (assembly GCA_000955795.1). Taxonomy (GTDB): domain Bacteria; phylum Pseudomonadota; class Gammaproteobacteria; order Burkholderiales; family Burkholderiaceae; genus Ralstonia; species Ralstonia chuxiongensis. Next base: position 7,193 of record JYOB01000001.1, read on the forward strand.
ATTCAGACCCTCCGGCATGATCTCGGCGACTTTTTCTGCCGCACGAAACGCAAGCGGGTGGCCCATCTGGAAGGTGGGTGCGAAATCCAGCGTGGCAGCCTGCGCGGTGATGGCGTCGACGATTTCCTTGCGGCAATGGCCGGCGTTGACGCACCACAGGCCGGCCGTGCCGTCCAGCACCTCGCGGCCGTCGCCGTCTCGGTAGTACATGCCCTGGGCAGACGTCAGCAAGCGCGGTGCGGCCTTGTACTGGCGGTTGGCCGTAAACGGCATCCAGAAGTAAGACAGATCGGTCGTTTCCAGCGGGTGCGGTGCGGGTTTCATCGGTCACTCCGAAAAAACAGCGGAAAGGGAATGGACTGGCAAGCCAGCCGTTGGGGCAAACTGTACAGAGTCAAATCCGACACGGACATGCACAGATGGCGGTTCTATAAGAAACTGTATAGGCGCCGACCACCCCGCCCATGCCGCATCGCAACATGCAACTCGAACTCGATCCTTCTCATCCCCAGCGTACGTTGGTCGACCAGATCGTCCAAGGCATTCGTGCGGCGGTCGACAGCCATACCCTGCTGCCGGGCACGCGGCTGCCCTCCGTGCGCAAGTTGGCGCAGGCCCACGATGTGAGCACCTTTACGGTGGCGGAGGCCTATACGCGGCTGGCGGCGCTGGGCGCCATCGTGGCGCGGCCGCGCTCGGGCTATCTGGTGGCGGCGCGCACCCCCACCCAACCAGCGCCGGTGGCCCCGCGCTGGGAGCCGCCCACACTCAACGCGGCGTGGCTGCTGTCGGATGTGTTTGCCGATCGCTCCATCGCCATCAAACCGGGCTGCGGCTGGCTGCCGAACGACTGGCTGGACGAGCGCGGCGTGCAGGAAGCCATGCGCGCGGTGAGCCGTGTTTCCGCACTGCGGGTGGCGGGCTACGGACATCCGTGGGGTTATGCGCCGCTGGGCGAATACGTGGCGCAGTCGCTTGCGCTGCGGGGGTTGCCGGTGGAACGCTCGCAAGTGCTGCTGACCAGCGGCGCCACCCAGGCACTCGATCTGATCGTCCGCACCTTGTTCAAGGCCGGCGACGTCGTGGCCGTGGATGATCCGGGCTACTGCAACGTGCTCCAGGTGCTCAAGCTGGCCGGCCTGCGCGTGATCGGGGTGCCACGCACGCCAGATGGGCTCGACACAGCGGCATTGGAAACCATCCTCCGCGCGGACGATGCGGACCGGCCGCGCGCGCTCTTCACCAGCTCCGTGCTGCAGAACCCCACCGGCTCGTCGATGACCGCGCAAAACGCTTACCGCGTGCTGCAACTGGCCGAACAACACGGCCTCTGGATCGTTGAAGACGATCTGCACCGCGAGCTGGCCGACCCCGCCGCGCCCATGCTGGCCTCGCTCGATGGCCTTCGCCGCACGTTGTACGTAAGTGGGTTCTCCAAGACGATTTCACCCTCATTGCGGGCGGGCTATGTGGTGGCAGACGCCGCCATCACGCGCGAGCTGGCGCGCACCAAGATGGCAGTGGCGCTCACCTCGTCGGAGATCACCGAGCGCATCGTGCACGCTTTCGTCACGCGCCCCGTCTATGCCGAGCACGTGGCCCGGCTGATTGCACGACTGGGAGAAGCGCACACGCAAGTCGAAGCCCTCATGCGCCAACATGGTGCCGAACTGTTCGATACACCGGGGCGCGGCCTCTTCCTATGGGCCCGGCTGCCGGGCCACGCAGATGCCGCTGCGCTGGCCAATCGGGCCATCGACCACAACATCTGGCTCGCGCCGGGACAGTACTTCCGGCCGCATGACGAGCCCAGCCCGTGGCTACGCTTCAATGTGGCTTACTCCGCCGAACCGGCACTCTGGGAATTCCTCTCGCACGCGTAACGGCGCTGCCCAGCATGCGTCGCAATGACGTATTGCATGCAATCAATCACGTTATGGGCACTCAAACGTGAATTCGGCGTGACCGGATGGTTGCAGCGTCACACAAGCGCGACACGATGCGCTGTCGCCTACCGTTCTCTTGCGCCGTACCGATTCCCAACGCCACTTGCAGCCCAACCTGCACAAGGAGTGCCATGGACATCAAGACCGTCCGCGAAACCGCGTTCGCAATGCCGCTCACGAGCCCCGCCTACCCGCCCGGCCCGTACCGCTTCATCCATCGCGAGTTCTTCATCATCACGTACCGCACCGACCCGGCCACGCTGCGCGCCATGGTGCCGGAGCCGCTGGAGGTGCCCGAACCGCTGGTCGCCTACGAGTTCATCCGCATGGCCGACTCCACCGGCTTTGGCGATTACACCGAAAGCGGCCAGGTCATCCCAGTCACCTACGAAGGCAAGCCCGGCACGTACACGCTCGCGATGTATCTGGACGACCATCCGCCCCTGGCCGGCGGCCGTGAAATGTGGGGCTTTCCCAAGAAGCTCGCCTCACCCCAGCTCGTGACCGACAAGGACACGCTGATCGGCACGCTCGACTACGGCCCCGTGCGCGTGGCAACCGGCACCATGGGTTACAAGCACCGCGAGCTGGACCTCGCCGAGCAGAAACGCCGCCTGGAGCGCCCCAACTTTCTGCTCAAGATCATTCCGCACGTGGACGGCAAGACCGCGCGCATCTGCGAGCTGTCGCGCAACTACATGATTGACGTCGACATGAAAGGCGCCTGGACGGGGCCGGCGTCGCTGGAGTTGGCGCACCATGCACTGGCCCCCGTGGCCGAACTGCCCGTGCTGGAGATTGTCGAAGCCCGACACATCATTGCAGACCTGACCCTTGGCATGGGCGAGGTCGTGTTCGATTACCTCGCGCAGTAACGCCTGCCCGACGCCATCCTTTTTTTCCGTCAACCCTCGGAGTACACACATGTCTGATTTGAAAGGCAAAGTCGCTGTCGTCACGGGTGCCGCAAGCGGCATCGGCAAGCAGATCGCCCTCACGCTCGCCAATTCGGGCGCGGCCATCGCCATCGTTGACTTGAACGAAGACGGCGCCAAGGCCGTCGCCAAAGAGATCAGCGATGCAGGCGGCAAGGCGATCGGCCTGCGCATGGACGTCACCGACGAGCAAGCCGTGGACAGCGGCATCGATCGCGTGGCTGAAGAGCTCGGCTCGGTCGACATCCTCGTTTCGAACGCCGGGATCCAGATCGTCAACCCGTTCGTGAGCTACTCGTTTGCCGACTGGAAGAAGATGCAGGCTATCCACGTCGACGGCGCGTTTCTGACCACACGCGCCGCGCTGCGCCACATGTACAAGGACGACCGTGGCGGCGTGGTGATCTACATGGGGTCGGTGCACTCTCACGAGGGCTCACCGCTCAAATCGGCCTACGTGGCGGCCAAGCACGCGCTGCTCGGCCTGAACAAGGTGCTGGCCAAGGAAGGCGCGGCGCATAACGTGCGTTCGCACGTGGTGTGCCCCGGTTTTGTGCGCACGCCGCTGGTCGAAAAGCAGATTCCCGAGCAGGCCAAGGAACTCGGCATCAGCGAAGACGAGGTCGTGAAAAAGGTCATGCTGGGTGATACCGTGGACGGCGTGTTCACCACGGTGGAAGACGTGGCCGAGACGGTTCGCTTCCTGGCCACGTTCCCGAGCGCTGCGCTGACTGGCCAATCGTTCGTGGTGAGCCACGGCTGGTTCATGCAGTAAATCTCAGCACACGCAAGGAGGTTGGAGAAGATATGCCCGCACCCAAACTACGCGTGGCCGCAAGCAAGCGGCCCACGCCGGCAGAATCGTCGCGCCCGGCAGATGCGCCGCTCACCACGGCACAGCGCATCGTGCTGCCGGCGTACGAGAACATCGCGCTGGTGCTGCAAGGCGGCGGCGCGCTTGGCTCGTACCAGGCCGGCGTGTTCGAAGGGCTGGACGAAGCCGGCATCGTGCCGAACTGGATTGCGGGCATCTCCATCGGGGCGCTGAATACGGCCATCATTGCCGGCAATGCGCCCGAGCATCGACAAGCAAAGCTGCGTGAGTTCTGGCAGATCATCACGCAGCCGACGTTCTCGCCGCCGCTGCCCGACATCCTGGAAAACGCCTGGTTTGACGGCAATGCGCATCTGCGCAAATGGCTGACCGCCATGCAGGCCGCCGACACGCTGCTCGAGGGCCAGCGCGGTTTTTTTACACCGCGCTTTCCCGCTCCGCTTCCAGCCAACGAAGTCGACCCGCTCGAAGCCAGCTATTACGACACCACGCCGCTCAAGGCGACGCTGGAACGCCTGTGCGATTTCGACCGCATCAACGATGGCGGCATCCGCGTGTCAGTGGGCGCCGTGAACGTGCGCACGGGCAATCTGGAAGCGTTTGATAACACCGAGCGCCGTCTGCGCGCGGAGCACTTCATGGCATCGGGCGCGCTGCCGCCGGGCTTTCCGCCCGTGCTGATCGACGGCGAGTATTACTGGGACGGCGGTGTCGTCTCCAACACACCGCTGTCGTATGTGCTGGGCACCAAGCCGCGCCGCGACACGCTGGTGTTTCAGGTAGACCTCTGGAGCGCGCTGGGCCCGGTGCCCAACACGATGATCGGCGTGGCCAGCCGGCAGAAGGACTTGCAGTACTCCAGCCGCACGCGGCTTACCACCGACTGGATGGAGCGTTCGCAATCCACGCGCCGGCTCATGCGCAAGCTGCTCGATCATCTGCCGCCCAAGGAGTTCGAGCGCACGCAGTGGTACAAGCACGCGCAGGAGATGGCCTGTACCAAGCGCTACAACGTCTTCCACCTCATCTACGCTGCCAAGGAACACGAAGGGCCGGGCAAGGACATCCAGTTCGGGCCATCAACCATGCGGGACCATTGGGCCTCGGGCCTGGCGGATATTCGCGAATCGCTCTCGCACCCGGAGTGGCTGGAGATGCCCGATAACGACACGGGCTTCGTCACGCACGACATCCACCGCCATCCGGGCGTGGAGCGGGAGGACAAGCGGCTCTGAGCAAGCTACTCCCGTGCGGGCGGCATGTGCAATGCAGTCGACAGCGGCGGCCGCGGCAGCGCGGCCGTCCATGCACGGCGGATCACCGCGCTGATCTGCTTGTAGACCTCTTTCGAGATCACCGTTTCGGCCAGCATCGTGTCGATCTTGCTCTGGCCGATGTAGAGCGCGAACAGCACCAGCAGGCGCTTTTCCAGCGCGGCGCTGTAGTCGCCAAACTTTCCGCGCAGCTCGGCCAAGCCCTCTTCCGCCGCCTCGATCCGGGCAATCAACACGCCGTCGAGCAGGTCTGCCATGCGCTCGCCCAACACGGGCTGCAGCGACGTACGGTTGTACGCGCGCAAGCGTTCGAGCACCGTCTGGCGACAAATGAGCAATTCAAAGCGATCGGCCAGCGCGTTGGCCAGTGGGCGGTCGATATGCACCACGCGGTGCAGCCAGACCGCGAACCGGTAGCCGGCGTGCTTGGCCAGGATGCGCCGCGATGCGCGCTTGTAGCCAAGACGCCCCTCCGTGCGGGCCGCGTCGATCATGTCGGCGGTGTTGCGCATCATCGCGTCAAGGTTCCGGATGGAGACCAGGCCGTTGCCGTACTCGGGAATCAACTCGCGCTCACGCGTGGCGAGTGAAACGAGGCCAATAGTCAGGCGCTCGCGTTCGGACAGCGCTTCCTCAAGGTTCAGCTCGACCGCGCCGGCCGCGACCTCTCGCCGATACGCCCCCGCTGCCTGGTCCGTCGCGCCCGAGGTGAAATGGAAATGCCCGCCGATGCGGCGCATGGTCGATTCCACTTCCTCTGTCGACATGTTCAGCGCCTGGCCTTGCAGGGCCTGCTCTTGCGGCGACAACTGATCCAGCCCCAGCTGGCGCATCACCCAGCGCAGCGTGGCGCCGTTGAAGAGCACACTCACCAGCACAAAGCCGGTGGCGAGGATGGTGACGAAATGACGATCCGCCTCGCGCACAGCCTGGTTCTCCGCCACACCCAGCGCCAGTACCAACGTGACGGCGCCACGCAAGCCACCCCATGCAATCGCGAGCTTGTAGGCATGGGTGACCGGCGCGGAGAGCTTGAGCCACGCGAGCGCAGGCAACAGGCCAAACAGCACCGCAAGGCGCGCAGCGAGTGCGGCCAGCACGATCACCGCCAGCCACAGCGCGTCTTTCCACACCACGCCGTGCAACAGCTCCGGCACGCGCACCGCAGCCAGCAAAAAGACCACCGCCCCGGCCAGCGCAGCAATCTGCTCCCAAATGAGTTGCAGGTGCGACCAGTTGCGCGGCGTCAGGCGTGTCCGCCCCAGCGCGCCGATCACCAGCCCCGCACAAACCACCGACACCACGCCCGACACGCCCAGCACGTTTTCGGCCACGAGATACAGCGGATACGGCAGCGCCAGTGTCCACGCGGCTTCAGCCTGAGCAATGCCGCGCAGCGCCGGCAGCAGGAATGCGGCGATGCGCCCGGCAACCAACCCGAACACCACGCCGCCCCCGAACGCCTTGGCCAGTTCGCGCAGGCCGGTGCCAACGGTGGCATCACCGCCGTGGCCCGTCAGCATGGCAAGCAGCACGCCCATGATGGCAATGGCCGCCGCGTCGTTGAGCAGCGCCTCGCCTTCCACCAGGCGGATCAACCGTGCCGGCGCGCCCACGTCGCGAAACACCGCAATCACCGCGGATGGATCGGTCGTGGCAATCATCGCGCCAAGCAGCAGGCACGTGACGATGCCGAACGGCGTGACAGCGGCCGCTGCGAGCCCGATCACGCCCGTGGCGACCACCACGGCGACGATGGCCAGCATCAAGATCGGCGCGGCATCCGGCGCCATGCTGCGCACGTCCACCGACAGCGCTGCCTGAAAGAGCAGCGGCGGCAAGAACAGCCACAGATACGCCTCCGCCGGCCAACTCGGATCGACGAGCGGCGCGAAGAACGTGGTTGCGGAAGCCGGCGCGCTGTTCTGCACGATCACATAGGCGCCGCCAATGCCGATGCCCGCCAGTGCCAGCAATGTCGATTCCGGCAGCGTCAGCCGCGAGGCCAGCATCTGCACCAGCGCCACCACGGCGAGCAAACCGCCCGCCACCAGCAACAGGATGACGACGCCGTTCACGAGGCGGTCTCCTGAGCAGCCAGCCAGTCTGCGCGTTCTGCATCGGTCAGGTCCGGCACGACCGCCGTGCCGGTTTCGGCGGCGGCCACGGCGGCTTCGAGCACGGCCATGACGGCCACAGCCTGCACGGGCTGGACAGGGTTTGCGCGCAGGCCGAGGATGGCGTCGCGAACAGCAGCGTAGTAAGCGCGCTGATCGCCCGCGGGCGGTGCAATGCTGGTTTCGGCCGAGGTTGCACCGTCGATCTGCAGGCCCGCGTCATCGTCCACACCCCAGCCTTGCGCACCGGGCTGCATGCCGGCAAGCAGCTGCGCTTCCTGCTGATCCATCCGGCGCTTGATGAACGAACCGCGCGTTCCATGAACGACCCAGCGCGGCGAGCCGCCCGCCACCAACATGCTCGCGTGAAGGACCGCTCGGCGCTCGCCCGCTTCCAGGACGACATGCGCCCAGTCCGGCGTTTCGGCGCCCGGCCGCTGGCGTGCAAACGAGGCGCTCACCGCATCCGGCAGGCCAAGCAGTTGCAGTGTCTGGTCGATCAGGTGCGGGCCAAGATCAAACCAGATGCCCGTGCCCTGCCCCGCCTGCTCACGCCAGCGGGCACGAACCTGCGGGCGATAGCGGTCGAAATGCGCCTCGACGTGCATGGCCTCGCCGATGTTGCCGCCGGCAATCGCGGCTTGCACAGCGAGGAAATCGCTGTCCCAGCGGCGGTTCTGGAAGACCGACAGCACGCGCCCTGTTTCACGCGCCACCCGAGCCAGATGCCGCGCCTCTGCCAGCGTGACGGTAAACGGCTTATCCACGACGACATGCTTGCCCGCGCGCAACGCAGCTTCGGCCAAAGGCGCATGGCGGTCGTTGGGCGCGGCAATGACGACGAGGTTGACGTCTGCATGCGTTGCCGCCGCCTCGGGCGTGCAGACCACGGCATTGGGCCGATCCGCATACACGGCGTCTGGCCGGTTAGAGCCGATGACCTGCAAATTCAGCCCGGGCGTGGCGTCGATCAAGGCGGCGTGAAAAAGCTTGCCGGCGTAGCCGTAGCCCACCAAAGCGGCTTTCAACGGCATCTGATGTGATGAGTGCGACATGTGTAAAAAATGGCAGAAAGCAGGCGAGTGAGACGACCAAGGCGCAACTTGGTGCCCAAAATCTAGCGGTATGCCACGGAAAATTGCCGCGCACAAGATTGGCAAACGTTGCCCATCGTCAAAAGCCCGCCTTAACTCTCTTGTAAATAGGAATTGTTCTCATTATTATTTGCGCCTTCACATTCTGAAGGCGCCAACCTCGGGGGAGGGAGTCGCGCTCTACTTTTTTCACTTTACGGGAACTGCAATGCCGCCGAAACGTTTGTGCTTGTCTCTGGCCGTCCTTGGAACGCTGCCGTTTGCCCAGGTGGCAACTGCCGCCGACACCGTTGCCGCAGCCGACGCCGGCACCTTGCCAACTTCCATGGTCAAGGGTACGCGCAGCAGCATGAGCTACGACACGCCCATCGCGAACACTGCCACGAAGATTCCCGTGCCGTTGCGCGAGATTCCGCAGTCGGTGAACGTCGTGCCGCGTGCAGTGATCCAGGACCAGGGCGCGCTGTCGATCAACGACACGCTGCGCAACGTGCCGGGCGTGTCAGCCTCGCTGGGCGATGCGCAGCGCGATCAGGTGACCATTCGCGGTTTCTCGTCGATCAATGACCAGTACGTCGATGGTCTGCGGGACGACTCGCTTTACTTCCGCGATCTCTCCAACGTCGATCGCATTGAAGTGCTGAAGGGCCCGGCGGCCGTGCTGTATGGGCGCGGTTCGTCCGGCGGCATCATCAATCGCGTGACCAAGAAACCGCTGGCGACGCCGCTGGCCGAGGTGGGCGTGATGGTGGGCACCGAGCGCCAGAAGCGCGCGGAGTTCGACCTGAACACGTCCATCAACGACGACGCCATCCGCGCGCGCATCACCGGCGCCGTTGAAGATTCGGGCGGTTTCCGCAACGACTACTTCCTGCGCCGCCAGGCCATTTCGCCATCGTTCCTGTTCAACCTCGCACCGGATACCAAGCTGACGGTGCAGTTCGACTACCTGCACGACAGGCGTATTGCAGACCAGGGCGTACCGTCGTACCACGGCCGCCCTGTCGACGTACCGATCGAGACACGCTATGGCTCCGCCAATGCGGCTGCCGGCAATGTCGAGTCCACCGTCAAGAGCGTGACCGGCACGCTGGACCACCGCTTCAACGACAAATGGTCGTTCCATAGCGTCGTGCGCAACTACGAATACTCGCTCGGCCGCAACAACTACACGACCGTCAGCCGCGTCACCGATGGGCCGATCCCGACCGTCACGCTCTCCGTCAACCAGCGCAACCGCAGCGACCGCGGCACGCTGTGGCAGAACGAGCTGACGCAGAAGGCCGAAACCTGGGGCATCCAGCACACGCTGCTGTACGGCATCGAGCTGGGTTACCAGGACAAGAGCGACCGCGTGGCCGGCGCGCCGGGCAGCACGACCTACAACCTCTTCAACCCGACGCTGCAGGTGTTGCCGACCGTACCCGGCAACGCAGTGCCCACCAACTACGGCCTCTCGCACAACGAGACGTATGCGGCGTACGTGCAGGACTTGATCAAGTTCTCACCGCAATGGACGGTGCTCGCCGGCCTGCGCTATGAAATCCTCAAGCAAAGCCGCGACGACCTGACCGCGCGCAATGTGGATCTGTCTCGCACCGACAAGCCGGTCAGCCCGCGCCTGGGCGTTGTGTATCACCCGATCGAGCCGCTTTCGCTGTACGCGTCGTACAGCCGCTCGTTCCAGCCGCTGGCGGATAGCTTTACGTTCTTCCCCAACAGCGGCGCACTGGCCCCGCAATCGACCACGAACTACGAGATTGGCGCCAAGTACGATCTGTCGGCCGGTGCAAGCGTCACGGCCGCGCTGTTCGACATGAAGCAGACCAACCTGACGGCGGCAGATCCCGTCACGCTGCTGGGTGTGCCCATCGGCACGCAGCGCACGCGCGGCCTGGAGCTGTCGTTCACGGGCGAGATTGTGAAAACCTGGTCGCTGATGGCGAGCTATGCCTACCTAAACGGCCGCCTGGAGAACCCGAACGACCGCAGCGGCGGCGTAGCCGTCAACGGCAATCAGCCGTCGCTCACACCGCGGCATAGCGGCTCGGTATGGCTGAAGCACGATCTGCCGAACGGCTTCTACGTAGCCGGCGGCGTGCGTGCGGAAGCTGCGCGTTATGCATCGCAGTACAACCTGACAACGCTGCCCGGCTACATGACCGTCGACCTGGGCGCCGGTTATCGCAGCAAGCACGTTGATGTCACGTTGAACCTGCAGAACCTGTTCAACCGCGCGTACTACGTGTCGGCGCACGGCGGCGCAGAGAACTACAACATGCCGGGTGCCCCGCGCATGGCGCTGCTGGGCGTGCGCTACAAGATGTAAGCGGCAAACGCAATGCTGCGACGGGTACTCTTCCGCCTGCACTGGCTGATCGGGTTGTCAGCCAGTGTGGTGCTGGCCATCGTTGGCGCCACCGGCGCCCTGATGGCGTACGAAGACGAACTGCTGCGGGCGCTCAACCCCGGCGTGCTTAGCCTGCCCGCGCGCACCGGCCCCGCGCCAACGCTGCCGCAGGTGGCCGCGCAGGCCCGCGCTGCCGTGCCCGAGCGCCCTGTCACCTTCATCACTGCCGCATCCGACCCAACCGAGCCGTGGCGCGTCTGGTATGCGTGGCCACCCGGCAAACACGGCGGCAGCAGCCGCGGGGAGCTGCGCTACATCGATGCCGCCACCGGCACGTTGCTGCCCGAGGCGCGAGCCCAGCGTTTCTTTGCCACCGTCAAGCTGCTGCACCGGACGTTGCTTGCTGATGAGATCGGCAAGCAGATCGTGGGGGCCAGCACGATTGGGCTCGTCGTGATGGCACTGTCGGGTTTGTACCTGCGCTGGCCGCGCCGCGTAACGAACTGGCGAAGCTGGCTGGTCATCCGCTGGAGCCGCGCTGGCCGCATCCGCTGGTGGGATGTACATACCGTCATCGGCACGCTGGTGCTGCCGCTGTATTTGCTGGCCGCCTTCGGCGGGCTGTATTGGGCGTATGACTGGTACCGCGATGGCCTGCAGCGCTTTGCCGGCATGCCTGTCGCCGCCAAGGCAAAACCGTTGGAAGGCGTGCGACAACCGCTCGGAGGTGCGGCATTGGCGCGCACTTGGAACGCTTTTCTGGCCAACGCGTCCAATTACAGAACTGCCACCCTCCGTATCGACGACGCCCATACCGGCAAAGTCGATATCAACTGGCTTCCCGCCGACGCACCGCACGACCGCGCCTTCAACAGCTTGACGATAGACGCCAGCACCGGCGCGGTCATCCGCAACGAATCCTTCGCAAGCAAACCGCCAATGCAACGTCTGCTGGCCGGCATGTTGCCGCTTCACAATGGACGCTACTTCGGGCCGATCGGCGTCGTGCTAGTGTTGATCGGAGCATTGATGCTGCCGGTGTTTGCGGCAACGGGATGGTGGCTGTATCTGGATCGGCGCCGTCGCGCGCAACCGCAGCGCAAAAACACATCCGCAGCGACACGTCCTTGCTGAAAACGTAGGGGCGTCGACGCGATGTCGGGCGCCTCAACACAACAAGGACAACACCATGGTGATCGAGAAATCCCGCGACCTTTCCCTGCGCCCTCTGGAGCGCAATGACCTGCGTTTCGTGCACGAGTTGAACAACGACGCGAAGATCATGCGTTACTGGTTCGAAGAACCATACGAAACCTTCACCGAACTCTCACAACTCTACGACCGCCACGTGCACGACCAGCGCGAGCGCCGCTTCATCTGCGAGAACGACGCCGGCGAAGCCGTGGGTCTGGTCGAGCTGATGGAGCTGAACTACATCCACCGCCGCGGCGAATTCCAGATCATCATCGCGCCCGGCTGGCAAGGTCACGGCTATGCATCAACCGCAACGCGACTGGCAATCGACTATGCATTCATGGTGCTGAATCTGCACAAGCTGTATCTCGTCGTCGATGTGGAGAACGAACGTGCGATCCACGTGTACGAGAAATGCGGCTTCCAGCGCGAAGGCGAACTGATCGAAGAGTTCTTCAGCAACGGTGCGTATCACAATGCCTTGCGCATGTGCGTGTTCCAGCGCGACTACGTAAAGACGGTCCGCGAAGGCAGCTAACGCACGGCGGCCAAATCTACGCCGTGTGCAGCCACGCGTGCAATTCGCGCTGCCCGGTTTCGGTCATGCTCAGTGCGCGCGAATGCTTCTGCCGCGCCAGCCACCCCAGTGCGATGCAGCGTTCTGCCACTGCGGCCCCGAGCGCACCGGCCAGATGCGGGCGCCGCTCGCTCCAATCCATGCAACCGTAAGCAAAGCGGCGTCGGCCGTTGCGCAGCGCATTCACATCGACGCCGATGGCAGCCAGCGCCTGCTCACCCTCGGGCGTCACGTCATAGGCGCCGTGCGTTTCATCGAGCTGCATTAGCCAGCCGCGCGACAGCAGTTTCTCCGAGACCTCCGTGCCAAGCTGACCCGCCAGATGGTCGTAACACAGGCGCGCCGCTCGCAGGTTTTCGGGCACGGTCGAGCGTCGTGGGTCGGCCGGCTTTTCTGGCGCGACGACGAGCAACGATTCGATCATCTCCGCCACCGCCGGCGAGCGCAGCCCGAAGTATTTGTAGCGCCCGCTGGACAGCGAAGTGATGAGCGCATCGGTCTCAAGCCGGCGCAAGTGCGCGCTGGCCGTGGCGGGCTCCACGCCGGCCCCGTAGGCGAGTTCCTTGGCGGTAAGCGAGCGGCCTTCCATCAACAGCAGCAGCATGCGGATGCGGGTGGGGTCGCCAATGGTGGCGGCCACGCGGCCGATGTCAGGCTGAGTGGTCGATTCCGTGGCTCGGGAAGATGCGGTCATGGTTCGATGGAGACCAAACTGTTGGCGCGTGACACGCGGGCGGGCAGTCCAGACAATGGGCGCCATCTTACTCCCGCGCCCCACGCTGATGACTGCCATGGACATCGCCCCGCCCGCCGACGCGCTGCAAGCCATCGTGCATGCCGACCCGGCCCCCTATCACGCTGAACTTGCCGCCAAGCGCCCATTCTTCTTCGATGCCGCCCTCGGCTGGTGGGTGGCCGCCAGCGCCGAAGCCGTGGACGCTGTGCTCGGCAGCGCTGCCTGCCGCGTACGGCCGGCCGATGAACCCGTGCCCAGGGCCGTGGCCGCAACAGCCACCGGCGCATTCTTCGGGCGCCTCGTGCGCCAGATCGACGGACCGGACCACAGCGCGCGCAAGGCGAAGGTGATGGCCGCGCTGGGCCGGCTGGATGTGTCGGCGCTGGCCGGCCGCGCGCAGCGGCATGCTCGCACTGCGCTGCCCGATGCAACGCATCTGCCCGCTGCGCTGGAGACCGATGCCCACTTCGCCGTGCCGCTCGCCACGATCGCGCAAACGCTGCTGGGCGATCACGCCGATGCGCCTGCCTGCCAGGCTGACATTGCCGCGTACTTGGCCGCGCTCGGCCCGGGTGCCAGCGCAGCAGCCGTTGCACAAGCAGATGCCGCCGTCGACCGCCTGCAGCGCCGCTTTACCGACTCCCCGCTCGCTAGCGGTGATGATGACGGCGACGCCGAGATCACCAACCTCGCTGCCCTGCTCGCGCAAACCTACGACGCCTGCGCCGGGCTGCTCGGCAACTGCATCGTCGCGCTGTCCCGGCACGCTGGCTTGGCGACACGGCTGCGCGCACAACCGCACGCCATCGAGCCCTTCGTGCGCGAGATCCTGCGCCGCGACGCGCCTGTGCAGAACACGCGCCGCTTTGTCGCGCACGATGTTGTGCTGCTCGGCCAGTCGCTGCGCGCGGGCGACAAGATCCTGGTGCTGCTGGCCGCTGCCAACGTCGATGGCACAGCCAACCCGGACCCGCTACGTTTCGACATCGACCGCGCAGAGCCGCGCCTGTGGACGTTCGGCGGCGGCGTGCACCGCTGCCCCGCCGATGCATTGGCAACCACCATCGCGCGCGAAGCGGTGCTGCATCTGCTGAGCCTGCCGGATATCGACCGGTGGCTCGCCAGCCTTGGTGAGGTGGCGTATCGCCCGTCGCCCAACGCGCGCATTCCCAGCTTTCACGCTTGAAATTGCAAACAACGAAACCGCTGCGAAAACACCCCAGGAGACTTGCCATGATCGCTGTCATCTTCGAAGTCGAGCCCGCACCGGGCCAGCGCGACACCTACCTCAACCTCGCCGCGCGTTTGAAGCCGCTGCTTGAGCAGGTCGACGGCTTTATCTCGGTGGAGCGCTTCCAGAGCATCACCAACCCAGACAAGATGCTTTCGCTGTCGTTCTTTCGCGATGAAGAGGCCGTCAAGGCCTGGCGCAACATGGAGCAGCACCGCGGCGCACAGCACGCCGGCCGCGACCACGCATTTGCCGACTATCGGTTGCGCATCGCCCACGTGGTGCGCGACTACGGCATGACCGAGCGCGACCAAGCCCCAGCCGACAGCCGCGCCGAGCACGCCTGAGCGCACGGCACGGCGTTCGACTGTAGCCCGGTACAACGCCTTTTGCACTCACCGGGCACCACCTTTGCTTAGTCAGTTAGAACCCGCACGGCCAAGCGCGCCGCACCACGGCATCGGCATGCCCCGTGCGCAACGATTGCAAAGGAATTGTCATGTCTACCGCTTTTCATGAGGCCGAACGTGAGCCGCAAGCCGCTCCTGCAAGTACCGTTCAGAGTCCTGTGCGTTATGCCGTGGTCGGCGCCGGTTGGATTTCCCAAGCCGCGTTTCTGCCGGGCGTGGCACAGAGCGGCAACTCCGTCGTCACCGCGCTAGTTACCGGGGATGAGGTCAAAGCCACGGCACTGGCCGACCGCTACGGCATCGGGCACGTGCACGGTTATGCCGACTACGACCAACTGCTCACCTCCGGAGATATCGACGCGATCTACCTCGCGCTGCCCAACGACATGCACCGGCAGTACGCCCTGCCCGCCCTGCAGCGTGGCATCCACGTCCTGCTTGAAAAGCCCATGGCAACCAGCGAGGCGGATTGCGAGGCGATGATCGAAGCGGCCCGCAACGGCAACGCAAAATTGATGATCGCCTATCGGCTGCACTTTGAGCCCGCCACGCTGGCCGCCATTGAACTCGTGCGCGCAGGCAAGCTGGGCCGCATCCGCGCGTTTTCGGCCATGTTCAGCCAATCCGTGGCGCCGTCCAACCACCGCGCCAGCCACGGCTATTGGGCCGGGCCTGTGTCGGACATGGGCGTGTACCCCATCAACGCGGTGCGCAATCTGTTTGGCGAAGAACCGGTGGAGGTTTCAGCGTGCGGCGTGCGCGACCCCGAGCTGCCCTTCAACTTCGATGACACCGTCAGCGTGACGCTGCGCTTTGCCGACCACCGCATCGCCCAGTTCGTGGTCAGCTACAGCGGCGCCAGCATGGACCAGTACCGCATCCTCGGCACAAAGGGGGACCTGGAAGTCTCGCCCGGCTTCATGTTTGGCGTCGGGCTGAAATACCGCGCCACAATCGACGGCAAGACGCACGAACAAGCCTTCGACGCCACCGACCAGTTTGGCGGCGAGCTGCAGTACTTCTCCGATTGCATCCTCCGCAACCGGGAGCCCGAACCGAACGGTGAAGAAGGCCTGGCCGACGTGCGCGTGCTGGCCGCCATTGAACGCGCGCTGGAATCCGGTCAGCCCCAAAACCTTGGGCCGTTCCAGCGTCAGGGCCGCATGGAAACAGCGCAGGTGCGCAAGCTCCCACCCGTGCCCTCGCCGGAATTGGTGGACGCGGCTGAACCCAGCAAGGGATAACAATCAGGGGAAAAAAACGCCCGCAACGAACGGCGGGCGTGGGATTCAGGATTTACAGATTGATGCGCTGGACGGCGTCGCGCATGCGCTTCCGGATCGAGACATCCGAGTTGGTGTTGCTGCTGGAGCCGTCGGTTTCCATGGCGTTGTCGCACCGCCATTCAGTGGCTTCACCGTTGTCGGTCAGCGCACAGACGCGGTGGGTCCAGCGGTCCCACACGAACACATCACTGCCGGCTTCGCCAGAGAGCAGCGGCTCAAAACGGTACATCCACAAGTACCCGACACCCAGCAGGGTGACCAGAAAGATCGCCATCCAGGACGCTTTGATTCGGCGCCACATTTTCATTTCTCCTCGTGGAGCCGCTGCGCCGGACGCGCCTGACAGGGCGTCGCTGGGCCAAAAGCGCGGTGCTCCGAGGGGCAAATCGTAACATGGGGCACCCGCGCCCCTGCTCAAGCGGGGCCGTCAATGCGGCAGTGCCGCAACACCAATGCCTCGGTCTGCAGCCTCAGTTGAAGACGTCCTGGCGGTAGCGGCCGGATTGCATCTGCGCCGTCAACCAGTCAGACGCGGTCGCAAGGTCGCTACCGTAGCGCGCCTGGTGCATGCGGATCAGCGTGTCGCGCACCGCCGGCGCCATCGCACGGCCGTCGCCGCACACGTACAACGTGGCGCCCGCATCGAACGCCGCCCATACGGCTTCGCGCGCATCCCACAGCGCATGCTGCACGAAGCGATGCGGATGATGGGCCACACATGAATATGCCGGGAAAACGCGCACCAGGCCTGCGTCTTCCCACGCACGCAAGGTGTCGCGGTACAGAAAGTCGTGCTCGGGGTGGCGGCAGCCGAAACACAGCAGCGACGTTGCCACCGCCTCCCCTGCCGCCTGCTGCGCGGCGCGCTCTTCCAGGAAACCTCGGAACGGCGCGATGCCCGTTCCGGCGCCGATCAGCACCATTGGCTTACCGGCATCGGCGTCGGGGGCAAACGGCGGGTTGGGCGTGCGCACGGCGGCAGCGATCTCTGCGCCTGCAGGCAGCGTCATCAGGTAGTTCGATGCCGTACCGCGATACGTGCCGACTCCAGACCACGCTGGCCCCGACACCGTGCCCACCGTGAGCGCTGCCACGCCCGGCGACACACGTGTCGACGACGCAATGGAGTAGAAGCGCGGTCGCATTGCGCCAAGCCGCGCGAGAAACGCCTCCAGCGTCAATTCAATCGCAGGGAAGCGGATCAGCAGGTCAAGCACGCTCACGTGCGCGACTTGAATGTCCTGGTCGAAGCGCTGCGCTGCGTCGTCGCCTTCCAGCCAGACCGCAAGTTGGCCTCGCGTGAACGGACAGCGCGTGGCCGCATGCAGCGCGGTGATGTCGCGCACGGTGGCGGTGTCCTGCAGCTCGACGAAATCACGCAGCAGTTGGCGCACGGACACCGCTCGGTTGAGCGGCAAGTGCCGCACGTGCGCATGGCGCGCAGTCAGCGTGACGAGCGCGTCGCCCTCCAGCCCGAGTCGCGCGATGGCCGCGTCGACTCGGTCGTCGGCATTGCGCGGATAGACGGCGAGGTGGTCTCCGGTAGCGTAGGTCACGCCGTCAGGCAACCGCATGGTGAGGTGACGCGTGGGGCCGCGCGGGGCTTCCTGTGTGAAGTCCCACAGGCCGGTGGGGTCGCTGATGAGTTCTTCGTTGGCCAGCACCGTCATCGCGCGGGCGGCCGGCGGCAGCGTGGCGGCGCGCACGGCGTCGGGAGCGAGATAGTCGACGTGGACGGAGGGGCCATCGGTTTGCGCCTGGCGGGCACCCAGGGCGCTCCACAGGCCGCGCGTCCAGGCATCAACGGCGGCATCGAAACCGGCGTTGCCGTCAGCCTCGCCGCGCGGCACGATGGCTTGTGCGCCGGCTGCCGCAAGCATCGCTTCCACCCGCTTTGGAAAGGCCTGGAACGCGGGCCATTGCGAGTTGCCGCAGCCAAGCACCGCATAGCGCAATCCTGTTGCCTGCCGCGTAAGCGCATCGGCGGCATCCAGGCGCGCCTCCAGCGTGCGGGCGCTGTCCGGCGCGCGGCCGTTGTACGTGGCGGCCACCACGATCAGCACGCCCTGCTGCGGCAGCGCGTCGGCAATCGCATCCAGCGGCGCCACCTTGGCGTCGAAGCCGGCCCGTGATGCGGTGGCGGCAAGCTGCTCGGCGATGTCCTGGCAGGTGCCCAGGCTGCCGCCGTACAGCACATGCATCGGTTCGCCGCCGCCGGCGAGTGCGGCTTCGGCGTCGTTTCGTGTGACCACCTCCGTGCGCGAAGGCATGGCGATCGACAGCCGCTCCCGCGCATTGCGCAGCCGCGCGCGCAGGCGGAAACCGTCCGGTTTGAGCGTCAGCGTTTCCTTGATATGGAAGCCGTAATCGTACGGGTCGGACAACGCAAAGCGCTGCAGGATCACCGCCAGCGCGAGCTTGGCTTCCGTCAACGCAAACTGGCGGCCGATGCAGGCGCGCTCGCCGTTGCCGAAGGGCTTGTAGGCATGCGGGTGGAGCTTGGCTTCGTTCTCTGGCAGGAAACGGTCGATATCGAAGACTTCAGGGCGGTCCCACACCGCCGGGTCGCGATGCAGGGCCAGCAGCACGGTCACCACGCGCTGGTCCTTGCGGATGGCGTACCGGCCGCCAATGCGTGTGTCTTCATACGGCGCCACGCCAAAGCTCGGGGCGGTCGGCCACAGGCGCAGCGTTTCCTTCAGCACGCGCTCGATCACGTCGAGCTGCGCGAGGTGCGCATACTGCGGCACGGTATCGCCCGGCAGCACGCGGTCAACCTCCGCGTACGCTTGCGCCAGCACCGCCGGATGGCGGAGCAGCATGTACATCGCAAAAGTCAGCAGGCCGCTCGTGGTTTCATGCCCCGCAATCAGGAAGGTGATGACCTGGAAGCGGATGTTGGTGTCATCCAAAGGCTCGTCAGACACCGGATCGCGCGCGTTGAGCATCAACCCAAGCAGGTCGCTTGCGCCGACGCCGCCATCTTTTGCCTGACGGCGCGCGCGGATTACCTCGTCCACCAATTGATGCATGGCGGCCACGTCGTGCGCAAACCGGCGATGGTGCTCGCGCATGAAGCGGTCTTTGAGCGGCAGGCGCGTGAGCTTGCCCATGGCTTCGGACAGCACACCCACCATGGCCGCCAGGAACGGATGCAGCTCCGGCGTGTTGAACGAATCAAAGCGGTATCCAAAGCCCGCCAGCGAGATGGTGTCGAGCGTGAGCCGCGTCATATCGTCGGCCACGGGGATATCGGCGTCGGGCCCCTGGCGCGCCCATTTTTCGGCCAGCGCGTTGGCCACTTCAAGCATGACGTCGAAGTAGCCCTTCATCGCGCGCTGGCTGAAGGCCGGCAGCAGAATGCGATGCGCCTTGCCCCAGTTGGGCTCGTCCTGATGCGCGGTGAAGAGGCCATCGCCCGCCCCCGCCCTCAGGAACGACAGCGGCGGCCCGATCAGCTTGCGAAAGCGCGTTTCGTCGCACAGTTCGGCCACCAGATCGGCGGAATAGACGAACGGCACGCGCCGCCCGGCAAAGTCGAGCTGGTAAAGGCCTTGGGGAAACTGCCGGCTGGTTTCCAGAAGTGTCTGGGCCAGCCGGTCTTTGGGCAGTTGAAGCAGGTTGCCCAGCCACGGCAGCCCCTTGGGCTGCGGGATGGGCGCCGCCGCTGCGGGCGAAGCATTGGCGGGTAACTCGGAGGCGGAACGCATGCGCGGTCGACTGCGAAAATGGGTTGTCCGCCAATGTACGCGCCGCCCCGCTCCGCATCAAACAAAGTCGCCATGTTTGAATGCCGCCCCCTAAAAGTGAACCGGGCGACCCGTAGGCCGCCCGATCTGGGGATGAGGTGAAGCGTTGAATCAGCGCCGGCGCGGCTGTGGACTGAACGGCGCGTTGACCTGTGCTTCGAGTTCGCGGATCTGACGCTGCAATTCGTCTACGCGGGCGCGAGCGGCGCGGCGTTCGATATCCAGCGCTTCGGCTTCGGTCCGGGCAGTCTTCTGCCGCTCCTGCGCCTGGGCCTGCTGCTGACGCTGGATGTCCAGGTCGGTCTTCAGACCACGGAGCTTTTCCTGCTGGGCGGCAATCTGGCGCTCGGAACGCTCTTTCTGGGCTTCCAGGCGGATGCGCTGCAGCTCCAGATCGGCCATCGTGCGGGTCTGCCTGGCGAAGTCGTTGTACAGACGTTCGGCAAAGGCTTCGTTGGTGGTCTTGATGACGCGCCAGAGGTCTTTCTGCTGGAACAGCGTGACGTAGTACGTCAGGTCACTCTGGGCAAACAACAGGCTGGCGCCGTAGGCACCGTTGTACGTGGTTCGAAGCTCCGACAGTTCGTGCGCCTGCATGCGCTGTTGCAGCTCGAATACAGCGCTGCTCGGAGCCGGGCCGCCAGAGCGGGCCGCGCTGCCGGGCATCGCTGGCGCGCTGGCGGCGGGTGCCGTTGCCGCCGGCTGGCCAACCGTGGCGGTCAAGGCCGGCACGGGCGCGGCGGCAGCAATGGGGGCAATGGCTGTGGGCGGTGCGGCTGGGCTCTGCGCTACGGCCGATGTGCAGGCGGCCGTACCGGCCATCACTGCGACTGCGGCCGCGATGGCCAATCCCCTCTGAAACGCCTGGTGCGACGCTTTCCCTGATTGTTGTTGTGTTCTCATCTCGACCCTGTGGATTCTGCGCAGGTGTTGCAGCCGAAAACTATACGCGATCCGCCTCCCCAAGTGGCGAGCCGGACGCCCGCCGCGCAGTAGGGTGTTGTATGGCGTCACTCCAGCTCGCGCAGCTCGGCTTCGCCGTCGGCAATCTGGAATTTGCGCATCTTTTCCCACAGCACCTTGCGGCTGATGCCAAGCGTAGCGGCGGTGTCCTGGCGGCGCCAGTTGTTGGCATCCAGCGCGGCCAGGATACGGCGGCGTTCTTCTTCGCCGCCATTGCCGCCCCCACTGCGCTCGCCATAGCCGCCATTGCCGCCTTCGCGCTCGAAGGCATCGCGCTGCAGGCCGGCAAACAGCGGCAAGATACGGGCTTCGTCCCAGCGACCGAACTGGCGCAGCGTGATGCCGATGCGCTCTGCCAGGTTGCGCAGCTCGCGCACGTTGCCGGCAAAGTAGGCGCGAGTGACCGAGGTACGCACCCATTCCGGCACCGGCGGCATGGCATTGAAGGTCTTGTCGCCCAGCAAATGCTGCAGGAAGGAAAGCAGCAGCGCGATCTTGTCGTCCGCCCCGCGCTGCTCCAGGCTGGGGATGCGCAGCTCGATCACAGCCAGACGGAAGTACAGATCTGCGCGGAACTTGCCCGTGGCGACCATTTCGCGCAGGTTCTTGTTGGTGGCGGCTACCAGCCGGAAATCCAGCTTGACCGGCACCGTCGAACCCAACCGCGTGCATTCGCTGTCTTCCAGCACGCGCAACAGCTTCACCTGCTGGTACAGCGGCAGATCGCCCAGCTCATCGAGGAACAGCGTGCCGCCGTTGGCCTGTTCAAAGTAGCCGCGATGCGCGTACATGGCGCCCGTGAACGCGCCTTTGGCATGGCCGAAGAACTGCGATTCGAACAGCCCGTCGGGAATCGCACCGCAGTTGACCGCCACGAATGGCCCCTTGCCGTAGACGCTGTTCTTGTCGTGCAGCAGGCGCGCAATACGCTCCTTGCCGGCGCCGGTTTCGCCGTAGAGCATGACGTTGCTGTCGCAATCGGCAAAGGTATCGACCTGCTCCAGCAACCCATGCATGGCCGGCGATGCGGCCACGAGGTCGCTCTGATCCTGCGCCTGGGCCTGCGCAGACGACATCGACGGCAGGACCTTGCTGATCTGCGCGCGCAGCTCGGTGGCGCCAAAATCCGGACCCAGCACGTACGTGTATTCGGGTGGGAAGCGGCTCGAATCATGCTGCGTATCCGCCGCCACCCAGATCACCGGCATGCCTTGCGCAGCCTGCCAGTCGAGCACCGTAAAGCCACCGCTTTCCACTACCGACGCGCTGATCACCGCCACCGCAGGCTTCAGCCGAGGCTCGGCCGGTTGAAAATCGATACCGCCCGCGCGGATGACCTCCGCCCCGAACGGCGCCATGAACCGCGCTACACGATCGGCAATGTCGTGGCGGCCTTCCCAGACAAAAATCTCAAGCGTTTCGTACGCCCAGCGATCGGTTTTCATGTCGTCGCTTCCATGTCAGTAAACCAACTCGACGGCGTCGCAGTCGAGCGAGAGGAGTTTGATGTCGGCGTAGCCGAGTTGGATGCCGAGGACTTCGAGTAGAGGGGTCAGGATGGCGTCGAGCGTCGAGCCGATCAGAGCCAGCACCGGAGACAGAATCGCCGTACCGATCGGCCCAAGTGGAATTCCCAGGACGGTCAACTGCAGCTGATCAAGGTTGCTGTTCAGGACAGAGCCAAACACTGCTTGCGTACTCACACGCGGTGGTGAATTGCCGCTTGTATCGGTCTGCGGATTCAAACCGATCTGAGTGGCCGCGATGGTTTCGTCAGCCCACCCCGAATTGGGGGTCGGCGACACGTTGGCCTTAATACTGACTGCACCAATCCCAAGCAGAGTGACGAGAGGCGCCGGTGCGGCCGATGCGCAATTCAACGCGCCACTTACCGCCGTATCCGCCCCTGTAGCAATGCACAGCGAAACGGGCTGGGGTTGTACGGAGATGGTGGCTGTCGAGTTCTGACGAGGAACGACGCAGCTGGTCGATTTCGCGTGCCCCTGGGCGCCCGCGACCTGCAAACCGATCGGCAACGTAATACCGGCAAGCCCCAGCACATTGGCATTGATGCCTAAACCCAACCGCACTTGCGCCGTCCGCGCTTGCGTTCTCCACTGCCCTGCGTTCGGTCCCGACAAAAATTGCCCCGGTGGCCCAACAGCAATCGCCGGCGGTTCAATGATCTTCAGCGATAGCGTGACCGTCCCAAGCCCCAGGATGTTGAGCACAACAGGCGCCACATTCACGGCCGACTGGCTATTCGCAATCTGCGCAGCGGTTGTCAGGAGATCAAGTACGTTGACGGTGGCATTGAGTGCGGCCTGTTCATTGCCCGCCAGCGCCAGCACCTGCAGCAAGCCCGGCGACGAGGCTCCTCCATCGCCAATATTGATCGGCACATTCAGATCGCTGCCAAACGACAGCGCATTGCTGGCTCCTGCCCCACCCACCGACACGCCGGCCAGCCCGGACTGCGACGCCACCGAGATCACGGCATTGAAAAAAGTCCCCAGGCTAGGCGACAGCGACAGCAGTTCCTGCATCGACCCCGCACCCAGCGCCACCGCAAGATCGGCCAGGCGGATATTGGTCGTGGCCAGCCCCTGATACGAAACGGCATCAATATTCAGGTTCGTGTGGAGCAGGTATCCGAGCAGTTGGTTAAGGAGTCCGTTATTGACGGAGGCGAGCCCAGACCCGAGCGAGAACGCCACGATGGATGTGTTCTTCGCAATCGCCGTCGCCGTCAGTTGCCGCCGGCCCACCATGAAGAAATACGGCACGTTCTGCGTGATCGTCACCTGCGCTGCGTTGGTGTTGCCGTCAACGGCCGCCTGCGCGGTGAAGTACGTGGGCGCCGTGCCCGCGCTGGCATCCCAAACGCCTGGCACGACTGCCAGCGTGACATTGGTGCCATCCACTGTCAGTCCGTTCTGCATCACCGCCTGTTGTGCGGCGGTCGGCAGGTCAAGCCTCTGCACGGCGGCCATCGCTGCCAGATCGGCCGAGCGTTGCAGCGCGCGCTGCTGATAGAACAGGTTGCCGATGTCGATCGACACCAACACCGCCAGCCCGACCGTGGCGATAAAAGTGGCCGTCATCACGCTGACCGCGCCACGCAGGCGGCGGCGGAGCATGACGGCTCGGCGAAGACGGGGGGCGGTGGCTCGTGTCACAGCGTGAGGTACGTTTTGCAGAGATCAGCGCCCAGACTGCTGGACAAGGTTGACCGTCGACGCCCGCGTTCCGGAGCTCTGCTGTGCAAGGCCAGGCATGGCCTGATTGAACGAATTGAGGTAGCGCTGATAGGCCAGCGCTGCCTGCTCGCCTCGCAACGGCACGAACTCGCCCGCGTAGGTGCCCTCGGCTTGCGCCTTGAACAGCGCCCGCGTCGCATCATTCACGTGGGTGCCGACCTTGGGTGCCGCCGCGGCGCCCTGCGAGTCGCTGCCCGAGAACCCCTGGGCGCCGGCGACGCCGCACGTCAGCCATGCCGCCACACCGGCGGCCATCAAGATGCGGGAAATCATTGTGAAGCCTCCAAGGTGTCAAGCAGGCGACCGCGCTGCAATGCCAGCGGGCGCGCCGATGTTTGGGTGGCGGTCGCCGCGGCGGCGACCGAGACGCCAGCAGACGCTGCGGCAGAAGGCCCCATTGCCACGCCGCGCGGCGCCATCGTCGTGGTTTCCCGAGCGATACGGCGATCTCGCCACGCAGCGCGCACGCGGGCAACGTCGTCATCGACTGCCTTGAGGGCAGAGGCCGTCAGTTGTGCATGCGACGCGAGCGATGCAGCATCGCCCTTGCGATCGTTCACGGTCAGCCAGATCACTAGGTTGCCCGCGATCTTCGGGCTGGCGGCGGCCATCTGCTGTGCCTGCATCAACGGCACGCGGGCTTGCTCGACCTCGCCAGCACGCATGAGCGCGTAGCCAAGATCGCTGGCGGTGCTGGCGTCGGTCGGATTGGCCTGAGCCGCCACCTGCAGCCGGCGAGCCGCTTCGGCAAAGTTGCCCTGGCGCCCCGCAACGATGCCCAGCCCACGCCAGGCCGCGGCATTGAGCAATCCGCCTTGCGTGCCTGCACCCATGGCGGAGGTGGCGCCCACCACCGCGCGGTACTCGGCATCGGCAGCGGCAAGTTGATCGGTTTCGCGCAGCGCATCCGCGCGCAGCAGCATGATTTCGGGCGCGCGGCCATAGCGTTGCTGGTAGGCATCGATATGCGCGAGCGACGCGTAGTACAGGCCCTGCTCCTGCATCTTGCGGATCAACGAAAGATACGTCGCCGGACTGGTGATCTCGGACTTCTCCTGGCTTTGGCGCTGACGTGCCATTTCAATATCGGCATCGGCGCGCAGGCTCATGTCGGACGTGGCCATCGAGCCACAGCCAGCCAGGAGGATTGTCAACATGGCCACGCCGGCCCAGCTGGCGCGCGCGGTGTTTGGGAAGCGTGTCATCTCAATGTCCCCCGGTGTGTTGCAAGCTGCGCATGACGCCCATGAAGCCCGGCCCCGCAGTGACGATCAGCAACGCGGGCAACAGCGTCATGACCATGATCATCGTCATCTGCACGGTCAGCTTGCCCACGCGCTCCTTCAGGCGCGCGCGGCGGTTCTCCTGCAGACGCCCACCGAACTGCCGCAGCGGCTCCTGCACTGCGCCGCCGAAGCGATCCACCTGCGTGAGTAGCGTAATCAGGCCCTTCAGGTCTTCGTTGTCGAACAGGCGCGCAATGCGCAGCAGTGTCTGCTCGCGGGGGCGGCCCGAGGCGAACTGCTGGTTGGCGCGGCCAAATTCGCCCGCCAGCACGGGCAGCATGCTGTGGAACTCGTTAGCGATCACCTGCAGGCTCTGGTCAATTGACAAGCCGACGCCCTGCAGCAGCCGCAGCATGTCGACCATGACGGGCAGCTCATCGTCCATACGGCGCCGGCGGGTTTCCTTGCGGCGCCCGAGCAGCCACTTCGGAGCAAGGTAGCCCAACGCGATGCCGACAAAGCCGAACACGAACACAAACAGGAGCGATGACGCATGCAATGCGCCGAACACAGCAAGCAGCGGCGGCAGCAGGATACGGGTCCCACCAAAGACGGTGCGGGCGTGTTCGCCGTAGTAGCCGCATTCTTCAAGCAGCTTGCGGTCTTCCTCCGTCACGATGCGGCGGCCCAGGCCGGTGTCGATCCACCGTTGTCCAACCTTGGCAATCTGTTGCTGGAGCTGCTGCGCTTCACGCGGGCCGTGCGGGCGGGGTTTGGCGGCGGGCTGCACAACCGGCGACGCGGCGGTTGCGGCGGGGTTGGCCGCCGTCGCGCGCATGTCGGACAGCGCCGTATCGAGCTTGCGTGCGCTGCGATGTCGCGTGAGCGTTGCGCGCACCGCGAGCCCGCCGAATACCAGCACGCCCGCCGCCGCCGCGGTCAGGCTGAGGGTGATCAAGGTGTCGTCCATGCGCCCTCCTCAGACCGATTTCGCCAGCTTGGCCAGCATGACCGCACCCAGCACTTCCATGCCGAAGGCCGTGAGAATCAACGTCTTGCCGAACGGGTCGCGCCACATCGACATGATGTACGCCGCGTTGAACATGACGATGACACCGCCCACCACGATCGGCAGCAAGCCGATGATCCATGCGGACAACCGCGTTTCCGCCGACAGTGCAAACAGCTCGCGCTGGGCTTGCTGCCGGTCACGCATGAATGCAGCCGTGCGCTCCATCACAATGTCGGCCCGCCCGCCGTAGCGCAATGCCAGGCGCAGCACCGACGACAGCAGGACCAGTTCGTTCACGCGGTACTGCTGGCCGACGGTCAGCACCGCTGCGTCGAGGTCTTTGCCGGCGCGCTGCATCTGCGTGATGGCGATCAGGCAGTTGCGCAACGGCTGCTCGGTATTTGCACTCGCCGCCTGAAACGCCGCGGGTACCGCGCTGCCAATGCTCATCAGCCGCACCACGCCATCGAGAAAGCCTGGCAATTGCGCCAGCAGGCGCTCGTTCATCTTCCGGGTGCGATTCCAAAACAGGAACGCAACGATCAAGACATACAGTGCCAGCGCGGTCAGGGCCGAAAGCGCGCTCGACATCGCCCAGACCGCGAGCGCAATCAACAGCGCTGGGCCAATCAGCAGCACGTAAAAACGCCGGCTCGGCTCGATATCGGCGCGGCGCAATGCATCGTGCCAGGCGCGATTGAGCGAATCGGGCACGCTTGCCGGCACGGGCTCCACATTCGGTTGATAACGCGCATTGATCTGCTCGGTCTGTGCGCGCACGAAGCTGCGCGATGCCTCGCGCTCGCGACGGCGCACGGCCTCCGCCCACAGCATGAGCGATGCGCCCATCAGGAGCAGCGCGAGGCAACCGAACCAGAGCGTCATGCTAGACATGGAAACGGCCTCCGCCGCCGAATCCGGTCATGCCACCGTCCATCCCGCCGCCCTCGCTATTGCGCATGCGGGCCAGCTTGGGCGAATGCGGCTGCAGGCCGAGCGCCGTCCAGCGGTCGACCTCCTCGCCGTCCGGGCCAATGTAGGGCTCGTAGCGGTACAGCTCCTGCGTGGAGATGATGTTGTCCCCCAGCCCCGTCACTTCCGTGATCGACAGGATGCGGCGCTTACCGTTGGACAACCGCCCGATCTGCACGATGAAATCAATGGCGTTGGTGATCTGCCGGCGCAAGCTCACCTCACTGCCTTGGAAGCCGGCAAAGCCCGCCAGCATCTCCAGCCGGTAGAGGCATTCGCGCGGGCTGCTGGCGTGAATGGTGCCCATCGAGCCATCGTGGCCGGTGCTCATGGCTTGCAGCATCTCCAGCACTTCACCGCCACGCACTTCGCCCACGATAATGCGGTCGGGCCGCATGCGCAGGCTGTTGCGCAGCAGCTCCCGAATCGTGACGACGCCCGTGCCCTCGAATCCGCCCGGCCGGCTTTCCAAGCGCACCACGTGCGGGTGGTTGAGCGACAGTTCGGCCGTGTCCTCAATCGTGATCACGCGCTCGACCTCGGGAATGTGATACGCCATCGCGTTAAGCAGCGAGGTCTTGCCCGAGCTGGTACCGCCACTCACCAGGATGTTGCATCGGGCGCGCACAGCAGATTCGATCAGCGCACCGATCTCTTCACTCATGGTGCCCAGGCCGAGCAGGTCTTCCGGCTTGAGCGGGTCTTTTCGAAACTTGCGGATCGACACCACTGGCCCTTCGAGGGCCAGCGGCGGAATGACCACGTTGATGCGGCCGCCGTCGGGCAAGCGCGCATCGACCATCGGGTTCGACTCATCCAACCGGCGCCCGATCGGCGCGAGGATGCGACGCACGATGCGCAGCAGGTGGTTGTTGTCGGAAAAGCGCACCGGAATGCGCTCGAGAATGCCGTGACGCGACACGTACACGTCCAGATGACCGTTGACGAGAATGTCTTCCACCGCCGGGTCGGCCAGCAGGTCTTCGATGGGGCCAAAGCCGGCCAACTCCTTGGTCAGCGCCTCGGCAATCTGCCGCACCTCCGTCTCGTTGACGGGGATGCGGCGCATACGCGTGAAGCCTTCCACTTCCAGATCGACAAAACGCTGGATGGCCGTGCGCGACCAACGACCGAACTCGGCGCCAAGTTCTTCGATGCGCGTCAGCAGGTGTTCGTGCGCGGCTTCCTTGATGTCCTGGAAGGCCTGCGAGACGGCAAACACGCCGTGGCCGGCGTCCGCCTGGTTGGAGAACTCGATGGGTTGGGTCATGTCGCGTTCCGTTCGGTGGTACCGATATCCAGTTCAGTGGCGTCTGCCGACTTGCGTTTGGAGCGCCCGCCAAAGCGCCCGCCCAGCCGCGCACTCACGCCAGACACCCAGCTCGACACACCTGACGCGCGCTCACTCTGCTGCGCATAGCCCAGCGTCTGGGCAATCTGGGCTAGCGCACGCACATAGGCATCCGTGGGGTGGGTCTCGGCCAGCATCGCGCCCTGGTTGGAGGCGATCACCAGCGCTTCGCGGCGGTTCGGCACGGTCAGCACCGAGGGGATCTCCAGCCGCTCGGCAATCTGCGCTGCGTCCAACGACAGGCGCGTGTCGAATTTCGATATGGTCAGGTGCAGGTGGTCGCGGTCAATTTCGCGCTTCTTGAGTTCCTGCATCAGCTCGGCGGCCGACACAATGGCGCCGACGCTCTGCTCGGTTACCAGCATCACGTCGTCGGCGGCTTTGATGATCTGCGCGATGAAGTCGATGTTGCCGAACCCGCCCAGGTCAACGACCTGCAGGTCGAAGAACGTACGCAGCCGATTGAGCAGGCCGAGCGCTTCGGAGAACGAAATGTCGCGCATTTCCGCCAGCGAGATCGGCAGCGGCAGGACGGCAAGCCCGTTCGGATGACGCGACAGCGCGGTCTGTACAAACACCTGGTCGAAACGGCGCAGGTTGCGCACAGCCTCAACGAAATGGAAATTGGTCTGCACGTTGAGGTACAGCGCGCCGTCACGCAGCGGCTGCCCCAGGTCGAGCAGCATCACGTCACTGGCCGACGTGCGGCGCACGAGCGTGGCCAGATTGGTGGCCAACGTGGTGGCGCCCACGCCAGGGCGTGCGCCCAACACGGCCAGCACGCGGCCGCGGCGGGTCGGCTCAGCCGATGCGCGCTCCGCCAGCAGGCGGCGCACCACGCGCACGGCCTCGGCCGGTGCGCCGTCCACATCGACGAAATCCTTCACCCCTGCGCGCAAGGCAGCCAGCATCGCGCGGCCATCGGCAGCGGAACCCACAGCCACGAGCGGCAAGCCCGGAAACAACCGCGTGAGTTGCGCGACCAGTTGCGTCGCCTCGTTGACGGCGTCGGCGCCCTCGCCCAACTTTTGGTCGTGATCTGGCACGTCAATGAGCGTGGGCGACGAGGCAAAGCGCACGAACACGACTTCGGGGTTCACTGCGCCAATCTGCTCGATGAACGCGTCGTGGCCGGTCGTCTCAGCCACCAGCACGCCCAGCTCGCGAATCGCCCCGGCCAGCCAGCGGTGCACAGCTGCCGCCTGGGCGTCGCCTTGCATACCGCCACGCGCGCCGCCGTGCAGAAGGAAGTAATCCATGCCGGCCCCTTACTTCGAGAACCCGGGCATGGTGGCCGGATCTGCCACCCCCAGGGCAAACGGCCGCCACACAGCGTCGCCTGCGGTATCGCGATCCCGCCCGCCGCTCTGTCCCGGCAGCATCTTGTCGATCGGCGCATTGCGTGCCATCGGCTTGACCAGATGCGGCGTGACGATGATCACCAACTCCCGCTCTTCCTGGTTGTAGTTCAGGCGTTTGAAGAACGTCCCGATGATCGGCACGTCGCCCAGGAACGGCACCTTGTCGACGTTGGACAGCGTCGATCGGCTGACCAGCCCGCCGATGACAAAGCTCTCGCCATCGCCGAGTTCAACGGTCGTATCGGCACGGCGCGTGACGATGGCCGGCACCGTTGCGCCATTAAGCGTGATGCCTCGGCTGAAATCCAGGTCGCTCGCTTCGGGCGCCACTTTCAGAGCGATGCGGTTTTCCGACAGGATCGTCGGTGAGACCGTCAGCCCGATGCCGAACGGCTTGTACTCGATGGTGGTGGTACCCAGCGCTTGCGGCACGGGAATCGGAATCTCGCCGCCGGCCAGGAAGTTGGCGCTCTGGCCTGACAGGGCAACCAGGCTTGGCTCAGCCAGCACGCGCGCCATGCCGTTTGATTCCATCAAACTCAGGTTGCCAAAGAGCCCCTTGCTGACTGATCCGATCAGCAGGTTGAACGCGGAGCCGATCGGCATGGTCGATTCGGTCGACAACCCTGTCGAGCCGAATGTGTATTTGGTCAGCGATGATGGAGAGAACGTGCTGAAGCTGAAACCGCCACGTGTGCGGGTGAAGGAGAAACCCGCTTCCTTGAGCACTGTCTTGCTGAACTCCACCACGCGCACGTCGACTTGCACCGTGCCCGGCACGTTCATCGAGGTGGTGTCGATGACGTTGCCGTCTTTAGGTTTTTCCCCGCCGCTGGCTGCGGCGGCCGAGCGGCGCGCACGGGCAAGCGCGTAGACATCTTTAGGCTGGCCGGACACGACCGCGCTATCGCCCTGCGCAACCACGGCCGGATCGCCCGGCAGCGGCGCCACGGCGTCCACTTGGACGTTGTAAGTCGTCGCAACGCCGCCTTGCGTCCAGACCATCACGTTGGCCGCGCCCGGCTTCTTCGCGATGATCAAAACGCTCGTGGCCGTGCCGCGCCCCTTAAGCAGCAACGCATCGGCAATTTCAGGGTTGCCGATGGCAATGCGCTCTAGCGGCTTGCCCAGGCGAATTTCGCGCTGACTGCCCGTCAGGAGATGAAGCGTCTGGCCGGTGGGTGCCGTCTCGGCAAATGCGCTTGACACGAAGGCAGCGCAGCCCAACGCGAGTACGCCCATCCAACCGCGAACCATGGCGGCATCAGTCATGTTGCTCCTCACGTTTTCCTGCGCGGATGATTTCTACGCCGCTGGTGGCGACCGTATTGGCTCGTGCGGTCGCGCGCGTTGACGCCACCACGGGCAGCGGCGGCACCTGAAGCACCGGCGAGCGGCGCGCCGCGCCAGTCAGGCTGGCAAGGGATACCCCGGCCTGTGCCACGTCCATCGGATTGCGGTTCGCGGCAGCCAGCAGGGCTGCGTCCTGCGGCTTCACGGTCGGCTCGGCGTCGTCCCCCGGGTTGCGCAGCGCCAGCAGCAGGCGACCGCTCTGATGTGCCATCGCCAACTGGCTGACCGCTTCCACCGGCACTGCCAGCACGGCCGTTTTGGCTTGATCAACCTTGCGCGTGACCCCGTTGTTCTCGGGCTGCTTCTGCGCCCCTTCATTGACGGCCAGCGGGCCAAACGCCAGGACACGCAGGTGCGGCAACAGCAGGCGTGCCTGGCTGTCTTCGACCTCCTGGCCATCCTTGCGCATCACCAGGAACACGTCGACGTAATCGCCCGGCATCACGCGGTTGCCCACACCGATCACCTCATCCACGTTGATGGCCACCGCGCGCTGCCCGGCCTCCACCTGCTGCGCTAGGCCCGAGGACAGTTGCGAGGCAATCAACGGCACACCGACGCCGACCGGCAGAATGGGTTCACGCCCCACCACCTTCGTCACGTCCGAAAACGCCTCCGCCGGATTGATGGGCAGTTGCTCGACGGCCACCTGGTCTGCGGTGATGGGCTTGCCCGCCTCCAGCGGTTTCGTGGTCACGACCACCGGATAGACGGCTTTGCCATCTTTCTGCTCGGCCACGGGTGCCGGCGGGCGATGCGCCGTCTTCCATGCCACGGCGCCAAGAATGGCGGCCAGCAGCAACAGTGCGGCGGCGAAGATCTGGAGGTGTTTGCTGGTCATCTGGGCGGCGTGTCCGAGCGGTCGATCGAGAGGGTCAGCGAACTGAAAAGTGTCAGGAGCCAGGCACCAGCTGCACGACGGCTGAACCCGTCAATGTGTCCGGCGCGGGCAAGAGGGGTATCGAAGGCAGCAACGGGTTATTGCCGGAGGTCACGGGCAACGTCAGGACCACGCTCAGGCATTGCATGCCTGCCACGTTCTGGCAATTCACGAGCGGGGTGCTGTTCTGATTGGTCTGCACCCGCCCGGTAAGGAACGTGGGGAGTACCGACGTCACGGCCGCATAGGCAGCTGCCACGCGTTGCGTGTTGGAAGGCTGATAGCGGAGTGCAGCGCGTGCGCCCTCCTCAGCCGCAAGGGTCAGCGCCTGCTGCATGGCGAGGATCACGCCGTAGTACACGATGCCAAGCATGAGCACCAGCAGCACCGGCACGACGACGGCAAATTCGACAGAGGCTGCGCCGCGGCCACCGCGCCGCCAAGGGCGACGGACAGCATGCGCGCGGACTTCCGGGTGCATGCGAGCACCCTCCCGTTCCCGTTGCAATGTCGGCATGGCCGACTCCTTTCTTATAGGCAGGCCGCTTGGCGGCTCTTGTTCAATGCTTCAACTGTCTGAACTACATGCCTGGCAGCCATGGCATGCGCATCACTGAGGGCACCCATGGCAGGCTCAGCAGCCCGATTGCCATATAGGCCGCGTACGGAATTCCTCGACGCCCTGCCTGAGCGGTATCCCAGCGTGCGATCGCCGGGCACACGCGCATCACGATCCACGCCGAAGGAGAAGACGCATCAAGCTGGCGTAACCCCATGATGGCGAGCGCGTGCAAGCCGGAAATCATGCTCGAGACAAGCCAGACGGCCACGAGGCCATGCCAGCCGGCCAGCAGGCCGACGACGGTGAAAAACTTCACGTCGCCGGCGCCCATCCAGCCGAGTGCATATAGCGGCAAAAAGCAGGCAAACGCGATCGCACCGCCGAGCCAGAAATCCTGCCAGTCATAGGCAAGGTCCTGCACCCCGCCCAACTTGATCAGGATGACGGACAGCACAACTCCCGCTGCGACGAGCCAGTTCGGCACCCGTCTAGAACGGAAATCCTGCGCAATTGCAACTAATGAAAGGACTACGATCGCTGCCCAGCCTGGCGTATCGACGTGGCCGTACCAAGTTGCTAGCAAGCCACGTTCTTGTTGACGGCTTGGCAGATGGACGCAAACACGCTCTCAAGCTTGGTACCGAGCGTGGACACGATCGTCACGATCGCTGCTGCGATGAGGCCAGCGATCATGCCGTACTCGACGGCAGTGGCACCTTGTTCGTCACGGATGAACTTCAGAATGGCGTTCTTCATGATCTCTCTCCTGTTTGCACTCGCCCGCGGATGTGTTGATCCCGACCAGCTTTCGGCGCTCCAACCTTAGCCAGTTCATATTTACTAATAACGGATAAAACGCATGGGGATTTACTGCGATGACACGAGCAGCAAAAAAATCTCGCCGTTCGCGCCGTTCCACTAATGGAACGGAATTAAAACATCACCGAACGAAGCGTCCCGAACACGCCCGATGATCACCACACGCCCCCCATGGGCATTCATTTTTTTTTGGATATGTCACGTATGTCACGTAACACCCCGTAACAACTTTATAGGCGTGCGGTGCCGCAAACAAAATAACTCAATTGAGGTACTTGCCTCAAATTAGAGTGAAGTCTCTATTTAATTTCGTTAAAGACGTGCCAACCCTCTGAAAACCAATGGAAATCCCCTAATGACCCTAAGACTAGATCAATTATCTGGACGGGTTTCCCATTAATCCTCGGGGCCGGTCTGAACGCTCCCCATGTCTGTCTAGGCAAAAAAAGGATGCGCGAGCGACGGGAACACGCCCGCGCACCTTCAAGAGCACAGACAGGTACTGCTCAGTGCGCCAGGCTGCCAACGCCGCCCAGCAAGTTGGTTACAGGGGCCAGCGGATTGCTGCCCGATGCGCCGCCGGCCGCGCTGGTCGCGCCGCTCAGCAGGTTGGTGACGGGGGCCAGCGGGTTGCTGCCACCGGCTGCGCCGCCCAGCAGGCCCGTGACAGGAGCCAGGGGGTTGGAACCGCCAGATGCGCCGCCCAGCAAGCCGGTCAACGGAGCCAGCGGGTTCGTGCCGCCGGTGCCGCCGCCCACGCCGCCGAGCAAGCCTCCCAGGGGATTGCTGCCCGCCGAACCGCCGGTCGTGGCGACGCCGCCGATTGCCGCAACCGTGGTGCCGAGTGAAGTCACCACCGGGCCCAGGTTCGAGACCACCGGCACGCCCGTCCCGGTGATGGTGTTGCCGGCGCCGGCCACGCCGCCGCCAACGGTCCCCAGCAGGTTGTTCAGGGCTCCGCCCAGGCCCGTCGAATCGCCAATCATCTGGGTGGCGCCGCTGACCTGCGTGGTAACCGGCACGATCGCCGTGCTCAGTTGCTGCGTCACCTGCTGAACCGCGCCGGAAGACAGCGCGCTGCCCAGCAGCGTGCCGCCGCCGATCAGCGCCTGGCCGATCTGCTGAACGCCGCCGCCCACCGGTTGGGTGATCGGTGCGAGCGGTGCGCCAGAGCCTTGGCCGAGGCCCTGCACGAGGGAGCCGGCGCTTACGGTTGCCTGGCCGAGATCCGTCACGACATTGCCGGTGCTGGCCACCGTCGTGCCGATCGGGTTCGGGTTCTGGCCCATCTTGCCGAGCCCGGTCTGGACGCCCAGGCCGAGATCGCTGACCGCTTTGCCAGTGTTGTCCACGGTGCCGCCAAGGCCAGCCTTGGCTTGGTCCGACAGGCCGGGAATGTTTGCGTTTTGGAGCGTCGAGCCGAGGCTGCTGACTGCCTGGCCGGTCGCCACAACGGTGTTGCCGGTGCCGTTTGCGACCTTGCCGACGGGCGTCACGCCTGTCGTGTCGCTCGGGCTCGGATTCGGCGAACTGCCGGAGCCGGAGCCTCCCGAAGAGCACGCCGCCAGCATGAGAGCGGCAACAGCGCAGGCCAACGGCGCAATGCGAATGGAGTGTCGAATGTGAGTCATGGTCCGTCCCCTTCTTGGAATGATGTGTCTTGATGTCTGAGCTCGGTATTGCGGACTGCGAGCCACATTCTGCAAATGGCATGCCAGGCGCAGTAGAAACCGGATTCAGTTTTCAAAGGACGGCGTGGTTATTGGTTTTGTAGGCAGCGTGCCAAGTGTCAGCCGACCCTGAACACAGACTGTTTCCCACCCAAATCCGTGTTCCGAGCGTTACGACGTAACGTGACACGGGAACACATTCGCTTCGGACATAACCCTCTAAGCAAACGTTTAACCCCCACTTTGGTGGGGTATGTAAATCCCATATTCTGATTAGTTTTCACAATCCCTCCATTTTTATTGAGCTAAACGCGGCAAATTCACATACCTCATTACGCATTGCGTAATAACCATGACATGGCACACCGTTTGCAGAGTCCGGCCACCTCACATCGACAGTGAGACATTTTCCAGCTGACTAAAGCGGACTTTTAAAACGGGAGATCCATCATGAATAAGAACATCAAGTGCCTGGCCGCCACCATGGCAAGCCTGCTGGTTTTGGGTGGTTGCGCCAGCTCCGGCTCCGGCGACATGGGCAGTTCGCTGGGCGGCTCCAACGGCAGCGGCTCGAATAACAGCGGCAGCGGCTCCACGCCGTCGCCTTCACCGTCTCCGTCGCCCTCCCCGTCGCCGTCGCCTTCGCCGTCCCCCAGCCCGACGCCGGCACCGGCTCCGCTGACGCCGGCTGGCGCCGTCCTCAACAATGCAGGCGGCGTCGTCACGGCAGCCGGCTCGACGGTGAGCGGCCTTGGCAATACCATCGCCACCGCACCGCTGCCCTCGCAATTGAGCGGCGTGCAAAGCGGTCTGGGCGGCGTGGTCGAAAATGCCGGCGCGACAGTCTCGGCACTGGGCACTGGCATTCAAGACGGGCTGGGCAGCATCGGCCGCAACGCCAATCCGGTGGGCACCACCGTTTCCAGCCTCGGGAATGTGGTGACCGGCGCAGGCAACACGGTCACGAGCGCCGGCACGCTGGTCAATAACCTTGGCACTGGCCCGCTGGCGCCGCTGGCTCCGGTGACGACACCGCTGGCAGGCGTGGTCACGCAAGTCGGGCAAGCGGTCGCCAATGGCGGCAGCACGCTGGGCACGGCCCTGTCGACCGGCCCGGTGGAACAACTCACGCAGCAACTGAGCACCGCCATCGTGCCGCTGACTTCGCAGATCACCAGCGGTACACAGACGCTGGGCGCTGCCACGGGCCTCGGCTCGCCGGCAAACACGCTGCTGGGCACGATTGGTGGCGCGGTGGCCAATGGCGGCACCACCCTCACCGCAGCGAACGTTCCGGTGGTGAGCGGCCTGGGTGGCGTGGTGACGGCCACGGGCAACACGGTTGCCGCGCTCGGCGGCGTGGTGTATTCGCCGACGGCATCGGGCGGCAACCCGCTCGCTCCGATCACTGGCGCACTTGGTGGCCTCGGCGGCCTTGGCGGCGCTGGCGGCTCCAATCCGCTGGCTCCGATCACGGGCTTGCTGGGCGGCCTTGGTGGCGCGACGGGCGGCAGCAACCCGCTCGCTCCGATCACCGGCGCACTCGGCGGTCTTGGCGGCGCTGGTGGTGCCAATCCGTTGGCTCCGATCACAGGCTTGGTGGGCGGCCTGGGTGGCGCGACGGGCGGCAGCAACCCGCTCGCTCCGATCACCGGCGCACTTGGTGGTCTTGGCGGCGCTGGTGGCTCCAACCCGCTCGCTCCCATCACTAGCGCACTGGGCGGCCTGGGCGGCGCAGCCGGCGGGGCCAGCAACCCGCTCGGCCCCGTCAGCACGCTCACGGCTCCGGTTGGCAACGTGGTCACCACGGTAGGCACAGGCTTGGCGTCGGCCGGCGGGGCTACACCGCTGGCGCCGGTCACTGGCGCGGTGGGCGGTCTGCTGGGCACGGTGGGCACCGCACTGGGCGGCACGCCCCGCTGATCCACGCTCTGCGCTTCGGCGGACCGGCTATCACGCCAGTCCGCCGCTGTCACGTTTCAAACGCACCGATGCCGCGCAACTCGGCATCGTCATTGGGCTGGCTGGCACGCACCGACGCATCCCAGTATTTACTTGGGCCGTTGCGTCGCGTGAACGCTCCCTCTATGTGTCTTGTTGTAAAGCACCATGTCTCGCGGTTATCGTTTGATCCAACGCGCGGCTGCACCGCTTCGCGACACCACAAACGAAAACCACGGAGGAGACAGGCGTGCGGACCACCACCATGCGGTTGGCCCTGGCCACAGGCGTAGCACTGACCGGCCCGGCACTGAGCTGGGCACAAAGCAGCCCCAACCAAGGCAACCCGATCGACACGCTTCCCAAGGTCGATACCTCCCGCCCGCCCCAGCAGAAGATCCAGGTAGAAGTGCAGCGGCCGAATCCGGCGCTGGAAAATCTGCTTGCCACGCATCTCACCCCGACCAAGTTCCAGATCGAAGGCGTCAAGACGCTGCCGTTCCCCGAGGTGGCCGCGCATTTCGCGCCGTTGGCCGGGCATGACATCACCGTCGCGCAACTGCTGCAGGCCGCGAACGATGTCACCAAGCTGTATGCCGACCGCGGTTTCCCGCTCTCGTTTGCGTTTGTGCCGGCACAGACGTTTGAAGGCGGCGTCGTGCGCGTCACGGTGGTTGAAGGCTATGTGGCCCGCATGCGCATCGAGGGCACGCCCGGCCCATTGGAAGGCCGCCTGCGCGAAATCTCGCAGCGCCTGATGAATGAGAAACCCCTCCGCCGCGAAACCTTCGAGCGCGTGACGGGTGTGCTCGCGCTGCAACCCGGCGTGCAGATCACCGCGACCGTGCAGCCGCCCACCACCACCGATGGCGCGAGCGAACTCGTGTTGAACGTCAAGCGCCAGCCGTACACCATTGGCACGGGCGTCGAATACCGCTCGCCGGGTGTGCGGGCGATCATCACGGGCACGCTCAATAGCGTGACGCCGCTGGGTGAGCAGATCACCGTCTCGACGCTGCAACCGCGCGGGTCGGATCACGAGACGTTCTACTCCGCAACCTGGGCGCAGCCGATCGGCGCCGATGGGCTGCTTGCCAAGCTCACGTGGTCACACTATCGCGGCATGCCCGAAAATCTGCCGCTGGAGCAACTGGGCTATCAGTCGCGCTATCTGACCGACACGCAGCGGCTTGGGTTGTCGTTGAGCTATCCGGTGTTGCTGTCGAACTCGCGCAACCTGACGGTGACGGGCACTTTCTACGGCAACGACGACAAGCAGCGCTATACGCCGCAAAACCCCGGTTTTGCTCAAACTGAACTGGATGCCAAGGTGCGCGTGGCCGGCGCCGAAGCGCTGTACACCGAAGTGAAACCCGGTGAAACGCGCCGTGCTTCGCTTGGCATTTACCAAGGCATCAACAGCCTCGGTGCAGGCAAATCGGTCAACAACAACGTCGACCTGAGCTTCCTGCGCACGCGCATCACCGCCAGCGAAGCCCACGACCTGCCCCTGGGTTTTGGCGTGGTGGTGTCGGGAGCCGCGCAGTACAGCGGCGCGGTACTGCCATCGTCGGAACAGATCAGCTTTGGCGGGCGCTTCTTCGGCCTCGCCTATCCGGCCGGTGAAGTGGCGGGTGATCGCGGCTGGGGCGCGTCGATCGAACTCAACCGTGCCTTCCAGGTATCGATGGATTACCTGAAAACCCTGCAGCCCTACGTGCTGTACGACACCGCAAAGGTCTATTCAAACGCGGGCACGCTCGTGCATGATCAGCTCGGGTCGATCGCGCTGGGGGTGCGCTTCTCCGATCGGAAGTACTACACGCTGGACCTCGCCATCGCGCGACCGGTCGGCGACAAACCGATCAACTCAAGCTCGCGCAGCCTGCGGTTCAACGCAGCCTATACCTACCAGTTCAACTGACGCGCGCTGAAATCGTGAACACGTGAACTAATTTTTTATATTTTTT
The DNA here is from genome assembly GCA_000955795.1 of Burkholderiaceae bacterium 26. Lineage (GTDB taxonomy): Bacteria > Pseudomonadota > Gammaproteobacteria > Burkholderiales > Burkholderiaceae > Ralstonia > Ralstonia chuxiongensis. The sequence goes on from JYOB01000001.1 coordinate 46,267, forward strand.
ATATTTTCAGCGCTGAAAGTCGACCATACTCCCCTCTCAAGGGGGGGATACATCGCCGCCGGAATTTGGGAGCATCAAAAGCGGAATGTTAAGTTTTTCCAAAGAGTTGCCGATTACCACAGAAGTCGCGCAGAACAACAATAATCATGACAGCGACGGCGGCATCACGCCGCAACACGCCGACAGCAAGGGAATGCACTCTGAGCTGTCGCAATACGCCCCGGGGGCCATCATGCTGCAACGTCTATCGGATGACGCAGAATTCCATCGACTCGTCGATACCATCTACGAGGCGGTACTCGAGCCTGCGCAGATGCCGATCGCCCTGGCCCTGCTCTCCGTCTACGCCGGCGCCGAAAGCGCACACTATTTCGTCTGGGATAAGCACACCGACACGCCGCGTCACGGCGTTTCGTCGGGCTGGTGCCAGCACTGCCCGCAACCAGGTCACTGCAACGCCTTCTGCCAGGACCCGCAACTGATCAACGCCGGGCAACCTGAAGAGACGCCGTCAGCCTCGATGACCCTGATCGATACGCCCGACATGTGCGTCACGATGCGTCTGCGCACGCGCGACGACGATCTGTCGGAAGTCAGCGCCATCGAGCGCGAGACACGCCTTCAACGCGTGCTGCCGCACCTGCAGCGGGCTGCGCGCATGCAGCAGCGCAATCTGGAGCTGAACGAACTCGCCGCACTCGGGATGGCCGGCCTGGATACGCTGGACTTCGGCGTGATGGTCATCGAGCGCACCATGCGCGTGAAATACGCCAATGCCTGGGCGCGCACGATGACGACGGGCGACGACCGTCTGTCGCTTGATGGCGGCCTGCTGCATTCGGCAGATCACACGCACGACGCTGCACTGCGCAACCTTATCGAACAAGCCGCCGGCTCGCTCGGCGTACAAGGCGCGGCCGGTTCGTGGATGTACCTGGCGCGCGATGGCCGCCCGGTGCCTTTCATTGCTACGCCGCTCGCGCCTTCCGATGCAATGCGTTCGACCTGGGCTTCGCCGCTGGCGCTGGTGCTCGTCGGCAACTCCGAGGCGCGCTCGGTCATGGACGCCGGCGTACTCGCCTCGCTCTTCGGTCTGACCAACAAGGAATGCATCGTCGCGGCGCGGCTGGCCGCGGGCGAAACCCTGCAGGAAATTGCCGAGCGCGAATTCCTCTCGCTGCACACGGTGCGCGTGCATATCCGCGACATCCTGCGCAAGACCGGCACACATCGCCAGTCAGAACTCGTGCGCCTGCTGCATCTGCTGCCCAGCGTCGATCTGGAACGTGCAGGTGCCGCCACCCCGGCTTCACGCCGGCGCGGCCGCCTTAACGCGTAAGTTCGCGCTCGATTTTCCCTCCTGCTTCGCCTGATTTCCGACGCCCAATCACGGGCGTCGAGCCATCCGCGTATACCCGGCTCACGTTTCGGCGGTTTCTGCCGATCCTTCAAGACAGGCGTGGCGCCGCAAGCCTGCTTGATGCGAAGCGGTAGCCGCGAATGATTCCGACGCATTCTGTGAATAGCGCGCAACAAACGCACCTTTTCGCGGCCTGAAACGACAGGTTTTTGCGCTATCCTCGCCGCAAAACACAGACTAGGCGCTGGTCGTAGATCGGGGGGCCGCGCCGGATGCGCTCGCATGCATAACGATTTCCATATTGCGCTGCTGCTGTTTGCGTGGGTCAGCACTGGGCTGACCACGTTTGCCGCACTGGACGCTGCGACACGTCTGCCGGGGGGCTCGACGGTCGCAAAACGCCGCAACTGGCGCATTGCCTGCGCCGCCATTCTTGGCATTGGGTTGTGGTCCGGGCTTTGGCTCGGCCAGCTTGGCCTGCATCGGCAGGTCGGCACACCTATATCCGCGCCGATTGCGGCAACGCTCATGACTGCGCTGGCTGCATCGCTGGCGGCTTTCTCCATCGTGTTGCCGGACACGTCGTCCTCCAATGGCGCACAGGCTCAGCAACGACGCAGCGTTGCCATGGGCGCTGTGGCGCTTGGCATCGGGCTGTTGACGATGGAGCTGTATCTCACGCGTCCCTGGGCGCATAACGAGGCCTTACCGCTGCGCCGCGCCCTGCTGGGCTGGGGCGGCGGCACGCTGGTGCTTGGCGCAGGCGTGTGCCTGGCAATGTGTATGGCGTTTCATATGCCACCCGCCCAGCGCCGCGCTGCCGTAGGTCTGCGTGCACGCGCTGCGGCCGTGCTGGCCACAACGGCTGTGCTGTCGCTTGTGTTGTGGCCGGGTGCCACCGCATGGCCGGCAGACGAGTCGACGATGCATATCGTGCCCGTCATCATGCTCAGCGCCGGCGGTGTGTTGATCGCGCTGGGCTTGCATGCCGTGCTGATGATGCTCGAAACGCGTGTCGACTCGGCGCAGGCACACCTGGAAGCATCACTGGCACGCGTGGCAAATCAAACGCCCCGGCCTCAACTCCATGACACCCTGACCGGCCTGCCGAACCGATTGCATCTACGCGAAGCACTGGAGGCGGCAATTTTGTCATCCACGCGGCGCGGGCGTCCGTTCGCCCTCTTCTATCTGGATCTCGACAACTTCGGCCAAATCAACGATCAATACGGCCGCAACGCGGGCGACCGCGTGCTGCAGATCATTGCCGAGCGCCTACGCCAGACCATTCGCGGCGAAGACACCGTGGCACGCCTTGGCGGCGACGAATTCGGCATCCTCGTTGAAGGCCTGGCGCTACCCGAATCTGCCGCCACCATCGGCGACAAGCTGCTGTTCCGCCTGCGTGAATCGGTGGAGGTGGACGGCCGGCGCCTTCGCGCGACCGCCAGCATTGGCGTGGTCGTCCATCCACACAACGGCGCGACGGCAGACACGCTGCTTGAACATGCCGACACGGCCATGTTCGATTGCAAGCAGTCCACCGGCAACGCCTACCGCTTCTTCGAGCCGCGCCTGAACACCACCGCGCACCGCGTGCTACAGATTCAACGTGCGCTCTCGCATGCAGCGCTCAACGGGCAGCTCTCTGTGCACTACCAGCCGAAGTACGATGCGCACACCCAGGCCATGACCGGCGCTGAAGCACTGCTGCGCTGGAATCATCCGGAGCTCGGCCCCGTGTCTCCGGCGGAGTTCATCCCGCTGGCCGAACGCACCGGCACCATCGTCGAACTTGGCGACTGGGTGGTCGAAGAAGTCTGCCGCCAGATCATGCATTGGGACGCCCTCGGCATGCCGCCGCAGCGCATTGCCGTCAACCTCTCGCCACGGCAGTTCCAGCAGCCCGATCTCGTGCAGCGTCTGTCGCAGATCCTGCATCGCTATCAGGTTGCCGCGCATCGGTTGATGTTCGAGATTACCGAGACGGCGGCCATGCGCGATGCCGGCCAGAGCATTGCCGCCATTCGTCAGATCCAGTCGCTCGGCTTCGAGGTGGCCATCGACGATTTCGGCACCGGTTATTCCAGCCTCAGTTATCTGCAGCGCTTTCGCGCCCAGCAGATCAAAATCGATCGCGCGTTCGTCTCTGCGCTCGACGACAACCCGCCCGAGGCAGCTGCCATCATTCGTGCCATTTGTGCGATGGCGCACTCGCTGGACATGACGGTGGTTGCAGAGGGCGTGGAAACCCAAGCGCAAATGCAGGCACTGGTGAATTTGCAATGCGATCAGGTGCAGGGCTATCTTCTGGCCCGCCCCATGCCGGCCAAGGATTTTCAGGGCTTGCTTGGAATGGAGTACGCCTGAACACTCAAGCTCGAAAAGGCGGCATAAAAAATGCGCCGGCTTGATGCATTCGACACAACCTTTCAGCAACCTTTCACCTTCATATTCGGAAATATTAGGGGAATGGTAGATGCGATTGCCGAAGCAATGAAGCAGTCACATAAGAAAGGAATTGTGTTGGAATTGCGTAGAGAGTGCGCTGCATCGACTGCAATACAGCCCAATGGTTTTGCAACGGTTCATATGTTTACGATTTCGACACACCCCGCAAACGCCCGCCACATACAGGTTTGCGCAAAAGCGGCGCAGCAAAAAATCCACGCCGTTGACATGAGGTCTTAACGAAATTCAATTCTCACCTGCAAAGTCGTTATAATGCCGTGGGCTACGGGGAGCGTGCCCATGTTTCAATTGCAAAGTTGAGGAATCCATAATGCCGACTTACAAGGAAATCGTTCAGAAGATCTCTGAACTGCAGCGCCAAGCCGATGAACTCCGGGCAAATGAACAAGCAACGGTGATTGCTGAAATCAAACACAAGATCGTGGAATACGGCCTGACCGCCGAAGACCTCGGTTTTGGCGCCAAGGGCGCAGTGGCCTCGAAGAAGGCTGGCCGCAAGGTGCCGGTGCGTTACCGCGACAACAATGGCAATACCTGGACGGGTCGTGGCAAGCGCCCGGGCTGGCTGGTAAAGGAGTTGTCGTCGGGCCGGAAGATGGAGGATTTTCTGGTTGCCTGAGCAACGCTTTCAGCGCAGCGTTCCGAGCCCGCACAAAGAGGCGAGCCGGAAACCACAGAAGAGAAAGGCCGGCGAATTTGCCGGCCTTTTGCATTTCTGCGTGACAGAGGTCAAGCGGGGTTATACCTGGAAGCGCCCCACTGCCGTGCGCAGCAATTGCGCCTGCTCTTCCAGGGACAGCGCTGCGGCCGCCGCCTGCTCCACGAGCGCGGCATTCTGCTGCGTCACTTCGTCCATCTGATTCACAGCCTGGTTGACCTGTTCGATGCCGGAACTCTGCTCGTCAGACGCCGCGGAAATCTCGCCCATGATGTCTGTGACGCGCTTGACGGCGGTCACCACGTCCTGAATCACCACACCGGCCTCTTCCACCAGCGCTGAGCCGTTCTGCACACGGCCCACCGAATCGCCGATCAGTTCCTTGATCTCCTTGGCCGCACTTGCTGAGCGTTGCGCCAGGCTGCGCACCTCCCCCGCCACCACGGCAAAGCCGCGGCCTTGCTCGCCTGCGCGGGCGGCCTCTACGGCAGCGTTCAGCGCCAGGATGTTGGTTTGGAAGGCGATGCCCTCGATCACACCGATGATGTCGGCAATCTTCTTGCTGCTCTCGTTGATGCCGGACATGGTCTCGACCACGCGCCCGACCACCTCACCGCCCTTGACCGCAATATCCGACGCGTTGACGGCCAGCGTGCTTGCCTGACGCGCGTTATCAGCGTTCTGCTTCACGATGCTTGTCAGCTCTTCCATGCTCGACGCCGTTTCCTCCAGCGACGAGGCCTGCTGCTCGGTACGCTGCGACAGGTCGGCATTGCCGGCGGCAATCTGCTTGGTGGCACTGGCAATGGAATCCGCCGAATTCTTGATGTCGCCAATCGTGCCGGTCAGTTGCTGCTGCATCTGCGACATGGCGAACAGCATGCTGTCGCGGTCCCCCGAGCGGGTTTCAACTTGCACAGCCAGATCACCCGCGGCGATGCGGCCGGCAATATGGGCGGCATAGGCTGGCTCGCCCCCCAACTGGCGCTGCAGGCTGCGCGTAACGGCCACGACCACCACCGTCATCAGCAAGCCGACGCCAAACAGCAGCCCCAGTGCCTTGAGGAGCGAGGCGTGGAATGCGGTCGTGATGTCGTCCATGTAGGTGCCCGTGACGAGGCACCAATCCCACGGCTGGTAATACAGCACGTAGCTCTTCTTCGGCTGCGGCGCCTCTGCGCCGGGCTTCGGCCATAGATAATCGACAAAACCGCCGCCGCTCTTGCCCGCGCGAGAGATTTCCTGGAACAGATGATTCCCTGCCGGATCGGTAAAACCCGACATGTCTTTGCCGTTCATTTCGGCTTTGATCGGGTGCATCACCATCACCGAGTTGGTCTGGTTGATGCTGAAGTAGCCATCCTTACCGTAGCGGATCACCTTGATGCGCGCGAGGGCCTGGGCGCGTGCTTCGTCGGCGGTGAGCTTGCCGTCTTGCGCCATCTGTCCGTAGTCCTTGATGATGCTGAATACGGATTCACTGATGTTCTGCAAGTCGCGCTCGCGTTCTTCCAGACGCAGAGTGCGGGTTTCCCAGGCGCTCCACAACGTAATCAACAACAGACAAAGCCAGCTCAGGACGAGCGGCAGCCACAGCTTCTGACGAAGCGTGAGTCGATTCATCTTCCTTCCCTCCAAGCGTTTCTTTTGTCCGCGCATGGCACTAATGCCGTTTGCGGCGCTCCCCTGGCGCGATTACACGCGCTCTGCTTGAGCTATCGAACACAAACGCGAAAAACTTGAGTAGGGCATGTACTCAAGCGCCCGTTCGCCAGCGAGAAAGGGAAAGAAAGAAAACGCCTCAGCGCAAGGCGTCAGGATTGATGCTCGGAAGCGTGCCGCCAGTGGAGGTCGTGGCGGGCACGGGCGTTGATGTCGATTCCGTTTGCGGTGCAGCAGCTTCCGCCGGGGGATGGTCGACAGGTGTCCAGGACTCCCACAAGCCATGGCGACGCAGCGTTTCGGGCGCGTCGACGGAAGTTGAAGAAGACGCCACGGCAAATTCTGCCGAGGCTACTTTTGCCGCCACCTCGATATGCGACCCGGCCATGCGCACGGCATGGCCACCGGCGTCCCGCACTGCAACGCCGTGCGCAGCAATCTGGCGATAGCTGCCATCCTTGTGCCGCATGCGGAATTCCGCCACGTATGCGGGTGTGTTGCCGTCAACATGTGCTTGGATGCGATTGAGCACCATGGGCAGATCGTCCGGATACACAAGGCGGAGATACTCGCTCGTGCTTGGGCCGATCTCCTTGAGCGAGTAGCCCAGCATGTCGGCAAAGCGCGCGGAAAACTGCGCGGCACGCGTGACCAGATCGAACTCCCAAAGGCCGACATCTGCGCCGTCGAGCAGCAGTTGATGACGTGCAACGAGCTCTGCTTCGCGGCGGCGATAGCTCTGCTCCAGGTCGTTGAGTGCCTGCACGGTTTCCTTGCGCAGACGAATTTCGCGCGCCGAGATGGCGGTGGCAGTGTCGCCCGTAGCGCGGTCCCGATAGCCCAGCAGCAGCGCTGCCAGCACCGTTGCAACCGTGCCAATCACCAGCAATAACCGCAACCCTGCGGGCGCATTGCCCGGCATGGCGGAAAGCGGTGAAAACGAGCCTGCAAGCGACGCCGTGTACACGGCATCCACCGTCAGCGCGGTGCCAAACAGCACGCTCAAAAACAGACTCACGCCAGGGCGACGCACCGCCACCCCCGTCGCCCCCGATCGTGCCGAAAGCGCAAACTGCAGCGCCGCCGCACACCCCATGGCCGACAGCACCATGACGATAGCCAGCAGCCCAGCGTCTTCCCAAGCGGTGGCGCTGAAGCTTGTCACGCCGGCCAGCAGCAACACCGCGATCGGCCCGCTTACGCTCAGTAACACGCCAAGCAACATGGCGCGCATCAGACCTGCACGACCGCCCAGCACACACCACAATGCCGCAACGGCCAGGCTCCAGCAGAACGAAGCCAGCGTCATCACGAGCACCGCGGTGTCTTCGTGCAGCGGCCAACGCGCAAGCAGAGGCAGCAGCGGCACCGCCCACAGCCCAACCGCCGAGATCAGCGCCGTCATGACCAGCGGCACGCGCGTGCGCGGGGCCATCGCGCTGCGCAAGTCATCGAGCAATCTCAGCAGCAAACTGCCCGCGCCGCACGCCACGACAAATGGCAGCAACGCAGGCAACAATGCGTGCGCCAGCGCACTGATCAGGTGAGCGATGAACGCCTCATCCACGAAGGGGCGTCTCCTGTTGGTTCGATCCGTTCAATGAATCAACCACGGGTCTGAAAGCCGTCCGGATTCATGCTCTGCCAACGCCACGAGTCTTCACACATGCGCTCGATGCCGTATTGCGCGCGCCACCCCAGGAGCGAGGCCGCCAGTGCAGGATCGGCATAGCACGCTGCAATATCGCCGGGGCGGCGATCCACGATCTGATACGGCACCGGCTTGCCGCTGGCGCGCTTGTAAGCCTCCACGACTTCCAGAACCGAATATCCGCGGCCCGTGCCGAGGTTGACGGTAAAACCGCGGTTGTCACGGCGCAGCGTGTCGAGCGCCGACAGATGCCCGCGCGCCAGATCCACCACGTGGATGTAGTCGCGCACGCCGGTACCGTCGGGCGTGGGCCAGTCGCCGCCGTAAATCGAGAGCTTCTCTCGCTTGCCGACCGCCACCTGTGCCACGTACGGCATCAGATTATTTGGGATGCCGCGCGGGTCTTCGCCGATCAGGCCGCTATGGTGCGCCCCCACCGGGTTGAAATAACGCAAATAAGCGATTTGCCAGGCGGCGTTGGAAATCTCCAGATCGCGCAGCACCTGCTCGCCCATCACCTTGGTCTGGCCATACGGGTTGGTGGCCGACAGCGGAAACGATTCGGTAATCGGCACGGTATGCGGATTGCCATACACCGTTGCCGACGAGCTGAATACGAGCTGGCGCACATTCGCATGCGCCATGGCCGCGCACAGCGTGACCAGCCCGCCCATATTGTTGTCGTAATAGGCCAGCGGCTTCTGCACCGATTCGCCCACCGACTTGAGCGCCGCAAAGTGAATGACAGCCGAGATACGCGAACTGGCAAACAGGTCGTCGAGCAGGCGCCGGTCACGTACGTCGCCCTGAACGAACTTGGGTGTCTTGGCGGTGATCTGCTCGATGCGGGACAGCACAGTTGAGCTGCTGTTGCAGAGGTTGTCGAGGCCGATCACCTGGTAGCCCGCATCCAACAGTTCAACCCAGGTGTGCGAGGCGATGTAGCCGGTAGCGCCGGTCAGCAGAATGGTTTCTGTCATGGGGTGCGAGGTATCGAGGAAGGAGAGAGCTAGCGTGCCGGTTTGAACCCGGCATCGTCGTTCTACGCTGCGTCGACCTGCTCCGCAGCGCGCAAAACAGCGCGATCATAGCAAAGCCTGCCAACGGCTCGCGGTCAGTTTGAAGCTCTGGTTGCCCAAAAGGCACTACGGCCGGCCGTCGGGATGGGCAGCCGCCTGCCACTCAGCATAGGCGGCGCGCAGACGCCATGCCGAAGTCGCATCGCGCAAGCCCAGTGCGCACCCCACCTCAGCAGGGTCTGCGCCTGCATCGAACAGCGCGGCGGTGTAGCCGTTACGCAGCGTCTGCGGTGACAGCCGCTCGCTGCGGTGCAGCAACGCCGGCAACGCGGCCAGCCATGCCTCCACGCGCCGGTACACCGACGCGGCGTGCATGACGCGCCCGCCGGAATCGGCAACGAACACGCACTCGCCCGGCACTTCTGCGTGTGCGCGCACCGCCAGCCACGCCGCCAACGCAGGGCGAGCAGCTTCGAGCAAAGGCGCCTTGTATGAGGGGCCGCGCGGGCGCTCGACGGTGATCGCCTCCAGCGCCTCATCCACTTGGCGGAGCAACAGCGATTGCACCTGCGCAACCTTCAGCCCCGCGCCATGGCACACGGCTACGAGTGCGCGGTCGCGCGCCAGCTTGAACGCGCTGGCGTTGACGGCGGCCTCGCCGGCCTGCGCGCCCACTTCCAGTGACGCCTCAATTGCCGCACGTTCAGCCGATGAAAGGAACGTGGTCGGATCGTTCTCGCCTTCGGCCAACTTCTGCTGCACCGCAGAGCTTGCAGGGTTGTGCGTGCCAGTCCGTTGCTGCTCGATCTGATGGAAGACGCGCTCGATCAGGCGCGCGTAACGGTAGCGATGCAGCTTGGTCAGGCCCGACTCGTCGAGAAACGCAGCGATGTCGCCGGCACTCCAATCGGCCAATGCGCGCTGGTGCGACTCGGCCCAGCGCAGCCATTTGCGCCACATCGCGCGATACACCGTCGCCGACGATTCGCGATAGCCGCGTGCGGCCAACCAGTGCTCGAAGGCTTGCGCGGGCCGCTCAGCCCAGTCTTGCAGGCTGGGCTGAAACAGATCCGGAACGGGCGTGGCGGGCGGCGTGAATGAGGTCAATGCGGTAGCGGAAATGCAGAAAAACGGGCGCGGGCGGACCGGGGGTTTGGCAATTCGCGTATCCTGCCGAGCGTAACACGCAGCCCATGTATCCCATTGCGGACCCCATCGTGAAGAAAACAGACCTCGAAAAACTCAAGGGCCTCAAGATTGCCAACAACATCAAGCGCGGCAGCCAGCGCACCGGCAAGCCCGGCCAGGGCACCGGCAAGGCGATTCCCCAGAACAAACTTCTGAAAGCGCTGCTCGGCAAGCCCGCTGAAGACGACGCGAAGAAGTCGGGAAAATCCTGACGCGCAGTCCACACATCTAGAACCCCGCCCTGTTGTTCCAACGGGCGCTTGGGTGCTACCGTCCGGCGCGTTTCCACATCATCGCAGCGCCTGTGCCCTGCGCCGGACATGCCCTCCTCCACGCCCTCCTCGCCTTACCCCCACCTGCTCCAGCCCCTCGATCTGGGCTTCACCACGCTCAAGAACCGCGTGCTGATGGGCTCGATGCACACCGGTCTGGAAGATGGCAACCACTTTGACCGGCTGGCCGCCTACTTTGCCGAGCGCGCACGCGGCGATGTCGGGCTGATGGTCACGGGCGGATTCGCGCCCAACATTGCTGGGTGGACAAAACCCTTTGCGGGGCGCCTCGCCACGCATGGCGCCGCACGCCGCCACCGCACCGTCACCAACGCCGTGCACGAGGAAGGCGGCAAGATCGCCCTGCAGATCCTGCACACCGGCCGCTACGGCTATCACCCGTTTGCGGTGGCGCCCACTGCGCTGCGATCGCCTATCAGTCCGTTCACGCCACGCGAGCTGTCGGCGCGCGGTATCGAACGGCAGATCCGCGCCTTCGTGCGCTGCGCGCAACTGGCCCGCGAAGCCGGCTACGACGGCGTCGAGATCATGGGTTCCGAGGGCTACTTCATCAACCAGTTTCTCGTCACGCACACCAACAAACGCACGGACGACTGGGGCGGCAGCTATGCGAACCGCATGCGCCTGCCCGTGGAAATCGTCCAGCGCACGCGCGAGGCTGTCGGCAAAGATTTCATCATCATCTATCGCTTGTCGATGATCGACCTGATCCCGGACGGCAGCTCGTGGGAAGAAGTCGTGCAACTGGCCAAGGCCGTGGAGCGCGCGGGCGCCACCATCATCAACACGGGCATCGGCTGGCACGAGGCACGCATCCCCACCATTGCAACGAGCGTGCCGCGCGCGGCGTTTGCGTGGGTGACGAAGAAGATGAAAGGCGAAGTCGGCATCCCGCTGGTGACGTCCAACCGCATCAACACGCCGGAGGTGGCCGAAACCGTGCTGGCCGATGGCTACGCCGACATGGTGTCGATGGCGCGCCCGCTGCTGGCTGATGCCGACTTCGTACGCAAGGCCGCCACGAACCGCGCGCAGGACATCAACACCTGCATCGCCTGCAACCAGGCGTGCCTGGATCACGCATTCAAGGCCAAGATTGCGAGTTGTCTCGTCAACCCGCGCGCTTGTCATGAGACCGAACTCATCATCCGCCCGGCGCCCGCCAAGCGCCGATTTGCGGTGGTGGGCGCGGGGCCTGCTGGCTTGTCGGCAGCCATCACGCTGGCCGAGCGCGGGCACGCCGTAGACCTGTTTGACGCGGCGCCAGAACTGGGCGGCCAGTTGAACATGGCCAAGACGATTCCCGGCAAGGAAGAGTTTCACGAGATGCTGCGTTACTTCAAGCGCCGGGTTGAGGCCACGGGCGTGACGCCCCGCCTGGGTGCGCGCGTGGATGCGCAGCAACTGCTGGCAGGCAAATACGACGAGATCATCATCGCGACAGGCGTGTCGCCGCGCAATCCGAAGATCCCTGGGCAGGACCATCCGAGCGTGCTGTCGTACATCGATGTGCTGCGTCATCGCAAGCCAGTGGGCAAGCGCGTGGCGATTGTCGGTGCGGGTGGCATCGGCTTTGACGTGGCGGAATTCCTCGCGCTCGATGGCCACTCGCCCACGCTGGATCTGCAAACGTGGCGCGCCGAATGGGGCGTCGGTGATCCGACCGAAGTGCGTGGCGGTGTGGATGGCATCCGCCCTGAACCCCAAACACCCGCGCGCGAGATCGTCCTGCTGCAGCGGCGTGCCGGCAAACTCGGCGGCGGGCTGGGCAAGACCACCGGCTGGATTCATCGCACAAGCCTGAAGAACCTGGGCGTGCGCATGGTGGGCGGCGTCAACTACGAGCGCATCGGCGACGAAGGCCTGCTCGTGAGCTATGGCGAAAAACGCGAAGCCGCCGAATGGCTGGCGGTCGACTCCATCGTGCTGTGCGCAGGGCAGGAGCCGCTGCGTGAATTGGTCGAGCCGCTGCAGGCGGGCGGAGCCAAGGTGCACGTCATTGGCGGCGCCGACGAAGCACTCGAACTCGATGCCAAGCGTGCCATCAACCAGGGCACCCGCTTGGCGGCATCGTTATGACGTATCGGTCACGCGCCATATGAAGGTTTTGCATCACGTGGCCGTTTTTACAATCTGACGGCCACCGCCGATCCACCGTGAATGCCGAAATGACAACGGCTGGCGCGGTCGGCCCGGTTCTTGCGTGAAAAGGCGCATCACGCACATTCACAAGAACCGGTTTGCCTAAGAACGTCTCTCCCCAGTCTTCTGCCAACGCCGTTCCGCTGCCCTCGCTCGACCTGGGCCGGACGGCTTTCCTGCTGGACTTTGACGGCACGCTCGTCGACATCGCTCCGCAGCCCGATGCCGTCCATGTCTCTGCGCCGCTGCGTGAAACGCTGGCCGCGCTGCACGCCGCAAGCGGGGGCGCATTGGCGATCATCAGCGGGCGCACGGTGCACGACGTGGAGTCGCGCCTGTCTCTGCCGGGGCTCGTCATCGCCGGTGTGCACGGCGCCGAACGCCGCTATGCAGACGGCGGCTTCGTCCGCCTGAACACCGACGCCGACGCGCTCGCCCGGCTGGAGCGCGAGTTGCGCGCCGAACTCACGCAGTTGTCGACGCAGTTTTCCGGCGTGGTACTGGAGAGCAAGGGCATCGCTTTTGCCCTGCACTACCGCCACGCGCCAGAGGCTGAGAACGCCGTGCTGACGGTGGCTGACCGCCTCGCGCGCCGCTACGCCGACCACGTGCGCCTGCAGGCCGGCAAGATGGTTGTCGAACTCAAGCCGCGCGGCGCCAGCAAAGGCGATGTAGTACATACGCTGATGACCGAGTCGCCCTTCATGGGCCGCACCGTGCTGTTTGCTGGCGATGACCTGACCGATGAAAGCGCCTTCGATGCCGTCAATGCGCTGGAGGGCTGGTCGATCAAGGTGGGTGCGGGCCCGAGCCAGGCGCGCTGGCGCGTGCAAGATGCCGCGGCATTGCGCGCATGGCTCACAACGCTTACGGCCCCGCCCAAGCGAGGTGCCGCATGAGCCGACTCATTGTTGTCTCCAACCGCGTTGCGCCCGTTACCGAGGGCCAGGGAACTGCGGGCGGCTTGGCCGTGGGGGTGTTTGATGCGCTGCGTGAAACCGGCGGCATCTGGTTTGGCTGGAGCGGTGAGAGCGCGACCACTGTGTCGCACGAGCCGAACATCGTCACCAAGGGCAACATCACGTATGCCACCGTCGGCCTGAACCGCAAAGACTACGATCAGTACTACCGCGGCTTCGCCAACGCAACGTTGTGGCCGATCTTCCACTACCGCGTGGATCTCTCGCGCTACGAGCGCCAGGAGTACCACGGCTACCGACGCGTGAATGCGCAGTTCGCGCATCAGCTCAAGGCACTGGTGCAGCCCGATGACATCCTCTGGGTGCACGACTACCACCTGATTCCATTTGCCGCGGAGTGCCGCGCGCTGGGGCTCACCAACCGCATCGGGTTCTTCCTGCACATTCCGTTTCCGTCGCCGGAAATCCTGACGACGATTCCGCCGCATGAAGACCTGATGCGCGCCCTGTGTTCGTACGATCTGGTCGGTTTCCAGACCGAGACCGATCGCGTAGCCTTTTACGACTACATCGAGCGTGAGGCGCGCGGCTATATCGAACAGAAGGAACAGAACGGCCCCGTGCACGCCTACGGCCACACGCTGCGCGCCGAGGTCTACCCGATCGGTGTGCATCCGGACGAGATTGCGCAGCAGGCCAAGGCGTCGCTGGCGCGGCGCAATCCGTTCACGCGGCATGCGAGCCCGCGCGGCGAGCGCGCCGTTGGTCAGGGGCAAGGTCAAGGCCAGCAGCCGCCGAGACTCATCATGAGCGTGGATCGGCTCGACTATTCCAAGGGGCTCCCGGAGCGTTTCCGCGCGTTCGAGCAGTTGCTGGACGATTTTCCGGACCACCGCCGCCACGTGACCTTCATCCAGATAGCGCCAACGTCGCGACAGGATGTGCAGACCTATCAGCAGATCCGGCAGCGGCTGGAGGCCGAGTCGGGCCGCATCAACGGCAAGCATTCGGAGCTGGACTGGACGCCCATCCGCTACATCAACAAGCAGTACGAACGGCGCGTGCTGATGGCCCTCTTCCGCAGCTCGCAGATCGGCTATGTCACACCGCTGCGCGACGGCATGAACCTCGTTGCCAAGGAATACGTGGCCGCGCAAGACCCGGAAGACCCGGGCGTGCTCGTGCTGTCACGCTTTGCCGGCGCGGCGCGCGAGCTGGATGCCGCGCTGATCGTCAACCCGTACGACACGCGCGGCATGGCCGAGGCACTGAACCGCGCATTGACGATGCCACTGGAAGAGCGCAAGGCGCGCTACGCCCACATGATGGATCGGCTGCGGGCAGCCAACCTCACCATCTGGCGCGAGCGGTTTGTGGCCGATCTGCGCAACGCGCCATCGCAGTAGTCAGGCGCCTGCGCTACCAGTGCGCGACATACGCGCGACCGCTTCCGGTAGGTCTATCAATACGTCGGCTTGGGGCGACAGCATGTCGGCCAGCACCGCATTCATGCGTGCCCAGTGCGAACCGGGCCAATAGATACGCCGGCAGGCATCGCAGGTACTGAAGAGCCGTTGGCGCTCGCGCACGCGGGGCGGCACGCTGGCGGATGCCTCTTCCGGGCTCAGCATCCGCAGCGGCACATTGCATTCGAGACAGCGTGAGAACGGCTTGGCCACATCGGCCAGCCGCAGGCGCGTCACGATTTCACGCATCTGCGCCTGCGGCTCGCGCGCGCGGATGAATGCGCCCCGGCGGATGCCGCGTCGCTTGAGAAGCTCACGGTCACGCGAGAGCACGATCCAGTCTTCGCCCAGGGCCAGCGCTTCGATGGCCGCGTCGGCGTAATTGTTGTCGTAGGTAGTGTCAAAGCCCGCCATGCGCAGCAGCCGAGCGGTGGCCCCCAAGTGGGCGTCGCACAGAAAATGCAGCGGCGCGGTCGGCAACAGGGGCTCCACGGCTGAGACGGCAACGTGCCCCCGACCGGGCAACATGGCCTCCAGACCCGCGGGTGCGCCATCCACCAGGACTTGCCCCACTTCGGTATGCGGCACGCCAAGCGCCTCGATAGCGTGCTTGAGCGTGGCGCCCTCTGCCCACGCGCGCACAACGGGACGCCCGCGCAACGCCAGCGGAAGAAGCGGCGTCAGACTGGAATCGAACGTGAGGATGACGGTCTGCATGCTTGCGACGATACTCCCAACCCGACATCCGCGCCCCGGTGCTCCGGCTCTAGCACCAATAAAAATGCGGCGTGACCGCTAAAGTCACGCCGCAAACAGGGAGGAGGAGAAATTCAGTCGGTGCGCGGTTTATGCGCGCGATGCAGCGCCGGCCTTCGGATAGCTGGCATCGCCATTCCACGACAGGTAGCCATACGTGTCGGCCTGGCGATCCGCGCCTTGGCTGTACGGATCAAAGCGATCGTTCTTCCACGACAGGTAGCCGTAGGTGTCTGCCTGGCGGTCAGCGCCTTGGGTGTACGGGTCGAAGCGGCCTGCCTGCGTCGCCGCCGGAGCGTCAAAGTTCGGCTGGATGGAAGCCGTTGCGGGCTGCGACAGCAGCGCGGCAGAAGCCGATACGGTGGCCACCATGGCCAGGACGGCGCGGCGGGAAAAAGCGGAGAAGAGGCGGGAGTTCATGATCTGTTCCTTGTTCGTTTGCGCTCGTTGTTGCGCTTGGAGGGCAGAATAGATCGTTGCTCCCGTCTGATAAATGCGACTTTGCAGAAATAACTGTTCAGGCGGCGCTAACAATCTGCAGCCGTGGATTTTCCTTGAGCTGTAGGCACGGGTGGTCAGCAAACAGCGTCGCCACCCAGTCCACAAACACCCGCACCTTGGGCGACAAGTGCCGGTTGTGCGGATACACCACCGACACAGGCACCGGCTCCGAAACATGGTCCGGCAGCACTTCCACCAGCGCCCCCGACATCAGGTGCTCGTACACCAGGAAGCGCGAAGTCTGCAGCAGCCCCAGGCCATGCAGGCCGCACGCCACCGCCGATTCGGCATCGTTGACGGACACCATGCTGCGCACCTTGTGGATCTGCTTCTGCCCGTCGATCACGAAATCCCAGTCCATGCGGCGGCCGTTGCGCGCAGAGAAGTAATTCACCGCCGTGTGGTCCTGGAGGTCTTCCAACGTCTGGGGCGTGCCGAAGCGGGCCAGATATTCGGGCGACGCGCAATTGACCATCGACAGCTGGCCGATGCGCCGGGCGACGAGGCTCGAATCCTGCAACTCGCCGCCACGCACGGCGCAATCCACACCTTCCTGGACCAGGTCGACGGTGCGGTCGCTCATGCCGATCTCCAGCTGAAGATCGGGGTACGCCTCGTGAAAATCCCGAATGCGCGGCACAAGCAACCGTTTGCCAATCGACGCAGGCACGTCGATGCGCAGGGTGCCGCGCGCCCCCGATGCGCTTTGCGAGAACGCAGCCTCGGTCTCTTCCAGATCGCCGAGCAAACGCACGCAGCGCTCGTAGTACGCAGCGCCATCGGCGGTGACGTTCACGCGGCGCGTGGTCCGGTGCAGCAGGCGCACGCCGAGATGCGCCTCAAGGCTTTGCACCAGGTTCGTCACCGTGGCGCGGGGTAACTGAAGGCTGTCGGCAGCCTTGGTGAAACTGCTGGCCTCCACGACACGCGTGAAAACCTGCATGGCCTGCAAGCGATCCATCTGCGGCTCCTTAGGGACGGACTCCACGGGGCGGGCGCACTGCCGGAATCAAACGGGCAATGCGCCGGACCTGTGGAATCAAGGGGTCTGCTCATGCACGAGAACACGCACGCGCTCTGAGCATGAGGCGCGATCAGGAAGGCGGCGACTACGGGTTTTCGCAGTGCAACAAGATCGGCCTCGAGCAAGAACACTTTGTAGCACAACCGTAAATTTTGATTGTTCGGCTGCAACTAATAGTGATGTCCGATTATAGGCATTTATCCGCGGTCGTCTAATCACCATCATTCAGCCCATCGATATCCGGGTTATCCGCAAAGGTAAGCCCCGCCTGACATCATGGGTTCTTCTCCACCGCGCCTCGTTGTTTCGGATCGCACGCTGGCCAGCGATGCGGCATCCGCCGCTGTTCGTCCAGCGCGACCGTACGCAACGCCGGCCCCCACAAATGTTGCACTGAATAACAATTTGCGCAGCGCAGCATCGACGCTGCCTGAGCAAGCTTCTGCATGCGATGAAACGGCTGGTGCGGAGCCGCTGCCGCGCCAGGTCTCGTCGGAAGACTATTGGACGCAGGGTTACGCCAGCCGCATCCGCCTGCGCGTGTTCCGCCCTGAAATGCACGCCGACGATGCCGCCGCGCCGTTGCGCCGCCCCGGGGTGCTGTACCTGCATGGCGGTGGTTTCGTGCGCGGCTCGATTGACGATGCCGATGCACCGGCGCGCCTCCTGGCCGCCACATTGCCGGCGGTGGTGGTTACGGTCGGCTATTCGCTTGCGCCGGCCGCGCCCTTTCCTGCCGCGCCCGAAGACGTGTACGCCGCACTGTGCTGCATGGCCGACCATGCCGAGGCATGGGGCATTGACCGTCGCCGCATCGCAGTGGCCGGGCATGACGCCGGCGGCAACCTGTCTGCCGCGCTGACGATGATTGCGCGCGACCGTGGCGGCCCCAATCTGCGCGCCCAGGTCCTGATCGCGCCGATGCTCGATCCGACCATGGCCCGTGTGCGCCCAGACCATCTGGCCAACGCCGACAACTCGGCCGAGGTCTGCGCCGATTGCTATCGCCAGTACCTGCCCCGGCCGACCGAGCGCGTCCACCCATACGCCGCACCCGTGGAATCGCGCCGCCTGCAGGGCCTGCCCCCCGCCCTGCTGCTCACCGCGCCGCAAGACCTGCTGCGCACCGAAGCCGAACGCTATGCCGCGTGCCTCATTGAGGCGGGCGTCGTCACGCAGGTCGTGCGCGTGAACGAGGCCTGCCATGACTCGATTGCCATGAGCGCGGTGGCGCAAGACGAGATGACGTGCTTCCTGCGCTGGCACCTCGGAATGACGCGCCAAGCGGCTGCGCCACGCAAACGCCGCGCACGTGCGGATCGAAAGGATCGCACCTCCATTGACCCGACCGCGGAGACGCCTGGCTGAACCCATACAACAAGAAACGGAGTGCGAGGCCGCCCGCGTGTTTCTACGCTGCGGCCAAAGCGCTTTTATCCAGTCTTTTTCTCTTTGCTTACCCAACAAAATCGAGAGAGTCATCATGAGCCTGTCCAAACGCACACTCGCCATTTCGGTTGCCGCCGTGCTCGGCGTTGCAGCTGTGGGCACCTACGGTCTGGTCTCCAGTGCCGGCGCATCGCAGCAGCCGGCAGCCGCCCCCGCCGCCACGCCGGTGGATGTGGCGCCCGTCCTGGCAAAGAACGTTTCCGAATGGGACGAGTTTTCCGGCCGCATTGAAGCCGTTCAACGCGTTGAAGTCCGCCCGTTGGTGAGCGGCACCGTGACCGCCGTCCACTTCAAGGACGGCAGCATCGTCAAGAAGGGCGACGCGCTGTTCACCATTGACCCGCGCCCCTACGCCGCCGAAGTCGCCCGCACGCAAGCTGCGCTGACGGCCGCCAAATCGCGCGTGGCCTACACCACGTCGGAGCTGGACCGTGCACGAAAGCTGGTGGCCGACAACGCCATCGCGCGCCGCGAGTTTGAAGAGAAGGAAAACGCCGCACGCGAGGCACAGGCCAACCTGCAAGGCGCCGCTGCCGCGCTGGACGCCGCCAAGCTGAACCTGGAGTACACGCACATCGTGGCGCCGGTCGCAGGCCGCGTGTCGCGCGCGGAGATTACGGTCGGCAACGTCGTTTCCGCCGGTGGCGCTGCCCCGGTATTGACGACGCTGGTGTCGGTCTCGCCGATGTATGTGGCGTTCGATGCGGATGAGCAAAGCTATTTGCGCTACTCCGCCAAGGCGGCCCAGGGCGCGAAGACACCGGTCTACATCGGGCTGGCCAATGAAGACGGCTACACGCGCGAAGGCGTAATCCAGTCCGTCGACAACCGGCTGGACGTGCGCTCGGGCACCATCCGCGTGCGCGCCACGCTGGACAACGCCGACGGCCGCCTCACGCCCGGGCTCTACGCCCGCGTGCGCATGAGCACCGGCGCACCGCACGACGCCATCCTCATCAGCGACAAGGCCATCGGCACGGATCAGGACAAGAAGTTCGTCCTGGTGGTGGATGCCGCCAACAAGACGAGCTATCGCCCGGTTGTGCTGGGCGCCTCCATTGACGGCCTGCGCGTGGTGAAGTCGGGCCTGAAGGCGGGTGACCGCATCGTCGTGAACGGCATCCAACGCGTGCGCCCGGGCGACGCCGTGGCACCCAACGCGGTGACCATGGATAGCCTGGTCACCAAGCGCGTGGTGTTGCCGGGTGCACAGCCCGAAGCCCCTGCCGCGCCCGCCGAAGCCAAAGCCCAAACACCCGCTGCGCCCGCCGCCAAGGCCGAAACCAAGCCCGCAAACGCCAAGACCGCAGCCAACGCCCAACGCCTTCCGGCCGACCGCGCCTGATTGCGACTGAAACTCATCGCTCACAGCCATGAACTTCTCTAAATTTTTCGTGGACCGCCCGATCTTTGCGGGCGTGCTATCCACGCTGATCCTGCTGGTCGGGATCATCTCGATCTGGCGATTGCCGATCTCGGAGTACCCCGAGGTCGTGCCGCCTTCGGTGGTGGTGCGCGCGCAGTTCCCGGGCGCCAACCCGAAGGTGATTGCCGAGACCGTCGCCTCGCCGCTCGAAGAGCAGATCAACGGCGTCGAGAACATGCTGTATATGCAGTCGCAGGCCAACAGCGACGGCAACCTGACCACGACGGTCACCTTCAAGCTGGGCACCGACCCTGACAAGGCGCAGCAACTCGTGCAGAACCGCGTGTCGCAGGCGCTGCCGCGTCTGCCCGACGTGGTGCAACGCCTGGGCGTGACTACCGTCAAGAGCAGCCCCGACCTGACGATGGTCGTGCACTTGCTGTCGCCCAACGACCGCTACGACATGACGTACCTGCGCAACTACGCAGTGCTCAACGTCAAGGATCGTTTGGCGCGTATCAGCGGCGTCGGCCAAGTGCAGCTCTTCGGCTCGGGTGACTACTCGATGCGCGTGTGGCTCGACCCGAACAAGGTGGCCGAGCGCGGCCTGACCGCCAACGAAGTGGTCAAGGCCATCCGCGACCAGAACGTGCAGGTGGCGGCCGGCGTGATCGGCGGTTCGCCCTCGGTGCCGGGCACGGACCTGCAACTGTCCGTCAACGCGCAGGGCCGGCTGAAGACCGAGCAGGAATTCGGCGACATCATCCTGAAGAGTTCGCCCGATGGCGCCGTCACGTATTTGCGTGACGTGGCCCGCATCGAGCTGGCCGCATCGGAATACGGCCTGCGCTCGCTGCTGGACAACAAGCAGGCGGTGGCCATTCCGATCTTCCAGGCGCCGGGTTCCAACGCGCTGCAGATTTCGGATGACGTACGCAAGACGATGGCCGAGCTGAAGGAAGACTTTCCCGAAGGCGTCGACTACCGCATCGTCTACGACCCGACGCAGTTCGTCCGATCGAGTATCGAAGCCGTCACGCATACGCTGCTGGAAGCGGTGGCGCTTGTGGTGCTCGTGGTGATCCTGTTCCTGCAGACGTGGCGTGCGTCGATCATTCCGCTGCTGGCGGTGCCGGTGTCCATCATCGGTACGTTTGGCCTGATGCTGATGTTCGGCTTCTCGATCAACGCGCTGTCGCTGTTCGGGCTGGTTCTGGCCATCGGGATCGTGGTGGACGATGCCATCGTGGTGGTGGAAAACGTCGAGCGGAACATCGCCGAAGGGTTATCGCCACGCGAGGCCACCTACAAGGCCATGCGCGAGGTGAGCGGCCCGATCATCGCCATTGCCCTGACGCTGATTGCCGTGTTCGTGCCGCTGGCCTTCATGACGGGCCTGACCGGTCAGTTCTACAAGCAGTTCGCGCTGACGATCTCCATCTCGACCGTCATCTCGGCCTTCAACTCGCTCACGCTGTCGCCCGCGCTGGCCGCCCTGCTGCTCAAGAGCCATGACGCGCCAAAGGATTGGCTGGCGCGCACGATGGACAAGGGCCTGGGCTGGATCTTCCGTCCGTTCAACCGCGTGTTTGGTGCCGCATCCGAATCGTATGGCCGCAGCACGTCGCGCGTGATTGGTCGCAAGGCCGTCATGCTCGGTATCTACCTGGCGCTGATCGGTGCGACTGCGCTGCTGTTCAACAAGGTGCCGGGCGGCTTCGTGCCGATGCAGGACAAGCAGTACCTGGTGAGCTTCGCGCAACTGCCGGACGGCGCATCGCTGGACCGCACGGAAGACGTGATCCGCCGCATGTCGGACATCGCCCTCAAGCACCCCGGCGTGGAAAGCGCCGTGGCGTTCCCGGGCCTGTCGATCAACGGCTTCACCAACAGCCCGAGCGCCGGCATCGTGTTCGTGACGCTCAAGCCGTTTGACCAGCGCAAGAGTGCCGACCTGTCGGGCGGCGCGATCGCGGGCCAGTTGAACAAGCAATACGGCGCCATCAAGGATGCGTTCATTGCGGTGTTCCCGCCGCCGCCGGTGCAAGGCCTCGGTACGGTGGGTGGCTTCAAGCTGCAACTGGAAGACCGCGGCTCAGTCGGCTACGAACAGCTCTTTGCCGCCACGCAGGCCTTCATGGCCAAGGCACGCAAGACACCTGAACTGGGCCCGTCGTTCTCGAGCTACCAGATCAACGTGCCGCAGTTGAACGCAGACCTGGACCGCGTGAAGGCCAAGCAGCTTGGCGTGCCGGTTACCGATGTGTTCGACACCATGCAGGTGTACCTGGGCTCGCTGTACGTGAACGACTTCAACCGCTTCGGCCGCACGTATCAGGTGAAGGTGCAGGCAGACGCGCCGTTCCGCGCCCATGCAGAAGACATCCTGCAGTTGAAGACGCGCAACACCGCAGGCGAGATGGTTCCGCTGTCTTCGCTGCTGCGCGTCTCGCAAGGCTTCGGGCCGGACATGGTGGTGCGCTACAACGGCTACACCGCTGCCGACATCAACGGTGGCCCGGCCCCGGGCTTCTCGTCTGGTCAGGCACAGGCTGCTGTGGAACGCATTGCGCACGAAACGCTGCCCAAGGGTGTGCGCTTCGAGTGGACGGATCTGACGTATCAGCAGATCCTGGCCGGCAACTCGGCCGTGTGGATCTTCCCGATCTGCGTGCTGCTGGTGTTCCTGGTGCTGGCCGCGCAGTACGAAAGCCTGACGCTGCCGCTGGCCGTGATCCTGATCGTGCCGATGAGCCTGTTTGCCGCCATGCTGGGCGTCTGGCTCTCGCATGGAGACAACAACATCTTCACGCAGATCGGTCTGGTGGTGCTGGTGGGGCTGGCGTGCAAGAACGCGATCCTGATCGTGGAGTTTGCGCGCGAGCTTGAGCTGCAAGGTCGCACCATCGTGCAAGCCGCCATCGAGGCCTGCCGCCTGCGTCTGCGCCCGATCCTGATGACGTCGATCGCTTTCATCATGGGCGTGGTGCCCCTGGTGGTGTCGACCGGCGCCGGCGCGGAAATGCGCCATGCCATGGGCGTGGCCGTGTTCGCGGGGATGCTGGGTGTGACGCTGTTCGGCCTGTTCCTCACGCCGGTGTTCTACGTGCTGCTGCGCACGCTGGCGGCACGCCGCGGCCAGCGCTCTGAAGATGCACCCGACCGCGATCTGGACCTGGACGGCGCGCTGCCCGTGCCCTCGGCCCAGCATTAAGGTCAACACTCATCAAGACATCGCTATGAACGCGTCTACACAACAACAGACAGGTCCGGCCATGCGGTCGGGCCGCTGGACCCCGCTGGCGCTGGCCGCCGCGCTGTTCCTCGCGGCCTGCTCGCTCGCCCCGACCTACGAGAAGCCGGACGTTGGCACGCCCAACGCATTCAAGGAAGCCGCACAACCGGCACAACCGGCGGACACACCGTTGGCTGCAGGCGAGCAAGGCAAGTGGAAGACCGCCGAGCCCGCCCTGCCCGCCGACGGCGCGTGGTGGAAGATCTTCAACGACCCGACGCTCGACAAGCTCGAAGCGCAGGCCGCTGAAGCCAGCCCCACGCTGGCCGCCGCAGCCGCGCGCGTGAATCAGGCGCGTGCCTTCGTGCAGGCCAACCGTGCATCGCTGTTCCCGGAACTGGATGCGGGCTTCGGCCCGACGCGCCAGCGGGCTTCGGCGGCATCGGCTGGCTTGCCAGTTGGCGCGCCCGTGCAGCCGCAGACGTACTGGCGTGCGCAGTCCACCGTGGCGTATGAGGTCGACCTGTTCGGCCGCGTGCGCAACAACATCGATGCCGCCGGCGCCGATGCAGAGCGTGTCGAAGCGCTGTACCGTGCCGCCCGCCTGTCATTGCAGGCCGACGTGGCGCAGACGTACTTCAGCCTGCGCACGCTGGATGCGGAAGAGGCCTTGCTCTCGCGCACGCTGGTCGGCCGTGAAGAGGCGCTCAAGC
This sequence comes from Burkholderiaceae bacterium 26, assembly GCA_000955795.1. GTDB lineage: Bacteria > Pseudomonadota > Gammaproteobacteria > Burkholderiales > Burkholderiaceae > Ralstonia > Ralstonia chuxiongensis. The sequence goes on from JYOB01000001.1 coordinate 70,142, forward strand.
TGGTGCAGCGCCGCTTCAACACGGGCGACATTGGCGAGTTGGACGTTGCCCGCGCCGATGCCGAACTGGCAACGGCACGCTCCGACCGCATCGGCGTACAGCGCCGCCGCGCGGTGCTGGAGCATGCACTGGCAACGCTGCTGGGCAAGGCACCGGCTGATTTCACGATGGGCACCGACCCGCTGCAATCTGCCGACGTGCGCGTACCGGCCGGGTTGCCTTCCGCCCTGCTGGAACGCCGCCCCGACGTGGCCGCGGCAGAACGCTCGATGGCAGCGGCCAACGCGCGCATCGGCGTGGCACGCGCGGCGTTCTTCCCGCAACTGCAGCTCACGGGCGGCTTCGGCTACGAATCGCACGACATCGGCGACCTGCTCAAGTGGGGCAGCCGTACGTGGATTCTCGGCCCGCTGGTGGGCACCGCGCTGTCGCTGCCGATCTTTGACGGTGGCGCCCGCAGCGCCGGCGTGAAGCAGGCGCGTGCCGCATACGAAGAGAACGTTGCCAACTACCGCGAAAGCGTGCTCGTCGCCTTCCGCGAGGTGGAAGACAACCTGTCGGAACTGCGCCTCTTGGCCGACCAATCCCAGGCACAGAGCGATGCCGTACGCGCGTCTACGCGCGCCGCGCAACTCTCGCGCACGCGCTACAACGCGGGGTCGGTCAATTACCTGGACGTGATCGATGCCGAGCGCAACATGCTGTCCGCCGAACGCATCGGCGTACAACTGGCCGGCAGCCGCATGAACTCCACGGTGGGGCTCATCAAGGCGCTGGGCGGTGGCTGGGGTGATCTGCCGCCGGCCGCGCCGGCCAACGCAGCGAACGCGGCCAAGCCGGCAACGGTGGCGCAGCAGTAAGAATTTCTCTCCTCTCTCTCTGGAAAGCGAGATCTGCGCGGCTTTGGCCGCGTTTTTTTTGCCGTCTTGCAGTGAACTGCGCCGATTGCGGCGGCGGACGCTTCTTCCGCGTCCCGCTTCCATGCACGAGGCTCGGGGCTTCAACAGCAGTGCGCATATTGCGCATTTCGGTTCCCAGCGAGCGGCGACCGAACCTTGCCGAAGCAGACCTGCCCCTTAACCCACCGCCGTTGCCCCTTAGACTGCGGAGCCCCGCAGTTTTCGGTGCGCGTGTCGATCCCAGACATTCGATTGCGACAGTCCGAGAGCGGCGCGCGACCGTCAAACGGTGGCGCACGGCCCTCGGAGGCCCGAAGGCGGCCCGAAAACATCCGATACATCGGACCTCAGAGACCCGAGCGCCGCCCTCAAACCGTCGATGTTGCCCCTCTGAGGCTCATGCGCGACGGTCCAAGGCTGGAAGCCGGCTGTCAGAGCTCGGAAATTTCGACCTCCGACTGCGGAAGGCGACTGTTCGAGGCTCGCGTGTGGCCCGTGGAGGTTCGACCGCGAGGGTCGGAGGGTCACGCTCCAGCCATCAACGCCCGTGATCGGCAGTTTGAGGGCGATGCTCCGGCGTGCCGCCAGACATGTTCCAGCCACGCGGGTTGCCCTAGCTGAGCGGAATTCGAGTGACTCTGGATTGCCGTCGAGAAAGATGTCCAAGCCATCGCCTATGGATGGGCTTATGTTGTGAAGCCCTATTGCACAACTTCATTCTTCTGCGGGTCGAACACAATACTGCCCGTGATCTCTCGCAGAAAGTCCATCACGTAGATGATCTGGTTTGTGTATTCCAGATGCTCGTCATCGCCAAAGACAACGCGGACCCGGCGATCGATGCCAGAGAGGTCTTGGGGTGCCCGCGCCCCGAGCAGCTGCTGAATCTGCGCAGACTCATCTTTGATGCGGCCACCTTCCTCATAGGCCACCCGCACGAGCCAGTTGCCCCAGCGCAGCGCAAGCGTATCGGACTTGGCGAACGGCAAGCGCTCAAATTTCAAAGTGAAGTCTTCTTCATTCTTGAAGTATGTGGTCAGCTCGGCGGCAAGCGATTCGTTCGACAGCGCCGGCGATTCCTCGGTCAGCAGGGCAAGCAGAGAAAACGTCATTCTTTAATTCCTCTTCCAGGGGCCTTTTTCCCCGATATCAATTGGATTGAACTCGCGTGTGGTCGGGTTGTACTCGATCACACTGCCACCTGTCTGGCGGATATTGTTCAGAAGCGGTTCCGAGATTGTCTGCGTGCGTGGCCCGACGATGATGTTGAACGGCATATCGTTCTCGGCCGCATAGTTGTGGAACGCACGCAGCTGATCGTTATTCGTGACATCCACCCAATTCTTCACATCCGTCACCCCGTACTGCTGCCCCACCGGCAAGTCGGGGATGTAGCCATCAATGGACACCGGCTTGGAACCTGCACCCAGCGGAGCTCCCAGATCGGCACGCACCGCCTGCTCGAAACCATTTCCGCTTGCATTGTTGGCCCACGCACGCTGCGCGGCAGTGTACCAATCGTCGGGACCCAGCTTGTTCTTGGAGGGCCCGTCCAGATAACGATCGTAGCGCCACTGATGTTCCGCAGGGATACCACCGTAGTCGACCTTGCTGCCTGGGTTGCTGGTCTTGCCTGGCAGCTCCGGCAGCGTACCGTCTGCGCCAGTCTTCGACAACTTCGCAGCATCTGCCGCCGAGTACCCCTCCGCACGCAATTGCTTATATCGGTCGTACCGCTCCGGACAAACCGCCAGCCCAAGTGGATCCACCTCCCGCAACGGGTTCTGCACATAGCCCTGCGTACGGTGCCCGCCCCGGATGGCAATCGGGTCAATGCTGAGATAGCAGCCGCTGTCGGGGTCGTAGTAGCGGTTGAGGTTGTAGTGCAGGCCGGATTCTTCGTCTGCCCATTGCCCCGCAAAACGCAGGCTGGTGTCTGGGGCGGGTTCTGCCGCATGCGCCTCTTCGCTGATGCGCTTGCCCCACAGGTTGTAGCGGGCAGACCAGACTTTCTCACCCGAGTCCCGGTATATCTCCAGCGGTAGGCCAGTGGGTGCGCAGAAGATGGCGTACATCTGGTCGCCACGTTCCTGGGCCAACGGTGCGAAGCTTTCGGGCTCGAAATGCCAGGTCGTGGCAACGCCCATGCGCCCATCGCGACCGCACTCCCACTGTTCGGCCAGCGTGTAGCCATCCCACAAGAAGCGCACCGCGCTGCCTGTCCCGACATGCCTTTTTTCAACACGCCTGCCGAAGGCGTCGTAGCGGTACGTCCAGGTTTCGTTGGCGGGGGTGTGCAATCCGACCAGGCGGTTCAGGCCATTCCAGGTGTAACGCCATGTCCGGGGTTGAGCGCCCGGCTCCGCAATGGTCTTTTCGATGACCCGCCCGCGAGCGTCGTAGCGGTAGTGGACATGCCCCGCCTGAACGGGCAAGCCACCTGCCAGGTAGCCGTGCCGATCAACCGGCCCGGGGCGGCCATGCGCGGCAATGTTCCCGGACACATCGTAGGCATAGTGCTCAGCGGGCTGGCGAACGCTGTCGACGGAAGTGACTTGTCCGCGTACGTCGTGCGCATACGCGAAGCTGTCTGCGTCGGTATCGATCTGCGCGAGTTGCCCGGCAGCGTCGTAACGGAAATGTTGACGCGTCAGTTGCTGCAGCGCTTCAACGGGATTGACCGGCAGCGCGTCGAAGGCGGTACGGGGGCCGGCTGTCTGGCGCTGCAGGCGGCCTACAGCGTCGTACTGTCGCTGCAAAACAAACTCACCGGCCTGACGACCGGTTTCGTTTCCGAGCAGATCCCGCTGGATGCGCATGCCGCCAACCTGCGTGAGCGCGCCAAGCGCATCGTACTCATAGCGTGTCTCACGATGCGCCGTCTTGCGCGCGTCGCGTCGACCCCGCGCATCGTAGGCATGCTCAACATGCTGGCCATGCTGATCCTCTTCGACCAAGCGGCCCTTGCCGTCGTAGCGAAAGCGGATGATGTGCGTGGACTCGCCTTGCACGGCCGCAGCTGTCATGCGCCCGGCGGCGTCGTACCGATAGACGAGTTTGACATCGCCCGCGTCGATGGCCACAGGGCGATCCCCCGCGTCATAGCGATAGAGCCAGACACCGCCGTCCGGCCACGTTTTCTTGACCACGCGCCCGGCTACGTCTCGCTCATAGTGCGAGACTCGACCACCCCAGTCGATCTCGGTGACAAGCCGCCCGGCCGCGTCGTAGCGGTACTCCCACACCTCACCGCGCGCGTTGACGATCCGTGCCGGCCGCGTCGCATGGTCGTATTCAAAGCGGGTGATGTGACCTGCGGCGTCCATCGTGCTCGTCAGCAGATCGAACGGACCGTAGGTATGGCGCGTGATGCGCCCCAGCGGATCGGTGCTCGCCACCGCCAGCCCCTCGGCGTTGTAGGCGGTGCGATGCGTGCTGCCGTCCGGCAGCGTGGTCTGCGCCCGGCCGCCGCGCGGGTTGTCCAGGCCGGCGGCGTAATCGTGACGGGTCACGTTGCCCTTCGCATCAACTTCTTCCAGCAGGCGGCCAAGCACGTCAAAGCGCGAGCCGCGCTTCGCGCCGTTCGGGAACCGCGTGCTGGTGAGCCGAAGCTGTGCGTCGTAGTCGAAGCGGGTTTCCTGCTCTGCCTCGACCGCCCGCAGTAGCTCGCCCCGTTCACCGTACCGATAGCGTTTGACCTGCCCATCGGGTTCGGTGCGTGCGATCAGCCGATGCTTGTCGTCATACTCCATTGCCACGCGATCACCGTTCGGCTGCACCACAGCCGCAAGGCGACGCTGTGCGTCGTACTTGAACAGCGTGGCGCCGCCGGCGGGATCGCCCATGCTGGCCAGCCGGCCCTGTGCGTCGTACCCAAAATCGGTGCGCCGCCCGAGCGGGTCGGTTTGAGACACCAATCGGCCGAGTTGCCACTCGCGTTGAATCACATGTCCAAGCGGGTTCACCTCGCGGGTGACCAGTCCTTCGGCGTTGTGGGCGTAGAGCCATTCACCATCGACATCGAGCACACGCGTGACGCCGTCCTCATAGACGAAGCGGCCGGTGTGGTAACCCTCGCGCGTGCCGGTCTCGACCACGCGGCCGAAGCCGTCGTAGGCGTAGCGAACCTCTGTCTGGTCGGCGTCGCGCCAGCTTGTCATCCAGCCGTGTGCATCGTAGGAGTAGTAGAACTGGCCATGCTGAAAGCTCGATACCTGCGCGAGCATGCCGCCTTCATACACGTAGTCGGCCAAACGTCGTGTCTCGCCCGACTCTTCGAGCAAGGTAATGCTGGACACAGTCCGCAGCGCGCCCGGATACGTCAACACGAGCGCGTAACCGGTCGTGTGTCGCAGCCCTGTCAGCCGGCCATGCGAGTCGTACTCGAACGCGATGGCATTGCCGCTCCAGTCCTCGATACGCTCGATGCGCGATACGGCGCCGTCGACCAATGGTGCAAACCACAGGATATGGCGCGTTTCATCGTCAAGCACGCGAGGTGCGGTTCGCGTGCCCTCCAGGCGATAACGTGACTCACGCAGGTTGATGCCGTTGAGATCGGTATCGGGTGCCTCAAAGGTGATCGTGAGCCCACCGCCATCGAAGAAGCGAACGAGGCGACCTTCATCCAACCGCAAGCGCTGCGACCAGTTCGTTGACCACTTTGGACCGAGCAGGCCCTCGTCATCCGAACGCGTGCGGTAGCGGCGCGTGAGCACGAGAGGCAGAACACCGGGAATCGACACGTCTGTGCGGATCTCCACCATCTCGCCGGTCGCCACGTCGATCGGGTCTTTGCAGTTGGTGGCGGTTTCGTCTTTGACGCCATCACGTTCGGCCGACTTGTTCGGCTCCCCCGGCGCCCTGCCGCCGATCATGCCGCCCAGCTTGGCCCCAAGCAGCCCACCCACGAGACCCGCAAAGAACTCCTCGCCCGCCGTCAGCTCGGGGTTTTTCGGCCCGAACTGTCCGGTGGTCTTGTCGATCAGGATGCTTTTGCGGCCGGAGTTCACCTTGCCGCTGCAATGGCTCGAATGGCCGATGCGCACGATCGGCAGTTGGTTGACGGTGATGGTCAGACTGCCTTCGACCAGCGGCTCGGGCCCGGGATGCTTGTCGCAGGCGATGATGTCAGTCACGCGCGCCGCGGCTTTACCCTCGAACGTGACGTTGCCTGAACCCGTGGCGATCTTGCCGCAGTTGCTACCCATGCTCTGGCTGGCCGACGCCAGAGCACTGCCGATGCTCAAGCCGCCTGCCATGCAGGCCCCCACCAGCACTGCGCCGGCGAGCCCGCCCGTGGCCACGGTTGCCGCCACCATGGCACCGATGGCGACCCCGATCGCGAGACCGGCCACCATGCCCCAGAAGCCTGATGAATGCGCGATGTCGTCACCCACGCAGGCGGGGTGCGGGTCGCCCCGGCCGATGGTGAGGCCAAGCTTGTCGCCGAGCCACTCGGCGCCTTCCGCCATCGCCCCTGTCACGCCGATCTTGCCCAGCACCCAAGCACCACCGAGGGCCACCACGGCGGGCACCGCCGCCAGCGCCGCCGCGCCCGCTGCTGCAGCGCCGGTCGCACCCGCGGCGGTGGCGGCCGTGCCCGCCGCGTACGCTCCGTAGCCGACGTCGGCACCCAACATCCCATAGTTGGCGCCGTCCACCCACTTCATCTGTGACTGCTTCTTCGCCTCGCCGTCTTCCAGGTTCTGAAGCGCGGCCAAGCGCTCCTCGGCGGTCCCGCTCGGCCCGGTCGGAGAAATGGGTGTGCTTGGATCTTGGTCAGCCATGACTGCGCTGCGCTCAGGCCGGCTCGTTCAGGCGCAGGCTCTGCACCACGCCTTCTACCAGCGTCTTCTGGCTGGCGCTCAGCACGCCGGGCGCGGTAAAGGTGAGCATCAGCACCTGCTTGCCATGCTCCACCATCGTCAGCAACTGCTGCAGCGGCCGGCCGTTGTTCGACCATTTGTATTCGTGCGCATACGCTGCCCGACCGGACACCGTGGTTTCGCTGCTGCTCACCGCTTCATAGTCGGGCACCTGCTTGGCGAGCTTTTGCAGCTCGCTGGCGGCGTACTCGCCAAACTGCATGCCCCATGGCAGACGCTCGCGCGTGACGACAAAGCTCACGCCTTCCGTGCCGGTGGAGGCGGAGACGAACACATTCATCGTCTTGTCGATCCAGTCCGGTGGGAGCGACAAGGAACCTTCCTGCATCTGATACATGATGTCAGCCGTTATCCGGGTTGATATGGGTATTGGGTGCCTGGATCTTGATCTCGGCCGCATCCAGCCGGATCGTGGACGAGCCCTTGTGCAGCTCAATCGCGTCGGCTGTCATGTGGATCGACGTACCGCCAGCACCGCCCACCTTGATCCACAGTTCCTTGGCCTCGATCGTGTGCACACCGGCGGGCGACTTCTGCGTGGTGTTGCCTTGGGTCACGGTGTGGGACTGATCGCCGACCGACACCGTCGTCTCGTAGTTGCCCTGGGCAACGGTGAGCTTCTTGTCACCCTTGGCGACGGTGGTTTCCATGTTGCCGGTATCGACCTGCGTCTTGTGATCACCCTGCGTCACCAATGTCGTGCGGTCACCCTTGACCGCCTCGCTCATGTTGCCGGTAGAGACTTCAGTCGCATGGTTGCCCGTGGACACCAGAATCGTCCGATCGCCCTTGACCACATGCGTGCTTTGCGCGTCTTGCACCACGGTGTTCATGTCTTTCTGCGCGTGCATGAACACCTCTTGCGCGCCGTTGACGTCAGAGAAGCGCAGTTCGTTGGAGCCGCCGCCCTTGTGCGTCTGGCTGCGGATACCCATGGTCTGGCCGCCGTCGCCGTGGTACGGGTTGGCGGCCTCGCCGTTGAAGACGCGGCCGACGATGACGGGGTTGTCGGGGTCGCCCTCGTTGAAGGCGACGATCACCTCTTGGCCGATACGCGGGATGGCCGCGCCGCCCCAACCCGCGCCGGCCCACGGCTGCGACACGCGCACCCAGATGGAATCGGAGCCATCCATCTTGCCGCGCCGGTCCCAGAAGAAATGCACCTTGACGCGGCTGCCGTCGGTATGGATCTCTTCGCCTTTTGGGCCGACCACCACCGCCGCCTGCGTACCGTACATGTAGGGCTTGGGTGTGCGGCGCTCGGGACGGAACGGCACATCCACGGGCAGGCACGTAAAGCTGTTGCGGTACGGCTGCTCGGCGCCCTGGCTCGTGTAGTCGTTCACGGCGTGGTGGCGTACGTGCAGCAGCACAAAGGACTTGTCGTCGTATGCGGAGACGGGGTGATTGGTCAGCCGGAAGCGCCCGGCCGTGGTCATGGCCTGCACGAAGCCGGCACCCTTGAACCGATGCGCCTGCGCCTCTTCTGCCTCCATGGCATAGCGCGCGTACCGGCGGCCGTCGTCGCTGTGGTCGTACAGCGAATGGTATTCGTAGCGCTCGGTGCCACCGATGTTCGGGTTCTTCAGCGTGGTCGGCACTTCCACGTGCATCAGCGGCGACGACGGCGTGTCGTAGTTGAAATCCCGATAGGTGATCTTGCCTACGCGAAAGTTGAACGCCTCGTCCCACCGGTCGATGCCGTTGCGCTCGCTGGCGGCGCTGGCGCCGTAGTACGAAATCGTATCGACAGGCGTCAGCGGCTTGAACAGGTCATTGGTGTCGCCAATGACGAGAACGTGCCGGTCTTTCTCGTAGCGGTGCGTCCAGAACATCCCTTCCTGCTCCAACAGGCGGGCGCAAAAGTTGTAGTAGGACTCCCGGTACATGACGACGTATTCGAGCCGCGCCTGCTCCGACTTCAGGTTGAACTCGAAATCGTGAAAGCCGAGCTCGACAAAGATCTCGGAGAGGATGTCTTCCGCCGTCTTGTTCTGGAAGATGCGGCAGTCCGTCGAGCGCGTGAGAAACCAGAACCACGGCACCACCGTCATCTCGTAGCGAGTGACCGAGCCGGGGTGCCCGACTCGCCCGAACGATGCAACGTAGCCCTGAAAGTAGCGCTGGCCGATCTCCGGCCCGGCCGCCAGCTGGCTGAACACGCCGCCGGTGGACTTGGGTTCCAGCGACACCGACACCTGCTGCCCGACGATCTTGTCGATCTCAATTTCGCTCTGGTGCGATAGCAGGTCGAGATGGATCTCCGGCAGGCGGCTGACGTACTCGTCCACCACCAGCGCGTTGACCAGCAGTACGTCGGGCCCGAGTGGCGACTCCATGCGCACGAAGCGGCTGTCCTGCGTCAGGCGAGACTTCGCGCCCGGCATGCCGTTGATGGCATCGGCAATCGAGGCGGGCGTACGCCCCAGCAATGACATGCCCGTCTGCGCCAACTGCGCAGCGCGGGCCGCGCCGCCTATCAAACCGGCCCCCGGCGCGTTGCCCAGCATGCCTGCGGCGTCCGCAACCATGCCGATGCCCGACGACAATCCGCCGCCGGACAGCGTCGACAAAAAGGAATTTCCGGACGGCGCTTTGCCGTTGCCGGTAGAGGTGAAACTCATGGGCCCGCTCCCATCGTGCTATGCGATTTGCACCGGCCGGGCCAACTACGCAGACTCGTTGCCTTCAGCCGGAATCCCCCCGGCATGCCCGCCGATACGTTGTCGACAAGCGATGGCTCGCATGCTAGTGGAAGCATGCGGTTTGCAGATGAGCGTTCCGTTACTTGGAACCTGAAATTTATTGAATTCTGGTTTAACGCGGGCTAATTGCGCCGTGCCGCGTCGGCATGCATGCACTTAATTGGCGGAGGACCACGCCCACATTAACGATTGATAAAAAACCAGCGCAGCTCCCCGCACTGGGGGCTATGCACTCAGGCGCCGAACGTCTTCGACGTGGCCCCGCGCGCGTTCCAGCTCATCGCCCACGCATAGAAGCCCACCAGCGTGCCGAACTGCAGAAACACGGCCCACAGCAGAAAGATCTGCGGATACCAGAGCATCGACCCCTTGAGCAGCACCACTGACGCCAGCGTGTACTGAAACGGAATGAAGACCGTCAGATACGCCATGCCCATGACCGACAGCACAAGCTTTCGGATCAGGCCAAAGTCCAGCACGTTATAGATCAGCGCATAGAGCCATGGCGTGATCAGCACCACCACGACCGACGCCTGCGTGAGCGAGCCGATGGAACCCCCGCCGTCATACGGAAAGCTCGCGGGCCACATGAAGAAGTAGAACTGGGCGCTGGCCTGCACCACGCCAATAAAGCGCAGCCAGTACGCCAGCGGCAACGCACGGCCGCCGATGAAGCGGGTGCCGAACAGCAGCGCCAGCGTGACGATCATCCCGACCAGCCATTGCACGGCGGTGGGCAACCCGGCGTCGCTGTGCGGATACGGAATGGCACCAAAGCCCGGCACGAGCGCCTTCACGGCCGCCACGCGAACCTGCCCTTCCAATGCCACGCTCCAGAAACCGATGATGCGCTCCCACAGCCGGGCAACGGTTGGCCAGAGCGCGCAGTAGCTGGCGGTGAGCGCCAGCGGAATCCCCAGCACGTCGATCCAGCGCGAGAGCGGGAACGCCAGACGCCGCATCGCACGGTGCATGACGATGCGATCGCCGCGATAGCCGATCACCCGCTTGGGCTCATGCCCGCGCAATCTCCGTCTGCTGGGCAAGTCGTCGGCTGGCGCTTCCTCGATCGGCTTGGCGTTCATCGGAAACTCCAGCGGAAGCCGATTTCACCGTAGGTGCGGTTGTAGAAGGGGTTGTGGTAGTACTGCGCGCCGATGAGCAGCAGCAGATCACGCGACACGCGCTCGCGCCACTGGATGGCGTAGCTCATGCTGTTGTAGTCCGCACGCTCGGTGCCGGTGGTCAAGACTTGATAAGCCTCGCGGGCGTGCTCCACGCGCAGCACGAGCGCGCGCTTTTCGTCGTTGCCAATCGTGGCCGCAACGTATTGGCTCGGGCCGAACACAAGCCCGGGATTGGCCCGGTTGAAACGCAGGCCGCCTTCCAGCACCACCGACTGGAAATATGCCAGCGAGCTGAGCACCAGCCCCTGGTCATTGCGCACGCTGTCCTGGCCCTGCGCGTAGTAAGCGCCGATGCCCACCACGAAGCGGCGGTCGGGCCCGAACTTGCGATAGCCCGCCACATCCACACGCCACTTCGAGAACAGCTCGCTGTTGCCCGTGCCCGCGCCAACCAGGAAGTAGTAATCCTCGGAGATATCGCGCGTGAGCGAGAGTGCGCCGTACTGGCCCGCAAAGCTAAACCGGCTCTGCCGATCCAGCTCAGCCTGCCAGATGCCATATGAGGTGACCATCGTGCCGCGCAAGGCCACTGCCGTGGCACCGCCAAAGCCGTCGCTCATACGGCCGGTGTCGAGCACGGCCTCGATGGCGGCGCGCTCGGGCGCGTAGGGTTCCGGCACAGGCTGCGGCACGGTGGGCGCGTTGGCGCCAGGCGTGGGCACGGGGGTTGCAGCCAATGCCGTGGCGTCTGCCAGCGGTGTGGCGGCCTCCTGTGTAGCCGGCTGTTCCGGCTCCGTTGCTGCGTCTTGCTGTGCTGCCGGCTCAGCCGGTGCCATCGCTTCGGCCGGTTGCACCGGCTCTGCAGCCTGAGCCCACACCGCTTGCGCAGTCATGCCGCAGATGGCCGCCGCCGCCATCCACGCGATTGGAGTTCGGTTCACGCTGGTATTTCCCCGTCTGTTATTGAAGCGGGCGCCGGCCTTTTTTTGATGCGCGGCGGCGGCCCTTTCTGCTTGTTGTCTTGTGCTTAGCTGCCGGTGTTCAACCAGGCTGCAATGGCGAGCTTGTTGCCCGTGCCTGCGACAACGCGCCAGTTGCTCCCTTCCCGGATCACACTCGCTTGACCCATCTCCACACGCGGCTCGGCATAGCGATCCGCCGGGAACAGCCACGTCAGGTCGTTCAGTGTTTCAGGATTCTCTGCAATCACGCGCACGTCGCCGCGCTCCGATGTCGTGTGCCACACGGTCTTCTCACGCCGCTCGGCAAACTCGGCCATCTGCGTGATGGTGTGCCAGTGGAAGCGCTTGCGTGCCTCTTCCGCGTCGGCGGCTTCCATCAGCGCGTCAATGGCGTGCAGGTAGCGCACCGCCCCGGGCGGGTGGAAGTAGATGAGGCGGATCTCGCCGGAGTCCGTGGTGAACTTCACCAGCGAAGTCAGCCACGCCGCAATCTCCGCTTCCGGAATGTGCGCCATGTCGGCTTCTTCGATAGTCGCGTACTGCCCATACGTCTGGACGGGGAAAGACCAGATGTGCGCGTCGCGCCGGCCGTTGCGATACGTGCGCGTCGGCCCCTGGCCAATGTTGCCGGTGAAGTAGTAGCCCTTGACGTTGTGCTCATCCAGCCAGCGCGTCGCCCATTCGGGCTGGTTGCCGGTGGGGGCGGAATACTCGGTCTGCGGCTTGCCCGTCAGTGCCTCAATGGCGTCTGCGTTCTTCTGCAGGTAGGTCTCCATGGTGGCCTGGTTCTCTTCCGTCACGTTCAGGCCAAACCAGTCGTGAATCCAGCCGCCGTGGCTGCCTACCTCGTGCCCTTGCTTCATCAGGCCATGCACGACCTCCGCAAAGGCGGGGTTGTGGGCGAGGTTCACACCCAAGCCATCGCCAAACTGGCGCTGGTCAGGGCCGGCGGTGATGTGGAAGCTGAACGGGCCGCGCTTGAAGACGCCGTCTTCAATCAGCTTGTCTGTGGCGTCAATACAGATGCGCGCGTCGCAGTGCCAGTTCAGCACGAGGCCACCCACACCTTGCGGCGCCGGCGACAGGCGCGGCTGTTCCAGCACGTGGCCGGCAAAGTAGCTGAGGAAGCCGTGCATCAGCACGCCATCGGTACGCAGTTTGAGATACGTCAGCGGCAGGTTGACGAACAAGACGCGGCCTTTGCCCACGGTGCGCTCGCCCGCGATGATCGAGTTGTCTTCGGAGCGCAGCAGCACCTTGCCGGCGTAGTCGCCATGCGTGCGCAGGGTCGGATACTGCAGCATGTCGTGGCCGTAGCCCGACAGCACCGCGCGCCCTTCCGAGACAATCCAGCGCCCCGGCGGAATATGCAGATCGACCATCGCCTCGGGCTGGCCATAGACGGTGGCCTGGCTTGCCATCTTTTCGCGCAGCGTTGAATAGAAACCGTACTGCACGCCGGCCAGCGTGGACATGCGCGAGGCGCCGTCCTCGTAGAAGCCCTTTTCGTTGAGGATGCCTGCGTCGTACACCTGCATGAGCGCGCCGCCGTCTTGCACGAACTGGCTGATCTGGTTGACGAGCGCGGTCGTCATCGACCGGTGCACAGTGTCAGGCAGGATCACTCCGGCAAACACACGCTCGCCATTCAACCCATGGCGCACGAAATCCGACGCCGACATGGTGCGCAGGCGCACGCCCTCTTCCAGTGCGGCGTCTTCCCAGGCCTGCACGTAGATGCGGTTGTCTTGCCCGAGGTTGTCGGGCACCACCAGCACGATGTCGTCGGTCTGCGGGCGGCCGGGCCCGGCGCTGAGGTTGCGCGCCAGCAGCAGCGCGCACGCCGCAAAGGCGATCAGAATCAACAGGCTGGCCAGGTGCTTGCGCCAGTTGATGCGCTTGGAAGGTGTGCTCATTCGGAAACCGCCAGTGCATGCGAGAGCCCGATCAGCGCGCCCTCTTCCATCAAGTTCCAGCGGCCTGCGGCGCGCCATTGCGGCGCGGCCTGCAGCCACTTCTGCGCGGTCGGCGTATCGCCCAGCGTGTAGGCGGCCCAAGCGATCATGCCCCACGGGAACGGGTCTGCCTTGCCCGACAGCCACGCCTGCTCGTAGCGGAACTTCCACACCGCCCATTTGCGCTGCGCGGCGGGGCCGATTTCCAGGTCATGCACCCACGGATAGACCGGCGCAACCGCCGTCGGGTAAAAGCCATACGGCGTGGGCGGCAGGCTCACGCGTGCGGGCTCCAGCGCGCCGTTCAACTGATAACCGTAAGCATGAGCGAGACCGCTCATCATCTGCTTGTGTGACGGCAGCGCAGCCAGCTCCAGCGTGTAGTGCAACGCGGCCTTGGGGTCGGCGCGCAGGCGTTTCAGTGCTCCAGCCACTTCCACGTTGTCGGCAAAGTAGGCTTCCGGCCGATCGGCAAACGCCTGGAATGTCACGCGCTTCGGATCCCACAGCGTGGCCAGGTGCACAAGCGAGAGACTGCAGCTCGCCAGCAGTTGCGGCGGGCCATGCAGGATCTCGTTGACGAGCAGGCACCAGAACACGGCTTGCGAGTCGTCCGCATCGGCGTGGCCACATGCGGCCCATCCGTCTGTGCCATTGCGGCAAAGGCGTGGGAACGTGCCATTGGGCTGTTGATACGGCAGCAGCCAATTGGCAAGCCCCACGGCCGGGGCTTGCACGTCGGCACCCAGGCGGTGCGCGACCAGCAGGGCTTCGATGGCAACGTAGGGCTCGACGTAATCGCCCCGGGCGAATACGGTCATGGCTCCGTCGGGCGTGGTGAAGTCTTCAAACATCGTGGCACCGTGCGCAGCAGCAGCCGACAGCACAAGCCCGACCAGCACGGCAAAGCAGCGGCGAACGCAAGCGCTCCAGAACGTGACCATGCAAGCCTCCTTACCCTTCCACACGCGCGAACTCGTGCGCGGTAATCACGCCATGCACGACGCAGCCCGCCGAGACGAACAGGCGGTTGCAGACCAGCGTGGTCGGCGCATCAGGGCGGCCGATACGGCAGTTTGGTCCGAGGACGATGTCCTCAAAACCGATCAGCGGGCCCAGTACCGCACTGCCCGCACCGATCTCAAGATTCTTGCGCGCAGACAGCGTCCCGGCGATGCGTACGCCGTCGCCCGTACGCAGGTGCCCGTGCGTCTTGATACTGCCTTCGAGCGCAATGCCGCCCGCGACACGGCAGTCGCCGCGCACCACGTAGTCGCAATCGGTTATCTCGCCGGCCGACAGCGTGGCATCGCCATCGAGCACGCGGCGCTCGGTTGCGGGTTTCGGCATGCCCGCCGGCTGCGCCGCGTTGCGCACGTCGCCAAACATCACCTCAGTGGCGCCCGCACGCTCGAAGCGTGCCGGTGCAGCCATCACGATGCGGTCCTCCGCCGTGACACGGCCTTCGACACGCACGTTAGGCCGCAACCGCACATTGCGGCCATGCACCCAGCGCTGCACCACCACGTTTTCGCCCAGTTCGATATCGCCTTCAGCCAGGCAGGCACGCAGACGGGTGTCGTGCTCCACCTCGACATCCTGCTCGACGTACAAGTCGGCACGCACGCGGCTGCGTGGGCCCAACCACGCGTTGCCCCGGAACACGACGATGTGGTTGACCTTGTCCAGCATGCGCACAAGCCCTGATTGCTCGGCAGACGGCCGGCCGCGCGGGTCGCGCCCCACGCTCAGTTCCGCGCTCACGGGCACCTGGTAGGCGGCGCCCGCAGCGCACATGGCTTCAACATCCACGCCGTACTGCTCTTGCAGCCGGCGGCGGAAGCTGTTGGCAAAGAAAGTGAGATTGTTCGGCTGGTCACGCCGCATCGGTAGCGGCGCGGAATCGGTGGGGCGCAGCCACTCCGACAACGCCGGCAGGAACGGCAGCACGAGCAGGCCCGCAACCGCGCCGCTCAGCAGCAGCACGCCTGCGATCATGTGCCCTCCGGGCCGGTGCGCACGGGCACCTCGCCAGCCATGAGGTTGACCACACCCGCGGCTTCCGTGCGGAAGCGCTCGGTCTTGTCCCACACCAGTTCGCGCTTTTTCACGGCGTCGATGACTTGCGTCACACCCGCGCGCGCGATCGTCATCATGCTGACAAGGAAGCCGAGCAAGTTCAGCGGCAGCAAGCGGATGCGGTTGCGATGGCCATCGAGGTAGGTGGCCGCCGCGATCTCGAAGAATGCCGCGTTGGTACCCAGCCCGCCGTAGCACAGCAGCGCCGCCAGAAGAATCCAGCCCGAGACGATCGACTGCGCCGCCGCATAGAACAGGATGACCGCCACCACCCAGCCGGCCAGCTGCACCATCGGCATGACGAAGATCAGCAGCAGCAATGCGCCGTCCAGGCGTTCAAGCCGGCTGATGCGGTCATTGGCGAGCAGCTTGCGGATGTTCTGCACCATCACCTGGTTGTGGCCGCGCGACCACCGGCTGATCTGCTTGAGCCGCACGGGCCAGACTTCGGGCACCTCTTCGTAGCACTCGGAGCGGTTCTGGTAGACCGTTTTCCAGCCGTGCTGCAGCAGGCGGAACGTCACATCGGTGTCTTCGGCCAGCGTGTCGATGTTCCAGCCGCCGATATCGTCCAGCGCGCGACGGCGGATGCCGCCCACGGTGCCGCCGTACTGCGGTACCAGGCCCAGGTTCATGCGGGCGGTCTGGTCGACCTGGTAGCCGCCGGAGCGCTCCAAATCGAGCAGGCGCGTGAGCAGGTTGGCGCCGGCATTCACGGGCACCACTCGGCCCATGATGGCGCCCACTTCCGGGTCGAAGAACGGGGCCACGAGTTGTTTGATCAACCCACGCGCCGGCAGGTAATCGGCGTCGAACACGATCATGATCTCGGCGTCGATCAACTGAGTGGCGTCGCGCAACGCCGCCGCCTTGCCGGGCCGGCCTTCGGTGCGGTGAAAGCGCTGGAAGCGGCCTGGGTTGCGCGCTGCAATCTCGTCGATGATCTCGCGCGTGCGGTCCTTCGAGCGGTCATTGACCGGCATGATGGTCAGCTTGTCCTGCGGGTAATCCACCAGCAGCAGCGCGTTGAGGCAATCGGCAATCACGCGCTCTTCGTTGTGCGCTGCCACGCAGACCACCACGCTGGGCCACACGCCCTGTTCAATGTCGAGATACGGCTGACGCTGACGGCCGAACAGCCGGTTCAGCGTGAACAGGTAGTGACGCGCGGTGTAGACGACGAGCAGCGTGATGATGCAGAACGCCAGCACCAGCAGGATATCGATCGCAAGCGTGGACATGGTCTTCGTTGCCTTCGGCCGTCAGGCCGCTTGAAGTTCTTCGCCCAGAAACTCCTGGACATGCGCACCGCCCAAGGCGGCCACGATGCGCTGCGAGGCGAGCCCGTCGCCGTATGGGTTCAGGCGTTGCGAGAACGCGCGCCATGCGTCGTCGTTGTCGTACAGGTGGCTGACGGCGCCCACGATGCTGTCCACCTCCGTGCCGACCAGGCGCACGGTGCCGGCCTGCACGGCCTCCGGGCGCTCCGTCACGTTGCGCATGACGAGCACCGGCTTGCCCAGCGACGGTGCTTCTTCCTGCACGCCGCCCGAGTCCGTCAGGATCACGTGGGCACGCTGCATCAGGCGCACGAAGCGGGCGTAATCCAACGGCTCGATCAGGTGCACATTCGGCAGCCCTGCCAGCGCGGTCTGCACGGGCCCGCGCACGTTCGGGTTCAGATGGATCGGATAGACGATCTGGATGTCGTCGCGGCGCGCCAGTTTGGCCAGCGCCTCGCAAATGTTGGCGAATCCCGAACCGAAGTTTTCACGCCGGTGGCCCGTCACCAGCAGCACCTTGCGGTCGTCCTTCAAGAAGGGGAAATGCGCATCCAGCTCGGCGCGGAAGGTATCGTCCTTCACGATGCGCTGGGTGGTCTGCAGCAGCGCGTCGATCACGGTATTGCCCGTCACCAGGATGCGGCCGCCCAGGTTCTCTGCCTGCAGGTTGCGGCGCGACGAATCGGTCGGGGCGAACAGCAGATCGGCGCACACGTCGATGGTGCGGCGGTTCATCTCTTCCGGCCACGGTTGGTAAAGGTCGCCTGTGCGCAGGCCGGCTTCAACGTGGCCGATGGGAATGCGACGGTGGAACGCAGCCATGGCCGACATCATCGCGGTGGTCGTGTCGCCGTGCACCAGGATGCGGTCGGGGCGCACTGTCTCCAGCACGTCGTCAAACGCTGTGAGCAAGCGGGCACTGAGTCCATTCAGCGTCTGGTTTTGCGTCATCAGCTCCAGGTCGTATTGCGGCGTGATGTCGAACAGGTCCAGCACCTGCTGCAGCATCTGCTTGTGCTGCCCTGTCACGCAAACGACGGATTCCATGGCCGACTGCTCGGCCAGTGCCTTGACGAGCGGCGCCATCTTGATCGCTTCGGGCCGTGTGCCGAAGACGGAGAGAATTTTCATAGCCGGATAGAAGACGCACGGCATGCGCATCGCAGACGCGCATACAGCACACAGGACTGACGAAGGGAAACGGGTGACGCCTCCTCCGTGCCTCCTTCTTGTTCTTGTGCGACCGTGGGGGCGGGGAAACCGGGCGTCGTGCAGGCCGCAATTTTCTCAATGAACACGCCATTGCCGCCACCCCTCGTTTTTTTAAACAGAAAGGCTGACTAGGATTACCCCTTCTTTAGGGGGTGCCGGACATAACCAGCGCTGGCGGAGAAAACAAGATGAAGGATCGCGTGCGTTGTTGAAACTGTCCGCGGGGCGCGGAGCCGCACTGGCACTTGCGTTGCAGCCGGTTGATTGCCTGAACGCGAATAATCAGCTGATAAATCGGCGCTTCATGCCCGGTTTGTCTTGAAACCGAAACATACGCAATTGCAACGTGAATGAAAACACAAAAAGGCCAAATCATTCCCACCCATTAGTGGGGTGTTTGGATTATCGGCTGACAAAAAAAAGCGCGGCGTCTTCCAAACGCCGCGCGCTGTGCACTTTTGGGGGAAGCACAGGAGTTAAATCGATTCGAGTTCTCGGCCGCGCGTTTCCGGCAACGTGAGAGCCGCCACGATGAGCAGCCCATAGGCGCCCGCCGCGAAGATGCCAATGGCATGCCCGAGCGACGAATGCGCACTCACCTGCCCGATCAGGAACGGAAAGCATGCGCCCACCGCCCGGCCCACGTTGTAGCAAAAGCCCTGACCCGAGCCGCGCACCGCCGTTGGAAACAATTCGGTCAGGAACGCGCCCATGCCGGCAAAGATGCCCGAGGCAAAGAAGCCCAGCGGCAGGCCGAGCAGCAGCATTGTGCTGTCGGTCACCTCCAGCTGCGTGTAGGCCAGCGCCACCACCATCGAGCCCACAGCAAACAGGATGAAATTGCGCTTGCGGCCCAGGCGGTCAGTCAGCACCGCGCTGATCAGGTAGCCGATGTACGAACCGATGATCACCACGGCCAGATAGCCGCCGGTGCCCAGCACGGTCAAATGGCGCTCGGTTTTCAGGAACGTCGGCAGCCACGTGGTGATGGCGTAGTAGCCGCCTTGCGCGCCGGTGGTCAGCACAGCGGCACGCAGCGTGGTGCTCAACAGCCGCGGAGAGAAAATCTCGAAGAAGCTCGTGCGCTCGGCGGCTTGTGACTTCGCTTCCTGAAACACCTCTGGCTCTTTCACCAGCCGGCGCAGGAAGAACACGAACACGGCAGGCACGATCCCCACGAGGAACAACGCGCGCCATGCGGTCTCAGGGGGCATCACGCTGAAGAACCACGCGTACAGCAATGCCGATGCGCCCCACCCCAGCGCCCACCCTGCTTGCACCATGCCAACGGCCTTGCCCCGATCCCGCGAGCGAATGGCTTCACCGATCAGCACCGCGCCGGCCGTCCACTCGCCGCCAAAGCCGAAGCCCATGAGCGTGCGTGCAATCAGCAGTTGTTCGTAGTTCTGCGCGAGGCCGCACAGGAAAGTGAACACCGCAAACCAGAGGATGGTGATCTGCAACGCGCGCACCCGCCCGATTCGATCCGACAGGATGCCAGCCACCCAGCCGCCCGCCGCCGATGCCAGCAACGTGCACGTGCCGATCAACCCCGCATCGGCCTTGGAAAGCCCCCACACGCCGATCAACGTGGGGATGACGAAGCTCAGGATCTGCGTGTCCATCGCGTCGAGCGCGTAGCCCACCTTGCAGCTCCAGAACGTGCGGCGCTCCTGCGTGGAGATCTCTCGGTACCAGCGGAACAAACCGCCGGAATTGGTTGCGGCTGTGGCGTCCGTCCCGGCGGGCGCTCGCGCAACCGTGGCTTCGGTTGTCATGGTGTTTCCTCCTTGTTACTGATGCTGTCTCGATGCGTCTATCGCTTATTGCTTGCTATAGGCCAGCGCCTCTGCGTGCGCCGGCTGGAACCCCGGTACCCGTCCGTCTTTCGCTCTTTCGGTCTTGCGACTGCGCGCTCAGGTCAGCGCTGCGGTGCGCAAGTCTGTAATCAGCATGTGCCCCGGCGCATGCGTAATGCACAGCTCAGGCCGCGCTTGTTGCACCACCGCCTGGGGTGTCACGCCACAGGCCCAGAACACCGGAACTTCACCCGGCTGCACGGGCACCGCATCCCCCCAGTCGGGCTGCGCCAGATCAGCAATGCCGATGGCCGCCGGGTCACCAAAGTGCACCGGCGCGCCGTGCGCACGCGGCATGCGGGAGGTGATCTCGATCGCGCGGATGGCATCTGGCACCGACATCGGCCGCATCGACACCACCAGCTTGCCGGCCAGGCGGGACGTACCGATCGTATCGACCGACGTGCGATACATCGCCACGTTGCGCGACATGGCGATATGACGCAGCGGCACACCCGCCTCCATCAACGCATGCTCGAACGAGAACGAGCAGCCAATGGCAAACGCAACCATGTCGTCGGTCCACAGCGCTTCAACGTCGGCCGGTTCGCCGGCCAGTTCGCCGTTGCGGTAGACGCGGTAACGCGGCACGTCGCGGCGCACGTCAACGTCCTGGCCGAGATGGCGGAACACGGGCACGCCGGGCTCGGTCACGTCCAGCAGCGGGCACGGCTTCGGGTTGAGCTGGCAGAAGCGCAGGAACTCGTTGGCCCACGTATCGCGCAGCATCACAATGTTGGCCTGCACATAGCCATCGCACAGGCCGCTGGTATGGCCACGCAGCACGCCCGAGCGTGCTGCCAGTCGGGCGGAATACGGATTTGCGTAGGCCACGCTGGCGCCCGTGCGGGCGGGTACGGGCATCGGTGCCGGTTGTTCCGGCATTCTTTTTGCCTGGGCTGTCTCCACTGCCGTAGTCATGCAAGCTCTTCCACAAGGTTGTTCGTGCGGCTGATTGTGAAAGCGTGATGAAACGCGGTCCAACGAAAGTTTCGGATTGCAGGCGATAGGAAAAGGTGATTGCCGAGGCCGGTGCAGCACCCGCGCGTGTAAAATCGCCGCCCCACCGTTTGCCCTCCTGGCCTGACATGGACTACCAAGCGATCCTGGACACCATCCACCGCGACATCCAGCCGTACCTCGGCCAGGGGCGGGTTGCCGATTACATCCCCGAGCTGGCCGGCACCAATGCGGCGGATTTCGGCATGGCAATCGTCACCCTGGGCGGCGATGTCTACACGGTGGGCAAGGCGGATGTGCCGTTCTCGATCCAGAGCATCTCCAAGCTGTTTGCCTGCACGCTGGCCTTTCAGCTTGAGGGCGAAACGCTCTGGCAACGTGTCGGCCGCGAACCCTCCGGCAATGCTTTCAACTCGCTGGTGCAACTCGAATACGAGAACGGCATCCCGCGCAACCCGTTCATCAATGCCGGTGCGCTGGTCGTGACCGACGTGCTGTGCCGCCGCTTCGTGCAGGCTGAAACCGCACTGGTGCAATTCATGCGGCGGCTGGTCGACAACCCACGCATCGACTACGTGCGGCGCGTGGCCGAATCCGAACTGGCCCATGCCGACCGAAATCGCGCGATGGCCCACTTCATGAAGAGCTTCGGCAACCTGCACATGCCGGTGGAAACTGTCATCGATGCGTACTGCCGCCAATGCGCCATCGAGATGGATTGCACCGACCTCGCCCGCGCCGTGCTGTTTCTCGCCAACGGCGGCGTCGTGCCGTGGAGCGGTGAGCACATCGTCGGTACCAGCCCTGCCAAGCGCCTCTCTGCACTGATGCTGACCTGCGGTACCTACGACGCGGCTGGCGACTTCGTCTATCGCGTGGGGCTGCCGGCCAAGAGCGGCGTGGGCGGCGGCATCGTCGCCGTGCTGCCGGGCGAATTTGGCGTGTGCGTATGGTCTCCGGGGCTGGACGTCAGCGGCAATTCGCTGGCCGGCCTGCAGGCGCTGGAATGGCTCACGACGCTGACCGGCCGCTCGATCTTCTGACGCTGGCGCCACGGCACGCTGCGTTAGCCTAGGCCGCTTCCGTATTGCGCTCGACTTCTTCGGCAATGGCGTAGCGCGGCCCGACCGAGAGGCAGAATTCGCGCGCCATCGTGCGCGCCAGGCCGACGATGGCTTCGTGCACCTCCAGCCCCGCCCCCGCGCGCCACGACGCGATGATCGGCAGGGCGGGCAACGCCGGCTCCACTTCCAGCACCGTCAACGCGCCGCTCTCAATGCGGTCGCGCACCAGCACGGTGGGCAACGCGCCCACGCCAAAGCCATCGCCCACCAGGCGCGTCATGGCGGCCACCGAATTGACGCAGTTCACGCGCGGTGATTCCACCCCGCTCAGGTGCAGCAGGTTCAGCATGTCCTGATGCGGCCGGGAGTTGCGCACGAAGGTGATGAGCCGTTCGCGCGCAAGTTCGCCCAGGCTGCCGTATGGATGCGCCAACCGCGAGTTGGTGGCCACCACCCAATGGATCGGGTACTGCGCGAGCTGCACGTTGCGCACGCTTTCGGCACGCAGCAGATCGGTCTGGAACGCAATGTCGAGCGCGCCCTTCTGCAACTGCTCGACGAGGTGCATCGCGCTGTCGGCCACGAGTTCGATTTCCAGGGCGGGAAACATCTCCGCCGTGCGCGCAATGAGCGGCGAGAGCCACGTATGGATGACGCTGTCCATCGCCCCGACCCGCACGCGCCCCTCAAAGCCCGGGCGTTGTGCCACGGCCGCCTGCAACTGGTGCAGCGTGCTCACCATGCGGTCTGCATATTCCAGCACCTTGTGGCCATCGGGCGTGAGTTGCACGCCGCGTGTGTCGCGGTCAAACAGGCGTACGCCAAGCTCTTCTTCCAGCGCGGCAATGCGTGCAGAAATGGACGCCTGCGTAGTGAACAGCTTGTCTGCGGTGAGCCGAAAACTGCGCAGCCGCGCCACCCAGACAAAGGTTTCCAGAAAACGTAGGTTCATGCCCTGCCCCTCGTGTTGTTGTATGCGGCTCGCTTGCGGCGCACTCGCTGCGCCATCGGCCCATGCAGCGCGCTCAGGTTACGGATTTTCGCGCTGCGGCGCACGCTCATGCACGCGTGCTGGGCGGTTTTTACCAATGCCCGGCCAAAACTGCCACGGAACCTCGTAGTTTCTACAACGCGGGCGCCCCCATCCCGCGCCGCACTACGTAATTCGCCAATAGCTGCGCTGACAACCGGCGTCCAGAATGCCCCTATCACCCGATTGCTTTCAATCAGGCCCACCCCGTATGGGGCGCCGCTGGAGAACACCATGCCCGCCATCGACGAGATCAACGGCCGCATCGTCTACTACCGTCCGCCGCCCCCGCCGCCGCCTCCACCCACCCCTGAGCAGAAACAAGCAGCCGCCGACGCCAAAACCAAGACCGACGCGGCCATCCAGACGGCCAACACGGCGGTCAACGACTACATCAACAACGGCGACGACTCCAAGGCCGCCCAGGCCAAGCTCGACAAGCCGCTTTCGGACGTCATCAACTCGGTGCAGAACGAGCTGCGCCGGCAGGCCGACGAAGCGCCCGCTGGCGGCGAGAAGAAAGCCATCGAAGACGCAGCGGACGCCATCAAGAAACGCGACCCCGATGCCAAATGGCTCGACAAGATCGTCGACGATGCAAAGGACGCGGTGGAGAAGCAAGACCCGAGCCAGCGCACCGCATCGGAAGCGCGCGACGGCGTGCTCGACGCGCAAGACAAGCTGCAGGATGCGCAGAACATCAAGGTCACCAACAGGACCATCGCTGAAGACAAGCAGGACTCGATCAACACGGCGCAGACCAACCTGGACAAGGCCATCCAGGACTTCAAGACCGCCATTGGCGGCGAGCTTTCAAGCTATGAGAACTTCGGCTCGGGCGATAACCTGAAGGCGGCCAACGACGCCGCCGATGCGCTGGCAAAGGCCCACCCCGATTGGGACGACGGCAGCCTCGCGTTTGCCAGGAACATCGCCACAGCCGATGCGATCCAGTACCAGATCAACCACATCAACCCGAACGACCCAACGCTGTCGGCGCAGGACAAGGCGCTCGCCACCAACGATCCGGTGCAGTTCGCGTGCGTGCAGCTTGCGCGGCCGCACGCCAATGACAAGAACGCCGAGCAGATCTACGAACAGATCGGCGCAGCCAGCTACGACGTGCGCGTGAACTACACCAAGGATCAGGTCGCGGCCAAGATGAAGGCGGGCGATGCGCAGGGCGCGCTGAAGATCCTGTCGACCAACATGAACGACGTGTCGGTCACCAGCGCCGACCCCGACGCGCGCGACCATCTGTACCAGGTGGCCGGCGCGCCGTTCTTCAACGCACACAGCGACTACTTCAACAAGCAGATCAGCGACCTCACCCAGGTCTACAAGTACAACCCCGACGACCCCGACGCCAGTCGCAAGATGGCCGATAGCACCGTCAAATACGACGCCGTCGGCAAATGGATGAAGGACCTGGCCAAGGTGGCCCCACCCGAGGTGGCAAACAACCTGCTGACCACCGTAGAAGATCGCTTCAACGACAACGGCAACTGGTTCCAGAGCAACGCCGGCGCCGACACGTCGGGACTCGTGCCCCACGGCTCGGACTTTTACGGCGGCTTGAGCCTGACGGCTGCCGTGGCCGATTCGCAGCGCTTTGCCAGTGACCAGTCGAGCACCGACCACGCCCAGCAGGTTGCCAACTGGCTGACCACCAACTCGAATGCCAAATCGTTCCTCTACAGCATGCAGACCTCCGGCTCGGGGGGGAGCATGCCGTCGTGGGTGCCGGTGCAGAACGCCGTGGGCGACGGCAACGGCGCCACGGTCACCAACGCGCTGATCCAGCAGCACGGCAAGGACTTGCCCAACGCCGACATGCTGCAACGCGCATTCGATCGCGGCAACGAGAAGGTCCAGCAAAAGCAGGCGGAAGCCGACTACAAGACGTTCCAGTCCGACCAGAATGCGGGGTTGAAGAACATCTTCGGGCAGATGTCCAAGGCCACCTTTGGCAAGGACACGCCGCTCTACAACGACAAGGCGCAGTCTTTCACCGGCCCTGATGCCGACACGCAGCTCAAAAACTACATCGGCGGCGCGCTGATGATCCAGGCTGACAACGCCGGCGCGCAGAGCAGCGGCACCACCAGCACTGCGTGGTTCACCAGCGGCAACAGCACCAAGATCATCGACGAGGTCAACAAGAAGATCCACGAGGTGGGTGGCGACAACCCAACCGTGAAAGCCATTCCGATTGCCTACGTGGACAAGAGCGCAGGCGTGATGCCGACAGCGTTGTTCGAAGTCACCGACAAGAATGGGGGCAAGCCGCACTACATCGACGATCGCGGCTGGGACTACGAGAACCTCGACGACTACCGCCATAACAACGCCCTGTCTGACGGTGGCACGATCTACGTGCCGAAGAACCTTGCGGGCACTGTGGCGCTCGACAGCAAGGGCATCCCTGACGTCGATCACTTCAGCGCGCACATCACCACAACGGGGCAAAAGATCCGGCACGTTGTCGACATCGTGGCCGGCGTGGCCACGGCGGTGGGCGGGGTGATCCTGTCGGTCGGCACATTCGGCGGCGCATCGATTGTGGGCGGCGCCATGGTGGCGGTGGGCACAGGCTGGATCGTTGGCGAATCCGTCGACCACCTCAACACGCTGGCCGACCACGGCCGCTCGTGGTCGCCCACCAACCCCGAGGCCTTTAACGACTGGCTAGCCATCGTCACATCCGCAGCGGGCGAATACAGCCTTGCCGGCAAGGGTGTGTCCGCGTTGTCGGAAGCGGCGGCGGCCTCAAAGATGTTCACGCTTACGCGCTCGGCTTCGGATTTGGTGGCCGGTGGCGGCGGCATCGTCATGACGGGCGCGCAGGTCAAGGACCTGCTGATGTACGGCGACCGGATGTCGGGCGAGCAGAAAGCCGAATCCATCATGTTCCTGGGTCTCGGCCTGGGCCAGGTGGGCGCAACGCGCATGCTCGAACGTGTTGGCCTGTCGCAAGGCACGGAGCGCGTCGGCCTGCTCAACGCCCTGAAGAACAACGCCGACCGCTACAAGCCCACCGAGGTGGTGCCCGAGCCCACCACGGTGGCTGCCAATGACCCAGCCAGCGCGGGCCGGCCCACGACCGATCCGACCACCGAGCCAGTGATCACGCAAGCCAGCGGCAAGACGACGGAGCCTGCCGGCACCACCGCTGGCAACGATGGGAAAGACGGCACGATGGGCAAGCCCGGAACCGACCCGATCGACCCGGCCACAGGCAAGCCCAAAACAGCAGGCGAGCTCCCCCCTGAACCCGGCAAAACGGGCACGCCGGGCGACGAAGGCAATCCAACCAACACGGGACCCGCCCGCCCTTCGCGGCCACTGCCGGGCGCTTTGGATGACCTCGCCAACCCGGAAGTCACGCTCACGAACTTTACCGACACGCAAAAGGCACTCGACGCCGGCACGCAGAACGCGCTGTCGCAGCACGCCGACCTTTTGCTTGACGCAGAGAATTACCGTACCAGCGGGACCACCGCTGGCCGTCACCCGCGTGGCATTGGCGTGCGGCGCCTGGCCAGCGCGCTTTCGAAGATGAGCGATGAACAGCGACAACTCATCCTGAGCAAGGCCGAGTTCGCGCACGATACCGCCAACATCAAAGACCCGGTGCGGATGAGCTGGCGCCAGCGCATGCAGCTCTATCGCGGCAAGTCGTCGGTATTCGGGCGCACGGCCGATCGCATCATGTCGCCGGTGGACCGCATCCAGGCCATGTTCATCGACCGCGGCATCCGCAACTTCTTCGTCAAGGGCGGGACCGAAGATGCCGCCGCCGCGCTGATGGGCAAGCGCATCCTGATGGTGACCGGCTTTACAGTGGGGCGCGACCCAACGACCGGCCGCATGCTGCCGGAAACCGATGGCCCCGTCGGCACAGGCGAGAAAGCCGCCACGCTCGCGCAAGCCGGCTACGACATCACCGTCGCCACCGACTCGGCCAACATGCCCGTGCTCCAGTCCGTGCTCGATACATATCCGGGCGGCCACCTCGTCAAGCTCGAGCTGTTCGATGCCAAGCGCGGCCAGCCCGCGCGCGATGCGGCCAATGAACTGCTCGACCGCGTGCAGCCCGAAGCCGTGGTGGCCATCGAGCTGCCCGCGCGCAATGCCGACGGCGATTACCTGAACATGCGCGGCATCTCGGTCGCCGACGTCAATGCGCCGAAAGACCAGATCGTTCTGGAGGCCAACAAGCGCAAGGGCATCGTCACGGTGGGCGTGGGTGACGGCGGCAACGAAGCCGGCATGGGCAGCCTGCGCAGCAAGATCCCGCCGGTCACGCTGGCCGACGGCAGCACGGTCGATTTCGCGTCGACGGTCCCGGTGGACTTTCCTGTCACGGCGTGGAACTCCAACTTTGGCGCGCAGGCCATCCTGGCCAACATGCTGCGCAACATGGGGCGGCTGGATCTCATGCCCAAGCCGGAGCAACTGCACGCGGCCATCAAGGCTTCGGTGGATGCCGGTGCGGTGGATGGCGTGAGCCGCAAGGGCGAAGCCAGCGTCGACGGTTTCGCCTCGCAGGTGCACCAGGGCATGCTCGTGCTGCTGCGTAACGCCATGAACCACATGCCTGACGGCAAGACGTTTGACGAGGCCACGCCCAACGAACCCTTCACCGTTGCCGCTTTCGACTCCAGCAACGGCGGGCTGATCGCGGCCAAGAACATGCTGGCAATCATCAAGGCCGAAACGGGGGAAGACCTGCAGATGGTGCCGGTGGTGGACCACGCCAACGCGCCCTACGGCCCCAAGAGCCCCGATACGCTCATCCGGCTGGTGGGCAATGGCCTGCAGACCGCACAGCGCCTGAAGGCGGCCATGGTGGCCATGGCGTGCAACACCGCGTGCACGGCGTTCCCGAAAGCGCTGGACAACGTGGATGTGCCTGTCATCAACCTGATTGACGTGACCTCGCGCGCCATGGTCGAACACGGCGGTGACCGCCCTGCCGTCATCGCCACAGCGGGCACCGTCAAGAGCGGCGCATACCAGAACAAGGTCGCTGAGCTGACCAATGGCGACATCACACCGCAGGCTGTGGCAGCCCACAAATTTGCGGATTTCGTCAACGACCTCAAGCACAAGAGCGATGACCCGGCGGTGAAGGCGGAGCTGCAAGCCGCCTCGGACAAATACGTGGAGGAACTCGACCCGAATACCACGTCTTTGTGGCTGTGCTGCACGCACTACCCAGCCATGAAGGATTTTCTCGTGACCTCGCTGCAGAAGCGCGGCATGGATATTCCCGTGATCGATCCGATGGAGTACCAAGCCAAGGCCCTGCTCAACCAGATCGGGAAGGCCGAGTGGCACGTACCCAGCGCCGCCTATTCCACCGAGCCTTACGTCGTGACTTCCGGCAAGACCGGGCCCGTGAGCGAATCGGTGCAGAACCTGATGGAGCGCCTCAACGTGCCCGTGCAGCGCGTGCGCAGGTTCGGCCCCGGCAAGACGCTGGACGGCACCATCCCGCCGAACCCGCGCATGGAACCCACGCCCATCAGCAACGCCGTGATGGCCCTGTTCAACCCCGACATGGCGCGCATTGAAAACCCGAAGGGGGTCGACAACGCCGCCGCCGCCCTTCAGGACAGCAACCGCATCCTGGTGCTAGCCGGCGCCCGCAATGCGCATGGCGCTGTCGACACCGACGGCATTGCCGGCGCCGCCGTGTTTGGCCACGACATGCAGGCATCAGGCAAGCAGGTCGTCTATGTGGTCCCGCACCAAGCGGTGCCCGCGCTCGATGCCGCCCTTCAGGCACGCGGCGCGGCGGTCAACGACTACAGCATCGTCCCGTTCGATGCAGCTCCCGGCGAGCCGGCACGCACTACCGCGCAAGACCTCATCAACCAGGAGTCGCCCGACACGATCGTCTCGATCAACGTGCACGGTCGCAACGCCGATGGCCGGTATATCGACCAGAACGGTAACGACGTCACTGACCAGACCGTGCCGCTGGATGAAGTGGTCGCAGCCGGCTGGAAGACCGATGGCGTGACCACCATCGGCGTAGGCTCGCGCGGGCATGAAGCCGGCATGGGCAACACGCGCCGCACGGCCCCGCAAGTGACGCTGCCCGACGGCACCGTGGTCGACCCCCGCTCCGTTGTAGCGGCCGACCACTACGTGAGCGCATCGAACTCAAACTGGGGCGCGCACGGCCTTGCGGCATCTGCATTGAAGGCCGCCGGCCGCACGGATTTGCTCAGTACGCATCAGCAGCACATGGACGCGCTCCAGGCCAGTGCCAACGCCGGGGCGGTTGATGGCGTCACCGGCCGCGCCGCTCCGACCGTGGGCGGGCACGACAGCAACACTTACCAGACCGTTGTGCAGATGATCAACCTGGCCGCCGGCAAGAAGCCCGACTTGCCCCCACCCGCGGCAGCAAACGCAACAGGGCCGAAGGGTCCGGACAGCCCGTCGCCGGACACGCCCGCACCCGGCACGCAGGCCTCCAGCAGCAAGCCCACGGAGCCCAGCACTCCGCCCATCAAGACCGGCGAGGCCGGCGACGATGGCAACGGCAACCCGCCCACCGAGCCGAACAGCGCCGCCAGCGCCGGAGAACCCAAGCGCAAGCCGTGGATCCGGTGGATCTTCGCGGGCTCGCTGACGGGGGCGTTCTCCACAGCTGCGAGTTCCGCCACGCTCACCGGAAGCGCCGCCACGCATGCGGTATTCGACCCGTCCGTCACGAGTCCGCTTTCATTCATGTATCGCGGCAGCATCGCGGCGCTGCGCGCCAACAAGACACGCGCGATCAACGAGCAGCTTGGCAAGCTGGGGACGGAGGACTCCGCCTCGGCGCTGGCGTGGCTCAAAGCCAACGTGCGCGATCAGGCCGGCCGTTGGGGGCTGTCAAAGACAGACCGCGCGGCCATCGGTGAAGCGCTGGATCATTTCCAAGCCAACCCGGACGCCCTCACCGATGCGCTAAGCAAGAAAAACAACCCCGACGCCCAGACTGAGCGCGACGTGCAGCGCCTGCAAGCGCTCACGAGCGCACCAGCGAAACTGCTTTCTCCAAAGAGCCCCATTGGCCGCGCCAACGACACGCTGCAACTGCTCACGCTGGCGCTCAACAACGGCAACACGGCTTACTGGTTTGCCACGCATGGGGCACACCTGAACACGCCATCGTTCTGGAGCAATGCGCTGTTCCTGAGCGCCAACCTGGCGCTGTCCAGCCGGAACTTTGCCGGCCGCCTGGGCGCTACGTTCAACGACAAGCCGACCAACACGAGCCCGTGGCTCAACCGTGCCCAGGCGTTCACGATGTCGCTGTACACGGTCGGTTCGGTACCCCTGGCGATGAACGACGCGCTCATGCATACGAACAGCCCGGCCATGGGCGCCACCAAGGCGGCACTGGACCTGGCATTCGGTGCAGGCGCCCTGCGCATTGCCGGCGACCTGATGCCCAAGGTCGGCCAACGGCTGCCAAGCAACGCCATGCTGCCTGGCGGGGTGATCCTGGGTGTGGCGGCGGTCACGCGCTTCGGCATCGAGCTGTTCGTGCCCAACCAGGCGGCCAAGCCAGCCGTTGCTCAAGTGCAGGCCAGCGGCAACGGGCAGGATCAAAACAACCAGCCCATTGCCGCGTTCCCGCTGCCCGACATGCAAGGCGTGAGCGGTGACGTGCTGCGCGCCAACGCTCCGCACGCGTTACCTTCGATCGGCACGGCCACCTCGCCGCAGTACGCGATCGTTGGCCCTGGCGACACGCTCTGGCAACTGAGCGCTGCCGATGCCGCCAAACTGCTCGGCACCACGGGCCCGGCATCCGAACCGCGTACGCTTGCCGCATTCGACAAGCTGCCGCCGATGAACAGCCAGTTCGACTGGGCCGCGCTGGACGGCAATCCGTACACGCAGGGCGCAACGGGGCAGGACCCGGATCTTGTCGTCCCGGGGGACATCGTGCGGATCGGATAACGGGGAAGGTGAGCCATCAACGGCGGGCGCAGCAGTCAGGCGCCCGCTGTTTTCTTGTGCGCGTTCAGGAGGTTGACGACACGTATGGGTTACCCACCGCATCCGCGCCTTCAGCCCAGCGCAGCAGCGCCGCCACATCGCGGAACAGCGTGCGGTCAATGGTGGTATCCATCGGCACGGTGTCGTGCAGGCGCTCCGCCAGGCCGGCGTTGGCTGCGGTCGGGACGAGGTGGTATTCGGCCATCTGCCGGATGCGCTGGACAGACTCGCCGCTGCCCTTGGCGATCACCATCGGTAACGTGCCATCGCCGGGGTAATACAGCGCCACCGCATGCCGCGCACTGAACACGATGGCGGTGGCAATGCGCATGCGATCTTCCAGCGCGCTGTATTGCACCTCCAATGCAAGCTGGCGGCGGCGCCCCACGATGTGCGGATCGCCCTGCAGCTCGCGGTGCTCACGGCGCAGTTCTTCGGTAGACATGCGGTTCTTCTTGAAGAATTCGAAACGCACGTGCCAGTAGTCCAGCGCGGCCATCAGCACGTACACCACCGCCGCCCAGCCGAACAGCAGAAGAATCATGTGCGCGACCACGGCCAGGATGGCCGCAGGCCGCCCGTAGCCCGCCTGCAGCGGCAAGGCCAATGACCCGCGAATCACCACGAACAGCGTCAGCGCCAGGCAAGCCACCTTGAACAGCATGATGGCCAGGCCGATCAGGTTGCGCACGGAGAACATGCGCTGGATGCCCTCCCCCGGATTGAGCCGCGACATTTGCGGCGTCAGGCGTTTGGGCGCGAACATGCCGCCCACCTGGGCAAACGCACCGAGCACGGCCAGCACGGTCACCAGCACCAGGACGGCTGCGCTCAACAGGATCCACTCCGCCCCTGCCGATACCAATGCCTGCCGCACCGCTGCAGCCGGGTCGCGCGCCTGCGCCACGGCGCTCACGTTCTGTATCAGCAGGCCGCGCATGCGTTCGAGCAACCACGGCCCGCCTTGCCACAACAGCACGAGCATCCCGATAAAGACCAGCGCGCTCGTCACGTCCGTGCTGCGGACGACTTCGCCTTCGCGCCGCGCGTCCTCCAGCCGGCGCTGTGTGGGCTTGTGCTGTTTCTCGCTCATGAGCCAGGGTTGTGCAGCAGCGCGCGCAACAGCCAGACCATCTCGCCGTTGCCGGCCAGGAAGGTGCGCATCGATTCAAAGACAAAGCCGAGGAACAGCACCATCATCAGCACAGCCAGCAGGCTCTTCACCGGCTGAGCAAACAGGAACACGTTCAACTGCGGCACCGACCGGTTGATCAGCCCAATGCCCAGCTCCGCCACCACCAGCACGATGATCACAGGTGCGGCCAGCTTGAGCGTCCAGCCGAGCACGCTATCGGCCTCGTGCACCGCAAACTGCTCCAGCGCAACCGATGCGCTTGGCAACATTCGCTCAATCGGCCAAAGCTTGTACGACTCGAAGAACGCACCAAGCATCACATGCAGGCCGCCGCCCGTGACAAACAACGTGACCGCCATGAAGCCGAGAAAACTGGCGGTCGGCCCGCTCTCATGCCCGGCCACCGGATCAAAAAACGATGCGTTGCCCGAGCCGGTCTGAAAGTCGATCAGGTGGCCGATGTTTTCGATGGCCCAAAGCAGCGCGCCAAACGCCATGCCGAGCAGCACGCCGATCAGCGCTTCCTTGAGCGCCAGCGCCATCCACAGGCCGCCGCCCTGCACGTTCATCGCCGCGCCCGCCATGGACGGCGCCACGAACACCGCCAGGATGGCGATGAACCCGCTGCGCACCATGCCCGTTACCACCCGCCCGCTGAACACGGGCACGATGAACATGATGGGCAGCAGGCGCGGCAGCACCAGCAACGCCTGCCGGAACAGGCCTTCCATGGAGTGCGGATCGAACCCTTGCATCGGCTCAGGCGGTGATCTTCTGGCTGACCAACTGGCGCGCGAGCTGGGCTTCAAGCGCGGCGTCTTCTTCCTGCCATTCCGCCGCGCGGCGCTGGGCGGCCACCACGCGCTGCTCGGCACGATCCACCGCTTCGCATTTGGCATTTGCGCGGGCCACATGCCGCTGGGCGCGTGCCTGCGCCACCTGCTCGGCCGCCAGCGCCGTGCCGGTCTGCGTGGATTCAACATGCGCGTTGACGATGGCACGATCCAGCGCCAGCCGCGCGGCATTGGCGCCGCACAGCAGCGCGACGGCGCTGCGCGCATCCTCGCGCACGGCCTGTTCAATGGCAGCGTCGTGCGCAGAGCGCGCCGATACCGTTTGCTGCAACCCTTGCTGCGCCGCCGCGTTCTGCGCGGCTGCCTGGGCCACCAGGGCAGCCTGCTTCTGCGCACGCGCCATGGCGCCGAGCTTGCGCGCTTCGCGCACGCGCGCGAGTTGACGCAGCACATCGCTCATAGCGCCCCCACCACGGCTTCGAGGTCGGCCACGGTGCGCTCCAGCTTCACACGCGCATCGGCGTCTTGCTCAAAGAAGCGCCCGAGCGCGGCATGGGCGCGCAATGCGGTATCGCCCAGGGCATCGCTGCCCTCGCGGTATTCGCCAATCTGCACGAGCAATTCGATCTCCTGGTATTTGGCCAGCAGCTCGCGCACGCGTTGCGCGGCGGCGCGGTGCGCGGGCGTGGTCACCTGCGGCATCACACGGCTGATGCTGGCCAGCAAATCGATGGCCGGATAGCGCCCAGCCAACGCCTGCTTGCGCGAGAGCACGATGTGCCCGTCAACGATCGAGCGCACCTCTTCGGTAATCGGATCGCTCTCTTCATCGCCCTCCACCAGCACGGTGTAGAAGGCGGTGATGACACCATGCGCACCGGCGCCAGCCCGTTCCAGCAACTGCGGCAATACGGAAAACGTAGAGGGTGGAAAACTGCGTCGCGTGGGCGGCTCGCCGCTCGCCAAGCCCACCTCGCGCTGCGCCCGCGCAAACCGCGTGAGCGAATCGACCAGCAGCAGCACGTTCTTGCCGCGATCTCGAAAGTACTCGGCCACGGCGGTGGCCACCAGCGCGCACTTCACGCGCTCCATGGCCGGGCGGTCAGACGTAGACACCACCAGCACCGTCTTGCGCCGCGTCGCCTCCGGCAGGCACAGCTCCAGGAATTCACGCACTTCGCGCCCGCGCTCGCCAATCAGCGCGATGACGTTGACGTCGCTCTGCGCCCCGCGCGCGATCATGCCAAGCAGCGTGCTCTTGCCCACACCCGACGGCGCAAAGATGCCCAGCCGCTGGCCAATGCCCACCGTCAGCATGGCGTCGATGGCACGCACGCCGGTTGAGAGCGGCGCGTCGATGCGGCGGCGCGACAGCGGGCTAGGTGGTTCTGCATGCGTTGAAACACGCTCGTTGGTGAACAGCGGCCCGCCGTCATCCATGGGCGCGCCCAGCCCATCGAGCACGCGGCCGAGCAGCGCATCGCCCACGCCAAAGCGATGCGCGCTGCCGGATGGGATCACCTCCGTGGCGGCCGACAAGCCGTGCACGCTGCCCAGCGGCGTCAGCAAGGTGGTCTGCCGCTCGAAACCAACGACTTCCGCATAGATGCTGCGTTCACCGGGCGTGCGCAATTCGCACACCTCGCCCAGCCGCGCCTGGATGCCCGATGCATTGAGCATGAGCCCCACCGCACGGTGAATGCGCCCACGCATCTGCACGCCCGCAGCCGTACCGTCGGCGCGCTCCAGCACGTCGCGCAGGCTACGTTCCAGATCGCCCGCGTCGATGATGTGGCTGACGGCGGGTTCGGTCATGCTTCGTTCCCCACCAGTGCAGCGTGTAGCGCGGCCAGTTGCGTGTCGATGCCGGCTTCGACCACGCCGGATGCGGTCTCCACCACCAGCGCCTCTTCCGACAGGCTGGCATCGGGCACCACGCGCACGCGGCGGGTACCGTCGGTCATGGTTCCCAGCACACGCTCCAGATCCGCCACCTGCTGTGGGGCGATGCGCACCGTCAGCACGGGTTCGTGTTCGACCAGCGTTTCAATGCGCGCGAAGGCCTTGGCATAGATCGCCTCGCGCGGCAGATCAGCCACCAGCTCACGCACGGTGCGCGTGACGAGCTCGGCCATCAATTGCTTCATGGCCGCCAGGGCACGCGCGTTGGCCAGCGCATCGGCATACAGCCGCGTGGCGGCTTCGCGTTCGCCCTTTTCATAGCCTTCGTCGTAGCCGGCCTTGAGTTGTTGCTGGCGATGGGCTTCGGCATCTTCCAGCAGCCTCTCGCGCTCTTCCTGTGCGTTGCCGAGGATGCTCGTAGCGTCGAGCAGCGCTGCATACTCGTGCTGTTTGAGCACCTTGCGCTCGCTCAGGATCTGCAGCTTGTCAGTAGTAATCAGAAAAGCCAGTCCCATGCCGGCACCTGTTCAGGAATCAAGCTCAGCCGCAGCAGCTCGCCCAGTTCTGCGCGTTGCGTGCGACCCAGCAAATACGGCGGCCGATCAGCATCGACCGCATTGCGCGGAAATTTCAGCGCCAGCCGACGAATGACGGCCGGACCAAAGGGCACCAAAAAATCGGTCAGTATCCGGCGCCCACGGGCACGCAGCGTTTCCACCGCCAGGCGGGGGTGCTGACGCTGCACCTGCAGGGTTTCGGCAACGGCCTCGAAGGCCGGCATGCGCTCCAACGCAAATGCCACCAGCGGTGCGCCGAGCGCTAGATCGATGGCCTGCCGCGTCTTGCGCGGGACTTCGCCCTCGCGCAGCCACTGGCGATGCAGGCAAAGGCCGCAGCACACGGCCAAGCGCTCCAGTGCGTCGGCTGGCAACAGGGCGATGCGCTTTTCTACGGCAGCAAAGTCGTAGTCCCATTCATCCTGCAACTGATGGGCTTGCAGCAGCGCCCGCGCCAGCACGGCGCGCCCTGCCTCGCCGTAACGGGCGGGGTCGCGCAGCGCAAGCGGCCAGTCGGCCGGGAGCCACGACGCGTCGATATAGCGATCCGGCCGCAGGTTGAACGTGGCAACCAGCCCTGCCAGGCGCGCATCGGTGGTCATGACGCGCGCTCCGGCCTACGTCCGCTGAGGTTGTCGAACACGCCGCGCCGCCATGCCACAAGACCCGTCACAACAAGCGCCGCGACGATCAGCAAGCCAAGCAACCACACCAGGGGGTTGCGCGTGCTGAATGTGCCCAGCAACGCCGCGCCCTTTCGCGCGTCCACGGGCACCGGCTGTGCGCCCTGCAAGAACAGCGATACGTTGTCGTAGCTCAGCCCTTCAATGCTGTGCGCGACCAGGTCTTTCACCATCGGCGCCATGGCGGTGAGGTTCACACCGGGCCGGTAGCGGATGTACACAGCAGCGGAGGCTGGCTTGGCCTTGTCGGCCAGCGGATCATTCTCGGGAATGACGACGTGCACGTGCGCCAGCATCACGCCGTCCACATCCAGCAGCGTGCGCGACAGCTCCTGTGATACGCCGTAGATGTAGCGCACGCGCTCTTCAGCAGGCGTGGCCACCAGCCCCTGTTTCTGGAACACCTGGCCAAGCGATGCCAGGCGCGGGCGCGGCAGGCCCTGCGCACGCAGCACGGCCAGCGAAGGGCCCATGTCGGCCTGGTCGACGGTAAGCGTCCAGGTACGGCCCTCCTGGCCCTGCCCGTCCTGCACGAGCTTCTGCCCGCTGATGCCTGCCGCCGATAGCGCGGCCACCATCTCGTTGACCTCGACCTCCGACAGGCCGGTGTACAGCTCCTGCTCGCACCCGGCCAGGCCGAAGAGGCAGGCAAGCGCCATCAGCACACCCAGCAATCGGTTCATGTCAGCCTTCCTGGTTCTTCAGCAGCGAGTGGCTCACGCCGTTGGCGGCCTGCGCAAAGCTCATGTCCATCTGGTACTCGGCCAGCGTCATCGAGGCGAAGTAGCTGAAGTCAGCCAGCTTCACCATCGTCATGGTCACGTCCATGCTGTCGAGCGAGTCGAGCATCTCCTGCCGCTTGCTGTTGATGCTGGTGTAGCGCTCGTTGAGGTCATGGCCGTAGTCGCGCCACTGGCCCATCGCACCGTCGGCACCGGGCCCGCGCGTGAACGAGAACGACACATCCGGCACCGGCGATGGCGTTGCGTTGGAGGCCATCGGAATGGGCTGCGCCGGCAGCGTGGCCGGCTGCACCGTCGTGGTGGCAACCGGGCGCATCATGCCGCCAAACTGCTGGGCGTCGGTGGGCATGGCGGCCTGCGTAGCCGGAGTGCCGATGCCCTGCTCGACCTGCCCCGGGCCTTGGGCCGCATACGCCGCGGGGTTCACCTGCGCGGCCTGGCTGGCACCGGCAGCGCCGCCGGCTTGCGCCTGTGCGGCCTGAGTCGCGGCAACGGCCGCAATCGCATTCGCTTCGATCGACATCGTGCCCTCCTGAATTCGGTGAAGCGGCGGCAGGCCGCGCCCGCCGCCGCTGGGGTTGCGCGTCAGCTCGCGCGCGCGCCGTCGCGGACGGCACCGGCTGCCGAAGCCGCCGTATTGCTCAGCGATTGGGCCGCGCCGATGATGCCGCTGGCTGCGGCGCCCTTGGCTGCGGCTGCCTGCACTGCCGTGGCGATCTTCAGCTGGTCATCGCCGGACTGGTTGATGCTGCCGATGGCGCCGTCGACGCCGGTGGTGGGTGTACCTGCCATGGTGCTCTCCTGGATGTCAGTCAAAAGGGTCAAAAAGATCAAAAGGAACTACCGGAACTACCAACTGCCTGGCGGCGGCAACCGGCCTCGCATCTGCCGGCGACCTCCGTACGACACACCCCACGCGCGGGAAAGGGGGACCCGCTGCGCTACGGTGTTTGCGGCTGGATCGGCCACGTGACCGATTGCCCGCCGCGGTCGAGCACCACACCATCTGAAGCGATGCTCTTTACCTGGAGGCCGCCCTTGAGGCGCGCGCCCTCGAAATACAACTGGCCGTCGCGCGTCTGCACAAAGCGCGTGCCGTCTTCGTCTTCATACGTGCTCACGATGGCGGGCAGGCCGTCGGCGCGCGGCGTTTCCGCCACGATGTTCGGCGGCGGCGGGCCATCCCACGCCACGCGGTCGATCACCTCGACGGCCGGCTTGGCGTCGCGCGCGTAGTTGCGGATGCGCTGCCATGCCTGCGCCCGATCGGCCGTGCCGCTCACCACGATGCGGCCATGTCCGTCGTAGGCCACGTTCAGCGCGGCCGTACCGCTTGTGCCGCCCGCGCTGAAGTACTGCTGCGCAGCGGCCAGCAGATCGCTCACCACATACACCTCGCCAATCGACACATCCGACAACCCGCGTGCGCGGCTCAGCAGCGCCTGATGGTCTGCCTCGGTCGGTACGTAGCCGGACACGCGCGACGTGCCGTCCGACGCCGGCGTCACCACAATCTCCGCCGGGTCGCCCAAGGCGTGACGGACCTGCGCTGCACGCGCTGCCGGGTCGCGCCCCCAGAGCGACCAGCCGTCGTGCCCGGCAAACGCCACCACGCCACCGGCCAGCAGCACCGCAAGCCACAGGCCGATGCCGGCGATCAGCCACGTCCGCCCGCGCCCGGCCTTGGTGGACACCCGAGACAGCCACACCGCGGCGGCCAGCGGCAGCCACGACGGCACGCGCTCTGCCAGCACCGCAGCACCCCCGCCTTCCACCGCAGCGGCCGGCATGCGGATCGTCCCGACCTTCTCGATGCCGACGCGGATGTCGCCCATGGCAATCACATCGCCCGGCACCACGCTGCGGCGCGTCTGGCCGAATGGCTGGCCGTTGAGCGTTGGCTCGGCGTCATCCAGCCGGCGTGCAGAGACGGCAATACCGCCCACCTCGAACATCAGCTCGCGCGCGGCGACGCTGCTGTCGGGCACGATGATTTCGCAGCTGGGCGCCGAGCCGACCACGTTGGCGCCCATCCGCAGCGGCATCGATCTGCCGTACAGCGGGCCGCTCAGGAAGCACAGCTTCCAGGGCGATTTATCCGAGTGCGGCGAGGGTTGTGTGGCTGGCTGGTTCATGCAGTCGCGAAACAGGCGGCGTGGGCAAGGTGCCGACACTGGCCGGCGGCTGGTTGGGTGCCGGCGTGCTGGGCAACGGGCCCGGTTTCCAATCGGTCGATCCCGGTACCGGCATACCAACGCCCGGGATCGACACGGCGGGCACGTCGTTCGGGTTGGTGCTGGCAGCGGTCAGGATGCGCGGGGTCAGCAGATAGAAACGCTCCATGTGCTGGCCGGTCTTGTTGGTGTACTTGAACAGGTTGCCGATGAAGGGCACGTCTGACAGGAACGGAATGCCCGACTTGGTGTTGTTCAGGCTGTCGGAGTTGAAGCCGGCAATCAGCAGGCTCTTGCCCTCTTCGATCATCGCCTTGGTCACGATCGAACGCTCCTGCACCACGGGCAATTGCGAAACGCGGTCGTTGGTCAGGTTGCCGTCGTCGATGTCGATCGACATCATCACGCTCATCTGCCCGGCCTCGTTGACGATGAGCGGCGTGACCTTCACGCTCGTGCCCGTCGTGATGCCGTACAGCGATGCATCCTGAAAACCCGACACCGGCACATAGAAGTGGATGAGGTTTTCAAGAATGGCCTCGGTGTTGTCCAGCGCCAGCACCTTCGGCTTGGCTTGCAGTTGTGCATTGCCGCTCTGCGTGAGCGCATTGATGCGCGCCAGCAGGTAGTTGCGCAAGCTGCCGCCAATCGATGCGGTGAGCGCCATGCCGATCGGCGTGGTGGCGCCGGTCTGGCCGTCTTCGGTGGTGCCGAGGTTGAACGTGAGCGGCGGATTGTTGCCGTTGCCGGATTGGAAATCGCCGTGCGTGGTATGCAGGCGCCAGTCAACGCCCAGGCTGTCGAGCGAATCGGTGCTGATGTCGATGATCGTGAGGTTGATCTCCACCAGCCGCGGCTTGGTATCAAGCGAGGCAATCAGGCGCTCGTATTGCGCCATGTGCTCGGGTACGTCGCGGATGAGCACGGCATTGATGCCGGCGTCGGCCTCGATGCGCGGCAGGTCAGGCGGTGCTCCGCCGCCCGATGCTGCAGGCGCCTGCGCGCCGTAGCCGGAATCGCCCTGCGCGCCCGCCAGCGGAATCTCGATGCGCGGCACGTTGATGCTGTCGCCGGAACTGAGCTTCATCTGCCGCGTCGGCCCAGTCAGCCGCATGGCGCGCGTAGGCGACATGCCGGGGCTGCTGGCACCCGGGTTGGGTGCGCCCAGCAGGCGACGCATCATGGTGGCAATGCCTGGAATCGTCACGGGCTTGCCAGACCGATTGATCTCCACATCGCCCGCCCAGGCGTACTTGAGTGGGAACGCGCGAATCTCTGCGCGATCCATGCCGCGCGCCGGATCGGCAATCGATGCAATGGCCTGGCGCACCAGTTCCACATAGCGCTTCGGGCCAGACGCGTAGACCGTGTTTTCCTTGTCGCTCACAACCAGAGGAAAGCGCTGATCGGTGATCTGCATGGCACGCAGGATCTGCGCAAGCTCTGGCCCGCTGCCCTTCGGAATCGGGAAGACCTGCGTCTGTGAATCATCTGCGCGGTCCACGTAGATAAGCGAACCGTCGTAGTACCACGTGAGCCCGTAGGTGGCGCACACCGTGTTGAGCGTGCTGGCCGGCGGGCCCGAGAACTTGCCGTTGATTGTGCCTTCCACCTTCGGGTCGACGACCGCCGTCACGCCTTGGGATGCCGCCAGCTCGCGGATGAAATCCCCCACCTTCTTACCTTCCGCCACCAGCGTGTAAGACCGGTTGCGCCAGCGCAGCTCGGCCGCCTGCACCATGGCCGCAGTCGTCAGCAACCACAGACAGGCCGCCGATGCACTCCACCGCAGGAATCGATAGCGTTTGTTCACGCGTGTTCTCGCTCGGTTATGTTGTTGTTCGTTCGGCGCCATCTCGCGATCCCCTCGCTAAAAAGGCGCCACACCGCCGTAAAACACCTGATCGAGTGCCATGCGGGCAAAACGCAGCACTTCGCGTCCGCCCCACCCCGCCAGCACCACGATGGTCACCATCACCGCAATCAGCCGCACCGACAGCCCGATGCTCTGATCCTGGATCTGCGTCACTGCCTGCGCGATGGCAATCAGCAAGGCCGATACCGTCGCCACGGCCACCACCGGCAACGAGACCAGCAGCACCAGAAGCAAGCCCTGGCGTGTGGCTTCAAGAATGGTGGCGCTCATGTTCATGGGCCTGTCTCCTTGTGCGGTCCGTGCGTTCTGTGTGTTCAGGCGGGGTTGGTCACCCAGCCCACCGTGTTGAGTTCAATGGCTTCGTCGATCTCCTGGTACGACAGCACCGGCAGATCGCCAAACACCGGTTGCAGCATCGTCTTGACGTAGCGCCGGCAATTGAGCGACACCATCACCGCCAGCGGGCGGCCGTGGCGGTCTTTCTCCAGCGGGCGTGTGCCGCCAAGGATCTTCACCACCTGGTCGGTAATCGCCTGCTTGGCGTCGCGTGTGAGGCTCAGCACACTGCCCTGCTTGGTGTGCACGACGGCCTGCTCGATGCGCTCCTGCAAGGACTGCTCGAACAGCACCACATCGAGCACGCGGCTGGTGCCGCAGAACTGCTCGGTGATCTGGCGGTGCAAATCCACGCGCACCAGTTCCACGAGGCCGATCACGTCTTCGGGCTCCTTGGGCGACCACGTGATCAGGCTCTCGAAAATGGCGCGCAGGTTGCGGATCGACACGCCCTCCTGCACCAGCCGGCGCAGCACTTCCGTAATGCGCTGTGGGGGTACCAGGCGTGTGAGTTCGGCCACCAGTTCGCCGTGTTCGCGACGCATGATCTGGATGAGGTTTTGCGTTTCCTGAATGCCGATGAGCGACGCGGCGTTGCGCTCGATGAGCGTTTCGACTTCGGCCGCGAGGCGGTCTTCGGAGGGCACGGCGGCGTCCGAAATCGCATCGCGCTCCGGCAGCGTGCCTTCGGCGGCCAGCACGTCCTGCACAAGCAGCGCGTAACTGTGGGCGGGCAACGCCGCATCCCAGTTCAGTTGCACACGTGGGAACACCGCGCCGAGCCTGCGCTGCACGCGCGATTTGGCTTCGGCCAGGCGGGTCTGCAAGGCAACGAGTTCGATCTCGCCGCGCAGGTCATCCGACAGGCGCACCGCAATGGGTGCCGCAATGCCTTCAGCGGGCGAGCCTGCCTCGGGCTC
The DNA here is from genome assembly GCA_000955795.1 of Burkholderiaceae bacterium 26. GTDB lineage: Bacteria > Pseudomonadota > Gammaproteobacteria > Burkholderiales > Burkholderiaceae > Ralstonia > Ralstonia chuxiongensis. The sequence continues at coordinate 112,295 of JYOB01000001.1, forward strand.
GGCCAACCGCCGTGCGTCGGGTCCGAGCACCAGCAGATCGAGCGGCGGGGCCTGCCGGCGCTGGCGCATGCGGAGGAATGCAGCCGAAGCGGTGCCGATCGCCAGCAGCAGGAACGACCACTTCGGAAACCCGGGCACCAGCAGAAACGCCAGCAGCACACCGCTGGCCATCAGCATGCCGCGCGGGTGGGCAGTGATCTGCGCGCCGATCTGCTGGCCAAGGTGGCGTGCTTCACGATCCCGCGTCGCCACGCGGGTGGTGACGATGCCTGCGGCAATCGACACCAGCAGCGACGGAATCTGCGAGGCCATGCCGTCGCCGACCGTCAGGATCGCGTAACGGTGCAGCGCATCGCCAATCGACATGCCGTGCATGAGCGCACCCACGGCAATGCCAGCCAGGATGTTGATGACCGCGATGATGATGCCCGCGATGGCGTCGCCCTTGACGAACTTCATCGCACCGTCCATCGCGCCGTGCAACTGCGATTCCTGCTCCAGCGCTTCGCGGCGGCGCTTGGCTTCGTCCGACGTGATGATGCCGGCGCGCAGATCCGCGTCGATACTCATCTGCTTGCCGGGCATGGCATCCAGCGAAAACCGCGCACCCACCTCCGCCACGCGCTCCGAGCCCTTGGCGATCACGATGAACTGCACCACCGCAATCACCAGGAACACCACGCCGCCCACGACGAAGTTGTTGCCGACCACCAGCTTGCCGAACGTGTCGATCACGTGGCCTGCATTGGCCTGCAGCAGGATCAGCTTGCACGACGCGATGTTCAGCGACAGCCGGAACAGCGTCGTGAACAGCAGCACGGCCGGAAATGACGAGAACGCAAGTGCTGACGGCAGATAGATCGACACGCACAGCAGCACGATGCTGGCCGCCAGATTGAGCGAGATGAGCCCGTCCAACACGACGGTCGGCAGCGGCAGTACAAAGAGCGCGACGACCGCCACCACAAACACGGCAATCGCAATGTCGTAGTTCACCAGCCGCGCCCAGCGCAAGCCGGAGAGCGGAACGTCCAACGCTGCAGCAAGATTGCGAGGCTTTGCCATGGAGCGCCTTTGGGCCGTGTGGGCATAGCCCACGAATGTCCGTAGAAGACCGGCGCCGTTCAGCACCCGCTTCCCTTGCGAAAAGTGTAGAAGTGGGGGGCCTGTCCGCTCAACGCTGAAACTCGTAGTCGTGCAGCCAATCTCTGACGAAGTTTCGGGGTCGACTACGTTTTTCGGTAGTTCATCGCAGCGTGTGCGCGCCACTACAGTAAGTGCATTCACTTGCCACGCGAGAGGCCACGGTTGAATGCTTCGAATGTGGGTGCCGGCGATGTCCGCGCGCCGATCCTGTTTGGCGAAGAGCACATCGTGGTCGATGCGGAATCGATCCGCCTGGGTGCGACGGCGCGCGCAGAGTCTTTCTCTGAAACCGCGCAGGACCTGCGGGCCGCGCACGGTGCTCAGGAACGACAATTGCTGCTGCGCGCAGTCTTGCGCAGCATCGGCTTCGACTGGCTCTGCTACTACCGGCTGACACGCATTGGGGAATCGATTACGCGCGTGCTGTACTTCCGTGCGTATTCCCCGCCGAACTGGCCCAAGCGCTACGTCGACGAACGCTACTTTGAAGTCGACCCGCGGCTGGCCTTCGCGCTGCGCTACGAATGGCCACTTGTGTGGGATCTGGCCGACCTGGGCGCCACACTCACCGCTCCGGCAGATGCGGATCGCCTGCACCGCCTGCTGCAAGACGCCGAACGCGCCGGCCTGCGCAGCGGCATCAGCTTTGGTGTCGTCAGCCCGCGCAGCCTGGAGCACAGCGTCATCTGTTTCGGATCGGGCAACAACGCCAAGGGCTGGATTGCCGACAACGTGGTCGGCCAAGCCTATGCCGTGGGGCTGGGCCTGCATGAATTTCTTATGCAGCACGCCAAGCCATTGCATGAAGACACGCACGCGCGCGCGCTCACGCAGGTGCAACGGCAAATTCTGGAGTTCATCACCAGCGGGTTGTCGGACAAGGCGATTGCCGAGCAGCTCAACATGTCGCCGCACAACGTCGACTATCACCTGCGTCAGCTCAAGAAGAAATACGGTGCGCAGAACCGCGTGCAGCTGGCCTATATGGCTGGGCGCATGTTCATGACATGAATACGCTCGACGCCCGCATGCTTTCGGCTGTGGACCAGACACTGGCGCGTACGCTGTCGCGCCTTTACCTGGCGCGCGCAGCACTACCGTTTTCCGTAGGGAACACGCCCTACGAAGCGCGTTGCGAAGCCCATGCCGTGCAGGCTGCGGCACAGGCCTATCGATTCACGCTGGGCGATGCACCGGGCTGGCTGCTGCTCGATGCCGCCGCTGGGCATGCATGGCTGGCCGACGCCGCAGATGCGCACGTGCCGCAAGCCCTGCGCTGCGCGGTGCTGGCCGATGCCTTGGCGCCACTCGCACGCGGTATCGAACAACGCAGCGGACGTGCGCTTACATGGTTGCCGGAGGCCGCCTCGCCAGAGGTCCTGCTGGACCGGCCAGACGTCCTGCAGATGATGATCAGCCGCCACGATGACGCACCCGTCGAAGACGGTGCCGCGCCATGGCTGGCGCGCGCCGGACTGCTGTTCGACGCGCCCAACGTCCTGCCCGAACTGTGCCCGACCGAGCTGACTGCGGAGCCCCTTCCGCTGGCCGCCTTCATGGGCACGCAGGTGCCGCTGCGCTTCGAGCTGGGCGCCACCTTTCTGTCGCGCCGGGACTTTGCCGGCATTGCGCTGGGCGACATCGTGCGCATCGAAAAATGGCTGCCTGCGGGCGATGCATTGCGCTGCGTGGCCCGCGTGCGCGGGCGGCTGCACCTGCGAGTGTTCGGACAAGTGCAAGGCACGCGCATCGTCGTGGAAAACGTGGAGGAAAAGCCAATGACAACCGAGAACCCAGCCCCGAACACCGCTGCATCCGGCACGGAGCCCACGGCGCGCCCGCTTCCCACCGACAGCCTGGACGACATCGAACTGGTCACCACCTTCGAGTTGGAAGAGCGGCGCCTGTCGTTGGCCGAACTGCGTGCGTTGCGGCCCGGCACGGTCATGGAGCTGGCGCAGCCACTCAACCAGGCTGTCATCCGCATCCTGGCCAATGGCATGCCGGTGGGCGAAGGCCACCTGATTGCTGTCGGCAACCGGCTTGGTGTGCGCGTATCGCGCTTCATCGGTCAGGCGGCACCGGGGCAGGCATAACGCCCAGCCCTTCCCTCAACAAGAACAACGCATCGACACACTCGACACGCCCCATGGGAAACCTGCCCAATCCCGTAGCGATGATTGCCGTGGTGGCGGCATTGGGCATCGCGCCCTTTGCTGCGCTCATGGTCACGAGCTACACCAAGCTGGTGGTGGTGTTTGGCCTGCTGCGCTCGGCGCTGGGCATTCAGCAGGTGCCGCCCAACATCGTGCTCAACGGCATCGCGCTGATCCTGACGGTGTTCATCATGGCGCCGGTCGGCATGGACATGGTCGACAACCTGCGCGGGCGCAACTTCAACCTGAGCAGCCAGATGAGCGTGGATGACGTGATCGCCATCCTCGATGCGGCGCAGCCGCCGGTGAAGAAATTCCTTCAGACACACACGCTGGAATCGGAGCGCAACTTCTTCGTCAAATCGGCAACGAGCATCTGGCCCAAGGAGCGGGCGGCCGGCCTGAAGAACGACGACCTGACGGTGCTCGTGCCGAGCTTCACCCTCACCGAGCTGATCAAGGCGTTCCAGGTCGGCTTTGTGCTCTACATCATCTTCGTGGTGGTCGACCTGGTGGTGGCCAACCTGTTGCTGGCGTTGGGCATGCAGATGATTGCGCCGACCACCATCTCGGTGCCGTTCAAGCTGCTGCTGTTCGTGATGCTCGATGGCTGGTCGGTGCTCGTGCACGGGCTCGTGCTGTCTTATCGATAGAGGTAGCGACCATGCGTGCCAGTGCTTTGATCATTGCCGCCATGGCATTTGGCGCTTGCATGGCAACCACGTCTGCCGTGGCAGGCCCGCGTATTGATGCACGAGCCTTCGCCACGCTGGCCGCCACGTGCGCGCCGCGCGTTGACCGCGTCACGCTCGAAGCGCTGGTGCGTACAGAGTCTGCCTACAACCCCTATGCGATCGGCGTGGTGGGCGGCAGGCTCGTGCGCCAGCCCGCCACGCTGGAAGAAGCCGTGGCAACTGCGCATTCGCTGGAACGCCAGGGCTACAACTTCAGCGTGGGGCTCGGGCAGGTCAACCGCTACAACCTCGCGCGCTTTGGCGAGACGCTGGAAACCGCGTTCGATGCCTGCCGCAACCTGCGCGCAGGCGGCACCATCCTGGCTGAATGCTTTGCACGCTCATTGCCGCGCTATGGAGATCAGCAACAGGCGTTGCGCGCGGCGCTGTCGTGCTATTACAGCGGCAATTTCGAGACCGGCTTCCGCCACGGCTATGTGCAGAAAGTTGTCGCCAATGCGGGCGATGTGCCGGCCATCGTGCCCGACGCGGCCGGTGGGCGGATCGAGCCGATTCCGGTTGTGCCCGCCGGCGGCGGTACGCCGGCTGCAAGAGCCCCCCGCCCCGCCTCTGCCCCCGCGCAACCACGAGTGCTGACCGGCAGCGCATGCACCGGCCAGAACGGCCGGCAGGTGATGATCCTTGCATGTAATCGCGCCGACGGCACATCGTGCCTGCGCTGCGTGGCGCTGCCGCGCTGAACGCCGCGCGGCAGCTTCCACATCCCCATCCCGGTCAGATCAGGTTCAGGCGGCCCGCAATGTAGGCCAACTGAGCGCGGTTGGTCGCGCCGTAGCGGCGGCGAATCAGGCGTAGGTGGTAATCAACGTTGTGCGCCGTGGTGTGCAGCTTGATGGCGATTTCCTTGTCGCTCATGCCGGCGGCCAGGCACGTCAGCACTCGGCTTTGCATGACGGTGAGCGGTGCGTCTTCACCAGATACGCGCGTGTTGCGCGTGAACGTTTGCAGCGGCGCCCGCCAGACCTGATGCAGCGCCATGCCAAAGAGGATCGACTGGCCAAGCACGCTGTCGCTGATCCATTCCCGCCCCGCATGCGGCGAACTGAGGCTGACAATCGCATGGTTCATGCCCTTGCCCGCACCCAGGCTGAACATCACGCCGCTGCGCAAGCCGTGTTCGTCCATCGTCTGCAGCAGCGCGCGCATCGCTGGTTCCATGCGCGCCTGGCCCCGCGCGAGCGATGCCAGATCCCACACCAGCGGCATGCCCGTGGCAAACACCGCAGGCAGGCGCGGGTCGACGGTGAAGAGGCGCTCGTCGCAGTAGCGCTGCAGGAACCGTGGCGCCACGTAATTCTTGAGCACGGCCACCGTGAGCGGCGCGTTTTCGTGGTGTTCGGTCAGCGCGTAGGTGAGCGAAGAAAAACCCATCAACCCCATCAGCCCGGACACGATGCGCGCACGCTCGGCCACCCCGCGTGCGGCCTGCAGCTCGGCAGCCAAGCGCAGTCGACCCGGCTGTGCGGGCGCGGGCTCGAACAGCAGCGCGTGCTCGTCCACCGAAACCATGTCCGTCCCAGGCGGCAGCGGTACGAAAAAGCGGTCGCCATTGGCGGCATCGTCTGCGGCAGTGCGCGCGGCCAGGGAATCGGCGTGCCCTGGCAGCGGCGCAGTGTCCGCCTTCGCGGATAGCGCATCCAGGTCAAGCTGGACGGAAGTGCTTGCGTGGGTGGAAACGCCAGACTGCGCGCCCGCCGCCTTGAGCGCGGTGCGCATGTCCATCAGCAGCGCCAGGTCTTCGGCGCGGGGGAAACGTACTGCCTGCAGACCATCTGAGCGATGTGCGGCGGCCATTGCCGTCCTCCGGTCATGTTGGAAACACCTGCTTGGCCGCCGGAATGCTTCCGGCCATCGCCAAGGCTGTTTCCCCCCCGGGGGATGACATTTGCTGCGCGGTGACCCTGAGCACCGCTGGGCACAGATCGTGAAAAGCGACGTCCGGCCTACGTTTTGGCGCATTGTTGCAAGCCGGTGGCAACGTTGTCCAACAAAACTTTTTAGTGCCCCACCATCGACGCGGCTTATGTCGCAATGCAGCGAACCATGCCTCTGACAATGGCGGTGGGGCCGCGCGTCCATGCCCCTTGCCGCATGCCGGGCATCACTGTGTCAGGATTGACCGTGCGTTATATCCAACCCTATATTGCGGATAACTCTTCCAATCTGTCGCCGGCACCCAACGCGTCACCTCTCGGTTCGCGAGAATCACTCGGCCGGCCGATGGCACCTTCGCTCACTATTCGCATGTCCACATCCATCTGGATGCCTCTGCTGCTTTCACTCAAGGTGGCCGGCTGGGCGACCGTCCTGAACCTCGTGCTGGGCGTGGGCGCAGCCTACGCGCTCGCCCGCACGCGCAGCCACCTGCGCGACGTCATCGATTCCGTCCTGACCCTGCCCCTGGTGCTGCCACCCACGGTGCTCGGTTATTACCTGCTGGTGCTGCTGGGCCGGCGCGGTACGGTCGGCGGATGGCTAGACAGCATGGGTATCCAGCTCGTCTTTACGTGGCAGGGCGCGGTGATCGCCTCCACCGTGGTGGCGTTTCCGCTGGTCATGAAATCCGCGCGCGCCGCCTTTGAAGGTGTGGATCATCAACTGGAAAGCGCGGCGCGCGTGCTGGGCTTGCCGGAGGCCGCAGTCTTCTTTCGCGTCACGCTGCCGCTGGCCGCACGCGGCATCGCCGCCGGCGTTCTGCTGGCGTTTGCGCGCGCATTGGGCGAATTTGGTGCCACGCTCATGATTGCCGGCAACCTGCCCGGCCGTACGCAGACGCTTTCCGTCGCCATCTACGAAGCCGTGCAGGCCGGCGACGATGCCACGGCCAACACGTTGGTGTTGATTACCTCGCTCACCTGCATCGTGGTGCTGGTGGTGGCCAGCCGCCTGCTACAGGCACGCGCGCCGAGCCTGCAGGAGCAACTGGCATGAGCGGCGGCATGATCGATCTCGTCGTGCAGAAAACGCTCACCAGCGCAGCGCGCGTGTTCTCGCTCGACGTTGCCGTGCGCTCGGAGAGCCGGCGCGTGGTGCTGTACGGCCCGTCGGGCGCCGGCAAGAGCCTCACGTTGCGCAGCATTGCGGGCCTCATGACGCCCGAGCGCGGCCGCATCGTGCTGAACGGCCGCACGCTGTTCGACCACGCCGAGAGCATCAACCTGAGCGCGCAGGAACGCCGCGTCGGCTACCTCTTCCAGGACTACGCGCTCTTCAACCACCTGACGGTGGCGCAGAACATCGCGTTCGGGCTCAAGCGCGGGTGGTTCAACCCGCCGCGCCGCACACGCGACCCGCGCGTGCAGCAGTGGATCGACACGTTCGAGCTGGGCGCCGTCGCCGCCAATTACCCGTCGCAGATTTCCGGCGGGCAGCGCCAGCGTGTGGCGCTGGCTCGCGCGCTGATCGCCGAGCCATCGATGCTGCTGCTCGACGAGCCTTTTGCCGCACTGGACCCGGCACTGCGCACGCGCATGCGTTCCGAGCTGTCCGCCCTGCAAGCGCGGCTGCAGATACCCATGCTGATGATCACGCACGACCCGGCCGATGTGGAGATCTTCGGAGACCACGTATTCGAGTTGCGCGATGGCCGCGTCGTGGCCGATGCGGTGCGCGCACCCGATGCGGCACCGCTGTCGCCGTATCCGCATCTGACGGCTGTGGTGAAGCGCTAGAAAACGCCCAACGCGAGCCCGGTGGCCATGGCCTGCCCCAGGGTGCGGCAGCGCTCCAGCTCGTCTGCGCCAATCTGCTTGGGGGCCAGGATGGCTTCGGGTGTTTGCGCATGCGTGCAGACGATGATCGGCTCGGCCACGGGCTTGAGCCGCCAGCCAGTGGCAATGCGCTCAATCTGGCGCACCGCGTTCTGGCCATCGCTGCCTGCACAGATCAGGCACGCGTATGGCCGGCCGTTGATGCGGTCGAGCGCCGGGTAATAGCAGCGGTCGAAAAAATCCTTGAGCTGCCCGCTGATGGCTGCGAGGTTTTCCGGTGTCGCGAAAAGATAGCCGTCCGCCCCCAGCACATCGTCGGGGCCGGCCTGCGCTGCGTGCATCAACCGCACGGCAACGCCGCCTTCTTCTGCGGCACCCGCCTGCGCAGCCTCGGCCATCTGGCGCGCGCCACCCGTCATCGAGTGGTAGACGATCAGCAGGGTTTTGAGCGTCATGGGGGCTTAGGCCAATCCCAGGATCACGCTCGACGCTTCAAACACCGCCACGGCTTCCACGCCTTCGGCGAGTGCCAGCGTTTCCACAGCCGTGCGCGAGAGCATGGCCACCAGCACGGTTTCCCCGGCCGATGCGGCACTCGCATCCAGCAGGCGCAGGCGCACTTCGGCCTGCACCGCGCCATCGCGGATTTCCGTGACCACGCACGGCAACTGGTTTTCAGCCGAGACGCGCCACTCGCCGGCGCCGCGCATCAGCATCACGGCAGGCGCCTTGATGAGCGCGACGGCCTGCACGCCCGGCGCCAGCCCCAGCACGCGCGTGCTTTCCTGGGTGATGGTGGCGGCAACAGCCTGACCGCCGGGCAGGCGCAGCGTCACCACATCATTGACGGCGCCTGATGCGACCGATTCCACCGTGCCGAACAGCGCGTTGCGCGCGCTCGTGCGCAGCATGAGGCGGCGCAGCAGGGTGACGTCTTCGCTGGCAGCGTGCGCGGCGGCATCCAGGCGTTCGACAAAGCGACGGTGCTCCGCTTCCAGCACGCGGAAGCTCTCGATCAGCCGTTGCGCGCGCGGCGTCAGCACACTGCCGCCGCCGCCCTTGCCGCCCGTGGTGCGCACCACCAGCGGCTCGCCGGCCAGGTTGTTCATGGTGTCGATGGCGTCCCACGCGGCCTTGTAGGAAAGACCCACAGCTTTCGCGCCTGCGGTGATGGAGCCGGTCTGCCCGATGGCAGCCAGCAGTTCGATCCGGCCGCGCCCGCCCCAATTGTCTTCACCGGCGCGCAGCCAGATGGTGCCGTCGAGTTCCAGCATGTCGTCTCGTCTTGGATGGAGATTGCAACATGCAAGATGTTAACGCTGATTGGTCGGCTCAAGCCGCCGCTAGGCGCGGCGTACGCACATGCAGCAGCACCGAGCGCGAGAGCAGCAGACCGCCCAGGAAGCCGAACAGCGCGCTGAACATCGCCATGAAGCTGGCAGAGTGCGAGACCTCCGGGTGCATCGCCAGCATCACGTTGTAGGCATAGCGGGCGGCAAACAGGCCCACGATCACCACCATCGGCACCCAGCTTCCGGGCACCCGAACGGTGCGGGCCGTTTCAGACACGGCGCCGTTGGGCGGTGACATGTACGTCAGCAGAAACGCCACCAGAAGGGCCACCAGCCACATCGTGAGCGCAAGCGGGCTGCCATGGCTTGCCATCGACACACCGTAAAGCGAATACGCGGCCACCACCAGCGGCAGCACGATCAGGCGGCGGCGCGAGACGATGCGGGGCTGCATCTGACGCACCCCGATGGCGATCAGCACGGCAAACACCACGAACACCCAGGTGGGCGTATGCGACACGATGGAGGCGATCGATTCGAGCATGGCGGTCTCCCTGTTGGAATGACGCCAGCTTAGGTGCCGGCCCCCGCACGCGGGAGCGGATTGCGACGAACGGCAGAAACGCCGGTGTGAACGGCTCAGCCAGCCGTGCAGCTAGCCGCGCTGTCAGCCCAGCGCGGCGCGCACGCCGGCATCCACCACCGACAGGTGCGCACGCAGCAAACGGTCGAAACCTTCGGCCGTGACCGGCTTGCCGATGTAGTAACCCTGGATTTCCTGGCACCCCGCCTTGGCGAGGAACTCCACCTGATCGGCGTCTTCCACGCCTTCGGCGGTGACGGTCATGCCCAGCGCGCGCGCCATGGCGACGATGGCCTCCGTCAACGCCACGGAATCCGGATCGCCCGGAATGCCGGTGATGAACGAGCGGTCGATCTTCACGTTGCTGATCGGGAAGCGCTGCAGATACGACAGCGATGAATAACCGGTACCGAAATCGTCGATCGAGATCCGGATGCCCTGCGCGGTGAGCGCATCGAACATCGGTCGGACCTCATCCGCACCGCCCATCAGCAGGCTTTCGGTAATTTCGACTTCAAGCGCGGTAGGCGGCAGGCCGGTGTCGGCCAGCGTCTGCTCGATCATGGGGACCACGTCCCCGGCCTGGAACTGGCGCGCCGACAGGTTGACCGCCATACGGAAGTCATAGCCCAGCGCCTCGTACCAGATCACGGCCTGTTCGCACGCGCGCCGCAAGACCCATGCGCCGATCGGCACAATCAGACCGGTCTCTTCCGCCACCGGGATGAACTCCACCGGCGAGATCGCCCCAAGCTTGGCGCTGTTCCAGCGCAGCAGCGCCTCGGCCCCGACGATGCGATGGCTGGCCAGGTCGTACTTGGGTTGATAGACGAGCTGCAGTTCGTTGTTCTCGCGCGCATCGCGCAGCGCGTTTTCCAGCATGTAGCGGCGTTGCAGCCGGGCGTTGAGCTCAGCCGTGTAGAACTGCGCACGGTTGCGGCCATTCTGCTTGGCGCGGTACATGGCGGCGTCGGCCGAACGCAGCAGGTCGGAACCCGAAATGCCGTCATGCGGATACAGCGCCACACCAATCGACACGCCCAGGTAGTAACGCCCGTTGACGGTATCGAACGGCTCGCGCATGGCTTGAAGCAATCGTTCAGCCAGCAACGCAATGCGCTTTCCTTCGACACGCTGGTCGATCAGGATGACGAATTCGTCGCCGCCCAGGCGGGCGATCACGTCACCTGGGCCGATGCAATCGGTCAGGCGTGCGGCGGCGCTTTGCAGCAGCGTGTCGCCGCAAGCATGGCCGGCGGTATCGTTCACGCTCTTGAAGCGGTCGAGATCGAGGAAGAACAACGCCAGCTCACGGCTCTCGTCGCGGGCGCTCTCAATGGTGCTTTCGAGGTGCGCGATGAAGAAGCTGCGGTTGGTCAACCCCGTGAGCGCATCGTGCGCAGCGAGATGGCGCAGGCGCTGCTCGGCGCGCTTGATATCGGTGATATCGGCAAACGACAACATCACGCTGCTTGGTGCCGGCTCAGCATGGCGACGGATGGGGATGATGTTCTGCCGCACCCACATCAGCTCACCGGTCTTGAGCAACAGCCCGTACACGCGACCGAAGATGGGTTCGCCGGTGCGCAGCACCAACCCTGACGGCATCATGGTCGAACCGACTTCCTTGCCGTCTTCGTCCACCACGCGTTGAATCGGGTCGAGCCGGTTTCGCCCGACGAGCTGCCCCGGGCGCACGCGCAAGATGCGCTCGGCGCTGGCGTTGGCAGCCTGCACCACGCCGTCCGGCGACATGATCACGACGCCTTCGTGCAGGTTCGAGATCGCCAGCCGATAGCGCTCCTCGCTTTCGGCCAGGCCCCGTTCGACGTTGTCTTTCTGAATGGCAACGCCTGCCAGATGCGTGACGTCGTCGAGGAAATGCTGTTCTTCTTCCACAGGCATGCACGGTTGCCGATAGAACAGCCCGAGCACGCCAAGCTTGTCGCCGCGCGATGAGCGAATCGGCAAAGCCCATGCGGAAACAAAGCCCGCTGCCAATGCTGCCGTGCGCTCGTGTTGCCAGCGCGGGTCGGTCGCAATGTTGTCGATGAAAACGGCCTCACCCAGATACACGGCACAGCCGCATGCGCCAGCGTCGGGACCGACGGGCGTGCTCTCCAGCGTGGCGGCATAGCCCGCAGGTAGCGTCGGCGCAGCGGCCACACTCATGGTCTGGGAGTCGGCGTCCAGCAACAACAGCGCCGACATTGCATTCGGATAGACCTGCTCGACGTACAGGCACAGGTGGCGCAGCACGGTCGACAGCGTCGCATTGGAGGCAAGTTGCGCAAGCACGGCGTTCTCCGAAGCGAGCAGACGGCGCGCATGCAGCGCTTCGGCGCGAGCCTTTACGGCATTGCGCTCCAACGCATGGCGCGACATGGCCTCGCGCAGCACGAGCATGACGGCGGGCTGACCTTCGTGCTCGCACGCAGCGGCTTCGCTGGCAACCAGCACATGCGTGTAGTCGGCGCGCACCAGACGGTGTTCGACCGGCTGGGCAGAAAGGCCGCTGCTCACCATGCCTGCCAGGCGCGGAATCACCTGGGCAACGTCATCGGGATGAATCAGGCCGGCGAGTTGCAGGCCCGTCAGTTGCGCTGGATCCTGCGCGCCCAGCAAGCGGGCGGCGGCCGGGTTGGCTCGCACCAGCCGCCCGTCCACGGTCAGCAATACCGCGTCGGACGACAGCCGGGACAGCGCGTCGAAATCGGTACCGCGCATATCAGTCATCGCCCCCGCCATGGCCGCCACCGGACGTTGCGCGGCTTCGGAGCGCGGCGCAACGTCTGTAGGAGAGGCTCCGGCCTGCGCCGGAAGAAACTGGGTCATGGGCAATGCGATGGCTTGAGCGATAACAGCAACAGCGACGGCAATGGGAAAGCGAGAGGCAGACTACACGTGTCTCGCCCCTAACCACAACGGCGCGCCGGTGGAAAACTGAAGGGTTCAGCGTGTGATACCCCTGAGGGGCGTGTGGTGGCCACCCTACGTTGGCATGACCCAAGAAAAAACCCGCGCTCAGTTGACGAGGCGCGGGTTGAAATCTCTGGACCGTGTCGATCTGTTCCAGAGAGGAGAACCGACCCGTGAGGCAAGCGACGCAAAGCTCCATCGCATCACCATGTTAGGAATCATAGTGGCCCCCTTGGAAAAACAAAGGGCGGAAAGGGCCGGATATTCCATCGCATTTTCATTTCCGCCGACCCATTTGTTTTGGCACTGCACGAACCCCGTTGCTGCTTGCCCCGTCTGCTTACATCGCCTGCATGTGCGAGCCTTATGTGCGGTTCGTTTCACGATGCGACGATGCCGGAAAAAATCTCCCCGGCATATTGGTTGGTCGCTACATTGGTGAGAATGTTCCAACCCGCCCGATTATGTCGTTCACATGAAGTATTTTGCGCAGGCAAAATCACGCTTGAGTGATCCATGAGGCAGATTGCCGCGTCAAGTTCGGGCGCGGCGTGCCGTTAGTGGTCGAAAGAGCGCGTCTGCCCCGTGACCTAGCAGGCGCAAATTGGATGCACGTGTCTGGACTGTCATGCCGTCTCTGTCTCCCCCCAATCGATCGCTTTCACGGCGCACCACGCGGTTGTTGATTGCCGTGAGCGTGCTGGCCGCACTTGTTGCGTTGCCGCGTGCGCACGCTTCTACGCCGCCCGCGGCTGCGGCAGCCCCTGCTCCCAGTCGTCCACCCGTTGCTGCTGCCGCACCTGCCCCAATTCCGGCCGCCAAGACAGCCAAAGCCACGACCGTTGCCTCCACGGCCCCGACCTGCCAGGCGATCATGCAGCGCCTGTCGGGCAGCCTCGCGGCCACGCCCAGCACGGCCGACAAGCCGGGCACCGTGATGATCGACGTCGACAAGGCAGGCGTGATGATGGCCTGCAGCCATTCCGACTCGATTGCCATTCCCGTACCGGGCGGCAAGCCCCGATGACATCCGTCGGCTTCACACACCGTGTCGTGACCGGCATGCTGGCGGCGCTGGCAGCGCTGTCCATGCCGGTGGCCGGTGCTGAGCGCTGGATCCCGCTGCCCGATCAACCGGACAGCCACGCGTCGCTCGACGTCGGCAGCATCCAGCGGATGCCCAGCGGCCCGGTCAGCGCGTGGGTGCGCGTAGAAGCATCCAACCGTGCGGGCATGCGGTCGCTGCAGCGCATGTTCGGCGCCTTTCGCGGCGACATGGCCGATTTTCTGTACACCGTCGATTGCCGCAGCCGGCAGTTCTCGGTCTCGCAAGCCAAGCTGTATCAAGGCGCGCTGACCGTCAGCGAAAGACAGATCGCCAACGATGCGGGCTGGCAACGCGTGGATGGCGTCGGCCTGGCGGGCGAGGTGGCGCGCCAGCTCTGCAGCGGATAGCGTCCGGGCTCTTTGCGTCGCATCGCGATGCCATCGTTGGTAACATCGACGCGTGCGCCCCGCCCCCACGCCCCCTTCGCATCAACCTGCCGACCCTCGCGTAACCGCAGACGCGAGCGTCTTCGGCACGCTTGCACGCGGCTCGCGCGCATCGCTTGAGCGCGTGACGAATCTGGGCGACGGCGTGACCGCCGCCATCTGGCGCAACGAGCACGACGAGGCGCGCTACATCCAGCCCGAGCACCACACGCTGTCGGTCTATCTGCAAGGCGGCTACACCACGCACCGGCAAGATCTACCGCACCTGTTCGGCGCGCCGGGCCGCGTGTGCATGCTGCCGGCCGAACACCAGTCGAGCTGGGTGATCGAGCAGCCGATGCGCTTCGTTCACCTGTATTTCACGCCCGATGCGCTGGCCGGACACGCTGTACGCCTGCTCGACGCAGAGCCGCGCCTGTTTACGCTGCACGACCGCACCTTCATCGAAGACGCTCATCTCGCACAAGCCTGCGCGAACATCGCCAAGCTCGATTGGACCGACCTGGACGCGCGCATGCGCGCCAACGCGCTGGCCAACGACACACTGTCGTATCTCGTGCAGACCCAGGGCCGCACACGGGCGCTGGCTGTGCGCGGCGGGCTGGCGCCACACGTGTGCCGGCGCATTGCCGCGCGCATCGACGCCGAACTGCACCTGCCGCTGTCACTCGGGCAATTGGCGGCAGAAGCGAATCTGTCGGAATTCCATTTCGCGCGGATGTTTCGCGCGTCTTTCGGGGCGGCGCCGCATGAGTGGGTGATGCAGCAGCGCATGGCGCGCGCGCAAACGCTGCTGCGCACGACCACCCTTGCGCTGGCGACGATTGCGGAGCGCTGCGGCTTTGCCAGCGCCAGCCATTTCAGCCGGCGATTTGCGCTGCAGCTTGGCGCGTCGCCGTCGCGCTACCGGCAGGCGTGGCAACGGGGCTAGCCCGCAATCTGCCAAGTCAATATGCGAACGACCGTGCATTGCGATCGTTTGGTTGTCCTGGTCGTCCATATCGGCCGAAAAGCTGTGCTGGACTAGCGTTTTCCACGATAGAGGCGCATCGGCGGGCGCAGTAACGTGGAGATGGGTTCCCCATGGAGACCGCCATGTTTACCCATATCCTCCTGCCGACCGACGGCTCCGAGCAGTGCCGCAAGGCCATCGACGGCGCGCTTAAGCTGGCGCACGCCACCGGTTGCCGTCTCACCGCCTACACGTGCATTGAAGAATTCCCCAACATGGCCTATTCGGCCGGCGTGGGCGAGTGTCCGCATGCGCATTACATGGAAACGGTGCAGGGCTACGCGAAGGACTGCATCGACCGCATTGCAGAGCGTGCGCGGGAAGAAGGCGTGCAGTTCGACAGCGATGTGTCGCAGTTTGCCGAGCCCTATCTGGGCATCCTCGATGCGGCAAAGCGGCACGCGTGCGACGTCATTTTCATGGCATCGCACGGGCACCGCAGCCTGATGGGGCGACTGTTGATCGGCAACGAGACGCGCAAGGTGCTGACCTACGCGCACGTGCCGGTGGTGGTCTACCGCTAGAAATCCGTTCTCGGGCTCCGCTGCGGACCGAGAATCGATTCCATCTTTGGGCAGCCGCGAATTACATCATCGGCACCGGTTCCGGCCCGCCTTCGCCGGACTCGAGTTCCGCCACGCGCTGGGCTTCACGCTCACCCACCTGTTTGCGCTGTTCCGGCGTAAGCACCTGCATGATCTTGGCGCCGGCCTGCGCGCGCAATTGCGCTTCGCGGGCAACGGCGCGGCCGAGCGATTCAGTCAGGGCACGCGCACGCGCCTCGTCATACTGGCCTGACGCCACCATCTGATGCAGATCGCGGCGGGCATGCTCGATAGCCTTGCGCTGCTCTCGCGCTTCGGGCATCTGCGCATATTCGATGGCGAAAATCTTGTCACGCTGCTCTTCGCTCAGCCTCAGGCCACGCAGAAAGGGCGCGCCGCCATGATGCGGGCCCATGCCACGCGGGCCGCCTGGACCCATGCCTGGCCCGCGCTCCATCATGCCCGGACCACGTGGTGACATGGGTGGCATGGGCGAGAGCGGAACAGCGCCGGGCCCGGCGGTCTGGGCCAGCGCGGCGCACGAAAGCAAAAGTCCGGCGGCAAAACCTGCCACGCGGGAAGTCACTGCGGTCATGTTGAAGCTCCTCATGAGATCGTCGGCCGAACATGCCGGCCATACGTTCACTGTAGCCATCGACCCTGCACAAAAGGTGGGCAAACAGAGGAGTTTTCTTGAACCTCAGGCGTCGAGTCGGTAACCCACGCCGTAGACGGAATGGATCATGTCGGTGCCCGGGTTCACCTGCTCCATCTTGCGGCGCAGGTTCTTGATGTGGGTATCGACCGTGCGGTCGGTCACGATGCGGTGGTCGTCGTAGATCTGCTCGAGCAGGTTCGAGCGCGACAGAATGCGCCCCGGTGCGCCCGCCAGTGCGGCCAGCAGGCGAAACTCCACCGGCGTGAGGTCGAGGCGCTGGCCGCGCAGCGTGGCGGCATAGGCGGCACCGTCGATCTGCAAGGCGCTCTCCGGCACGCCGCCAGCGCGCTGTACGCGGCGCAGGATGGTCTTGATGCGCGCCACCAGTTCGCGCGGGCTGAAGGGCTTGCAGACGTAGTCGTCAGCGCCAAGCTCGAGGCCGAGCAGGCGGTCGATTTCTTCCACGCGCGCCGTCACCATGACGATGGGCACCTCGCTAAAGGCGCGCACCTCGCGGCAGATCTCCAGCCCGTCCTTGCCGGGCAGCATCAGGTCGAGCAGCACGAGTTCGGGTGAGGTTTCGCGAACGCGCTGCGTGGCATGCGTGCCATCGGCCAGCCACTCGGTCTCATAGTGAGCGGCGCGCAGATAGTCAGTCATCAATGCGGCCAGCTTGGGTTCGTCTTCAATGATCAGAATCATGGTCGGCTAGCGGATCAAGCACATCAAGAACAGGCAGGCGAATGGCGATCCACAGCCCGCCCAACGGCGAAGGTCTGGCTTCAATGGTGCCGCCGTGTGCAGCGACGATGGTCTGGCACAAGCTCAGGCCCAGGCCAGCCCCGCCCTGCGCCCGGCTGCGTGAGGCATCAACGCGGAACAGGCGGTCGAAGATGCGCGGCAGCATCGCCTCGGGCACGCCCGGCGCGCTGTCCTGCACGTCGATGTGCTGCCAGTCACCGTCCAGATGGACATGCACGCGCAGCGTGCCGCCGGCATCGGTGTAGCGCAGGGTGTTCTCCAACAGGTTCTGCATGACCTGCCGCAGGCGCTGCGCGTCGCCCTTGACCAGCGTCTCGTGCGACGGCGCCTCCGGCAAGTCCAGCTGCAGCGCGATGCCCTTTTCCATCAGACGCGGCGTGAAGCCCTGCACGGCGCTGCACACGGTATCGGCCAGGTCGAGCGGCTCCATGTGGAAAGCGAGCGCGCCCACATCGGCCAGCGAGAGTTCGTACAAGTCGTCGATGAGCTTGTTGAGCGTCGCCACCTCCGCCTGCAATGACGCGAGCGAGGTGGCCGTCAGCGGGCGCACGCCGTCTTCGAGTGCTTCCAGTTCGCCGCGCAGCACCGCCAGGGGCGTGCGCAGTTCGTGCGAGATGTCGGCCGTGAGCTGACGCCGCATCTTCTGGTTGGCCTCCAGCGACGCGGCAAGGTGGTTGAAATCCGCCGCGAGCCCGCCAAGTTCATCGCGCGAATGCACGTCGACACGGGTGGCGTAGTCCCCATCGGCCATGCGGCGTGCGGCATCCGTGAGCCGGCGCATCGGAGCGAGCAGACCGCGTGCGAGCATCACCGCCACCAGCGCCGCCAGCAGGACCGACAGGCCCGCGATGATCCACGTGGCACGCAACTGCTGCGCTTGGAAGGCCTGATCCGCGCCTTCGGGCACCCGCACACGCGGCGGCATGGCCAGCCAGCCTACGGTCTGGCCGTTGTGGTGCAGTTCATGCCAGCGCGCGTTCGGCCCGAGCGGCGGCCCGTCGCCAATGATGACGTTGCGCTGCGCATCAAGCAGCCAGATCGGTGAGTGCGGGATTGGCGGCTCGCCAGGCGGGTGCGGCGGCAGGCTCCCTGCGGGAGGCGGGCCAGGCGGCGGCATGTCTCCGTCGATGTCGCGGTCGGGGCCGGGCGGGAGCGGATCGAAGCGGTGGCCCGGTGGCAGGTCGAAGCGATCGCCGCCCATGCCATTGGCTCGGGCCCGAGCGCCTTCGCGGCGCAGCAGGCGGAACCACGCCATGCGATCGTTGCGCAGGAAATCCCAGTTGCCGTGCTGCGTGTAGGCGGCTTCCACGCCCTGCCCAAGCACGGCCATGCGCTCGGATTCGCGCGCGTTCACGTAGTCGAGAAAGTTGGCATCAAAGCGCCAGCGCACCGCCGCGCCCATGGCGAGCGCAACAACGATGCTCAGCATGAACAACGCAACGAACAGCTTGGAGGTAATACCGAAAGACGGGCGCATGGATCAGTCAGGGGCTGCCGGACGCCGCCGGCGGGAGCGGTTCCCGCGCTGCCCGGCAGCAGGCACGGCCTCATCTTACCGGGCGCGCTGCCGCAGAAAGCCCCAGCATACCAACCGCTTGTGGGCAAAAAATGAGCGAAATGCGAAGAAAGCGTATGCTGCTGCCACTCTGCACACCCGTAGATTCGCGTCCCCTCACAAGGAACCGCCCTTGCCCAGCCGGCCGGCCAACCTCGCGTTTTCGATGCATCGCTGCGCCATGCGCGGCGTGGAAGCCGTCGCCGCAGATTCCGGCCACACCTTCCCGCGCCACACGCATGGTCAGTTCGGCATCGGCATCGTTGACCGCGGGGCCCAGAGATCCTTCAGCGGACGCGGCACGGTAGAAGCCGGCGCAGGCGACGTCATCACGGTCAATCCGTTTGAAGTGCACGATGGAACACCCATCGGCGATGCCGGCCGCGCATGGCGCATGCTTTACCTCGACCCCGGCGTGGTCGCAGAGTTGGCGACGGACCTGCACCCCGGCCACTGCGGCGACGCTGAATTTGACCGCCCTGTCATCCACGACGCAGACCTCGCCCCTCGCATGCGCCTGCTGTTTGCGCAGATGACAGTGCCCGCCGCACAAAGTAATGCACTGCTGCGCGAACAGTTGTTGCTGTCCGTACTGGCAGACGCGCTGCACGACGCCAACGACCGCGCCAGCAACTACGCCGACGCCGCCCCGGACGCCATCCGGCTTGCCCGCACCCGCATCGATGACGACCCCGCGGCGGCCATCTCCCTGCTCGACCTCGCACAGGAAACAGGCCTGAGCCGCTTCCAGGTATTGCGCGGTTTTGCCCGCGTGACCGGCCTCACGCCTCACGCCTATCAGGTGCAACGGCGCGTGGCCCTGGCGCGCCGCCTGATCGCCCAAGGCGAGCCGTTGGCGGAAGTGGCAGCCGCATGCGGTTTTGCCGATCAAAGCCACATGACGCGGCAGTTCGTGCGCAAGTACGGCGTGTCGCCGGGCATGGTGGCGGCGGCGCGCTAGCCGCATCCTCCGCACCCTTGCGCTGCAATTTCGTTCAAGACGCGCACATCGCGCGGGCCCATCCTGCGGCTTCCACACACGCAGGATGCGATATGTCCAAACGACTCGAAGGTTGTCTTTACCTCGCCCTGGCAATGGTGCTGGTGGGCAGCACCGTTGCGGCCAGCAAGATCATCGCGGCGGGCTTGCCGCCATTTACGGCGACAGCGTTGCGCTTTGCGATGGCGCTGCCGCTGTTCCTGCTCATCATGCGCATGACCCGCACGCGCTGGCCCGTGCTCGCACGCAGGGAGTGGGCCCTGCTTTTCGTGCAGGCGGCTGCCGGCAGCGTGGGCTATACGACGCTGCTCATTTCCGGGTTACGGCACACGTCAGCCGCAGACGCTGGCGTCATCATCGGCACGCTGCCAGTGATGTCGGCGCTGATCGCCATCGTGCTGCTGGGCGAACGGCCCGGGCGCGCGGTGCTGGGAGCGATTGCGCTGGCCACCGCCGGCGTGCTGGCCATCGCCCTGCAGCCGCGCGGCGACGCGACACATCCGCTGCTGGGCAATCTGCTGGTGATGGGCGCAGTGGTGTGCGAGGGGCTCTTCATCCTGCTCAACAAGCGGCTGCGCACGCCGGTGCCGCCGCTTGCGCTGTCGGCATTGATGAGTACATTCGGCTTGCTGACGGCTCTGCTGCCCGCGCTGTGGGAAGCGCCGTGGCAGTTGCACGCATCGGCGCAAGCAACGCACGCGCTGATGGCCGTGGCGTATTACGCCATCGTGCCGACCGTGGGTGGTTTTGTGCTCTGGTATGCCGGGGCCGCGCGCGTGAGCGGTGCGGAGGCATCGTTGTTTACCGCGTTAGCACCTGTGGCAGCCATGGTATTTGCAGCAACGCTGCTCGGCGAGGCCGTCAGCACGCGCCAGGTGGGTGGCATTGCTTGCGTGCTGGCAGCGGTGCTCAGCCTTGGCTTGGCGCGTGCGCCACGGCCGGCAATGTCGACGACGTCTTAGGCTTCCGCCTCGGGTGCCGTCACATCTTCCATACGCTCGATGCGCACGCGCACGATGCGGCGGCTGCCGGCTTCAAGGATCACGAAACGCAGGTCGTGGCGCACCAGCGTATCGCCCACTTCGGGCAGGCGGTCCCATTGATTGAAGAGGTAGCCGCCCAGGCTCGTGGCGCTGCCGCCTTCGTCGAGCAGCCAGTCGACATGCAGCACATCTTCGAGACGGCGCAGGTCGGCCTCGCCGGCGACTTCCCAGCAGCCATCGCTGACTTCCACCACGCCCGGGCGTTCGTCTTCATCGGGGAATTCACCGGCAATGGCTTCGAGCACGTCGATGGGCGTCACCACGCCCTGCACGACATCCAGCGAATCCGTCACCAACATCATGCGGCCGCGTGCGCGCTTGAGCTTGTCCATCAGGCGCAGGATGCCGACGTTGTCCGACACCTTGAGCGCAGGCTTGACGCTGCGCTCCACGTCGATGGCACCGCGCGTGTCGAGGTCGCCCATCAAGTCCTTGGCGCGCGCCACGCCAACCAAGTCATCCAACCCGCCGCGGCACACCGGAAACTGGTTATGCGGCACAGCCAGCAACAGCTTGCGCGTGATGGACACGTCGGCGTCCAGATCCACCCACGAAATATCGTGGCGCGGCGTCATGATCGAGCGCACTGAGCGCTCGGCCAAGTCCAGCACGCCGCTGACCATGCTGCGCTCTTCCGGGCGGAACACGGTCTCGGGCACGGACTGGCCAGCGTCGTGCGAGGCGGCCTCGTGCGATTCGGACTCTGCCGGCGCGCCACGGCGGTCGCCCAGCAGGCTCAGCACCGCATCGGCGGTGCGCTCGCGCAGCGGGCGGCGGCGATCGTAGCGCACGGTATTGTGCTGGGCTACCTGGTTGAAGAACTCGATCAGGATCGAGAAGCCGATCGCCGCATACAGATAGCCCTTCGGAATATGAAAGCCCAGGCCCTCGGCAACGAGCGAGAAGCCGATCATCAGCAGGAAGCTCAGGCACAACACCACCACCGTGCGATGCGCGTTGACGAACTCCGTCAGCGGGCGCGAGGCAAACAGCATGGCGCCCATGGCAATCACCACGGCCGTCATCATCACGGGCAAATCGTTGACCATGCCCACGGCGGTGATGACGGAGTCGATGGAGAACACCGCATCGAGAATCACCACCTGCGCGATCACATTCCAGAACTTGCCGTGACCGGTGCCATGGCTTTCGTCCTGCGGCTCGCCGTCCAGACGCTCATGCAGCTCGGACGTGGCCTTGAACAGCAGGAAGAAACCGCCCAGCAGCAGGATGATTGACCGGCCCGACAGATCGACCGGCCCAAGCGTGAGCAGCGGCTTGGTGAGCCCGATCAGCCACGACATAGCGGCCAGCAGCACCATGCGCATCAGCAGGGCGAGGCCTAGCCCGATCACCCGGGCACGGTCGCGCAGCGCTGGCGGCAGCTTGTTGACCAGGATGGCGATGAAAACGAGGTTGTCGATGCCGAGAACAATCTCGAGCACCACCAGGGTGAACAGGCCGATCCAGATGGACGGGTCAGCAAGCCAGGTCATAGCGGGAAATGGAAGACAGCAAAAAGACGATCCGCCGATGATAACCGCAGCGCACGCACGGCCTTGCGCGAATCCCGCGTTGGGTGTTGCAACAAACGGGCCGCGGGGCTTGAAGCCGGCAGTTCAGCGCTGTGCAACCCGGCTGCCTCCTTGGGCGCTGGATTGCGTCGCCCGCACGGGGCGGTAGCCGTCGGTCAGCGTCTTGAGGAAGGCAACGATGTCGCGCACATCGGCCTCGGACAGCACGGGCTTGCCTCCGGGCTTGCCGCCAAACGGCGGCTCCATGTTGACATTGGCGCGGTATTGGGGCGGCAGGTCGTCGAACTTGTCGACCGTGCCGTCTGCCTTGCGCGGATACCACTTCTGCGGTTGCGTGTCGCGCTGGGCGTAGAAGCGCACCGCGTCTTCCAGCGAATGGATCGCGCCGTTGTGGAAGAACGTCTTGCGTAGTGCCACGTTGCGCAGCGAGGGCGTGCGGAAGCGGCCGCAGTAGTCCGCGCGGTCTTTCAGGTCGATCCGATCGGGCCCGCACAGGCCCAGATCGAAGAACTTCGGGTCAGCATTGGCCGCCAGCGTGCGGTTGCGCGGAACGCCCACGGCAATGTGGCCGAAATCGGTGAAGGCCGGGAACGCCCCGTCCTGCTTGATGGCGCTCACGTGGCACGAGGCGCAGTTGCCCTTGGCCGGATCGGCGAATGCCTGCAGCCCGCGCATTTCCTGCGGCGACAGCTTCACCTGCTTGCGCAAAAACGCGTCGTACTTGCTGTCATACGGATAGAACTCGGACGGCGTCTGCTGGAAGACCTCCAGCACCATCAGCGCCGCACGGAAGGCTGTGTCTTCGTTGTCCAGGATGTCGCTGCCAAACACTTGGCGGAAGGCCTGCGCATGACGGCCATTGCGCAGCTTGGCCACCACGGCGGCCTGCGTGCCGTTGGCCATCTCGTGCGCAGACAACAGCGGGATGCGTGCCTGATCGTGTGTGGACGACACGCGGCCGTCCCAGGTGTAGCCGCCGGTCGGGCCTTGATCTTCTGAGTCGTTGCCGTCGCTCTCGTAGAAATGCTCGGTGAACGCAGGCACGTTCTGGATATAGCGCAATGACGGCGCGGCACGTACGCCTGTCTTGTGCATGTCTGCGCCACCCAGTTGCACTGACAGATCGTTCGGCGGGCCATACGCGTGCGTCGGGCTATGGCAGCTTGCGCAGGACTGCTTGCCCGAAGCAGACAGGGCAGGATCAAAAAACAGCGCCTTGCCCAGCGCCGTCATTGCGGGTACCGACGGGCGGCGCGTGGCCATCATTGTGTAGAAGGCTTTTTCGTACGCCGGCGCCGCTGCGGGCTTGGCGGGTGTTGCCGCAGCAGCCGCTGCTGCCGGTGCCGAAGCTCCCACGGTTGCGGCATGGGCCACCGCTGCTTCGCCGCGGCCGCAACCGCGCAATCCGGCAGCCAGTCCGACAAGCACAAGCGCAGAAACGGCGATCACGCGATGAGTTGCAACAGGCAGAAGGCGGCGCATTGGCGATAGGCGAAATTTTGGGAGCCTTGCAACTTAGCATGGCTCCCATGACACTTTGATGTCGTCAAACGTGTGTCACGTCAGCCCTTGGAGAGGTCCCATGGTGGCAAATGTCTTCAAACGTTCGGTGGTGCCCCTGCTCATCCTGATGATGGTCATCACGCTGAACTGGGGCGAAATCGGCGCTACGCCTGCGTTTTCATCATCAACTTGTCACACACGAAGCACAGACTCCCGCTCGCTTTCGTCCCCCACACAACAATCCAGGGAAATCATGAGCCGAGCGCTTCGTCTTTTGCCGCTGACCGCGTTGGTTGCGGCCAGCATGTCTGCCTGTGGTGGCAGTGATTCGAGCAGCAATACCTCCGCGTCCACGTCGGGCGTCGTAACGGGCAGCTACTTCGAGAATGCCAAGGTCTGTATCGACGCCAACAACAATGGCAAGTGCGATGCCGGTGAAACCAGCACGCGCACCGACAAGAACGGTGCCTACACGCTGTCGGGCACGGGCCCCATCACCGTTGAAATCGGTACGGACGCCTTCCGCAACGATCCGGACACCGGCGCGCACACAGCTATCACGCAGCCGCTGGTGTTTCGCGCACCGGCTGGCGCCAATGCCGTTGTCAGCGCCATCTCGACCGAACTGGCAGTGCTGATGGACAGCAACGGCGGCGACATCAATGCCGCCAAGACCGCGCTCGCCGCCCGCCTTGGCGTGACGATCGACAAGCTGCTGGAAGACCACAACAAGGAAACCGACGCTGGCACCAAGGCTGCGCTGCAGGCTGAAATCGACCAGGCCATCGCCCTGATTGCCGACGCCGTTGCCAATGGCGGCGACATCGGCAAGAGCCTGCGCGACGGCGTTGCCAAGCGCATGGCGCTGGCCAGCAACGTCAAGACGATCGTGGTGATCTACGCAGAAAACCGCGGCTTCGATAACCTGTACGGCCTGTTCCCCGGCGCCAATGGCATTCCCGGTGTGAACCAGAGTTCGACGGGCACTGCCGTTGCGCAGAAGGACTTCGACGGCTCCGTACTGCCGACGCTGCCGCCCACCTGGGGTGGCGTGACCGCAGCCGGTCAAAGCGTGCAGATCACGCAGGCCTCCACGGCCAACATGCCCAACCAGATGTTCCAGATCGACAGCCCGTCGGGCTTCGGCAGCACGGGCACGGTGGTCGGCCAGAACGTCATCACGCGCGACCTCTGGCACCGCTTCTACCAGAACCAGATGCAGATCAACGGCGGCAAGAATGACAAGTTCGCCGCCTTTGCCGATGCCGGCGGCCTGACCATGGGCTACTACGACGGCAGCAAGATGGCCATGTGGAACATCGCCAAGCAATACACGCTGGCCGACAACTTCTTCATGGGCGCGTTCGGCGGTTCGTTCCTGAACCACCAATACCTGATCTGCGCGTGCGCACCGATCTATCCGAACGCAAAGGCATCGCCGGCGGCCAACAGCATTGCCAACGTCAAGACGAATGCAGATGGCAGCCCGACGCTGATTCCCGCCGCGAGCTCCGTGATGGCGGGCGCACCGACGTCGTACGCCGGCGCCGCCGATGATGGCAACGCGACCAAGGACGGCAACCTGACGCCGGTCGACAAGGACGGCAACGCGTACGCCGTCAACACGATGCAGCCGCCGTACCAGCCGTCGGGCAATGCCGTGGCCAGCGGCAACGCGGCCTACGCCGATCCGACCAAGGCCACCACGCTGCCCAAGCAGTCGACCACCAACATCGGTGATCTGCTGACGGCCCGTGGCGTGGACTGGGCCTGGTATGCGGGCGCCTGGAATGCAGCCCTGGCCGACGCCCCGAACACCACGCGCAGCGTGATCTACAGCGGCTCGATCCAGTTCCAGCCGCACCACCAGCCGTTCAACTACTTCAGCCGCTTCGACCCGGCCACGGCCACCGGCGCTGCTGAGCGTGCGGCCCACCTGCGCGACTACGACGCCGCCTTCCTGCAAGACGCAGCCGCTGGCAAGCTGCCCGCTGTCACGTTCTACAAGCCGCAAGGCAACCTGAACCAGCACCCGGGCTATGCCAACGTGGCTGACGGCGACGCGCACATCGCCAACGTGATCGCTCAACTGCAGAAGAGCCCGCAGTGGAAGAACATGGTGATCGTCGTGACGTATGACGAAAACGGCGGCTTCTACGACCACGCCACGGTACCGAAGGCTGACCGCTGGGGCCCGGGCACGCGTATCCCGGCGATCATCGTCTCGCCGTTCGCCAAGAAGGGCTTCGTTGACCACACCCAGTACGACACGGCTTCGGTCCTGCGCCTGATCACGCATCGCTTCGACCTGCCGACGCTGCCGGGTATCAAGCAACGTGACGCGGCGCTCGTCTCCAACGGTAACAAGCCGATGGGCGACCTGACCAACGCGCTGGACTTCACGCAAGCGCAATAACGCTGCAGCGCAGTCCTCACGAGAAAGGCGGCCCGGAGCAATCCTGGCCGCCTTTTTCTTTAACCGCTATTTGCCCTTCTTCTTGCCAGCGGGCTTTTCGCTCTCCAGCATTTCAAGCCGCATCCCCACCTTGATCGTCACCTGCCAGTGGGCGATTTTGCCGTCGACCAAGTGGCCACGTGTTTCCAGCACCTCAAACCAGTCCAGATGCTTGAGGGTCTCGCCCGCGCGCGCGATGGCGTTGCGGACGGCTGCATCGCTGGAGTCGGGTGAAGAACCGACCAGCTCGATCATCTTGTAGGTATGGGAACCCATATCGCCTCCTTGTTGGCATGGTTGGAACGTCGGCAGGGTGTCTGCAAGGCGCGATATGCATGCGGCTGGCATGCGATGCGCGCGCCATTGCACTTACCAGAATGGCACCTGTCCCTCCGCCTTGATAGCCCGGATTTGCACGGGGCCAAAAAATCCTGGCGGTTAATTGCGTTTACAAATCTGACAAATATCGTCAGCGGACCGACGCGTGGCGTCAAACCCGCGCGCATGACGAACGCCTGATGGCGGTTGAGGTGCCATTTTTCGGGCGGTCGCACGGCATGTCCTTGCCGGACGGGGCTGGTACGGAACCTGCGTTGGAGTGCACACCCGTTTCCCCGAAGAGGAGGCGCCATGCGCCACCCAGAACAACAAGCCCCCGCCTCATACTCGCCGTTGTCGGCCGTGCCGCCCACGCCGCGGGCGACACAGGAAACCGCGCGACTGGTTGCAGAGACCATCCCCTTCAATCTCGAGCGCAACGGCCGGAGCATCGAAGCCACCTATTCGACCCGCAACGGCATCGTGACGGTCAAATACCGGGGCAAGACACTGTCCACGTATTCGCCGCAGGGTGCCGAAGCCGACTACAAGGCGGTCGCCCGTCAACTGCTCAGCGTCATGCTGACCATCTGAGCGGCTCCACACCTTCATCAGTGCCGGCCCTTGGCCGCGCTGTGTGCTGGGCGGCCAAATTCGGCGCGCAGCGCATCCTTGGCACGCTCGAGAATCTGGCGCCGCCCGGCGCTGAGGTTGTGCCCAGCCCGATTGATATAGAACGTCAGCATTGACATGGCCGACTGGAATGCCGTCCCCTTGCGCCGCCGGCTGTGCTCGGCCGAAGCCTTGAGCGACGCGGCAATCCGCGCGGGGCTGCGCGACTTGAAGATGTCGGGTTCGATGTCCAGCGCGTCACTGGTTTCCATCACATGGTGCGACCAGCGCTGGGGCTTTGGTTTGGCCTTCGATTTGGCCGGCGCCGGCTTGGACCGGGCGTGGTGCATGGCCATGATGAAATCTCCTGTAATGAGGTACCGACAGTTCCGCAAGCCGCATACCCGCGCGGGCGGCTACAAAGGGGCGACTTCCGTTACGATGACGGACGCTTCACGCCTCTTTTCCGCCTCCTTCATTGACCGCCGGGTTCCGGCGCACATCCAACGTGTCTGGCGACGCCGGTCTTTCTCCCGCCCCCTCTTCTGCATCCGCGCAAACGCTGTCAGATGCGCCGTTCTCCTACCCTGCCTTCAGGCTGTTCTGGTTCGCCCGGCTGTCCACCACCTTCGCGTATCAGATGTTCGGGGTGGCCGTCGGCTGGCAGATCTACGACCTGACGCGCAGCGCCTATGTGCTGGGGCTGGTGGGGCTGGCGCAGTTCCTGCCGTCGGTGGTGCTGGTACTGGCCTCCGGCCATATTGCGGACCGCTACGACCGGCGATACGTCGTACGCGCCTGCCAGGCCGTCGAAGCACTGGTTGCGCTCACGCTGGCCGTCTTGGCGGCCAACGGACACGCCGGTGTGCAACCGATCTTCTTGTGCGTGGTGGTGATTGGCGCGATGCGCGCGTTCGAGACGCCGACGCTGCAAGCGCTATTGCCGACGCTGGTGCCACTGCAGGCATTGCCGCGCGCGGTGGCGCTGTCCAGCTCGGCCGGGCAGACCGGCGTCATCCTGGGGCCGGCGCTGGGTGGCTTTCTGTACGTGGCCGGCGCGCCGGTGGTGTATGCCACGGCAGCCGGGCTGTTCATGTTGGCGCACGTGCTGCTGGCGCTGGTGCGGATGGAGCGCGCGGTGCCCGTCAGCACGCCGGTGAGCCTCGAATCGCTGTTCGCGGGTATCGCGTTCATCAAGGGGCGGCCGGTGGTGCTGGGCGCCATCTCGCTCGACCTGTTTGCCGTGCTGCTGGGCGGGGCGACAGCGCTGCTGCCGATCTACGCGCGCGACATCCTGGGCACAGGCGCATGGGGTCTGGGGCTGCTGCGCTCGGCGCCGGCGGTGGGGGCGCTAGGCATGGCGCTCTTCCTGGCGCACCGCCCGCTGGATCGGCACGTTGGCCGGGTCATGTTTGCCGCCGTGGCGGTGTTTGGGCTGGCAACGCTGGTGTTCGGGGTGTCGCGCTGGCTGCCGGTGTCGATGTTGGCGCTGGTGTTGCTGGGCGCGTCGGACATGATCAGTGTGGTGATCCGGACGTCGCTGGTGCAGCTCGACACGCCGGATGCCATGCGCGGGCGCGTGAGCGCAGTCAATTCAGTGTTCGTAGGCGCGTCCAACCAGTTGGGCGAATTCGAATCGGGCATGTTGGCCGGGCTGCTGGGGCCCGTGGCCTCGGTGGTGATTGGTGGCCTGGGCACGCTCTTGGTGGTGGCAGCCTGGATGCGGCTGTTCCCTGCCCTGACGCACCGCGACCGCATGCGCGATCCGCATCACAAGCACACCGGACACCCCTCTTCAGGGGGATAAACCCGCAGACCCGCGCCGCTGGTGGCTTGAGCAAGAATGGGGCAGTGTCTTGCAAGCGTGTCAGCGAAACCCCGATGGCATCGACGGTGGCCAATTCGTATCCTGAGTCACCTTTGGCTGCCTTTTTCCACGCCCGGTATTGCGCCTGACTGTGACGTCCATCCTGCCCTCTTCGTCCCGCCCGTCGGACGCGCGCGCTGCCGGCGCTGCCCGGCTGCCGGATCCTGGGCCTTTCAGCACCAGCGGGTTCAACGGTGCACCGGCCATTCGTCCATCGGCGTGGCTGGTGGCGATCGGTGCGGCCGCAGTCGGCACGATTGGCCGGGTGCTGCTCGAATCGGCGATGGGCATCCATTTGCCGTTCTATCTTGCCTTTCCGGTGGTGACGATTGCCGCGTGGTATGGCGGCTTCTGGCCGGGGATGCTGGCCATCGTCTGTTATGCGGGGCTCTTCATCGGGCTGGCCGCGCTGCAAAGCTGGCCTGCCGCTATTCCACTCACGCCAATCCAGATGACGGTGTTTGGGGTGGGTGCGCTGCTCATCTGCGCGCTGTGTGAGCAGTTGCGCCGGGCCCGCGCCGGGGCTGAACGGCGCGCGCGGGCCGAAACCCAGCAACGCCTATCGCAGCAGCGCCTGCTGGCCGCACTGCAGGCCTCGCCCATTTCGCTCTACGACGTCGACAACACGATGCACTTCACGTGGGTCCACAACCCCGTGTTCGGCCTGCAGCCCGAGCAACTCCTCGGGCGAACGGTGCGCGAAGTGTTCGGCCGCCGCGCCGCGTCGCGCCTGACTGAAGCCGGCCAGCACGTCATCGAAACCGGCACGCCTACGCGCGTGGAGTTCGCTTTCCGTCGGCGCCATACGCAGCGCGTGGTCTACGACGTGGTGGTCATGCCGCTGCGCGACGACACGGGCGAGATCATCGGTCTGACCAACGCCGTGATCGACATCAGCGAGCGCCGCCAGGCCGAGGCCCGCCGCACGCAGTTGCTCGAAGCCGAATCCCGCGCCCGCGAAGAAGCCGAGCGCGCCAGCCGCCTGAAAGACGATTTCCTGGCGACGGTCAGCCACGAGCTGCGCACGCCGCTCAACGCGGTGCTGGGCTGGGCGCAATTGCTGAACATGCGCGCCTACGATGAAGCGATGTTCAAGCGCGGCATTGAAGCCATCGAGCGCAGCGCCCGTACGCAAGTCCACCTGATCGACGATTTGCTCGACATGTCGGCCATCCTCTCGGGCAAGGTGCCCCTGGAGGTCGGCCCCGTGGACCTGGCCGACGTGCTGGAGCGCGCGCGCGAGACCATCGAGCCCATGGCGCGCCAGAAGAACATCACCATCGATACCGAATTCCTGCCCGTGCCAATGCTGCAAGGCGATGCCGGACGCCTGAAGCAGGTCTTCTGGAACCTGCTGGCCAACGCCGTCAAGTTCACGCCCGAGGGTGGGCACATCCGGCTCTCGGTGCACCCGTCGCCCGAAGGCGTGGTCGCCACCGTGCGCGACACCGGCATCGGCATCGAGCCGGCCTTCCTGCCGCATATTTTTGACCGCTTCCAGCAGGCGGATCTGTCGAGCACGCGCCGACACGGCGGACTCGGCCTGGGGCTGGCGATTGCCAAACAACTGGTCGATCTGCACCACGGCCGCATCACCGCGGCCAGCAGCGGTGCGGACCGTGGCACCACCATGGCCGTGTCGCTACCGCTGCATGCAGCGCAACCGGGCGAACAGGCCAACCGAACACCGGGCTTGGTGGCGGGGACGGGCATGCCGACGCTGGACGGCATTCGCGTGCTGGCGGTGGATGACAACCCCGAATCGCTCGGCGTGATCGCGCTGATGCTGGAGCGCTACGGCGCCGAGGTTGTCACCGTATCCAGTGGGGCTGCCGCACTCGATGCGCTGGAACAAGCAGCCGCCAACGCCTACCCGTTCGATGCGCTGGTCAGCGACCTCGCCATGCCAGGCATGGACGGCATGCAGCTGGTCCGGGCCGTGCGCGAACGCGGTTTGACCGACCTGCCCGCCATCGCCGTGACGGCGTTTGCCGACCCGATCCGCCTGAAGGCCGCAAAGGAAGCCGGTTACCAATCCGTCATCACCAAGCCGATCTTCCCGGGCGAGCTGGGCCACGTGCTGGCCGCCAATGTGCATCGCAAAACCGGGCCTGAGACGCTGGTGTGACACATCGGCAACCATGCCTTGACGGAATGGTTGACCGAACAAAAGTCATTGGCGCAAGTGGCGGCGCATCCGCATACTCATCGGTCTGTGCCGATCGGTGGGCATCTCTCCCCTAGCAGTTGCCAGCACCGGCTCACTCGATCGGCCAGCTTGCCCTTCCCATGAACCGCGTTCGCGGTTGTCTGCCGTATCCATAAGAACGCCTGAATCCTCCCTGCCCGTCTGGGCTGCGCTGGCATTCCGGGCTCAGAGAGGAGACTGCATCGCCATGCTTACCCGTTCGCTTCCCATGCTGTTGTCTGCCGTTGCGCTCGGCATTTCTGCGCAGGCCGTTGCCAAAGACGCGCCCAAGGCGGCCACCCAGACCATCGCCGTACCCGGCCTGTCAAAACCCGCCGACATCCTGATCGACCGCTGGGGCGTGCCGCACATCTACGCCAAGAGCGAAGACGACGGCTTCTTCGCCCAAGGCTTCAACGCGGCGCGAGACCGCCTGTTCCAGATCGACTTGTGGCGTCGCCGAGGCCTGGGGCAACTCTCAGAAGTATTCGGGCCGGCCTATGTCGAGCAGGATCGCGCGACGCGGCTGTTCCTCTATCGCGGTGACATGCAGGTCGAATGGAATCATTACAGCCCCGATGCGCAGCGCATTGCCACGCGCTTCGTTGCCGGCATCAACGCGTATGTCGACTGGCTGGCCAAGCATCCGGAGCAGATGCCGTTCGAGTTCCGCAAGCTGAACTACACGCCCGCGCACTGGGCGCCGGAAGACGTGGTGCGCATCCGCAGCCACGGGCTGACGCGCAATCTGCAATCGGAAGTTGCGCGCGCCAACGTGGCATGCAAGGCCAACCTTGCCGACGACGCCATCCGCTTCGGCCTGCAGCCTGCCTGGCAAACCCAGTTGCCCGATGGCCTGGACCCGTGCCTGCCGAAGGATCTGCTGAAGGTCTTCACGCTCGCCACGCAGGGCGTGCGCCTCACGCCTGAATCGCTCAAGGGCGTAGATGTCGACAGCACGCGCGTGGCCGCCGCTGCCAACCTTGAAGAGACCATGGAGGGCAGCAACAACTGGGTGATCGCACCGGGCAAATCCACCACGGGCCGCGCCGTGATGGCCAACGACCCACACCGCGCGTATTCGGCACCGAGCCTGCGCTACATCGCCCACGTCAGCACACCCACGCTCGACATCATCGGCGCCGGAGAGCCATCACTGCCGGCCGTGTCGATCGGGCATAACGGGCACGTCGCGTTCGGCCTGACCATCTTCAACATTGATCAGGAAGACCTCTACGTCTACGAGCTGAACCCGGTCAACAACAGCGAATACCGCTACAACGGCGGCTGGGAGCCTTTCACCGTGCTGCACGAAGCCGTGAAGGTGCGCGGCGGTGAGCCCCGCCCCGTCGACCTGACCTTCACGCGCCACGGCCCCGTGATCTACATCGATGCCGAGAAGCATCGGGCGTATGCCGTGCGCTCCGCGTGGCTGTCGCCGGGCATGTCGCCGTATTTCGGGTCGGTCGGCTACATGCGTGCGCGTACGTTCGCGCAGTTCAAGCAATCCATGATGAACTGGGGCGCGCCCACCGAAAACCAAGTCTATGCGGACACGAAGGGCAACATCGGCTGGGTGCCAGGCGGCCTCGCCCCGATCCGCCCGAACTGGGATGGCCTGCTGCCCGTACCCGGTGACGGCCGCTACGAATGGGCCGGCTTCTGGCGCGGCGATCAACTGCCCAGCGCCTACAACCCGAAGTCTGGCTACTTCACCTCGTCCAACGAGATGAACCTGCCG
Organism: Burkholderiaceae bacterium 26; assembly: GCA_000955795.1. GTDB lineage: Bacteria > Pseudomonadota > Gammaproteobacteria > Burkholderiales > Burkholderiaceae > Ralstonia > Ralstonia chuxiongensis. The sequence continues at coordinate 145,144 of JYOB01000001.1, forward strand.
CCGGATTACCCGTACCGCGAGCGAAAACTGGGCTTTGAGTGGACCAATGGCTCGCGCCATGCGCGCATCGACGAAGTGCTAGCCAAGCTCGACAAGGTGTCGATCGAAGATTCGATGCGCTTGCAGAACGACATGGTGTCGATCCCGGCGCGCAGGCTAATGGCATTGCTGGCGCCGCTATCGTCCAACGACGCCGACACACAGGCCGCGCTCAATCTGTTCAAGGGCTGGAACGCAACCATGCTGGCGGATTCTCCGCAGGCCGCGCTGCATGAGGTCTGGTTCACGCATTATCTTGGCCGCGCGTTCAAGAATGCCGTGCTTTCCAAGGCCGGCGCCGAGGCGATGGCCGCGCCCGATACCGCCGTCATGCTCGACACGCTGGAACACCCGCAAGGCAGCGATCGCAAGTTTGGCGAAGACCCGCAACAGGCCGCGGCCAAGCGCGATGCCGTGTTGCTCAACAGCCTGAAACTGGCGTGGAGCGACATGGGCAGGCGCCAGGGCCCGAACCCGCAGGCGTGGAACTGGGGCCAGCTGCACCACAACCTGAACGCCCATCCATTTGCTGCCATCGTCGACGAGGCGACGCGCGCCAAGCTCAACGTCGGCCCCACGCCTGAAGGCGGCAGCCCCTACACGCCAAACCAATCCACGTATCGCGCGAGCGATTTCCTGCAGACCAACGGCCCGTCTTTCCGCACGGTGGTGGACGTCGGCAACTGGGACAACTCGCGCGCCGTCAACCTGCCCGGCCAGTCGGGCGACCCTGACAGTCCGCACTACCGCGACCTGGCACCGCTGTGGCTCAAGGGCGAATACTTCCCGCTGCTGTATTCGCGCAAGGCGGTGGAAGCCGCGACCGAGTCGCGCGTGCATCTGGTGCCGGGGAAGTGAGGACACGATGAGCAAAAAAAAAAACGCCACCGCAAATAACGCGGTGGCGTTTTTTTTTACCCAACAAGAACACAGCTGGGCACCAACACAGGCACACGACGGTTTGGCCGTACCCTGCCCTAGATGGCGCCTTGAATTTCTGTTGCAGAGAGGAAAAAGAGCGCAGGCCTGTTTGAGCGAAGCGAGTTGCCTGCGCTCCCTCTCTGCGACATAAATTCAAGGAGTGGGCCGCCATCTTGGGCGCGCCTTTC
>JYOB01000001.1:146300-499822 GCA_000955795.1 Burkholderiaceae bacterium 26
TCAGCCCCGGCAGGGGATGAAATAAGGGACGTACCAACAGCGCCTAAACAGCCTGAACTTGACCCAACGCCGCCCGCACAACCTCAGCCCGCGGAATCGGCGCCACAGCGCTATACCCCGTCGTCGAAATCGCAGCCGCCACATTGGCATACCGCGCCGCCTCTACCGGCGAGTCTCCCGCCACGATCCGCGCCACGAACGACCCACCAAAGCAATCGCCCGCGCCCGTCGCGTCAATCGCATTGACGGTGTGACGCGGCACCAGCGTACGGGACTCCGGTGTCGCCACATAGCAGCCTTCCGCGCCCATCTTGAGCGCCACCAGCTTCACGCCCCATCCGAGCAGCGTATCGACAATGCCATCACGGTCATGGCAGTCGAGCAGCACCGTCACATCGTCCCAGCTCGGCAGGCACAGATCGCACGTGCGCATCGCTTCCTGCATCACGGCTCGGGCACGCGCGAGCGGCCACAGGCGCAAGCGCAGATTGGTGTCGAACGAGACGAGCACACCCGACGCCCGCGCATGCGCCATCGCCGCCAAACCCGCGTCGCATGCGGTATCGCTGATCGCCAGGCTGATGCCTGACAGGTGAAAGGCCTTGGCAGACGAAATCGCCTGCAACGGCAGTTGCATCGTCTGGAAGCGGCTGGCTGCCGAGCCCGCGCGCAGGTAGTCGAAGTGGTGGCCACGCGCATCGTGCGAAACGAAGTACAGGCCTGTGGGCGCCTGCGCATCGGTGTGCACGTAGGTGTGGTCGACGCCTTCGTCCTGCCACAGCGCACGCAGCGCCTGACCGAATCGATCGGCGCCCACCGCGCTGATATAGCCGGTGCGTGCGCCCTGCCGTGCCGCGGCAATGCAGAAGTTCGACGTATCACCGCCGAAGCCGAAATTCCACGACGTGCTGCCGGGATCCGCCTGGTTGAACTCGATCAGCGCTTCGCCATAGGCGAGGATGTCTGCCATGGGCGCTCTCGCTCAGAAGTAGGTCTGCACAACGTCGACCACGTTGTACGCATCGTCAACCACCGAAATCTGGCGCCACTTGTCGAACGTCAGGCACGGGTGCGAGATATCAAAGGCGATCATGTCGCCCACCTTGATGTCGTCGCCGGGGGCGATTTTCAGGTAGGCATGCTGATCCATCATGCCGGTGACTTCCCAGTGCGCAGGCGTGGCTGACGGTGTCTTGTCGCCCGGGCGGAAATGCAGCACCGGCAGCGGCAGGCCGGCGTCGAATGCGGCATCACGCTTGCCCATTGCGATGATGGCGCGCTCAGCCTCAGGCACCGATTGCACATAGGCCCAAAGCTGGAGCGCCGGCAGCAGGCTCGAACGCATCTTGTGCGCGATCGGGTTGTTGGCGTCGATACGGGCCTGCGCCGCGCGGTAGATGCCCACGTCGTGCGTCAGGTAGCAGCCCGGGCGCAGCACGACATCCAGCGGCTGGCCGATGTTGGCCTTGGCGAACTCTTCCGCCACCACGTCGTACCAGGCCGACCCGGCGCCGGTCAGCACGGCCGGCGTGCGCTGCAGGCGACCCGCCTTCGCCAGATCCTCCATCACCTTCACGGCGCGCTGCAGAAACGCGCGGATATCCGCCTCTTCCTTGATCACGCCCTCATAGACTTCAACGCCCGCCAGCTTGACCGCGTCATTGGCACGCGTGAGCGCGTCGAGCACCGATTGCAATTGCGCGTCGTCGCGCACGCCGGTGCGGCCGCCCTGCACGCCCAGCTCGATCAGCACCTGGATCGGACGGCCGACCTTGCCGAAGAAGGCGGCAAGCTGATCGACTTGGTCCGCCGCATCCACCAGACAGAAGAACTCGAACGTCGGATCAGCCAGCAGCTCAGCCAGGATGGCCATGTTGCGCTTGCCGACCAACTGGTTGGCCATCAGCACGCGACGCACGCCGTGGGCATAGGCAACACGCGTCTGGTGCGCCGTTGCCAGCGTAATGCCCCATGCACCGCCGGCCAGTTGGCGTTGGAACAGGCGCGGGGCCATCGTCGTCTTGCCATGCGGCGCGAGCTTGGCACCGTATTCGCTCACGAAGCGCTGCATCCAGGCCAGGTTGTGCTCCACACGCGATTGCGAGAGCACCGCCGCGGGCAGGTTCAGGTCTTCGTTCAACACATTCCAGCGCTGGGCAGCAATCTGTTCCGGCGCGCATGCGGTTTCCAACGCACCCAAGCCCTTGTCGAGCGGGTTGACGACGGCGTTGGCGTCTCCTTGGTACTTTGTATCACTCATGGAAATCGACTCGCGTTCCTTTGGGGGTAAACATCGGGTTGACACAATGATAGCGGCGAAATTATTCTCCCGGCCAGCCTGTTACAAAGTACCAAAGCACTCTTTAAGCCGCTATCCGGACGACTACCGGGGGCCAGAATGCGCGACCCTAAGCCCGACCCCATGCGTGAACCGATGGACATCGTGACCCGACTCTCCCAGCGTGCCGCTGAACTGCGCCCCGCCGAGCAGAAGGTCGCGCAGACGGTCTTGAGCGACATTGCCGAGGCCGCCGCCGGCAGCATCCAGACGCTGGCCGAGCGCGCTGGCGTGAGCGAGGCCAGCGTCACCCGTTTTGCCAAGGCGATGGGTTGTCGCGACGTGCGAGAACTCAAGCTCAAGCTAGCGCAGGCAGCCGCAGTCGGCCAGCGCTTTCTGGATGGCGGCGCAGACCGCCCACCTTCGAGCGCCGACGGCATCCTGGCCGACATCAGCAATGTGCTGGAAGCCAACCGCGCGCTGGTGCAGCCCGAGGCGTTCCGCGCCGCAGCAGTGGCGCTGGTGGCGGCGCGCATGATTGCCGTATTCGGCATGGGTGGCGGCTCGACCACCATGGCCGACGAAATGCGCTACCGCCTTGCCCGCTTGGGACGGCCGGTCACCACCTATCATGATTCGATGCTGCAGCGGATGGTCGCAGCCACGCTCAGCCCAGACGATGTGGTGGTCGTGTTTTCCGTCACTGGACACGTGCCCGAGGTGATCGACAGCGTGACCATCGCGCGCGAGTACGGCGCGAAGATCGTCGCCATCACGGCCATCGGCTCGCCGCTGGCGGCGCTGGCCGATGTCTTGCTGCCGATCCAGGCCATGGAAACCGATTTCATCTTCAAGCCGTCGTCATCGCGCTACGCCATGATGATGATGATCGACCTGCTGGCCACCGAGGTCGCACTGCAGCAGGCCGATCGCAGCAAGGAGCTCTTACGGCGCATCAAGTACGTGCTCGATGCGCATCGCGGCGGCGGCAATCGCCAGCCGCTCGGAGATTGAGCAGGAGCAGCACATGCAGCAGTACGACACAGTCATCCGTCAGGTCCGCATTGTCGACGGCAGCGGCCACGAACCCGAAGCCACGCTGTTCGACGTGGCCATCACCGACGGCCGCATCGCCGCTATCGCCACATCGGACTCCACCGCTTGGCTGGGGGATGAGGAAATCGCCGGCGAGGGCCGCGTCCTCGCCCCGGGCTTCATCGACGTGCACACGCACGACGACACCAACGTGATCCGCACGCCCGACATGCTGTGCAAGGTGTCGCAGGGCATTACAACGGTGATCGTCGGGAACTGCGGCATTAGCGCGTCGCCCGCCACGCTCAAGGGTGAACCGCCCGACCCGATGAACCTGCTCGGGCCAGCCAGCGCGTTTGCATACCCGACCTTCGCCGCCTATGTCGATGCGGTGGAGCTCGCCAAGCCGGCCGTCAATGTGGCGGCGCTGGTCGGCCACACGGCGCTGCGCAACAACCACCTGGACCGCCTCGACCGCCCTGCCACCGCCGATGAAGTCGAAGGCATGCGCGCACAGTTGCGCGAGGCGCTCGATCACGGCGCGCTGGGCCTGTCGACCGGACTGGCTTACGCCAATGCCTTTGCGTCGACCACCGAGGAAGTGATGGGCCTGGCCGAGCCGCTGGCCGAGGCCGGCGCCATCTACACGACGCATCTGCGTACCGAATTTGCCGCCATTCTGGATGCGATGGCCGAGGCTTATCGCATCGGCAAGCATGCGCGCGTGCCCATCGTGATCTCGCACCTGAAGTGCGCAGGTGCGGCCAACTGGGGCCGCGCGGGCGAAGTGCTGGAATCCATCGAAGGTGCGCAGCGCTATCAGCCGGTGGGGTGCGACTGCTATCCGTACACCGCAAGCTCGTCCACGCTGGACCTCAAGCAGGTGACGGACGAGTTCGACATCTTCATTACCTGGTCGGAGCCGGAGCCGGGCATGGCCGGGCAGACGCTCAAGGAGATCGCCGCCGCGTGGGGCACCGACCTGACGGACGCCGCGCGCCGCCTGCAGCCGGCCGGCGCCGTGTACCACAACATGTCGGCGCAGGATCTGGACCGCATCATCACCCACCCTGCCACGGTAATCGGCTCCGACGGCCTGCCCAACGACCCGAAACCGCATCCGCGCCTGTGGGGCGCCTTCCCGCGCGTGCTCGGGTATTACAGCCGCGAGCGCAAGTTGCTCTCGCTTTCGGCCGCCATCCGCAAGATGACGGGCCAGTCCGCCGAGCGCTTCGGCCTGACCGAACGCGGCCTGGTGCGCGAAGGCTACTGGGCCGATCTCGTGCTGTTCGACCCCGAAACGGTGCGCGATGTCGCCACCTTTACCGACCCGCAGCAGCCGGCGGCGGGCATTGCGGCGGTCTGGGTCAACGGCCACCTCTCGTATCAGGATGGCGCCGTGCAACCGCATCGTGCCGGGCGCTTCCTCAAGCGCGGGCCGCGTGCGCAGGCAGTTGCAGCCGCGGAAGTCCACTGAAATCCGAGTTTGTTTGAGAGTTTTGAAAGAAGGAACGTAGCGATGACGATTACCCGAATTGGCGTTGAAGGCGGCACCGGCACCGGTGGCCAGCACCTGCCCTTTGCCCGCGCGGCCGGCGCAGACGGCTGGCTGTTTGTCTCGGGCCAGACGCCCATGGTGAACGGCGAGGTGGTCGGCAACGGCATCGTCGAGCAATCGCACCAGACCATCAAGAACGTGCTCGCCATCCTGGCTGAAGCGGGCTACGGCCCCGAACACGTCGTGCGCTGCGGCGTGTGGCTGGATGACCCGCGCGACTTCCAGTCGTTCAACAAGGTGTTCAAGGAGTACTTCGGCGCCAACCCGCCCGCGCGCGCCTGCGTGGTGTCGAGCATGGTGATCGACTGCAAGGTTGAAGTCGATTGCGTGGCCTACAAGAAGCCGTAACGCGCAATACAAATGCAATTCAAAACGGGCGCCCCGCACGACGGAGCGCTCACGACAACAAGAGCCGTGAATATCCCTGAGGAGGAAACCCGATGGTCCCGATGCAAGGCAACTCGCTATTGCTGACCGCCGCGCTGGCGGTGGTCGCGCTGATCTACCTGATTGCTGTCCAGAAACTGAACCCGTTCGTCACGCTGATCGTCGTCTCGCTCGCGCTGGGCGTGGTGGTCGGCATGCCGATGGGCAATATCGTCAAGGCATTCGAAACCGGTGTGGGCGGCACGCTCGGCCATATTGCGCTGGTGGTGGGCTTGGGGACGATGCTCGGCAAGATGATGGCGGAATCCGGGGGTGCCGAGCGCATCGCCAAAACACTCATCAGTGCCTTTGGCGAGAAGAACGCGCACTGGGCCATGATGGTCGTGGCGTTCATCATCGGTTTGCCGGTGTTCTTTGAAGTCGGTTTCGTGCTGCTGATCCCGATTGCCTTCAACGTGGCCAAGCGCACGGGCACGCCGATCCTGATGGTCGGCCTGCCGATGGTGGCCGGCCTGTCGGTGGTGCACGGTCTGATCCCTCCGCACCCGGCCGCGCTGCTGGCGGTGACGGCTTACCAAGCCGACATCGGCAAGACCATCATGTATGCGCTGATCGTCGGCCTGCCGACGGCCATCCTGGCCGGTCCGCTGTGGGCGATGCTGGTCTCGCGCTACGTCAAGCCGGACGAGAACAACCCGCTGGCCGCGCAATTTGTTGAAGCCGACCAGAAGCGCGAACTGCCGGGCTTTGGCGTGACGCTGTTCACGATCCTGCTGCCGGTGGTGCTGATGCTGATCGGCAGCTGGGCCGACCTGATCGCCGCGCCCAAGACACTGGCGAACGACATTCTCAAGCTGGCCGGCAACTCGGTGATGGCCCTGCTGATTGCCGCCATCGTGAGCTTCTACACGTTCGGCAAGGCGCGCGGCTTCAACCGCGAGACCATCCTCAAGTTCACCAACGAGTGCCTGGCACCGATCGCTACGATCACGCTGGTGGTGGGCGCAGGCGGCGGCTTCGGCCAGATCCTGCGTGATTCTGGCGTGTCGAAGGCCATCGTGGCTGTCGCCACCGATGCCCATCTGTCGCCGCTGCTGCTGGGCTGGGTGGTGGCTGTGCTGATCCGTATCGCCACGGGTTCGGCCACGGTGGCCATGACGACCGCCTGCGGCATCGTCGCCCCGATCGCCGCAGCGTCGGGCGCCGCCGTCAAGCCGGAGCTGATGGTGCTGGCCACCGGCGCCGGGTCGCTGATCCTGTCGCACGTGAACGATGGCGGCTTCTGGCTGGTGAAGGAGTACTTCAACCTGACCGTGCCGCAGACCTTCAAGACGTGGACGGTACTGGAAACCATCATCTCGATCGTCGCGCTGCTGCTCACGCTTGCGCTGGCGACCGTCGTTTAAGCTTGTTCTATTGAAGTTGATCTAGGAGAACGTTGTGGGTATCGATTCCGTCGTCAAGGCCGGCCCGGTCATCCCCGTGCTGCAGTTCCAATCTGTCGATGAAGGCGTCAAGGTGTGCCGCGCGCTGTACGAGGGCGGTATCCGCACGTTCGAGATCACGATGCGCACGCCGGTGGCGCTGGATGTGATCCGTGCGGTGGTGAATGACCTGGGCAGCGATGCCATCGTCGGTGCCGGCACGCTCACGCGGCCAGAGCATTTCCAGCAGGCCAAGGATGCCGGTGCGGTGTTCGCGGTGTCGCCGGGCATTACGCCCATGCTGGCCGTGGCGCAGGCCAAGACAGAACTCGACTGGCTCCCGGGCATCGCCACGCCGTCCGAGCTGATCCTGGCGCTGGAGTTCGGCCTGAACACGCTCAAGTTCTTCCCGGCGGAAGCGGCGGGCGGCATCCCGATGCTCAAGTCGATCTATGGCCCCTTCGGCGATGTGCGTTTCTGCCCAACCGGCGGCATCACGCCGCAAAGCGCGCCCGACTACCTCGCGCTCCCCAACGTGGTGTGCGTAGGCGGCTCGTGGATGGTGCCCAAGGACAAGGTCGCTGCCGGCGACTGGGCAGGCATCACGGCGCTCGCCAAGGAAGCGGCCGCGCTCAAGCGGTAAATCGGCGTCACCTCTTTCGCGCGGCCGGCTGTGGCTTTAGACGAAGCTGACCGCGCGCTCCATCTGCTCCCGATACTGAACGATGTCTTCAATGGTCAGCACCGGCAGGTTGTGCTGATCAGCGAAACGCACCGCTTCGTCCCTCCGTGCCATGGTGCCGTCGGGCAGCATCAGTTCGCATAGCACGGCAGCCGGCGGCAGGCCCGCCAGACGTGCCAGGTCGACCGAGCCCTCGGTATGACCGCGCCGCGCCAGTACCCCACCCTCCTTTGCCACCAGCGGAAACACGTGCCCGGGGCTGACGACCGATTGCGTATCGGCATCTGCCGCGATGGCTGCGCGGATGGTCGTGATGCGGTCCGCCGCAGATACGCCGGTGCTCACGCCCGTGCGTGCCTCGATCGACACCGTGAACGCCGTGCCGTACTGGCTGCGGTTGTCTTCCACCATCGGGCGCAAGCCGAGCGATGCGCTCTTCTCGGCCGTCAGGCACAGGCAGACGATGCCGCTGCACTCGCGAATGAGCATGGCCATGCTGGCCTGCGTGAGCTTGTCGGCAGCGACGATGAGGTCGGCCTCGTTCTCGCGGTCGGCATCGTCAAGCACGACAACGGGCACGCCCAGCCGCACCGCATCGAGCGCAGCGGCCATGCGCGCGGGCATGTCGGCCGGATCAAAGCGGGCGTCGATGGCGTCAAGCATCACATTGCTGGCAGGCAATGCGGGCGGGTGAACTACAGGGGATTGCTGAATGGACAACATGGAAACGCTCCTCGCAAGATTGGCGACAAGACGTTCCAGGGCAAGCAGACAAACACGCGCGCGCCATGCAGCGGCGCAGCCGGGCACAAAGCCAAGCGCGCCCCTGTCGCACGGGCGTGTTGTTCCGCACATCTTCTTCCATCCGGACTCTGACCGTCGGCCCCGGCCTCTCACCGGATCTGCTGACCCTTGCATGCAGGCGCATGCAAGGCGCTCGCGGGCTCACGGACGCAAGGTCCGCATACCGCCGGTGGGGAATTCCACCCCGCCCTGAAGACGTACTGAACCGGCAGGATTGCCGGCAGGCGTCATGCTACCGCAACAAGTTGCAACGATTCGACCCTACTGACGGGTCGGGCAAAGTGCTATCCCGCTATCTCGTTCACTGCGCCCGGGCCAACATGGCGTGCAGCAGCACATCGGCGCCGCGCGTCACATCTTCGGGTAGCGCATCTTCGGCTGCGTTGTGGCTCAGGCCGTTGACGCACGGGATGAAGATCATCGCCGTCGGGCAACGCTTGGCAATGTGGATGGCGTCGTGTCCCGCGCCGCTCACGATGCGCTGGTGCGGGTAGTCGAGTGCTTCCACAGCATCGGCCACCGCATTCACGCAGGTCGCGTCAAATGGCGTGGCCGGGCTCACCCAGTGCTGGTCGATCTGCACAGCCAGGCCACGGCGCTCGGCAATGTCGGCAAAGCGCTCTCGCAGCGCGGTTTCCATCTCGGCGATGCGAGCGTCTTCGTGGTGGCGCAAGTCCACCGTGAAGGTCAGATCGGCGGCGATGGTGTTGCGTGAGGCATTGCGGATACCGATCTCGCCAATGGTCACGAGGCCGTACGGGGCAAACATCTCGACCAGCGTTTCCAGCGAGGCAGCCATCTCGGCGGCTGCGAACATCGCATCGCGCCGAAAGCGCATTGGCGTGGTGCCCGCATGTGCCGCCTGGCCCCGCACACGCACATCGAGCCAGCGGATCGCCTGCCCGCCCGTGACGACGCCAATCGGCACGCCGTTTTCTTCCAGGATCGGGCCTTGCTCGATATGCGCCTCGAAATACGCGTCGAACGGTGCCCCGGGGACGGCACGTTCGCCCGCGTAGCCCGTCGCCGCCAGCGCATCGGCCACCGAGACGCCCTGCGCATCGCGCGAGGCCAGCGCCTGTTCCAGCGGCATCACGCCCGCAAATGCAGCGGAACCCAACATGGCGGGCGTGAAGCGCGCCCCCTCCTCGTTGGTCCACACAACAATCTCGATGGGTTTATCGGTTTCGATGCCCGCGTCGTTGAGCGTGCGCACGACTTCCAGCGCCGCCAGCACGCCGTAGACGCCATCAAAGCGTCCGCCTTCGGGCTGCGTGTCGAGATGGCTGCCGCTCGCCACGGTGCGGGCTTCCGCGGATCTGCCAGTGCGGCGCGCGAACAGATTGCCGACGCGGTCGGTGCTGAGCGTCATGCCCGCGTCCTTGCACCAGCGCGTGAACAGCGCGCGGCCGGCGGCGTCCTCTTCTGTCAACGCCAAGCGCCGCACGCCGCCCTTGGGCGTGCCGCCAACCGCTGCCATTTCCATCAGGCTCGACCACAGCCGCGCCCCGTTGACCTTCAACATGTCTCCATTCCTTTGCATGCACGCCGACCAGCTCGGCGCATTCAGCCGTCTTTATCTGGCAATCGCAAAATGCGCGTCAAATTGCGAATCTTTATTCGGGCTATAAATCCAGCAAATACCACTGGCGCGAAGCGTGCATGCAGTGATGACCCGATAGCGCTTCCGCACCTCGATGACGCAAGAGCGCGCCGTGAACGCCCCATCCGGGGGCATAAGCCCGGCTAATACGGGGAATCAAAAATGCGAATTTGCCGCCGCCCACATCGATGCGCATAAATGGCGGCGTCGGCTGACGACCGACATCCCGCTTCCACGGCACAGACCGATGTTCGAACATCGGCGGCGCGGCAGCGGGACCACGCCCAAAAGAGGAGGACGCCCCATGTCAACGCCGCAACCATCCACCGCGACGCACCAACCCGTGCGTGCGGCCACCGCCGCCTTCATCGGCACCGCCGTCGAGTTCTATGACTACTACACCTACGCCACGGCCGCCGCGCTCGTCCTGGGTGAGGTGTTCTTTCCGAGCAGCAACCATTTCCTGAGCACGATGGCGTCGTTCGCGACGTTCTTCGTGGGCTTTATCGCGCGACCGCTCTCGGGCGCCGTGTTCGGCCACCTGGGTGACCGCATCGGCCGCAAGAAGATGCTGCTCGTGACGATGTTCCTGATGGGCATTGCCACCACCGGCATCGGCTTGCTGCCCGGCTACGCGACCATCGGCGTCTGGGCGCCGATCCTGCTGGTGCTGCTGCGCGTGCTTCAAGGCATTGCGGTGGGCGGCGAATGGGGCGGCGCGGTGCTGATGGCAAGCGAGCACGCACCGAAAGCCAAGCGTGTGTTCTTCGCGTCGTTCCCGCAGATGGGTAGCCCCGTTGGGTTGATCCTGTCGTTGCTGTCGTTCCGCCTGGTGTCGTCGCTCGATCATGAGAGCTTCATCACGTGGGGCTGGCGCCTGCCGTTCCTGGCGAGCTTCGTGCTGCTGCTCGTGGGCGTGGCGATCCGCATGGGGGTGAAGGAATCGCCCGAGTTCGAGCGTATGAAGAAGAACAACGAAGTGCTCAAGAGCCCGGTGGGCGAAGTGCTGCGCACGGCGTGGCGCCCCATCGTGCTGGCAGCCATGGCCACCACCATCGGCTCCGCAGGGTTCTTCTTCACCAACACGTTCATGATTTCGTACGTCACGACGTACCTGAGCATGTCGAAGGCGCTGATTCTCGATTGCCTGTTCATCGTGACGATCCTGCAGTTGGCGTCGCAGCCGGTGTCGGCCCTGCTGGCGCAACGCTACGGCGACACACGTTTCCTGACCTGGGCCGCGTTCATCTCGATGTTCACGCCATATCCGATGTTCCTGCTGGTGAGCACGCAAAACCCCGTGGCGATGGTGGCAGGCATCACGCTGGCGGTGGTCACGCTGTCTGCCGTGTATGCCGTCATCGCCGGGTTCATGACGCCTGCTTTCCCCACGCGCGTGCGCTACTCCGGCATCTCGATCGCCTATCAGGTCTGCACCATGATCGCGGGCGGCACCACCCCGCTCATCGGCACGATGCTGGCTGAACGCTACAAGGGCGAATGGCTGCCGCTGGCGCTGTTCTTTACGGGGCTCTCCGCGATCTCGCTCATCGGCATCATCGGCCTGGGTCGGTATCGCGACGGCAGGCAGCCTGAAGAATCGGCTGCGCTCGCCACGAATTGATGTCCACCTCCATCCGCATTCCCATGGAAGCTCAACACGTTTCGCTGCACACGCCACGCCCTGCGGCGTTCTCTGAAATCGAATGGCAGGTCCGTACCGATCTGGCCGCGCTGTACCGGCTCGTCGACCATTTCCGCATGACGGACATGATCGACACACACATCACCGCGCGCCTGCCGGATGAGAACGGCAGCCCGACGTTCCTCATCAACCGCTACGGCGTGCTGTTCGGCGAGATGCGCGCGTCGGATCTCGTCAAGATCGATCTGGGCGGCAATGTCATCGACGAACGCGCCGATGCGGACCCGGAGCACTACGCCGTCAACGCAGCCGGTTTCACGATCCACTCGGCCATTCACGCAGCGCGCGACGACTTGCACTTCGTGGTGCACACGCATACGGCCGCGGGCATTGCGGTATCGGCCCAAGAGCATGGTCTGCTGCCGATCAGCCAACATGCGCTCAAGTTCTACGGCAAGCTCGCGTATCACGACTACGAAGGCATCGCGCTGGACCTGGGCGAGCGCGAACGCCTCCTGCACGACTTCGGCCAGCACAAGGCGATGATCCTGCGCAACCACGGCTTGCTGGCCGGCGGCACTACGGCAGCGGACGCGTTCCACGAGATCTACTTTCTTGAACGCGCTTGCCAGGCACAGGTGCAGGCGCTGGCCGGCGGCACGCAGCTGCGCTTTCCACCTGAAGAAGTGCGTCAGCGCACGGCTGCTCAGTTCAATCGGGAAGAGTCCCCCGTCATTGCGCGCCGTGCATGGCTTGCGGCACTGCGCTTGATCGACACCTCCCGCTCCGATTACCGGAGCTGACGCGCATGACGACCCTTGCCCTCATCAGTCGCGACTACGACATGTCGCACCTGGTGCCGTCCATCTTGCGCGCGGCGCCAGAATTCGATGTACGCATGTACGGGGAACCTGCCGCGCAGGACGCGGAAATCGCTGTTTGCTGGAATCCGCCTGAAGGCGCCATCGCCGCAATGCCGCGCGTGCGCCTTGTGCACAGCATCGCGGCCGGCGTCGACAACATCCTCGTCGACCCCACGCTGCCTGCCGTCCCACTGTGCCGCGTGGTCGACCCGCAGCATGCACGCGGCATGGCGGAATTCGTCACCTGGGGCGTGCTGCATTTCCATCGGCAGCTGGACCGTGTGCTGGCAAACCAGCGCAGCGCAGCGTGGTTGCGGCCGGCACAGCAACATCCGTCGACCTGCACCGTGGGCGTGATGGGCCTGGGAGAAATCGGTTCGCACGTGGCCGAAGAACTGCATCGACTCGGCTTCACCGTACGCGGCTGGGCGCGCCAATCGCGCGACCTGCCCGGCATCGGCGTGTACTGCGGCCAGGCAGGCTTGCCGATGTTCCTTGACGGCACCGATATCCTGATCTGCCTGTTGCCGCTGACCGAAGCCACACGCGGCTTGCTCAACGCAGGCACGTTCGCGCAGCTCAAGCCCGGCGCCAAGCTGATTCACGTCGGGCGCGGCGAACACCTCGTCGCGCCCGATCTGCTCGAAGCACTGGAAGATGGACAGCTCGGAGGCGCAATCATCGATGTATTCCCCCACGAGCCGCTGCCCGCAAGCGACCCGCTTTGGCGAGCACCCAACCTGATCGTTACACCGCACATGGCATCGGTCGCCAGCCCCGATACCATCGGCTTGCAAGTCGCGCAGAACGTGCGGCGCCTGCTCAATGGCGAGGCGCTCGCAAATGTGGTGGATATCAAGCGGGGTTACTGACCGCCCAGCGCCCGCAAAGCGGTTTCGGGATAGCGCACATCAATAAAACGGTGCAGCGCTTCCAGAAACGCTGCTTCCGCCGCGCTGAACTTGCGGTCGGCCATCCACAGCAGGTGCATGTCGACATCGGCCACGCCGCCTTCGGGCGGCAGGCGCTGCAAACGGCCCTGCTCCACGTCGTCCTGCGCCACATGCTCGGGCAGGCAACCGATGCCAAAGCCCGCCACGATCAGCCGCCGCACTTCCCACATGCTCGACGACGAGCCGACCACCGGCCCGGTCAGGCCCATCTCATCGCGAAAGAACGTGAGCATCGAGAGCGGATCGCCGATCTTGTCGCCGGTGAACGAGACAAACTTTTCGCCCGCCAGGTCGGCGATCTGCACATCGGCGTTGCCGAAGAGCGGGTGATATTGCCCACAGAACAGGGCGTAGCGCTGGCGCAGGAACAACCGGTGCTCGATCTTCCTGGGCAGCGCCCGTTTGGGTGATAGGCCGAGCGTGGCCGTGCGCAATTCCAGACTGCGCACCACGTCGGCGCTGCGCATTTCCTGGCATTCGAGTTCGATGCGCGGGTAATCGCGATGAAAACGGCCGAGAAACGCGTCGTACTCCGGAAAATCCAGCCCGCTGACGATGGCCACGCGCACCATGCCGGCAATCTCGTGTCCGCCCTCGCCGCTGGCCTGCGACAGGCGCGAAATGGTGCCGTAGACCTCCTCGGCAATCAGGCGAACCTCTTCGCCCGCGCGCGTGATCTCAATGGGATTGGCCTGGCGGTCGATCAATTGCAGGCCGAGCTGGTCTTCAAGACGCTTGAGCGCCTGGCTCACCGCCGGCTGCGTCAGGTGCAGGCGCGTGGCGGCGCGGCTGATGCTGCGTTCCCGCGCAATGGCGAGAAACGTGCGGAGCAGGTTCCAGTCGAGGCGGTCGTTGAGGTAGGTGTCGAGCTTGGCCTTGCTCATGCGTCTTACAGGTGAGGTCAAAGACATTTGGCCAGGCTAACCATCCGCTAATCCGGCATCGACTAGAATCCTACCCTTTCCGACCGTGCCCGCGAAGTTCACCCCAGCATGGAATCCCGCCCAGTCTCCTCCCGCCGCTCGCCATGGATGGCGTTGCTTGTCGTCGCGCTCATCGCCGTGTTCCTCGCGCTGTGGACGGACGACCTGTTCCAGCGTTCCACCCTCTTCCGACCAGATGAAGGCCGCTATGCGGAGATCCCGCGCGAGATGGTGGCTTCCGGTGACTGGGTGACGCCACGCCTGAACGATCTCAAATATTTCGAGAAGCCGCCCCTGCAGTACTGGACGACGGCCGCCACGTTCCAGGCATTCGGCGTCAATGCCTGGGGTGCGCGCCTGTGGCCAGTGCTGTTCGGCCTGGGCGGGATTCTGATGACAGCCTGGACGCTGGCGGTCTATCGCGGTGGGCGCACGGCGGCAACCGGCGCGGCGATTCTCGCCTCGTCGCTGCTGTATCTGCTGTTCGGGCAGGTCATCACGCTGGACATGGGCGTGGGGTTTTTCCTGACGGTCGGCGCGTGCGGCTTCGCGCTGGCCCAGCGGCGCGGTGCATCGCGTCGCGGGCAGCTCGCGTGGATGCTCGTGGTCTGGCTGGCGCTGGCGGGCGCGACGCTCACCAAGGGCTTGATCGGGCTGGTCGTCCCGGGCTTGATCGGCGTGGCCTACCTGCTGATGACGCGCGACTGGGCACTGATCCGCCGCATGCATTGGCTACCTGGCCTTGCGCTGTACCTGATCGCCACGGTGCCGTGGTTCGTCATGGTGCAGGAGCGCAACCCCGAGTTCTTCCATTTCTTCTTCATCCACGAGCATTTCGAACGCTTCCTGACCAACGAGCACCATCGCAGCGGCAAGTGGTGGTACTTCATCGCGGTGGGCCTGGCTGGGCTGCTGCCGTGGACGCCGCTGCTGTTTGCGGCCATCGGCCGGCGCATGGGTCGCGTGGCCGATCTCTTCGTTGGCACGCGACAGTTTGACCTGATGCGCTGGTCGATTGCGTGGGCGGGGATGATTTTCCTGTTCTTCTCGATATCCAACTCGAAGCTGCCGGGCTACATCGTGCCGGCCTTCCCTGCACTGGCGATTGCGCTGGCGCTGGCGCTGGAGAAGATGCCCACGCGCGCCGTTGCGTGGTCGCTGGGCGTCAATCTGCTGATCGCCATCGGCTTGTGGTTTGCGGTGCCGATGATCGGCGCCAAGGCCGGCGCGAAGATGCCCGCCGAACAGGTTGCGCTGGCCATGCCTGCGTTGCGTCAGGTGATGGCCATGCTGGCCGTCGGTACGCTGGCCGCACTCTTGGCGCTGCGCTGGCAGAAGCGCACCGTGGCCGTGATCGTGCTATCCATCTCCGCCCTGGTCTGCTGGGACCGCGTCCTCAATGCCAGCGAGATCTTCCGCGACGCACTGTCCGCCCGCGACGTCATTGAAAAGACGCTGAGCGCGACGGGCCCGATTCCGGCCGAGACGCCGTTCTACTCGGTCGAGTGGCTGGACCAGACCGCCATCTACTACCTCGGTCGCCCGATGACGCTGGTCTCGGGCTTTGACGAACTGGAAATGGGCGCTGGCCTGGAGCCGAGCAAGGTTGTCGCCACCACAGACGAATGGATCAAACGCTGGACCGACGGGCCACCCGCCTACGCATTCATGCGCCGCACCACTTGGCAGAAACTCCAAGACGCCGGCGTGCCCATGCGCCTGGTGGCCGAATCTGCAGACAAGGTGGTGGTGGCGCGGCGGTAAGCGCATCTCCAAACCATTCGCCTCCTCCAAACAAAAAGGGCCGCAATATCTGCGGCCCTTTTTTATTGCCTGCGGCAACTGCCGCGACTTACCACGTGCAACTGCCGCGCAGGAACGCCCATTCCTCGCATTCATCCCCGCCTGGGCTGACGCAGGTTCCCACGTCAGCCCCGTTCGCACGCGTGGAAAACTCAAGTTGACCGCCGCGCTGCAGACAATACGTGGATGCCGGATTCGCCATGCCCGGCGTTGCGCGCGGGGGTTCGGTGTCTGCGGCAGGCGCCGGCGCATAGGCTGGCGGCTGGGACGGCGCCGGCTGCATGGCCGGTGACGGCGGCAGCGTGGTCACCGGCGCGGGCGGCGGAGGTGCGGGCTCGATAGTCATGCGCGGCGGCTGCCACGGAGGCATCGGCGACGAGCAGGCCGCCAAGCCCATCGCCAGCACGCAAGCGGCAACGGCGGCGACCATGCGGGCCTGGCCAGCATCCTTGACGAGACAGACAGCGCGATCCATGCGTTTTCCTCCCGGAGTTCTGGTGAGCGCACGCAACAAGCGTGCTTGCGCCGCCTAGGATAGCTTACGCAATCGCTTGCCTGTATGTCAGTCGGGCGGGCAGTCGAGCGATCGGGCGATCAAGCCGCCGCTGTTGAGGCCGGAAACCGCATGGTGACGCGAAAGCCCGGCGACAGCGCGTCCGCATCCGCCGGCCCGACGGCGAGATCGCCGCCCAGGTGACGCACCAGCCGATCGACGATTGCCAGGCCGAGCCCGCAATGCGCATTGCCGCCGCGCGCCGGGTCCAGGCGCACAAAGGGCCGCATGACGCGGTCAAAGTCGGCAGCGGGGATGCCCGCGCCATGGTCTTCCACCGTCAGCGTATAGCCGGTTTCGTCCGCCGCGGTGCGCACGTTGACAGGCTCGGCGCCATACGCAAACGCATTGTCGAGGAGGTTGACGACGATGCGCTCCAGATGCGTCGGCTTGAGGCGGAAGCGGTCTCCCGCATGCAGATCGAGCGCGACATGCTTACCATGCTCGGCAAACGGCTGCACCAGGCCGCGCAGATGGCGATCGACCGACACCTCACGCGCCTCGCTGTCGCCGCTTTGCGCATAGGCGAGAAACTGTTCGACGATGGCCGACATGGATTCGACGTCGCGTTCGATACCGGCACCGGCTTTCTGGTCGGCCAGCATTTCGGCGCGCAAGCGCAGGCGTGACAGCGGCGTCTTCAGGTCGTGCGCAATGCCGGCCAGCATGGTGTTGCGCTCTTCGTCAGCGGCCGACAAGTCAGTCGCCATATGGTTGAACTGGTCAGTCAATTGCCGGAGTTCGTACGGGCCGCGCTCCTTGAGCGGCGCCACGTAGCGGCGCCGGGCTAACGCCCCGGCAGCATCGGCCAGCTCGCGCACGGGGCGCTGGATCTGCCACGCCGCAAACAGCGAGAACGCAATGGCAATCGCCAACACCACCATCACGCCCGGCACCACGGCCGAAATGGTGGGCGGCGCATGCACCCACACCAGGGGCATGGCAATCCACTTGTTGCGCTGCGAAAAGCGCACGAACACACGGGGCGTGGGGCCCACTTCGAGCCGCAACTGCGTGTCGGATGGCAAACGGCGCGCAAGCTGTCGCACCAACTCCGCAGACTTGTCCGATGCCGAAGACGCGTCGCCCGAGGGCGGCTCATCAGTTTCGGTCACGAGATCGGGCAGTTTCACATGCAGATGGCCGTCCATCGCTGCCTGGAAGGCCTGCAACTGGAACGCCATCTGATCTACCGACGCCTGGAACTGCCGCTCGCGGCGCTCCGCGCGCAGCACGCCCAACCACGAGAAGTGGCTCAGCACGAGCACCACCACGATCAGCACCGCCAGCCGGCCGAACAGCGTGTCGAATCTAGCCTTGAACTTCATTGACCTCTTCCCGCTCATCCGGCACGAAGGTGTAGCCGCGGCCGCGCACGGTCTGGATGTATCGCGGGCGCTGGGCGTCTTCTTCCAGCACGCGGCGCAGGCGCCAGATCTGTACGTCGATGCCCCGGTCGGACACACCGCTGCCCGGCCCGTACATCAGCTCGACGATGTGCTCACGCGTGAGCACCTGCATCGCATGCCCGATCAGCAGCTTGAGCAGCGCGAATTCGGTATCGCTGATGGACAGTGCGCTGTCGCCACGAAACAGCGTGCGCATGCGGAAGTTGAGCTTGAACGGCCCGAAGCTGAAGCTGTCGCGGTCTTCCGGTGCGGAGGCCGGCACGGAAAGGCGCCGGCGCAGCACCGCGTTGATACGGGCGAGCAGCTCGCGAGGCGAGAACGGCTTGCCCAGATAGTCGTCGGCGCCGATTTCCAGGCCGATGATGCGATCGATCTCATCGCTGCGAGCGGTGAGCAGGATGACGGGCACGTCGTCGTTGCGGGCACGCAGGTCGCGCAGGGCGGACAGGCCGTCCACCTTGGGCATCATCAGGTCGAGCACGACAAGGGCCGGGCGCTCCCGTTCGAGCCGGGCGCCCAGCCCATCGCCGTCATGCAGCACGGAAACGGCAAAACCCTGCTGGGTCAGGTATTCGCGCAGAAGGTCGCGCAGTTCGACGTCGTCATCGACGACCAGGATCTTGGTGCCGCTCATCTGTCTGGTGGAGTGTCTGGTATGCGCAGGAAGGTGTGCTCATGATAGCGACTGTGGCCACCACGAATCGCGCGCACTTTCACCATATTGTTTCGCCCGGTAACACCGCGATGGGTTTGTAATCTGGCGTAATAGAACCCGCTGCGCGACTAATTCTTCGCAAAGACGTTGCCTTTAAGCTGCGGTCTGACTGGCACGGGCGCCAGCTATCATGTGCGCTCGTCCCCATATTGCTAAGAACAGGAACGCCAACATGTCCGATCCCAAGGACCAGAAGCCCGGCCAGTTTGACGACGCCGGCCGCCGTACGCACGAGGGGAAGGAGACGCCCAACGAGGTGTCTCCAACGCTGCTGCCGCCCCCGCGCGAGGGTGGCAAGCGCCGCCGCTGGGGCATCTGGGTGGTGATCATTATCCTGGTGCTGATCGGCTACGCGGTCTATCACGCGAAGTACCGCAACGCGGGCGGCCCCGGTGGGCGAGGTGGTCCCGGTGGGCGCGGCGCTGCCATGGCCGGCAAGCCGATGCCTGTGATGGTCGGCACGGCCGTCAAAGGCGACATCAACGTGGTGCTGTCGGCGCTGGGCAATGTCACGCCAGTCAACAACGTGACGGTCAAGACACGTGTAGATGGCCAACTCGTGCGCTTGGCGTTTACGGAGGGGCAGACCGTCAAGGCCGGAGACCTGCTGGCCGAGGTTGACCCGCGCACTTATCAGGCACAGCTTGCCCAGGCGGAAGGTCAGCTTGCGCGCGATCAGGCGCTGCTGCAAAACGCGAAGCTCGACCTGCAGCGCTATCAGACGCTGCTCTCGCAGGATTCGATCTCCAAGCAACAGGTGGATACGCAGGCCGCGTTGGTGCGCCAGTACGACGGCACGGTCAAGCTGGACCAGGGCAACGTCGACAACGCGCGCGTGCAGCTTTCCTATACGCGCATCACCGCGCCGGTGTCTGGCCGGGTTGGCCTGCGCCAGGTGGACCCGGGCAACATCGTGCACGCCTCGGACACCAACGGCATCGTGGTCATCACGCAGATCGACCCGATCACCGTCATCTATTCCATTCCTGAAGACAACCTGCCCAAGGTCATGCCGCGCCTGCAGTCCGGCGACAAGCTGCAGGTGGAAGCCTGGGACCGCGGCCAGACCACGCAGCTCGCGCGCGGCGTGCTCATGACGGTAGACAACACCATCGACAACACCACCGGTACGATCAAGCTGCGCGCGCAGTTCCCGAACCAGAACGCCATGCTGTTCCCGAATCAATTCGTGAACGTGCGCATGCGTGTAGATACGCTACGCGACGTGGTAATCGTGCCGAGCGCAGCCATCCAGCGCGGCACGCAGGGCACCTTCGTCTACGTGATCGGCGAAGACAACAAGGTGGCGCTGCGGGTGGTCAAGCTGGGCGTGACCGAAGGGGAACGCGTGTCGGTTGCGCAAGGCCTGCAGCCCGGAGAGCGTGTGGTGATCGACGGTGCAGACAAGCTGCGCGATGGCTCGCCGGTGGAGGTGATTCAGCCCGGTGCTACCGCCGCAAGCGCACCCGCGGCCGGCCAGGCCCATCAGGGCGGGCGTCATCGCCGTGGCCAGGGCGGCGCTTCGGCACCCGCCGCAAGTGCCCCGGCTGCCAAGCCGTAAGCCGTGAGTCGTGCATTGCGTGCACTCGCCTGACGAAGTCTTCTGTTCCGAGCTGGCATGAATCCCTCCCGAATCTTCATCCTCCGGCCCGTGGCGACCACGCTGTTGATGGTCGCCATCCTGCTATCGGGCCTGGTGGCGTACCGGATGCTGCCGCTCTCTGCGCTGCCCGAGGTCGATTACCCGACCATCCAGGTAACAACGCTGTACCCGGGTGCCAGCCCCGACGTGATGACCTCGTCCATCACCGCACCGCTGGAGCGGCAGTTCGGGCAGATGCCCGGCCTGAAACAGATGACGTCGTCCAGCTCGGGCGGCGCCTCGGTCATCACGCTGCAGTTTGATCTGTCCCTCTCGCTCGATATTGCCGAGCAGGAGGTGCAGGCGGCCATCAACGCGGCCGGCAACCTGCTGCCGAACGACCTGCCGATGCCGCCGATCTACAGCAAGGTGAACCCGGCCGACGCGCCGATCCTCACGCTGGCGATCACTTCCAACACGATGCCGTTGCCCAAGCTGGAAGACCTGGTCGACACGCGCATCGCGCAAAAGCTGTCGCAGTTGCCGGGCATTGGCCTGGTCAGCATCAGCGGCGGGCAGCGCCCGGCCGTCCGCATCCAGGCCAATACGTCAGCGCTAGCCGCGCTCGGGCTGTCGATCGACGACATCCGCACCGCCATCGGCACCGCCAACGTGAATGGCGCCAAGGGCAGCTTCGACGGCCCGATGCGCGCCTCCACCATCGACGCCAACGATCAACTCAAGTCGGCCGCCGAGTACGGCAAGATGATCGTCGCCTACAAGAACGGCGCGCCCATCCGCCTGACCGACGTGGCGCAGATCGTTGACGGCGCCGAAAACAGCAAGTTGGCCGCGTGGTCCAACACCACCCCCGCCATCATCCTGAACGTGCAGCGCCAGCCTGGCGCCAACGTGATCGAGGTGGTCAACCGTGCCAAGGCGTTGCTGCCGCAACTCAAGGACACGCTGCCCGGCAACGTTGAGGTGTCGCTGCTGACCGACCGCACCACGACGATTCGCGCCTCGGTATCGGACGTGCAGTTCGAACTGATGCTTGCCGTGGCGCTGGTCGTGATGGTGATCTTCCTGTTCCTGCGTAACGTGCCAGCCACGGTCATTCCGGCGGTGGCGGTGCCGCTGTCGCTGGTCGGTACGTTCGGCGTGATGTACCTGGCCGGGTTTTCGATCAACAACCTCACGCTGATGGCGCTCACGATTGCCACCGGCTTCGTGGTCGACGATGCCATCGTCATGATCGAAAACATCGCCCGCTACATCGAAGAGGGCGACCCGCCCATGGAAGCCGCACTCAAGGGTTCCAAGCAGATCGGCTTCACCATCATCTCGCTGACGTTCTCGCTCATCGCCGTGCTGATTCCGCTGCTGTTCATGGGCGACGTGGTCGGGCGGCTGTTCCGCGAGTTTGCAATCACGCTGGCGGTATCGATCCTGATCTCGGCCGTGGTGTCGCTCACGCTCACGCCGATGATGTGCGCACGCTTGCTCAAGCACATTCCCGAAGCCGAGCAATCGCGCTTCTATCACGCTGCAGGCGCGTTCTTCGACAACGTCATCGCGCGATACGGCCACATGCTGCAATGGGTGCTTGACCGGCAGAAGACCACGCTGCTGGTGGCCATCGGCACGCTGGTGCTGACAGGCCTGCTGTATGTGGTGGTGCCCAAGGGATTCTTCCCGGTGCAGGACACCGGCGTGATCCAAGGCATTTCGGATGCGTCGCAGTCGATTTCGTTCTCGGCCATGGCCGAGCGGCAGCAGAAGCTGGCCGAGGTCGTGCTCAAAGACCCTGCGGTCGAGAGCCTGTCGTCGTTCATCGGCGTGGATGGCGTGAACACCACGCTCAACAGCGGCCGCATGCTGATCAACCTCAAGCCGAAAGATAAACGCGACGCCGACGCCACCGAGATCATTCAGCGCCTGCAACCCGAATTGGCCAGGGTGGCGGGTATCTCGCTGTACATGCAGCCGGTGCAGGACCTGACGATTGAAGACCGCGTGAGCCGCACGCAATATCAGTTCACGGTCGAAGACCCGGACCCGAACAACCTCTCGAAGTGGGTGCCGAAACTAGTTGAACGTCTGCAGCAGACCAACGAACTGCGCGACGTGGCGAGCGACTTGCAGGACAACGGCTTGCGCGCCTACGTGCAGGTCGACCGCGATAAGGCGGCGGTGTACGGCATCACCATGGCAGCGGTGGATAGCGTGCTGTACAGCGCTTACGGCCAGCGCCTGATTTCGACCATCTTCACGCAATCGAACCAATACCGCGTAGTGCTCGAAACGGACCCGAAGATGCAGCTTGGGCCGCAATCGCTGTACGACCTGCACGTGGCCTCTAGCAGCGGCCAACAGATTCCGTTGGGTGCGTTTGCCACGGTGGTGGAACAACCGGGCTCGCTGGTGGTGAACCACCAGGGGCAATTCCCGGCGGCGACCATTTCGTTCAACCTGGCGCCGCGTGCCTCATTGGGCGCAGCGGTCGACACGATCAATGCCGTCGAACAGGAAATCGGCTTGCCGGCCAGCATGCAAACCAGTTTCCAGGGTGCAGCGCTGGCGTTCCGTGCGTCGCTGTCGAATCAGTTGTGGCTGATCCTCGCAGCCGTCATCACGATGTATATCGTGCTGGGCGTGTTGTACGAAAGCACGATCCACCCGGTGACGATCCTGTCGACGCTTCCATCGGCCGGCGTGGGTGCCCTGCTGTCGCTGCTGGTCTCCGGCAAGGACATGGGCATCATCGCGATCATTGGGATCATCCTGCTGATCGGTATCGTCAAGAAGAACGCGATCATGATGATCGACTTCGCGCTGGAAGCCGAGCGCGAGCAGGGCATGACCCCGCGCGACGCTATCTACCAAGCGTGTCTGCTGCGCTTCCGTCCGATTCTGATGACGACCATGGCCGCCCTGCTGGGTGCCCTGCCGCTGATGCTGGGCACCGGCGTGGGCTCCGAGCTGCGTCAGCCGCTGGGGATCACGATGGTGGGCGGCCTGCTGGTCAGCCAGGTGCTGACGCTGTTCACCACGCCAGTCATCTATCTGGCCTTCGACAACTTGGGCGAACGCTTGCGTGACTGGCGCGCGCGCCGTGCTGCCCGACGCCACGGCGCTGCGGGCACCAATCAGTCTGGCGGACCGCGATGAATCTGTCCGCGACCTTCATCGCCCGGCCTGTTGCCACGGCGCTGCTGACCATCGGCGTGGCGTTGGCCGGTATCGCGGCGTTCCGCCTGCTGCCGGTATCGCCGCTGCCGCAGGTGGACTTTCCGACCATCTCGGTCAACGCGTCGCTGCCGGGCGCCAGCCCTGAGACCATGGCAGCCACTGTGGCGACTCCACTGGAGCGATCACTCGGCCGCATCGCGGGCATTACCGAGATGACTTCGTCCAGCTCGCTCGGTTCGTCACGGATCACGCTGCAGTTTGACCTGTCGCGCGACATCGACGGCGCTGCGCGCGACGTGCAGGCGGCCATCAATGCGTCGCGCAGCCTGCTGCCTTCGGGCTTGCCCAGTAACCCGACGTATCGGAAGGTCAATCCGGCAGATGCGCCCATCATGATCGTGGGGCTGACGTCCGACACCAAGTCGCGCGGCGAGCTGTACGACGCGGCCTCGACCATCCTTGCGCAGAAGCTGTCGCAAGTGAACGGCGTGGGCCAGGTCACCATCGGCGGTGCGTCGCTGCCGGCGGTGCGGGTGGAGCTGAACCCGATGGCACTGAACAAGTACGGCATCTCGATGGAGACCGTGCGCACCGTCATCGCCAGCACTAACGCCAACAAGCCCAAGGGCATGATGGAATCCGGCGAACGCGTCTGGACCATCTACGCCAACGACCAGGCCAAGAAGGCTGCCGAATACCAGTCGCTCATCGTCGCGTGGCGCAATGGCTCGCCGGTGCGGCTGGCTGACGTGGCAGACGTCAGTGACAGCGTGCAGGACATCCGCAACTATGGCTCGGCCAATGGCAAACCGTCGGTGCTGCTCATCATCAGCCGGCAACCGGGCGCCAACATCATCGACACGGTCGACCGCATCAACGACATCCTGCCGTACCTGCGTAACACCATTCCCGCGCAGATCAACCTCGATGTGATGATGGACCGCACACCCACCATCCGCGCCTCGCTCAGGGATGTGGAGCGCACGCTGGTGCTGTCGATCGCGCTGGTGATCATGGTGGTGTTCCTGTTCCTGCGCAACGTGCGGGCGACGCTCATTCCGAGCGTGGCGGTGCCGGTCTCGCTCATCGGCACATTCGGGGTGATGTACCTGTGCGGCTACAGCCTCGACAACCTTTCGCTGATGGCATTGACCGTGGCGACAGGCTTTGTCGTGGACGACGCGATCGTGGTGCTCGAGAACGTCTCGCGGCACATCGAAAACGGCATGCGGCCCATGCAGGCCGCGCTCAAGGGCGCGCGCGAGGTCGGCTTTACCGTGGTGTCGATGAGCCTGTCGCTGATTGCGGTGTTCATCCCGCTGCTGATGATGGGCGGCATCGTGGGGCGGCTGTTCCGTGAGTTTGCGGTGACGCTGTCGGTCGCAATCCTGGTGTCGCTGGTGGTGTCGCTCACCACCACACCGATGATGTGCGCGCGCTTGCTCAAGCCCGCCGCCGAGGAAGAACACGGCTGGTTCCACCGCAAGACCGAAGGCTTCTTCACCTTCCTGCTCGACGTCTACCGCAACTCGCTGGCGTGGGCGCTGCGGCACAGCTGGCTCACGCTGCTGATCCTGTTGGCAACGATTTGCCTGAACGTCTATCTGTACATCATCGTGCCCAAGGGGTTCTTCCCGCAGCAGGACACAGGCCGCGTGATCGGCAACATCCAGGCAGACCAGGCCATCTCGTTCCAGGCCATGCGCACAAAGGTGACCGATTTCATCCACATCATCCAGCAAGACCCTGCGGTTGAAAACGTCGTCGGCTTCACGGGAGGCAGCCAGCGTAACAGCGGCTTCATGTTCATCCAGCTCAAGCCATTGGCCGACCGAAAACTCTCTGCCGATCAGGTGATCAATCGCCTGCGGGGCAAGCTGGCGCGCGAGCCAGGTGCGAGCCTGTTCCTGCAGTCGGTACAGGACATCCGCGTGGGGGGGCGGGCGAGCAACGCGCAGTACCAATACACGTTGCAAGCCGATGACCTGAACGAGCTGCGCGCGTGGGATCCGAAAATCAAGCAGGCACTCACGCAGGTGAAATCGCTGACAGACGTCAACACCGATACGCAGGACAAGGGCTTGCAGACTTCCCTCGTCATTGACCGCGACAAGGCGAAGTCGCTGGGCATCAATCCGAGCGATGTCGACAACGCGCTGAACAACGCGTTCGGACAGCGCCAGGTGTCGACGATCTACAACCCGCTCAACCAATACCGTGTGGTGATGGAAGCCGCGCCGCAGTACTGGCAGAACCCCGACGGCCTGCGGGACATTTACCTCATCACATCGACAGGTGCGCAGGTGCCGCTGTCGACCTTCTCGCACTACGAGCCGACCAACACGGCGCTGGCAGTCAACCACCAGGGGCAATTCGCGGCGAGCACGATCTCGTTCAACTTGGCGCCAGGGGCTTCGCTGTCGGGTGCCACGCAGGACATCCAGGACGCGATGAACCGCATCGGCGTGCCGTCCTCCGTGCACGGCAGTTTCCAGGGCACCGCCAAGGCGTTCCAGGATTCGCTCTCCAGCCAGCCCGTGCTGATCCTGTTTGCGCTCATCACCATCTACATCGTGCTGGGCGTGCTGTACGAGAGCTACGTCCACCCCATCACGATTCTGTCGACACTGCCCTCAGCCGGTGTCGGGGCGCTGTTGGCCCTCATCATTACAGACACGGACTTTTCGATCATCGCGTTGATCGGCGTGATTCTGCTCATCGGCATCGTCAAGAAGAACGCGATCATGATGATCGACTTCGCGCTGGAGGCCGAGCGCAGCCAGGGCATGAGCCCCGCGGATGCAATCTTCCACGCGTGCGTGCTGCGCTTCCGGCCGATCTTGATGACGACGATGGCCGCGCTGCTGGGCGCCCTGCCCCTGGCGCTCGGCCATGGCGACGGCGCGGAGCTGCGCACGCCGCTGGGCATCTCCATCGTTGGCGGGCTGCTGGTCAGCCAGATCCTCACGCTCTACACCACGCCGGTGGTCTACCTGGCGCTCGACCGGCTGCGCCTGCGCCGCGCCGGCCGCAGCAAGGACGCACCGCTGCCCGCATTGGATTCGCAAGGAAGCTGAACATGACAAGAGGCACTCAAGCCCTTCGTACCTCGTTGCTCGCGCTGGCCGCGTGCGCGCTCGTCTCGGCCTGCGCGGTCGGGCCCGATTACAAGCGCCCCGACGCCGAAGTGCCGCAGCAATACAAGGAAGCCGGCGACTGGAAAGTCGCCAACCCGAGCGACGCCATTGCCCGCGGCAAGTGGTGGGAGATCTTCAACGACCCGCAACTGAACGCGCTTGAAGAACAGGTAGCCGCCGCCAACCAGAACATCCTGGTGGCCGAGGCGCAATACCGGCAAGCCCAGGCGCTGGTGCAATCGGCGCAGGCTTCGTTCTTCCCCACGCTGGGCGCCAATGCCTCGGCCACACGCAGCCGTTCAGTGCGCACCTCGGTCAACCCGGACGGCAGCCTGTCGACCGGCAACCCGAGCCTGCTCAACTCGCAAAGCCTTTCGCTCAACGCCAGTTGGGAACTGGACCTGTGGGGCCGCATCCGCCGATCGGTGGAGTCCAACAAGGCCAGCGCGCAAGCCAGTGCCGGTGATTTGTCGTCCGCTTTGCTGTCCGCGCAGGCAACGCTTGCGCAGAACTATTTTCAATTGCGTGTCACGGATACCCAGAAGGCTGTCTTGCAACGCACGGTTGCGGACTACGAGCGCTTCCTGAAGCTCACGCAAAACCAGTATGCGGTGGGCGTGGCGCAGCGATCGGATGTGCTGACCGCGCAGACGCAGCTTAAGCAGTCGCAGGCGCTGCTGCTGGATACCGAAGTCACCCGCGCGCAGCTTGAGCACGCCATTGCGGTGCTGATCGGAAAACCGCCGGCGGAATTCTCGCTGGCCCCGGCCACCGCTGCCAGCGCGGCCGACTTGCCTGCCCTGCCCGCCATTCCGCTCGAAGTGCCATCGGCCGTGCTGGAACGCCGCCCTGACGTCGCCGCCGCCGAGCGCCGCATGGCCGCTGCCAACGCGCAGATCGGCGTGGCCAAGGCTGCATACTTCCCGACGCTCACGCTGGGCGCATCGGCAGGTTTGGCAGCCAACACGCTGACGCGCCTGGCAACGCTGCCGAGCCGCGTCTGGTCGATCGGCCCGACGCTGGCCGCCACGCTGTTTGATGGCGGCGCGCGTGCAGCCGCCGTCGACAAGGCCGGCGCTGCTTACGATGCGTCGGTCGCAACATATCGCCAGACGGTGCTGGGCGCGTTCCAGGATGTCGAAGACAACCTCGCCGCGCTTCGCTGGCAGACGCAGGAATTTGGCGTGCAGGCCGATGCCGTCAAGGCCGCGCATGAAGCCGCGCAACTCAATCTGAACCGCTATCGCGCGGGCACGGTGAGCTTCCTGGAAGTCATCACCGCACAGGCCACGGCCTACAATGCCGAGCGCACGCTGCTTACGCTGCAGGGCAAGCAGTATTCAGCAGCGGTGCTGCTGGTCAAGGCGCTGGGCGGCGGCTGGCACGGCGAAGTGCCGGTAGTAGGCCAGGCGGCGCCGCAGCGGGCATCCGCTCCTGCCGGGCAATAACCCTTCTGTTGTTGCCGGTGGCCGACAACGTTTCGCCACCGGCAATGTCCCCTTGTGCGTAAGCCCGCACGCAGTCGGATAGTTCCCCCTATAATCGACGGAATTTATTTCAGACCGCCCCGACCATCCGGGCCGGCTGATGCAGCATCGGGCGCGCAAATTGCGTCGCCCGATGCCTTGCAAGCCGCCCCGGTCCTATCCAGGCCGTCTGTTTGCCAGCCACCATGTCCGCCGCGCGCGTGGTTGCCGACGCAGTTGCCCCGATTCACGCGCGCCGCTCAACTGACTCTGCTCTCTCTGATGATCCGATCCGCGCTTCCCCGTTCCGCCAAGCTGCTGGCTGCCGCCCTGGGCGCCGCCACGCTGTTTGCC
Organism: Burkholderiaceae bacterium 26; assembly: GCA_000955795.1. Lineage (GTDB taxonomy): Bacteria > Pseudomonadota > Gammaproteobacteria > Burkholderiales > Burkholderiaceae > Ralstonia > Ralstonia chuxiongensis. The sequence goes on from JYOB01000001.1 coordinate 174,667, forward strand.
GCCCTGCCCGCTCAGGCTGACCCGTCCGTGCGCGTCATCTATGGCAAAGACAACAAGCACGGCATCGAGAAATACGGCGTCGACCTCGACTTCGACTCGGGCTTCCACTGGGGCAACCCGGAAGGCTGGTTCGTGAATCTGGATTGGGAAGTCGCGCTGGGCCAGTGGCGCTCGACCAAGGGCACCAACCGCCAAAACATCACCGAATTCGGCGTGACGCCGCTGTTCCGGCTTGAAAAGCGCGGCGGCTCGTGGGTACCGTTCATCGAGGCTGGTGTCGGCCCGCGCTTGCTGTCGCACGTCAGCACGTCCAACGAGCACTATTTCAGCACGGCCTTCCAGTTCTCCGACATGATCGGCGTGGGCGTGGCCTTTGGCAGCAAGCAACAATTCCAAATGGGCTACCGCTTCGAACACCTGTCGAACGCGTCGATCAAGCGCCCGAATCCGGGCACGGACCTGAACGAGCTTTACTTGCGTTACACGTTCTAAGATTTGAGCGTTTGCAACGCTTGAAGAAAGACGGCCTGCCCTGCGGCGGGCCGTTTTGTTTTTGCGTGCGGCGGTGAATCAACGCGCGTCGCCGTCGAGATCGCGATCGCGCGATCGCATGCCCATCAGCCGCTCGTAATTGAGCGAGGCATGGAAGCCCACGCCGTTGCCGCCGGCGCGTTTGACTTCATACATCGCTGCGTCGGCATTGCGGATGAGCGTCTGCGCGTCATGCCCGTCGGTCGGATACAGCGCCACGCCGGCGCTCACGCCCATCGACAGCACATGGCCTTCCACACGGAACGGCGTCTGCAATTCTTCGATCAGGCGTTCAACGGTTTGCGTCACATCGTCGCGCGTGGCGCAGTGCGTGAGGACGGCGACAAACTCATCGCCGCCCAGGCGCGCCACCGTGTCCGAGGCACGCAGCCCGCTGCGCAACCGCATGGCCGTAGCCTTCAGGACGAGATCGCCAACCCCGTGGCCGTACTCATCGTTGACGGGCTTGAAGCGATCGAGATCGATGAACACGACCGCAACCTGGCCGCGCGCGCGACGTGCCGCCTGAATGGCAACGAACAGGCGATCGCGCAACAAACGTGCATTGGGCAGGTCCGTCAGCGGATCGTGCAGCGCGAGGTGGTGCGCCCGGTCCAGCGCCGTGCGCCGCTGTGTCACGTCGAGCAGCGTGCCGCTCACGCGCGTGGCCGTGCCGCGGGCATCGCGCTCGGTCACGCGGCCGCGCGCCGCCACCCAGATCCATTGACCATGGCGCGCGCGCATGCGCTGTTCAACTTCAAAGCTGTCGGCATCGCCGCGCATATGGCGATAGATGCGTCGCGCGCTCAAGGCCGCGTCTTGCGGATGCACCATGGCGAACCAGGCATCCGGATCGTTGGACAGATCCGTTGGCTCGTAGCCGAGCATGTCGGCCGTCCGACGGTTGAACGACACATGCCGTGCACGCGTGGACCAGTCAAACGTACCCAGCCCCGCGCCGTCCAGCACATAGGCCAGCCGTTGCTCCGACGCGCGCAGCGATTCCAGCGCCAGGCGCCGCGCGGTCACGTCCTGCATCTGCACGACAAGGTGCTCGTTGCCGTCGTCGCGCGCCACCGCCACGTCGGTCTGCACCCAGACCGTGGTGCCGTCCTGGCGGACCAGGCGCGTTTCCATCGACAGCGTGTCGCGCTGACCGGCGAGCAGCGATTCAACGCCATGTCGTGTGCGTTCGGTGTGGTCGGGGTGGCACAGGTCAAACAGATCGCGCGCGCGCAGCGCCTGTGCTTCGTGTCCCGTTAGCGCGCACAGCGCTCGGTTCACGTCGAGGAAGCGACCCTCCGGCGCGCACAGGCCGATTCCTATCGGCGAATGTTCGATCGCAGCCTTGTACAAGTGGTGGTCCTCAAGCATGGCGATGCTGTTTCGCGAATGCGGCAGTCCCGGGGTGTGGTTGATATGATGGCCATCGCACCGCCGGTGCCCCATGACGCAATCGTTGCGTTAGGCGCGCGGCGGCAGTTGGCGTGATCCCCGTAACCGGTCTCGTGGTCTGCGTGGCCCAGTTGGCGGCGGGTAATGGCAGACCTAGGTGCGTTGCAAGCGCACGAATCGAGGCGGACTATAGAAGCCGCGAGTTAACGGGGCAATCCCTTCCCGCGAGGGGACATGGACCGCGTGCCCGCTTTGGGTCCCCATGTGCGCGAGATGACGCGAAGGAAACGCGCCCCGCGTCATTCCCGTCTGCGTTTGTCGACGTCGATTGTCGACAGCTGCCCGGCGTCGCCAGACACCCGATAACTGTACACCGGCCCCCTGGGCGAAGCAGCTAGCCGTTCGGTTAGGTCGCACAGACGCTGCCGGCACGCAACCGTTTGCCACGTGGGTGGCACCGAATCTCCACATTGTGAATGTCTTAAGGTTAAGACAAAGCCGCTCAACCTCATCCGGAAGGACGAAACGCGCAAACGGCCCGCTCCGTTACTATTCTTCAATATCGCTCGGGGGGGCGAATTCAAACACGGCGAGCCGCGGCACAAGCGCACGCGGTTGTGGGAGGTTGTATGGAATTGAGTTTTGTCGCCCCCGGCACGCAGACGCATCGGTATGCGCTCAAGCTTGCGGGCCTACCCGAAGGGACGGAGCCCGGCACGGCACCAATCGATCCAGCCTGGGTGGACGATGCCCTTACCGCCGCCGTGCGCGTATTCGATGCGCACCGCGTGCACTTTGCCGACGCCTACTTCGCCTATCGCGCCCGTGAGACGGCACAGCACCGCACGCGCGCTACCGGCAACACCTCACCTGCACGCGTTGCCGGCGATCTCCACGACGACACGCCGCTGCTCGCGGATACGTTTGCGATTGCGCAGCTGGCCGCACTTGTGTCGCTGGAGGCATCCGGTGTAGCCGATGTAATCGATGTACACCTCGTGGTGGAGCGCCTGCGTGACGATGCCCCCACGCCGCCTGCTGACGGCATCGGCGAAGTGACGTTTGTTACGGAAACCACGGCCGGCCTGCACAGCGTGGCAAGCCGACATTAACCTGGGCGGGGCCGCTCAGGGCCCGTGATGCGTGGGCCGCTCCGGCACGATGGTCGGCTGCGGCTCAGTTGGCGCGCCGACTGCGTCGGCGTCGCGAAACGTCCAGTAACGGTGCACCAGGAAGTTGAAGATGGCCGTGATGGCCGAAGCGAACACCTGCGCGATCAGGTAATACAGGCCAATCCCCAGACCGATGGCCATGATGGTCGCGTTACAACCGAGCGCAAGAAAGGCCACCAGGCCGAACCGCACCATCGCGCCGACGTGCCCGCGTGTGCTGTTGAAGACGGCCTGCCGGCTGATGAAGTAGTTGAGCGTGGCCCCGATCACGCTGCCTGCCACCGACGCCCGCCAGGGCGAGACGCCCACCTGCACCAGCCCGAACAGCACCACATAGTGCGCCAGCGTCGCGCCCCCGCCGATGACGACATAGCGCGCAAACTGCTCCACCGCCGCCCAGAAATGCCGCCGAGACGCCATGCGCGTGCCCACCCCATCCACTTTGGAACCGACATTGTGCTCGATCATGGCTGCGGGGTCGCAACGAGCGTGCCACGCACCCCGCACAATAAGTGCGCTTAAAGTTATGCAACATTTGGCCGTATAAAACCGGTGGGGCCGTGCGCGGCTGTTGGCTCTCCTATTGCCATGCTCGAACTTCAACCTCTCGACATTCCGCTTGCGATTCCCCTGCCGTGGCCGATGCTTGACGCCGACGGGCAGCTGCTCGTCCCGAAGGGCGACGTCATCCATTCCCCGGAGGAGGTCGACCTGCTGTGCACGCTGCACCGCCCGCACCGGCTGGCCGACGGCACGCCCGCGCCTGCACCCGCGTTTGCAAATACGCAGTTCCCGAACACGATGTTCCCCGACATGGGCGACGACCCTGACGGCGAACGCACGATCGCCATGGAGCTGCTGGGCCTGCGCCCCGGCGGCATGCTGACCATACGCCTGACCGCGGGCGCCGGCCAGACCAAGGGAGCCGCGCGCGTGATGGGCTACAGCCCGCAGCGCCATCTGCTCATCACCATGCCAACCGACAACGGCCGCACGGTCATGCCGGTCAAGGACGAACTGGTGGAAGTCCACGCCTTCTCAGGCGAGGGCATTGCCAGTTTCGAATGCACGGTGATGGGGGTGTGCCGCATCCCGTTCGAATACGTCGTGTTGTCACCACCGCGGCGGATCAAGAACCGCACGTTGCGCAAATCGCTGCGCGTGCGTGCCAACGTGGTCGGCAAGATGCTGGTGAGCGGCGACCCGCCGCGCATGATCCATATCTCCGACATCAGCACCACGGGCGCGTCATTCCGCTCCGCGCATCGGCTGGAAGTGAGCGGCGCGCCGGCGCGTCTGCGCTTTCGCGTGAAAACGCGCGACTACCACTCCGAACTGGTGGCCGCGGCCCTCGTGCGAAGTGAGAAGCCGGCCGACCTGCCTAACGTTTACCAATACGGCGTGGAATTCATCGAATTGGTCGCTGCTCAAAAAATGCTGCTGCAGTGCTTTATCTATGAACAGCTGCTTTGGGGCGGTCAGCGTATGGTGTAACGTGCAGACAGACCTGATATTCGACTTTTTTTGATCAGACTTAATTGCTGTTAAACGTTAAAACCGCCTGCCGGACGCACCCGAAAACATGCCCGGAAGCGGCCTCCATGGCCGGTTTTCAGCTTATGATGCCGAAGGCGAGCTTGTGACAAAGCTATACAATTGAAAGTGCGCCGAGTGCACGTATTTCCGTTTTAAAGGCATTTGCAGGACGATCCCCATTTATGAGCCGCGCAAGGTCTGCCGCGCCATCGAGTCTGGACCCAATCTCCGGATTGCCGGACCGCGAACGATTCGTCCAGCTGCTGGCTGCCATGCCGCAACCCGCACGCCAGGATGCAATCGGCGCACTGCTGCTGATCGGCTTCGACCATTTTGCCGAGGCCACCAACACGCTCGGGCCGCTGGCCGCGCGAGAGGTCATCGTCGAATGTGCATCGCGGCTTGAAGCGTTGAGCGTGCCGCCAGCGAATGGCATCGCACCCATCGTCGGGCGCGTCGGCCCTGAAACCTTTGCCGTTGCCTGCGCAGATTTCGTCTCGGCACAAGACGTGCACGACCTCGCGCGGCGGATCTCCGCGGCACTCACGCGACCTTTCATCACGCATGGTTACGAACTGGTCTGCTCGTGCAGCATCGGCATGACGCTTTTTGAAACCATGCCTTCCGATGCAGCGCGGCTGATTGAACAGGCCGACCGGGCGCTCTACGGGGTCCAGCACGGTGCCGAACAAAGCCCGGCGCTGTATGCCCCGGCGGCCATGCCTCCGATCTCGGGCGGGAACACCGCCGCCATTGATGGATACGACGCCGCCGCCGAGCATCCACGCCTGGCCGCCCGGCTGCGCCATGCGCTTGCGCGCCGTCAGTTCAGCCTGAACCTGCAGCCGCAATTGAGCCTGACCGACGGCCGGATCGTCGGCTACGAATTTTTGCTGCGCTGGATTTCACCGGAACTGGGAGTCGTGGCGCCTGCCGATTTTCTGCCGATCCTGGAGCAGACGGGCGACATTCGCGAGGTGGGCCACTGGGTGCTCGACAACGCCGCCCAGATGCTGGCCGGGCTGCTGCGCGAGGAATCCCAGCGCGCGGGACGCAACAGCCGGCACCAGCCGGGCGTGCATGCAGCCGTCAATTTGTCGGTTGCGCAGCTGCTTGATCCGCAATTGAGCGACGTGGTGCGCGAGATTGCGGCGCGCCACGCGGTTCCGGCCACACGCCTCGTCTTCGAAATATCGGAACACACGCTGCACCGTGCCAACGGTTCGGCGCAGAAAGCCGTGGAAGCTCTGCACGCCTGCGGCGCACGCGTGGCAGTGGAAGATTTTGGCGCCACCGCACACAGCCTTGATTGCCTGGCAACGTTCCGCCCCGATCAGGTCAAGCTCGATCAGGCCATCGTCAACGCAGTGACCAACGCGAGCGATCACGCGGTGCTGCAGCGCTTGGTGACTGCCGCGCATGGCGCGGGCGTGCCCGTCATCGCCACGCGCGTGGAAACCGCCGCGCAGCTCCACGCATTGCGCGCCTGCCGGTGCGACGTGATCCAGGGCTACCTGCTTTCGCAGCCCTTCCCTGCTCGCTGGATCGACGACACACAAGACGTGATTGCCGAGCGCGCACGCGATCTGATGCCATAAAAGAAAACGCCCTCCCGCCTGCACGGCGGAAGGGCATTGGGGCTTGGCGCGTGTGCTGCTTACGCGTGCTCGACGCGGAAGACCGCCACGGCGCTACGCAGCGCCTCCGCCTGCTCTTCCAGCGATTCCGCCGCAGCCGCAGCCTGTTCGACCAGCGCTGCATTCTGTTGCGTCACCTGATCCATCTGCGTGACGGCCTGGTTGACCTGTTCGATGCCGCTGCTCTGCTCTTCCGACGCAGCGCTGATCTCGCCCATGATGTCGGTCACGCGGCGCACGGCCACCACCACCTCGTCGATCACCGTGCCAGCTTCGGCCACGAGGGTCGTACCGTTTTGCACGCGGCCCACCGAATCGCCGATCAGTTCCTTGATCTCTTTGGCAGCCGTGGCGCTGCGCTGTGCAAGGCTGCGCACTTCACCGGCAACAACAGCAAAGCCGCGGCCCTGCTCGCCCGCGCGTGCGGCTTCCACCGCGGCATTCAACGCGAGGATGTTGGTCTGGAACGCAATGCCTTCGATCACGCCGATGATGTCGGCAATCTTTCGGCTGCTTTCGTTGATGCCGGCCATCGTGTCCACCACGCGGCCCACGACTTCCCCGCCCTTGACGGCAATATCCGAAGCGTTGACGGCCAGCGTGCTTGCCTGACGCGCGTTGTCGGCGTTCTGCTTCACGATGCTCGTCAGCTCTTCCATGCTCGACGCCGTTTCTTCCAGCGACGAGGCCTGCTGCTCGGTACGCTGCGACAGGTCGGCATTGCCGGCGGCGATCTGCTTGGTGGCACTGGCGATCGAATCCGAGCCCGTGCGCACCTGGCCGATGATCTGCTGCAGGCTCGTTTGCATGGACGATACGGCGTGCATCAGGCGTGCGGTTTCGTCGCGGCGCCCCGCAGCGGTCTGGCCTTCCATGCGCGCGGCGAGGTCGCCCGATGCCATGCGCTCGAATACCTGAATGGCGCGCTCAAGCGGACGCACCACCGTGCGGCCAAGCACGCCACGCGCCACCACCGACAGCACCAGCGCGGCGGCCAGCAAGCCACCCGAGATCCAGATGCTCATCGCATAGCGCGACTGGGAATGATCAAAGCGTTGCTGGCCGTACTTGAAGCGCGCCCCAACCAGGGGGCCGAGCGCCGAGTCGTAATCCACAAACAGCTTCGGCACCAGGTTCGTGTTCAGTTCGCGATACGTGGTGAGGTCACTGCGTTCCAGTGCGGCGATGGCCGGCTCCAGCGCGGTCTTGACGAACTTGCTGCGTGCCGCGTCGGCGGCTTGCAGCTGGGCGCGGTCCGCATCGGGAATCGGCAGCTTCATGAACTGGGCCCAGGCATCGTTGGCTGTGTTGACCATCGTGTGCGCATCGGACAGCAGCTTCTTGAGCTCTTCAGGCGACGAGACCGCATCGAAATTGGTCAGGTGGATGCGCGCCCACAGCAGGTTGATGGTGTCTTTTGCCAGCAGGTCCAGGCCTTTGGCATCTTCCAGATACACCGCGCGCAAATCATCGTTGGTCGCCCGGCCGGTGGTGATACCTGCGAAGCCCACCACGGCAATCATCACTGCAAATACCGCGACCAGGAACGTCAGCCGCGTGCGAATGCTCGTATCCATCCACTTCCACATATTGTTTTCCCCCGCATGATTGGGCCGTGCGGCGCAGAGATCGTCTTCCCGCGCCCCTCTCCAGGCACCCTGTTCACTCCCAAAGGTGCTAACGGCAGGCGACGGCGGAAATAGAGGGCATCACCGCGAATGTCCGGAATGCGCCGCAAGTGATATGCAAGAAGTAAAAAAGATGCGGCCGACGCACCCGCGTGCGCGAGGTGGCACTAAAATGCGGGTTGCGCCACCGTTGGGGTGGCAATTACGCAAACATCGTGCGGGATACCGCACGGCTCACTAGGGGATCGAGATGAAGAAACTGATCGCGCTGCTGGCCCTGGGCTGCGTCGTCCTGGCAGGCTGCAATACGATGGCCGGCATGGGCAAGGACATTCAGACGGGCGGCCAGAAGCTGGAAAACGCTGCTGACAACACCAAGCAGAAGATGTAATGAAGGGACGGTCGGGGGGAGCCCCTGGCTTGAGATGAGAAACGCCGCAAGTTCGCGGCGTTTTTTCTTTTGGAACCGCTACAGGAGCTCTTCCGGGGTAAATGGCGCCAACATCTGGATCCACGTCCGGCGGCCGAGGCCCACTTCCGGCTCGTGATCGACGACGATCTCCTTGCCGTTCTCATGCGTGGTCCAGCGCAAGTGGCCGTCGTCCTTGGTCACCCGGTAGGCGCTGTCGCGCACCGAATCGTCAAACAGCTTGGCTACTGCATCCGACAGCACCGGGCTGCGGATGATCAACCCCGTTTCCGTATTCAGCCCGATGGAGCGCGGGTCGATGTTCATCGAGCCGACAAACAGCGTGCTGCGGTCCACCACGATCGATTTCACATGTAGGCTTGCCTGCGACGAACGGAACGTGCCGAACATCTTCGGGCGATCGCCCAGCGTCGGGCGCAGTTCGTACAGTTCGACACCGTCGTCGATCAGCGCGCCGCGATATTTCGCGTAACCCACATGCACGATGGGCGCGTCGGTCGCTGCCAGTGAGTTGGTCAGCACACGCAGCCGCACGCCCCGATCCTGCAGGCGCTTGGCTACCTCGACGCCGCGCTTGCCCGGCACGAAGTACGGCGAGATCAGCACCACCTCGCGCTTGGCCTCGTCAACCAGACGCAGAAGCGTCTGGGCGAGGCGCTCGCCGCCAGGTTCCACCTCATCACCAGATACCTTGGCTGGACGATCGACGATCACCTGCGCGGGCGCCCACTCCAGGCTCAGGCGGCCACGGGCGATCTGATCAGCCAGGAACCAATCGCGCGGGGCAGGCTTGAGTGGCAAGGGCTGCTCCGGCGCGGGGCTGGCGAGATCGGTCTGGTTGCGGCGTTGCTCGAGCTGCGAGATCGTCTGATCGGATGCCGGCTTGGCCGAACCGGAGCCCATGTCGATCGGCCGGGTCGGCACATCGATATGCTGCGGCGGCCCTTCAGGCCGGTTGGGCATCGTCACCGGCGGCGGATAGTTGCCCTCTCTCGGCTCGGGCGGATGTGCCTTGCTCGGCTCGGGCGCCAGTGCCTGCACCGGATAGGCAAATTCGCTATTCCAGTACGCATCGAACGCCGACGACAACTGGCGCACCGCCGGCCCCGCGGCCAGCACGTCCAGATCGACGAAGTTGGTGGTCTGGTTCTGCGTGAAATATTCAGCGCCCAGATTGCGCCCGCCCGTCACGGCCAGGGCGTTGTCAGCAATGAACGCCTTGTTGTGCATGCGCCGATTGACGCGGCGGAACTCAGCCGCGCCGCTAAGGTAACGTGTGAGGTTCGACATCCGCCCGCCCGGAAACGGGTTGAACAGCCGCACGTCGATGTTCTTGTGCGACGAGAATTTGAGAAATGCCAGATCGCGCCCATCGCTGTGCAGATCGTCGACCAGCATGCGTACGCGCACCCCGCGGTCGGCAGCGGCCCGCACATGGCGCATCAGTTCGCGCACGCTGTTGTCGCTCGCAATGATGAAGTACTGCAAGTCCAGCGTGCGCTCGGCCCGGTCGGCCAGCGTGAGCAACGTGGCATAGGCCTCTTCGCCCGACGGGATCAGCCGGAAGCCGGACACATCGGGCGACGGCGCATTCGTCTGCGCCAAGCGCCCCAGCGAGGTGGCCGATTCGGCATTGGGCAGCGCCGTCGTCACGGGTCGATCGACGTGCTCGGGCAGGCTTGCGCAGCCCGTCAGCAGCGCGATGGCCAGCCAGGCAAGCCAGGCGCGCAGATACGCGATCGGGAGGTTCCTCGGGTGCCCTTGCATGTTCGATGTTGTGTTGGGTACGGCAGGTCGAGAGGACGTCTACTTCACACCAGCATGTGGCGTGCCTGAACCGACGCCACGGCCAGACTACGCGAGATATCAGCCGGGGCAATATCCGTGTTTATCCGACGCCACCCCGAGCGTGTCAAAATGGCCAACGGTGTGCTGTTTCCCCCCGCTGCCTTCAATGCTGACCAACACCACGGCATTTGCCACTTTCCTCTTTCTTGTGCACTGCGTGGGCGTGCTCGCGGCCATGCATGCCGTGCTGACCGTGCGCACGTCACAGGGTGCCATCGCGTGGGCCATTTCGCTCGTCACGCTGCCGGAGTTCACGCTGATCCCCTATCTGATCTTCGGGCGAAGCACCTTTGCCGGCTATGTGGATGCGCGACGCTTTCACAACGCCCGCCTGCGCGAAATCACCCTCTCCGACGACTGGCGCCGCCTGCGCGACCATGAATCCAGCGTGGTCGCGCCGCAGCACACCTGCATGCAGGCCTTGCCGCGCCTGACCGGCACACCGTGCCTCGCCCGGAATCGCGTGCGTCTGCTCGTCAACGGCGCGGAAACCTTCGATGCCATCTTTGCGGCGATTGCACAGGCGCGGCGCGTGCTGATCGTCCAGTTCTTCATCGTGCATGACGACACGCTCGGCCGCCGCCTGGCCGAACTGCTGCTCGAGCGCGCACGTGCCGGGGTGCGGGTGTACTTTCTCTTCGACAGCATCGGCTGCCACGCGCTGCCCCGCCGCTATGTGCAGCGCCTCATTGAAGGCGGCGTGCAGGCCAAGCCGTTCTCCACACACGCCGGGTTCGTCAACCGCTTCCAGCTCAACTTCCGCAACCACCGCAAGCTCGTGGTGGTGGATGGCGAGCGCGCTTACGTTGGCGGCCACAACGTCGGCAACGAATACATGGGTGAAAAGCCGCCGCTCGCACCGTGGCGCGACACGCATATCGAGATCGTCGGTGCGGCGGTGATGGACTTGCAGCTGACCTTTGCCGAAGACTGGTATTGGGCCGCCCGCGAAGTGCCGCAGTTGATCGTGCCCGAACTGCGGCCTGAGGAAGACATGGTCTGTCAGGTGGTGGCTAGCGGCCCGGCAGACAAGCAGGAAACCTGCTCGCTGTTCTTCATGGAAGCCATTCAATCGGCGCGCAAGCGGCTGTGGATTACGTCGCCGTACTTCATACCAGACGAAGCTGTGTTTGCCGCGCTTCGCCTGGCCGTGCTGCGCGGGGTGGACGTGCGCATCCTGATCCCGTCACGGCCAGACCATCACATGGTGTTCCTGGCCTCCACGCTGTATGCATATCAGGCGATCCGCGCAGGCGTGAAAATCTACCGCTACCTGCCCGGCTTCCTGCACCAGAAGGTCGTGCTGATCGACGACGAGGCCGCCGCCGTGGGTAGCGCCAACCTCGACAACCGCTCGTTCCGCCTGAACTTCGAGCTGATGATCATGACCGCCGACCCGCGCTTCGCCAATGACGTCGCACAGATGCTCGAAGTCGATTTCGCCGAAGCCGCTCGCGTTGGCCGCGACGAATACGAACGTGCACACCCGCTGCGCCGCGTGATCATGCACGTGGCCAAGCTGTTCGCCCCCATCTTGTAATCACGCTCCGAGTTCCGAGTTCGCCCGCAAGAAGCGGAGCGCTTCCAGGCATCGCTGTCCCTACCCTGAAGTGAACATTTTCAGGAGTGTGCGATGTCCGATCCCCATGACTCTGCTGTCGACCGCCTGCCGCCGGGCTTCAACCGGCTGGCGGCCTCGAACCTGGCCGCGCAGTCGGCCGAACAGATTGCGCTGGCCGCCATGCCAATGGTTGCGGTGCTTACCCTGCATGCCGACGCCAGCACAGCGAGCTGGCTGCAAGTCGCCCTCACGCTGCCGTTTGTGCTGTTTGCCATTCCCGTGGGCATGCTGGCGGACCGTTGGCCCAAACGCGCATTGATGGCCGGCGCAGAGGCGGTGCGCGCGCTGGCGTTGTTTGTTGTGGCGGGCCTGCTGGTGGCGGGGCGGCTGAACCTGGCAACGCTGGGCGTGCTGGGCTTTATTGCGGTGTGCGGCACGGTGGTGTTCAGCGTGGCGGCGCCAGCGCTGGTGCCTTCGCTCGTGCCGGCAGCGATGCTTGCGCGCGCAAACGGCCGCATCGAGCTGGCGCGCACGATTGCATTTGCGTGCGGGCCGGCCATCGGCGGTGCGTTGGTCGGCTGGACAGGCTCGATGGCGGCGTTCGCGCTGGCGGCGGCGTTGTCCGCCATGGCTGCGGCACTGCTGGCCGGCGTGGCCGCTCCGGAGCCCGTGGCGCGGCACGCGGCGCACCCGCTGCGCGACATTGCCGAGGGCGCGCGCTTCGTGTTTCACCATCCGCTGCTGCGGCCGGTGTTCATCACGCAGTGCGTCTTCACCATGGCGTTCTTCATGGTGTTTGCCATCTTCGTTCCGTACGCGGCGCATCGGTTGAACCTCTCTGCACAAGCGATTGGGCTGACGCTAGGCATGTACGGTGCGGGCATGGTGATTGGCGCGCTGCTGGCCGCGCGCATTCTGGCGCGCTGGCGCTTCGGTCATGTGGTGGCAACTGGCCCGGTGTGCGGACTGGCGGGCGGTGTTCTGCTTGCGGCCACCCTTTGGCAGCCGTGGCCGGCGCTGGCACAGGCCGGCTTCTTTCTGCTGGGTTGCGGGCCGATTCTTTGGGTGGTGAGCACCACCACGCTGCGGCAAACGGTAACGCCGCCCGCGTTGCTGGCGCGTGTATCCGCAGTGAATGTGATGTCGTATGGCGCTCGGCCAATCGGCGCGGCACTGGCCGCGTGGCTTGCCGCACACGCTGGTGCGGGGGCGTGCCTGCTCATGGCGGTGGCGGGCTTTGCGCTGCAGTTGCTGTGCATCCTGCAATCGCCTGCGGTGCGGCTGGCGCGTCAGCCACGTGCGGAGGATACGTCGGCCGGGCTCGAACCTGCCTGAGTCGCGTCAGCACCGCGGTCGCCGCGCTGCAGATCGCGCCACGCACGCGGCGTCATGCCAAAGTGGGCGATGAACCAGCGCGTAAACGACGCCTGCCGCGTATAGCCAAGCAACGCAGCCACCCGCCCGATCCGGTAGCTTGGGTTCGCCATGTAGCGAACGGCGAGGTTGTGCCGGACCTCCTCCACCAGGTCAGAGAACGTCATGCCGGCCGATTCCAACTGGCGTTGCAAGGTCCGCACGCTCAGGTGGAGGTGGTCTGCCACCTGCTCGACAGACGCACGCTCCAGCGGCAGCAGCAGGTAGATCGCGCGACGCACGTCCTGCACCACCGCCTCTTGCGCCGACACATTGAGCGGCTCGGCAAGGCTTTCCGCATAACGCACGAGTGCCGGGTCGGCTGCGGGGTTGGGCGTCTCCAGATCGGCAGCCGCGCAGACGATGCCGTTGAAGTCGCTGCCGAACACGATGGGGCAACCAAACACGCGCCGGGGCAGGCTGACGTCGGTGGGAGCGCCATGGGTGAAATGGACGCTGCGCGGCTTCCAGTGAACCCCGAGCAGCGCGCTGCACGTCCGGGCCAGCACGCCGACGGCCAGCTCGTTGGCCTGCCGCAGCGGCACCGGCGTCTCGGTGATCACCTCTTCGCGAATGACGACCATGTCGCCGTCGGATTCCAGGTAGATCGCCAGCGCCTCGTTCAGCAGGTGGCGGTACTGGATGATGGCCTGCAGCGCCTCGCGCAGCGTGCGCTTGTGGGCGAGCAACAACCCGAGCACACCGAAATCCAGTTCCTGGCGCGCCTCGGCCATCTGCAGGCCGAGCGTCGGACATGGGGCACTGGCGGCGGTGATCTCCATCAACTGGCACGTCGCCACGACCGAGACTAGCTGCTCTGGATCGGTCAGTTTGGCGGGGTCCAGCCCCACCTGCCGCAGCGCCTCCTGCGGGTTGAAACCGAGCCGCCGCACGACCTGGAAGTAGCCGTTGAGCGACCGGGCACGCACCATCGTTTCCATAGATTTCAGGGCGCTCCGAACGGTCTTGGTGTTTACACGGAATGGCGCCAAAAGAGAAAAAATTGGCGCCAATTGAGAAATTCAAAGCTACCGCTTCCCTATAGTGAAGTCCAGCCGAGACATCCCCTACAGGAGCCCCCAACATGCAATTCCTCGATGATTCGCTGCACCCCGAAAACCAGGACAAAGTCGTCATTACCGTTGCGCCGTACGGCCCGGAATGGATGCCGGAAGATTTTCCCGAAGATATTCCGGTCACGATGGAAGAACAGGTGCAGAAGGCCGTCGATTGCTACAACGCTGGTGCGACCGTGCTGCACCTGCACGTGCGTGAACTGGACGGCAAGGGCTCTAAGCGGCTCTCGAAATTCAACGAGCTGATTGCCGGCGTGCGTGCGGCGGTGCCCGACATGATCATCCAGGTAGGCGGCTCGATTTCTTTTGCGCCGGAAGATGAGGGGCAAGCCGCCAAGTGGCTGTCGGACGACACGCGCCACATGCTGGCCGACTTGACCCCGGCGCCGGACCAGGTGACCGTGGCGGTCAACACCACGCAGATGAACATCATGGAGCTGCTGTATCCGGCGTATCTGGAAGGCACATCGCTGGCCAATCCGGCGCTGGCTGCGGCCTACGCAGAAATGACCGTGCCCGCCGGCCCCGCCTGGCTGGAGGAGCACCTGCGCCGTCTGCAGGCCTCCGGTGTGCAACCGCACTTCCAGTTGACCGGCATCCACGCGCTGGAAACGCTGGAGCGCGTGGTCCGCAAGGGCGTCTACAAGGGCCCGCTCAACCTGACGTGGATCGGCATTGGCGGCGGCTTCGACGGCCCCAACCCGTTCAACTTCTTCAACTTCATCCACCGCGCGCCGGATGGTTGCACGCTGACGGCCGAGTCGCTGCTCAAGAACGTGCTGCCCTTCAACATGATGGCCATGGCAATGGGCCTGCACCCGCGCTGCGGCATTGAAGATACGATCATCGACCAGCACGGCAACCGCATGACATCCGTGCAGCAGATCGAGCAGTGCGTGCGCGTGGCGCATGAACTGGGCCGTGAGGTTGCCAGCGGCAAGGAGGCTCGCGCCATCTACCGCATCGGCGTGCAATATGACAGCGTGGAAGAAACGCTGGCGAAGAACGGCATGTCCCCCAACCGTGCCCCGAACGTGAAAAACCTGCCGCTGCGCGCGGCCTAAACTAGAAGCCGCAGTATCACCGGGCCAACACAGGCGGCGCTCAACGCAAGCGCCGCCACTCGGAGACAACCATGAATCTGCATGCCGCCGACCCGCGCGCAGACCACCACGACGGCTACCTCGTCGGCCGACCCCAGGCGTGGTTTGCGTTTGCAATGACCTTTGCACTGATGCTGTTCGATTACATCGACCGGCAAGTCATCGTGTCGCTTTTCCCGCATCTGAAGACAGCCTGGGCGCTGTCCGACAAGCAACTTGGCGCGCTCGTCTCGGTCATCTCGATCGTGGTGGCGGTGGGTGGCCTGCCCGTGGCGCTGTTGGCCGACCGCTACAGCCGCGTCAAGAGCATCGTCGTGATGGCCACCGTATGGAGCCTGGCAACGATCTCCTGCATGTTCACGCGCAATTACGGACAGCTCTTCACCGCGCGCGCCATCGTGGGCGTGGGTGAAACCGGCTACGGCTCGGTGGGCGCGGCGCTCATCGCCAGCCTGTTTCCCAAGCGCCTGCGCGCTACGTTGATGGGCGCCTTCTTTGCCGCGGCATCTGTCGGTTCGGTATTGGGCGTGTTGCTCGGTGGCGTGATTGCAGCGCGCTGGGGCTGGCAGGCGGCATTTGGCGTGGTGGGCGTACCGGGGCTGGTGCTGGCGCTGCTCTATGTGTTCGTGCCGGACTACAAAACGGTGGCGATGGCGGCTGGCGGCACGCAAGTGCGGCAACCCGCAGGCTCGCTCCTGCAACGCGTTGCGGGCGCGCTCACCAGCTCGCGCACGCTGTGGTGGACGTGCCTGGGCGCAGCCTTCCAGTTGATCGTCGTGTCGACCATCTGGGCGTGGCTGCCGAGCTACCTGAATCGCTATCACGGGACACCGCCGGACCGTGCTGCCATGCAAGCCGCACTGGTGGTGCTGTGCGGTGCGCTGGGCGCCTTCGTGTGGGGTGTGGTGGCCGATGTGGTTGCAGCGCGCCGCCAGCGCAACCGGCTGATTGCGGTGGCTGTGCTGGCGGTGGTCACGCTGCTCGTGTTCATGACGGCCTTTGGTGCCGCCATGCCGGCCAACCAGCAGTTCCTCCTGATCGCCTTCGGCGGCTTCTTGATGACGTGCACGGTGGCCCCGGCTTCCAGCGTGGTGTTCGACGTGGTGCACCCCGGCGTGCGCTCGACCGGCGCTGCGGTGCTCTCGCTGTTCCAGAACCTGTTCGGCCTGGCCATCGGGCCGTTTGTGGGCGGTGCCATGTCCGATGCATGGGGCCTGCAGACCGCCCTGGCAGTGATGCCGATCTTCGGCGTGGTTGCAGCAGGCTGCTTCTTGCTGGCCGCACGCAGCTACGAAGCTGAACTCAAGCGCGTGGCCAACGTGTCGATCGACGCAGCGCCCACCGCTGCACCAGCCGCTGTGGCTTCCGCATGACGGCCTGACTCCGCTAACCGCGCGCCGCCGCACAGGGCATCCCCCTCTCCCGCCTTGACCGCGTCTCGCCAAGCGAGCCGCGCGGGCGGCGCGCACCCCAAACATCTGAAAAAGAATCCAGGAGACATCCATGGCAACCGCAGTCCGCTTTCATGAAACCGGCGGCCCCGAGGTCTTGCGCTGCGAGACCGTCGAAGTGGGCCAACCCGGCCCGGGGCAGGTCCGTCTGCGCCACGAAGCCGTTGGCCTGAACTTTGCCGACACCTACTTCCGCTCGGGCCTCTACCCCGTACCCCGCCCCGCCGGCATGGGCGTGGAAGCAGCAGGCATCGTTGAAGCCGTAGGCGATGGCGTGAGCAACGTCACCGTGGGTGATCGCGTGACCTACACCGGCTTCATCAACACGCTGGGTGCGTACAGCACCGAACGGCTCATCCCGGCCGCACCGCTCATCAAGCTGCCCGCTGCCATTGCCTGCGAAACCGCCGCCGCCATGACCATGCGCGGCCTGACGTCGGCCTACCTGCTGCGCCGCATCTACCCGTTTGCGAAGGGCAACACGATCCTTCTGCATGCGGCCGCCGGCGGCGTGGGGCTCATCGTTTCGCAGTGGGCCAAGCTGCTTGGGCTGACCGTGATCGGCACGGTATCGAGCGAAGCCAAAGCCGACATCGCCCGCGCGCACGGCTGCGACCACGTCATCAACTACGCGCACGAAGACGTTGCAAAACGCGTGCGCGAACTGACCGACGGCGTGGGCGTGAACGTGGTGTTCGACAGCGTGGGCAAGGCCACCTTCGATGCCTCGCTCGATTCGCTCAAGCGACGCGGCCTGATGGTGTGCGTGGGCACGGCATCGGGCCCGATCCCGCCGTTCAACCCGCAACTGCTGGCGATGAAGGGATCGCTTTACCTCACGCGCCCGGCCCTGGCCGATTACATCGCCGATCCGGCCGAGAAAGCCGAGCTTGCCGGCGAGCTGTTCGATCACGTGGCCGCCGGTCGCATCAAGATCGAGATCCACCAGCGCTATGCATTGGAAGACGCCGTGCAGGCGCACCGCGATCTCGAATCGCGCAAGACGACGGGCTCGTCCGTCTTCGTCATCTGAGGGGCTGTCATGCGCATCGAACAACTGACCAACGCCCTGGGTGCCGAGCTGACCGGCGTGCAACTGAGTGACGCGATCGAAGACGAAGGCCTGTTCGGCGAAATCCGCACCGCGCTGCTCAAGCACCGCGTGATCTTCCTGCGCGATCAGGACTTGAGCCGCGCGCAGCACGTCGCGTTCGCCCGCCGCTTTGGCGATCTGGAAGACCACCCCGTGGCCGGTAGCGACCCGGAGCACCCGGGCCTCGTGCGCATCTACAAGACGCCCGACCACCCGAACGATCGCTACGAAAACTGCTGGCACGCCGACACCACGTGGCGCGAAGCGCCTCAGTTTGGCGCCGTGCTGCGCTGCGTGGAATGCCCCCCGGTAGGCGGCGACACCATGTGGGCCAACATGGCGCTGGCGTACGAGAAGCTGCCGGAAGACGTCAAGCGCGACATTGCAAACCTGCGCGCCCGCCACAGCATCGAGGCCAGCTTTGGTGCCGTCATGCCGATCGAAAAGCGTCTCGCCCTCAAGGCGCAATACCCCGATCCGGAACACCCCGTGGTGCGCACGCACCCCGAAACGGACGAGAAAGTCCTGTACGTCAACGGCTTCACGACCCACTTCACGAACTACCACACCCCTGGGCGCGTGCGCTACGGGCAGGACGCCACAACAGGTGCATCGGAGCTGCTGCGCTACCTGATCAGCCAGGCCTACATTCCGGAATACCAGGTGCGCTGGCGCTGGAAACCCAACAGCGTGGCCATCTGGGACAACACCGCCACGCAGCACTACGCGGTCATGGATTACGCGCCGTGCCATCGCAAGATGGAACGCGCCGGCATCATCGGCGGCAAGCCGTTCTAACGATCGTCGGGACACATCGGACCCGTCGGCGATAACACCAAGAGGAGACCCTGCAACATGAAGACGAAGCACATCGCCCCCGCTGCACTGCTGGCATGCGCCGGCGCGGCCTGCGCGCAATCCGGCGTCACGCTGTACGGCGTGGTGGATACCAACATCGAATATGCGACCAATCTGGCGGGCCCCACGCCGGGCAGCTCGGGCAACCGCGTGTCGATGCAAAGCGGCGGCCTGTCAGGCTCGCGCTGGGGCCTGCGTGGCGTGGAAGACCTTGGCGGCGGCCTGAGCGCGCTGTTCGTGCTCGAAAGCGGATTTGCAAGCGACACAGGCCAATCGCAGCAAGGCGGCCGGCTGTTCGGGCGCCAGGCCTACGTTGGGCTCAAGAGCAGCACGATCGGGCAATTTACTTTCGGCCGCCAGTACACGACGCTCTTCCAGTTGCTGGCCAACTTCGAGCCGATGGCGTATTCCACGCAGTACGAACCGGCCGCCGTGCAGACCGGCGTCAATTTCCGGTCCGACAACACCGCTATGTACACGGGCAACTTCGGCCCGGTGACTGCGCAGGCGCATTGGTCGTTCGGCACCGGCGCCCCGAGCGCCAACCCCACCGGCGGCGGCAACGGCGAGGTGCCCGGCCAAGCCCGGCGCGACAGCGGCTATGGCGCCGGGGTGGCGTACTCGGCTGGCCCGCTGGGTGCCACGCTCGCATATGACCAGTACAACCCCAGCGCCCCGCTGGGCGGTGGCGCGTTCAGCTCCGGCACCGTGCGCAAGGCGGCGCTGGCGGGCAGCTACCTCGTTGGCGACGTATTCAAGGTCATGGGCGGCTACCGCTGGGGCCAGAACAAGAACGCCAACGGCAGCGTGGCGCTGCGCGACGACTACTTCTGGGCCGGCGTGAACTATCAGGCGACAAACGCCGTGATGCTCTCGCTCGAATACTCGTACCAGAAGATCAAGACCATCAACAGCGCGCCGTCCACGCAGGCCAACCCGTGGCAGGTCGCGTTCATTGCCGACTACACCCTTTCCAAGCGCACGGATCTGTACCTGACCACGGCCTATGCGCGCAACGCGGGCCTGGCGCTCGACCAGGCCACGGTGGACCTCAACGCCACCGGCTACGGCCTGGGTGCCGGCAAGACCAGCATGCTCGGCGCGGCCGTCGGTATTCGCCACAAGTTCTGAGCGGCCCACACCACGGGAGGCGGACTCCGCCGTCTCCCCGGTCGGCATTCGAGGAGGGTGACCTCCTCGTTTTTTCTTCATGGCGTTTCATCATGACGTTGTCCAACACTTCTCCCACCATCCTCATGGTGCCCGGCCTGCGCGACCACGTGGCCGAACACTGGCAGACGTTGCTCGAAGCCAGACTCCGGGCGGCAGGCCACAAGGCCGCGTCGGTCCCGCCGCTGGAAGCCGACAAATTGAGCTGCGCGGCACGGATAGTGGCCTTGGACAAAGCCGTCAGCGCCATCGACGGCCCGGTGATCCTGGTGGCGCATAGCGCAGGCGTAATGATCACCGTGCATTGGGCCAAGCGGCACGCGCGCAAAATCCACGGCGCCCTGCTGGCCACCCCGGCCGATCTCGACACACAGTTGCCGTCGGGCTACCCCACGCAGGACGTGCTGCAGAAAAATGGCTGGCTGCCCTGCCCCCGGCGTCCGCTGCCGTTTCCAAGCATCGTCGCCGCCAGCCGGAACGATCCATTGGCATCGTTCGACCGCGTGGCCGGCATGGCCGCCGACTGGGGCAGCCGTCTGGTCGATCTGGGAGATGTCGGCCACTTGAACCCTGCCGCCGGCTTCGGCCCGTGGCCCATGGCGGAAGCCCTGATCCATGAACTCGATTGAGCGGCCCATGCAGGCAAGTCCGCGCGGCGCAATCCACCCACGCACCAAGCTCACCGTCGATGTCTTCTTCGACTTCATCTGTCCATGGTGCTGGATCGGTACGCGCCATCTGGCCAGCGCCCTGCGCACGTTAGCGACGCTGCATCCGGAGGTGAAGCCGAAGGTGCGATGGCGCCCGTATCCGCTGCTGCCGGACACCCCGGCTGAGGGATTGCCCTATCAGGCGTTCTATCTCAGCCGCCTCGGCAGCCCCACTGCTGTGTCGATGCGGCGTGCTCAGGTGCAGCGCGCCGGGCAAGCAGCCGGCATCGACTTCGATTTCACACGCATCAATGTCCTGCCCAATACCGAGCGCGCGCATGGTGTGGTTCGGAAATATCGCCGGGTCGACGCGGGTGGAAAGCCAGCCCAGCTCATCGAGCGCATCTTCAGTGCCTATTTTTTGGAAGGTGCCGACATCGGCAACGAAGACGTGCTGCAGCGACTGGAGTTCGAGCACGACATCGCCCAGGCAATGGCGCCCAGCGCGTGCCCACCCAGCGTCTGCAAGCCGGTGGGCCGCGGCGTGACCGTTTCCGGGGTGCCGCATTTCATCTTCAACTCGGACGTGGCGATTTCCGGTGCGCATCCGCCAAGCACGCTGGTGCGCGCCATGCAGAACGCGCTGTCGCTATCGCCAATGCAATCGCAAGAGGAAGCGCAGTGAATAACATGGCGTGCAATGTCACCGTGGCTTTGTCCGGCGAGCTGGGCGCCGGAGAACGCAAGCTCGTCTTCGTCAACGGCCGCTGCATCGTCCTGTTCAACGTTGAAGGCCGGCTTCATGCCGTCGACAACAGTTGCCCGCACAACGGGGCTTCGCTGGCCAGCGGGCGCCTGGATGGCACCGTATTGCAGTGTCCGGCACACGGCCTGCGCTTCGATCTCGCCACCGGTTGCATGCCTGGGCCCGGCGGGCTGTGCCTGAAGACCTACGCCGTTCAAGAGACCGACGGCCACGTCGTCATCCAGCTCGAAGACGCCAGCTGATTCGCTACGCGCGATTCGAACCTGCACACTGAACGAGACCATTCGACATGCAAGCGAACCTCATCACCCCGACACCTTCGGCGTATACGTATCCGCTGCTCGTCAAGCACTTGCTGACCAATGCGCAATGTCTCTACAGCGAACAGGAAATCACGTATCGCGGTGCGCTGCGCTACAGCTATCGCGCGTTTCGTGAACGCATCGGTAGGCTCGCATCGGCACTGAGCGCGCTGGAGGTTCAACACGGTTCGACCGTGGCCGTCATGGACTGGGACAGCCACCGCTACCTCGAGTGCTACTTTGGCGTGCCGATGATGGGCGCAACGCTGTTCACCGTGAACGTGCGGCTCTCTGCTCAGCAGATTCTCTACACGCTCAACGATGCACAGGCCGAGGTCGTGCTGGTACACGCCGATTTCGTGCCGCTGCTGGAAGAGATCTGGAACGGACTGACGAGCGTGCGCCACGTTGTGGTGTTGGCCGACAACGCCCCCATGCCGCACACCACGCTGCCGGTGGCAGGCGAGTACGAGGCGCTGCTCGCCCATGCATCATCCGATTTTGCATTTGCCGATTTCGACGAACGCACGCGGGCCGCAACTTTCTACACGACCGGCACGACCGGTGACCCCAAGGGCGTGAGCTACAGCCACCGCGACATCGTGCTGCACGCCATGGCGACTGCCACAACGCTGTGCGCACCGCGCGATGGCCAGCGCCTGCACCGTGAAGACGTGTACATGCCAATCACGCCAATGTTCCACGTCCTGGCGTGGGGCATGCCGTACATCGCCGTCATGCTGGGCCTGAAGATCGTTCTGCCGAGGCGCTACGCGGCTGATCTTCTCCTCAAGCTGCACGACACGGAGCGGGTGACTTTCTCGCATTGCGTGCCGACGCTGCTGCAGATGCTGTTGCAGGCGGCGGAAGGCCACATGCACGATCTGTCGGGGTGGAAGGTGCTCATTGGCGGCTCGGCGTTGTCTCCGGCGCTGTGCGAGGCGGCGCTCGCGCGAGGCATTGATGTGTTTGCCGGTTATGGCATGTCGGAAACCGGCCCCGTGGTGGCGCTGGCGCAACTGCCGCCGGGCCGCAAGCCCGCAGACCGGCAGGAAGAAATCCGCATGCGCTGCGCCACGGGGCGCCCGGTGCCGCTGGCCGAACTGCGCATCGTCGACGAGCATCTGCGCGATGTACCGCACGACGGCAAGCATCAGGGCGAGATCGTGCTGCGTACGCCGTACCTCACGCAGGGTTACTTCAACAAGCCGGCAGCATCGGAAGAACTGTGGGCCGGTGGCTACCTGCACACGCAGGACATCGCCGTCATGACGCCCGATGGGTTTGTGCAGATCGTCGACCGCATCAAGGACGTCATCAAGACGGGCGGCGAGTGGGTGTCGTCCATTGAAGTGGAAAGCCTGATTGCCCAGGTGCCGGGCGTGCAGGAGAGCGCAGTGATCGGTGTGCGCGACGCGAAGTGGGGCGAACGGCCGATGGCGTTTGTCGTCGGCAAGCCCGGTGCGCGCCTGAAGGCTGAGGCCATCCGCGATTGCCTGCTGGCACACGCTGAAGCCAAACGCATCAGCAAGTACGCCGTGCCGGAACTGGACCGGATCGCCTTCGTCGCAGATATCCCGAAGACGAGCGTCGGCAAGATCAACAAGAAGGCATTGCGCGAGAACGTGGCGTAACCCACACGCGCTCCACCGCCGGCCGCACCTGCGGCAGCCGGCAGCAGTGTCGTCAAACCATGCGGCGGATGCCGAACCGCTGCGCGCGGCGGCGCCACACGAGCGCGTAATACAGCCCCTGCATCACGAACATGGCAAGGAAGGCGGCCGGGTATGCAGCCCAGATGCCGTCGGTGCCGATATGCCGGCTCAGCACCCAGGCCACCGGCACTTCCACCGCCGCAATGGCCAGGATGGAAATGGCCGTGGGCGCCATCACCGTGCCGCTAGAGCGCATCACGCCCGAGAAGACGCTCGCCATGCCAAAGATGACCGAGCTCCACAGTGAGATATGCAGCAGGCTCTGGGCAAGGCTCATCACTTCCGTGTTCGTGGTGAACCAGCCGATGACGGCACGCGAGAACAGCAACGCCATCACCACCAGCACGCCGGTAATGGCCACGTTGAGCCACAGCCCGGTGCGCATGATGGCGTCGAGCCGCTCCGTATTGCCCGAGCCGATGGCCTGCGCGCCGAGGATGGACGCCGTAATCGCAATCGACATGGCAGGAAACTGCACGTAGCTGATGATCTGCGTGCCGGCGCCGTAAGCGGCCGTCGCGTCGGAGCCGAAACCGTTGACGAATGACAGCAGCGCCAGCTCGGCGATCGAGATCACCACAAGCTGCACGCCCGTCGGCACGCCGATCTTCAGCACGGTTTTGAGCACCCCGAAATCGACCCACAGGTGGCGCGCCAACACGGCATCCGGCGCGAGCGGATGATTGCGCCGGCGCAGGAAGAAGGCGAGCCACACCAGCGCCACCGTGAACGAGATGATGGTGGCCACGGCGCCGCTTGCCACACCCAGCTGCGGCAAGCCAAACCAGCCGCGGATGAAGGTCGGTGTCAGCACCAGCCCAATCGACGTCGACAGCGCGAGCGTGCGCAGCGGCGTGCGCGTGTCGCCCACGCCCCGCATCATCGCCGTGGCAAGCAGGTAGACGAACAGGCCCGGCATGGCATAGAGCATGACGCTGGCGTAAAGCGTGGCGTCCTGCAGGATGTCGGCCGGCGTGCCGAGCCAACCCAGCAACGCGTTTGCAAACGGGCCACCCAGCAGCGCCACCGCCAGCCCGACGATGAAGCCCACCGACAGCGTTGTCCCTGCAACGGTCTTGACCGCCTCAGGCTTCTTGGCGCCCCACGCCTGCCCGATCAACACCGCCGCCCCGGAGCCCAGCCCGATGATGAAGGCGATGAAGAAAAACAGGATCGGGAAGAACGCCGACACCGCAGCCAGCGCCTTCACGCCCAGCATGTGCCCGACATAGACGTTGTTGAGCGTGCCCGACAACGATTGCAGGATGTTGGCCAGGATC
Source organism: Burkholderiaceae bacterium 26 (assembly GCA_000955795.1). Taxonomy (GTDB): domain Bacteria; phylum Pseudomonadota; class Gammaproteobacteria; order Burkholderiales; family Burkholderiaceae; genus Ralstonia; species Ralstonia chuxiongensis. Next base: position 199,282 of record JYOB01000001.1, read on the forward strand.
AGCGGCCCGAGGAATGCAATGAATGTTCGCCACAACGGGCGAGCAGCAGGCGCGGTCATGCAGCCTCCTGTTGAGGATTGAATGCCTGACTCGCCAGTTCGCGCGCAAAGTCGCGCACATCGGCGGGCCAGGATTGCGTAAGGGATTCGAACGCCATGGCATCCGCGGCAAACAAGGCGCGCGTGGCATCTTCAAAGCCCGCGGCGTTGCCGGCCATGGCGGACATGAAGCGATACGCCGCCTCTTGCGCAACACGGCGGCGGTCTGCGCCTTCGGCGGCGCGGCGCGCATCTTCCACCAGCTTGCGCAGCGTAACCGACGCCCCGCCCGGCTGCGCGGCCAGCCAGTCCCAGTGGCGCGGCAGCAAAGTCACCTCGCGGGCAATCACGCCCAGCTTGGGGCGGCCAGGGCCACGCGGGCGGCTTTCGGATTCGGCGGGTTCAGCGGCAGATGGGGCGGGTTGATCGATGCGCGCCAGCACCTCTTCAACCGTGCCGCGCAAGTCGAACTCCACGGGCTGCGCGCTGGTGTTGTCGAACACCAGCACCTGCGATTCGGGATGCGCATCGAGGTGTATCTTGACGGCCCGGGCGACGTCGCGGACGGGCCCGGCGGCCAAGCGTTGGGTGCCGGCAAACGCCGTGCACGCGTGGATTGCTGCGGCATCCATGAGAAGCGCTCCTGCTGAAGTTTCAACAGGAACAAATTCTACCCGGGTTTAATTTGATGTCAATATTACCCGGGCATAAAAGCGGTCTGGCGCGTAACGTGACGCAGAGATCATGCGGCCTGCTGCACGCGCGCCTCCACCAGCAGCCGTTTGAGTTCCGGCACGCAAGACCCACAATTGCCGCCCGCCTTCAGGCAAGCCGTGATCTCGCCGGTCGATTGCAGACCCTTGGTGCGGATGGCATCGCAGATGGTATTGCGGCCCACGCCAAAGCACGAGCACACGGTTGGCCCCACATCGACGCCCGCTTCGATCGGCTGGCCGAGCAATACGCCCGCGCGATCAACGTCTTCCAGGCGCTCTTGCGCGAACAGGCCCGCGAGCCAGTTGCGCGACGGCAGGTCCGGACGGGGTGACAAAAACACGCAGGCTTCGATGCGGTCATCCACCACGTGCACAGCGCGGTAAACACGCGCGGTGGTGTCCTCATATTCGAGCCAATCTGCATGTGGGTCGGTCACGCCCAGCAGCGTGCGCGCCCAATCGTGCACGGAACCAAGCTGCTGGCGACCGGCCAGCTCATAGCGCACGAATTGCTTGCCTTGAATGCGCGTCCACCAGGTTGCATCGTCGGTGTCGAGTGCGCGGCGCGAGAGGACGAAGCCGTGCCACGCCACATCGAACGGCTCAACCATCACCGGCGTGTGCTTGAACTCCGGCTCGCCCGAGACCGGGTCGACCACCGGATTGACGACCGCGCCCACGCGCGCATCGGAAGCAAACTGGCCGTTCCAGTGGATCGGCACGAACACGCTGCCGCGCGCGATGCCGCCCGTCATGCGCACGCGTGCCACCACACTGCCCCAGCGTGACGACACGCGCGCCAGGCCGCCCTCGCGCACGCCGGCCAGCAGCGCATCGTGCGGGTGCAGATCGACGAACGGTTCGGGCACGTGGTCCGCCAGCTTGGGCGCACGGCCAGTGCGCGTCATGGTGTGCCACTGGTCGCGCACACGGCCGGTGTTGAGGATGAGCGGATATTCGCCATCTGCCGCATGCGCGGGCGCACGGGCAGGCGTCGGCACGAAACGCGCGCGGCCATCGGGGTGGGCGAAACGGCCATCGCTGAAGAGGCGCGCTTCGCTGTTACCCAACGTTGCGATGGGCCATTGCACCGGCGACATGCCGTTGTATGCATCGGCATCAAGCCCCGTCAGGCCGCCCAGATGGAAGGCACGACGCGTGCCGCTCGCATCGTTGGCGTAGGCGGACAAGCGTGCGTGTTCATCAAACACATCGCCCGGGCTCTTGAAGTCGAAGCCGTCGTAACCCATGCGGCGGGCAACGTCGGCGATGATGTCCCAGTCGGCGCGTGCCTCGCCGGGTGCCGGCAGAAAGGCGCGCTGGCGCGAGATGCGGCGCTCGGAGTTCGTCACGGTGCCATCTTTCTCGCCCCAGCCCAGCGCGGGCAGCAGGATGTCGGCCAGAACGGTGGTGTCGGTGGCTTCAACGATGTCCGAAGCAACGACGAGCTCGCACTTGGCCAATGCACGGCGCGCCTGGTCGGCATCGGGCAGGCTGACCACGGGGTTGGTGCCCATGATCCACACGGCCTTGATGCGCCCGTCTTCAATGGCATTGAACAGGTCGACCGCCTTGAGGCCCACCTTGTCGGCCATGCGCGGTGCGCCCCAGAACGTCTGCACGAGGTCGCGATGCGAAGGCTCGTTCAGTTCCATGTGCGCGGCCAGCATGTTGGCCAGACCGCCCACTTCGCGTCCGCCCATCGCATTCGGCTGGCCGGTAATCGAAAACGGCCCCATGCCCGCGCGGCCGATGCGGCCCGTGAGCAGGTGACAGTTGATGATGCTGTTGACCTTGTCCGTGCCCGCTGTCGATTGGTTGACGCCCATCGAAAACGCAGTGATGGTGCGCTCGGTCTCGGCAAACCAGCTGTAGAACGTCAGCAGATCGTCGAGCTTGAGCTTGCAGGCCTTGGCGATGGATTCGACGTCGTGGCTCTCGGTGCCGGCGGCTTCCAGGGCGGCATCCGGGCCGTTGGTGTGCAGCGTGACGAAGTTCCGGTCCACCACACCGCGCCGCGAGAGGAACGACAGCAGGCCATTGAACAGCCACACATCGGTGCCGGGCTTGATGGGCAGATGCAGATCGGCCAGCTCGCACGTGGCCGTGTGGCGCGGGTCAACCACCACCACCTTCATCTCAGGCCGCGCTTCCTTGGCACGGACGATGCGCTGGAACAGGATCGGGTGGCACCACGCCGTATTGGAGCCCACCAGCACGACGAGGTCTGCCGCCTCCAGATCGTCGTAGCAGACGGGCACGAGGTCTTCGCCAAACGCGCGCTTGTGCCCCGCCACGGCCGACGACATGCACAGCCGCGAGTTGGTATCGATGTTGGCCGTGCCGATGAAGCCCTTCATCAGCTTGTTGGCAACGTAGTAATCCTCGGTCAGCAACTGGCCTGAGACGTAGAGCGCCACGAAATCCGGGCCGTGTTCTTCAGCGATGCGGCGAAAACCTTGCGCGACCGCATCGAGCGCGGTGTCCCACGAGACGCGTTGCAATGGCGCCGGCTTGGTGAGCTGCGCAGCGTCCGCGTCATGCAAGCGCTCGCGCATGGCCGGATATAGCAGCCGGCCGTCCAGGCTGACGGTCTCGCCCAGCGCCGAGCCTTTCACGCACAGGCGCCCAGCGTTGGACGGATGCGCCGGATCCCCGGCGATGCCGACGCTGCCATCCGCCTGCGGGGTCGCCAGCACGCCGCAGCCCACGCCGCAGTACGGGCAGGTGGTGCGCACTGTGTTGGCGGCGGTATCGACTGCCGGGTGGATGGGGATGGTCGTCATCGTCATGAGATGGCCTTGGGTGTCAGGCAGATCGGAGATCAGGCGGCTTCTGCTTCGCACAGCGCGCGGCCAAACAACAGGCGCTGGCGAATCGGTGTGATCGGGGTCTGGCGCTGGATCATGTCGAAATACCACGGGCCATCGGCCACATCGCCGTACAGCACCGCGCCGACAATGCGGTCCTCTTTCAGCACAAGGCGCTTGTAGACGCCGCGGCGCGGGTCGCGCAGCACGATGTCTTCGGTGCCGTCGCCGCCGATGAAATCGCCAGCGGAATACAAGTCCACGCCCGTGACCTTCAGCTTGGTTGCCGTGGCCTGCTGGATATAGCGGCGGTGTCCGGCTCCGGCCAGGTGCGCGGCACACACACGGGCCTGGTCCCAGATGGGTGCAACCAGACCGAACGTTGCGCTGCGGTGCTGCACGCATTCGCCCACGGCGTAGATGCGCGGGTCGTAGGTTTGCAGCGTGTCGTCGACGATGATGGCGCGTTCGCAGTGCAGGCCGGCGGCCTTTGCAAGTTCAATGTTCGGGCGTACGCCGGCAGTCATGACGACAAGGTCGGCGGGAATTTGGGTGCCATCCTTGAAGCGGACGGCGGTCACACGGTCGGTGCCAAGCAGCTCCGCCGTATGCGCGCCCAGCTGGAAGCGCAGGCCCTTGGCCTCCAGCGCCTTCTGCAACAGCTTGGCGGCCGGCTTGTCGAGCTGGCGCTCCATCAGGCTGTCGGGCAGGTGCACCACGGTCACGTCCATGCCCTGACGCATCAGGCCGTTGGCGGCTTCCAGCCCAAGCAGGCCACCGCCGATGACGACCGCATGCCGGTGGTTGCGGGCCGCCTCCAGCATCGTCTCCACGTCTTGAATGTCGCGGAAAGCGATCACGCCCGGAAGCAGGTGCCCCGGCACCGGCAGGATGAACGGCCGCGAGCCCGTGGCGATCAGCAGACGGTCGTAGCGCACCTCCACGCCGTCGCGCGAGCGCAGCGTGCGGCGCGGGCGGTCGATGGCGACCACCGGGTCGCCCGCATGCAGCGTGATGTCGTTCTCGTCGTACCACTCACGCGTGTTGAGCATGATGTCGTCAACCTGCTTCTCACCCGCCAGCACGGGCGAGAGCAGGATGCGGTTGTAGTTGCCGTGCGGCTCTTCGCCGAACACGGTCACGTCGTACAGGTCCGGCGCCAGCTTGAGCAACTCTTCGACCGTGCGCATGCCGGCCATGCCGTTGCCGATGACGACCAGCTTGGGGCGTACGGTCTTGGCGTTCATGCTGCCTTCTCCTGAAGGTTGTCGGTCATTTGATTCACTCAGTGCCGGCGGCCATGGCCGCGGCTCACGGCTTGCGGCTCATGCCGCTATCCAGACCTTGCCGTCTTCCACCTTGGTTGCGTAGGCATGCACGGAATTGGCCGGCGCTTCCAGGCACTCGCCCGTGGTCAGGTCGAAATGCTGCTTGTAGATGGGAGAGGCGACGACAATGCGCTCGCCCAGGTTGCCGACCAGCCCGCGCGAGAGCACGGCGGCGGCGGAGTTCGGGTCGTAGTTGCCGATGGCGTACACGCTTTGCGGTGTGTTGCCGCCCACGCGGAACACGGCAACCTGGTCGCCTTCCACCAGCGCGCAGACGCCGGTGTTGGGAACGATGTCGTCCAGGGCACAGATCGGGGTCCAACGGGATGCTTGCATGACGTCCTCCTCTTCCTCTATCAGGCTCAAGCAGCTTCGGCAACAACAGGAATGCGCACGGGCCGCGTCTTGGCACGCTCCTCCACCGTGGCAGGGCGGATCTGGCCGCGCTCCTCGACAAAGACGACATTCGCATCCTTCGCTTCGCTGTTGACGAAGTGACGGAAGCGCTTGCGCACCTCGGGGTTGGTCACGGCCGTCTTCCATTCATCCTGATAGGTTTCGACCACGTGCTGCATGTCGGCTTCGAGTTCCGCCACGATGCCCAGCTTGTCGTTGATGACCACGTCCTTGAGGTAATCCAGGCCGCCTTCCAGGTTGTCGCGCCACGTGCTGGTGCGTTGCAGGCGGTCGGCCGTGCGCACGTAGAACATCAGGAAGCGGTCGACATACTTGATGAGCGTTTCCTGGTCGAGGTCTGCCGCCAGCAGTTCGGCATGACGGGGCTTCATGCCGCCGTTGCCGCACACGTACAGGTTCCAGCCTTTTTCGGTAGCGATGATGCCGACATCCTTGCCCTGCGCTTCGGCACATTCACGCGTGCAGCCCGACACGCCAAACTTCAGCTTGTGCGGCGAGCGCAACCCCTTGTAGCGGTTCTCCAGCGCCACCGCAAAGCCCACCGAATCGCCCACGCCATACCGGCACCATGTGGAGCCCACGCACGACTTCACCGTACGCAGCGACTTGCCATAGGCATGGCCCGACTCGAAGCCGGCCGCAATCAGCTCTTCCCAGATCAGCGGCAACTGCTCCAGACGCGCGCCGAACAGGTCGACACGCTGGCCGCCCGTGATCTTGGTGTACAGGCCGTATTTCTTGGCGACCTGCCCCACGGCGATCAGGCCATCTGCCGTCACTTCGCCGCCCGCCATGCGCGGCACCACGGAGTACGTCCCATCCTTCTGGATGTTGGCGAGGAAGTAGTCGTTGGAATCCTGCAGGCCGGCGTGCTCTTTCTTGAGCACGAAGTCGTTCCAGCACGAGGCGAGGATGCTCGCGACGGCCGGCTTGCAGATGTCGCATCCCATACCGCTGCCGTGCGCTTCCAGCAATGCTTCGAACGACTGGATGCGGCCCACGCGCACCAAGTGATACAGCTCCTGGCGCGAATACGGAAAGTGCTCGCAGATGTGGTTGTTGACGGCCAGACCTTGCTTCTTCATCTCGGCCTTCATCACCTGCGTCATGAGCGGCACGCAGCCGCCGCACGAGGTGCCGGCCTTGGTCGCGTCCTTGAGCGCGCCCACGGTGGTGGCGCCGGCGCACACCGCCTGGCACAGCGCGCCTTTCGATACGTCGTTGCACGAGCAGATCTGCGCGCTATCGGGCAGTGCATCCACACCCAGCGCCGGGCGCGCGTTGCCATCGGCCTGCGGCAGGATCAGGAATTCCGGCGCCTCGGGCAGCTCGATGCGGTTGAGCATCATCTGCAGCAGCGTGCCGTATTCGGCCGCATCGCCCACCAGCACGCCGCCCAGCAGGTACTTGCCGTCTTCCGACACCACCAGCTTCTTGTAGATCTGCTTGCGCTCGTCGGTGAACTGCACGCTGCGGCTGCCCGGCGTGATGCCCTGCGCATCGCCCAGGCTGGCGACATCCACGCCCATCAGCTTGAGCTTGGTGCTCATGTCGGCGCCGCTGAACTCTGTCACATCGTCGGCGGCCAGGATCTGCTTGGCGGTGATGCGCGCCATCTCGTAACCCGGTGCAACCAGGCCGTAGACCTTGCCGCCCCACAGCGCGCATTCGCCAATCGCGTACACGTCCGGCGCCGAGGTACGGCACTCGGAGTCGATCACGATGCCGCCGCGTTCGCCCACTTCCAGCCCGCAGGCGCGCGCCAGTTCATCGCGCGGACGGATGCCGGCCGAGAAGACGACCATGTCGGCTTCCAGGTGCGTGCCGTCGGCAAAGTTCAGGCGATGCGTCGCCGTTTCGCCGTCGACGATCTCCGCGGTGTTCTTCTGCGTGTGAACGGTCACGCCCAGGTCTTCGATCTTCCGGCGCAGCATACGGCCGCCGCCGTCGTCCACCTGCATCGCCATCAGGCGGCCGGCAAACTCGACCACGTGCGTTTGCAGGTTCATGTCACGCAGCGCCTTGGCACATTCGAGCCCCAGCAGGCCGCCACCAATGACGACGCCCGTCTTGGCACGCTGGCCACATTCGGCCATCGCTTCGAGGTCTTCGATGGTGCGATAGACGAAGCAGTCTTTGCGGTCTTTGCCCGGCACCGGCGGCACAAACGGCGACGAGCCCGAAGCGATGACCAGCTTGTCGTACGGCAGCACCTCGCCGGTGGAGGCCGTTACCGTTTTGGCAATGGTGTCGATGGCCGTGGCGCGAGCGTTGAGCTTGAGCACCACGTCATCGCGATCAAAGAAACCCGGGGCCACGAGCGAGAGATCTTCCGCCGTCTTGCCCGTGAAGAATTCCGACAAGTGCACGCGGTCGTATGCGGGGCGCGGCTCTTCGCACAGCACCGTCACCTGAAGGTGATGGCCCGGTGTGTGCAGCAGGCTTTCCAGAAACTTATGGCCCACCATTCCGTGGCCAATGACGACGATCTTCATGGTCATGGTGATGTCTCCTTGACTGCGTTAGGCGTTGGCGGCGGCGGCCAGCGTGTTGTCGTACAGCGCTTGCTCGCGCGCCTTGTGTTCTGGCGAGAAGCGCACGGCAATCGCGCAGATGGCAGACAGCGCCACAAACACGCCGAGCACCGACAACGTGGCTTGCGTGTCGGCCATACCTTTGAGCAGGAAGCCCGCCGCCACCGCGCCGGCGTTGCCGCCCGCGCCGATGATGCCGGCCACGCCACCCAGCGCGCGGCGGTCAATGAACGGCACCAGCGCATACGTGGCGCCGCACGCCATGTGCGTGAACAGGCCGAAACCGAGCATCGCGAGCACCGCCACCGTCACGCTTCCTGCATGGGCGAAACCGAACAGGCCCAGGCCCTCGCCCACCATCAGCAAGCACAGCAGTTGAGTACGCGCATCCAGGCCACGCTTGGCTGCCACGCGGTCCGACACGATGCCGCCCAGCGCGCGTGCAAACAGCGCCAGCAGACCGAAGCTCGCCGCAGCCATGCCTGCGCCCGACAGCGAAAGGCCAAAGTGGTCGACGTAATAGGTGGCGGCGATGTTGTGGATGAAGATCTCCACGCCAAAGCACGCGCCGTAGGTGATGAACAGCAGCCACACACGATAGTTACCAGCGGCTGCCACGAAGCTGCCCCAGCCGCCCTTCTTGCCGCCTTCGATGGTCTTTCCGGCAGCGCGCAGCGCGCTGAAATTGCCTTCCGGGCAGTCCTGCGTATAACGCCAGTAGAGCGCCGCGACGATCAGCATCGCCACGCCCGGCACCACCATGGCGAGGCGCCAGCCCATGCTCTGCGTCACGCCCATCATCACGATGGCGGTCAGCAGCAGCGGCATCGTGCCTTGTGCGACACCGCCGCCCGCGTTGCCCCAGCCGGCAGCCGCCGCGTTAGCCGTGCCCACCACGTTGGGCGCGAACATGACCGACGTGTGGTATTGCGTGATGACGAAGCTCGCGCCAATCGCGCCGATCGCCAGGCGGAAGAAGAGGAAGGTTTCGTAGCTTTGCGCGAGCGCCACGCCCAGCACCGGGATGGCCCCCAGCAGCAGCAAACCGGTATAGGTCTTGCGCGGGCCAAAGCGATCGCACAGCGGGCCGACAAGCAACCGCACCAGGATCGTCACCGCCACTGCGGCGATGTTGATGTTGGCGATCTGGCCGGGCGTGAGGTGGAACTCGCCCTTGAGCACCGGCATGAGCGGCGCGCAGGCAAACCATGCGTAGAAACACACGAAGAACGCGAGCCACGTCAGGTGGAAGGCGCGCATCTGCGGCGTACGCAGGCTGAACAGGTCGATTCGGGTGGCTTTGCCGGTCATGTTGAATCCCAATCAGGGGCCAAAAAAAAGAAAGGCGTCCGAGAACAGGGCTGCAAGAGCCGAGTTCTGGGACGCCGTTGTCCAATTAGCCCTGAGCACCAGGGCCTTCACCACGAAGAGCACGAATCGCCTTTGACCCGCGCAATGTTGCTATGCAACAGGTATGCCAGGCGCGCAAAGCCTTGTGCTATCGCGGTTTGCAGGAAATGCGCTCGAAATCGGCCGGGGTGCGTGCCTCATGCGCGAGCACTGCATCGCACGGTTTCGGTGCAGATGCGATTCGGGATGGTGCGGCACAGCAAATGCGTCGGCGGCCGCCAATGGCGACCGGTGCATCACGTGCAGGACCGATTTGAGGGAGCCGCCGGACCAGATGTCGGCAGGTATCGGCGTCAGTAGCCGTGCGTCACGATCGACAGCACCGACAGATCCGGATGCGTGCCGTCGACAATGCTGCGCGCCACGTGCACGGCTTCCTCCATGGCCTCTTCTGGGCTGCGGAAGGTGTCGTCCCCGTCAGCATGAAAGGGCACGACGTGACCGGACAACTGAGGATCGGCGCCCGGGTGGCACACGTAGCCGGTGTAGGTGTAGCGCGTGGAGTTTGCCCGCGTCGGGCTTGGCACAACGTGAATCTCGAACCCTTCGTAGAGTTCTTGCGGTGCGGTGGTGAGCTGGTCAGACATGGTGGCCTCGCTGGGTTAGCGTGTACCGGCCGTGCCGGCGCTTGTGGCGCGGCGCGGCTGCCCTTGGTTCAACCAGTCTAGGTGATGGGGTGCGTGTTGAAATCCGGCGGTTGGATGACACTGCCATCCACCGCCGTTCTTGGGACTGGTGCTTCCTTGCGCTATGCGCGCTTGATCAGCCGAATGATGAACAGCAGGATCACTGCACCGATCACCGCCGTGATGATCGAGCCGATCCACCCGCCGCCCAGCGAGATGCCCAGCACCCCAGCCAGCCATCCGCCGATGAAGGCACCGACGATGCCGACCACGATGTCGACGAAGATGCCGAAACCGCCACCCTTGACCAGGATGCCGGCCAGCCAGCCCGCCACCGCGCCAATGATCAACCAGGCAATCAAACCGTGTGAGGCCATGTTCGCGCTCCAAAGAATGTGCGTTTTGAGGGACGTTACCGCACAGGCATAGTAGGCGAAGACAGCACAATCGCGATGTGGCGCTCACACGGTTTTTGCAATTGCATCGTGCTCAACGGAACACGTTCACCGCCTCCACCAGGCGCGTGGCCTGAATGCGCAAGCCCTCGGCCGCCGCCGCGCTCTGGCCGACCAGCGTGGCGTTCTCCTGCGTGACCTGATCCAGATGGTTGACCGCCTGGCTGACCTGCGTGATGCCGTCGGTCTGCTGCGCCGTCGCCAGACTGATGTCGGCGATCATGGCGGAGACCTTTTTGACCTGCTCGACGATGTCGTCCATGGTCTTGCCGGCATCGTCCACCAGCCGCGCGCCCGATTCGACCTTGTCAACGCTGGTGCCGATCAGCTCCTTGATCTCCTTGGCTGCACCTGCGCTGCGCTGCGCAAGCGCGCGCACCTCGCCCGCCACGACGGCAAAACCCCGACCTTGTTCGCCGGCACGCGCGGCCTCCACGGCGGCATTGAGTGCCAGGATGTTGGTCTGGAAGGCAATGCTGTCGATCACGCCGATGATGTCGGCAATCTGCTTGGCACTCTGCGTGATGGCGCCCATGGTGGCCACCACCTGCTCCATGGCACGGCCGCCGTTGACCGCCGCCTGCGTGGCCGCGCCCGACAGCGTATTCGCCTGCCCCGCTGTCTCTGCATTGCTGGCCACCGTGGCGGTCATTTGCGTCATGGAGCTGGAGGTTTCTTCCAGGCTCGCGGCGGCCTGCTCGGTGCGGGTGTTGATGTCGCCGTTGCCCTTGGCAATCTCCTGGCTGGCCGACTGCACGTTGACAACCTGCTCGGCCACATCGTCGATCAACCAGCGGAACATCAGCCCGAGCTGGCTGATCGTGCGCAACGTCATGCCGATCTCGTCCACGCGGTCTGCGATGGCGACTTTCCGGCTCTCGCCCGAGGCCACGCTCAGCGCAAGTTCCTGCAACTTTTCGAGCGGCGTGGCGATCTGCACCTTCAATGACCATGAGGCCAGCGCCAGCGCCACGAGCAACGCGCCGGCAAAACCGCCGAGCGCCGCGCCGGAGAGACCAAACGCCCACGCCGCCGCCAGCAACGCGGGCAGCAATGTGAGGAAGGTGAGCCGGATGCGCCAGCGCACCGGCATCAGTTGGAACACCGAACGCCAGGCCATCAAGCCCGTTCGCACGATCAGGCCCTTGTGAAACTTGCGGCTGCCCGCCTGACCGGTGCGGAAATCCTTGTAGAGCGCTTCGGCCGCGGCGATTTCCTCGCGCGTGGGCTTGGTGCGCACCGACATATAGCCGCTGACCCGTCCGTTACGCACCACGGGCGTCGCGTTGGCTCGCACCCAATAATGGTCGCCATCCTTGCGGCGGTTCTTGACCAGCGCCGTCCATGGCTGCCCCGCCTTGAGCGTGGCCCACATATCGGCAAATGCCTCGGTTGGCATATCGGGGTGGCGCACGATGTTATGTGGCTGGCCCTCAATCTCTTCGCGGGAAAAACCGCTCACCTCCACAAACGCTGCATTCGCGTAGGCGATGTAGCTCTGGGTGTCGGTGGTCGACATGAGCGTGGCGTTGTCCGGGAACTCGTATTCGTGCTGGGTAACAGGTTCGTTGACACGCATGGGGGGATCTCCTTTGATGATTTACTTCGCAACGGATTATCGGCACATAACTGGATTTATTAAGACCCGATAACCTAGTTTTGCAGCCAACACCCATTCACCTGCCCGAGCAGATACTGCATTCTTGAAAATGATTCTTATCTGCTATACCCGCCTTCTTCCTCGCTTCCGCCAGCAGGCGACACGGATGACTTCTGCACGCCGAGTCCGGTAATACCTTATTTGCGTTAAATGTTGACGGAAAAATAAGATACAAAGCACGATATTGAAGCGCCACACGTTTTCTTGTGAACCAATCTCACACTTGGAGCACCTTCGGCCGCGGGCAGCGTCCCACGCGCGCCGCGACAGCGCGTCACATCCCAAGGGCGGCAACGGGGGCTAAACTTTCAGAAATTCCTAAAAATTGAGAAAGATCAAAACAATGCAACTCTCCCCCTTGAAACAGCGCTTCGTCCTGCATTTCGGCGAGATGGGCAGCCGCTGGGGCATCAACCGCACCGTCGGGCAGATCTACGCATTGCTCTACGCCGCGCGCGAGCCGATCAACGCGGACGAGATCGCCGAGGCGCTGGGCTTCTCCCGCTCAAACGTAAGCATCGGGCTGAAGGAGCTGGAGTCGTGGAAGCTCGTGCGGCTGTCGCACAAGCCGGGCGACCGGCGCGAATATTTCTCCGCCCCGGACGACATCTGGACCATCTTCCGCACGCTGGCCGAGGAGCGCCGCAAGCGCGAGATCGATCCCACGCTCTCGCTGCTGCGCGACGTGATGCTCGAATCCCCGACCGATCCGGATGACCGCCACGCCCAGGCGCGCATGAAGGAGATGTACCAGCTCATCACGCTCATGACCAACTGGTTTGACGACGTGCAGAAACTCGACGCCGAATCGTTGCAGCAACTCATGAAGATGGGCTCCAAGGTGCACAAGCTGCTGGAGATGAAGAACAAGCTTGCCGTTGTCGTTGGCGGCAAATCGAAGTAGCCCCGTATCAAGAAAAACCATGTCGCTCGATCCCGTTGTCCTGGCGCGCATCCAGTTTGGCGCCAACATCACGTTCCACATCCTCTTTCCCACCATCAGCATCGCGCTTGCGTGGGTGCTGCTGTTCTTCAAGCTGCGCTATCGCAAGACCGGCAACGAAGCCTGGATGGCCGCATATCGCCTTTGGGTAAAGGTCTTTGCATTGACGTTCGCGCTGGGCGTGGTGTCCGGCGTGACGATGAGCTTTCAGTTCGGCACAAACTGGCCCGGCTATATGAATACCGTCGGCAACATCGCCGGGCCGCTGCTGGCGTATGAAGTGCTGACCGCGTTCTTTCTGGAGGCCAGCTTTCTCGGGATCATGCTGTTCGGCACAGGCCGCGTGAGCCCGCGCATCCATACATTCGCGACGTTCCTGGTTGCGCTGGGCACGACCATCTCGGTGTTCTGGATCATCGCGCTCAACTCGTGGATGCAGACACCCGCCGGCTACGTGATGATCGACGGCCGCGCACATCCGCAAAGCTGGCTGGCGATCATCTTCAACCCGTCGTTCCCGTATCGGTTCACGCACATGCTGCTGGCCTCGGGGCTGACGGTGTCATTCCTGCTGGCGGGGGTATCGGCCTACCGCTGGCTGCGCAATGACCGCGGTGGCGATGTGCGTGCGGCGCTCAAGACAGGCGTGGTGCTCGCGGCGATGCTGATCCCGCTGCAGATTGCCGCCGGCGACGCGCACGGTCTCAACACGCTGGAGCATCAACCGGCCAAGCTGGCCGCGATGGAAGGCATCTGGCAAACCGAACGTGGCGTGCCCGCCGTGCTGTTCGGCATTCCCGATGCGGCTTCGCACAGCAACCGCTACGAGATTGCGGTGCCGAAGTTGGCGTCGCTGTATCTCACGCATTCGCTCGACGGCGAGGTGCGGGGGCTCGACCAGTTCGACCAGCACCCGCCCGTGCTGCCGGTGTTCTTCGCCTTCCGCCTGATGGTGGGCGTCGGGCTGCTAATGCTGGCGGTGTCGTGGACCAGCGCCTGGCGCCTCCGCCGCAATGGTGAACTACCGAACTGGCTGGCACGCGCCCTCGTCGCCATGACGTTCTCAGGCTGGGTGGCCGTGGTGGCCGGCTGGTACGTCACCGAGATCGGCCGGCAACCGTGGCTCGTCTATGGCGTGCTGACCACCGCGCAGGCTGCGTCGTCCGTGCCCGCGCGGATGATCGGCAGCACGCTGGCGATGTATCTCGCGCTGTACGCGTTCCTCATCGCCTCCTACATCGGCGTGGTCTTCTATCTGGCCCGGAAGGCCGGTGGAGCCATCGACCCGACGGATGCCGACATCCCCGGCAAGCACACCTCTCAATTTTCTGCGCCCCTCGCGAGCCACGCATGAGCACCATCCCTGACCTCACCCAACCCGCCGGCTGGCTGCCGATGGTCTTCATGGCCCTGATGGGCATTGCCGTGCTCGCCTACGTTGTGCTCGACGGCTATGACCTGGGCGTCGGCATCCTGCTGCGCCGCGCCGACGACGCCGAAAAAGACACGATGATCGCCTCCATCGGCCCGTTCTGGGACGCCAACGAAACCTGGCTCGTGCTCGGGGTCGGGCTGCTGCTGGTGGCCTTTCCGGCGGCGCATGGCGAGATCCTGGGCGCGCTGTATTTGCCGGTGACGCTGATGCTGTTCGGCCTCATTCTGCGTGGCGTGGCATTCGACTTTCGCGTCAAGGCGCGCGCGCACCACAAGCCGTGGTGGAACCGCGCGTTCTATGCCGGCTCCGTCATTGCCACCGCAGCGCAGGGTCTGATGCTCGGGCTGTACATCACGGGCTTCCAGTACGACGCAGCCAACGTCATCTTTGCGATCTGCACGGCGGGCGGCCTGATTGCCGGCTACCTGCTGCTGGGCGCCACGTGGCTCATCATGAAGACCGAAGGTGCGCTGCAATTGCGCGCGGTCCAATGGGCACGCGGCAGCCTGTGGTTCACCGCACTAGGCGTGGCCGCCGTGTCGCTGGCAACGCCGTGGGTCAGCACACGCGTGTTCGACAAGTGGTTTGCGTTACCGAACATCATCCTGCTGGCGCCCGTGCCGCTGGTGACGATCGTGCTGTTCCTGCTGATCGACTGGGTACTGCGCCGCCTGCCACAGCAGATTGCCAAGGGTGACGAACACCTGATCTGGGCGCCGTTTGTCGGCACCGGCGCCATCTTCCTGCTGGCCTTCAATGGCCTGGCCTACAGCCTCTTTCCGTATCTTGTTGTGGACAGGCTCGACATCTGGCAGGCCGCCAGTGCGCCGGAATCGCTCGAGTTCATGCTGGTGGGCGTGGCGATTGTGCTGCCAACCATCGTCGGCTACACGATCTATTCGTACAAGGTGTTCCACGGCAAGGCGACAGAACTGCGGTACTACTGAGCACGCCGCCCGCATATGGCATTGACCGGACCGCGGGCGGGCGTTTAGGCTGGCGCGCTCCCGACCTCACCACACGCGCCATGATCACCTGCTTCCTCCGCTACATCATCAACCCGGCACGGCTTGTCGAATTCGAAGCCTACGGAAAGATGTGGATTCCGCTCGTCGAGAAATTCGGCGGCCAGCACCACGGCTACTTTCTCCCATCGGAAGGGGCGAACAACGTCGCGCTGGCCTTATTCTCGTTCCCGAGTCTGGCGACCTACGAGGTCTATCGCGAGCGCGCCAAGACCGACCCCGATTGCATGGCGGCCATCCACTACGCCGAGGAAACCGGCTGCATCGTCAGCTACGAGCGCAGCTTCTTCCGCCCGGTGTTTTCTTGACGCCCGCCTAGCCTTGCGGCCTGCGCTGCGACAGCACCCAAAGCATCGTCCCCACGGCTTCTGCCTGGGAGCGCGTGCAGGTCTTCTCGAAGATGGCCCGCAGTTGCGAGCGCACGGTCGACATGGCGACGTTGGCGTCGGCCGCATATTCGTCGGGTGTCTTGCCGGCAATCAGTGCTTCGCCCACCGCCGCCTCTGCCGCTGACAAACCGAACGCCTGGCGCAGCTGCATGGCTGTCACCGGTGCGGCATCGCCCTTGCGCCGGGCCGTAACCAGCATGGCGGCATCGCCAAACGCGGCATGCGCGGCATTCATGGGCAATTGCGAAATGCCGAGAAAGACTTCGTGTGGCGCCCCGAGCGCCGGCCGCACGGCAAAGCTCTCGCCCTTGCGTGACTTCGCCACCCGCGCCAGTGCGGCTTGCAGGCCATCGTTGTCGGCAGCAAACGCGGCTGTCAGTCGGCCGTGCTCCAGCCGCAGGCAAGTCGATGCGCGCAGCAACGCTTCGGCTTGCGCATTGGCAAACAGCACGCGCTGGTCCCGCCCGAGCGCGAATACGGCCAGGCCAAGCTGCTCCATCAATTCGGCGCCGAGTGCTGCATCGCGATGCAGCACGCGTGTATCCCGCCAGAGGTTGATCGTGCGCTGCAGGTGGTCGGTCATGCCAGCAGCGTTGAAGCGATCCTCGTCAGAAAAGGGCGTCCGGCCGTGTGCGCGCAACATGCCGAGCAGGATGTCGCTGCTGCCGGGGCGCTCCAGGCGCACGCCCATCAGGTAACGGAAACCCGCAGGGATTTGATAGTCCTGGAAGAATTCGCTGCGCTCAACATACGCATCGGACAGGTAATCCTGGCAGAAGGCAAACTCGCGCACGCTCGCACGTTCGACAAAACCGCGTCGGGGGTCCAGTGCGCCGTAGTACCTGTCGTATAGCCCGATGGTGTCGTCCAGCCCCTGCTTCGGGGAGTAGACCGAAAGCTGAGGCGCATTGCGCACGGCGTCCCAACTGAACATGTGGAACAGGTCGGCACCAAGCGATTCGGTCACGCCCTGGAACACGTCCAGAAACCCTTCCTGCGTTACCGCAGCTTCGTACAGATCACCAATAAGCTGGTCTTTGAGCACGCGTCCCTCCCCCGAAGGATGGCTGTCTGGCCTTGGCGCCCGCCATGCTCACTCTGTGAGAACCAAGTGGCTGCGGTGATGTTATGGGCACATAACTTAGCACGCGCGTGCGTTGCTCAACATCATTCATTTGGCGACGCTTTCCTCCAAATGAATGATGCGGGCGCATAGTGCCGACTTGAGAATCTCCGTGCCGAATAACGGCGTCGCATGCACGGCGCACCCACGATCCAGCGGAGGACTCCATGAAACTCACCCCCATTGCAATCGCACTGGCCACGCTTGCCCTGTCGGGCTGCGGCGGCAGCGATTCCGGCAGCAACGCCAGCACATCGCCCGGCACCAACGTTCCGGCGGCACAGACCGTCAGCGGCGTCGCCGCCACGGGCGCGGCCATGCAAAGCGCGACGGTTACGCTGATGGACGCAGCCGGCAAGTCGGTCGACTGCCCGGCCAACGCCACCACGGGGGCTTTCCAGTGCACGGTCACGGGTCTTGCCGCGCCGTTCGTGCTGTCGGCGGCCGGCAACGTGGCCGACTCGCAAGCTACGCTGATCGCGCTGTCCGCCAGTGCCGGCAGCCAGACAATCAACATCACGCCCATCACCAATGCCATTGCCGCCACCATCGTGGGCGACAACCCGAGCAAGCTTCTGGGCAACACGGGCCTGCTGCAGAGCAAGGTGACCGCGCAAACCGTCTCAAGCACAGTGGCCGCCTATGCCGCCGCCCTGGCCGACCTGCTGGCCGCCACCGGCAACACCGGGGTGGATCTGATCTCGGGCCCGTTGACGGCCGGCGCACCGGGGCTCGACCGCCTGCTCGACCAGCTGAAGGTGAACGTGCTGCCGGATGGCAGCGTGCAGATCAGCTCTGTGGCGGGCGCGTCGAGCGATACGCCTGCGCAATTGCAGCTTGCGCCGGGCGTAGCCCCCCAGCCCAGCGACAAGGCGAGCCTGCCCAGCGTGGCGACCATCAATGGCAACCCCGTCGCCAACCTGCCGACCGCCTCGGACCTTGCTGCGCTGCAAACGGCGCTGAACCAGTGTTTTGCTGGCTCCACGGGTGCGGCGCGCACGGCCGGCAGCGTGCCAGTTTGCGGCCAGATCTTCGTGGATGACGTGGCCAATGGCGCGCTCATCAACGGCGTGCCGTCGGCCTACCTGAACAACGGCATGACGGCTGACCAGGAGTTCGGCCCGGCATCGGGCGGGGGCAATCCGGGCCTGTTTGCCGACGACGCGATGAACAACGCCAGCTTCAGCCTGCCGGAGATCATCCGCATAGCATCCAGCAGCGGTGACACGTTGTGGGTCAAGCTCGCCTGGACCCGCGCCGATGGCCTTCGCGACGGCATGCAGCAGCACGTGCAAGTGGCGGTACAACCTGCCTCACGCGCCAGCGGCGACAACGGCTGGCGCATCGTCGGCAACCAGCGCGCCGTGTTCACGAAAGTCAACGCCAACGCGCAGAAGTGGGACTGGCTGAACAGCGCCACCGCGCTGACGGGCACCAACGCGTTTGTCGATTCGATCAACATGCAGGTGGGCATCGCGGACGCCGCCGGCACGCCGGTCGACTTTGCGATTGTTACGGGGCCCGGTCTGCGCAATGGCGTGTTCCTGCAGCCCTCTTCGGGCACGTGCGACACGCTGAATATCCGTGCGCAGGTTGGCGCGAGCCAGACCCCGGCGCAACTCGCTCTGCTTGCCAAGCAAAGCTCCTGCCGCAATAACTTCCGCCTGGCAGGCGTGGCACAGGACCCGGCCAACCAGGGCAGCTTCACGTGGCCCGGCGATGCACCGCGCAACAACACGGCCTGGGCCAAGCCGCAACTGACGGCATCGGAGCTGGCGACCATCACGCCGTTCAGCGCCTACACGATCGCCATCTATCAGGGCGGTGTTACGAGCCAGCCGTCCAAGACGTACACGGTGCGGCTGCGCACGCCGTCGCCCTCGCCCGATGCGCTGCGCCAATACACGTGGCAAGACATCTCGCAGACCACGCGCGACATCCTCACCCCGGGCACGGCATCAACGTTTGCAGGCGGCGCCACCTTGCCCGTCACGTGGACGACCAAGGCGGGCGTGCCATTCGTGAAGCGCGTCAACGTGCAGATCCGTTCCACGATGTCGGGCCAGTCGACGGTGTTCGTGAACGGTGTGGGCCGCGCCGCACCGGCAGCGCCCGGGACCACGCTCACCGTGAATGTGGCGGGTGATCAGGGGGTGGCCTTCCCCGCCGTGACGGGTTGGTCTGGCGCGCAAGACATGTCGTTCACCAACATGTCGTGGGCAGACCCGCTGGATCTGAACTTCACCACGTCGGTCGAGTACGACCGCTAATACGCAGGAACGCAGCAACGCAGGGCGCACACGGGGAAGTGCGGTGATCGGGCCCGCAAGGCGTCATTGCCTGGCGCCCTGCGGGCCACGATCAACCCACCGTCGCCTCGAACACGCGCCGGTAATTGCCACCCAGAATCTGGCCCGTTTCCACTGAAGTGAACCCCGCTTTCAGCAGCGCCGTGGCCAGCGTCGGCAACTGCGCGTAACCGGTGAACACCGGCGGCCGGATAAAACCGAGCATGTCGGTGCCCAGCCCCACGTGCGCCACGCCCACCACATCGGCCATGCGCTTGATGCCCTTCGCCATGGCATCGAGATTGGGAAGATCCGCCGCATTGGGCCACACGCCAATCACACCGCCAATGTCCGCTACCGCGCGCGCATGCGGCATTGACCGGACGGCGGGCGGACGTCTAGGCTGGCGCGCTCACCCACCCGCATGCACGCGCCACGATCTTCTACTACGTCCGCGCCATCATCGGCCGGGCGCCGCTGCCCGCTTCCAAGCCTACCAATCGACCTCAATGTTGGCATTGGTGGCGTTGTTCACGATGTTGTTGATCTGCGTCCAGACGGCGCGGTCGTAGTCATTTCGGTCGGTGTGCTCGACACGCATGATGGCGGGGCCGTTGGAGTAGAAGTGTCCGAGCAGATCGCGGAGTCCGCGCTCGTTCAGCCGAATACCGACGATGAAACGCTGACCACTCAGGGCGATGGGCGCAGCGTACGTCTGCAGATTGGTATGCAGGCTGCCGGCCGAGACGTTGTTCTGGGTGAATTCCAGTTGATAGATGCGCAATGCTTGGGGCATGGTGGGCTCCGCAAAGAGTGAAAGAAATGCCCCCGACAGACAGCAAACCGCAGAGGGCGAGACCACTCTATGGGCGCCATCGCTTCTGCCCTATAGCGCTTGCGTACCACGCGTTGGCCCGTGAGAAAGAGCACGGGTCCCGATCAACCCACCGTCGCCTCGAACACGCGCCGGTAGTTGCCGCCCAAAATCTGGCCGGTCTCGACTGACGGGTCAGCGTCAAGCGGCATCGCCCAGCCTTCCATGTCGACGATCGTGTCTTGCAGCGCGTCGGGCTTGTACGTGGCGATGACGGACCGATCGATGAGCATGCGCACCCCGCACAATTGAGCTGCAGTCTTGTGCGCGCGATCGGCCCATCGCTCTATCGCCGTTGCTTACACGCCCCTACAAAGCATGACGATCTTGAACGTTCATGGCGCTCACCCCCAGAAGCCGATGTGCGATTGCGCGGCTTCGTCTTCGATGAGCGGGCCGTGCACGTCGATTTGGCGCTGGCCGCGTACAAACACCTCGCGGCATGGCAGCGAGAACGTCGGGTTTTCTGGGTGGTCGCCCGTAAGCGTCAACAGACGGTGCTCCGACAACGCATAGACCACGCGGCCGATGTTGCACCAGTAGATGGCGCCCGAGCACATGCAGCAAGGCTCGGCACTGGTGTACAGCGTGCAACGCGCAAGCTGCTCGGGCGACAGGATCCTGGCCGCTGCCGCCGCGGCCGCCAGCTCGGCATGCTGCGTG
Organism: Burkholderiaceae bacterium 26; assembly: GCA_000955795.1. Taxonomy (GTDB): domain Bacteria; phylum Pseudomonadota; class Gammaproteobacteria; order Burkholderiales; family Burkholderiaceae; genus Ralstonia; species Ralstonia chuxiongensis. The sequence goes on from JYOB01000001.1 coordinate 220,016, forward strand.
GGGTCGCCTTCGGGCGGCATCGAGTTGTTGCCCGCGCTGGCGATCACGTTGCCGTGTTCATCGGCCACCAGTGCGCCGAACGGATGGCGCCCGCGCTTGCGTGCGTCGTCGGCCACCGCAATTGCCTGACGCAGCAGTGCCATGTCGAGTTCGGTCAGTTGGGATGGCGCGTGGGGTTCACATGCGGTCACGATGGAGTCCTTGGCATGAGACATCGACGAAAGAAGCCGGTGTCATTCAGCGAATGCTGTCTGGGCAAAATCGCGCACGATCGGACTGCCCGACACGCCACAAGATGCTGGAAAGCAGCCGCAACGGCAATCCCACCACGCTGCAGCCATGCCATTTGCGCTACGCTTATGGCCTTTCGCCCGACCTCGCCTTCATCGCTTTCGCGTCACCTCATGCCCACGCTGCAACACGTCGACCTACGCACGGACCCCGCCGCCCGCCCCTTCGTCAAGGACGAGACCGTCCACGTCGACTTTGCCGCCGAAGCCGGCGAGCTGATGAGCCTGGAAGGCCCCAACCGCTACGCGCCCGGCGATGCGCTGATCACCGGTTCAACGGGCGACCGCTGGGTGGTCTCGCGCGAACGTTTCGATGCGAAGTACGTTCCCGCCGATGCATCGCTCGCACATGGGCAGGCCGGCGCTTATCGCAACCGCCCGAGCGTGGTGCTTGCCAGGCAGATGAGCGAAGCGTTCTCGATGGCGCGCTCCGAAGCCGGCGATGTGCTGCACGGCCAGCCCGGTGACTGGGTGCTCCAATACGCCCCCGGCGACTACGGCGTCGTGCAGGCACAGCGCTTCGCCAAGGTCTACCGGCCCGCCTGAAGCGTTACTGCGCCGTCTGCTGGCGCTCGACTTCGTGGCGCTTCATCTGCAGGTAGTCCTGCCGCTCCACTTCATGCAACTGGCGCGGGTATTGCTCGGTCGCGTTGAACCACGTGTTCAGCCGCTGCTGCAGGCGCTTGTCGGGCGGCGCCGACAACGCCTTCAGATAGGCATCGATGGCGAGGTAGTAGCGCATCGTGTTGCGCTCTAGCAAGCCTCGCACACCGCCCACATATTCAGGTACGGCGGCTGAGGATTCTGCCGTCTTTGTAAAACCCACCTTGTCGCTGCCGACCGTGCCCAGATACGTGCGCATGGCCAGCCGCCCTGCGGTGCCATAACCGTACGAGTACGTCAGATGCAGAAAGGTGCGATTGCCGCCGGCCGGGGCCGGAATGGCCTCCAGCATGATGCGGTAATCCTTCGTGCTGAACGGGCCGGACTCGGCATTCAGTTCCACGCGAAAGTAATCTGCGCTGTTTGCAACGGGGCGGTAGTTGAACTCCAGCCGATAGCTGGCCGACAAGCTCTGCTCAACCTTGCGACCCAGATTCACGTCGAGCACGGTGCCACGGGGCCCGGACCCGGCGCGGCAATACTTGATGTTCAGGTGGAGGATCAGCACGTCGCACCAGTTGCCGGGGCCTTGCGTCGCGTCACTCAACGCACCACTCACCGTAGCGAACGGGTAATCGACCACGCTGTAAATGTCGCCCTGGAGCATGGTGGGCGTCTCGGTGGATTCCAACGCCAGCGGGCGGTGGAACGGGTTGTCAGCCAACTGGGACGCCACGCTCTGATATTTGTCGCGCAGGCCCTGCGCATTGTCTGCCGCGCGCGAGGCGGGGCTCAGGCATAGGCCGGCCACCAGCGCAAGCAGGGCAATCGGGCGCAGCCAGGCGGGATGTCGGTGCAAGGTCATAAACGGCGTTTTTGTGGAATTGGTCTTCATTCTAGGAGGCGCTAACGCCCTCAGTCTCGCAACAAATGGTCCTGCGGATGCACATCGGCCATGCGGCGTTCTGTCATCACGACAGCCAAGGCGTGCTCCGATGCGGCTCGGTAAAATGAACGCTTCTTCGCCTCGTGCTTCCCAGCACTTCCGGCACCATGCCCTCGCCACTCGTCGCCATTCGCGAACGCATCGCCAACCAGGTCCGTGGCCTTACGCGCGCCACCGGCAGCCTCACCCTCGACATTGCCTCGCCGCCAGGCGACCCGGGCCTGTTCGGCCCCGACGCGGTCTGCTGGAAGGTGCATGCCGATTTTCCGGCGATGATGGCCGGTGGCATTAGCGCGCTGTTGTTGCAGGCGCTGCACCCGCGTGCGCTGGCCGGCGTGTGGGACCACTCCAACTTTCGCGAAGACCTGCAAGGGCGCCTGGGCCGCACCGCCCAGTTCGTGGCAGGCACCACGTACGGCAGCCGCCAGGATGCACTGGCGCTCATCGAGCGCGTGAAAACCATCCACGACCGCGTGCAGGGCATCGCGCCCGATGGCCGGCCGTATTCAGCCAACGACCCAGACCTGCTCACCTGGGTGCACGTGGCCGAGATGTCGAGCTTCCTGGCGGGCTATCTGCGCTACGTAGATGGCAATCTCAGCGGCGCCCAGCAGGATCGTTATTTTGAAGAGACCTCGCTGGTGGCCGAGATGCTCGGCGCGCGCGACGTGCCGAAATCGCGGGCAGCCGTGCAGACCTACCTGAATGCGATGCGCGCCGAGCTGGTGGCCAGCGATCGCACGCGCACGGTGGTGGAGGTGTTGATGACGTGGCAGGCGCCGCGCCCGGGGTTGCGCCCGGCGGTACGCCTCTTCCTGGATGCGGGCATCCAGTTGCTGCCGCCGTGGGCGATACAAATGCTCGATCTCAAGCGGCCGCCGCTGCAGGCAGCGTTTGCGTCGGCAGCCATGCGCACCGTGGCGCCCACGCTGCGCTGGGCGCTATATGAGGGCAGCGTCGCGCGCCGGGCCAGGCACCGCGCACTGGCGCCCGCAACGACCTAGTGCGTCCGCGCGTTACTCGATGGCTTCGGCAAGCGACACCTTGCCGCGCAGCGCCTTCTCTTCCAGCCGGATGATCAGCAGCGGCGAGACCACCGACACGGCAGCCGCAAAGAAGAACAGATGCCTGAAGGCGCTTTCGCCTGCGCGCTGCAAGGCCTCGGCATCGGCGCCGCTGCTGGCAAGCGCGGCGTGGAAAAGGTCCATCAATACATCGCCGCCGGCCGCCACATGCGCTTCAGGCGCAGCCTGACGCAGCAGCGCAATCAGCACGGACGTCAGCACCGCCACACCCACCGCGCCACCCAGCAGGCGCGAGAAGGCCGTCAGCGCCGTGGCCAGGCCCACCGTCTGCGGCGGCACAGCGTTTTGCGTGGCGACCAAGCTGGTCGGAAACTGCACGCCAATCGCCAGGCCGAGCACGATCATCGCAAGGGTCAACGCTAATACGCTATGCGGGTCTAGCAAACCAAGCGAAGCCACGGCAAACGGCACCACGCACGCGCCACCCAGCATGAGGGGCTTGTAGCGGCCGCTGTGCGTCATCCACTTGCCGGCAATGAAGGCGCCAAGCGGAATTGACAAGGTGAGCGGCACGAGGCGCAGTGCCGCAGCATCGGGGCTGGCGCCCGCCACCATCTGGAAGCGCAGCGGCATCAGCACCGACGTGGCAATCAGTTGGAAGAAGCAGAGGAACAGCGCCAGGCAGCAGATCGTGACCGTGCGCACCCGGAACATCGACAGCGGAATGATCGGCTCGACGGCACGGTTCTCTTGCCAGACAAACGCGCCCAGCAACACCACGGCACCTGCCAGCAGGCCAAGGTTTTCGGGCTGCGTGAGCGGCGTGCCCTGCCCCACACGGGTAATCATCAACAACAGCGCGGTCAGCCCGCCGGCAAACAGCACCACGCCCGGCACGTCGATGGGGCGACGCTGATGCGCCACCGGCAGATGCCGCAGCGTGCGGCGCACGACCAGCAGCGCGACGATGCCCAGCGGCAGGTTGATCCAGAAAATCCAGCGCCACGACAGGTAATGCGTCAGATAGCCGCCGATCACCGGGCCGGCAAGGCTGGCCATGGCCCACATGCCGCTCACATAGCCCTGGTAGCGGCCACGCTCGCGCAGCGGCACCACATCGGCAATCGTGGCCTGCGATACCGAAATCAGCCCGCCACCACCCAGCCCTTGCAGCACGCGCGCAAACAGCAGCATCGGCATGCTGGTCGCCAGTGCACATGCCACCGAAGCCAGCACGAACAGGACAATAGCCGTCGTCAGCATGGCGCGGCGGCCATAGAGATCACTCAACTTGCCGTAGATGGGCGTCACCACCGTAGACGCCACCAGATACGCCGACACCAGCCACGCCATCAGCGCAAAACCGTTGAATTCGCCTGCGATCACGGGCAACGCCACCGCAACAATGGTTTGCTCCAGCGCGCCCAGCAAGATGGCGAGCATCAGCCCGCCCATCACCGCCATCACCGGAATTTCAGCCACCGGTGGCGTATCCAGCGGGCTGGATACCGCCGCGATGGGCGCGGTAGGCGTGTCTGGCTTGGGCGGTTCGATGCTCGGGCGGGAGGACATGGGAATGTGCGCGAATGCCGCTCAAGGCACCCGCGCCAATGGGAAAAGCGAAGCCGTTGATGATACTGCCGATTCGCATTCGTTGCAGAGTCAACGATCGGGTTGCCGGACGATGTCCTCATAACAACGGCTGACATTTGCCGTCATGCCGGGCAACTCTTCTGCAAGGAATTCGATGAACGCGCGCACGGCCGGTACCAGCCCGCGGCGTGACGGAAAAACCGCATGAAACTGGTGCACCGGCAAGCGGTATTCCGGCAGTAGCACGACCAGCCGGCCATCGCGAACCGGCTCGGCGCACAGGTTGAACGGCAGTTGTGCAACACCAATGCCTGCCAGCGCGGTCTGTCCCATCAGATACAAGTCGTCGGTTACCAGTGCGGGTGTGTATTCGATGTCCACTGCGCCGCCTTCAGGGGCGGTCAGGCGCCAGCGCGTACGCTCGCCGCCCGCACCGTCAAAGCCCACGCCGATCGCGCCGCGCATCGATTCCGGTGTCTCGAACGGGCCATGCTCGGCAACAAATGACGGGCTGGCCACAAGCACCTGATCGCTCACGCCAAAGCTGCGCACGACAAGGTTGGAATCGTCCAGCGTCGAGCGCACGCGCAGCGCCACGTCGTAGCCGTCGCCGATCACGTCGACACGGCGGTTCGTCACGTCCAACTCCAGCCGCACATCGGGCTGCGCGCGCAGGAATTTCGACAGCACGGGCGCGATGAACACGTGCGCCACGCCCACCGGACAGCTCACGCGCAGGCGGCCGGAAGGTTTTTCGCCGGCGTGCTCGGCCACCTCGAAGGCAGCGCGTGCGGCCTGCGTCATCGATTCGCAATGCGTAAAGAACGCCGAGCCCACGTCCGTTACGTGCACCGCCCGCGTTGAGCGCTGCAGCAGCCGCACCCCCAGACGCGTTTCGAGATCGGCCACGCGGCGGCTCACGCGCGATTTGGGAATCCCCAGCGCCCGCGCGGCGCCGGAAAAACTGCCGTGCGTCACCACACTGGCAAACAGGACGAGGTCGTTCAGGTCTTCCATGGCCGTTCTCCAAAGCACGGGCGCATTGTCCCACTCGTAGAACGATGTGTGTCGATTCACCCCACTACTGGAACCTGCTGCATCGCACTATCTTTCCAGCAACCCACCTTTTCTTGGAGAGACACCATGCAAGTCCTTCACATTGATTCCAGCATCCTCGGTGACGCCTCGGCCTCGCGCATCCTGAGCGCCGCCATTGTTGACGAGCTGCGCCGCGAAAACCCCAGCGCCACCGTTGTCCACCGTGACCTGTCGGTCGAAGCCATTCCGCACCTGGACGGCGCCATTGCCGCCGGCTTTCGCGCCACGGGCGCCGATGATTTTGACGATGCCACCCGCGCCGAGCATGCCCGCTCGGAAACGCTCGTGAACGAACTGCTCGCCAGCGATGTGATCGTGGTCGGCGCACCGATGTACAACTTCTCGGTGCCCAGCCAGCTCAAAGCCTGGATCGACCGCGTGGCGCAAGCCGGCCGCACGTTCAAGTACACGGAAAACGGCCCGGTTGGCTTGGCCGGTGGCAAGAAGGTGATCGTTGCGTCGACGCGCGGGGGCATGTACTCCGCCGGCCCGGCAGCCGCCATGGATTTCCAGGAGGCCTACCTGAAGACCGTGTTCGGCTTCTTCGGCATCACCGATGTGCAGTTCGTACGCGCAGAACGCCTGGCGATGGGCCCGGACGCCCGCACGCAAGCCTTGGAAGCAGCACACGCCGCCATGCGCGACGTGGTGAGCCAGGCCGTGGCAGCCTGAGCGAACGCGGTTGCGGCGCAACGGGACGCGCCGCAACCGGCCTCGCAGAATGCCAAACGGGCGCCAGCAGCAATGCGGCGCCCGTTTTCGTTTTTACTGGCGTGGCAAGAAGGTGGGATCGGCGCAGATGGCCGATCGGCAAATCACTCGTCGCGGTGTTCGCGTGCCTGGTGCATGGCTTCGAGTAGACGGCGCGTACGCAGCTTGTTCCACATGACCGGCACGACGATCGCGGTAGCGATCAGGCACGGTACTGCCCAGGCGATGGTGGATTCCAGAAAATTCGTCATGATGCGTCCCCCGATGTGTTGCCGATGCGCACGGTTGGGCGGCGCGCATCGCATGGTCCCCGCAGGGCTTTGCTGTCTCGACTGGGCCGAGACGCCCTGACATCCATATGAACGGCTATCGGCGCTGTGCGTTCAAACTTGAAGCCCAACGTTTGCCGTTTGTTGTATTTCCCGCCGATCTCGACGATCTGTCAATAGTGTGGCGATAAGTTCGTGGAACATTGTGGCGCTGTGCTGACAGTGCCTGAATACGCCCGATCTGCTCCACAGTCTGATCGCAAAGGTAACGGCAAATTACGGCCGCCGTGACGCAAACGTCGCCACCCCGGGGCGGGCCGTCGATTACCGGCCTGGACGTCACAGTTTTTCTTACAAACGGTAAAGCGCGGTTGCGAAGCGTTTCCATACAGTGAGGCCAAGTCCAACGATAACCACGGAGCCTCACCATGAAACGCACCATCGCCCTGCTCATCCTTGCTGCTGCCGCTACCTCTGCGCTGAGCGCATGCGTGGTGGTGCCGGCGGGCGGCTATTACGAACGCCCGCATTACTACCATCCGTATTACCGCGGCTATTGATTCACGCAGTGTGCGGCGCGGCCGGCATGCCCGCCGCTTAAGCCTTGCGTGCCTGCAGCATGCGGATGCGCGCGACAGCCTGATGGTCGGTCGTGGCGGCGTCGTAAAGGCGCGCCAGATCGGCCTTCAATGCCGTGCGCGAACCACCGTCCAGATACACCATGTGCCCCGACGGATAGAACCCCGCCGAGAGGTTCTTGCGCACACCCGCATCCAGCAACGGCATCGCCTTCAGGTCCAGCATGGTCTGGTAGAACGGCGTGACGAAGTCGTAATAGCCGTTGGCAGAGAACACTTTCAGATCCACGTTCAAGCTCATCGTGGCCGCCAGGTCGCCGGCGGTGTAGAGCGCGACATTGCCGTTGGCATCAAGCCCCTTCTGCGCGCCGGTTGGGTCAGTGTGGCGGAAGTCCCAATGGCGGAAGGCCTGGTCGTTCAAGTCCGTGAAGGCAGAGTTGGAGGTGAACTTCAGGTCGTCGTTCAGGTAGGTATTCCACATGGCGGTGTAGACACCGGACACCGCTGTCATGGTCGGATCGTTGCCGCCGGAGTTCGGATCCACACTGGCCGCAATGCCGGTGTGGATGCCCGTGACGCGACCGTCGTACGCACCCAGCGACAAGCCCTTGTCCGCCAGCAGCGTGGTCAGGAACAGAGACGTGCCCGCGCCGTCAGACGCTGCCACATCCAGCCGCCAGCCTTGCAACGTCGCCGCATCGATGCCGGTGTAGGCAGACAACGTCTTCACCACGGCCGGATCGGCATGCGTGGGTTTGGCGAGCGCTTTTTCGTAATCGGTGCTGGCAAATACGGCGGCAGCTTCGGCAAAGTCGCCCACGTCGGCGGGCAATGGGCCGCCTTTGGGTGAAGTTGCACGCTTGTGGAACCATGCATCTGCGGCACACGTCGGCAAGAGCCCGACCGGGTTGCCCGCCTGCGTGTAGTCGAGGATGGACGACTGCAGCGTGATGCCGTTCAAGTCCACCCCGTCTTCATGCAGCACGTACGAAAGCACGCAGGAACGCGCCGTGCCGTAAGACTCGCCAAACAGAAACTTGGGCGAATTCCATCGATCATTGGCAGTCAGCCAGCGCTTGATGAACTGCGCGATGCTGCGTGCGTCCTGGTCAACGCCCCAGAAATCGAGGTTGCGCTTGGGCGCAATGGCCGTCGAATAGCCGGTGCCGACCGGGTTGATGAAAACAAGATCGGAGCGATCAAGCAGGCTGTCTGGATTGTCTTCCATGCGATACGGCGCGGGCGGCGTAAACGACGGCATCGACGTCACGATGCGGCGCGGTGCAAACGACCCCAGCAGCACAAACACCGCCGACGACCCCGGCCCGCCGTTATAGAAGAACGTCACCGGCCGCGCCTGCGCGCCACCCGCTGGCGTGTCCGCCACAAAGGCCACGTGGAACATCTTGGCCACGGGCTGCGAGCTGCTCGGGTCTACCGTGACGAGGTGGCCGGCATGCGCGGTGTAGGCGATGTCGTGTCCGCCAATGCGCACGGTGTGATGCGTGATCGCCATGCCCTCGCTGGTGTCGGTCACGCTGTCGTCGGGGCCGTTGCCGTAAGCGGTGGGGTCGAAGAATGGCTGGTCGATGGTGGTCATGCGTGCCTCGCTGCTAGAAAAGGTTCGCGATCGCGTCGCCCTTGGGGCTGCCCAGGCCGGTGCAGGCGTCCCAACCGGGCGCGGCGGCAAAGGCGCCGTTGTTGCCCTGCTTGATGTCGTTGAACGCGCCGGGGTTCTGATACAGCCGCGCATGCAGATAACCCGCCGGGCGCCCCTTGATGGCGTTGATGCGCGCGATGAGCGCGGCCCACAGCGGTGCCGCGGCGCTGGTGCCGCCCACCACGCCGGACTCGCCATCCACGCGGACGACATAGCCGGTCAGCGGGTCGGCATCGGCGGAGACATCGGGCACGCCGCGCCGCGCCAGCGGCACGCTGTCCCCGCCGGTTTGCTGCGCAGCCAGGCCCTGCTGCCAACTCGGCAACGCGAAAACCGTGCTCACCCCGCCGCCGCCCGCGCCGCCTCGCGCGCCGTCGTTCCAGACGGTTTCCTCTGCGATGCGGTTTCCGCTGGCGCGCACGCTGGTGCCACCGCATGCCAGCGCGTACGGGCTGGAGGCGGGAAAATCGACGTGATCCACACGATCAGGCTGGCCGTCGCTGGAGCCGCTGTCGCCCGAGGCCGCACACACCGTCACGCCCATCGTTGCGGCGCTCTGCAACGCGGCGTTGACGGCCTGCATGGCCTGCGGCGTCCAAGCACTTTCGGGCGCGCCCCAACTGATGGAAACCACCGAGGGCCGCAGCTTGGTGTCATGGATGGCGGCGTTGATGGCTTGCACGAAACCGGCGTCGGTATTGACGGTGAAGTACACGGCCAGCGTGGCGCCCGGCGCTGCGGCGCCTGCCACTTCCAGGTCGAGCATGACTTCGCCGTCGGGCCCGCTCGGGTCGCCGGTCGGGCGGTTGGCGCCCTGCCCGACCGGTATGGCCGTCACTGTCGGCATCGGCATGCCAACCTCCTGGAAGTACGCACGCAGATCGTCTTCCCGATAGCCACCGCCAAGCTCAACAAACGCAATGCACTGGCCTGCGCCGTCGCCCTGCGGAAAGCCGTAGAGCTGAGCGAGTTGCACCGGCGTGTACGACGCGGTGGGCGCCGCACGGGCGGGCCGGATGCCTCCAGGCTCGACCGATCCGGTGGGCAACGGCACAAAGCGAAAGTGCGGCGCCGCCTGGGGGCGCGAGTCGAGCCCCAGCACGGCCACGACCACGTCCTGCAACGACTCCGGCAACCGCAGCGGTCCGGAACGCCCGCGATATTCGCTGCCACCATGTGCCACGCGGTGCAGGTGCGTATCGAACGCCCGGCAGAACTGTTCGACGGAGCCTTCGAGCATGACGGTAGCGGCGGCCACGTTCACTTCGGCTACTTGCAGGCCATGTTCGCGGGCAAACGTGCGAACGGCATCGATGTCGTCCGTGGCGGCGCCAAACTGGGCGGCCCACTCTTCGCGAGTCAGGGGGGTGGGCGATGGCGTTCCCGCGGCATGCGCGTGGACAAATCCGGACAGCCGCACATCGAGCTCAGCCTCGTTAGGGCGGCGCAATTGCACGAGCGCCCGGATCTGCTCTGCCGGATGGGCATCGCCAAGGATGCGCGCGTCTTCAGGAATGGTGCGCTCGCTGCCGCGCAGGGGGTGCCGGACCATGGGCCATCTCCATGTAGGTAGGTGGCCTGTGCGTCGCAACCGGCGTGCCGAGGGTGCCGACAGGATGCGGCGCCACCTCCAACCACGTTAGGCGATGGCTTGCCCGCTTGATCTACAGCGTTCGTCAGTCGGTGAAATCGGGGCTGCTGGCACCTTCCGCTGCATGCTGTGGCTTGCCCTCGGCAAAGGCACGGCGGATCAGTGCGCCGCATGCTGCGCTGCGCACATAGGCCCGGGGGGCCAGGGTTTCGCGCACGAGCATGCCGTAATGGCGCTTGTCAGCGGTGATCCACGGATAGAAACCAAATGCGCCGGCAGAGCTAAACGCACCGTCGCCGCCGGGCTGGTCCTCGATCCAGTAGTTGAGCGCGTAATGCCACGGCAGTGCGGCTGGGGTGCTGACAGCGGTCGAGCACGTGCCCGGCTCGGTGCAAACGGCATGCTGGCCGAGCATCTTGCCGAGCTGGTATTCGCCGCGAATGAGGCGACGCAGGAACTGGCCATAAGCCGCCGGCGTGGAGATCATTCCACCGGCCGGTTCGGGTGCGAGGTAACGAATGCCGAGCGGCTGGCCGGCATCACGCAGGCCCGGTGCATTGGCAAGCTGGCGGTCGAGGTCGTTGTTGAGCGCCTCGGCGTCGGCCCGGCCCAGACCGAGATCCATCAGCAGCTTCTGATCATGGCCGCCGTTGTAGCTGAAGCGGCCAACGTGCCCAGGCGTGAAAGTCGCGTTGCGCCCTCGCTCAAAGCAGCTTTGCACGGTGTCGTTGCGATTGCACAGCAACGGATTGAGCCCGTCGTAGCCAGAGCGCATGGTGAGGGCGTCGATTTCGGCAGGTGTGGGCTTGCCTTGCGCACGCTCCACCACGTAGGCGCCAAACACCCATTTGGATGCCGATGCCAGCCGCACCGTCTTGTTCGGGCCGATCCGCTGGCCCCGCTGCCCGTGCATCAGTTCGCCATGGGCGTCACCGATTTCCCAGTAGTAATCGCCCAGACGCTGGCAACTGCCGGCATTCGCGAGCGTGGATTCCACGGCGGCACGGCGCGTTTCCAGGCTCGGCGCACCCGCGTGCGCCGCAGCCGTTGCCACCAACGCTGCCCATGCCACCAAAGCGGCGCGCATCCCTCGCCCGAACCCTGCGAACGCCCTGTTGTTCTGGGCGCCTCTTGCTTGCGTCATGTCGATATCCTGCTCGTTTTCTGATGCCTAGCCAGCCCGGCGGCACTTTACCGCAGCGCGCGTGGCATTTCGCTGTTTTACGCAGGGATGCCCGTTGCTGTGCAGTCTTGCAACATGCCCTCTGCGAATGTGCATGACTGTATTGGCGGCACCTTGCAGGCAGGTTGCGGGGGCGCCATCGGTATGCGTTTCAAACGTAAGCGTTTGCGCGTCGATTAATCGTCTCGGCAGGTGATGAATATCACTTCATATTTGAACCCCCAATATGTCCTAAACCTCCCGTTTATGAGCCAAATGGAGGATAAGAATCATGCCAAGGGGCGCTAGCGGTCTGCATAGAGTGTCCTAGAATGCAACGGAAGAATAGTAGATTTAAATAAAACTAAATACGCGGCAGCGGCGAGCTTTCGGGAGCGGGCCATGGGAACAATCAAACGGGGAACAGCGAGCTTGAGTGCTCGCCTGGGGTGGGAACGACACCCTGCTAATTGGCAGGTAATTCCTACGCGTCGGCGCCTTTTTCAAACACGCCTTCCGGTCACGCGCGCCTCCACCGTTTTGCTTTGGATTCTGGCCATCTCGATTACCGTCGGTGTCGGGCTGATGCACCAATTGTGGTAACCAAAAAAACATAAAGGAATTTTGTACGGGGAAGGTCGCAGCGCGAGAGCGAACCCGCAGTCAACTACCGAATTGACAGACCGTATAACGGCACCGAGGGACAGTCCGACCCGCTTCACTGGGTCAATCGCATCCGGATGGATTCAACATCTGGAGCATCGTCATCCCTCCATTCGGAAACACGCTCCCGCATGTGATCATTGCGCCGCGAAAGCGGCATGTGGGGCACGCCGCTCAAACGGCATGCCTGATCAATGGGGGAGCATCATGAACATTTCATTCACCGGCAAGACCTTCAGGTCCGTAGGCGACCTGTTCTTCCAAGCCATTGTCGACGGTAAAGTCGTGAGTTGTTTCGTCACGTCCGAAGCGCTGTCGCTCTGCGATTGCGCGCATCAGAAGATCACGGCCGAAGAGGTCTATCGCAATTACCGGGACTGGATCGAACTGGCGGCGTCGGACCTGATCCGGGCTGGCTCGCTCGCCCCGGTCATCGTGCGCGGCCGCGATCTGGCCGCTTCTCGTGCATCGCTGCCGCACGGTGGCGTGCCGGCCTACGATCTGGATCGCGCGCGTCAACTGCGCCTGGTCCCTCGCTCGTCGCGCTGATATCAGCCAGCGCTGGCGCAGCGGAACGTGCGGTCGGGGGGCCGCACGTTCCGCAGGTGCCAAAGCACAACGCACGGATCAATCGGCCGGGAAATCCTCTTCCCAATATTCCTGCAGGTTGCGTACGCCCGCGGCGCTTTCGCTGCGCGCGGCTTCACGCATGCGCAATTCGACGCGCCGGATCTTGCCTGAGATGGTTTTGGGCAGATCGGCAAATTCGATGCGGCGCACGCGCTTGTAGGAAGCCAATCGGCTGCGGCAAAACCCGAGGATGTCGCGCGCCAGCTCCGGGCCGGCTTCGTGCCCCGCACGCAGGACCAGGAACGCTTTCGGCACGGCCAGGCGCAACGGGTCGGGGCTTGGCACGACGGCGGCTTCGGCGATGGCCGGGTGCTCGATCAGCACGCTCTCCAGCTCGAATGGGCTGACACGGTAATCCGATGCCTTGAACACGTCATCGGCGCGGCCGACGTAGGTCAGGTAGCCGCTGGCATCGCGCGCGGCAATGTCGGAGGTGTGATACACGCCGCCGCGCATGGCCTCGGCGGTTTTGTCCGCATTGCCGGCGTACCCCCCCATCAGGCCGGTCGGGCGTGAACTCAATTCGATGCAGATCTCGCCCTCTTCCGCCTCGTGCCCGTCGGGGTCGCGCAGCGTGATGCGGTAGCCCGGCAGCGGCCGGCCCATCGAGCCTGCCTTGACCGGTTGCCCGGGGCTGTTGCCGATCTGGCAGGTGGTTTCGGTCTGGCCGTAGCCATCGCGAATGGTGATGCCCCACGCAGCGCGCACGCGTTCGATCACCTCTGGGTTGAGCGGCTCGCCCGCGCCCACGAGTTCGCGCAGCGCGGGCTTCCATGCGGCCAAGTCTTCCTGGATCAGCATGCGCCACACCGTGGGCGGTGCGCACAGCGTCGTCACCTTGGCGCGGCAGAGCACATCGAGCACCGCCTTGGGCTCGAAGCGCGCGTAGTTGTAGATAAAAACGGTGGCGCCGGCATTCCACGGTGCGAAGAAGCAGCTCCACGCGTGCTTGGCCCAGCCCGGCGAGCTGATATTCCAGTGCACATCACCCGGGCGCAAGCCGATCCAGTACAGCGTGGACAAATGCCCGACCGGATAGCTCGCATGCGTATGCATCACGAGTTTGGGTTTGGACGTGGTACCGGAAGTGAAATACAGCAGCAACGGATCGTTGGCCTGCGTTGGTGCATCGGGCGTGAATTCGGCGGATGCCTCATAGGCATCTTCAAAGCGGTGCCAGCCGGGCGGCGCCTTGTCCGCACCGACTGCAATACGGGTGAACGTGCCAGATACGACGTCGAGCTTGGCGCAATCCGCCGCGCCCGCCACCACGTGGCTCACCTCACCCATGGCAATGCGCTCACGCAGGTCTTCGGCGGTGAGCAGTGTCGTGGCCGGGATGATGACCGCGCCGATCTTGATGCTGGCGAGCATCACATCCCAGAGCCCGGGCACGTTGCCGAGCATGAGCAGAATGCGATCACTGCGCTGCACGCCAAGCGCCCGCAAGTGGTTGGCCACGCGCGCCGAGCGCTCGGCCATCTGCGCGAACGACAGCCGCGTCTCATTACCCTGGTCGTCGACCACCCAGAGGGCAATACCGTCGTTGCCCCGCGCCATGGTGTCGAAATAATCGAGCGCCCAGTTGAAGCGGTCCAACTCGGGCCACGCAAAATCGCGCACGGCGGTGTCGTAATCCTCACGATGCGCGAGCAGAAAGTCGCGGCACCGCAGGAAAGCGTCCAGCGATGTCATGCCTGTCTCCTGGGGTTCGGAGCGTGTTGTGCACGCCCCAACTGCACGCGCCTCGTCCGGGCGCTACGGAAACGCACCTGCAACCGACATCGCCACTTATAGGAGGAATTCTTCCGCCAGACCAGCCCGGATTCTCCCGAGCCGTGCGCTCATTGCGAGCGCGGCGGAAAACGCAGCGAACGGCCGCCGCCCAGGCTTAGCCACGCCCAGGCCGCTGCGGCAACCACGGCGCCCAGCACGACGATCCACTGGGCGCTGACCAGCATCAGCTCGATCGTGCCGGCCATGTCGGGCAGGATTTGCGGCCAGGCCGGCGCAAGCCAGCCGTCGGCGTCGAACCATGCGCCGCGTCCGGCACCCGTGGCAAGTTCCACCGCGAGCAGCGCCGCATTGATGGCCGCGAACGCCATGCCGCTGTGTGCCAGCAGGCGGCTGAACACCGGCAGTTCATACAGGGGCTTCAGATATTGGATGTGCCGCGTGAGCGACCACGCGCATACGATGAGCAACGCAACGCTGATGGCCGCCATGGGCGCCGGAGTGCGCAGGCACACGCCCAGCGCGATCCACGCCAGCGCATTGATTTCATGGCGCCGATAGATGCGCAACGCACGCGCGGCGTGCAGCAGGCCGATCGGCGGAACACCTGGGGGAACACCGGCAGACGCCATGATGTGCTCCATGAGCGGAGGGTTGGTGTGGCGCCGCACGTCTGTGGCGCTGTGCGGCCCGCAACTGCTTGCAGTGTACCGACGCGTTTTCACACGCGCGAGTTCAAACAGCCTCCCTCCGCCAAATGACGGACGCGCAAGGCATTCAGGCCTCGCGCAAATGCTCGATCAACTGGCGCGCGAAGACGGGCAGATCATCGAAATGGCGCACGCAGATGCGCAGCAGGCGCGTCGCCCAAGCGTCGGTCAGGCGCACACGGCGGATGCCCATGGAACGCTGCAGACGGATTGCCGCATGCTCGGGAATGACGCCCACGCCCACGTTGCGTTCCACCATGCGGCACACGGCGTCGAAGCTGCGCAGCCGCACGCGGTATTTGAGCCGATGCCCGGCGCGTGCAGCATGCCCCGCCAGATACGCCTGCAATGCGTTGTCGCCCGTCAGGCCGACAAAATCTTCCTGCAACGTTTCAACGAAGGCCAATTCGCAGCGCTGGGCCAGCGGATGGTCGCGCGCGGTCACCAGCACGAGGCGGTCGTGGCGGAACGGAAAGGTCTCCAGCCCCGACAAATCGACCGCGTCGTTGACGATGCCGATGTCTGCCCGCCCCTGCACAATCGCTTCGACAATCTCGTGGCTGACCAGCTCTTCCAGGTCGATATCGACTTCAGGATGTGCAGCCAGGAAAGCGCTGAGCGTTTCCGGCAAGAACTCGGTCATGGCCGCCGTGTTGGAAAGCAGCCGCACGTAGCCCTTGAGGCCGCGCGCGTATTCGCCCAACTCACCGCGCATGCGATCCATCTGCTGCAGGACGACGCGGGCGTGGTGGACAAGCGTGCGGCCGGCGGCAGTCGTTTCCACGCCGCGCCGGTTGCGCGTGAGTAGCGGCACGCCGAGCGTGTCTTCCATGCCGCGGATGCGCGCGCTGGCCGACGCCAATGTCAGGTGGGCACGCTCGGCCCCCGCAGTGATGCTGCCGGCTTCGGCGGTATGGAGGAAGAGTCGCAGGTCGGTCAGGTCAAAGCGCACGATGCATCTCAAAATTGACGTGAGCCTCAGTTTCACACTGAGGCATGGTCAATGTATCGCAGATTGCCGCGCAATTCCCAGTGCCGGAAACTGAGGCATCCCAAAACAAAACATCCCCAAATTCGCCCCCAATGGAATCCGCCACGCTGCTGCTTTTTGGCGCGGGCCTGCTCGCCGGCATGATGAATGCGCTGGCGGGCGGCGGCTCGTTTGTCACCCTGCCCGCGCTCATGTTCGCGGGTGTGCCGTCGGTCTTTGCCAATGCGTCGAGCACGGTGGCGCTGCTACCCGGCGCGGCCACATCGGCGTGGGCGTATCGCGCGGACTATCGCGGGTTCGGGCAGGTCTCGATGCGCGCCATGGTGGGGATCAGCCTAGTGGGCGGGCTGCTTGGCGCGCTGCTGTTGATGAACACGTCGTCCCGCGCGTTCGATTTCATCGTGCCGTGGCTGCTGCTGATCGGCTCGCTTGCATTTACCTTCGGCAAACGGGCCGGTGTATGGCTGCGCCAGCGCATGCAGATCGGGCGGACAACATTGCTGGTCGCGCAAGGAGCGCTGGCCATCTATGGCGGCTATTTTGGTGGCGCGGTGGGGATCATGATGATGGCCGTCTGGGCACTGTTCGGCCACGACGACATCAAAGCGTTGAACGCCTCGCGCACGCTGCTGGTGGGCGCGACCAACCTCGTGGCCGTGGTCTGTTTTGCGCTTGCCAGGATGGTGTGGTGGCCGCAGACGCTGGTCATGCTGGTGGCTGCCGCGCTGGGCGGCTATCTGGGCGCCCATGTGGGCAAGCGTTTGCCGGCGCCGGTTGTGCGGGCGTTGATTTCCACCTTCGGCTTTTCGATGACAGCGCTGCTGTTCTGGCGCGCCTGGTCACACGTTTGAGCATGAGGAGAACCGCCATGCCCCACATGCAGCCTCATCCCGCACACCGCACGCACGCGCCACGCGCGTATCGTGATCCGCTTCCTTATCGGGATCGGGCCACGCGCAATACCTGGCACGCCCATCTTGCTGAAACCGCATCTGACAAGCCGGAAATGGCCGGTGCGCAGGCAGTGTTCTACATCGCGCGTGGTATTGCTGTCTTGCTGGCCGCCGTAGCGGTGGGCCTGGGTGTGGCATCCGATGATGCGGAGCGCCCTTCCGCGCAATACCCCCCTTCTTCGCACGCGACAGCGCGCTGAGGGCGCGTTATCATCCGCCCCCCGCAGCACAGGCCCGTTCAATACAAATCCGGTATCGACCGGGCAAAGAAAAAGCCCGCGGGCCGGGGGGCGGGCGGGCTTAACATCTTCAGCCTTTGACGACGAAAGATGGTCGGGTGTGCTTTGTGAACGAGCAATGCGCCGGAATTCACAAAGCGAGGCCATTATAAAAAGTGCGCGCCCCCCGCCATACCCCAACAACGAGGGGGGTCCGCGTCGTTTTCTGATTAATCCCTGAGCGCTGTGTCCAGCGCCTGCGGCGTCAGTAACCCGCTCGATGCGTGGCGCTTGCCGTCCGGACGCAGGATGATCGTGCGCGGCATCTCGCCCTGCCAGCCAGGGTCGAGCGCAGCGCGCAAGCGCTCCGGCATGTCTTCGGCATTGGCGTATTGCGGCACATGTGCAATGCCGATCTTCCTGTCGCGGGCCAGCGGCGCCAGCGCGCGGTTCAGCATCTCGGCCTGGTCGGGGCCGTCCATCGACACCATCACCACATCCACTTCTTGCTGGGCAGTGCGCCGCCATTGCGCGATACGGGCGATGTTCTCGCGGCAGTAGCTGCATTCCAATGACCAGATTTCGACGATGAGCGGGCGCGCATGTGGCGTCCGCAGCAGCGCCGGCACATTGCGGGCATGCAGCGGCTGAAACTGCAGCGCGCCGGCGGCTTGCGCCGTAAAAGCGACGGCGGTCAGCGCCACGCCCATCGCAAACAATTTCCATCGAATCTTCATTCCGATGCCTCCAATGAGGGATTGGACGGAGCGACATTGCCGATATCAATCAGCCGGTAGCCCTCGGCCTGCGTGCGCCACGACAGGTAGACACGGCCATCGCGCGTGAGCAGTTGCGGGTGATCGCTACCGCCATCGGTATTTGCCACGCTGGCCGGCGCTGTCCAGTGCGCACCGCCGTCGGTGGATTTACGCAGCAGGATCTGCATGCGGTCTTCGGCAAACTGTTTCCACACCAGCCACAGTGCGCCGTCCGCCGCGAGCAACGCGGGGTGCGATGCCTGCGCGCCTGCTTGTGCCGAACCGGCAAAGGACCATACGCCACCGATCGGCTTGCCGTCGGCCGAGAGCCGGCTGTAGAACAGGCCAGGCTTGCCCTGCAGCACCGAGAACCACGCCATGTGCCGCACGCCATCCGCCGTGACGGCCAATGCGGGGCCGTGGTGCGGGCACGCATCGACGCGCCATTCCGAGAACGTTGCACGCGTGACGGTAAGCGGCGTGTTATCGATCGGTAATGTCGCCAATGCGTGGTCGCGGATCTGCCCCGCAAACACGTTGCGCCACAGCGCGAGCATGTGGCCGTCGGCATCGGGCGCCAGCGCAATGCGGCAGCATTCGCAGGTCTGGTCGATGACCTTGCGCTCGGGTGCGAAGGTGGCGCCGCGGTCGGTCGACACGGTGTAATACACCGCCGCGCCGTCGTACGGCTGTTTGGCTGCCTGCGCGCGCAGCAGGTCGCGCTTGTCGATCCACGTGACGAAGATATGGCCAGCGCTGTCGACCTCAATCGAATCGAAGCGGTGCGTGATCGGCTGGCGGTCGTGGTGGACAGTGACTGGCGCGCTCCACGTCTTGCCGCCGTCAAGCGAGCGCGAGAAACGCACGAAGCCCGTGTACGGCGCATCGAGCGGGCGCGACCAGCTCACATACAGCGCACCGTCCGGGCTGGCGATGACTTTCGGACGGTTCTCGCCGTCGGTATAGATCGGCTCGGGTTGTGGGTTGATGCGCTGCGGCCTGGAGAGCGTCTTGCCGAGATCATCGGACGAGGCGACCACCACGTGCTGCCCTTCCGCCCACGTCACCCACAAGCGCCCTGCCTTGTCGAACGCCGCGGTCGTCGCAAGCTGCGGTTTTGCGGCAGCCTTGCCTGCCATGGCGCCGTGGTCATGGCCTTCGTGGGCGAGCGCCACCGTTACCGCGAAAGCGACCAGCGCACCGGCAAGGAATCGAGGAATCGACTGCATTACAGACGCCATTTCAGTTGTCCATAGAAGGTGCGTGACGGATACGGGTGGTACACGAAGTACCGACGGTCGGTCAGGTTGTCGACGCCCAGCGCCAGCGTGATGTGCTTGTCGATGCGGTAGCTGGCCTTGAGGTCCACGGTGAAGAAGCTGCTGGTGCCACCGTAGACGTTCGGCAGCACATCAGTGTTGTCGAGCGTGCCGTATTGCCGCCCCGAATAGCGCACGCCTGCGCCCACCGTCCAGTCGGGCGTGGCATGCCAGCTGGCAAACAGGTTTGCACGCACGCGCGGCATGCGCGGCCAGGTCTTGTCGACGTAGGTTGGGTTGGCCGCATCGGCCAGCGTTTTCGATTGCGTGAAGGCGACGTTGGCCTCAACGTCTACGCCGCGCACACCCGCTTCCTGCAGAACGTCCTGCCCCGAATACGCCAGTTCAATGCCTCGCGTGCGCACGCGGTCCACGTTCTGTACGTTCGTCACGTTGGGCGTGACGGTGATGTTGGTCTGCGTGTAGATGCTGTCGCGCACGTCGCTCTGGAACAGGCTGGTACGCAGCACGCCGTAGGGCACGGCCTGTTCGACGGTGAAGTCGAAATCGTTGGCGCGTTCAGGCTTGAGGTTCGGGTCGTTGTTGACGATCGTGTTGCCGCTGATCGTGCCCTGGAACAACTCCGCCACCGTCGGAAAACGCACCGCACGGCCGTACGACAGGCGCAGCAGCGTGTCTTGCGTTGCCTGCCATTGGATGGCGGCCTTGGGCGAGAACGCGTCTTCAGTACGGCTGGCGTAGCCCAACGTGCTCGTGCCGTTGCCCAGTTGACCGTTGTACGCGCGCCAGCTTTCGTAGCGCAGGCCCAGCGTGGCGACCCAGCGCGGTGCAAACGCCCACGCGTCCTGCAGGAAGACGGCCTGCGTTTGCGTGTCGCCCTGGTAGCTGGATTTGAGCGTCGACAGCGTTTCCGTTGACCAGTTGGTCGCGTTGAAGGTCTGGTTACGCAGGTGGTATTGGTCGTAGTGGTAGCCGGTCGTGAAGGTATGGCCGGACACCGCGGGCGACGTCGCCTTGATGTCGAAGTTGGACCAGCCCGTGCCGTCGCCATAGAACACCGTGCCGGGCCCATTGCCGGCCGCCGTGTTGGATGCGCGCAGGATGTCGCGCGAGACGTTGTAGGCCGAGGCGTTGGTGTCGATCTTCCAGCCACCGATCTTGCCTTTCACGCCCAGGCCGTAGAGCCAGTTTTCCTGATCGCCGTTTTGTGGGGCAAAGGTGTTCGGGGCGATCGTATACGGCGTGCCGTTGATCAACACATTGCCGCCCGTGACGACGTTGCCGGCGGCATCGCGCAGGAAGCTGAGCGCCTGATCGTTGAAATGGTTTTCCCAGTGGCCCAGCGTGAGCGACGCCTCCAGGCTGTCGCTGAAGACGTAACCCAGGCGCAGCGTCTCTTGCAGTTGCTGGGTCCGCTCCAGCATCTGCGGCCCGAGAATCACGCGCGGCTGGCCGTTGGGGCCCAGATCCTGCCGCGCACCCGTGACCGGCACCGGCGTGCCGCCCGCCGTGAACCTGGAGTTGGGCGTGGCGTATTGCATCGGCTGGCTGTCGTTCTCCAGCCGGTCGACCGACAGCGCATACCAGAACTTGCCGATGCGGTCGCCCAGCGATGCGCTTTCGTGGTTTCCGGTGACGTTGCGCGAAAAGCCATATGCATCGTTGTAATGCTGGCTCATCACCTGCGTCTGCGCGGCGGCCTCGAATTTTTCGGGGCGGCGCAAGGTCATCGCGATGGTCGTCCCCATCGAATTGCCCGGCAGCAGCGCCGAAAACGGCCCATACAAAATATCTACGCGCGCAAGGTCGTCCGGCCCGACCATCGACCAGCGCGGCGGGTAGCTGTAGCTGGAACCCAGCAGGTTCGAGAGCAGGATGCCGTCGGCATACAACAGGCCGCGTGCACTTTGAATCTCGTTGAAATCGCGGCCGGCGAAGATGGAGTTGCGGTCGCCGATGAAGCGGCGGCGCACCATCACGTTGGGCTGGTATTTGACCGCGTCTTCGGTGGTGACGACATTGCGGTCGGCCAGTTGATCGGCCGTCACGCTTTGCACAACCGCCGGCGTATTGCGGGCGAACGGCGCGGGGTTGGCGTTGGCCCGCACCACGGTGGGCGCGAGTTCCTGCATGACAGGCACGGGCACGGGGGCCGCGTCTTCAGCAGCGAAAGCAGACAGCGGTGCCGCCGCGCTCAGCGCGAGCGCAGCACGGCACACCAGCGTGCGCTTAGGGGCGACGGCCCCGGCGCGCTTGTGGAATGACATCGGAAAGATCTCCGGATTGCGATGGCGTTGGCCCCAGGCAGGGCCGAACGCAAAGGCGCCACGGAGTGCATCTCCGCAGGCGCGTCAGATCGACAACGACGGAGACACAGGAGGGGCGCGCGACTCGGCCACGCGCAGCGCACTGCGCGCGTACACGGGCGCCGGGCTGGCCGGCTGCCGCACGCGATAGACGAAATGGGCGGAAGGAACATCCAGCGCCGGCAACGAGGCCAGCGCCAGCCCGGCCGCAAACCCCGGGCAATACAGACAGTGCGCCACGCTGTGGTGGACAGCCGAATCGTCGGCAGAGCCATCGCCTTGCAGATCGATGGCAACCTGCACGGTGCTGCCATGCGGTGCCGTTGCGCTGCACAGCTCGACGGCAAGCGTGCCCGTGGCCGCCGCGCGAGCGGAAGCGAGCACCGGCGACAGTACGTTCAGTACGATCGCAAGCCAGACGAGGAAGAGCCAGCGGCGATGGAGCATGGATGGACGACGTCGGAATGTGCCGAGTATAGCGCTGCACACAGTTCCCCGAATTGCCTGCGGCACAGTGCCGCGCAAAGGCAAATCGACCGAGATCGACTGGCAATTCGATCGGAATTAGCCTTAATTATTGGATCAACTATAATTTATACCGATTTCCATAATCAGGTCTAAAACAGGGCTTTCCATGGATTCCCGAATCGACTCCGGCGACACCGGCCGCTTCAACTTCCACCGCCAGGACCTTGCCAACACGCTGTGCGACAGCCTGGAAGGCAAGGGTCTGGCCGACGCGCGTTCCGGGCTCTTCCTGGCAGCGCCCCGGCGCACAGGCAAAAGCACGTTCCTGCGCGAAGACCTGGTGCCCGAGGTCGAGCGCCGCAAGTGGATCGCCATCTACGTGGATTTATGGGCCGACCGCGCCCGCGACCCCGGCCTGCTGATCGCCGATGCCATCAAATCGAAGCTGGCACAGTTCGACGGGCCGATCGCAAAGCTTGCCAAGCAGGCCGGCATGGAAAAGGTGGACGTGCTGCGCACCTTCACCTTCAACCTCGGCAAGATTGGGCTGCCGCCGGGCATCACGCTGGCCGACGCGCTGGATGTGCTCTACAAGGCGGTGCAGCGGCCCGTCGTGCTGATCATCGATGAGGCGCAGCACGCGCTGTCCACCGAGGCGGGCACCAACGCCATGTTCGCGCTCAAGGCCGCGCGGGACCAGATGAACCAGGGCGTGGACGAACCCCGTCTCTTCCTCGTCTTTACGGGGTCGAACCGCGACAAGCTCGCCAACTTGCTGCTCAATCGCACGCAGCCGTTTTTCGGCTCGCGCGTGACCAACTTCCCGCTGCTGGGGCGGCCGTATGTGTCGGCGTACACCGCGTGGGTCAATCAGCACCTGGCGCCGAACAACCAGTTCAAGGAAGACGACATGTTTGCCGCCTTCCAACTGGTCGGCCACCGGCCCGAGATGCTCAAGGGCATCGTCAGCGAGATCGCCCTGGAACTGGGCGAAGCCGCCAGCCTGGGCGAGTTGCTCAAGCGCGGCGCGCAGGGGTTTCGCGATCGCATCTGGGGCGAGATCGAGAGCGATTACAGCGCGCTGACCGAAATCCAACGCGCCGTGCTGGCGGTGCTGATCGAGCGCGGGCAAAGCTATTCGCCGTTCTCTGAAGACTCGATGAAGGCGTATGCGGCCAAGCTTGGCCACAGCGAGTTTTCCACCGCCACGGTGCAAGCCGCGCTTGACGCGCTGCGCGACAAGAACCTGATCTGGAAGGAGTCACGCGGCGCCTACGCGCTGGAAGACGAAAGCCTGGCGCTGTGGTTTCGCGAGACGCGGGGCGCCCATGCCGTGCCACCGAAGTTGAGCAAGTAGCGCCTCTGATCGTCAAACCGCTGCCACCGGCACCGCCTGCGTGCGGCCGAGCAGGCCCCACACCACCGCCGCCGACACCACGGATACGACGGCCAGCGCATGCGCAATCTGAGCAAACGCGGCAACGTAGGCCGAGATGAGCGTCGGCGCCGATCCGGCCGGCAGCAGCGCCAACGCTGCGGGTACGTTGCCCATGGCGGTGCGGTGTGCGGCTTCCATCCATGTCGCTACGTTCGCGCTGCCCGACGCGCCGGCCTGCGAAACGATGAGCGCCGTCAGCACCGCGCCCACCACGGCCAGCGTAATCGCTTCCCCAGCCACGCGCGTGGTGCTGAAGATGCCGGTGGCCATACCCGCGCGCTCCTTGGGCACCACGCTCACCGACAGACCATCCATCAGCCCCCACGCGAAGCCGGTGCCGAAGCCCGTGAGCAGCATCGGCAGAAACCACGCGGCGGCCGGCTGGCCTGGCGCGACATCGCCCAGCCACCAGAAGCCCATCGCCGCCACCAGCAGCCCGCCACACGTCAGCGCCGCCGCTGACCACCGATGCGCGAGTTGCACCGCCAGCAGCGGCACCACCAGCAACGGGAGCGACAAGGCAATCATCGTGATGCCTGCCTCGGTTTCGCCCTGCCCCTCGATGCCGATGAGGCGCGCGGGCAGCAGCACCAGCATCGCCACGTAGCACGCCGTGGCGAGCGGCAAGAACTGCACGCCGACAAAACGACGGAAGCGGAAGAGCGACAGATCCAGCATCGGCCTGACCACGCGCTGCTCGATGGCGACGAACACGGCCAGCCCAAGCGCTGACGCAGTGAACAACGCCAGCACCACGCCGTCGCCCCAGCCGCGCTCGGGCACTTCCATCAGCGCCCACGTGAGCAGGACAAGCGTGGCCGTAAAGCTTGCGGCGCCGGCCCAGTCCACGCCGCGCGCATCGGGATCGCGCGTTTCCCGCATGCGCGGCACGCCAAACACAAAGGCCAGCGCGCCCACCACCGCGCACAGCACGAAGATGGCGCGCCAGCCCTGCGTCTGCACCAGCGCGCCCGCAATCAACGGCCCGAAGGCCAAACCCACGCCAAAGGTCGTCCCCAGCAGGCTGAAGGCGCGAATGCGCGCATGCCCGTCAAACTCCTGAGCCAGCGCAGCCGAGCCACCCGCCAGCGACATCGCCGCCGCCACGCCCTGCAGCGCGCGCAGCCATCCGATGGCGTTCACGCTGGGCGCCAGCGCGACGCCAATCGATGCCAGCACGAACAGCGCGATCCCACTGGCGAACACGCGCTTGCGGCCATACGAATCGGCCATCGCGCCTGCCACCATCAGGCAACTGCCGAAGGCCAGCATGAAGCCGTTGACCACCCAGTTGAGCGCCGTGGCACTGCCGCCCAGCGCGCGTCCGATGGCCGGCGTGGCTACCGCCGCACCGGTGAAAGACAGCGGCAGGACCAGCCCCGCCATGCAAACCGCCGCCAGCACCAGCCAGCGCCCGGCGTGCTCTGAGCGATGCGAAATCGTCGTATTCAAGGAAGCCTCTTATTTTTGTATCGATCGGTATACAAATTAACGAGGCGACACGCCGGGCGTCAAGGATTAATATATTGACCGGTACAGAAATAGGGATTTCAGGACTTCATCATGGCGACACGCGGACGCCCCCGCACCTTTGATCGCGACGAAGCCTTGCGCCAGGCCATGACCGTGTTCTGGGCGCGCGGCTACGACGGCACCACGCTCGACGAACTCAAGCAGGCGATGGGCGGCATCACCGCGCCGAGCTTCTACGCGGCATTTGGTTCGAAGGAAGCGCTCTTTCGCGAGGCCGTTGCGCTGTACCGGCAGACGGCTGGCAGCACCACGGCCATCGCCCTGACCGAACCGGCTACCGCGCGCGAATCCATTGACGCGCTTTTGCGCAGCAACGCCCTTGCCTTCAGCCAGCCCGACGCGCCGCGCGGATGCATGGTGGTACTCGGCGCGCTGCTGTGTTCCGCCCCCAATCGACAGGTGCAGGACGACTTGCGCGCGATCCGGCTGGAAACCATCGAAGCCATCCGAACGCGCATCCGCCGCGGTATGGATGAAGGCGACGTGCCCGCCACGACCAACGCCGATGCACTTGGCGGCTACTACGCGACCGTGCTCAACGGCCTGTCGATCCAGGCGCGCGACGGCGCCTCGCGTGAAGCCTTGATCGCCACCGTCGATTGCGCGATGGCCGCGTGGGACGCAATGGCCTGCGCCCGCTAAACTGCACAGACGACCACAACAATATTTCGGGGAGCAGCCAAATGGCACGCAATCGCACCACGTGGCGCGCGCTGGCGGCCGCGTTTTTTCTGCTGACGGGCACGGGCGCCGCTGTGGCGCAAGACGCAACGCCCGCGCAGGCACAGGCACCGGCCACGAACTGTCCGCCCCCGGCCTCCAGTTTCATCCCCAAGGACGGCTGGGCCGCCGCCGCGCGACGCGCGACCGACCACGGCCTGCTCTGGCGTATCGAAAAGAACGGTCACACCTCGTGGCTCTACGGGACGATCCATGTGGCGCGGGCCGACTGGATGCTGCCCGGCCCCGCCGTGCGCAGCGCGCTTCAGGAGGTGGATAGCATCGCGCTCGAACTCGACCTGCTCGACAAGGACACCGACCGCAAACCGCTCACCACGAACAACAGCGCAGAAGATCGCCGCCTCATGGCCGGCCGGCGCGGTGAACGCTTCAACAAGCTGCTTTCTGCCGCGTGCCTGCCCGACACGGCGCTCACACAGATCCGCAAATTCCAGCCGACCATGCAGTTGGCCTCGCTGGCGGTGCTGGGGGTGCGCACGGACGGGCTCTATCCCGATTTCGGTATCGACCTGTTTCTGACGACCTACGCCAAGAGCGTGCACTTGCCCATCGTGCCGCTAGAAACGCTGGCGCAGCAGGTGCGCGTGCTCAACGAGATCGTGCCGAAGAACGAGGTCGCGCAGCAATTCGACACCGTGCTCGACGCGATTGAATCGGGCGAGGCGCGCACGCAGACGCTCACGCTCGCCAACGCCTGGGCCGACAGCGACATCAGCACGCTGGAGCACTACCCCCAGTGGTGCGATTGCCTGAAGACCGCGACGGATAAACGCTCCTTCCAACGTCTGGTGACGAACCGCAACCGCGCCATGGCTAACAACATTGCGCGCGTGCACAACAGCGGCCAACGCGTGTTTGCTGCTGTGGGCGCGTTGCACATGATCGGGCCCAAGGGGATTCCGGCGCTGCTGGCGGCGCGCGGATATAAAGTCACGCCAGTGTTGCCGCCGGCCGTACCGCGTTAGCCCGCACGCGTTTTCCAGTCAGCGCCTTTCCGGCGGCGTTGATCCGACAGCCGCCGCCAGTTCGGCATGCGCTGCCAGGTCGGCCCGACGATGCTTGACCGTCGTGCTGGCCGGGTGCTTGCCCAGGAAATTGCCGTTTCTCCAATCTTTCGACGGGCGGATCGGCCGCGCCGTAAAGCCGCCACCGCAGTTCGGGCAGACATTGCCAAACATGCCGTCTGCACAGGTCGCGCAGAACGTGCATTCGAATGAGCAGATGCGCGCGTGGGTCGCATCGGGCGGCAGCGCCGTGTTGCAGTGTTCGCAAGTCGGGCGGAGTTCGAGCATCACGTTCTCGGTGTGGTGAGTTCAGTCCATTGCAGCCAGAATCCGCTGCGCGCACGCTTCGTCGGTCACAAGACCGGTCAGCCAGCCGCCTCGCAACGCCGCCCCGATCGCGCCCGCCTTGGCCACGCCGCCAGCAATGGCGATCACGGGGCGAGATGGCATCGGCTTGAGCGGCAAGCTGGTGATGCGGCTCTGCAGCGGCACATCCAGCAAGCGCCCCTGGGCGTCGATCGGCCGGCCGATCAACTCGCCTGCCGCGCCATGGGCAAGCAGATCTTCCACATCCTTCGCGCTGATGAAGCCGTCGACCTGCAATGCGCAACCGGGCCCGATCGTGCCGACACCAATGAAGGTGACATCTGCCTGCGCAGCCAAATCGGCCACCACGCCGTAGAGCCGGTGCTGGCACCACTGCCGGGTGTCTTCGGCGCTGTCCGCAACGAGCGGCGCAGGGAGCAGGTAATAGCGGCTGCGGGTTTTCTCCGCCGCGGCAAGCGCGACGTCGTAGCGGTTGGACGAGCCATCCGCCGCAATCGCCCCGACCATCGAGACGATGCGATGCTGCGGCCGGTCCAAATCTGGAAGTTGATCGATCGCGGCGCGCAGCGTGCGGCCCGAGCCGACGTTCACCACGCGCGGCGCGTCGGCCAGCAGGTGGCGCTCCATGATTTCTGCGGCGGCCACGGCAATCATGCGTTGTGCAGCGTCTGCATCGTCGGCACTGGCCGGCACCACATGGCAGGTCTCCAGCCGGAAACGGCTGCGCAGGTTCTCCGCCAACTCCAGACACGCTGACACCGGGTGCGTCACGCGCACCTTCACCAGCCCATGTTCTACCGCATAGGCGATCAGCCGCTGCGCGATCTGGCGCGACACGCCCAACTGCTCGGCGATGTCGTGCTGCGTGTGGTTGCCCACGTAGTAAAGCCACGCCGCGCGCGCGGCCTGGTCTCGTTTTTCCTGCTGCCTGGACACGCAGCGCCTCCTCTAGAACCTTGGCGATATGGCATGCATCGTAGCGTGCTTTTGCCCTTTCACCGAGCATTTGCTTGACAAGCGCAACATCGCATCCGATTATTTGCTCACAACACGGACAATTGCTCAAAACCCGAAGCAAGTCCAGGCGGTGCGCCCGCATCGCCACATTCCAAGAAAGGAGACGACTGCATGTTCCGCACGCTTCTGCGCGGGATGGCCCGCCCATCCCAACTACTCAAGCTGACCGCCCTCGCTGCCTTCCCCGCTCTCTGCGCTGTCTCTGCGCATGCCGCACCCACCACGCTCACGATTGCCACGATCAACAACCCCGACATGATCGTGCTGCAGAAACTGTCGAGCCAGTTCGAGCAGGCGCATCCCGACATCAAACTGCGCTGGGTCACGCTGGAAGAAGGTGTGCTGCGCCAGCGCGTGACCACCGACATCGCCACCGGCAGCGGCCAGTTCGACCTGATGACGATCGGTGGCTACGAAGCGCCGCTGTGGGCCAAGAAAGGCTGGCTCGCCCCGCTGGACATGCCCGCCAGCTACGACACGGCCGACCTGCTGCCGACGGTGCGCGATGGCCTCTCGCAGGGCGGCAAGCTCTTCGCCGTGCCGTTCTATGCCGAAAGCTCGATGACGTATTACCGGCGCGATCTGTTCAGCGCGGCGGGCCTGAAGATGCCCGAGCAGCCCACGTATGACGACATTGCCAAGTTCGCCGCCAAGCTGCACGACCCCGCCAAGGGTGTGTACGGCATCTGCCTGCGCGGCCGGGCGGGCTGGGGCGAAAACATGGCGCTGGTGTCCACCATGGTCAACACGTTCGGCGGCCGCTGGTTCGACGAGAAATGGCAGCCGACCATCGACACGCCGCAGTGGAAACAGGCGGTCAACACGTATGTCGACCTGTTGAAGAAATACGGCCCGCCCGGTGCAAGCAGCAACGGATTCAACGAGAACCTTGTGCTGTTCTCGGGCGGCAAGTGCGGCATGTGGATCGACGCGACCGTCGCCGCCGGCATGGTCAGCAGCGCGAAGGATTCCAAGGTGGCCGACAAGGTGGGCTTTGCGAATGCGCCCATCGCCAGCACACCGAAGGGCTCGCACTGGCTGTGGATCTGGGCGCTTGCGGTGCCGAAGTCGTCAAAATCGCCGGAGGCCGCCAAGACGTTTGCGGCGTGGGCGACATCCAAGGAATACATCCGCGCCGTGGCCAAGGCGCAGGGCTGGGGCGAGGTGCCGCCGGGCACGCGCGCATCGACGTATGACGACCCGGCCTACCAGAAGGCTGCACCGTTCTCGAGCTTCGTGCGCCACGCCATCGAGACCGCCAACCCGAACGATCCGTCCGCGCAGAAAGTGCCGTACACCGGCGTGCAGTTCGTGACGATTCCGGAGTTCCAGTCGCTGGGCACGGTGGTTGGCCAGGCAATTGCCGGTGCGCTCACGGGCAAAACGACCGTGGACGACGCGCTCCGTGTCTCGCAATCGCAGGCACAGCGGGCGATGCGCCAAGGCGGCTATCTGAAGTGATGCAGCCGCTGCTGCGCCAGGAGGTGTCATGGAACATGTATTGGAGTCGCGGGTGAACGGCATGGGTGGTACGCCGTCACCGGCCCAGCCACAGCGCGCGCGGCGCTGGCTGCCCACGCTGCTGGTGTCGCCATCGGTGCTGGTTCTGCTGCTGTGGATGACGGTGCCGCTGGCGATGACGCTGTATTTCTCCGTCAGCCGCTACAACCTGCTCAACCCTGACCAGACCGGCCTGGCGGGGCTCGACAACTACCGCTTCCTGATCGAAGACCCCGCCTTCTGGCCGGCCATCGGCAACACGTTGGTGTTGATCGGTTCGGTGCTTGTGATCAGCGTCGTGGCGGGCACGTTGCTGGCCGTGCTGTTCGACCAGCCGTTTGCGGGGCGCGTTGTGGCGCGCATTCTCGTGATCAGCCCGTTCTTTGTCATGCCGACGGTGGCCGCGCTCATCTGGAAAAACATGATGCTGCACCCCGTGTACGGTCTGGCCGCGTGGGTGGCGCGCCTATTCGGTGTCGAGCCGGTGGATTGGCTCGCGACGCAGCCGATGCTCTCCGTGATCATCATCGTTGCGTGGCAGTGGACGCCGTTTGCCTTCCTGATCCTGTTGACGGCACTGCAATCGCTCGACCCCGAGCAGAAGGAAGCCGCGCAACTCGACGGTGCGAGCCCCGTGCGCATCTTCTGGCACATCGTGCTGCCGCACCTGAAGCGTGCGATTGCCGTGGTGGTGATGATCGAGACCATCTTCCTGCTCTCGATCTTTGCCGAGATCCACACCACCACCGCCGGCGGCCCCGGCACGGCCACGACCAACCTCGCCTACTTCGTCTACAGCCTCGGCCTGCAGCAGTTCGACATCGGTATTGCGTCGGCCGGCGGCATCGTGGCCGTCGTACTGGCAAACGTGGTGGCGTTCTTCCTCGTCCGCATGTTGGCCCGCAACCTGAAGGGAGTGCACGAGCAATGAGCGCCCTCACCTCAACTTGGCGCACGCGCCTTGCCGGTGCGCTGGCCTGGGCGATCGCCTTGGTGCTGTTCTTCCCGATCGCGTGGGCAGCGCTCACTGCCTTCAAGACCGAGCAGGACGCCTACACCCCCACGCTGTGGTTTACGCCCACGCTCGACAGCTTCCGCGAGGTGCTGGAGCGCGCGCATTACCCGAGCTTTCTCTGCAACTCGCTGGCGGTGTCGATCCTCTCCACGCTGCTGGCGCTGGCGATTGCCATTCCGGCGGGATATGCGATGGCGTTCTTCCCGAACAAGCGCACGCAGCAGGTGCTGCTGTGGATGCTGTCGACCAAGATGATGCCGGCCGTGGGCGTGCTGCTGCCGGTGTACCTGCTGGCGAAGACGGCGGGGCTGTTGGATTCCATCACCGCGCTCGTCATCGTCTACACGCTCGCCAACCTGCCGATTGCCGTGTGGATGGTCTTCACCTACTGCAACGACGTGCCGCGCGAGATTCTGGAGGCCGCGCGCATGGACGGCGCCAACCTCTGGCAAGAACTCGTCTACGTGCTGCTGCCGACGATGCTGCCGGGGCTCGCCTCCACCGCGCTGCTCCTGCTCATCCTGTCGTGGAACGAAGCGTTCTGGAGCCTGAACCTGACCAGCATCGATGCCGCGCCGCTCACCGTGTTCATTGCGTCGTACTCAAACCCCGAAGGGCTGTTCTGGGCGAAGCTGTCGGCGGCCTCGGTACTGGCGATTGCGCCGATCCTCGTGCTGGGTTGGCTGGCACAACGGCAACTTGTGCGCGGCCTGACATTCGGGGCCGTGAAATGACGCCACACGCCAACGAATATGCCAACGAGCGCGCCCCCGCCTACCTGATCTGCGATTGCGACGGCGTGCTGATCGACAGCGAGTCGGTGGCGTTGCGCGCGCTGATCCGCACGCTGGGTCCGCACATACCGCACCTTTCATCCGCCGCACTGGAAGACATGCTTGAACCGCGTCTGGGCATGAACACGATGGCACTGCTGAGCGAGTTGCAGAGCAGCATCGGCTTTCACCTGTCCGACGCGCAACTGGCCACCGTGGTGGCTGATGTCGAACACGACTGCGCCACGCAATCGCAGCCGGTGCCCGGCATTGCCAACCTGCTCGCCACGCTGCCGCAGCCCAAGGCCGTCGCCAGCAACAGCAGCCGCCCGCGCATTGAAGCGAGCCTGCGCCGCGCCGGACTGCGCGAGCTGTTTGGCGAGCATATCTATAGCGCCTACGAAACACCGCGGCCCAAACCGGCGCCTGACGTGTATCTCGCCGCGTGTGCGGGCCTGGGCGCCAGCCCCGCACAATGCCTAGTCATTGAAGACAGCGACACCGGCGTGCGTGCCGCCCGGGCCGCCGGCCTGACCGTATTCGGCTTTGCCGGCGTCGCGCATGTGCCGGCTGTCGCCACGCAGCGCCTGCTGGCTGCCGGCGCGCGGCACGTCTTTACCGACATGCGGGCACTGGCCGACGCGCTTTCTTCGACGCTCGCCACGCCCGCCTGATCCGCACACAGAACACGCCCAAGGAGACCTCGCCATGGCCAGCCTGACCCTGCGCAATCTGCAGAAGCGCTACGAGCAGAACACCGTCTTGCACGACATCAGCCTTGATATTGCCGATGGCGAATTCGTCGTCTTCGTCGGGCCATCGGGTTGTGGCAAATCGACATTGCTGCGCACGATTGCAGGCCTGGAAGACATCGACGGCGGCGACCTGCTGATCGGCGATACGCGCGTGAACGACGTGGTGCCCGCCAAGCGCGGCATTGCGATGGTGTTCCAGTCGTACGCGCTGTATCCGCACATGAGCGTGTACGACAACATGGCCTTCGGCCTAAAGCTGTCGGGCATGAAGCGCGAGGCCATCGACGCTGCCGTACGCCGCGCTGCCGAAGTCCTGCACATTGATGCGCTGCTCGACCGCAAGCCGCGCCAACTCTCCGGCGGTCAACGCCAGCGCGTGGCCATCGGCCGTGCCATCACCCGCGAACCGAAGGTCTTCCTGTTTGACGAGCCGCTCTCAAACCTGGATGCCGCATTGCGCGTGAAGATGCGCCTGGAGTTCGCCCGCCTGCACGACGCACTGAAGACCACCATGATCTACGTCACGCACGATCAGGTGGAAGCCATGACGCTGGCCGACAAGATCGTCGTGCTGCGTGACGGACGGATCGAACAGGTGGGCTCTCCGCACACGCTGTATCACCACCCGGCCAGCCAGTTCGTGGCGGGCTTCATCGGCTCGCCCAAGATGAACTTCCTGCGTGGCACCGTCGAGCGTGCCGACGCGTCGGGCGTGGCCGTGGCGCTCGCGGGCGGCCAACAGCGGGTGGCCGTATCGCCGGGTGAGCTGCGTGCGGGGGATGCCGTCACGCTCGGCATCCGCCCGGAGCATCTGCATCTGGACGCGGGCGGCGCACTACAAGGCGCCGTCACGCATATCGAGTCCTTGGGCGACGTGGCTTATCTGCATGCCGATTGCGAAGCCGCGCAGGATGGCCTTGTGCTGCGTGTGCCGGAATCTACCAAGCTCGCGCATGGCAGCGCCATCACGTTGGCCGCGGATGCCACGCACTGCCACCTGTTCGATGCCGAGGGCCGCGCGCTGCCGCGCCTGCAAGCGCAACTGGCCGCCTGAGGCGCACACCCCAACGTTGCACACGATCATGCCTTCCCCCCACTCCTCTACCTGGCTGCACCTGGGTGCCGGCTCCTTTCATCGCGCGCACCAGGCGTGGTATCTGCATCGCCTTCGCGAGACCGGCGACACGTCGTGGCGTTTGGCGCTGGCCAATATCCGCGACGATGCCGGCCCGCTGCTGCATGACCTTGCCGCTCAGCACGGCGCTTACACGCTGGAGACCGTCGACACCGCCGGGCATCGCGCGTACACGCGCATCCAATCCATCGATGCCGTCGTGCCGTGGGATGCCGAACTCGCGGCGCTGTGCGAGATCGGGGCGGCGCCCGATACGCGCGTGATCTCCTTTACCGTGACGGAAGGCGGCTACTACCTCGACCAGCAGCACCAGTTGGACGCGACGCAGCCAGACATCGCCCCTGACCTGCGCGGCGGTGCCTGCACGCTATACGGCGCGCTGGCCCGTCTGCTGCACCTGCGCTTGCAGCGCGGCGGCGCGCCCCTCACGCTGCTCAATTGCGACAACCTGCGCCACAACGGAGAACGCTTTCGCAGCGGCCTGCGCCAGTTCCTCTCGTTGCGCGGCAGGCCCGACGACAGCGGCCTCGTAGCATGGCTCGACGCACATGCCAGCACGCCCAACACGATGGTCGACCGCATCACACCACGCCCGACCGACGCGTTGCGCAATCGCGTGACCGCACAGACCGGCTGGCAAGACCGCTGCCCCGTGATGGCCGAAACCTTTGCGCAATGGGTGGTGGAAGACGATTTCCGCGCCGGGCGGCCCGCGCTCGAACGCGTGGGCGTCGAGTTCGTCCCTTCGGTGCTGCCGTACGAGGAAGCAAAGATCCGCGTGCTCAACGCCAGCCATAGCTGCATCGCCTGGGCCGGCACGCTGCTGGGGCTGCACACGATTGACGAAAGCGTTGCCGTGCCGTCCATCCAGCGCCTGGCGTGCGACTACGTGACCAACGATGTCATCCCGTGTCTCACGGCCAATCAGCCCAGCCCCATCGACCTGGCGGCCTACCGCGACACCGTGCTCGACCGGTTCGCCAATCCGCATATCGGCGACACCAACCAACGCGTGGCAGCAGACGGCTTTTCGAAGATCCCCGGGTTCATCACGCCCACGCTGGCGGAGTCCTTTGCGCGCGGGCATGTGCCGCTTGCCACGGCGATGCTGCCGGCACTGTTCTTCGTATTTCTGGAGCGCTGGCATGCGGGCGCGCTGCCGTATGCCTATCAGGATGGCCAGTTCGATCCGGTTGCCGCGCACGCCATGCTCGCCGCAGACGACCCGGTTGCCGTGTACTGCCGGAACGCCGCACTGTGGGGCAATCTCGCGGGCACGGAAGCGCTCACCGGCCTTGTTCGCGACGCCATCGAGCGCGTGCGGGCGTGGCTGGCAGTCGAACAAGCCGCAACGGCCGGTTAGTTGCCAACCAACGTATCAGCGGATTCGCGCGACAATCCACGGTTCAAGCAACCGGACCCGGCGGCCCCATGTACCTCGGCATCGATCTCGGAACCTCGGAAGTCAAAGTGCTGCTGCTCGATGCAGCGGGCGCCATCGTCGGCACGGCGGGCG
This sequence comes from Burkholderiaceae bacterium 26, assembly GCA_000955795.1. Classification (GTDB taxonomy): domain Bacteria; phylum Pseudomonadota; class Gammaproteobacteria; order Burkholderiales; family Burkholderiaceae; genus Ralstonia; species Ralstonia chuxiongensis. The sequence goes on from JYOB01000001.1 coordinate 255,007, forward strand.
AGCCGCTCACCGTATCGCGACTGCATCCGGGCTGGGCCGAGCAGACGCCGGAGGACTGGTGGCAGGCCACCAGTGCAGCCGTCGGCAAACTGCGCAATGCGGCGCTGGAAGCCTTCGCCGCCACGCGCGCGATCGGCCTGTCGGGCCAGATGCACGGTGCGGTGCTGCTCGACGCACGCGACCGTGTGCTGCGCCCCGCCATGCTCTGGAACGACACGCGCAGCACCGCCGAATGCCTTGAACTCACCCGCCGTGTGCCAAACCTGCACACCGTCGCTGGCAACCTGGCGATGCCCGGTTTTACCGCGCCGAAGCTGCTGTGGAGCGCACGCCATGAGCCCGATGTGTTCAACGCGATCGATTGCGTGCTGCTGCCCAAGGACTACCTGCGCCTGCGCCTGACTGGCGAGCGCGCATCCGACCCATCGGACGCGGGCGGCACGCTCTGGCTGGACGTGGCACGGCGCACGTGGTCAGACGAACTGCTCGCCGCGACGGGCTTGTCACGCCGCCAGATGCCGCGCCTGGTGGAAGGCAGCGCGCCCAGCGGCACGCTGCTGCCCGAGGTGGCCAATGCATGGGGCCTAGCGCATGACGTCATCGTTGCCGGCGGCGGTGGCGACGGCGCGGCCAGCGCTGTGGGCATCGGCGCGACACAGCCCGGCGATGGCTTCCTGTCGCTGGGCACGTCGGGCGTGATCTTTGTCGTCAACGACCGTTTTCGCCCGAACCCTGCCCAAGCCGTGCACGCGTTCTGCCATGCGCTGCCGGGGCGTTGGCACCAGATGAGCGTGATGCTGTCTGCGGCAAGCTGCCTGCGCTGGTTCTGCCGGCTGACGAGCGTGCCGGAAGCCACGCTGCTGCCGGAAATTGCCGCGCTGGCCGAATCTGAACGCCAGTCAGCGCCGTTCTTCCTGCCCTATCTTTGCGGTGAGCGCACGCCGCACAACGACGCGTTTGCGCAAGGGCATTTCCACAACCTCACACACGCCAGCGACCGTGCCGCGCTCGGTTATGCCGTGATCGAGGGCGTCGCCTTCGGCATGGCGGATGGCCTGGACGCGTTGCGCGCAGCGGGCACGCAGGTTGCATCGCTGTCGTTTGTGGGCGGCGGCTCGCGCAGTCCGTTCTGGGCGCAGTTGCTGGCCGACACGCTCAACACCGAACTGACGACGCATGTCGGCAGCGAAGCCGGTGGTGCGCTCGGTGCCGCGCGCCTGGGCTGGATGGCCGACGGCGGCATCGAAGCGGCCGTCTGCGCCAAGCCACCCGTGCAAGCCACGTATCGGCCCGATGCCGCACGCCACGCGCGGCTTGCTGAACGGCTATCGACATTCCGTGCGCTGTATCGGCGTGCGTCGCCGCTGCCGGTTACACCTTCCGCTCAAACGACTGACCTGCCATTGCCAGCATGACCGACTTCTTGTCATTGCCCCGCCTCGTCGTCTTTGGTGAAGCGCTGACTGATTTTCTGCACCAGGGCAACGGCCAGTGGCTCGCCCGGCCGGGCGGCGCGTGCTGGAATGTGGCGCGCGTGGCGGCGCGTCTGGGTGTGCCCACGGGCTACGCGGGCGCCATCAGCAACGACGTGTTCGGCGATGCGCTCTTCGCCGATTCCCAGGCGGCTGGCCTCGACCTGCGCTTTCTGCAGCGGGTCGACCGCTCGCCATTGCTGGCAATGGTCACGTCCACCCAGCCGCCGCACTATTTCTTCGTGGGCGATGACAGCGCCGATCTGCATTTCGATGCACACGCCCTGCCCGCCGGCTGGCAAACCGCCGTGGAGATCGCCCACTTCGGCTGCATCAGCCTCGCGCGCGAGCCGCTGGGCAGCCGCCTGGTGACACTGGCCGAGACGCTGGCCGCGCAAGGCACGCGCATCACCTTCGACCCGAACTGGCGCACGGCGATGGACGCACCGCACTACGCGCCGCTGCTGCTGCGCATGGCCGCCATCGCGTCTGTCATCAAGGTGTCCGATGAAGATCTGCGCCAGCTTTTCCCCAGTGATGCTGATCCGCTGAGCACGCTGCGCACCCTCGCGCCGCAGGCCGACATCCTGCTCACGCTCGGGGCCGATGGCATGGAATGGCTGTCAGCAGCGCACCGAGGGCAAGACGATGCCCGTGTCGCACAACCGGCCTTTGCCGTGCCGGTGGCGGACACCGTCGGCTGCGGCGATGCCGCCATGGGAAGCTGGCTGGCGAGCCTGCTGCAATCGCCCGATGCGCCCGTGCAAGCGCATCTGCGCCAAGCCGCTGCAGCGGCTGCTTTCACAGCTACGCGCGCCGGCGCCTATGCGGGCACGCAAGAGGAAGTCGATGCACTGCTGCAGGCGCACGCCGCCTCGCACGCCTGAGACCACTTGGCAGCGCGGCGCCGCATGCCACAATCTGCGCCGTCCGCGTTTTGATTGCTTCGGGGCCCGCTTTGGAACTGCTTCGCATTGCCTTGCTATTTGCCGTCACCGCCGTGGCGGAAATCGTCGGTTGCTATCTGCCCTGGCTCGTGCTGCGTCAGGGCAAGCCGGTCTGGCTCTTACTGCCGGCGGCCGCCTCACTGGCGCTGTTTGCGTGGTTGCTGACATTGCACCCGACCGCCGCCGGCCGCACCTATGCCGCATACGGCGGCATGTATATCGCGGTGGCGCTGGTGTGGCTGCGCCTGGTCGACGGCGTGACGCTCACGCGCTGGGACATCGGCGGTGCGGCCATTGCGCTGACGGGCATGGCGGTGATCGCCCTGCAACCGCAGGCCAACTGATCGAATTGCGCAGATATTTAGGTTTTCCTGAGCGAAACGGAACCCTAAGCCACCGCCAGGATCGGAGGGAGGATCATGGCTGCGGCCATCGCGCTGCGCGCCGGTCACCTACTCACCCAACCGTTCTGTTCTGGAGGCCACGATGCCTGCCAACACCCTCAAACACCTTGTCGTGGCCGCGACGCTGGTGTCGGCAGCAATGTCCGCTTCGGCCCTGACCACGTCGACCTTCACATTCACCGATCAGGACCTGCAAGGGATGCTCGCGCACAGCCAGCCTCCGCAGCAGATCCAGCCGGCCAAAGCCGCCGAACCGGCGTCTCCTGACAGACTACGCGTCGGGCTGAGCGATCCAAGCACGCAACTCGTGCTGCCCTGGTTCCTGGCGGATCTGGTGGAGGCCGTCAACCGGCGGGCCTCACCGCAGGACTTCGCGAAGAAGCTGCGGGACGGGATCTGATCAGCCCTCCCATTCACCGCCCTCACTTTCCGAAAGCAGGCGTCACGGTGCTGTATATTCATACAGTTATTTTTTGTGACGCCCTGCCGTGCTTACCGCCTCCTCCACCCCTGACACCGCCAATGCCGCGGCCAGCCCCGGTTATCTGGCCCAACTGAACGACCAGCAGCGCAAGGCGGTCGAGTTCGGTATTTCCGGGGCAGACGCGGCGGAAACCGGCCCGCTCCTCGTGCTGGCCGGTGCCGGGTCCGGCAAGACGCACACGCTGGGCTGGCGCGTGGCGCATCTGGTGGCCAATGGGGCCGATCCGCAGCGCATCCTGCTGCTGACGTTTTCCCGCCGGGCAGCGAGCGAGCTGTCCAACCGCGCCGGCCACCTGCTGGCGCGTGCCATGCAGGGCGAGCGATCGAACAACGCCCTCAATTCGGCCGGCACGTCCTACAAAACCACCCTGCCCTGGGCCGGCACCTTCCATGGCATCGGCGCGCGCCTGCTGCGTGAATACGCCGAGCGCGTCGGCCTCGCACCCGATTTCACCATCCATGACCGCAGCGACTCGGCCGATCTGCTCAACGTCGTGCGCCATGAGCTGAACCTGTCGACCAAGGAACGCCGCTTCCCCCTCAAGCAGACGTGCATCGCAATCTACTCGCGCGCCATCAACGCCGAGAGCCCGCTGAACGCCGTGCTCAAGCACCACTTTCCGTGGTGTGCGATGTGGGAAACGCAGCTGCGCACGCTGTTCGATGCGTATGTCGAAGCCAAGCAGGCGCAGCACGTGCTCGACTACGACGACCTGCTGCTTTACTGGCACGCGATGGTGTCAGACGCAGAACTGGCGGCCGAGATTGGCGCACGCTTCGACCACATCCTCGTCGACGAATACCAGGACACGAACCGGCTGCAATCGTCCATCCTGCGCGCACTGCGCCCGGACGGCCGCGGCGTCACCGTGGTGGGCGACGACGCGCAATCGATCTACGCATTTCGCGCAGCAACGGTGCGCAATATCCTCGATTTTCCGCGCCACTTTTCGCGGCCGGCGCACACGGTGCTGCTGGAGCGCAATTACCGTTCGACGCAACCGATTCTGGATGCCTCCAACGGCGTGATGCGCTTCGCAACGGAGCGCTTTGCCAAGACGTTATGGACGGACCGCGCATCGACGCATCGCCCGCGTTTGATTTCGGTGCGTGACGAAGCCGAGCAGGCGCGTTGCGTGGCCGAGCAGGTGCTGCATCAGCGGGAAGGCGGGCTGACGCTGAAATCGCAGGCGGTGCTATTTCGCACCTCGAGCCACAGCGCGCCGCTGGAGATTGAACTCACGCGCCGCAACATCCCGTTCGTGAAATACGGCGGCCTCAAGTTTCTGGAGGCCGCGCATGTGAAGGATGTGCTCTCGGTGCTGCGCTGGGCCGAGAACCCGCGCAACCGCATCGCCGGGTTTCGCGTGATCCAGCTGCTGCCGGGTGCAGGCCCTGCCACGGCGGCACGCGTGCTCGACGCCATGGCGGAGGCGGCGGACCCGATTGCCGCGCTGCTCGCCCACGAGCCGCCGGCGCGCCTGGCCGGCGACTGGTCTGCGCTGATGGCACTCATGCAAGCCCTGCGCACGCCCAAAGACAGTCTGGAATGGGCTGGCGAACTCGAAGCCGTAGGCGCCTGGTACTCGCCGCACATGGAGCGTCTGCACGACGACGCGGCCGTGCGCCAGGGCGATCTGGAACAGCTCGCCCGCATGGCCGCCACGTACGCCACGCGTGAGCGCTTCCTGACCGAAATGACGCTCGACCCGCCCGAGCTGACCAGCGATGAATCGGGCGACCCGTACCGCGATGAGGACTACCTGATCCTCTCAACGATCCATTCATCGAAAGGCCAGGAGTGGAAGGCGGTGTATGTGCTGAACGCCGTGGATGGCTGCATGCCGGCCGATCTGGGCGCCGGTTCGCATGAAGAGCTGGAAGAAGAACGCCGGCTGCTCTACGTGGCGATGACCCGTGCGCGCGAGCACCTAGACATCCTAGTGCCCCAGCGCTTTTACGTCACGCAGCAAACACCCAATGGCGATCGCCACATCTACGCATCGCGCACGCGGTTCATTCCGCCGGCGCTGCTGCCGCTGTTCGAAACGTGTGCATGGCCGGAACCGGAGCCCGGTGCGGACCCCGCGGCCGAAGCGCGTGCCGCCGCCAAGGTAGACCTGGGCCAGAAGATGCGCGGCTACTGGAAAAAGTAGCCAGCGCGGCAGCCGAAGCGCGCAATCAATGCACTTCCATCTCGGGCCGTTTGACGACGTGCGTTGACTCGAAGCGCGAGAGCTGCGCGAAGATCCACGCGGCCGCACAAGTCATGACACCCACGCAGACAAACGTCTTGTGGAATGCAGCCAGCGTGTCGCGCCCTTCCGGCCCGGCGGTGAAATCGGTAAAGCCCGTGAGCAACGCGCCCGCTGCGGCCACGCCCAGACTCATCGACAGCATCATCACCATCGAGAGCATGCTGTTGCCCGCACTGGCCAGCGGGCCGCTCAGGTCTTTGAGCGTGAGCGTATTCATGGCCGTGAACTGCATCGAGTTGAAGGTGCCAAAGACCGCCAATTGCACGATGCGCAGCCACACCGGCACGTTGGGCGTCATCACGGCAAAGCTGGCCATCATCAGGCCAACCATGACCGTGTTGACAGAGAGCATGCGGCGATAGCCGTAGCGTTTGATGGCCCAGGTGCCCAACGGCTTGGCGGCCATGCCGGCAGCGGCCACCGGCACCATCATCAGCCCGGCCTGCAGCGGTGTGTACCCGAGGCTCACCTGCAGCAACAGCGGAATAAGGAACGGCATCCCGCCGCTACCGATGCGCGCAAACAGGTTGCCCAGCACACCAATGGAAAAGCTCGGAATGCCGAACAGCGTGCGCGGAAACAGCGGCCCAGCCACGCGCCCCGCGTGCAGCCAGTACGCAGTGAGCGCGGCCAAACCGAAGACCAGCAGCACCAGCACCGTCGCGTGCTGGAAGCCCAGTTCCGACAGCCCATCGAGCGAGAACGACACCGCCGCCATGCCGAAGGCCAGCATCAGATAGCCGGACCAGTCGAAACCGTTGTCATCTTCAGCGTGCACATCGGGCATCACCTTGAGCGTGACCAGCGCGCCAATCACGCCCACGGGAATGTTGATCAGGAAGATCCAGTGCCATGACACCGCCTCCACCAGCCAGCCGCCCAAGGTCGGACCGATCAGCGGGCCGATCAGCCCCGGAATCGTGACGAAACTCATGGCGGGCAGAAACTGCTCCCGTGGCACCACGCGCAGCACCGTGAGCCGCCCCACGGGCATCAGCAGCGCGCCGCCCACACCTTGCACCACACGCGAGGCAATCAACATGTCCAGACTGCGGGATTCTGCACAGAACAAAGAACCAATGGTGAACAGGAAGATGGCGGCGAAGAACATCTTTCGCGTGCCGAAGCGATCGGCCAGCCAGCCTGACGCGGGCATCAGCATGGCGGTCGTCAACGTGTAGGCGATGATGACCGACTGCATCTTCAGCGGGCTTTCCGACAGGCTGCGCGCCATGGCCGGCAACGCGGTGTTGACGATGGTGGAATCGAGCGTCTGCATGAACAGACCCATGGCCACCAGCCAGAGCAGCGGTTTCAGGGATTTGTCGACGGAAGCGGAGGGCGTGGTGGGCATGGGGCGGGGGGCAGGAGCGGCACGGTGTGCGAGGCAGCCGTCATTGTGGCGCGCCTCGCCCGAGCCCGCAAACGCTGTACCCGGCCGAGCAGACGTATCCGCCCTACCGCCAACAAGGGCACTGGGCTCTGCCTATACTGGAGCGTTCTTCCCAGTCACCTCGCGCCTTTCCTTCTGCCATGACCACCCGTACCGAACGCGACACTTTTGGCCCCATTGAAGTCCCTGCCGACCACCTGTGGGGCGCACAAACGCAACGCTCGCTGCAGAACTTCGACATTGCGGGCGACCGCATGCCGCGCGAGCTGATCGACGCGCTCGCCCGCATCAAACGTGCCAGCGCCGTCGTCAACCAGCGGCTCGGGCTGCTGTCCGCCGAAAAAACCAACGCCATTGTGGGTGCCGCCGATGAAGTCATCGCAGGCAAGCACCCGAATGAATTTCCGCTGGTGGTCTGGCAAACGGGCTCGGGCACGCAGACCAACATGAACATGAACGAGGTGCTTGCCAACCGCGCCAGCGAACTGCTCGGCGGCGAGCGTGGCGAAGCGCGCCTCGTGCATCCGAACGATGACGTGAACCGCAGCCAGTCGTCCAACGATGTGTTCCCCACGGCGATGCACGTGGCGGCTGTAACGGCCATCACGCGGCACTTGCTGCCCTCGCTGCGCACGCTGCGCGAGACGCTCGCCAAGAAAGCCGAAGACTTCAACGACATCATCAAGATCGGCCGCACGCATCTGCAGGACGCGACGCCGCTCACGCTGGGCCAGGAGTTCTCCGGCTACGTTGCGCAGTTGCAGCACAACGAGACGCACCTGAACGCCGCCCTGCCACACCTGTGCGAACTGGCGCTGGGCGGCACGGCTGTCGGCACGGGATTGAACGCCCCCAGCGGCTACGCAGAACAGGTGGCTGCAGAACTGGCGCAACTGACCGGCCTGCCCTTCATCACCTCGCCGAACAAGTTCGAGACGATGGCGTCGGCCGATGGCCTCGTGCATGCACACGGCGCGCTGAAAACGCTGGCCGCCAGCCTCACCAAGATTGCCAACGACATCCGCTGGCTGGCCAGCGGCCCACGCAGCGGGCTGGGCGAAATCTCCATCCCCGAGAACGAGCCGGGCTCGTCCATCATGCCGGGCAAGGTCAACCCCACGCAGAGCGAAGCCGTAACGATGCTGTGCGCGCAGGTCTTCGGTAACGACGTTGCAGTGAACGTGGGCGGTGCGTCGGGCAACTTCGAGCTGAACGTGTTTCGCCCGATGATCGCCTACAACTTCCTGCACAGCGTGCGCCTGCTGGCCGACGGCATGCGCAGCTTTAACGACCATTGCGCAGTGGGGATCGAGCCGAACCGCGACCGTATCGACGAGTTGGTGCAGCGATCCCTGATGCTGGTGACGGCGCTCAACCCGCACATCGGTTACGACAAATCGGCGCAGATCGCCAAGAAGGCGCACAAGGAAGGCACGAGCCTGCGCGAAGCCGCCCTGGCGCTGGGCCATGTCACGCCCGAGCAGTTTGATGCGTGGGTGCGGCCAGAGAACATGGTCGGCCGCTAACGTGATGTGCCACGGGCCCGCGGCTTGCTACGCGTGGGCTATCCCTCTCCCATTGCCCGTTTCAAGCGCGCCGGCCGGACCGGCGCCCCTTGCGCATGAAACCCGCCCCCATTTCGGATAACGAAGCAGAACGTCTGGCCTCCCTTCAGGACATGCTGTTGCTGTCCACGCCGGATGAGGAACTGTTCGACCGCGTCACGCGCACGACCAAGCGGGTGTTTGAAGCCCCCATCGTGCTCGTGTCGCTCATCGACGCCCAGCGCCAGTGGTTCAAATCGTGCATCGGGCTGAACGTGCGTGAGACCTCGCGCGACATCTCGTTCTGCGGACATGCCGTGGCCGAAGACCAGATGCTGGTCATTCCCGACACCATGGCCGACCCGCGCTTTGCCGATAACCCGCTCGTTACCGGCGCGCCCCACATCCGCTTCTATGCCGGGCGGCCCGTCAGGAACCTCGCGGGCTATGCCGTCGGCACGCTCTGCGTGATCGACCAGAAGCCGCGTGCATTCGACCGCGCGGAGCGAGAGTTGCTCGACGACCTGGCCAGTTGGGTGGAATCGGGTTTTCGCGAGCGCGAACTGAGCGAAACGCAGCGCTCCATCCTGACCGAGCTGCAGGTCGCGCGCCACGAGAGCCTGACCGATCCGATGCTGAGCATCTGGAACCGGCGCGCTGCGATGGAACTGCTCACGCGCGAATGCGGCCACGCGATGCTGCATGGGCAGCCCCTTTCACTGCTGGTGGTTGACGTTGACCACTTCAAGCGCGTGAACGATACCTACGGCCACCCCGTGGGCGATACGGTATTGGTTGAGATCGCACGTGCGCTGCGGGTGAATTCGCGCCCCGTCGATGCGGTAGGCCGCTACGGCGGCGAAGAATTCCTGGTGGTGCTGCCCGACACGAACAACCCCCAGGCCACCAGCATTGCGGAGCGCTTACGCAGCGCTGTGGAGTCCTTGGAGATTGGCACGCCCGAGGCCAACATCCGGTGCACGATCAGCCTGGGCCTGGCGAGCTGTGAGCCGGGGAAGAACCTGTGCACGCCCGCCGACCTCATCATGCGCGCCGATGCCGCGCTGCTGGCTGCCAAACGGCTGGGGCGCAATCGCGTGATATTCGACGGCCAGCCGGTGTAGGTCAGGCGGGCGACGGCTCGCCGCCGCGGCGGGCGACGCGAACGTCAACACGTTCGGGCGCCAACGCACGCTCGAACACTGCGCGCGCGGCATGCGTCGTGCCGGTGCCGCACATGAACGCATCGATGGCGGCAAACCCATGCTCGGGCCAGGTGTGAATGGAAAGATGCGATTCAGCAAGCAGCAACACGCCGGTCACGCCGCCTTGCTCGCCAGCGGACGACCCCGTGCGCACGGAATCGAAACGATGCAGATGTGCATGCAGGATGGTGGCGCCGAGCGCGTCGGCAGCATCGCGCAGTGCGGTTTCCAGTGCAGCGGCATCGCGCAGCAGCGCAGGCGCCACGCCGTACAGATCGAGCAGAAGATGCTCGCCCACGGCGGCGGATGCTTCATCCACTGAAAGCGCTGCGTCGGTGCGCGTCACTTGTGGCCCCCACTGAAACCGCCGCCATAACCGCTGCCGCCCGATGAGCCACCCCAGTAAGACGAGCCGCCCGTGCTGCTGCCGTACGACGGCGTGCGCGGCGCGGTAAAGCCGGCCTTCCAGTCCATATAGGTGGCGCCAATCACCACCGCCACGGCATAGAGAACGAACCAGTTCTTCATTCCCCGCCCCCGATCTTGGCAACCAGCCACGCGGGCACCAGCAACAGCAGTGCCGCGAAGAACGTGATACCGAACACCGAACCCGGCGCCATGAAGAACGGTACGAGGTTCAGCAGACCGAGCAGCACACAGGCCACCACCGCCACCGTCATGTAGTTCGTCGACGATGCCTTGGCAGGCTCCGCCACCACCTTACCGAACCACGCCTTGATCTGAGCGGCGCTCACCGGCGTGCTTTTGGACCACGTCAGCTCGTGCGCGTCGCTCTCCGCAGCCAGGCTTTCCTCGCCTGCGGTGTATTCGATAACGCGCATCTGGTCACCGGCCTGAACGCGCCAGTTGAAGGCGCCGGCGGCGTAGGTCACGCGCGAGGTGTAGTCCTCGTCGCGGGCGTAGACCTTGCCGTCGAGCACCGCGGTGCGGCCGTCCTTCTGGGTGGGCCAGCGATCGAGCACACTCGCGCGAAACCAGCCATCGTCGGTTTCGACCATCCAGCTGAAACCGCGCTTGGGCGTGTACAGCAGGTATTCGAACCATTCGCCGCCGCCATCGACCACTGCGCGGCGCATCACGCCGATCACCTGCCACTGCAGGCCGTCGATGAGCGCCTTGTCGCCCAGCTCCAGCGTGGTGGCCACCTGCGGCACCGAGCGTGCGCGCGCAATGATGTCGCCGCGCGGCGTGGCGGCATCGATGGCCGCACCGCAGCCGGGGCACAGCAGGTGGCCCGTCAGGCCGGGGCTGAACGGAATTGACGTGCCGCACTGCGGGCAGTCGAGATTCGTGAGCTTGCGCGGTACGCGGCCGGCGGTTTCCTTGATCTCGGCGTCGGTGCGCAGAAGCTGGCACTTGAGCACGTCGAGCGTGGTGGCCTCACCCACGTAGAGCGTGGGCGCCGTGCCGTCGGAGTAATCCAGCGTGATGAAAGCGTCTTCGCGGCGGCCGTCGGCCACGCGCGCATGCCAGCCCTCGCCCACGCGGAACGGCAATTCGCCCTGACCGCCTGTGCAATCGGCCTCGCGCACGTCGGACAGCGTGAATTGCGTGCCCTCGGCGTCGTAAAGCTGGCCGGGACGCAGCGCCTCGAATGCCACCGCATTGGCCGGTGTGCCGCGCGCGAACGTCATCGTGACTTGGCCGGACGCTTCTGCCAGCCAGCCATCGGTGCCGTCGTCGAACAGCACGTACCACTCGTTCCAGAAACCCGCGTCGTAGCGCAACTGGATGCGGCCAACGACGGTGAACGCCTTGTTCTTGTAGCGCCCAGTGGTGCCGATCTGCACGCGTGCGTAATCCTCGAGCACGGCAGACATCTTGCCGATGTCGGACAGCGTCTCGCCGTCGCGCAGCAGCGTGCTTTTGCAGAAGCTGCACACCGCCATGACGGCAGCCGCAGACTTCAGTTCCACCGGCGCGCCACACGCCGGGCAGTTGGCATGAAACATGGTCAGGTCGTTCGATTGCGCGAAAAATTGCGCAGAAAAACGGGCGGCTTGCGGTGCCGCCCGGTCATCCGATCAGCTGGGCCGAAGCTCAGCCTCCGGTCAGTGCCTTGAGCACGGCAGCCTTGCCGGCATCAAAGTCAGCTTGCGTGATGAGGCCCTTGTCGAGCAGTTCCTTGAGTTTGGCCAGGCGAGCGGTGGGGTCGTCCGCTGCTGGAGCCGCTGGGGCTGCAGGTGCCGCAGCCGCAGGTTGAGCCGCCGGCGCAGCCGCGCCACCTGCGTTGCCCTGCACCGCCGTGCGTAGGCTGTCGGCCATCGCCTGGCCCATCGCCAGCCCTGCCGCCAAACCCGCGCCCGTACCGGCGATGCCGCCCTCGTTGCGCGCGGCCAGCGGCAGCGATTCGGCCGTCTGGTATTGCGTGAAGCGCTGCATGTCGCCGGTCATGTCCATGCTGATGCGGCGGTCCAGCGCGGCCTGCAATTCGTCGGGCAGCGTGACGCTGGACACCTGGAAGCTGTCGAGCGCCAGGCCGTACTGCGTGAACTGCGGCAGCAACGCCTCGCGCACCTTGTTCGACATCAGCATCTGGTTGGCGGCCAGGTCCAGGAACGGCACGCCGGATTCGCCAAACGCGGTGGCCATCGCCCCCATGATGACGGGCCCCAGCTGCGCCTCGACTTCATCCACGGTGTAGATGTCGCGCGTGCCGCTCACCTGCTGGTAGAACAGCTTCGGATCGGCCACGTGGTAGGCATACACGCCAAAGGCGCGCAGGCGCACCATGCCGAAATCCTTGTCGCGCACCGTCACCGGCTGCGGCGTGCCCCAGCGGCGGCCAAGCTGCTGGCGCGTGCTGAAGAAGTAGACGTCGGACTTGAAGGGGGATTCGAACAGCTTGTCCCAGTTCTTCAGGTACGTGAGAACGGGCAGCGTCTGCGTGGTCAGCCTGAAGGTACCGGCACTGAACACGTCGGCGATCTGGCCTTCGTTGACGAACATCGCCATCTGCGAGTCGCGCACGACCAGGGTGCCGCCGTTCTGGATTTCCATGTCCTGCATCGGATAGCGCCAGGCAAGCACGCCGTCTTCGCTCTCCGTCCATTGCAGGATGTCGATGAACTGCTTCTTGATGAAACTGGACAGGCTCACAGCAAACTCCTTCGCGATGATTCGCGGGGCAGGAACAATCAGGACAAGGTCAGGACAGGCACGCCGCGTTGATCACACCCACGGCCAGCGCGCTCACGCCAAACAGCATACCGGCGGCGATATTGTTGTGCTCGATCTGCAGGCGGTAATCCGGCATCAGCCGCGTGAGCACCAGGAAGACGATCAGTTGCACCACCGACGCCATCACCGCCCAGAACAGAAAGGGCACCAGGCCATCGGCATGCGTGATGCTCGACGCAATGGTGAGCACGAAGCCGAGCAGCGCACCGGACAGCGACAGCGCTGCCGCAATATTGCCTTCGCGGATCAGCTTGAACTCGTCATACGGCGTCAGGCGCAGATAGACGAAAAAGAAGCCGGAGAACACCACGGCGCCCGCCAGCAGGTGCGAGGCGTAGGCGATCACGGGAGCGGTCATGTCGGGCATGGGAAGGCCGTGCAGTACATAGGTGGCGCCACTATAGCGGCTGATGCGCCGCTTGCGTACCCCCCGATGCGGCCATGCACCAGCCGGCTCGCAGGCAGGGAAAAAAGGCGGCACAATCGCGCTCGCCTTTGGCATCCGCCGTTTGTTAACGCACCTTCATTTTTCCACCTTCGCAGCATGTCGACGCCGCAGCCTGACGCCACATACGAACCCACGCAGCCTGCGGGCCGCAGCAATGCCTTGCTGGTCCTCGCCGTCTTCGTGGTCGCCTCATGCGGGCTCGCTTACGAATTGATTGCCGGGGCATTGGCTTCGTATCTGCTGGGTGATTCCATCCTGCAGTTCTCTTCCATCATCGGCGCCTATCTGTTTGCCATGGGCATCGGTTCGTGGCTCTCGCGCTACGTGGCCGATGACGCGCTGCTCGCCCGCTTTGTCGATCTGGAATTGCTGGTCGGGCTGTTCGGCGGCGTATCTGCAGCGGCGCTGTTTGCGTTGTTTGCGCTGGAATCGGCACCGTTCCGGCTGGTGCTGTATGCGCTGGTGACGGTGATCGGCGTGTTGGTCGGCATGGAGATCCCGCTGGTGATGCGCATGCTGCATCGGAGGCAGGCCAAGTTCTCCGATCTCGTCAGCCGCGTGCTGACGTTCGATTACCTGGGCGCGCTGGCGGTGTCGCTGCTGTTTCCGCTGGTGCTGGCGCCGCGCCTGGGGCTGGTGCGCACCGGCTTCCTGTTCGGCCTGTTCAATACGGCGATTGCGGTCTGGACGCTCTGGCATTTCCGCGCCGAGCTGGCGCTCTCGGCCCGCATGCGCACGGCCATGGCGTGGCGCGCAGGCGCAGTGGCAGCGGCGTTGCTCGCGGGCTTTGGCGCATCGGACAAGCTCACGCACTGGTCTGAACGTGCGCTCTTTGGCGACGAGATCATCCATGCGATTTCCTCGCCGTATCAGCGGCTGGTGGTGACGCGCTGGAAAGACGACCTGCGCCTGTACATCAACGGCAACCTGCAGTTCTCCTCGCGCGACGAATACCGCTATCACGAGGCGCTGGTGCTGCCTGCGCTGGAATCGGTGCGGGGCGCGCGGCGCGTGCTGGTGCTGGGCGGTGGGGACGGCCTCGCGCTGCGGCAGATCCTGAAATACCCGCAGATTGAGCACGTCACGCTGGTCGACCTGGACCCGCGCATGACGAACCTGTTCTCGCACGCGGAAGCGCTGGTCGCGCTCAACGAACACTCGTTCAGCGACCCACGCGTGACGGTGGTCAACGCCGATGCGGCGCAATGGATGCAGACCGCCACCGACATGTTCGACGTGGCCATCGTGGATTTTCCCGATCCGTCGAACTTCAGCATCGGCAAGCTGTATTCGGTGCCGTTCTATCGGCTGCTGTCGCGCCATGTGGCGGATACGGGCCTGGTCGTCATTCAAGCCACGTCTCCGTATTTCGCGCCGCGCTCGTACTGGTGCGTGGATGCGACGTTGAAGGAAGCCGGCTACCGTACATGGCCGTACCACGCACTGGTGCCGTCCTTTGGCGAATGGGGCTTCATCCTGGCCGCACCCGGCCGCGCGGATTTCCAGCCGCCCACGTCATACCGTGTGCCGACACGCTTCCTGGATGCCGACACCACGCACCAGATGTTCAGCTTCGCGCCCGACATGCCGCGCCCGCAGGTGGAGCCGAACCGGCTGAACAACCAATCGCTGGTGCGGTATTTCGAAGAAGACTGGCACGGCGTGCTGCGCTGATGACCGGCGCATCATGAACAGCAGACGCAGCTTTCTGGTGGGCGCAGCTGCGGCCGGTGTGGCCGCTGCGGGCGCCGCTTCGTGGGCGGGCTTTCGGGCCTTTACGGAAATCACGCCCAACGTGCGCATGCCGGGTCAGGCTGCCGGCCACCAATTGCGCGACTTGCGCGCGTTGCCCGCGCCGTCGGAAACGCGCCGCGTCGGCGTGGCCATCTGCGGCAGCGGCATCGGCGGATTAAGTTGCGCGTGGCGGCTGGCAAAAAGCGGGCGGCACGACGTGGTGGTCGTGGAAGGCCCCGAGCGGTATGGCAATGCCGCGGGCGGCGCGTTCGGTACGCAGCGCTTCCCCACCGGTGCGCATTACCTGCCGCTGCCGTCGATGGAATCGACGCACGTGCGCGAGATGCTGGCCGACTTTGGTGTGATCGAGCGCAACCCATTTGCGCTGCGCCCGACGTACGACGAACGCGTCCTCGTGCATGCCCCCGATGAACGCCTGTGGCTCGGCAATCGCTGGCAAGACGGCTTCGTGCCGCATGAGGGCATTACGCCCGACGAGCGCGCCGAGCACACCCGCTTCTTCGCCCAGATCGACAGCCTGCGCCAAACCAAGGGCGCCGACGGCCGCCGCATCTTTGCCGTGCCGACAGCGCTCTCGTCCGCAGATCCGACATGGCGTGCGCTCGACGCACTCACCTTCCGCGACTGGCTGCACCGCGAGGGCTACCACGCCGCCACGCTGCACTGGTATGCCGATTATTGCTGCCGCGACGATTACGGCGCCACGGCAGATCATGTTTCCGCCTGGGCTGGCATTGCGTATTTCGCCAGCCGCGGCGGCATGGCGAGCAACGCCGAGCAGGGCACCGTGCTCACGTGGCCGGAAGGGTTGGACTGGATGGCCGAGCGGCTGTTCAAAGCCGCCGGATTGAACGAGCCAGGCCGCTTGCTACCGGGCAGCGCCGCGCGCATCGGCAGGACGAACGAAGCCGGCGCACGCGTCTTCGCCGATGTGCTGCAGGCAGACGGCCGCGTTGTGCGCCTGCTGGCCGATCACGTGGTCAGCGCGATGCCGCTGCACGTTGCCAAACACATCGTCGAGGGCTTTGATGTGCCCGCCGCCGAGTTGCCCGAAGCCGCGCCATGGCTGCTCGCCAACCTGCTCATCGATGGCTTTCCGCCCGAGCACGACGACACGCCGCTGGCGTGGGACAACGTGGTCTATCGCGGCACGGGCCTGGGCTACGTGGTGGCCAATCACCAGGACATTCGCGTCGGCCCGCCTGCGCAGAGCGTGTTCACGGCCTACGTGGCGCTGTCGGACATGTCGCCCAAGGCGGCACGTGAATGGCTGCTCAAGGCATCGCCGCAAGCGCTGCTCGATCGCGCGCTGGCCGATCTCGATACGGTGTACGGCATTCGCCTGCGCACGCAGATCCGCCGCGCAGATCTGACGCTGCGTGGCCACGCGATGGCAATTCCCACACCGGGCTTTCTCTCCCGACCGGGCATTGCGCGCCTGCGTGAGAGCGCCGGGCCAATCCACTACGCGCATGCGGACCTGTCCGGCTACTCCGTGTTCGAAGAAGCGGCGTGGTGGGGGGATCGGGCGGCGCGGCGCATCCTCGGTGGCTGATTGCTAGCGCCGCCGCAGGGCATCTAGCGCAACCGTTCAACCTCGGCCATCAGTTCCCACGTGGCCGGATCGATATCGCTGCGCTCAAGCGCCAGCGACAGGTATGCCCCAATCATGTCGACAAACCCGCGCGCAAATGCGGGCGGATATGCGCTGCCTGTGTACTGCATCAGTTGCTGCCGCAAGAGGCGCGGCCGATGCTGTCCAAACTCGCGCACGTAGGCCTGCGTTCGGCAGAGAAAGGTTCGCGCTTCCAGCGCACCGTCAAGGTAGACGCGGCGTTTGGTGAGTGTCATTGGCAGCTCCCGAATCGCAACGGAACGGGGCACAACCAAGGCGGGGAAGGATAGGACGCGGGGCGACGCCCGCTGAACACAACAGTCATGGAGCCTCCTACGGATAGCAAAAGGCCCGACTAATCGCTGCTAAACGAGGGTGGCGGGCCCGACGACAGGGTTAGCAGACCGGCCCGTAGGACGCCGGCGACCCGAAGGTCCCCTGCCCGGCCCGCCATGATGCAGACGTGCACGAGCACGGACGTGAAAAAGCCGCGCGAGGCGGCCGTCCGGCCATACGGTAAGAATAGGCTGCTAAACCCAGCTGCCGTTGGTGCGGCAGCGCCGTGAATTATAGCGGCGGCAACGGCGCAGCCCACGTGCCAGTTTGCAGCATTTCGTGATCGCGCCTTACCGCCAGACCCACATTCCCCCTACGCGCTTACCCCTGACGCGGCCAGAGCGTTCGGCCAAAGAACGTCAGCGCGCGGTCCCACGCATGTTCGGCCCACACCGGGTCGTATTGCGTGATGGCGATGCGGTTCTCGCCCACAGCCGTTTCATTGGCGAAAGCGTGATGCGCGAGATAGCGGTGGAAGTCCACATCAACGCCGGCATCGACGAGCTTCTTTTCCAGCGCATCAACGCCTTCGATCTTGAAGGCGGTGTCTTGCGTGCCCCAGTGACCCTGCACCGGCACCTTGATCTTCGAGGCGTCGATGTATTCCAGCGGAGGGTAGCCGTACCACACCACGCCGGCATCCGCTTCCGGCACGTTGCTGAGCGTCAGCAGCGTCAGCGCGCCGCCCATGCAGTAGCCCGTCACGCCCACGCGGTCGCACGTCTGCTTGAGGTATTGCACCGCACCGCGCACGTCCTGCGTGGCCGCGTCGCCAAAATTCAGGTTGGTCATCAGGTGGTGGGCTTCCTCTTCCTCTACCGTCATCTTGCCGCGGTAGAGATCGGGCACCAGGGCCACGTAGCCCGCGCGCGCGAGGCGGTCCGCCACGCCACGAATCTGGTCATTCAGCCCCCACCACTCCTGGATGACGACGATGCCCGGGGCGCCTTCCGCCTTGGCGGGCTTGGCCAGATAGCCCTGGACGTCCTGCCCGTCTGGGCGCTTGAACGAGATCATGGATCCTTGCGATGCAGTCATGCGATGGCTCCTCTGCCTGGAACGAAAACGCACAGGATAGTCCTGCCAGATGAAATTTGCAGGCGGCGCATCAGCGGGAATGGGCTGCGTGCGCCTCTGCCCTGCCGATACCCCTCCATCAGGGTGCCGATACGCGGCACAAAGTCTCTATCATGGCGGCACGTTCACATCCTGATTGCCTCCCATGATCAAAACCCTCGGCCTCATCGCCTACCTGCTCGTATTGCTGATCCACGTCTATATCGTTGTGCTCGAAATGGTGCTCTGGAAGACGCGCGGGCCCAAGGTCTTCGGCATGACGCCCGAGAAAGCCGCCGAGACTGCAGCCATGGCGTCCAACCAGGGCCTGTACAACGGTTTTCTGGTGGCTGCGCTGGTGATTGGGCTGGTGGCACCAGACCCGACCGTCAACGCGTCGTTCGCGCTGTTCGGGCTGATCTGCGTGGCGGTGGCCGGCATCTGGGGCGCCATCACCGTCAACAAGCGGATTCTTTTCGTGCAGACGGTGCCGGCTGTGGCGGCGTTGGTGCTGGGGTGGTTCGCCTGAAGGCAGTGGACGATGGGCGCTGAGGCGACGGCGGCAATGCTTGTCTGCCCCGCCGCCGCGCACTAGCTTGAAAGGAGTCAGGAGCGCGTTAGACGATGCGCTCTCGCCAACCAGGACCTAGCACATGCCGCCTGCAGACTGCCGAACGCTCCGAATGCTGGGCCGGGCGCTGCTGCTGGCAACCCTGCTGTGTGGCCCTCCCGTCTCCGCTCAAGTGAGGAACGCCATGACGCTCACCTTGACCTCTCCGGCCTTTGCCGCTGGGGGCGAAATCCCCAGCCGCCTCACATGTGAAGGCGCGGATACATCGCCACCGCTCGCGTGGACTGGCGCTCCGGCCGGCACACGCAGCCTGGCACTGGTCGTCGATGACCCCGACGCCCCCGACCCCGCAGCACCAAAGATGACGTGGGTCCACTGGGTGCTCTACAACATCCCGCCCGCCACGACTTCGCTGTCGGAAGACGCGTCGCGCACGGGACTGCCTCCCGGCGCCCGCCCCGGCAACAACGACTGGAAGCGCACCGCATACGGCGGTCCCTGCCCGCCCGTCGGGCGCCATCGCTACTACCACAAGCTCTACGCGCTGAACGTGGAACTGCCGGAGCTTGGCGCGCCTACCAAGGCCGAGTTGGAGCGAGCCATGCGTGGCCATGTGCTGGCTGAAGCCGAACTTGTCGGCACCTATCAGAAGCACGACCACTGAGCCGATTCGTCAGAAGTTGAGGCAGGCTGCCTCTCAAGGCTTGGCAACCGCGCCCTTGTGGAACAACGCATACGGCACGCCCCGCTCCGGGTGTGCCGTCGTTTCGTTGATGAAGCGTTCGACATCGGGCACGTCGTGCAGGGCGGTCATGAACGGCGCCAGCGCATAACCCGGCGCCACGCAGCCCTGCACCAGCATCCACCGCTCCCATATCGTCACCCACAGCGTGGTGTTCTGCTTCCATCCCGGCACATGGATGGACATCCATTGCAGGCGCCGCTTCGCAGTCTCGGCAATCTCATCGTCGTAGGCGAAGGAGTTGAACTGGCGGCAGCGCCCTTCCAGCCAACAATGGTTGCCGTGCTCGATTCGGTGGTGGGAATCACGCTTCCATTCCGCCTCGGTGATGCGCGGGCCGGCCGGCTCAGGGCAGTTGGCTACGCCTGACGAAATCTGGAAGAACGGGTCGTGACCGCGGTTCTGCAGGTCGTCTTCAGCGTGGGTGGCCGGCGCAGCCAGCAGCAGCGCCAGGACAAGACAGCGTGCGGAAATCATCACGGTGGCCTCCTCGCCCGCACGGGGCATCGGCTTGAGCAATGCTGCGAAGGATAGGCGCAAAGCGGCGGACCATCCAGACGCCCCGGACGACTCCCCAAACTATCTCGACTGCACGTGCGCCGCGAGCATCGAGGCAAACACATCGTGCAGCTCGGTCTTACCGAAACGCTGCTCCGACACGCCCTTCTCCACGTCGATCTGCCCGGCGTTGACCGCGTCGTACAGTTCGGTGATGAGCTGCACGTGGTTCGCGCTCAGACCGGCGCGTTGCAGCATCGGCGCCCAGGCGGTGCGCGGCAGTGCATCGGCAACAATCTCGCGGCCGACGACGGCGCTGAAGGCGCGTGCCACGTCGACCAGGCTCACGCGGCGCGGGCCCTCCACGCTGACGATGCGCGGCGTTTTGGCCGATGGCGCCTCCAGCAGCAGCTCGGCGGCCAGCGCACCAACGTCTTGCGTGGCGACAGTCGCAAACGCGCGCTCCAGCGGCTGGTGCAGGCTCGGCAGCCGTCCTGTTGCCAGCATGACGGGCAGCATCGCCGCCCAGTTCTGCGCGTGCTCGGCTGAACGCAGCAACGTCAGGTGCGTCTCCAGCGGCTTGAGCCGCGCTTCCAGCAGATGAAACAGCCGCGTCAGGCCGGTGCCCCGGTCCAGTTCTGCGCCGTAATCGGACAAGGCCAGGACAGCCGAGGGCGGGTTTGCGCGCAGCGCATCAGCCGCCACGTCGACCATGCGCTCCATGGTCGACGCTGGGTCCGCATCACGCACCGGCACCGGACACAGAATCTGCACGGCCGTGGCGCCCTTGATGGCCGATGCGACGGAGGCCGGATCTGTCAGGTCGGCAATCGCAATGTCGCAGCCGAGCCTGGCCAGCGCCTCGCCTTGCCGCGCATGGCGCACCACCGCGCGCACTGGCCGACCCGCGTTGCGTAGTGCCGTGGCGGTGGCGCGGCCAACTTTGCCCGACGCCCCAAAGATGACAAACATGTTCGCGCTCCTCTGAAGTGGGAGGCACGAGCTTAGGGCGGCCCCGCAAACCCGACTTGCAGGAACGGAGGAATCCGGCAGATTCGGAGGATTGGCTACCCGGCCGGCGTGTCCGGAGAAGCGGCCGCAGCCTTGCCCGCGCGCGCGATGTCACGCGGGCCCACACCGAGCAACCGTTGCATCCACTGCGTCATGTGGCTCTGGTGTGCGAAGCCGACCTCGAGCGCGACCTGCGACGCGCTGCAGCGGCCTTCCAACAGCAGCGCTTTCGCGCGTTCCACACGGCGCTGCACGACATAGCGATGCACCGGCACGCCCAGCGTTGCACGAAACAGCACATTGAAATGCGGCACGCTCAAGCCGGCCTGCGCCGCCAGTTCGGCCAGCGTCAGGCGCTGGTGCAGGTTGGCTTCGATGTAATCGATCACGCGTGCAGCCACGCGGGGCGCCAGCGTGCGAGCGCTGTTGGCCGCCCCGGCAGCCACATCCCGACTGCTGTTGAGCAGACGGACCACCAATGCCGTGCACAGGCTTTCCGCATACAACGCATCGGAGGTGTCTTCCGCCTCCAGTTCGGCCCCTAGCGCAGCGGCAAGATGGTGCACGCGCGCATCGCGCCATTGCAGACGCGGCGTCATGTCTGCCGGTGCACCCACCTGTTCGCCGATGCTGCGTACAAACGTATCGGTGATAGCGATGCGCAGAATCCGGCAGTCGGCATCGTCCGTCCACATGCCAGGCAGGCCGGCGGGAATCACGTTCGCATCGCCGTGCGCCTGGATGCCCGAATAACGGCGGCCATCGCATACGCAGTTCGTCCGCACGGGCGCGCCGACATGCACGGTGACGCGGTGCTGCGCCATGGCGGGCACCCGGTACGTGCCGGGGCGGATGTCGAGCAGGGTGGCGGCAAAGCCGTCCCAGCCGAGCCCCTCGCTGGAGCGCAGGCTGACTGGAGCGGGTTCAAGCAAGGCGGCGGGCGTGATGGCGTTCATGGCAGGGGCGGAGGTTCGATGGCGCCTCGACATTCTGCGCCCATACGGCGCCCTATGGAGACACGCCAATGGATCGCGACGCATTCGTCTGCGCCCTGAGAGCGGAGGGCTTTACCGAATTTGTCCTCGTTACGCGAGACGCAGGCGAGCTGGACACGCACACGCACCCGTTCGAGGCGAAAGCGCTCATCCTGGCAGGGGAAATCCATATCCGCGCAGGCGGCGCCGAGCGCGTCTACCGGCCTGGCGACACATTCCACCTAGCAGCCAACGCACCGCACACCGAGCGCTACGGCCCGCAAGGTGTGCAGTACCTGGTGGCGCGGCGCTAAGGCCGGCAGCTCAGGCGCGCGCCGGATACTGCGCGAGCACCTTGTCGCGGATCGACGGCTTGATGTTCGCCAGCGACATGTCGCCTTTGTAATGCGCCACCACGCGTGGGTTCATCATGCGAAACCACAGCGGCGGCACATAGGCGATCAGAATCATCGCGGCATAACCGGCGGGCAGTTGCGGCGAATGCTCGAAATGCCGCAGCGCCTGGAATGACCGCGTCGGGTTGGCGTGATGATCGGCATGTCGCTGCAGTTGATACAGGAACAGGTTCGTCACCACGTGGTTGCTGTTCCACGAGTGCTGCGGTGTGCATCGCTCGTAGCGGCCGCTGGGCAATTGCTGGCGGCACAGGCCGTAGTGCTCCAGGTAGTTCACCACCTCCAGCAACGACGCGCCGTAGATGGCCTGGATGATCAGGAACGGCACCGCCTTCAGCCCGACAAACGCGATGCACACGCCCCACAGCACCACCGTCATCGCCCAGGCGTTGAGCACGTCGTTGCGCCATGACCAGACCGAGTGGCCCTGCTGCTCTAGCCGACGCTTCTCCAATGCCCACGCCGATTTGACGCTGCCCACCACCGTGCGCGGCAAGAATTCCCAGAACGACTCGCCATAGCGCGCACTTGCCGGATCGGCCGGCGTGGCCACGCGCACGTGGTGGCCGCGGTTGTGCTCTACATAGAAGTGCCCGTAGGCGACTGGCGCCAGCGTGATCTTCGCGAGCCACCGCTCGAAACGGTCTGTCTTGTGACCCAGCTCATGCGCGGTGTTGATCGAGATACCTGTCACGACGCCCACCGAAAACGCGAACGCAATGTAGTCGTACCAGGCTAGGTCATACGTGCGCAGCACCCACATCGCCACCGCAAAACTCACGTAGAGCACAGTGGTCGCCAGGTAAACGATACGGCGGTAGTAGCGCTGTTTTTCCAGCGTCGGGACGACGTCTTCGGGCGGGTTGTCGCGATCGTCGCCGATCAGTAAATCGAGCAACGGAATGATCGTGAACACGATGAACGGCCCCGCCCACCAGAGCGGATGCCAGCCCGTCGCAAGCGCCGAAACGGCCGCGATGATGGGTAGCGTGATGGTCAGCGCGCCGAGCATCCAGAGATAGCGCTTGCCGTCGGTCCATTCCACGGACGCGACCATGCCGGGTGTTGCCATTGTCTTCCTCCTGTTTTGCCCCGCTGGGTGGCTTGGCTTGTGTACGCACATGCGTGCGCCGCCGGGGTCGTGCCCGACACTTGCGTTATAGGCGCAGCAGGAGGAGAGACCAACGCCAGAAACTAGGCGCGAAACTCCAAACAAAGCGGCCGCTGTGCAGCCCTTTGGAGGCGAGAAAAAAGCAGGTGATTGAAACGGACGATTTAAAAACGGTCGTTCGATTTTGGTGCGACGCACCTGAACGCAACTGACAACAACCGTTTATGCCAGCCCCGAAGGCGCCGGCGGACAATGCGGATCAGGTCAACGTGGGGAGGAACGCGTTGACCGCATCCAGCACAGCGGCCTCCTGCTCCCGATGCGGCACGTGCCCGCAACGCGGAACGAGTTTGAGCGTGGCGGGTGCACCGGCCAGCGTGACGATGCGTTCGGGTTGCGCAGTCGAGCCGTATTCATCTTCGGTGCCATGCAGCGCCAGCACGGGGCTGCGCACGGCAAGCAGCGCGTCGTCAAGGCACCACTGCGCAAACGCCGGAGACAACCACGTGTTGACCCACGCATCCAGCACCCATTGCGCCTTGCTGCCGTGATAGCGCTCCAGCCGGCCCATCTGGCCGGGCTGTGCAAACTGTGCCTGGGCAACGCGGATGCCCTCGCGCGTTTGCTCTTCCACGAACGACTGCGCCGACTCGGTGATCAACCCCGCGCAGCGGCCCGGATACGCCGCCGCAATCGACACGGCCATCCCACCGCCAACGCTGTGGCCGAAGACGATGAAGCGGTCCACGCCAAGTTGCTCGGTCAGCGCGGCAAAGCCACCGTACGCTTCCTGCTGAATGAAGCCCGGATCGAGCTGGCCCGCAAAGGCGTCGGATCGGCCGAAGCCAAGCCGGTCGTAGGCGATGACCGCATGCCCGGTCGACTGCGCCAGGTGCTGCGGAAAATCTCGCCACAGCGCCACGCAGCCGAGCGAGTCGTGCAGCAGCACGATGGGCGGTCTGGCGGCATCGTCAACCGGGTCGCCCCATTGCCGGGCATGCAGACGGCCATCGGGTGTGGTGATCCATGCCTCGGTCCCATCCACCGAAAGCGCAGAAAGCGACTCAGCCATCCCGGTCTCAGAACAGGCGGTCGAGCCAGCCGTGCGGGTCCGGTGCGCGACCGTTCTGCAGATCGACCAGCGCCGCCTTCAGCTTGGTCGTCAGCTCGCCCGCCTTGCCATCGCCGATGGTGAAGTTGTGCTTGTGGCCCTTGACCTTGCCGATGGGCGTGACGACCGCTGCAGTGCCGCAGGCAAAGGCTTCGCGCAGGCGGCCGCTTTGGGCGTCGGCCTGCCATTGGTCGATGGAGTACGGCTCTTCGCGCACGGTCAAGCCCATGCCGCGCGCCAGCGTGATCAGCGAATCGCGCGTGATGCCGGGCAGGATCGTGCCGGTGAGCGGCGGCGTCTGCAGCGAACCGTCATCGAAGACGAAGAACACGTTCATGCCGCCCAGCTCTTCAATCCACTTGCGCTCCACCGCATCGAGGAAGACGACCTGGTCGCAGCCCTCGCGGGTGGCTTCGGCCTGGGCGACCAGGCTGGCAGCGTAGTTGCCGCCGCACTTGGCCTCGCCCGTACCGCCGGGCGCGGCGCGCGTGTAGTTGTCCGACACCCAGATGGTGACGCCCGACGATGCGTCGCCCTTGAAGTACGCGCCCACCGGGCAGGCAATCACGCAGAACAGGTATTCGGCCGACGGCTTCACGCCCAGCACCACTTCGGTGGCGATCATGAAGGGGCGCAGGTACAGCGACGAGCCCTGGCCCGACGGAATCCAGTCGCGATCGAGCTTGACCAGCTCGCGCACGGCCTGCAGGAAGAGATCTTCCGGCAGCGCGGGCATTGCCAGGCGCTTGGCCGAATTCTGGAAGCGGCGCGCGTTCGCCTCCGGGCGGAACAGCGCACCGCCGCCATCCGGCAGGCGGTAGGCCTTCATGCCCTCGAAGATTTCCTGCGCGTAGTGCAGCACCAGCGTGGACGGATCGCACTGGATCGGGCCATGCGCGCCGATTTTGGCGTCGTGCCAGCCCTTGCCCTCGGTGTAGCGGATGGTGGCCATGTGATCTGTGAATACGCGGCCGAAGGCGGGGTTTTCCAGCAGGCGCGCCCGCTCTTCCGCCGGAACAGGGTTCGGGCGCTTCTCGATCGAAATGGCCGATTCGACAACGTTGTTCATACCGTCTCCAAGGGTGCAGGGGGGCACAAAAATGCCCAAACCGCTATTTTGCGCCAACGGCGATGCAATTTGGTTGCGTATTCACGCACATACGGTATTGCAGGCGGCGGAAAAACAATGCGGTTGGACGAGCCGCCCACGGGCATCAACCGCCGTAGCTCCATGGCCGAGACGCCGCCTGACTGAGGGGGAATACCGCACTGGAATAGCGCCGTCGCCGGGGGCATTCGCGCGCCTGCCGGAACGGGCGCCAGAAGGCTTGATGGGCGGGCATCACCCCTGCGGGACTTGAAACCCTATGGTACGGTTGACGGAATGAATGTCATGACCCGCCATCCCCTGCTGGTGCATGGCGGCACAACGGTGCCGCCAAGGAGCGTTGCGCACCATGAGTGATGCGAAACGCGATTCGCGTCGCCAGATCCACGCCGAAAAAGTTGCCGCCAGCCGAGCATTGCGCCTGAGCGTGCCGGCAGAGGCGCGGCCCGCGCCGGTGAGCCGAAAAGACTGGCTTCGGCAACGGAAGGAGCAACTGCAGGCCGCCCGCGTTGCCGCCAAACAGCGACGCGATCTACTCAAGGCAGAAATCCTCTCGGCCGCACAGGAAGTTGCCCGCGAAGAGCGGGTGGCCGCGCGGCTGGAAGCCGAACGCGTCAAGGCGGAAACCAAGTCTGCCAGCGTGCATGCCAAGGAAGACGCACGTGCTGCGGCCAAGTTCGAGCGCAGCAAGCCAGGCCGGTCAACGTCAAAGCGCAAGACGCTCGGGACGGGAAAGCGCAAATTGGTCTCTTACGCCGATCTCCTGCGCATGCGCGGATGAGGCCTGACCCACGCAGCGCCAGCAATCGTTAGCGCGCCTGCACAGCCTTCACTTCTACGTTCTTGGCATGGAGCGGCGCGGGCTTGGCATCGAGCCTGCGAAAAATCCACGCAGAAAACACGGTCACGACGCCCATGGTGAAGAACGCCAGCCGATACGCCGGCGCGGCCACACCGAGCTTGACCGAGAAAAGGCTGACAAGCCCGCCCCCGATCGATACGCCCAGGCCGATTGCGAGCATCTGCACCATCGAGAACAAGCTGTTGCCGCTGCCGGCATCCTGGTGCGACAAGCCTTTGAGCGTGATGCTGTTCATGGCTGCAAACTGCATCGAATTCGCCCATCCAAACACCGACAGTTGCACGATCGATAGCGCCAGCGGCCAGCCCGGCGCCATGGCCGCAAACGAGGCAATCGAGACACCGACGACCCACGTGTTGACTTGCAGGAAGACGTCATATCCGAACCGGTTCACAAGCGGGACAACCCAGCGCTTGGCGAGCATGCCGGCAATGGCAATGGGCAATAGCAGCAACCCCGAATGGAACGGCGAATACCCAAGCTGCAACTGGAACAGCAGCGGTAACAGAAATGGCACGGCGCCAGAACCGATGCGGCAAAACAGGTTGCCGACCAGCCCAATGCTGAAGTTCGGTTCGCGAAAGAGCGCAAGCTGGAACAGCGGTGCCACTCGCCGCCTTGCGTGCGGAATATAAAGCAGCGCGCTGACGATACTCACGGCGATCAGCGCCACGCTCCACGGGCTATGCGCACCGTTTTCGAGCGCCAGCGAGAAAGCCACCATGCACAACGACAGCAGCCCGCAGCCAAGCCAATCGAATGGCGCCACGGCCCGCACGGCGTCTTGCGGCAGATAGCGCCGTACCGCAAACAGACCGACGAAACCCACCGGCACGTTGATCAGGAAAATCCAGTGCCACGAGACATCCTGCACAAGCCAACCGCCCAGGGCGGGCCCCAGGAGCGGACCAACCTGCCCCGCCACCGACACGAAGGCCAACGCTGCGATGTACTGCTCGCCCGGAATGTTGCGCAGCACCGCCAGCCGGCCGATCGGCAACAGCATCGATCCGCCAATCCCCTGCAGCACACGTGCGATCACCAGTTGCGGCAGCGTGTGTGCCGTTGCACAGAACACCGAACCGAGAACAAAAATCAGGATCGCGATGAAATAGACGCGCCGCGTACCGAACTTGTCCGCCAGCCACCCTGATGCTGGCGTCAGCATGGCCATGGTCAGCGTGTAGGCCACCACCACCGATTTCAGGTCGAGCGGCTTTTCACCGAGGCTGCGTGCCATCGATGGCAGCGCAGTATTGACGATCGTTGTGTCCAGCGCCTGCATGAAGAAGCCGGCAAAGACAATCCACAGCATGGCCTTCTGCGAGGCGCTCTGTGGGGCGGGGGAAGTTGAAGCGGTGTGCATGTGAATCCTGGAATGCTGTCCGGAAAGCGCCGGACATCACCCGCAATGCTACCGATGGATAGTCAATCGGGAACCCCTCTAGAGACGTTGACTGTTATCGGAAAACCCAATGACAATGCCGGCATGCTCAATCCTGTCTGGATTCAAACCTTCGCCACGGTGGCCGCCGCACATAGCTTTACGGAGGCCGGGCGCCAGCTTGACTTGTCACAATCGTCGGTCAGCGATCACATCCGCCGGCTCGAGCAAAGCGTGAACCGGCGGTTATTTGTGCGCGACACCCATTCGGTGTCGCTCACGCCCGACGGCGAGGCCCTGCTCGTTCACGCGAAGTTGATCCTCGAATCCCTGGCGCGCGCCGAGTTGCAGTTCAGTGCGCCCCGGCTGCAGGGCCGTGTCCGGCTGGGCTCTTCGGAAGACTTGGCGCAGGGGCCGCTGCCCAATCTGCTTGCCGCTTTCCGGGCCACGCACCCGGATGTCGAGCTTGAGATCACGATGGGGATGACCAGCAAGCTGTACGAAGGCATCGAAGACGGCTCGCTTGACCTGATTGTCGGCAAGCGCCGCGAAGGCGGCCGACGCGGTGTCCCGCTATTCCGAGGGCAGCTCGAATGGCTGGCGCGGCCCGGTACCGTGGTCGACGTGAGTCAGCCGCTGCCGCTCATCCTCGTCAACGAGCCGAGCGTGACCCGCGCAATCGTGCTGGACACGCTGGCCGCGGCGGGTTGGCTGTGGCGCGTGGTCTGCACCAGCAGCAGTCATTCCGGGTGTATTGCGGCCGCACGCGGCGGCCTGGGGATTACCGTGCGTGCGCAGAACCTGGCCGGCGGCGGGCTGGTACCGCCCGTCAATGGCGATGTCCTGCCGCCTCTGCCGGCAATCGAATTCATTACGTTGTCTGCGCGGCGCTTGAGCAAGCCTGCGGAGACGCTCTTGCAGCTCATCCGCAAGAGCGACCTGCGCGCCGGGCGGACGGACTGAACAACGTTCAGCGTTACGAGAACACAGCCTCGTCGACTTGCCCGGCAGGCTGCGCGACTTCAAGCCGATTGCCGCCCAGCGATTTGGCACGGTAGAGCGCCTTGTCTGCAGCAGCCAGACCATCCGCCAGCGACGGCAGATCGGCGTCGAACTGAGCCATGCCAATGCTGACTGTCGCCAGAATGCCGGCGCTGTCGCTGCGGCGTTGAACCGCCTCCGCGAAACACTTGGCCACAGCCTCGCCCCGCGTTCTGGCATGGCGGGCGTCGTCGCCCGACAGCAACGCGGCGAATTCCTCGCCGCCAATGCGCGCAAGCATTACGCCGGGGCCAAGCACACCCTGCGCGATTTCCGCAAACACCTTGAGAACGGTGTCGCCAGCCTGGTGCCCGTGGCGGTCGTTGATGGACTTGAACCGATCCAGATCGAACACGAGCATGGCGATGGGGCGGTGGCTGCCAACGCCTCCGATCAGGCGTTCGCCCCGTTCGAAGAACCAGCGGCGATTGCCAAGGCGGGTCAGGTAGTCCGTCTGCGACTCGCTCAGAAGCTGGCCGTGTGCCTCGTCCCGAATGAGCTTCAGCAACGTCATCGGCAACACCATCGCGTACAAGACGCCCTCGATCATCGTCAACTTGCTGGCCAATGGCTGCATGGCCGGCCCGAATGCGGACACCAGCCAGGGCAGCGCGAGCCCGCGGGCGAGGTAGAGCGCGGCATGCAGGGTCGTCACCATCACCACGAGTTGTCGCGGGCGCAGCGGCTTCATGGTGTCGCATCGCCACATTTCCCGGGCCGTCATCGCACTGACCAACGCAATCGGAATCGCGCTGACGTAGTTCCAGACGATGCCTTGCCACTGCGCGCCCCAGATCGCCCAGACCAGGGCCATGCCGATGAGCACGCCGGCTGCGGCGCCGCGATACTGCTGTCCGTTCAGCGCCGCCACGCCCGACAGCACGAGTAAGTAACCGCACAGCATGATCAGGTTGCAGAGTGCGGCGCCCGTCGCGCCCGGCACTACGTGGCGGAACAGCACGGCCGTGCACCCGAGCGAGAGCGTCGCAAACCCGGCCGCCAGCAGGCGCAACGCCTTGCTGCGGCGGGGGTTGGTCCGATGCTCCCAAAACAGCATTCCAGCGCTGGCGAGCAGGATTCCGACGGCAAGGAGATAAAGGGTAAGAAGATCGACGTACATCCGGATATCAAAACAGGGCGCCGAGCATGGCGGCGCGCGCTCCGGATTTTACGTGGGAATATCGTCGCGCATGGGGCGCGGCAGCTCCCTCCCTACGGGGGTGAGCGCGGTATCACTGGCAGCGAAACACCAGAAATGGCGCCCAAAAGCCGGAGTGCCTCCTGCCCGCGCCCCGTCGAGCGCGCACAAGCGCGCGCAAGCACGACGCAGCATCGAACAGGCACCGCCGTCAATTCGCGCCAGGCTGGCCGGATGCTGCGGGATACCGAGCGGCAAGCGCTATCTGCTCGCTTTCAGCCTCGACACAAGCAGTGCATATTTTTCCGGCGAGGTATCAGCCAACGCGGCTTCGCGCGTGGACGGCGTGTCGTCATACGGCACCGGCTCGGCAAACTGGCTCACTGTCAGATCCCACATCTTGCCGTCGATCCGGTTGTAGAAGTGCGTGCCGCCTGGCGTCTGCGTCGTGAGGATGTCTCCACCGAAATAGTCCTGCACGACAAGCGAAGTCACGCTGCAATGATTCTGCGCCGGATTTGACGGTGACCACGCATTGGTCGGGCTCGATGTATCTGCGGACCACACGTTCGAGAGCGCTCGGTACAGATCGAGGGGCATTGCGAAAGGGGGCGACATGGCTGGCATTTGATCTTCCTGTTTCATCGATAGGGAAGCGGCGGTTGAATCGAGGTTGGATACCCCGGTTGATGCGACAGCGGATGGAACGCGCAAAAAACAAAAAGCCCCGTCGATGTCGGCGGGGCTTCGGTGCGCATGGTGTTGCGGATTGCTAATGCGTGCACGTCCCCAGCGGCCGTCCCCAATGGGCATGCGCGTGATGCTGGATCGCAATGGTGAGGGACGTGTGGACTTGCATAGGGACGAGTGTGCCTTCCGGCGTGAGGCGCGTCAACGAATGTCGATTGACCTTTGACGCCGGCGTGCACATGCTTGGCACGCAACGTGGTGGAGTCTTCCGTTCTACTGAAAACCAACCGCAGGTGCCACAGCCTCCACGAGTGGCGCCAGACACGCATCGGAGCGCATGCATGATCCCCACCATTACCGCTTTTGAACGCTCGCCCGATGGCGGCAAGGGACTGGCGCGCGACACACGTGTCCGCTGGGCGCTAGAAGAAGCGGGCCAGCCCTATGACGTCCGGCTGGTTTCGTTCCAGGCGATGAAAGCGCCTCCGCACCTGAGCCTGCATCCGTTCGGCCAGATTCCTACCTACGAAGAAGGCGACCTCGCCCTGTTCGAGACAGGCGCAATCGTCTTCCATATCGCCGAGCGGCATACATCTTTATTACCAAACGATAACAATGCCAGGGCGCGGGCGATCACGTGGATGTTTGCGGCGCTCAACACCGTCGAACCGCCGATTCTTGAACTCGTTACTGCAAAGTTCCAGGAGGGCGACAAGCCGTGGACCGCTGAGCGCTTGCCGTTGATCATGGATCGCATCCGCCGTCGGCTGGATCAACTTTCTGCGCGCCTGGGCGATGCGGATTGGCTCGATGGTGCATTCAGCGCTGGGGACTTGTTGATGGTGTCCGTACTGCTCCGGCTGCGGCCCTCGGGCCTTCTGGACGAATTCCCGAGCCTGGCCGCCTATGTCGCGCGCGGTGAAGCGCGGCCCGCTTACCAGCGCGCGTTCGAGGCGCAGCTGGCGGTGTTTACCGGCACACCGCCAGCCGGCTGACGAAGCTCAGGCCGCTTTGGCCTGTTGCACAGCGTCGAGCTGATCGCCGCCAAGACTGTCGACCAGGTCGGTCAGCATCCGCGCCAACTCGCCGGTCATCAGTGCGACATCGGAGTCGAAGCGTTCGTCGTCGTTCTGGGCGGTGGGGTCTTCGGCTTCCTTGATCACGTCAAGCGGCGTCACGCGCTTGATCAGGAGCGACGGCGTCAGCACGAAGGAGACCCGATCGTCCCAGGTCATGGCAAGGCGCATGCATTGTTTGCCGGCTTCGATATGCCGGCGCATGTCTTCCGCTTCGAGCGCGTGGCCGACGTATCGCACCGTGGCACCGCCCTCGCCCGTCGAGCGCAGCTCCGCGTCTTGGTCTACGGTAAAACCGCCGGGCGCCTCTCCAGAGAGCAGCCACTCCGTCATCGCGGCAACCGGCGAATGCGCCACGTGCACGTTCGTGAGCGGCAATTGATCGATCGACTTCACGAGCAGGCCGCGCACGTCGTCGGCAACCGCCTGCGAGGCCGCATCGATCACGAGCCAGCCGTTTGCGGTATCGATCCAAACCCGGGTATCGCGCCGAATGCTGAACGCGCGCGGCAGCAGTTCGTCGGTCACCTGCTCCTTGAGTTCGCGCAGTTGCTTTCGGCCGGGCTTGAAGCCCTGCTGCTCCTCAACCTCAAGCGCGCGGGCTTTGGTCGCCTGATTGATGACGGACGCCGGCAGCAGCTTCTTTTCCGCGCGAAAGGTCAGCAGCATCTGGCCGTTGTTCGAATACACGAGCGCGCCGTCATCCCGCGGCGATGCCCAGCCGGAGGTCTGCTTTTCTACACTGTTGCCCGGTTGAAACGCGTGAGGCGCCAGCCACTTTTCAAGCTGGTCAGGGGTAACGGCCCAAGGTGCCGGCAGGCGATGAAGCTGAAGGTTTTTGAACCACATGGGAGTACGGGCAAAGTGCGCGATTCTAAATGATGGCGGCCCCCTCCCCCCAATGGCCGATGTCTGGCCCGGCGTGCGCGGCACGTTCGGCTGGCGCCGGTACTAATATGCAGGTCTTGACGCCGGCATCCGTTGATGACCGTTCGGGCGTCGCATTCGAGCTGGAGACAAACGATGACACGCGTTCGCGTTGCGGGCTTCACCATCTCGCTTGACGGATACGGCGCAGGTCCGGATCAGGACATCAACAATCCGCTCGGCATTGGCGGGACAGAACTGCACACGTGGCTCGTCACGACGCGCACGTTCCAGCACGCCCTGCTTGGCAAGGACGGCGGCACCACCGGCGTTGACAATGATTTTGCCGCCCGCAGTTTTCAGAACGTTGGGGCGTGGATTCTCGGGCGAAACATGTTCGGCCCCATTCGCGGGGATTGGCCCGACGACAACTGGAAAGGCTGGTGGGGTGACAACCCGCCGTATCACGTTCCCGTTTTCGTGTTGACCCACTACGCGCGTGCGCCCATCGAGATGGAGGGCGGCACGACATTCCACTTCATCACAGGCGGCGCTCGAGAAGCGCTCGACCGTGCCTGCGAGGCCGCCGGCGGGAAAGATGTACGCATCGGCGGTGGGGCAGGCACCATCCGACAGTACCTTCGCGAGGGCCTCATCGATGAACTGCACATTGCGATCTCGCCGATCTTGCTCGGCCGTGGGGAACCTCTCTTCGAAGGAATTGATTTGCGAGCGCTGGGTTATACGTGTGTTGAATCCGTAGCGTCGGAAAACGCAACGCATGTTGTTCTGCGGCGCCCGCACCGTACGAACATCTGAACGGACGATGACAGGACGAACCATGACTGAGCACGACGCAAAACTGCACGGTAGCTGGCGATTGGTGTCTTTCGAGACCGAGATGCAAGAGACAAAGGAGCGCACGCAGCCCTGGGGCGCGGATCCCAAAGGGTCGCTGATCTTCGGTGCGGATGGGCGCCTCATGGTGCTTCTCACCGCAAAGGTGCGGGAGCCCGGCAATACAGACGAGAAACTGCTGGCGCTATTCCGTACGGTGATGGCCTATACGGGGCGGTATCGGGTCGAGGGGGACCGGTTCATCACAAAGGTGGATGCATCCTGGAATGAAGCCTGGACTGGCACGGAGCAGGAACGGTTCTACACGCTCGACGCAGACACACTTGAGGTCCACACAGCGTGGATGCCGAACCCGCTGGTTTCCGAAAATCCAATGGGAAGAGGTGTGCTGCGTTTCAAGCGCGAATAACCTCCCCTGGCAACTTGACGGTGAGTGATCTAGCGAGATGTCGAACGAACAACTTACGTTCACCACTCAGGATGCCTGGGAAGCCTGGCTCGACACCCACGCAGAGGCCGTGACCGGTGTCTGGCTCCGCATCGCAAAGCGGTCGGCCGACCAATCGACCGTGTCTTACGCACAGGCGCTGGAGAGCGCGCTCTGCTACGGATGGATCGATGGCCAAAAAAAGGCTGAGAACGAGCACTACTGGCTACAGCGATTTACGCCGAGAACCACGAAAAGCATCTGGTCGAAGATCAACAAAGCCAAGGCAGAAGCGTTGATCTCCGACGGAAGGATGCGCCCAAGCGGGCTTCGTGCAATCGATCTGGCCAAGCGCGACGGGCGTTGGGAGGCTGCCTATGCATCGGCAAGTACGTCAACGGTGCCCGATGACCTGCAGCTGGCTCTCGACGCCAACCCGAAGGCCGGGCAATTCTTCTCGACCCTGAATAGCCAGAACCGCTATGCGATTCTGTTCAGAATCCAAAACGTGAAGAAGGCCGAGACGCGCGCAAAGAAGATCGCTCAGTTCATCGACATGCTGAACAAGGGCGAGAAACTTCATCCATAGCATTTGCCCGCCCGCTAAGCTGGATCGAGTGCCGAGACCGCAGCCCTCAGGGCCAGAAGGTAACTCTGTACTCCGAACCCACAGATCTGCCCGGTGACGATGTCTGCAAACACCGAGTGATGCCGGAACGGCTCGCGTGCGTGGATATTGGACATATGCAATTCCACCACCGGACACGTCAGGATCGCCAGCGCGTCGCGAATGCCGTAGCTGTAATGCGTCCACGCACCCGCGTTGATCAGCACGGCGTCCTGGCCGTCCTCAAATGCACGGTGAATGCGCTCGCACATCGCCCCTTCGCTGTTTGTTTGGAAGGACTCCACCTGCACGCCAAGTTCGGCGCCCAACGCCTGCAATCTGGCGTCGATCTCGGCCAGCGTGATCGTCCCGTATTGCACGGGATCGCGCTTGCCGAACATGTTGTGATTGACGCCGTGCAGCATCAAGATGCGCTTCATTCGGGCCTCCGTGCTGGACTCAATCAAGGGGAACGGTGAGCCGATCGATCACCGGCCGTGTCTCCGGACGCACGCCGCGCCACCACGCGAACGCTTCAGCGGCCTGTTCGACCAGCATGCCGACACCGTCTGCGATGTTGCGCACACCCGCGTTGCGGGCGAGCCGCAGGAACGGCGTCAACCCCTTGCCGTAGGCCAGTTCATAGGCCATCCCTTCAGGGCGGAAGATGCTCGGTGGAACAGGTGGCAAATCGCCTGTCAGACTCGCTGAGGTGGCATTGACCACCAGATCGAAGCGCCCCATCGACTCCAGATCGGCATACCCGCACGCAGCAACTGGGCCGCGCTCCGCAACCTGTGCCGCCAGCGCCTGCGCTTTTGCGACGTCGCGGTTCGCGATGACCATCTCCGCCGGCATCGCCTGCAGGAACGGCAGCAGAGCACCACGCGCCGCGCCGCCGGCACCGAGCATCAGCACGCGCTTGCCAGACATCGGCAGCCCCAGGTTGGCTTCGATGTCGCGAACCAGCCCAATGCCGTCGAAGTTGTCGGCCAGGATGCGGCCATCCTCAAACTTCAGTGCGTTCGCCGCGCCGGCCAACGTTGCACGCTCGCTGCGCTCGTCGGCCATCGCAAAGGCCTTGAGCTTGAACGGCGCCGTGACATTCATGCCCTTGCCCCCGCCTGCGGCGAACCTGCGAACGACATCCGCGAACGCCGCCTCCGGTTCGACCGGCCCTTCGATGGCCGTGTATTGCATGTCCTGTCGCGTCTCTTGCGCAAATAGCCCGTGAATGAGCGGCGATTTGGTATGAGAGATCGGATTGCCGATCACCGCATAGTGGTCAGTCATCATTGAGCTCGCTTCGAATAGAGGACGCCATCAACCTGCATCGCGTGAATCTCGTCTGAGTCGAAACCCAGGGCGCGCGCCACTTCGGCGTTGTGCTCGCCCAGGTCGGGCGCGACATCGCGGACCGTCGTATCGCAATCGGAGAACTTGAACGGCAGGTTCGGCAGGCGCAACGTGCCATAGCGTGGGTGCTGTTGCTCGACCACCATCCCCCGCGCCTGAATTTGCGGATCGGCCAGCACCTCGTCGATGCGCTGCACCTTGGCGCATGGAACATCGATGCCATCCAGCAGCTCCAGCACCGATGCCACGGAACGTGCTGCCACCCAGGGCTCGACCACAGAGAGGATTTCCGTGCGGCACGCGTTGCGCCCCGCGCCTGCATGAAACCGCGTGTCGGTGCCGAAGCCCGCCGGGCCACCATTCGCCTCGACCAGCGCGGCGAAACGCTTCCAGGCGTCGTCCACCTGCGCAGCGATCACCAGATCGCCGTCAGCCGCGCGGAACACGCCATAGAGGGTGGAGGTCGGCATGTCATGTCCGGTCTGCTCGGGCAGTACGCCCTGCAGCGTGTAGCACTGCACCGCGTATTCGTGCATCGACACCAGCGTGTCGTACAGCGCCATGTCGATGTGTTGCCCTCGATGGCTCTTCACGCGTCCCAACAAGGCCGCGTTGATGGCGGCGACGGCGTGTATGCCCGTATACATGTCACCGAGCGAGATGCGCAGCAGCGGCGGCCGCTCACCCGGCGTGCCGACCATTTGCATGATGCCGCTCTTGGCTTCGGCAATCAGTCCGAAACCGGCGCGATGTGCGTCCGGCCCGGTATGTCCGTAAGCCGAGATGGAGCAATAGACCAGGCCCGGATTGCGCGCCGACAGTTCGGCATAGCCCAGCCCAAGCTTGTCCAGCGCACCGGGTCGGTAGTTTTCGATGAACACGTCTGCCGAATCGCACAGCCGCTGCATGAACGCCTTGCCACGCGGGTCCTTCATGTTGACGCTCACACCGCGCTTGCCCATGTTGAGCTGCAGGAAATAGCCGCTTTGCTCATCGTCGAGCACGGTGGCGTGCTGGCGGCCGGCGTCGCCGGTGCCGGGGCGCTCGACCTTGATCACTTCGGCGCCGAGCGCGGCCAGGCATCGACCGACGTAGGGGCCTGCAAGGAAGTGGCTGTAGTCGACAACGCGGATACCTTCAAGAGGGCGAGCTTGCATCAGAACGCTCCCGGCCGGCGCGGCACCATCAGACGATGCTCGCCGCGTTGCACCACCTGACCGTCCTGGTTGATCAGCTCCGATGGCAGCACGACGATGCCCCAGCCCGGCCGGCTCTTGCTTGCCCGCATCTCACCGACGCGGAACTTCACGTGCAGCACGTCGTTGACCTTCATCGGCAGCAGGAAATCCCAGGTCCAGCCGAGCGACATGCCGGGCAGGAAGCGGTAGTCGCTCTGCGTTTTCAGGCCATCGGCAATCGATAGCCCGAACAGCCCATGCGCGACGATGCAACCGAAATGACTGGCATTGGCATAGGCCTCATCAACATGCACCGGTGTGTGGTCACCGGTGAGGTCGGCGTAAGCGAGGATGCGTTCCTTCGTTACCGTGTAGCTCGGGCTCACGCAGGTGTCGCCCTCGCGTGCGTCATCCCAATATCTTTCGACGATGGTCATATTTATGCCTGCGCACGTGGGTTGATCGCCAGCGCCTGCGCTACGCAAGACGCAGGCTTGGCCTGGATGAGTTCGACCGCCAGGCCATCCGGCAAGCGCAGCCAATTACGGCCCTGCGGCATTTCGCTGACGCCGAAACCGTGTGCCAGGGACAGCGCGGCTTCGAGGTCTTCGCACATCACCCCAAGATGAGCGAGCCGGCCCTCAGGGCCCTCGAACTCCGGGGCATGGATGAACTGCAGTCCGCCGAGGGTCCAGTACTGCCGAGGCGCTTCACGCGTGCCGTCGATCTCGCGCAGCGTCATGCCGAGCACCTCTTCGAAGAAACGGATGTGCCAATGGATGTCTTTCACCCAGATGGCGACGTGTTCCAGATAGGCCTTGGGGGCGCTCATGCGGTGGTCTCCTGGCGTTGACGATCAGCCCTCTCGCGCTCGATGCCTTTGATGCAGGCGACCAGCGTGGCATTGACCGGTGTCGGCACGCCGTGCTGCTGCCCGCAGCGCACGACTGAACCGTTGATGAAGTCGATCTCGGTGATCGACCCTTTCTCCAGGCTTTGCAGCATCGATGTCTTGAACGCCGCGGGAAGGCCCTCGGCGGCAAGCGTCCAGGCTTGCTCCGGGTCCGTCATCGAGAGCTTCACGCCCGCCGCTTGCGCCGCCGCAATCGCCTCGGCCACCGCCGCAAGTGAGGTGGCCTTGAGCAGCGCATCGTCATAGAGCTGGCCGTAGGTGAGGCGTGTGATGCCGGTCAGCGCGCCTGTGGCGACGTTCACCAGGAGCTTGTCCCACATCGTGCCGACAATGTTCTCGCTGACGGTGGTCGCCAGCCCCGCTGCGTTGAATGCGTCTGCGATGGCCTGCACACGCGGTGTCACGCGGCCGTCGAGTTCGCCGATGTACGTTGCCTTGCCAACCACGCCGGACTGAATATGGCCGGGGCCACGCAACACCCCGCCCACGTAGGTCTTGCCTGCCAGCACCCGTTCGCGGCCGACGATGTCCGCCAGGATCTCTTCATGCCCCAGGCCGTTCTGCAACGACAGCACGAGCGTATCGGGCCCAACTAAAGCGGCCGCGCCGCGCATGGCCGCGTCGGTCTGGAAGGATTTGACGAGCACGATCACCAGTTCTGCTATGCCGACCTCTGCAGCCTGTGCCGCTGCCAGCACCTGGATGCGTCGGGTGCCCTGCGCGTCGTCAACCCGCAGGCCCTCGCTGCGCATGGCGTCGACGTGGGCCGGTGAGCGGCTAATCATCCAGGTCTCATGGCCGCCTTCCGTGAGCGCGGCACCGATGGCGCAGCCCAGCGCGCCGGCGCCCAGAATCGCAATCTTCAATGGCGTCTCCTTGTCGTGTGGTTGCACGATAGAAGGCGGCACTTATACTGACAATACAATGATCCAAATACCGTTATTGCTATGGACAATAGTGCGGCGTCGCTGGCCGATCTGCCCGACCTGAAGCTTCTGCAGCTGTTCGACCTCCTCTACGACGTGCGCAACGTCAGCCGGGTTGCCGAACAGCTCGGACAGAGCCAGCCGACCGTCAGCATCTGGCTCGGGCGCCTGCGGGACTACGTGCGGGATCCCCTGTTCATCCGCACGCCAGGCGGCATGGCACCGACGCCACAGGCCGACGCGCTGATCGGGCCGTGTCGGGAAATTCTCGAATCGCTGAGGCGCTTTACTGCATGGGAGATTGCGTTCGACCCAGCAACGGCGCAGCGGCGCTTTCGCATCTGCATGACCGATGCGAGCCACATCACCCTGCTGCCGCGCCTGCTGGCACACGTTCGCGCGCAGGCGCCCGGTGTTCGCCTGGAAGCTGCCCGGATTGACGGCAATACAGAACGCACCTTGGAATCGGGCGAGGCCGACCTCGCGATTGGCTACGTGCCCTGGCTGAGCGGCAGCATCTACCAGCAGCAGTTGTACGAGCAGGATTGGGTGTGCCTCGCCAACCGCCACCATCCCCGGATCCGCACCCGGTTTGGAGTCAAGCAATACTGTGCGGAGGGGCACATCGCCGTCACAGCAGGCACGGGGGCGCAACTCCTCCAGCAAGCACTGACGCGCGAGCGCATCGAGCGCCAGGTCGTGCTGGAACTACCGGGGTTCCTCGGACTGGGCGCGATTGTCCAAACGACGGACTTGATTACCACGTTGCCCCGCCACATCGGCGAAACCCTCGCGCAGGCCAATGGCCTTGCCGTGCGCGCGTGTCCGTTCCCTGTGGAGGGTTTTGCCGTTCGGCAGCACTGGCATGCCCGGTATCACCACGAAGCCGGCAACCGCTGGTTGCGCGGTGTGGTCAGTCAACTCTTTGGTGGTTCGCGCTAGCCGGGTGTGGCAATCCATCCCCGTGCGCGAGGATGCTCCGCGTGTCCCGCCCCGTCGCTGATTCAAACCCACCGCAAACCCATCACAGCCCGTGTTGCGCCCGGTATGCGGCTTCCGCGCCTGCATAGTCGGGGCTTTCGCTGTGGTATTCCGCGCGTTGGTCTTCAGCTTGGTGGATCGACTGCAGCTCGCTGGCGCTCAACTGACGAGGCGCCGGGCGCGCCGCGCGCCTGAGCCCAACGGCGGCGGGTGTCGGTTGGCGAGCGGCATGGTCTGCATAGGCCTGCTGATAGTTCGGCATTTCGCCGTGGTAGCGGGCGCGCTCGTCTTCGGCACGCGCAATCTGGGCGCGCTGCACATGGTCCAGCTTGGAGGGCGCAGCGCGTTGCAGGCGCGGCGGTGCAGACTGCGAGCGGCGTTCTGGCGCCGGATTGCTGCGCGCGAGATAGCTGGCGTACTCCGCACGAGCGGCACTGTAGTCCGCATGCGCGTGGCCATGGTAGGCGGCGGCTTCCTCTGCGTCGCGCTCGAAGTCGGCCAGCGTCCGTGTCGGGGCGGTATGCGCGCGTGCGGGCGTGGCAGGTGCGCTCGCCGGTCGGCCAGCCTGCGGGCGCCGAGCGGGCGTGCTTTGGGCCTGCGCGGCCGGACGCGGCCTTTGGCTCGCGAAATCCTCAAGATCCTTGAAGCTCAGCTTGGTCGGCGTGGCTGCCGGGCGGTTCTGCGTGGCTGCAGCCGGGCGAGGAGCGGATGGACGCGGTGCCGGTGAAGACATTCCTCCCGATGGGCGCGCGTGTACGGCTGCCGGTTTGAGCGAGGCGACAAAGTGATCCAGGTTCAGATTGCGCGCATGGCTGTCCTTGATGCTGAGGATGACCTGCATCTGCTGCAGCAACTTGACGGATTGCGCGGGCGGCAAGTGAGCAACGTGTCGATCGAGTGTTTCCATCGCCTCGATCGGCTTGCGCCAAGCCTGCTTGCCGTGCTCGGTGGGCAGATGCTCGATCTGGCTCAACACGCGCGCACGATGATGCTGGACCGAGGTATTGCCGCCAGACACTCCATGGCCTGGCGTACGCACCGATCTGGGTGGCCCCGCAACTTCGCGCCGCACGGGGGCGTTGGCCATGGGGGGCTGCTGGACGGGTGGCCGCACCTGCGCAGCCGGTCGGGCAACTTGTGGTTTGACCGGCTCGGCGGGCCGATTGATATGCAGCATCCGCTGCAGCGCGCGCCCTGCACGACGCGGGCTCGCCGCAAGCGACGCCAAGACCCCCTGCCGAGACCGAACCTGCTTGCCACTGGGCTGCTGCTGCGGTGCTACGTTTTCCTTGTTCGCCAAGGTGCTGTGATGTGGCAGCGTGGTGGATGCCGAGCCAATGCGATGGTTGCCCATAGACTTCATTCCCAAGATTCGGAAGGA
Source organism: Burkholderiaceae bacterium 26 (assembly GCA_000955795.1). Classification (GTDB taxonomy): domain Bacteria; phylum Pseudomonadota; class Gammaproteobacteria; order Burkholderiales; family Burkholderiaceae; genus Ralstonia; species Ralstonia chuxiongensis. Next base: position 296,351 of record JYOB01000001.1, read on the forward strand.
GAAAGACGACGAGCCGGTGCCCTGCGCAACCGCGTAGCGTCGACGACCATGTTAGAGCGGCACCCGCCACGTGCTGCCGCCGCCACGAAACGCCGGTGCATCCAGCGAAGTTGCTGGACCACTGGGAAATTGAAACCGTTCACCCCTCCTCAAGCGGGCACAAATCGCCCCCTCCAAAAAAACTAATCACCGCCTGCCCCGCCACAGCCACTTGCCCAGGCAACGTGCCCCATCACGGCATTTCGTCTTCGTGCTGGACTGAGATCGCGCCGGCCCGTGACGCTCGCGTTGGTCGCGCCAATTCTCAAAATTGCTCACATAGAGAGGATTACCCCCACTTGGTCGCTACAGCATCAAGTTTCCTTGCCGTTGCAAGTTTCGAGCAGCGCCATCGGGGCCTGCCACCAACAAACGGCGCGGTTAAAAGGCCGAACGGGGAAATCACAATGAGCATCAACAATTTGACGGTGCGCGCCAAGCTCACCTTGGCGTTTGGCTTTTTGGCGGGGCTGGTGTTGCTGGTGTCTGCGCTTGCAGTGCAGGCGCTGAGCGAGTCGAACGCCCGTTTTTCCAAGTACGTGAACGGCGTGAACGCCCGGGCCTTGCTGTCCGAACGTGTGCGCACCGCCGTGGACCGCCGCGCCATTGCGGCACGCAACCTCGTGCTCGTGACAAAGCAGTCAGACATCGATCTGGAAAAAGCCGCTGTCACGCAAGCGCATGAAGACGTGCAGAGCCGCCTGGGCAAACTCAAGGAGCTGACTGCGCAAACCGGGGACACCGATGACCGCGCACGGGCCTTGGTTGCCGACATCGACAGCATTGAGGTCAAGTACGGCCCCGTGGCGCTCGCCATTGTCAACGCGGCGCTGACTGGCAAGCATGAAGAATCCATCACGATGATGAACGAGCAGTGCCGCCCGCTCCTGGCCGCCCTCATCAAGGCAACCAACGCCTACAGCGAACACGCCCGCGAGCGCGCACGCGAGATGGAGCGCCAGTCGGCCGAGCGCTACGCCTTCCAGCGCACGCTACTCATCGGCATTTGTCTTGCCACCGTGTTCGGTGCCTTGGCTGCCGGCATTCTCATCACCCGTGGCCTGACCCGCGCGCTGGGTGCCGAGCCGGATGCCCTGAGCGACATCACGCGCCGCGTAGCCTCCGGAGACCTGGGCCCCGTGCCCGGCGGCGCAGCCGCACCGCGCGGCAGCATCCTCGCCTCCATGTCGGAAATGCAGGCCAGCCTTGTGAAGCTGATCGACCAGGTTCGCCAAGCCGCGCACGGCATTGCCAGCGATGTGGGTCAGATTGCCAGCGGCAACCAAGATCTGTCGTCGCGCACCGAGCAGCAAGCGTCGTCTTTGCAAGAAACGGCTTCCAGCATGGAAGAGCTGACCTCCACCGTGAAGCAGAACGCCGACAACGCCCAGCAGGCCAGCGTGCTCGCATCCGACGCCTCAGAGATTGCGCAACGCGGCAGCACCGTGGTCGACAACGTGGTCGACACCATGACCGACATCCGCACCAGCTCGGCCAAGGTGGCAGACATCATCGGCCTGATTGAAGGCATTGCGTTCCAGACCAACATCCTCGCGCTCAACGCCGCGGTGGAAGCCGCACGCGCCGGCGAGCAAGGCCGCGGCTTTGCCGTGGTGGCCAGTGAAGTGCGCAGCCTCGCGCAGCGTTCGTCCAGCGCCGCGAAGGAGATCAAGGAACTCATCAGCACCTCGGTGCAGAAGATCCAGGACGGCTCCTCGCTGGTGGAAACCGCCGGCAAGACCATGAACGAAGTCACCCAAGCCGTGGCACGCGTGACCGACATCATGGGCGAGATTGCCGCCGCCTCTGTCGAGCAGAGCCGTGGCATCGAGCAGATCAACCTGGCCATTACGCAGATGGACGAAGTCACCCAGCAGAACGCCGCGCTGGTCGAGCAGGCAGCGGCCGCATCCACATCATTGGAAGGCCAGGGTCAGCAACTGAGCCATGCAGTGGCGTTCTTCCGGGTGCAAGGGGCGGCAGCGGCTGCCTGATGCAGCCGCGCACTGGCAGAAGAAGCGCGGGGGCGCTACGATCCATGCCCACCGTCCGCTTCTTCTCTGCTTCGCTGGTGGAGCGCTCCCCAATGCCACGTCATCACCATCATGTCTACGTCGTCGAGCTGTCACGGCAAGTGCTGGGCGAAGCGCGCTTTGTGAAAGCCAATCCGGATTACTTTGGCGACAAACCTTGTGTTTATGTAGGCATGACAGGTCAGTCGCCGGACGTGCGCTTCGACAAACACAAGGCGGGTCTGAAATCGAACCGGTTTGTGCGCGAGTATGGGTTGCGTCTGATGCCGGAGCTGTATGAGTGTTTCAACCCGATGCCTTATGAGGCAGCGCGGGAGATGGAAGTGGAGCTGGCGATCGGATTGCGCGAGGAAGGCTATGCCGTGTGGCAAGCGTGAACCGGTGGTGGATGCGGCGGCGGTACGCGTCACAGAGTTCGGGCGATAAGATAGCTTCCGTGCCTCATCAACCGCCGATCAACCTCTGCCACGCAAAAGATGCGTATTCCTCCAATGAAGGCGATCATCGCGTTCGAGTCCGTCGCGCGGACCAAGAGCGTGAATCGTGCCTCCGAAGAGCTGGGGCTGACGGCCTCTGCCGTCAGTCATCAGATCAGCAACCTGGAGGCGGCGATCGGCCAGCCGCTCTTTTTCCGGCAAGGCCGCGGTCTGGTCCTGACGCCCGTTGGTGAGCAATACCTGCGCGACGTAACAGGGGCGCTGGCCGAGCTCAACCGCGCCACCGAACGTGCCTCCAGCCGTACCGACGTCGAGATCCTTCGCGTGCACTCCAGCCCCAGCTTCGGCCTGATGTGGCTGTTGCCCCGGCTCGCGGCATTCCAGGAGGATCACAGCGACATTCGGTTGAACGTGTCGTGTTCGTATGAAGACGTGTCGTTCACCAGCGGGTTCTACGACCTCGACATCCGCTACGGACACGCGCATTGGCGCGACGTGCAGATCAGGACGCTGCGCACCGAGCACATCGCTCCGCTGGCTTCACCGGCATACCTCGAGCGGCACCCCGTGCAATCGCCGCAAGACTTGCTCGCGCATCGGCTCATTCGGTCGGAGACGCCGATCGTACAGTGGCAGCAGTGGTTTGCACGCGTTGGCGTCGAGCACATGCACGTGTCGTTCGACTTCGCCTTCGACCGTTCGTACATGTCGCTCGAGACTGCGGCGCTCGGCCTGGGCGTGGCGTTGGAGAGCACGTTGCTCGCATCGGTTCTGATCGACCAGGGCCGCCTCGTGCCGGTATTTGGCAAGGACCACGCGCTGGAAGTGGCGGGCCACCATATCGTGTTCCCGCCGCAGAATGCCGAACTGCCCCGCGTGGCACGCTTTCTCGCCTGGGTCGACCGGCAGCTCAAAACAGCACCGGGCGCCTAGCCTGCCAGGGCGGGATGGTGCGCCGCACCAGAGGCATGCCCGGCGTCATCTGAAAATTTCTCAGCCATAGTTGAATCCAACTGCGTTGATCGAATCGTCTGCTGGCACAACACTGCAGCCAACAAGATTCCAACAGCCAGGAGACAACGATGTTGCTCGAGAACAGGGTCGTGATCGTGACCGGTGCCGCTTCGCCGCGCGGTATTGGGCGGGCCACCGCAAAGGCACTTGCCGCACAAGGCGCGCACGTGGTCGTACTCGACCTGCGGCGCGAAGATGCCGAACAGGCGGCGCGCGAACTCGGTGAAGGCCATCTGGGCCTGGCCTGTGATGTGACCGATCGGGCTGCTTGCGATGCGGCTGCGCAGGCCACGCTGGCCAAATACGACCGCATTGACGGTCTCATCAACAACGCAGGCATCACCCAGCCGCTGCGCACGCTCGACATCCAGGCGGGCAATTTCGATGCGGTGGTCGACGTCAACCTGCGCGGCACGCTGTACATGTCGCAAGCCGTCCTGCCACATATGAAAGCGCGCAAGCGCGGCAGCATTGTCTGCATGTCGTCGGTGTCTGCGCAACGCGGCGGCGGCATCTTCGGCGGGCCCCACTACAGCGCTGCCAAGGCAGGCGTGCTGGGCCTTGCCAAGGCCATGGCCCGCGAATTCGGCGGCGACAATGTCCGCGTCAACTCCATCACGCCAGGGCTCATCCAGACCGACATCACCGGCGACAAGCTCACGCCCGACATGCGCGCCGAAATCATCAAGGGCATCCCGCTTGGCCGGCTCGGCGATGCGGCCGACGTTGCCAACGCGTGCCTGTTCCTGGTGAGCGATCTGTCTGCCTACCTGACCGGCATCACGCTCGACGTGAACGGCGGCATGCTGATTCACTGAACGATCCAACCTACACCGCCACGGCCCGTACACCGGCCGTGGACTTCTTCGAGACACATGCACCCGGGCCCACCCGGGGCACATGGTAGGAGACACCATGACCACGAAGTTTGCATCGCCCCTGCCGGGCGACGAGATGGCGCACGCCGATGCCGCCACGTTTGAAGCCCGCACGTATGCCAAGGTCGCGCGCCGGCTCATTCCATTCCTGATGATCTGCTATCTGGGCGCCTACCTTGATCGCGTCAACGTGGGGTTCGCCAAGCTGCAGATGCTCAACGACCTGCGTTTCAGCGAGACGATCTACGGCCTGGGTGCCGGCATCTTCTTTCTTGGCTACTTCCTGTTTGAAGTGCCGAGCAATGTGGTCCTGCACAAGGTCGGCGCGCGCAACTGGCTCGCACGCATCATGTTGACGTGGGCAGTCATCTCTGCAGCTTTTGCCTTCGTGAACACACCGACGTCGTTCTACGTGCTGCGCTTCCTGCTCGGGGTGGCCGAAGCCGGCTTCGCGCCGGGCGTCATCCTGTACATGACGTACTGGTTCCCGTCGCAGCGCCGGGCCAAGGCATTGTCGATTTTCTTCATGGCGATTCCGCTTGCGGGCATCGTCGGGGGGCCCCTGTCGGGCTACATCCTGCACACCTTTCACGATGTGGCGGGGCTGTCCGGCTGGAAGTGGCTGTTCCTGATCGAGGCTTTGCCGTCGCTGCTGCTGGGCGTGGCCATCCTGTTCTATCTGGACAACGGCATCGCCCAGGCCAAGTGGCTGACCGACGCAGAAAAGGCGCTGCTTGAGCGCAACGTCGCCGGAGACAACGCACAGAAGACCGCACACGGTTCGGTGGGCGCCTTCATCGCAGACCGCCGCCTGTGGCTGCTGGCCGCCATCTACTTCTGCGTGGTGCTTGGCCAATACGGGCTCACGTTCTGGCTGCCGACCCTGATCCGCAAGGCTGGCGTGGCTGATCCGCTGTGGGTGGGCGTGTTCACCGCCGTGCCGTATATCTGCGCCATCGTCGCGCTGCCGTTGATTGGCATGAGCGCGGACCGCCGCCGCGAGCGCCGTCTGCACCTTGCCGTGCCGATGCTGGTGGCCGCCGCCGGATTCGCCGCACTGCCGCTGATTGGCAACGTGGGCGCTGCGCTGGTGTGCCTGAGCATTGCTGCCGCCGGGATCCTGTCTTCTTCATCGCAGTTCTGGTCGTTGCCCACCGCCATGCTGGGCGGCATGTCGGCCGCTGCGGGCATCGCCGCGGTCAACTGCTTCGCCAATCTTGCCGGGTTCTTCTCGCCGGCCATCGTCGGGTGGCTGAACGACCTGACGGGTAAATCAACGGCTGGCCTGATCTTCATCTCCTCGGCCATCGTGCTTGGCGCCGTGCTGGTGTTCTTCGTGCCCGCAAAGACCGTCAACCGTTGAGGCGCTGACTGTCTCTGCCTCCGTGCTTCCCGCTTCATCACAGGAACCATCATGACTTCCACATCATTGCCCCCAACCGACGCTCTGCCTCTGGCCGAGCGCGCTTACCGGATCCGCCGCAACGCCCTGCTGATGGGCGAAGTGCAGGGCCAGGGCTATATCGGGCAAGCGCTCGACATTGCCGACGTGCTGGCCGTCGCCTACTTCGGCGCCATGCGTTATCGGCCCGAAGACCCCGACTGGGAAGGCCGCGACCGCTTCCTGCTCTCCAACGGCCACTATGCGATCGCGCTCTACGCCGCGTTGCTCGAAGCCGGCATCCTGCCCGCCGAAGAACTGGAGACGTACGGCAGTGACGACAGCCGCCTGCCGATGTCTGGCATGGCCAGCTATACGCCCGGCATGGAGATGTCCGGCGGCTCGCTCGGCCAGGGGCTCACGATTGCCGTCGGCCGCTGCCTCGGGCTCAAACGCAAGGGCTCCGACGCGTTTGTCTACACGCTGTTCTCAGATGGCGAGCTGGATGAAGGAGCCGTGTGGGAGGGGCTGCTGTCAGCCGCACACTGGAAGCTGGACAACCTCATCGCCGTGGTGGACGTAAACAACCAGCAGGCCGACGGCCCGTCGACGCAGATCATGGCGTTCGAGCCGCTGCTGCCCAAGCTCGAAGCGTTCGGCTGGTTCACGCAGCGCGTGGATGGCAACGACATCGACGCGGTGAAGGCCGCGTTTGACGCAGCGCGCGCACACAAGGGTGCGCAGCCGCGCATGATCATTTGCGATACCCGCATGGGTTGCGGTGTTCCGTTCCTGGAGCAGCGCGAAAAGAATCACTTCATCCGCGTTGACGCGCACGAATGGCAGCTCGCGCTGCAAGCACTGGAAGCCGGGAGGACCGCATGAGCAGCACCGTCATCAACAAGCCCAAGCTGAAGACCTCCGCGATGATTGCCTCCATTGCGGGCGAGGGCCAGGCAACACGCCCGGCGCCGTTCGGCCACGCACTGGCCGAGCTGGCGCGCGTGAAACCGAACGTCGTCGGCATGACAGCAGACCTGGGCAAGTACACCGACCTGCACATCTTCGCCAAGGAATTCCCCGACCGCTACTACCAGATGGGCATGGCCGAGCAACTGCTCATGGGCGCTGCCGCTGGCCTGGCTAACGAAGGCGCGCAACCGTTCGTGACCACCTATGCCGTCTTCGCCACCCGTCGTGCCTACGACTTCATGCACCAGACGATTGCCGAAGACAACCTCGATGTGAAGATCGTCTGCGCGCTGCCCGGCCTGACCACCGGCTACGGGCCGAGCCACCAAGCCGCAGAAGACCTGGCGCTGATGCGCGCCATGCCCAACATGACCGTCATCGACCCGTGCGACGCGCTGGAGATCGAGCAGATGGTGCCGGCCATTGCAGCGCATGCCGGGCCTGTCTATGCGCGCCTGCTGCGCGGCAACGTGCCGGTGGTGCTTGACGAATACGGCTATCAGTTCGAACTGGGCAAAGCCAAGCTGCTGCGCGACGGCGCCGAAGTGCTCATCATCTCGTCGGGCATCATGACGATGCGTGCACTGGAAGTGGCCAAGGCGCTGCAAGGCGACGGCATTGGCGTGGGCGTGCTGCACGTGCCGACGATCAAGCCACTCGATACCGAGACGATCCTGCGTGAGGCACGGCGCTCGGGCCGGCTCGTGGTGGTGGCAGAAAACCACACCGTGATCGGCGGCTTGGGCGAGGCAGTTGCCGGCACCCTGATGCGAGCCGGGGTGAGCGTGCCATTCCGCCAGGTTGGGCTGCCGGACGCATTTCTCGATGCCGGCGCACTCCCCACCCTGCACGACCGCTATGGGATTTCCACAAACGTCATGGCATCGACGATTCGCGGCTGGCTGGATTGACAGAGTGAGCCTCCGCCCGCAATGGCGGAGGCAGAGATTTCGCCGACCTAGGCAGTTAGCGCTGGGCTTGCTTGGCTGCCCGTTCGATGAAATCGGCCACCGCCACAGGGTGTGGAACCAGCGACATATGGCTGGATTTGAGCGACATCGTATGCGCGCCGATCAGTTCGGCCCCCATAGGAAGCACGCGCACCGGTACCGGCGCCGTGCCGATGCTACCGCCACGGCGCGGGCACGCCACGCTGGCACGCAGGCGCTAGTTGATCAAATCCTTAGCCGCCTTGCTGCCCTCTTCCATCAACTTGGCTTGCGCGTTGGCGCGGTTCAGCACGTTCTGCAGCTCCGCACTGCGGATCATGGTCTCGGCCTGCATCTGCATGATGCGCTCCATGCGCGAGTCTGCGTCACCGTGTGCGCGAGGGAGTTCCGAGCGGGGCAGATCCGCGCGGCGTTGCTTGGCTTGGGGCTGTGCAGCGGCATCGTCACCGCTCGCCTCGCGTGGGCGCTTCGTGCCGCGCGCAGACAACGCTCCCAGCTCCCCTTGCGACGTACGTGCCGTGCGCTGAGGTGTCTGAGGTTGCGACGGCTTTACCGGCGACGAGCCTGGCGCGTCGTTGCTGCTGATGTGTGTGTGGACGCTCGGTCCGCTGATCTTCGATGGAATCGGCATGGCGGGCAGCTATGGTCAATAACGCTTGCATGCTAGGCGGCCCATCGCAGCGTCCAGTACGATCACGCGAAAACGCAATCGCAAATGCGAAGCCTGCACATGCGCCATGGCATGTCGCGCAATTGCTCGCAACCACTCACACAATCAACTACGCGCTCGGAGGCGTTGATGCAGGTGCTGGACCACGAACCGCAGAGCTGGTTTTTATTTGAAGCGGATGGCGAGCTGTATCTCGATGCCAATTGCAACCATGGGGCGGTCGGCTACAGCTTCATGATTCGGCTGACCACGGCGGAAGTTCAAAAGTATCGCGATGCAGGTCGGGATTACCTGAACTGGCTGGCTCAGGACATACATAACTCCGCGCCGATTTTGGTTGCCAGTTCGTCGCCGTATAAAACCCGGAAGGCGACCAAGGAAGAGGAAGCCGAAGCGAGCACTGCGTTGGCGGCATGGCAGGCGGAGCGAATTCGGAGCCTCAAGCTCGGCGCTTGAGGCTTAAACCCCCGACTGCCGCCCTTCAACCCCCGCTTACCGCCCTCCAAGCCCCAACCGTGGGGCTTTTTGCTCCGCCGCTGCTGCTTTTTGCAGCAATGAGTCGGACCTTTTACCTCGACGCATGGCGCTCCGAACTCCGCGCGTGGGGCTCTGAACTCGGAGAACGACTCTTTTTGCCTCACGCTTGCTGCTTTTTTCAGCAACACATGCTGCTTTTTTGAGCGCGGTCGAGGGTCTGACGTCGGCGATTGGGGTTCTGAACTCCAACGTTGAGGCTCGGAGCCCGGCGTGTGGGGCTTTTTGCTTGGCGTGTGCGGTTCGGAACTCGGCGCCCCGAGTCTGGAACCCGGCGCGCGGCGTTCTGGACCCCGCGAATGCGCTCAGATTTGGCCACCGAGACAAACCGCAACTTGCCGCCGCGGCTCGCCGCCCATAAACTCACCCCCGCTCGCGCAAACCAAGCGCAGCCGGGACTGCAATCCCGAATTCAAGACAAATCCGCGAGTGCCGTTAGGCCCTTGCGTGCCGTCGTTCGCCTATATGGGCGGGCCCGGCAGGGAGGGCTTCGGCCCTGCCGATTTTTTTGGTTTGTCTTGATCGGTATTGCAGACCTTGTCGTGTGCCCGCCCACCCTCACCGGTGGGTGGCTCCTCAATCAACCAGAGGCAAGACAATGGATCAACCGACCCAAGCTGTACCCATCCCACGCGGGCATCGCCCCGCAAACTGTCACTTCACCTGCATCGCGCAACGTCCTCCGTCCGGAGGTGCCCGATGAGCATTGAAGACAATCTCCTGTATGCACAAGGCGCCCTGAACGGGCGGGATTATCTGCGGCGCACCCAGATGAACATGAAGATGCAGCGGCAGTTCATCCCCGAGACATTACGTTTGGAATACCAGCTTCGTGTCCAGAACAAGGCCGTTGAGTATCAGGCCGGGTTTCTCGATGCAATTGGTGCTTTCATGCTGACGTCGCTGGATGGTGTGACAGTGGACTTGTACCGGTGGGAAGTTCTGAGCGTGCTTCAGCGCGCGAACAAGCTGAAATAAGAAAAACAGCAGTAAAAGCGAACCCGCGACGGGCGGGGGCGCTTGCAGAGACCGTATCTCGTTATGTGTTGAACTGACCGTACTTTTTCATGGGGCAGCGGTAGCCCGTTATGCAGGTGACCTCGGACGCCAACAAGCCATCACTGCGGCGGAAAATCGGGATGCCAATGCAGTTTCAATCCCACCCCTCCACTCCCGGCACCCGCATCCCCTCCACCTCCGGCAAGTCAATCCCAAAGTACTCAGCCAACAGCCCCCGCAACGCGCGCCGGTCTTCCAATTCAAACCTGTGCGGCGTATTCCCGCGCCAGATCGTGGCATCCCGGTTCATCACCGTCACGCGCCCTTCGTCGGTCAATGACCGCATGAGGATGCGGTTCATGAACGGCGACGCCGGATACGTGCTCGTGTAGTGGTTCGCCATTTCGAAATCGATCGGGTAGTCCTGCTCCATCGAGGTGACCCAGGCGTCGACGGGCGTGTCGCTGCGCACCTGTGCACGGAGTATCCAGCGATCTTCATCGCGCGCCATCCAGTGCAGTTCGCCATCGATATTGGCTTGCGTGCCGTCCAGCGGCACAGGCACGCGAGGCGCCAGCCCGCCGAAACCCGGATCGATGACAAAGGTGCCCTCGGGCAGCGGCACCGTCAGGAACATGTGGGTGCGGGGCGCCTCGGGGCGCGGCGTCTGGATGATCACGCGCGACGAGTGGCGCGTGGGCTGAAAGCCAAGCCGCTCCAGCACGGCGGCAAACAAGGTGGCGTGCTCAAAGCAGTAGCCACCGCGGCGTGCGTGAACGAGCTTGTTCTGCAGGCTTTCCAGGTCGATGCGGATGCCGCGCCCGAGCAGCACGTCGAGGTTCTCGAACGGAATGTGCCGCATGTGCGCGTGCACCAACTGCGCGAGCGTGTCGTAGCTGGGGCGGGTGCTGCCGCCCCACTGGATGCGGTTGAAGTAGGCATCCAGGTTGAGTTGCGATGTCACGTGTTGTCTCCTTGTGCGCCAGGGGCGACGCAACGTCAGCCCTGTTTGCGGCGTCGGAATTGCTGCTCGGTTACGGTGCTGCCCCACTGCGTGCCGGCTTCTTCCTGCGTGAGTTGAAAGCCGAACGATTCGTAGAGGTGGCGGGCGGCATCCAGGCCCTTGAAGGTGTTGAGGTACGTCTCGTCAAAGCGCTCATCAACAAAGCGCATGGCTTGCGACATGAGCTTACGGCCAACGCCGGTGCCACGCAGTGAATCATCCACGATGAACCAGCGCAGGTGGGCAACGCGCGCGTCCGAGTTGCCGTCAATGGCCAGGGATGCAAGGCTGCGGCCGTTTTCCACGCACAGCCAGAGCGCCTTGTTGGCGTCGGGCAGGGATTGCGCAAAGTCGGCCAGCTCCTTGGCGACGCGGCGCTCGAAGAACACGCCAAACCCCCAGTGCTGCGCATAGAACCGGCCATGCAGGCTGGCGATATCGCCAATGCAGCCGGGCACGTAGCCTTGCACGATCTGCGGGCCGGCATCGGCGGGAGGTTGCGCGGGCTTGTGGTCGTTGTCATCAGCCAGCGCGCTGACGTATTGCGACAGCGATGCAACCAGCCGTTGCTGGTCTGCCGGGGTCAGGTGTCGCAGCGCATTGGAGACTTGGCTGGAAGCAAAGGCGTCGATCTTGCGCCGCAGTTGCTGGCCATCTTTGGTGAGGTGCAGTTCGGAAGATCGGGCGTCGTCTGCGCAGGTGCGGCGTTCGACCAGCCCGGCGGATTCCAGCCGGGTGACCTGGCGGCTGGTGCTGGATTTATCCAGCCGCAGGCGTTCGGCCAAGTCGCGTGCCTGGATGCCGGGCGTGCCGGCAATCTCCAGGATCGCGTGCACCGCAGACGGCGGCAGGTCGCTTTCAGCCAGCGTGTTGCGCATGAAGCCGAGTTCGCGAACGAGCTTGCGCGAAATCTCCCGCAGCTCGCGGATGGTCTGCTCGCGTGATTGCGTGGGCGCTTCAATGAAATCCATACCGGCCTCGATTAGTTGTTTCGCGCAACCAATATAGTTGCACGAAACACCCTTTTCAAGGCTCAGCGGTGCCGTGGCGGGCAGCGCCTAAGAGACTTGTCGCCGGTGCTCAGGCAAACGCAGGCCGACCGGCTCCATCCGACAGACGGAATACCGACACCGCGCGGCGCAGCGTCGTCGCCTGTTCCTCCAGCGATTGCGCTGCCGCTGCGGCCTGCTCGACCAACGCGGCGTTCTGCTGCGTGACTTCGTCCATCTGCGTGACGGCCTGGTTGACCTGCTCGATGCCGCGGCTTTGCTCGGCAGAGGCGGCGGCAATCTCGGCCACGATCTCCGATACGCGGCGGATGGCCTCTTTCACTTCGCTCATGGTCTCGCCCACCGCAGCCGCCTGTTGCGAGCCCGCCTGCACCACGGCAACGGAGTCGCCAATCAGCCCCTTGATCTCCTTGGCGGCGGAGGCCGAGCGTTGCGCAAGCGTGCGCACCTCGCTGGCGACGACGGCAAAACCCCTGCCCTGCTCGCCGGCGCGCGCAGCTTCCACTGCGGCATTCAGCGCGAGGATGTTGGTCTGGAAGGCGATGCCTTCAATCAGCCCCGTGATCTCGGAAATCTTGCCGGAGCTGGTGCTGATCTGGTCAATCGTGCCGACCATGGCCTGCACGGCCTCGTTGCCTGCCTGCGCGATGGTGCTGGCGCTGGCGGCCAAGCTGTCGGCCTGGGCGGCGTTCTCGGCGTTCTGTTTCACGGTCTCGGTCAACTGCGTCATGCTCGACGCCGTTTCCTCAAGTGATGCGGCCTGCTGTTCCGTGCGGGCAGACAGATCAATGTTGCCGGCTGCAATTTCCTTGGAAGCCACCGTCACGGATTCGGCCGATACCTTGATGCCGCGCACCGTCTCGGTCAACTGTCGATCCATCGAGCGCAGTGCGGCCAGCAGCTCACCAAACTCGCCCTGCGTGTCGATCACGATGTTGTTCTCCAACCGCCCGCCGGCAATGTGGTTGGCAACGTCCACCGCGCGGCTGAGCGGGCGAGAGATCGCGCGCAGCAGATACCAGCACATGCCCACGCCCACCGCAAACCCAGCGCACACCAGCACAACAGCCATGGTGAAGATGGAGTGGTAGGTGGCTTCGCTGTCATCGACAGCCAACTTGGCCTGCTGCAGGTTGATGGCAATGTCCTTTGCGAGCAGGTCGCTCACGGCTTGTCCAGAACGGGCGTGGCGGTTGATGATTTGCGCGGCCACGTCGTGCTGGCCTGCCTGCAGCGCTTCAATCGCTTCGTTCGTGGCCGTGTTGAATTGCGGCAGGGCATCGTTGACCTTGCTGGCGACATCGCGTTCCTGTTCGCTCGTCACGCTGGCGGGGTAGTACTGCTTCCAAGCACCATTGATCTGGTCCAGATCCGTGCGGATGGTGCGCACGGCCGCTGCAACTTGCGCGGCATCGTCAGTGAAGACCTGCGCGCGCCGCAGTTGCAGGCGTATGTCCAGCTGCGCCGTCCGAAGCTCGGCAAGCTGCGCGATGGGCAGCGTGTTGCTGGTATATGCGGCGTTAATGTTGGCGTTCAGGCGCATCAGGCCGCGTACCCCAAACACACCGGTGGCCAGCAGCAGCACCAGACACAGACCAAACGCCCCGAGCAACTTGAAGCGCACCGAATGCACGATAGACGGCATGATTTCCCCCCGACTTGTTTATCCGGAGGCATGTGCCCCCGATTTAAGGATGTTCTATATCTGCATATCGGTAGGCCATGAAATACCTTAAGTGCGTGAGTCAAAGCGCCCACATCGCGCTCTGCACTGGTGCATGCATGACGGAATCGAGTGCGTGAGGGGAGACATCCGAGGGCCGGCCCGCGCGAGCGACGAGCCGACCTCGAGCAGCGCGAGCGTGCGTGCCTAGTTGAACGGCGGCATGGCATGCGACCGCATGACGATGGCCGAGGGAGCTGTGTCCTTGGTCGTCTCATTCGGGCGCCGCACAGGCTTGTGCGGGCTTGACGGCGGCACCGACACCCCGCGTTGCGCGCGCCCCAGAAAACGCTGCATGAGGCAGAACACGCACAGCAACACCCCAATGGCGATGCGCGCCCACCAGGAGCTGAGCGTGCCGTCAAAGGTGATCAACGACTGGATGACGCCGAGCAACAGCACGCCCACCACGCTACCGCTGATAAGCCCCACGCCGCCGGTCAGCAACGTGCCACCGACCACGGTGGCGGCAATGGCATCCAGCTCCATGCCTTGTGCATGCAGGCCGTAGCCGGAGAGCATGTAGAACGTGACCAGCACGCCGCCCAGTGCCGAGCAGAAGCCGCTGAGTACATAGACGAGGATGCGCGTGCGCGCCACCGGCAAGCCCATCAGCAAGGCGGAGCGTTCATTGCCGCCCAGCGCATAGACCGTGCGGCCGAAGCGGCTGCAATGCGCGAGCCACGCCGCAGCGGCAAACACCACCAGCGCAATCACCACGCTGGGCGACACGTAGTTGCCGCCGCCCACCTGGATCTTGTATTGCGACAGCGTGGTGTAGATCGGGTCGGTAATGCTGATCGAATCAATGCTGATGAGGTAGCACAGCCCCCGCGCGAGGAACATGCCGCCCAGCGTGACGATAAACGGCTGGATGCGGAACACCTGGATCAGCACGCCCATCATCAAGCCGAACAGGCTCCCGACAGCGAGCACCAGCGGCACCACCACGCCAATCGACCAGCCGTGATGTTCAACCAGCGCGGCGGAAATCATGGTGGTCAGCGCCACCACCGCCCCCACAGACAGGTCGATGCCACCCGACAGAATGACGAACGTCATGCCAATGGCAACGACCATCAGGAACGCGTTATCGATCAGCAGATTGAGAAACACCTGCACGCTGAAGAAGCCCGTGTAAGTCACAGACCCGAAGCCGAACAACAGCGCAAACAGGAACAGCGTGACGTAGAACGGCAAGCGCCGTGGATTGATTCTCATGACTGCGCCCCTGCACGGCTTTGGCGTTGAAAGAACATGCCGCGAAACGCCTCCGATTGCGCCAGGCACACGGCAAACACCACCACGGCTTTAACGACGAGGTTGATCTCGGGCGGCACGCCCATCGAGTAGATCGCATAGGTGAGCGTCTGGATGATGAGCGCGCCGATCACGCTGCCCCACAGGCTGAACTTGCCGCCCACCAGCGAGGTACCGCCCAGCGTGACGGCCAGGATGGCGTCAAGCTCAAGCAGCAGCCCAGCGTTATTGCCGTCCGCGCTCTTGACGTTCGAACAGATGATGAGCCCGGCAATGCCGGCCATGGCACCGCAGAATCCGTAGATGCCAAACAGCAGCGCCTTGGTGTTCAGCCCCGCAAGCCGTGCGGCCACCGGGTTGATGCCGACGGCCTCGATAAACAGGCCCAGCGCCGTGCGATGCATCAACAACAGCAGCAGGCCCAGCACAGCGGCCGCGATGTACAGCCCGAACGGCAGCCCAAACAGATAGCCGTTGCCCACAAAGAAGAACGGCTCGTAGTAGACGGTGATGATCTGCCCGCCGGTAATGAGCTGCGCCACGCCGCGCCCGGCCACCATCAGGATCAGCGTGGCAATGATGGGCTGCATGCCTGCACCGGCCACCAGCAGGCCATTCCACAGGCCGCACACCAGCGCTGCGCCCACGGCAGCCAGCAGCGCCAGCAGCAGCGGCACCTTGGTCACATACACGGGCAAGCCGTTCTGCACTACCAACGTGCCGCCGATGAGCGATGCGGCAATGGCACCGGAAATGGCCACCACCGCGCCCACTGAAATATCGATGCCGCCCACGGCAATCACCAGCGTCATGCCCAGGGATATGAGCATCAGCGGCGCGGCGCGGTTGAGGATGTCGATCAGGCTGCCGTAGAGGTGTCCGCCGCGGATGTCGAGGTGAAAGAAATGCGGGTTGAACCACGCGTTGAGCAGACACAGCAGGAGGAGCGTCACGCACGGCCAGAACAATCGGTGGCCGGTGAGTGCGCGCAGGTTGGCGGAGTTCATGCGGCGCCTCCGGTGGTGTTGGACTGGGTGTTGGACTGGCCGGCAGGCACGTCGCCACCGGCAATCACGTGGCACAGGTTGTCTTCGGTCACATCGGCGCCGGCAAGCTCGCCCACCTTCTTGCGATCACGCAGGATCGCCAGCCGGTGGCTCACACGCAGCACTTCCGGCAACTCGCTGGAGATGAACAGGATGGCCATGCCCTTGCGGCACTGCGCGGTCACCAGGTCCATGATGTCGAGCTTGGCGGCAATGTCGATGCCGCGCGTGGGCTCATCCAGGATCAGCATGGCCGGGTCGGTCGCCAGCCAGCGTGCGAGCACGGCTTTCTGCTGGTTGCCGCCCGAGAGTTGGCCGATGGGCTTTTCAGCGTCGGGCGTCTTGATGCCCAGTTGGGCGATGTACTGGTCGGCAATCTCGCGCTGGCGCTTCTTGGGCAGATAGCGGAACAGCCCACGCTTGGCCTGCAGCGCGAGGATGATGTTCTCGCGAATCGACAGCTCGGCAATGATGCCCTCGGTCTTGCGGTCTTCCGGGCAGAAGCCGATGCCCTGCCGGATGGCGTCACGGGGGGAGCTGAACTGATGCGCCTGGCCCTGCACGTTGATCGAACCCGCATCGTTGCGATCCACGCCAAACAGCAGGCGCGCGGTCTCGGTGCGGCCCGAGCCCAGCAGGCCGCCCAGGCCCAGCACCTGCCCGGGGCGGACGTCCAGATCGAGCGGCTGCACGACGCCACGGCGGCCCATGCCGCGCGCGGTCAGAAACGCTGGCGCCGTGTCATCCACCGGCGGCACCTCGGTGCGCTCGAAGCGGCTTGCATCAATGTCGCGCCCGACCATCTTGTTGATCAATTGCAGTTGCGGCAGATCGCGCGCAGCGTATTCGCCTTCCAGCCGGCCGTTGCGCAGCACGGTAATGCGGTCGGCAATGGCGTAGGTCTGCTCCAGAAAATGCGTGACGAACAGCACAGCCATGCCGCGCGCCTTGAGCGTGCGAATGGCGGCAAACAGGCGCGCCACTTCGTCGTCGTCCAGGCTGGAGGTAGGCTCGTCCAGGATCAGGATGCGGGCTTCGGTGGATAGCGCGCGGGCAATCGCCACCATCTGCTGAATGGCCACCGGATAGAGCGACAGCGGCAGCGTCACGTCGATGTGGATGTTCAGATCGGCCAGCAGCGCCTGCGCGGCGCGGTTGGTGCCGCGCCAGTCGATGCTGCCCATGCGCATGGGAAAGCGGCCGATGTGGATGTTCTCAGCCACGGTCAGGTTGGGGCAGAGATTGACCTCCTGATACACCGTGCTGATGCCGAGCTTTTGCGCCTCCAGCGGCGAGCCCGGAGCGATGGGCTGACCGCCGAGCAGGATCTCGCCCGCATCGGGCGCCTCCACACCGGTCAACACCTTGATGAGCGTCGATTTGCCGGCGCCGTTCTGCCCCATCAAGGCATGCACTTCACCGGGAAACAAGCGGAAATCGACCCCGGCCAGCGCCTGCACGCCAGGAAAGTTCTTGGAGATGCCGCGCATGTGCAGCAACGCGCCACGGGCATCTGACGCGGCGGCATGATCAACGTGATCCGACATGGATGTCACCTGTTGATGGAGCATGCCGGCAAGGCGGAGTCACCCGCCCTGCCGGCATGCTCCAGTTCAGCAAAGGGCTTGCGAACGCAGCTCAGTACTCACTCAGTACTTGCGGTTCGGAAACTCCTTGGCCGCCACGTCCATCGGGAAGATGCCTTCCTTGGTGACGATGCGCTTGGGCACGGTCTTGCCCGCCAGCACGGCGCGCGCGGTATCCATCAGCTGCGGCCCGAGCAGCGGGCTGCATTCCACCGTGACGTTCAGCTTGCCGGCCATCATGGCTTCAAACGCGCCCTTCACGCCGTCGATGGAGATGATGGTGATGTCCTTGCCCGGCTTGAGGCCGGCCTCTTCAATGGCCTGGATGGCGCCAATCGCCATGTCGTCGTTGTGCGCAAACAGCACGTTGATCTTCTTGCCCTCGGCCTTGAGGAAGGCTTCCATCACCTCCTTGCCCTTGGCGCGGGTGAAGTCGCCGGTTTGCGAGCGGATGATCTTGTAGTGCGGATCGGCCTTGATGATTTCCTCAAAGCCACGCTTGCGGTCGATGGCAGGCGCTGAGCCGACGGTGCCTTGCAGCTCGACGATGTTCACGTCGCCGCCCTTGGGCTTGACGTTCTCAAGCAGCCAGCGGCCCGCCTTGCGGCCTTCCTCGACGAAATCCGAACCGATGAAGGTGGTGTAGAGCGAGGGGTCCTTGCTGTCGATACCCCGGTCAGTGAGGATGACCGGAATCTTGGCGGCCTTGGCCTCTTGCAGCACGGTGTCCCAACCGGATTCCACCACTGGCGAGAACGCAATGATGTCGACCTTCTGCGCGATATACGAGCGGATCGCCTTGATCTGGTTTTCCTGCTTCTGCTGCGCGTCGGAGAACTTGAGGTTCACGCCCTGCGCCTTGGCCGTCGATTTGATGGATTCCGAATTGGCGGTGCGCCATTCGCTCTCTGCACCCACCTGGGCAAAGCCCATGGTGAACGACTTGTCAGCCGCGTGAGCCACTGTGGTAAAGCCCGTGACCAGCAGCACGCCGGCTGCGGCCAGGAAGGTCAACACGGTCCGTCTGGCGCTCGCAGCGCTCGTTTTTTCCATCGTTTGTCTCCTTTATGGTGGGACGCAGCCTGTGACTGCCCCCGGGGCTGCGCACGTCGTCTTTGCAACGCGGTACACGAGTCAAATCCGGCATGTGGCGCCCGTCTTCCCTTGCCGGTGATTCGTGGTGAGCCATGGTATTGACTGCCTGACATGACCGTCTAATGTTTTTTTGGGGGCCAACTGATATCGCTTTTGATATCAGACAGGGCGGTTGAACATCGTGCAGCGCACCAAAATCGCGCAAGGTGACGGCATCCGTGCGGCCCGCTCAGCCAGAGCTGCCGCGGTGGCGCATGCCAAAAACCGAGCATGCATATCGAAAAAGCTTCGTTCCGCTGAATACGGCTGCTTCATACACTGGGCGCACTTGTTATGACGAGTTCCGCGCCTGATGACGACTCCCAATCTGCACCGCCAACCGGCCCCACCGCTCTATGAGCGGATCAAGGGCACGCTGCGCGAGGGCATTCTCAGTGGCCACTACGCGCCGGCGTCGCTGCTGCCGTCGGAAGCGGCGCTGGGCGAGCAGTTCAACGCCAGCCGCATCACCGTGCGTCAGGCGTTGGCCGATCTGCAGAACGAAGGACTGATCTTCCGCCGCCACGGGAAAGGCACCTTTGTGAGCCAGCCGAAGGCCTTCCAGAACGTGACGGCGTTGCAGGGCTTTGCAGAGGCTATGTCGGCACAAGGTCATGCCATTCGCAACCGCGTGTTGAAGCTGCGGACCGTGCCCGCGCCGACCGACGTGTCGCAGGCGCTGCAACTGCCGTCCGGTACGCATGTCACCGAATTGCATCGCGTGCGGTTGCTGGATCAATTGCCGGTGTCGCTTGAGGTGACGTGGCTGCCGGAAGCACTTGGCAGCATCGTCGCCCGGGTGGACCTCGTCGCGCGCGATGTGTTTCTTGTGCTGGAGCAGGACGCAGGTGTAGCGCTCGGCCACGCCACGCTGGCCGTCGATGCGGCATTGGCTGACCACGCCACCGCCATCGCGCTCGACACGGGCGCGGGCGCAGCGCTGCTGCGCGTGGAGCGCCTGACGCATGACGCACAAGGCGCGCCCATCGACTTTGAACGCCTCTACTTCCGTGGCGACGCCTTCCAATACCGGCTTCGGCTGGATCGGCAAGTGGCGGCGCACGCGCAATCCATCCTCCCTTTGCAAGGCACCGTATGAACACGTTGGAACTGGACTACGACCTCGTCGTCGTGGGCGGCGGCACGGCCGGCCCGATGGCGGCCATCAAGGCCAAAGAACGCAACCCAGCGCTGCGCGTGCTGCTGATCGACAAGGCGCACGTGAAGCGCAGCGGTGCCATCTCGATGGGTATGGATGGGCTGAACAACGCCGTCATTCCCGGGCATGCCACGCCGGAGCAATACACGCGCGAGATCACGCTGGCCAACGATGGCATCGTCGATCAATCGGCCGTGTATGCGTATGCGCAGCACAGCTTTGCCACCATCGAGCAGCTCGACCGCTGGGGCGTGAAATTCGAGAAGGACGAAACCGGCGACTACGCCGTCAAGAAGGTCCATCACATGGGCAGCTACGTGCTGCCGATGCCGGAGGGGCACGACATCAAGAAGGTGCTGTATCGGCAGCTCAAGCGTGCGCGGGTGGAGATCACCAATCGCATTGTCGTCACCCGTGTGCTGACGGATGCCAATGGCGTGGCCTGCGGCGTGCTCGGTTTCGATTGCCGCACGGCGGATTTTCTCGTGGTGCGCGCAAAGGCCGTGGTGCTGAGCTGCGGGGCTGCGGGGCGGCTTGGTTTGCCGTCGTCCGGCTACCTGATGGGCACGTACGAGAACCCGACCAACGCTGGCGATGGCTATGCGATGGCGTATCACGCGGGTGCGGAGCTTTCCAACCTGGAATGCTTCCAGATCAACCCGCTCATCAAGGATTACAACGGCCCCGCCTGCGCATATGTGACCGGCCCGCTGGGCGGCTACACGGCCAACGCCCGCGGCGAGCGCTTCATCCAGTGCGACTACTGGAGCGGCCAGATGATGTGGGAGTTCTACCAGGAGCTGCAGGGCGGCAAGGGGCCGGTATTTCTCAAGCTCGACCACTTGGCCGAAGAAACCATCCAGACCATCGAGACCATCCTGCACACCAACGAGCGCCCCAGCCGCGGTCGCTTCCATGCCGGACGCGGCACCAACTACCGCACGCAGATGGTAGAGATGCACATCTCGGAAATCGGCTTCTGCAGCGGGCACAGCGCGTCGGGCGTGCACGTGAATGCGCGCGCGGAAACCACCGTGCCAGGCCTCTACGCCGCCGGCGACATGGCCGCCGTGCCGCACAACTACATGCTGGGCGCGTTCACGTATGGCTGGTTTGCGGGGCAGAACGCGGCAGACTACATCGCCGGCCGACAAGGCGATGCCCTCATCGACGCCGAACAGATCGCCCGCGAGCGTGCGCGCATCTTTGCACCGCTGCAGCGCGACCACGGCCTGGCCCCCGCGCAGGTGGAATACAAGCTGCGCCGCATGGTCAACGACTACCTGCAGCCACCCAAGGTCACGCGCAAGATGGAGATCGGCCTGCGCCGCTTCGACGAAATTTCCGAAGACATCACGCACCTGCACGCGCGCAACCCGCACGAGCTGATGCGCGCAATGGAAGTCGGCTTCATCCGCGATTGCGCAGAGATGGCCGCACGCGCCTCGCTGTTCCGCACGGAAAGCCGCTGGGGTCTGTATCACCACCGCGTGGACTACCCCGAGCGCGACGACGCCAACTGGTTCTGCCACACGCGCTTGTACAAGGACGCGCATGGCGCCATGGCCAGCCGCAAGCAGGCGGTTGAACCGTACGTCATCCCCGTCGATGTGCTCGGCACCGATTCCTACGCGCACCTGCGCATTCCAAAGGCTGCATGACCATGCAACAGACGACCGTTCATTTCACCCACACGCCGCACGACATCACCTCGCGCAGCAGGGCGCCCGTCACCATCGACGAAGCCAAATGCATTGCCGACAAAGGTTGCACGGTGTGCGTAGACGTCTGCCCGCTCGACCTGCTCGCCATCGATCTGACCGAGGGCAAGGCCTTCATGCAATTCGACGAATGCTGGTACTGCATGCCCTGCGAGCAGGACTGCCCGACCGGCGCGGTGAAGGTCGACATCCCGTATCTGCTGCGTTGAGGTGACGATGACGACAACACCCCTGGTGCGCCTGCACGACGCGGATGCCGCAACCCGCCGCGTTGCCCTCCTCCAATTGGCCGATGCGGAAGATGCCGATGCGCTGCCCAACGTGATTGCGCTGCTTGCGCACGACCCCGCGCCAGAAGTTCGGCTCGAAGCCGCGCGCATCCTGGCGACATGGGAACAGCCGGATACGGTGGCAGCACTCGCCCGCGCATTGGAAGACGTGGATGGCGCAGTGCGTGACGCCGCAGCACTCGGTTTGGCGGATTTGAAATCGCCCGACTCCGCCCCTGCGCTGTTGCCTTACGTAAACCACGCGAGCGCCTTTGTGCGCGCCGCCGCGTTGCGTGGGCTGCGTGAGCTGCGCGTGCCCGAGAGCGAAGCGCCCGCGCTGCACGCCCTGCAAGACGTCGATGCCGCCGTGCGGCGCGAAGCCGTAGCGGTGCTCGGCTGGCGCAAGCATGTAGGGGCGCTGCCTGCGTTGGCGGAACGCGCGCGTCATGACGCAGATGCCGAGGTGCGACGTGCCGCAGTGGGTGCCCTCGGGCTTGCCACCGATGCCGCCGTACTGCCCGCGCTGCTAGATGCGCTGCACGACACCGCCTGGCGCGTGCGCGAGGAAAGCGCAAGCACGCTCGGCAAACTGCGGGCGCTCGCACCTGACCCGGACGTCACGCAAGCGTTGGTCGAGGCGCTGGGCGATGCGTATTGGCAAGTCCGCCTGCAGGCGGCCCGCGCGCTTGGCCGGTGGCGCGCCGCGCATTCCGTCGATGCGCTCGCCGCGCTGCTCGCGCACCCGATCAGCAACCTGCGCAAGGAAGCTGCACTCGCGCTGGGAGAGATCGGCGAAGTCTCTGCCCTGCCCGCCCTACGCAGCGCAGAAACCGATGGCGACCCGGAAGTCGTCAAGGCCGTGCGAATCGCATTGGCACAGATCGAGGGCGCCCGTGCAGCCGCCTGAGCACAT
Source organism: Burkholderiaceae bacterium 26 (assembly GCA_000955795.1). Lineage (GTDB taxonomy): Bacteria > Pseudomonadota > Gammaproteobacteria > Burkholderiales > Burkholderiaceae > Ralstonia > Ralstonia chuxiongensis. Next base: position 319,082 of record JYOB01000001.1, read on the forward strand.
CGACAACGACATCGCACAAGGCCGGTTGCGCCTGCACTGGGCGGACGCGGTTGTCGCACTCGACCACGCTGCATTGCGCGAGGCGTGCCGCTGCGCGGAGTGCCAGTTCAAACGCCATCACGGCACGTCGATCAACATGCCGGCCGACGTGCGCGTCACCGCCGTCGCGCCCGCTGGTTACGGTGTGCAACTGGTGTTCAGCGATGGGCATGCGCGCGGCATTTATCCGTGGGCGTATCTGGCGACGCTTGCTGCAACTGCAGCGGCGGGCTGACATTGGCGGGCTTGCATCCATCAGAAGTTACCGAACCGGCCAATCCAGGCAGCGACGCCCTTGCTATGCCCTTTGATTGCCGCATCCAGTTCAGCACGCGTGAGCCCATTGGACAGCGCGTCCGGCGCCAGATCCGTGGCGATCAGCACAAAGACGTAGTGATGCATGCCAGTGCCCTTGGGCGGACACGGCCCGAGGTAGGCCGGCTTGCCGATGGCGTTCTGGCCCATGCGCAAGGCACCGCCGGTGCCGGCACCTTCCGGCAGGCTCGTCTGCGTCGCGGGAATGCCGTAGGCCATCCAGTGGTTCACGCCCAGGCCGCCCGCGCCCTGCGGGTCGGAGGCGATCAGCACGAGGCTGTTGGTGCCGGTGGGCACGTTGGACCAGTGCAGCGGCGGCGAGATGTTGTCTCCCGTGCAGTTGGCGTTGGCGGGGTTCTTGCCGGCGTATTTGCGGTCCATGACGCCGTTGTCGGCAAACGCGGGGGACTCGACGGTAAACGTGGTGTCAGCCTGCGCATACACATGCGGCACGGCAGACAGGCACGCCAGCGACAACAACGCACGAAACAGGGTTGGCTTCAAGGCAGGTCTCCTGGCAGGAAGGGCGGCGAACGGGCACCACAATACGCGAATGCGCCGCCCGTGCGCGGGGGCATCAACGCACAGATGGACGTCAGATTGCCGTGCGACAATACCGCGCCCCAGCGCAGCGTTTGCCGCGCGCTTTTGCCTGACCTGACCATAGGAGAACCGGACGCATGTTCGGCGATATCACGCGTTTTCTGCTCGACACGATCTTCTCGCTCTTTGGCGCGGCACTGCTGTTGCGCGCCTGGACGCAAGCGGTGCGGCTGTCGCCGCGCAATCCGTTGTCGCAGGCGATCTTCCAGTTGACCGGCTGGCTGGTGCACCCGCTGCGCCGCGTGATTCCGGCCACGGGCTATATCGATTGGTCGTCGCTGGTGGCGGCCTATGCCACCGCGCTTGTGTATCTGTTCCTGCTGCTGGCATCGGTGGGCGTGAGCCCGATGGCGCTCGTGCCGATGGGCTTTGTGGCGGCGCTCTTTACGGTGCTCAAGTGGGCGTTCAACGTGCTGGTTTGGGTGACCATTGCGTCGGCCGTGCTGTCATGGATGGGGCCGGCATCGCCCATGGGCGCGGTGCTTAACACGCTGGTCGACCCGCTGTTGCGCCCGATCCGCCGCGTGGTGCCGCCGCTGGGCGGCCGGCTCGATCTGTCTCCGCTGATCCTGCTGGTGATTGCGCAGGTGATCGTGATCGCGCTGTCGCATCTGTCGCTCTCGCCTTTGTTCATGTGAGCGCGGCACGCGCCTTGCTCGACTGAGGGATATGCCGGCCGCTGCATCTGGCCGGCACCTCAGGAGGACATCATGAACGCATGGAAAACAGCGCTGGTCTGCGCGATTGCCGTGCTGGCTCCCACGCTCACGGCGTGTACGGCAGGCGGCGCAGTGGCAGGCGGTGTGGCCGGCCATGAAATCACGCATAGCACGGCCGGGACGATCGGGGGTGCCGCAGCCGGCGCCGTCATCGGCCACGAACTGAGCAAGTAACCAACACAGCGGCCCATCAGCCGCTTTTTCTTTCAGGCTTGCGCAAACAACGCGCGGTAGGCGCTGGGTGACGTGTGATACGTCCGGCTGAAATGCTGCCGCAGCGATACCGCACTGCCGAACCCCGCCAGTTGCGCAATCGCCTCGACCGGCTGGCGTGTGGTCTCCAGCATGCGCTGCGCATAGGCCAGACGCTGCCCGAGCAGCCATTGACCGACGGTGGTTCCAGTCAGTTCACGAAAGCGCCGCGTGAAATTGCGGCGGCTCATGGCCGCGCGCTCGGCCAGCGAGTCGAGCGAATGCGGCTCCGCCAGATTGGCCACCGTCCAGTTCAACAGATCCGACAGGCGATCGCCGCCCGGCGCATCGTGAAGCGGTTGCTCGATGTATTGCGCCTGGCCGCCCTGCCGGTGAGGCGCCACCACCAGCCGCCGTGCAATCCGGTTGGCCACCTCCGCGCCATGCCAGCGGCGCACCAGGTGCAGGCAGCAATCCAGCCCGGCGGCGGTGCCTGCGGATGTCACCAGCCGGCCGCCAGCAGCGTCCAGATACAGCACATCAGGCACAAGCTTCACGCGCGGGTAGCGCTGGGAGAACGCATCGGCGGCGCTCCAGTGCGTGGTCGCCTCATGGCCGTCGAGCACGCCTGCCTCCGCCAGCACAAAGGCGCCCAGGCACAGGCCGACCACCGTGGCACCGCGCGCGTAGGCATCGCGTACCGCATTCACCATGGCCGCCGGCGGCCGCTCTTGCGTATCGCGCCATGACGGGACGATCAGCACGTCGGCGCGGGCAGCGTCTTCGAGTGTGAAATCGGTCTGCACGGCAAACCCGGCAGTGGTGCGCAGACCGCCTTTCCTGGCCGGCTCCCCCGCACAGATGCGCAGGTTGTAGGACGGCAGCCCCGCCCAGATGCGGTCTTCAAACACGAGACACGGCACGGACAGGTGAAACGGGCTGATGTCGTTGAAGGCCAGAACGGCGATTTCCTGAGGATGCTGCGTTTGCATACGGGGCTCCGCGCTTTGGCCCGATTCTTTCGATAAACGTCTTCCGGGCCACTGTCGGGAAGGATAGACATTCGCGAAGATGCTGTCCACGGGCTCACGCAAATGCCCGATCCAACCGACCTTGAGGAGTCAGCCATGACCACGAACACCGCCCCGAAGCGCGCCCTGATCGTCATCGATGTGCAGAACGAATACTTCACCGGCGGCCTGCCGATCGAGTATCCGGACCCGCAGCAGACTGTGGCCAACGTTGGTGCCGCCATGGACGCGGCGCGCGAAGCCGGCATTCCGGTGATCGTCGTGCAGCAGACCTCGCCGGCCAGCTCGCCGCTGTTTGCCATCGACACCGATGGCTGGCAACTGCACCCGGTGGTGGCGTCGCGCCCGCACGATCACTATCTGCGCAAGCTCCTGCCCAGCGCCTATCCGGAGACGGACCTGGCGCAATGGCTGGAAGCACGCGGCATCGATACGCTGGCCGTGGTCGGCTACATGACGCACAACTGCGATGCGTCCACGATCAACCACGCCCTGCACAACGGCACGGCGGTGGAGTTTCTGCACGATGCATCAGGCGCCGTGCCGTATCAGAACCAAGCCGGCTTTGCGAGTGCGGAAGAGATCCACCGCGTGTTCAGCGTGGTGCTGCAATCGCGCTTCGCGGCGGTGATGTCGACCCAGGAATGGGTGCACAGCGTGAAGACCGGCGCGGTGCCGGTGCGCGACAACATCTATAAGTCGAATCAGCGGGCGCGCGGGCTGCTCAAGGATGAGGTGGCCCAGCAGGCCGCTTGACCAATCAGCCGGCCGCACCCTCTTCGGCCGGCAAAAACCCGCGGAACGACACTTCCACCTGTTCCACCATCGACGCCGATGTGGCTTCGCGCAGGGCCGCCAGCAACGCATCGAACGCGCTTTCCACGGAGGCGCGGTCGGTGGCCTCGACCAGGCGCTTGCGGACCGGATGCTCAGCCGAGCTGAACGTGCGTGCCGCAATGTCCATGAGATACATGCGCGCCGCCGCCAGCGAACGCTTGCGTGCCGGTGCGGCAGGCGCACCCGCCTTGGGTGCCGTAGATGCCTCGGGCTGCGGCTCGGCCACCTGAACGAAAACGGGCTCGCCGGTAACATCGGTTGCGCTCTGAATGAACCCAGCCTGCATCAGCTCGAACACGGCCTGCGCCTCGAGGCCTAGCTGACCGGCACGCACGGCAAGGTCCTCGCCCGTGGCGTGGCCATCCACCATGATCAGCAGCGCTCGGCTTGAGCGACTAAGCGCGCCGTTGCGCGTGGCAATTTCACGGCGCCCCGCGTCTGTTTTTTCGAATCGTGCAGATAACGCCCGCATGGCAGCCCCCTATCCTCGCCCGAAGATCGGCACAACATAGGGCGGCTTGTTTGCAGAATCGTGAAACCGGGGCGGCTTCCCCTCGATGGCACACGGCAAACGCTTGCACTCAGGTGGATGTCGGCAAATCCAGACACCCTCCCCTGAAGTGGGGCTGACAACGCGCACGCATCATTGATAGGGCACTTCTGAGCATGGCCTGGCACTGCTTCTGGAGCCCGCTCTTGCTTGCATCCGCTTCCACCTCTACCATGCGTTGTTATCGGTAACAAAATTGACGTACAAACCGTCGATTACCACCACGCCGATTCCCCGCAGAGGGAACCCTGCTCCACATAACAACCGAGACGCCATGCCCGCCCAACCTCCACGCAGACTGCGCAGCCAGCTTTGGTTCGACGATCCGAGCCATGCAGACATGACTGCCCTCTATGTCGAACGCTTCATGAACTACGGCCTGACGCGTGAAGAGCTGCAGTCGGGCCGGCCGATCATCGGCATTGCCCAAACGGGTAACGACCTGGCGCCGTGCAACCGGCACCACCTGGAACTGGCGCAGCGTGTGAAGGCCGGCATACGCGACGCGGGCGGCATCCCGATGGAGTTTCCGGTTCACCCGCTTGCAGAGCAAAGCCGCCGCCCGACCGCCGCGCTCGATCGCAATCTCGCCTATCTCGGGCTGGTCGAGATCCTGCACGGCTTCCCGCTTGACGGCGTTGTGCTGACGACCGGTTGCGACAAGACCACGCCCGCCTGCCTGATGGCCGCCGCCACGGTCGACGTGCCGGCCATCGTCCTGTCTGGCGGGCCGATGCTGGACGGCTGGCACGACGGCAAACGGGTCGGTTCCGGCACCGTCATCTGGCATGCGCGCAACCGGCTGGCCGCCGGCGACATCGACTACGAAGGCTTCATGGAGCTGACCACCGCGTCGTCACCGTCAATCGGCCACTGCAACACGATGGGCACCGCGCTGTCGATGAACAGCCTGGCCGAAGCGCTGGGCATGTCGCTGCCCGGGTGCGCCAGCATTCCGGCAGCCTATCGGGAGCGTGGCCAGATGGCCTACGCCACCGGCAAGCGCATCGTCGACTTGGTGCACGAAGACATCCGCCCCTCGAAGATCATGACGCACGCGGCGTTTGAAAACGCCATCATGGTGGCCTCGGCGCTTGGCGCGTCGACCAACTGCCCGCCTCACCTCATCGCCATTGCGCGCCACATGGGCCTGGAACTGAGCCTCGAAGACTGGCAGCGCCACGGAGAATCGGTTCCGCTTCTGGTGAACTGCATGCCGGCAGGCGAATACCTGGGCGAGAGCTTCCACCGCTCGGGCGGCGTGCCGGCCGTGTTGCGCCAGCTCAGCGCGGGCGGCTTGCTGCGGCGCGATTGCCCCACCGTGTCAGGCCGTACGATCGGCGCGATTGCCGATGCCGCCCCCGAAGCCGACCGCGATGTGATTTTTCCTGTGGACGCACCGCTCAAGCACCGCGCAGGGTTCATCGTGCTGTCGGGCAATTTCTTCGACAGCGCCATCATGAAGATGTCGGTGGTGGGCGAGGCATTCCGGCAGACCTACCTGAGCGAACCCGGCGCGGAAAACATCTTCGAGACGCGAGCGATCGTCTTCGATGGCCCGGAGGATTATCACGCCCGCATCAACGATCCGGCCCTCGCCATTGACGAGCGCTGCATCCTCGTCATCCGTGGCTGCGGAACGGTCGGCTATCCGGGCAGTGCAGAGGTCGTCAACATGGCGCCGCCGGCGGCGCTCGTCAAGCAAGGGATCGAATCGCTGCCATGCATGGGCGATGGCCGGCAGAGCGGCACCTCCGCAAGCCCATCCATCTTGAACATGTCTCCGGAGGCGGCTGTGGGTGGCGGCCTCGCGCTATTGCGCACGGGCGATCGCATCCGCGTGGACCTCAATGCGCGCAAGGTCGACGTATTGGTCGACGCGGAGGAACTTGAACGCCGCCGTGAAAGCGCAACGTTCAGCGTGCCGCAGTCGCAAACGCCTTGGCAGGAAATCTATCGAAGGTTTGTCGGGCAGCTTTCAACGGGCGGATGCCTGGAGCCGGCAACGCTGTATCTGAATGTCATCGAGACGCGGGGCAATCCACGGCACTCGCATTGACGCTGCGCATGATGCAGCCGGCTATGCGCTCTCGCGTTCGACAACGCTGAAGTCGATGCGCGAGAGCTTGCGCGCACCCGTGGCCTCGCTAACGCCAAGCGCATCGAGCAAGACCTCGCCCGTGCGCAGCCCAATGCCATAGGCATCGACGGAGATCGTCGTGATGGTCGGGTGGCAACACCACGCGACTTCAAAATTGCCGAAGCCCGCAACAGCGATATCGCCGGGCACCGTCAGGCCTCGCCGGTGGCACTCCATGATGGCGCCGAATGCGGACATGTCGCTCACGCACATCACGGCATCGGTGTCCGGCCAGGCTTCCAGCAACGCGGCCATCGCAGGGCCGCCGTGGCTCATGGTAATGGGGGAATCGCCCAGGCGGATCACGCGCGGCTCGCCAAGGCCAAGCGCCTTGATTCCGCTCACGTATCCGCGCATGCGGTCCGTACCGCGCCGGTCCAGCTCGCTTGCTCCGCACAGGAAACCGATACGCCGGTAGCCTCGCGCGTGCAGGTGACGCAGCATCGCGAGCGACGCCTTGGCGTTCGAGAACCCAACCGCCCTATCGATCGGGCGCTCAGGGAGATCCCACATCTCGACAATGGGGATGCCGGCGCGCTCCAGCAACGCACGCGTGCCCGCACTGTGGTGGCGCCCTGTCAATGCGATGCCGCGCGGCTGATGGCGCAGAAGCGACTTCACCAGCGCCTCTTCCTGGTCGAGGTGGTAATCGGTGTCGCCCAGCAGCAATTGCAGGCCATGCGGCGCAAGCGCATCCGTCAGCCCGCGCACGGTATCGGCGAAGTTGGAACTGGCCAGCGACGGCACCAAGGCAGCGACGAATTCCGACCGGCCGCTGGACAGCATCCCTGCCGCGGCCGTGGCAACGTAACCGAGCGCATCGATGGCCTGTTGCACACGGGCACGGGTTGCAGGCGACACGCTGCCGCCTGCCAGCACCCGCGATACCGTCATCTTGGACACGCCGGCAGCGCGCGCAACGTCGGCCATGCGAGGGGGGGTGGGGCCGGTGGTCATTGAGAAACGTCTACGCGCAAGGGGAAAGAGGAAAGAGGAAAGAGGAGTGGCGATCATAGCGGAACCGGCCGCGACGCAGCCGAGCGCTACGCCTGCGCCAGCGCGCGGCCGATGCGGTCTGCCATGCCGGCAACACCGACAACGAGACGCTTCTCCCTGCGGGCGTCCAGTCGGCTGATGGGCACGCTGGAACTCACTGCAACGTGCTTTCCCAGCGGCGTGACACCGACAAACGCCGCAAAGCAGGCCAGCCCCGCTACCACCTCCTCACGCTCCGTCGCCAGCCCCCGCACGCGAATGCTTTCAAGCTCGCGGAGGAGATCGGCCCGGCGCGTGGTGGTGCGATCCGTCATGGCGGCTAGACGGGCAGGCAGGAGCGCGCACACCGCTTCGTCATCCAGGCTGGCGAGAAGCGCCTTGCCCAGCGCGCAGCAATGTGCCGGCAGGCGCAGGCCGACATCCGACACCAGGCGGACCGGCCGCGGCGCATCCTCCCGCGCGATGTACACGACTTCCGCGCCGTCGAGCACGGCAAGCTGGACGACTTCGTTGTGTGTGGCCACGAAGGCGGCGGATTCGCGCCGGAACGCTGCCAACAAGCTGTCGTGGCGGAAATAGGCGTTACCCAACTCAAACAAGGTCAAGCCGATCAGATAGCCATCGGCCCGCTTTTCGATCCAGCGGCGCTTTTCCAGAGACTCCAGCAGCAGGTACAGCGTGCTTCTGGACATGCCCGTCGCCTGCGCCAATGCGGCCGGCCGGACGGGAGACGTTGCCGCGCAAAGTATTTCCAGCACGTCATGAATGCGCTTGAGCGCTGGCACCTCGTAGTCTGTCTTCACTGGAAACCTGCTCCGCTCGTGATTGGCTCGATTGTCCAACAGGTTGGAAATTACGTCACCGTGTTGGACACCCCGCATCGCCATCTCTACGATCACGCGGGTTCCCTGGCAACAGGGGTGTCCAATTTCCGGAGTGCACATGACCGCCATCGCCAACTATTTGCCGCACGATCTGGAGCAGTCAACGCTCGTTGGTCGGGTCTGGCGTACGACCGCCAACGGCGCGGGGCCGTCTGTCGTGGTGGTGCGCAACGGTGTCGTGTTCGACATCACGGAAGCCGTGCCAACGGTGGCAGATCTGTTCGAGCATCCTGACGCACTGGCCGTGGCCCGGCAGGCACCGGGGGAAAACCTGGGCCGCGTCGAAGCGCTTATCGAACGCTCGCTGGCAGCCGATCGTGCGGGGAAGGCGCCGACCCTGCTTGCGCCGAACGACCTCCAAGCGATCAAGGCCTGCGGTGTGACGTTCGCGGTCAGCCTGATCGAGCGCGTGATCGAAGAACAGGCTGGCGGCGATCCGGCCAAGGCCCGCGACGTGCGCGAGTCGATCGTCGACGTGGTGGGCTCGGACCTCTCCAAGATCAAGCCTGGCTCCGAAGCTGCCATGCGGCTCAAGGAAGAGCTGCAGCGACGGGGCGCATGGTCGCAATACATGGAAGTCGGTATCGGCCCCGATGCGGAAGTGTTCTCCAAATCGCAGCCGATGTCGGCAGTCGGGTTCGGCGCCGACGTGGGCCTGCATCCGGCCTCGCGCTGGAACAACCCGGAGCCGGAGATCGTGCTTGCGGTCAGCAGCACCGGGCATGTCGTCGGGGCAGCGCTCGGCAACGACGTGAACTTGCGCGACATCGAAGGGCGCTCCGCATTGCTGCTGGGCAAATGCAAAGACAACAACGGCTCCTGCGCGATCGGCCCGTTTGTGCGCCTGTTTGACGAGCACTTCACGATCGACACGATTCGCGCGACGCAGGTATCGCTGCGTGTTGAAGGCGCGGACGACGGCTTCATGCTCGACGGCGTGAGCCACATGAGCGAGATCAGCCGCGACCCGCTCGACCTCGTCGCCCAGACCTGCGGACCGCATCATCAATACCCGGACGGCTTCATGCTGTTCCTCGGCACGATGTTCTCGCCGATCAAGGATCGCGACGCACAGGGTGCCGGCTTCACGCACCACCTCGGCGACCGTGTGACGATCAGCGCGCCTGCACTCGGCGCGCTCGTCAACACGGTGCGCCTGTCGACAGAGATCGCGCCGTGGACATTCGGTGTCCGTGCCCTGTATCGCAACCTGGCGACACGCGGGCTCGTCCGTCAGGGCTGACCTGTCGCCTCAGAAAACGCCACGGCACAGTCCGTGGAAGGCAGTCCCTTGACCGGCGCGCGGAACGAGAACAATCCGCCGGCAAGGGGCTGCTGCTGCAACGCCTCTTCCGTCAGGCCCTTTCGGGCGGTGGTTGCATAAACCGTCTGCAGGTCATCGCCGCCAAATGCGAGCTTGGTGATGTTGGAACACGGGAAGTCGACGCGCCCGATGCATCGGCCGTCAGGCGAGAACCGCTCGATCCGTCCTCCGCCAAATAGCGCGACCCACACGCACCCTTCCTCGTCGACGGCCATACCGTCCGGGTGGCCGGTGCCCTCGATCGAGGTGAAGACGCGCTTGCGTTGCAGGCTGCCGTCGTCGCCAAGGTCGAAGGCATAGACCACACGCTGCAAGGTATCTGTGTGATACAGCGTGCGGCCGTCGGGGCTCGCGGTCGGGCCATTCGTGATCACGTAGCCTGAATCGCGCACGCTCAGCCGGCCATCCAGACCGACGCGGTAGAGCTGCCCGCTGGGCTCGGACTCCCCATCGTCCATCGAGCCGAACCACAGCGCCCCGGTGCGATCGACAAAGCCGTCGTTCAGACGGTTTCCCGGCTGATCGGTCTCGACCGGCAACACGCGACTGAGGGTGCCCGTTGCAAACGCGAACCGGTAGAGGCCGCCCTGCACGCCACAGATCCAATTGCCGTCAACGCTGGGCAGCGCAAATCCAATCTGGCCGGGCGCGACCCAGCTGCGGCGCACAGCGGTATCGGGGTCATATCGGTAGAGCCGTCTGTCTTTGATATCGACAAAGACCACGCAGCGCGACGCCGCGTGCCACACCGCGCCTTCACCGAGCGTTGCGCCTACGCGCCAGACGCATTCCGGAATAATCGGTGACGTCATCCGCCGTACCACCCGGCATCGACAAAGTACTCACGCGCCGTACAGCGCGCGGCGTCGTCCGATGCAAGAAACAGCGCCATGCGGGCTACGTGTTCCGGCTCGACACGCTCATGCAGGCATTGCTCGGCCAGCAGCTTGGCTTCGCTCTCGGGCGATTGCCAAAGTGCCATCTGCCTCGGCGTGCGGACCGCGCCGGGCACGATGCAATTGACGCGAATGCCGAATCCGCCAAGGTCGCGCGCGAGCCCACGCGTCAGGCCTTCAATGCCGGCCTTGGCCGTCATGTAGATAGCGAGGTCCGGTTGGGCAAGGTGCCACGAGATGGACCCGAGGTTCAGGATCACACCACGCCCCAGCTTCTTCATGCCGGGCAGCACGGCTTGCGCGCAGAAGAACTGATGGCGCAGGTTCACCTCGATGCGGTTGTCCCAATAGGCTTGCGACACCGTTCCGATCTGATGGCGGTCATCATTTGCGGCGTTGTTGATCAGGACTTCGATGGGGCCGGATTCGGCTTCAATGCCTGAGAACGTGGCGTTCAGCGCATCGACATCGCGCAGATCGCAGTAGCGAAAGACCGGCGGATGCACGCACTCGCCCAGCGACGCCGCCAGCGCTTCTGAGTCCGCACGCGCAATATCCAGAAACGTAACGCGCGCCCCCTGTTTGGCAAAGCCTTCGACGATGGCAGCACCAATGCCGCTACCGCCGCCGGTAATCACAACGTTCTTGTTAACAAGGCTCGGATAAATCGCATAAGACATAGGAGATTCCAGTTACAGCAAAAAGAGATAAAGCCCGCAGCGCTGGTTCAGCGACGGCCGGAGCGCGAGATGACGTCCACCCAGACGGCCAGAACGAGGATGCCGCCCTTGACGATCATCTGCCAGTACGCGTCGACGTCGAGCATGGACATGCCGTTGTCGAGGCTGGCCATGACGAGCGCGCCGACCAGCGCACCGTAGACCGTGCCCGCGCCGCCGCGCATTGACGTGCCGCCGATAAAGCAGGCCGCGATAGCATCCAACTCGCCCATCGTCCCGGCGGACGGTGAGCCCGCAGCGAGCCGCGCCGTATTGACGATGCCGGCAAACGCGCACATCAGGCCCATGAGCCCGAAGATGGCCAGCTTCACGCGATCGGTATTGATGCCCGACAGGCGCGTGGCCTCCAGGTTCGAACCCACGGAGTAGATACGGCGCCCGAATACCGTCTGGCTGGCAATCCACGAAAAAATGCCCAGCAGCGCCAGAACGAGGAGAACCGGCACCGGGATGCCACCATAGCTGTTGAGCGTGGCGACAAACGCAACGATGACCGCGCCCGCGGCAATCAACTTAGCGACGTCTTGCCAGAGCGGTGCGACGTCAAGTTCATAGCGGCGGTGCTCACGCCGCTGCCGGATCACCACGAAGATCAACAGGCAGAAGATCAGCACTGCCATCAGGTCACCCACCCGGCGCGGCAGGTAGCCCTGCCCGATCAGCACGAAGCTGTCCGACACCGGCGCAATCGTCGAGCCATGTGTGAGGCCGAGCAGAATGCCGCGATACGCGAGCATGCCGCCCAGACCAACGATGAAGGACGGAACGCCCCGGTAGGTTGACCACCATCCGTTGAACAGACCCATGGCCACCCCAAGCAGAAGCACCACAGGCACCGTCGCCACAATTGGCCAACCCAGTCCTTGATCCAGGATGGCAGCCACGCCGCCAAGCAAGCCCAACAGCGAACCGACGGAGAGATCGATCTCGCCTGCAATGATGACGAACACCATCCCGCAGGCCAGCATCCCCGTAATGGACATCTGCCGCAGCAGATTGGAGAGATTGCGAGGCGACGTAAACGCACCGTCGGTCAGCATCGAAAAGAACAGCCAGATCGCGGCCACGGCGATCAGCAACGCCAGGATCTTGTAGCGTGCGAAGAGTTGCCTCAGGCGCTGGGTTGCCTTGAGCGTGCTACGCGAAGGGTCCACCCCGCCGGCGGCTTGTGGGCTCGTCTGAGAAGTCATGCGTGGCCTACCTGATGAAAAGTGGATGCGTGCCGCACCGGTTGAATGGCTGCGGTCAGAATGTGTTCCTGCGTCAGCCCGTCGTTCACGAAGTCGCCACGCAGCTCGCCCTCGCCGATCACCAGCACGCGATCCGAAATGCCGAGCACTTCGGGCAGCTCCGATGAAATGACGATGATGGCCATGCCGCGTTTAGCCAAGTCACCGATGAGCTTGTAGATCTCGTACTTGGCTCCGACATCCACGCCGCGCGTCGGCTCGTCCAGAATCAGGACGCGCGGCTCGGTGAGCAGCATTCGCGTGAGGACGGCCTTTTGCTGATTACCGCCCGACAGGCTGGCAATCGGCAGCATCGGATGCGCGGCACGTACGGCAAGCCGGCGCATCTCCTTGCGGATCGTGTCGAGTTCGGCCGCGCCGTCAATGCGGCCGAGACGCGAAAAACGCTGGAGGACGGCAAGCGTGATGTTGTGTCCGACACTCATCAGCGAGACGATGCCGTGACGTTTGCGGTCTTCCGGCACCATCGCAATGCCCGCACGAATGGCGTCAAGCGGCGCCCGGACTTTCAACGGTTTTCCGTCAAGTACAAGCTCCACCTCGCTTGCACCTTCGTACGCGCCAAAAACCGCCTGCATCAGCTCGGTGCGCCCTGCCCCAACCAGCCCCGCCACGCCAAGAATTTCACCCCGCCGCACCGAGAAGGACACATCGTCGACCCGCTTGCGAGCCGGGTTGTTCGCGTCGTAGCACGTCACATTGCGCGCCTCGAAAACAACCTCACCGATGGGATGGGGTTCGCGCGGGAACAGTTGCGTGATCTCGCGCCCGACCATCTGCGCGATGATTCGGTCGGTGGTCAGGTCGTGCATCGGTGCGGTCGACACATGGCGGCCGTCACGGATGACGGTGACCGTGTCGCACACCGCTTCCACCTCGTCGAGCTTGTGCGAGATATAGACACACGCAATGCCGCGCGCCTTCAGATCGCGCACGATATCGAGCAGGATGCGTGTTTCAGCCGCCGTAAGCGACGACGATGGCTCGTCCAGAATCAGCAGTTTGGCGCGCTTGTTGAGCGCCTTGGCGATCTCAATCAATTGCTGATGGCCGCCGCCGTAGTGCATCACGGGCAACGCGACATTGATGCCCTGGATGTTCAGGTCACGCAGCAGCTTGTCTGCGCCCTGGTACATGGCCGCGTAGTTCATGCGGCCGCCGGGCAGCGTGATCTCGTTGCCGAGATAGATGTTCTCGGCCACCGACAATTCCGGCACCAGCATCAGTTCCTGGTGGATGATGACGATGCCCGCACGCTCCGTGTCACGAATACCGCCAGCTTGGAGCGGCCGGCCTTCCCAGAGAATTTCGCCATCCCAGGTACCGCTCGGGTAGACACCGGAGAGCACCTTCATGAGCGTTGATTTTCCGGCGCCGTTCTCGCCGCACAGGCCGACACACTCGCCGGGCCTTACGACCAGGTTGATACCGTCGAGCGCCTTCACACCGTCAAACGTCTTGACGATGCCGCGCATCTGCAACAGAGGTTCAGACATGCCTCGTCCTTGAGGTACGAACGCGGCCGGCGACAAAGCGTTGGCTCGTCGCCGGCACAAAGTGGCCCTGGCTGCGCGACCTTACTGGCCGCCGCCGATCTGAGCCTGCGTGTAGAAGCCGTCTTTCACCACCAGGTTGACGTTGTCCTTCGTGAGTTGGGTAGGTTGCAGCAGCACCGTGTCGACCTTCTTCTTGCCGTTGTCGTACTCCGCGTTGTACTTGGGCTTGTCACCCTTGGCGAGCGCCACCGAAAGCTGCGCCGCCTCAGTGGCAATCAGCTTGAGCGGCTTGTAGACCGTCATCGTCTGCGTGCCGGCAATCACGCGCTTGACGGCGGCAAGGTCCGCATCCTGCCCAGATACCGGCACTTTCCCGGCGAGCTTCTGCGCAGCCAGTGCCTGAATCGCGCCGCCTGCCGTGCCGTCGTTGGACGCAACCACGGCATCGATCTTGTTGTTGTTCGCCGTCAGCGCGTTTTCGACAATACCCAGCGCAGCAGACGCGCTCCACTCGGGCACCCATTGCGAGCCCACGACCTTGATGTCACCGCGGTCGATGGCCGGCTGCAGCACCTTCATCTGGCCTTGCCGCAGCATCTTCGCGTTGTTGTCGGTGGGGGCGCCACCCAGCAGGAAGTAGTTGCCCTTCGGGCGAACGTTGTAGACGCCCTGCGCTTGCAGCTCGCCCACCTTCTCGTTGTCGAACGAGATATAGGCATCGACGTCGGCATCGAGAATCAGGCGGTCATACGACACCACCTTGATGCCGGCCTTCTTGGCTTCCGCCACCACGTTGGTCAGCGCCTTGGAGTTGAACGGCACGATGACGATCACGTCGACACCGCGCGAGATCAGGTTCTCGATCTGGGAGATCTGACGTTGCTCGCTGGCATCCGCCGATTGCACCGACACTTTCGCGCCCAGCTTTTCTGCGGCAGCGACAAAGTAGTCGCGGTCGCGCGACCAGCGCTCCACGCGCAGGTCATCAATACAAAAGCCAATCTCCGGATGCGCCTTGCTGGCGTGCGCCAGAGGCGCCGCAATCGACAGGCTGGCGAGCATTGCACCGCAAAAGGCGGCCCTCAGAACACTACGGCGTTGGTTCGATTTCATGTCTCACTCCATCTTCTATTGTTGGTGGATACCCCTAGGCCGACGGTGCGCGTGGTGCGCCGCAATAGTGATCTCGCCCGGCTCGACGGCCATCGCATGGTGATGCGGCCGCTCAGCACGGGCAATTACGAAATTGCCCAACCGCCCTAACATTTCTTGCCACCCCGCTGCGATCGTCTGACAGCGCCCCACGTAGCCAATAGAATGTGCAAGCACGCAGCACGCCCCAGCGCTGCAGCCGTTTGGCAACCCCTGCCACCGCGAGCGGCCCGAGCCACCATGCACCGTCAACCTTCCGATCCATCGCAGCACGCGCGCATTCATCGCATTGCCCTGCTGTTCAATGCCAACAAGGTGTATGACCGCGAAATCATCGCGGGCATTGGCGACTACATGCGCTCCACGCGCGTGACGTGGGACTTGTTTCTGGAAGAGGATTTCCGCTGCCGGCTGCCCGGCATCGAGCGCTTTGATGGCGACGGCATCATTGCGGATTTCGACGACCCTGCAGTCGCTGAAGCGCTGTGCGGTTGCCCGCTGCCGGTCGTGGCCGTCGGCTCGTCATATGAAGATGCAGCGCAATACCCGGCAAAGGAGCCGTATGTCGCAACGGACAACGGCAAGCTGGTCTCGCTGGCATACCGCCACCTGATCGAAGCCGGCCTGCAGCACTTTGCGTTGTACAGCTTGCCCCAGGCGCCAGAGAACCGCTGGGCACAGCAGCGCGAACTGGCCTTTACCCGCTTGCGCCGGCAGGACAATCCCACCGCCCCGATTGAGCAGGAGATTTACCGGGGCCTCTCGACCAGCGCGCCGACCTGGCATCAGGCGATCGGCCAGTTGATTGAGTGGCTGCGTGCCTTGCCCAAGCCCATCGGCATCATTGCCGTCACCGACGCGCGGGCCCGGCACCTGCTGCAAGCATGCATGACGGCAGGGTTGGCCGTGCCAGAGGAAGTCGCCATCATTGGCATCGACAACGATCCGCTCACACGCACCTTGAGCCGCATCCCGTTGTCATCGGTCATTCAGGGCACGGTAGAGATGGGGCGCACCGCCGCACATCTGCTGCATCAGATGCTGGGCGGTGCCCGCTTGGCAGGCCGGCAGATTCTCGTGCCGCCGGTTGGCATCAATGTGCTGGCGTCGTCCAGGCACCAGCCGCTTTCCAGCCCGTATGTCATGCGCGCGCGCCACTTCATCCGGCAGTACGCCTGCCAGGGAATCAAGACCGAGCAGGTCGCGGACTACGTCGGTATCTCGCGGTCATCGCTCGAAGAACACTTTCGTCGTGAATTGAATTGCACCGTGCACCAGGAAATCCTTCGCCATAAGCTCGACGCCGCCAAGCACATGCTGGCCAGCCGTGATGTCGCAACCGCCGAGGTGGCGGTGCGCTGCGGCTTTACCTCACCGCAATACATGCACGCCGTATTCCGTCGTGAGCTGGATTGCACGCCGCGCGAATACCAGGAACGCACCATCACAGAGGGCCAATCATGAGCATCGCGCCAGCGCTGTCCGCACACGCGCCGCTCGACGGCGCCATCTCGTCAGCAACATGGGGGCACTTGCCGGACGGTGAACCGGTTCGGCTGTTCACGCTGCGCAATGCCTCGGGCATGCGCGTTTCGATCAGCGACCTGGGGGCAACGCTCGTCTCCTGGCAAGCACCTGACCGCGGCGGGCGCTTGGGCGAGATTCTTCTGAACCACGCGACGCCTGCCGCGTACCTGGAATCGCCTGGCTATCTGGGCGGCTTGATCGGACGTTGGGCCAACCGGATTGCCGGCGCGCGCTTCACGCTCGACGGCATCGACTACGCGCTCGACCGCAATGAGGGCGGCAATCTGCTCCACGGCGGGGCGAGCGGGTTTCATCGGGCGCTATGGGAGGCTGAGGATGAGGACGGCGCATTGGTCCTGCGGCTCACGTCCCCAGAAGGCGATGCGGGATTCCCCGGCAATGTCGCCGTCCAGGTTCGCTATGCGCTTGACGACGATGGCACGTTGTCGATCGACTATGAAGCGCGGACCGATGCGCCCACGCCGATCAACCTGACAAGCCACGGGTATTTCAACCTGAGCGGCAAGCCCGGCACCGACATCAAGGGCCACATCCTGTCGATCGATGCCGACGCCTTTCTGGAAGTCGACGCCAAGCTGATCCCGACGCGAACAGCCAGCGTCGCGGGCACGGCATTCGATTTTCGCCAGGGGGCGCCCATCGGGGTACGGCTGGACTGGCCTAACGCGCAACTCGCGCAGGCCGGCGGGTTCGATCACTGCTTCGTACTGCGCAATACGGCGCCGGAGGGTCGCCCACATGTGCGCCCAGTCGCCCGGCTGTATGACCCGGGCAGCGGGCGCGAATTGACGGTGCTCACCGATCAGCGCGGGCTGCAGTTCTACTCGGGCCACAAGCTTGGGGGCACGCACGCGCTGCGCAGCGGCTTATGCCTGGAAGCGAGCGCGTTCCCGAACCAGGTCAACATGCCCGATGCGCAAGCGGTCATGTTCCGCCCGGGCCAGGTCTACCGCCAGCACACCGCATACCGCGTGTCGGTTGCTGAAGAGACCTGAGCCGCCAGACCTGATCCGCGTTTCAGACACGCGGCCTGGATGTTCAATGCGCAGCTGCAGCCGCGCCGTGCATGACTTCGTGCGAGCCGCGAATGCCGTTGAACCATGCATTGAGCACCACGGCCACCAGCGTGCCCATCACGATGCCACTGTGGGTGATGGGGTGCGTCCAATCCGGAAAGTGGTGGAAGAACGCCGGCGCCAGCGTCGGCATCATGCCAAAGCCGACCGACACCGCGATGATCAGCAGGTTGTGGCGCTGCCGCTGGAAATCGACCATGCCCAGCATGCGGATGCCGGCAGCGGCCACCATGCCGAACATCACGATGCCCGCGCCGCCCAGCACGTACTGCGGCACAGACGCCACCACGTAAGACAGCTTCGGAAATAGCCCTAGCGCGATCAGCAGCAACCCGCCGGCGGCCGCCACATAGCGCGAACGCACGCCCGTGATCGACACCAGCCCGATGTTCTGCGAGAACGACGTATGCGGAAACGTGTTGAACACGCCCGCCACAACCGTCGCCAGACCGTCGGCACGCAGGCCGTTGGTCAATTCGTTGCGCGAGATCGGCTTGCCCACCACGTGCGACAGCGCGAGGAACATGCCAGTTGATTCCACCAGCGTGATCACGATCACGATGCACATCGAGATGATGGCCGACAGCTCGAATTTCGGCATGCCGAAGTGGAACGGCGTCACCAGCGTCATCAGCGGCGCCATGCTCGCATCCGCCAGCGACACCTTGCCAAACGCCGCTGCCACCAGCGTGCCCGTCACGATGCCAAGCAGCACCGCGATATTGCACAGCAGTGCGTTACCGAACTTGGTCAGCAGCAGAATCGTCACCAGCACCAGCGCCGCAATGGCCAGGCCGAACGGATCGCCGAACGCCGGGTTCGGCACCATGTGGCGCACGCCGTCCACCACCTGCGGAATCATCTGCTGACCGCCCGCGGCCCAGTTGATGCCTACGCTCAGCAGCGAAAAGCCGATCAGCATGATGACCGTGCCCGTCACCACGCGCGGGAACAGGCCAAGCAGCCGCCCCATCAGCGGCGCAATGGCAATGCCGAACACACCTGAAACGATGGACGCCCCGAAGATGCCGGGCAGCCCCATGCCGGGCTCCACGCCAATGGCGATCATGGGAGCAACCGCGGCAAACGTGACGCCCATCATCACCGGCAGACGGATCCCGAAGATCAGGAAACCGAGCGATTGGATAAGCGTGCCGATGCCAGCCGCAAACAGGTCGCAATTGACCAGATACGACAGATCGCTCTTCGACAGACCAAGCGCATTGCCGACAATCAGCGGCACGGCAATCGCACCGGCGTACATCACCAACAGGTGCTGCAGACCAAGAGCAAACAGACGGGGCAGCGGCAGAAACTCGTTGACGGGATCGACAGCGGCGTGAGCGATTGTCGACGAAGAAGGCGAGGGTTGGCCGGGGGATTGGCGCATTGTCTGTCTCCTGGGGCCGCCCCCGTGTCAATGCCGGGAGCGTGCTTTAGGCGGATGTGGCGGAGTCCATCCGCCGGCATTCATGCGGCGTGATGCCGCGTATTTGCCGGAATCTTGGAGGTGCGCCGTTTTTCTGTCAACAATTGCAACTGTTTTTTGTGTACATATTTTGCGTTCCGAAACGTATGTGCGCCGACATCCACCTCTTCATGCCTCCAAGCGTGCCCTCGTGACCGAGGCCCCAAAGAAAAAGCGCGGCCGCGACATGAGTCGCTGGCCGCGCAGTAGAAATACCTGGCAGGCAAAGCTGGAACCAAGAGCCGCCAACAAACCCAGTGAAACAGAAGGTTTTGTCAGTGGCGCTCAGCAGACCTCAGATCAGGTCGGCGTCGGCAGCCATGCGCGATCACGCAGGCGCGAGCGGATGCGGGCGATGGCCTGGCTGTGGATCTGGCACACGCGCGATTCCGACACGCCCATCACGGCGCCGATTTCACGCAGGTTCAGATCCTGCTCGTAGTAAAGGCTCATCATGAGCTTTTCGCGCTCGGGCAGCGCCTCGATGGCAGCGACAACCGATTCGCGCAGGTCGTGGTCCAGCAGTTGGTCCAGCGGCGTGGCGTCGTTCTCGGGTGCGCGGTTCTCGATGAAGGCGTCGGCGTCTTCGCGGTCGAAATCTTCGTAATACAGCAGCTGGCTGCCTTGCAGGTCGACCAGTTGCTTCTGGTATTCGGCCAGCGACATGCCCAGCGCTGCGGCAATCTCGGTTTCGGTGGGCGCGCGACCCTTCTGCTGCTGCAGCTTCTGGATCGCCTGCTCGATCGTGCGCGCGTTACGGCGCAGGCCGCGCGGCAGCCAGTCCGAGCCACGCAGTTCGTCCAGGATCGCACCGCGGATACGCTGGGCCGCGTAGAACTCGAACTGCACGCCCTGCGTTTCCTCGTAGCGCGACAGCGCATCGAGCAAGCCCATCATGCCAGCCTGGATCAGGTCGTCCAGCTCAACGCTGGCCGGCAACTTGACCATCATCTGGTTGGCAATGCGACGCACCAGCGGTGCGTACATGGCCATCTCGTCGGACTTGGTCTTGCGACCGGTTGCGGTGTACATATTCATGCCTGCCTTTGACGCTTCGTTCATGCTGCGCCTCAATAAACCAATTCGGCCGCGCGTGCGGTGGCGCGGGGCGTCGCAGTCGAAGTCGACATTGACGTGTCTTGCGCCGATTCATCCGCCGGCTGCGCCGGAGCCCGCGCCGACATGACCACCCGCGACGGCGCACTGCCATCACCGGCTTGGGCCTCGGCGCTGGCCCAGCTCAACATTTCTTCGGCAAGCTGGCGGAAGGCCATGGCCGAAGGCGATGCGGGAAACGCGCTCGCCACGGGCTTGCCGAGCGAGAGCGCAAGTTCTACGTGCCGGTCCTCTGGGAGGTAGCCGGCGAAATCGATACGGGTGTTCAGGTATTGGCCCACGGTGTTGGCCAGGTTGCCGAACACGCGCACTGCGGAATCCACCGAATGCGCGCCGCACACCACGGTGCGGATGCCAGCGCTGCCTTGCAGCACGGCGGTTTTCTTGAGCAGCGTGTACGCGCTCTTGATGCCTTCCGGACCATCGGTGAAGGTGAGCAGCACGTCGTCGCAGACTTCAGCCACGGTGCTCAGCGCCCGGGTGCCGAAATGCGCGGCCACGAGCGTCACATCCGCCGTCTCGTCGTACTGCTCGAGCACGCCGGGCATGGCGAGCATGGTCTGGGCGTTCACCACTGCCGTGTCGCGGCCCATGGCGGACAGCGCGATGCGCAGGTTGTCGACAAAGTCGTCGACCTGCTCTTCCGCACCGATCACCAGCACACGGCGGGCAGCGGCATGACCGAGCATGCGCCGCAGCCCTGCGGCTTGATCCTTGGCGAATGGCGTCGTCATGGTCGCCCCCTTGTCAGGCGAAATCGAAAGCGGCCAGGCCAGGTTCGCGGTTACGCGCAGCGCCTTGCGCCACGAGCAACGATTCATCCGAATCCAGCGTGAACGACGACTGCTCCGCACCAGCCCGGAACGAGCGATGGATCAGCAGCTTCTTGTTCGGCACCGCAATGTCCTCCGGCACACGCTGGCCGTACGACACGTAATGCAGCGGCAGGCGGCGGCGGATCATCACGTCCATCGCGTGGCCCACCGAGGCAGCCTCGTCGATCTTGGTCAGGATGCAGCCAGCCAGGTTGGCGTCGCGGTAGGCACCCACAACTTCATCGAGCGTCTTGCCGTTGCTTGCAGCGTTGAGCAGCAGCAGGCGCTTGATCGACGGGCCCACGGCATGCAGCATCGCCATCTGCTCGGACACGGCGCGGTCGCGCTGGCTCATGCCAATGGTGTCGATCAGCACAACGTGCTTCTCGCGCAGATCGTTCAGGGCCAGGCTCAGGTCTTGCGCGTCTTTCACGGCATGCACCGAAACGCCCAGGATCTTGCCGTAGATGCGCAGTTGTTCATGGCCGCCGATCCGGTAGCTGTCGGTCGAGAGCAGTGCCACGCGCGATGCGCCATGGCGCAGCACGAAGCGCGCGGCCAGCTTGGCGGTCGTGGTGGTCTTGCCCACGCCGGTCGGGCCCATCAGGGCAAACACGCCGCCCTGGTCGAGCAGGCTGTTTTCATCCGACACGGTGGTCAGGTTCTTTTCAATCGCGCGCTGCACGAAATCCAGCGCGCCTTCATACGAGTCGTGCTGCGGCATGTTCTCGAGCACGTAGCGCGTGAGCTGTGCCGAGAACCCTGCGTTGAGCATGGTCTGGAACAGGCGCGTCCGCACCGGGTCGCCCAGCTTCACGCCCAGCGAGGCCAGGCTCGACATGGCGTCGTTCAGCGTGCTCTTGAGCGTTTCGATCTCGCCGACCATGCGGCGGGTCATCACGTCGGTCTCGGCACGGATGCTTTCCTTCACGTCGGCCTGGATGGCCGAGCGCTGCAGGCTCACGTCGTCACGCGGGGCTTCGGGCTTGGCCATCGTGTCCTCCACGCGGACGAAAATGTCGGACGCCTTGCCTGCGTCGGCTTGCGCCTCGATGCGCGCCTTCACGGGCGCTTCGGCCTTCTGTTGTTCGGCGCGAAGGTTACGGGCCTGGGCTTCCACGCGCTCGGCAAAGTTGCGCAGCGAAACTGGGCGGTCATCCTGCTCACGCGCTTGTTCGCGACGTGCGGCAAAGCGGGCGGTCGATTCCATCTCCGGCTCGTCGTCTTCCACCGCGGTGCGGCGGGCGATGAACTGAGCGGTGCTGGCCAGGGCCTGCGCCGCAGATTGGGCAACCTCGGCATTGGCGCGGTCCAGCGACAAGCCGGCCAGCATGCGGGTGGAGGCTGCCAGTGCATCTTCTTCGCCAAACGCCACGTCGTCATCCACGCGCGTTTGCAGCGTGCGTCCGGCAGGCTTGGCCACCGGAGCAACCGGCGCTGCCGGTGCGTCTTCCTGTGCGGGGGCGCGGCGCGAAGCAATGAAGCGGTTACGCAGACGGGCCAGCGCGTTGGGCGCCGGAGCCTCGGCCTGCGGGGCCTCTTCGGCAGGTGCCTGGGCGGCAACGACGGCTGCGGTTGCAGCGGCAATCGGTGCGGGCTCAGGAATCGGCGCCGGGGCCATCGGACGGCGCTGTGCGGTCTTGGGCGCCGACGACTGCGCGTCGACCAGCGCATCCACGTGCGAGTCGGATGCCGCGATGATCTCGATGCCGCCCGGAATGGCGCGGTTCGACAGGATCAGAGCGCCATCGCCCAGTTGGTCGCGGACCTTGCGCAAAACGTCACGCGACGTCAGTCCGGTAAATCGATGCATTTTCATGCGCGGCCTCCAAGCATGGCGACAACCTTAATCGTTCGGTGATCTGGAATTTCTGCGTGCGAGAGCACGCGCAGGCTCGGTGCGGCACGCTTGAACAGGCGGGCAAGCATCGGGCGCAGTGCGGGCGGTACGAGCAAGACGCCCGTCTGACCCATCTGTTCGTGTTGCCGCGACGAGTCCGCAGCCGCTTGCATGAGCGAGTCGGCCAGTTGCGGTTCGATCGGGCCGGCGTTAGAGCCAACGACGCTTTGCAGCAAGATGTTCTCCAGATTCGGGTCAAGCGTGACGACCTGCATTTCGGTCTTGTTCGGGAAGAGCTGCTGGGCAATCGCCCGGCCCAGCGCCACACGCACGGCGGCGGTGAGTTCGGCGGGGTCTTGCGTCCTGCCTCCGTGTTCCGCCAGCGTCTCGACGATGGTGCGGATGTCGCGGATATGCAGGCCTTCGTCCAGCAGGTTCTGCAGCACCTTCTGCACGGTCGCGACGGGCAACAGCTTCGGCACAACGTCTTCGACCAGCTTCGGTGCTTCCTTGCCCAAATGATCGAGCAATTGCTGGACTTCCAAACGGCCGAGAAGCTCGGTGCTATGGGTGTAAATCAACTGATTGACGTGGGTGGCGATGACCGTGCTGCAATCAACCACGGTGTAGCCCTCAGCCTGCGCACGATCGCGCACATCAGCGTTGATCCACATGGCCGGCAAGCCAAAGGTCGGGTCCACGGTGGGCGTGCCGGGCAGTTGCGTGCCCAGGCGACCACCCAGGCCGCCATGACCGCCCAGGCCATCCTGGCCACCCGGGTTGATGGCGAGGAACTTGCCCTGCTGCACCTCGCCGTGGCCGATTTCCACGCCCTTGAGCGTGATGCGGTACGACGACGGGCCCAGCTCCAGGTTGTCGCGGATATGCACCACCGGCGCCAGGAAACCCATGTCCTGCGTGAACTTCTTGCGGATGCCCTTGATCCGGCGCAGCAGCTCGCCGTCCTGGCTCTTGTCCACCAGCGGGATCAGGCGGTAGCCGATTTCCAGGCCCAGCACGTCGACCCACGACACATCGTCCCAGCTCGCCTCGGGCGTATCCACCGGGGCAATGGCCTGCAGCACGGGTTCGACCTCGGGCACTTCGCGTTTCTTCTTGAGATACCAACCCAGATAGCCCAGGCCGCCGCCAAACAGGATGAACGGGAAGTGCGGCATGCCAGGCACCAGGCCCAGCAGGCCCAGCACGCCGGCGGTGGTCATCAGCACCGGCGGCATGGCAAACAGCTCGCTCGACAGTTGCTGGCCGACGTCCTTGTCGGTGGAGACGCGGCTGACCATGATGCCCGCCGCGGTGGAGATCACCAGCGCGGGAATCTGCGCGACCAGGCCGTCGCCAATGGTCAGCAGCGTGTAGTTGGTGGCCGCGTGACCCACGTCCATGCCGTGCTGGAGCACGCCCACGGCCAGGCCGCCGACGATGTTGATCAGCAGAATGGCGATACCCGCCACCGAATCCCCACGCACGAACTTGCTGGCACCGTCCATGGAGCCGAAGAATTCAGCTTCCTGGGCGATCTCCGTGCGGCGCCGCCGGGCTTCGTCTTCGCGGATCAGGCCGGCGTTCAGGTCGGCGTCGATCGCCATCTGCTTGCCGGGCATCGCATCCAGGGTGAAGCGCGCGCTGACCTCGGCAATGCGGCCCGCGCCCTTGCTGATCACCATGAAGTTGATGATCACCAGGATGACGAACAGGACGATGCCGACGGTGTAATTGCCGCCCACCAGGAAGTGGCCGAACGCCTCGATCACCTTGCCGGCGGCGTCCGGGCCGGTGTGGCCTTCCATCAGCACCACACGCGTGGACGCCACGTTCAGCGACAGGCGCATCAAGGTGGTGATCAGCAGGATGCTCGGGAACGACGAGAAATCCAGCGGCTTGAGCGTGTGCATGCTGATCAGCAGCACGATGATCGACAGCGCGATGTTGAACGTGAACAGCAGATCGAGGATGAACGGCGGCAATGGCAGCACCATCATCGCCAGGATCAGGATGATGAGCACCGGGCCTGCGGCGGAGCGGTAGTCGCCCTTGCGCAGGATGTCGGTGACTCGGAGCAGTGCGGCGTTCATTGGCGGGGCGTGCAGCGGGGGGCTTTTCGATGGATGCCATCTTGCCGGGGGAACCGCCAAATCGAAGACGTGAGAAAGCCGCCCAAAAGGCGGCTTTTCTTTGAAATACCCTCCCACCGGGGGGTGTGGAAGCGGCCATTGGCGCCGTTTGGCCGCCGTTGCAAGCCAAGCGCCCCATGCACGGGCATCAAACCGCTACTCGCCGGGCAAAAAGTGTCGAGCCCGACGCTTTTTGCTCGATCAGTGGAGTTCCGAGCTCCATGCGTGAGGCTTTTTGCTCGGCGAATGGAGCTTGGAGCTCGACGCGTGAGGCTTTTTGCTCGGCGGGTGGAGCTCGGAGCTCGACGCGTGAGGCTTTTTGCTCGGCGGGTGGAGCTCGGAGCTCGACGTGTGAGGCTTTTTGCTCGGCGGTCCGACCTCTGAGCTCGACGCGTGGAGCTTTTTGCTCGGCCGATGGCGGTTTAAGCGTCTTCGGGCTCGTCGTCCGGGCCGGGTTGCGGCCCCGGGTCCATATCGGCAGGCACCGGCAGGTCGGTCGGGCGCACCGGCACACGGCCGCCCACCTGATGCAGGCGGCGCAGCTGGTAGACATAGGCGAGCACTTCCGCCACGGCGGCGTAGAGCGCTTCGGGAATCTGGTGGCCGATCTCGGTATGGCGGTACAGCGCACGGGCCAGCGGGGGCGCTTCCAGGATGGGAATCTTGTGCTCCGTCCCCAGCTCGCGAATCTTGGCGGCCACCATGTCGGCGCCCTTGGCCAGCACGCGCGGCGCGCCGCCTTCCTTCTCGGAATAGCGCAGCGCCACGGCGTAGTGCGTCGGGTTGGTGACGATCACGTCAGCCTTGGGCACGTCGGCCATCATGCGGCGCTGTGCGGCCTGGCGCTGCAGGTTGCGGATGCGGCCCTTGACGTGCGGATCGCCTTCAGACTCGCGGTGCTCCTTGCGCACTTCTTCCTTGGTCATGCGGTGCTTGCGGGCGTATTGCCACAACGACAGCGGCACATCCACGGCCGCCACCAGCATCATCACCGCCGCCATGCAAAGGAACGCCACGCCGGCCACGTGCAGGGTGTCACGCATGGCCACGCCCAAGTCCTGCTGCGGGAGTTCGATCAGGTCACCCCGGTAATACCGGACCAGCAACCAGCCCACACCGGCAATCAGGAACAGCTTGATCAACAGGCGGGGCAGCTCGATCAGCCCCTCCAGCGAGAACATGCGCGTCAGCCCCTGCAGCTTGAACAGGCGCGAAATATCGGGTGCCAGCGGCTTGAACGAGATGGCCCCGCGTGTGAGCGCCAGCGGCGACAGCGCGGCGATCACCAGCATCAGCATCAGCCCGCCCAGCGCCATGGCCAGCGGCATGAACTGGCCGGTCACGTAGTTCCACTGGTCCTGCCCGCTGGTGTAGTTGTAGCGGTGGAACTCCAGGCAGCGCGCCAGGAAAGACGACGCAGCCCGCACAATCGAATCGCCCATCACCCACAAACCGCCCGCCGATACCGCCGTGAGGGCGAACGAAGCCAGTTCCCGTGATCTGGGAACGTCGCCTTCCTCGCGCGCCTGCTCGAGGCGCCTCGGAGAGGCGGCTTCAGTTTTTTCGAGATCGCTTTCTTCGGACATGCCGGGCGTGCGAGGGGTGAATGGACGCTCGCATTATCCCGCCCCGGTCTGGCCATCGAAGCGCAAAGAAGACGCCTTGAAAGCACGCTTATCGGCAAAAAGCCGTCCCGCGCAGTGTCGGCGGGCCGACATTGCGCGGGACGGCTCTCCCGATGCCCCCTGACGCATGTGCACGTCGCCCGACAGTTGCCTGCGAGCCGCGCGGTGGCGATGGCCCCTCCCGAAACCGATCCGCTCGCATGAGCGAGCTGCCCGGTTTGCGGTCGTGCCCCCTAGCCGCGCAAATACACCGCCCCCTTATATGGGGTCTGCCGCGCGAGCCATGCGGTGCGGCTCGACATCCTGCAACCGGTCCGCCGTGATATCCGCCGGATGCACCACCACGCCACCATTTCGCGCGATGAACCGTTGCGCATCCGCCAGATTCCGGAATGCCGGAAGATTGCCGCGCCGCATCGGTCCCAGAGCGGTCGACCCCGACACATAAACGGCCTGCAGTGCCGGAAGCCATCCACCGTCTCCCGTGGCATGCACGTAGCTGGCGGCAACTTCCGCGGCCTGTCGCCCAGGTGCGTAGCGCTGCAGGTTTCGCAGGTAGATGAACAGGGTCAGCGGTGAATCAAAGAAATAAGCATCGCCGTTGGCAAAAATGAGCTGCGCCGCCCACTCGGGAACGCGAGATGGAAACGCCCCACAGACGGGGCAACGCGCATTGACCGGAACCGGGCGAGGGGCATGTGGCTGCAATCCGGACCGCGGATCGTACGGCACGGCCGACGCGACAAAGCAGATCTCGTCAGGCAACTTCGGTTCGGCCCGCAGGGCTGCACGTCCCACAAACCACCAGAGAGACCCGAGCGTCCCAAGCAATAGAGCCAGTGCCAATAGCGGACGGCGCGTCGTCATGACCCGCTCCATCCGCTCACGCTGGTGCCACAGGCAATGACGGCTCTGGACAGAAGAGGACTGCGGCGAATCACAACTGAAAGCTCCTCCGAAGGCAAGCGGGCGCTGTTTCCACACTCACAAAAGCGGATCGACGGCACTGCGGGAGAGGCAGTGCCGAATCCCGTCGGCAGTCGCATCGCCAGCCAACGCCAGGATGACGAGCATACGGGCGCTGCCCACCTTCTAAATTGATCGAGGACATGATTGACTCTTCTCTATTTTAAGTAAGCCCGCTCTTCCGGTATTTGCATTTCCCATTTCTGCATAGCAAAAAAATATCCAAAAAAATACCCGACATTGCGTTGCGGGTAAAAAATGCATCTCCAATACTTGATTTCCATCAATTCTAGCCACGGGCATTTCGGTCAATTGATGCGAATCAATCTGTGTTGCAGGCGTAGCGCTACCATCGGCCGCTTCTGACACATGCGGTGAAATCTTGAACCGTTGCACTCTGCTCAACCGTGGAACCCTGCCGAGTATCGGGCTCGCCGGACTGGCGCACACGCTGCGCTGGACTGCCAGTCCGGCCGCGAGCACGCTGCCGGCCCGGCACCGATATGCCTTCG
Organism: Burkholderiaceae bacterium 26; assembly: GCA_000955795.1. Lineage (GTDB taxonomy): Bacteria > Pseudomonadota > Gammaproteobacteria > Burkholderiales > Burkholderiaceae > Ralstonia > Ralstonia chuxiongensis. Next base: position 347,344 of record JYOB01000001.1, read on the forward strand.
AGGGCGACACGATGGGCACGACATATCACGTCCGGCTCGCGCTTGCCTCGCTTGATGACACGGCGCTGCTCGATGCAGCGCGCGCAGTTGTGGATGCGGCCGTACAGGCAGTCGACCAACGCATGTCGACGTATCGGGCGGACTCGGAACTGTCGCAACTGAACCGGTATGCGGGCGAGCGCCCCTTCGCGTTGTCCGCCGACACGATCAGCGTATTGCAGATTGCGCGATCTGTGAGCCTCGCAACGGATGGCGCGTTCGATGTCACAGCCGGGAGCTTCGTCAACCTGTGGGGCTTCGGGCCGGAAAAGGCGCAACGTGTGGTAACGCCGCGCGAGCTGGCGATGCTCAAGAGCGCAGTCGGCACCGGCGCACTGGAAATCGATCCGCGCACGCGTACCGCCACGAAAGCCGACCCTCGCGTTTATACCGATCTATCGGCCATCGCAAAGGGTTTTGGTGTCGACCAGGCGGCCATCGCGCTCGACGCACTGGGCATCGCCGATTACATGGTCGAGGTGGGTGGAGAGGTGCGCGCCAAGGGCCGGCGCCATGACGGGCGCGCGTGGCAAATCGGTATTGAAGAGCCCCAGCGGAGGCTACCGCGCCGTGCCCGATTCGTCGTGCCATTGCGCGATATGGCAATGGCAACGTCGGGCGATTACCGCATCTGCTTTGAGCATGACGGGCAGCATTACTCCCACGAGATCGATCCACGTACAGGCCGCCCAATCGCCAATGGCCTGACTTCCGTCACCGTGGCCGCGTCGCAGTGTGCGATTGCCGACGCATACGCTACGGCGCTGATTGTGTTGGGCCCCGAGCGCGGCGTCGAGGTTGCCGAGCAACTCGGGCTGGCCGCCTATTTCGTCCTGCGCGATGCCGAAGGCCGCCATCAAGATCGGATGACAACCGCGTTTGCTGCGCTGGGCGGTCGCCCTGCCACATCCACCTGATCCACACCGCAACCCGCACAAAGCGCAACGGCATCGTCACATTCATTCATATCTGAATAGCCTTATTAATAATAGGTTATTCAAATTTCCAATGGTCAATCGAATAGGGCTCATTGCAATTCAAATCGAATTGATGGGTTTCCCATGACTTTGATGGCTATCAATAGCAAATTCTTGCGGTTTGTTAATGTGGTTTCCAATTCTGAGGGAGCGTAAGAGATGAGCCAATCCAACAATGATTTTGAGAATCCGATTCCTGTGAGTCCGACACGACGCAGCTTTCTGAACCGGACGGCAGCGGGTCTGGTCGGCGTGGGCCTGTCCGCCGGCCTGGCAGCCTGCAACAAAGGCTCAGACAAGGATGCACCTGCTGCGGCGGCTCCGGCCGATGGCAAGCCGGGCGCAGCCGGCAGCGTCGACTACAGCAAGTACGAAGTTCCGCCCGGCCAGTTGGACACGTACTACTCGTTCTCCAGCGGCGGCCACTCGGGTGAAGTTCGCATCTACGGTCTGCCTTCGGGACGCTGCTTCAAGCGCATCCCCGTCTTCAACATCGATTGTCTGGTGGGCTGGGGCATCACCAACGAATCGAAGAAGATCATGGGCACCAATCCGGACGGCACGCTCAAGTACTGGACCGGCGATACCCACCACGTGCATCCGTCCTATACCGACGGCACCTACGATGGGAAGTACATCTTCGTCAACGACAAGATCCACAGCCGGCTCGCCCGTGTGCGCATGGACACGATGGAATGCGACAAGATCGTCGAATTGCCGAACGTGCAGGGCTTCCACGGCGTCTTCCCGGACAAGCGGGACCCGGTGGATGACAAGATCAACCACACTACCCGCGTGTTCTGCGGCAACGAGTTCCATATTCCGCAGCCCAATGACGGCCGCGACCTGAACGACCCGAAGAAGTATTTCTGCCTGTTCACCTGCGTGGACGCGGAGACCCTCGAGCCCCGCTGGCAGGTCAAGGTCGACGGCAACATGGACTTGGTGGCAACGTCGTATGACGGCAAGCTCGCCGCTTCCAACCAGTACAACACCGAAGGCGGCGTGCATTACGAAGAGATGATGTCCGCCGAGCGCGACGCGTGCGTCTTCTTCAACATTGCCCGGATCGAAGCCGCCGTCAAAGCCGGCAAGTCCTTCACCATCGGCACCTCGAAAGTCCCTGTCGTCGACGGCACCAAAGCCGCCAACACCGACCCGAAGACTGCGCTCACCTGCTATGTGCCAGTGCCCAAGAACCCGCACGGCGTGAATGCCAGCCCGGACGGCAAGTACTACGCCTGTTCCGGCAAGCTGTCACCGACGGCGACGCTCATCGAGCACGACCTGGTCCTGAAGTGGTTCAACGGCGAGCTCAAGGAGCCGCGCGACTGCGTCGTCGCCGAACCCGAGATCGGGCTCGGGCCGCTGCACACCGGTTTTGACAACCGCGGCAACGCCTATACCACGCTGTTCCTCGACAGCCAGATCGTCAAATGGAACCTCGAAGCGGCGATCAAGGCGTTCAAGGGCGACAAGACCGCCGTGCCGGTGGTCGACCGCATCGACGTCAATTACCAGCCGGGCCACGGTTTCACCTCGATGGGCGAAACCAAGGAACCGGATGGCAAGTTCTTCATCTCGGACAACAAGTTCTCGAAAGACCGGTTCCTGCCGGTGGGCCCGCTCCACCCGGAAACGGCTCAGCTCATCGACATCTCCGGCGACAAGATGAAGCTCGTGGCAGACCATGCGGTCTATTCCGAGCCGCACGACTCGATCGTCATCCGCCGCGACATCATCAAGACGCGTCAGGTCTACAACATCGATGAATTCCCGAACGCGGTGAAAGACCCGAAGGAGTGCCGCGTCGAGCGCAAGGGCAAGCAGGTGACGGTCTACCTGACCTCGCAGGCACCTGCCTTTGGCTTGCGCGAGTTCACCGTGAAGAAGGGCGACGAAGTGACCATCATCCTCACCAACCTGGACAAGGTGGAGGATTTGACCCACGGCTTTGCCATCCCGAAATACAACATCAACTTCATCGTGAACCCGCAGGAAACCAAGTCGGTCACCTTCAAGGCCGACAAGCCCGGGGTCTACTGGTGCTACTGCACCAACTTCTGCCACGCGCTGCACCTGGAAATGCGCTCGCGCATGCTTGTTGAGGCATAAGGGAGAAGGCGGACGTATGAAACAACTGTTCTCACGATTGGCGGTGATTGCCGCCACTTGTGCGATGGACACGTCCGCACTGGCGGGCATCAGCGGCATGGCTTATGAGGCGCCGCTGCCCGCCGGTTTATCGACCGACCCGAACCTCTGCGCAATGGTGCCCTGCACGGACGTGCTGCCTGGCGCCAGCAGCTTTTCCCCGCGCAAGGGGCACCCTCCTTACGTGGAGGGCTATCGCGACGTTGCCGGCAAGCGCCAGCTGGTGGGCTATACGTTCCTGTCGACCGACATCGTGGACATGCCCGGCTATTCAGGCAAACCCATCATTACCCTGATGGGCATGGATGCGCACGGCGTGATCACGGGCGTCAAGGTCCTGCGACATTCCGAGCCGATCCTTCTGCTGGGCATTCCAGAAACACAACTGACGCACTTCACCTCGCAATACATCGGCAAGTTCGTCGGCGGGAGCATCGAGATCGGCAAATCCCACGCAGTGAGCGAGGGCACCGTCGAACTCGACGCGATCAGCGGTGCGACCGTGACGGTGATGTCCGAGAATCAGGTCATCCTGCGCAGCGGCAAGGCCGTGGCCGAGCAGGCCGGAATCATCGCGCCCAAACGGCGCGCCCAGGCGAAATTCACGCCGGCAAATCAGCCGCTGAGCTGGAAGGCACTGCTCGACCAGGGCGCCGTGCAGCGTCTGACCGTGCACCCTGAAGACGTTGGACTCCAAGCCAGCGGCCAGCCTTATGTGGACATGGTGTTCGGTGACGTCAGTGCGCCTGTCGTAGGACGCAGCATCCTGGGCGATGCGAATTACGCATCGCTCATGTCGAGCCTGAAACCCGGCGAACACGCGATCTTCATCGCGTCGAACGGCACCGAGAGTTTCAAAGGCTCGGGCTTCGTGCGCGGGGGCATCTTCGACCGCATCCAGGTCGCCCAGGACACCGACACCTTCACCTTCCGGGACCTCGATTACCAGAACCTCTACGGCATCCGCGCAACCGGTGCGCCGGAATATCGCGAATCCGGCATCTTCATCATCCGCAGCCCCGGATTTTCATCGGCGTATCCGTGGAAGCTGGTGTTCCTGGCCAACAAGTTGGACGCGGAGACCGGCGCAAAGACGTTCACGAGCTTCGACCAGGAATACTGGCTCCCGGCGAATGAGCTCGTTGGCGGGCGGCCGCAGTACGATCGCCCCGCTGCGCCCTGGCTGCAGATCTGGAAGGCGCGTGCCGTCGAGATCGGGCTATTCGTCCTCCTGTTGATCAGCGCAGGCGTGGTGTATGCGTCGCGAGACACGCTGGTCCGCCGGTCCAGGCGCAAGGATAAGCGCTGGGTCTCCTGGCCCAAGTACGCACTGTGGACCACGAGCATCGGCTTCGCTGGGTTCCATCTCATGGCGCAGCCGTCCATCACGCAGGTGCTGACATGGTTCCACGCCATTCTCTTCAAGTGGCGGTGGGATCTGTTCCTGTCCGATCCCTTCATCTTCCTGTTCTGGTGGTTCATCATCATCAGCGTGTTCTTCTGGGGCCGCGGCATGTTCTGCGGTTGGCTGTGTCCCTACGGCTCGATGAGTGAGATCCTCTACAAGGTGGGGGGCAAACTTGGCCTTGCGCGCTTCCAGTTCCAGTTGCCCAAGGCGCTGCACGACAAGCTCAAGTGGATCAAGTACGGCGTGTTTGCCGGTCTGCTCGGGATGTCGTTCTACTCAATGGGCACCGCCGAGAAGCTGGCGGAGATCGAGCCTTTCAAGACGACGTTCCTGGTCGGCGTGTGGAACCGGACGTGGCCCTTCGTCACGTTCTGGAGCGTGCTGGCTGTCGCCGCCCTGTTCATCGAGCGGCCATTCTGCAAATACCTGTGCCCGCTGGGTGCATCGCTCGCAATCCCGTCCACATTCCGGTGGTGGGGTCTGAAACGCAAGCAGGAATGCGGCCCATGCCGCGCCTGCGAGGCGGGCTGCGGATCGCAGGCGATCGGACGCGATGGCAAGATCGACCAGCGCGAATGCCTGCTGTGCCTGGATTGCATGGTCATGTATTACGACGATCATGCGTGCCCTCCGCTGGTCAAGGAGCGCAAGCACCGCACGAGCGCCGGCTTGAAACTGACACCGATCGGCGCCGACGGCTACTACATTCCGATCCAACCAGTGCCAAGCGCGCCGCCCAAACCCGTCGCCCCGGTGCCTGCTTCGCTGCCGCCGCCACCTGTGGGCATCCTCGCCCGGTTGCGTCGTGAACTGACTGATCACCTCTTCCCCTGGAACCGGCAATTTCTCGCCCACCCGTTGTTCTTCCGTGCCGCCGGCATTGGCCTGGCCGTGCTGGTCACCTGGGCGTGGCTGCTCGGTGCGGGCGGCAGGCTTGGCGCCGGCATCGTGCTCGGCTGGTGGTTGGCGTGGTCCGCCTACGAATGGGTCATGCGCATGGCGTGCAAGCCCTATGTGAAGGAAGGCGCCTGGTGGGGTTACAAGCTGCGTACCGCCTCCTGGGCCGACATGGCCGCCTATGTCGGCATGAAGAACCTGCTGATTGGCGCAGGACTCTTCCTTGCCATGAAGGGCGTGGGCGTGCTTCCGGCACTGCAATCCTTACCCCAACTGAAATGGCTGTACTGAACCGGCTCCTCTGCGCGATCTCGGCACTGCTGGTCTGCACTGCGGCCTGCGGTGCGGAGATTCGCGTGCACGCCGGCAGTTCGATTTCGCAGGCGGTCACACTCGCGCATGCAGGGGACACCCTCATCATCGAGCGCGGTCGGTATCTAGGCCCGGTCCGGATCGACAAACCCCTGACCCTTGTGGGCATCGACCGCCCCACCATCAGCGGCGGCCTTGTCGGAGATGTGATCCGCGTCACGTCGCCGGACGTCACGATCGATGGGCTGATTGTCAGCGACAGCGGCGACGACCTCGGTGCGCAAAACGCCGGCATCTACATCCAGCCCGGTGCCGATCGCGCCACGGTCAGACACTGCGAGCTCACTTACAACCTGTTCGGCCTGTGGATTGAAGGCGTGAAGGATGTACGCATCGTGGGCAACGTGATTGCAGGCAAGCGCGATTACCCTTCCGCCCAGCGCGGCAACGGCATCCAGCTCTACAACACGACGGGTGCGCAGCTCGACGGCAATGAGATCAGCTTTTCGCGTGACGGCATCTATGTCGATGTATCGCACCACGCGCTGTTTCGTGCCAATCGCATCCACAACGTGCGCTATGGCACGCACTACATGAACTCCAACGACAACGTGTGGGAGGGCAACGAGGCCTACCACAACCGCGGCGGACTGGCGCTCATGATGACGCGCCGCCAGATCGTGCGTGGCAACCGCGCGTGGGGCAACACGGACCACGGCATCATGCTGCGCACCATCCAGGATTCAGTCATTGAAGACAACGTCGTGTCCGGAAACCTGCGCGGTTTCTTCGTCTACGACGCCGAATACAACGTGCTGAGCAACAACCTCGTCATCGGCAACACGGTCGGCATGCACGTATGGGCCGGGTCCATTCACAACAAAGTGGACGGTAACGATTTCATCGATAACCAGGAACAGGTGCGCTACGTTGCCACACACGACGAGCCCTGGGGCGGGCGTAGCGGCAACTATTGGAGCAACTATGCCGGGTGGGACCGCAATGGCGACGGCCGTGGCGACGTGCCTTATCGCGCGAGCGATCTGATGGACCGGCTGTTGTGGCGCTTTCCGAGCGCCAAGCTGCTGCTCAATAGCCCCGCGGTACAGACGTTGAGGCTGATCTCGGAGCAATTCCCGCTGCTGCGCTCACCCAGTGTGGTCGATGCCAGCCCCCGCATGCGTCCACGGGGCAATGATTGGCGCGCGTGGGTGAACAAGCATGATTGAAGCGAGGCAACTGGTGAAGCGCTACGGCGAGATCGAAGCCGTGGCGGACGTGAGCCTGACGGTGCATCCCGGCGAGCTATTCGGCCTGATCGGCCACAACGGCGCGGGCAAGAGCACGCTGTTCAAGATGCTCCTTGGCCTGGAGGCGCCCACCGCAGGTGAAGTGCGCATTGGAGGTCAGCCCATGAGCAGTGGGGCCTTCCGGTCGGTGCGGCGCAACCTTGGCTATCTGCCGGAAAACGTGGTGTTCTATGACAACCTGACTGGCCAGGAAACACTGGAATTCTTCGCTGCGCTCAAGCGCGCGCCACGAACGGATTGCGCGCGCGTGCTGGAACGGGTGGGGTTGTCCCATGCCGCAGACCGCCGCGTGCGCGGATACTCCAAGGGCATGCGCCAGCGGCTCGGTTTTGCCCAGGCCCTGCTAGGCCAGCCCACACTCCTGTTTCTCGACGAGCCCACAAACGGCCTGGACCCGCAGGGGATTCGCGACTTCTATCGCACCCTGGGCGAACTGCAGGCGCAAGGCGTGACCATTGTGCTGACCTCGCACATCCTCTCGGAAATCCAGGAGCGGGTGGGTCGCCTGGCGATCATGAAGAATGGACGCGTGCACGCGCAGGGGACGGTGCAATCGTTACGCGAATCGATGGCCTTGCCGCTGTGGTTCGACCTACGCCTGACGGGCGGCCCAGAGCATGCCGAGCCCGCACTGCGGCGCGCGCTCGCGGCCGCGCCAGGATGCGAACTGCACATGGATGGATCGCGCGCCACTGTGCTGTGCCCGCGGCCGGCGAAGATGCCATTGCTGCAATCACTATCCACGCTCGGCGCAACACTTGCCGACCTGCAACTGCGCGAACCTTCGCTCGAAGACGTGCTCCTTGGCCAACCTGCTTGAGGCCAGACATGCAATTGACACTCGAACCCCGGCAGATCGGGATCATCATCGCCAAGGAATTCCACGACCGCATCCGCAACCGGTGGGTGCTGGCGGTAACCACCGTATTGACAGCCTTTGCGCTGGTGATCGCCTACTTCGGCGCGGCACAGCAAGGCGAAGTCGGGCTGCGCGGCATGGAAGTCACGATCGCCAGCCTGGTAAGCCTGGTGATCTATCTCGTACCGCTGATTGCGTTGATTCTCGGCTTTGATGCGATCGTGGGCGAGCGCGAACGCGGCTCGCTGGACCTGCTGCTTTCCATGCCGATCACCCGAGTCGAGCTGCTGCTCGGCAAATACCTCGGCTTGGCGGCCGCGCTTGCGTGCTCCACGGTCGTCGGCTTCGGGGTGGTCGGGATACTGTTGGCCGTCAAGCTGCCGCTCGCGGCCATGTATCACTACGCCGGCTTCATGCTCAGTTCGGTGCTGCTGGGCATGGCCTTCCTGAGCCTGGCCCTGTTGGTGTCCGTCATCGCCGCCGACCGCACGCGCGCAAGCGGTGTCGCCATCGCGCTGTGGTTCTTCTTCGTGCTGGTATTCGATCTGCTGCTTCTCGGGGCACTGATCGCCACGGGCGGAAAGCTGGGATCGGACGCCCTGCCCTACCTGATGCTGCTGAATCCGGCAGACATCTTCCGCATCCTCAATATCTTCAGCTTTGACGAAGTCCGCACACTCTACGGTCTGGCGACCGTGTTCCCCGAGCACATGGCCGACCCGCTCGTGCTCGGCTCGCTGATGGCCGCCTGGATCGTCGCTCCGCTCGCTGTGGCCGCATGGAAATTTCGCAAATGAAACGCACACTGCAACCTTCCCTATCCGCCCTGCGCCGCCGCGCGCGCTCGGCCCTGTTCGCCACCGCAATCGTCCTGGCAGGCTGCCAAGGCGCCGCGTCCACGCCCGGTCCGATCGAACTCACACGCGATACGCCTTGCAGCCTCGATGGCATGACGGTGACTGACTTCCCCGGCCCGAAAGCGCAGATTCTGTATGACAAAGGCACCCCCGACGTCTTCTGCGACACCATCGAGCTATTCTCGATCGTGCTGCGCCCCGAACAACAGCGGCACATGCTCGCCATGTACGTGCAAGACATGGCCAAGACTGACTGGACCACCCCGCAGGGCCACTGGATCGACGCCCGCACCGCGTTCTACGTCGTGGGATCGAAGGCGCGCGGATCGATGGGCGCCACGTTTGCGTCCTTCGCCACGCAGGCCGATGCCGACGCCTTCGCCACACATCAAGGTGGCAGGGTTTACAAGTTCGACGAAATTACGCCCCAAATGGCACAGCTCGATGGTGGCGTATTGAAAGATCACCAGATGTAACCGCCCCAGAGAACACGAAATGATCAATTACTTTGCCAATCTTCCGCCCGATGATGCCGTTCAGATGGAGCAGCTCAGTCGCTTGTCCTACGAGTTGCGGGAAAGCCGGCGCAAGCTGCTCAAACCCTATGGGGTGAACGACGAGGGGGATCTGCTGGTGCGTATCGCGGCAGCAGACTTGCCGGAACACCCGGCCTATGAGCACTACCTCGGGTCACTCGCGCTTGCAACCGCCAAGCAAGAAGTCACCGCTGAACTGAAGGCGCTACTGGCGCGCATGGGAGGCTGATCATGCAGCACCTCGATCTCAAAGAGGCACTGGAGGCGCACTACGGTGCGGTGTTGTCGGAACCTCCTACGCTGTGCCAGGACGCCTTGATGGTCTCGCTCGACAACGGCGTTCTGCTCGAACTGCGTTACCCCGCTCGGTCGGAATATGCGATCGCGTGGCGGTGGGGCGATGCGCAATTACGCATCGACACCGCACCGGTGCATCGCACGCTTGCCACCTTCCCTAACCATCTGCACGATGCTTCGGACGCGCTGCGCGAAGACCCCTTGACCAACCCGAACGCAGAACCCTGGGCCAACGTACGCGCCGTGATTGATGCCGTGCTGGTCGACCCGCTGTTACAGGCATAAACAAACGGCGCTCACCAGGAGCGCCGCCATGCCTGCCCGATCGCAAGTCCTTACGTCGCCTTCGACGTCATGTAATCAACCCCAGCCTTCACGTCTTCATCGCCAAGCGATGCGTTGCCGCCTTTTGCGGGCATCGTACCCTTGCTGCCCGAGAAGCCGTGCAGCGCATGGTCGTAGAGAGTGTCCTTACCCTGCGCGATGCGAGGGGCCCAATCGTCCTTCGATTTGAACATCGGCGCGCCGCCGGCACCGGTGCCGTGACACATGGCGCAAGTGGACTTGTAGACCTTCTCCCCTTTCTCGACATCGCCGGCGCTGGCCTGGGTTGCCTGCGGTGCAGCGGGCGCTGCAGCCACAGTTGCGGGAGCCGCAGTGGAGGAGGCAGCGGAAGCAGCCTCCTCATTCTTGCTGCATGCCGTCAGCAAGGTGAACCCCACCAGGGCAGCAATGGTTATAGGTCGAATGAGCACGTCGATACCTCGAATCAAAAGGAGTGAGAACAGTGGCCCAAATAGGCCATGACCATGATAAGAATGAATACCGACTCAGGCCTTGACGCCAATCAGCGCAAGGCTTTGCGGGGCGTTGTAACGTGTCAACTCCCCTACGGCGGTCATGGAAATACCGGTGGGATATTGCTGCAGCTGGCGCCTTCCTGACGCGCACGGGATCCGGTCCGGGCATGCCATCGCCACAGACGGTCACGGCGCCGCGCACGTCGTCGTCATCGGCGTATCGCGAGCCGTCGGGCGTGCGCGACTACACCGCTGATGCGGCATTCCGCAGCGAATTTCATCGCTGGCTTGCTCAACTTTGGGAAGAGAAGGACGCGCAGATCGACGCCATGCTGGCGCGCGCGGCACTGAAGAACCAATGAGGCGATTCGCTCCGTCGCAGTTGTCAACCTGAGGCTGACCGCACGGAGAGACGCCGCCCCCCGCATCTTGCGAGGGGCTGGCAATGCAGGGTCAGAACCCGAGGCTTTCCAGCAGGTCGTCGACCTGTTCCTGGTTGGCGACCACGTCCGGATGGTCCGGATTGATCTGCGGGCCGTTGAGCAGCGACGTTGCAACTTGCGCGGCTTCCACGCGCAGGTGTTCCGGCGCGTTGTCGAGCAGGATGCCGACGAGCTGGCTTTCGATCAGCTGAACGACGTCCAGCACCTTCTTGATCACCTGGCCGGTCAAGTCCTGGAAGTCCTGAGCCATCAGGATCTCCATGAGCTGCTGGTTCGTGTCGCGGGTCTTTTCCGGAACGCTGCGCAGGAAGCCGTTGGTCTGGCCGACGAGCGCACGAATCTCTTCGTCGCCCAGTTGGCGATCCATCCACGACTGCCAGCGGTTGACCAGCGCCTCGGCGTCGGACTCCAGCGCGTCTTGCACGGGCCGCGCCGCGTCGATGGCGTTGAGCACGCGGGTGGCCGCCTGCTCGGTCATGTTGGCGATGTAGTTCAGGCGGTCGCGCGCGTCGGGAATGGCCGATGCGGCCTTCTCCACGCCCTTGTCCAGGCCCAGCTCGCGCATGCTTTCGCGCAGCATGCGAGTGAGGTGGCCGATGCGCTGGAGCATTTCCGGCATGTCACCGTGGTCTGCGCCTTCTGCGGCAGGTGCCTGGGCGCCATCGTGCATCTCGCTCATCACGCCCCCTTTTCGAGCTTCTCGAAAATCTTGCCCAGCTTTTCGTCCAGCGTGGCAGCCGTGAAGGGCTTGACCACGTAGCCGTTAGCACCTGCCTGGGCAGCGGCGATGATGTTTTCCTTCTTGGCCTCGGCCGTCACCATCAGCACCGGCAGCTTGCTGATGGCGGTGTTGGCGTCCGCACGGATGCTCTGCAGCATCTGCAGGCCATCCATGTTGGGCATGTTCCAGTCCGAGATCACGAAATCGAACCGGCCTTCCTTGACCTTGGCCAGGCCGGCGGCGCCGTCTTCGGCCTCGTCGACGTTGGCAAAACCGAGTTCCTTGAGCAGGTTACGCACGATCCGGCGCATCGTCGGGAAATCGTCGACGACGAGGAATCGGTACTGGCTCTTGTCCATGGACACAATCTCCGCAAACTTACTGAATTGGGGGGTTTCGGGCTTCCTTGGCAATCTTATCGGCGTCTGGGGCCGATTCTTGAGCGCTGGAATGGTGCGGGGCGCCTGACTGCTGCGCCCCGCGACCAATGTACCCGCAAAAATAATGGGTTATACGCGCGTCACACGGCCATGGGCCGACAGCTTGGCCAGCACATGCGGGCCGATCTGCGACAGCGGCAGAACTTCGTGCACGCCGCCGTGGGCCACCGCCTCTTTGGGCATGCCGTAGACCACGCAGGACGCCTCGTCCTGGGCAACGTTATAGGCACCCGCGTTGCGCATTTCCAGCATGCCGACCGCGCCGTCCTTACCCATGCCGGTGAGGATGACGCCCAGGGCGTTGGCCCCGGCATTGCGCGCAGCGGAGCGGAACAGCACATCCACCGCCGGGCGATGGCGGTTGACTGGCGGCCCCTGATCCAGCTCAGTGACGTAGTTGGCGCCGCTGCGGCCGAGCGATAGGTGCATGTCACCCGGGGCAATGTAGGCGTGGCCGGGCAGCACACGCTCGCCGTGCACGGCTTCTTTCACGCGGATGCGGCACAGGCCGTCCAGCCGCTTGGCAAACGACGTGGTGAAACCCGCCGGCATGTGCTGCACGATCAGGATGCCGGGGCAATCGGGTGGCATTTCCAGCAGGAAATCCTTGATGGCCTCGGTGCCGCCGGTGGAAGCGCCCACGATGATGAGCTTTTCCGTCGACGAGAAATGGGTACGCGCAGGCGCTGCGGTTGCCGGTGCGTGCTCCGCGCGAACGTGTGCGCTGGGTGCCGGTGCGGTTGCCGAGCCCGCCACCGCAACCGGTGCAGCAGCGCGCGGACGCAGCTTTGCCCGGGCCGCCGTGCGAATCTTGTCGGCAATCTGGTCGGCGTATTCGTTCATGCCGTCGCGCATGCCCAGCTTGGGCTTGGCGACAAAATCCACCGCACCCAGCTCCAGCGCGCGCAGCGTGGCTTCAGAGCCGCGCTCGGTCAGCGAAGAGATCATGACCACCGGCGTCGGGCGCAGGCGCATGAGCTTTTCCAGGAAGTCGAGGCCGTCCATCTTCGGCATTTCGACGTCCAGCGTGAGCACGTCCGGATTGGTCTGCTTGATGAGGTCGCGCGCGATGATCGGATCGGGCGCCACACCCACCACTTCCATGTCCGGTTGGCTGTTGATGATCTCCTTCAGGATGCTGCGGATCAGTGCGGAATCGTCGATGCACAGCACCTGAATCTTGCGTTTGTCGTTCATGTTCGGGAGCAAGTTTCAGGGATTAAGTGAAGAGTTGCAGGCGCGAGGCAGGCTTCGTCGTGATGGACTTCGACAGCTTGCTGGCGTATTGCGCCTCGCTGTCCAGCTCGGCCGCCGTGTTTTGCGAGCGCAGCTTGCGCACCATGATCTGGCCGGTGGACGGTACGAAATACACCTTGCGCGGGTGTACGTCAAAGAGATCTTTGGCGGCCACCGTCAGGCCTTCATTGCGCAGGAATTCGAGCACGAACTTGCCGTTGCGCTCGCCCACGTCAAGCGTGCTCATGCCGGCCAGCACGGCGGCGCCGCCAAATACCTTGATCTCGAGGCGCTCACGCTTGGCGCCTGCCTTGTAGAGCTGGTTGAGCAGCACTTCCATGGCGTGCGTGCCATAGCGCATGGATGGCGACAGGATCGATTCCCCCTCGTTGCGCGAGGGCAGCATGAAGTGGTTCATGCCGCCAATGCCGAGGGTCTTGTCGCGCACGCAAGCGGAGACGCACGAGCCGAGCACCGTGACCAGCATCAGGTCTTCGGTGGTGACGGAATACTCGCCGGGCAGCACTTTCATGGCGCGCCGGCCGAAGGTGGTGTCGTAGTACGCGTGGGTGCTGGCGGCCGATTGCGCGAGCGTGGCCATGGCGCCAGCGCTCATGCCGCTGCTCATGCCGCTATCGCTGCGCACGGCGTCGGCCGCCGATTGCAGGGTCGCGCGTTTGCCGAATTCGATCATCGTGCCCCCATCTTGGCGCGCACCTCGGGCGCGATTTCGTACACGGTCTTGCCGCGCAGCGACCACGCCTTGGTGACCTGCAGGAAGCTCTCCGAATGGCCGGCAAACAGCAGGCCATCGGGTTTCATCACGTCGATGAAATGCTCAAGAATCTTGGCCTGCGTGGGCTTGTCGAAATAGATCATCACGTTGCGGCAGAAGATCACGTCGAACTTCTGCTGCAGCGGCCAATCGCGGTCGAGCAGGTTGATCTGGCGGAAGTCGATCATGGCCTGCAGCTCGGGCCGCACGCGTGCGTAGCCCTCCTGCTTGCCGGTGCCGCGCAGGAAATACTTTTTCAGGCGCTCGGGCGACAGGGCCGCGACACGCTCCATCGGATAGATGCCGGCACGTGCACGGGCCAGCGCGTTGGTATCCACATCCGAGGCAACCACGCTCACCTGGCTGGGCGACATCGAACCAAAGGCTTCGGCCAGCGTGATGGCGATCGAGTACGGCTCTTCGCCGGTCGACGATGCCGAGCACCACACGGTGAAAGGCGTGCGCTTGGCCTTGGCGTGCTCGTGCAGGATCGGAAAGTGATGCTGCTCGCGGAAGAACGCGGTCAGGTTGGTAGTCAGTGCGTTGGTAAAGGCTTCCCACTCGTCGGGCAGGTGGCCCTTTTCCAGGGCATCCAGATAATCGCGGAACGAGCCGAGGTTGACCACGCGCAGGCGGCGGGCCAGGCGGCTGTAGACCATTTCACTCTTGCGGTCCGACAGCGAAATACCGACGCGGCGGTAGATCAGGTCGCGGATGCGGCCGAAATCTTCGGCGGTGAATGAAAACTCGCGCGACGCGAGCGTCGGCGAAACTGGCGCCAAGTTTTGTGCTGCCATGGATAACGAACCCCGTGTTTGGCGAGTCTTGATGCCCGCTTTCAGTCGTTGGCTGGCACCGTTACCGCAGGCCGCGCCAAGTTTGCTGTTGGCGAGGCTGGCGTCAGAAGGTGCTCCAATCATCTTCATCGGCAGAACCCGAGGCCAGCTTGAGGGTCGGGGCGACGACAGCCTCGGAAACGGCGGCCGAAACCACAACCGCAGCCACCGGTGCAACCGGGGCATGTGCTTCCTGGGGCGCTTTTTCCGTTTGTGCGGCGGGAGCCTGTTCCGGTGCAGCCTCCGGCGTCACTGACGGCTTGGCCACCTTGCGCGAAGCCAGAGCGCGCGCCACCGAGGGCACCACTTCGGTCTTTTCCGGGCGGGCCTCGCTGCGGACGGCCGGCGCCGAAACGGCAGTCGGCGCCGCCACGGCCAGCTCGGCCGAGGCATCGGTGCGGAACGTCGCCACGGCATTGCGCAGCAGTTGCGCCTGTTCTTCCAGCGACAAAGCGGCAGCGGCGGCTTGCTCCACCAGCGCGGCGTTCTGCTGCGTGACCTCGTCCATCTGGTTCACGGCCTGGTTGACCTGTTCGATACCGGAGCTTTGCTCGTCCGACGCGGCGGAAATCTCGCCCATGATGTCGGTCACCCGGCGCACGGCAACCACCACTTCTTCGATCACCGTGCCGGCTTCGGCCACCAGGGCCGACCCGTTGCGCACACGGCCCACCGAATCGCCAATCAGCTCCTTGATCTCCTTGGCCGCCGTGGCCGAGCGTTGCGCCAGGCTGCGCACCTCACCCGCCACCACGGCAAAGCCTCGGCCCTGCTCGCCCGCGCGCGCGGCTTCCACCGCGGCATTCAGGGCGAGGATGTTGGTCTGGAAGGCAATGCCCTCGATCACGCCGATGATGTCGGCGATTTTCTTGCTGCTGGCGTTGATGCCGGCCATGGTTTCGACCACGCGGCCCACCACTTCACCGCCCTTGACGGCGATGTTCGAGGCGCTGCCCGCCAGTTGGCTGGCCTGGCGCGCGTTGTCGGCGTTCTGCTTCACGATGCTGGTGAGTTCTTCCATGCTGGAGGCAGTTTCCTCCAGCGACGAGGCCTGCTCTTCCGTGCGCTGCGACAGGTCGGCATTGCCGGCGGCGATCTGCTTGGTGGCGCTAGCGATGGAGTCGGCCGAACTCTTGATGTTGGTGATCGTGCCGGTCAATTGTTGCTGCATCTGCGCCATGGCGAAGAGCATGCTGTCATGGTCGCCGGGGCGAGTCTGCACGTGCACGGCCAAGTCGCCGGCGGCAATGCGGCGGGCAATCTCGGCCGCGTACGAGGGCTCGCCGCCCAATTGGCGCGACAGCCGACGCGCAATGACCAGACCCAGCACGATGCCGAGCAGCGCACCCGCACAGGCCATCACGATCATCACCAGGCGCGAGCGCTGAGCGTCGTCGCGGGCCTTGACGGAGGATGCGGCAGAGACCTCCTCCACACGCTTGACCATCTTGTCGAGCGTCTTTTCAAACGCAGCGGTGTCGTCCAGCAGGCCGACGTTTTCGGCCGTGACGCGGCTGTCGAACTGGGTCGGGTCCAGGCCCTGTTTGTCCATCAACGCCACGAAGTCGGTCATGCGCTTGCCCCAGACGGGGTAGATCGCATCGACTTCGCGGATCATCTTCTTGCCTTCGTCCGACGTGAACAGCGGGCGCACGTTCTCCACACCGTCTTTCAGGTGCTGCATGCTGTCGGCAATCTGCGTGCTGAGCGTCTTGCGCTCGGTGAGCGTGGTGGCGATCAGCAGCGCCGTCTGCGCACGGCTGGCATGCGCCAGGCTGTTGGCCGCGCTGCCCATCTGCGTGATGGCGCGCATCTGCTTTTGCGCCAGTTCTTCGCTCGCTTTGGTCAACTGCGTGATCGTGTAGATGCCCAACCCGCCAATGGCCGCGCCCATGGCCGCCACGATCAGGAAACCACCGGTAAGTACCGTGGACACCGGCAACCGCTTGATCCAACCCATGTTGTCTACCTCTTCCTGTTTTTTATATGCCCCCTAACCGCTATCGGCCTGCGGGGGACGGCTCTTTAGAACCGCCGTGGGGTCATGCCACTTCAGTGGGGGGTCACCCCGGCTTCAGCAGGCACTAGCCCAGGCAAAAAAAAACCTGCCCCGGGGGGCAGGCTGCACACCACAAACACACACGAGAGAGCTTTCGCGAGCAGCGAAGATCCCGTGCATACATGGTCAAAAGGTCTCCCAGTCGCTATCGTCGCCGCCTGCGGCAACGAGCTTGGGTACGGGCAACTTGGGCGCTGACGCAGCCGCTTTGCTCACGGCAGCGGCGGCGGTGCGCTCGCGTTGTTGTTCTTTCGCGGAGGCCGGGGCTGCAGTTGCAGCGGCGGTCTTCGCGATGGGTTCAGCGGTGGTGCGTGCTGCGGCCTTCGGCTTGGCTGCGCGGCGCGGCACGGCCTTGGCTTTGAGCGCCGGCTTGGCAGCCGCACGCGCGGCCATCGGCACGGTGGACACTGCATTTGCCTGTGCACCGGCCGGCGTCCGGAACGCCGCCACGGCCTGGCGCAGCCCGCTGGCCTGTTCCTGCAGGGACATGGCGGCGGCAGCGGCTTGCTCCACCAGCGCAGCGTTCTGCTGCGTGCCTTCGTCCATCTGCGTAACGGCCTGGTTGATCTGCTCGATGCCGGCGCTCTGTTCGTCCGATGCGGAGCTGATCTCGCCCATGATGTCGGTCACGCGCTTCACGGCAACGACCACCTCGTCGATCACGCTGCCCGCTTCGGCCACCAGCGTGGTGCCGTTTTCAACGCGGCCAACCGAATCGCTGATCAGCTCCTTGATTTCCTTGGCTGCCGTGGCCGAGCGCTGCGCCAGGCTACGCACCTCGCCCGCCACCACGGCAAAGCCGCGGCCCTGTTCGCCTGCGCGTGCAGCTTCCACCGCCGCATTCAGCGCCAGGATGTTCGTCTGGAAGGCAATGCCTTCAATTACGCCGATGATGTCGGCAATCTTCTTGCTGCTGTCGTTGATGCCGGCCATGGTATCCACCACACGGCCCACCACTTCGCCGCCCTTGACGGCAATGTCCGAGGCGTTGCCCGCCAGCGTGCTGGCCTGGCGCGCGTTGTCGGCGTTCTGGCGCACGATGCTCGTCAGCTCTTCCATGCTCGACGCGGTTTCTTCCAGCGCCGAAGCCTGCTGCTCGGTGCGCTGCGACAGATCGGCATTGCCAGCGGCAATCTGTTGCGTGGCACTGGCAATCGAGTCGGAACCCGAGCGCACCTGCCCCACCATCTTCTGCAGGCTTTCCTGCATGCGTTGCAGTGCCTGCAGCAGGCGGCCGGTTTCATCGGCGCGGTCCACCTGAATGGTGTGCGTGAGGTCGCCCTGCGTGATGTGCTCGGCCTGTTCAATGGCGCGCATCAGCGGCAGCGTGATCGAACGCCGCAGCGCCCACGTCAGCAGCCCGCCCACCAGAATTCCGCCCAACAGCAGACCCGTCGTGAGGGTGCTCAGCGCGTGGTGCTCGGCCTGGCTGGCTTCGTAGCTGGCTTTGGCCGCGTCCATCTGCAGGCGGTTGAGCGCCGTCACCTTGTCGCCAAGGGGGCGGTACAACGCGGGCATGACGTCCATGACCGTCTTGTTGATGCGCGCTTCGTCATGCGTCTGCACGGCTTGCATCAGCACCTGTGCGCCGTCGCGCAGGAAGACGTCGCGTAGGCCCTGCGCCTCGTCGGCCAGCTTGCGTTCGTCTGCCGTGGTGGGCAGCGCGCGGTAACGCTTCCAGGCGGCGTCGGACTTGTCGAGGAACATCTTGGCGCGCTCGACCGTTTTTTCCGTGCCGGGCGCGTTGGGCGCCATGGCTGCGCGATCGAGCACGATGCGGAAGCTCAGGAGGTTGGAATCGGATTCAGCCAATGCAACGGTGCCCGCCAGTTGCACGGCATAGCCGTCCTGCACGCGGGTGTTGGCGTGTCGCATGCCGATCAGGCCCGTCACGCCCACGATAACAGCGAGCACACCAATGCCCGCCATCATCAGCCCCAAACGGAGCCGGATGGTCATCTTGCTGAACATGCTTCCCTCCCCTAACAGCGCCGCACCAATTGTTACGGTGTCTTGTCGCCCGCCGGGCCCCTTCGGCCCGGCCTTCATTTGCCATGAGCACTTACGCCGTGCCCCCGGCCGGATTCATGTCGCGATCAGGCGGCTTCCGCTTCGTCGCACAGTGCCATGTCGGCCGACATCAGCAGGCGCTCGATGTCCACCAGGATCAGCATGCGCTCGTCGATCGAACCCAGGCCACGGATGTATTCCGTGTCCAGCGCGCCCGAGAATTCCGGCGCCGGCTTGATCTGCTGGCTTTGCAGCGTCAGCACGTCCGACACACCATCCACGACGATGCCGACCACGCGGTCCATCAGGTTCAGGATGATGACGACGGTGTACTGGTTGTACTCGACGCGCTCGAGCTGGAATTTGATGCGCAGATCAACGATCGGCACGATGATGCCGCGCAGGTTGATCACACCCTTGATGAAATCGGGCGCATTGGCAATGCGCGTGACGGTCTCGTAGCCGCGGATCTCCTGCACCTTCAGGATGTCGATGCCGTATTCCTCGCGGCCCAGCGTGAAGGCCAGGTACTCCTCCCCGCCGGTGTCTTCGCCGATCACGTGTTTCTTGACTTCCATTGCGGCTCCCCTCGGCCCCGTCGGGCCACTAGATTGAATTCGTTGTGGTGGTGGATCCCACCCTGCCAGGCGTGAACGCTTATGCCGCAGCCATCGCCTCGGTCGAGAAACGACCGCCCTGTGTTTCGCCCGTCTCGTGCTTTTCGGCAGTAACGGCACGCATCGCGTTTTCTGAATGGCCCGCGCGCGTCTCGCGCATCAGGGCCGACACGTCGACGATCAGCGCAACGCTGCCGTCACCCAGGATGGTCGCGCCCGAGATGCCCGGCACGCGGCGGTAGTTCGTCTCGAGGTTCTTGACCACCACCTGTTGCTGGCCAACCAGCTCGTCGACCTGCAGCGCGATCTTCTTGCCCTCCGAATCCAGGATCACGACGATGCCTTCCGAAGGATCGGGCAGCGTTGGCGTGATGCGGAAGCGTTCGTACATCGGCACCAGCGTCAGGTATTCGTTGCGCACCTTGAGCAGGCGACCGCCGCCCGGCACAGCCTTGATATCTTCCGGACGCGGTTGCAGCGATTCAGCCACGCACGACAGCGGGAGGATGAACACTTCTTCACCGGTCTTGACCGACATGCCGTCCAGGATCGCCAGCGTGAGCGGCAGCACGATACGGATGGTCGTGCCCTTGCCCTTCTGCGACTGGATCTCGACGTAGCCGCCCATCGACTGGATGTTCTGCTTGACCACATCCATGCCAACGCCGCGGCCCGACACGTCCGTCACCTGGTCGGCCGTGGAGAACCCCGGCGCGAAGATGAGCTGGTTGATCTCGTCGTCGGTCATGTTGTCCGACACAGGCAGGCCGCGCTCGCGCGCCTTCTTGAGAATCTTGTCGCGGTTCAGGCCCTGGCCGTCGTCGCTCACTTCGATAACGATGTTGCCGCCCTGGTGGGCAGCAGACAGCAGCAGCTGGCCGGTGGCGTCCTTGCCGGCGGCCACACGGGCTTCGGGCAGTTCGATACCGTGATCCAGGCTGTTGCGCACCAGGTGCGTGAGCGGATCGATGATGCGTTCGATCAGGCCCTTGTCCAGTTCGGTCGATTTGCCGAACGTCGACAGCTCGACCTGCTTGCCCAGCTTGTGCGCCAGGTCGCGCACCAGACGCGGGAAGCGGTTGAACACGTAATCCATCGGCATCATGCGGATGGACATGGCGGCCTCTTGCAGGTCGCGCGCATTGCGCGTGAGCTGCGACAGGCCGGCAAACAGGCGTTCGTTGAGGACCGGGTCGAAGGCCTGCGCGGTCTGCGCCAGCATGGCCTGCGTGATGACAAGTTCGCCTACCAGGTTGATAAGCTGGTCGACCTTTTCCACGCCCACGCGGATCGACGTTTCGGCTGCCACGGCCGGCTTGTGATCAGCAGCGGCCGGGCGTGCCAGCGCCGGTGCGGCCGCAGCGGCAACCGCCTGAGCCGGCGCAGCTTCGTTGGCAGCAGGGGCGTGAACTTCCGTCTGCGCGGCTGCGGGCGTCGGTGCGGCGGAAAGAGCCTGAGCCGGCGCAGCGGCTTCAGCCGCGGCCGGCGCCACGCCACCCACGTGCGGCGTGATGACGATCTGGTCCGCATCGATGATGAAGCAGCTCACCGCGATGATGTCGTCGGCGGTGCAGGTGGTCTGCAGCACGATGTCGCTGTTGCGGCCGGTGCGCGCGTGGCGCAGCACGGTGCCCAGATGCTTGAGTTCGGTGACGATCAGCTCGCAGTCTTCGTTCGAGACATTGATGAGCTTGATGTCCAGGCCGCCGTCAATGTCGCCCACGGCTTCGGCCGCAGGCGCTTCAACCACCACGGGCTCGGGCTCCGGTGCAGCCACCGGTTCGGGCGTCGCCACCACGGGCGCCGCAGCCACCGGCGCGGCGGCTACAGGAGCGCCGTCCTCGGCGGTCAGGCTGTTGAGCTTGGCCACCATGTATTCGAGCGTGGCCGTATCGATTGGGTGCTCTTGCCGGTAGGCATCAAGTTGGCTTTTCAACACGTCTTTCGTTTCCAGGAAGGCATCCACCATGTTTTCGCGCAGCTGCAGGGTACCGGTGCGAGCGCGGTCCAGAATCGACTCCGCCACATGCGTGAGTTCCGTCATGTGCGTGAAACCGAAGGTCGCAGCACCACCCTTGATGGAGTGCGCGCAGCGGAAGATGGCGTTCAGATCATCAGAAGAAGGGTTGGCGACATCGAGGTTGAGCAGCAGCCGCTCCATGTCGACGAGCAGCTCTTCCGCCTCTTCGAAGAAGGCGCCGAAAAACTGGCTAAGGTCGAGGTTCATATCTGTCGTCTCGGTCGTTTAATGCGTCGAAGCAGACCCGTGGGTCTGCGCGTGCCATTCGAGCAACTGCATCACCGAATCCGTCAGCCCATCCGGGTCGAACGGCTTGGGCAGAAAGCCAGTCGCGCCGGCAGCGCGTGCCTGGTCGCGAATGGTGCTGTCAGCCTCGGTGGTCAGCATGAGGATCGGGGTGTCGGCGTAGGCCGGCAGTGTGCGCAGCGCGCGAATGAGGGTCAGGCCGTCCATCGACGGCATCACCTGGTCGGTAATCACAAGGTGGTGGCTGCCCTGCGCGAGCGTGCGCGCGGCTTCCAGCGCAGCGGTGCCGTCGCCGGCTTCCGTCACGACAAAGCCGCACTCGCGCAGGCACGTGGCAATCATGCGGCGGATCGACGTGGAATCGTCCACCACCAGGATGTGTTTCTCGCTCATCGACTGTTTCTCCCCTCGGCGCTCTTTATGGCTTGCCCGCACTTACCGCATCGGCCACACCCGTGGCACGTGCAGCGGCGTCGGTCAGCGTGTCTTTGCCGTCATTGCGCAGGTCGGCCACCGGCTCGACCCCACCCGAGCGCACGGCTTCAGCGGCGCGTGCGTTGAGCACAACGATGCTGATGCGGCGGTTGATCGGGTTATAGATATTCGTCTTGTCCAGCGGCACCGATGCCTCCAGACCCACGACACGACTGACCTTCTCTGGCTTCATGCCGCCCGCCACCAGCTCGCGTCGCGATGCGTTGGCGCGGTCGGCCGACAGTTCCCAGTTGCTGTAGCCCTGTTGCGTGGCGTATTGCGTGGCGTCGGTGTGGCCTGACAGGCTGATCGGGTTGGGCACGTCGTTCAGCGCCGAGCCCAGCTCGCGCAGGATGGTGCGCATGTAGGGCTGCACCTCGGCGCTGGCGTTGGCAAACATCGGGCGATTCTGCTGGTCGACGATCTGGATGCGCAGGCCTTCGGTGGTCATGTCGATCAGCAACTGGTGCTTGAACTGACTCATTACCGGGTTCGTCTCGACCATCTCGGCAATCTTCTGCTTGAGCTTGTTCAGCGCCGCATCGTCCGACTCATCGCGGATGTTGCGCTGGCGCTGCACCGTCGGGCTCGGGCTCGGGTTCGGCTGCGGCACGTTCTGCTTGAGGGACGGGCTGCCCTGCAGGATGCTCGACTGGTCGCCCGAACCGGCACCGCCAAACAGCGCCACCTTTAGCGGCGTGCGGAAGTACGTTTCAACCGACGACAGCTCGGCCTTGGTCACCGAGCTGAGCAGCCACATCAGCAGGAAGAACGCCATCATGGCGGTCACGAAATCGGCGTAGGCGATCTTCCACGCGCCACCGTGATGGCCGTGTCCGCTTTTCTTGTTGCGCCGAATGACAATGAAGGTCGGCGTGCTGGACTTGCTCATGGTCCGTTCCCGTCTGTTTGTGCTGCGTCGTTAATGGCTTGGCTCGTTGGCCACGCTCTGTGTCATATGGGGTTCAGCGCTACGCTGTCTTGGCGCCACGGACGTGGTCTTCCAGCTCGGCAAAAGACGGGCGCTCGGTCGAAAACAGCACCTTGCGGCCGAATTCCACGGCAATGGCCGGGGCGTAGCCGTTCATGCTGGCCAGCAGCGTCACCTTGATGCACTGGAACAACTTGGTCGATTCTTCGGCGCGCTGCTCCAGCAGCGAACCCAGGGGGCCGATGAAGCCGTACGCCAGCAAGATGCCGAGGAACGTACCGACCAGCGCCGAGGCGATCAGCTTGCCCAGCTCTGCCGGCGGCAGGCCGACCGAGCCCATGGTGTGCACCACGCCCATCACGGCGGCCACGATGCCGAAGGCCGGCATGGCGTCGCCCACTTTGGTGATGATGCGAGCGGGTTGTTCGGCTTCGTGGTGGTGGGTGTCGATTTCCTGATCCATCAGCGCTTCGATCTGGAACGGATTCAGGTTGCCGCCCACCATCAGGCGCAGGTAATCGCAGATGAAATCCAGCGCGTGGTGATCTGCCTGGATAGCGGGGTAATTGGCGAACAGCGTGCTTTCGTGCGGGTTCTCGATGTCCGCTTCGATCGACATCATCCCTTCGCGGCGGATCTTGGACAGCACCACATACAGCAGCGCCATCACTTCCATATAGAGGGCCTTGGTGTACTTCGAGCCCTTGAACAGGCCCGGCAACGCCTTGACGGTGGCGTTGATGGCCTTTTTGTCGTTGCCGACCACGAAGGAGCCAATGCCGGCGCCGAAGATGATCAGCAGTTCGGTCGGCTGGAACAAGGGCCCGAGGTGTCCTCCGGCCAGCATGTAGCCGCCGAACACCGACGCGAGAATCACGATGTAACCGATGGCAACTAACACGGGGCGAACTCCTGAATGGGCGATCCTTCGATCAATACAAGAGGGAATAACGGCATCCCCCCGGTTAACTGAAGGCTTGAGCGCCGGGTTTTGCTGCTGCGCGGTGCTTGGAAAACCCTGCCGCCGCGCCCTTCTTCACCAAGAACGGCAACAAAACGGGCGGCTTGAGCACCACCTGGCCCAAAGAGGGCTTCGCGGGCGGCCAATCCAAAGAAAAAGGGACGGAAATCGCTTTCCGTCCCCACTTTTCGCCTGTCTTTCTGCGCTCGGCGGCAAAAAAAATGCCGGTCTGCAGTTTCCTGCGACCGGCCTACCCCCTTCCCCTTTTGTCCTGCCTGAGCCCCTGTGCTTTTCCTGCTCTGTGTTCCTTGCTCTTTTGTTCTTTGTATTGTTATCTGCCGATCTGGCCGGCTATTCCCGTATTTCCCGTACCGCTACCCGCATTTCCCGTCCGCCCTTTTTGTACATCCCCCGGCGGTTCTGCAAGTCCCGTGTTCCTGCAATGCCGTTATCAGGCGTCGATCGTCTTTTCTGCGATCGCGTCAACCGGAGCAGCGACGCGCTTTTTCTTTCCTGCGCGTGACGGCGGCTGGCATACACCACACACAAAATCATGGTGCAGGTCGTCTGCGTGGGCCACGAAATGGCCGGTGCAGCGCTTGCACTTCACCGTGTGCAGCATCTTTCCCTCGAAGAACTTCAGCATCATCCACGCACGGGTGATCGAGAGCACCTCTTCCTGTTCGTGAACGTGAATATGTTCCTGGTACAGCTTGTAGGCCGAGATCAGGCGGCGCACACCAGTGCTGCGGCTGTTCTCGCCCAGAAAACGATAGATGTTCAGGAAGATCGACGAATGGATGTTCGGCGACCACGTCAGGAACCAGTCTGCCGAGAAGGGCAGCATGCCCTTGGGCGGCGATTCCCCACGGATTTCCTTGTACAGCTTGACCAGACGCTCACGGCTGAGCGTGGTTTCCTGTTCCAGCAGTTGCAGGCGCGCACCGAGCGAAATCAATTCCGCTGCGAGGTGGATCTGCTGAACTTCGTTCATGACGCTGGTGTGACGCATGGCACTGCTCCCGCTTTCGCTTGCTACTCATCCAAAGTGCAATCTCTGAACCCGGCGAAAAGGCCGCCGCAAATGGCTCAGCTGATCTGCTCAACCGCCTGACGTGCCAGCAGGATCGACATTTGCGATTGCTGCAGACCCTTGTCACGGTGCGGCTGGGTCACCAGACCCAGGATGGCGTGATCGTCGAAGCGGAAGCGGCACAGCATCATGTTCGTGCTGGCCAGCTTGACGATCTGCGCGGGCGACATCGTCAGCAGGATGTCAGCCAGTTCTTCAGAGATGCCGAGGCGAAACAGTGCGGCATCGCGATCCTTGGCCAGCATCTGCTGGGCAAGCATCAAGTAGGTGAGATTCAGTTCGCTGATCTCGGAAACAATGTCTTGCGTGTCCATGTACGTCCCGTCGTGTGCAGTAAAAGTACAACTTGCATCCGATCTCGCATGGTGATGTCCGGTTGGCGCTATTTTTTTGCGCCTACCCTCGCCGGGCGGCTGTTCACCAATCCCCACGGATCGGATGTTCCTGCAGTCGGCGCCGTTGCCGGCACTTCCTGCTCCTTCTTACTCACGTCGCTAAAGACATGGCGAAGTTGTTTTCTGTTGAACACATTGTGGGTTTACGTCCGGGGTAAGTAAAGAAGGGGGGACCCCTACGTCGGAGGGGTGAGGTAATCCGTTTTCTTGTAAGCGATTTTCCTACAAATCTGTTAATAAACGTTGCAAATGAAGCCTTTGCCGACGCAACAGCCCTGGGTAGACGATGCGCTAAAGCGGGCGTTTGACACGTATTTACCCCAATGAACGGCGAAAGATAGCAATTAAATTGCCTAAAGTTGTCTGAAATCGACAAAGAAGACGTCGCACTTCTGCGACTGTGAGCATCGGATGCCGGGTTAACCGCTTGTAGGACACTTCTGACCCACTCCTACACGCCGTGTAGGACAGTTCCGACCGGCTTTCGGCTGGTTTTGTAGGATCGCTCCTACAGTCAAATGGCGATTTTGTAGGACGACTCCTACTTGTTTGTACTTCTAATCGAGACACGTATCTCTAATCAATACAATAATCGTGCAAGGAGAGCGCTTGTTCGGGCGAAAAAAGACGCATGCCGCACTTCCTCTGGTGCAGCGCGACAAAAAGTGCCGAATCGCCGTCTCGGGAAGAAAAAAACGCAGGAATTTTGATGATCTGAGGCCGGCCTCGCTTGTAGGACAGCTGT
Organism: Burkholderiaceae bacterium 26; assembly: GCA_000955795.1. Classification (GTDB taxonomy): domain Bacteria; phylum Pseudomonadota; class Gammaproteobacteria; order Burkholderiales; family Burkholderiaceae; genus Ralstonia; species Ralstonia chuxiongensis. The sequence goes on from JYOB01000001.1 coordinate 373,792, forward strand.
AGGACAACGCGGGCATCTGGGACTGCCCGCATCTGGGCTCAGTCGTGGTGCGGCGGGGTCCAGCGGGCGCGCAATACGGTGCCCGTGGCAGATTCGGTGATGACGAGCGACTGCCCGTCTGGCGCGAGTGCAACGTTGGTGGTGGTACGCCCCCGGCACGACGTGATCCGCGCCAGCGGTTCACCATGCGGCGAGACGACAAACACCGCGCCCAGCGAGGCATGCGCGACGAACAGATGGCCGGCGGCGTCCATCGCCATGCCGTCTGGGCCGCTGGTGCCGTAGAACTGCGCGAAGCGGCCGACCTTGCTCGTGCTGCCGTCAGCAAGCAGCGGCAAACGCCAGACGGCGTTGTCGCGCGTCATGGCAACGAAGAGCGCGGATTCGTCTGGCGTCAGCACCAGACCGTTCGGGCTCGGGCCATTGGCCAGCAGGCAATCGAGCCGGCCATCCGTGCGCAGCCGATACACACGGCCGGTCGGGTCATGCAGGCCCGTCTGGCCTTGGTCGGTGAAATACACATCGCCGTTGCGGGCGACGATCAGATCATTGGGGCCTTTGAAGCGCTCGCTGTTGCGGCGAGTCAGGAACGGCGTGACCGCGCCCGTCGCGGGGTCCAGCGACAGCAACCCATTCTTGTAGTCCGCAATCAGCAGCGTGCCGTCGTGGCGCAGCGCCAAGCCGTTCGGTTCGCCGTCGTATTCAGCCACCACATCCCAATCGCCCTGCGCTGAGACACGCAGGATGCGGCCATGCGGGATATCCACCAGCCACAGATTGCCGCGCGCATCCCAGCACGGCCCTTCCAGAAAGCAATCGACCGGCGCCCCGCCCTTGTTGGCGCGAGACCATTCGGTCGGCACCGGGCGGCGCAGCGCGGCGGGCATCTCCGCAAAGACAGTCGTCTCGATGGTGGGCCAGTTGAAATACGTCATGGCGCAACCGTCGCGTCGGAATCAGCCAGATGGCGCGTCGCCTCACCGGTGTAGCGATACGGCAGTTGGCGCGGCATCGGGCCCTTGTTGCGCTCGCCGCGGCTGCTTTGCTCCCATGCATGCGCCAGGATGCCAACAGCCCGCGAGAGACAGAACACGCCGCGCGCCAGCGGCGCCGCAAAACCCAGTTCTGCATAGATGACAGCCGTGGCGCCATCGATGTTCATCGGGATCGGCTTGCCCTTGCGGCCGGAAAGCAATGCTTCGATGGCGCGGCCGATGGCGGCATAGCGCCCGCCGACCACGCCGTCCTGCGCAGCCTCGTCCACCAACGCAAGCAGGCGCACCGCGCGTGGGTCGACGGGGTGGAAGCGATGCCCGAAGCCCGGCAGGTACTTGCCATGCGCCGCGATGAACGCGTCGACACCCGCCGCCGTAGCCGCCTCCAGCGAGGCCCCGTCAAACATGCGCGCCTCGATATCGTGGAACAGCTCGACGGCCTGCTGCCCCGCGCCGCCGTGCACGTCGTCCAGCGCGTTCAACGCAGACGCCATCGCGCCGTTGAGCGGCAGGCCGCAGCTCGTCGCCATCTTGGCAATCGCAATGGATGGCGCATGCGGGCCGTGGTCGACGGACGCCACCAGCGCCGCTTCCAGCAGCGCAGCCTGACGCTTGGCAGGCAACTCGCCGCGCAGCATCAGCCAGATCATTTCTGCAAAACCGATCTGGCCGATCAGCTCCTGGATCGGGTAGCCGCGCACATGGATGCGGCCCGGTTCGATGTCGATGATGTCGGTGCGCCAGTAATCGGCAGCGAGGCCGGCGGCAGAATCGATTGCGTTGGGGGCAGGTGCGGTCGTCATGATCAGATGGCGCCTTCAGCGCGCAAGGCTTCGATTTGGTCGTGGCGGTAGCCCAGCCTGGCAAGCCAGTCGTCGGTATGGGCGGAGAGCGGCGGTGCGGGGGTCTTCGGGCAAGGGTCTTCACCCGACAGGCGAAAACCCGCGCGCGTCACGTGCTGCCCCGCTTCCGGGAACGAGGTGACGAAGCTGCGACCCGTCACCTGCTCGTGCGCCAGCACGCCAGGCACGTCGAGCACCAGCCCAGCTGGCACGCCGGCATCGATCAGCAGCGGCTCCCATTCGGCAGCCGAGCGCGCGGCCAGCGCAGCTTCCAGTGCATCGTTGAGTTGCTGGCGATGTTCCTTGCGTGCATGACGCTCGGCAAAGCGCGCATCGGCTGCAAGATCCGGATGACCGACCACGCGACACAGCGCGGCAAACTGCTTGTCTTCGTTGGCTGCGATATTGATCAGCCCGTCGCCCGTGCGGAACGTGCCCGACGGCGCCGCCGTGAAGTTCTGGTTGCCCATCGGGTGCGGCGTCACACCAGCATTCAGGTAATTGGAGACGACCCAGCCCATGGTGGCGAGCGTCGATTCCAGCATCGACACATCCACCATGCAGCCCTGCCCCGTGCGTTGCGCACCGAGCAGGCAAGCCGTGACGGCCAGCGCCGCCGTGATGCCGCCCACCGTATCGCTGATCGGGTACCCCACGCGCAGCGGCGCGCATTCGTCATCGCCCGTGACGCTCATCACGCCGGAAATGCCCTGGATGATCTGGTCGTATGCGGGTCTGCCGCTGAGCGGGCCATCTTTGCCGAAGCCCGAGATGGCGCAATAGACGAGACGCGGGTTGACCTCGCGCAGCACGTCGTAGCCGAGTTCCAGGCGATCCATGACGCCGGGGCGGTAATTTTCGATCAGGGCATCGGCCTGCGCTACCAGCTTGAGCAGGATCGCTCGCCCTTCCGGATGCTTCAGGTTGACGGTGACGGATTGCTTGCCCGCATTGACGGCGACGAACGAGGCGCCCATCTTGCGGCGCGCCTGCTCCGGATCAGCGCCTAGACGGCGAGCGAGATCGCCATTGCCGGGCACCTCCACCTTGATGACTTCAGCGCCGAGCAAACCCAGCTGATAGCCGCAGAACGGCCCGGCCAGCACGTTCGACAAGTCGAGCACGCGCAAACCCGCGAGAGGCAAAGCCATGAAAACAACTCCTGCTACACAATCGGCTCCGCCCCTCGCCCCGTTCAGGAGGTTGGGCGTCTTGGCGGCGCCTAGGTTTTCTGGATGAGCTGAGCGGCGAGACGCAGCGGCGCGGGGTCGCCACCCAGCGTGGAAGTGATTTGCGCGGCGTGCTCCAGCACGGGCACGCGCCAGGATTGCAGCAACGCCCCGTCGATGCGCGAAGCCGGGCCGGCAAGGCACAGCGCACCTCGCAGTGCCTGCTGCGCGCCAAACACCGGCACCGACAGGCCAACCGTTTCCCGATCGCGTTCGCCAATCGACACGTAATAGTGATCGCGCCGGATCGCGTCGTACGTGGCGCCTTGCATGCCCGAAAACGCGCACAGCACGCGCCCGCCCGAACCGCGCTCCAGCGGCAGCACATCGCCCTCGCGCACGTGATCGCGGATCGAATGGTTCGAATCAACCCGGTGCAGGCACACGCGCACGTCGCGCTCGCGGATGTAGAGCGACACCGCCTCGCCGGTGGCCTCGGCCAGCGCGCGCATGTGCGGCAGCACCACGTCGCCCAGGCGCATGCTGCGCTGGTAGAGCGCGCCGAGCATCAACGGCGCGGCACCGATCTGGTAGCGGCCGTCTTCCAGGCGAAACAGCATGCGGTGCTGGATGAGCGAACCGGCCAGCCGCAGGATCGTGCTCTTGTAGAGCCCGGTGCGCGCGGCCAGCTCGGCCAGCGTCAGCGCGTAATCGCCGGGGCGGAACGCAAACAGGATCGAGAACGCGCGGTCCAGCGCGGCCACACCCGACTGCCCCGGCGTGGCGGCATCGCCCTCATTGGCGGCTGCGGTCTCGTTCTGGGTGGTTTGGCGCTCTGCGGTCATGGCGTGTTGGGCGAGACGGTTCACTTGACCGTCTTCAATGCTTGGTCGACGAAGCGGTTAGTGTACGTTTTACTCAGGTCGATCTTGGCGTTGCGGATCTTTTCGTCGTAGCTGGAGAGCACCGTCAGGGCCACCTTGGCATCGGCATCCGTCATCAGGCCGTCCTTGGAAAAGATCGGCTTGGAGTGGCGCAGCGCGTCGACAAACACGTCGCGCCCGCCCACCTGCTGCTCCTTGGGCATCTTGTCGGCAATGGCCTCGGGCGTGCTGGCGTCGATCCATTTGAGCGTGCGGATGAAGGCGTTCACCAGGCGCTGGACGGTCTCGGGATTCTTCGTCATGAAGTCGCGCGTGACGTACAGCGTTGCCGTCGGGTAGCGGCCACCGAACACGGTGTTGGAGCCAGCATCGGTGCGCGTATCCACCAGGAACTTGGCGGCGCGGCGCTTCTCCAGCAGGCTCGCCACGGGGTCGAAATTGACGAGCGCGTCGATCTCCTTGCGATCAAGCGCCACCATGCCCGGCGCGCCCGATCCCACGGCGATGTACGACACGTCGTTGACCTGCAAACCGTTCTTGATGGCGTAGTAACGCGCAAACAGGTCGGTGGACGAACCGGGTGCGGTAATGCCGATCTTCTTGCCCTTCAGATCCTTGCCGCTCTTGATATCGAGGTCGAGCCGCACCGCCAGCACAATGCCGGGCGTGGTGTTGAGCAGCGCCACCGACACGATGTCCTTGCCCTGCGCCTGGATGTGGATGGTGTGGTCATAGAAGCCCACCACCGCATCGGTCGAGCCGGCAATCAGGGCCTGCAGCGCCTTGCTGCCACCGGCCTGGAAGTTCTCCACCTTCACGTTGAGCCCTTCCTTCTGGAAGTTGCCCAGCGACTGCGTGAGCGGTACCGGCATGTAGTTCAGGATCATCGAGCCGACCGACAGACTCACGTCCTTCTTTTCCGGCTCGGCGGCGTTGGCTGCCATACAGACGGCCGCACACAACAGGGCCGAAATCCATCGCTTCATGGTTGTCTCCATCATTGTTATTGGGTCAGGCATTGGTTTCGGGATCAGCCTTCGGGCGCCACACCAGCAACCTGCCTTCGAGCGCATCGACGCTGCGGTCCAGCGCAATCACGAAGGCGGACAGCACGACGATCCCCGAGAACACGCCGGTGGCATCGAACACGCCTTCGGCCTGTGCAATCAGGTGGCCCAGGCCGGCGGACGAACCGAGGTACTCGGCCACGATCGCGCCCATCACGGCCATGCCGACGGAGGCGCGCAGGCTGGAGAGAATCCAGCTCGTGGCGGACGGCACATACACGTGGCGCAGCAGGCTGATGCGGCGGGCCTTGAGCAGGCGCGCGTTGGCCAGGATGACGGGGTTGACCTCGCGCACGCCCTGATACGTATTGAAGAAGGTGATGAACAGCACCATCGTTGCGCCCAGTGCCACCTTGGAGGTCAGCCCTAGCCCGAACCACATCACGAAGATGGGCGCGAGCAGGATGCGCGGGATCGCGTTGAAGACTTTGATGAACGGGTCGAGCACCTCCGCCGCGAGCCTGGACAAGCCAAGCCACAACCCCAGGCTGATGCCGAGCAGCGTGCCGATGCCGAACGAGAGAATCGTCTCGGCCAGCGTGATGGCGAGGTGCGTATAGATATCGCCGCCGGTGAACCACTCCCAGATGCGCGCGACGATGGACGACGGCATCGAAAAATAGAACGGATCGACTACGCCCGCGCGTCCGAGGCCCTCCCAAGAGCCGAACATCAACACCACCACGGCCAACTGAAACAGGCGGATCTTGGTCTTGTGCGCGAGACCGGCGCGCTGCGCGCCCACGGCAGGCATCGTATTAGTGCTGGACGGCATGGCTCTTCTCCACTTCGGTGCCGAGGATCGACCAGATCTCGCGATACAGGCGGATGAACGCATCGGACATGTTGATTTCAGACACGTTGCGCGGGCGCGGCAGCGTGATTTCCACATCGCCAACCGGATGGCTGGCAGGCCCGGCGGACATGACGACCACGCGGTCGGCCAGGGCAATGGCTTCTTCCAGGTCGTGCGTGATGAACAGCAACGATTTGCGATCTTCCTGCCAGAGGCGCAGCAACTCGCTTTGCATGAGGTGGCGCGTGTGCACGTCCAGCGCCGAGAACGGCTCGTCCATCAGCACGATCCTGGGCGAGAGGATCAGCGTCTGCGCCATGCTGATGCGCTTCTTCTGCCCGCCCGAGAGCTGATGCGGATAGCGCGCCTCGAACCCGGCCAGGCCGACCTTCTTCATCCACGGACGGGCGCGCTCGCGGGCCTCATCCACCGGCACGCCCTGGAACACCAACCCCAGAGCGACGTTGTCCAGCGCCGTCTTCCAGGGCAGCAGCGAGTCCTGCTGCATCATGAAACCGGCATTGCCATTGAGCCCGGTCAGCGGCTCACCAAACACGGTGACGGTGCCGCCGGCCGGCTTGAGCAACCCGGTCACGGCATTGAGCAACGTGCTCTTGCCGCAGCCAGTCGGCCCCACCACCGCCACGAATTCGCCTTCACCAATCGACAGGTCGATGCCTTGCACCGCCGTGAAGCTGCCGAATCGCACCGAAACCTGATTGAGCTGAACCGCCGGCAACCCGGCGTGGAGTCGGCCACTGGCGGCCGGAAGGGAAGAAAGCATCGGCGTCTCCTTGAACGCGCCTGAGTCGACGCGTTCTGTTTGATGGAATTTTGTTCTATTTTATATAGCACGTAGACCCAAGTTAACGCGCGTAAACCCGCAAACAGCAGACAATCCGACGATTTATACAAATCCTTGTGGGATTCGCCCTTAAATTTGTTCTTTCTGAAGAAATTATATTCTTATAGACAGAACGAGTGGCATTGCCGATCTGCGAGAATTGTTCGCACGAACGCTAAAGTTTTCCGCCCGCCATCCGATGAAGGGCGTACTGATCAGCGAGACGGCCATGCAACTTTCTTCCCCTTCCGTATCTACCGCGACCGCCGGCGCATCGGGCAGCGGGAGCAATTCGGCCGGCGACATCGAGCGTCTGCAGCGCCAGCTCAAGAACCTGCAGAAGTCGATGCAGGATCTGCCCGCGCAGAATCTGCCGCCGGACCAGGCCCGCGAGCAGGCACAGTTGCTCAGCCAGCAGATTCAGATCGTGCAGGCGCAGATCGCCCGCCTTCAGGCGCAGAACGGTCTGGAGCAAGCTCAAACCCGGTTGGAAAACCGGCACAACGCATCTAAAAGCGCTTCCGGCACAGGCAATACCGACGCAGCGGCCAAGGCCCGCACGACGGACAAGGTGACCGGCTCGTCCACGGCGAGCGATGCCCGCCTGCACACCCGCGAAGCAACACAGGCACAGTCCGCGCAGTCAACCCACCCCGCCAGCGCAGAGGCCATCACGCCGGCCAAGCCACCGCTGGTTTCCGTCAGGGCCTGACGGCGGCAACGCGGCGACTCGTCCTTGATGGCGCCAGTTGCCGATGCCTGATCACATCCTTTCCCACCCCCTCCCTTCGGGGGGACGCCAGCTTGCGGTGCCGACAGCGACAATCGCCGCGCCGCCATCCTGTGTGCGGCATCGAGAACACGCATGACCTCCGCCGCCAGCGACGCCCTGCCCCCGACCGCCCCCGCCGATCCGCATCCGGCGCGCACGCCTTCGCGCAATTTCTTTGCACGCCACTGGCGTGGTGATTACAGCCTCGCCCGCTCGTATTGGCTGCATACCGCGCTGATGCAATTTGGCGTGGTGGCGCTCAGCGCCGGTGTCACGCATGCGCTGGCACATAACGCACCGGCGCGCGCAGCATCAGCGGCGCTGCTCGTGATTTACGTGATGGGATTGGCCCTGTGGATCTGGGCGGTGGTGGGCACCTGGCGCTCCGCCGACCGCGAGCAAGCGCGCAATCGGCTTGCCGGCATGTCAAACCTGTGGCCGCTGATCGCCAAGGTGATGATCGTGCTGGGCGCTGTCGGCACCAGCTCGCGCCTCATCAACGATGGGCCGCGTCTGGGCGCGCATCTGCGCACCGCACTCGGTGAGCAAGCGGCGTCGCCGTTTACGGTGATGCCGCAACGCGATGGGCGCGCCATCCTCTTCAATGGCGGTATGAACGACGGCGCCGCCGATGCACTGGAAGCCGCACTGCGCAAGGCGCCGAACGCCGTGGCCGTCGTGCTGCGATCCGAAGGCGGCTGGCTGCGCGAAGGGACACTGGTGGCAGACGTTATCCGCCGGCACCATCTGCGCACGTATGTTGAACGCACCTGTGCCTCGGCGTGCACGATCGCCTTCCTGGCAGGCGCTGACCGTGCCGCCGCACCGGGCGCACGCATCGGCTTCCACCGCCCGCGCGCGGTTGGCGCCGATCATGACCAGACCCCCGGCGCCACCGACAGCGAACTCTGGCGCGCGTATTCAGACGCGGGCTTGCCCGATGCCTTCGTGCGCCGCGTGCAGGACACGCCGTTCGACCAGATGTGGTTTCCCACCGCGCAGGAACTGCTGACGGGCCACGTCGTTACGCGCGTCTCGCCCGGGGGCGAATACGCAACCATGGCCACGCAGTTGAATACCCGCGAAGCCCTGGCCGCAGAACTGCGCAACGCCCCGCTGTATGCAACGCTGGAGCGCAAATACCCGGCACACTTCAGCCGCCTGATCGACACGCTGTGGCCAGAACTGCGGCGCAACGTTACCGATGCGCAGGTGGTGGCACTGCTGCGCGAGCAGACGGGCAAGCTGTACCGAGCGCTGATTCCGACCGCACCCAACGCCCTGCTCTTTGCCAACGCGGAACTCACGCTTGAACAGGCCCAGGCCCTGCAGCGTATGAGCCCCGAAGCCTGCGTGGCTTATCTCGAGGGCACCTCCGGGGCAAGCGCTGCTGCCGCTCGATTGCCGCGCGCTTTGGTCACCCGCGAGCAGGCTTTGTTCTCAGACCTGATGCAGGCGGCCGACCCAGACCACGCGCCGGTTGTCACACGCGCACAAACCCTGCCGGTGCTGCAACTGGCCGTGGCCGCGCTTCCACTCAATGAACAGCGCGTGCTGACCGTGCCCGCGCTACGCCACTCCGCACCGCCAGCCGAACGCTGCCAGGCGCTGATCGGTTTTTCGCGCTCCATCCTGGCCCTGCCGGAAACCGAACGTGCGCTGGCGCTGCGCGGCATGTTTGCCGATACGTCCGCGCCCGATTCGTAGCAAGACGCTTCAGGCCGAACGCAATACAGTCAGGGACGCCCGCTGGCGCCCTTCTTGATCAAAGTTGTCGGGCGACAGCCATTGCTCGAATGCGGCCCGCACCTGCGGCCAATCCGCATCGATGATGGAGAACCACGCGGTATCGCGGCTGCGGCCCTTGTAGACCACCGCTTGGCGGAAGATGCCCTCGAACTGGAAGCCCAGCCGTTGCGCAGTCTGCCGCGATGGCGCGTTCAGGCTGTCGCACTTCCACTCGTAGCGCCGATAGCCGAGATCTTCAAAGACGTGCTTCATCAGCAGGAATTGCGCTTCGGTCGATGCCGGTGTCCGTTGCAGCAACGGCGAGAACGTCACCGCCCCAACCTCCACCACGCCGTGATCGGGCGTGATGCGCATCAACGCCAGCGTGCCGACCGGGCGATCCGTGCGCGCGTCGATCACCGCGTATTGCAGCGGATCGCGCTTCGCCGCAACGCGCTCGATATAAGCGCGGTGTGCCGCCATATCGGCAAACGGGCCTTCCACCATGTATGTCCAGACGCGGTCGTCCTGCGCCTGGCTGAACGCTTCAAACAGCGCATCGGCGTGACGGGCAGGGTCAAGCGGCTCCAGCCGGCAGTAGCGACCGGCGAGCGGCGCGTGCGGCGGCAGCGGCCGGGCCGTCCAGCCGGGCAGCGGTGCACCAATGGGTTGCTGATAAGGGTTGATCGTGGGCATGCGTGAAACCTGAGTCTAGAACAACAAGGAACCTTCACCCTACAGAACTTCGTGGCTCCATGAAAAGAGCCATGGAAACGCACCGCGATGGAGCCACACCAACACCCCACACCCGGATTAAACCGTTCGATGCCCCGCCACACGCCGATAGCGCAGGTGCGCGCAAATCGATATGTTGGCAGCGGGGGAAGACGGCGCCACACATAGGCGCGGGCATAGCCATTGCTGTGCAGGGGTATGCACGCGCCCACGGAATCGTCCGCCATCTTTTCTGCCAGGAGCCCGCGAGTGGCGCCGTTCATTACAGAGTGGTACCGCCGCTGGAGCCGCGGCGCCCGATACGCATGCGCGGCCGCATGGCTTGTTTTGGCCGGCATGGCACCTTGGTGCCCGGCTTTGGCGGCGCCCCGGTTTGCCTACCCAGTCACGCAACGCATTGACGCGGGCGCGAGTGTTGCCCTGCCGCGCACGTGGGGCCCATTGCGGCTGAACACAGAAACGCCCATTCCTTCCGTTGCGGCGACGATCAACTCGCCATTCGGCCCATCGCGGCTGGTGTTTGCGCAGCAGACCGTAGCGCCAGAGAGCTTCGCGCTGGTGACGGTACGTAAATCCAATTTCGACAAAGGCACGCCGGACTATCTGGAAACCCTGCGCCCGCGCGATCTGGCAATTCTGCTCAGCCACATGGAATCGCGCGTGCATGGCGATCGTCCAGCCTGGGCTGCCCGCCTCTTGCGCGGCAAGGCCCCCACGCAGCAGGTGCTTGCGGGGCACCGGTTGATCTACTGGGAGGGCGAATGGAGCACCTCCACGTCGCGGACGGTCGTGGTGCGCGGGTACGCGTTCTTCGGCAACGGCGCGGTCTACCTGCTTCGCATTTTCGGCACCGCCGGGCACGACAACCCCGCCGAGTTTGCCGAAGAGGCACGTTTTGCCGATTTGGTGGCTGCGACCTTCCGCACGAAGTAGCCGTCCGACTGTCTCATTGTTGCGGCGCAACAACAAGCGTAGCCCGCGTGGTGGCCCCGCCCCTCAAGCGCTGGCCCGGCCACGCAAGCGCTGAAATCTGTTGTTACTCTTGGAACAGTCTGTTCACCCGCCGCTGTATTGTTCTTCCGCATTGCAACACCTACACTTCGTGACAGTTGTTCAGACATCGATTGCCTGAACAAGCAATGCAAGTGTTGTAAGGAGAACAATGATGAAATGGTTGGATATTGGCGCCGTCATGGCCGCCTGGATTGCGAGCTGCGTTGCAGCAGGCTGGCTCATCAGCGCCGCCGCCTTCCTAGCTTAACGCCCCAAACGCCCTAAAAGGCAAAACGGCCGAGCGGGAACCCCTTCCCCGCCCGGCCCTGAACACCCCGGTTGATCGATTCGTCAGGCTGGCTTTTGGCCTGCCCACTGAACGAATCGGTCGACAAACCCCTGCAAGAACTGGCGCGTACGCGCATCCGTCACCCCGCCCTGCGCATCAAAGGGCTCTCCCGCAAAGTGGAAGAACACCTCCGGCAAGGGTAAGACCTTCACCCCGACCGCCGCGAGCACATTGCGCAATTGCGCCTGCGACAGCGCCGTCCCGATGGCGCCCGGCGATGCGCCCGCAATGCCCGCCGGCTTGTCGCCCCACACGCTCTGGCCGTACGGCCGCGAACCCCAGTCAATCGCGTTCTTCAGCACGCCCGGTATGCCGCGGTTGTATTCCGGCGTGACGAACAGAATGGCATCAACGCCCGCCACCGCGGCCTTGAAGCGCTGCACGGGCTCGGGCAGGTTGGCATCCAGATCCTGGTTGTAGAGCGGAAGCTCGCCAATCTCAATGAACTGCGCCGTCGCGCCAGACGGCATTAATCCCACCAGCGCCTGCGCCAACTGGCGGTTGAACGACGCCTTGCGCAGGCTGCCGACGATCACTCCGATAGTCAGATTGCTCATAAACGCTCCTTGCGTGCAAAACAGTTCAGAACGGCCTTGATACTCAATCTGCCGTGGCCGGCTCCGGGGCCACCTCGCGCTTGAGGCGGTTGATGAGGGCAAACATCAGCGGGTTCAGCAGAATCGACAGAATGGCTGCCGACAACAGCAGCCCACGCGCGCGGTCAGGCAGGATTTCCAGGCTGATCCCCAACCCGATCAGGATGAACGAAAACTCGCCGATCTGTGCGAGGCTGGCAGAAATCGTGAGCGCCGTGCGGTTGCCGTGACCAAACGCGCGCACCACCGCAAACGCTGCCAACGACTTGCCTACCACCACGATCAGCACCGTGCCGAGCACCGCCCAAGGGTCTTCAATCAGCACGCTTGGGTCGAACAACATGCCCACCGACACGAAGAACAGCACCGCAAATGCGTCGCGCAGCGGCAGCGATTCTTCCGCCGCGCGCTGGCTGAATTCGGACTCGGCCAGCACCATGCCCGCAAAGAACGCGCCGAGCGCGAACGACACGCCAAACAGCACCGTCGCGCCATAGGCAACGCCCAGCGCCGTGGCCAGCACACCCAGGCGGAACAGCTCGCGGCTGCCCGTCATGACAATGCGTTCGAGCATCCACGGGATCACGCGGCGGCCCACCACCAGCATCAGCGCGGCAAACGCCACCACCTTCGAGAGCGTGACGGCCAGCACCTTGACGATGTCCCACGTGCTGACCGCCGTGCTGCCCGCGCCGCCCAGTGCCCCGGCCAAGGCAGGCAGCAACACGAGCGTCACCACCATCACGAGGTCTTCCACGATCAGCCAGCCGACGGCGATATGGCCTTCGTGCGAGTTGTCGATGCCGCGATCTTCCAGCGCCTTGAGCAGCACCACCGTGCTCGCCACCGACAGCGCCAGCCCGAACACCAGCCCCGGCCCCCAATCCCACCCGAGCAGCCAGGCCAGGCCCATGCCCATAAGCGTGGCCAGCGCAATCTGCCCGATGGCACCCGGAATGGCGATGGCCTTGACCGCTAGCAACTCCTTCATCGAGAAGTGCAGCCCCACGCCAAACATCAGGAGGATCACGCCCAGCTCGGCCAGTTGCGGTGCGAGGCTTTGATCCGCCACGAAACCGGGCGTGAACGGCCCGGCCACCACGCCCGCCACCAGATAACCGACCAGCGGCGGCAGCCGCAGGCGCTGCGCGATGGTGCCGAAGATGAAGGCCAGCACGATGCCGCCGATGATGGTGGAGATGAGCGGGGTGTCTACGTGCATGCGGTCCTAGAAGTGGAATGGGGCGGGTTCAAAGACGGGAGGGGCGGAAAAGCTAGGCGGGGCCGGGCGGGCCCTTGTGCGACAACCGCGGCGCGGATTTGTTCAGCCTGCGTCACAACTATAAGGATTGCCCTTTGCGAAACCTTACGAAGCAAATGTCATGCAGAAGACATCGTGCCGAAAACACCGCTCCTACACTGCGCCGCAGACCGCTCGCTCAGGGCGGCCCCAAGGAGACGACACATGCGCTACGCCAACAAAGTCCTTTCTGTGGACGAGGCCATCGCCCACGTCCGCAACGGCAGCCGCCTGATGCTGGGCGAGTTCGTGGGCGCCGGTGAGCCGGCCTGCTGCATCGAGGCGCTGCTCGCCAGCGGCATCGGGCAACTCACGCTCATCACCAACACGCCGGGGCTGCGCGGCGGTTTTCTCAAAGCCCGGCTGTTCAGCTCGGGGCAGCTCGCCGAGTTCATCGGCACGCACGTCGGTACGACGGATGAATCGACGCAGGCTTACCTGACCGACTCCGTGCACGTGGCCGAGTTCTTTCCGATGGGCACCTGGGCCGAGAAAGTGCGTGCGGGTGCGCTGGGCCTGGGCGGCGCGCTCGTGCCGGTGGGCGTGGGCATCCTGGACCAGCCCGGGATGTTTCCCAAGCGGGGGGCGCCCAAGCCGACGATCACCGTCGACGGCATGACCTGCTTCGTGGAGCCGCCCCTGCGCGCCGACGTGTCGATCATCAAAGGCTGGCGCGCCGATACGTTCGGCAACGTGGAGTTTCGCGGCACGGCGCTGCAGAACCAGCGCGATATCGCCATGGCGGGCGACTACACCATCGTCGAGGTGAACGAGATCGTGGAAGTCGGCACGATTCCGCCCGAGCGCGTGGGCTGCCCCGGCGTGTTCGTCAACGCGGTGGTGCAAGGGCTGTCATTGGACGAGCAGCACGCGCTCTACAAGCACCACTGGACCAAGCTCGGCCGCCTGCCCGCTGCCGCCGAAGCCTGATCGTCGATCGCCACCACCAGGAGACCGCCATGCAAGCTTTGCCCGAAACGCCCAAGCAACGCATCGCCGCCCGCTGCGCGCAAGAACTACGCGCGGGCGAAGTCGTCAACCTTGGCCTGGGTATCCCCACGCTCACGGCCAACTACCTGGACGCCGATGCGGGCGTCATCTTCCATACCGAAAACGGGGCCTTCGGCTTTGGCGGACGCCCCGCGCTGGACGCCATCGACAGCGACTTCACCAACGCCGGGTGCGAGCCCATCACCCTGCTGCCCGGCGCGGCGCTCATGGACCTCGCCACGTCGCTGGGCGCAATGCGCAACGGCTACATCGACGTGACCATCCTCGGCGCGTTGCAGGTGGACGCGCAAGGCAACCTCGCCAACTGGGCGTGCGATCGCAACGGCAAATGGTGGCCCGGCATTGGCGGGGCGATGGACCTCTGCTACGGCACGCGCAAGGTGATTGCCGCGCTGGCGCACACCGACAAGCACGGCAACTCCAAGATCCTGCCGCGCTGCACGCTGCCGCTCACGGGCCAAGGCTGCGTGAAGGTCATCGTCACCGAACACGCCGTGTTTGATGTGACCGATGCGGGGCTTGTGCTGCGTGAAATCCTCTCGCATGCGACACTCGACGACATTCGCGCCATGACGGCAGCGCCCTTTACGCTGGCGCCGCTGCTGCAGATGCGCGCTGCCTGAGGAGACTGCATGCCCGCCACCGTCGATTGGTTCTTCGATGTCATCTCGCCGTTTGCCTACCTGCAACTTGAGCAATTCGATGCGCTGCAGGAAGCCAACGACATCGTCATCCGCCCACGTCCGCTGGTGCTCGGCGCGATCCTGCACCACTGGGGGCAGAAAGGCCCGGCCGAGATCAGCAGCAAACGCGTGTTCACGTACCGGCATGCGCTGTTTCGCGCGCAGCAGCTCGGCATTCCGTTTCGCATGCCGCCCGCACACCCGTTCAACCCGATCAAGGCGCTGCGGCTGACGATTGCGATGGGCGGCTCGCTCGATGCCGTGCGTGCGGTGTTCCGCCATATTTGGCGCGACGGCAACGATGTGGCATCGCCGGAGGGTTTTGCCGCGCTGTGCGAAGCGGTGGGCTTTGCGCAGGGCGCAACCGCTGTCGAACAATCCGCCGTAAAAGACGCGCTGCGTGCGCACACCGATGCGGCTATCGCGCTGGGCGTGTTTGGGGTGCCGACGCTCGTGCACAACGGCGAGCTGTTCTGGGGCGAAGACGCCACCGAGATGTTTCTGCAAAGCCTGCGCGCCGACTGGCTCTCCACGCCCGAAGTGCAGCGCGTGAGCACGTTGCCGGTGGGCATTCAACGTGGCTGAACACGACACGAATTCGCGCCCCGGTATCAGCCGCGCACGGCTGGCCCATATTGCGGCGTGGTCGATTGAGCTGCCCCCGGACGAAGCGGAGCGTGCCTGCGCCGGCATCGTGGAAAAAACCTATGCGCGCGGCGCCTGCATCTGCCCGAAAAACACATTGCTGGAAAGCTGGACGGGCGTGGTCACGGGCCTCATCAAGATCGGCACCGTGTCGCCCGAGGGGCGCAGCGTCACGTTTACGGGCGTGCCGGCCGGCGGCTGGTTTGGCGAGGGCACCGTGCTCAAGAACGAGCCACGCCGCTACGACATCGTTGCGCTGCGCGACACGCGCATGGCCTTCATGGACCGCACCACCTTCATGTGGCTGGTGGAAAACAGCGTGGCGTTCAACCGCTTCCTGGTGAAGCAACTCAACGAGCGGCTCGGGCATTTCATGGCGCTGCTGGAATACGACCGGCTGCTTGATGTCACGCCGCGCCTGGCGCGTTGCATTGCGTCGTTGTTCAACCCGGTGCTCTACCCCGGCGCGGGCGACCACCTGGAGATCACGCAGGAAGAACTTGGCCTGCTCTCCGGCATGACGCGGCAGGTCGCCAACCAATCGCTCAAGGCCCTGGAGAAGGACGGCGTGGTGCGGTTGGAATACGGCGGCGTGACGGTCGTCGACCTCGATCGGCTGCGCAGCTACGGCGCCTGAAGACGCCGTCTTTATTAACGAATCTTCATCCGGCGCAGCGGGCCGCACCCGCTAGAATCGCGGCACAACAAGACAAGATCGTTACGCTGCGGCATGCGCCCCGCGCGTCCGCAGCTGGAAGAGGGAACAAGGCAACGCACACCGTGCGTGCCTGCATCTATGCTGCCGATTCATCTGCTTTCCACCGGCAAGGCATTGCCGGAACACCAAGTCACGTCCGCTGAGCTGGATGCCCGCCTGGGCCATCGGGCGGGGTACGTGCGCAAGAAGTCCGGTATCGACGTTCGCCACCATGCCACGCTTGCGGAGCACCAATCGGAGCTTGCCGGCGCTGCCGTGCGCGATGCGCTGCGCCGCGCAAACGTTCCTGCCGCCTCCATCGACCTGTTGATTTCCGCCTCGGGCGTGCAGGAGCAGGCGCTGCCCAACACGGCCACGCGCATCCTGGAGCCCGCAGGGTTGCCGGCCGGCACACCCGCGTTTGACGTCAACGCCAGCTGCCTGAGCTTCCTGACGGCGCTGCATGTGGCAAGCAGCCTGCTGACCACCGGCGCCTACAAACGCATTGCCGTGGTGGCGTCCGATTTGGCCTCGCGCGGCATCGACTGGGACGATGCCGAGACCGCGTTGATCTTCGGCGATGGGGCGGCGGCGGTCATCGTTGAAGCGGCGCCTGCGGTGTCCAGCAAAGGCATCCACGCTTACCGCATGGAGACCTACCCCGCCGGCAAGGCCTATTGCGAAATCCCTGCGGGCGGCACGCGCCGCAACCCGCGCACCGGCGCGCAACCCACCGATTACCTGTTCCACATGGACGGCAAGCGCGTGTTCAAGCTCGCCTCGCAACTGATGGACGGCTTCCTCGATCGTCTGTTTGCGGGCAGCAATTACACGCTGCGCGACATGCACGTCGTCGTGCCGCACCAGGCAAGCCACCTTGGGATGCAGCATTTGCGCAAGCGCCTGGGCGTGCCGGAAGCCAGCGTGATCGACATCTACGCGCAGCACGGCAACCAGGTGGCCGCGTCGATTCCCACCGCGCTGCATGAAGCGGTGACGCGCCAACGCATCGAGCCTGGCAAGCCGGTTCTGCTGGTTGGCACGGCCGCCGGCCTGACGCTGGGCGGCATGGTGCTGACGCTATGACCACGCTTGTAACTGGCGCCACGGGCGGGCTCGGCCGCAACGCGGTCGATGCACTGCTGGCACAAGGCGCAGGCGTACGCGCGACGGGGCGTGATGCGGCACAGCGCGAGGCCTTTGTCGCACGCGGTGCGGACTATGTACCGGCCGACCTCGCACGCCTGACGCCGAGCACGCTCGATGCGCTGCTCGATGGTGTCGACACGGTGTGGCATTGCGCGGCGTTGTCATCTCCTTGGGGCGCGTACGACGAATTCTTCGCGGCCAATGTGCGCGCAACAGCCGCGCTGGCCGAAGGTGCCGTCAAGCGTGGCGTCCGCCGCTTCGTGCATATCTCCACGCCGTCGATCTACTTCGACTACCAGCATCACGCCGATCTGCCCGAGAGCTATCGTCCTGCGCGCTTCGCCAATCATTACGCGGCGACCAAGATGCTGGCAGAAGCGGCCATCCAGCAGCAGGTCGCCATGCAGAACCGCACGCACTTCGTCATCCTGCGGCCGCGTGGGCTGTTCGGCCCGCATGACCGCGTGGTGCTGCCGCGCATCCTGCATCTGCTGAAACTGCGCGGCGGCGTGCTGCCGCTGCCCCGTGGCGGCGCGGCACGTATGGATCTGACCTATCTGGAAAACGTGGTGCATGCCATGCAGTGCGCCACGACGGCGGACGTGCCTTCCGGCGCCGCCTACAACATCACCAACCACGCACCGGCCACGCTGCGCGATCTGCTCGATCAACTGCTGGGGCAACAGCTCGGCCTGCGCTACCGCATCCGCGCCGTGCCCTATCCGGCCATGGCATTGGCCGCACGCGCCATGGAATCGGCCAGTGCCATCACGCACCGCGAGCCGCTGCTCACGCGCTACAGCGCCGCTGCCCTGCACTACGACATGACGCTCGCCAACGACCGCGCGCGCATCGAACTCGGCTACGTGCCGCCCATCGACATGGCCGAAGGCATCCGCCGCACGGCCCACTGGTTACGCGAACAGGGCAACCGGACATGGCAACGTTAACGGTCTTTGAAGCCGGGTACTGCACGCACACCGCGTGCGTGGCACTGCGCGGCGCAGGCTTGCGCACATGCGCGTTTCCCGCACGCGCATGGCTGATCGAAGCCGCCGGGCGACGCTGGCTGTGGGACACGGGCTATGCCTCGCATTTTCATGACCACACGCGCAGCGGCCTGTTTGCGATCTATCGCAAGGTCACGCCGGTGTATTTCGATACATCGGAATCCATGGCAGCACAGCTCGCACAACAGGGGATGCGCCCCGCTGACCTGGATGGATTGATCGTCTCGCACTTCCACGGTGACCACGTTGCCGGCCTGCGCGACTTTCCGGGCGTACCGGTCATCTGCTCTGGCGAGGGATGGATGCACTTGCGTGCGCTGCGAGGTGTTTCCGCGTTACGGCGCGCTTTCGTGCCCGGGCTGATTCCCGAAGATTTTGAAACGCGCACTCGCTTTGTCGAACAGTTCGAGCAAGTTGCGCTGCCGCCAGAGCTGGCGCCATTCACATCCGCCTGGGCCCTGCCCGAGAGCAACGGCGACGTGCTGCTCGTACCGCTACCCGGCCACGCTGCCGGACACCTCGGCGCGTTCGTGCGCACGCATGAAGGCTGGGTGCTGCTGGCCGCCGACGCAGCCTGGTCACCGCTGAGCTATCGCGAGCTGCGCGGGCCGTCGGTGCTGGCGTATTCCATCATGGAAGACCGCCACGCCTACTTCGATACGCTGCGCAAGCTGCACGCGCTCGATGCCGGCGGTCACGTGCGCATCCTGCTCACGCACGAGGGTGCACTGTGACGACGTTGCACCGCCTGCTGTGGTCTTACTGGCAAACGCGCCGGTTGCGGCTGCCTGATCGCGCAGCGCTGCAAGCGCATCAGCAGCGTCAGATCGCGCGCTTCACGCAACGCGTGCTCGCCCGCAGCCCGTATTTCCGCCCGTTTGCATCGAAACCGATGCACGAATGGCCGTTGATGGACAAGGCCACGATGATGGCCAATTTCGATGCCATGAACACGGCCGGCCTGCATCTGGCCGACGTGCTCGCCTGCGCGCAACAGGCCGAGCAGTCGCGTGATTTCCGGCCGATGGTGGGGGCCTATTCAGTGGGCTTGTCGTCCGGCACATCCGGCGGACGCGGCGTCTTCGTCGTCAGCCCGACCGAGCGCGCGCAGTGGGCCGGCATCCTGCTCGCCAAGCTGTTGCCCCGCGGGCTGTTGCATGGCGAACGCGTCGCGCTGTTCCTGCGCGCCAACAGCAATCTGTACACGGCCGTGCGCAATCCGTGGCTGACGTTCTCGTTCTTCGATCTGTTTGCGCCGTTCGATTCGCACCGCGCGCCGCTGGAGGCATTGCAGCCAACCATCATCGTGGGGCCGGCGCAGGTGCTGCGTGCGCTTGCCATCGAGAAGTTGGCCGGCCGGCTCGACATCGCACCGGTGCAGGTGCTGTCCGGCGCCGAAGTGCTGGAGCCGATGGACCGCGCGCTGCTTGCGCAGGCATTCGGCAATGTCGGCGAGGTCTACCAGGCCACCGAAGGTTTCCTGGGGGCGACCTGCCCGCAAGGCACGCTGCATCTGAACGAAGCGCACGTGCACATCGAGCCGCAATGGCTGGACGCGCGCCGCTTCGTTCCCATCATCACGGATTTCACTCGCAGCACGCAGCCCATCGTGCGCTACCGGCTGGATGACATCCTGATCCGCCGCGACCCGGCGCTTGGGGCCTGCCCGTGCGGCAATCCGGCCATGGCCATCGAGCGCATCGAAGGCCGCTGCGACGACACACTCGTCCTGCCCGCACTGGGCGGCGGCTCCGTTACGCTGTTTGCGGACGTGTGTTCACGGGCGCTGGCCCAGGCGCTGCCGCTGCATGCCGATTACCGCCTGGTGCAAACCGATGCGTGCACGCTGGCGTTGTCCATCCACCCCGCTGACGCCGACATTGCCCGCGCGTGCCAGGCGCATCTGGCGGATGTCTTCGCCTGCCAGGGCGTCGATGCATCGCGCGTGACATGGCACGCCACGCCCGAGCGCATCGCCACCGATTTCACCACCAAGCGCCGCCGCATCGTTCGGCTCGCGGCGTCGGGAGCGGCACGATGAGCCCGCTTGCCACGCGCCTGCGTCATATGGCCCTGGGCTGGTGTTCGGTGGGCCTCGTCTATGGTCTGTGCGGCCTTCTGCAAGGCGTGGGCACGGTCGTGCCAGAAACCGCGTTGGACCGCGCGATTCCGTTCAGCACGTCAGGCATCTGGCTGTACGTGTCGTTCTTCGCGCTGATTCCGTTGGCGTATCTGCAGGCCGACATGTCTCGCCTGCCCTGGCTGGAACGCGCCATGCAGATGAGCGCGCTGGTGAGCGGTGCGGTGTTCCTGCTGTGGCCGACCACGCTGCACTACCCGCCGCTGGCGGATGCATCGCTGCCGGCCAGTGTGCAACGCATGCTGATCGCCGTGGATTCGAGCCAAAACTGCCTGCCCTCGCTGCACGGGGCGCTCACGCTGCTTTCCGTGTGGGCGCTGGCAGACGCGCGCAAGCCGATTCGCACGGTGCTTGCAGCAGCCTGGGGGCTCGGCATCCTGTACGCCACGATCCAGACGCGCCGGCACGTCGCACTCGATCTGTCGGCGGGCGTGGCCGTGGGCGTGCTGTGCGGCATGGCCGCCCGTCAATGGTTGGCGCGGCGCGCGTCAACGCTCTCCATCGAACCGGTGTCGACATGAATGCCTTTGCTCTACCGCTTGCATTGATGCTCGGCTGCGTGCTTCTGGAACTGGCTGCGCTGAAGTGGTGGCGCGGCCAACCGGTGCCGTGGCGCGACGTCATCCTCAATCTGAACTCGGGCCACGTGCTGATGTGGCTGTGCCGCGGCGTGGAGGTAGCGGGCTTCACGTGGCTGTATGCCCATGCCAGCCTGCATTGGGTGGATGGCTGGTATCCGATTGCGGGCTGGGCCTTCGCCTTTGTCGCATGGGATCTGGGCTTCTACTGGCTGCACCGCACGCACCACAAACTGGGCTTTCTGTGGGCGATCCATGCGGTGCATCACGAAGGCGAGCATTTCAACCTGTCGCTGGGCGTGCGTAACGCGTGGCTGTCGTCGCTGACATCGCTGCCATTTTTCGTGCCGCTGGCGCTGCTGGGTGTCACGCCAGAGATGTTCGTGGCGGTGTCCGGCCTGCATTACTCGGTGCAGTTCTACAACCACTGCGGACTGGTCGGCCGCTCGGGCGTGCTGGACCGCTTCATGGTCACGCCTGCCAACCATCGCGTACATCACGGCTGCAACCCGGAATACGTCGACCGCAACTTCGGCGGCACGCTGCTCCTGTGGGACAAGCTGTTCGGCACTTATCAACGCGCGCTGCCCGACGTGCCCATCCGCTACGGCGTGCACAAGCCCACCCGCAGCGACAACCCGTTCTGGGCCAACGTGGTGCCCGCATTGCAATGGCTGGGGTTGCACACGCCGCAGTTGCAACGCGATACGCGCGCCACGCCCGCTGGCTGGATCGCCACGGGCGGTGTGCTGCTATTTGGCGTGGTGATCGACTACGTGCGCACCGACGGCCTGTGGCCCGGGCATTGGCAAGCGGTTTGGTTCACGCTCATCCTGCTGCTCACGCTGGCGCTGGGCGGCTTGTCGGATGGGCGCGCCTGGGGCCGCTGGCTGTGGCCGCTGCTGGCGCTTGCACTGCCCGTGTTGATGATCGGCGCATGCGGCGCGGGCGATGCGTTGTCCGACACGTTGGCCGTTGCACTCGGGTTGCATGGCCTAGTCTGCGGACTATGGCACGCGCTGCGCGCCGAATCGCCGCTTTCTTCATCGCCGCATGCCGAATCTCGCTAAGCTCCGCTACGCTTCACCGCGCTCGTCGTCGCTGGCCGACGATTTGCGCCGGGCCGCGCATGAACATCTGCAAGCAAGCGGCGACCACCGCTTTGCCGATGCGAGCCTCGTCGCCAAGGGCGCCTTCCTTGTCGTAGTTTCTGCACTGCTGTATGGGGCCATGGTGACGGCCAAGAGCACGATGATTTTCGTGCTCGCCTATGTGGCCTTTCCGTTCATCGCGATGCTGCTGGCGATGAACGTGCTGCACGACGGCGCACACCGCGCGCTTTCCCCCTGGCCATGGCTGGACCGCTTCCTGACACGCGTGACTGCCATCCCGCTCGGCATCGAACCGGCCTATTGGGCGGTGCGCCATGTGCACTATCACCACGCGCATGCCAACGTGGAGCACTACGACCTGGACACCGCCGCCAACCGCTTCCTGCGGCAGACGCCTTTTCAGCCGTGGTATCCGCATTTTCGCTACCAGCATCGCTACTGGCCGCTGATTGCCGCGCTGTCGTTGCCGTACATCAACTGGATCTACGACTGGTCGGATCGCCTCGGCCTCACGCCGCTGACCACAGACCGCGTGTTGCCTGGCCTGCGCGGCTGGGCAACGTTCCTGTGTGCCAAGACCTTGCACCTGCTGATTGCCGTGGCGGTGCCCGCATGGGTGGCGCATCAACTTGGCCTCGGCTGGGGCTGGGTGGCGTTCAGCTACTTTGCAGGGCAGATGCTGGCCTCGTGCGTGCTGGTGGCGCTGATTCTGGGCACGCACTGGGCAGACGTGACGTTCTATCTGCCGCCCGAATCGGGCCAGTTGCCGCACACGTGGCACGAGCATGCATTCCACACCGCCTGCGACTGGCAACCGCAACCGGCGTGGATCGGCTATTGGCTGGGCGGCCTGAACTGGCACCTGACGCATCACCTCTTCCCGACGTATAGCCACCGGCACTATCCGGCGCTGGCAGCACGTGTGGCGGAGGTGGCGCGCACCCATGCGCTCGACTACCGCGCGCTCACCTACCGCGAGTTGCTGACCGCGCAGCAGACTTTCCTGCGCGCCATGGGCCAACGCCCAAACTGACGCGCAGACAACACGCGCGGCCTCAGTTGCGCGCCTCGACCGCTTGCACTGCATCGAGAATCACCTTGGCCACATCCTGCGGCCGCGACTGCTGCGGGACGTGGCTCGTCGGCAGCGTCGTCACCTTGGCGCCAATCTTCTTGGCCATGGCGCGCTCCAGGTCGGGCTGGATCATCCGGTCGTGCGCGCTGACGATGAACCAAGACGGCTTGCTCTGCCACGCTGCCACCGTGGTGCGCTCGGCAAATGCCGTCGCCTTGATGGGCCCTTGCGTGGCGGCCATCACGCGCGCCTGGGCAGCGGGCACATCCTGCGCAAAGTCGCTCGCCAGCGCCGCTGGGGGCAGTGACAGATAGCCGTTGGCATCCGCCACCAGCTTGCCGATACCCGGCGCGGGCGCGTAATCCTTGCCCACTTCTTCCGTCGACTGCCCGGCGTCCGGCGCGAACGCAGCCACATACACCAGCCCGGCAACCTTGCTGTCGGCGCCGGCTTCCGTGATGACCGTGCCACCCCACGAGTGCCCGACCAGCACAACCTTGCCGGCCTGATTGCCAATCGCTCGGCGCGTTGCAGCCACATCGTCAGCCAGCGAGTTCAGCCCGTTCTGCACCGCCTGCACCTTCACGCCCTTGGCCTGCAGCAGCGGGATCACCTTGGCCCAGTCGGACCCATCGGCAAAGGCGCCGTGCACGATCACGACGGAAGGTTGATTGGCATCGGCCGCCGTGGCGGCAAAGAGGGGCGCACTGGCAGCCATGCCAAGTGCCAGCGCTGCGATGGAGACGGCTTTGCGGTTGAACATGTCGGGTCCTTGTTATCTGTTCGGTTCTCAGTGGGATGGGTGTACGCGAGGTCGCCGCTTCAGGCGTGCGCACCGTCGTAGTACGGATTCGCGCTGCGGGCGCCATCCGTGTAGATGTCGGTGGCACGCGCGCCGTCCGTATAGACATCAGACGAACGGGCGCCCTCTGTATAGGCGTCCACCGCGCTTTGTACGGCGCGGGCGCCATCGGTGTACGGGTCGCGTGCGCCGACTGACGAAGCGGCTTGGGCCCCGGCAGCGGCCACAGCGAGTGCAACAACAGCAAGGGTCTTGGCGAGATTGCGGGTCATGATCGTTTTCCTTTGAACGGTTGGTTTGCGATTGCGCGGCCTGCCGGTGCCTTGCTTTGCGTTGGCCCGGCGTCTTGGCCACGGAATGCATTTAAGGCGCCTGACGTATCCGGCACGTAGCGATGTGCTGTGCGTTTTGTCTGGGCATGTACCGGAGCTGCCGCCGGATACAAACGCATACAAAACCCCGTCCATCGATGCCCGTTGCTACAAAGCAATACAAATCGGCGGCATCGTGAAACCGACCGGATACATCGCAGGCGCCCAATGCTGGAAACGAGGCAAACAAGACCCCGCCTCGTCATCCATCCTTGATCACTGGAGCCCTCATGCAACCGACCCGATTGACCGCAACGTTGCTCGTACTGGCAGGCGCCCTGGGCGCGCACAACGCGTTTGCGCAAGCCGCAGGCCTGCATCGGACCGATCTCGTCCACCACGACCTGAGCGTGCCAGGTCGCGAAACCCTGCAAGTGCGCGTGGATTTCGATGAGCGTGCATTCGCCCCCGCGCATGTCCACCCCGGCGAGGAAATCGCCCACGTCCTGCAAGGCACGATCGAATACCGGCTGGATGGCCAGCCTCCCGTGACGCTGCAGACCGGCGATTCGTTGTTCATTCCGGCCGGCATTGCGCACTCGGCAAGAAACGTTGGCAGCGGCAAGGCATCGGAACTGGCGACCTATGTCGTGAAGTCCGGTGAGCCGCTGGTCAAGCTCGTTCACTAATCCCTGCCCCAACCACCGCAAAGAGAGAACCCCCATGTCGAACCCCGTCAACCTCCGCCGTCGCCGCCTTCTGGGCACCACCATCGCCAGCATTGGCGTGCTCGATCTCGGGCTGGCCGAACTTGTGCATGCGCAACCGGCACCGTCCTCCAATGCAAGCGCGCTGCTGGCCGGACAAGCCAACCCGTTCGACACGCTGCAGCAGATCGATGCCGGCGTGCTCAACATCGGCTACGCAGACCTTGGACCGAAGAACGGCCCCGTGATGATCCTGCTGCACGGCTGGCCGTATGACATCTACAGCTATGCAGAGGTGGCGCCCGCGCTGGCGGCGGCAGGCTATCGCGTGCTGGTGCCGTATCTGCGCGGCTATGGCACGACGCGCATCCGCTCGGCGGACACGCCGCGCAACGGACAGCAGGCGGCGCTGGCCGTCGACATCATCGCGTTCATGGACGCATTGAAGATCAAGCAGGCGCACTTTGGCGGATACGACTGGGGCGCGCGCACGGCGGACATCATCGCGGCGCTGTGGCCGGAACGCTGCAAGACGCTGGTATCTGTCAGCGGCTACCTGATCGGCAGCCAGGAGGCGAACCGCAAGCCGTTGCCACCGGCCGCGGAATTTGCGTGGTGGTACCAGTTCTATTTCACGACGGAGCGTGGCGCGCAGGGTTACGCCGCCAACTGCAAGGAGTTCAACCGCCTGATCTGGAAGCTCGCGTCGCCCACGTGGGAGTTTGACGACGCCACGTACGACCGCAGCGCCACCGCATTCGACAACCCCGATCACGTCGCCGTCGTCATCCATAACTACCGCTGGCGCCTGGGGCTGGCGCAGGGTGAATCGAAGTACGACGCGCTGGAACAGCGCCTGGCCACCGCGCCGGCCATCACGGTACCCACCATCACCATGGAAGGCGATGCCAACGGCGCACCGCATCCGGAGCCGTCAGCCTATGCGAAGAAGTTCACGGGCAAGTATCAGCACCGGAACATCGGTGGCGGCATCGGGCACAACCTGCCGCAGGAAGCGCCAAAGGCGTTTGTGCAGGCCATGCTGGATGTGGTGCACCTCTGAACCATCGATCCCGCTGACGCTTCTGGCTCACAACGCCGACAGCAACCCTTGGGGTAACCCACGCGTAAGGGCCAGCAGCGTCATCACGGCCGGCATGGCTGCTGCGGCCATCACCGTCTGCGCGGCGGTGATGCCGGCCATGAGCGGCGCATCACCGCCCAGTTGACGCGCCATGATGTACGACGAGGATGCCGTGGGCAGCGCCTGGAACAGCAGTGCCACGATCAGGGCGGCATCGGTCAGGCCCAATGCGTGGCCAACGGCCAGCGTCAACACGGGCATGGCCAGGAACTTGATGACCGACGACACGAACACCGGCTGCGCCCACGAACGCACGCCGCTGAAGTTAAGCGCGGCCCCCACGCACAGCAGGCCCAGCGGCATGGACGCCACCCCGAGCGCCCGCACCGCAGGCTCGATCGCCGCAGGCATCTGCAGCCCCAGCGCCTGCATGGCAATGCCCAGCGTGCAGGCCACCACCGGCGGATTCGTCACGATCTGACGCACGAGCGAGCGCCCACTCAGGCGCACGGAGCCATAGCGGGCGAAGACCAGCACGCACAGCAGA
Organism: Burkholderiaceae bacterium 26; assembly: GCA_000955795.1. Classification (GTDB taxonomy): domain Bacteria; phylum Pseudomonadota; class Gammaproteobacteria; order Burkholderiales; family Burkholderiaceae; genus Ralstonia; species Ralstonia chuxiongensis. The sequence continues at coordinate 400,413 of JYOB01000001.1, forward strand.
TTGACTGTCGGCACAATCGCGGCGTTGCACACGGCCGCCAGCGCAATCCCCTTGGCACCGAAGATGCCCGTGGCGAGCGACACGCCTACATAGTTGTTGAACCGCACCGCCCCTTGAAACACCGAGGTGAACGCCGCGCCGTCCACTTGCATCCACGGTCGGGTGAGCATCAACCCGACAGCCACCAGCAATGTCGCGCCAATCAACGTCAGCACCAACGGCAGGACGGGCAAAGACTGCATGTGTGCGGTCGCCAGACCATGCATGAATAGCGCGGGCAACAGGACGTAGTAGCAGAGCCGCTCAGCCTGCGGCCAGAAGGTCTCGGCGAGGAAGGCGGAGCGCTTGAGCCAATGGCCGAGCGCCACCAGAAGCGCGACAGGCGCGAGAGCGAGCAGGATTGCAGCGGTCATGGCCGCGCTCCTGCATCGTGGCGTGCCCGCAATGCGGGCGAGAGGCAGAGGAACGTACAGAACGGCATGAGGTGCTCGGCGAGAAACAGGAACACCGCCAAGCTATCACGCAGTCACAGCAGCAATAATTGTTATTTATCTGGCGATCAATGAGAAATTCTCATTGCAGAAGCGACCACGGCATCGGCCAATGCCTGGGTAAAGCGCTGTGCAGTCCGCGATTGGTGTTCAAGCAGTACCACTGCGCGGTGCAATTGCGGTTGGCCGAACGCCAAACGGGCAATGGGCGGCAATTGCGTCAGCTCGGAGTCGGATAGCGCCACCACGGCGGCGCCCAATCCGCTTGCCACCATGCGCACGATCGTGTCCTTGTTGTCGAGCACCATCTCTTCACGCACCCGCACGCCCAGGCGCCGCAGTTCCGAAGCAATCATGCGGCCGGCCCAGGCCTGCGCATCAAAGCGGATAAACGGCAGCTCGGTCAGCAGCGCGCGCGCATCGTGTTCGGCGTATTGGGCGGGGGCGAGCAGCCAGAAGCGGTCTTCATAGAGCGTCGACCACACCAGTTCTGCCGGATGCGGCCGCACGGGGTGCGACGTGATTGCGGCATCCAGTTCGCCGTCGGCAACGCGCTGTGCAAGCTCGGCCGACATGCCGGCGGCCACGTGCACGCGCAGGCCCGGATGCGCCGTCCGCATGGCTAGCAGCGCATTGGGCAGCGGCCCGGATAGCGCGGTCTGGATGGCGCCGATGCGCAACCGGCCCACCAGCGCCCGCTCATCGCTCAGCGCATCGGGAATGCGGTCATACAGCGCGAGGATCTGTTCGGCCTGGGCGAGCACGATGCGGCCTGCCTCTGTCAGCGCGGGCTCGCGGCGGGAGCGGTCGAACAGGCGGACGTTGAACTCCTCTTCCAGCGATTTGACTTGCAGGCTGACAGCCGACTGCGTGAGCCCGATGGCCTCGCCGGCCCGCGCAAACGTGCGGTGGCGGGCGATGGCAACGAGCGTTCTCAAGGCGCGGAGAGACATGGCGGATACGAAGTTCGATCAGGTGCAGATAGCGCATCGTACCTCTCGCCACATCGGCCCGCCCTCCAGGGCAGTGAGACAACCCGCTTACGCCAGCATGGCAGCCAGCGCAGGAGGCAACCCACGGTTTGGCTTGTGCGGCGGACGCGCAAAGCTGCCTTCCGCTGCGCCGTTCGGGGCAAGCGCAATCAGGCTCTCGCAATGGCGGATGGCGCTGGAGACGCCGTCCACAACCGGCACGGGAATGCGGTCCTTGAGTGTCCGGGCCAGCCCGGCAAGCGGTGCGCCGGCCACGATGATCACGTCAGCGCCATCTTCACGCACTGCCTGCAGGCTGAGTTCTTCCAGCCGTGCCGCATGGTCTTCCTGCACGCTGCCGATGTCGCGCAGCGGCTGCTGCAACGAGCGCACGCTTGCCAGCCGCGACGACAGCCCATTGGCGGCTACGCACTCGCGGTACCACGCCTGGATACGGTTCGAAATGGCGATGATCGAAAAACGCTGGCCGAGCAGGCAGGCGCTGGCCAGCGCCGCTTCTGTCATGCCGACCACCGGCACATTGCACAGCTCCTTGATGCCCGCGAGGCCGGGGTCCCCAAACGCCGCGACAACCACGCCGTCGAATTGACCGGCATGTTCGGCGACGACGCACGCAGTGGCGTAGCCGCCCACCAGTGCTTCGAAGCGCGTTTCGATATAGGCCACGCCAAATGGCGCCGTCGCCATCGTGAGGGTGGTGCCGGGTGACACGGAGCGACGCGCCTCGGCATGAATCAACTCCGTCACGCTCTCGGAGATATTGGGATTGACGACCAGAATACGCATGATGAAATTTTGAGAACCCAACCAAAACCGTCAAACCAGCGACGGCGCGCCCGCCGGCAGGAACTGCCCGCGCCCCGGTGCCGGTTCGAGGTACTTGCCGTTTTCGACCAGCATCTCGCCGCGCGAGAAGCAATGCACCGGCCAGCCGGTCACTTCGATGCCTTCATAGGGCGTGTAGTCGACCGCGTGATGCAACGCATCGTTGGTGATACGCACGCGGCGCTCCGGATCCCACAGCGTGATGTCGGCATCGGCCCCCACGGCAATCGTGCCCTTGCGAGGGTACAAACCGTACAGCCGTGCCGGGCGATACGACGTCAGCTCTACAAACTGGTGCAGCGACAGCTTGCCGCGCGCAACGCCATCAAACAGCAGCGGCAATCGCGTCTCGATACCGGGTACGCCGTTGGGAATATGGTCGAACGGTTGCGCCTGACCACCAAGCTTCTTGCCTTCCGGGTCGTCATAGTTGAACGGCGCATGGTCGGAAGAGAACACGCTGAACACGCCCCCTGCAAGCGCACGCCACACAGCCGCCTGGTTTTCCGGATCGCGCGGTGGTGGGCTGCAGACGCACTTGGCACCTTCGTAGCCATCGTCACCTTGTAGGCCCATGTCTTCCGCGGTCAGGTAGAGATATTGCGGACAGGTCTCGGCCAGGATCTGCAAGCCACGGCTTTGTGCCCAGCGAATCTGCTCGATGGCTTCCTTGCCGGAGACATGCACGATCAGGATCGGCACATCCACCAATTCGGCAAAGGTGATGGCCCGGTGCGTGGCTTCACGCTCCACGGCTGCCGGGCGCGACAGGCCATGGAAGCGCGGCGAGATACGGCCCTCGCCGACCAGCTTCTCCGTCAGCCAGGAAATGCAGTCGGCGTTTTCCGCGTGCACCATCACCAGGGCGTTGTTCTGCTTGGCCACGTCCAGCACGTCGAGCATTTCGCGGTCGGACAGCTTCAGGTCGTCATACGTCATGTAGACCTTGAACGAGGTGTAGCCCTGGCGAATCAGCTCCGGCAGTTCGTGCTTCAGCACGTCGGGCGTGGGGTCGGCCACGATCAGATGAAAGCCATAATCGGCCACCGCGCGGCCCTCGGCGCGCCGGTGGTAATCGGCCACCGCCGCCTTCAGCGAGCCGCCTTTCTCTTGCGCAGCAAACGGGATCACCGTTGTCGTGCCGCCGCAGATGGCCGCGCGCGTGCCGGTAAAGAAATCGTCGGCCATGCGCATGCCGTCGGGCATGGGCTGGTCGAGATGACAATGACCGTCGACGCCGCCGGGCAGCGCCAGCAGACCGCTGGCATCCATCTCTCGCGCGCCGCGCGGCAAGCCGTGGCCGAGCACGGCGATGCGGCCATCGCGCACACCGATGTCGCAGGTAAAGCGGTCGGACGCGGTCACCACATCCGCATTGCGGATCACCAGGTCGAGTTCCGTGGACATGCTTAGCGCTCCTTCATTCCGTTAAGCAACGTCCGAGAACAGGCGGCCCCAGCCACGCAGCTCGCGCGTGTCGACGCCTGCGAGCCGCAGCGATTTCCACACGACGGTCGAGATGGTGTCGTACACGGGGATGCCCGTTTCCGCTTCCAGCGCTTCAACCAGGTGAGCCGCGCGCAGGTTGGTGCAGAACGTGGTGATGGCGGCCGGCTTTTGCTGCGCCACGTCGCGCACCAAGGTGCGGATGGTGTCTTCTTCCACGTCGGCAAAGCTGTGGTTGACGTGCAAGTCCAGATGGCGCTCGGCCACGCACTTGAAACCGTGGCGCGCATAGTTCTGCACGATGCGCTGCTGCACGTCGTCCAGATACGGCGTAACGAGCGCGAAATCGCGTGCGCCGGTTTCGGCCAGGATCTCGTTGAGCGCCAGCACTGACGTGGTGGCCGGAATGCCGGTGGCTTCCGTGATCTGACGGCACAGCGCCTCGTCTTTCTCAAAGCCCAGCCAGCCCGACGACGTGCCGTTCCAGGCAATCACGTCGACGTGCGCGTCGGCCAGCAACTTGGCGGCGTTCAGGATCTTCTCCAGATCGAACTGCCCAAGCGCCTGGTCGCGCAGCGAAATTTCCGTCACGGTAAAGCGCGAGAAATGCGCGCTCACATTGGGCAGGCCACTCACCATGGCGCTGGTAATGGGTTCCAGCGCCGTGTTGGACGATGGCGTGAGCATGCCGAGCTTGATGCGTTTTGTCATGGGAGTCTTCTTCGTGGTTTGCGCGCCCCGGTGCACGCGAGTGTGGGCACCGGGGCCGGCTTGTTATGTTGATGAGTACGGTTGCAGCTTGTCGTCAGGAGTCGGAAGCAAACGCCGCGCCGCAGGCAAATGGCGTTGGCTTACGTTGGTTCATCGCAGCTCAGACCGGCAGCTTCTTGCTGTAGTCGATCAGCAGCGTCGAGCAGATGAAGAGGCCCGCGCCGGCGGCCGCAAACAGCATCAGCGCCATGTCGTACGAACCGGTCGTCTGCACGATCAGGCCGACGATGATCGGCATGCCGACCCCCGCGAAGTTGCCGCCCAGATTCATCGTGCCGCCCAGGAAACCCACACGCTTGCGCGTTCCCAGGATCGACGGAATGCACCAGAACAGGCCGCACCAGCGCAGGAAGAACAGCGTGGTCGACAACAGGGCCACCACGACGACCGGCTCCTTGAAGCGCGCCACCGTGTAGATGGCGATCGTGGCCAGTACCGAAGCAATGCCGAACAGCGTGCGCAGCACCCGGGCTCGCGATGCCCCGGTGGCCATCCATTTGTCCGCAATCCATCCGCCCACCATCTCGCCCACAAAACCGGAGAAGAACATGGTGAACACGGCACCGCCCATCTCCTTGATGTCCAGCCCATGCACCTTCGACAGATAGGTCGGCATCCAGGTCAGCAGACCGTAGAACAATGCGTTGAAGCACATCCAGCCGAAGAACATGCCCCACACCGAGCGGTACTTGAAGAAGTCCAGCACGTTGCCGCTGACAGCGGCGGGTTCAGCGGCCTGGTCGGCGGCATGTGCCTCCTCGATGTAGGAGGCTTCAGCATCATTGACGGACGGATGCTCGCGCGGGTGGTTGCGGATGTACCACCACGAAAAGAGGCCCGCCACCATCGTCCCGATACCAGCCACCACGAACGACGTGCGCCATGAATCGAATTCGGCGATCAGCCCGGCGATGATGAGTGCGCCCAGTGCCGCGCCCAGCGGCGCGCCGCCGTCGAGCAGCGTGGCACCGCGACCGCGTTCGTTCTGCGTCATCCAGATGGCGTTGAGCTTGCCGCCGGCGGGGTAGATGGGCGCCTCGGCCGCACCCAGGCCAAGACGCGTGACGAGTAGCGGCACCCAACCGGTACACAGCGCCGCAATGGATTGGAAGAAGCCCCAGCCCAGTGTGGCGCCGGCAATCACCACACGCGGCCCAAAGCGGTCGGCCAGCATGCCGCCCGGAATCTGCATGAGCGCGTACGTCAGAAAGAACGAACTCAGCAGTAAGCCTTGCGCCGCCGGGCCGATGTTGAATTCCTTCGCAATCAACGGCATGGCGACCGACAACGATGCGCGGTCGACGTAGTTGATGGAAATCAGCATCAACATCATCAAGAAAATCTTCCAGCGCACAGAGCTCTTCGTCTCCGTTAGCGCCATGGCCGGGGCCGGGCTTGTGGTTTCCATTACGCGTGTCTCCTGGTAGCTCCGGAAGTCGTTTCGGAAAACGGGCTTGGGGGCCGGTCTTGACGCCGATCCGCCCCAACTCCGCCCACCGAAACGACCTCCTAAGTCGATTTGATTGGTTTGTGTTGCGCAACGTGGCCGAGTATAGGATACGTAATCTGTAATTACAACATCTGTAAGTTATTGATTTTATTGAATACGAAAAGCACAATATCGGTGTGTGATAGCCTTTTGTGGTGCATCTTCCCCATTCTGGTGACGTCTGTGACTCAACCGCTGCTCCAATCCCCTCGCCTGCGAACGCTCGGCATGTCAGCCGAAATCGCCTCGCGCCTGCGCACCCTCATTGAAGAAGGCGAACTGCCGCCCGGCGCCCGCATCGACGAGCGTGCGTTCTGTGAAATGTTCGATGTTTCCAAGACGCCGCTGCGCGAGGCGCTCAAGGTGCTGGTGGCCGAGGGTCTGGTGCTGCATCGGCAGTACATCGGCTACCGCGTCGCCCCGCTCGATCTGGATGAACTGCGCGCCACCTTTGAAACGCTGCATGGGCTGGAATTCACGGCTGGAGAACTGGCAGCGGCGCGGCTGTCCGAGGTGGCTCTGGCGCGCCTGGAACGCAAGCACCAGGCAATGCTTGAAGCGCATGCGGCGGGCAGGCGCACCGAGTACTTCCGCATCAACCAGGAAATTCACCAGCTCATCATCGATGGCACGGCCAACCCCGTGCTGGCTGGCATTTATGCGACCTTGATGAGCAAGGTGCACCGTGCGCGCGGCGCGGCCAATGCCGACACGCTGCGCTGGCAGGAATCGCACGAAGAACACGAAGCCATCATGGCCGCTCTTCGGGAGCCCGGCCGCCCGCGCTTGGCGCAGGTGCTACGCCTGCACTCGGAGAACACCGCCAAGGAAGTGCTGAGCGTCGTGGCAAGCAGCCTGGCCGAGGCCGGACGCCCTACCCGATCGACCAAGGAAGCCCCCAAGAAAGGCGCGCAATGAAGCTCGTACGCGTGGGGGCGCCCGGCGCAGAACGCCCAGGCTTGATCGATACACAAGGCCGCGTGCGCGACCTGTCTGGTGTGGTTGGCGAACTGGGCCCGCAGCAGTTGTCCGATGCTGCCCTCGCGCAGCTCGCGGGCGTCGACATCGCCGCCTTGCCCTTGATGCCGGATAGCCGTTTTGGCGTGCCATGGACCGGCATCGGCAAGATCATCGCGATCGGCCTGAACTATGCCGACCACGCAGCCGAGGCCGGCTTGCCGCCTCCTGCTGAGCCCATCCTCTTTCTCAAGGCAAACAGCGCTCTGAACGGCCCCAATGATGCGGTCATGCTGCCGCGCGGCTCTGAAAAGACCGACTGGGAGGTTGAACTCGGTGTGGTGATCGGCAAGACGGCGAGCGATGTTTCCCGCGAAGAAGCGCTCTCGCACGTTGCCGGTTATTGCGTGGTGAACGATGTGTCGGAGCGCGAGTTCCAGCTTGAGCGCGGCGGCACGTGGGACAAGGGCAAGGGCTGCGATACCTTCTGCCCCGTCGGCCCGTGGCTGGTCACGCGTGACGAAGTACCCGACCCGCAAGCGCTTGGCCTATGGCTCGACGTCAATGGCGCACGTGCGCAGCGGGGCAACACGGCGACCATGGTGTTTGGCGTGGCGCATCTGGTGAGCTACGTCAGCCGTTTCATGACGCTGCACCCGGGCGATCTGATTTGCACCGGCACGCCGCCCGGCGTGGGCATGGGAGCCAAGCCCCCGCGCTATCTCAAGGCCGGTGACACCATGCGCCTGGGCATCGACGGCCTTGGCGTGCAGACACAGACGGTCGCCGCCTACACCAAAGCCTAGACATCCGGCGCGGCGCGCTCAGCGCTGTGCCGCCACCAGCTTGCGCATCGCGTCCACCAGCTTCGGATCAACCGCGCCCAGCGTATTGGTGCGCGCGGTGATGCGCCCTTCTGCGTCCAGCAGCAGGATCGTGCTCGAATGGTTGAAATCGCCATCTGCCAGGCGCCGGTATTGCACGCCCAGCAGCGCGGCCACCTCGCGCGTGCCGCTGGCGTTTGCGCGGGCGACTTGCCAGCGGTCGTCGGCGCCATGCGCGTTGGCCGTCTTCTTGAGCGCCGCAACGGAATCTCGCTCCGGGTCGACCGTCACCATCAGCACCCGCACGCCGTCGTGCGCGGGCTTTCCGCCCTTGGCGAGCGTGGCGCGAATGGTCTCGAAGATCATCGGGCAGACCATCTGGCACGACGAATAGAACATGCTCACGAGTACCGGCTCGCCGCGCAGGTCTGCCAGGTGGAAGACGCGGCCGTTCTGGTCGGTCAACGCCACGTCAGATTGATACAGCGAGCCCGAAGCGACGGGCCCGGCAGCAAGCGCGGCGGCTGCGGCACCGGCCAGCATAAGTGCCACGAAGGCACGGCAAAGTTGCTTAAGAAGCGTCATGGACGTTCTCCGTTGATGGATCGGGCACAGCGAAAGCCAAGGCTTCCCGTGGCATCGGCGCCCTCAAGTGATGACAGCAACGCCACGCGCATCAGCACGGCGTAGCTGTCGCGGCGCACGATGCTGATGGCACCGGCGCCGCAAAACTTCTGCTTGTCGGGGTCGCCCTGCGTGCGGCTGTCCCCGGCGATAAAGAGTGCGTTGAAATCGTCGACCCATTCCCAGATCAGGCCGTGCAGATCGCGCACGCCATGGACATCCGCCGGGCCGCCAACGGGCGGCAACACTCGCGTGGCGGGTCGTTCGTACCAGCCGAGAATGCGTTGCGCCCATTGCGGGTCGTCGCGGGCGTCTGCGCGTGTGGCGTCGGCCGCGGCGGCGGATTCCCACTCAAGCCAGGTCGGCAGGCGCGCCCCTTCGCTTTCGCAATAGGCACGGGCCGCAAACCAGCTCACGCCAGTCACCGGCGCTTGCGGCAAGGCTTGCGCATCGGCGTGCGTCGCATCGGCCCAGTCGGCAAGGTAGGCCTTGCCGGCAAAGACTTGCGGCACCCGGCCGCGCTGCCAGGCCTCGTGACGTTGCACGAAGGACTGGAACTCGCCGATGGTGACCGGCGTGGTGCGCAACTCAAACGGCTCGATGCGCACCCGCTGCGGCTGCCCCGGTGCGTTCTGGGGCAGCACGCTGTCGAAGTCGCCGCCGGGCAGCCGCACATAGGCGGCGCCCTGTGCGGCAGCGCTAGCCAGCGCCATCAACATGGCAGCAAGGTGCAAGGTCAGGCGGCCCATGGTCGTGCAGATCCGGTCAATGTTCGGCCACGGCCTTGGCAGGCGCCGGCTGGGCACGCACCTTCTTCACGTCGTCTGCGCTCACGCGGCCACCGGGGTTGTCCCAGCTGTTGAGCACGTAGGTCAGGATGTTGGCGACCTCGTCGTCATTGAGCTGCGTCATCGGCGGCATGACGGAGTCGTATTCCTGCCCGTTGACCTTGATCTTGCCGTTCAGGCCATGCAGCACGATGTTCATGGCGCGCTTCGGATCCGCCGCCAGGAAATCCGACTTGGCAAGCGGCGGGAACACGCCCGGCAAGCCGGCGCCATTGCCCTGGTGGCACACCGAGCAGGTACCCGCAAACAGCGCGCGGCCAGCCTGCACCTGATCCTGCACGGTCAGCGTGCCGCTCACCGACGCCTCGGTCGCCTTGGTGACGGCGCTCATATTGGGTGCCGCACGATCGCCCAGGTACACCGAATCCAGTTCTTTGCCGGAATAGACGAGCTTGTTCTCCGGGCCATCCACCTTGAGGATCGCCATGGCGCCCTTGTTGAAGGCTCGGAAGATCGAGTGGTCAACCAGCACATAGCTGCCGGGCACGCGCGCGGTGAACTTCACAACCGCCGCGCCACCTGCCGGGATCAACGTGGTCTGCACGTTCTTCTGCACGTTGGTGCCGCCCTCGTAGCGCACCTGATCGAAGATGGCGCCGATCACGTGGAAGCTGGAAACCAAATTGGGCCCGCCGTTGCCAACGAAGATGCGCACCGTTTCACCCACCTTGGCGTGCAGCGCCTTGTCGCCGGTAAGCGCACCTTCGGCACCGTTGAACAGGACGTAGCTCGGGCGTTCGTCAATGGCCTTTTCCATGTCGAACGGCTGCAGGCCCTTCTCGCGATACTTGCCGGCCGTGTAGAAATCGCCCTGCATGACGTAGTACTCGTGATCAACCTTGGGCAGGCCTTCGGGCGGTTCGACCAGGATCAGGCCGTACATGCCGTTGGCGATATGCATGCCCACGGGCGCGGTGGCGCAGTGGTAGACGTAGATGCCCTCGTTGAGCGCCTTGAAGGTGAACTGCGATTCATGGCCAGGTGCGGTGAAGCTCGATGCTGCGCCGCCGCCCGGCCCGGTCACGCCGTGCAGGTCGATGTTGTGCGGCATCTTGCTGCTTGGGTGATTCTTGAGATGGAACTCCACCGTGTCGCCCTGACGCACGCGGATGAAGCTGCCGGGAACGGTGCCGCCGAACGTCCAGAAGGTGTAGCTGACGCCTTCGGAGATCTGCATTTCCTTCTCGACCACTTCCAGCTCCACGATGACCTTGGCTGGATAGTTCCGGTGAACCGGCGGTGGCACAAGCGGCGGACTCGTGAGGACGGCGTGGATGGGCTCGCCGCGCGGCGGGCCAAAATCACCTGGCAATTTGGCGCTGGCGGCGCGGGCCGCAGTGCCCGCAAGCAGTGCGCCCAGCACCACAGAAATCAAGCCCGCGCGCATCAGGCTGCGGACGGTGTAAAGACGGCTCATTTTTTCCCCCGTGTATCGGTCTGGTGTCGTCCGCTCCACGTTAGGCCCCGGCGGCCATTAGGGCTTTGATACAGCGCAAACGAAAACCGGCCCCGTCCGGCACATTCACCCCACCGCGTGGCATGCAAGCCCAGTCGTGGCGTGATTTGCCACACCAAGATACCCATAAAACAAGCATCTGATATACATCAATAACGCCGGAGATTCTGCTCACTAATATAGTTGCATCCTTAATGCATCTTTTTGATGCGACACCCACAGAGGGAATCCCCATGACACAGTCCGCCTCCACCATCCAGCTCGACCTCCGCGTGCTGGCGCCGCGCGAGCGCCATCCGCTCATCTTCTCCGCCTTCGGGGAACTCGGCATCGGCCAGAGCCTGGAGCTGATCAACGATCACGATCCGCGCCCGCTGCAGTCGCAGTTTCAAGTGGAGCGCCCGGGCCAGTTTTCCTGGGACTACCTGGAGCGCGGCCCCGGCACGTGGCGCGTTGCCATCACCAAGGTGGCATCTGCCGCCAGCGCTGGCCACTGCTGCGGTGGTTGCGGTGGCGGCGCCTGAATTTCCGATTGCATCCTGCAAGGAACCTTGTCATGAAAAACAACCAAAGGCTGTGGCGGTGGCTCGGCCTGATCTTCATCCTGTCGTTCGGAGCATTGGGCTATCTGGGCCGGCAGATCTATCTGGCAGCGCCGCCGATTCCGCATGCCGTCGTCACCTCTGTGGGCGAGGTGCTCTTTACCGGCGAACAAATCCAGCGCGGCCAGGAAGCCTGGCTGGCAGCCGGCGGCCAGCAGCTTGGCACCGTCTGGGGCCACGGCAGCTACGTGGCACCTGACTGGTCTGCCGATTGGCTTCACCGTGAAGCCACGGCGCTGCAAGCCATCCGCGCGCATCAGCAGTTCGATACCGATGCGCCGTTGACGACCGTGCAGCAAGCCGCCGTCGACGCCAGCGTGAAGGAAGAAATGCGCCGCAATACGTACGACGCAAATCACGACATCCTGACCGTGTCGCGTGAGCGCGCAGAGGCCATCCGCGGTGTGTCGCAGCACTTCGAGGCCCTGTTCGGCACCGATCCGTCGCTGGCAACGCTGCGTGATCAATACGCCATGGCTACCGGCGTGCTGCCGGAGGCGGCCGATCGCGAAGCCCTGGCTGCGTTCTTCTTCTGGACGTCGTGGGCCGCCGCTGCCGACCGCCCAGGCGAGACCGACATCTCGTATACGAGCAACTGGCCGCATGAACCGCTCGTGGGCAACACCATGACCGGCGGTGCCGCCATGTGGTCGATGGTCAGCATCGTGCTGCTGCTGGGCGGTATTGCCGCCATGCTGTGGCTGCACGGCAGCAGCAAGCACGAAGAGGAGGCTGCGCCGCTGCCGGCCGATCCGTTCCTCAACGTGGTTGCCACGCCGTCGATGAAGGCCACGCGCAAGTACTTCTTTGCCGTGATCGGCCTGATGCTGGTGCAGATCGGCATGGGCGCCATCACCGCGCACTATGCGGTGGAGGGTGAATCGTTCTTCGGGATTCCCCTGGCGCAGGTGCTGCCGTACGTGATCAGCCGCACCGTGCACACGCAGCTTGGCGTGCTGTGGATTGCCACGGCGTGGCTGGCCACGGGCCTGTACATTGCACCGCTGCTGTCGGGGCGTGAACCGAAGTTCCAGAAGCTGGGCGTTGATGTGCTGTTCTGGGCGCTGATCTTTATCGTGGTGGGCTCCATCGCGACCGGCTGGCTTGGCACGCTGCAACATCGCGGTGCGGACTTCGGCTTCTGGGTCGGTAACCAGGGGCTGGAATACACCAGCATGGGTCGCGTGTGGCAAATCTTGCTGTTCGTCGGCCTGCTGTTCTGGGTCGTGCTGCTGGGCCGCGCGCTGTGGCCGGCACTGAAGACGCCGTCGGAATCGCGCGGGCTGATCGCCATGGTGTTCCTGTCGGCCACGTGCATCGGCGGGTTCTATTCGACCTCGCTGGTGTGGGGCCAACACACGCACTATTCGATGATCGAATACTGGCGCTGGTGGCTCGTCCACCTGTGGGTCGAGGGCTTCTTTGAAGTGTTCGCCACCGCCGTCATTGCGCTGATCTTCACGCGCCTGGGCCTGATCCGTGCCACCAGCGCCAACCGCGCCATCGTGGCCGAGACGATCGTGTTCCTGTTCGGCGGCATCCTGGGCACGCTGCATCACCTGTACTTCACGGGCACCCCGACCTCGATCATCTCGGTGGGTGCGGTGTTCTCTGCGCTGGAAGTGGTGCCGCTTTCGCTGATCGGGCTCGAAGCGCTGCAGAACTATCGCCGCACGCAAGGCACGCCGTGGCTCAACGCCTACAAGTGGCCCGTGCTGTGCTTCGTGGCCGTGGGATTCTGGAACACCGTCGGCGCCGGCCTGCTCGGCTTCGCCATCAACCCGCCTGCTTCGCTGTACTACGTGCAGGGTCTGAACATGACGGCCGCCCACGGACACGCCGCACTGTTCGGGGTGTACGGCATGCTCGGTATCGGCCTGATGCTGTTCTGCCTGCGCGGCCTGTATGCGCGCAGCCTGCATGCCGATCGCCTGCTCAAGCCCGCGTTCTGGGGCCTGAACATCGGCTTGGCGATGATGGTGTTCATGTCGCTGCTGCCGGCCGGCATCTACCAGGCCTGGGCCAGCGTCACCAAGGGCATGTGGTACGCCCGTTCGCCGGAGGTGGTGCACTCGAAAGTGATGGAAACGCTGGTCTGGCTGCGTGTGCCGGGTGACATCGTGTTCGCCATCGGTGCGCTTGTGCTGGCTTGGTATGCGCTGCGGCTGCTGCGCCGTCCGAAGGCACAACAGACCGAGCCGCTGCCGGCTTCGGCTCGCGCCATGCGTTAATTCTTAACCGCGCAGTTCTCTCAAAAACCCGCAGGGCCCGTGTCGATTCGACCGGGCCCTGCGGGTTTTCCTGTAATGCCCCCCGCCCACAAGCTCCCTACAATGACGAGTCATATAGATGAATAGTTGACCACTTCCGATACCCATGCCCGCCGATCTCCGCCTGCCCCGCTATCAGCAATTGCGCGACGATCTGGCCGCGCAGATCGCCCAGCAGCATTGGCGCCCGGGCGACGCCATCCCGACCGAAGCCGAGCTTGCCAAGACGTACAACGTGGCGGTCGGCACCGTCCGCAAAGCCGTCGATGTATTGGTAGCCGAAGGGCTGCTCGAACGCTTCCAGGGCCGCGGCACCTTCGTGCGGCGCGCCAGCTTTGCCAGCTCCTTGTTCCGCTTCTTCCGCTTCCAGAGTGAAAGCGGCGAGCGACGCATTCCTGAGAGCCGCATCCTCAAGCGCGACGTGCTCGATGCGCCGTCGGCACCGGCTGCGGGCCTGCAGATAGAAACCGGCTCACCGGTCATTCGCCTGACACGGCTGCGCCTGCTGGATGGTGCGCCAATGCTGGCCGAAGAAATCTGGTTGCCGTACGACCGTTTCGCCCCGCTCGCCACGCTGGAACTCGATGCGTTTGGCGACCTGCTGTATCCGCTGTACGAATCCCACTGCGGCCAGATCATTGCGAGCGCCGAAGAAACACTCACCGCCGAGGCCGTCAACGCAACGTATGCGCGTCTCTTGCGCATCCAGCCCGGCGATCCGGTGATGGTCATCGAACGCGTTGCGCGCGGCTACGACCGGATACCGCTTGAATGGCGGCGCTCACGCGGCGCGGCGGCGCATTTCCGGTACCACGTGGATATCCGGTAACGCCTCCCCACGCTGCCACCCATACCGACAAAAAAAACACACACAGGAGACAACATCATGCAGGCCAACTCATCGACGGCCCCACCGCTGCTGGACGTGCGCGGCGTCACGCTGCAGTACAAGACACGCCAGCATCTGGTGACGGCCACCTACCGCGTCGACTTTCAGGTCTATCCCGGCGAGCGCTACATCCTGCTGGGCCCGTCGGGCTGCGGTAAATCGACCTTGCTCAAGGCCATCGGCGGCTACCTCACGCCCACCGAAGGCGAGATCCGCCTGAAGGGCCAGCCCGTGACCAAGCCCGGCCCGGATCGCATGATGGTGTTTCAGGAGTTCGACCAGCTCCTGCCATGGAAGACGGTGAAAGAGAACGTACTGTTCCCGTTGCTCTCCACGGGCAAGCTGGGCGCGCGTGAAGCCGAAGAACGCGCCCTGCACTACATCAACAAGGTCAATCTGACCAAGTTTGCCGACCACCACCCGCACATGCTGTCGGGCGGGATGAAACAGCGTGTGGCCATCGCCCGCGGCATGGCGATGGAACCTGACGTGCTGCTGATGGACGAGCCCTTCGCCGCGCTCGACGCGCTCACGCGCCGCAAGATGCAGGACGAATTGCTGCAGCTGTGGGATGAAACGCGCTTCACCGTGCTGTTCGTCACGCACTCGATTCCGGAGGCGATCCGCTGCGGCAGCCGCATCCTGATTCTCTCGCCGCATCCCGGCCAGGTGCGCGCCGAACTGCCGAGCCTCGCGCGCGACGATGATGATCCTGAGCGCTTCAAGGCGCTAGAAGCCGAGATTCACGACATGCTGTTCGCCCGCACGGTGGAGGAAACCCATGCAGACTGAAACCCTTTCCATGCCGGCCACCACCGACATCAGCAACCGCGCCCCCGTCTACAGCACGCCCGTGGCGTTCGAGCGCATCGGCGTGGTGGAAAAACCGCTCTCCATTGCTGAACGCCTGTACGAGCAGGCATGGCTGCGCAAGCTCGTCATCCTCGTCGTTCTGGCGCTCGTGTGGGAAGGCGGTGCACGCTGGCTCGACAACCCGCTGTTGATGCCGACCTTCTCCGATACCGTGCAGGCGCTGTGGGCCGGCCTGGCCAGCGGCACGCTGTTTGCTCGCATCGGCACGTCGATGCAAACGCTGCTGGCGGGCTACGCGCTGGGCTTGGCGTTGTCGTGTGCGTTGGTGGTACTGGGCATCAGCAATCGGCTCGGGCAGGACTTCCTGGAAACGCTCACTGCCATGTTCAACCCGCTGCCCGCCATCGCCCTGCTGCCAATCGCGCTCGTGTGGTTCGGCCTGGGCAACGGCAGTCTGATCTTCGTCATTGTGCATTCGGTGGTGTGGGCCGTATCGCTCAACACGCATGCAGGGTTCTTGTCGGTATCGAACACGCTGCGTATGGTGGGCCGCAACTACGGGCTTTCTGGCATGGGGTATCTGACCAAGATCCTCATCCCGGCCGCGTTCCCATCCATCCTCACAGGCCTGAAGATCGGCTGGGCCTTCGCATGGCGCACGTTGATCGCCTCGGAACTGGTGTTTGGCGTCAGCTCCGGCCAGGGCGGCCTCGGCTGGTACATCTACGAGAACAAAAACCAACTGCAGATTCCCGAAGTGTTCGCCGGCCTGCTGACCGTCATCATCATCGGCCTGCTCGTCGAGAACCTAGTGTTCCGCACGCTGGAAGCCCGCACCGTCAAACGCTGGGGCATGCAGAACTGAGCATCGGCGCAACGCAAGCGCCCAGACGGTTTGGCCGTACCCTGCCCTATGCGGCGCCTTGAATTTTTGTGAGCGGGCGGAAAAAAGAAGGAGGCCTGTTTGAGCGAAGCGAGTTTGCCTCCTTCTCCGCGCGGTCACGGAAATTCAAGGAGTCTTTCGTCGCATCGGGCGCGCCTTTCTTTGCTTACTTTCTTTGGCAAGACAAAGAAAGTGAGTCGGCCCCGGCAGGGGACGAAACACCAGATGCACCACCAACACACAGCCATACAAACAACGACAAGGAGACAAGCAATGCAGCAAACCCGACGTAACGTCCTCCGCATAACAATGGCCGCCACGCTGGCCACATCGCTCTTCGGCGGCGCCATCAGCACCGCGCACGCTGAAGCCAGCGAAATCCGCATCTCCCACGGCTACGGCATCCTCTACCTGCCCATCATGGTGATGGCCAGCGAGCACCTGCTGGAGAAGCAGGCCAAGGCCGCCGGCCTGGGCGACGTAAAGGTCAACTACCGCATCCTGGACGGCGGCAACGTCATCAACGACGCCATGCTCTCGGGCGCGCTCGACATCGCCTCGCTGGGCGTGCCGGGCTTCCTCACGCTGTGGGACAAGACGCGTGGCAGCGCGATGGAAGTGCGCGGGCTGTCGTCGCTCAGCTCCTCGTCGATGTACCTGATGACGCGCAACCCGAACGTGAAGACGCTGGCGGATTTCTCCGATAAGGACCGCATTGCCGTGCCGGGCATCAAGACTTCGCTGCCAGCCGTGGTGCTGCAAATGGCTGCCGCCAAAACCTTCGGCGACAAGCAGTTCAACAAGCTTGACCCGATTACCGTGCCGCTGCCGCACCCCGACGCCACCGCTGTCATGCTGGCGGGCGGCAGCCAGATCAACAGTCACATGGCCTCACCGCCGTTCTCGTACACCGAGGCCGCGGTGCCCGGCCTGCACCGCGTGTTCAACACGGTCGACGTACTGGGCAACATCACGCTGGACATGACTTACACCAGCAAGAAGTTCTACGAGGCCAACCCGAAGCTGTCGGCGGCATTCGTGGCCGCGCTGGATGAAGCCAACGCCCTCATCGCCAAAGACAAGACCAAAGCCGCACAGATCTACATTGCGCAGTCGAAGGTGAAGAGTTCGCCGGAAGAAGTGAAGAAGATCCTGGACGATCCAGATTCGCGCTTCACGACCACGCCAGTGGGCGTCGCGCACTATGCTGAATTCATGCAGCGCGTGGGCACGCTCAAGAACAAGCCCGCGTCGTGGAAGGATGTTTTCTTCCCGACGGTGCAGAACCGGCAGGGTTCGTAACGCGAAACACTTGAGCACAACGAGCAGCACGCAGCATCCGCACGGAGGCATTTCATGGCACTACGCATCGTCCGGCTCGGCGAGCCGCGTCACCCAGGTGAAGGCTTGCGCATCGGCACCGTGCGGCGCCCGCCGCGCGGCGTGCCCAAGGAAGAATTCGCCAGCCGCGATTTCTACGACGTCTGGATGCCGCTGCTCTCTCCCACGCCCGAACTCGTCAAGCAGGCACAGGCCGCCCAATCCGAGCACGACAAGGATCAGCAAAACAAGGGCTGGCAAACCTTCGTGCGCCACTTCCGCACCGAAATGCGCGACGGCGATGCCGCGCGTCTGCTCGACATGCTGGCCGCGCTCTCGCACCAGACCAATCTGTCGGTCGGCTGCTATTGCGAGGATGAAGCGCATTGCCATCGTTCAGTACTGCGCGAGTTGTTGAAGGAACGTGGGGCGGAGTTGGCTCCGTGAACAAGCACGCCACTTATACAAGGAAGACCATGACCAGCCTGCCTCGAACTTTTCGCCACCGCACCGCATCTGCCCTTCTGCTCGCACTGGCAATGACCAGTGCGCAGACAGCCATGGCGCAAACTGCGCCCGCCGCGCTCCAGCCAGCCGACGCACACCACATCGTCGCCACGCTATCGGCCACGGGGGTGCAGATCTACGTTTGCAAGCGCGACGGCGACAAGCCTCTGGCGTGGGTCTTCAAGGCGCCACTGGCGGAGCTTTACGATGCCAGCGGCAAGCTCGTCGTCAAACACGGAGCAGGCCCAAGCTGGGAAGCCTCTGACGGCAGCAAGATCACTGGAAAAGTCTTGCAGCAGGCGCCCAACACCTCGGAAGCCGGTGCCATTCCGCTGTTGCTGTTGCAAGCCACCAATGTTGGCGGCGCGGGCCTGTTGAGCGGTGTGCGCTACGTGCAGCGGCTGCAGACCCACGGCGGCATCGCACCCGCACAACCCTGCACGGAAGAAGGCCAGGAAGGCCGTAGCCCGTACCTGGCGCAATACGTTTTCCTCGACTGACGCACCGCTCTCCGAGGTGAGTGCCCCTACCCCATACGGGGGACGACGGGCTTCCTTGGCGACCCTATAACGAAGAGACGCGCGACCGGTGATTCACCACGTCGCGCCGTCGTCATTCGTTATTTCAGGAGCACCGCCATGGGCCGCCGCTACATCGATTGCCGCGCCTTCCCCAGCGAGACCAACTGCTCGGTCGCCATCAGCGCCGACAGCGATGCCGAATTGCTGGAGGCGGCTGTGCAGCATGCCGTTTCCGTGCACAAGCACACCGATTCGCCCGAACTGCGAGCGCAACTGCAGACTCTTTTCCAGGACGGCACCCCTGCCGTGGCGCCACCAAAGATGGCCGCTGCCTGATCAAAACGCGGCCGCCCCTACCGACGCGCCGACAGCGCCAGCATCAGCCGCACCACATCGCACTGGCTGTGCGTGTTGGTCTTGCGATAGACGTGTTTGAGGTGCGTGCGCACCGTGTCGAGTGAAATGCCCAGCGTACGCGCTATACAGGCTGGGTCGGAGCCGCTTGCCAGCAGATCGGCCACATCGGCTTCGCGGCGCGTCAGGTGGAATGCATCGGTCAACCACAGGCTGGCCGGCTGCGCAGGCGAGATGCCTGTGCGTGCAGCAACGCGTTGCCAGCACAACGGCAGTGCTTGCGCAAAGTGCGGCAGCAAGGCTTGTGGCGCCGCACCATGCTGCATGGATTGCGGCACGCCCGACTTGCGGTAATCGAGCCACACCACGCCGCGCACTTCAGCATCGGCCACGGGCCAGGCGTCAATGCCATTGCCGCGCACCGCATGCAGCAGCACTTCGACCGAGGATGCGCCTCGCGACGCCGCCCAGTGCCACCTCCCATCGACGCGCCACCGGATCATGGCCGCAGCATGGTCCGCGCCGCACCCATCGCGCAGCACGTTCATCACGCCCACGGCATCTCCCGCGCAGGCCGCCACGTAGCACTGGCGCAGCACGGTTGCCGAGGCATGAGGTGACATGACAGAAAGATGCAGCATGAAGGCAATACGGGCGCAGCGGCTTGCGACCGCGGCGCCCGTCTTGAAAGGGACTTCATTATAGGAAGCGCGCCACCTCCCGCACTGCCCCTTTTGCCCTAGGCCAGCCCGCGTTTCAGGCCAGCGCGCGACGCGACATCCAGCGCGCACGCAGATGGTCGTACGCGAGGTTGAAAAAGAACGTGTAAGGCAGGAAGAACAGCATGATGCCGATGTCGATGACGAAGGCTTCCCACAGGCTGATGTTCAACCACCACGCGCCCAGGGGCACCAGCATCACGACCAGCCCGCCCTCGAACAGGCAGGCATGCACCACGCGCACCATCAACGTGCGCGAAATCTTGTAGCGGTGCTCCACCCGCTCGAAGACCGCGTTGAACACCATGTTCCACACCATCGCCACGCCGGCAAACATGAGGGTCAACGCGCCCATGTGTGCAAGCGACACGCCCATGATCCAACTGAACAGCGGCGCGCAGATGATGGTGGCGAGCAACTCAAAGCTCAGAGCATGGAATACACGCTCGACAGGGGTTTTGGCTGGGATTTGCATGGCAACGACTCCGATGAATGGGCGAGATTTTCATCGGCGAAAGCGGGTTTTACCAATTCGATAGCATCGGTTTTTCCGATATATTGAGCCAATCCGCCTGCCCTGGAGCGATCTATGCGCCACTCCCCTGAAGCCCTGCATGCCTTTGCCGAAGCTGCCACGCTGGGCTCGTTCTCGGCGGCGGCTCGCAAGCTGGGCAAACGGCAATCGACGGTGAGCGAGGCGATCGGCAATCTGGAGATCGACCTGGGCCTGACGTTGTTCGACCGCGGCACGCGACAACCGACGCTGACCGAAGCGGGCCGCGCGATGCTCACTCAGGTGCGTCGCGTGCTCGACGCCAGCGAGCAGATGGACCGGCTGGCGGCGCAAATGGCCGGTGGCCTGGAGGCGCGCCTGACGCTCGTCGTGTCGGACACCTACCAGTCGGACCGCTATGAGCAGACGCTCGCCACGCTCGAGCAGCGCTACCCCGACCTCGAACTCGAATGCCTGATCGCCGAACACGAGGACGTGGTCGACATCATCCAGCTAGGCCGCGCCCAGATCGGTCTGGTGGCCGCGCAGGCCGCCTATCCGGCCGACATCGGGTCGGCGACCATTGCGGAGCAATCGGAGATTGGACTCTTCGTCGGGCTGCAGCACCCGCTCGCCCGATATGGCAATGAGGAGGTGCCGCACGCGGTACTGCGCGAGGCACGCGAGCTGCGGCTGAACACCTTCGTCGACCCAGCCGGGCCGCGCGCCGACGCGGTGCCTGTGCGTAGCCCTCGGCGATGGTCCGCGCCGAGCTATCTGATGTTGCTGGAAATGGCCGTGCTGGGCTTCGGGTGGACGGAACTGCCGCGCTGGCTGGTGGATCACTTTGCGGCAGACCGGTTGCATGAAGTACGTGCACGCGGCTGGCCCCGCCTCGTCCCGGTCGACGCCGTATGGTCACGCAAGCGCACGCTTGGGCAGGCGGGCGCGTGGCTGCTGGAAACGATGCTGGCAGGCTAGGCGCTCAGGAGTTTTCGTCCAGCCGATCAATGATCAGATGCGAAAGCTGCGCCGTCTGCTCCTTCGTCAGCGAAAACTCCATGCCAAATGACGGGAACGCAGAAGCAGGCGCCCCCAGGGCGGGCGACCCGCTCGCCACGCGGCCCGTCAGGGAGAACGACTCCAACTGTCCATCGACGTAGGCACTGAAATCGACAGACAGCCGGTCGCCGGGCTGAAATGCCGCGCTGGCGCTTTGCACAAGCGCGCCATTCAGGCAGATGTCGCGGATCACCGCCACGCGATCTGCCGCTGAAGCCGCCTGCCCTTCGGGGCGCAAGCGGGCACCGATCCTTACTTGCACACGCTTGGCGCGGCGCAGCGGCATCTTCTGCATCTTGATCGGCGCAGACAGCACCAGATACGGCGAGGGAAACTGGCCGACAGACACCACGCTGCACATCATGGTGACGACCGCGCGGCCCGAGAATCCGCGCAGCAAGAGGACGTCCCGGACTTCCGGGCGCAGCGTTCGTTTGCCATCGGCAGGCTGTGTGACAAACACCGCTTCGCCTTCGATGTAGCCAATCAGGCGGCATGGCAGCAGCCCGCGCAGCGGGGCAGATTTTTCCTGCACCTGCAGGACGGTGCCGACGCCCAGCCCCACCGAACCGAGGCGGGGCTTCGTTTCTGCCGGTGCGGCAGCCACGGACGGGGCAACGTCACTACTTTCGTCCAACGCCAACACAGGACCATGATGAAACAGCAGGCGCACGTCTTCGGCATCCGGCACCACGGTACCGGCAGGCAGCAGCAGGCGGCCTACGCTATCGGCCAGCGGAAAGGGAAGCGGCTGGCCGACCGGCACGTCTTCCAGGGTGAGTTGCCGCGCTTTTGGCAGGGTCATGGGGGCGATGGATCTGTGCGTCTGGGCCGGGCATCAGGCATATGCATGTGCCTCGGCAGGCATACTAGCCATTCTGCAACAATGGCGGGCAAACGGCTGGAGATCAACTCGCGCGAACCCTGTCTGTCTGACGCACATCAACGACAAGCGTTTGCATCACACCGCCAGTGCCGTCGCCTCGATTTCAACTGCCAGACCGTAATGCAGCGTGGGCACGGGCACCACGGCGCGCGCGGGCCGCAGTTCGCCGATCCACGCGCGATACAGCGCATCGAACGCCGGCCAGTGCGTTTCCATGTCAGTCACGTACACGCGCACCTGCACCAGGCGCGAGCGGTCGGTGCCGGCCGCGGCAAGCACGACGTCAAGGTTGGACAGTACTTGGCGCACCTGCGTCGCGAATGGCGCATCGACGAGCTTTTCGCCTGCCGGCGTGACTGGAATCTGCCCCGCCACAAACACGAAACCATTGGCGCAGACCGCATGCGAATAGTGCCCTGCCGGCGGTCGCAAACCCGGCGCGTTGACATAGCGAGCGCCGCTGGGGGCGGCTTGGCCGTGGGCGCTCATGCCGCCTCCAGCACCAGCTTGGCGAAGAGCTGCAAATCGACATTGCCGCCCGAAAGAATCACGCCGACACGCTTGCCACGCACGTCGACCTTGCCGGTGAGTGCGGCGGCAGCTGCGAGGCAGCCCGTGGGCTCGACGACGGCCTTCATGCGCGACGCGAAAAATTGCATGGCGCTAACAAGTTCGGCATCGCTCACGGTGATGATGTCGTCGACCAGTTCGCGAATCACGGCAAACGTGTAGTTACCGAGGTGCTGCGTCTGCGCGCCGTCGGCCAGCGTCTTGGGCGTATCGATATGGACGATCTCGCCCTTGCGAAAGCTCTGCTGGCCGTCGTTGCCAGCCTCGGGCTCCACGCCAAAGATCTTGCACGCGGGGTTCAGCGCACGCGCTGCCGTGGCGCAGCCGGAGAGCAAGCCGCCACCGCCCAGCGGGGCCAGCAGCACATCCAGCGGCCCAACCTCTTCGATCAGTTCCTTGGCCGCCGTGCCCTGCCCGGCCATCACGTGCGGATGGTCGTACGGCGGGATCAGCGTCAAGCCATGCTCTTCGGCCAGCTTGCGACCGATGGCTTCGCGGTCTTCGGTGTAGCGGTCGAAGAACACCACCTCGCCGCCGTAGCCGCGCGTGGCTTCCACCTTCACAACGGGCGCGTCCTTGGGCATGACGATGACAGCACGCATGCCCAGCAGCCTGGCCGACAGCGCAATCGCCTGCGCGTGGTTGCCGGACGAAAACGTGATCACGCCCGCCTTGCGCTGCTCCGGCGTGAACTGCGACAGCGCGTTGTACGCGCCGCGAAACTTGAACGCACCCATGCGCTGGAAGCTCTCGGCCTTGAAGAACAGCTCGGCGCCGGTCATGGCGTTGGCGGTTGCTGACGTCAGCACGGGCGTCTTGTGGGCAACGCCTTGCAGGCGCGCGTGCGCGGCAATAACGTCGTCGTAGGAAATGGGCAGGCTCATGCGAGGTCCTCAGGAAGGTAGGTGTAGACGGTGGAACGCGCCACGCCGAGTGTCTGGGCGACTTCGGTCAGCGCGCGGCGCAAGTTCAGCAGGCCGCTGGCGGCCAGTTCTCGCATGGCTTCGCGGCGCTGATCGAGCGTCATGGCCATGGGCGTGGTGTTGCGGGAGGCGGCAAACTGTTCGAGCGCAACGCGCACGTCTTCCACGCGGCGGGAGCCGAGCGACTCGGGCACCGGCGGCGCGGACACATCCACGCGCATCAGTTGCGTGAGGCCGGCGGTCACCGCGTTCAACATGGAGACGTCCATGTTCAGGCAGATGGCCGCGACATATTGGCCACGGCTGTTCTTCAGGCCGATCGAGGTGCTCTTGGCCGGGCGCCCATCGGGAAACCGGTTGGCGTAGTTTTCGATGACTTCCGGGAAGTTCGGATCGGCCAGGCGCGCGAGTCCCAGCTCGGTCACGGCGTCGCCCACCTGGCGGCCCGACAAGTTGTTGGCGATGGCGACGACGGAATGATCAGGATCGGTCAGGTCGTGCAGGACGACTTCCACCAGCGGCGCCAGCGTGTTGCCTAGCGCCTCGACGATCTTGCGGCCTTCGCGCAGCAAAAGGCGGTTTTCTTCGATGGGTTTCATAGGTGTTGACAATACGTCAATTACTGACATTTCGTCAACACCGCAGGAGCCGCCATGACAACGTGCGGCTCCCAACGAGAAAAAACGCCTGCCCGAAGGTCGAGAGAGAACGGAGGTAACTAGGGCAGGCTGGGAAAGATTATTCGGGCACCAGTTGGCCTTGGGGCTGCGCCGTTTCGTGCGATGTGGGCTGCGCCTCTGCCGCGTTGTCAGGCCGGATCCTGAACCAGATCGAGTACATCGCCGGCAGGAACACCAGGGTCAGGATCGTGCCCGCGAACGTTCCGCCGATCAGCGTGTAAGCGAGTGCACCCCAGAACACCGAATGCGTCAGCGGGATGAAGGCCAGGATGGCGGCCAGCGCCGTGAGGATCACCGGGCGGGCACGTTGGACTGTTGCCTCCACCACGGCCCGGAACGGGTCCAGTCCTTCGCTCTTGTTGTGCTGAATCTGCCCGATCAGGATCAATGTGTTGCGCATCAGGATGCCCGACAACGCAATCAGGCCAACCAGCGCGTTGATGCCAAATGGCTGCCCAAACAGGATCAGCGTCGGGACCACACCAATCAACCCCAACGGGCTGGTCAGGAACACCATGACCATGGCCGGAATCGAGCGCACCTGGAAGATGAGAATCAGCAGGGTCACCGACAGCATGATCGGGAACAGCGGCAGCATGGCCTTCGTTGCCTTGCCCGACTCTTCGATGGAGCCCGCCTGCTCAATGCGGTATCCGCTCGGCAATTTCTCGATGATGGGCTGAAGCTGCTTGCTGATGGCGGTCGACACGTCGGGCGGTTGCAGGCCATCGGCAATGTCGCCGCGCACCGTGATGGTCGGCATGCGGTCGCGCCGGCGCATGATGGGCTCTTCCATGCGCACCTCGATCTTGCCGATCTGCGAGAGCGGAATGCGCTGCCCGTTGGCGCCAGCCAGCGTGAAGTCGCTGATCTTGGCCGGGTCGAGCCGCACGTTGCCGGCCGAGCGCGCCGTCACCTGCACGGTGCGGATATCCTCGCGCACCGCCGTCACCGGAACGCCGTTGAGCAGGAATTGCAGTTGCTGCGCGACGGCACTGGAAGTGAGGCCCACGGCTTGGAGACGGTCTTGCTGCAAGGTGAAGTGCAGCGTGGGTACACGCATGCCCCAATCGGTATTGACCGTGCGCATCATCGGGCTGGCGTCCATGACCTGCCGCACATCGGCCGCGATGCGGCGCAGTGTCTCCGCATCCGGACCAGTCACGCGGTAGGCCACCGGGAACGGTGAATACGGACCAAACACGAGCTGCGTAACACGCACGCGCGCCTCGGGAGCGAGGCCATCCGCAACAGCCTGGCGCAGACGCTGCTTCAGCGTGTCACGCTCTTCCTGGCTGTCGGTGCGGATCACGATCTTGGCGAACGACGGATCCGGCAACTCCGGCCCCATCGCGAGATAGAAACGCGGTGCACCCTGGCCGATGTAAGCCGTAACGATCTTGGCTTCCTTCTGTTTAGCGAGCCAGCCTTCGATTTTTGCGGTCGCCGCGTCGGTCTGGTTGATCGATGTGCCATAGGGCATCTGCACCTCGACCAGCACTTCGGGTCGATCCGAAATCGGGAAAAACTGCTTCTTGACCACCGCCATGCCCGCAATGGCCAGCGCGAAGAGGCTCACCACCGCGCACGCCACCAGCCATTTGCGTGCAATCACGCGCCCGAGCAGCGCGCGGAAGCGGTTGTAGCGCGGCGTGTCGTAAATCGCAGCGTGGCCACCGTCGGCCTTCTTGAACTCGGGCAGCATCTTCACGCCCAGGTAAGGCGTGAACACGACCGCAACCACCCACGACGCAATCAGCGCAATGCCGACGATCCAGAACATGTTGCTGGTGTATTCACCCGCCGTGGAACGTGCAAAGCCGTTGGGCATAAAGCCGACGGCCGTGACCAGCGTGCCCGACAGCATGGGCGCGGCGGTGTGGCTCCACGCATAGGCCGAAGCCGCCACGCGGCTGTAGCCCTCCTCCATTTTCACCACCATCATTTCGATGGCGATGATGGCGTCGTCCACCAACAAGCCCAGCGCCAGAATCAAAGAGCCGAGGGTGATGCGATCGAAGTTCTTGCCTGTCGCGGCCATCACCACAAACACCACGGCGAGTGTCAGCGGCACGGCTGCGGCCACCACAAGGCCTGCACGCCAGCCCATGCTGATAAAACTCACCAGCATCACGACCAGCAATGCCGCAAAGAACTTCAGCATGAACTCGTCAACGGCTGCGGCGATGTTGACCGCCTGGTCCGTCACCTTGGACAGGCTCATGCCGAGCGGCATATCTGCATTGATGGCGCCGACTTCCTTGTCGAGCGCCTTGCCGAGGTCGAGCCCGTTCCAACCTTCGCGCATGACGATGCCCAGCAACAAGGCCGGCTGCCCGCCATTGCGCACCATGAACGTGGCGGGGTCTTCATAACCGCGCTTGACGGTGGCGATGTCGGAGAGCTTTAACGTGCGGCCCTGCGACACCACCGGCGTATCGCGAATCTTCTGCAACTCATCAAATGCGCCATCCAGGCGGATGAACACCTGCGGCCCTTTCGTTTCGACCGAGCCGGCGGCCGTCAACGCATTCTGGCTGTTGAGCGCGGCAAACACATCTTGCGGGCTCACACCCAGCGTCGCCAGCCGGTCATGTGAGAACTCGACGTAGATGCGCTCCGACTGCTCGCCGATGATGTTGACCTTCTTCACGCCGGGCACGTGCAGCAGCCGCTGACGCAGCGTCTCCGCATCGCGCACGAGCGCACGTTGCGGCTCGCCCTGCGCCTTGAGCGCAAACAGGGCAAAGGTCACGTCCGAATATTCGTCGTTGACGATCGGCCCGATGACGCCGGCCGGCAGGTTACCCACCTCGTCGCCAACCTTCTTGCGCGCTTGATAGAACTCTTCCTGCACTTGCGATGGCGGCGTGCTGTCGAGCAACGTCAGCGTGGTGAACGCCAGGCCCGGCCGCGTGTACGTTTCCGTGCGGTCGTACCAGCGCAGCTCCTGCATGCGCTTTTCGATCTTCTCTGCCACCTGGTCCTGCATTTCCTGCGCGGTAGCACCCGGCCACACGGTGACGATGTTCATCACTTTGACCGTAAACGCCGGATCTTCCGCGCGGCCCAGCTTGAAGAAGGAAATGAGCCCCGCCAGCGAGATCAGGCAGATGAGGAACAGCGTGACCGCACGCTCGCGCACGGCGAGCGCCGATAGGTTGAAGCGGCCCGGGCTCACAGTCGCACTCCCGCGAGGGCGGTGCCGGTGCCCTGCCCGGCCACGCGGACTTGCTGGCCCTCACGCAGCAGTTGTGCGCCTAACGCGACGATCCGTTCGCCTTGTTTGATCTGTCCGGCAACGCTTGCCCCTTCGTCACCAAGGCGCACGATGTTCACGGAACGCCACGACACCTTGGCGGGGTCGCCCTGGATGACCCACACGCCGGGGCCCTTGCCGGCATCGAACACAGCGCCCAGCGGCACCTGCAGATCGCCTTGCGCGGTGGCCAATCGATCGGGAATCTGAATCGTGACGGTCGCGCCAAGCGGCGCATTTGCCAGTTCGCCATCCAGCACATAGCGCGCTTCATACGTGCGGGTAAGCCGATCGGCAGCATCCGACAACTGTCGCAGCTTGGCGGGCGTGCCATCGCTTTCCTTACCGAACAGCATGGCCTGCGCGACCGAGCCGATCGCAGGCCGCAACGTTTCCGGCAACTGGACCACCGCTTCACGGCGCCCGGCATGAGCCAAGCGCACCACCGCCTGCCCGGCGTTGACCACTTGGCCGGGCTCGGCCAGTGTTTCCATGACCACACCGTCGCCATCGGCAACGAGTTCTGCATAGCGGCTGGCGTTGCGCGCCACATCGGCCTGAGCTTCAGCGGCGCTCAGTTGCGCTTTGGCTGCATCTGCCGCGGCCTTGGCCTGGTCATAGGCCGAGGCGGAAATCGCGCCCGTGCCGCGCAAGTCGCGGTAGCGCGCTTCGTCTTCCGCCGTCTGTTGCGCGCGTGCCCGCGCGGCGCTCACGGCTTCTTGCTGTGCGTGCGCGGCGAGCTTCAGATCCGCAGGATCGATGCGCATCAGCGGCTGCCCGCGCTTGACGGTTTGCCCCGCGTCCACCAGCCGTTCCAGCACCTTGCCGGGCACACGGAACCCGAGGTCGCTTTGCACCCTGGCAGCCACGACGCCCGTGAACGAGCGCGATGCAGACGCCACGGGCCGAACAAACGCGGCGCGCACCAGAGGCGCCTGGGTGCGTGGGTCAGCGGGGGCTTTTTCGCCGCAAGCGCTCAGCGCGAGCGGCAACGCAAGAACAACGGAAGAGGTAACAAAGCGACGCGAAAGCATGAAAGCCCCATCGACAGGATGATCTGGGCTTTCATTCTTGTTCTTGTGACCAATTTAGTCAATGGTCACAACGAAAAAATCTGCGTCTCAGGGGGAAAGACTTCGGAGTACAAGGCTGGAAAGCAGTCCGGGCGCCACCTCTGTGTAGTCAAAGCTGTATTGCAGAAGCAACGGGTTCATGTACGGGCGCATGACCAGGTAGATGGCTGCAGTGGCCTCGTCCAATGGCGTCTTGCGCTCGAAGTCTCCCGTCTCCCGGCCTTCCTGCAGCACATCGCGCAGCAGTTTCTGAATGCGGCCTTCATAGGCGATCACCGCTTGCCAGCGTTCAGTCGCTGCCGAGGCGGCGATCTCGTACAGCTTGCGATCGTGGGAAAACAGCCGAAGGCTGGATTCCGTCAAGGCTTTGAACATGCGGCGCAGCTTCTCGGGCGGAGAGTCTGCGTCCGCCAGGGCTGCATTCACGTCGGCCTCGATCTCGCGCAGGCAGTTGGCGCAAATCATCTCGCCAATGGCCTGCTTGGACTCGAAGAACTTGTAGATGTAGGCCTTGGAAAAACCGATGGCTTTGGCCAGATCGGACACGGCGGTCTTCTCATAGCCGTAGCGGCTGAAGTGCTCGGTAGCGGCCGTGACGATCTGGTTTCGCACGTCGTGATCCGCCGGGCCGCGAGCGGAGACGGGATAGGAAGGGGTCTTCATGGGCTTCAGCTTACGCGAGTCGCAATAGTTGAACAACTTGTGACCAATTTGTACTATAGTCACTAAAAATTTCGATGGACCTCGTCATGTTGCCAAAACACGCCTCTGCGGCCCTCCTTCTCGCAAGCCTGGTGGCCGGATGTGCGGTCGGCCCCGACTATGTGAAGCCCGATGCGCCGATTCCGGAACGGTTCCGTGGCCAGCCCGCAGTGGAGCAGCGCCCCGCCAACACAGCAGCTGACCTCTCCACGTGGTGGGCGGGTTTTGGCGATCCGCAACTCACCCGATTGGTGCAGCTTGCACTGGAACAGAACCTGGACCTTGCCCAGGCGTTCGCCCGCGTCACGCAAGCGCGTGCGGGCTTGGGCGCCGCCAATGCCGCGTTGCTGCCCTCCGGCAATGTCACGGGCCAGGCTGCGCGTGCATACCAATCTGTCGAAACCCCGCTAGGCCGCGTGCTGAACTCGAGGCC
Organism: Burkholderiaceae bacterium 26; assembly: GCA_000955795.1. Lineage (GTDB taxonomy): Bacteria > Pseudomonadota > Gammaproteobacteria > Burkholderiales > Burkholderiaceae > Ralstonia > Ralstonia chuxiongensis. The sequence continues at coordinate 430,095 of JYOB01000001.1, forward strand.
CGGCTTTGACCGCTACGGCAACGCGTTTGAGGCTGACGTAAACGCCAGCTGGGAGCTGGACGTATTTGGCGGCCTGCGCCGTGGCCGCGAGGCTGCGCTGGCGGACTACCAAGCCTCCCAAGCTGGCGCCGTGGCCACACGGCTGGCCGTGGCAGCGCAGACCGCCGATATCTACATCACCATCCGAGGCTTGCAAACGCGCCTGAAGGTGGCGCGCCATCAGGTGAAGACGCAAGAGGAATTGCTCTCCACCATCAACCTGCTTTTCGGCAAGGGGTTGGCCGCCGAGCTTCAAGTCAGGCAGGCGGAAGGCGCGCTGGCGCAGGTTCGCGCCTCCATTCCGCAGCTTGAAGCAGGCCTGGATGCAGCGATGAACGCGCTGGACGTGATGCTCGGCTCGCTACCGGGCACGCACCGGGACGAGCTTGCGCAAGACGGTGATATCCCCGCCGCACCGCAGATTGCCATCAGCGGATCGCCCGGCGATTTGCTGAGGCGCCGCCCTGACCTCATCGTTGCTGAACGCCGCCTCGCTGCCTCCAACGCGCGCATCGGCGTCGCCATCGCGGAGTACTACCCGAAGTTCTCGCTCAGCGGGCTGCTCGGCAGCGCCACATCGGTGGGCGCTGGAAGCCTGTTCGGCAGTGGCGCCAGCCAATTTGCCGGCGTGCTCGGCCTGCGCTGGCGCCTGTTCGACTTCGGCCGCATCAACGCGCAGATCGATCAAGCCAAGGGGCAAGAGGCGGAGATGCTCGCTGCGTACCGGCTCGCGGTGTTGCGCGCCACGCAAGATGTGGAGGACGCCTTCTCCGCCCTCGTCAAACGCGAGGAGCAAGCCACGGTGCTCGCGCAGGGCGTGGATTCGCTGAGCCGCGCGCGCAATGCTTCGTTTGCGGCGTATCAAAAAGGCGTCGTCAGCCTGATCGAAGTCCTGCAGGCAGACGAGAGCCTGTTGCGTGCCTCGGACGCACGCGCCCAGGCCCAAACGGAATCCGCGCGTGCCGCTGTGGCGGCATTCAAAGCGCTGGGCGGTGGCTGGCAGCCCGATACGCCAACCGCCGTCGCCAGCAAATAGACCGCTGGCAAAACCGATTTACCGCAGCGCCCATTCACCCATACAGAAAGAAATTGCCATGTCGAATTCCAAAGTTGTTGTGATTACCGGCGTGTCCTCGGGCATCGGCCGTGCCACCGCCGCGAAGTTTGCTCTGCGCGGGTGCCGCGTATTCGGCACCGTGCGCAACATCGCTCGCACTCAACCGATCGCGGGTGTTGAACTGGTCCAGATGGATATCCGTGATGAAGCCTCTGTCCAGCGTGGAATCGAGACGATCATCGCGCAGGCCAAGCGCATTGATGTGCTGGTCAACAGCGCCGGCGTGGCCCTGCTCGGCGCGACAGAAGAAACGTCTGTTGCCGAAGCGCAGACGCTATTCGACACCAACGTGTTCGGCATCTTGCGCACCTCGCAAGCTGTATTGCCGCACATGCGCGCGCAACGCTCGGGGCGCATCGTCAACATCAGCTCGGTGCTCGGTTTTCTGCCGGCGCCTTACATGGGCCTGTATTCGGCATCCAAGCACGCGGTGGAGGGAATGTCCGAGACTTTGGATCACGAGGTGCGCAAGTTCGGGATCCGTGTGGTGCTTGTCGAGCCGTCATTCACCAAGACCAGCCTGGATGCCAACGCACCTCAAGCGGTTTCCAAAGTCTCCGCCTACGACGCGGAGCGCGGCATCGTTTCTCAGGCGATTCAAAAAAGCGTCCAGAAGGCGCCGGACCCCGATGGTGTCGCAAGCACCATCGTCGATGCTGCACTGGGGGCATGGAAGATGCGCCGCACACCAAAAGGCGAGGCATCTCTTCTGAGCAAGCTGCGCCGGTTCATGCCGGCGGGCCCCGTTGACTCGAGCCTGAGAAAGACGTTCGGCCTCTCCTGAAGCGCGTTGCCGGGGGGGCGCTCACCCCCAAAATCTCAACAATGTTCAACGCGAGTCCGGAACCTCGGACAGTCGGCCAGAAAACATCTTGAAAAAACCTCATCAAATCTGCCCCGCCATGGAAGCTTGACGACGCATCCTGTCAGGCATCGCGGCACAGCACGCCTCTGCCCTCCGAAGCAGCGCATGGCATGGTTCCTGCACACCGCGTTGCGCCGTACCACCAAAAAAATTCGGGGGACTTGCGTGATGAAGGGGCAGTACACACGGGAAATTCGCTCACCAAGAGAGATGTGCGCAGGGGCTCACGCCAGGCAGCGGCGCGGTGTTTTTCAGAGCCGCTATCGAGACGGAGCCGCGCCCGCCAGGGTGCCCGCAGATCCCACTGCCTGATCGCTGTTCAGGATGTGCCCGAAGTGCCGCTGCGCCGCGTGCATCAGCACCATGCGGTCGTTTAAAGCCTTCGCATGCGCTGCGGCGCAGGCCTGCCTGCCGCCGCGCACAGGCCGCACATTGCGCGGGATGCGGCTGCTCGGTCTTGCCGCGCTGTTCGCTGTGCAGTGCGCCCACGCTGCATCGCAAGACACATGGGATTTCTCCATTGAACGAGCGCCCTTGGAGCGCGTGTTGATGGAAATCGCTCGCGTGAGCGGACAGCCCATGTCGTTTCCCTCCGGTCTTGCGAAAGACCTGTTCGCCGGTCCGGTTCGCGGCACCATGTCGGCCCAGCAGGCGGCGGAGCAGGCCTTAAAAAACAGCGGGCTGCAACTGACCACGCTGACCGACAACACGTTGACCATCGTGGATGCACCCGAGGCGCCGCGCGACATCGGGACCCTGCCACCCGCCGAGGTACGCGCAAGGATGGGCAGCGATTTTGCCGCGTTCACAACAGGCTCCATCACACATATCGAGACGCCCATCACGAGCGTGCCCCACGCCGTCAGCACCCTCACAAGAGAGTTGCTCACCAGCCAGAATGCCCCGACGATGGCAGATGCCCTGGCACTTGCCGGTGTCTCGTCGATGTCGCTCGACCCCAGCGCCGCGCCACGGTACGCCACGCGGGGTTTCATGACGGGACAAATCTCCGTCGATGGTCAGCCCGACAAGATGGCTGCGGTGCGACCCATCGAGGCGGTAGAGGATGTTTCGGTGATCAAAGGAACGCATGCCGACATTGGCGGCGCCCCCACAGCCGTGGGCGGCATCAATGCCAATCTCAGGGCACCCACGGCAGCGCCACAACGAACGGTGGCGGTGGAAATCGGCTCGCACGCCGAGCGCAAAGCCGTGGTGGATCTGGCCGGCCCGATCGGATCGACCGATCTGTCTTACCGGGCGGTGGCGCTGCAGGACACGACGGCCAACAGCGATTCCGGATACGCCGGTCGCCGCAAAAGCTACGGGCTCGCAGCGCTCGGGTGGCACGATGCCGCTACGGAGGTCACAGTCGGGCTCGAGTCCGTCACCAGCCGCCAGCCCATGCCGCCCGCCACGTTTGCATTGAATGGCGCGCCTGTCCGATTGGCCATGCAAAGCCCGCTGGGCAATGCCGACGACAACGTGCAGTCCCGCGCGAGCCGCGCCTATTACAAGGTCTCGCGCAACCTCTCGGAAGATTGGTCCTTGCACTCACGCGGCACGTACGAAGCGCTCACCGAACAATCTGCGCTCTGGCATACGGCGCTCGTGGTCAACAACACGGCACCTACGTCGACGCTGAACTTTGGCGACCGCAGCAACGACACATCGTGGGCCATCTCGAACGAGCTCACGGGCAGGTTCGCACATGGGCCGTTCCAGCACATGCTGACACTTGGCTGGGATGAGTTTCAGGAGCGGCAGGACATGGTCTTTGCGGCGGCGCCTTTTCTGATGCCTCAGAATCCGTTTGCCCCTGTTCAACTGCCACCGGCCACGTTCGTGCCGGGCATTCAGGTTTCGCAATCGGTACGGCAGTCGGTGTTTCGCGTGCGTGACCAAGTCGCCATTGGCGAGCATTGGGAGCTGTCCGGCGCCATGTACGTGAACAACTACATCGCCAAACTGCCGCTCGGGCAGCTTCAGGGCTCCGCCTGGACACCGTCGCTGGGCGTGCTCTACAAGCTGACGCCGCATACCGCATGGTTTGCCGATTACTCACGCGGTTTCCGTCTCAACACCAGCTACTTCGACCCGTGCCAAGCCTTGTTGCCTGAACGGAGTCGCCAGCTGGAAACCGGGCTGCGCTGGGCAGATGCCAACCGCGCGCTGACAATGCAGGCGGCGCTGTATCGCATCGATGCCCACCACGTGAGGCTGGTTGATGTGGCGCCCGCCGGCTACGACACACAAATCGCGCACCAGAGCAGCGAAGGACTTGAAGTCTCGATGCAAGGTGCGGTAACAAAAGGCTTGGACACTTCGTTGTGGGCGGCACTGTCTCGCGTATCCGGCACGCTGATCACGGGATACCTGCCGCAAGCGCCATTCCTGAGCGGCGCGGTTTGGACGACGTACACCATGCAGGCAGGCCCATTGAAAGGCGCGGGCGCCGGGATTGGCATCACGGGGCAACGCGGCGCCCCATGCTACGGCGACACCCCGTTTCGCATGCCCGGCTTCGTGCGCGTTGACACCAGTCTCTTCTGGCACCAGAAATCCTGGAGCGTCGATCTCTTCGCGCGCAATCTCTTCAATATCCGGGCATATGGCAACGCGCAGTCCGGGAACTTCATCCCGGTTCAGCCGGGCCGCACGCTGACACTGCGCGTGACCCACAACTTCTGACGTTGGCCGACCAAGCCGGCAAGGCACCGCGCTTAAGGAAAGCCGCGTAGCGCCCGCCACCAAGTCGGGAAGGACCGGCCAACGGGTGGGCTTAAAGCTGGCTCATGCCGCCGTCGGCAATGATTTCCGTGCCAACAATGAAGGCCGATTCCGGCGCCGACAGATGCAGCACGGTCGAAGCAATCTCGTCCGGCTGGCCAAAGCGGCCCAGCGGCACCTGACCCTGGATCTGGGCGGCGGTGGCGGCCAGCGTGTCGGCATCCAGCCCGAGCTTGCCGTACAGCGGCGTTGTCACCGGGCCAGGGCTGACCACATTCACGCGGATGCCCGAGCCGATCAGTTCACCCGACAGCGTCTTCGCCAGCGAGATCAGCGCAGCCTTGCTCGCCGCATAGACCGACGAATTCGGCATGCCGATGTGCGCGTTGATGGAGCCGTTCAGCACGATCGACGTGCCCTTGTTGAGGATGGGTAGCAGTGCCTGGATCTGGAAGAACGCTCCCTTCACGTTGGCATTGAAGGTGGCGTCCCAAAGCGCCTCGTCCACGTCCGGCACGGCGGCAAACCTGGCCATGCCAGCGTTGACGAACACGGCATCCAGACGCACGCCTGCCTCCTGCAACTGGCGGGTCAGCTCGCGTGCGGCCGCCACGCTGCCGGTTTCATTGCGGATGGCGATGGCGTTGTTGCCGAGCGCAGCGCGCGCCGTTTCCAGCGCTGCGGCGTCACGGCCGGTAATGACCACGCGGGCGCCTTCCCGCACAAATGCCTGGGCGGCTGCCAGGCCAATACCGCTGTTGCCGCCAGTGACCAGAACGGTCTTGCCTTCGAAGCGATTCATGATGTCCTCCAGTAGGAAAGTTGAACTTGAACAATCGCGTGACTGCAGTGTGGACGAGGGCAAGCGGTTTGCCATACGATCCGGACGATGAACATGTTCGAAGGAATTGCACATGTTGACGGACGAAGAATTGGCCTTGCTGGAAGCCATCCGGCAGACGGGCAGCCTGTCGCGCGCGGCGGCGCAACTGGGTAAGGCGCCGTCGACCGTGTCGTATGCCGCGCGACAGTTGGAGCAGCGCTTCGACGCCTTGCTGTTTGATCGGCGCCGCTACCGGCTGCAGCTCACGCGCGCCGGGCAGTTGCTCACAGAAGAAGCCGCGCGGCTGGCGCAGGACGTATCGCGCGTGACGCAGCGCGTGCGGCAGGTGGCCAACGGCTGGGAAGACCGCCTTTGGATCGTGACGGACGAGCTGCTGGAGTTCGAATCGCTCATGCCCGTGATGCACGCGTTCGATGCGCTGCAATCGGGCGTGGCGCTGCGCGTGACGCACGAGGTTCTGGCCGGCACATGGGAGGCGCTGCGCGACGGCCGCGCCGATCTCGTCATCGGGGCGACGAACGAGCCGCCGTCAATCCCCAACCTAGGGTGGTTCGAACTGGGCGTGGTGGAGTGGGTGTTTGCCGTGTCGCCGCGGCATCCGCTGGCAGCCATTGAAGCGCCGCTCACGCGCGAGGAAATTGCCCGGCATCGGGCCGTGGTGGTAGCCGATTCAGCCCGAACCACCGCCGGCCGCGCCTACGGCATGCTCGGCGGGCAACCTACGCTGGCCGTGCCCAGCATGCGTGCCAAGACGCTTGCGCAGCGCGACGGCCTGGGCGTCGGCTGGCTGCCGAGGCACCGCGTGGCGTCGCTGCTCGCGCGCGGCGAGCTGGTAGAGAAACGCACCACCGATCCGCGCGAACCGAACCTGCTCTACGTCGGCTGGCGCAGCGGCGATGGCGACGGTGAAGGCCGCGCACTCCAATGGTGGCTCGAACAACTGCGGCAGCCCCGTCTGGCCAAGCGGCTGGTCCAGGGCGTCGACGCATTCGCCTGAAACTTCGCCGGGCCACGTGATCTTGCCTATGCTGGGATGGCGCCGACGCCGCATTCGCCCGTCGGCGCAACACAAGCGACGCCGACTGTTGCGGAATGATCAATGTTGCAGCGTTTGTCTTCTGACAAACCCTCGGGTGGGTCAACGCGCGCCGTCGGCCAGCGTTAATCGGTCACGCACGTATCTCCGTGCCTCGTTGAGGGTCTCGTTATGAAACTGTCTGCGTTGATGTTTTCGATGGGTGCGCTGGTGATGGGCTCGGCGTTTGCGCAGGGCACCGCCGCGCCCGCCACCGCACCGGCCGCAGCCCCGGCGGCCGTCCACGCGGTCTGCAAGGATGGCACGCCGTATAGCGGCGCGACGCTCAAGGGCGCTTGTCGCGGCCATGGTGGTGTCGACAAGAAAGCCAGCGCAGGCGGCGCCCCTGCTGCCGCGCCGGCCGCTGCACCTGCCGCCCCGGCTCCGGCCAAACCTGCCGCAGCCGCTCCCGCTGCGCCTGCCGCCGCTCCTGCCCCTGCACCAGCAGCCAAGCCCGCAGCCGCGGCGCCTGCCAAGCCCGCCGCAGCCGCTGCAGGCACCGTTGCCCCCGGCGGCGGCCCCGACAAGGTATGGGCCAATGCCAGCACCAAGGTCTACCACTGCCCGGGCGATCGCTATTACGGCAAGACCAAGCAGGGCGAATACATGTCCGAAGCCGACGCCAAGGCTGCCGGCATGCGCCCCAGCCGCAACAAGGCCTGTACCAAGTAAGACACGCCCGAAGCAAACCCGCACGCCGCGGCCCACCCAGGCCGCGGCGTCGTCCATTTCAGCCTGATCACCGCATCGCATGCCCCCCAGTAACGAACATCCCGCCATCGCCCTGCAACACCCAGAGGGCTTCGCCCCGCTGGATGCGCCACCACAGCCGCCACAGCAGCGCGTGGTGCGCGACGTCATCGCCGGGTTCTCGATTGCGGGTCTGCTGCTGCCCGAAGCCGTTGCCTACGCAGGCATCGCCAGCCTGCCGCCGCAGGCCGGGCTGATCGCATTGCTGTGCGGCCTGGTGGTCTATTCGCTGGTCGGCACGAGCCGCTTTGCCATTGTCTCGGCCACGTCGTCATCCGCCGCCGTGCTGTTTGCGACGGTGCTATCGGAACCTAGCGGTAACGGCGCGACAGCGCTCACGATGGCAGCGGCGCTCATCATCGCAACGGGGGTACTGTTCATCCTGGCGGGCGCGGCACGCCTGGGCGGCATGTCGGATTTCATCGCGCGGCCGGTGCTGCGCGGTTTCACGTTCGGGCTGGCGTTGACGATTGCCGTCAAGCAGTTGCCCAAGATCCTCGACGTGACGGTGCGCCACAGCGACACGCCGCGCATCGCGCTCGACCTCATCACCAGTGCGGCCAGTGCCAACCCGTACAGCACGACATTGGGAGCCGTCGCACTCGCGCTGCTCTTCGGCCTTGGGCGCTGGGGGCGCATTCCGGCCACGCTGGTCGTCATCGTGCTGGCCATCGCGGCCGGCTACTGGATCGACTGGCACAGCTACGGCATTGCCGTGGTCGGCCATATCGACCTGCAGAACATCAGCTTCGGCGTGCCTGCGCTGAACCGGGTGCAATGGATGGAAAGCGCTGAACTGGGCTTTGCGCTCATGCTGATCCTCTATGCCGAGTCCTACGGCTCGATCCGCAACTTCGCGCTCAAGCACGGCGATGGCATCTCCGCCAACCGTGACCTCGTCGCGCTGGGCTGCGCAAATCTGCTCTCGGGCCTGCTGCACGGCATGCCCGTCGGCGCCGGATATTCAGCCACGTCCGCCAACGAAGCCGCGGGCGCGCAATCACGTCTTGCCGGGCTGTGTGCAGCAGCCGTGGTGGCGCTGATCGTGTGGTTGTTCCTCCCGCAGCTCGCGCGCATTCCCGAGCCGGTGCTGGCCGCCATCGTGATCTTTGCGGTGAGCCATTCGTTGCATCCGGCTGTGTTCAAGCCCTACTGGGCCTGGCGCCGCGATCGGCTGGTGGTGATTGCCGCGTTGCTGGCCGTGCTGGTGCTGGGCGTGCTGCATGGGCTGCTGGCCGCGATTGGCGTGAGCCTGCTGCTGACTCTGCGCCAGCTCTCCGAGCCCAACGTGAGCGTGCTCGGCCGCCTGCGCGAGAGCCACGATTTCGTCGACGTGTCTCTGCACCCGGAAGCCAAGGCCGTGCCTGGCGTGCTGATCGTCCGGCCGGAAGTACCGCTGTTTTTCGCCAACACCGAACGCGTGCTCGGCACGGTGCGCGCGATGCTGCAACAGCCGCACGAACCTGCGGTGCGCACCGTCATGATCAGCCTGGAAGAAACACCGGACGTGGATGGCTCGGCCATCGAGGCGCTGCGCATCTTTGCCGCCGAATGTGCGGCGCGCGGCCTGCAACTGATGCTGGTGCGGCTCAAGCCGCGCGCGCTGACAGTCTTGCAGCGTGCCACCGACAACACGCTACGCGCCGAGATGCTGCATGAGCTGAGCGTGGATGAGTGCGTGCAGTCGCTGGCCGCAAAGGCCGATACATCGGTCGCCGCCTAGCTCGACAACGCCACCGCATTCCAGACACGCCAATCTTCCAGGGGCTGCGCGACGCACGCCAGCCCCGGCGTTGGCGGATTAGCGCGGGACGTTGCCCGCTGCACGCGCGCCTTCAAGAATGATGCGCGCCAGCTTGGCGTAATCGCCATCAAAGTGATGGCCACCAGGCAGCTTCACCAGTTGCACCTGCTTCGGGTCCAGGCCTGGGCAGTTGGTGTCTTTCTCTTCCTTGCCGTAGATGCACATGCCCAGGCCCGCCGGCAGCTTCTGCACTTCGGGCAGGATCGGCAAGCCAGACGCGCTGCTCGACACCCAGTTGGTCATGTGAAATTCAAAATCGGCGCGCTTGCCCAGGCCCATCATCACGGCCAGCGCGACATGCTCGCGCGATGCCGCCGGCAGCCGGTTGACGATGAAGGGCAGCACGTCTGCGCCCTGCGAATAGCCGATCAGCAAAGCCTTCTGTTTCTTCCAGCGCGCGGCGTAAAAGCGCACGAGGCGATCCATGTCAGCAGCGGCGGAGGCTGGCGTGCGCGGCGTCCAGAAGTAGCGCAGCGAATCGATGCCGACCACGGGCACGCCCGACTTGGACAGCGCGGCGGCCACCTCCTTGTCGAGCCCGGCCCAACCGCCGTCACCCGAGAGCAGCACGGCAAACAACTCGGACGATGTACCGGGCTGCGCAGGCACTTCGATGATCGGCAAGTCGGACACCGCTGCGGGCGGCGGCGGGGGCGGCGGTTTGCGTTGGGCGACAAGCTTGGCGAAAGCGGTCTTGAAAGGCTCGCTGGCTGTCACAGGCGGTGCATTGGCAGCCGACGCGGTGGCAGGCAACGCCACCGATTGCGCCCCCGAAATCGTATCGATGAAGGCTTGCGTGGCACGCGCTTCGCACAGCGGACCGGAGCGGCGCGCAAATGACGTGGGCGTGGCTGATTGCAGCGCCACCCACGGCGCAGACAGCTTCGTGGCGGGCAGCAGGACCACGCCGGCGTTCTCGGGCGGCTTGACACGCTTGGCCGTGGTGCGGCTCTCGCTCATGCGGCGGCTGAAGTGCACGCCCTCGCCCTTGCACAGCGGCTTGCGCAACTCCAGCACCGGGCAGAATTCCATCGACATGGCCGCGGCAAAGATGTTCGGGCGCGCCTGGGCAATCATGGCGTAGGCCAGCGCCCCGCCTTCGTTGTCGCCAACGAGGATGGGCGGGTAGTAGCCCGGGACTTTCTCGTAGGCCTGCAGGAAGCGGCTGAAGTTTTCGAGGTCACCATCGGGGAAGGCGCAATCGCCCAGGTCGGCCTCCAGGCTCGCAAACAGCGCAGGCGTCGATAGACCGGCCACCAAGGCGCCCTGCTGCGCGAGGCTCTCTGCCATGCGCGATGCGGCGGGTGTCCAGCCAAGGTCGCCCGAGAGCATCAGCACGACGGAGCGGATTTCGCCCTTGGGCTTGTAGACCGGCACATCGCGAAAGCGCCCGTGCGTGACGAACTCGACGGCACCGGGCGCCGCCGCAGACGTAGCAGGCGACACCACGGGCAGCGACAGCACGCCGCCATTGGCGGCCTTGTTGGCGGTGACGGCCGCAGCGCTCATCTGCAGGCGAGGCGGCATGTCGCCGCGCGGCGGCGCAGCCACAACACCGCTTGCGCCCGTCATGCCGACGGGCGGCACCAGCACCGGACCTTGCACGGGCGTGGGCTTGGCTGCGGCTGGAGCATCAGCAGCGAAGGCCCAGGACGCCGCCAGCACCATGCCGACCGCACTCAAATACCCAGCCCAACGCAAGCCTTTGCGTAGCACTCCCCGATGCCGCGCCTCTTGCGTGCGCGGTGCTTGCCAACTCATTTGGAGATCACTCCCTTCAAGCCGCCGCCGATCAGCGCGGCAACGTCCGTCAATGTGAACAGCGGCGCAATACCGCCACGTGCGAGCAGGTAGCGGGCTTCCCACACCGGCTCGAACTTGTCTTTGAAATTGCGCAGCCCTCTGAAATTGTAGAAGCGCGCGCCGTGTCGGAACATCATCCGTCCGAAGCGGTGCCAGCGCGGCGCAAGCTGATGCTCAACCATGCCGGACATCGGCGCCATCCCCAGCCCGAAACGCTGATACCCCTGCGCCTGGAAGTAGAGGATGACCTTGCCGAACAGGAAATCCATCGTGCCCGGCGGCACGTCGCTGCGATAGCGCATCAGGTCGACACTCGCCTCGATGCGCAGCACGTCTGGGCACATCAGCGTGGCAAACGCCAGGATGATGCCCTCGCGGCGCACCACCGCGACGGGCTGGCTACAGATGTAACGGTCATCAAATGCGCCCAGCGAGAAGCCCTTCTCGCGCGCGTTCTGATTGCGTAGCCATTCATCGGAGATGGCGCGCAATTCGTCCAGCACGGTGGGCACATCTTCCGTCGGCACGATCTCGAACGACAGCCCTTCGCGCTCGCCGCGCGTGACGCCGTGGCGCAGGTTGGCGCGGCGCGAGCCCTTCAGGCTGAACTCGGGCAGCGACACATACGCCTCTTCGCCCAGCTTGTAGGCGCGCAAGCCCGCGTCGAGATACAGCGACAGCGTCTGCGGACGCGTCTTGTAGAACGCGGCGCGGCCGCCATGCGCATCGGCCATTTCGATAAAGCGCCAGATCAGCTCGGGCCATTCCTGCTGCGCGCCCACGGGGTCGGACAGCGCCACCCACGAGCGCCCCTGCTTGGCATACATGATGAACGCGTTGCCGGACGGCGAAAACAGCAGGCTCTTGTCGCCCATCAGCGCGAGCGTGGCGTCGGCAGCGGGCTGCTTGCGGATGATCTCAGCCGCGCGGGCGAGTTCTTCGTCGCTCGGGAACGTGGTGACACCGGGTTCCTTGCGAAAGAGCTGGCGCATGCCGAACCCGAGCCCGGTCACGGCCACCGCCATCAGCGCGCGGATGGAGCGCGGCGCGTCGCCGTCGAACGTAAATTGCCACCAGAGCTGGTTGGCGTAGGCCACCTCGCGGTAGGCGAAGAAGAGGATCCACACGCACGCCGCAAACACGCAAAGCATGGCAACCAGCCACCCCGCCTCCAGCCGTTGCGAGAACAGCGACGACGGCCGATCAAACTGCCGGCGCGAGATGACGAGCAGCACCGCCAGCGTCACCAGCACCGCCATCTCCGACACGGCAATGCCCTTGGGCAGCGCCAGCACGCCGGTGAGCAGCGACAGCACCAACGCAGCCCACCACGCGGCGTCCAGCCGGTGCAGCAGCCCGCGCGCGACAAACAGCATGATGAGGCCCGCCACGCTGCCGATCATGTGCGAGGCTTCCACCACGAACAGCGGCACATGCATGCGCAGGAGGTCTTCGGCTTCGTCCGTGGCGGGAGTGACGCCCGAGACGAGCAGCATCACGCCTGCCACCATCGTCAGCGCGGCCAACAGCCCCGGCGACAGCTTGACCGCTGCGCGGGCGAACGGTGCCCCGGCACCGGAGCGCAACTCGAACACGCCGAGCATGGCGGCGGCCACGACCAGCGGCAGCAGGAAATAGATAACGCGGTAGAACAACAGCGCAGCAAGCACCTCGGCCGGCGGCGCCTGGCCACTGCAGCCCAGCAGGATCACCGCCTCGAACACGCCTAGACCGCCCGGGCTCTGGCTCAGCACGCCCAGCGTGACCGCTAGCGCGTAGAACGCCACAAACGTGGGCAGATCGACGGCGCCCGCTGGCATCAGCACCCACAGCGCCGCCGCAGCCGCACTCATGTCCGCCGCTGAAATCGCGAACTGACGCGCGGCCAACCCTGGCGGCGGCAGGCGGATCTCCCAGCGGCCGAACAGCGTCACATGGCGCTGTCGCATGCACAGCACCAGCAACGCCACGACGCCGGCCAGCACCAGCAACGCCACGACTTCAAGCAACGCCGCCGGCAAATGCGCAATGGCTGCGATGTGCGGGGCGCCCCACAACAGCCCGACCGCCCCAAAGGCCGTGGTGGACACGCCCAGCGCGCCCGCATCAAAGGCCACCGCCTCTGTCACGCGCGCAGGAACAAGCCCCGCCGCCGTGTACAAGCGCGTGCGCACCGCCCCGGCCGTCAGCGAACCGAGGCCGACGGTGTTGCCCAGCGCATAGGCAATGAACGAGGTGGTGGCCACCGTAGTGGGCGCCACATGCGCGCCCGCATAGCGCAGGCCGGACGCGTCGTAACCGGTCAGGGCGACGTAACTGAGCGCCGTGGCCAGCATGGCCAGCATCAGGTGCGAGCGCGGCGTGCCCTGCAGTGCGGCGACCATGTCGGCGTAGTGCACATGGTCGAGCAGCGCATACAGGCTGTCGAACACCAGCGCGCCAAGCACGAGCACCACACCGATCACGATCCAGCCGGCAAGGCCAAAGCCGGAGTCAGAGGGCGCAGGCGTGGCGGGCGCGTCAGGCGCGGTGCGGGCCGAGGATCGGCGTGATGTTGGACTGGCGTCGTTGGACGCGGCGTCAGGCATGGTGAAAAACGAAATCCTGCTGGCTTGGTGGAGTGCCGGTCAAAGCGATATACGAATCCGAACACGCAGAGACGGGAGAGCGCGGCAAGCCAAACCGCCGAAGCCCATGCTCCGCACGGTATCGACGTCTTGATTGGACCCCGGCCTACCGGCACGGGCTTGTCGCGCGCGCCGGCTTTCTCTCGCCCCGCGCTTCAGACGGCGCATGTGCTGGATTCGCACGTTGTTTGCGGCCTACGTAATACGACTGAAGCCGCCGATACGTTGACACGCAGCCAGCATTTTACGGTTTGGGCGCGCTCCCCGGCGCCTTGGGGGGCACATTGGGCTTGCCGGCATCGACGGAAACCGGGTCGCTGGCAGGAAAGGTTTCCTCGATGCCCTCGTCGAGCAGGGCTTCCTCGTGCGTATCGGCCACGGGCGGATGCGGGTTGGCGGGCGCCGGAGTGGGTGAGGCGCGATCGTCTGGCTCTGGCATGGCGTTCTCCAAGGATGCTTACCCAGAATAGGCAAAGCTGGCCTGACACGATTGCACGGAGGTGCGATGGGCATATGTCGGGCGGGCAGCGTGCCCGGCGCCACGGATGCGGCACTCAGCCTATGCCCAGCAAGCCGTACACCTGCGCCCACAAAAACGTTGCACAAACGGACTGAATCGGTACTAGCAAACGTTTTCTTTCCAGAAAACGTCTTAGATAGTATTGCGTAGAAAGGTGGGGTCCGGTACACAATTGAGGCTATCGTTTTCAATATTTTCACAATTCTGCGCATGCCTTTAGAGCGCGTCACGAGTGCATTCCTGCGGCGGCCTTCCCAGCTGATCATCGGCGCGTCGGTGCTGTCGTTGGTGCTGGCCGCGCTCACCGCGCTCTCGCTCTGGGAAATGCGCACGGACGCGCTGGCCCGCGCGCGCGATGCCGCCGACAACCTGTCGCTGATCCTGCAACGCGACATTGCCCGCAACATCGAGGTGTACGACCTGTCGCTGCAGGCCGTGATCGACGGCGTGCGCGACCCTGCCATGCTGGCGTTACCGCCCGCCGTGCGCCAGCTCGTGCTGTTCGACCGGTCGACCAACGCGCAGGACCTGGGCTCCCTGCTAGTGACCGACAAGGTCGGCGACGTGGTCCTCGATTCCCGTTCTGTACCGCCGCGGCATATTCACCTGGGCGATCGCGACTACTTCCAGGTGCATCGGGGCTCCGCAAATGTCGGGCTGTACATCAGCGAGCCCTTTACGCCGCGCGTGACCGGCCTAGACACGTCGCTCGGCCTCAGCCGGCGGCTGAACGGCCCGCATGGCGAATTCAACGGCATCGTGGTCGGCACGCTGCGCCTGAACTACTTCCGTCGACTGTTCGATGGCATCAACCTCGGCCCCCATGCGACCGTCACGCTGATACGCACGGACGGCACGCTGCTGATGCGGCGACCGTACAGCGAAAAACTCATCGGCCGCAGCCTGGGCGAGGCCGTTTCCTTCCAGAAGCGCCTGCTTGCGCCCGAAGGCTCCTATGTTGACGTTGCCAGCGTTGACGGTATCGAGCGCCTGTTCAGCTTCCGCCATATCGGCGACCACCCGTTGATTGTCACGGTCGGGCTGGCCACCGAAGACATCTACGCCGAATGGCGGCAGCGCGCATGGGTGATCAGCGGCATCGTGCTGATGCTCGACGCGGTATTCATGGTGCTGTCGTTCCTCCTTGCGCAGCAACTGTGCAAGCGGCTCGAGATGGAGCAGCAATTGCACCTGCTGGCCAATACCGACAGCCTGACCGGGCTCGGCACGCGCCGGGCGCTGGACTCGGCACTGGACGTTGAATGGCGCCGTGCCAATCGCCATCACACCCCGATATCAGTGCTGATGATCGACGTGGACAACTTCAAACCCTACAACGACAAGTACGGCCATGCCGCCGGCGATACCGCGCTTCGCACGGTGGCACGCTGCATCAGCGACAGCATCAAGCGCCCGGGGGATTTTGCCGGCCGCTATGGCGGCGAAGAGTTCTGCGCCGTGCTGCCCAATACGGACTTGAGCGGCGCCGTGCGCGTGGCCGAGAGCATCCGCACCGCCGTGCTGGCCGCCAACGAGCCCAACGCGGGAAGCGCGTACGGCAAGCTGACGGTCAGCGTCGGGGTGGCTTCCCACTCGGGCATCGCCGCGGCCGACGATACCGTTCAAGACCTGATCCACCTCGCCGACGGGCGCCTGTATGAAGCCAAGGCCGCCGGGCGCAACGTGGTCATGCCCAGACAGGAGCGGCCAAAGCTGGCGGTCGTTTAGGCCAGCGCCGTCGACACCCCACTTTCGGGGCATCCCATCATCGGCCACCGCTTCTGCACAATGCCGGGGGCTTTCAGGAAACCACCGTGAGCAAACCTCCGCATTCCCACTTCGATACGTCTGCGCTGCCGCGCGAGCATCAATTTGCGGCGTGGCGGGATGCCATCAACGTGCTGTTCGACACGCGCTCTGCCGCGCCGCAGTCGCATGGCTTTCAAGCCAGCGTCGACGCGTATCTTTGCGGCGAGACGGGTGTGGGCATGATCAGCGCGCAGGCACAGCACTATGATCGGTCCCGCTCCAAGCTCGGGCGCGACGGCATGGACGTCTACGTGCTCCAGTACTACCTGGAAGGCAGTTGCGGGCAGCGCGACGGCGCCACCGGCACCGCCACGCGCCCGGGCGATCTGTTCATCGTCGACGCCGCGCAGCCGCTCGCCACCAGCACAAGCGACAGCCGATTCCTGAGCCTGGCCGTGCCACGGCGCCTGCTGGCACCGCTGCTGCGCGCACCGGATGAACTCAGCATGCGCGTGCTGCGCGGCGATGCCCCGATGGTCGGGCTGCTGCGCGATCACCTGTGCTCGCTGTATCAATCAGTCGGGAAGTTGAGCGAGGCCGAGGCGCAGGCCGTGATCCCGGGCACGCTGCAACTGGCGGCGGCCGCCATCAACTGCCAGGTGACCGAAGCCAGTGCGCCGGCCGTCAGGGAAAGCCTGTTTGCTTCGATCTGCCGGCACGTGCAGCAGAACCTGTCCGACCTCACACTTTCGCCCGAGGGGGTTGCCGTGCAGTTCGGCATCTCGCGTGCCACGCTGTACCGGCTTTTCGAGCGCGAAGGCGGCTTCTTCAACTACCTGCGCACGGAGCGCCTGCGACAGTGCCACGCGATCCTGGCAGACCGCTCGCAGACGCACCGTTCGGTGGCCGAAATCGCGCAGACCTACGGTTTTTCCGACGCATCGAACTTTACGCGCGCGTACCGCCGCGCCTCGGGCATGTCACCGCGTGAGACACGCATGCTGGCCATCGAAGGTCGTGCCACCGCCATGCGTTTCGTTCAGCAAAAAGACTGGCGCACCTGGGTCATGCTGATGCGCTGAAGCGCGCGCGGTACCCCCGCCGCGCTCCGGTTTTCCTCCCGCCGCCCCCCCCAACTCCCCCACTCAGCCGCCCCAAAGGCTGAGACGCGCTGACAGGTTCGCGCGACGGCCGAACCGGTTCGCGGGCACAGGCGCTTTCGTCGTTGAATCCCCACTGGCGTGCATGCGAGCATCCGGCCCGACCTGATGAGCGCCCATGCGCTCGCGGCGGGCACGTGCGACGTGCCCTCTCTTCGTCGAACAGGTCGAAGCGGTGCGGACATCCCGCGCTTTGCACAACACACAACGACAAAACGGGGGTCTCGTGAAAGACATTACGGGAAAATCGCTTGCCTTGACGCTGTTCGCCACCGTGGCCCTGGCCGCGTGCGGCGGTGGGGACTCGGGAAGCAACACCGCCAGCAACGGCGGCAACACCGGCGGCAACACGCCGCCCGCATCCACGTGCGCAGAAACCGGCGTCGATGCCAAGTACGCCTGCCAGACCGGCAGCACCGAGCCGCTGTACGCCTACCAATGGGCGCTCAAGCAGGCAACCAGCTTCTTCGCGGCGTTCGGCCTGGTGGCCAACGGCACGACCGACATCGACGTGGAAGACGCGCACAAGGCCGGCGTCAAGGGCCAGGGCGTGAACGTGCTCGTGCTGGACGACGGCATCGACGTGCACAACGAAGATCTGTTCGCCAATGCCAACTCGGACATGACGCACAACTTCGACGATGGTTCGAACGATCCGACACCGGCAGACATTCCCGCGAACATCAAAGACGCGCATGGCACCAACGTGGCCGGCATCATCGCCGCGGCGCAGAACGGCAAGGGCGTCATGGGGATTGCTCCGCGCGCAACGCTGGGCGGGGCGCGCTTTATCGGCGCGGCGAACCCCGACATCACCGCGGCCTACGGCGGCGCCGACTGGTCGAAGAACGGCCACATCATCAATGCCTCGTACGGCGCGAACCCGCAGGCACCGCTGGAATACGACACGTCCACCTCGACACAGGCAGCGGTGCGCGCCTTCCCGAACCTGCGTGGCGGCCGCGGGCTGGTCATGCTCAAGGCGTCGGGCAACGAATATGAATACATCAACGACGGCGCCAGCGTTCCGCCGCGCACATGCCCGACCGTGGGCGGCACCGCCGGCATGATCGGCTGCGAGAATCCCGCCAATGATCCGGAAGCCCTGGAGCCTGGCGTGATCGTTGTCGGCGCGGCAAACGCGCAAGGGATCAAGTCGAGCTACTCCAACGCCGGATCGGTCAACTGGATCACCGGCTTGGGCGGCGAATACGGCAACGGCGGCAAATATGGTGAAACGGGCAGCGGCCCAAAGATTTTCTCCACCGATCTCAGCGGCTGCGCACGCGGCTACAGCCGAGCCAATCCGGACGACACCTATGACTTTGCGATTGCAGGCACCGCCACCAACCTGAAAGACAACGCTAAGTGCGACTACTCGAGCATGAACGGCACGTCGGCGGCTACGCCCACGCTGTCCGGCGTGGTTGCGCTGATGCTGGCGGCCAACCCCAATCTGACGTGGCGCGATGTTCGCGAAATCCTGCGTGCGACGGCCCGCAAGATCGACACCGACTACGGCAGCCGTGACGGCCGTAACGCGCGAATCGACCTGCTTACGGGTGCCGCCACGGGCGATACCAGCGCCGCGCTGACTGACGGCGCGACCACCGCGCGGCTGGACTACGGCTGGCAGACCAATGCCGCCGGCTATGCATATTCCACGTGGTACGGCTTCGGTCTGGTCGATGCATCAGCGGCGGTGAAGATGGCCAAGGCCACTGTCACCTACAAGCCGGCCGCTCTGTCGGTGCCGGACTTCGCGGCGGCCTTTGCTAACGTCAACCAGCTGAACTACGGCGCGGTGCAGAAGCTCGGCCAGTTCAACGTGTCGGGCACCGACAAGGTCGACGCCCTGCAACTGCGCGTATCGGGTTCGGTGTGCGTGGGCAGTGTCGGCTTCTTTGTGAAGTCGCCCTCGGGTACGGTGTCGGCGTTGTCCCTGCCCTACAACGGCTATTACAACAACGGCGTCGATACCGTGAACAAGTACGGTCTGGGCAGCTACGCCTTCTATGGCGAGAACGCAGCCGGCACGTGGGAGGTCTACGCCGTAAGCGGCGTGCCGACCAACGCCTGTTCGACATACCAGCCCCAGGGCGGTACCCACACCGTGCCCCTCGCCACGCCGCTGGCCGTGGAGTATCGCGTGATTGCTGCCAAGTGAGCCCGTTCGGAGACCATTCAACATGATCAATACAACCCTGATGAAGACCGTGGCGCTGGCGGCGCTCCTCTCGATGGCTTCGGCGTGCCAGGCGGCCGACCTGACGGTGGGCAAACACCTGAACACGCAAGAGCTGACGCAATACGCAAGCGCACCGACGGTGCAGATCGAATCGCAGTCGTTCAAGGTGCTCTCCAGCGGCACGCGCACCAAGGCAGCGGGCGCGGCATCCTCAGCCGTCACGCAGGTGGTCAATGAGCGTGGCGTGGTGGGCGAGAGCCGCAACGAGGTGGTCGTCTCGCAAGTGCCAGTCGACAGCGTGCGCCAGGCAGTGAGCGGCCTGCCGGCAACGCCGGTATCGGCGGAGTATTACGGGCACCTGAACATCAGCACCCTGCGTTTTGCTTCGTTCCAGGATGCCGTGAATGCGCGTGCGCAACTCAAGAAGACGCTGCCGCAGGCGCGGGTGGACGTTCCGATCCAGTACGCCAAACCCGTGGCGCGCTGATCAACCTCCGTCCGGTCACACAAGACGCCCCGCCTCCGTGCGGGGCGTTTTTCATGGAGCGGCGTATCATCCCGGCCTTTTCCCCAGTCAGGACAACACCATGACCAAGGCCACAGGCAGCTTCGAAGCGCTGGCCGCACGCGAAGGCGGCCTGCAGCACCGTCTTTCTTCTGCGCAACTCGCCATGATCGCCATCGGCAGCGCGATCGGCACCGGCCTGTTCCTGGGTAGTGGCGCGGCCATCCAGTTGGCCGGCCCGGGCGTGATTGCAAGCTACGCCATCGGTGCGCTCATTGCGCTGCTGCTCATGGGCTGCCTGGCCGAGATGGTTGTGGCCCACCCGACCACCGGCTCTTTTGGGGCCTATGCCGAGCATTACGTCAGCCCGCTCGCCGGCTTCCTGGTGCGTTATGCGTATTGGGCGGCGGTCGTCTTCGTGATCGGTGCGGAGGTGACGGCGGTGGCGGTATACATGGCGTACTGGTTTCCGGGCGTGCCGGCGTGGGTATGGATCGTGGGGTTCTCCGCCGTGCTCGTGTGGATCAACGCCAGCAGTGTCGAGGTATTCGGCGTGGCCGAATACTGGTGCTCGATGATCAAGGTGGTGGCGATCGTCGCGTTTCTGGCAGTGGCGAGCTATGCCATTCACCGCGCACCCGCAGGCGGGCCGATCGGCTTTCACAACTACGTGAGCGCGGGCGGCTTTGTGCCGCACGGCTGGAATGGCGTGTGGTTCGGCGCGGTGGTCAGCATCTTCAGCTTCTTCGGTATCGAGCTGATTGCCGTGGCCGCCGGTGAAGCGCGCGAGCCCGAAGCAGCCGCCACCCGCGCATTCCGCTCCACGCTGTTCCGGCTGGTGTTCTTCTACCTCTGCACGCTCGCGCTGATGCTGGCCGTGGTGCCGTGGCAGCAGGCCGGCACAGGCAAGAGCCCGTTCGTGCGCGTAATGGAGATCCTCGGCATTGCCGGCGGAGCGGGCGTGATGAACTTTGTGGTGCTGACGGCGGCGCTGTCGTCGATGAACGCGCAGTTGTATGTGTCGACGCGCATGCTGTTCAGCCTGGCACGTGGCGGGCAGGCCCCCAGGGCACTCGGTGTGGTGAGCCAGCGCGGCGTGCCGCTGCGCGCGCTGGCCGTGTCCAGTTCCGGGGCTGCGCTGGCGGCCGTGCTCAGTGTGGTGCTGCCGGGGCACTCGTTTCTTCTGATGATGGCGCTGGCGATGTTCGGCGCGCTCTTTACGTGGCTCGTCATCTTCATCACGCACCTGCGCTTTCGCCTCGCAGCGGAACGCGAAGGGCGCACGCTGCGGTTCCGCATGTGGGGCTTTCCGGTGCTGACCGTCATCGGAGCCGTCGCGATGGCGGTCATCATCGTCAGTACGGCGTGGATGGCGGATTTCCGCATGACGCTGGTGGTGGGCGTGCCGTTCCTGCTGGTGATGGCGCTGGTATTCCGGCAGGCGCGGCTGGGGGAGTCGCCCGCGCGTCAGCCCTCTGCGCGCAACTGATCCTCCACCAGCGCTACCCAGCACGCTGCCCCGATCGGAATCAGCTTGTCGTTGAAATCGTAGCCGTCGTTGTGCAACGAGCAGCCGACCCACTGGCCGCCCAAACCGTTGCCCAGCGCGAAGTAGCAGCCTGGGCGCTTCTCCAGCATCCAGGCAAAGTCTTCACTGCCCATCTGCGAAGACGGCGGCACCTGGATGACGCGCTCCTCGCCCAGCACGCTCGCCACGGCACGGCGCGCGATAGCGGTCTGCTCGGGTGTATTGCAGATGGCCGGCACCAACCGCTCGTAGACGATCTCCGCGCGCACGCCATAGGATGCGGCCTGGTGCGTAATGACCTCGCGGATGCGCGTCTCCAGCAGCTCGCGCACCTCCGGCTTGGTGGCGCGCACGCTCAACTTGAGCATGGCCGTTTCAGGGATGATGTTATGGGTCGTCCCGGCCTGCATCTGCCCAACACTGATGACGGCCGCATCCACAGGCGCGACATTGCGCGAGACGATGCCCTGCAACGCCACCACCGTCGCCGCCAAAGCCAGCGTCGGATCCACAGCCAAGTTAGGCATGGCACCATGGCCGCCGCGCCCGCTGAAAGTCACGGTCACACGATCTGACGAACCGCCCAGCGGGCCGCTCTGCACCACGGCCACGCCCAGCGGCAAGCCGGGCGCGTTGTGGAAAGCGTAGATGCCATCGCACGGGAAGCGCTCGAACAGGCCGTCCTCCATCATGGCCACGGCGCCGGTCAGGCCCTCTTCATCGGGCTGGAAGATGAGGTTCAGGGTGCCGTTGAAGTTGCGCGTGGCCGCCAGGTGCTCGGCGGCGGCAAGCAACGTGGCGGTATGGCCATCGTGGCCACACGCATGCATGCGACCGTCCACCTGGCTGGCGTAGGGCAAGCCTGTGCGCTCCTGCATGGGCAACGCATCCATGTCGGCGCGCAGGCCGATCGTGCGCTTGCCGTTGCCAACCTTCAATTGCCCCACCAGGCCGTGGCCACCGACGCTGTGCACGTCATAGCCCCATTCACGCAGCAGACCGGCGACGAGCTGGGAGGTGTGCGGCACGTCGGCACCCAACTCCGGATTGGCATGGATGCGATGGCGCAGTTCGGCAAAGCGATCAGCGCCCAAGTGCAGGGCCTGGGGAATGCTGGGTGAATTCGGATCGAGGTACATGGTGCTAGGTCAGAGGCGAACTGGGTAAAAGCAACGATGGCGCGGTATCAATCTCAATCGCGGCCGGGATACGTCGGGAACAGCGTGAGCGCGCCCAGGCTGATTGCACTGCTGGCCAGCAGATACCAGGCCGGTGCCATCGGGTTACCGGTTACGCCCAGCAACCACGTAACGACGAGCGGCGCAAAGCCGCCGAACACGGTCACCCCCAGGCTGTACATCACCGACATGCCGGTTGCGCGATGCTGGCGCGGGAAGGCTTCCATCAGCAGCGCCGCGCCCGCGCCATTGCTGACCGACATGAACGTCACGCCCAGCGCGATCAACCCCATGGTGAGAGCCAACCCCGCACCGGAAGACAGCAGCACGAAGCCTGGGTACGTGCACGACAGGCTGACCGCAGACGCGACATACAGCATCGGCTTGCGCGTCGGCAGACGATCGGCCAACAAGCCAAACAACGGTGACATGACCAGCATGGTCAACCCCGCCACGCACGCCGTTAGAAATGCCGTGACAGGCGGCATGTGCAACGAGTGGATGAGGTACGTGGGCATGTAGAAGATCAGGATGTACATGGACGCAGTGGCCCCCGTCATCAGCAGCATGCCCAGCACCAGCGTGCGCGCATGCTGGCGAAGCACGTCGACCACGCTGCCGTGCGGGGCGGCCTCGTGCGTCTCCTTCAGATGCCGGCGGATGTACATGCCAACTGGCGCGATCAGCAAGCCCAGCAAGAACGGCAGCCGCCATCCCCAGCTCTGCAGTGCCTCGGGGCTGAGCACGGCGCTCACACCGGCCGCACTCAACGCGCCGAGCAGCGCCGCCGCGCCCTGCGTGGCCGCCTGCCAGCTCACCAGGAAGCAGCGCCGGCCCTTGCTGGCCGATTCCAGCAGCAGTGCCGACGCCGCGCCGATTTCCCCGCCGGCCGACAGGCCCTGCAGCAGGCGCCCAAGCACCACCAGCACCGTTGCCGTCACGCCAATCGTCGCGTGGCTCGGTGTGAAGGCGATCAGCGCGGTGCCGGCCGTCATCAATGCAATCGTCAGTGTGAGTGCTGCCTTGCGGCCACGCCGATCAGCCATGTTGCCGATCAGCACGGCGCCCAACGGGCGCATGACAAAGCCCGCACCAAAAGTGGCGAATGACAACAGCAACGACGCCAGCGGGCTGCTCGACGGAAAGAACAATCGCCCGATGGTGGCGGCAAAAAAGCTATAGACCGTGAAGTCGTACATTTCGAGCCCGTTGCCGATGGCGGCGGCAACGACAGCGCGGCTGGAATGTGGGGGCACGGTGGTGGTGCCTTGGCGCGGGGCGCCAGCGGGCACGGCGATCTGGGCATCCATCTTGATGTCTCCTCCAGTCGAGCGGGCTTCTATGAGCGACCCGCAATGCGCTGGATTGAAGGGCAATAGTAGGAGCGGTCGGGCCGATTCCGCCTCTCGCTTTTTTTCATGGCTATAGCTGTTGGCTATGGCGGGAGCGCGCATCCGAGCCTGCTCGGCTAGTCCAACGGTCGCCCCCGGAGGATTCCGCAGTACAGTTGCTGGCTGGCGGTGCGGCATGCCAGCTCTTCGCTGCGCCGTGTATCAAGGACACCTATGAAGCTCAACCAGCTACGCGCACTGGTCACCGTTGCCGAGACGGGCAGCATCCAGGAGGCTTCGCGCCTGCTTCACATCACGCAGCCCGCGCTCAGCAAGGCCATCAAGGAGCTGGAAACCAGCGTGGGCGCAACGCTGTTCGTACGCTCCAGCAAGGGCATCCGGCTTACGCCGTATGGCCAGCGCCTGGTCGGGCATGCACGCTTGATCAACGAAAGCGTCAAGCGCGCACGAGAAGACCTGGAAGACATGAAAGGGGCGGTGACGAGCGAATTGACGGTGGGCGTCACCCCCGTCACCGCGCTCATCGGGCCGGTGGCTGACTGCCTCGTAACCTTCCGGCGCGAATTTCCCAATGCGCGGTTGCGCATCCTGGAGGCACGTCCGGGCCAATTGCTGGAACTGCTGCGCGAGGGCGCCATCGACTTTGCGCTGACGTCTCAGTTGCAGACGGGGGAACGCGGGTTCGACCACACCGTGGTCTGCCGCGCGCAGACGTTGATCGGCGTACGCAAGGGCCACCCGTTGCGCGGCCACCAGCCCCTGCGTGCCTTGCAGCAAGAAGAGTGGCTTGCCCCAGATTCGCTTACTGACGAGCACTCGCCGCTGTACCGTCTGTTTGCCGATGCCGGTCTCGCCCCGCCCGAACGCGTGGTCGAATGCAACTCCATGACGCTGCTGCTCGAGCTGTGCTGGAAATCGGACGCCCTGCTTCTGCTGTCGAGCGAATCGACGCGCTCGCCCATCATCCGTCAGACGATCGACTTTATCGAGACCGATCAGCCAATGCCCGAGCGCGTCATCTCGCTGCTCACGCGAGACCGCCACGTTCTGACAGCGCTCGGCGCGCGCTTGCATGACGCGCTGGCACAGGCGCTGCGGCAGGCGTATCCGGAGCGGCCAACGCAGCCGTAAACCAGCGCGGTTCTGCGCCCATTCAGGCGCGCGCCAGCGCCTGATCCAGATCGGCGAGCAGATCATCGATGTGCTCGATACCGATCGACAACCGGATCGTCTCCTGCCGCACGCCAGCCTTGGCCAGCTCGGCTTCCGAGAGCTGGCGATGCGTGGTCGATGCCGGATGCGTGGCCAACGACTTCGCGTCGCCAATGTTCACCAGCCGCGTGAACAACTGCAGTGCATCCTGGAAGCGCGCGCCAGCGGCAAAGCCGCCCTTCACGCCAAACGTAAGCAGCCCCGGCGCCTTGCCAGACTGGTATTTCTGAACCAGCGCGTGGTCGAGATGATCCTCCAGGCTGGCATGGTTGACCCACTCCACCCTGGCGTGGCCGCGCAGATACCGGGCGATGTGCGCCGCGTTCTGCGTGATGCGGTCGATGCGCAGGCCCAGCGTTTCGATGCCCTGCAGGATCAGGAACGCGTTGAACGGCGACAGCGCCGCGCCGGTATTGCGCAGCGGCACCACGCGGGCGCGGCCAATGTAGGCCGCGTCGCCCAGGGCTTCCGTATAGACGACGCCGTGGTAGCTCACGTCCGGTTCGTTCAGGCGCTTGAAGCGCGCCTTGTGCTTGGCCCACGGAAACTTGCCGGAATCGACGATCGCACCGCCCAGGCTTGTGCCGTGGCCGCCCAGATACTTCGTCAGCGAATGCACAACGATGTCGGCGCCGTGCTCGAAGGGCCGCGTCAGGTATGGCGTGGGCACAGTGTTGTCGACGATGAGCGGCACGCCGTGGCGGTGCGCGATCTCGGCCAGCGCGGCAATGTCCGTGATGTTGCCTAGCGGGTTGCCGACCGTCTCAGCAAAGATGGCCTTGGTGCGGTCGTCGATCAGCGCTTCGAACGATGCGGGGTCACGCGGGTCGGCAAATCGCGTGGTGATGCCCGACTGCGGCAGCGTGTGCGCAAAGAGGTTGTAGGTGCCGCCGTACAGCGTGCTGGCCGAGACGATGTTGTCGCCCGCTTCCGCAATCGTCTGGATCGCGTATGTCACGGCCGCCTGCCCCGACGCCAGCGCCAGCGCCCCGATGCCGCCTTCGAGTGCGGCAATGCGCTTCTCCAGCACATCGTTGGTCGGGTTCATGATGCGCGAGTAGATGTTGCCCGGCACCTTCAGGTCGAACAGATCGGCGCCGTGCTGCGTGTCGTCAAACGCAAACGCAACGGTCTGGTAGATCGGTACCGCCACCGCGCGGGTGGTCGGGTCTGCGCTGTAACCGCCGTGGACAGCCACGGTGTCGAGTTTCCAGGCGGAGGCGGTGCTCAAGGACGGCTGCGTCATGGTGCGTCTCCGGAAGGTTGGTCCGGCGAGCATATGGGCAGCCCTGCGGTTGGGGGAACGACCGTTTTTGTCTTTGGTTATGCGCGAAGCGCCGGAATGCAGACGCCGCATGCGGTCATGCGGATCTCGCATACCTAGGGTAAACACGTGCCATCTGGCGCGAGCCGAACGGATAGCCTCCACAGCATTGAACGCACCGCGCCGGAGGGGGACATGGAAGTCAAATGGATCGAGGACTTTATTGCCCTCACGCAGCACCAGAGCTTTTCGCGGGCGGCGGAAATCCGCAATGTCACCCAGTCCGGCTTCAGCCGGCGTATCCAGGCGCTTGAGCAGTGGGTGGGCGCCGAGCTGGTGGATCGCAGCACCTATCCGCCCACATTGACGGCAGCCGGGCGCCTGTTTGAAGAGGCCGCGGATGACGTGCTGAGCAAGCTGATCGACACACGCGCCATCATTCGCTCCGAGCACCGCATGCCCGGGCCGGGGCTGCAGATTGCAGCGGGTCACACCATCTCATTGAACTGCCTGCCCACCTGGTTGGCGACGGTCGGCAAGCACATCGGCAACCTGCGCGCGCGCATTATTCCGGGCAATGTGCACGACTCGGTGCTCATGCTGGTCAACGGCTCCTGCGACCTGATGTTTGCGTACGACCACCCCAACCTGCCGCTGCATCTTGACCCGATCAAGTACCCCAGCCTGACGGTCGGGCGCGACACCTTCATGCCGGTCAGCAAGCCCAATGCGCGGCTAGGGCCCATGCACCGCCTGCCCGGCACGGCCAACCGGCCGCTGCCGCTCATCTCTTACACCCCCACGAGCTATTTCGGCCGTTGCCTGGCGCTGCTGTTGAGCCAGGCCGATGCGCAACCGTTCCTGCGGCTCGACTATGAATCCGACATGGCCGAAATGCTCAAGAAGATGCTGCTCGCCGGTGAAGGCATTGCCTGGCTGCCAAAGAGTTCGATCGAGGCGGAGCTTGCCGCCGGCATATTGGTGCCGGCCGGCAGCCCGACCTGGTCGCTCGATCTGGACCTGCGTGTGTATCGCAACCAGTACACGCGCAACGAGCTGCTGGAAAAACTCTGGCGCCATCTGAGCCTGCCCTGAACCTGCCTCGGCGGGCAGTTTGCTCGTTTACCCGAACTATGCGGCGCTCGCATGAGCCCTTGCGGGAGCCGCATCACGGCGCACGCTGCTGTTCCTACACTCCGTCCACGCAATGAAAGCCGAGCCGCAAAAACCGGTCGGCGTCGTGCGAAAGGCCACGGATTCGGTGTTCTCCGATTCCGGCAAGAGACCTCACTGGACGGAGCACCATGAAAAAGAATCGCCTTACCGCAACCATCCTGGCAGGCATGCTGCTGGGCATCGCCGTGGGTTATGCGTGCCACAAGCTCGCACCCGACGCCAATGCCGCCAAAGCCATCGCCGGCTATTTCTCCATCATCACGGACATCTTCCTGCGGCTGATCAAGATGATCATCGCGCCGCTGGTATTCGCCACGCTGGTCTCGGGCCTGGCCGGCATGGAGGGCACGCAGGCCGTGCGGCGCATCGGCTTGCGCTCCATCGCGTGGTTTGTTTGCGCGTCGCTGATCTCGCTGGCGCTGGGGCTGGTGCTGGCCAACGTGCTGCAGCCGGGGGCGGGGCTGAACATGACGCCCAACGCCGCTGATGTTGCCACCGGCCTGAACACCGCCGGCCTGAACTTCAAGGATTTCATCACCCACGCGTTCCCCACCAGCGTGCTGGATGCCATGGCACGCAACGACATCCTGCAGATCCTGGTGTTCTCGGTGTTCTTTGGCGTGGTGCTGGGCGTGCTCAAGGGCGACGAACGTGTCGCGCCGCTGTCGCGCGCCATCGATGCCCTCGTGCCGGCCATGCTCAAGCTGACCGACTACGTCATGGCGCTGGCGCCCATCGGCGTGTTCGGCGCCATTGCCTCGGCCATTACGCTGCATGGCCTGGATGTGCTGGCGACTTACGGCAAGCTGGTCGGCAGCTTCTACCTGGGGCTGGCGCTGCTGCTGTCCATCCTGATCGGCATCGGCCACATCTTCCTGGGGCGCCAGACGTGGGCGTTGCTCAAGGCGATTCGCGAGCCGGCCATGCTGGCGTTCTCTACCGCCAGCAGCGAGGCGGCCTACCCGCGCCTGACCGAAAAGCTAGAGGCCTTTGGCGTCGACAAGAAGGTCGTCGGTTTCACGCTGCCGCTGGGCTACGCGTTCAACCTTGATGGCTCGATGATGTATCAGACGTTTGCTGCCCTCTTCATCGCACAGGCGTTTGGCGTGGAGATGTCGCTGTCGCAGCAGATCCTCATGCTGCTGGTACTGATGCTCAGCAGCAAAGGGATGGCAGGCGTGGCACGCGGCTCGGTGGTGGTGGTGGCAGCGGTGGCGCCGATGTTCCATCTGCCGCCCTCGGGCGTGGTGCTGATCCTGGCCATCGATCAGATCCTGGACATGGGCCGCACCGCCACCAACGTGGTCGGCAACAGCATCGCCACCACGGCCATTGCCAAGTGGGAAGCACGCCGGGCCGCGCGTGAGCAAACGCCAAGTTTCGACGGCCTCTCCAACATTCCGGGCGAAGTGAAATGACAGCACCGCACGCGCGTCGCTCGCTAGGCGTGATCGGCGGGCTGGGGGCGCTGGCCAGCGCAGACGTGTTCTTCAAGCTGATCCAGTCCACCCCGGCCAGCACCGATGCCGAGCATCTCGACATCGTGTTCGAGCAGCATCCGTTTTCTCAGGCAGGCCACACGACGGCAGCCACCACGGAGCGCAAGCTCTACATCTTCGATCTGATCCGCGATTTCCAGCGGCGCGGCATCGGGGCGGTGGTGCTGCCCTGCTTTTTGAGCCACACCTTCATTGACGAGCTGACCGCCAATTCGCCGTTGCCGATCGTCGACATGATGGCGGGGCTGCGTAGCCACGTGCGGCGCAAGTTTCCGGCCGCGCGCCGCATCGGGGTACTCGCTTCGGACACCACGCGCAGCAAGCGTTTGTTCGAGCGCTACTTCAATGCGCCCGAGTTCGACGTCGTCCACCCGCGCGTTGACGGCATCGATCGCGTGACCGAAGCCGTGTACGCCCCCGACGGGATCAAAAGCGGCAACCTGCGCGGGCGCCCCATCGGGCTCTTGCGCGACGCCTGCGCCGATCTTGTTGAGCAGCGTGTCGACCTGATCCTGCCAGGGCTGACCGAGATCGCCCTGGTGCTCGACGAGCTTGGGCCCCTTGGCGTGTCCATCGTCGATTCCAACCTGGCCTACGCGCAGTACGTGGTGTCGGGGCAGCACGATGCGCCTGGCAAGCTGTTCAAGGTGGGTGTGGTGGGCGGCGTGGGGCCCGCCGCCACGGTCGACTTCATGCAGAAAATTGTGCGCAACACGCCGGCCACGCGTGACCAAGACCACATCAAGCTGCTGGTCGAGCAGAACCCGCAGATTCCCGATCGCACCGAAAACCTCATCGGCGAAGGTCCGGACCCGACCATCTCGCTGTATGCCACATGCCGCAAGCTGGAAGCGGGCGACGCCGACATCATCGCCATTCCGTGCAACACGGCACATGCGTACGTTGAGCGCGTACAGCCGTATCTCGGCATTCCGATCGTCAACATGCTGACCGTGACGGCCGAGCATATCCGCAACACGTTTCCGGCCTTGCGCAAGGTCGGCCTGCTGGCAACCTCCGGCACGGTGGCCAGCGGTGTGTACCGCAAGGCGCTGGAGGCGGCCGGCCTTGAGCAAGTGGTGCCCAGCACCGAGCAGCAAGCCCGTGTGATGAACGCCATCTATGGCCCGCAGGGCGTGAAAGCGGGCTGCACTACAGGCGCCTGCGTTGACGATCTGATGGCCGCCATTGACGAGTTGGCTGCGAGCGGCGTCGAGGTGGTGATTCTTGGCTGTACGGAACTGCCGCTGCTGCTGCCACACGCCAGCGTCAACACATCTGAAGGCCGGCTCGTCACGCTGATCGACCCGACCGATGTTCTGGCGCAGCACTGCGTTGCGCGCGCCCTCGCCCACCCTTCTCCATCGCATTCCAACGCTTCATTACAAACGACATGACCCACCGTATCGAACACGACCTGCTCGGCGACCGCGAAGTCCCCAGCGACGCCTACTACGGCGTTCACACGCTGCGCGCGCTGGAGAATTTTCCGATTACCGGCACCCCCATTTCTGTCTATCCGCAGTTGCTCTGCGCACTGGCCAGCGTGAAGGCTGCCGCAGCGCTGGCCAACCATGAGCTGGGGCTGCTGGACAGCCTTCATGCCAACGCGATCGTGCACGCATGCGAGCGTGTGCGGGCGGGCGAGGCCCACGCGCATTTCGTCGTCGACGTCATCCAGGGTGGCGCAGGCACGTCCACCAACATGAACGCCAACGAGGTCATTGCCAACCTGGCGCTGGAGTCTCTTGGCCACGCGCGCGGCGACTACCAGCACTTGCACCCGAACGAACACGTCAACCTGAGCCAGAGCACGAACGACGTCTATCCGACCGCGCTGCGGATTGCCGCGCACGAGGGCGTCCTGGCCCTGATCGAGGCCATGGGCGTATTGCGGCAAGCATTCGAGCGCAAAGCCGAGGCATTCCGCGGTGTGCTCAAGATGGGCCGCACGCAGCTCCAGGACGCCGTGCCGATGACACTCGGCCAGGAGTTCAGCGCCTATGCCGTCATGCTGGGCGAAGACCAGGAACGCCTGGCCGAAGCAGCGGCATTGATGCGCGAGATCAACCTGGGTGCCACGGCCATCGGCACGGGCATCAACACACATCCGGACTATGCGGCCGCGGTCTGCCGGCATCTGGCGCGAATCACGGGCATTCCGCTGGTGACGTCGCACAACCTGGTGGAGGCCACGCAGGATGTGGGCGCGTTCGTTCAGCTCTCGGGCGTGCTCAAGCGGACGGCGGTCAAGCTGTCGAAGACCTGCAACGACCTGCGGCTGCTCTCCAGCGGCCCACGCGCGGGGCTGGGCGAAATCAACCTGCCGCCCATGCAAGCGGGGTCGAGCATCATGCCTGGCAAGGTGAACCCGGTGATTCCGGAAGTCGTCAATCAGATTGCATTCGAGGTGATCGGCAATGACCTGACTGTCACCTTCGCCGCTGAGGCCGGGCAGCTTCAGCTCAACGCCTTCGAGCCCATCATTGCGCACAGCCTGTTCAAGAGCGTCTCGCACCTGCGCAACGGGTGCCTGACGCTGGCGGAAAAGTGCGTCGACGGCATTACCGCCAACGAGGCGCACCTGCGCGCCAATGTGGAGCACTCGATCGGCATCGTTACCGCGCTCAATCCGCACATTGGATATGCGAATGCGACGGCGATTGCGCAGGAGGCGCTCATCAGCGGCACCAGCGTGTATCAGCTCGTGCTGGACAAACGCCTGCTCAGCCGCGAGGCGCTGGATGAGATTCTGCAGCCGGACATGCTGGCCCAGCCGCGTGCGGTGACGGCGGCCCGGGCGATTTGACCGAACCGAGGCCGCAGAGCCGAAAAGGGAACGGTCAACCGAAGCCGTAAAGCTTCACCGGATTGGCGACAAAGATCATCTGTTGCCAATCCGCACGCCCGATCCACGCGGCAATCGTATCGACCAACGCGGCATCGTCGGGCTTGTGCGCCTTCTCGGTCGGATGCGGCCAGTCAGTGCCCCAGAGCATCCGCTCGGGCGCCATGTTGATGAATGCCTTGGCCACGGGCTCTACGTCCGCATAGGCTGGTGCACCTGTCTTGGTATCGACATATGGACCGGACAGCGTGATCCACGTGTTTCCCTTGTCGACCAGGCGTTGGGCTGTGCGCATGGCGTCGGACTGCATGCCGCCCGGCTGCGGAACATGTGCAACGTGGTCGATGACCAGCGGACACGGCAGCGCAAGCAGATGCGGCTCCAGCGCGGGCAGCTTCGCGCCTTGCACGACAAGCTCGATATGCCACCCAAGTGCGCCGATGCGAGACGCCAGCGGCGCAAGCATGTCGACGGTGGTGGCGCCCGGATAGCTCAGGTTGAAGCGGATGGCCCGCACACCTGCCGCGTGCATCTCCGCAAGCTGGGCATCCGTCACGGAGGTATCGACCACCGCGACGCCGCGGGCATTTGGCCCGAAGCGCTTCAGCGCATCCAACGTGCAGCGGTTGTCCGTTCCGTACGTCGACGGCGTGACGACCACGTTGCGCCGCACGCCCAAGCGCGCCTGCACCTTGCGGTACTGCTCGATGCTCGCGTTGGGCGGCCGTAGCGTGGTGCCCGGGGCACTGGGGAATCGGTCATCGTAGATATGCATGTGGCAATCCACCGCGCCGGCCGGCAAGTTAAACGTGGGTGAGTCGCTACCGCTGGACCACAACTCTTCCGCCCCGGCGAGAGCCGGAACAGCGGCTGCCACGGCACTTGCCCCCGCCATCTGCAGGAACTGCCTTCTATTGAGTGCGCTCATGTCAGGCGGTCTCCGTCTTGTTCAGCACCTGCGCTTCCGGCGTCGAGCGGCTCAACAGCAGCAGCGTCATCACGCTCACCAGCGTCAGCAGCGCCAGCGGCATCAGCGCCAGCGCGTAGCTGCCGGTGGCCTGCTTGACCCAGCCGTACACGTTCACCATCAGGCCGCCGCCGATGAGGTTGGCAATCGCGTTGATGGTGGCAAGCCCCGCAGCAGCCGCGCTGTTCGAGAGCATGCCGGAAGCCAGCGCCCAGAACGGTCCCTTGAACGAATACGCGCCCACCAGCACCGCGCACAGCATCACCATGGTTGGCACCAAAGATCCGCTCAGCGATGTGCCGAACAGGCCCAGCCCGATCAGCAGCATGGGAATGGCGGTGTGCCAGCGGCGCTCCTTCAGTCGGTCGGACCGGCGGCCCCAGAACACCATCAGCACCGATGCCACGGCATACGGCACCGAGTTCAGCAGCCCCGTCTGCATGACGGTCAAGCCAAACGATTTGAGAAGCTGCGGCTGCCACACCGACAGCGTGCTGCCGGCGGCCGACGCGCACACATCCACCAGGGCGAGGCACAGCACGTAGCGATTGCAGAACAGCTTCGCCAGCGGCATCTGCGCGACTTTCTTCGGCCCGCGCGCTTCACCGGCCAACGTATTCGTGAGCCACTGGCGCTCGTCATTCGACAGCCACTTGGCTTCTTCGGGCCGATCGGTCAGCAGGCGCAGGCAGGCGATGCCGAGCAGTACCGTGGGAATGCCTTCTAGGATGAACAGCCAATGCCAGCCGCGCAGGCCGCCAAACCCATCCATCTGCAGCAGCGCAGCCGAGATGGGCGAGCCGATGAAGCTTGCCGCGGGAATCGCGACCATGAACGTCGCCACAATGCGGGCGCGGTGCGTTGCCGGAATCCAATACGACAGATACAGCAGCACGCCGGGAAAGAACCCGGCCTCCGCCGCGCCCAGCAGGAAGCGCAGCGCATAGAAGGATGCCGGGCCTTGCACCAGTGCCGTCGCGGCCGAGATCAGCCCCCACGTGATCATGATGCGCGCAATCCAGATGCGCGCGCCGTAGCGTTGCAGCGCCAGATTGCTCGGCACCTCGAAGAAGAAATACGACACGAAGAAGAGGCTGCTGCCAAACCCGAACACGCGGGCCGTCAGCCCGAGGTCATGATTCATCTGCAGCGAGGCCATGCCGACGTTGCCGCGGTCGATGAAGGCCAGCAGGTAGCAGAGCATAAGAAACGGCACGAGCCGCCAGACCACCTTGCGCAGGGTCCGCTGCTCGATCTCGGTGACACCGGTACTGGCCGTCACTTGCATGTTTGTCTCCTGGCGCCGTCGTATGCTGTGCGGCGCTGTTTGAATGTCTAGGAAGAAAGGTACTGCTATCGCGTCATCGGCGGGTGGCTTCACCGGCATCAGCGCCGGGATCGCCCAGCCAAGCGATGGACAGCGCACCGATAAGCAGCACGGCCGACACCGCCAGCAGCGGCGCTGCAAAACCATGCGAGAACTGCTTGATGGCACCGATCATCGATGGGCCGACAAATCCTCCGAGATTGCCGACGGAAACGATCAGCGCCAGGCCGCCCGCGGCCGCGCGGCCCGTGAGGAAGGTGGAGGGAATCGCCCAGTACGTGGCCTGGAACGCCAGGATGCCGCTCACCGTCAGGCACAGCGCCGTCAGCTTGAGTGCCGGTACATCAACGGCGGTGCTGGCCGCCAGCGCGACCGCTGCAACCACCAGCGCCCCGGCCACATAGGGGATGCGGTTCTGCGCGCGGTTCGCCACGCGGGCCCACCACAGCATGACCACCGCCCCAATCGCGTACGGAATGGCCGTCAGCCAGCCGACCACCGCGTGCTCGACACCAAACTGCTTGATGATCTGCGGCATCCAGAGGCCCACGCCGATGGAGCCGACGATGCCGCAAAAGTTGATGAACGCCAGCACGAAGACACGCCAGTTGGTCATTGCATCGCGCAGGGTCGAGCCGTGTTTGCTGGCGATGTCGCGTTGCTCCATGGCGAGGCGGCGCGCGAGCACGGCCTTTTCATCGTCGCTCAGCCACGTGGCCTTTTCCGGCCGGTCTGCCAGAACAAACAGGCACGCAATACCAAGCAGCACCGCCGGCAGCCCTTCGATCAGCAACAGCCATTGCCAGCTGCGCAGCCCATGCAGGCCACCGAGTTCGAGCAGCGCGCCGGAAATGGGTGAGCCGATCATGTTCGCCACCGGAATGCCAACCAGGAAGGCAGCCGTCACCTTGGCGCGCCATTTGCCCGGAAACCACTGCGTGAAATACAGGTAGATGCCAGGCGTGAAGCCCGCTTCGGCAAGACCCAGCAGAAAGCGTGCTGCTGCAAAGCTCTTGGGCCCGACCACAAATGCGGTGGCCATCGAGAACAGGCCCCACGTGATCATGATCCGCGCGATCCAGATGCGCGCCCCAACCTTCTGCATGATGAGGTTGCTCGGGATCTCGAACAGGAAATAGCCGATGAAGAACAGCCCTGCGCCGAACCCGAACTGCTCGGCCGTCAGACCAATGTCCTTGTTCATGGTGAGCGCGGCAAAGCCCACGTTGGTGCGATCGAGATAGCTGATCACGTAGCAGGCAAAGATGAACGGCAGGATGCGGCGGAACGCCTTGGCCAGCGTGCGCTCGCTTGCCTGGTAGTCGGCATCAGGCAGCGTGGCGGCGGCGCGCACATCCGCGCCGTGCGGTGGCGTGGTGGCACTGAAGGTCTGGGATATTTGCATGGTCTCCTCCATCGCGCTTCTATGAGCGCTAGGGGTTGCGTATCGATGAGCTAAGTCGTGGGCTTTGTCTGTTTTGCCCGATGCGGCAGCGGGCCGGCGATGTCCATCTCGGTCTTGAGCACCGTGCCGGACACCGATTCAGTCATGAAGAGCGTCTTCATTTCAGGGCCACCGAAGCACAGGTTTGTGAGCGATGCGCCTTCGGGGCTGGTCACGATCACCTCGGGCTCTGCACGGTGGTTCAGCACCCAGGCGCGGCCGAGCCCGGGGTTGGCCACGAACAGCCGCCCCGCCGTGTCGATCGTCAAACCATCGGGCCCGCTCGGGCCGTGCGATGTGAAGAACTGTCCGACCTTGCTGACGGAGCCATCCGCCTGCAACGGCACACGCCATACGCAGTTGCCACGTGTCATGGCGACGTACAGCACCTTCTCGTCGGGCGACAGCACAAGCCCGTTCGGGCTGGGGCAATTGCCGAGCAGCATGTCGAGCTTGCCCTCCACCGACAGGCGATAGACGCGCCCGGTCGGGTCATGCAGCCCGGTCTGCCCCTGGTCGGTGAAGTACAGGTTGCCGCGCCGATCGAACGTCAGATCGTTCACGCCCTTGAAGCGCTCCGAGTTGCGGCGCTCCAGATAGGGCGTGACTTCGCCGCGCTTGATGTCGAGCAGCATCAGCCCGTTGCGGTAGTCGGTGATGAGCAGGTGCGCATCGTCGACGAACTTCATGCCGTTGGGCTCGCCGTCGTATTCGGTCACCAGTTCCCAATCGCCCGCCGGCGAGATGCGGAAGACGCGGCCGTGCGGGATATCCGTCACGTACAGATGACCGTGGCCATCCGGGCTCCACACCGGCCCTTCAAGGAACGAATCGGTGGCTTGCCCGCCGCGATTGGCGCGCGCCCATTCCGTCTGGACGTCGGGCTTGCGGAACCTGGCTGGCATGCGTGTGAAGACTTCAGCTTCACGCACAGCCGGTGGCGAGAGCAGGAACATGGACATCACGCCGCCGTGCGCGTGCGTTCTTCGATCACCGCGAGCACGTTGGCCGCCGCGCCTTTGCCCATGTTCACGTAGGCCGCGTCGCTCACGCCGCCGATGTGCGGTGACAGGATAATGTTCGCAACACCCTGGAACGGGTGCGGCGTGGTCATCGGCTCCACGTCGAAGCTGTCAAGCCCAGCCGCACGGAGCCGGCCGCTGGCCAGCGCTTCAACCAGCGCCTGTTCGTCGATGAGGCCGCCGCGGGCCGTGTTGACCAGAATCGCGCCCGGCTTGAAGCAGGTGAACGCGTCGCGGTTCAGCATCTTGCGGTTCTCTGCGGTCAACGGGCAGTGCAACGACACCACATCCGACTGCGCGTACAACTCGCCAAGCGTCACCAGCTTGACGCCTGCCGGCGCCTCTTTGGTGTACGGGTCGAATGCGAGAACGCGCATACCGAACGCCAGGCCGATGGCAGCCGCCCGGCGCCCGATTGCACCCAGGCCAACCAGGCCGAGCGTGCGGCCATCCAGTTCGATCGACTTGTGCGTTGCCTTGTCCCAGTGTCCGGCGCGCATGCGCGCGTCGAGCAGCGGGACGGACTTTGCACACGCCAGGATCAGCGCCCACGCATGCTCGGCCACGGCTGCGGCGTTGGCACCCGCTGCGGCACGCACCGCAATGCCACGCGCTGCAGCGGCGTCCTGATCGATGACGTCGATACCGCTGCCGTGCTTGGAAATCACCTGCAGATTGCCGGCAGCGTCCATGATGCGGGCGTTGATCTTGCCGTAGCGCACGATGATCGCCACCGGCTTGTGCCGGGCGCAGAGCGCGACGATGTCGCCTTCGGTGGGCTGCTTGCCAGCAAACACGACTTCGAAATCGCCCAGCATGTCCAACGCCTGGGGTGCCAGATCAGCCGCCGTGACAAGCAGGACAGGCTTGGTCGCAGTCGTGCTCATTACAGTGCCTCGCCTTCTGCCAGCATGCCTGCGGCGCGCAGTTCTTTCTCAAGCCAGCCGGGGCGCGTGTCGCCCTTCTGGATGGCGGCAATGCGGGCCGCTTCGGCGTCCACCTTTTTCTGTGCGAGCACGAGAATGCGCTCAACGTCAGCACGCGGGATCACGACCACGCCATCCGCATCGCCCACCACCAGGTCACCCGGATGCACCGTCGCGCCTGCGACCGACACAGGCAGATTTACGCGACCTGCCACGCTTTTGGTCGGCCCGCACGGGTTCAAGCCGGCGGAGAAAATCGGAAACGCGCCGTGCGCCAGTTCGTGCGAGTCGCGGACTGCGCCATCGATGACGAACCCTGCAATACCCGTGGCGTGCGCCTGCGTTGTCATGATTTCGCCGATCAGGGCACAGCTCTGGTCACCCTTGCCGTCCACCACGATCACATCACCGGGCTTGGCGACCGCGAGTGCGGCGTGGATGGCAAGGTTGTCGCCGGGGCGGACTTCGACCGTCACGGCGGGGCCGACCACTTTCATCGTCGGAGCGAGCGGTTTGACGCGTCCATTCAGGGTGCCGCGGCGGCCGGCAACGTCGGCCAGGATGGCTGCCTGAAAGCGGGCAGCCGCCTCGACCAGCGCGGGCGAAACGCGCTCGATATCGCGAACGATGGCGGGAGTGGTGTGCGAAGGGGTACTCATGAAAAGCTGGCCTCAGTCTGTGATGTTTTACTCTGTACAACTGTGGTGTACTCAGTGAAATCACTATAGCTAGGGCGAGCGGAGCGATCCAGTAGCGTTTACCCTTCCGCCAGATACAACATCGTTGTACATAGTACAATCCTGCCGCACATGCGTTCGGGGAGTTGGAAATGGGGAATGACGGCGTTGCCGCAGTAGAAAAGGCGCTGGCCTTGCTGGATTGCTTCAAGCCGGGGGCGGAAGCGCTGTCACTCGCGGCCCTGGCGCAGGCGTCTGGCATGCACAAGACCACGGTGTATCGGCTGATGAACTCGCTGGAGCGCATGAGCTATGTCATCCGTTCCGAATCCGGCGCGTACTCGCTCGGGCCACGCCTGCTGTATCTCGGCAAGCTCTATGAGCAGTCGTTCCACTTGTCTTCCGTGGTGGAACCGGTGCTGCACGCGCTGGCGGCAGCCACGCGAGAGAGCGCATCGTACTACGTCATCGATCACGGCCGGCGGCTATGCCTGTTCCGCGCTGAACCATCGGAAGGCCTGCGCGAGACACGCCTGCCCGGCACGTCTCTTCCGCTGGACGACACGGCCATCAGCCATGTGCTGCGCTACTGGGGCCTGGGTGAAACGCTGTATGACGAGACACCGGAGTTGCCGCTGTTCACCTCCGGCGCGCGCGATCAACACACGGCGGCATTTGCCACGCCCATCTTCGGTTCCGGCGACAAGTTCATGGCAGCGCTCACGCTATCAGGCGCGGCCTCTCGGCTCGAAGCGGCGCGCACCACTGGCGATTTCGTCATGAAGCAGTTACAGGCGGCTTCCGACCTGTCGCGCAAGCTCGGCGCAAGTGCGGCGCTGTGCGAACGCGTCTACGGTGTTTGATGTGAAGGCGCTCCCTGAATCCGAGCTCGCCCCTCGCTAAGGGTGCTGGGACTCGGCCGGAGCCTGCCCTGCCGTCGCTGCGTCGGCGGGGCGCTTCGCATGGCCGATGCGCTGCGCATGATAGATGCCGGTGTGGCCTGAGAAGAGATAGCTCACCACGCACGCAATGCCGGCAAACGTGCCGACTTCGGGGCCAAAGAGTTCCATCGCCATGAGGGTCGAGGCGATGGGCGTATTGGCGGCGCCCGCAAACACCGCCACGAACCCAAGACCCGCAAGCAACGGGAACGGCAACGGCAGCACGTAACCGAGCGCATTGCCCAACGTGGCACCGATGTAGAACAGCGGCGTGACTTCGCCCCCTTTGAAACCCGAGGCCAGCGTCACGATGGTGAAAGCCGCCTTGCCGGCAAAGTCGTAGGCCGGCAGCGGGTTGTGGAAAGCCTCCACGATGACGGGAATGCCGAGGCCCAGGTACTTGTCGGTACCCAGCGCCATGGCCGCAGCCACGACCACGCTGCCGCCCAGCACGGGGCGCAGCGGGCCAAACGCAATGTGGTGCTTCAGCAGTCGGCTGAGCCGGTGTGTGAGCGCCGCGAACGTCATCCCCGTTAGACCGAAGACGATGCCGGCCACCACCACCAAGCCGATCGCGACCGGCGTGAGATGCGGCACAAAAGGAATCGCGTACGGCGTGTGGTGCACACCCAGCAGCGGCGGAACCAGGTCGCCCACAATGGCCGCGATGAAGCACGGCAGGATGGCGTCATAACGCAGACGCCCGATTGCGAGCACCTCCAACCCGAACACAGCACCGGCCAGCGGCGTGCCGAAGACCGACGCGAAACCGGCGCTGATGCCCGCCATCAGCAAGATGCGCCTGTCCGCGGGGGCCAGCGAAAACAGCCGCGTCAGATAATCCGCAAAGCTGCCGCCCATCTGCACAGCCGTGCCCTCACGCCCGGCCGAACCACCAAAGATGTGGGTGACAACGGTGCCCAGCAGGATGAGCGGCGCCATGCGCTTGGGTACGACACGCTTCGGGTCGTGGATCTCGTCGATCAGCAGGTTGTTGCCGCCTTCCACCGAGCGCCCCGTGTAGTGGTAGAGCAAGCCGACGGCCAGCCCCGCCACGGGCAGAAACCACAGCAGCCAGGGGTGGGCGGTGCGCGTGTTGGTCGCCCAATCCAGCGCCAGCAGCAACACCGCCGAGCCCAGTCCAGCAAGCATGCCGACGAGCGAGCCCAGCGAGAGCCAGCGCAGCAGATACCCGAACATGAGCAGCGGCTCGGAGCGTGTAAGCATTTTCTTCATGATGACCAGATTCGAAGAACTCAAACCTGAGCGACAGAACGTCGTTTGGGCGTGTGCCTACAACTTCCTTCGTTCAGGAACTTGTAGGCATCATCAGCCGGTTTCGTGATCCGAAGACCGGCGGTTAAGGGAGGAATGCCATCTCCACAAGGTTGCGCATTGTGCCTGAAGGCGGCTCCAGTCACAACCCGGCACAATCGCGCGCCGCCCAGAAAAAGGCCCGCCCAGGCATGACGCCGGGCTGGCCTTTTTTGCTTCATGCGTACCGCTTACTGCCGCAAACCCTTCACCTGGTCTGCAGTGACATCGGCCGGTTGCCCGCCAAAGTTCGCCCGCAGGTAGTTGGCCAAATCCGCCAGTTCCGTATCGTTCATCTGCGCGAAGCTGGGCATCTCCTGCATGGCTTCCGTGCCCGGGAAGCGCTGCGCTTCAATGCCGTCGAGCATCGAGACGATCAGGTTATGCACGTCGGCATTGCGCACGGTGGCATTGGCCAGCATCGGCACAGCCACGTGCGGCTTGCCCTCGCCATCGCGGCCATGACAACCGGCGCAAACGGCGAGGTAATGCGCGCGTCCGGCCTTGAGCTGGTCGACATTTTCTGGCGTGGCGGCCACCGGCTTGAGCGGTTGCGGCGCAGGCGCCTTGTCGCCCAGCAGATACGTCGTCAGTGCCGCCACATCCGCCTGGCTGAGGTATTGCGTGCTCAGGTGGACAACGGGGTACATCTCGCCAAACGCTGAGCCCTGTGGCGCGATGCCGACTCTGAAGAACGTCTGCAGATCGCCCAGCGTCCAGCCACGAGCCGCCAGCCCGGCGGGCGTGATGTCCGGCGCGACCACGCGGCCCAGTGCAGCGCCGGCAAGCGGCCTGCTGCTATCGAGCTGGCCGGCAAACCCGCGCGGGCTGTGGCACTCCGCACAGTGGCCCAGCGCGTTGGCCAGATACCGGCCACGCTGCCACGCCGCTGTGTTGCCGACGGATGCATCGGGCAGCGCGTTCTTCAGGAAGAACACATTCCAGCCCGCCATGGCGATGCGGATGTTGTAAGGAAAGCGCA
Source organism: Burkholderiaceae bacterium 26 (assembly GCA_000955795.1). GTDB lineage: Bacteria > Pseudomonadota > Gammaproteobacteria > Burkholderiales > Burkholderiaceae > Ralstonia > Ralstonia chuxiongensis. The sequence goes on from JYOB01000001.1 coordinate 471,528, forward strand.
GCGCGTGCTCACGGTTAGCGACGGCCGCCGGCTTCACCTGCTGTGTCAGGTAGGCGTACATCGCATCGGTATCGCCGCGCGAGAGGCCGCGATACGACGTGTACGGCATCGCCGGATACAGGTGCTTGTCGGGCGTAACACCGTCGTGCAGCGCCTTGTAGAAATCGTCCGCGCTCCACTTGCCGATGCCGTGTTCCTTGTCCGGCGTGATGTTGGTGCCGTAGAAAGTGCCGAACGGCGAGGCCAGCGCCACGCCGCCAGCAAACGGCGCGCCGTCCTTGGCCGTGTGGCAGGCCGCGCAGTCCGCCGCGCGCACGAGGGCGCGGCCGCGGTTGATCAGGTCGGCACCGGTCAGCTTGGCCGGGGGCGGCTGATCGGCGGCGGGCGGGATGTTGGTGGAGCGGTCACCGCAGGCGGACAGCAGCGCGGCAGCCAGCAGCGGCAGGAGCGCCTTTCGAGCCGCTTGCGTCCATTCGGTCCATTGAGCCAATTGAGTCAGTTCAGCCGTGTTCATCACTTGCCGTCCTTGACGAGTCCGGGCGTGCTCAGCACAACGTCCTTCACGGCCTCGAAGTAGCGCACGTAACCGGTGCAGCGGCAGATGTGGTCGTTCAGTGCTTCGGTAATCGTCTCGTCCAACTTGTCTCGTGCCACCGGTTCGCGCTTGAGGCGCTCCACCAGCACCGTCGCCCCGTTGACGAAGCCCGGGGTGCAGTAGCCGCACTGAAAGCTGAAGTGCTCCAGGAACTTCTGCTGCACTAGCGTGAGCGACACCACCTCGCCTTTCTCATCGCGCTTGGCGTGCCCTTCCACCGTGCGCACTTTCTTGTTCTGGAAGAAATGCGCGCCGGTAATGCACGTGCGCACTTCTTCGCTGGTGCCGTCCGGATTGTCGAGGATGACCGTGCACGCGCGGCACACGCCCTGCCCGCAGCCGAGCCTTGAGCCGGTCAGGCCGGCGTATTCGTGCAGGAAGTCGATCATCATCAGGCCCTCGGGCACTTGCGTGGGGCCGACGTCCTTGCCGTTGATATGGACGGTCAGCGGTTTCGTCGTGATGGTCGTGCTGCTCATGCCAGTACCTCCTGAATCTTTTCCGCGGTCACTGGCAGGCTGGTGAAGCGGTGTCCGATGGCATGCGCGATGCCGTTCACAATGGCGCCCACCACAGGGATCATCACCACCTCGGCGATGCCCTTGGGCGGATCGGTTTCCGACACGGGCGGCAGCACCGTACCGGTCTGCGTCCACACAGCTACGTCCTTGGCGCGCGGCAGGTGGTAGCGGTTGAAGTTCCACGTGCCGTTGCCCGGGCCGTCTTCGTACAGCGGCAGCGCTTCGTGCAGCGCGTGGCCGATGCCCATGGCAAGCCCGCCCTGCAATTGCCCCGATACAAGCTGCGGTGATATCTGCGTGCCGCACTCCATGATCGTGTGGTGCGACAGCAGATCGACCTTGCCGCTGGCTTCATGCACCGACAGCTCGACCAGCGTGCCGACCGCGCTGTAGTACGTGACCGACGCGTTGTTACGCTGCGTCGGCGCGATGATGACCTTCTTGCGATCCAGCACGTGATACCCGCCCGGGGTGGTCATCTGTGCCTTGTGCGCAGCATCTGCACCGTCGCCGTAGCGCACGGAAAGCCCGTCGATCGGCACGCGCGTGGCCGTGCCGTTGACCTCGAAATCCGCCTCCGACCATTGCCAGCGGTTGAACACATGCACGACCGCGCCCGTCACCAGGCCCAGCTCGTGCGCCTTCTTGACGATCTGTTCGTAAGGCAGCGCCTCCAGGCCGCCGGCCGTGAGCTTGCCGTCCACCCAGCGCGCATCTTCCACGCGCACCACCAGCGAGGCCGCCTGGCCGCCGCCGATGCCCTGGCTCCAGATCGCCATTGCCGCCGGCCACAGGCCATGCATGAAGACGATGCGCGCCGCCTCACGGGTGCTGTGCGTGAAGTAATACGCCGAGTTGGTCGCGCTCGACGGCGATGCATACGCCGGAGACCAGCGCGGGTTGGCCGATGCCTTGTCCTGGTCGGCCTGGCTCATGAGGTATGGGTCACCGCTGGTGACGACAGGCAGGTCCGCCCACTCCGTCACCGCCACACGCACTTCCGACGCCGGGCGGCCCAGCCAGCGGGCCACGGCCACGGCTTGCGAGGTCGACATGCCAGTGCCGATTTCCGCTGCCACGTGATGCAGCGCGATCTGCCCATCGGCGCGGATTTCCACCTTGGCGAACGACGCCTCGGCGCCCGTGCCGAAGTCTTTCTGCACGCAGGCAAAACCCACGCCGTAGCGCTTGCCCGGATGCGCGGCTTCAAACTCAGCTTTCTTCTTTGCGCGATTGACCCAAAGCGGGTGCACCTTGGCGGCCTGCAGCACTTCATGCACGCGGATGGCGCCGGCAGGAATCGCGCCTTGCGTGTTCTTCATGCCCGAACGCAGCGCGTTCTTCAGGCGGAACTCGATCGGATCGAGCTTCAACTGCTCGGCAAACTCGTCGACCATCACTTCGGTGGCGGCCATGCTCTGCAGCGTGCCGTAGCCGCGGGCCGAGCCCGCATCGACGGCGCGCGAGGCAATCGCCACGGCGGTCAGGTCGTTCTTCGGGAAGTAGTAGATCGACTGCGCAGCCGTCGCGCCCACCATCGCCACGGACGGCGAGAAATTGGCACGCCCGCCGCCGTTGGCCTCGAAATGGCCCTGGAACGATTGGAACAGCCCCGTCTTCCTGTCCACGGCGATGCGGTACCGCATCTTGAACGCGTGGCGCTTGATGGAAGTCTGGAACTGCTCGTAGCGGTCATTGGCCAGGCGCACCGGCTTGCCATCGGCATACAGGGCCGTCACCAGACCGTAGAACGGGAAGTTGTAGTGGTCTTTGGAGCCGTAGCCGACCGTGTAGCACGGGTGCACGATCACCTGCTTCACCGGGAACGCGCCGCGAGCCTTGGCCAGCATCTCGGCCGCGCTCTCCCCCACCTCCACGGGGCTTTGCGTGGGCACAACCATGTGCAGCGTCTGCGTGGCGCCGTCATACCAGCAGTTGGCGTTATCGTTTTCCAGCGCGGCAGTGTCCACCGATTGCGTGTTGTACTCGCGCTCGAGCACCAGCCAGTCCGCCGGTGGCTTGTCGAGTTCTGCGGCGATCTGGTTGGCGTAGAAGATGCCCTGCTCGCCAAGCTTGCCGTGGTCCACGCCATCAGGCCACACGGGCTCGTGCTTGCGCATCATGCTCGGGAAGATCGGCGCGTTCTTCAGGCTGGAGAACACATCGTCGTCATACGGACCTGCCCCGCCCACGCGCACAAAGCGGAAGGTGCCCCAGGGATCGCGCTCCAGCGGGCCGGTCTGCGCGCCGTAGCGGATGATCTTGTCCTGGAACTTGAGCTTGTCTTTCGCAAAGCGGAAGCGCGCGAAGTCGTGATAGATCAGGATGGCGACGGCGTGGCCCAGGTATGCGGGCGTCTTGCCGGTGGGCAGCAGCATGTCGTCGCCATAAAAGGCGGGAAAGATGACGCCATCACGCGCCAGGTCTTCTGCCGTGACCACACGATCGGGCTTGAGCTCATCGCCCAGCAGGCCCAGGTCGAACCCTTCGTACGTGCGATCGGCCAGCGTGGTGCGCAGGATGAACGCATGCGATTGCTGCTGCGGCCAGTGCGGCATGTCGCGCGAGCGGATGTCACGTGCGAAGACCTTGTCGCCCGTCACCTTGGCAATGCCGTCGATGCGGAATTTTGGCGTGCCGGTCTTCGGGTCCCACTGAACAGGGGTGAGGATCTTTTCTTCAAACAGGGCCGCAAATGCGCGGCCGCCCAGCGGTGCGATGTACACCGAGACGCCGGCCACGACGGTCGCTTTCAGAAAAGCGCGGCGTGACGGATGGGTAAGCGGCATGAATTCTTCCTCGAGGGGAGGATGATGTGGGGAAAGAGAGGCGGGCCAGTGCGGGTGTTGCAAGCGGCTCCGCCTCTTTCGATTTTGGTTCGCGCTTTGACGCAAAACAAGGCGGGGTGACGAATACCGCTTATTTGCCGCACGTTATCTGCCTTGGCACGATCTTGTGCATACGCAGCATTCAGCGTCACCGCTCTCTGCCGTAGAGGCCCCGTTGTCCAATCGCATTCACCAGTGTGCGCAATCGGGGGCGGATTGTTCAACGTGGGGCGTTCCGGCATGCTGCCCAGGTTGAGCTGCCGTCAGACTCCAACATCACAACATAGAGACCCGCCACAGGAGACACGCATGACCGCCAGCCTGATCTTCGACGACCGCCCGACCGATGCGGGCACGCTGCTCGCGCGGGGCGCCGCCCTTGCCGGTGGGTTGCGCCGCATGGGCGTGCAGGAGGGCGACGTGATCGGCGTGCTGCTGCGCAATGCGCCCGCCTACATCGACGTGATGCACGCCTGCCGCATCGCCGGATGCTACTTCTGCCCGATCAACTGGCACTTCACGCCGGCCGAGGTGGAGTTTCTCGTGCGCGATTCTGGCGCCAAGGTGTTGATCGGCCATCGCGACCTCGTCGATGCGGTGGAACCGCTGCTGCCTGACCATGTGCAGCTGTTGCGCGTGGACGCCGAAGGCACCGATCGCGCCGACGGCTATGCCAACTGGCTCGCGCTGCAAACGCCATACGACGGGCCGATGGTGTCTCCGCGCGGGCACATGGCCTATACCTCGGGCACCACGGGCCGGCCAAAGGGCGTGGTGCGCCAGGCCGTGCCGCTCGATCAGCTCGACGCGCATCTGCAGAAGGCGCGTGCCGTGGTGGCCGCCACGTTCGGTATCGTGCCGGGCTGCCGCGCGCTGGTGCCCGCGCCGCTCTATCACAGCGCGCCAAGCCTCTTCGCGCAGCAAGCCGCGCAGATGGCGGAGTTGCTGGTGGTGAACGCGCGCTTTGACGCGCTACGCGTGCTGGAGCAGATCGAGCGCTACCGCATCGACACGGTCTACCTCGTGCCCATCATGTATGTGCGCCTGCTCAAGCTGACAGACGAAGAACGCAGCCGCTACGACCTTTCTTCGCTGCGCTTTGTGGCCTCTACCGGCGCCCCATGCGCGCCGGAGATCAAGCGCAAGATGATCGACTGGCTCGGCCCCGTCATCTACGAAACGTATGCTTCGAGCGAGACCGGCATGATCACCGTGATGGACCCGCGCGACGCCGCCGCTCGCCCAGGCAGCGCCGGCCGCCCGGTGTGCGACGCGCGCGTGCGCATCCTGCGTGAAGACGGCACGCCCTGCCCCACCGGCGAGATCGGCCTGATCTACAGCCACCAGCCCGCCTACCCTGATTTCACCTACCGCGGCAACGACGAAGCGCGCAGCAAGATCGAGCGCGATGGCCTCGTCACGTTGGGCGATATGGGCTACCTCGACGCAGACGGCTATCTGTATGTGTGCGACCGCGCATCGGACATGGTCATCTCGGGCGGCGTGAACATCTACCCGGCCGAGATCGAACATGCGCTGCTGCGCCACCCCGATGTGGTCGACTGCGCTGTCTTCGGCGTGCCGGACGATGAGTACGGCGAGCGCCTTGTTGCGGTGGTCCAGACCGAGCGCCAAGCCCCGCAGGCCGAGCCCGTGATCGAGTGGCTGCGCGGCCAGATTGCCGGCTTCAAGATCCCGCGCCAGATTGAATTCACCGCAGCGCTGCCGCGCGACGACAACGGCAAGATCGCCAAGCGCCGCCTGCGCGATGCCTGGTGGGGGGACCGGCAGCGGCGCGTTTAGCACCACCGGCGGAGGCGCTGGCGGTTCAGACCGGCGCCCCGCATCATGACGAAAACCGCCCGTCGATCTACGGCGCGCCAAGCGCTGCAAGCGGATGCACCTCCGTCCGCCAAGGCGACGTCAGAAAATGCCGCACCCGCTCCGGCCGCACCTGCGGCAGCGTTGCCGGCGCCCAGCCTGGGCGGTGATCCTTGTCGACGAGATGCGCGCGCACGCCTTCACAGAAATCGCCGTCCTGGATCCCGCGCGCCACGACGCCCAACTCCATCTGAAAGCACTCGGCCAGTGACAGCTGCCGACCGCGCAGCAGCGCTTCGCGCGTCACGTGCAGCATCGTCGGCGAGTGTGAAGTCATTGCATCAAGCGTGGCCTGCAGCCATTGGCGTGGCTCGCGAGCCTGCTCGCGCTCCAGGCTCTCGCGCAGCGTGGCGACAATGCGATCGATCGACGAACGCCGATCGAAATAACGCAGCACCCACGGCGTCGCCTGTGCAAGCGGCGCGTGCGGCACGACGTTGCATGGCGGTTCGAACACGCGGCGCAGTGCCTGCATGCGGTCGCCGTCGTGCGGCATGCGTTGCAGGCGCTCTTCGAAGGAGGCGAGCCATTCGGCGGGCACGCACACATCGGCCAAGTGGCAATGCAGCGCGTCGGCGCCCGTCAGCGTCACGCCCGTCAGCCCGACATACAGCTCAAGCTCGGGCGACATCACGCTCAAAAAGCGCGTGGCGCCCACGTCAGGCAGAAAGCCGATGCGCGTCTCCGGCATCGCCATCTTCGTGCGCTCGGTCACGACACGCAGGCGTGCAGCCTGCCCCAGGCCCATGCCGCCGCCCATGGTGATGCCGTCCATCAGCGCAACGATGGGCTTCGGAAACTGATGGAGCGCGTAGTCGAGCCGGTATTCGTCGACGAAGAACTGCAGCCAGCCGTCGTCGCCATCCATGCGGCCCTGCTGCGCAAGCTGATAGAGCGAGCGCACATCGCCGCCCGCGCAGAAGCCTTTCTGGCCTGCACCGCGCAGCACCAGCGCGACGATGCCGTCATCGTGGCGGCATTGCTCCAGCAGCGTCGCCAACTGGCGCACCATGCCGTGCGACAGCGCATTCAGGGCCGCCGGCCGGTTCAAGGTGATGACAGCCACGCGGTTCACCACGCGCATCAACACCTCGGGTTCGGCAGCGCCAGCCTCGGGCAGCGTCGCCTGACGTTGGACGGCACTCATTGCAGCGTCTCCGATTCATGTGCGGAATGCCAGCGCGGCGCGCGTTTCTCAAGGAAGGCATTCACGCCTTCGCGCTGGTCCGGATGATCAAACAGATCGACAAAGCGCTCGCGCTCAACGGCAAGCGCCGCGCCGCGCGGCACGCCGTTGCGCGCCTGGTGGATGAGTTGCTTGCTGAAAGTAACGGCCTGCGGGCTCAACGTCGTCACACGCAGCGCCATGGCGATGGCCGCTTCGCGCGCCGCACCGGTTTCCACAACCTCTTCCACCAGGCCGATACGCAGGGCGGTCTGCGCATCGACGCGCTCGCCCGTCAGGATCATGCGCTTGGCCCAACCCTCACCCACAAGCCAGGGCAGCGTCTGCGTGCCGCAACCGCAGCACAGCAGACCGACAGCGGTCTCGGGCACGGCCAGCTTGGCGTGCGCTTCGGCGATACGGATGTCGCATGCCAGCGCGCACTCCAGGCCGCCCCCCATCGCAAAGCCGTTGATGGCGGCAATCACCACGGGCCGCGCATTCTGCAGCGCTTCGAACGCGGCACCGAAGCGCGCAGCGGCCTCGCGGGCCACATCGCGGTCGCCATCGGCAAAGGTGTTCAGATCAGCGCCTGCGCTGAAGAACTTCGGGCCGTCGCCGGTAATGACGATGGCGCGCACGCGTGCGTCAGCGTTCAATCGTTCGACGGTGGCTTGCAGTTGCAGCAGACCCTCCGGGGTAAACGCGTTGGCCGGCGGGCGCTTGAGCGTCAGCAGCGCAATCGTGCCCTGATGCAGCGTTTCCAGTTCGATCATCACGCCGCTCCGTCTTTCCGATAGAGCTTGATGACAGCGGAGAAATCCAGCTTGCCATCGCCCTTGCTGCTCACGGTTTGATAAAGCTGCTGTGCGAGCGCTCCAAGGTAGACCGGTTGGCGGACGGATTTTGCGGCGTCGCCGGCCAGGCCCAGGTCCTTGAGCATCAGGTCGGTGCCGAAGCCGCCCGTGTAGCCGCGCGAAGACGGCGCGGTCTCGATCACGCCCGGGAACGGGTTGTATGTATCCGAACTCCAGCAGCGCCCCGTCGATGTGTTGATGATGCCGCCGAGCACCTTCGGGTCGATGCCGAGCGCCTCGCCCAGCGACATGGCTTCGGCCACGCCAGCCATCGTGATGCCGAGCACGAGGTTGTTGCAGATCTTCGCGCCCTGCCCGGCGCCGGTGTCACCGCAATGCACGAGGTTCTTGCCCATGGCCGACAGCACGGGGCGCACCTGTTCGAACGCCGCCGCGCTGCCGCCCACCATGAAGGTCAACGTGCCGGCCGCAGCACCGCCCGTTCCGCCAGAGACTGGTGCATCGACGAAGGGGTTGCCGTGCTCGGCTGCCAGCGCGGCAAGGGCCTTCGCACTCGCAGGGTCGATGGTGCTGGAATCGATGATCGGCACGCCCTTGGCAATGCCGGCCAGCACACCGTCTTCCGCCGTCAACACATGGCGCACATGCGCCGCGGCAGGCAGCATGGTGATGACGGTTTCGGCACCCGCCGCTGCCTCCTTGGGCGATGCTGCTGCCGTGGCGCCGGCTTCCACCAGCGCACCCACCGCTTGCGTGTTCAGATCAAACACGGTCAGCGCGTGGCCCGCCTTGAGCAGGTTGTGCGCCATCGGGGCGCCCATGTTGCCCAGGCCGATGAATGCGATTTTCATGACAACGCTCCCGGTGCAATCAGCGCAGGCTGATGGTGGTGTTCACGCCGCCGGCGTCGACCGCGTCATCAAACCAGCGCGCCGTCACCGTCTTCGTTTGCGTGTAGAACTGCACGACCTGCTTGCCGTACGGGCCCAGGTCACCCAGCTTGGAGCCACGCGAGCCGGTAAAGCTGAAGTACGGCACGGGCACCGGAATGGGAATGTTGATACCAACCTGCCCGACGTCGATCTCGCTCTGGAACTTGCGTGCCGATGCGCCGCTCTGCGTGAACAGCCCCACACCGTTGCCGAATGGGTTGGCGTTGACCAGCGCGATGGCGTCGTCCAGCGTGGGCACAGTCAGCACCAGCAGCACGGGGCCGAAGATTTCATTGGTGTAGATGTCCATATCGGTCTTCACGTCGGTGAAGATCGTCGGGCCGATGAAGTTGCCGTCTTCGTAACCGGCCACGCGCACGTTGCGGCCGTCGAGCGCCAGCGTGGCGCCCTGCTGCACGCCCGACTCGATCAGGCCGAGGATGCGCTGCTTGGCCGCGCGCGAGACCACCGGGCCGACGTCGGTTCCCGGCTCTACACCGGCGTTCACCTTGAGCGCCTTGGCTTTCTGCACCAGATCCGGCAGCCACTGCTGCGCCGCGCCCACCAGCACAACCACAGACGTCGCCATGCACCGCTGCCCAGCCGCGCCAAAGCCTGCCCCAACGAGCGCATTGATCGCCTGCTCGCGGTTCGCATCAGGCAGCACCACGGCGTGGTTCTTCGCGCCCATCATCGATTGCACGCGCTTGCCGTGCTCGCTGCCAAGGCGATACACATGCGTACCGACCGCCGTGGAACCCACAAACGAGATCGCCTTGACGTGTTCGTGCGTGCACAGTGCATCCACTACGTCCTTGCCGCCATGCACGACGTTCAGCACACCGGGCGGCACGCCGGCTTCAAGCGCCAACTCCACCAACTGCATGGTCGACAGCGGGTCCTGCTCCGACGGCTTGAGCACGAACGTGTTGCCGCACACGATCGCCATCGGGAACATCCACAGCGGAATCATGGCCGGGAAGTTGAACGGCGTAATGCCGGCACACACGCCAATCGGCTGGCGCAACGTATACGTATCCACCGCGCCGGCCACGTTCTCCAGAAACTCGCCTTGCTGCAGCGAGCCCACCGAGCATGCGTGCTCCACCACTTCCAGCCCGCGGAAGATGTCGCCTTCGGCATCGGGCAGCGTTTTGCCCTGCTCGGCCGTCAGCGTGCGCGCGATGCGCGGCGAGTGCTCGCGAATCAGCGCCTGGAACTTCAGCATGATGCGCATGCGCGCACCGACCGGCGTGTTCTTCCACGTGGCAAACGCGGCGTGCGCCGAGCGGATGGCCGCGTCCACTTCGTCCGCCGTGGCAAACGGCACGCGCGCCAGCACTTCCTGTGTGGCGGGGTTGACGATGTCGCGCCATTCCTTCGACTGCGATTCGACAAACTCGCCGCCAATCAGCAACTTGACGGTGGGCGGGGTGTCCTGCTGTGCGGCAGGCTTGGCGGAAGCGAGAGAGGCAACGGCGCTCATGGGGGTCTCCTGGCGAATCGGTAGCGGTAGCGGGTTCAATGCGGGGTGGGCAAATCAGGCGAAGTCTTCTTCCCAGTACTCGCCGGGTAACCGGGCGGGATTGGGCGTGCGTTCAAGTTCGAGGCGGCGCAGTTCGACGCGCCGGATCTTTCCGGAAATGGTCTTGGGCAGCTCGCTGAACTGCAGGCGGCGAATGCGCTTGTAGGGCGCGAGCTTTTCGCGCGAGAAGAGGAACACGGCGCGCGCCAGTTCAGGACCGGCTTCGTAGCCCTGGCGCACCGTCACGAACGCCTTGGGCACCGACAGGCGCAGCGGGTCGGAACTTGGCACCACGGCCGCCTCGGCAATGGCTTCATGCTCGATCAGCACGCTTTCCAGCTCGAACGGGCTCAGGCGATAGTCCGACGACTTGAACACATCATCGGTGCGGCCCACGTAGACGAAGTAGCCATCGTCGCGGCGCATGGCGACGTCGGACGTGTGGTAATAGCCGGCGCGCATCGCCTCGGCGGTGGCCTTTGCATTGTTGGCGTAGCCCTGCATCAAGCCGAGCGGGCGGTGCGAGAGCGGCAGCACGATTTCGCCTTCGCTGGCCGGCTGATCGTCGTGGTCGACCAGCTCCACGCGGTAGCCCGGCAGCGGGCGCCCGACCGAACCGGGCACGACCGGCTGCCCCGGCGTATTGCCGATCTGGCAGGTGGTCTCGGTCTGGCCGAAGCCGTCGCGAATGGTCACGCCCCAGGCGCTGCGCACGCGCTCGATGATCTCCGGGTTCAGCGGCTCGCCCGCACCAACGATCTCGCGCAGCTTGACGGCGTACGAGGCCAGCGGCTCCTGCACCAGCATGCGCCACACGGTGGGTGGCGCGCACAGCGTGGTCACGTTAAAGCGCACCAGCACGTCCAGCGTGTCCTTCGGCACAAAGCGCGCGTAGTTGTAGACGAACACGCAGGCCTGCGCATTCCACGGTGCGAAGAAGCAGCTCCACGCATGCTTGGCCCAGCCGGGCGAGCTGATGTTCCAGTGGATATCGCCGGGCTGCAGCCCGATCCAGTACATCGTCGACAGATGACCGACCGGATAGCTCTGGTGCGTGTGTTCCACCAGTTTCGGCTTGGACGTGGTGCCAGAGGTGAAATACAGCAGCAGCGGGTCGGTTGCCTTGGTCGGGCCATCGGGGACGAACTGCGCGGGCGCCTCATAGGCTGCGCCCAAGTCGATCCAGCCGTCACGCTGCGCGCCCACGGCGATGCGCTTGACGCTCGCATCAACACCGTCGAACTTGTGCAGCTCCGCCGCGTCGACGACCACGCAGTTCGCGCCGCCAAGTTCCACACGGTCGCGCACGTCATCCGGCGAGAGTTGCGTAGTAGCCGGCAGCACCACCGCGCCCAGCTTCATCGCCGCGAGCATCACGTCCCACAGTTCGACGCGGTTGGGCAGCATCAGCAGCAGGCGATCGCCACGCACGATGCCCAGCCCGCGCAGGAAATTCGCCATGCGCGACGAGCGCTCCGACATCTGCGCAAACGAAAGCTTCAACCCACCGCTTTGCGGGTCATCGACGATCCACAGCGCCGGGTTGTCGTTGCCGCGCGCCATCACATCGAAGTAATCGAGCGCCCAGTTGAACGTGTCCAGCGTTGGCCACGCGAACTCGCGATACGCGCGGTCGTAGTCGGTGCGATGGCGCAGCAGAAAATCGCGCGCTTCCACAAAACCCTGTGCTGCAGATACCGCTTCGTTCATCGTCGTCTCCTGGTCGGCGCGTTTGCGCTCTTTCGTGTTCGGTCGATGTGCGCGGTGCGTGCTAGACGTGCCGCGCGATCACCATCCGTTGGACTTCGCTGGTGCCTTCGTAGATCTGGGTAATGCGCGCGTCGCGGTAGTGACGTTCGACGGCGTAGTCGGCCAGGTAGCCGTAGCCGCCGTGGATCTGGATGGCGTTGGAGCAGATCTCCTCGGCCAGTTCCGACGCATAAAGCTTGGCCTGCGAGGCTTCCGACAGGCATGGCTTGTCTGCGCTGCGCAGGCGCGCCGCGTGGTGAACGAGCAGGCGCGCCGCATTCAGGCGCGTGGCCATGTCGGCCAGCATGTTGGCGATGGTCTGGTGCTCCCGCAGCGCCTTGCCGAACTGGATGCGCTCATTGGCGTAGTTGCGCGCGGCATCGAATGCGGCGCGGGCAATGCCCACGGCTTGCGCGGCAATGCCGATGCGCCCGCCTTCCAGGTTCGACAGCGCGATCTTCAGGCCTTCGCCGCGTTCACCCAAGAGGTTTTCTTCAGGCACCGCGCAGTCTTCGAACGTGATCGGGCAGGTGTCCGACGCGCGAATGCCGAGCTTGTGCTCCGGCCGCCCAACATGGAAGCCTGGCGTGTCGGTCGGCACGATAAAGGCAGAAATGCCGCGCTTGCCGGCTTCGGGGTCGGTCACGGCAAACACGATGGCGATGTCCGCCCGCGCGCCGTTGGTCACGAATTGCTTGTTGCCGTTGAGCACCCACTTGCCATCGCGCAGCACGGCGCGGGTGCGCAGGTTGTTGGCCTCCGACCCGGCGTGCGGCTCGGTCAGGCAGAACGCGCCAATCGCGCGGCCCGTGGCCAGATCCGGCAGGTAACGCGCCTTCTGCGCCTCGGTGCCGAACTTCAGGATGGGGCCGCAGCCGACCGAGTTGTGCACGCTCATCATCGTCGCGCTGGCAGCGCACCCGGCGGCCACCTCCTCCAGCGCAAGCGCATAGGCCACGTAGTCGGTATACGAACCACCCCACTCCGCCGGCACGATCATGCCCAGCAGGCCCAGCTCGCCCATCTCGCGCACCACGTCATCCGGCAGTGCAGCATCGCGGTCCCACTGCGCGGCGTTGGGCGCCAGGCGTTCGGTGGCAAAGTCGCGCGCAGCGTCGTGGATCATCCGCTGCTCTTCGGTATAGAAGTCGTCCATCGCTTGGCTCTTGCTTGTTTGCTGACCGGGGCCGCGTGACGCTGCCTGTGCAGGCGCCTTACACTGTGCAGCCTGCGGCGCTTGGGTTCGATGGGGAAAAGTGTAGGCACGCGGCTGGGCGGCTTCGATGCCCGTCACGATCAACTTGCGTGAGCGGATTTGCCATACCGATGAAAAACAACGAAAAAGGAACCGTCTCTGTCAGCCTCGTCAACGAGGCCGTGACGCGTGCGCGCGCACATGGCGTAGACACGCAGCCCATCATGGCTGCCGCCGGCATCACGCCTCAGATGCTGGCGCAGCCGCGCAGCCGCGTGTCGTCCGCGCAGTACGGCGCGCTGTGGGCCGGCATTGCACAGGCCATGGACGACGAGTTCTTTGGGCAGGATGCTCACCCGATGCGCTGGGGCAGCTTCGTGGCGATGACGCAGGCGGCGCTCACGGCGCGCACCGGCCGGCAGGCGCTGGCGCGGGCCGTCGGTTTTCTGCGGCTGGTGCTGGACGACCTGCATGTGCAAATCGAAGAAAGCCACGACCGCGTGCGCCTCGTCTTCGTGCACCGCAAGGGCACGCGGGTGCCGCCCATGTTCACCTACGCCACGTGGCTCATCATGGTCTACGGCCTGGTGTGCTGGCTGGTGGGGCGGCGCATTCCGTTCATTGCCGCGCGCTTCCGTTGTGCGGCGCCGCAAGACGCGCAGGAATACCGGCTGATGTTTTGCGACGACATGGCGTTCAAGCACGATGCGTCGTTCGTCGATCTTTCGCCAGATTTCCTGGAGCTGCCCGTCATCCAGACGGCAGCGTCCATCAAGACCTTTTTGCGCGACGCGCCGGGCAACTTCATCGTCAAGTACCGCAACCCGGATTCATTTGCGGCGCGCGTGCGCAAGACGCTGCGCAACCTGCCGGTCGCAAGTTGGCCCGCGTCTGACGCAATGGCGCTCAAGCTGAACGTGGCCGAAGCGACGATGCGCCGGCGTCTGAAGCTGGAAGGCCACACGTATCAGTCCATCAAAGACGACTTGCGGCGTGACATTGCCATCGGCCAGTTGCAGGACACGCGCCGCACGATCGCCGACATTGCCATCGCTGTCGGCTTTGCAGAACCGAGCGCCTTCCACCGCGCCTTCCGCAAATGGACGGGCATGCGGCCGACGGACTATCGACTGGCCGGCACAGACTGAGGCTGCGCTGCGACGGCGCCTTCGCTCGTGCCGCTCACTTCCCGCAGCGTCTCCAGAAAGGCCTTGAGCACCGGCGAGTGATCGTCCACGCGATAGTGCACGTACAGCGACACGGCCGGCAGCGCTGGCTCCAACGGCCGAAAAACCACACCCGGCGGCGCCAGATTGGCCGTGGAGCCCGGCAGCAGCGCCACGCCAAAGCCTGCGCTCACCAGCGCCAGCAGCGTCTGCACTTCGGTCACTTGCTGGCGCACCAGCGGCGCAAAGCCGGCCTGGATGCACAGATGCAGCAGGTGATCGGCAAAGCGTGAGCGCTTGGATTCAAATGCAACGAACGGCTCGCCGGCAAAATCGCCGAGCGCGAGGCTGGAGTGTCCGGCCAGGCGGTGCGTGGCCGGCAGCGCCATCACGATCGGCTCGTGCTGCAGTAGCTCGCTGCGTACGGCGGGGTCTTCGTGGCCCAGCCGGAAGATGCATGCGTCGATGCGGCGCTCCTTGAGCGCGGTCACCTGCGCGGCGGGCGTCATTTCTTGCAGCCGCCATTCAACGCCGGGGTAGCGCTCGCGAAACTGGCGCAGCGCTTCGGGCAGCAGCCCCACCATCACCGAGCTGATCATGCCGATTTCCAGCTCGCCCACTTGGCCACGGCCCGCCTGTCGGGTCAGATCCAACGCGCGGTTGAGCTGCGCAAACACGAGTGGCGCCTGCTCTTTGAGCGTGTGGCCGGCCGCCGTCAGTTCTACGCGGTGGTGGCTGCGCACAAACAACGGCGTGCCGATCTCGTCTTCCAGCAGCCGGATCTGCTGGCTCAGCGGCGGCTGCGACATGAACAGGCGCGCCGCCGCCCGACCAAAATGCAGCTCGT
This sequence comes from Burkholderiaceae bacterium 26, assembly GCA_000955795.1. Taxonomy (GTDB): domain Bacteria; phylum Pseudomonadota; class Gammaproteobacteria; order Burkholderiales; family Burkholderiaceae; genus Ralstonia; species Ralstonia chuxiongensis. The sequence goes on from JYOB01000001.1 coordinate 486,750, forward strand.
CGGCCAGCACCGAGAAATAGCGCAGCAGGCGGATGTCCACGATGCGCTAAGCCTGCAAATCGAGCTTGAACGGCGTCTCGCGCTGGCGCTTGCCGGTCAGCCGGAAGATAGCATTGGCAATGGCCGGCGCCACCGGCGGGTTGGCCAGCTCGCCCACACCGCCGGGCTTGTCGCGATTGCCATCGATGATGACGATATCGATGGCCGGCATGTCCGACATGCGCATGACGGGATAGTCATGGAAATTGCTTTGCTGCACCGCCCCACCATGGATGTCGAGGCGATCGAACAGCGCATGGCCGAGGCCCCACATCAGGCCACCGTAAAGCTGCTCTTCCACGCCGGTGCGCGAGACGGCCAGGCCGACGTCGGCCACGCAGGTGAGCTTTTCGACGACGACGCGGCCGTCCTTACGCGCCACCTGTGCCACCACGGCGATGTAGCTGTCATACGCCTGGTGAGTCGCCACGCCCAGCGCATGCCCGTGGGCAGTTTTCCCCCATTCGGCACGCTGCGCGGCGGTGCGCAGCACGTCCACATGCCGTGGCCGATCGGCCATGTGGGCGACGCGGAATTCAATCGGATCACGCCGCGCCGCCGCAGCCAGTTCGTCCATGAAGCTTTCGGTGGCGAACACGTTGGGGATGAAACTGACGGCGCGGTACCAGCCCGTCGGGATGCCCGTTTCGTGGCGCACCCAGCCGATGTCCATGTGGTTGGCACGGTATGGGAAGTCCCACTTCGAGATGGCCTCGGTGGTGCTGTAATCCATGCGGTCGGGGCGGTCGAAGTAGCCCGGCTCCCATTGTTCGGGGGAGGCAGGCGACACGGCGCGGATACGCAGCGCATCGAGCCGACCCTGCGCATTGAGCGCGCCTTCGAGCTGGTGATACGTGGCGGGGTGTCCGTACAGCGCGCGCATCTCGTCTTCGCGGCTGTTCATCAGCTTGATCGGTACGCCGGTCCTCTTGGCAAGGTAGCTCGCCTCGAACAGCCAGTATTTGCTCTCGCGCGCACCAAAGCTGCCGCCCGACACCATTTCGTGCAGCACCACCTTGTCGCGCGGCACGCTGCAGATCGTCTCGGCCGCTTCCATGGCGGTAGACGGCACCTGGATGCCGCCCCAGTACTGGATTGCGCCGTCCTTGAACCACGCGGTGATGTTGACGGGCTCCAGCGGGTTCTGTTGCTTGTAGGGCATGCGATACGCCGCGTCGATGCGCTTTGCGCCGTGGGCCATCGCCACGTCCGTGTTGCCGGTCTGCACGGTGTGCACCACGCGCGCCTTGCCGCTGGCAAGCCACGCTGCCTGATGCTGTGCGACGTGGCTGCTGTCGAAATCAGCGAAGGCGCTGTCGTCCCATTCCACCTTGAGGGCGGCGCGTCCTTTGTTGGCGGCCCAGTAGTCATCCGCCAGCACGGCCACGCCTTCCTGGTTGCCGCCCAGCACATCGGGCCGCATCGGAATCGTGATGACCTGGTGCACGCCGCGCACCTTCAGCGCGTCGGCGCTGTCGACGCGGCGCACGCGTGCACCCGGCATTGGCGCACGCTGCACCACCGCCACCAGCATGCCCGGCAACGACACATCGATGCCGTATTGGAACCGGCCTGTGGCCTTGGCTTGCGCGTCGCGTTTGTGCCGCAGCTTGCCGATGTATTTGAAGTCCGCCGGGTTCTTCAGCGTCACATTGGCAGGCGCAGGCAGGCGGGCTGCCGCATCGGCCAATTCGCCGTAGGTGGCATGGCGGCCGTCATTGCAGATGACGGTGCCACTGGCCGTGCTGCAGTTGGCGGCGGGCACACCCCAGCGTTGCGCTGCCGCGCTCACGAGCATCGCGCGCGCCGTGGCGCCGGCTTGCCGCAGGCGCACATACTCGAGCGACACACTGGTGCTGCCGCCGGTGGAATACACCTTCCAGATCGGGTGGATGTAATCGTGGAAAAACGGGTCTTCCGGCGTGATGACGGCAATGCGCATCGGGTCCACATCCAGCTCTTCGGCCACGCACGCCGCCAGCGCGGTTTGCGTGCCGGTGCCGGAATCGTGCTTGTGGACGACGATCTTGACGGTGTTGTCAGCCAGCACCCGCACCCAGGCATTGGGCTCGAACTCGCCCGCAGCCACATCCTTGCCGGCGGCCAGCGCATCGGGCAAGCGAAAGCCGACTGCCAGCCCTGCCGTCAGCAGCGCGCTTTGCCGCAGGAAATGGCGGCGCGACAGTGTCTGCAATTCACGCGGCGCGCTCATGCCTTGCCTCGCTCGTCGGCGGCGCGCTTGATGGCCTGGCGGATGCGCCCGTAGGTGCCGCAGCGGCAGATGTTGCCGGCCATGGCATTCGTGATGGCTTCGTCGTTAACGGGCGTGCCTGCCGCCAGCAACGCGGCTGCAGACATGATCTGTCCGGACTGACAGTAGCCGCACTGCGGTACGTCCTCCGCCACCCACGCACGTTGCAGCGGGTGCGTGCCGTCTTTCGACAGCCCTTCGATGGTGGTAACGCTGTGCCCGGCCGCCGCCGATGCAGGCGTGATGCACGCGCGGATCGGTGCGCCATCCAGATGGACCGTGCAGGCCCCACAGAAGCCGCCACCGCAGCCGAACTTGGTGCCCGTCAGTTTGAGCCGATCGCGCAGCACCCACAGCAGGGGCATGTCGGCATCGGCGGCGTCAAGCGCGTGGGGCGCGCCATTGACCATAATCTCGGTCATCATTGTCTCCTCCAGAATCGGGCCGTCTCATGCGGCCGCGCCTGGCAGCAATATGAAGCCGCGCCCCGGCACCCGGCCAGCGACGATTTCTGCCAGCCCGTGTAAGTCGAACTAACAGCTCACCCACCGTCGCCATGTACAAGCGTTATCCGTCGATCCAGTCGATGCATGCCTTCCTGCAGGCCGCGCGCACCGGCAGCTTTACCAAGGCCGCGCAGCAGCTGGACCTGACGCACAGCGCGATCAGCCAGCAGATCCGCTCGCTGGAGGAGTTCATCGGCCAGCCGCTGTTCGTGCGTGAGGCGGGCGGCATCGTGCTGACCGATGCGGGCCAGCTCTTCGCGAGCATGCTCACCGACGGCTTCGGGCAGGTGGACCGGGCGCTGTCTTCCGTGCGCAACCGGCACGTGCCGCAAACGCTCATCGTCGATGTAGATAGCGAACTGGCGCAGGGCTGGCTCAATGCGCGGCTGCCGCAGCTGCTGGCGTCGCTGCCCGGCTACCAGGTGATGTTCTTGTCGACCACGCGCGGCGAGCGGCCGTCGTTCGAGCGCGTGGATGTCTCGCTGCGCTACGGCTACGGCGAATGGGATGACTGCGAGATGGCCATGATCTGTGGCGACCACGTCACCGCGGTGGCAGCGCCTGCACTGCTGGAGCGCCATGGCGTGCAGGCGCCGCTGGCCCCATCGGCTGCGATGGCGCTGCCGTTGCTGGGCTACACGCGGCGCTCGTGGATTCCGTGGCTTGACGCCGCCGGCCTGGAGCCGCTGGAACCCGCCGTGGTGGCGGCATTCGACAACGCCGCAAACATGGTCGCCGCGGCTGAGGCCGGCATTGGCGTGGCACTCGTGCGGGGGCTGCTCGCGGCCGATGCACTGCAGCATCGGCGCCTCGTCCCGCTGACGGACGTCGCCATCCCCGCGCACTACAACCTGTATGCCGTCTGGCAGCGCGGACAGGGGCAACGTGCGCACTCCGTGGTGAGCGCGGTGCAACAACTCGCGCGCGACACGCTGGGCGGCTGAGGCCGCTTCTCCCTCCGGCAGCTTGCCGATATCGGCAACGTATCAAGACCGCCGCCAAATAGTATTGGCCGGCCCCCGGCCCCGACTCCGATACTGCGCCCCAAGCAGCACGCATCCGGCATCACGCGATCCGGCGAGGGGAAGGCACATGCCTAGCAAAGCGCCACGCTGCCGCACGTGCCTGCCCTCACCGGGAAGCCATCACACGCTTCCTCCCAGTCATCAGGAGATCCAACGATGATCATCGACATCAGCTGCTACCCCACCGACCTGGTGGACCTCGCGTGGTGGCACGACGGCGACCCCTTTACCGGCGAGCGCCTGCTCGAAATGATGGACGGCCCCTACATGATCAACGGCAAGCCGCGCCGTATCGACAAGGCCTTCATCCAGCCGCCGCAGGGCAACACCATCTACACCTGGACGGACGGCGAGCTTTCGGGCCGCGAATCCATCGACGCCTACATGGCGTACACGCTCAAGATGGTGCAGACGTACCCCGACCGCTTCATCGGGTGCTTCGTCTACAACCCGCGCTGTGGCGTGCAGAACGGCGTGGAGGCCATCGAGCGCTACGTCAAGGAGCACGGCTTCAAGATGGTCCAGATGCAGGCCAACATGCATGCCTACCGGCCGGACCGCGCGCTCGACTGGGTGATGCCCGCGTTCGAGAAATGCGCCGAGCTGGGCGTGCCCGTCAAGCTGCATACGGGCGACGGCCCCTACAGCATTCCGTCGGAATGGATTCCGATGATCAAGCGGTTCCCGAACGTCGATTTCATCATGGCGCACTTCGGCGTGCAGACCGGCGGCGTCTACGTGTTCGAGCCGATGCAATGGGCCATGGAGCTGCCCAACGTGTATTGCGAATCGGGCTGGTGCCTGCAGTCGCGCATCGTCGAATTTGCCAAGGTGCTGCCCAAGCACAAGATCCTGTTCGGCACCGACACGCCGCCCAACGAACCCGGCATGTGGCTGCGCCTGCTGGAAGTGTTGTGCATGGACCCGCCGCAGGGCCTGAACCTCGATGAAGACACGCTCGAGGATTACCTGGGCAACAACATCGCCCGCATGATCGGGCTGGAGCCGACCCGTCCGCCCAAGACCGTGGCCGAAGCCGAAGCGCAGCTCGCGCTGGCAGCCGCCTGAGCCACCGCAGAACGCACGGAGCGCACACATGATTATCGATACGCATCTGCACCCGACCAACCTCGTTGACGAGGCCTGGCGCCACACCGGCACGCCGTTCAACGGCGAGCGCATGATCCAGCTGATGGATGGCCCCTACATGATCAACGGCAAGCCGCGCCGCATCGACATGGGTTTCATCCAGCCGCCGCCGGGCAACACCGGCTACCGCGACGGCAACCGCCGCGGCCGTGAAGGCATTCGCGACTACATGGCGTACATCGCTGAACTGACGCAGAAGTACCCCGACCGCTTCATCGGCAACTTCACGTACAACCCGCGCTGGGGCCCGGAGAACGGCGCGGCGGAGCTGGAATTCCACATCAAGGAATACGGCTTCAAGATGGTCAAGCTGCACGCCAACATGCACGGCTACCGGCCCGACCGCGCACTCGACTGGCTGCGCCCGGCCATGAAGGTCTGCGCCAAGTACAACATCGTGGTGCTGATCCACACAGGCGACGGCCCGTACACGATCCCGACGATGTTCTACCCGATCATCCGCGAGTTCCCGATGGTGAATTTCATCATCGGCCATTTCGGTATCCAGACCGGCGGCAACTACTCGTTCGAAGCGTTCTGGATGGCGATGGACACGCCCAACGTGTACTGCGAATCGGGCTGGTGCTTCCAGTCACGCATCGTCGAGTTTGCCAAGCAGTTGCCGCGCGACAAGATCGTCTTCGGCACCGATTCGCCGCCCAACGAGCCCGGCATGTGGCTGCGCGAGCTGGAGGTGCTGTGCTCGGCGCCGCCGCAAGGATTGGGCATCGATGAAGACCACCTTGAAGACTATCTGGGCAACAACATCGCGCGGCTGGTCGGCATCGAGCCCACCAAGCCGCCGAAGGACCTGGCGGAGGCGGAGCTGCGCCTGAAGTCGACCTACGTCCAGACAGCAGAAGCGGCCTGAGCGCCGATCCCGCAGGCGTCCGGCCTCTGTGGTCGGGCGCCCGCCCTTAGCGAGGTGTGCCATGAGCATGACCCGGCTTGGCGAAGGCCAGGATTTCCATGTCTTCGCCAATCTCTATCGCGAGCTGTATCCGGAAGATGTGCTGACCCTGCACAACGGCATCTCTGCCGATCAGGACGTCACCGCCGTCATTGACCAGCTTGCTGCGCGCAACCAGAGCCCGATGCTGGTCTGCGAGCAGGTCAGCGGCCTGCAGGTGCCGCTCGTCACCAACGTCTTTGCCTCGCGCACACGGCTGGCACGGCTGTTCGACGTCCTGCCCCATCAACTGCACGACGCGTTCCAGGCACGCGCCAATGCGCCCATCGCGCCGCGCGTCGTCTCGCATGGGCCCATCACCGAGGAAGTGATCGAGGGCGACGCAGTGGACGTTGCGCTGCTGCCGATGATCAAGCACTTCGAGAGCGACCGCGCGCCCTACATCACCAACGCCATCATCGTGGCCGAAGACCCGGTGACGGGCGTGGCAAACATGAGCTATCACCGCTCGATGCGCCATGCACGCAACGCATTGGCGACGAGCCTGCACTCGCGCGGCCACCTATGGCGCATGCTGCAGACCGCACGCGAGCGCGGTGACGTGCTGCGTGTTGCCATGGTGGTGGGCGCGCATCCGCTGTTCATGCTGGCCGCCGCCGCCCGCCTGCCATTTGGTGCCGATGAACGCGCTGTGGCTGGCGGCCTGCTCGGCGCACCGCTCGAAATCGTCCGCACGCCGCGCTACGGCATTGGCGTGCCCGCGGCAGCGGAGTTCGTGCTCGAAGGCACCATCGACCCTGCCGCCTATGCCGAGGAAGGCCCGTTCGGTGAGTTCACCGGCTATTCGTCGGACCGTTCCACCAACAACGTGCTGCGCATTGACACGCTGATGCGCCGGCGCGATGCCTGGCTGGTCGACGTGGTGGGCGGCCCATATGCGGAGCACCTCACGCTTGCCCGCCTGCCGCGCGAGGCCGAGATGAGTGAAAAGCTCAAGGCGCGTTTCCCATCGGTGACGGCGCTGCACTACCCGAACTCCGGCACGCACTTTCATTGCTACGTGGCGCTCAACCCAACGCGCGACGGCGAGGCCCGCCAGGTCATGCTCGCGCTGCTCGGATGGGACCCGTACCTCAAGACCGTGATTGCCGTGGATTCGGATATCGATCTGCAGCAGGACGAGCAGGTGCTGTGGGCCATGGCCACGCACTTCCAGCCGCATCAGGACGTCTTCATGGTCGACGGCCTGCCCGGCAGCCCGCTCGACCCATCGTCTTCGGTGCACGGCACGACCTCGCGCATGGGCATCGACGCCACGCGCGGCGCGGGCTTTGAAGGCATCCGCGCACGCATCGATCCGCAGGCCATTGCCCGCGCGAGCGACATCCTGCGCCAGGCCGGAGTGCGGCCATGAGTGCCCGCCACCTTCACGCTCCCAGCCGTCCACGCATGGTGGTCGGCATCAGCGGTGCGTCGGGCTTCATCTATGGCGTGCGGTTGCTTGAACTGCTGCGCGCTCTGGATGTGGAGACGCACCTGGTCGTCACGCGTTCTGCGCTGCTGACGATGGCGCACGAAACGCCGTACAAGCTCGCCGAAGTGATCGATCGCGCCACGCACTACCACCGTGCGGACGACATGGCTGCCGGCATTGCCAGCGGATCGTTCCGTGCGCTGGGCATGATCGTCGCGCCCTGCTCGATGAAGTCGCTCGCAGAGATCGCCACCGGCGTCTCGTCGACGCTGCTCACCCGCGCGGCAGACGTCACGCTCAAGGAACGCCGGCCGCTCGTACTGATGGCGCGCGAGACGCCATACACGCTGGCACACCTGCGCAACATGCAGGCCGTCACGGAGATGGGAGCCATCGTCGCGCCGCCCGTGCCGGCCTTCTATGCGCGCCCCAATACGTTGGACGACATGATCGACCACACCCTCGGCCGCGTGCTCGACCTGTTCGGGCTCGATGCCGGCACCGCCCTGCGCTGGGGCGAACACGCCTTACCCGCCTTCGTCCGTACCCCACCCACGCTTGACAAGGAGACTGCATGAAACCCCAAACCACGGCGCACGCTGCGCTTCCCGGCCCGAACACCAAGATTCCGGTCACCATCCTCACCGGCTTCCTGGGGGCCGGCAAAACCACGCTGCTGAACTTCATCCTGCGTGAGAACCACGGCCGCAAGATCGCCGTGATCGAAAACGAGTTCGGCGAGGTCGGCATCGACGGTGGGCTGGTCATGGCCTCGGAGAACGAAGAAATCTACGAGATGGTCAACGGCTGCGTGTGCTGCACGGCCGAGGTGCGCGAAGACCTCGTGCGCATCGTGCGCCAGCTTGTCGCGCGGCCCGAGCGGCTCGACCACATCCTGGTGGAAACCAGCGGCCTGGCCGATCCGTATCCGGTAGCGCAGTCGTTTTTCATTGACGACCCGATCGCCGAACACGTGGAGCTTGACGCCATCGTCACCATGGTCGATGCCAAGCACATCGGCGCGCATCTGGACGACCTGCACCTGGACGGCGTCGACAACCAGGCCGTCGACCAGATCGTCTGCGCAGACCGCATCGTCATCAACAAGGTGGATCTCGTGAACAGAGACGACATCGACGCGCTGCGCGGGCGCATCCGCGGGTTGAACGCCACGGCCGACATCGTCACCTCCAGCTATGCCGAAATCGATCTCGACAAGATCATCGGCGTGGGCGCGTTCGAAGCCACGCAGAAACTGCTGGAGATCGGGGCGCACGCTGGGCATGGCGAGCATGACGATGACGAACACAACCATGAACATGAGCATGCCCATGCCGAGGCTCACGAACATGAATACGAACATGAATACGAACACGAGCACGACCACCAGCACGATCCGAGCGTCTCGTCCGTGGGCTTTGACGTGCCGGCCGACGTGGACCTCGTCCGCTTTCATACCTGGATCGATAACTTGCGCACCGAGCAGGCGGAAACGCTGTTCCGCATGAAGGGCATCCTGGCCGTGAAGGGCCAGGCGCAGCGCTACGTGCTGCAGGGCGTGCACAGCCTCATCGACTTTCGCGCAACGCAGCCCTGGGGCAGCGAAGCGCGCAGCAGCAAGATCGTCTTCATCGGCCGCGACCTCGATCGTGCGGCCCTGCAGGACGGTTTCAACGCGTGTCTGGCAGCGTGAGCATGCCATGACATGACATCCCCCTGACCCGAGGGCGGCTCCTGGCACGCCCCGGGCATGACAACGATAGGAGACAAACCATGACAACAGCCGTACACCCGGTCGACCAGATTCTGTCGACCCGACAGATGTTGACGTTGGGCTTGCAGCATATGGCGGTGTCGTACATCGGCGCCATTGCGGTGCCGATGATCATTGCATCAGCACTCAAGATGTCGCAGGCGGACACCATTGTCCTCATCAGCACCACGTTGTTCTGCTCGGGCATTGCCACGCTGTTACAGACCATCGGGTTCTGGAAGTTCGGGGTGCGGTTGCCGATCCTGCAGGGGGTGGCGTTCAGCAGCGTAGGGCCGGTGATTGCCATCGGCACCAATCCTGCCGTAGGTTTCGCGGGCGTGTGCGGTGCGGTCATTGCGGCCGGGCTGTTTACGCTGCTCGCCGCACCGCTGGTGGGGCGGCTGCGGCGATTTTTTCCACCGGTGGTCACGGGCTGCATCGTGACCGTCATCGGCCTGCAGCTCTTTCCCGTCGCGTATGACTGGGTGGGCGGAGGACGCAACGCCGCCAATTTCGGTGCGCCGTCGTTTCTGCTGGTGGCCGTGGTCGTCGTCGCCACCATCCTGCTCATCAACCGCTTCGGCAGCCCGCTGCTGCGTAACCTTGCCGTGCTGGTCGGCATGATCGTCGGCACGTTGCTCGGCTGCGCCATGGGCATGGGCAACTTCCACGGGGTGGCTGAAGCGCCGTGGGTCACGCTGCCGGTGCCGTTCCACTTTGGGGTGCCTGTGTTTGCGTTGGTGCCGGCCCTGACCATGATCGTGGTGATGATCGTGCAGATGGTGGAATCGATGGGCCTGTTCCTGGCCATCGGCGACATTGTCGAAAAGCCCATCGAAGAAGAGGAAGCCATCAACGGCCTGCGCGCCAACGGCCTGGCCAGCGCCATTGCGGGCATGTTCGCGGCCTTCCCGTTCATAGCGTTCATGGAGAACGTCGGCCTCGTGGTGCTGACCGGTGTGCGCAGCCGCTGGGTGGTGGCTGTGAGCGGCGTGCTGATGTGTCTCGTAGCACTCGTGCCGAAGGCCGGCGCAGTAATTGCGGCCACGCCATCGGCCGCATTGGGCGGCGCCGGCATTGCCATGTTCGGCGTGGTGGCCGCTGCGGGCATCCAGACCCTGGCACGCGTCGACTATGAACACAACCGCTACAACGTGCTCATCGTGGGCTTCACGATTGCCGCCGCGCTGGTGCCGGTGCTCGCACCCACGCTGTTCAAGGCCCTGCCCGACTGGACGCAACCGTTCCTGCACAGCGGCGTGGTCATCGCCTGCCTGGTCTCCGTAGCGCTGAACCTGCTGCTCAACGGCACCGAAGAAGCGCACGTTCCAGCGTCTGTGGTGCGCACAGCGGGCCGCGCCTGATCATCCATTGGACAACTCCATGCACAACACGCCTCAAGACATCCTCGTTCGCCGCCCCATGGCCGTCATGACCGGCTTGCGCGGCGACGCTGCCCGCGCTGGTGCGGTTGATATCCGCATCGCCGGCGGCCGCATCGCCGAGATGGGCGCGGACCTCATGCCGCGCCCTGGCGAGCGGGTCATCGACGCCAGCGATTGCATCGTCTACCCGGGCTGGATCAACACGCACCATCACCTGTTCCAGAACCTGCTCAAGGCCGTGCCGGAAGGCATGAACCAGGACCTGCAAGGGTGGCTGGCCAGCGTGCCGTATCCGCGCTTGCCGCTCTTCACGCCGGAATTGATGCGCACGGCTGCGCGGCTGGGCATGGCGGAGCTGCTGCTGTCAGGCGCCACCACCTGCGCCGACCACCACTACCTCTATCACGCAGGCGGCAGCACCGAATCGGGCGACATGTTGTTCAACGTTGCCGATGAATTCGGCATGCGCTTCGTACTGTGCCGCGGCGGCGCCATCGAATCTGCCAGCAGCCACCCGGGCTTCTCGAAGACGGCGCTGCAGCCCGAGACGCTCGACCAGATGCTGGCCGACATCGAGCGGCTCAAGCACCGCTATCACGACGACGCCCCCGATTCGATGCGCCGCGTGGTGGTGGCACCGACCACACCGACGTTCTCGTTGCCGCCGGCGTTGTTGGTGGAACTGGCCCATGCGGCGCGCGGCATGCACCTGCGCATGCATACGCACCTGTCAGAGACCGACAACTACGTGCGCTTCTGCCGCGAGAAATACAACTGCCTGCCGGTGGAGTTCGTAGCCGAGCACGAGTGGCTCGGTCCGGACGTCTGGTTCGCGCACCTCGTGCACCTGCAGCCGTCGGAGATTCGCATGCTCGCGCAAACGGGCAGCGGCATCGCGCATTGCCCCGTCAGCAACAGCCGGCTGGGCAGCGGCATCGCGCCGGTGCCGCAACTGGCGGCGGCTGGTGTGCCGGTGTCTTTGGGCGTGGATGGCGTGGCGTCCAACGAATCCGGCAGCATGACCGGCGAGGTCAACACCGCTTGGCTGATCCACCGTGCCACCCAAGGCGCCAGTGCCACCACCGCTGAAGATGTCATTCACTGGGCGACCGCTGGCGGCGCGCGCGTGCTTGGCTTGAGTGAAGTTGGCACGCTGCAGGTCGGGCAAGCGGCCGATCTTGTGCTCTACGACATCAACCACCCGCGCTTCTACGGCTTCCACGACCCGGCGCTCGCGCCCGTGGTGGCCGGCGAGCCCATTGCCGTGCGCACCAGCATCATCGGCGGCCGTGTCGTGGTGGACGAAGGTGTGGTGTGCGGGCTGGATGTGGCACGCATCCGCGCTGAAGCCAGCCAGGGTGTAGCGGACCTGATGGTATGCGCCTGACGGGTCAGACGTCGAGCCGCAGCGCCATGTGTTCTTCGTCGTAGAAGCGGTTACCGACACGCATGGCGCGGCGCTCGATGCCGAAGGTCTCGAAACCCGCGTTGCGATACAGCGCTTGCGCACGCGGGTTTTCGGCGTTCACGCAGAGATGGATTTGCAACACCCGTGCAACACGCGCATGCGCAATGGCAGCGCTGAGCAGACGGCCGGCAATACCGCCTCGCCGATGCGCAGGGTCAACAAATACGCCCCACAGCACAGCCTTGTGCGCGACTTGCGCGAGCGCTTCACGCCGCAACCCGGCAATGCCGATCAGTTCGCGCCCCGCAAAGGCACCAAACACGATCTGGTGCTCAGTCGCCCGGATGCGGTTGCGAGTTTCCTCCAGCGTGCGCCCCGCCTCTTCGTCATGCGTCGGCCAGATGGCAGTGGGCGCGTCTTGAATGGCCTTCAGCCGCAGCGCCTTGAAGGCCTCGGCGTCCTCGTCGATCAACGGGCGGATGGCGATGTCGCTCATGGCTGCTTGGCCTCCACGGTGAACGCATCGCCAGTCTCAAAAAATGCACCGCCTGCGAGGTAATGCACGGTCTTGCTGCCCGCGTCGGTAAAGTGCCAGCGGCCATTGCTGAACAGCGCTGGGTCTGCCCAGGCGGCTGTCACTTCTGCGATGAAAAGGTCGTAGCGTTTCTCGTTGTGCGGTTCGGGAATGACGCGGCATTCCAGCCATCCTGCGCAGCCTGCCACCAGCGGCACATCGATCGTGCGGGCGGGCATGGTGGCAAGGCCAAGCGCATCGAACTTGTCGCCGTCGCGGCCCGAGAGCGTGCCCACCGCGAGCGTGGTCTCGGCAATGGCGCGGGTGGGAATGTTCAGTGCAAAGACACCGGAAGCCTCGATCAGCTCGCGTGTGAGAGTGCGGCTGTCGACCACGACAAGCACCTTGGGCGGATCAAAGTCGAGCGGCATCGCCCAGGCGGCTGCCATGACGTTGCGCACGCCGTTGTGGGCGCTGGTGACCAGCGTGGTCGGGCCGTGGTTCAGGAGGCGGTAGCACTTCGGCAGTTCTACCGGGGCGAGTGTGGGGGGATTGGGCATGATGGCGCGGGGACTAAGGTGAGGCGTCATCATAGGCCAACGATGTTGAGGGTGGTTTGGTGTTGGTTTTTTTGTTGTTGGTGCATCCCTTGTTTCATC
>JYOB01000010.1:0-133205 GCA_000955795.1 Burkholderiaceae bacterium 26
CGCCCGGCGAGGTCGCGGTGGGGGCGACGTTGTTCTGGTAGTCGATGCCGCTGGCGACGCGGCCGTACAGCGTGACGTTGGTTTGTGCATGCGCGGCGCCAGCGGCCGCGCACACGATTGCCGCGCAGAGCGGCCAAGTTACTCGTTTCTTCATTGTCATCTCCTCTCTCTGGTGTCATGCCGGCCACGGCCGGAATTGCTTCTACTGCTGTTGCTGTTGCAAATCGAAAATGCGGCTCATCGGTATCCACTTCTGCCCCGCGGGCGTCCAGGGTGTGGGCGCCTGAAACTGCCACATCAGCGCTTCCCATTCGCGGATCTTCGGGTCCGTGTCGGTGGCAAGCGCCATGCGCTCGGCGTCGTAGATGGCGTCGTCGGTCTCCATGAGCATCACCATGCGGGTGCCCAGCCGATAGATCTCCATGCCGGTCACGCCATGCACGCGCAGGTGCCGCGCAACTTCCGGCCAGATGCGTTGATGGTGGGCTTCGTACGTGGCGATAAGCGCCGCGTCGTCTTTCAGATCCAGAGCAAGGCAGTAGCGCATGGCAACCTCAGGTCAGGGCGCGGTCGAGGTGCGTGTAGCCGCCGTCGACAAATACCCACTGCCCCGTCGTGTGAGACGCCTGTGCAGAGAGCAGGAAGACCGTGGTACTGGCAATCTCGTCGGCGGTGGTCATGCGATGGCCGAGCGGAATCTTCGATGTAATTGCTGCGAGCTTGGCATCGGGGTTGTCGAACGTGGCGATCCAGCGTTCATACAGCGGCGTCAGCACCTCGGCCGGAATGACCGCGTTGACGCGCACACCGTCCGGCGCCAGCGACGCCGCCCATTCCCGCGTGAGCGACAGCTGTGCACCCTTCGCGGCGGTGTACCCGCTCGTATTGCCTTGCCCCGTCAACGCCGTTTTCGACGAGATATTGACGATGGCCCCTCGGCTCGCTTTCAGGTGCGGCAGGCACAGATGTGCCATGACGTAGTAATGGATCAGGTTCTTTTCCAGCGAGCGCACGAAGGCGTCGCGGCCCGCGTCCAATCCCACGCTGTCGTTGATGCCGGCGTTGTTGACGAGGCCATCGATATGTCCGAACTCGCGCACGGTTTCGTCCACCATGCCGCGGCAATCGACCTCATCTTCCAGGTCGAACTGGAAGAAGCGTGCCTTCGGCTGCCGACGCATCAGCTCGGCTTCAAACGCAGGCGCCATTGGGCTCTTGCCACAGATGACGGGGATGGCCCCTTCGGCCGCCAGTTGCAGCGAAATGGCCGCGCCAATGCCGGCTGCGCCGCCCGTGACGATTACGACTTTGTCTTGCAGATGCAAATCCATGGTTCAAGCCTTGAGTTGCAGGTTGTAGCAGCGGGCGGCGGTGCCACCCCAGAGGTCGGCGCGTTCAGTGGCGCTCAGCCGCTCTTCGGCCCAGACATGCAGCACGTCGTACACCGTGCCGTACGACGCCGCCAATTGGCACACAGGCCAATCCGACCCAAACATCACGCGGTTGGGACCGAAGACGTCGAGTGCCACGTCAAGGCATTGGCGCGCGTGCTGAACGTCGCGCACGGTCACGCCTTTTCGCCAATCGGCTTCGGTCAGCAGGCCGGAAAGCTTGCAGGCGACGTGCGGCATATCTTTCAGTGGCGCAAGCGCAGCCCGCCACCTTGCCAGTGCATGCGCATCACGCTCGAACGCTTCAAGCGGCGGCTTGCCCAGGTGATCCAGCACCAGCAAGTGGCGATCGTGCCGGCCGCAGAAATCCACGGCGGGCTCCAGTTGGTGGCCAAACACCAGCACGTCGTACGTGTAGCCCCAAAGCTGCAGTAACGCGACGCCTTGTTCGAAAGCTGGGTCCGACAAGAACGCCGCGACGTCGGGCTCGTCCTGCACGGTGTGCCGGAAGCCGACCAGTTTGTGCTCACCGCTCCTGGCTTCGAGGCGAGCCTCAAGATCGGCGGCATGCAGGTCTTCCCAGCCGACCACGCCGACAATCCAGTCGTGCGCAGCGGCGAGGCCCAGCAGAAAATCCGTCTCCTCTCGCACGCCGCGCGCCTGCACGGCAATCGCAGCGTCCAGGCGTTGCGCGCGCAGCTCGGGCAGCAAGTTGGCAGGCAGGCGGTCTTCGGCCAGGGCTTCCATGCCGGGGCCGATCCATGAATACGCCTCGGGTTGATAGCGCCAGAAATGCTGGTGCGCGTCTATTCGTGGCACGGGCAGCGCGGGTACCGTCATCGCATCAGCCCCGGAAGCGGTATCGCTCAAGCGATGCCGGTTTCATCGTGATGGAGAAACCCGGTGCCTGCGGCGGCAGATAGGCGGCGTTTCGCACCACGCAGGGGTCGACAAAGTGCTCGTGCAGGTGGTCGACATACTCGACAACACGCCCTTCGCGCGTGCCTGACACGCAGATGTAGTCGATCATCGACAGATGCTGCACGTACTCGCACAGGCCCACACCGCCGGCATGCGGGCACACCGGCAAGCCGTACTTGGCGGCCAGCAGCAACACGGCCAGGATCTCGTTCACACCGCCCAGCCGGCATGCGTCGATCTGCACAACATCGATAGCGCCGCGCATGATGAACTGCTTGAAGAGAATGCGGTTCTGGCACATCTCGCCGGTCGCCACCTTGACGGGGGCGACGGCTTCGCGAACCTTACGATGACCTTCCACATCGTCCGGGCTGGTCGGCTCTTCAATGAACCACGGCTTGGCGAAACCGAGTTCGCGCACCCAGTCGATGGCTTCCTTCACCTCCCACACCTGGTTGGCGTCGATCATCAGTTCACGGTTGGGCCCGAGCACTTCGCGTGCGATCGAGACGCGGCGAATGTCGTCCTTCAAATCACGCCCCACCTTGAGCTTGATATGGCGGAAACCGCTGTCGACGGCCTCGCGGCAGAGGCGGCGCAGCTTGTCGTCGTCATAGCCGAGCCAGCCGGCGGACGTGGTGTAGCACGGGTAGCCTTCCTGCTCCAGCGTGCGGATGCGGTCGGCCTTGCCGGGCGCCTGCTTGCGCAGCAGCTCGAGCGCTTCTTCGGGCGTGATGCCGTCGGTGATGTAGCGGAAGTCGATGCAGCGCACGAATGCTTCCGGTGTGAGGTCGGCCACCAGGCGCCACAGCGGCTTGCCTTCGGCCTTGGCCCACAGATCCCAAGCAGCATTGACGACGGCGCCCGTCGCCAGGTGGATGGCGCCCTTGTCCGGGCCGATCCAGCGCAACTGGCTGTCGGACGTGACATGGCGCCAGAAGCGGCCCATGTCTTCACGAATCCAGTCGAGATCCAGCCCTTCCACCAGATGACGCATCGCCTCGATGGCGGCGCAGCACACCTCGTTGCCGCGCCCGATGGTGAAGGTCAGGCCGTGGCCTTCCAGGCCCGGCTGGTCAGTCTCCAGGATCACGTAGGCCGCGGAGTAATCCGGGTCCGGGTTCATCGCGTCGGAGCCGTCGAGATGCTGGGAAGTCGGAAAGCGCACGTCCAGCACGCGCAGGGATCGGATGATGGTCATGAGTATCGTGTTCGGGATTGCGGAATGCGTGCCTTCAGCCTTGCGCGTTCACCGTGCGCTGGCGCTGCTCGCCCAGACCCTCGATGCCCAGGCGCATCGTCTGGCCGGCGCGCAGATAGACCGGCGGCTTCTGCCCCAGCCCCACGCCCGGCGGGGTGCCGGTGGAAATCACGTCGCCCGGTTGCAGGCTCATGAAGCGGCTCAGATAGCTCACCAGATGCGCCACGCCAAACACCATGGTCGACGTCGATCCGTTCTGGTAACGGTGCCCATCCACCTCCAGCCACAGATGCAGCGCCTGCGGGTTGGGCACCTCGTCTGCGGTGACAAGCCACGGGCCGATGGGGCCGAACGTGTCGCAGCCCTTGCCCTTGTCCCACGTGCCGCCGCGCTCGAGCTGGTATTCGCGCTCCGACACATCGTTGATGACGCAGTAGCCCGCAACGTGCGCGAGCGCATCGGCCTCGCTGATGTACCGGCCGCCCTTGCCGATCACCACGCCAAGCTCGACTTCCCAATCGGTCTTCACCGAACCCTGCGGAATTTCCACGTCGTCATTCGGGCCGCAGATGGCGCTGGTCCATTTGCCGAAGACGACCGGCTCGGCCGGCACTTCGGCGCCGGTTTCGGCAGCATGGTCGGAATAGTTCAGCCCGATGCAGATGAACTTGCCCACGTTGCCCACGCAAGCGCCCAGGCGCAGGCCGGCTTGCGGCGTGCCGTCGACGATGGGCAGGCGGCTGATGTCCAGCGTGCGCAGGTGAGCCAGGCTCTCGGGCAGCAGCGCCGCGCCGCCAATGTCGTCAATCACGGCCGACAGGTCGCGCACTTGCCCTTGCGCATCGAGCAGGCCGGGCTTTTCCTGGCCCTTGGGGCCGTAGCGGAGGAGTTTCATCGTGTTGTCTTTGTGGACTGCAATCAATCAAACCAATCAGTTGGACCAGCCGCCGTCGATCACGCAGCAAGTGCCGGTCGTGAAGCGGGACTCATCCGAAGCCAGGTAGGTCGCCAGCGCGGCAATCTCGTCTGCCGTACCGACGCGGCCCATCGGCTGGCGCGCAACGAACGCGGCGCGGACGGTGTCGATCGGCACGTTCTGTTCCTGCGCTTGCGTGGCAATGCGCTGCTCGAGCGAGGGTGACTCCACCGTGCCCGGGCAAATGGCGTTGCAGCGGATGCCGCGCGCCACAAAGTCGGCGGCAATGGCTTTGGTCATCCCGATGACGGCAGCCTTGGTCGTGCCATACACGAAGCGGTTCGGCACGCCCTTCACGCTTGATGCGGCAGAGGCCATGTTGATGATCGACGCACCGCCGTTGTCCAGCATCTTCGGCAACAGCGCACGCGTCAGGCGGTACATCGACGTCACGTTGAGCTGCCACGAGAACGCCCAGTCGTCTTCCGAACATTCGAGGATGCTGCCGGGGTGCACGAAGCCCGCGCAGTTGAACAGCGCGTCGAACGCGGCTTCTTCGCGTGCCAGGATGGCAACGGCATTGGCGTCCGTCACATCCAGGCGCAAGGTGCGGACGCCGGCGGTCTCTGCCAGCGTGGCCAACGCCTCTGCGTTGATATCGGTGGCGAGCACCTGCGCGCCCTCTTTTGCAAACATCATCGCGCTCGCCCGGCCAATACCCTGCCCAGCCGCCGTCACGAGGATGCGTTTTCCTTGGAGTCTCATTGCGTCTGCGTTCCGGCGCGGGCCACGTTGGCGGTGGCCCATTCCGGCAATGGAGTTAAAACACTGCGCCGTTCAGGAAAGGGATTCAGCCGGCATGGCGGCGAACGACGCTCCGCCACGCCCCTTGTTGCGATGAATCGTCAGTACAGGACGTTCTTGGCCTCGGGCGAATCGAGGTTCTGCTTGTTGACCATCATCACGCCCGTGTCGACCTGCTTCTGTACGGGCTTCTTCTCGATCACGCTAACCACCGTGTCGATGCCCTTGTAGCCCATCTGGTACGAGCTCTGGACGGCGATTGCGCGGATCGTGCCGTCGCGCACGAAGCCCTGCAGGTCCTGGTTGCCGTCAAAGCCGATAGCCGCCACCTTGCCGCTCTTGCCCGACTGCTGCAGCGCACGCCCCATCCCGACCGCCGTAGGTTCGTTCGCACCAAAGATGCCCTTCAGATCGGGATTGGCGGCCAGCACGTCGGTCGTCTGGTTCAGCGCCGTGGCCATCTGCGATTGCGAGTAGAACGGCCCAACGATCTGCAGCTTCGAGTGCGCCTCGATGTATTTCTTGAAGCCGCCCACGCGGCCGATTTCGGACCCCGCGCCCGGCACATAAGACATGATCGCAATCTTGCCGGTCTGGCCGACAGCGTCGATCATCGCCTTCGCGCACAACTCACCCGCCTTCGCGTTATCGGTCGACAGGAATGACTGGTAATACTGCTTGCCGGAATCGGACACCATCGAGTCGATCAGCACCACCGGGATGTGCGCCTCCCATGCCTTCTTCATCGCCGGCACCAGCGCATCCGGGTCTGACGGCGCGAGGACAATGCCCGCGACATGTCGGTTGACGGCGTTCTCGACCATGTTCACTTCGTCGGCAATGGCCGATTCTGCTGCGGGGCCCTGGAAGGTCATCGTGTAGCCCTTCGCCTTGCCCATGGCGGCCGTCGCGCCCTTCTGAACGTTCTGCCAGTAGTTGGAATTTGCCGATTTCACGATCACGGCTATTTCACCGCCTGCCGCCTGCGCATAAGCAGAGAACAGTGCACACGTTGCTGCAACCACCGCCAGTACGGAAAACTTCTTCATGTCTCACTCCTTGGTTTTGGTTTGAACTTCTCGACTCACAACTTGCGGTTTCTGAGCTGATCGATCCAGACGGTGCCAAGGATGACCACGCCGATGATGATCTGCTGGATAAAACTCGATACGCCGTTCATGTTGAGCCCGTTGCGCAACACGCCGATCACGAACGCGCCAATGGCCGTGCCCGAGACCGTTCCGACACCGCCCATCAGCGACGTCCCGCCGATGACGGCGCTGGCAATCGCATCAAGTTCGTACATCACGCCTTCGTTCGGTTGTGCCGTCACCAGGCGAGACATCAGCACGCACCCGGCCATCCCTGCCAGCAAGCCCGATAGCACATACGTGAACAGCTTCACGCCCTGCACGTTCACCCCGGACAAGCGTGCGGCCTCGGCGTTCGAGCCGACTGCATAGATGTGGCGACCCAGTGAAGTGCGTGAGAGCAGCACGGAGACAGCGATGAACAGCGCGAGCATGATCACCACCGGATAAGGAATGCCGGGGAAGACCGTGTCCGGAAAGCCGTCTGCCCCGATGTGCGAGATGCGGAACAGCGCGCCGTTGCCGAGTTCGCCGAAAGCATCTCCCAGGCCCGAGACAGGACGGGCGCCCGTGATCTGCAGGGCCACGCCGCGCGCCACCAGCATCATGCCCAGCGTGGCAATGAAGGGCGGCAGGCCCATCCTGGTGATACAGATACCGTTAACCCATCCGCACACGCCGCCAACCAGCACGCCGGCCAGCATGGCAATCGGAACAGGTACGCCCATCTTGACGAGCAAGGCCGCCACCACGCCAGAGAGCGCCAGCACCGAACCCACCGACAAGTCGATGCCACCGGTGATGATCACGCACGTGGCGGCTACGCCCAGGTAGGCAATCGACGTGACCTGCAGTGCGACGGTCATGAAGTTGCCGACCGAAAAGAAGGCCGCGCTGGTTGCAGAAAACGCAATCACAAGCGCCACCAGGCTACCGAGCGCTGCAAACTTTTGGATCAGGTCCCGATGGTGTTGCTTGCTCTGCTTTTTCACGGCCTGCGGCTGATCTGATGTCATTTCAAGCATGTGTTCTTCCTGATGCGTAATGCAGAATTTCTTCCTGGTTTGTCTTCCGTGTTTCCAGGACTGCGGTAATGCGGCCTTCATGAAAGACGGCAATTCGATCTGTCATGCCCAGCAGTTCCGGCAGCTCCGAGCTGATCAGCACGACACCGACACCGTCTGCGGCGAGTTCGTCCATCAGCCCATAAATCGCGTACTTGGCGCCGACGTCGATGCCCCGCGTCGGCTCATCGAAAAACAGGATGCGCGAACCGCGATACAGCCATTTACCGATCACGATCTTCTGTTGATTGCCACCCGAGAGATTGCGCACCGTCTGCCCGACGGACGGCGTGCGGATGTTCAGCTCGCGCACGTAGCGCTGCGCCACGGCGGTCTCTTCGGAAAAGCGCAGGAAACCATGCGATGAAATCGCCCGGACATTGGCCAGGGTGATATTCACGGCCACCGGCATCGACAACGCCAGACCATCCTTCTTTCTGTCTTCCGACAAGTAGGCAATGCCTTGCCGGATGGCCTCGCGCGGCGAACGGATCGTGACCGGCGTGTCGCCCAGCGTGATCGACCCGGAATCGAGCCGTTCCGCTCCGAAAATGGCCCGTGCCACCTCCGTGCGCCCCGCGCCCATCAAACCGGCAAAACCGAGAATCTCGCCCTTGCGCAACTCGAACGACACCGGCCCGAAGACGCCTGCGCGGCTGAGTGCGTTCGCGCGCAACAACACCTCGTCGGTCGGCACCGATTTGCGCGCGGGGAACACATCGTCGAGTGACCGGCCGACCATCCGCGCGACGATCTCGTTGACACTGGTGGAAGCGAAATCGCTCGTGGCGATATGGCGGCCGTCACGCAGCACGGTCACGCGATCGACGATCTCGGCCATCTCGTCAAGCCGATGCGAGATGTACAGAATCGCCACGCCATCGGCGCGCAACTCCTTGATGATGCGAAACAGCTGAACGGTTTCGGATTCCGTGAGCGAAGACGTGGGCTCGTCCATGATCAGCACACGCGCGTTGAGCGAGAGCGCCTTAGCAATCTCCACCATCTGTTGCTGTGCGATCGACAGCGCGCTGACCAGCGTGGTCGGCTCGACGGCCAGCCCGATCCGCTGCAGATAGCTGCGCGCGTTGGTGTTGAGCTTGCGGTAATCAATGAACGGACCGCGCTTGGGCTCGCGTGCCAGGAAGATGTTCTCCGCCACCGACAGGTGCGGCACGAGATTCAGCTCTTGATGGATGATCGCAATGCCGGCCGCCTGCGCCTCGGATGTCGACGCAAACCGTACCGCTTCGCCCCGGTACGAGATCACGCCATCGTCTGCGATGTACTGGCCGCTGATGATCTTCATCAGGGTGGATTTGCCAGCACCGTTTTCGCCGCAGACGGCATGGACTTCGCCCACGCGCAGATCCAGATCCACACCATCCAGCGCAACGACGCCGGGAAAGCGTTTGCCGATGCGCTGCAAGCAAAGAATCTCTTGCGGCATCGACGATCTGGAGCTGCTTACGTGCGTGGGCACGGCATCAGCACTGCTCATCGTGGTCTCCGTTGTGTTGCGAGGCTCTGATCTTCCGCTGGACGCACTGGTAAGTCCAGTTCGGAGCGATTCGATTAAGCCAAGCATTTTTTGGTCAAGCCAATATCACTTAGAACACACCTGCCTGACCACTAGTGCAAACCCTGAAGTGTTGCTGACACCAGTCTAGACAACGGCTGGCGGTGCCCATGCTAGACTCGAAACACACCTATGCGCGACAACACGCGCACCAAAACACACATCACAATGAAGCAGACAGAGCCAAAGCGGCTTTACCAATCTGTAGCCGCGCAGATTCTCGCGCTGATCCAACAGGAAAAGCTCGGACCGGGCACACGCTTGCCTCCGGAGCGCGAACTGGCGCAGACGCTAGGCGTATCGCGCCCGTCGCTGCGCGAGGCGTTAATCGCCCTGGAGATTGGCGGCCAGGTTGAGATCCGTATGGGTTCTGGCGTGTACGTGCAAGAGGCAAGCGCGGCGAGCGAGAGTGCGGCCATTCCGTCGCTGGGCGAAAGCCCCTCCGAACTGATGCAGGCCCGAGCCGTGCTTGAAGGCGACGTGATCACGCTCGCCACGGGGCGCCTGACGGCGGCCACGCTCGACAAGCTCCAGCGCACCATCGACCGCATGAAGAAACTCGCATTGGGCGGGAAGTCGCCCACCGATGCCGACCGCCAGTTCCACATGCTGATTGCGGAGACCGCCGGCAATTCAGTTCTGAGCCGATTCGTGGCCGAGCTGTTCGATAGCCGCCATGACCCGCTGGCCATGGCCATCCGCGACCATGCAGAGGGCGAATCAAGCTGGCATGCGGCGGTGCACGAGCACGAAGAGATTCTCAAGGCGCTGCAGGCGGGCGATCCCATCGCGGCGCAAACCGCCATGCGGGCGCACTTGAAAGCGTCCGAAGAGCGCTGGATCGCGGGCGCCATTCAGCAAGACAGCGCACAGTAGCCGCGCTCACCCCATGCGCGGTCCGCTCGCGGCCGCGCAACCTCTCCCCGGCACCCATGCCGCTCCGCCCCAATGCGGCCTGACCAAATTTCAGGCCGCCTCGCCTTGCCCCCTTGAAAACAAGGTATTTTCAGCATCAGGGTTTCCCCCATCAAGGATTTTCTCTCAAGATGTTAAATTGGTCTGACCAATAGGTGAGACCTGTTTGGCATGACCACTTGCCCAGGATGCGGGGAGCGACTCCCTCAACTTGGCACAGTGCGCGCGCAATCAGACGTCACCTCATCACTCAAGGAGACCGGAAGGTGACCCAACGCTTGCCATTACTACGCGCGCATACACAGCCTCTTCAGCAGCCCAGTCGAACGAAGACGGGCGGCGCGACTTCGACCGGAGCCGCATCATGTTGACGGTCGTTTGCGAAACCCCAGGCACCCTGCTCGCGCTGGACCGGCCGGTCCCTAGCCCCGCCGAGGGCGAAGTGCTGCTGCGCGTCAAACGCGTGGGCGTGTGCGGTACCGATCTGCACATCTTCACGGGCAACCAGCCCTATCTCAATTACCCCCGCGTGATGGGGCATGAGTTGTCGGGAATCGTCGAACAGGCACCGCCCGACAGCGCGCTTGCCAAGGGCGACGTGGTCTACGTGATGCCCTACCTGTCATGTGGGCACTGTGTCGCGTGCCGCCAGGGCCGGACAAATTGCTGCGTCAACATCCAGGTGCTGGGGGTGCATCGCGATGGGGCGTTCACTGAATACCTGAGCGTGCCGCAAGCCTTCGTGCACAAGGCGGACGGCGTGAGCCTGGATCAGGCCGCGATGGTGGAATTTCTGGCCATTGGCGCGCACGCGGCGCGTCGTGCCCAGGTGCGCGCCGGGCAGCGCGTGCTGGTGGTAGGCGCCGGCCCGATCGGCATGGCGGCCATGATTTTTGCCAAACTGCGCGGCGCGACGGTCACGGCGCTGGACTCCCGTGCGGATCGCCTCGGCTTTGCGGTGGAGCAACTTGGTGTGGACGCCAGCGTTGCGCTGGGCGATACCGACGAAGCGCAACTCGGTGCGCTCACGGCCAATGAGTTCTATGACGTCGTCTTCGATGCCACGGGCAATCCGAAAGCCATGGAGCGTGGCTTGCGCTTTGTGGCACATGCCGGCACCTATGTGCTGATCTCTGTGGTGGCGGCAAACATCTCGTTCTCCGATCCGGAATTCCACAAACGCGAGACCACGCTGCTCGCCAGTCGCAACGCCACCACCGAAGATTTTGAGACTGTGCTCGACGCCATGCGCGCGGGCAAGATTCCGACCGCGCTGAACACGCACCGCATGGCGCTGGCGGACGTGCCCGAGCACTTCAAGACGCTGCTCGACCCCGCTGCCGGTGTGGTGAAAGCCATCGTGGAGTGCTGAGCGCATGACCGAGCCGATCCTCCAGTTCGGCACAAGCCGCTTCCTGCAGGCGCACGTCGACTTGTTCGTGTCGGAAGCGCTCGATGCGGGACAAGCGCTGGGTGGGATGACCGTCGTGCAGACCACATCCAACCCGGCCAGCGCAGCCCGAGTGGCGGCGCTCGCAGGCGGTGAGGGTTATCCGGTGCGCATTCGCGGCTTACGAGACGGCACACCCATCGACCAGACCGTCACCTGCCGCGCCGTGCAGCGCGCCCTTCAGGCCGAGGCCGACTGGGAACAGCTGCGCGAGCTCATGGCAACAGACGTGCAGGTGGTGATCTCCAACACGGCCGACCAGGGCTACCAGCTCGACCCGCGCGATGATGCCAGCTTGATGCGGCAGCCCTCGCGCGTGCCACGCAGCTTCCCCGCCAAACTGGTGGCGCTGCTGCTCGGCCGCTGGCTGCGACAGCCGCAGGCACCGCTGTCGCTGTTTCCGTGCGAACTGATCGAGCGCAACGGCGACACGCTCTGCGCGACGGTCTGCGCGCTGGCACAGCAATGGGCGCTGCCCACCGCGTTCGTCGACTGGCTGCGCACGCATTGCGTGTGGGCCAACTCGCTCGTGGACCGCATCGTCTCCGAGGCGTTGCACCCCGTGGGCGCCGTGGCGGAACCGTACGCGCTGTGGGCCATCGAGCGCCGCCCGGGGCTGCTGCTGCCATGCACGCATCCGGCCATCGTGCTGACGGATGAGCTGGATCACCACGAGCGGCTCAAGCTCTTTCTGCTCAACGCGGGCCACACCTTTCTGGCCGAGCGTTGGCGCGAAGATGCGCATCCCACCGATCTGACCGTCGTGCAGGCCATGGAAGACCCGCGCCTGCGGCCGGAGCTGGAAGCGCTGTGGCGCGACGAGATCGTTCCTGTATTCGCCGCCCTGCAAAAGCGCGAGGCCGCCGAGGCCTATCTCGTCTTGCTGCGAGAACGGCTGTTGAACCCTTACCTTGCCCACCGCCTCGCCGATATCGCGCAGAACCACGCGCAGAAGAAGCTACGGCGCCTGGCGCCCATCGTCGCGCTGACGCGGCAATTGGGCTTGCACCTCGCCCAGCCGCGCCTGAACGCCGCGCTGGCCAATCCGAATTGAACCTGCGAAGTCTCATGTCCGACGCATCTCTCATCCTTCTTGCCCCCGACGACGACGTAGCCGTCGCGCGTGTTGCGCTGGCGCCCGGCGCGGCACTCGACGCCGGGTTGACCACCCGCGATGCCATTCCCGCTGGCCACAAGGTCGCGTTGCGCGACATCGCAGCGGGGCAACCCGTGCACAAGTATGGGCAGGTCATCGGCGTGGCGACGGCGCCCATCCGCGTGGGTGAACACGTGCACGTACACAACGTCGGCATGGCCAACTCCGCCGCCCAGCACGCTGTTGGCCACGCGTACCGCGCCACAGTCCCTGTCGACACACCTGCCTCGTTCGAAGGCTACGTGCGGGCGGATGGCCGCGTCGGCACGCGCAATTTCATTGGCGTCATCTCCAGCGTGAACTGCTCAGCCACCGTGTGCCGGCATATCGTGCAGGCGGCGCAGGCAGAGGCGGCCGCGTTTCCCAACGTGGACGGCGTTGTCGCCATCACGCACGGCAGCGGCTGCGGCATGGCCGGCAACGGCGAGGGGCTCGAACTGCTGCAGCGCACGCTGCGCGGGTACGCCGACCACCCCAACTTTGCCGGCGTGCTGATCGTTGGCCTCGGTTGCGAAGTCAATCAGGTGGCGCCGCTTGTGCAGATGTTGGGGGCGCGCACGCCAGGCCTGTTTGCGTCGCTGACGATTCAGGAAGAAGGCGGCACGCGTGAGGCGATTGCTGCCGGCTTGACCATGCTGCGCGACATGCTGCCGATCGCGAATCAGGCACAACGCAGCACCGTCCCGGCAAGCCACCTGACGGTGGGCCTGCAATGCGGCGGGTCGGACGGCTATTCCGGCATCAGCGCCAACCCTGCGCTGGGCGCGGCGGTGGATCTGCTCGTGCGACACGGGGGCACCGCAGTGCTATCTGAAACGCCTGAGATCTATGGTGCAGAACACCTGTTGACTGCACGCGCAGCAACGCCTGCCGTGGCCGGTGCGTTGATGGATCGGCTGGCCTGGTGGGAGCATTACACCAGCACGCTGGGCGCCGACATGAACAACAACCCTTCGCCCGGCAACAAAGCCGGCGGCGTCACGACCATCCTGGAGAAATCGCTCGGCGCGGTCGCCAAGGGCGGCAGCAGCGGGCTGATGGCCGTGTATGAATACGCCCAGCCGGTGCAGGCGCACGGCCTCGTCTTCATGGATACACCTGGCTACGACCCTGTCTCGGCCACGGGCCAGGTCGCCGGTGGTGCCAACCTGATCTGCTTCACAACGGGCCGAGGGTCCACCTATGGCTGCAAGCCGGTGCCTTCGTTGAAGCTTGCCACCAACAGCACGCTTTTCCGGCACATGGAACTGGATATGGACTACGACTGCGGCGGCATCGTCGATGGCCGCCTCAGCATTGCGCAAGCCGGCCAGGCGCTGTTCCAACTGATGCTGGCCACAGCGTCGGGCAACCACACCAAGAGCGAACTCAACGGCCTGGGCGACAACGAGTTCGTGCCGTGGCAGCTTGGCGCGGTGATGTAAGGCATGTGCCGGGCAAGCCTGACCGGGGATAATCCGTACGGCCGGTCATGGCAACACGGCGGAGGCCAACTGGAGCAACCCCGCCACGATGGCCGCAGCACCGATGCAGCGGGCTACGCGGTCTCCGGCGGGCGCCAGGCGCTCCAGCGTGATCGCCGCTGACACCGCCGCCATTGCGCGCAGATCCATGACGCCGATCACAAGCAGGATTGCCGTCAAGGCCGCGCAAGAGGTGGCGCAGCGCATGCCGAGGCGCAAGCCATATCGCCATGCCGTACTGCCCAGCGCGGGCGCTGCTCGGCACCCTGCAAGCTGCCGCGCCTTCCATGCGCTGAACTGCAGTGCTCCCGCCGCAAGAACGACTGCGCCGCTGGCAGCCGGCAACGTGCGCGCCAGCACGGGCCACGTCATTTCAAGCTGGGCCACCGCGGCGCCCAGCGCAAAGACCATCGCGCCGATCAGCCCCCACACGACAAAGTACGCCGTGCCTGCCAACGCGGTGTGCGCGTCAACATTCGGCTCGCCCGCCACGTGAAGCGCAACGCGATACCGCCGCAGCATCGGCAGCAATGACGGCAGCATCATCGCTACCATCATCACCGTCCACATGCCGGTGAATGACGCGGCAAAACTCCACCACGTCTGACCGCACATCGGCATCCACGCCATCGGCATCTCGCCCATGGCCGACATGGAATCGCACCACGCCACCGTCGCTGCCGCGCTGGCAATGAAGATCAGTGCCGAGACGGCCAGGAAGCCGCGCTCGGACACTGCATGCTCGCGTGGCAGCTCAACGCTGCTGAGCGTACTCGTCATGGCGACGCCACCAGACACCGGTTTCGTTGCGGCCCAGCGGCGCGCGATCGAGCCACTGGTATGCGCCCCACAAGCCATCGAGGCCGCGCGCGTAAGTGGAATACGTGTGATACACGACGCCGTCTTCCAGCACGAACGCGCTCATGCCAGGCCGGTCGCGCACGTAGGTGGGCGCATCGGTGCCGCACATGCTGGCGAACTGCTGCACAGGTTCGGGCAAGTCGGATGCATCCATCACGTGGCTGCCGCGCACGTAGTTGTAGTCGGAGTTGCCGGCGCGCTGCTGCTCCTCCGAGATCGAGACGTTGAAGTCGTAGTTGAAATCGCTGCCCACCGACGACACCCACGGAAAGGTCCAGCCCATCCGCTCGCGATACTCGATCAGTTTGACCAGCGGCCCGCGCGACACCGCCAGCAGCGTCACGTCGTGATTCGCCAGATGCGTGACGAAGCCGTCAAAGCCATCGGCAATCATCGAGCACGAGGGGCAGCCCGCCTTGTAGTCCGGCCCGAACATGAAGTGATAGACGAGCAGTTGCGACCGCCCGCCAAACAGATCGGCCAGCGAGGCGCTGCCTTTCTCGGTTTCAAAGCGGTAGTTTTTGTCGATGCGGACCCATGGCAGTGCCTGCCGGCGGCGTGCGAGTTCATCGCTGCGGCGCGTCAGTTCCTTCTCGGCCTTGAGCAGTTCAATGCGCTCTGCCAGCCAGGTTGCGCGGGTTGCTGTGGGGTGTGTTGCACTCATGCTTGCCTCCGTTTTGGGTGAGTGGTCGTGTGCTAGATTAGGCGCCGACCTCAAACGGCGGGAGTGACAAGTGTGGCGGGATTCGAATGGATTCATTGATCACGGCTGCAGCCCGCGCACTCGCTGCCGGTGACCCATTCGGAGCACTGAACCGCGTCGCCTTGCGTGACGATGCGGCCGCGCTGGCCTTGCGCGGCATCGCCATGGCGCAGCTCGGTGACTTGGCGCGCGCCAAGCTGTTGCTGCGTCGCGCGGCTCGCGCATTCGGCTCTCGGGAGGCGCTGGCACGCGCACGCTGCATCGTTGCGGAAGCCGAAGTCGCCCTCGCCTCGCGCGATCTTGGCTGGCCCGACAAAAGCCTCAACACGGCACGCGCCACGCTTGAGGCGCATGGCGATTACGTCAACGCTGCGCACGCGCGGTATCTCAGCATCCGCCGTCTTCTGCTAATTGGGCGCCTGGACGATGCTGAGGCCGCCCTTGCGACGCTGAACCCGGCGCATCTTCCGCCGGTATTGCGGGCAGCTCACGCGCTTGTCGTCGCGGGGATTGCCATCCGGCGCCTGCAGACGACTGCCGCGCGTACCGCCTTGGCCGACGCTGATCTCGCGGCGCGCCAGGCCGGTATCCCGACGCTCACCGCTGAAGTGGAACGCGCCGCCCTTGCCCTGAGCGCACCGGCTGCGCGGCTGATCTCACGCGGCGAAGAACGTGTCCTGCGCCTTGAAGATGTCGAAGCCCTCTTTGCATCAGACGCGCTCGTCGTGGACGCGTGCCGGCTCGCCGTGCGGCAAACCGATGCGGTCATCCCGCTCGCCACACGGCCTGTGCTGTTCACGCTGGCGCGCGCACTGGGCGAAGCGTGGCCGGAAGACGCGCCCAGAGACGCCCTCATCGCCCGGGCGTTCCGCACCCGGCATCCCGACGAATCGCACCGTGTGCGCCTGCGTGTGGAGATCGGGCGTTTGCGCACCGCGCTTGGCGCGTTAGGCACGATCAAGGCGACCCGGCATGGATTCGCACTCCAAGCGAATGCGGCACAGAGCGTGGTCGTCCTCGCGCAACCCGTCGACGAGCAATATGCCGCGGTGCTGGCCTGTCTGGCCGATGGGGAATCGTGGTCCAGCTCCGCATTGGCGTTGGCGCTTGGTGCCAGCCAGCGCACCGTACAGCGGGCGCTCGACACATTGGCAGCCGCGGGCAAGGTGCAGTTCTTCGGACGCGGGCGGGCGCGCCGATGGGTGACGCCGCCGGTACCCGGATTCGCGACCACCTTGTTACTCCCCGCACCGCTGCCAAGTGACTAGGATAAAGACTCCACAACCGGATCCAGCGAGCCCAACATGAAACGCTCCACCGCCGAACTCGTGCGCGAATACGGCCCCTTCCCTGGCGCAGAGAACGTCGGCGGCGTGACCTACGATGGTCAACACGTCTGGTTTGCTGCCGGCGGTCAGCTAAAGGAACTCGACCCCGACAGCGGCAAGACGCAGCGCTCCATCGACGTGCCGGCCCATGCCGGTACCGCGTTCGACGGGCGCCACCTGTTCCAGATCGCCGAAGACCGCATCCAGAAGATCGACCCGCAAACCGGCGCCGTGCTCGCCACGATTCCCGCGCCGGGCGCGGGCGGAGACTCGGGCCTCGCCTGGGCCGAAGGCACGCTATGGGTCGGTCACTATCGCGAGCGCAAGATCCGTCAGATCGATCCGGACACCGGCAAGGTGTTGCGCACCATCGAATCCAACCGCTTCGTAACTGGCGTCACGTGGGTCGACGGCGAACTCTGGCACGCCACATGGGAAGGCGATACGAGCGAGCTGCGGCATATCGATCCGCAAACCGGTGAAGTGCTGGAGCAGCTTGATATGCCGGCGGGCATCACTGTGTCAGGGCTCGAGTCGGATGGCGCCGATCAGTTCTTCTGCGGCGGCGGCACCACCGGAAAGATTCGCGCGGTACGGCGACCCCGCAAGCAGGCGGCATAGGCGCGATACCGGCACACGGAAGGAACGGGGCCCGCTCAAATGCGGGCCTTTTGTTTGCGTGGCCCGCGCATAACATTACAGCTTAACTGCACAGTTAAACTGTATTAATGCTATGCTCGCGACATGGCTAAATCACCCTCTTCCAACGATCCCGCGCCGCCTGGCGCGCTGGCCGGCGATCTGCGCATTGCGCTCGGCAAGCTGTCCCGTCGCCTGCGCGAACAAGTCCATCCGAACGATCTCACCCACGCGCAAAAGTCGGTTCTGCTGCGCCTGGACCGTGATGGCCCAGCCACCGTGTCTGCGCTTGCGCGCGCCGGCAGCGTGAAGCCGCAGTCGATGCGGGTCACGGTTGGGGCGCTGGAAGCCATGGGCGCGGTTGCCGGCAAGCCCGATCCGACGGATGGCCGGCAAACGCT
Source organism: Burkholderiaceae bacterium 26 (assembly GCA_000955795.1). Lineage (GTDB taxonomy): Bacteria > Pseudomonadota > Gammaproteobacteria > Burkholderiales > Burkholderiaceae > Ralstonia > Ralstonia chuxiongensis. The sequence goes on from JYOB01000010.1 coordinate 17,884, forward strand.
CATCGAATTGACGCCGGGCTTCCGGAAAGCACTCAAGGAAAGCCGCGCCGCGAAGGACGATTGGCTGTTCCGCGCACTGCAGGCGCAACTGTCCGCGGCCGAGCAAGGAGAACTGGCGAAGGCCGTGATGTTGCTGCAACGGCTGGCAGAGTTTTGAGCCCCTCTTACTGTTCCTGATCCGGAGCGTCGACATGGCATGGCCCCATCTCATCTCTTGGTTTTTCGGCGGCGCCTTCCTCGCCAACGCCGTGCCGCATTTCGTCTTCGGTATCGCAGGCAAACCATTTCAGAGCCCATTCGCAACGCCACCCGGCGAAGGCCTTTCGTCTTCTACGGTGAATGTGCTGTGGGGCGCGTTCAATCTGGCCGTCGGTTACGTCCTCGTTCTGCGGGTTGGTGATTTCCACCTGCGAAACACAACCGATGCCGTTGCGATCGGGTTGGGCATCCTGGCACTCGGCGTGCCGATGGCACGGCGCTTTGGCCGGTTCAACGGCGGCAATCTCGGCGGCGATCTGCCGCAACGCCAATGAACACATCGGCAAGTACGCCAGCAACCGGCGTCTTCCGCTCACTGCGCGTTTTCAACTACCGTTTGTGGGCCGTGGGGTCGCTGGTGTCCAACGTGGGCACGTGGATGCAGCGCACCGCGCAGGACTGGCTGGTGCTGACACAGCTCACGAACCACAACGCTTCTGCAGTGGGCACGGTGATGGCGCTGCAGTTCGGCCCGCAGCTTCTGCTATTGCCGTGGACGGGCGTTGCCGCAGACCGCTACAACCAGCGCAAGCTGCTGATGGCAACCCAGGCAACATCGGGCGCCCTGGCGCTGATTCTCGGGCTGCTGACCGTGACGGGCATCGTTCAGCTCTGGCACGTCTACCTGCTGGCGTTTCTGTCCGGCTGCGCATCGGCATTCGATGCCCCGGTGCGCCAGACGTTCGTGGCAGAACTGGTGGGCGATGGCGATCTGCCCAATGCGGTCGCACTCAACTCGACGTCGTTCAACGCGGGGCGCATGGTCGGGCCAGCAGCGGCGGGCATGGCCATCGCCACCATCGGTACAGGCTGGGCATTCCTGGCCAACGGGCTTTCGTTCATCGCGGTGCTGGCTTCGCTCTTTTTCCTGCGCAAGTCCGAGCTACGCCCGAATGCGCGTGCACGGCGCTCGCAAGGCGGATTTGCCGAGGCCATCCGTTATGTGTGGGCCCGCCCCGATCTCAAGGCCATGCTGGTCATGCTGTTCCTGATCGGCACATTTGGGCTGAACTTCCCCATCTTCATCTCGACGATGGCAGCGAGCGTCTTCCACTCGGATGCGCGCGGCTACGGCGTGTTGTCGTCGATGATGGCGATCGGCACGATGTCCGGCGCGTTGTTCGCCGCAGGGCGTAAGCAGCCGGAGTTCAAGTCCCTGCTGATAGGCGCTGCGATATTCGGGCTGGGGTGCACATTGGCGGCCATCGCACCGGGCTATTGGCTGTTTGCGGCGGCGCTGGTCATCACGGGCATGGCGGCGCTGACATTCACCAACACGAGCAACAGCCTGATGCAACTCTCGACCGAGCCTGCCATGCGCGGGCGGGTGATGGCGTTACGCGTGGCCATCGCGTTGGGCGGTACCCCGATCGGCGCACCGATTGTGGGTTGGGTGGCAGACCATCTCGGCCCGCGCTGGTCACTTGGTGTGGGAGCGCTCTCGGGACTGCTTTCGGCAGCGGTTGCCGTCTATGTGATGCGACGGCAGATTCACCTGCCGCGGCAAGAGCCACCGACGCTGGAGCAAAGTGCGTCTTGAATACTTTGATGTTGCCGCGAAAAAAAACCCCGCTGTGCGGGGTTTTTCTTGGCAGATGCGACCGATCAGATCGCCTCGATCTTCGTAGCAGCCGGGCCCTTTTGGCCAACGCCTGCAACGTAGCGCACCTTCTGACCTTCTTGGAGGGACTTGAACCCGTTGCCCTGAACTTCAGAGAAGTGAGCGAAGAGATCGTTGCCGCCTGCGTCCGGGGTGATGAAGCCGAAGCCCTTGGAGTCGTTGAACCACTTTACTGTGCCGGTTTCCATGTTGGATATCCTAAAAAGTTCTGCATGAGCCTGTGCTCACCAGGCACGACAATCAAGGAAGAAACATGGAGCAAAGGAAGCACCGCTTGGTGTGACAACCCAGAACATCGGAGTAACTGCTTGAAGATCCTGCGAGGATGGTTTCTACAGACATTCCAGACCCGCGTCAACAAATAATTAGATAAGCTTCACCTTTGACCCACCCCGCACCCCCACCGCTGAGTCAGCACGCCACAGTGGGCTTGCGCTCTTGAGAGACCCATCGGCATGACACTCTGCTCGGCTTGCGCCGCAATCGAACTCCATAAACGCGGCGCGCCAGGCCATGCTTTGCTGAGAATCACCGACACGCAGCGCATCAAATCCCCCTCCGCGCGCGCAATCACCGTCAGCACGTTCTCGTGTCCCACATGCGGTGCGCGATGGGTCTATCGCGACGAAAAGAACGTGGACAACCAAGGCTGGTCACTGGAGGCGTAGACGCGCTGCAGGGCAGTTTTTCGCGTGCCACCGCACCGCGAGGCGCCGGGGCATATAGAACGCTACAGCCTCTCTGCGTCTCGCGTAGGGGCCCGTCCCGTAGCAGGCTAACCGTGGCAGACCCCGAATAAGACGTGATATCGGCGCCCTCTGGCCGTACCGCGCACCCAACGCACCGGAAATCTGCCGCGGCTCGCAAGGCGCCTACGAAGGCAGTGCCGCATCAGTACTTGCATGCGGCACCGCTCCGTTTGTCGAGCCGAAGTCGTTCCGGAGCACGCGGTCACGCTGCCTTCACAGCGCGTTTGGCGCCGTCCTCCCATTAAGCACCGCAGCGATGTTGTCGAGTGCGGTGAACCCCATCTGATCGCGCGTCTCGATCGTCGCGCTCGCCATATGCGGCGACAGAAACACATTGTCGAGTGCTGCAAAGCGCGGATCGATATTGGGCTCGTTCCGATAGACGTCGAGCCCCGCTGCGAACAGCCGCCGCGACGCCAATGCATCGCACAGCGCATCCTCGTCGACGAGACTCCCGCGCGCTGCGTTGACGAACACCGCGCCGTCGCGCAACAAGCCGAACTCGCGGCGCGTCATCAACGGCGTGCCGCCGCCAGGCACGTGCAGCGTGAGGATGTCGCACTGCGGCAGCAGCGTGTCGAGATCAGCGCAATAACGCGCGCCGGCCTCGATCTCGGGTGGCGCGGGCCGCCGGTCTGTATAGACGATCTGCATTCCGAAGCCGCGCGCACGCTGTGCGACCGCCCTGCCGATCCGGCCGAAACCGACGATCCCAAGCGTCTTTCCGTTCACGCGCATGCCAAGCATGTCCGTCATGCCGAACGACTTTCCCCATCCCGCGCGCACGATGCGCTCGTATTCCGACGCGCGCCGGCACGCGGCGAGGATCAACAACAGTGTGAAATCGGCAGTGCAGTCGGTCAGCGCGTCGGGCGCGTTGCTGACAACGATGCCGCGTGCGCGCGCGGCCGCCACGTCCATGTGGTCGTAACCGGCGCTCGCGTTCGCGATGATCTTCACGCTCGGCGGCAATGCCGCGATGTGCTCGGCCTGCAGCCCCGATTTCTTGCCGATCAGCACCGCCGGCGTCTCGTGGCGGTTGCAGAATTCGACGACGGTCGGCGCGTCCATGTCGGCGTCGGTCACATACGCGTGGAATTCGGCTTCGGCACGTGCGGCCACCGCCGCGGGAACCCGTCGCGCTACTAGGAGACGGGGGCGATTGTTGTCAGGCATGGTCTCGTCCTTGGGTCGGAAAACGGAGCACAGCCTACGAAGCAGGGTCGGCGCGGGTCAATATTGATTGTTTCGATCAATGTATGTGCGTGGCGCGCCGCCGCGGTCTTTCGGCCTCACTCCGGCGGTGTCCTGCACCGCCCATCCGGCCGCGCCAGTCCGCGAGCGACGTCTCGCCGAACTCAGGAAAACCCTGACGCCGCCCCGTCGCGACAGGGCTGTTGATATTGATTGAAAGAATCAAGATTGCTGGGGAATCGTCACCGCGCAATGCTTTTTGCATGTTCAACGCACTGAAGACGAGGTCGTGAAGATGCAGGCAGAGAAAAGAATCGCGGCGGTGACAGGCGCCGGCACCGGCATCGGCCAGGCGGCGGCCGTCGCGCTGGCGCGCGCCGGGTTCAGCGTCGCACTGCTCGGCAGGCGCATCGAACCGCTGCTCGAAACGAAAGAGATCATCGAACGGGCCGGCGGTGTGGCGGCGGCCATTCCAACCGACGTTTCCGACGAAGCATCGGTCGACGCCAGCTTCGCGCAAATCGCGCACGCGTTCGGGCGCCTTGACGTGCTGTTCAACAACGCCGGCCGCAACGCGGGCGCCGTGCCGCTCGACGACTACTCGCTGCAATTCTGGAACGACGTGGTCGCGACCAACCTGACGGGCGTGTTCTTGTGCGCGCGCGCCGCGTGGCGCCAGATGAAGCGCCAGATGCCGCAAGGCGGCCGCATCATCAACAATGGTTCGATCTCGGCACACACGCCGCGCCCGAACACGATCGCGTACACCGCCACAAAGCATGCGGTGCTCGGCATCACCCGCTCGCTTGCGCTTGATGGCCGGCCGTTCAACATCGCGTGCGGCCAGATCGACATCGGCAACGCCGCTACGTCGCTGACGGAGCGAATGGACAGCGGCGTGCTGCAGGCCGACGGCCGCGTCGCGCCAGAGCCGCGTGTCGACGTCGCGCACGTCGCGAACGCCATCGTGCAGATGGCGAGCCTGCCGCTTGAGGCCAACATTCTCAACATGACGATCATGGCCAGCGCGATGCCTTTCGTCGGACGCGGCTGACCCGACGCGCGCCGGCACACACAAGAACCATACGCCGGCCCATCCATCAGACAACAGGAGACAACATTGAAAACTGCAGAAGAACAGGTTCCGGTCATGCGCGAGTTCGACGCGCACGCAGGCGCCGCCAGGCGATCGCGGGTGCGCTACGGCGTGCTGTCGATGCTGCTGGTGGCGACCGTCCTCAACTTCGTTGATCGCTCGGCGCTCGGCATCGTCGCGCCCGCGCTATCGAAGGATCTGGCGCTCACCCGCGTGCAGATGGGCGAGCTGTTCGCCGTGTTCGGACTCGCCTATTCGATCGCGCTGCTGCCCGCAGGCGTGCTAGCCGACATGCTGGGCTCGCGTGTCGCGTATGCGCTGTCGCTCGTCGGCTGGTCGCTGGCCACGCTGACGCAAGGGCTCGCACACGGCTACCACATGCTGCTCGGCTCGCGGCTGGCGATGGGAGCACTCGAGGCACCCGCGTTTCCGTCGAACGCGCGCGCGGTCACGATGTGGTTCCCGGTCCAGGAACGCGGCTTCGCAACGAGCGTGTACGTGATGGGCCAGTACATCGGCACGCCGCTCTTCACCGGGCTGCTGTTGTGGATCTCGTCAGCGTTCGGCTGGCGGGCCGTGTTCTTCTCAACGGGTGCATTCGGCATCCTGTTCAGTGTCGTCTGGTATCGGTTCTATCGCGATCCGTCACGGCATCGCAGCGTCAACGCGGCCGAGCTGCAGTACATCACTGAAGGGCGCTCCGTGGTGACTGCGCGCGATCGCTTCGAATGGCGCGTGGCGCTGCGCCTGCTCGGCTACCGGCAAATCCTCGCGATCTGTCTGGGCAAGTTCTGCAACAACACGCTGCTGGTGTTCTTCACGACCTGGTTCATGACCTATCTGGTCGAGGAACGGCACATGTCGATGATCAAGGTCGGTTTCTTCCAGGCGATGCCGTTCATCGGCGCGACGCTCGGCATCCTGATCGCAGGCTATCTGTCCGACCTCTGCATCCGCCGCGGCGTGTCGATGTCGTCGTCGCGCAAGGCGCCGCTCGTGATCGGCACCTTCCTCGGCGCGTCGATCGTGCTCGTCAACTTTGTGCACTCGAATGGGCTTGTGATCGCGATCCTCACCGTCGCGTTCTTCGCCCAGGGGATCGGCTCGATGTCCTGGGCCGCCGTGTCTGAGATTGCGCCTAAACGCTATGTTGGGCTCACCAGCAGTATCACGAGTCTCGCCGCGAATATCGCAGCCGTCACCACGCCGCTGATGATCGGCTACGTGACGCAGCACACCGGCAGCTTTTTCTGGGCGCTGAACTTGATGGGCGCGATCTGCCTGGTCGGCACACTGTCGTATTCGGTGCTGCTCGGCAAGCTGTCGCGTATCGAGCTCTAACCCCATACATGCCATTTGTCTGCCAAGCGCCGACCCCTTCACCCGCAGACCACGACCATGATCGAATTCAAGTGGGACCACCTGCAACTCTGCTCGGCCGATGCGGAGGCCACCGCCGCATGGTTCGCGCGCTGCCTGAACGCCGAAATCGTGCGACGCCCCGGTCGCGTCGACCTGCGAATCGGCGCCGTCAACCTGTTCATCACCGCCCAGCCGGACGCGCGTTCGGCGACCGTGACGGAGGGGCGCCGCGTGCAAGGCATCGACCACTTTGGCGTGCTGGTCGATGATTTGGATGCCGCCTACGCGCACCTGGTCGCGCACGACGCCGAGATCGTCCAGCCCATCATGCGGATCCGCGCGGGTGTGCGCGGCTGTTTCGTGCGCGCGCCAGGCGACATCCTCGTCGAAGTGCTTGAGCGGCGCCCGACTGAAATGACATTCAACTGAACCCGGTCTATAGTCGGCGCAAGCGGCCGGACACCGGCCGCATCGTCATCACGACTCCCCATGCAGAACTGGATCACCCTGACGGAAGCGGCGCGTCGGCTCGGCGTGCGGGCACAGACCGTCTATGCGTATGCGAGCCGCGGCAGTATCGCCGTGATGCAGGACCCCAACGATCCACGCAAGAGCCTGTATCGCGCGGAGGACGTGGTCACGCTGTGCCGCAAGAAACAGGTCGGCCGCAAGCGCGCGGCGCTGGCAGCCAGCACGATCTTTGGCGCTGAGCCGTGCATCTACAGTGGTATCACCACGTTCTCCAAGGGTCGCGCCTGGTATCGGGGCCGCGACAGCATTCAGCTCGCGGATACCGCCACGCTGGAGGAAACGGCCGCTCTGCTCTGGCAGGCCACCACGCCCGTGTCGTTCGACGCGCCCGCGATCGCGCTGCCATCCGGCGAGCGCGATCGGCAATGTGCGTTCTCGGTACTCGCGATGCTGGCCGCGCACGGCCACTCGACGCTCGGCCGGCTCGACAGCGCTCTGCACATCGAAGCGGGGCAACTCGTCGCGATCGTGTCGAGCGCCTTCGGCGCTCATGGCGATGTCGGTGCAAGTCCGCTCCCGACCCATCAGCGGCTCGCAGCCGGCTGGGGCCTCGACAGCGATGGCGCGGACCTGCTGCGCCGGGCGATGGTGCTGGTTGCGGATCACGAGATCACGAGTTCGGCATTCGCCGCGCGCATCACCGCGTCGACCGGCGCATCGCTCGCCGGCTGCCTGCTGACCGGGCTCGCGACGTTGTCGGGCCCGCTGCACGGCGACGCGTCGGGGCGCGTGCGCGCGGTGTTCGACGATGTGCAGAGATTGGGCGCCGCGCACGTCGTCGATCACTACCTGAAGTCAGCGATCCCGATTCCCGGCTTCGGTCATCATCTTTACCCCGATGGCGATCCGCGCGCGGCCGCGTTGCTCGCGCGGCTCCATCCGCCCGCAGAACTGGCGCATTTCGTCGACAAGGTTACGGAGCTCACCGGCCAGCGGCCGACCATCGATGTCGCGTTCGCGATGCTGTCGGTGCAGCTTCAGTTGCCGTGCGATGCGGCGTTCGGCTTGTTCTCGATCGCGCGCAGCGTCGGGCTGCTCGCGCACTGCATCGAGCAACTCCGCGTGGGCAAAGTGATTCGGCCGCGCAGCCGCTACACGGGGCCTGCGCTAGACGAGCGGCATCTGCGCCCCGACATTGAGGACGAAGGCAAATTGCCGAAAGCCGGTGTGATCGAGAAGAATCGGGTGTTCAAGATAGTGGAGTAAGGCTACCTAGCTCCGCTCGGCCGAATCTGTCCGCAATCTCGTACAGAGCTGTGCGAGGCTTAAGGTCGCCAAGTGAAAATTCTCACATTGCATGAGACTGGGTGAAAGCGGTTGAGGCATCATGAGACGCCTCAACCCTTGTCGCACTTGGCTTTCTTGCGATGTTCGCCCTGCCTGAAACGGCATGAGACGATGCTAGATCACTCCCACTCGATCGTCGCAGGCGGTTTACCCGACACGTCATACACGACCCGGCTCAACCCGCGCACTTCATTGATGATGCGGTTCGACACGCGGCCCAGCAGCGTGTACGGCAGATGCGCCCAATGTGCGGTCATGAAATCGGTGGTCTGCACAGCACGCAGCGCGGTCACGTAGTCGTACGTCCGACCATCGCCCATCACGCCGACCGACTTGATCGGCAGGAACACCGCAAACGCCTGGCTGGTCAGGTCGTACCAGCTCTTGCCGACATCGCCTTCGCCACACAGGCCGGCGGCCGCGTCCTGCGCCGTGGCCTTGGTGCCGCGCAGCTCTTCGATGAAGATGGCATCGGCACGGCGCAGCAGGTCTGCGTATTCACGTTTGACCTCGCCCAGAATGCGCACGCCCAGACCCGGTCCCGGGAACGGATGGCGATACACCATCTCGTGCGGCAGGCCCAGCGCCACGCCCAGCTCGCGCACTTCGTCCTTGAACAGATCGCGCAGCGGCTCGAGCAGCTTCAACCCCAGCGTTTCCGGCAGTCCGCCCACGTTGTGGTGGCTCTTGATGGTCGTCGCCTTCTTGGTCTTGGTGCCGCCCGATTCCACCACGTCCGGGTAGATCGTGCCCTGCGCCAGCCACTTGGCGTTGCTGAGCTTCTTGGCTTCGGCCTGGAACACTTCAACGAACTCGCGGCCAATGATCTTGCGCTTGGCTTCCGGGTCCGTCACGCCAGCCAGATGGCCCAGGAACTGCTCGGAGGCATCCACGTGCACGACCTTGGCGTGCAGGCGGCCAGCGAACATGTCCATCACCATCTTGCCTTCGTCCAGGCGCAGCAAGCCGTGATCGACGAATACGCAGGTGAGCTTGTCGCCAATCGCACGGTGGATCAGTGCCGCTGCCACCGACGAATCAACACCGCCCGACAGGCCGAGGATCACCTCCTCATCGCCCACCTGCTCGCGGATGGCCTTGACGGCTTCGTCGATGTGGTCGCGCATGACCCAGTCGGGCTTGGCACCGGCAATTTCCAGCACAAAGCGCTCGAGCAGCGCACGGCCTTGCACGGTATGGGTAACTTCCGGGTGGAACTGCACGGCGTAATAGCCACGCGCCTCATCGGCCATGCCGGCGACCGGGCAGCTCGGCGTCGAGGCCAGCAGCTTGAAGCCGGGCGGCAGTTCCGTAACCTTGTCGCCGTGGCTCATCCAGACCTTGAGCATGCCGTGGCCTTCCGGCGTGGCGAAGTCCTGGATGTCCTTGAGCAGACGGGTGTGGCCATGCGCGCGCACTTCGGCGTAACCGAATTCGCGGTGGTCGCTCCACTCCACCTTGCCGCCCAGCTGCACGGCCATGGTCTGCATGCCGTAGCAGATGCCGAGCACAGGCACGCCAAGGTCCCACACGGCCTGCGGCGCGCGCAGTTGATGGTCTTCGTACGTGCTGGCGTGGCTGCCGGACAGGATGATCGCCTTGGGCGCGAACTCGCGCACGAAGGCGTCGGACACGTCGTTCGGGTGAATCTCGCAGTAGACGTGTGCTTCACGCACGCGCCGCGCAATCAGTTGCGTGACCTGCGAGCCGAAATCAAGGATGAGGACTTTGTCGTGCATGTTGTGGAGGAATAGAATCGGCAATCGTGTCGACTTCAGTGCCGGGGCCGTAGCCCGGAGGCGGCATGTAGCCAGGTTCTTTGCGCTGCGCCTTTTCTGCGCGTTCGCGTTCTCGCGCGGCCGCGGCGTCTTCGCGGGCCTTCTGGGCGCGCACGCGCTCATTGGTGCGGACGCGGCGCGAGGCGGGAATCTGCACGGCGGAAAACGCCGCCAGCACCGCAGCAAACGTCGGCAGCCAGATGCGACCGGCGCCGTCCACCGGCAAGTGGAAGAACAGCAGCCAGGCAATCACCAGCACGGCAACAGCCAGGTTCACATGTCCGACCACCTGCGCCACGGCGGTGGTCAGTTGCCCGTTGACAGTGGCATGCCACAGCAGCCAGGCCACGCCAATCAGCGTGACGCCGAGCAGCTGACCGTACATCGCCGGCTCCGGCTGCGGTAATTGCAGCGCGCCAAAGATGGACGTCATTGGTGAAGCCAGCAGGACGAGACCGACGCACAGTGCGACAGCCGCATCCAGAAACAAAACGAGTCGCAAAAGCGCTTTCATCATCGTCTCCAGTTGCGGGCGGCCGCCCGTGCTTCGGCCACCGGTTGAATCGGCCGGAGCGCCCGCGCGCCCCGGCGGCAGTACTGCTTGCCTTCTATCTTGTATGCGGTGATCGGCAACCGATCAGTCGCGATGATAGTTCGGCGCTTCCTTCGTGATCTGCACGTCGTGCACGTGCGATTCGTTCATGCCCGCGGCGGTGATCTCGACAAACTGGGCTTTCTCGTGCCATTCGGCAATCGAGGCACAACCGCAGTAACCCATCGACGAGCGAACGCCGCCCGTGAGCTGATGCACGATCGGCAACGCGGAGCCCTTGTACGGCACGCGCCCCTCGATACCTTCCGGCACGAGCTTATCGACGTTGGCGGTGTTGTCTTCCTGGAAGTAACGGTCGGCGGCGCCATCCTTCATCGCGCCTACCGAGCCCATGCCGCGGTAGCTCTTGTACGAGCGGCCCTGGAACAGGAACACCTCACCCGGGGATTCGTCCGTACCGGCAAACATGCCGCCCATCATCACGGTGTGTGCGCCGGCAGCCAGGGCCTTGGCGACATCGCCCGAGTAGCGGATACCGCCGTCAGCGATGAGCGGAACGCCGGTGCCCTTCAGTGCCTCGGCCACATTCGATACAGCAAAGATTTGCGGCACGCCCACGCCAGCAACGATCCGCGTCGTACAGATCGAGCCCGGGCCAATGCCAACCTTGACGCCATCCGCGCCGTGGTCGACCAGCGCCCTGGCTGCGTCGCCCGTGGCGATGTTGCCGCCAATCACCTGCACTTGCGGGTAGTTGTCCTTGATCCAGCGCACGCGACTCAGCACGCCCTGGCTGTGGCCGTGCGCGGTATCGACCACGATCACGTCCACGCCGGCCTTGACCAGCAAATCGATACGCAGATCGTTATCCGGACCCACGCCCACCGCCGCGCCCACGCGCAGCGAACCGCGTTCGTCCTTCGAAGCCAGCGGGTATTCGGTGGCCTTCTGGATATCCTTGACGGTGATCAGGCCGCGCAGCTCAAAGGCTTCGCCCACCACCAGCACGCGCTCCAGGCGGTGCTTGTTCAGCAGGCGCTTGGCCTCTTCCAGCGTGGCGCCTTCCTTGACGGTGACGAGCTTCTCGCTCGGCGTCATCTTGGCGCGCACCGGGGCGTCCAGTTCCTCTTCGAAACGCAGATCGCGGTTGGTGATGATGCCCACCACCTTCTTGCCTTCCAGCACCGGGAAACCCGAAATGCCGTGCTGTGCCGACAGCGCCATCACGTCGCGGACCTTCATGTCCGGACCAATGGTGATCGGATCGCGCAGCACGCCCGATTCAAAGCGCTTGACCTTGGCGACTTCGCGCGCCTGTTCTTCGGGCTTCAGGTTCTTGTGGACGATACCGATGCCACCTTGCTGCGCCATGGCGATGGCGAGCCGCGCTTCCGTAACCGTATCCATGGCGGCGGAGACGAGCGGAATGGCGAGTTCGATCGAACGGGTGAGCTTGGTGCGAAGGGACGTATCGCGGGGCAGGACGGCCGAATAGGCCGGGACGAGCAGCACATCATCGAACGTGAGTGCTTTCTGGACAAGACGCATAGCAATTTCCTCTAGGCGCAAAATCGGATTATACGGGAATTCGCCCCACGGTTGTAGAGACCCGTGCTATGCTCGATAAATTTTTCTTCGCGCACGCACCTCCAGCGCCCTGCGCCGCCAGCAGCCGCGCGGAATCAGCCTCGCGAGTGTTCGAATGGGAATTGGCGTATTGTGCGCCCTGCTGGCCGGGGCGATGTGGGGCATGGTCTTTATTGCACCCCGCGCGCTGCCCGCGTTTTCACCGTGGGAACTGACCCTCGGCCGCTACCTCGCCTACGGCGCGATCGCAGCCATTGCCGCTGCCCCGATCCTCCCCCGCATTGCCCACAAGATCACCCGCGCCGATTGCCTGGCGCTGTTCAGGCAGTCCTGCAGCGGCAACCTCGTTTACTTCGTTTTCGTGGCGTTTGGCGTGCAACTGGCTGGCGTTGCACCCACCTCGCTCATCGTCGGCATCCTGCCCATCACGGTGACGATGCTTGGCCGGCGCGACCATGGCGCCGTGCCGCTCTCCCGGCTGATCTGGCCGCTATTGGTTGTCGCTGCCGGCATCGTCTGCATCAACGTCGATCTGTTCGGCCATGAAGCAGCAACGGCAGCCGCCAACGTCCGGCCGGTCTGGCAACGCATTGCCGGCATCGCTTGTGCCGTGGGCGCGCTTTGCAGCTGGACCTGGTACGCCGTGGACAATGCCCGCTACCTGCAGCGCAATCCGCATTTCTCCAGCAACGAATGGTCTGCGTTGTACGGCATTTCCAGCGGCATTCTGTCGGCGGCTTTGACCTTGGTGGCCCTGCTCGCGGTCGGTACGAGCTGGGTGAATGCCGGCGGGCGCGTCTGGGGCACGTTCTGGGTGGTCAATGCTGCCGTGGCGCTCGGCGCGTCGCTGATCGGCAACAACTTGTGGAACATCGCCTCCCGACGGCTGCCGCTCACGCTGTCGGGCCAGATGATCGTGTTCGAGACCCTGTTCGCGCTGGCATATGGCTTCGTGTACGACGACCGCTGGCCGCGTCCGCTTGAGATGGCCGCAATCGCCTTGCTGATTGCGGGTGTCGGCTGGTCGGTGCGCTTGCACGCCAACGACAAGTCTGCATAAACTGGGCGCCTTGCCGGGGGGCGAGTCGACAGGCCAAGCCAGGCCGTCGGCCTAAATTGGCGAGTGGCGATCACGCCACCGGGCTCCCGTGCGCGTCCAGGGGCCGTCGTCGGGTCGGCCAGCGCGCCGTCGGCAGTCCACGAACGAGAACTTCATGAAACGACTGCACGTCCTGTTGCCTGCCACCGCCACCCTGATCGCCCTTGCTTGCCCGGTTGCCCAGGCGCAATGGGCTTGGCAATGGCGCGATGACAAGGGCCACATGGTCTACAGCGATGCCGCACCGCCGCCGTCGGTGCCGCCCAGCCGCATCATCCGCAATCCGAACAGCCGCACGGCTACTGCCTATGAAGCGCTGTCCGCGCCGGCCTCGGGCGTCAAGGCGGCGGGCCCGAACGCGGCGGCCAAACCCGGCCAGCCAGCCTCGGGCGTCGCCGCATCCAACCCCGATGAAGAGCTGCGCAAGCGTATGGCCGATCGCGCCAAGAAAGAACAGGACGAAGCCAGGCAGGCAGAGGCTGCCCAGCGCAAGCAAGCCGAATGCGCACGCCTGCGCAACGAAACCACGTATATGCAAGACGGCCGCCGCGTCGGCTCGGTGCAGGCCGACGGCTCGATCGCCTATATGGATGACAACCAGCGCGCTGCAGCCCTGCAGCGCAACCAGGCAGCCCTGAGCGCCAACTGCAACTGATTTCTTGTTATTCGAGGACGTCGTCTTTGGGCGGCGCCTCGTTGCGCAGCCACTTCAGCCCTTCGCGCGTCCCGGTGGCCCGCACCTTCTGCACACGCCGCCGGCGTGCAGTTTTCGGATCGGCGATCAGCGGACCCAGGATTTCTACCCGATCGCGCGCATGCAATGCGGCATCCGGCGTCTTGCGCTTGCCGTAAACGCCCAGCCGGCAGGTATCGATGGTCAGATCCAGGCCGTTGAGCACGCCGGACGCATGCACGGCGTCAGCCACCGTCGCCTGCGCCGGCACTTGTACGTTGACGAGCCGCGGCGGCGTGACCGTCGCCAGGCAGACCATCACGTTGATCACGGTGTTGGAATCAGGATTCGCCATACACCGTCTCCGCGCGTTTGACGAACGAATCGACGAAGGTGTTGGCGATCATGCTGAACACCGGGCCAATCAGCTTTTCCAGAATCACGCTGGAAAACTCGTAATGCAGGTGGAAGTTGATCTTGCAGGCGTCCGCGCGCAACGGCGTGAAGATCCAGAAACCGGTGAACGACTTGAAAGGCCCATCTGCGAACGTCATATCAATGCGCGTGGGCCGCGCTTGCACGTTACGCGTGCGAAAGAACTGGTGAATGCCCTTGAAGGCGATGTCCACTCGCGCGTCGAGTGACGTTTCCGTCTGCTCGTAGATTTCCACCCCGCCGCACCATGGCAGGAAGTTCGGATAGTCCTTGACGTCGGTGACCAGGTCGAACATCTGTTCGGCCGAGTAGCCTATCAACACGGTTTTTTCAACATCTGCCATGCGTCATCCGAAAGCTTTGCGTGCCGCGTCCCGGCTGGGATTGCGGCGGATTTGTTAAACTCGCCATTTTATCGCAGCGCATGCAGGGATCGTCACCCCAAGGCGCGCACCGCATATTCCAAAAAATGACCATCGCCGACAACAAAAAGGCCTTTTTCGATTACTTCATCGAAGAGCGCTACGAAGCAGGCATGGCTCTTGAGGGCTGGGAGGTGAAAGCCATCCGGGCCAACCGTGCGCAGATCAAGGAAGGCTACGTCGTCATCCGCAACGCCGAACTGTTCCTGATCGGGGCCCATATCAGCCCGCTGCAATCGGCCTCCACGCATGTCAATCCAGACCCCGTGCGCACTCGCAAGCTGCTGTTGCACGCCGAAGAGATCAAGAAGCTCATCGGCAAGGTGGAGCAGCGCGGCTACACGCTCGTGCCGCTCAACCTGCACTACACGCGCGGCCGCGTGAAATGCGAAATCGGCCTCGCTAAAGGCAAGAAACAGTTCGACAAGCGCGAAACCGAGAAAGACCGCGACTGGCAGCGCGAAAAAGCCCGCCTCATGCGCGAGAAGGCTTGAGCCCTCTGGCTTCCCGACTTTTATGCGGCCGGCCGTTGCTGCTTCACAATCGTCAACGCTGACGCAATCATCGTGCTCAGGTCGCCCATGTTGCCCGGCACGATGAGCGTGTTGCCCTGCTTGGCCAGGTTGCCGAACGCGCTGACATACTCTTCCGCCACCTTCAGGTTGACGGCATCGACACCGCCCTCGGTGCGAATGGCCTGACCGATCTTCTGGATCGCCTGGGCGTTGGCTTCTGCCACCGCCAGAATCGCCGCCGCTTCGCCCTGCGCCTTGTTGATCGCGGCCTGCCGTTCCCCTTCTGATTTTTGGATGGCGGCCTCGCGCGCACCGGATGCCAGATTGATCTGCTCCTGGCGCTTGCCTTCGGATGCGGCGATCAGCGCACGCTTTTCACGCTCTGCCGTGATCTGCGCCTGCATGGCGTGCAGGATTTCCTTCGGCGGCGTCAGATCCTTGATCTCGTAGCGCAGCACCTTCACGCCCCAGTTCGATGCGGCCTCATCCAGCGCATTGACCACGCTGTGGTTAATGAAGTCTCGCTCCTCAAACGTCTTGTCCAGTTCCAGCTTGCCGACAACCGAGCGCAGCGTCGTCTGCGCCAGCTGCGTGATGGCGATCACGAAATTGCTCGATCCATACGAAGCCCGCATCGGGTCGGTCACCTGGAAATACAGGATGCCGTCCACTTGCAGCTGCGTGTTGTCCTTGGTGATACAGATCTGGCTCGGCACGTCGAGCGGGATTTCCTTGAGCACGTGCTTGTAGGCCACGCGATCGACAAAGGGCAGCACGATATTGAGCCCCGGCGAGAGCGTCGCGTGATACTTGCCCAGTCGCTCCAGAATCCAGGCGTGCTGTTGCGGCACGATCTTGATGCCTTGCGCGATGAGCACGATGGCGGCAAACAGGACGATGATCGCGAGAGTCCCCAGCTCGAACATAGAACCTCCGTGGTTGGGCTTGTTGGTTGTTTTTGGTTGTTGTTGGTGGCTACCTGGGCGCGACGACAAGCACGTTGCCACGCACTTCGACGATCCGGAATTCGCCAGCGGCGGCCGATGCGTGCGGTGCAAGTTCGACATCCCATGCGGCGCCGCGATATTGCACGCGCGCGCGTCGCTCGGGTGACCAGGCATCGACGCGCAACGTCTCGCCGATGTCCAGATTGACGTTGCGATTGCGCGCGGCATTTTCCCGCGTGGTGCGCCCGTAGCGCGTGCGCCGCAACCCGACGATGCCGAACACCGCCACGATGGCGGCCACGATGGCCTGGGCAGGAAACGCAAGGCCGATCAGCGCGGCGAGACCGCCAGCGACCAGGCCGATTGCCACCATCAGCAGATAGAACGTCCCCGTCATCAGCTCGCCGATCACGAGGAGCACGGCCAGAGAAAACCAGACGGTCTGAGCCGACATACTCCCTCTCCCGGAATCCCATAAAAAAAACCCCGCGACGCTGCACGTCTGCGGGGGCATGTCGCTCGGCCCCCGCCAGCGTAGGACGCCATCGGGCACTTCGCGTTCTTGTTGGCGCGTACCCGTCAGGATACGCGCCTTGTCTTACGACACTCTAGGTCGGAATTAAGCGGAACCCAGCTTCTGCCACGTGGCGATCACCGAATCCGGGTTCAGCGAGATCGACGAGATACCTTCCTTGGCCAGCCACTCGGCAAAGTCCGGATGATCAGACGGGCCCTGCCCGCAGATGCCGACGTACTTGTCCATCGACAGCGCCGTGGAAATGGCACGCTGCAGCATGAACTTGACCGCCGGATCACGTTCGTCGAAGTCCTTGGCCAGCAACTCCATGCCGGAGTCGCGATCCAGACCCAGCGTGAGCTGCGTCAGGTCGTTCGAACCGATCGAGAAGCCGTCGAAATGCTGCAGGAACTGCTCGGCCAGGATCGCGTTGGACGGCACTTCGCACATCATGATCAGGCGCAGGCCGTTCTCGCCGCGCTTCAGGCCGTACTTGGCCAGCAGCTCGACAACCTTCTCAGCCTGGCCGAGCGTACGCACGAACGGCACCATCACTTCGACGTTGGTCAGGCCCATCTCGTCGCGCACGCGCTTCATGGCACGGCACTCCATCTCGAAGGCTTCAGCGAAGTCCTCAGCGATGTAGCGCGAGGCGCCACGGAAGCCCAGCATCGGGTTTTCTTCGTCCGGCTCGTAGCGCGAACCACCGATCAGCTTCTTGTACTCATTGGACTTGAAGTCCGACAGACGCACGATCACAGGCTTCGGATAGAACGCCGCTGCGATGGTGGCAATGCCCTCGGCCAGCTTGTCGACATAGAACGCACGCGGGCTGGCATGGCCGCGAGCCACGCTTTCCACGGCCTTCTTCAGGTCGCTGTCGACCTGCGGGTAGTCGAGGATCGCCTTCGGGTGAACGCCGATGTTGTTGTTGATGATGAATTCGAGACGGGCCAGGCCCACGCCGCCGTTCGGGATCTGGCAGAAGTCGAACGCCAGTTGCGGGTTGCCGACGTTCATCATGATCTTGGTGCTGATCGTCGGCATTTCGCCACGCTGGACTTCCGTGATTTCGGTTTCCAGCAGGCCGTCGTAGATCTTGCCTTCGTCGCCTTCGGCGCACGAGACCGTCACGAGCGTGCCGTCCTTCAGCAGATCGGTCGCATCGCCGCAGCCGACCACCGCCGGCACGCCCAGCTCACGCGCGATGATGGCCGCATGGCAGGTACGGCCGCCACGGTTGGTCACGATGGCCGAAGCACGCTTCATCACCGGTTCCCAGTTCGGGTCGGTCATGTCGGCAACCAGCACGTCGCCGGGCTGCACACGCTCCATTTCAGCCGGGTCGTTGATCACGCGCACCGGGCCCGTGCCGATCTTCTGGCCGATGGCGCGGCCGGTGGTCAGCACCGGTGCCGAGCCCTTCAGGCGGAAACGCTGCTCGACCTTGCCGTGCGACTGGCTCTTCACCGTCTCCGGGCGAGCCTGCAGGATGTAGATCTTGCCATCCTTGCCGTCGCGGCCCCACTCGATATCCATCGGGCGGCCGTAGTGCTTCTCGATGATGACGGCGTACTTGGCCAGTTCCGTCACATCCGCATCGCTGATGGAGTAACGGTTGCGGAGTTCGCCCGGCACGTCGACGGTCTTCACGCGGCCTTCTTCGCCCGGCGCGGTGAATTCCATCTTGATCAGCTTGGAGCCGATCGAGCGGCGGATGATCGGGTACTTGCCGGCGGCCAGCGTCGGCTTGAAGACGTAGAACTCGTCGGGGTTGACAGCGCCCTGCACCACCGTTTCGCCCAGACCGTAGCTGGAGGTGATGAAGACGACATCCTGGAAGCCCGATTCGGTGTCGATCGTGAACATCACACCCGAGGCGCCGCAGTCCGAGCGCACCATGCGCTGGATGCCGGCTGACAGGGCCACCACGTCATGGGCGAAGCCCTTGTGCACGCGGTAGGAAATCGCACGGTCGTTATACAGCGAAGCAAACACGTGCTTGATCTTGTCGAGCACGTCATCGATGCCGAGAACGTTGAGGTAGCTCTCTTGCTGGCCGGCGAACGAAGCATCCGGCAAGTCTTCGGCGGTGGCCGACGAGCGCACCGCGAACGATGCCTCGGCGCCTTCGCGGGCCGACACGCGAGCGTACGACTCGCGAATCTCCTGCTCCAGACGCGGCTGGAACGGTGCGGTAGCGACCCACTCGCGGATCTCCTTGCCGGCGACAGCCAGCGCCTTGACGTCGTCGACGTCGAGGCTGGCCAGACGCTGCGAGATGCGCTCGGTCAGGTTGTTGTGTGCAAGGAAATCGCGGAATGCCAGTGCCGTGGTGGCAAAACCGCCCGGAACGCGCACGCCGGCGCCATCCAGCTGGGAGATCATCTCGCCCAGCGAAGCGTTTTTACCGCCAACGACCTCAACATCGGTCATCCGCAATTGCTCGAACGGCAGCACATAGGCGCCGTCTTGCGACAGGTTAGTCATACAAGCCCCTAAACTAAGTGAAAAACCGGTCGGATGCGCACGGGGCTTTGTTCTTGTCGTCTGGCCGCGCGAATCGCTTGGCTAAATCATCCGGAAGCCCTGCCAGGACTGCCGCAGTGGCATTGCCCGGGAGGCGATTGGCCCGAATTGCTTAGCTAAACGATCGCCGCTATTCTACCGTGCCGCAGCACGATTTCCTGCCGGCGTGCTGGAAAAACCCCTCGTTTTCGATGACCGACCTCGCCTCCGCATCTCCCAACCGCACACCGTTCCGCACCGTTTTCATCGTGTCGGATGGCACCGGGATCACCGCAGAAACGTTTAGCCACTCGATCCTGGCGCAGTTTGAGATGAAATTCCGCCAAGTCCGGATCCCGTTTGTCGACACGATCGACAAGGCGCACGTTGCAGTCGCAAAGATCAACGAGGCATTTCACGTCGAAGGGGTGAGGCCGATCGTCTTCACCACATTGGTGGATGCCGAAGCAAACGAGATCGTCCATCGGGCCAAGGCCACCATCCTGGACATGTTCCAGACCTTCATCGAGCCGCTCGAGAGGGAACTGAACCTCAAGTCCACCCACGCCATCGGCCGGTTTCACCAGAACGCCGACACCGAGGCGTACAAGAACCGCATCGAAGCGATCAATTTTTCACTTGCGCACGATGACGGCCAGTCACACAAGAACCTGGCCGAGGCGGATGTGATCCTGGTGGGGGTATCGCGCAGCGGCAAAACGCCGACCAGCTTGTACCTGGCAATGCAATACGGCGTGAAATCAGCCAATTACCCGCTCATTCCGGACGATTTCGAGCGCGGCAAGCTGCCCACGGTGCTGTACAACTACAAGAACAAGATTTTCGGGTTGTCGATCGACCCTCAGCGCTTGTCGGAAATCCGCAATGAACGTCGCCCAGGCAGCAAATATGCCGCGTTGGAAAACTGCCGCTATGAGGTCAACGAAGCCGAATCGATGATGCGGCGCGAGGGCGTCAAGTGGCTGTCGTCGACGCACAAGTCGATCGAGGAAATTGCCACGACGATCCTGCAGGACATCAAGATGGATCACAACAACTACTGAGCGCGGTACTCCCAAGTCTCAAATAAAACGGCCGGCATTGCACCGGCCGTTTTGCTTTTCTGCGGCCCAGATCAGGCGCGATCGCGCACCCAGTTGCCGCCGTGCGCGGCGGCTTGCGCTGCTGGCGATGTTTCCAGGTAGGCCAGCGCCTGCTCGGTCGAGCCCTCATGATGCGGCGTATAACTGGGTCGGAAATAGCGCAGCGCGGCCCCCAGCATTTTCCAGAACGATGGCAGGCAGTTGCGCCGCGAGCCATGCCACCAGCCACGGATAAAGCCGGGAAACTTGCCCGCGCCCGGATCGCGTTTGTACATGAAGCGGAAGCCCGTCACCAGGAAGTACAGCAACAACAGGATCGTGGTCAGCATGTGGAAGCAGCGTTCGAGATACGAGCCGCCCATGTGCCGGAAGATGTCGAACGCGACGGTGCGGTGCTCAACCTCCTCTGCACCGTGCCAGCGCAGCAGGTCGAGCATGACAGGATCGGCGTGGGCGGCATCCAACCCCTTTGCGTTGAGCACCCAGTTGCCCAGATAGCCGAAAAAGTGCTCCAGCGCAGCGATGATGCCGAGCTGCTGCCGCAGCCAGAAGCGCGTGTGGCCGATCTTCAGGCCCAGCGGCTGTTCGCCTAGCACCTTGGAGAACAGCCAATCGAGGCGTTTGGTGAAGGGCTGGGTATCGATGCCGTGGTCTTTGTAGTAATGCGCAAGCACACCGCCGTGCGAGCGCGAGTGGACGGCCTCCTGGCGCAGGAATCCCTCGGCGTCGGAGCGCAGCTTCGCGTCGGTAATCAGCGGCAACGCCTTGTTGTAGACACGGCAAAACCATAGCTCACCGGCGGGGAACAGCAAGTTCAGGATGTTGATGATGTGCGTGCTGGACGGGTCGCCCGGAATCCATTGGATGGGCGTGTCCTTCCAGTCGAAACGGACGTGGCGGGCCTTGATGAAGTAATCGGGCGCGGTCATGGTGGTCTCCTGATGTTCTTGTCTGCGCGGGCTCAATGCCCGGCCATGCTTACGCGCGCGATCAGCCGGCTGAGCCACTGCGCATAGCGCGAGATGAAGCGCGACGAATGCGCCTCGATACCGATCGTGACAACGGGCTTGTTGCGCTGAACCGCCCTGAACATGGCTTTCGCCACGGTCTCGGGCTTGAGGCCGCGCAGCTGGTAGAGCTTGGTCGCGCGGGCGCGCAGTTGGGCCTGTTGCGCCTCGGTCGTGCCGGTGTAGACGGTGGAGGCCATGATTCCCGTCTCCGCAAAACCAGGGCAGATGGCAGACACGCCGATGCCCTGCCCGGCCAGCTCACCGCGCATGCATTCCGACAGCATTAGCACCGCGGCCTTCGTCGTCGCATAAGCGGCAAGATCGCGCGATGGCGCAAAGGCAGCCGCCGATGCGGTGTTCAGGATGTGCCCGCCCTGCCCGCGCGCCACCATCTGCTTGGCGAACAGCCGGGCGCCATGGATTACACCCCACACGTTCACGTGCAGGATGCGCTGCCAATCGCGCTCGGACGTGTCGACAATGCCGCCCGCCATGCCGATGCCCGCGTTGTTGACGACGATGTCGGCGCCGCCAAGGTCCTTGCCGACCCAGTCGACCAGCGCTTCCATTTGCTCGGTATTGCCGACATCGACGGTGCGCGCCCACGCCTTGCCGCCGGTAAGGCGGATGAGTGTGGCCGTGCGCTGGGCATCTTCGGCGCGGATATCGACAGCGACGATCGCCGCACCCTGCTCCGCGAATTCCAACGCCGCGCAACGACCGATGCCGCTGCCAGCTCCAGTGATAACGGCGAGTTTGCCGGAGAGCGGTTTGAGCTCGCCATGCTGACGCGCGCGTTGCAGCGCTTCGGATTCCGGCTTGCCCTCGGCATGCTCGATCAGGTCGCGCGCCATTTCCGCCATGCGTGTGGCATGGGTAACCGGCAACCAATGCCGCGCCACCACTTCGCGCCGCCAATACTGCGGCACCCAGCGCGAGAGGTCTTCGGACAACGCGGGGCTGACGTACTTGTCCAGCGTCGGCACAATGACCTGCACCGGCGCATGCGCGACACGCTTGCGCGGTGTGAACAAGCTGCGGATGAAATTGGCGCGATACAGCGAGACACCGTGCACGCCGTCACCGGTCTGCGTGGCACGCGGCACGATGGCGGTCTTCTCCACGCGACGCAGCACACGCGGCCACGCGCACCCGAGCCACAGGCGCCAACTCAGCTCTGGCACGATGGGTAAATGGAACAGCAGCACGTACCACGAGCGCACGAGCTGCCCCAACATCTTGCCCAGCGACGACGGCGTCGGCCGCAGCAGCCGCGCGCGCATCCAGTAACCCACGTGGTCCAGGCAAGGCCCTGAGCACGATGTGTATGACGCGATGCGTCCGCGCAGGCGCTCCTCCGTCACGAATTCCCATGACTGGATCGAACCCCAGTCGTGCGCGATCAGGTGCACGGGCTTGCCTGGGCTCAGCGTATCGATCACGGCGATGAAGTCGTCGGTCAATCGCGCGAAGGTGTAATTGCGTATCCCCTTGGGCGAACTCGACTTGCCGGCGCCGCGCACGTCGTAGGCAACGACGTAGTAATCCCGCGCGAGCAGCGGCGCCATCTCGTGCCAGACCTCGCTGTTGTCGGGGTAGCCGTGCACGAGTACGACGGTTGGATGCGCCGGGTCGCCCCAGGTCTTGACGGCGAGCGAGACGTCGCCGGATTGCACCGTGCGCTCCGAATGTCCTGTCGGTAGAACTACGGCGACCGGCTCAAACAACGCCAGCGGAGCCTCTTCAAGAAGCGTTTTCATATGAGCCTCCTCGCGCGTCAGGCGGCGCGCTGCTGCGCAAGCTGGCGTTGCTGCCAGCGGCGCACGTGCGGCAGATCGTCGTCGAGCCAGTAGGCGTCGTCTTCGGTAATGACGAGCAGCTCTTCGAACTTGGCACCGACGCCATGGAAACCCAGGTGCGGCTCAACGGCCCACAGGCCCGGCACCGGCGCGTGCTCAGATCGACGGTCGATCGACCACAACGGCGACCACCCTTCCTGCTTGCCGCTGCGCACCTGGTCGAGGATCAGATTGCGCGTGGCATTCAACCCGAAGCGCGCAACGAAACGCGGTTTGGATGGGCTCTCCAGCTTGGCCACGCGATGCGCCAGAACCTTGAATGGATATGCCTTGTGGCGCGGCTCCACGCCCTGCTTCATGCAAAGCTGGTCCACCGCGCGTGCCACGTCGGCCATTGATCGACGCTCGCGGATCAGGCGCACGATCAGTTCGCGATGCGCCATCAGATCGTCCTGCAGTTGTTCGAGGATGGCGTTCTCGCCAAGGCACATGGCGTAGCCCACATCAGCGATCACGCCATTGCGCACGGGCGCCACGTCGAGGATGACCGGCATGTTCTCCTCCAGCCGCCGCGACGACGGAAAGAACGCCAGGTTGAAGCCGGCCATGTGCGTCAGGCCCGAAAAACCCTGGAACGCAGTGCGATCGCCAAACCAGGCGAACGGCTTGTGCAGCCAGTCGTGGACGCCACGGTCGCCGAGCCACTCAGTGAGCAGCTTGGCTGCATCCTTCTCGGTCATGCCGGGGCGCAGCATGCCGCCGACGGCCTCGACGCACGCGTAGGCGAGTTGCTGGATTTCGCGAAACTGGGCGAGTTCGTCGACATGGACGCGCGCCAGGGTGGGGTTCGGCATGCCGGTCTCCTTGAGTGTGGGTATCGGGGGTGCTCAACGGCACCGCGCTCAATGTTCCATTACTCAATGTCAAAGTCAATGCGGGACTTTTCTGGCGTTTGAAAACGCCGTGTGACCGGTAATCGACAGAAAAAAGAGGGACTTAGCCCGCGCGGCGTTGTCGCACGGCCTCGAACAAACAGATCGCTGCTGCGGCAGCCACATTGAGCGATTCCATGCCGCCCGGCTGCGGAATCGTCACCGGCGTCGTCACGGCAGAAAGCCATTCTTCTGACACGCCCGCGCCCTCGTTTCCGAACACCCAACCGACGGGCGCCTTGAGCGGCACATCAAACACAGCCTGCTTGGCGTGTGAGGACGTCGCCAACAGCGGCACTTGGAGGCGCGAATGCACGCTCTCGAACGTGCAGTGTTCAACGATGTTCAGGTGGAAATGCGCACCCATGGCCGCCCGCAGCGTCTTGGCCGACCACGCGAACGCGCAGCCCGGCGTCATGAACACATCGCGCACGCCGGCGGCGGCCGCACAGCGCAAGATTGAACCGACGTTGCCGGCATCCTGAATGCCATCAAGAATTACGCAGTCCGCATCAATGATTTGCGGCAACTGGCCTTCCGGCGTCTCGACCAAGGCCATCAGATCGACGCCGTTGACGACGGTGGTGAGCTGAGCAAACAGGTTGTCTGCCAGCAGGATGACGATTTCCGGATCAACGCGATCGAGCACCGCAGCCACTTCCGGATGCCGGATATGGCGCTCGGAAACCAGGCATTGCGTTGGCATGTGGCCCGCATCCAGATACGCCGCAACCAGATGCACGCCATCGAGCACGGATTGTCCCGCGCGCCGACGATGCTGCGTCGAGCCCGAAAGCGCCTTGAGATGCTTGAACACCGCGTTATCGCGGGAAGTGATGTGCTTCACGAATGGGCCCAGCAGAAGAAGGTCAGTCGTCCCAGGCGCTGCCTGCAGCGGTGGTTTCGATGC
Organism: Burkholderiaceae bacterium 26; assembly: GCA_000955795.1. Taxonomy (GTDB): domain Bacteria; phylum Pseudomonadota; class Gammaproteobacteria; order Burkholderiales; family Burkholderiaceae; genus Ralstonia; species Ralstonia chuxiongensis. The sequence continues at coordinate 42,770 of JYOB01000010.1, forward strand.
TGATGGCGCTCATGCCCTCCAGCGCACGACGCACGGGCGCGAACGAGCGGCGATGATGAGGCGTCACGCCATGCTGGTCGATCGCCGCCAGATGTTGCGGCGTGCCATAGCCGGCATGGACGTCAAAACCGTAGAGCGGAAACTCGATATGCAGCGCGGCCAATTGACGGTCACGCGTGACCTTCGCCAGGATGGAGGCCGCCGAAATGGCCGGCACCAGCGCATCGCCCTTGACGATGGCCTCCACCGCGAACGCCACCTGCGGGCACCGATTGCCGTCCACCTGCACGAGATCAGGCAGCGTGCCCAGTGCGGCCACGCCCTGCACCGCACGCTGCATGGCCAGCATGGTCGCGTGCAGGATGTTGATGCGATCGATTTCCTCGACGGTGGCTTCGGCCACGTGCCAGGCGTGCGCCTTTTCGACGATCTCGTCGTACAGCGCCTCGCGCTTCTTGGCGGTCAGGATTTTGGAGTCGGCCAAGCCTTTAATTGGCTTGCGCGGATTGAGAACGACCGCCGCAGCCGTCACTGGTCCGGCCAAAGGCCCGCGTCCGGCCTCATCCACGCCGCAGAGGATGCGACGCGCGCGCTTGGCCGCCGGCTCTTGCGAGAGCAGCAGGCCAAGCTGGTCGGGATTGGGTTTGCGGGACGCCATGGGCTCAAAGCTTACCGCGACTGCGCAACAGATCGACCACGACTTTCGCGCCGATCTCCGCCATGTTCTGCTTGAGCGTGAGGTGCATCTGCGTGAAGTGCTCACGCAGGAACGTGGCGTTGCCATGGTCGCTCAGTTGCAGCAGCGTTTCGCGCGCGAGTGCCTCGGGCGTCGCGTCATCCTGCAGCAATTCCGGTACGACAAAGCGGCCGGACAGGATGTTCGGCAGCCCCACGTACGGCAGATAGCCCTTGCGCTTCATGATCTGCGCCGTCAGCCAGGGCACCTTGTAAGTGATGACCATCGGCTTCTTGTACAAGGCCGCTTCCAGCGTGGCCGTACCGCTGGCCAGCAGGATGACGTCAGCCGCTTCCATGGCGGCGTGCGACTGGCCATCGACGACCCACAGATGCAGGCCTGGGTGCTCCGCGCGCATCGCATCGATACGCTCGCGCAGCGTCGCATTGGCCGCCGGCAGCACAAAAGCCAGATCCGGCTCGACCGCCTGCATGCGCGACATCGCCGCAAACAGCGTCGGCCCGAGATGCTTCACCTCGGAATTGCGGCTGCCCGGCAGCACCGCAACGACTTTACGGCCTAACGGCAGGCCAAGGCGCGTACGTGCGCCCTCTACGTCCGGCACCAGCGGAATCTCGTCCGCGAGCGGATGCCCGACGTACGTGGCGGGAATGCCGGCCTTGGCGTAAATCTCAGGCTCGAACGGGAACAGGCAGAGGATATGGTCGACAGCGCGGGCAATCGTCTTGATACGGCCGGCACGCCACGCCCAGATCGACGGGCTCACGAAATGCACCACCGGCACACCCGCCTGCCGCATGGCGATCTCGACGTTGAAATTGAAGTCCGGCGCATCGACGCCGATGAATGCCAGCGGCGGCCTAGCCAGCAGATCCTGTTTGAGTTCCTTGCGGATGGTAAGAATCTCGCGCAGCTGGCCGAGCACTTCCACGTAGCCGTTGACCGACAGCTTGTGCATCGGCCAGTTCGACTGGAAACCCTGCTCCGTCATGCGGGCCCCGCCGATTCCGTTGTAGGCAATGTCGGCAGGCAATTGTGCGTGCAATCCCTTGAGCAGAAGCGAGGCCAGCAAATCGCCGGAAGCCTCGCCTGCCACCATGCCGATGCGGCGCACCGGCGTGGCGTTCTGAAGCTGCTCGCTCAACGCACGATGCCGCGCTTGGTGGCGGCAATGAAATCAGCAAACGCGGTCAACACCTCACGCGTGGGGGCGTCGTCCGTCTGAGCAATCTGGGCAGCGATTTCCGCCTTGGCCTGATCAAAGCTCAGATCGCTCTTGTAGAGCAGCTTGTACGCTTGGCGCAGACCGGTGATCTGCTCGGCCGTAAAGCCACGGCGGCGCAGGCCTTCCACGTTGATGCCGTGCGGTGCGGCCTTGTTGCCACCCTTGTCGCTTGCGGCGATCACGAACGGCGGCACATCCTGCACCAGCGCCGATGCTCCACCGAGCATGGCATGCGCGCCGATACGCACGAACTGGTGCACGCCCGACATGCCGCCGAGAATCGCCCAGTCACCGACTTCCACGTGACCCGCGATCTGCGCGTTGCTCGAGAACACCGTGTGGTTGCCCACGCGGCAATCGTGCGCGATATGCACGTAGGCCATGATCCAGTTGTCGTCACCGATGGACGTGATGCCGGCATCCTGCGCGGTGCCGGTATGGATCGTGGTGAATTCGCGGATGGTATTGCGATCGCCGACGATCAGCTGCGTCGGCTCGTCGCGATATTTCATGTCCTGCGGGCGGCCGCCCACCGATGCGAAGTGGCCGATGCTGTTGTCGCGACCCAGCGTCGTGTAGCCCTCGATCACCGTGTGGTGGCCGACGCGCGTGCCTGCACCCATCCGCACGTTCGGGCCCACGACCGTGAACGCGCCGATCTCGACGCTCGAATCCAGTTCGGCCTTCGGATCGATCTGCGCGGTTGGGTGGATCTTCTGTGCTTGCGTCATGCCTCGCCCTTGGACTTGTCTTCGCGCACGGCACACATGATTTCGGCTTCCACAGCGACTTCACCGTCAACCTTGCCGTACACCTTGAACTTCCACATACCGCTCTTCGAGCGCAGCAGTTCTGCCGTCATCACAAGCTGGTCGCCCGGCGTCACCTGGCGCTTGAAGCGTGCACCGTCAATGCTCACGAACAGGTAGAGCTGGTTTTCCTTGCGCTCGTGATCGGCCTCGCCGAAAGTCAGCAGCGCAGCGGTTTGCGCCAGCGCTTCGAGCATCAGCACGCCCGGCATCACCGGATGGCCGGGGAAGTGCCCGTTGAAGAACGGCTCGTTGAACGTCACGTTCTTGATAGCCGTAATCGACTTGCGCGGCTCCAGCGAAATCACGCGGTCAACCAGCAGCATCGGGTAGCGATGCGGCAGCAGGTCGAGAATCTTCTTGATGTTGAAATCACTGACGGGGCTGGGGGTCGCGCTCGTCGCATTCGTTGCTTCGGTCATGATTGTTGCTGCAGGTCTTTGACCCGCTGTTCCAGTTGTTGCAACCGTTCGCGCATGCGCGTCAGGCCTCGGACGATGGCCGCGTTACGCTCCCAGTCGCCATGCGGCATGAATGGGAAAACGCTGGTGAAATGGCCACCGGGCTTGGTGATGGATTTGGTAATGGAGGTGCCGCCCGAGACGGTCACACGGTCCGCAATCGTCAGATGGCCGGCAAAATTGGCCGCCCCGCCGATGATGCAGTAGCGCCCGATCTTCGTGCTGCCCGAAATGGCAGCGCAGCCGGCGATAACGGTATAGGCGCCCACGTGCACGTTGTGCGCGATCTGCACTTGGTTGTCGATCTTGCAGCCCTGCTCGACCACCGTATCGGCCATCGCACCGCGGTCGATGGCGGTGTTCGCGCCGATCTCCACGTCGTCGCCAATCACGGCCCGACCAACCTGCGGAATCTTCACCCATTCGCCGCCCTGCGGACCGAAGTCGGGTGCAAAACCGAAGCCATCCGCGCCGATCACGACGCCGCTATGCACAATGCAGCGCGCGCCGACCATGCAGCCGTGGTAGATCGAAACGTTCGCGTAAAGCAACGTGTCATCGCCAATGCGGGCACCGGCGCCAACGAAACTGTTGCCGGCGATGCGCACACGCTCGCCGAGCACCGCGCCGGCTTCGATGGTCACATTCGGGCCAATGGAGCACGACGCCGGCACCGTTGCGCCCTCTTCCACGCTGGCCGTCCGGTGAATGCCGGGCACAACCGGGCGCGCCGCCAGCGCGACAAAGCGCTGGGCGACACGAGCAAACGCAGCATACGGGTTGGCTGCGATGAGCCAGTTCCGGCCAGCAGCATGGCCTTGGCTTTCGAGCGTTTCCAGATCACGGGGCGACACGATGATCGCCCCCGCACCGGAACTCACAGCCTGATTGAGGTACAGCGGATTGGAAAGAAAAGCGAGCTGATCGGCGCCCGCTTGATCCAGCGGCGCGATCGACTTGACGATCAGGCCTGCGTCACCCTGGACGGTCGCACCGAGCGACGCAGCAAGTTCACCAAGCGGAAACGACATGCGAACAACCTCATTTGGCCGATTGCGAATTCAGCGCCTTGAGCACTTCGTCCGTGATGTCGATGCGCGGGTTCACGTACACAGCTTCCTGCACGATCAGGTCGTACTTGCGCTGCTCAGCGATCGAGCGGATCACGCGGTTGGCGCGCTCGAGCACCTGGGCCAGCTCTTCATTGCGGCGCTGGTTCAGGTCCTCACGGAATTCGCGCTGCTTGCGCTGAAAATCACGATCCAGGTCCGACAATTCACGCTGACGGCGGGTGCGATCGGAATCGGCCAGCACAGCCGACTCCTTGTCCAGCTTGTCGGACATGCCCTTGAGCTTGGCAGCCATGTCCTGCAGCTCGCGGTCGCGCTTGGCGAACTCGGTTTCCAGCTTGGCCTGTGCGGCCTTGGCAGGCTGCGAGTCGCGCAGGATGCGCTCGGAATTGACAGCAGCGATGCGCGCTTCCTGCGCCGTGGCCGGCAGCGCAAAGCTGGCTGCGGCAAGTGCGGCGAAAGCAGCGGACACGCCCATGCGGGACAAGGTGATGCGCGTGGATTTCATGATGAATGCAGTCATTAGAATGCAGTCCCGATCTGGAACTGGAAGCGTTGCGTTTGATCTTGGGTCTTGCGTTTGATCGGGAAGCCCATGCTGATCTTGAGCGGGCCGATCGGTGACAGCCACGACAGACCGAAACCAGTCGAGTAGCGCATGTCGCCCAGCTTGTACGGCTGACCTTCGGCGAACACGTTACCGTAGTCAAAGAAGGTGAACAGGCGAACGGTGCGGTCCACGCCCGAACCCGGCAGCGGGAAAATGAACTCCACATTGCCGACGAACTTGCTGGCGCCACCGATGGCCACGCCGTTGGCGTCGCGCGGGCCCAGCGTGCTGGTTTCGTAACCGCGCACCGAGCCAATACCGCCGGCGTAGTAGTTCTTGAACACCGGGAAGTCCTTGCCGCCGTAACCGTGGCCGTACCCGATTTCGTTGTTGAACGCCATCGTGAACGACTTCGACAGCGGGTAGAAATACTGGTGCTGATAATACGCACGGAAGTACTGCAGATCGCCGCCCGGAATACCGAACTCCAGATTGGCCTGCTGATAGCGACCACGCGTTGGCACCAGAGCGCTGTCACGCTGATCCTTCGACCAGCCGATGGTGATCGGGAAGTTATTGGTGATACGGCCGTTCTTCGCGACGTAGTTCTGGTAGGCCAGCGGCGTGTTGGCCGTCACGTCGATGGTCGTGCGCTCGTAGCCGATGCCGAAGAAGACGGTATCGGTTTCCGAGAACGGCACGCCGAACTTGACGTTGCCACCCTGTTGCACGACACGGTAGTCCTGGTCACCCGTGTAGTACAGCGGGCGGTACGTGCGGTAGTACAGCTCGGTCGAACGGCTGATGCCATCCACAGTGAAGTACGGATCGAACTGCGTCACGGCAATGGTGCGGTTCGACTTGGACGTGTTCACATCCAGGCCCAGGCTCGTGCCGGAGCCGAACACGTTGTCCTGACGGATACCGGCCGACAGCACCAGCTTGTCGGTCGACGAGAAGCCCACGCCCAGGTTGATCTGGCCGGTCGGCTTCTCGGTCACGTTGACGTTCACATCGACCTGGTCGGTCGTACCCGGCACGTCTTCCGTCGTGATGTTCGCATCGGTGAAGTAGCCTGTGCGGTTCACGCGGTTCTGCGAAAGCTGCAGCTTCTCGCCATCGAACCACGAGGCTTCCATCTGGCGCATTTCGCGGCGCACGACTTCGTCGCGGGTCTTGCTGTTGCCGACAACGTTCACGCGACGCACATACACACGGCGACCCGGATCGACCACCAGCGTGAGTGCAACCGTGCGGTCCTTCTGATTGATCTGCGGCTGCGGGTTGATGGTGGCGAAAGCGTAGCCGTACGTGCCGAGCAGGTCGGTAATCGACTTGGTGGTCGACGACAGCTTGGCCGAAGAGAAGACATCGCCCTGCTTGAGCTTGATGAGCTTCTCCATCTCGGCCTGCTTGCCCAGCAGTTCGCCGGTCAGCTTGATGTCCGATACCTTGTACTGCTCACCCTCGTGGATGTTCAGCGTCAGGTAGATGTCCTTCTTGTCGGGCGTGATCGACACCTGGGTCGACTCGATAGCGAATTCCAGGTAGCCGCGATCCAGATAGAACGAGCGCAGCGCTTCCAGGTCAGCCGTGAGCTTCTGCTTGGAGTACAGATCGTTCTTGGTGTACCACGACAGCCAGTTCGGCGTGGACAATTGCATCTCGTCGCGCAGGTCGCCTTCCTTGAAGGCCTTGTTGCCGACGATATTGATCTGGCGAATCTTGGCGGTCGGGCCTTCGTCCACCGTGAACGTGATCGACACACGGTTGGCATCGACCGGCGTAACGGTTGTCGTCACCTCAGCCGCGTAGTAGCCGCGCGAAACATACTGGCGCTTGATTTCCTGCTCGGCGCGGTCGATGAGGGACTTGTCGTAGTAACGGGCCTCAGCAACACCCACGCCGCGCAGCGTACGACGCAGCGCTTCCTTGTCGAACTCCTTGAAGCCGATGAACTCGAGCTGCGAGATCGCCGGACGCTCTTCCACGCGCACCACCAGCACATTGCCTTCGGAGCGGATCTGAACGTCCTTGAAGAAGCCGGTGTTGTAGAGCGCGCGAATCGATTCGGCGCCCTTCTCGTCGGTAAAGGTCTCACCCACCTTCACGGGCAGATAGCCGAACACGGTGCCCGGCTCGACGCGCTGCACCCCCTCCACGCGAATGTCCTTGACGACGAACGGCTCCACTGCATGAGCCTGACCGGCAGTAACGGTCAGCACGGAAGCCGCCAGCACGCTGAGCGGGAAGCGATGTTGTCTGATCAATCTAATCCCCTAGTTGGATTCAATCGGAATCCACTTCTGAGTGTTTTCAAAACCCTGAGTTGCCCGCTCACGCCGGTGGCAACGAAGGGGCTGACCGACTCAGTTTGAATACGGTCTAGCCACGAGTCAGAAACAACCGACTCAAATCGTTGTACAGGGCGAGCGAAGTGAGAAGCAGGATGCAGGCGACGCCGATCTTCTGAAGGACTGCTTGCCAGGATTCCGGCACGGGTCGGCCAGTCAAAAATTCCACGCAATAATACAGCAAATGCCCCCCATCCAATACCGGAACGGGCAATAAGTTCAGTACGCCGAGACTGACACTGATCAACGCGAGAAAGCTCACAAACGTCTGCCAGCCAAGGCTTGCCGCCTTGCCCGCAAAGTCAGCCACCGTGATCGGTCCGCTCAGGTTCTGCAGCGATGCCTGACCGACGATCATCTTGCCGAGGACCTGCAGCGACAGCGCCGAAGTCCGCCAGACCTCGCCCACGGCATGACCCAGGGCGGCGACCGGCTCATCCCGGATCATCGCCGTTTCCACCTTCTGGTTGAGCTGCGCGCCGAGCTTGCCGATCTTCGGGCCAGTGGGGTTCTTGGGATCGGTGTCTGCATCTGGGCGAACGGGCAAGGTCATGGGCTGATCGTTGCGCAGAATATCGATCGACGCATTCTGCTCGGGCATGGCGCGGATCTGGCGGATGAGGTCCATCGCCTGATCGGCGGGCTGACCCGCGAAGCGAACGATCTGATCGCCGGCCCGCAACCCGGCGCGTGCCGCGGCACTGGCGGGCAGTACGTCGACGATGGTGACGGGGCCGCCAAGCAGGCGCAAACCAATCTGGTCAATCACGTCGGCCTGGGGCGTACGGGCTGCGCTCGGCAAACCATGCAAGCGAACGGTGCGCTCGGCGCCATCGGCACCGCGCACTTGTACAAGCGCGTCGCGGCCCGCGATGCCAGCCGAATACAAGCGCATGCGAACATCGCTCCAGCTGCGCACGGGAGCAGGTGTTTCATCATCCGTACCAATGGCGATCACGCGGTCCTTGGCACGCAGGTCGGCCTGAGCGGCAATGCTGCCCGGCGGCGGAGCACCAAGGATAGGCAACGGCTCGATTGCGCCCACCCACGCCAGCACTGCATAGAGCGCAATCGCGAGCAAGAAATTGGCGATCGGGCCAGCAGCCACGATGGCGAATCGCTTGTAGACCGGCTGATGATCGAAGGTGCGCGGCAGATCTTCGGGGAGGATGGGCGGGTCTTTCTCGGGGTCTCGCGAGCCTTCGCCCAGCATCTTGACGTAGCCGCCGAGCGGAATGGCGCAGATCGTCCATTCGGTGCGGTCAGGGCCGCGACCCACACGGCGGAACAGCACTTTGCCGAAACCAACGGAAAACCGGAGCACTTTAACGCCGCACAGACGCGCGACGCTGTAGTGGCCCAGTTCGTGAATGACGATCAGTACCGCGATCGCAAAGACAAACGCTAAAACGGTCTGCAAAACCTTCTCCGGATGCACTGAAGGGCATGTGCGGGGCTAGCCCCGCACGAAGCCGCTATGTTACCCGCTTGCTCTGACGGGGCGCTTTCAGGCGGCCGGCAGTTGCGCGCATACGGTCGCGATATAGCGCTCGGCCTGCTGACGTGCTTGGGCGTCGGCCGCAAAAACGGTGTCGAGCGAGTCGGCGGGCACGATGGAAGTGCGGGCGAGCGTATCGTCCACCACGGCGGCAATCTCGGTGAACCGGATGCGGCGCTGCAAGAATGCTTCAACAGCCACCTCGTTGGCTGCGTTCAGTGCAGCAGGCGCCGTACCACCGGCGCGCAATGCGTCAAAAGCCAGCGCCAAACACGGGAAGCGACGCAGGTCCGGCGCCTCGAACGTGAGCGCGCCCGTCGTAACGAGATCGAGCAGCGGAACGCCGGCTTCGATGCGTTCGGGATATGCCAAGCCGTAGGCAATCGGCGTGCGCATGTCTGGATTGCCTAGCTGCGCCAGCACCGAGCCATCGTCGTAGCCGACCATCGAATGGATGACACTCTGTGGGTGGATCAGGACTTCGAGATGCTCGACCGGAACGCCGAACAGCCAGTGCGCCTCGATCACCTCCAGCCCCTTGTTCATCATGGTGGCGGAGTCGACGGAGATCTTGCGCCCCATCACCCAGTTCGGATGCGCGCAAGCCTGGTCTGGCGTGACATCCGCAAGAGAATCCACCGCGCGCGTGCGGAACGGACCACCGGATGCCGTCAGCACGATGCGCGACACGCCACGCGCGAACTGCGGAACTTGCTGCGGCAAGCATTGGAAGATGGCGTTGTGCTCGCTGTCGATCGGGAGAACGGTGGCGCCATGCTGACGCACGGCGTCCATGAAGAGCGCGCCGGACATCACCAACGCCTCCTTGTTGGCAAGCAGCACGCGCTTGCCGGCGTGCACGGCGGCAAGCGTCGGGCGCAAACCTGCCGCGCCAACGATGGCCGCCATCACGGCATCGCAGTCGGGGTGGGCGGCCGCCTCTTCCAACGCTTCAGTGCCGGAACGGATTTCGATGCCGGCAGCATCTGCGCCTAGCTGATCACGCAAGGCATCTGCCGCAGCCACCGAACCCAGCACAGCCATCTTCGGGCGAAACTCACGGCAGAGCACCGCGAGCTTGTCAGTCTGTGCGTTGGCAGTCAGCGCAAAAACACTGTATTTGTCGGGATGACGGCGCACCACGTCGAGCGTGCTGTCGCCAATGGAGCCGGTGGCGCCAAGAACGGTCAAACGCATCATGTTCAGACGCCTCAGGAAATCAGCAATGCAGCCAGCGGAAACACCGGCAGCAGCGCGTCGATGCGATCGAGCACACCGCCATGGCCGGGCAACAGGCGGCTGCTGTCTTTCATGCCGACCTGACGCTTGAGCAGGGATTCAAACAAATCACCACCGACGCTCGCGGCTACCAGCAAGATGGTCAGCGCCAGGGCGGCGACCGCGCCGCGCTGGTCGAACTCGTGGGAGAACCACGTCGGGGCAAACCAATGCGTGACGCCGGCCACGGTGGCAATCACCGCAACCAGCACGGCACCACCGATTGCACCTTCCCAGGATTTTCCGGGGCTGATAGTCGGAGCAAGCTTGCGGCGACCAATGGCCTTGCCGACAAAATAGGCGCCCACATCAGCCGCCCATACGAGCAACGCGACAGAAAGCAGAAACGCGATGCCGTGCGTGCGCAATTCAATGGCGCCATGCACGAACGCCGGCAGCATCACCAGGCCCAATAGCGTGAACACGACGCGGCGCGTGCCATGCAATTCGCGCACACCGCCCGCCAGCAACCCCCAAGCGATCACCCACGCGATCACCGCGCCATGGAACAGCGGCTGCACATCACCCCGAACCGGAATGTCATGCCAAGCGATCGTCAGCATGACGACAACGACCGCATAGAGAATTGGCCCCCACGAGCCCGGCAGGCGCACGAGACGCCCCCACTCCCACGCGGCGAGGGCGGCAAACACCGTCACGAGCCCGGCCAGGCCGGCGGGCGGCGCGAAAAACAGAATAGGCAGGATGACAATCAGCAAGCAGACAGCGGTAATGACGCGAGTCAGCAGCATGTGTCAGGCTCCGGCGGATAGCGCGGGGGGAACATCGGGCTCGAGCTGCGCGCTGGTGCGGCCAAAGCGGCGCTCGCGGTTGCGATACCACGCAAAGGCGCGATCGAGTTCTGCGGCATCGAAGTCGGGCCAGTAGCGATCGGTGAAGTACAGCTCGGAATAGGCAAGCTGCCACAACAGAAAGTTGCTGATGCGCTGCTCGCCGCCTGTGCGGATAAACAGATCCGGCTCCGGCGCGTAAGACAGCGCCATGTACGGCGCAAGCATCTCTTCCGTGATGGCGTCGGGTGCAATGCCGGGCTGCGCCGCCAACAAGGCGCGCATGGCTTGCAGGATGTCCCAGCGCCCACCGTAATTGGCGAGAATCGTGACAGTCAGACCGGGGTTGGCAGCCGTCTTGGCCTCAGCTTCGCGAATCAAAAGCTGGATGCGCGGGCTAAACGCGGATAGATCGCCCACCACGCGCAGGCGGATGCCGTTGTCATGGAGCTTGCTCACTTCGCGGCGCAGGGCCGTCATGAACAGCTTCATGAGGAAGGTGACTTCCTCGGCAGGACGACGCCAGTTTTCGGAGCTGAAGGCAAACAGCGTCAGGTAACCGACGCCACGGCGCGCAGCAGCTTCAACGGTTGCTCGGACGGCGTCGAGGCCGCGGCTATGTCCGGCCACACGCGGCAGATGCCGTTCGGTGGCCCAGCGGCCGTTACCGTCCATGATGACGGCGACGTGGCGCGGCGTATCGGCGGTGTCAGGCACCGCCAGTGTCGAACTGATATGCATGAATCGGGCTTCCCACCGCATGCGCCCAATGCGCCGGCGGCGGGAGACGGCCTTACACCGTCATGATTTCCTTGTCTTTCTCGGCGACCAGCTTGTCGATCTCGGCGACGAACTTGTCGGTCAGCTTTTGAACGTCGTCTCCGCCGCGACGCTCGTCGTCTTCCGAGATGGCCTTGTCCTTCACCAGCTTCTTGAGCTGTTCGTTGGCGTCGCGACGCAGGTTGCGCACGGCGACCTTGGCATCTTCGCCCTCGCCCTTCACGACCTTGGTCAGTTCCTTGCGGCGCTCTTCGGTCAGTGCGGGAGTCGGCACGCGAATGATGTCGCCCATGGTGGCGGGGTTCAGGCCGAGGTCCGCTTCACGGATGGCCTTCTCGACGGCTTGCACCATCTTCTTTTCCCACGGTTGCACGCCAATAGTGCGTGCGTCCACCAGGGTCACGTTGGCAACCTGGCTGATTGGCACCATCGAGCCGTAGTAGTCGACTTGCACGTGATCGAGCAGACCGGTGTGGGCACGGCCAGTACGGATCTTGGCCAGATCCGCCTTGAGAGCCTCGATCGACTTCTGCATCTTCTGCTCGGCATTCTTTTTGACATCGGCGACGCTCATACTTCCTCCGAACGATAACGGCGGTCTGCCGAACTTGCGCCCCGGAAAACGACACAGGGCGCCGGCAAGACCAAAAAGACAATAGGCGATTTTACATGGAAGCCGCTCGCCAACGCCATTTACGCTGGGTCAGCGAACGGTAAAAAAGGTGCCTGCAACCAGGCTTACCGCAGTCTTTAGACGTGCACCAGCGTGCCTTCGTCTTCACCCAGGATCACACGCTTGAGCGCGCCCGGCTTCTGAATCGAGAACACCTTGATCGGCAGCTTCTGGTCGCGGCACAGCGCGAAAGCGGTCGCATCCATCACCTGCAGGTTGCGCGAGATGGCTTCGTCGAAGGTGATGGTGGTGTAGCGGGTAGCGCTCGGATCCTTCTTCGGATCAGCGGTGTAGACGCCGTCCACCTTGGTGGCCTTGAGGACGATCTCGGCACCGATTTCCGAGCCGCGCAGCGCGGCGGCGGTGTCGGTGGTGAAGAACGGGTTGCCGGTGCCGGCGGCGAAAATCACGATCTTCCCTTCTTCCAACTGGCGAATCGCGCGCGGACGGATATACGGCTCGACCACTTGGTCCAGGCGCAGCGCCGATTGCACACGGCCTTCGAGGTTGGCATGACGCATGGCGTCTTGCAGGGCCAGGGCGTTCATCATGGTGGCCAGCATGCCCATATAGTCGGCCGTGGCCCGGTCCATGCCGGCGGCGCCGCCCGCGACACCGCGGAAGATGTTACCGCCGCCGATCACCACTGCCACCTGCACGCCCAGCTTCACGATTTCGGCGATATCGTTGACCATCCCTTCGATGGTGCTGCGGTTGATGCCAAAGGCATCGTCGCCCATCAGGGCTTCGCCGGAAAGTTTGAGTAGAACGCGCTTATAGGCAGGCATGGAGATCCTCGTGACGATTCCTGGTACGGGAAACAGGAAAAGGGAAATGACGCTGCGGATATGACAACGACGTGCAAAGCGGGGACTTCGCACATCCCGCAACCTTCTTGCGCGGAAGCCGTCAGAAAACATCCCCGACGATGCCCGCGCAAGCAGGCTGCACCTGCAAACAGGGCACCTTTCGGTGCCCTGTTTGTTCGGCATTATACGGCTGCGCCAATGGTGGAAACGACACCTCCCGGCCTGCGCCGGAGTGTGAATCGCCGCACCATCGAAAACGGCCGTCGCAGCATTACGCTTGTTGCTTGGCGGCGGCCACTTGGGCAGCCACTTCAGCAGCGAAGTCGTCTTGCTTCTTCTCGATGCCCTCGCCCACCACGTACAACGTGAAAGCCTTCACGGTCGTGTTGGCAGCCTTGAGCATCTGCTCAACGGTCTGCTTGTCGTTCTTCACGAACGGCTGGTTCAGCAGCGAGACTTCCTTTAGGTACTTCTGCACGCTGCCTTCCACCATCTTGGCAACGATTTCAGCCGGCTTGCCCGATTCGGCAGCCTTCTGCTCAGCAACGCTGCGCTCCTTGGCGACCAGCTCAGCCGGCACATCGTCAGCCGACAGCGACACCGGCTTCATAGCGGCAGCCTGCATTGCTGCGTCCTTGGCCGCCACTTCGTTGCCCTCGAATGCCACCATCACGCCAATGCGGGTGCCGTGCAGATACGAAGTCAGCTGGGTACCTTCGAAACGCTGGAAGCGGCGGATCGTCATGTTCTCGCCGATCTTGCCGATCAGGCGGGTACGCACGGCTTCAACCGTTTCGTCGCCGATCGACAGCGCCGACAGAGCAGCCACGTCAGCCGGGTTCTTCTGAGCGATCAGCTTGGCAACATCGTTCGTGAAGGCCAGGAAATCGTCGTTCTTCGAAACGAAGTCGGTTTCGCAGTTCACTTCGACCAGGGCGCCCGTGGTGCCCTCGACGAAAGCTGCAACCACGCCTTCAGCGGTGACGCGGCTCGAAGCCTTGCCGGCCTTGTTGCCCAACTTCACGCGCAGGATCTCTTCGGCCTTTTCCAGGTTGCCTTCGGCTTCGGTCAGGGCCTTCTTGCATTCCATCATCGGCGCGTCGGTCTTCGCGCGCAGCTCTGCAACCATGCTTGCGGTAATTGCCGCCATTCTCATGCTCCTTGTTTCAGATCGTCGTCCGGTCGCAAGCGGATTCTTCGCCTCGCGCCGGCCTGTCGTCCGGGTTCCATCCGGCCGCCCCACGAAATACGACGCGCGTGGGACATCCGCATGACAAATTTCAAAAAAAAGGGGCGTTTGTTACGCGCCCCTGTCTGGCCATCGGCCCCGATGCGTTGCACCAGGTGCGGCCTGGCACGCGTCCCGCGCAATCAAGCCGCGGGCGCACGCCTTCTTGTCTTTAGCCTTCTTGGACTTCGACGAAGTCGTCGCCACCGCGAGCGGCTTCAACCACTTCCTGGACCGCGTTGGCGCGGCCTTCCAGGATCGCGTCGGCCACGCCGCGCACGTACAGTGCAACAGCCTTGCTCGAGTCGTCGTTACCCGGGATGACGTAGTCGATGCCTTCCGGCGAGTGGTTCGTGTCAACCACGCCGATCACCGGAATACCCAGCTTGGCTGCTTCGGTCACGGCAATCTTGTGGTAGCCAACGTCCACCACGAAGATGGCGTCCGGAATGCCGCCCATGTCCTTGATGCCGCCAATGGACTTCACCAGCTTGTCCATTTCGCGCTCGAACATCAGCGCTTCCTTCTTGCTCATGGTTTCGGTCGCGCCGGCTTCCTTGGCGACTTCCATCTCCTTCAGGCGCTTGATCGAGGTCTTGACCGTCTTGAAGTTGGTCAGCATGCCGCCGAGCCAGCGGCTGTCGACGAACGGCATACCTGCGCGAGCCGCTTCTTCAGCCAGGATCTCGCGCGATTGACGCTTCGTGCCGACGAACAGAATGGTGCCCCGGTTGGCTGCCAGCTGGCGCACGTACTTCAGTGCGTCCTGGTACATCGGCAGCGTCTTTTCCAGGTTGATGATGTGAATCTTGTTGCGATGGCCGAAGATGAAGGGGGCCATCTTGGGGTTCCAGAAGCGGGTCTGGTGGCCAAAGTGGACACCGGCTTCCAGCATTTCGCGCATGGTCACGGACATGAAATTCTCCAATCGGGTTAGGTCTGAAGCCGCCTCAGACATCCGTTGCATGCGTTACGACGGACACCCGCGGTGAAGCGGCTCGCGATTTCAAGCGCCACCGGCCACACGACCAGCGACTGCTTAGCCAGCGATTATAGCGGCAAAAACCCAATTGACTCAAGACCTTCCGAGCATTCGCAGCAAACAGGCCGAGGCTGGCGCCCAGCGCCCGAAAACCCCGGCCGGGGCGCTTTGGTGCGATAATTCACGCTTTAGCCACGACGCGGCGCCTCGCGCGCCTGCGTGCAGAAAGAGTCACAGCATGGCCGTTACCATTCACACCGCCGAAGACATTGCGCAAATGCGCGTAGCCTGCCGGCTTGCGTCCGAAGTTCTGGATTACATCACCCCGTTCGTAACGCCCGGCGTGACCACGGGCAAGCTGGACGAGCTCTGCCACGCCTACATGCGTGACGTGCAAGGCACGGTGCCGGCGCCGCTGAACTACGCCCCACCGGGCTATCCGCCCTTCCCGGCATCGATCTGCACGTCCGTCAACGATGTGATTTGCCACGGCATTCCGGGCGACAAGGTGCTCAAGAGCGGTGACATCGTCAATCTGGATATCACCGTCATCACCAAGGAAGGCTATTACGGCGACACCAGCCGCACCTTCGTCGTGGGCGAAGGATCGATCCTGGCCAAGCGCCTGACGCAGGTGACGTTCGAATGCATGTGGAAGGGCATCGCCGCGGTGCGTCCCGGCGCCCGCCTGGGCGACATCGGCCACGTGATCCAGCAACATGCTGAAGCCGCCGGCTATAGCGTGGTGCGCGAATATTGCGGCCACGGCATCGGCAAGAAATTCCACGAAGATCCGCAGATCCTGCACTACGGCCGCCCCGGCACCGGGATGGAACTGAAGGCCGGCATGATCTTCACGATTGAACCGATGATCAACGCGGGCAAGCGCGATATCCGGACGATGCCCGACCAGTGGACGGTCAAGACACGCGATCGCAGCCTGTCGGCGCAGTGGGAACATACGCTTCTGGTGACGGAAACCGGCCACGAAGTGCTGACCGTGTCGGCGTTGACGCCGCCGGCACCGGAATTCGTACACGAAGGCGCGCCGGCCACGGCCTGATCCTCGCGGGCGAGCCGCACCGTCAGCGGCAGCACCGTCGCGCTGATCTCGCTTCGCACCGGCTCAACTCTTGCAGCGACCGGCTCATTCCGGTCGCTGTTTCATTCACGCTCCACTCATGCCCTCCGCTGCTGCTGCCCCTGCCGAAGAAGCCCATCCGCGCGACGCCCTGAAAGCTGAGCGCGCACACCTGTTCGCGCAGTTCGACCAGCACGCCAACGTTCAGCAACTCGTGACCAAGCTGGCGCGCGCGGTGGACCGTGCGCTGGCGCGGCTCTGGCAGGAAGAGCAGATGCCTGCCACCTGCGCGCTGATTGCCGTGGGCGGCTACGGGCGCGGCGAGCTGTTTCCGCATTCCGATGTGGACATCCTCCTGTTGCTGCCGGGCGCCGCAGACAAGGCATTGGAGGCCCGGCTAGAGGCCTTCATCGGCCGCTGTTGGGACATGGGGCTGGATATCGGCTCGTCGGTGCGCACGGTCGACGAATGCATCAATGAAGCCGCACAGGACGTCACGGTACGCACGTCGTTGCTGGAAGCGCGTCTGCTGACCGGCGACGAAGGCCTGTACCGGACGTTTGAGACGCACTATCAAGGCCACCTCGACGCGGCAGATTTCTTCCAGTCGAAACTGCTGGAAATGCGCCAGCGGCATGCCAAGTATCAGGACACGCCATACTCGCTTGAACCGAACTGCAAGGAAAGCCCTGGCGGCCTGCGTGATCTGCAGGTGATTCTGTGGATGACGCGCGCGGCCGGTTTCGGTTCGAGCTGGAATGAGCTGCTTGCCAACGGCCTGCTCACGCGCCGTGAAGCGCAGGAGTTGACCAGCAACGAGCGCCTGCTCAAAACCGTGCGGGCGCGCCTGCACCTGCTGGCCGGGCGTCGGCAGGACGTCTTGGTGTTCGACCTGCAGACGCAACTGGCCGAGTCGTTCGGCTACCGTCCGACCACCGCCAAGCGCGCGAGCGAACAGCTCATGCGCCGCTATTACTGGGTAGCCAAGGCCGTCACGCAGCTCAATACCGTGGTGCTGCAGAACATCGAAGCGAAGCTGTTCCCGAGCGAGCTGGGCATCACGCGCAAGATCAACGACCGCTTTGTCGAACGGCAAGGCATGCTCGAAATTGCCGATGCCGATCTCTACCAGCGCGAGCCGACGGCCATTCTTGAAACGTTCCTGCTGTACGAGCAGACGCGAGGCATCAAGGGATTGGCAGCCAGCACAATGCGCGCGCTCTATAACGCGCGGACGTTGATGGATGCCAAGTGGCGCAAGGATCCGGCCAATCGCGCGCTGTTCCTGTCGATCCTGCAGCAGCCGCAGGGCATCACACACGCCCTGCGCCTGATGAACCAGACCAGCGTGCTCGGCCGCTACCTGGTCAACTTCCGCCGCATCGTCGGGCAGATGCAGCACGACCTGTTTCACGTCTACACGGTCGATCAGCACATCCTGATGGTGGTGCGCAACATCCGCCGCTTCGCCATCGTCGAGCACACGCACGAGTTTCCGTTCTGCAGCCAGTTGATGGCGAACTTCGACAAGCCGTGGGTGCTGACCGTGGCCGCGCTGTTCCATGACATTGCGAAAGGACGCGGCGGCGACCACTCCGTGCTCGGCATGTCCGACGCGCGGCGCTTCTGCAAGGAACACGGCATCGCCAAGGAAGACGCCGACCTGGTCGTCTGGCTCGTCGAACACCACCTGACCATGAGCCAGGTCGCTCAGAAGCAGGACCTGGGCGATCCGGAAGTCATCCGTCATTTCGCCGATCTGGTTGGTACCGAGCGTCGGTTGACCGCGCTGTATCTGCTGACCGTTGCCGACATCCGTGGCACCAGCCCGAAAGTGTGGAACGCCTGGAAGGGCAAGCTGCTGGAAGACCTGTATCGCATGACGCTGCGCGTGCTCGGCGGTGCCACCACCGACCCGCACGCCGTGCTCGAAGGCCGCAAGGAAGAAGCGCGCGCCCTGCTGCGCCTGGCCGCACTGGACGACACCGCGCACGAGGCGCTATGGAAACAGCTCGACGTGGGCGTGTTCCTGCGCCACGACGCGCGCGACATCGCCTGGTTCACGCGGCACTTCTACAACCGCGTCGACACCACGATCCCCATCGTGCGTGCGCGCATTTCCCCGGCGGGCGTCGGCCTGCAGGTGGCGGTGTACTCGCCGGATCGGCCCGATCTGTTCGCGCGCATCTGCGGCTACTTCGAGCGCAAGAGCCTGACGATTCTGGACGCCAAGATCCACACCACCAAACACGGCTATGCGCTCGACACCTTCCAGGTGGCCGACCCCAGCAGCGGCTTGGTGGAGCCCGGGCATTACCGCGACATCATCACGCTGGTCGAACACGAACTGGCTGAACAGATCTCGCGCGAAACCGCCCTGCCCGAGCCGCCGCGTGGGCGCATCTCGCGCCAGTCGCGCAGCTTCCCGATCAAGCCTCGCGTCGACCTGCGCGCGGACGAGCGCGGCCAGTATTACCTGCTCTCCATTTCTGCGACAGACCGCACCGGTCTGCTCTACGCGATTGCCCGCGTGCTCGCGCACCGTCGCGTGTCGGTGCACACCGCGCGTATCAACACGCTCGGCGAGCGCGTGGAAGACATCTTCCTGGTCGACGGCACCCGCCTGACCCAGGACAACAAACTGCAGCTCGAGCTTGAAAGCGAGCTGCTTGATGCGCTCGCCATCTGAGCGCCAGCCTTACCGGTCTAGATTCATGACTACCGATTCCGATGATTTCCCCGGCGACGACGACAAGCGCGGCGCCAGCGACCCGACTCAGCGCGCGACCCGCCCGGGCAAGCGCGCCACGCTCGGCGTGCGCCGCGACGACGAAGGTAATGCCGTACGTTCCACGGGCAAGCCGCTGCGCTCGTCTGACCTGAACCGCGAGCGCCAGCCGCTGCGCCCGTCGCAGCGCCGCCCCAAGCCGGAAGAAGGTGCCGGTAAGCCGCCGCGCCCCGCACGCCCTCCGCGCCGCGACGACGACGGCCAGACGCGCGACGCCAAGCCGCGCCGCGTACAAGGCGATCGCCCACCGCGACGCTTTGATGACGAACGTCCTCCGCGTCGATTCAACGACGACCAGCGCCCGCCCCGTCGCGCTGACGACGAGCGCCCGCCGCGACGCTTCGAAGATCGGCCACCTCGTCGGTCCGACGACGAACGTCCTCCGCGACGTTTCGACGATGAACGTCCACCGCGCCGGTTCAACGACGATCAGCGCCCGCCCCGTCGATTCGATGAAGAACGCCCGCGCCGCTATGGCGACGATCAACGCGCGCCGCGTCGTGATGGCGACCAACGTCCTCCACAACGCTTTGACGATGAGCGCCCTCCGCGCCGCTACGGTGACGACCAACGCCCGCCACGCCGATTCGACGACGAGCAACGCCCGCCGCGCAAGTTCGGCGACGATCAACGGCCGCCCCGTCGTTTCGACGACGAACGCCCGCGACGCTATGGCGATGATCAACGCGCGCCCCGTCGTGAGGGCGACCAACGCCCCCCGCGACGCTACGGTGACGACCAGCGTCCGCCACGCCGATTCGACGACGAGCAACGCCCGCCGCGCAAGTTCGGCGACGACCAACGGCCGCCCCGTCGTTTCGACGACGAACGCCCGCGACGCTATGGCGATGATCAACGCGCGCCCCGTCGTGAGGGTGACCAACGTCCGCCGCGTCGCTTTGACGATGAGCGTCCGCCGCGCCGGTACGGTGACGACCAACGTCCGCCACGCCGATTCGACGATGAGCAACGGCCGCCGCGGCGCTATGGCGACGATCAACGCGCTCCGCGCCGTGAGGGCGATCAACGTCCTCCGCGTCGTTTTGACAATGATCGCCCGCCACGCCGCTTTGAAGATCGTCCAGCCCGTCCGCAACGGCCCGAGCGTGAACGCGAGGAACGCGCTCCGCGCCATGCTGAAGAGCGGGCACCCCGTCAGGCACCGGAAACCGAATCGAGCGGGTTGGTCCGTCTGTCCAAGCGCATGTCCGAACTGGGTCTGTGTTCGCGCCGCGAGGCCGATGAATGGATTCCGCGCGGCTGGGTGCTGGTGGATGGCGAGCCGGTCACCGAACTTGGATCGCGCGTCAAGCCGGATGCGATCATCGAAATCCATCAGTCGGCGCGCTCCGAGCAAGGCGAGCGCGTGACTGTGCTGATGCACAAGCCGGTCGGCTACGTGTCGGGCCAGGCAGAAGACGGCTATCAGCCTGCCGTTTCGCTATTCGTGCCGGAAAACCAGTGGGAAGCCGATCCCACCCGCAAGCGCTTCGCGCCTTGGCAACGCCGGGCGTTGGCGCCAGCCGGCCGACTGGATATCGACTCCACAGGCTTGCTGGTGTTGACGCAGGACGGCCGCGTGGCGCGCCACCTGATCGGCGAGGATTCGACGGTCGAGAAGGAATACCTGGTGCGCGTGGTGTGGGATTCGCCGAACGGCCTAGTTGAGCGCGACATCTCCAAGGTCTTCCCGGAAGAGTTGATGGAGAAGCTGCGCTTTGGCCTGTCGCTCGACGGCGAAGAACTGAAGCCCGCGAAGGTGAGCTGGCAGAACGAAGAGCAGCTGCGTTTTGTGCTGCGCGAAGGCAAGAAACGCCAGATCCGCCGCATGTGCGAACAGGTGGGACTGGAGGTGGTGGGCCTCAAGCGCATCCGCATGGGCAGCATCGTGCTGGGCGACCTGCCGGTCGGCCAGTGGCGCTTCCTGGGGCCGTTCGAGAAGTTCTGAGGGTGCCCTCTGCCCCAAAGAAAAAAAACCGGTCAACGCATTGCGCGCTGACCGGTTTTTTTATGTCTGCCGTCTAGGTTACAGACGCGGAGCCTGGCACGCGGCCCCCGCGGTGTTGGCCGATGCGGGCATGCCAAACACCGCTTGCGCCCCGCAGCGCGAGCCGAACATCTTCGCCTGGTCGTGGCCCACGCCAACCACTTCGTGCGCCTGGTGGTTGACGCGCCTGCGCCCCGCCATGTGGTGCTCGTAGCGCCAGTAGTTGCGTGCGCGATCCAGGCGCGTCGGGCCCTCCGCCTCGGCACCGCAGAGCTTGTCGAGCACGCGGTGGTTCGGGTCGTTGTCGCTGGTGCCGGCCAGGTAGGTTACGTGGCGCTGCGCATATCGGTTGAACAGTTGCCGGCCAGTCTTGCCGGCTGCATACGGGACCATGTCGACCATGCCGTACTTGTAGTGATCGTAGTCCGGGCAGACGCGGGTGCTATAACGTGCGAAGCCCTTGCCGCGGGGACGCTCCGGCGTGAAATACAGATACGACGACGGATTGGCGACCACGTATTGCAGGTCGATGCCGCGCTTGCGAATGGCTTCGTCCACGTTGTTGAGCACGGCGTAGCGCTGCACGATCTGGCCGCCGCCCGAATGACCTGCCACCGTGACGCGCTTGACGTTGGGTGCACGCGCCGGGTCAGTCACGTACCCGATCAGGTCATCGAGCACCTTGAGCGAGCTCAGATCGGTGTACGGGGCATTGGTGGCGTTGAAGCCGCCGATCCAGCCATCCACCGACCAGACCGGCATGCCGTCAAAACCCTTGCCCTCATCGGGCGTACCGGGAAAGTTCGGGGCAATCAAAAGGACTTCATCGGGGTTGCGGCCGCTGGCCTGAAGCAGATCGGCGCCCGCGGTGTAGTAATCGTTGCCGTTGCGCTGCAGACCGTGCTGCACGAATACGACTTCGCGGATGCTGCTCAGGTCACCATCGAGCGGATGGTTGGCGTAGACGGGGAAATCATAGGCCCCGGCATCCGTGCCCAGATGTACGCGTTGCCAGACCGGACCCTGAGGCTTCTGGGCAACCGGTGCGGCCGCCGGTGTTTCCGGCGTCTGCGGCCCCGCGCACGCAGCCAACCCCAGCATCGCCGTCATGGCGACCCCAAGCGCCAGCCGGCGCCAGCCCCTCAAACCATCGCGCTTCATATCGTCTCCGTGGTGGATGAAACATGCGTCCACCCGCCCCCGCAGGTGCGACGCTCCCGCAGTCTTGATCAGTCGTCGTAATTGGCGGGCAATTCCGGGAACAGCACTTCGGTAAAGCCGAAGCGGGTGAAATCCTTCACGCGCATCGGGTACAACACGCCCTGCAGGTGATCGCATTCGTGCTGCACGACACGGGCGTGGAAGCCCTCGGCTATGCGGTCGATGGCGTGACCGTGCTGATCGAAGCCGGTGTAGCGCAGGCGCGTGTGGCGCGGCACAACGCCACGCAGGCCCGGCACCGAGAGGCAGCCCTCCCAACCGTCTTCCATCTCGTCCGACAGCGGCTCGATGGTAGGGTTGATCAATACCGTCTTGGGCACGGCCGGCGCATCGGGATACCGGTCGTTGCGATCGAACCCGAAGATGACGACTTGCAGATCCACGCCGATCTGCGGCGCCGCCAAGCCGGCACCGCGCGCCGCATCCATCGTGTCGAACATGTCTTCGATCAGGGCCGTCAGTTCGGGCGTGTGGAAACGCTCGACCGGCTTGGCGACGCGCAGCAGACGGCTGTCGCCCATCTTGAGGATGTTTCGGATCATGCCTGGTCTCCCGCCGGTTTTTTTAACAGCGCGAGCATACCCGCTTCGTCCAGAACCTTCACGTTCAATTCTTCGGCTTTGGCGAGCTTGCTGCCGGCTTCTTCTCCGGCGACAACGTAGTCGGTTTTCTTCGACACCGAACCGGATACCTTGGCGCCCGCCGCTTCCAGCATAGCCTTGGCTTCGTCGCGCGTGAGGTTGGGCAATGTGCCGGTCAACACGACAGTTTTGCCGGCCAGCACGCCTTCTTCGGCGGCTTCAGCCGGCATGGCGGCAAGCAGTTCGTCGCGCAGCGCGTCGAGCCGCTCCAACTGCGTGCGATGGTCGTGCGAGCCCAGCCATTCGAGTAGCGATGCAGACACATCCGCCGGCAGCCCGGCCAACTGGTCGGACTCCACGCTGGCCAACCGGGCAAGCGTGGGCGCTGCCACAGCCAATTGCTTGGCACGCGCGGCTGTCAGCTTGGGCACGCCAAGCGTGGCGTACAGCTCGGTTGGCTCCAGTTTCTCGCGCAGTTTCGCGTTTGGCGCGTGCTCGCCTTGCGGTGCAACACCGGCGTCCAGCAGCGCATCAAGCGCTTGCTGATTCTTCGGCTCGGCAAAGAAATCGGCGATGGCTTCGGCCACCGTGGCACCCACGTCGGGCAGCGCCAGCAGCAGCGGCGCCGGCGTGCGCCGGATGATAGCCAGACTGCCGAGCCAGTCCGCGAGCGTCTTGGCGGTCGATTCGCCCACGTGGCGGATACCCAGCGCAAACAGGAAGCGCGCCAACGGCGGCGTCTTGCTGGCCTGGATGCCTTCCAGCAGATTCTCAGCCCACTTGGTGGCGATCTTGCCGGCGGCGACGGTTTCCGGTGTCGCGCCATCGCGCTCATCGGCGCGGCGCTTCATTTCCAGGAAATCTTCGAGCTTGAGTTTGTACAGGTCTGCGATGCCGTGTACGTAGTCCAGCTCGACCAGGTTGTCGATGTAACGCTCGCCCAGGCCTTCGATATCCATCATGCGGCGGCCGGCAAAGTGGCGGATCGCCTCTTTACGCTGTGCCGAGCAGAACAGCCCGCCTGAGCAGCGGGCCACCGCCTCGCCTTCTTCGCGCACGACGTGCGAACCGCACACCGGGCACGTCTTCGGCAGTTCGAACGGCGGGTACTTCGGCCGCTGCTGCGGACTGAACAAATCGCTGCCCGGCACGTCATCCATTGGGCGGCGATCAAGCACCACACCCACCACCTCGGGGATCACGTCACCCGCGCGGCGCACGATCACGGTGTCGCCAACGCGCACATCCTTGCGGCGGACTTCGTCTTCGTTGTGCAGCGTCGCATTGGTGACCGTCACGCCGCCAACAAACACCGGCACCAGCCGCGCCACCGGCGTAATGGCACCCGTGCGGCCGACCTGCACCCCAATCGATTCGACGGTGGTCAGCGCTTCCTGCGCCGGATATTTGTGCGCGACCGCCCAGCGCGGCTCACGTGTGCGAAACCCGAGTTCGCGCTGCAACGCGAGCGAATTGACCTTGTAGACCACGCCATCGATGTCGAACGGCAAGCTGTCGCGCTTGGCGCCGATAGCCTCATGGAACGTGACCAGCCCGTCCCCGCCCTTCACCGCTGCGCGTTCCGCGCTGACCGGAAAACCAAATGCCTGCAATGCGTCAAGCATGCCGGAATGCGTGTCAGGCATGCCCTTCCAGCCGACGACCTCGCCCAAGCCATAGGCGAAGAACGACAGCGGGCGCTCTGCAGCCATCTTCGGATCGAGCTGGCGGACGGCACCGGCCGCAGTATTGCGCGGATTGACGAAAGTCTTGTCGCCGCGCTCACGCTGGCGGGCGTTGAGCTTTTCGAAATCGTCGCGGCGCATGTAGACCTCACCGCGCACTTCCAGCACGTCGGGCACATGGCCGCCAACAGGCGACAGCCCCAGTGGAATCTGGCGGATCGTGCGGATGTTCTGCGTGACGTCTTCGCCTGTGGTGCCATCGCCGCGTGTGGCCGCCTGCACGAGATAACCGCCCTCGTAGCGCAGGTTGATCGCCAGGCCATCGAACTTCAGCTCGGCGGCATATTCGACAGGCGGATCGGTGTCATCAAGGCCCAGTTCGCGGCGTACGCTGGCGTCGAACGCGCGCGCGCCGTTGGCGGTGGTGTCGGTCTCTGTGCGGATCGACAGCATGGGAATGACATGCCTGACCGCCGCAAATTCGGGCAGGACCGCCCCGCCGACCCGCCGCGTGGGCGAGTCCGGCGTCTTCACCTCGGGATGTTCGGCTTCCAGCGCTTCCAGCTCGCGATAGAGCCGGTCATATTCAGCGTCGGGCACGCTGGGCTGGTCGAGCACGTAATACTCATGGGCGTAGCGGTTCAGCTCGGCGCGCAGCCAAGCTGCCCGCGCCTCGGGTGTGGCACCGGACGCGGGTTCTGCAGTCTTGCTCATCGTGCGTCCGTCAGTGGCTGAACAAGCGCACCGCGGTGTTGGAACCGGCCGGGATGCCGCGCGATTCGAGCTTGTCGTACAGCACGCGCAGATGCTTCTGGATGGCGACGAACGATTGTTCCGTCAGCGGACGTAGGTTGTCATCCACCACCTGCGCACCCATGCGCTGCGACAGCGTGTAGGCGTATTCGCACACCAGCTTGAACGGCTTGCTTGCCTCTTCCGCCACAGGCACATCGAGCAACAGCGTGATCTGGCGGCCGGCCTTGACGGTCAGGTCATCACGCAGGAAATTCGTGTCGCCAAACTGCAGCGTGAACAGCGCGCGCTGCACACCGTCAGCGCCCGCGTGGAAGCGTGTGAAACGCGTGCCGTCGCGCGAGAGCACAAGGCCGTCTTGCGTGGCCACCGTCTGCACGTATGCCGCCGACCAGGGCGCTCCATCGGAGATCACACTCACGCCCAGTTGCACATCACACTCGGCGGCAAAGGCGTCGAGTTCGCGCGCATTGGAAATCGTCTCGCTCATGTCCGGAAGCTCGGGCACCGCATCAGCCGCCTCCGACAGCGGATCGATCGCGTTGATGAATTCCGAGAACTCCAACGCATTCAGCGGGCCCGTGCGGTTGGCCAGTTGCACGGCCACTTGCACGTCAAGGTAGCGCTGACCGGCGCGGATGGCTTCCCACGCATTGGCGGCGGGGTTCAAACCTTCCACGTGGATCTGCTTGGTGCCTGCGCGGCGCAGCTTGGCCAGCGCCGGCAGCAGGCGATCGCCCGACACTTCACGATCCGGATGCAGCGGCACGATGCAATCGATCAGCGGATCGATCACACCATTGGCCGGCTCCAGCGAACCCGGGGCAGGTTCGGCAACCTCTTCCGTCTCGGCGGCTTCGAGCGCGGCATCGTCGCCCGAGGGCGTGAGTTCAGCGCCGATCACGCCCGCTTCGGTTTCGGCGCTGCCCGTGGCGGGAGTGTGCGTCTTCGCCGAGAAACCGGGCTCAAGACGCGGTTCAACGCGGTTGGTGTCATCGAGCTCGCCACCCAGGGCGGGTTCGGCGCGCTCAGTCCAACCGTCGCCGCGCGGGGTCTCGTCGACGGGCGGGTTGTACGCTTCGGGGCGGCGTGCCTTGCGGATCTGCCACTGGTTGTACACAACGATCACCAGCACAAACACCACGCCGGCGCCCAGCAGGGCCATCACCAGGTTGTTGTCCTGCATTTATGCTGCCTCCGCCATGGTCAGCGCGGCATCCATATCCACCGCCACGATTCGGGACACACCTTGTTCCTGCATGGTCACACCGATGAGCTGTTGCGCCATTTCCATCGCAATCTTGTTGTGAGAAATAAAAACGAATTGGGTCTTGTCGGACATGCGCTTGACCATGTTGGCGTAGCGCTCGGTGTTGGCGTCGTCCAGCGGCGCGTCCACCTCGTCCAGCAAGCAGAACGGGGCCGGGTTCAACTGGAACATCGCAAACACCAGCGCAATCGCCGTCAGCGCTTTCTCGCCGCCCGACAGCAGGTGAATCGTCGAGTTCTTCTTACCCGGCGGCTGTGCCATCACCTGCACGCCCGCGTCGAGAATCTCTTCGCCGGTCATCATCAGCTTGGCTTGGCCGCCACCGAACAGCGTCGGGAACAGTTCGCCGAAGTGATAGTTGACCTGGTCGAACGTGCCTTGCAGCAACGCACGCGTTTCCTGGTCGATCTTGCGGATGGCGTCTTCGAGCGTGG
Organism: Burkholderiaceae bacterium 26; assembly: GCA_000955795.1. Classification (GTDB taxonomy): domain Bacteria; phylum Pseudomonadota; class Gammaproteobacteria; order Burkholderiales; family Burkholderiaceae; genus Ralstonia; species Ralstonia chuxiongensis. Next base: position 69,775 of record JYOB01000010.1, read on the forward strand.
TGATGGCGTCAGTCAAATCGGCCGATTGGGCATCGAGGAAGCCCTTGCGCTCGCGCGCCGCAGCCAGCTCGTCGAGCGCGGCCATGTTGACCGGGCCGAGCGCGTTGATGGCGTTGTTGATGCGCGTAACCTCACCCTGCAGGTACGAAGGCTTGAGGTCGCCCGTCAGGCGTTCGGCCAGCGCGGCTTCGTCCACATTGGCAGCGGTGAGCTGCTCGGTGAACTGCTCCTGATTCAGGCGTGCTGCCTGCTCCTTCAACTGCAGCTCGGTGATGCGATCGCGCAGCGGTTGCTGGGCACGCTCGGCAGTCAGGCGTTGCTCGTCATGCGTGCGCAGTTGCGCGGTCAGCGCATCCAGTTCCATGCGTGCCAGCCCGAGCTTCTCTTCCTTCTCGGCGCGGCGCTCCAGCGCTTCCTGCAGGCCGGTGTGGGCGGTCTGCTCGTTGATGGTCTCCAGCTCGGCGCGCGCGTTTTCCAGTGTCAGCACGATCTGCTGCGCCTGATCGCTCGCCACCTGGATGTTGCGCTTCAGTTCGGCAATGCGGTTCTGCAGATTGCGCTCGGCAAAATGAGCTTCCTGTGCGCCGCGCTCCTGGTCACGCAACGCGTTGCGCGCATCGCTCAGACGAACTTCAAGCGCCTCGAATGCCTGCTGGCTGTCTTCAAAGCGCGCCTGCATGTCGGCGAGTGCCGCATCGTGCTGCTCGAACGTCGCTTCGGATTCTGCGCGGATGGCACGCTGCTCTTCGATCTGCGCGCGAATCTCGTCCAACTCGCTGTCGATCTGGCCACTGCGCGCGTTGTAGCGCTCCATCGCCTGCGACAGCTTGAGCACATCCATCTGCAGCACGTGCACGCGACGCGTGGCCTGCTCGGCGCGGGCACGCACCTGGGTGAGGTTTTGGCTGGCCTGGCTGTACGCCGCTTCGGCACGCACAGCAGCGCTCTTGGCTTCGTCGGCCAGCAGCATCTGCGCACGCACCTGCTTGTGCAGGTTCTCGATTTCCTGGGCGCGGGCCAGCATACCGGCCTGTTCGGAATCGGGCGCGTACAGCTGCACCGATGACCGGCCAATCAGGTGCCCAGCCTTGATGACAAACGTACCGCCTTCCGGTAGCGTCTGGCGCGCAGCAATCGCAGCCTGCATGTCGTCGGCGATATAGACGTCGGCCAGCCAGTCCTGCAGCACGGCGCGAATGCCCGGCTCTGTCACTTGCACCAGCGACATCAGCGGACGCAACCCCGCCGGCGCCGCCACCGGAAGCGCTGCCGGCGGCGGCGCATAGAAGGCCAGCTTGGCAGGCGGCGCGTCAGCTGCAAACGCCTTGATCCAGTCCAGGTTGGAGACTTCGAGCGCGCCCAGCTTCTCGCGCAGCACGGCTTCAAGTGCCGGCTCCCAGCCCTGCTCGATCTGCAGCTTCTTCCAGAAGCGCGGCAGCTCGCTCAGTTCATGCTTGGCCAGCCACGGCTGAACCTTGCCGTCGGTCTGCACGTTCTCTTGCAACTGCTTGAGCGCGGCAAGGCGGGCTTCCAGGCTGGCGATGGCGGCGGCTTCCGATTGCACGCGGTCTTGCGCGGCGCGGCGTGCCTCGTCGAGCAGCGGCACCTGTGTCTCGGCGTCTTCCAGCGCGGCTTGCGCTTCGGCCAGCACCTCTTCCTGTTCAGCCAGTTCGGCACGCAGCGTTTCGAGCTGCACGTCGTCCGGCTTGTCCAGGCCGGATGACTCCTGCGTCAGACGTTCGCGGCGCTGCTCAAGCTGCAGCAAGGCCTGGTCGGCATTGCGCTGGTGTGCGGCTTCGAGTTTGAGCGCCTGCTCCGATTGCAGGATCGCAGCGCGCTGATCGTTCAGCGTGGTCTGCGCATCGCGCCATTGCGCTTCCATGCCAGGAAGTTCGTCGGCTTTGCGCGCAACGTCCTCGGAGGCCTGCGCGGCACGCTCCTCGGCCATGGCGAGCTCTTCCTCAGCGGCGGCAAGATCTTCCTGCGCCTGCTCGCCCTGCGTATGCCACTGCTCTTGCTGCGCGGTCAGCGTGGCGATCTGCTGCTGGATGCGGTTGCGTGATTCCACCACGTAGCGGATCTCGGCTTCCAGGCGGCTGACCTCGGAGTTGGCTTCGTACAGCGCGCCCTGTGCGGCGTGCATCGCGTCCGACGACGCGTAATGCGCAACGCGCATCGTTTCGAGTTCGGCCTCGATGTGGCGCAACTGCGCGGTCTGCGCTTCAAGGTCGATCTGCGCCTGTTCGATGGCGCGCTGATGGCGTTCCTGCTCGGCTTGCGCTTCACGCTTGCGCAGCAGCCACAGCAGTTGTTGCTTTTCTTCGCCATCGGCCTGCAGTGCCTGGAAGCGCTGCGCGACTTCGGCCTGGCCCTCGAGCTTTTCGAGATTGGTGCCGAGTTCGCGCAGGATGTCTTCCACGCGCGTGAGGTTTTCGCGCGTATCGGAGAGGCGGTTTTCGGTTTCGCGGCGGCGTTCCTTGTACTTCGACACCCCCGCAGCTTCTTCCAGGAAGATGCGCATGTCATCGGGCTTGGCCTCGATGATGCGCGAGATCATCCCCTGCCCGATGATGGCGTAGGCGCGCGGCCCAAGGCCCGTGCCGAGGAAGATGTCCTGAATATCGCGGCGGCGCACCGCCTGGTTGTTGATGAAGTACGAAGAAGTGCCATCGCGGCTCAGAACGCGCTTGACCGCCACCTCGGCGTATTGGCTCCACTGGCCGGCGGCGCGGCCCTCCGCGTTGTCGAAGACGAGTTCGACGCTGGCCCGGCCAGCCGGCTTGCGCTGGGTCGAGCCGTTGAAGATGACGTCCTGCATCGATTCGCCACGGAGTTCCGCGGCGCGTGATTCGCCGAGCACCCAGCGCACGGCGTCGATGATGTTGGATTTACCGCAACCGTTCGGGCCGACGATGCCGACAAGCTGGCCCGGAACATGAAAATTGGTCGGATCGACGAAAGACTTGAAGCCTGCGAGCTTGATCGAAGAGAGGCGCACGTTGTGTTCGTCTCGAAGGGATCAGAAAAGGGGATAAAGCGGGCGCCCAAGGAACGCGCCTTTGTCGTCACATCTGCACCGGAAAGCGCGGAGTCGCAAGGCACGCCCCAAGGGCGCGGATGGCGCCATCATACCATTCGCACCCCTGCCTCCCGCCAATCAAATCGCTACAAAAATGGACGAAATTTGCAGCACAGAAGGGCAAATTGCTGCGAATTTGTAAGCAGTTTCACCTTCGTGACAAATCACATCAGTCCGGACGGCGCGTGCGCGAGCGTTCCGGTGTGGCGAGCCAGTCAAGCAGCGCATTGTGCACCGCATCAGGATCCTGGATCTGTGGCGCATGGCCCGCATCGGGAAATTCCACCAGCGTGGCGCGGGGAATGGCCTTCGCCGCCGCCCGCCCAAGCTCCGGGTAATGGCCAAGCTGCGCACGCGCTTCCGGCGGGGCGGCGTCCTTGCCGATGGCGGTGGTGTCCTTCTGGCCGATAAGCAGCAGCGTCCAGGGGCGCAACTGGCCGAACTCATAGACGACAGGCTGTGTGTAAATCATGTCGTACAGCAGCGCGGAATTCCACGCCACCAGATCGCGCCCCGGGCCGCGGTACATCCCGGCCAACATCTGTACCCACGGTTCGTACTGCGTGCGCCATTGCCCGGCGTAGTACGTTGACTGCTCATAGGCGCGGATGCGCTCGGCGGTGGTCTGCTTCTCACGCGCGAACCATTGGTCGACGCTCAGGGACGGCACGCCCTTGGCTTTCCAGTCTTCCAGGCCGATCGGGTTGATCATCACGAGCCGGGACACCGCGCTCGGATACATCAGCGCGTAGCGCGTCGCCAGCATGCCGCCCGTCGAATGGCCAATCATGATGGCCTGTTCGATCCCGAGCGACGCCAGCAACGCATGCGTATTGCTGGCCAGTTGCTGGAACGTGTACTGATACGCGCGCGGCTTGCTCGATTTGCAGAAACCGATCTGATCCGGTGCGATCACGCGGTAACCGGCGCCCGTGAGCGCGGCAATCGTGCTCTCCCAGGTGGCGGCGCAGAAGTTCTTGCCGTGCAGCAGCACGGCCACCTGACCGTTCGGCTGCTTGGGCGCGACGTCCAGATACGCCATCTCCAGCGCATTGCCCTGCGACTCGAACTTGAAGAGCTTGACCGGAGCCGGGTAATCGAAGCCTTCCAGCCGGGGGCCATAGGCGGGGCCGGTCTCTGCCGGAGCGGCGTGCGCGGCGGTTGCGGCCATCGACAGCGCAACCGTCAGCGCCGCAAGAATCGAGCGAAACAACATCGTCGAACGAAGCAACATCGGCAACTCCTCGGTTGATTTGCGAAACACCGGCAGCCTACTTGCGCCGCGACAGCCCCGACAGCGCGCCCGCCAGGATGATGCAGCCGCCGCCCACCATCTCCTGGGGGGACAGGCGCTCCGCCGTCAGCAGCGCCGACGACACGGCCGCGACCACAATTTCGAACAGCATGAGCAGCGCCGCGCGATTGGCCGGCAACCGTTGCAGGCCGCGCTGCACCATCGCATTGCCGCCCACCAGCACGCATGCCATGCCCACCAGCAGCAGCCACGTATTGCCCTGCGAAAACGCCGCCGGCACCGCGTGCACGCCATCGAGCAGCAGCGCAGCCGGAAAACCCACCAGCGCGCACCCCGTGAAGACGACCACGGTGCGCATTTCCGGGCGCATGGTTGGATGACGTTGCCCCGCCAAGCGGGACAGAACGTTGTTGCACGCAAAAGCGAGCCCTGCAACCAGCCCCGCCCATTCCGCCGCTGAACCCGGCCACGGCGTGCCGGCCTCGCCCGACCACAACATCGTCATCGCGCCCGACAGTGCCAGGGCGAGCAGCGCACCGCCACGCCAGCCCAGCCGCTCATGCAGCCAGAAGCGCGCCAGCAGGGCCGTCCACACGGGTGTCAGGTAGAACAGGAGCAGCACCCGCATGACCGTGCCGTGCACCGTGCCCCAGACAAAACCCGCGTTGGTGATACCCGCCGCGATCCCGAGCGCCGGAATCAGCCACGACCACTGGAACGTTGAAAAGTGACGACGCAGCACCACCGCGGCCAGCACGGCCGCAGCCGCCCCCGTCATCGACGACGCCAGCATGCTGCCAAGACCCCAGCCGGCCAGCAGGCGATACGGATACCAGGAAATGCCCCAGACCGACGCGCCTACAAGGATGAAGAGTGCCGCCGCCCATTGCGGCTCGTGATGGCTGGCGCTATCCGCTGCGGGCGCCGAAGAAGCAATCGTTGTCATGTGACCAATAAAAAAACGGCGGGAATCCGCCGCTTCCTGCAATGTCCGAGGTGACTGGCCACGCGGCAAGCAGACGTTGGCCGTATAATTTCGGGCTTCCCGGCAAGCGCCAAGCTTGCCCGCTGACCAGCCCAACACCACCGCCCCACACCGTGAATCCGCGCCTGTCCGCCCTGCAGCCGTATCCGTTCGAGAAACTGAAAGCGCTCGTCAAGGACGTGACGCCCAGCGCCGTCCATACGCCGATCAGCTTCGGCATCGGCGAGCCCAAGCATCCGACGCCGGCCCTGGTGAAAGACGCGCTGACGGCGGCGCTCGGCGGGCTGGCGAATTATCCCACGACGCTCGGCTCCGATGCACTGCGACAGTGCATCGCCGCATGGCTGGAGCGCCGCTACGGCTTGCCGAAGGTCGATCCGGCCACCGAGGTCATCCCGGTCAACGGCTCGCGCGAGGCGCTGTTCTCGTTCGCGCAGACCGTGATTGACGGAAGCAAGCCCGGCGCGCGCGTGCTGTGCCCGAACCCGTTCTACCAAATCTATGAAGGCTCGGCGCTGCTGGCCGGCGCCACACCGCTGTTCGCGAACAGCGACCCGGCACGCAACTACGCGCCCGATTTCGCGGCGATCACGCCGGAAGAATGGCGTAACGTGCAACTCGTCTTCGTCTGCAGCCCGGGCAACCCGACAGGCGCCGTGCTCACGCTGGAAGACTGGAAACAACTCTTCGCGCTGTCCGACGAATACGGCTTCGTCATCGCCTCGGACGAGTGCTATTCCGAAATCTATTTCGACGAGGCCAACCCGCCGCTGGGCGCGCTGCGGGCTGCGCATCAGCTGGGCCGCAGCTTTGACCGCCTGGTGATGTTCTCAAGCCTATCCAAGCGCTCCAACGTGCCGGGCATGCGCTCCGGTTTCGTGGCCGGCGATGCCAAGCTGCTCAAGGCCTACCTGCTGTATCGCACGTATCACGGCAGCGCGATGAGCCCGTCGGTGCAATCCGCTAGCATCGCTGCGTGGAACGACGAAACCCACGTGCGTGACAACCGCGCGCAGTACGTCAAGAAGTTCCAGCAGGTCACGCCGATGCTGGCCGAGGTGCTGGATGTGGCCCTGCCCGATGCGGCCTTTTACCTGTGGGCCAACGTCAAACGCACAGGCCTGTCGGACACTGAATTCGCACGCCAACTGCTGGCGGCCAAGAACGTCGCCGTGCTGCCGGGCAGCTACCTTGCCCGCGAGGCGCACGGCACGAATCCAGGCCAGGGCTATGTGCGCATCGCGCTGGTGGCCGGCGTGGACGAATGCCTGGAAGGTGCCCGCCGGATCGTCGAGTTCTGTCAGCAGCGCTGACCCCTTACCCTTTTTCGAATTTCTCCTAGAGCGAACACAGCCATGACGCAACAACTGCAATCCCTGATCGATCAAGCGTGGGAAGACCGCGCCAACCTGTCGCCCAAGGCCGCTCCGGCCGATGTTCGTGAAGCCGTCGCCAACGTGATCGGTCAGCTCGATCGTGGCGCGCTGCGCGTGGCCGAGAAGAAGGACGGCGAGTGGATCGTCAATCAGTGGATCAAGAAGGCCGTGCTGCTGTCGTTCCGCCTGGAAGACAACGCCCCGATGGCTGCTGGTGGCTTTACGCAGTTCTACGACAAGGTGCCGAGCAAGTTCGCCAACTACACGGCCGAAGACTTCGCCGCTGGTGGCTTCCGCGTGGTGCCGCCGGCTGTGGCGCGCCGTGGCTCGTTCATCGCCAAGAACGCCGTGCTGATGCCGTCGTACGTGAACATCGGCGCTTACGTTGACGAAGGCACGATGGTCGACACGTGGGCCACCGTCGGTTCGTGCGCACAGATCGGCAAGAACGTTCACCTGTCGGGCGGCGTGGGCATCGGCGGCGTGCTGGAGCCGCTGCAGGCCAACCCGGTCATCATCGAAGACAACTGCTTCATCGGCGCGCGCTCGGAAGTGGTGGAAGGCGTGATCGTTGAAGAAAACTCGGTGATCTCGATGGGCGTGTACCTGGGCCAGTCGACCAAGATCTACGACCGCGAAACCGGTGAAGTCAGCTACGGCCGCATCCCGGCGGGCTCGGTGGTGGTGGCGGGCAACCTGCCGTCGAAGGATGGCACGCACAGCCTGTACTGCGCCGTGATCGTCAAGAAGGTCGACGCGAAGACGCGCGCCAAGGTTGGCCTGAACGAGCTGCTGCGCGGCGATTAAGCGCCGGCGCAAGGCATGCCTGCTAGTCTTGCGGGCATGCCAACCACCTGAAGCGCAGCCATGTCCAAACTCAATGCCAGAGGCACCCGCTTCGGCAAGCTGCGCCAACGCATCATGGGTCTTGATCCAAACACCATCGGTACTGTCTTGTCGCTGCTGCCCACTATCCTGGAGCAGGCAAACAAGACCATCGACAAGTTCAAGAACCGCAAGAAAACCGGCACCGAACCTGCCCGCGCAGAAGGCGCCGCGCCCGACCCGAATACACGGATTGCCGAGCTGGAAGCGGCGATCCTGCAGCAGGCCGAATCCGTCAAGCTGCTGGCCGAACAGCACGCCATCACCATCGATGCCCTGCGCGATGAAGCCGCGCGCCTGGAGCGCCGCCTCAAGCGCATGACGTGGCTGGCGTCGGTCGGTTTTGCACTGGCCGTTGCAGCCCTCGCCTTTGCCCTGCAAGCCTCTCGACACTGATTGCGAATCCCACCATGACGACCCTGCATGGCATCCCCAATTGCGACACCGTGAAGAAAGCCCGCACGTGGCTCGAATCGAACGGCGTTGCCTACACCTTTCACGATTTCAAGAAGCAAGGCGTGAGCGCCGACATGCTGTCCGGCTGGCTCAAACATGTGCCGCTCACCACGCTACTCAACCGCAAGGGCACCACGTGGCGCGCCCTGTCGGATGCCGACAAGACTCGTGCCGAAGACGAGGCTGGCGCCATCGCGCTGATGCAGGCCAACCCATCGCTGATCAAGCGTCCGGTGCTGGTGCACGGCAAGACCGTCAACGTCGGCTTCTCGGCGGATCAGTACGCCGCCCTGTTCTAATCACAACAACATCACCGTGACCGTCGTCATGTCGAACATGCTGCCCACGCTTGCCCTCACCGAAGACCTGATCCGCCGCCGCTCCGTCACGCCCGAAGACAAGGGCTGCCAGGACGTGCTGATCGAACGCCTGACCGCCGCCGGTTTCGAATGCGAAACCGTGGTCAGCGGCCCCGACCACTTTCGCGTGACCAACCTGTGGGCCGTCAAGCGCGGCCGTGCGGGCACCGACGGCAAGCTGCTCGTCTTCGCCGGCCACACCGATGTGGTGCCGACCGGCCCCGTCGAGCAATGGCACTCCGACCCATTCGAGCCCACGCACCGCGACGGCAAGCTCTACGCCCGCGGCGCGGCAGACATGAAGACGTCGATTGCCGGCTTCGTGGTGGCATCGGAAGAGTTCGTTGCCAAGCATCCCGACCACGCCGGCTCGATCGGCTTCCTGATCACCAGCGACGAAGAAGGCCCAGCGCACGACGGCACCGTCAAGGTGTGCGACCTGCTGCGTGCACGTGGCGAGCGCCTCGATTACTGCGTGGTCGGTGAACCGACGTCGGTGTCGACACTCGGCGATATGGTGAAGAACGGGCGGCGCGGTTCGCTGTCGGGCAAGCTCACGGTCAATGGCGTGCAAGGCCACATCGCCTATCCGCATCTGGCCAAGAACCCGATCCACTTGGCCGCGCCTGCGCTGGCGGAACTGGCCGCTGCCAAGTGGGACGACGGCAACGCCTACTTCCCGCCGACCACATGGCAGATGTCGAACATCCACGGCGGCACGGGCGCGACGAACATCATTCCCGGCCACGTCACGATCGACTTCAACTTCCGCTTCTCAACCGCAAGCACGCCGGACGGCCTGAAGGCGCGCGTGCACGGCATTCTCGATGCGCACGGCCTCGACTACACGCTCGACTGGACCCTGGGCGGCGAGCCCTTCCTGACCGAGCGCGGCGACCTGTCCGAAGCCCTTGCCTCCGCCATCCAGGCCGAGTGCGGCGTGACGACCGAGCTTTCGACCACGGGCGGCACGTCGGACGGCCGCTTCATCGCCAAGATCTGCCCGCAGGTGATCGAGTTCGGGCCGCCGAATGCGAGCATCCACAAGATCGACGAACACGTGGAGGTGGCTTTCATCGAGCCGCTGAAAAACGTGTATCGCCGCGTCTTGGAAACCTTGATCGCCTGAGGTCGCCCAGATGGCGCGCAATGTCGAGATCAAGGCGCGTGTGCGCGATGTGGCAGCCCTCATTGAGCGCGCGGCTGCCATTGCGGATTCGGGCCCCGAACGCATCGAGCAGGACGACACGTTCTTCGCCTGTGCGAATGGACGCCTGAAGCTGCGGCAGTTCTCGCCCGAGCGCGGCGAGTTGATCCACTACTTCCGCGCCAACAGCACCGGCCCGCGTGTGTCGAACTACCACATCGTTCCGACCAGCGCGCCCGACGCCCTGCGCGACACGCTGGCCGCTGCCATCGGCACCGCCGGCCGGGTCATCAAGGTGCGCCAGCTTTATCTCACCGGTCAGACGCGCATTCATGTAGATGCGGTGAAAAACCTCGGCGATTTCGTCGAGCTTGAAGTCGTGCTGCACGATGCGCAATCCGAAGACGACGGTGTGAAGATCGCCCATCAACTGATGCACTCCCTCGGCATTGCCGAATCCGACCTGCTCGACGTAGCCTACGTCGACCTGCTCGCTGCCACCCAACGCTGAGCCACATTTCACGCCACCCATGACCACGCCTACCCTGCCCGCCTCCCACCCGTTCACGACGGTTCGCGACCTGCTGCGCTACGCCGTATCGCGCTTCACCGCCGCCGGCCTTGTTTTCGGCCATGGCAGCGAAAACGCCTACGACGAAGCCGCATACCTGATCCTGCACACGCTGCATCTGCCGATCGACACGCTGGAGCCGTTCATGGACGCGCGCCTGCTGCCCGAAGAAGTCGCTGCCGTGCTCAAGGTGATCGAGCGCCGCGCCGTCGACCGCGTGCCCGCCGCGTACATCACGCACGAGGCGTTCATGCACGGCATGCGCTTCTACGTGGACGAGCGCGTGATCGTGCCGCGCAGCTTCATCGGCGAATTGCTGGAAGACGGGCTGGAGCCGTGGATTGACCAGGAGGACGGCCCGACCGATGTGCTGGAGCTGTGCACCGGCTCGGGCTGCCTGTCGATCCTGGCTGCGCTGCAATGGCCCAATGCGACCATCGACGCGGTGGACCTGTCGCCGGACGCACTGGTGGTAGCCAATCGCAACGTCGCGGATTACCACCTGGAGGAGCGCATCCGCCTGCACGAAGGCGATCTGTATGCGCCGCTGCCGCCGGGCGTGCATTACGACGTGATCCTGACGAACCCGCCGTACGTGAACGAGACGTCGATGCAGGCACTACCGCCGGAATACCGCGCCGAGCCGCGCATGGCCCTGGCAGGCGGCACCGACGGCATGGACATCGTGCGTCGCATTCTGGCCGACGCACCACGCCATCTGAAGCCGCACGGCGTGCTCGTGGTGGAAATCGGCAACGAGCGTGAAAACGTTGAAGCGGCGTTCCCCGATCTTGATTTGGTCTGGCTGCCGACAAGCGCCGGCGAAGACCAGGTATTCCTGGTCACGCGCGAGGCGCTTTAAGCGCATGGGGTTCCGAACTCCACGCACCAGGTTCGGAACCCAACAGGTTGGCGTTCGGAACCTCATGATCGGGGTTCCGAACCCGGCGTTTCGGGTTCCAGACGCCAACATTGAGGTTCCGAACTCGATATCTGGCGATCGGAACGCCGAGTCTCCGAGTTCCAAGCCCCACACATCGGGTCCAGAACTCGGTGATTGCCGTTCAGAACCTCATACGCCGAGTGTTGAACCCGCCATTTGAAGTTCGGAACCCGGCGCGCTGAGTACAACACTCGGACAATGCCGCGGTTGCCGCAACGGCGTCACGACTTCACCTCGTCACACGCGTCTTTCACGACGCAGATACCAAAACGTTTGTCGAATACCTGGCCGCTCGGGCAATGGTCGAAGACCGCCTGCGACTGTGCGTCGCAGGTGGCGTAGGCGGTTGTGCAGTTGGTGCGGACCGGTTGTTTGGGACCACGGTTGGTGCCGTCGTCCAACATGAAGCGCGCGGATGGCCCGGGGCATTTGAACTCTGCGGCGGCTTTGGCCAGGGCGGCGGCGGCCTTTTCGACCTTCGACGTCTGCGGCGTAGGCGGATTGGCCGGTGACGGGCGGCGGTCGCAGGCCGTTAGTGCTAGCGCACACAGCAGCATGCTCAGTGTGAGTGCGCGGGTCATGAGGGGCTCCTTCGGGGTTGGATATCCTGAAGTTTACGCTGGGGTTGGCGTTTTTGGTCCACCCCTGTTTCGTCCCCTGCCGGGGCCGACCTACTTTCTTTGTCTTGCCAAAGATAGGTAGGCAAAGAAAGGCGCGCCCGAGATGGCGAAAGATTCCTTGAATTTCCGTAACCGGGCGGAGAAGGACCGAAACTCGCTGCGCTCAGGCAGCGGTCCTTCTTTTTTCCGCCCGCTTACAGAAATTCAAGGCGCCATCTAGGGCAGGAACGTCAACGGCCAAACCGTCGGGGTGCGTGCGCTGGCGCTGTGATGTGCTGAGTGACGCTTAACGCAGCATCGCGGACATGGCGGAGAGGCTGTTGAGCATGCGCACGGCATGCTCTACGGAGTCGGCGGCGAAGCGCAGCATCGTGCCGTCTACGCGTTCCAAGGCGGGCCACTGGCAGAACAGGTCAGCCAGTACCGGCGTTTGCGTTTGCAGGCGGCACACGATCGGGGCCTGGATGCGCAGCGGCATGCTGAAGTGCCCGCGCTGTACCGTCGCCTTCACCGCTGCGTAAATGGCTTCGCACGACTGCTCTGGCGAGAGCGATGTCCCTGCATTCTGGCCCTCGGCCTGCTTGGTCTCGACAAACGTGGTGTGCGGGAGCAGCGGCTTCGTTTCTCTGATGAACACATCGTCGCCGCTGGCAACGGCAACCGGCACGCCACGCTCGCCGGCCAGGGCGCCGTAGAGGCCGGCTTCGCCCAGTTCCTGCTCGTTGAACCAGACGCGCGCAAACGCAAAGCTGTTGATGGTGTGCGCCAGCACGCCGCGGCTGCCGGCACGGGCGTGGTAGCCGATCATGCAGACGGCGTCGCAGCCGTCCACGCCGGCCATCATGCTCAGGTAACGCGGCTTGCCGAGCACGAAGCGTGCACGACGGTCGATGGAATCTGGGATGAGGTTGCGGAAACCGCCGTGCGAATCGTTGACGAGCACATCGGTCGCACCACCGTCGAAGGCGCCACGGACAGCGGCGTCGGCTTCCGCGGTCATCCAGCGGCGGGCGCGTTCGTATTCACCATTGCCGGCGCGCGTCTGCTCGGGGTGGAACACGTTGGCTACGCCTTCGATGTCGGCGGAAATCAGGATTCGCATGAGGTCAGGTCAGAGCAATTCAGTCAGTGCGCGGCGCGTGTTGCCGTCGCGGCCGGTGACGGCTGTGGCTTGGAACAGCGCGTGCACGATGGCCTGTTCGACGCTGTCGGCGGCGGCCTGGAACAGCGGGTCGAGAAGCGATTCGTGCGTCATGGCGACGGCCGGCATGGCGCGGTTGCCTTCGTGCGGCACGGTGTAAGCGGTGGAGAATGCCAGCGCGATATCGCCGCTGCCATGGCCAAAAACAGAGCCGGTGCGTGCCAGACCGGCGCCTGCGCGCAAGGCGAGACGGCGCAACTGGCGCGCATCCAGCGGCGCGTCGGTGGCAAGCAGCATGATGATCGAGCCCTTCTCCGGCTCCGGGGTACTTGCGGCCAGCGCTTTCGCCAGATCTGCACCGACATTGCGCCCGCCAAGCGTCAGGTTTTCCGCCACTCCAAAGTTGGACAGCACCAGCGCGCCGACCGTGCGTTGCGCGCCGTCAGCGAGCGTCACCACGCGTGACGCAGAACCGATACCGCCCTTCACGCCAAACGACGACATCCCCCGCCCTGCCCCAACCGCACCTTGCTCGAACGCCTCGGCCGCCGCAGCGTAGGCCGCGTCGTAGTGCACGTCCTGCACAGCAAATGCCTGCAGGTCGTTCAGATAACCGTCATTGCATTCGAAGACGAGCGGATTGACGGTCGACCATGCACGACCGATCTGCGGGTTGGCTGCAACAGCCTGGCGGATCTGCGCCTGCGCCACGGCGCCCACGGCAAACGTGTTGGTCAGCGCAATCGGCGTTTCCAGCACGCCCAGCTCATCCACCTGCACCAGGCCGATGCTCTTGCCGAAGCCGTTGAGCACCGCGCTGGCCGCGGGCACCTTGTCGCAGAACGGGTCGCCCGCATGCGGGCGTACCACCGTCACGCCGGTCTGGATGTCACCGCCGGCAATGGTGGCATGGCCGACGGCCACCCCGGCCACGTCGGTGATGCTGTTGCGTGCGCCGGCTGGCAATGCGCCGATGTGAGGAAGGCTCAGAGACATATGAACAACTCAGCGACGGTCGATCTTCGGGTCCAGCGCGTCGCGCAGGCCGTCGCCCAACAGGTTGAATGCCAGCACGGTCAGGAAGATCGCCAGGCTCGGGAAGATGGCCACGTGCGGCGCCGTCACCATGTCGGCGCGTGCCTCGTTGAGCATGGCGCCCCACTCTGGCGTGGGCGGCTGTGCGCCCAGGCCCAGGAACGAGAGGCTGGCCGCGGTGATGATCGAGGTGCCGATCCGCATCGAGAAATACACGACGATGGACGAAATCGTGCCCGGCAGGATGTGCCGCATGATGATCGTCCAGTCGGACGCGCCAATGCTGCGCGCGGCTTCCACATACGTCAGGTGTTTGAGCATGAGCGTGTTGCCGCGCACCAGCCGCGCAAATGCCGGAATGCTGAACACCGCCACGGCAAAGATCACGTTGATCATGCCGTTGCCCAGGATCGCCACGATGCCGATGGCCAGCAGAATGCCCGGGAAGGCGAACAACACGTCGGAGATGCGCATGACGATGCGGTCCCACCAGCCTTCGTAGTAGCCGGCCAGCAGGCCCAGCATGGTGCCTATGATGGCGCCGATGATGACCGACACAAAGCCCGCTTCCAGCGAGATGCGCGTGCCCATCAGGATGCGGCTGAAGATGTCGCGGCCCAGCGAGTCGACGCCGAACCAATGCTGTGCCGACGGGCCCGCGTTGAGCGCGTCGTAATCGAAATAGTTTTCCGGGTCGAACGGCACGATGTGCGGCGCGAGGATGGCGATCACCACCAGCGCGATCACGAACACACCGGCGCCCATCGCCAGATGCTGCCTGCGGAACTTGCGCCAGAACTCCGTCCACGGGGTGCGGACAGGTTCGGTGGTGGCTTGCGGCGCGACCGCCGGGCTTGCGGCTTGTGTCATGGCGGTCTCCTTACTTCTTGTAGCGGATGGTCGGGTTGATCACGGTGTACAGCATGTCCACCACCAGGTTGATCAGGATGAACTCCAGCGAGAACAGCAGCACCTCGGCCTGGATGATCGGGTAATCGCGCATCTCGACCGCATCCACCAGCAGGCGACCGAGGCCTGGCCAGTTGAACACCTTTTCCACAACGATCGAGCCGCCGAGGAGGAAGCCGAACTGCAGGCCCATCATCGTCACCACCGGGATCATCGCGTTGCGCAGGCAATGCTTGATGACCACCACCGTCTCGCGCACGCCCTTGGCACGGGCGGTGCGCACGAAATCTTCCTGCAGCACTTCCACAAACGATGCACGCGTGAAGCGCGCCATCACGGCGGCCACCGCAGCGCCCAGCGTGAGCGACGGCAGGATGTAGTGCTGCCAGGTGTCCGCACCGATGGCCGGCAACCAGCCAAGCTGGACCGAGAACACTTCCATGAGCAGCATGCCCAGCGCGAACGCAGGAAACGAGATGCCCGACACGGCGAGCGTCATGCCCAGACGGTCCGGCCACTTGTTGCGCCATACGGCAGACGTGATGCCGATCACCATGCCGAAGATCACCGCCCACACCATGCTGGCAATCGTCAGGTTGAGCGTGGGCCAGAAGCGCTCGCCAATCTCTTCGCTCACCGGGCGCTTGGTGCGGATCGAGTTGCCAAACTCGCCGCGCAGCGCGTTGGCGAAGAAGCGCACGAACTGCTCGTGCATCGGCTTATCGAGCCCGAGATCGGCGCGGACCAGCTCGACGGTGGCCGGGTCCGCTTCGGGGCCGGCAGCCAGTCGCGCCGGGTCGCCCGGCAACAGGTGCACGAACAGGAACACCAGCACTGCCACGATCAGCAGTGTCGGGATCACGCCCAGCACACGTTTAATGAAGTAGTTCAGCATGGCAAATCCACCGCAGGCGGCAATTCAATGGCCCGCGCAACGGGTGCGCGGGCCGGTACGGCAATGAGACTTATTGCTTGATGTCGATGTCGTCGAAGCTGAACGAACCGTCCGGCGCCACGTAGGCACCCGACAGACGCTTCGAGCGCGCGTAGACGATCTTTTCCGTCACCAGGAAGGCCCACGGTGCGTCTTCCCAGATGCGCTTCTGTGCATCGGTGTAGAGCTTCGACTTCTCAGCGCGATCGGTCGTGCGCAGTGCGCCAGCGATGTCGGCATCCACCTGCTCGTTCTTGTAGTACGCGGTGTTGAACGACTTGGGCGGCATGGCTTCCGATGCCAGCAGCGGACGCAGCGCCCAATCCGACTCACCCGTCGACGACGACCAGCCTGCGTAGTACATGCGCACGCCGGCGTCTTCCGGCTTGGGCACGCTTTCCACACGCTCGACACGCTGGCCGGCTTCCAGCGCCAGCACCGACGTCTTGATGCCAACCTGGGCCAGTTGCTGCTGCACGAACTGGATGATCTTCTGCGCCGTCGTGTGGTTATAGGCCGACCACAGTTGCGTCTCGAAGCCGTTCGGGTAGCCGGCTTCCTTCAGCAACTCTTTCGCCTTGGCCGGGTTGTACGGCCACGGGCCCAGCTTGACGGAGTAATCCACGCCCGGCGGCACCACACCTTCGGCCGGCACGGCGTAACCGGCAAACGCCACCTTGGTCAACGCATCCTTGTTGATGGCGTAGTTGATGGCCTGACGCACCTTGGGATTGTCGAACGGCTTCACCTTGGTGTTGAAGCTGACATAGCGCTGGATGATCGACGGCGCGGCAATCAGATCAACCTTCGGGCTGCTCTTGAGCACCGCAGCCTGCTCGAACGGAATCGTGAACGCGAAGTCGGCCTCGCCCGTCTGCATGATGGTGGCGCGCGTGTTGTTGTCGACCACCGGCTTCCAGGTAATGGTGTCGATCTTCGGCAGGCCGTGCTTCCAGTAGCCGTCGAACTTCTTGCCCTTCAGGTAATCGGTCTGCTTCCACTCGACAAACTCGAACGGGCCCGTGCCGACCGGGTGGAAGGCGATGTCCTTGCCGTATTTCTTGAGCGCCGTTGGCGAGATCATGGCCGCTGACGGGTGGGCCAGCACGTTGATGAACGGCGAGAACGGCTCCTTGAGCGTCACGCGTGCGGTGTACGGATCAACGACTTCGGTTTTGGCCACGCGGTTGAACAGCACGAAACGCTTGAGCTTGTTGGCCGGGTCCGTCACGCGGTCCAGGTTGGCCTTGACGGCGTTGGCATCAAACGTGGTGCCGTCGTGGAACTTCACACCCTTGTGCAGCTTGAACGTATAGACCAGGCCATCCTTGCTGACTTCGTAGCTGTCGCACAGCACGTTGACCAGCTTCATGTCCTTGTCGAAGCCGAACAGCCCTTGATAGAACGACTTGGCGGCGCTGAACGACAGCGTGTCGTTGGCGTCGTACGGGTCCATCGTGGTGAAGGTCGAGTAGACCGCCATCACGGCGTCCTTGGCGGCAAAGGCCGGCACGGTGAATGCCGCCAGCGCCAGGCCGCTGGCAACCATAGCTGCACGCGGGGCCGAAGTAAGCCGATGCGAGAATCGATTGAACATGTCCTTCCTCCTCAAAGAAGTTTTTGACTTCACTGCGTTCTTCATTGCTTTCAATACGCGCCGCCAATCGAATGGCGGGCAACAAAGTGGTCTGGCGCCACTTGCACCAACGGCTGCACCACCGGCATGTCGCCAATGGCACGGATCGGGCTGGGAATTTCGTGCGTGGAGAGTTCTCGCTTCAGATGGCGGCGTGCCGGGTCCGCAATCGGCACCGCCGACATCAGCTTCTTCGTGTAGGGATGCTGCGGGTTTTCGAAGATGGCGCGGCGCGGGCCGATCTCGACGATCTGGCCGAGGTACATCACCGCCACGCGATGGCTGATGCGTTCCACCACCGCCATGTCGTGCGAGATGAACAGGAACGCGACGCCAAACTCCTTCTGCAGGTCGAGCATCAGGTTGACGATCTGCGCCTGGATCGACACATCGAGCGCGGACACCGACTCATCGGCAATCACCACCTTCGGATTCAACGCCAGCGCGCGCGCAATGCAGATGCGCTGGCGCTGGCCGCCCGAGAACTCGTGCGGATAGCGCGACGCGTGCGCGGCCTGCAGGCCCACCTTGTCGAGCAGCCACTCCACGCGTTGCTGCGCCTCTTTGCCGGAGGCCACCTTGTGCACCAGCAGCGGCTCCATGATCGAGTAGCCGACCGGCACGCGCGGGTCCAGCGAGGCGAATGGGTCCTGGAAGATGAACTGGATGTTTCGGCGCAGCGTCTGGAGCGCAGGCCCCTTCAACTCGCCGATGTTCTGGCCGGCAAATTCGATGCTGCCGCTCTGGCACTCCACCAGACGCAAGAGCGACCGTCCCGTCGTCGACTTGCCGCAGCCCGATTCGCCGACCAGCGCCAGCGTCTCACCAGGGTAGAGATCAAAGCTGACCTGCTCCACCGCATGCACCCGGCGCGTGACGCGGCCGAAGATGCCCGTGGGCACATCAAAGCGCGTGACGAGATCCCGCACACGCAAAATGGGTTGCACTTCGTGCGACGCAGCCGGTTGCGGTGTCGTATCCACCGCAGCGGACGTGCCGTCCACGCGCAACAGCGGAAAACGCGCCGGGCCATCGGTGCCTTGCATCGAGCCCAGGCGCGGCACAGCTGACAGCAGCGCACGCGTATACGGATGCGCCGGTTGTGCGAACACGGTGGCCGACGGGCCCTCTTCCACGCGGTCACCCTTGTACATGACAAGCACGCGGTCGGCCACTTCCGCCACCACACCCATGTCATGCGTGATGAACACCACGGCCATCTGCAGCTCCTGCTGCAGCGCGCGGATCAGTTGCAGGATTTCCGCCTGGATGGTCACGTCCAGCGCGGTGGTCGGCTCGTCGGCAATCAGCAGTGACGGCTTGCATGACAGCGCCATCGCAATCATCACGCGCTGGCGCATGCCGCCCGACAGCTGATGCGGATAGCGCCCCAGCACATTGCGCGCTTCGGGAATGCGCACCAGTTCCAGCATGCGCAGCGCTTCGGCCTTGGCCTGGCTATGCGTCTTGCCCTGGTGCAGACGAATCGATTCGGCAATCTGCTCGCCCACGGTGAACACCGGGTTGAGCGAGGTCATCGGCTCCTGGAAGATCATCGCGATATCGGCGCCGCGCACACCGCGCATGGCGGCTGGGCTGGCGTTGGCCAAGTCCAGCACTTCGCCGTTGCGGCGGCGCAAGTGCATCTGCCCGCCGACGATCTTGCCGCCCCCGTGCTCCACCAGCCGCATCAGCGCCAGCGACGTCACCGACTTGCCCGAGCCCGATTCGCCCACCACGGCCAGCGTCTCGCCCCGATCGACGTGGAACGACAGGTTGCGCACCGCGTCGACCACGCGCTCGGACGTGGCAAAGCGCACGCTCAGGTCTTGCACCTGCACGATGCGCTGATCGGGCATCGCAATGACGCTGTTGGCACGCGGCTGTTTGGTTGCTGTCACGAAAAATCTCCTGCTGTCCTGCTTGGCGGCTTCAGCCTCTTACCGATAGATCGACACAACGGGCGCTTGCGCGCCGCGTGCGAACCCGCGGTACATCCCTTCTGTGTTGAACGGCAACGCGACGTTGCCTTGCGCGTCCACGGCAATCAGGCCGCCGCGGCCGTTGATGGCCATCAGCTTGCGCATGACCACGTCGTCGCTCGCGTCAGCCAGCGACTTGCCGGCGTATTCCATCTGCGCGGCAACGTCGTAGGCAGCCACGGCGCGGATGAACATCTCGCCCGTGCCGGTACACGACACCGCCGCAACGTTGTTCGCAAAGCAACCCGCGCCGACGATGGGCGTGTCGCCCACGCGGCCGACCTTCTTGTTGGTAACGCCGCCCGTGGAGGTGGCGGCAGCCAAGCGCCCTTGCGCGTCGCATGCCACGGCACCCACGGTGCCGAACTTGCTGTCCGGGTCGATGGGAGCGGCTTCCTTGGCCACGAGCGACGCGGCATCGTGATCGAGCAGCGCCATGCCATCTTGCTGGCGGGCGCGCTGCCATTGGGCGTAGCGCGCTTCGGTGTAGTAGTAGTCGGGCTCGACAAACTCCAGGCCCTGCGCTCGCGCGAAAGCCTCGGCGCCCTCGGAGGTGAACAGCACGTGCTCGCTGCGCTCCATCACGGCGCGGGCCGCGAGAATCGGGTTGCGCAAGCGCTTGACGCAAGTGACTGCGCCGGCGGCCAGCGTGGCGCCATCCATGATCGACGCATCAAGTTCGTACGTGCCGGCGCTGGTCAGCACCGCGCCCTTGCCGGCGTTGAACAGCGGGCACTCTTCGAGCAGGCGCACGGCTTCGGTCACGGCATCCAGAGCGCTGCCGCCATCCACGAGGATGCGTTGCCCTGCGGCCAGGATGTCGTTAAGCGCCTGCTGGTAAGCGGCTTCCTTGTCGGCACTCATGGCCGTGCGGGTGATGGTGCCGGCGCCGCCGTGAATGGCGAGGATGGGCGTAGTCATGCGTGGCTCGATGTAAATCAGTTTTCAGCGGTGCGTTTGCGGCCGCGTGGGGTCTTCGTGGGGGCGTCGGCAGTGTTCGTCGCGTCGTTGGCGCGCGGCGCCTGCCCGGTATGCAGCCACGGCAATACGAATTCAGTCAGGCGTTCGGCCGATTCCAGCGAATGCGCCGAGCGATGCGCCACTGCGCCGCACAGCGCTTCGAAAAGCGCCACGGCAGCGGTGTCAGACGTGGCCGAGAACTGCCGCTCTGGCCGCGCATACAACGCAATGTCGGCCAGCGGCGCGAGCGGCGATGTGGGGCTGTCTGTCAGAGCCAGCAGTTGGCAGCCTTGCTTGCCCGCCTGCTTGGCCAGCGTGATGGTGTCTGCCGCATAGCGCGGGAATGCGATGGCGATCAGCAGATCCTTCGGCCCGATCTTGCGCAGTTGGCGCGCCGCATCCGAAGCGCCGCCCGGCTGCGAAACGGAGATCACCGTGTCGCAGTACAGGTCGAGCCCATGGCGCAGCAGGCCCGCCAGGTAACCGCTGGCGCCAAAGCCCATCACGTAGATGCGCTGTGCGCCCAGGATGGCGTCGACCGCGCGCTCACACGCTGCGGGGTCGAGCATGCGGCGCGTGGCGTCAAGGTTGGCGATGTCTTCGTTGAGCGAGGCGGCAAAGATCTCGGCACTGGTGGCGGGGCGTGCCAGCTCGTGGCGCAGCTTTTCCACCGGTGCGAGCGTCGCTTCAAAGCCCCGCAACAGCCCGGCACGGAACTGCGGATAGCCGTCAAAGCCCAGCGCCAGCGCAAAGCGGTTGGCCGTGGCAATCGACATGTCCACCGCGGCAGCAAACTCGTCGATGCGCATGGTGGCCGCGCGGAACGGATTCGCCAGCACGTATTCCGCCATGCGCTGGTGCGCGGGCGTGAGCGTGGCAAGGGCCGCTCCGATGCGCTCGGAGACCGTCGCATCGGCGGCAAATGCGCCTTTCGACACATCCGTACGCTTGCTGGTGGATTTCGCCATGTTCCTGGGTCGTGAAAATTTTGTGTAAATGTATTTTCACGAATCGGCCATGTAAAGAAAAAAACTTTCACAGGGGCATATGGTTTTCCCTAGGTCGAAGGCCCACGCACGAATCGGGGGCGAGCGCGGCCTCGCCACGGTGCAATGCACCAGTCCAAACGCCGGCGTTGCGCCAGGATCGTGCGACGCAGCACGCTACAATCGCACCCTTCTCCGATTTGCCTTCAAGCGCAGTTTTTCGTGATCCGATTCGACGACCTCGTCCTCCAGCGTGGCACCAAGGTGCTGTTCGACCACGCCACCGCCACACTCAACCCCGGTGAACGGGTCGGCCTTGTCGGCGTGAATGGCAGCGGCAAATCCACGCTGTTTTCCATGCTGCGCGGCGAGCTGCACGCCGACGGCGGCGAAGTCGCCATCCCGCCTACCTGGCAGGTCGCCCACGTGGCGCAGGAAACGCCGGCAGTCGACCGCAGCGCGCTCGACTACACGCTCGACGGCGACACCCGCCTGCGCGACATCGAACGCCGCCTCGCTGCGGCCGAAGCCGCGCACGACGGCCACGCGCAAGCTGAAGCCCACACCGCCTTCGCCGATGCCGACGGCTACACCGCTCCGGCACGCGCGCAGGCGCTGCTGCTCGGCCTCGGTTTCACGATGGCGCAGACCACGCAACCCGTGGCGAGCTTCTCGGGCGGCTGGCGCATGCGCCTGAATCTGGCCCAGGCGCTGATGTGTCCGTCCGACCTGCTGCTGCTCGATGAGCCGACCAACCACCTGGATCTGGATGCCGTGGTCTGGCTGGAAGACTGGCTGTCGCGCTACGCCGGCACGCTGGTGATGATTTCGCACGACCGCGAATTCCTCGACGGCGTGTGCAACGTCACACTGCATATCGAGAACCAGAAACTCAAACGCTACGGCGGCAACTACACGCAGTTCGAGACGCAACGCCTGCAGCAGATGGCGCTGCAAGAAGCGTCGTACGCGCGGCAGCAGAAGCAGATCGCGCATCTCGAATCGTTCATCACGCGCTTCAAGGCCAAGGCCAGCAAGGCCAAGCAGGCGCAGAGCCGCGTCAAGGCGCTGGAGCGCATGGAGCGTCTCGCGCCCGTGCACGCGGCGGCGGGCTTCTCGTTTGAATTCCGCGAGCCCGATGCGGCGCCCAATCCGATGCTCACGTTTGAAGGCGTCGATTGCGGCTATCCCGGCCCAAGCGTCGACGAGCCCATCACCATCCTCAAACACCTGACGTTTTCGATCCAGACCGGCCAGCGCATCGGCCTGCTGGGTGCCAACGGCCAGGGCAAGTCGACGCTGGTGAAAACGCTGGCAGAAACACTGGCACCGCTGTCCGGCACGATCCGACGCGGCAAGGGCCTGCAGATCGGCTACTTCGCTCAGCACCAGTTGGAAACGCTGGACGACCACGCCTCGCCGCTGCTGCACTTGGCGCGTCTGGCGCCGGACGTTCGTGAGCAGGAGCTGCGCGACTTTCTCGGCAGCTTCAACTTCCGCGGCGACATGGCGACCTCGCCCATCGAGCCGTTCTCGGGCGGCGAGAAGGCGCGCCTGGCGCTCGCCCTGATCGTCTGGCAGCGCCCCAACCTGCTGCTGCTTGACGAGCCGACCAACCACCTGGATCTCGACACGCGCGAAGCGCTGACGATGGCGCTGGCCCAGTTCGACGGCACGCTGATCCTCGTCTCGCACGACCGGCATCTGCTGCGTGCCACGACCGACCAGTTTTTGCTCGTCGGCCAGGGCACCGTCGCCCCGTTCGACGGCGATCTGGACGACTACCGCGATTGGCTGCTCAAGCAAGCCGCCGCCAAGCGTGCTGCTGCCAGCGCACAGGCTGCTCCGGCCGATGCGGATGGCGCACCGACCACCAACCGCCGCGACCAGAAGCGCGAAGAGGCCGCCGAACGTCAACGCTTGAATGCGCTACGCAAGCCGCTGCAAAAGAACGTCGACGCGATCGAAAAACGCATGGCGCCGCTGCAAAAGGAAAAGGCCGACATCGAAGCCTTCCTCGCCGACGGCGCCGCGTATGAAGAGGCCAACAAGACACGCATGATGGAAAGCCTGCGCCGCCAGGCTGAACTGAACGCTGAACTCGACGAGCTGGAAGAGCGCTGGCTCGAGCTGCACGACCAACTCGAACAAATCAATTGAGGCTGGCGTGCCCGGCCAAGGAGACCTGTTGATGACATCGCCCTCGCCGGACACCGCCACGCACCAGCCTCTGGCCGGCGTGCGCGTGCTCGACCTCACGCGCCTGCTGCCCGGCCCGGCCGCCACGCGCCACCTGGCTGACCTCGGTGCAGAAGTCATCAAGATCGAAGACCCCGGCCCCGGCGACTACGCCCGCGACATGATGCGCTCCTCCGCTGATCGCGCGGCCGAGCGTCCGAGCCTGTTCTTCCGCTCACTCAATCGCGGCAAGACCGAAATGCGGCTCGACCTCAAGCGCGCCGAAGACCGCGAAGCCCTGATCGAACTCGTGCGCCACGCCGATGTGCTGATCGAAAGCTTCCGCCCTGGCGTCATGGCGCGTCTCGGCGTTGGCTGGGACACGCTGCGCGCGGCCAACCCCGCGCTCGTCATGTGTTCCATCAGCGGCTACGGCCAGGACGGACCGCTCGCACAAGCCGCAGGGCACGACATCAACTACGTCGGCTACGCGGGCATGCTCGATCAGCTCGCCGGCGCAGACGGCACGCCCATCGTCCCGAACGTGCAGATCGGCGACCTGCTGGGCGGGGCGCTCACGGCGGTGGTCGGCATCCTTGCCGCGCTGGTCGATGCGCGCGCCACGGGCCACGGCCGCTATGTCGACGTTTCAATGACGGACTCGGTGTTCGCACACAACCTGATGGCGTTCTTTGCCGTCGGCACGCGCGGCAAGGCGAGCCCCGCAGGCACCGATCTGCTCAACGGCGGCGTGCCATGCTACGGCGTGTATCGCACCGCAGACGACCGTTTCATGGCCGTCGGCGCACTCGAATTGAAGTTCTGGCAGGTGATGTGCGAAGTCATCGGCAAGCCTGCATGGAAAGACAAGCACTGGGCGCTCGGCCAGCGCGTTGGCGGCGATGAGGCACGGGCCATTCGCGATGAACTTGCTGCGCTGTTCCTGACCGCCACGCAAGCCGAATGGACCGAACGTTTTGCCGATGCCGATTGCTGTGTCACGCCCGTGCTGCGCATGGAAGAAGCGCTGCAACATCCGCTCTTTGCTGAGCGCAACAGCGTGGTGAAGGAGAACGGCGAGCCCGTGCAGCTCGCCCTGCCACTAAGGTTTGCCGACTGACGAGTCGGCACGATCCAGCGCATCGAGCAGGCGCGCGGCTTCTTCCAGTTGATGCTGGCTGAACACGCGGATGCCGTGCTGGCGCAGCAGCGCCGCGGTGACGCCCTCGCCGGGTTGCAGTTGGCTGGAAAACGTTCCGTCGTAGAGAAATGCAGAACCGCAGGACGGGCTGCGCTCGGTAAGCACGGCGACTTGCGCGCCGGCCGCCTGCGCCGCCTCCAGGGCGCGTTGCGCGCCCCGCACAAAGGCCTCGGTGACATCGTGGCCGTGGTGCTCGACGACACGGGCCACGCCGCGCAGCACCGCCGCACCACCGCCTTCGCCGTGAATTTCTGCGGGCAGTCGCGGCACCGGCAAACCGCCGGCCATCTCGGGGCACATCGGCACGATGCGCCCTTCCATCTGCCAGCGCGCCAGGATACCGCCTTCAGTGACGACCGTGCCGCCGTCATAGCGCACCGGCTGGCCTAGCAGGCAGGCACTCACCAGCACGCGTTGCATGATCTGCGGCTCCGGCTTAGCGGCGCTCGCGGCGGATCATCCCCACCACCAGCGTCAGCGACAGAATCACCAGCCAGATCAGCGACCACACCGGCACCGACAGGCCCATCACCGGCGGCATCGGCCCGACGCACAGGCCATCGGCTTCGAACACCTGCGGCAACCATTTGGCAGTGGGCAGCGCGTTGACCCAGTTCTCGATCGGGTCGATACCGCACGTTGCCTTCGGGTTCAGCAGCAGCGATACGTGATACCCCGCCACGCACAGGCCTGCCAGGCCCGACAGCATCCCCAGGCCATGCCACAGCAGCCGCGTGGCCGATGACAGCGCCGCCAGCAGCGAGAACACGCCAATGCCGAGGAAAGCGAACCGCTGCAAGATGCACAGCGGGCACGGCTGGAGCCCTTCGACGTGCTGCAGGTACAGCGCATAGCCGACCACCCCGAAGGAGATCACGGCAATCAGCAGGAAAAAGGCGCGCGAGTTGGCTTGCATGGCGGCGTCAGTTCAGAGGAGTCGTAGAGAAAAGTTGGCGGATTATCGCACCGCAACGGCACACGCATTTTCAAATGGCATCAGCGATACCGTTGCGAAATTTTGAACGATCAAGCCTCCAGCGCCCGCACGCGGTCGATGGCCTGCTCGATACGTTCAACGGCAATGACCTCCAGCCCGTCGATCGCCTGCTTCGGGGCGTTGGATTTCGGGATCACGGCAATCGAGAAGCCCAGCTTGGCGGCTTCCTTCAAGCGCTCCTGGCCGCGCGGCGTCGGGCGGATTTCTCCGGCAAGGCCGATCTCGCCAAACACCACCAGCCCACGCGGCAGCGCCTTGTTGCGCATCGACGAATGGATCGCCAGCAGCACCGCCAAGTCCGCCGCCGGCTCGGTAATCTTCACGCCGCCCACCGCGTTCAAAAACACGTCCTGGTCAAAGCACGCAATGCCGGCATGACGGTGCAGTACCGCCAGCAACATCGCCAGGCGGTTCTGCTCCAGGCCCACCGCAAGGCGGCGCGGATTCGGCACATTGGCGGTATCCACCAGCGCCTGGATTTCCACCAGCAACGGCCGCGTGCCCTCCTGCGTGACCAGCACGCACGAACCCGGCACCACCTGCTCGTGCTGAGAGAGAAACAGCGCCGACGGATTGGCCACGCCACGCAGGCCACGCTCCGTCATCGCAAACACGCCCAGCTCGTTAACGGCGCCAAAGCGGTTCTTGAACGCGCGCACCAGGCGGTAGGCGGAATGCGTATCGCCCTCGAAATACAGCACCGTATCGACGATGTGTTCGAGCACACGCGGGCCCGCCAGCGCGCCTTCCTTGGTCACATGGCCGACAAGAATGGTGGTCACATCCAGTCGCTTGGCAATGCGCGTCAGTTGCGCCGCGCATTCGCGCACCTGGGCCACCGAGCCGGGCGCCGAGGTCAGCGCCTCGGAATACAACGTCTGAATCGAATCGATGACGACCACCTCGGGCTTTTCCACCTCGATGGTCGCCTGGATGCGCTCAAGCTGGATCTCAGCCAGCAACGCCAGGTTCGGGCTCTCGATGCCCAGGCGGCGCGCACGCAGCGCGATTTGCGAGCCGGATTCTTCGCCGCTCACATACAGCACGCGCCGATCGGCCGACAGGTTGGACAGCGCTTGCAGCAACAGCGTCGATTTGCCGATGCCCGGATCGCCGCCGATCAGCACCACTCCGCCGCTGACCAGGCCACCGCCCAATACGCGGTCAAATTCGTCGATACCGCTGGAGAAGCGCGGCACATCCACCGCGTCGATGTCCGACAGCTTGCGCACCGTCGCGCTCGATGCCAGCGACTGGAAACGCGCGCCGGCGCCGGACGTCGGCTGCGCAACAGTTTCCACCAGCGTGTTCCACTGCTGGCAATTCGGGCACTGCCCCGCCCATTTCGGCGCCGTGCCCCCGCACTCGGTGCACGTATAGACCGTCTTGCTCTTGGCCAAACAACCCCCCGCTTACGGCGCCGCGCATGGGCGGCGGCCGCTTGATCTTTGTATTGACGGTGCCGCGCTCAAGCGGCCTTGCCCAGGTCGCCGGCGTCTGCCGTGCTGACCGGTTCGACCGATACCGGCACGCGCGGCGCCAGTGCGCACATCAGCTCATAACCGACCGTGCCAGAGGCCTGCGCAACATCGTCGATCGGCAAGCCTTCGCCCCACAGCGTGACGGGCGTGCCGACACGCGCCTCGGGCACGCCGGTCAGGTCAACGGTAATCATGTCCATCGACACGCGGCCCACGATGTGCGTGCGCGTGCCATTGACCAGCACCGGCGTATGGTTGCCGTCCCAGCCCGGCGCATGGCGCGGGTAGCCGTCGGCATAACCGCACGCGACGATGCCGATGCGCATCGGGTGCTCCACGGTAAAGCGCGAGCCGTAACCAATCGTCGCGCCCGGCTGCAGATCCTGAATGGCGATCAGCTCGCTCTTGAGCGACATGGCGGGCATCAGGCCCGTGCCGTCAATGTCCGCCGCCACGCCCGTCGGGGATGCGCCGTACATGATCACGCCCGGGCGCACCCAGTCGCGATGTGCCTTCGGATGCCAAAGCGTGGCCGCGGAGTTGGAAAGCGACGCCTCGCCCGGCAAACCTTGCGTGGCGTGTTCAAACGCGGTGAGCTGATGCTCAATGCCGCGCGGGCCATCGGCATCGGAAAAATGCGTCATGTGGACAATCGTGCCGACGCCCGAAATGGCTCGGGCGCGTTCCCATGCGGCGCGGTAGGCGGCGGGCGCGAAGCCCAGGCGGCTCATGCCCGTATTGATCTTGAGCTGCACGCTGATGGGGCCTTTCAGGCGCGCCAGTTCCAGCATGCGCAGTTGCTCTTCGCAGTGAACGGTGGTGGTCAGGCGGTACTGCTCGACGATGGCCAGATCTTCCGGCTTGAAGAAACCTTCGAGCAGGAGAACCGGCCCCTGCCACCCGAGTTGGCGCAGGCGGACGGCTTCGTCCAGGTCGAGCAGACCGAAACCATCGGTCTGGCGCAGACCTTCATACGCGCGTTCGATGCCGTGGCCGTAGGCGTTGGCTTTGACGACAGCCCACACGCGCGAATTTGGCGCATGGCGGCGGGCAACCTGGAGATTATTGGCAAGTGCTGGGCCGTGGATGACGGCCTGGATGGGTCTTGGCATGACGGCAAACCTGCAAAAACGTGAATGCGATGGCGCGCTCGTGGCGCGGCGTCGGTGCTGCAATGCAACATGCAAATAGGCTGTGAGCGGGCCGTGCGCCCGGCCTCACGCAGTGAGCGTTCTATTTGACCACAGGACGCCAACTGGTTCGCGCCTGTCATGAGCCTGCCAAAAAAGAAAGTGCGCCGCCGTCACCGGAAGCGCACAAGTTTCGTGATATAAAGCCGTTCAATTTAGGCATGGGAAAACCGTCGTGATGCGCTGCCAGCATGGAGAAAGTTGGGCACCGGCCACTTCTTTTTTCGCGATGGCGTCACATCCGGTTTGACTATGCAAACAGGCGAGACCAAAACAAGCTGCGGGCGGAACGCATGGCCCCAACGCCTGTCAGTGAAGATTCCCGCGGTTGCCCGGCGATGCATCTCTTGCAGCACCGGACGGGCCCCGTCCAAGGGAACCACAATCCGGGGAGCCCGCGCGGGCGCTGGCATCAAGGCCGCCACCGCGCACCTGTGCGCTGCGCGGCCAGTCAGCCGACGCATCGCCTGGCCGGCACCTCCGGAAGGCGCTTCCGAGTGCCGGCACGCTGCCGGCAAGACGTGAAGACGAACATGGCACCGCGGTCTACGGGGACGAATTCGAAGGTATGAAGAAGGGCTTTTACATCATCATGGCGGCGCAGTTCTTTTCGTCGCTCGCCGACAATGCGCTGCTTATTGCCGCCATCGCCCTTCTGACAGAGATGCATGCGCCGCAGTGGATGACCCCGCTGCTCAAGTTGTTCTTCGTGCTCTCTTACGTTCTACTTGCCGCGTTCGTGGGCGCGTTCGCCGATTCCCGGCCCAAGGGCAAGGTGATGCTCATCACCAATGCCATCAAGCTGGTCGGTTGCGGCGTGATGCTTTCCGGCCTGCACCCGTTGCTCGCCTACGGTGTGGTCGGCTTCGGTGCGGCGGCGTATTCGCCGGCCAAGTACGGCATCCTCACCGAACTCCTTCCCCCTGAAAAGCTCGTCGCCGCCAATGGGTGGATCGAAGGCCTGACCGTCGGCTCGATCATCCTGGGCACCGTGCTGGGTGGGGCGTTGATCTCGAACCATGTCTCGGCGTGGCTGCTGTCGTTCGACATTCCTGGGCTGGAGCGCATCGACACCCCGGCCGAAGCGGCCATGCTGGTGATCATGGTGATCTACCTGATCGCGGCACTGTTCAACACGCGCATTCCCGATACCGGCGCGCGCTATCCACAGCAGGAAAAGAACCCGGTACGTCTCGTTTCAGAGTTTGCCGACTGCTTCAACGCCCTGTGGCACGACAAGCTAGGCCAGATATCCCTGGCCGTGACGACACTGTTCTGGGGTGCCGGCGCCACGCTGCAATTCATCGTGCTGAAGTGGGCTGAGCAATCACTGGAACTGAACCTCTCGCAGGGCGCCATTCTGCAGGCCGTTGTGGCCGTGGGGGTGGCTGCCGGCGCCATGGCTGCCGCCGTTAAAATCCCGCTGCGCCGCTCGCTCGATGTGCTGCCGGTGGGCGTGGCAATGGGCGCGGTGGTCATGCTGATGGCGTTCTACACCAAACACACGATCCCGGAAATCACGTTCCACATCGGCGGGATGAAGCTGCCGCTGTACATGATGATCGCCTACCTGTTCCTGATGCTCGTGGGCGCCATGTCGGGCTTTTTCGTGGTGCCGATGAACGCGCTGCTGCAGCACCGCGGGCATGTGTTGCTCTCTGCCGGGCACTCGATTGCGGTGCAGAACTTCAACGAGAATGTCTCGGTGCTGCTGATGCTGTGCCTGTACGCGCTGCTCATCAAGCTGAATGTGTCGGTGGGCGTGGTGATCGTGTCGTTTGGCATCTTCGTCTGCCTGACGATGGCGCTGGTGATGCGCCGGCATCGCGTCAACGAAAAGCTGTTCCACACCGCCGCGCTCATCGGCGAAGACAAGCACCACTGACGCAGTACCCGCCCCGCCGGCCGGGGCTTACTGGCCGCCGCGCTCCGCGTAGATCTTGCGCGCCAGACACAGGTCTTCCCATGCACGCGCCTTGTCTGTCAGCGTACGCAGCAGGTAGGCCGGGTGATAAGTCACCACCACGGGCACGCCTTCCACTTCGTGCACCTTGCCGCGCAGTTTGCCAACCGGCGTCTGCGTCTGCAGCAGGTTTTGTGCGGCAATGCGACCCAGCACGACGATGATGCGCGGCTTGACCAGCCCAATCTGACGTTTGAGATACGGATCGCACATCGCTGCCTCGTCCGGCTCCGGATCGCGATTGCCGGGCGGGCGGCACTTGAGCACGTTGGCGATGAATACGCCCTTCTCGCGCGACAAGCCGATCGATCGCAGCATGCTGTCGAGCAGCTTGCCGGCCTGGCCGACGAACGGTTCGCCCTGCTTGTCTTCCTGCTCGCCCGGCGCCTCGCCGATCAGCATCCATTCGGCCTGACGGTCGCCAACGCCGAAAACGGTGTTCGTGCGGCGCTCGCACAGCTTGCACGACGTGCAGTTGGAAACAGCGGCTTCGAGCTGCGCCCAATCGAATGCGGCGATGCGCTGGGCGCGCGGGGCGGCCGAATCCGATGGCGCCTCGATGACAGGCGGCTCGACTCGCGCAGCCGCAGGCTCCGCAGCCAAAAACGAAGCGGCCTCAACCTCCACGGCGACTGGCTCGACGACGGCAGCTTCGACGGCCTCGGCTGCCTCCAACGCAGCCGGCTCAGCCCCGCGCAATGTCCATTCGGTCGAAACGCCCAGCGCTTCCAGCATTCGGGATCGACGATTCATGCAGCCTCCACCCCGCTCGCTTCACACACCATGCGCATGACGAGCGCATCTTCGCGCGTGTTGTTTTCGGCCGGGTAATAGCGCTTGCGCCGGCCGATCTCGGAAAACCCGACACGGTGATACAGCGAAATCGCGCCGGTGTTGGAGGGGCGCACCTCCAGCAACAGGCTGCCGAATCCATGCACCAACGTCAGTGCCGTAGCCAGACGCAGCAGCCAACGGCCCAGCCCTTGCCGCTGCCACGCCGGTGCCACCGTCACATTGAGCAGGTGCATCTCATCGACCACCGGCATGAGGATCAGGTAGCCCGCGACCTCGTTGCCGCCGTCACGCAGAACAATGCCGATGTGGCCGGACTTGAGCGAATCCTCAAAGTTACCGCGGGACCAGGGAAACGTGAACGCCGCCTGCTCGATCGCCGCGACGCCCGCCAGATCGAGTGCGGTCATGCGCTCGGCGCGCCAGCCTGCAGGCAACGGCGCTTGCGCGATGACGCCGGCCAGCGCGTTCTCGATCAGGCTCATGGCTGTGCACCCGCGGCTGCAGCCTTGGCCTGCTGCACAGCCTGCCGCTCTTCAATGGTGAGCGCGACCTTGTCACGCACATAGAGCGGCGCCGCGTCTTCGGGGCGCACCGTATGGCCGGCAGCCAGGAGGCGCAGACCCACGGCGATGATCTCGCGAGCGTGCGGCGCGACTTCCGGCAACACGGCGGCGGCGCCTGCTGCAATGCTCAACTGATCGCCGAACACTGCTGCGGCGTTGCCCGCCAGCCAGTACGGCTGCGGCGGCGCGGCAACGCTCTGCGGCCCGCTCACCTGAATGGCGGAAAGCGCGTGCCAGCCGGAGGCATCCTGCGTCGCATCAACCGGCACGAAGCTGGCCCAGTAGCACTCGTCCATGCGCGCGTCGAGGGCGATGGTCACGGCTGTGCCGGCCGGCAACGTAGCGCGCGTCTGTTCCGCGCAGGCGACGAGGGAATTGACTAGCACGACGGGCAAGTCTGCACCAAACGCCAAACCCTGCGCCACGCCGCACGCTGTGCGCAGACCGGTGAACGAGCCAGGGCCGGCGCCAAAGGCAATCGCCGCGCAATCGGCCAGGGCGATACCCGCCTCGGCCAGCAATTCGGAAGCCGCCGGCAGCACGCGGCTACTGGAGCGCGGACCGGTATGTTCATGGCGGAACAGCGTGCGCGTGCCGTCACCAAGGGCGACGGAGCAGAACTCGGTGGAGGTGTCGAAAGCAAGAATCCAGGGCATGGCGGCATTGTACCGGCTGGTGTGGTGCCCGAAGGCGCAAACCCGTGGCCGCCCATGGGGAAAACGCGCTAAAAATCGACCGGAAAACCGAAGCCATCCTCGAATTCAAACGGCCCGGCTGTGCAACCCCGGCGCTATCATCGCCAGACCATTGTTTTCAGCCGGGAATCATCATGAGCGACCTGCAAGCCCGTTTCGACCAAGCCCAAATCGATGTCAAGGGCCTCTCCGAACGCCCCGCCAACATGACGCTGCTGCGCCTCTACGCGCTGTACAAGCAAGGCGCCGAAGGTGACGCACATGGCGACAAGCCGGGCTTTACCGACATCGTCGGCCGCTACAAATTTGAGGCATGGGAAGGCCTGAAGGGCACGTCGCAGGACGAAGCCAAGCAAAAGTACATCGACCTCGTCGAAGAACTGAAGAGCGGCGCGACGACCTGATCGTCGAATCGCCAAATGAAGGACCGGGCTCTGCGCCCGGTTTTTTATTGCGCTGCAGGAATGGCGGACGGCAGCTCTCGGCGGCGCATGCGCCACGCGGCCAGCACGGCCAGTGCGCACAGCGTGCCGAGAAAGATGAACGTCTCATCGAAGGCCAGGATGCGTGCCTCTGGGTCAACCGCGGCGCCATGCACGGTTTCGATACCGCGCGCGGCGAGCCGCCATTGCAGAAAAATGCCTGTGGCCGACACCCCAATCGCCCCGCCCAATTGACGCAGGAAATTGACGGCGCTGGAGCCTTGCGGGATCAAGGTGAAATCGACGCCGCGCATGGCGCCCAGGCTCAGCGACGGCAGCACAAAACCGAGCCCGATCCGCCCGACGATGGCAATGGCAATCAACAACAGGTAGCTGGTGGCACGCGTGTTCGTTGCCATCAGGAAGAACGAAAGCGCCAGCGCCGCCAGACCGAACGAGACCAGCCGAAACGGTTCGATGCGATTGGTCAGCCGCCCTGCCAGCATGATCGTCACGGCTAGCACCAGCCCTGCAGGCAGCAGCACCAACCCGGCACGCGACGGCGCGTAGGCCAGCGCGACCTGCATATACACCGGCACCAGATACGTTGAACCGTACAGCCCCGCCCCGTAGATGAACGCCACCACCGCCCCCATCGCAAACTGCCGGTAGCTGAAGAGGCGCAGGTTCAGCAGGGGCGACTCCACCCGCCGCTGCCAGAATACGAAGCCCGCGACACACACGGCTGATACGAGCATCAGCACGATGCCGTGCGTAGCGTCGCTGTGCAGCGCGACCAGGCCGTTAAGCAGCGTGACCGTCGCGCCGCCGATAAGCAGCAGGCCGCGCCAATCAAGCGGTTTGGGCTCGCCCGCCATCGACGAGTTAACGGCCATGAAGCGCCGGGCCATCGCCCAGCCGATCAGCGTAAACGGCATCACCACGAAGAAGATCGAGCGCCAGCCGAACAGCTCCACCAGGAAGCCGCCCACGCTCGGGCCCACGGCCGGTGCCAGCACGACGCCAAAACCGAACAGGCCGAACGCCTTGCCCTGCTCCCGTTCGGGAAACACACGCAGGATCAGGATGTTGGGCAGCGGCTGCATGATGCCGGCCGCAATGCCCTCCACGACCCGCATGGCGATCATCACTTCGTAATTG
The DNA here is from genome assembly GCA_000955795.1 of Burkholderiaceae bacterium 26. Lineage (GTDB taxonomy): Bacteria > Pseudomonadota > Gammaproteobacteria > Burkholderiales > Burkholderiaceae > Ralstonia > Ralstonia chuxiongensis. Next base: position 103,680 of record JYOB01000010.1, read on the forward strand.
GGCGACAGACCGCCGGCCAGCCCACCCACGCCAAGCAGCAGCAACGCGCCGATGAACGTGCGCCGCAGTCCGAAACGCAGCAGCAGCCAGGGCGTCAGCAGCATCGACAAGGTCATCGCCACCATGAAGCTGGCCGACACCCACTGCGCGCGTTCTTGCCCGAGCACGAAGTGCCGGCTCAGATCAGGAATCGCCACGTTGACGATGGTGGCCGAGATGACGGACGACACCGCCCCGACCATCAGCGTAAAGAGCACGAGCCACTTGAAGCGCTCGCCGTAACGCGCGCGAAGGGCCTCCAGGGTGGGCGTGAATGTCGTCATGGTCTCGTTGTAGTGATGTGTGAGACGACCAGTGGAGCGAAAACCTGGCCGGCGCCTCCTCCAGCGCCGGCCAGGTGGGACACGTCAGCCGAGGCGGCCGGTGGCGGCGATCTCGCGGATGCGGCGCACGGTGTCGATGTCGGATTCGCGATAGGCGGATTTGACGATCTCAGCGTAGCGCGTGTCGCCGGTTTCGTCGGCGCTGGGTAGCGTGGTGTCGTAGACGAAGCGGATGAACGCGGCGTTGGCCTCGTTGCTCTCGATCGTCATGGTCAGCGACCCGCCGGCGTGTTCACCGGTGGCTGCGGTGGTGTAGGTCACGCGCTTGTGCGGCTCGAGCGTCACGCGATCCTGGATGCGCGCCTTGCCGAAGACGAGTTCGCGCTCGACCCAGCCGTCACCCTCAGCGGTGATGATGCATTCGTCCAGGCTTTCGACAAATTCGGTTTGCTCCCGCACGCGCAGCACCAGGCCTTGCCAGATCTGGTTCAGGGTCAGCGTGTCGATGAGGGGGTTCAGTGGATCGTTGACTTCCACCAGGTGTTCAAAGCGCAAAGCGGCCTCCGAAAGATTTCGTGACATTATCGCGCGGCTTTGCCGGCCCTGCGCCGAATGAAAAAACGCCGGCGGGTTGCCCCAACCGGCGTTTCCGTTGCGACCCAAGCGTCGCTTGAACCTGTTCACGATCCGTAGCGAGCGGTCCGAGGTTGGCTCGAGAAGCGCAGCCGTACACGGGTACGGCGAGCATCACAGGGCCAAGATCGGGGCGCGCAGTAGGATCTCGTGGGCAGGTTTTAGATTTCTTCGTACAGCGGCAGGGTCAGGAATTCCGCAAAGTCTTCCGACGTCGACATCTGTTCGAAGATTTCTGCAGCGCGGTCAAAATGGCCCACCGCGCCCGTCTCCTTCACCTTGGCCAATTCTTCCGGGATCAGCTTGCGCACCAGCTCAGCCGTGACCTTGGTGCCGTCTTCCAGCTTGCCCTTGGGCGAGCGGATCCACTGCCACACCTGCGAGCGCGAGATCTCGGCCGTGGCGGCATCTTCCATCAGGTTGTGGATCGGCACGCAACCGTTGCCGGCCAGCCAGGCACCCAGGTAGTGGATGCCGACGTTGATGTTCATGCGCAGGCCGGCTTCGGTGATCGGCGTTTCCGGCTGGAAGTCCAGGAGGTCAGCGGCCTTCACTTCGACGTCCGGGCGTTGCTTCTCGAACTGGTTCAGCTTGTCGCCCAGCACTGCCACGAATTCCTTCATGGCCGGCTCGACCAGGCCCGGGTGAGCCACCCAGCCGCCGTCGTAACCGTCGGTCGCGTCGCGCTTCTTGTCGCCGATGATGCCAGCCATGGCGATGGCGTTCTTCTCCGGATCATTCTTGATCGGGATCAGCGCGCTCATGCCACCAATGGCGGGCGCACCACGCTTGTGGCAGGTCTTGAGCAGCAGCAGCGCGTAGGCGCGCATGAACGGCGAGGTCATCGTCACCTTGGCGCGATCGGCCAGGCAGAAGTTCTTGTCGACCTTGAACTTCTTGATGCACGAGAAGATGTAGTCCCAGCGGCCTGCGTTCAGACCTGCGCTGTGCTCACGCAGTTCGTACAGGATTTCTTCCATCTCGAACGCGGCGAGGATGGTTTCGATCAGCACGGTGGCCTTGATCGTGCCTTGCGGCAGGCCGATCTCGTTCTGCGCCATCACGAAGATGTCGTTCCACAGACGCGCTTCCAGATGGCTTTCCATCTTCGGCAGGTAGAAGAACGGGCCGGCGCCGCGGGCAATTTGCTCCTTGGCGTTGTGGAACAGGAACAGCGCAAAGTCGAAGATGCCGCCGGAAACACGCTCACCGTCGATCAGCACGTGCTTCTCGTCCAGGTGCCAGCCGCGCGGACGCACTTGCAGCGTGGCGATCTTGTCGTTGAGCTTGTAGGTCTTGCCGTTCTGCTCCAGCGTGAGCGTGCGGCGGATGGCGGCCTTCAGGTTGACCTGGCCCTGGATCTGGTTGTGCCAGCTCGGCGAATTCGAATCTTCGAAGTCGGTCATGTAGCTGTCCGCGCCCGAGTTGAACGCGTTGATGACCATCTTGGCATCGACGGGGCCGGTGATCTCCACACGGCGGCAGTGCAGTGCCGGCGGAATCGGAGCAACCTTCCAGTCGCCTTCACGCACAGCCTTCGTTTCAGCCAGGAAATCCGGGCGCTCGCCAGCGTCAAGGCGCTTGGCGCGCTCGACACGGGCCGCCAGCAGCTCTTTGCGACGCGGCTGGAACGCACGGTGCAGCTTGGCAACCAGCGCCAGCGCTTCGGGGGTCAGAATGTCTTCGTAGGCCGGCAGAATCTCGGCCTTGATCTCCATGCCTTGGGGCAGCGTGAGCGCCATGGTTGTTCTCCAGAGGATGATGTGAGGGTTGAACGGGTTCGGTCCTATGGCTGGGCCGATTGAATGCAATGCCTTATGTCGCTTGTGTTGCCTGCACGAACTGCAGCAGATCGCGCATGTCGTGGCCGGCCGCGGTGGGCGCCACGTCGAGTGCCTCGGGCGGATGCCCCAGGCGATTGATCCAGAATGTTGTGAAGCCGTACCACGTCGCACCGCAAGCATCCCAGCCGTTGGACGACACAAACAGAATCTGTTCCACCTGTTCAGGGGACAGGCCAAAGGCTTGCGGCGCCAGCGCATAAGCTTGCGGCGCGGTCTTGTAGAGCTTGACCGCATCGACCGACAGCACGTGATCGAACAGCCCAGACATGCCGGCACTCTTCACGGCAATGTCGAGCATCTGCGGGTTGCCGTTGGAGAGGATGCCCAGCGGCAGTCCCATCTCGCGCAGGCGGCGCAGCGCGGACACGTTTTCGGGAAACGCCGACAGGCACGCATATTCGCGCATCAGCGTGGCTTCGTCGTGGGCGGAAAGCTCTACGCCCAGGCGCGCCGCCGCATAGCGCAGCGCATCGACGGTGATGTCCCAGAACGGCTTGTAGTGTTCGCCCGAGGGGCCGGCCAGCGAACGGATGCGCGTGTAGTCGATCTGCTTGTCACGCCAGAGCACCGACAGCGCTTCGCCCTTGCCGGCAAACAGTTGCTCGGCGCGCGCGGCCACGGAATACACGTCGAACAACGTGCCATAGGCATCGAAAACCACCGCGCGAATCGAACTCATCAGAAGCTCCACGGACCCGAAGGTCCCGCATTTTCGCGTTCTACTAAGCAGAACGCCTTGCCGACCTTCGCAACGAGGGCCATTGTAGAAAAGCTGACGCACCGCACAAAGACGGCAATGGTCACTTGATCTTTAACTTTTACCGATGGAATGACGAGTGATAACCTTTATATTCGTCACAATCCCGCAGGCCCCGGTTGCCACGGTATACATCAGGCATGGATCATTTCAAGCAGCTCGAAACATTTGTCGCCGTCGCAACACGCGGCAGCCTATCCGCCGCCGCCGCCGCTGAGGGCGTGGCGCCTGCCATCATCGGGCGCCGCATCGACGCGCTGGAAGAACGCCTGGGCGTCAAGCTCCTGGTGCGCACCACGCGACGCATTACCCTCACGTTCGAGGGTTCGGCGTTCCTGGAAGATTGCCAGCGCATTCTCAATGACCTGCACAACGCCGAGGCCAGCGTCTCGGCCGGTGGCGTAAAAGCCAGCGGGCACCTGCGCGTGACCGCCCCCGCCGGCTTTGGCCGCCGCCATGTCGCGCCGATGGTGCCGGACTTTATTGAGGCCCACCCGGATGTCTCAATGACGCTGGACCTGGGCGACCGTGTGGTCGACCTCGTCAACGAAGGTTTCGATTGCGCGATCCGCCTGGGCGACCTGCCGGATTCGAGCCTCGTGTCGATCCGCCTCTGGGAAAACCGCCGCGTGGTGGTGGCTGCGCCGTCGTACCTGGAGCGCCGGGGCGTTCCAACGCAGGTGGAGCAGCTTTCGACGCACAACTGCCTGGCCTTCGGCGCCAGCGCCAACGTGCAGCGCGGCTGGGTCTTCCAGCAAGGCGGCAAGGCCGTCACCGTGAAGGTGTCCGGCACGATGGAATGCACGGACGGCGCCGTGCTGCGCGAGTGGTGCCTGCAAGGCTACGGCTTGGCGTGGCGCTCGTGGTGGGAGGTCGGGCATGACATTGCCACAGGCAAACTGGTGACGGTGCTCGACGCCTTCGAAGCGCCGCCGATCGGCATCCACGCGGTGTTCCCTCAGCGCAAGCATCTGCCGCTGCGCGTGCGCCTGTTTATCGATTTCCTTAAGAACACGTATGGCAACCCGGCCTACTGGCGCCGGGCGGACGCCGTTATCGGGATCGATTAGCAATCACCCCAAGTGGGTGAAACACCGCGTGCGGCCTACAATCAAGACAAGACCGTCTTCCGCATCCCACCTCAGGAGGCCGCATGTTCCAGCACATCCTCATCCCCACCGATGGTTCCGAGCTGTCGCGCAAGGCGGTGGCGGGCGCGCTCGATTTTGCCAAGACGCTGGGCGCACGCTTGACGGCCTACACCTGCCTTGAGGAATACCCATACACACCGTTCTCCGAGATCGTCGTCGAGACGCCGCAGGCGTTCAAGGAGCGCGTCGAAGCGCAGGCGCGCGTGGTGCTCAAGGACGTGGAGGACGCCGCCGTCAGCGCCGGCATCAACTGCGACACCGACATGAGCTGCTTTGCCGTGCCCTACATGGGAATCATCGACGCGGCCGAGCGCCATGGCTGCGACGTTATCTTCATGGCATCCCACGGCCGGCGCGGGTTGGCGGGGCTGCTGCTCGGCAGCGAAACGCAAAAGGTGCTTACGCATACGGAGATTCCGGTGATCGTCTATCGCTGAAATTCCACGCTGCCCGCACGACATCCAGCCGCCTTTTCAGGCGGCTTTTTTTTCTCCTTGACTCTTGTCTTGCTGGCGCATACAACTTTGTACACAAAACAAAAACATCTTGTGTACATTTTTGCGCACAAAGACTGCACGGCCTGGAAACCGGCAAAAAAAGCCAAAGGAGACAGCATGACCAGCACCACCGCTTCGGCGGCGCAGGCGGTTGATTCGCCACACGCGCATCCCAACGTCGTCATCAAGCCGCACTACGACCCGCGGCTTACCAACGAAGACCTCGCCCCGCTACGCAAGCAGACCTGGGGCACTTACAACATCTTCGCGTTCTGGATGTCCGACGTGCATAGCGTGGGCGGGTACCTGACGGCAGCCAGTCTGTTCTCGCTGGGCCTGTCGAGCCTGCAGGTGCTGTTTGCGCTGCTGGCGGGCATCGTGATCGTGCAGGTGTTTTGCAACCTCGTCGCCAAACCCAGCCAGGCGACCGGCACGCCGTATCCGGTGATCTGCCGCGCCTCGTTCGGGGTGCTGGGCGCCAACATTCCGGCCATCATCCGGGGGCTGATTGCGGTGGCGTGGTACGGCATCCAGACCTATCTGGCATCGAGCGCATTCCTCGTGCTGGCGCTGAAGTTCATGCCGCAACTCGCGTCGTATGCAGACGCCACGCAGCACGGCTTTGTGGGCCTGTCGACGCTCGGTTGGTCGGCGTTCATGCTGCTGTGGGTGCTGCAGGCGTTCGTGTTCTGGCACGGCATGGAATCAATCCGCAAGTTCATCGACTGGGCCGGCCCGGCGGTGTACGTGGTGATGATTGCGCTGGCCGCATGGCTCGTGCACAAGGCGGGCTGGAACAACATCAACCTGACGCTTTCCTTCCTCAAATACGAGGGCTGGGATGCGGTGCCGGTGGTGCTGGGCGGGATCGCGCTGGTGGTCTCGTACTTCTCGGGCCCGATGCTCAACTTCGGTGACTTCTCCCGCTACGGCAAGGATTTCACCTCGGTCAAACGCGGCAACTTCTGGGGGCTGCCGGTCAACTTCCTCGGCTTCGCGCTGCTGACCGTCATCACCACGTCGGCCACGCTGCCGGTATTTGGCGAGATGATCTCCGACCCGGTCGCCGTCGTTGCGCGCATCGACAACATCACGGCCGTCGTCCTGGGCGCGCTCACGTTCATGATCGCCACCATCGGCATCAACATCGTCGCCAACTTCGTGTCGCCGGCATTCGACTTTTCCAACGTGGCGCCGCAGCACATCAGTTGGCGCACGGGCGGCATGATTGCCGCAGTGGCGTCGATCTTCATCACGCCCTGGAACCTCTACAACAACCCCGAGGTGATTCACTACACGATCGACGTGCTGGGCGCGTTCATCGGTCCGCTGTTCGGCATCCTGATCGCCGATTTCTACTTCGTGCACCGTCAGCAGGTGCATGTGGACGATCTCTACACGCTGCGCCCCACCGGCCGCTACTGGTACCGCAACGGCTACAACCCGGCTGCGGTCTGGACGCTGATCCCCTCCGCTCTGATCCCGATGGCATGCGTGGTCTTCGAACGGCTGCACGCGCTGGCCAACTACAGCTGGTTCATCGGCGTGGGCATCGCGCTGGCGCTCTACACCGTGCTCAGCCGCAAGCAAGGCACCCTCACCCGCTAATCCGAGTCATCGACGCATCAAGCACATGGACATCCGCATCATCAATCCCAACACCACGGCGAGCATGACCGCGCTCATCGGCCGCTGCGCCCAAGCAGCAGCCGCGCCGGGCACGCGCATCACGGCGGTGAGCCCAAAGATGGGCCCGGCTTCCATCGAGAGCCACTACGACGAGGCGCTCTCGGTGCCCGGCATCCTGGAGGAAATCCGCCACGGCGAATGCGATAGCGCCGACGCCTACGTCATCGCCTGCTTTGGCGACCCGGGCCTCTACGCCGCACGCGAACTGGCGCACGGCCCCGTGGTGGGCATCGCCGAAGCCGCCATGCACATGGCCAGCCTGATCGGCAACAGCTTCAGCGTGGTGACGACACTGGAGCGCACCGTCGGCATGGCCTGGCACCTGGCCGAGCGCTACGGCATGCGGCATGCGTGCCGCAACGTCCATGCAAGCGACCTGCCCGTGCTCGACCTAGAGAAACCCGGCTCCAACGCGCGCCAGATCATCCTGGAAGCGTGCCGAAGCGCGCTTGCACAAGACCGCAGCGACTGCATCGTGCTCGGCTGTGCCGGCATGGCAGACCTGTGCGAAGACCTGAGCACCGAGCTGCGCGTGCCCGTCATCGACGGCGTGGTTGCGGCGGTAAAGCTGGTCGAGGCGCTGGTCGGCATGCGGCTTTCCACCAGCAAGCGCGGCGATTGGGCCCGGCCGCTTCCGAAACCCTACACAGGAATGCTCGCTCCGTTTGCGCTGGCGTAGTGCAAAGCGGAGTGGCGCATTTGCTACCATGCACCATTCCGCTTTTTCTTCTGCACTGCCATCTGCCATGCCCGCACCCGCCCGGGAACCTGCCGACGGCCAACCGGCCGCCGAACCGATCTACCAGGGCCTGCTGACGGCCATCATGGAGCACCGACTGCCGGCCGGCACCAAGCTGGTCGAGGAGAGGCTGTGTGAAGCCACCGGCGCGGGCCGGCCGCGCATCCGCCAGGTGCTGGCGCGGTTGGCGCATGAGCATCTGGTGACCCTCGTGCCCAACAAGGGCGCTTTCGTCGCGCAGCCTTCCGTGAAAGAGGCACGCGACGTTTTCCAGACCCGCCGCATCATCGAACCCGAACTGGCCAGCATGCTGGCAAACGCCTGCACGCCCGCCAAGGCCAAACGCCTGCGCGAACACATCGCGGCCGAACACGCAGCACGCGAAAGCGGCGACCGGGCGGCGACCATCCGTCTGTCCGGCGAATATCACGTCCTGATTGCCGAGATGGCCGGCAACCATGTGCTGGAACGGCTCACGCGCGAAGCCGTCTCGCGCACGTGCCTGATCATCACGCTCTATGACCGCCCGGGCCTGCCCGCCTGCCCCGAGCACGAGCACGACACCCTGACCGAAGCGATTGCCACCGGCGATGCCGCACGTGCGCACGACCTGATGCGCGAGCATCTGGAGCACATCGAGCACTCGCTCGACCTGCACGCGACACCCACATCGGCGCTGGATCTCGAATCGATCTTCAAGCGCGCCTGATCAGCCGCGCCGCAATCGCACAGACGAAAAAAAACCGCGCCGTTGCAGAGGCGCGGTTCGAGAGGCCGGCGTGTGGTCAGCACGGCCGGCCCAGGTACCTAGGTGCCGGATGCGTCGGCAACCTCAGGCAACCTTCTTGGCTTGCGCCGTTTCTTCGAAGAATTGTTCGTCTTCCGTCGAGCCCTTCAGCGCCGTGGTCGACGCCTCGCGTTCGATGGTCTGCGTCACGGCATCGAAGTAGCCCGTGCCGACTTCGCGCTGGTGCTTCACAGCCGTGAATCCCTTTTCCGCTGCCTTGAATTCGGCCTCTTGCAGCTCCACGAAAGCGCTCATCTGGTTGCGGGCATAGCCGTAGGCCAGGTTGAACATCGAGTAGTTCAGGGCATGGAAGCCGGCCAGCGTGATGAACTGGAACTTGTAGCCCATGGCGCCAAGTTCCTTCTGGAATCGGGCGATCGTGACATCGTCCAGGTTCTTCTTCCAGTTGAACGACGGCGAGCAGTTGTAGGCCAGCATCTTGCCCGGGAACTTGGCGTGGATGGCTTCGGCAAACTTCTTGGCGTATTCCAGATCCGGCTTGCCGGTTTCGCACCACACGAGGTCGGCCACCTCTGCGTAGGCCAGGCCGCGCGAGATAGCTTGCTGCAAGCCCGGCTTGGTGCGATAGAAGCCTTCGACGGTGCGCTCGCCGGTGCAGAACGGCTTGTCGTTCTCGTCCACATCGGTGGTCAGCAGATCAGCGGCTTCTGCGTCGGTGCGGGCGATCAGCACGGTCGGCACGCCCATCACGTCGGCAGCCAGACGCGCGGCCACGAGCTTGCTCACCGCTTCGCGGGTCGGCACCAGAACCTTGCCGCCCATGTGGCCGCACTTCTTCACGGCGGCCAGCTGGTCTTCAAAGTGCACGCCTGCGGCACCGGCCTCGATCATGGCCTTCATCAGTTCGAATGCGTTCAGCACGCCGCCAAAACCCGCTTCGGCATCTGCCACGATCGGGGCAAAGAAGTCGATGTCGTCCTTGCCTTCCGACCATTGGATCTGGTCAGCGCGCTGGAACGTGTTGTTGATCTTCTTCACAACCTTGGGCACCGAATCCACCGAGTACAGCGATTGATCCGGATACATCTCGCCGTTGCTGTTGGCATCGCCCGCGACCTGCCAGCCCGACAGATAGATCGCCTTCAAGCCAGCCTTGACCTGTTGCATGGCCTGGTTGCCCGTCAGAGCGCCAAGCGCGTTGACGAAGGGCTCGTTATTGATCAAGTCCCACAGCTTTTCGGCACCACGCTTGGCCAGCGTGTGTTCGATCTGCAGCGAACCGCGCAGGCGCACGACATCTTCAGCGGTGTAACCACGCTTGATGCCCTTCCAACGCGGGTTGGTATCCCATTCCTTCTGCAGCTTTTGCACTTCGAGTTCGCGTGACATCGCACTCTCCTGTTTGATCGCATCCATCAAATAAAAACCGGGTAACTCACTCTGCGCCTTGAGCCGCTCGCACCTTCTTGGGGCGCAGCCAGGTGGCTCAGGTCATATGTCTTATATAAGAGTGTAGAAATGGCCGGTGCAGCGCAACAAGGAGAACATGCGCAGGAGTTGAAGTTTTTACATCATATTTTTCAATGACTTACTTCCATCGTTTCATGATGCGGAAAGATTTTTTCTATCATGAAAGAAGGTGATGGTGCTGTGCGATGCAGAATTTTTGCGGACCAAAACCTCTTTCCGCATTGTGAAAAATTGTGGGCGTATGTCCATCACATCGCAGGGCCACAAAAAACGCCGCAGATGCGGCGTTCAGGATGGTGATCGTGCGGGAACTCAGGACGTGCGTTCTACTTCCGCCAAGACGTCCCACTGCAGGAGATCCGGCGCCTTGCCCTGGAGGGCTGCGGCTACGAACAGATAGATCGCATCGATGAAACCGGCCCGAAACTCGCGCGGCAGTGCGTGCGTGATGCCGTCGATCTTCGAGCGCAGCCGCATGGCCGCGAAGGGCCGGCCGGCACGCGCGTCGATGTGCGTGCGACAGAGGAAATCCTTGGCTGCGAGGGCGCCCGATTGGTAGTGGCGTAAAGCGCTCAACGTGCACCTCCGTAAGACGGATGCCAGGAGATGCAGGGCGGTGGCGAGGGGTAAGACGCGGGGCGATGCCCGCTTGATGCGAAAGACATGACGTCTCCTAGATGAAGAGGCCAGCCGTTCGCTGCTAAACGAGGGTGGCGGGCCTGACGACGGCGTTAGCAGACCGGCCATCTAGAAACCGGCAGACCCGAAGGTCTCACCGCCCGGCCCGCCATGAAGCATAGGCGTGCACAAGCACCGGACATTGTCCGTCTAGATGGCACATCTTGTGGGCTGCTAAACCCGGCTGCTCGAACGAACAGCGCGCGAATTATATCGCGCGCCCCTCCCCCTCAAAATCGGAATCAGCCTCGAGACAAGCGATGCGCCACCCAATCTCCACCCGTGATGACGGGCCGCCCGGCAATGTGCTGCGGGCTGACCGGATAGACAATGCAGTCGACCGGTTCGCTACCCAGCATGACGGCGTGGTTCTCGCGCAGGAACAGCGCGTCGCCGCCGGGGTAGACCTCTTCGATTTCGTCCAGCACGGGGACAAGCGCCGCGTCGATTTGGTACACATCGCCACGCACGGCGGTGCCGGTCGGGTCCAGCACGAGGCCGGGGTACGCACCAAAGTCGTACAGGCGGCCGTGCAACGTGGCGGTACCGAGCAGCTCCGGTTCGGGAATGCCGCGCTTGGCTGCGGCAACCCGCAAATCATTCGCCTCACCGGCACGCAGCGTGCCGTAGACGAACACATGGATGGCATTGGCGCGGGTCATTCGAGCATGTCCAGCGAAACCAGCACGCCGTCTTCATCGGCATAGATCCATTCGCCGGACTGGATGTAAGCACCCGGCATCTGCACGCCCACTTCGCGCTGCCCAGCGTTTTTCTTGATGCTTTTGCGCGGGTGCACGGCCAGTGCGTGGATGCCGACGTTGCATTCGGCCAGCTCGCGCGTATCCCGCACGCAGCCGTTGAGCAGAATCCCTTCCCAACCGTTCTCTTCCGCCAGCTTGCCGAGGTTGCCGCCCACCAGCGCGCAGCGCAGCGAGCCGCCGCCGTCGATCACCAGCACGCGGCCTGCACCCTGCTCTTCCAGCGCGGCGCGTACCAGGCCGTTGTCTTCAAACACCTTGAGCGTGGAAGCTGGGCCGGCAAACGCAGCGCGCTTGCCAAAGCTGCGAAATACCGGCGTGAGCACACGCAGGCTGCCGTACACCAGCTTGTCTTCGTGCATGTCGCACAAATCAGTCACGGGAATCATCGTCATGGCAATGGATGGTTTGGCGTTGGCAAAAACAAAGAAACAAAAAACGAAAGCGGATTCAACTGCGCGACTGTGCACGCAACGAATCGATCGTCGCGCGTGGGCTGATGATGTTCGGATCGGTCTGCACCTCGATGACGGACGCAACGCTTGCTGCCAGCGCGGTTTCCACCGCCGACTGAAAGCCTTCGAGCGAGCGCACCGTGTGCCCTTCAGCGCCGTAGGCTCTCGCCAGCGCGGCGAAGTCCGGGTTGCGCAGCTCGGTACCGCTGACGTGCTCGGGGTACTCGCGCTCCTGGTGCATGCGGATGGTGCCGTACATGCCGTTGTTGACCACGATAAAGATGACCGGCGCGTTGTACTGCATGGCGGTGGCCAATTCCTGACCGTTCATCAGGAAGCAGCCATCGCCAGCCATGCAGATGACGGGCGTGTCAGGGCAGATGATTTTGGCCGCCACTGCGGCGGGCGCCCCATAGCCCATCGCCCCGCTGGTCGGCGCCAACTGCGTGCGCGAGCCCGCCGCCAGCGCACCGTATTGATAGAACCGATGCAGCCATGTGGCGTAGTTGCCCGCACCGTTGGTCAGGATGCTGTTGTGCGGCAGGCGCTCGCGTAGCCATCGCATCGCGCGGGCCATGTCGATGCCCTTGCCGCCAAACGGCGGCGGCACGATGTTGGCGAGGTAATCGGCGTTGGCCGCTTCTGTCCAGGCAGACCAACGCGGCGGGGTGTCAGGCGAGTCGGGCGATACACCATCCAGCGCTTCCGCAATCGCCGGCATCGATGCATGAATCATCAGGTCGGCCTGGTAGACGCGTCCCAACTCTTCCGCACCGGCATGCACGTGGACGAGCGTCTGCTTCGGCCGGGGCACATCGAAGAGCGTGTAGCCGGAGGTCGTCATCTCGCCCAGGCGTGTGCCGACGGCGAGCACCAGGTCGGCGTCTTTGACGCGCGCGGCGAGCTTCGGGTTGATGGCAATGCCGACATCGCCGGCGTAATTCGGGTGGCGGTTGTCGAACAGGTCTTGCCGGCGGAACACGCAGCCTGCGGGCAGATTCCACCGCTCGGCAAAGGCCTGCATGCGGGCGGCGGCTTGCGGCGTCCAGCCGGAACCGCCCAGCAGCAGCATCGGGCGCTCGGCGTTCTGCAACAACGTCTTCAGCTGGGCAAGATCATGCGGGCCGGGCCATGCCATCGCGCGCGCTTTCGTTGCCACCTCGGGCGGCACATCGGCCACGGTGGCGACGTCGGTCAGCATGTCTTCGGGCAGCGCCAGCACCACGGGGCCGGGGCGGCCGGCGGTGGCGGTCTGGAACGCGCGTGCGATGTATTCGGGGATGCGCTCGACGCTATCGATCTGTGCGACCCACTTGGCCATCTGGCCGAACATGCGGCGGTAGTCGATTTCCTGAAACGCTTCGCGGTCGACGAAATCGCGGCCGACCTGGCCGATGAACAGGATCAGCGGCGTGGAGTCCTGAAACGCGGTGTGCACGCCAATGCTGGCGTTGGTGGCGCCCGGCCCGCGTGTGCAGAAGACGATGCCGGGCCGCCCTGTGAGCTTGCCGTAAGCATCCGCCATATTGGCGGCGCCACCCTCTTGCCGGCAAACGATAAAGCGCGCGCGGTCGCGGCGTTGGTAAAAGCCTTCGAGCACCGAGAGGTAGCTCTCGCCGGGCACGCCAAAGGCCATGTCGACGCCGTGGGCCAACAGCGCATCAACAAGGATCTGGCCGCCGTGGCGTGGCTCGGCAACGTTGCTGGCGTGGCGTGCGACTGGTGTCTCCATGGCGGGTAGTCTCGCTCTCGATCCGTTGACGACACAAGGGATCATAGCGGAACACGCCGCTGCGGCGACTACATCTGCCGGAACAAATGTGCGTATTGCCGCGCGACGGGCAGCGTCTCGGTGCGCCCGCGTATCTTCAGCCCCAGGCGGCCCAGCGACAGATGCACGGCGCTCGATACATGCGCCACGTTGACCACCGTACCGCGGTGCACCTGCCAGAAGTGCTCGGGGTCGAGCTGGGTCAGCAGGTCACGCAGGCTGGTGCGGATGAGGGATTCGCCGCTGCCGGCGACCACGTTGACGTACTTGTCGGTCGCTTCCAGATAGATCACGTCATCCACGGGGATGAAGCGCACTTCCTGCCCGACCAGCGCCTTGATGAAGCGCAGATAGCCGCCCTGCGGCGTGGCACGCGTTTGCGCGGCGCCCTGCAGGCCGGCAAGGCGCTCGACAAGCTCAGCCAGCGTCTGCGCGGGATCGGTCACGGCAGGCGCGTTGACGTTGTCGCTCAGGCGCGTGCCGAGCCGGTCCTTCAGCCGCTTGACGGTCTCGGCCAGACGCTCGGTCTGCACGGGCTTGAGCACATAGTCGACCGCGGCTTGCTCGAAGGCATCGAGCGCGAACTGGTCATACGCGGTAACGAACGCCACCAGCGGACGCACTTCCCGCTGCGACAGCTCGCGCGCCACATCAATGCCCGACAACCCCGGCATGCGGATATCGAGAAAGACTACATCGGGGTCCTGTCCGTCAGCGGCATCGTCAATCACGTCGAGCGCGGATTGGCCGTCGTGCACGGCCGGCAGCAACGTGGCCTCGGGCCATAGTGCCGCCAGTTCAGCGACAAGGTTTTCAGCCAGTGCCGGTTCATCATCGGCAATAAGCACGCGTGGGGAAGCAGGCATCGATCAGGTTCCGGCGGATGCGCGCGATGAGAGCGCGCCGGTGGCGTTGGCGGTTGAGCGGGAGGTTGAGCGAGAAAAGCGGCAGCGCCATTCCGGCGCGTCGGCTTGAGACGATGCAGGCGCCGTTTCGTGCGCCAGCGGCAATTCGACGACGATCGTCACGCCGTGCGGCACTGTCTCCGTAATCGTCAGGCGTGCGTCGCCATCAAACAAGCGCGACAGGCGTTCACGCACGTGCGTGAGGCCCAGCCCGGAGCCCGTGGCGCCATCGTTGCCGAAACCGACGCCCGTGTCGCGCACTTCCAGCACGAGCCGCTCGCCCTCGCTACCGGCCGCCAGGCGAGCAGACAGGGCGATCTCCCCGCCCTCGCGCGCCGGTTCGATGCCGTGCACCACGGCGTTTTCCACCAGCGGCTGAATCAGCATCGGCGGGATGACGATGTTGGCGATGGCATCGTCCAGCGCCAGCGAGAAACGCAGACGATTGCCGAAGCGCAGCGCCTGGATGTCGAGATACGCGCGCAGCAGCGCAAATTCCTGCGCCAGCGTGCACTGCTCGGCGCGTGCGTGCGAGAGCGAGCTGCGCAAAAAGCCGATCAAATGCTGCAGCAAACGCCGCGCGGCGGCCGGGTCCCGTGCGATCAGCACATCCACGTGGGCGAGTGAGTTGAACAGGAAGTGCGGCTCAATCTGCGCCTGCAGCGCCATCAATTGCGCACGCACGACCTGCTTCTCGGCTTCTTCCCGCTCCAGCGCGTCGAGCGCAGCCTGGCGCTGCAATGCGGCCAGCTTGCCGCGCGACCAGTAGTAATACGTTGCGCCAAGCGCGGCGAGCATGGCGATGATGAAACTCATGCGCAGGCTGTCGGCGCGCCAGGGTTCCGGGGTCGGGTTGTTCAGGCACAGGATCGTCCGCGCGATCCACTGCCCGAGCGGCACGCCGATCAGCACCGCGCCCACGATGATCCACGGAAACACCTTCTTGTTGGGCGGGCCGTCGCCCCAGAGCACATGGCGCGGGATGCCGATCAGCGAAAACATCGACAGCCCGATCGCCTGGCTGAAGACGAAATCTTTCCAGAACGTCTCTTCTGGCCGGATGCCGAACGCCAGCACGGCCGCAATCAGCGTATTGATAACGATGATGACGGCATAGCGGATCACCCAGCGCCGGGCAAAGTGCAGGCAATCAGCAAGCGAAGGGAGCGACACATTGGCGAACATGCGGGCGATCTTACCGGACGGCTCTTCGGCGTTGAAGCTTGGGGTTTCCCGCATTACCGGCGGCCGGCCTGCTCGCGCAAACGGGCGAGTTCCTGGTCGACCATGCGCTGGTAACCGTTGCCCTGGCTCCAGGCCAGGCTCAGGCCGTGCGCAGCCAGACCAGACCCCCAGCCCAGCAGCGGCCACACAAACCAGAACTGCCCGCGCGACAACGCAATCGCTGCCAACCCGGCGTTCACGGCCAGGAACGACAGCAGGTGAATGCGGAACCCCAGGCGCGCGCCGGCGCGGTGTCGGGCGCGGCGCAGCAGAGCGTCGTCGGATTCAACAGACGGGGAAGTTGGGGTGTAGGGCACGGCAGACATGGCGGTCTCTGGTGGAACCGAAGATGTCCGCAGTATAGGAATGGCGCCTGGGCAGGCGCCACGGGCGTGCGACGAATGGCGGAATCGGGCGGATGAACGGTGCGCAACCGGCTCCGCCGACACACAGCAGCCGTGGCTATGCCGCCAACGCCTCCCGCCCCGACTGGCCCACCACCGTGGACGCCACCGCCTCCGCCACCGTGTCACGGGAAAGGTGCGGCGCAAACATCCCGATGAAGTCATGCGCATAGCCACGCAGGTACGCGCCACGGCGCACCGCCACGCGCGTGGTATTCGGCTCGAACAGGTGATCTGCCCCAATGCAGACGAGGTTGTCGTCCTTGCGTCCGTCATACGCCATCGAGGCGATGATGCCCACGCCCACATCCAGCGCCACATAGGTCTTGATCACGTCCGCATCCATGGCGGTCAGCACGATCTCCGGGTGCAGTCCGGCGCCGGCAAATGCGGCGTCGATGTTGCGGCGGCCCGTAAAACCCGCGTCGTAAGTGATGAGCGGGTATTGCGCCACGTCTTCGAGCGTGGGCAGCGGGTTCTTCGTCAACGGATGGTCCGGGCTGACCACCAGCACGTGGCGCCAGCGGTACGCCTCGAACGACGTCAGCCCCGGCTCGTTGGCCACCGCCTCGGTGGCGATGCCGATATCGGCCTGCCCCGTCAGCAGCAGCTCGACGATGTGCGAGGGCGATGCCTCCTGCAGCGCCAGCGTGACATGCGGATATTCCTTGCGGAACGACTGCACCACCTTCGGCAGCGCATAGCGGGCCTGCGTGTGCGTGGTTGCCACAGTCAGGCGGCCGGACTGGCGGCCGGAGAATTCCTCGCCGGCCTGGCGCAGGTTTTCGGCTTCGAGCAGCAGGCGCTCGACAATGCGGACGATCTCGCGGCCCGGCTCGGTCAGGCCCGTCAGGCGCTTGCCGTAGCGCTCGAAAATCTCCACGCCCAGCTCATCCTCCAGCTCGCGAATCTGGCGCGACACGCCAGGCTGCGACGTGTACAGCGCGTTGGCGACTTCGGTCAGGTTGAACTGGCGGCGCACCGCCTCGCGGATGGAACGCAGTTGCTGGAAGTTCATGGCTCGTGTCCTCTCGTATTGGTTGTCGTCGGAGCGGCGAGTTAAGCGGTCGCTTGCGCGGCGGCCGGCCGTGCACCTTGCGCGAACACGCGAATCGCGCGCGGGCGCACCACCAGCGTTTCGCCTTCGCGGAAGCCCTCGGCGCGAAAACGTTCGATGGGCAGGGAGACTTCGATGATGTCGTCGGTGTCTTCGCGCTCCAGCTCAAGCTGGGCGATGGCGCCAAGCGTGAGCGCGCGGCGCAGCATGACGGGAATGCCCTCGGCGCCCGGCGCGTAACGCTCCAGATCGATCTCGTGCGGACGCACGAAGGCCACCGCCTGATCGGCACGCGAAGAATCGACACCACCCGACGGCACTGCAATGGCGGAGTCGCCCACGTGCAGCACGCTGCCGCCCTCGCCTTCTTCCAGGCGCCCGTGGAACAGGTTCACGTTGCCGAGGAAGCCATAGACAAACGGCGTGGCCGGCGTGTTGTAGACCGCATCGGGGCTGCCGATCTGCTCTACCTCGCCGCGGTTCATCAGCACCACGTTGTCGGCCACTTCCAGCGCTTCTTCCTGATCGTGCGTGACGAACAGGCTGGTGACATGCAGATCGTCATGCAGACGGCGCAGCCAGCGGCGCAGTTCCTTGCGCACCTTGGCATCGAGCGCGCCAAACGGTTCGTCGAGCAGCAGCACGCGCGGCTCCACCGCCAGCGCGCGCGCCAGGGCAATCCGCTGACGCTGCCCGCCCGACAGTTGCGGCGGGTAGCGATCAGCCAGCCAATCAAGCTGCACAAGCTCCAGCAGCTCCTTCACCTTGGCGCGGATCTGCGCTTCGCTCGGCCGCTGCGCACGCGGTTTCACACGCAGGCCAAAGGCCACGTTCTCGAACACCGTCATGTGCTTGAACAGCGCGTAATGCTGGAACACGAATCCGACCTGGCGCTCGCGCACATGCTGGTCCGATGCGTCTTCACCATTCAGATGGATGCTGCCCGAATCCGCATGCTCCAGCCCCGCGATGATGCGCAGCAGCGTGGTCTTGCCGCAGCCCGACGGGCCCAGCAGCGCGGTCAACTCGCCCTGCTTGAAATCGAGCGAGACATCGTTGAGGGCAACGAAATTGCCAAAGCGCTTGGTGATGTGTTGAACCTGGATGCTCATGCGACGCTCCCTTCGAGCGGAGATTGCACAGCGACGTGCGAATGCGAAATGGGTGTTTGTTGCGCAACGCGCTGGCCCGGGCCTTCGCCCACGCCGGCATCCGCATCGGCCAGCTCGCGGCGGCTGCGCCATTCGACCAGCGTCTTCAGCGCCAGCGTGACGAGCGCCAGCAATGTCAGCAGCGAGGCCACGGCAAACGCGGCCGCAAAGTTGTATTCGTTGTAGAGAATTTCCACGTGCAGCGGCATCGTGTTGGTCAGCCCCCGAATGTGGCCCGACACCACCGACACCGCGCCGAACTCGCCCATCGCCCGCGCGTTGCACAGGATCACGCCGTACAGCAGGCCCCACTTGATGTTCGGCAGCGTCACGCGAAAGAACGTCTGCCAGCCCGATGCGCCGAGCACGATGGCGGCCTCTTCCTCTTCGCTGCCCTGCGCCTGCATGAGCGGAATCAGCTCGCGCGCCACAAACGGAAACGTGACAAACACGGTGGCCAGCACAATGCCCGGCACAGCAAAGATGACCTTGAAATCGTGGTCGGACAGGTAAGGCCCGAACCAGCCCTGTGCGCCAAACAGCAGCACGTAGATCAACCCGGCAATGACGGGCGACACCGAGAACGGCAAGTCGATCAGTGTCAACAGCAGGTTCTTGCCGCGAAACTCGAACTTGGCAATCGCCCACGCCGCCGCCACGCCAAACACCACGTTCAGCGGCACGGCAATCGCCGCAATCGTGAGCGTGAGGCCGATGGCCGAGAGCGCATCCGGCTCGACCAGCGCTTCGAGATACACGTCGATGCCCTTCTTGAACGCTTCAACAAACACGCTCGCCAGCGGCACGAACAGGAACAGCGCCAGGAACACGAACGACACGAGGATCAGCGTGGCCCGCACCCACGCAGATTCTGCGGTGGCGCCACGGCGGCCAACAGCCTGCGCCTGACCAAGTTGATGGAAAACAGTACCGGCCATGTCAGGCTCCTGCTGCCGCATTGGCGGTCAAGGGTTCGGGGGCGCGCTCGATGGCGTCGTTGCGATTGCCGCGGCGTCGCGTCCAGGCTTGCAGCAGATTGATCACCAGCAGCAATGTGAAGGAGATACCGAGCATGACGACGGCAATGGCCGTGGCGCCCGCGTAATCGAACTGCTCCAGCTTGGAATAGATCATCAGCGGCGTGATCTCGGAGACCATCGGCATGTTGCCGGCGATGAAGATGACCGAGCCGTACTCGCCCGTGGCACGCGCAAAGGCCAGCGCAAACCCCGTCAGCAATGCAGGCAGCAAGGTCGGCAGGACCACGCGAATGAAGGTCTGCCAACGCGTGGCACCCAGGCTGGCAGCCGCCTCTTCCAACTCGGCCTCCAGATCTTCGAGCACCGGCTGCACCGTGCGCACGACAAACGGCAGCCCGATGAACGTGAGCGCCACCACGATGCCCAGCGGCGTGAACGCGACCTTCAGGCCCAGCAGCTCCAGGCGCGAGCCGATCCAGCCATTTGGCGCGTACAAGGCAGTCAACGCGATGCCGGCCACCGCAGTCGGCAGCGCAAACGGCAGATCGACCAGCGCATCGATCAGCCGCTTGCCCGGAAAGCGATAGCGCACCAGCACCCACGCCACGATCAGCCCGAACACAAGGTTGATCACCGCCGCGATCAGCGATGCGCCGAAGGTCAGCTTGTATGACGCGACCACGCGCGGTGCGGTAACGGTGGTCCAGAACGCATCCCACGTCATGGTGAACGTCTTGAGAACGGTCGCCGACAGCGGAATCAGGACGATCAGCGCGAGGTACAGCAGCGAAAAGCCCAGCGCCAGCCCGAAGCCGGGCAGCACATTGGCGGGCTTACGCCGCTTTGACAAAGAAAACGCAGAAGACAGGCTCATCAGCGCACCGATAAAAATGGCCGCAGGGCAAAAAAACACTGCGGCCGATATGCAGATGAACCGATTGTGGCGAACTGTTCTTATGACGAAAACGAATATTTGCGCATGTGCATCATCGTTTTAGATATAAGGAGTGCTCGGTAAGACATCCCACTGGGCTTGCCAGTCGGCGCCGTCGCGAGTGGTGTCTTGTGCACTTGCGCGGCCGATCAGGCGATCGAGCACCGTCAAGCCAGCGTCCCAGTCGCCGAGGTTGGAGTCTGCGTTGATATGGCCAGCCTCGCCGGCGTCAATGAACTCGGCGCCCCAGCGCGCGCCCCAGTCGATGGCGCTGCCTTGCGGCATCCACGGGTCATTGCGGCTGGCAACGAGCGTGACGGGAAACGGCAAAGCGTGGTCCGGAAGCAGATCGCGCACACCGAATTTTTCCGGATCGGCCGGCGCGACCAGCAGCGCTGCGGCCACGGCCTCTTTTGTCTGAACCGCCCAGTGCAGCGCCGCCAGGGAGCCGAAGCTATGCGCCACCAAGATCACGGGGCGCCGCGCACGAATTGGAGGACGCTCAGCCAGTGCCGCATGTACCGCTTCGCCCACGCGGGCAGACCAGCGCGGAAGGTCAGGCGTTGACCAGTCGGTCTGCTCCACGCGGCGCCAGTTCGGAAAACGCTGCTCCCAACGCGTCTGCCAGTGGCCGGGGCCGCTGCCATGCAAACCAGGAACGGTCAGGATGACGGCGTCTGCCGGCCACTGCCAGGCGGGTGCGTCCGATGCGGTTGCGAGTGCGCTGCGTGCCATGGGGGTACTCATTGCGTGAGAGAAATGCCGGCGCACTGCTGCTGTTGCACCAGCGGTGCCTGCGCCATCGGTATCACCATCGGCGTGGGTACGGCGTCCGGCTCCGGCTCGGCTCCTGGCAGGATGCTGCCCTGCACATAGGCGATACCGGCCGCCCGTGCCAGCTCCAGATCGCTCGGGCGCTCGCAACGCCGCAATGCCAGCGTCACGCCCAGCTCACGTGCGGAATCGGCCAGCGACACCACGTGCCGCGCATGCCATTCACGCCGGGCATCCAGCTTCAGGTACGCCGGCTTGGCATGCACGAGCAGCGCGCCCGCCTCCGCCGGGTCCGATGCCTGCACCGCCACGGCAAAACCGTTGCGCCGGTAGTTGTCCACCACGAACAGCAGCAGCCCCAGATCGTCATTGGCCGTAGACGGCACCTGGATGACGAATTGCTCCGGATGCAGCCCCAGCGCCGTCACCGCGCGATGGAACGCCTTGCCATGGTCGGCCGCCACTGCCGCCAGCAACCGGCCATGCACGTTCACAACAAGCTGCCGCGCGTCGGTGCGGGAGAAGTAGTTGAGCGTATGCACCAGTCGGCACAGGCGGTCGAGTTCGACCAGCGTGCCGTCATCCGAGGCCAGCGAAAACACCTTCCACGGGTTCAGGCCGAGATCGCCGTCGCGCGTCCAGGTGCGCATCAGCGCTTCGTGGCCGGCGGGTGCGAGCGCGCCATCGGCGGCAAGCTGCCAGACCGGTTCAAACAGGCTGGTCAGCGCGCAATGGAAGAACTGGCCCTGTACCCGGCCGGCGGCGTCGCGCCACAACTGGCGGTCCGGCGTCGGGGCGCTCGGCAGCGTGCCGAGAAATTGTGCGACTGCGGTGGTGTGCATCAGACTCATCGGGATGGGCTCCTAAAAAAAGTCGCCTCCTCCTCCCCCGTCACAACTTGGCGATCGACACTTCAGTCGCCTTCACCAGCGCAACCACTTCGCTACCGATCTTGAGGCCGAGGTTGTCGACCGAGCGCGTGGTGATGACCGAGGTGACGATGCCGGCCGGGGTCTCCACGTCGATCTCCGAGAGCACGTCGCCCCGGATGATCTCCTTGATCTGCCCGCGAAACTGGTTGCGTACGTTAATCGCTTGTATGCTCATGATGTTCCTTCTTAGATGACAACGGCACTACGTGCCAATGAATGTTTTCAGGAGAACGGGTTTCGCCGGCTTACACGGCCCAGCGCACGGCAGTGGCCGACACGTCAAAGGGTGACGCCCACGCCGTGTGCGAACGCACATCGGTCACTTCATTCGGATCGATCTTGCGCTGCATCACGCGGTTGAGGATGGCTTCTTCCAGACGCGCAAACGCGGGCGAACCACGATGGCGCGGACGCGGCAGATCAATGCGTTCATCCAGCGCAATGCGGCCGTCTTCGATCAGCACCACGCGGTCGGCCAGCGCCACCGCCTCGGCCACGTCGTGCGTGACAAGCACGGCGGTAAAGCCAAGGCGTTGCCACAGGCCTTCGATGAGGTTCTGCATGTCGATGCGGGTGAGCGCGTCGAGCGCGCCTAGCGGTTCGTCCAGCAGCAGCAGGCGCGGTCGATGCACGAGCGCGCGCGCCAATGCCACACGCTGGCGCTGCCCGCCCGACAGGCGTGCCGGCCATTCCCCTGCCCGCTCGGACAGCCCGACTTGCGCAAGCACTTCAGCGGCTTGTGCGCGCTGCGCTTTCGGCAGCCCGAGTGCAACGTTGTCGAGCACTTTCTTCCACGGCAGCAGGCGTGCGTCCTGGAACATCACGCGGGCATCGTCGTGCAGGCCGTCTTCGGCGTCGCCGTCGCGACGCAGGTGGCCATCGTCAACGCCTTCCAGCCCTGCAATCAGCCGCAGCAGCGTGCTCTTGCCGCAGCCGCTGCGCCCCACGATGACGACAAACTCGCCCGGCGTGATGTCCAGATCGATGCCGTGCAGCACCTCACGATCGCCATAACGTTTGACGACGTGTTCGATGTGCAAGGCGGTGCCGGCCAGCGCGGCGTGTTCAGTGGCGTTGCTTTGCATGCGTCTCTCCAATTCAGCCTCAGGCGGCCGCTTGATATCCGGGGTGCCAGCGCAGCCAGTAACGTTCCAGCCCGCGCGACAACCAATCCGCCAGCTTGCCGAGCAGCGCATACAGCAGGATGCCCAGCAGGACCACATCGGTCTGCAGGAACTCGCGCGCATTCATCGTCATGTAACCGATGCCGGCTTGCGCAGAAACCGTCTCCGCCACGATCAGCGTCACCCACATCAGGCCGAGCGAGAAACGCACGCCCACCAGGATCTGCGGCAGCGCACCGGGCAGGATCACCTCGCGATACAACTGCGCACGCGACAGGCCGTAGCTGCGCGCCATTTCCACCAGTGCCGGATCGACCGAGCGGATGCCGTGATACGTGTTCAGGTAAATCGGGAAGAACACGCCCAGCGACACGAGGAACAACTTGGCCGATTCATCGATGCCGAACCACAGGATCACCAGCGGAATCAGCGCCAGCACCGGGATGTTGCGGACCATCTGCAGCGTGGTGTCGAGCAGGGTCTCGGCGGTGCGGAAGGTGCCGGTCAGCAAGCCCAGCGCCAGCCCCAGCGAACCACCGATCGCAAAGCCCAGCAGCGCCCGCCACGTGCTCACAGCCACGTGCGTCCACAGCTCGCCCGAGCGTGCCAGCGCCACGGCGGATTTCGCCACGTCCAGCGGTGCCGGCAGGATGCGGTTCGACAACCAGCCCCATTGGGCCGAAGCCTGCCACAGCACCAGCAGCACCAGCGGCACGATCCACGGCGCCAGTCGTTGCTGGGCGCTACGCAGAAAGGTGTTTGCCTTCGGTTTCGACTTGGATGCCATTGCCTCACTCCTCCCGGCTCAGCTTGCCGCCACGCGCGGCACGATGCCCGTGGCAATCACTTCGCCAAACGGGCCGTTCAGCACGTTGCCCGGCAGCTTGTCGCGCACCGAGCGCGGCAACAGCGGGAACACCAGTTCGGCAAAGCGGTAGGCCTCTTCCAGATGCGGATAGCCAGACAGCACGAACGTATCGATGCCCAGCTCGGCGTATTCCTGCATGCGTGCGGCCACGGTTTGCGGATCGCCCACCAGCGCCGTGCCGGCACCACCGCGCACCAGACCCACGCCGGCCCACAGGTTCGGGCTGATCTCCAGATCGGCACGCGTGCGTTTGACGCCGCCGGCATGCAGCGCAGCCATGCGTTGCTGGCCGGCCGAATCCATCTTGCGGAAGGCCTCTTGCGCGCGGGCAACGGTATCGTCGTCGAGCTTGCTGATGAGCTTGTCGGCGGAAGCCCAGGCTTCGTCGTCCGTCTCGCGCACGATCACGTGCAGGCGGATACCGAAGCGCACGGTGCGGCCATGCTTGGCAGCACGCGCCCGCACGTCGGCCAGCTTCTCGGCCACGGCGGCAGGCGGTTCGCCCCAGGTGAGATACGTGTCGACCTGCTCCGCTGCCAGCTCGTGCGCCGCTTCCGACGACCCACCGAAATACACCGGCGGATGCGGCCGCTGCACCGGCGGATACAGCACCTTCGCGCCCTTCACGCTGAGGTGCTTGCCGGTGTAATCCAGCGCAGCGCCTTCATGGCTCGCGGCCAGTGTTTCGCGCCAGATGCGGATGAACTCTTCCGAGGCTTCATAGCGCTGTGCGTGGTCCAGGAACAGGCCATCGCCGGCGAGTTCTGCAGGGTCACCGCCCGTGACGAGGTTCACCAGCAAGCGGCCGTTCGACAAACGGTCGTACGTGGCAGCCATGCGCGCGGCCAGCGTCGGTGCCATCAGCCCCGGGCGCACCGCCACCAGAAAACGCAGACGCTTCGTCACCGGAATCAGGCTCGCGGCCACGATCCACGGGTCTTCGCACGAACGTCCGGTGGGAATCAGCACGCCCTCGTAGCCGAGCGTATCGGCAGCCACGGCCACCTGCTGCAGATAGGTGTGATCGACTTGGCGGGCGCCCTCGGCAGTGCCGAGATAGCGGCTGTCGCCGTGCGTCGGGAT
This sequence comes from Burkholderiaceae bacterium 26, assembly GCA_000955795.1. Lineage (GTDB taxonomy): Bacteria > Pseudomonadota > Gammaproteobacteria > Burkholderiales > Burkholderiaceae > Ralstonia > Ralstonia chuxiongensis. The sequence goes on from JYOB01000010.1 coordinate 128,632, forward strand.
GAACCAGAAAACTTGCATGTCAGCTCCTCGAATCGTATTCAGCGTTGGGCTATTGCCAGTTGCGCGGGCGTCGGATGCCAGACCAGATCGATCGGCTTGACTGGCCGTGGAATCAGCCCCAGCCCGTGGAAGGCATCGGCCACACGTTGCTGCTCGGCAACCGCTTCCGGCGTTACGGGCCGCACGGGCGACGGCGGCCTGCGCGACAAGAACAGATGCACCGTCGCCAGCGACAGCCCGGAAAAATCCGCAATGCGCTGCGCAGCTTCCTTGCGGTTCTCCTGCACGAGCCGGTCGGCACGCGACAGCTCCGCGAAGATCGCCGCGATGGTGTCGCCGTGCTTCTCGGTAAACGCCGTCGGCGCGAAGTAGAACGAGTTGTTGGACGACAGCGTGCGGCCGGTGGCGAGCACGCGCGGCTTGATGGCGAGTTCCGTGGCGGCGTAGTACGGATCCCAGATGCCCCAGGCGTCGACGCTGCCGCGTTCGAAGGCGGCACGCGCATCGGCCGGCGTCAGATACACGGGCTGGATGTCGGCAAAGCTCAGTCCGCCCTTCTGCAAGCCCCGCACGATCAGGAAATGCGCGCTCGAACCCTTCTGCAGCGCCACGCGCTTGCCCTTCAGGTCGGCCAGCGTCTTGAGCGTCGAATCCTGCTGCACGAGGATGGCGGAACTGTCCGGCTTGGGCGGCTCCACGCCCACGTAGCGCAAGTCCTTGCCGGCAGCTTGTGCGAACACCGGCGGCGTATCCCCCGTGATGGCGAGGTCGAGACTGCCGGCAGACAGCGCTTCCAGCTGCTGCGGCCCGGCCGGAAATTCCAGCCAGTTGATCTTGGTGCCCGGAAAGCGCTGCTCCAGCGCCCGGTTTTCTTTCACGATGACGAGATTGACCGCGCTCTTCTGGAACCCGATGCGCAGTTGCGCGGGCGGCGTCACCTTCGGCAAACCTGCAGCTGCGGGGGTGGCGGTTGCGGCATTGGCGGCTTGCGCGATGGGCCCAAGCGTGGCAAGCGATGCGCCTGCCACGGTGGCGTTCAGCAGACGACGGCGTTGGATGTCGATCGTCATGGCAATCAGCGCGCTGCCTGTTGGGTGGTCGGCTGCCACGCAGCATCGGCCACCTTGACGGGACGCGGGATCAGCTTGAGCGCGTGGAACGTATCGGCAATGCGCTGCTGGTCGGCCAGCGCCTCGGCGCCCACGGGCTGGATGCCGTACGCAATGCGCGACACCGAACGCGCCACCACCGCCGGCTCCAGGCCGAGCTGCGGGCCGAGGATGGTCGTCACGTCCTTCGGGTTGGCCGCTGCCCAGGTGTCGGTCTTCTTCAGTTCATCCAGCACGATGTTCAGCACATCGGGCCGGGCACCCGCATAGCCTTTCGACGCCAGGAAGTACTGCGAGTTGTTGACCACGCCCGTGCCGTCGGCCAGCACGCGCGCGCCCAGCTGCTGTTCGGCCGCGGCAAAGAACGGGTCCCAGATCACCCAGGCGTCGATGGCGCCGCGCTCGAAGGCGGCACGCGCATCGGCGGGGGTGAGGTACACGGGTTGGATATCGCTGTAAGGCACATTGGCCTTTTCCAGCAGCTTCACCAGCAGGTAATGCACGTTCGAACCCTTGTTGAAGGCGACGCGCTTGCCCTTGAGATCGGCCACGCTCTTGAGCGGCGAAGTCTTCGGCACGATGATCGCCTCGCCGGCCGGCGCGGGCGGCTGGTTGCCGACGTAGACGAGGTGCGCCCCCGCAGCCAGCGCGAAGATCGTCGGCGCTTCACCCGTGGTGCCGAAATCGATGGCGCCCACGTTCAGGCCTTCCAGCAACTGCGGGCCGGCGGGAAACTCCGTCCACTTCACTTCGATGCCTTGCGCGGCAAGGCGCTTTTCGAGCGTGCCGCGTGCCTTGAGCACGGTCAGCGTGCCGTATTTCTGATAGCCGATGCGCAGTTGCTTGGCGGCGGTCGGGGGCGGTGCGTCGCTGTTGGCGAATGCAGCAGGCGCGCCGAGCGTGGCAAGCAGCGTGGCGGCGATGGTCAAAGTCCTGCGCAAGGGCGAGTGGGTTTTCATGGCGAATTTTGTGGATGCGGTGTGTATGGGCGGCACGATCCGCGCGCAGAGGCTGCGCGGCGTGACAACAACGGGAAAGTGTTGGCTGCGTGTGTAAGGCGGCGCGTTCAGCGCATCACGCCAGACATCGCATTCGCCCAGCGTCGGCCCGGGCGTGGGTCAGTGCGGCGGCACGTGCGGCGCTGCGGCTGGAGACCATCACCTGCGCCACGGTCGGATGCCGTGCCAGCGCAAGCGCCTGATGCACGCGCTCCACGCCGTCGTCCAGGCGCTGCTGCAGCGATTGGTCGACCGTGACGCCGTCGTCGGCCACGACGATCTGCGAGTCGACCGCAAAGATGCCTGGCAGGATCGAGCGCGCAGCCAGTGCCGTCAGCACGGGGCGCAGCGCGTAGTCGATCGCCAGCGTATGGGCCAGGCTGCCGCCGGTGGCAATCGGCAGCACGACTTTGTCGCGCAGCCCGCTTTGCGGCAGCAGATCGAGAAACGTTTTGAGCAGGCCGCTGTAGGCTGCCTTGTAGACCGGCGTGGCCAGGATCACCACCTCGGCCGCCTCCACCCGCGCCACCGCATCGGCGATGGCCGGGTCGGACACCTGCGCGCCGAGCAGCGCGTCAGCGGGAAGGCTGCGCAGGTCCAGGTGATCCGCCCGCTCGCCGGCGCGTTCGAGCTGCGCGCGCACGTGGCCCAGCAAGCGCGCAGACCGCGATTGCAGCGAAGGGCTGCCGGAAATGGTCAGGATTTGCATGATGCGGATCACTCGATGTTGTTGCGTCGCTTGGGGCCTTACTTGCCCGGTTGATAGAGCTGGTCAAACTGACCGCCGTCGGCAAAGTGCGTCTTCTGCGCCTTCTGCCATCCGCCGAACGTGTCGTCGATGGTCACCAGCTTCACCTTCGGGAATTCGCTCTCGTGCTTCTTGGCCACGGCCGGGTCCGTCGGGCGATAGAAGTTCTTCGCGCCAATCTCCTGCCCTTGCGGCGTGTACAGGAACTTGAGATACGCCTCCGCGGCCTTGCGCGTGCCCTTCTTGTCGGCCACCTTGTCCACCACCGCCACCGGCGGCTCGGCCAGGATGGAAATCGACGGCACCACCACGTCGAACTTGTCCTTGCCCTCCACGCGCGCCGCCAGCAGCGCCTCGTCTTCCCACGCGATCAGCACATCACCGATACCGCGCTCGGTAAAGGTGGTGGTCGCACCGCGTGCGCCCGAATCGAGCACCGGCACGTTCTTGTAGAGCTTCTGCACGAAGGCCTTGGCGGTGGCGTCCGAACCGCCCGGCTGCTTGAGCGCATAGGCCCATGCGGCCAGGTAATTCCAGCGTGCACCGCCGGAGGTCTTGGGGTTGGGCGTGATGACGGCGATGCCCGGCTTGACCAGGTCATTCCAGTCCTTGATGCCCTTCGGGTTGCCCTTGCGCACCAGGAAGACGATGGTCGAGGTGTACGGCGAGGCGTTGTGCGGCAGGCGCTTCTGCCAGTCCTTGCCGGTCAGGCCGCGCTCGGCGATCGCGTCGATGTCATAGCCCAGCGCCAGCGTCACCACATCGGCATCCAGCCCGTCGATCACGGAGCGCGCCTGCTTGCCCGAACCGCCATGCGAAGCGCGCAGGGTGATGTCCTCACCCGTTTCCGCCTTCCACTTCTTGGCGAATTCGGTGTTGATTTCCTTGTACAGCTCGCGCGTCGGGTCGTACGACACATTCAACAGTGTCGTTGCCGCATGCGCACCCACGGTTCCCCCCGCCACGATGGCAGCCGCCGTAGCACGTACAAGCGTGTTGAAAACAAACTTGCGAATCATCTTGCAGCTCCGTTTCTGATCTCTGATGGATTTGGAATAGGAGCAAGACTACCGAGCGGGTCTTGTGCGGGGAACGAATGGTTTCAGGGAATGTTCATCGGTTTTTGCATAAAGGCGGGGATTGGGGCTGCGCGGATGCGGGGCCAAGGGCTTTGAGCGGGCGTGCAGGCGTGGCGCTTGAGGGTCAAACCCTCGGCTTTGGGTGTTGGAGAGCCGAGCTTGAGCCTCGGACAGCGGGACTCCGGGGGTTTTGGGTGGAGGTCGGGCCTTGGAGAGACGTTGGGTCGACTGTTTTTGGGTGGAGCTTGGGGGTTGGAGGGTGGAGCTTGAGGGTTTTAGGGTGACGCTTGAGTGTTGGAGGGTCGAAGGCAGCTGATTTTTTCGCTCGGTTTGGATGTCGGAGGGTCGAGAGCGAGGGTTTTGGGGTGGAGTTTGGGTCTTGGAGGGTGGAGGTTGAGTCTTGGAGGGTGGAGGTTGAGTCTTGGAGGGTGGAGGTTGAGGGTTTTGGGGTGGGGCTTGAGGGTTTTGGAGTCGCGGCGTCGGGGGCTGCCCGGAGCCCTTGGGGTCGGGTTTTGTGGTGGCGTGCGGGGCTTGCTTGCCTGGGGGCGGTCTTCTTTTTGTTGGTGGTGCATCCCTTGTTTCATCCCCTGCCGGGGCTGACTCACTTTCTTTGTCTTGCCAAAGAAAGTAAGCAAAGAAA
>JYOB01000010.1:133210-542561 GCA_000955795.1 Burkholderiaceae bacterium 26
GCCCGAGATGGCGAAAGACTCCTTCAATTTTCGTAACCGGGCGGAGGCGGGGAAAACTCGCTGCGCTCAAACAGTTCCCCGCCTTTTTTCCGCCCGCTTACGAAAATTGAAGGCGCCATCAAGGGCAGGAACGTCAACGACCAAACCGGTGGTTTGCGTGTCCTGTCGGAGTTTCGTTTCTTGCGGTGTGCTGCTTCGCTTCGCTCGCTATCTCAACCTGTTCTTACTGCTTTGCCTCGCGTCTTGCCGCACATCCCACTACTGCGGTTGTGCTTCGATGGTGTGGCCGTACCTTGCCCTTGATGGCGCCTTGGATTTTTGTTGCGGGGAGGAAAAAGGAAGGAGCCTTGTCTGAGCGCAGCGAGTTTGGCTCCTTCCCCTCCCCGCGACACAAATCCAAGGGGAAGTCGCCATCTCGGGCGCGNNTTTCTTTGCTTACTTTCTTTGGCAAGACAAAGAAAGTGAGTCAGCCCCGGCAGGGGATGAAACCAGGGATGCACCAACAACAAAAAAACCAAAAACAAAAAAGCCGCTCCGGAATCCTCCGGAGCGGCTTTTTAACGCACCACTACACAGCCTCAGTGCACAACCCGATCAAACGAGAACTGCCCATCCCGATAATCCACCGGCACCACATCCTTCGGGGCAAACTTGCCCTCCAGGATCATCCGTGCCACCGGATTCTCAAGCTGCTGCTGGATGGCCCGCTTCAATGGCCGTGCCCCAAACACCGGGTCGTAGCCCGCCGATGCCAGCTTGGCCACTGCCTCGTCGCTGATTTCCAGCGCCAGGTCCATCTGCGCCAGACGTGCCGACAGGCGCTTGAGCTGGATGCGCGCGATCGATTCGATGTTGCGTTGGTCCAGCGAGTGGAACACCACCACCTCGTCGATCCGGTTCAGGAACTCGGGCCGGAAATGCGTCTTCACTTCCTGCCACACGGCACCCTTGATCACGTCCGCCGGTTCGGTCGCCATCTGCTGGATGAGCTGCGAGCCGAGGTTCGACGTCATCACGATCACCGTGTTCTTGAAGTCCACCGTGCGGCCCTGGCCATCCGTCAGGCGGCCATCGTCCAGCACCTGCAGCAGCACGTTGAAAACGTCCGGGTGCGCCTTTTCCACTTCATCGAGCAGCACCACGCTGTACGGCTTGCGACGCACGGCTTCGGTCAGGTAACCGCCTTCCTCATAGCCGACATAGCCCGGGGGCGCGCCGATCAGCCGGCTCACGGAATGCTTCTCCATGAACTCGCTCATGTCGATGCGGATGAGGTGCTCTTCCGAATCGAACAGGAAGCCGGCCAGCGCCTTGCACAGCTCGGTCTTGCCCACGCCCGTCGGGCCCAGGAACAGGAACGAGCCATAGGGCTTGTTCTCGTCTGCAATGCCGGCGCGCGAGCGGCGGATGGCATCCGACACCAGACGCACGGCCTCGTCCTGGCCGACCACGCGCTCGTGCAGGCGGTCTTCCATCTTGAGCAGCTTCTCGCGCTCGCCGGTCATCATCTTCGACACGGGGATGCCCGTGGCGCGGCTGACGACTTCGGCAATCTCTTCGGCACCCACCTGCGTGCGCAGCAGCTTGTTCGGCTGCTTCTGGCCGGCAGACTCGGCGGCAGTGGCGGCCTTCAACTTGCCTTCCAGTTCGGGCAGCTTGCCGTATTGCAACTCGGCCACCTTGTCGAGCTTGCCTTCACGCTGCAGCTTGGCGATCTCAAGCTTGATCTTTTCGATCTCTTCCTTGAGCGTCGCCGCACCTTGTGCGGCGCCCTTCTCGGCCTTCCAGATTTCGTCCAGATCAGCGTATTCCTTCTGCAGGCGTTCGATTTCCTGCTCGATCAGGTCCAGGCGCTTCTGCGACGCTTCGTCGGTTTCCTTCTTGACGGCCTCGCGCTCGATCTTGAGCTGGATCAGGCGGCGGTCGAGCTTGTCCATCGCCTCGGGCTTCGAGTCGATTTCCATCTTGATGCGCGCCGCTGCTTCATCGATCAGGTCGATGGCCTTGTCCGGCAGGAAGCGGTCGGTGATGTAGCGGTGGCTCAGTTCAGCCGCGGCCACGATCGCCGGGTCGGTGATCTCCACGCCGTGGTGCAGTTCATATTTCTCCTGCAGGCCGCGCAGGATGGCGATGGTCGCCTCCACGCTCGGCTCGCCCACGAGCACCTTCTGGAAGCGGCGCTCCAGCGCGGCGTCCTTCTCGATGTACTTGCGGTATTCGTCCAGCGTGGTCGCGCCGATGCAATGCAGCTCACCGCGTGCAAGCGCCGGCTTGAGCATGTTGCCGGCGTCCATTGCGCCTTCGGCCTTGCCGGCGCCCACCATGGTGTGGATTTCGTCGATGAAGAGAATAGTCCGGCCCTCTTCCTTGGCGATGTCGTTCAGCACCGCCTTCAGGCGCTCCTCGAACTCGCCGCGATACTTGGCACCGGCCAGCAGACCCGCCATGTCGAGCACCAGCACACGCTTGTTCTTCAAGCTTTCAGGCACCTCTTCATTGACGATGCGCTGCGCCAGCCCCTCGACGATGGCCGTCTTGCCCACGCCCGGCTCGCCAATCAGCACCGGGTTGTTCTTGGTGCGACGCTGCAGGATCTGGATGGCACGGCGGATTTCATCATCGCGGCCAATGACGGGGTCGAGCTTGCCGATCCGGGCCATCTCGGTGAGGTCGATGGTGTACTTCTTGAGCGCTTCACGCTGGCTTTCGGCTTCGGCGCTGCCGACGGTCTGGCCGCCGCGCACGGCGTCGATGGCGGCTTCGAGCGGCTTGCGCGACAGGCCGTGTTCGCGCGCGATGCGCCCGGCTTCGCCCTTGTCGTCAGCCGCGGCCAGCAGGAACAGCTCGCTGGCGATGAACTGGTCGCCGCGCTTGATGCCTTCCTTCTCGGTTTGCTGCAGCAGGTTGCCCAGATCACGGCCGACCTGTACCTGTTCACCACCCTGCACCTGCGGCAGGTGCTTGATGGCGCGGTCCAGCGCCGTATCGAGCGCGCCCGTGTTGACGCCCGCGCGGGCGAGCAAGTTCTTGGTCGCGCCATCCGGCTGGCGCAGCATGGCCAGCAGCAGATGGACGGGTTCGATGTACGGATTGTCGTTGCCCAGCGCCAGGCTCTGCGCGTCGGCCAGCGCTTCCTGGAAGCGGGTCGTCAGTTTGTCCAAACGCATTAAAAACCCCTTGCGGAAAATGTTTCACTGCTCCGAAAGATAGGGAGCTTCGGTGGCTTTTCAAGCATGGAGACGCGAGTTTTGATGCAGATTTGCGCCAGAACAAACGGCGGCGCGCCTGCTGGCCACGCCGCCGTCCCAAGTGCGCCAAAACCGTCCCGGCTACCGCATCAGTTGGGCACCGATACCGTCGCCACACCGCCCGACACGCTCACCGAGATACGGTCGCCCGCGGCTGGCGTGCTGGTGAAGTTCGGCACGTTTGCCGCATTGATGGCCGGTGCAGCACCGGGCGTGCCACCGCGCGGGGTTGTACGCACCACCTGCGAAGGCGGCAACGGCGTGCCGTTCTTCAGGTTCGCGTACATGGCGTCCAGCGCGCGCTGCTCATACAGCACCAGCGGCACGAACAGCGTGTCATAACCGGGCACAAGGTCGATAAAGCCGTCGAAATGCTGCGCGTTCATCACCTCGATGTACGACAGCTTGCTCGAGCCGCCTTCCACCTTGGCGTTCAGCCCCAGATACGGCCGCGAGCCATGGTTGACCGGCAGCAGCGCGTCGTTGCGGCCCTGCACGATCAGCGCAGGCTTGCCCTGCAGGTTGCCCGTGCGCAGCGTCTGGCTGATCCCGGTCTGCAGCGATTGCGAAGCGGCATCGGCGCCCGTCAGCAGGTTCCGCAAGCACAGCGCGCCGTCGAGGTTGGCGGCCTGCGTGCCGGTCGAGTCCACCGACTGGTTGCTGCGCGTCGGGCCGCCCTGCGCGTTGTTGTTGACGAGCTGCACGCCGGAGGTGGGCGGAATGCCGTTGCCAAGCGCCGCCATCTGCGCAAGCGCCGTGGCATTCACCGCCGTCGGATGGAACGACGCGTCAGTGGCCGCGAAGCTCAGCCCGCACAGGTTGTCGGTCACGCTGGCGCGCGCAAGTGCATTGCCAAACGTGGTCGCCACCGAGGGGTCGATCTCATAGAACGACATCGACGCGTGCACGAGGTCCGACTCGGGCTCCCAGCCATAGGCACGCATCTTCTGCAGGGCTTCATCAGCCTGGGCAGCTGCCGTGGTGGACGTCAGCAGCCCGGCCGCTTTGAGCGCTGCGCAGCGATTGGCCTGCACGCCTGCCGGGAACGTCGTGAGGCTCCCAAAGAACGCCTGCGCCGGTGCAGTCGCAACGCTCGCAGACGACGCCGCGCACAGCCGGAACACGTTGGCATAGCTCACGTAGTCGAACAGCGGCTTGCCTGTCGTCGGCAGCGTGGTGCCGCCGCGCACGACCTGCACGCCGGTGTTGGGCGGCAGGTTGAGGCCCGGCTCGCCGACGGCCACCCCGTCGATCCACCCGCCGGTGTCCTGCTCGGCCGCTGCGATGGCCGCACCGCCGCCGTTGGAGATGCTCGACGCGATGACGATGGTGTTGTCCGGACGCACCGGCAGCGCGCTGCCGACCAACGCACCGCTCGCCGCCGACACCTTGTCGTTGATCGCCCAGAACGCGAATTGCACGGCCTGCAGCGTGAACAAGCCCCAATCCTTCTCTGGATTGCGCTGCGAATGCGCGTGTTTGAACGCCAGGCGGTTCGGCGTGGCGGCGTTGAAGGCGGCCAACTGGCTGCTGGTGAGCGGCGCGGCAAAGTGCGCGTTGGACCCGGCGGCGCTGCGCGTAGTGCGCGTGCCGTCCTGGAGGGCGACGGTATCGGTAGCCAGATCGTGCGGGCCGGCGCCCGTGCCCTTGTCGGTATAGGCGACGGCGCACTTGCGCTTGAGGCCCCATTCGCCGGTGGAAATCGCGCCGTAGATACCGCGCGAGCCCGACGAGGTGGCGGTGATGATGCAGGGGTTGTTGACGTCGAAGCTATCCGGAATCTGCACCAGCAGCACAACATTCTGCTGGCCTGTGCCGTCGTCAGAGTACGTCACGTATTCCGTCCCGGCGATCATGCCGGAGCCCTGCGTGACGTTGCCGCTGGCATCGACGTTCGGGCCATAGAGCGTGCCGTAGCCGCCCTTGGCTGCCGTGTCGACCAGCGCGCGGTAGTTGGCATAGATCGCCAGGCGGCGCAGCTCGGCAGCCGTGGGCGCTGCCGGGTTGGCGATGGTCGGCGCGGTGGCTGAAGCCAGGCCGCTTGCGCCCAGGCCGGCGGTCAGCAGATCGTCGGATACGCCGTCGTACCGGTTGATGGTCACCTTGCCGGCAAAGGCCGGTTTGGTATTGCCCGGCACGTTGTTGCCATCATTGCTGCCGCCGCAGGCGCTTAGCACACCGCAGCCGGCCAGCAGCACGGCTCCGGCAGCGATGAGGCTGCTTGCTGAGACGTGCCGTCGCAGGCGCGCCGTTCGGGTTGGTTTCATTGCGTCTCCTTCTCGTTATGGATGGAACAACACAAAGCAACCTGCGGCGGCCTCCGATACTGCACGTCCCTACTGGACGTCCCTAAGCCACCGCAGGCACTACCAGTATGTGAACCCAACTTCTCATTCGCAACTCAATTTGCGAGACTGGCCTTGCGATCAACTGAATGTGCGCACCGTCCAGAGCCCAAGCATGGTGAGGAACAGCGAGCCGCCCAGGTGCGCCACGATGTGCAGCGCGCCCATCAGGTGGTCGCCAGCCAGGATGTTGGCGACAACCTCGCTGGAAAACGTCGAGAACGTCGTCAGCCCGCCCAAAAAACCGGTGATGACGAGCAAACGCCATTCCGGCGGCAGCCCCGCGTGCGTATCGAAAAAGCCCACCGCAACGCCAATCAGATAGCCTCCCACCAGATTGGCTGCCAGCGTGCCGTACGGCAAGGCCGGATTGATGGCGTTCCACAAGATGGCGAACGCCCAGCGCAACCAGGCTCCCAGTGCAGCGCCCACCCCAACTGCCAGAATGCCCATTCCGCTCATGCGGTCGCGTCCTTGTTATTCGTAGTCGTTGGGTTGCGCCGATGCGCCAGGCTGATTGGCCGTGTTTGCCCCGGCGTTGGTGGTAGCAATGCCCCAGCGGGCGAGCGCCTTGTCGTCCGTGACACGCGCATCGACCCAGCGCGCGCCCTCGGGCGTCTGTTCCTTCTTCCAGAACGGCGCCTCGCTCTTGAGGTAATCCATGATGAATTCGCACGCGGCAAAGGATTCGCCGCGGTGTTTGGACGCCACCGCCACCAGCACGATCTGGTCTTGTGGCTTGAGCTTGCCAACGCGGTGGATGACGAGCGCGTCGATCAGCTCCCAACGCTGCATGGCCGCGCTGACGATGTCGGCGAGCGCCTTTTCGGTCATGCCGGGATAGTGCTCCAGCTCCATCTCCGACACACCGGTGCCGTCGTTGATGTCGCGCACGGTGCCGATGAAGCTGGCCACCGCGCCAATGTTTGGGCGGCCGGCACGGAGCGCGGCAATCTCGGCGCCGAGGTCGAAGTCGGCTTCCTGCACGCGGACGGACATGGTCGCTCTCCTGCTCTCAGCCGCCGGTCACGGGCGGAAAGAATGCGACCTCGCAGCCGTCGTGCACAGAGGTATCGGCCGGCACGATCTGGTGGTCGACCGCCATGCGCAGCGCACGGCCTTCGGCCAGGGTTTCGCCCCAGACCGGACCGCGCTGCGCCAGCCAGCGGCGCACATCGCCCACGGTGCGCACGGCCTCCGGCACAACCACCTGCTCCTGCGAGGTTCCGAGTTGTTCGCGCACGCTGGCGAAGAAACGAAGTTCAATCTGCATGGCCATCGCTCCTTACACCAGACCTGCGAACGGCAGGAAGCTGACCACATCGCCCGGCGCGATCGGCTGGTTGGGCGGGTTGTCGATCAGGCCATCGCCCCACACGGTGGAGGTCAGTACGCCCGAGCTTTGATTGGGAAACAGGTCCAGCCCGCCGTTGGCGTTGATGCGCGCACGCAGAAACTCGTTGCGGCGATCGCCCTTGGGCAGCGCAAAGTCGGCGCGCATCGGGATGCGCTTTGGTGCCACGTCGGCCACGCCCTGCAGACGCAGGATGAACGGCCGCACGAACAGCAGGAAGGTGACGAAGCTCGACACCGGGTTACCCGGCAGGCCAATGAAAAACGCGGTGGGGCCGCCCACCATGCCTTCGGGCCGCCGCACCTCGCCAAAGGCCAGCGGCTTGCCCGGCTTGATGGCGATCTGCCATAGGTTCAGCCGCCCTTCGGCTTCCACGGCGGGCTTGATGTGGTCTTCCTCGCCCACCGACACGCCGCCGGAGGTGATGATGAGGTCGTGCTCCTCGGCCGCTTCGCGCAGTGTGTCGCGCGTGGCTTGCAGCGTGTCGGGCACGATGCCGAAATCGGTGATGTCGCAGCCGAGGTTTTCCAGCAGCGCGCGCAGCGTGAAGCGGTTGGAGTTGTAGATCGCACCCGGCTTGAGCGGCTCGCCGGGCATGGCAAGCTCGTCGCCTGTAAAGAACACGGCCACGCGCGGACGGCGCACCACGTGCAGATTGGCGCAGCCGACCGAAGCCGCCAAGCCGAGTTGCTGCGGGCCAAGGCGCGTGCCGCGCGGCAGGATCTCGGCACCGTCGGCAATGTCTTCGCCGGCGCGGCGGATCCATTCACCGGATTCAGGTACGTGCTCGACGGTGACGGTGCCTGTGTCCGGGTCGGCCTTGCATTGCTCCTGCATGACCACCGCATCGGCGCCCGGCGGGATCAGCGCGCCGGTGAAGATGCGCGCCGCCTCGCCCGCATTCAGCGGCTGGCCGACATGGCCGGCCGGAATGCGCTGCGCCACCTTCAGGCGCGTGCCCGGCGCGGTGATGTCGGTGGCGCGCACGGCGTAGCCGTCCATCTGCGTGTTGTCGGCGGGCGGCACGTTCAAGCTGCTGCGAACGGCCTGCGCGAGAACGCGCCCGTTGGCGTGCAACGTCGACACGGTTTCGGTCTCGTGCAAAACGCGCACTGCGGCAAGCAGTTGCGACAGCGCCGCATCGAGCGTCAGCAAGGACGGTTTGACGGCGGGAGCATCGTTGGCGGACATGCGGGAATGGGGAAGCGGAATCGAAAGGGAGATTTCGATTGTATCGGTTCCAGGCCGATGCCATGCATCAGCGCAGGCGTATCAAGCGAATGCGTCGGCCAGCGCGGCCCGCAGTGCCGGCACGATGTGCGCGTCAAACCACGGGTTGTGTTTAAACCAGGCCAGATTGCGCGGGCTCGGATGCGGCAGCGGGAACAGCACACGGCCGTCGGCGTCATGCACAGGCCCGTTGCGCACAACGTCGGTCAGCGACCAGTCGCGCGGCACGTCGAGGTAATTGCGCTGGGCATAGGTTCCCACCAGCAGCGCGAGCCTCACATCGGGCATCGCGGTCAGCAACGGCCGATGCCACTTGGGCGCGCATTCGGGGCGCGGCGGCAAATCGCCATTCGCGCCGGTGCCGGGAAAGCAGAAGCCCATTGGCACCACGGCGATGCGTCTGTCCGCGTAGAAATCGTCGTATGAAATCTGCAGCCACTGGCGCAGGCGGTCCCCGGAACGGTCGTTCCAAGGGATGCCGGTTTCGTGGACGATGCGGCCCGGCGCCTGCCCGATGATCAGGACGCGGGCGCGGCGGTCCGCCACCACAACCGGGCGAGGCTCGTGCGCAAGGGCGCCCTTGCACTCGCGGCAGGCACGGATGTCGTGCAGGCAGCGCTCGAACGCTGCCCCTGCCCCGTCATCCGGCACTGCTTCCATCGGTTCAGAGACCGGTGTGCTGGGCGATGTAGCCCTTGATGCGGTCAGCGTCGGCCGGCATGACTTCGAAGCGCTGCGGCAGCGATTCGATATCAGCGTAGCCAGCCGGACGCTCCGGCTCTCGGTCCAGCGCTTCGCGAATGGTGTCGCCAAACTTGGCCGGGAGCGCCGTTTCCAGCACCACCATCGGCACGCCCGGCGTCAGGTTTTCGCGTGCCACCTTCACGCCGTCGGCGGTGTGGGTGTCGATCATCGTGCCGTAGGTGGCAAACACGTCGCGGATCGTATCGACGCGGTCTGCGTGCGAGCTGCGGCCCGAGACAAAGCCGAACTCGGCGATGCGGTCGAACTCCGGCTTGCCCGTCATCGAGAAACCGCCCTTTTCGTCCACGTCACGGAAGAGCTGGGCGAGGCGAGCCGGATCACAATCCAGCAGATCGAACACGAAGCGCTCGAAGTTCGAGGCCTTGCTGATGTCCATGCTGGGGCTGGAGGTGTGATACGTCTGCGCGGCCGAACGCACGCGGTACGTGCCGGTGCGGAAGAACTCGTCGAGCACGTCGTTCTCGTTCGTGGCAACGACCAGCTTGTCGATCGGCAAACCCATCATGCGCGCGATGTGGCCGGCGCAGACGTTGCCGAAGTTGCCCGACGGCACGCAGAACGACACCTTGTCGCCAATCTTCGGGGCCGCCAGCAGGTAGCCCTTGAAGTAGTAGACGACCTGGGCGACGACGCGCGCCCAGTTGATCGAGTTGACCGTGCCGATCTTCTGGCGGGCCTTGTATTCGAGATCGTTCGACACCGCCTTGACGATGTCCTGCGCGTCGTCGAACACGCCTTCGATGGCGATGTTGAAGATGTTCTTGTCTTGCAGGCTGAACATCTGCGCGGTCTGGAACGCGCTCATCTTGCGGTGCGGGCTCAGCATGAACACGCGCACGCCACGCTTGCCGCGCATGGCGTATTCGGCGGCGCTGCCCGTGTCGCCGGAGGTCGCGCCCAGAATGTTCAGCTCGGCGTGCTCACGGTCGAGTGCGTATTCGAACAGGTTGCCCAGCAGCTGCATCGCCATGTCCTTGAAGGCCAGCGTCGGGCCGTTGGACAGGCACAGCAGCGACAGCGACGTGCCGCCTTCCTCGCCCAGCTTGTGCAGCGGCGTGATGTCGGCGGTGTTATCGCCGGCGCGCGCGTTGCAGTAGACCTCGGGCGTGTAGGTGCGGCGGGTCAATGCGCGCAGGTCGTCCTCGGGAATGTCGGTGGCGAACTTGCGCAGGATTTCGAACGCGAGATCGGCGTACGGCAGGTCGCGCCAGCGGGTCAGCTCGTCAACGCTGACCTGCGGGTACTGCTCAGGCAGGTACAGGCCGCCGTCCGGCGCCAGGCCGCCCAGCAGGATGCGGGAGAAGCTCTGCGGCTCTGCGTGGCCGCGGGTCGATCGGTATTGCATGCTCATGTCCTGCGCTTAGTTCAGTTCTTCCATGCGGATGCGCGTGACCTTCGACAGCACGGTCGGCAGCGCTTCGATGGCGGCGATGGCGGCGTTCACGCGCTTTTCCACCGTCACATGCGACAGCATGATGATGTCGGTCTGCGGCTCGCCTTCGCGCGATTCCTTCTGCAGCATGGCGTCGATCGAGATGCCGCCTTCGGCCAGGATGCGCGTGATGTCGGCCAGCACGCCGGTTTCATCGGCCACGCGCATGCGCAGGTAGTAGCTCGAACGCACTTCGTCGATCGGCAGCACCGGCGTGTCGGACAGCGCGTCCGGTTGGAACGCCAGATGCGGCACGCGGTGTTCCGGGTCGGCCGTGTGCAGGCGCGTCACGTCCACCAGATCGGCGACGACGGCCGAAGCGGTCGGCTCGGCGCCAGCGCCCTTGCCGTAGTACAGCGTCGGGCCCACGGCATCGCCATTGACGACCACGGCGTTCATCGCGCCTTCGACATTGGCGATCAGGCGCTTGGCCGGCACGAGCGTCGGATGCACGCGCAACTCAATGCCCGCTTCGACACGGCGCGTAATGCCCAGCAGCTTGATACGGTAGCCGAGTTCTTCGGCGTAGCGGATGTCGACGGCTTCCAACTTCGTGATGCCTTCCACATACGCGCGCTCGAACTGCACCGGCACGCCAAAGGCGATGGCGCTCATGAGCGTGAGCTTGTGCGCGGCGTCAAAGCCTTCGATGTCGAAGGTCGGATCGGCTTCGGCGTAGCCCAGGCGCTGGGCTTCCTTGAGCACCGTATCAAAGTCCAGACCCTTGTCGCGCATCTCGGTCAGGATGAAGTTCGTGGTGCCGTTGATGATGCCGGCGATCCACTCGATGCGGTTGGCCGTCAGGCCTTCACGCAGCGCCTTGATGATCGGAATGCCGCCAGCCACGGCAGCCTCGAACGCCACCATCACGCCCTTGTCCTGCGCGGCCTTGAAGATCTCGTTGCCATGCACGGCCAGCAGCGCCTTGTTGGCGGTGACAACGTGCTTGCCGTTGGCGATGGCACGCAGCACCAGTTCGCGTGCCAGGTCGTAACCTCCAATCAGCTCCACGACGATATCGATCTCGGGCGAATCCACAATCGCAAACGGGTCGTTCACCACCGGCACGGTCGCGCCGGCTTCCTGCACGATAGCGCGGGCGCGGTCGACATTGCGCACTGCAATCATGGCGACTTCAATGCCGCGACCCGCACGACGGCGGATTTCTTCCTGGTTCCGTTGCAGAACCTTGAGGGTACCGCCACCGACGGTACCGAGCCCGAGCAGGCCGATCTTGATGGGATTCATGAGACGTGTCGTAAAGAAACGAAAAAGCGGAGAAGCAAAAAACACACAGGGCAGACACTTCGGTCTGCCCCGCAGTTACTGATCTGGCGGAAGACCGAGTTTATGCGGCCCGGATGCCAGTACCGTGACGCTGACGGTACCGCTCCAGGAAGCGCGAAATTCGGCCAATCGCTTCACGAAGATCGTCTTCGTGCGGCAGGAAGACGATGCGGAAGTGGTCTGGCGAGTGCCAGTTGAAGCCCGTGCCCTGCACCAGCAGCACACGCTCTTCTTCCAGCAGCTGGCGGATAAAGGTCTGGTCGTCTTCGATGGGATACACCGCTGGGTCCAAACGCGGGAACATATACAGCGCAGCCTTGGGCTTGACGCAGGTCACGCCAGGGATGGCGGTGATCAGCTCGTGCGCCAAGTCGCGCTGACGACGCATGCGGCCGCCCGGTGCCACCAGGTCTTTGATGCTCTGGTAGCCGCCCAGCGCGGTTTGGATCGCCCATTGCCCCGGCACGTTGGCGCACAGGCGCATCGACGACAGCATGTTCAGGCCTTCGATGTAATCCTTGGCCGGGCGCTTGTCGCCGGACACGACCATCCAGCCCGCGCGGTAACCGCACGAGCGGTAGCTCTTCGACAGGCTGTTGAACGTCACCGTCAGCACGTCTTCCGACAGCGAGCCGATCGCGGTGTGCTTGTTGTCGTCGAACAGAACCTTGTCGTACACCTCATCGGCGAAGATCACCAGGCCGTGTTCGCGCGCGATGGCGACAATGCCCAGCAGCAGCTCGTCCGAATACAGCGCGCCGGTCGGGTTGTTCGGGTTGATGACGACGATGCCCTTGGTATTGGGCGTGATCTTGGCGCGGATGTCGTCCAGATCTGGCATCCAGCCATTGGCTTCGTCGCAGATGTAGTGCACCGGCGTGCCGCCCGAAAGGCTGGTCACGGCGGTCCACAACGGGTAGTCGGGCGCCGGCAGCAGCAGCTCGTCACCGGCGTCGAGCAGCGCGTTGGTGGCCAGCGAAATCAGCTCCGACGCGCCGTTGCCCAGATAGATGTCTTCCAGCGTGACGTTCTTGATGCCCTGCTCTTGCGTGTAGTGCATCACCGCCTTGCGCGCCGCGAAGATGCCCTTGGAATCCGAATACGCCGCCGAATTCGGCAGGTTGCGGATCATGTCCTGCTGGATCTCTTCAGGGGCATCGAAACCGAACACGGCCAGGTTGCCGATATTCAGCTTGATGATCTTGTGGCCCTCTTCTTCCATCTGCTTGGCCTTCTCGAGCACGGGGCCGCGAATGTCATAGCAGACGTTGTTGAGCTTGGCGGATTTCTGGATCGTTTTCACGGGCAAGGCGGCGAGTGGCGACGTTGAACGGCTGGAACTACGGGACATTCTGTGGCGCAGCAAAGCGGCGACGGTAACGCCACACAGCGGCAGGCGCCGCTACGCTATTCCTTGCCGGACATTCGCTTGTGGCGCGGCGGGCGAAGGAGAGAAAAAGATATAATTTAGCCCATTATGACAGACTTAGGCGGGCATTTTTGCAACGCAGCGAAACCTGCCCGAAGTCTGAAACCTAGCGCCTTTGCCTGCGTGCCGCCGTATGCGCCGCAGTCATCGCGCCCGATGGGATTCCCGCCTTGAAGCTTCATTCATCCGATTCGTCGACCATTCTCAATACCGTTACCGGCTATGGCGACGGCTATATCGAAATCAACAAGGTGCGCTACGAGCACTCCGTGCTGGTGATGCCCGAGGGCGCCGTGGTGCAGTGGGATGTGTCGCGCTTTGAGGATCTGACGCCCGAGCATTTCGCTCGCCTGCTCGAACTGGGCGCCGAAGTGGTGATCTTCGGCTCCGGCAACAAGCTGCGCTTCCCGCACCCGCGGCTGACGGTGCCGCTCACAGAAAAGCGCATCGGCGTGGACGCCATGGACCTGCAGGCCGCCGGCCGCACGTACAACATCCTGATGCTGGAAGGCCGGAAAGTGGCCGCCGCCCTGCTAATCGAGCGTGCCTGACCGCATGCCGATCGACCGCACTGCTCAAGCGCCCACCCTCCCCTGGCGCAATGCGTCGCTGTGGCTGCTGGCTGCTGCGTTCCTGGCCATCTGGCTCGGCACGCTGGGCTACCGGCACCTGATCCCCACCGACGAAGGTCGCTACGCCGAAATCGCGCGCGAGATGTTCGTCTCGGGAGACTGGGTGACCATCCGCTACAACGCCCTGAAGTATTTCGAGAAGCCGCCGCTGCAAATGTGGGGCACCGCACTCGCCTACACGCTGTTTGGCATCGGCGACTGGCAGGCGCGGCTGTTCACTGCGCTTTCCGGCATCGTCGGCATTGTTTTCACGATGCTGGCGGCGGCGCGCTGGTGGGGCAAACGGACGGCGGTCATCAGCGGGCTGGTGCTGGTGAGCGCGCCTCTGTGGAACGTGGGCTCGCACTTCAATTCGCTCGACATGGGCGTGGCCGGCTGCATGACGATGGCGTTGGGTGCGCTACTGCTCGCGCAGCATCCGGATGCCACGCGCGCTCAACAACGCGGCTGGATGTGGGCCTGCTGGGCATCAATGGCGCTGGCTGTGCTGAGCAAGGGCCTCATCGGCGTGGTCCTGCCGGGTTTTGTGCTGGTGGTCTACACGTTGGTCGCGCGCGACTGGGCCCTGTGGAAACGATTGCATCTGGTGAGCGGGCTGATCATCTTCTTTGCCGTCGGCGCGCCGTGGTTCGTCCTGATCTCCATACGCAACCCGGAATTCGCGTGGTTCTTCTTCGTGCACGAGCATTTCCAGCGTTTCACGTCGACCGTGCATAACCGAAACGCGCCGCTTTGGTACTTCGTGCCATTGCTGGTGGCCGGGTTCCTGCCGTGGCTTGCTCAATTGCCCGGCGCTGCACGCCTGACCCTTGCACGCGGTGAAACCGCCAGCAACGGTTTCCGCCCCACGCTCATGCTCGGCCTGTGGGCTGTCCTGATCTTCGCGTTTTTCAGCATTTCCGACTCGAAGCTGCCGGGCTATATCTTTCCAATCATCCCAGCGCTGGCGATTCTGGCGGCCCTGGTGCTCGAGCACACCAGCGAGCGAGCGTGGCGCTGGCAACTCAAGGGTTTCCTGGTGCTGGCGCTGGCTGGTCTGGCGGCCAGCGGTTACGTGGCGACCATGTCGTCGGACATGTACCCGAACGCCGTGTTTTCCCGATTTGCGATGTTCCTGGCCGTGGCGTTCGTGGCGGGAGCAGGGTTCACGTGGCTGGCACTTCGCTTGGCGGACCGGCGCTTCGAGAGCGTGGCCGCATTTGCGTGCGCGTGGTTCCTGACATTTACGGCGGCCATGCTCGGCCACGAAGCTTTCGGGCGCTCCATGTCGGGTATCGATCTCGTGCCAGCCGTCAAGCCGTGGCTCAAGCCCGACGTGCCGTTCTATGCGGTGGAGCGTCTGGACCATACAATGCCGTTTTACCTCGGCCGGCCCACCACCATGGTGCAGGAACCTGATGAGCTGGCCTTCGGCGCTAAACAGGAGCCGGCCAAGTGGGTGCCGACCACCGAAGCGTTCGTGGCGCACTGGAAAGCCGGCGGTCAGGCCGTCGCCATGATGGGACCGGGTACCTATGACCGGCTGGCAGCCCAGGGCGTACCGATGATCGTGATCGCCCGCGATGCCCGCCGCGTGATCGTCCGGCGCAACTAGGTTTCACCGCCACGGATTGTCGAAAGGGGCGCGCAAGCGGAATTGTCGTAACATGCGGCCCGGCGGCGGGATTAAGAATATCCGCACGGGGAAACCGCCGCAGTCTGTAAAACATCAAAAGAACACATGAATCTGGTCACTTTCGGGCTGATCCTGACGGGCGTCATGCTCAATGCGTGCGCCCAGCTGCTGCTCAAGGCGGGCGTCAACAACATCGGCCGCTTTGCGTTTTCGGCCGACAACATCCTGCCGATCGGCATCAAGCTTGCAACACAGTGGCCCATCATTGGCGGCCTGTCGTGCTACGTCATCTCGGTGGTGGTGTGGATTCTCGGTCTGTCGCGCGTGGATGTAACCATCGCGTATCCGATGCTCTCCCTGGGCTACGTGGTCAACGCCTTCCTGGCGTGGTATCTGTTTGGCGAAGTGCTGTCGGTGCAGCGCCTGATCGGCATCGCGATCATCCTCGTCGGCGTACTTGTGCTGGCTCGCTCGTGAGCCGATGTGCCCGCCCCCAGCACCCAACCTCATTCAAGTCATGACGCAAACCACCGCCACAGCCGAACTTCCGTTCCTGCCCTTCGTGCGCCCGACCATTGACGAGGCGACCATCGCCGCCGTGGCCGATGTGCTGCGCTCGGGCTGGATCACCTCGGGCCCCAAGGTTGCCGCGTTCGAAGCCGCGCTGTCGGAGTACTTCGGCGGCCGCATCGTCCGCACATTCGCCAACGGCACGGCCACGATGGAAGTCGCGCTGCGCATTGCGGGCATTGGCCCCGGCGATGAGGTAATCACCACGCCGATCTCGTGGGTCGCCACGTCCAATGTGGTGCTGACGGTCGGCGCCAAGCCGGTCTTCGTCGACATCGACCCGGTGACGCGCAACATCGATCTGGACAAAGTCGAGGCCGCCATCACGCCGCGCACCAAGGCCATTATTCCGGTCTATCTGTCGGGCCTGCCCGTCGACATGGATCGCCTCTACGACATCGCCCGCCGCCACAAGCTGCGCGTGGTGGAAGATGCCGCGCAAGCCATTGGTTCGCGTTGGGGCGACAAGCGCATCGGCCAGATTGGCGACCTGGTCAGCTTCAGCTTCCAGGCCAACAAGAACATCACGACCATCGAAGGCGGCGCGCTGGTGCTGAACACGCCCGAAGAAGCCGTGCTGGCCGAGAAATATCGCTTACAAGGCGTCGTGCGTACCGGCTTTGACGGCATGGAAGTCGACCTGGTGGGCGGCAAGTTCAACCTCACGGACGTGAATGCCGTGATCGGCCTGGGCCAATTCGCTCAGCTGGAAGCCGTGACTGCACGCCGCGCTGCGCTGGCCCGCCGCTACTTTGCAGGCATGCGAGCAGCCGATATCGAGTCGTTCGGCGTTGAACTGCCCGTGGAGAACTTCACGCACACCAACTGGCACATGTTCCAGATCGTGCTGCCGCTGGATCGCCTGAAGGTCGATCGCGCCAGCTTCATGGCTGGCCTGAAGGCGCTGGGCATCGGCGCTGGCGTGCACTATCCGCCCATCCACCTGTTCAAGCTCTACCGCGAACTCGGCTGGAAGCCGGGCATGTTCCCGGTGGCCGAGCGCATTG
Source organism: Burkholderiaceae bacterium 26 (assembly GCA_000955795.1). Classification (GTDB taxonomy): domain Bacteria; phylum Pseudomonadota; class Gammaproteobacteria; order Burkholderiales; family Burkholderiaceae; genus Ralstonia; species Ralstonia chuxiongensis. The sequence continues at coordinate 150,125 of JYOB01000010.1, forward strand.
GCCGCGCCATCGTTACGCTGCCGATGTTTGCCGGCATGGAAGATTCCGATGTGGATCGCGTGGTCAGCGCGGTCCGCCAACTTTGCGCCCAGTACCAATAATCCAATAATGAAGACACCCGCTCTCTCGGTCGTCATTCCTGTTTACAACGAAGAAGACGGGCTCGCCGCGCTGTTTGCGCGTCTGTATCCCGCGCTCGACGCGCTCGGCATTTCGTATGAAGTCGTGTTCGTCAACGACGGTAGCCGCGACCGCTCCGCCGCCATGCTGGCCGAGCAGTTCCGGGCACGCCCGGACAGCACGCGCGTCGTGCTGTTCAACGGCAACTATGGCCAGCACATGGCCATCCTGGCCGGCTTTGAACATGCGCGCGGCGAACGCGTCGTCACGCTCGATGCCGACCTGCAGAATCCGCCGGAAGAAATCGGCCGCTTGGTGGAAAAGCTCGACGAAGGCTACGACTACGTCGGCACCATCCGGCGCGTGCGCCAAGACAGCTGGTTCCGTCGCACCGCATCGCGTGCCATGAATTCGCTCCGCGAGCGCATCACGCACATCAAGATGACGGACCAGGGCTGCATGCTGCGCGCATACAACCGAACCATCGTCGACACCATCAACCGCTGCCGCGAAGTCAACACCTTCATTCCGGCGCTGGCCTACACGTTCAGCAAGAACCCGACCGAAATCGAAGTCGACCACGAAGAACGCTTTGCGGGTGAGTCGAAGTACTCGCTCTACAAGCTCGTGCGCCTGAATTTCGACCTGGTGACGGGCTTTTCCGTCGTGCCGCTGCAATGGTTCTCGGCGATCGGGATGCTCTTGTCGTTTGCCTCTGCCGTGCTGTTCATCCTGCTGGTGGTGCGGCGCTTCATCCTGGGCGCGGAAGTCCAGGGCGTGTTCACGCTGTTCGCCATCACGTTCTTCCTGATGGGCGTGCTGCTGTTTGGCATTGGCCTGCTGGGCGAATACATCGGCCGCATCTATCAACAGGTGCGCGAGCGCCCGCGCTATCTGGTGCAGGGTGTGCTGGAAGAAGCGCCGCACCTGCATGAGGCCGGCGCCGCCGATATGAAGACTGGCTCGCAGCGGGGTGTTGCATGAGTTCGCAGCTCAAGCGGCGTGCCGTCGTTTTCGCGTATCACAACGTCGGCGTACGCTGCCTGCGCGTGCTGGCAGCGCGTGGCATTCAGGTCGAACTCGTTGTCACGCACGAGGACAACGTCGCCGAGAACATCTGGTTCGGTAGCGTGCGCGCCACCGCACAGGAATTAGGCATTCCATACATCACGCCGGACAACGCAAACGGCGAAGACCTGCACGCGCGAATCGCCGCAATTGCGCCGGACTTCATCTTTTCGTTCTATTATCGGCACATGATTCCGATGCGCCTGTTGAGCCTCGCCAAATTCGGTGCGTTCAACATGCACGGTTCACTGTTGCCCAAATACCGCGGCCGCGTACCCATCAACTGGGCGGTGCTGCACGGCGAGACCGAAACCGGCGCCACCCTGCACGAAATGGTCGAAAAGCCGGATGCCGGTTACATCGTCGACCAGACCATCGTGCCGATCCTGCCGGACGACACCTCGCACGAAGTGTTCGAAAAGGCCACCGTGGCGGCCGAGCAAACCTTGTGGCGCGCGCTTCCCGCGATGATTGCCGGGCACATTCCGCAGCACCCGAACGTGCTGGCCAACGGTAGCTATTTCGGCGGCCGCAAACCCGAAGACGGCCGCATCGACTGGTCGAAACCGGCACAGCAGGTCTATAACCTGATTCGTGCCGTGGCGCCGCCCTACCCCGGTGCCTTTACGGACGCCGGCAGCGAACGCTACGTTGTCGCGCGGGCCCGTCTGGCGCACCAAACCTTTACGAATTTGCCGCCGGGCTTGCACGTCGTGGATAATGCGATGTTCGGCGTGTGCGGCGATGGGGGAGCCATCGCCATTCACGAGCTCTGGCGCGTCGAGCCCCAAGCTGCCAGCGGAACATCTGTCGTGACCGCGCAGCAGCTCGCCAGCCAGCTCGCCCTCTCCTGATCTTGAGTTTGCCTTCATGAAAAAAGTACTGATCCTCGGCGTCAACGGCTTCATCGGCCACCACCTGTCCAAGCGCATCCTGGAGACCACCGACTGGGAGGTCTACGGCATGGACATGCAGACCGAGCGTCTGGGCGACTTGGTCAACCACCCGCGCATGCACTTCTTCGAGGGTGACATCACCATCAACAAGGAGTGGGTCGAGTATCACGTGAAGAAGTGCGACGTGATCCTACCGCTGGTGGCCATCGCCACGCCGTCGACCTACGTCAAAGACCCGCTGCGCGTGTTCGAGCTGGACTTTGAAGCCAACTTGCCGATCGTTCGCTCGGCTGCCAAGTACGGCAAGCACCTGGTCTTCCCGTCGACCTCCGAGGTCTACGGCATGTGCGGCGATTCGGAATTCGATCCGGAAGCCTCGCCGCTGATCTACGGCCCCATCAACAAGCCGCGCTGGATCTACGCGTGCTCGAAGCAGTTGATGGACCGCGTGATCTGGGGTTACGGCATGGAAGGCCTGAACTTCACGCTGTTCCGTCCGTTCAACTGGATCGGCCCGGGCCTCGACTCGATCTACACCCCGAAGGAAGGTTCGTCGCGCGTTGTGACGCAGTTCCTCGGCCACATCGTGCGCGGCGAGAACATCAAGCTCGTCGACGGCGGCAGCCAGAAGCGCGCCTTCACGTATATTGATGACGGCATCGACGCGCTGGTGCGCATCATTGCCAACAAGGACGGCGTGGCCTCGGGCAAGATCTACAACATCGGCAACCCGTCGAACAACTACTCGGTGCGCGAGCTGGCCAACATGATGTTGGAACAAGCCGCCAAGATCGACGAGTACAAGGACACCGCCAAGCAGGTCCAACTGGTGGAAACGACCTCCGGCGCCTACTACGGCACCGGCTACCAGGACGTGCAGAACCGCGTGCCGAAGATCGCCAACACCATGGAAGACCTTGGCTGGAAGCCGACCACCGTGATGAAGGACGCGCTGGCGAACATTTTCGAAGCGTATCGCACGCACGTGGCTGAAGCCCGCAGCCTGGTCGAAGACGGCAACGGCAACGGCAACAAGTAAAAGCAACACCCCCGCGCAGGTTCATGGCTCTCATCGTCCTCAAGATCGACGTCGACACCCTGCGCGGTACCCGCGAAGGCGTGCCCAACCTCGCGCGCATGCTGCGCGAGCACGAGGCGGGCGCGACCTTCCTCTTCAGCCTCGGCCCGGATCACACCGGCTGGGCGCTGCGTCGGGCCTTTCGCCCCGGCTTTCTCAAAAAGGTTTCTCGCACGTCGGTTGTTGAGCATTACGGTCTTCGCACGCTGATGTACGGCGTGCTGCTGCCCGGCCCCGACATCGGACGCAAAGCCGCAGCTGAAATGCGCGCCATCGCCGAGGCAGGTTTCGAGACCGGCATCCACACGTGGGACCACGTGCTCTGGCAAGACAATGTCCGCCAGCGCGACGCAGGCTGGACCGCCCGCCAGATGACCGCCGCACACGCCCGTTTCATCCAGGTATTCGGCCAGCCACCCGTGACGCACGGCGCCGCCGGCTGGCAGATGAACGACCACGCGTTCCGCCAGATCGACAACTGGGGCATGGCCTATGCCTCCGACGGCCGGGGCACGCATCCGTACATCCCGAGCGTTGATGGCAAAGCGCTGAACCACGTGCAATTGCCGACGACGCTGCCCACACTGGACGAGCTGATCGGCGTGGAAGACATCACGCTCGACAACGTCGCCCGGCATATCCTGAAGATGACCGAGTCCGACCGCGACCAGGTGTTTACCTTGCATGCAGAACTTGAAGGGCAGAAACTTGCCCCGATCTTCCGCGAGTTGCTGCGAGGCTGGCGCGCGCAAGGCCATCGGCTAGGGTCGATGGGCGATTACTACGCGACGCTCGATCGCAGTACCCTGCCCGTGCAGCCCGTCACATGGGGCGAAGTTGCCGGCCGCAGCGGCAGCCTGATCGTTCAGCCGGCCTGATCTTTCCGATCTCCGGTTTGGCGTTGGGCGCTGTATCTCAGATTTGCCCGTCTACGAGCTTCCCGTCTCTCTCCTCGCGGTTTTCCGGAACACACCATGCCCGTCACGATCGACCAGCCTCTTCCCGATTTCTCCGCACCGGCAACCAACGGCATCACGTTCTCGCCGGCATCGCAGCGCGGCAAGATCGTCGTGCTGTATTTCTATCCGAAGGACAACACGCCTGGCTGCACCACCGAGGCGATGAACTTCCGCGACCAGTACGACGCCTTTGAAGCCGCCGGCGCCGTGGTGTTCGGCATCTCGCGCGACAGCCTGAAATCGCACGAAAACTTCAAGGCGAAACTGGAGATGCCCTTCGAGCTGATTTCCGACGCCGACGAAGCCGTCTGCGACATCTTTGACACCATCAAGATGAAGAAGATGTATGGCAAGGACGTGCGCGGCATTGAGCGCAGCACATTCCTGATCGACAGCAAGGGCGTGCTGCGAAAGGAATGGCGCGGCGTAAAAGTGCCGAACCATGTCGATGATGTGCTCGCGGCGGTGCGCGCCCTGTAACTGCACGTGGATCCAGCTGTCGGGAAAGTGCGGTGCACGGCCTCCTGGCGGTTGATTCTGCGTCGATTTCGCATCGTCTGTCGTGGCCAGTTTGCGACGCACCACAGGTCACATGTGAGCGATTGCAAATCACAAAAGCTTCCGATACAGTCGGAACCGATGAGTACGAAATCCGGATGCCATTCCGATAGCCCACGACGGTACCGGCGGCCAAGTTGGCCTGATACCGCTTCTGCGTTTTTCCCGGCAAGCAGGCCGGGCAGGACGTCCGAAACGTGCAGCTTGTCGTGGCGTTCACCTAGGCCGCCTCACCTCTCGCAGGTCATGGCGGCTTTTTTGTGGCCGTCGTCCATGCCTCAACCGCTGCGACGCGCCCATCCGTTTTCCAGCGTTTCCCGCCAGCGCCGCCTCGCCATGTGCGCGGACGGTGTTTCGTCGTTGTTCCACCCAGAGAGGTAATCGAAGCATGCCGCTGCCGACCATGCCCACCCAGCCAGCCCAATTGCTTGACCCGGCTGAATTCAAGCCTTTCGGCAAAGCCGGAAAGCCGAAGGCGGGTCAGGAACCTCGAAAACCGGTGCCCGCGCTCGAGCGCGAGGCATTGTCAGAAACAGGCCGTGCGCAACCTAAACGCAATGCAGCCAGCACGGCCCGCGCCCGCTCGGGCGAAGCGTCGCCTATGGCGAAAGACACCTCACGCGAATACGCAGGCATCCTCGCCAAGGCCGTGGACACGGTGGGCGCGACCGGCAAACCAACCGAAACCGCCGCCCGCCGCCGCACCCGCCGCGACGAAGGCCCCGCCAAGCTGTTCGTGCTCGACACCAACGTCCTGATGCACGATCCGACATCGCTCTTCCGTTTTGAAGAACACGACGTCTATCTGCCAATGATGACGTTGGAAGAGCTGGACAACCACAAGAAGGGCATGAGCGAAGTTGCGCGCAATGCCCGCACGGTCAGCCGCACGCTCGACCAGCTTGTGGCGGGCACCGACGGCGTCATGGACGACGGCCTGCCGCTCGCCAAGCTCGGCAACCGCGATGCGCAGGGGCGCCTGTTCTTCCAAACGCGTCTGAACGACATCAAGCTGCCTGATGGGCTGCCGCAGGGCAAGGCGGACAACCAGATCCTTGGTGTGGTAGCCGCATTGCAGCAGCAGCGTCCGGACCGATCTGTCGTGCTGGTGTCCAAGGACATCAACATGCGGATCAAGGCACGCGCCCTCGGCCTGCCGGCGGAGGACTACTTCAATGATCGCGTGCTAGAAGACACCGACCTGCTCTACAGCGGCATCATGGCGCTGCCGGCAGACTTCTGGCAGAAGCACGGCAAGAACATCGAGAGCTGGCAGGACCCCAAGACGGGCACGACGTTCTACCGCCTGTCCGGCCCGCTGGTGCCGTCGTTCCTCGTCAACCAGTTTGTCTTCTTGGAGCCGAATGACGGCAGTCTGCCGCTGTACGCGCAGGTCAAGGAGCTGAATGGCAAGACCGCCGTACTGCAGACGCTCAAGGACTACACGCACCAGAAGAACAACGTCTGGGGTGTGACCGCGCGCAACCGCGAGCAGAACTTCGCCTTGAACCTGCTGATGCACCCGGAAGTCGACTTCGTTTCGCTGCTTGGCCAGGCCGGCACGGGCAAGACGCTGCTGGCACTGGCGGCAGGCCTTGAGCAAGTGCTGGATCAGAAGCTCTACAACGAGATCATCATCACGCGCGCCACGGTGCCCGTGGGTGAAGACATCGGCTTCCTGCCCGGTACGGAAGAAGAAAAGATGCAGCCGTGGATGGGTGCCTTCGACGACAACCTCGAAGTCCTGCAAAAGTCCGACGACAATGCCGGTGAATGGGGCCGCGCGGCCACGCAGGAGCTGATCCGCTCGCGCATCAAGGTCAAGAGCATGAACTTCATGCGCGGCCGCACCTTCGTCAACAAGTTCCTGATCATCGACGAGGCGCAGAACCTCACGCCCAAGCAGATGAAGACGCTTGTCACGCGCGCGGGTCCGGGTACCAAGATCGTCTGCCTGGGGAACATCGCGCAGATCGACACGCCGTATTTGACCGAAGGATCATCAGGCCTGACCTACGTGGTCGATCGCTTCAAGGGATGGAGCCACAGCGGGCACATCACGCTGGCGCGCGGCGAGCGCTCGCGGCTCGCGGATCACGCCTCAGACGTGCTGTAAAAATCACGCGGCGACATATTTGTCTGCCGCAAACCGTTGTGCTATCAGGCCGCGCAATTGCGTGGCCTTTTTTTTGCTGCTTGTGGGGCACCTCTCTTTTTCCCTGATGGAGGCCAATGATGCCCATGCAGCAAAACCTGCAGACCCGATCGCGCTTGACCCTGACGTCGGCCGCGCTGGCGATGATGCTGTCCGCCAGCGCTTCCATTGCGCTCGCCGACAACCTCACGCCGAAAACCGCCGGCCAGATCAGCTACGTCTGCGGCGGCGTTGCACAAGACGAGCAACAGGCGCTGAACAGCGAGGCACGCAACTACAACCTGTCTTTGCTGTTCACCCAAGGCGCACGTGGCGAATATCTGGCCGACGTCGACGTACAACTCACACGGCACGGCAAGGAGGTCGCAAGCTTTCGCGCCGACGGACCGCGCTGCCTGATCAAAGCCCCGCCGGCAAGCTATAACGTCATCGCCACGTACCAGGGCACCACCAAGCGCGCGACGGTGCAGACCGGCAGCACACGCAGCGTCCAACTGCGCTGGTAAAACGGCCCGCAAAACGCGACGCCATCGAGGCAAAATCCGCAGACCCGCGCCCCGCTTGGCGTTGCGCCTCGCCAACACGCAGTTTGGCTTTCTGACGAGGCGCGCATAGCATGCTCCCTATCTGAACTCCCCTGATGGCGCATGCTCGCGCAGCACAGCTTTCTCCACGGAAACACGCGACTAGCAGGCGCCGGCCTGTTGGCGCTGGCGTGCTTGCTGTCTGCCTGCTCGTCGACACCGACCCGCTCCACCGCCTCGCGCGACGCGGGTCTGCGCACGCGCGGCGCCCCGATCCACGATCCGAGCGCTGGCCTGGAGGAAATCTCCATCGAAGCGATGGCGCTGGTCGGCACGCCATACCGCTACGGCGGCAATACTCCCGACAGTGGCTTCGATTGCAGCGGACTTGTGCGCTACGTCGTGCGGCGCGCTGCTTCTGTAAACCTGCCACGCACGGCGGCCGAAATGGGCCGCCGCGGCACCTCATTGGACCGACGCGACGTCGCGTCGGGTGACCTCGTCTTCTTCAACACGACCGGCCAGCCGAATTCGCACGTCGGCATCTATGTTGGCCAGAACCGGTTTGTCCATGCACCCGCCACGGGCGGCACGGTACGCTTAGAAGACATGACCAAGTCTTACTGGGCAAGCCGCTACATGGGCGCGCGCCGCGTCGTGGCCGTGAGCAATCTGCCCGATGCACCAGCACCGACCATCGCTCCGATGGCTCCGGCACCCGCCAGCCCAGCCCATCCGATCGATGATGATCCACTGGGAACCCTTGCCCGCTCACGCGACGCTCAAGCTGACAGCCTGATGTCGACGCGCGGGCCTGCCGCTGCGACGACACCTGCGGACGATGACCCCATCGCGCGCTTTGCCACGCAATAGCTGGCGCACGGCCCCCAATGCAAAACGCCCACCAAATTGGTGGGCGTTTCGTTTTCTCGGAGTCGACCTGCTGTCGGCTTACAGCAAGTGTCGGCCAATCCACCAGGCAATCGCCGCCATGAACGCGGATGCGGGAATCGTCAAAACCCACGCCCAGACGATGTTGCCGGCCACACCCCAGCGCACTGCGGAAGCCTTCTGCGCAGATCCCACGCCGACGATGGCGCCGGTGATGGTATGCGTCGTCGACACGGGCACACCCAACGCCGACGCCAAGAACAGCGTCATGGCGCCACCGGTTTCAGCGCAGAAACCGCCGACCGGCTTGAGCTTGGTGATCTTCTGACCCATCGTCCGCACGATCCGCCAGCCGCCCAGCAGCGTACCCAGACCGATCGCCACATAGCAGCAGACGATGACCCAGATCGGCGGTTCAGTTGAAGTGGCCGACGCGTAGCCGCCCGCGATCAGCAGCATCCAGATGATGCCGATGGTCTTCTGCGCATCGTTGCCGCCGTGGCCCAGACTGTACAGCGAGGCCGAGAGCAGCTGCAGGCGCCGGAACCATCGGTCCACCTTGGATGGCGGCGTTCGGAAGAACAGCCAGGACACCGCCACCATCAGCAGCGAGCCGAGGATAAAGCCCAGCAACGGCGAAATCAGGATGAACGCCACGGTCTTGAGCAAGCCACTCGCCACCAGTGAGCCCGTACCCGACTTGGCCACAGCTGCGCCCACCAAGCCACCGATCAGCGCGTGCGACGAGCTGGACGGAATGCCGTAGTACCACGTGATGATGTTCCACGCGATGGCGCCGACCAACGCCCCGAAGATGACGTAGTGATCGACGATGGACGGATCGATCGTGTCTCGCCCCACCGTGGTCGCCACCTTGAGGTGGAAGATGAAAATGGCGATCACGTTGCAGGCTGCGGCCATCGCCACTGCCTGCTGCGGCTTGAGCACGCCCGTCGACACCACCGTCGCAATGGAGTTGGCCGCGTCGTGGAAGCCATTCATGAAGTCGAACACGATGGCCAGCGCCACCAGCAGAACGACCACCCAGAGACTGATCTGAAGCGTATGCATGAGGCGTCGTCTCGTCAGGCGTTTTCGAGCACGATGCCTTCGATGATGTTGGCAACATCCTCGCAACGGTCGGTCACGCTCTCCAGTTGCTCGTAGATCGCCTTGAGCTTGATCAGCAGCTTGATATCGCTTTCGGTGCGGAACAGCTTGGCCATGGCGGCGCGCATCACGCGATCGGCTTCCGACTCAAGACGGTCGATTTCCTGGGCGATGGTGAGGATCTGGCGGCCGTTGTTCATGTCGTTGAGCAGCGCCACAGCCTTGCGAACCTCCTCGCAGCAAGCCACGCAGATCATCGCGAGCTGACGCGATTCGTCCGTGACATTGGTCACGTCGTACAACGAGATGGTGAGCGACACGTCTTCCATCAGGTCGAGGATGTCGTCCATCGTCGTGATCAGCTTGTGGATCTCGTCGCGATCGAGCGGGGTGATGAAGGTCTTGTGCAGCAACTCGATCGTGTCATGCGTGATGCGATCGGCTTTCTTTTCAAAGTTCTGCACATTGCGCGCATGCATTTCAGCATTGGGCAAGTCATTGACCAGTTCCTTGAGTGCATGGGCTGCCTTGACGGCGCACTCGGCGTGCTGGTTGAAGTACTCAAAAAACTTGCCTTCGGTGGGCATGAAGCGACCGAACATGATGATCCTTGGGAACGGAAAAAAGCAGGAGTCGTAAAAACAACGCCGGACGGGATCACCGCCGGCGCTGTCATTAAAACGCAATATTTTACCGGAACCAGCCTCGCGACATGCGTGGCACGTTGTGGCGGGCCGACACGAATTACACGTTACGTGTCGTTGTCAAAGAATGCATTGCCCCCGGTGAAGTTGTCGAACTTCGTGTATTCACCCAGGAACGTGAGACGAACCGTACCAATCGGGCCGTTACGCTGCTTACCGATGATGATTTCTGCCGTGCCCTTGTCCGGAGAATCGGGGTTGTAGACCTGATCACGATAGATGAACAGGATCACATCGGCATCCTGTTCGATAGCGCCGGATTCTCGCAAGTCCGACATCACAGGACGCTTGTTCGGACGCTGTTCCAGGCTTCGGTTCAACTGCGACAGCGCGATCACTGGGCAGTTGAGTTCCTTCGCCAAGCCCTTCAGCGAACGCGAGATTTCCGAAATTTCGGTCGCGCGGTTCTCACCGCTGCCCGAGCCCGACATCAGCTGCAGGTAATCGATCACGATCAGGCCGAGCTGCCCGCACTGCCGTGCAAGCCGGCGCGAGCGCGCACGCAATTCCATCGGGTTCAACGCGGGCGTCTCGTCAATGAAGAGCTGCGCGTCGTTCATCTTCTGGATGGCATGCGTCAGGCGCGGCCAATCCTCGTCAAGCAAGCGGCCGGTACGCAGCCGGTGCTGATCCAATCGCCCGACCGAACCCAGCATACGCATGGCGAGCTGCGTGCCGGCCATTTCCATCGAGAACACAGCTACCGGCAGCCCCTGCTCCACCGCAACGTGTTCGCCGATGTTTAGCGAGAACGCCGTCTTACCCATCGAGGGGCGACCAGCCACGATGATCAAATCACCGCCCTGCATACCGCTGGTCATGCGGTCGAGGTCAACGAAGCCCGTCGGCACGCCGGTAATGTCGCTCTGGTTATCGCGGTGGTACAGCTCGTCGATACGCTCGACCACCTGCGTCAGCAGCGGCTGGATTTCCAGGAAGCCTTTCTGCCCGCGCGAACCTTCTTCGGCAATCGCGAACACCTTGGATTCGGCCTCGTCCAGCAGCTGGCGCACATCGCGCCCCTGCGGGTTGAAGGCGCCGGCGGAAATCTCGTCGGCGATCGTCACGAGTTGGCGCAGCACGCCGCGGTCGCGCACGATTTCCGCATAGCGACGGATGTTGGCTGCGCTCGGCGTGTTCTGCGCAAGCGCGTTCAGGTAGGCCAGACCGCCCACCTCTTCCGCCTTGCCTGCGGCCTGCAACTGCTCGTACACCGTGATCACGTCAGCTGGCTTGGCCTGCGAAATCAGCTTGCCGATGTTGTGGAAGATCAGCCGGTGGTCGTAGCGGTAGAAATCGTGCTCGTTGATGAAATCGGCAATGCGATCCCAGGCGGCGTTATCCAACAGCAACCCGCCGAGCACCGACTGTTCGGCCTCGATGGAATGCGGGGGCACCTTGAGGGAATCGAGCTGGGGATCGGAGGGCGCGTTCATGGCGGGATTATAGCGGCGCTGCTCGGTCTTCAATCTGGAACCCCTGACACAAAGGACAACAAAAAAAGGCAGAGACTTTCGTCCCTGCCTTCTTGACTCGCGTCGATCGGTGACCCGGGCGCCGCGAGGTGCTGCGTGCGTGCTTAGGCTGCGTCGCCCCGCACCGACACGTTCACGTCAACTGCCACGTCGGTGTGCAGCGACACGACGACCGGGTGGTCACCCACGGTCTTCAGCGGGCCGTTCGGCAGACGCACTTGCGCCTTCTCAACCTTGAAGCCTTGCGCAACCAGTGCATCAGCGATGTCGTGGTTGGTGACGGAGCCGAACAGACGGCCATCCACACCAGCCTTTTGCGACAGTTGCAGCGTCAGGCCGTTCAGCTTCTCGCCTTCGGCTTGCGCAGCAGCCAGCTTTTCAGCTGCCAGCTTTTCCAGCTCAGCGCGGCGGGCTTCGAATTCCTTGATGGCGGAATCCGTAGCGCGGCGGGCTTGCTTGTTCGGGATCAGGAAGTTACGAGCGTAACCATCCTTCACACGCACCACGTCGCCCAGGTTACCCAGGTTGACGACCTTCTCGAGCAGAATAATTTGCATTGTGAGTTCTCCTTATCCCGCTGATTAGTGCTTGTGCTGATCGGTGTACGGCATCAGCGCGAGGAAACGTGCGCGCTTGATGGCCGTGTCCAGCTGGCGCTGATAGATCGCGCGCGTGCCGGTCAGGCGGGCCGGGGTGATCTTGCCGTTCTCGCCGATGAAGTCCTTGAGCGTGTCCAGATCCTTGTAGTCGATCTGCTCAACGCCGGCCACGGTGAAGCGGCAGAACTTCTTGCGCTTGAACAACGGGTTTTGCTGCTGGAAGCGCTTCTTGTTCTTCGCGTCGCGCTGCTTCTTGTTCATGAATGCCATGATTCAATCCTTTACGAATACGTTACATCCGGAGATGTGAAAGACCAGTGCCTTACTGCTGCGGTGCTTGCGAGCCAGGAATCCTACGCAATCCAGGACGGTGCCCGGAGCGATGCGATCCAGAACGGAAGCCATCTTGCCGGCTGCCAGTGCTTCCATCGAAAACTCGATCTGCCGCACTGTCTGCGCTTCGACCGCCTGCCCGCTGTATGCCAGTAGACAGTTGACGATCGGCACGCCTGCCGGGGTGTATCGCATCACCTCGCGCTCGACCAGAGTGGCGACGAGCTGCAGGCGATTGATGGCGTTGTCCCCGTGGGTTTCGTTCATGCTGGTGATGCGCGATCAGGCTTGCGCAGCACCGCGCGGCATCAGGCGGCCTGTTCGGTCTGAGCAGCGGCCTTCTTGGCCTCTTCGCGTGCGACTTCCTTCATCATCGGCGACGGCGCCGTTTCAGCCTTCTTGGCCTGAACGATGAGGTGACGCAGCACGGCGTCGTTGAACTTGAACGCGTGCTCGAGCTCAGCCAGGGTCTCCTTGCCGCACTCGATGTTCAGGCACACGTAGTGAGCCTTCGCCAGCTTCTGGATCATGTAGGCCAGTTGACGACGGCCCCAGTCCTCGACGCGATGCACTTGGCCGCCTTGCGTGGTGACCGTGCTCTTGTAGCGCTCGATCATCGCGGGCACTTGCTCGCTCTGGTCCGGATGGACGATGAATACGATTTCGTAATGACGCATTGACGCTCCTTGTGGATTAAGCCGCCCGGGCGTCACACTCCGGTGCAGCAAGGTTGGTTAGCCTGCCATTATACGCAGGCCTTGGAGATTTTTTCAATATCGATCAATGACTTGCTGCAGGGAGGCAACTTCTGCCTCGGCGCGCCCAGAGGCCAGAAGCAACGTCAGCAGCACACGCGCCTTATAGGGGTTCAGCGAGCCGCTCGACGCCCAGCGATCTCCGCCCGGCTGCGCAGGCACCACGCCAGCACCAGTACGCGTGGAACGGAGCACGAAAACGCCCTGCTGACTCGCCCGGTTCAGCGCCGCCTCAAGATTCGCATGGATGGAGCCCGCGCCGGTTGCGGCAACGACCAACCCCTTCACGCCAGCGGCGACTAGGGCATCCACCACGCGCGCATCGGGCTGTGCATAGCTCGCCACAACCTCAACCCACGGCCACTGGCCTGAGGGTGGCATCGGCAGCACGTCGGTTGCGGCTACACGCTGCGCTGCACGCTGAAACTGTACTTGTGCGTCGAGCACGAAACCAAGCGCGCCCGCGTCCGGCGAGACAAAGGCTTCTACCGCGTAAGTGTGACCCTTCTGCACATCCCGAGCGGCATGCACGCGCTGGTTGAGCGCGACCAGCACGCCGCGCCCTCGCGCCAATGGACTGGCGGCCAGCCGCACCGCGTTCAGCAAATTCAGCGGACCATCCGCCGACAGCGACGTCGACGGCCGCATCGCTGCCGTCAGAACAATCGGCGTATCGGTCTGCTGCGTCAGGTGCAGCAACATCGCGGTTTCTTCCAGCGTGTCGGTGCCGTGCGTGATGACCACGCCGTCCACCTGTTCGACGTCGATCCAGTGACGGATCCGCGCCACCAGCTCTTCCCACACGTCGAACGTCAGGTCCTTGCTGTCGATCTGGGCGACCTGCTCGGCGCGCACATTGGCGAGGCGCTCCAAACCGAGCTTGCTGGCCGCAAGCAGTTGTTCGATGGGGACGGCGCCAGCGCGATAGCGTGCGGCGGAGCCAGCGTCGTCAGCTGAACCGGCGATTGTGCCGCCGGTGGCGAGGATGGCGATGGTAGGCAAGGACATCGTTGCAGACATGCGTTGTGGGCAAGGCGCGCATTGTATCCGCCCGCCCCGCCTTTGCCGACGCGGGATTGCCCTGTGCGCCCAGAAAACAAAACGCCGGCGCACCGGCCGGCGTTTGCAACAGAAGCCCTGTCGATTATTTCTCGACGAAAGCGCGCTCGATCACGTAGTCACCGGCTTCGCCCATACGCGGCGAAATCTTGAAACCGCGGGCATCAAGCAGCTTGCAAGTGTCTTCCAGCATGGCCGGGCTGCCGCAGATCATGGCGCGGTCGACAGCCGGGTCCATCGGGGGCAGGCCAATGTCGGCAGACAGCTTGCCGTTGTCGACGAGGTCTGTCAGGCGGCCCATGTTGCGGAACGGCTCGCGCGTGACGGTCGGGTAATAGATCAGCTTCTCGCGCACCTGATCGCCGAAGAACTCGTTATTCGGCAATTCGCGGGTGATGAAGTCGGCATAGGCCAGCTCGCTCACTTGGCGCACGCCGTGCAGCAGCACGACCTTCTCGAAGCGCTCGTAGGTGTCCGGGTCTTGGATGATGCTCATGAACGGCGCCAGGCCGGTGCCAGTGCCGAACAGATAGAGGTTCTTGCCGGGCAGCAGGTCATCCAGCACGAGCGTGCCGACCGGCTTCTTGCTCACCAGCAGCTTGTCGCCCACCTTCAGGTGCTGCAGGCGCGACGTCAGCGGGCCGTTCTGCACCTTGATGCTGAAAAACTCGAGGTGCTCTTCGTAGTTCGGGCTGGCAATGCTGTAGGCGCGCATCAGCGGCTTGCCTTCGACCTCCAGCCCAATCATGACGAAGTGGCCGTTGTGGAAGCGCAGCGCCTGATCGCGCGTGGTCTTGAAGCTGAACAGCGAGTCGTTCCAGTGATGGACGCTCAGAACGGTCTCTTGATTGAAGGCGGACATGGTGACGTTCGGGCCAGCCCAACGAGGCTCAATCGGGCTATGTGGCGGTGCAAAAAATCGGTCAAGGCCTTGATTTTATGCGATTCCCCGCGGCTGCGCCTGCATGGATTGCGCATAAGCTTCTAACCACTCGCATAGGTTTTGACGGCGGTCATAAGGACCGGGTGCTCGCGCAACACATCACAACAAAATCACTTGCGCTTCCCGCGTCACTGTATAAAATCACAGCACCTGTTCAAATATACAGTACGCCAATGGCCGCCCTCACCCCTCGCCAACAGCAGATTTACGACCTGATCCGCCAGACGATCCAGCGCACGGGTTTTCCGCCCACACGCGCTGAGATTGCCGCTGAGTTCGGCTTCTCATCGCCCAATGCTGCCGAGGAGCACCTGCGCGCGCTGGCACGCAAGGGCGTGATCGAATTGACGCCGGGCGCCTCGCGCGGCATTCGGGTGCGGGCGGCCGGCGACACGGCGCAGCATCAGTTCTCGCTGCCGTCGATGGGGCTGATGCAATTGACGCTGCCGCTGGTGGGCCGCGTGGCTGCCGGTAGTCCGATCCTGGCTGCAGAGCACATTGATCGCCAGTATCAGGTCGATCCGTCGCTGTTTTCTGCGCAGCCCGATTTTCTGCTGAAGGTGCGTGGCATGAGCATGCGCGACGCCGGCATTCTGGACGGGGATCTGCTGGCCGTGCAGCGCGCCACCGAAGCCACCAACGGCAAGATCGTTGTGGCTCGACTGGGCGACGACGTCACGGTCAAGCGCTTCCAGCGCAAGGGCCGCCATGTCGAGCTGATTGCCGAGAACCCCGATTTCGAACCGATCCACGTTGATCTGGATCGTGATGAGTTTCACCTGGAGGGCTTGGCCGTCGGTCTGATCCGGCCTGCTGCTCCGTAAGTCTCCGGCGCGTCTCAGCGCCAAAGCTTCGCTGTTTGATCCAACCTGGAGGTGAGCCATCGGCCCGCCAGGGCGGAGTCTTGCCACTCGCTTTTCCACCCGAACTCACGAGGTCTGCCATGCGACTCGGATCGATGTCTTCCCGCCGCCGCCCGGTACAACCGGTGCCTTTCCGCCAAACCCAGGGCGTGCGCATCTATCAGGGGGAGCAGCGCCGTACGATGGTCGGCAGCATGGCCGCCATCTGCCGAATGCTGGATGCTATTCCGGTCGCTTCACGTACCGCTGGCGCCGAAAACTGCTGAGGAAAAGAAGGACAACGAGGGGCGATGAAACGTGCTGTAGCAGCCGATCAGGGCATACCCCAATGCTGCCGCCGCAACTGATTTCATACACTTGCCCTGCCCTGAGGACAGGGCTTTCTTCAACTGATTTTCGGCCCGCCGCTTGAGCGGGCTGTTTTTTTGTTCGCAAGTTGCTGCAGCGGCACATCCCACGATGTTCCGTCAGCAAAACGGACGTTTACCCGGATGTTGTTTGGCGTACGTGACAGTAGTATTGCCAATGCCCTCAGGGGCAATGAGATCGCTGAATTCGAAGCCCGCACATTGCGGGCTTTTTTTTCGCCGCAATCGGCTGGCGAGCCGCTAAACGCTCCCGGCTTTCTCGACGACGAGAATTCTTGCCTCGCCACGCGGGTGTGCCACATGCTCGCAGCCGACACCGGCGAAGAAGATGTCACCGGGCTCCAGCGTCGCGACCCTCTCTTCGCCGGCTTCGCGGTAATGCATGTCGACCGTGCCGTCGAGCACCACAAACACCTCCTCGCCATCGTTCACATGCCAGCGATAAGGCTGGTCGGTCCAATGCAAGCGCGTGGTAATGCCACTCATGTTGGCAATGTCGAGCGCGCCCCAGGCACGCTCAGCAGTAAACGACTTGGCCCGGATGATGTTCATGGCGGTTCCCGGCGGTTACTGCATCGACGGCAGATTGCCAACACGCACCAGCATCTCGGTGAACATCTGCATATCGAGGTCGAGGTCCGGCACTTCCTTGTACTCGTTGGCGTTGTGCGCGGTGTACTTCTTGCCGGGCATGGCGGGGCCGAAGTTGATGGCATTCGGCATCAGCTTGGCGGTCGTACTGCCGGCCGTGGGGACGGGCTTGGCGTCAAGGCCAGTCGTGTCGCCGTAGATATTGAGCAGCGTCGACAGCCATGCGCCCTTCGGATCGCGTGCCATCCAGTTGCCCTGGTCATGGTTGATTTCGAGGGCGACATGGTTGGCGTTGGCCCACGCGTTGATCTTGCCGACGATCTCACCTCGCAGCGCGTCGGGCGT
Organism: Burkholderiaceae bacterium 26; assembly: GCA_000955795.1. Lineage (GTDB taxonomy): Bacteria > Pseudomonadota > Gammaproteobacteria > Burkholderiales > Burkholderiaceae > Ralstonia > Ralstonia chuxiongensis. The sequence goes on from JYOB01000010.1 coordinate 167,519, forward strand.
TTTTCCGCGCGGCATGCGCACGTTGGCGGTCACCTCCACGCGGCCATTCTTGTCACCAATCACCGTAGGCGAGATGGTGAGCGGCCCCATGAAGTCGTCCTTGTAGGCGAGGCCCATGGTGTTGCCGAGGTAGTCGGTGCCGTAAAGGTCGGTCAGATAGCGCACGGCGCGGGCGTAAGCGTTGTCTGCCAAGCCGAGATCGGCTGCGCGCAGGAACAGCGCCAGACGCGGCAGCGGGTTAACGCCTTCCTCCGGGCGTGAGCCGTGCGCCGACGTGCCGGTCACCTTCACGACGATGCTGTCCGCAGTGCGCGTGATGTCGATTGCAAACTTGCCCTGTGCGGCCAAGCTGTTCACAAACGCGTCGCGTTTGGCTTCGAGCGCGGCGGTCGCCACGCCCAGGTCCCCGCCTTTGAGCGTGGCGGTGGCCGTCTGCGGGACGGAGCTGGCCGACGCCGCGCCCCTCATCGAAACAATGGCCGTATGCGTTGAATCGCCGGCCTGCGCAGGGAAAAACACCTTCAGCGCGCCAGTGCCTTTCTCGGCAACCACCGCCGGGTACTTACTGTCGAGCACGATGTTGTACGCGGGCAATTGCGTGTGTTCGCGGTAGTACTTCATGCCATCGCCACCAGTTTCTTCGGTGGTTTCGATCATCAGACGGATCGTGCGCGCGAGCGGCACGCCGCTGTCCTTGACCGTTTTCATGGCGTACATCGCGGCGGCAATCGAGCCCTTGTCGTCAATCGTGCCGCGGCCGTACAGCAGATTGCCAACGCGCGTGACCTTGAACGGATCGAGCTTGGTGCCGTCGCCGAGCACCCATTCTTCGGGCTTTGCGGGTACGACATCGGCATGCGTCAGGATGCCGAATTCGTCCGAGCCGGTGCCGGGCAGCGTGACTTCAAATACGCGGTTGTCGACGTTGCGATATTTCAGGCCGAAGTCGCGCGCCATGCCCTCGACCAGCTTGCCGAACGCCACGATGGCGGGGTTTTCGTACTGCGGAATTTTGTCGTCGCGCACCGTCGGCAGCGCGACCATCTTCTCGATCGAGGCGATCACGGCCTGCTGGTTGTGCAGGCGGTTGTACAGACCGAGCAGACGCCCGATGTTGACGAGGTCATCGCCAGTGAGCGCGACCTTCTTCTGATACGCGGCAACACTGCCTGCAACCTGCGGATCAGCCTTCGCGGCTGCCGCGAGAAAGCTGTTCAGGTCAGCCGACGCCTTGGATTGCTCAGCGACAAGCAACGCATCGAGTTGGGGTTTCTGAAGCGTGGCGGCAAAGGCGCCGGTGCCGCAAGCCAGCGACAGTGCGATCGCCAGCGAAGACAGGCCAATACGGGCAGTGCATTGCATCGAAGTGGTTTCCGGGAAAGGCGAAGGCGCCATCATAGGGGCGAAGTGCAAGCCACGCATTGTGCGGCGCGAAAAACGCTAAGCTACGCACGCTGCGCAGTATGCTTGGAGTTTTCCTAGGAGGCTTGCCGCATGGAACCGTCTCTGGATACCGCCCCCGATCTGCTGAGCGTGCTGGAAGAACTGCGCCGGCGCGAACCTATTTTCCATCGCCCCGAATTGGGCACGCGCCGCGAAGACTTCGAGCGCATGACCACGGAAGATTTCTGGGAAACCGGCGCCTCCGGTCAGCGCTATAGCCGCAGCTATGTGCTCGGCGTTCTCGATGCCCGGCACGGCCATATCGGCGAGGATTTCTGGCAAACGCGCGATTTCCGCTGCCAGGAGATTGCGCCGGACAACTACTTGCTGACGTACACGCTGGTGCAATCGAACCGGACGACGCGCCGGGCGACGTTGTGGCGGCGGACGGCTGATGGCTGGAAGATCGTGTACCACCAGGGAACGGTCGTGGCGGAGGCTCGTTGAACTCCGTTGCGAAACCCTCTAGGCAAGTCGAAAGAATGTTTGTATAATCGCTGTTTCCTTGAACGGCGACATGCTGCTCAAAGAACAATGGTGGCTGTAGCTCAGTTGGTAGAGTCCCAGATTGTGATTCTGGTTGTCGTGGGTTCGAATCCCATCAGTCACCCCAAGATTCAAGAAAAAGCCCGCATTCGCGGGCTTTTTTGCATTCAGCGGTCGGGGCAACCCGCCCCTTCCTGCATCAAACCGCTACCACCTCATCGTTCGATTCTTCGCCGCGCCGCAGGTGCGCCCGCGCCTCGTCGAAGAGCGCGTGGGTGTCGGCCTGCGTCTTGACGCGGCCCAACGCCTTGGAATCCGACAGCACGCGCCGCCAGCCGCGCGCACCAGCCACGCCGCGATACAGCCCCAGCATGTGGCGCACCGCCGCCCCAGCGTAGCCGCCGCGCTCCACCCAGCGGCCGACGTAACCGATCATCGCATCTTCCACCTCGGCACGCGCGGGGGCTTCAGTGCCTGCGCCGTAGTACCGCGCATCGAAGACCGCCATCAGATGCGGATGGTGATATGCCTCGCGGCCGATCATGACGCCGTCAACGTACGCAAGGTGCGTGTCGATCTGTTCCAGCGTCTGCACCCCGCCGTTGAGGAGGATTTCCAGATGCGGAAAATCACGCTTGAGCTGGTAGACGACTTCGTACCGCAGCGGCGGAATTTCGCGGTTTTCCTTGGGGCTCAGGCCTTTCAGGATGGCGTTGCGCGCGTGGACGATGAAGGTCTCGCAACCCGCCTCGGCGATGGTGCCGACGAAATCACGCACGAAATCATAGGTCTCGATGGCGTCGATGCCGATGCGGTGCTTCACCGTGACCGGAATCGACACCGCGTCGCGCATCGCCTTGACGCCCTGGGCGACGAGCTTCGGCTCGGCCATCAGGCACGCGCCGAACGCACCTCGCTGCACGCGCTCCGACGGGCAGCCGCAGTTGAGGTTGATTTCCTTGTAGCCCCATTGCTGGCCGAGACGCGCGGCCTGGGCGAGATCATCGGGTTCGCTGCCGCCGAGCTGCAGTGCCACGGGATGCTCGACCTCGTCGAAATCGAGGTGGCGCGGGACGTCGCCGTGCAGCAGCGCGCCGGTGGTCACCATTTCCGTGTAGAGCCAGGTGTGGCGCGAGATCTGGCGATGGAAGAACCGGCAATGTCGGTCCGTCCAGTCCATCATGGGCGCCACCGACAAGCGGCGAGGGTTGGGCGTGGGGCGTTCAGCAGTCACAGCAAGATCAACGATTCAAAATCCAGGCGCGCAGTTTACCGGTTCTAGTCCGACAGCCCCAGCAGCGGATGCTGCTCATGGCGCCACGGCGAGATAAAGAACGCAGCCACTTCATCGTCACGCACGGCGTCGATGCTGGTGTGCCTCCACTTGGGCGCGTGGTCTTTGTCGACAGCGAGTGCGCGAATGCCTTCGATACCGTCGCCTTCAGCAAACACGTGCGTCATCATGTCCAGTTCGCGGCGCAGTTCATCGGCCAGCGTGGTGCGGCGGCCGCGGCGGATCAGCTCCAGCGTCACCGCCATCATCAACGGCGAGCGCTTGGCCATGTGCTCAGCGGTCTGTGCGGCCCATTCGGAATCCGTGCTGCCAGCCAGGTCGGCGAAGATGCCTTGCACGCTGCTCTGGCTGAAGCAGGCATCGATGGCCTCGCGGTGGGGCACGATGATGGCCTTGGCATCATTCGGCGCCGATGCGGCTTCGGTAAAGCAGGCAGCGATCTGCTCGGCGCTGCCCCAGTTGCCATCGCGCAGGCGTTGGACGATGCCCGCCAGCGCCTCGGTGGTGACGTGGCAATCGGCAAGGCCGACCGACAACGCGTCGGCCGCTTCGATCATCTGCCCTGTCACGCCCAGGTATTCGCCCACATGGCCGGGCACGCGCGCCAGGAACCAGCCGCCGCCAACGTCCGGGAACAGGCCGATGTTGGTTTCAGGCATGGCCATCTTCGTGCGCTCGGTCACCACGCGCAGGGATGCGCCTTGCGAGATGCCCATGCCACCGCCCATCACCACGCCGTCCATCAACGCGATGTAGGGCTTGGCATAGCTGAAGATCAGGTGGTTGAGACGGTATTCCTCGGTGAAAAAGGTGATGAGTTGCGGGTCGCCGGCCGTGGCGGCGCGGTGGAAGAAACGGATGTCACCGCCGGCACACAGGGCCTTGCCGCCCTCGCCACGCAGGATGACAGCGTGGACCTCCGGATCGTGCTGCCAGGCCAGCAGCGCATGCGACATCGCGCGGATCATCTCCAGCGACAGCGCGTTGAGCGCCTGCGGCCGGTTCAGCGTCAGCCAGCCGATGCCGCCGCGTACTTCGGCGATCACGTTGGGTTGGACTTCAGCCTGAGGCGCGATGGAAACGGTGGATTGCATGTCTCGGATGTTGTTGTGGAAATAACGGCTCGCACTGTACACGACAGCGTATTGAAGCGAGGAAGGGCTCTAGCCTGCCCCCTTTCGCAGCGCGGGTGTTGGGCGTATACCTGCCGGTTGGAGACGACACACATCACAACAATCCAATGACCCCTGCCAACGCCACCCCGGGCGCATCCGGTTTCGACCCAGGCCTGATCCTGCTGGCCTTTGCGCCGGTCTTCCTGCTGACCATCGGCGCAGAGGCGTGGTACTGGGGCAAGCGTGATCCATCCGTCTACAGCCTCAAAGACACCGTTTCAAACGCGTGCCTTGCGCTCATGCACCAGGCGTCGGACGCGTTCTTCCTGTGGCTGATGATCAAGACGGTCTACTCGTGGACGTACAGCCACGGCTTGCGCGCGGTGCCCGAGACGTGGTGGTCATTCGTGTTGCTCTTGCTGCTGCAGGATTTTCTGTACTACTTCTTCCACCGCGCGAGCCATCGCGTGCGCTGGATGTGGGCCTCGCATGTAACGCACCACTCGTCGGAAGGCATGAACTTTTCGACGGCGTTCCGCCAGAGCCTGACCTATCCGATTTCTGGTATGTGGCTGTTCTGGATTCCGCTTGCCTGGATCGGCTTTACGCCGGACTGGGTGATCCTCGCCGTGGGCCTGAACCTGGCATTCCAGTTCTTCGTGCATACGCGGCTGGGTGCGCTGGATTCGCGCTACGCCGGCTTCTGGCGCTGGCTCGGGCAATACGTGAATACGCCGTCGGTGCATCGCGTTCACCACGCCAAGAACCCGCAGTACATCGACCGAAACTACGCCGGCGTGCTGACCATCTGGGATCGCATGTTCGGCAGCTTCGTGCCAGAGGAGGACGCGCCCGTTTTCGGCATCACGCGGCAAGTCCACACGCACAACCCGATCACCCTCACCTTCCACGAATGGCGCGACATGTGGGCAGACGTGTTCCGCGATCGGGACATTCGCTACCTGTGGAAACCGCCCGAGTGGCGCAGCCCGCGCGCTGCGGGAACGGTCGAGGCGATGCCGCTCACATGAACGGCGGCCCGAAGCGCGTGGCGACGCGATCAGTGGAATCGAACAGATCCCGCAGGACGGCGCTGGTGCACGTCGGCTGCACGTACAGGTAAAACGCCACTTCCGGCAGTCGCGGCAGGCCATCTGCTTCGGTCAGCACACGCATGTTGGCGTCGAGCAATTCGGTCGTGCGCGCCGTCACGCCCAGCCCCGCGCTAATCGCAGCCTTGATGCCCGTCAGCGTGGGCGACAGATAACTCGTGCGCCATGGAATGTGGTGCGCATCCAGGCATTCGATCGACAGCTGACGGAACAGGCTCAGTTCGTCGGCCATGACCAACGGCACCGGCGCGGCGGGGTTGAAGATGAAATCTTCCGCGCAGATCCACACCATCGGCGACGTGCGCAGCTTGATACCGGGAAAAGCATCGTCATAGCGGGTGGAGATCGCCAGATCGAGCGTCTTGTCGCGCAACGCGTCCATCAGGAACGGGCTGCGACCAACGTTGATTTCCATCTGCAATTCTGGCGACAGCTTGGACAACCGCCGCAGCAGATTCGGCAAGATCGAATCGGCCACGTCATGCGGTGAGCCGATGCGGATTTTCTCGATCGGGCCGCCCGTCTGGATCACCTGCACGGCCTGGTCGTTGAGCGCCAGGATCTTGTGCGCATAGGCGACAAGCCGCACGCCATCGGGCGTCATCATCTTGTGGCGGCCGCGCTTCTCGAACAGCGCGCAGCCCATTTCCTCCTCCAGCCGCTGCATCTGCTGCGTGACCGCAGACTGCGTGCGCCCCACCCGTGCCGCTGCCGCGGCAAACGTCTCGTGCTGCGCAATCGCTACGAATGTGCGCAGCAAATCGATGTCCAGATTTCGCATCTCGATCCCGATACTTCAGAAACCCTAATCAGTTCCGGCCAAAAATTAAATTGTTCTGCGCAATTCTGGCCGATAACCTGCCGGAAATACAAATAACACTGAACGAACAATACGTTCAGGCAGACACCTGAGCCGCGGGGAAGCGCGGTCCGACACTGAATCGGTTTCATACAAAGGAGGAACACCATGTGGGCATGGAAATGGGCACAAGCTGCCGCCGCGCTAACCTTGGGCACGCTGGGCGTGGCAGGTGTGGCGCACGCCGATGCGCTGACGGACATCAAATCGCGCGGCACGCTGGTCTGCGGCACCCAGAACGCCAGCGAGCCTTACGCCTTTCCCGACGCCGCCACGCGGCAGATCGTCGGCTTTGACGTGGATGTGTGCAGCGCGTTGGCCAAGGGGCTGGGCGTCAAGCTGGAGCACCGCGCGCTGTCAACCGACGCACGCATTCCCGAACTGAAGACACATCGCGTGGATGTGCTGGCCGCTGCCGTGGCGTGGATGCCGGCGCGCGCCGCGCAAGTCGATTTCAGCAACCAATATTTCGTTGCGCCGATCCGCGTGCTGGTGCGCGCTGATTCGCCCATCCAGACGCTCGATCAGCTTGCCAACAAGAAGATCGCCGCATCCGAAGGTTCAAGCTCGGCAGCGGTGTCAGTCACGCGCCTGCCGGATTCGCGCTTGCTGACATTCCACGATATTTCGTCGGCGTATCTCGCTTTGCAGCAAGGCAAGGTCGATGGGCTGGTGGCGGGGCAGCTCGTGCTGGCGCGCTTTGCCAACGAGGCGGCGCAGAAAGGCGGCCAGCAATATCGCCTGCTGACGGCGCCCGTTTATGAAGAACGCTGGGGCGTGGTGATGAACAAGAACGAGCCCGCGCTCATGGCAGCCGTCAACAAGGTGCTGGCGGATTACGACCAGTCCAGCGGCCTGCAGACGAGCTTCGACAAGTGGCTCGGCGCCAAGTCGGGCTACAAGTTCTCGCGCGACTACAAGGTCGAACCGATCAAGCCGCAGTAAGCCCAGGGCGGCCGACATGTTCGATCTCTCGTTCCTGCTCGAAGACGGCTATCTGCGCCTGTTGCGGGACGGCATCCTGACCACGCTGCGTCTGTTTGTCGTCTCGGGCCTGCTGGCCATCGCCGTTGGTGTTTCACTGGCAACGCTGCGTGCGCTTCCGGTGCGCGTGTTCAAGGCGTTCGTCATCGTGGTTGTCGAATACCACCGCAACGTGCCGATGCTGGTGCAGATCCTGGTGTGGTATTTCGGCGTCCCGCAGTTGCTGCCGGAATCGCTCAAGGTATGGATCAACGCCGGCAACACCGAGTTCCTCTTCGCGGCGATTGCCCTGGCGCTGAACTCGGGTGCGTTCATCTCCGAAGACCTGCGCTCGGGCCTGCGTGCGATCCCGCATACGCAGCAGGAGGCGGCGTGGTCGATCGGGCTGACGCATCTGCAGGCGCTGCGTTACGTGATCCTGCCGCAGGGGATTCGTGTGGCGCTGCCCGCGCTGCTCAACCAGGCGCTGTTGCTGTTCAAGAACAGCTCGCTGGCGATGGCCATCGGCGTGCACGAATTGCTCTACCGCACGCGGCAGATCGACAACCTCACCTTCCGCACGTTTGACGTGTTCCTCGTCGCCACGCTGCTGTATCTGCTCGGCACGCTTGCGCTGATGTCGCTGTCGGATCGCGTTGCCAAGCGTCGTACGACGCCACTGGGGGTCTGACGCATGCTTGAAATCCTGCATGACTATCTGGCGTTGTTCCTGGTCGGGTCGTGGCCGAATGGCCCTCTGGGCGGCGTCGCGGTGACGCTGGTGCTTTCGGTGCTGGGCTTGGTGATGTCGTTCCCGATTGCAGTGCTGATCGGTCTGGCACACGTGAGCCCTTGGCGCTGGCTGCGTCGTATTGCCGGTGTTTGGTCTCGCCTGGTGCGCGGCATTCCGCTGCTGATGATCATCTTCTGGGCCTACTTTGCGGTGCCGCTCCTGGTGGGCAAGGAAGTGTCGGCGTTCACCACGGCGGTCTGCGCGATCATCGTCTACGAAAGCGCATTCCTCTCGCAGATCGTACGTGCGGGGCTCGAGGGACTGCCGCGCGGGCAGATGGAAGCAGCGCGCTCGAACGGCTTGTCCTGGCTACAGAGCATGCGCTACGTGCAACTGCCGCAAGCGCTGACCAACATGCTGCCGTCGATCGTTAACCAGTTCGTGTCGATCATCAAGGCAACGTCGCTCGCCTATGTGATTGGCGTGCCGGAGCTGACGTACTCAGCGGCGCAGGTCAACACCATCACGCTGACCAAGCCACTGGAAACCTTCCTCGTGCTGGCAGCCTTCTACTTCGTTTTGTGCTTCGCCATCTCCCGCTTCGCGGGGCAGCTGGAGCGCCGCATTGCCCGCCATCGCGCGGGGCTTGCCTAGGAACAAACCCTTGCCGGAGACAACATCCCATGCTGGCATTTGAAAACGTCGACAAGTACTACGACGACTACCACGCGCTCAAAGGCATCAGCGCCACCATCGAACGCGGTGAAGTCGTTGTGGTGTGCGGCCCCTCGGGCTCGGGCAAATCCACACTGATCCGCACGGTCACGCGGCTGGAGGGCATCCACGGCGGATGCATCCGCTTTGAAGGGCGCGATGTCCATGCACGCGATGTACGCGTCAACCAGTTGCGTGCGCGCATCGGCTTCGTGTTCCAGAACTTCAACCTGTTTCAGAACCTGTCGGTGCGGCAGAACCTGATTCTCGGGCCGACCAAGGTGCTCGGTCTATCGCGCGATGAAGCGACGGCGCAGGCCGAAGCGCTGCTTGCCAAGGTCGGCCTTGCCCACAAGATCGACGCGATGCCCGCGAACCTCTCGGGTGGCCAGCAGCAGCGCGTGGCCATTGCGCGGGCGCTGGCGATGAAGCCGCCGCTCATGCTGTTTGATGAGCCGACCAGCGCGCTCGACCCCGAGATGGTGCAAGAGGTTCTGCACGTGATGCGCGAGCTGGCAGACGACGGTCTCACGATGATGATCGTCACCCACGAGATGGGCTTCGCGCGTGATGTGTCCAGCCGTGTCTGGTTCATGGACCAGGGCGAGTTGCTGGAGGACTCGCCGCCCGACCAGTTCTTCAGCCGACCGAAGCACGCGCGTGCGCAGCGCTTTCTGCAAGACGTCCTGCGGCCTGCGCCGCGCATTGCCGAACTCGTCGCCTGACACCAACAACGATAACAACGCCACGTAACACAACAAGGCGCCCCCATACCTCAGGAGAATCCATCCATGTCCACATCTCTTCCTCAGCAACGCCAAGCGGCAGTCAATGATGCGATTGCCGCCATGAAAGCCGCACTCGCACCCGAAGGTGAAACGCGTCCCGCACTGGCGGACGTGCTCGAACAGGTCAAAGGCCTCGCCGCGCGCACGGAGTTCTGGCAGGAAACCGACTTCCCGCCTCCCAGCGACGGCGAGCTGCAAGCCCGCTACCTGATCCACGAAGATGCAAACCAGACCTACGCGCTGTACCTGAATGTCATGCGCCCGGGCAAGAAGATCACGCCGCACAACCACACCACGTGGGCCTGCATCGCCGCCGTGGACGGCACGGAATACAACTATGTCTACCGCCGCACCGACGACCGCGCCACGCCCGGCGTCGGGACGCTGGAAATGACCGACACCGTCGTCGTCGAACCCGGTACCGGCATCGCGCTGGCGGCCGAAGACATCCACGCCGTCGAGATCAAGGGCGAGGCGCCGATCCGCCATCTGCACATGTACGGACGCGCGCTCGAAACGCTGACCGAGCGCATCACGTTCGACCTGGCGACCGGCCGCTACCAGACCATGGGCATCGGCGTGAAAACGCGCCGCTAACCAGCCAGCCTCAACCCGAATCGCGTTGCCTGTCATCCGCGCTGCGTGCGCGGAGGGACGCGCTCACCCTTTTGATTCGTTTCGCATCGATATGACATCGTTCGTTACCGCCCAGACCCTGAAAGCGTGGCTGCACGACGGCGCCGAGATCGCGCTGTTCGACGTGCGCGAGCACGGCCAGTATGGTGAAGCCCACCTCTTCTACGCCATCCCGCTGCCGTACAGCCGTCTTGAGATCGATGCCCCGCGCCTCGCGCCACGCCGCGCCGTGCGCGTGGTCGTTTATGACGACAACGATGGCGTTGCCGACCGCGCGGCCGAACGCCTGAGCGCCATCGGCTACACCAACGTGCACGTGCTGCAAGGCGGCGCGCAAGGCTGGACGCACGCGGGCTTCACACTGTTTGCCGGCGTCAACGTGCCATCCAAAACCTTCGGTGAACTCGTCGAGATGGCTTACCACACGCCACGCGTCACCGCACGCGAGCTCGCGGCCATGCGCGAACGCGGCGACGACGTCGTCATCGTCGACGGCAGACCCGTCAGCGAATACCTGAAGATGACGATCCCGTCGTCGATCTGCTGCCCGAACGGCGAACTTGGGCTGCGCATCCGCGAGCTTGTCCCCGATGCAACCACGCCTATCGTCGTCAACTGCGCGGGCCGCACACGCAGCATCATCGGCGCGCAGACGCTGATCAACCTGGGCATCCCCAACCCGGTGATGGCGCTGGAGAACGGAACGCAAGGCTGGTACCTCGAAGACCTTCCGCTGGAGCACGGCAGCACGCGCCGTTATCCCGACGTCGTGACGCCCGCTACCGTCAAGGACATGCGCGAGGCCAGTCAGCAACTCGCCGCCCGCTTTGCAGTGCCCGAGGTCGATGCAGAATCGCTCGAACGTTGGGTTGCACACGACGAACACAGCGTCTTCCTGTGCGATGTCCGTACCCCCGAGGAATTCGCCAGCGGCAGCCTGCCGGGTGCACAGCATGCGCCGGGCGGGCAGTTGATCCAGGCAACCGATCAGTACGTCGGCGTGCGTCATGCCCGCCTCGTGCTCTTCGATGCCGACGGCGTGCGCGCGCCAATCGTTGCGAGCTGGCTGCGGCAACTCGGCCACGATGCCTATGTGCTGCGCGAGGGATTGAACAGCAACGCGAGCCTGCCGGCGGCCCCAACCGCGTTGCCGCAACCGTTGCCGGAAATCAGTGCGCAAGCGCTCTCCACCGCGCTCGCGGCCGGCACCGCACACGTGATCGACTTGCGCCCCAGCATGAGCTTCCGCCGCGCCCACGTGCCTGGCGCCACATGGGCCATTCGTCCGCGCTTGCCGGCCCTGGCCGCCGACCGCGATACCGTGCTGATCGCTGACGACCCGCGCATCGCGGCACTCGCGGCGGCAGATTTGGGCACGGGCGCGCCGCATGCCGCATCGCGTCTAAAGTTGCTCGCCGGAAGCGTCGCCGCGTGGACTGCCGCCGGCTACGTCACCGAAGGTTCCGAGAACGTCCCGCCCGACGCCGATTGCATCGACTATCTCTTCTTCGTGCATGATCGGCATGACGGAAACAAGGCTGCAGCGCGGCAATACCTGGCCTGGGAAACCGGCCTGCTCGCCCAGCTCGATGCGCAGGAACTTGGCGCCTTTCGCGTGGGCGCTGGTGCCGCGCAGTCATGACGCTCAACCTTCGAGGCCAACGCACCATGTCATCGCAGAAAACCGAGCCACGGCTGGCAACCCGAGTCGCAACGCGCCTCGTCAAGGGTGGCACATCGCCCGCCTTTGAAGGCGGCCGAGCCGTCAACCCGCCCGTCGTGCGCGCCTCCACCGTGCTGTTCGATTCGATGGACGAGATGAACGACGCGCGGCGCCGTCGCGGCACCGAACGCATGTTCACCTACGGCGCGCGCGGCAACCCGACGGGCTTTGCGCTGGAAGACGTTGTCGCGCAACTCGAAGGCGGCTATCGCACGCGGCTCTTCCCGACTGGCCTGGCCGCCATTTCGATGGTTTTCCTGGCCTTCGCCCGCCCAGGGGATCACGTCTTGATTGCCGATTGCGTCTACCAGCCGCTGCGTCATTTCGTCGATACGTTCCTGCGCCCCTGGGGCGTGGAGGTGACGTATTTCTGCGCCGACGGCAGCGATGTCGCACAGCAGCTCAAACCGACGACCAAGCTCGTCTACGTGGAATGCCCCGGCTCGCTCGTCTATGAGATGTGCGATCTGCCCGCGCTGGCTGAGATTGCGCATCGCCATGGGGCCCTGGTCATCGCCGACAACACGTGGGGCTCGGGTCTGCAATACCGCCCGCTCACACTGGGTGCCGACGTATCGATCATGGCGGCAACCAAGTATCTGAGCGGCCACTCCGACGTGATGATGGGCACGGTGACCACCACACAGGCGTGCTGGCAAACGCTCGCCACGATGAGCGACGCCCAAGGCGTGGCTGTCAGCCCCGACGATGCCTACCTCGTGCTGCGCGGCACGCGCACGCTGGCCGCGCGCCTTGCCATGCACGAACGCAACGCGCTTGAGATTGCGCGCTGGCTTGTGGCGCGTCCGGAAGTGGCACGTGTCTTTTGCCCCGCGCTGCCGGAAGACCCCGGACACGCGCTGTGGCAACGCGACTGCAGCGGCACCAACGGACTGGTCTCGTTCGAATTCGCCCAAGCAGATGCGCAAATCGCCGGGCGCTTCGTCGATGCCCTCATGCTGTTTGGCATCGGCGCCTCATGGGGCGGCTTCGAGAGCCTTGCGACGGTCAGCAATGTGGCGGGCACGCGCACCTGCACGGATTGGTCCCGAGCGGGTCCGATCGTGCGCCTGCATATCGGACTGGAAGACCCGCAAGACCTGATCGACGATCTGGCACAAGCCTTCGTGCGCATCCAGACGTAACGCCACCGGCATCCCCAGACGAAAAAAAACGCCCCGAAATCTCGGGGCGTCGTTTTGGCAGATCGACTGGTGATCAGACCGCTTCTTCACGCGATGCGCGCTTGCGCTCATGTTCCTTCAGGTGACGCTTGCGCAGGCGGATGCTCTTCGGCGTGACTTCCACCAGCTCGTCGTCGGCGATGAATTCCACCGCGTATTCCAGCGACATCTGAATCGGCGGCACCAGGCGCACAGCTTCATCGGTGCCCGACGCACGCACGTTGGTCAGCTGCTTGCCCTTGATCGGGTTGACGACCAAGTCGTTGTCACGGCTGTGGATGCCAATGATCATGCCTTCGTAAAGTGCATCGCCAGGCGACACGAACATGCGGCCGCGATCCTGCAGCTTCCACAGCGCGTAGGCCACGGCAGCGCCGTCGTCCTGCGAGATCAGCACGCCGTTGTGGCGCTCGCCCAGATCGCCTTCCTTGACCGGCGAGTAATCGTCGAAGATGTGGCTGATCAGACCGGTGCCGCGCGTCAGCGTGAGGAATTCACCCTGGAAGCCGATCAGGCCACGAGCCGGAATGCGGTATTCCAGACGCGTACGGCCCTTGCCGTCCGACGCCATGTCGAGCAGCTCGCCCTTGCGGCGGCCCAGCTCTTCCATCACACCGCCCTGGTGGCCGTCTTCCACGTCCACGGTCAGGCGCTCAAACGGCTCGCACTTCACGCCATCGATTTCCTTGAACACCACACGCGGACGCGACACGGCCAGCTCGTAGCCCTCACGGCGCATGTTTTCCACCAGAATAGTGAGGTGCAGTTCGCCACGGCCCGACACTTCGAAGATCGTGTCGTCGCCGGTGTCCTTCACACGCAGGGCCACGTTGGACTTCAGCTCGCGGTCCAGACGATCGCGCAGTTGGCGGCTCGTCACGAACTTGCCTTCGCGGCCAGCCAGCGGCGAGGTGTTGACGCAGAAGTTCATCGTCAGCGTCGGCTCGTCCACCTTCAGCATCGGCAGGGCTTCCTGGGCGTCCGGAGCGCACACGGTGCAACCGATGCCCAGTTCTTCAATACCGTTGATCAGCACGATGTCGCCGGCTTCGGCTTCCTGCACCAGCTCGCGCTCCAGGCCGCGGAACTTCAGCACCTGGTTGATACGGCCCTTGATGGGGTTGCCTTCCGGACCGAACTTCACCACCACGTCCTGCAGCGGACGCACGCGGCCACGCGTAATGCGGCCCACGCCGATCTTGCCCACGTAGCTCGAGTAGTCCAGCGAGATGATCTGCAGCTGGAGCGGACCGTTCGGGTCGTCGTTACGCTGCGGCACCTTGTCGAGAATGGTCTCGAACAGCGGCTTCATGTCGCCTTCGCGCACGTCGTCGGTCAGGCCGGCGTAACCGTTCAGGCCCGAGGCGTACACCACCGGGAAGTCGAGTTGGTCGTCGTTGGCGCCCAGCTTGTCGAACAGGTCGAAGGTCTGGTTGATCACCCACTCCGGACGCGCACCCGGGCGGTCCACCTTGTTGATCACGACGATCGGCTTCAGGCCCAGGGCCAGCGCCTTGCGCGTCACAAAACGCGTTTGCGGCATCGGGCCTTCCACGGCATCCACCAGCAGCAGCACGCCGTCGACCATCGACAGCACACGCTCCACTTCACCACCGAAGTCGGCGTGCCCCGGCGTGTCGACGATGTTGATGTGCGTGCCGTTGTATTCGACCGCGCAGTTCTTGGCCAGGATCGTGATGCCGCGCTCTTTTTCGATGTCGTTCGAATCCATCACGCGCTCGGCGATCTGCTCGTTCTCGCGGAACGTGCCGGCTTGGCGAAGGAGCTGGTCGACCAGTGTGGTTTTGCCGTGGTCAACGTGGGCAATGATGGCAATGTTGCGAAGCGCGCGCATGGGATGTGAACTCGAAAAGACGTGACACGAGCCCGGGACAGTACCCAAATTCAGCTCGCGGAATAACCTGACATTCTAGCATGCTGCGATGCGCAAGACATGACACTCCTTAACGAATCGATGAAGGAGCATAGTTTGAGTGCCTTATAGATCACCAATTATTTCTAAAAATGGAATCGCGCATTCAGTACCTTGCTGTTTGCTGCGCCGATTCGTATATTTGTCCGGACAATGATTGTGCATACATAAGATGTCCGAACAAACAAGACCCGCCACCGAAGTTGCTGCCGGAACGCTCTTCCGGGTGGAGGACTACCGCATGTGCGAAAGCGTGGGCTACCTCGTCGGGCGCGCCAAGACGGCGCTGTCCATGGCCATCGAGCAGGAAGTTGCCGCGATGGATGTGACGCATTCCCAGGCCAGTTGTCTGGTGCTGCTCGCCAACGGCCGATGCCAAACCGCTACCGATCTGGGCCGCGAATTGAACACCGATATCGGTTCGCTCACGCGCATGCTCAGCCGCATGGAAAAGCGCGGCCTGATCGAGCGCGTGCGCAGCGAGTCCGACCGCCGCGTCGTGCATCTGGAGGTGACGCAAGCCGGCCGTGACTTGGCTGACCGCATGCCAGCCATCTATACGCACGTGCTGAACCGTTTTTTTGCTGGCTTCACGCCGGGCGACGTCGATACGCTGCGCGAACTCCTCAAGCGCATTCTCGACAACGGCGCCGCCACGGAGGGGCACCGCGTGCGCCCCGCCGGCCACTGACGCCGCCCCGCTCGAATTGCACCTGCAGCACCGAACGCTTCCCGCCCCCTTGATCGCTTGACCCATCAAACAACATGAACGCCTTGAATTCCGCCCCTCAGGCACTTTCGCCCCTAAGCCGCGCCGGCAGTCCGCGCGCGCAATGGCCGGCACGCCTGGGTGTGGCGCTTTCCACCGTGACGCTGGCCGTGCTGGCTGGTTGCGCGAACCTCGGCAATTCGCACAGCACGCAGACGCTGACAACGCCGGGCCAGTTGGCGAGCGCGCAATCGTTGCCCTCTCAAGGCGGCCAGTGGCCGTCGCAGAATTGGGTCGATCAGTTCAACGATCCGCAACTGCGCGCGCTGGTGGATGAGGCCATCAAGGACAACCCGAACCTGCAAGTCGCCTTTGCCCGCGTGCGCGCTTCGCGTGCGATGGCCGATGTGGTGCGCGGCAATCTGTATCCGAGCGTCGGTCTCGATGCCGACATGACGCGTCAGCGCCTGTCGGAATACGACATGTTTGAAGGCACGCCACTGGCTGGTCGCTGGTTCACGGAATCGAAGATCCAGCTGGGTGTGAGCTACGACCTGGATTTTTGGGGCAAGAATCGCTCTGCGCTGGAAGCTGCGCTGTCCGATGACAAATCGATGGAAGCGGAAAGCCAGGCTTCGCGACTGGTGCTGTCGACCACGGTGGCACGCACCTACGCCAAGCTGGCCGCGCTCTACGCGCAGCGCGACGTGGCCGAACGTGCAATCGTGCAGCGCAAGGATTTGACCAACCTTGCAGGCCAACGCGTGCGTGCTGGCCTTGATACGCAAGTTGAAACCACGCAGGCCCGCGCCAATGTGGCCGCCGCACAGACGGAACTTGAACAAGTCGACGAGCAGATCGCGCTGGCACGCAACCAGTTGGCGGCGCTGCTGGGCAAGGGCCCCGACCGCGGCCTCTCAATCACGCGCCCGACGCTGCTCGCGCAAACCACGCCCAAGCTGCCGAACAACCTGACCATCGACCTGATCGGCCGTCGCCCGGATCTCGTGGCTGCGCGCTGGCGCGTGGAAGCCGCGTCGAAGGATATCGACGTCGCCAAGGCGCAATTCCTGCCGGATATCAGCCTGACTGCATTCCTGGGGCTGGCTTCGATTGCGCCGGAAAACCTGCTGCTTGGTGCATCGCGTCAGCTCGGTATCGGCCCGGCGCTCAAGCTGCCGATCTTCCAGGGCGGCAAGCTGCGCGCCAACCTGCGCGGCAAGTACGCCAACTATGACGCGGCTGTCGCGAGCTACAACCAGACGCTGACCGAAGCTCTGCACGACACCGCAGACCAGATCACCACGCTGCACAGCATTGACTCGCAGATCGCCATCCAGCGCACCGCCTTGAGCGAAGCTGAGCGCGCCTACAGCCTTGCACGCACGCGCTACAGCGCCGGCCTTGGTACACAACTGGTTGTGCTGAACGCCGAGACGACCGTGCTGCAGCAACGCAAGCTCGCGACCGATCTACAGGCACGCCGACTCGACGCGCAGATGGCCCTTATCAAGGCCCTCGGCGGCGGCTATACGGCAGAAGACCTCCCCGGCGCCAAGCCCGAGGCCGCCGCATCGCATGGCTGAGCTGTACTGAATTGAACTGAACCGAACGTTCCACCGCATTCTTTCGAGCCAACATCATGAGTGACAACAAGCCCCAAGCCGCACCGTCCGCTGCCCCCGCACCCGCAGCCCCCGCGGCAACGCCCGCCGGCAACGGCAATTCCAACGGAAAGCGCAAGCGCATGCTGACCACGCTGGCCGCCGCACTGGTCGTTGCCGGCGTCGGCTACGGCGTCTACTGGGGCCTGTACGGCCGCTGGTTCGAGTCGACCGACGATGCATACGTGCAAGGCAACGTGGTCCAGGTGACGCCGCAGGTGGCGGGCACCGTGGTCGCCATTCGCGCTGATGACACGCAGCTCGTCACCTCCGGCCAGCCCGTGATTGAGCTGGATCGTGCCGATGCACGCGTCGCGCTGGAGCAGGCTGAAGCCGCACTTGCGCAGACGGTGCGCCAGGTGCGCACGCTGTATTCGAACACCAGCGCGTTCACCGCCACGTTGGCCATGCGCGAAAGCGATCTCGCCAAGGCAAAGGACGACTTGGCACGCCGCAAGCAGATCGCCGGCACGGGCGCCGTGTCGCAAGAAGAAATCTCGCACGCACAAACCGCCGTGCAGGCTGCCCAGTCCGCATTGGAAGCCGCCAAGGAACAACTGCAGGGCAACCGCGTGCTGACCGAACAGACCACGCTGGAGCGTCACCCGAACGTGCTGCAGGCTGCTGCCAAAGTCCGCGAGGCTTACCTGGCCTATGCGCGTACCAGCCTGCCGGCATCGGTCACGGGCTATGTGGCCAAGCGTTCGGTGCAGGTCGGCCAGCGCGTCGCTCCGGGCACGCCGCTGATGGCCATCGTGCCGCTGGACCAGCTCTGGGTGGACGCCAACTTCAAGGAAGTCCAGGTGCGCCACATGCGAGTGGGCCAGCCGGTTGAACTGGTGGCCGACGTGTATGGCAGCAGCGTGACGTATCACGGCAAGGTGGTCGGTTTCTCGGCAGGCACGGGCTCGGCGTTCTCGCTGCTGCCGGCACAGAACGCCACGGGCAACTGGATCAAGGTGGTGCAACGCCTGCCGGTGCGCGTGTCGCTCGACCCGAAGGAACTGAAGGATCATCCGTTGCGCGTGGGCTTGTCGATGGAAGCCAAGG
The DNA here is from genome assembly GCA_000955795.1 of Burkholderiaceae bacterium 26. GTDB lineage: Bacteria > Pseudomonadota > Gammaproteobacteria > Burkholderiales > Burkholderiaceae > Ralstonia > Ralstonia chuxiongensis. The sequence goes on from JYOB01000010.1 coordinate 185,925, forward strand.
TCGACATCCATGACGAAGGCGGTCAAAGCCTGGCCACCTCCCCGACAGCCTCACCGCTGCAAACGACGGTGTACGACCAGGCCGGAAAAGACGCCGATCAGGTCATTGCCAGCATCATTACGGCCAACGCCGGCCGCGGCGGCGCTACGGCACCGGCCGCCACCAACGTGCCGGCTGCAACGGCTCCGCGCACTTCGCAACCCGCACCCAAGGTCTGACGCATGGCAACCGCCGCGCCCAAGCCGCGACAGCCACTGACCGGCGCCAAACTGGCGATCGGTACGGTCGCGCTGTCGCTGGCCACCTTCATGAACGTGCTGGATTCGTCCATCGCCAACGTGTCGATCCCGGCAATTTCGGGCGACCTGGGTGTGGCCCCGAACCAGGGCACGTGGGTCATCACCTCGTTTGCGGTAGCCAACGCTATCTCGGTGCCGCTCACGGGCTGGCTGACGCAGCGTTTCGGGCAGGTGCGCCTGTTCGTCACGTCCATTCTGCTGTTCGTGCTGTCGTCGTGGGCGTGCGGGCTGGCGCCCAACATGGGCATGCTGATCGCGGCCCGGATCATCCAGGGCGCTGTGGCAGGCCCGATGATTCCGCTGTCGCAATCGCTGCTGCTGTCGACATATCCGCCCGCCAAAAGCTCAATGGCATTGGCGCTATGGGGCATGACCACGCTGGTCGCGCCGATCATGGGGCCGATCTTCGGCGGCTGGATCTCAGACAACATGAGCTGGCCCTGGATCTTCTACATCAACATCCCAGTGGGCATCCTGGCTGCGTACGCAACGTGGGTCATCTACAAGGACCGCGAATCGCCGACACGCTTGCTGCCGATCGACAAGATCGGCCTGGCACTGTTGATCCTGTGGGTGGGCTCGCTTCAGTTGATGCTCGATCGCGGCAAGGAACTCGACTGGTTCAACTCGACCGAGGTCGTGGTGTTGACAGTCGTTGCCATCGTGGGTTTCGCGTTCTTCCTGGTGTGGGAGCTCACCGAAGATCACCCCGTCGTGGATCTGACGCTGTTCAAGGGCCGCAACTTCAGCGCGGGGGTCGTTGCCATCTCGGTGGCGTACGGGCTGTTCTTCGGCAACCTCGTGATCCTGCCGCTGTGGCTGCAAACCATCGTCGGCTACACCGCCACGGATGCGGGCCTAATCATGGCGCCGGTGGGCATCTTCGCCATCATCCTGTCGCCCGTGATCGGCAAGAACCTGCCGAAGATGGATGCACGCTGGGTGGCGACCACGGCGTTCATTACCTTCGCGCTGGTGTTCTGGATGCGCTCGCGCTTTACCGTGCAAGTCGACACGTGGACGCTGATGATCCCCACGCTGATCCAGGGCGCCGCCATGGCAATGTTCTTCATCCCCCTCACGTCGATCATCCTCTCGGGCCTGCCGCCCGAGCGGATTCCGGCGGCATCGGGTCTGTCGAACTTCGTGCGGATCATGTTCGGCGGCATCGGTGCATCGATCTCGACCACGGTGTGGGACAACCGCTCAGCCCTGCACCACGCCCAACTGGTCGAGCACGTGAATCCGTACAACCCGGCCTATGCGTCGTCGATCAACCAGTACACGCAGCTTGGCATGCCCAACCTGCAGGCCAATGGCGTGATCGAACGCGTGATCTCGCAGCAAGCCGCAATGTTGGGCGCCAACGATATCTTCTGGATTTCGGCTGTGCTGTTTATCGTGCTGATCGTCTTCATCTGGCTGACCAAGCCGGCGAAGTCGGCGGCCGGTGCGGAAGCGGCAGCCGGTGCGCACTGATCCAAGATCGCGCAACAAAAAAGCCACGCAGCTACGCGTGGCTTTATTGTTGCCGTCGATCGGCTTAAAGATGCACGAGCCGCCCGGGTCGCAGCACACCATCTTGCCAAGCAGCCACTCCGAGCAGCGATGCCGTGGCGCCCGCCCCTATCGCCTCACGCACGCCGTATACGCGTACCTGATCTGCGTTCGGCAACGCCAATCGCAACGGCAAGCGCTGTCCATGCAGGAAGCGGCGGCTCTCTTCCGCGTCCAGCTCCACGCGCGGCAGCGTCTGCAACAGCGCATCGACGGGGGCCAGCAATGCGGCGCGAGCATCTTCAGCGGCCGCGTCCAGCAATTCGAGCGTCACGGCGCCGTTCAGTGTCAGGTTGCCGACCTGCGTGCGTCGCAGCGCAACCAGATGCCCGCCGCAGCCCAGCGCCTCGCCAATGTCTTCACCCAACGTGCGGATGTACGTTCCCTTGCTGCATGACACGCGCAACGTGATCGTCGGCGCTGCCGACTCCAGATCCGTCGCCAACACATCGATCGCGTGGATCGTTACCCGACGTGCAGCGCGCTCCACGGTCTGACCCGCGCGCGCGTACTCGTACAACGGCTTGCCGTCCTTCTTCAGCGCAGAGTGCATCGGCGGCACTTGGTCGATCTCGCCGACAAAGCGCGCGATGGCTACTTGCAGTTGCTCGGGCGTAACCGATACAGGGCGCTCGCTCAGCACCTCGCCTTCCGCATCTGCGGTACTCGTCTTGATACCAAGACGCACAACGGTTTCGTACGTCTTGTCCGCATCGAGCAAATCCTGCGAAAACTTGGTCGCCTCGCCAAAACACAGCGGTAGCAAGCCCGTCGCCAGCGGATCCAGCGTGCCGGTATGCCCCGCCTTCTTGGCCCACAGCAAGCGCTTGGCGCGGATCAGCGCATCGTTGCTCGACAAGCCGATCGGCTTGTCCAGCAGCAGCACACCATGCACATCGCGGCGCGGCGGCTTCCGTGGTGTGGTCGCATGTTGCTCACCCATTTCAATCGTCTTTGGCACGCGTGGCGTTGGCCTCATCGATCAGGCGCGACATCTCGATACCGCGTTCAACCGAACCGTCGAAGTGGAAATGCAGTGTCGGCACCGTGTGGATGTGCAGGCGCTTGAACAACAGCGAATGCAGGTAGCCTGCCTTCTCGTTCAGGATGGCGCCGGCGACTTCCGGCTCGGCGCCCAGCACCGTGAAGTAGATCTTGGCGTGCGCATAGTCAGGCGTGAGCGTCACGGATTGCAGCGTCACCAGGCCCATCGCCGGGTTCTTGATTTCGCGCTGGATCAATTCGGCCAGATCACGCTGGATCTGATCGGCGATACGCACGTTGCGGCCAGCGGCCGATCCCGATTTCTTCGGCATAGAGTGTTCCTCACATGGGCGCCGCCAGCACGCGCTAGTCTGGCCCAAAAGACAAAACGGTGGCGCGGGACGCGCCCGGGCCACCGTCGCAAAGTCGAGCCGGACACCGCAGCGTCCGGCCAACGTATTACAGCGTACGCGCCACCTCGGTGATCTCGTAGACCTCGAGTTGATCGCCTTCCTGAACGTCGTTGAAGTTCTTGATCGACAGGCCGCACTCGAAGCCTTGCTTCACTTCCTTCACATCGTCCTTGAAGCGCTTGAGCGAATCGAGTTCGCCCGAGAAGATGACCACGTTCGCACGCAGCACCCGGACCAGCGAATTGCGCTTGACGAAACCGTCCAGCACCATACAGCCGGCCACTGCACCAACCTTCGGTACGTGGAAGACCTGGCGCACCTCGACAAGGCCCGTCGTCTCTTCGCGCTTCTCCGGCGAGAGCATGCCCGACATCGCCGCCTTCACTTCATCCACAGCGTCATAGATGATGTTGTAGTAGCGGATGTCGATGCCCTGATGCTCGGCCAGCTTGCGTGCGCCCGCATCGGCCCGCGTGTTGAAGCCGATGATGACGGCCTTCGACGCGGTTGCCAGGTTGACGTCCGACTCGGTGATGCCGCCCACGGCCGCGTGCACAACCTGTACGCGCACTTCGTCGGTGGACAGCTTCTGCAGCGAGTGCACCAATGCTTCCTGCGAACCCTGAACGTCTGCCTTGATGATCAGCGGCAGCGACTTCACGTCGCCTTCGCTCATCTGTTCCAGCATGTTTTCCAGCTTGGCGGCCTGTTGGCGTGCCAGCTTCACGTCACGGAACTTGCCTTGGCGGAACAGCGCGATTTCGCGCGCCTTGCGCTCGTCCGGCAGCACCAGCACTTCTTCGCCGGCGCCCGGCACTTCCGACAGACCCTGGATTTCCACCGGGATCGACGGGCCAGCTTCCTTGGCCGACTTGCCGTTTTCGTCCAGCATTGCGCGCACGCGGCCATAGGCCGTGCCAGCAAGCACCACGTCGCCGCGCTTGAGCGTACCGCTCTGCACGAGCACCGTAGCGATCGGACCCTTGCCCTTGTCCAACTGCGCTTCCACCACCAGACCCTTGGCCGGCGCATTGACCGGCGCCTTCAGTTCCAGCACTTCAGCCTGCAGCAGCACGTTTTCCAGCAGGCTGTCGATGCCTTCGCCAGTCTTGGCGGATACCGGCACGAATGGCACATCGCCGCCGTACTCTTCTGGAATCACGCTCTCAGCCACCAGTTCCTGCTTGACGCGGTCGGGGTTGGCTTCAGGCTTATCGACCTTGGTGATCGCCACCACGATGGGCACCCCGGCCGCCTTCGCATGGGCGATGGCTTCCTTCGTCTGCGGCATGACGCCGTCGTCGGCAGCCACGACCAGAATCACGATGTCGGTTGCCTTGGCACCACGTGCACGCATGGCCGTGAAGGCCTCGTGACCCGGGGTGTCGAGGAAGGTGATGACGCCGCGATCGGTTTCAACGTGATACGCGCCGATGTGCTGCGTGATACCGCCGGCTTCGCCTGCCGCAACCTTGGCACGACGGATGTAGTCCAGCAGCGAGGTCTTGCCGTGGTCGACGTGACCCATGACGGTCACGACAGGCGGACGGGTTTCGGCCTCGGCATTCGTCGGCTCTTCCACGCCGCCAATCAGCAGCGCTTCCGGATCGTCAAGCTTGGCTGCGACCGCCTGGTGGCCCATTTCTTCGACCACGATCATCGCGGTCTCCTGGTCCAGCACCTGGTTGATCGTCACCATCTGGCCGAGCTTCATCATCTGCTTGATGACTTCGGCAGCCTTGACCGACATCTTGTGCGCCAAATCGGCCACAGAGATGGTTTCCGGCACGTGCACTTCACGCACGACCGGCTCGGTCGGTGCCTGGAAGGCATTGCGGTTGTCGTCGCCATGGCGGTTGCGGCCGCCCTTGGAGCCGGAGCGCCAGCCGTCGGCACCGCCGCCGGTATCGCCGCGCGTCTTCAGGCCGCCACGCTTGCCACCACGGTTGTCGTCTTGCCAACCCGCCTTGCCACGACCGCCCTTCTTGTCACCCGTAGGCGAGCTCGGTGCAGCAGCGGCAGGTGCGGGGGCAGCCGGCTTCTTGGCAGCCGCAGCCGGGCGCGCTTCGCCAGCCGGCTTGACCGGCTTGTGCAGCGTGCCCGATTGCTCGGCTTTCTTGACTTCTTCAGCCTTGCGTTCGGCAGGTGTCTTCAGCACGCGAGCGGGGGCGCTCATCATCTCGCGGATGGCACGTGCTTCGGCTTCGGCAGCTTCACGGCGCTTGCGCGCACCGTCTTCCTCGGCCTTGATCTTGTCGGCAGCAACGCGCGCTTCGTCAGCGGCCTTCTGCGCCGCTTCGCGTTCACTTGCCAGACGTGCGGCATCTTCCTCGGCCTTGCGGCGCGGGGCTTCGTCCGACGCTTCAGCGGCTGCGCGAGCAGCAACGGCTTCCTCTTCCGCCTTCTTGGCAGCAAGTTCAGCCTGGCGTTTCTGCTCGGCTTCCGCTGCTTCCTGGCGGGCGCGTCGCTCAGCTTCCTCGCGCTCCATTGCTTCCTGGCGCGCCTTCAGCTCGGCTTCCTGCTGGGCCAGCAATTCGGCCTGGCGGCGCTGTTCTTCCTCGCGACGCGCAACTTCCTCGGCATCGACCACCGGTACAGCCTCTGTGGCGTCCGATTCAGCCTGTGCCGCGTTCGGCTCATCACGCTTGACCAGCACGCGCTTCTTCTTGACTTCCACTTGCACGGTACGCGTCTTGCCGGTGGCATCCGCTTGGCGGATTTCGCTGGTTTCGCGCTTGGTGATCGTGATCTTCTTGCGCGCGCCATCCTCGGCGCTGCCGTGTGCTCGCTTGAGATAGTCGAGCAGTCGGGTCTTGTCCGATTCGGTGATGACGTCTTCCGGCGTCGCCTTTTGCACGCCCGCGGCTTGCAATTGTTCCAGCAGCGCTGATGCGCTACGGTTCAATTCGCCAGCGAGTTGGGCAACTGTTGTGCTTGCCATTCAAACCCTTTCGATGCTTGGTTTCAGTGAGGATTGCGATAAACGATCAACGCTTATACGACTCACGAAAACCAGTGTTCACGCGCCTTCATGATCAGCGCCTTGGCTTGTTCTTCGTCGACGCCGGTCATCTCGACCAATTCGTCCACGGCCAGCTCGGCCAAGTCGTCACGCGTCTGGATGTTCCCCTCGGCCAGCTTGCCGATCAGCTCCGGGGTCAGCCCCTCGAGGTCGCGCAGGTCTTGCGACACCTTCTCGACCTTTTCTTCCTTCGCCAACTCCATCGTCAGCAACACGTCGCGAGCGCGGTTGCGCAGCTCGTTGACGGTGTCTTCGTCGAACGCTTCGATTTCCAGCATTTCCTGCAGCGGCACGTAGGCCACTTCCTCGAGCGAGCTGAAGCCCTCTTCGATCAGGATGTCGGCAACCTCTTCGTCCACGTCCAGCTTCGCCATGAACAACTGGCGAACGACGGAGCTTTCTTCTGCCTGCTTCTGCGCAGACTCTGCCGGCGTCATGATGTTGATCTGCCAGCCGGTCAACTCCGACGCCAAGCGAACGTTCTGGCCGCTACGGCCGATGGCAACGGCGAGGTTTTCCTCGTCGACCACCACGTCCATGCTGTGCTTTTCCTCGTCTACGACGATGGACTGCACTTGCGCCGGCGCCAATGCACCGATCACAAACTGCGCTGGGTCTTCCGACCACAGCACGATGTCCACAGCCTCGCCGCCAACTTCGTTACGGACAGCTGTCACACGGGTCCCGCGCACGCCGACGCAGGTGCCAATCGGGTCGATACGCTTGTCGTGTGCAACGACCGCGATTTTCGCACGCACGCCAGGATCACGCGCGGCTGCCTTGATCTCCAGCAGGCCCTGTTCCATTTCCGGCACTTCGTTTTCGAAGAGCTTGATCAGAAACTCAGGGCAAGTGCGCGAAAGCTCGATCTGCGGGCCACGTGCGGTACGGTCGACATTCAGGATGTACGCCCGGACGCGGTCGCCCGTACGCAGATTTTCCTTCGGGATCATCTGGTCGCGGGCCAACAGCGCCTCGACGCGGCCGGTTTCAACGATCAGGCCCTTCTTGTCGGCACGCTTGATCGTACCGGTCATGACCTTCTCGCCACGATCCAGGTAATCATTCAGGATCTGCTCGCGCTCGGCATCGCGGATGCGCTGCAGGATCACCTGCTTTGCAGCCTGCGCGCCAATGCGGCCGAACTCGACCGACTCAATCTGCTCTTCGACGAAGTCGTCTACATCGAGGTCAGGATTCTGCTCCTTGGCTTCGAACAGCAGAATCTGCTTGTCCGGTTCCTGCAGGCCTGCATCGTCGGGAACGACGAGCCAGCGACGGAAGGTTTCGTGTTCGCCCGACTCACGGTCGATCGCCACGCGCACATCCACGTCTTCTTCAAAGCGCTTCTTGGTCGCCGAAGCCAATGCGGCCTCCAGCGCCCCGAACACCACATCCTTGTCGACGTTTTTTTCGCGCGCAAGCGCATCGACGAGCAACAGAACTTCGCGGCTCATTGCTTGTTCCCTTTGTTTCGATTTCCTTTGAAGTCCAGCACGGGCACCAGCCGGGCGCGGTCGAGTTCCGACAGCGTGAATTCCAGCAGTGCGGGGCCTTCCTTGCCCTCAAACTCAAGGCCGATTCGTTCCTGGCCTGACTCGCCCGTCGGAGCCTGAATGATTCCCGTGAAATTCTTTTGCCCGTCCACTGGCAGGCGCAACGTCACCTTGACCTCAAGGCCGGCGAAGCGCGTGAAGTCGGCCAGCGTGCGCAGCGGGCGGTCCAGCCCGGGCGACGACACTTCCAACCGTTCGTAATTGACGTTTTCAACTTCGAACACGCGCGTGAGCTGATGGCTCACTTTTTCGCAATCTTCAATGACGATGCCGTTCTCTGCCTGATCGATATACACGCGCAGCAGCCCAGCGGGTGCGCGCTCCACTTCCACCAGCTCGTACCCCATGGCGGCGAGGGTTTTCTCAATCAGATCAGTCAGATGCACGTTTTTCCTGAAGAATTTCCCGGTATGGCCAACCTGCGGAAGCAAAAAAAAATGGGCGCAACGCCCATATCATTCGCCCATCTTCTACAGGATGACTTTTGATTAGACTCACATTGTAATACGCTTCCAGGCAAAACGCAAAAATTGCCCAGAAGCCCCCACAAAATGGGGCGTGGCGACGGCTGCCGCACACAACGCCCGCATTTTTTTAGCGCTTACCGCCGCGTTTGCCACCACCGCGCGGCGCCTTGTTGCCGCTCGGGATGCCACCACCACTCTTTCCGGGGCGCTTGCTGCCGGGCGCCCGATTGCCATCACGCATACCACCGCCGCCAGCCGCGCCGCCGCGGCCATTCGGGCGCTCACCCATACGGGTGCGCGCTGTCAGCGTGGTCGGACCGCCCACATTGATGTAGCCCATGGACGTTTGCATCGGATCGGGCTGGCGCGGGTTGGTCGGACGGCGCTGCGCGGGCTGCGCGCGATTACCGTTCTCAACGCCCATACCGCGCGACTGGAAGTTAGCTTCCCCCGCAAAACCGGACGACATCGGCCCCATCAGCACCGGCGCAGGCCCACGGCGACGATTGCCCTGGCGGTCTTGCCCACCGCCAGAACTGGCCGTCGGCACCTTCATGCCCAGCGTGCCCATCAGCGTACGCACATCGTCGGCCGACACTTCCTGCCAGCGCCCGCGCTTAAGCCCGCGCGGCAGGACGAAGCTGCCATAGCGCGTACGGATCAGGCGCGACACGGTCAGGTTGACCGCTTCGAACATGCGCCGCACTTCGCGGTTCCGCCCCTCGGTCAGGGCGACGTGGTACCAATGGTTGACACCTTCGCCGCCGCCATCGACGCAGCGCAGGAAGTTGGCTTCGCCGTCCTGAAGTGGGATACCGTGCAGCAGCTTCTGGCGATCGGTTTCCGCCAGCTCACCAAGCGTACGCACTGCGTATTCACGCTCCACGCCATAGCGCGGGTGCATGAACCGATTGGCGATGTCGCCGGACGTCGTGAAAATCAGCAGGCCCTCGGTATTGAAGTCAAGGCGGCCCACAGCGACCCACTTGCCGGTCTTCATGCGCGGCAACGCGTCGAACACGGTCGGACGGCCTTCCGGATCGGACTGGCTCACGATCTCACCGGCCGGCTTGTGATACAGCAGCACGCGCGGCGGCTTGTTCGGCAGCTTGCGCTGGATCAGCTTGCCGTTCACGCGCACCTGATCGGTCGCGAGAATGCGCTGGCCGATATGAGCCGGCAGGCCGTTCACGGAGACGCGACCTTGCAGGATCAGGTCTTCCATGTCGCGGCGCGAGCCAAGCCCGGCATCAGCCAAGATTTTGTGCAGCTTAGGAGCGTCGTCGTCGGAGGTCAGTTCGCGCCCCTTGGGGGGCTGCGATGCGCCTCCGGCGTCAACCTCCGAGTCGTACGCGCCTGAAATCACGTATTGGAAGACGTCTTCGGAGCCCTTGCCGCCCTTCAGCCCCTTGCCCCCGCGATTCTGGGTCTGACCCCCAGCCTTGCCTTGCGGTTTACCGTTGCGGCTCTGCTGCTTGCCACGACCGCCGGCATTCTTGCCGCCAGCACCTTCCGTATGCTCGCCGCGCTCGGCGCGTTCCGCCGGTTGGCCTTCGCCTTGGCGGCGACGGTTCTTGCCGAAACGGCCGCGCGGGCCACGTCGCTCGCCCTGGCTGTCTGCTGGCGCCTGTTCGGCCGGTGCAGCACCCTCTGCGGCAACTACCGCCGGCTCAGCTGTCGCCTCTTTCGGCTTGCGTGCCCGTGGCGCGCGGCTCTTGCGCGGTTGCGCAGGCTGGCCGGCGTCCGCGCCACCCGCCTCAGCGGCTTCACCCTCAGGGCGGCCGTCCTGCTGCTGGCGGCGCGAAGCCACCAGATTGCGCAAGCCGCGGCGCAATCCCTTGCGACGAGGCGCGGCCTCAGTCCCATCACCGCCGTCTTGTCGCGGCGGCTGAGCGTCGGCGTCGGCCGGCATACGTGTATCCATGGAGTCTGACTGGGTGCTCACAACGTCTTCAAAAAATCTAGGGGTTCAGGCCATGCGCCGACTGTGCGGCAGGCATGGCGTTACGAATGTTCATTGGCGGGAGCCACAGGCGGCTCGACCGGTGTTTTGTACTCATCTTCGGATGGAACCTCGGTCGCACTCACCGCTTGCGACTCGGTTTCCAATGCCAGCTCACCACCCGCCGCACCCTCAGTAGACTGCGCCGGCGTTTCAGCGATTACCTCAACGGAAGCCTCGGCAACCGGCAATGCAGCCGATTCCTGCACCGAAGCCTCGGCGCTCCCAGCACCTTCCGGCGCGTCGTTGACGAGCGCCGTCAGCTCTTCCACCGCAATTGCACCGCCTTCAAACTCGATGGCGCCCTGCTCCAGCAAGCTCGCCTGCGCTTGGGCGCGGGCATCTTCAAGCGGCGGCAGTTCGTCCAACGAGCGCAAGCCAAGGTCGTCGAGAAACTGCTTGGTCGTCGCATACAGCGCGGGGCGGCCCGGCACGTCGCGATGACCGATGACCTCGATCCAGCCACGGTCTTCAATCTGCTTGATGACCTGCGTGTTGACCGTCACGCCGCGAATGTCTTCGATATCGCCGCGAGTGACCGGCTGACGATAAGCGATGATCGCCAGCGTTTCCATCACAGCGCGCGAGTACTTGGGCGGCTTTTCCGGGTGCAGCCGATCAAGATACACGCGCATTTCCGGGCGGCTCTGCAAGCGCCAGCCGGAGGCCAGCGCGACCAGTTCGACACCTCGATTCAGCCAATCCTGGCGCAGCTCTTCGAGCAGCACACGGATGGTGTCTGCGGACACATCTTCGTCGAAGAGCTTGCGCAAGTCATTGACTCGCAACGGGTCCTGCGCGCAGATCAGCGCGGTTTCGAGGACGATCTTCGCCTCTTGGGTATTCATCGGGTTGAGCGGCTCGTCATTGCTCGCGCACGGCCAGTCGCCGTCACGCTTGAGGTTTGTCGTCCCACCGCGAAGCACGCGGCATTTCTGAATGCTGTTGCCCGCCCGGGCCCGGCGCGCGAAGGCCAATCATCCAATTGGAGCCTGCACCGAAACGCAGTGGCTGTGCCCGCAAAGTAGGGCCGGAGGAGCGAGTTGATCCGGTGCCGGTCAGGCACCACAAGGGCAATTTCTTCCGCCGCCATGGGGACGGATACTGCGCCGGACGACTACCAAGAAGAACGGCAGCCCGCCCGAATCGACTGTCCAGGGGACTCTACCGCTGGATGGCATCGCTTGGCGCCGCGCTTAGGATTGTTGATTTGCGCGGGTGGCGAATCGAATTGCGGTTGATTGTAGGGCAATTTCCAGCAGCGCCGCAACCGGGAAGATGTCCTAGCCTCCTATCATGGGACGATTGGCAATTTTTGCCTGCCTGAACGCCTACAGCACCAGACAGAATCCGTGTGCGTTAAGCATCTCCGGCAACCAGATTGCGTGAGCCAGCCCCCAGACCCCAAACCCGGCGATGGCGATGCCGGCCGCGCCCCGCGCCCATCGCTGGCGCGACAGCCCACGCAGCCACCCAGCCAGACCAGACATCATCAGCAGGTTGGGCAGCGTACCCGCACCAAAGGCGAGCATGACCACGGCCCCGGAAGCGGCGTTGCCTGCCAACAACGCCACAGCCAATGCGCCGTAGACCATCCCACACGGCACCAGCCCCCACGCCATACCCGTGAGATAGCGGCGCAGTAACGGTGGCTGACGCCGCAGCCTACCGCCCAGCGTGGCGGCGCCTCGAGACAGGCCACCTGCCACGCGGCCAAGCAAGCGTTCAAGCCACACACTGCGCCACGCATCCCCTGCGGACCGAACAAGCAGCAAAACCCCGTAGGCGACCAGCAATGCGCTAGCGAACGCAAACAAGCCGCGTTGAATCGGCAGCCATTGCTGGCGCCAGACGGTCGCGCCCATGGCACCCATGATTGCGCCCAGCAACGCATAGGTGGTCAGCCGGCCGGCATGCATGACGACCTGTTCAAACCAAAGCCGGCGACGGGACACGATCCGCACCGCCACAGCGCCACGTTCGGCTGCGAGTGCGATACCGCTGCACATCGCCAGACAATGCACACCGCCGAGCAATGCAATCAGGAAAACGCTCACAAGCGCCGCGGCACTCATCTTTCTGACGCTCTTTTGATATGGACCAAGGTTTTTGTCTTACTGTTGCGAACTAAGCGTAATTGACGCGTTTTGCCGCATCGGAAATGTCCGAGGACAAGAAGGTCGCCGTTATAATAAGCTGGCGCTGTAAAACAAGAATTACTCATTTCACTTTCCCGAAATTCGCCCCCGCCCGTGCTCACTCGAATCGCACTTACCGACCAAGCCTCGCGTTGTTCCACCTGTGTACTCGGGCAAATCTGCCTGCCGGTGGGAATGAACTCGGATGACGTGCGCAAGATGGACGATTTGGTCGGCGAGCGCATCCGCATTAAGAAGGGGCAATCGCTCTATTCTCTGGGTGAGCCGCTGGAGGCGGTTTACGGCATTCGTTTCGGCACACTCAAAACCCATCTGACGCTTGAAGACGGTCGGCATCAGATCACAGGGTTCCACCTGCCGGGTGAAATCGTCGGGCTCGATGGCATTGGCGATATGCGCCACGTGTCGGACGCCACCGCGCTTGAAGATACCGAAGTCTGCGTGGTGCGCTACGACGAGTTGCAGCACCTTTCGCGCCGGCTGCCTTCGCTGCAGCATCAGTTCTTGCGCATCATGAGCAAGGAGATTTCGCAGGATCATCTGATGCTGCTCACGCTGGGCTCCATGCGTGCGGAGGAGCGTCTCGCAGCGTTCCTGCTCAACCTCTCGAAGCGTTCGGCCCAGCGCGGATATTCGTCGACCGAGTTTGTGCTGCGCATGAGCCGCGAAGAACTTGGCAGCTATCTGGGTCTCAAGCTCGAAACCGTCAGCCGCCTCTTCTCGCGCTTTGCCGAAGCGGGTCTCATCCAGATCCGCCAACGCCACGTCAAGCTGATCGACCTGGCCGGCCTGCGCCAGGTCATGAGCGGTCAGGCGGCCTAAGCTGCCTTCCATGGCTCCCGCTCAGACGAGCGGGTGTTCATGCGCTTCCAGCTTGCCAATGCCCGGCGACACATAGAGCGTCAGCGCGCTCGACAATGCGCACAGCAACCAGAACACAAAGAAGGACACGGTGTAAACCGCCTGGGCCGACACCGTGATCTGTTCGCCGAAGAAGCGCAGATCGACGGGGTCTACCACCGCGAAGACCACCAGCTCAGCCAGGGCCGCCGACAGAAATGCCGGCCACAGAATCCACATCAGCAGTCGACGCTTCATCGGGCCTCCGTGTGAATGGCATGCGCCGGTGCGCCCGTCGTCTTTTCGACGACCAAACCGCGCCGCACGACGTTGTCGTGAATGACAGCATCGGGATGCGACATTGCCAGCCAGATGGTCACGCCACAGCCGACCATGGCGACGAACGGCCCTGCCATCAGCAGCCACGGCCAGGGCTCGCGCCACCACGGACGGGCCTGTGCGGAAGATTGCGTTGCGTGCATCGTTGCCTCCTGTTGGGGATGCCGCATCAGCGCGGCACGATGAAGCTCGACGGTTCGCGCAGTACAAGGCTGTCGCTACCGCTGTCTGCATGGATGACGAAACGGATTTTGTGCGAGCCGGGGGCGGCATCGTCGGCCGGCCGGCGCACGCGCACTGGCAGCAGCCGGTTAGCCGCTGGCGGCAGTTCCAGTGTGGTCGATTCGCCGCGACCGCCCTCCACGTCCAGTTCCGGCATGCCCTCGGCGGTGATGGTCACGCGCATGGGGTGCTCGGACGCGTTCATCAGTTGCAGACGATAAACGTTCTCGATCTTGCCGCCGTCCACTTCACGCGCCAGCGCACCACGATCACGAATCACGTCAACCTTGAGCGGCTGCCGCATCGCCAATGCCACGATGAACCCGGTGAAGAGCACCAGCATGATCCCGGTATAGATCAGCACGCGCGGACGCATCAGATGTCGCCGGGCTTCCTTCGGGCTGAGCCGATCAAGCATCGCGCGTTCCGACGTGTAGCGGATCAGACCGCGCGGGTAGCGCATCTTGTCCATGACCTGATCGCAGGCGTCAATGCAGGCGCCGCAACCGATGCATTCGTATTGCAGCCCTTGACGGATGTCGATGCCGGTCGGGCACACCTGCACGCAGATGCTGCAGTCGACGCAAGCACCCAGACCCTGGGCTTCGAAATCGGCGTTGCGCGAACGGCTGCCGCGCGGCTCGCCGCGCTGCGTGTCATACGTGACGACGTAGGTATCGGGATCGACCATCACGCTCTGGAAGCGAGCGTAGGGACACATGTAGCGGCAGACTTGCTCGCGCATGAAACCAGCGTTGCCCCACGTCGCAAATGCGTAGAACAACATCCAGAATGTCTGCCAAGGACCGAGCGACAGCGTCCAGGTCTCCATGCCCAGATCGCGGATCGGCGTGAAGAAACCCACGAAGGTAAAGCCCGTCCACAGTGCGATGAGGATCCAGGCCGAATGCTTTGCGGCCTTTAAGCGGAATTTGCGCAGGCTCCAGCGCTCACCGTCGAGGCGGATGCGCGCGAAGCGATCTCCTTCGATGTGCCGCTCGATCCACATGAAAATCTCGGTGTAGACCGTCTGCGGACAGGCATAGCCGCAAAAGAGCCGCCCCGCCACCGCCGTAAATAGAAACAGCGCGAGCGCCGACAGCACCAGCAGCAACGTCAGATAGATGACATCCTGCGGCCACAATACGAGGCCAAAGAGGTAGAACTTGCGGGCGCCCAGGTCGAACAGCACCGCTTGGCGACCGTTCCACTGGAACCACGGCAAGCCATAAAAGATGGCTTGCGTGGCCAGAACCAGCCAGACTCGCCAACGCGCAAAGGCGCCGGTCACGGCGCGCGGATAAATCTTGCGCCGGACCTCATAGAGCATCTGCTCGGTGGGGGCGTCGTCGGCGCCCGCCGCCGCGGTGGCGGGCGTCATCGGGCGCCAGGCTGGTTCTTTGTCGCTCATTGCTCGTGACTCGTATTGCTATTCGACAGACCCCAGACATAGGCCGCCAGCATGCGGATCTTCTCTGGTGAGAGCAGGTTCTCGTGTGCCGGCATCGTGTTGTCACGACCCTTGAGGATGGTCTCGACGATGGTTGCTTCCGAACTGCCGTACAGCCAGACGCGGTCGGTCAGGTTAGGTGCGCCAAGTGTCTGATTTCCCTTGCCGCTTGCCGTGTGGCAGGCCGCGCAGACCGACTTGAACGTCGGTTCACCACGCGCTGCCTTGATCGGGTCGTAAGACAGGCCCGACAGCGAGCGCACGTAGTTGGCCACGTTGACAGCCTGGTTGCCATCCACCACCGCAGCCAGCGAGGGCATGACACCGTGACGCCCCTTGGTGATAGTGGTCAAGATCGTCTCGGGCTCGCCACCGTACAGCCAGTCGCTGTCGGTCAGGTTCGGGAAGCCCTTCGAGCCGCCAGCGTCGGAGCCATGGCACTGCGCGCAGTTGTTCAGGAACAGGCGCTGGCCGATCTCATGGGCCTGCGGGTCGGCGGCGATCTGCTTGATGTCCATGCTGGCATAACGCTCATAGACCGGACGGACCTGTGCATCGGCTGCAGCGCGCTGCGCCGCCAATTCGCCCCGTGTCGAGAAACCAAGCGCGCCGCCGTATGAACCCAACCCCGGGTAGAGGATCAGGTACCCCAACGCAAAGATGCACGACAGCAGGAACATCCACATCCACCAGCGTGGCAGCGGATTGTTCAGTTCGCGCAGGTCGCCGTCCCATACATGGCCGGTGTCCTCGCCCGCGCTATGACCGGGCGCAATCTGAATGCGCCGCTGCGAAAACAGCAACCAGACACACCACACGATGCCGACTAGGGCGATCGCTGCGATGTAATACCCCCAGAACTCCGAAATGAAGTCGCTCATGATTCTGTGTCCTTATTGATGCGGGCGCGACGCGTCTGCGTGCGCACCGGCGACCTCGGCCTCATCGGGCAGCAGGAACGGCAGCATGGCCGATTCCGCATTCGCACCGCGGCGATGCGCGGAGAATGCCCACCAGGTAATGCAGACGAACAGCACGAGGAAGACGGCAGTCGCAATTGCACTCAGCGTGGCCATGGCTTACTCCTTCGCTGCAACGGTGGCAGGCGCGGCGGCCGGAGCAACAGCCACGTCCCGGACGTTACGCAGCTCCACGCCAAGGCCTTGCAGATAGGCGACCACGGCGTCTTCTTCCGTCTTGCCTGCGAGTTGCTCGCGCGCTCCGGCGATCTGGGCATCCGTGTACGGCACACCCAGCTGACGCAGGACATGCATCTTCTTCTCGATGTCGCTGTTGTCCAGCGGCGTCTTCGAGAGCCACGCATATGACGGCATATTCGACTCGGGCACCACTTCACGCGGATCACGGAGGTGGATGCGATGCCAGTCGTCCGAATAGCGCTGCCCAACGCGCGCCAGATCCGGGCCCGTGCGCTTGGAACCCCACAGGAACGGGTGATCGAACACCGACTCGCCAGCCAGCGAATAGTGGCCATAGCGCTCGGTCTCGGCGCGAAGCGTACGCACTTGCTGCGAGTGGCAGCCAACGCAGCCTTCGCGGATGTAGATGTCGCGCCCCGCCAACCGCAGCGGCGAATACGGGGCGATGCCCTTGACCGGTTCGGTGGTCGAATGCTGGAAAAAGAGCGGCAAGATCTGCACCAGGCCCGCAATGCTGACGACGACGAGCGTCATCACGATCAGCAAACCGATGTTCTTTTCCAGCGTCTCGTGCGAGAAAAACTTGTTGGATTGATTGCTCATGTTCCCCTCCTCACTGAGCCGCGACCATCGGGGTCTGGGACGATTGAGGAATCGGTGCATCGATTGCCTTGCTGCCCTGGATGGTCTTGAACACGTTGAATGCCATCAGCAGCATGCCGCCCAGGAAGCACAGGCCGCCAGCCAAGCGAATCAGGTAGAACGGGTACGTTGCCTTGACCGCTTCGACAAAGCTGTAGGTCAACGTGCCGTCAGCCTCGGTGGCGCGCCACATCAGGCCCTGCATCACGCCGGCAACCCACATGGCGGCGATGTAGAGCACCACGCCGATGGTCGCCACCCAGAAGTGGACCTCGATCAGGCGCGTGCTGTACATCTTCTGCTGGCCGAACAGGCGCGGGATCATGTAGTACATCGAGCCGATGGTGATCATGGCCACCCAGCCCAGGGCGCCGGAGTGCACGTGGCCGATCGTCCAGTCGGTGTAGTGCGACAGCGCATTCACGGTCTTGATGGACATCATCGAGCCCTCGAACGTCGCCATGCCGTAGAACGACAGTGCCACCACGAGGAACTTCAAGATCGGATCGGTGCGCAGTTTGTGCCAGGCACCCGACAGGGTCATGATCCCGTTGATCATGCCGCCCCACGACGGCGCCAGCAGAATGAGCGAGAACACCATGCCCAGCGACTGCGCCCAGTCGGGCAGCGACGTGTACTGGAGGTGGTGCGGACCCGCCCACATGTAGGTGAAATTCAGCGCCCAGAAGTGGACGATCGAGAGGCGATACGAATAGATCGGACGCTCGGCCTGCTTGGGCACGAAGTAATACATCATGCCCAGGAAGCTGGTGGTCAGGAAGAAGCCCACTGCATTGTGGCCATACCACCATTGCACCATCGCATCCTGCACGCCGGCATAAGCCGAGTACGACTTCCACATCGACACCGGCAATTCAGCGTTGTTGACGATATGCAACAGAGCAATCGTGATGATGTAGGCGCCGAAGAACCAGTTGGCCACGTAGATGTGCCGGGTCTTGCGCTTGGCGATTGTGCCGAAGAACACGATCGCGTAAGCCACCCACACCACGGTGATCAGGATGTCGATCGGCCATTCGAGTTCGGCGTATTCCTTCGAGCTTGTGTAGCCCAGCGGGAGGGTGATGGCGGCTGCCACGATCACTGCCTGCCAGCCCCAGAACGTGAAGGCGGCAAGCTTGTCGGAAAGCAGACGCACCTGGCAGGTACGCTGCACGATGTAGTAAGACGTCGCAAACAGAGCGCTGCCGCCAAACGCAAAGATGACGGCATTCGTGTGCAGAGGACGCAGCCGACCATAGGTCAGCCAAGGCACCCCGAAATTCAGTTGCGGCCAGATCAACTGGGCCGCGATCAGCGCACCGACCGCCATACCGACGATGCCCCAGACGATCGTCATGATCGAGAACTGGCGAACAACGCGGTAATTGAAGGTCTGGGTGGGCTGCAACGCGCTGGACGATTGCATGCTTGCTCCCCGAGAGTGTTGGTTTGATAGGGTCATGTTAAGAATGGGGCGATATTCGAGTCTTGACGTGCGTCAAGACACCCCAGCCAACGTGGTCAAGTAGTTCCGTCCCGCGACATTGCGTCACGCGCCGGGGTATCTGGGTCCAGCAGAATCGATTCAGCAGGCGCCTTGAGATCGTCGTACTGGCCCGAGCCGACGGCCCACCACAGCACCCCGACAATCGCCACTACCAACATCAGCGACAGCGGAATCAGCAGGAACAGCGTTTCCATTTCGGCTCCTTAAGCGGCGCGTGACAAACGCCACGCATTGAGGGCCACCAGCAACGACGACACCGACATGCCGATGCCCGCCACCAGCGGCGACAACCACCCCAGCGTGGCGAGCGGAATGCTGATCGCGTTGTAGGTGACGGCCCAGCCGAGGTTCTGGCGCACCACGCGCAACGTGCGACGGCCAATTGACACGGCCTCGCTAATGGCAAACAGGCGAGGCTCGGTGAGGATGGCGTCGGCGCCGGCCTGGGCCAGCGGCGCACCCGACCCAATGGCGATGGAGACCTGCGCCTGCGCGAGCAACGGCGCATCGTTGATGCCGTCGCCGACGGCCAGCACGCGGGCGCCGTCTGCCTGCAGCTTGCGCACGTAGGCACGTTTGTCTTCGGGGCTTGCGCCGCCCACCGCGCGGTCGATGCCAAGGCGGTTGGCCCACCAGTGCACGGTCTCAGGCGCATCGCCGGAAACGAGATGCAGGCGCAATCCTTGTGCACGCAACGCGCTCAGGCATGCGGGCGCATCGGTACGTGGCGTATCGGCCAGCGTGAAGCGCGCGAGTGGTTGGCCGTCGCGGCCGAGCCAGATCGACGTGCATGCGGCCGCCGGCGGCACTTCCTCCATCGGCGCTTCCGTGCCGTAACGAATGGAAGCAACCGGCTGATCTGCGTAGTGCGCTGCCGCGAACGACTGCGTGCCCAAACGCATCAATTGATTGTCGGCCAGGGCATACACGCCCTGCCCTGGCACATTCGTCACGCGCCCCAGCGTTGGCAACGGCATTTCAGCGGAGGTGGCGGCGCGCAACGACTGGGCGATCGGATGATTCTCGGATTGCTCCATCGCGCACGCCAATGCGAGGCAGTGTTCGGCATCCACATCGGCGAAGGTCTCGATGCTCAGCAAGCGCAGACGCCCCTCGGTGAGCGTGCCGGTCTTGTCGAGCAGCACGTCCGTCACGGCTGCCAGGCTCTCGATGGCGTGGCCTCGCGTGACCAGCACACCGCGCCGTGCCAACGCGCCACTGGCCGCGGCCAGCGCAGACGGCGTAGCCAGCGACAACGCGCAGGGGCAACTCACCACCAGCACCGCCACGGTAACGGCAAACATGCGAGTCGGATCGATCCACCACCACGCGATCGCCGTCAGCAGCGCCCAGCCGAGCAGCACTGCCACAAAGCGCCCAGCCACACGATCGGCGAGTTCAGCCATGCGGGGCTTGTCCGTCAAGGCGCGTTCCAGCAGATCGACGATGGCAGCAAGGCGCGTCTGGGCGCCCACACGATTGACACGCACGCGAATGGCGCTGACGACGTTGTAGCTGCCTGCCAGCACGGTCGCGCCCACGTCGCGCGGGCGCGGCACGCTTTCACCGGAGAGAAGCGACTCGTCGATCTCGGTGGTGCCGCGTTCAATGGTGCCGTCGGCGGGCAGAACTTCACCGGCGCGCACCTCCACGCAATCGCCTTGCTGCAAGGCTGCAACGGGAATGGTCTCGAGCACGCCGCTTTCGGCGTTGAAGCGCCGGCAAGTGGCCGGCAACTGATGCACCAACGCTTCGGCACCGGAAGCCGCGCTCTGGCGCGCACGCAGTTCGAGATAGCGCGCCGCCAGCAGGAAAGCGACGAACATCGTCACGGAATCGAAGTACGTCTCGCCATGACCGCGCAAGGTCGCCAGCACACTGGCAATGAACGCCGCGCCGACCCCCAGCGCCACGGGCACATCCATGCCGACGTGGGCATGCCGCACTTGCCGCCACGCATTGACGAAAATGGGCCGCGCAGAAATCAACACCACCGGCACGGTCAGCATCAGGCTGGCCCACTGCATCAGGCGCGTCTGGCTCACGGGGATGTCGCTGCCGTGCAGGTAAACCGGCCACGCGTACATCATCACTTGCATCATCCCGAGCATCGCCAGCCCCAAGCGGATCAGCAGGCTGCGGCGCTCACGCGCTTCGGCAGTGCGGCGGGCAGATGGCTGGTCGGGCCACGCTTCGTATCCGACGTCGGCAATGGCGGCAAACACCGCAGACAGCCGCATCGCGCCAGCATCTCCGACGATGCGCGCGCGTTCCGTGGCGTAATTGACGGTGGCTTCGCGCACGCCCGGCACTCGGGAGAGCGCACGCTCGATCAGCCATACACACGCAGCGCAACGCATGCCGCTGATAGCAAGGGAAAGTTCTTCCGCGCCGTCAGTGCGTGTGCGTACGAAGCGCTCGCGCATGACGGGCAGATCGTAGGTCGCCCAAACGGCTTCGGCTTCGGTGCGACGGTCACCTTCGATGGGCTTGGCGAAGGCGATGGGGCCGTCATAGACGTGGCCCATGCCGGAGGCGTGCAGCGTTTGCGCGACAGCCTGACAGCCGGCACAGCAAAATTCCCGAGACTTGCCGCCAATGTCGGCACGGACAGCGGTGGCGCCGTCCAATGGCGAGGCGCAGTGATAGCAGGTGACGTGCGACGCGCCCGCCCCGCTCGGGCCGATAGGCGAGCCTATGCCGTCAACCGGCGCGGTTGGATGATTGGGGGCGAATATCGTCGTCATTATGGGGACGATGCTAGCCAGCATCCCCCCGCGCGCCCTTGATGCGCATCAAGCACGGCGCAATAAGACTCCACCGGAAATGCGATTCTCAGCGCACCTCAACCATGCCGACCCTCCCAAAAGAAAATGGGGCGCCTATAGTGGTTAGCTGCACCAGCCAAACAGGAGGGCGCGACATGGCAACCGAATTCAGCCTGTACAACATCCACTGTGAATGGGGCGAGCACGGAGCATCCGCGCTGGCGCCACATTGCGACGCCGTCATCGTGGTGGACGTGCTGTCCTTCTGTACCTGTGTGGATGTGGCCGTGGCGCGCGGGGCACGCATCTATCCGTACCCATGGCGCGACGCCAGCGCTGAAACTTTCGCGCGCCGCGCCGGCGCCATGCTGGCGGGCTACAACCGGAGCCAGGCGGGGTATACGCTCTCGCCGGCGTCGCTCCGTGAATTGCCAATCGGCAGCAACCTGGTCCTGCCCTCGCCCAATGGGGCGACGCTCGCGCTCGCCACCGGATCGACGCCGACGTTTGCAGGTTGTCTGCGCAACGCGCGCGCCGTGGCAGAGGCCGCATCGCGACTGGGCCGCCGCGTGGCCGTGGTGGCGTCCGGAGAACGCTGGGCTGATGGCAGCCTGCGCCCGGCCCTTGAAGACTGGCTGGCCGCCGGTGCGATCGTGCATCACCTGTCGGAAACGGTGGCGGGGTTCCTGCCACAAGCGCTGTCGCCCGAAGCGCTCGCCGCCCGTGCGATCTATCGCGAGGCGTCGCAAACCGGCATGATGAAAGCGTGGTTGCTTGATTCTGTGTCCGGCCGCGAGCTGTGCGAACGCGGCTTTACCGAAGACGTGACCATGGCCTCGCAAACCGACGTGAGCAACGTCGCCCCCATGCTGGTGGAGGGCGCGTTCCGCAACGTCAACCGCAAGACCGAGCGCCTGCCGCAGGACTTCTTTGGCGCTAGCCTGCGGCCCTCACAAGCACCGCCGTCGCATCGCAACCCGCCGCCGACGTCACACTAGGCACGCCGCAGCGAGCGAGATCAGGTCAGTGACGTGTCGACTTCGCGGCGAGGTGCCTCGAGGTATTCGCGCGACTGCATCTCGACGATGCGCGACACCGTGCGGTGAAATTCATTGGCCATCTGGCCTTCGGTGTACAGCTCGTCCGCCGGCACCTCCGCCGACATCAGCAGCTTCACCTTGTGGTCGTAGAACACGTCGATCAGCCACGTGAAGCGGCGCGCCTCGGACGCCATGCGCGGCGTCATCTTCGGCACATCGGCCAGGATGACGGTGTGAAAGCGCGAGGCGATTTCCAGGTAATCGTTCTGTGAGCGGGGGCCACCGCACAGCGTGGCGAAGTCGAACCACACCACGCCGCCAGCCTTGCGCGCAGCGCGAATCTCACGGTGCTCGATGCGCAGCACCGGCGATT
This sequence comes from Burkholderiaceae bacterium 26, assembly GCA_000955795.1. Taxonomy (GTDB): domain Bacteria; phylum Pseudomonadota; class Gammaproteobacteria; order Burkholderiales; family Burkholderiaceae; genus Ralstonia; species Ralstonia chuxiongensis. The sequence goes on from JYOB01000010.1 coordinate 208,728, forward strand.
CGTTCGGCACTTCCGCCACTGCCGCAAACGCATCGCGCAACGCCGAGTTGGCCTTGGCGCCCAACGGCGTGTAATACGCTTGCACCTGCTCCATCGCCCGTTTGCGGTAATCGACGCCCGCGTCGACATTGAGGACGTCGAGCTTCTCCTGCAGCAGCGCAATGGCCGGCAGCACTCGGTCGCGGTGCAGGCCGTCCGGATACAGCAAGTCGGGCCGATAGTTGGACGTCATCACAAACTGCACGCCGTTGGCAAACAGCTGATCGAGCAAGCGGTGCAGGATCATCGCGTCGGCAACGTCGCTGACATGGAATTCATCAAAACAGATCAAGCGGTAGCGCTTGGCGATGCGACGGGCCAGTTCGTCCAACGGATCGGCGCGGCCGCGCAGTTCTTCCAGTTGACGATGCACTTCGCGCATGAACTCGTGAAAGTGCAGACGCGTCTTGCGCACCAACGGCACGCAGCTATAGAACGCATCCATCAGGAACGACTTGCCGCGCCCCACCCCGCCCCACATGTAGACGCCACGGGGCAAATCCGGGCGCACGAGCATCTTGCGCAGCGCAGTCGAACGACGGGCCTTGTAGGCAACCCATTCGTCGTAGCACCGCTGCAGGCGATCGACGGCGCGTTGTTGCGCTTCGTCGGGCTGATAGCCGCGCGCCTTCAGTTCCTGTAGGTAGGTTTCCTGGACGTTCATCTGCTTAATCTGCTTGGGGCACCATTTGCGGGCCCAAATGGACCGATGCCCGGCAATCTTGTGGATTCACCGGGCATCGTGCTTGCCTTGCGGCTTGCGATTTACATATTGAGCTGACGCTTGTCGACCGCCAGCGCAGCTTCGCGCATCACTTCCGACATCGACGGGTGCGGATGGCAGATACGGCCGATGTCTTCAGCTGCAGCCTTGAACTCCATCGCCACCACGGCTTCGGCAACCAGGTCCGAAGCGTTGGCTGCCACGATGTGCACGCCCAGGATTTCATCGGTCTTCGCATCGGCGATGACCTTCACGAAACCATCGGATGCGCCCATGCCCAGTGCACGGCCATTCGCCATGAACGGGAACTGGCCGGCCTTGGTCTCGCGGCCTTCGGCCTTGAGCTGCTGCTCGGTCTTGCCCACCCATGCAATTTCCGGGTAGGTGTAGATGACCCACGGAATGCAGTTGTAATCGATGTGCGGCTTCTGGCCGACGATGCGCTCGGCCACAGCCACGCCCTCGTCTTCTGCCTTGTGCGCCAGCATCGGGCCGCGCACCACGTCGCCGATCGCCCACAGATTCGGCAGCTTGGTCGCGCAGTGTTCGTCCACCTCGATAAAGCCACGCTGATCCGCCGCCAGGCCGATCGCTTCCAGGCCCAGGTTGTCGGTGTTCGGCACGCGGCCGATCGACACGATCAGCTTGTCGCACTCCAGCACTTGTGCAGCGCCGGCAGCGTCGGTGTAGTTGACCTTCACGCCCTTGCCCGACGATTCGATCTCGCCGACCTTCACGCCGACGTTGATCTTCAGGCCCTGCTTGGTCAGCAGCTTATTGGCTTCCTTGGCAACGGATTCGTCAGCCGCACCGAGGAAGCTCGGCAGCGCTTCGAGAATCGTCACTTCGGCGCCCAGACGGCGCCACACCGAGCCCAGCTCCAGACCGATCACGCCAGCACCGATCACGCCCAGCTTCTTCGGCACTTCACCAAACTTCAGCGCGCCTTCGTTGTCGGCAATGGTCACGTTGTCGACCTTCACGCCCGGCAGATGGCGAGCCTTGGAGCCCGTGGCGATGATCACGTGCTTGGCGGTCACGACTTCCGTGCCGGCCTTACCTGCGATCTCGACCTGATAGCCCGCGTCGGTCTTGCCGACGAACTTGCCGTGGCCCTTAAGCAACGTCACCTTGTTCTTGCGGAACAGGAACTCGATGCCCTTCGTCATCTTGCCGACGATGTCGTCCTTGCGCTTGAGCATCTTGGCCACGTCGACCTTGACACCCTCCACCGTGATGCCGTGGTCGGCCAGGTGGTGGTTCACGTTCTCGAACTCTTCCGAGGAGGCCAGCAACGCCTTCGAGGGAATGCAGCCGACATTCAGGCAGGTGCCGCCCAGGCGCGGCTCGCCCTTCGGATCGTCGTAGGCGTTGTCTTCGCAGCAGGCCACGTTCAGGCCCAGCTGGCCAGCGCGGATGGCGGCGATGTAGCCACCGGGGCCGGCGCCGATCACCAGCACGTCAAATTCTTTGCTCATGGAGAAATCCTCGATTCGGACGCCGCCGCACCCAACGGGCAGCGGCGTCTCAGGTCATCAACGCGTCGATTACAGGTCCAGCAGCAGGCGTGCGGGATCTTCCAGCGCTTCCTTCATGGCGACCAGGCCCAGCACGGCTTCGCGGCCGTCGATGATGCGGTGGTCGTAGGACATGGCCAGGTAGTTCATCGGACGAACCACGACTTGGCCGTTCTCCACCACGGCACGGTCCTTGGTGGCATGCACGCCCAGGATGGCCGATTGCGGCGGGTTGATGATCGGGGTCGACAGCATCGAGCCGAACGTGCCGCCGTTCGAGATCGAGAACGTACCGCCGGTCAGGTCGTCCAGCGTCAGCTTGCCGTCCTTGGCCTTCTGGCCGAACTCGGCAATCTTCTTCTCGATATCGGCCAGGCTCATCTGGTCAGCATTGCGCAGGATGGGCACCACCAGGCCACGCGGCGAGCCGACAGCGATACCGATGTCGAAGTAGCCGTGGTAAACGATGTCGTTGCCGTCAACCGATGCGTTGATGACCGGGTACTTCTTCAGCGCGTGGACAGCCGCCTTCACGAAGAACGACATGAAGCCCAGCTTCACGCCGTGGGTCTTCTCGAACTGGTCCTTGAACTTGGCGCGCAAGTCCATCACCGGCTTCATGTTGACTTCGTTGAAGGTGGTGAGGATGGCGTTGGTCGATTGCGATTGCACCAGGCGCTCGGCAATACGGGCGCGCAGGCGGCTCATCGGCACGCGCTCTTCCGGGCGGTCGCCCAGGGCGGCGAAGTCCACCGGTGCAGCGACTTGCTGCAGCGCCGGACGGGCAGCTTGCGGTGCAGCAGCGGCAGCTGGCTTGGCGCCACCAGCCACGGCACCCAGCACATCGCCCTTGGTGATGCGGCCATCGCGGCCCGTGCCGGCCACTTGGCCAGCCGACAGATTGTTCTCAGCCATCAGCTTGGCAGCCGACGGCATGGCCACGCCACCCGCGGCAGCGGCAGCCGGAGCGGCAGCAGCCGGCGCCGGTGCAGCGGCTGCGGGAGCCGGTGCAGCAGCAGCCGGAGCGGCGGCGCCTGCCTTGCCTTCGGTGTCGATCTTGGCCAGCAGCTGTTCCGACGTCACGGTTGCGCCGTCCGCCACCAGCACTTCGGCCAGCACGCCAGCCGACGGGGCCGGCACTTCCAGCACGACCTTGTCGGTCTCAACTTCGATCAGGATTTCGTCCTGGGCCACGGCTTCGCCCGGCTTCTTCTTCCAGGAGATCAGCGTGCCTTCTTCAACGGACTCGGAAAACTGCGGGACCTTGACTTCAACGATAGCCATTTCGGTGCTTCCTTGGATTCATGTGCACATGCTCCTCTTCTTCGGGAGCCGCGCTAATTCGATATACGGTGGAATTCGGTAGCGAAGATGCGTCAAGGCGACAGCCGAAGCTGCCGCCTTGGTACAGATGTCGCTTACTTGTTCAGCACGAAGCCCTTGAGCTTGCCAAACGCGGCATCGATCAGCGCCTTCTGCTGCTCGTTGTGCTTCGCGTAGTAGCCCACGGCCGGCGATGCCGATGCCGGGCGGCCTGCGTAGCCCAGCTTCTGTCCTTCGGTCATGTTCTCCAGGATGTAGTGCTGCACGAAGAACCAGGCACCCTGGTTCTGCGGCTCGTCCTGGCACCACACCACTTCGGCGAGGTTCGGACACTTCTTCAGCTCGGCTGCGAACGCCTTGTGCGGGAACGGATAGAGCTGTTCCACACGGATGATGGCCGTGTCGGTCTGGCCACGTTCCTTACGGGCGTTGACCAGGTCGTAGTAGACCTTGCCCGAGCAGGCCACGACGCGCTTGACCTTGGCGGCATTCAGATCTTCGGCCGTATCGGCGATCACCGTCTCGAAATGGCCCTTGGCCAGATCCGACAGAGGCGACACAGCATCCTTGCTGCGCAGCAGCGACTTCGGCGTCAGGATGATCAGCGGCTTGCGGAACATCCGGATCATCTGGCGACGCAGCAGGTGGAAGATCTGCGCCGGCGTGGTCGGCTGCACCACTTGCATGTTGTGGTCTGCGCAGAGCTGCAGGTAGCGCTCCAGGCGTGCCGAGCTGTGCTCCGGACCTTGGCCTTCGTAGCCATGCGGCAGCATCAGCGTCAGACCCGAGGCACGGCCCCACTTCACTTCGCCCGACGAGATGAACTGGTCGATCACCACCTGTGCGCCGTTGGCGAAGTCGCCGAACTGGGCTTCCCAGATCACCATGGTGTTCGGCTCAGCCGACGAATAGCCGTACTCGAAGCCCATCACGGCCTCTTCCGACAGCACCGAGTCGATCACCGTAAAGGGAGCTTGGCTCTCCGACACATTCTGCAGCGGGATGTAGCTGCCAGCGTCCCAACGCTCGCGATTCTGATCGTGCAGGACTGCGTGACGGTGCGTGAACGTACCGCGACCAGCATCCTGGCCAGTGATACGCACCGGGTAGCCAGACGCCACCAGCGATGCGAAGGCCAGGTGCTCGCCCATGCCCCAGTCCAGCGACAGCTCGCCCTTGCCCATCTTGGCGCGGTTGTTAACTACGTTCTCAACCAGCGGGTGCAGCTTGAAATGATCGGGGATGGCGGTGATGCGCTCGGCCAGACGCTTGAGTTCGGCCATCGGCACGGCGGTATCGGCCGCATCCGTCCACTTGCGGTTCAGGAACGGCATCCAGTCCACAGCGAACTTGTTCTTGAAGTTCGACAGCACCGGGTCGACCGTGTGTTTGCCCGCGTCCATGGCGGCGCGGAATTCCTGCACCAGGGTGTCCGGCTCTTCAGTCTTCAGCGTGTTCTGCGTGACAAGCTTGTCTGCGTAGAGCTTGCGCGTGCCGGGGTGCGTGCCGATCTTCTTGTACATCAGCGGCTGCGTCATCGCCGGCGTGTCTTGCTCGTTGTGGCCGAGCTTGCGGAAGCAGATGATGTCGACCGCGATGTCCTTCTGGAACTCGGTACGGTAATCCACGGCCAGTTGCATGGCCAGCACGACGGCTTCCGGATCGTCACCGTTCACGTGCAGGACCGGCGCTTCGATCATCTTGACCACGTCGGTACAGTACAGCGTCGAGCGCGAGTCGCGCGGGTCCGACGTCGTGAAACCGATCTGGTTGTTGATGACGATGTGGATCGTGCCGCCCGTGCCGTAACCGCGCGTTTGCGCGAGGTTCAGTGTTTCCATCACGACGCCCTGGCCAGCGAAAGCTGCGTCACCGTGGACTTGCACAGCCAGCACTTGCGCGCCGTGCTTGTCGCCGCGGCGCTCCTGACGCGCCTTGACCGAGCCTTCCACGACCGGATTGACGATCTCAAGGTGCGACGGGTTGAACGCCAGCGACAGGTGGACGGGGCCGCCCGGCGTGGTCACATCGCTCGAGAAGCCCTTGTGGTACTTCACGTCGCCAGCGGGCAGGTCGTCCACGTGCTTGCCTTCGAATTCGGCAAACAGGTCTGCGGGCATCTTGCCCAGCGTGTTGACCAGCACGTTCAGACGACCGCGGTGGGCCATGCCGATCACGATTTCCTGCACGCCCTTGGCGCCGGAATGCTGGATCAGTTCGTCCATGGCCGCGATGAAGCTTTCGCCGCCTTCAAGCGAGAAACGCTTCTGACCGACGTACTTGGTATGCAGGAAGCGCTCGAGGCCTTCAGCGGCCGTCAGGCGTTCCAGGATGTGCTTCTTCTTTTCAGCCGAGAACGTCGGCTTGGAGCGGATGGTTTCCAGACGCTCCTGCCACCAGCGCTTTTGGGCCTGGTCGCTGATGTACATGAATTCGGCACCGATCGAGCCGCAGTACGTTTCGCGCAGGTTGTTGACCAGCTCGCGCAGGCTCATCGATTCCTTGCCGAAATACGTGTTGCTGGCATTGAAGATGATGTCTTGGTCGGCCTCGGTGAAACCGTAGAAAGCCGGGTCCAGATCCGGCACCGGCGGGCGCTCCTGACGCTTAAGCGGATCAAGATCGGCCCAACGCAGGCCCACATTGCGGTACGCGGCGATCAGCTGCGTGGCCGACACGCGCTTGCGACCCATATCGGAATCGGCAGACGCGACAATCGTCTTGATCGGGCCGGACTTGGCGCGCTCAGCGAACGACGTGACGATGGGGGCGTGGGGGATATCCCGGGCGTTGGAACCGTCGACGGCGGGGACGTTCTGCAGCGCATCGAAGTACGCGCGCAATGCCTCGCTAACGGACGTGGGATCTTGAAGGTACGCTTCGTACTGATCTTCAACGTAGGCGGCGTTACCGCCGGACAGGTACGAAGTGTCCAGGTACTGCTTATACAGCTCTGTCATGGGGCGCTCACTTTTCTCCGGGTCTGCCGGAGTTCAGCGGGTTCATCAACCTTCCGCGACACGGCTTGACCGGTTAGCGGATCGCAAACTAAATCGCCTGAAATCACCTGGTCGGACCGGATCGCGCAATGCAGAAAGGAGGTACCGAGACAGCTTTTACAGACAAGTTGTGCGGGAAGGACCTAAGTCTTCACGGGTGGGAAGCATAGCATGTTTATAAGCAATATTCTGATTCTTTGACGTGACAAAGGACCGTTGTTATGCCACGTCAAAGCCATGCTTTGATCACATTCAGGCGGGCGAAATACGGTCGACCCAATCGGTGATCAACCCATCCAGCCCCGCGCTCCAGAGCACCTGCGCGCGATCCAGGTCGTTGACCGTATAACAGCAGACGCGAAACCCTGCGGCGTGTGCCTCGTCAATGATCTCTGGCGTGAGTTCGCGATGATTGGCGTCGAGAGCAACACAATCCAATGCGCGCAGGCGATCGAGCCAATCGGCGGGCAGTTTGTCGAGCAGCAACGCGCGGGGCAATTCCGGCGCAGCTTCGCGCGCGGCGGCCAGCGCTTCTTCGGAGAACGAAGACAGCAGCGGCGGCACGTCGGCGCCGGCCCACAGCGTGCGGGCGTCGAGCGCAACAGCGGCGCCCGTGCGCCACTCTGCGCCTGGCACCGGTTTGATCTCGATATTGGCGAGGAAGTTGTTGGCGCGAAGGTAGCGCGCGATGGCTGCCAGCGTCGGCACCGGCTCGCCGGCGTAGGCGGGACTGTGCCAACTGCCTGCGTCCAGTTGCGCGATCTGGCCAAGCGTGAGCGCATCGAGGCGACCTGCGCCGTTCGTGGTGCGATCCAGCGTGGCGTCGTGCAACAGGACCGACGCGCCGTCGCCGGAGAGCTTCACATCGAATTCGAACATGCGATAGCCGAACGATGCGCCATGGCGGAAGGCTGCCAGCGTGTTCTCCGGCGCCAGCTTGCCCGCGCCGCGGTGCGCAATGGCACGCGGATACGGCCATGCCGGCAAGGCGTGGGCGCCCGTCATGCCAGAGCCTCGATGCGGCGGGTGGTTTGCGGGTCGAACCAGTGCAAGTGCTCGGCCGCCGCGGTGATCGGCAGCTTGTCACCGGCCTTTACGCTGGCATGCGGCTCCAGGCGGACCACGACCGGATGACCAGCCAGCGTGCCGTACGCGAACGCATCCGCACCGAGGGCCTCGACCACGCGCACGTCGATGAAGGCGATGGCCTGATCAGCCGAGCACGACTCGATGTGTTCGGGGCGCAATCCCATCAGCGCGTGTTCGGGCAGGTGCAGCCCCATCGGCAGATGGCCGAGCGTGGCGGCAGCATCGCCCTCCTTCGCACCATCCACGCGGATCTGCGTGCCGCCACCAGCATTGCGCGACACGGGCACGAGGTTCATCGGCGGCGAGCCGATGAAGCCCGCCACGAACGTGCTGGCCGGACGCGAGTACACCTCGAGCGGTGTGCCGATCTGCTCGACCCGGCCGCCGTTGAGCACCATCATGCGATCGGCCAACGTCATCGCTTCGACCTGATCGTGCGTGACGTAAAGACTCGTCGTGCGCAGACGGCGATGCAGATCCTTCAGCTCCAGGCGCATCTGCACACGCAGCTTGGCATCCAGATTGGAGAGCGGTTCGTCGAACAGGAACACCGCCGGCTCACGCACGATCGCTCGGCCCATGGCGACGCGCTGGCGTTGCCCGCCCGAGAGCTGGCGCGGCTTGCGATCGAGCAGCTTGCCGAGTTCGAGAATGCCCGCAGCTTGTTCCACACGCGCTTGAATATCGCTCTTGGGCAAGCCGCGAATCTTCAGGCCGTAAGCCATGTTGTCGAACACGCTCATATGCGGATACAGCGCGTAGTTCTGGAACACCATCGCGATATCGCGCTCGGCCGGCTCCAGTTCGTTGACGACACGGTCGCCGATCCACACTTCGCCGCCGGTGATGGGCTCCAGACCGGCCACCATGCGCAGCAGCGTGGACTTGCCGCAGCCCGACGGCCCGACGATGACGATGAACTCCCCGTCGCCGATTTCCATGTCGATGCCGTGCACGACCTGGAGGTTGGCGTAGTGCTTCTGGACGTTGCGTAACGAAAGTTTTGCCATCTTGCTTCTTTTACTTTTCGGTTTCGACGAGGCCCTTCACGAACCACCGCTGCATGCCGATCACAATTGCCGCGGGCGGCAACATGGCCAGCATCACGGTGGCCATCAGCAGGTTCCAGTCGGTGGCGGAATCGCCGGAGCGGGAGATCATTTGCGTCACGCCCAGCACGATGGGCGTCATGCTCTTTTCGGTCGTGATCAAGAGCGGCCAGAGGTACTGGTTCCAGCCGTAAATGAACTGGATCACGAACAGCGCCGCGATGCTGGTGCGCGAGAGCGGCAGCACCACGTCCCAGAAAAACTTGAGCGGGCCGGCGCCATCGATGCGCGCGGCTTCCGCCAGTTCGTCGGGAATCGTCAGGAAGAACTGCCGGAACAGGAACGTGGCCGTGGCCGATGCGATGATCGGAATCGTCATCCCAGCGTAAGTGTTCAGCATGCCGAGATCCGACACCACCTTGTACGTGGGCAGAATCCGCACTTCCACCGGCAGCATCAGCGTGACGAAGATGAGCCAGAAGAACGTCTTGCGCAGCGGGAACTTGAAATAGACGATCGCAAAGGCCGAGATGATGGAAATCGCGATCTTCCCGAGCGAAATGCCCAGCGCCATGATCAGGCTGTTCATGAGCATGGTGCCGACCGGCGTAGCCGAGTTGCCCATGCCCGACGTGAGCACCGTGCGGTAGTTTTCGATGAGGTGCGGACCAGGGATCAGCGTCATCGGCGCTTGCAGCACGTCTTCGGCCGTCAACGACGACGCGACGAAGACGACGTACACCGGAAACGCCACGACGATCACGCCGAGAATCAGCACGACGTGGGTGAGGAAGTCCAGGAATGGACGGCGTTCAATCATGGTGCGGTGCCCCCCTTTCAGTATTGGACTTTGCGTTCAACGTAACGGAACTGGACGATCGTCAGCACGATCACCAAGGCCATGAGGATCACCGACTGGGCCGCCGATCCACCGATATCGAGACCGCGCACGCCGTCTTGATAGACCTTGAACACCAGCGTCTCCGTCGCCTTGAACGGGCCGCCCTGCGTAACCGAATCGATGATGGCGAAGGTGTCGAAGAACGCGTACACGACGTTCACCACCATCAGGAAAAACGTGGTGGGCGACAGCAGCGGAAAAACGATCGACCAAAAGCGCTTCCACGGCCCGGCACCATCAATGGCAGCCGCTTCGATCAGCGACTTCGGAATGCTCTGCAGCCCCGCCAGGAAGAAGAGGAAGTTGTAGCTGATCTGCTTCCACGCCGCGATGATGACCACCAGCGTCAGCGCCTGCCCGCCGTTGAGCACGAAGTTCCAGTCCACGCCCATCTTGCGGATCACGAACGACACGATGCCCAGTGACGGGTTGAAGAGGAAGCTCCACAGCACGCCCGCCACGGCCGGCGCAATGGCGTACGGCCAGATCAGCAGGGTCTTGTAGAACGTGGCGCCACGCAGCGCGCGATCGGCAAAGTACGCCAGCGCCAGCGAGGTGCCCAGACCCACCAGCGCCACGCCAATGGCGAACACCGCTGTGGTCTGGAACGACCCGAGGTAGGTCGGATCATTGAAGAGATCACGAAAGTTCTCCAGCCCCACGAATTCGAGGTTGATGCCGAAGGCATCCTGGCGCAGCAGCGACTGATATAACGCCTGCCCCGCGGGCCAAAAGAAGAACACCAGAGTGATGACGATCTGCGGGGCCACCAGCACATACGGCAGCCAGCGCGACCGAAAAACGACGCGTTTTTCCATGCGACATTCCAAAAACGCACCGCCGGCCTGTGCGAGCGCACGAGGCCGGCGGTTTAGACGAGCACCGAATCGGCGCTTATTCCTTGACGGTCTTCTCGAAACGGACGAGCAGCTCGTTGCCGCGTGACACAGCCGTGTCCAGCGCTTCCTTCGGCGTCTTCTTGCCGGCCCAGACGGCTTCCAGCTCTTCGTCGATCACCTGACGGATCTGCGGGAAGTTGCCCAGACGAATGCCACGCGACTTGTCGGTCGTCTTGACGATCATCTGCTTGACGGCCACGTCAGCACCCGGGTTCTTGTCGTAGTAGCCGGACTTCTTGGTCAGCTCATACGCTTCCAGGGTAACGGGCAGATAGCCCGTCGACTGGTGCCAGTCGGCCTGCACGTCCGGACGCGACAGGAACGAGAAGAACTTCGCGACGCCCTTGTACTCCTCAGCCTTGTGGCCGCCCATCACCCACAGCGAAGCGCCGCCGATGATCGTGTTCTGCGGGGCACCCGGCACGCCGGCTTCGTACGGCAGCGGAGCGGGGCTGAAGTTGAACTTGGCGTTCTTGCGGATGTTCGCCAGCGCTGCCGACGAACCCGTGTGCATGGCGCACTCACCCGCGATGAACTTCGCCTTCGGCTCGTCCTTGCGGCCGGCGTAGGTGAAGTAGCCCTTCTTCTCCATGTCGAGCAGGTTCTGGATGTGCTTGATCTGCACCGGGCCGTTGAAGTTCAAGCGAGCCTTTGCGCCACCAAAACCGTTGTTCTCGGTGGCGAACGAGACGTTGTGCCAGGCCGAGAAGCTCTCCAGATGCACCCACGATTGCCAGTCGGTCGTGTAGCCGCAGGGCACACCGGCGGCTTTGAGCTTGGCCGCATCGATGGCCACTTCCTGCCACGTTGCGGGCGGCTTGTTGGGGTCAAGGCCGGCCTTCTTGAAGGCGTCCTTGTTGTAATACATGATCGTCGTGGAGCTGTTGAACGGGAACGACAGCATCTCGCCCTTGTTCGACGTGTAGTAGCCAGCCACAGCAGGCACGTAGGCCTTCGGATCAAATTTCTCGCCAGCGTCCTTCATGACCTTGGCCACGGGCACGATGGCGCCCTTGGCGTTCATCATCGTCGCGGTACCAACTTCGAACACCTGCAGGATGGCCGGTGCGTTGCCGGCGCGGAATGCCGCAATGCCCGCAGCCAGCGATTCATCGTACTGGCCCTTGTAGACCGGCACGATCTTGTAGTCGGACTGGCTCGCGTTGAACTTGGTGGCGATCTCGTTCACCTTGTCGTTCAAGGCGCCTTCCATCGAATGCCACCATTGGATTTCCGTCACCGCGTACGCGCCTTGCGCAAACGTACACGCGGCCAGTACTGCTGCGGCCCCCGCAATCTTCTTGATCGACATGATTTCTCCTGGTTTCGACCCGGCGGGCTCCCTCGCTCCGCCCACGGTGCGCCGACTGTATATGCACGGTCGGTCATTTTTATGACAGCGGGATGTTACTTCCCTTTCTGTCACAAAGAAATCGGGAAATCCCTCCAAGGTTTGGCTTGCGACGGCCGTTAAAATGGGTTCAAGACACTCTCTTTTGCACCCGCAGCATGCTCGCCCCACCCACCACTCCTGCCGCTCCCGACTCGCCTGAAACCACGCCCGTCATTGCCGAGCGGCGTGTTCCACAGGCCCTGCATCAACTCTCGGATGATGCACTGCGCAATATCACCGGCGTCTTCACCGACGTGGATGGCACCCTCACCACGAGGGGGAAGCTTCCCGCGCAGACGTACTCGGCGCTGGAGCGCTTGCATCGTGCCGGCGTCAAGGTCGTGCCGGTCACCGGCCGTTCGATTGCCTGGTGCGAAGTCATCGCGCGGCTTTGGCCCGTTGATGCGGTGATCGGCGAGAACGGTGCGTTTGCCATGCGCGTCGATTCGCGTGGGCATCTGGCCACCGACTTTGTTGACGACGCGCAAACGCGCGCGCGCAATCTGGAGCGCATCCGTGAAGTCGCTGCGGAGATCCGGCGTGCCGTGCCGGGGTCAGCGCTGGCGACGGACCAGGCTTGGCACGCAGCGGATCTCGCTGTTGATCATGCCGAGCAAGTCCCGCCCCTGCCGCAACACGCCGTGCAACACATCGTCGACATCATGCGCACGCACGGCATGCATGCCACGGTCAGTTCGATTCACGTCAACGGCTGGTTCGGCAAGCACGACAAGCTGAGCGCCAGCGTGTCGCTCGCGCGCCGCGCATTCGGTATCGACTTGCATGCCGAGCATGAACGCTGGGTGTTCGTGGGCGACTCGGCCAACGATGCTGCAATGTTCGAGTTCTTCCCGCTCTCGGTGGGTGTGGTCAATGTGCTGGACGTGATCGATACGCTGCCTGTGCCGCCCGCTTACCTTACAGAGGCGGAGGGGGGTGGCGGCTTTGCCGAAGTCGCTGAACGCATCCTGGAAGCGCGCTCCCTGGCCCTGCCCGCGCCGCGCGACTGACGCGGCATCCTTGCACCGCAACACGACCTGGAGATCCGGTGTCGCTTGCCGCACGCGGCACGCCGCTTGCGCCGAAATTGGGCGTTGCACCGCTTTGCACCATGTGACGGCCTCATAACGGTGCATACGGCGCCAACGCCCTTTTTACGCAACCGACAGGAGCCCCCCATGCAAACAGAGAAACTGCGCCAGCGTTTTGAACATGCGGAAAGCACCATCGCCGAACTGGCCCGGACCTGCGCCTCGCACAAGGACGTGCCTGACTCGCTGAAACAATCGATCCAGCAACTGGACGACCAGGCCCGCCAATGCCACTCGCGGCTCGAAGGCGCTGAAGACCAGCAGACCTTGGTCGAGGCCATCGACAAGCTCGAAGCCTGCTCCGACCGCGCGAAGATGGCCTGCCAAAACGCCACCGGAAAGGTCGACCACTCCGTGGAATCTGCCGTGATGCGCGCGCATGAAGAACTGTCGCAGCTGAAGCACAAGCTGCACTAAGCGCGGCACGCAAAAAAAGGGCGGACTCCCTTACCGGAAATCCGCCCAATCCCAATCGCCAAGCTCGACGATATTCGGTGGACTGGCCCTGCTGACGGCGCGTCAGTCGAAGCCAAGCTCCTGCAATTTGCGTGTGATGGTGTTGCGGCCGATGCCGAGGCGCGTTGCCGCCTCGACGCGGCGCCCGCGCGTGACACCAAGCGCAGCCTCCAGAATCGCCTTTTCGAAGCGACGCGTAAGCGCGTCCATCACGTCAGGCTGACCCGCTTCGAGCATGGCCTTGGCCTCACCCGCGAGCGCGCGCTCCCAGCCTGCCGCGATGGATGCGCCCACTGAAGCGGTTGAGAGCAACGTATCGACCGACGGCGTAACGCCATACGGTTCGCCGCCATGCGACGGCTCGCCGATGAAGGCCGGGCGCGCCTGGGCATCGCCCATGGCAGGCAGCATCTGCGCGTTGCCACGCACCAGATCGGTGGGCAGATCCTTGCTTTCAATGGTCTGCGCCGGCGCCATCACGGTCAGCCAGTTGCAGAGGTTTTCCAGTTGCCGCACGTTGCCCGGGAACGGCAGCGTGGCGATATGCGCCAGCGCATCGTCCGACATACGCTTGGGCTCCACGCCCAGTTCCTTGGCGCTCTTCTGCAGGAAATGGCGCGCCAGCAGCGTGATGTCTTCCGGGCGTTCACGCAGCGCCGGCAAGCGCAGACGGATCACGTTCAGGCGGTGGAACAAGTCCTCGCGGAACAGACCGTCCTTGACGCGCGTTTCAAGATTCTGGTGCGTGGCCGCGATGACGCGCACGTTGGCCTTGAGCGGGTTGTGACCGCCCACGCGATAGAAGTGTCCGTCCGACAGCACGCGCAGCAACCGCGTCTGCAGATCAAAAGGCATGTCGCCGATTTCATCGAGGAACAGCGTGCCGCCCTCGGCTTGCTCGAACCGGCCGCGGCGCATGGTCTGCGCGCCCGTGAAGGCGCCACGTTCATGGCCGAACAGTTCGGATTCCAGCAGATCTTTCGGAATTGCTGCCGTATTCAGCGCGATAAAGGGACCGCTTGCGCGCGGGCTGTGCTTATGCAGCGCCCGTGCCACCAGCTCTTTACCCGTGCCGGATTCGCCGGTGATCAGCACCGTCACGTTGGACTGCGACAACCGCCCGATCGCGCGGAACACGTCCTGCATGGCCGGTGCCTGCCCGAGAATCTCAGGCGCATCGCTCAGGCGGTCGTCGATTTCCTCCTCACGCAGGCTCTCTTCCAGCGCGCGGCGGATCAGCTCGACCGCGCGATCCACGTCGAACGGCTTGGCCAGGTATTCAAACGCTCCGCCCTGGAACGCCGCCACAGCGCTGTCCAGGTCCGAATACGCGGTCATGATGATGACCGGCAGCCCCGGGTGCTTGGCCTTGATGGCCTGCAGCAGATCCAGCCCCGAGCCGCCCGGCATGCGGACGTCGGAGATCAGGACTTGCGGCGTTTCTTCGTCGAGCGCGTTGAGCGCATCGCGCACGTTGGTAAAGCTGCGCGAGAGCAGGCTCTCACGCGCCAGCGCCTTCTCAAGGACCCAGCGGATGGATTGATCGTCGTCGACTATCCAGATTGGCTTCATGTGTTGGTTCGTCTGCTTGACTTCGTATCGCCTGGGCCATCTCGTGCTGCGTTGTTGAAGCTGCGACGCTTCAGTGCAGCGGCACGAGAATGCGGAAATCCGTTTGACCCGGCCTGCTCTCGCATTCGATCAGACCATCGTGCTGCTGCACGAACGTCTGCGCGAGTGTCAGGCCCAGCCCACTTCCCCCCTCCCTTCCAGACACCAGCGGGAAGAAGATTCGCTCGCGGATGTCGTCCGGGATACCAGGACCGTTGTCCACTACATGCAAGTCCAATGCCAGCTTGTAAAGACGCTTCGCAATCGTAACTTTGCGTGCCACGCGCGTGCGCAGAATGATTTCGCCGTCGCCCTGCGCGATGCGAGGGCCCAGCGCGTGTGCCGCGTTGTGAACGATGTTGAGCACGGCCTGGATGAGTTGCTCCTTATCGCCTCGAAACTCCGGCAGGCTCGCGTCGTAGTCACGCACGATCCGCAAGCCCTGCGGAAACTCCGCCAGCACCACCGAGCGCACCCGCTCCAGCACCTCGTGGATGTTCACATCGCCGACGATATGCGGATGCCGGTGCGGCTCCAGCAGGCGGTCGACCAGCGTCTGCAGCCGGTCAGACTCCTTGATGATGACCTGCGTGTACTCGCGCAGCGAGCGCTCCGGCAGCTCGAACTCCAGCAACTGCGCCGCGCCGCGAATGCCGCCCAACGGGTTCTTGATCTCGTGCGCAAGGTTGCGGATCAGTTCTTTGTTGGCGGAGGTCAGATCGAGCAGACGCTCTTCGCGCTCGCTGCGGATCTTCTGTTCGTTGGGCAGCAGCTCAAGCAAGACCGAGCCGGGCGCAAAGTCGAGTGCGCCCACGACGGCATGCGCATGCAGCGGCTCATGGCCCACACGGTCGAGCGACACGTCGCGCCGCTTGGCGTCGAACTGGCGCGCTGCCACGGTGGCGATCATCTCGGCCAACTCCGACGGATCGGCAAACAGCTCGTACAGCGACATCTCCACCAACTGGCGGCGGGACACGGCCAGTGCAGCTTCAGCGGCGGGATTGGCGTAGAAGATCGTCAGCGCCGGATGACGGACGAAGAGGATGGGATTGGGCACCGCGTCGAGCCCGGGGAACGATGGCGGTGCACCATGGGAAAACGGAATCGGCGGCGGCCCGTCGAGGGGCTCGCCTTCGGAAACCTCCAGCCCGAGGGCGGAGGCTGACGGCGCGGATGGCGTCGTCTGTTCCTGTTCATCGCGGCGTGCCGCTTTGCGGATCAGTCGACGCATGGTTTATCTAGTCCTTGAGATTGCCCAGCTCCCGGCGGATGGAATCGACATTGGCCTGGCTGCGCTCGATGTCGCCCTTCAACTGCGCGGTGCGGTCCAGATACTTCTGATAGTTACGTTCGTTGCCCTGGCGCTCGGGCTGACCGTTGTTGTATTCGGTCTTCAACGCCTGGAGCTTGCGCTCCTCGTCTGCCAGCTCGGCCTCCAGCACCTGGCGGCGTTCGCCGTCACGTGCCTTCTGCGTGGCGTTGTCCACGCGGGGGAAACCACCACCTGCATTGTTTTGCGCCGGCGCGGGCGCGGCTCCTGCACTGCGCGGGCTGCGCGTGCCTGGGACGGTCACCACATCGGGCAGCGTCAACTTCTTGCAGCCTTTCACGTTGCCGCTGTTGCGGTACTCCGGCACGCCGTTCGGGCCGGTGCACAGATAGACATCATCGGCGTACGCGGGCGCCTGCATGGACAGCGTGGCAAACACCGCCGCGGCGGCGGCAAGCAGTCCGGATGCGATGCGTGGGGAAGGACGGAACATGAATGGAACCTGGCGGATACGTCGATCGGGCGCCGGAGTCCGGCGGACGCTCATTCTAGCCACAAAACTCCGCTTCATAAAAAGGAAGGGCGACCTGCGCCGCCCCTCCTCTCACAACCGTCTCTTCGCCCCGACATATCGCTCGGGGCGCTCGCAGATTACAGCGAGTAGTACATCTCGAACTCGAGCGGGTGCGTCGTCATGCGGAAGCGCGTGACTTCTTCCATCTTCAGCTCGATGTAGGCGTCCAGCATGGCGTTGGAGAACACACCACCGCGGGTCAGGAACTCGCGATCCTTGTCCAGGTATTCGAGGGCCTGATCCAGGCTCGAGCACACGGTCGGGATCTTTGCGTCTTCTTCCGGCGGCAGGTCGTACAGGTTCTTGTCGGCAGCTTCGCCCGGGTGGATCTTGTTCTGCACGCCATCCAGACCGGCCATCATCAGTGCCGAGAAGCCCAGGTACGGGTTCATCAGCGGATCCGGGAAGCGCGTTTCGATACGACGGCCCTTCGGGTTCGCAACGTACGGAATACGGATCGAAGCCGAGCGGTTGCGTGCCGAGTAGGCCAGCTTGACCGGAGCTTCGAAGCCCGGCACCAGACGCTTGTACGAGTTCGTACCCGGGTTGGTGATGGCGTTCAGCGCGCGAGCGTGCTTGATGATGCCGCCGATGTAGTACAGCGCGAATTCCGACAGACCTGCGTAGCCGTTGCCTGCGAACAGGTTCTGGCCGTCCTTCCAGATCGACTGGTGAACGTGCATGCCCGAACCGTTGTCGCCCACGACCGGCTTCGGCATGAACGTTGCGGTCTTGCCGTAGGTGTGTGCGACGTTCTGGATCACGTACTTTTGCAGTTGGGTCCAGTCGGCGCGTTGCACCAGCGTGCTGAACCTCGTGCCGATTTCGTTCTGGCCTTGGCCTGCCACTTCGTGGTGGTGCACTTCAACCGGAATGCCCAGCGATTCCAGGATCAGGCACATTTCCGAGCGCATGTCTTGGAACGTATCGATCGGAGCAACCGGGAAGTAGCCACCCTTCTTGCCCGGACGGTGACCCGAATTGCCGTGTTCGAACTCCTTGCCCGACGACCACGGAGCTTCTTCGGAATCGATCTTCACGAAGCAACCCTGCATGTCGATGTTCCAGGTCACGCCGTCGAAGATGAAGAATTCGGGTTCCGGACCAAAGTAGGCGGTGTCGCCCAGGCCGGTGCTCTTCAGGTAGGCCTCAGCACGCTTGGCGATCGAGCGCGGGTCGCGGTCGTAGCCCTTTCCGTCCGACGGTTCGACCACGTCGCAGGTCAGGACCAGGGTCGGCTCTTCGTAGAACGGGTCGACGTGTGCGGTGTTTGCATCCGGCACCAGCAGCATGTCCGACGCTTCGATGCCCTTCCAGCCGGCGATCGACGAGCCGTCGAATGCGTGACCGCTTTCGAACTTGTCTTCGTCGAAGTGCGAAACGGGGACCGAGACGTGCTGCTCCTTACCCTTGGTATCTGTGAAGCGGAAATCGACGAACTTGACGTCGTTTTCCTTCACGAGCTTCATCACGTCTGCAATGCTTTGGGACATGCCATTCTCCTGGTAGCGCAATAACGCAAAGTATTGTGAGCCGGTTGTGTGACGGATCGCTGCACATCGGCTGCAATTCGTCCTCACTCCGAAACATCTTCTTTCCAGCAAGGTCGTCCGACACGAACGGACGCCCCCGAAAAAGACCGCGGGAATCTTAGCAGAAACTATGCCAATTCCGGTCCGACATCGGGCATCCACTCCCGCAAACAGTGCAGCGCCGCGCCAGCCCATGCCGGGACACGGTGCGCGCGCGCCGGCAATCCGGCCGACCTCATGCTTGCGCTGCCCGCTGATCGAGCTAAGGCTGTTCAAGCAGCATAGCCAACGCACACAAACGGTGCATATCACCCCAAGTGGCACTATTCGTGTGCACATGGAATGTGCGCGCACCACTACGGGGATTTTCGCCCGTGCCATGTGACGGCAGCGCTAGAATGATTATTTACCCTTTCACCCGTTCCTGCCCAACATGACTGCCATCACGCTGACCCGCGAGTCCCTGCTCGAGGCTGCTGCCGCCCGCCGCGAGGCAGACCAACTGCCGTACTTCGGCGCACTGTCGCCGCAAGAGGCTGCCGCATTGTTGGCCGCCGACCCGCAAGCGCGACTCGTGGATGTGCGCACGCGTGCCGAACTCGACTGGGTTGGCACGCCGGACATTTCGCCAAGCCAGTTTGTGCATGTGGAGTGGAATCAGTATCCGGGCGGTGTGCGCAACGCCAACTTCCTGAGCGCGCTGGAAGCCGCCGTGCCGAAAGACGTGCCGGTGTTGTTCCTATGCCGTAGCGCCGCACGCTCCAAGCATGCAGCGGCGGCGGCCGCGCAGGTGGGCTATGCGGCAGCGATGGATGTGCTCGAAGGTTTTGAGGGTGCCAAAGACACCGAGGGCCATCGCAAGACCGTGGAAGGATGGTGCTTCCGGGGCCTGCCCTGGCACGGCGCCTGAGGCACGCTGCTAAGCGTCAGGACGCCGCGGGAGCGTCCGCCTCGAAAATCTCGCCGCCCAGCGCCAACGCGCCCTCTCGCAGCACCACATAGGCGCGCGTCACAGCCTCCGGTGAGCCCTTGACGCCCAGGTCGATGTGCGAGCGGGCATAGCGCTCGCCGCGCGCGGCATCGCCCACGCTGGGCAGACTGAAAACCTTCACACCATCGAACTCAGCTTCGATGCGTTCCATCAGCGGCGTAAGCCGCGACTCCGGCAAGCCGAACACCAGGAACGAGCGCTCTTCGCGCGGCGCGCGGTGGAATTGGTCGGCGTAATAGGTGTCAAGCACCCACTCCATCATCGGCCACGCCATCACCGGAAAACCCGGCATGAAATGGTGATGCGCCACCGAGAACCCGGGGATGCGGTTGTAGCTGTTCGGGATGATGCGTGCGCCCTTCGGAAACTCGCCCATCTTGAAGCGGTGCTGGTTTTCGGGCGTGGAGACATCGCCCTTGACCGGGTCACCGTTAGCCGACTCGGAAATGCGCAACGTGATCTGCTCGCGCGCTTCCGGATGCAGCTCCAGTGGCACGCCCAGCGCAGTTGCGGCGCATTGGCGTGTATGGTCGTCAGGCGTCGCGCCGATGCCACCAGTGCAGAACACCACGTCATCGCTGGCGAACGTACGCTTGAGTACGCTCGTGATGCGCGCGGGCTGATCGCCGACGTATTCCGCCCACTCCAACGCCAGGCCGCGCTCGCCGAGCACTTCGATCAGCTTGCGCAGATGTTTGTCTTCGCGGCGACCGGAGAGAATCTCGTCGCCGATGATGATCATGCCAAAAGCCATGTCAGTTCCGATGGTTTCTGATTATTCGCGAGGCAATTCAATGGTAGTGACTTCGATCTCGATGGCCTCGACCATGCGCGCAGGCGGCGCTTCAGCGCGAAGGCGTGTGAGCGCGCGCAAGCAGAAATGGCCGAACCACAGTGCCGAGAAAATGAAGATCAGCACGTACAGCCAGATGACGGCGATGGCGATGATCGGGAACAGCACAATCGTCACCACAGACGACACCCAAAGCAGCGTCGGCGCCGAGCCCAGCATGCCAACCGCCACGCCAATGCCCAGGAGCGGCAGCCGGTAGCGCTGCATGATCGCGCGGCGCTCTTCGGCTGTAGCGTGGTCAGCCAGCGCATCGTACGTCATCAACCGGTACGTAAGCCAACCCCACAGCAACGGTGGAATCAGTGCAAAAAACGGTGGAATCAGCCACAGCGGCAGAGTGACGATGGCCACCACGATGACCACCAGCGTGCATAGCAGCGCATGCATCAGGCTGCCCAACACCGAGCCGCCCTTGTGGCGCTCAAGCTGCGGATAGCTGCGATCAAGAAAACGCATGACCACCGGCACCGACGCCACGCTCACCAGCACGAGAATCGACACGACAATCACCGGCACCAACAAGGTGATCACGAGCAACGGCGCAATGGCCGACCACAACCCCGCCATGCCGATAGCGTTGAGGCCGCTCTTGATCCAGCCCATGAAGGCCCAGCCTTCCACGGCGTTGCGGGCCATACCGTTCATGGCATCCCAGCCGAAATACAGCACCCCTCCCCAGACCGCCACGGCCACGACGAAAGGCAGCACTGTCAGGAACAGCATGCGCGGATGCAGTTGCGAGAGCAGCGCCCGGCCAAATGAGCGAATCAGGTCGTTCATGCAGAAATCGGGAAATCAGGGAGCGAACAGCCTAGCACAGCGCGCAGAAACGACGCTGGTGCCGCCGCACGTGCGCTTTACGCTCGGCCGAACAAGCGCTTGAGGCCGAGCCACTGCTGACGCAGCACGCCGCGCCCGTAGTCGCGCGAGCGCCCTTGCGGTGCGGGAAGTTGATCGCGGATACCGGTGGCGTGGTACTCCGGCGAGAAGATGGCGGTGCCGAACAGCATGTCCCACCACGGGAACAGCACGCCAAAATTGCAGCCACCCAGCACGCCGGGCTTACCTGGCACCTCGTGCCCCAGCCCGATGGCGTGATGCATCCGATGAAAGCGCGGCGAGATCAGCAGCCGGTCGCCCAGCCAGCCGAAATGCAGCCGCACGTTGGCATGCTGCAGGCTTTGCAGCAACTGCGAAATGGCGACCAGCAACACGTACTGCGAGGGTTCCACCCCAATGGCCAGCGCCGCGATGGCAAAAACCGCGCCGCGCAGCACATCGTCGAGGATGTGGTTGCGGTCATCGGACCAGAGCGTCATCTGTTGCTGACTGTGATGCAGCGAATGCAGGTTCCACCACCAGTGAAACTTGTGCGAGAGGCGGTGATACCAGTAGTCGAGCAGGTCGAACAACACCAGATAGATCAGAAAGCTGACGATGGAAACCGACGTGATGCCTGGCCACCAGTCTTCCACGTTCAAATGCGCCCAGCCCCAGAAGCGCAACTTGCCGTCTAGGTGGTCGATCAGCGGCTGCAGCGTGAAGAACAACAGCAGCGGAAAGAATCCCAGGCGGTGGAACAGCGTGTAGAAAATATCGGCACGCACAGCCTTGCGGTCTTGTACCGGCTCCACCGGGCGCCAGCGCTCCAGCGGGCGGAAAATCAACAGCAGCACTGCAATCTGCACCAGCCCCATCAGCAGCCATTCGGTGCCGGGATAGGCATCTTCGACGTAACCACCCAGTCCGACGGCATAGGTGATCGGCATCACGACGTGCTGGAAGAGCACGTCCTGCGCTTGCGTGAAGGTGTCGGCGATCCAGTCAAACATGTCAGCGGGCTGCCGTGTGTGCCCGGTGAGCAGCAAACCAGGCTTGGTACTGCGGATGATCGCGCAGCGTGGCGAAGCAGAAACCCTTGCGCTCCAGGCCGGTGATCAGCGGCTCCAGATCCGCTGGCGCCCACGGATCCTTGCGCGACCAGATGCCCAGATGCGCCATGGTGATGTCGCCATCGCGCAAGTTGGACAGCGCCTTCTGCAGCAACGCGTCGTTCGGATAACGCTCGGACGGCAACTCATCGCCCAGGAAACCGGCGGGCGCCCATGCCACGTGGGCAAACCCGCATTGCTTGGCCCAGGCCTCGGTCGTCGCCGAAAGGTGACCACCCGGCGCGCGCCACAGCGGGTCCATCGGCTGACCGGTCATGGCCTTGAAGCGCTCGGCGCTGTGTTTCAGTTCCGCACAGAATTCAGGCTCGCCCCACACGACATTGCGACCGCCCTGCTCGCCAAACTGCGGGCGGAAGCGGACCTTGCCCGCACCCGCCTCGCCCTTGTAGTAGACGTGATCGAAGGTGTGCGTACCGAATGCGTGGCCGTCGGCAGCAAGCGATTTCCAATACGGCGCCCAGCCGTCATCCAGCGTGCTGTCGCCGTGGATGGTCTTCTCGTTGGCGAGGAAGAACGTGGCGTGGATGCGATGGCGGCGCAGTGTGTCAGCAATCAACTGCGCCTGGCTCATGCTGCCGGTGTCGAACGTCAGGTAGACGGTACCTTTGCACGCACCGGCATTCACACCACCGGGTGCGGCCGTGGCCAGCGCGCACAGACCCAGCGCTGCCGTGGCAGCGAACGTGCGCAACATCGACAGGCGGGATTTCATCGTCGTGATGCTCAAATCAGCGGAGCGCGCGTGCGGAAGTAAATGCCGTGCGGCGAGCGCCCGACCTTGATCTCTTCCACGACCTTGCGGCTTGCCACGTCGACGATCGCCACGCGTTTGGCCCAGCGGCAGGTCACCCAAAGCTGCTTGCCGTCGGCGGTCAATTCCATGTCATCCGGGCCGGGCGGCAAGCCGGTGATGTCACCGACCTTGGTCAGCGTTTGCTGATCAATGATGCTGATCGTGCCCGACACGCGGTTCGACAGGAACAGGTGACGCTTGTCGCCCAGCGCGCGGAAGTTGTGCGCGCCCTTGCCGGTCGGGATGCGCTTGACGCTGGTGCGGTTGTGCCAGTCGATCACCTCGACGTAGTCGGCGCCAGTCATGCCAACCAGCAAGTATTTCTGATCGGTCGTGACCCACACACCGGCCGGAGCGGAGCCAATGGTCATGCGCCACATGACCGTCTGCGTGGGCAGGTCGATGGCCATCACCTCGTTGGAATCCTGCAGGGTGACGAACGCGATCTTGCTGTCAGCGGTATAGGCAATGTGGCTCGGCGTCTTGGCCGCAGGCACTTGCTTGGCGATGGTCAGCGCGTGACCGTCCCAGCGGTAAATATCAATGCGGTCCAGCCGGTTGCCGGTGGTCAGGAACCACTTCTGGTCGGGCGAGAAGCCGATCTGGTATGGGTCGTCGATACGCGGAACACGCTGCTGAATCCTGCCGGTCACCGGATCGAGGAACACCAGTTCGTTGCCGACTGCGTTGGCGACGATCAACGATTTTTCGTCGGGCGTGGCGATCAGGTGGTGCGGCTCCTTGCCGATCGGGAACGTCTCGAGCACCTTGCGGGTGTCCTTGTCGATCAGAGAGACGCTTGCGTCGCCCGAGTTGAGCACGGTGACGACTTCAGCACGCGCCGCATGCGCTGCCATCAAAGCAGCGGCCGACACGACAAGTGTGGAAAACCAACGGGAGGCAAACGAGGCGCGCAAGGCAGACATATCGAGAAGATTCAGCAACTTAGCCAGCCATTTTAACGCTCGCATTTACGCCGTCGCTGACACAAATCAAAAAAAGAAAACGGGAACTTTCCCCGCTCCCAACAACGCATTGCAGCTATCGCTGCATTGATTCCCACACCTTCTGCAGCCGCTTGACCGACATCGGCACCGGCGTGCGCAGCTCCTGTGCAAACAGGGCGATGCGCAACTCCTCCAGCATCCAGCGGAATTCCTCCATGCGTGGGTCATTACCACCCTGCCCTTGCACGCGCAGGGCCTTCTCCGCGCGTTGGTATTGCTGGATGAGCGGCGCCATCTCCTGCATCCGCTGGGTGTCACGCGTCGGGTCAGCCTTGAGCTTGTCAATGCGCAGCGCGATGCCCTTCAGGTAACGCGGGAAGTGCGTCAACTGCGCGTACGGCGTCGCCTCGATAAAGCGCTTGTGCATCAGCGTCTTGAGCTGCGCGTCGATATCGGCAGTGGCGGCGGCAAACGGCTTGGCGATTTGCAGCTTGCGCGGCAATTGCGCATATTCAGCCAGGATGGCGCCAACCAGCCGCGCGATTTCCTGCGCCAGCAACGTCAGGCGCGCGCGGCTTTCGTCCTTGCGGGCGCCGAAGCTGGCGTCATCGGTTGGCAGCGGGTCCTGCAGGCAGGCGCGCTCCAGCGTGGCATCCAGGATCTGGTCGCGCAGATCATCCTGCGTGCCCAGGTTCATGAACTGGATTGCCATTTGCGACAGGCCCGGGATGTTCTTTTCCAGGTACTTCAACGGCTCGCGCAGCTGAATTGCAAACAACCGCCGCAAGCCCAGGCGATGGATGCGCGTGGCTTCCGCCGGATCATCGAAGACTTCCACATCGCAGTGGTCACCGGCATCGACGAGCGCCGGATAGCCGAACAGCGTCTGGCTTCCTTTGCGAACTTCCAGCAGTTCCGGCAGCTCGCCAAAATTCCAGGTGGTCAGGCCCGAGTAAAGCGCGGCGTTGGACGGCGCTTCCGACTTGCCTGCCTTGCCGGGCTTGGCACCCTCGTTCTGGGCTCCAGCCACGGCAGCATCCTGCGCGGCGATCGACTGGAATGTCTGCTGCGCGCGCCCGCCCAGTTCCGCGCGCAACTGGGCCAGATTGCGACCCATGTCGAGCTGGCGGCCGTGCTCGTCGATCACCTTGAAATTCATGAAGTGATGTGCGGGCAGCGTTTCGAGCTTGAAGTCGGCGCGCTTGAGCGCGATGCCGGTCTGCTCGCGCACGTCGGCGATCAAGCGGTCGAGCAGGTCGCCATCCCCCAACCGCACGCGCGAGACGAATCCGGCGGCGTAGTCCGGCAGCGGCACGCAATGGCGGCGCAGCTTCTGCGGCAGGCTCTTCAGCAGCAGATGCACCTTCTCCTTGAGCATGCCCGGCACCAGCCATTCGGTGCGCTGCGCGGGCACCTGGTTGAGCGCGTACAGCGGCACTGTGAGCGTTACGCCGTCGCGCGGGCTGCCGGGCTCAAAGTGATACGTCAGGCCCATGTCGATGCCGGCAATCGGCAGCACCTTCGGGAACAGGTCGGTCGTGATGCCGGCCGCTTCGTGCCGCATCAGGTCATCGCGATTCAGGTACAGCAGCTTCTGGCCGCTTTTGCCGCTTGCGCTGGCGGCTTCGGCATACCAGCGCTCGAACGATACGGTGTTGTAGATGTCCGCCGGAATCTGGCTGTCGTAGAACGCGTAGATCAGCTCGTCGTCCACCAACACGTCTTGCCGGCGTGACTTGTGTTCGAGGTTTTCGATCTCACGCACCAGGCGCTGGTTGTGCGTGAAGAACGGCAGACGCGTTTCGAATTCGCCATCGACCAGCGCGCGGCGGATGAACATCTCGCGCGCTTCCTTCGGCTGCATCGGCCCAAAGTGCACGCGACGCTGCTGATAGATCGGCAGGCCGTACAGCGTGCCACGCTCAAAGGCCATCACCTGTCCGGCCTTCTTTTCCCAGTGCGGATCGCCCCACGACACCTTCAAGAGGTGCGCGCCGACCTTCTCCACCCATTCGGGCTCGATGCGTGCCAGTGTGCGGCCGAACAGGCGGCTGGTTTCGATCAGCTCGCCACCAACGACCCACTTGCCCGCCTTGCGCGCAATGACTGAACCCGGCCACAGGAAAAACTTGATACCGCGCGCGCCGAGGTATTCGCGGCCTTTCCCATCCGCCTCTTCGATGCGCACACCGATATTGCCGAGCAGCCCCGTCAGCAGCGCCAGGTGCAACTGCTCATAGGTCGGATCGGATTCATTGAGCTTCCAGCCCTGCTCCGCCACCGTGGTGTGCAGCTGCGAATGCACGTCGCGCCACTCACGCAACCGCACATGCGACAGGAAGTGCGAGCGGCACTGGTCCTGCAACTGCTTGTTCGACTTCTTGTGTGCGACAGCCTCTTCAAACCACTTCCACAGCTTCACCCAGCCAAGGAACTCCGATTTCTCATCGGCAAACTGGCGATGCGCCTGATCCGCCTGCTGCTGCAGTTCTTGCGGGCGCTCCCGTGGGTCTTGCACGGACAAGGCGCTTGCGATGATCAGCATCTCGCGCAGGCACTGGTGGTCGCGGCCGGCCAGGATCATCCGCGCCACGCGTGGGTCCAGCGGCAGGCGAGCGACCTGCTTGCCCAGCGGAGTCAGCGCGTTTTCGTCGTCGACGGCACCAAGTTCTTGCAGGAGCTGGTAGCCGTCGGCAATCGCACGGCCGAGCGGCGGCTCGATGAAGGGAAACTGTTCGACGTCCGTCAGCCGCAGCGCCTTCATACGCAGAATGACCGCCGCCAGCGAAGAACGCAGGATCTCCGGATCGGTAAAACGCGGCCGCGCAATGAAATCCGCTTCTTCATACAAGCGGATGCAAACGCCATCGGCCACCCGGCCGCATCGACCGGCACGCTGGTTGGCCGCAGCTTGCGACACCGGCTCGATCTGCAGTTGCTCGACCTTGTTGCGATACGAATAGCGCTTGACACGCGCCAGCCCCGTATCGACCACATAGCGAATACCCGGCACCGTCAGCGAGGTCTCGGCCACGTTCGTCGCCAGCACGATGCGACGCGCGTTGGACGGCCGGAACACACGCTCCTGCTCCTGCACCGACAGGCGCGCAAACAGCGGCAAAATCTCGGTATGCGCGGGATGGTGCTTGCGCAGCGCCTCGGCCGCCTCGCGAATCTCGCGCTCGCCCGGCAGGAAGATCAGCACGTCGCCCGAGCCTTCGCGGGCCAGTTCGTCCACCGCATCGACGAGCGCTTCGTAGAGATCGCGCTCCTTGTCCTTCTCGTCGCGCTGAATCGGCCGGTAGCGCACCTCGACCGGATACAACCGGCCGCTGACTTCAATAACGGGCGCTGGCCCCTTTGGGCCCGCGAAGTGCTCGGCAAACCGCTGCGCGTCGATGGTCGCCGAGGTAATGATCACCTTCAGGTCTGGCCGGCGCGGCAGAAGCTGCTTGAGATAGCCGATCAGGAAATCGATGTTGAGGCTGCGTTCATGCGCCTCGTCGATGATGATCGTGTCGTAGGCGCGCAGCAGAGGATCGTTCTGCGTCTCGGCCAGCAAGATGCCGTCGGTCATCAGCTTGACCGACGCCCCCGCCGACAGCGTGTCATTAAAGCGCACCTGAAAACCCACGTGCTCGCCCACCGGCGTGCCGATTTCCTGCGCGATACGCTTGGCCGTAGACGTCGCGGCAATCCGGCGCGGCTGCGTATGGCCGATCAGCCCGGTACCGCCCGCGCCAATGCCTCGCCCGATCGACAGGCAGATCTTCGGCAATTGCGTGGTCTTGCCCGAGCCGGTCTCGCCCGAGACGATCACCACCTGGTTGGCGGCGATGGCCTGGGCGATCTCGTCGCGCCGGGCCGACACGGGCAGCGCTTCGGGAAACGTAATCGGCGGGACGCGGTTGGCTCGTGCGCGGCGAGCCTCCAGCGCTGCGGCGAGTTCTTCCGGCGTGGACTTTTGGCGGCGCTGCGGACGAGCATTGCCGCCGGGCTTGCGCTCGGGCGGCTGCGTGTCTTTCGGCGATTTCGGGGAAGGCGCCGCCGGGCGTGGCCGGGGCGGCTGGGCGTGGGAATCTGACATCGGGCGGGATTATAATCCGCGCATCTTTCCTACGCCGGCCCGCGCCCCGTGCCGCTTTTCCTCCTCCGTCCGTGACCGCTCGCTCCTCCGCCCCCGCCTCCGGCGTTTCGCTGGCGGCGCACACGCCCGCCCCTGTCGACGTCGCCCCAATTCCGCCCACGCCCGAACAGCAGCAGTTCGTGGACTGGCTGCGCGAGGTGGCGCCTTACATTCACTCCTTCCGCGACAAGACCTTCGTGATCGGCTTCGGTGGCGAGCTGGTCCAGGCCGGCATGCTGGGCGCACTCGTCAACGACGTCGCGCTGTTGCATGCGATGGGCATGCGCATCGTGCTCGTGCACGGCTCGCGCCCGCAGGTGGAAGAACAGCTTGCCCTGCGCAACGTGAAAACCCAGTTCGTGGATGGCGTACGCGTGACGGACGCCGCCGCGCTGGAATCCGCCAAGGAGGCCTCCGGAGAACTGCGTCTGGATATCGAAGCGGCCTTCAGCCAAGGCCTGCCCAACACTCCGATGGCCGGCGCGCGCATGTCGGTGGTATCCGGCAACTTCGTGACGGCGCGGCCGGTGGGCATCGTCAACGGCGTGGATTTCCAACACACGGGGCTGGTGCGCAAGATCGATGCGGAGTCGATCCAGCACTCCCTGTCCAACCGCAAGATCGTGCTGCTGTCGCCGCTGGGCTTTTCGCCCACGGGCCAGGCGTTCAACCTGTCGATGGAAGACGTGGCCGCCAACACCGCCACGGCGCTTAAGGCCGACAAGCTCATCTTCATCACGGAGCTGCCCGGCATCATGGACCGCGTGGGCAAGCTGCAGCAGGACCTGTCGATGGAAACGGCCATCGAGCGCCTGCGCGACGGCAGCCTGTCGCACGACACGGCTTATTACCTGCAGCACATCGTCAAGGCGATGCGCGGCGGCGTGCGCCGGGCACACGTAATCCCGTTCGCGCTGGACGGCAGCATCCTGCTGGAGCTGTTCCTGCACGATGGCGTGGGCACCATGGTGTCGCACACCGATCTGGAATACCTGCGCGAGGCCACGCTGGACGACGTGGGCGGCATCGTCTCGCTCATCGAGCCGCTGGAAGCCGACGGCACGCTGGTGCCGCGCGAACGCCGTCTGCTGGAGCGCGACATCGCCAACTTCTCGGTCATCGAGCACGACGGCATCATCTTTGGCTGCGTGGCGCTGTATCCGTACCCGAAGGACGGCATGGCCGAAATGGCCTGTCTGATCGTCTCCCCAGACAGCCAAGGCACCGGCGACGGCGAGCGTCTGCTCAAGCACACCGAAGTGCGCGCCCGTGCGCTGGGCCTCAAGCGCCTGTTCGTGCTCACCACGCGGACGGAACACTGGTTCCTCAAGCGCGGTTTCGTGCGTGCCAGCGTGGACGATCTGCCGGAAGACCGCCGCAAGCTCTACAACTGGCAGCGGCGATCGATGGTGCTGATGAAAAAGCTCTAAACCCTTGGCGCGCGTCGTGGAATCCTAGCCCGGCGGCGCGCCGCCTTTACAATAGCGGCACCTGCGTCGCGCTTGAGCGGCGCTCCCGCCACACAAGAGGAATCCTCATGGCCCGCATGGTCCACTGCGTCAAGCTCAACAAGGAAGCCGAAGGTCTCGACTTCCCGCCCCTGCCCGGCGAACTGGGCAAGAAACTCTGGCAAAGCGTCTCGAAGGAAGCCTGGGCTGGCTGGCTCAAGCACCAGACCATGCTGATCAACGAAAACCGCCTGAACATGGCCGATTCGCGCGCACGCCAGTACCTGCTCAAGCAGACCGAGAAGTATTTCTTTGGCGACGGCGCAGACGAGGCTGCCGGCTACGTGCCGCCGCCCTCGGCCTGATTTGCCGCGATCAAAAACAAAGCCGTTCAGCACAAACTGAACGGCTTTTTGTTTGGTCAACGGTAATCCAAAGTGCCGCAAAAAGCATAAAAAAAGCTGCCCATTTACATGAGCAGCCTTTCGCTGAGAAACGGCTAGCGATCAGAAATCGCGCCGCTGCACACCCGCTTCCGTTCCCAGCAGCAGCACGTTGGCGCCGCGCTTTGCAAACAGGCCGACCGTCACCACGCCCGGAATATCGTTGACGATCGATTCCAAGCCCTTCGGATCCGCAATCCGCAGGCCCACCACGTCTATGATCACGTTGCCGTTATCGGTCTTGTAGATCTGGCCTTCCTTGGTCATGCGCAGACGCGGTTGGCCACCCAGCGCAGCCAGTTGGCGAGCAACGGCGGCGCGCGCCATGGGCACCACTTCCACCGGCAGTGGGAAGGTGCCCATCGTCTCAACGAGCTTGCTGCCGTCAGCAATGCAGACGAACACGCTGGCAACCGAGGCAACGATCTTTTCACGCGTGAGCGCACCGCCGCCGCCCTTGATCATGGCGCCCGAGGCGTCGATTTCGTCAGCGCCGTCCACGTAGACGGGAATGACATCGACTTCGTTCAAATCGAGCACCGTGAAGCCATGGCCCTGCAGCCGACGCGTTGACGCCTCCGAGCTGGACACCGCGCCAGCAAAGCGCGCCTTGTGCGGCGCCATGGCGTCGATGAACAGGTTGGCCGTCGAGCCGGTGCCGACACCCAGCACCGCGCCCTCGGGCACGTTGGCCAATACGTAATCTGCTGCAGCCTGCGCCACCAGCGCCTTCAGTTCATCCTGCGTCATCGCAAAACTCGGTCGGGATCGGAAAACCCGGTAGTGTACCGGATCAATTCGATGGCTCTCGGCCGGCTGGCGGAGCCAAACCTGCGGAGTACAATCGATTCACCTTTCCACCTCCAGCGCAACGCTGGAACGTACTTCGGACTCGCTTCATGACTCAGCTCGATCAACTCAAGCAGTTCACCACCGTCGTCGCCGACACAGGCGATTTCCAGGCCATGCGCGCCTACGCGCCGCACGATGCAACGACCAATCCGTCGCTGATCCTCAAAGCCGTGCAGAAAGCCGAATACCGCCCGCTGCTGGAACAAGCCGTGCGCGACGCCCGCAGCGACAGTGTGGAAGACATCATCGATGCCGTGCTCGTGGCATTCGGCTGCGAAATCCTGTCGATCATCCCGGGCCGCGTGTCGACCGAAGTCGATGCGCGCCTGTCGTTCGACACCGAGGCGACGGTCGCCAAGGCCAAACATTTGATCTCGTTGTACGAGGCGCGGGGCGTGGCGCGCGAACGCGTGCTGATCAAGATCGCGTCGACGTGGGAAGGCATCCGCGCGGCGGATCAGCTCCGCACCGAAGGCATCCGCTGCAACATGACGCTGCTCTTCTCGCTGGCCCAGGCGGTGGCATGTGCGGAAGCGGGCGTGCAGCTCATCTCGCCCTTTGTCGGCCGCATCTACGACTGGTACAAAAAGGACGCCGGCGCCAACTGGGACCCGGTCGCGCAAGGCGGAGCGAACGACCCGGGCGTGCAGTCTGTCCTGCGCATCTATAACTACTACAAGAAGTTCGACTACCCGACCGAAGTGATGGGCGCGAGCTTCCGCAACATCTCGCAGATCGTTGAACTCGCTGGCTGCGACCTCCTGACCATCAGCCCGGATCTGCTCGCCCAGTTGCAGCAGTCCGACGCGCCGGTCGAACGCAAGCTCTCGCCGGACAATGCCAACGCCGCCAACATCGTGCGCCTGCCGGCCGACGAGAAATCGTTCCGCTGGCACATGAACGCCGATGCCATGGCCACCGAAAAGCTGGCCGAAGGCATCCGCCTGTTTGCGGCGGACGCGGTCAAGTTGGAAGCGTTGATTGAGCCGCTGCGCGTGGCAGCGTAAGAAGAACGCGCGCCTTATCCCAGCATGGCGGGCAGGCACACGCCCGCCGGCTGGTGGATCACCAGATCGGCCGTTGCATCCAGCGCGCTAGGCTCCGGATTCACGACGATCACCTTGGCGCCGTGGTCCTTTGCCAACCCCGGCAGCCCGGCCGCCGGATACACCATGCCGGACGTGCCCACAACCAGGCATACGTCACACGTGTTGGCGGCCTCTTCAGCGCGGTAGTTCGCCACGAGCGGCAGTTGCTCGCCAAACCACACCACGCCTGGGCGCAGCATCGCGCCACACGTCGCACAACGCGGCGGCCTGCCTGGCACGGCCGTGGCGACATCGCATTTGCCGCAGCCGCCAAGCCACTTGTTGGCGAACAGGTTGCCATGCAGCTCGATCACGCCTTCGCTGCCGGCGCGCTGATGTAAGCCATCGACGTTCTGCGTGACGAGCGTCACCGTCTTGCGCTTGGCCAGCGCGGCAATCGCCAGATGGGCGGGATTCGGCTGCGCCTGCAGCACGCGCTCGCGGCGCTCCTGATACCAGTCCCACACCATGCGCGGGTGCTTGCGGTACGCGGCCTCGGTGGCCATGTCTTCGGGGTTGAAGCGCGACCACAGGCCGGTCAATGCATCACGAAACGTGGGCACGCCGGACTCGGCCGAAACGCCAGCCCCCGTCAGCACCATAACGTGCTGGGCGGCCTCGACCCAGGCGTGGGCCTGGGCCAATGCAGCCGCATCGGATGCGGCCGTGGGTTCGACGCGCATTACTTCTTGGCAGGTGCCGCTGCGCGTTGGCGCACAGCTTCAAACAGGCACACGCCGCTGGCCACCGACACGTTCAGGCTTTCCACGCTGCCCGCCATCGGAATGCTGACCAGCGCGTCGCACGTCTCGCGCGTGAGGCGACGCATGCCCTCACCTTCGGCGCCCATCACGATGGCAATGGGGCCCTTGAAGTCTGCCTGATAGAGATCCTGTTCGGCTTCGTCTGCCGTGCCGATCACCCACACGCCACGTTCCTGCAGCTCGCGCAGCGTGCGCGCCAGGTTGGTCACGGTGATGTACGGGACGGTTTCGGCCGCGCCGCTGGCCACCTTGGCGACCGTCGTGTTGATGCCAACGCTGCGGTCCTTCGGTGCAATCACGGCATGCGCGCCGGCAGCATCGGCCACCCGCAGGCACGCGCCCAGGTTATGCGGATCGGTCACACCGTCGAGCACCAGCAGCAGCGGCGTACCTTCAATGCCGTCGAGCAGTTCATCAAGATTGAGCGCCAGCGACAGTGACTCTGCCTTGGCAACCACGCCCTGGTGGCGGTCGGTGCCGGCGATGCCGCGCAGGCGGTCGGCGTCAGCGGGGATGAGACGCACGCCCGCTGCTTCCGCCACTTTCAGGAAATCCTGCATGCGGCGGTCGCGGCGGTTGGCCTCGAAGTAGATTTCGTCGATCGACTTGGCGCCGTGGCGCAGTCGGGCGGTAACGGCATGAAAGCCGATGAGGAGCTTGGATTTAGACATGGCGCGATTGTACCCGTCTGCCCACGCTCCCCGCCCGCTTTAACGCCCCTTGGTCTTGCGCGGGGCCTGGCCTGCTGCCTTGCGCGGCGCGGCGGTCTTGGCGCCGCCCTTGGGCTTCGTGCTGCGCGCCGGCTGCTTCTTGCGCGCTGGCTTGGCGTGGGCATGGCCCGGGGGCAGCGCACGGCCACCCGGCTCGAACACCGGCTGCTCTTCGATAACGCGATCGAGCGTCTCGTCGAACGACTCCTCCGGTTTGGCCGTACCGCCCAGCAATGCGGCTAACTGGCGCGGTTTCTTGCGGCCAACCGAGGGCGCCGGCGTTGCCCCGGCGGGCTGACGCGCGGTCGCGGCTTCCGGCGCACCGGTCACCTTGGCCGGGCGCAGCGCCTTGGTTGAAGGCTCCTGGATCAGGCGGAAATCCATCTTCCGGGCATCCAGATCCACGCGCAGCAACTGCACGCGCACGCGGTCGGTCAGGCGATAACGGATGCCCGTGCGTTCGCCGCGCAGTTCGTTGCGGGCTTCGTCGTATTGGAAGTAATCGCTGCCCAGCTCGGTCACGTGTACCAAGCCTTCCACGTACAGCTCGTCGAGCTGCACAAAGATGCCGAACGATGTGACAGCGCTGACGGTGCCCGAGAACTCGTTGCCGAGCTTGTCGCGCATGAAATAGCACTTGAGCCAGGCTTCGACATCGCGCGAGGCTTCGTCGGCGCGACGTTCGTTGGTCGAACAGTGCACGCCCAGTTCATTCCAGATCGCTTCTGTCTTGGCCTTGTTGACGACCGCTGCCGGCACGCCTTTCTCGGCTTCGGCTTGCAAACGGCGCGCCTTGGGCGACAGCGCGCTATTCAACTGAACGCCCGGTGCCATCGCCGGCACGTAGCGCGTGCGATGCAGGATCGCCTTGATGGAGCGATGGACCAGCAAATCCGGATAGCGGCGGATCGGGCTGGTGAAGTGCGCATATGCCTCATACGCAAGGCCAAAGTGGCCGATGTTGTCCGGACTGTAAACCGCTTGCTGCATCGAGCGCAGCAGCATGGTCTGCAGCATCGGCGCGTCTGGACGCGCTGCCACTTTTTCCATCAGTTCTGCGTAATCGGCAGCCTGCGGCTTGTCGCCACCACCCAGCGTCAAGCCGCTCGTTTTCAGGAAGGCCCGCAGCGCCTGCAGCTTTTCTTCCGTCGGGCCAGCGTGGATGCGGTACAGCGCCGGATGTTTGTACTTCTCCAGCATCTCGGCCGCGCAGACGTTGGCCGTCAGCATGCACTCCTCGATCAGCCTGTGCGCGTCGTTGCGGGTGCGCGGCAGGATCTGCTCGATCTTGCCCTGCGCGTTGCAAACGATGTACGTCTCGGTGGTGTCGAAGTCGATCGCGCCACGCTCGCGGCGCGCCTTGAGCAGCGTCTGATACAGCTCGTACAGGTCCTGCAGATGCGGCACCAGCGGCGCCCGCTTGGCAGCCTCCGGACCCTTCACGTTCGACAGAATCGCCCAGACCTCGTTGTAGGTCAGGCGTGCCTTCGAATGCATCACCGCCGGGTAGAACTGATAAGCCTTGATCTCGCCCTTGGCCGTGATCACCGCGTCGCAAACCATGCACAGACGGTCCACTTCCGGATTCAATGAGCACAAGCCGTTGGAGAGCTTCTCCGGCAGCATCGGGATCACGCGGCGCGGGAAATAGACCGAGGTCGCGCGATCAATGGCGTCTGCATCCAGCGGATGTCCGGGCCGCACGTAATGCGACACGTCGGCAATCGCCACGATCAGACGCCAGCCCTTGGTGCGGCCGATCTTGACAGGCTCCGCGTAGACGGCGTCATCGAAGTCGCGTGCATCTTCACCGTCGATGGTGACGAGCGACACATCGCGCAAGTCGATGCGACCAGCCAGATCGGCATCACGGACCACGTCGGGCAGCGCTTCCGCCTCGCGCTGCGTCGGCTCAGAAAACTCGTGCGGCACGCCGTACTTGCGCACGGCGATTTCGATCTCCATGCCAGGATCGTCAATCTCACCCAGCACTTCGACCACGCGGCCGATCGGTTGTACGTAGCGGTCCGGATATTCCAGGATCTCAACGCTTACCACTTGGCCGACCTTGGCCTTGCCCTGCCCCTTCGGGGCAATCAGGATGTCGCGGCCCAGGCGCTTGTCTTCCGGCGCCACAACCAGCGTGCCGCTTTCCGACAGCAACCGCCCGATGACGCGCTTGTTCGCCCGCTGCAGTATCTCGACGATCTGCCCTTCCGAGCGCCCGCGGCGGTCGTAGCCGACGGCACGCACCAAGGCGCGGTCACCGTGCATGGCCTTCTGCATCTCGCGCTCGGGCAGGAAAATATCGGGCTCGCCGTCATCGCGCACGAAGAAGCCGAAGCCATCGCGATGGCCAATCACGCGCCCTTCGATGAAGTTGGGCTGGTGCGCCAGTTCGTAGCGCCCCTTGCGGTTGAGTTCGATCTGACCATCCCGCTCCATGGCGGTCAGACGCTTGATAAAGCCGTCATGCTCCTTGCGCGTGACAGACAGCGTCTTGGCAATATCGGTAGCAGACAGCGGAGACCCCGACGTGCGCAGCACACCGAGGATTTCCTCGCGGCTTGGGATCGGATAAGTCGGTTGATTCAATTTTTTCTTCTAGAGTGTTGACAGGATCGCTGGACCCCGTAATAATTACAGCTTCGGTACACGCACACCTGCCCAGGTGGCGGAATTGGTAGACGCACTAGTTTCAGGTACTAGCGGGTAACTCCGTGGAGGTTCGAGTCCTCTCCTGGGCACCAGAGTTTAGGAACGGCGCAACGCAAGTTGCGCCGTTTTTCTTTTCCGCGGCCGGATTGCCGTTGTTCAGTTGCTGATGCGACATTCCGCGAAGTGCGACGTGCATTGTGTCTTGGCTATCGCGCCAGGGCCGAGCCAGACTCACCGGACTCACCTGCCCCAAACGCTGGGTGGGCTCGAAGCCCAGTGCATCCACAAAGACACACCTCGCTTCGATCAACCGCGCACCTGGCATTGGACAACTCCTGCAAAGCCAATCCGTACGCGGGTTTCGGGCCAATATTGCTGCCCGTGACAGCAGGTTACCGAAGTGGCACGCACGACGCAAGCCGCACACGCCACTCCATTCGCGCCTCGACGCAACCGACCAACGTCTCAAACTGCCGGCGCCTCGCCGTTGCCGGCTGAACGTGACTTGCCGCGCTTGATCCAGGCCGCCAAGTTATGCGGGCGCAGCGTGTCGTACTCCTCGAACGGCTGATGGATCCACGGATTGGTCGCAAGAAACTGCACGGCATAATCAGGCTTGATCTTCGAGCATGCCTTGTGCCACAGCACAGCGGTACGCACGTCAGTCACGGCCGGATAGCGCTCCTTCAGGTGACGCCCAACGCGCTCCAGCGTGATGCCCGAATCCACCAGATCATCCACCAACAGCACGCGGCCCGACAGCTCGCCACGGGTCATGGTGATGTATTGCGCGATGTCGAGATCTCCCTGCTGTGTGCCAGCGGCTTCGCGATAGCTGCTGGTCGCCAGGATGGCCAACGGCAGGTCGTAAATGCGCGAAAGCTGATCGCCAACGCGCAAGCCGCCGCGCGCCAGGCACAGGATCTTGTCAAATTTCCAGCCCGACTCGTGCACGACGAGCGCCAGGCGCTCGATCAGGCCGTGGTAGTCATCCCAAGACACCCACAGGTGCGAGTCGTCGTTGATCGGCTGGTTCATGGTGTACCTCTTCGTATCGTGAATGCGGCGTGAGTTGCCGCTATCGTGTTCTATGAAAAACGGCGCTCCATGCAAATTCGCCCGGCGAATCACCGGGCGAATCTGAGAGCAGCGCGTCAGTCCTTGTAGGGATGACGCAGCAGGATGGTCTCGTCGCGGTCAGGACCGGTCGAGATCATGGCGATCGGAATGCCAGCCACTTCCTCGACGCGCTTCAGGTAAGCCTGGGCGGTCTCGGGCAGCGCGTCCCACTCCTTCAGTCCGAACGTCGAGGTGTTCCAACCCGGGAATTCTTCGTAGATCGGCTGGCAACGCCCCACGGCATCGGAGCCACGCGGCAGGATGTCGATTTGCTTGCCATCGAGCATGTAGCCGACGCACAGCTTGAGGGTTTCCAGGCCATCCAGCACATCGAGCTTGGTCATGCACAGGCCCGACACACCATTGATCTGGATCGCACGACGCAGGGCGGCGGCATCCAGCCAGCCAGTGCGGCGTGGCCGGCCCG
This sequence comes from Burkholderiaceae bacterium 26, assembly GCA_000955795.1. GTDB lineage: Bacteria > Pseudomonadota > Gammaproteobacteria > Burkholderiales > Burkholderiaceae > Ralstonia > Ralstonia chuxiongensis. Next base: position 246,369 of record JYOB01000010.1, read on the forward strand.
TGACCGAGCCGAATTCCTTGCCGACATTGGCCAGACGCACGCCGATCGGATCTTGGCGCGCCGGGTTGTCCGCGTCATACAGCTCGCTCGGGAACGGGCCGGAACCCACGCGCGTGCAATACGCCTTGGTAATGCCAAGGATGTAATGCAGCTGGCCCGGACCAACGCCCGCACCCGCAGCGGCATTGCCTGCCACGCAGTTGCTCGACGTGACGAACGGATACGTGCCGTGGTCGATATCGAGCAGCGTGCCTTGCGCGCCTTCGAACATCAGGTTCTTGCCGGCAGCGTTAGCGGCAAACAGTTCGGCCGACACATCCGTCACCATCGGGGCAATGCGGCCTGCATACGACAGCATCTCGTCCAGGGTCTGCTGGAAATCCAGCGCCGGGTGATTCAGGTACTGCGTCAGGACAAAGTTGTGGAAGTCGAGGTTCTCGCGCAGACGCTCGGCGAAGTAAGCCGGGTCGAACAGGTCCTGCACACGCAGCGCGCGGCGGGCCACCTTGTCTTCGTATGCCGGGCCGATACCGCGGCCGGTGGTACCGATCTTGGCGGCGCCGCGCTTGGCTTCGCGCGCCTTGTCGATGGCCACGTGGTACGGCAGGATCAGGTTGGTTGCTTCTGAAATGCGCAGGCGGTTCTGCACCTGCACGCCGGCCGATTCCAGCTCGTCGATTTCTTTGAACAGCGCTTCAGGCGAGAGCACGACGCCGTTGCCGATGTAGCACGCGACGCCATCGCGCATGATGCCCGACGGAATCAGACGCAGAATCGTCTTCTTGCCGCCGATGATGAGGGTATGGCCTGCGTTATGTCCGCCCTGGAAACGAACCACGCCTTGCGCATGATCGGTCAGCCAATCGACGATTTTCCCTTTACCTTCGTCACCCCACTGGGTGCCGATGACGACGACATTGCGTCCTTGGCTCACTGCTGGTGCGGACATGTTGAATTTGCAGATGGGTTAAAAACGTATTCTACCCTTGTTGCCAGGGCCTTCCCTGGAATTACCGGGTATTTACACAACGTTATGCAACAACTTCAGACCGAAGCGTTGCGGGGCTTGACGATCCAGCGACCGCCCTCTTCAACGAGTTGCCGATCGTAAGCGAACTCCTCCAGATCTTCCGGGTGGCCCGGCAGCGACTGGATGACAATCTCGCCCGCCGCGCGCAGCGCAGCGATCGCCTCACGAAGCTTGGCATCGCCCGACCAAGGTGCGTGGATGGCAGCGGCGCGCGCCTCCACCGGCGAAATGCCGGCGACCTCACGCAGGTCCAGCGAAAAGCCGGTCGCCGGGCGAGCACGGCCGAAAGCCTCTCCGACCTTGTCATACCGGCCGCCACGTGCCACAGCATTCGGCACACCGGCCACATAGGCAGTAAACATCACACCACTGTGGTAGTGGTAGCCGCGCAGGTCGGCCAGGTCGATGTTGACGGTTGCACCGCCTGCGCGCTCGGCCAGCGTAGCCAAATCGTCCAGCGCACGTCCGATGGCGGGCAGCGCGGGCAACTGCTTACGCGCACGGTCCAGCACATCGACACCGCCGTACAGTGCCGGCAACATGTTGATGGCGTCACGCTGTGTCGGCGGTAAGTCGGCCGTGATAGCGCGCAAAGCGGGGACATCCTTGGCGGCGAGCGCCGTGAAGAGGTCGTCCTGAAGGCCGACAGCAACCGGCGATTGTTCCAGCAACGCCGCCACCACCCCAACGTGGCAAAGGTCCAGGCGTACATCGGCCAGCCCCGCGCCCGATAGCGCGGCGAGCATCAGCTCCTGAATTTCCAGATCGGCTTCCAGGCCTGCATGGCCATAGATTTCGGCCCCAATCTGCAGCGGCTCGCGCGTGACGTGGAATCCACTCGGGCGCGTATGCAATACCGATCCCGCATAGCAAAGACGCGTCACGCCAGCGCGGTTCAGCAAGTGGGCATCAATACGGGCGACTTGCGGCGTGATGTCGGCGCGCAGGCCGATGGTGCGGCCCGAAAGTTGATCGACCAGCTTGAACGTCTTCAGGTCCAGATCGTGACCGGTGCCCGAAAGCAGCGACTCGATGTACTCCAGCATCGGGGGCATGACCAGTTCATAGCCGTAAGTGCGGAACAGGTCGAGCATGCGGCGGCGCAACTCTTCAATTTTGCGCGCCTCGGAAGGCAGCACATCAGCAATGGATTCAGGCAGCAGCCAATTGGTCGGCATGGCGGTCTCGCTCGGGAGTCTTGGTACAGCAGAAATTCGTAAAAACGCAGGCAGTGCGCTAGCGATGCAGCAACCGCAGGAGGATGAGGCCAATCGCCATCGACACTAGGCCGATCACGCGAAGCTTTTCGTCCGGCAGCTCGGTCAGCGTCTGGAAGGCGCGTCGCCAGGCCCGTGGTGCCACGAACGGCAAGATGCCCTCGACTACGAGCACCAGCGCGCACGCTGCAAGCAAAACGGTGGGGAGTGACTCTTCCATGGGGTGCGGTTGGCGAACGAACAAAACCCCGGCAAGCCGGGGTTTGTCCGCCTCAAATGATCAGCGACGCATTGTACTAGCGATGGCGCCCCGTCTGGGCAGCCGGCGCTGGCGCCGAGCCGCCGCCGTTCGGGCTGCGCATGTATTTGAAGAAATCGCTGTTCGGCTGCAGCACCATCACGTCCTTCCGATCGCGGAACGATGCACGATACGCCTCCATGGAGCGCCAGAATGCGGCGAACTGCGGATCACGGCCAAACGCATCGGCGTAAATGTCAGCGGCGCGGGCGTCGCCCTCACCCTTGATCTTCTGCGCATCGCGGTAGGCATCGGCCAGGACGACTTCGCGCTGACGATCGGCATCGGCGCGGATTTTCTCGCCCTCTGCAGCACCCGTCGAACGCAGCTCGTTGGCCACGCGCTTGCGCTCGGCTTCCATGCGGCGGTAGACCGATTCGGTCACGCTGGCCAGCAGGTCCACCCGCTTCAGACGCACGTCGATGATGTCTACGCCGACCGACTTGCCGTACTCCTGCACGCCCTTGAGGATGCTCTGCATCACCGCTTCACGATCCGTCGATACCACGTCAGACACGGTGCGGCGCGCAAACTCATCGCGAGCGATGGAGTTGATCTTCTGCGTCATGCTGTCCTGCGCGAGGCGATTATCGCCCTTGAAGCTCACGTAGAACAGACGCGGATCAGACACGCGCCACTTCACAAACCAGTCGACCAGCAGGTTCTTCTTTTCAGCCGTGATGAAACGATCGGCGCCGGCCACATCGATGGTCTGCAGGCGCTTATCCATGAACACCACGTTCTGCAGCGGCGGCGGAAGCTTGAAATGCAGCCCCGGCTCCTTGATGACCTGTTTGATCTCACCAAAGGCGAACACCACGGCGTACTGCCGCTGGTCCACCACGAACACCACCGACGAGAACACCGCCAGGGCAATGACCAGCGCCACGAAGGCAGAAATCAGACGATTCATAGTGCCCTCCTGTTAGCGCGAATCACGGTCACGGTTGCGCAGTGCTTCGCGCGAGCGCGAGTCTGCGTCATTGGCCGGTGACGGATTGGAGGGAGTCGGCACGCCTTGCGCAGACCCACTATCCTGGGGCGACGCACCAGGCGCGGCAGCCGAACGCGATGTATCGCCCTGCGTTTGCGCGATCAGCTTGTCCAGCGGCAGATACAACAGGCTGCCATTGCTCTGATCGACCAGCACTTTGGTCGAGTTGGCGTAAATGTCCTGCATGGTTTCCAGATAAATACGGTCGCGCGTGACCTGCGGCGCCTTCGCGTATTCGCGTTGCACCGACGCAAAGCGAGCCGCATCACCTTCCGCACGTGCGATGACCCGTGCCTTGTAGCCTTGCGCCTCTTCACCCAGACGTGCGGCCGTACCCTTGGCGCGGGGCACCACGTCGTTGGCATAAGCCTGACCTTCGGAGATGGCACGCTCGCGGTCCTGGCCCGCCTTGGTCACGTCATCGAACGCGGCCTGCACCTGCTCGGGCGGCTGCACGCTCTGCACGTTGACGCTAAGGATTCGGATGCCGGTCTTGTACGCCGACAAGATGCGTTGAATCGACTCGGCTAGGTTGCGGCCAACGGCATCGCGACCTTCGTACAGCACCGCGTCCATCTTGTTGCGGCCGACGATCTCGCGCACCGACGTCTCAGCCGCCTGCGTCACCAGTTCTTCATCGCCGCCGCGGTCCGTACGGTTGTAAAACAGGTAGTCGACGGGGTTGGCAATGTTGTACTGAACCGAGAACCGCACGTCGACGATGTTCTCGTCCTGCGTGAGCATCGACGAGTCTTTCAGGTTCGTGTCCTTGATCTGCGTCGTACGACCGATTTCAAGCGTACGCACACCCGACAGGTTCACGATCTCGTGCGATTCGATCGGATACGGCAAGCGCCAGTTGATACCTGGCGTTGCCAGATACTTGAAGCGGCCAAACTGCAGGATCACGCCAGTCTGGCCTTCCTGCACGATAAAGAAACCGCTGGCCAGCCACAGGCCAACAAGCACCGCCAGCAGCACACCGACGCCCAGGCCTGAACCGCTTCGGCCGTTACCCGGACGCAGTGGCGTGGGGCCATCGTTACCGTTACCGCTATCCTTGCGACCGAACAGGTTATTCAGGCGGCGATTGAAGTCGCGCCACAACTCGTCGAGGTCGGGGGGGCCGTCCTGAGGCGGCTTGCTTTGACGCTTTGGCTCGTCTTTGCCTTCGCGCTCGGCGTTGTTGTCATCGCCGCGACCCCAGCGAGGATCGTTCAGCGAAAGCAGCACACGCAAGCGGTGCCACAAACCTCGCACGTTACGCGGCGAGGCTATGGAAGAAGACTGGGTCGAAATCTCGGGCATGAGCGGTCGGGCTTGTCCTGATTGGCTGACTGCGAAGGAGTGACGGGGCATTCTATCAGCCCTCTTCGTCACCTTTGGCTGAAGAACCGCTGTTCGGCAAGCTTTGCGACAGTTCGTCACGGTGCGCCGGCAGCGAATCACGGCGGGTATCGAAACGCGGATCGAAATCGCCGCCATGCGACGCAGGGTTCTCCCGCAGGCGGATCGCGGTCTCGACCAGCGCCTCGCGCAATAGATCAAGCCCGGTACCTTCAATGGCAGAAACGAACACACGCCGCACGGCGCCGGTTTCGTCGCGCTCGATGCGCGGGCCAGCCGCACGCAACTCCTCCGCCGCGTCGATCTTGTTCATCACCAGAATCTGCGGGATGCCGCTGGCGTTGATTTCATCCAGCACGCGATCCACCTGCTCCATCTGCTCGTGCTTGACGGTGCTGGCGGCGTCCACCACATGCAGCAGCACGTCGGCGTGGACGGTCTCTTCCAGCGTGGCGCGGAAAGCAGCCACCAGTTGCGTCGGCAAATCGCGGATGAAGCCGACCGTATCCGACAGCACCACATTGCCCAGCCCTTCCAGGTACAGCCGGCGCGACGTCGTATCCAACGTGGCGAACAATTGGTTGGCCGCGTACGCACGTGCCTTGGTCAGCGCATTGAACAGCGTCGATTTGCCGGCGTTGGTATAGCCGACCAGGGAGACGGAAAACGCGTCGTTGCGGCTGCGCGAACGGCGCTGCGTGTCATGCTGACGCTGCAGTTTGTCCAACTCGGACGATAGCCGCTTGGCGCGTTCATCCAACATCCGCCGGTCCAGCTCGAGCTGACGCTCGCCCGGGCCGCCGCGCAGGCCGACCCCGCCTTTCTGGCGCTCCAAGTGGCTCCACGCCCGCACCAGACGCGCCGCCTGATATCGCACGCGAGCGAGTTCCACCTGTACCTTGCCGACGTGGCTTTGCGCGCGCTGGCTGAAAATATCGAGGATGAGGCCGGTCCGGTCCACCACGTGGCGCCCGAAAAAGCGCTCGAGGTTACGCTGCTGAGCAGGACTCAGCGCATGGTTGAAGATGACGATTTCCGCGTCTTCCTCGTCTGCGGCAATCCTCACCTCTTCGGCCTTGCCTGCGCCGATGAACAGCGCTGCATCAGGCCGGGAACGCTTGCCCGTAACCGCGCGCACAGGTTCAGAGCCAGCTGTGGAGGCCAGCAGCGCCAGTTCACTCAGACTTTCCTGGAAATCATGTTTGCCGAAATCGACAGCGACCAAGATGGCGCGCGTCGGCTCCGAGCTGGAGGTGGGATGAGATGCCAAACGGGGGAATAGAGAAAGGAGAAACGGGGTGGGTGCGTCCCGCCGCGCGGACGGCGGCGGGAGCGAGGCAGAATCAGGCGTCAGGCGCTTCGTCCACGCGGAAATTCACGGCACGGGCCGGCACCACGGTGGAGATCGCATGCTTGTACACCATCTGCGTCACGGTATTACGCAGGAGCACGACGTATTGGTCGAACGACTCGATGTTGCCTTGCAGCTTGATACCGTTGACGAGATAGATCGACACCGGCACATGCTCCTTACGCAGCGCATTCAGAAACGGGTCTTGTAGCAATTGCCCTTTGTTGCTCATGGCACACTCCAGATTTATAGGTTTAGTGGTGGGTTATGGGGCTAGGAAGCCCGGGTTCAAGCAGTCGACGCAAAAAAAGTTCGTCAAAAGAGTCGGCCAGACGCGTCCAAATGACGCCAATGGCGCCTGGGTTTGCAGACACCAAGCGCCATGTCTCGAGAATTTAGCCTTAGAAATCAGGGAAAGCAAACGGAAAACCGATGACCCCGCCATATGAAATGGCTCGGCCTTTTTGGTGATCCCCCGTTCGACTGTCCCCGCGTCACACGCCCCCGCCGTCGAGCACCGCCCTCGCGCTGCTCAATCGTTCGATTGTGCGTACGGGTTTTTGTTCGTACGAAATTCGATCCGCAGCGGTGTGCCCTTCAGTTGGAACGCCTCTCGGAAACGCCCCTCCAGGAAGCGGCGATAGGTCTCGGGGATATTCGACAGCGCGTTGCCGTGAATCACCACGATTGGCGGGTTGGAACCGCCCTGGTGCGCGTAGCGCAGCTTCGGGCGCGAGACGCCGGCACGACGCGGCTGCTGATACTCGACTGCCTCCATGAGCACGCGCGTGAGCTTAGGTGTCGGCAGCTTGACCATGGCGGCGGCGTAAGCGGCATCCACGGACTTCATCAGCGCGCCAATGCCCGTGCCCTCCTTGGCGGAGATGTAATGCACGTTGGCAAACGACAGGAACTGCAGCTTGCGCTCCATATCGTGCTTGATTCGATCGCGTGCATGGCCGGTCAGGCCATCCCACTTGTTCACGCCGATTACCAGCGCGCGCCCGGACTCGACGATGAACCCGGCGATATGTGCATCCTGGTCGGAAATGTCCTGCTGCGCGTCGAGGATCAGCACAACCACGTTGGCGTCGGCAATCGACTGCAGCGTCTTCACCACCGAGAACTTCTCGATTGCCTCGAACACCTTGCCACGCTTGCGCAAGCCGGCCGTATCGATGAGCGTGTAAGGCTTGCCGTTACGCTCGAAATCCACATAGATGGCGTCGCGCGTGGTGCCCGGCATATCGAACGCGATCACACGCTCTTCGCCGATGAGCGCGTTCACCAGCGTCGACTTGCCCACGTTCGGACGGCCAACGATGGCAATGCGGGTGCCGTGGTCGTGCGCGTCCGCTGCCTCGGCAAGTTCAGGGCGCTCGGCAAACGCCAGGTCGAGCGCCTCGGCCACCAGATCATTGACCCCATCACCGTGCGCGGCCGAGATGGCAGCCGGATCGCCCAGGCCAAGCTCGTAGAAATCGCTGGCGACGGCGGTGTAGCGCATGCCCTCAGCCTTGTTGACGGCCAAAAGGATACGGCGCCCGGTTTTGCGCAGGTAGTCGGCAATCACACGATCCTGAGGTGCCAGCCCCAGACGACCATCGACGATAAAGATCACGACATCGGCCTCGACCACGGCCTGACGCGTCTGCTTGGCCATCTCTGCAACGATGCCGTCCTTGGCGACGGGTTCGAAGCCGCCCGTATCGATGGCAATGAACGGACGGTCGCCCACGCGGCCTTCGCCGTAGTGGCGATCGCGCGTCAGGCCAGGGATATCAGCGACCAACGCGTCACGCGAGCGCGTCAGACGGTTGAAGAGGGTCGATTTGCCGACATTCGGCCGCCCTACGAGGGCAATGACTGGTTTCATGCTTGTGTGCCGCGCGCGAAAGGCGCCACGGCAAATTCTGAGTGTTGCAACTGCGGTTGGCATCTGCACGGCTGAATGCCTGACGACACAGATGCAAGACGCCCGCGGGGTACGCGGGCGCAAGTCCAAGGCGGCGATGCCGCCCCGATGTGATGCGTGTGCCGCCACAGCCCATCCGGGCCGCGGCGGCCAATGTTATTTCGGCAGATAGCCGTAGACACCGCCACCGCGGGTTTGCACGACCAGCGTCTGGCCAACCACCACGGGTGCTGCACCAATGGCACTGCTATCGGTTTTCACGCGGGCGACGAACTTGCCGTCATCACGCGACAGGAAATGCAGCCAACCTTCGGAATCGCCCACGATGACCGCACGGCCAAATGCCAGCGGCGTACCGAGGTCGCGCCACAGCAGCGCGTCGTTCTTCCAGAGATCGGCGCCATTTTGTGCGTTAAAACCGTAGACCACCGACTTCTCGTCAGCGGCGAACAGCCCGTCATCATCTTGCGTCACACCGGTCGGCGACGAGAAATCACGACCCCAGCGCGGTGCGCCGGTGCTCGTATCGAAACACGCCACGCGCCCTTGGAAGCTGGCTGCACAGACTTGCGAACCGTTGATCGACGGCGCCCCGGTCACATCGTTCAGGCGCTCGATTTCCGATACCCCACGCGGATACGACACGGCAGCTTCCCAGCGCAAGGCGCCGTTGCTGGCCGACAGCGCGCCCAGCTTGCCACCTGCAAATCCGAGGATGATGTTATCGCCGGAAAAAATCATCGGCAGACTGCTGCGCAGGTTCAGCGCCGACGGAGAACGCTGGTAAATCCATTTGCGTTCGCCATTGCTGGGGTCCAGACCCATGACGCGGCCATCGGTCGTACGGACGATCACCAATCCTTGGCCCACCAGCGGCGCCGTCAGGACTTCACCGTTGACGGCGATCTTCCACTTCTGCGCGCCCTTTTCGTCGAACGCGATGACCGCGCCCTTCTCACCTGCCACCGCCGTCAGCGTGCCATCGCTGCCAGGGCCGGAGGTCAGGTCGACGTCCGCCTTGCCTTGCCAGACCGTGCGACCGGTGGCGCCATCCAGGGCGGTCACAGTACCGCCGGCGGCCGACACATAGACGTTGTTGCCTGCCACCGCCGGCTGCATCACGTAGCGGCCGCTCTTGCCGACGCTCACGCTCCACACCTGGCGCACGGCCAGCACTTGCTGAACTTCCGTCAGTTTGGCCGGCTCATGCTTGTTCTTGCTGCTGAACAGCGAGCAACCACCAAGGACAGCCGTCGCTGCCAGTGCCAGCACTGCCACGCGTGCCGCCTGAGCAACACCGCGCGCGACACCACCCTGCTCAAGTGCGTGAATCATGAAATCGGGATCCTTTTGTTATGCGTTGAATTGCACGGGGTGCGCCAATCAGGCGCCGCCCAGGGCATCCAGCTTGAACTGCACGATCTGGCGCGCCGAAGCATCGGCCGGACCGAATTTTTCCAGCGCCAGCTTGTAGGCTGCACGGGCATCTTCGTTCTTGTTCTGCGCGGCCAGCAGATCACCGCGACGATCGGCGTACAGCGCGGCGAACGCCGGCGCAACGTCGCCGGAGACTAGCGCGATGCCCTGATCGTAGGCTTTCTCGTCGAGCAAAAGTCCAGCCAGGCGCAGCTTGGCGAGCGCCTTGTATTCATCGTCGCGCGCATGATCAACCGTCCATTGCAACTGCGCCTTGGCGCCAGCCGCATCGTTGGCTTCGTACAGCGCCTTGGCAGCGGCCAGCGCGCTCATCTGCGCGTAGGCCGTACCGCCAAACTTGTCCTCCATGTCAGTTGCGGCGCGCTTGATCTTCTCAGCATCCTTGCCATCAACGGCCTTCTGCACCTGCTCGTACAGCACGGACGCTTCGCCGGCCTGCTTGCGCTGCCAGTTTTTCCAGCCGAACCAACCGGCCACAGCCAGCAGCACCACGATGGCGATCCACGTAATCACGTTGCCGTTATCACGCCACCAGTGCTTAAGGCTCTCTATTTGTTCCTGTTCTTCGAGATCGTAGGCCATGCTTTGCAGAGCTTGAATATTGGAAGTGAATCGCGGTGGTTCGCTGCCGAACGCACTGTCGCGGTTAGTCGTTATTGGCCACCATGGCATCGATCAGGCGGTCGACCAGTTGGTCCGACGGCACGGTCTGCTGGGCATCCGCAGCGGGATCGCCACGCAGCGGCTTGATCTGCGCAACACCTTGGGTGACTTCATCGTCGCCAATGATAACCGCATAGGATGCGCCACTTGCGTCAGCGCGCTTGAACTGCGACTTGAAGCTACCGTTGCGGCCTTCCGGCGAGGCGTGGAGGATGACGTCGAGGCCGGCATCGCGCAGTCGCTCTGCCGCGATCAGCGCCTGCACCTGCGCCTCATCGCCCTGGTGGACGATGTAGACGTCACAGCCTTGCGCTTCGGGCTCGAGCTTTTCCTCACGCAACAGTTCAATGATGCGTTCTACCCCCATCGCCCAGCCGCATGCGGGGGCAGGCTTGCCGCCAATCTGCTCGATCAGCGGGTCATAGCGGCCGCCACCGGCCACGGTGCCTTGCGCGCCCAACTTATCGGTCGTCCACTCGAAGACGGTCAGGTTGTAATAATCCAACCCGCGCACCAGACGCGGGTTGATGGTGAACGGAATGTTGTTCGCCTTAAGCAGCTTCTGCACGCCTTCAAAGTGCGCGCGCGATTCATCACCCAGGTAGTCGATCAGCTTCGGCGCGCCGGCGGCCATCTCCTGCAGCGCCGGGTTTTTCGTGTCGAGCACGCGAAGCGGGTTGGTGTACAGGCGGCGCTTGCCGTCCTCATCCAGAATGTCCTGGAAGCCTTCCAGATATTTGATGAGATCGGCTCGGTGCGCGGCACGCTCTTCCGCCTGACCGAGCGAGTTCAGCTCCAGCTTCAGGCCGACCAAGCCGAGATCGTCCCACAGGCGCTGACACATCAGGATGACTTCTGCGTCGATGTCCGGGCCCGCAAAGCCCAGCGCTTCCACGCCCACCTGATGGAACTGGCGATAGCGACCGCGCTGCGGACGCTCGTGGCGGAACATCGGGCCGGTGTACCACAAGCGCTTCGGGCCGTCGTACAGCAGGTTGTGCTCGATCACGGCGCGCACGGCTGCAGCGGTGCCTTCCGGGCGCATGGTCAGCTGTTCGCCGTTCAATGCGTCGGTGAAGGTGTACATCTCCTTCTCGACAATGTCCGTCACCTCGCCGATGCCACGCACGAACAATTGCGTCTGCTCGACGATCGGCGTGCGAATCTGCTGGTAGCCATAGGCGCGCAGCATGCTGCGCACCGCGTTATCAAAGTGCTCCCACAGTGGGGCGTCACTGGGCAGCAGGTCGTTCATGCCTTTGACGCCGGCGATCTTCTGCACGCGTTGTTTTTGTGTATCGCTCATCATGTCACGTTGAAAGCTGGCCTCTCGCATCTACCTCTATGCGGGGGCCGGCCGGTCGTTTCGCGCTTGGGCTTCGAGTTTTGAAGCCCGTGCCGCTTAGACCGTCGCCGGGGTCTGTGCGCCGTAATGCGTGCGCACGTACTCGTCGACGATCGTCTGGAATTCTTCTGTGATGCGTTCGCCGCGCAGCGTTTTCACCTTCACGCCGTCAACGAACACCGGCGCCGCCGGCGATTCGCCCGTGCCTGGCAACGAAATGCCGATGTTGGCGTGCTTGCTCTCACCGGGGCCGTTGACGATGCAGCCCATCACGGCCACGTTCATCTCTTCGACACCGGGGTACTGCGTCTTCCACATCGGCATCTGCTCTCGCAGGTACGACTGGATGCGCGCCGCCAGCTCCTGAAACACCGTACTGGTCGTGCGCCCGCAACCCGGGCACGCGATCACCATGGGGGTGAAATTGCGCAGGCCCATGGTCTGCAGAATCTCTTGCGCGACGATGACTTCCTTCTCGCGCGGCGCACCCGGCTCCGGCGTGAGCGAAATGCGGATCGTGTCGCCGATGCCTTCCTGCAGCAGCACCGACAACGCCGCCGTGGAAGCGACGATCCCCTTGCTACCCATGCCGGCCTCGGTCAGGCCCAGGTGCAGCGCGTAATTGCAGCGTCGCGCCAATTCACGGTAAACGGCAATCAGATCCTGCACTGCCGAGACCTTGCACGACAGGATGATCTGGCTGCCCGGCAAGCCCAGTTCTTCAGCCTTCTGCGCAGACTGGATCGCCGAGGTAATCAACGCCTCGACCATCACAGCCCGGGCATCCCACGGAGTTGCACGCTGTGCGTTCTCGTCCATGATGCGCGCGAGCAAATCCTGATCGAGGCTGCCCCAATTCACACCGATACGCACCGGCTTGTCGTAGCGGCAGGCGATCTCGATCATCTGCGCGAACTGCGTGTCGCGCTTGGCACCCTGCCCGACGTTGCCCGGGTTGATGCGGTACTTGGACAGCGCCTGCGCGCACTCCGGATAGTCCTGCAGCAACTTGTGACCGTTGTAGTGAAAATCCCCCACCAGCGGCACATCCACACCCATGCGGTCGAGCTGCGCGCGGATGGCCGGCACCGCAGCGGCGGCGGCCGGCGTATCCACTGTGATGCGCACCAACTCAGAGCCGGCACGCGCCAGTTCCTTCACCTGGATTGCGGTACCGATGGCGTCCGACGTGTCGGTATTCGTCATCGATTGCACACAGACCGGCGCATCGCCGCCGACATGCACGACGCGATCGCCCCAGCGGATCTCGGCCGCGCGCGAGTTCCGGCGCGGCAACGGGCCCACCAAGGCTGGAGCGCAATCGAGAGGCGTGGTGATTTCCATGATCAGACAAGGCGCGCCGCTCACAAGCGCCGCGCCATTTACAAAACGGTTCAGGGCAACGTAGCCCGTGCCACGCGATTGCGGGCGTACTTCTGAAGATCGACGGTGGCACCGCCCACGGCCAGCGATTCAACTGCTTCCGCATTGCCGAAGACGACCTTGAATGGCGGCGTACCGGTCAGATCACGTGCGTCACCTTCCTTGGAAATGCCACTGGCAAGCGTCTTCCCAGTCTTGTCCTTGATCTCGTACCAAGACGAACCGGAGAAGCGTACCGAGACCGTACCGCCACCCGATTCAGCCGGCTTGGCGGCTTCTGCCGGCAGCGCAACGACTGGAGCGTCGACGTTGATCACAGCCGGCTTGGCACCCGCAACGGCTACAGCGGGCGCCGGCGCGGCACCGTTGTCCGAACGCGGCAGCGTAGGCGGGGGCGCCAGCGGCGCAGTCACCACACCGGAGGCCGGAGCGGCCGGCGTAACGGGCGTCAACGGTGTCGGCATAGAAGCGGCCGGCGTTTCTGCCGGAGCCTGCTCAGCCGCTGGAGCCACTTGCGCGGGCGCGGTTTGCTCCGCAGCCGATGCTTCCTTTGCTGTGGATTCTGTGTTCTGCGTAGCTGCCGTTTGCGTGGCAAACCACTGCTTGAGACGATCCATACCAGCGAGCGCGCCGGCCGCCACAATCACCGCAATCAGCACGCCGATCAGCCAGCGGCCACTGCCGCTCCGACGCTTGGCAAAGCTCGGCTTGTCGGAAAACGATTCACCCAGGCCGCCTTCGGGGCGCAATCCGATGTTGGTGACCTGCGCACGCGCGTTCAAACGCGCGAGCTGATCATCGACATCGACCTGCAGAGCGCGCGCATAGGCGCGGATGAGGCCCTTGGTAAACGTCATGTCGGGCAACGCACTGACATCCGCCGATTCCACCGCCAACAACTTGCCCGGTGCCACTTTCAAGCGCGTGGCCAGATCGTCGACCGTCAGACGCTGATGCTCACGGCCGGCGCGCAGGCGTTCGGCAATCTGACGCAACGCATCGTCGCGCTCAGGCGACGCGGCGGCAGGCGGATTCGAGGCAGGCGCAGTGCCGTGAGAGAAGTCGGCAGCGCTTGCCACGTCGCGGTCAGTCATCCCAGGCTCCTCGTTCGAATGCCGCCTCTTCGGGCGCATTGGGGAAGCGACGCTGCAATTGCGCGCTCCATGCGTTCTGCTGCGAAGTGTCACCGAGGCGACGCGCGATGCGAGCGCCCAGCCACAGGCTTTCTGCCGTCGCATTGCCACGACCATTCACACGTTCGATAAACGGCATGGCACGCGCGTATTCGCGGCGTTTGTAGTAAAGCTGCGCCAACGTGAGGTTGGTCAGCAAATTGTTTGCGTCGATGTAGGTGGCGCGCGTCAGGCTCTTCTCTGCGCCATCCAGATCGCCCTGACGCATCTGGCAAACGCCTAGGTTCGTCCACGGCTTGGCCGGGCTGGCGGCAGCAGGCGTCTCGATGGCCTGGCGCAGCATCGTCATGCCTTGATCTGGCTTGCCGCCTTGCGAGCACAGGAACCAGCCGTAGTTGTTCAGCAGGTCACCATCTTGCGGTGTCGCGGCCAGAGCGCTGCGGAAACTCTCGTCTGCCTGTTCGCGTTGACCGAGATTCATATAGGCCAACGCGCGGATGTGATACGCATTCGGGACGTTCGGATCGATCGCGATGGCGTTCTTGATTTCCTCAAGCGCTGTCGCATTCTGACCAGCTTCCAAGTATTGGGTCGCGAGCTGCAATCGGATCGCGGCCCGGCGACCGGCGTCGGCCTTTTGATCGGGGACGGTCGTGACTTCTCGTGTCTGTGTCTGGACCGGCGGCGACAATGCGCACCCGGCAGCTGCCAGCGTGAAGACCAGACTGACAGCAGTCGACCAACGCTTCATGCGGTACCCATGCGGTGAGTTGAGTCGGCCCCGACCACGGGGATCTCGACGATCTTGCCGAACTTGCCGCGCTCGGCCAGGCGTGTGCGATCTTTGACCTCGCCGGCGAGCTGACCGCAGGCCGCATCGATGTCGTCACCCCGCGTCTTGCGGATAGTCGTGACAATGCCGGCATCCAGCAGCACTTGTGAGAAACGGCGGATCTGCTCATTGTTCGAGCGCTTCAACCCCGATTCCGGGAACGGGTTGAACGGGATCAGATTGAACTTGCACGGCACGTCGGCCACGACGCGCAGCAGTTCACGGGCATGCTCGACGGTGTCGTTGACGCCATCGAGCATGCAGTATTCAAACGTGATGAAATCGCGCGGCGCAAACTCAAGATAGCGGCGGCAGGCTGCCATCAGTTCGGCCAGCGGGTACTTCTTGTTGAGCGGCACGAGCACGTCGCGCAGCGCATCGTTGGATGCATGCAGCGACACAGCAAGCGCCACAGGCACATCGCGCGCAAGGCGGTCCATCATCGGAACCACGCCGGAGGTGGATACCGTTACGCGTCGGCGCGAAAGCCCATACGCGTTGTCATCCAGCATCAAAGCCAGCGCCGGTACCACGGCGTCGTAGTTCAGCAGCGGCTCGCCCATGCCCATCATCACCACGTTGGTGATGACACGATCGTCCTTCGGGCCGCGACCGAGCTGCTTGCGCATGGCGAATTCGGCCATCCACAGCTGACCGATGATCTCGCCAGTGCTGAGATTGCGCGAGAAACCCTGCTTGCCGGTCGAACAGAACCGGCAGTTGACGGCGCACCCCGCCTGAGACGATACGCACAACGTGCCGCGCGTCTCTTCGGGGATGTAGACCGTCTCGACGGCATTGCCCTGCCCCACGTCGACCAGCCACTTACGCGTGCCGTCCGACGAAAGGTGATCGGTAATGACCGCCGGGGCCTGGATGTTGGCGCGGGTCGCGAGCTTTTCGCGCAGCGACTTGGCGAGATCGGTCATCTCGCCAAAATCGGATGCGCCCGACTGGTGAATCCAGCGCTGCAACTGCTTGGCGCGAAACGACTTCTCGCCCAGGCTCTCGCAGTACGCGATAAGGCCCTGTGCGTCGAAATCGAGGAGATTCACCACATCGCTCATGACTTGCAACCCGAAACCACCAATTCCAGTCTAGTGTTGACGCTTAGCGGCTGTAAATGTTCAGGCCCGGGAAGAAGAAAGCGACTTCCACGGCAGCCGTTTCAGCAGCGTCCGAACCGTGCACGGCGTTGGCGTCGATGCTGTCGGCGAAGTCGGCGCGGATCGTGCCCTTCTCAGCCTTCTTCGGATCGGTTGCACCCATCAGGTCACGGTTCTTGGCGATTGCGTTTTCGCCTTCCAGTGCCTGCACCATCACCGGGCCCGAGATCATGAAGTCCACCAGATCCTTGAAGAACGGGCGCTCCTTGTGCACGGCGTAGAACTGCTCGGCTTCTGCGCGCGACAGGTGGATCATCTTGGCCGCGACGACCTTCAGGCCTGCGCCTTCGAAGCGGGCGTAGATCTGGCCGATGACATTCTTGGCCACGGCATCCGGTTTGATAATCGACAAAGTGCGTTCGAGCGCCATCAAAAACTCCAAAAAATGAAGGTGTTACGTGAAAGATAAACGTTAGATTCTAACACGGGAGGCAGCCAGATTGGATGTCAAGCGGTGCAACCCGACGACGCGCATGCCGGGAGAGACGGGGGACGCAACGATCACTTCGCACTGAGCACGCTGCCAGCCCGGTGTGCGCGCCTTAGCATCCCCTTATTGGGGGCACGGAAAGTCACCCGCAAAGGACACTTTCCGGCGCGATTGCCGGCCAGCGACCGGAACCGCGTGGCATGCTGACTCTCCAAGTAAGGACGGCGCGGCTTGCAAAAGCCCGCTTTGGATGCCACATTCGCTGTGTCGTCGCATTGTCTGCAATGTCATTCACCCCAAGGAGTTCGCATGGACAACCAACTCAACACGTACGGTTTTGGCGCTTCCGGCACCGCCGGCGCGTTGGCCGTCCGTAACCGTGTGCTGCGCAATACCTATTGGCTGCTCGCGCTTTCCATGATCCCCACCATCCTCGGTGCGTGGATCGGTGTCGCTACCGGCTTCAACCTGATGGGACGCAACCCGCTAATGGGGTTCGTCATCTTCATGGCAGTGGCCTTTGGCTTTTTCTACGCCATTGAGCGCTTCAAGAACAGCGGCTTGGGCGTGGCCCTGCTGCTCGGCTTCACGTTCTTCATGGGGCTGATGCTGTCGCGGCTGATCGGCATGATCCTGGGCTTCTCGAACGGCGCGTCGCTCATCATGACGGCGTTCGGCGGGACAGCGATCATCTTCGGCGTGATGGCGACGGTCGCCACGGTCAGCAAGCGTGATTTCTCGGGCCTGGGCAAATGGCTGTTCATGGGCGTGCTGGTGCTGATCGTGGGCTCGGTGGCCAATATCTGGCTGCAACTGCCGGCGATGATGCTGACGATCTCGGTGCTGGCCATCGCGATCTTCTCTGCCTACATCCTGTTCGACGTGCAGCGTATCGTGAACGGCGGCGAGACCAACTACGTGACCGCCACCCTGGCGATCTATCTGGACGTCTACAACATCTTCACGAACCTGCTGGCGATCCTGGGCATCTTCGGCGGGAATCGCAACTGAGCCAAATTTGGCCCGCAACGCGCTAGCAATATCGCGGAGCAACAAAAAACCGGCGCTTGGTGCGCCGGTTTTTTGTTGCACGCAAGACTACGTGATGAGCGATCAGACGCGCTCGAATACCGCCATCGATTCCACATGCGACGTGTGCGGGAACATGTTCACTACGCCCGCACCCGCCAGCCTGTAGCCGGCTTCATGCACAAGCAAACCCGCGTCGCGCGCTAGCGTCGCCGGATTGCATGACACGTAGACGATGCGCTTCGGCAGCAAATCGGCCGCCTCACCGCCACGCTGAGACAGCTCAGCCAGCGCCTTGGACACAGCCAATGCCCCTTCGCGCGGCGGATCGATCAGCCAACGATCAAACTTGCCCAGCGCGGCAATATCATCAGCCGTCACTTCGAACAGATTGCGGCAAGCGAATGTTGTCTTCGCGTCCAAGCCGTTGTACTGGGCGTTGGCCAGGGCACGCGTCGTCAGCGCCTCGCTGCCTTCGATCCCCATAACCTCGCGGGCACGTGTAGCCATTGGCAGCGTGAAGTTGCCGATACCGCAGAACAGGTCGAGCAGCCGATCACCCGGTTGCGCGTCGAGCAGTTTCAGCGCCCGCGACATCAGCGCCCGGTTGATCTGGTGATTGACCTGCGTGAAATCCGTCGGCTTGAACGGCATGGTGATGCCGAACTCGGGCAGCGTGTACGTCAGCGTACGATCGAGCGGATGGAACGGATAGACCGTATCCGGCCCCTTGGGCTGCAGCCAGAACTGAACGTTGTGATGATCGGCGAAAGCGCGCAGTTCCGCCTCATCTTCAGCGGTGATTGGCTCTAGGTTACGCAACACCAGCGCGGTCACATCCTGGCCGACCGCCAGCTCGATCTGCGGCATACGCTGCACGATCGACAGGCGCCCCACCAACTCGCGCAACGGCACCAGCAGCGCGGACACGTGCGGCGGCAACACCTCACACGACGTCATGTCGGCCACATAGCTGCTTTTGCGCTCGTGAAAACCCACCAGCACGCCACCTTTGGCCGCAACATGGCGCACAGTCAAACGCGCGCGATAGCGGTAGCCCCAATCTGGGCCGGCAATGGGTCGGAATACCACGTCCGGACGCAGCTTGGCCAAATGCCACAGATCGTCTTCCAGCACGCGCTGCTTGATCGCAACCTGCGCGCGCGAATCCAGATGCTGCATCGAGCAGCCACCGCACACCCCGAAAAACTTGCACCGCGGCGTCACGCGCGAAGCGGACTGGCGCAGAATGTTCACGACACTCGCCTGTTCGTACGACGACTTGACGCGGTGACTGCGGTACATCACCCGCTCGCCCGGCAATGCGCCTTCCACGAAGACAACCTTTCCCGGCGTGCCATCCTCGTTCACCAAACGCCCAATGCCCCGCGCTTCGCCATCGAGCGAGACGATGTCCAACGGGCCCGCCACGGGCATTTCGGGCTTACGGCGCCCACGGGTTTTGGCCGGCGGCGTGTCCGGCGCGACCGTTGCTGGAGCGGAAGAGGAAGGCGTGACGTTGGGTGCAGCTTGAGACACGAGCGAGCCTGGGCAAAATGAGGACAAGGGCGGCATTGTAAGACACCGGAGGACCAGCATGGGCACCGTCATCCTGACGTGGAATATCCAGTGGGGCCGTGGCGCCGACGGGCACGTCAGCCTCGAGCGCCAAGTCACGCAAGCCCGTGCGATGGCCGAATTCGACGTGTTATGCCTGCAAGAAGTCACCTCCGGCTTCAGCGATCTGCCGGGCCGACCGAGCATCGACCAATGGAGCGAGCTCGCCGACGCGCTTGGCAGTGAGTACACCGTCATCACTGGATTCGCGCTGGAGCGCCACAACGGCGCGCATGCGCAGCGCTTCGGCAACGCCATTGCCACGCGCCTGCCCGTGCATTACATCCGGCGCCACGCATTGCCCAGTCCGCCCGATGCTACGCCGTACATGCCGCGCATGGCCATTGAGGCGGTCGTGCAGGCGCCGTTTGGCGCGTTGCGCGTCGTCACCACGCATCTGGAGTACTACTCGGAGACTCAACGTGTGGCGCAAATCGACGCACTGCGAGCCATCCACACGGAAGGTTGCGCGCGTACGGACCAACCATCCGTGCTTGGCACCGAGCCCGAAACTGGCCCTTTCCGCCCGCTAGCGCAGACCACGGCAACCATCGTCTGCGGCGATTTCAACTGCAAGCCAGATTCCACGCCCAAGCGCTTGGCCACCGTGCCATTTACTCGCGAACCCGCTTTGCATGATGCATGGGAGATTGCACACGGCACGACGCCGCAGCCACCGACTTTCGGTGTGCACGACCGCGCCGGCTGGACCGAACCGGCCTACGCGTGCGATTTCGTGCTGATCAGCGAGCCATTGAAGCGGCGCGTGGTGCGCCTAGAAGTCGACAGCGCCACGCAGGCATCGGATCATCAACCGATGCTGCTGGAGCTGCTGAACGACTGAAAGCAGAGGAGAAAGAGAGGCTGCGGCGCTTTACAGCACCGCGTCCTTGCGCACCCCCTGCGAGGCGAAATGACGCTTGAGCTTGACCAGCGCCTCCTGTTGAATCTGACGCACGCGTTCACGCGTCAAACCCATCTCAGCGGCCAGTTCTTCCAGCGTGGCAGGCTCGATGTAGTTAAGGCCAAAGCGGCGCTCAACCACATAGCGATGCTTGTCGGACAAGCGTGCGAGCCACGACTTCATCAAGAGTGACAGCTCGCGATGTGCCACCTCCTGATCGGGCGAGGCACCATGCTCGTCCGACAGGAAATCAAGCAGGCTCGTACCCGGATCAAGATCGAACGGCGTATCCAGCGAAGTCGTGTGCTCGTTGAGCGAGAGCACGTCCTGCACTTCCTCCGTGGTCTTGCCGAGCAGGTGAGCGATGTCTTCGAGGCTTGCGTCGCGGCCATCCACGCCACTCTTTTCCAGATGACGCTTGGCGCGCAGCACCTGGTTGAGCTCGCGAATTACGTGCACCGGCAAACGAACTGTGCGCGCCTGATTCATGATCGCGCGCTCGATGCTCTGGCGAATCCACCACGTTGCATACGTGGAGAAGCGGAATCCGCGTTCCGGATCGAACTTTTCGATCGCATGCATCAGACCCAGATTGCCCTCTTCGATCAGATCGAGCAGCGGCACACCGCGATTCAGATAGCCCTTGGCAATGCTCACGACCAAGCGGAGATTGCGCTCGATCATGACTTGGCGCGCGGCAAACTCGCCCGCCTTGGCCAACGTCGAGAAATGCAGTTCTTCGGCCGGCGTCAGAAGCGGCTTAATGCTGATGCGATTGAGATAGTGCTGAACGGTGTCGGCAGCCAGCTCGGCCTGCAGCACCTTGCGGAAATCTTCCTCGGGTGCAGCTTCCTCGGCCTCTTCACCCTCTTCCTCTTCTTCATCGGGCTCGTCGGCACTGTCCGACGTGTCGTTGAGCTCGGCGGAATCGGAAGCAGGCAGGTCGTCGACAAGCGCGTCGACGACTTCGATCTCTTCAGCAGGGGGCTGTGCCTCGCCGCGCGCACGCCGTCCCGCGCGCCCATTCGGGGTGCGCTGGCCCTCTACAGCAGCGTCGATGTTGTCATCGGCGGGGTTGACGGGCGTGGCGGCTTTCTGGCGCGGCATGCATTCCTCTATTGAGGCGGCAAGTAGCGCATCGGATCGACCGGCTTACCGTTGCGGCGCACTTCAAAATGAAGCTTCACGCGATCCGCATCGGTACTGCCCATTTCGGCGATCTTCTGCCCTTTCTTGACCGTGGATTGCTCGGTGACCAGAACCTTATCGTTGTTGCCGTAGGCGGTCAGGAACGTGTCGTTGTGTTTGATGATGACAAGATTCCCGTACCCACGCAAGGGTCCAACGTGGATCACTTTTCCGTCGTCGGCAGCGACCACCGCGTCACCGCGTTTGCCGCCAATGTCGATGCCCTTGTTGCTCTTGTCATCGAACCGGTTGATGAGCGATCCGCGTGCCGGCCAGGCAAGCGAGATTGCGCCGTCGCTTGCCCCGGCAGGAGCACTGGACGACGCTGCGGGCGGCGGCGTCACCGGCGTGGATTCGACCGGCTGCGCAGTCGTATTGGCCGGGCGAACCGGCGTGACCACGGCTCCGGTGCTGCTGACATCCGCGTTCGGAGGAACGACACGTAACAGCTGATCGACTTCGATCTGATTCGGATTGGCGATGTTGTTCCAGGCCACCAGGTCGCGCGGCGCCTGGCCGTTACGCAAGGCGATGCTGTACAAGGTATCGCCACGCTTGACTCGATAGTAGCCGGGGGGCGGCGGCTCCTGCGACACGGTGCCAGCGCTGCCGGCACGCGAGGTGCGGTCGAGAACAGGGGCTTGGTTGCCGGAGGATGCGCAAGCCGCCAGTAGTGCGGCCGACACCATCGCCACGGCGAGCCGGCCTGCGCGTGCGGGGCTTGGACGGTTCATGGAGCTCCGGGAAATGAACATGCTAAACAGTTCCTGATTTTAACGGGACAAAGAAAACGCCTTCAAGCGCGGTACTGTGAAACTGGAAGCGGCTGCGACGCTCGATAAGAACGAGCTGCTGCGCGGGGCCGCTGTTGCGATCGGTAGCCACCGGGGCGATCAGCCGGCCGCCAACGGTCAGCTGGTCGAGAAGCGCCTGCGGCACCTCCAGCCCTGCCGCCGCCAGGATGATGGCGTCGAACGGCGCGGCCTTCGGCAGCCCCAGCATGCCGTCGCCATAGTGCAGACGGATGTTTGGCACGCGGAGTGGCCGCAAGTTCGCTTTGGCTTTTTCATGCAGCGGGCGGACGCGCTCGATCGAATACACCTCGTCGGCGAGCTGTGCCAGAACGGCTGCCTGGTAGCCACAGCCGGTGCCAATTTCCAGCACGCGAGCGAGCGGCATGCCAGTGCGGCCGGACCGTCCACTCAACAACAGCTCGATCATCCGTCCGACCACTGACGGCTTCGAGATCGTTTGCTGATGACCGATCGGTAATGCGGAATCTTCGTACGCCTGCGAGGCAAGGCCGGCATCGACAAACAGATGTCGCGGGACCGTGCCAATTGCAGCGAGCACCCGCTTGTCAATCACGCCTCCGGCCTGCACACGGCCAACCAGCGCCTGACGCGCACGGTCCGATGCCATGCCGCCGGCAGCCGCGTGCGCTGCCGCTGTGCGTGCCTGTACAGCGCTCGCGGCGACAGCACCGACAACAGCGTCGACACCCGCCACACGCTGTGGCGTAGGTGCAGGGGCGGATGCGGGCGACGCGCGCTCAACGGATGCCGCACGCACCGGCGTGTGGCGTGACACCGCGCTCACTCCTGACGAGATACGCGTTTCACGCTGACGCTCCACGGGCTTGCGCTCGACCACTGCGTCAAGCGTCAACGGAAAGCGCCGGTCTCGCGGGCGTTCAGACATGAGCCACCGTGACGATCATGGCGTCTGCCAGCGGCGCACGGTGCGCAGTTGGGCCGTATCGGTCAGATCGAGCTGCAGCGGTGTCAGCGAAACGAAGCCATGCGCGACGGCATGGAAATCGGTGCCCTCGCTGGCGTCTTTCGCATCGCCGGCGGCACCGACCCAGAAGATCGGCTCGCCGCGCGGATTGGCCTGGCGGATCACCGGCTGCGATTGGTGCCGCTTGCCCAGACGCGTCGCGCGCCAACCGGCCAGCTCGCCGTAGGGCAGATTCGGGATATTGACGTTGAGCAGGACCGGGCCGTCCAGCGGATCGGACAGATAGCGCTCGACAACTTCGCGGGCGACGCGCTCGGCAGCGTCGAGGTGCGTCCAGCCCTTGTCGGCCTGCGAGAACGCAATCGACGGAATACCGAACAGATAGCCCTCGATGGCTGCGGCGACGGTACCGGAATACAACACGTCTTCGCCCATGTTCTGACCCTGGTTGATACCGGAGACGACCAGGTCGGGCTTCTCTTCGATCATGCCGGTAAGCGCGATGTGCACGCAGTCCGTCGGCGTGCCGTTGACGAAGCGAAAACCCTTCTGGGCACCGTCGGTCGCTTCGAACACCGAAAGCGGACGCTGCAGCGTGAGCGAGTTCGACGCGCCGCTGTGGTTCTGCTCCGGTGCGACCACCGTCACGCGGCCCAGAGGGCTCAGCGCGCGATGCAGCGCCGCGAGCCCGGGCGCGAGGTATCCGTCGTCGTTGGCAATGAGAATATGCATGGCGCGGATTGTAACCGAGCAACGTTCGCGAATCGTGCTCGCGCACACGTTCTACACGCTTACAAAAAATGCATCGACAAGCCGCACGATTTATCGCCGCCGGTTAAATCGAACGACCGTGCTTTTATTCGGTTACACTGCCGGACGAGATCGCGTGCAATGCATGCGAGATGGCGAACAATCCAACGCAAAACTGTTGAGGAGACACTGATGAAAGCCGTCGTCTGCAAGACCTGGGGCCCGCCCGAATCGCTGGTGATCGAAACGCTGCCGGACCTGTCGCCCGGTGCTGGTGAAGTGGTTATCGACGTCAAGGCTGCGGGGGTGAATTTCCCTGACGTGCTGATCATCCAGAACAAATACCAGTTCAAGCCGGAGTTGCCGTTTACGCCCGGCTCGGAAGTGGCGGGCGTTGTTAACGCCGTCGGCGAAGGCGTGTCACACCTCAAGGCCGGCGACCATGTGATCGCCTTCCTCGGTCAGGGCGCCTTTGCTTCACAGGTCAAGGCGTCGGCCAAGGTGGTGATGCCGATGCCGCCGGGCATGGCGTTCGACACCGCAGCAGCATTCACACTCACGTATGGCACGTCACACCACGCGGTAGTCGATCGCGGGCAACTGAAGGCCGGTGAGACGATGCTGGTGCTCGGCGCGGCCGGCGGCGTTGGGCTGGCGGCCATCGAGATCGGCAAGGCGATTGGCGCACGCGTCATCGCGGCGGCGTCGAGCGACGAGAAGCTCGCGGTTTGCAAGGACCACGGCGCCGATGCGCTCATCAACTATTCGACCGAAGACCTGCGCGAGCGCATCAAGGAATTGACCGACGGCAAGGGACCGGACGTGATCTATGACCCGGTCGGCGGCATCTACGCGGAACCGGCATTCCGTTCGATTGCCTGGCGTGGCCGCTACCTCGTGGTCGGATTTGCCAACGGCGAAATCCCGAAGATGCCACTGAACTTGGCGCTGCTAAAAGGCGCGTCGCTGGTCGGCGTGTTCTGGGGCGAATTCGCGCGTCGCGAGCCGAAGGCGAATCTGGCGAACATGATGCAGATGCTCGGCTGGATGCAGGAAGGCAAGATTCGTCCGCATATCTCGGCGCGCTATCCGTTGGAGCAGACGACGCAAGCGCTGCTGGATATGGCGGCGCGCAAGGTGACGGGCAAGGTGGTGATCCAGCCTTAAAAAACGCAGGCGCTGGAGACAAAAAAGCCGCGCAGGTTGATCGCCTGCGCGGCTTTCTTTTTTATGCAACCGCTTATCAGGCCGCTTCTTCCAGGGTCGGATAGTCGGTGTAGCCCTTTTCCTGCCCACCGTAGAACGTTGCGCGATCCGGCTGGTTGAGCGATGCGCCGGCACGGAAGCGCGCCACCAGATCGGGGTTCGCGATGAACGGACGACCGAACGCAACGGCATCAGCCAGACCGGAGGCAATCATCTGCTCGCCCTCTTCCGCCGTGTATTGGCCGCACACGATGAGCGTGCCCTTGAAGGCGTCACGGAGTTGGCGGCGGAAATCGTTGGTCAGCTCGGGACCGCCGGCCCAATCCGGCTCTGCGATGTGCAAATAGGCGATGCCACGCTTGGTCAGCTCGCGGGCCAAGTACAACGCGCTTTCTTCGGCTTGTGCGTCTGCAATGTCATGCGCGACGAAGTGCGGCGACAGGCGGATGCCGACGCGGTCTGCGCCAATCTCGGCGATGGCGGTATCGACCACTTCGAGAATCAGTCGGGCGCGATTTTCCAGGGAGCCGCCGTACTGGTCGGTGCGCTGGTTGCTGTTGGTCGACAGAAATTGGTGCAGCAGGTAACCGTTGGCGGCATGGATTTCAACGAAATCGAAACCAGCGCGGCGTGCACGCAGCACGGCTTGACGATATTGCGCGATCACGCCAGGGATTTCTTCCGTGGCGAGCGCGCGCGGTTCGCTGGTCGGCACATTGGCGGGCGTGCCGTCGGGCTGCACGACAAAGCTCTGTGCACCCTTGGCGACGATGGCCGACGGCGCGACAGGTGCCTGGCCGTTTTCCTGCAGCAACGTATTGGAAATACGACCCACGTGCCAGAGCTGTTGCGAGATGCGGCCGCCCTTTGCGTGTACAGCATCCACCACCGCCTTCCAGCCAGCTTCTTGTTCGTCAGTGTACATGCCCGGCGTCCAGGCGTAGCCCTGGCCCTGGCGGGAAATTTGCGTCGCTTCCGTCACGATCAGGCCAGCGGTTGCACGCTGCGCGTAATAGGTCACGTTCAGTTCGGTCGGCGCGTCACCGGGCTGGCCAGCGCGCGAGCGCGTGAGCGGCGCCATGACGACACGGTTGGCGAGGGTGGTACGGCCGGTCTGAACCGGGGACAGCAGTTGTTGGGTCATATCAGCTCCTGAAAGAGGCACTATTCGACCGGTCATCTAGAACCGGAATCAAAGAAAAAGCGAGGAACATGCCTCGCCAGCAATGGTTTGGTTGCAAT
This sequence comes from Burkholderiaceae bacterium 26, assembly GCA_000955795.1. GTDB lineage: Bacteria > Pseudomonadota > Gammaproteobacteria > Burkholderiales > Burkholderiaceae > Ralstonia > Ralstonia chuxiongensis. The sequence goes on from JYOB01000010.1 coordinate 272,586, forward strand.
CAATGCTTGGGCTTGGCCAGCAGGATTTCCGTTTGCGCCACGCAGCTCTTGAACGCGGCCACAGCGCGATGCGACTTGGCCAACAGCGCGCCGCCCATCCACATGGCGTACAGCCCTTCGGCCAGCTGGTGCGCATCCTCCACACGCGCCAACGAACCGTCGGCGACGCCCGCCTCGATTGCCGTGGCGATGCGCTCGACCATGCGCGTCATCCCCGTCGACAGCACCTTGCGCATCGGCTCGGACAAATCCGACACTTCGCCCGACAGCTTCACCGCCAGACAGGTGACTTCGCACGCGCTGCGCTCATGCAGATCGATCCAGGCCATGAAATAGCGCAGCAGCCGCTCGCGGGCGGTGATGCGCGTGTCGTTGAACAGGCTAACAACCCCGGCGTCGTAATCCTGGAAATAGCGCTCCAGCATGGCAACGCCAAAGTCTTCCTTCGACCCGAAGTAGTAATAAAACGAGCCTTTGGGTACCTGAGCGCGGCCGAGGATTTCCGCCAAGCCGACAGCCGAGAAACCACGCCCGAGGATCAGTTCGGCACCAGCGTCCAGAATGCGGTCGCGGGTGTCGTGCCGGGCTTCGGCGCCTTCAGCGGTGACGGGTTCGGGATGCTTGCTCATGATGGATCGCATTGTAGTAGACCGACCGTCTAGTTGCATGACCCTGCTATGTGCAGGGCCAATGTGACGTTCGCGTCGTTAAGGCGCTCGCTCAGAGCTTCTCTGTTTCGCCGCTCTTCGGTTGCCAGCGCATCAGGCGTTTTTCCATCAAGCCGACGAGCCAGTCGAGCACCAGCGCAAATACCGTCAGCACGACGATGCCCGCGAACACGGTGTTGATGTCGAAGGTCCCTTCGGCCTGGAGGATCAAGTAACCAACACCGCGCGCCGAGCCGAGATACTCCCCCACCACCGCCCCCACGAAGGCCAGACCGACCGACGTATGCAGCGATGAGAACACCCAGCTCGTCGCGCTCGGCAGGTAGACAAAGCGCAGCAGTTGCCGCTGCGATGCGCCCAGCATGCGCGCATTGGCCAGCACGACCGGGCTCACTTCCTTCACGCCCTGATAGACGTTGAAGAAGACGATGAAGAACACCAGCGTCACCGCCAGCGCCACCTTCGACCAGATTCCCAGCCCGAACCACACGCCAAAGATTGGCGCCAGGATCACGCGCGGCATCGAGTTGGCAGCCTTGATGTACGGATCAAGCACCGCCGATGCGGCCGGGCTCAGCGCCAGCCACAGCCCTGCGCCCAGGCCACTGGCCGTGCCGATGGCAAATGCCAGCACCGTCTCGGCCAACGTCACGCCAAGGTGTTGATAGATATCGCCTTCGGTGACGAACCACGCCCAGATGCGCTGGGCAACGATGAGTGGTTCACCAAAGAAGAACGCAACTTCCTGCGAGCGCGTGGCGAAGTGCCACACGCCCAACGTGACGACCAGCAGGCCAAGCTGCCAGGTGCGCAGCGCGAATAGAGAAAGCGGACGGTTAGCCATGGATGCAATCGATCAGATTCAGGTCAAGCCACGCGGCGATGCTGCGCATAGCCCTTGAGCACTTCTTCGCGCAGCACATCCCAGATGCGCGAATGCAGGTCGACAAAGCCGGCCTGATCGCGAATCTCGGCCACATCGCGCGGGCGCGGCAGGTCGATCGTGAATTCACCGATCGGGTGCGTGCCGGGGCCGGCGGCCAGCACGACCACCCGGTCGCTCATGGCAATCGCTTCGTCCAGATCGTGCGTGATGAACAGCACCGCCTTGCGCTTGGCGGCCCACAGATCGAGCACCTCGTTTTCCATCAGCTGGCGCGTCTGAATGTCGAGCGCCGAGAACGGCTCGTCCATGAGGATGATGTCTGGGTCGAGCACCAGCGTTTGCGCCAGGCTCACACGCTTGCGCATGCCGCCGGAAAGCTGATGCGGATAGCGGTCTTCAAACCCAGACAAACCCACGCGCGCGAGCCACGACATGGCAAGGTCACGCGCTTCCTTGTCGGACATGCCCCGAAACTCCAGCCCGGCCATCACGTTGTCGAGCGCGCTGCGCCACGGCATCAACGCCTCTGCCTGGAACATGTAACCGGCGCGACGATTGATGCCGAGCAGCGGCTCGCCAAAGACCCGCACCTGTCCGGAAGACGGCTGCAGCAGGCCCGCAGCCAGATTCAGCAACGTAGATTTGCCGCAGCCAGTCGGGCCGACCACGGAGACGAACTCGCCGGCCTGCACCTCCAGCGAGGTGTTTTGCACGGCGGTGTAGCGCTGGCCCGGCGTGTCGGGTGAGATGAACGTACAGGTGATCTGATCGAACGAAAGCGCGGGATGCGGCATGGTCTGCGGTCCAAAAGCAATGCGCCCGGGCGGAACCGGGCGCGTTGCTGAAAGCCTGTCGAAATTACTTGTACTTGGCGTTGGCCTTCTGGACGAAGGCGTTGGTGAAGGTCTGGTCGAGCTTGATCTGCTTGCCCTTCACTTCCGCATCAAACTCCGACAGCGTGCGCAGTGCCGTGGCGGGGCCGTCGGTGGGCATCGTGCCATCCGGCGAGATGGCCTCGCGCACCTTGTCCCACGCCGCCAGATACAGCGCACGGTCGCCCAGCAGATAGGCTTCCGGCACCGTCTTGACGATGTCCGACGGGCCTGCCTTCTGCAGCCACTTGAGCGCGCGCACCATGGCGTTGGTCATCGCCTGCGTCGTGTTCGGATTCTTCTGGATGAACGCGGTCGATGCATACAGGCAGCCGGCCGGCATGTTGCCGCCGAATACCGCCTTGGTATCGGCCAACGTGCGGGTATCCGAGACCACGCGCACTTCATTCTTCTGCGTGAGCATCGACATCACTGGGTCCAGGTTGGCCAGGGCATCGATTTGGCCCGCACGCACGGCGGCAATCGCTCCACTGCTCGGACCCACGCCAATGATCGACACTTCATTCGGCTTGATGCCGGCGCGCGCCAGCACGTAGTTGACCATGATGTTGGTCGACGAACCCGGAGCCGTCACGCCGATCTTCTTGCCTTTCAAATCGGCAATCGACTTGTAGTTGGGCATCGTCTTGTTGTTGACCGCCAGCACGATCTGCGGGGCACGCCCTTGCAGCACGAACTCCTGGTACATCTGGCCCTTGGCCTGCATTACCAGCGTGTGCTCATACGCGCCGCTTACCACGTCGGCGCTGCCGCCAACCACGGCCTGCAGGGCTTTCGCGCCACCGGCAAAGTCGACGATTTCAACGTCCAGGCCTTCGTCCTTGAAGTAGCCCAGGCGCTCGGCAATTGTCAGCGGCAGGTAGTAGAACAGCGCCTTGCCGCCCACCGCGATGGTGATCTTGCTCTTTTCAGGTTTGCCCTGTGCCAGAACGGCGGGGCTGGCAGCCACCAGGCTCGTCGCGCACAGTGCTGCGCCCATCCATTTTGCCCAGCGCCCAACGACTCGTGTCCCCATGCCTGTCTCCTGTTTTGTGGCGTTCACTGCCTCGGCGGCGATATTACCGCAACGATTTGCAACACAACATGCGGGATCGTCCTAGCTGTTTAGCTCTTGGCTTCGGCAATGATGCCTTGCGACACCAGCGCGTCGATCTGCTCGTCCGTCAGGCCGTGGCCGCGCAGCACGTCGCGCGTATGCTGGCCCAGGCGCGGCGCGCTCGCCTGCACAGCGCCCGGCGTGGCGGAAAGCTTGGGCACCACGCCCGGCATCTCTACATCAATGCCAGACTGCGCGCGCACCGTTTCGATCACGCCGCGCGCCCGGTAGTGAGGGTCTGCGGCAATGTCGGCGATGGTGTAGATGGGGCCGCTGGGCACCTCGGCCGCATGCAGCGCTGCCAGAACATCGGCGATGGGCAGCGTGCCTGTCCAGGCGTTGATGGCGGCATCGATTTCGTCCGCCCGGGCGGCGCGGCCGTCGTTGCGGGCCAAATCGGGATCGTCGGCCAGATCTTGCCGGCCCATGTGTTGCATCAGGCGGCGGAAGATGTTGTCACCGTTGGCGGCAATTAGCACGTATTCGCCACCGGCACAGCGGTAGGCGTTCGACGGTGCAATGCCCGGGAGCGCCCCGCCTGCCGGCTGGCGGATTGCCCCGAACACCGAGTATTCGGGCAGCAGGCTCTCCGTCAGGTTGAACACGGATTCATACAGCGCCACGTCGATCACCTGCCCCTTGCCGCCGCGTGCATCCCGCTCGTACAAGGCCAGCAACACGCCTAGCGCGCCATGCAAGCCAGCGATCGTGTCGCCAAGTGACAGCCCGGCGCGGGCAGGCGGCCGCCCCGGCTCGCCGGTCAAATAGCGCAGGCCGGCCATGGCTTCAGCAATGGCGGCAAAGCCGGGTTCATCACGTTTGGGGCCCGTCTGGCCATAGCCCGACACGCGCAGCATGATCAGCTTCGGATTGATGGCGGAAAGCGCCTCGTACGACAGTCCCCACTTTTCCATCGTGCCGGGGCGGAAATTCTCGATCAAGACATCAGCTTCGGCGGCCAGCTTGCGTACGACCTCCTGCCCGTCCGGCACACGCAGGTCGACACAGACCGACTGCTTGTTGCGCGACTGCGCCTCCCACCAGACTGACGTGCCCTCATGCAGCATCCGCCATTTGCGCAGCGGATCGCCCTGCCCCGGCGGCTCGATCTTGATGACCTGCGCGCCAAAGTCGGCGAGCGTCTTGGCGGCAAACGGCCCGGCAATCAGTTGCCCGAGTTCGAGCACGCGGATGTCCTGCAAAACCTGTGTCGGCATGGTTGTGTAGAAAGCGTTGAATTCAGAGTGCAGCGGGGTTGCCAAGCAGATGCGTCATCAACAGGCGCGCGGAGCTGGTCAGCGCATCGGGATCGCGCACGCCCACCAACAGGCGGCGATGCGCCCATTCGTCTTGCAGTGCCACGAGCGCCAGACCCGCACCCGGCAGGCTCGATACATGCCCTTGCGCCGCGATGCGCGGCAATATGCCCACGCCCAGGCCGGAGGCCACCATGCGGCAGACGGCTTCAAAGCTGCGCACCTGGATACGCAAACGCAGCGGCTTGCCCAGGCGGACACTCTCGTCGACCAGTTGCGCAGCCAGCGAGGTGCCCGGCGGCAGGCTGACGAAATCGAAATCCACAGCGTCGGCGAAGTGGACCTGCTTGCGCCCGGCCAATGGATGCCCGCGCGGCGTCACCAAGGCGAGATCATCCTCGCGGTAGTCGAACGATTGCAGCCCGTCGCACGGCGTACCGGCCGCGAAGATGCCAAGGTCTGCGCGGTTCTCGCGCAGCGCCGCAACAATATCGCCGCTGTCCTGCTCTTCCAGCGCAATGCGGATGGCCGGATTGGCCAACATGAACGCGGCCAGATCGTCGGCCAGGAATTGCGTAATCGATGAGGTGTTGGCCCACACGCGCACCAGCCCGCGCGTGCCTGCGGCAAAGTCAGACAGCGCACCGGCCATGCGCTCGACGTCCTGCAGGATGCCCACAGCATGGCGGAAGCACGCCTGGCCGGCCTCGGTCAGTTCCACGCCGGCGGCATGCCGATAGAGCAACGGCGCGCCCACGGCCGCTTCCAAATCGGAAATCCGCTTGCTTGCCGCAGCCACAGCCAGGTGTGATTGGCGCGCTCCGGCCGAGATGCTGCCCAGCCGGGCCACCGCCACAAACAAGCCGAGGGTGACAAGATCGAAGCGGGCGAGATTCATCGTGGAAAGCTGAAGGTGGGAAATACACAACATCGGATGTGACATCGTGGCACGTTCCGTGCGTGTTTCATCCGGCCGTCACCCGCCCACGTTTAACATGGCGGACTTTTGCCGTTCCCGGATCCGAAAGAGGGATTCTAACGGCGTTCTCCCTGCTTGCTGCCATGTTGCTTCCGTTCCGTCTTGCCCGCTTGACCGCCCTGTGCGCCCTCTCCTTGAGCGCCGGCCATGCCTTGGCAACCCAAAGCAGCACCGGCGACACCGCCAGTTGGGCGATCAACGATCCCGATCGCTTTGCCGTGCACGGTCAGGCCACTTACGTATGGCAGCACGACCTGTCGTTCCACTCGCCGTACAGCGGGCCGAACAGCCTGTCAGGCAAATCGACCACAAGCTATTCGGTTACGACGACGCTCGATCTGGGTATGCGCCTGTGGCAAGGCGCCGAAGTGCACTTCAATCCGGAAATGGCGTTCGGCCAGCCCTTCTCGGGTCTGCACGGCCTGGCCGGATTTACCAATGGCGAGCTTGCCAAGACCGCCGGCCCAAACCCAACGCTCTACCGCGCACGCGCCTTCTTCCGCCAGACGGTCGGCCTGGGTGGCGGCACTGAGGATCGGGAAGCCGAGATGAACCAGTTTGCCGGCCAGGTCGACAAGCGTCGCCTGGTTTTCACGGCAGGCAACTTCTCGGTGCTGGACGTATTCGACGGCGTGACCTATGCGCATGACCCGCGCACCCAGTTCCTGAACTGGTCGTTCCTCACGCACGGCGCATTCGACTACGCTGCCGATGCGCGCGGCTACACCTGGGGCGCTGCGCTGGAGTACTACGACGGCGACTGGGCCTACCGCATTGGCCGCTTCATCCAGCCGGAAGAGTCCAACGGCCTGCCGCTGGACACGCGTATCGGCCGCTACTATGGCGACGTGTTTGAAGTGGAACGCAGTCATACGCTTGCCGGGCAGCCGGGCAAGCTGCGCGTGATGCTCTTCCGTAACAGGACCGACATGGCCCGCTACGACGATGCCCTCGCCCTCGGACAGTCGACGGGCAGCGCGCCGGACATCAGCCTCGCGCGACGCGATAACACCAAGGTGGGGATCGGCCTTGGCGGCGAACAGCAGATCAACGATGACATTGGCGTCTTCGCACGCGCGTCGTGGGCGGACGGCAAGACGGAAACCTACGCTTTTACGGAAATCGATCGCTCCGTGTCGTTCGGCACGCTGGTCAAGGGCAGCAAGTGGGACCGCTCGGACGACACGGTCGGGCTCGCGGCCGCCATCAACATGCTGTCGCCGGATCACCGCCGCTACCTGCAGCAAGGCGGCCTGGGCGTATTCCTGGGAGACGGCAAGCTGAACTATGCGCCCGAGCAGATCGTCGAGGCGTTCTATAGCTTCCAGGCGACCAAGCACCTGTGGATCAGCGCCGACGCGCAATGGATCCGCAACCCCGGCTACAACGCGGATCGCGGCCCTGCGGTGTTCTTCGGTACGCGACTGCATACCGAATTCTGAGGTTCAGGCGCGCCCGCTCAGAGCTGGCGCCGATCCAGGACCGCGCGGGCAATGGTGCCCGCGTCCACGTATTCCAGTTCACCGCCCACCGGCACACCACGCGCCAGACGTGTCGCCTTGATACCGCGCGCCTTCAACATCTCGCCGATGTAGTGGGCGGTCGCCTCGCCTTCACTGGTGAAATTGGTGGCAAGGATGACTTCGGCGCACGGCCCACCCAGCGCAGGGTCGGTCGCGCGAGCAAGCAAGCGTTCGAGGTGGATCTCTTTCGGGCCGATGTTGTCCAGCGGCGAGAGCCGCCCCATCAGCACAAAATATTGGCCGCGATAGGTGAGCGTCTGCTCGATCATCATCTGGTCGGCCGGCGTTTCCACCACACACAGCACCGACGCATCGCGACGCGTATCCAGGCAGGTTTCGCAGATTTCCTGCTCAGTGAAGGTATTGCAACGGCTGCAATGCTGGATCGATTCCGTCGCCTCGGACAGCGCCTGCGCCAGTTGTGCAGCGCCTTCGCGATCATGCTGCATCAGGTGATACGCCATCCGTTGGGCAGACTTGGGACCCACGCCCGGCAGTACGCGCAAGGCTTCAACCAGCATCTGCAGCGCCGACGGCGTGCCTGGAGCGTTACGCATCACGCATGCTCCAGAACCGTCGTGTGGTGCAGCACTTCCGGCATCGGATCATAGAAATGATGCAGCAGCGCGCGCCAGCGCTGGTACTCGGGCGACTGCCGAAAGCCGATGGTGTGGTCTTCCAGCGTCTGCCACTGCACCAGCAGCAGATAATCGCTCGCCTTCTCCATGCAGCGCGACAGCGACAGCGAAACAAAGCCCCGCATCGCACCGATGATGTGGCGAGCCTCGCCGAAGGCCGCTTCGAAGGCAGCTTCCTGGCCGGGCCTGACGTGCAGCAGCGCAGATTCCAGCACCATGGCGCGATCCTGACGAGCGTCGTTTAGAACGGCAGCTTGAAGCCGGGCGGCAGCATGCTCGCCATGCCACCCAGGCCGGAGGTGAGCGAGCCCATCTTCTCTTGCGCGGTAGCCTCGGCCTTGCGCACGGCGTCATTGAACGCAGCAGCGATGAGGTCTTCCAGCAGATCCTTGTCTTCGCCTTCGGCCAGCAGGCTGGGGTCGATCGACACACGCTTCACGTCGTTCTTGCAGGTCATCACCACCTTCACGAGGCCCGCGCCAGACACGCCTTCCACCTCGATCAGGGCAAGTTGCTCCTGCGCTTTCTTCATGTTTTCCTGCATCTGCTGGGCCTGCTTCATCAGCCCGGCGATCTGGCCTTTCATCATGGTCGTTGCTCCTTGAAATGGGTCATGCAAGACGCGCCGCTCAACGGTGCGCGCCGGTGTTCAATGTTCAGTCTTGGAATGCGATTCAGTGCGTGTGCGGTTGGATCGAACCAGGGACGACCTGCGCGGCAAAGTCCCGGACCAGCGCCTGCACAAACGGGTTGGCAGCAATGGCATCTTCGGCACTGCGCTGACGCTCGGCGCGCTGCTCGGCATCCAGAGCCGCAGCGGTGGCGCGTGCAGGGCCGATGTCGCACGCCACGCGAACGGGCGTGCCGAAGTGTTCCGTCAACGCCGCTTCCAGACGCTCGACGACGTTGGCGTCAGTCAGCGGAGGCAAAGGTACGCGCAGGCGCATCGTGACGCCTTCGACGGCCGCCAACTCGCTCTGGTAAGCCAGCTGTTGGGCCAGACCGCGGATCGGCAGGCACGCTGCCAGCGCCGGCCAATTGCCGTCGAACGTGGTGAGGCCGCTGGCACTCAGGTCAGGCGGCGTGGCAGCGGCCACCGGCTCCGGTGCGACCGTCTTCGCCAGCACGGGTGCAGTTGCGGGCGCCTCGATCTTTGCTGGACGTGTTGCCGGTTCAGCCGCGCCGGGGCGCACGCTCGAAGCGGAATCCCAACCGGCAAAGGCCACGTCCATCTCTTCAAGCGAAGGCGAAGCAAGTTCGCCGGGCATTTCATCCCAGGGCGGCGGACCGTCATCGGCGGGAGCGGCAACTGCTAACGGCTGTTCGCGACGCTGCGGCGGGGAGACCTGCGCAGCAGCCGGATTCGGGCGTGGGCCCGCAACGGGAGCAGCAGGACGAGCCACAGGCGCAGGCGCGGCCACCGGTGTAGCGGCAGGCGCGGAAGCACCACCACGGCCACGGCTTGACGCCTGACGCGCAGCGGCCAACGCTTCCATTGCCGGCGAGCGACGCGCTGGGGCCGCAGCCGGCGTCTGCACAGCCTCTTCAACGGGCGCTGGCGCCGGCGGAGTCGCCTGATAAGTCGCACGCGGCGCCTCGACCACCGGCTCCGGACGCACCGCCACTGGCGCGACCTGGGCAACCGGCGTCGCCACCGGCGCAGTCGCCGTAACGGCCGGACGCGTCGATGCGGCCGGCGTTGCAGCCAGCGGCATCGCCCGTTTCCCGCCACCACCGCCCGAAGGCGGCGGCGCTTCTCCACCCGACTGTCCGGGCTGGAACGCAAGCATGCGCAGCAGCGTCATCGTGAAGCCGGCGTATTCATCCGGCGCGAGCGCCAATTCGTTCCGGCCCAGGTTGGCAAACTGGTAGAACAGTTGCACCGACTGCGCGTCGAACCGCTCGGCAAGGCGGCGCACATCGTCGGCCTCGGGCCAGTCGTCCTGCACAGCGGCGGGAACGACCTGCGCCAGCGCAATCTTCTGCAGCAAGGATGCAAGATCCTGCAGCGCGCCCGAGAAGCTCAGACTGCGCCCGGCCATCTCATCGGCGATCTCGACAAGCGCCGCGCCGTTCTCGTCGGCAAGCGCATCGAGCAACCGCACAAGGTAGCTTTGATCAATCGCGCCGAGCATGCCCCGTACGGCAGCCTCGCTCACCTCGCCAGCGCTGTACGCGATGGCCTGGTCGGTGAGCGAAAGCGCATCGCGCATCGAACCCTGAGCAGCGGCCGCCAGCAGACGCAGCGCATTCGGCTCGTGGGCGATGCCCTCTTCGCCAAGAATGCGGTCCAGGTGAGACACGATGTGCCCCGGCGGCATCTGCTTGAGGTTGAACTGCAGGCAACGCGACAGCACCGTCACCGGAATCTTCTGCGGGTCGGTGGTCGCAAGAATGAACTTGACGTGCTCGGGCGGTTCTTCCAGCGTCTTCAGCATCGCGTTGAAGGCGTGGTTGGTCAGCATGTGCACTTCGTCGATCATGTAGACCTTGAAGCGACCGCTGGTTGGTGCATAGACCGCGCGATCCAGCAACTGGGCCATCTCGTCGACGCCGCGGTTGGAGGCGGCATCCATCTCGATGTAATCGACAAAGCGCCCGGCATCGATCTCGGTACAGGCGCGGCACACGCCGCACGGCTGCGCGGTGATGCCGCCCTGCCCGTCCGCGCCGATGCAATTGAGCGATTTGGCAAGGATGCGCGACAGCGTCGTCTTGCCGACACCGCGCGTGCCCGTAAACAGGTATGCGTGGTGCAGGCGCCGCTGTTCGAGCGCATGCGTGAGCGCTTTCACCACGTGTTCCTGACCGACCAGCGTGGTGAAATCGCGAGGGCGCCACTTGCGGGCGAGCACTTGATAACTCATGCGGCGGATTGTAGCAAAGCGAGGTGGATTTCCGACGCGGTTTCGGAGGGGTCAACCGCCATGCGCGCCGAGCGAATTGCAAGGATATTCAGGTGGGGACGTGGGAGTCGGTTACAATGGCGGTCGGACGGGCCTCCTCGCATGGTGGCGCGGTCAACCTGGTCAGGTCGGGAACGAAGCAGCCACAGCCGTTTTCCGCCAGTGCCGAGGGTCAGGCTCGTCCCCTTCTCTTTTCCCCTTCCGCATCACCCCTCCCCTTTTTGTTTGTGCCGCCCGCATCAGAACAGCGCGCCTTGGCTGTCGTCGTGTGATGCCTGGACGGGCTTCGGCAACGATTCCAGATCGATCCATTCTTCCTGTGCGGTAGCCACGCCTGCGCGCACGGTGCGCCCTGGATACATCGGCGTGACGGCAGCCACATAGCCGCGCAGCTGATCGGCATAGGCGGCACGCTCGACAGGCAGCAAGCGCAGCTTGTAGTCGACCACGAGGACGTCGTTGCCGCGTTCGATCAGGCGATCGATGCGCAACAGCGCACCGTCTGGGCCGAAAAGTTCGATCTCGTTATGCGCGACGTCGAAGCGCGCGGGGTCGAAGACATGCGCCAGCGTCTCCGCTGAAAGCATCCGACGCACGGCATCGGCGGTGCGTGTGGCGTCGGCTTGCGTGACGCCGGTGGCGCTGAACCAGCGCGCGATCGTCTCGGCGTCAGGTGCCTGTTCGGGCAAGCCCCGGCGAGTCAGGCGCTCCAGCACCGCGTGCAGCAGTTCGCCCTGCGCGACAGCGCCTTGGTCAAAAACGATATCGGCAGCCCCCTCGGCGACAGCGCCGGCAGCGCCAACACGCACCGTCACAGTCAGCGGCGCGCGGAAATCGTGATACGAGACCGCCTCCTGCCCTGCTGCACCGACAGCCGAATCGGCTACGCCATCAAGCACCGGAGCGGGTGACGCTACGCCTGCCGCGGCGAGCAGCGTGTACCAGCTCGCCGTGCCGTCCACTTCAGGCGCATCACCTTCATCGACAGATTGGGCCGCCGTGGCATCGCGCTTGTTCGCCACGCCGGAAACGATCAGCGCTTGCCGTGCACGCGTCATCGCCACGTAGAGCAAGTTCCAGTTCTCGCGCTCGGCAAGCTCGTTTTCTTGCTTGAAGAGAGGCTCGCGCGCGAGGCCTCGCTCGGACGTTTTGCCGAAGGCGGAAAAATGCGCAGGCGCCTGCGCGCCGGGCGGCCAGTCGATCAGGATGCCGGCCGTATCGACACGCGCGTCGCTGTGGTGGCTGTCGAGCAGCGCAACGAACGGCGCCTCAAGCCCCTTCGACGCATGCACGGTCAGTATCTGTACGGCGTCGAGACCTTCGCTGGCGACTTCGGCGTCGATTGCATCCGGCGCCTCGGTGTCGCCCTGCGTGCCTTCGTCAGGGCTTTCATCCTCATCGCCCTGGCGGATGGCGCGCAGCTCGGCCATGAACTTAGGCAGGCTCGGGTAGCGGCCACCGTCCAGATCGAGCGCGAGCTTCAAAAACGCATCCAGGTTGGCGAGCACTTGGTCGCGGTTTGCGGCCGGTGCGCGCTCGGCATAGCGGCGCTTGAGTTCGCCGGTGTAGACGATGTGATCGAGCAGGTCGTGCACCGGCAGCGTGGGCGCCACCGCCAGCCAGCGCGAGAGCATGCGATGCGCGTGGCGCAAGGTGTCCGCCGCATCGGCCTGGCCGGCCAGCGCGGTGAGGCGCTCCCACCATGTCAATGCGACCGCGCCTTCGCCAAACTGCGCCAGTGCGATGAGGTGGTCGTCCGTGGCGGCGAAGATGGGGCTGCGTAGCACATGCGCGAGCGACAAGTCGGCCTGCGGCGTCATCAGAAAATCAAGCAGCGCGCACAGATCAAGCGCTTCGAGCGTAGCCAGCAGACCGCCACGACGCGGGCTCAGATACGGCACGCCGGCGTCGCGCAGCGCACGTTCGTAATCGGCGAGATAGCGTTTGCGGCGGACGAGCAGCTGGAAATCGCTCCACCGCACGGGGCGCTCGACGCCGCCTTCGCGAATGCGCTCATTGGCGTGTAACGCGCGCAGGCAAGCGGCCACCTGGCGGCCCTCTTCATATCGCTGCGAATCGCCGGTTTCTTCGCGCGGTTCGGTGAGCGTATCCCGGGGTGCGGCTTCGTCGGCCTGCTCGGCCTCGGACACCGGCACCAGCGGCAACAACAACGCCTGCCCGATGGGTGCATCCACGGCGGTGCTTTGCTCGGCGTAGATGGGATAGTCGCCGCGCGCCCGCGCTTGCAGGAACACGGCGTTGACCCACTCCAGCACGGCCGGCGCGTTGCGACGCGTGCGGTTCGTACGCAGCACGGTCGCGTTGAATTCCGCAACGAGCATTTCACGCGCAGCGTCGAACAACCGTGCATCGGCGCGGCGGAAACGGTAGATCGACTGCTTCGGATCGCCCACCAGAAACACGCTCGGCTGCGTGCCGGTGCCGGCATAGCCGGCCAGCCAGCCTTGCAGGATGCGCCACTGCATCGGGTTTGTATCTTGAAACTCGTCGAGCAGCAGATGCTTGTAGCGCGCGTCGAGCCGCACCTGAAGGTAAGCGGCAGTGTCGTCTTGCTGCATCAGGCGCGCAGCTTCCCATTCGAGATCGGTGAAATCCATCGCGCGCGCCTGGCGCTTGTACGCCTGATAGCGATCGATCAATGCATCGCCCAGAGCGAACAATGCAGCGTTGACGGCGCGCACGTGGGCTTCCTGGCGGCGGGCTTGAATCGTCGTCAGCGTTTCGCAGAGCGTGGTGTGCAAGGTCACCAGCGTTTGCGCGTGCTCGTCGCCAACGGCCTTGATGAGCGCCTTGGTCGGTTTGCAGGCGCGTGCCTTGCCGGCCTGCGTATGGAAGACCGAGAAGAGCGCATCAAATGCTTGCGCGCGAGCGGCCTCGTCCGACACATTTATTCCGCGCGCAGCAGTCACCGCCGATTCGATGGCCACGGCGCGCTTGCCCTCGGCCGCACCGCCCTGCCCAAGCCAGCCGGACACGCGCAGCATGTTGGCCAACAACGCCGCATCCTGCAACGCTTCAATCAACGGATCGACCGTCGCATCGTCGCCAAGCAGTTCGTCCAACGCATCGAGCGGACGCCCGCGCGCCTGCGACTTGTACGCCCACCAGTCGCTGCGCTGGTGGAACATTGCATCGAGCAGGCGACCGGCCTGGAAATCGCCGACCAGATCGGCAAGCGTTTCATACGCGGCGCGCAAGTCAGCGTGATCTTCAGCGAGCAAGCCGCGCCAGAAAGGCGCCCAGGCTTCGCGCCGCAGCCGCCCTGCATCTTCACGCAACGACGCGCCTTGCTGCACGCCAGACGACAGCGGCGCCCCGCGCAGCAATGACCCAAACCAGCCGTGGAACGTATCGATAGCCATGCGCGATGGCGATTCCAGCACGCGCGCATACAGCCCCCGAGCGGCTTCAATCAGCGCCGGCGCATCGCGCTCGTCCACCGTGCGCGCGATCAGTTCGCGCACGACGCCTTCATCGTCGGCGCTGGCCAGTTGCGCGAGGATGTCGAGCAAACGCTGCCGCATCTCTTCGGCGGCCTTGCGAGTAAACGTGATGGCGAGAACGTCCGACGGTGCCGCGCCTGCCAGCAGCAAGCGCAGCATGCGCGTGACCAGCAACCACGTCTTGCCGCTGCCCGCGCACGCTTCCACCACGACCGAGCGCTGCGGATCGCACGCGGCGCGCGAAAAATCTTCAGGCGAGACGGCTGCGCCGTCGCGTTCGTAAGCGTAATCGCTCATGCCGCGCCCTCCGGCTCGCGGGGCGTACCTTCGGTCCAATACCCCTTGCGGCACAGGCCACGCGCCGCGCAGTAGCGGCACGCCGATTCATCACCGAAGGCCGGCAGCGGCGCACCGGCTGCGAGAGCGGTCATGTCCTTTTGCATCTGTTCGATCAACCAGTCGACGACTTGCGTGAAGTCGGGCAATGCAACGTCGCGCTTGTCCCCGCGCGCCTCGCCGTCGAGCGAAACCCAGCCGCCCGAATCAGCACGCGCATCGAGCACGCCGTAAAACGGGAGCTGGCAATCCTCAAACGGCGTCTTGGCGCGACGCACCAGCACCATTTGCGATTGCGTCTTGTAGTCGAGCACCGCCACACCGTGTTCGTCGTGCACGTCGATGCGGTCGATACGGCCGCGCAAGCGCAGCGGGCGCTCGTCCGGCAACGTGATGGACGTATCGACATCGACCTCACCCGCTTCAAAGCGCCAGCCGTCAGCCTCACGCGCAGCCTGCCACGCCAAGTACGACGGCATCACGCCGAGCCAGCGCCGATAGAAGCGCAACGCGTTGCCGTCCTCTGCCAACAGCGGGCTGAACTGTTCATCGGTGATGGTCTGCAGCAGCCCCTGACGATCGGCCGGATCGTGCATTGGCGCTTCCAGCAACTGCCGGTGAAAGCGATGCAGGATCGCGTGCAGGATCTCGCCGATGTCGCGTTTCTCCAGCTCGTCGGAAACCTCTTCCAACTCGCCCAGCCGCAACATGCGACCGACGAAAAACTGGTACGGGCAGCGGCGCAGGCTGTTGTACGCGGCCGCACTCAGCGTGGACGGCACCAGCGCCGGCGCGGCGGGCGCCGGCATATCGGTTGGCTGGCTCGTCGTCTGCAAACTGGGCAACGAAACCGACGTATCGATACGCACGCCGCTCACCGCCAACCGGCGTTGCAAGCGTTCAAGCCAACCGGAAAGGCGATGCGGCTCGCCGCGTCCGCCGTGGCGTTGCCAGGTCAACACCACCTCGGGCTGATTGAGCAGCACTTCGGCCAAGTCGCGCGCCTGCTGCGCGAAGCGCTGGGCGCGGTCGGGCAAACCGAGTTCACGTCGCACGTCGTTGGAGAAAAACAGCCACTCCGGCTGCGCCGACGGCAACTGCGCATCGTCGCAACCGACCACCACGACGCCATCAAAGCGCCGCATGCGCGCGCCATTCAACGGCAGGATGACAACACGCCGGTCCGCTGGCGGTGAAGGCTCGCTGAAGACGGCGGACTCAAGCAGCATCGAGAGCAACGCGCGCCACTCCGTGAGCGAAAAACGCGCGCCCGCATCGGTGCTGCCATGTATGGAGGTCCGCAGGCGGTCAATCCAATCCAGCAATTGGCGACCTGCATCGTCGTTCTGCAAACCGGTGCGCATATGCAGACGATCGAGCGTGCCTGCCAATAGCGCTACCCACGCGTCGAGCGTGCCGCTGCCGGCACGGCGCCACAGCGCCGCTTCGTCAGCCAGCACGCCCAGACGATCGGCCAGGCGGCTGACCTTTGCTACGCCCTCGGCATCTTCGGCGGGACGATCTGCCACCAGCCGGCGCAGCCGCCCCCAGCCACCAGAAACGTTGTGCCGGCGCACCCGGCGCTCCAATTCTGCAACCCATGCGGGCGTGGCAGTGCCGGCGTCGGCATCGCGCAAACAGAACGGGCTTTTGATGAGATCGAGCAGCGCCGCGGTATCGCCATCCCCCTGCACCACGTCGACCCAGCGCATGAGTGCCGCAGCGGCGCGCGTCGTGGAGAGCTTCCAGCCGGTCTCGTCGCGCACCGGCACGTTCACACGCGCCAGCAACGCGCGAACTCGCCGCGCAACGATGCGATCCTGCGCCACCAATGCCAACGAGCGGCGTCCGTCGTTCAACCAATCGACCAGCGTATGCGCGGCAAAGGCCGCCTCGTCCTCAAAGCGGGCGGCGCCGGCAATGCGCAGGATTGGCGCGGGAATCTGGGCATCGGCAGCATCGTCCGCCGCCTGGGCGGGCGTGGCGCATTCGGCCCAGGAGTGCAGCAGCAGATCGCGGAAATCTGCGTGCGTGGCGGGTGCCGCAGACGCGCCGGTTTCAGGGGCATTCCAGTCGTAGCCGATATTGAGCACCGGCACGCGCTCGGCGGCGCGCTGCAGGAAATCCAGATCGACTGTCTCGGGATCGGTTGGGCTCATCCACACGATCGGCCCGTGCAGCTCGTCCAGCAGGCGCCGCATGGCCCGCAGGCGCATTGGAATCGGGTCCGCCGCGCCCGAAAGCAACCGCCAGAACGTCAGCACGATGCGCGATTCGGTACCGAGAAAACGGTCAGACAATTGTGCGTAGGTGCGCTCCAACGCCTCAGCCAATGCCGACTCCAGCTCGTCGGGCCGCCCATCGGCGCCACTGTGCGCCGCATCTAGCGTCAGCCAACGTTGCGACAACTCATCCGACACCGTCACGAGCACCTGCGCCACGCCCCACAGGGCGGCATCGTCCTGTGCGCCAAGCGCTTCACGCAGCCATGCCTGCGTCTTGAGGGCCTGCTGCACGGCGAGCAGTCGCGACAGCGGCGTGCGCGCAAGGGGCACGCCCGCTTCAGGCGGCAAATCGAGCAGCCAGTGCCCCAGCGTCAGGATGCGAGGGAGCAAGCGCGGCGTGCCGGCCGCTTGCGCACTGGCGTGCAGGGCACTGCGCACCCCCGGAATCTGCGCGGCTGTCGGCACAACGATCGTGGCGGTACCCGAGGATTGGGCATGCGCATCCAGAAAGCGCCATGCAGCGTCGGCGGCACGAGAAAGGAATGCTGGGCCAGGCGCGAAGGCAAGCGTCTGCATGCGAGGGAATATGGCGATATACCGGGAAGCGAAGACCTGCGGCTATCGGCCTGATAGGCAGAATCAACGACTGAATCGGTTGAAAATGAGGGCGTCGGTACTATATCAGCAGCATCCGCGCCGACAGTGGTCCCAATACACGCCGGTTCGTGTAATCGTGTAATGTATGGGTTCGGCGCACGTCGCCAGCTTTTACGAAATAACAGAGGTTCCCGCCATGAGCGAACAGATCAAGTATGTGAGCGACGCGTCCTTCGAGGCAGACGTGCTCAAGTCCGACAAACCCGTGCTGGTCGATTTCTGGGCCGAATGGTGCGGTCCCTGCAAAATGATCGCCCCGATCCTGGACGAAGTTTCCAAGGACTACGGCGAGAAGGTGCAGATCGCCAAGATCAACGTCGATGAAAACCAAGGCGTGCCGGCCAAGTTCGGTATTCGCGGCATCCCGACGCTGATTCTGTTCAAGAATGGCGCTGTGGCGGCGCAAAAGGTGGGCGCACTATCCAAGTCGCAGCTGACCGCATTCCTGGACAGCCACCTGTAAGCCCTTTTTCGGCTGCGGGCGACCCTTCGCGTTGCCCCTCGCCCACGCTGGCGCACTTCCGCCTGGAAGCTCGCCAGCGTTGTGCTAAGATTGCAGCTAATCTGTTTCTCCGAGCGTTCGCTCGACCTTTTCCCCCTCCCCCCGTTTCTCGTTTCGCCGCCCGTTCGGGCCCTTCCCTCATCTTTCGTCTATGCATCTGACAGAACTGAAATCCTTGCACGTGTCCCAATTGCTGGAAATGGCGGGGCAGCTGGAGATCGATAACGCCCAACGCATGCGCAAACAGGAATTGATGTTTGCCATCCTGAAAAAGAAGGCGAAACAGGGGGAAACGATTTTCGGTGACGGCACACTTGAAGTGCTGCCCGATGGCTTCGGTTTTCTGCGCTCGCCGGAAACCTCGTATCTGGCCAGCACCGACGACATCTATATCAGCCCGTCGCAGATCCGCCGATTCAATCTGCACACCGGCGACACGATCGAAGGTGAAGTCCGCACGCCCAAGGATGGCGAGCGCTACTTCGCGCTGGTGAAGGTCGACAAGGTCAACACGCAGCCTCCTGAAGCGGTCAAGAACCGCATCATGTTCGAGAACCTGACGCCGCTGCACCCGAACAAGCCGCTCACGCTCGAACGCGACATCAAGGCCGAAGAGAACATCACCGGCCGCATCATCGACATGATTGCCCCGATCGGTCGCGGCCAGCGCGCGCTGCTGGTGGCAAGCCCGAAGTCCGGCAAAACCGTGATGCTGCAGCACATTGCGCACGCCATCGCGACCAACCATCCGGAAGCCGAGCTGTTCGTTCTGCTGATCGACGAGCGCCCGGAAGAAGTGACCGAAATGCAGCGCACCGTGCGCGGCGAAGTGGTGGCCTCGACGTTTGACGAGCCTGCCGTTCGTCACGTGCAAGTGGCCGAAATGGTCATCGAAAAGGCCAAGCGCCTGGTCGAACTGAAGAAAGACGTGGTGATCGTGCTGGATTCGATCACGCGTCTGGCCCGCGCCTACAACACCGTGGTGCCGACCTCGGGCAAGGTACTGACCGGCGGTGTCGACGCCAACGCGCTGCAGCGTCCGAAGCGTTTCTTCGGTGCTGCACGTAACCTGGAAGAAGGTGGCTCGCTCACCATCATCGGCACGGCGCTGATCGAAACCGGCAGCCGCATGGATGACGTGATCTACGAAGAATTCAAGGGCACCGGCAACATGGAAGTGCACCTGGAACGCCGTCTAGCCGAGAAGCGCGTCTACCCCGCCATCAACCTGAACAAGTCGGGCACCCGCCGCGAAGAACTGCTGATCAAGCCGGACATCCTGCAGAAGGTGTGGATTCTGCGTAAGTTCATCCATGACATGGACGAAGTCGAGGCGATGGAATTCCTGCTCGACAAACTCAAGACGACAAAGAACAACGCCGAGTTCTTCGACATGATGCGACGCGGCGGCTAAGTCTCCTGCCTGCATAGCGAAAAGCGCACCCATTGTGGTGCGCTTTTTTATTGCTGCGTCAACTGCCTGTTTTTCCAGCGGATTTCCTCGTCAAAGCGGTGAAATTCGCTAGTTCATTTGCATTACAGGGCGGGCGCGCAAGCGTTTGCCACTATCGTCCTTAAACGTCATCGCAAAAGAGAAACCCGGCAACCATACTGCAAGCCTGCCCTGGCTGAGCCGCCTCGGCAAAGAACGAACCACACCAAGAATCGAACGGGGGAAACCATGCGCGAAGAGTCGCTGGAATGTACTGCTGCGTGCCGAACCGTCATAGTGGCGTCGCGCGCAGGGATGGGGGAGATCGACGAGACAATTCTGGGTGCAGAGTGGCACGTGCGGCGCGTAACGTCGATGCGTGAACTGGGTTGCGCCATTCGCGACGGCGTTCCCATGGCGGGGTTGGTCGATTTCAGCGGCGCGTTCTCCGCTGCGGAGTTGGATTTACTCGAGCGCTGCATGCAGGTCTCGCATGTAGGCTGGGTGGCCGCCCTACCGCCGGCCATGCTGAACCACGAACGCGTACGCCAACTCGTGCGCGATTACTGCGTGGACTACGTGCAGATGCCGCTGCGTATGGATGAGGCTGCGTATTCGCTGCGTCACGCCTGGGGCATGGCCTCGCTCGCACAACAACTCACGCCGGCGCCCAAGGCGAATCATGCTCGCATGCTGGGCGAGTGCCCCGTCATGCACAGCCTGTTCCGCGCCATCCGCAAGGTCGCGCAGAATAGTGCGCCAGCCTTCATTGCGGGCGAGTCCGGCACCGGCAAAGAGTTGACTGCGCAGGCCATTCACGAAGCGTCCTCTCGCGCAGGCGGGCCGTTCATCGCCATCAACTGCGGGGCGATTCCGCCGCACCTGATCCAGTCTGAATTGTTCGGCTACGAAAAAGGCGCATTTACCGGCGCGCATCAACGTCATATCGGCTGGGTCGAGCATGCCAATGGCGGAACGCTGTTCCTCGATGAAATCGGCGACCTGCCGCTCGAGAGCCAGGTCAGCCTGCTGCGTTTCTTGCAGCAAGGCACGATCACTCGGCTCGGCGGGCATCAGGCGATTCCGCTGGACCTCCGCATCATCTCGGCAACGCACGTGGATCTGGAAGCGGCCCAACATCACGGCGGATTCCGCACCGACCTGTTTCATCGACTGTGCGTGCTGACCTTGTCGGTGCCACCGCTGCGCGAGCGCGGCAGCGACATCGTGCTGCTGGCAGAACACATCCTCGCCCAGCACGCCAGCGAGGCGTCGCACCGCATCCGCGGGTTCACGCCCTGCGCGTTGCACGCGATGATGCATTACCCGTGGCCGGGCAACGTGCGCGAACTCATCAACCGCGTGCGCCGTGCGTTGGTGATGACCGACAACCGCAAGATCTCCGCCGCTGACCTGCATCTCGAAGGCTACGCATCCGTGTCGGGCCAGACGCTGGAAGAAGCGCGCGAAGGCGCCGAGTCGGATGCCATCCGCACGGCCATCGCGCGCAACGGCTTCCACATGGGCATGACGGCACGCGAATTGGCGGTGTCTCGCGTCACGCTGTATCGGCTGATGCAGAAGCACGGCATTCGCGCAGAACATCCTCTGCATACGGCCTGAGCGTCATCCGTCTCATCGGTTTCATGCGATCGGGGGCGTAGCGCTTGCGCTGCGCTCCTTAGGGGCATTGGGAGCAAGGACGAAAATGGCCGACCTGCCCTGCCTGCTTCCCCCAATCGGATTCATCCAGCATTTGGTTCAGTGCATTCAATTCAGCTGCCGGCGCAGGAATAAATCGGCGGTGCGAGCGCCGCAAACGCGGTCAGGTTGGCTTGCATCGGGATCCCGCTCCAGGATGGCTATTAAGAAAAGAGTGCCCGCCGGGGGACGGAGCACGAAACCGTTGAACAGCCGCTACGCCGGCCTGTTCGGCGCACGTTGCGAACGCGCCACATTTTGGTGCACCCAAGGCCGCGCAACCACCGACAGCCTTTGCCAAGAGAGTGTTGCGGCGCCGGCAATCTGACACGGTGAGTGGCACATACCGGAAAGCACCCCACTTCCGGGGGGATTGCGCAAGCCACGTCGCCGTTGGATTGTTAAGCCACGCATGCGACGTACTCAGTTCGCCGTCCGTGAGTGCGGACACGACAGAACCGGTGGATGGATCGAATGCGCGGGTGGGAATGAGACCGAATGCGAGTCGCGCCGGCAACGTATCGGCGAGAACGCTTCGAAGGGCGATCAGCAGCGTGATTGCACGCTGCACGACGAAATCGCCGTCTACTGCGAGCGCAGGCATCATGACGATCATGGCCGTGCGATTTGCGACCACTCCCGTCTTCTCGACCGTCCACCCAAACGGCAAACGTCGAGCACAGCGCTGCGCGATTGTCGGCATGGCTCGCTCCTCCCCGACGGATATAGAGCGACATCCATGCCATGATGGCTAACACCTTGTTTTAACGGGATATTTTCCACGCGGAGAACCGCGCGACCCAGCATGGCATGCGATTTTTGTGTCGCGACTGAAACAGCCGTCGCCACAAAAACCGCGGTTATCGGGCGCAGGCGCTGCGGTGGTCGAATTGCGCGCCCTGGCAAACGCTGGGCTACAGTACCAAGGACGCCGCATCGAGGGTCCCGAGGCATGGCCGTGGCGGCTGTCATTTTTGACTTCCGCCACTAAAATGATTCGGAACGGGGGTCTGCTCCGGCCTGCATCTCGCCTGGGCGACAAGGATGTTCGCAAGATCGGTAACAGGTCGAGAACAACGATGAACACTGTTTTGATCGAAGCCCATCCGTTG
The DNA here is from genome assembly GCA_000955795.1 of Burkholderiaceae bacterium 26. Classification (GTDB taxonomy): domain Bacteria; phylum Pseudomonadota; class Gammaproteobacteria; order Burkholderiales; family Burkholderiaceae; genus Ralstonia; species Ralstonia chuxiongensis. Next base: position 294,860 of record JYOB01000010.1, read on the forward strand.
GTGCGTACAGGCATTGCGCACCTGCTACGGACGCTCAAGGGCGTCACTGGCGTCACGGTTGTCGAACCGGACGAAGGGATGTTCGACGCCATCGAAACCAATGCCGACGCCGGTCTCCTTGTGATCGGCCTGCCGCTGCCACATCTCGACGAGTTGTCGGCCATCGGCGAGATCATGCATCGGCCGCATGCGCGCCACGTGGTCGTGCTGGCCGAATCCGAATCGCCCGACATCATCCGCACGCTCATGCAGATGGGCTTGTCAGGCTACACGCTCAAGCATTCGCCGGGCGAAGTCATCGCGGCTTCGCTGGAGCTCGTTCTGGTGGGCGGTCAATACATTCCGGCCAGCGCGCTGCTGCCGGAATCACGCCTGGACGGCGCGCCCAACCCGGCGCTCGCAGGCGACCCGCAGACCGATCCGAAGCTGCTCGGCATTACGCCGCGCCAGTACGAGATTCTGGTGCTCCTCTCACGCGGGCATCCGGTCAAGACCATCAGCCGCATGCTGAACATCTCCGAGGCAACAGCCAAGGCGCATATCAGCACGCTGTATCGGCGCCTGAAAGTCCGCAGCCGCACCGAGGCCGTGTACGTCGCTAATCAGCGCGGTGCACGACTCCTCTCAGTCGCCTGATCCCCGACAAGGGCGCAAGCGAGCGTCGCAAAGCTGCTGGCGCCGGCCGATATACTGGACGCATGCTTTCGTCCGTCTTCCAGTGGTTCTCCGGCCGCGCACGCACACGGCGCCTGACCCGTTACGCCATCTCAGACGCGCTGTGGTCACGTGCGCTCGATGGTCTGCCCTTCCTGCTCGACTGGTCCGACGCAGACCTCGCACGCCTGCGTGAAACGGCCACGCTCTTCATCGCCGAAAAGGAATTCACCACCGCGCACGATTTGCCGCTCGCCGACGACATGGTGATCAGCGTTGCCGTGCAAGCCAGTGTGCCGATCCTGGAGCTGGGCATGTCGTGGTACGGCGGATGGCACGGCGTGGTCATCTACCCCGGCGAGTTCGTCATCCGCAAAGAAGTCATGGATGAAGACGGCGTTGTGCACAACGTGCGTGAAGAAGCTGCCGGCGAGGCATGGGAGCACGGCCCCGTCATCCTCTCGTGGCAGGACATCGAACTCGGGGGCGCACTGGCCAAGCCAGGCGCGCAGCCGTACAACGTGGTCGTACACGAGTTCGCGCACAAGCTCGATATGCTCAACGGCGAGTCGGATGGTATCCCGGCGTTTTCATCGCGCCTGCATGCCAATGTTGACCGCGAGCAATGGGCCGATGACCTCTACGCTGAATACGACGCCTTTGCTAATCGTTGCGAGCAGATTCCAGAGCATCGGTGGGGCGACGATCCGATCCTTTCGTTGCTCGACCCTTATGGCGCACAGCATCCGGCCGAGTTCTTTGCGGTAGCGTCGGAAGTGTTCTTCGTCGAACCGGTGGCCTTGCTTGAGACGCTTCCATCGTTGTACGCACTCCTGCAAGCCTTCTACCTGCAAGACCCGGCACGGCGCGTGCTGGACGCTGAGCAACGCCAGGAGGGATTCCTGCCATGACGATTCACCAAGCGCTTCGCACAACGCTGCTCGGTTGTTGTCTCGCTGCCGGCACAGCGTGGGCACAGCCAGCCGTGCCCGTGATCCTCAGCCTCACTGCCCAATTCGATGGGCAATCCGAAACCAAGCGCGTCACGCTTTCGGCCGACACATCCACCACAGGCCAGCACGTCGCACTGCTCGAACGTACCCATACATACGACGTGGGCGGCTCGATGCCTCGCAAAGAATGGGAGGCGCGCTTCGCCGCCGGCCTGCCCGACGACACGATCCCGCTCGTCTGCGACACCACCACCTGCCAATTCATGCGCCACCGGTGGGCCAAGACCGGCGTGGACGTCACCCTGCGGCCGATGGTCGTGTCGGGCGAGTTCCAGTCGCTGTCGGTCGGCGTAACGCTGCATCGGTTCCAGCCGTCGCCCGACGTCGAGGCCCCAGCCCGGGTCGACACCTGGACGCGCAATCTCGACACCTCGTTGCGCGTCGGCGACACCAAGATCATGGATCTGGACGGCCACGGCGTGCTCACGATCGAACGCTTGGCCAAACCTTGATCTAAACGGGCTTCTCGAGTCACTTTTCGATGCGCCGGCACGACGGATTTTGCGGCAAGCGCGTTGCCCAAGCCTTTGTTTCTCTGGCATAATCCTCGTTTCTCCACCCGGCAAGTGATTCGAGGGCTGGTCGCACGGTGGCTCCTACCATGTGAGCACCTGAAGCGCGCCGCGAATTGGCTACCTCTACCCCAGGGCTCATCATGAAAGAAGGCATTCACCCGAATTACCGCGAAGTCGTGTTCCAAGACATGTCCAGCGACTTCAAGTTCATCACCCGCTCGACCATCCAGACCAAGGAAATGATCACGCTGGACGGCAAGGAATATCCGCTGGCCAAGATCGAAGTCTCGTCCGAATCGCACCCGTTCTACACGGGCCAGCAAAAGGTTCTGGACACGGCAGGCCGCGTCGAAAAGTTCCGCAACAAGTTCGGCAGCAAGATCGGCAAGGCTGCCAAGTAATATCGGCGCCGGAGACGGCTCACCAGATGTGGCCCGTCTCACTGGTCAGAAAAAGGCAGCTCCGGCTGCCTTTTTTGTTTCTCGGCACATGGTTAGGCCGTTGGTTCGGCCCCTCTTTACGATCAGCACGTCGCTCTGCAACCCCGACCGGGCTCGCCTGGTCTGACACTCGATGAACACCACCCGCGTCTCGCGCATCCGCCTGACTGCCGCCGCCACCCGCGAGTTGCCGCGTTGGCTGCTGCTCGCCATCTGCGTGATCTACGGCCTGTCGGGCCTGTTTTCGCGCGACCCGTGGAAGAACGAAGACGCCGCCGGCTTCGGCGCGATGTGGACGCTGGCCACCGGCAACGCGCAGGACTGGCTGATGCCGAACATCGTCGGGCGCCCCATCGTGCAATCGGGGCCGCTGGTGTTCTGGATCGGCGGCGCGTTCATTCGCCTCTTCGGACAATGGCTCGGGCCGGCGGATGCGTCGCGCCTGGCTACCGCCCTCTTCTTCTTCGTCACCAGCGCATGCATCTGGTATGGCGCCTACCTCCTGGGCCGCCGCGCGGAAGTTCAACCGTTTGAATTCGTCTTTGGTGGCCAGCCCAACACGCGCGACTACGGCCGTACGCTGGCAGATGGCGCGCTGCTGATCTTCCTCGCCTGCGTGGGCCTGGCACAGCGCGGTCACGAAACAACACCGCTGGTCGGGGCGCTGTGCTTCGTGGCGGTCGCTGTGTACGGCTTGATCCGGGCGCTCGACAAGCCGGTACACGGCAGCCTCATCTATGGCATCGGCATCGGCTGCCTGTCACTGGCGGGCGGCCCAATCCTGCCCCTGACAATCATGGTGGCCGTGCTGATCGCAGCACATGCCACGCGTGTGCTGCCGCTACGTCCGCTTCTGACAGTTGCGCTGCCCGTGTCGCTCGCACTGGGTTGCTCATGGCCGGCGATGGCGTACTTGCTGGCAAATAATCCGACTGACGCGGTGACGTACGTCCGCGAATGGGCGCGCTTCGATCGCCACCAATACGCTGGCCCGACGGCTCATTCGCTCGGCTTTGTCGCTCGCAACCTGCCACTATTCGCATGGCCAGTCTGGCCGTTGGCAGCATGGGCGTGGAAGAGCTGGGGCGGCATGCGCACCGCTCCGCATATCACGTTACCGTTGGCCGTCCTACTGCCGCAGTTGGTGCTGCTTCTCATTCAGCCACACCCGGGCGACGACGGCTTCCTGCTGCTGATTCCACCGATGGCCGTGATGGCCACGTTCGCGCTGCCGACGCTCAAACGAGGCGCCATCAGCGCGATCGACTGGTTTGCGTTGCTGGCCTTCACCATCCTGGGCGGGACGCTATGGCTGCTGTGGATCGCCAAGATGACGGGCTTTCCGCCTCAGCTCGCGCGCAACGTGTATCGCATCGTGCCAGGCTATCGACCCGAGTTCAGTTGGACAGCGCTGATCAGCGCGCTGCTCGTGACCGCGGCGTGGGTGCTCATCGTCGTCTGGCGCACATCGCGGGCGCCCAAGGCCATCTGGCGTGCAGTGGTGATCTCGGCCGCCGGCACCACACTAATGTGGGTGCTGATGATGACGCTGTGGCTGCCCACCATCAACTACGCCAAGACATATCGCGACGTCGCGCAGTCGGCCGCCCTTGCGCTGCCGCGTACCTACACGTGCGTGCAGCCGATCCGTATGGGCGATGCGCAGCTTGCCTCGTTTGCGTACTTCGGCCACATCCGTTTTGGTAGCGCCGAAGACAACTGCGACATCCTGCTGCGCCACGACCCGTACGACTACGGCGCACCGACGAGCGTCTCCAACTACGAGTGGCGCCTGATCTGGGAAGGCCGCCGTCCCGCCGACCGCGACGAGCACTTCCGCATGTACCGCCTGACCGAGGCCGCTGCCGCCACACATCCGCCGCCGACACCGGCAACTACGCGCCGGCGCAAGCTGCGCCAGTAACGGTTCCGTAGCACCCACATGTTTGTCGCCGACGTCCGCCGCATTACCGAACTGGCTTGGCCAGTACTGATCGGCCAGTTGGCGGTCATCGCCTTCGGCGTACTCGATACGGCGATGGCCGGCCGCGCCTCTGCGACAGACCTCGCGGCCATCGGGCTCGGCGGGTCGATCTACGTGACGGTGTTCATCAGCTTGATGGGCGTGCTGCAAGCGCTCTCGCCTATCGCCGGACAACTCTACGGCGCGCAAAGATACAGCGAAATCGGCGAAGAAGTGCGGCAGGCCGTCTGGCTCGGTCTGGTACTCGCGGCAATCGGCATGCTGCTCCTCTGGTTCCCCGCCCCACTGCTGCACCTGGCAGACGCCACGCCAGAACTCACTGAGAAAGCCACCGCCTATTTGCGGTATGAAGCGCTGGCGTTGCCTGCGGCACTCGGCTTCCGGATTTACTCTGCGTTGAACAACGCGCTGTCGCGCCCGGTGATGGTGACGGTACTGCAGCTTGCAGGCCTCGCCATCAAGTTTCCGCTCAACGCACTGTTTCTGTATGGCGGCATGGGCGTCCCGGCGATGGGCGGCCCGGGCTGCGCACTCGCCTCGATGATCATCAGCTGGCTGTGGTTCGTCGCAGCGGCCGCCATTTTGGTGCGCAATCCGGCTTACAAGCCGTTCGCGATTTTCACGCACTACTCACCACCCAACCGTGCGCGGCTGTGGGTACTGGTACGTCTGGGTGTGCCGATGGGCTTCACCTACCTGATCGAGATCACGTCGTTCACGTTGATGGCGATCTTCATCGCGCGCCTTGGCACGGTGGCGCTGGCCGGGCATCAGATTGCCGCCAACCTTGGAGCGGTTGCCTACATGGTGCCGCTGTCGCTATCGATCGCGACGTCCACGCTGGCTGCGCAATCAATCGGGGCCCGCGATCGCGTAGCGGCTCGGCGCATCTCGCTGAACGGCATCAAGTTGGCGGTGATGTGTGCGGTCATCGTCGGCGCGGCCGTGCTGTTCTTGCGGCGCGAGTTGGTCACCCTCTACACGCACGATGCCGCTGTCCTGGCGATTGCGGTGCCGCTGCTGCCTTTCATCGCCTTCTATCAGATGTTCGATGCGCTGCAAGTCATGACAGCGTTCATCCTGCGCGCATACAAGATCGCTCTCATCCCAACCGTCATCTATGCGCTATCGCTGTGGGGTGTGGGCCTTGGCGGCGGATATGTGCTCGGATTTGGACTGCTGGGCGACACTGCCATGGCACTACGTGGTGCTGCCGGTTTCTGGGCCGCCAATGGACTCAGTTTGATGGTGGCTGGCGCGTTGTTGGTCAGCTATTTCAATCGCGTAAGCCGCGCTGCCGATTAAAGCGAGACATTCCACTCACTTTAAAGCAGTATCAAACTTGATTTGCGTGGCTTGAATTGAAAGCCCAAAAGAAAAAACCCGCTGCAAGCAGCGGGTTTTGATTTGGCGGAGCGGACGGGACTCGAACCCGCGACCCCCGGCGTGACAGGCCGGTATTCTAACCGACTGAACTACCGCTCCGTGTCGGTTGCAAAATCAGCTAGAGACTGATTTTGCTAATGAGCTTCTGGTTAAGCTCTTGTTTTGGCGTCCCCTAGGGGATTCGAACCCCTGTACTCACCGTGAAAGGGTGATGTCCTAGGCCTCTAGACGAAGGGGACAGAAACTGTTTTGCAACGCTTTCTGTCTTACGCTGCGAAGTCCGCTACTATAACGAACTTCTTTGCGTTTTGGAAGCCTCTTTTCAAATTATTTTTTTGAATCGAATCTTCCGGCATTTTGGTGGAGCTAAGCGGGATCGAACCGCTGACCTCTTGCATGCCATGCAAGCGCTCTCCCAGCTGAGCTATAGCCCCGAGGCACTGCCTTTTACTGCTTGCTTCTTACTGCATTTCGCTTCGTGTTGCAGCGAAAACAAGAGTATAGGGGAAGTATTTAGCGCTTGGCAATACCCTTCCGCAAAATTTTTTGCGTCGCACACATCACGCCGCCAGACGACGCAGAACAACGTCGCGGCCGAACAGTTCCAGCACCGCATCAATCGACGGCGTTTGCAGTTGTCCTGCCACCAGCAGGCGCACCGGCATCGCCAGCTTCGGCATCTTCCAGCCGTGTGCCGCGAGCACTTCCTTGAAGGCGGCACCAATGGCCTCGCGCTTCCACTCGGGCAGCGCCCCGAGCTTCTCGGCCAGTGTGGCAATGCCCGGACGCACATCGTCGGTGAGGTGCTGCGCAGCCAGTTCCGGATCGACAGCCAGATCCGTGCGATAGAACAGCAGCGCCGTTTGGGCGACTTCACGAAGCGTGTTGGCGCGATCCTTCACCAAGGCGATCACATCGGCCAGCACGGGGCCGCCATCCACCTTGCCACCCAACTCCTCGATGAACGGCTTCACCAGACCAGCCAAGCGCGCGTTGTCGGCCTGCTTGATGTAGTGGTTGTTCAGCCAGGCGAGCTTCTCAGGGTTGTATTGCGCGGGCGACTTGCCCAGGTGCTCGAGGTCGAACCATTCGATGAACTGCTCGCGCGAGAAGATCTCGGCATCGCCGTGCGCCCAGCCCAGGCGAGCGAGGTAATTGACGATGGCTTCGGGCAGATAGCCAGCATCACGATAGCCCGTAACAGCCATGGCACCGTGGCGCTTGCTCATCTTCTCGCCCTGCTCGTTGAGCACGGTCGGCAGGTGAGCATAGACCGGCGGCGTACCGCCCAGCGCGCGCAGGATGTTGATCTGGCGGGGCGTGTTGTTGACGTGGTCGTCGCCGCGGATCACATGGGTGATCTGCATGTCCATGTCATCCACGACCACACAGAAGTTATATGTGGGCGTGCCGTCGGGGCGCGCGATCACCAGGTCATCGAGTTCGTCGTTGGAGATCTCGATGCGGCCCTTCACTGCGTCGTCCCACACGACACTGCCCCCGATGGGGTTCTTGAAGCGAATCACCGGCTGCACGCCCACCGGCGGCGTCGGCAAAACCTTGCCCGGCGCCGGGCGCCAAGTCCCGTCGTACCGGGGCTTTTCGCCGCGCTCGCGTTGCGCTTCGCGCAGGGCGTCGAGTTCTTCGGTGCTCATGTAGCACGGGTAAGCCAGTTCCTGCTGAACCATCTGCGCGACCACGGCGCGGTAACGGTCCATGCGCTGCATCTGGTAGAACGGGCCCTCATCGATATCCATGTCCAGCCAGTCCATCGCCTCGAGGATCACGTCGACAGCTTCCTGGCTGGAACGCTCCACATCGGTGTCTTCGATGCGCAGGATGAAGTCTCCCTTCATCTTGCGTGCGAAGGCCCACGGATAGAGTGCCGAGCGGATGTTGCCGAGGTGGATGAAGCCGGTAGGGCTGGGAGCGAAACGAGTGCGGACGCGCTGTGTCATAGGAATGGCTGAACGAATAAGGCCGCGTGGTCGGACCGCGAGCGCGGATCCTGAGCGGCCTCTATCAAAACCGAAATTATAGCAACCGCGCTACGCATATCCGGCCGACCCGTCGCTGAACTTTGGCACAATGGCGGCCAGCCGCAGTGCGCTCGGTTACGACTGAACATCACTGCGCGGCATACCAAACCGCCCTAACCTCCTCATGCAACGCCGCCTCTTTCTGGGCGCCGCCGGCGCCTCCGTCCTCTCCGCCTGTACCGTGACGGGTTTCTCCTCCGGCAAAACCGAAACGCCCCTCACCCCGGCCACGGCCGTGCTGCCGCCCACGGCGCAGCCGGCCACACAGCCCGTGCGGATCGGGTTGGCACTGGGCGGCGGTGCCGCGCGCGGTTTTGCGCACATCGGCGTCATCAAGATGCTGGAAGCCCAAGGCATCCAGATCGACTTCATCACCGGCACGAGCGCGGGTAGCGTAGTGGCGGCGATCTACGCGTCGGGCATGTCAGGGCTGGAAATGAACCGCATGGCGCTCAAGATGGACGAGGCCATGATCGCCGACTGGGCTCTGCCGTTCGGCACGCGCTTCGGCGGCTGGCTCAAGGGCGAGGCGCTGGAGAAGTACATCAACCGACTGGTCAAGCAGAAGAGCATCGAACAGATGCACATTCCGCTGGGCATCGTGGCGACGGACCTGGCGAGCGGCAAGCCGATCCTGTTCCGGCGCGGCAATACCGGCCAGGCGGTGCGTGCGTCGTGCAGCATCCCAGGCGTGTTTCAACCGGTAACGATCAGCGGCCGCCAATACGTGGACGGCGGGCTGGTAGCGCCCGTGCCAGTGACGTACGTCAAGCAGATGGGCGCAACGTTCGTGATTGCAGTGAATATCTCGGCAGACCCGTCCAACCAGGCGGTATCGGGGCAAGCGAGCATGCTGCTGCAGACGACGGCCATCATGGGTCAGAGCATCAACAAGACCGAGTTGGCCCAGGCGGACGTTGTAATCACCCCGTCGCTACCGTTCGTAAAGGGCAGCGACTTCACCGCGCGCAACGAAGCGATTCTGGCGGGCGAGCAGGCCGCCCAGGCCGCCATGCCGCTGCTGCGGGAGAAGCTGCATCTGACGCAGACCATCGTCGGCACCCCGCTGCCGCCGCACTGATATTCCTTCAGCAGGCAACAAAAAAGACCGCCGTGGCGGTCTTTTTTCTATTGCCTGATAGCGAGTCGGAGCGAATCAACCGCCGTACATTGCGAGCGGCTTGCCGGCGGCGTTTGGGTCGACGCGCTTGAGTTGCTCGACGAAGTTGTCGGCGCCGTCCTTGATGGCGGCACCAGAGTTGCCTTCGATACGGCGGGCGCCGTTGTAGCGCGTCACCCAGTACGAGGCGGTCATGTCATCCACGCGAATCTTGCTGCCCGTGGAGGGCGCATGCACAAACTTGTTATCGCCGATATAGATACCGACGTGCGAAAAGGTGTGGCGCATAGTGTTGAAGAACACCAAGTCGCCGGGACGCAGTTCAGCTGTTTCTACGCTGGTGCCGACACGGCTCATTTCCACAGCGCGGCGCGGCAGCAGGAAACCGAAGGTGTCGTTGAAGACGTAGCGGACGAAGCCGCTGCAGTCGAGGCCCGATTCCGGCGTGTTGCCGCCGAAACGGTAGCGCAGGCCGATCATGCCCAGTGCGTTCATGACAACGTCGCCGGTCTTGCTCATCACGTTGGAGATGAGGCCCGATTTGGCTTCGGGCTTGACGTCGGCGCGGACTTCCGTGTCCTTGAAGACCGTATCAGCATGCACTGCATTCGACACGATCACGCCGCAGCCGATCACAACCCCTACCGCCAGGCGCGCCATGGAATGAAGTACGAAATGCTGCATTGGTTCTCCCTCGGAAACTTGTAATGATGCGGCCAAGATATGGCACCGCAAATGAGAACAGTCCGAATCTTGTTAAAACAATCTCGCAGGATGATAAAAGTGACACTTTGACTTGTCAAAGGTCGTTACAAAATTCCCCGAAATCCACAGGCAAATCAGGCACTTAGACATGACTTTCGATGCGCATTCTTACAAAAACAGCGCCTCAGAAGTGCACTGATTCGGGGCAAAAGCGGTGGGTTTTACGGGTTATCCCGCGCAGGGATGAGTGAGGCAGCCGCCATCAGCTTGCAGGTGTAGGGGTGTGAGGGGGACGCCAACACCGCTTCAGTGTCGCCCTCTTCCACCACTTTTCCATCCTTCATCACCACCACGCGATGTGACATCGCGCGGATGACAGCAAGGTCGTGGCTGATGAATAGATACGACAGGTTGTACTTTTTCTGAAGGGCTGACAGCAGCGAAAGCACCTGCTGCTGGATCGACACATCAAGTGCGGAAGTCGGCTCATCGAGCACCAGCAACTGCGGCTTGAGGATCAGCACACGGGCAATGGCGACGCGCTGGCGCTGCCCGCCCGAGAATTCATGCGGATAGCGGCCCAACGCCGTGCGGTCCAAGCCGACTTCGCGCAGGGCTTCGATCACGCGGTGACGGCGCTCCGTGGCGTTGACCTGCGGCTGGTGCAGCGCCAGCCCTTCGCCAACGATCTCCTCGATCGTCATGCGCGGCGACAGCGAACCGTAGGGGTCTTGAAACACAACCTGCATGCGCGCCCGCACAGCGCGGCGCTCGTCGCGCGAAATACGCAGCAGCGAGTTGCCCAGGAAACGCAGGTCGCCGCTCTTTGCCGCTTGCAGCCCCAGCAACGTCTGCGCGAGCGTGGTCTTGCCAGAACCCGATTCGCCCACGATGCCGAGCGTCTCGCCTTCGCGCAGTTGCAGCGACACGGAATCGACCGCGGTAAACGGATCGGTTCGAAACCAGCCGGCAAACCCCGGGCGATGGCGTTCGTAGGTGACCGTCAGCTTGCTGGCTTCGAGCAGCACGGGTGCAAGCGGCACCAGCGGCAGCACGTCACGCTGTGGGCGGCTCTCAAGCAGGCGCACGGTGTACGGATGTTGAGGCGCGGCAAATACGTCGGCCGTGTTGCCGGTTTCCACCAGGACGCCCCGCTCCATCACGCCAACGCGCTCGGCAAAGGCGCGCACCATGTTGAGGTCGTGCGTGATCAGCATGATGGCCATGCCGAACTCTGCCTGCAGCTCGCGCAGCAATTGCAGAATCTGCATTCGCACCGTCACGTCCAGTGCGGTGGTCGGCTCATCGGCCAGCAGAAGCTTCGGCGAGCACGCCAGCGCCATGGCGATCATTGCGCGCTGGCGCTGCCCGCCTGACAGTTGGTGCGGGAACGCGTCGAATCGGCGCGGCGCCTCGGCGATGCCGGTGCGCTCCAGCAGAGCAATCGCACGGGCCTTGGCGGCGCGCTTGTCCAGGCCTTCGTGCAGCTCCAGCGTTTCGACGATTTGGTTGCCGATCGTGTACAGCGGATTGAGCGCCGTCATCGGTTCCTGGAACACCATGGCGACATCGGCCCCACGCAGGCCGCGCATCTCCCGCTCGCTTGCGGAAAGCAGGTCACGGCCTTCGAGCAGGATGCGGCCGCTATATTGCGCATCAGCCAGCAATCGCATGATCGATAGCGCGGTCACTGACTTGCCGGAGCCAGATTCGCCCACCAATGCGAAGCGCTCGCCCGCGTGCAAATCGAGCGAGACGTGCTTGACGGCTTCCGTCACCTCGCCGTGCTCGGATTCGAAATGCACGCATAGATCATCCAGGCGCAGCAGCGGGCCGTCGTATTTCGGCGCGGGGGAACGCAAGTCAACGCGGCTCATTTCACCCCCGCCGGTTTCTGGCGCGTGCGCAGTTGAGCAAACGACAGGCGCGTGTCGAAGGCATCGCGCAGCGCGTCGCCCATGAAGGTCAGCAGCACGAGGGTCAGCACGAGCACCACGAAAGTCGACAGCGAGATCCACCAGGCATCCAGGTTGGCCTTGCCCTGTGCGAGAAGTTCACCAAGGCTCGGCGTGGATGGCGGTACGCCCAGGCCTAGGAAATCCAGGCTGGTGAGCGCAAGAATGGCTGCGCTCATGCGAAACGGCAGGAAGGTGATCACGGGCGTCAGGCTGTTGGGCATGATGTGGCGCCACATGATCTGCCAACTGGACAAGCCCATCGCCCGCGCGGCCTTCACATAGTCGAGCGAGCGGTTGCGGTAGAACTCGGCGCGAACGTAATCCGACAGGCTCATCCACCCGAACAGCGACAGCAGGATGATCAGCAGCCCGAGGCTGGGGGTGAAGATCGACGCGAAGATGATCAGCAGGTACAACTCTGGCATCGAACTCCAGATTTCAATCAGCCGCTGCGACACCATGTCGAAGCGCCCGCCGAAGAAGCCCATCAGCGCGCCGGTCAGCGTGCCGACCAGCACGCCCAGCACCGTGAGCGCCAGCCCGAACAGCACCGAGACACGGAAGCCGTACAGCAGCCGCGCAAACACGTCGCGACCACGGTCATCAGTACCGAGCCAGTTCTCGGCCGAGGGCGGCGCCGGGTTGGGCTCTTTCGAAAAATAGTTCAGCGTCTCGTACGAATACGGATTGGGCGGGAAAATCGCAATATTTCCCGGCTCCTTGAACTTGTCTCGGATGAACGGATCGAGGTAATCCGTCGGGGTCGGAAAATCTCCGCCGAAGGTCGTCTCGGGGTACGCCTTTACGATCGGGAAATACCAGTGACCGTGGTACTTGACCACCAGCGGCCGGTCATTGGAGATGCATTCGGCGCCCAGACTGAGCACGAACAGCACCACGAAGATGATCAGGCTCCAATAGCCAAGCCGATGCTGCTTGAAGCGGCGCCACGCACGCTTGAGGGGCGACGGCGAATGCCGCACCGGGTGCGGCGTTGCCGTATTGGATGGATGCGTGGAAGTGCGCGAATACTGGGTCATGGTTGCCGGCCCGCCTATCGCCCGACCGAGCCGAAATGGATACGCGGATCAACCAGCACGTAGCACACGTCGGAAATCAACCGCGCGGCCAGCCCGATCAACGTGAACAGGTACAGCGTGCCGAGCACTACGGGATAATCGCGCCGCATCACCGCCTCATACGACAGCAGGCCCATGCCATCGAGCGAAAACAGTTGCTCGATCAGCAGCGACCCCGTGAAGAATGCCCCAATGAAGGCCGACGGGAAGCCTGTCACCAAAGGCAGCAGCGCGTTGCGGAAGATGTGCTTCCACAGTACGCGCCGCTCCGACAGCCCCTTGCTGCGCGCCGTCAGCACGTACTGCTTGCGAATTTCCTCCAGGAACGCGTTCTTCGTCAGCATGGTGATGACGGCAAAGCTTCCCACCACCGACGCCATGACGGGCAGCGTGATGTGCCAAAGGTAATCCGTGATCTTGCCGAGCAGGCTGAGCTGATCCCAGTTGTCGGATGTGATGCCCCGGATGGGGAACCACTGGAAGAACGTGCCGCCGCCAAACAGCACAAGCAGCAGCACCCCGAGCACGAACCCCGGGATGGCGTAGCCGACCAACACGATGATGCTGGTCACCAGATCAAACCGGCTGCCCGCCCGCACGGCCTTCGCAATGCCGAGCGGCACCGCTATCAGGTACGTGAGAAAGAACGTCCATAACCCGATCGAAATCGATACCGGCAATTTCGACTTGATGAGGTCCCACACGCTACGGTGCTGAAAATAGCTCTCTCCCAGGTCGAAGCGCGCAAAACGGCCGAGCATCAGGAAGTAGCGCTCGACAGGGCTCTTGTCGAAACCATACAGCGCGCGGATTTCCTTGATCTTCTCGGGATCGACGCCGCGGCGGCCCCGATAGTCAAACGCGCCGCCGCCACTGGCCTCGCCGCCTGCGGCACGCCCTTTCATCTCCATCATCATCTGTTCGACCGGGCCACCAGGTACGAACTGGATCACGATAAACGTCAGCGTGATCACGCCGATCAGCGTCGGGATCAGAAGCAGCAACCGTTTGATCAGGTACGCGAACATGGTGTCACCGATGCGGTCATTTGGCAGCCGATTGGGCGGATTCCGGCGTCCGCCACCACGCCGTCAGCACCCAGGCCTCGGCCGAGTAGTAATACGGGAGACGATCCGGGTACATCAGGTTCTTGTTGTAGGCCACGCGGTGCGAAGCCGAATACCAGTGCGGAATCACATAGCAGCCTTGCATTAGTACGCGGTCGAGCGCGCGTGAAGCGATGACCAGCTCGTCGCGGCTGTCAGCGCGCAGCACATCATCGATCAGTGCATCGACGGCCGGCGATTTCAGGCCGATCACGTTGTCCGAGCCAGCCTCGTCAGCCGCAGCAGAGCCGAAGCGATCCTTCAGCTCATTACCAGGGCTTTGCGAATCGGGGAAGCGCAGCGAAATCATGTCGAAATCGAACTCTTCCAATCGCTTCTGGTAGAGCGCGAAGTCGGTCATGCGCTGGTTGACCTGGATCCCGAGCTTCTCAAGGTTGCGCGCATACGCCGCCATGACGCGGCTCATGGCCCCGCCGTCGTCGAGCATCTCGAAGACGAACGGCTCGCCCTTGCTGTTGCGCAGCGCCCCGTCGGCGTACGTCCAACCAGCCTGGGCCAACAGGCGACGCGCCTGCCGCAGATTGTCACGCAGTGAGCTGGGGGGATCAGTCGAAGGCGGTGCGGGCAGCACGCCAAACACCTCCGGATCGAGCTTGCTGCGCAGCGGTTCCAGCAATGCCAGCTCGCCCTTGCTAGGCATGCCCGTGAGCGAATCGGACGCGGCCAGCTCGCTATTGGCGAAGTAGCTATCGAGCCGGCGATAGGCGCCATAGAAGAGCTGGCGATTGAGCCATTCGAAATCAAGCGCCAGCGCCAGCGCCTTGCGCACCCGAAGGTCCTGGAACAGCGGGCGCCGCAGGTTCATCACAAAGCCCTGCATGCCCGCGCCGTTGCGATGCGGGAATTCGCTCTTGATCAGTTCACCGCTGCGGAACTTCACGCCGACGTAACTCTTGGCCCAGTTCTTGGCGCGGTATTCGACCATGGCGTCGTACTCACCAGCCTTGAAGGCTTCGAGACGGGCGGTTTCGTCCTTGTAGAGCTTGTACTGGATGCGCTCGAAATTGAACGAGCCACGGCGCACGTTCAGGTCACGGCCCCAATAGTCGGGATTGCGCCGGAAGGTAATGCCGCGCGACGGATCAAAGCGCTCGATCACATACGGGCCGCTGGCAATCGGGTCCTGGAAGGTCAGCTTGTCGAACGCGACATCCTTGCCGCCGTCGGGATCATCGGGCTTGCCGCTGCCCTTGCCCCACTTTGGCGAGAACACCGGCAGCCCGCCGACGATGAGCGGCAGCTCCTTGTTCTTGCGCTTGAACTCGTAGCGGATGGTGCTCGCGTCCACCACTGTCACCTTGGCCACATCCGCTGTCATGCTGCGGTAGGCGGGGCTCGCGCCCTTGCCCATCAGCATGTCGTAGGAGTATTTGACGTCCGACGCACGCACGCGATCGCCGTTGGAGAATCGCGCGCGCGGGTTGATGTGGAACGTGACCGAAAGCTCGTCGGGCGCGACCGTCACGTCGTCCGCAAGCAGCCCATAGCCGCTGGCGGTTTCGTCCCAACTCGTAATGAGCAGGCTTTCGAAGACAAGCTGATTGAGGCCCGGCGCCGACGTGCCCTTGATCGTGAACGGATTGAACTTGTCGAAGCTCGTGCGCCGGTCGGGGTTGCCGAGCAGCAGCATGCCGCCGATGGGCGCCTTCGGGTTCAGATAGCCGAAGTTCGAGAAACCGGCCGGATACTTGAGGTCGCCATATTCAGCGTAGCCATGGGCCGCCCAGGCGGGTGTCACGCAGATCGCCGCCAACAGGCTGACCAGCGCCATGGCTCGCTTGTGTGTCGCAACGCGCACGCTCATTGCGCCCCTTGCCCCCAATGTCCTTGCATGCGTTGATCCGATTGATCGCTGTCTGAAAAACTGTTTTGGACGATTCTAACGCCCTCACACCGCAATCCCACCAATTCCGGCCCGGGGATCGTCCCGCATTGACAAGGCTGGCAGGGGTTGTGCGGCACTGCGCAAATGCGGAGCCGCCCCTCGCTTTCCGGTATGATCGCGCCCACCTAATTGCCTCGTGCCCCGGATACCGCCGCTGCGTCACCGCAGTGACGAGTGACCACAGCCACATACGGGCGCGACGTTGCCCCACATTTGTACGGAGAAAACATGGGATTCCTCGCTGGCAAGCGCATTCTGATTACCGGCCTTCTGTCCAACCGCTCGATCGCCTACGGCATCGCCAGCGCGTGCAAGCGCGAAGGCGCAGAACTGGCCTTCACTTACGTCGGCGAACGCTTTAAAGACCGCATTACTGAATTCGCCACCGAGTTCGACAGCAAGCTGGTGTTTGATTGCGACGTCGGCAGCGATGAGCAGATCGCCAAGGTCTTCGAAGATCTCGGCCAGCACTGGGACCACTTCGACGGCCTCGTGCACTCGATCGGCTTTGCGCCGCGCGAAGCGATTGCCGGCAACTTCATGGACGGCCTGTCGCGCGAATCATTCCGCATCGCGCACGACATCTCGGCGTATAGCTTCCCCGCGCTGGCGAAGGCCGCGCTGCCGATGCTCTCGCCCAATGCTTCGCTCCTCGCCCTGACGTACCTGGGTGCTGAACGCGTGGTCCCGAACTACAACACGATGGGCCTGGCCAAGGCGTCGCTCGAAGCGAGCGTGCGTTACCTGGCAAGCGCGCTGGGTCCGAAGGGCATCCGCGCCAACGGCATCTCGGCGGGTCCGATCAAGACGCTTGCCGCATCCGGCATCAAGGATTTCGGCAAGCTGCTCAAGTACATGGAAGACGTGGCACCACTGCGCCGCAACGTCACCATCGAGGAGGTTGGCAACGTGGCGGCGTTCCTGCTGTCGGATCTGGCCAGCGGTATGACTGGCGAGATCACGTACGTGGACTGTGGCTTCAACGTGACCGCCGGTGTGCCGGACGTCGTCGGCCAAGGCTGATGCGTTAATGCTCTAACGCATGCGCGCGCCATCTTCGGAAGGCGCACGCTTGCGGAGCAGACAAAGAAAAAGCCCGCATGGCGCAAACCATGCGGGCTTTTTGACGTGCAGTGCAATGCGAGCCGTCACGTCAGCTCAACTCGCATCCGCCTGTTGTGTGCGCTTCCCGCGAGAAGCGCCAAACTGGCGGAGACGGAGGGATTCGAACCCTCGATCCAGGTTTTGGCCCGGATGCTCCCTTAGCAGGGGAGTGCCTTCGACCTCTCGGCCACGTCTCCCAAACTTGCGTCGCACGAAGGAGCCCGTGCAACGAAGCGCGTATTCTAGCCACTTCACCCCACCCGGTCAACGACAACTGCATGACACGCGGTGAGAATCTGTGGCCCCGGGGGTCGCCACCCCGGCCATCCGGCGCCAGTTCAGTCGATTACGCCTGATCCAGCTCGAACGCCTTGTGGAGCGCGCGCACGGCCAGCTCCATGTACTTCTCATCGATCAGCACCGAGATCTTGATTTCCGAGGTGGAGATCATCTGGATGTTGATGCCCTCTTCCGACAGCGTGCGGAACATCTTGCTGGCGATGCCCACGTGCGAGCGCATGCCCACACCCACCACCGAAACCTTCGACACCTTCGGATCGCCCGACACGCTGGCCGCACCGATATGCGCCTTCACGCTGTCGTTCAGGATCGCCAGCGCGCGCTGATATTCGCCACGCGGCACGGTGAAGGTGAAGTCCGTCTTACCTTCCACCGACTGATTCTGGATGATCATGTCGACGTCGATATTGGCGTCGGCGACCGGGCCCAGGATCTGATAAGCGATGCCAGGCTTGTCCGGCACACCGATCACGGTGATCTTGGCTTCGTCGCGGGCAAAGGCGATGCCGGAAATGGCGGCGGCTTCCATGTTCGAATCTTCCTCAAAAGTAATCAGCGTGCCCGAGTTCATCTCGACGTCGAGCGGCATCAGCGGGTCGGTCAGCGACGACAGCACGCGGGTCTTCACGCGGTACTTGCCGGCAAACTCCACCGAGCGAATCTGCAGCACCTTGGAACCAAGGCTGGCCATTTCCAGCATCTCTTCGAAGGTGATCTTGTCCAGGCGACGGGCGTCGTCCACCACGCGCGGGTCGGTCGTGTAAACGCCGTCGACGTCGGTGTAGATCAAGCATTCGTCGGCCTCGAGCGCCGCGGCAACCGCCACGGCCGAGGTATCCGAACCGCCACGGCCCAGCGTGGTGATGTGGCCTTCGCTGTCGATGCCCTGAAAGCCGGTGATGACGACCACGCGACCAGCATCCAAATCAGCGCGTACGCGTTCATCGTCGATCGACTGGATGCGCGCCTTGGTGTAGGCCGAATCGGTCTTCACCGGCACTTGCCAGCCCGTGTAGCTGCGGGCATCGATGCCTTCGGCGTGCAACGCAATAGCCAGCAGACCCACGCTCACCTGCTCGCCGGTCGAGGCAATCATGTCGAGTTCACGCGGGTCGGGTTGGGCCGAAATCTCTTTGGCCATACCCAGCAGTCGGTTGGTTTCGCCAGACATGGCCGACGGAACGACCACGATCTGGTGACCTGCACGGTGCCACTTGGCAACGCGCTTGGCGACATTCTTGATGCGTTCAACCGAACCCATCGAGGTGCCACCGTATTTGTGAACGATGAGAGCCATCTTGGAAAGATCAGGAGGAGGCGGAGCGGTGCAAAAGCTTTTGAAAATACAGCAATTTGCATCGATCGGCAAGCAATTCACTGCTGGCGATGTATATCAGGGCGCACCCTCGGTGGCCGCAGACCATGTGACCTGCCAGCCAGCGCCGCTGTGGATGGCCGCTCGGTTCATTCCCAACCCCGCTGCAAACACCAGCACGTTGCCCGCGTATAGCAGCGGCAAGCGCTGGCGCCCCCAGGCAGGAATGCCGGCCTCTTGGTACGCCTGCTTGAGCGCGCGGGACGGTCCTCCCGGGCGCAGCACGATGCGCTCACCACCGCGGCGTGGCGACAGCAACAGCGGCGCTTGTAAGGTTTGCACAGCAACGCCATCGCGTGCCACGGGTGCAAACAACAGCGCCCCGCCCCATGCGGCCACATTCACGCGTTGCTCAGCTGGATGCGTCGGTTCAAATTGCGTCGTCTCAATGGCTAACGCAACCGGATCCGACGCGTCGCCGGCGCCAGCGTCGACTCGCGCAACGCCGCGATAGCGCCTAACTTGTCCCGCAGGCAGTTCAATGCACAGCGCCCCATCGTCTCGCGCGTCGACCAGTTGCGTGCGCAGATCCTCAAGGCGACGCGTGGACAGCGCGCGCACCCCCGCATCGGCCAACCAGGCACGCAGCACCGCGCGCTGACGGGGCGCGGATAGCGCGATCAACGCCCCCACATCCAACCCATCCTCTGAGGCGATCTGCATCAAATCGGCCCGCGCGATCTCGTTGATCAGCGCAGCTGCATCCGCCAGGTGCCCAGCGCTGCGCGACAAGGCTTCCCGATACGCCGGGAAATGATCCGCCATGCCCACGAGCAGCGGGCGCAGCGCATTCCGTGCGTAACGTGCGTCGGCGTTGGACGGATCCTCGACCCAGCTGAGCGCGTGCGCATGTGCGTACAGCTCGATCTCGCTGCGCGGCGCATCGATCCAAGGACGCAGCAATGTGACAGTGCCCGCCCGAGCCATCGGCATGGCTGCGAGGCCGTCGAGGCCAGCGCCGCGCATCAATTGCAGCAGCACCGTTTCAGCTTGGTCATCCTGATGATGCGCCGTCAACAAAATGGAGGCGCCTGTCTGGGCGCAAAGCGCTTCGAGCGCGGCGTATCTGGCTTCGCGTGCCGCTTCCTCAACCCCCTGCCCGGCATCGATCGCTACATGGACGCGACGCGCATGAAACGCAACGCCGGCTGCTTCTGCCATGCGTTGACTGGCGCATTCCCAGACATCGGCCTCGGCCTGCAAGCCGTGGTGAATATGCAGGGCAACGAGCCGCACGTGGGCACCCGCATCACGCCACGCCGCACACGCGTGCAGCAGAGCGACAGAATCACGCCCGCCCGACAGGGCAATCGCCACAATCGGTGTTTCGGCCACGCCAGAAGCAACAAAGGCCGCACACGCGGCAACGCGTTGTGCGACCTTGTTGACGAGATCAGCCGACGAATCAGCGGACTTCGGTTTCCTTGAACTTGCCATAAGCCATCAGGCGCTCGTGACGGCGCGTCTGGAGTTCCGATGTCTTCATGCCCTGGAACTGGCGCAGCGACTCAGCCAGCGCACGCTTGAGCATCGTCGCCATTCCCTTCGGATCACGGTGTGCGCCACCCAGCGGCTCGTTGACGATCTTGTCGATCAGGCCAAGCGCCTTCAGACGATGCGCGGTCAGACCCAATGCCTCAGCGGCTTCAGGTGCCTTCTCTGCGGTCTTCCACAGGATCGACGCGCAGCCTTCCGGCGAGATCACGGCGTACGTCGCGAACTGCAGCATGATCACGGAATCGCCCATGGCGATGGCCAGTGCACCGCCCGAACCGCCTTCACCGATGATGGTGGCGATCAGGGGCACCTTCAAACCGGCCATCACAAACAGGTTGTGACCGATGGCTTCGGATTGACCGCGCTCTTCTGCGTCAATGCCGGGGAATGCGCCCGGCGTATCGACGAACGTGAAGATGGGCAGGCCGAACTTGTCCGCCAGTTCCATCAGGCGCTTGGCCTTGCGGTAACCCTCGGGCTTGGACATGCCGAAGTTGCGCAGCGCGCGTTCCTTCGTGTCACGGCCCTTCTGGTGACCGATCACCATGCAAGCTTGGCCGTTAAAGCGCGCCAGACCGCCCACGATCGACAAGTCATCGGCGAAAGTGCGGTCGCCGTGCAGTTCGTGGAAGTCGGTGAAGATCTCGCGGACGTAGTCGAGCGTGTACGGACGCTGCGGGTGTCGCGCGATCTGCGCGACCTGCCATGGCGTCAGGTTGGCGTACAGATCTTTGGTGAGCTGCTGGCTCTTGGAAGCCAGGCGGGAAATTTCTTCAGAAATGTCGACAGCGGAATCGTCTTGTACGAAGCGAAGTTCTTCGATCTTCGCCTCAAGTTCTGCGATCGGCTGCTCGAACTCCAGGAAGGTTGTTTTCATGGATCTTCTGAAAGGCTCTTGAAGGCGCGCATTCTACCGGATTTTGACCGCCCGGCGACGCGCTCCGTTTCATCGAAATGAACAGCTCAATAGGTGGTTGCCGTATCGAGGCTGCGCCACATATACCAAGTCGCCACGGTGCGCCAAGGCTCCCAGTTGGCGGCAACTTCCCGCGCTTCGCTGCGAGTGACGGGTTCGCCACTGAAATAATTCTGTGAAATCGCGTTGATGAGCCCGATGTCGTCCAGCGGCAGCACATTCGGACGCATCAGGTTGAACATCAGGAACATCTCTGCCGTCCATCTGCCGATGCCGCGAATCTGCGTCAGTTCGGCGATCACATCCTCATCGTCCATTTCGGCCCACTTGGCAACGTGCACCGTGCCGTTGCGAAAGTGATCGGCGAGGTCAAGGATGTACTCCGCTTTCCGCTTGGACAGACCGCAACCCGCCAGCTTCTCCTGGCCGGCGCGCAAAAACTGGGAAGGCACGAGCTTCGGGCACACAGCCACCACCCGCTCCCACACCGACTGCGCAGCCTTAACGGAAATCTGCTGACCGACGACCGACCGAGCCAGCGTGACGAACGGGTCACCGCGGGAAGCCAAGTGCGCCGGACCATACGTCGGGATGATCTTGCGCAGGATACGGTCACGCTTCATCAGGTCTGCGCAAGCTTCTTGCCAGTACTCGGGCGGGCCCGAAAGCACCACTTCCGCCGGCACAGGCAGCGCCTCGTTGGTGGCGAGTGTTTCAGGCAGCGGTACCTTGCTCGCAGGCGCGCGTTTGGCCGACGCTTTGGCGGCCTTGATCGGCGCGCTCCTGCCGGCGACTGTCTTGCTCGCCACACCGTCGACTTTCTTGGCGGCCACCTTCTTGGCAGACGGCACCTTCACCGCCGGCGTTTTCTTGGCGGCTGTGCTGCGCACTACGTTGGCTTTCTTGGCCACCGCGTTCATGCGCGTCTCCATTCAGTCAGGCCACCCGGTTTGTCTTCCAGAACGATGCCAGCGGCCAGCAACTCGGCACGGATGGCGTCCGCACGGGCGAAATCGCGGGCGGCCTTGGCCGCGCGGCGCTCTTCGATACGCGCTTCCACTTCTGCGGCGTCCAGGCCATCGGCCGACACACCGCTCTGCAGGAACGCATGCGGATCGCGGCCCAGCAGGCCCAGCACACCTGCCAGCGCAGCGAGCTGGCTGGCCAACTCGGGCGAGCGCGTCTTGTTGACTTCGCTCGCCAGCTCAAACAGCACCGACACGGCGACCGGCGTATTGAAGTCGTCGTTCATCGCTTCGAGGAAGCGCTTGCCGTGCGACTCGTTCCAGTCGGGCTTTGCACCGGCCGCGGCTGGTACATCCTTCAGCGCGGTGTACAGACGTGTGAGGGCATGGCGCGCGTCGTCGAGGTGCGCGTCGCTGTAATTCAGGTCGCTGCGATAGTGCGAGCGCAGGATGAAGAAACGCACGACCTCCGCGTCGTACACCTTCAGCACGTCGCGGATGGTGAAGAAGTTGCCGAGCGATTTCGACATCTTTTCGTCATTCACACGCACGAAGCCGTTGTGCATCCACGTGTTGACGAACGTCTTGCCGGTCGCCCCCTCGGACTGCGCGATCTCGTTTTCGTGGTGCGGGAACTGCAGATCGGCACCGCCGCCGTGCAGGTCGAAATGTTCGCCCAGCAGTTCGCAGCTCATTGCCGAGCACTCGATATGCCAGCCTGGGCGGCCCTCGCCCCACGGCGAGGCCCAGCGCGACTCAGCCGGCTCGTCAGCCTTGGCGGATTTCCACAGCACGAAGTCGAGCGGATCCTGCTTGGCATCGTTGGCTGCCACACGCTCGCCAGCACGCAGGTCTTCGAGCGACTTGCCCGAGAGCTTGCCGTAACCGGGAAACTTGCGCACGGCGTAGTTCACATCGCCGTCGGTGGCCTGATAGGCGAGGCCGTTCGTCTGCAGCTTGCCGATCATGCTCAGCATCTGCGGCACGTATTCGGTGGCGCGGGGCTCGTGGTCGGGGCGCTGCACGCCAAGCGCATCGGCGTCTTCGTGCATGGCAGCGATGAAGCGGCCAGTGAGCGCACTCATCGTCTCGCCGTTCTCGACCGCACGCTTGATGATCTTGTCATCGATGTCGGTGATGTTGCGCACGTAGGTCACGTCGTAACCTGCCGCGCGCAGCCAACGCTGCACCATGTCGAACACCACCATGACCCGCGCATGCCCGACGTGACAGTAGTCGTACACCGTCATCCCGCACACGTACATACGCACGCGACCGGGCTCGATGGGGACGAACGTCTGTTTCTCACGCGCGAGCGTGTTGTAGATCTTGAGTGATTCCATGAAGCGGTGTCGGGAGACTCAGCGCGCCGCGCATGCGATGTACAACGTTGCGGGCGGACCAAATTGGAGGCAATTGGCGCCGGTGCGGCGCCTGCAAAACTAGCGGCATATCTTACCGGAACTGCGCTGACGGGGCGGCCTGCCTGTGCGTCTGGCATGCTCCCCGTCAAGAACCTTTCCTGGCGCGCACGGCCGCTGCTGCGCACAAAGACGGTTTGTTAGAATGCGGCGGAGTATAACGGAACCGATTCTCATGAACAGACCGCTGCGTCAGACCGCTGCCACCCTGGCTTGCCTGCTTGCCATGTCGGCGGCACCGGCCTTCGCCCAGACTGCCGGCTTTGCCTTGCCGGCCGATTTGATGCCCAGCACGCAGCAAGCGCCGCAGGTCGCGCGCCAGAAGCGCATCGACGACGCGTTGGCCAAGAAGCAATACGCCGAGGCACTGACCGAGCTGGACAAGGACGTCGCCTCCCAGCCGCGCAACGCGCAGGCACGCTTCCAGCGCGGCGTGGCACTTGCCGGCCTGGGCCGCGCCGATGATGCCATCGTCACCTTTAGTCAGATGACACAGGATTTCCCGGAACTGCCCGAGCCGTACATCAACCTGGCTGCGCTGTATGCCGAGCGCGGCGAACTGCTCCGCGCCCGCGACAGCCTGATCATGGCGAACCGCGTGGCGCCGGAAAATGCGCTGGCACAATCCAACCTCGGTGACGTCTACGTCCGCCTGGCCGCGCAGTCGTATCAGAGCGCGATCAAGCTGAATCCGAAGAACGCCACCGCGCGCGCGCGCCTGGATGCCCTGCCCGATCTGCCGGGCGTGCGCCCTGCGTCCAAGCCTGCCCCGACCACACTGCCCGCAGCCAGCGGCGTAAGTGCCAAGCCGGCGAAGCGTCAATAAGAAGACGCGGCCGATCCTGCTTTTCCCACCCCAAGCTCTCTTTCTGACCATGCTCCGTATTCGCTCCCTCTTTGCCGGGCTCGTGTGTGCACTGGCCGTAACCGCCACCGCAGCCACCGCGTCCGCGCCACGCGTCCAGTTCAAGACGTCGATGGGTAACTTCACCGTTGAGGTGTATCCGGACAAGGCGCCCAAAACGGTCGCCAACTTTCTGCAGTACGTGAAGGACGGCTTCTACAAGGGCACGATCTTCCACCGCGTGATGGACGGCTTCATGATCCAGGGCGGCGGCTTCACGGCCGACATGAAACAGAAGGACACCCGCCCGCCTGTCGAAATCGAATCGAAGAACGGCCTGAAGAACGACAAGTACACGATCGCCATGGCCCGCACCATGGACCCGAACTCCGCCACCGCGCAGTTCTACGTGAACGTGGTGGACAACAACATGCTCAACTACCCTGGTCAGGACGGTTACGGCTATACCGTCTTCGGCAAGGTGGTCGATGGCACCGATACCATCGACAAGATCAAGGCGGTGGAAACCACCACGAAATTCCCGCACCAGAATGTGCCTGTGAAGCCGATCGTGATTGAATCGGCCACCGTCGTCTCCAAGTAACGCTTTTTTGCCCCACCCAAGGAATTCACCATGACCCAAGTCAAGCTGCACACCAACCACGGCGACATCACCCTGGCACTGGACGCTGAGAAAGCACCCAAGTCAGTTGCCAACTTCGTCGCCTATGTGAAGGATGGCCACTACAACGGCACGGTGTTCCACCGCGTCATCAAGGGCTTCATGATCCAGGGCGGCGGCTTTGAGCCGGGCGAGAAGATGAACCAGAAGCCCACCAAGGCGCCGATCGACAACGAAGCCAACAACGGCCTGAAGAACGAACGCGGCGCCATTGCCATGGCACGCACCAACGATCCGCACTCGGCCACTGCTCAGTTCTTCATCAACACGGTCGACAACGACTTCCTGAACCACACGTCGCCGACGCCGCAAGGCTGGGGCTACGCCGTGTTCGGCAAGGTCACCGAAGGCATGGATGTGGTCGACAAGATCCGCTCGGTGCGCACGGGCAACCGCGGCTTCCACCAGGACGTGCCGATGGAAGACGTGATCATCGAAAGCGCTGAAGTGATCGAATGACCGACGCAGCGCACGCCTCACAGGCATCCGCGCTGAAGACACCGGTCCGGGTTTCCGGGCCGGTGTTTTTTATTTCGGATCTGCACCTGACGGCCAGCATGCCGGCCACCGCCGCCGCGTTCGAGCGCTTCCTGCGCACGCGCGCCCGCGAGGCACGCACGCTCGTCATCCTGGGTGACTTCTTCGAATACTGGGTCGGCGATGAAGAATTGGCTGATCCGTTCCACCGGCACATCGCCAACCTGCTCGCTGACGTGGCAGCGGGCGACACGCGCGTGCTGTTCATGCATGGCAATCGCGACTTCCTGCTCGGCAAGCGTTTTTTGAAGGCCGCGCACGCTACGCTGCTACCTGATCCCACCGTGCTGGAAGCGGATGATGGCCAGCGCATCGTGCTTGCCCACGGCGACGCCCTCTGCACGCGCGACACGGCCTACATGCGTTTTCGCCACTGGACGCGCAAGCGCTGGGTGCAGCGGATATTCCTGACGATGCCGCTTCGCTGGCGGCTGAAGATCGCGCAGAAGATGCGCGCAGAGAGCGAAGCCGGCCGTGCCGTGTCCGCCAATGTCGCCGGCGAACCCCGCGCCGCCGCGATGATGGGCGACGTCGCACCCGATGCGGTGGACGCGCTGCTCAAGGCATCCAATACGTCCACGCTCATCCACGGCCACACGCACCGCCCGCAATTGCATCACGAGCCGAGCGGCAGCCGCTGGGTACTTTCCGACTGGGATTTCGATCAAGCACACCCGCGCGGCAGTTTCCTCAAACTGCAAGATGGCACGCTGACGGTCGAGCAAGTGACGACATAAGCTGTCGCCACCGGCCCTTTGCTTACTTGAGCATCCGCTTCAGTTCGCTGGCATCGAACGGATCGTTCGGCGAGTTTTCCAGGTGCGCACCCAGGCGATCGAGCGCAGAAAGAATCGACTCGATGCGCTCCTGTTGAAGCTCGCTGTGGTCGATCATCCGCTTGAGCGCCAGCGACACCGGATCATCCGCATCCGGCGTAATGCCATAAGCGGAAAACTCCTGTTTGAGCGCAGACCGGGCCTCGGTAGCGACATCGCGTTCGATGATGCGCGCCGGAATGCCAACCGCCGTTGCGCCCGGCGGCACCGGCTTAAGCACGACCGCGTTGGACCCCACGCGCGCGCCATCCCCGATGACAAAGCCGCCGAGCACCTTGGCACCCGCGCTCACCACCACGCCCTTGCCGAGCGTCGGATGCCGCTTGGCGCCCTTGTAGAGCGACGTGCCGCCCAGCGTGACGCCCTGGTAGATCGTGCAGTCGTCACCAATCTCGGCCGTCTCGCCAATGACGACGCCCATGCCGTGGTCGATGAACACGCGCCGGCCAACTGTCGCGCCAGGGTGAATCTCGATGCCGGTGAGGAAGCGACCGAGGTGAGAGAACCACCGCCCCAGCAGCCGGAAGCCGCCGTGCCAACACGCATGCGCGACCCGATGGACGATGATGGCGTGCAGACCCGGGTAGCAGGTCAGCACTTCCCAGCGGCTGCGTGCGGCCGGGTCTCGCTCCATGATGGCGCCGATATCTTCGCGAATGCGTGTGAACATCTTGAGGTGTGTGGATCGTTATATCTATATGCGCGATGCGCTGAGGGCAGTGTAAGGCATTGCCTTACCGCGCTGCGGCAAGGGTTTTAACCAGACATGCAGGGGATGCCGCCCTGCTTGGTCAGCAACGGGCGGCGTTCAGGATGGTCAGCGACAGTCGTCAGCTGCGCCCGTGGGCGGCGTGGTCGCTGTGGCGCTTCGGCCCAGCATGCGCTTGGCAATCCCGCGCAGGATGTTGACCTCTTCGGCCTCCAACTGCGTGCGGGCAAACAGACGTCGCAGGCGCGGCATCAGCTTTTTCGGCTGGGCGGGGTCGAGAAAGCCAATCTCAACAAGACCCTGCTCCAGATGTTCGAACATCCCGTCGATCTGTTCGGCGGTGGCCGGCTCACCGACAAAGCCGACGCCTTCCATGCGGGTGTCCCCCGTGCCGGTATCGGCCAGCAGCGCCATACGCACTTCGTACGCAATCAACTGCACCGCCTGCGACAGGTTCAACGAGGCATACGCCGGGTTGGCTGGAATGTGCGTGACCACGTGGCAGCGCTCCACCACCTCGTTGGGCAAACCGAACCGCTCATTGCCGAAGACGAAGGCGATGGTGGTGTCCGGCGCGGCCAGCAATGCGGCCACTTCTTCTGCAGCGGCACGCGGGCCAATGCGGCGCGGGCCGAATTCACGCGGGCGGGCGGTGAGCGCAATGGTGAGCGAGGCACCGACCAGCGCCTCGCCAATGTCGTCGACCACGCGGGCGGCGGCCAGCACATCATCGGCGCCGCTTGCCATGGCAACGGCATCGGCGTGGCATTGGGCGTCGGCCTCGCGCGGGCGTACGAGCACGAAGCTGCCGGGCTCGCCGAACCCCATCGTCTTGAGCGCACGTGCTGTGGAGCCGACATTGCCGGGATGACTGGTCTCGACCAGCACGAAACGACACCGCGCGGCGCGCTGGCGCAGCGTTTCCGGGTCGGCAGGAGTTGTGTTCGACGTGCTCATTGGCGCAATTCGCGGGGCGCCTGGGGCGGGGTTCATATACAATACGGCCACTCTTTTGACGGCGGGCAGGATCGCGAGATTGGCCCGCCGCTCGTTCTTCTACAATTCGTTGTGTTGTTTCGCCTGCGGCCGCTTTCGAAAACCGGCGCGCCAGGCGCGGAGATCCCACATGCATCCGATGCTCAATATCGCCGTCCGGGCTGCTCGCAAGGCCGGCACCGTCATCAACCGCGCGTCCTTCGACGTCGATAGCCTGCGCACCGAGCGCAAACAACACAACGATTTCGTCACCGAAGTCGACCGCGCAGCTGAAGCGGCGATCATCGAAGTCATCAAGACTGCCTACCCCGATCACGCGATTCTAGCGGAAGAGTCTGGCCAATCCTGGGCCGACGGCGAAACCGCCAGCGAAAACGTCTGGGTGATCGACCCGCTGGACGGCACCACCAACTTCATTCACGGCTTCCCGCAGTACGGCGTGTCGATCGCGCTGATGCAGCGTGGCGTCGTCACTCAGGCCGTGGTGTACGACCCCACGCGCGACGAACTCTTCACCGCCTCCAAGGGCGCTGGCGCGTTCCTGAACAACCGCCGCATTCGCGTTACGCGCCGCGACAAGCTGGCCGACTGCCTGATCGGCACCGGTTTCCCCTACCGCGATCTGGAAGGCCTGTACGACTACACCCGCCTGTTTGCGACCATGACGGAAAACTGCGCCGGCCTGCGTCGCCCAGGCGCCGCCGCGCTTGACCTCGCCTACGTCGCTTGCGGCCGCCTCGACGGCTTCTTCGAGCAGGGCCTGAGCAAATGGGACATGGCCGCCGGCTCGCTGCTCGTGACGGAATCGGGCGGTCTGGTGGGCAACTACACCGGCGAATCGGGCTACCTTGACCAGGGTGAAATCCTGGCCGGCAACCCGAAGGCCTTCGTGCAGATGATCAAGATCACCTCGCCGTTCTCGCGGTCGAAGGCTGAAGCTTGATCGCTACTAACCGGTAGCCGCCAACAAAAAAAGCCCGCGCGAAGCGGGCTTTTTTTTCACCTTCCAGCCTACTTCTTTGTAACAGGAGGCTGGTTTGGCGCAAAGCTCAACGACGGCAGTTCGGCCTGCGCCTTTTCCGGCGTTTCAAGCTCCGGCACCACGCGGCCGACAATCAGACCCAGCGATGGCGACGTGCGCACGTACTTTGTCTCGCCGGCGTCCAGTGCGAAGCTCAGCGTCTTCTCGGTTTCGGTAGCCGTTGACACGACATACTTGCCAGCCGGGCGGTCAACGAAGAAGAAGCCTCCCGGTTTGGATTGCCCCACCACTTCGCTGTTCAGCTTGATGTCCGGCTGCAGGGCCGCACCGATCAGCGACGACGAGCGGAAGAAGTACACGCGCCCTTGATCTTGCTTGAGCGTCGGAATCGACGAAGCCATCTCGGAATACTTCACGCCCGACGCGCAACCCGCCATCAGAACGGTGATACCGATGGCCGAAGCCAATGCGCGCAAAACTCCCTTCATTGTGATTCTCCTGTTGTGATGGATACAGCTGTGGAAAGCGGGGAGTACGCCTGCTCGCCGGGCAGGTAAAACCCGACCAGGCGTTGACCGGCGATAACGAGATAGGCTTCGTGAACCTGACGGCCTTCAATCGTGAAGATCGTGCCGACCGGGCGATAGACAGCACCTTGCGGCAACGTACCCACGCGCTGCCAGTTGGAGCCGGCCGCAAGCGTGCGCGTATAACCCGTCTCCAAGCGGATTTCCGTTGCCGATTTCAGTTGAATCCGAGACGGCCCCGTCGCGTTGTCAGTGGCCAGCGCGGCTGGCGCGGTAGGTACCATCGGCGCGCACGCGCCCAGGCAAGCCACGGCAATGCACGCCACGGCCCAATGCAGCATTGGCTTTCGCACAACTCCCTCCAGAATCTTCTTATCGGTACCGAGGCGGCACTCTGTGGGGAGCGATCTTAATAAGATGACGCGAGACTGGCATCCCCTCGAAACGGGTTTTTCGTGGGGGTTGCAATGCACGTTGCTAACAACCGATATAAGCAACACTTAGTGGGCATGTCAAAGCCGTGTCGCCGAGGCCTTTCGCGTTGCGTGCAGAGGAGTCAGCCACCGTGGCATCGCCAAGCGTGTGCCTCAAGGCGCCAATGTCGCGCGACAAACCCTCGCCAGCCGCACGGCTTTTGCGAGCCGCGCCCCTCATTCACAATGTGCTTCGCCTTCAACCGCCATCGCTTGCCATGAAAACCGCCCTCGCCCTGCGCCACGTTCCGTTCGAGCATCTCGGCATCCTGCAGCCGCTGCTGGAAGCGCGCGGCTACACCGTACGCACCGCGGACGTGGGCGTGCAGCCTGTGCCTACCGATGACATGGCGGCGGCCGATTTGCTGATCGTGCTGGGCGGGCCAATCGGCGCGTATGACGATGCAACGTATCCGTTCGTTGGCGATGAAGCCGCCGCCATCGCGCAGCGACTGGCTGCACGCAAGCCGTTGCTTGGCATCTGCCTGGGCGCGCAGTTGATGGCACGGGCGCTCGGTGCGGCGGTCAAGCCGATGGGCGTGAAAGAGATCGGCTTTGCGCCCATCACGCTCACGGCCGAAGGCGCAGACTCGCCGCTTGCGCCGCTGGCCGACGGCACGCCGGTGCTGCACTGGCACGGCGACCGGTACGACTTGCCGCCGGGCGCGCAACGGCTGGCATTCACGGCAGTCTGCGCAGAGCAAGCCTTCGCCATTGGCACCCACGCCCTGGGCTTGCAGTTCCATCTGGAGGCAAATCTGGAGGAGCTGGAAGCGTGGTTGATCGGGCACGCGGCCGAGCTCGGTGCCGCAGGCACCGAGCCACGCGTGCTGCGTGCGCAGGTGCCGGCGATTGCGGAACGCCTGTCGCAACGCGCGCGCGAAGTCTTCACCGCCTGGCTGGATCGCGCGGAGGCTGTATGACGCTGCCCGGCCCCATCCGCATCGATACCCTCCTCACCGGGCGCGCTGTCGACTACACGCGCCCTGGCTCGCGCAGCGCCATCGATAAGCGCCCCGTGAGCGACGTAATGAAGGTGGACATGAACGGCTTCGTCGGTGATGAGCAAGGCGATCTGCGTGTGCACGGCGGCCCCGACAAGGCGATTCACCACTACCCGTTCGACCACTACGCGGCTTGGCAAGCGGACATTGGCCCGCAGCCCGTACTCGCACGGCCCGGCGCTTTCGGCGAGAACCTGAGCACGACGGGCATCACCGAAGCGAGCATCTGCGTGGGTGACCGCCTGCGTGCAGGCAGCGTGGTGCTGGAAGTGTCGCAACTGCGTCAGCCGTGCTGGAAGCTGAACGACCGCTTCAATGCGCGCGACATGGCACGCCGGGTGCAAAACACCGGACGCACGGGTTGGTACTACCGGGTGTTGGAAGGCGGCACACTGCGCGCGGGCGATGCGCTCGAATGGCTCGAGCGCCCATGGCCGCAATGGCCGCTGGCGCGTGTGCTCGACGTGCTTTACCGCAACATGCTCGATCGTGCGGCGCTGGCCGACATGCTGGCGCTGCCGCTTACGCCGTCATGGCGCAAGCTTGTGGAGGGCCGCCTCGCACGCGGCGAGGTGGAAAGCTGGGCCAAACGCATCGATGGCCCGGCGCTCGATGCCTGAGTTCTCAACCGATCAGAACGTTTCCCAATCGGCGTCGGAACCGCCACCTGCCACGGCCAGAGATTGCTTGCGGGCGGGAGCAGAAGCAGCTGCGGCAGGTGCGACCGGCGCAGACGCCGCCGGCTGAGCAGCGATCTTCGGTTCACGCTTGCGCAGAGCCGCGCGCGCGGGCTTGGCCGCGCTGACCGGCTTTGCTGCGACCTTGGCCACAGGCTTAGCAGCCTTCTCAGGTTTGGCCGCAGCAATCGCGGCGGTCTCTGCCCCGTCCAACCGGAACTGCGACACCACCTGCGTGAGATTCTGCGCCTGTTCTTCCAGCGACTGCGCTGCAGCCGCCGCCTGTTCGACCAGCGCGGCGTTTTGCTGCGTCACCTGCTCCATTTCCGTCACGGCCTGGCCGATCTGCAGGATGCCCTGCGTCTGCTCGGCCGATGCGGAAGCAATGTCTTCAACGATATTGGCGACGCGGCGTACGGCTTCCACCGTCTCGGTGATGGTCTCGCCGGCCTGCGCAACCTGCGTGTGGCCCGCTTGCACGCGCGACACTGAATCGTCGATCAGCGTCTTGATTTCCTTGGCAGCGGCAGCACTGCGCTGAGCCAGCGCGCGCACTTCGCCAGCCACCACGGCAAAGCCGCGGCCCTGCTCGCCGGCGCGAGCGGCTTCCACGGCAGCGTTGAGCGCCAGGATGTTGGTCTGGAAGGCAATGCCGTCAATCACGCCGATGATGTCGGCCATCTTGCGCGAGCCCGCGCTGATGTCGTCCATGGTGGCCACCACGCCGCGCACCACGTCGCCGCCGCGCGAAGCCAGGTCTGCAGCGTTTGACGCCAGCGCGCTGGCCTGACGGGCGTTTTCGGAGTTGTTGGTCACGGTGGAGGTCATCTGCTCCATGCTCGCGGCAGTCTTCTCCAGCGAGGCCGACTGCTGCTCGGTGCGCGTAGACAGATCGAGGTTGCCGCTGGCAATTTCGTGCGCGCCGGTGTTGACCGAATCCGAGCTGTTGCGCACCTCGCGCACGGTGTTCACCAGGCTCTCACGCATGCGGCCCACGGCGGCCAGCAGGCGGCCGAGTTCATTGCGACCACCCGTTTTGACATGGACGGCCAGATCGCCTTCTGCCACACGGCTCAGCACGGTCACGGCTTCGTTGAGCGGCGTGATCACGAAAGCCTTGAGCCCGTAGAACACCGCCACAATCAATGCGAGCGCCATGGCAATACCGAGCGCCACAAACTTGAGGATCGTTCCATAGCGCGCGCTGCCATTGTCTGCCTCGTCCTTGGCCAGCTTCTTGACGAGCTTCTGGAAATTCTCGATCTGCACCGACCACGCCGCACCGGTATCGGTCACGTCCTTGTAGTTGATCGGGGCATAGGCTGCGGCATCACCGGCACGCAAGGCGGCCAGGGCGCGCTGCACAGCTTCGATGTGCGTCTGTGCTGCCTGGACGATCGCCTGGTGCTGCGACTCGTCAACGCCTTCGATGGGCGGCGCATTCTTGAACGCCTCCACCTGTTCGATGGACTTCTTCAGGCCTTTCTCTGAGCTGGCAAGCGCTGCCGCCTTGGCGGCGTCATCCATGTTCTCGCGCAGCACGCTGTACAGGCGCGACATGCCGGTGCGCGCTCGCTGCATGTCCTTGTACGCGTCGTTCAACAGCATGCTGCGGTCGGAAATCTCATGCACGCGTTCCGTGGCAGTGTTGGTGGTGCGCAGGGCCAGCACACCCACCGCCGCCCCGACCACGATCATCAGCGCAAACGTGATCAGAATCGCCAGCAGGCCAGCGCGCACGCTGGTGTTCTTCAAAATGCGGTCCATCTTGTCTCCGGAATCCGGGCAGGCAAGCACGCGATTGCGTGCGTCAAATCAACGAGGTGAAAGTCGGTCGCGGGTCAAAACGTTTCCCAATCCGAATCGTCTCCGGCGGCCACCAGCGGCTTCGCTTTGGTCAGGCTTGCCGGTATAACCGCCGGTGCGGGCACACTCTTCTCGGCTCGGGCGACCGGCTTGGCCGCCGCCTTGCGCAGTACAGGCGGCTTGCGCGACGTCAGCCTGGGCTTGGCGGAATCGGTGCTCGGCTTGGCGGCCTCGCGGCGCGGCGTTTCGTCCTTGGGTGCCACCGGCGCTGTAATTGCGACCGGCTTGACCGGCGCAACAACCGGCTCAACCTTGGCCACCATGGTCGGAGAGCGCAGCGCGTGCGCATCGAGGCGGAATTGCGCCACCACCTGCGTCAGGCTCACCGCCTGCTCTTCGAGCGATTGCGCGGCGGCTGCGGCTTGTTCCACCAGCGCGGCGTTCTGTTGCGTGGCGTCGTCAAGCTGCGTGACGGCGTGGCTGACCTCTTCAATACCCGAGCGCTGTTCCTGGCTGGCGGACGAAATCTCGCCAACGATGTCGGTCACGCGCTTCACGCTTGCAACGATCTCGCGCATGGTCGTGCCGGCTTCTTCCACCAGCGCGCTCCCCGCATCCACGTTGACGACGGAATCGTCGATGAGCGCCTTGATCTCCTTGGCAGCAGCAGCACTGCGCTGCGCAAGGCTACGCACTTCACCAGCCACCACGGCAAAACCGCGACCCTGCTCACCGGCGCGGGCGGCTTCCACCGCGGCATTCAGCGCGAGGATGTTGGTCTGGAAAGCGATGCCGTCGATCACGCCGATAATGTCGACGATCTTGCGCGACGATGCGTTGATCGAGCCCATGGTCTCCACCACGCGCGTCACCACATCGCCGCCGCGCACGGCCACATCCGAGGCGGACGCGGCCAGTTGGTTGGCCTGCTGGGCGTTGTCGGCGTTCTGCTGCACGGTCGACATCAGCTCTTCCATGGCCGAAGCCGTTTCTTCCAGCGAGCTGGCCTGCTGTTCGGTGCGCGACGACAGGTCGAGGTTACCGCTGGCGATCTCGCGCGTGGCGGTGCCGATGGTTTCCGAAGCGCCCTTGATGCGGCCGATGGTCTGCACCAGCGCGCCGCGCATGCGGCTCATCGCGTAAAGCAGGCTGTGGTTGTCATCGGCGCGGGTGGCGATCTCCACCGTCAGGTCACCGCCGGCGATGCGGTTGGCCACATCGGCTGCGTAGGCAGGGTCGCCGCCGAGCGTGCGCTGCAGGCCGCGGTTTGCGACGCCGCCCAGCAGCAACAGCAAACCACCCACCAGCACCAGCAGGCCGCCGGTCTGGTACAGCGAAGTCATGAACGCGGCGTTGATATCGTCCATGTAGACGCCGGTCGAGAAAACCCAATCCCAGGGCTCATAGCGCATCGCGAAAGCCGTCTTGGGCACAGGATCCGTGCCGCCGACTTTCGGCCACACATAGCTGGTGAATCCGCCCTTCGGGTCTTTGGCGGCATTGGTCAAGCCGACGTAGACGGCATTGCCCTGCGCATCCTTGAAGCCGGATTGATCCTTGCCGATGAACTCGGGCTTGATCGGGTGCATCACCACGACGTTGTTGGAACTGGTGATGGTGAAGTAGCCGTCCTTGTCGTAGCGCAGCGCCTTGAAGCGGTCGAGCGCCTGCTGCTGCGCGGCGTCTTTGCTCAACGTGCCGTTTTTGGTCAGATCGTCGTACTGCTTGACCAAGTTCATAGCCATGGTCGTCACGCTGACAAGGTTGTTCTTGCGCTCCTCCACGCGGATCTCACGCGCCTGATACGCGTTGAATACCGAGATCAAGGTCAGCGCGACAAGGCTGATGACCAGCGGCAGCCAAAGCTTTTGGCGAAAGCTGAGCTTGCTCATTCCAGAGTCTCCGGATGTGGAACCGCCACGCGCCATTTGCGCAAATGCGTTCCCACTATGGTTTTAGGGGTCCGGATGGTCTATCGGCAGGCAGCGCACCAATCTTGAGGGGGGCGTACCCGCGCGAGCGGCGACAGCCCTGCATTTGCGCCTGTGCAGGGCGGTTGAAGCCAAGCGCGATCTTTGCAAAAATCGCCAAATTGAGAAGAATTCTTTTGATCTTTAATTGACAATCGACGATGAAAACCACGCTCGAAGAACTGCTTGCCTTTCGCACCGTGGTCGATACGGGCTCCGTCACTGCGGCCGCCGAGCAACTCGGCCAGACCGTGTCGGGTGTAAGCCGCGCGCTGCGCCGCCTGGAAGAGAAGCTGGACACCACCCTGCTCTCGCGCACAACGCGGCGGCTGTCGCTCACCGACGAGGGCGCGACGTTTCTGGCGCAGGCGCGCAGCATCCTCGCCGCCGTCGACGAGGCCGAGGAGCAGATCGCCCTGCGCCGTCAGCAGCCCGCCGGACGCCTGCGCATCAACGCTGCCATGCCGTTCATGCTGCATGTGGTGGCGCCGCTGGTGCCGGACTTCCGCGCGCAGTATCCGCAGATTGACCTGGAGCTGAACACCAACGACCTGATCATCGATCTGCTGGAAGAAGACACCGACGTGGCGATCCGCATCGGCCCGCTGCGCGATTCCACCCTGCGTGCGCGCCTGCTCGGCACGCGGCGGCTACGCGTGCTGGCGAGCCCCGCCTATCTGAAAGCGCACGGCCGGCCCCGCGAAGTGGATGATTTGAAAAAGCACGCCCTGCTTGGCTTCGGGCAGCCTGAATCGCTGAATCTGTGGCCCTTGCGCGGCCCGCACGGCGACCGACTGCGTATCGAGCCCACGCTCAAGGCTTCAAGCGGTGAAACCCTGCGCCAGCTCGCGCTGCAAGGCGCCGGCATCGTCTGCCTGGCCGATTTCATGAGCGCTGAAGACCGGCGCACCGGCGACCTTGTGCAGGTGCTGCCGGATGCCACGGTGGAGGTGCTCCAGCCGATTCACGCGGTGTACTACCGCAACACGCAACTGGCTTCGCGGATTGCGTGCTTTCTCGACTTTCTGGAAGCACGGCTCGCAGACGATGTGCGGTGATGCGGCACGGCGGGTGTGCAACAATTGCGCGATTCAACACCTTCCGCGCGCGGCCTGATCGGATCCCATCGGGTCGCGCGCTGCGCCTTAGCACTCATGGCTGAACACTCCGCTCCAGTTCTGGAGATCGACCCGAAATACGGCCCCTTCGACAAGCACACTCCGATGATGCAGCAATATTTACGGCTGAAATCGGGGCATCCGAACACGCTTGTCTTCTATCGCATGGGCGACTTCTACGAGCTCTTCTTCGAAGATGCCGAAAAAGCCTCGCGCCTGCTCGATATCACGCTCACCGCGCGCGGCAGTTCGAATGGGCATCCGATCCGCATGGCGGGCATCCCGTTCCACGCTGCCGAGCAATACCTCGCCAAGCTGGTCAAGCTGGGCGAATCGGTTGCCATCTGCGAGCAGATCGGGGACCCGGCCACGACCAAGGGACCGGTCGAACGCAAGGTCGTACGCGTCGTTACACCCGGCACATTGACGGATGCCGCGCTACTGTCTGACAAAGTCAACAACCATCTGCTGGCCATCGCGCACCTGCCGGGCAAGCGTGGCACCGCACCGCTGATTGGTCTGGCTTGGCTCAACCTCGTCGGCGGCGAACTGCGCGTGATGGAGTGCAGCCCCGACCAACTCGACCGCGAACTCGAACGCATCCGCCCCGCCGAAGTGCTGGCCGACGATGCGACGCTCAACACGATCCAGGTGGATGTTGCCCGCACGCGCCTGCCTGATTGGCACTTCGACGTGGAAGCCGGCACCCGCCGCCTGCGCGAACAACTCGGCGTGGCAAGCCTCGTTGCCTTTGGTGCGGAAACGTTGACGGCCGCGCTGGCTGCTGCCGGGGCGCTGCTGAATTACGCCGCGGCCACGCAAGGCCAATCGCTGCGTCACGTGATCGGCCTGACCGTCGAGCATGAGAGCGAATTCATCGGCCTGGACACCGCGACGCGCCGCAACCTAGAGCTGACCGAGACGCTGCGGGGGCAGGAATCGCCGACGCTGTTCTCGCTGCTGGACACCTGCGCGACCAGCATGGGCAGCCGCCTGCTGCGCCACTGGCTGCATCATCCGCTGCGGGATCGCGCAGTGCCGCAAGCGCGGCAGCAGGCGATCGAAGTGCTGCTCGGCAGCGATTGGCAAACGTTGCGTGCGACGCTGCGCACGCTGTCGGATGTGGAGCGCATTACCGGGCGACTGGCGCTGCTGTCGGCACGCCCGCGTGATCTGTCTTCGCTGCGCGACACGCTCGCACGCCTGCCTGAGATTCGCGAAGAGCTGCCGCAAAGCGATGCCGCGCCGCTGCTAGCCGAGCTGTACGCCGCGCTCACCCTGCCCGAAGATGCTCACGCCCTGCTCCAGAGCGCGGTGATGGCAGAGCCGGCCGCGATGGTGCGCGACGGCGGCGTCATCGCACGCGGATACGATGCTGACCTCGATGAGCTGCGCGACATCTCTGAGAACTGCGGGCAGTTCCTCGTCGATCTGGAAGCCCGCGAGCGCGAGCGCACCGGCATCGCCAACCTGCGCGTCGAGTACAACCGCGTGCACGGCTTCTACATCGAAGTCACCAACGGCCAGGCCGCCAAGGTCCCCGACGATTACCGCCGCCGCCAGACGCTGAAGAATGCCGAGCGCTACATCACGCCCGAGTTGAAGGCGTTTGAAGACAAGGCCTTGTCAGCGCAGGACCGCGCACTGTCGCGCGAAAAACTTCTCTACGAAGAATTGCTGCAAAAGCTGCTGCCGCATCTGGCCGAGTTCAAGCGCATTGCCGCCGCACTGGCGCAGGCCGATGTGCTCGCAACGCTCGCAGAGCGTGCGCATGCGCTGTCGTGGTCGCGCCCCATGCTGACGGATGCGCCCGGCATTGAACTGACGCGCGCCCGCCATCCGGTGGTCGAACAGCAAGTCGAACAGTTCGTCGCCAACGACTGCGTGCTGCAGGAGGCGCGCAAGCTACTGCTGATCACGGGCCCGAACATGGGTGGTAAATCGACCTTCATGCGGCAGACCGCACTGGTCGTGCTGCTCGCCTACGTGGGCGCATTTGTGCCGGCGGAAGCTGCGGTCATCGGACCGATCGACCGCATCTTCACGCGCATCGGCGCGGCCGACGACCTGGCGGGCGGGCGCTCCACCTTCATGGTCGAGATGACCGAAGCCGCTGCCATCCTGCACCGCGCCACACCCAACAGCCTCGTGCTGATGGACGAAATCGGCCGCGGCACGAGCACGTTTGATGGTCTGGCGCTTGCCTGGGCGATTGCGCGCCACCTGCTGTCGCACAACCGTAGCCACACGCTGTTCGCCACGCACTATTTCGAGCTGACGCAACTGCCGCAGGAGTTTGCACAGGCCGCCAACGTGCACCTTTCCGCCGTCGAACATGGTGATGGCATCGTTTTCCTGCATGCCGTGCAGGAAGGTCCGGCAAGCCAGAGTTACGGCCTGCAGGTCGCGCAGTTGGCGGGGGTGCCGCAGCCGGTCATTCGCGCCGCACGCAAACGGCTCGCCTGGCTGGAGCAGCATTCCGCCGACACCGGCGCCACACCTCAGCTCGATCTGTTCGCACTCGCCGCCGATGCGCCCGTCGACGACGAAGACGATGCCAGCGATGAAGCGACCGACAACTCGCTGACGGATGCGCTCGCCGGGATCGACCCCGACGACATGACACCGCGTGAGGCGCTCGACGCGTTGTACCGTCTCAAGGCGCTGGCAAGCCCGTCCGCCTGATTCCGATGATCCGGCCCGGCTCAGTTTCCCGCACGCTCCAATGCATTGCCATGACCTTGGTGATGCTGCTGCCGACGGCTGTACCGGCGGCGGCCAAAAGCGCGAAGCCTACGACTGACGGGCCGGCTACCTTCACCTTTACGGTGATCGGCAACGTGCCCGAGCGCGCCGAAGATGTCGCTCCCGCGCGCACGCTGCTGGACGCCATCGACGCCGAACACCCCGCCTTTGTCGTCCACCTGGGCAACCTCAAGGGCCGCGATGAATCGTGCTCCGACACGCTGCTCGAAGCCCGTCATGACCTGCTCGACAGCCTGATCGCCCCCGTCATCTACATCCCGGGCGACCACGACTGGAGCGACTGCCAACGCGCCGCCGCCGGGGGCTTCGACCCGGTGGAGCGCCTGTTGCGCCTGCGCGAGCTGTTCTACCCGGACGACAACACGCTCGGCCAGCGCACCATGACCGTCATGCGCCAGTCCGATCAGGCCAAGTTCCGCAGCTACCGCGAAAATACGCGTTGGGCGATGAACGACGTGCTGTTCGTCACCCTCAACGTGCCCGGCGACAACAACAACTACAAGATCGCAGGCGGACGCAACGGCGAATACGAAGATCGCCTCGAAGCCAATCGCCAATGGTTAGCACGCGCCTTTGCCGTCGCACGCCAACGCAAGATGGCCGGCGTGGTCATCATGATGCAGGCCGATCCGCTCTTTGAGGACGGATGGGAGCGGCGCCACGCGCCTAACCTGTTCGACGGCTTGCTGCGGCGGCGCTCCCATGACGGCTACCTGGCACTCAAGCGCCAGTTGCGAACGCTCACGCGCGAGTACGACGGCGCCGTCCTACTCATCCACGGCGCCAGCCAGACTTTCATGCTCGACCGCCCGCTCAAGGACGAAAACGGCCGCCCGGACTCGCACGTCATGCGCGCCCGGACCTACGGTTCGCCAGTGCTTGATCGCTGGCTGGAAGTGTCCGTCACACCAGGCCACTCGCCACTGTTTCATCTCCGCAGCCGTCGCCTCGACAACACCCCTGCCCCAGCGCCGGAAATCACGCCAGCGCCGGTGCAATAAAAAACGGGAGCCGAAGCACTCATACCCTAGAGGTACATAGTTAGCAAAGCTGTGCTCTGGAAGCCAAGAGCAAC
This sequence comes from Burkholderiaceae bacterium 26, assembly GCA_000955795.1. Lineage (GTDB taxonomy): Bacteria > Pseudomonadota > Gammaproteobacteria > Burkholderiales > Burkholderiaceae > Ralstonia > Ralstonia chuxiongensis. The sequence continues at coordinate 335,345 of JYOB01000010.1, forward strand.
GCGCACTTCATGGCTTCGGAGTATGTATGTAGAAATACATAGCGATACATCGTTCATTCGAGCGCCAACGTGACGTTGGCGCTCTTTATTTTCGGCCTTTCTCGGTAGTTGAGGTTCGGGCCTGCCTAACTTCAGCCGGACCAAGGGCCGCATGGTGACCCCTCGCGCTCACACAACAGTAGCGTGTTCAGGAGATTCAATTCGTTTGATGCCATGAAATACGGGTCATCAAACACGATGTCGAACTTCAGAGGATTGGCCTGCCCGACACCCGACGCCCAGGGCATGCCCTCGTAACGAGGGATGGCTGGCATGACAGCCGCACTAGAAGACAAGACTCTCCCGAGGGCCTCCCTCCACAAATCCGGTTCCTCAAGCTGCTTTGTCTTCTCGTCGTGGGCACCGACGGGTGTAACGAACTGAGCGTAGGCAGCGGGCAACGCAAACCATGTGTTCGGCGAGCGAAGTTCCTTGAGGGTGTTGAACTCGGTCGGGTTCCGGCCATCCTGAGCACTCGTGTCTATTGGCCAGCTACCTCCGCTTGCTGCCATTCGGTGAATAGCATGCGCTCCACTTCTAGCATCGTCACTACATGCTTCTCGAGCAGACTGGTCAAATGCGTCTGGTCCAGTAGCTCTACCAAATTCAAAGCAGCGTTCTCGTGTGCCTGTCGATTGAAGAACTGGTTCGTGATGCAGACCTTCCCGAACTCCACCGCTGGGTGTCTACGACGGTAAAACGCTTCACCGGTTACGACATCCTTGACGGCCTCCCAACCCAGCGTGGCGCCATCAGTACCGCTGGTCTTTGCTTGAATAAGCTGCCCCCTGTCGCCGGCGAGGGCGACTATGTCTACACCGTTATCGTTAGTACTGGGCGTGCGGTAGCAATCGTATCCTCGCTTGCTCCATAGAGCTCCTGCTAAGCACTCAAAGTGCTGCCATCCCATGCGCAACGCCATGTCAAGTGTGACGCGCTCATCGATATCCTTGCCTTCTGACTCTGGAACTACGTCGGCCAAGTTGAAGTCGCCGGGCATTACGTCTCCAGCACCATTCAACATATCGTCCGCCAAGCCGCGTTTGTATGTAAGCAATTGGTCGAGCTTGACATCGAAGGTCGTGAAGTCGTCTGCACAGACCACTGGGTAGTAGACGTACACCGGCTTCTTCTGGTTGATGCGATAAGCCCGGTCTGTGGCTTGGTCCTCCTTGGCGGGGTTCCAAGTGCGAGTGTAGTGAACGACGTGGTTTGCTGCCTGGATGTTGACGCCAAAGCCGACAGCAACGGGAGAGAGCACAAGGACGCCAAAACCAGGAGCGTCCTGGAAGGCCCTGATTCGCTTTTGACGACTGGCAGCATGGCTTGCCGACGCGTTGGTGTCTCCGTTGATGATGTCGGGACGGAGACCAAACTCGGCCTCGATGTAGTGCTGCAGGAGTCGCTGAATCTCGCGGAACTCACAAAATACTATGACCTTCTCGCCTTTGGCTTTGATTCCATGGAGTTGGCTAAGCAGCCAATCGAGCTTCGGCGCCTTCTCGCGGTATTGACTGACAGGCTCGGGCTTGAAGATGTTCAAGCCGTGCGGTCGAGGGTCGGTGCATATCAACCGCAAGTAGTGCAGCAGTCCAAGATGATTTTTGAACGGCGTCGTGTGCTTCGGGTCCGCGCGCTTCTTGAAGCTCTCAACGGCTTTCGCATAGAGGTTCCGCTGCACACTTGAGAGCGGCAGTCGCCGACACTCCTCCACCACGACTTTCGGTGGTAGACCGGTATCTACTTGACCCTTCAGACGTCGGAGAATCTGCGGTGCGATACGAAGCCTAAGTTCTTCGACGCGCGCCCTTTCTTCATCGGTCTTGGCCTCAATAGGCTTTCGGTAACGTTGGCCAAACTCATTCAGCGCGCCCAGCAGGCCCGGCTGCACGTAGTCGAACAGGCACCACATGTCTGCTAGCGTGTTCTCGACTGGGGTGCCCGTACAAGCGATTTTGAAAGCTACGTTCTGCTTTTTTGCAGCCCGCGTCACCATTGCAGCCGGGTTTTTGATGCGCTGAGCTTCGTCACAGACCATCAAGGACCACTTCTGCGCTGCGAACGAGAACTCAAGGTCGCGCAGCGTTTCGTACGTCGTCAAGACCACCTTGGCGCTACCCACCCAGTTCGGGCGCAAGAATTTGACCAACCCGTCCTCGGTCTGCAGCCGCTGCTCAATTTGGGAGCGTGGCACTCGCAGGTCACTAAGGCTGTCCCCGTAAGCTGTCAAGAGCGGCAGCGTGCCAGGCAGGAAAAACTTTCCTGCTTCTTCAGCCCAGTTTTCCAGTAGCGATACCGGCGCCACAACCAGTATGGGAGCCATGTTTGGGTCTTGCTCGACTAGCCAAGCCATCAGCGCCAGCAGTTGGAATGTCTTCCCCAACCCCATATCGTCTGCGAGTACCGCTCCCCTGACCTGGTAATCAGTCTGCAGACTGAACAGGTGCTGCAGCCAAGCGAGCCCTATCCGCTGGTGCGGCAGCAGCATGTACTCGGGGCGAATACTCTTCGGCAGCCTAGGTTCAGCGGGCACCGATTGCAGTGCCTCGCGCCGCATCTCCTCGTACTCGAGCGCCTGAATGTTCGCCCTCAGCACAAGTTGTTTCTTCGGGCCGATATCATTGCGCGACGGGCGCTTTTCTGGGTCGAACGGCTTACCCGAGTTCACTGCTGCGAAGACATCCTCAAACGTTGTGACAATCTTCTTTGCTTCCTCGACCGAAATGGGACGCGGGAGCCAGGGAACATTTATGTTTGACTCCCCCTTGGCTTCGGCCGCTTGCACGTCTTTCTTCAGCTTTTCTACTGCTGGCTTGCTGGTAGGCACAGCAATAGGCTCGCCACCGTCCTGCGGCTGGTACACAACCATTGGCAAGACGTTCTCGGGAAACCATCCGTCGTCTTCCTTCTTCTTGGCGATGTACGGTGAATAGTACGGTTTCTCAATCCCGATTGATTCCACCCGAGCTGAGTAGCCGCTCAGGTCGTGAACTTGTGCGTAGGAGACCAGTGCTGGTGGTGCTAGGCGTTGCTCCAGTGCATCAGTCAAATCCTTCAGGTGTTGTTCAGCGTCGCCCTGAACGAGCAAGTCGTAGCCGCTCCAGGCAACCAACTGGTTGCCGAGCTTCAGAGCTCGAGAAAGGGCGCCAGTGAACGACGAGAGTTCGGCATCACTAAGCCAGTGGGTTTCAGACGAAGTCGGGCCACTCGCAACGGCGGTTTCGATAAGCAAACCGACCCGTACTGGGTATCCGGCCGCGTCCCGCTCGAGCAGAGGGGTAAAGCGCTCATAGTCAAGACCGGCATCCTCACGCGCCTGCTCGAACTGCGATTCCTCAATGACATCGACCGCGTCTGCGCCGAGAGTCGCGTATGGGTTCAGCAGGAACGCCTGCGCTCGAGACCCGGCAACGCGCCGGCCTGGGAGTCGCCTGATTTCCTGCAGTACAGTCCGCACTTTCGGGGTTACCAGAACCTGGACAATACCTTCTGGCGTGACGATGTCGTACCGGTCTCGAACTTCTCGCGCTCGGTCGAAAGCTTCGAGCCAGTCCGGCGGAGCTCCTTCGAAGCCCGGTTCGATTTCGACGACGTGGTCGTCGCTGACGCTTTCCGAACGGCGCAATCCGATTTGGAGTTTCTCCGGAGTCAATACAACCGACCGATACAGGAAATCATCGAGACCTGCCCCTGCATCAAGGGCAAGCTTCCGGATACGCCCCCACGCCTGTCGATGAGCGAGGTCTCCACGCTCCTCTTCCCCACGCTTTGAGAACGCGACGACGGCCTTGAATAGCTGCCACTGTTCGGGGCGCATTAATGCCTGCTGCCCGCCCTGTACCATCAGTGGGCCCGTGAGAACTCCGTCAAACTGCACCCCGTCATCGCCGCGCCAGCTAGCCAGAGCGATAGAGAAATCCCGGTCGGTCAGCGAATGGCTGCTTTGGAGATTTGGTCGAGCATCGGTAAACGAAGGAAGCTGAAGAATGTCTGGCAGCGCATCATAGGCAGGCTTCTCAAGCGCTGCATACATAGAGTCCCAACCCAGCAAGAAACCGTTCTCCAGTTCGACGGCCAACGCGTCATCGACCAACTGAGTGAGGTAACCTCCGAGCAATGGACTCTCTATGGTCGCGCCATCTGACGCTGCCGTGCCGGCTTTCAGGGTGACACCTACGGGCGACCACTGCCGCTGCCACGAGATGCTGTTGGGTGCCTTTGTCTTCTTGAACAGCTTTAACACGTTCCCCCCTACTTCCACCATCCCTTGCCGGGCTTATATTGGAATCCCCAGCGCGCCAGAGCTTGATGAACTATCACGACAAAAGTGGCGCTCCGGACCCACAAGTTACCTCCGTATGGCGTCTTGTCATCGATTTCAAGTCCGTGTTCCTGAGCGAATTTGGTGAGGACAGACCGGGAGTACTGGGCAGATGCCCGCGTTGCAACACTCTGAGCGCTGTCTTTCGACGAATGCACAACCGGAGATGGCTGCGTCAGAACCCTTGTGGTGGGAGAAGCTTCAGTAGACGGCTTGATTCCGAATTGCTGACTCAATGTCGCCTCAAACATATCTTCCCAGTTGTCCCAGTTATGGATGCCGTCTTGGTGCCTTAGTCTGAGGATGTTTCCGGTTTTGTGTTTCAGCGAGTTACGTCCATTCACCTCGAGCCTGAGCGGCTGAGTGGTATCGAAGGGGACCGAACCACTCGCGTCGTAGCCATAAAACGCGTTACCGAGGCCGCTGAACTCCACTGCGACCACACTGCCCATCGTCATAATGAAGGCATTGTTAGCACCGGAAGCGTCGAGTTCACAAACAAGGCCCGCCATCTTCTTGCGTAGCGCCACGAAATCCGGCTCTCGGGAGTTGCGAGCAAACGAACCTAACGCGAACTCGATATGGTCAATTGATTTGACATATCGCTTCCAAAAGTTCATGCGGCGTGGGTCACCAAGGCCGTCTTCCGCCAGCTTGGTGAAAAACGTTTCAATGAACTCCAGCTTCAGCCAGTCCGCCACCATTGTTCGAGCCTCTGGAGCCACACCCCCCCATCGGGTCTGATTCGAAGGCAGCCACGGATTGCCCCACCAAGCGACCGAATGGTCACGGAGGCCTTGGTGTAGGGCGGTACCTGGCACCTGCGCGTATCGGTCGAGGACGAGAATCATCCCACGGTCACGTAGCACTTCGTTGGCAGCAAGCAACTGAAGCAATCTGGGGAGAAGGGCTTGAAACTGTGGATGGTCTAGCCGCGTGGCGCCCTTCACCTGAGCAAGAATCAGTTCCCGGAGGAACCAGGACGCCTTGCCAACACCGAGCTGCTCGCAAATGCGGTCGATATGCGCAGCGTCCCCCCGAAGCAATGCTTCCACGTATGGCTCACACGGTTGCTCGCCGAAGAGTTGCTTGTTATCGGTAGCGGTATTAACCCATTCCGGATTGATATTTCGGTCTTTAATGAGTTGGCTACGCTCGTGCAGGTACTCTCGCAGCAGTCCCCAGTTCTTTCGTCCAGCCGGGACGGCCCCGTCAGCGAGCGGGTCATACGTAAAGTAACTTTTAACCAAACCTTGATAGCAGCGGCGATAGGCGCTCGGTCTAGTGGTCCACCCATCGACTCCGTCAAGGACCAGCCGTAGGCGCGGAGCGTCTTCCATCACACACGGACCCTGCGGACGATATGGCAAGCACAGGCTCCACGACAGCATATAGGCGTCACGGAAAGTCTTCACTTCCTGACTCTTCCAAAAACGACGTACCGCCTCGAGCTGGAGGTCCTCTGCAAAGAGGCCACCCTTTCGGGACTTCGTCCGCGTCTCCATCTCCGCTATGACTGCGTCAATGCCAATGCTTGGCGTCATTGTTTTGGCGCCTTCCTGAACGGCTGGGCGTAGCAGCGACGCCAGATGGTCTAGTGCGCTCATCGCAGTGCGCACTCTCCGAAGTTACCTGATTGCTTCGACGCTTCCGACCGCAACTCGCCAACCCCCAAAAACTCGATGCGCATTTCGACCCGGCGACTCTCTTCGTCCGTGTCCTTCGCCGCGTTAAACGAGTATCCGCCCACCAAGAACAGATTGCGCACGCTCTCCTTCTGCTCGCTGGTGAGGAGGCTTGGGCCGGACGTTGCGAACATACTGCAGAGCACTCTTTGGCTACGCTGCAGGCTAAGGTTTAGGTTACTGAGATACGAGCCTGTCTTGTCGGTGTACCCCTCAACCACCACCCTCTTCAACACTCGCTTTCCGAGGTCATCGTCGGCGAGCGTCAGAATTTCTGGCACGAACTGACGAAGCACCGCTTCTTGCTCAGTCGTCAGATTTGATTTTCCAAATGCAAAGCGAGCTCGGTCGCCGAAGTCGATAACATGCCGGTCACGGTCGACCTTAATACCGTCATACCGCTTCGCGGCTTTTACAAACCGGTCAAGGATGAGCTCGATATCTTTGCGGTGCTGCTCTTCCCTCTTCTCCCGCTCCGTAACGTTTTTGGTGACCGCAAGCAGCGCAACGCCCATGACGACCAAGAAGAGCACCATCAACGCGGTCATCATGTCGGCAAACGAAATCCAGAACGGCTTCTCTGCCTCATCCCGGCCACCACGTTTTAGTACAACCTTGGCGCCCACCACGGCTTACACCCTCGCTGGGGCAAGTGTCCCCATTGACGCCAGCGTCACCTCCAGTTCCGATACTGCAGAGTGCAGCAGCCCAACGGCTGAAGTGAGCTTTGTGTGGAACTCGGTATTCGCCTTGTCGAGCGTCCGCTTCACCTCGGTAGCAAAAGATGTATGCGCTTCCCCGAGAACTCGGCTAACGCCTTCAAGATACTCATCAGCCAGCTTCTGTGCGGCACCAAGCCGGTTGGCAGAACCTTCAATCCGACCCAAGATGTCACTAGTAAGTGTGGCTTCCTTGCGAGCCGCCTCCACAGTTGCGCGCAGTTCCGCAACAAGCTGGCCAATAGCATCTCGCTGATTCCGATAGTCCCTCAGCAGTTCCTGGATAGCAGCGGCTCCACTGGTCAGGCTGCCGGATGTTTCGGCGAGCTTCGCCGAAACGCCGGCTGCCTGGCTCATGACACTCGACACCCGTTCACCGGCCGTAGCGAAATTGCGGGACGCTGCACCCAACTGTTCGGCGCCGAGACTCATCTTCTCGACCGTTGACGAAGTAACCTGAGTCAAGGTTGCTACGCTCTGCGCCATTTGGTTGGTCGCTGTGCCGAGTTCCTTGATGACCGCGTCGACCGACTCGGACATGGCAGTGACGGCTCCCGTGGCCCGGTCCGCCATCGATTGTTCGCGAGCGCGGTTGCTCTCGAATACCTCTTTCTGGGACCCATTAAGTGTGGCCAGCATATCGGTGACCTGCAAACCAATAGTCTCAAGCGTGGTCTGCAACTTGTGGTTCGTCTCCGACTGGGAGGTGGCAACCAGTTGCCGAATTTGTTCAATGAAAGCCGCAGACTGGGCATTCATCGCCTCCTGCCTTGCCTCCATTTTCTCAATTGCGTCTGCCATCCGCTCAGCCATCGCATCAGCAGAACGCTGACTCGACGCTTCGATGTTGGCGACCAACATTTGAAGTGTACTGACAGCCTCCTGAACGCTGCGGGACGTCTGTTGGTTGAGTTCGCTAAGGCCCGAAATCTGCCCACCAAAGAGGTCGTTGAGGCGCTGGCTAAAGCTAACCATGACGTCCTGCAGCATGCGGGTAGCCGTCGCACTTTGGTCGCCGCTCGCTGTCTTTACAGTGGCAGCAATATCCGCCAAGGGTCCCTGTAGGCTTTGCTGGATACTCTCGGCGATGGTGTTCCCGAGCGCCACGTTGTCTTGGCGCGCCGCTTCTACCTGCTCCTGGGAGGCTTGAACCAAGCGGTCTACGACTTTGGTCTGCTGCTCCTGCCCCGCCGCAATCTGTGCGCTGGTAAGTTCGCGCAGCAGTTCGCCTAACTCTTTGACGAGAGCATCCTTGAGAATCTTCGATTGACTTGCAGACTCCTCCGACGCCTTGACGAGCCGAGACAAGTATTCTTCACCGGCGCCAGATTCAAAACACGCATCGATGGCGTGCGCAATCTCCTCCGTTCGCCGGTACAGTGACGCAAGCAACAGCTTCTCAATGAAGGTAACCACCATCGCAGCGAAGATGGCAGAAGCGGAAATGAGAAAGGCTTCCCCCACGGAGTGCATGAGCGACTCAAGACTCGTCCGCACCGTAGCAGCGTTCTCGCTGACCTGAAAGGCACGAAGGCCTTCGATTAGGCCACTAAACGTACCGATGATTCCGATACCCGTGAAAATCCCGGGCAAATGCTTGAAGAATTCCGTGCGTAGCCTGCTGTCGACGACTACCTGACTGTTGAAGTACAGCTCAGCAGGTGCTGTGGAACGGACTGCTCGCACGACCATCTGTCCGTCCCGCTCCTCGCGCTGAACGTGCAAAGACTCCTGATACTCCTTCCAAAGGTGCGTTAACTGTTCGTCACCAGCGAACGCCTTCTTGAACTCTGCCGGATAGTCCTTAGTTTCGAACCGAGCGATACGGCTCTGGACTGCTCGCAGGCGGTTCCAGTGCGCCAGAGCGGGCGCTAGGAATAACACGAAAAAGATGCCGATGAGTACAGCGAGCACTGTACCGGTGACGAGCACCGCCGTTGGCGCGCTGGCCAAAAATGCCTGAACACTCACCCCTTGGACCCTCCCGTCGAGGACTCTATTTTTTCATTTAGCTCGCAAGGGAACTCGATACCGCGCTCCTTGCAGTAGGAGAAGAGAAGGGTTTCGAGCATATTGGTTAGTGAACGATGTTCACTTGCTGCCGCAGCTTCTAGCAGCCCCTTGAACCGGTGTGACACTCGAAAACTCATTGAGATGTTCTTCCCCTCGGCCACAACTACACCTCTTTTAGGATGTATGGAGCATTACGATACATCTATCGAAGGGCCAAACAAAGCAGAAAACGGTCGATTTACAGGCTAGGACAAGCGCAACCATCACAGGCGATGGGTGGCGGAGATGCGGGAGGCATCGGATAACCAAGATGACATCGCCCACGTTGCTACAAAGGTGTCACCGGAGCGCCCATGCCACTCAATAGTGAATGGTGTGCCGCCGCTCGTCTATTGAACAGCACCGAACGACTTCAAATATCGAACGCTGACCCCTCCTCCGAAAACTTCTTTTACGATGGGAAGCAGGTGGTCGTGGTGACTCAGGAAAATCACCTGAGTTCGCCTGGACAGCTCAGCGAGCGCCTGCAACCCAGCTCGGGTTCTGTCATCGTCGAAGTTGATAAACAAGTCGTCGGCCACGAAAGGCAATGCGGCCGCCTGTCCCAGGTGAAGTTCGAGCGCCGCCAGCCGCAGCGCCATGTACAACTGGTCTCGTGTGCCTTCGCTCATACCGGGGATTTCCACGGAGTTACCGTTGGCCCGGATGGCGGACAAGGCCATCGGCTGCTTATCGTAGTCGACCGTAAGGCGCGAGAATGCTCCGAGCGTCAGCTTTGAGAAGATGGTGCCAGCCCTGGACAGCATCGGGCCCTGACGGCGCTCGCGATATCGGTCGATTGCCCACCGCAGGAGTGTGGAAGCGGTTTCCACCTTCAGAAAGCGCTCGGCCGCCTCCGCCATTGCGGATAGCGCCTCTTGCCTTTTTGCTTCGGCGATTGCCGCGTTGGGCGCCCCAGAAATAGCGGCCAACGCCTGACGGGCAGTTGCCAGCTCTGTTGCTAAGTCATTTTGAGCCTTGACGGACGCAGTGAGCTCATCTCCTGTTCTGGAAAGCTCCATATGAACTGACTGGATGTCCGCGTCGTCAAGCTCCTTCACGAGTTCTTCGAGGGTAAGCCCATCCCCCCCGCTCAGGAGGTTGTCCTTGGCCACCTCGATGGCTCCAAGCAAGGTACGCCTGCGGTCTGAGCGGGAAATAAGTGGGCGTAACAAGTCCGGGGAATCAACCCCTGCGAGTTGGTAAAGCGGCTGGAGTTGTGCAGTAGCGTCATCGACATCCTCCCGCGCCTTCTTCACTTGGCCATTTGCTGACTCGAGCTCTTTCTCGAGCCGGTGCACATCGGCTTGCGCAGCACTTGCGACCTGAAGTCGTTTTGAAAGCTCAATCGAGACGCCTTCGGCGTCCATCTCTAGCAGGGCCCCATCCAGTTGCTTCGCCAATCGCTGGGCTTCCGATGAGAATCCATCCAAAGCCGAACGCATCACATTGATTTGACTGCTGCGGATGGCCTTCACCCGGTCCAAGCGCTCGCTAATGTCCTTCACAATCGCAATAGCTGCCTCCGTTGAAGCATCGGAGCCAGAGGCCGCTGCAAGGCCAGCCTTCGCAATCGCGCCGGCCCAATCGCTTTCCCAACGACCGTAGGCATCCTTTGCGAGTTTTTCCTCTCGACGGAGAGTGACTAGGTCGGCTTGCGCCGTATCCAATTCCTTTTGCCTGACGTTACGCAGCGTCTTTTCCTGGTCGTTGTCTCCGATATAACGCTCCGTAACACTGCAGAGCTCGTCAAGGTCGGGCAGCCCTTCTATCGGCACCCCGACCTCGCCCAGATATTGGATTAGCTTTGTTCGGGACTCATCCGCATCTTCGACTTCTCGCCGCAGGTTGTCTGTGCTCTTCCTGACCGCGTCCGCCGCCTTGAGCGCGCCTTCTCGGCGAGCCATCCAAAGGGACATGTCGTCAAGCGCCATGCCTTCTAGCCCCTGAGCAGCCGCTATTGAATCCCACTCTGCGTCGAATTTGACGACGGCTGCTTCGGCGTCACTGAACAACTTCTGCTGACGAGACAAAGCCTCCTGCTCGCGGACCAGACGCTGCTTGAGGCTCACGAACTGCGTGGCTTCGGAGACCGAGCCAACTTGCTGGTCGGAGAGGCCGTCGGCTCCCCTCATTGCACCTTCAAATGACGGTGCACCGCTAACCAACGGCACTTCCCCTGACTTGATGGCCGCCCATGCAGAATCCCGAACGGCACGAGCATCCCGCACCTGCTCCACCGTCACCACCTGATGCGCCTGAGCAAACTCGTCAACCTCTAGATTGGTCGAGCTGACACGCCCCTCGACCTCGGCCAGACGCTCTCCAGCGAGCTTCTTCTTGGAGAGCAATTCTTGGCGCTCTGACCTCAGGGATGAAATGCGTTCGGACGAGGGCAAAGTCATTGACCTCAGTTCAGACGTCGACCGACTCCATTTCCCCAAGGCTGCGAGACTCTCCTCAAGAGCAGATTCAGCATCGCCAAGCTCACCCTTCAGTCGGCGCTGGCTCACCTGAGTGTCACGATACTTCTGTGCAGTCCGCAATGAAGTCTGCAACGCTATAGGGACCTCAGCGTTAGGTGCCGCTTGGAGATATTTCGTGAGATTCTCGATGTCGGCAAGCTTGTCGTTGACAGATTGCTCTGCCGTGGTGGCCCCCAACTCCAGCTTCCCCCGGCTGAGCATCAAGCTTGAGACAGCTTGAAGTGCCAATGAACTGGGCCGTGCCGTCCTTGCCCCCTCTTCGTCCTCAGGCCAACCCAGTTCGGTGCATCGGTCACTGACCTCCCTCAGCAGGTGCCTGACCTGTTGCTCGAGCCCGGCAATTTCCTGCCCATGGCTGCGGCATTGGTGTCGAGTTGCCTCGAGACCCTGGATATCCGCTTTAAGCGAGAGAAGAGCACCGTCTACGAAAATGCCGTCTAAGTTGGCTCGCAATTCCTCGGCCGACTGCCTGTGCACTTTGAGCGTGCCTTCGGCAACCGCCAGCTTGGTCATTGCGGCGTTGAGAATCGCTTCCGCGTCCGCCGGCAGGTCAAGGACTTCGCCAAGGGCGCCCAACTCGGCAGTCTTGTCCCTCCAAACATTGAGATGGGGAGCGAGCCTTCGAATTCGCTCAAGCTGACCGCGCTTAAGCTCCAGCGTGCGGTGGAGCCTTTCCTCCGTATTTCTTCGCTCTTCAACATCTTCGACAGCACTATGTGCCGCCCGCCAAGCGGAAGTCCGAACCATGGCAGCCTTCAGTTCCGCATTGGCATCGTCGAGCTGCCTCTGACCAACGTAGTACGCGCGGTCATTCGATTTTCGCTTAGCCCAGAGACGGTCAGCCTCTTCAGCGAGCTCATCCCTGACACGTCCAAGACTCGCGATACCGGCGGCCGACTGGAACAGGACCTGTCCAACGTCGCTGGCGGCGTCAAGAATACTTTGGCCTCCCTTGATGAGCGCCGTATGGTCGAGGCAGAACATCTGCTCAAAGAATGCCTTGTCTGCCACACCAAGGAACGGCGCTAGACAGTCAACCGGCAATGGCTCGCCAGCAGACGTCGTCAACGGGGCTTTCCTGGCCTTCGACCGATGAAAAGTAAGAACCCCCTCAGAGTTCTCCAACGCGGCCCCAAGCTTCAGCTCGCTCTGGTGATGGACAAAATCCAGCGAAGAGCTGTGCGGCATTCCGAACAGCAACTCCGAGATGGCGGTCTTAATGGTCGACTTCCCGGCCTCGTTCGGGCCAACAATGAAGTGAAAGTCCTGCTCAGAACGCGGAAACTCAACAGCATCGCCCGAGAATATTCCATAGCGGATGAGGTCCAGTTGCTTGATACGCATGACGTCACTCCGTTTTTGCCAACTGAGCTAGCAAGCCCGACCGCACGCTTTGCACTAGTTGGGGCAACTCGTCGCCACGTACCTGCGAAAACGCCGGCACCAGTTCTTGCAGTTCGAGCGGGGACTGGTTCACCAACGTGACTAGCCTCTCTTTGAGCATCTCGAGAAACTCAGGGTCTGATTCGGCTTCGACCAATAGGTCATGCAGGTCAGCAATCGCGTCCGCTCGACCTAGCAGGTTCGCCTCGCCACCACTCGGCGTTGTTTCGACTTTCACTTTCTCGAGCCACAGGCGGTCGTGACTTATGGCCGCAATCTGACCTAGAACCTCATTACGAAGCTGAGCTTCCAAACCAAAGAGCTCGCCATGAGCATTCGAGGCGCCGATGATGGTGACACGAACAGCGTAGGGAACGGCAGCAGGCGCGGACTCAATCAGAGCTTCCAGTTGACGGCCTACTTCCTGTACGACTTCAGTGAGTGTTGTGCAACCAGAAGCGTCTACCTTCACGGATTCCCACCGCAGGACATCGATGAAGAGGCGCTCGAAGGACACATCACTGGAATCCTCAACAGTAACCATTACCGCGCCACGCCTACCAGTTTCCCGAATGTTGCGCCCTTGCAGGTTGCCGGGGAATACGATGGTTGAAGCATCTTTCCAAACGGCGTATTCATGGACGTGACCAAGCGCCCAATATTGATAGCCCTTGGAATGGAGCTCGGCTCTCGAACATGGTGCGTAGTTGGCGTGCGGCGTGTTTCCCTCCAACGCGGTGTGTAGCACGCCAATATTGAAGAAGCCGGGTACCGGCTGTGGATAGGTAGCGACCAGGTTCGCCGTAACTTCCTTTTCCTTGAAACTGTGCCCGTGCAGGGCGACCTTAAGGTCCTCGATGAGGAAGGTCTCGGCTTTTCGTGCCGAAAATCTCTTTACGTTGTCAGGAAGCTGCAGCTGCTTGGTCATCTCACTTTCCGCATCATGATTACCAAACAACAGGTAGACGGGGATTCCGGCTCTGCGCAGGCGCCCCATCTCCTTACAGAAGAAAATGCCAGTGTTGTGGTCACGCCAGCTCCCGTCATAGAGGTCACCGGCTATTACCATGAAGTCAACTTTTTCGTCGATGGCGTTCGTCACCAGCGCAGTGAAGGCGTCGCGCGTAGCGTTGCGCAACATGTCTGCAGGCGCATCGGGATAGGCACTCAACCCATGAAGAGGACTGTCCAGGTGAATGTCTGCCGCATGAATAAATCGCATGGTGCTGCCTCCCCGAAATACTACTAACCCAAAGGGGTGTTTAAGTAAGTTGAGAACGACACCCATCTAGCAAAGCAAACTGCATCGCGCGATGCCTGCGCAGACTGGTTGCATGCGCGTCGCTTCCACCCAATCTCATTACTCGGTGACGTCACCCGTGTTTGCAATCCCGGAGAGCACGACCTTTTGGTCTGCATACCAACGCACCAAACATTCTCGGTCGTGACACTCGCGCTCACGGTAATTCCACTGGGCCCGGGTCCGCTCCTTAAAAGCAACGGGGTCTTTTGCGGCAGCCTTGGCTTTGGCGTAGACAACTGCAAGCTGAACATCGCTGGCTGCAAGTTCCGGGTCGCTGCAAATGATGTGTTCTGCATCCGAACGTGCCTTCTTGCAGTCAAAGCTCGCCTGCGTCGAAGGAGGAGACGGTGCAGCAACCGTGGTGCCGAGACTCATTCCATTCTCTCGGGCCCAGTCGACCAGAGGAGTTCCACTAATCGGCAACTCGGGCCATTGGAACCCCTTCACCACAGGGTCATGGGATGACGCGGGTGCCTCGCTGAAAACAAGGTCACCTTTGCCCGTCACTTCACTGATAGCGAAGGCCGCTTGGTCCGAGTTGCAAAAATGCGCCATGCAGCCCGACGCCACCAGATACCCGTCCTTTGATTGAATGCCACCGGCGTTGGTCACGGCAAGGCGCTCTGAGATTTTTCCCCAGTCAGCACGCGAGATACCGTTGAAAGCGGCCCGGAAGCGGCGGTCATTCACTACGTCCGACGGATACTTACCCACGAGCCAGTTGAAAGCGGTACCCGACCGACTGGCGACGGTGGGAACGGGTGCAGTAGCAGCCACCGTCGCCTCCGTCGTTGCTGCCTCTACAGGAGCGCTATTTTTTTCGGTCGATTGGCGTGGTGATACGACCAGAGCGTAAATCGCCGCGACCAAAATCAGTGCCCCGAATCCTGCGGCCTTCAGCGACACAAGGTCGCGTCCGGCGGTGACTGTCGGCCGGGGGGTCACTTCAACATTGAGCAACGACTCGAATCGCTGATTGGCCTGGTCAATCGCCGCAGCTACGGCAGCTTTCCTACGCATGAACGTCAACGCACGGTAGCCGCCGTACGCGAGCGCAAAGCAGACCAAAATCAAGCCAACAGGCACGTTGCGAGCGAGAATAAAGCAACCAAACAGTCCCGCCAGAATCGGCGCCATGAAGGCCGGTGGTTTCGGCCACGCGCGAACGGCGCTCAGGAGCGCACTTGACGCAGTGCCGAGTTCTCCATGGGCGCCATGGTGCTCCGCGCATTTTCTCTCTATCTCGTACACCGCTGACATTGCCTTCTCTTTCTCCGCGAGTGAAATCGAGCCAATGTCGAGGGCCAGTCTGATGGCCTTTGTGGTGACTTCAAACTCTCGCGACAGGGTCTCGAGAACAGGCTGATGTTCCTCGAGAGTAACGGCATCAGTCAGGTCACCGGCGGCAACATACACGCCATGGGAGACGAAGTACTGCTGCAACGCTGTAGACGTCCGGGCTTGCACCATTTGGACGAAATCTTGAGTGGCCTGCTCTCGTTTTGACAAGCGCTCGGTGGTCACAGGGTCGATACGACTGCTACCCGCGACGATGGAACTGATGGGGCGAGAAGTTCTTTGAGAATTGAGATGCTGTGTAAAGCGGATTCCAGTACCTGGAATGCTGGCCGTGATGCGACCGCGAGTGTTGTAGGTAAACCCTCTTCCGCCAATTGAGGTGCTAACCCCGCTCTTGCTGAAGTTAATGCGCACACCCGGCGCTACTTTGATACTTTTCCTAAAACCCCAGCCCATTATCCCGTCCCCATTTTTGCATTTTCGACCGCGAGCGCCCAGATTCGAGCTTCGCCCGTGGGATTCGGCCCCGGGTCCATTATGTTAGCGCTTCACGAGCCTAACGTAGGTGAGCGACGACAATATAAGTGCCCCATCCCCACCCAAGAGGGGGGTGCTACGGGCGCTTTGCCTTATGTCGCACAGAGCCACGTAACTAGCAAGCCTCGGTCTCAAAACAGGTCACCACTGGCAGGTGACCACCGATGACCACCCGAGCGTCATTGCTGCGAGCCGGCGGGATGGGCGATTCATCGCCTGCGAACCCATGACCGGGCTGAGCGAGCCTGCGATTCAGGTCACTCTGCGTTCGCGTCTTGCAATGAGTCGCGCTACTGGCTGACTTTACGTCGCGACGCCTCTCGGTGGCTGTTATACCGACGTCGGATAATTATCCAAGCCCAGATAACTCCAGATAAGTCTGCGCCGCCACAGCCTGGGCAGATTGGAATCGGGCTGTGCTGGCTGCCCTAGACGCAGTCGCGCGTGACATCTCGGTCGCTTGTTTCCATGACGCTCCCGGCAGCAAGGACGACCTCATCGTCGAGGTCGTCGGAGCCGTATTCCTAAATCGGCATGCTCTGGCTCACCTCGCTACGTGGGTCCCCTGCAGTCGGCTCTCGGTTGCACTGAGGACGGCTTCGGCGAATTCCAACACGACATCAACATCGGACAGCTTTACGTCCTTTGGCTCCCAGTAGTCCGTCGTTTGCCATGCTTGCAGGAGTGCAATGGAGCGGGCCTTGATGCCGGCATCCAAATGTTCGACCGGCAGTTCTTCCAGTATCTGCACCAAGCGGAAGCCCACTGACCGAGGCTCAATAGTCAACATGATGCTTGCGCAGCAGCACACTGCATCGTATGAGGCTTGAAAACGCGTCGACGCTGAGAGCTGAGAGATGCGAGCATCCGCAATCTTGGTTGTTGCTGCTTCACAAAGCATGCGAACAGCATCCGCATTTCGTACCCCGCCGATGAGGCCGACTCCGACCCGAGAAGTCTCTCGGTGCATTTGCTTGAGCTTCTCGGTGAGCTGTTCTCTGGTGCGGTCTTCCCCCAGACCGACTCGGTTGTAGACCCAAACGCGGTTTTTGTGAAAGGCCTCTGGCCAATAGTATTTGTCGCAACTGAGGGCAAGCCAGCTTCGGACACCGTGCCCCTCCACGTACCGCATGATTCGGTCGAATTCCGTCAACTCGGCCCATTCGACCATATTGCCGCAGAATTCATAGGTTGTGCCGACAACGCGAGACCGCAAAGCTGCGGGCAAGAAGTCTTTGGCTCTCTCAAGGCCGTAGATACGCGCCCACGCGGTGCTTAACACGATTTCCAGGTCCGGGTATGGCTCCAGAATTTCGGCGAGCAACTCCGCGTGTTCGAAGAGCCGACGCTCTCCACCGCGAAGCTGAGGTCCACCGTCGGTGTGAAGCACGTCCTCCGGGTGTAGACAGCCGTCGTAGCTGAGGAAAAGGATTGGGTGCATAGGACGCCGCCTTTGATGGTCATTTGAAAAGGAAGTACTAGCGCGGGCCCTGGGCGGTGTTCGTGCCGGGAGCGTCAGCCGCTTATCACAACTTTGGGGGAGGTCTGCAAGGGTTCTTCCTCACTTAGGCGGCAGTGTAGATACAAAGTGTGGAGATGTAAACGATGGAGATACAAAGTGGGTTGTTTCCGGCGCGGGAGTTCCCGCAAGCTTGCGCGCCATGGCCAACGAGAAAAAAAGCATCCCTTTGCAAATCGCGCAGCGCGTCCACAGGCTGCGCGAGGACAGCGGTCTATCGCAAGACGAGCTTGCCCGGCGTATTCCCTGCCATCGAAGCCAGGTGAGCCAAGTTGAACGAGGCGTTAACAACGTGTCTGTTGACACCATTGAACGCTTTGCAACCGCGCTGGGGGTAGATGCCCTTTCCCTAATGCAGGATGGACCGACCATTGCTCGCAATCCTCGCGAAGCTACACCGCTCCGCGACCGCGTATCGCGGAACATCTATATGCTCAGAACCGCGCGGGGATTAGCCCAAGATACCCTTTCGGTGAGCGCCGGGTTGGCACGCAACTATGTGTCAATTCTTGAGGTTCGAAGGAGGAATGTCTCCGTGAAGCACCTTCAGGAGCTCGCGATAGCTTTGGGCGTTTCGCTGAGCGCGTTCTTCGACCCTGAGGGCCCTCCGCGCTAGCCTCCTCGTCAGAATACCCAAGCTGTTGCGCATTCGAGGTCCAGGCGTGCCGGACAATACAGCGGGACTTATCCCCCAAGGACCTTACGAATGGCGGTCGCGTAGCCCACATCGAAGAGTGTCCTTCCCCGGTCGTTGCGTATTTCGCCGTGACTGCCTTCCTGCCAGCCCTGCTCCGTAAGGAATTCGGGCGCTATTGCTTTCTGAAGAGCGTCGCGCTCGGACGGCGTCAGTTGGGCGGCCATCGTCAGTACGGCGATAGACTCTCCTGATGGAGTCGAGGCAACGGTCGCGCCGAGCGGCCGCCGGTCAACAGTGACCTGCATGTTAGCTTTCAACAGATTGACTTGAGCTTTGAGCTTGTCCCGTTCAGCCACAACCGCTTGCATCAGGGAGCGGAGGGCCGGGTCCTCGATACGCGCCAAGTATTCGTAGCTGGCTAGTACCTTTGGCGGCTTTGGTGCGGGCGGGCCTGTATAGGCGGCCCAGGCGGTGATGAGCGTCCGGTAGTCGGCGGACTGGGCGTTGTACAGCACGCGCCCTTTGAAGATTCCCTGCCCCTCACATAGGCGGCCGATGGTCGGAAGTGAAAAGTCACGAGAGCCAGATTCGTTCTGCTCGCGGCAAACTTCGTGCAGCTTTTCCAGATTCGTGCGGCGCTGGGCCCGCCCGCCTTTGCCAAGCAGAGACTCCAGCACGACGTTCGGATGGATATCTGTCGGGCTTGTCATGTCTCAGTTCCCGCGAGAATCCCGTGTGCAACCGAGGTAACTCGTGTCAAACCAGTGGCGGGCAGTAGAGTGGAGAGGTCAACACCGAAGTGTTGGCTCAAGCTGATACCAGCATCCATCAAATGAACCACTTGCCGCTGACCAAGCGCTTGATTGGTTGGATTCGCCCGCTGGGCAAGACTGCGCATGAAAGCGTTACCGACACGCAGTTGTTCTTGTTCGCTAAGCGTCATGAATAGGGGCTTCATATCGTCGCGATAGAGCGCCGCGTCGAGGAGTTGGCTACGGCGAAACACCGCCTTGCCAGGCTGCAGGTCCGGGTAGACCTCGGCGTTTTCGCAAACACCAGCCAGTTGGAGCAACTCTGACTCCGTCTCTTCGAACGCCAGTTTGACGTCGACAGCTGTACCAGTTGCAATCAGTTGTGTGCCGTCTCCATGCGATGCGTCGATACAGCGCTCGATTAGCCGATAACAGGCCACCACGTCCTCGGCGAGGTCGCTGAAGCGCTTCATGGCACCCTCCCAAATTCGCTCGGCCTGCCGATATGCATCGATTTTTGCGAATGGCTGACCGGCCTCTTCCGCCTCAAACTTCTGCTTCTTGAGCTCTTGAAGGGCGTTTTCCTTCTCGATGCAGGTGTTACGAGCTTCGTCGAAGTGATACGCAAGCGTATTGAAGTGGGCGGTCAAAGCTTGCAGATAGTGCGGCTTCGTCACGAACCAGCGGCAACGCACACAGTTACGACTTCCGCCTGGTACAGGCGCGTATTTAGGATTCTTTTCCGAGCCGATGTTAGGCCCTCCGTTGTGGCAGCCTCCAATGCGGCTGTTGCCCTCAATCTCGCTCGTATTACCACCCACCAAACACAGCCCGTGATGCATAGGCATCCAGCCTGCCGGATTACGCGCCGCAGGATGTTGAGGAATGGCGGCGGCGAGGCTAGGTACATCATTGCAGATAGCGTGCCGGAGCAGCTGGTCGTGCTCAGTATCGAGGAGGAAGTTCTGGATGCTGGCTTCCTTGGTCTCTTCGAGCCGCTCCGCTGCTCCTTGTAGTACGTCATGAATGCGCGTGGCCCCTGGCTTCGTGTAATAGAGAGTCATTAGCAGTCGACTGTGGCCGACAAGCTTTTGCAAAATGGAAAATGGCACCCGGCCCTCGTGCGCAAGCGCCGTAACAAGCGAGACGCGCAGGCAATGCAAGGGAAAGAGAGTGGTTTGGCGTTCGTTTTGCTTTTCGACGGGCGGAAGGAAAACAACCGGAGCACCGTTCTTATAGGTCTCCCCTCGATTGGCAAGCCGCAACTCCAGCGTCTCTAGCAACGCAAACCAAGAGCTATCCAGAAGTCTTTCCCGAAGAGGCAAATGCCGCTCAACTACAGTTGCCTCAGGCATTCGGAAAAGGAAACAAGTGTCAGGGTAGCTCGCCAATTGCACTTCGCTCTTAGCCCCGATATGTCGGCCATCCAACTCCGTCCACGCGGTGCGTCGTTGAACGGGGTTGTACGTCTCCTGCCAGTTGCGCAATTTTTCAAGCCAATAGAACACATCCTGATGCAGGGGACCACCTAGGACCCAAGGAGTCACATAACCCTTCTCAGGTCCCGCTTGGACGACATCGGCAGTCTTATTCGTGTTGAAGTAGAGCACCACTGAGACAAGGTCACCGTCGGCAAGCGGGGAGCTCCGACGAAATACACCCTGTTGCAGTTGGTGGCGCTCGTTGCCTTGTGCAAGCCTACTCGTGTTCAGCACCCAATTCCCAGCCTCGAAACGCCACGTGTCTGCCTCGCCGGAGTCAAGCATGCGCACTTGGAACGTACGCGCCGGCAGAATAAGCTTCGCCAACAGAGCCACCCAGCGAACAGGGCTCCACATCTCCAAGCGCCTCTTTCCCCGTATACGCCGTTCACGCCAAACACAGTCGGGGTCGTTTCGGTCAATCTGAGCCTCGGTTACCGGGAACCAGTCAGAACCAGTACGCCCTCCCTCATCAAGCTGCCCTCCCAAGGCATTTTGCGCCCAGTGCCAATTGCGAAAATTAGACCCGGCGGCCAATATTTGCCGCAGCTCGTCGATGTAGCCATAGGGCAACGGTACACGCACGCTGTCATCGCGTGCAGGTATACCCGCTTTGGACAAGCGTGGCACTGGGTTGCGATAAGCTGGCGAAACTACCGGTAGGCCGTCATCGGCAGATACACTGAACTCACGCAACAGCACGAAATGCAGGAAAGCGTGGACATAGTTGTTGTATTCGATGCCTTTAGCTGAATCTGGACAGGCTGTCCGATAGAAATCAGGCAGGACGATGCTGTGAGATAGGAATACAGCAGGGTCTACAGGAAGACCTTGTTGAACGAGGTAGCGTTCGAGGAAGGCCACCAAGGCCTGCAACCTGACCCCGACGCCCTCTGTCACGCCTTTAAGCCATTCCACCGCCAGGGCCCGCCAAGCGGCAAGTTGCGGATATTCGCGCTGAACCCAGCCGAGATTGGTGTCGTTTTTCCGGACTAGCCCTATTTGTTTGCCGGTATGTGCTTCTGATGACTTAGCAGAGGTCTTCTTTGTCGCAGTTGCCATGATGCTTCTCGCAAGCGTTCGATTCTTGGGTGGACAGTGAGAGGGTACGAATGCCTGAAAGGTGGTCACGGCGCTCCCGCAAGCGTTGCATTTCCGTTTTCAGCAGCTGCTTCCGCTTCCTGAATGTTTGGCGCCCATAGAACAGCGTGCATTCGATGCGAACGTGACCCATGACGCGGCGAACGAAATCGTCGTCGATGTCGGCGCCGTTTAGGTGTCGCCGACTGGGAAGCTGTTCCCCGTGTGGGGCTGTACCGATGGCTTCGACTACCGCCTTCGTCGTGGCACCCAATGACTTCAGTTGCTTAGCAAAGGTATTTTTCGGAGGTGTTGTCATGGTGGTTCTCTCACATGGTGAAGCCCAGGCCGGGCAGCAAAAGGCGGGAATGGTTTGAAGCGTTTCCGTGCACCTCCTGCAAACGCGTCGCTCCGGCCTCAAGCTCTGCGTACATTTCCCGAAGGTCAGGCTGCGTGTACACCTCTTGGCTTTCGATGGAGGTGTGGTGCATGAAACGGCGGATGAATGACTTGTCGATGCCCGACTTTCTAAGGCGCCATCCATAGGCGTGGCGGTGGCCGTGCCGAGTCGTGCCCAAGGCTTTGCTCACGGGAAGGCCAATGCGCTCACACGCAGCGCCATGCGCCTTGTCGAACTGGGCCATGGCATACATTCCACCGATGGGTTCTCTGCGCGTATTGACGAAGGCGAAAGGATGGTTGCGGTCGATATATGCGACCTGCTCAAGGTAGCGATACCACAGGTGCAAGAACCACTCGCCGTACTCGGGCAAAAACCAAAAGGCTTGCTTGTAGTAGGCCCCGTCGTGCAAGCCGCCTTTCCAGCCGGCATGCCGGCTATCCATCATTTCTGTACGGGGCGCCAAACCGAACTTCTCAGCGAGGTATGCGCGACGGTTTCCTTTCTTGGGGCGCCCGCGCTCGTCGTGCCAATCCGACGGCGCGGCACCGAACTTCGGATGGTGAATACGCACCAGCGCTTGGCGAGAGTTTCTCGGGTCCGGTACCACGTCGCCGAAATACAAGTGAAACGGTTCGGATTCCCGAAACCCAGCGCCATGCATCAGTAAGGTGATGAGCATGCTCCCATAGTCATATCGCCCACGGACCTTGAAGCCTTTGAATAGGAATTCCTCAAAACGGTCATCAGGAAACGCAGGGCGGTCCCACGGCTCGACGCTCGGCGGACGGCTATACCGCGTGCGATGGCCCTCCTCTGTGGCGTTAGCCGCCCATGAATGTCCTAGGAACGCTTTGTCACGTCGGTACTGGTACGCAACCTCATCCGTCATTCGGTCGTAAGCGCTGCCGGCATACTTGGGATTGACCTTGGCAACAGCCGGCCGCTCCTTGTTAAGCCAGTCGAAGAAGTCCGTGAGGTACGTAACGATGTGCTGGGCATCCCGAGGGGAGCGGGGCCGCCAGCACAGCCAGCTCGGGTCTAGGCCACTAATTCGGTCAAACGTGCCTGTATAGAGCCGTTGCGCGAAGTTCTGAAATAGGCGATAGGAATCGCGCTCAGTTGGGTTGCTCGACAAGTACTCGAGGAATAGCGTGACCGCCCAGGCCACCTTCCGCATCCACGAGAGACTCCGGTCATGGCTGTGGAAAAGAAAGTAGTCGAGCAGCGCATCCAGCACGCCGGCAGGCGTCAGCAAGACCGGTAGTTCAACAAAGGCGCCGGTGAAATCCATATGCGCCTTAGCGCGAGAGGTCACAAACATTCAGAGCCCCCGCTGCCGCAAGAGCTGCATAGCCTCGTTGAAGCTCAACCCATGGAGATAAATTGCAAGGTCGATGGCTCCGCCACCGCCGGTCTTGGTCCGGGTATCAAAGAACTTCGGGCCATTCAGCAGAAGCTCAAACTCGCGCCCCCCGACGTTGGCATGCCAACGCTGAGTGAGTTTGGATTTTGTGGGTTGGAAGGTAACGTCCCGCTTGGCATGAGCCGCCAAGACCTGCAAGGCTTCGGCAGCGTCGATGCGACGCAGGCGGACAAGTTCTTCGGGAAGAAGGCGAGCCAAAACGAATCTCCGAAAAGACCAAAGAGATTCGTCCGGTCTGAGATACCTACCCGGTTTCGAATTGCGGGCAGCAAGTTGGACGACAACGGCGGCGCTGGAGGCGCGTACAGCTCTTCTAGCAGCTTTACCACACCCCCAAAAAACAGGGGCTCGAAAGGCGGGGGCTGCGGACCCTACCACCACCAGTGCTGATGCTAGCTTCGAATGAGCAGCATCTGCAAGCGGCCAAAAGACCACTTCAAACAGATGGCTATACCGTGCGCACACCAGTCGTACTGGCTCGTATCCAGCTCGGTGATTTCCGACCTTCGAGGCATGTTGCACCTTGCAATAGAAGGTACATCAGCCTGTAGCTGCCAGCGCCACCATGCGCAACCTCCTCAGCCCTATCCGACAGTTGCGCTACCGCTGGTCGGGCGCCTCCATAGGGCACGAAAGGCAGCTAGCTACTCGTCTTTCATAGAAAGACTGCTACTCGACACCCGACACCCGACACCCTGTACATCATATGTATGGTTAGGGTACGGCTTCCAAAAAGCGAAGACAAAAAAACACCCCTGCAAGAGGGGTGTCTGCTCAAAAATTTAGCACTTCTACCCAAACTATGTATTCCAACTTGGGGGGGATAACCGAAGCTCCCGTTCTTGCATCTCGATGGACTTGCCGATCAGTGCAGCGTGTGCGGCTTGTCGTCTTCGTCCTCGTCCACCACTTCAAGGCCGTTTTCACCGTGCACGTGGCCGTGCTCGATTTCTTCAGCGGTGGCTTCACGAACTTCCGTGACCTTCAGGTCAAAGCGCAGCGCCATGCCGGCCAGCGGGTGGTTGCCATCCAGCACGACCTTGTCTTCCGCCACGTCGGTGACGGTGTAGACGATGGCGTCTTCCTCATCGCCATCTTCAGGCACTCCCTCGAACTGCATGCCAACTTCGAGCGGTTCCGGAAAGCGATCACGCGGCTCGATCTTGATCAGCTCTTGATCGTAGTCACCGAAAGCGTCGTCCGGCTCGAGCTGCAGTTTGGTCTCAAAGCCTTGCTCCTGGCCGTCCAGCGCTTCCTCGATTTTGGGGAACGTGCCATCATAGCCGCCGTGCAAATACACCATCGGCTCATCGGATTCCTCGATGACGTTGCCCTGCGCGTCGGACAGTTTGTAAGCCACCGACACCACCGTATTCTTCGCGATTTTCAATTGCGCACTCCATGAACGAAGTCCCATTATACGCTGCCGATGGCGGCGTCCAACCCGCTCTTCCGCTAGAGCGCCCGGCGCAACTCCTCGGCGGGCTGTCGCCGCGCGATTTCATGCGCACGCACTGGCAGAAAACACCGCTGCTGATCCGGCAGGCACTATCCCCGGAAGAGATGCGTGCACTGCACTTTCCGCTATCTCCGGAACGTGTCCTTGCCCTGGCGGAGCGCCCCGATGTCGAGTCCCGCCTGATCGCGCAATCGCGCGGGCGCTGGTCGTTCAACCACGGCCCCTTCGACGAACGCCCGCTGCCTTCACGCAAGACGCGCAACTGGTCGGTGCTTGTGCAAGGCGCAAACCTCGTCGAGCCCGCGGTTGAAGCGCTCATGCAGCGCTTCCGGTTCATCCCCGACGCGCGGCTCGATGACGTGATGATCAGCTTCGCCACTGACGGCGGCGGCGTCGGCCCCCACTTCGATTCGTACGACGTGTTCCTGCTGCAGGCGCACGGCAAACGCCGCTGGCGCATTTCCGCCCAGGACGATCTCACGCTCGTCCCCGATCTGCCGCTCAAAATCCTGGCCAACTTCCGGCCGGAAGAGGAATTTGTGCTCGAGCCCGGCGACATGCTGTATCTGCCCCCGCACTACGCACACGATGGCGTGGCCGAGGGCGACTGCATGACGTACTCGATTGGTTTCCGCTCACCCTCGTACCGCGAGCTGGCCGGCCACTTCCTGGGCTTCCTGTCGCAAACGCTGGAAGACGACCCCAACTTCGAAGGCCGGTACGCCGACCCCGAACAGAAACCCACGGCCCGCCCCGGCGAACTACCGGCTGCCATGGTCAAAGCCCTCGCCCAGAAACTCAACGCGTTGCGCTGGACGCCTGAACTCGTCGGCGAGTTCCTCGGCGCGTACCTTTCCGAGCCCAAGGATCACGTCGACTTCGTCACGCAGCCCCGTTTGCCGCTCGCCCGCTTCACAGCCCGGGCGCGCAAGGAAGGCATCGTGCTCGACGCGCGCACGCAGGCGCTGTATGACGCGCACCGATTCTGGATCAACGGCGATACGTTCGAGCCTTCGGGAACGTTGCTTGCGTGGTTTTCCGCGTTGGCGGACGCACGTCGTGCGAGCGCTGCTTCCGTCGATGCGGCGGCCGGCTTGCCGGATCTGATGGATACGCTGCATGCATGGTACGAAGAAGGCTGGCTGAGGCTGGCTGGACCGGGACAGCGATAATTCCGCGCTGAAACAGATCGTTACAAAAGCGTCTGGATCGCACGTGCGTCAGCCCCGACTCCGCTACACATGGTAGGTAAAGGTCGCTATAATCCGACGCTAGCTTGCAGGCCGAGCAGCCCTCGTGCGACTTGGCTGCCAGCATAGAAGAAGGTGTAGTACCTGAGCGATAATTACCGGTAATTATTCATCGCCTTTCTGTTGTCCGCTTTCCAATATTCAGTTTAAGGATCGAAAAAATGAAAAAGTCTCTCCTGATCGCCTCGCTGATGGCTGCTGTGGCTCTGGCTGCTTGCGGTAAGAAGGAAGAAGCCGCTGCTCCGGCTGCTGCTCCGGAAGCTTCGGCTCCGGCTGCTGCTGCTCCGGCTGCTTCGGACGCTGCTGCTGCTCCGGCTGCTTCGGACGCTGCTGCTGCTCCGGCTGCTTCGGACGCTGCTGCATCGGCTCCGGCTGCTGCTGCATCGGCTCCGGCTGCTGACGCTTCGGCCCCGGCTGCCAAGCAATAATCGCGTTTCTCGCGAGACAAAAAAGCCGACTCTCGAGTCGGCTTTTTTTTATGGGCGCAATCTGGCGCTGGAGCATCCGGGCAGCAATCGCGCTGCCCCTCTGCCATTCAAAGTTGTTTCTGAATCTTACAAGCCGCTTCGATCGGTCCTGTTGCACTCATACGGTGCGCCAGAGCAACCCCTCTTCCTGATCCGCAATCGGCACGTCTTCAACACTGGCCCCCAGCGGCACTGCGATCGCCTCAGCGGCCAATAGCGGCGTGTTGTTTTGCTTGGACAGATGCGCCGCCACGACCGTATGCAAGGCGTCGTGGCGCACGCGGGTAAGGATCGCGGCGGCAATGTCATTGGCCAGGTGGCCAAAATCCCCACCGATACGACGCTTCAATGACCAGGGATAGGCTGAGTTGGCCAGCATCTCCCGGTCGTGATTGCATTCGAGCACGAGGGCGTGCATGCCCGTCAGATGGGTGCAAAGGTATTCCGTCGACATGCCGGCATCGGTGAGCACACCCAGGCGCCGCGCACCGTCATCGAAAACAAACTGCAGCGGCTCCCGCGCGTCGTGCGGCACGGTGTACGGCAATATCTGCAAATCGCCAACACAGAACATATCGTCGGCGCGGCAGAAACGCACGGCAGCACGGTCGGCGCCGCGCAGGTTTTCCGTGGCGCGATACGTGCCGTGGCTGGTCCAGACGGGGATATTGAATTTGGCGGCAACCGCATAGGCGCTGCCAACGTGATCGCTATGCTCGTGCGTAACGAGGATGGCGTTGAGGGATTCCGGCGCACAGCCCAAGCGTTCGAGCCGCCGAACGGTCTCGCGGATACCAAATCCGCAATCCAGAAGGATGCGCGTGCACGTCGCTCCGCTCGCGGATTCAACGAGCAGCGCATTCCCTTCACTGCCGCTGCCAAGGCTGGCGAATCTCAGTGTCATCGCCCACCCAGGCAGCCGTACTGCATGATGCTGATTACCGCAGTTGCTCGTCGAGCAGCGACAGGATGCGCTTGCCGATGTCGCCGGTCTGCACGGAGCCATCGTCGTTCTGCACAAGCACCATCGACGACGTGCCTGCGTCCTTCACAACCACGCGGTAACGCTTGGCGCGCTTGAGGTCTTCGATCTTCGTGCCCGAGAACAGGCGCGAGAAGAAGCCCGGCGCGTTGGCTTCGGCACGCGTATCAGCGTAGCGGACAAAGTACACGCCTTGCGAGCGGTCGCGATCATCCACGGTGAAGTTCACACGGTCCAGCGCCAGGCCCACGGTACGCCAGGCGCGATCGAAGGGCTCCGGCACCTGCAGGACCGGCTGGCCATTCGATTGCGTCAGCAGCGACGGGCCGGTACGCGGGGCCGGTTCAGCCTTCGTGCCGTCTTGCACCGGATGCGCTGCCTGCGTTTGCGCAAGCTTCTGCTGCGCGGCTTCCTTGCTGGCGCCCAGACGCTGCATCAGGCGAGAGAGGAATTCGGCCTCGAGTTCGGGATCGGCCGGACGCGGTGTCCACACAGTCTGATCCTTAGACGAACCGACCAGTTGTTCCTGCGCGCCGCGGTGCGAGATGTAGACCTCGACCATGCCATTCGGACCCTTCTCGATGCGAGTGCGGAATTTGTCGCGCTCCGACGTCGAGTACAGGCCATCGAACACCTTGCCGACGGTGCGACGGATGATGTCCTGCGGAATCTTCGCGCGGTTTTCGGCCCAGTCGGTTTCCATGATGCCGGTCTCGGGCGAGTCGATCACCAGCAGGAAGCCCAGTTCTTGCCAGAAGGTGCGCAATTGCGGCCACAGAGCATCTGGCGTGGTCTTCACGACCAGCCAGCGCTGATTGCCATCACGCTCGATGCGCATGTCGGACACGGCGGGCAGCACGTTGTCGGTGCCCGAGCCAGGCGTCGTCACCTTGGGCGCCGTCGACGTGTAGGCCGACAGCGTGGTGGTGCCCGTATCCGGCGCGGCATAGCGGCGGTCGGCCTGGATGCCGGTCAGGTCGGGCGGGACTTCAAGCGTCGGGCCCTTCTTGGCCTGCGATTTGTAATCGATGCGGTCCGGCTGCATCGCCTCATTGACGGTATCGCAACCGGAAATCAGGGCAACCGACAGAGCGGCCAGCAACAGTTGAGCGGACGTCGCCACAGCCCCGCGACGGGTTTGGTGCAGTTTCATTGACTTGCGATCCTTCAGATGAGAACGATGGCTTAAGGGCCCAGAAGCGTCTGGAGGGGCCTTGAAACAATCAGGAGAGCAGCCCGGCATCCTTCAGGGATGCGCGCACAACCTCGTGATACTGGGGTGCCAGCGGCGTCAACGGCAGGCGGATGCCGCCTTCCATCTTGCCCATGGCCTGGAGAGCCCACTTGACGGGAATCGGATTCGACTCGACGAACAGGTTCTTGTGCACCGACAGCAATTGCATGTGAATGCGGCGAGCCGTTTCCACGTCACCACGCATGGCAGCTGCGCACAGTTCGTGCATGGCACGCGGCGCCACGTTGGCTGTCACGGAAATATTGCCGTGGCCGCCCAGCAGCATCAGCGCGATGGCCGTCGGGTCATCCCCGCTATAAATCTTGAACGAGGCCGGTGCGCCCTTGATGAGGTGCGCAGCGCGGTCGATGTTGCCAGTGGCTTCCTTCACGCCGATGACGCCCGGCACTTCGGCCAGGCGCAGCATGGTTTCGACCGTCATATCGGCCACCGTGCGGCCCGGCACGTTGTACAGAATGACCGGCAGATCCACCGACTCGGCTACCTTGCGGAAGTGCAGGTACATCCCTTCCTGCGTCGGCTTGTTGTAGTACGGCACGACCTGCAGGGACGCATCAGCGCCCACCTGTTTGGCATAGGCCGTCAGCTCGACGGCCTCGGTGGTGGAGTTGCCGCCGGTGCCGGCAATGATGGGGATGCGCTTGTTGGCCTGTTCAACCGCCACGCGGATCAGCTCACGGTGCTCTTCCACCGACACGGTCGGCGATTCGCCGCTGGTGCCGACGATCACGATGCCGTCGGTGCCTTCGGCGATGTGCCAGTCGATGAGCTTGCGCAGGGACGGAAAATCAAGGCTGCCGTCCTCGTGCATGGGCGTGACGATGGCGACGAGACTGCCGGAAATCTGGATCATGGTTTCGAAAGCAGACAAAAGCGTGAACGTAAACAGTCGGATTGTACCGGATCGTCAGAACGGATTCGCCACATCTGAGACCCGCCAAGAGACGGGTAAGCCGCCGTCCTCAGCAACTTCAAAGTGCGTAGCGCGGCGCAACCGACCCGGCCGGCTCGCGAACCGCGCAAACCCGCTGCACGTAAGCTTCTCGCGGCGATGCGAGAAAGCCGTCCTCATAGCCGATCACCCGCAGTTGGCCGCGCACAGCATCGAGCAATTCGCCCGGCGCCAGCAGGAATGCCGGATTGGACGGCTTTCCGACGGTTTCGTTTCCGAGGGCGAAGGTTTCGTAGATCAGGCGGCCGCCCGGCGCGACGGACGCCAGCAAACGCGGCCAGAGCGGTCGGTGCAAGTAATTCGTGACGACGACGGCATCGAAAGTGGCCCCGGCGGGCAACGGCCACGGGTTTCCTTCGATGTCGGCGACGATGGTTTGGGCGATGCCCGCGAGGCCCGAAAGCGCTGCCGCGTCACGGTCGATGCCCGTCACCTGCAGGCCACGTGCAGCAAGCCAACGTGCATGGCGGCCGCTGCCGCAAGCCACATCCAGCACGGAGGCGCCGGCCGGTAGTTCAGCCGCCCACCGCGCCACCCACGGTGACGACGCAGCAAGCGTGTGCGGATCCAATGCGACAGCAGACATCAACGACTCATCAGCTATACGTCAGACCCATCGCCTCGCGCACCTCGCGCATGGTCTCTTGCGTGACCTTACGCGCGTTATCACAGCCATCTGCGATGATGGCGCGCAGCAATGACGGATCGTCCATGTATTTCTGGGCGCGTTCGAGCATCGGCTGTTGTTCGCGCAGAATGCCGTCGATCACGGGCTGCTTGCACTCCAGGCAGCCGATGCCGGCGCTGCGGCAGCCCTTTTGCACCCACTCTTTCGTGTCGGCGTCGGAGTAGACCTGGTGCAGTTGCCAGACCGGGCACTTGTCCGGGTCGCCCGGATCGGTGCGGCGCACGCGGGCCGGGTCGGTCGGCATGGTGCGGACCTTTTTCTCGACGGTTTCCTTGTCCTCGCGCATGCGGATCGTGTTGCCGTACGACTTGGACATCTTCTGGCCGTCGAGACCCGGCATGCGCGATGCCTCGGTCAGCAGCACCTGCGGCTCGGGCAGGATGATCTTGCGGGCACCTTCCAGGTAGCCGAACAAGCGTTCGCGGTCGCCCATCGAGAGGCTCTGCGACTCGGCCAGCAGTGCGCGAGCCTGCTCCAGAGCCTCGTCTTCACCACGTTCCTGATACGCGGTGCGGAGTTCCAGATACAGCTTGGCGCGCTTGCCGCCGAGCTTCTTGGCCGCTTCCAGCGCTTTCTCTTCGAAGCCCAGTTCGCGGCCATAGAGGTAGTTGAAGCGGCGGGCAACTTCGCGCGTCATCTCGACGTGCGGCACCTGGTCTTCGCCCACCGGGACGAAGCCGGCGCGGTAGATCAAGATGTCTGCGGCTTGCAGCAGAGGGTAGCCGAGGAAGCCGTAGGTGGAGAGATCCTTCTCCTTGAGCTTCTCGATCTGGTCCTTGTACGTCGGCACGCGTTCAAGCCAGCCCAGCGGTGTGCCCATCGAGAGCAGCAGGAACAGCTCGGCGTGCTCTGGCACACGGCTCTGGATGAACAGCGTGGACTGCGTTGGATCGACGCCGGCAGCGAGCCAGTCGATCAACATTTCCCACACCGATTCCGCGATCACCTCGGGTGACTCGTAGTGCGTGGTCAGCGCATGCCAGTCGGCGACGAAGAAGAAGCACGGGTACTCGGCCTGCAGCCGGACCCAGTTTTTCAAGACGCCGTGGTAATGCCCCAGGTGCAGAGCACCGGTCGGACGCATGCCAGAGAGAACGCGGTCAGGAAACATGTGGGAAATGGAGTTGAAGACTCAGGAAAACAGCATCTGCAGCGGACTCAGAATCCACTGCAGCAGTTGAAACAGCAGCGCCATGATTGGGCGCATCCAGACATTGGTGATGACGTTGGAAATAATCAGCGCCATCACGATGAAAAAACCGAACGGTTCGATACGCGAGAGACCAAGCGCCATCCGAGGCGGCAGGAGTGCTGCCAGCACTCGCCCGCCATCGAGCGGCGGCAGCGGAAACATGTTGAACGCCGCCATCACCATATTGACGAGAATGCCAGCGCGCGCCATGCCGATCAGGAACGGCTCGTTCACCCCGCCCATCGCGAACACAACCGCCAGCACGCCCCAGAAGATCGCCTGGCCAAAGTTGGTGGCCGGCCCTGCCAGCGCCACCCACATGCCATGCCAGCGCGGATCACGCAGACGGCCGAAGCGCACCGGCACCGGCTTGGCATAGCCGAACACGAAAGCGCCTTTGGTTGCGAAATACAGCAGCAGCGGCATCGCAATCGTGCCGATGGGATCGATGTGCCGCAGCGGATTGATGCTGACGCGGCCCATGGCATAGGCTGTATCGTCGCCGAAATGCTTAGCGACATAGCCATGCGCCGCCTCATGCAGCGTGATGGCAAACAGGACGGGAATCGCGTAAACCGCGATGTTCTGGATCAGTGTGGGGTCCATAAGCGAGCTATTGTAGCAAGCGCGCGCCGCGGCACGGCGCCACCGAAGCACGCGCCAACGGCTCGCCTACAGGCCCACGCGGGCCGGATCGCCCCGGCCTTGGCGCACAAGTTCGGGCTCGCCGCTCGTCAGGTCGATGACGGTGGTCGGTTCTGCCGGGGCCGGGCCGCCGTCGATGACGAGTTCGAGCTGCTTTTCGAGCCGATCGCGAATGGTCTCGGCCTCGTTGAGCGGTTCGTCGTCACCGGGCAGTTGCAGCGTGGCCGAGAGCAGCGGCTCACCCAACTCCGCCATCAGCGCAAGGGGAATCGCGTGTTCCGGTACGCGCAGGCCGATCGTCTTGCGCGACGGGTGCGAAAGCCGGCGCGGCACTTCCTTGGTGGCCTCCAGCAGGAAGACGAACGGCCCCGGCGTCGCCGCCTTCAGCACGCGGTACTGCTTGTTGTCGACGCGCGCAAACGTGGCCAGCTCGGAAAGGTCGCGGCACATCAGCGTGAGGTGGTGCTTCTCGTCGATGCCGCGCACGCGGCGCAGGCGCTCGACAGCCGATTTGTCGTCCAGATGGCAGGCGAGCGCGTAGCAGGAATCGGTGGGCAGCGCGACCAGGCCGCCGCCGCGGATGATCTCCACGGCCTGGCGAATCAAGCGCCCTTGCGGCGTGGTCGGGTGAATCTGGAAGAACTGGGACATGGCAGCCGCGCGCTCAGGACATCCACCGGCTCCACACCGGCGTCAGATTGTCGGGCAGCGGCGGCAGCGTGCCGAGTTCGACGCGGCCCTCGCCCGGGCCGTGGAAGTCTGAACCGCGCGACGCCAGCAGGCCGTAACGGCGGGCCACGTCGGCGTACAGCGCGTATTGGTCGGGCGTATGGCTGCCGGTGACGACCTCGACGCCCTCACCGCCTAGCGACTTGAATTCATCAAACAGCGCACCGTGCTCGACCAGCGACAGCGTGTAACGTCCTGGATGCGCCATCACCGCGACCCCACCCGCGCCCTTGATCCAATTGATCGCATCGCCCAGGCGCGCCCAGCGATGCGGCACGTAGCCCGGCTTGCCGTCGCCCAGGTAGCGGTCAAACACTTCGTGGATGTCGCGGCAGTGCCCATGCTCGACCAGGAAGCGGGCGAAATGGGTGCGCGAAACCATGTCGGGATTGCCGGCGTAGCGCAACGCACCTTCGTAGGCGCCTTCGATGCCGAGCTTGGCCAGCGCGGCGCTGATGTCTTCAGCACGCGCGCAGCGACCGGAGCGTGTGCGCTCCAGCCCCTGCACCAGATCGGTGTTATCCGGATCGATGCCCAGGCCGACGATGTGCAGCGTGCGCCCCGCCCAAGTCACGGAAATTTCTACGCCCGACAGATAATCCATGCCCAGCGCCGCTGCGGCCTCGCGCGCGGCGGCCTGCCCGCCCACTTCGTCGTGGTCGGTCAACGCCCAGAGCGTCACGCCGTGAGCAGCAGCACGGGCGGCCACTTCGTGCGGCGCGAGCATGCCATCCGACACCGTGGAATGGCAGTGCAGATCGGCATTTCTGGCGGAGGCGGCGGAGAGGTTTGGCATTCCGCCATTTTACTGCTGCGGCGCGCAACCGGGGGGGCCTCACCCCACTAAAGATCGGCATTCGGAAGACCCGACTGCCCGTGGCGGTGTTCGCGGCGCGGCGCTTGCTGCAGGCTATAGTGGCCGCATTGCTTCGTCCTCGACGCTTTGCCATGACTTCCGCCGCCACATCCCCCGCCGATATCCCTCAGCCCTTGCAGCAACGCATCGACGTGCTCATTGTGGGTGCGGGGCCAGTGGGCCTATTTGCAGCCTTTCAGGCCGGCGTGCTGGGCATGTCGTGTGTGCTGGTGGACGCATTGGACCGCCCGGGCGGCCAATGCACCGAGCTGTACCCGGAAAAACCGATCTACGACATCCCTGCGCTGGTTTCGTGTACGGCGCAGGAACTCGTCGACCGGCTGATGGCCCAGTGCGCGCCGTTCAACTACCCCATTCTCTGCGGTCGCCGCGCCGAAACCGTGGAAACGCTGGAAAGCGAGCACGGCCAGCGCTTTCGCGTCACCACCAGCGCCGGCGACGTGTTCGACTGCGCCGCCGTGCTCATCACGGCAGGCAACGGCGCGTTCACCCCACAACGTGTGGCTTTGCCTGAAGCGGCCGCGCTGGAAGGCCGCCATCTGCACTACGCCGTGCGTGATACCGCGCGCTTTGCGGGCAAACGCGTCATCATCGCCGGCGGCGGAGATTCCGCGCTTGACTGGGCGCTCGCGCTGCGAAGAGTGGCCGCACGCGTGACGCTGGTCCATCGGCGAGAGGGCTTCCGCGCAGCCGATGCAAGCGTCGCTGAAATGCGCGCCGCCGTCACCGCCGGCGAAATGGATTTCGTGCTGGGCATGCTTTCGCGTCTGGACAGCACGCCCGACGGCACACTCACCGGCGCGGCCATCCGCGGACGCGATGGCGAAACCGTGCTGCCCTGCGATGAACTGATCGCGCTGTATGGCTTGGTCTCCGAGCCCGGCCCGATTGTCAACTGGGGCGTGGAGATGCGCGCGGGCCGCATCACGGTGGAAACGACGGCGTACGAGACCTCGCGCCCAGGCGTGTTCGCGGCCGGCGACATCGCGCTGTATCCAAACAAGCAGAAGCTGATTCTGTCGGGCTTCCACGAGGTGGCGATGGCGCTGCGCCGCGCGTACCGCTACGCGAATCCGGACAAGACGCTCGTGCATACGCATTCGAGCAACGACGCGGGGCTGCAGACAAAGCTGCATGTGGCTGCCGAGTAGGTCGTCCGCATGCGCGCGCCGTCGCTCTACGAAACCGTGCTTGGCGCGCGATACGCGCAACTGGCGCCCGCGGTGCAGACGTTCCACCGAATGACCGGCGCAGTGACGCTGCACGGCGAAGTTGAAACAGAGCCGCCCGCCTCGCGCCTCGCACGCGGGCTTGCCTGGTGCATCCGCACGCCGCGCACATCGACACGTGGCCCGATCCGAATCACGCTCAACGCCGCAGCCACGGAAGAAACCTGGACGCGCCATTTCCCGCGCCACACGATGCGCTCAACGTTGTCTCTGCGTCAGGGTCGAATCACGGAGCGGCTCGGTGCGGTGCGTCTGTTCTTTGGGCTCGAAGCAGAGCACGGTGTGTTGCAAATGCGCCTGGTAGGCTTGCGCTTCCTCGGCATCCCCTGCCCAGCCTGGCTGCGGCCGGCCGTGTTGGCAGAGGAATCCGGCGAGGGTGACCGCTTCCATTTCAACGTACGCGCCAGCTTGCCCTTCTTGGGGGTAGTCGCGGCGTATCGAGGTTATCTAGACCTGACGACGATGGAGCGCGAATGATCGTTGTCTTCGACGCGCGCTGCCTGCTGTGCAGCACCCCATCTACCGTGCTCTTCGTGCGAGACGGCCGTGCGTGGCGTGAAAGCGCCGCCGTCCCGCGCATCCTGCCGCCGCCCGGCGCAGCACTGCGGTTTCTTGAATGAGCCTGCCGCTCAGCGCTGCAAGCAGAACTCTTCAATCAGCGCGGCCACCTGTTCCGGCTGGTCGTGATGCAGCATGTGCCCCGCGTCTGCAATCAGCACCTCTCGGAAATCAGGAAACGCAGCAAAGCGCGTCTTGAACTCGGCCAGCGGCACATCGCCTGCGATGGCCTTCAGCGTGGGTGAATCGACGGCCTCGACGTGCAGCACGGGCGCGGTAACACGGCGCCAGATTTCCATCACCTCATCCAGCCGGTAAAGCTGCGGATTGATGATTTTGTGCGCAGGATCGCCAAGGATCTCCCAGCGCCCTTCGGCGTTTTGGCTCGACCAGTGCTGCGCCAGAAATGCCGCCTTGTCGGCCGGCAGACGCGGGTTGGTCTTCTGCAGGCGCGCGGCGACGTCTTCAACGGTGGCGTAGGTGTTCAGGCGCGGCTTGTCCTTCAGCTCGTCGAGCCAACGCGCATAACGGCGCGGAGCCTGCGATGCCTTCGACGCCGACATGCCGAAGCCCTCCAGATCCACCACGCGCCGCACGCGCTCGGGCCGGATACCCGCGTACAGGCAAACCACGTTGGCGCCCAGGCTGTGCCCGACCAGCGTCACCTGCCCTTCCGGCTGGTAGTGATCGATGATGGCTTCGAGGTCGGCCACGTAATCGGCAAACCAATAGCTCTCGACGCCGGGGCCCTCGGTGGGCCGGGCGGTCTGGCCGTAGCCGCGCCAATCGGGCGCCACGATATGCCAGCGCTCGCGCAGCGCATCGACCAGAAACTGGAACGACGCCGACACATCCATCCATCCATGAAACAGGAACAGGATGGGCGCCCCGGGTTCGCCCCATTCGCGGATGTGATAGCGCAGGCCGCGCACGGGCAGATATGTCGAGCGGGAGGCCTCGCGCGCGGCAGGCTGTGTGGTGGAGTCCATGGTTTCCGTTAGCCAATAGAAATCGAACGATCGTTCTTTTTCCGAGGATTATAGCGGCGGATGGGCAACGCCGTGGCGCTTAGAACGAGGCTTCCAGCGCGGCAATTTCGTCGTCGTCGAAACCGGCCTGGCGGCGCGCCTCGAGGTTGAATGGCCCGCGCAAACGCGGTGCACCGTATTGCTCGGCCAGCTTGCGATACGTTGGCACGGGGTCCAGGCCGGCGCGCTCGCACAGCCAGCGGTACCAATGGTTGCCGACCGCCACGTGGCCGATCTCGTCACGCAGGATGATGTCGAGGATGCCAGCGGCCACCATATCGCCTGCCTGGGCCAGCTTGGCACGAATCGGCGGCGAGGCATCGAGCCCGCGCGCCTCCAGCGTGCGCGGCACCAGCGCCATGCGCGCGAGCGGATCGGCGGCGGTTTTCTCCGTCATCTGCCACAAACCGTCGTGGGCGGGGTGATCGCCGTAGCGGCAATCGAGCGTTGCCAGATGGGCGGCAAGCAGCGAAAAGTGCGTGGCCTCTTCAGCGGCCACGCGCGCCCAGTCCTGATAGAACGCCACGGGCATCCCCGCAAAACGCCACACGGCGTCGAGCGCAAGGTTGATGGCGTTGAATTCGATGTGCGCGAGCGCGTGCAGCAGCGCGCCCCGGCCACGTGGCGTATCGATTGCACGGCGCCGCGGAACCTCGGAAGGTGGCACGAGCACCGGCGCGTCTGGTCGGCCGGGGACACCGCCCTCCGGCGCCACCATGGATTCATCTATGCCCCAACTCGCGTCGTCGGCGCACTTGGCGCGCTCGCCCAGACGCAGCGTGGCGTCCACCTTGCTAACAGGATCTGTGAGACACAGCGCGGCCAAGGCAGCGTGGCGCAGCGTGTCGGAGGGCGTTTTGGGGCAGGGCTGCGAAGCGGTCATCAGCGTACAATTTGGACTTTCCGCCATTTTAATTCGACGCATCGGCCTGCCTCGCCCGGCAAGCTTGAAGACGCGCCCATTTTCCCCATCTACGCAGATTCTGGAGACCGATCGCATGGCCCTCTACCAACTCGGCGATGTTGCACCGACCATTGACGCAAACGCCTATGTGGCCCCGGAAGCCACCGTCATCGGCCGCGTGGAGCTGAAAGCACGCGCGAGCGTGTGGCCCGGCGCCGTCATCCGTGGCGACAACGAGCCGATTACCGTGGGCGAGGCCAGCAACGTGCAGGAAGGCTCGGTGCTGCACACCGACCCGGGCTGCCCGCTGAACATCGGCGACCGCGTGACGATCGGCCACCAGGCCATGCTGCACGGTTGCACAATCGGCGAAGGCTCGCTGATCGGCATCCAGGCGGTGGTGCTCAATCGCGCGGTGATCGGCAAGAACTGCCTGGTGGGCGCGGGCGCGATCGTCACCGAAGGCAAGGTCTTCGAAGATGGCACGCTCATTCTGGGTGCGCCCGCCAAGGCTGTGCGCAAGCTGACGGAAGACGACATCGCCAAGATGCACCTGAACACCGAAACGTATGCGGTGCGACAGGCGATGTACAAGCAGCAACTGAAACGGATCGATGGATGACTGACGAGCTGAAGAAATTTGTATTCGACGCCGCGCCCGTGCGCGGTGAACTGGTGCGCCTGGAAGGAACGTGGCAAGAGGTGCTGAGCCGCCGCCGCTACCCTGCCCCGGTCAGCACGCTGCTGGGCGAGATGATGGCTGCGGCCGCGCTGTTGTCTGCCAATCTGAAGTTCAACGGCGCGCTGGTCATGCAACTGCACGGCGACGGCCCGGTGCACATGATGGTCGTGGAGTGCAACTCCGACCTGTCGATGCGCGCCACCGCCAAGATTGCCGAAGGCGTCGAGATTGCCGACGACGCCACGTTGGCCACCATGGTCAACGTGCACGGCAAGGGACGCTTCGCCATCACGCTTGATCCGCAAGACAAGTTGCCGGGCCAGCAGCCGTATCAAGGCATCGTGCCCCTGTCGGACGAAAACGGGCCGCTTGCCAGCATCACCGAAGTGCTTGAGCACTACATGCAAAGCTCCGAGCAGCTCGACACGCGCCTGTGGCTGGCCGCCGACGGCAAGGTCGCGTCGGGCATGTTGCTGCAACGCTTGCCTTCGTATGGCGGTGCCATGGAAGGCCGCACGACCCACGTGCCTGCGCAAGTTGGCGAGACGGGCCAGCCGCTGCACCAGGACGTGCAGGAGCAAGACCTCGACACGTGGGAACGCGTTTGCCAGCTCGGCAAAACGCTGCGCCGCGACGAACTGCTCGAGCAGCCGATCGACACGCTCATCAAGCGCCTGTACTGGGAAGAAATGGAAGCTGCCGGCATCCGCATGTTCGAGCCGCAAACCCCGCGTTTCCGCTGCTCGTGCTCCCGCCTGCGAGTCGGATCCATGCTGCGTACGCTGGGCCAACCCGAGGTCGACAGCATTCTGGAAGAACGCGGCAAGGTGGAAATCGACTGCGAATTCTGCGGCCAGCACTACAGCTTCGACGCTGTGGATTGTGCGCAGCTCTTTGCACAGGAGACCGTCGCGCAAGGCATCCAGGGCGCGTCCGAACAGCGTCATTGAACACGGCGACATAGTATGAAGTGCGCGTGGCGCCCGGCACTTATCGGTGCCGCCCACGCTCTAAGTCGTCAGTTTCTTCTTCTGCCGCTTGCTGCGGAGCGCCTCATGTCTGAGCTCACATCCACGTCTTTGCGATCGTTGAACTTCTCTCGCGCTGGTGCGCTGGCGTTGCCGATTGGCGCGGCGCTGCTGGCGTCGGCCTGCGTAGCCGTGCCGCGCGGCCCGGGCGGTACGCCCTACACCGCCCGGCTGTCGGACGATACGCAGGCTGCGGCACCCGCACCGTTGTCGGCGGAAGACCGCAAGAAGCTGGATGCGCTGAATGCCAAGGCGCTGCGCGAATCGGATCAAGCCATCAGACGCGATGCCGAAGCGCGCGCCTATGCGGTCACGCCGTACTACGCGCCGTATCCGTACTACGGAGGCTATTCGGTGTACTACGGCAGCGGATGGCGGCACCGTGGCGGCTGGGGCGTCAGCTACGGGGCACCCGTCTGGGGCTATCCGTACTACTGGTAAATCCCGGAAATTGTCCTGAAGACGAGCGCATCTGCAGGATGCGTTCGCATAGCTGGCTCAGTGATGCGCCTGCTGGCCCGCCGGAGGGGGCGGCGGTGGCGGAGTTTCGCTGGTTTTCGGAGCCGGCGCGACGAACTGCACGAAGCCTTCGTCGTCCTTCACCATCCCCAGCTCATAGCGCGCGCGCTCTTCAATGGCGCCCGTGCCTTCCTTCAAATCCTTCACTTCGCCTTCGAGCTTGGTGTTGCGCTGCTTCAGTTCAGCGTTGCGCTGATTCTGCGCCGTCACCTGCTTCTGCATGTCCCACACGCGCAGCCAGCCGCCCTTGCCCAGCCAAAGCGGGTACTGGATAGCAAGCAGCAACAGCAGCAGGAACAGCGTAATCAGGCGCATAGAGACAAGCGTTGGCGGTACTCGGGCCCCAAATACCATGCGACCGCCAGAGCGGCGGTCGCACAGTCATGCGGAGCGAAACTGCGAGGGATTATCGCAGGTTATAGAACGCCGACTTGCCCGGGTAGCTGGCAATGTCACCAAGGTCTTCTTCGATACGCAGCAGCTGGTTGTACTTGGCCATGCGGTCCGAACGCGACAGCGAGCCGGTCTTGATCTGGCCAGCGTTCGTGCCAACGGCGATGTCGGCGATCGTGCTGTCTTCGGTTTCGCCCGAGCGGTGCGAAATCACAGCGGTGTAGCCGGCGCGCTTGGCCATCTCGATGGCTGCGAACGTCTCGGTCAGCGTACCGATCTGGTTGATCTTGATGAGGATCGAGTTGGCGATGCCCTTCTCGATACCTTCCTTCAAGATCTTGGTGTTGGTGACGAACAGGTCGTCGCCCACCAGTTGGACCTTCTTGCCGAGCTTCTCGGTCAGCGTCTTCCAACCTGCCCAGTCGCTTTCATGCATGCCATCTTCAATCGACACGATCGGGAACTTGTCAGCCAGATTTGCCAGGTAGTTGGCGAAATCTTCCGACGACAGCTGCAGGCCTTCGCCTTCGAGGTGGTATTTGCCGTCCTTGTAGAACTCGGAAGCGGCGCAGTCCAGCGCCAGCAGCACGTCTTCACCGGCCTTGTAGCCAGCTTGCTCGATGGCCGACAGGATCGTGTTCAGGCACTCTTCGTTGCTGGCGAAGTTCGGTGCGAAGCCGCCTTCGTCGCCCACGGCCGTGCTCATGCCCTTGTCAGCCAGGATCTTCTTCAGCGCGTGGAAGATCTCGGCGCCGCAGCGCAGGGCTTCGCGGAAGCTCGACTGGCCGACCGGCATCACCATGAATTCCTGGATGTCCAGGCTGTTGTTGGCGTGTGCGCCGCCGTTGACGATATTCATCATCGGCACCGGCATCTGCATCGCGCCCGAACCGCCGAAGTAGCGATACAGCGGCAGGCCGGCCTCTTCGGCTGCGGCCTTGGCCACGGCCATCGACACGGCCAGCATGGCGTTGGCGCCCAGGCGGCTCTTGTTCTCAGTACCGTCAAGATCGATCAGGGTGCGGTCCAGGAAAGCCTGTTCCGACGCGTCCAGGCCCATGATGGCCTCGGAGATTTCGGTGTTGATGTGCTCGACGGCCTTGAGCACGCCCTTGCCCAGGTAGCGCGACTTGTCGCCGTCACGCAGTTCGATGGCTTCGCGCGAGCCGGTGGATGCGCCCGACGGCACCGCGGCACGGCCCATTACGCCCGATTCCAGCAGCACGTCGCATTCGACAGTCGGATTGCCGCGCGAGTCCAGCACTTCGCGACCGATGATATCTACGATGGCACTCATGTAATCCCTCTTGGTTTTCTAAAGCAGGTAAGGCAGCGGTCGGCGGGCTCAGACGCCCTCGACCACGATCATGTTCATCTTGGCGGCCTTGGCGCGTGCATCACGCGCGGCACGATATTCTTCGCTGTCATGGAACGCTTTTGCGGCATCGTAGCTGGGGAATTTCAGTACGACGATACGTGTGGGGTTCCACTCGCCTTCCAGCGATTCGGTCTTGCCGCCGCGCACCAGCGGCTCCGCGCCATGAGCTTGCATGGCCTTGGTCGACAGCACTTTGTATTGTTCGTATTGCACGGGGTCTGTCACGTCCACGTACGCGAGGATGTAGCCAGCGGCCATGTGTCTCTCTCCAGAAGCTGCAACAAACGACGACGGCAGCATACGCTGCCGCCGGTCGGGTTGGGATCAGTCAATCAGTCGAACTGATTTTCCAGGAAACCGCTGCGCTTGGTGAGCACATCCAGTTCTTTCAGAACCGACAGCAAGTCTTTCATGCGACGCAGCGGTACGGCATTCGGGCCGTCTGATTTCGCGCATGCGGGATCGGGGTGCGTTTCCATGAAAACGCCCGACACACCCACGGCGATGGCCGCACGGGCCAGCACCGGCACGAACTCGCGCTGGCCGCCGGAGCTGGTGCCCTGGCCTCCCGGCAATTGCACCGAATGCGTGGCGTCGAACACCACCGGCGCCCCCGTCTCGCGCATGATCGCCAGCGAGCGCATATCCGACACGAGGTTGTTGTAACCGAACGAGGCACCGCGCTCGCAGGCCATGAAGTTGTCTTCCGGCAGGCCGGCATCGCGGGCAGCATGACGCGCCTTATCGATGACGTTCTTCATGTCGTGCGGCGCAAGGAATTGGCCCTTCTTGATATTGACCGGCTTGCCACTCTGCGCACAGGCACGGATGAAATCGGTCTGGCGGCACAGGAACGCCGGCGTCTGGAGCACATCCACGACTTCGGCCACGGGCTTGATCTCGTCGATCTCGTGGATGTCGGTCAGCACCGGCACGCCCACCTGGCGACGCACTTCCGCCAGAATGCGCAACCCCTCTTCCATGCCCAGACCGCGGAACGAGGCGTCCGACGAGCGATTCGCCTTGTCAAACGACGACTTGTAGATGAAAGGAATGCCCAGTGCGCCCGTGATCTCCTTGAGCGTGCCGGCGGTGTCGATCGCCATCTGCTCGGACTCGATCACGCAGGTGCCGGCAATCAGGAAGAACGGTTTGTCGAGGCCGACTTCGAAATCGCAGAGTTTCATGATGTTCCCGTGTGCCGGCGCTTAGGCGACAGCGCGTTGCGTGTTCTGCTGGTGATGCGCCAGCGCGGCTTCCACGTAGGCCTTGAACAGCGGGTGGCCGTCACGCGGCGTCGAGGTGAATTCCGGGTGGAATTGCACGCCGACGAACCACGGGTGCATCGACGCCGGCAGCTCCATCATTTCCGGCAGGTTTTCCGACGGCGTGCGCGCGGAGATGATCATCCCGGCCTTTTCCAGCTGCGGCACGTAGTGGTTGTTCACCTCGTAGCGGTGACGATGGCGCTCGTTGACTTCCGCGCCATAGATTGCCGCTGCCTTGGTGCCGGATTGCACCGGCACGCGCTGCGAGCCCAGACGCATGGTGCCGCCCAGGTCGGAGTCGGCCGAGCGCTTTTCCACACGGCCATCGCGATCCAGCCATTCGGTGATGAGCGCGACCACCGGGTGTTCGGTCTCGTCGTTGAATTCAGTGCTGTTGGCGTCTTTCATGCCGGCCAGATGGCGGGCGAATTCGATCACGGCCAACTGCATCCCCAGGCAGATGCCCAGGTACGGCACGCCCTTTTCGCGGGCGTACTGAATTGCTCGGATCTTGCCTTCCGTACCGCGCTTGCCGAAGCCGCCCGGCACCAGAATCGCGTCCAGCGCGTCCAGCGCGTCCAGCACCTGTGTATGGCCCGATTCCAGCTCTTCGGAATCGATGTACTCGATATTGACGCGCGTCGAGGTATGCAGGCCGGCGTGGCGCAGCGCCTCGATCAGCGACTTGTACGACTCGGTCAAGTCGACATACTTGCCGACCATGCCAATGGTGATCTCGTGCTGCGGATTTTCCAGCGTGTGCACCATATGCGCCCACACTGACAGGTCCGCCGGCGGCGCTTCGATGCGCAGCTCTTCGCAGATGATGCGATCCAGCCCCTGCTCGTTGAGCATTTGCGGGATCTTGTAGATGGTGTCGACATCCCACACCGAGAT
The DNA here is from genome assembly GCA_000955795.1 of Burkholderiaceae bacterium 26. Taxonomy (GTDB): domain Bacteria; phylum Pseudomonadota; class Gammaproteobacteria; order Burkholderiales; family Burkholderiaceae; genus Ralstonia; species Ralstonia chuxiongensis. Next base: position 378,844 of record JYOB01000010.1, read on the forward strand.
GACCGCGTCCTGCGGCATGTTGGCGAAGAGCGAAATCTTCGCGCGCTCATCGTCGGGAATCGGGCGATCGGCGCGGCACAGCAGCGCGGTCGGCTGTACGCCGATTTCGCGCAACTTCTGCACCGAATGCTGGGTCGGCTTGGTCTTCAGCTCGCCGGCGCTGGCAATGAACGGCACCAGCGTAAGGTGCGCGAACGCCACCTGGTTGCGACCCAGGCGCAGGCTCATCTGACGCGCGGCTTCCAGGAACGGCAGCGATTCGATATCGCCCACCGTACCGCCGATTTCCACGATCGCCACATCGGCCTTGCCGTCGTGCGACGCCGCCGCACCGCGCTCGATGAACGCCTGGATTTCGTTGGTGATATGCGGAATGACTTGCACCGTCTTGCCGAGATATTCGCCGCGACGCTCTTTGCGGATCACGGATTCGTAAATCTGGCCGGTGGTGAAGTTGTTCGCCTTGCGCATCTTGGCCGAGACAAAGCGCTCGTAGTGACCAAGATCGAGGTCGGTTTCTGCGCCGTCCTCGGTCACAAACACTTCGCCGTGCTGGAACGGGCTCATCGTGCCCGGGTCGACGTTGATGTAAGGATCGAGTTTGAGGAGGGTGACTTTGAGGCCGCGCGACTCGAGAATGGCCGCGAGCGAGGCGGCGGCGATGCCCTTGCCGAGTGAGGACACTACGCCACCGGTAACGAATACGAACTTGGTCATGACCTAGCTTGCCGGGGAAAGCCGGATTATAGCAAAGGTCCCCTCTCCGATCCGTGACAGAACAGTGGAATTTGCCCCCCAGCAGCCTCGCCTATGCGGCGTGCCGCATGGCGCCTGCATTGGCGCGCATTTCGTTGATCAACTCGCGGATCAACTCAGCTGTTTCCAGCGGCTTTTCCATCGGATAAAGATGGCTGCCCTCGATCCAGCGCAGCCTGCTGCCGACGATGCGCCGGGTTGCACCCAGTCCGACTTGGCGAATCTCGCGCGAACGCGTGCCAGCCACAAAGCTGACCGGGAACGCCGTGCCGCCAGCGACCTTGCGCCCCATGTTGGTCGGCAATGTCCGATAGATTTGGTATTCGATTTCGCGCGAGAAGCGCAGTGTGCGCTCGCGGTCACGTCCCGTGGGCTCGGTGCCATGCTCGACATAGTCGCGCAACACCTCTTCGTCCCAACGATCGAACTTGCGCTTGGCCTTGAAGTGGCTCCAGACGGAGTCGAGATCGGGCCACAGATGGCGCCGGTTCTTCGTCGCTGCAGCAGGCGATTGGCTCTCGTCGATGTCCAGCCATTGCGCCACGCGCAGCAGCTTGGCGCGCCATCCCGCGATGATTGGCGAATCTAGCATCACGACGCCACGCACGCGCTCGGGCCGGCGCAGCGCCGCCATCAAACTCAAGAAGCCGCCCAGCGAATGACCCACCAGCCAGACCGGCTCGGCCTGCGCGTCGATTTCGGCGAGCAGCTCCTTCACCAGACCGGGCCACGAACGGGTCACTGGAAAACGCGGATCATGCCCAAAACGCTCCACGGCGCGGATGTCGAATTCGTCACCCAGCACGCCCAGCATCTTGCGATACGTTCCCACGGGAAAACCGTTGGCATGCGAAAAAAGCATCACATCACGCATCGCAGATCCCTATGCCGTTCAGTGCGACTTCTGCGAACCGCCGGCCACGCGCTGAATCGTGGATACCTGCTCCAACGCAGGACCGGGCGCGCGCTCCGGCACGGCTGGCGCGTCGGCGGCGGGCGGTGCAATACGCACGGGCCCGACCTCCGCGGAGGAATGGCCCTCGCGGCGCAACGGGTGCGAAGGCGAAGTGCCAGTTCCCCAATCCGGATCGTCGATCTCGGCAAACACCTGGCGCAGACGCTTGCCCCATGTGCCGCGAATCATCGTGAAATATGGGTTCTCTTCGTCGATGGCGACAAAGCGCGTCACACGCAGAGAGTCGGTCTCATAGACCAGTAAATCCAGCGGCAAACCCACGGAAATATTCGATTTCAGTGTCGAATCCATCGAGATCAGCGCGCACTTTGCGGCTTCGTCCAACGGCAGCCCCGGGCTGACCACGCGATCGATGATCGGCTTGCCGTACTTGGCCTCGCCGATCTGGAAGTAGCAGTTCTCGGGCGTGGCTTCAATGAAGTTGCCTGCCGCGTAGACGTTGAACAGGCGCGGCCGCTCTGCGCCGATCTGCCCGCCGAAGACGATGCTGACGTTGAAGTCGATTTTGGCCTTGGCCAGCGCAGCGGCATCGCGGTCGTAAACGTCGCGCACGGCCTCGCCAACAATCGTGGCGGCCTCGAACATGTCCCGCGCCGTCCACAGCGAGCGCGGCCTGCCGCGCGCTTCGGTCAGCACTTGGCGCACCGCCTGACTGATCGCCAGATTGCCGGCCGTCAGCAGCACCATGACACGATCGCCTTCGCGCTCGAAGACGGTCATTTTGCGGAACGTGGAAATGGCATCCACGCCCGCATTCGTGCGGGAGTCGGACAGGAACACAAGGCCTGCGTCCAGGCGCATGGCGACGCAATAAGTCATGGGCGAAGCAACAAACGGAAACGGTGGGTTGAAGGCATTCTAGCGCGCCGATCGCAACCCATCCGCGCGCTTGGAAGAGGTGTTCAATTCACTCGGGCAACCTCGGCGGGCAATGGCTCGATGGAAATGCTGACATCCAGCGTCTCGGCACCCCCGCCCTGCCGCACGCCGCGAACCGGTGCCGCGGACTGGTAATCGCGCCCGACTGCCAGCCGGATGTGGCGGGCATCGGTGAAGCACTGGTGGGTGACGTCGATGCTGCACCACGTGTGCGACTCGGCGTCGAGGCAAACATCGGCCCAGGCGTGGCTTGCGAGGTCCTCTTCGCCCACGGCGTGGAAATAGCCGCTGACATAGCGCGCCGGCACACCCAGGGCCCGGCAGCAGGCGACCATCACCTGCGCCTGGTCCTGACATACACCCGTGCCCAGGCCGAACGCCTCCGCAGCGGTGGTGCCGACGTGGGTGGTGTTCGGCTTGTAGCTCACGCGCGTGGCGATGGCTTGCGCAAGGCGCACTGCAGATGCCGCGTCGCCTTGCACCAGCGCGTGCTCGCGCGCAAAGTTGATCATCTCGGGCGGCGCGGAAGTCAGCGGCGTGGCACTCAGAAAATACAGCGGCGACACGCGATAGCGCCCTTGCCCGGGCGCATCGACAAACCGTTGGCTGCCGGGCGCGCCCGCAGGAAACACCTCGACAATGCCACGCGCGTCGATGATGACGTCATCCGTACGGTTGCCGAGGGTGAAGTGATGGACCACGTTGCCGAAACCGTCCGTGGCGCGCGTGAGGTTGCCAGGCGCGTGGATCTGCCAGCTGTCCACCTGCTGCAGCTCGCCGCTGCGAGGCGTCAGCCGCAGCTCATGCACGCTGTGGCGCAGCGGCTCGGCATAACGGTAGACCGTCGTGTGTCGAATTTGGTATTTCACGATGACACGGGCACCACCCGAAAGTGGCGCCCCGATGTATGCACATTGTCCTGCACGTCACGCCACCTCGAGCGGCACCAGGAAATCCTGGCTGATGCCGTTGCCCAAGTCGCCGATCCGCTCCAGGAAGTTGGTCAGCCAGGCATGCAGGCCGACCGCAAAAATATCTTCGATGCGGGCGTACCGCAGGTCGGCGTGCAGTTTACCAGCGCGACGCTCGGTCTCTGCCGATTGACTGTTGCGCACAGTCGCAAGAATCTCAACCACCTCGTCCATGCTGGCCAGCAGCGAACGCGGCATGTCGCTACGCAGAATCAGCAACTCCGCCACGCGCGTCGGCGTGATGACGTTGCGATAGATCTTGCGGTAGACCTCGAAGCCCGACACCGAGCGCAGCGTGGCGGCCCAATGGTAGAAGTCGCCCTGCTCCGCCGCGGTTTCATCGCGCGTGGGTGTGGACTGGAACTTCACGTCCAGCAGCCGTGCAGTGTTGTCTGCGCGTTCCAGGAACGTGCCCAGGCGCATGAAATGGAACGCGTCGTCCGTCAGCATGGTGCCGACCTGCACGCCGCGCGACAGATGCGAGCGGAACTTCACCCATTCAAAGAATTGCGACGGATCGTCCCGCAGCATGCCTTCGGCAATCAGGCGCTGAACGTCCAGCCACGTGGTGTTGATGGTCTCCCAAACCTCGGTCGTGATGGAGCCGCGTACCGCCCGGGCGTTCTCACGCGCGCCGCGCAGGCAACTCATGATCGACGACGGGTTGGTCATGTCACGCACCATGAAATCGATCACATCGTCGCGCGAGAGCAGGCCATAGCGTTCGTCAAAGACCTGCGTCAGTTCGCAGATGTCGAGCATTGCCCACCAGCCCTGCTCGGCCACTTCCGCCGATTGCGGCAGCAGCGAGGTCTGGTAGTTCACGTCGAGCATGCGGGCGGTGTTCTCGGCGCGCTCGGTGTAGCGCGCCATCCAGAAAAGGTGGTCTGCGGTGCGGCTGAGCATGGCGTTCCCTTCTACGTATTCGATATGCGATTGTTCGACTGCCAGTTGCGACAATGCGCGAGCGTTCAGCGCTCCAGCACCCACGTATCCTTTGTCCCGCCCCCCTGCGACGAGTTGACCACCAGCGAGCCCGCCCGCAACGCCACGCGCGTGAGGCCGCCCGGCACCATGCGCACATCCTTGCCGGACAGCACGAACGGCCGCAGATCGATATGGCGCGGCGCGATGCCGGCTTCCACATACGTTGGACAAGTCGACAACGCCAGCGTGGGCTGGGCAATGTATTGTTCCGGGCGCGCCTTCACCACCTCACGGAAGGCGGCAATCTCTTCCTGCGTGGCGGCCGGACCGACCAACATGCCGTAGCCGCCTGCACCGTGCGTTTCCTTGACCACCAGTTCGCCCATGTGGTCGAGCACGTATTGCAGGTCGTCCGGCCGGCGGCACATGTACGTCGGGACGTTATTGAGGATCGGCTCCTCGCCAAGGTAGAAGCGGATCATGTCCGGCACATACGGATAGATCGACTTGTCATCCGCCACGCCGGTGCCGATGGCATTGCAGATGGTGACGTTGCCGGCACGATAGACCGACAGCAGCCCAGCCGCACCCAGCGAAGAATCGGGCCGGAACACCAGTGGATCGAGGAAGTCGTCGTCCACACGGCGGTAGATGACGTCGATGCGCTGCGGGCCCTGCGTGGTGCGCATATAAAGGTGATCGTCCTGCACGAAAAGGTCGTGCCCCTCCACCAGCTCAACGCCCATCTGCTGCGCAAGAAACGCATGCTCGAAATACGCCGAGTTGTACATGCCCGGCGTGAGCACCACCACCGTCGGGTCAGCAATGTTCTGCGGCGACACGCTGCGCAGCATGTCGAGCAGCATGTCCGGGTAATGCGCGACGGGCGCCACACGATTGCGCGCAAACAACTCCGGAAACAGCCGCATCATCATCTTGCGGTTTTCCAGCATGTACGACACACCCGAGGGCACGCGCAGATTGTCTTCCAGCACGTAGAACTCGCCCTCGCCGGCACGCACGATGTCGATGCCGGCCACGTGCGCGTAGATGTCGCGCGGCACGTCCACGCCGAGCATGTCGGGGCGGTATTGGGCGTTGTTGTAGATCTGATCGGGCGGGATAACGCCGGCACGCAAGATGTTCTGCTCGTGATAGATGTCGTGCAGAAAGCGGTTGAGCGCATCAACGCGTTGCCGCAGGCCGCGTTCGAGCTTCGCCCACTCGCTGGCCGGGAAGATGCGCGGAATGATGTCGAACGGAATCGTGCGCTCGGTGCCGCTGTTCGATTCGTCCTTGTCGCCGTACACGGCAAAAGTGATACCGACGCGACGGAAGATCAGGTCTGCCTCGGCGCGCTTGTTCTGCAGCGTCGTGGCGGACTGCGCGCCCAGCCATTCGGCGAAACGTCCGTAGTGGCCGCGTACCTCGCCCTGCTGGACGAGAGCTGCCGGGGCCGGTTCGGCGGCATGGGGGTTGCGGTCCCCGTCATGCCAGCTGAGCATTTCATCGTAGAACCGGACTGCCATGCTTTTCTCCCCTGACGGCGCCGCGCGATGTACGCGGCACGTGGTTTTTATAGCACAGCGGTTTTGACCCCCACAATGGGGCCAACCCGTTATGCCTCCAAGTTTACGGCTGGGCGTCGAAGGCGCCGGTGGCCGTTGCCAGGGGTTCCACTTCCTGAGCGGAAGACCAGTACCGCGGCCGCATGGTACGCGCAGTCTGGACGTCCAGCACATTGCCGTCGGTCTCGATGACGACGGCACCGGTCCTGTCCGTGCGCAAACCGTCGATGTCGCGCGCCACGTAGCGCTGCCAGACCTGCGGATGCGGATGTCCATACCGGTTGCGGTAGCCGACCTGGAAAACTGCCACCTGCGGAGAAACTGCGTCCAAGAACGCGCCGCTGGAGCTTGTCTTGCTGCCGTGATGCGGCACAAGCAAGATGTCTGCCATCAGTCTCCCGGGCGTTTCGGCAGCGATGAGGGCGCTCTCCTGGGCAGCTTCAATATCGCCAGTCAGCAACGCAGCGTGTCGGCCATTGGCGATGCGCACCACACAACTGCGCGCGTTGCTGGACACGCGCTCGCTTTCAGCGGGCAGGCGCAGCGGGTGCAGCACCTCAAAGACAACGCCATCCCACGTCCATGCTTGCCCAGCCAAACAATCGGTAAAGCGGATGCCGTTTTCATCGGCCACGCTGCGCAAGGCATGCCGTTGAGGCAAAGACGCCAGCATGGTGCGCACTGGCACCGCGTCGAGCACCGTTTCGGTGCCACCGGCGTGGTCGCTGTCTTCGTGGCTGACGACAAGCGTGTCGAGCGATTCGACGCCGTGGCTGCGCAGGTAAGGAGTGATGACGCGGGCGGCAGCATCCGCGTGATCGCCGTAGCGCGGGCCGGTGTCGAACAGGAGGCGATGGTTGGCAGTTTCGACCAATGCCGCGGCACCTTGGCCGATATCGAACGCGACAAGCCGGAATTCGCTGGGCGGTGGAGCTGGCACACGCGCCAGCACCAGCGGCAAGAGGAGCAAGGCACCTTGAGCGCGCCATGCCCATGCGCGCATGCCGCCAGGCAACAGCAATAGCGCCACGCCAACCATCGACAGCAACAACGCCCACACGGGCGCGACCGGCGCAACCCACACCGACCAGTGCGGCTGTGCCAGCCATTCAAGCCAAATGGCCAGCCAGCGAAAGCTCGCCTCGGCCAACATCAGCACCGGCTGCGCTAGCGGGTCAGGGAGCGCCGCGCCAATCAGCGCCAGCGGTGTCGTCACGAAACTCACCGTGGGAATCGCCAGCCCATTGGCCACCGCGGAAACCACCGACGTCTGCTGGAACAACAGCAAGGTCAATGGCAGCAGCCCGAATGTGACTGCAAGCTGAATCCGCGTACCGCCCACCAATGCACGCTGGGCGCGTTCCATCCAGCCGTCTGCTTTGCCATTGCGACGGCCGTCGACCGCCATCTGCGCTGCGATGAAGATGATCGCCGCCGCGCCAAATGACAGCCAGAACCCGGCCGACATGACCGCCCACGGGTCCACCACCGCCACCACGGCGGCCGCCCAGCACAGCGACAGGCTGGCCGGCACATTCCGATCGGTCAACCTTGCGATGGCCACGGTGGACAGCATCAGCAGCGTGCGTTGCGCCGGCACACCCATCCCCGCAAGCAGGCAGTAGCCGAATGCCGCCAGCATGGCCGCAATGGCGCCTGCGCGCAGGGCGGGCATGCGTAGCGGCAATGGCGTGTGCAGCCAGCGCGCCAGCCCGAACGACCGGCGCCACAACGCCATCCACAACGCGGCAAACAGCCCGGCGATCATCGTAATGTGCAGCCCTGAAATGCTGACGAGATGGCTGATGCCGGTGCGGCGGAACAGGTCCCAGGCGTCGCGCGCGATGCCGCTTTGGTCGCCCACCACGAGCGCAACGATGACGGCCGCGTAACGTGCATCGGGCAATGCGGCCAGGATGTGGCGCCGCACGCTGGCACGCCAGCGCTCTACGTCAACACCGAAACCGGAGCCCACCTCATCCAGCGCGATGTTCTGTGCGCGCTTGCCCGTACGCACATAGCCGACGGCCCGGATGTTGTCGGCCAGCATCGCGTATTCGCCATCGAAGCCGCCGGGATTGGTCAGGCTGTGCGGGCGCTTGACGCGCAGGGTCAGTTGCCAGCGCTGGCCGGGTTGCAGATCGGGGATGCCGGCACGTCGGTCGGGCTTTGCGCCCTCCTCGCCCACGTTGCCCCAGTTCCGCGTGCCATACCAGGACAGGCGCACACGTGGCGGCACGGCATCACCCGCATTGCTGGATTCGATGTGGAAGAGAAAACGCGTGGCGTCATCGCCCGTCTGCGGCAGCTCGGCCACCACGCCGGTGGCGATGATGTCCTTGCCTTCCCACGCAGGACTGAGCGCCACGGCCATGCGCCGCTGCGCGCGCCAATCGCTCCAGCCAAACCCCGCTGCGATGGTGCTGGCGACCAGCAACGCGGGAAGCAGCATTGGCCGACGCCGCAGAAAAGCCGCCAGCAACAGACAGAGCAACAGCATGCCAAGCGGCTGCCACACCGGCGCCAGCGTCGCCTGCATCTGCAATGCCATGCAACCGGCAACAAAGCCGATCAGCCACAGACGCACGCGCGGCCGTCAGACTGGCAACAGCGCTGCCAGGCGAGGAATGGCTTCGATGCTGTTGCGGCGCGCCTGCTCGGCCAACGCCTCGACGGAGATGCCACGCAATTGCGCCATCGCGTCGGCAATGCGCGCGACTTCTGTCGGAACATTGCGCACGCGACCCTGCTCGCCGAACTGATCGTCGGCCAGCCAAGCGGGCGCGAGGTCGGGCGCGTCGGTTTCGAGCACGATCGACTCGATCGGCAATTCCTGCGCCAGCCGACGCACGCGATTGGCGCGCGAGAAGGTAAAGACGCCGCCGAATCCCAGTTTGAAACCGGCATCGACAAAGCGATGCGCCTGTTCCGGGCTGCCGTTGAACGCATGGGCAATTCCGCGTACGCCCGCCTTGGCGGCGGCGCTATGCACCTGGTCCTGCGACTTGCGCACGTGCATCAGCACAGGCAGGTCGAATTCACGAGCGATGCGTAGTTGCGCGCGGAACACGGCGGTCTGCCGCGCAACGTCGTAGTCGGGAATGAAGAAATCGAGGCCAATCTCGCCGACGGCCACAAAGCGCGGGTCATCCATTGACGCGGCGACCTGGCGGCGCAGTTCGAGCAGATCATCGTCACTGGCCTGCGCTGCGTAGATCGGATGGATGCCGAGCGCATAGCTGCACCCGGCATGCCGATGTGCCAACGCCCGCACCGTATCGAAATTCCAGCGCGTGACCGCCGGCACGACGATGTGGTTGACGCCCGCCGCATGCGCCTGCGCGACGACCGCATCACGGTCGGTATCAAAGTCGCTGGCGTCGAGGTGGCAATGGGTGTCGATCCACATAGTCCGTTCTGCGTTGGAAAAGGCGGCAACGTACCTGAAAGCGCGGCGTTCAGGAATCCGCCTTTTCCGATTGTGCCGCCCGGCTCAGCGCTCTTGGTGCAAATGGCCTTCCCGCAGGCGGAAAATGCGGTCGCAGCGGCCCGCCAGCTCGATATCGTGCGTGACGATGACAAAGCTGGTGCCCAGCGTGCGCGTGAGTTCCAGCATCAGGTCAAACACTTCACCGGCGGTGTGGTCGTCGAGGTTGCCTGTGGGCTCATCCGCCAGCACGCAAGCCGGAGACCCGACCAGCGCGCGCGCAATCGCCACGCGTTGGCGCTCACCGCCCGACAGCTCGCCCGGGCGGTGAGCCGTGCGCGGGCCCAGGCCCACGCGTTCGAGCATCGCCTGTGCGGTGTGGCGCGCCTGCGCCTCTTCCACGCCACGAATGCGCAGCGGCATCGCGACGTTGTCCAGCGCGGTGAATTCTGGCAACAGATGGTGGAACTGATAGACAAAGCCCAGCGCCCGATTACGCAAGGTGTTGCGCTCGCGCTCTTTCATTGCGGTGAAAGGCTTGCCGAGCAGCGAGACGCGGCCTGACGTCGGCTCATCCAGGCCGCCAAGCACATGCAGCAGCGTGCTCTTGCCCGAGCCCGAGGCGCCGACGATGGCGACCTTCTCGCCCACGCCGATGCGGATGTCCACGCCCTTGAGCACGTCGACATTCAAGCCGCCCTGGTGGAACGACTTGGACAGCCCTTCGGCCTGCACCACCACGCCCTGCGGCGCTGCGGCCGGCGCTTCCATGGAAGTCATGACGGCCTCACTCATAGCGCAGCGCCTCCGCCGGATTCACGCGCGAGGCGTGCCAGCTCGGATAGAGCGTCGCCACCGACGCAAGGATGAAGGAAATGATGCCAATGGTCGCAATGTCGTTCACGCGGGGGTCCGAGGGCAGTTCGCTAATGAAGTAGATGTCACGCGGCAGGAATTGCACGTGGAAGAGACGCTCGATGAACGGCACGATCACGTCGATGTTGTAAGCGATGAGCGTGCCGAAGCCCACCCCGAGCAATGTGCCGATAAACCCGATCGCCACGCCTTGCACAATGAAGATCTTCATGATCGAGGCCGGCTGTGCGCCCATGGTGCGCAGGATGGCAATGTCAGCCTGCTTGTCCGTCACCGTCATCACCAGCGTAGACACAAGGTTGAACGCCGCCACGGCGATGATCAGCGTGAGGATGATGAACATCATCTTCTTCTCGGTCTTCACGGCGGCAAACCAGTTGCGGTTCTGGCGGGACCAGTCGCGGATGTACAGCTCGCCGGTCAGCGTGCGCGACAGGGCTTCGGCCACCTGTGGGGCGCGGTCCATGTCCACCAGCTTCAGGCGCACGCCGGTCGGGCCATCCAGGCGGAACAGGCGCTCGGCGTCTTCCATATTGATCAGCGCCAGCGAGCTGTCGAACTCGTAGTGGCCCGATTCGAAGATGCCCGTCACCGTGAACTGCTTCAGGCGCGGCAACACGCCCGCTGGGGTGATGGTGCCCTGCGGCGCTACCAGCGTGACCTTGTCCCCCTGGTGCACGCCCAGGCCGTTGGCCAGCTGGCTGCCAAGGGCGATGCCGAATTCGCCGGGTTTCAGGTCGTCGATCGTGCCCGTCTTGAAGTCCTTGGCAATGTCCGACACCTTCGGCTCGTCCGTTGGCGACACCCCGCGCAGCAGCACGCCGCGCACCGCCTCGTCGCGCGTGATCATGGCCTGCGCGCCCACGTAAGGCGCCGCGCCGATGACTTCCTTGTTCTGCATCGCCTCATTGGCGGTACGCTGCCAGTCCGGCAAACTGTTCGGCGCCATGACCTCGATATGCGCCAACACCGACAGCATGCGGTCCCGCACTTCCTTCTGGAAGCCGTTCATGACGGAGAGCACGATGATCAGCGCCGCCACCCCCAGCGCAATGCCGAGCATGGAGATGAGCGAGATGAAAGAGATGAAGCTGTTGCGGCTGGCGCGCTTGCTTGCGCGCGTATACCGCCAGCCGATCTGCCATTCGTATGGAAGTTTCAAAGGGGATTCCCCGTGGGTGTGATTTGTCCGGCTCACTGGCCGACGAGCCGGAAGTTTACAATCTCGGAGCCATGATTCCTGAACTCACCCTGATTGTCCCGTTTTGCGCGCCCGCTGCCGAGGTGGCGGACGACGCTTACCGTCAATTGACCTTGCCGGGCCTTGAAAGGTTGCTTGCGCGTGCGCGCGAGGCAGAACGCGAGCGCCACGACGACGCCTACCTGCCCACGCTGCCGCACGAGCGCTGGCTGGCTGCGCATGCCGGGCTACCCGTTTCTCCGCTGCCGTCGGCGCCGTACATGCGCCTGGCGGACGGCGGCAGCGCCGACACGCGCACCTGGGCCTGCCTGCAGCCGGTGCACATCCACGCCGCCCGGGACCATCTGGTGATGCTCGACCCAGCCCAACTGCGCCTGGACGCCGCCGACGCCGACGCCCTGCGCACCGCCATCGCCCCCCTGGTCGCCGAAATGGGCATCACGCTCGATGCCACGCACGCCGCGCGCTGGTACATCGCCGATTCGCCCTTTGGCGACCTGATTGCCGCCGCGCCGCAGCGTGCCACCGGCCACAACATCGACATCTGGATGCACAAAGGCGAGCAGGAGCGCGCGTGGCGCAAATTCCAGAACGAGATCCAGATGACGTGGTACGACCACCCCGTCAACCAAGCGCGCGAGGCGCGTGGCCTGCTGCCGGTCAATTCGGTCTGGCTATTCGGCCAGGGCGCGCTGGTCGACGCCCGCCCCATTGCCGAGCGCATGATCGGCGCCGATCCGTTCTTCGCCGGCCTGTGTCACGCCGGCAACGCCACTGAACTGTGCGCGGAAACGCTGGCCGCCGTGCCGTTCGACGACACGAGTGCCGCCGCGCTGCTGGGCGACGCCGGCAAGCCGTATCTCTCCGCCAACTGGTACGACTGGATCGAAACCCTGCGCGCGTACGACCGCGACTGGTTCACCCCCGCCGCCGATGCGCTGGCCGATGGCCGAATCGACGCCGTCTCGCTCGTGTTGACCGGCGACTCGCACTACGCTCACTACCGCGTCACCCGCCGCGAACTCGCCAATGGCCCGTTCGGCTGGCTGCGCCGCTTCAGTCGTCCACGCACCTTGCGTGATGCGCTCTCCCCGCTTTCCATGGCCGCCTGAGCCTGATCCTGCATGACCCGCATCGCTGTCCGTTCGCATTCCGCTGACGCCGCCACCACACTGGCCGGCCACGGCATCCATCCCGTCCTCGCACGCATCCTCGCCGCCCGGGGCGTCGCCCGGCCCGACGAACTGTCGACCGAGCTGACCGACCTCCTGCCGCCCGCGCAACTCAAGGGCATTGACGACGCAGCGCACTACCTCGCCGACGCCATCGCCGCCGGCAAGCGCCTGCTGATCATTGCCGACTACGACTGCGACGGCGCCACCGCCTGCGCCGTCGGCGTGCGCGGCTTGCGCATGCTGGGCGCGCAGGTCAGCTACATCGTCCCGAACCGCTTTGAGTACGGCTACGGCCTGTCGCCCGAAATCGTGGCACTGGCCGCGCGCGAGAAGCCGGACGTGCTGGTCACCGTCGATAACGGCATCGCCGATGTGGCGGGCGTGGCTGCGGCCAATGCGCTGGGCATCGACGTTGTCGTGACAGACCACCACATGCCCGGGGCGCAGTTGCCCGAGGCGCGCGTGATCGTCAACCCGAACCAGCCGGGCTGTGGCTTCCCAAGCAAGAATCTGGCAGGCGTGGGCGTGATGTTCTACGTGCTGCTGGCACTGCGGGCGGAATTGCGCAAGCGCGGCGTGTTCACTCCGCAGGATCAGCCGCGCCTTGATGCGCTGCTCGATCTGGTGGCACTCGGCACCGTGGCCGACGTGGTCAAGCTCGACGCCAACAACCGCCTGCTGGTCGCGCAAGGCCTCAAGCGCATGCGCGCGGGGCGGATGTGCCCGGGCATCGCCGCGCTGTTCCGCGTGGCCGGCCGCGAGGCGCGTCGCGCGTCGACGTTCGATCTCGGCTTCGGCCTGGGCCCGCGCCTGAACGCCGCCGGGCGCCTGGCCGACATGTCACTGGGCATCGAATGCCTGCTAACCGATGACTACGACCGCGCCATGGCCATCGCCGCCGAACTCGACGGCATGAACCGCGAGCGCCGCGAGATCGAAGCCGGCATGCAGCAGGAAGCGCTCGCCATTCTCGACAGCATGAATACCCTGGATGGCGCCGGCCGCCACACCATCGCGGTCTACAACGAGACATGGCACCAGGGTGTGATCGGCATCGTCGCCTCTCGCATCAAGGACAAATTCCACCGCCCCGTCTTCACCTTTGCGCCCGGTGATGATGGGGTCATCAAGGGCTCGGGCCGTTCGATTCCCGGCTTCCACCTGCGCGATGCGCTAGACGCCGTACACAAGCGCAGCCCGGGGCTGATCGTGAAGTTCGGTGGCCACGCCATGGCGGCAGGACTCACGCTGCGCGAAGACGGTTTCGATGCATTCGTCTCGACCTTCGAGGCCGTCGGCCGCGAATGGCTGACCGAGGCGCTGCTCTCACGCGTGCTCGAAACCGACGGCGAGGCGGACCCGGAATGCTTCACACCGCAGTTCGTCGAGCTGCTCGAAACCCAGGTTTGGGGTCAGGGCTTTCCGGCGCCAAGCTTCTGCGGCGAATTCGATGTGCTGTCGCAGGCTGTCCTGAAAGAGAAGCACCTGAAACTCAAGCTTGGCCGCGGCAAGCAGCATTTCGACGCGATCTGGTTCAACCACGCCGAGCCGCTGGGCGCCTCAGCGTATGTGGCCTACCGACTCGACAACAACACCTTCAACGGCATCACGCGCGTTCAGATGGTGATCGAGCATGCGCAATAGCGGATTGGTCAAACCTTGCGCCAACGCATAAACACATGCAAAAACTGTCTGACAACGCGCGGATGACGCTGCAGTCGGGCACGGCCGGTGCGTTACAATGCGGGATTGCCGGCATGGGAACGCACAAGCATCCATGACCGCGCGCCCCACGAATTCCTAGCTTCAACTTCCAAGCGAAATGACTCACGTCGTTACCGAAAGCTGTGTCCGCTGCAAGTACACCGACTGCGTGGACGTCTGCCCCGTCGACTGCTTCCGTGAAGGCCCGAACTTCCTGACGATTGATCCGGACGAGTGCATCGACTGCGCCGTCTGCGTGGCCGAATGCCCGGTCAACGCCATCTATGCGGAAGAAGACGTGCCCGCTGATCAGCAGAAGTGGATCGCCATCAATGTCGAGCTGGCTCAAGCCGGCTGGCCGTCCATCACCAAGACCAAGCAACCCCTGCCCGACGCCGACGACTGGAAGGACGTGAAGGACAAGGAGCAGTACCTCGACCGCGGCTGAACTAGTTGAGTGAACTTGCCTACCCTCCCTTTTTGTAGTGCATCGCAAAAAAGGTGTTGACGGGCAGATCGGAAACTAGCTAGAATTCATTTCTTCGCTGTTGCAGCGATTCCCCGATAGCTCAGTCGGTAGAGCGCCGGACTGTTAATCCGTAGGTCCCTGGTTCGAGCCCAGGTCGGGGAGCCAAAATAACAAAACGCCTCGCTTCGTGCGGGGCGTTTTCATTTTCGGCATCGGTCTCGTGTATTGTCTTGCACCGTCGCCCCAGCCCGAGTGGTGAAATTGGTAGACACCGCGGACTTAAAATCCGCTGCGCCCTAATCGGCGCGTGCCGGTTCGATCCCGGCCTCGGGCACCAATCCTTTCTTCGCCTCCCCTCCTTTCTTTCCGCTCCAGCGCCTTACGATGCGCAGCACGCGTGCGCCTTCGGTGCATCTTCGTATTCATCGTGCCGGCGCACCCATGACAAGGGGCCCGTCTCGTTACGGCCGAGCGGCGCGCGGTCGAGCAGCAGCAGCGTACCAACCATGTCTTCCAAACCCCGCGCATACGTCGAGTACGTGTGGAAGATATCACCCGCCTCGCCCTTGTAAAACGCGCTCAATCCGGGCAGTTCGTCATGGGCTTCTTCGCGGGGCGTAGCGGTGTAGTTGTAGTCGACCGAGCCGCTAGCGAGCTCGTCTTGCGAGAAGCTCACGCGATAGTCGTGATTGAACGTCGTGTCGAACGACGATACCCACGGGAATTGCCAGCCCATGCGCTTCTTGTAAGCCGCGATTTTGTCCATTGGCGCGCGAGACACGGCGACGAACGTCACGTCATGGTGGTTCAGATGCGTGAGCATTCCGCCAACATGATCAGAGAAGAAGGAGCACCCTGGGCAGCCCGCATCCCAGTCGGGCCCGAACATGAAGTGGTAGACCACCAACTGGCTACGGCCGTCGAACAGCTCGGCCAGCGTCTTCCAGCCTTCCGATGTGTCAAATACGTATTCCGTATCGACCTTGACCCAGGGCAGCGCCAGACGCTCGGCGTTGATGGCGTCGCGCAGGTGGATGGCCTCTTTCTCGCGCGCCAGCAACGCTCGGCGTTTGATGAGCCATTCGTCTCTTGAAACTACGGGATGCGTTTGCATGATTGCCCCTCTGTCCTAAGACTCAGGACTTCATACTAGGCGGCCTCACTCGAATGAAAAGCCGCGGCGCGCAAGTCGCCAACCGGATGCGACTTGCGCGCCATCGAAGAGAATCAGCCGCCTCTGCACATGCAACTTCAAGTGCCAGATCAGCCCACCAGCAAGCGCACGCCCACGTTGATAAGCGCGCCGCCGCCCACCAGCCCGACCCACAGCACAGCGGCGCACAGCAGCGGGCGCACACCGGACTTCAGCAGCATCGGCACATGCGTCTGCGTGCCGATGGCAAACATCGCGCAGGCCAGCATGGCGGTGTCGACGGCGTCGATGGGGGCATGCCATGCGGCGGGGATCGCACCGGCGGAATTCAGCAGCGTCACGATCAGCAGCCCAACCGCAAACCAGGGCATCGCTTTCCAGGCGTGGCCGGCGGCTTTGCGAAGCGAATTCTCAGGAGACGTCGAAGCGGGCCCCTGAGCTTCACCGGGTGTTGTGCACGCAAGCACCACGAGCAACGGAGCCAGCGCCAGCACACGCACCATCTTGCTCACGACCGCCGCGTTGGTGGCGTCGTCGCCCAGCGGACGCGCCGCGGCAATCACCTGGGCGACCTCGTGCATCGTCGAACCGATGTAGACGCCAAAGTGCTCTGGCGTGATGGCCACACCGGCATGCGTAACAAGCGCGTACAGCCACGGATACAGAAAGATGCCGATCGTGCCGAACAGCACCACGCTGGCGATCGCCACGGCCGTTTCGCGCGGGGATGCCTTCACCGCTGGCGCAACGGCCAGCACAGCCGCCGCCCCACATACCGCACTGCCCGCCGCCACCAGCACGGCTTGTGAGCGCGTGAGGCGAAACCAACGCGTACCGATCCACGTACCGGCCAGCATCGTCGCTGCCAATACGACCAGCGGAATCACCACACCCGAAGTACCGAGATCCTGGATCTGCGCCAGCGTCAGCCGGGCGCCGTAGAGAATCACGCCAGCGCGCAGCAGTGTATGGCGCGCAAACTGGATTGCCCCTGGCGTCAGCCAACGCTGGTGCCGCGGTACGTGACCGACAGCCATGCCGAGCAGGATGGCAAGCGTGAGCGCACTCAAACCAAGATGCCCAGCCCACGGCATGGCCCCGAGCGCCACCGCAATCCCCGCACACCCGAACAACACCGCCACGCTGGCGAGCGTTCGCCCGTCAAATCCCGCTGTCACGCCCTGGGGCGCCAACTGCTTCTGTGCAATCGTCATCACATTCGCCTTGCTTATTCGTTATACGCATAACGATATGCGGGCCGTGATAACATGTAAAACAGGTAATTTTCGTAATTCCAACCACTTTTATGGATAATAAAGCGCCTCGCGTCACCCTTCGGCAATGGGCCGTCTTCGCCGCCATCGCACACAGTGAAACGACCACCGCGGCCGGAGAAGCTCTTGGCCTGTCGCAATCGGCCGTTAGCGCAGCGCTGGCGGAGCTGGAATCCACGCTCGGACATCCGCTGTTTGACCGGCATGCCCGCCGCCTGCATCTGAATGCGCTGGGCCGGCAGCTTCTGCCGCAAGCGCAGGCGCTGCTTGATCACGCCGATGCGCTGGAACACGCAACCGCCCAGCCAAACGTGCGCCTGAAGCTCGCAGCCAGCAGCACGATCGGCAACTACGTGCTGCCCGCCCTGCTGGCGGGCTTCCGGCACGAGATCGCACCCGACAGCCAGCTCGACGTGCTGATCGGCAATACGCAGGACGTGGTCGATGCCGTGCAGCGTTTCGAGGTCGACATCGGCCTGATTGAAGGCACCTGTCGCGGCGAGGCGTTGGAAATCGAAACGTGGATCGACGATGAGATGGTGATCGTGGCCGCGCCCGGGCACCCGCTCACCCAAGGAACAGGGCCTGTCTCACACGCAGCGCTGCGCGAAGCGGGCTGGCTGATGCGCGAACCCGGCTCCGGCACGCGCGAACTGATCGATAGCCGCATCGCTTCAGTGGTCGGGCCGCTGCATGTGGCGCTCGAACTTGGCCACTCCGAAGCCATTCAGCGCACGGTGGCGGCCGGCTACGGCATCAGTTGCCTCTCGCGTCACGTGGTGGCCGATGCGTTGCGCGATGGCCGCCTGGTCGAAGTCGCCAGCGGCCTCCCGCGCATCGCCCGACCGCTGCTGATCGTGCGCCATCGCGACAAGCATCCGACGCACGGACTCACGCAATTCATCGACGTGCTACGCGGTCACACAACCGATTCGAAAAAAATTCGCGCAAAGGACTAGCGCGATCCAAAAAAGGTTGATATAGTCTCGTTTCTTCGCGGGGCGTTAGCTCAGTTGGTAGAGCAGCGGACTCTTAATCCGTAGGTCGAGTGTTCGAGTCACTCACGCCCCACCACCCTCCCCGAGGGTAAGAAAATCAAGCACTTGCGAGCAATCGTCGGTGCTTTTTTTTCGTCCCTAGCGAGGAGGCGCAGTGCCGAAACTGTACCCTTTGCCGGAATTTTGCCGGAACGGAGAGTCGGGCCAAGCGAAACATCCACCTTTCGCATGGAGTCTCCGGAATGGCATACATCAGCCAACGCGGCGCCTACTGGCGCGCCGAAGTTCGCAAGCGCGGACACAAGCCCATCTACCGCACGTTCGACACGCGGCAACAAGCTCAGCAGTGGGCCGAACGCACAGAAGCCGAAATCACCATCGGTGCCTACGTTGATCGAACAGAAGCTGAGCGGACAACCTTGCACGATGCGCTTCACCGCTACCTGCGTGAAGTCGTTCCCGGCAAGCGCTACCCTGAACAGGAAAGAACCCGCATCGCACGCTGGCAGAAACACGACCTCGCCTGGCGCACGCTGGCAAGCCTGCGAGGCGCGGACTTCGCCCAGTACCGCGACGCCCGCCGCGCAACCGGCCGCGCCGAGAACACGATCCGCCTAGAGCTTCAACTCGTCAGCCACATGTTTGAGATCGCCCGCAAGGAATGGGGCTTCGAGACGCTCACCAACCCACTCAAAAACATCCGCAAGCCATCCGGCAGCCGCGCACGGGATCGACGCCTGCATCCTGGGGAATTCGAGGCCCTGCGAGACAAGCTGGCAGCAAGCAGCAATCCGTGGGCACCGCTCGCTTTTGAGTTGGCCATCGAGACAAGCCTGCGTCAAGGCACCCTATTTTCCCTGCGGTGGGAGTGGGTCAAGCTTGCAACTCGGATGATCGAGTTCCCGCCAGAGGCGCGCGGCGCAGACAACAAGGGAGTACCGCCCAGGCTCCCGCTGTCGCATCGCGCGGTGGACGTGCTGAGGGCACTAGCCGCGCTCTGACAGCTTGACCTGCTCACCAACATCGAGCGAAGCCGATTCGGCCCAGTCGATGTCGCTCCGTCCCTGCTGTCTGGCCCTGTCTTCGGCACAACATGCAACGCAGTCGTGATGGTCTGGAAACGGGCCGTCAAAAGCGAGGATCGTTTTGCCGACCTGCGCTGGCACGACCTGCGCCACGAGGCAGCCAGCCGCCTGTTTGAGAAGGGACTCCACCCTCTGGAAGTGGCCAGCATCACCGGCCACAAGAGCATGCAGATGCTGAAGCGTTACACCCACCTGAACCCGGCGGACTTGCTCGCCAAGCTAGGATAGTTGCACAAAAATTGGCGACGACAGACGAATTTTGCTGTCGTCGCAAATATTTGCGAAATTTTTCCCGGGTATCCGCATTTGCTGGTTGATGCCCTCATTGCATGCTGCAATGCTCGAATCGTATCGTCGGAAGTGCGACTTCACGATGGGATTGACCGTCCCAGTTCGACCCACAACCGCCGGTCGTCGTTGTGTCCGATGGGGCCCTTGAACTGCGTATCGCCGCCTCCACTTGACTGGAGCGCATATGGGCAACCGGTCTGCGCTAACGACACGAAGCGCTACGAGGGGCACCGATGACTCACCCGCAACGAAAACTCATTCCCGACGAACAGACCATTGTCGTGCTCGATACCAGCCCCGTGCGAAATATCGGTCACGATGGCGTACCGGCTTGGGTCGCCACGTTTGCCGACATGGCGAAGGACGGCTACTTGTTCTCGCTCGCGGATGGCACATGCGCCGAGATGCTGACCGCGCACGCCCGCGGTTCGATAACCGACCACGAACTGGCAACGATCGTCAACGCCGCCGAAACGTACCTGAACCCGACGGTGCCCGTGCTGCTCGGGAAGGTCGACCTGATGAGGATGATTGGCGAGTCGAACTCGCCAGCGGGGTGGGAAGCTGAGGCGCTGACGCTGTCACAGCGTGCCTGGCAGGCGTTGAAGGCGGCGTCGAGCATTCCGTCGGAAGAGCGCATCAGCGGTGAAGAGGAACTCCAGGAAGACCGCGGTGACTGGATTGACGCTTTCAAGAAGTTCGACGCCGCGCACGCCGAATGGTTGAGCAAATATCCGGATGGTGACACCGAGCACCCGTTGAATGAATACGTGCATCCGGCGTTGGATGCTGCGCTCAACCGTCTGGCTGCCGGCAGCCAGACGCAGCCGCCGACTATGGCCGAGCGCCAGGACCTCCAGATGCGCTACATCTGGCGGCAATGGGTCCGAACCCGTAAGGAGAAGCACGCATATGACCCGAGCAGCCCGAAGAAGGTCAATGACGGCATTGACCTTGACCTGTACCGCTACCTGATGCTGCCAGCGCTGGTAGTGGCTGACGACGGGGGGTTCCATCAACGGATTGCGGACATCGAGAGCCCGCAGCGTGAATGGTTTTGGCGCCCCCAGGCACTGGCCGACGCTTGGACGCGCGGTGAGCGCCCGCGTCCAGTCTGGGCCGCTGCTGTCGCAGATCCTGCGGCTTCGCGGACCGGCGCATGAGCCGGTGGGTGAGAGGCGCGGCGCGTTTTCGCATGCGAAAATGATATGGTGCGCCTCACCGGTCGCCCGCGTGGGTTGCCGGTGATTCACCGGGACATGCGGGAAGACGCGACCCTATTCTTGGAGCGGAAAATGAACGATGGTCTGCTGGATTGGGACGGCTTTGCCGCCGACCTCAAGCGTCTGCGCACGCAGCATGGGATGACTGAACAGGAACTGGGCGAGAAGATTGGTCGCTCCGCTAAATGCATTCGGGATTACGAGGCCGGCGTAACCAGTCCTCAGTTGATGACTCTGCACACACTCAATGACGTCTTGATCGGCCGCAATAGCTGGGGCATGAAGATTGTGAGGGCCCCGGAAGGCGCTCGCCCGTTTTCTGATCTGAAGGATGTTCCGAACGACCTGCTCGCTGCTGAGGTGCAGCGCCGCCTCCTCTCCGGGACGAGAGAATGATCGCCAGTGCACGCACCGTGAATTCGCTTTCCGGTGCAGTTGCATGCGTGGCGACCACCAGCGCTGTATCGCGCTGATGAAGCGCTACCGGTCTAAGCCCGCTGCGCGATACGTAGCAGTCACTCAAATGACTGTGTCGCGGTGACAGTGACCGACTGCTCATGGCCGGAACCCGACTTCGTTTAGCCACATTGCGAGAGCGGTCAGACCAACTGAGCCTGATGTTCGCGGCATGACTAAGCGTCCGGCTACGCGAAGATCTCGGGCTCATCGAGATGGAATCGCGGCACAGGGTCTTCACCAGGTCTGGTCAAGCGCCGCACTGAGACACGCGGCTTGCCGTGCTCTTCAACGTCCACACAAAGAAGTTCTCGACCAATAAGGCTTGCCGTCGCATAGCCCTGCAGCCGCGCCTGCCTGGCGCCTTCGCTTACGTCGTGCAGGATGGCTTTTCTCGAACGCCCCTTGATCATGCGAATCACACCGTCGGCGTCTACCACCCACGTTTGAGTGGCGCTGACCTCGTCGGTCGACATGGCGTCCATCTGCGCGCTCGCGTGAAGCCAGAGCTTGCGCTGGATCTCTCCGAGATCCGTCTCGCTGCCTTCGTAAGGGTACGGCGAGACAACAACCTCCTTGAACAGAACGACGTCGCCGAATGCTCGCCGCTCGGCTTCGACTACATGCTTTAAACGCGACGCGCGACTCCGCCAGACCAGTCCCTCAGCCTCCTGCAATACGTGGGCTCCCCGTTTTCCATCGCCGGCAAGATAGGCCTCATGGGACATCTTCAGCAGCTCATGAAAAACGCCGATAAGTCGAGGCGTTTTAAGCTTCTTCTCCGCGAAGTGGCACCCCGCTTCCAGACTTGCGAAGGCCTCTTCCAAGCGCTGTGCTTGACCGCGTGCGGGGGTGTCCCAGTCGTATTCAGGGAATCGATCCGGCGCGCAAAGAATGATCGTTGCCCAGCTATCGTGGTACTGGCCTAAGGATTCAAATGTCCGGATTTTCATGATCGCAAGTTGAAGGATCGACGCCGGAAAGCACTCTATCATCGCCGACTGCTCGCGGCCGTTCGGCGACCCTCATTCACCCACGTCGCACGATACATTGCACCGCACAATGCGAAATCAACCACGAAATGCGGATACCCTTTTTCCCAAAGGCTGCCGACACTCCGCCAACTACGCATTGGCAGCCCTTCTCCTCACTCCTTGGGCAGGGCGGCAAGCTCATTCTGAACCAGTCGCTCCAACATAGCCTGCTCGCTTATCCCGTGGTAGCGCGCGAGCCCCCTCAGCGCCGCAACGGGGTAGAGTTGGTCAATTGCCTCTGTCACCATTTGCCGCACATCGTCGCATGAAGCTGACTCATTCATGGCGGATCCTCTTGAAGATGGTTTGCAGAAAGGGCTTTGCTTGGCGGTCTTTCTGCTCGTCGCTCATGTGCTTCAGTTGCAGTCGGATAGAAACGCCAATCAGTGCGTCGCTCAGCGTGGACACGCCCGCGAAGCCAGTGCGGGCATTATTCAGCGCCAGTTGATAGCGCTCGAATTCTGGCAGTGTGCTCGCGGCGGGTACAGAAAGGACACCGGCCAGCAGGTTGGCCAGCCTGTCCACTTGTTCCTGCTCGGTCTGGCCTTGCGTCAGGCTGTTGATCCAGACATGGTAGATATCAATCGGATGCACTTTCACCTCCCCAAATAAACGCTCGTGATGGCTTCACGGTTGTGTCCCAACTCCTGACTGATCTGGAGCCGTGCCTCCAGATCCTTGGCTTTCTGTTCCAGCGTGAGCTGCCTGGCCGTCGGGCCGCCTTTGGCCGGGCACTCCCAGCCAGTCAACTCTTGGTAGCGCTGCTGGGCATACTCATGCCGCAGGCAATGCAACCGAGACATGCCAGCGCGGTTGGTAGCGTTTTCGTACCGCTTCAGACGTTCCACGTAGCGCTGGCCCTGGGGGATCATTGAGCCAGTGCCCGCCAGGGCCGAGGCTCTGGCCAGCACCTCGCGTTGGTATTCGGTGCGGAGGGGGATTTCACGTGCTCGACCGCCTTTGCACCAGCTTGCCTTGAGTTGGATCTTGTCGGGGCCGGCTGCCGTCGCGTAGGCCGGTTGAAATTTCAGGCATTCCTCGCGGCGCAGGGCGAAGGCGCGTTGCAGTTCAATGGAGACACGCAGCCGCTCGTCCTTGATCCTGTTCAAAGCCTCGGGGGTGACATCGTGTGCTTTGCTTTGATTGGTCACGTATTGCCGGCGATCGATGCCAAGCGCTGCGTTTGTACGCGGGATGACACTGGCCTTGTTGACCTTCTCTGCCCACCAGCGCAGATGGGCGACGCGGTTTTTCAGGGTGGCGGGCGCAAGACCTTCAGCCTTCCAGCGCTCCACCAAGTGCAGCACATGCTTCGGCTTGAGCCCTTGGGTACCCAGATCCCTGAATCCCCCAGCCAGCAACTGCTTGCCAGAGAGGATCAAGACGTCCTTGCGGGCTGCCTGGGTCGAATAGCTGCCGTCCCTGTTTCTTTCACATAGCTGGACAAGCTCTTTCACCAGGATGTGCTTCATTTCTAGAGAATTCTGGAGATTGCTTTGGTAAGTGTTGAACCAAGGCTCACATGACCCGCAGGTCATGGAGGGGGCCGGGAAACCGGAGCTTCCCGGCACGGTGAGACTAGGTGCTACTGAGTGAATTTGATGCTGCCTGCTTGCCGCCGGTGCGCCTGTTGGCGTTTTCAATCCGGTCGAGAAACTGACTGCATTCCAATCCCTACTGCGGTACTTCTGGTTACAGCGTTTTTCTCCTTTTTCCACGTTTATCAATGAACTGTGTTGGATGCCAATCTCTACACGCCTGCGGCGCCTACTTCAACCTCTAGCCTTGCAGGACTTATTGCCTTTCACCCCCTACGTACTCAATCACCTTACGGCTCTAGAGACAGAATCACTCGGGGAGAGTGGTCTTTTTTAGAAAAAGACAAAAACTAAACTGATTCCTGGCAAGCCAGCTTATTCAGCTTGGACTTGAAGCGATTGGCCCGCTCCACGCTGGCCTTCTGCCGCTCACGCGCCTTGGCCACGAGCCGCTTGGCGGACGCCACCTCTGCGTTGGCCACAGCAAGTGCCCCTTCCAACTGTTCGATGCGGCCCCGCGCTTCAATGAAGGCGGCATAGATCTTCCTGACCCTAGCTCCCAGCTCGCCCTTTTCCTGCTGAAGCGCTGCAATTTGAGCGCTCTTTTCATCACCAAACAAGCCCATTTCATTTCCCCACGTTTCTGTAATTTTCCACAGATTAATTAATTAAATTTTGCTCTCTTATTTGTTGAAAAGGTAATTTGTGACATGCAATATTGCAAGCGTCATCACTAATTTTTTTGGCCCCAGTGGTTGGAATAGCGGCATCAGAGCGAAGCGTCACTACCTCACTTCGTGTGGTAGAGACGCTTCGCGTTGAAAAGCAAAACCGTCGTCGCGGTGCGACGACAAAAGGCATCTCGCAGCATGCTGCTCGACAAAATAAAAAGCATGGTCCTCGCGCTTGCGCTCGGCCTGATGGCGGCAGCCACCACAGCACTCGCGCTGTTCAAGCTTGCCGCCGCTCGGCATGGCGTCGCCTTAGGCGACGCACTTGCCTTCGCGCAGCGCCAGCAGATCGGTCTGTGGCCAGCCGAACTGCTGGCTGCTGCGGCATTAGCGGTTGTGCTCGGCGTTGGTGTGGCCACGCTGTTGTGGTGGTTGCTGGGCAGCGCCCGCTGGACGTACCGCCCTCGCTCGCTAGATAGCGCCGAGGCCGCCGCCGACCTTCGCGCGCGTGGCACGCCACCGAGCAAACCGCGGATCTTTGCCGGCCGATTCGGTGGCAAGCCGCTGTATGTCTCGGTGGAGGATCGCGGCTTGGTGATCGGCCCACCAGGCACAGGCAAAACTGCTTTCCTTATCAACCAAATCCTGCAGGCGAGCCACAATGGGTTGCCATTCGCGGTTGTGGATCTCAAGCCCGAGTTGCACAAGATCCTTGCATCATCACTTCTGGCTGCTGGCTACCACGTGTTGCGGATCAACCCTGCGCGGGATGAGATGGATGCGGACCACTGGAATCCGCTCGCTGACGTTGATGACGAAACGGACATCACGGAACTGTGCGGGGCATTGTTGCCGATTCGGGATGCCAAGGAAGCGCCCTTTGTGGAAGCACAGCGCGACTGGCTGCGCGCTGCCGTGTTTCACATGAAGACCCAGCCCAGCGGTAGCCTCCCAGCCGCGTTCAATCTGCTTTCGGGCCAGTCGGACCCAGTGGAGCTACTCAAGATGCTCGAGCGCTCAAGCAGCGCAACCGCGGCACGCCTCGCTCGCAGGATGGCAGCCGGGCTGACAGGAGCCAAGCCCGATCCGTTGATCTTGCAGGGCCTCACCGGTTGCTTGCGCTCGCTCGATTACCTTGGCTTGCCTAGCGTCCAGGCGACACTCGGGCGCTCGGATTTTTCTGCTCGTGAACTGGGCAAGAGTGGCAAAGTCGCGCTGTTCCTCCAGTTCGAAGAGGCGAAGATCGGCGCACTCGGCCCACTCCTGGCATTTGCGGCAGCGGGTCTGTTGACGGCCCTAATCGACACAGCAGGACAGCGTGCACCTGTCGCACTTTTCTTGGATGAGTTGGGCAACATGCCGCCCATCCCTGGCCTAGCTGAAAAGCTGAACACGATTCGCTCGCGCCATATCCCAACCTGGATGTACTTTCAGACTACTGAGCAAATCGAGCGTCGGTTTGGAAAGGGGGCGACGGCGGTCTTCTTCGCATCTGCAGACGTGCAGATGGTCTTCCGGCTCAACGACCATCAGACCCGCAAGTTGATATCGGATCTGGTGGGTGTAACCGAGCGCAAAAGGTATTCAGAGGCCAGTTCGGGGCAAGTGACGGTTACACGCGAAAGCGTGGCTGTGATCCAGCCTCACGAGCTCGGCCAGCTGGGTATAGGGCAGATCGTCTGTCTGTACCGCGGAGCATCGGCAAGAGGCCGCGCGACGCCGCATTTTGTTGAGTTTCCTGAATTCCGTCGGAAATAACGCCTTCTTCGAAAGTTTGCCGACCGGTTCAGTCGTACCACCTCATCGGTGCCAGGCTCGGACCGGGGAGTGCCACTATCGCGCCTAAGCAGGCCAATCACGGGCCAAGTTAAGCTGCGTTCCGCATGGACCAAGAATGTCCCAGCCACCAGTTATAGATAGAATGTGCAACAAATCCGACATTACCCATATATAGCAGGAATCGACAGCGATGCTTGGTCTGACTCTACGAGAAGAATTCCAGGGCAAGCGCCTCAAGGGCACCGCCATTGAGTTGTCCAATGACCAGAACACCGGCGCGACGCAAATTGCGGCCCAGCAATTCCTAAAAATCACCTACCCCACACACGACCTGCTGAAAGGCATCGAGGCGGTTGGCCCCAACCAAGGCCGCCCCGTGGTTGTGATTGGCGAGCGCGGCCTCGGCAAGTCTCACTTGATGGCGGCCCTCTACCATGCGGTGACAGACCCGACATCGACCAGTGCGTGGCTCAATGCGTGGGCGACCACGCTGGCTGAACCCAGCATTAGCAAGATCGCGCTACGCGACGGGATGCACGTCATCGGCGAGAGTCTGCACCGGCATCGCTACAAGTTTCTGTGGGACGTGCTATTCGAGAACCATCCGAACGGCACCTACATCAAGGGCAAGTGGGAAGGTCAAGGCGCGTCCAAGACCGAAATTCCGTCCGACAAGCTCATCATCGAGCTGCTGGAGAGCAAGCCGACGATGCTGCTGCTGGACGAGTTCCAGACGTGGTATGACGGCCTTACCAACACCAAGCAATACCCGTGGAAGAACTGGGCGTTCAACTTCATCCAAATTCTTTCGGAGATCGCTAAGGAACGCCCCGATCTGTTGGTGCTGGTGATCTCTGTGCGCAACGGCGGTAGTGACGCCTACCAGCAGGTGCATCGCGTCAATCCGGTCGCTATCGATTTCAAGGCTGGCGGCAGCGCCGAGCGCATCCAGCAAGATCGCCGCCGAATGCTGCTCCATCGTTTGTTCGACAACCGCTTGCAGCTCGCCAACGGCACAATTGAGTCGCTGGTCGCGCAGCACGTTGCGGAATCTTTCCGCTTGCTCGACGTTCCGCCTGCTGAGCAGGAGCGCAAGCGCCAGGAATTCACCGAGTCGTGGCCCTACGCGCCGCACCTGCTGCGCCTGCTCGAAGAACAGGTGCTGATCGCTACCGATGCACAGGAAACGCGCGACCTGATCCGTATCCTTGCCAACCTCTACAAGAGCCGTGGCGATGCCGTGCCTGTGCTCACCGCCGCCGACTTTCGGCTGGACGACAGCACCTCGGGTATCGGGGCGTTGCTTGAAGCCGTGGCCAACCAGCACCACCGTACGCTGCGCGAGAAGGCGCAGCAGAACATCATCTCGGTGCAGGAGGCACGGCACGACCACCCCAGTAGCGCGCCGCACCTGCAAGAAATCGTCGGTGCGCTGTGGTTGCGTTCGATTGCCGTGGGTAACCTCGCGGGAGCCGAGCCGGCCACGCTACAACTAGACATCACCCGCGACAAGCCGGTAGACGACAACGCCTTCCAGGTCGAGTTGGCAACCATCGTTGAGAACAGCTTCAACATCCATCAGGAAGGCGCCAAGCTGCTGTTCCGCGAGGAAGAAAATCCACGCGCCAAGCTGATGGCCTACGCACGCAACGATAAGCTGTTCGCTGATGGGACCGATCAGGAGCAGCTCGCCAAACAGGTGCGCTACGTCATCGGCGGAAGCGGCGAAGTCGCCAAAACTTTCCGCGTGATCGCCCTGCCGAAATCTTGGGCCAACGATCCATGGACATCGCTCGACGAAGCCGAGCAGCCTGAAAAGTGGGACGACCGCTTGCCCATCCTGGTACTGCCCGAAGAACCGGACAAGCTTGACTCCACGCTCGGCCGCTGGCTCAAAGACCAGTTGCAGAAGCGCCGCAACACCGTGCGCTTCCTGCTGCCGCGCACAGGCAATACCAATGCCTTTCTGGATCGTGACCTGCTCATCCTCGCCCGCGCCGAGATGAAGGCGGAGGAATGGAGCAGCCAGAGCCCCGAATACAAGAAGCTGCACAAGGAGTTCGAGAGCACGCTACGAGACAACCTCAAGAAAAGGTTTGACCGCTTCGCGGTGCTGCAACGCTGGAATTTTGCCGACCCGGCGCTATGCAAATTCAGCGTCGAGCGACTCGACAAGCAAGGCTCGCAGATTCCTGATGCCATCGAAGAGGCGCTGATCAGTGACCTGTTCGTACCGGAGGATTTCGAGGAACTGGTCCTCGAATTCGCCAACAACAACGAATCGGTCGGCAAGCTGCTGCGTGAACTGCAAGAGCCGCGTCCCGCTGGACAGGACTGCATCCCATGGCTAGGCGAAACGACGATGAAGGAGCGATTGCTGCGCCTGTGTGCTAAGGGCAGAGTCGCCATCAATGTGCGTGGCAGGGATATCCTGCAAGCCCATCCTGGCGAAGACGAAGACATCGCATGGCAGCGTCTTAAGTCTAAGTTTGCTGTGACGGGGCGCCAACTCGATGAGGTATCTGTGATGCTGCCCTCCGCAGTACCTGCAACGGGTGGCTCCATGCCACCGGCGTCGTCACCGGCAGGTGGCGGGATTTTCGGCGGCGATGGCACAACACCGCCCGCGCAGCCTGAGCCCGGAGGCGAGACGCCCACCGGCACTTCTTCTGCACCCACGCCGGGTGGCATTTTTGGCGGCAACACTGCCGCCACCAGGCCGCGTACCCCGTTGTCCAACCCGGCCACGTCGCCGCTCAACCTGATCGGCAAGATCGAAGGTTGGGGCATCGGCCCGGCCACGCGCGTGGCCGAGGTGTCGATTAAGGTGTCCACCGCCACCGGCGCGCAGCTCAAGGAACTGCTCAAGAAGCTGCCCGAAGGCATGACCTTCGAGCTGAACCTTGAGAAGGAGGACGACTGATGGCCCTGACCGCTAGCGCACTGCACGCCCTGACGCAAGGCACGGACGCCGACGCCTGGCGCGTCATCGTCAACCACGCGATTGAGATCGCCTCGAAGCCCTTGGCTGCCGGCAACGCGCCCAGCGAGGTGGTGAAGCGCGACCGCGAAATCGGCGAACTGGATCTATTCCTTTCCTCCAGTGGTTGGGACTTGTGGCAAACCTTTGGTTGCAGTGTCGAACGGACTTCGAATCGCTTGGTGCGCTGGTGGGCCGAACCCTTCAGCGCCAAGGCGGTGCTGATTCTCGATGGCCTGTCATTGCGCGAACTGCCGTGGTTGTTGCAGGGTGCGAAGGAGCGAGGCTTCACCTTGCATGAGGTCAGCGCCAACGCGTCCGAACTGCCCGGGGAAACCGACGAATTCGCACGCGCGCTCGGCTTCGCCAGCCGCAGCAAGCTACAGAACAACGGTGGCGGCTTGGCTCACAAGCTGCAACAGGCGCAGACCGAAACTGTCGATCTTCCGTGGAAGGACTGTGAAGTCCTGATCAACAGTACGCCAAATCAAATCTTCTGGCACCACTGGCCGGACGCCAAGCTGCACGATGGCTCTGGCGCAGGCCAAGGGCTGGAACCGCTAACGAAGGACGTGGCCGAGCAACTGTCCAGCGACGAATTCTGGGCCTTCGTCGAACGTCTGGCTACCGGGCGCCGGTTGGTCATTACGTCCGATCATGGTTATGCAGCCACTGGCTACTTCCCCGACGCCGATGGCGAAGTCGGTCAGTTCCTCAAGCAGACGTTTTCCAGCGGGCGCAACAAGACGGGCGCAGGTGACACCGGCCCCTTCGTTCCGCCTGTTGCATTGCAGATCAACAGCCCGCACGGCGCGCACCTTTTGGCCTTGGGCCGCAGAAAATGGCGCAGCCAAGGCGGCTATCCGACTCTCACGCATGGCGGCCTATCGTTGCTGGAAGTGCTGTCCCCCTTCGTTGAAATCACGATGTAAGCGCAAACAGCATGGCAAAAGTAAACAAAAACAGCCTACGACTGGATGCTGACTTCACGGAAGACACCGTCGGCTTTGCGCTGGAGAGTTTTCTCTCGCTCTTGAGCTTCCCGCGCTTCAGGTTTTCGATTGAACCGTTTTCCCGTGGGCGGGAGCGATGGCTTGGCGCTGACGCGCGATTGAATGGGCGCATATCCGGATTCAAACCGTTCTACATGCAGTTCAAACGGCCATCAGCCTATCCGGACGCCAGCTCCGCAAAGATCATTAGCGATAGAAAGTCGCTTGGATTGCCAGTAGCGCCTCGCGCGTTGTATTTCAGCCTCAGAGAAAAGCAGCCATCGCACAAGGACTACCAGCACAACATCCTGTTTCGTCTGCGCAAGCGCCTAGTCACGCGAAATGTTGGTGATGCAGCGTACGTGTGTCCGCTTTTTCTGGATCGTTCTGCCTATCGGTTCCATGTTCATCTGGCAGGTTTGCGCAGATGGCCTCGCTTTTGGCGGTACGACCCGTGGGAACTGGAAGATATTTTGATGAACGGTTCCGGTGGCACGGTGAACTTCAACGCCATTCCGGTGCTACGTGAGCATGTTTCGATTCCGCCACATGACATGGTGACGAGTGCCAAGCACAGCTATAGCTTCGCTGAGCAAGGCTCCGATCTCTGTTTCCATTCACCATTGGCTATCCCTGAAGGTGCTCACACGCTGGCGTACTTTCTGAAGGGAGTGGTCGGCAACCCTCAATCTGACGAAGGGTTCATCCCATCCGACGCTGCAAACGGGATGCTGCACGAACTCTTTTCCGGCGAGGAAGGCGAAGAGCCTAGTGCTCTATTACCTGAAGATTTCTCATCCAGTGTCGAGGATGGAATTGCAAGCTGGCTGCACTGGGGCGATTACTTGAAAACGGAACACCAAATTGAACAGTTCGCGCTTGTGCGCTGGACGGATTGAGATGGCAACAAAGAAAGAACTACTCGCACAAGAGGTCGCCAAGGCCGTCGGCGCAGGCAAGATAGCCGTGCTGGCAACTGTCGATTTCAACGATCCCAATCGACCCAAGACCTGTCTGGAAGTGGATTTCCCCATCCTGCCGGTTAATCAGGTGGCTGTAATCGAAGGCAACGCTGGCAAGCCCATCTATCAAATGTCGAAGTGGTGGGCTCGGCGGCGCTCCAGCGTGTTTCGCTCGATGTTGATCGCGGCGGCTACCAAAGCGCCGGAAGATACCTCGCATGCGGCCAAGCTAGTATGGGACAACTACTATGCCAACCACCAGAAGAAAGGAGCGTTCGCGCACCTCAAGGTGGCGGACATTTTTATGGGCGGCGGCACCACACTGGTGGAAGGCTCACGTCTTGGGATGCAAATGGTCGGCAACGACCTCAACCCGGTCGCGTGGTTCGTAGTCCGGCAGGAGCTTGCGAATGTCGATCTGGAGCAGGTGAAGAAGTTGCTTGCCGACATCGAGGCCGAGGTCAAGCCGCAGATCATGCCGTACTACTACTGTGACGGCCCGGAAGGCGAAAAAGGCGAATGGACGCACCTGCCCAGCAACAAGGTGATGCCCGCTAACTTCGATCCGCTAACGATTCCACGCGAGGAGCGAAAGGACTACCAGTACGAAGGCCCGGAAATCATCTACACCTTCTGGGCCAAGCACGGCCCATGTCAGGTGACAGGCTGCGGCCACCGTACACCAATCATGACCAGCCCAGTGATGGCGGTGAAGACGCTATCCGTCAAGCATTGGGAACACACCTGCGGCAAGTGCGACAAGGCATTTCATGTTGAGGAAGATGCTGTGCGCATGGCCCCTGACGCGCCGCTCTACGTTGCACCGACTGAAGCGCCATATTCCGTGCTTGATCGCAGGAAGGGCGTGATCTGCCCGCACTGCGGCCACACCGCGCTCGTGAATCTAGGCAAGGGCAAGAACAAGAAGGTGGAACTTAGCCTGGTGGTGCATCCGCAATGGTTGGCGGGCGAGGCGAAGCAGGATGCAAGCGGCCAGCCCTTTGGCGGCTCAGCGCAGGATGATGTGGCGGCAACTATGCGATGGGACCAGGCGCGTGCGGCGAACATTCGCTTACTGGAAGTGCGTGGCCCACTGCCGGAGGAAGTGACCTGCCCAGAAACGAATATCACATTCGCTCCAGAGAAAGGCACCGTGCCTAAAAAATCGCACTATGCCTGTGCGGCTTGTGGCACAGCGCAGGATGTGTTGACCACCATCAAGGCTACCGGAAAAACTGGGCCGATGGCCGCCTATGCAGTGCAAGGTTATGCGCCAAAACGTGATGAGGCACGCAAGCCTTATAGCGGCCGCTTCTTCGCTGCCTACGATGAGTCGCACGCCCGACAGTACGATGCCGCACTTGAAGAGTGGGAAAATCGTAAAGACAGTGATCTCTTGAACTATTGGCCGACCAGTGAGGTGCCATACGGTTTCATGACGCACATGAACAACGGAGGAATTCCAAACCACGGCTTCACACACTGGTGGACGATGTTCAATCCGCGTCAATTGCTCGTGCATGCCCAGCTACTAAAGGCGATACAGGACACAGGCACTTATTCCCCAAATGTGCGCGAGTACGTCCTTGGCGCTTACCAGCAGTACCTACGCAACCAGAACATGTTCTGCTTCTGGGACATCAGTAGGGATTGCTTGGCGCCTCATATGAGCAATAACAATTACCACCCAAAAACTAATGTGGTGGAAAACAGCGTTTTCCCATCTCTCGGCCGCGGAAATTGGGCCTCTTGTATCGAGGGCATAGTGCAAGGCAGAGAATGGGCTGAGCAGCCGTGGGATTCCGTGAGTAGCGACGGGCTGAGGAGTTATGGAGCATTCGCCAATGAGATCAGTGGTAAGAGCGCAAAGGTATTTCCCGGTGACCCGGTCAACGGTGCAGAGGTCTACTGCGGATCATCTACAGAATTGACGCAACTCGCTGATGCCAGCCTCGATCTGGTGATCACCGATCCGCCCTTCGGCGGCCTGCTGCACTACTCGGAGTTGGCCGATTTCTTCTACGTCTGGCTGCGCATTGCGTTGAAGGACAAGTATCCTGACTACTTCACCGCCGACTACACGCCCAAGTCGCTGGAGGCGGTCGCCAACCGCGCGCGTGAGCCAGAAGATCCGGACGGCTTCTATCAGCGGTTGCTCACGCAGTGCTGGCGCGAGGCACATCGCACGCTCAAGCCCAGCGGAATTCTCGCTTTCACCTTCCACCATAGCGAGGACGAGCCGTGGGTAGCGGTGCTGGAGTCGCTATTCGAGGCGGGCTACTACCTTGAAGCCACCTATCCGATTCGGTCGGACGAAACCAAGGGTGAAGGTGCGAAGCCGGGCACCTTCGGTTCGCAGACAATCGAGTACGACATTATTCACGTTTGCCGCAAGCGCACCGAGGAACCTAAGCCGGTGAGCTGGGGCCGCATGCGCCGTGAGGTGATGGCCGACGTGCGCCAATTGCAGGCCATGCTGGAGAACCACGCGAAGGAAGGGCTGCCAGCCGCGGACATTCAGGTCATCCGGCGCGGCAAAGCGCTGGAATACTTCTCGCGCCACTACGGCAAGGTCTATGTCGATGAGGAGCGAACTATCTCGGTCAAGGAGGCGTTGATCGGTATTAATCAACTCATCGATGAAGACGCCAACAAGGGGCAGGAGCCCCCACCAGTCAATGCTGAGCCGATGACCCGACAGTTTCTGCGTACTTTCGGTAATGCGAGCGAGCTGAAGCGCGACCAGCTGCAAAAATTCCTGCGGGGCACGATCACTACATCGGATGATTTCGTACAGCGAGGTTGGTGCAGCGAAGTTAAGAAGGTCTTCACCCGCACGAACCCGCTGGACTTTGCGCGCGAATGGTCGGGCAAGCATCGCCGCCGCCTCACATCCGATCTGGATCAGGTGCTGGTGCTAATCGGCGCGTGCTTCGACGGCAGCGGCATCAATGCCTCGGATACGCTGCAAAACGATAACTTCAAGCCGCACGTCGCGCTGAAGCCGCTACTGGAGTGGATCAACCGCAATGGCCCGGATCAGCTCACGCGTAACGCCGCTTCACGCGCAGTGTCCATTTACAACGCGTGGCATGCCAGCCAAGCACCCCAGCCAGCACAGGGTTCCTTGTTCGATGACGAAGGGGAGTACGACCGATGAGGCCATTGTTGGACACAGTGTGGCAGCGGCGTGGTACCAGTTGGGTATGGGACGAGGAAGCGCGCAACCAGATCTGCGCGGCCAACGAGGTGTGGAGCCTGCGTCAGTTTCTGCGTACGGCGCAGGCACCGGGAAGCTGGCCGGAGGACCTACCGAGTAATGACGATCAAACGCTGGTGGTCGCAGGGTTGGACGGTAGCCTCGACCTGCTGACGCCGATAGATGCGGAAACGTGGCTGGGCGATGTGGTTAAGCCCGCCTTGCTGTCGTTTCAAGATGCCTATGCGGGCGATGCGGCACTGGTGTTCTGGCTGCCCGGTGGCTACAGCCGAATCAAGGTGCAGACTGCAACCGACGAAGTGAGCTGGCTGTGCCACACCCCCCACGGGCATCAGATCGACTTCGGCCGCATCCTGTGGGGCCAAGCCAATGAGTACCCGCAGGAAATCCTGCTTCGCGACGGCAGTAAGCCCGCTGGCCTATTCCATCTGCGGATTACGTGAGATCGGCACGTGACGACAGAGATTCAATTCCAACCCGGCGAGCGCATTAGTCACCACGAATATGGCCAGGGTGTTGTCCTCGACCCAGCGCGTGACGGCTACCTGCGCGCGTTCTTCGGCGTCGGCGAGCGCCGAGTGCCGGTGGCTTCGCTGCGGCGCGCGCACACACGGACCGAACGCATTCTGCGCGCCGTGGACGGCAACGAGGAGCGCGCTCGCAAGGCGTGGCTATCCTACGAGGCTCATGCACTGCCAGTGATGGAAAGCGCCTCGGCGTTGACCTCGGCCAAGATCGATCTGTTGCCGCATCAGGTGGTACTAACGCACCGCATCGCCACCGCGTCGCCCCGGCGCTATCTGGTGGCTGACGAGGTGGGCTTGGGCAAGACCATCGAAACCGCGTTGATCCTGCGCGAACTGGCCAGTCGAGGTGAACTAAACCGTGCGCTAATGGTGGTGCCTGCGGGCCTTGTGAATAACTGGCATCGCGAATTGAACGAGGTATTCAATCTTGAATTCGAAGTGTTCGGCTCTGAGGGCGACATCACCGACCGCAAGACCAACGCCTTCGCCAAGCACGACCGGCTGATCGCCAGCATCGACACACTGAAGCGCCCTGCGCGCATTAAGCGTCTGCTGGACGCGCCGCGTTGGGATCTGGTCGTGTTCGACGAAGCTCACCACTTAACCGCCTACCGCGCCGGCGGCAAGGTTCGGAAAACCGAGAACTACAAGCTGGCTGAGGCACTGAAGGATCATTCGCGCGACCTTGTGCTGCTTTCCGCAACGCCTCACCAAGGCAACCACTTCCAGTTTTGGATGCTGGTTCAATTGCTGAACCCGACGCTGTTCCGCAGCGCCGAGGAGATGGTGGAGAACCGCCACCGGCTCAACACGGTCATGTTCCGCCGTACCAAGGCAGACGCCTGTCAACCCGATGGTTCGCCGCTGTTCGCGCGCCGATGGGTTCACACAGAATCCTTTGTGATGGCGCAGCCCGAACGGCTGTTCTACGAGAAGCTGCGCGAATACTTGGAGGACGGATTCAATCTGGCGCACCGCCAGGGCAACCAAGGGCGCGCGCTAGGCTTCCTGATGGCGATCTTCCAGAAGATCGCAGCGTCGAGCTTCGCTGCCGTACGTCGGACCCTCAAGCGCCGCCTGCTGATGCTGACGCTGCATGAAGCGCTTCTACGCGACAAGAAGCTGGACATTGAAGGCCGTGAGCGACTGACCGGGGAAGCGCGCGAGCTGATCCATGAAGAGTTCGACCTGCCGTTCGACAACGTCGGGCGCAGCGAAGTGGATCGCGTGCTGGCCGATCTCAAATTCCGGCTGGTTAAGAAGCTAGACGAAGAGGCCCTGGAGATGGCCTCTGATCCCTATGGAAGCGAGTATTCGGCCGTGCACGCAGAAGAAACCGTGTCGGCGGTGGTGAACCTGCACCTGCCAGAGGAGCGCCTGCGCATCCGCGACCTGCTGAGCGTATTCCCGCCGCAGCGCGAAACTAAGATGCAGAAGCTGCTCGATGGCTTAGGTACGCTGTGGCGGCAGAACCAGAATGAGAAGATCGTGATCTTCGCCACCTACCTCGGCACCGTGGACATGATCGCCCGCGAGATCGAGCAGACGTTCCCAGGTCAGGGCGTGGTGGTGCTGCGCGGTGGCGACCACGGAGCCAAGGTGGCAGCAGAACGTCGCTTCCGGCTGAAGGACGGCCCGCGTGTGCTCGTCTGCACGGCGGCGGGACGCGAAGGCATTAACCTGCAATTCGCGCGCATCCTGTTCAATTTCGACCTGCCATGGAACCCGATGGACATGGAGCAACGAATCGGACGGATTCATCGCTACGGCCAGAGCCACACGGCACAGATTTACAACCTCGTACTGTCGGACACCATCGAAGGCCGAATCTTCTTGCTTCTGGACGAAAAGCTAACCGAGATCGCGCGTACAGTTGGCAAGGTGGATGAACAGGGAAACGTAGCCGAAGACCTCCGCGCGCAGATTCTTGGGCAGTTGTCCGAACGCTTGAACTACGACCGCCTTTATCAGGAGGCGCTTTCGGACCCCGAGCTGAAACGCACACAGGTGGAATTGGACGCAGCGCTGTCCAACTCTCGCGAGGCGCAGCAGGTGGTATTCGAATTGTTCCAAGATCTCGACGGTTTCAGCCTGGACGACTACAAGCCCTTTTCAGACGTGTCGTTCAGTTTGGATCGGCTGGTGCGATTCCTTTCGGCGGCCGTCGCGGATCGTCAACAAAAGCTGGTGAAGGTGAGCGACACCATTTACGACCTTGTCACCGCTGAAGGTACACGCCGCGCTTGCTTCACCTTGAACCGCGAAGAGGCGACGAATCAGGACGAACTGCAACTAATGGGCCTGGATCATCCGCTAGTGCAAGAGGAGTTGCGGCGTTGGCGTAACGTAGCGCCGGACGAAGTCGGCATCGCCGTGTCGGGCGACGTGGACGAGCCGGTGCTGCTGTCGCTGTGGATGGTCGAAGCGTCTGTCGGAAACGGTGAGCGCCGCGTGGCGGTGCAGCCTATCGCGGTCAAACGGGATGGTACACGTGCTCCAGCAGTCGAACGTCTGAGCGAGAAATACCTCCTTGCACCCACCACCACGCCGATCTTCCAGCCGGAGCAGCGGATCGATATATTCGGTCGCACCGTCGAGCCAACCTTGCAGCGAGAACTGAAGCACAAAGGGACTGCAAACGGCGATGGTAGTTACTCGGCGGAATTGATCGGGTATGTGGAAATCGTGGCTGTGCCGACACGAGAGTGACCCACCCCACCCGGCCTGTCCGGATAATAGGAGCCAACTTGGCTGCCGCCGATGTGGGTATCAGCAACCGTGTCCGTGCTCGAAAGATGCGAACGGGTTATACCTGCAGGGACGTTAGTTTGCGAAGACAATCACAGGCAAGTCCATCCGGCGTTGGCTGTTGAGCGGTTGACGTCCCATCAGATGGCTCTTTTAGCGAGGCTGGGCATCTAATCCTGCTCGTCGCCACGACACTCGTCCGCTAACAGGTCATTCGCGTTGTTGCCGAGCCTCATCGGCACACGCTTTTCGTAGGGCTGCAATTTCCATGCTGTTGGGATTCGACCACCCGGTAAGATTGAGAATGGGCTTCATGCAAAGGATCAAGTCTCTTTCCAGTGCGGCGTAGTTGACATCCGGATGCACCGAGATCATTAAGCTCGTCCGCATCCAATCGCTCAATCGGGCTTCGCCTTGAGGATCGAAGCGGTAGTTCGTAAAGTCGGTAGCCGAACTCCCCCGTCCACGAGGACGCGCCGTAAGCTTGAGTTGACGCTTCAAGATGGCCCCAATCGAACGGCGCACCGTCGAGCGGCCAGTGTTGCCCGAACTCAGATGTGCGTCGAACTCCCGCTGTGCCAGATTTGAGGACATGCCTACGTAGATGAGTCCGTTGGTTGGCACCTCAAAGGGAGCAAGCACATTCGTGCTAACTAGAAAGAATGCATACACGCCACCAGAACTTGGCGCCTTCAACTGATCGGGGATAGACCTCCCGCTGAGGAGGATGTCAATGATCTGGTCGCAAAGCATAATCGCACCACCCAGAGATCAGTAGTCGGGCACCCAGAATGCCAGTGCGTTTGCCAGATTTACAGCGACGCCTGGAGCACAGCTTAAGCTCCCCAACTCGAAATATGCCTAACGCCGTAGTCCGGCCGGCTTCAGAAATTGGCCGCCGACTGTTGGCCGACCTCGCCCATCCGTACTCTCTACAGCAAGTCGAACGGGGTGATGACTCCTACGAGATTACGCCTTGTCGTGTCTTCCAGGTCATCGAGCACCAACCAAATCCCGGTGGAGTTCTCTCCTGGCAGCTTCGCCATCAGGTCCTCCAACGGAGCGGTTTCCACCAGCAATGCCGCAGGGCTCAACTGCAACCTCGGGCGGGCATTTAGGATAGGAGTACCCAAGCGCTCCTTTCTGGCATGACTTTCCGGGCCGTTATATGTCCGACCAATCAAGCCCAAGTAGCGCAAGACGGCAGTCTCGGATAGAACTAGCCAGTCGCTCTCGATCCTAATAGGTAAGTACGAGATCGAATGCATCAACATTAGCTGCCTAGCATGTGCGACCGGCCGCCAGGGCTGAACGGAAATTGGTGACTTGACCATGTAGTCAGCCACCACCCCATGCTTGTCCAGGTCTGCCATCAATGCCTCCTCCAACCCAATACAGAGTTCCATAGCCTTCTGGGTGACGCTTCTGGCGTAGACGCCCGTATGCATTGCGTCATTGCGAGCAGAGCTCACCGCGTGGTACAGCGCGTCAAAAGATGAGTGATAACCTTGGCCATTAACGGGAAGATGCTCCAGCGTGCTCGACCGGCTGGACAGGCTTTTCAGCTCTTCCCTGTACCGCCCCATATCCCCTTGCTTTCGGTTCAATCGAAGCCCCAAGGCCTCCAGCGCAAAGCAAATCGATTCGAAGCCTTCGGCGTCAGCAAGTGCACTGTATCTGGCCTCCCGAATGCGATCACGGTAGTACAGCTTTTCCGCATGGGAGAGGTCACTGCAATTGGAGACGGAGCTCATAGCCCTTCGCTTTGCTGAAATTGATGATGCAAGTGTAACGTCCAGCCTCCCGTTCCGGGCAAGCTATGCGCGCGCCCGCCATCGCGCAACGATCGAGGGGCACGGGGACCCTCTCGGGAGAGCACAGGCCCCGGCAGCGCCGGGGGTGATCGGGCTTTGCGGGCGAGCATCTACCTAGGTTAAAAATAGGTTAAAGAATGGTTAGCGCTCGTTTGGAATGCCGAAAATCCCTACGGGGCAAGGATTTTCGCGGATGCTCGGTTACCCAAAACACGGTGTTTTGTCACTGTAAACACGGTGCCCGGTTACCCAAAACACGGTACTCAGTTACCCATAACCTGATAGTTCGGTTACCCAAAACACGGGTCCCGAAACCGCACAATTCGTGCGGGAACCTACTATTTTTTTGGGCAAAAATGTTACGGCTAAGATGGGTTGGTGCCGCTCCA
Organism: Burkholderiaceae bacterium 26; assembly: GCA_000955795.1. GTDB lineage: Bacteria > Pseudomonadota > Gammaproteobacteria > Burkholderiales > Burkholderiaceae > Ralstonia > Ralstonia chuxiongensis. The sequence goes on from JYOB01000010.1 coordinate 418,907, forward strand.
GGCCCAAAAAGGGCAAACACCCCAGAGGTACCGGAGGGGGTGCGGTTACCCAAAACACGACATTTGAGTCAGACGCGCTGAACCTTCACTAGGCCATTTGAGATGCGCCAGGATTTCAGGAAGCCGACCTTTCCCAAGGCCTCTAGAGCTCGCTCAACGTGTGCTTGCACGTGCGCCGGCTTCTCGGTTGTGATGCCAGAGCCGCGCTTGATAGTCTCGATCTTGACCGGCAACGGCTGCCTATGACTGGCGAGATACCCGTGTAGCCACGTGGCTATGCCGACAGGCAGCGCCAGGCGCTGCTTCCATTCGACCAACGTGAAATGGTTGTCACCAAATACCTCAACCAAACCAGGAGCGATGCTTACCTCGTACCTGCTAAGGTTCTTTCCGGTAGCGTCTTGCCATCTGAAAAGTGGAATCATGGAAAGACTGACTCCTTCTCCAAGATGGCCAGAAACGATCTTCAGGGATGTCGCCTGCATCCGGGTGAGGCATTCCCGCAAGCGTTCGTAGCTGCCACTATCCGTACCCCAGCCAACAGCCCTACAAAACGCATAGGGAACGAAAGTGATCACCTCGCCTGCTGGCTTTGGCTGGGCGAGTTGAAGGAGCTGGAGCCAAACGGTTTCATCGTCTTGGCGCAACTCCTCACCCGTGTATGTGATGATGCCCTCGCCTATGACTTCTATATTCTGATTCTTCAGAGTGGCGCGCGGCGTCTTTCTGTTTCTTGCATTAAATAGTGCCGACCGCACGATCACGTTTGGCAGGCTGCGCAGGTGCCCCTTCCAAGGAGGGAGTTGCTGCGTCGACGTGTCAGGCACGTCGCGATCGTGAACCCCAGCAACAACTTTTTGGCGCCGTTCCTCTTGGCGCTGTATCTCCGCGGCGGAGAGCTGCTGAACGCGTGGGAAATTGGAGAGAATGTCACACGCAGGAATAGGGCCAGCCCTGCGAACTGTCGACTCGCCCTCCATGGCCTTGGCGGTGCCAAGATTCTTTAGTGCCATGTTGCCCATGCTGGGTGGCTGCTCGTTCAGCCCACAAATTTGCGCGGACGTCCAACGCGGCGCTCAGACATGTCTTCGACTTGACCTGCTGTCGCAGGCTGGTCGCTCGCCAATTCGTCAAGCCAATCGCGCACGTCCCCCACAAACCAGCATGCTTTCCTTTCTCCAGGGAAGGCGCGGCGTGGCAGTTTCCCACGATGGGCCATCAGAGAAACCGCAGCCGGTGACCGGCACAGAAGGGCCGCAAGCTCTTCTCGGCTGATGATTGCGCGAGGGTCCATCAGGGCAAATGCGGCGCGGAAGTCCTGGTCTTTCTTCATTTAAGTCAACTCCGGTTCACACAATCGATCACCAGACGTTACTCAAAATTTCCCGCACCACAAAATAAATCTTCCCCGCTCTGGCTGAATGTGTTGTTCGAATCGTTTTCGATAAAAAAGCATATATTTTTTTTGTTCATTTCGTCACCAACCAATCTCACTAACTTAATTCCCAAAAATTCCCTAATCAACAATATGATTCTTTAAATATTTCCAGAAACCATTTTTGCATATGGCATACATCAGTCAGCGCGGCGCCTACTGGCGTGCCGAAGTCCGCAAGCGTGGACACAAGCCCATCTACCGCACCTTCGACACACGACAGCAGGCCCAGCAGTGGGCGGAGCGCACAGAAGCTGAAATCACCATCGGCGTCTACGTGGATCGAACCGAGGCCGAGCGGACCACCCTGAACGAAGCGCTTGCCCGCTACCTGCGCGAAGTCGTTCCTTCCAAGCGATACCCCGAACAAGAAAGAACCCGCATCACACGCTGGCAGAAACATGAGCTCGCCTGGCGCACGCTGGCGAGCCTGCGCGGTGCAGACTTCGCCAAGTACCGCGATGCCCGCCGGGCCGATGGCCGCGCCGAGAACACGATCCGGCTTGAGCTACAGATCGTCAGCCACGTGTTTGAGATTGCCCGCAAGGAATGGGGCTTCGAGACGCTCACCAACCCGCTCAAAAACATCCGCAAGCCGTCTGGCAGCCGGGCACGCGATCGACGCCTGCGCCCAGGGGAATTCGAGACCCTGCGTAGCAAACTGGCCGCCAGCAGCAATCCGTGGGCGCCGCTCGCCTTTGAGTGGGCCATCGAGACGAGCCTGCGCCAAGGCACCTTGTTTGCACTGCGCTGGGAATGGGTCAAGCTTGAAACTCGGATGATCGAGTTCCCACCGGAGGCTCGTGGTGCGGACAACAAGGGGGTACCGGCCAAGCTGCCGCTGTCGCGCCGTGCACTGGACGTGCTGAGAGCGCTGGCCGCGCTGTGGCAGCGCGATCAGCTGATGGATGCTGAACGGAGCCGATTTGGCCCCGTGGATGTGAACCCATCCAGACTGACGGGCCCTGTCTTCGGCACCACCTGCAACGCAGTCGTGATGGTCTGGAAACGGGCCGTCAAGAGCGAGGACGGCTTCGCAGATCTGCGCTGGCACGATCTACGCCACGAAGCCGCCAGCCGCTTGTTCGAGAAGGGCCTCCACCCGCTGGAAGTGGCCAGTATCACCGGCCACAGGAGTATGCAGATGCTGAAGCGGTACACACACCTCAACCCTGCAGATCTACTTGCCAAGTTGGGGTAACCGCCCCTCAACTCTGCCGGAATTCTGCCGGAAATCGTGGGAAATTCGGGGTAAGCCTCAGCAGCCTGCGGAAGCGAAATGCCTTGTAAAAACAAGAGCTTGCCAGTAATCTTCAGTGTGTTCGCCTTGGCTCTTAATCCGTAGGTCGAGTGTTCGAGTCACTCACGCCCCACCAGAATATGAAAGGCCCGACAGGCAACTGTCGGGCCTTTTTCATTTGCGCGATTTGCGACGCGCTTTCGCTTCAGTGCGCGGAAAACAAAACGGCCGACGCTCGTGGCGTCGGCCGATCGTTCCGCAGCCCCCTCTCCCCCGCCGCCCGCGGCAGACATCTTCGCGGTGTATCCGGAGAGCGCCAACCTGTCGGCCAAGGTCAGCGCGTTTATCGACTTCCTGACGGAATGGTTCGGCAAAGCAGCGCCGTGGCCCGGAGAGCGCCGCTAGCGCGGCGTCGCATTTCAGGCCGTTGTTTCGATGCGCAGTTGCATGTGCATATGCAGCGTCTCGCCAGGCGCCAGAGCGCGTAGGCCCGTACCTTCCCATCCCTTGGCCGCAAGGTTGATCGCGTCGGCCACGTGCGAAATGGGCTCCAGACAGAAATACGGCTGCGCGTGTGGCGCGTGCAGGATGAAGTGATCGAGCGGGTCATCAGCGCTGAGCGTCAGCACACCGCCCGCGCACGACACCACGGCACGCTGCTGCCATTCGCTGTAGTAGACGCTGAGCGCTGCATCCGGCAATGCGCGGGCGTGGCAGAAGTCTTCCTGCGGCGTGATCGGCTCGCGGCGGACGGCGACTTCACCCGCATCGGTCGGCCACATCGTCGCAGCATCGAACTGCACGCGCGTATCGGGCCTGCGCGCGAAGTACGGATGGAAGCCGCCACCAGCCGGCATGCTGCTGTCGCCATCGTTGCGCAGCGTCATGACGGCATCCAGACCGGATTCGCTCAGCACCAGCGTTTGTGTGGCGGTGAAGGGCCAGGGCCAGTTGTCTGCCTCGGGCACATAGCGCAAACCAAGTTCGATCGACGACGCTGTGACCTGCTTCACCGTCCATACACGTGCGTGCGCCAGCCCGTGCATGGCATGCGCTTGGCCCGGATGCGGCGCGAGACGGACCTCGCGGCCGTCCCAATGGAAGCGCCCATCGCGGATGCGGTTGGAGAACGGCAGCAGCGGATAGCACCCGGCCTTGGGCCATGCCAGCCCGTCGAAACCGCCGCGCAGGCAATCGGGCGACATCGGCGCCAACCAGTCGACCCGACGGCCGCCCTCGCTGGCCGAAGCCAACGAGGCAATGCGGCCACCTGCCGCCGGCGCGACATCCATCGTCAGCGCGCCGGCCTGCAGCGTATGTATTGGCCCCGGCGCAAGCCAAGTTTTGGGCTTGCTATCCATCAGAACGAATGCCGAATGCCAACCATGCCCACAAACTGGCTACGCCCGTTCGACGGCGTGCCGTTCTGCGAGTCGCCCACCGACGCCACGGCATCCACGATTGACGTGCTCGCCCCAGATGCGCGCAGCGTCTGGCCGTTGGCACGCTGGTACGCCTGAATCGCATAGAACGCGGTGCGCTTGGACAGCGAATACAACTGTTCCATCGAGAACTGGTTGTACTTGGCCGGCGAGCTGATGCCGTTGCGCGCCTTCTCAGCCGTGTAGCTGTAGCCGAAAGCGAGCCGCAGTGCGGGCGTCAGATCGTAGGTGGCAATCACGCCCACCGTATTGAACGTGGCCGACTGCGTGAACAGCGACAGCGCGCCTGGCTTGTACTGAACGTTCGAGTAATTCAGACCCACCATCAGCTTGCCGAACGTATAGCGCGCGGCCGTAGCGATGAGCTGGGCGGAGTCTGCCGTGGCATAGCCGGAGTTGACCGGCGAGTTGTTGGCAAACGTCCCGACGTTGCTGAAATTGCCGGCCGTCGTGCCGGTCGACACGTTCTTCAGACGCGTATAGCCCGCGCCCCACGAAAAGGCTTGGTAGTCGTAGCGCAACGCGGTGCTCACGCTGCTGCCGTTCGAAACGCTGCCAGCTTGCTCGCCAAAGCCGTATTGCACGCCAGCCTGCAGACCACCCCACACCGGCGTGGTGTAGGTGATGGAGTTGTTGAAGCGCAGCGTGGTGTCCAACGCATCCACGTCGCCGGGGTGCGCGCCGGTGGCACCCGTCAGCACGTTGGTCGGACCCAGCGATGCGACGTACTGGAAGTACGGCGTGTACGCACGGCCCAGCGTGACCTGGCCGTAGTTCGTGTTGCTCAGGCCGACGTAGGCCTGGCGGTTGAAGATATAGCCGGCCTGGGCTTGCTGCCCCGTGTCGGCATTGAAGCCGCTCTCCAGACGGAACAGCGCCGTGTTGCCGCCACCCAGGTCTTCCGTGCCATACAGGCCGAATTTGCTGGCCAGCAAGGCGCCCGAGTTGATGTAGGCATTGGAGTGGCCGCCCTGGTTGCTCGAATAGGCAAAGGCATTGTCAACCACGCCATACAGCGTGACCGACGTTTGCGCTGCGGCGTGCATCGAAGCGCCCGCACAAAGCAGTGCAACCGAAGCGTAGAACGGTGTGACGGAACGGGAACGTTTGGCTCGTGTGGTTTTCATCGTTGTTATCTCGGAAATCTCCTGCACCAAAGGAACACCGTGCATCACGGGGCCTCTTCGGACCCGGCACGTGATGCGCAGCGAGGATGCGGCACTAGGCCAGCAATTGCAACGTCAGGCGGCGCCAGCCACCTGCAACATCGGTTTCCAGCACGCGGGCATGCGGCGTCTGCACTTGCCGTGCATCACTCGCGGGCAGGTGAATCTCAACCGTGTCGGCGTGCGTCGGCATTTTGCCTTCGCGCGATATGTGCAGCGTGATGGCTTGGGCGTCAGACACCGCGCGCACGCTCCAGCGGCCCTGCTCCCCATTGCGCCACGCTTCGGTCTCACCATCGTCTTCAATGCAGCCGCCAGTGGCCTCGCCAACGCCGTGCATGGGCACGACGAGGAAGCCGCGGTGATCGGCGCGCTGGTCGAAATGCTGCTCCGCTACGTTCAGTGCGATTACGCCGCCCTCGCGAATCAGCATGACCGGTTGATCCCACGGCGAAGGCAGCGTGATGGTTTGTCCGCCGTCGAAAGCCTCGCCACTCCAATACGACACCCAGCGTGCGCCGGCCGGCAAATAGACGGTGCGCTCGGTCTGCCCTTCGTCCACGGTCGGCGCCACCAGCAGCGACGAGCCAAGCATCATGTCATCGCACTCGGCGTAGCAGCGGCGGTCGTTCGGGAACTCGGCAAACGTCGGACGTAGCACAGGCTCATAGGCCTGCGTGGATTGCCACAGCAGTTCGTACAGATACGGAATCAGCCGATAGCGGAGCTTGATCAGCGAGGCAATTTGCGAGGTGACCTGCGGATACATCCACGGTTCGTTGACGGTCTTGTCATCGTTCCACGAGTGGATGGAGAAGCGCGGCATGAACACGCCAAACGCCACCCAGCGCACCAGCAGTTCCGGCGACGGCGCCGGGCCCGCAAACCCGCCAATGTCGTGACCAATGTTCGAGACACCCGACAGCGCGAGCCCCAAGCCCATCTTCAGGTTGTAGCGCAGCGTTTCCCACGAGGTGTAGTTATCGCCGGACCACGTCTGCACGTAGCGCTGCATGCCAACACCACCCGAACGCGACACCAGGAACGGCCGACGCTGCGGCGCAAACTCAAGTTGCGCTTCGCGCGAGGCGCGCATCATCAGCATCGTGTGCAGCACCTTGGCCTCACGGATGGGCGCCTTCTTCCCGAACCCGTGGGCGAAAGCATCGGGCGTCCAGACTTCGAACTCGTTGTTGTCGTTCCAGGTCGACGCCATGCCGTACTCGAGCAGCGTGCTCTTGACGTTGGCCTTCCACCAATCGAGCGTTTTCGGATTAGTGAAGTCGAGATACGCGCCGACCTCATCCCAGAATTGCACCCACGCCGGCTCGCCCTTTGCATCGCAAATCAGCAGGCCGGCTTCTTTGGCTTCTTCAAACTTCGGGTGGTCGCGCAACAGGCACGGCTTGATGTTCGGGCACAGACGAATGCCGGCATCCAGATAGCTCTGGACGAAGCCGCGCGCATCCGGAAACTTGTCGGTATTCCAGTTGAAGACGTAGCGCTTCGGGCCGATTGACGTATAGCCCGACGAAAGGTGGAACGAGTCGCACAGGATGTCGTGCTCACGGCATCCCCTGATGAACTCGGCCATTTGTTCCTGCGCGTTGGGCGCGTCCGTGTACGTCATGGTCGAGCCGGAATAGCCGAGGCCCCACTTCGGCATCCATGCGGGGCGGCCGGTCATCCACGTAAAGCGGCGCGTGGCATCGAGCGGCGTGTCGGGCGAGGCGATGAAGTAGTAATCGAGATCGCCATGCGGCGCCACAAAGTAGCGATAGAGGCCGTGATAGTTGTCCAGCTCGCGGCCCATGTCGAAGCTGCAGTCGGACAGCGTGTCGTAAAACAGCCCAAAGCCGGTGCGGTTTCCCGGTTGCCACGTCACATAGAACGGGATGTGCTTGTACAGCGGATCGGTCGTGCGCGCGCTGTAGCCCATCGCATCGATGTTGCGCATCTCGTAGCGCTGGTGCGCACGGTTCATGTCACCGGCGCGCTCGCCCAGGCCAAAGTACATCTCGCCGGGTTCGCGGCGCACGTAGTGGTAGACCTGCTCGTCCCAGTAGCCAAAGTTGTAGGCCTGCGTGGGGCGATCGTTCAGCACGGTCTGCCATTCGCCAGCCCCGCGGACCTGCCATGTGCAAAAACCGCCGGCGAGCGCAACGCTCAGACGGATCTTGCTGGTTTCCACGCGCAGCGTGTCGGCATCGCTATGCAACTGGAATGCCGGGAGCGAGAAGCCGGCGAGGTCTCGGCGGTCGCGCCCTTCGAGCGGCGTGTCGTCACCGCCGGGGGCAATCGACCACGTGGCCGGGCCGCGCAGGTCGCCCTGCGGTAGCACGAGCGCGCGAATGATGTCCTCTTCCAGCACGAAGAGTTCAATGGCAGCGCCGGCGCTGCTGGCCAAGCGCAGCCGGTTGCCTTCGTGCGCCTGGAGTTCGAATCGGGGGGGATGCAACATGGACATCGGTTTCAACTCAGTGTGAAGCAGAGAGACTCATCTGACGCGCGGCGCGCTCTTCCTGCGATTGCCCGCGAATCAGCACAATCAGCAGCACCGCGCCGATCAGATCGAACGCGCCGAGCAGGCCGAACAGCGGACCATAACCAACCTTGTCAGCCAGCGCGCCCACCAGCAGCGAGAAGCCCAGGCCGCCGATCCACGCCGCCATGCCGGCAAAACCGCTGGCGGTGCCGACCTCTTCCGGGTCGAACACGTCCGCAGACAGCGTATTGACCAGGCCGGAAATCATCTGGTGCGCAAAGCCGCCCACGCAGAACAACGCAATCGCCGTATAGGGAGACGCCACGAGCCCGACGCACGCCGGACCAATCATCATGAACGCACCCAGCACGACCCCACACACTCGCGACCACACCAGCGGAATGCGGAAACGCTTGATCAGGAACGGCGACAGGTAGCCGCCCGCCAGCCCGCCCAGGTCAGCCGCCAGGAACGGCAGCCACGCGAACATGGCGATCGCCTTCAGATCGAGATGGCGTTCGTTCACGAAGTAAAGCGGAATCCAGAAACTGAACGTCTGCCACGCCGGTTCGGCAAAGAAGCGCGCCAGCGCAATCGCCCAGAAGCGGCGCGACGTCACGACATCCTTGACCGGGCGCTTGCCACGCTCGGCACTGACGGGACGAAGCTGCCCGCTGATGATCTTTTCGCGCTCGGCGTCGGACAGCGCGGCATGGTCCTTTGGCGAACGGTAGAACGCGAACCACAGCGCGGCCCACAAGAAGCCGAGGGCGCCGGTCACCACAAATGCCGACTGCCAGCCGTAACGCAGATGCAGGAAGATCACCAGCGGCGGCGCCAACATCGCACCGAGCGACGTACCCGAATTGAACCATCCGACGGCAACGGATTTTTCCTTGTCCGGAAACCATTCCGCCACGGCCTTCATGCCCGACGGAATGGCAGCGGCTTCGGTCAGCCCCATCAAGGCGCGAAAACCCGCCAGCGACAGCCACCCGCTTGCGCCCGCATGCAGCACGCCGGCAAACGACCACAACACGCCAAACAGCGCAAAGCCGATACGCAAGCCAACGAGGTCGACGATAAAGCCGCAGACCGGCTGCATGATCGTGTAACCGACCTGGAAGGCCGCCACCACGTAGGAATACTGCTGGGTGCTCATCCCCAGCTCGTCTTTGAGCGTGGGCGCAAGGACGCCCAGCGAGTTACGCGCCAGATAGTTGACGATCGTGCCCAGGCACACCAGCACGATGATCCACCAGCGCAAGCCCTTGATGGTCTTCACGGTGTTGTCTCCGATGTCTTCTTATTGGTTATTGATCTACGAGGCGGCGTAATACCGCTTGCGCCGCCCCGGGGTGCCGCCGTGGCGGTCAGCGCACCATGCAGGGGCGCTTGTTGTCGAACTGCCAGTTGGGAATCAGCTGCCGCATGGCGATCGCATCGTCGCGTGCGCCCAGGCCGTGCTGCTTGTAAAGCGCGTGGGCCTTCTCCAGTTGCTCCATGTCGAGCGTGACGCCCAGGCCCGGTGCCGCCGGTACGTCAATCTCGCCGCCCACGATCTGGAACGGCTCGCGCGTCAGGCGCTGGCCGTCTTGCCAGATCCAGTGCGTGTCGATGGCCGTGATGTTGCCCGGCGCGGCTGCGGCCACGTGCGTGAACATCGCCAGCGAAATGTCGAAGTGGTTGTTGGAGTGCGAGCCCCAGGTCAGGCCCCAGTCGTCGCACATCTGCGCCACGCGCACCGAACCCTGCATCGTCCAGAAATGCGGATCGGCCAGCGGAATGTCGACCGAGTGCAACTGAATGGCGTGCCCCATCTGGCGCCAGTCGGTGGCGATCATGTTGGTGGCCGTCGGCAAACCGGTGGCACGGCGGAACTCGGCCATCACCTCGCGGCCCGAGTAACCGCCCTCGGCGCCGCACGGGTCTTCGGCGTAGGCGAGCACGTCGTGCTTGTCGCGGCACAGGCGAATAGCCTCTGCCAGCGACCACGCGCCGTTCGGGTCCAGCGTGACACGCGCCTCAGGAAACGCCTCGGCCAATGCCGTCGTGACGACCATTTCGTCATCGCCGCTGAGCACGCCACCCTTGAGCTTGAAGTCCTTGAAGCCGTAGCGCGCATGGGCCGCCTTGGCCAAGCGCACCACCGTTTCCGGCGTGAGCGCTTCTTCGTGGCGCACGCGGGTCCAGTCGTCAGTGGCGTCGCTACCGTCTGCGTAGTCGAGGTCGGTGCGTTTGCGGTCGCCCACGAAGAACAGGTAGCCGAGCACCGGCACCTTGGCGCGCTGCTGCCCTTGCCCCAGCAGCGCTGCCACGGGCACGCCCAGGTGCTGGCCGAGCAAGTCGAGCAGCGCGCTTTCCAGCGCCGTCACCGCATGCACGGTGGTGCGCAGATCGAAGGTCTGCAACCCGCGGCCGCTGGCGTCGCGATCGGCAAATTGACGGCGCACGCTGTTGAGCACGTTGTTGTACGCGCCGATCGGTTGTCCGACAACCAGCGGCGTCGCGTCCTCAATGGTCTTGCGAATGGACTCGCCGCCCGGCACCTCGCCCACGCCGGTATGACCTTCGGAGTCCTCCAGGATGACGATGTTGCGGGTGAAGAATGGGCCGTGTGCGCCGCTCAGGTTCAGCAACATGCTGTCTCGGCCAGCCACGGGAATGACCTGGAGGCGCGTAACGCGCGGTGTGTGCACGGGGGTTTCGGAGGTCGGGTGATTCATGGTCATCACGTATGTCATCAGTCGTCGTACAACATGGAACGGGACTATAATTGACACATTCCTGCCGAACTACCCCTGGTAAACCCGCCCCCATCCGGAGACCGCATGCCCGCCCCCAATTCGCCCGCAACGCTTGTGCGCCGCACCCAAAGCCTGGCGGACGTCGTGGTGGACCACATCAAGGGGCGTATCGCGAACGAATCCCTGCGCGTTGGCGACAAGCTGCCGACGGAATCCGCATTGATGGAAGCGCTGGGCGTGAGCCGCACGGTGATACGCGAAGCCATTTCGCGCCTGCAGGCCAAGGGACTGATCGAAACGCGTCACGGTATCGGCAGCTTCGTCCTGCCGCCGCGCACAGATAACAGCATCCCCCTGGGCGACGCGTCCACAATGCACGAGATCCTGAGCATGCTGGAACTGCGCGTCGCCATTGAGACGGAGTGCGCGGGCCTGGCCGCCCAGCGCATTTCTCCCGCCGAGATCGACGCCCTGCGCATGGCACTCGAAGCCATCGAGCAGGACCAGGCAGACGGCAACGACAGCGCCACCTCCGACCTGCAATTTCACCTGAGCATCGCGCGCGCCACAGGCAATGAACACTTTGTTGGCGCCCTCGCCCAGCTCGGCAAAACGCTCATCCCGCGCACGCGGATGGGACTGGAGCAGGTGGGTTACCTGAACGCTCCGGAACTGCGTGCCACAGTCAACCGCGAGCACCACAGCGTCTTTGAAGCCATCGCCCGCAAAGACCCCGAAGCGGCGCGCGCAGCCATGCGCATGCACCTGTCAAACAGCCGCGAACGCCTGCGGCGCGCGCACGAAGCGGCCGGCGCGCAAGCAGCGGCAACGGCAACGGCAGGCTGAGTTGGTCCGAAGACCGTACAGTTGTACGACGTCTTATTACCCAGCACCAACCATCTCCCGCCCCAACGTGTTGGCGCCGTTGATAAAGATTTGCATTCCCCCGCTCTCAGCCACGTAACCTGAGCTTGCACCGACCCCTCGTGGGTGCGCTCCGGTCGCGGAAGAGAGAGCCGCGGCCTTCTTGGCCCTGATGCTGCTGTCCCGAGTATCAGGGCGTTTCTTTTTGGCAGCCGCCACTCGATCCGTCTGCCCGACCAAGAAAAAAGCCCCGACTCGCGGGGCTTTTCTGTTTTCAAGCGCCTCAGTCGGCGGTCGCGAGCCATCAGGTGATAGCCCGCCAGCAGAATGACAGCGCCCACCACCGAACCGACAAATCCCGCCGACTGGCCCGGCTCATACCAGCGCATCAACTGGCCGAGAAAAGCGGCTGCCAGCGCGCCGGCAACGCCAATCATGATCGTGAGGAGGAAGCCGCTGACGCCTCGCCCTGGCGTAATCCACCGGGCCACAAGCCCGGCCAGAAAGCCGATGAGGATGGTGATGCAGAGCAATTGCATGGCCGTGGCTCCGTGGGTTGAGGCGGTCAGTGCGTTGCGACCGCTTCCATCACGCGCTCCAGGCAGAAGCCCTGCCCGTAGATGGCGCGCAGGCGCAGGCCGTTCTCCGTGCCAAGCCGCAACTTCTTGCGCAGGCGCGAGACATGCGTATCGAGCGTGCGTGAATACGGGCTCAGCTCGCGGCCCCAGAGCGCCAGTTCGATGTCGGCGCGCGAGAGAACGCGCCCCGCATTTGCGAACAGCAGCAGCGCCAGCTCAAATTCACGCGCATGCACCGACACCGAAACATCGCGCAGCCGGATGGAACGATTTTGCCGGTCCAGCGTGTACGGCCCCAGCTGAATCTCCGACGCTCTCACCGCCCGGCTCACGGCAAAGCGGCGGATCAAGGCATCAAGCCGCGCGAGCAACTCAGGCGGACGGATATCACCTTGGAAACAGAGGTCTGCGCCGTGATTGAGCGCGTCTGCAGTTTCGGTATCGGCCTGGCCGTCGGCGAGGTAGACGATTGCCATACCTGGGCCAACGCGCTCCCGCACGGTACGCACGAGCGATAGGCCCGGCATGTCATGCGCATGCGCACCGACCATCAGCAGGTTGATGCCGTGCACATCAATGGCTTCAAAAACTTGGCGGGAGAGAAACAGCGGCACACATTCGAAGCGCGTGGGCTGCAGCGCGGAGTGGATCGCCTGCTGGCGGGCGAGGTGCGTGTCGATCAGACCGATTTTCATGGCTCGGTTTCGAGGTTGACTGCGTGCGGCGCGGTCAAGCGGTGGTGCGACGAGGGTGTTGTTCAGTGCCGTCGTCGCGACCACCGCCGCGCCACATGGATACATGCCGACCAGCCAGCCAGAAGCGTTCGACCTGCGGCGGGTTCCCGTCGCCGCGCAGGGCTTGATGCAGTTGGGCGCGAACGCGTTCGTAATCGCATTCGCTCAAAACATCGGTTGCAGTCTGGCTCAACATACGCGGCGCCTCGGGCGTGTCTGTGCTCGGTTTTCCAAGGTGCCGTCGTCTCTCGACCGGTGTGTCACCGGTGCATGCTGTGCGGGTCGGCCAATGAACTGTAGGGCCGCCGCAGTGCCGAAATGCAAATGATTGAAAAAGGAAATGTGGCAAAGGCCACACGAGACCGCGATGGCCTCAGGCGTCGTGGCGATGCGCGCTGCGCGGCAGTGACAGCGTGAAGGTGGAGCCGAGCCCCGGCGCGCTCTGCACAGCAATGCGGCCGCCGTGCCGGTCGACCACCGTCTTCACGAACACGAGGCCCAGCCCGCTGCCGGACGGCGCGTTAGCCATGTCCTCATGCAAGCGATGAAACGGCTGGAATAAGCGTGGCTGATCAGCCAGGGCAATACCGGCCCCCTGGTCGGCCACGGCCACCGAGAACATCGCCTCGTCTTGTTTGACCGACACCGTCACCACAGAACCGGTCGCGCTGAACTTGATGGCGTTGTTAAGCAGGTTCACCAGCGCGCGCACCAGCAAACGCGGTTCGCCCCGCACGGCCGCTTCGATGTCGGCTACCACGCGCACTTCCACCTGGTGACGATTCGCGAGCGGCCAGACCTCGTCAGCGGCATCGAGCACTAGGCCGACCAAGTCCACATCCACCAGCTTGAGCGTTTGCGATTCGGCGCGCGCGAGGTCGATGAAGGCGTCAGCCAGCTCCAACGTGCGCGACGACAGCTGCCCGATACGTGCGAGTAGCACGTCGCGATCCAATGCGCGCGATGTGTCGCGCTGCAGTTCGATAAGGGCAAGGATGGCACTCTGAGGCGAACGCATGTCGTGTGAGATGAAGCGCAGCGCTTCTTCGCGATGGCGCTCGGCCTGACGCACGGGGGTGATGTCGGCAAAACTAACGATGATGTCGACGGGGCGGCCTGCTTCGTCCCGCAACGCGGCGGCGTGCATCAACATCGAGCGGCCGTCGTGCGTTTGTAGCTCGACAGGTTCAAGCCCGGCGGGGTCGGCCAGCCAGCGGGTCCAGTAGTGCTCGCCTGCGGCGGGGTCGGGAAACGCACGCGCAAGCAGCGTCGGCAGGTCGCGCAATGCGGCCGCGCGGTTTTGGCCGGGCGTCTGCAACTGGCCGGCGAGGTCTGCGCTGCGGCCATTCGCCAGGCGGATCGTGCCGTCATGCGTGCAGATGACAGTGGCATCGGGCAGGCTCTCCAGCGCATCGGCCAGGAAGCGGCGCAGCCCGCGCAGCTTGTCTGTAAGCGAGGCGACGGCATCCATGTGCGCGCCAAGGGTGCGGCCTGTGCGGGCGAGCGGCGCGGCATCGGCCAGCAGGCCTGGCTCGCGCGCCAAGCGCTGCATCTCATCACGCAGGAAGCGCAACGCGGCTTCCTGTTGGCGCCAGCTCCACAGCGGATACAGCACCAGCGGGCCTACCAACGCGGCAAACGGGGGCAGCCAGCGATTGCCGAACACCAGCGCGCCAATCGCGCTCAACAACAACATGGCGGCACCCGCCACCGCCACGGCAAGCGCCATCCTTGGCGTAAGCCAACGCACCGCAAACGCGGTCATCAGCAAGGGAAGCAGCGTCATCGCCCAGAACACGCCCGGTGGCACCGGCAGGATGGCGCTGCCGTCGAGTACGGTCTGCGTGGCATTGGCCAGCACTTCAACGCCGCTCATCGTGCGCGCGGGCGGCGTCGCAAAGATATCGGACACACCCGATGCCGTCGCCCCGATCAGCACCAGCTTGCCTGCGAGCGCCTCGGGCGGCACGTGGCCGTTAAGCACGTCCACCGCCGGCACATGCCGGTATGTACCGGCCGGCCCCGCAAAATTCAGGCGGATATGCGCCCGCCGCGTCCAGCCGCCGGCATCGGTCTCCACATCAGGCAGCGCCGGTATGGAGGCCGGCGGTTGGAACGCCTGCCGCGCGAGCTGCACGGCAAGATGGTCCAGCACATGCGCACGCCGACCCTCGGCCAGATACATGCCACGCACGACGCTGTCCGCATCGGGGGCGGCATTGATATGCGCGACGGACGCGTTGATACCGAGAAACGGATAGTGATACACGCGCCCGTGCTCCGTGTGCTCGGGCAGCGCGGGCAGGATGACGTGTCCAGCCTGCTCGATGGCGGCGGTCAATGCCCGATCGCCTTCGGGCTGCGCAAGATCAGGTTCGATCAGCAGAATATCGACGCCGATGGCGCGTGGCCGCGCCTGCCCGACGCGCGCAATCAGATCGGCCAGCCGGGCGCGCGGCCAGGGCCAGCGCCCCACCGCGTCAAGGCTTTGGTCATCAATGGCAACGATGACGATATCGTCGCGCGGCGCATGCCCATGCAGCGTGATGACGGTGTCGTACAGCGCCGCATCAAGCCGCGCGACCACGCTCCAGCGCACCGCACCCAACGTCAGCAGCGCAGCCAGCACCACCAGCACGCCCCACTCCACCAGCGCGCGCCGCCCAAGGCTGCGCACGTCCGATTTGGCGGGTACGGGTTCAGTCATTGAGAAGGAGATTGCTGCCGCCGCTCTGCACCGGGCTGCGAGCGGAATCGCCGACGAAGGTGCCGACGTCAATGCGCTGCGGCTTGGCGTAGACCACCGATGCCGCATCGCCCAGGTCTACGCCAGTGCGGATGTAATACACGCCGGACGGTGGCCGCGGAATGGTGGCCTCATTGCCTTCGCTCACGATGTCGGCGATGGGCTTGGCGAAGCTTGTGTCACCTGCCAGTTGCACACGCGTGCGCGCGCCAGATGCCGCCAGCTCCGGCGACAGCGCAGGCCAGTGGGCGTGCAGCTTGCCATCATTGCCGGCTTCCACTGCGGCTGTCGGCACGGCATCCGGCGGAATGTCGAGCACGCGAAAGCGCAGCGCATCGCTCCACGGGCCTGTTTTGCCGTCTGCGGTCACGGAGCGCACACGCCACCACCATGTGCCGGCCGTCAATGGCTTGGTCAGACGCACATCTTTGCCATGCTGCTGAATGGCTGGCGAGGCGAAGGTCTCTGCGTCCGCGACTTCCATGTCGTAGCTGCCGGCATCGGACACGGCAGCCCATGCGAATGCCACGTCGCCGCTGCGGTAGGTCCGGCCGCTGGCGGGCTGGATCGTATAGGGCGCTTCCGGGTGCAGGCGCACGGTGAAAGGCCGCGTGGCCGACTCGCTTGTCAGCCCGAGCACATCGATGCTTTGCACGACGAGCGTGTAGTCGCCGTCCTCATCGCCGCAGAGCGTTACCGCGGGCGTCTTGCTCGATTGGTAAGCGCTGAGTTCGGTCAGCGCGGCATCGCGCGCCACGGCTGCGCGATAGCCGACCGCGCCCTTGACCGGCTGCCACGTCGCGCGCAGGCACGGCGTCTGCACAAGCTGGGGGATGGCGTCGAGCTTGGGCGCAGCAGGCAGCGCTGCGCGCTTGAGGTGCCCATCCGATGCCTGCACGCCAAAACCGGCCTTGACCGCCTGCCTCTGGTGACCGGCGGTCGTGGCCACCTCGCCTTCGAGCACGGAACTCGTCGATACGGCTTCGCTGGCCTGCACGCGAAAACGCGTACCGCGCACCCCCGTCACCAGCGCCGGCGTGGAAATCTCGTACCGGCCCACGCCGGTCTTTCTGGGCGAGACATTGGAGTCGGCCTCGCCCTGCTTTACGTGCACACGCACATCGATTAGCCCGGCACGCGCAAACGCTCGCACACGCGACAGCGCCACGTGGCTGCCCGGCGGCACCGTAACGCGCGTGCCGTCATCAAATGCCAGCGTCACGGCGCCCTTGTCGCCGGTATCAATCTGCGACGCTTCTGCGAGCTTCATGCCCGCTTGCAGCGGCTTGCCGCCGGTCGTTGCATCGCGGGCAAACACCACCTGCGCCGTCGCCGGCACCACCGGAATGCGATCGAACGGAATCCGAAGGAGCGAGCCGGGCTTCAACCGATACGGATCTGCCACATGGTTGCGCTGCTGCAGCAAACGCCAGCCTTCGACGCTGTCCATGTAACGCGCCGCGAGGTTGATCAGCGTGTCACCCTGCTGCACGCGATAGAGGAAATCGGTGCCCTCGGCGCCGGAAGGCTGAGCCGTCGCCGCCTGCCACACGCCGCCAAAAAGAACGAACGCGCCGACAAACGCGGCGCGCCCAATCAAACCACCCCAGATTGCGTCAGCTTGCTTCACCATCTTCCTGCGTGGTTTCGAGCCGATAGCCATGCGAATACACCGAGACCAGCCGCACGCCATTCTTCTGATTGAGATCGAGTTTGAGCCGAAGCTTTGAAATATGCGTGGCGAGCGTGCGCGAATCCGGGCCAATGCTGCGCCCCCAGACTGCCTGCTCAATCAGTTCTCGCGGCACCAGCTTGCCGACATTGCGGAACAGGTACAGCCCAAGATCAAACTCGCGCGGCGACAGCTCAACCTGCGAGCCATTCAACGTCAGCACGCGCCCGACCGGGTCCACCGCGTACGGGCCGACGCGAATGCGCTCGAGCGATTCGCTCGTGCGCGGCGCGGCGCGACGTAGCAGCGCACCGACGCGCGCCACCAACTCGGCGCGGCGCACCGGCTTGACGACGTAATCGTCGGCGCCGGCGGCCAGCCCGCGCACCACGTCGTCTTCGAGCGATCGGTTGGTCAGAAACAGCACCGGCAGGGCCGGGCCGACCGTCTGCCGCACCCAACTCACAAGTTGAATGCCGCTGATATCGGGCAACTGCCAGTCGAGCAGCAGCAGGTCGAAGGTCCGATCCCGCAGCGCCTTGACAAAGGCATCTCCGTTACTGAAACACTCGCATTCGTATCCGGACGAAACCAGGATCTCGCGGATCAAATCGGACTGCGCCTGGTTGTCTTCTACCGAGGCAATTCGTATCGCCATCTGGACTGCCCTTTCCCCGTAACGGGTCCGGCATCGCTATGCGAAATGCCGGGTCACTCCGTTCGTCGTTGTGATCGGGGTCCCGGACCGGCGCATCGTTGTTCGATCCACCAGCCACCATTGGCGCGGCACGTGCCCGCCGCGCAAGACCTTACCCACGCCCCGCCAGCATGTGTCGCACACCGGCTTGAGCCCAGCTCATGCTAAAAGGCCGCCCCTGTCATATTGCAAACAATTGTGAAAAGCTAAGCGCAGAGCCGGGTTTCCATGGCGTTCTATCATTTTTTGTCACGCCATTACAAGGTGCGAGGTCTCAGGAAGTATAGGAGCGCGCCCACGGGCTGGTGAGGCTACCGGGTATACGCTGCCCGGGATCCTCGTTGTCGAACCGTACGCTAGCGCTCTTGCCCGCGCGTCCAAGCCGC
This sequence comes from Burkholderiaceae bacterium 26, assembly GCA_000955795.1. Taxonomy (GTDB): domain Bacteria; phylum Pseudomonadota; class Gammaproteobacteria; order Burkholderiales; family Burkholderiaceae; genus Ralstonia; species Ralstonia chuxiongensis. Next base: position 437,099 of record JYOB01000010.1, read on the forward strand.
GGTCGCCGCCCAGAATCCAAGCGCCGCCAAGCTGAGCACCGCCCCCAGGACACACACTCCCGACCACCCCGCCGACGCATACACCGCAGTCGAAGCCATCGCCCCCAGCCCGCTTCCTGCCGCGTAAAAGAGCATGTACGCCCCAACCAGCCGGCTGTGCGCTTCCGGCTGCAAGCGGAAAATCAGACTCTGATTCAGCACGTGCACAGCTTGCCCACCCAGGTCCAACAGAATCACGCCAACGATCAACCACGCCAGATGCTGCAATCCGAGACCGAGCGGCCACCACGCGAGCAGCAACAAACCCAAGGCGACGCCCGTTGCTGTCTGCGCCCAACCACGGTCCGCCAGATGCCCGGCTCGCGCGGCAGCCAGTGCACCAATCGCCCCGACCAAACCGAATGCACCGATGGCCGCTGGTGAGAGCGCATAGGGAGGAGCGCTCAAAGCCAGCGCCATCGCGCTCCAGAAGACATTGAACGCCGCGAACATCAACAAACCGATCCGGCCGCGCGCCTGCAACACACGTTCGGTCATCAGAAGTTGCCACATCGAGCGCAGGAGCGCCGTGTATCTCATGGGCGAAAGCGCAGTCGGCGGCGCAGGCAACGAGCGCCAAAGCATAAAGAGCATCGCTGCCGAGAGGCCGGCTGACACCATATAGACGGCACGCCAGCCGGCGGCATCCGCGATCCAGCCAGCAACGGCACGCGCCAGCAAAAGACCGATCACGACCCCGCCCTGTACCGCACCCACCACACGCCCGCGCTCTGCCGATTGCGCCAACGCGGCGGCGCAGGCGATCAGTCCTTGCGTCATCGCTGTGCCAAGCAGACCAACGGAGAACATGCCGAGCAACAACCCCCAGCGCACCGGTGCAAGCGCTACCGCCAGCAACGCCAGCGTGAGCAAGACGAGCTGCACCAACAGCAGCGGCTTGCGCGGCCAGCGATCCCCTAACGGCACGACTAGCGCCAGGGCAAGGGCACAACCAACCTGCGTTGCACCGATGATGCCGCCCGCCCATGCATCGCTGAGCGCAAACTCACGGGCCAATGGTTCGAGCAACGGCTGGACAAAGTAGACATTCGATACGCTAGCCGCTGCGCAAAGCGCCAGCATTGCAACCCACGCGTGCGGCAACGCCCGGGAGGGACCGGCACGCTCGGTAGCCGAATGCTCGGCAACACAATCAGAGGGCATCTGTTGCCTCATATGGTTTTAATTTAAAACCACTTAAGTCTATGCAACCTAGTTTTCTTATGCAACCACTTAGCTGAAGGGATTGGCTGGCGACGCCGGTGGCGGCTGCATCGACGCAGAGGTGGTGCGTTGTCCAAACAGAAGAATGCACGGCGAGGAACGCTAAGCCCGAAACACGCGCATCGCGCACGATGCAAAAACAAAAAGCCCCGAACCAGTCGGGGCTTTCTTCTTGCATTCTGGAGGCGGAGGCCGGAATCGAACCGGCGTACACGGCTTTGCAGGCCGCTGCATAACCACTTTGCTACCCCGCCAGGGGCTCAGCACCGCATTGTAGCAATTCGTGAAGAACCGCGTGCTTGCCGTGCCGATAAAGAAAAAGGGAAGCAAGGCTTCCCTTCGGGATTGGAGCGGGAAACGAGGCTCGAACTCGCGACCTCAACCTTGGCAAGGTTGCGCTCTACCAACTGAGCTATTCCCGCGTAACCGGTTATGCCGCCGTGCCATCACATCAACACGGCCACACATTTCAAACTGGAGCGGGAAACGAGGCTCGAACTCGCGACCTCAACCTTGGCAAGGTTGCGCTCTACCAACTGAGCTATTCCCGCATTTTGGCTATCAGCACTGCCGTACAACCTTTGTGCTGCCAGACCGTTTGCGTCACATCACTGCAACGCGAGAACGAAATTATGGCAAAGAAAGATCGTCCTCGTCAACAGTTTTGCGCAAGAGTTTTTACAGGCTCATTTTGCGCGCTCGCGAATCTGTGGCCAGGCGAGCTTCATGTAGTACGCCATCGACCACAGCGTAAGCACCGCCGCCACGTAAATCAGCCACGTGCCCCACACCTGCGCGTCGATCATGCCGAACAGGCGGCCCTCGAACAGCAGCAACGGAATCGCGATCATCTGGAAGGTCGTCTTCAGCTTGCCGAGGAAGTTGACGGCCACGCTCTTCGACGCGCCAATTTGCGCCATCCACTCACGCAGGGCGGAGATGGTGATCTCGCGGCCAATGATGACGAGTGCGATGACGTCGGACACGCGGCCCAATGACAGCAGCACCAGCAGCGCTGCGGCCACCATCAGCTTGTCGGCCACCGGATCGAGGAAGGCCCCGAAGGCGGAGGTCTGGTTCCAGCGACGCGCAAGAAAGCCGTCGAACCAATCGGTGAGGCTTGCGACGATGAAAAACACCGCCGCCGTCAGGTTCTTGGCAGGCAGTACCATCCAGGTGTCCGGCACGTAGAACACGCCCACCACCAGCGGGATCATGGCCACACGCAACCAGGTCAGGAGGATCGGGAAGTTGAAAGGCATGGCAAATCGAGAGGACAACCGCCGCGCAAGCGCAAACCAACGCGACAAGATGGGGCATTGTCGCCGATCAATGCAACTGACGGTAGATTTCTTCGGCCAGGGTCTGCGAGATGCCTTCCACCGTGGCGAGTTCGTCGACGCTCGCCGCCATCACGCCGCGCAGACCGCCGAAGCGCGCCAGCAACCGCTGCCGGCGCTTGGCGCCGATGCCTTCGATCTCTTCCAGCCGCGACGTGTTGCGCGTCTTGGCCCGCTTGGCACGCATACCGGTGATGGCAAAGCGGTGCGCTTCGTCGCGAATCTGCGCGACAAGCATCAGTGCAGCGCTGCCCTGCCCCAGCTCCAGTGACGGACGGCCATCGGCGAAGATGAGCGTTTCCAGGCCGACTTTGCGCCCCTCACCCTTGGCCACGCCGACGAGCAATCCGATATCCAGACCCAGCTCCTCAAACACCTGGCGCGCGACTTCCACCTGCCCCTTGCCGCCGTCGATCAGCACGATGCTCGGCATGTTGGGAGCGTCTTCTCCAGCCTGCTCGACGATCTTCTGGTAGCGGCGCGTGAGGACTTGCCGCATGGCCGCGTAGTCGTCGCCGGGGGTGATGTCCTGGATGTTGTAGCGGCGGTATTCGCTGTTTTGCATGGCGTGGCTGTGAAAGACCACGCACGAAGCCTGCGTGGCTTCGCCAGCGGTGTGGCTGATGTCGAAGCACTCGACCCGCAGCGCGGCGAGGTCTTCGAGATCAATGCCGATGGTCTCGGCCAGCGCGAGTGTGCGGGCCTGCTGGCTGCCTTGCTCAGAAAGGCGACGCATCAGCGACAGCTCGGCGCCCTTCTCCGCCATCTCCAGCCACGCGCGGCGCCCGCCCTGCGGCTGGCGCACAACCGAAACGCGGCGCCCGGCCTGCTCGGCCAGCGCGTCGATCAACTCGGTTGCGTGAATCTGATGGCTGACCACCAGCACCGGCGGCACAAACTGATCGAGATAGTGCTGCGCGACGAAGGCTTCGAGGATGTCGCTGGCCACGCGTTCGGCATCGCGTGATGTTTCTGCCGCAGCCTCACCGTCGGCTTCCACATCCACGCCGACAATGGCGGCGCCTTCTTCCACGTGCGTGGGAAAGTAAGCCTTGTCGCCCAGATGGCGCCCGCCGCGCACCATCGCGAGGTTCACGCACGCGTGGCCGCCCTTGATGGCAACCGCCAGGATGTCGATGTCGCTGGCGTGGCCCACCTCTTCCACCGACTGCTGCTTGAGCACCGTCGACAATGCGCCGATCTGGTCGCGCACGATGGCGGCCTGCTCGAACGCCAGCGACTCGGAATAGCGCTGCATCTTGTCCTGCAGCGTCTGCATGACCTCGTCCTGCCGGCCCTGCAGGAAACCGGCCGCGTTGGCGACGTCGCGCGCGTAATCCTCCGGGCTGATCGCCTGGACACACGGGCCGCTGCAGCGATGGATCTGATGCAGCAGGCACGGCCGCGTCCGGTTGTTGAAGACGGTGTCTTCGCACGTGCGGAGCTGGAACACCTTCTGCAGAATCTGCATGCTCTCGCGCACCGCATGCGCACTCGGGAATGGCCCGAAGTACTGATGCTTGCGATCGGTCGCACCTCGGTAATACGCCATGCGCGGATACGCGTGCTGCGTGAGCTTCAGATACGGATACGACTTGTCGTCGCGAAACAGGATGTTGTAGCGCGGCGCCAGCGCCTTGATGAGGTTGTTCTCTAGCAGCAGCGCTTCGGCCTCGCTGCGCACGACCGTGGTGTCGATGCGCGCGATCTTCGCCACCATCATCGCGATGCGCGGCGAAAGCAGCGTTTTGTTGAAGTAGCTCGACACACGCTTCTTCAGGTCGCGTGCCTTGCCCACATAGAGAACGTTGCCCTGGGCATCAAAGTAGCGATACACGCCCGGCAGGTTCGGCAGGCGCGCGATGTGCGCTTTCGCGTCGAACTCGGGCACATTTGCAGGCGCGCTGGGCTCGACGCTCTCGGGCGTCTCGGAAGGCTGGGGTTGCGTGGGGTCGGACGACATGGCGTTCGCTGGATCAGAGGCCGTCAGTGTAGAACAAGCCGCCGACTACAATGTCGGCCCATCTTCTTCGTTGCCCGGCTGGCCTTCCTGCATGCGCACCATCACATCCTGGGACCTCTTCTGCCGCGTCGTCGACAACTACGGCGACATTGGCGTCTGCTGGCGCCTGGCTCGCCAGCTTGCGCAAGAGCACGGCCATACCGTCCGCCTGTGGGTCGACGATCTTCGCTCGTTCGAAAAAATCTGCCCCACTGTTGACGCAAAAGCCGATGCGCAGCGCATCTCGGGGGTGGATATTCGCCACTGGGCTGACGATGCGCAGGTCGCCAGCCTACTCGCTGCCGACGCGCACCCCGCGCTGCACGACGTGGTGATCGGCGCCTTCGCATGCGCCGTCCCGGAGCCCATGCTGAAGCTCATGGCCGAGCGGGCATCCCAAGGATCGCCGCCGGTTTGGATCAACCTCGAATACCTGAGCGCCGAGAAGTGGGTCTCCGAGCATCACGCGATGCAGTCGCCACATCTGCGGCTGCCGCTCGTCAAACACTTCTTTTTCCCCGGCTTCGCCCGCAACACCGGCGGCGTACTTCGGGAATCGCATCTTGGCGCCCAACGCAAGACGTTCGAAGCAAGCCCCGCCGCCCACCATGCGTTGTGGCACCGCCTCGGGGTCGACGACCTGATGCGCGACTGCCCTGACGCCCTGCGCGTGAGCCTGTTCGCCTATGCCAACCCGGCACTGCCAACGCTGGTCGCTCAATGGGAGGCATCGCCACAGCCGGTGGTTTGCCTAGTCCCGGAAGGCTTGGTTGCCAAGCAGGTCGCCGAGCTGTTGGGTGACGCCAGTGGCGCCCAGACAGGCGCTCGGTGGACGCGCGGCAACCTGAACGTGGCAGTCGTGCCATTCGTGCCACAGGAGCATTACGACCCGCTCCTCTGGGCTTGCGATATCAACTTCGTGCGCGGAGAAGACTCATTCGTGCGCGCCCAATGGGCGCTGAAGCCTTTTGTTTGGCACATCTACCCCCAGAGCGACGACGTGCACCTCACGAAGCTGGACGCCTTTCTGACGCGCTATACCGCTGCCCTGGCGGAGGCAGATGCCAAGGCACTTGTCGCCTTCTGGCACGCGTGGAATGGTGCGCCGGCATCACTCAACTGGGAGGACTTTGCATCTACGGCAGCGCGTCTGCGCGCACGGGCCGTCACCTGGGAACAAAGCTTGATGCAACTAGGCGATCTCGCCGCGAATTTGGTGGCATTTTGCGAAAAACAGGTAAAATAGCGGGCTGATCTGTATGCGACCCCCGGCTCTGACCTGGTTCGCGCGGCCCGGAGGGTATCGCGCGGTGCTTCGTTGCTTGGCGCGCATCGAACCCTCTTACTCTCAGGAAATGTGAAATGGCTTTGAAAATCGCGCAAGAACTCCGCGCTGGCAACGTGTTCATGATCGGCAACGACGCAATGGTCGTTCTCAAGACCGAGTACAGCCGTTCGGGCCGTTCGGGCGCCGTCGTCAAGATGAAGTACAAGAACCTGCTGACGGGCGCAGGCGGCGAGTCGGTGTTCAACGCCGACGACAAGATGGACCAAGTCATCCTGGAGAAGAAGGAAGCCGAGTACTCCTACTTCGACGGCACGATGTACGTGTTCATGGATCCGGTCACGTACGAGCAGTACAACGTTGAGCCCGCCGCCATGGGCAGCGCGCTGAACTACCTGCAAGACGGGATGAAGGTCGAAGTGACGTTCTACAACGAGAACGCCATCTCGGTGGAACTGCCGACCACGGTTGTTCGCGAAATCGTCTACACCGAACCTGCCGTCAAGGGCGACACGTCGTCGGGCAAGGTCCTGAAGGCAGCTCGCATCAACGACAACGAAGAATTCACGATCATGGTCCCGCTGTTCTGCAACATCGGCGAGAAGATCGAAATCGACACGCGTACCGACGAGTACCGCAGCCGCGCCAAGTAAGCTGGCGTCGCAGCAAGAAAAAGGCTCCCTCGGGAGCCTTTTTCTTTTGCGATCAATCTTCTTGGCGTTCCGACGCTACTTGATGAGTTTCGCCTCGCGCAACGTGCGCAGCGCCTGCCTGTATGCCGATTGCTGTTGTAGCTTCGTCCAGTCCTTCACGGCGCGACCACCAAACAACCTCCGCACGCGCCGCTGCGACGCCTTGCCCATCGGCACATCCAATTCGCCGAGCAGTTGATCGGCCTTTTCCGGCGCATTGCAGATCAGCACCATGTCGCAGCCGGCCGTGAGCGCAGCTCGTGCGCCATCGACGACCGTGCCAGCAACGCTCGCGCCTTCCATGCTCAGGTCATCGCTGAAGATCACGCCGTCGAAGTTGAAATGCGCGCGCAGCATGTCCTGCAACCAAAAGCGAGAGAAGCCCGCCGGATTCGGATCGACGGCCGAGTAAATCACGTGCGCCGGCATCACCGACTGCAGGCCAATTCCCATCCACCCGTAGGGCTGCGCGTCATCAGCGAGGATGGCCTCCAGCGGACGCTCGTCCACCGGCACGGCGATGTGCGAATCAGCCTGGACGTAGCCGTGGCCGGGGAAATGCTTGCCGCAGTTGGACATGCCAGCCAGGCGCAGGCCCAGCGTCAGGTGGTTGGCGAGCATCGTTACCACACGCGGGTCGCGATGGAACGCGCGATCGCCGATCACGCTGCTGCTGCCATAGTCGAGATCGAGCACGGGCGTGAAGCTGAGGTCGATATCGCACGCGCGCAGTTCGGCGGCCAGCACGTAGCCGCAAGCCGTAGCAGCGCCCGTGGCGGCCAGCACGTCGGTGTCCCAGAGCTTGCCCAGCGCGCCCATGGCGGGCAGGTGCGTGAAGCCGTCGGTCTTGGCGCGCTGCACGCGGCCGCCTTCGTGGTCGATGCAAATCAGCACGTCGTTGCGAATCGCGCGAATGGCCTGCGTAAGCGCGGTCAATTGCGCGCGCGATTCAAAGTTGCGCGCAAACAGGATCACGCCACCCGTCAACGGATGGGCAATGCGTCGAACATCGTCGGGGCCGAGTTCCAGGCCGGCAACATCCAGAACGATCGGGCCGGGGTACTTCTGCTTCTTGGTTTGAGTCATGCGGAGGATTTCGTTTGCAACTCGGCGACGGCGAAGGCGACCGCATAGTCTCGTTCGTCCGTCACACTGATCTGGATATGAAGGCCGTGCTGCGCAATCCAGTCGGCCAGTTCACCGCTATAGCGCACGACTGGCTGGCCGGATGGCAAGTTCAGCGTCTGTACCGCCCGCCACGTCATCGGCCAGCGCATGCCAAGGCCGATGGCCTTGGACACGGCTTCCTTGGCGGCAAAACGCGTGGCAAGAAACGCGAGACCACGGCGCTCTGAGCGCGCCTTGCGGGCATGGTAGACACGCAGCTCATCGGTGCCCAGCACCTTTTCAGCAAAGCGGCCGTTGGTCCGCTGCATCACGCCTTCGACGCGCTCGATCTGGATGATGTCGGTGCCGATGCCGTAAATCGCACCGGACACCGAGGCGGCTGCGGGCCGTTCATTCATACAGGCACGCCCGGATGTGCAGCCGCCGGCGTGGTTGACGACAGCCGGGCCGCGACCATGATCGCCTTCATCTCGCGCACCGCGTTCTGCCACCCGGCAAACACCGCATGCGCAACGACGGCGTGGCCAATGTTGAGTTCGTGAATGCCGGCGATGGCCGCAATCGGCTGCACGTTCGTGTAGTGGAGGCCGTGGCCGGCGTTCACGCGCACGCCCCAGCGGATTCCCTCCTCCACCGCGGTTTCAATGCGGACGAGTTCAGCCCGCAATTCGGCATCGTCAGTCGCTTCGGCATAGCGGCCCGTGTGCAGTTCGATGACCGGAGCGCCGGCGGCGGCGGCCGCCTCGATCTGCGCCGCATCCGGATCGATGAACAGCGACACGCGGATGCCCGCATCAGCCAGTTGCTTGCAGGCAGCCTGCACCTTGGCAAAACCGCCCACCACATCCAGACCGCCCTCGGTGGTGACTTCCTGACGGCGCTCGGGCACGAGGCAGACATCCTGCGGGCCGATGTCGCACGCGATGTCGAGCATCTCCTGCGTGACGGCGCACTCCAGGTTCATGCGCGTGCGCAGCTGCGGCCGCAGCGCACGCGCATCGGCGTCCTTGATGTGGCGACGATCTTCACGCAGGTGCAGGGTGATAAGGTCGGCGCCGGCTTCTTCAGCCAGCAGCGCCGCGGCGATCGGATCCGGGTAAGTGGTGCCGCGCGCGTTGCGCAGCGTGGCGACGTGGTCGATGTTGATGCCCAGGTCGATGATTCCTGGCGAGGCATGAAAGATCATAGTTTCTGCAAGTCGATCAGGATCTGGCGCGTCGAAAGCGGCGTGCCATGCAAATGATAATGCAGCAGGAAACGCATCAGGCTGCGGCTTTGCTGCGCGGTCGTTGGGCGTGAGGCGTAATCGTCGTGCTCCATGTCGATCAGCGTCTGGCCCCGCAAAACGGGCCAGGACGATGGATCGCTCGGCAGTGTCCGCCGGATGCCGCGCTCCGGGTGATAGACATACTCGGCGTCGGCTTGCACCGGCTCACCGTCGATGCAGCGGTCGAGCCGTGCAGCGAAGCCAGTCTCACGTAGCAGCACACGTTCGAACGCGCGCAGCGTGAAGGCGGCAGGTTCACCATGAGCCAGCTTGTTGAGCGTTTCGACGTAATGCGCGAAAAGTACTGGGTGGCCGTCTTCGCGGGCAACGAACTTGACGAGCAGTTCGTTCAGATAGAAGCCGGAAAGCAGCCCCTCCCCGCCCAGAGGCAGCATGCCGCCCACCCACTCGGCACGGGTCAGCGTGCGCACATCCCCTCGCCCGCTCCAGGACAGCGACAGCGGCTGGAACGTTTGCAGCACCGCGCGCAGGGCCGAATGCGGCCGCTTGGCGCCCTTGGCGACCAGCGCCATGCGCCCATAGTCCGGCGTGAAGACGTCGATGATGAGGCTGGTTTCCCGATACGGGTAACTGTGCAGCACGAAGGCCGGCTGCGCAGCAACGCGCGTTTCGGAACGCCCTGCAGGAAAGCTCTTGCGCGGCGCGGCGCCGGCTACGCTTTCCTCGGCGAGCCATTCCGCGGCTTCGTCCGGAATCGGATCGGATCGTCCCGCCATCAAGCGTGTGTGGAGTGGCCCGGCTGGGCGGTTACTCGTAGCCGTAGGCGCGCAGGCCGGCTTCGTTGTCGGCCCAACCGCTCTTGACCTTGATCCAGACCTCCAGATACACCTTGCCGTCGAACAGTTTTTCCATGTCCATGCGGGCTTCAGTGGAGATCTGCTTGAGCTTGGCACCCTTCGCGCCAATGATCATCGCCTTGTGCGCGTCACGGTCAACCAAGATGGTCACGAATACGCGGCGCAGACGGCCTTCGGTCTCGAACTTATCGACGACGACGGTGCTGGAATACGGCAACTCGTCGCCAGTCCAGCGGAAGACCTTCTCGCGAACGATCTCGGCGGCCAGGAAGCGCTCGCTGCGATCGGTCAGCGCTTCCGGGTCGTACATCGGTTCGCCTTCCGGCAGGTACGGGCGCACGATGCCGAGCAAGCGGTCGATGTCGTCGCGGTTCTTGGCCGACATCGGCACGATTTCGGCAAACGGAAACACCTGTGCCATGTCCTGCAGGAACACGGCGACCATCTCGGCGCGCGTGTACGCGTCGAGCCGGTCAACCTTGTTGACGATCAGGATCACGGGCGTTTCACGCGGCAGCAGCGAGAGCACCTTCTCGTCGTCCGGGCCATAGCGGCCCGCTTCAACCACGAACAACACGGCATCCACCGACGTGAGCGTGGAGGTGACTGCCCGGTTCAGCGAGCGGTTCAGCGCCGTGGCGTGACGTGTCTGAAAGCCCGGCGTATCGACGAAGACAAACTGAGCGTCATCCGTCGTCTGAATGCCGGTGATGCGGTGGCGCGTAGTCTGCGCCTTGCGCGATGTGATGCTGACTTTCTGGCCCACCAGGGCGTTCATCAGCGTGGATTTGCCGACGTTCGGCCGCCCAACAATGGCGACCATGCCGCAGCGGAACCCCTCCGGCACACCAGATTCTGGCTGCGGAGGCTGCAATGGGGTGTCGCTCATTTACCTGATTATTCCTTCAACCTGAGAGACAACTGCGGATCGGGCGGCGTAGCCTGCTTGCGCGTCTTGCCGGTGCGCTCGGCGCGGCTGCGCTTGACGAGCTGCGGCACCAGGCGATGCGCTTCATCCAAGGCCAGCTTGGCCGCCGATTGTTCGGCCGCGCGCCGCGATGCCCCGCTGCCGGAGACGCGAATCTCCAGCTTCGGAATCGAGCACTCGACCTCGAATTGCTGATTATGCGCCGCGCCGTGAGTGGCAACCACCGTGTACAGCGGCAACGCAATCTTGTGACCTTGGAGGTACTCCTGCAACAGCGTCTTGGCGTCCTTGCCCAGCGTGCGCGGGTCGACCTGTTCAAGGATCGGGATATAAAGCTTGCGGATCAGCGTGCGGGCAGCGTCGAAGCCGCCGTCGAGGAACACCGCCCCGAAAATCGCCTCCAGCGCATCAGCCAGGATGGAAGGCCGGCGGAAACCACCGCTTTTCAATTCGCCTTCGCCCAAACGCAGGGCATCGGGCAACAGCAACATCTGCGCAATCTCGTACAGCGCCTGCTGCTTGACCAGATTGGCCCGTACACGCGAAAGATCACCCTCGTCCAGCTTGCCGAACATGCCGTAGAGCATGTCGGCGACAGCGCAATTCAGGATTGAATCGCCAAGAAATTCCAGGCGCTCGTTGTGCATCGCGTTGTGGCTGCGATGGGTGAGCGCCTGCTGCAGCAACTCCGGTTTGCTGAAGCGGTAGCCAAGACGTTGCTGTAGTGCATCCAAACTCATGTCAACGCTGGGTCCCCGAATAGGTGATCACCAGACCGATGGGGCCATACAACGGGATCTCTCGCTTGTACGAGAAACGCACCGCCTGGATGGACCCACTGGCGTCCAGCACTTCCAGATCTTCACCTTTGATCGACGTGATGTCGTCGATCGCGGCTTGCTTGTCAAAGGCGTTGGCCACTTCTTCGCGCGTGCTTGCACGCTCGCGCGCCTGCTTCACTGCATGCGTGATGGCCTGGTATTCCATCAGGCTTGGGACGGACCGGATGGCCGGCAGTACAAACGTGATCAGCACAATGATGCCGATCAGGATGCCAAACATCGTAATCCCGCGCGACGGGCGTTTCAGACCGGCCTGACGAATCCGCATTGCATTTCCCCCGTTTTGCAATTGCCGAGCTTCAATAAGAGATTTTTGCATCACTTATCGGATCAATGGAAAGCACCGATCCGCTTCAGGTCACCCAGATTCATCCAGATGAAGAACGCTTTCCCGACGATGTTCTTGTCCGGCACGAACCCCCAATAGCGGGAGTCCGCGCTGTTGTCGCGATTATCGCCCATCATGAAATAGTGACCTGCAGGTACCTTGCAGGTGAAGCCGGTCTGATTGTAAGTGCAGTTCTCGCGGAACGGAAAATCGTCCGGACCGGAGACATAAGCCGGGCGGTCGGCGTCGTTCAGGATGTTGTGCGTGACGTTGCCGAGCGTCTCCTGATACTGCTTCGAGTACGTCAAGCGCTCGCCATCGAGGTAATCGGACTGCGGTGCGTAGGTCGCCGGCTGGCCGTTCACGGTCAGGCGCTTGTTGTCGTACTTCACCACGTCGCCGGGCACGCCGATCACTCGTTTGATGTAATCCATCGACTCGTCTTTCGGATAGCGGAAGACCATCACGTCGCCGCGTTGCGGTTGGTTCAGCTCGACGATCTTCTTGTTCACGATCGGCAAACGAATGCCGTACGTGTACTTGTTGACGAGGATGAAATCCCCGATCTGCAGCGTGGGAATCATCGAGCCCGACGGAATCTTGAACGGCTCGATCACGAACGAGCGCAGCAGGAACACTGCGGCGATGACCGGGAAGAAACTGGCGGTGTACTCCAGCCACCAGGGCTGGCGTAGCTTGTCTTCGGCCAGTTGCAAACGCGCGGCACCGATGTCGCCACCGCCGCCGTACTGCGCTTGCACCTGCGCGCGCGCGTCGAATTCAGCCAGTGCCGCGGCCGCAGCCGCCTGACGCTGGCGCTGGAACACGAGCTTGTCGGCCACCCACGCAATACCGGTGAGGACGACGAGAACAAACAGAATCAGGGCGAAGTTCATGGATAAGAGATCGTCCGAGCGATGTCTGGATTATTTTTCTTCGACGCGCAGGATGGCCAAGAAGGCCTCTTGCGGAATTTCAACGGTACCAACCTGCTTCATGCGCTTCTTGCCCTCTTTCTGCTTTTCGAGGAGCTTCTTCTTGCGCGAGATATCACCACCGTAGCACTTGGCCAGCACATTCTTGCGCAGTGCCTTGACGTTTTCGCGGGCGATCACGTTGGCGCCAATGGCTGCCTGGATCGCCACGTCGTACATCTGGCGCGGAATGATCTCGCGCATCTTGGCGGCCACTTCACGGCCGCGATATGTGGCATTCGAACGGTGGACGATGATGGATAGCGCATCGACCTTGTCGCCGTTGATCAGGATGTCGACCTTGACCACGTCCGACACGCGGTATTCCTTGAACTCGTAATCCATCGACGCATAGCCGCGCGAAACGGATTTCAGCCGGTCGAAGAAGTCCAGCACGATCTCGCCCATCGGGATCTCGTACGTCAGCTGGACCTGGCGGCCGTGGTAGCTCATGTTGATCTGCGAGCCGCGCTTCTGCTCGCACAGCGTAATCACGGCACCCACGTAATCCTGCGGCATGTACAGATTGACCGTGACGATCGGCTCGAGAATCGCCTCGATCTTGCTCGGGTCCGCGGGCATCTTGGCAGGGTTTTCCACCTGCACCATCGTCCCGTCACGCAGTTGCACCTGATAGACCACCGTGGGCGCGGTGGTGATCAGATCCATGTCGAACTCGCGCTCCAGGCGCTCCTGCACGATCTCCATGTGCAACAGGCCAAGGAAGCCGCAACGGAAGCCGAAGCCCAGCGCCTGCGACACTTCCGGCTCGTACTGCAGCGACGCGTCGTTGAGCTTGAGCTTTTCCAGCGATTCGCGCAGCGCTTCGTACTGGTTGGCTTCCACTGGATACAGGCCGGCAAACACCTGCGGCTTGACCTCCTTGAAGCCCGGCAGCGGCGCCTCGGCCTTGCGCGGTGCAACGTGGGTGATGGTGTCACCTACCTTGGCGGCCTTCAGTTCCTTGATGCCGGCGATGACAAAGCCCACCTGCCCCGCGGACAGCGATTCGCGCGGCACCGACTTCGGCGAGAACACGCCCACCTGTTCCACCAAGTGCTGCGCACCGGTTGCCATCAGCAGGATTTTATCTTTGGCGCGCAGCGTGCCGTTCACCACGCGCACCAGCATCACCACGCCGACATAGTTATCGAACCACGAGTCGATGATCAGCGCTTGCAGCGGCGCAGCCGGGTCACCCTTGGGCGCCGGCACCTTGGCAATCAGCGCTTCCAGTACGTCGGCCACGCCTACGCCGGTCTTGGCGGAGCAGCGCGTCGCGTCGGTCGCGTCGATGCCGATCACGTCTTCGATTTCCTGGATCGCGTTGTCCGGATCGGCCGCAGGCAAGTCGATTTTGTTGAGCACCGGCACCACTTCCACACCCAGCTCGATGGCGGTGTAACAGTTGGCAACGGTTTGCGCCTCCACACCTTGGGAAGCATCGACCACCAGCAGAGCACCTTCGCACGCGGATAGCGAGCGGCTGACTTCGTAGCTGAAGTCGACGTGTCCCGGGGTGTCGATCAGGTTGAGGTTATAGACCTTGCCGTCCCGTGCCTTATAGGACAACGCGGCGGTCTGCGCCTTGATGGTAATGCCACGTTCCTTCTCGATGTCCATCGAGTCCAGTACTTGGGCTTCCATCTCGCGGTCGGAGAGCCCGCCACACAACTGGATGATGCGATCGGCCAGCGTCGATTTGCCGTGGTCGATGTGGGCGATGATCGAGAAATTGCGGATATTGTCCATCGAATGCGTCGAAAAGCGCCCATCCCGGGCGCGTCTGCCGGGAGCGCGAGCGGTTCCGGCATGGCCGACGCGCGTTGGCTGCGCCGGCGGGAGGTATTGGATTCCAAGCCGAGGTTGCGGCACAAAAATCGTGCAATGCAAAAATCGGCGCTAACAGGCGATTTTACCGGATTTCAGAGGGCTTCCCGCGCCTCTTTTTGCGGCAGCGGCGTTGCGTCAGTTGAGCGCCGTCTACGCTGCGAGCCACGCCTGCACGGCAGGCACATCGAGAAAGTAGTGACACAGCTCACGTGCGTCTTCGGGCGGTGTATCTGGGGCACCCGTCATCAGCACGGGGACCAACTCGTCAAACCGCGCTTCCAGCGCCGGATCGCTGTCAACGTCCACTTCGTGCAGCACAAAAGAAAAACTGCGCCGGAGCGGCTCCAGCGCGTTCTTCATGTCGTCGCACAGATGGCAGTACGAGCGTCCGTAGAGCGTCAGCTCGATCACTGGCCGCTACCTGAACGGGCCGCGCTCGGGCGCAGTGTCACCACCTGGGTCGCATCGCCACGGCGCACAAACGCCGCAACCATGCGGTTTTTGTCGAGCTTGGCGACCACCTCGTTGAACTGCTTGGCGCTGGACACATCGGTATCACCGACGCGCAGAATCAGGTCACCCGGTCGAATGCCAACACGCGCCGCCGGCCCTTCAGAGACCTGTACTTCAACGCCGCTCTTCGTCTTGAACTCGCGACGCGCGCTGTCAGACAAGTCGGCCACTACCAGTCCCAGCGCATTCGGCTTCCCCGGACCCTGCTGGCTGTTATCAGGCTGCGCGCCCTTGGTGCGCTGCGCCACTTTGGTATCGGCCTGCAACTCAGCGACCGTCACGGTCAGATCACGCGTTGCGCCCTTACGCCAGACCTGCACAGTAGCGCGCGTGCCCGGCTTGGTTTCGCCGACTTGGCGCTGCAGGTCACCCGCCTTCTCGACATCGCGGCCGTTGTACTTCAAAACGATGTCACCGGCCTCAATGCCGGCCTTGTCCGCCGGTCCGCCCGACTCGACATTGCCGACATAGGCGCCGCGCGCCCGGCCCAGACCCAGCGACTCTGCCGCATCCTTCGGCACGTTGTCGATTGCCACACCGATGCGGCCACGTGTCACGCGCCCCGTCGCCTTCAACTGCTCAGCCACACGCATCGCCTCGTCGATCGGAATCGAGAACGAGATGCCCATGTAGCCGCCGCTTTGGCTATAAATTTGGTTGTTGATGCCGATCACCTCGCCGCGCAGGTTGATCAGCGGGCCGCCCGAGTTACCTGGGTTGACGGCCACGTCGGATTGGATGAACGGCAGGTAGTCGCCCGTATCGCGCCCCTTGGCGGACACAATGCCAGCAGTCACCGTATTGTCCAGACCAAACGGCGAACCGATTGCGAGCACCCACTCGCCCACGCGCACCTTGTCGGAATCGCCCTGCTTCAGGCTGGGCAGACCGCTCGCTTCGACCTTGACGAGAGCCACATCGGTACGCTTGTCCAAGCCGATCAGCTTGGCCTTGTACTCGCGCTTGTCGATCAGCGTGACATAGATGGTTTCCGCACCTTCCACTACATGCGCGTTGGTGAGGATGTAGCCATCGCCCGAGATGATGAAGCCAGACCCAACACCACGGCTTTGCTCTTCTTCCTGTTGCGGCGGCGCGTTGCGACGCTTCTGGCCCTGCCCCGGCATGCCCGGCATCGGCACACCGAAGAAGCGGCGGAAGAACTCGGCCATGTCGTCATCGTTCGGACCACCCTGCTGCATACGGACCTTTTCGGTCGTCCGAATGTTGACGACAGCGGGGCTCACCTTCTCGACCAGATCGGCAAAATCGGGCAAGCCATACGTGCCCGTGGCCACGCTACCCGTGGCATTCTGCGCGTGGGCCGGCGCCAGCGCGCTCCCAACCGCCACAGCGGCGGCAACGCACAGCAGACGCAAGGCGTGAACGGATCGAGCGGTACGCATGAAAGCTCCCGGGAACAAGAACAGATAGAGAAATGGCATTGCGCGACCACGTCGCGCATCCAAGACAGACGCCGGCTCTGTGGCTACTGCGGCGAGCTCGCCGGCTTGTTGGTCGCGTTGGCAGACACCGGCTTGTAGTCGACTGCCGCGCCAAACTGCTTGATGGTAGCAAACGGGACTTCGCCCACGATCGTCAGCCAGAAATCGGCAACTCGTCGCACCATCACGTGGGTAGCGCCCTGCGAGATAAAGCCTTCGCGGCGCGTACGCTTTTCAGAGACAGGCTCGATAAAGAGCGACAGCCCTGCCAACCCGTCACTAAACACGACCTGCTGGACTTCGAAACCGGCACCGTTCTTGCCAGCCGGCGCAATATCGCCCAGCGGACGGCGGACCTCACGGATCTTCTGGAAGCCCTTGACAGGGTTGCCGATCGTCCAGCCTTGCTCGGCCAGGTTAGTCGGCTGGGTCACGATCTCGTACTGATTCCAGCCGTTCAGGTTCTTGAGCGCAGTGACGATCTTCTGCTTTTCCGACGGCACACCCAACTCAACTTGCGAGAAGGCCACCTGTTCAAGCACCTTGCCGTCTTCACCGATGGTCTGGGCGCGCATCAGCAAACCACTGTTACGCTCCGCCCAGATTCGGTAGGCATAACGGTAGCCGTCCTTCGGATCGAGCTGAAAGACCTCACAATCCATGCCTGCGACGCGCTCGGCCGGCAGGTGGCGCATGTCGTATTGATCAAGCACATCGCCATTGGTGGTGGCGAGCAGCGCGGGGAAGCTGTCCTTGTGTTCCTGCTTCTCCGTCACAACGAGTTTGACGTCGTAAATCAGGTTCCGAACGACGTCATTGTGGCGCAGCATTTCCCGCTGCTTGCCGTCCAGCGCTTCGACGCGCTCGTACTCGTTGTTGAAAAGATCAGCGTAATGCTGGATGCGGGTGGAATGCATGCCGGTGCCACGCTGATACGTGAGCGTGCCGACATAGTTCTGCTTGAGCGCTGCGCGATGGATTTTTGCAAGCCAGGAGGCGGCCTCCTTGTGCGGCATGGGATCGGGCTGCGGCTGCGCAGCTGTCGCCAGCGCCGAAACACACAGAAGAAGAAAAATTGACCGACGAACGGCCTGCAGCTTGCGGGCGCCTGCCCCGGCAACGGGGTGCCACACCTTCGACATGGATGCCCGCATTATTCCTGATTGGAGTCCTGGGTGTTCGCCACCCCATTGGCCACTGCACGCAGATACGGAACCACCATACCGTTGGTCGCTGATTGCCGGTGGGCGCTCAGGTATTCATCCAGACGGGCGTCACGAATCATCGGCGTATTGTCAGTTGCCGCCACCGTTAGTGCCTGTGCGCCAGTAGCTTGCGTCGCTTTGGCGACCAATGCGGGAGAGCCTTCAGCGCCATCGGCAGGACCGCGCAATTGCGGCACAACGACCCAGCTAACGGCCGCCACCGCCGCAGCCACGGCGGTCGTAGGCATGATCCGGCGGACCCAAGTGGGACTGACCAGGAAGCGGTGCCTTTCTTGAGTTTTGGCACGCTGCGCTACTGCCGGCACCAGCAGATGCGGCTCGGCGTCGAGCTTGGCCGAGAACCGGCTGAGAAAATCTTCAGAAGAACGCGTGTTCAGCAAATCTTCCGACCGAAGCACATCGCCGATCAGTTGATACTCGCGCCAATGCGCTGCGCCCTCGCCATCCTTGGCGAGTTCGACGGCAGACGACACCTCGTGCGCTGCGACTTCACCGTCCATCAAGGCAGAGATGCGTTGTGCGAACTCCGCTTCTGCCGTTTGCAATTGAGCCTGACCCATTTCCCGACCCCAAAAACTCCAACGTCCAATCAACGATCCGAGAGAAGACTTCCCGAGGTTTCACCGTTTGCAGCCGCATGCGGCCGCCGGCTTGTCATATCGGCTGGCTACCACCGTTTGCCCTCCACTGTTCCCAGCAGGGGGCGCAATTTCTCGGCAATCGCCTCACGCGCCCGGAAGATGCGGGACCGGACCGTGCCGATCGGGCATTCCATCGCTTCAGCGATTTCCTCATAGCTCAGACCCTCGATCTCCCGGAGTGTGATTGCGGTACGCAATTCCTCGGGCAGCGCTTCCATTGCACGGTTGACCGTTTCGGCCACCTGCTTGGTGTGCAGCATGGAGTCCGGCGTATTGATATCCCTTAGTAGCTCACCGTCGGCAAAAGTTTCAGCCTCTTCGGTGTCGATGTCGCTGGACGATTCAGGGCGCCGCCCCTGAGTCGCCAGGTAGTTCTTGGCCGTATTGACGGCGATGCGATACAGCCACGTATAGAACGCGGATTCCCCCCGAAATTGGGGCAGCGCACGGTATGCCTTGATAAAGGCATCCTGTGCCACATCCTCGACTTCGGCCGGGTCACGGACCAGGCGCGAGACGAGCCGAATGATCTTCCGGTGGTACTTGACCACCAGCAGCTCAAACGCTCGCTTGTCGCCTTGCTGGACGCGCTCGACGAGGATCTGGTCGGCTTCGCGTTCGCTCACGGATTCTTCACCTGCAGTGTATCGCCTTGAATTTTTGTGACTTGGAAACGTTGTATTTTACCTACGACACACCGGACACCTGGGAGGCCACCCGTGGAGGCCCCAGGCGCAACAGACTTCGCATACGACGTAGCGTCCCGGCGGAAAACCATGGCGGTATCAGCACAAAAATCTGCGGACACCACCCCCGACGCGCGACACCAAGGACCAAGATGCGTTCTCCGAGCGGCCACGACCATAACAGAGGCGCATTTTGGACCGCTTCTGCCGCTTTCAATCGGACTTGCCATACAGCTTGGCCGGGCTCTCCGTCTTCTTTGAGACGAGCGCGCCACATCAGTTCCATCGCAAGCGGCGAACGGTTCACCATCAAAGGAAGGCAAGCTGCCATCGCCAACCCGCTGATGACGCCCCATGTAATCCAAGGCAATGCGGCGCCCCACGTTTTCATAGCCCAGCAAACAACGGAGCAGACAAGGGCAGCCATGCCAAATCGACTGATCGCGCACAATCGCCGATACGGCGCTGGAAAGACAACGTGCTGGAAAATCAAGGCAAAAACGAAGCGGCACGCGCCTTGAGGCTACGTGCCGCCCTGCCTTATGGGCGCTTGAACACCAGCGTACCGTTCGTCCCGCCGAAGCCGAAGTTGTTCTTCACGGCCACATCGATCTTCATGTCACGCGCGGTGTTGGCGCAGTAATCGAGATCGCACTCGGGATCCTGATTGAAGATGTTGATGGTCGGCGGCGACACCTGGTTGTGCAGCGCCAGAACCGTGAACACCGACTCCAGACCGCCCGCCCCACCCAGCAAATGCCCGGTCATGGATTTGGTGGAATTCACGACGACCTTGCTTGCGTGATCACCGAATGCCGCCTTGATGGCTTCCGACTCGTTCTTATCCCCCAGCGGCGTAGACGTGCCGTGCGCATTCAGGTAATGGACCTGATCCGCATTCATGCCTGCATCGCGCAGTGCATTAAGCATGCAACGACGCGGGCCGTCCATGTTTGGCGCCGTCATGTGGAACGCGTCCCCGCTCATGCCGAAGCCCGCGACTTCCGCGTAGATCGTGGCGCCGCGTGCCTTGGCCGATTCGTACTCTTCCAGCACCATCACACCCGCACCCTCGCCCAGGACGAAGCCATCACGGTCCTTGTCCCAGGGGCGCGACGCGGTGGCCGGATCCTCGTTGCGCGTGGACAGCGCTCGGGCTGCGGCAAAGCCGCCGATGCCCAGCGGCGACACGGTCGATTCAGCACCGCCGGCAACCATCGCGTCAGCATCACCCGCCTGGATCAGGCGCGCGGCCAGGCCAATGCTGTGCAGACCCGTCGTGCAAGCGGTGACGACTGCTAGGTTCGGGCCCTTCAAGCCGAACATGATGCTCAAATGGCCAGAGATCATGTTGATGATCGAACCCGGCACAAAGAACGGCGAAATCCGGCGCGGGCCACGATCAACGTAGGTCTGGTGCGTCTCTTCGATCATCGGCAGGCCGCCGATACCGGAACCGACCAGCACACCGATGCGCTCTGCATTGGCTTCAGTCACTTCCAGCCCGCTGTCCTTCAGCGCTTGCACGCCGGCAGCGATGCCGTAATGGATGAAGGTATCCATGTTACGGGCTTCCTTGGCCGGGATGTAATCCTCGGCGTTGAAGCCCTTCACCTCACCCGCGAAATGCACGGCTAGGTTCGACGGATCGAATTTGGTGACGGTGGCGATCCCGGACTTGCCGGCGACCAGATTGGCCCACCCCTCGGCGACCGAGTTCCCTACCGGAGAGACCAGCCCCAGGCCGGTTACCACTACGCGACGACGGCTCACTATGCTTTCCTGCAACTCTGTATCAGCGACAAAGGCCACAGAAAACGCGCCACCCGGTCAAACCGGACAACCGCCCTTTCTGTGGCCCGCGATGTCAAGAGATCGATTGACGCTTACGCCTTGACGTGGGCGGTAGCGTAATCGATGGCTTGCTGCACCGTGGTGATCTTCTCGGCTTCTTCGTCCGGGATTTCCATACCGAACTCGTCTTCCAGAGCCATCACCAGCTCAACCGTATCGAGCGAATCCGCGCCCAGATCGTTCACGAACGACGATTCGTTCTTGATGTCTGCCTCGGCCACGCCGAGTTGCTCTGCAACGATCTTCTTAACGCGTGCGTCGATGTTGTCCATTTAACCCTCCAGGGAAGTATTCGACAAAAAGTGCGCGCATTCTAGCAGGTTTGCGCGGCGAAAAACCGCGTTGGAATCCATGCAAAAAATGCGCTCAACATGATGCTAAAAGCCAGTTAAATCGGCGATCACACGGGATTTTGCACATGTGCAAAGCCCGCACACCCGCCGCCGGGACGGCTTCCTTATCCCATGTACATGCCGCCATTGACGTGCAGCGTCGAGCCCGTAATGTAGCCCGCCGCCGGTGACGCCAGAAAGGCAACCGCGCTGGCGATGTCCTCGGGCGCGCCGAGACGGCCCAGCGGAATCTGCGCCTTCAGCGCGGTATGCTGCTCTTCCGACAGAACCTTGGTCATGTCGGTATCGATAAAGCCCGGAGCGATGCAGTTGACCGTGATGTTCCGGCTACCGATCTCACGCGCCAGCGCTCGAGCCATACCTTCCACGCCAGCCTTGGCCGCTGCGTAGTTCGCCTGCCCCGGGTTGCCGGCGGAGCCCACCACCGAGGTGATGTTGATGATGCGGCCACCGCGCGCCTTCATCATCGGGCGCAACACGGCGCGCGACAGGCGGAACACGGCCGAGAGGTTCGTGTCGATGACCGACACCCACTCTTCGTCCTTCATGCGCATCGCAAGATTGTCCTGCGTGATACCGGCATTGTTGACGAGGATATTCAGGCCACCATGCGTTTTGATGGTTTCGTCGATGACCGCCTCGCAGCGCGCGGCGTCATTCACGTTGAGCACCACACCCGAACCCTTCACGCCGGCTTCGGCAAAGTACGCAGTGATGGCTTGCGCGCCGGCTTCCGACGTGGCCGTACCGACCACCGTCGCACCTTGGCGCGCCAGTTCCAGCGCAATGGCACGGCCGATGCCGCGCGAAGCACCGGTAACGAGAGCAACCTGATTATTCAATGCTTGGGTCATACGAATCCCGTTGATTATTTGAGTTGGCCCAGCACGGCTTCCAGCGACGCCGGATCGAAGATCGCGTCACCGACGATCTCGCCATCGATACGCTTGACCAGACCGGCCAGCACCTTGCCAGGCCCACACTCGACCACGCGGGTAACGCCGTCGGCCTTCATCTTCTGGACCGCCTCAACCCAGCGCACCGGCGATGCTGCCTGGCGCACCAGCGCATCCTTGATGGCAGCCGGGTCGCTCACCACAGCCACGTCCACGTTATTGATGACAGGAATCACCGGGGCATTGACCGTCACGCTGGCGAGATACTCGCGCAGACGATCCGACGCCGGCTTGAGCAGAGACGAATGGAACGGCGCCGACACCGGCAGCGGCAGCGCCCGCTTGGCGCCCTTGGCCTTGGCGATTTCGCAAGCCTTCTCGACGGCCGCCTTGGCGCCCGCGATTACCACCTGGGCCGGTGCGTTGAAGTTCACAGCCTCGACCACACCCGCGACCGAAGCTTCGGCGCATGCTGCACGCACGTCGTCGTCCGACAGGCCGAGGATCGCAGCCATGCCGCCCTCGCCCACCGGCACGGCTTCCTGCATCGCCTTGGCGCGGAAACGCACCAGCGGTACAGCGTCTTTGAACGCGATGGCACCCGCGGCGACCAGCGCCGAATACTCGCCAAGGCTATGGCCGGCCACGACGGTTGGCGTCGGGCCACCGGCAGCCTGCCACGCACGATAAACGGCAACCGCCGCCGTCAGCATGACAGGCTGCGTGTTGGTCGTCAGGTTGAGTTCTTCTGCCGGACCTTCGGCGATCAGTTTGCCGATGTCCTGGCCCAGCGCGTCGGACGCCTCGGCCAGCGTGGCCGCCACGGCCGGATGATCGGCAAACGCATTGAGCATGCCGACCGATTGCGAACCCTGGCCGGGGAAGACGAAAGCGAATGTCATGGCTCGTATTGTTCGTTCTGGAAATTCGTCGATCAGAAGCGCAGCAGCGCGGCGCCCCAGGTAAAGCCGCCGCCCACGCCTTCAAGCATCACGTGCTGACCGCGCTGGATACGGCCGTCGCGCACAGCAACGTCGAGCGCCAGCGGGATCGACGCTGCAGACGTGTTGCCGTGCTCGTCGACGGTCACGATCAGGCGCTCGTTGGAGAGACCCAGCTTCTTGGTCGTGCCCTGCATGATGCGGATGTTCGCCTGGTGCGGAATCAACCAGTCGACTTGCGAGGCATCAAGCTCTGCTGCCGCCAGTGCTTCACGGGCAACCTTGTCGAGCACCGTGACGGCCAGCTTGAAGACAGCCTGACCATCCATGTACAGGAAGGCGCTGCCCTGAATTGCACCTGCGGCAACGTTGCCCGGCACGCACAGGATGTTGGCGTGGCTGCCGTCAGCATGCAGCGCAGTCGACAGGATGCCCGGCTCATCGGAAGCCTGCAGCACCACGGCGCCAGCGCCATCGCCAAACAGCACGCAAGTGGTGCGATCGCTGAAATCGATGATGCGCGAGAAAACTTCCGAGCCAATCACGAGCACGTTGCGGTACGCACCCGAGCGGATAAATTTGTCGGCGATCGCCAGGGCGTAGACGAAACCGGAACACACGGCCTGCACGTCGAACGCAGGGCAGCCGTTGATGATGCCGAGCTTTTGCTGCACCAGGCAAGCTGTGCTCGGGAACACAAAATCCGGCGTGGACGTCGCCACCAGGATCAGGTCGAGTTCGGAACGATCGATGCCGGCGGCTTCGATCGCGCGCTCAGCCGCCTTTACTGCGAGGTCACTGCACGTGACATCAGGCTCGGCGAAATGACGCGCCCTGATGCCGCTGCGCGAGACGATCCATTCGTCGCTCGTCTCAATACCCTTCTCGGCCAATTGGGCTGCCAGTTCGTCATTGGTGACCCGCTTGGGCGGCAGGTAGCTGCCCGTACCGATGATCCTTGCGAAACGTGTCATGTGCGGTGGGGTGAAATCTGACTCGGGAGCGACGCGTTCAAGCAGCGTCAGCAGCCGGAGTGGAAGTGGAGACCGGCGCAGCGCCCGCTGCGTCATGGTGCGATTCGAACGCCTGCGCAATGCGGGCGATCACGCCGTTAGCCGCAGCGTCGTAGGCACGCTTGATGGCCCACTCGAACGCGTAGGCATCGGCCGAGCCGTGGCTCTTGATGACCAGACCACGCAGACCGAGCAGCGCGGCGCCATTGTAGCGCCGATGATCCACGCGTCGTTTGAAACGCGTCAATACCGGCAGCGCCACGACGGCGAGCAGCTTCGTGAACCACGAGCGGCTGAACTCCTGGCGCAGCATCTCACCGATCATTTTGGCTAGGCCTTCGGTGCTCTTGAGCGCCACGTTTCCGACAAAGCCATCGCAGACAACAATGTCGGTCGTGCCCTTGAAGATGTCGTTGCCTTCAACGTTGCCGAAGAAGTTCAGGTCAGAAGCGCGCAGCAGCTCACCCGCCTGCTTGACGACCTCGTTGCCCTTGATGACCTCTTCGCCAATGTTCAGCAGGCCAACCGTCGGGCGAGGCTTCTGCTCAACGACCGACACCATCGCCGAGGCCATCTGCGCGAACTGCAGCAGGTGCTCGGGCTCGCAGTCGGCGTTGGCACCAAGGTCCAGCACGGTGGTGCCAGCACCTTTCTCGTTCGGGATGGCGGTAGCGATTGCCGGGCGATCAATGCCGTCCAGCGTCTTGAGAACGTAACGCGACACAGCCATCAACGCGCCGGTATTGCCCGCGGAAACGCACGCCTGAGCGGCGCCTTCCTTAAGCTGGTTGATGGCCACGCGCATCGAAGAATCTTTCTTCTTGCGCAGCGCCACCTCGACCGGATCGTCCATCGACACCACCTCGGAGGCGGGAACGATGTGGACGCGCGGGTTCGCGGTAGCGTGGAGTCGCTTGAGCTGCGCCGCGATGGCATCGGGCTGCCCGACGAGCAGCATTTCGACGTCTTCGTGTGCGGCGAGAAAATGAATCGCTGCAGGGATTGTCACGCCAACGCCGTGATCACCACCCATGCAGTCGATGGCAAGCTTGATGGTCATGCGAGTCTGAGTTGCGGTTTCACGTGCGGCTCCGGCCGTTGGCGCGCGTATGGTACACAAACCCGTACACGCATTGCCGAATTTCGCTCAACAAAAAAGCGGCAAATTGGCTTGCCGCTTTTTTGCTTGCATCATGAACCTGTGCGTTCAGACCAGCCCAACACGCTTGCCAGAAAACTGGCAAATCGCATCAGTCGTTCTTGGTCTTCACAACCTTGCGGCCACGATAGTAGCCGTTCGGGCTCACGTGGTGACGCAGGTGCACTTCGCCGGTGGTCGGCTCGACAGCGACCGGGGCCACCGTCAGGAAATCGTGCGAACGATGCATGCCGCGCTTGGACGGCGACTTCTTGTTTTGTTGAACAGCCATGACTGACTCCTAAGCAATTTGATCAATTTTATCACATCACACGGAGCCGGAGCGTAGCCATTCCGGTAGGCGTGTGAAACGTACTGCCATCAGCGCGCGCAATACTCGCGCACGCCTAATGTTTGGTCTTCAGGTTGGCCAGCACCGCGAACGGCGACGGCTTCTTTTCAGCTTCAGCCTCTTCCGGCAACACCTCATCCGGGCAAGCTGCATGACGCGGCGACACCGGCAATGTCAGCAACAACTCATCTTCGATCTGCGTGATCAGATCAAAGCTGCGCGAGCCGACGATGACATCGGCCTCATCGTCATCCAGCGGAGCGGCATCGGCATCGGCTTCCGAGCGCATGACTTCAAGGCGCGTGCGCACCGGCAGCGGTTGCTCGTACGCTTTGAGGCAGCGCTGGCATTGCAGCCAAACCGCACCATCCACTTCCAGATCCACGAAGAGACGCTGGCGGGGCAACTGGCCGGCGGTAGCCTCCTCGCGCACCAGACCTTGCAACTGCCAACGGAACTGCGTGTTGGCGTCAACCGGGGCATCGGCGGCTTGCTCGGCCAGCAGGCGAGGCATATCGGTCAGATGGACCGTGCCGCTTGCTGGCTCACCCGCGCGAATGAACGCGAAAAGATCGAATGCACGAAAATCCACGAATCGAACCTGCTAAACGCGTTGCTGTTGGTGCGCGAACCGGATCGACCGCCCTGCAGCGCCCGACAACACCTTGCGCCTGGGCGCTCGGTTTGCGACACTGCGCGGCCAAACCGCGAAACGCGGGATTATAGCGGGCAGAAACCTCTGACGTCAAAAGGTTTTGCTCAAAATCTACTGCATCTTCAAGCACTTATGACTTCTGCATCGCGTCCGCCGCTCATTCTGGCCTCCAGCTCGCCATATCGGCGGGAATTGCTCGAACGCCTGCGCTTGCCGTTTGAGATTGTGGTACCGAACATTGATGAGACCCCCGCCCCGGACGAGTCGCCCGACCAGACCGCGCTGCGCCTGGCCCGGCAAAAGGCGGAGAAGGTCGCAGCAAGTTATCCCGGTGCGCTGGTCATCGGCTCCGATCAGGTCGCCACGCTGGACGGTGAGCAGGTCGGCAAGCCGGGTGACCACGCCCGCGCACTGGCGCAACTGCACTGGATGCGTGGACGCACCGTCACATTCCATTCAGCGTTGTGCCTGTACGACGGGCGGACCGGGCAACACCAGAGCGAGGACATTCGCACGCTGGCGACCTTCCGCGATCTTTCCGACGAGGAATTGGACGCCTACTTGCACCTGGAACACCCGTACGACGTTGCGGGAAGCGCCAAATCAGAAGGTCTGGGCATCGCCCTGCTTGAACGCGTGGAGTCGTCAGACCCAACCGCCCTGGTTGGCCTGCCGCTGATCGCCCTGACCAGCATGCTGCGCAACGTTCACTACCCGCTCTTCGCCTGAACCATGGCCGGTACGCTTTACCTCATTCCAAATACGCTGGGCTCACGCGATGCGGCTGACCCGCTCCCTGACGTAATTCCGACTGGCGTGCAGCAGATCACCGCGCGACTCGATTACTTCGTCGCTGAACACGCCAAGACGGCGCGTGCGTTGCTGAAAAAGCTGGCCGAGACTACGCCGCTGGCACGCCCACTGCAGGAAATCACCATCCGCGAACTGAACGTCAAAACGCCGGAATCGGAACTGGAAGCGCTGCTGGCGCCCGTGGTTGCCGGCCAGGACGCTGGGCTGATGTCGGAAGCCGGAGTGCCGGCGGTGGCCGATCCGGGTGCGAATCTCGTGCGTCTCGCACATCGGCGCGGCGTGCGCGTAAAGCCGCTGGTGGGGCCGAGTTCGATTCTGCTGGCGGTGATGGCGTCCGGGTTGAACGGCCAGAGCTTTGCGTTCAACGGCTATCTGCCCGTCGACGCCGCTGAGCGTAAGACCAAGCTGCGCGCATTGGAACAGCTTTCACGCTCAGCGGGCCAAACACAGGTGTTTATCGAGACGCCGTACCGAAATGGCGCGTTGCTCGAGGCCATTCAGGCTGGCTGCGCGCCGAGTACGCTGCTCTCGATTGCGGTGGACCTGACGCTGCCCGACGAGCAGGTCGTCACACTGCCCGTGAGCGACTGGCGCGCCGACCGCATGAACCTGCACAAGCGGCCGGCGATCTTCTCGCTGCTGGCGCGATAGCGCGCCTCTTCCTTCTTTATTCCTTCATCAGCAGCTTAAGCTGGCCCGTAGCGGCCAGCGCCTTCACCGCGCCCGCCCCCATCGCCGTGCCGAGCTTGCGCGCTACACGCGAGGCGAAGTTTTCCTTGACGGTGTAGTCGACCACGTCCGGAGCCTTGATGACGCTGCGAGCGACGAAATCGGAGCTACCGATCGCGTCGGCCAGACCAAGATCCACGGCCTTGGCGCCCGTCCAAAACAGGCCCGTGAACAGCGTCGGATCGTCCTTCAAACGGTTGCCGCGTCCCTGCTTCACCACATCGATGAACTGCTGGTGCACCTGGTCCAGCATCTCCTGCGCATACTGTTTCTGCTGGGGCGACACGGGCGAAAACGGATCGAGCATCCCCTTGTTCGAACCGGCCGTGAGCAGGCGACGCTCCACACCCACCTTGTCCATCAGACCAGTAAAGCCAAAGCCGTCCATCAGCACGCCGATGGAGCCGACGATGCTGGCTTTGTCGACGTAAATCTTGTCGGCAGCGGCTGCCACGTAATAACCGCCTGACGCGCACATTTCTTCAACCACGACGTACAGCGGAATCTTTTTGTACTTGGCGCGAAGACGGCGGATTTCGTCGTTGATCATGCCCGCCTGCACCGGCGAGCCCCCCGGCGAATTGATCTTCAGGATGACACCGACAGTGTTGTCGTCCGCAAATGCAGCCTGCAACGAGGCGTTGATGTTCTCGGCGCTGGCGTTTGTGTTGGCTGCAATTTCGCCATCGAGCGTGACAACCGCCGTGTGGCGGCCCGTGCTGACGGTTTCGCCTTCCAGACTGGCGAACGCGTAAATAAGCACCCCGATCAGGCCCAGTGTCACGAAGCGGAAGAAGATGCGCCAGCGGCGCGCTGCGCGCTGCTCACGGACGGTTGCCATCAATACCTTTTCGAGCACCTCTCGCTCCCAGCCGTCGGCCTGCGCAGATGCTGCTGACGCTGATGCCGATGCGGGCTTACCGGCAGCCGGGTTCCGCAATTCCGCTTCAAGCGGATGATCAGCGTGCTGCGTGACTTCCAGCGCTTCTGGTTTGCTAGCACCCTCGGTGGGGGCGTCGTCGGGCCCTTTCGGCGGAATCGAGTCGGTCATAGACAGGGAGGAAAACGGTCGGGAAGAAAAACTGCGCTACTAGGCAGCAGGTGTTGGTTCCGGCGCGGACACTGGCGCCCGGAATAGCGCATCCGGCTGCCACCAGACTGCGCCGTCGCGCTCAGCCACCTCAAGCTTGGACAAATGCGAGCCCCGGCAAGGTCCGCCGACGCACCGGCCCGTATCTGGCTCGTAAATGGCGCCATGCGTCGCGCACATTAGATACAGGCCCGAGCTTTCAAAAAACTGGCCTTCCTGCCAGTCCATTTCCATCGGAACGTGCGCGCATTGGTTCAGATAACCGTGGACGCCGCCCGCGTAACGGACGACAAACGCGCTGACGAGCCGCCCGCGCACGTCCACCTGAAATCGGACGCCCAGGCCGCCATCTTCCAGCGCAGAACTCTCGCACACACGAATCTGTTCAGCCATCTCAGGCATGTTGCGTCAGCCAATTGTGTAAATCGGGAACCGACTTGGCGCTATACAGCGGCGTAAGCGAATCCAACACATCGGCAGGGTGCGC
This sequence comes from Burkholderiaceae bacterium 26, assembly GCA_000955795.1. Classification (GTDB taxonomy): domain Bacteria; phylum Pseudomonadota; class Gammaproteobacteria; order Burkholderiales; family Burkholderiaceae; genus Ralstonia; species Ralstonia chuxiongensis. The sequence goes on from JYOB01000010.1 coordinate 466,631, forward strand.
GCCGTATGTGACGGCTACGCCCGCGGCGCCCGCATTGGCCGCCATCTGCAGATCGTGCGTCGTGTCGCCAATCATCACGGTACGCTCGACCTCCATGCCGAGATCGCGCGTCAATTCGAGCAGCATCGCGGGATGCGGCTTGGAGAACGTCTCATCGGCGCAGCGCGTATTGTCGAACACGCCCGTCAGATTCGTCGCTTCCATCGCACGTTGCAGACCAACGCGGGATTTGCCCGTCGCCACAGCCAGCAGATAGTTCTCGCGGCGCAGAGCCTCCAGCATTTCTCGCACGCCGGGAAACAGCACAAGGTGAGCGTCGCGGCTGAGGTAATGGAAGCGATATCGATCAGCCAGCTTGCCGTAATCGGCAGGATCAAGCGTCGGGACGGCATATTCAAGGGCATCCCGCAGGCCCAGGCCGATCACATGGCTCGCCCGTGTATCGTCCGGGACCGGGAGGTCAAGATCCCGGCATGCAAGCTGGATCGATCGGGTGATAGCCGATGTCGAATCCATCAACGTGCCATCCCAATCGAAGACGATCAGATCAAAGCGCTGCTGCGGCATCGGAATCGGGGCCCTTGAAAGCGTTGAGGAAATCGGCACACTCGGCGGGCAACGGCGCATTGAACGTGACGATTTCACCGCTTTGCGGATGCGTCAGCTGCAGGCGATGCGCATGCAAGAACATCCGTGCCAGTCGCGGCGAAGCATTCGCACGGGATAGCGCCTTGTTCAGGGCAAAATCGCCATACTTGTCGTCGCCCAGAATAGGAAAACCGGCGTGCGCAAGATGCACACGAATCTGGTGCGTACGCCCGGTCTTCAGCTCGGCCTCCAGCAACGTGTAGGGGCCAAACACCCCCACCTTGTTGAAGATCGTGTGCGACGCCTGACCATCGGCCTGCACGCGCACGCGGCGCTCGCCTTCGGGCGTGGTGTACTTGTGCAGCGGCGACTTGATGTGTTGACGCTTGTGCGGCCAGACGCCCTTCACAGCCGCAAAGTACCGCTTGTCCAACTGACCTTCACGGATCTGCTCATGCAGCGCTACCAGCGCAGAGCGCTTTTTGGCGAGCAGCAGCACACCCGACGTTTCGCGGTCGAGCCGGTGCACCAACTCTAGAAACTTCGCGTCCGGGCGCGATTGGCGCAATTGCTCGATCACCCCGAACGCCACGCCGGAGCCGCCGTGAACGGCCACCCCGGCGGGCTTATCAATCACCAACAAGTGCGTATCTTCGTGAAGGATCGTGAATTCTGCCGCAGGAATCGCGCGCGGCGCTTCTGCCTGCTGGGCGATACGAAGGGGCGGAATGCGGACCAGATCGCCGAGTTTCAGGCGATATTCCGCGTCAATACGGCCCTTGTTAACGCGCACTTCACCGGATCGCAAGATGCGGTAGATATGGCTCTTGGGCACGCCCTTGGCCACGCGCATCAAGAAATTGTCGATGCGCTGCCCTTCGGCGTCCTCGCCGATTTCAACATAGGCGACCGACTTGCCGTCGAGTGCATCGCCGAGTGTGCCACGTCCGGCCTGTTGAATGCGGCCATCAAATGGATGGCGTAACTCATTCATTTTCAATATAATTTTCTCGCTGGACAGTCGTTTAAGCGCCAGCAACAGCCGGTCGGAACGAAACAACAGGTATTGTACACAGCCACCGTTTCGGTCCGGAACGCGCCGATCTCTCGCCCACTTGTGTTACAAAGCTAATCACGTGGCCGACTAATCGGCACGAAAGCAGCACGCACCGCTGTCCCATCGCGCAGGACGTGAACCAAAGATCACGTCGGCAAGGTCGGCCAGCGTAGAACGAGCAGCTGGTAGAACAGAATTCAAAGGCGGGCGCCACATGGTCATCCATACGGCGCCCGCTTGGTGAAAGAAGCCCTTGCCGCACCAGATTGGTGCCGGCCGGCTGAACATCCGGTTACCGCGTTGCCATGGTGGTCCGGCGGCAAAACTCCAAAAAGCAGCACGCCGCCCGATTTGCCCCGCCGCGGGTTTCGTCCGGACAGGCCGTCCGTCAATTCGCTCTTTGTGGTCGCTTCACGCGACTCGCCGCCGCCGGCCCGCCTGCAAATGCATCGGACCCGTGGCACGAGTGACAGGACGCGCAACTGGACGCCAACCGCGTCCGCGGACTCCGCCCTGCCATCCGTGACGCCCTCATTTCTTTCACTCGTGCCCCGTCGCGCCTTTTTGGTTGGCCGACACCTCGGCAATTCGTTGACCACCCGCTCCGCCTTTGCGTGCTCCATGAAGCGCCGTGCTTGCACGGCATTGGAGTGAGGTTGCAATGAAACGCATGTTGTTCAATGCGACGCAGCAAGAAGAATTGCGCGTCGCCATTGTCGATGGTCAGAAACTGATCGACATCGACATCGAAACCGCCGGGCGCGAACAGCGCAAAGGCAATATCTACAAGGGTGTCATCACCCGCATCGAACCGTCGCTGGAAGCGTGCTTCGTCAACTACGGCGAAGAGCGGCACGGTTTTCTCCCCTTCAAGGAAGTCGCCCGCGCCTATTTCAAGGACGGTGTGGACGTGCGCGGCGCGCGCATCCAGGACGCCCTGTCTGAAGGCCAGGAGCTGATCGTCCAGGTTGAAAAGGAAGAGCGCGGCAACAAGGGCGCAGCCCTGACCACGTTCATTTCGCTGGCCGGCCGCTATCTGGTGCTGATGCCGAACAACCCGCGGGGCGGTGGCGTGTCGCGCCGCATCGAGGGAGAAGACCGCCAGGAACTGCGCGAGACGATGGCGCAGCTGGAGGTGCCGGACGGCATGAGCATCATCGCCCGCACCGCCGGCATCGGCCGATCGGCCGAAGAGCTGCAGTGGGACCTGAACTACCTGATGCAGCTGTGGAAGGCCGTTGATGGTGCCGCCGTCGACAATAAGGCCCCGCTGCTGATCTATCTCGAATCCAGCCTGGTGATCCGCGCGATTCGCGATTACTTCCAGCCGGATATTGGCGAAATCCTGATCGATACGGACGATATCTACGATCAGGCCCGCGCTTTCATGAGCGTGGTGATGCCCGACAACATGAATCGGGTGAAGAAGTACCGCGACGACGTTCCCCTGTTCTCGCGCTTCCAGATCGAACACCAGATTGAATCGGCGTACTCGCGCATGGTCATGCTGCCGTCGGGCGGCGCCATCGTGATCGACCACACCGAGGCGCTGGTCGCCATTGACGTGAACTCGGCACGCGCCACCAAAGGCGCCGATATCGAAGAAACCGCCGCGCGCACCAACCTTGAGGCCGCCGACGAAATCGCTCGCCAGCTCCGCCTGCGCGACCTCGGTGGCCTGATCGTGATCGACTTCATCGACATGGAGTCGAGCAAGGCGCAGAAGGACGTCGAAACCCGCCTGAAAGACGCGCTGCGCCACGACCGCGCCCGCGTGCAGATGGGCAAGATCAGCCGCTTCGGCCTAATGGAGCTGTCGCGTCAACGCCTGCGTCCGTCGCTGTCGGAAGGCTCGCACGTCACTTGCCCGCGCTGTAACGGCACGGGCCACATTCGTGATACCGAATCCTCTGCCCTGCAGGTGCTGCGCATCATCCAGGAAGAGGCGATGAAGGAAAACACCGCCGCGATCCACTGCCAGGTGCCGGTGGAGGTGGCTGCGTTCCTGCTCAACGAGAAGCGCCCGGATATCAACCTGATCGAGACGCGCTTCAAGGTCAACGTGCTGCTGATCCCGAACAAGCATCTGGAGACGCCGCACTACAAGCTGGAGCGCCTGCGCCACGACGATCCGCGCCTGGACGACGACAAGGCCAGCTACAAGATGGCCGAAGAGGCCGCCAAGGAACTGGAAGCCGACACCGCTTACAGCACCCGCAAGGAAGCTGCCAAGCCGCGCCAGGAAGCCGCTGTCAAGGGCATCACGCCGGACCAACCGGCACCCGTGTCGGTGCCGCGTGCTGAGCGTCCGGCTCGTACTGAAGCCGCTCCGGCACCGCAGGCGCCGGCTCCGGTGCCCGCCCAGGGTGGTTTCGTTTCGTGGCTGAAATCGCTGTTCGGCGCCAAGCCGGCCGAGCCGGTGGTGGCTGCGCCCGTCGAAACGCCGAAGCAACGTGCTGAAGAAGGCAACCGCCAAGGCCGTGGCAATCGTCAGGACCGTGGTGGCCGTGGCCAGCGCGGCGAACGTGGCGAGCGCCAAGGTCAAGGCCAGAACGGCCGTGATGGCAACCGCCAGGGCCGTGAGCGCAACGAAGTCCGCGAAGGTCAGCAACAAGGCCAGCGCGAAGGTCAACGTGACGGTCAGCGCGGCAACCGAGATCGCAACCGCCAGCCGGCCCAGGTCGAAGGCGCTGTTCGCGAGACGGCTGAAGCTCGTCAGCCGCAGCAAGGCCAGGAAGTGCGCGGCGAGGGTCAGAACCAGGGCCAAGGCCGCCGCGAGCGCAATCAAGAACGCCGCGAACGCCAGCCGCGTGAAGCCCGCGAGGGTCGTGAACCACGCGAGCCGCGTGAAAGCCGCGAGCCGCGCGAAAGCCGCAGCGAGCGCGACCAACAAGCCAAGGAAGCCGCAGCCGTGGCCACCGAAGCGCTGATCGACCAGACCGCCGCATCGCAAGTGCCGCAACCGCTGTTCGACGCCGCTGCTCCGGCAGAAGGCGTCGTGGACGAAGGCGTGACGCCTGGCGCAGAAGGCAACGGTGAAGGTGAAGAGCGCCGCCGCCGTGGCCGTCGTGGCCGCAACCGCTATCGCCGTGACCGCGAAGGCGCGGAAGGCGTCCGTGCGGAAGGTGAAAGCGATAGCGAAGGCGCTGAAAACGCGGACGAAGCCGTCGCCGAAATGCATGCCGAGCCGGTGCTGCCCCCGACCGTGACAGAACCGGTGCAGACGACGTCGTTCGCACCTGTTGAGAACCCGGCTCCGGTGGTACACGAACCGGTGCATGCTCCGGAAGCCGTCGCACCTGTGTCGGCCCTGCCGCAAGTGCAGCCCACGGAACCCGCCCTTGCAACCGCTACCGCAGCACCCGCCGCGGAAGTGCAAGCGCCTCAAGAGGCCATCGTGACGGCCTTTGCGGAAGTCCCAGCTCCGGTCAGCACCGTCGCCCAGACTTCGCCGTTGCCGATCGAGACGCTGCAAAGCGTGCTGGACAACGCTGGCATGACATGGGTCCACACTGACGATCAGAAGCTGCGCGCCTCGCAGGAAGAAGCTGCGCGCACCGTTACGGCACCGCGTGTGCCGCGCGAGCGCAAGCCGCTGCCGCCGGTCCAGCACGGCCCGATGGTTTTGGTCGAAACCAACCGCCCGGCGGGTGGTGCAGACCAGCAGTAAGCAGCACACCGGCGGGTAACCGCCGGGGCAAACACTTGAGGGCGGCTTCGGCCGCCCTTTTTCCTGTGCGCGATATATCGAGTATGAAACCCCACCGCCCGCGCGGAACGGGGGCTGCGCTACACTCGAAGTTGTATCGGATGCAACAGTCCCGCTTCAGGGATTGACGCACCGCACCACACCATGACCGAAACCGTCATCCCTCTCTACGATCTGCGTGATGGCCAGCACCATCGCGCCACGGTGCCTAATGTCCCGAATGTGCTCGTCCCAGCAGAGGGCAGGCTGACGGACACGCGCGGCCGCCGGCTGCACGATCTGCGCATCTCGGTGACGGACCGCTGCAACTTCCGCTGCGTCTACTGCATGCCGAAGGACGTCTTCGACAAGGATTACCGCTTCCTGCGGCACTCCGAGTTGCTGTCGTTCGAAGAGATCGAACGCATGGCGCGGTTGTTTATCGAGCACGGCGTCGAGAAGATCCGCCTGACCGGCGGCGAGCCGCTGCTGCGTAAGGACATCGAGCGCCTGGTCGAAATGCTGGCGCGCCTGACCACAGCCGAAGGCAAGCCGCTGGACCTGACGCTCACCACAAACGGCGCCCTGCTCGCACGCAAGGCGCAGTCGCTCAAGGACGCGGGCCTCAGCCGTGTAACCGTCAGCCTTGACGGCATCGACGATGCGACTTTCCGCCGCATGAACGACGTCGACTTTGCGGTGGGCGAAGTGCTGCATGGCATTGAAGTGGCGCACAAGGTCGGACTGGCACCAATCAAGGTCAACATGGTCGTTAAAAAAGGCGACAACGATGACCAGATTGTGCCGATGGCGCGTCACTTCCGTGGCAGCGGCATCATCGTCCGCTTTATCGAATACATGGACGTGGGCACGACCAATCACTGGGAAATGCGCTCTGTCGTGCCCTCGGCGGAGGTCGTCAAGCGGCTCTCAGCAGAGTTTGTGATTGAGCCCGTGTCGGCCAACTACAGCGGTGAGACGGCCGAGCGCTGGCGCTACGTTGATGGCGCTGGCGAAATCGGCGTGATTTCCAGCGTGACGCAGGCGTTCTGCCACGAGTGCACGCGCGCCCGGTTATCGACCGAAGGCAAGCTGTATCTGTGCCTGTTCGCCACAGAAGGTTTTGACCTGCGCGCGCTATTGCGCAGCGGCGCGACCGATCTCGAACTCTCCAACGCGATCCGCACGGTCTGGCAAGGCCGCGCCGACCGCTACTCCGAATTGCGTGCCAGCGGCGAGGCCCATCCGGCCGGCCGGCGCATCGAAATGTCCTACATCGGCGGCTGAACCCGCCAGCATCCAACGACATGATTCCAACATCCGACATCACCGGCCTGATCCTGGCAGGCGGCCGGGGCAGCCGCATGGGCGGCGTCGACAAGGGCCTGCAGCCGTTTCGCGGCGCGCCGATGGCGATGCACACCCTGATGCGCTTGTCGCCGCAGGTCGGCCATATTCTGATCAACGCCAACCGCAACCTCGCCGCGTACGAATCGTTTGGCGTGCCGGTGGTGGCGGATTCGGTGCCAGACTTTGCCGGCCCCTTGGCGGGCATCCTGGCCGGGCTCGAGCAATGCCAGACGCGCTACCTACTGACCGCGCCTTGCGATTCGCCCTTCGTGCCGACCGACCTCGCAGCCAAGCTCTCGCAGGCAATGGACGAGGCCAACGCGCGCATCGCCATGCCTGTGACGATGGAGCCGGATGCGCAAGGTCAACTGCGTCGGCAAGTGCAGCCGGTATTCTGTCTGATCGATGCGCTGCTGGCCGACGACCTGATCGCCTATCTACAAGGTGGTGGCCGCAAGATCGAAACCTGGACCGCGCGCCACGCGACGGTGGACGTGTTGTTTGACGACAGCGCCGCCTTTGCCAACATCAACACGCTGGAAGAGCTGCACCGTCTGGCCGAGCGCCGCTAGAGCGCCAACGCCATCCGATCCCTCATCGACGCCATGACCACCCTCGCCTCTGTCGTTTCGTGCCTGTCCGATTACGATCCGAACGCCCTGCCCGTCGCGCAAGCGCAAGCCATCATGCGCGACTTCGTGCAGCCCGTGAGCGGCGTTGCCCGCGTGCCCATCCGCAGCGCGCTTGATCGCGTGCTGGCCGAAGACGTGCTGTCGTCCATCGATGTGCCTTCGCACGACAACTCGGCAATGGACGGCTTTGCCTTTGCCAGCGCGGAACTTGCAGGTGATGCAGGCGAAGTCTGCTTGCGCGTGATCGGCACGGCGTACGCGGGTGTCGCCTTTGATGGTGCGCCCAGCGCAGGCGAAACCGTGCGCGTGATGACCGGTGCCGTCATGCCGGCGGGCTGCGATACGGTCATCCCGCAGGAATTCACGCAAGGCGATGCGGACACCGTTCGCTTTGCCCGCGATGCCGTACGCGCCGGCGACAACCGTCGTCTGCGTGGTGAAGACCTCGCGCAAGGCAGCGCCGCGCTGTCCGCCGGCCGTACGCTGCGCCCCGCCGATATCGGCCTGCTCGCCTCACTCGGCATCGCCGAAGTGTCTGTGCGCCGCAAGCTGCGCGTGGCGTTCTTCTCCACCGGCGACGAGCTGCGCTCCATTGGTGAACCGCTCGACGCCGGCTGCGTGTACGACTCCAACCGCTACACGCTGCACGGCATGCTCTCGCGCCTGGGCGTGGAGCTGCTCGACATGGGCGTCGTGCGCGATGACCCGGCAGCGCTCGAAGCCGCCTTCCGCACCGCCGCCGAAAATGCCGATGCGATCATTACTTCGGGCGGTGTCTCCGTCGGCGAAGCAGACTTCACCAAACAGATGATGGCCAAGCTCGGCGACGTGACGTTCTGGAAAATCGCCATGCGCCCGGGCCGGCCGATGGCGTTCGGACGCATCGCGTCAAACGGCCGCAGCGCGTTCCTGTTTGGCTTGCCCGGCAACCCGGTGGCAGTGATGGTGACGTTCTATCACTTCGTACGCGGCGCGCTGCTGCGCATGATGGGCGCCACCGACGCGGGCGCGCCGTTGGTGCCGGCCGTAAGCGCCGCCCCGATCCGCAAGCGCCCCGGGCGCACGGAATACCAGCGCGCAATCGCTGCCCTGAATGATCGCGGCCAGCTCGAAGTCCGCCTGACCGGCCAACAAGGTTCGGGCGTCCTGCGTTCCATGAGCGAAGCAAACTGCTTCGTCGTGCTCGCCCACGAACAAGGCCAGGTCAACGCCGGCGACGCCGTGCAGGTACTGCTGTTCGACGGTCTCGTCTGAGCGGCGTGGCGGCAGCGGCTCTTGCGCTGGCTGCAACACCGCATGCTGTCGGTTTTTTGCGTCACCTGCGGGCTGCGGGTATCGGCGCATCGGTCGATTCGCTACACTCTGCGCCAGTTTGATTGTTTCGGATTTGAGCTTGAGCACTGCCATGATGACCAAGGAGATTGCGTATCTTCACCCGGCCCACACCGCACGCGCGCTGGTGCTGGTGTATCTGTGTTTCTCGCTGCCGGTCGTAGGGCTGTTTTTCTTCGTCGGCTTCGTCCGCTACGGTGAACTGCCGACGATTGTCGTGCTCAGCGGCTTGATCCTCAATGCTCTGGTTGGTTTTGGTGCGCTGTGGCTGGCCTGCCATGCCTACAACTGGGTCGCCGAGCGCTTTGGCGGTATCGAGATCCTGCTGCGCGACGTGCCGGAAGAAGCCTGATCGCTTCTGCGCGGTCCAAGAAGAAGGGGCGGAAATATCCGCCCCTTTTCTTTTGCTGATGCCGACGTTCTATTCGGCGCTGCCTTATTCGGCCTCGGTTTCGTCGTCCTGCGGCACGGTGGTTTCCAGCCCCAACACGCTCTGCGCGGAATCGCTCGGCAGCGCCTCCACCGCCTTGAGCTTGCGGTTCATCTGGCGCGTCCGCACCTCGGCCTGCTCGATGTTGCTGACGGCCCGCTCCAGCGTTTTCTTGGTCGCGGCCAACACATCACCAAACTTTCCGAACTCGCTCTTCACCGCGCCGAGCACTTGCCAGACTTCGCTGGAGCGCTTTTCCAGCGCCAGCGTTCGGAAGCCCATTTGCAGGCTGTTGAGGATGGCCGTAAGCGTGGTCGGGCCTGCCACCGTCACGCGGAACTTGCGCTGCAACTCGTCGGTCAGGCCAGGACGGCGCAGCACTTCTGCATAGAGGCCCTCGGTCGGCAGGAAAAGGATGGCGAAGTCGGTCGTGGCCGGCGGCGCGATGTACTTCTCGTGGATGGTCTGCGCCTCTTTGCGCACCGCGACTTCCAGCTCGCGGCTGGCGACGGCAGCGGCGTCGGCGTCGGCCCGTTCCTGCGCGTCGAGCAGGCGTTCGTACTGCTCTTTCGGGAACTTGGCGTCGATCGGCAGCCAGACAGTTGCATCGTGATCGGCATCGGTCTTGCCAGGCAGGCGGATGGCGAATTCCACGCGCGCGCCAGTACCATGCACGGTCTCGACGTTCTTGTCGTACTGCTCGGGCGTGAGCATCTGTTCCAGCAGCATCTCAAGCTGAACTTCGCCCCAGGTGCCACGCGTCTTCACATTGGTCAGCACCTTCTTCAGGTCGCCCACGCCCTGGGCCAGCGCCTGCATTTCGCCCAGGCCGCGATGTACCTGTTCCAGCCGATCCGACACCAGCTTGAACGATTCGCCAAGCCGCTGCTCCAGCGTGGCGTGAAGCTTTTCATCGACGGTGCGGCGCATCTCGTCGAGCTTGGTCGCGTTGTTCGCCTCGATGTCCTTGAGCTTCTGTTCCAGCGTGGCGCGCACCTCGGCCAGGCGACGCTCGTTGCCCTCACCCAATTGGGAGAGCTGCTGCTGCATCGTCTCGCCAAAGCGGCGCAGCGCGTTGCCCTGCTCCTCGCGTGCCTGCTGGGCTTGCTGCTGCAGATTCTGGCGCACGGCTTCGAGCTGCTGCGTGTTCGTCTCGGTCAGCTTGGTGAGCTGCTGCGCAAACGTGTCGATCTGGTTGTTCTGCAGCGTGGCGACGCTAGTGAGCTGTGTGGCCAGCACCTGCTGGAACTGCCCCAGCTGCTGTGTGACGTCGCTGCGGCCGATGCGGGCCGTCTCAGCAATTTCACCGCGCAGTTCTCGCTCGATGCGTTCGTTGCCACGCATGAGCTCATCGCGCAGTGCCGCGAGCATCGGCGACATATCGTTCTCTGCCGGTCGAGACACGCCGCGCCAGATCAACACGCACAGCACAGCCACCACGGCTACGCCCAGCAACGTCAGTAAAGCCAACCAATCCATATCAGTTTTCGATCAGGAGGACGCGCGCTGCGCGAGCGCATCCGGGTTCAACAAGTTGGGCGGCTGCCCCGCGTGCGGGCCGAAGCCCAGCGCAGCGATCAGGTTATCGGCCGCCAGGTTCGCCATGCCCAGGCGCGTGCCCAAGGTGGCACTGGCAATGTGCGGCGTGAGCGCAACGTGCTCGGCCTCGAGCAACGCCGGATGCACCTTCGGCTCGCCCTCGTACACATCCAGGCCGGCCGCGAAGATGCGTTTGTCCGCCAGTGCCTGCGCCAACGCTGCGTCATCCACGATGCCGCCGCGCGCGAGGTTGACCAGCGTAGCCGTCGGCTTCATCTGTGCCAGCTCAGCGGCGCCGATGGCGTGGTGGCTTTCCTTGGAATACGGCAGCACCAGCACGAGGTGATCCGCCTGCTTCAGCAGCGCGTCCTTGCTGACGTACGTGGCCCGCGTCTCCTGTTCGACTTCCGGCGAAAGCCGGCTGCGGTTGTGATAGATCACGCGCATCGAGAAGCCGCTTGCACGCCGCGCCAGCGCCTGGCCGATGCGGCCCATGCCAAGAATACCCAGCGTGCTGCCATATACCTCGGCCCCGAGGAAGGCATCGTATGTCCAGCGCTTCCAATGCCCCTCACGTAGCCAGCGTTCGGATTCGGACACACGGCGTGCGGCGGCCATCAGCAAGGCCCAGCCGAAGTCGGCGGTGGTCTCGGTCAGGATGTCGGGCGTGTTGGTGGCCAGGATGCCCGCGCGCGTCATCGCTGCGAGGTCAAAGTTGTTGTAACCGACGGCCATGTTGCACACCGCACGCAGCGTGGGCACGCGGCGGATCAGATCGGCGTTGATGGTGTCAGCGGCATTGGACAGCAGGCCAACGCGACCTTGCAGCCGCTCCGCCAGCGCTTCGGGCGGATAAGCGACGTCCGCCTGGTTGTCGATCACGTCGAAGGTCTCGCGCAAGCGCTCAAGCACTTCGGGAAACATCGCGCGGGTGACAAGGATTCCGGGTTTCATACGTTCAACACACGTTCGGTTAGCGGAAGAAGACGAAAGTCATCAGAACGAAAATCGGCACGAGAATGCAAACGGACCACAGCATGTAGCCAAAGAAGCTTGGCATCTGCAGGCCACGGCTTTCGGCGATGGCCTTGACCATCAGGTTGGGCGCGTTGCCAATGTAAGTGTTGGCGCCCATGAACACGGCCGCAGCGGAAATGGCGGCGAGTGTGGAGGCACCCTCGCTCATCAGCATGCGCGCGTCACCGCCTGCGGTGTTGAAGAACACAAGATACGTCGGCGCATTGTCGAGGAACGACGACAGCAACCCCGTCGCCCAGAAGTACATCGCGTTGTTCGGCTGGCCCGCGCTGTCGTTGACGAGATGGACGATGCCCGCGAACGGGCCATCCACGCCGGCCTTGAGCATGGCGATCACCGGCCCGATCGTGATGAAGATGCCGGCGAACAGCTTGGCGACTTCCAGGATGGGCTCCCAGTTGAACTCATTGCCGGCACGCGCGCTTGTCGGCGTGAGCCACAGCGACAGCAGCGCGATGACGACAAGCCCGATGTCGCGCACGACGTTCTGCAACAGTACCTCCGTGCCCATCACGTAGAAGACGATGCCGGGCTTCCACAGCCCACTCATCAGCACGAGGCCGAGAATGCCGGCTAGCAGAACAAAGTTGACGTTGCCCTCGAAGCGCAGCGGGCCCGCGTCGTCCGGCGTGGCGTCGGTGATGTTGGGTAGCTCCTCCCTGCCCGTGTGATAGAGATAGCTATCAATGACGAAGAAGATCGCCAGCAGCAGCACCCACATCGTGAGCGTCTGCCGCCACAGATGTTGCGTGGCCCAGAAGAAATCAACGCCCTGCAGGAAGCCGAGGAATAGCGGCGGATCGCCCAGCGGCGTAAGCGCCCCGCCGGCATTGGCCACCAGAAAGATGAAGAACACGACGACGTGCGCTCGATGCCGGCGCGCTTCGTTGGCGCGCAGCAATGGCCGGATCAGCAGCATGGCTGCGCCGGTCGTCCCCATGATGCTGGCCAGGGCCGTGCCGAGTGCGATCAAGCCTGTATTGAGCTTTGGCGTGCCATGCAGATTGCCGCGAATGCAGATACCGCCTGCAACAACGTACAAAGCGGCGATCAGCGCGATGAAGGGAATGTATTCAGCCAGGGCGGCATGATTGACGGAAGCGATGGCCGCGTCAGAACCGAACACGATCCCGAACGGCACCAGAAGCGCCAACGCCCACGCCGCCGCGATCTTGCCGTAATGCTCGTGCCATAGTTTGGGCACGACGAGCGGCGCAATGGCAATCGAAAGCAGGATGCCCGCAAACGGCACACCCCATAACAGGTGCAACTCAGCGCCGCTCACATCAGCGGCGCGCGCCAGGCCACAGACAAACAGGGAGACAAGGGGCCAGAGGCGTTTCACGTAGGCGTTCTCCTAATCGCGGGCGCACACCGCAAACGCGGTCGCGCCACACAAACAAAGACGCCAGTGTAAACGCCCGAGGTCTATCGACCCTAAACATCCACAGAGGTTTGATGGGGCAAGGCGCCCCCGAACGTTGCCTCAGGCAGCCGTCACCACGATCACGTGTACGCGATACGGCCCATGTGCGCCGAGCACGATCGTCTGCTCGATATCCCCTGTGCGCGACGGCCCGCTAATGACGTTGGTGGCGCGCGGCAACTCGCCCCGCTCCGCACGCATTAGCGTATAGGCGTCTTCCAGATTGGCGACAATGCGCGAGTGCGGCACCACGGCGATATGCGTTTCGGGCAGCAGCGCCGTGGAGGCGACATTCTCCGGCGCCGACAGCAGCATCAGCGAGCCCGTCTCGGCAATCGCGCAGAAGCAACCCGTAATGCCAACGAGATCGCCGTGTTCCTGATCGGCTTGCGCCTCACGCACGGGCGGACGGAATTCGATGTCGATGCCGGCGGCCGCCCAGTCCAGCGATTGCAAGGCGGTCCAGGCCACCGCCTGCGGCTTGAGGCTAAGGCCGGACAGATAGCGAGCCACAGCGCCCGGCACGTCGGATAGCGCGTCCACCGTATCCAGCGTGGAGGCCATCTTCAGTGCTTGCTCGGCGAAATACGCGGCGAGATCCTCGGGCACTGGCGGGCGCGGGCCGGCGGGATGGCGCGCGAGGTAATCCGCCACGGCGTCGCGCTCACCCTGTGTTGGTGTCGCGGGACGATGCTGCGCATTGCGGATGCGCGCAAAGATGGCATCGCGTGCGCGGCTGGTGTCGAGCGGGTCGACGGGGGTGTCCGGTTGTGATTCCATGGCGGCTCCGAAAGATCGATCGATTATACGAGCCACTTTCAGCACGATCCGCCCAGGCCGTTGAAACTTATTCGGCGCGGGCGTGAGCCTTATTGCACGCCGAACACTTGCTTCAGATATGTGAGGTAGGCCGGATCGTCGCACATGGTCTTCTCCGGTGCATCCGACAGTTTGGCCACCGGCTGGCCGTTGCAGCGGACCATCTTGATGACGATCTGCAGCGGCGTGTAGCCCAGGTCGTTGGTCAGATTGGTTCCCACGCCAAACGCCAGCTTGCAGCGGCCGTGGAAACGCTCATAGAGGCCGATAACCTTGGGCATGTCGAGACTGTCGGAGAAGATCAACGCCTTGGACTTCGGCTCGGCGCGCATGTCCTCGTAATGCTTGAGCATGCGCTCGCCCCACTCGAACGGGTCGCCAGAATCGTGGCGAACGCCGTCGAAGAGCTTGCAGAAAAACATGTCGAAGTCGCGCAGGAAGGCGTCGAAGCCGTAGGTATCCGACAGCGCGATACCGAGATCGCCGCGATATTCCTTGGCCCAGGTTTCCAGCGCAAAGGTCTGGGAATCGCGCAGGCGCGGACCGAGTGCCTGACAGGCTTGCAAGTACTCATGCGCCATGGTGCCAAGTGGCGTCATGCCGTGCTTCATGGCGAAGTAAACGTTGCTGGTGCCCGCATACTGGGCGCCGAGCTGCGCACACGTCTCCAGCAGCACATGTTCGTGCCAGGTGTGCGAGAAGCGACGGCGGGTGCCGTAATCGGCAATGCGGCATTCCTCCAGGCCGGGGCGCTTCAGTGACGCCAGCTTGTCGGTCAGGCGACGTTTGCCCTCCTCCCACTGCGGGTGCGTCTGCGTGCGGCTGAAGAACACCTCGTTGACGATGGCCAAGACTGGCACCTCGAACATGATCGTGTGCAGCCACGGCCCCGCGATGACGATCTCGATCTGCCCATCGTTGCTGGGCGCCTGACGCACGTCGATGTACTTCTCGTTGAGATGAAACAGGCCGAGAAAATCGACGAAATCGCTCTTGATGAAGCGCATCCCGCGCAGGTAATCGAGTTCCGCATCGGTAAAGCGCAGGGTGCAGAGATGGCGGATTTCCGCGCGAATCTCGTCAATGAACGGCACCAGATCAATGCCCGCGTTGCGGCACTTGAAGCGGTATTCGACGTGCGCGCCAGGAAAGTGATGCAGCACCACCTGCATCATCGTGAATTTGTACAGATCGGTATCGAGCAGCGAGCGGATGATCATCGGACGGCGCCAAAAGCCATATGAACTGGCCGTCATGCTAACCGAAGCCACGCGGCACGCCTGCGGCAGTCACACAAATCCCGGTGCACGGCCCGGAAAATGGCCGTTTTGGGGTTCCAACCGGACGGGAAACCCCTTGATTCCGCTATAATTTCCGGTTTCCGACCGGATTTTTGCACCATGGAAGCAGAACGCCTCAATGCCATCCAGAACACGTTGGCCGACCTGAAGTCGCGCGCCGACGACCTTCGGAGGTATCTTTGACTACGACGTCAAATCTGAACGTCTAGTTGAAGTCGATAAGGAACTCGAGAACCCCGAGGTCTGGAACGATCCCAAACGCGCCCAGGAGCTGGGTCGCGAGAAGAAGTCGCTTGAAACCGTCGTGCTGGCGCTGACCAAGCTCGACGAAGACCTCACCGGCGGCGCCGAGCTATTCGAGCTGGCCCGCGAAGAGAGCGACGACGACACCATCGAAGCCATCGAGGCTGACACCGCGGGCATGCGCGCCATTGTCGAAGACATGGAATTCCGCCGCATGTTCTCTGGCCCGATGGACGCTGCCAACTGCTTCATCGACATCCAGGCCGGCGCCGGCGGCACCGAAGCGTGCGACTGGGCGTCGATGCTGCTGCGCCAGTACCTGAAGTACTGCGAGCGCAAGGGCTTCAAGACCGAAGTGCTGGAAGAGTCCGAAGGTGACGTTGCCGGCATCAAGAGCGCGTCGATCAAGGTCGAGGGCGAATACGCGTTTGGCTTCCTGCGCACCGAGACCGGCGTGCACCGCCTGGTGCGCAAATCGCCTTTCGACTCGGCGGGTGGCCGCCACACGTCGTTCTCGTCGATTTTCGTGTATCCGGAAGTCGATGATTCGATCGAGATCGAGGTCAACCCGGCGGACCTGCGTGTCGATACATACCGCGCTTCGGGCGCGGGCGGTCAGCACATCAACAAGACGGATTCGGCCGTGCGGATTACGCACATCCCGACCGGCATCGTCGTGCAGTGTCAGAACGACCGCTCGCAGCACCGCAACCGCGCCGAAGCGATGACGATGCTGAAGTCGCGTCTTTACGAGCACGAGCTGCGCAAACGTCAGGCCGCTGCCGACGCACAGGAAGCAGCGAAGACCGACGTGGGCTGGGGCCATCAGATCCGCTCGTACGTGCTGGACCAGAGCCGCATCAAGGATCTGCGCACCAACGTGGAAATCTCCAACACGCAGAAGGTGCTGGACGGCGACCTCGACCCGTTTATTCAGGCCAGCCTGAAGCAGGGCGTCTGATCCGAGCCAAACCAGAGCGACTGCCATGTCTGACACGTCCCTGTTCATCCTGACCGGTGCCTCGCGCGGCCTGGGCGCCGCGCTGGCCCAGGCGCTGATGCAGCCCGGTCGCCGCCTCATCTGCGTGGCACGCGGCGATAACGCTGAATTGCGCGCGCAGGCGGCCGCCGCCGGCGTGACGCTCGACTGGCACCAGGTCGACCTGTCCGACGCGCACGCCGCCGAGGCGTGGATGACCAAGACGCTTGCCCCCCTGCCCGCCTTTGCCAATGTGACGTTGGTGCTCAACGCCGGCGCGGTCGAGCCGATCGGCACGATCGACACGCTGCGTGCCGATACGCTGCTGCCGCACCTGCAACTGAACCTGACAGGCCCGATGGCGCTGACCGCTGCCCTGCTGCGCGGCACCTCCGACTGGAACGCCCAGCGCCGCGTGCTGGCGATCTCGTCTGGCGCGGCACGCCGGCCGATCGCCGGCTGGGCCGCGTATTGCACCGGCAAGGCGGGGCTAGACATGTTCGTGCGCGCCATCAACGCCGATGGCGACGCGAGCGTGCGCGCCGTGGCGCTGGCCCCGGGCGTCATCGACACCGACATGCAACGCACCATCCGTGGCGCCGACTTTGCCGGCGTGCAGCGCTTCCGCGATCTGCACGCGCATGGCGAGCTGGTCTCGCCGCAAGACGCCGCCGCGCGCATCGCCGCCTACCTCGTCCGCCCCGACTTTGGCGCGACCGAGCTGGACGACCTGCGCAACATCGCCTGAACCGACATTTCTCTCATCACCATCATGACCGAACAGAACAACCCGGCCGAATCGAACACCGCGGCCGCCGTGCCGGCGCAGGACGACAACAAGATCATCGCCGAGCGCCGCGAGAAGCTGGCAGAGATCCGCCAGCAGGGCGTCGCGTTTCCCAATGATTTCCGCCCGACGCACCATGCCGGTGATCTGCAAGCGAAATACCGCGAGTTGGAGCAGGCTGCGCTGGAAGCCGAACCGGTGCAAGTGGCCGTTGCTGGCCGCATGATGCTCAAGCGAGTGATGGGCAAGGCCAGCTTTGCCACCGTGCAGGACGCCACCGACCGCATCCAGTTCTACATCAGCCGCGACGCCGTGGGCGAAGACGTCTACGCCAGCTTCAAGAAGTGGGACCTGGGCGACATCGTGGCCGCGCGCGGCACGCTGATGAAGACGAAGACCGGCGAACTGTCGGTGGCTGTGACGGAGCTGCGCCTGCTCTCGAAAAGCCTGCGTCCGCTGCCGGGCGACTACTACGGCCTGGCCGACCAGGAACAGAAGTACCGCCAGCGCTACGTCGATCTGATCGTGTCGAAGGAAACGCGCGACACATTCCGCGCTCGCACCAAGGCCATGGCCTCGCTGCGCAACTTCATGGCCGGCAACGGTTTCATGGAGGTCGAGACGCCGATGCTGCATCCGATTCCGGGCGGCGCGGCAGCCAAGCCGTTCATCACGCACCACAACGCGCTGGACATGCAGATGTTCCTGCGCATCGCGCCGGAGCTGTACCTCAAGCGCCTGATCGTCGGCGGTTTCGAGCGCGTGTACGAGATCAACCGCAACTTCCGTAACGAGGGCGTGTCGCCGCGACACAACCCAGAGTTCACGATGATGGAGTTCTACGCGGCCTACACGGACTACCGCTGGCTGATGGACTTCACCGAACAGCTGATCCGCCAGGCCGCCATCGACGCCTCGGGCACCGCCACGCTCACCTATCAAGGCCGCGAGCTGGATCTTGCCAAGCCGTTCCATCGCCTGACCATCTGCCAAGCGATCCAGAAGTACGCGCCGCAGTACACCGATGCGCAACTTGCCGATGTCGACTTCCTGCGTGCTGAGCTGAAGAAGTTCAAGATCGACACCAACGCGCCGCAATTCCTGAACGCCGGCGTGGGCACGTTGCAGCTCGTGCTGTTTGAAGAAACCGCCGAGTCGCAGCTGTGGGAACCGACCTTCATCATCGACTATCCGGTCGAAGTGTCGCCGCTGGCACGCGGCTCCGACACGCTGCCTGGCATCACCGAGCGCTTCGAGCTGTTCATCACCGGCCGCGAAATCGCCAACGGCTTCTCCGAGTTGAATGATCCGGAAGACCAGGCTGAGCGCTTCCGCAAGCAGGTCGAGCAGAAGGACGCCGGCGACGAAGAAGCCATGTTCTATGACGCCGACTACATCCGCGCATTGGAGTACGGCATGCCTCCGACCGGCGGCTGCGGCATCGGCATTGACCGCCTGGTGATGCTGCTCACGGACAGCCCGAACATCCGCGACGTGATCCTTTTCCCGCATCTGCGCCGCGAAGACTGATCGGCTCGGTCCTCCATCTCAAAAAACGCTCCTTCGGGGGCGTTTTTTGTTGCCCGCGCGTGCGCAAATCCTGCGCCTACCCCGCTATTTGTAACATCGCCCCGCGTTGACAATGTGTATCAAATATCGCCAAGCCATTGATTTTAAATAGAAAAACAAGAGTACAGATGCTTACAAATTAAAACGGCATCCGTTTGGGCGATGGACCACACTGTGATCATCGAAGGGCCGAACAACGAACCAATCACGGGCCGCAGGAGAACGAAGATGACTAACAACATCCAACCGAACCAAGGTCAACAATACGGTGGCACCTCGCCGGGTCAGGTGCCGTCGTCGTCACGACGCATGCATCCGCTGATGACCACGGCGGCTGTGGCCGTGATCATCGCAAGCCTGACCGCTGTGGCTGCCATCACCGGCGTGCTGCCGACATCAAAGGCTACGCAGGGCAGCACCGATCCGAATGTGGCCGCGCAATCGGCAGCGGCAATGCCGGGCGCCTCGGCCCCGATGGCGCTGGCTGCGCCGGGCCAGACGACGCAGCCAAATCAAGCCGCTCCGTACCCGGCACAAAACATGGCTCCCGCTCCGGCGCGAGCTCGTGAGCCGTCGTACGCTGAACGCGCGCCCTCGACCAGCCCAAGCTATGCGCAAACACAGCCCCGCCAATCGGCCAGCCCCTATGCCGGCCACGTGACGTCGGTCACCCCGATTACCACGCAAGGTAAGGAAACCGGTCTGGGTATGATCGGTGGCGCTGTGGTGGGCGGCTTGCTAGGCAACCAGATTGGCCGCGGCAATGGCCGTACGCTGGCGACAGTCGGCGGCGCGGTGGCAGGCGGTTACGGCGGCCATGTAGCCGAGAACTACTACAGCCGCGACACCCAATACCGCGTGAACGTGCGCATGGACAACGGTACAAACCGCAGCTTCACGTACAAGGCCGCCCCGGGCTTCCAGGCAGGCGAGCGCGTGCATATCGAGAACGGTACGCTGGTGGCTGGCTAATCCGGCATCGCCGTCGCCCCAAAGAAAAACCGGCCTTCGGGCCGGTTTTTTCATGCGTACGCGTTTTAGCGCTACGCGCTTATTCCGCTTCGTCGATCCAGGCTTGCTGGATGGCCTCGAGAAACTTCTCGCCGCCACGCTTGTGGTCGTCGTCAAAGCCCTCCAGCGTGACGACCTTGTTGTGCAGATCGACAAAGTTCAGGCGCGTCGGATCGACTTCGGGATACTTGTCGTACAGCGCTTCCGCAATCTGCTGGATGTCGTTCCATTTCATGATGGGCTCCCTCCTCCGCTGGCCGCTCGGCTCAGTGGTTTTCCTTGGCGTGGTTGATCGTGTACTTCGGGATCTCGACGGTCAAGTCCGTATCCGCCACCTTGGCCTGGCACGACAAGCGCGAGTTCGGCTCCAGGCCCCAGGCCTTGTCGAGCAGATCCTCTTCCTTCTCGCTCGCCTCATCCAGCGAATTGAAGCCTTCGCGCACGATCACGTGGCAGGTCGTGCAGGCACACGACTTCTCGCATGCGTGCTCGATCTCGATGTCGGCGCCCAACAGCGCGTCGCAGATGGTCGTGCCGGGCTTGGCTTCGATCACGGCCCCTTCCGGGCAGTATTCGACGTGAGGAAGAACGACGATGTGTGGCATGAAGAAACTCGTTCGATAAGTGTGTTTTGGGGGATGCAATCGGCGATCAGCCGAGCTCCTCGATACGTTTGCCGGCGAGCGCCTTGCGAATGCCGCGGTCCATGCGGCGCGCGGCGAATTCGTCGGTGCCGTGCGACAGGGCATCCACGGCGTCCTTGATAGCGCGGTGGTCGTCGCCCTGCATGGTGATGCGCAGCGCGGCAATTTCGGTGTCGATGGCGGCGCGCTCCTCGGGCGACAGCAGATCGCCATCGGCCGCCAGCGCTTGCGACAGCGCCTCAAGCAAGCGCTCGCCTTCAACGCGCTCTTCCGCCAGCGCACGACGGCGCATGTCGTCTTCGGCGGATTGGAAACCTTCCTGCAACATGCGGGCGACATCGTCATCGGCCAGACCGTACGACGGCTTCACGGCAATCGACGCTTCCACGCCCGACACCGTTTCGCGTGCCGCCACCGACAGCAAGCCATCGGCATCCACCTGATACGTCACGCGAATGCGCGCGGCGCCGGCCACCATCGGAGGGATGCCGCGCAACTCGAAACGCGCCAGCGAACGGCAATCGCTCGCCAGTTCACGCTCGCCCTGCAGCACGTGGATCGCCATAGCCGTCTGGCCGTCTTTGAACGTGGTGAACTCCTGCGCACGCGCGACGGGAATCGTGCTGTTGCGCGGGATGATCTTCTCGACCAGGCCGCCCATCGTCTCGACGCCCAGCGACAACGGGATCACGTCGAGCAGCAGCCAGTCTTCACCCGGCGCACGGTTACCGGCCAGCAGGTTGGCCTGCATGGCTGCACCGATAGCGACCACTTGGTCCGGATCGAGGTTCGTGAGCGGCGTCTGGCCAAACAGCTGGCCAACGGCACGGCGGATGATCGGCATGCGCGTCGCACCCCCGACCAGCACCACGCCCTTTACCTCTTCGACCGTCACGCCCGCATCGCGCAGCGCGCGGCGCACAGGCGACAGCGTCTTCTGCACCAGATTGGCCGTCAGTTCGCCAAAGGTCTCTGCCGTCAGCACGAGGTGCACGGTCTCGCCACTGGAAAGCATCGCGTCAATCTCGGTGCTGTCGGCGGTGGAGAGCCATTCCTTGGCGGCGCGTGCCTTGTTCAGCAGCAGGCGCGTGTCTTCGGCAGAGAGCGGTTGCAGACCGGCTTGCTCGACGATCCAGCAGACGATGCGCTGGTCGAAATCGTCACCGCCGAGCGCGGAGTCGCCGCCCGTCGACATCACCTCGAACACGCCCTTGGTGAGCTTGAGCACCGAGATGTCGAACGTACCGCCACCCAGGTCATACACCGCGTAAATGCCTTCGGCGGCATTGTCCAGGCCATAGGCGATGGCGGCGGCGGTCGGCTCGTTCAGCAGGCGCAGCACGTTCAGGCCGGCGAGCTTGGCCGCGTCCTTGGTGGCTTGGCGCTGCGCATCGTCAAAGTACGCGGGCACGGTGATGACGGCGCCGACGAGCTCATCGCCGAGCGTGTCTTCGGCGCGCTGGCGCAGCGTGGCGAGAATCTCCGCCGACACTTCCACCGGGCTCTTCACACCGGCCACGGTCTTCAACTGCACCATGCCGGGCGCGTCGACAAAGTCGTACGGCGTGTTCTCGATGTGGGCGACATCCTTCAGGCCGCGCCCCATGAAGCGCTTGACCGAGATGATGGTGTTCTTCGGGTCACGCACGGCTTCGGCCTGCGCCTTGTAGCCAATTTGCGCGCCGCCCGTGGCCAGATAGCGCACCACGGAGGGCAGCAGCGGGCGGCCCTGATCATCGGGCAGCACTTCCGGCACGCTGCTGCGCACGGAGGCCACCAGCGAGTTGGTCGTGCCCAGGTCGATGCCCACCGCCAGACGGCGCTGGTGCGGTGCGGGCGATTCGCCAGGTTCGGAAATCTGCAGTAAAGCCATGGGGATGTCTCGATTGCGCGGATGGGCTGCCTGCCGAGGCAAACCCAACATTGTCGCAAATTCTGGGTTCTAGTCTTCCAGCCGGTCGATGGCCTCGGCGGTATCGCGTTCGATCTTTTCGATGAACATCAATTGGCGCACGGCATCCGCTGCGGCTGCGGTGTTGCCCTCGCCATTGAGCAGGCCGGACAGCGCCTGATAGCGGGTACGTTTTTCCTTGCGCAGCATGCCAAGCAAACCGTCCAACGCATCGACGTTGCGCTCCGCCTTGGCATCGCCCAGCGCTTCGCGCCATTCCATTTGCTGCATCAGAAACGCGGCCGGCATGGCGGTATTGTTCTCGGCTTGCACGTCGATACCACGCAGGTGCAACAGATACGTCGCCCGTTTGAGCGGGTCACGCAGCGTCTGATACGCCTCGTTGGCGCGCGTGGCCCATTGCATGGCGACGCGGCGTTCGGCGTCGCCTGCGTGGGCATAGCGATCCGGATGCGCCTGCGACTGCACGGTGCGGTACGCAGCGTTCAGCGCGTCGTCGTCGACCTCGAAGTGCTCGGGCAGACCAAAGAGGGAAAAATGCGTCGTGTTCGCTGACAAGCCGGAATTCATGAATAAAAAAAGCGGCCGCGCCGCCTCGTGTTCCTCATTCGACCGGTTCACCCCGATCGCACTTCAGGCATTCCACAACCGCGCCGATCTTGCTGGCGCGCCCGGCTTCGGTTTCAGTCCAGGGCCGCAACTGCCAAGGCGGATCGTGGCGCATGTGCTGCCCATGTCCGCAAGCGAGACGGGCGACCCAGTGGCCCTCCTCGTCCCGCTCGAAACCGACAATCGCCTGCTTCAATGCGCCCCGCTCACACGCGGAACGACTCGCCGCAGCCGCACTCGTCCTTCACGTTCGGGTTGTTGAAGCGGAAACCTTCGTTCAGCCCTTCTCGCGCGTAGTCCAGCTCGGTGCCGTCGATGTACGGCAAGCTCTTCGGATCGACGATCACCTTGACGCCGTTGGATTCGAAGACCTGGTCTTCGGCGGCGATGTCATCCGCGTACTCGAGCTTGTATGCCAGGCCCGAACAGCCCGTGGTCTTCACGCCCACGCGCAGGCCCACGCCCTTGCCACGGCGGGTCAGGTAGCGGGAAACGTGCTGCGCGGCCTTGTCGGTCAGGGTGATCATGCTGCGTCCTTTCTGTCCAATCCGGCTCAAGCAGCCTTCTGCTCGGTCGAGCCGTGCTTTTCCTTGTAGTCGGCCACGGCTGCCTTGATGGCGTCTTCGGCCAGGATCGAGCAGTGGATCTTCACCGGCGGCAACGCCAGCTCTTCAGCGATGGCCGTGTTGCGGATTTCCAGCGCTTGATCCAGCGTCTTGCCCTTCACCCACTCCGTCACCAGCGACGAAGAAGCAATGGCAGAACCGCAGCCGTAGGTCTTGAACTTTGCGTCTTCAATCACGCCCTGCTCGTTGACCTTGATCTGCAGCTTCATCACGTCGCCGCAAGCCGGCGCGCCGACCATGCCGGTACCGACCGTGTCGTCGCCCTTCTCGAACGAACCGACGTTGCGCGGGTTTTCGTAATGGTCCAGAACTTGGTTGCTGTAAGACATTTCACACCTCTTTCAATCGTTGGCTGGCGCGGGGGCGCCGTTGTTCTCAAACGCCGCGCTTAGTGCGCCGCCCATTGAATGCTGTTCAGATCCACGCCGTCCTTGTACATCTCCCACAGCGGAGACAGGTCGCGCAGCTTGCCGATCTTGTTCTTGAGCAGTTCGACCACGTAGTCCACTTCTTCTTCCGTGGTGAAGCGGCCGACCGTGAAGCGGATCGAACTGTGCGCCAGTTCGTCGTTGCGGCCCAGCGCACGCAGCACGTACGAAGGTTCCAGCGATGCCGACGTACAGGCCGAGCCGGACGACACGGCAACGTCCTTGATGGCCATGATCAGCGACTCGCCTTCGACAAAGTTGAAGCTGATGTTGAGGTTGTGCGGCACGCGGGCTTCCATGTCGCCGTTCACATACACCTCTTCCATCGTGTTCAGGCCGCGATACAAGCGGTCACGCAGCATGCGGATGCGCTCGTTCTCGGTCGCCATTTCTTCCTTGGCAATGCGGAAGGCCTCGCCCATGCCGACAATCTGATGCGTAGCCAGCGTGCCCGAACGCATGCCGCGCTCGTGGCCACCGCCGTGCATCTGCGCTTCGATGCGGATACGCGGCTTGCGGCGCACATACAGCGCACCGATGCCCTTCGGCCCATATGTCTTGTGGGCCGAGAACGACATCAAGTCGACCTTCAGCTTCTGCAGGTCGATGCCCACCTTCCCGGTGGCCTGCGCGGCATCCACGTGGAAGATCACGCCCTTTTCGCGGCAGATCTCGCCGAGCTGCTCGATGTCCTGAACCACGCCGATTTCGTTGTTCACCATCATCACCGACGCAAGAATGGTGTCGGGGCGAATGGCTTGCTTGAAGACTTCAATATCGATCAGGCCGTTGTCCTTCACGTCCAGATACGTCACTTCGAAACCCTGGCGCTCCAGTTCACGCGTCGTGTCCAGCACAGCCTTGTGCTCGGTCTTCACGGTGATGATGTGCTTGCCCTTGCTGCTGTAGAAGTTGGCAGCGCCCTTGATGGCAAGGTTGTCGGACTCGGTAGCACCAGACGTCCAGACGATTTCGCGCGGGTCAGCGTTCACCAGCGCTGCAACCTGCTCGCGCGCGGTCTCGACGGCCTTCTCGGCTTCCCAGCCAAACGGGTGGCTGCGCGAAGCAGGATTGCCGAAGCTCTCGCGCAGGTACGGGATCATCTTGTCGACCACGCGCGGATCCACCGGCGTCGTCGCGGAATAGTCCATGTAGATGGGAAGTTGCGGGGTGCTCATATCTTGTCTGCCTTGTGTGGGGGGCGATGTTCTTGTGTGGGGCTGGCGTCGTGGCCAGCCTCACGCTGACGCAATCACGACTGCGCCAGGCTGAAAACGGAGTTGACCAGCGGCGCTCGCTTGACGGGCTCGGCGGCCACCGACGTGGCGGCGGGCGTGTCGACCGCCCGTGCGCGTGTCGGCGTACGTTCACGGCGGGCCGGACGCGCTTCACGCATGTCCTGGATCACTTCAGGCTGACGTTCGCGTTGCTGATCGACCAGATTCTGCAGCGACACCGAATCGAGATACTCGACCATCTTCTGATTGAGCGTGGCCCACAGGTCGTGCGTCATGCAGCGGCCCGTGTGACCGCCAACATGCTCTTCGCCGCCGCAGTTGCCCTTTCCGCCGCACTGGGTGGCGTCCAGCGGCTCGTCCACGGCGATGATGATGTCGGCAACGGTAACGTCGCCGGCACGGCGCGCGAGGCTGTAGCCGCCGCCCGGCCCGCGCACACTTTCCACGATTTCGTGGCGGCGCAGTTTGCCGAAGAGCTGCTCCAGATACGACAGCGAAATCTTCTGACGCTGGCTGATGCCAGCCAGCGTGACCGGACCCTGCTCTTGGCGCAGCGCCAAGTCAATCATGGCGGTGACCGCGAAGCGGCCTTTGGTGGTCAATCTCATGGCGTCGGGGAAATACCTGATCGTTTTGCTCAAGTATAAAGGAACCCGACAAAATCGGTCAACTAAGGCGTCGGGGGATTCCGCGTCGCAGCAAGGGGATTTGCAGAGCCTGAAAAACGGGGTGGCTACGCGGCAGGCCGTATTGTGGACTAAAACAATCAACCACGTTCGATAGGGCTATCACGCCGCTCCCGCAACGCAACTGGCGCGCCGAGCGCGCAGGCGGCGTCACTACGGGTTTTTCCTTATGCGGTGGAAAGCGCAATTTCATTGACTTCTGTTACGCGGTAGCCGAGACTGTCAGATACGCAAACGTTTGCGAAGAGCGAGGCGCGATTGCCCTTAGGAATGCCTTACGGCATGAAGCAGCAACGACGCCCGCATCCACCCGCCCCAGATAGGCCTCTTCCTGGAGGAGACACCATGGATATCCGCCGTCGCCGCGCCCTGAAAATTGGCGCGGGCTCTGCCGTAGCTGCCGCTCTGCCGTTCCCGTTTTCGCTGGCGTACGCCGCCAACCAGCCACCCAAAGTGGCGCTGGTAATGAAGTCGCTCGCCAACGAGTTCTTCCTGACCATGGAGAACGGCGCCCGCAAGCATCAGAAGGACCACGCGTCGGAGTACTCGCTGCTGACCAACGGCATTCGCGACGAAACCGACACCGCCGGCCAGATCCGCCTGGTCGAGCAGATGATCGTCGCGCGTGTGGATGCGCTGGTGCTGGCGCCGGCCGACTCCAAGGCATTGGTGCCGGTGGTCAAAAAGGCCGTGGACGCAGGCATTCTTGTCATCAACATCGACAATCGGCTGGACCCGGCGGCGCTCAAGGAGAAAGGGCTCAACGTGCCCTTCGTGGGGCCGGACAACCGCAAGGGCGCGCGACTCGTGGGCGACTTCGTTGCCAAGTCGCTCAAGCCGGGCGATGCCGTGGGCATTATTGAAGGCATTCCGACCACAACGAACGCCCAGCAGCGCACCGCTGGCTTCAAGGACGCGGCCGAAGCCGCCAAGCTGAAGATCGCGGGGGTGCAATCGGGCGAATGGGAAATCGACAAGGGCAACAAGGTGGCGGCCGCCATGCTGCGCTCGGAGCCTGACCTGAAGGCGCTGCTGTGCGGCAACGACAACATGGCCATCGGCGCCGTCTCGGCGGTGCGCGCGGCGGGCAAGCTGGGCAAAGTGCTGATTGGTGGCTATGACAACATCGACGCCATCAAGGCCATGCTGGCGGATGGGCGTGTCGTTGCCACTGCTGATCAGCACGCCGATCAGCAAGCCGTCTACGGCATCGAGACCGCCCTGAAAGCGCTGGCCGCCAAGACGCCGCAGGCGAAGCTGTCGGGTGTCGTCGAGACGCCAGTCAACCTCGTCACGCGCACGTAACGCGCCAGACAGGCAAGCCGCCGCCAGCCATGTCTGCCGCTCAAGAACCGCGCCCGCCGCTGCTGCGCGTCTCCGCCGTCAGCAAGCACTACGCCGCCCCCGTGCTGCGAGATATCGATCTCGACGTGCACGCGGGCGAGGTGCTTGCGCTCACGGGGGAGAACGGCGCCGGCAAGAGCACGCTCTCCAAGATCCTCTGCGGGCTGGAGACAGCGACCTCGGGTTCCATGACGCTTGGCGGCACACTGTACGCACCCGATTCGCGTAGCGCTGCTGAAGCGCTGGGCGTGCGCATGGTGCTGCAGGAGCTGAGCATGGTGCCCACGCTGACGGTGGCCGAGAACCTGTTCCTCGGCGAACTGCCCCGGCGGCTGGGTTTTGTGGACCGTTCTGCGCTGCGCCATCGGGCCGAACAGGCGCTTGCACGCGTGGGTCTGGACCTCGATCCCTGGACGCCCGTACACAAGCTCGGCATCGGCCACCGGCAGATGATCGAAATTGCCCGCGCGCTGGCCAGCGCATGCCGGGTGCTCATCCTCGACGAGCCGACGGCGATGCTGAGCGCGCACGAAAGCGCCACGCTGTTCGAGCGCATCGACGCGCTACGCCGCGAGGGCGTGGCCATCCTCTATATCTCCCACCGCCTGGACGAACTGGCGCGCATTGCCGATCGGATCGTTGTTCTACGTGACGGCAAGCTGGTCACCGATGCACCGGCTGCCACGGTCACGCAGGACGCGCTGATCCAGGCAATGGTCGGTCGCGACGTGGCCGCCTCATCCGAAACGCAACGGGCCGCGCGAGAGCCGTGGGTTGGTGACGGCTCGCCGGCGCTGCGGGTAACCGGCCTGACGCGTGCGCCGGCCGTGCGCGATGTGAGCTTCGAGGTGGCGCCAGGAGAAATCTTCGGCATCGCCGGCCTGGTCGGTGCGGGCCGCACGGAATTGCTGCGGCTGATCTTCGGGGCGGATCGCGCGGATGCGGGCACCGTCGAAGTCGGCTCGCCGCTGGCGCCTGTGCGTATCCGCTCGCCTGGCGACGCGGTGCGTTACGGCATCAGCTTGCTCACTGAAGACCGCAAGGACGAAGGCCTGATGCTGAACCTGCCCATCGCGACCAACATCGCGCTGGGCAACATGCCAAGCGTCACGAAGCGAGGCTGGCTGCAACCGGCGCGCGAGCGTGCGCTGGCGCAGCGGCACATCGGCGCATTGCGCGTCCGTTGCGCTGGGCCTGAGCAGCCGGTGGGCGAACTCTCGGGCGGCAATCAGCAGAAGGTAGCGATTGCGCGCTGGCTGGAGCGCGACACACCCGTGCTGCTGTTCGATGAGCCCACGCGAGGCGTGGATGTCGGCGCCAAGTTCGACATCTACACGCTACTCGACGCGCTGGCCGCGCGAGGCAAGGCGCTGGTCGTGGTGTCGAGCGATCTGCGCGAACTCATGCAACTGTGTGATCGCATTGGCGTCATGCGCGCCGGGCGGCTCACGCACATCTTCCAACGCGACGGCTGGAGCCAGGACGCGCTGCTCGCCGCCGCTTTCGGTGAATCGGGCGAATCCGATTCACGTGCACCTCAATCGCCCTCGGAGACCGCAGATGCGCTCTGATTCAACCCTGCCCCCGACGCCGCCCACACCGGCTGCCGGCACGCGCGCGGCGCTGGGCATGTCGCTTGGCACGATCGGCGGGTTGCTCGCTGCGCTGGTCGCCATGCTGGTGCTGTTCAGCACGCTGTCGCCGACGTTCTTCTCGCTGCCCACGTTCACCACCATCGCCAACGAGATTCCCGACCTGCTGGTGATGGCCGTGGGGATGACGTTCATTCTGATGATCGGCGGCATTGATTTGTCGGTGGGCTCAGTGCTGGCGCTGGCGGCTTCGGTGCTGTCTGTTGCCATGACCCAGTTGGGCTGGGGCTTGTTGCCGGCGGCGTTGGCAGGCGTGGTGCTGGCAACGGCTGCGGGCATGCTGACCGGCGCGGTCACGGTGCACTGGGGTATCCCGTCGTTCATCGTGTCACTGGGCGTGTTGGAAATGGCACGCGGCCTTGCCTACAGCCTCACCGATTCGCGCACCGTGTACATCGGCAGCGCGGTCGACTGGCTGGCCAATCCCATCGCGCTGGGCATTGCGCCGTCGTTCCTGATTGCGATTGTCATCACGATCATTGGCCAGATCGTGCTGGTGCGCACGGTGTTCGGCCGCTACCTCGTGGCTATCGGCACCAATGAAGAAGCCGTACGGCTGGCGGGCGTGAATCCGCGGCCATACAAGGTTGCCGTGTTTGCGCTGATGGGATTGTTGTCGGGGCTGGCGGCGCTGTTCCAGGTGTCGCGTCTGGAAGCGGCCGATCCGAACGCGGGCGTGGGCATGGAACTGCAGGTGATCGCGGCCGTGGTGATCGGCGGCACAAGCCTCATGGGTGGGCGCGGCTCGGTCGTGCGCACGCTGTTCGGCGTGCTGATCATCTCGGTGCTCGAATCGGGCCTTGCACAGATCGGCGCCTCCGAGCCCACCAAACGAATCATCACGGGCGCGGTAATCGTCGCGGCCGTGGTCATGGATACCTATCGCAGCAAGCGCAACCGCAGCAAGCAACACTAAGAGACAGAGGAGATCGTCATGGCAACCATCAAGGACGTGGCCGCATTGGCCGGAGTTTCGTTCACCACCGTCTCGCACGTCATCAACAACACAAGACCGGTCAACGCCGAGACACGCAAACGCGTGGAAGAAGCCATCCGGGCCACCCGCTACGTGCCCAGCGCTGTGGCGCGCTCGCTCAAACACCGCACTACGCGCACCATCGGCGTGCTCGTGCCCACCGCCACCAACCCGTACTTTGCGGAGCTGGCGCGCGGCATTGAAGATGTGTGCGCGGCCGCGGGCTACAGCGTCATCCTCTGCAACTCCGACGACGACCCCCGCAAGCAGCGCGACTACCTGCGCGTGCTGATGGAAAAACGCGTCGACGGCATCATCGTCAGCAGCGCCGGGCCGGACACGGCATTGGTTGAAGCGCTTGGTGAATCCGCGCTGCCCATCGTAATGGTCGACCGCCCGACCGAAGGCATCCAGGCCGATCAGGTGCAGGTCGATCACGAAGAAGGTGCGTACATGGCGACCAAGCATCTGCTGGACCTCGGCCACCGCCGCATCGCCTGCATCAGCGGGCCGTCGGCACTGAGCGTGACGGCAGAGCGCCTGGCCGGTTTCCACCGTGCGCTGCGCGAAGCCGGCGTGCCGGAAGGCTCCGCCCGCATTGCCGAAGGCGATTTCACCAGCCCCGGCGGCTACCGCGCCGCACGCCAGTTGCTGACCGAAGGCGAGATGCCCACGGCCATCTTTGCCGGCAATGACCTGATGGGCATTGGTGCGCTGCGTGCTGCGGCGGAACTGGGCATTCCCGTGCCGAAAGCGCTGTCCGTGATGGGCTTTGACGACATCGAACTGAGCCGCTACGTCTATCCGGCGCTGTCCACCGTTGGCCAATCGATCCGCCAGTTGGGCGAGACCACCGCGCAGACGCTGCTCGAACACCTCGGCGACAACGCCTTGCGCCATCCCGTGGAAGAGCGGCGTGCGCGCCGCATCGTGCTGCCGCCGCGCCTGTCTTTGCGCGAGTCGACCGCCGAACCCGAGCGCCCCGCCCGCGCCGCCTGATCCCGCATTCCTTTCACGCTTTCAACGTAGTTTTGCCATGGTGGCCAAGCGCCCTTCCGCCTCTTCTGCCCACCCCGCTGCCGACGTGCTGATCGTCGGCAGCCTGAATATGGATCTCGTGATCCGCACGCCGCGCTTGCCGCGTCCCGGGCAAACGGTTGCTGCGCCTGCGCTGGAAACCATCCCGGGCGGCAAGGGTGCCAACCAGGCCGTGGCGGCTGCGCGCCTGGGGGCCCGTGTCGCCATGCTCGGCTGCGTGGGTGACGACGCATACGGCACCGCACTGCGCGACGGCCTGCGTCGCGAGGGCGTGGACACGTCGATGGTGTCGGTGCACGCCGGGGCGGCCACCGGCATCGCCTGCGTGACCGTGGCCAACAGCGGCCAGAACACCATCGTCATCGTGGCCGGCGCCAACGAATTGCTGACACCAGCCATGATCGAAGCGCAGCGGGCTGCGTTCGAACGCGCACGCGTGATCGTCTGTCAGTTGGAGTCTCCGCCGGATGCGGTGGAATGTGCGCTCAAGCTGGGGCAGCGGCTTGGCAAAACGGTCATCCTGAACCCGGCGCCTGCCATCGGCCCGCTGCCTACCCCATGGATTGCGGCCTGCGATTACCTGATCCCGAACGAAACCGAAGCGGCCCTGCTGACAGCCCGGCCTGTCGATTCGCCCGAAGCCGCGCTGGATGCCGCCGCTGATCTGCATGCGCAGGGTGCGCGGCACGTGATTGTCACGCTGGGCGCGCGCGGCGTGGCCTACGTAGATGCGCAATCTCGCCTGCTGATGCCGGCACCCATCGCGCAAGCCATCGACACCACCGCTGCCGGCGATACGTTTGTCGGCGCGCTGGCTGCGGCGCTGGCGGAAGGCGTGGCGCCCGATACGGCCATCGCATTTGGGCAAGCCGCGGCGGCAGTGTCAGTCACGCGGCTCGGCGCGCAGCCATCCATTCCGTTCCGTAGCGAGTTGGGCGCGCCTGCCGCGCCCGCAACCCACTAGACCTAGACCGGCGTGCTGGTGCTGGGCGGCGTGCTCACAGTCGGGGCACGCGGCACCAGCAGGCACAGCGGGTCCCGCAAGATTCGGCGCCACACGGCACCCGTCACGCGTTTGCGATCGACTCCGCGCAGGTTGCGTGAGCGCATCGCCATATTGAAGGCCAGCGCGAACGACACCAGCACGTTCAGCACCCCCATCAGCGCAATACCTGCCACAGCCAGCCAGAACGGCGCCGTGTGCATCACGTCGGGGCCAAGCACGCCCACGGCTGTTGCCACCGCACCAGTCGACAGCGTGACGTGACGCACTTCCATACGCGGGCCGAAAAACGACAGGATCTCGGGCCCCAGCCCGAGCATGAAGCCCAGCGATACGTTGGCGACAATGCCCGACAGATTGCGCTTCCAGAAGCTGGCGATGCGCTGTGCGCCCTGCGTGCCGACCATGAACCGCAAGCGCCGGTGGTAGGCAATCACGTCATGCACACGGTGCAGCGCAAACCAGTTGTCGGCCCACCCCGCCGCCAGGCTTGAGGCCCACAGCAGCACGCCCGTGAAGATCGCGTACAGCGGCGTCGGCCCAAGGATCGAAAACGAATCGATGGTCGCCATCGCCTTCGCTGCCGAAACCAGATCCGTATGGAAGAAACGCCCCGCCAGCCACTGCACCAGGAAAGCCACCGGCGCCACGGCCACCAGGTTGCCTGCAATCGCCGCCGCGTTGGAGCGGATCATGGCGACCGTGTCGTCGACAAAGCGGTCCAGCCCTTCCTGGCGGCCCACCTGATCGAGCCGGTGCGCCAGTGCGGGCGCGGTCATGGCGGGCTGTTTGGTGGCCAGCGTGAAATGCGCGAAATGGATGCCGAGAAAGCTGACCGCATAGTTGATCGACGCGAACAACCCTTCGGTAAAGCGCGACAAATGCGCCCCGGTGATGAAGAACTTGATGTACACCGTGGCCGCCGTAATGACGCCGCCGCCGGCTGCAGCCTTGACCATCGCGCCGTATTCCTTGCCGTCGCGGGTGATGTAGTGCTCGCCGCTTTCCGCAGAGCGCTCGACCACCTTGCGCGCCAAATCAGCAAACGTGGAGCGAATCAGATACCCCACGCTGCGGCGATGCTGGCTGGCCGACACCAGTTCGGCCGTCATATGCACGAAGCGGCGCGAGCCCTGCGTATCCGCCCACGCCGTGAGCAGCAAATCGATGCGGCCCAGCCACGCCTTCATGCGTTCGACCTGGAACACGACTTCCACCGAGACACCGTTCTCGTCCAAATGCTGATACACGCTGGCCGCAGCTGAGCGGCAGCGGTCCAGCACTGCGCGGAAGTAGTTGAGTTCCTGCAGGAACTGCTCCGGGCTCGCCAGCTCCGTGTCGGGCCGTTCAAGAAAGATCGCGTTGGCCGCATCAGCCAGCAGATAGAACGGAGAATCGGTGAGTTCCGCATGGTCCATGCGGCTGCGGATACCGCGCGACAAACCCGCCGCACGGACCTGACTGATCAGGATCTGGATGCCGATGCCAAGACTGCGCTCCAGTCGCGTCTGGCCGGCTGCGTGATCGGCATCCGTCATCCCCGCACGGAACAGCGCATAAAGGCGCGTGACCAGTTCATCGTCCAGGCCATCCACCCACTGGGCATCGGTCGGCCCCACAAACAGCAGTGCAAACAACGTTGCCAGTTGCGGCTGATTGGGTGCGGGCGGCAGCAAGCGCGCCTGCCAGCGGTCGATCAACTCGCTCCAGAAACCCGAGCGTGACGAAAGCCCCGTATCGCACAGCAGCGACACCGGATCGTTGTCCTGCACGATGCTGCGCAATGTCTGCCCGACGCGTTCAGCCAAGGCCGGATTGTTCTCCAGCACCTGCAGCAGATAGCGCAGACGCGCATAGCGCCAAGACCCCGATTCAGCGCCAACAGGCCGCTCTGCCCGGCGCAGCCAATAGCCCAGCTCGATCAGCCATTCGTTGCGTTCGGCCAGACTGCGCGTGGGTTCGAACTGGGCGAGGATGGCATCGAGTTGATGGCTGGCGTGCCGGGAAGCGCGCCACTTGCGCCACGGGTTAAGCAAAAAATTGAACATCGAACTCCCTTGATGGCGGACGCGTGCAGTCGAGCGCTGCAGCACGTGCCGGTTCCCCGGTCAGGCGACGCACGGCGCCTGAATTTTGCTCTGAAATGGCGTCAAAAATCACGCGCCGCCTGCTTGGAGCAAGGCGGCGCGAATCCGACAACGCAAGTGGCCGCGCAGTTCAGGCAGCCGGAACGATATGGTCTTCGCCGCTCGCCCCGAAGAGCTGCGACTTGAGCTTGGCAAGCTGATCGCGCACCGCCGCCGCCTTTTCGAATTCGAGGTTCTTGGCGTGATCGAGCATCTGTTTTTCCAGGCGCTTGATTTCCTTGGACGCCTGCTTCTCGCTCATGTCTTCGTACTTGGCGGCCTCTTGCGCGGCCTTCAGTTCGGCGCGCGCGTCGTCGACGTTGTACACGCCGTCGATGATGTCCTTGATGCGCTTGACGACGCCACGCGGCGTAATGCCGTGCGCTTCGTTGTGAGCGATCTGCTTGGCACGGCGGCGCTCGGTTTCGCCGATTGCCTTCTTCATCGAATCGGTCATGCGATCGGCATAAAGGATGGCGGTGCCGTTCACGTTCCGCGCGGCGCGGCCGATCGTCTGGATGAGCGAGCGCTCGGCGCGCAGGAAGCCTTCCTTGTCGGCATCCAGAATCGCCACGAGTGACACTTCGGGAATATCCAGCCCTTCGCGCAGCAGGTTGATACCGACCAGCACATCGAACGTGCCCAGGCGCAGGTCGCGGATGATCTCCACGCGTTCTACGGTATCGATGTCCGAATGCAGGTAGCGGACTTTGACGCCGTTCTCCGACAGGAACTCGGTCAGTTGCTCCGCCATGCGCTTGGTGAGCGTGGTCACCAGCACACGCTCGCCAGCCTCGACGCGCACATGGATCTCGGACAGCAGGTCGTCGACCTGCGTCGTAGCCGGGCGCACCTCGATGATCGGGTCGACGAGGCCCGTGGGGCGCACGACCTGCTCCACGACTTCCGTGCCCGCCGTCTTCTTTTCGTAATCCCCGGGCGTGGCAGACACGAACGTCACCTGCCGCATCTTGGTCTCGAATTCGGCGAACTTGAGCGGCCGGTTGTCGAGCGCGGAAGGCAGGCGGAACCCGTATTCAGCCAGCGTTTCCTTGCGCGCGCGGTCACCGTTGTACATGCCGTTGAGCTGACCGATCAGCACGTGCGATTCATCGAGGAACATCAGCGCATCCGGCGGCAGGTAGTCGACCAGCGTCGGCGGCGGCTCGCCCGGTGCAGAGCCGGACAGATGTCGCGAATAGTTCTCGATGCCCTTGCAGAAGCCCAGCTCCTGCAGCATCTCCAGATCGAAGCGCGTGCGCTGTTCCAGCCGCTGCGCTTCCACCAGCTTGTTTTCCTTGTAGAAGAAATCGAGCCGTTCGCGCAGCTCGGCCTTGATGGTCTCGATGGCGCGCAGCACGGTCTCGCGCGGCGTCACGTAGTGGCTCGACGGGTACACCGTAAAGCGCGGAATCTTCTGCCGCACACGGCCGGTCAGCGGGTCGAACAGCTGCAGCGATTCGACCTCATCGTCGAACAGCTCCAGACGCACGGCCATCTCTGCGTGCTCAGCCGGAAAAATGTCGACCGTATCGCCACGCACGCGGAAGGTGCCGCGCTGGAAATCCGTCTCGTTGCGCGTGTACTGCATGGCGATCAGGCGTGCGATCACGTCACGCTGGCTCACCTTGTCACCCGCGCGCAGCGTCAGGATCATCTGGTGGTATTCGCTCGGGTTGCCGATACCGTAAATGGCCGACACAGTGGCCACGATCACCACATCGCGGCGCTCCAGCAGGCTCTTGGTGGCGGAGAGCCGCATCTGCTCGATGTGCTCGTTGATCGACGAGTCCTTCTCGATGAAGAGATCACGCTGCGGCACATAGGCCTCAGGCTGGTAGTAGTCGTAGTACGAGACGAAGTACTCCACCGCATTGCGCGGGAAAAACTCGCGAAACTCCGAATACAGCTGTGCCGCCAGCGTCTTGTTCGGCGCAAACACGATGGCCGGCCGCCCCACCTGCGCGATCACATTGGCCATGGTGAAGGTCTTGCCCGAGCCCGTCACGCCCAGCAGGGTCTGGTACGACAGGCCGTCGCCAATGTTCTCCACGAGCTGGCGAATCGCCTCTGGCTGGTCGCCGGCCGGCGGATACGGCTGGTACAACTGGAACGGCGAGCCCTCGAAAGTCACAAACTTCGACTCATCGTGCGGGCTGGGGACTTGGCTCAGATCGGTCATGGCGGCGGGTAGGATGGCAGCGCGGGAAGTCGACAAAGTGACTCGCACGCCCTCGGAAAGTGAGGGCGGCAGCGGCAATTGCAACCAATCGTCTAGTGTAGCGTGCGGCCCGGGCAATCGTTTGGACAGCCGGGGCGGCAAATCTGTACTGGCCGTTCAAACGCCTTAGGCGCCTGTTCTGCAAGGATTTTTCGGGCGATTAGAGCCTGTATTCGGTACAATCCATCTTCGTGCGCGCCTCGTTGTACATCTGGCGCCGGGCGACCCGCCCCGGAGTCCGCGCCGCACCGCCTGCAAGATCCCACCGAATTCCGAACCAACCGATCGAGACATCTCATGTCGCTTTTCTCCGCCGTCGAACTGGCTCCGCGCGATCCCATCCTGGGCCTGAATGAAGCTTTCAACGCCGATACCCGCGCCACCAAAGTGAATCTGGGCGTGGGCGTGTACTTCACCGACGAAGGGAAAATTCCGGTGCTGCGCGCCGTGCAGGAAGCCGAGAAGGCCCGCCTGGCCGCCGCTGCCCCGCGTGGCTACCTGCCGATCGAAGGCATTGCCGCCTACGACCAGGCCGTGCAGAAGCTGCTGTTCGGCGCTGAATCGCCCCTGATCACCGAAGGCCGCGTGGTCACCGCACAAGCCCTGGGCGGCACCGGCGCACTGAAGATCGGCGCCGACTTCCTCAAGCGCCTGTACCCGAACGCCAAGGTCGCCATTTCCGACCCGAGCTGGGAAAACCACCGCGCGCTGTTCGAGTCGGCCGGCTTCGAAGTCGTCAACTACGCGTACTACGATGCCCCGTCGCACGGCCTGAACTTCGCCGGCATGATGGATTCGCTCAACAGCTACGCGCCTAACACGATCGTCGTGCTGCACGCCTGCTGCCACAACCCCACCGGCGTGGACATGACCACCGAGCAGTGGAAACAGGTCGTGGAAGTCATCAAGGCAAAGAACCTGATTCCGTTCCTCGACATGGCTTACCAAGGCTTTGCCGACGGCATCCAGCAAGACGGCCTGGCCGTGCGCTTGTTTGCTGAATCGGGCCTGCCGTTCTTCGTTTCCAGCTCGTTCTCGAAGTCGTTCTCGCTGTACGGCGAGCGCGTCGGCGCACTGTCGATCGTGACGACCAGCAAGGACGAGGCCGCTCGCGTGCTGTCGCAGGTCAAGCGTGTGATCCGCACGAACTACTCGAACCCGCCGACGCACGGTGGCACGATCGTCGCCAGCGTGCTGACGAGCCCTGAGCTGCGCGCGATGTGGGAACAGGAACTGGGCGAAATGCGCGACCGCATCAAGTCGATGCGCAACGCGCTGGTCGACAAGCTGGCCGCCAAGGGCGTGAAGACCGATTTCTCGTTCGTGAAGGCACAGCGTGGCATGTTCTCGTACTCCGGCCTGACCTCCGCGCAAGTGGACCGCCTGCGCAACGAGCACGGCATCTACGCCGTGTCGACCGGCCGCATCTGCGTGGCCGCGCTGAACACGCACAACATCGACGCCGTGGTGAACGCCATCGCTGACGTCCTGTAAGGTGCGGTAGGCGTCACGCCTCAGGTGCAATTGCAAAAAGAAAAGCGGCTTCGGCCGCTTTTTTGCTGCATGAGAATAGACTGACACGGGCGCATCATAGAGCGACGCAACACTCTGTTATCAGGGTTTATGCTGCATCGCAGTAACATGCGCCTAGGTGCATAATCGTTTGCGTCGCCCTCGCCACCACAGACCGGTCCAGCCATGCTTTACCAGCTTCATGAATTCCAGCGCGCCCTGCTCAGCCCCATGACGGCTTGGGCCCAAGCGACCGCCAAGACCTTCACCAACCCACTGAGTCCGCTCTCCCTGATGCCGGGCGCGCAACGCTACGCTGCGGGCTACGAGCTGCTGTACCGCCTGGGCAAGGAGTATGAAAAGCCGGAATTCGGCATCCGCTCCGTCAAGTCCAACGGCCGCGACATTCCCATCGTCGAACAGACCATCATCGAGAAGCCGTTCTGCCGCCTGATCCGCTTCAAGCGCTACGCCGACGACGCCGAGACCATCAAGCTGCTCAAGGATGAGCCGATCGTGCTTGTGTGCGCACCGCTGTCGGGCCACCACTCCACGCTGCTGCGCGACACCGTGCGCACGCTGCTGCAGGATCACAAGGTGTACGTGACCGACTGGATCGACGCCCGCATGGTGCCGGCCGAAGAAGGTGCCTTCCACCTGTCGGACTACATCAACTACATCCGCGAGTTCATCAATCACATTGGCGCCGACAAGCTGCACGTGATCTCGGTGTGTCAGCCGACCGTGCCCGTGCTGGCCGCCATCTCGCTGATGGCCTCGGACGGTGAGAAGACACCGCGCACCATGACCATGATGGGTGGCCCGATCGATGCACGTAAGAGCCCGACCTCCGTCAACTCGCTGGCGACCAACAAGTCGCACAGCTGGTTCGAGAACAACGTGATCTACACGGTGCCGGCCAACTATCCGGGGCACGGCCGCAAGGTTTATCCGGGCTTCCTGCAGCACGCCGGCTTCGTGGCGATGAACCCGGACCGCCACCTGTCATCGCACTACGACTATTACCTGAACCTGATCGAGGGCGACACGGAAGACGCGGAAGCCCACGTACGCTTCTACGACGAGTACAACGCCGTGCTCGACATGGCGGCCGAGTATTACCTCGAAACCATCCGCGACGTGTTCCAGGAATTCCACCTGGCCAACGGCACGTGGGTGGTGGAAGGCAAGCCGGTGCGCCCGCAGGACATCAAGAGCACTGCGCTCTTCACCATCGAGGGCGAGCTGGACGACATCTCCGGCAGCGGTCAGACCGAAGCCGCGCATGGCCTGTGCACCGGTATCCCGAACGCGCGCAAGCAGCATCTGACGGCACCCAAGTGCGGCCACTACGGCATCTTCTCGGGTCGCCGCTGGCGCGAGCAGGTGTATCCGCAGTTGCGTGATTTCATTCGCCGCAACGAAGAGAGCGCTCCGCGCATCAAAGCGGTCGCGTAAGCCTTAAGCACCCAAGAAAAAGCCTCGCACCCGCGAGGCTTTTTTGTTGCGCGACGATGCTTCAGCCGATCAGCTCTTGGGCCTATCCAGATACGCCAGCAGCATCTTGATATGCAGTTGAGCGAACGCCTCATGTTCATCAGCCGAGGCAATGTCGCGGCCCACCACTGCGCTGATCGTATAGCGGTTGGACAGGACGTAATAACCCAGCGCCGAGATCGTCAAATACAGGCGCGACACATCGACGTCCTCACGAAAGATGCCGCTGCGCTGGCCGCGCTCGACCACGCCGCGCAGCACCTCGATAACCGGGTTGACCAGCTCGACAAGGTGCGGTGACGTCTTCAGATGCCGCGCCTCGTGCAGGTTTTCGCTGTTGAGCAGGCGGATGAACTCGGGGTTCTCGTAATAGAAGTCCCAGACGAAACGCGCAAGCTGGACGACTGCCTCACGCGGGTCCGACGACTCGATCTGCACCTGCTCTTCCGCCTCCTTGAAGCGGAAATACATGTGTTCGAGCACGGTCAGAAAAAGCTTTTCCTTGCTGCCGTAGTAGTAATACAGCATGCGCTCATTGGTCTCGGCGCGGCGGGCGATGGCGTCGACGCGGGCACCGGCAAAACCGCCCCGCGAGAACTCCTCGATGGCAGCAGCAAGGATGCGTCGGCGCGTGCCGGCGGGGTCACGACGCGTGCGGGGTGCGGCGGATTCGCCATGAGCATCAGCTTCGATGTCGGCGATTGGTGCGGCTTGGTGAGACGGCATGGCACCTCGGTCCGTTTAGAACGCAGGAATTATGTCATAGGGTTGATACATGCCCGCCGTATGCCACGTCAGGGCATGCACGCCTTGCGCGGGGGCCAAATCGGCGATAATGGCAGGCTATTCAAACAACAAGTCCCATCGTGGTTTCCTTGGTCCCCGCAGTGGCCGCATCCCTGGCCGACCGGCTCGAAAACCTCCTGCCGCAAACGCAATGCACCAAGTGCGGCTACAACGGCTGCCGCCCTTACGCTGAAGCCATGGCCAACGGCGAGGCGTTACCCAACCGCTGCCCACCCGGCGGCGCGGAAGGTGTCCGCCGGCTGTCCGAGGCACTCGGCCGCACAGGTGAGCTGCTGCCGCTGGACCCTTCCAACGGCATCGAACAGCCTCGCGCCGTCGCCGTCATTGACCCGGAACGCTGCATCGGTTGCACGCTGTGCATTCAGGCGTGCCCGGTCGATGCCATTGCCGGTGCGCCCAAGGCGATGCACACGGTGCTGGAAGACTGGTGCACCGGTTGCGACCTCTGCGTGCCGCCCTGCCCCGTCGATTGCATCGACATGATCCCCGTCACCGGCGAACGCACGGGCTGGGACGCCTGGAGCCAGCAGCAAGCCGATGCCGCGCGGGACCGCTACGTCTTCCGTAACGCACGCCTCAAGCGCGAACAAGCCGAAAACGAAGCGCGCCTTGCCGCCAAGGCCGCGGCCAAACTCGCTGCCGTCAGCGCCGAGCAACCGGCCGACGATGCCGAACTCGCCGCGCAGGCGCGCAAGAAGGCGATCATCCAGGCTGCGATTGAACGCGCGCGCCAGAAGCAGGCCGAGATGGCCGCGCGCGGGCAAGGTCCGCGCAACGTGACCGACGTGTCGGCGGATGTGCAAGCCCAGATCGATGAGGCTGAAGCCCGCCGCAAGCGCATCGCCAGCCAGATCGAACAGAGCACCAAGCCCGACGCAGACACCCACTGAACCCTGCCCCGACGATGAATCCCGCCAAGCGCCACGCCATCTTCGAGACCCTGCGCGAGAACAACCCGACGCCGACCACCGAGCTGGAGTACACCACGCCGTTCGAGTTGCTGATTGCGGTGCTGCTCTCGGCGCAAGCAACCGACGTTGGCGTGAACAAGGCGACGCGCAAGCTATTCCCAGTGGCCAATACGCCCGCCAAGCTGCTGGCGCTGGGCGAGGAAGGCATCACCGAATACATCAAGACCATCGGGCTGTATCGCACCAAGTGCAAGCACATCCTGCAGACGTGCCGCATCCTGCTCGACCAGTACGGCGGTGAAGTACCGCGTGACCGCGCTGCGCTGGAAGAACTGCCGGGTGTGGGCCGCAAGACGGCCAACGTGGTCATGAACACGGCGTTCGGCGAGCCGACGATTGCGGTAGACACGCACATCTTTCGCGTAGCCAATCGCACCGGGCTGGCGCCGGGCAAGAACGTGCTGGAAGTCGAGCTGAAACTGCTGAAGGTGGTGCCGGAAGAATTTCGGCAGGACGCGCACCACTGGCTAATCCTGCATGGGCGCTACGTATGCAAGGCGCGCAAGCCCGAGTGCTGGCATTGCGCCATCGAGCCACTGTGCGAATTCAGGCCGAAGACACCGGCACCGAAGGAATAAAAAACGGGGACCGCCGCTACTGACGCGAGTCCCCGTTTTCTTTGCGCGACCGGCTGTCGATCAAACGATCTTGCACGCCTCTTCGAACGACAGGCGCGGGTTGCGCGGGTGCAGCTTCTCGGCGTCGCCATAGCCGATGTTCATGATGAAGTTGACCTTCCACTGGCCATCGGGGAAGAACGTTTCGTTCACCTTGTTGGCATCGAAGCCGGCCATCGGACCGCAGTCCAGGCCCAGGGCACGCGCGGCGAGCACCAGATAGCCGCCCTGCAGCGAGCCGTTCATCAACGCAGCCGCATTGATCTTGGCCTGATCACCCGCGTACCACGAACGCGCATCGGTATGCGGGAACAGCTTGGGCAGTTGCTCGTGGAATTGCGTGTCGTACGCGACGATCACGGCGACGGGCGCCTGGCGAGTCTTTTCCTGATTGCCCGGCGACATGCACGGAATCAGGCGCTCCTTGGCGGCGGCGCTCTTGACGAACACGAAACGGGCCGGCGTGCTGTTGGCGGCGGTCGGGCCGTACTTCACGGTGTCGTACAGCGTGTGCAGCAGTTCGTCGTCGACCGGCTTGTCCAGCCACACGTTGTGGGTACGGGCTGCGTGGAACAGTTGGTCCAGCACGGACGGTTCAAGCATCGGCATTGCAAGGTGCTCCGGAAAGAGTTGAGGAGCGCATTGTAATGCGCTGTTTCCGCGCGTGCCGGACACCTGCACACTCCGGATGGGCATCCAGCGCGCCGTTAGCGGCAGGGATGTTTTAGAACAAACGACATGCCTTGTTTGTATTTAATCGCACTTATTGCAACGCGCCATGGCATTGGCATGGTGATTTTTACATGCCCATCGCACGCAATGAAAAAGAGCCCTTTACAACGGTTTGCTTACGAACTACTTTTTGCTTCGTCATTGTATTACCCACAGGGTTGGACGTATCGGATCCGCATCTGGTTTTAAAACAGGTGCGCGGCCGCATTCATCCCCACGTTTTCGCACAGTCCTTGCCAGACTTTGCGCAAAAGCCCTGCGGGCTTGACCCCATGATTATTTTCTTTTTGAAATCCGCTCGGATTTCAGGGGCCTATTTTGCCAAATAAAAAACAATTGCATTAATTTCCGCAGACAAGGCGGGAAATCTGAATATTCGCTTCGCGTCGTATAGAAATGACAAAACGCAAAACGAATATGGAGCCCACTTAAAACTAAACATTTTAAGTGATGGCGTTCGTCACCCTGAAGAAGGCCATTATCGCCATGAAAAAATCCAGGTTATCGACCAGTGATTTTGCAGGATTGTCTCGAACCCTTGGTGTATCGTTTGCGGCCGCGGCGCTGTCAGCCGTGCTGCTGGCGGGTTGCGGCGGCGGAGACTCGTCCGCCACGGCCAACCCCAGCGGCGTTGCTGCCAACGCAGGCAACGCAACCACGCAGCCGGTCACGGCCGCCGTGCCGCCCGACCAGCCTTACGTCGACCCGAACGTCTACGGCACCGGGCCCAACGACGCCCTGGCCGCCGACCCCGGCGAAAGCGCAGCCATCACGCACCACACAGTCACAATCGGCGGCAAGAGCATCGCCTACACGGCCACCGCCGGCCACCTGACGACCATCGACCCGGTTACGTCGCAATCCAACGCGACGATGTTCTACGTGGCGTACACGCAGGACAACCCAGACCCGTCGAAGCCGCGCCCGGTGACGTTCTTCTATAACGGGGGGCCCGGCTCGTCATCAGTGTTCTTGCTTCTGGGCTCGTTCGGACCGAAACGGCTGCAGTCGTCGTTCCCGAACTTCACGCCGCCGGCGCCGTACAAACTGCCCGACAACCCGGACAGCCTGCTCGACCGCTCCGACCTGGTGTTCATCAACCCGGTCGGCACCGGCTATTCGGCCGCCATTGCACCGGCCAAGAACAAGGACTTCTGGGGTACCGACCAAGACGCGCATTCCATCGACCGCTTCATCCAGCGCTACCTGACCAAGAACTCGCGCTGGAACTCACCCAAGTTCCTGTACGGTGAGTCGTATGGCACGGCGCGCAGTGCGGTGCTGTCGTGGGTACTCCATGAAGACGGTATCGAACTGAACGGGATCACGCTGCAATCGTCGATTCTCGACTACGCGAATGCGCTCTCGGCCGTCGGCACCTTCCCGACGCTGGCCGCCGACGCGTTCTACTGGAAGAAGACGACGGTCAACCCGGCACCGGCCGATCTCGACAGCTACATGGTCCAGGCCCGCAACTACGCCGACAACACCCTCGCACCGCTGGCACAAGCGCCAAGCGCCGCGGACGGCGGCTTCGTCAACGTGCGCCTGAACCTGAACCTGGCGACGGCGCAGACGATGGGCTCGTACATCGGCACCGATCCTGTCTCGCTGATCCAGACGTTCGGCAATCCGGCGGCGCTGGGCAACGTCCCGTCGCAGAACAACAACCCGCCGTACACGTTCTTCCTGACACTGAACCCGGGCATC
This sequence comes from Burkholderiaceae bacterium 26, assembly GCA_000955795.1. Classification (GTDB taxonomy): domain Bacteria; phylum Pseudomonadota; class Gammaproteobacteria; order Burkholderiales; family Burkholderiaceae; genus Ralstonia; species Ralstonia chuxiongensis. The sequence continues at coordinate 510,769 of JYOB01000010.1, forward strand.
CAGATCGGCCAGTATGACGGCCGCGCCAACTACACGGGCCAGGGCATCGCGCCGTTCATCCTGCCGAACTCGGGCAGCAACGATCCGTCGATCTCGAACATCGGCGGCGCGTATACGGTGCTGTGGAACAGCTACCTGAACACCCAGCTCAAGTACACGTCGACCTCGTCGTTCGTGGACCTGAACGACGCCGTGTTCAACAACTGGGACTTCAGCCACATCGACCCGACGGGCGCCAACAAGGGCGGCGGCAACACGCTGTACACCGCCGGCGACCTCGCCTCGACGATGAGCCTGAACCCCGACCTGAAGGTGCTGCAGGCCAGCGGCTATTTCGACGCCGTCACGCCGTTCCACCAGACCGAGCTGACGCTGGCACAAATGCCGCTCGACCCGACGCTCAAGGCGAAGAACCTGACGATCAAGAACTACCCGTCGGGCCACATGATCTATCTGAACGATGCGTCGCGCACCGCGCTCAAGGGTGACCTGGCTTCGTTCTACGATGGCGTGATGGCCGATCGTCCGGCCCTGATGCGGGTGCAAAGCTTGCAACGCCTGCCGGCGGGGCAGAAGAAGTAATCGCCTCACGGCAGAAAGCAAAACCGCCCAGTTCACGCTGGGCGGTTTTTTGTTGGGAGTGAAGGCCCGACTTCAGGCCATGTCATCCACGCTGTGGCCCGCAGGCTTCGCGTCTGCACGCGTGAGCCAGAGCACGCCCGCCAGGATCAATGCGCCGCCCGTCATCTGCATGGGCGCGATCGATTCGCCGAGGAGCAATGCCGCCAGCAGCACCGTCACCACCGGCTCCAGCGTGGACAGCATCGACGCCTGCGCCGCTCCCAGCTTCTGCAAGCCGGCAAAGAACGTCAGGATCGCCACCACCGTCGACAAACCCGCAATGGCCAGTGCCGCTGCCCAGCCACCCAACGTGCCGGGCAGGTGCGCGGGCGCGCCGGCCAGCGCCATGCCCGCGTACACCACGGCCGCAGCGGTGCAGATGACGGTCGTACACGCCAGAGGATCCAGCCCGCGCGTGACACGCGCCCCGACCGTGATGTAGATCGAGTAGATCACCGCGGCAGCCACACCCAGCGCAATGCCGAGCAGACTGCCGCCCGACAGGCCTGCACCGCCCACCGTCAACCCCGCCCCTACCGAGCACAGCACCAGCGCGATGATCGCCGTGGTGGTCAGCCGCTCGCGCAGGAAAATCGCCGCCAGTACCGTCACGAACATCGGATACAGATACAGCAGCAACGCCACCAGGCTGGCCGGTGCGTAGTTCAACGCCGTGAAAAACGCGAACGACTGCCCCGCGTAGCCGATGCCGCCCATTGCCGCCAGCCCCGCCACGCGCGACCACGGCGGTATGCCAATGCGACGAACACGCATCACCACCATCAGCGCCACGCCCGCGATCACGAAACGCACGATCAGCAGACCGACCACATTGGCACCGCTCGCATAAGCGTAATGCGTGAAGATGGCCATCGCACCGAATGAAGCGGCGGACACGGCGATCAGCAGCACGCCGAGAAGCTTGTCGGCGGCGCGCGCGGCGAGGGAGGAATCGGTCGGTTGTCTCATGGCGTGCGGCGTTTTTGTTTGGGGTCGCCGTCTGCGGGTGCGGGGCGCCATTGTAGCGTTGCCGTCTCGCCAAGCTGGCCGACAGGCATCAAGGCGCGTCGGTACAATGCAGAAATCATGTTCAATCCATCCCGCGACGAAGTCCGTCAATTCTTCTGTGGCGCGTGGCGCAAGCACCGCCAAGCAGAAATCCTCACGCCGCTCGAAGCCATGGCGCTCGACTGGATGCTGCAGCATCCCGAATACCACGACACCCTGGAAGCCGGCGAAGAAGCCCTCGCCCGCGACTACACGCCGGAAAGCGGCCAGAGCAACCCGTTTCTCCACCTGTCGATGCACCTGTCTATCAGCGAGCAGGTATCGGTGGATCAGCCGCGCGGTATTCGCGCAGCATATGAGGCGCTTGCCCAGCGGCTCGACTCGCCGCACGAAGCACAGCATCAGGTGATGGAATGCCTGGGCCAGATGCTGTGGACGGCGCAGCGCACCGGCCTGCCGCCAGACGGCGAGGCCTATATCGAATGCGTGCGCAAGCGCGCGACCGCCCGCTGAATCTGAGGCAGAAAAAAACCGCTCCGAAGAGCGGTTTTTTCTTTACCGGCGATGCCGCGTTACTTCTTGAGCACCAGCGAACCCGGCAGCGATTCGATGTACGCAGCAATGTCCTTCAGCTCCGCCTGCGTAAACGGACGCGGCTTGCCATCGGCGCCGATGGTGGCAGGGTTGCTATTGACCTGGCCCGCCATGATGGCGTTGCTGCGGCCCACCAGCGGGTTGTTGCTGGTCTGATAGGCCAGCAGCGCGTGATAGATGTAGTCGCCGTGCTGGCCGGCGAGCTTCGGATAGTCCGGGGAAATCGGAGCGTTCAGGCCAGCGCCATGGCAGGCCACGCAGGCGCCCTTCTCCACCAGCTGCTTGCCCTTTTCAATATCGGCAGCCTGTGCCGACACGGCCGCGGCCAGCATCACCGCGCCCAGATTGAACGAGATTGCGAGCGAGATCTTCTTCATGTTCTTCCTCGTCACTTCTGGGGGTTGTTTTGGGTGGCAGCCGTCTGCTGCGAGTAATACGCGGCGAGGTTGGCGATGTCCTGGTCGGTCAGCGAGCCGGCAATGGCGCGCATGGTCGGGTGCTTGCGGTCACCCTTCTGGTACGCATGCAGCGCGCTTTCGATGTACTTGGCGTTCTGGCCGCCCAGATAGGGCACGCGATACACCTCGGGGAACGACGTCTTGTAGTCGGGGATGGCATGGCAGCCGATACACATGGCGACCTTGTTTTCGGCGGCGGCCGCGTTGCCCTGAACGTCGGCTGCGGCAGCGCTGTTGGCTGCGGCGGACAGTGCGCCGAATGTGCCCAAGGCGGCCACCATGGTGAGGATCTTTTTCATCTCGTTCTTAAGCGTGGAGTTTCAGAATCCTGCTCGCCCTGCCGGCTTGGCTCGTCTCAGCCGGCTGTCTCGCTGGGCGCATTCACCCGCCGTTGGCAACTGGCCAGAGGACGGTCATTTGAGGTGCGTCAAACCGGCGCATTGTACCGCACCGTTTTTTTGCCAGTCCAGTTAGGGCTCCCGTGACTTGACAGCAAGGAATGGCACGGCGCATTCGCCACGCCGCCGCCCGGCGTCAAACGCCCAAATGCTCTTATACTGGCCGTTTCCAAATCTTTTACCGCTCAGTAGGCTTGCACGATGAACACCACCACCTCGCCTGCCTCATCCGACCAGCGCTCACGCTTCGAAGGCTCCGACCAGTACGTCGCCACCGATGACCTCAAGCTCGCCGTCAATGCGTCCATGACGCTCCAGCGCCCGCTGCTCATCAAGGGCGAGCCGGGCACGGGCAAGACCATGCTGGCCGAGGAAGTGGCCGCCGCGCTGGGCATGCCGCTGCTGCAATGGCACGTGAAATCGACCACCAAGGCGCAGCAGGGCCTGTACGAATACGACGCCGTCTCGCGCCTGCGCGACTCGCAGCTGGGCGACAAGGAAAGTAGCAACCGGGTCCACGACATCCGCAACTACATCGTCAAGGGCGTGTTGTGGCAGGCCTTCGAGGCGGACAAACCTGTCGTGCTGCTGATCGACGAGATCGACAAGGCCGACATCGAATTCCCGAACGACCTGCTGCGCGAGCTGGATCGCATGGAGTTCTACGTGTACGAAACGCGCGAAACCGTCCGCGCCAAGCACCGCCCGCTGGTGATCATCACGTCGAACAACGAGAAGGAACTGCCCGACGCGTTCCTGCGCCGCTGCTTCTTCCACTACATCAAGTTTCCGGATGCGGAGACGATGCAGGCCATCGTCGACGTGCACTACCCGGGCATCAAGCCGGCGCTCGTGAAGGCCGCACTGGATGCGTTCTACGAGATGCGCAATCTGCCGGGGCTGAAGAAAAAGCCGTCGACGTCCGAACTGATCGACTGGCTCAAGCTGCTGCTGGCCGAAGACATTCCGCCGGAATCACTGCGCAGCCAGGATAAGAACGCCGCGATTCCGCCGCTGCACGGCGCGCTGCTCAAGAACGAGCAGGATGTGCACCTGTTCGAGCGCCTGGTGTTCATGAATCGCGCCAACCGCTGAGCGAGTCGGACCATGTCGCGCCTGATCGAGCCCGTCACCTTGTCCGGCCAGCACGCCTGGCTGGAGCCGCTCGGGCCAGAGCATCTGGATGAAGTGCGCGCCGCGGCCGCCGATGGTGAGCTGTGGAAGCTCTGGTACACCTCGGTGCCCTCGCCTGACAAGACCGGCGATTGGGTGGCCATTGCCCTGGACATGCGCGAACGCCTCGGCGCCATGCCGTTCGTCGTACGCGAGATGCGCGATGGGCAACCCGGCAAGGTGGTCGGCGCCACGCGCCTCTTCAACGTGGACGAAGCCAACCGCCGGCTGGAAATTGGCCATACGTGGTACGCAAAATCCGTCCAACGCACGGCCGTCAACACGGAAAGCAAGCTGTTGCTGCTCACGCACGCGTTCGAAACACTGCGCTGCATTGCGGTGGAATTCCGCACGCACTGGATGAATCACCAGAGCCGCGCAGCCATCGCCCGGCTGGGCGCTAAGCAGGACGGCGTGCTGCGCAATCACCAACGCATGCCGGACGGCAGCTTCCGCGACACGGTCGTGTTCTCGATCATCGAATCGGAATGGCTGACCGTGAAACGCCATCTGCAATACAAGCTGGAGCAACCGCGCGCATAAGCGCCGGAGGACCACCATGCTCATCGATTTCTTCTTCACGCTGCGGCACGCCAAGCTGCCGGTCTCGGTCAAGGAATACCTGACGCTGCTCGAAGGGCTCAAGCAGCAGGTCATCGCACCGTCGCTCGACGAGTTCTACTTCCTGGCGCGCATGACGCTGGTGAAGGACGAAAAGCATTTCGACAAGTTCGATCAGGCGTTCGGCGCCTACTTCAAGGGCGTGGAAGGCGCGGTGGATTGGCGCGCGGATATTCCGCTCGATTGGCTCACCAAGAAGCTGGAGCGCGAGCTGTCTCCAGAGGAGAAGGCCAAGATCGAGGCCATGGGCGGCCTCGACAAGCTGATGGAGCGCCTGAAAGAACTGCTGAACGAACAGCACGAGCGTCACGAAGGCGGTAACAAGTGGATCGGAACCGGTGGCACGTCGCCCTTCGGGCACGGCGGCTACAACCCGGAAGGCATCCGCATCGGCGGGCCATCGAAGGGCAACCGCACCGCCGTCAAGGTATGGGAAGCACGCGCGTACAAGGATTACGACGACACCGTCGAACTCGGCACGCGCAACATCAAGGTGGCGCTGCGCCGCCTGCGCAAGTTCGCGCGTGATGGTGCGGACATCGAGCTGGACCTTGACGACACGATCCACTCCACCGCCGCCAACGCCGGCTTGCTCGACATCAAGATGCGCCCCGAGCGGCATAACAACGTCAAGGTGCTGATGCTGATGGACGTGGGCGGCTCGATGGACGACCACATCAAACGGGTGGAAGAACTCTTCTCTGCAGCCAAGACCGAGTTCAAGCACCTCGAGTATTACTACTTCCACAACTGCGTCTACGAATGGCTGTGGAAGAACAACCGGCGCCGCCACGCGGAGCGCTTCTCCACCTGGGACGTCATCCGCAAATATCCGCCCGACTACAAGCTGATCTTCGTGGGTGATGCGACCATGAGCCCGTACGAAATCCTCCAGGCCGGCGGCTCGGTCGAATACAACAACGCTGAAGCCGGCGCCACGTGGCTGAAGCGGCTGATCGAACAGTTTCCTAAATTCGTCTGGCTCAACCCCGAGCCGGAAGGCCTGTGGGAATACCGTCAGTCCATCTCGGTCATCAACCAGATCGTGAAAACGCGGATGTATCCGGTGACGATTGCCGGGTTGGAATCGGCGATGCGGCTGCTATCCAAGTGATTTTTTCGGGAAGCTCGTCTCCCTGTTCGCCTCCGGGGCGGCGCCGGCGCTATCCGCTTCACCAGTCCGGCAACATAGCGTAGGCCGCCTCGATGATTCGTTGCGCCTCTGCTGAACGCTGCTGAGGCGGCACGCCAAGCTGTTCTGCAACGCGCACGGCCAGCCCACGAATCTGGGGCCGATCCGCTGGAGCGGCAAGCTTGCCCTTCACCCGTTGCGAAAAATTTCCATCGAGAACGTGCTGCTCACGCCAGTGACCAACACCGCTTGGCAGGACAGAATCGATAAAGGCAGCGAAGCGGGCGGTAGGTCCGGCTTCGCTTTGCACACGCCGGGCGATTTCCGCGGGGCCTGCAGAACGTGCCTCCAGAACCAGATCGTTGGCAGTCATGCGGGCGTCGCGGCCCGTTTCCGCATTGAAGTGCAGCGTAGTTTCCAGGCCGTCGCGGCGCTTGGCGAAGCGGCCGTCGGATGCAAGCACCGCTGGCCCAGCGGCCCAGGCGTCCATCACGACCGTCCGCTCCGGCTGCTCGGCAGTTGGGGCGTGCGGCACCCGGCCTTCCGCCCACGCGTGTCCTGCAGCCGGATCACTCACGTAATGCACCTCTTCGTCAGGCGCCAACCGGCGGCTGTGATAGACGCTCGTCGTGCTGGTGTGCTCGCCACAATTTCCTGCGCCGAATACCGATGCCGCGGCGGCGGAATAAGGCGCCCGTTGGGCGAACGCGTTCCAGGGCACCTTTGCTTTCCGCTCACGTTCCAGCCTGAACGTCCGTGCTGCCTTCGTCCGCCATGTACTTTCGTTGTGGGTGGCTTGCACGTCCACGTCGACGTTACCGCGACCATGCTTCAGTAGTTGGCGGGTCTCGTTCACGCTGGCGTTCGCCAAGCGAAGGCGAGATATTTCCGATGCGGCCACCGGGCGCCCATCCACTGCACGCCCAAGCAGGTACGCAGCGAGTGCCAACTCAGTATCGGAAATCTTGGCCGGCGCGGCCGAAACCCGTGCCGCCCCGCCGGTACGCGAGGCGGGAAGATTCGCAAACGCGGGGGAACGCGTGCGCACCGTCGGTTGACTTGCCCCTTCTTGAACCGTGCGCTCAGTCGGGGATACAGACGATGGCAACGGCGAGAGACTGCGCGATGGCTCGCCTGTGATTTTCTTGTGCATGCCGGACCTCCAATCGGAGGTCGAAGGCTACCGGAGTCTCGCCGTCGATCTGCAAACCCATGCGAAAAACGGGATCAGGGGACGAAACCGGATGAAGATGCAGTGCCCTGCGTATTCCTCTTCGGGAGAGCGCCGATTACCTGACGCGTAATCGACACCATCCACGCCGCCGCCGAAGATGAAGCCATCCAGCGCAATCGATCATCACCGCGCTGGCAAAGCTTCCCACTTCGAACGGAGAAACGCCATGACTGCCACCCAACTCGCTGCCAACGACACGCTCGCCGATACGCTGGTCGACCGTTACATCGCCGCGTGGAACGCGACGGACGCTGCCCAGCGCCGCGCCCTCGTCGCGCAGACCTGGACAGAAGGCGCCACGTATGTCGATCCGCTCATGCAAGGCACAGGCCATGACGGCATCGCCGCGCTCATTGCAGGCGTGCAGGCCAAGTTCCCCGGTTTCCGCTTTGCGCGCGACGGCGGCGTGGATGTTGTGCAGGACACGATCCGCTTCCGCTGGACGCTCGGCCCCGAGGGCCAGGCGCTGGTCAAGGGCACCGACTTCGTGCGCATTGAAGGTGGCCGCATGCAGACGGTGACCGGCTTCATCGACCAAATGCCCGGCATGGGCGAGGCCGCCTGAGTCCTCTCCCCAAAAGCAAACGCCCCGCACTGCCGGGGCGTTTTGCATTGGCTGCATACAGAGATCAGATGGACAGCGCGTCTTCCTGGCCGGCATTGGCACTGCGCAGTCCTTCTGCCCAGCCTTTGGTCGGCAGCTTGAGCGAGGCCTGCAGCGCTGCGGCACGCGCCTGCACGGCTTCCCAACTGACGTGCAGCGGCGGGCCATTGAACGCCAGCGCAATCACGTTGCCATCGTGCACTTCCGGGAACACCAGCACGCGGTTGTCGAACGCATCGCAAATGCGCTCGATATTGCGCGGGAAGCTGGTGTGGTCGCCAAACAGGTTGATCGTCATCACGCCTGGCGAGCGCAGTACCTGGCGGCAAGCCTTGTAGAAGGCCGGCGTATCCAGCACGGGCCCGCGCGCGGTGGCGTCATACAGGTCGATCTGCAGTGCATCCACGGTGCCATGGTGGCTGGCGTCCATCACCCAGTCGTAGGCATCCTGTTCGAGCACGCTCAAGCGCGCGTCGTCAAACGGCATGCCGAACATGCTGCGCGCCGCGACGATCACGGACGGGTTCAACTCCACCGCCGTCACCTGCGCGGGCGCGAGTTGGCGATGGCAGAACTTCGTCAGGGCGGCAGCGCCGAGACCGAGTTGCACGACGTGGAAATCCGGCCTCGTGGCCGGATCGAGAAACAGCAACCACGCCATCATCTGCTGTGCATATTCCAGTTCGATGGCATCGGGCTTGGACAGGCGCATGGCGCCCTGCACCCATTCGGTACCGAAGTGCAGATAGCGCACACCTGCCAGCTCAGAGAACGTGACCGGCGCAAAGCGCGGGGCCATGCGCTTCGGTTCATCGTCGTGGTCGAGGCGGTCTTCGCGCTTTGCGCGGGCCGGGCGGCGCGAGGCGACGGCCTCGATGGATTTACGTTTCAACAGCGTCATAAAGCGGATCAACGGGAAGAAGACTGAGCGGTTGCAGCGCGCTGCAGCCACTCGCGATTGTGGTCTTTGGCATAGCGCGTCCAGTGCTTGGCGTCGCGCTGAATCTCTTCAAACAGGGCCTGGGCGCGCTGCTTGTCGGCGGCGTTGTTCTGCGCGAGCAGCCATTCGCCGAAGAGGCAACGGGCAGCCGCATCGTTCGCACAGGTCAGGGCTTGCTCGAATGCCTCGCGCGTATTCGGCGCATTTGTCGCGGCCAATGCGCGCGCGTACAGCAATGTCGGCTCGGGTTGCTGGCGCGTCACGCGATGCGCTTCGAACAGTTTGTCGAGCGTGCCTTTGGCGAGAGCCGCATCGCCCGTGGCGAACTGCGCGCGGGCCAAACCCAGCAGAACGGCCGGGTCGCCGGCAAACGGGCCCATAGCCGCCTGCTCGAAATGCTCGCGCGCCTCCTTGGCATCGCCAGCGTCCAGCAGTGCTTCGCCCAAGCGCAGGCGGTGTTGCACGGTTGGCGCACGGTCGAAATCGTTGCGCGCTTCGCGCACGGCACGGTTTGGGTCGATCAGTTGCGTCACCGCGCGGCTGGCAACACGTGCGCCGCGCGAGTGGCGCATCTCGGGCAGATAGATGGCGAAGAAATACACCACGCTGCCCAGCAATGGAAACGCAAAGAGGATGAACAACCAGTACATGTTCTGGTTGTTGCGCACAACATGCACCGCAAAGAACAGCGCGACGATGACGTGAAACCCGATTCCGAGAAACGGCATGTGAAGGCCCGAGAGTGAAATGCACCGACGCCCCCCGCGTCGGCCACGGGCGCGATTGTGACAGATGCGCTGCGGCGGGGGTGTGACGCGCCCTTAACGTTTGCGCATTGACACCCCCGAACGCGCATGGAGCTGCCCCATCAATAACCGCCGGCGCCTGTCGTCACGCAGCCGGCGTTGTCTTTGAAGCAAGGCGCTTCTTAGGGGCGACCGAGAAAATCCATCTTGCCGATCTCCACACCGTTATGGCGCAGCAGCGCGTAAGCGGTGGTGACGTGGAAATACAGGTTCGGCAGCACGAAGCCACGCAGGTAGTCGATGCCCGTGAACTGCAGCTCGCGCGTCGGGCTCTTGAGCGTGATCTGGCGATCTTCGCTGCCGGCGAACGCAGCAGGGTCGATGCTGTTGACGAACTCCAGCGTCTTGGCAATGCGCGCCTTCAGCTCTGGAATGGTCGTCTCCACATCCGGGTACGACGGCACCTCGTTGCCAGACAGACGCGCCGCACCGCCCTTGGCCTGGTCGCAGGCAATCTGCACCTGCCGCGTGAACGGATGCATGTCCGGCGCCAGACGCGCGGTCATCAGATTTGCCGGGTCGAACTTCTTCGCTTCTGCGTAGGCAGCCGCCTTGTCGAGCAGGTCCGACAGGTTACCCAGCATGCGGTTCACGGTCGGGACCAGAAACTCGTACATCGAAGGTGTGGTCATGGAAGTGATTTCCTTGGTATGCATCGTTGGGGCCGCCGACGATCTTCTGCTCGATCCGCCGGCGCCGCGCTCCTTTGCGCAGGGGCACAGTGTAGGCCAGCGACTCCGCCACTGCATGACGCACGCGCACGCCTCGTCATGAGGCATTTGGCACGAGATTAGTGCGGCGGCTCCTCCTGACGTGTGCTGATCGACGGTGCCGCCCTCATCTCGTGCGTGGCATGGCTATTGCATTGGCAAGGACAAGGCCAACGGCGGCCTTGATACACCTTGGCACATCGCAATGACACGCTCCGCAGGGGGCGTCCGGGGCAACGGCGCTCCGAGGCGACACGGCACGACCCGGGCAACCGGTGCGTCGCCAGCTCGCTTCGGAGCGTTTTTTTTTGGCCGACGCGCCGCATCAGCCGCCGGCACCACCACCAGGGCAATGACATGAACGCTTCCTCCACCCCGCCTTCTGGGGCCGATGTGTCCGTCGAGACCATTGGCGAGCTGATCAACCTGTCCGGACGGCAACGCATGCTGTCGCAACGGATCGTGCTGCAAATGGTGTTGGCCGCGCAAGGTCACGCCGCCGCGCTCGACATCGCACGGTCATGCTTGGCGACATTCGCGTCGGCACACACCGATCTTGTCGAGGGCAATGCACGCCTGCCCGGGGCATTCTCGGAAGCGCTGCGTCAGCTCTACTTCGGCAAGCTGCGTGGTGATGCACGTGTCCGCGAGTTCATCGTACTGGTCAAAAGCGGCATCGATGCCTTGTCGACCAGCACGACCCAACGCAACACGTCTCTCGATGCCATCGTGGCGCAAGCCACGCCCATGCTAGAACTCCTGCAGACCATCACACAGGCCTATCAAGAAGAGATGCACGTGTGCGAAGTCGCGCTGCGCAAGCGTCAGGCAGAAATCGCCGCGCACCTCGGACGCATCTCGATGCAGGCCAACATCGTCGCCATGAACGCGCGCGTCTCGGCCGCAAGAGCGGGCCCATATGGGCGCGAGTTCTCAGTGATCACTACGGTGCTCGCGGACATCATCCAGGAGATGGACCAGTTGATCCGCAATGTCGTCGGAACCGACGATGCCGCGCAGCCCGGTGCCGGCACGCGCCGGCCATCGACGCCGGCATCGCGAACGTTCGGGCACATGTCGCTGCGTTGATCATGAGACGGAGAACCGCTTGAAACCCTACCTGCAATTCATCCGCTTGCTTGTGTGCTCCGCCCTGCTGTCGGGGCTGATGGGGAGCGCGTGCGCGCAACCGCTGACGATCAACTCAGCCATCAATAAGGCGGGCCGCCAGCGCATGCTGTCGCAGCGCATGGCCAAGGCGTATTGCCAGATCGGCCTGGGCGTGGAGGTCGATCGATCGAAGAAGATTCTTGAGCAGTCCGTCGCGCTCTTTGATCGGCAGCTTACGGAGTTGAAGGCATTCGCGCCCACACCCCAGATCAAGGACACCTACGCCAAACTTGAACAGACGTGGCTCGTCTACAGGCAGTTGCTGACAGGCAGCGAGCCCAACATCGACAACGCGAAGAAGCTCGTCCAAGCCAGCGAAGACGTGCTGAAGCTCGCGCAACAGGGCACGGTGCTGCTGGAGAAACAATCGGGCACGTCAACGGGCAAGCTGATCAACGTGGCCGGCCGCCAGCGGATGCTTTCGCAGCGCATTGCCAAGCTGAGCATGTTCCGTGCGTGGGACATTACCTCTGCGCAGATGACGCAGGATCTCGATTCGGCAATGAAGGAATTTACGGCCGCTCAAGCATTCCTGGCTTCTGCGCCACAGAACTCCGGGGCGATCAACAGTGAACTGCAACTCGCCAGCACGCAGTGGCTGTTCTTTGCCGAAGCACTCAAACAGACCGAAGGCACGCGCGCAGAGCAGTTGCGCAACGTTGCTACAACCAGCGAGCGCATTCTTGAGGTGATGGATGACGTGACCGGCCTGTACGAGGGGCTGGCCAAGTAGCAGAGCGCTACGACAGCCACTCACGCAGCGCTTGCCACGCCACCAACTTTTGGGCGTACGGGACGGCTGCATAAGCAGGACTGCTGGAAGGGAGTTTGAGGATGGTGTGCTGGTCGCCGATGTCGCCCAGTGCCTTCACACCCATGCGCGCGGCGGTGCCGCCGTTAAAGGCGATCACCGCCAGCTCGGGTAGTGAAGCAATGAGGCTGGCCAGATCATTTCCAGCATGGTCGCGAATCTTGCTGTCGAGACTGCCTTCTCGCTTGGCCTCCGCCACCACATCCCACAAGCCGATGCGATGCGCGAGCAGCGTCTTCAAGCGTGCGGCGTATTCCATGTCTGGCAGGTCCTGGCCGATTACCTCACCGGCCAGGCGCCAGAACTGGTTGTGCTTGTAAGCGTAGTACTGCGATTGCGCAAGCGATGCTTCGCCGGGGAGGCTGCCCAGGATCAGCACGCGCGTGTGCGCGTCGACCACAGGCGGAAAGCATCGCTTGAGCGTCACGCGGGTCGTCAGGCCAGCAAGCGATTCACGCGTTGCACGTAGGCTGCCGGGTCGGCCAATGCGCCACCCTCGGCCAAGAGTGCCTGATCGAACAGCACGTGCAGGCGATCTTCAAACGCGGCGCGATCGGCTTCGTTGCCGGTCACGGTTTCCAGCAGCGCGAGCTTGCGCACGAGCGGGTGCGTCGGGTTCAGTTCCAGCACCGGCTTGCTGTCGGGCGCTTGTTGGCCGGCCTGCTTGAGCAACCGCGCCAGCGTGCCGCTGATATCGCCTTCATCGGCCACGAGGCACGACGGCGAATCGGTCAGGCGATGCGTGATGCGCACGTCCTTGGCCTTGTCGCCCAGCACCGCCTTGGCACGCTCAACCAGCGGCTTGAACTCGCCCTCCACCTTGGCGTGCTCGGCCTTCTCGGCCTCGTCTTCCATCGCGCCCAGGTCGAGATCGCCACGCGCCACCGACACCAGTTCCTTCTCTTCGAAGTCGTGCAGGAACGAGAGCATCCATTCGTCCACGCGATCGGTCAGCAGCAGCACTTCCACGCCCTTCTTGCGGAAGATTTCCAGATGCGGGCTCGACTTGGCAGCCGTCCAGTTCTCGGCCGTCACGTAGTAGATCTTGTCTTGGCCTTCCTTCATGCGGCTGATGTAATCCGCCAGCGAGACGGTCTGGGCGTTGTCTTCGTTGTGCGTGGAAGCAAAGCGCAGCAGCTTGGCAATGCGGTCCTTGTTGGCCTGGTCTTCGCCGATACCTTCCTTGAGCACCTGGCCGAAGTTCTGCCAGAACGTGGCGTACTTTTCCTTCTCGGCAGCGTCATCCGACTCGGCCATCGATTCGAGCATGCCGAGCACGCGCTTGGTGGAACCTTCCCGGATGGCCTTCACATCGCGGCTTTCCTGCAGGATTTCGCGCGAGACGTTCAGCGGCAAATCGGCTGAATCGATCACACCCTTCACGAAGCGCTGGTAGCCGGGCAGAAGTTGCTCGGCGTCGTCCATGATGAAGACGCGCTTGACGTACAGCTTCAGGCCGCTGCGGCGCTCGCGGTCCCACAGGTCGAACGGCGCGTTGGTCGGGATATACAGCAGTTGCGTGTATTCGCTGCGGCCTTCCACGCGGTTGTGCGTCCAGGCCAGCGGCTTGCCGTTTTCGTGGGCGATGTGCTGGTAGAAGGCGATGTACTGATCGTCCGTCACATCAGCGCGCGGGCGTGCCCACAGTGCGCTGCCCTGGTTGATGGTTTCCCATTCGTCCTGGGGCACCATCGTTTTCTTCTCTTCGTCCCACGCTTCCTTGCGCATCTGGATCGGCAAGGAGATGTGGTCCGAATACTTCTGCACGACCGACTTCACGCGCCAGGCGGAGAGGAAATCGTCCTCACCCTCGCGCAGGTGCAGCGTGATGGTGGTGCCGCGCTCGGCGCGTTCGATGGTGTCGACGGTGAACTCGCCGTCGCCGGTGCTTTCCCAGCGCACGCCTTCATTGGCGGCTACGCCAGCGCGGCGCGATTCCACCGTCACGCGATCGGCCACGATAAACGCCGAGTAGAAGCCCACGCCAAACTGGCCGATCAGCGCGGCATCCTTTTGCTGGTCGCCCGAAAGCTGGCTGAAGAACTCGCGCGTGCCCGAGCGGGCGATGGTGCCAAGGTTGCGGATGGCTTCGTCGCGGCTCATGCCGATGCCGTTATCGGCAATCGTGATGGTGCGCGCGGCGGCATCGAAGCCGATGCGGATGCCAAGCTCGCCACCGCCTTCCAGCAGCGACGGATTGGCGATGCCCTCGAAGCGCAGCTTGTCGACCGCATCCGACGCATTGGAAACCAACTCCCGCAGGAAGATTTCCTTGTTGCTGTACAGCGAGTGGATCATCAGGTGCAGAAGCTGCTTCACTTCTGCCTGGAAAGCCATCTTCTCGTGCGGTGCGCTCATGGTGTGCATAAAAAGTCTGGAAAGTGGAAAGAGAAGCGGGCTACACCTTGCGCGTGCGCCCGCATGAATTTGTGAAGCTAGATGTGGCGTGGCGCCCGGTTTTCAAGCCCCGCGTTCGAGCTGTTCCGCCAGGAACCGGAGCAAGTCCGGGTCCGTGCTGGTCGCAATGTTGAAGCGCATCCACGTCGACGGCATCTGCGACGGCGAAAACAGGCTCCCAGGCGCAAACACATAGCCGTGCTCGTGCCCGGCGCGCGCGATGGCATTGGTGTCCTGCCCGGTATCGGCCCAAAGGAACATGCCCGCGCCCTGCTGCGCAAACAGCTTCAGGCCCATGCGCTCGAGGTTCCGCTGAACGGCGTCGCGCGCACGGTCCAGGCGGCCGCGCACGCGTTCGACGTGCTTGCGATATTGGCCTTCGGTGAGGATCTTGTAGAGGACGCGTTCGTTGATCTCGGGCGTAGCAAACCCTGTCAACAGCTTGGCATCGGTCAGGTTCTTGGCCAGTTCCGGGTGGCAGGCAATGAAACCCACGCGCAAGTTCACCGCCAGCGTTTTGGAAAAGCTGTTCAGATAAATCACCCGGCGTAACTGATCCAGGCTTGCAAGCCGCGTCGCCTGATAACCGGGCGGTGCAAGATCGCCATAAATGTCGTCTTCAACGATCAGAAAGCCGTACTGCTCGGCCAACCGCAACAACTGGAATGCCTTGGCAGCCGAGAGCGACGTACCGGTCGGGTTGTGCAGGATCGAGTTGATGACCAGCAGCTTGGGGCGACGCGCCTGTACCAACCCTTCCAGCGCGACCAAGTCCGGCCCCTCGGTGGTGTAGGGCACACCGATCACCTGCGCACCCTGCGCGGCAAAACGGCCGAACATCAGAAACCATGCCGGATCGCCCACGAGCACCGTGTCGCCCGGCTGCACATACTGACGCGCAATCAGGTCAAGTGAGGCCGTGATCCCCGAGGTCACCACGATCTGTTCGGGTCGCGCACCAATCTCCAGCTCGGCCAGCCGTGTTTGCAGTTGCTGGCGCAGCGGCAAGAAGCCCTGCGGCGTGCCCAGCGACAGAAATTGGTTGCCGTTCAGTCGCCCCAGCGAGCGCAGCGCGTTGGCGATCAGCTCGCCGTCCAGCCACTCGTTGGGCAAGAAGCCCACACCCGGCGCCTTGCGCGGCTCGGCGGAATGGAACATGTTCCGCAGCAGCCAGGTCACGTCGATCTTGCGGGCGGCGGTGGGCGGCGGCGCGACTGGCTCTTCGGGCAGCGGCGTGTGGCGCTCCTTCACATAGAAGCCCGAGCCCCGGCGCGATTCCAGATACCCCTGCGCCACCAGCCGCTCGTACGCCTCCACCACGGTAAACCGGGAAATGCTCTTCTCCTGCGCCAGCTGCCGAATCGACGGCATGCGCATGCCCGCGCGAAACACCCGCTCGTCAATGCGCATGCGCGCCCATTCGGTGAGCTGATCCACCAGCGTCATCTGCGCCGACGGAATCGGGTCGGGCAACTGCTCCGCCGCCGGGCGGGCAGCGGCGCGGCGGCCATCCAGGCTGATGATGTGAGAGGTGGAATTCATGACGAGGTAGACGGAAGCGGGCTGAAAACTGTACAGAAAGCGCCACGACAAAGTGTACAGGTACTGTACAGACACAGTTCGGTAGCATCAAGGTCAGAATTCCGCCTACAGCGAACCGGAGACATCACATGCCCACGTTGAAACGTTTTGACGAAGACGCCTACCGCACCACCTGCGACGCCACCGTCGTCGCCGTGCACGCGGAAGGCATTGAGCTGGACGCGACGGTGTTCTACGCGCGCAGCGGTGGCCAGGCCGGCGACACCGGCACGCTCACCCTGGCCGATGGGCAAACCATCGCGATTGCCGACACCGTCTACAGCCCCGATCGCCAAACCGTCCTGCATGTGCCCGCCGACAACGCTGGCCTCACGCTGCTCGTGCCCGGCACGCCCGTCACGGCCGCAATCGACTGGGAGCGCCGCCACCGGCTGATGCGGCTGCATACATGCCTGCACCTGCTGGGCTCGCTGATTCCCGTGCCGGTCACGGGCTGCGGCATCTCGCCGGACGCCGGCCGCATCGATTTCGACCTGCCTGAATCGACGCTCGACCGCGACACCCTCACCACGCAACTGAATGAACTCATCGGCCGCAACACGCCGGTACGCATCGATCTGATCACGCCAGAAGAACTGGCCGCGCAGCCCGAACTTGTGCGCACCATCGGCGCTGCACCGCCCGCGGGCGCATCGGCCATCCGCATCATCCACATCGACGGCATCGACCGCCAACCGTGCGGCGGCACCCATGTGCGGGCCACCGGAGAAATTGGCCGCGTTGTCGTCACCAAGATTGAAAAGAAGAGCCGCCAGAATCGACGCGTGGCCGTGGCGTTTGCCGATTGAGCGGCCGCCATGAACAAGTCCGCCGCCCTGCCCATGCAACACATCGACCACGCCGAACGCCGGGGGCTGCTGCTCGGCTTCATCGGCGTGGCCATCTTCAGCCAGACGCTGCCGTTCACGCGCATGGCCGTCGCCGAGCTGGATGCCACCTTCGTGGCGCTGGCGCGCGCGGTGCTGGCGAGTGCGCTGGCCCTGACGATGCTGGCGGCCACGGGCGCATTCTCCGGCGCCAAACGCCCGCGCGGCAATCAGTGGTGGCAACTTGCGGTGACGGCGATGGGCGTGGTGGTGGGTTTTCCGCTGTTTTCATCGCTGGCGATGCGCGATGTGCCGGCGGCCCACGGCGCCATCATCACCGGCTTGCTACCGCTTGCAACCGCCATCTTTGCTGCCTGGTTCGGGCGCGAGCGGCCGTCCGCAGGGTTCTGGCTCTGCGCAATGGTGGGCAGTGTGCTCGTCGTTTCATTTGCGCTGCTGCAAGGTGCCGGCACGCTGCACCGCGCCGATTGGCTGCTTTTCGCCGCGATGGTGACGGGCGCCCTCGGCTATGCCACCGGCGGCAAGCTCGCGCGCCAGCTGGGCGGCACGCAGACGATTGCCTGGGCGCTGGTCGTCTCGCTGCCCGTGCTGCTGCCGCTGGTGGGCGCGCTGGCGTGGCTGCCGTCGACACATCAGGCCGAAGCGCTGGCACATGCGTCGTCCCGCGCCTGGATCGGGCTGGCTTACGTGTCGGCCTTCTCCATGTTCATCGGCTTCCTGTTCTGGTACTCCGGCCTGGCGGCAGGCGGTGTTGCGCGGGTCGGCCAGATACAATTGCTGCAACCTTTCATGACGTTGATCGGCGGTTGGCTGCTGCTGGGCGAATCGCTCGACACCCCCACCGTGCTGTTTGCGCTGGCTGTGATTGCCGTGGTCGGCATCGGCCGACGAACGTCGGTACGCCGATAGCAACGTCTTCCCTCTTTTGTTGACCGCACTTACCAAGGAGTCTTCATGACCGCCTCGCACGACGCTCAGGCCAAGCTCAAGCAACTCGGCATCGAACTGCCCGCCGCCGGCGCCCCCGCTGCCGCCTACGTCATGGCCGCGCAAACCGGCAACCAGGTCTTCCTGTCCGGCCATATCGCCAAGAAAGACGGCAAGCCGTGGGTTGGCAAGCTGGGCGCCGACATGACCACCGAGCAAGGCAAGGCAGCCGCACGCGCCATCGCCATCGACCTGCTCGCCACGCTGAACACGCACCTGGGCGGTGACCTCAGCCGCGTCAAGCGCATCGTCAAGGTGATGAGCCTGGTGAACTCCACCCAGGAATTCACCGAGCAACACCTGGTGACCAACGGCGCATCGGAACTGCTCGCCGACGTGTTTGGCGACGCCGGCAAGCATGCCCGCAGCGCCTTTGGCGTCGCACAGATTCCGTTTGGCGCGTGCGTCGAAATCGAGCTGATCGCCGAAGTCGCCTGAGCGACCTGAGCGACGCTTTTTCCCGCAGTCTCTAAGGAGACGGCCCAATGTTGGATGGGCCGGTTGCCTGCTATCCTTTTCGCTTTGCCCACCCACGGCACCCGCTCACGAGGTGGGCGCCGCAACACTAGGACCACACAATGGACCACACCGCCTGCACCTTCTCCAGCCGCGCTCAGAAACTGACCAGCTCGGCGATCCGGGAAATCCTCAAGATCACCGAACGTCCTGAGGTCATTTCGTTTGCCGGTGGCCTGCCCGCCCCCGTCACCTTCCCGGTCGAAGCGATTCAGGCGGCGTGCGCCCGCATGTTTGCCGACAACCCGCAGGCCTCGCTGCAGTACACGCCCACCGAAGGCCTGTCGGTGCTGCGTGAGTGGATTGCCCAGCGTCATGGCACGACCGCTTCGCGCGTGCTGATCACCACGGGCTCGCAACAAGGGCTGGACCTGCTCGGCAAGATCTTCATCGACCCGCAAAGCAAGGTGCTGGTCGAAACGCCGACGTACCTGGGCGCCCTGCAGGCGTTCTCGCTGTTCGAGCCGACTTATACGTCCATCGCCACCGATGACAAAGGCCTGCTGCCGGACGCGCTCACGCCAGAGCTGGCTGCCGGCGCCCGCTTCTTCTACACGATCCCGAACTTCCAGAATCCGACCGGCCGCCGCCTGCCGCTGGACCGCCGCCAAGCCCTCGTGGCCCGCGCGAAGGAGCTCGGCGTGCTGCTCGTGGAAGACGATCCGTACGGCGAACTGAGCTACACCGGCGATGCCCTGCCGTCGCTGCGCTCGCTCAATCCGGACGGCGTGATCTACATGGGCTCGTTCTCGAAGATCCTGGCGCCGGGCATGCGCCTGGGTTACATCATCGCGCCCGAACACATCCACTTCAAACTCGTGCAGGCCAAGCAGGCATCGGATCTGCACACGCCCAGCTTCACGCAGCGCGTGGCGTACGAGGTGCTGAAGACCGGTCTGCTCGATACGCACATCCCGAGCATTCGAGACCTCTATGGCAAGCAGTGCGAAGCGATGCTCGACTCGCTCACGCGCCATATGCCGGCCGGTGTGCATTGGAATCGTCCGGAAGGCGGCATGTTCATCTGGGTTGAGGTGCCGGAAGGCATCGACACGATGGCGCTGCTGGAAAAGGCCGTCGCGCGCAACGTAGCCTTCGTGCCGGGCGCGCCGTTCTATGCCAATGCGCCGCGTCGCAATACCTTGCGGCTGGCGTTCGTGACGGTGGCACCGGAGCGCATCGAGCAAGGCATTGCCGTGCTGGGCGAGTTGATCCGCACGGAAATTGCAGCGCTCACGCCCAAGGCCGCCTAAATTACATAACAATCCATTCCATCCATTCAAGAAAGGAGCCGTCGTCGATGCTGCGGATCTGGGGAAGACTCTCTTCGGTCAACGTTCAGAAGGTCGTCTGGTGCGCGCATGAGCTGTCGCTGGACCATGAGCGCATCGACGTCGGCGGCGCCTTTGGCGGTGTCGACACGCCGGAATTCAAGGCGATGAACCCGAACGGCATGATCCCCGTCATCGAGGATGGCCTGAACGATTCCGGCGACACCCGTTTCGTGCTGTGGGAATCCAACGCCATCGTGCGCTATCTCTCGGCACGCTACGGCCCGGGCAACCTCTACCCACTCGAACTTCACGAGCGCGCCGATGCCGACCGCTGGATGGATTGGCAGACCACGTCATACAGCCCGTCGATGGTGGATGCGTTCCTCCAGCTCGTGCGCACGCCGGAAGACCAGCGCGACGCCGCGCGCATTGAACGCTCGCGCCAGGCCGCGGAGCGCAGCACGGCCATCCTCGAAGCCGTGCTGGCCAAGCAGCCCTACGTGGCCGGCCAGCGTTTCACCATGGCCGACATCGTGTGCGGCTGTGCCACGCACCGCTGGCTAGGCTTGCCGATGGAGCGCCCCGCGCGCCCGAACCTCGAACGTTGGATGGCCGAACTGCGCGACCGCCGCGCCGCGCGGGAAGTCCTGGCGCTGCCAGTGGTCTAAGCCCGCCCGAAACCGATTGCGGTAGCATCACCGACCGCGCACGGCACCTACGCCGGCGCGGTTTTTTGTTTTCACCGAGGGAAACCCGGATGCCATTGAACCGACCTTCCACCACCGTCGCCACGATCCTCTGGGGCGCGCTTTACCTGGTTGCCGCCATCGTGTCGCACCGGCTGAATGGGCCGGTCGACATGACGGGCTACATCTGGCTGCCGGCGGGCGTGACGATGGCCGCTTTCATGCTGCGACCGTACCGCGAATGGCCGGGGCTGGGCGCAGCGTTTGCCGTGGCGCAACTGGCGCTGGCAGCGATCGAACACACCAACCCGGCCCACGCGATGCTCTTTGTGCTCGACGAAGCGGGCAGCGCCGCGCTGGCCGTGGCGCTGGTGCGGCTGGCGCGCGTGCCGCTTGAAGGGCTCTACTTCGTACGCGCGATGCTGGTGGCGGGCGCGGTCAGTGCGCTGCTGGGGGCGCTGTTCGGGGCGGCATGGTTTGCGTGGTCGCAAGGCGGCTCGTTCGGGCACGTGCTGCGCATCTGGGCGGCGTCGGATTTCCTGGGCGTGCTGATCGTCACGCCGGTGCTGGCGGCATGGTCGCGCTTTCGCGCGTTCCGCTCGGGCGGTACGGACCGCACGGATTTCGTGCTCGGTCTGGCGGCCGTCGTTGCGCTGGCGCTGTCGGCGTACGTCATCTTCGATGGCAACAGCGATGCCAAATTTGGCGACGGAATCGGCTTTGCACTGACGTACGTCCCGTTGTTCTTTGCCGTGGTGGTGGCGCTGATGTGGGGTGGACGCGGCGGCTCGATGGCGGTGCTGCTGCTCACGCTGGTGGCACTCACGCAAACCGCTGAGGGCGACGGCCCCTTCGCCGTGCTGGATCATCACTATGGCCAGTCGCTGCTGGAAGCGCAGCTGTACCTGGGCATTGCCGCGCTGCTGGTGCTGCTGGTGAGCGCGCTCAAGACCACGCGCGAACAACTGCACGAGCAAAGCGCGCAGTGGCAGAACCGCGTGGAACTGGCGTTGGCGTCGTCGGGCCAGCTCGTCTACACCATCGACCCCGCCAGCGGCCGCATCGACTGGGGCGGCGACGTCGCTCTCGTGTTCGGACACGAACCGGCGAGCATGGCGTCGATCTCGACCGTGCTGCAACTGGTGCATCCGGATGACCGCGACGCGCTGCGTGCGCGCTGGCTCGGGGCGGCCGCACTGGAAGACGAGGCCGCAACGCCCGCACGCCGCCAGACGCTGCGCATCACCGCGCGCGACGGCACGCTGCACACCGTAGTGGATACCGGTGGCCCACTGACAGACGCCGTCGGCAACACCGCGCTCGTCACCGGTACCTGGTCGGTCGAGACCGCACTGTGACCTCATCGGCGTCCGGCAGCACGGCTGTGCTGCTGATCCATGGACTGGGCGGCACGGCCTACGACCTGGGCGTGCTGCAGAAAGCGCTGCGCAGCGCTGGCGCCGTCACGCACGTGCCGACCTTGCCCGGCCACGGTACGCGCCCCGAAGACCTCATCCACATGCCCGCCGAAGCGTGGCTTGAAACGCTCACGCAAACGTATGAGCAGCTCGTCGCAGAGCACGACACCGTGCATATCGCGGGGATGTGCATGGGCGCACTGTTGGCGCTGGTGCTGGCGCATCGCGTTCGGCATGGCAGTGCGCGCCCGCAAGACAGGCTGGCGCTACTCGCCACGCCCATCCATATCGATGGCTGGTCGACGCCGTGGTATCGGAATCTGCGCTACGCGGTGTATCGCATCCCGGGCATGGCTGCGCGCATGCGCGTAGAAGAAGACGAGCCGTTCGGCATCAAGAACCCGCTGTTGCGGCGGATCATCAAAGCCAAGCTCGCACGCGGCGACAGCTTCCACTACCCCTGGGTGCCACTCGCATGCATTCGGCAGGTGGATCGGCTGCGACGCTGGGCGCTGGCCGGGGCGCCCGATACGCAGTGCCAGACGCTGGTGATCCATTCGCGCGAAGACGAACTCACCAGCCTGCGCTCCGCCGAAACGCTGCAGGCAACCCTGCCCCACGTGCGCAGCGTGGTGCTGGAAAACAGCTACCACATGATCTGCGTGGACAACGACCGCGATCAGGTGGCCGCAGAGGTCCTCAGCTTTTTCGGTTTCGGCCCGGCGGTAGCCAGGCGTAAGAGCCCAGCCACCGCGGAGTGATCGCGCCGATCAGGCTGCCGGCCCCGCAGTCTCATGCTCGTGCGCCGCGTCCAGCCGGCGTTGCCGCTCGCTGCCCTTGAACACGCCCCGCACCACCACAAAGAACACCGGCACCAGGAACACCGCCAGCACCGTCGCCGTGATGATCCCGCCCAGCACGCCCGTGCCGATAGCGCGCTGGCTGGCCGATGCCGCACCGGTCGCAATCGCCAGCGGCACGACGCCAAACGCAAACGCCAGCGACGTCATCACGATCGGCCGGAAGCGCAGACGCGCTGCCTCCAGCGTGGCTTCGATCAAGCCCATGCCTTGCGCCACCAGATCCTTGGCAACTTCGATGATCAGGATCGCGTTCTTGGCCGACAGGCCGATGGTGGCAATGAGCCCCACCTTGAAGTAAATGTCATTGGGCAGGAAACGCAGCGTGGCACCCAGTAGCGCGCCCAACACGCCCAGCGGCACCACAAGCATGACGGCCAGCGGAATCGACCAGCTCTCGTACAGCGCGGCCAGACACAAGAACACGACGAGGATCGACAACGCAAACAGCGCCGGCGCCTGCGCACCCGACAGACGCTCTTCGAACGACTGCCCCGTCCACTCGTAGCCGAAGCCCTCAGGCAGGCTGCGGGCAATCGACTCCATCGCCGCCATGGCCTCGCCGGAGCTGTGACCGGGTGCCGGCGAGCCGGTGATCGTCATGGCCGGAAAGCCGTTGTAGCGATCCAGCTTGAGCGGCCCGACCATCCATTTGGTGGTGGTGAATGCGGATAGCGGCACCATGGCCCCCGCCGCGTTGCGCACATGCATGCGGCCAAGCTGCTCGACCGAGACGCGCTGCTTGCCGTCTGACTGCACGATCACGCGGCGCACCTGGTTGCGGTAGACAAAATCGCCCGCGTAGTCGGAGCCGAACATCACGGCCAGCGTGCGGTTGATGTCCTCAATCGACACGCCCATCGACAGGGCTTTCTTGCGGTCCACATCGATCAGGACCTGAGGCGCATCGCCCTGGCCAGCAAACGTGACTTCCGACAGCGCGGGATGCTTTGCCGCCTCCGCCAGCATGCGATCGCGCGCTTGCGCGAGGCGCTCGTAGCCGGCGCCGCTGCGGTCTTGCAGACGCAGGTCAAAGCCGGGCTTGCTGCCCAACTCCGGCAGCGCGGGCGAGTTCATCGCCATGACCATCGCGCCCTTGATCTTGCTGAACACCGCGTTGGCGCGTTCGACCACGGTATCGACGTGCTGGTCACCGCCCTTGCGCTGCTTCCAGTCCTTGAGCGTCAGGAACAGCATGGCCGCGTTCTGGCCGTTGCCGTACAGGCTGAACCCGGTGATGGCCAGCGTGGACGCAACGGCCGGCTCCTGCGTCATGAAGTGCTGCTCAGCCTGCCGCACGACGTCGAGCGTCTGCGCCTGGGTGGCGCCAGTCGGCAGCATGACGACGGTCATGAATTCGCCGGTATCTTCTTCCGGCAGAAAGGCCGTCGGCAGTTGCGTGAACAGCAACACCACCGCGCCGATGACCGCGCCGTACGCCACCAGTGCACGGCCCGTGCGATTGAGCAGCTTGGCGACACCGTTCTGGTAGCGCGACGTCAACCGCGCAAAGCCCCGGTTGAATGCGCCGAAGAAGCCTTTGCGCTCGGCGGCACCATGGCCCGGCTGTACCGGTTTGAGCAGCGTCGCGCAAAGCGCAGGCGTGAGCGTCAGCGCCAGGAATGCCGAGAAGACCATCGACACCGCCAGCGACAGCGAGAACTGCCGGTAGATGTTGCCCACCGCGCCGCCAAAGAACGCCATCGGCACGAACACCGCCGTCAGCACCAGCGAGATGCCGACGATGGCCCCGCTGATCTGCCGCATCGCCTTGGCCGTTGCCTCACGCGGCGAGAGCCCTTCTTCGTGCATCACGCGTTCGACGTTTTCCACCACCACGATGGCGTCGTCCACAAGGATGCCGATGGCAAGCACCAGGCCAAACAGCGTCAGCACGTTGATGGAGAAGCCCATCGGCAGCATCACCGCAAACGTACCCAGCAGCGCGATCGGCACGACCAGCGTCGGGATGAGCGTCGCGCGCAGGTTCTGCATGAACAGCATCATCACCAGGAACACCAGCACCACGGCTTCGAGCAGCGTCTTGACCACCTGTTCGATGGCGATACCGACAAAGCGCGAGCTGTCGTACGCCACTTCGTAGCGCACGCCTGGCGGGAAATGCGCCTGCGCTTCGTCCAGCACCGCGCGCACGCGCTTGGCCACACCCACGGCGTTGGCGCCCGGTGCGAGCTTGATGCCGATGGTCGTGGCCGGCTTGCCGTTCATGCGCGAGAGATACAGGTAATCGCTGCCGCCCAGCTCCACGCGCGCCACATCGCGCAGCAGCACCATGCGGCCCTGCGCATCTGCACGCAGCGGAATCTGGCCGAATGCTTCAGGCGTGGTCAGCCCATCGTCACCGGTAACGCTCGCGTTGATGGGCGCGCTGCCCGGCACGGCGCCGCTGCCGATCTCACCCACGGTGATGCGCGCGTTGTAGCGGCGCACGGCATCGCTCAGGTCACCGGCGGTGAGGCCCAATGCGGTGAGCTTGTCGGCATCGGGCCAGATGCGCATGGCGTATTCCGCATCGAACAACTGCGCGGTGCCGACGCCCGGCACGCGGCGCAACTGCGGAATCAAATCAGACGAGGCAAGGTCGCCCAGGTCGATGCCGTCAAAGCGGCCTCGCTCGGCCGTCAGCGACAGATACATCATGTAGTTCTCGGCCGCCTTCTCGATGCGGATGCCGTTGCGGCGCACGACTTCAGGCAGGCGCTCCTCGACGATCTTCAGCCGGTTCTGCACCTCCACCGCCGCAAGATCGGGGCTCGTGCCCTGCGTGAACGACAGGTTGATCGACACGTTGCCCGCCGCGTCGGACGACGACGACATGTACAGCAGCCCCGGCGCGCCGTTCATCTCGCGCTCGATGATGGCGGTCACGGCGCTCTCCACCGTGCGCGCGGACGCGCCCGGGTAGTTGGCCGAAATGCTGACGTTGGGCGGCGCGATGTTCGGATACTGCGCCACCGGCAGCTTGGGCAACGCGAGCACGCCAGCCAGGATGATGGCCAGCGCAATCACCCAGGCAAAGACCGGGCGGTCGATAAAGAAGCGTGCCATGGTCAGCCCTTCTTCGGCTTCGTGTCGGCACGCGATGCCGCAGAAACCGGCTTGACCGCCATGCCTGCTTCCAGCGTCTGCATGCCTGGAATGGCGAGGCGTTCTCCACCGGACAGCCCGCTCGTCACCAGCCATTGGTCGCCGGCCAACGTTTGCGCAGCCACGGGCTGCGCCGCCAGCGTGTTGTTTGCCTGCACCACAAACACCGTCGCCCCATGGCGATCGCGCTGCAACGCGCCCTTCGGAATCGTCACCGCGCCTTGCTGCACGGCGTGCGAGAGCTTTACGCGCACGTACATGCCAGGCAGCAGCAAGCCATCGGGGTTGGGCAGCACGGCGCGCATCGAAACGTTGTCCGTCGCACGGTCTACCGCCAGATCGGAGAACAGCAGCTTGCCCGGGCGCTCGTACGCCACGCCATCGCTCAGGATGACCTGCACGCCGATGTCCTGGCCGCTCAATGCAGCGGCTTGGCCCTTCTTGAGCGCGCGCTGCAAGGCGAGCACCTCGGCAGCGGGCTGGGCAAAGTCGACATAGATCGGATCGATCTGCTCGACGGTGGTGAGCGGTGTGGCAGCGTCTTCCTTGACCAGCGCACCTTCGGTGACCTGCGCGCGGCGCGAGCGGCCAGCAATCGGGGCCGTGACGGTGGCATAGCCCAGGCGCAGTTGCGCAGTTTCCAGCGCAGCACGGCCCGACACCACATCCGCTGCAGCCTGACGTTCGGCGGCTTGCGCTTCAGCGTATTCCAGCTCGCTCACGGCGCGCGTGGCGGCCAGCCCCTTGTAGCGCGCAGCCTTGTCGCGGGCGATGGCGAGTTGCGCCTGCGCACGGGCAAGCGCCCCTTGCGCGGCGTCCACCTGTGCCTTGAGCGGCGCCGGATCGATGCGGAACAGCACCTGGCCGGCCTTGACCGCCTGGCCTTCGTCGTAGGCGCGCTTGAGGACGATGCCGTCGACGCGCGCACGCACTTCCGCCGTGCGATACGGCTCCAGGCGGCCGGGCAGTTCGGTCACCAGCGGCGCATCGGAGCGTTGCGCAACGGCAAACTCGACCTCCGGCGGGCCGGCCGGCTTGGCGGCCTCATCTGCATGCCTGCCGCACGCCTGCAACACAGCCAACGCGCACGCGCACAGCAACCACCGGGACGAACGGGAACGACGGAACAACACGGAGAACATCATGAGAGGGGGCTGGGCGCGACCGCGCCCGAGGTCTTGAAAAAGCGAAGCGGAAGGCTAGCACGCACATCCGCCGCAGGCTGACCGATTGATTTCCCAATCTGATCAAGACCTTACGAAGCATGCGCTGCCCGCGTGCGCAGGTAGGCGTGCTCCCCTTTGATGCTGTTTCAGAAGACGCGGCCGAGCTGCAGGTACACGTTCCACACGCCCTGCGGCGCCACAGCAAAACCGAAATACAGCGGCCCGATCGGGCTGTTGCCGCCAACGAATACGCTGCCGCTCTTCAGGTAAGGGCCCCGTCCGAAGTTGTTGCGCAACTGCCAGACGTTGCCGGCCTCGGCGCTGGCGCCGAACACTGGCGCGCGCAGGCCGAGCAGGTCATCGATGCGCAGGTCGTACAGGTAGGTCAGGCGGCCGTACAACATGTACTGGCCGTTGAACTGATCCTGCGCGTAGGCGGAAAGGTGCTGGAAACCGCCCAGGAAGAAGCCCTCGTTGGCGCCGTTGCCGGTGTTGCCGCCGTTGTCTCTGGTCGGGCTGTTGGCACCGAACTGCCCTGCCCCCTCCAGCGCGAGGTTGAACGTATGGCGTCCGTGGCTCGTGGCCCACAAACCCTTGGCCTGGGCGGTGTTGTACTTCTTGTCGAGCGAACCGAAACCGGCCTCCATGCTGCCAAACAGGTAGTAGCCGCTGCGGGGAAACAGCGGATCGTCGAGCTGATCCAGCGTGAGCTGGGCACGAAAGGCCGGCTGCTGAGCGCGCAAGGTATCCAAGGTCGTCGCATCCACGATATTCCCCGACTCGTCCGCGATCAGCTCCAGGTAATTGAACGTCGCCGTCTTCCTGACGTAGTTCACGCCTAGGCGCAGTTCACCCTTGCGGCCCAACGGGATGCCCAGGTCAACGCCGGCGCGCGCTGTCTCGATTGTCAGGTTGTTGAACGGCTTGGCGTCCCGGGTTGGCGGCAGATCGTCAAAGTAGAGATCCGATCTGCGGCGCGAATACTCCGCATACGGCGCGAGGTAGAACCCCTGCGATTGCCACAGCGGCTGCCGCAGTTCGGTGTGGATGCCCGCCCGGTTGCTGCCAAGCACGATGTCATTGCGCCACTCCAGCCCGCTCTGCGTGAGCCACGGATACCGATGGCCGAGGTTGACGTTGAATGCGCCGCGCCCGTCGAAATTGGTCGACATGCCCAACCCGAACAGGAAGAACTGGTTGCCCCACGACTTTTCATGCGCATCGATCTTGAGCGTATGCACGCCGTTCTCTTCCACCAGTTGCTGGGTGACGGTTTCGAAGTCGCCCGTGGTAGCCAGCGCCGACAGCTCGCGGTTGAGCGCTTCGGCGTCATACGCATCGCCTTCGCGCACCTTGATCAACTGGCGCACGCGCGCGGGCGGCACGCGGCCGCTGGTGGTCACGTCAATGGCGTCAATGCGTGCGCCCGCGGCCAGCATGCCCTGCGGCTCATGGGCAGCGCCGTACGCGGCATACGCCTGCGGCGACAGCGACAACGCCGCGAGCTTGGCTTCAACGCCCTGCGCGGCGCGCTCGCCCTGCCGCACGCCCTGCGGGCCCTTGGCGAAATCGGTAAATGAAAGCTCCGAGAGTTGCGGCTCGATCAGCACATCTTTGCCGCGCAGCAACGCCTTTTGCGCACGCACGTTCTGGCCGACGAGGATGGTGATCATCTGCTGCGTCACCGCCGCCGGCGAGGCCAGGTCTTCCGGCCGCTGCAAGTCCGACCCGATGTTGACGGCGATGACGATGTCGGCCCCCATATCGCGCGCGAGCTGCACGGGCAAGTTGCTCACCAGGCCGCCATCCACCAGCGTGCGTCCGCCCACTTCAATGGGCGCGAACAGCCCCGGCACCGCCATGCTTGCCCGCATTGCTAGCGGCAGCGAGCCGTGGTCGAGAATCACCCCGTCGCCCGTGGCCAGATCCGTCGCCATGGCCTTGAACGGAATCGGCAGGCGCGAAAACTCGATGTTGTCGGGCCACTGCGCCGTCCAGTTCTTGAGCAGCGCGAGCAGGCGGTTGCCCTGCACCAGGCCGGTGGGCAGCCTGAGCTTGCCGTCACCATAGCCGGCGGACAAGCCGATCGGATACTGGAAATCATCCTCACGCAGCGATTGCGGCAGCTTGGCGCGGTCGTTGCGGTCGAAGGCGATGTCGCTCAGGTCGACCTGCGAGAGCTTCTGCTCCAGTGCATCCGCACGCATGCCGCTGGCGTACAGCCCGCCCACCACGGCGCCCATGCTCGTAGCGGCAATCACATCCACGGGAATGCGCATGCGCTCCAGCATCTTGAGCACGCCAATATGCGCATAGCCGCGCGCCCCGCCGCCCGAGAGCACCAGGCCGATACGCGGCCGCGTCGATTCGGTGTTCGCCTGCGCGGGCGCTGCCGCAGTCTGGCCATGCACGGCGGGCGACAGCGTTGCCAGCGTCACAAATGCAGCGAGCACAGCGGCAGCCCATCGGGAGCCGCGTCGGCGAATCGGAAAGGCCGTCAGAGAAGCCATGGATAGGGGGCGAAATGGGGTGGTGGTCTGCGCTGCAGGCGCAATGATTCCACAACCCGGATTTACCCGGTGCGATTGCATGCGCCGCGTCAACCCTCGCCCCGCAGCCGATGAATACTTTTCAGGGCGAAAGTGACAGAATATTGCGGTGACCCGGACACGCTTGTTCCTACAATCCGCGTTTGCCCCTGCGAAAAAGGGGCAGCAGAAGACGTTCGGTATCGAGAAGAACCGAAACGCCCAAACAGGAGGAGATCAAGATGTGGAATCAAGTCTATGACCCGCTCGGCAGCGCCGTGTGGTCAACCCTAGCGGCCGGGATACCGGTTGCGGTACTGCTGTGCTCGCTGGCGTTCTTCCATATGCAGGCCCATCTGGCGGCCGGGTTGGCGCTGATTGTCGGGGTGGGGATCGCCTCGTTCGTGTTCGGCATGCCGACCGCAATGGCCGGCAAGGCGGCAGGCCTCGGCATCATTTCAGGCCTGTTCCCGATTGGCTGGATTGTCCTGAACATCATCTTCCTGCACCGGCTCACCACCTTGAACGGGTCGTTCAAGGTCTTACAGAGCTCGATTTCCGGCATTACCGAAGACCGCCGCCTGCAACTGCTGCTGGTGGCGTTCAGCTTTGGCGCCTTCTTTGAAGGCGCAGCGGGCTTCGGCACGCCGGTGGCGGTTACGGGCGCCATCCTGATCGGCCTGGGCTTCTCGCCGTTGGCCGCCTCTGGCCTGGCCCTGATCGCCAACACCGCCCCGGTAGCCTACGGCGCACTGGGCGCACCGCTCATCGGGCTGGCCTCGGTCACGGGGCTGGACTTGCTGAAGCTGTCGGCCATGGTTGGCCGCCAGTTGCCGTTCTTCTCGGTGCTGGTGCCGTTCTGGCTGATCTGGGCGTTCGCGGGCTTCCGCGGCATGCTGCAGATCTGGCCGGCGATCCTGGTGGCGGGCGTGTCGTTCGCCATTCCGCAGTTCCTGGTGTCGAACTTCCACGGCCCGTGGCTGGTGGACGTGATTGCCGCACTGGTGTCGATGGGCTCGCTCACGCTGTTCCTGAAGGTGTGGAAGCCCAAGACGATCTGGACCTCGACCGCCCTGCGCAACCGCGAGGACAACTCCCGCGTCGACCCCGAAGCCGCTGCCGAAGCGCGTGCCGCTACCAGCGCTGATGCCAATACGAAGATCACGCGCGTGCAGGCTTGGCTGCCGTGGGTGATCCTGACCGTGTTCGTGTTCATCTGGGGCATTCCGCAGTTCAAGGCGTTCGCCGACGGTCTGTGGCAATTCAAGTTCCCGATCCCCGGTCTGGACAAGATGGTGCTCAAGGGCCCGCCGGTGGTCGCGAAGGAGACCGCCGAAGGCGCGGTGTTCCTCTTCAATGTGCTGTCGATGGCGGGTACGGGCATCCTGGTCTCGGCCATCGTGGGCGGCCTGCTGATGGGCTACTCGGTGCCGCGCATGGTCAAGGAATACTGGAACACCATCAAGCTCACGCGTTATTCGCTGCTGACCATCTGCGCGATGTTCGGCATCGGCTATCTCACCCGCTATTCGGGCCTGGACGCAACGCTGGGCCTGGCCTTCGCCCACACCGGCGTGCTGTACCCGCTGTTCGGCACGATGCTGGGCTGGCTGGGCGTGGCGCTCACGGGGTCGGATACGGCCTCGAACGTGCTGTTTGGCGGCCTGCAGAAGACCACGGCCACGCAACTCGGCTTGTCGCCAATCCTCATGTCGGCAGCCAACAGCTCGGGCGGCGTGATGGGCAAGATGATCGATGCGCAGTCCATCGTCGTGGCCTCCACCGCCACCAAGTGGTACGGCCACGAGGGCGACATCCTGCGCTACGTGTTCTTCCACTCGCTGGCGCTGGCCTTCCTGGTGGGCCTGATGATCACCCTGCAGGCTTACGTGGAGCCGTTCACGCGGATTGTGGTGCACTGACCACCCTCTCCCGGATAAATAAGAAAGCCGCTCCTCAACCGAGCGGCTTTTTTTATGGCGCGATGCGTCTCACGGCCCGCCCGGCGCCTCCCACGGATCACAGCTGACGCTCTGAACTCCAACCGTCGAGCAAAAAGCCCCACGCACCGAGCTCTGAGCTCCAATCGCCGAGCAAAAAGCCCCACGCGCCGAGCTCTAAGCTCCAACCGCCGAGCAAAAAGC
>JYOB01000010.1:542589-804188 GCA_000955795.1 Burkholderiaceae bacterium 26
GCAAAAAGCCTCACGCGCCGAGCTCTGAGCTCCAATCGCCGAGTAAAAAGCCTCACGCGTCGAGCTCTGAGCTCCAACCGTCGAGCAAAAAGCCTCGCGCGCGGAGCTCTGATCTCCGTAAGCCGGGCCGCCAGCAGGGCTGCTTTCACGCGCGTATCATGGGCGGCTCTTCCGCGCACGTCCCGCCCTGGGGCGTCGGTCTCCTCTCCCCGACCCGACATGCTGCTGCGCCGCCTGGAAAAACTCATCGATCCGTTCCGCCCCCTGCCCGACACGCAGCCTCCGGCCAATGTCTGGCGCTTCTACGCGTACTTCCTGCGCGAAGTGCGCGGCGTCTTCGCATTCCTGCTCGTCGTCGGGTTGCTGGGCGCGCTGATCGAAGTCGCGCTGTTCGACTTCCTGGGTCGCATCGTTGACATGATCCAGGCGACACCAGGGCCCGAGTTCTTCGGCCGCCACCGCAACGAATTGCTGTGGATGGCCTTTGTTGCGCTGATCGCGCGGCCGGTCATCTTTGGCCTGCACGACGTGCTTGTGCACCAGGTCATCAACCCGAACCTGTCGAACCTGATCCGCTGGCAGAACCATCGCTACGTCCTCAAGCAGAGCCTGACGTTTTTCCAGAACGACTTTGCGGGCCGCATTGCCCAGCGCATCATGCAGACCGGTTTCTCGCTGCGCGATTCCGCCGTGCAGGCCGTAGATGCGCTCTGGCATGTCGTGATCTACGCGATCAGCGCGATGGTGCTGTTTGCCAGGGCCGACTGGTGGCTCGTGGTGCCGCTGCTGGTGTGGATTGGCTGCTACATCGCGGCCCTGAGCTACTTCGTGCCGCGCGTGAAGGCGCGTTCAGTTATCGCCACGGAATCGCGCTCCAAGCTGATGGGCCGCATCGTGGATGGCTACACCAACATCACCACGCTCAAGCTGTTCGCCCACACGCAGCACGAAGAAAGCTATGCGCGCGACGCCATGGCAGAACAGACCGACAAGACCCGCCTGTCCGGCCGCATGATCAGCGGCATGGATTTCACCATCACCGCCATGAACGGCCTGCTGATCGTCGGCACGTCGGCGCTCGCGCTCTGGCTGTGGAGCCAGGGCCGCGTGAGCGCCGGCACCATTGCGCTGACCACGGGGCTGGTGATCCGCATCAACAACATGTCGGGCTGGATCATGTGGGTGGTCAACGGCATCTTTGAAAACGTCGGGCAGGTGCAGGACGGCATGCAGACCATCGCGCTGCCGCGCGCCGTGATCGACCAGCCCGGCGCCAAGCCGCTGAACGTGACGCAGGGCGAAGTGCGCTTCGAGCACGTGGGCTTCCACTACGGCAAGGGCAGCGGCGTGATCGAAGGGCTGGACTTGGTGGTGCGCCCCGGTGAACGCATCGGCCTGGTCGGCCCATCGGGCGCGGGCAAGTCGACGCTCGTGAACCTGCTGCTCCGGCTATACGACGTGGAGCGCGGCCGGATTCTGGTGGACGGCCAGGACATTGCGGCCGTGACACAAGAGAGCCTGCGCGAGCAGATCGGCATGGTCACGCAGGATACGTCGCTGCTGCACCGCTCCATTCGCGACAACCTACGCTACGGCAAACCCAGCACCACCGAGGCTGAGTTGATGCAAGCCGTACGCCGTGCGCGCGCCGACGAGTTCATCCCGCAGCTATCCGATGTGCAAGGGCGACGCGGCTTTGACGCGCTGGTGGGTGAACGTGGGGTGAAGCTCTCGGGCGGTCAACGCCAGCGCATTGCGATTGCGCGTGTGCTGCTCAAGGACGCGCCGATCCTGATCCTGGACGAAGCCACGTCAGCGCTGGATTCGGAAGTGGAAGCGGCCATCCAGGAAAGCCTGGAAACGCTGATGCAAGGCAAGACCGTGATCGCCATTGCGCACCGGCTCTCAACCATCGCACGCATGGACCGGCTGGTGGTGCTCGACGGCGGCCGCATTGTCGAGAGCGGCACGCATGCCGAGTTGCTCGATCACGGCGGCCTGTATGCGCGGCTGTGGGCGCATCAGACCGGCGGGTTCGTTGGGGTGGACTGAGCGTTACGAGAGGCGCCGGCCGAGCGTCTCGGGCACCATCGCCAGACCGATCAGCGAGACCAGCCCGCAGCCGATCACGTAGAAGGCCGGCGCGTTTGCGTTGCCCGTGAGCTGGATCAGCTCGGTCGAGAAGAACTGCGCAAAGCCACCGAAGATGGCAATGGCAACGCAGTAGGCAATCGATAGCCCCGTGGCGCGCAGCCGCTGCGGCAACACCTCGCTGACGAGCACCATCGAGGCCGGCGAGGTCATCGACATCGGCACCGACAGGCAGCCGACCACGATCAGCAACCGGGCAAGCGAAGGCTCTGCGTTGATGAGCGCGAAGGCCGGATAGATCATCGCCAGCAGCGCAACGCGCGACCACAGCACCACCTTGCGACGCCCGACGCGATCGGCCAGGCGGCCCGCCAACGGTGACAGCACCACCTGCACCAGCGCCGCAATGCACGCCGCCCAGATGCCCAGCGACAGCGGCATGTGCAGCACGCTCACGGCGTAATTGCTGAGGTAGTAGACGATGATGTACGTGGACGAAGCCACGCCAATCATCAGCAGAATGCTCGCCACCAGCGTGCGGCGGTGTTCGCGCAGCAGCGGCAGCGTGGCGTCGGCTTCGCGCGTGCTGTGCGGTGCGGCGGTTTCCTCAAGACGGCGACGGATGATCAGGCCGACGGGGATCACGAGAATGCCGATCACGAACGCAAGCCGCCAACCCCACGACTCCAACGCGGCGGGCGCCAGCACATTGCTCAGCAGCAAGCCGACCAGCGCGCCGAACAGTGCCGCCAGCCCCTGGCTGAACGGCTGCCAGCTCGTATAGAAACCACGCGAGCGATCATCAGCGTATTCCAGCAGCAGCGCAGTCGAAGCACCCATCTCACCGCCAATGGCAAAGCCCTGCACGAGCCGCGCAAGCACGACGAGCACCGGTGCGAGGATGCCGATCTGGGCGTAGGTCGGCGTGACAACGAAGATCAGCGACGACAAGCCCATCAGCCACAGCGTGAGCGCCACGGCGGGCTTGCGGCCTGCACGGTCGGCGTACATGCCGATCAGCAGACCGCCGAGCGGCCGCATCAGGAAGCCGACGCCAAACGTGGCGAACGACATCAGCAACTGGCCGGTCGCGTTGCCGACCGGAAAGTACAGCCGGCCGATCAGCGTGGCGAAGAAGCTGTAGACCACGAAGTCATAGAACTCGAGGCCGTTGCCGATGGTGATGGCGGCAATGGCGCGCGTGCGGGACAGCGGTTGCGCGTGGACCGTCGCCTGCGCGCCCGCGCGGCCGGCGTACGACGGCGCAGAGGTGTGGTTCGACATCGGTTGTCTCCAGAAATCGTCTTTCTTTTTTTCCGGCCGGGCTCACGCCCCGCTTGCCTCTTCAGCCAACACGGCTGCTGCGTTGGGCTTCACGCGCAGATACCACGCTGCCGACATGAGCAGTACCCAGCCTGCGCCAACGTACAGCGCCACGCGGGTATCTTCCATGGTGCCCAGCACGCCAATCACGAACAGCATGAACGCGATGGCGAGTGCCGGCCCCACGGGCCACAGCGGCACCTTGAACTTGAGCGCACGCACTTCTTCGGCTGACAGGCGCCGGCGCATGGCCACCTGCGAAAGCAGGATCATCAGCCAGACCCAGACGGTCGCGAACGTGGCGATCGACGCGATGATCACGAAGACGTTTTCGGGAATCAGGTAGTTCAGCACCACGCCGCCCAGCAGCGCACCTGCCATGAACAGCACCGTCACCCAGGGCACGCCGTGGCGGGAAGTGGCCGCAAAGATGCGTGGCGCCTGGCCCTGCTCGGCCATGCCGTACATCATCCGGCCCGCGCCGAAGATGTTGCTGTTGATGGCCGAAATGGCCGCAGAGATGACGATGAGGTTCAGGATCGCCGCGGCAGACTGGATGCCCAGCCCCGAGAAGATCTGCACGAACGGGCTGCCCTGGCCGTCGATACCCGTCCACGGGAAGATCGCCATCAGCACACACATGGTCAGCACGTAGAACAGCAGGATGCGCGCCGGCACAGCGTTGATGGCCTTCGGGATGACCTTGTCGGGGTTCTGCGCTTCACCGCCGGTGATGCCGATGATCTCGACGCCGCCGTACGCAAACATCACCACGGCAAACGAGGCGATGAGGCCGCCCACGCCATGCGGCAGGAAACCGCCGTGCGACCACAGGTTGCTCAGGCCGGAGGCATGCTCGCCGTTCATCTTCACGCCGAGGAACAGGATGACGGTGCCGCCGATGATCATCGCGCCGATCGCCACGATCTTGATGAGCGCGAGCCAGAATTCCATCTCGCCGAACACCTTGACGTTGCACAGGTTCAGGCCGCAGATGAGCATGACGATGCCCAGCACCCAGACCCATTGCGGCACCTCGGGAAACCAGAAGCCCATGTAGATGCCGAAGGCCGTGACGTCAGCCAAGCAGACGATCACCATTTCGAGGATGTACGTCCAGCCGGTCAGAAAGCCGGCGAGCGGTCCGAGGTTGTCGCGCGCATAACGCCCGAACGAACCGGAGACCGGCTGGCGCACCGCCATCTCGCCAAGCGCGCGCATGACCATGTAGACGGCCGCGCCGCCGATGATGTACGCAAGGATCACGGCCGGCCCGGCCAACTGGATGGCCGAAGCGGAGCCGTAGAAAAGGCCCGTGCCGATGGCCGAACCGAGCGCGAGAAAACGGATATGCCGCGCGCGCAGGTTGCGTTGAAGGTGTTCCAAACTGTCTCCTCTTTATGTCGGCGAGGTCGCCTGCAGGGCGGGTCGCGGCTTGACCGGTTGGCCGAGCGGACTCGAATTCACATACAGACAACATCGCGTGGATGCGTATGTTGTTGTATATACATTATCGATGGCATTGGGGTATTCCCGAAGGACTGGCCCACCCGGTATCTGACGGGAGCGCACAAAGAAAAAGGCGGACTTTCGTCCGCCTTGGATTCGATTGCCGTCGTCGATGTGATTGAAGGCGCTACACCCAGCCCATACCGCCGACCAATGCCCCCAGCCCCACCAGCACCAGCGGGTGGACGCGGGTGAAGGAGCACGCCACGACCGTCGCAACGGTCAGCGCGATGGTGCTGAAGCTGCTGTCTGCCCCGCGGGCCAGCACCCAGCCGGTTGAGAACAACAGGCCGATCGTCAGCGGTGCAAGGCCGCGGCGGACCAGCGCAATCCAGCGCGCGTCGGGCTTGCGGTCCATGACGCGCGCGATGACGGCGGCGATCACGCAGGATGGCCCGCAGATGCCAACCAACGAGGCGATTGCACCGCCCAGACCTGCCGCCTGCCACCCGAACAGTTCCACAAACAGCACGTTGGGGCCTGGGGCCGCCTGCGAGATGGCATACATGGCGCTCAGCTGCTCGCTCGTCATGTAGTGGCGCGTATCGACCAGGAAACGATGCATGTCGGGCAGCGTCGAGCTTGCCCCGCCGATGGCGAGAAACGACAGCACGAGAAAGTGCCAAAACAGGTCGAAGACGGTGGCGAGGTAGCTCATCGCATCGCCCTCCATTCGAGCAGGAGGGCAAGCGGTATCAGCACCAGCATCACGGGAAGCAGCGGCCACTGCAACACGCCGATGGTGAGCACGACCGCCAGACCGATGCCGACGGCACGCCAGGTGCGGGACTGGCCCTGCGCCAGCTTGACGGCGGTTGAGAGCACCAGCCCCGCCGCCACCGCTGCCATGCCCTTGAGCAGGTTCTGCACCAAAGGCAGCGCGCTGAATTGGTCGTACAGCATGACGATCAACAGCAGCAGCACGGCAGGCGTGAGCACAAGACCGCCCATTGCGGCTGCGGCGCCACGCACGCCGTGGTACCGATAGCCGAGCATCACCGACAGGTTGACGACATTCGGACCGGGCAACACCTGCCCCAGACTCAGCAGCTCGGCGAACTCGGTGTTGGATAGCCAGCGGTTGCGATCCACAATGCCGGCACGCGCGAACGGCAGCACGCCGCCAAAGCCCGACAGCCCCATGCGCGCAAACTCTGTGAAGAGCTTGCGGCACGAGGGAACGTTTGCGTCTGTCGCCGAAACCGCATCAGGCGGTGCGTGCGGATCGCTCATCGGATCAGGTGGCTGCCGGTGCCGGTTTCGGCAGGGAGAGCTTTGCGTCGCGCAGCTTGGGCTCCAAAGTCTTGCCCTTGCGCGCGCGCTTGCCGGCGTACGGCTCTTGCGCGCGGGTCGTCATGGTCTGCTCAACGGCCTTGCCGCCGCGTGGGCCGGTGCCCGAGAGCACGAAGCCTGCGGCGCCGAAGGCCAGCGCCTGGAGCAGCGTTTCGTTCTTCTCCAGCTCCATCAGGATCACGCCACGGCCACCGCTGGCGAGCGTCTTCAACTCGCTGATCTGGAACAGCAGCATGCGGCCGCCTTCCGACAGACACGCCACGCCATAAGCGTCGGCAGGCACGGGCGCCGGTTTGTTGGGCTGGTCGCCCTCGTCCAGCGTCAGGAACGCCTTGCCGGCCTTCTGGCGGCCGACCATATCGCCCACCTTGGCCAGGAAGCCGTTGCCGCCGCGCGTGGAGATCACCAGATTCTGTTCGGCGTGGCCCGCGAACGTGTGGGCGATATGCGTGCCCGGCGCGAGTTCGATCAGCGTCGTCAGCGGCACGCCATCGCCACGGCCGCCCGGCAGGTTGGCCACGGCCACGGAATAGACGCGGCCCGTGCCCTTGTCGTCGCGCGTACCGAAGATCAGCAGCGCATCAGTGGTACGGCATTCAAACGTGTCATACAGCGTGTCGCCTGCCTTGAAGCCGAATTGCGTGGCGTCGTGGCCGTGGCCCTGGCGCGTACGCACCCAGCCCTTTTGCGAGACGATCACCGTGACGGGCTCATCGACGACCTTCACTTCGGCGGCGGCACGGCGCTCTTCCTGGATGAAGGTGCGGCGGTCGTCGCCGTACTGCTTCGCGTCGGTCTCGATCTCCTTGATGATGCGACGGCGCATCATGGTCTCGGACTTCAGCAGCACGTCCAGCTCGCCCTGCTCTTCGCGCAGGTTCTTCAGTTCCTGCTCGATCTTGATGGCTTCCAGGCGTGCGAGCTGGCGCAGGCGGATTTCCAGGATGTCTTCGGCCTGACGGTCGCTCAGGTTGAAAACCTGGATCAGGGCGGCCTTGGGGTCTTCGCTCTCGCGGATGATGCGGATCACATCCTCAATGCGCAGCAGCACCAACTGCCGGCCTTCGAGGATGTGGATGCGGTCTTCCACCTTGCCCAGACGATGGCGCGTGCGGCGCGTGACCGTGGCAAAGCGGTAGGTGATCCACTCGCGCAGGATCTCGGCCAAGCCCTTCTGGCGCGGCCGGCCATCCGTGCCGATCATCACCAGGTTGATGGGCGCGCCCGACTCCAACGACGTATGTGCCAGCAGCGTGTTGGCAAATTCCTGCTGGTCGATATTCTTGCTCTTGGGCTCGAACACGAGGCGCACCGGCGCGTCCTTGCCCGACTCATCGCGCACGGCGTCGAGCAGACCCAGCATGGTCTGCTTCATGGTGAGCTGATCCGGCGACAGCGACTTCTTGCCCGTGCGCACCTTCGGGTTCGTCAGCTCTTCAATCTCTTCCAACACCTTCTGCGACGAGGTGTTGGGCGGCAATTCGTTCACCACGAGCTGCCACTGGCCGCGCGCGAGTTCTTCGATCTTCCAGCGCGCGCGCACCTTCAGGCTGCCGCGACCGCTCTCATACACCTGCGCAATGTCGGCTGCAGACGAGATGATCTGACCGCCGCCCGGGAAGTCCGGCCCCGGCATGTACTGCATCAGATCGGAGCTGGTGAGCTTGTCGTCGCGAATGAGCGCCACGGTGGCGTTCGCCACTTCGCGCAGGTTGTGCGACGGGATCTCCGTGGCCATCCCCACCGCAATGCCCGATGCGCCGTTAAGCAGCACGAACGGCAGGCGCGCCGGCAGCAGCTTCGGCTCGTCCATCGAACCGTCGTAGTTCGGGATGAAGTCGACCGTGCCCTGGTCCAGCTCTTCGAGCAGCAGACGCGAGATGGGCGTGAGGCGCGCTTCGGTGTAGCGCATCGCCGCCGCACCGTCGCCATCGCGCGAGCCGAAGTTGCCCTGCCCGTCGATCAACGGGTAACGCAGCGAGAAATCCTGCGCCAGGCGCACCAGCGCGTCGTAGGCAGATTGATCGCCGTGCGGGTGGTATTTACCGAGCACGTCGCCCACCACGCGCGCCGATTTGACCGGCTTGGCATCGGAGCGCAGGCCCATCTCGTGCATCGCGAACAGGATGCGGCGCTGCACCGGCTTCTGGCCATCGGCCACCTCGGGCAGCGCGCGGCCCTTGACCACGCTGATGGCGTAGTCGAGATAGGCGCGCTCGGCGTAGGCGCCAAGCGTGAGCGCTTCGGCCGGCTCGCTGGGGTCGAAGAGGATGTCTTGTTGTTCCATGGAGGCTCAAGCGAAAGCGGCGCGCTTCAATGTTGCGGCGCCGCCGGGATCAATGTTGGGGGATGTTCGTGGCCACGCCGGTGGCCGGGTCCAATACGAGTTCGATGCGTGCGGGCCGGCCCGTGCGGCCCGGCTTGCGCGTGGCGATAACGCCGTTGGCGCTCACATTCATCAACCCGGGCACGGCGGCGACCGGGTTGTAGTAACGATAGAACTGCAGCACCGTCTTCACGTAGTTCTGTGTCTCGGCGTACGGCGGAATGTCGTTGCCGTGCTTCTGCACCGCGCCTTCGCCAGCGTTGTAGGCGGCCAGCACGAGTTCCAGGTTGCCCGAGAACATGCGCAGCAGATCGCTCAGGTAACGCACGCCGGTGGTGATGTTCGTTTTCGGGTCAGCCAGCTTCTGTGCAGCCGTGCGGCGGGCGTCGCCAGTCACGCCGTAACGCGCGCCGGTATCCGGAATCACCTGCATCAGCCCGATTGCACCTTTGGGCGACACGGCCTGCGGGTTGAAACCGGATTCGGCGGCAATCACGGCCTTCACCAGCGCGGGGTCGATACCGTGCTTGCTGGCGGCCTGGCGGATCAGCGGCTCCACCGTCGGCACGTTTGGGTGCTGCAGCACCGCGCGCACCAGGCGCTGGCGCATGCCGGCCGCGTTGTCGAGTGCATCGCGCTTGCTGGCGTTGAGGTACGCATCGGCATCGGGCAGTTCGGTTGCCGGCAGGGCGATGGCGCTGTCGTCCTTGGCCTTGTCGTCACCCTTGCTCGCCACCGCGGCGCCCTTCATGAAGAGCACGTAGCGATCGTCCAATCGTTCGGCAGCGAAATGCGCGAGACCGTTTTCATCGATGTAGCCGTAGACGTCCGCGCGCACCGGCTGGCTGGCCAGAAGGGCCAGCGCCGTCAATGCGAATGCGAAACGTACGAAAAGCTTCATCGTTGTCGGTCAGCGGTCAAATGTCGGCTTCGACTTCGTTGCCGCGCGCTTCCAGCCACGTGCGGCGCGCGCCGGCTTCGCCCTTGCCCATCAGCATGTTCATCATGTTGATGGTCTGGTCTTGGCCCAGTTCGCCCAGCGCCACCGGCAGCAGCCGGCGCGTGTCGGGGTTCATGGTGGTTTCCCAGAGCTGTTCGGCGCTCATTTCGCCCAGGCCCTTGAAGCGGGAGATCTGCCAGGCGCCTTCCTTCACGCCGTCCTTGCGCAGCTTGTCTTCAATGGCTTCCAGCTCGCCGTCGTCCAGCGCGTAGAGCTTCTGCGCGGGTTTCTTGCCGCGCGCGGGGGCATCGACACGATACAGCGGCGGCCGGGCCACGCATACGTTCCCGCGATCGATCAGTTGCGGGAAGTGCTTGAAGAACAACGTGAGCAGCAGCACCTGGATGTGCGCGCCGTCCACGTCAGCATCGGACAGGATGCAGATCTTGCCGTAGCGCAGGCCCGACAGGTCGACCGTATCGTTCGGCCCGTGCGGGTCTACGCCGATGGCGACCGCAATGTCATGCACTTCGTTGTTGGCGAACAGTCGGTCGCGCTCGGTTTCCCACGTATTGAGCACCTTGCCGCGCAACGGGAGGATGGCTTGGAATTCCTTGTCGCGGCCCATCTTGGCCGAGCCGCCAGCGGAGTCACCTTCCACCAGGAAGAGTTCGTTGCGGGTCACGTCGTCGGACTCGCAATCGGTCAGCTTGCCGGGCAGCACGGCCACGCCGGAGCCCTTCTTCTTCTCGACCTTCTGCGCGGCACGTGTACGCGCCTGCGCTTGCTTGATGACGAGTTCGGCCAGTTTCTTGCCGTGCTCAACGTGCTGGTTCAGCCACAGCTCCAGCGCCGGGCGGCTGAAGGTGGACACGAGCCGCACCGCATCGCGGCTGTTCAGGCGTTCCTTGATCTGGCCCTGGAATTGCGGGTCGAGCACCTTGGCCGACAACACGAACGAAGCGCGCGCAAACACGTCTTCGGACATCAACTTGACGCCCTTGGGCAGCAGCGCGTGCATCTCGACAAAGCTCTTCACGGCCTGGAACAAGCCTTCGCGCAAACCGGATTCGTGCGTGCCGCCCGCGGGTGTCGGGATCAGGTTGACGTATGACTCACGTACCGGCGAGCCCTCTTCCGTCCAGGCCACCACCCACGAAGCGCCTTCTCCGAAGGCAAAACCTTCTTCGCCGAGCTTGTCGGGGTCGGCAAAGTGCTCGCCTTCAAACAGGGGGATCACCGGCTCGGCACCGCTGCCCTGTGCGAGCGATTCGACCAGATAGCCGCGCAGGCCCTGGTCGTATTGCCATTCGAGCGTCTCGCCGGTTTTTTCCAGCGTAAGGCTGACCTTCACGCCCGGCAGCAGCACGGCCTTGCTGCGCAGCAAACGCTGCAGCTCGGCCTGCGGGATGTTCTCGGAATCGAAATACTTGGCGTCCGGCCACGCGCGCACGCGTGTGCCGCTCTTCTTCTCGCCGCGTTCGGCCTTGCGGGTGGTCAGCGGCTCGATCACGTCGCCACCGGAGAACGCAAGGGTCGACACATTGCCGTCACGCCAGACAGTCACTTCCAGCCGCGTCGACAGCGCGTTCGTGACCGACACCCCCACGCCGTGCAAGCCGCCGGAGAACGCGTACGCGCCGCCGCGGCCCTTGTCGAACTTGCCGCCGGCATGCAGGCGCGTGTAGACGATCTCGACCACCGGCACGCCCTCTTCGGGGTGGATGCCGACGGGAATGCCGCGCGCGTCGTCCTCCACGCTCACGCTGCCGTCCTTGTGCAGCGTCACGGCGATTTGCTTGCCGTAGCCGCCCAACGCCTCGTCAGCGGAGTTGTCGATGACTTCCTGCACGATGTGCAGGGGATTGTCGGTGCGCGTGTACATGCCCGGCCGTTGTTTGACCGGTTCCAGGCCCTTGAGGACCTTGATCGACGATTCGCTGTATTGGGAGGTTTTGCTCATGGAAGGCGGAAAAACTGACCAGGCTTGGGTCTGTCCCCAAGCACCGGGAATGCAGCGCGCATTGTAAAGGAAGCTGTCCTCAACAATGCGGAGGGATCGTCAGCGTTGGGATGCGACCCGAAAACCACATTCGGGCGACATCCCGCTGACATATTGCGTGGTTACTGCTGCGTCACACCGTGCCGGCGCGCTTGGCTTCGAGGGCTTCCCAACGCTCCAGCGCCTCCAGCAGCTCCAGTTCGATGGCTTCGTGGCGCTCAGCCAGCTTCTGCGCGCGCTCCGGGTCGCGGCCGTAGATCGTGCCGTCTTCCAGTTCGCCGCCGACCTGCTTCTGCTCAGCCTCCAGCGCCTCGATGGTGGCGGGCAGCGCGTCGAGTTCACGCTGCTCCTTGTAGCTGAGCTTGACCGTGGCGCGCTCGCGCGGCTTGGCCGCCTCGGGCTTCTTCTCTTCGGCGACGGGCTTGGCGGCTTGCGCCATCTTGGCCGAGCGCGCCGATTGTGTCTGCCAGTCCGAGAACCCGCCCACGTATTCGCGCCAGCGGCCCTCGCCCTCCGCCGCAATCACCGAGGTGACGACGTTGTCGACAAACGCGCGATCGTGCGAAACCAGAAACACGGTGCCGCTGTATTCCTGCAGCAGCTCTTCCAGCAGTTCGAGCGTGTCGATATCCAGATCGTTGGTCGGCTCGTCG
The DNA here is from genome assembly GCA_000955795.1 of Burkholderiaceae bacterium 26. Lineage (GTDB taxonomy): Bacteria > Pseudomonadota > Gammaproteobacteria > Burkholderiales > Burkholderiaceae > Ralstonia > Ralstonia chuxiongensis. The sequence continues at coordinate 554,727 of JYOB01000010.1, forward strand.
AGCACCAGCACGTTGGCCGGACGGGCAAACAGGCGCGCCAGCAGCAGCCGGTTGCGCTCGCCGCCAGACAGCGAGGCCACCGGCGAGCGCGCGCGCTCGGGCGGGAAGAGGAAATCGCCCAGATAACTCATCACGTGCTTGCGCTGACCGTTGACTTCGATCCAATCGCTGCCGGGGCTGATGGTGTCGGCGAGCGACCGGTTCAGGTCCAACTGGGCTCGCATCTGGTCGAAATAGGCCACCTGCAGGTTGGTGCCGTTGCGCACCGTGCCCGAATCGGGAGGCAGTTCGCCGAGAATCAACTTCAGCAGCGTGGTCTTGCCGACCCCGTTGGCGCCGAGAATCCCGACCTTGTCGCCGCGCAAAATCGTGGCGGTGAAGTTGTCGACGACGGTTTTGTCGCCATAGCGCTTGGTCACGTCGATCAGCTCGGCGACGATCTTGCCGGAGCGGTCGCCCTGCGAGACCTCCAGTTTGACGTTGCCCTGCACCTCGCGGCGCACCTGGCGTTCCACACGCATCTGTTCCAGCCGCGCAACGCGGCCGACACTGCGTGTGCGACGCGCTTCCACACCCTTGCGGATCCACACTTCTTCCTGCGCGAGCAGCTTGTCGAAGCGGGCGTTCTCCAGGGCTTCGGCTTCCAGCTCCTGCGCCTTGCGCGTCTGATACGCCGTAAAGTTGCCGGGGTACGAACGCAGCTTGCCGCGATCGAGTTCGATGATGCGCGTGGCGACACGGTCGAGAAACGCGCGATCGTGCGTAATGAACAACACGCTGCCGCGGAAGGCCAGCAGCAAATCTTCGAGCCAGCGGATGGAGTCGTAGTCGAGGTGGTTGGTCGGCTCGTCCAGCAGCAGGATGTCGGGCGCGCTCACCAGCGCCTGCGCAAGCGCCACACGCTTGGTCAAGCCGCCAGACAGCGAACCGATGCGCGCGCCCGGCTGCAGGCCCAATTGGGCGATCGTCGTTTCCACGCGCGTATGCAGCTGCCAGGCGTCTGCCGCTTCCAACTGGGATTGCAGCGCCTGCAGCTTGTGCAGCGCGTCTTCATCGTGGGAATCGCCCATCGACGTAATCAGCGCTTCGTATTCGGCAAGCAGGCCGGCGGCATGCGGCACTCCCATCGCCACGGCTTCGGCCACGGTCTGCTCCGGGTCGAATTCGGGTTCTTGCGGCACATAGGCCGACGTCACGCCGCTCTGGCGGGCGATCAGGCCGTCATCCGGCGAGGTCGTACCCGCCACGATCTTGAGCAGCGACGACTTGCCAGTGCCATTGCGGCCGATCAGGCCTATGCGCTCGCCGGCCTCCAGCGAGAAATCGGTGTGGTCGAGCAGCGCCACGTGGCCGAACGCCAGTTGCGCATCGGTAATGGAAAACAGGGCCATGCTGGAGTGAGAAGGAGGCAGGCCGCGTGCGGCCGGAAGGCGCGTATTGTAGTCGCCCCGCGCGTCGTCCACCGGCGGCATTGCGCTTGCAGATGCCGGTGCTATAACGCTTGTGCCGCCGGACTCGCTTTTTCCGGCCGCGCCATTCATACCGTTACGGAAGGGGAATGACGATGCGCGGACTATTCGGGCTGTTGATCATCTTGATCGTGGCAGGCATTCCGGTGCGGCAGATCTTGCTGCGGACCGGCTTCTCGCCTTGGTGGACGCTGCTTGTGCTGGTGCCGCTGGTGAACCTTGTGGCGCTGTGGATTTTCGCGTTCTCGAACTGGCCGCGGCAGTCGTCGCAACCGGGCAATGTGCTGCCCAACCAGAACTAGAAAACGAGCGCACCAAAGAAAACGGCCCGCTTTCGGCGGGCCGGAAGAGTCTCTCCTCGATGCCTTGCGAACAAGACATGGCCGGAGCATAGCGCCCCTCGTCTGTCTCGGGCAGTCGGGACAAACCCGGTAGGGAAAAACGCCTAACGCTAGGCGCGGTGCGGCTTCGCACCGCAGCAACGCATGCACGGCTCGGGCATGCACCGCGGGGAGTCCACTGCACCGCCCGGGCGGCTGAGACGGTGCATCGCGCACGTCACGTGTGCGCAATGCACCACTGCAACGCAATCGCCACGCGTCGGCTTTTAGAGGGCTGGGTCGAGTCTTGCAGCCTGCTTACAACACCCAAAAAGTACTGGCCTGCAGGTTGCAACGTCGCGCCGTATCATGCGGCAGGCCCTCCGGCCACGAGCCGGGCATAACGATAAAGTGGGCCGCCGATTCTTTCCCGGGGGATACAACCATGCCGTTCTTCACGCGCGCGCTGCCGGCCGCAGCGCTGCTCTTCGCTTCGCTGTCCAGTTTTGTACCAGGCACTGCCCTGGCTTCCTCCACACCGGTGCTCGACCGCATCCGTGATACCGGCACCGTCCGCGTCGCCTATCGCGAAAGCTCCGTGCCCTTCTCGTTCTACGACGCTGATAAAAAGCCCGTCGGCTATGCCGTCGACCTGTGCCTGCGCGTGGTCGACAAGCTGCGCACGGACTTGAAGCGGCCTGACCTGAAAGTGCAATACGTGATGGTCACGCCTTCGACGCGGATGCCGGCCATCATCGAAGGCAAAGCCGACCTCGAGTGCGGCTCGACCACCAATAATCGCGAACGCCGCGAGAAAGTGGCATTCACGATCCCGCATTACATCGCGGGCATCCGCATGATCGTCAAGACTTCGTCTGGCATCCGCAGGTGGGACGACCTGCGCGGCAAGACCGTCGTCACCACCAAAGGCACCACCAGCGTGGCGGAACTGCGCAAGATGAATGACGTGCGCGTGCTGAATATGAAGTTTCTCGAAGCCAAGGACCACGCTGAATCGTTTGCGATGGTCGAAACCGGCAAGGCTGACGCCTTTGCGATGGACGACGTGCTGCTCTTCGGCTTCCGCGCCAACACCAAGACGCCAAGCGACTACGCCGTCGTCGGCGACATGCTCACGGTCGAGCCCTACGCGATCATGCTCAGCAAGGACGACGCCGAGTTCAAGCACCTTGTTGATCGCGCGATGACCAACATCATCCTCGACTACGACGCCGACAAGCTCTACAAAAAGTGGTTCCAGCAACCGATTCCGCCGCACAGCGCGAAGCTGGATATCCCGATGAGCTTCCTGCTGCGCGACTCGTTCAAGTACCCGAGCGACAAGGTCGCCGATTGAACGCAACGGTGTGATCGCGCAACGCCGCCGTGTAGTCAGGCGGCGTTTTGCTTTGCGCGGTCAGCGCTGGGCGGGCAGCATCGGCTTGTTGAGCATGCGCGACAGGACAGCTTCGGGCGAATGGGTGCGATCGGCAATGGCCGCCGGATCAAGGTAGAACGTCTGTTCCATCATCGCGCGGCCGCGCATTGCCGCATGCAGCGCCTGATCGCTGAAGACCACCCACGTCGCACCCGGAGCGAATTCGAACGTCTGTTGCGGTGCCCCGCGCTGATAGACCAGGTCGGCCTTCGCGAGATCGTGCAGCTGCAGCATGCGGTGGTCGTATTCGGAGCGTAGGCGCTTGGTGATATGCAGCTTGTGCATCAGCCACGATTGTCCCGGGAGCATCCCACGCGTTTTCTGCACAAACCGCTGGGCGAAGTCGGCAAAGGGTTCGCCGATGCGCCAGACGCGCGAGGCATTCGGATCGACATTGTGGAACACACGCAAGAGGCGCTGGCCGTGCAGCGGGTTCGACGGGAATGCGTCGACGTGCAGACGCGCGTCGTCCTTGCGCCAACTGACCGGCCGCCCGGCAATCTCGGCCGGCCGCAACGACGTGCCGGCTCGCTTCAAATGCGGGGCGTAGTCGGAAAAGAGCGTCAGCACGAGGCGCTCGGCAGCATCGGCGTAACGCCGGATCAGGGTAGCGAGATCGCGCAGGTCGGCAGACTGCCCGACGGCACCGCGCACGTGGGATTCATTGGCGCGCAGGTTGATGTTCTTCGTCTTGCCGTCAGACCAGCGTGCGTCGAGAAAGCGCTGCTCCCGGGCATCAAGTGGGAAGTCGAGCCCTGGAAAATGCAGCACATTGCCGCGCTCCAGCGCAGACCGCATGGCAGCCGCCTCATCAGACGTCACCACGGGTGACCATTCACGCACCGGCCACGGCACCACCATGTCGATGGCAGGCGGCGCAGCGACGGCTCGCTGTCCCGAATAGTGGTTGTGCGTCGGCGGCGTGGCGGGCGCAAACCCTTGCATACTTCCCATGAACTTATCAATCGCTTACGTAAATATTTGCGAATGATAGAGCGCTCACCGCCTCAGCGCATCGTCAGGAAACACAACACAACATGTCTTACGACATGTGCCGAAGTGCTTGCCGGCGCGAAAGCGGATTTCAGAGAAAGTGCTTGACGACCTGCTCTTCCAGGCCGACAAAGCGCACGAGCTGGCGTGAGCCGTCAGGAAATTGCTTGATGACGTGGCCGTCGGGGGTATCGGTGTGACGGAAATAGATCGGTCGATCAATCGTCCCGGGCCGATGCTTGGGAAGCAGGCTTTCCAGCGACGGCTCCACCGTCCACGGATCGTCCCGTTCTTCGGATGTCAGCATGTTGGTCGCCTAGGGGTTTCTGAAAGGGGTGATGAAGCATAACTTCCGTGAACAACCGTGGAAAGTTCGTAATACTTAAATCTGATTCTTTGACCGATCGTTCGTTCGCTTTAGCGTTTGCCTCATCACAAGCACGCCTGGACTGTGGGCCGCAACCTACAAAACTCATGGCGTCATCATCGTTTCATGTGACATCGGTAACCGCCGTCGACGCCACCCTGCGTCCCTGCGGTTCACTGGTCTTGGCTCTGCAAATTGCGTAGAATCGCGGCTCGCTCGGGCGGCCGTTGGCGTCACCCGGGAGTCGGTCACTCGCCGTAGCACAATGGATAGTGCACGCGCCTCCTAAGCGTGAGATACAGGTTCGATTCCTGTCGGCGGGACCAGCAGATACGACAAAGCCAGGCAACACGCCTGGCTTTTGTTTTCTTGCTCGCAAAAACAACGAGGCCCGCCACACGCGGGCGGGCCTATGGCTGCGGATGGCCCCGGGCCATCTAGGTCAGCACCGGTAGCGCTTCGAGCACGAGCAGCCCGATCAGCACCCCAATGATCGTCAACAGCACGCGGATCCCTACTCGCGCACCTCGGATCACCAGCGGCGCAGACGCCAGTCCGATCACGCCCGCAACGCAAACGGCGAGCAACAGGTACAGGTTGGAGAAGGCCATCGGGAATTCCATCATCCGCCCCTTTCCGGCTGTGAGCATGGCCGGTCTTTTGAGTATAGGCGGCGCGCTCGATCCAGCAAGCGTCGGTACCGTCACATACATCAATGTCACCAGCATTTTTGCGCACTGCAAAAATTCGTGCTATAGTCCGCGACTTGGCTGCTTACTGCCGTATTTTTCGGTCCGCGGTTGGCCGATGTGCCGGTTTCAAACCGGCGCGCATCGTCCAAATCCCCGCCCGTTGCATGCATGCGCAGCCGATTGCCATTGTGCTTGGCATCGTCTCCGATCTCCCGCGTGGATTCACATCACGCCGAAGGGACCGCCGCCCCACCTCGCTGACCTGTTCAGCTTGAGGCCGGCCCATTCCCCCGCCTGTCCGTTCTGCAGCCCGTCTGTCGAACCGGCCTTATCCGATTGGCGCCGACGCCCGTGATTAACCGGTCGCCGTATCCCATTTCCGTCGCCTGCATCCGTTGATGTAGCGGCGCGGCAGCCTTACTACCTATTCGACATGACGCAGCCTCAAGACGGCAGCGGCGCTATTGCGCACGCTGAAACCAGCAACACCAATACCGAAAACCTCATCGCCGAAGCCGCGACCCGTGCTAGCGCCTTTGCTGCACTGGGCTTGGACGAACGCATCGTCCGCGCGCTGGGCGAAGTGAACTACATCACCCCGACGCCGGTTCAAGCGCAAGCCATTCCGGCCTGCCTGTCGGGCCGCGACCTGCTGGTCACGAGCCAAACCGGCTCGGGCAAGACCGCCGCCTTCATCCTGCCGGCCATCCAGCGCATCAGCGAGCAGCCTGAGCCGCAGCGTCCGCGCATGGACGGCCCGCCGCAACGCATGAAGGGCCGCCGCCCCCGCCCGGCACCGGCCAAGCCGTCGCTGCTGGTGCTCACGCCCACGCGCGAACTGGCCCTGCAAGTGACTACCGCCACCGCACAATACGGTCGCCATCTGCGCCGCATCGTCTGCGCGAGCATCCTGGGCGGCATGCCCTACCCGAAGCAGCTGGACATGCTGGCACGCATGCCGGACATCATCATCGCCACGCCTGGCCGCCTGCTCGACCACATCGACTCAGGCCGCATCGATCTGTCGGCGCTCGACATGCTCGTCTTTGACGAAGCCGACCGCATGCTGGACATGGGCTTCTCGGATGACATCGAAGCCATCGTCGGCGCCACGCCGGCCACGCGCCAAATGCTGATGTTCTCGGCAACGATGGACCGCCGCATCGAGCAACTGGCCGAGCGCATGATGCGCGAGCCGCAGCGTATCGAAATCGCCGCCACGAAGATCGACCAAAGCAACATCGAAGAGCGCCTGCACTTCACCGACGACATGTCGCACAAGCAGCAACTGCTGGATCACCTGCTGCGCGACGCGTCGCTCAAGCAAGCCATCGTCTTCACGGCGACCAAGCGTGATGCTGACTCACTGGCCGAGCGCCTGACCGAGCACGGTTTCTCCGCCGGCGCCTTGCATGGCGACATGCACCAGGGCGCGCGTAACCGTACGCTGACGGCACTGCGCCGCGGTCAGTTGCGCGTGCTGGTGGCCACCGACGTGGCAGCTCGCGGCATTGACGTGCCGGACATCACGCACGTGGTCAACTTCGACCTGCCCAAGCAAGCTGAAGACTACGTGCACCGCATCGGCCGTACGGGCCGTGCTGGCCGCAGCGGGATCGCCATTAACCTGGTGAACCACAACGACACGTTCCAATGGCGCCGTATCGAGCGCTTCGTTGATCGACGCATCGACGCATCGGTTGTTGAGGGCCTGGAGCCGAAGCGCTCGGCCAAGCCCCGCACTGGTGGCCCGCGCGCCGGCGGCGACCGTGGCGGCTACCGAGGAAACGGTGGTAATGGCGGCGGTTATCGCGGCCAGCGTGAAGGCTACGGCGCACGCCAAGGCGGCAACGGTGGCAATAGCGGCAACAACGAAGGCCGCTTCCAACGCAGCTTCGGCGGCGACCGCGACGGCTTTGCTCCGCGCCGCGATGATCGCAACGGCAACGGAAACAGCAACAGCAACAGCGGCGGCTACCAAGGGGCCCAACGCGAATGGAACCGCGACGACCGCGCCCCGCGTCCGTCGTATGGCCAAGGCCAGCAAAACCGTGGCGACTGGCAACAACGCCCCGCGCGCACGCAAGGCACGCAAGACGGCAACCGTAGCTACGGCAACGGCGCGGGCACCAGCAACGGTGGCGGCTATGGCAATCGCGATGGCAACCGGGAAGGCGCCCCGCGTCGCTTCGGCGACAACAACGGCGCCAGCCGCTTCGGCGACGGTGGCAACGGCGCGCAGCGTCGCAGCTATGGCAACCGCGACAGCTACGGCAGCAAGGGCCGTTCGCGCGACTTCGATCGTTGATCGATGAGGGGTCATCTTTTCCGGATGGCCCTAGCAGACAGCCAACAAAAAACCCCACGTTTAACAGCGTGGGGTTTTTTGCTTCTTGGGCAACGCCGGTCAATCGCGGCTCGACTTGCCGGTCCCGCCCCAAAAGGCTTCCATCACAGCGCGCAGGTTCGGAAGCCGACAAAGACGTCATCACGCTCCGGCAGCAGAAAGCCCCGGAAACGCGGGTGACGGGTGCGTTGCGGCGTATGTGCGGCAGCGCCCCGCACCGCCTGCATCGTCATGAAATGCGGCGCCGACAGGCTCGCCACACGACCGCGCGGCATGCCCGGTACAAAATCCGGATACGGCTCGAACGGCGACGACGTCCACTCCCACACCTGCCCCCAATGAAAGCCGGCCCTGCCCTGCACCGCAGCCATCTCCCATTCGTCTTCGGTCGGTAAGCGACGGCCGGCCCAGCGGCACCACGCCTGGGCTTCGTACAGGCTTACATGGCGCACGGCTTCATCCCGGTTGATCGTACGCGCTTGACCGTAGCGCAGTGCCTGCCAGGTACGCGTGGCGGGATCGCGCTGCCAACCCAGCGGCGCCGAACGCTCCTGCATCATCAGCCACTCCATGCCGGCCGGCGACCACCACTGCGGATTATCGTAACCACGGTCTTCGATGAACTCGAGGTATTGGCCATTCGTGACCGGCTGCGCATCGATCTCGAACGCGGGCACATACGTGCGGTACGGCGGACACTCGTTGTCGAAGAAGAAGCCATCGGCATCGGGCCAGCCCATCTGGAAACGGCCGCCGGACAACGCCAATGTCTGGGCAGCCGGCACGGCCACGGCAGCCAGCGGTGGCTGTCCAGCGGGTTGCAGGCCCAGTACCTGCAGCAGACCGTGCAGATGTTCGGCGCGCAGGTCTTCGTGGAATACCGCCCAGCGGAACGGCTCCAGCGACGCATCGTCATCGGTGCCGAGCGTGGCCAGCTTACGCAGCACGCGGTCGAGCACGTCATGCGCGTACTGCTTGATCGCGGCAATGCCGGGCAGCGTCAGGTCCCAGCATGCCTCTGGCGGCATGCGATCCATGTCGAAGAACGTATCGGCACCGTCAAGCGCGGCGGGCAGCGTAGCCTGCCAAAGTGCAAGGTCCCACTCCGTGCCGGCGCCGTCTTCGATGGTGTCGCTGCCATTGCGACGCGGCTCGCGCAGACACCAGAACTCGGCAAACCAGGCCAACTGGCCCAGGGTCCAGAGCGGCGGGGCGTGATGTTCCACGCGTTCAGTCTGCCAGCCGCGCTGCGTATCGCCAAACGCCGACAACAACGCCAGCGTGCGATTGCGCGCATCGACCAGGCTATGCGCGATGCCTTGGCGAGGCAGGCGGCGGCCGTCGGTCCAGTCGGGAAGCGATCCGATGAAGGTCGGATCGGGGAGCATGAAGAATTCAGCCATCGCGGCAAACCTCGGGCGGGAATCGGTCCATTATCGCACCGGCCTGCCTGGCGTTCTGCCGCCTCGCCTACCTGCCTACGCTCGCGTGGCAGACGGCAAAGTCGCCACCGACATCAGTCCAGGCATGCAGGTCTTCGAAACCGGCATCGGCAAACATCGCTTGCAGACTCGGCAGATCGTATTTGACGGAGTTCTCGGTGTGCACGCGTTCGCCGGCGGCGAAGGTACGCGCGCGCTTGCCCCATTGCACCGTTACATCGCGTAGTGCTTCCAGGTGCATCTCAACGCGGTGCGCCTCCGGGCGGTACAGCGCGACATGGCGCCAATCCCGCACGTCGAAATTTGCGCCCAGGAGGCGATTCAGGTTGCGCAGCACGTTCAGGTTGAACGCTGCCGTCACGCCGAGCGGATCGTCGTAAGCGGCCTCGAGGCGTTGGGCGTCTTTGATGAGGTCGATACCGATCAGCACGCTGTCGCCAGGCGCGGAAGCCTCGTGCAGGCGTGAGAGAAATGCCCTCGCCTCTTCCGGCGTGAAGTTGCCCAGGCTCGAACCAGGATAGAACCACACGCGGCGCCCATCGCCCACGGCATCGGGCAACACCAGCGGTGCACATAGATCGGCGCCGATGCCGACCATCGGCAATTGGGGATGCTGACGCGCAAGTCCACGCAGCGTATCGCGTAGAAAATCCGCCGAGATGTCGATCGCCACATAACGCGACGGCGCGAGCGTGCGGAACAGGCGTGCGGCCTTCTCGCAATTGCCGGCCCCCAGGTCGATCAACGTGGCGCCGCGACCCACGCGCATCGCGATCTCGGCCGCGTGCAGGCTGAAGATGGCGGCTTCGGTGCGCGTCGGGTAGTACTCGGGCAAGTCGGTAATCGCTTCGAACAGACGCGAGCCGAGGGCATCGTAGAAGAACTTCGGGCTGATATTGGCCGCGGGTGAAAGCAGGCCAGCCTCCGCTTCGGCACGCAGGGCAGCATCATCTTCCGTAAAGAGCTGGTAGAAAGTCAGGCCCGCGCCAATGGCGTCGACCGTGGGCTGGGGCTGGATCAGACGAGCCAGCGCGCGGCGGGCATAGGTATCGGCGGACGGCTTGGTGGCCTGCATGGTGTCTCCCGTCGTGGGTGGAACGGCACGGTGCTGCATGGTCATGACGGCCATTGACAGCGAGAAATGTGCCATCGCGTCTATGCCATCACCGCACGCCTATGGCGCGCGGATGAAATTGCAGCGTAGACGCCGCTTTGTGACAGCGCCACCGTTCTTTCGCCGGAGGCTGTCACAACGCGGCATCGCGCTAATCGTAAAAATCACCCGCACCGCTGAAAAAATCACGCACACCGTGCTGCTAGGCCAACGTTGCGTTCTTGCAGCGCACAATCCCCTCGCTGCGATATAATGCGGGCTTCCTCAAAGGGGAGTAGCTCGGGGGTTCTTCAGCCCCAGGCACGATCGTCATGACGAAGCCCACGCTTCCGGTCGTGCCGGCACCAGCAGGTTCCCAACCTGTTCGTGTCGAGCAAGACCTTTGCAACCGGATTTCATGGTCTGCAAAGCGTCTCGCCCCAGCACTCCATGCAGTTCGGTCAATCGATTTTTATTGTTGTTTGACTTGGAGTCACCATGGAATGGTTGTCTGACATCTTCACCATGCAGTTTGCCGCCGCGCTGGCGTCGATCATCGTGATCGACCTCGTGCTTGCGGGCGATAACGCCATCCTCATCGCGCTGGCAGCGCGCAACCTGCCGCCCGAGTTGCAGAAGAAGGCCATCATGTGGGGCGCCGCGGGCGCCATCATTGTGCGTGCGCTAATGACGCTGGCGGTGGTATGGCTGCTGAAGATTCCGGGCCTGATGCTGGTGGGCGGTCTGGCGCTGGTGTGGATCGCGTGGAAGCTTCTGGCTGACGACGGCCAAAGCGGCGATGAACACGGCACAGGCAGCACCACGCTGATAGGCGCCATGAAGACCATCATCATCGCCGATGCGGTGATGGGCATCGACAACGTGCTCGCCATTGCCGGCGCATCCCACGGCAGCTTCCTTCTGGTGGTACTGGGCCTGCTGATCAGCGTGCCGGTCGTGGTGTGGGGTAGCGGCGTGGTACTGCGCCTGATCGAACGCTTTCCGGTCATCATCTACGGCGGCGCTGCTGTGCTGGCTTATACGGCCGCGCACATGATCGTGGCCGAACCGGTTCTCAAGGCGTTCTTTGCTGCACAGCCGCTGCTTAAGTGGGCAGTGTATGTGGTGGTGTTCGTGGTCGTACTGGGCGGCGGTTGGTTGGTCCAACGTCGCCGCCAACAACCCGCCTAAGCCAGGATCGGCTGACCGGCAAGCACGCGTGCCAGCTTGGCGCGATCAATGTTGCCGCCGGTCAGCGGCAGACCGACGCGCAGGCCCGCAATCCGCTCCCGCTGCTGCCATGCCCCCGCAAGGGCCGCGGCGGCGGCGCCTTCAGCGATGTTGTGCGTGGTGGAAAAGTACAGGCGAATGGCCTCCGCCACTTCGTCATCCGTCACCGCAATGATCTCGTCGACACCGGCGCGGATCACCTCCAGCGCGTTCGCATCCGGTGTGCGGCATGCAAGCCCGTCGGCCAGCAGCGTGGACATCGGCGCCGACACCACGGTACCGCTGGTGAACGACTGCTCGTAGCATCGGGCATGTGCTGACACGACGCCAACGATGCGCGTCGAAAGCCCCAACGCGTCGCGGGCCCGCACTGCCGCGCAAATCCCGGAACCCATGCCGATCGGCACGTAGACCACATCCAACGGCGTGGCCTCAAGAAACTCCAGCCAGTAGCTCGCCACCCCGACCACCAGATCGTCGTGATACGAGGGCACAAAGTGCAAGCCACGTTCACCGGCCAATTGATCGGCGAACTCGCGGCTTGCCTGGAAATCGTCGCCCGCTTCAATGAGCTCTGCGCCGAGCGCGCGCATGGCGGCATTCTTCTCTACGCTATTGCCGTACGGCACGACGATGGTGACGGCCATACCGTTCCCGCGCGCCGCCAACGCAATCGACTGACCGTGATTACCGCGCGTCGCCGCAATCACACCGCGCACCTTTGGCTCACGTTGGCGCAAGGCATGCAGATAAGTCAGCCCGCCCCGCACCTTGAACGTACCCACTTCGGTGTGGTTTTCATGCTTAACCCACACCGCCGCCCCCATCGCTTCCGAGAGCAACGGCCAGCAGTACTGCGGGGTCGGCGCAATCGCCGCATGGACCACGTTGGCGGCTGCGCGAAGATGGCGCAATTCGGCGGCACGGTCCAGCGACGCGGAGGTAGCAATGGGCAGCATGGTGTTTCTCCGGCAGACAGTTTGAAGCGATGGCGCCATCTTGCCAGCCCCGCGCATCTGACAACATCGACAGTTCTGCGCTTTGTCAGTCCAGCTGTGCCGTCCATTCGACCGGGCCAGTTTCCCGACACTCCCGGTACAGTCGACGTCGCGCCGCTCACGTTACAATGCGGCTCACCCGATTTCAGACGCCCGCCTCTTCGCCCGCGCTCGCATGAAGCCTTATCTCGACCTGATGCGCCATGTCTACGAACATGGCACCGACAAAGCCGACCGCACCGGCACCGGCACGCGATCCGTGTTCGGCCACCAGATGCGCTTCAACCTGCAAGACGGCTTTCCGCTGGTGACCACCAAGAAGGTCCACATCAAGTCCATCGTCTATGAACTGCTGTGGTTCCTCCAGGGCTCGACCAACGTGCGGTGGCTGCAAGACAACGGCGTGACGATCTGGGACGAGTGGGCCGACGCCGACGGCGAACTGGGCCCCGTCTACGGCTCCCAGTGGCGCTCGTGGCCGACGCCCAATGGCGAACACATTGACCAGATTGCCGAGCTGATCGCGCAGATCAAGCGCAACCCCGATTCGCGTCGGCTGATCGTGTCCGCCTGGAACGTGGCCGAGATTCCGCGCATGAAGCTGCCGCCCTGCCACGCGTTCTTTCAGTTCTATGTGGCCGACGGCAAGCTGTCGTGCCAGCTCTACCAGCGCAGCGCCGATATCTTCCTTGGCGTGCCGTTCAACATTGCCAGCTACGCGCTGCTCGTGCATATGGTTGCGCAGCAGACTGGCCTCGATGTGGGCGATTTCGTCTGGACCGGTGGCGATTGCCACCTCTATAACAACCACTTCGAACAAGTCGAGACGCAGCTCGCGCGCGAACCGCTGCCGTTGCCGAAACTGCACATCAAACGCAAGCCCGAGAGCATCTTCGACTACCAGTACGAAGACTTTGAGATCGTCGGCTATCAGAGCCACGCTGCGATCAAAGCACCGGTGGCCGTGTAACCGTATGACCATCCTGACGCTCATCGTCGCCCGCGCCCGTAACGGCGTGATTGGCCGCAACAACACTCTGCCCTGGCGGCTTCCCGAAGATCTCGCGCACTTCAAGCGCACCACGATGGGCGCGCCCATCGTGATGGGCCGCAAGACGTACGATTCAATCGGCCGCCCGCTGCCGGGCCGGCGCAACATTGTCGTCACGCGCAATGCCAAGCTCGAACTGCCGGGCTGCGAGATCGCATTTTCGATGGAAGATGCGCAGCGCCTGTGCGTCGGCGCCGAGCAGATCTTTCTGATCGGTGGCGCACAACTGTACGCGGATGCGCTCCCGAGCGCAGACCGCCTGATCGTCACGGAGATCGACGCCGATTTCGAAGGCGATGCGCACTTTCCCGCGCCCGACCCGAAGCTCTGGCACGAGGTCGCACGCGAGACGCACCACGCGGCAGCGCCCAACGATTTCGACTACGCGTTCGTTACGTACGAACGCCCGCCATCTGACGAGCAATAATCCCAGCAGGCCATAAAAAAACGCGCTCAGTTCCGAGCGCGTTTTTTATTTCGGCGGTGGCGATTTATTCGCCGGCTATCGTCATCTGTTCGATCAGAATCGAGCCAGTTTCCTTCGTACCACGCACGAGCGCATCGGCACCGATGGCGACGATCTGGCGGAACATCTCACCCAGGTTGCCGGCAATCGTGATTTCTTCCACCGGATACTGAATCACGCCATTCTCAACCCAGTAGCCTGACGCGCCGCGCGAGTAATCACCCGTCACGTAGTTCACGCCCTGACCCATCAGCTCGGTGACCAACAGGCCCGTGCCCATGCGGCGCAGCATGCCGGCAAAGTCATCCTCAGGCGTGGTCTTGTCGGAGAACAACGTCAGGTTGTGCGAGCCGCCGGCGTTGCCCGTGGTTTGCATGCCGAGCTTGCGCGCGGAATACGTCGACAGGAAGTAGCCCTCCACCACGCCGTTCTTCACCACATCGCGGCGCTGCGTGCGTACGCCTTCCTCGTCGAAAGGGGCGCTCCCCATGCCGTTGAGGACGTGCGGGTCTTCCGTGATCTGCACATGCGGCGCGAAAACTTCCTTGCCCAGCGTATCGAGCAGGAACGTCGACTTGCGATACAACGCCCCGCCCGACACCGCCTGCACAAACGCCCCCAGCAAACCCGCCGCCAGCGGCGCCTCGAACAACACGGGGCACTTGCGCGTTGTCAGCCGGCGCGCGGACAAACGCGCCAGCGCACGTTCCGCCGCGTACTTGCCGATCGCTTCCGGTGCGGCCAGATCGTCCGGCGAGCGCTTGGATGAATACCAATCGTCGCGCTGCATATGCGCGCCCGAACCGGCGATCGGCGCGGCCGAAATGAAGTGACGCGAATACGGGTAGCCCGCCATGAAACCGCGCGACGTGGCCAACACAAAGTGCGAATGCTGCGCCGAGATGCTCGAGCCGTCGCTGTTGCGGATCTTCGGGCTTACGGCAAAGGCAGCGGCTTCAGCAGCGCGTGCGATCTCCACGGCGGCTTCCGCATCGATCATCCACGGGTGATAGAGCTGCAGGTCTTGCGGGTGCTTCTCCAGCAGTTCTTCTTCTGCCAAACCGGCGCAATCATCATCGGCAGTGAAGCGCGCAATGTTGTAGGCAGCCTCGACGGTGGACCGCAGTGCCGCCGGCGAAAAGTCCGACGTGCTGGCGTTGCCACGCTTCTTGCCGAGCATGACCGTCACGCCAACAATCTTGTCGCGGTTCTGCTCGATGGTCTCGATCTCGCCCTTGCGCACTGTGACCGACAGGCCTTGGCCTTCGGAGATTTCCGTTGCGGCATCGGAGGCGCCGAGTTCGCGTGCAATGCGGAGCACATCGGTGGCCATCTCCTCGAGCTGCTCGCGGCGGTAGGCAAACACAGGGGCGGTCTTGGAATCGGGCGTTTGAGACATAGGCAATGGAGGGGAGAAACGGGTGCCGGGATTTTGCCAAAAGCGGGCAAGAACTGGCGAAAGCGCCCATCATAGCAAGATACAATGCGCGCCATGAGCCGAGCATCCCGACACAACCCCACGTATCTCCAACCCGTCGTGCGCACCGACATCGGTGACGAGGACGATCCGGATACGCCCAAGAGCAAATCGCAGCGCAAGCGCGAGGTGAATGCCTTGCAAGACCTGGGCACCGCCCTGGAAGCGCTGCCCAAGGACAAACTCGCCAAGGTGCCGCTGCCCGAAAAGCTGCTCGACGCCCTGCGCGAAGCCAAACGCACCACCGCCCATGAAGGCAAGCGCCGCCAGATGCAGTACATCGGCAAGCTGATGCGCGCCCTGACCGACGAGGAAGTCGAAGCCATCCGCCGCGTCCTGGCCACCTTCGTTGGCGCTTCCAAGGCGGAAACCGCGCGTCTGCACGCCATCGAGCGTTGGCGCGACCGCCTGATCGCCAGCGACGACTCCGTTACCGAGTTCATTGCAGCGCACCCGGATTCCGACGTGCAGGCGCTGCGTACGCTGGTGCGCAATGCGCGCAAGGAAGCACAGTTGGCCAAGCCGCCCAAGTCGTCGCGCGAGCTGTTCCAAATGGTCAAGCAGGCCCTGTCGGCCAACGACCGCGACGAAGACGACGCCGATCAACCCGAAGCCGAAGACGACGAAGCATGACAGCCCCCGCCCCCTCCGCGCCGATCGCCCGTCACCACGCCGACGAACTGATCGTTGGCTTCGTGTCGATTTCGGACCGCGCCTCGGCCGGCACGTATCAGGATGAAGGGATTCCCGCGCTGCGGGACTGGTTTGGCACCGCGCTCTCATCGCCGTGGCAAGGGGTGGAGCGGCTGATTCCGGATGATCAAGCGGCGATTGCCGAAACACTGATCGACCTCGTCGACCATGCTGGCTGCGATTTGGTGCTCACCACGGGCGGCACCGGCCCGACGCGTCGCGATGTGACGCCCGAAGCCACGCTGGCCGTCGCCACCAAGGAAATGCCAGGTTTCGGCGAGCAGATGCGCCAGATCAGCCTGCACTTCGTTCCGACGGCGATTCTGTCGCGTCAGGTGGCGGTGATCCGCGAAACGCCGTCGCGCGCCACGCTGATCATCAACCTGCCCGGTCAGCCGCGCGCCATCAAGGAAACGCTGGAAGGCTTGAAGGATGTGGAAGGCCGCGCCACGGTGCCGGGCATCTTTGCGGCCGTGCCGTACTGCATCGACCTGATCGGCGGCCCGTATGTCGAGACGCACGACAGCGTAGTGAAGGCCTGGCGGCCCAAGCACGCTGTGCGCGCAAAACCCCTGCAGGTTTAACGCTTACGGGGCCACCGAAGACGCCAGCGCTTCAGCGTCCGGCGTTTGCGGCACGTCGCGGATGAAGTGCTCGCGGTAATAGCGCAGCTCTTCGATCGACTCGATGATGTCTGCGAACGCCGTGTGCCGCTGGTGCTTCGTAAAGCCCTTGGCAATGGCCGGCTGCCAGCGCTTGCAGAGTTCCTTGAGCGTGGAGACGTCCAGGTTGCGGTAATGGAAGTACTCCTCGAGCTTGGGCATGTAGCGCGCCATGAAACGGCGGTCCTGGCAGATGGAGTTGCCGCACATCGGCGACTTGCTCTTCGGTACCCACTTCTTGAGGAACGCCAGCAATTCGGCTTCCGCTTCCGCTTCGGTCGTGGTCGACGCCTTGACCTTGTCAATCAGCCCCGAACGGCCGTGCGTTCCCTTGTTCCAGGCGTCCATGCCGTCGAGCAGCTCGTCGGACTGATGAATCACCAACACGGGGCCTTCAGCGAGGAGGTTCAACTCCGAATCCGTCACCACCACGGCCACTTCGATGATGCGGTCGTTTTCGGGGCTCAGGCCGGTCATCTCCATGTCGAGCCAAACGAGGTTGTTATCGCTCTTGGCGGCAACGCGGTTGGCGGGCGAGGAGGATGCAACGGACGAAACAGGGGTACTCACTGGGGTGCTCACTCAAGGGCCTTGAGAAAATGACTGAAGGCTATAATTTTCGCATATCTGATAGGTGCTTCCCCACATGCCCGCCTTTACCGCTGTATTCCTGATCGCCCTTGTATTGATGTCCACCGCGCGCCTGTGGCTGGCCGCGCGGCAAGTCCGTCACGTGGCGCGTCACCGTGATGCCGTGCCTGCGCAGTTCGCCGAGTCGATCACGCTGGACATGCACCGCAAGGCCGCGGACTACACCATCGCCCGCACCCGTCTGGCGATGCTGGAAGTGCCGGTTCAAGCCGCCCTGCTGATCGCGCTGACGCTGCTCGGCGGACTGAACTGGGTCAACCAGGCATGGCTGGGCGTGTTTGGCCCCGGTTATGCGTATGGCGTGGCGCTGATCGCATCAGTCATCGCGATCAGCAGCGTGATCGAGCTGCCGTTTTCGCTGTACGGGCAGTTCGTCGTCGAAGAACGATTCGGCTTCAACCGGATGACGTTCAAGCTGTGGCTGGCCGACAACCTCAAGGGCTTGGCCATCGGCACCGTGCTGGGTCTGCCGCTGCTGCTGGCGGTGCTCTGGCTGATGGACAAGATGGGCGCGTACTGGTGGCTATACACCTGGATCGTGTGGATGGCGTTCATGCTGTTTGTTCAGGCGATCTACCCGAACGTCATCGCGCCGCTCTACAACAAGTTCACCCCGCTGCAGGACGAGGAAATGCGCTCGCGCATCGAGAGCCTGCTCCAGCGCTGCGGCTTCGCCAGCAAGGGCTTGTTCGTGATGGACGGCAGCCGCCGCAGCGCCCACGGCAATGCCTACTTCAGCGGCTTTGGAGCAACCAAGCGCATCGTCTTCTTCGACACGCTGCTTGCCCGCTTGAACCCGTCCGAAATGGAAGCCGTGCTCGCGCACGAGCTAGGCCATTTCAAGCGCCACCACATCACCAAGCGCATCGCCGTGACGTTCGTGCTGAGCCTCGGTGCGCTGGCGCTGCTCGGCTGGCTTATGACGCGCACATGGTTCTACCTGGGTCTTGGCGTCGCACCCAACCTGTTCTCCGACAACCACGCGCTGGCGCTGATGCTGTTTTTCCTGGTGCTGCCAGTGTTCACGTTCTTCGTCTCGCCGCTGGCGAGCCTGTCGTCGCGCAAGGACGAATACGAAGCGGATGCCTTCGCCGCCGAGCACGCCGACGCCAATCAACTTGTCTCGGCGCTGGTCAAGCTGTTCCAGGACAACGCATCGACGCTCACCCCGGACCCGGTCTACTCAACGTTCTACTATTCGCACCCGACTGCATCGCAGCGCGTGGAGCGCCTTGTGCAGGCTCGCACGGCATGACGCGCGGCAAACCGGGCCGCGCCCATAAGCAGGCAGCCACCGGCGAACACGGGCTTGTCATCGCCGCGCACGGGCGCCATTACTTGGTAGAACGCGAGGGCGGCGGCTTCCTGCAATGCTTCCCGCGCGGCAAGCGCAGCGAATGCGCTGTCGGCGATCGGGTGGTCTATGAAGCCACCGCCGTCGACCAGGGCGTCGTCGTGCGCGTGGACGAGCGCCGCAACCTGCTCCACCGCTCCGACCAGTTCAAATCGAAGGTGCTGGCAGCGAACCTGGATCAGATCATCATCATGCTCGGCACCGAGCCGAGCTTTTCGGAAGATCTGCTTGGCCGCGCGCTTGTCGCGGCAGAATCCCTCGGCCTCACCCCACTGATCCTGCTCAACAAGATCGACCTGACCGCGCGGTTGGAGACGGCTCGCTCACGCCTGGCCCTCTACCGAGAGCTGGGTTACACGATCGTGGAATTGACCGTCCATGGCGCGCCGGACGCCGCGCACGCCGCGCTCGAACCGCACGTGGCTGCGCGCGCTTCGATCCTGATCGGACAATCGGGCATGGGCAAATCATCGCTGCTGAACCTGCTGATTCCGGGCGTGGACGCGCAAACGCGCGAGATCTCCGAGAAGCTGGATTCCGGCAAGCATACGACCACGTTCACGCGGCTCTATCACCTACCCGCTGAATGGGGCCAGGGCGGCGTGCTGATCGACTCGCCGGGCTTCCAGGAATTCGGCCTGCATCACCTGAGCGAAGGCATGTTGGAACGCGCCTTTCCCGAATTCCGCCCCCGCCTAACCGAGTGCCGCTTTTATAACTGCCGGCACCTGCAAGAACCTGGCTGTGGCATTCTGGGTGCGATGGCCGAAGGCAAGATCGATCCACGGCGGCACCAGCTTTATGCGCAACTGCTGCACGAATCGGAGCAACAGAAGCCTTGGTAGCGGCTTCGTAACACGTTCGGGGGGCTGGGATGAAGTTGCTGATCAGCAGTTCATCGCTCGGCATGGCGGCACACTGGCAGAACGTGCTGTCTGCAGCCGGCATCCGCACCGAGCTGCGCAACATTTACCTGAGCAGCGTAGCGGGTGATGTTCCGCCGCAGGACTGCGCAGCGCAAGTCTGGCTCGTGAACCCCTCGCAGGAAGCGCAGGCTCAAGCGCTGCTCGATCAAGCGCAGCATCCGCCCACCGGGCCGGCATGGCGTTGCGTGCATTGCGGAGAGAGTCACGAGCCGCAGTTCGCCCAATGCTGGCGCTGCGGCAAAGACCGCGAGGATGCGGCCTGATTGATCGTTCAGCGGCTAGGCGTCGTGCCGCATCAGCCCAGCCACACGGCAATCGACAGCATCGCCAGCAGCAGCATCCACAGCACCACCGCGCGCCACACCAGCCCCACAGCTGACTGCAGCGTGCGGACATTCGGCTCCTGCCCCACTTCCATCGGATAGGCGCCGTCTTCGTCGGCAATGCTGTCGACCGAATCGCGTTGCGCAATGGGCGTACCCAGGCGCACTCCGAGTGCGCCGCCCCCGGCCGCCAGCAGGATGCCATTCACTTCGTCGTTCCACTTGGCAGCGCGGTTGCGCCACGCGTACACGGCATCTTCAAAGTTACCCACGATGGAGAAGCCAATCGCAGTCAGGCGCGCGGGGATGTAGTCGATGACGAAAAATGCCTGACGGGCGAATAGGCCCAGCGCGGGGCTGCGCTCCGTCGACGTGTCGCTCCAGTGGCGAGCGAGGTATTCAGCGCCGCGGTACAGCACAACGCCCGCCGGCCCGATCGGCACCAGGAACCAGAAGAACACGCCAAACACGTGACGATGCGCCGCCACGATCGCGCATTCGAGCGTGTGGCGGACGATCTCGTTGACAGGCATGTCGGTCGTGTCCTGCCCCGACCATTCGTTGAGCAGCAGGCGCGCAGTGACAACGTCATCGCTGCGCAGCGCCTCGTGGATATCGGTGAAGTAGTGGCTGAACTGGCGGAAGCCAAGCGTCAGGTAGACCATCAGCACGTTCCACAGGAACGCCAGCCCAAGGCTGATCGACGACAGGAGGTAGTGCACCAGCGCCACGACTACCACGGCCGGCAGCGTAACCACGCACCAAGCGAGCACGGCATCGCGACGATGGCCCGTGTCGAACCATTCTTCTGCCCGCGCGGCCAGTGCGCGTACGACGTCGTAGATCGGGTTGTCCCGGCTGAGCGCACGGAACTGTTCAAGAATCAGCGCGCAGAGTACGGAGAAAAAAGTCATTGGAAGGGCGTTGCGAAGGCGTGGATCACGCCGTGGAGGCGATGTGCAAGACGATAGCACACAGCGTGCGCGCAACAGCGCACCTTGGGGCTCATATTCGCGCCAACGCTACGCTGCCAGCAGGTGATACAGGTTGCGCAGCATGCCCGCCGTCGCGCCCCAGATGAAGTGATAACCAGCGTCTGGCGCTTGGTCAGATCGCCGATACGGCATCGCGTAGAAACGACGCACACGGTCTTCCCAACGCAGCTCGCGCACTTCGTGGTTGGCTGGGTCCATCAAGAAGGCCAGCGGCACTTCAAACACCTCGGCCACTTCGCTGGGGTCGGGTTGAAGCGTGAAATCGGGCGCCAGCAGTCCGACAATCGGACTCACGTGGAAACCCGTCCCGGTGATGTAGTCAGGAAGGCGACCGATCACCTCAATGTGATTCGCACTGATGCCGACCTCTTCCATCGTCTCGCGCAGCGCCGTGTCGACCATGTCGAGGTCGAAATCTTCCCGCCCGCCGCCCGGAAAGCTGACCTGGCCGGCATGTTGACTAAGCGACGCATTGCGTTGCGTCAGCAGCACCGTCAGACCCACCTCGCGCTGCACCAGCGGCACCAACACCGCCGCCTCGCGCAACTTGAGCGAAGCATCGATCAGGCGGGATTCATCCGTCTGCTCCGGCTGCCAGTCGGGCGGCATCTGCAGCCGTGCGCGTACGAACTCGGCGGTCAACCGCGCGACCTCGAGCGCCGGCAACGATGCCTCGGTCGGCACCACCGGCAACTGCTCAGGATCGAACAAGGGACGGCGCATCGGATCGGAATGAATAGTGATGGGCTAAAAATACATATGCGGTCAATCTTCCGCCGCAAAAGAGAAAAAAGGCACCCGAAGGTGCCTTTTCGCAACGCGCGCAGATTACTCCGCTACGGCTTCCTTGCGCTTGAAGGTCAGCTTCTCCTTGATGCGTGCCGACTTGCCCGAGCGTTGGCGCAGGTAGTACAGCTTCGCACGGCGCACATCACCGCGACGCTTCACTTCGATGCTAGCCAGCAGCGGCGAGTACAGCTGAAACGTACGCTCCACGCCTTCGCCCGAAGAGATCTTGCGAACGATGAACGACGAATTCAGGCCACGATTGCGCTTGGCAATCACGACGCCTTCATACGCCTGCACACGCTTGCGGGTGCCTTCAACGACGTTCACGTTGACGATCACGGTGTCACCAGGGGCGAACGGGGGGATCGTCTTGTTGGCCGTCAGGCGCTTGATTTCTTCCTGCTCGATTTGCTCGATGATATTCATCTTTTTCTCCTAGACCATCATGCCGGCGTTTTGCCTGATCGGTTGACCGCGGCCCCGGTAGAGGATGGGAACTTCATTTGGTCGAACCTTCCGGTGTGGAAGCCTCTGACCCCTTTGCCGTTATCGCCGCGGCAGCGAGGAAGACCTCATCGCTGCGGGACAACAAACCCTGCTTGCGCGCTGCCTCGATCAGATCGGGCCGCTTGCGCATCGTATTCAACAGCGCCTGCTGGCGGCGCCACTTCTCGATCTCGGCGTGGTGACCACCCAGCAGCACATCGGGCACACGCACACCTTCATATTCTTCCGGCCGCGTGTAGTGCGGGCAGTCGAGTAAACCGTTGACGAAGCTGTCTTGCACCGCCGACTGCGCATCGCCCAGCACGCCGGGCAACTGCCGCACTACGGCGTCGATGATCGCCATCGCTGCAATCTCTCCGCCGGAGAGGACGAAATCGCCAAGGCTGATTTCTTCATCTACGCGACGGTCGACCAGTCGTTGATCGATCGCTTCATAGCGTCCGCACAGCAACGTGAG
The DNA here is from genome assembly GCA_000955795.1 of Burkholderiaceae bacterium 26. GTDB lineage: Bacteria > Pseudomonadota > Gammaproteobacteria > Burkholderiales > Burkholderiaceae > Ralstonia > Ralstonia chuxiongensis. The sequence goes on from JYOB01000010.1 coordinate 577,467, forward strand.
CGCCGGCAGTTGCGCCAGCTCCATCACCCGCTTGTGCGTAAGCGGCTTGCCTTGCGGCGACAGCAACACCACATGCGAAGCCGCCGGCGCTTGCGCTTCATGAATCGCGTCCAGCGCGGCTTCCAGCGGCTTGGCCAACATCACCATGCCTGGACCACCGCCGTAAGGGCGATCGTCCACAGTGCGGTAGTTGTCCGTCGTGAAATCGCGCGGGTTCCAGGTGCGCAACGTGTACACCTGCTGCTTGGCTGCACGGCTGGTGATCCCCCAGTCAGTGAGCGCCCGGAACATGTCCGGAAACAGCGAGACGACGTCGAACTGCATCGCCGAATTCTCCGGCCGCATGTTCAGTAATCCAGACCCCAGTCGACGACGATGCGCTTGCCCGCGACATCCACCGACTTCACGTAAACCTCGACAAACGGCACGAGCCGCTCAACCTCGCCCTCACCGACGATACGCAGGACTTGATGCGCACCGTTGTCGATCAGGCCGCCCACCGTGCCAAGCGTTTCCTGTTGCTCGTTGACGACCGTGGCGCCGATCAGATCGACCCAGTAGAACTCGTCATCGTCCGGCTCGGGAAAATCGGCCCGGCTGACCCACACGGCATAGCCGCGCAGTGCCTCGGCGACATTGCGATCGGGCGCGGCAGGCGAACCCGCCACCACCGTGCCGCTATGCTCACGCGACGTGCCGACGGGAAACACCCGCCAGTCTGCCGACGTTGCCAGTGCCCCAGCAGCCGGCTTGAGCCACCAGGTGCGAGCATTCAGCAGCGCATCGGCATCGCCGTGCAACTGGACCTTGATCCAACCGCGAATACCGTAGGCTCCACCGACATAACCCACCTCGACGAGATCGTCGGGAAGCGCCGGGTTGGAGCCCGCGCCCGGGCGCATGGCTTGGAGCCGTTCGGCAACCTTTTGCGAGGTTGCCTGCGTTGCAGCAGCCACAGGACCGGGCCGTGTCGATGCGGCGCGCGTCACAGCAGGAAGTGCTCGGACGGCACCGTCGATCGACGCATGCTAAAACTTAGGCAGCGGCTTTCTTGCCGTTTTGCTTCACCAGACGGGCAACCGTCGGCGACAGTTGTGCGCCCACGCCTTCCCAATAGGTCAGGCGGTCTTGCACGATGCGCAGACCTTCTTCGCCTTCACCGGCGAGCGGGTTGTAGAAACCGACGCGCTCGATGAAACGGCCATCACGGCGGTTACGCGAGTCGGTCGCAACGATATTGAAGAACGGGCGCTTCTTGGAGCCACCGCGGGCCAGACGGATCACGACCATGGATCTATTCCTTGAAAAACTGGGTATGCGTACAGAGAAACACGCAAGTATAGCGCAATTTCTCCGACCAAACAAACACTTAGGCGTAGCGAATGGAGATGCCGGGCGGCACGCGCGGCAAGGACGGTACGTAAAGGCCGCCATTGTGGTCGCAGCTTGGCTTGGTGGAGTGGCTGCAGCACTCGCCCAGCTCTCCATCGAGACACTCCACGTACCGCCCGGCTTCCGTGTCGAAGTGCTGACCGACGCGATGCCGGCCGCACGTGAAATGGCGCTTTCTCCAGCCGGCATTCTTTATGTCGGGAGCCGCGCCGGCAAAGTCTACGCGATGTCATTGCAGACGCCGAATGCGCCTATCCATGTGGTGGCGTCTGGGCTGCAACTCCCTGTTGGCGTGGCATGGCGTGGCGGCGACCTGTATGTGTCTGCGGTTTCGCGTGTGGTGCGGCTTGATGGCATCGACAAACGACTCGGCAATCCGCCCGAGCCCGTGGTCATCAATGACAAGCTGCCGACGGAAACGCATCACGGTTGGAAATTCATCGCATTCGGGCCAGACGGAAAACTGTATGTGCCTGTTGGCGCACCCTGCAATATCTGCCGCCCCGATGAAAACCGGTACGCCAACATCATGCGCATGAACGCCGACGGCAGCGGACTGGAACTGGTGGCGCGAGGCATTCGCAACACGGTCGGCTTCGACTGGCACCCGACCACGCACGAATTGTGGTTCACCGACAACGGCCGTGATCTGATGGGTGACGATGTGCCCGACGACGAACTGAACCGCATCACTCAACCCAATCCGCACTTCGGCTACCCGTTCTGCCACGCGGGCAACATTCCGGACCCGGAATTCGGCGCCGGACACCCTTGCAGCAACTACGTGCCGCCTGCCGCCAAGCTCGGGGCGCACGTGGCGGCGTTAGGCATGCGGTTCTATGCAGCGGGCAGCTTTCCGACGGAGTACCGGAACAACATCTTCATTGCCGAGCACGGCTCCTGGAACCGATCGTCGAAAGTGGGCTACCGCGTCATGCGCGTCGCATTGGACGCTGCTGGCAATGTGACGAAGCAGGAACCGTTCGCGCAGGGCTGGCTGCAAGGCGAACAGGCGTGGGGACGCCCAGCCGATGTGCTCGTGGCACCCGACGGCAGCCTGCTGGTGTCCGACGACTTGGCCGGCGCTGTGTATCGCATCCGCTACACCGGGAAATGACCTCGGCGTCGCCCCTCGCCATGGCAAAGCGTGGACGAAACATCTCGTTACACGGGTAACGTTCGGACAGTGGATGCCTACTGAGTGAAGCCTTACATTGACAAGCATGAACACGCGCTGCCGATCTCTGTTGCACACACCAGAAGCACGCGGCGCGTGGCGCTCTCGAATCCTTGCCCGACAGGAGATAGCCATGCCGATTCGCGCATTGCTTCGCCCTTTGGCGGCAGGCGTTCTGATCGTCGCCTCTGCGGGCGCTGTGGCTGCCAACGCATCGGCGCGTCAAGCCGCCGTCGCCTTTGCAAAATCCGCCCTGCCCGTCTGGACGCAAACGGCACAGACGACACCGCAGGCGCGTCCGTTGGTGGCGCAATTCTTTGCCGACACGCGTAGTGAGCAGGCCGCCCGCATCCGCGCGCAAATGGAGCGCATGGAGGCACGCGCCCGCGCCGATGATCGCCTCAATGGCCGGGTTCAACCTCGGGATGGCGGCGGCCGCGGCGACTGGCAGCAACAGCAAGAACGCATGCGCCAGGAGCGCGGCAACGGCGACCAAGGTAACTGGCGCGGCTCGCGCCGAGGCTGAGGCACATACGCGGCCTCATTTCACATCCCGGAACTTGCCGGGGGCACCTGAGTCGGATTGGATGTCACGTGCACACGTTTGGCGTGCACGCGGCATCACACCAATCACAACGACAACAGGTGCTCCAATGTCATTTCCCCTCCACCGCCACGTGCGGCTTATCCTCGGCCTGATCTGGACCACGGCCTTTATGCTGATGCTCGCTCACCTGCTCTACGGTGAAGTCGGTTCGCGCCATCAAGCACCCCAGCTACAGCAAGACGCGACGGTTTCGATGAGCGTCCCGTCGCTGCGTCCGGTTCCGATTTAGTGATCCTGCCTCTCCTGCCGCAAGCGCTCCGCAGCGTTGCGCGCATCCGGCCGAACTGACGGCCTCTTCTTCCAGTTGCTGATGCGTCTTTAGGACGCGCTCCCGGCGCCGCCATTTTGGCTGCGCCGCGGTTGATGTTGGGCGTAGAATGCGCGGCGCTGTCTCTTGCCGTGTGTCCACCGCCCGCTATGCCTACGACCGCTCTCCAGAAAAAATCCAAGCTGTTGACCGTGCTGCTCGCCTTCCTGTTCGGTAGCGTGGGCGCGCATCGCTTCTACCTCAAGGGCGGACGCGATTTCTGGGCGTGGTCGCAAGTGCTTGCCATGGCGCTCGGCGCGATTGGCGTGGCGCTGCTGTGGTCGACGCAGCGTGCGAGCGTCCCGGGCTGGGTCTGCGCAATAATCGGTGGATCTTCAGTGCTGGCGGGCTATCTGTCTGCGCTGGTCTACGGCCTGCGCCCCGACGAAAAATGGGATGCGCAATTCAATGCCGACGGCGCGCCCACACATTCGGGCTGGCCTGTCGTTCTGCTCAGTATCCTCACGCTGATGATCGGCACGGGCCTGCTGATGGCCGGTCTCGCCATCACCTTCCAGACGTATTTCGAAACGCAGGTGCAGGCCGCGAAAGAACTGTCGCAGTAGTCAAAACAAGCTGCCCTGGCGCTCATCGACCGGCTTTCGCGGCTTGACGGCGCGCGCCGGAGGTTTGAACTGCGAGGTATCGAGCACCAGTTCGTTGTACCGGTGGTAACTGAAGCCGAGCCTGTCGGCGGTCTTGTAGAAACGCTGCCGCAATAAGTCCGCCCAGATGCCGGTGCCGCGCATGCGCGTGGCGAAATCCGCCTTGTAATCGTGCCCACCGTGCAGATCGCGAATACGGTTCATCACGCGTTGCGCCCGATCCGGAAAATGCGCCGTCAGCCAATCCTGGAACACCGCGTTCAGCTCATTCGGCAAACGCAGCACGATGTAGCTCGCGTACGTGGCGCCCGCCTCGCGCGCAGCCTCCAGAATCTGCTCCATGTGGTCGTCCGTGATGAACGGAATCATCGGCGCGACGCTGACTCCCACCGGAATGCCCGCCTCGGCCAGCGTGCGAATCGTGCGCAGGCGGCGCGATGGCGTGGCGGCGCGAGGCTCCAGCTTGCGCGCCAGATCGGCGTCGAGCGTGGTGATCGTGACGGCGGCTACGACGAGGTTCTTTGCCGCCATCGGGGCGAGCAAATCGATATCGCGCTCAATCAATGTCGACTTGGTGATGAGCCCGACAGGGTGATCGCAATCGTGCAGCACCTGTAGCACGTCGCGCGTGATGCGCAACTCGCGCTCGATCGGCTGATACGCATCGGTGTTCACGCCCAGCGCAATCGCCTCGCAACGGTAGCCGGGCTTGGCCAACGTCTCACGCAGCACCTCGGCGGCATTGGCTTTCGCGAACAGCTTGGTCTCAAAATCGAGACCCGGCGACAACTCCAGGTACGCGTGCGTCGGCCGCGCAAAGCAATACACGCAACCGTGCTCACACCCACGATACGGATTGAGCGACACCCCAAACGGAATATCCGGCGACTGGTTATGGCTCAGGATCGAGCGCGCACGTTCGATCGAGACGGAAGTCTGGATGCGCGGCGGCGCGTCATCCGGATCGAGATGCCCGACGAGCGGTTGCCAGCCGTCGTCGACGCGCGCGCGTTCGTCGCGTTCGAAGCGGCCTTGCAGATTGGAAGTGGCGCCGCGTCCCTTGCGGGGGACGTGGCGATCGGACATATCAGACACAGCGGAAACAGAATGGATGCGGGGGCCCGCTGATCCTATCGCATCCGCCCCCGCCCCGCTGCGGGTGACGCCGGCTACGCCTCGGGATCGAGCTTCACTTCCCAGAGCGATTTGCCATCGAGGTCGTGCAGCGACACGTGCATCGTGCGCGTGGCCGGGTCGATCTTGGCACGGCCGTAATACTGCTGCAGCGCTGCCGGCGACTGGTTCTGCGGATTGTCCTTGGGAATGCTGATGTAACGCAGGTCCGGCCCAAAGGTCTGATCCACTTCGTTCGGCCCGAACGTGCCCGCGTTGATCGGCCCACCGACGAATTCCCAGAACGGCTTGAACTCGGTGAACTTCGCGCGCGACGGGTGGTAGTACGTGGCCTGTGCGTAGTGCACATCAGCCGTCACCCACACCACGTTCTGGATGTTCTCCTGCTTGATGAAGCGCAGGATCTCCGCCAGTTCCAGTTCGCGGCCCGACGGCGCGCCATCATCCGCATTGGCCCAGGCTTCGTAGGTGCCCTTGGGCACGTCCGGATTCAAATCGGGCACGATCAGCGAGATCGGCATGTCGCTCGCAATCACCTTCCAAGTCGCCTTCGACTGCTTGAGCGATTGCTTGAGCCACGCGGCCTGTGCAGGGCCGAGGAAGGCCGAATCGGCATCCAGCTTGGTCTGGCGGTTCGGCGAGTTGCGCCCGCGATAGCTGCGCTCGTCCAGCATGAAAACGTCGAGCAGCGGCCCGTACTGGAACACGCGGTAGATTTGCTCGGGGTCGATCGGGTTGAATCGGAACGGGTTGTACTCGAACATCGCCTGCTTCGCGCGGGCGGCCAATAGCGACGCGCTGCGCTCCTGGTAGCGCTTCTCTTCCGGGCCGATCTGCTGCCCGGGATACCAGTTGTTGCGCACTTCGTGGTCGTCCCACTGCACGAGGAACGGCACTTCAGCCGAGAACGCCCGCTTGTTTTTGTCGAGCTGGTTGTAGGCGAAGGCACCCCGGTAATCGTCGAGCGTTTGTGCAACGTGCGACTTGGCCTCGGTAACAAGGTTGGTCCACATCGAGCCGTCGGGCAGCTTCACCTCGGCCTGGATCGGGCCGTCGGCGTAGATCTGGTCGCCGGAGTGGATGAAGAAGTCGGGCGATTCGCGACGCATCGCTTCGTACAGCCGATATCCGCCAAAGCGCTCGTTGATGCCCCAGCCCTGGCCAGCTTCATCGCCAGAGAAGACGAAGCAGATCGGGCGATTGGCCGACACGGGTGCCGTGCGAAAACGGCCGGTGACGGACTCGCTGAAGACCTTGTCGTGCACGAGATCCTGGAAGCGGACGCGGTAGAACAGGTCAGCGCCAGCGGGCAGCCCCGTCAAGTCAACGCGGGCTGTGAGCCCGCCGCTTTCGAGGGCCGCTGGGCCAACGCGACGCGCGACGCTCTTGAAGGCAGCGTCCGTGGAATATTCGACGATCATGCGCGCAGGCCGGTCGGTGCGGCTCCAGACGATGGCACTGTCGGCCGTGATATCACCGCTCATCACACCGCCAGGCAGTTGCGGCCGCAGGCGCTCGGACGTCACGGCGGCCGGCGCGACACCCTGGGCCAGCACATCGCCAATACGCGAGCCGAGCAGCGCGGTGCCGCTGGCGGAAACGAGACCTTTGATAAGCGTGCGGCGGGTCGGCTTGAAGATCGGCTGGTCGGACATGCGGGCTCCGGTGTCGGTGATGAAGGTGCCGGCCAGCCTAAGGCGTTTCCGTGACAACGCTACGTCACGCGGCCCCTTCCGTCACATCGATGGCGAGCGTCTCCTTGATCTCTTCCATCACGATGTAACTCTTGGACTGCACTGCGCCGGGCAGTTGCAGCAGGATGTCGCCCAGCAAGCGGCGGTATTCGCTCATCTCGCGAATGCGCGCCTTGATGAGGTAATCGAAATCGCCCGAGACGAGGTGGCACTCCAGCACCTCGGGAATGCGCAGCACCTCGCGCCGGAACTGCTCGAACATGTTGCCGGATTTGCTGCCCAGGCTGATCTCCACAAACACCAGCAGCGACGCGCCCAGCATGGCCGGGTTGAGCCGCGCGTAGTAGCCAAGGATGAAGCGTTCGCGCTCCAGCCGTTTGACACGCTCGATGCACGGCGTGATGGTCAGGCCGACCGCCTCGGACAGCTCTTTCATCGACAGCCTTCCGTCTTTTTGCAGCAGGTCGAGGATGCGCCGATCGAGCTTATCGAGGGCCCGGACGGGCTTGCGCTGGGTTCGCATGATTGAAAACGCCTGAAAATCGAATTTGTTTCTGTTTCCGATAAATATACAGAAACAATTGCTGGACTTCTACGAATACGATAGCGACATCTATCGCAAATGCATCTCCGGGGAGTATCACCATGCGCGTACTCGTTCTTGGCAGCGGCGTGATTGGCGTGACCAGCGCCTATTACCTGGCCCGCGCAGGCCATGAAGTCACCGTCGTCGACCGCGAAGCCGGTCCGGCGCTGGAGACAAGCTTTGCCAATGCTGGCCAGATCTCGCCGGGCTACGCGTCGCCGTGGGCCGCCCCGGGCGTACCGCTCAAGGCCATCAAGTGGATGTTCCAGCAGCACGCGCCGCTCTCCATCCGCCCCGACGGCACGCTCTTCCAACTCAAGTGGATGTGGCAGATGCTGCGCAACTGCGACGCCGCCAGCTATGCGCAAAACAAGGAGCGCATGGTTCGCCTGGCTGAGTACAGCCGCGACTGCATCCGCGACCTGCGCGCTGACACCGGCATCGCCTACGAAGGCCGCCAGCAAGGCACGCTGCAAATCTTCCGCACCCAGCAACAGCTCGACGGCGCCGCGAACGACATCGCCGTGCTCGAGCGCGCCGGCGTGCCCTACGAACTGCTTTCACGCGAAGACCTCGTGCGCAGTGAACCAGGCCTGGCCTCGACCCGCCACAAGCTGGCCGGTGGCTTGCGCCTGCCCAATGACGAAACGGGCGATTGCCAACTCTTCACCACGCGCCTCGCCGCGATGGCGGAAAAGCTAGGCGTGCGCTTCCGTTTCAACAGCACGATCAACAGCCTCATCTTCAAGAACGACGCCGTACGCGGCGCGCTGGTCGACGGCCAGCCGATCGACGCCGATCTCGTGGTCGTGGCGCTGGGCAGCTACAGCACGCCGTTCCTGAAGAATCTGGTGAACGTGCCGGTCTACCCGCTCAAGGGTTTCTCGATCACCGTACCGATGACGGACGCGGCGAAGAGCCCTGCATCCACAATCCTGGACGAGACCTACAAAGTCGCCGTGACGCGCTTTGACGACCGCATCCGCGTGGGCGGCATGGCGCAGATCGTCGGCTATGACAAGCGCCTGGACCCGGGCAAGCGCAAGACGCTGGAGTTCGTGGTCAACGATCTGTTCCCGGGTGCCGGGGATGTGTCGCGCGCCTCGTTCTGGACCGGCCTGCGCCCGATGACGCCGGACGGCACGCCCATCGTCGGCCAGACACCCGTGCGCGGCCTGTGGCTCAACACTGGCCATGGCACGTTGGGTTGGACCATGGCATGCGGCTCGGGCAAGCTGCTGTCGGATCTGGTGTCGGGCCGCTCGCCTGCCATCCGCTCGGACGACCTGTCGGTGTATCGCTACCTGGGCGGCACGCAGATGCCGGCAACCAAGCCTGCGCTTGCCTGATCACCTACGCTGCATGCAACAAAAAGGGAGGCCGAAGCCTCCCTTTTTTGTTCCGCTGATACCGCTTAGAACTGCACTTCCGGCGTCGCACCGATCGTCTCGCCGCCCGTCAGCACGCTCTGCGCAATACCGGGTGCCTGCGTGAGCAACACGTCAGCGAACACGCGCGCCGTGGCGATCTTCGCGCCGTAGAAGTTCGGGTCTTCGCTCTCGCGGTCGATCGCCACCAGCAACGCACGCGCCATCTGCCACCCCGACAGCACGATGCCGCACAGTCGCAGATACGGCACGCTGCCCGCGAACACGGCATTCGGCTGCGCCTTGGTCTGCGCGACCACAAAGCGCACCACCGATTCCAGTGCCTCGCGACCTGCTGCTAGACGCGCCCGCATCGCGTCGCAATGCGCACCGCCCTTTGCTGCCAGCGCCGCTTCCACCTTGGCGATTTCCGCGCAAATGCCCAGTGCCACTGCGCCACCATCCCGCACCGTCTTGCGGCCGATCAGATCGTTGGCCTGAATGGCCGTGGTGCCTTCGTAGATCGGCAGGATGCGCGCATCACGATAGAACTGCGCGGCGCCCGTCTCTTCGATAAAGCCCATGCCGCCGTGCACCTGCACGCCCATGCTGGTGACGTCAATCGACATCTCGGTGCTCCAGCCCTTCACGATCGGCACCAGGAATTCGTACAGCGCTGCGTTCTGCTTGCGCGTTGCGTCATCGGCCGCGTGATGGCCGGCATCGCACGCTGCAGCAGCCACATAGGCCAGCGCGCGTGCGCCTTCGGTCATGGCGCGCATCGTCAGCAGCATGCGCTTCACATCCGGGTGGTGAATGATGGGCACGGCCTTGGCAACAGAGCCATCCACGGGGCGGCTCTGCACGCGGTCGCGCGCATAGGCGACGGCCTTCTGATACGCGCGCTCCGACACGCCGATGCCCTGCATGCCCACCGCATAACGCGCCGCGTTCATCATGATGAACATGTATTCCAGGCCGCGATTTTCTTCGCCGACCAGCGTACCGATCGCCCCGCCGTTGTCGCCAAATTGCAGCACCGCCGTCGGGCTCGCCTTGATGCCGAGCTTGTGTTCGATCGACACGCAATGTGCATCGTTGCGCGCGCCCAGCGAGCCGTCTTCATTGACCATGAACTTCGGCACCACGAAAAGCGAAATCCCCTTCACGCCTTCTGGCGCGCCCGGCGTCCGCGCCAGCACAAGGTGGACGATATTCTCGGCCATGTCGTGCTCGCCCCAGGTGATGAAGATCTTCGTGCCGAAAATCTTGAACGTGCCGTCGCCGACCGGCTCGGCGCGCGTGCGCACGAGTGCCAGATCGGAGCCGGCCTGCGGCTCGGTCAGGTTCATCGTGCCCGTCCATTCGCCCGAGATGAGCTTGGGAACGAAAAGCTGTTTCTGCTCTTCGGTGCCAGCCGTCAGCAACGCCTCAATGGCGCCATCCGTCAGCAGCGGACAGAGGGCGAACGACAGGTTGGCCGCATTCAGCATTTCGATGCACGCCGTGGCGATCAGCTTGGGCAAGCCCTGGCCGCCGTATTCCAGCGGGTGCTGCACACCCTGCCAGCCGCCTTGGCCGAACTGGGCGAACGCTTCTTTGAAACCCGCGGTGGCCGTGACGACGCCGTCTTTCCAACTGCTCGGATTGCGGTCGCCTTCCGCGTTGAGCGGCGCAACCACTTCACCGGTAAAGCGCGCGCTTTCTTCCAGCACGGCCTGCGCTGTGTCGGCGGTGGCGTCTTCAAAGCCAGGCAGCTTGGCGACGTTGTCCAGGCCGGCCAACTCGTTCATCACGAACAGCATGTCCTTGACGGGAGCTTGATAGGTCATGTCTCTCTCCAACTCTTGTTAAGCGCGATCAGGACAGTGCCTCATCGAATGCGTGACGCACTCTCCTGATAGCGCTCGCGTATAAAAAAGCCGTTTCCAAACAGGTCGGAAACGGCTTTGCGTCAGGCATTGCTGCGCGCTTCTCTTGATGCGCGCAGCGCGGTGCAATCAGCCCAGTGCGGTCACCAGCTCCGGCACGACAGCGTTCAGATCGCCCACGAGGCCATAGTCCGCCACCTGGAAGATCGGCGCTTCCGGATCCTTGTTGATCGCGACGATCACCTTGGAGTCCTTCATGCCGGCCAAGTGCTGGATCGCGCCCGAGATACCGACGGCGATGTACAGCTGCGGCGCGACGATCTTGCCGGTCTGGCCAACCTGGTAGTCGTTCGGCACGAAGCCAGCGTCCACCGCGGCGCGCGAGGCACCCAGCGCGGCGCCCAGCTTGTCCGCCAGCGGCGTCAGCACCTTGGTGTAGTTTTCGCCCGAGCCCACGCCACGGCCACCCGACACGATGATCTTGGCGGCGGTCAGTTCCGGGCGGTCGCTCTTCGTCACCTCGCGCGAGACGAATTGCGAGATACCGGCGTCAGCCACGGCGGCCAGGCTTTCGGTTGCAGCGGAGCCACCGGTAGCGGCAGCCGGGTCGAATGCCGTGCCGCGCACGGTGATCACCTTCACCTTGTCCGCCGATTGCACGGTGGCAATCGCGTTGCCCGCGTAGATCGGGCGCTCGAAGGTGTCCGGGCCGTCGACCTTGGTGATGTCGGACAACTGGGCCACGTCGAGCTTGGCGGCCACGCGCGGCAGGATGTTTTTGCCGTAGGCGGTGGCGGGTGCCAGGATGTGGCTGTAGTTGCCGGCAACGGCCAGGGCCTGCTCGGCGACGTTCTCGGCCAGGCCATCGGCAAACTGAGGCGCGTCGGCCAACAGCACCTTGGTCACGCCGGCGATTTGCGCAGCGGCCTGGGCGGCAGCGCCGCAGCCAGCGCCGGCCACCAGCACGTGGACGTCACCACCGCATTGGGCGGCTGCCGTCACGGTGTTCAGCGTCGCGGCCTTGATGGAATGATTGTCGTGTTCAGCAATAACGAGTGCGGTCATCTTGATCTGCCTGTTCGGTGTGCTTGAAGTTGCGTGCAGTTGCGGGAGGGTTACAAACCCGCCGCTTACAGCACCTTGGCTTCCGTCTTGAGCTTGGACACCAGCGTGGCCACATCGGGCACCATCACGCCGGCGCTGCGCTTGGCGGGCTCGACCACCTTCAGCGTCTTCAGGCGCGGTGCAACATCCACGCCCAGATCTTCCGGCTTGACCGTGTCAAGCTGCTTCTTCTTCGCCTTCATGATGTTCGGCAGCGTCACGTAGCGCGGCTCGTTCAGGCGCAGGTCGGTGGTGACCACGGCCGGCAGCTTGACCGACAGGGTTTCCAGCCCACCGTCCACTTCACGCGTTACCGAAGCCTTGCCGTCGGCAATCTGCACCTTCGAGGCAAACGTGGCTTGCGGCAGGCCGGCCAGCGCAGCCAGCATCTGGCCGGTCTGGTTGGCGTCGTCGTCAATCGCCTGCTTGCCGAGGATGATCAGCTGAGGCTGTTCCTTGTCGACCAGCGCCTTGAGCAGCTTGGCAACGGCCAGCGGCTGCAGCTCTTCGGCGGTCTCGACCAGAATGCCGCGGTCGGCGCCGATGGCCATGGCGGTGCGCAGGGTTTCCTGGCACTGCGTCACGCCGCACGAGACGGCGATCACTTCAGTAGCGATGCCCGCTTCCTTCAGGCGAACCGCCTCTTCCACGGCGATCTCGTCGAACGGGTTCATGCTCATCTTGACGTTGGCAAGATCGACACCGCTGCCGTCCGTCTTCACGCGAACCTTCACGTTGTAATCGATCACGCGCTTGACTGCGACCAGGACTTTCATGCGCTCACTCCACTAATTGATAAGACGATTTTGCAAAACGCCGGCCATTATAAGGGGGGCCGGTCGCTCGCGTAATTTTTCCGAACGGTCGTGCTATTTTAACCGCGAAAATTTGCCGGACGCCAGTCAAACGTCCGGCAATCTGTTCGGTAGAACCCTCTACCGGGTCACCGAGGGATCACAAAGTGGTTACCAAGCCACAATCACCGCATCTTTGTACTTCGTCTTGACGAAGGACTTCACGGCGTCGGAATGATACGCCTTCACCAGCTTGGCAACCCAGGGTTGGTCCTTGTCGGCGGCGCGGATGGCGATCACGTTGGCATACGGGCCTTTCGGGCTTTCGATGGCGATGCCGTCCTTGGTCGGGTCCAGGTTGGCCTTCTCGGCGTAGTTGCCGTTGATGGCGGCGGCATCTAGATCATCCAGCGAGCGCGGCAGTTGCGCGGCATCCAACTCGACAAACTTCAGCTTCTTCGGGTTCTCGGCCACGTCGCGCGGCGACGCCTTGAAACCGGCGTTCGGCTTGAGCTTGATCACGCCTTGCGATTGCAGCAGCAGGAGCGCGCGGCCTCCGTTGGTCGGATCGTTCGGCAGGCCGAAGCGCGCACCGTCCTTCAGTTCCTTCAGCGACTTGATCTTCTTCGAGTAGATACCCATCGGGAAGGTGATGGTCTGGCCGACGCTCACGAACTTGTAGCCACGCGTGGCAATCTGGTCATCGAGATACGGCTGGTGCTGATAGCTGTTGGCGTCCAGATCGCCGGCGGCCAAGGCGGCGTTCGGCTGGATGTAATCGTTGAACTCGACGATCTGCAGCTTCAGGCCATCCTTCTCGGCGACCTTCTTCACTTCTTCCATGATCTCGGCGTGCGGGCCGGCGGTGACGCCGATCTTGATCGGCTTGCTCTGCGCCAGGGCGCTGCCTGCGACCAATGCCAGTGCGGCACCAAGACTCGCGGACCATTGCAGCAGTTGACGGCGATTCATTGTGTTTCCTCGTTGTGTCTGTCGATAGGGTGATTAACGGTGGCTCAGGCGGCGCACGAGCCAATCGCCCGTCGATTGCACCGCCTGCACAAAGACGATCAGGATGACGACAACCGCCAACATGATGTCCGATTCGTAGCGCTGATAGCCGTAGCGAATGCCCAGATCGCCCAGGCCGCCGCCACCGATGGTACCGGCCATGGCCGAGTAGCCGACAAGACTGACGAAGGTGATCGTCAGGCCAGCGAGGATACCGGGCATCGCCTCGGGCAACAGCACCTTGTAGACGAGTTGACCCGTCGTAGCACCCATCGATTGGGCGGCCTCGATCAGGCCGCGGTCCACTTCGCGCAACGCGGTCTCAACCAAGCGCGCAACAAAAGGAATCGCAGCAATCGTCAGAGGCACGATGGCCGCGGCAGTGCCGATGGACGAGCCCGCCAGCAGGCGCGTGAACGGAATCACCGCGACCAGCAGGATGATGAACGGCACCGAGCGCACGGCATTGACGACAAGGCCCGCCACGCGGTTGAACACCGGCGCCGACAGCACGCCGCCCGAAGTCGTCAGATACAGCAGCACGCCCAGCGGCACGCCAAACAGCGCACCAATGCCGCCGGACACGCCAACCATGGCGAGCGTTTCCCAGAAGGCTGGCAGGAACAGATCGGTCAGGTCAGACCACATGGTTGATCTCCTCGACCACCACGCCTTGCTCGCGCAGGAAGTTCATCGCGTTGTTGATATCGGAGGTTTCGCCCGACGCCAGGATCGCCAGCGAGCCAAAGGCTTGGCCCTGAATTTCGTCGATATGGCCGTGCAGGATGTTGAAGTCGAGCCCGTAGTTGCGGATCGCCTGCGCCAGCACCGGTTGGTCCACGCCTGCGCCGGTAAAGGCGAGACGGAACAGGTGGTCGCGGCCACCTTGCTCACGTGCGGTGAGGCGACTTTCCACGCGCGCCAGAACGGAGGGCGGCAGCTCTTGCGAGATCACCTCCCCGATGAGCGCACGCGTCACGTCATGCGCGGGCTTCAGGAACACGTCAATCACGCGGCCCAGTTCCACCACCCGGCCGGCGTCGAGCACCGCCACCCGGTCGCACACCTGCTTGATGACTTCCATCTGGTGCGTGATCAGCACGATGGTCAGACCCAGTTCGCGGTTGATCTTGCGCAGCAGGTCAAGAATCGAGCGCGTCGTCTCCGGGTCCAGCGCGGACGTCGCCTCGTCGGAGAGCAGCACATCGGGCTGGCTGGCGAGGGCGCGGGCGATGCCAACGCGCTGCTTCTGGCCACCGGAAATCTGCGCAGGGTAGCGGTCCTTGTGTGCAGACAGGCCCACCAGTTCCAGCAGCGGCAACACGATCTCGCGTATGCGTTCACGCGACGTGCCGGCCAACTCCAGCGGCAGCGCCACGTTGTCGTACACGGTGCGCGACGACAGCAAGTTGAAGTGCTGAAAGATCATGCCGATCTTGCGGCGCGCCTGACGCAGGCCGTCGGCATTGAGTGCGGTGAGCTCCTGCCCTGCCACGGTAACAGTGCCGGAGGTCGGCCGGTTCAGGAGATTGATGACGCGGACCAGCGTGCTCTTGCCCGCGCCGCTGCGGCCGATGATGCCGAAGATCTCTCCCCGGTCGATGGCGAGGTCCACATCGCGCAGCGCGTGGACGTCATGGCCGCCCGCTCCCCGAAAATGCTGCGATATCCCCTTGAGTTCGATCATGCGTACAGACAAAAACGGCAACCGCCTTGTGCCTAGGCCGTTGCCGTCTCTTTTTTGTTTGAATGAGGCGCTAGTGTAAGGCAGACCCTACATGCGAGGAACGATTCTTTAACGATGTCTTTATTACTTTTTCGAATGTCCTCAACGATTCGTCATCGTCGACGGCTTAAAGCTCCGCCAGCGCCTTGATGTGCGCCACCACGCTGCGACCCAGCGCGCTGAGGTTGTAACCGCCCTCGAGGCAACTGACGATACGGCCCTTGGCGTGCGTGCGCGCCACTTGCATGAGTTGCTTCGTAATCCACGCGTAGTCCGCCTCAACCAGGCCCATCTGGCCCAGATCATCTTCGCGGTGCGCATCGAAACCGGCGGAGATGAACAGCATCTCTGGCTGGAACGCCTCCAAGCGAGGCACCCAAATGGTCTCCACCACTTCGCGCACGGTCAGGCCGTTCGTGTACGCCGGTAGTGGAATGTTCACCATGTTGGCCGCAACCGCTTCCGTGCCGGAATACGGATAGAACGGGTGCTGAAAGATGCTGCACATCAGCACGCGCGGCTCATTGATGAACGCCGCTTCGGTGCCGTTACCGTGATGCACGTCAAAGTCGACGATCGCCACGCGTTGCAAGCCGTGATACTCCAGCGCGTGACGTGCAGCCACGGCCACGTTGTTGAAGAAGCAGAAGCCCATCGCCCGGCCCGGCTCCGCATGATGGCCAGGTGGGCGCACGCTGCAGAAGGCGTTCTCCAGTTCACCGGCGATGACCTTGTCGGTGGCATCCACCGCGGCACCTGCGGCCAGCACCGCGGCCATATAAGTGTGCGGGTTCATCGAGGTATCGGGATCGATCGGCATATAGCCGGCAATCGGCACGCTGGCCACCAACTCGCGCACGTATTCGGTGCGATGGACGCGACACAGCTGCGCCTCGGTGGCCGGGGGCGCTTCGCAGGGAACGAGCAGGTCGTCGATGCGGCTGGCGATGAGCTGGTCTTCGATCGCGCGCAGGCGGTCCGGGCATTCGGGATGGTGTGGTCCCATCTCGTGCCGGAGGAATTCGGGATGCGTGTAGAGGCCGGTCGCCATGTTGTTGTGATCCGGTGTGTTTCAGTGTCTCCAGCCGCTACGTTAGCACGGCGGTGCGACAACGCCGCACGCCCCGGGCGATCCGACAGACGCATCCGCTACAATGCCCCGATCCCGTATGAAGCCTGCCCATGAGCCAATCGCCTTCTTCCCGTCGTCCCGTATTGCGCGCCCTGGTGGCTGGCGCAGCGCTCTCCGCGCTCTCTTTCCCGGCACTCTCGCTGGCTGCCAAGAAAGCCGCCAAATCGCCCAAGCGCCGCGTAGCGGTGCATGAAGAAGAGATCGACCCCGATCGTTATCGCAACAACCCGCAAACGCAGGCCTTCATCGGCATGCTGGTCGCCCAGTACAACTTTGACCGGACATCGCTCGATACACTGTTCGCGGGCACGGCCTATTCCGCCACCGTGGCGCGCCTGATTCTGCCGCCTGCAACGCCCGCGCGTCGCAGCTGGACGGCTTATCGCGGCCGCTTCATCGAGCCGATCCGCATTGGCGCCGGCGTACGGTTCTGGCAGCAATACGGCGACACACTGCGCCGCGCGGAGAACGAATTCGGCGTGCCGGCCGACGTGATCGTGGGCATCCTGGGCGTCGAGACCATCTACGGCCGAGACATGGGCAACTTCCGCGTGATGGACGCGCTGTCCACGCTGGCCTTCGACTACCCCGACACGCCCAACCGCGAAGACCGCAGCACGATGTTCCGCAACCAGCTCAAGGATTTCCTGCTCTGGTGCCGTGACACGGGCGCGGATGCGTTCTCGATCCTTGGCTCATATGCGGGGGCAGTCGGCATTCCGCAATTTATGCCGACCAGCATCCGAGAATACGCCGTCGATTACGACCACGATGGTCATATCGACCTGCGCAACAGCGCGGTGGATGCCATTGGCAGCGTCGCGCGCTTCCTGCAGATGCACGGCTGGGAGCAGAACCGCCCTGTGATGTGGAACATTGCCGGCGATACCGACAGCCAGGGCATTGCGGCAGCGGCCGCAGACGGCCAGCCGTATCCCGGCATGACGTTGTCCAGGCTCACACGCGCTGGTCTGGCCCTGGCTCCGGGCGTCGATGCCGCACGCGAGCAGGAAACCGAAGTGCTGATGATCGATCTGCCCACGCCTGGGCAGCCAACCGAATACCGCGTCGGCCTGCGTAACTTCTACGTGCTCACGCGCTACAACCGCAGCTTCTTCTACGCGGCCGCGGTGTATGAGCTGGGCCAGGCCGTACGGCAGGCGATGCAGGGGTGATCCGCCGCCCAGGCAAAGGCAAACGAAAAGCGCAGCCGAAGCTGCGCTTTTTTCATGGCGATGCGGCGTGCCGTCAGGCTGGGAAGACGCCCGTCGACAAGTAGCGATCACCTCGGTCGCACACAATGAAAGCGATCGTCGCGTTTTCGACTTCCTCGGCTACACGCAGCGCTACGCACAACGCCCCCGCCGCAGAGATTCCACAGAAGATGCCTTCTTCGCGAGCCATGCGACGTGCCATGTGTTCGGCGTCGGACTGGCTCACCGACTCGGTGCGATCGATGTACTTAGGATCGTAGATCTTCGGCATGTACGCCTCGGGCCACTTGCGGATGCCCGGAATGCGCGAGCCTTCTTCCGGCTGCGCGCCAACGATCTGGATGCCGGCATTCTTCTCTTTCAGGAAGCGCGAGACACCGGTAATCGTGCCCGTCGTCCCCATCGCCGAGACGAAATGCGTGATGCGGCCTTCGGTGTCGCGCCACAGTTCGGGGCCGGTGGTCTCGTAGTGCGCGAGCGGGTTGTCCGGGTTGGCAAATTGATCGAGGATGACGCCCTTGCCTTCCTTTTCCATCGCGTCGGCTAGGTCGCGTGCGTATTCCATGCCGCCCTTGACGGGGGTGAGGATGATCTCCGCGCCGTAAGCGGCCATGCTCTGGCGGCGTTCCACCGACAGGTCTTCCGGCATGATCAGCACCATCTTGTAGCCACGCACGGCGGCGGCCATGGCCAGGGCAATGCCCGTGTTACCAGACGTGGACTCGATCAGCGTGTCACCCGGCTTGATGCGGCCACGCGCTTCGGCATGCTTGATCATGGACAGCGCAGGGCGATCCTTGACCGAGCCGGCGGGGTTATTGCCCTCGAGTTTGCCGAGGATGACATTGCCGCGGCGCGCGTTGCCTTCGCCGGGAATGCGCTGGAGCTGAACCAGCGGCGTGTTGCCGATGGTGTCTTCGATGGTGAGATAGGCCATGATGCTTGAGGGACGGGAATCAAGGCATTGTAATGCAGCCCAAATCCCTCCCCCGCACATGGCAAAACGCCCCGCTCGGGGCGGGGCGTTGTCGGCAGATAATCGCAGACTTATTTCTTCTTCGCGTCCTTGCCGTCCTTCTTAGCGGTGGCCGGCGCCGCTGCCGGCGCACCGAACGTCAAACCTTCGTTCTCCAGCTTGACGAGCGTCTTGTCGCCAATGCCTGACACGCGAGCCTTGAAATCGGCGGCGTCCTTGTACGGGCCGTTCTTAGTGCGCTCTTCAATGATCGACTTGGAACGCTTGGGACCGATGCCGGACAGCGTTTCGAGCGCGGCATGATCTGCAGTATTCACATCTACCGCGGCCCACGAGACCGACAGCATCGACAGCGACATCAACGCGGTGGCCAACAGCTTCTTCAACATGTGCTTCTCCTTGGTATAGGGAATAAAAAAACCGCCACGTGAGCGGCGGTTTCGGCACATCTTAAAGAGCATCCTGGCGATGCTGCAGCGCGCGAACAAAAAGTCACACGCTGTCTGATTGTTGGCAGGACTGACCGATCAGGCCGGCTGCTTCAACAGCCACTGGCAGTAACGCTCCACGCCTTCCTGGACCGTCAGGAACGGCGCCGTGTAGCCCGCCGCGCGCAGGCGCGACTGGTCCGCCTGCGTGAAGCACTGATACTTGCCGCGCAACGCATCGGGAAATTTCACGTACTCGATCAGGCCTTCCTGTGCCAGTTCTTCGGTGGAAAGCGCCGGCTTGCCATCCGCTGCGCGCAACGTGTTCACGACCGTCGTCGCGATGTCGTTAAACGGCTGCGCGCGGCCCGTGCCGAGGTTGAAGATGCCCGACTTGTCCGGATTGTCGAAGAAGAACAGGTTGACCTTCACCACATCTTCCACCGACACGAAATCGCGCATCTGGCCGCCCTGCGGGTAGCCGTTGTATTCGCCGAACAGCTTGACGGTGCCTTCAGCGCGGAACTGGTTGAAGTTGTGGAATGCCACAGACGCCATGCGACCCTTGTGCTGCTCGCGCGGGCCGTAGACGTTGAAGTAGCGGAAGCCGACGATCTGCGACAGCGCGGTCGGCATGACACGGCGCACGATCTGGTCGAACAGCAGCTTGGAATAGCCGTACACGTTGAGCGGCCGCTCGAACTCGGGCTCTTCGCGGAACGTTTCCGACGCGCCGTACGTGGCCGCCGACGAGGCATAGAGGAACTGCACGCCTTGGTCCAGACACGCGCGCATCACCGCCAGCGAGTAGCGGTAATTGTTGTCCATCATGTAGCGACCATCGGTCTCCATGGTGTCGGAGCAGGCGCCCTCATGGAAGATCGCGCGGACTTTGCCGAACTCGCCGCGCGCAAAGCGTTCGACAAAATCGGTCTTGTCCAGGTAGTCGCTGATCTGGCAGTCGACGATGTTCTTGAACTTGTCGGCCCGCGTCAGGTTGTCGACGGCGATGATGTCGGTCTCGCCGCGCTCGTTCAGGCCTTTGACGATGTTGGCGCCGATAAAGCCAGACGCGCCGGTGACGATGATGGTCATGATCCGTTGATCAGGTGATCAGTTGAAGAGTTCTGCGTAGGTGACGACAGCCGTGCCCAGCTTGCCGACGACGATGCCGCCTGCGCGATTCGCGTACTGCACGGCTTCCTTGATGTTGGCGCCTGCGCCCAACAGCGTGGCCAGCGTAGCGATCACGGTATCGCCCGCGCCCGAGACGTCGAACACTTCCCGTGCCTGCGCTGACACGTGCAACACCTCGTGCTCGGTATAGAGCGTCATGCCTTCTTCCGAGCGTGTAAGCAGCAGTGCCTCGAGCTGCAGTTCGCGACGCAGGTTCTGTGCACGGATGGTGAGGTCCTGCTCGGATTTCCACGAGCCGACCACCTGACGCATTTCAGCGCGGTTGGGCGTGATCATGGTTGCGCCCTTGTAGCGCGAATAATCGTCGCCCTTCGGGTCGACCAGCACGCGGCGGCCCGCCTGGCGTGCCGTCTCGATCATCTTGCCCACGTGCGTGAGACCACCCTTACCGTAGTCCGACAGCACCACCACGTCGTGCTGCGGCACCAGCATAGCGAAACGATCGAGCACCGACATCAGCACTTCGTGTGTGGGCGCGTTCTCAAAATCGACGCGGATCAATTGTTGCTGACGTGCCAGCACGCGCAGCTTGATCGTCGTGTTGACCGCCGGGTCACGATGCAGTTGACCCGTAACATGGCTCTCGCCAAGCAGCGTTTCGATGGTGCGGCCCGGTTCGTCATCGCCAATCACCCCGAGCATGGTGGCCTGCGCGCCCAGTGCCGCCACGTTGCGCGCCACGTTGGCGGCACCACCAAGGCGTTCTTCCTGGCGCTTGATCTGCACGACCGGTACCGGCGCTTCCGGCGAAATCCGATCGACGTCTCCAAACCAGTAGCGGTCGAGCATCATGTCGCCGACCACGAGAATACGGGCGGCGTGGATCTGTTCGGAAGCGAGCGTGGTCATGGGTCTGGGCGTCGGCAACGGCAACGGCAACGGCAACGGCCGGTGATTCTCGGTGATTACGATTGGGTGGAGCGCCCGATGGCCTGGTATTCAAAGCCCGCATCGCGCATGGCTTGCGGCTCGAACAGGTTGCGGCCGTCGAACACCATCGGCGTCTTCAACAGGGCCTTTACGGCGTTGAAATCCGGGCTGCGGAACGCCTTCCACTCGGTCACGATGACCAGCGCGTCGGCATTCTTGAGCGCATCCATCTGACCGGCGCAGAACGTCACGCGTTCCAGTTGTTCGGCAGAAAGATCGAGCGCCAGCGCATGGCGGGCTTCTTCCATCGCAACCGGGTCATACACTTGAACGCGCGCGCCACGCCCCAGCAGCGCACCGATCAGGATGCGGCTTGGCGCTTCGCGCATGTCATCGGTGTTCGGCTTGAAAGCCAGCCCCCAGATGGCGAACGTGCGGCCGGTCAGGTCGGCGCCCATGCGGTCTTCGATCTTGCTGACCAGCACTTCCTTCTGCTTGTCGTTGACGGCTTCGACCGCTTCCAGCACGTGCAGCGTCTGACCGTACTCCTGCGCCGTGCGCACCAGCGCCTGCACATCCTTCGGGAAACACGAACCGCCGTAGCCAGTGCCGGCGTAGAGGAAGCTGTAGCCGATACGCGGGTCGGAGCCGATGCCCAGGCGAACGAGTTCGATATCCGCGCCCACCTTGTCGGCCAGATTGGCCATCTCGTTCATGAACGAGATGCGTGTGGCCAGCATCGAATTGGCGGCGTACTTGGTGAACTCTGCGGAGCGCACGTCCATGTAGAACGTGCGTTCATGGTTGCGGTTGAACGGCGCGTAAAGCGTGCGCATGATGGCCTTGGCGCGCAGACCGTCGTTATCGCCATACGTGCCGAGCACGATGCGGTCCGGGCGCATGAAGTCGTCCACCGCAGCGCCTTCTTTCAGGAATTCGGGGTTAGACACCACCGAGAAGCCGACATCCGACTTGCCGCGCGTTGCGAGCACTTCACCAACCGCAGCGCGCACCTTGTCGCCCGTTCCCACCGGCACCGTCGATTTGTCGACGATCACCTTGAAGCCCGTCATGTGCTGGGCGATGTTGCGGGCGGCCGCGAGCACGTACTTCAGGTCGGCCGAACCGTCTTCATCGGGCGGCGTGCCCACAGCAATGAACTGCACGTCGCCGTGCGCCACGCTGGCAGCCACGTCGGTCGAAAACTGGATGCGGCCGGCCGCGCGGTTGCGCTCGATCAGCTCCTTCAGGCCCGGTTCGTAGATGGGCACGCCGCCGGCGTTGAGCAGGTCGATCTTCTTCTGGTCGACGTCGAGGCAGAACACATCGTTGCCAAGCTCCGCCAAACATGCGCCGGTGACCAGACCGACATAACCGCTACCGATGATGGTGATTTTCATACGAACACTTGAAGATTAAAAAAGCGCCAGCGCGGCTGCTACAAACAGGCCGCGCCGGACTGAATTACATGCTCGCACCGCCGCTGCCGCCGAGTGTCTCGGTACGGCGCGGTGCATATGTTTCCCAGCGGTTGCAGCCGGGGCACTGCCAATAGAACAGACGCGCGCGGAAACCGCACTCCTGGCAGGTATAGCGCGCCAGATTGCGCGTACGGCTTTGCAGCAAATCGCGAATGGCGCCGAGATCCTGCGCGCGCTGGATATCGGCATTGCTGCCCGCTTCAACGGGGTCTGCCAGCGCACTTTCGGCGACGTCGGCCGTCGCGGGTGCCTCATTGCCAACCGCCTCGGACGCGCGAGTCGCTTCGGCTTCCACGAGCCGCGTCAACGCCATCAGCGACGGCTGACGACGGATCTGGTCGCGCATCAGCGCCACGGCATCGTCAATACCGTGCACATCCAATTCGTACTTGTAGACCGTATCGAGCAGTTCGGGGCCCAGGCGCGCGTCCATCTTGGAGCGCAGCCATGCAAGTCCCTCGGCGGCTCGGCCAAGCTGCGTGTACGCTTTCATCAGGCGTTCAGCCACCAACGGCAAGAAGGCCGCGTTTTGCTGTTCGATGCTGCGCCAACGCTTGATGGCGCCTTCCACATCGCCCTGCCCTTGTGCCACATCGCCCAACTGAATGGTGGCGCGTACGTTCTTCGGATTCTCCTGCAGCGCACGTTCCAGCCACTCGATGGCGGTCGGTACATCCTTGCGCTGCAGCGTTTCCTGGGCGATCTCGCAGCAGAACTGCGCAATCTGCACAGCGTAATCCTTGCCTTGCAGCTTTTGCAATTCGCGCGCTGCGTCAATGGCCTTGCGCCACTCCTTCTCGATTTCGTATAACTCGAGCAGCACGCGCTTGGCCGGCTCAGCGAATGTGCCTTCCATCAGCATGCGCAGGGATTCCTCTGCGCGATCCAACAGGCCCGCGCGCAGGAAATCCTGCCCCAGTTCAAACAACGCGTGATCGCGCTCATTGGGGGGAAGATCGGGGCGGTTGACGAGGTTTTGGTGAACGCGGATGGCGCGTTCGGTTTCGCCGCGGCGGCGGAACAGGCTACCGAGCGCAAAGTGCAGCTCCGTGGTCTCCGGGTCCAGACGCGCAACTTCAATGAAAGCGTCGATGGCCTTGTCCGGCTGCTCGTTGAGCAGGAAATTGAGCCCCTTGAAGTACGAGCGCGGCAGCGACGATTGTTCGGTGCGCAACTGGCGGGCATCGAGCCGAGCGGCCACCCAGCCCAAGCCAAACACCAGGGGGATGGCCAACAGCCACCAGAGATCAAAATCCATGCGTCAGACCTTGGGGCCGGGAACGTGATACGGAGAATCGGCGACGACGGGGGTGGGCACCTCGATCACCTCATCCGCCTTCTTCATGCGACCGATCTGGCGACGCAAGCGGCTTGCCGTAAAGCGATGCCGCATCACGCGCGGCGCCATCGCCAGCATGGCCAACAAGATGCCGGCGACAAAGAATGCCAAGGCGATCAGGATCAACGGTGCATGCCAGACCACGCCAAACGGGAGCACGAGCGAGACTTCCGCCGTGTTGTGCAGTGCCAGCACGAAGAGCAGCACGAACAACAGAATGCGGATGGCCCAGACGAGAAATTTCATGCGGATTCGGAAACGGGCGGCGGTGCAACAGCCGGAAACGGCGCGATTGCCGGGTTGTGCCGCATTGTAGCGGATTCATATGGCGGCCAGCCACGCCAGGCTTGGCGGCGGACAAGCATCGCCGGAATAAAAAACGCCCCGGCAAGCGGGGCGTTCCTGAAACTACCAAGTGCTACCTAGGCTTAGCGCGACATTGCCAGCGGCACAGCCGTGTCTACCGGAAAACCGGCAGCCTGACGGGTGCTGTCAGCCTGTCTCGAAGCCTTTACAGTCGCGAGCGACACGGCAGGCTCACCCTCCAATGAAGGCTCGCCTTGTCGCTCCAGGCTGCGGTCAACCCGTTCGCGCAACTCCTTGCCCGCCTTGAAGTGCGGCACCCGCTTCTCGGGTACCAACACCTTCTCGCCTGACTTGGGATTGCGGCCGACACGCGGCGGACGACGATTCAGACCGAAACTTCCGAATCCGCGGATCTCGATGCGGTGGCCGTCCGCCAGGGCGTCGGACATAGCATCCAGGATCGTCTTGACCGCGATATCGGCATCCCGCAGCAGCAGCTGCGGAAAGCGAGCGGCCAGCTTTTCCACGAGTTCGGACTTGGTCATGGGCATCTTGCGCGCGTCCTCGTCGTTCTTTAGGGTCGACCCGGTTGATGCTTACTGATTGGTTTCGTTCAGCTTGGCCTTCAGCAGCGCGCCGAGGTTCGTGGTACCAGCAGCGCCGGTATCCGCCGAGAACTTCTGCATCGCTTCCTGTTGGTCGGCGCTGTCCTTCGCCTTGATGGAGACGTTGATGTTGCGCGACTTGCGATCGATGTTGACGATCATCGCGGTCATCGTTTCGCCTTCCTTCAGCACGTTACGGGCATCTTCCACGCGGTCGCTCGAGATTTCCGAGGCGCGCAGGTAGCCTTCAACGTCGTCAGCCAACTGCACCACGGCACCCTTCGGATCAACGGCCTTGATCGTGACCGGCACGATCGAACCCTTGTCGTTGGTCGAGATGAAGTTGTTGAACGGGTCGCCCGACAGTTGCTTGATACCCAGCGAGATGCGT
This sequence comes from Burkholderiaceae bacterium 26, assembly GCA_000955795.1. Lineage (GTDB taxonomy): Bacteria > Pseudomonadota > Gammaproteobacteria > Burkholderiales > Burkholderiaceae > Ralstonia > Ralstonia chuxiongensis. The sequence continues at coordinate 602,781 of JYOB01000010.1, forward strand.
TCCTTGTCGACGTCGATGGCCAGCACAACGGCTTCGACTTCGTCGCCCTTCTTGTACTTGCGAACGGCTTCTTCGCCAGTCTCTTGCCACGACAGGTCCGACAGGTGCACCAGGCCGTCAATGCCGCCCGGCAGACCGATGAACACGCCGAAGTCGGTGATCGACTTGATCTGGCCAGCCAGCTTGTCGCCCTTCTTCTGGTTGCGCGCGAAATCGTCCCACGGGTTGGCCTTGCACTGCTTCATGCCCAGGCTGATACGACGCTTGTCTTCGTCGATATCCAGAACCATGACTTCCACTTCGTCGCCCAGCTGGACAACCTTCGACGGGGCCACGTTCTTGTTGGTCCAGTCCATTTCCGACACGTGGACCAGGCCTTCGATACCGGCTTCGATCTCGACGAATGCGCCGTAGTCGGTCAGGTTGGTCACCTTGCCGAACAGGCGGGTGCCTTGCGGGTAGCGGCGCGAGATGCCGACCCACGGATCTTCGCCCAGTTGCTTGACGCCCAGCGAGACGCGGTTCTTCTCTTGGTCGAACTTGAGGATCTTGGCGGTGATTTCCTGGCCAACCGACAGCACTTCGCTCGGGTGACGCACACGACGCCATGCTAGGTCGGTGATGTGCAGCAGACCGTCGATGCCACCCAGATCCACGAACGCGCCGTAGTCGGTGATGTTCTTGACGATACCGTTGACGATCGCGCCTTCCTTGAGCGTCTCCATCAGCTTCTGACGCTCTTCGCCCAGCGTGGCTTCAACCACGGCACGGCGCGACAGCACAACGTTGTTGCGCTTGCGGTCCAGCTTGATGACCTTGAATTCGAGGGTCTTGCCTTCGTACGGCGTGGTGTCCTTGATCGGACGCACGTCGACGAGCGAACCCGGCAGGAATGCACGAATACCGTTGACCATGACGGTCAGGCCGCCCTTGACCTTGCCAGTCACGGTACCGGAGATGATCTCGCCGGATTCCAGTGCCTTCTCAAGGTTCAGCCACGAAGCCAGACGCTTGGCCTTGTCGCGCGACAGGATGGTGTCGCCGTAGCCGTTTTCCAGTGCGTCAATAGCGACCGAAACGTAGTCGCCGATTTGCACTTCGAGTTCACCCTGATCGTTCAGGAATTCCTCGATGGGTACAAACGCTTCAGACTTCAGGCCCGCGTTCACAACGACGAAATTGTGGTCGATACGCACAACTTCCGCAGAGATGACCTCGCCAGCCTTCATATTGGTCTGGGCGATCGACTCTTCGAACAGGGCGGCAAAAGATTCGTTAGTTTGGGACATAAAAAATAGGCATCCGCAGAACATGCCTCGCATTGCTTTCGCACAGAATGGGCGAAGACACGCATGCGGGGTTATAAGTTGAACAACCGCCGGCGGCGACATGCCACCGGCACCGATCGAACCAGTTCAGCCGAGTCAGTTCGCCTTGTTGGCGCCCTGCACCTGACGGTACCAGTCCAGTACCTGCGCGACCACTTCATCGACCGTCATGTCGGACGAATCCAGTTGTCGCGCATCTTGCGCCGGACGCAGCGGCGCGACACTGCGGGTGCGATCCCGCAAATCACGCGCCTCCAAGTCCTGCGAAAGACTTTCCACTGTAGCAGAAAAACCCTTTGCAATCAATTGTTTATAGCGCCGCTCGGCGCGTGCCTGCACGCTTGCCGTCAGGAACACCTTGAGCGCCGCTTCGGGAAAAACCACCGTACCCATATCGCGGCCGTCGGCCACGAGGCCGGGCGCCTCCAAGAACGCCCGCTGACGTGCGTGCAACGCCTCGCGCACCGCACCATGCACGGCGATCGCCGAAGCCTGGTTGCCAACGGATTCATGTCGCAGCGCCAAACTCACATCTTCGCCCTTGAGCCAGATGTGATCTGCCTTGAAGCGCACATCGAGTTTCCGTGCGACACGCACGAGGCTCTCAACGTCGTGGTCGTCGATGTTCTCGCGCATGCTGGCGAGCGCCACCAACCGGTACAGCGAGCCGCTATCGAGCAGGTGGAAACCGAGCAGATCAGCGATCTGGTGAGCGACCGTGCCCTTGCCAGATGCGGTCGGACCGTCGATGGTGATGACCGGATACGGCGTGGAAGCAGCGGTGTTGGACATGATGAACTCAGGCAGTTAATTGCGATTCAAGCGGTGATGCCGCCGAACGCCGTGAAGTATTCTGGGAACGTCTTGGCTACGCAGCGCGGGTCATTGATACGCACGGGCACCGGGCCGAACGCCGCCAGCGAAAAAGCCATTGCCATTCGGTGGTCATCGTAGGTGTCGATGCCGCCGGCCGGCGGGGTCCATTGCGACGGAGGGGTCACTCGAATGTAGTCGGGGCCTTCCTCTACCTCGGCGCCAAGCTTGCGCAATTCGGTAGCCATGGCGCTCAGCCGGTCGGTCTCCTTGACGCGCCAGCTCGCAATGTTGGTCAGCGTGGTCGTGCCGTCGGCAAACAGCGCGGCCACCGCCAGCGTCATTGCCGCATCCGGAACGTGATTGCAATCCAGCTCGACGGCGTGCAGCTTGCCGTCGTCGCGCTCGACGCCGCGCACTTCGATCCAGTTGCCGCCAGCCATGACGTTGGCGCCCATGCGGTTAAGCGCGTCGGCAAAGCGGACATCGCCCTGGATGCTGGACATGCCCACCCCCTCCACACGCACCGGCCCACCACCAAGCGCGCCGGCGGCCAGGAAGTACGACGCGGACGAAGCATCGCCTTCCACAAAAATCTCCCCGGGCGCCTTGTAGGCAACGCCGGTCGGCACGCTGAACGACGCCCAGCCGTCGCGCGCAACCTGCACGCCGAAGCGCGCCATCAGGTTCAGCGTGATTTCGATGTAAGGCTTGGAAATCAACTCGCCAACCACTTCGATGGTGACATTGCCGGCAGACTCGACCAGCGGCAGTGCCATCAGCAAAGCCGTCAGGAACTGACTCGACACATCGCCGCGCACGCGGATCGGCGCGTCGATCTTGACCGGCGCCGCGTGGATCGCCAGCGGCGGATAGCCAGCGTTGCCCGTGTAGTCGATGCTCGCGCCAACTTGGCGCAAGCCGTCGACCAAGTCCCCAATCGGCCGCTCGTGCATGCGCGGCACGCCGTGCAGCGTGTACTCGCCGCCTTGCAGCGCCAGCGCGGCCGTCAGCGGGCGGATGGCTGTGCCGGCGTTGCCCATGAACAGATCAGCCGACTTATTCGGAAAGCGGCCGCCAGTGCCGATGACACGGTACGCGTTGTCGCCCAGGCCTTCGACCGAGACGCCCAGCTTGCCAAGCGCATCGAGCATGACGCGCGTGTCGTCAGAGTCGAGCAGGTCGCGCACCACGGTCTCGCCTTGGGCGAGCGCCGCGAGCAGCAGCACACGGTTGGAGATGCTCTTCGAGCCCGGCAGCTTGATGGTGCCGCGCGCCGTCTTCAGCGGACCGACGTCCAGATATTCCATGAATCCACTCAGTTCAAAACAAACGTTATTCAGGTTGTGCGCCGGTGGCATTTCCCGGCGCTACACGTTGCGGCCACGCCAAGCGCGCTTCGCTGGCACGGCGGAACACGCGCTCGAGCGCGGCGCCGTCGCGCTCCGCAATCATCGCCTTCAGACGCCCGATCACGGCTTCGTACGTTGTAAGTTCACGCAGCAGCGCATCGCGATTCGACAGGCAGATGTCACGCCACATCTCGGGCGATGATGCGGCGATGCGAGTGAAATCGCGGAAGCCGCCACCGGCAAAATCGAGCTTGAGCGCACCGTCTTCGGCATTGATGATCTGCGCGACCAGCGCGTACGACAGCACGTGCGGCAAGTGGCTGACGGCGGCGAACACGGCGTCGTGCTGCACGGCCGACATGATGTGGCAATACGCTCCCGCCGCCTCCCACATCGCCTGCACACGCGCAACGTCGCTGCGGCGATTTTCCTGCAGGGGGCAAAGCACGGTCTTTTTGCCGACATAGAGATCGGGCAGCGCAGCCTCCACGCCGTTCAGTTCGCGGCCGGCAATCGGGTGGGCCGGAACGAACTGGCTGACCTGATCGCCCAGCGCCGTCTTGGCGGCCATGATGACGTCGGACTTGGTGCTGCCGGCATCCGTGACAATGGTGTCCGGGCCCAGATGCGGCTGCATGGCGAGCAGCAACGGCAGCGTCTGCGCGACGGGCGCGCACAGCACGACCATGTCAGCGCCACGCACGGCCTCTTCCATCGGCAAGGCTTCGTCGATCACGCCCAGACGGATCGCCGCCTCAAGCGACGCGGCAGATCGCCCGACGCCCACGACATGCCCGACCACCCCCGCACGACGCAAGCCCAGCGCCAGCGAACCGCCAATCAGGCCGACGCCGACAATCACCAACCGGGAACTGGAAAAAGAAGAGGCCACAACACCGCCCTGCCAGAAAAAAGCAAAGCGGCATTGTAGCCCGATGTGCGCAGCGCCCGAGCCTGATACGGGGCGCTGCAGCGGTTGCGGTAGAAGTTACGCCGCGGCCTTTTCCTGCGCCAGCGCCTCTTCCAGTGCATCGATGAATGTGGCGTTTTCTTCCGGCAAGCCGATGCTGATGCGCAGCCACTGCGGCAAGCCGTAGTTGCCGACCGGACGCACGATCACCCCTTGCTTTAGCAACGCAAGGTTCACGCGCGCACCGGCGCCGGCGTCTTCGCCTACGCGCACCAAGACAAAGTTGCCCGAGGACGGCACGTACTGGAGGCCCAACCGATCAACCGCGTCCGTCAGCTGCACGTAACCGGCAGCGTTCAGTTCAGCCGATTGACACAGGAATTCCGCATCATTGAGCGCCGCCACCGCAGCCGCCTGCGCCAGGCTGTTGACGTTGAACGGCTGGCGGATGCGGTTGAGCAGATCGGTCAACTGCGGCTGCGCGATGCCATAGCCAACACGCAAGCCCGCCAGCCCGTAAGCCTTGGAGAACGTCCGCGACACCAGCAGGTTCGGGTACTGGCGCACCCACGCGGTGGAGTCGTACTGCTGCTCGGGCTTGAGGAACTCGTTGTACGCCTCGTCCAGCACGACAACGACCGTCGGCGGCACCTTGGCCAGGAACGCCGCAATGTCATCGGCCGACAGGAACGTTCCAGTCGGGTTGTTCGGGTTGGCGATGTAGATCAGGCGCGTGTCCGACGTAATGGCAGCAGCCATCGCATCAAGGTCATGGCCGTAATCGCGAGCCGGTACCTCGATGGCGCGCGCACCAACCTCCTGCGCCGCGAGTGCGTACACGGCAAACGAATGCTGCGCATAAATTACAGCCTGCCCCGGCGATACCAGCGCGCGAGCCGCCAGTTCGAGGATGTCATTGCTACCGTTGCCGAGCGTGATCCATGCTTCCGGCACGCCAAACTTCGCATGCAGCGCCGCCTTCAGGCTGAAGCCGTTGGCGTCCGGATAACGCGCCAGTTCATCAATGGCCGAGGCCATCGCGTTCTTGGCCGACTGCGGCATGCCCAACGGGTTTTCGTTGGACGCCAGCTTGACGATGCGCGCGGCATCCAGACCAAACTCGCGTGCCACTTCGGAAATCGGCTTGCCAGCCACATAAGGGGCGATGGCGCGGACATACTCGGGGCCGAACTGCAAAGACATGGGGTGCTCCTCTGTTATCGACGCCTTGCCCGTGCAAAGCGCCTTGAATCCCTCAATGTGCCGAGGGATAGGACCCCAACACTTTGAAATACGCCGCGTCGTGACGCAGCTTTTCCAGCGCGCGCGCTACCTGCGGGTCACGCTGATGGCCTTCCACATCGACGTAGAAGTAGTATTCCCACGCACCGCTGCGCGCCGGACGAGACTCGAAGCGACACATTGACACGCCGTTCTCTGCCAACGGCGCCAGCAACTTGTAGACAGCACCGGCCTCGTTCGGCACCGACAGGATCAACGACGTCTGATCGCGTCCGCTCGGCTCCGTCTCGTAGTTGCCGATCACGACAAAGCGCGTGCGGTTGTGCGGATCGTCTTCCACATTGGCACGCACCACGTGCAGGCCGTAGCGATTGGCCGCCTGCACGCTTGCCAGCGCGGCGACGGTTTCGTCCTCGCCGGCCATGCGCGCTGCCTCGGCGTTGCTCGACACAGCCTCGCGCGGCAGATTCGGATAGTTCGTGTTCAACCACCGCTGGCACTGCGCCAGTGCCTGCGCATGCGCGCGCACCACCTTCACCTGCGACATGTCGCCCGTTTTGTGCAGCAAGTTATGGTGCACGCGCAGCGCGATCTCGCCGCTGATCTTCAGCGACGTCTGCAAGAACAGATCGAGCGTGCGCGACACCACGCCTTCCGTCGAATTTTCGACCGGCACAACACCACAATCGACCGTGCCGGACTCCGCCGCACGAAACACCTCGTCGATGCTCGGGCACGGCATCGGCTGGATCTCGTGGCCGAAATGCGCGATCACCGCCTGCTCCGAGAACGTGCCGGCCGGGCCGAGGTAGCCGATGCGCAGCGCCTGTTCCAGGCCGCGGCAGGCGGACATCACCTCGCGCCAGATGGCGGCGATGCTCTCGTCGTGCAGGGGCCCTTGATTGCCGGACTGCATCTTGCGGATGACCTGCAGCTCGCGGTCCGGCCGGAACGCCGGTGACGAATAGCGCTTCTTCACCTCGCCCACTTCCTGCGCCACCTTGGCGCGGTCGGAGAGCAGCGTAAGCAGCTGGTTGTCGATGGCGTCGATCTGCGTGCGCAACGGCGCAAGCTCCGCCGCCAATGCGGCATCCTTGTTTTGCTTCGTATCGTCTGACTGACTGGTCATTGTAGGAATCTGGTTCGGCAACGGATTGCCAATTGCCGCGCGAAGCGGGCGCTTCGCGCAATGTTCTGCCGTGATTGAGTGTCAGCCTTACGCAGACACTCTTTCAAACTCACGCATGAAGTCGACCAGCGCCTCTACGCCTTCCAGCGGCATCGCGTTGTAGATGCTTGCCCGCATGCCGCCCACGGACTTGTGGCCCTTGAGCTGCACCAACCCGCGCTCGCGCGCCTGCGTGAGGAACGCCTCGTTGCGGGACTCGTCGTTGAGGAAGAACGGCACGTTCATGCGCGACCGGCACGTCGGATGGATTTCGTTGCGGTAGAAGCTGCTGGCGTCGATAAAGTCGTACAGCATCTTCGACTTGATGATGTTGCGCGTCTCCAGCGCCTCGACCCCACCCTGGCGCTTGATCCACTGGAACACGAGCCCCGCGATGTAGATGGCGTAAGTGGGCGGCGTGTTGTACATCGAGCCGTTCTCAGCCACCAGGCGCCAATTGAATGCCGACGGGCACAGCGGGTGTGCATGGCCCAGGAGGTCCTTGCGGACGATGGCAATCGTCAGGCCGGCAGGGCCGATGTTTTTCTGCGCGCCGCCGTACAGGACCTGATAGCCGCTCCAGTCGATCGGCCGCGAGAGGATGTGGCTCGACACGTCGGACACCACCACACGCCCGTGCGCCTGACCGACGTCTGGCGTCTCCTGATATTCAACGCCAACAATGGTTTCGTTCGTGCACAGATGCACGTAGGCCGCGTCCGACGACAGCTTCCAGCTCGATACATCCGGGATCTTGTGGAAGCGCTCGGCCTCGCTGGTGGCAGCGATGTTCACCTCGCCATACTTGCGCGCTTCTTGCTGCGACTTGACCGACCACGTGCCGGTGACGACGTAGTCAGCCTTCGGTGCATCCGCCGACAGCCGACGCATGAGGTTCAGCGGCACGATGGCGTTCTCGGCGATGGCGCCGCCTTGCAGGAAGAGGATTTCGTAGTTGTCCGGCACCGCCAGCAACTGCCGCAAATCGCCAAACGCGGCTGCCAGGATGCTTTCAAATTCACGGCCGCGATGGCTCATTTCCATCACACTCATGCCGCTGCCGTGCCAGGAGACCATCTCCTCTTTCGCCTGTTCCAGCACCTCGAGCGGCAACACCGCCGGACCTGCCGAAAAGTTGTACACGCGCGCCTGGCTGGCTTGAAGGGCTCGATCCGCTTGGTTCATAGGGCGAAGGGCAAAAGAAAAATGGCTGTCTGGGCGCAAACCCAAACAGCCATTATCTACCAACTGGCAGCGCGACGGGGATTGCGCCCCCATCGTCCGCCTATGCCGGTTAATTACTTCGCAGCAGCGGCAACTTCCTTGTCAGCCATGTCGCGCATCTTCTTGCCAACTTGCGGACCGTACTTCTGCATCACGTTGCCCCACACTTCCTGCATGGCCTTGCCTTGGTTGGCCATGAACTTCTGGCCGCTCGGCGTCTTCAGGAACGTGGTCAAGTCTTTGATTTCCTGGGTCGAGTAGTACTTGCCCAGCGAGTCATAGTGGGCTTGCAGAGCGTCCTTGCGGAAGGCTTCCGTGTCGAAGTCCTTGCCAGCACCGTCGGTCATGCGCTGCACTGCACCGTTCTTCTTCAGCTTGTCGACAGCGGCTTGCTTCTGCTTGTCGTTCAGAGTCTTGTTCTCGACCAGTGCCTGCTCCAGCACCAGCGGGGCTTCCTGCTTAGCGCCGTTGGCCAACACTTCACCCTGACCCTTGATGGCTGCATCGACGTTCATCGTCGTCAGCAGATCTTTGATGGCAGCCGTCTTGTCAGCGTCGCCAGCCTGCGCGAACGCAAACAGCGGAGCGAAACCGGCCACCACGATCAGATGTTTGAGTTTGAGACTCTTGTGCATTGTTGCTCCCTTGAGATAAGCGTTGCGTTTAGGCCGGGCGTGTGACGCAAAAGTTCCAAGCCCTTGCCGCGCACAGGTCCGGCATCATGACAGAACTGCGCCTAACGGCAAGCAAAAGATGTTTCTAATTATGTCTCGCTGCTGTCATCCGTCTGTGCATCGGCACCGGGGGCGGCATCCGCCGCGTCGGCACCTTCGACACCGTCCGCACCTTCAGCATCGGACTCCATCACACGTTGCAGCCCCGACAGCTTGTTGCCCTCACCCACCGAGATGAGCGTGACACCCTGAGTGGCGCGCCCCATTTCACGGATCTCGTCCACCCGTGTGCGGATCAGCACGCCACCCGTCGTGATGAGCATGATCTCGTCTTCCGGTGCCACCAGGGCAGCGGCGACCACCTTACCGTTACGCTCGGAGGTCTGGATGGCGATCATGCCCTTCGTGCCGCGGCCATGTCGGGTGTATTCCGAGATCGGCGTGCGCTTACCGTAGCCGTTCTCGGTGGCGGTCAGCACGCTGCCAGTCACCGACTGAGCACCTTCGCCTTCGGTTTCCGCCGGCGCGACCAGCATCGCAATCACCTGCTGGCCCTCTTCCAGGTTCATACCGCGAACGCCGCGCGCTTGGCGACCCATCGGACGCACATCGTTTTCGTCGAAGCGCACCGCCTTGCCGGCGTCTGAGAACAGCATCACGTCGTGCTGGCCATCGGTAATGTCCGCGCCGATCAGGAAGTCGCCCTCATCAAGATCCACCGCGATGATCCCAGCCTTGCGCGGGTTCGAGAAATCCGTCAGCGCCGTCTTCTTGACTGTCCCCTTGGAGGTCGCCATGAACACGAAATGCTGCTCATCGAACTGCTTCACCGGCAGGATCACGTTGATCTTCTCGCCCGGTGACAGCGGGAACATATTGACGATCGGACGACCGCGCGAGTTACGGCTGCCTTGCGGCACCTCCCAGACCTTCAGCCAATACAGACGGCCGCGATTCGAGAAGCACAGGATGTAGTCATGCGTGTTGGCGACAAATAGCGTGTCGATCCAGTCGTCTTCCTTCGTCGCGGCAGCTTGCTTGCCACGGCCGCCACGCTTCTGGGCACGGTATTCGGAAATCGGCTGGCTCTTCATATAGCCGCTGTGTGACAACGTCACCACCAGATCTTGCGGCGTAATGAGGTCTTCTGTGTCCAACTCGGTCGCATTGTGCTCGATTTGCGAGCGACGCTCATCGCCAAATTCCGCGCGGATCGCGGTGAGTTCCTCGACGATGATGGCGGTAATGCGTTCCGGTCGCGCCAGGATGTCCAGCAGATCGGCGATCTGCGCCATCACTTCGCGGTATTCCTGAACGATCTTGTCCTGCTCCAGCCCGGTGAGGCGCTGCAGGCGCATCTGCAGAATTTCCTGCGCTTGCGTGTCCGACAGTTTGTACAAACCATCGCCTTGCATACCGAATGCAGGCAGCAGACCTTCCGGACGATAGGCGCCACCGCCGCCCGAGGTTTCGCTCTCGGCGCGAACGAGCATGTCGCGCACGAGGCCCGAATCCCAGCTGCGGTTCATCAGCTCAGCCTTCGCTACCGGCGGAGTCGGAGCGGCTTTGATGATTGCGATGAATTCGTCGATGTTGGCAAGTGCAACGGCCAGACCTTCCAGAATGTGACCACGCTCGCGCGCCTTGCGCAGATCAAAGACGGTGCGGCGCGTCACCACCTCGCGGCGGTGCAGCAGGAAGCACTCCAGCATCTGACGCAGGTTCAGCAGACGCGGCTGGCCGTCGACCAGCGCCACCATGTTCATGCCGAACGTGTCCTGCAGCTGCGTATTCTTATAGAGGTTGTTGAGCACAACCTCCGGCACTTCACCGCGCTTGAGTTCGATCACCACACGCATGCCGGACTTGTCCGACTCGTCGCGAATGTCGGAAATGCCTTCGATGCGCTTTTCGGTAACCAGCTCGGCGATACGCTCGAGCAGCGTACGCTTGTTAACTTGGTAGGGCAGTTCATCGACGATGATCGCCTGGCGTTGGCCCCGGTCGATGTCCTCGAAGTGCGTCTTGGCACGCATCACCACGCGGCCGCGGCCGGTGCGATAGCCTTCACGCACACCCGAAATGCCGTAGATGATGCCGGCCGTCGGGAAATCCGGCGCCGGGATCAGCTCAATCAGCTCATCGACCGTCGCTTCCGGGTTGCGCAACAAATGCAGGCAGCCATCAACGACTTCATTCAGGTTGTGCGGCGGAATGTTCGTCGCCATACCCACCGCGATCCCCGACGAACCGTTGATCAGCAGGTTGGGAATGCGGGCTGGCAAAACGGACGGCTCGGTTTCCGAACCATCGTAGTTCGGCTCGAAATTGACCGTTTCCTTGTCTAGGTCGGCCAGCAATTCGTGGGCGATCTTCGACAGGCGGATTTCGGTGTAACGCATCGCCGCGGCGTTGTCGCCGTCGACGGAGCCGAAGTTGCCCTGGCCGTCGACCAGCATGTAGCGCAGGGAGAAGTTCTGCGCCATCCGCACGATGGTGTCGTATACAGCAGTGTCGCCGTGAGGGTGATACTTACCGATCACATCCCCGACGATACGGGCGGACTTCTTATAGGGGCGATTCCAGTCGTTGTTCAGCTCGTGCATCGAGTACAACGCACGACGATGCACCGGCTTGAGACCATCCCGCACATCTGGAAGGGCGCGGCCCACGATCACGCTCATGGCGTAAGCGAGGTACGAGCTGCGCATTTCTTCTTCGAGCGATACCGGGAGTGTCTCTTTGGCGAATTGATCCATTGGGCGAACGGTGAGAGGTCCCCTAGTGAGCACAGTGATGCCCACAGCGGGACGCTGCGGTTGCGCGAATAACAGAACATTTTACCATGCCGCAAGCCCCCTCCCCCCATACGCGCGAGCGACGCATCGTCAACCCCGGGCACGTTCCCTGCGAGGGAGGGCAAAACCGGCGAGCCAGTCCCCATAAGGGTTTGCGAGCCATTTCCTGCCTTGTTGCGTACACACCACAAGGCCGTGGCGCCCTGTTCGAATCGCTTATATTTGCTTTTTAGGAGTGCGTGCTTGTGGCACAATCCCCCAGCGAAGAGGCAGACATTGTTCGAAGTGGAGCCTTCACCACACCGAGAATGTTATACTCCGAAGAATGTATGACTTGTTTTCGTCCCATCTGCTCGCAGTCTTCTGCGGTGATCTCATCCTGAGAGGAGAAATATGAAAAAATTTGCCAAGCTCGCGTTCGCTGCAGCTGCGGTAGCCATGGCTGCGTCCGCTTACGCTCAGTCGGTGCCCTACGAAAAGAAGGCCGTCAACGACAACTGGGGTAACGGCACGAGCGAGTGGGTCTGGAAGAACGGCACGAACGAACTGTGCTGGCGCAATGGCTTCTGGACGCCGGCAACCGCCAACGCTCAGTGCGACGGCGCTCTGGCTCCGGCTGCTGCTCCGACGGCTGCTCCGGCTGCTCCGGCTGCCCCGGTTGTGTCGAGCGAAAAGGTTACGTTCGCTGCTGACACCCTGTTCGATTTCGACAAGGCTGTGCTGAAGCCGGAAGGCAAGGCCAAGCTGGACGACCTGGTCTCGAAGCTGAAGGGCATCAACCTGGAAGTCGTGATCGCCGTTGGCCACACCGACTCGTTCGGCTCGGACAAGTACAACGACCGCCTGTCGGTCCGTCGTGCTGAAGCCGTCAAGGGCTATCTGGTCAGCAAGGGCATCGAAGCCAACCGTGTCTACACGGAAGGCAAGGGCAAGCGCCAGCTGAAGGTTGATCCGAAGTCGTGCAAGGGCACTCGCAAGGCACAAATCGCCTGCCAGCAGCCGAACCGCCGCGTGGACGTCGAAGTGGTCGGCACCCGCAAGGCTCAGTAATTCGGTTCACACCGGGAAAAAGCCCAGCTTTCGCTGGGCTTTTTTTCGCCTGTACACCGGCAAATGCCCTCCTCTGGGCTGCTGCGGAAATGGGCACTAAAAAAAGCGATGACACCAAATGCGCCATCGCTTTTTTGTTTGGGGCGCCCGATGCCCCTTTCTCATGACCGTCCTTCTTATTGATAGGAAGGTGTCGCCTGATCGTTAGCAACCATGGCGCGATCGCCAACGCGCAGGTTGTTCGGGTTTCGCTGCGTGACGGTGGCGACGCGGCCATCATCCAGGCGCACGGTGATGCGATACACCGTTTGCCCACCCGCTCCGGCGCGCTGCTCGACCTGGTTGCCTGCATAGGCACCGAGTGCTGCGCCACCAATAGTCGCGACTGTGTTGCCCGTACCGCCACCAACCTGATGGCCCAGAATGCCGCCAGCCACGCCGCCGATGATCGTGCCCAAAATGCCCGGGCTATTTGCCGGGGCCTGCATCGGCTGGATCGATTCAACCCGGCCGTAAAGGGCGCCCGTTTGCTGCGGCTGCCCGCTATAAGCCGGTTGTTGGCCATAGGCGGGCTGTTGAGCATACCCACCGTTATAGCCACCGCCGTAACCGGGCGCGGCGCAGCCCGCCAGCACCGTCAGGCTCGCAACACCCAGTCCTATCAGAATTTGTTTGGATTTCATTGATCTCTCCTTGAGCGAAGGTGACAGTTGGAGGAAGTGCATGCGCATTTGTTCACCTCTGTTTCAATGTGAAACCTTTTTGCGAACCCCGTGATTTGGTCGGGGCGACTCTTTTTGGTACATTTCCTCACCTAGCCGATATGCCTTGGCGCAGCGCAATATGACGACCACTCACGCGAACGCCGATCCCGGCGAACTCGAAAAATTCAGCGAACTCGCCCACCGCTGGTGGGACCCGAACAGCGAGTTCAAACCTCTCCACGAAATCAATCCGCTGCGCCTTGACTGGATTCAGTCAATTGCTCCGCTGGCTGGCAAACGCGTCGTCGACGTCGGTTGTGGCGGCGGCATCCTCTCAGAGAGCATGGCGCGTGCCGGGGCGAACGTCAAAGGCATCGATCTGTCCCGCAAAGCATTGCGTGTCGCAGACCTGCACAGCCTCGAGGCGGGAATTACCGTCGATTACGAGGAGATCGCCGCGGAAGCGCTGGCCGCACGCGAGCCGAGTAGCTTCGATGTCGTTACTTGCATGGAGATGCTCGAACATGTGCCCGATCCGGCATCCGTTGTTCGCGCATGCGCGACATTGGTGAAGCCAGGCGGTTACGTATTTTTCTCCACCATCCACCGAAACGCCAAAGCGTATCTGCTGGCGGTCATTGGCGCGGAATACGTCCTGAACATGCTGCCGCGCGGCACGCATGACTACGCCAAATTCATTCGCCCTTCTGAGCTGAGCGCGTTCGTCCGCGGGGCCGGCCTCCAGGCTCAAGAGATGCGCGGGCTGGAATACAACCCGATCACCGGCCGCTACGCCCTTACGCAGGACACCAGCGTCAACTACTTGATGGCGACGCGCCGTCCGGCCGAGGCATGACCGTGCGCCAGTTTCCCGATCCGCTGGGCGCGGTGCTGTTCGACCTGGACGGCACGCTTGCGGACACGGCCCCCGATCTTGCCGCGGCGGCCAACAAGGTACGCACCGACCGAGGCCTCGAACCGGTGGACTACGAAGCGCTGCGCCCGGTTGCCTCGCATGGTGCCCGCGGGCTGATTGGCGTGGCGTTCGGCGTTGGGCCCGGGGATGCGGAATTCGAATCCCTACGGCTGGCGTTTCTCGCCAACTACGAGGCGGAGATCTGCGTGCGTACGCAGTTGTTTCCCGGAATGGCCGACGTGCTGCTGGAACTGGGCCGCGCAGGCATCCCCTGGGGCATCGTCACCAACAAGTCGGGCCGCCTGACGGTACCGCTGGTTGCGCAGTTGCCGTTGCCGGTGCCGCCGGCCTGTGTCGTTGCGGGCGACACCACGCCGCATGCCAAGCCCCACCCCGCCCCGCTGCTGCACGCAGCCGAATCTATCGGCGTCGAAGCACGGCAGATCGTCTACGTAGGCGATGACCTTCGCGATATCGAAGCCGGCCGCGCTGCCGGCATGCCTACCATTGCGGCCAGTTACGGCTATTGTGGTAATGGACCATCGCCCGTGGAATGGCGCGCCGATGCGCTGATTGCGAGCGCGGCCGAGCTGATTCCGCTGTTGCTCGATTCGCAACGCGCTTGACCACGATGCCCAGGTGAATGCCTGGGCGTCGCACCTTTCAGGACCGCCGCCTCCCATCGGGGACGTGGCGGTCGACCGACTGACGAAGTAGGCCACGCCATGGCCGGACCGACACCAGCATGAGCAACTCCCCCGATTCGCGCCCTGATCTGCAATCGAATACCAACGGCTGGCGCGCGCGGTTTGACCGCGTGCGCGCTACGGCAGGCTGGCAACGCGCGGCTCAGGTCGGTACATCGCGACGCACCAAGCGCACCGGGATCGGCGCGCTGATCTTCTTGGTGGCGTTCGGGCTGCTGGGCGCATTCGGTGGCCCCCCGTTGCTGCGACACCTGGCTCAAACCCAGCTCAGCAAGCTGCTGGAACGGCCGGTTTCGGTCGGCAAAATCAGCGTCAACCCATACACGCTGCGGCTTGATGTCGACCAGCTCCACATTGCCGAACGCGACGGCAAGACGCCGTTCGTCGACGTCGGCCATCTGCATGTGAACGCGTCGTGGAGTTCGATCTTCCGTCGCGCGCCCGTCATTGAAGAGCTCAGCATTGAGGCGCCGCAGGTGCGTATCGTGCGCACCGCCGAACAGCGCTTCAACTTCTCCGATATCGTCGACAGGCTAAGCCAGCCAGAGAACCCGCCCAAGCCCAAGTCAACCGAGCCGGCGCGTTTCGTCTTCGCCAATCTGCAGTTGGCCAACGGCGCGATCGATTTTGTCGACCAACCGCTCGGCACGCAGCACAAGGTGGACGGCTTGCAGATCGGCGTGCCTTTCCTGGCGAGCCTACCAGCCGATGTAGACATCTTCGTGCAACCGCTGCTGGCAGCGCGCATCGACGGCGCACCGCTGCGTTTTGCGGGCAAGACAAAGCCATTTGCCGATTCGCTCGAATCCAACCTCAACGTCAAGATCGATGGCCTCGATCTGCCCCGCTACCTGGGCTACGTGCCCGGCCCGCTGCCGGTGGCGGTGCCGCGAGGCTTGCTGACGACCGACTTGACAATCGAGTTCCAGAAGCCCAAGAGCGGCGCGCCTGTCCTGCGCTTGCATGGCACGACCGGCCTCGACAACCTGGAAGTGGTCGATGCCAAGAAAGCGCCACTGGTGGCCGCTAAACAGGTGCGCGCAACGTTGAGCGACGTGCGCCCTCTCGACAATGTATTCCACCTCGATGCGCTGACGCTGGATGGCGTGCGCGTCGATGCCACGCGTGGTGCAGATGGAGCGATCAATTTCGCGCAACTCGGCGGCAAACCCGTACCTGCCGAAGCGAATGCTGGCAAGGCAGAGCCTGCACCGATCGCCAAGCCGAAGCCCTTGGATGTGGTGGTCAGCAAGCTGCAAGTGGCGAACAGCACGGTCCATTGGCGAGACGCGACCACGCAGCCGGCTGCCGACCTGACACTGGAAGACCTCCACGGCGACATTGGCGTGCGTACGTTGGGCGGCTCGACCACGCTTGATGTGGGCGCCAAGCTGGCACAAGGCGGCACGCTCAATGTCAAAGGCAACACATCGCTGGAGAGAAACACCAGCGAGCTGGAACTGAAGCTGGACGGCGTGAAGCTGGCCGGCATCGGCCCATATCTGCGCCAGGCGGGTGCCCCGCAATTGCAGAACGGCGCCCTGTCGGCCGACGGCAAGGTGGCGCTCGACTTCGGGCCGGACAAATTCAACGTGCGCGCGGAGCCTCTGACCGCCAGCCTGGCCGACCTGTCGCTGGCGCCCGCCACGGGCAAGGACACCGCGCTGCGCGCCAAGCTGCTGCGCGCGGATGTAAAGAGCTTCGACCTGAGCGCTCGCACCATCGCACTGAACGAAGTGCGCGCCGACGGCCTGCAGATCGACGCGCTGCGCAAGAAGGACGGTACGACCACGTTGACACTGCTCGATGGTCCGCAACCGGCGGCGGGCAAATCGGCGGCGCCGGTTAAGTCCAGCACGAAGTCGAACGCCCCGGCCGAAAAACCTTGGGCTGTGACGGTGCAGACGCTGAAGCTGGACAACAGTGCCGTTGGCTTTGAAGACCAATCCAATTCGCGCCCGGTCAAGGTGCGTGTCGAGCCGCTGAACGTGGTCGTGCAGAACGCATCGACCGATCTCGGCAAGCCCATTAACGTGCAGATTGGTGCGGGGCTGGGCGCAAAAGGCAAGCTGGATGTGCGCGGCGAGGTGGTGCCGCAGCCGCTGAAGGCCGACCTGCGTGTGAGCTCGCAGAACCTGTCGCTGGCGGGCTTCGACCCGTATCTGGACAAGTCTCTGAATGCGGCAATCACGAGCGCACTGCTATCGATGGATGGGCGCCTCGTGCTAAATCAGGGCAAAGCTCTGACGGTCAACTACCAGGGCAACGCGACGCTGGGCAACGTGCGCCTGCAAGACCGCGTAAGTTCGGACGACTTCCTGCGCTGGCGCTCGCTCGCGCTCAACCGCATCCAGGCGAATTACGACGGCACCACGCCGCGCGTGCGGGTGGGCGCCGTTGCGCTATCGACGTTCTACGCGCGGATCATCATCAACCCGAACGGCCGCCTGAACCTGCAAGACATCCGCGTGCAGCCGACCGAGGAGCGCCGATCGCTGACGCAAAGCGAACCCGCATCGGCATCTGCTTCCGCAGCTTCCGCTCCTGCTGCGGCCCCTGTGACGGCTTCGGCTCCCGTGGCGACACCTGCATCGGCCGTAACCGCCACCGCGCCCGCACCCAAGGCCGGCGGCGCAGATCTGCGCGTCGACGCCATCACGCTGCAAGACGGCAACATCCGCTTCACCGACAACTTCGTCAAACCGAACTACACCGCCAACCTCACGGCCATCGGCGGCTCGATCGGCACGATCAGCACCGCCGCCAACCAGACACCTGCCGACGTGACGCTGCGCGGCAGCGTCGACGGCACGGCGCCGGTGGACATCCACGGCAAGGTCAACCCGCTCGCGCCCACGGCCTTTGTGGATCTCACAGCCAAGGCCGACGGCGTAGAGCTGACCAACCTCACGCCCTACTCCGCCAAATACGCCGGCTACCCGATCACCAAGGGCAAGCTGACGATGGATCTGCACTACCTGCTCGACCAAGGCAAGTTGACCGCCGACAACCATATCTTCATCGACCAGCTCACCTTCGGCGACCGCGTAGAAAGCAAAGACGCCACCAACCTGCCGGTGCGCCTGGCCGTGGCGCTGCTGAAGAATTCGCGTGGGGAAATCGACGTGCGCGTGCCAGTGTCGGGTTCGCTCGATGACCCGCAGTTCAGCATCGGCGGCGTCATCCTGCGCGCGTTCGTCAACCTGATTGCACGCGCCGTGACGGCACCGTTCTCCTTGCTCGCCAGCGCATTCGGCGGCAGCGGCGGCGAAGAACTCGGCTACATCGAGTTTGTTCCAGGAACGTCAGACCTCAGCCAGGCGTCTGTCGCCAAGCTCGACAAGCTCGCCACTGCTCTCAAGGACCGCCCGGCGCTCAAGGTCGACATCGTCGGCCGCGTCGACCCGGAATTTGACCGCGACGGCCTGCGCCGGGAGGCTGTGAACCGTCAAATTCGTGAACAGAAGCTCAAGGATGCCGGCGACTCCGCCGAAGCCGACACGACGGTCAAGCCAGAAGAAGAGAACAAGTATCTTGAACGCGCGTACAAGGCAGCCAAATTCCCGAAACCGCGCAACATGATCGGGCTGGCCAAATCCTTGCCGCCCGACGAGATGCGCAAGCTGATGGAAACCAATGTGCAAGTGACGGATGCGGATCTGCGAGAGCTCGCGCAGCGTCGGGCGAATGCGGTGCATGTTGCACTTGCCGAACGAGTGGATCCGGGACGCCTCTTTGTTGTAGCCCCCAAACTCAACGCCGACGGCATCAAGGACAAGGGCAAGACAACGCGGGTTGATTTCTCGCTGAAGTAGCCCATCTATGGGATAATCGACACTTCCTTACTGGGGCCGACCTGGTTTCGACGTGGGTTGCGAAGCAGTGGAGGGCATACCGAGGACCCGTCACCTCGTTAATCAATGGGAATGCAATAACTGCTAACGACGAACGTTACGCACTGGCAGCCTAAGGGCCGCCGTCCTCGCACTGGCTCGCTGACGGGCTAGGGTCGAAAGACTAGCGAGGTCATCTACGTCAGATAAGCTCTAGGTGAGTCACGGGCCTAGAGACGAAAACTTAGTGAATCGCCGTCGTAGAGCGTGTTCGTCCGCGATGCGGCGGTTAAATCAAATGACAGAACTAAGTATGTAGAACTCTCTGTGGAGGGCTTGCGGACGCGGGTTCGATTCCCGCCGGCTCCACCAAATACCTTTCAAACAGCTTCACCGTTTGGCAACAAAACCCCGCTGGGCTTGGCTCTGCGGGGTTTTTTGTTGGTGCGCGAAGTCCGCCGACCTGAACCTAGATCGATGAAGCAGCCGCGCACACCAAGCTAGTCGTAGCTCATCACAAGAGTCAGAGAGCTATTGGCAGAGCCTGCTTCAACAACTGGGGCGGTTTGGTAATAGGCCGCTTTGAGTGGAATATTGAAGTTTCCGCCAACCGTGTCATAGTCGCTGAAAACGATTTTCTCGTTCATCGCCACCGGATTCTCATGTGCGTCAAGTATCTGCAAGCCGACGCCTTTCGCTGACGATGCAGCATCAAGCGCGACGACTGAGCGCGCAGCGTCCACGATTTGCGTATTGGGCTTCAGCAAATAAGACACCTTCTTAAGGCCTGTGGGACATTCCTTCAGGGCAATCGAGAAATTGACCGGCGCCAACGACGTACCAACGCCGCTGAAGTCGCGCACGCGATTCCTGTCTCCCATCTTGACGGTGACATCCGGCGTCTTGCAGCTCAGCGCACTGACACTAGCCTCGTTGCTCGTTTTGAACGTCATGGCATCAAATTCGTAATTGACGTTGTAGTAGCCGAGGATACCCGCCGGAACCACGGCGCCAGCCGACACCGCCTTGGTTGTTTTAATTAATACCTTGAAACTCCAACCGTCGAAATTCTGCGGACCTGCCGCCCGCACAAGCCCGTCGTATATGCCCTGTACCGGCGTTCCGTTGATGATTAGACTCCACGCGAGTCCGGTATCTCCGATCGGAAATTCGGTCATGTCTTTGGTTGACCACCAACCAACCGCACTCTTTATCCCGGCTCTGTAGCCGAGCTTACATGTGTAACGTTTGGTACCGTAAACCGTATACGCGGAGCTTTCCCAGACAACCGTCCCGACGGGCGCGTTACGCGGCACGCTCAGGGTTTTGGGTATCGTGTACGTCGCTGTTGCGGCACTACTACCAGAATTAAACGCGCAGTTTTGGGCGTGAGCTGGCGCAACAAGACATGTCGCCAAAGCGGTCGTCACCCAGACAAAAAAACCGCCAAAGAGGCGATTGGCGCATCGAATCGAGAACTTCTTTTTCATCATGTCTTCTTGCATTCCTTTCGTGAATATCCGAGCACGGATGCTTGACCTCTGATTGGAAGCGGCGCCGCTTATTTGCACCGCAACGTCTGCCGCTGGTAATTCCGACCGGCCTCTGCGGCATGCAACGCATAGGGCGCCCTGCACTGTCCTTCTTTCCATTTCACAACCAACGTGCCCTGCTCTTGGTTGAGCAGCACAAACGCATTGCCGTTCGGATCCGCAATGCCTAACTGTTTGCCGGTTTGCGCGTCTTTCACGTTAGCGCCAAACGGCACCGGTTTGCGGTCAGCCTGTTGGAGCGTGAACGGCACACGCTGGCCGCTTTAGCCCCTGAAGGTAGCCTTCACGAGGGCACCACGGCGCGGCACCACCTGCTTGACGGTGTCTATTTGGATTGACCAGCACGCCGATCAATGAATTGCGCCGGCAGCCATGCTCGACGAAGCTGCCACGCACACCAAGCTACTCGTAGCTCATCACAAGTGTCAGAGAGCTATTCGCCGAGCCTGCTTCAACAACTGGAGCGGTTTGGTGATAGGCCGCTTTGAGCGGAATACTGAAATTTCCGCCAACCGTGTCGTAGCCGCTAAAAACAATCTTCTTGTTCAGCGCCGCCGGCTTGCCACTCTCGTCAAGTATTTGCAAGCCGACGCCCTTCGCGATCGATGTGGTATCGAGCGCGACGACTGAGCGCGCAGCGTCCACGATTTGCGTATTGGGCTTCAGCAAATAAGACACCTTCGTGATGCCTTCGGGACATTCTTCCAGGGCAATCGAGAAATTGACCGGTGCCAACGACGTACCAATGCCGCTGAAGTGGCGCACGCGGTTCTGCTCTCCCATCTTGACGGTGACATCCGGCGTCTTGCAACTGAGCGCACTGACACTGGCCGAGTTGCTCGTTTGGAACGTGAGGCCATTGAGTTCCTCGACGCGGTAGTGGCCGAGGTCCCCGCCCGGAATCGTGGCGCCGGCCGAAACCGATTTGATGGCTTTGATTACAAGCTTGAATTGCCAACGGTCGAAACCACTCGCGCCGCCGTTTGGCTGCGTCCCCGCCCCATATATGCTCTTAATCGTCCGGTTGTTGGCGATTAGACTCCACGCAAGTCCGGTATTGCCGATCGGAAATATGGTCTGATCCACAGTTTGCCACCCACCGACCGAACTCCTTATCCCGGTTCTGTAGGCTGCTTTGCATTCGTAAACTGCGGCCGGGCCAGAGTACGTCTGCGTGGAGCTTTCCCAGACAACTGTCCCGACTGGCGGATTGCGCGGCATACTAAGGTTGCGAGGTATCGTGAACGTCACTGTCCGGGTATTGTGGCCATTGATAAACTTACAGGTTTGGGCGTGAGCTGGCGCAACAAAGAATGTCGCCAAGAAAATCGTCACCAGAACGCAAAAACCACCAAAGAGGCGGTTCAAGCATCGAGTAGAGAACTTCTTATCCATCGTGTTTTCCTTGCATCTTTTCGCGAGTATCCGAGCGCCAATTCTTGACCCCTGATTGGAAGCGGCATCGCTTATTTGCACCGCAGCGTCTGCCGCTGGTAATTCCGCCCAGCCTCCGCCGCATGCAACGCATAGGGCGCCCGGCACTGGCCTTCTTTCCACTTGACAACCAACGCGCCTTGCTCTTGGTTGAGCAGCACAAACGCATTGCCGTTCGGGTCCGCAATGCCCAACTGTTTCCCGGTTTGTGCGTCTTCCACGCTGGCGCCAAACGGCACCGGTTTGCCATCGGCCTGCTGCAGCGCGAACTGCGCACGCTGGCCGCTGTACCCCTTGAAGGTGGCCTTGACGATGGCGCCACGGCGCGGCACGACTTGCTTGACGGTGTCTTCCAGTTCCACGTCCGCCCCCAGGTTGTGGGTGTCCGGTCTCAAGGCGTTCAGGCGGTACGGCTGCGCGTAAGTAACCACGGCATAGCCGTTGCGGCCCACCGAGGTGCCGCCATCGGCGCGCACGTCTGCACCCTTGACCCCTTCCATCTTCATCAATGCAAAGGTGTCACCCACGGTGCGGCTCAGGTTGACTCCACCGCCATGCACAACCACAGCGCCGGTCGCCCCCACGCTTGCCGATTGGTAATCGCGCGCGAAGTTGACGTTGGCCGAGAGCTGGCCCGCGTCGGCGTTGTAGGTGATGTTTGCGCCGCCGGTTTCGCCACGCCCGCGGCTGGTATACCCGGCCTGCATGGCGTATGACGTGTTTTCGCTCACATAACCGCTCAGGCCGCTTTGAACATTGGTGCCGCCGTTGCTGTCATTGCTCACGTTGGTATAGGCACGCGGCGATTGCAGCTTGCCACCGAGCGGGATCGACATCGTGAGCATGACCTGCGTACTGCGGCCGTTGCTGCCAAAACGGCTGTCCTTGGTCTGGCTCAGGCTCAGGTTGTAGCTGAGCTGCTTCCAGCTATTACCGTAACCGACACTGATGCTGCGGCTGGAGCCCGGCTGGTTCCAATAGGTCTGCTGGCTGACGTTCAGGTAGACGCTGCCAAATTTGCGATCTGGCCCGCCTAAGTCCTGGCTGGTCGTCAAGTCGATGCGCGAGCGGCTGCGGCCGGATTGCACACCGTCGGTATTGCTCAGGTCGTTAACGTGGTCGTTGAACGTGCGATAGCCCGATGTGGAGTAGCGATAGGCTGCAAGCGTGAAGTTGGTGTTGGTGCGCGTGAAGGTCTTGGCATACAAGATGCGCACACTCTGCCCGGTATCGCGCTTGCCCTGCGCCCGGCTGCTCGATTGCGTGAAGTCCACCGACAGCGCGCCAACAGGCGTGTTTGTACCCACGCCCAGGTTGACGGCCTGGAAGTCGCGCGAGGCCTGGAAACCGCCGGCCACCGTGCTGTTGTCGGTCAGGCCGTAGACGAGCGAGCCACTCACCAGATTGGGCGATGCGCCCTGGTCTCCATCGTACTTGCCCGCCGCGAAGTTGTACTTCAGGCGGCCCTTGCGCAGCATCAGCGGCAAGCTGGAGAACGCCTGATGCGTGACATGCTTGCTACCGTCAGCTTCGATGACCGTAATTTCCAAGTCGCCGTTGGAGCCGGACGGAAAAATGTCGGTCAGTTGGAACGGGCCGGGCGGCACGTTGGCGCGGTAGAGCACGTAGCCGCTCTGCCGCACTTCGACCACGGCATTGGTGGCCGCCTGACCGCGAATGACGGGCGCGTAACCGCGTTCGCTGTCGGGCAGCATGCCGTCATCTGAGCCGACTTGCACACCGCGAAAACGTACGCTGTCGAATAGCGTAGCGTCGGAATACTGCTCACCAAGCGTCAGCTGCCCTTTGATAACGTCGATATCACGCTGCACCAGCGTGCGATTGCTTTTGAGGCGGGTCCGGCCGTCGTTGCTGCCGGTCAGCGCAGATTCATTGCGCAGACGCCAACGGCCAATGTTCACGCCGTTCTGCAAGCCAAGGTAATAGCTGCTGCTGTCATTACCAACGCGGCCGTGGCCGTAGTTTCCGCTGAACTGGTAGTTGACGTAGCCAGCGGTGACGCCTTCGTCCCACAAGGCGGGGTCCACATAGCCGCGCGCGGCACGCGACAGAAATGCCTGCGGAATGCTCAGGTTGAGTTGCAGCCTGCCGGCGTCGAAATCGGCAGAGGCCTGGTCCATCAAATGCGGCAAGTCCAGGCACGCCTGGCTGTTGAGATCCAGCGGCGGCGTGATGGCACTCAGGTCGACGCCAAAGTCCTGCAGCATCTGCGCGGTCAGGCACGGGCGCAGCTTACCTTTGCCGCCATCCTGATAGAAATCGATGTCACGGCGGCCAACCAGGTCGCCATTGACTTGCACCTCGACACGATACGTACCGGGCGGCACGCTGTTGCCGGAAGAGAGCACGGCACTCAGATCTGCCGGGCGGCCCTGGCCATGCAAAAAGCCGGTGTTGAACGCAAGCAGCGTCGGATCGGCCCGCGCGACGAGCGTTTCACCCTCCGCCGCGCGCGCGCTGTTGAACATCGCCATACACAAGGCCAGATACAGCGGGGTTGCGCTGGGGCGAGCAGCGGGCGCTTTTCCATCAGTCTTTCTAGGGAACGTTTTGGTGGTCTGGCGTTTAGACATCGCAATGCTCGCTTTTGGCCTTGAGAATCGGGGGTGTCACATAGGCAAGCTCCGCTACGAATGGGCGCGGGCTGATCCAACCCATGCAGGCTGGATCGATTGGCTCGACTGGGTCGATCAGTTGCCGGCGGAAACCGGCGTGCTCGGCTGGCTGCCGTGCAGGGTGACGCGGTAGCTTTCGCGGCCGCCGAAGTCATTGATGACTTCGTAGCGCAGTTCCGGTGCGGCGGCATGGCCGACCGGCAGCTTGACGGGCAATGTCAGCGTGGAACCGGGCGCGATCATCTTGGCGTCGGCAACGGGCTCATCCGCGTTGCCCGCGTGCAGCTTGGCGTCCACCACGGTCACGTGATATAGGCTCGGGTTGCTCAAGCGCAGCATCCCTTTACCTGCATCTTGGTTCAGTTGCCATTGCAGACTTGCCGGTGCCTTGAGCGGATCGGCGCGCAAACCGGTGGGCCGATAGAACACCTTGATGCGCTGGCGCACAGCCAGTTGCAACACGTTGTCGGTGCTGGCTGTTTGGGGAATCTCCTGCACGTTCAGCCAGAAGGCCGACTCACGGTCAGCGGGCATGCCCACGCCTTCGTAAAGCACGCGCAGAAGTTGCTGCTGCTTGGCGCCAACCTTGGCCAGCGGCGGCGTGATCGCAAACGGCAGTTGCGTGTTGCCGGCGTCATCAAGCGGATCCAACCAGGCTTGGATCAGCGCATCGGCGCCTTCGTTGATAACGACCACGGAGCTTTCCTTGTTCTTGCCATCAAAGATCACCCGCGTGGTACCTAGGGAAATACTGGCGTGACTCGCGGACGCAGCCAACGCGCACGCCAACGCCGCGCCAACGGCGAATCGTTTTGCTTTCATATCCGGAATTGCCTTGAAGAAAGAGGCGGCAGCGGACGAGCGCCGCTGCCGATTGAAGCCAGCCTGGGTGGCTGGCGCTTGGCTTACTCGTAGCTCAGCGTGAACGGCAGGCTTGCATTTGCGATACCCGGCTTCACCTTGGTGGCGTCGGCAGCCACGTAAGCAGCGGCAAAGCGCACGTTGATGGCGCCGCCGCCCTCCGGCACTTCGGTTTGTGCCAGCAGGTCGCCATTGCTCAGATCGAACGCATTCGCGCTCGCGCCCGTGCCTTCGTACACGGCGATGCTCACGCCCTGGGCGAAACCGTCGGCAGTGGCGCCGTTGTTCACGCGCAGCGTCTTCTTGTCGGCGCTCAGTTCTGCGGCCTTGCCGGCGAACTTCATGCTGACCTTGGCGCCCTTCTTGCACACCACATCAAAGTTGGCCGCGCCGGCGCCGTTCGTCAGACGCTTCGGCGCAGCGAGCGTGCCGATATCGTCAGCGGCGATGTTGCCCATGCTCACGTTGATGGCGCCTGCGTCGCCCGTGGTCGACGACACCTTGCACGTGTCGTTCAAAATCGTGCCTTGGAAGTTGATGACGCCGTCCACCGTTTCTTTTACCACCGGAGGATCGACCGGATCGGCGGCCATTGCGACGGAGGACAGAGCAGACATGGCGACGCCCGCCAGGAACAGTTTTGCTTTCATTGACTTACCCTTAAATGAGACCGCAGCAGAAAGGTGCCGGGACTTGGTCGAGAAGAAATGCCTATCGAATGAGGCAGGCGCAAGTATTCCAAGCGAGGCGGGCGCGCCATATCAGACTGCTCTGAAAAGCAGCCTGAATTGATGCGTTTGGTCTGCACGATGAAGACCGGCGCCCCTTACGTGCAGAGGCTTTCTCGTTGTAAATGCGGCGGTTCCGCTGATTGGGCCGTCGAGACGGAGGAATGCCGCGCACGCCGCCGCAGGAGAGGCGAACAGCGCATATGCGGGAATGCAGGATCAGGGCGAGGCCGACCCCCTGAGGGAAAGGATCAGGCGTCTGGGGTTTCCGCCCGGTGCAGCGATTGGAGCTCTACGAAGAGCGCCTGAATGTCCGCGTTGATGTCGCTGGACGGGGTCGAAAGACGTCGTTCCAGTTCACTGGCCAGGTTGCGCGTCTGCCGATCTTCCACAACGGCCGCAGCGCCCGAAATTCGATGAGCGGCTCGACGTGCCTGCTCGATATCCCGATGTGCGATGCCCTGGCTAAGCATCTCAAGATCGGTCTTCATGGTCTGTCGATAGATCGCGAGTACGTCCGCCGACGGCGCCACGTCGTGCTCCATTGACTCCGCGTTGGGGGCGGAATCACCATGAGCACACCAGAGCTCGATCAGTTCCCGCAACGCGGCGAGGCGCAGCGGCTTGCCGAGCACACCGTCCATGCCGCTGTCGAAACACCGCACACGGTGCGCGTCGTCGGTCGCAGCCGAGATGGCGACAATCGGCGTGCGCTCGCCTCCGCGCTCATGCTCGATTTCTCGCATGCGCTGCGCGACGGTATATCCATCAATGCCTGGCAGATTGCAGTCGAGCAGCACCATGTCAAACGCTGCTGACGCAAACTGTTCGAGCGCCGCCTCGCCGGTGCCGGCAATGGCAGACCGGCAAGCCAGTGCGTCCAACTGATGCTGAATCGCATGTTGCACCGCCTCGTGATCATCGACCACGAGGACAAGCGGCCCTTCCTTCGATTCCCGCGACAGCGTCTTTTGCGCCTTCGGCGATATCGCGAGGGGCGCAGACGCCGGCGATGCATCTGCAGCGTTCGGCAATGCCGCCTCTGCGTGCGCCTCGCGTGTCGGCAACATGACGGTGAACACCGTGCCGACTTCGGGGCTGCTGCTGACGGTGATCACGCCCTCCATCAGCTCGACGAGTTCGTGGCAGATCGACAAACCCAGCCCCGTGCCGCTGGCACCGCGATTGCCTGGGCTTTCCACGCGCGCATACGGCTCGAAAATGTTCCGCTGGCGCTCGGGCGGAATGCCCATGCCCGTGTCTCTGACCTCAAGTACGAGCGTTCCGATGCCGCGTCGCTTTCCGGGCAGATAGTCGACGCGGAAAACGACCTTGCCGGCCGTGGTGAATTTGATCGCGTTCACCAGCAGGTTCAGAGCGATCTGCCGCACGCGCATGGCGTCGATCTCCACGCTGAAATCGGGCGCGCAGGCAAGATCGAGCGACAACGCAAGCTTCTTCTCCTCTGAACGCCAACGGACCATGTCAAGGGTCTGCTCGGCCCATTGCCCGATCGTCGTGGGCTGAAGCGCGAGTGTCACGCTGTGAGATTCGAGACGCGAATATTCGAGGACATCGTCAAGCAGCGCCAAGAGCGTTTCCGATGCCGAGACGGCGGCGTCGGCACGACTGGCTTGCTGGCCGGTCAACTGCGAGCGCTGCAGCAGTTCCAGCGAAGCAAGAATGGTGTGCATCGGCGTGCGAATTTCGTGGCTGATGAACGCGAGGAACATCGCCTTATCACGCTCGCTGCGCACGGCCGCAACACGCGCGCGCCATAGCACATACGCCAGCACCGCAAACGCCAGAACGACACCCGCAACGAGGATGACCTGCCGCCAGCGGTAATGCAGGATCGACGCAAGTGACGGCGCGCCGTAGTCGGTTGTTTCCTGCCATCGTCGCCGAATCGCATCTGCGTCCGATGCCGGAATGGCGGTCAGAGATTTATCGAGAATCGACGCAAGTACAGGGTTGTCCTCGCGCGTGACCATCGTCAGCGCATAGGGGCGGTCCCAGAGGCTTCCCGAGAGAAAGAGTCGGCCTTGGAACTGCCGGTGCAACTGCGGAATGATCGACGCGTCTGTCCCGAGCGCGGCGTCGGCCTCGCCGTTTGCGACGGCGTCCAACGCGTCGGATTCATCCTGGAATGTCTGCAACCTCACCGGCATGCCGCTATGGCGGATTGCCATTTCGAGGCCGCCGCCGCCTTTGATCGCGATCCGCTTGCCCGCCAGCTGCGTGAAACCGGCAAACAGGTTTTCACGCTCGGCCGTGACGATCGCAATTGTGCCGACGTAGTACGGCGTACTGGCGATGACACCCTCTCGGTGAGGGACCACGTCATCGTGCTTTCCCCAGTCGGGCAACATGTCGACGCTGCCGGACCGCAATGCTGCAACCGAGCCGTTCCAGCACGCACCGTCGACATACTCGAAGCGCAGGCCGCTAAGCTGCCCAACCGCGTCGAGGAACGACGGAACCATGCCGACCACCTTGCCGGCTTCGACAAACTCGAACGGACGCCAGTGCGCATCGACGCAGGTACGCACGACCGGATGCGCGGCCATCCACGCGTGCTCTTCCGGTGTGAATAGCGAAGTCGCGGCCGCGTGGCTGCCGGCGGACATCAAGCCAAGCCATACGCCCAGGATCAGCGCGCGCACCGCCGTCGCTACATTGTTCACATCATCCCCAGTCGCCATATCGGAATCGAATGCATCGGCGCGTCGGGTTCGCGATGTTGCCGATCGCGCCAGTTCAGAAGCTTAATTCAGTCCAAAGCCGGCGCGCCGGAAAGTTCACTTGCCGGGCGCATGGACCGGCGAGCGAATGTCCTGACTCGATCGTCTGTTGATGGGTGACTGCACCGTCTTCAGGTACTCGATTTTGCGGTGCGCATTGCTCGTCGGGCCGGTTTGCGGATCGGCCTCCTTTTGCTTGCATGCCCCGGCACGTCAACGGACGGGACACTCAGGCGGATGTCCGGCGCTGAATGCAAAGCAATAGCGCGCCGGCTGCCAGCCCGGCCAGATGCGCAGCAGCAAGCGGCGGCGCTCCCAGCCAAACCATCGCATCAGCGTTGCCGGGGCCCAGGCACTGCCAGAGCGCCCGTGCCACGACCGCAAGCAGCACGACGGCCGCAATCGGCTCATTACGCGCACGGGGCAGCAACGCGACCACGGCGAGACCGTATGCGATGCCCGAGAAGCCGGCATAGTGCTGCAGCCCGGGCAGCGCGAAAAAATGCACGAAACCGATCGACGCCGCAAGCCACAGGCAGCAGCGCCACACGCATAGCGACGCGGGAAGAATGACCGCCAGCACGACGAGACCACCGACATTGAGCAGGCAATGCGCCCAGGTGAAATGGACGAAGTGCCCGGAGACCAGCCGCCAGACTTCACCGGACGCGATGGAGGCACGTTCGTAGCGCAGCGCATCCGCGACCGTGGCGCCGCCGGCTTGTAATGCGAGCATCAGCAGCGCGACCGCAAGAAAGCCAGGATGCACTCGGCCGCGCAGCCACCACGCTGGACGGCGAAGAGCCGGAATGCTCAGGCGTGCCACACGCGACGCCGCACCAGGGCCACTACACCGACCCCTAGCACAAGCCCCACAAGGGGATCCACCGCACCCGCACCCGATGCCCCGGCACTGCCAGCGCCGCTCCCCGTAGCAACATCGCTTTCAGGAGCCGTGCCGCCACCGGCCGCCTGCGTATCGAGCGCGAGGTCGACGAGCACCGGGTCATGATCCGACGACCGGTACGCGTCCGGCGCGTAGAACGCCTGTTGCTGCTCGGCGCTTTTGTATGCGAACGAGTATTCCAATGCTATCGGTTCATCGGCGTTGATGTGCCACTCGTGCACGGCGCGTACACGCTCGGCCAGGCCGGAGGTGGCAAGCGCATGGTCGATGTAGCCGGATTCGCCGCCGTAGACATAGCTGTAGGCGTCCTTGCCGACGAACTTCTCCACCATGTCGGCATATCCCTTGTCGGCAAGCAGCACGACGGGGTCTTCCTTGGCATAGCTGTTGAGATCACCGATGAGAAGCTGCCCTATGTCAGCCACGCCGGTTGGCGACGTCGCCAGCCAGTCGGCGATCAGACCGGCAGCGCGCACGCGGGTGGGGTTCCAGCAGCTCTGGCCGTCGCCCTGGTCGGCGTCCTTGCCAGTTGCACCGGTGCAGCCCTTGGACTTCAGGTGATTGACGACCACGGTAAAGTTCTGCGCGCCGCCGATGCGTCGGAAGCTTCGCGCCAGCGGCTGTCGGTTCTTGTTATCGATGACCAGGGTGGCCGGAATGCCGACGGGCTCCACGGTGCGACTGTTGTAGAGGATCGCCACCGTAATCGCATCGCTGCCCAGCTTCGGCACGCCAGGATCGACGTAGCGCCAGTCGGCGCCAAGCTGGCTTGTTAGGTGGCGGATGGCGCTGAGTTCACCGTAGCCGTCATTCTCGATTTCCATCAGGCCAACCACATCGGCATTGATGGCGCGGATGGCCGCAACGATCTTGGCTTCCTGGCGCTCGAACTCAGCCTGTGTCTTGGCGCCCCGGTTGGTTGGCTCATTGAAGCCGGCGCCCTTGCCGTCACCGTTGAAGTAGTTCAGCACGTTGAACGAGGCCACGCGCACATCGGCTTGGGCGTGGCGTGCGGGTGCACCCGCACGCGGGTTCGTGGCAGCGTTGAAAGCCGGCGCGGCCGCGCCCGGAACGGGCTGCAGGCGCCAGGCGTTGTAGCGCGTTTCCAGCACGCCCTGCACACCGCTCACGGTGTAGCCGGCGCGCACGGGATTCGCCGCAGACAGGCCCGGCGCCGGGTAGCGCACGCTGGCGGGATTCTGCTGATTGGAGCCATCGTCAAACACGATGCGGTTCAGCGCGTTGCTTGCAGCCTGGGCCGCGGCCCCGCTCCCGGGTGGGGCCACGTTGGTGGGCAATGGCAAGCGCCCGTTGCTGAGGAGCAGACTGCCGTAGCGTCCGAGTTCGTACGTTTCGCTCACCGTCAGCGTCTGCGGCAGGCGCACGAGCATCCCTTCATATGCCGAGAGCGCTCTGGCATCGGCCACGGGCAGTGTCACATCGACTGGCGTCACGCTGTTGCCGCTGGCACAACTTGCGAGGCCGTTCGTGGCCAGCGTCAATTGCGTCTGGCCGTACTTCTCCTCCACCTTGCCGACGAGGTGGACAAGGTCCCCTGCGCGCGCGGTGACGCCGGGCGCGTAGACGAACAGCCCTTCCGACACGCCGGGCAGCCTTCGGCGCTGCGCGTCCGGCTGTTGCACGAAGAAGCCGTTGAATCCGTTGGTGCCGCTGTAGTCGGCCGTCACGACCGCTTCGATTTCAACGTTCTGGCCGGCCAGCGGCGAAGTTGCGCCCGCGCCCTGCACATCCGCAAGATGCGTTGCTGCGGCACCGCACACGGTAGCGGCGGGTGGCGGCGTGACGGTGCCCTGCCCGTTGTGCAAGCCAAGATCGGAAAAGTCGTCGACGTTGAACGCATCCCATTGCACGGATGGATCGAAGGCGGCGGTACTGTTCGTATCACCCGCCTTCACCGAGCCTTTGCGGCGCAGCGTGTGGTCCTTCGTGCCGGCGACGGCCGTCCCCCAGAAGCCGGACGGCGGTTGATAGCCGACCTGACCGATGCGGTCGACAACAACGCCAGAGCGGGTGAGCGTCAGCGCGTCGTCGCCGTTAAAGGAGAAGCCCGCAGTCTGGTTGACGCGGGTGCCCAGCGCACTGGCCAGCGTGCTATGCGCCATCACATGTACGGAGCCCGGCGCCAGCTTGCCCGAGAGCGCAAACGATGCGGTGGGCGTGCTGCCGCCATTGTTGTACTGCTCGATCTTGTAGACCGACAGATCGGCCTCTGCTGCGTCCGGGTTGTAGATTTCGACGGCCTTGTTGTTGGAGCTGCCTTCTACGTATTCGCTGATGAGGAGCTCGGCATGAGCAGGCAGCGCCATGAACAGCACGGCGGAAAGGAGGAAATGCAGGTGCATGGGGGATCAGGGGTGGGGGATGGAATGGTTTCGGCATACCTTCAACAACGCCGATGACGTATGCATGGCGCGCGGCCGCCGATCGTTCAGCATTCTGTAAGGCACCCTCTCCCAGAAGCCCGCTCTCACCAAAAAATGAAAAACCCGCGACGCTTTCGCAGTCGCGGGTTCTTCTCTCAGCGGATCAGCAACTAGCCGCCGATCGTCACATTGAAGACGAGACCGTCCGGCCTCACAAGATAGTAGCCACCGTCCACACCGATCCAGTGATAGCCGCGCGGGGGTGGCGAGAGACGATGCTCGCGCCAGTCGTCGATGATGTATTGGCGATCGCGGTATTCAGGTGGAATGCGCTCACCCCGATTCCACCGGTGGGCCATTTCGCGATCGGCGCGGCGATCCACGTCGACACGCTCGTCGTGGCGGTCGCGGTCCCAGCGGTGATCGCGGTCTTGCGCATGGCCGGCTAGCGGCGCGAGCGCAGATACAGCCAGCATCAATGACATCAGGAACTTGGTTTTTTGCATGGAGTGCTCCCTTAAAGCGTCCGGACATGCCGAACCTTGTTTCCACTCTATGCCGCACCGGGCTACAGGCTGTGACAAACCGCGTTAAGGATGTAACAGACGATTTTTTGTGCGCTGTGCGCCGCGTGCGTTATCCAACGGTCGCGGTTGGCTCTCCTTGGAGAACCAATACAGAATTGCCGA
This sequence comes from Burkholderiaceae bacterium 26, assembly GCA_000955795.1. Classification (GTDB taxonomy): domain Bacteria; phylum Pseudomonadota; class Gammaproteobacteria; order Burkholderiales; family Burkholderiaceae; genus Ralstonia; species Ralstonia chuxiongensis. The sequence goes on from JYOB01000010.1 coordinate 635,436, forward strand.
ATTTTGTGTTTTTCTGTACCTGTTGGGCGATTGACCACGGGTGCTAGCCTGCAAGCTCTTCGTCCTTGCCGCTGACATCGAGCCCGCCATGCCTACCCTCACCAACCTGCTCACCTTTGCCCTGGTTGCCCTCGGCATGGTGCTGACGCCCGGCCCGAACATGATTTACCTGATCTCCCGTTCGATCTGCCAGGGGCGTAACGCCGGGCTGGTGTCCCTAGCGGGCATCGCCACCGGCTTCGTCTTCTACATGCTGTGCGCCGCATTCGGCATCACCGCCTTGCTGATGGCCGTGCCGTTTGCCTACGATGCGCTGCGTTTTGGCGGCGCAATCTACCTGCTGTATCTGGCGTGGCAAGCCGTGCGCCCGGGTGGCCGCGCGCCATTCCAGGTGCGGCAGCTGCCGGTGGACAGCCCGCGCAAGTTGTACACGATGGGCTTGCTGACCAGCATGCTCAACCCCAAGGTGGCAGTGCTGTATCTGTCGCTGCTGCCGCAGTTCATTGAGCCGGCGCACGGCAGCGTGCTGGTGCAGTCGGTGTGCCTTGGGCTCACGCAAATCTGCGTGAGCGTGACCGTCAATTCGATGATCGCCGCCACGGCGGGCAGCATCGCCGCATTCCTCTCGCGCAAGCCGAGCTGGCTGTCGGTCCAGCGCTACCTGATGGGCACCGTCCTGACCAGCCTGGCACTACGCATGGCGATGGAAGCACGCAAGTAAGCCACCCCAATTCGAGAAACGATTCGCAGCCAATGAAAACGGGGCGATCCGGCCAAACCGGATCGCCCCGTTTTCATTGAACGCGCTGTCAGATCAGCGGCGGCGCATATAGAACGTGAACACCTTGTCCTGCTCGCTGTGCTCCAGCAACTCGTTGCCGGTTTGCTTGGCGAATGCCTGGAAGTCCCGCGTGGCGCCGGGGTCGGTGGCAAGAATCTTGAGCACGTCGCCGCTTTGCATGTCGGCAAGCGCCTTCTTCGTGCGCAGGATGGGCAGCGGGCAATTCAGGCCACGCGCGTCGATTTCCTTCTGAAACTCCATGTCTTCCTCAGTGGTACAGGCAAGCGGCGCGGTGCCGCTCGCATCAGTTATTCCGTGATTGTAACGAGCCGTGTCGGCTGCCACTGGCGCGGCGGCGGGGCGGCGGGTTCGCCGGTGCGGATGTCGATGTAGCTGACGGGCAAGCCACGCGCGCTCAGGAAATCAGCGACGGCATAACCGGTGCCGGCCGTCCAGGGGCGGACTTTCTCAAACGGCTTCAGACGGTACTCGACGAGCTCTTCCGACAGCGCGATTTCGCCATCGGCCACCACGTGGTACGCAATGATCAGCTCATTCTTGCGGATGAACTCATACACACCGATCAGCGAGATCGATTGCGCGTCGAGGTTCGTCTCTTCCTTCAGCTCGCGGGCAATGCCTTCTTCCGGCGTTTCATCGCGCTCCATAAAGCCGGTGACGAGGGCAAACATGCCTTCGGGCCATAGCGCGTTGCGCGCGAGGAACATTTGCCCGCGATACTCGACCACCGCCGCCAGGACCGGCAACGGATTGTTCCAGTGGACGAAGCCGCAGTCCGGCACCGGACACGCGATGCGCAGGCGGCCGGCGTTGTGCTGCTCGACGAGCGGCGTGGCGCATTGGGGGCAGAAGCGGTAGTCGAAGCTCATGGCAGAGAGATGCGTTAGACAGCTTGCTCACAGGCCGCGCGGATGTCGGCGGCAAAGGCTTCCACCGTCTCGGGCTCCACGTCCCACGAGCACATCAGGCGGCAGCCGCCGGCGCCAATGAATGTGTAGAAACGCCAGCCGCGTGTGCGCAGCGCTTCGATGGCGGGCACCGGCAACTCGGCAAACACGGCGTTCGATTCGGTCGGGAACATGATGCGCACGCCTGGCACATCGGCGATGCGCGCATGCAGAAGTTGTGCCATCGCATTGCCGTGACGCGCGTTGCGCAGCCACACGTCGTTTTCAAGCAAACCCAGCCAAGGTGCCGAGATGAACCGCATCTTCGAGGCCAGCTGCCCTGCCTGCTTGACGCGATAGGCAAAGTCCTCCGCCAGGCGACGATCGAAGAAGACAACCGCCTCGCCGACCGGCAGCCCATTCTTCGTGCCGCCAAAGCACAGCACATCCACGCCGGCACGCCACGTAATCTCAGACGGATGCACGCCGAGCGACGCCACCGCATTGGCGAAACGCGCGCCGTCCATGTGCACGCGCAACTGGCGACGCTTGGCAATCGCGGCAATGGCGCGCACCTCGTCCACGGTGTAGACGGTGCCGACTTCCGTCGACTGCGTCAGCGAAACGACCTTCGGCTTCGGGTAGTGAATATCGGAGCGCCGCGTAACGAGCGCTTCCACCGCGTCCGGCGTGAGCTTGCCGTTCTCGCCCTTGGCGGTCAGCAGCTTCGATCCGTTGGAAAAGAACTCTGGACCGCCGCATTCGTCCGTCTCGATGTGCGCCAGCTCGTGGCAGATCACGGAGTGATACGACTGGCACAGCGACGACAGCGCCAGCGAATTGGCCGCCGTGCCGTTGAAGACGAAGAAAACTTCGCAATCGGTTTCGAACAGATCGCGGATGCGGTCGCAAACGCGTTGTGTCCAGGAATCGTCGCCATAGGCCGGCTCATGGCCGCTGCCGTTGGCCTCCAGGAAATACTTCAGAGACTCCGGGCAGAAGCCCGCGTAGTTGTCTGAGGCGAAATGCTGCTTGGGCTGCATGGCGGGCCGGCAAATGTGAGTGGAAGACGGGTTACTTCTGTTCGGACCACAGGACGCCGCCGGTGGCCCAGTTTTCGCGCTTGATGTCGGTGATGATGATGTCGACGGCGCCCGGCGCGCAGCCCAGCGATTCGCAGGTGACGCGCGTCACCTCTTCGACGAGCTTCCTCTTCTGCTCAACGCTGCGGCCCTCGAACATCTCGATATGGAAAGTCGGCATGGGGTGTCTCCGTTTTATGCGTGGATTCGACAGTCGCTTCGGTTGCGTCAGTCGCGATACGAAGCGTCGATTTTATCCAGTTTGCGCAACAGCGCCGGCCACTCGATCATGCCTTCAATGGCGCCGCCATCTTCGAGCTGTTCCGCCGCGCGATCGGCCACGTGCGGCGCGGGCGAGACGACCTCGCCGCCAGCGAGCGCCTGAATCTGGATCTCGCATGCCTTGATGAGCGTGGCCATCAGCACGTGCGCTTCCGCCACGGTGCGGCCGACGGTGAGCGTGCCGTGATTGCGCAGCAGCATCGCGAAATGATTGCCAAGCGACGCGGTAAGGCGCATGCCCTCTTCCGGCGTAAAGGCAAGCCCTTCGTAATCGTGATACGCAATGCGCTGGTGAAACCGCAGCGCATGCTGAGACAGCGGCAGCAGCCCGCGCTTCTGCGCCGACACGGCAATGCCCGCCGTGTTATGCAGGTGGATCACGCATTGCGCATCGGGCCGCGCAGCGTGAACGGCAGCGTGCAATGCGAAGCCCGTCACGTTGACGGACGGACGCGTAGCAGCGTCGGGCCAATCGCCGACAAGCTGGCCGCGGCCATTGATCTTGACCAGGTTGGATGCGGTGATTTCGTCGAACGCGAGGCCGAAAGCGTTGATCAGGAAGTGATCAGGCTCGCCCGGCACGGTGGCCGACAGGTGGGTGTAGACAAGGTCGTCCCAACCGTTGAGCGCGGCCAGGCGATATGCGGCGGCAAGATCGACGCGCACCGCGCGCTCGGCCTGGCTCATTTCGCCGCCGGACGTGACGGCATCGGGGCGCAGGGCAAAAGACATGGGGCTCCTCCAATGGAGGAGGCATTCTAGAACGGGTGCGCTGGGCGCGTTGTACGCGCCTTCACATGCCGCGCATCACGCACGCGCCGGTGCCGCCCGCTTGACCGCAAGAAAGGTCGCCACGCCCGCCACGAGCGACACCGCTGCCACGGCCAGCGATGCATTGAAGCCGCCCGTGGCCGCAAACAAACGGTTCGCAAGCGGCGGCCCGACGATCTGGCCGATGCCATACGCGGCCGTCATGAGCCCCATCAGACGCGGCACGGCATGCGGCCAGAGCCGGCGCGCCTCGCGCATGGCGAACAGCGTGATCGCCGTGAACGGCAGGCCGAGCAGCGTGCTGGAAAGCGCCAGCCCCGCCACCGTTGGCCACACGATGCTGGTAGTCACAGCAACCGCCTGCATGGCGTAGGCCGTGGCCAGCAGCGATCGGTTGTCGCGCGCTAGGCTGATCCGTGTGGAAAGAAACGCCCCGAGCGCCACCCCCGCACCGAACATCGGCCAGAACAGATCGGGCCAGACCGAACCCGCCGGCAGCACCTTGCGCGCGATCACGGGCAGGAACGTGGCGGTGATGATGTAGCCAAAGCCGGCCAGGCCGTAGGCGAGCGTAAGCGCGCTGGTGGGCGCATCCAGCCCGGGTGCCGTGCCGGATGCAGCCGGCGCCGGAGCGGCATGCGCATGCGCTTCTGGCCGGATGGTCGACCACACCGCCGCCGAGAGCAGCGCCGACAGCACGCCAAACGCCATCCATGCCGACGTCGCGTGCCAACCCAGCGCCACCATCCCGCTGGCCGCCAAGCCTGGAATGGCGATGCCAAGACCCGGCCCGCAGAAAATGATGCCGCCGAGCGCCGCATGGCCCAGCTCGGTCAGCCGATGAAGGCACCAGCCCGCCGTAAAGACAAACACCAGCGCGCTGGCCATGCCGGCTGCAAAGCGCAGCAGAAGCCACGCAGGCTGCCCTTGCAGCACGCCCATTCCGGCAGTCAGCAGCACCGTCGCAACCAGACCGGTGCGGATGAGCCGCGCCGCGTCGCCGCGCACCGCCATGCAGGCCAGCGCGCCAACGAAATAGCCCAGGTAGTTGCCGGTGGCCAGCCAGCTGCCCTGCGCCAACGTCAGGCTGCCGTCGTGAAGCATCATCGGCAGGATCGGCGTGAAGGCGAAGCGGCCGATGCCCATCGCCACGGACAGCGCCACCATGCCCGCAATCGCCACGCGCCATGCGGTGGCCCGCTGGGAATGGGCGGCGGACGAGGCAGAGGTAGACGACAGCGTGTGCTCCATGGAAGGGCCCGGATGAGGAAATCGGCACTTCATCGTACGCAAGGCCGTCCATCCTGAAAAATGAATTATATTGAACGAACCCATTAGCATTTGAGATACATCATGGATCTGTCCTCGCTGGAGATCTTCCGAACGGTGGTGCGGGAAGGCGGTGTCACGCGGGCGGCCCAGCAACTGAATCGCGTGCAGTCGAATGTGACGACACGCATCCGCCAGCTCGAGACCTCGCTGGGCGTGCAATTGTTCGTGCGCGAGAGCAAGCGCATGGTGCTAACGCCCGCCGGGCAGACCTTGCTGACCTACGCCGACGACATCCTTCGCCTGGCCGCAGAAGCGCGCCAAGCCGTGCAGCCACGCGAGCCGCACGGTCGCCTGCGCATCGCCTCGATGGAAAGCACGGCTGCCAGCCGCCTTCCCGCCCTGCTGGCAACGCTGCATCAACGCTGGCCACGCGTGCAACTCGAACTGGTGACGATGACCACGCGCCAGTCCCTCCAGGCGCTGTCGAACTTTGAAGTCGATTGCGCGTTCGTTGCCGAAACAGCGTGCCTGAATAACACGCGCGCCGCCATGACGACGCTGCCGGCCTTTGCGGAAGAGCTGGTGCTGATTGCTCACCGCGCCCATCCGCCCATCCGCCGCGCTACGGATGTGCAGACCGCCGGCATGCTCGCGTTCGAACCCGGCTGCGCTTATCGGCAATTGATCGAAGACTGGTTCGCCGCAGATGGCGTGGTGCCGTCCCGCGTGCTGGAGCTTGGCTCGTACCACGCCATCATCGCGTGCGCGGCGGCGGGCATTGGCGTGGCGCTGGTGCCGCGCTCGGTGCTTGAGCTGTATACGAATGCCCCGGAAATCAGCATCCACACGCTGGGCAAGCCGGGCCGTGTCGACACGCTACTTGCCTGGCACCGCGACATGGCAGGGCCTGCCCTACAGGCGCTGGTTCAGTTGCTGAGCGAGCCGCAACCAGCGCCAAGCGCACCCACGCGCGAGGCCATTGCCGCCTAAACTGAAAGCGGATATCGGGACCGAGCCGCAGGTCTGATCAGGCAACAACGGCGGCAATCACGGACGGAGGCGCGAATGCAACCGTCGTTGCGGATGCGGCGTTGGATAGGATGGTTGGCAGCGGTCATCGCCGCGGTCTGGACCAGCCTTGCCGTGGCAGCCGCGCCGGTCGTGGTGTTGCCGGTCACCGGTGCCATCGGGCCAGCCAGCGCAGCCTATGTGATCCGCGGCCTGCAACAGGCGCACGATCAAGGTGCGCAGCTTGTTGTGCTGCAGATGGACACGCCCGGCGGCCTTGATGCGTCGATGCGCCAGATCATTCAGGCCATCCTTGCGTCGCCCGTGCCGGTGGCAGGCTACGTGGCCCCCGGCGGCGCGCGGGCAGCGAGCGCGGGCACCTACATCCTCTATGCATGCCACGTTGCCGCGATGGCGCCCGCCACGAACCTGGGTGCGGCGTCGCCGGTGGCGATCGGCATGGGCGGCCACGCTCCCAGCCCCGGCGCCAAACCGGCCAGCGCGCCAGCCGCCTCTTCCAGCAACGAAGACACCCTCGCCCGCAAGCAGATGCACGACGCGGCGGCGTACATCCGCGGGCTGGCGCAACTGCGTGGTCGCAATGCGGAATGGGCCGAGCGCGCCGTGCGTGAGGCCGTGAGCCTCGACGCGCCCGAAGCCGCCAGCCAGCACGTGATCGACCTTGTTGCGGCGAGCCTTCCTGATCTGCTCAAGCAAGTCGACGGCCGCGCGGTGCGCACATCCGCCGGCGCGGTCACGCTGCATACGGCAGAGGCCACGATCGTCACGCTGGAGCCGGACTGGCGCAACCACTTCCTCGGCGTCATCACCGATCCAAGCCTGGCGCTGTTGCTGCTGACGGCGGGCGTGTATGCACTGATCTTCGAGTTCTCGACGCCGGGCATGGTTGTGCCCGGCATCCTCGGCGCAGTGTGCATCGTGGTGGCGCTCTACGGGCTGCAGATGCTGCCGATCAACTACGCGGGCCTTGCCCTCATCGCGCTCGGCCTCGGCTGCATGGTTGCTGAAGCATTCCTGCCGACGTTCGGCGCGCTCGGTGTGGGCGGCATCGTTGCGTTCGTGCTCGGTGCGGTGATGCTGATCGATACGCAAACGCCGGGCTTTGGCGTGCCGCTGCCGCTCATCATCGGACTGGCCTTCGTGAGCCTGACCGTTGTTCTAGCGATCTCCAGCCTGGCGGTGCGTGCACGACGGCGGCCGATCGTGAGCGGCGGCGATACGCTCATCGGCATGACAGGCGAAGTGGTGGACGTCGATACACCGGATGCCGATGCCGATAGCGACGGCTGGGCACGCATCCATGGCGAGCGCTGGCGCGTGCGCTGTGACGGCGGCATCGCGCGTGGCGATCAGGTGCGTGTGATCGCCCGGCATGGGCTGACACTGATGGTCGAACCCGTCGCCCCCCTCGCCGCGTCTTCATAAGGAGAAGAAAAATGCTCTACGGCTTCTTCAGTGCAGGCGGCCTGATTTTCCTGGCCGTACTGCTGGTCATCTCGTCGTTTCGGGTGCTGCGCGAATACGAGCGCGGCGTGGTGTTCCTGCTCGGCCGCTTCTGGCGCGTGAAGGGGCCGGGGCTGGTGCTCATCGTGCCGGCCATCCAGCAAATGGTGCGCGTGGACTTACGCACGGTGGTGATGGACGTGCCGCCGCAGGATGTGATCTCGCACGACAACGTATCGGTCAAGGTCAATGCGGTGGTGTATTTCCGTGTGGTCGACCCGGAGCGCGCCATCATTCAGGTGGCCAACTACCTGGAAGCCACGAGCCAGCTCGCGCAAACGACGCTGCGCGCCATCCTCGGCAAACACGAACTGGACGAAATGCTGGCCGAGCGCGAAAAGCTGAATCTCGACATCCAGAAGGTGCTCGACATCCAGACCGACCCTTGGGGCATCAAGATCGCGAACGTGGAGATCAAGCACGTTGACCTGAACGAATCGATGATCCGCGCCATCGCCCGCCAGGCCGAGGCCGAGCGCGAACGCCGCGCCAAGGTGATTCACGCAGAAGGCGAGCTGCAGGCATCGGAAAAGCTGCTGGAAGCCGCGCGCATGCTGGCCCAGCAACCCGAGGCAATCCAGTTGCGCTACCTGCAAACGCTCACGCAGATCGCTGGTGACAGAAGTTCGACGATCGTCTTTCCGCTGCCGATGGAAGTGCTGGGCGCGGTGAAGAAAGCCGTCAGCGGCTGACACGCATCACAGATCGATCTTCATGCCGAGCTTGAACAGCCGCGGCGCGCCCATCGACAAGCGATTGTTGCCGGCGCCCGCCCAGTAGCGCTTGTCGGTCAGGTTGTCGACATTGAACTGCAGCGTTGCCCGCGTGCCCGAGATGCGCGTCACGTAACGCACGCCTGCACTGAAGAGCGTCGTGCCGCCCAGTTCCGCTTGGTTGGCATCATTCACGGGGCGCGGGCCAAGGTAATAGGCGCCTGCATTGAACGAGACCGACCGCAGCATCGGCAACGTGTATTCAGCAAAGAGGCTGGCGGTACTGCGCGGCGTGTTCTCCGGCGTTTTTCCGTCAAGGCCGTTACCGACACCGCGGAACTTCGCGTCCGTCCAGCCGGCGGAAGCCAGCAGCGACAGGTCTTTGGTGACGCGGCCCTGGGCGGTCAGCTCGATACCGCGAATGCGCTCGCGCCCGTCCTGCACGAAGACATTCGCGTCGTTGGTGTAGCTCGCTGCGCGGTCGATGTCGTACACGGCAGCGGCGAGCTGTGTACCGGCCGGCGTCTCGTAGCGCACGCCCACTTCCTTCTGTTCCGACAGCGCAGGCGGCATGGCCACATTGGCGTTGGCGGCCGTGTTGGGCGCGCGCGCACCGGCCTCCAGGCCCTGCGCGTACGACGCGTATGCCGACAGCGCCGGCGTGAACTTGTAGATGACTGCCCCCAGCGGCGTGGTCTTGCTGGCCTCGTAGCGATTGGGCGCCTGCTCGCTGGTGTAGCGCGTGTAGCGCAGGCCGGCGATCACCTGCCAGTGCTGCGACAGCGTCATGCGATCCAGCGCGTAGACGCCCGTATCCACGGCACGCTGCTCGGCGGTGAAGCCCGTGCCCGTGGTCGGCAACCAGCCGAGGTCGACCGGGTTGTACAGATTCTGCGCGCCGGAGAAGCGGTCCGAGTACACGGCCGCCTGGCGCATGTCGGATCGCGCAGCGCCAAAGGTCAGGTCATGCGTGATCCAACCCGTCTTCTCGGTGCCGGAAACGTCCACTCGCACGTGGCTGGTATTCCAGCGACCGCTCTGACGCTGGCCAGAGACTATGCCCGCGCCGGTCACCGCGTTGGTGACGCGAAATTCGGAGAACGCCCGCGTGCGCGCCGTCTCCGACATGCCGCCCTCCACCGTCAGCAGCCACGTATCGGCGAGCGCGTAATCGGCACGCAGCAACGCGTTGGTGTTGTTGCCGTCAAAGTCGGCCCACCCCGGTGAAATGCGTTTGGCCGGGTCGGGCATGGTGGGCAATGTGATGACGCCGTTCTTGGCAGCAGGCAGCGTCACCACCGATTGCTCCGTGATGACCTTGCGCGAGTATTCCACGTCGGCCTTCAGGCTCAGGCGGCTGTTGACCTTCCAGTCGAAAGCCACAGCGGCAAGCTGGCGCGTGCCGTCAATGCCGCTCGTCGGCGACTGCAGCGAGCCGCCCGCCGCGTTGAAGCGCAGACCATATTGATTGTCTTCACCAAAGCGGCGCCCCACGTCGAGCGTGCTGACAACGGTGCCGTTGCTGTCGAACTGCATGCCCAGCGTGGTGACCGGCGTGTTGCCCGCCCGCTTGGTGACGAGGTTCACCACCCCGCCCGGGGTCGTGTAGCCGTAATACAGCGCTGATACGCCCTTGAGCACTTCCACGCGTTCCTTATCTTCAAGCGGGATTGCCGTAAGCGCCGGAATCGGCATCGAGCCGTTGAAGCGGAAATTAGTGCGGTTCTCCAGCGTCACGCCGCGGATGGCGAGGTTGTCGAACGTCTCGCCGGAGAGCTGCTGGCGCGTTACGCCGGCCGTATTGCGCAGGGCGTCGTACAGCGACGTGTCCTGCTGCGCATCGAGCGCCTCGCGCGTGACCACGTTCACGGTGGCAGGGATGTCGCGCAGCGCCATACCGCGGAATGCACCGACCTGCGCCGTGCTGGCTGCGAAGCCGCGCTGACTGCCTGCCGTGACGGTCGTCTCGTTGAGGTCGACCGTGGCGGCACCTGCGGCCGGCTGGCTCTCTTCGGCATGCGTCAATGTAGAAACGGCGAGAGGAATGGCGGCGAGCGCGCAGGAGAATGCGCGGGCCGCGAGATGACGGTTCATCGCAGGCAACAGGGTCAATCAGGATTAGCGAAACCGGGCGCGCGGAAATGCGCTTCGAGAAGAGAAAACGCGCCGCAAAACATCACGCGGCGCGTCGATCCGTTGGCTGGCAGGTGGAAACCCGCTGGCTCGCCCGGCAAGAGCGATGGTCAGCGGTCAGGCAAGTTGCCTATCGCCACCCATCAAATGAGAATGATTCGCATTATATAGATTGAGATGTGATGTCAGCAACTGTTAATTCGCCGGTACCCCCTGCTTCCACTGCGGCCAGTGCTGCACGATGTCGTCCAGCAACGGCTTGGCCGCATTGACGAGGTTGTGCGTGGCCGGCACAAAACCGCCCTGCTGCGCGTAGTTGATGAGCCCGTCGGAGGCGCTCTGGCCATCGTAGGGGCGATCGAAGTCGGACCCGGCTCGCAGCAATGCCACGCGGCTGAAGTCGACCTTGCCCGCACGGGCGCCGCGCGTGAGCACTTCCAGCGTGGCGTTGTCCTCCTGCGCGGTCGTGCAGTACGTGCCCTTGTTGTCGGTCATCGTCTTCACCCAGTCACGCGCCCGCTGGCCCAGGTTGCGGCCGGCCCACCAAGTGTCGGCGGAGGCCACGTCGCATTGGATGACGGCAGGTGGCTGATTGGCCGGCGCATAAGGGTAGTTCTTGCGGAACGCGATGGCCTCGGGGCTGTCTTCCAGCGTCGCCGATTTCGACAGCGTGTATGCCCGCTGCAGCAGCGTCTCGTTGAGCTGGAACACTTCAGTGCGGTAGTCCATCGGCGGCTTCTCGCCGGGGCCCTTGGTGCCGATGCCGAAGTAGCCGTAGGTCCAGCCTACCGGCATCTCGCGCGCATCGATCTCGTGGGAGAGGCCGAAATCAACCGCATACCGCGCCCACGCCGCCGAGCCGACCGTACCCTGGCCCGGATCGATGCCCGCAATGCCAGCAATCACAAAGTAGGTGTGCGAGAGGTCCAGCTTGCTGCGATAGAGCAACGCGGAAATCGTCGACGCGGCATTCGCATACCCCATGCCCGTGGTGACCTGGCAGATGCCGTCGTAATTGCACAGCATGTTGGGCGCGTCGGGTGACAGGCCTGAGATGTAGACCTTCTCCTTCAGGTCGTAGCGGTCGATGAAGGGCTGTGCCTCGCCCTGGAACATGTTGATGACGATGACTTTCACCCCGTCATACGCACAACTGTTCAAGGTCAGCGCTGCGGCACCGACGGCGCAGAGCTTGGCGATGGATCGCATGGGTGTCTTGAGTCGGGAATCGATCATGGCGAAGGCACTCCGTGTTTCCACACGCTCCAGCGCGTGACGATCTCGTTGACCAGCGGACCGCCCGCCAGATACAGGTTGTTGAGCGACGGCACGAACCCGCCCGAGTTGCTGTTGACCAGCGAGTCATACGGCGTCTGCCCCGGATACGGCCGGTCGAAGTTCGATGCAGTGCGCAGCACGGCCACACGCTGCAGATCGAGCAGGCCTGCCTTGGAGCCACGCGTGAGCGCCTCGAACGTGGCGTTGTCTTCCTGCTGCGTGGTGCAGTACGTGCCCTGCCCGTCCGTCAGCAGCTTGACCCATGCCGCTTCGCGCTCGCCCAGCTTGGCGCCGTGCCAGTACGTGTTGCCCGCAGCGGTGTCGCATTGCACGACAGAAGGCGGCTGGTTGGCCGGTGCGCTCGGGTAGTTGGCGCGATAGGCGCGTGCAGTTGCGTTGTCGTCCAACACCGCGCCCTTGGAAAACGCCAGCGCCTTCTGTAGCAGCGCCTCGTTCACGCGGAAGACTTCGGTCTTGTAATCCAGCGGCGGCTTCTGCCCCGGGCCCTGTGTGTTGATGCCGATGAAGCCGTTGGGCCAGTTGGCGGGCACCTCGCGCGCATCGATCTCCCACGCGATGTCGCTGTCGACCAGGAAGCGCGCCCACGCAGCGCTGCCGAGCGTGCCCTGCGACGGATCGATCCCGGCAATGCCCGCCACAAGGAAGTACGTGCGCTGCAAGTCGAACTTGCCGCTGTAGATCAGCGCCGACACCGACGACGCGGCATTCGCCTTGCCCATGCCCGTGGTGAGCTGGCAGACGTCGCTGGCGTTGCAATGCACGTTCGGGTAGTCGATCGACAGGCCCGGCACCGGCACGTCTTGCGTGAGGCCAAGCTTGTCGATCCACGGCTGCGCCTCGGGCGCGAACATGCTGATGATCAGCACCTTGACCTTGCGCGCGTGCGACTCCGGCGCAAGTTGCGCAACCGGCTGAGTCGATGCACCGACGCCTGCCGCCAGCAAGGCGCCAACCGCGACGGCACGCGCCAATCGTTTGCCTTTGCGCCCGAGCAGCCGGTGCGGCGGCTGCGGTGGCGGGGCGTCGACCTTGTCAGATAGGACGCTCATGGTTCTCCTCGGATTTGGGGATAGGAATGGGATCAACCCGCGCTGTGGGGAACAGCGCGCGCCACCGATGCAAATTGCCTGCCAAGCAGCACACAATCCCTACACAATCGGCAACGTTTTCCCGGTATAGGCCATGGCGGGGCCTGTCTCCAGCCGCGCCGCGTTCCCGAGCTTGTTCTCACGGCGCAGACAAGCCCCAACGCGGGGCGCGTCGTGCCCCGAAAGCCGCGCGGCCTGCCCCATGGAAATCCGTTGCTCAGGTTTGCGACGCGGCGCTCAGGTTCTCCGTAAGTTGTGCGTGATGTACTGCACACCGCCCCACCCAGACCGGATCGGGGCGTCCTGTCAGTCATCCAAGCCGATCGGCCGGCCACGTTCCGGGCCGCATCCGGCAAACCGGAAACCTCGCACCATGCAGGAACCCACACGCCCTGGACGGCGGAGCGCACCCACGCCCGCCGCGACCACGCACGCGCGTGACTTCACGGCAAACCCTGCCCTGCTTGCCGCAGGCGGGGTGCTCGCACCCACTTCGCCATCTGTGCGCGTATGGCCATGGCAAGCGTTGCGCAAATGGCTTCTCGTCGCGTTGATCGCCTGCGCCTACCTGCTGCCCGGCACCCTCGGCCACGACCCATGGAAGCAGGACGAGACCTATACGTTCGGCATCGTCCAGCACATGGTGGAAACCGGCGACGCGATCGTGCCGGTCAGCGCCGGCCAACCCTTTGTCGAGAAGCCACCGCTCTATGCGTGGGCAGCAAGCGCGCTGGTCTGGCTGCTGGGTGACGTGCTGCCCGCGCATGACGCCGCGCGGCTTGCTAGTGCGCTGTTTGCCGGATTGGCCCTTGCGTTTACCGCGCGGCTCGCACGGGCGGCGACAGGTGCCTCTTCATGGACGGACCCACGCGTGCTGGGCACGGTGGCGCTGTGCGCAGGCTCGCTGATCGTGGTCAAGCACGCGCACGAGATGATCACCGACGTGGCGTTGCTGGCGGGCACTGCCATCGGCTTCTGCGGGTTGCTCGAATGCGCGCTGCCCGCAACGCGTTCTCGCGGCGCGGCATGGCTGCTCGGCATCGGTATGGGGATGGCGCTGCTGGCCAAGGGCGTATTCATTCCGCTGGTGTTCTGCATCACCATCGCCAGCGCGTGCGTGCTGCTTCCCGCGTGCCGCAGTCGCGCGTTTGTGCGACAACTCGGCACGGCGGTGCTGGTCTTCCTTCCATTCGCCACGATCTGGCCGACGCTCTTCTACCTGCGCGCGCCAGATCTCTTCCACGTCTGGTTCTGGGACAACAACATCGGCCGCTTCCTGGGCTTTTCCGTACCCGTGCTGGGCGCGGAGAACGACGATCCGTTCTACGTCTGGCATTCGCTGCTGACCATCGGGTTTCCGGCCGGCCCACTCGCGCTCGTCGCGCTGGCCCGTGGCGCATGGCGAGATTGGCGTACACCGCACGTGATGCTGCCGCTCGTATTCGCGGCAGTTGGATTGCTGGCACTCCAAGTCTCGGCGACCGCCCGCCCACTGTATCTCCTGCCGTTCATCGTGCCGCTCTCGCTGCTGGGCCAGCAAGCGATCGGGCGGCTGCCGATGCGCGCGCACGCCATGTGGGACTACCTCAGCCGCGCGCTGTTCGGCAGCATCTTGCTGCTCGCATGGCTGCTATGGGCCGTCATGACGGAAAACACATCGCATGCAGGCCTGCGCTGGCTCGACCGCTGGTTGCCGGTCGACTGGACCTTGCCGCTCGACCCCACGCTGGTGACCGCAGCACTCGCCCTGACAGGGGGATGGCTCTGGCTGCTGCCACGGCTGAAACAAGCCGGCGCATGGCGCGGCGCGCTGTCGTGGGCGGCCGGCGCCCTGGTCGGCTGGGGGTTAATCGGCACCCTGCTGCTGCCCTGGCTGGACGAGGCCAAGAGCTATCGCTCTGTGTTCGAGAGCCTCAGTGCCAAGCTGGCGCTGGCATGGCGCACCGACGATTGCATGGCGAGCCTGCATCTGGGCGAATCGGAAGCACCCATGCTGCGCTACTTCACCGGCATCCTGCACCGGCCCGTTGCACAATCCACAGCCCACACGTGCCGATGGCTGATCGTCCAGGACAGCCATGCGCACGCGCGAACGCCCGGAGAGGAATGGACTGAATTCTGGTCGGGCGCCCGCCATGGCGATCGGAATGAACGGCTGCGCGTCTTCCGGCTGGACACCACGCCGCCTCGCTGATCGCCCCAAAACAAAAACGGCGCGCGCCCCGTTGCCGGGAACGCGCGCCGTTCAGCGCATCCGATGCGAAGGCGTTACATCAGACCTTCTGCTGCACCCACGCTGCCACACCCGCCAGCGCCTGCGGCAGGTTGTCCGGCTCCGTGCCGCCGGCTTGTGCCATGTCCGGGCGGCCACCACCCTTGCCACCGACCTGCTGGGCGACAAAGTTGACCAGCTCGCCGGCCTTGACCTTGCCCGTGGCGTCAGCCGTCACGCCAGCGATCAGCGCAACCTTGCCGTCGGTGACGCTGCCCAGCACGATGGCGGCGGTCTGCAGCTTGTCCTTGAGCTTGTCCATGGTCTCGCGCAGCGTCTTGGCATCGGCGCCATCCAGCTTGGCGGCCAGCACCTTGATGCCGGCAACGTCCACCGCCTGGCTCACCAGTTCGTCGCCCTGGCTTGCGGCCAACTTCGACTTCAGGCGCTCCAGCTCCTTCTCCAGCGTCTTGACTTGATCCTGCACCTGGCCGATACGCTGCGTCAGCTCCGACGGCTGCGCACGCAGTGCGGCGGCCGCTTCGTTGATGCGCGTGTCGAGCGTCTGCAGGTAATGCAGCACGTTGTCGCCGGTGATCGCTTCCACACGGCGGATGCCCGCTGCCACGCCTGATTCGCTCACGATCTTGAACAGGCCGATGTCGCCCGTGCGCGCCACGTGCGTGCCGCCACACAGTTCCTTCGAGGAGCCGATCGACAGCACGCGCACTTCATCGCCGTACTTTTCACCGAAGAGCGCCATCGCGCCGTTCTTGACCGCATCGTCAAAGCCCATGAGCTGGGCGCTCGTCGCGGCGTTGGCGAAAATTTCTGCGTTGACGCGCGCTTCCACTTCGCGAATCTGCAGCGGCGTCATCGGCGCGTTGTGCGAGAAGTCGAAGCGGGTCTTGTCGGCGTCGACCAGCGAGCCCTTCTGCTGCACGTGGCCACCCAGCACTTCACGCAGGGCTTTGTGCATCAGGTGGGTGGCCGAGTGGTTGCGCATGGTGCGCGCGCGGCGCACAGCGTCCACTTCTGCCGCCACGGCATCGCCAACCTTCAGCACGCCGGTGCGCAGCTCGCCGTGGTGGCCGAACACTTCCGGCTGCACCTTGAGCGTGTCCGCCACGTCAAACCAGACGGTCGCGGCCTTGAGCGTGCCCTGGTCGCCAACCTGGCCGCCCGATTCCGCATAGAACGGGGTGTGGTCCAGCACCACCACGCCGGTCTGGCCCGGGTGCATTTCCTGCACCGATGCACCGTCAACAAACAGCGCCGTCACACGCGCGGTTTCGCGCACGAGCTGGTCATAGCCGTGGAAGGTGGTCTTGTCGCCGGTGTAGTCGAGCGTGCCGGCAACCATCTTGAACTTGCCGGCCGCGCGTGCCTGCTCGCGCTGGCGGTTCATGGCCGCGTCAAAGGCAGCTTCGTCGACGATCACGTCGTTCTCGCGGCAGACGTCTTGCGTCAGGTCCAGCGGGAAACCGAAGGTGTCGTGCAGCTTGAAGGCGAGTTCGCCGTCGAGCATCTTGGCACCCGAGGTCTTCAGCTCGCCCAGCGCAGCGTCGAGGATCGACATGCCGTGCTCGATGGTCTCGAAGAAGCGGGCTTCTTCCGTGCGCAGCACCTCGACCACGCGGTCGCGTGCCTCACGCAGTTCCGGATAGGCTTCGCCCATCTGGGCGACGAGATCGTCCACCAGCTTGTGGAAGAACGCGGCGCGACAGCCCAGCTTGTAGCCATGGCGGATGGCGCGACGGATGATCCGGCGCAGCACGTAGCCGCGGCCTTCATTGCCCGGGATCACGCCATCGACGATCAGGAACGAGCACGCGCGAATGTGGTCGGCAATCACGCGCAGCGAGTTGTTGGCCAGATCCTTGGTGTTGGTCTCGCGCGCGGCGGCGGCGATCAGCGCCTGGAACAGGTCGATCTCGTAGTTGCTGTGCACGTGCTGCAGGATCGCGGCCAGACGCTCCATGCCCATGCCGGTGTCGACGCACGGTGCGGGCAGCGGGGTCAGCGTGTATTCGCCCGTCGCCGGATCGAGCTGGCGATCGAACTGCATGAACACGTTGTTCCAGATTTCGATGTAGCGGTCGCCGTCGGCTTCCGGGCTTCCCGGGGGGCCGCCCCACACGTCGGGGCCGTGGTCGTAGAAGATTTCCGAGCACGGGCCGCACGGGCCGGTTTCCGCCATCTGCCAGAAGTTGTCGGAAGCATACGGCGCGCCCTTGTTGTCGCCGATGCGCACGACGCGCTCCGGCGGCAGGCCGATCACCTTGGTCCAGATGTCGTAGGCCTCGTCGTCAGTCTGGTAGACGGTGGCCCACAGCTTGTCGGCCGGCAGCTTGTATTCCTTGGTCAGCAGTTCCCACGCCCACGTGATGGCGTCGAGCTTGAAGTAGTCGCCGAACGACCAGTTGCCCAGCATTTCAAAGAACGTGTGGTGACGCGCGGTGTAGCCGACGTTTTCCAGGTCGTTGTGCTTGCCGCCGGCGCGCAGGCAGCGCTGCACGGAGGCCGCGCGCACGTAGGGGCGCTTGTCGGTTCCAAGGAAGACGTCTTTGAACTGCACCATGCCGGAGTTGGTGAACAGCAGCGTCGGGTCGTTGCCCGGCACCAGCGGCGAGGAGCGCACCACGGTGTGGCCCTTGCCCTCAAAGAAGGTCAGGAATTTTTGGCGGATATCGGAGGCTTTCATGTCGCGGGGTGCCGGAGTCAGCATTGCGCCTTGGAGCATCCGCTCCTGAGCGCCTTGGATTAGTGCAAACCGTTGATTATACGGGGTTCGCGCCCGGGTCGCGCCCATTCTGCGCCGCATTTTCCCCGGTTGGACGCATGGGGCTGGGGCCCTGCCGGGGCGTGGTGTAGAGTGCACCCGTTCCAATCGTGTCGATTCGTCAATCCATGGGCGCTCTGAGCCATCTCCGTGTTCTCGACCTGACCCGCGTGCTTGCCGGCCCCTGGTGCGCGCAGAATCTTGCCGACTTCGGCGCCGATGTCATCAAGGTAGAACGCCCAGGCGCCGGCGACGACACGCGCACATGGGGCCCGCCGTGGCTCAAGGACGAAGCCGGCCAGGACACCACCGAAGCCGCCTATTACCTAGCGGCCAATCGAAACAAGCGCTCGATCACCGTCGACATCAGCACGCCAGAGGGCCAGGACATCGTCCGCAAACTGGCGGCACATGCGGACGTGGTGCTCGAAAACTACAAGGTCGGCCAGCTCAAGAAATACGGGCTCGACTACGCATCGCTCAAAGCCGTTAAGCCGGACCTCGTCTACTGCTCCATCACAGGTTTCGGCCAGACCGGCCCTTACGCCGCGCGTGCCGGCTACGACTTCATCGTCCAAGGCATGGGCGGCTTCATGAGCCTGACCGGCGAGCGCGACGACCTGCCCGGCGGCGGCCCGCAGAAGGCCGGCGTGGCCATTTCGGATTTGATGACCGGCATGTACGCCACCGTGGCCGTGCTGGCCGCCCTTGCCCATCGGGACCGCACCGGCGAGGGCCAGTACATCGACATGGCGTTGCTCGACGTGCAGGTCGCGATGCTGGCGAACATGAACACGAACTATCTGGCGAGCGGTCAGGCACCCAAGCGCTGGGGCAACGCACATCCGAACATCGTGCCGTATCAGACCTTCCAGGCCGCCAATGGCTGGATCATCGTGGCAGTCGGCAATGACGGCCAGTTTCGCCGCTTTGTCGACGCCGGCGGCATGCCCGAACTGGCCGACGACCCGCGCTTTGCCACCAACCCGCAGCGCGTGGCCAACCGCGACGTGCTGGTGCCGATCCTGGCCGAGATGGTCAAACGCTTCGGCAAGGGCGAATGGATCGACAAGCTCGAAGCCGCCGGCGTGCCGTGCGGCCCGATCAATTCGCTCGACGAGGTGTTCGACAACGAGCAGGTACAGGCGCGCGGCCTGCGCGTCGACCTACCTCACCCGAGCGCCGGTACCGTCAAGCTGGTCGGCAGTCCGGTCAAGATGAGTGCCACGCCACCCAAGGCCGCGAGCCACCCGCCACTGCTGGGCGAACACACCGAAACCGTGCTGCGCGACGTGCTCGACTTCTCGCCCGAGCAGATCGAAGCACTGCGCGCGCAAGGCGTCATCTAATCGCAACTTCTTCCACCCAAGACGAGGTCCTCATGTGGCTTGATGCGTTGCTGGCTTACTTGCATTACATCTCGATCTTCACGCTGATCGTCTTTCTCACCGCCGAGGCCGTGGTACTGCGCCCGGACATGACGCCCGAGACGTGCAAGCGCCTGGCGCGCTATGACGCCGTGTTCGGGTTTGCCGCCCTCGCGGTGCTGATAACGGGGCTGCTGCGCGTGTTCTATGGTGCCAAAGGCTACGCGTTCTACGTTCACAACCCGGTATTCCACGTCAAGGTCGGCCTGTTCATCCTGATCGGCCTGATGTCGATCATTCCGACTGTCACGATCCTGCGCTGGAAGAAGCAGGGTAAGACGCTGCCCAACTTCGTGCCCACGCCCGCGGAAATTGCAAAAACGCGGCGTTGGGTCATGATCGAGTCGCACCTGATCATCTTCATTCCGCTGGCGGCTGTGTTGATGGCGCGCGGTATCGGCATGTAATTACACAGGGCCGCGCAACCGCATTGCTCGGCCCCAAGTCTTCCCCAAGGCAACGCTAGGGACAAACCCTGAATCGTTTGCCCAGGCGCCGCGCCGGGCCATGAGAAAGCCCGCCTTCCCCTCCGCAAGGTGCTTGAAAGCCGGTCTGCTTAGCGTGCAAACTTGGCCGCCTTACAAGGCATAAGGCGCCCTGCCATACCCGGCGCAGCACGCCATCCCGAGGAGACCAGACTTGCAGAACGATCCACAAGGTCGTCCGGTGATCCGCAGTCACCAGGACTTTGCATCCGGCATCATGTTCATCGTCGCCGGTGCGGCGTTTGCCATTCTGGCGCGCAGCTACCGCATGGGCACGGCGGGCAGCATGGGCCCGGGCTACTTCCCGTTCTGGCTGGGCGTGGTGCTCGTGCTGCTGGGCGTGGTCGTGGTCGTGCAATCGTTGTCGCGCAAGGGTGTGGCCGATCGCATTCCGCGCTGGGACGTCAAAACGCTGCTGTGGGTTCTCGGCTCCGTGGTGCTGTTCGGGCTGCTGCTGCAACCGCTTGGGCTGGTGCTCTCGATTGTGGTGCTCGTGCTGGTCTCCAGCATGGCGAGCCACGAGTTCACGCTCAAGGGCGCCGCCGGCACCGCCATCGCGATGGTGGTGATGAGCCTCGCGGCCTTCGTCTACGGGCTCAAGCTGCAGTTTCCGGTGTGGCCCGCCTTCATCGGCAATTGAGCGGGACGCGGACGACATCATGGATCTCTTTGCCAATCTTGCGCTCGGTTTCTCCACCGCGCTTTCCATACAGAACCTGATCTACGCGTTCATCGGCTGCGTGCTTGGCACGCTGATCGGCGTGTTGCCTGGCCTTGGCCCTATCGCCACGATTGCGATGCTGCTGCCCGCCACATACGCACTGCCTCCGGTGGCCGCGCTCATCATGCTGGCCGGCATTTACTACGGCGCGCAGTACGGCGGCTCCACCACGGCCATCCTCGTCAATCTGCCGGGCGAATCGTCATCGGTAGTGACCACCATTGACGGCTATCAGATGGCCCGGCGGGGGCGCGCAGGCGTGGCGCTGGCCACCGCGGGCCTCGGCTCGTTCTTCGCCGGCTGCGTGGCCACGCTGGTGCTGGCGGCGTTTGCCACGCCGCTGTCGGAATTCGCGTTCAACTTCGGGCCGGCGGAGTATTTCGCGCTGATGGTGCTGGGGCTCATCGGGGCGGTGGTGCTGGCCTCGGGCTCGCTCATCAAGGCGATCGCGATGATCGTGCTGGGCCTGCTGCTCGGTCTGGTCGGCACCGATGTGAACTCGGGCACCGCGCGTTATTCGTTTGACGTGCCGGAACTGGCCGACGGGCTGAACTTCGTGTCGGTGGCGATGGGCGTGTTTGGCTTTGCCGAGATCATCGCCAACCTCGAACAGAAGGAGCACCGCGAAACCTTTGTCGAGCACGTGCGCAACCTCTGGCCCAGCCGCGAAGACTTCAAGCGCATGATCCCGGCCGTGCTGCGTGGCACGGCGCTCGGCTCGCTGCTGGGCATCCTGCCCGGCGGTGGCGCGACGCTGGCGTCGTTCGCGTCGTACTCCCTGGAGAAGAAGACGTCGAAGTATTCACACGAGTTCGGCAAGGGCGCCATCGAGGGTGTGGCCGGCCCGGAATCGGCCAACAACGCTGCCGCGCAGACATCGTTCATCCCGCTGCTCACGCTGGGCATTCCGCCCAACGCGGTGATGGCGCTGATGGTGGGCGCGATGACCATCCATAACATCCAGCCCGGCCCGCAGGTGATGACCAGCAACCCCGCGCTGTTCTGGGGCCTGATCGCCTCGATGTGGATCGGCAACCTGATGCTCATCGTGTTGAACCTGCCGATGATCGGCGTGTGGGTGCGTCTGTTGAAGGTGCCGTATCGCTTCCTGTATCCGGCCATCCTAGTGTTCTGCTGCATCGGCGTGTATTCGGTGTCGAACACAACGTTCGATATCTTCCAGACGGCGCTCTTCGGATTGATCGGCTACATGTTCGTGAAGCTGCGCTGCGAACCGGCGCCCATGCTGCTCGGCTTCGTGCTGGGGCCGATGATGGAAGAAAACTTCCGCCGTGCGCTCCTGCTCTCGCGCGGGGATTTCTCCACCTTCGTCACGCGGCCGCTGTCGCTGGGGCTGCTGATTGCAGCGGGCATCCTGGTCTTGCTGGTGGCGCTGCCGGCCATCAACAGGAAACGCGAGGAGGCGTTTCAAGAAGAATAAGAACGGCGACGTTGCTGCATCGCACCCTACGAAACCGGAGGCCCGCCCTCCGGTTTTTGTTTGCGCACGCGGCGGCGCAGCATTAGAGCCAGACCTCCACTTCAGTTGACGTTGGACACAGCGCTTCGGATAACGGAGGGCGATCGGCCCATAGAGGTCGACCACCTATCCAATGTCCAGGAGACAACCGAATGACACAGACTTCCCTGCTCCATGCTGTCTATGGATCAGCGCGCAGCTTCCTGCGCACGCACGCTGCAGCCGCCGTCTTGGCCACATCCGCCCTCACCTTGGGTGCGGCCGCACCGGCCCAGGCTGCCAGCACTTATGCCGCCACCAAGTACCCGATCGTGCTCGTGCATGGCCTGTCGGGCACCAGCAAGTTCCTCGGCGTGGTCGATTACTGGTACCAGATCCCCGAAGACCTGCGCGCCAACGGCGCCAATGTCTACGTGGCCGATGTCTCCGCCTTCAACGATGAAACCGTACGCGGCGAGCAACTCGTCAGCCAGATTCGCAGCGTGCTGGCCACCACGGGCGCAGCCAAGGTCAACCTCATTGGACACAGCCAGGGCGGGCTGACATCGCGCTACGCGGCAGCTGTGGTGCCGAACCTGGTGGCCTCCGTCACCACCATCGGCACGCCCCACAAGGGGTCGGAGTTTGCGGACTTTGTGGAGTCGACACCCGCTCCGTTCCAAGCGCTCGTGAACCTCGGTGCCGACATATTCGGCTCGGTGCTCGGCTGGTTCAACGGCAACAGCAATCCGCAAAACGGCTTTGCGGCGCTGCATATCCTGTCGACGTCGGGCGCGGCCGATTTCAACAAGGCGTTCCCGAGCGCGGGCCTGGCGAGCGGGTGCAATACCGGCAGCGCCACCGACGTGCGCAATGGCAACGTGCAGAAGCTGTATTCGTGGACGGGCCGCTCCACCGCCACCAACCTTCTCGACGTGTTTGATCCGGTGCTGGTGTTCAGCGGCGGCGTCATGCAGGCGCGTGGCTCGGGAACGAACGATGGGCTCGTCTCCGTGTGCAGCGCGAAGTTCGGGCAGGTCTTGTCGACGGATTACGCGTGGAATCACCTGGATGAGGTCAACCAGTTGCTTGGCCTGATCGGCTGGGGCGCAGCGGACCCCGTTGCGGTGATTCGCACACAAGCCAATCGACTGAAGACGGCAGGTCTCTAACCCTCCACGCGCTCAACGCCACAATGAAACCCCAATCGCCATCGATACAACCCATGACGTTTGTTGTGGCCGTGCTGGTGGCGGTGTCGGTCGCGGGCGGGGTCTACTGGTGGCATACGTCTGACGGGCCGGAAATGCCTGCGGCATCGCAGCCGCAGGCGGCCAAGGGCGCATTCATCGGTAGTGTGGGCGGCGAACCGTTGACGACGGTCGCGCCTGCACCCGAGCTGGCCGACACGCAGGCCCCGGACGGCCTGCACGTCGATGCGCACGGCCACCTCATCGTTGAAGCCGCCAACCGCGCGGTGTTCGACTACTTCCTCGACGTGCCCGCGTCGCTGCCCGAAGCCCAGCGTGTGTCGATGGCCGAGGCGCATCTGCGCGCCAAGCTGATCACGCCGGCGCTGGCGGAGGCGCAATCGCTGCTGCAGCACTACCTGGCCTATCGCAAGGCAGCGGCCGAACACGGCGCCACCGGCGGCAACAAGCCGAGCCTCGAACAAGTCCAGCAGCGCCCGGAGCTGATCGCCACGCTGCGCCAGCAGTTGAGCGAGCGCACCGCGTTGCGCCGCCAATACCTGGGGGCGGACGTCGCCCAGGCCTGGTACGGCGATGACGACGCGATGGACGCCGCCGCACTCGACCGCCTGGCCGTAATGGCTGATCCGTCGCTCACGCCGGAGCAGCGCGCCGCCAGAATCGCCGCCATCGATGCCAACCTGCCGCCCTCGGTGCAGCAGGCGCGCCGCGATGCCTCTGCCCCGCTCAAGCTCGCCAGCGACATGGAAACGTGGACGAAGCAAGGCATGAGCGAGGCCGAGATGCGCCAGCGCCTGTCAGCCCGGGGCGTGGACAGCCTCGTGGCCGACCGCCTGATCCAGGGCAACCGCGAAGAAGCCGACTGGCGCAACCGCTACGACGCCTACGCCCGCGAACGCGATCGCATCAACGCCTTTACCGGCCTGTCGGAAGCCGATCGCGCCGCGCAAATCGCGCAACTCCGGCAGCAGACCTTCACCGCCTCGAATGAGCTGTTGCGCGCACAGGCGCTCGACGGCCTGGCCCAGCGCAAATAGCGTCCGGGGGCGTAAACCGCCGGGCACTGTAAAATCGCGGGATTGCCGAATCACGCACTCCCATGAGCCAAGACAACGCCACCGCCAACGGGTCGACTGCCGCCGCCCCCACGTCCAACTTCCTTCGCCAGATCATTGACGGCGACCTCACGCAGGGCACCTACGCCAACCGCAAGGACGCCACCGGCCAGCCGATCCCGCCCGTGGTCACGCGCTTTCCGCCGGAGCCCAATGGCTATCTGCACATTGGTCACGCCAAGAGCATCTGGGTGAACTTCGGCATGGCCAAGGATTACAACGGCCGCTGCCACCTGCGCTTTGACGACACCAACCCGGTCAAGGAAGACACCGAATACGTCGATTCCATCATCGACGCCGTGCACTGGCTCGGCTATTCGTGGAGCGACGCGGGCGGCGAGCACCTCTATTACGCCAGCGACTACTTCGAGCAGCTCTACGGTTTTGCTGAAGTGCTGATCCAGCGCGGCGCGGCCTACGTCGACAGCCAGAGCGCCGAACAGATCGCCGCCAACCGGGGCGATTTCACCCGCCCGGGCACGCCGTCGCCGTTCCGTGATCGCTCGGTGGACGAAAACCTGGCGCTGTTCCGCGATATGCGCGCGGGCAAGTACAAGGATGGCGAACTGGTGCTGCGCGCCAAGATCGACATGGCCGCGCCCAACATCGTGATGCGCGATCCGGTGCTGTACCGCATCCGCCATGCGCATCACCACCGCACCGGCGACGCGTGGTGCATCTACCCGATGTACGACTTCACGCATTGCATTTCCGATGCGCTGGAGAACATCACCCATTCGCTGTGCACGCTGGAATTCGAGAACAATCGCCCGCTGTACGACTGGGTGCTCGACCACCTGCGCGACGCCGGCGTGCTGCCCGCGCCATTGCCGCATCAATACGAATTCGCGCGTCTGCACCTGACATACGCGATCACCAGCAAGCGCAAGCTGCTGCAGCTGGTGACGGAAAAGCGTGTCGACGGCTGGGACGACCCGCGCATGCCGACGCTCGTTGGCATCCGCCGCCGCGGCTATACGCCGGAATCGATCCAGCTCTTCTGCGAACGCGTTGGCGTGTCCAAGGCCGATAGCTGGATCGACATGAGCATCCTGGAAGGCGCCGTGCGCGACGACCTCGACGCGCGAGCGCCGCGCTCGGTGGCCGTGCTGGACCCGGTCAAGCTGGTGCTCGACAACGTGCCGGCCGATTTCAACGAGCCTTGCTCCGCACCCGTGCATCCGAAGCAGCCGGAACTCGGCCGCCGCGAATTCCCGCTCACGCGAGAGCTGTGGATCGAGCGCGAGGACTTTACCGAGACGCCGCCCAAGGGCTACTTCCGCCTGTTCCCGGGCAACAAGGTGCGCCTGCGCTACGGCTATGTGATCGAATGCACCGGCTGCGACAAGGATGCCGCCGGCAACATCACGGCCGTGCACGCCAACATCATTCCGGACACGAAAAGTGGCACGCCGGGTGCTGACAGCGTAAAGGTGAAGGGCAACGTCCACTGGGTGAGCGCCGCACATGCGCTGGAAGCTGAAGTGCGCCTGTACGACCGCCTGTTCAGCGACCCCCAGCCGGATTCGGGCGATAAGAACTTCCTGGATGCGCTCAACCCGGACTCCAAGAAGATCGTCACGGCCTACCTGGAGCCGACCCTGGCAACGGCCAAGGCGGAAGACCGCTTCCAGTTCGAGCGCCATGGCTACTTTGTGGCTGACCGCACCGACTCGCAACCGGGCAAGCCCGTGTTCAACCGCGTGGTCGGCCTGAAAGACAGCTGGGGCAAGTAAACACGGGCCCATGCGCGCCATGGGCCTCTGATATCGGAGGCATCATGCGTGCATGGATCCTATTGCTGGCGGGGTTGTTCACCACTCCCGCCTTCGCCGCGTCATTTGCGCCAGACCTGACGCACACATCGGTCTACTTCGGCGCATCGCATTTCGATCGGAGCACGATGCGCGGCCGCTTCGACAAGATCGACGGCGCCATCAACTTCGATGAAGCCACCAACCAAGGCGGCATCGATTTCACCGTCGACGCTGCATCCGTCAACACGCGCCTGCGGGTGCTGGACGGTGTGCTGAAATCCGAGCAGTTTCTCGACGCCGCGCAGTTTCCGGTCATCCGCCTGCGCAGCGACCGCTTTGTCGTGGAAGGCGGCAAGCTTGTCGCCATCGAGGCCAAGCTGACGCTGCACGGCGTGACGCAGCCGGTGCGGCTGGAGGTGCGCCGCTTCAGTTGTGGCGACGAGAAGATGCCCGGCAGCACGCGCCACGTCTGCGGCGGCGATTTCCACCTCTCCATTGCCCGCAGCGCCTTCGGCATGACGCGCTTTCTGCCCGACGTGGGCGACCGCGTCGACCTCGACATCAGCGTGGAAGCCACGCCTCAATAAACCTCGCAATCCCTCTATGCCCAATATTGATTTCGCACTGACCACCGAATACATCGAGCTGCACAAGCTGCTCAAGCTCACCGGCGTGGTGGACAGCGGCGGCGCCGGCAAGGCGGTGGTTGCCGAGGGTGCGGTCACGGTCGACGGCCAGCCGGAGTTGCGCAAGACGGCCAAGATTCGGGCGGGCCAGGTGGTCATGCTCGGGGATGTGCGCATTGCCGTGCAGGGTGTCGACTAACGCGCCAGGTGTTTGAAAACGCACCTTATGCTAGGGTGCGGCACCCTCACAACCATCCACATCCAGGAGACTGACCATGCCGATCGCCCTCTGGTGCGTTCTGGTGGCAGCGGTGTTGCCGATCGTGTGCGTCGGCATCGCCAAGGCCAAAGGCCTGCGGTACGACAACAGCAATCCGCGCGCGTGGCTCGCACAGCAAACCGGCGTAGCGGGCCGTGCTGCAGCCGCACAGCAGAATCACTTTGAAGCGTTTCCGTTCTTTGCGGTGGCCGTGCTAGTGGCCATCCTGGGCGGCGGCGTCATCGACCGCATCAACCTGCTGGCCATCGCGTTCATCGTGGTGCGCGTGCTGTACACGGTGTGCTATCTCGCCAACTGGGCACCGCTGCGTTCGCTGATGTGGTTTGCGGGCTTTGCCTTGTGCGTTGCGCTGTTCGTTCAACCCGCCTTCGCGCACTGAGCATCCGCTCCGCCAACAAAGAACGGCGCCCAGGTGGCGCCGTTCTTTGTGCGATGCCGATTACGTCGATGCATCCGGCGGCACGGACGGCGCGCGGAACAACCGCCAGGCCATGCCGCCCAGCACCGCCACCGCCGCCAACAGGGCGCCCCACAGAACCCACTGGCGCTTGCGGCCGCCCGGTGGCTCTGCCGTCAGCGCGTCAGCAGGCGAATCGCTCATCGCGCCAAGTTGTGCCTGCGCAATGGCAGGCGACGCACCCGCGAGCAAATCCGCGCGTGCGACCGGATTGCCGCGCGCCACTTCCGCCACCGCCAGCATGAACGGCACATTGCCGCGCGCCGCATACGTGATCGTGGCCGGACGCCAGCCAATCGCCAACTGGGGCGCGCCAGCACCCAGGCCACCGCTGCGCATGTCGACCTGCAGACGCCAATAGCGCTCGCCCGTCGCAGGCACGGTGATTGCCGCACTTTCCTGCTCGCCCTTCCCGTCGGCCCCCGCCAGCCGGAACAGGCGCGCAGAGGTCACCGGCCGCCAGGGCGCCTGGGCACCGGCACGCGCATACAGCGTCGCCTGCGCGACGGTGTTGGCTTGCGGCAGATGGATCTTCACGCGCTCGACGGGGAATACACCGCCGGTATCGAACTGGTAATCACCGGCAGCGGGCGTCTGCACTGGCGCCAGACCCGAGCGCCACTGGATGGCGTTATCTGCAAGCGCCACCGGCGCACCGGCGGCCAACTCTGCACGCACGGCATCCGGCACAGGCGGTTTGCCTTGCCACGTCAGGCGCAGGTATTTCGCCCGCAGCCCCGTGAACTCGATGCGATCCTGCACCAGCGTGCTGCCCTTATTGGACAGGCGGAACAGCGTGGCCTGGGCGACGGGGCTCCAGTGCTGCAAGTCATCGCTGGCCTGCACGCTCACACCGCTCTGGAATTCGGCGGCCGGGAGCGCGACGACCAGCGCCGTCACCGTGTCACGAAGCTGGCTGAGGTCGACCACCCACGCGCGGACAGACGCCTGCGATAGCTGAGCGCCCGTTGCACGCAGCACGCCATCGGTACCGAGCACGACACCTGCGGCGCCCAGCTTCTGCGCATCGTCGATGGGTGTGGCAAACCAGTGCACGTCGTGCAGCGTTCGGGCCTGTGGCGCCGGATCGCGCGGGATGTCAATGGTGAACGGCACGGGCTCGCCGTCGCCATTGAGGATGCGCAGGTCGGCCAGGCTGGCCTCGTGCGCATGGGCGTAGACGTCTTCGCTGAGCGTGACGGCGTAGTACGGGGCGCCGGGCGTGCCGGTCAGCGCAAAGCGTTCGGCCCAGGCCGGCGCAGACAACAGCGACGCCGCAGCCATCGCAAGAACAACCTTCTTCACAGAACCTCCCCGGTTTCAGCTTCGGCGCTGGTTTTGGGCTTCGGCGGCAACGGCGACAGATAGCCGATCAGCAACAGCAGCACGCCAATCCCGATAAACGACACGATGCGCTCGACACCCGTGACGCGTGACAGGTCGAACAGGAACAGCTTGACCACCGTCACGCCCAGCAGCGCCCCGCCGGTGAACCACAGCGCGCGGCTGGCGCGCCGCGTGGCAAACACCATCACCGCCAATGCCAGCACCGTCCAGAACATCGACAGCGATGCCTGTACCAGCATGGAGGCGCCCAGATCGTCCAGCGTGTACGGCACATGCGCCCAATGGTGCAGCGTGCGCAGCAGCATCGCGTTGGCCCAGATGAACAACGTCGCGCCGATGGCGTAGCCGATCACCATCGGCTCGGGCACAAGCTTCTGCAGCGCCACGCGGCGCATCCACAACGCGATGGCGAAGAAGACCAGCAGTTGCGCCACGTCCAGCGGATTGAGAATCGGCAGGTAGAACAGCGGCGCGGCATTGCCGTCGCTGGCGGCGCTCGCCAGGCTCCACAGCCACAGCAGGGCAGCCAGCGGCGCGGCACCCCACAGCAGGTAGGCGCGCTCGAAGCGGGCGATAGGCCAGCGGATGCGCCAGCCAGCGCCCGCCAGCAGGGCAAGCAACGCGCCGTAGGCATAGGCCCACGCTGCGAAGCTCCAGGTGCCCTCGGGCACGTAGGCATCGAGGCGCCAGTAGCCTTCCGTGGCCAGTACGCCGCAGATCAGCCAGAACAGCACGGTATGCAGCGGCGCGAGGATGGTGTCCTTCACGTCGCGCTCCTGGCGGCGCAGCAGCACGAAGGCCAGCGCCACAGCCGCAATCCACACCAGCCCGCCCCAGCCGGCCAGCGGTGACGGCACCCAGTGCTCGATCGCAGCCAGCGAAACCAACGCGAGCACCGGCGACAACGCCAGCGCGGGCCATTCGGCCAGTGCCCAATCGAGTTTGCGACGCAGGCCATGCGCAGCCCACGCCGTCAGCACGGCGAAGGCGGCATACAGCGGAATGTCGGGCCGGTCGACTGTCTTGCTGGCGAAGCGCCAGGCCCAGCGGTCGATCTCGTTGCTGCCGCTTCCGAGCCACCACAGCAAGCCCCACACCGACGCGACAACGCCGAGCACCGGCGCTGCCTTCAGCCACGCACGCGCCTCCGCCTTGCCATGTAGGCGCCAGCCGCTGAACACCCCCGCCAGCGCAATCAATACCCCGCCGATATAGCGGCTGTTGAGCACGGCCCAGCCGTGCTGCGGTGCCCAATCGAACACAGCATCCATGGCGAATGCTCCGCCCGCCGCGAGCTGCAGGAGCAGGCCTGCCGCCAGCGCCAGCCGACGCTGCTGACGCACGCCCAGCCACACCACGGCGGCGCCTTCCAGCGCCCACACCGCACTGGTGGTGCGCCCGTCGAAGGCCAACGGAATCGCCAGCGTGATGAAGATCACGCCCAGCGCGAACATCGCCTCGTACAGCAGGCCAAGGTTCGCGCGCCTGGGCGCCAGCCAGCCCGCAATTGCCAGATAGAACGCGGCCAGCGCAGTGGCGCTCCACGCCATCGCAAACGGAATGTTGTGCACCAGCCCAGCCTGCAAACCCATCGCCACCAACGGCGTGCCGAACACCAGCGTGCCGTCAACGTAGTTCGTCAGGCTGATATGACGGCGCAGCGCGGTCAGCAGCGCAATGCCCACATACATCAGGAAGAAGAGGATCAGGAACGGCTCAGTGCTCGCCAGCAACGACGGCTGATAGCGCAGCACGCCCCACGCCGTGGCAATGCCGAACGTAAAGACGAAGCCCAGCAGATTCAGCGGTCGCCACGCACGGAACCACGCAATGGCGAAGATGCCCGCATTGAGCAGCGCGTAATAGCTGAACAACGCCACGTGGCTGCCCTGCCCGGTCGAGATCAGGATCGGCGCCAGAAAACCGCCCGCACTGCCAGTAAAGGCCAGCGCCGGCGCGTTTTGCTTGACGGCCAGCCCTGCGGCCAGCGCGCAGATGAGCACCAGCAGCGGAAACGCCATCCCCGGGCTGAGCAGTGGCACCACGCGCGTGGCGGCAAATACCGTCAGATACAGCACGCCGACCCCGCCGCCCTGCAGCACGAGCGCATAGCCCGGACGCTTTTCGCGCAGGCGCCAGCCGATGCCCAGCAACGCAATTGCCCCGACCGCCACACCCGCCAGCCGGAATTCGACGGGCAGCAGGCTGTTGTCCGCCGCGTACTTGAGCAGGAACGCCACACCGAAGAACAGGATCAGGATGCCGACCCGCACCACGCTGTTGCCGCCCAGCAGCCAGTCGCGGGCAGCGCCGACGGCGCGCTCGACCCAATCGGGCTCGTGCGGCGCCAAGACCGGCGCGGGCTGGGGAACAGGCTGAGGCATTGGCTGCGGAGCCACCACCTGCGGCGCGGGCACAGGCACGGCAGGCGTCTCCACCGGTGGCAACGCCTCGACCACGATCGGCAGCGCCTCAACGGCAGCGGCCTCCACGTTGGCGGGCACAGCAAACGTTCCACCTTTGATTTCAGCCATCTGCCGGCGCAGCAGCGATACCTCGTGCTCAAGCTGCGCCACACGTTCCTGCAGCGTGGCAGGCTGTGGCGACACGGCAGCCTGCGCGGGCGCGTGGCCCTGCGCAGCGCCGGCTGCGCCCGGCACGTCGGGCGGATTTGCCCACTGCGCGCTGGCCCGCTTGTCCATGTACAAAATCAGCGATGCCAGTCCCAGACCGACCAACGCCCCAAAGAACGCCCCGACGACGCCCCCCGACAGGCCCCCAAGCAGCAGGCCCACGATTCCGAATATCCAACGCATCGTTCTGATTGTCCTGTTTGGATAGGAAAAATATGCGCCGAATAGCGCACGCACCGCTCGTATACCGCAAACCGCCGCCGTTGGGAATGCGCCAGGCCAATGCCGTCAGCTTCACCGGCCCGTGCGACAATGCGCGCTTTGCCAAAAACGGCCCATCCACCGACCACCCGCATGGCCCTGAAATCCACGATCTACAAGGTCGATCTGCAGATCGCCGACATGGATCGCCACTACTACGCCAATCACGCGCTGACCGTCGCCCGCCACCCCAGCGAAAACGACGAGCGCATGATGGTGCGCGTGCTCGCCTTCGCCCGCCACGCCAGTGAAACGCTTGCCTTCACGCGCGGCCTGTCCGAGCCTGACGAACCCGAACTCTGGCAGCGCGACCTGACCGACGCCATCGAGCTGTGGATCGACCTCGGCAACCCCGACGACACCCGCATCCGCAAGGCCAGCAACCGCGCCGAACAAGTCGCCGTCTATACATATAGCGGCAACGCAAGCCGCGTGTGGTGGCAACAAATCGAGACCAAGATCACGCGCTTTGCCAACGTGTCGGTGTACGAGGTTGCTGCGGACACCGTGGCCGCGCTGGCCGCCATGGTGGAACGCACCATGCGTCTGCAAGTCACCATCCAGGACGGCGACATCTGGATCGCCAACGACGCCGACAACGTCCACGTCCAGCTCGAAACGCTCAAGGCCGCGGACGCCGCCTGAGCCCTTTCCCCTCATCACCCACGCCACTCCACGAGGCTCATCATGACCATCGAAACCACCGCAAGCGGCCTGCAATACGAGGATGTCGTCGTCGGCGACGGCGCTGAAGCCACGGCCGGCAAATACGTCACCGTGCACTACACCGGCTGGCTCTACGAAAACGGCCAGGCCGGCAAGAAATTCGACTCCAGCAAAGACCGTAACGACCCCTTCGCCTTCCACCTGGGTGGCGGCATGGTCATCAAGGGCTGGGACGAAGGCGTTCAAGGCATGAAGGTCGGCGGCACGCGCAAGCTGATCATCCCGGCGGCCCTGGGCTATGGCGCACGCGGCGCAGGCGGCGTGATCCCCCCGAACGCAACGTTGCTTTTTGAGGTCGATCTGCTGGAAGTTTGATCCTGCGCTAGAATCCGCCCCGGCTTGCGATGCATCACGCGGTGCATCGCAAGCCGCCTCCCTCGGCGGGGTGGCAGAGTGGTCAATGCTGCGGCTTGCAAAGCCGTATAAGACGGTTCAATTCCGATCCCCCGCCTCCAGTTTTCCGGCTGCGCATGCTTCACCGTTGCGGCCGCGCCATAGTCAAACGTCCCCCGAGCATCGCAACGCCCTGTTTCCGGGCCATCGGCCGTCCGCCCGCGTGACCACTCGTAACGATTGCTCTATGCTTGCGACATGGCCGTCACCCGAGAGGATCTCGAACAGAACCGGTTGCGCGCCGCCCTGGGTGATTCGCCCGTCGCGTCGTCGTTGCTGACCGAGGCTGCGCTGGAAGCGTCGCTTGCATCGACGCTCGCGCGGTTGTCGGCTGCGCACGGCGAATGCCAGGACGCCTGGGTGTTCGGCTACGGCTCGCTCATCTGGAACCCGATGATCTTCCACACCGAGGCCGCCCGCGCCACGGTGCGCGGCTATCACCGCGGCTTCTATCTCTATTCCCGTATCAATCGCGGCACTTGGGACAACCCCGGGCTCGTGCTTGGCCTGGACCGTGGCGGCAGCTGCCGTGGCGTGGCTTTCCGCGTTCCGCGCGAGCATGCCGAGCATGAATTCCGGGTGCTCTGGCGCCGCGAGATGCTGACCGGCGCGTACCTCCCCCGCTGGCTGCCCACCGAAATCAATGGCCGACGCGTCATGGCGCTGGCTTTTGTCATGAACCGCGCACACGAGGCCTATGCCGGCCGGCTGCCCGACGAACGCGTGGTCGGTTGCCTGCGCGAGGCGGTCGGGCTGTACGGCCCGGCACGCGAATACCTGCAGCGCACGCTGATCGGCCTGGCCAGCAATGGGCTGCACGATCCGTATCTGGACCGCCTGTGGTCGCGCCTGCAGGAGACCGACGCAGCAAACGCCCCCTCCGCCACAACCGACGCAACGGACGTAACCGACACCGCACCGCTGCCCGATCCCTACCTCAGCGCCTGAACCCGCCCGCCATGCTCATCGCTCCGCACCCCGCGATCAACCAGCTCATCGGCGTCATGCTGGGGATGGCACTGGCCGTGGGCGACATGGCCAATGCGTGGCAGGAGCAGCATCTGCCGATCGTGCATGTTGCAGCCAACGCCAGCACCAAAGTGGCACCCGGCGCGGCACGTGCGCCCGACGCCCGCCCCGTCCGCCACAGCGACCCCGCCACGCGTGACCGCGACCTGATTCTGGCCGCGCAGGCCGGAAACACCATGGCAATCCAGTCGTTGCTGGCCGAAGGTGCCAGCCTCAAGGCGCGTGATGCCGACGGCCGCACCGCGCTCATCGCCGCCGTCATGGCGCACATGGGTGCGGCGGCACGCTTGCTCATCCAGGCCGGTGCCGACGTCAACCTGCAGGACAACACGCAGAACAGCGCCTTCCTGCTCGCTGCCATCCAGGGCGATGCGGAAACGGTGCGCCTGGCCCTCTCGCACGGTGCCAACCTGCGCGCCACCAACGCTGACGGCGACACCGCGCTCATCCCGGCGGCGCGCCGTGGCTACGTGGAAGTCGTCAACGAACTCGTGAAGGCGGGCGTACCGCCCGATGCCACCAACAACCTGGGCCTGACCGCGCTGATCGAAGCCGTGGCCCTGGGCGATGGCAGCGACAAATACGAGAAGACCGTGCAACTCCTGCTCGACGGCGGCGCCGACCCGAACCTGGCCGACCGCGGGGGCGTCACGCCGATGCGGCATGCGCGTCAGCGTGGCTTCCACGGCATCGGCGCCCTTCTGTTCAAGGCGCGCGGACATTGAAAAAGGGGCCACTCAGGCCCCTTTCTCTTGATGCACTCTGATGCCCTCTTTAGGCTGCCGCCGGTTTCTCGGCTGCGTCGTTCCTGGCGTTTTCCTGCTCCTGCAGCGTCCGCCACATCACCTTGCCCGTGCCGGATTTGGGTAGCGCATCCACAAACTCCACCACGCGCGGGTACTTGTAGGCGGCCATGTTGTCGCGCGCCCAGTTGATGATGTCGTCTTCGGTGGTCTTGCCCTTGGCGTGGGCCTTGAGCACCACCACCGCCTTGACCGACTCGCCGCGATACGCATCGCGCGTGCCGATGATGCAGGCCTCCTGCACGTCGGGATGCTTGTACAGCAGGCTTTCCACCTCGGCCGGCCAGACCTTGAAGCCTGACGCATTGATCATGCGTTTCAGGCGATCGGTGAGGAAGAAGTAGCCGTCTTCGTCCATCCTGCCGAGGTCGCCCGTGCGGAAGAAGCGCTTGCCTTCGAACTCGATGAAGACTTCGGCACTGGCCTGCGGCTTGCCCCAGTAACCCAGGAAGACTTGCGGGCCGCTGACGATGATTTCACCCACCTCGCCAATCGGCAGCTCCTGCAGCGTCTGCGGATCGACGATGCGGGCGTCGGTGTTGAATACGGGAATGCCCAGGCACTGCTGCTTGGCCCGATCCGCCGGGTTGCTGTGCGTAGGCGCGATCGTTTCCGACAGGCCGTAGCCTTCCTGGTACGCGAGGTTGAAATCCTTCAGCAGCCGCTCGGCCACAGCCTGCGGCATCGCCGCGCCGCCGCCGCCGATGTAGGCCAGGCTCGACAGGTCGAACTCCGCCAGCTGCGGGCTCGCCAGGAAGTCGATCACCATGGTCGGGATGTTCGTCCAATGCGTGATTTTGTAGCGCGAGATCAGCCGCCCTGCCACCTCGCGATCCCAGCGCGGCAGCATCACGACCGTGGAGCCCATGTAGATCGGTGCGTTCATGCCGTACTGCATGCCGGTCACATGGAACAGCGGAATGATCGACAGACTCACGCCTTCCTTGGTCGAACTCGACCACATCGAACCACCGACGATGTTGTGCATGACCGTGCGATGCGGGTGCATGCAGCCCTTCGGGAAACCCGTCGTGCCCGACGTGTATGGCATCACTGCCAGGTCGTCCGGTCCGGCGGTATGCGGGCCGGGCACGAGGCGCTGCGCGAGCGCATCGTTCCATGCAACGGCACCGGGCTGCGCCGGATGCTGCGCGGTGATCCACGCGGGGGGTGCATCTTCGGGATATTCGTACTGGGCCGGCAGAGCATCGGCGTACGACGTGACCAGCAGATGCTGGGTGCGTTGCGCCTCCGGCAGCTCGGCGTTGGCCGTGGTCACGTTGACGGCCAGATCTGCACTGCAAATGACCGTGGCCGCGCCCGCATCGGTGATGTAGTGCTTGAATTCTTCCGGCCGGTTCATCGGATTGACCGGCACGACCACCGCATCGGCGCGCAGGATGCCGTAATACGCGGCCATGAACTGCGGACAGTTCTGCATGTACAGCAACACGCGGTCGCCCTTCTGCACCCCCGCCACCTGCTGCAACCAGCCCGCCACGGCCACCGCATCGTCGTGCAACTCACGGAAGGTGGTGTGGCGACCGTAAAAGATGATCGCGTCCTTGTCTGGATAGCGTCGGGCAGACACTTCCAGGTTGTACCAAAGGCTCGTATGCGGCGAGCTGATGTTGTGCGGCAAACGTCGGGGCCAGAACTGGAAGTGCGGTCGTGTCATGCCATGTCTCCGTGAATCTGTGTGTTGTTTTTACCGGATGGTATCCGAACGATCGTTCTATTTTCAACCATTGCTCTGACATACGTTATTGCGGCGGACAAAGGACGGGCAGATTGCCTAGAAACGGGCCGCCCCACCCCCAAGTAAAATGCACGATACCTCTCGCCGGTGTGTGTACCGGCGCCATTGCCCCTCAGGAGAATCCCGACGATGAGCGACATCACCTCGCAGAATTTCGCGCAAGAAGTGATCGAAACCTCTCGCCAGGTCCCGGTGCTAGTTGATTTCTGGGCGCCATGGTGCGGTCCGTGCCGCACATTGGGTCCGATGCTGGAAAAGCTGGAGGCTGAGTACGCCGGCAAATGGAAGCTCGCCAAGATCAACTCGGACGAAAACCCGGAGCTTTCCGCCCAGTTCCACGTGCGCAGCATCCCGTATGTGGTGGCGTTTGTGGATGGCAAACCGGTCGACCAGTTCGTCGGCGTCTTGCCCGAAGCGCAATTGCGCGCGTTCCTGGATCGCGTGATTCCGCAACCTGCAGAAATCGCCTATCGCGAAGGCCTGGCCGCAAGCCAAGCCGGCGAAACCACCCATGCGCGCGAAGCGTTCCAGAACGCGCTGGCATTCGACCCCGGCTTCGATGCCGCCCGCTTTGAACTGGTGAACCTCTTGCTGGACAGCGGCGACGCGCATGCCGCGCAGGGTGAGTTCGCATTGCTTTCGCCCAAGGCGCCGCAGGACGAGCGCTATGCCCCGCTACAGACGCGGCTGAAGGCCACCGAACGGGCCGATGCGCTCCCCGACGCCGGTGCCCTGCGCACGGTCGTGGAAGCGGAGCCCGGCAATCTGCAGGCGCGGCTCGATCTGGCGCAACAGTACATCGCCGGCCAGGATTACGAAGCGGCCCTGGAGCAATTGCTCGCCATCGTCGAGCGGGATCGCGCATTCCGTGATGACGTCGCCCGCAAGACGATGGTCTCGGTATTCGACATGATGCGCGACGCGCCGCAGGCGGTTTCGCACTGGCGCCGGCAGCTGGCGTCCAAACTGAATTGAGGAGCCGCCATGCGACTGATCTATGTAGCCGATCCGATGTGTTCGTGGTGCTACGGCTTCGGCCCGCAGTTGGCTGACCTGCGCAAGCGGCTGGCCGATACCCTTGGCGCGCCGGTGCCCGTGACGCTCATCACCGGCGGCCTGCGCCCCGGCCAGCGCGAGCCGATGGCAGCGGACAAGCGCGACGAAATCCTCCACCACTGGCATGCCGTGGCCGAACGCAGCGGCATGCCGTTCGACCAGTCGCCCGAAGTGGCCATGCGCCGCGATGGCTTCGTCTACGACACCGAACCCGCCTGCCGCGCTGTTGTCATGGCGCGCGAGCACTGGGCGGAGGACGACGAGCGCGTGCTCACCGTCTTCCATGCCATCCAGCACGCCTTCTATGCCGAAGGCCGCGACACCACACAAGCCGACGTGCTGCGCGACGTTGCGCTCACCAATGGCGTTGAGGCGGCACACTTCGATGCAGTGTTCGACACGGATGCGCTGCGCGACGAAACGCGCGAAGACTTCCGCCTGTCGCGCCGCTGGGGCATAAGCGGCTTTCCCAGCCTGCTGGCCGAGCAAGGCGGCACGCTGTATCAGATCGGGCGTGGCTATGCGCCGTCGGTGGCGCTGTACACACGGGCGGTAGAAGTGCTGCAGCAGCATCCCGCACCGGACGCCGGCTAACACGTTTGCCCGACGTCAAACTGTGGCGAGGTGGCCGTCGCTTAAGCTGACCGCCTCGCCCATCCAATTCTTCAGCCTGCCATGCCCGTGATCGAATGGTCCGAGGCGCTCCAACTCGGAGACGCCGCCACCGACGCCAACCACGCCGAGTTCTGCGCCCTGCTCAACGCCATTGCCGACGCTTCGGACGCCGAATTCATTCCCGCGCTCGACGCCTTCATCGACCACACCGAGCACCATTTCGGTGAAGAAAACGCGTGGATGGACGCCGCGGACTTCCCCCCGCGCTACTGCCACCGCGGTGAGCACGACAACGTGCTGGCGCTGTGCCGCGAAGTGCGCAAGCGCGCCGCCGCCGGCGAGATGGACTTGGGCCGACGCCTTGTGGCGGAACTGCCCGCCTGGTTTGCCCAGCATGTCGACGTGATGGATCGCATGATGACGACGTACCTGGCGCAAGTGGGCAACACCGTGCGCAACATCGAGCACGTCGACTGAACGCGGGTTGTCGACCGGCGGTCTGGTGCCTAGAGTCAAAGTGGCCCTGCCCGCTGGCCTTCGTTGCGCGGGCGTCCACTCCACGCTGGGAGCGCCCATGAAGATCGTCAACGATGCCTCGTTTCAATCCGATGTGATCGATGCCTCGCAACGCAACCCGGTGGTGGTGTGCTTTGCCGCAGAGTGGAGCCACCCGAGCCAGTCGGCCGTCGCCAGCCTCGAACAAATGGAGTCGAGCTACGCCGGACGCGCCACATTCGTCACCATGGATTTCGACGAGAACCAGCACACCGCCGATCGATACGGCGTATCGGTCATGCCCGGTTTTGTGGTCTTTGCCGACAGCCAGCCGCGCGACGGGTGGTCGGGCGTGTATGCCGACGCCATCCGCGAGAAGCTTGATCAGGTCATCCCTCGATCAAGCAGCACGCCGTCAAACGCCGGCGATCGCACGCAGCGCCGTTGACGCGGCCACCATCCCGAACACCGCCGTCACGCATACGGACGAGCCAAAGCCGGCGCATGCAAGGCCTTGCGGCCCCTGCTGCGCAGGCTGCGGAGCCGGCGGCGCATTAACCACGGCAATGTCCCCAGCCGCTGCAAGCTCGTCGATGCCGGCGTGACTGGACTCGACCGGCAACTCGACGTCGCACGCCTGCTGCTCGGGTTCTGGGTAGCGCAGCGGCTCATCCGAGAAGACTGCGTCGATACCGAAGCGTGACTTCGGGTTTTTCGGAAAGCCATGCTGGCGGCGCAGGTTGCCGCGCACCTTGGCGAGCAGCGGGTCTTGAATCGTGCGCGAGAGGTCCGTCACGCGAATGCGCGTCGGGTCCAGTTGCCCGCCGGCCGCGCCGCACGTCACCACGCGTTTGCCGGTGCGTTTGCAGAACGCGATGATGGCCGTCTTCACCTTCACCGCATCGATCGCGTCGATTACGTAATCGAACGGGTGGTCGAGCAATGCCTCGACGTTCTCGACCGTCACGAAATCATCAATGCGGCTGATCTCGGCGCGCGGATTGATCTGCAGGATGCGCTCGGCCATCGCGTCGACCTTGGCCATGCCATACGCATCGCCCAGCGCGTGAATCTGCCGGTTGGTGTTGGACACCGCGATGTGATCGAGGTCGATCAGCGTGAACTTGCCGACACCGCAGCGCGCCACCGCCTCGGCAACCCAAGACCCCACACCGCCGATGCCGATCACGCACACGTGCGTCGCCGCAAAACGCTCTAGCGCCTGTGGCCCGTACAACCGGGCGACACCGCCAAACCGGCGTGCGTATTCATCATCGAGGATGGGCGGGTGCGCTGGCGCGCTGATTGCTACTTGGCTCATGACACAATTGAATCGTGGTTGCGCCGAACTATATATCAACGTGCGCAGTCGCATTTTTGTGCCAATACCAACAAAAAGACGATGCGTACATCCGGCAAACTCGCCCTCGGACTGGTCATCACACCCGTCGTCATCGTGGCAGCGGCGGTCATCTTTGTGCTGACGTTCGACTGGAACCGCGCCAAGCCCTATCTGAATGATCGCGTCTCGCAAGCCATCGGGCGCCCCTTCGCCATCAACGGCGATCTGATGCTCACGTGGAAGAAGCCCGAGGGCGAATCCGGCTGGCGTGCGTATGTACCCTGGCCGCGATTGATCGCCAACGACATCACCGTCGGAAACCCGGATTGGGCCAAGCAGCCGAACGTGGCCACCATCCATCAACTCACGTTTGTGCTGGAGGCGCTGCCGCTGCTGGCGCATCGCATCGTCATCCCGAGCGTGACGCTGGACACGCCGGCCATCGCGCTCGAACGCGACAAGCAGAACCGCAACAACTGGACGTTCGATCTGGCGGGCAGCGAGGGCGACAACAAGACGCCGTCGGACTGGAAACTGGACCTGCGCGAGATCGCCTTCAGCAAGGGCTCGCTGGCGTTGGACGATGACGTCAAGCGCATTCACCTGACTGCGACGATCGACACCGTCGACAACCAGACGCTGTACACCGCCGCTAACGGCACGGCCATCACGAGTGCAGACCAGCCCGCCACGGCACCGACGGCGTCCGGCGCGGCAGCATCCGATACCACGGCACAGACGCCGACGGTGGCCGATCCGCAGCAGCCTTACGGCATCGCGTGGACGGTCAAGGGAACCTACAACAACGCCACCATCAAGGGCAGCGGCAAGGCCGGCGGCGTGCTGCGCCTGCAGGATGCAAAACGGCCCTACCCGCTGCAGGCCGACGTGACGGTCGGTAAGACGCGTATCGACCTGGCAGGCACGCTCACAAACCCCGCCAGCCTGACGGCCCTCGACTTACGCCTGCACCTGTCGGGCGCGAGCATGGCGCAGTTGTATCCGCTAACCGGCGTGGTGCTGCCGGATACGCCGCCGTTCGACACCCGCGGCCGGCTGATCGGCGAACTTCGCAAGCAAGGCTCGACGTGGCGCTACGAAAAATTCACGGGCCGCGTGGGCGGTTCCGATTTGGGCGGCACGCTCACCTTTGCGATGCGCCAGCCCCGTCCGCAATTGACTGGCGAACTCGTTTCGCATCAATTACTGTTCGCTGACCTCGCGCCAATCATCGGCGCCGACTCGAACGCCAGCAAGGCCAAGCGCGCCGATCCGAGCGCCGACCCAGGTGACAGCAAAACCGTGCCGCAGCCCCCCGACAAGGTGCTGCCGGTCGAGCCCTTCCGCACCGATCGCTGGAACGCGATCGATGCCGACGTGAAGTTCACCGGCGAGCGCATCGTCCACACAGCAGATCTGCCGATCAACCACCTCGTTACGCACGTCAAGCTGCAGGACGCGGTGCTCACGCTCGACCCGCTCAATTTCGGCATTGCGGGCGGCACGCTTTCCTCCAACATCCAGCTCGACGGACACGCCACGCCCATGCAGGCACGCGCTGCGCTGGCGGCACGGCACTTCAAGATCAAGCAACTGTTCCCGAAGATCGAATCGGTGCGCGCCAGCGTGGGTGAGATCAACGGCGATGCGCGTCTCTCGGCCACGGGCAATTCGGTGGCGGCTCTGCTCGGCTCATCGAATGGCGAGGTGAAGCTCTTGGTCGAGCAAGGCACCATCAGCAAGTTCATCCTGGAAGCCATGGGGCTGAACGTCGGCAACGTGATCCTCACCAAGCTCTTTGGCGACAAGCAGGTCACCATCAATTGCGCGGCCGTCGACTTTGCCGTAAGCAATGGCCTGGCGCAGGCGCGCACGTTTGTGGTGGATACGCAGGATGCCGTCATCGACGTGACCGGCGCAACGAGCTTCAAGCAGGAGGCGCTGGACTTCACCATCCACCCGGATTCGAAGGGGCTGCGCGTGTTTTCGCTACGCACACCGCTGTATGTGAAGGGCACATACAAGCATCCGGATGTGTCGATCAATCCGGCAGTCGTGGCGCTACGGGCAGGCGGCGCAGTGGCCCTGGCGTTGACGGCGCCGGTGGCGGCGGTATTGCCGGTGCTTGAGCTCAAGCCTGCACCGGAGAGCGCCTGCGGCAAGCTGCTCGCCGATGTGCGACTGCGCCCGACTGCGCCGCCGCCGGGCAAGACGTATCACAGCAAGAACCCCGGCCGCACCCCGGAAGGCGATCTGAAATCGACGCAGCCCGGCTCGAGCAAGACCGCCGCGCCCCAGCGTCCCGCAGCACCCACGTCGCGTGACCCGCTTACGACCGGCGGCTAACCCGCCGCCGGCACCATCGCCGCTACTTCGCTGAACGCCGCTTGGCGATGGCCTCCGCCGTCACCGCCGGCGTGGCCGGATCGCCAAACTGGCGCGTGACGTAGTTCGTCAGCGCGGCGAGCTGTTCGTTGGACAACTGACGCCCGAAAGCTGGCATGCCGATGTGCTTATCGCCGGCCTTGCGTTCAATGCCGAACAACATCACCTGCACGAGGTTGGTTGTGTCCCGCGTGCCGACCGTGGAGTTGTGCAGCAGCGGCGGGTAATAGCCATCGGGCGTGCCACGCCCATCGGCCTGGTGACACGTGGCGCAATTGCCAAGGTACAGACGCGCAGCATCAATCGTGGTTTCGATGGGCTTGCCTCGCAGCGCCGCCACATCGGTGGCGGGCTTGCCCCAATCCTGCCGTGCGCGTTCAAGATTATTGCTCACGGCTGGCACGGTGCGCAGGTATTCGGCGATGGACTGGACGTCCTGCATCGTCATCCGCGAAAAGCTGTGCTGCACCGCTTCGCCCATCGGCCCTGCGGCCTGTGCCACGCCGGGGACGCTGCCGGTGCGCAGATATTGGACGAGCTGCTCGGGCTTCCACGCGCCGATGCCGCTCGTTGGGTCCGACGTGATGTTGAACGCCGTCCAGCCCGCGAGCGTTGAGCCGGACAGATAACCGCTGCCGCGCTCGTCCAGCGCCTTCTCCTGCATGGCGAAGCCGCGCGGCGTATGGCACGTGCCGCAGTGTGCGAGGCCTTGCGTAAGGTACGCACCCCGATTCCACGTCGGCGACTTGTCACCCTTCGGGGTGTACGGCTCGCTCTTGAGGAAAACGAGGTTCCACAGCTTGAGCGGCCAGCGCATGTTCAGCGGCCAGCGAATCGTGCTCGGTGGCGGATCGTTCTGCACGGCCGTCACGCCGTTGTGGAAATACGCATAGAGATCGCGCATGTCCGAATCGTTGATCTTCGCGTACGACGGATACGGCATGGCCGGATACAGATTGTCGCCGGCATCGTCCACGCCTTTTCGCACGGCGCGCTCGAATTCTTCGTAGGTCCATTTGCCGATGCCGGTCTTCTCATCGGGCGTGATGTTGCTGCTGTAAATGGTGCCTAGCATCGGAATCTGCATCGGCAAGCCGCCGGCAAAGGGCTTGCCGCCGGGCGCCGTATGGCAGGCCGCGCAGTCCGCCGCAATCGCGAGGTATTCACCGCGTTTGATCTGCGCGGCGTCAGCCGGTGTGTCTTTCGCCCAGGCATTCGCCACGAGGCCTGCCAGCAAAAGCATCGAGAAAGAAGCGGTCGATTTCATCTCACGCCTCCTTCTTCAGTTGGTCGGCAATGCGCAGGGCCAGCGCCGCGATGGTCAGCGTCACGTTGACGGTCCCCACGGTCGGCATGGTGGAACTGCTGCTGATGAACAGATTCGGGTGGTCAAACGTCCGGCAATCCTTGTCGACCACGGAGTCTTTCGGATCGGCACCCATGATGGTCGCGCCGGTGATGTGGTTGTTTGGCGCAAAGTCGTCGTGGAATTCGACATTGGTGCCGCCCATCACCTGCGCTGCCGTCGCGTAGACCTCTCGCGTATGGACCGCGCTGCGTTTGACGTAGTCGTCAATGTGGTACGTGATTTCGGGGCGCGGAATACCGATGGCATCCACTTCCGTCGCACTCGGCACGATGCGGTTCTCGGGCAGCGGCAGGATCTCGTGAAAACTGTCGAACTGCACGTAGCGCGCAGCCTGGTCGCGGATGCGCGCATCCAGGTCGGCGGGCTTGATGAGCTTGCCTTCCTTGAAGATGCGCTGCGTCTCCTGCTCGATGCGCGAGATATTCGACAGGTGCAGTTTCTTGCCAGCCTGCGTGGCGCGGAAAGGCCCATCGCGAAAGCCGATCAGCGACGTCATTTCCTGCGGCCCGCGCCCCGGCCATAGCTTGCGGTCGGCATAGAAGCTCACGCCGGTGCCGGGGTGGTCCATCAGGTTGCGGCCCACCATATCGGAGCTGTTGCCCACGCCCTTTGGAAAATCCTGGCTCGTCGACATCAGCATCAGCTTGGGCGTTTCGATGCCGTTGGCGGCCAGCACGAACCACTTGCCTTCCACGCGGTGCTCGGC
This sequence comes from Burkholderiaceae bacterium 26, assembly GCA_000955795.1. Taxonomy (GTDB): domain Bacteria; phylum Pseudomonadota; class Gammaproteobacteria; order Burkholderiales; family Burkholderiaceae; genus Ralstonia; species Ralstonia chuxiongensis. The sequence goes on from JYOB01000010.1 coordinate 679,748, forward strand.
ACCTTTCGCGTCTTTGTAGCGCGCGGCCACGATGCGCTTGTTGGGACCGACTTCGAGCTTGAAAACCACGGCGTTTTCGATCAGCCGCGCGCCGGCCTGCTCGGCTTTCTCCACATGAAAAATGCCGTTGTACATCGCGCCGATCGGGCAGATCGGCATGCAGTTGTTGTTGCCACAGCAGGTCGGGCGGCCGTCGTACGGGCGGCTGTTGCGCGCCACGGGTTCGGTCACCACGTGGAAGCTCGCGTCGTGCGCATTGAGCGCTTCCTTGATCGTGCGTTCATTGAACGAGAGCGGGAGCGGAGCCGTGGGATACGGCTGGCTGCGCGGCGAGCCGAGGTCTTCGTCGTTCGGCCCCCATACGCCCAGCGCCTCTTCGGCCAGGCCGTAATAGCGCTCCAGATCCTGATACTGGATCGGCCAGTCGCGCGCGATGCCGTACACGCTGCGCAGCTTGAAATCATTTGGCAAAAAGCGCCACGTCGATGCAGCCCAGTGCCACGTCGTGCCGCCCACCGCCCGGATGTACTGCGAGTTGAACTGATGCTCGCCCTTGAGCACGAGGTAGTTGTTGGGCGGCCCGTATTCAGGGTGCGGTGCCCAGGGCGTGGATGGATACGGCGCCATAAAATCCATCTTGTCGGCCTGGTTGCGGAAGCGCTCAACGATCTCCCAGCGCGGCAGGCGCGGACCCGCTTCGAGCATCAGCACCGACTTGCCCGCGCGCGCCAGCTCGTACGCCACCAGCGCCCCGGCCACGCCGGAGCCCACCACCACGATATCGGCTTGTTGGGTATCGGCCATCAGGCTTGCCTCTCGACGGGGGGCTCGGCCCAGAAGCCGGGCTGGTTGGGGCAGTACGTGCGGATGACGAGCGTGTCGGAGACCACGCTATACATCAGCGCCTGCTCGTACGTGACGACATTGCCGTCGACCACGCCCAGGTACCACGCTTCCAGAATCTGCAGCGCGGTCTTCTGCTGCGCATCGGAAAGCGAGCCCGCCGCCAATGCCTGCGCCAGTGGCCGCAATTGCGCGGCAAAGTCGGCGCTGGATTTGCCCAGCGCCGCCAGCAACCGCGTGCCGACGCCGCGATCCAGCGCCGGCCGCGCCGTCAGCGCCTGTGACAACGCCATGAACGCGTCCAGCGATTCAGTCGGGGCCTGGGCGATCGCACGCAGCGCCTGCGAGCCCGCCAGCCCGGCCGCAGCCAATGCCAGCGTGCCTTGCAGCCACTGGCGGCGCGTCAGGCCGGCGGCGGTGTCGGGAAAATGGGAACGGGGGGCCATTTCGACATCCTGTTGAAATTTTTGTGGGGAACATGGCAGGCGGCGCCAGCCTGACGCCCTTGACTAGCCAATATAGGCGGCGCGGGACAGATCGCCAGCACCCCGCCCCAAGCGCAAACCGTGCCAGCCCTTGCGCGCGAGCAAAGGACGACGGGCCGCGTTTGTCTATACTCGGCCCGTTCGCATGCTGCTTCCACCACACTCATGACCTCCATTGCCGATATCCGCACCGATTACGCCCGCGCTTCGCTCGACATCGCCGACGTCGACACCAACCCCCTGCGCCAGTTCCGCCGCTGGTTCGACGAGGCCCTGAAGTCCGAGGTGGCTGAAGTCAACGCCATGACGCTCGCCACGGTGGACCCGCAGGGCCAGCCCTCCGCCCGCATCGTGCTGCTCAAGAACCTGGACGAACGCGGCTTCACCTTCTTCACCAACTACGCCAGCCACAAGGGCGAAGAACTGGCCGCCAACCCGCGCGCTGCGCTGCTGTTCCATTGGATTGGGCTGGAGCGGCAAGTGCGTGTCCAGGGCATCGTCGAAAAAGTGAGCGACGCCGAGAGCGATGCCTACTACCACTCACGCCCGCTGGGCTCGCGCTTGGGAGCCTGGGCGTCCGAGCAGAGCAGCGAAGTGCCCGACCGCACCACGCTGGAGGCCCGCGAAGCCGAATATCGCGCACGCTTTGGCGACGCTCCGCCGCGCCCGCCGCACTGGGGCGGCTACCGTCTGCTGCCGGAGCAGCTGGAATTCTGGCAGGGCCGCCCATCACGCTTGCACGACCGGCTGGAGTACCGGAAGCAGGCGGACGGCAGCTGGACGATCGTCCGCCTCGCCCCGTAGCCGGGCGAGCAGATGCGCAACACGTTATTGCGCATCGCGTCATACCGGCACGGCGCTTGCTGCGGATGATTGGCTCGGCACGCGCCCGCTAAGACCCGCACAGCACAATGGGAAAGTTTGTCGTAAGCTAATGTGATCCGTTCGGGCTGCAAATCCGATGGCTGCCTCGAACACCTGCACATCAGGGAGGCGTCGACATGTTTTTCCAACAGGCGATTGACCGCAAACTCGAACAGTGGATCCGGGACATCCGCGAGTCTGCCGACCTTCCTTTACGCCTGCGGTTATGGAACGGTGATCAATACGAACTGGGCCGCTTCGAGCAGCCCCGCGTCACGCTCACCGTGCGCGAAGCGAGCGCTCTGCCGCTGCTGCTGTCCCCCACGCTCAACAACCTTGGCGAGGCGTACGTTCAGGAGAAGATCGATCTGGACGGCAAGCTGGCCGACATCATCAACGTGAGCTACAGCCTGGCTTCTGCGGCTGCGGTCAGCAGTGGAAACGCGCTGGCCCGCGTGGTGCGCCACTTCGCCCACACGAAGGAAGGCGACAAGGAAGCGATCCAGTATCACTACGACGTTTCCAACGATTTCTACAAGCTGTGGCTGGACCAGAACATGGTCTACTCCTGCGCCTACTTCGAAAATGGCGATGAAACGCTCGACGAGGCGCAGCTCAAGAAGATCGACCACATCCTCACCAAGATCCGCTTGCAGCCCGGGCAAACGCTGCTCGATATCGGCTGCGGCTGGGGCGCGCTGGTGCTGCGTGCCGCGCAGAAGTACGGCGCGCGCTGCCTGGGCGTGACGCTGTCGCAAAACCAGTACGAGCTTGCCACCGAACGCGTGCGGGCGGCCGGCTTGCAAGACCAGATCGAAATCCGCATCCAGGACTACCGCGACCTCACCGGCCAGTTTGATCGCATCACGAGCGTCGGCATGTTCGAGCACGTCGGCCGAAAGAACCTGCCCGGGTATTTCCGCCGCATACACGATCTGCTGGCCGACGGCGGCGTTGCCATGAATCACGGCATCACGTCTTCCGACACGGCTGGCGGCGAGAGCTCGATGGGCGGCGGCGATTTCATCGATCGCTACGTCTTTCCGCAAGGTGAACTACCGCACATCTCGCTGGCGCTGAGCGCCGCACAAGATGGCGGCCTGGAAGCGCTTGACGTTGAAAGCCTGCGCCGCCACTATGCGCGCACGCTCGAGCACTGGGCCGAGCGGTTCGAGACCAACGGCGAGACCATCCGCGCGATGGTGGGCGAGAAAAAATACCGTATCTGGCGCGTCTACCTGGCCGGCTGCGCACACGCTTTCGACGCAGACGAAATCTCGATCTTCCAGACCGTGCTGCAGAAGGCCGGCAAGTCAGCGACGTCGATCCCGTGGTCGCGCCGCTATATTTACGCGTAACCATTTGACCGCCAGTTCCCCCATCGACGATCTGTTCGGCGCGCCGCCCGTACCCAGCGACAGCGCGGCCGCCGAACCAGACAAGTCCGCTCCGAAAACCAAACGTTCCCCCACCCGCCAGGGCGTTCTGCCAGCCGCGGTCGCACCCGAAGTGGCCGAACTCGCGCAACGCTTGCCGCGCGGCCTGCGCATTGGCACTTCGTCGTGGTCGTATCCGGGGTGGGACGGGCTGGTGTATGCGGGCGAATATTCCGAATCCATGCTCGCGCGCAAGGGCCTGGCGGCTTATGCCCAGCACCCGCTGCTGCGCACGGTCAGCATCGATCGCGGTTTCTATTCGCCGATTCCGCTGGCGGACTACGTCGCCTATGCGGCCAGCGTGCCGGAAGATTTCCGCTTTGCAGTCAAGGCAACTTCCGCCGTATGCGACGCGTGGATTCGGGAATCGGACGGGCGCGGGCGCATGGCCAATCCCGCCTTCCTGAATGCTGAATTTGCGATCCGCGATTTTGTCGAGCCGGCCACCCGCGGGCTCGGGACGCGATGCGGGCCGCTGGTGTTTCAGCTTTCGCCGCTGGGCGCGCTGGCCGAAGATGCCACCGGCTTTGTAGAGCGGCTTGAGGCGTTCCTGACCGCCCTACCGCCGCTCGATCCGCAACTCAATCCCGATGCCGTCTACGCGGTGGAATTGCGCGACGCCACGCTGCTCACGCCACGCTTGATCAAGATGCTGCGCGCCGCTGGCGTGCGTTATTGCGTCGGCCTGCATGAGCGGATGCCGGCGGTGGACCGGCAAGCCGCCGCCGTTGCTTTGCTGGATGAGGGCGCGGGCGGCCCGCTGGTGGTGCGCTGGAACCTGAATAGCCGCTATCGCTACGCGCAAGCCGAAGCGGCGTACAAACCGTTCAACAAGCTCGTCGATGAAGACCCGTTCTCGCGCGAGACGTTGGCCGACATGGCGGTTGCCGCGCTGGCGGCCGGGCGCAAGGTGACGATCCTGGTCAGCAACAAGGCGGAAGGATCGTCCCCGTTGTCGTGTATCAAGCTGGCCGAGGCCATCGCCGCGCGTCTCCCAGCGGACGCGGCGTAGCCTCGGCGCCCTTCCCTAGCCCTGCAAGCGGTGCGCGAACTGCTTGCGGAACTTCGCCACCTTAGGCGAGATCACGAACGCGCAGTAGCCTTGCGCCGGGTGGTCGCGGAAGTAGTTCTGGTGCTCGTCTTCCGCGCGCCAGAAGGTCACCTTGCCGTCAGCGGCATCCACCAGTTCCGTCACGATGGGCGCTTCAAAAATATCGCTGGCGCCGAGTTCGGCAATGGCCGTGCGCGCCGTCGCCAATTGCTCGGGCGTTTGCGCAAAGATGGCTGAACGGTATTGCGGACCGACATCGTTGCCCTGGCGATCCACGGTGGTTGGGTCATGAATGGCGAAGAAAATGTCGAGAATCTCGCGATACGGAATCACGGCCGGATCGAACTTCACGGCCACCACTTCGGCATGACCAGTGTTGCCGTTGCATACGGCACGGTAGCTCGGGCGATCGACATGGCCGCCGGCATAGCCGGACACCACGCTTTGCACGCCTTGCACCTGCTGGAACACGGCCTCCAGGCACCAGAAGCAGCCTCCGCCCAGAATGGCGGTCTCAAGGGCGCGTTGTTCAGTCATTCGGATTCTCCTGCGGTTGATTAGGCTGCCATTGGTCGGCCGAAGACACTAATCCTGACACAGGCACCGTCTTGTGATCGCAGAATCACGCAAAGCCCTACCCCGGCGCGGCCTATCGGGCGTCCGTTACAATTGAGCATTACTTTCGGTAGTTTTCATGGACCAACACGGAGCCATTCCCATGGATGCGCGCGCCCCGGAATCTTTCGCGCGCGAGGCGTCGGCACATCGACGCCCACATGGCCGCGCCAACCCGCCCGATTTTGACGCCGCGCACTTCCGACATGCACTGTCCCAGTTTGCCACTGGCGTGACGGTAGTCACCACGCGCTCGGAAGGCCGGCCAGGCACGCCGGCGTTCGTAGGCGTAACGGCCAGCTCGTTCAATTCGGTGTCGCTGGATCCGCCGCTGGTGCTGTGGAGCCTGGGCACGCAGGCCAATTCGTTTCCGCTATTCCACGCCGGCTCGCACTACGTCATCAATATCCTGGCGGCCGAGCAGTTGGACCTGTGCAAGCGCTTCGCCACGCTCAAAGGCGACCGCTTTGCCAACATCGACTATCGCCTGAGCCCAACTGGCCTGCCGATCCTCGCGCAATCGCTGGCGTGGTTCGAGTGCCATAACCGCAGCCGATATGACGAGGGCGACCACGTCATCTTCGTGGGTGAAGTCGAGCGCTGCGGCGTAATCGACGCGGACGGCGCACCGCTGGTGTTCCATCGCGGCGCGTTTTCGTCGCTCACGCGCATCGGCGACTGACAAGCCGGTAACGTCACGTGGAAGTGGCTGCCTTCTGCGGCGCTTCCGCCTCGATGCCCCAATCCCCGAATTCATACCAATCGTCGCCGAGCAACTCGGCCGGGTGCTGCGTGCGGCCCGAGCCGTTGCCGCAGCCAAGGGCGGCGGTGGAGCAATACTTGTCGCAGCCCCAGCAGATGCGCTCAGGGTGCACAGGATGCAGCGGAAACTTCTTGGCCATGGCCCGCTCCGGTCGACAACACAGGGGCCACTATCTGCGCATGCTTGCAGTAGGGGATTGATTCTCGTCAGAAACTCCTGCGCTAGCGTCTACTTTGCCTTCCCTCGCTTGCTCGCCGCCCCGCCCTCCAGCGGGCGCACGCCACGCGCTTCCATCAGCAGCGCAAGGCCGCCATCGCGGTCCTTGATGGTACGCAGGACGATATTGGAGCGGATGTCCATCACGCCGGGCGTCTTGTACAGCCGCTCGATGATGAACTCCGAGTAGTGCTGCAGGTTGGGCGCCTGCACGCGCAGGATGTAGTTGCAATCCCCGGTGATGATGTAAGCGGCCACGATCTCGGGCCAACTCTGCACCGCAGCCATGAACGTCTCGTGCCAGCCCGTCACGTCCTGACGCATCGACACCTGCACGATGGCTTCGAGTTCCAGCCCGAGTGCCGCGCGCCCCAGCTGCGCCCGATAGCCGGTGATGGCACCACCCTCTTCCAGCATCCGCACACGCCGCAGGCAAGCGGACGGCGACAGCGCCACGCGCTCGGCCAAGTCTTGGTTACTGATGCGGCCGTCTTCCTGCAATACCTGCAGAATGCGCAGATCGGTGGTATCGAGTTGCATCTGTCGTCGTTCTTTGCGTGATTTCTTGTATATGTTGAATATTATGCGAATTCAACGAGATAGCACGCACGATTATGCACACCCATTGCGCGTGGTTTTCCCTATCATTTCGGCACGGATTCGACGAATTTTCCGCCCTGGAGCCGCCTTGGAACGCACTTTGTGGGACATCAGCCCCGCCCTATCGCCCGCCACGCCCACTTGGCCCGGCGACACGCCGTTTTCGCAGGAAATTGCGTGGAAGTTGGAAGGCGACTGCCCAGTCAACGTCGGGCGCATCACGCTCTCGCCGCACACGGGCGCGCATGCCGACGCGCCGCTGCACTACCGCGCCGACGGTGCTGCCATCGGGCACGTGCCGCTGGACGCTTACCTTGGGCCGTGCCGCGTCATTCACTGCGTGGGCGTGGCGCGCGTCGAGCCGGAACACATACGTGAAGCGCTGACCAACACACCGCCGCGCGTGCTGCTGCGCACGTACGCACACATGCCGCAGAACGCGTGGGACGACCACTTTGCCGCCGTTGCGCCCGAAACCATCGCGCTGCTGGCTACCCACGGCGTGAAGCTTATCGGCGTCGACACCGCTTCGCTCGACCCGCAAACCTCCAAGACCATGGACGCGCACCACGCCGTCGGCAAACACGGCCTCGCCATCCTCGAAGGGCTGGTGCTCGACGACGTGCCTGCCGGCGATTACGAACTGATCGCCCTGCCCCTCAAGTTCGCCACCCTCGATGCAAGCCCGGTGCGCGCTGTGCTGCGCAGCCTGCCCTGATCGATACGACGACAGAACCCCAACCGATTTTTCGCCCCCGCACTCACATGACAATCACCCGCAACTCCTGCCTCGAACGCGACGCGGCCGATCCGATCGGCTCGCTGCGCGACGCCTTTGCGCTGCCCGACGGCGTGATTTATCTGGACGGCAACTCGCTCGGCGCACGCCCGAAAGCTGCCCTCGCCCGCGCGCAGGAAGTCGTCGCCAGCGAATGGGGCGACGGCCTGATCCGCAGCTGGAACCAAGCCGGCTGGTTTGAACTGCCGCGCCGCCTCGGCAACAAACTGGCGCCGCTGATCGGTGCGCGCGAAGACGAAGTCGTCGTCACAGACACCACGTCGATCAACCTGTTCAAGGTGCTTGCCGCGGCGATTCGCGTACAGCGCGAAGACGCGCCAGACCGCAAGATCATCGTTTCGGAAACGCACAACTTCCCGACCGATCTGTACATCGCGGAAGGACTGGCCGATATGCTGCGCGACGGCTACAAGCTGCGACTGATCGATTCGCCGGAGGAACTTGAAGGCGCGCTGGGCGACGACGTCGCCGTCACCATGCTCACGCACGTCAACTACAAGAGCGGGCACATGTATGACATGGCGGCCGTCTCCGCGCTGGCGCACAAGCACGGCGCACTGGCCGTCTGGGATCTTGCGCATTCGGCCGGCGCGGTACCCGTGGACCTGCACGCAGGCGGCGCCGATTACGCCATCGGCTGCACCTACAAATACCTGAACGGCGGCCCAGGCTCGCCAGCCTTCGTGTGGGTGGCTCCAGCGCTGCGCGAACGCTTCTGGCAGCCGCTGTCGGGCTGGTGGGGCCATGCTCGGCCCTTCGCGATGGAGTCGCGCTACGACGCCGATGCCGGCATTGGCCGCTTCCTTTGCGGCACGCAGCCGATCACGTCGATGGCAATGGTGGAATGCGGGCTCGACATCTTCGCGCAAACATCGATGACCGCGCTGCGCGCCAAATCGCTCGCGCTCACTGACCTTTTCATCACGCTGGTGGAAACGCGCTGCGCAGGCTTCCCGCTCACGCTCGTCACGCCGCGTGAGCACGCCATCCGCGGCAGTCACGTCAGCTACGAACACCCCAACGGCTATGCCGTGGTGCAGGCACTGATCGAGCGAGGCGTGATCGGCGACTACCGCGAGCCGCGCATCATGCGTTTCGGGTTCACGCCGCTGTACACGAGCTTTGCCGATGTGTGGGATGCCGTGGAGGTGCTGCGCGATGTGCTGGAGACCGGCGCATGGCAATCGGCCCAATTCAACGAACGTACGCTGGTGACCTGAGATGTCGAACCCGAATCAACCCGCAGCATCTGGCTGCCCCATGCATGCCGCCCAGGACGAAGGCTGGCACGACGCACAGCTCGATTTCTCGAAATCGATGAGCTATGGCGACTACCTCGCGCTCGACCAGATCCTGAACGCGCAACACCCGCGCTCACCCGATCACAACGAGATGCTGTTCATCGTCCAGCATCAGACCACCGAGCTGTGGATGAAGCTGATGCTGCACGAGCTGCGTGCCGCGCGGGATTGCGTGCGCAATGACAACCTGCCGCCCGCATTCAAGATGCTGGCGCGCGTGTCGCGCATCATGGATCAGCTGGTGCAGGCGTGGAACGTGCTCGCTACGATGACGCCACCGGAGTACTCGGCCATGCGACCGCACCTGGGGCAATCGTCGGGCTTCCAGTCGTATCAGTACCGCGAGATCGAGTTCATTCTCGGCAACAAGAACGCGGCGATGCTCAAGCCACACGCGCACCGCACCGAGCATTACGAACAGGTCAAAGCTGCATTGGAAACGCCGTCGCTGTATGACGAGGCCGTGCGTTACATGGCGCGCCACGGCTTTGCATTCGACGCGGATTGCGTCGAGCGTGACTGGTCCCGCCCGGTCACCTACAACGCCTCGGTGGAAGCAGCGTGGCTGGAGGTCTATCGCGACCCGACGCACCATTGGGAGCTGTACGAACTGGCCGAGAAGTTCGTCGATCTGGAAGACGCGTTCCGGCAATGGCGCTTCCGGCACGTGACGACGGTGGAGCGCGTGATTGGCTTCAAGCGCGGCACGGGCGGCACCGAGGGTGTCGGCTACCTGCGGAAGATGCTGGATGTCGTGTTGTTTCCGGAGCTTTGGAAGCTGCGCACCGACCTTTGATCGACGCGGCTCAGGCTGGCTCGACCACTTGGCCGAGCCTTGCCGCGAACTCTTTCAGCGCAGGGGCTAGCTCGTCGCGAATGCGCTCTGCGTCGGCGGCCGTGTAAGGCGCGCTGCAGCTCACCACGTAGGGCTCACGCTGGCTCGGCGCGAAGAACGCCACCGCACACGCGTGGATGGCTGGATGCCAGTCGCGCAAGGATACGGCGTAGCCATTGCATATGCCGGCTTTCACTGCGTCATCTGCTGCGGCCCCCTCTGCCGCCCACTGCGCCGGCTGCTGCGTGCGCAGTGCTTCGTACAAGCGCTCACGCCGCGCTGCAGGCAACGAAGCCAGATACGCCCGTCCCATCGAACTCGACAGCAGCGACAGCCGCGAGCCCACGCCCAGCCCGGACGACCCGCTCATCGAGGGGCTGTCGTGACGGATCGTTTCCAGATACACCATGTCCAGCCGATCGCGCTTGCCCAGCGAGATCGACACGCCAAAGCGCTGCGCAAATGCGCTCATGTGCGGCCGCGCGAGCTGGATCACGTCGCTCAAGGCCAGATAGGCAAACCCGAGCGCAAGCACGCCAGCGTCCAGCCCATATTTGCCGAGCGCATCGTCGTAACGCAGGTAGCCGAGCGAGACCAACGTGCCGGCCAGCCGGCTGACCGTGGCTTTGGGAAAGCCCGTGCGCCGCACGAATTCCTGGTTGCCGAGCAGCGTGTCGCCCGGGCGAAATGCGCGCAGCAGCTCCAGCCCGCGCGCCAGTGCCGTGACGAAATTCGGGTCGCTCGACTCGGCGGGCGCCGTATCGAATTCGGGGTCAGGGAGACGGGTTGTGCTCATGGCAAAAAAGCCCTGGAAATTGTCGATGCTTGCGCTATGATAGCTCTAAATTTCGAAACTGTGTTCCGTATATCGGAACAACAAAGACTCGGAGACTACCGCTGTGACTGCTCGCAATGCCTTCAATTGGGCCGACCCGCTGCTGCTCGACCAACAACTGACCGACGACGAGCGCATGGTGCGCGACGCCGCCGCGTCGTACTGCCAAGACAAGCTGATGCCGCGCGTGCTGGAGTCGTTCCGGCATGAGAAGACCGACGCATCGATCTTTCGTGAGATGGGCGAGCTGGGCCTGCTGGGCCCCACGATTCCCGAGCAGTACGGCGGCCCCGGCCTGAACTACGTCAGCTACGGCCTGATCGCGCGTGAAGTCGAACGTGTGGATTCGGGCTATCGCTCGATGATGAGCGTGCAGTCTTCGCTGGTGATGGTGCCGATCTATGAATTCGGCAGCGAAGCGCAAAAGCAGAAGTACCTGCCCAAGCTGGCAACCGGCGAGTGGATCGGCTGCTTTGGCCTGACCGAGCCGAACCACGGTTCCGACCCGGCCTCGATGATCACGCGCGCCAAAAAGGTCGACGGCGGCTACTCGCTGTCAGGCGCCAAGATGTGGATCACCAATTCGCCCATCGCCGATGTGTTCGTCGTCTGGGGCAAGCTGCCGAATGACAACGGCGAGGACGAAATCCGCGGCTTCATCCTCGAGAAAGGATGGAAGGGTCTGACGGCACCTGCCATCCATGGCAAGGTCGGCTTGCGTACGTCGATCACCGGTGAAATCGTGCTGGACGAAGTGTTCGTGCCGGAAGAGAACCTGATGCCGGGCGTGCGCGGTCTCAAGGGCCCGTTCACGTGCCTGAACTCGGCGCGCTACGGCATCGCGTGGGGCGCCCTGGGCGCTGCAGAAGCTTGCTGGCACATCGCGCGCCAGTACGTGCTGGATCGCAAGCAGTTCGGTCGCCCGCTGGCCGCCAACCAGCTTGTGCAGAAAAAGCTGGCCGACATGCAGACCGAAATCACGCTCGGCCTGCAAGGCTGCCTGCGTCTGGGCCGCATGAAGGACGAAGGCACGGCGGCGGTGGAAATCACGTCGATCATGAAGCGCAACTCGTGCGGCAAATCGCTCGACATCGCCCGCGTGGCGCGCGACATGCTGGGCGGCAACGGTATCTCCGATGAGTTTGGCGTAATCCGCCACGTGGTGAATCTGGAAGTGGTGAATACGTACGAAGGCACGCACGATATTCATGCGCTGATCCTGGGCCGCGCACAGACCGGCATCCAGGCCTTCTTCTGATTGCGCTTTGTTTTTCCGGCGAGTTGGGGCACACTCGTGCACCACTCGCCACACCCGCTGCCGCACCTCTCGCCCGTCCTGGGCACTGTTGTTCTCCTTCCCTCGCGATATACCAATTTGCAAATGACCGGGATACGCCACGCCGCATGAATCGGCGGTAGCGCGCGTCTATGCTTCGGTCCAAGTGTCGGCGGATTGTTGGGCCGCACGCCCCTCACACCGATAGAACGAGCGCGCGATCCACACGCAGATTGCAGCGCCACGCGACAAAACCAATCGCGAGACAACGGTCTGGAGAATGCCGGCGCGCGTACGCAGGCACCCGTACCGATATCAAAACCAGAACAGGGCACCTTACGCGGACGACCAAGATCGGCCGGCGCGGAGTCCTGCCAGGAGACAAACCCACCATGGCTGAACAGTCCATTCCGTCGTCGACGGAACTTGGCGCCGCTGGCATCGCCGATGCGCGTGCCATTGATCGCTACTTCCAGATTTCTGCACGCGGCAGCACGCAAAAGCGCGAGGTCGTGGCTGGCATCACCACCTTCATGGCGATGGTCTACGCCGTGTTTGTCGTGCCAGGCATGCTGGGCAAGGCCGGCTTTGATACCAGCGCAGTCTTCGTCGCAGTGTGTCTGACCACCGCCTTCGGTTCGCTGCTGATGGGCCTGTGGGCCAAGCTGCCGATCGCCATCGGCTGCGCAATTTCGCTGACCGCGTTCATGGCCTTTGGTCTGGTGCTTGGGCAAAAGCTGACGCCGGAAATCGCGCTGGGCGCCGTGTTCCTCATGGGCGTGGCCTTCACGGCCATCTCGGCTACGGGCGTGCGCTCCTGGATCCTGCGCAATCTGCCCTCGGGCGTGGCGCATGGCACGGGCATCGGCATCGGCCTGTTCCTGCTGCTGATCGCCTCCAACGACGTCGGTCTGGTGGTCAAAAACGCGGGCGAGGGCCTGCCTGTTGCGCTGGGCCACGTGACCGCCTTCCCGGTCATGATGTCGGTGCTGGGTCTGGCCGCCATCTTCGGCATGGAGCGTCGTCGCGTGCCAGGTGGCATCCTGATCGTGATCATCGCCATCTCGATCCTGGGCCTGATCTTTGACCCCGCCGTGAAGTTTACCGGCGTGTTCGCCGTGCCTTCACTCGCCGCCGCAGGTCATGCCTCGCTGATCGGTGCAATGGATATCCGCGGTGCGCTCACCGCCGCCGTGCTGCCGAGCGTGCTGGCGCTGGTGATGACCGCCGTGTTCGATGCCACCGGCACGATCCGCGCCGTGGCCGGCCAAGCCGGTCTGCTCAACGACAAGGGCCACATCATCAACGGTGGCCGCGCGCTGACAGCCGATTCGATCAGCTCGATCTTCTCGGCGTTCTTCGGTGGTGCTCCGGCAGCGGCTTACATTGAGTCGACGGTTGGCGTGGCGGCAGGCGGCAAGACGGGCCTGACGGCTGTCGTGGTCGGCGTGATGTTCCTGGCGGTGATGTTCTTTTCGCCGCTGGCCGGCCTGGTGCCGTCGTACGCTACGGCCCCGGCGCTGATGTATGTCGGCCTGCTGATGCTCTCCAGCGTGAGCAAGCTGCACATGGACGACATGGTTGACGCGCTGTCTGGCCTGGTCTGTGCCGTGTTCATCGTGCTGACCTGCAACATCGTCACCGGCATCATGCTCGGCTTCAGCACGCTGGTGATCGGCCGCCTGGTGGCCGGCGAATGGCGCAAGCTGAACATCGGCACCGTGGCGATTGCCGGCGCGCTGGTGGCCTTCTACGCAGGCGGCTGGGCGATCTGATCGCACACTGAACCGTCTTCACAAAAGACAAACCGGCCAGACCCGAAAGGGCTGGCCGGTTTTGTTTTGCCTAGGAACCGGTTCAGGATCCAACGCAAAAAACGCCCGGCACAGGGCCGGGCGGCAATCACACTACCAAGGAGACGGTCACTTGTTGGGCTGCGGCGTCAGGCGCAGATACGGCCGCACCGCCTTGTAGCCCTTCGGGAATTTCTGCTTGAGGACTTCCTCGTCCTTCAACGACGGCACGATGACCACGTCGTCGCCATCTTGCCAGTTGCCCGGCGTGGCCACGCTGTGGCTGTCGGTCAACTGCAGCGAGTCGATCACGCGCAGCACTTCATTGAAATTGCGCCCCGTCGAAGCCGGATACGTAATCGTCAGGCGGATCTTCTTGTTCGGATCGATCACGAACAGCGAACGCACGGTAAAGGTCTCGCTCGCATTCGGATGGATCATGTCGTACAGCTGCGAGACCTTGCGATCGGGGTCCGCAATGATCGGAAAGTTGACGCTGGTGTTCTGGGTCTCGTTGATGTCGTTGATCCAGCCCTTATGCGACTCGACCGAATCGACCGACAGCGCAATGGCCTTGACATTGCGCTTGGCAAATTCATCCTTCAGCTTGGCGGTCAGGCCCAGTTCGGTGGTGCAGACCGGCGTGTAATCGGCCGGGTGCGAAAAAAGCACGCCCCAGCTATTGCCCAGCCACTCATGAAACTTGATGTGGCCTTCACTGGAATCCTGCTCGAAATCAGGGGCGATATCGCCCAAACGTAGAGACATCGTGTCCTCCATACACAGATTGGGAACCACTATAGCCAGATTGCCATCCAACCAAAACGACTATAAATTCACAACAACATCACTTTTCGTCATTAGGCGCGGCATTTGCTGACAACAGGGTGGAAGGCGTGCGCACATTGCCGGACAATGACCGAAGCCTTGATCCATCGCAGTGCGCGCGACGCGAGCGCTTGAAGTTTCGCAGCGCTCACACATATGCTAGCGAATAAGCGCGCCAAGATATTGACGATTGAACTACCCCCCGACACCGAGGACCCGACCATGACGAACACTTCCCCCAACCTGGCCGATTCCGTCAATAAGGAGAAACTGATGACCGACGTGAAGACTGTACTGTCCGACGCTGAAACCCTGCTCAAACAAGCTGCCTCCAGCAGCGGCGAAAAAGCCGCCGAACTGCGCGAACGCGGCATGGGCATGCTCCGCCAAGCCAAGGAAAAGGCGCAGGACCTGCAAGACGCGGTCGTCCACAAGAGCAAGGCTGCCGCACGCGCTACCGATGACTACGTCCACGATCATCCGTGGCAAGCCGTGGGCGTGGCGGCCGGCGTGGGCCTGCTGATCGGCCTGCTGCTCAACCGCAAGTAACCCGCAGCAGCCTTTCTGGCCGATGGCGCGCGCCCTGTGGATCGCGCCATCGGCCAGTTGCATTTTGGCGGCCCCATTCCGGGCATGGCGCGTGCTGCGTCCGCAGTGGCGCCATTGGCCTAGCACCCTCTCAACACCTCATGACCGACGACACCAGCCCAAAGCTGTTCGCTTCCTTAAAGAAACTGGCCGGCACGGTCGTCTCGATGCTGCAGACGCGGCTCGAGCTGGCGAGCGTCGAACTGGCTGAAGAAAAAGAACGGCTGCTCGGCACGGCTTTCCTGGGCATGCTGGCCGTGAGCCTGATCGGCCTGTCCATCATGACGCTGACGGCGCTGGTGGTCATCTTGTGCTGGGATACGTATCGCTGGCAGTCTCTTGCCGTGATGGCCGCGCTGTATGCGCTGGGCGCGGCGGCGTGCTTGTGGAAGGTACGCTCGCTCCTGCGTAACGCACCGCCACTGTTCGAGGCCACGCTGGCCGAACTCGACAAAGACCGGGAGATCCTGCGCCGATGACCGATCCGACCGAACACACGCCATCGCCCGGCCCGTCAATGAACGAACCCGCATCGAGTGCACGACATCATGTGCGGCCATCACGCCGCGGTGCCGAAACGCGCCTGCCGCTAAGCGTCCGCAAGGAATTGCTACTGACACGCGCTGCGCTGGAGCGCTACGACTACGCCCAGGCCCGCAACGATGTACATCGCGCCACCAGCCGTACCTTCAGCCTGGGCGGCCTTGGCGCGTTGCTACCCAACATCATCCGCCCGCTGGCGCGCCCCAATGGCCTGATGCGGGCGCTGGGCATTGCGCGTGAATATCCGCTGGTGGGCACCGCCCTGTCGCTCGCGTATGCAGGATTGCGCCGCACCTTCATCGGTCGGATCACGCGCAAGCTCGGCAAGGTGGGGATCGTGGCGGGAGCGGCTTGGTGGGGCTACAAGAAATGGCAGGATGCACAAGGCGAGCCGGTCAGTGCGCCAACGCCCGCGTCTAATGCCGATGCTAACGAGATCATCCCGGGCAGCACCTCCTGAAAGGGCTACCCGCCCGCCAAAAAAGGCCGGAGCAATCCGGCCTTTCTCGTTTGTGGCAGCGCAATATCAGTGCAGCGGAATCGGATGGCGCATGCGCTCCCAGCGCCGGGCCATGTTCTGGCGCAAACCAGCGAGCCCGTGCGGCTGCTCCGTTGCACCCACCGCGGCGGGAGCTGGTTGCACTGTCACGTCCGCGTCACGCCCGATGCGCCGCCGGCCGTGCCACATCAGCGCGCCGCTGGCGGTCCAGCCGATCACGAACAGCGTGTCACCAACATGTCGAAGGGAATCGGGTGACGTGCCCGCATGGAAGATGGCGCCCAGCATATCGGGAGGCAACTCCGCGCAGACCCAGAGAAAAATGGCTGGCGCAGAAGCAAAGACTCCCGGCTGCCACCATGGGTGGGCAACTTGCACTTTGTCGGTCTCCATGGCGCCCTCCGTCGCTTCTTCTAGTGATGTTTCGATCCTATGCCTCGCATGTGCAAATGGCGACCCGCCCGTTGCTGAATGGCATGTCGGATTCGTCCGACATCGGCCACCGGTCAGCGCATTCAGGCTGGTCCGTTTGGGCTAGGGGCCACTCCGCATGGCACGCGGATGGCGTAACCACGCGGCGACGGCACAGCGCCTGCGCAGGCGAGTTCAGGATTACGGCGGCGGAGCCCAGCCCCCGCTCATATGCATAATGCATAAAAGCGGCGCATTGATGCCGTACCGTACGCAACACACTCGCCCCACCATGCTGGCCGCCTCCCATCTCCAACGCCGCGATGCACGCACCGGTGTCACGCTGCTGCAACCTGCCACGCTTGCCGTGCAGGCCGGCGATCGCATTGCGCTGACCGGGCCCTCAGGTGCGGGCAAAAGCGTGCTGCTGCGCGCGCTGGCATTGCTCGATCCGCTCGATGGCGGGCAGGTGACATGGCATGGCCAAGTGATCGGACCGCGCGCGGTTCCGGCCTATCGTTGCCAGGTGGCGTACGTGCGTCAGCGCCCCGCGTTGCTCTCTGGCACAGTGGAAGACAACCTGCACATGCCATACGGCCTACATGCGCGGCGACATAGCACCGGATTCGATCGCGACGCCGCCATCGCCCTGCTTGCGGGCGCCGAGCGCGACGCCATCTTTCTAGACAAGAACGCCATCGATCTTTCCGGCGGTGAAGCGCAGATCGCAGCGCTGGTCCGCACGCTGCAGACAGGGCCGACCGTCCTGCTGCTTGACGAACCTACAGCCGCCCTTGACCCCGCCTCCGCACGCGCCGTTGAGGCGCTTTTGCAGCATTGGTTCGCTCAGGCGCCCGAGCGGCATGCGTGGATATGGGTGACGCACGATCCGGCGCAGGCGGAACGCATCGGCAATCGGCATTGGCGCATGGTTGCCGGACGGCTCGACACGGAGCCCACGCGATGAACGGGCAGGACCTCTCGCTCTCCGCTTGGCGGGTCGGCATTGCGGCTGCGCTGATCCTCGTGAACGGCGCGCTGTCCATCGGGCTGGGGCTTGGGCTCGAGCGACGCCTGGCCTGGGCAGCCCTGCGCACCGTCGTGCAGTTGCTGGCGGTAGGCTTCGTGCTGGAATGGGTATTCGCGCACGCGCATTGGCCGGTGGTGCTGGGCATCGTGGCTGTCATGACGTTGATTGCCGGCCATGCGACCGGCAGCCGGGGCGCGCGCGGCTATGCGGGCCTGCGGCTGGATGGCACGTTGTCGGTCTTCGGCAGCACATGGCTGATCGGAGCGATCGGGCTGGTGGCCGTACTGCATGCGCGGCCGTGGTATGAGCCGCAATACGCGATCCCGATCATGGGGATGATCCTGGGGAACACGCTCACCGGCGTGGGCCTTGCGCTGGAGCGAATGACCGGCGAACTCACTGCCACGCGCGACCAAGTGGAGACAATTCTCGCGCTGGGTGGCACACGCTGGGAGGCCGCTCGCAATGCCGCACGCACGGCCGTGCGCGCCGGCATGACGCCGATCATCAATCAGATGACCGTCGTGGGCGTGGTGAGCCTGCCCGGCATGATGACGGGCCAGGTGCTGGCTGGGCAGTCACCGCTGGAGGCCGTGCGCTACCAGATCGTCATCATGTTCCTGCTCGCAGCGTCTTCGGGGCTAGGCACCGTCGCGGCCGTCCTGCTGGCCTACCGCCGGCTATTCAGCCGCGAGCACCAATTGCTGACTGCACGCATCACGCAACGCGTCGGAGCGAAATAACATGCCGATCGCCCTATCCTGCGGCATCGTCCTGCTCAACGAAGACGGCGACGTTCTCCTCGCCCACGCCACAGAAACGCGCCACTGGGACATCCCCAAAGGCGCCCCCGACCCGGGCGAAAACGACCGCGACGCCGCCCTGCGCGAGACACGCGAGGAAACCGGCCTCGTGCTCGACAGCCACGCACTGATCGAACTGGGCCGCTTTCCCTATCGCCGTGACAAGGAGCTCCACTTGTTCGCCACGCGCCTGCGCCGCGCGGAAGTTGCGCTCGACACGCTGAAGTGCACGTCGATGTTCAACAGCTATCACACCGGCCGGCTCATCCCCGAGATGGATGCATACCGCTGGACCACGGCGGACGAAGTACCGCAGTACGCGAGCCAATCGCTCACGCGGCTGTTTGCGCAGACGTTGACGCTGGCGAGTATTGATGCTCGTTTGCGTGAGAACGGTATCTAATTGCTTAGGACGACACGCACACAAGGCCGTCTCTGTCAAAGATATCGTCTATCGATTTAACGCACCACCGTGATATCAATATAACAAAATAGATATCCAAGAAATCACTTGAAAACCGGTAAAATTTCACCTGCTCCATATCCCAATGGAACCTCGCTCAAATATCAAAAATCCGAAACCACGTTAATTAAAATGAATATTTATTCTTCTGCACCTTATATTTTTACGCCCAGCCCCAACTCCGACAACAGCCCAGCAATCCAGAGCCTGATTGCAGCAGGGAATCGGTGGATTCAAATTGACGGCGACCAATGCCCAATTAGCACCACAATCAGCCTACAGGATTCCAACAAGAACCCTTATCATGGCGTTATTATCGAACCATCTCCGAATTTTTCCACGGTCACAATCGATACGAGTAACATCGGAAGAAATCCGGCGGCACCGACTGATCCAAGCTACGCCGCCTTCGAATACCACGGCAACCTGGATGCTGCCGGATACCTGACGCAAGCCGCAAACCCTGATCGTCTTGAGATATTCGTTAATGATGGATCGCTCTATTCCCCTGGGGATTGGATTTTTATTTCCGATGCTTCAACCAATCCGGAACAGTATTTGCTCCCAGCGGATGGACCGATGGAGATTGGTCGTGTGCTATACACATCAGCCAATTCGCTGATCCTCGGCGCCGCTCTTAAACGTTCGCACCCCATCAATGCAATTGTCGCATTTTGCAAGCCGATCAGAAATTTGGTTTTTCGTGACCTAGAGTTCACCGGCGACTCGGCTGTCGGTATTCATGTACACATGTCACATGATGGCCTTTTTGAGAGAATTACTGCCGCCGATTGGCAAGGGCGCACGATGCTTCTTTTGGATAGTGGCGGAAAGAACAATACGGTCATTGATTGCTACTGCACCGCCACCACACCCGGCATTGGTGCCGGACAATCGATTTGGGGCATTGCGCTTGAGGGTCAGGACCAGAGCCGTGTCATCAATTCTGGAGGCGAACAATGCGGTGCCGGTGTCACGCTGAACTATTGCATTGATACGATGGCAGTTAACGCTCGCGCGCGCAACAACACGGTGAATTTGGGCGTCTACACGTACTCAATTCGGACTGGCTTCATTCGACCGCAAACGGCGTCGCCGCAAATTGTTGACACCGTCATCACTGACGGCTGCGTCGATTGCTACATGCTCGACAAACAACCCCTGACTCTACCCTGATAAAAAAGCCGCCTTTTGGCGGTTTTTGCAATGTCATACCGCCCTTATGTAGAAAATGAAGACAGATTGAAGGCTTTCCAACACCTAAACCAGCACATCACCTTCAATGGTCGTGCGATGCAGCGTGCGCTGATATTTGTCGGGGCAGCCTGGCGCGAAGTAGATGCTGGATCGGTTATCCCAGAGCGGCATGTCGCTGGCACGCCAGTGGTGCGTGTAGACGTTGTCGGCGCGGATGCTGTGAGCGAAGAGCTGCTCCAGCACGCTGGTGCTTTCGTCTTCCGGCAAGCCGATGATGTGCGAGGTGTCTTGGAGACACCATCCGGTGCAGACACGGACGGCGTCGACTGCCGCGAAGGAAGCAATCCGCAACCGCATATCCAGCGCACGACTATGCGTAGTGCGCGCGCATGCGCTCCAGGCACACGCGCACATCGCCCACGACGAGGCGGCAGCTGCAAGCAATCATGAGGTTGCGCGGCAGGCCGAAATCTTCCACGGCCCAGCCATCTGCATCGTTGCCGTTAGTGTTCGGCACCTGCCCCAAGAGTGGCTCGGCGGGCACGTTGTAGCACCACACGTCTTTGCCACGGGCAATGGCGTAGCCGATTTCAAAGCACGTGCCGGAATCGGGTTCGTAGCCGCGAAAATCAGCCACATTGGCAAGCACGGCGTCGGCTGAATCGATCAGCGCGATGTTCTGGCGGTAGATTTCCGCGGCGGTCGCAGGGCCATTGGCCTGGGGTGCGATGGAGTTGTCGAGCGGATACAGGCCGATATAGCCGAACTCCTCACACAACGCCTTGAGTGTGTCGCCGTGTGCGACGGGCTCCGGTCGGAAAACGTCCGGCCCGGCAAGATACAGGCGCAACGTCATGACGCCTCCTCCACCGAATGCGCTGTCGACGCACGTTCGACCAGCGTACCCGGCAGCAACACGACTCGCGCATCCCCGCTCACGCCTTCGATGCGCTCATGCACGAATTCGACTGCCTTGTAACCGATGTCGTATGTCGGTTGCCGAATCGTGGTGATGCCGATCAACTCCGCCCATTCCGGATCATCGATCGACAGCAGCGCCGCCCTCTCCTGCCAAACCGGGCCAAATTGCGTGCGCAGATGCCGCGCAACGACGAGCGCAACCGGCGCGTTGGCGATAAACAGCGCCAGTCGCTTTCCGCCCTGCCGGTGCACTGTGTCGATGCGTGCATCGATCTCTGCCAGCGCACGCTCGACTGAGGCCGGATCGGTTGGGTCCAGCACCACGGTCGGCTCCGCTGGACGCCCGTGCGCTGCCATCGTTTCTCGGAAGGCGAGTTCGCGCTCACGCCGCGAACTGACCTGCTCAAACGGCTGCACGATGAACTGGATGGAATCGAAACCTTGATCCAGCAAATGCTGCACACCCAATCTGACGGCGTTGCGGTTGTCGAGGCCCACCAGGTCCGCGTCGAACCCTTCGACCGTGCGATCCACCAGCACGGCAGGAATGCCGCCGCCCCGCAGCGGGCGCAATACAGCCTCTTCTGCACCGAGCGCGTTGACGATCAATCCCTCGACCCGGTACGTCGTCAGCAACTGGACGAACCGGCGCTCCATCTCGACCTCGTTTGCGGCGTGGCAGATGAGCGGCATGTAGCCGAGCGCGTGGCAGGCCGCCTCCACGCCTTGCAGCACTTCGATCGTATAAGGATTGGTCAGATCAGCCACCAGCATGCCGAGCAGGCGGTTGCGGCCGCGCTTGAGACCGCGCGCCATCTGGTTGGGCCGGTAGTTCAACCGCTGGATGGCGGCTTCGATGCGCTGTCGCAAGTCTTCGGAAAGGACTTGTGTCTCGCCATTCAGATAGCGGGACACGCTGGTCTTGCCGGTTCCCGCTTCGCGAGCCACGTCGGTGATGGTCGCAGGGCGCGAGGAAGAGGATGGGAGATCAGTCACGATGCGCTTCAGAACAGTCCGTCGGCGCGAGGGGCCGGAGCCAGGGTGCGAGGATCATAGCGCAATCCCGGCATTCGACTCATGAAGTGCGGGCACGCTCCAGCACCTGCGGATTGACCAGGTTCTCACGCAACGTGCCGGCCAGCGCCTTGACCAGGTTGTCGGCGGCGCAGCGGGCCATGGCGTGTCGCGTCTCGTGCGTTGCGGAGCCGATATGGGGCAATGCCACCACGTTCTTCATCGCCAGCAATGGCGAGTCGGCGGGCAGCGGCTCGTGCTCGAACACGTCCAACCCCGCGCCTCGGATGGTGCCGTTGCGCAATGCATGGATGAGCGCTGTCTCGTCAACGACGGGCCCACGCGACGCATTGATCAGGATCGCACTGCGCTTCATCTTCGCCAACTCCTCCGCGCCGATCAGGTGCTGCGTTTCAGGCGTCAGCGGCACCTGCAGGCAAACAAAATCGGCTTCGGCCAGCAACGTGTCGAGCGTCACGCGGCGCGCGCCGTACTGCGCTTCGGCCTCGGGATATGGACGCCGGTTTGTGTACAGCACACGCATTCGGAAACCCAGCGCTGCGCGGCGAGCCACTGCCGCACCGATGCGGCCCAGTCCGACGATGCCGATCGTCTTGCTGTGAACGTCCGTGCCATAGAGCTCGGGGCCGATGCTGCGCTGCCAGTTGCCTGCCCGGACCCACTCAGCAAGCTCCACGACACGACGCGCCGACGCGAGAATCAGCGAGAACACGGTATCGGCGGTCGACTCGGTCAACACATCAGGTGTGTGCGCCAGCGCAATGCCACGACGCGTGAGATCAGGCACGTCGAAATTGTCATAGCCCACAGAGATCGTGGACCACGCCTTGAGCCGGGGCGCGCGGTCGAGCATCTGGGGCGTGATCTTCAGGCTTGCACCGATCGCGCCCTCGGCGTTGGCAAGCGCCTCGGTCAACGCCGCAGCACCGTCGACCTGCACGAGTTCAACATGCTCGCGCAACTGGGCGACGACATCGTCGGGCAATGGCTTATAGGCAACGACGACAGGTTTCATCAATTCATTTTCCAGGTACGGGATGGGCGAGCGCGTAAGCATCACGCGGTTGCGGCTTGACGCAGAGCGTGAAGATCACGGCCGCCAAAAGCGCGGCGCTCATGAATGCGTACGACGCAAGCGGCGAGCCGGTGGCACCGTTCAGGTAGCCAACGAAGTACGAGCCAACAAACGAACCGAGGGCACCCATGCTGTTGATCAGCGCCATCGCACCACCGGCAACGTTCTTTGGCAGAAGCTCCGGCACGATCGCGAAAAACGGACCATACGGCGCATACATCGCCGCGCCGGCGATGACGAGCAACGCATACGACATCCAGAAATGCGTTGACCCAAGTCCATACGATGCGGCAAACGCCGCAGCGCCCACCAGCAGGAACGGCCAAACGAAACCGCGCCGCGAACCTACCTTGTCAGACGCCCACGACGCCACGAGCATCGCAATGGTGGCAGCCAGATACGGCAGCGCCGACAGCCAGCCCGTCTCGACCATGCTGAGCGACGAGCCGTTCTTCACGATGGATGGCAGCCACAGCACGAAGCCATAGACGCCGATGCTCCAGCAGAAGTACTGCGCACACAGCTTGATGACGACCGGCGAGCGGAAAGCCTCGCCATAGTTACGCATCGGCTTGATGGCCGCTTGCTCCGCCGCCAATGCCTGTTCCAGGTCGCGCCTTTCCTGTGTGCTCAGCCACGATGCCTGCGCGGGCTTGTCCTGCACCAGGCACCACCAGCACACCGCCCAGATGATGGCGGGCACGCCCTCGGCGATAAACATATGGCGCCAGCCGAACTCGCGCACGAGGTAGCCCGACACCACCGACATCCAGAGCACGGTCACAGGATTACCGAGAATCAGGAACGTGTTCGCGCGCGATCGTTCCTGCTTGGTAAACCAGTTGCTGATGTAGATGAGCATTGCGGGCATGACGGCCGCCTCAACCACGCCCAGCACGAACCGGATCGCCAGAAGCGAGGGAATGTCACTCACGACGCCCGTGAGCGCCGCGCACAAACCCCACAACACCAGGCTGATGAACACGAGCTTCTTCACGCTCCGGCGCTCGGCATAGATCGCGCCCGGAATCTGGAAGAAGAAATAGCCGAGGAAGAACAGCGCACCAATCAACGACGATAGCCCCTGGCTGATCCCCAGATCGTGATTGATGCCGGCCGCCGCCGCGAAGCCATAGTTCGCGCGATCGAGGTAGGCCAGGCTGTAGGTGATAAAGACGATCGGCATGATCATCCACCAGCGCCGCGCAGCGAGTTGCGTTGCCATGGTCGTGTCTCCTTTGATGGTTTGCGTCGCCCGCGAGGGGCGGCAGTCGAAGCGCTGCGTTACACGCTGGAAATGGGTTCCGGCTCGCACACAATGCGGGCCGCTTGTTCAAGCACATCAAGCTCGGCGCGGGTCGGAAGGCCTTCGGAATCCCCGATCACCTGGATCGCCAGCGCGCCGATACGGTTGCCGCGCGCAACGGCCAACTCGGGTGACTGCCCTTCGAGCAGCGCGCTGACAACGCCCACCGCAAAGCCGTCGCCCGCGCCCACCGTGTCGACGACGCGCTCCACGCGCACGCCGTCGGCGATGCCTTCTGCACCGTCGGCGGTCTGGTAGTAGGCGCCGGCAGCACCCAGCTTGATGGCAACGCCACGGGCACCTTGATCGAGATAGAAGCGGGCGATATCGGCCGGGCTGTCATAGCCGGTCAGTTTCTGCCCCTCGGCCAAGCCAGGCAGCACCCAATCGGAAAGCGCCGCCAGCGCGTTCAGCGTGCTCACCATCTCGGCAGCGGACGGCCACAGCGTGGGTCGCAGATTCGGATCGAACGAGATCGAGCCACCCGCCGCGCGCATTTCCCTCGCGAGGTGAAACGCAAGTTCACACGACGATGCAGAAATCGCGGGGGCCACACCCGTGAGATGCAGATGGCGAGCGCCGAGCACATAGTCGGCGACATAGTCGGCGCAGGAGAGCCGGCTGGCGGCCGACCCCTTGCGGAAGTACTCAACACGCGGGTCGCTGCCGTCGTCAGCCCGCGACTTCAACTGGAAGCCGGTCGGATATTGCCGATCTACCGTCACGCACGAGGCATCGATCCGTTCGCGCGCGAGCGTTTCCAGCACATATTCGCCAAACGAATCCTGCCCCACCCGGCTCACATAGCCGACGCGAAAACCGAGGCGGCTCAAGCCAACGGCCACGTTCAGATCGGCACCCGCAATGCGCTTGGTGAACTGCGTGGCTTGCGCGAGCGGCCCAGGCGCGTTCGACACGAACATCGCCATGGCTTCGCCGTAGGTGATGACATCCAGCGTATGTGACATGCGTAAGCTCCTTTGATGTCGAGTCACAGTCAGGCGGCCTTGAGCCACGTGACATGCCGATGCGCATCGACAGCGAGATCGACCGCGTCGAACGGAAATTCGATGCCGCGCGGGACATCACCCGGCAATGCCGCCAGCACAGCGGCGAACCGCGCATCGTTGCCCGCGGGTGCCACCGCAAAACGACGTGCACCCTCGCCCGCGACGCTTTTGCAATGGATGTATTCAACGTACGGAGCCAAGGCCCGTGCGCACGCCAGCGGCGCTTCGCCCGACCATTCCCAGTTGCCGACGTCGAACGTCATGCCCAGCATGTCGGCCACACCCGCGCTTTCCAATGCGTCGAACAAACCTCGGAACTGCGCGAGCGAGCCACCCACCGTCTGCTGACCGTTCTCAACCAGCACCCGTGGGCGCCAGCCTCGCAGCAATTGGGCCAGCGCCTCTGCCGACGCATCATCGGCAAACCCGCCAAGCTGGAACTTCACGATGCGCGCGCCCAAGGCTTGCGCTTCGACCAGCGCGCCGCGGATAGCGGCAGCATCCAGAGCACCGTCGTCCGTGTACAGCGTGGCTGGCGTCGAATAGACCGCCCAGAGGCCATGCGCGGCAATCAGCCGGCCCAAGGCAGCGAGAAGCGTTGTCGATACCGCGCCATCGAGCCCCGCCGGCAACAGTTCACGCCGCACCTCGAAGCCGGCGGCACCGACCGACGCAGCCACGGGAACATAGGAGTGATGTCCCTGATCCAGCACCTGGGCGGCGCCGAACGCGCTTGCCACGATCACGATATCTGCCATTTGTGCGCTTTTCTCCGTATGGAACCGGTTCCAATAGAGAATATGGTGGTTGTTGGTAGCTATCAGCGCTATAGAGGAAATCCCTAGCGGCGCCGGCAGAATGCGACGCGCCGGGCATGTGACCGGCGACGATCAGGGGATGACGCTATGGGAAAGGCGCAGCGTGCTATCGATGTCGAAGCTGCAGCCACGCAGAGCGCGAGGAGATGAAGTTGTCCGGAAGGACAGCCAAACAAAAAGGGCCGACAGTTGCCTGTCAGCCCTTCGAATTTTGGTGGGTCCTGCGGGATTCGAACCCGCGACCAATAGATTAAAAGTCTACTGCTCTACCGACTGAGCTAAAGACCCCAAAGACCGCGATTATAGGAAGATATCGGCAATTCTGTCAACGCCCGTCAGATCAAGCCAGACGCTCCATCCGCCACATCTGGTAGCGGAACGCCAGCACCGCGCCGATCACAATACCGGCCAGCGCGATGAACGAGCCGATTGCCAGCGTCGACACGCCCGACAGCCCCTGCCCGATCGTGCAACCCAGCGCCGTGACGCCACCAATGCCCATCAGGATGCCGCCAATGATGTGGTTGCCCGTGTCCTCGGCATTGGCAAAACCTTCCCAGCGGAACGAGCGCGTGGCCACTGCCACCGCCGCCGAGCCCGCAATCACGCCCAGCACGCTCACGATGCCGACCGTAAGCACCTTCGACGTATCGCTGAAGAACATCAGCCACTCCAGCGTGTACGACACCGGCGCCACGAAGCTCAGCGCTTCCATGCGGCCGCTGTTGGTCGCCACAAACGCTTCCTGCAGCGTGTTCGGATCTTCCTGCACGTAGCCGAGATGCCCCGAGACGTACCACATGCCGACGATGATGAGCCCGACGCCGATGCCTCCGAGCAGGTTGTCACCCGTGCGGAAATCGCGCGCGAGCAGCGCCCACAGCGACAGCGCCCCGCCAATCACCAGCGCCAGCACCAGGCGCAGCATGCGCGCATCGGCGGAGAACGCGTGGCCCAGCACGCTCGGTAGATCCTGCGACGTCGGCAACGTAATGGCCACGCTGTCCACCGTTGCCACACGCACCACGCCAAACACGCCCTTGAGCGTCATGTACGCCGCCAGCCCCAGAAACACAAACACGACGACCGACTTCAGATTGCCGCCGCCAATGCGCACCAGCGTCTTGCTGCCGCAGCCCGAGCCCAGCACCATGCCGAAACCGAAAAGCAGACCGCCCACTAGCGACGACAGCCACAGCAGCTTGCTCGCCGTGTAGATCGTCTTGCTTGTATCGATCAGGCCAAGCCAACTCAGGCAGCCCGTGCCGATCATGGCCACGCCGATGGCCAGCGCCCACATGCGCAACCGGTTCCAATCGCCGATGTTGACGACGTCGGACACCGCACCCATCGTGCAGAAGTGCGTGCGCTGGAGGATCGCGCCAAGCACGAACGTAAGCGCAAACGTGGCCCACAGCACCGTGTGAGACAACGCGTTGAGGTCGATATCAGGCATGGTTCTTCAGGCGTAGCGAGTGGGGTCGGGCACGCCGGCGGCGTCAAACCCAGCCTTGCGGATGCGGCACGAATCGCACACGCCGCACGCGCGGCCGTCGTCGTCGGCCTGGTAGCACGACACAGTCAGGCCGTAGTCCACGCCCAGCCGCACGCCGGCCTGGATGATCTCTGCCTTGGTCATGTTGATGATGGGTGCGTTCACGCGGATGCGCTCGCCTTCCACGCCGGCCTTCGTCGCCAGGTTGGCGAGCGTTTCGTAAGCGGCAACGTATTCGGGACGGCAATCGGGATAGCCGGAGTAGTCCACCGCGTTTGCGCCAAAGAACAGGTCACGTGCGCCAACCGCCTCGGCCCACCCAAGCGCCAGCGACAGCATGATCGTGTTCCGCGCCGGCACATACGTGATCGGGATGCCCGATTGCGCACCGTCGGTCGGCACGTCAAGCGCATCGTCCGTCAATGCGGAACCACCGAACTTGCGCAAGTCCAGATCGACGATTTCATGGCGCACTGCGCCCAGCGTCGCCGCCACTTTCTTGGCCGCTTCCAGCTCAGACGAATGGCGCTGGCCGTAGCGCATCGACAGCGCGTAAGTCTCAAAGCCATCGGCATTGGCCATGGCGAGCACGGTGGCAGAGTCCAGCCCGCCGGAGAGCAGGACGATGGCGCGTTTTTTCATGGGCGAAGCCTTGCAAAGCAAATCGGGAAGGCCCGCATTTTAGCGTGCCGCCGCCCTGCCCGCGCCCGGCCCGGCATATGCCCGCCATTCGGCGCTCTATGAAAAACGCCCGCCGGTGCAGCCACGGGCGGGCGCTTGTTCATATGCTGGGCGGCTTGCCGATCAGCGCATCGTCTTCAGACGGCTTTGCGCGGTCTTGGCCTGCTCGGTACCGGGATACTGCGAGACCACCGATTCCAGCGTCTTGCGTGCGGCCGCCTTCTGGCCCGACTCGCCCTGGTTGGTCGCCACCTGCAACAGCGCATCGGGCGCCTTCGGATGCTGCGGATTGCTGCGCGCCATGTTCTCCAGCACGTAGCTCGAACCCTTGTAGTCGCGCTGCGCATAGAGCGCATTGCCCAGCCAGAACTGCGCCAGCGGCAGATACGGGCTTTGCGGATACTTCTTCACGAACGCCGAGAACTGGTTGCCCGCGCCCTTGAAGTCGCCACCCTGAAATGCCTTGAGCGCAGCGTCGTATTCCGGCTTCTCGTTCGGCTGGACCATGCCCTCACGGCCGTCCACCGTCGCTTGCTGCGGCTCGAACTTCTTCAGGCGCGCGTCCAGGTCAGAGTAGTAATCCTTCTGCTGCTTGGTCAGCGTATCGACGCTGTTCTGCAGCACTTCGTTCTGCCCGCGCAGGCGAGCCACTTCCGATTTGAGCGTTTCAATCTGGTTTTGCGCGTCGATCAGGTTCTTGCTGTTCTGATCGATGCGCTGGGCCGCCGTCGACTGGAAGTTGTTGAACTTGTCGCGCATGTCGATGATGGCGCGGCGCGCCTCATCGTCGTCAAACACCCCCGCTGCCGCCGGGCCGGCCATGGTGAGGGCGCCACCCGCGACGAGCGTCGCCATCAGGATGGCCCGACGCATGGCCCCATAAGCGCGCTGTTTCATCATCGTATTCATGTGATTGCCAACGTAAGAACGCCGGCCGCAACCTCGCAGCCGGCGCGTTCCACTTCAAACCGTACCGATTAATAGACGATATCGGCGCGGCGGTTCTGTGCCCACGAGTCTTCGTCGTGGCCGGTCGCTTGCGGCTTTTCCTTACCCAGGCTCACGGCTTCCATTTGGCTGTCAGGCACGCCCATCGACGACAGGGCGCGACGCACGGCCTCGGCACGCTTCTGACCCAGTGCGAGGTTGTATTCGCTGGTGCCGCGCTCGTCGGTGTTGCCCTGGATCAGGACCTTACGCTGGTTGTGCGACTGGAGGTAACGCGAGTGCTGACCCAGCAGGCCTTGGTACTCCGGCTTGACCGAGTAGCTGTCGAAATCGAAGTAGATGCTGCGCTTGGCCAGCGGGCTGTTCGGGTCGGTCAGCTCGTCACGACCCACGTCCACCGGGGTCACCGTGCGGGCATCAGCGCCAGTGCCGGCGGCACCGCCCGTACCGTTCTTGGCGGTGTCATCGAGCTTCACGCCCGAGCTGCAAGCGCCCAGGGCCAGCAGCGCGGCAATGGCTGCGAGTTTGATCATGGTTTGGGACTTCGACATGTCCGATTTCTCCTAGTGGAACAGCTTCGTTATTGCATGAAAGGACCCCACGCCGGCTCACGAACTTCGCCGGCCTGGAGGGAAAGAACCTGGCGCGTACGGCCATCGGTCGACACGGCGGCCAACACCGATTTGCCGCCAACGCGCGTGGAATACAGGATGAACTTGCCGTTGGCAGCAAAGCTCGGCGATTCATCGTGCGACGTATCCGTCAGCGCATTCACATCGCCGTTGGACAAGTCCTGCGTGTACAGGCGGAACGCACCGCCCACGCGCGAGATGTATGCCAGCAGCTTGCCGTCCGGCGACACACGCGGGCTCGTGTTGTAGTTGCCCTTAAACGTCACGCGTTGCGCACCGCCCGACTCTTCGCCATCAACCGACATGCGATAGATCTGCGGCGCACCGCCACGGTCGCTGGTGAAATAGATATAGCGGCCATCCGGCGAGAACGACGGCTCCGTATCGATCGCGCTGCTGCGGCTCAGGCGGCGCAGGCCCGAGCCATCGGCGTTGACCATGTAGACCTGCGTATTGCCATCGCGCGAGAGCGACACCGCCACGTGGCGGCCGTCCGGCGACCAGGCCGGCGCCGAGTTGTTGCCCTTTTGGTTCGAGATGACCGTGCGGCGGCCCGCCACCAGGTCATGCACGTACACCACCGGCTTCTTGCTCTCGAACGACACATACGCGACCTTGGTGCCGTCCGGCGACCACGACGGCGAGATGATCGGCTCATTGCTCGTCAATGCGATCTGCGGGTTGGCACCGTCCGAGTCGGAAATCTGCAGCTGGAAGCGGCGGCCAACCTTGGACACGTACGACAGACGCGTCGCAAAAATACCGCGCTCGCCAATCAGCTTCTGATAGATGTAATCGGCAATTTCGTGCGCAGCCAAGCGCAGTTGGCCAGGGCCGCGCGTAAGCGACAGGCCGCCCAGGCTTTCGCCCTTGGCGGTGTCGTACAGGCGGAAGCGGATTTCGTAGCGATCGCCGTTGCGGGTCACGGTGCCGCCCACAAATGCTGCTGCGCCCTTGGCTTTCCAGGCACCCAGGTCAGGTGCCGGGCTTTCCGGCACCACCGCGCCGGCAACATCGACGTTCGAGAATCGGCCGCTGCGCACCAGGTCTGCCCGGACGATGGCCGAGAGGTTTTGCGGGGCCTGTGCCTCACCCTGGAAGTTGGCGATCGCGATCGGGTACTGGCTGGCGCCGACGCCCGAGATCTCCACGTTGAGCTGGGCATGGGCCACGCCGGCGCTTGCCGCAGTCAGCAGGAGTGCCTGCGCTGCGCGTCGAAACATCGGGATCCACATCGTTCGCATCATGTTCATCTTCCCTACTATCAAATCCGGAATCTGAGTACCGTTGGCCGACGCCGCGCAGGCGAGCACCGACCCGTTATTCCTTCGGCCGGAACGTCAGGATGACGCTCGACGGCGCTTTGCCATTGGTATCGCGTGGCAACGGGTCAGAGCGCTCGACCGCGCGCATGACAGCCTCGTCATAGGCGCCGTTGCCGCTCGATTTCGTCAGCCGCTTGGACAAGATCGAACCATCCGGCGCCATCTGCACCGACACGACCGCCGACGGGTTGCCATTGACGGCCGAAGGATCGAACAGGATGTTTGGCTTAACCTTGGCTCGCACACGCTCGGCATACCCTGCCGATGCTGTACCGCCCGTGCCCTGAGCATTGCCGACGCCACCACCGGAGCCCGCCACCGTGCCCGTCGCACCCGCACCCGCCATTGCGCGCAGCCGATCCAGCTGCGCCTGGCGTTGCGCATTGGCGCGCGATTCATTCGCCTTACGCTCGGCATCGGCCTTGGCCTTGGCTTCTGCGGCAGCCTTGGCTTTCAATTCCTTCTGCTTCGCTTCGGCTTCCGCCTTGGCTTTTGCTTCCGCCTGGGCTTGCAGTTGCGCATTCTTGCGAGCCTGCGCCGCGTCCGCGGCAGCCTTCTCGGCTGCCTTTTCCTTGGCCTGCTGTTCGGCCAGAGCCTTGCGCTGGAGTTCCGCCTGACGGGCTTGTTGCTCTTCCTTCAGACGGGCCTGACGCTGCGCTTCGGCACGGTCTTCTGCGGCGCGGCGGGCGAGCTCGGCCTCACGGGCGGCTGCAGCCTCCTGCTCGCGCTTGCGCTTCTGCTGCTCCAGCGCGATATCGGCTTCCTCTTCCACCTTGGCCGGCGGCGCCTTGATCACCGGTTCCGGCTTGACCTCAGGCACCGGCGCGGCCTGCTGCACGGCCTGCTGAACCGCCGCTTCGTCCCACAGCTCGGCCTCTTCGCCGCGCGGGGTGCTGCTCTGCCACTGCACACCAAAGTACAGAAAGACGATCAGCAGAACGTGTGTCAGGACCGCCAGCCCGAACGCGCGCAGCGTACCGCGCTCGCGCACAGGCTCATAACGATGCAACGACGTCGTAGTCATGACGTTCAGGTTGCCCCGCCTTGGTTCGTCAACGCTCGGTTCATCAAGGTGCTCATGACGATTTCACCATCAGGCCGACGCGCTTCACGCCATCGGCCTTGAGCACGCTCATCACGGTCAGCACGCGGTCGTATTGCACCGACTTGTCGGCGGCAATCACGACGGGCTGATCGGGGTTTTCGTCAGTGCGCTGCTTCACAAATGCGCGCAGCTCGTTGTTGTTGGCGAGCTTCTGCTCGATTGCTCCCGAACCTGTTTTGACTCGAGCAAGGATCGTGCCGTCACCCTTGATGGTCACGACGATGGGCGGCTGGGTCTGTTGCGGCGTGGCGTTGGCCACGGAGGGCAAATTGACCACCCCCGGGTTCACCACGGGCGCCGCCACCATGAAGATGACCAGCAGCACCAACATCACGTCGATGTACGGAACGACGTTGATGTCGGCCTTGGCCCGTCGAGCGCGGCGCGTTCGCTGGATGGTAGCCATGAGCGCGGCTCCTTAGCGCGTCTGGCGCTGGAGGATGTTCGAGAACTCTTCCATGAAGCTCTCGAAGCGGTTGGCCAGGCGGTCCATCTCGGTGGCGTAGCGGTTGTAGGCAATCACCGCCGGAATTGCCGCAAACAGGCCGATGGCCGTGGCGACCAGTGCTTCGGCAATACCGGGCGCCACCGCCGACAGCGTCGCCTGCTGCACGTTGGACAGGCCACGGAAGGCGTTCATGATCCCCCAGACGGTACCGAACAGGCCGATATACGGGCTGACCGAGCCGACGGATGCCAGGAACGGCAGGTGCGATTCGAGCGAGTCCATCTCACGCTGGTAGGCCGCGCGCATGGCGCGGCGGGAAGCATCGAGAATGGCGCTCGGATCGCCGCCGCCGCGCTGCAGCTCGCGCGCCTTGAGGTATTCGCGCATGCCGGCTTCAAAGATGCGCTCCAGCGCCCCGGTGGTGTGGCGGTTGTTGGCGGCGCTCTGATACAGCGCCTGCAGGTCGCCGCCGGCCCAGAAATCGCGCTCGAACGATTCGGTTTGGCTGCGCGCGGCGCGCAGGGCAAAGGCTTTGCGGAAGATGTACGTCCAGGAGAACAGCGACATCACCAGCAGCAGGCCCATGACGAATTGGACCAGGAGGCTGGCGTGCAGCACCAGCGAGACGATCGACAGATCTTGTGTGACCTCGACGGGATTCATGCGGCGGCTTTGATGGTTGCGAGTACGGGAGCGGGAATCGGGGTCGGCCGGAAAGTGAGCCTGTCGACACATCCAACACGAATCGTGCCTGATGCGAGCAAAATGTCGCCGCGCCAGCCTTCCTGGGCGAATTGGACCGACGCGGGGCCGACCCGTTCCATACGCGAACGGATCTGCAGCAGGTCGTCCAGGCGCGCCGGCGCGCGGTAATCCACGGCGGTGCTGCGCACCACAAAAATGGCCCCGGTCGTGTCGGCCAGCACCTGCTGGTCGACCCCAAGCGCGCGCAGCCACTCAGTGCGGGCGCGCTCGAAAAATTTCAAATAGTTGGCGTAAAACACCACGCCACCTGCGTCGGTATCTTCCCAATACACGCGCAGGTTCCAGTCAAAAGAAGCCATCGGGTAATTTTACCAAGACGCAAGTGACGGCCAGCCATCCACCGACCGGCCGAGGGCTTGCGCTGGGATTCAGGCCATGCCTCGCGTCACGCTGGTGGCCGAGAATGACTGGCAAACGGGCATCAGCTCCATCGCGTTGACATTGAAGTGCGCGGGAAGCGCCGCCATCCAGTAGACGGCCTCGGCGATGTCGTCGGCGGTCAGCGCTTCCGTGCCTTCGTAGACCTTCTCCACGCGGGCATCGTCGCCCTTGAAACGCACGTTGGAAAACTCTGTGCCGGAGCAAAGACCTGGCTCGACGTTCGAAACGCGTACGCGGGTTCCGGTCAGGTCCGCGCGCAAGTTCAGCGAAAACTGGCGCACGAACGCCTTGGTCGCGCCATACACGTTGCCGCCCGGATACGGGTACGTCCCGGCGATGGAGCCGATATTGATGATGTGACCGCGGTTGCGCTCGACCATGGCCGGAAGCAACGCACGCGTCATATGAACCAGCCCGGAGCAGTTGGTACCGATCATACGGTCCCAATCAGACAGGTCAGCGCGCTGGGCGGGTTCGAGGCCCAGGGCCAGGCCAGCGTTGTTGACCAGCACGTCGACTTCGCGCCAGCCCTCAGGCAGCGTGCCCGGCAACGCCGCAACGGCATCGGCGTCCAGCACGTCCAGCACGAATGGCAGCACGGCGTCGCCCAATTCAGCTTTGAGCACGTCGAGGCGGTCCTGGCGACGGCCTGCCGCGATTACACGATGGCCTTCTCGCACGAAACGCCGCGCGATGGCCGCGCCGAACCCGGCGGTTGCGCCGGTCACGAATACGATCATGGAAGTGTCTCCGGACCTTAAGAAAGCGAAAGATCAGAGTTTACCTGAAGCCTTGATCCGCATTGCACTGCAATGTGCGTGTCTGCACGCTCGCTTCTTGCGGCGGCCATGGGGCTGTCGTACACTCGCGGGCAACCATTCCACCTTGCGCGACTGGCGAATCCTGAAGCTGCTTCAGCAGCTTCGACATGTGGGCAGCGACCACGAGGAAGCGCAAGGTTTCTGGCGTCATGCACAACGGCGCCTGCCGCTCGCCTGGGCAGCGAATGGGAAGCACAGGGTGACTTGGACACCCGCTGCAATCGGCCAACACCGGGCGCAGTTGTTCAAGCCGCGCGCATGTTTCCCCACGCCTCGCCCGATCTCCGCCATTTCCGTTTTGTTTCAGACCAGACACTCGCCATGTTCGAACGCAGCCGCTATACGATCGACCAGATCGATCCCGAAATCTTTGCCGCCATCCAGAAGGAAAATCAGCGTCAGGAAGACCACATCGAGCTGATTGCCTCCGAGAACTACACTTCGCCGGCCGTGATGGCAGCGCAGGGTTCGCAACTGACCAACAAGTACGCTGAGGGCTACCCCGGCAAGCGTTACTACGGCGGTTGCGAATATGTGGACGTGGTGGAACAGCTCGCCATCGACCGCGTGAAGCAGCTCTTTGGCGCGGAAGCCGCCAACGTGCAGCCGAACTCCGGCTCGCAGGCCAACCAGGGCGTGTTCTTCGCCGTGCTCAAGCCGGGCGACACGATCATGGGCATGAGCCTGGCCGAAGGCGGTCACCTGACGCACGGCATGGCGCTCAACATGAGCGGCAAGTGGTTCAACGTTGTGAGCTACGGCCTCAACGCGCAGGAAGACATCGACTACGAAGCGCTCGAGGCCCTGGCGCAAGAGAAAAAGCCGAAGCTGATCATCGCCGGCGCATCGGCATTTGCTCTGCGCATCGATTTCGAGCGCATCGGCAAGATCGCCAAGTCGATCGGCGCGTACTTCATGGTGGACATGGCGCACTACGCCGGCTTGATCGCCGCAGGCGTGTACCCCAACCCCGTGCCGCACGCTGACTTTGTGACGACGACCACGCACAAGAGCCTGCGCGGCCCGCGCGGCGGCGTGATCCTGATGAAGGCCGAGCACGAGAAGGCCATCAACTCGGCGATCTTCCCGGGTATCCAAGGCGGCCCGCTGATGCACGTGATCGCCGGCAAGGCAGTGGCGTTCAAGGAAGCCCTGTCGCCGGAGTTCAAGGCTTATCAGCAACAGGTCGTGAAGAACGCTGCTGCCATGGCTGAAACGCTGATGGCCCGCGGCCTGCGCATCGTGTCGGGCCGTACCGAAAGCCACGTGATGCTCGTCGACCTGCGCGCCAAGAAGATCACCGGCAAGGAAGCCGAAAAAGTGCTTGGTGACGCACACATCACGGTCAACAAGAACGCAATCCCGAATGACCCGGAAAAGCCGTTCGTGACCTCGGGCGTGCGCCTGGGCTCGCCTGCCATGACCACGCGTGGCTTCAAGGAAGCCGAGGCGGTGAAGGTCGCCCACCTGATCGCCGATGTGCTGGACAACCCGCACGACGAAGCAAACATCGCCGCCGTGCGCGCCAAGGTGGCTGAGCTGACCAAGCAGTTCCCGGTCTACGCCTAAGGCATCCGCCGATGGCCGGATCTTCCGGCCACGTAGTACCCTGCCGCGATGCGCCCGCCCGGGCCATCGCGGCGTTGTTCTTTTAGCGCAGTGCGTTCTTTGAGGTTGCCGAGGAGACCACCGGCATGAAATGCCCCTTTTGCGGCCACGCGGCCACCCAGGTGATTGATACCCGCATGTCGGAGGAAGGCGATACCGTGCGCCGCCGCCGTCGCTGCGAATCCTGCGACCGCCGCTTCACGACCTATGAACGCATCGAGCTGTTCTTCCCCGCCGTCGTCAAAAAGAACGGCAGCCGCGTCGACTACGACCGCAACAAGGTCAAAGACTCCATGCGCTTGGCGCTGCGCAAGCGCCCCGTTTCCGCCGAGGCCATCGACGAGGCCATCGCCCGCATCGAAGAAAAACTGCTCAGCCACGGCGAGAAGGAAATCGGCAGCGACCGCGTGGGCGAACTCGTGATGCGCGAACTCAAGCGGCTCGACAAGATCGGGTACATCCGGTTTGCGTCGGTGTACCGGAGTTTTGAGGATGTGTCGGAATTTCGCGACGTTTTGGATGAGATTGCGGCGACGAACGTGCGGAAATGAGTTTCTCGCAGGACGTCCACTCTCTCGTCACCATCATCGAATTTGCTATTCCATCAAACACTCGACCCAATGAGCATTAGGAGGACGCCGGTAGGTCGCTTTCGTTGGATGGTTCAATCTGGAACTCCAGTTCCCTTACCGCAGCCACATCCGCTCCTAAGCGCTTAGCAGGTACAAAGCGCGTCTCCATGAGAATCAAAGCCAATCTGGCTGCGGCGGCACGATTGTCATCGCTCGCGCGGACGATTTCAGCGCGCACAACCGCACCATCAACGGCGATATAAACGCGCAATGTTATCGGCGATGAGTTTGCGACTAACGCCGTCACGTCCAGAAGTTCAAGTGTGCTAGCTGGCAAGGCCTGGCGATCCACTTCCGTCGACGCATAAAACCGCATCCCGTCGACATTCTCTGAAGGAGAAATCCCAGGTGGGGATCCTTTCGGCTGGTGACTTGCGCTGTCAGAGAAGCTTGCGTTCAGCGGCGTGACACGTCGCTGGCGTGGGGAGAGTGCAGTTTGCGTACCTACGCCTCTTTGCCCGTTCGCGCTGGCGCCCTCCCCTACCGGCGCCGCCGGCAGACCGACGAATAGTAGCGGGGGACCGACTTCGCCCTTGTCCCCCGGCGTTTGAGGTTTCCAAATGCTGGCAGCATGCAGGAAAGCCAAATGGCCCGTCACTGCAACAGCGCAGGCGATCCAGCTACGCCTCATACTCGGCCTATTTCGTCTTGGCGCTTAGCGCTACGTCGCGGTGCCGCGTCGTCATGGTCGGATCATCGTTAGTCGGCCGTAGGCACTTCACGCCAGTTGATCTGACGGATAGCCTGCACCACTGTAGGAACCAATGGCACAGAATTGATCGCGCTGTTGTCTGTACCGGCCTCCAGCCGGACCGAACCATTGACATTCAGGTAGGACAGATCAACCACCAGTCCGCCCCCGGCGAAGTAGGGCTGCAGCACGCCCACACTATTGACCACGCGGCTGATACCGGTACCGATATCCATCGAGAACACGCGGTTCGTCCCGGATGGATTGCATGCATCTCCGTTGGGCAAGTTCGCGGCAAACGACACCGTACCGAAGTTCGAGACAGGCGCCACGTTGACGCGTTCGGCCACGCCGTTGGACGACTGGCCCAGGTCGATGTAATACCCCATGACCGACGTCGGCGCACCGCCAATCCCCTTCAACAGATTGGTGTCCGCGTTGAGATCCTTGCGCTGAATCGGGAAAGTGACACCGGCCGGGAGATCCGTACTGCTGTTGAAGCGTTGCACCACGCCGTCGTAGATGACGTAGAAGCTCTGCGTCTGACTGCTGGCAATATCGGTGCTACCGAGCAGACGGCCGGTGCCAACCATGACGTAGCGCTTCAGCGAGTTGGGCTGAATCTCGATCAGGGGCGGCGTGGTAACGGGTTGTGCATTGCCGCTTGGATCGGTCAGCTGCGCAATCTGGGTCGGTGCCGGATAGGCGCCGCTTGCAGCCGTAAGGTCAAAACGCCAGACGTTGCCCAGCAGGTCGCCGGCGTAGATGGAGTCCGCAGTGTTGTCCGTGTAGTCAGCAACATAGGCAGACGCATAGGCTAGACCTGCGGGTGAGCTTGCGGAACCAACACCCGTGGAGATCGACTCCAGCAACGCCCCGGTCGCCGGGTTCAGGATAAAGAGCCGTCCCACGCCATCGGCGTTGTTGTAGCCCGACGGCACCGCCACGATCCAACCGTACTTCTTGGTCTTCACAACGATCGGGTCTCCATAGGTGAAGCCCAAGGTGCCTTGCTGCGCGTTGGCGGGACCACCGAATTCCCACATCACTTTGCCGGCGAGTGCGGTCTCGGTGGTGATCGTGGTGGGGTCGGTAATGTCGAGCGCGTAGTAGCCCTTGCCGCCCTTGCCCAGACCGCCGATCAGCATCGTGTGCCAGTCGGAGGTGCTCGACGAAGACGGCTTGGCACCACCGGCGCGCGACAGGTCGATATCAAAGGCCTGTGGCGTGGCATCCACCATGGCGTGGTGGACGAAATTCGTGCCAGACAAGCCCAGCGATGCCAGACCATTGACAGTGGGCGTGCAAGTGCCGGAAGTGCACGGCCCTTGATAGAGGAAGCTCGGCACATAGGCAAACAGTTCGTTGCCACTCGTTGTACGGCCGACGGTGCCGTCGAATGCGTGCATCATGCCGTCGTTTGCGCCAACGTAGACCACCGGGTTGCGACTGGCATAGGTGCTCTTGAACAATGCGTAACCCGGGTTGGTCGCACTTGACAAGACAGCGACGGGAGGGCCCACCGCGTCGACTTTCGAGCCCACGATATCCCCCAACAAAAAGGCACGCTGACGATAGACAGCCTTGCCGTTCGTGCCTTCGTTGGTGCTATCTCCCCGCAGGTAATTCAGGAAGTCCTGGTTGTTCCAATTCTTCACGGCCGAGTTACTAAGTGCACTCTGGTTGGTCGTCGTGAGCTTTGCGAATTGGAACGGGACACCCTGCGCGGTGCCAACGCTATTGCTGGTGGCAATCAGGCGTGACGAACTCGATTGGTTTGCGAGTTGCGTTTGCGCAGACCACGCCTTCGTCTGCGTGGGCAGCCCAGTCTTGGCATCAAAACTAAGCGAACTGCCGACGACGTCCCCGGTCCAGGTTGAGGAATTGTAGGAAGCTGAATACCCAATGTTGCCGGTCAAGCTTACGTTGGCGGAAGAGACCGCCAGCGCCGTTGTGGCCGCCTGAATATCGTTGGAGATGTTCTGGAACGCAGAATTCAGACCGTTCACCATCAGGTCTGCCTGACCCGCCAGGTAGTAGTTGTCCGGCATCGGCTTGCCGTTGGGGTCCGTGTTGCCACTCGCATTCCATAACGACTGAGCCAACGCCGTGGTGTTGCTGACGTTGTAGTTGCTGGGGACACTGAAACCGCCATACTTTGCCGCCAGCCAGAACTGATTCTGATACTTGTACTGCTGGTACTCCTGCACATCCAGCCAATAGGTCGAGATGGTCTGGATCTTAGACTTGTTACCGAGGCTGTCCTTAAAGTCGTTCGGGCGGATATCGCGCACGTGCGAATCGTAGGCAAGCCCAGCCATCAGGAAGGTGTTGTTGTCCCCACAGCACCATGACGGCGAAGCCGTGTTGAGACTACCGATGCCCTCCATCTTGCCTACGAGGCTGGTCGCGGAGTCCACATTGACAGTGGTATCGCTCGTCACCTCCGCAGGCATCGCAGGCTCGTACTTGGTATTGGCGATCGTGCTGCGCGGCAGATTCGCATCCGCGTGGGTGTTGACGTCGCCAATGCCGAGAATGTAGTTCTTTTGGCAGGAGTATTGGATGGGGTCATCCCACGTCTGGA
This sequence comes from Burkholderiaceae bacterium 26, assembly GCA_000955795.1. Taxonomy (GTDB): domain Bacteria; phylum Pseudomonadota; class Gammaproteobacteria; order Burkholderiales; family Burkholderiaceae; genus Ralstonia; species Ralstonia chuxiongensis. The sequence continues at coordinate 720,106 of JYOB01000010.1, forward strand.
TAACCGGGAAACCATCCACGAGGGTGGCATTGGTGTTGGAGGAATAGCTGGCAACGTTGCCCAAGTTCTTGTAGTACCGGATACCTGCGTAGTACAGCTCGCCAACGGGGTCATACGTCTTGTAGTTCTTGGAGGCGGAACCGAACTTGTTGAGGTAGTTCATGACCCCGCTGTTCGTCACCCCGGTTGCCGTGGCGTCGGACGTATCTGGGTTGGAAACCATCGTGCCGTCTGTTGCGCTCCATTCGGCCACCGTGTTGGTCGTGGGGCTCTTGCCCGGAACCGGCTGAGTTGGGCCGATGAACTTCATCCGCGCGCGTAACACCCCGCCATCGCGCATGATGCTCGAGTCGTTGAGGTAACCGAACGCGCCAAACCGGATACGCTGCGAGTACTGCTGCATCAGACCTTCCGGCTTGTAGTTGCTGCCGTACTTTGTGCAGTTCGCCTCCGGCTGCGACGGATCGCACACCTTCACACGCACGTAGACCGACCAAACCTTAGACGCATTGGGAGACGCGCCAGAACTGTAGGTATTGACGGGATCCGAGTCCAGATTACCTTTATTGGTGAAATACAGTTTGTTGCCGGCGCCGTAGATGCGCACGCCGATACTGTTCCAACTGAACGGCGTAATTGCCGCCACTGTCGTGCCGCCGCTGACGGTGCGGTTTGGTGTTTCGCCAGAGCCGCCCTGGCCAGATGCCCAGGCTTTCTCAAGCACGGTAAGCGATGCTGTATCCGTGACGCGGTAGCCACCTGTCAGCGCCCATCGAAATGGATCGATGGTCTGCATCGCTGCCCAGTTCAGGAATGCGCCACTCCAGTAGTTATTGCCACTGGCACACTGATAGTTGCTATTTGCAGCCGTTGCCGGAACGAAATAGTTGTTGGCGTCGACGTTGGCGTCGTATTGATACGTATAGCACTTGAGCGGATCGAAGTAACCGAGGTACTTGACCCCCGCCGAATAGCCGCTGACGTACGCAATACTGTTGGCTGTCGGATACTCCACCGACAGCGAGAGCAGCAGATTGCCCGGCACCGACACGGAGCTGAAGAGCGGCTGGTCGGCCAGGTCGGTCTGTGCAGCCGACACCAGTAGTGCAGGTAACAACAAGGCGCTTGCAAGCAAGCCGCGCAGGAAAGTCATAACAGAAGGGCTCCGCGAAGCGCTGGCCTTCCAACCTCGGTCACGAGTGGGGTGCATGGCAGTTCAGCAACTCAGAGAGAAACAGTGGTCTGGAGGAACGTCTGGCTATTGCGCGGCCCATCGACCCGCACGCTGATACGGTAGACAGGCACCGAAGGCGGCTGGGCCTGACCACGATACGGCAGAACAGTCCCCCCCTTGGCGGAACCGATCGAACTGACAACGCAAGCATTGGAGGGATCAGTCGAGCCTGTCGCGTTACAGAGGCGATCGATCATGTAGTAAATAGTGATGCCGTCGCCGCCGTTGATCTTGGTGTTGGCGACCGGGGTATCCAAGGCGACCAGGCTGTTTGGCAGGCCATGCTTGTCCGTGGGCTGCATCGTGGCGTAATAGCCGCTTGCAGCCTGGTTGCTCTGGCGCACCGCTTCCTGGTTAAGCGCACCGCTGGTCAGGGCAGCCTTGGCGGCCACAATGCCCAACTCACCGCGGTTGGTCATATCCCGCTTGAATGCGAGGTTGCCCGCGTTGAACAGCGCGGCATCGGACGAGCGAAACAGCGCAACGGTGCCGATGGCCAGGATGACCACGGCAATCAGCGCAATCAGCAGAACAATGCCGGACTGACGCCGACGCAAGGCGCGATTCGACCGAAACTTGAGCGTGGTTGGCATCGTCAGCGCTGCAACAACGTGTTGCGCAAAGGAATCGTGGCTTCCAACACGCGGTAACGATAGTTCTGCTCCGCGCCTGCGAGCTTCCGTGTGTAGGCCAGCCCAGGTACATCGGCAAACAAGACCAGCGGCCCCGAACTGACGACGCCCGTTGCGGTGGTTGCGCTGGCACTCGTCACGTATTGCTGCGCGCGTTCGAGCAACGACGTCCGCAGGATCAAACCAATACGTATCGCCTTGATCGCATAGAGATTGGCCGCGGCAGTCTGCGTGCCGTTGGACAGCGTAGCCGCATCGAATGCGCCCGTCGGCGCTTGCCAGCTGACGTTACCGGTGTTGTTCGGATCGATGCCGTACAGAGCATGCATTTCCACCACGCCATCGGTAAGTGGGATTGCGGTATAACCGTTGCCCCCCGATTGCAGCAAGTCGTAAAACATCAACGTGTTATTGGCGCCTACGCCATACACCCCAAAGGCCGGCAAGTTGCCGCCGCCGACATTGCCGAGGTTCATGGCAACGCCCGTTGCCGAGACGCTGGCCGCATTGCCATCCTTGCCGACCGACGCGTCATAGGCACCGGCCAGCGGCAGTTGCACGGCGACGCTGCCGGTAAAGCCGGTCTGCACTTGTCCGACATAGCAAGGCTGTACGTTGCCCTGGGCATTGTTGCGGTCTGCCATGAGCACAAGGTTGCCAGCATTGAAGGTCATGGTGTTGATCAGACTAAGGCTCACCACGCTTCCGGAAATCGTCGGTGCGGTATTGGAAAACTCGGTCGGAATCTCTCCATAGCCAGCATTGCCCGCCATGGTGATGATCGCGTCAGAACTTCCGGTGGTCAGGGGCGTGCCGTTTTGCACGATCAGTAGCGGAGCCAATCGGAACCCGCCCAACTGCGTCGACAGTTTGTCGAACGGCGGCGGAACCTTGGTCGGTGACGGGAGAATCTGATCACCGTTCAAATTGACATTCAGGTGGCAGCCATAGGTCAGCGGCCAGTTCTGGGAATAACCCGACCCTGCACTGCGGATCGCCTTATCCAACTGGTACAAAGCGAACACACCGCTTTGGTTGATGTCGCTGACTGACATCGTGGTGCGCTTGCGCCCTTCCGACACGCTCATCAGGCCAAACACTGCACCCACAATGACCATGCTGACGACCAACGCCACCATCAGCTCAATTAGGCTGAGGCCGGTCTGGCGGGCGGCACGCAATGGCCGCTTGGCTGGAGTTCCGGCGTTCACGGCAGCACCACCTGCGTCACATACCGGCTCGTGCTGCTCATACCCGCGGTCGCGTTCACACCGTGAGACGGCGCTTGCCAAGTGATGGTGATCGTCGCGATATTGGTCGTGCTATCGACGGAGACCGAACCCGTACCGTTAGGCAGGCCACCGAGTCCGCTACCGACGGGGCTTGATGCGCTGGCCGTCCTGTAGCTCACGTTGGTACCAACCATCGTTTGCCACGCAGCGACCGACGACGCCGGCAGATTGACCGTGTGGTTCTGCCACATCGTGCTGGCCAGTTCATTGGCCAACAAAGCGGCCCGGTTGCGGTCTTCGGCGTCAACCGACACCTGCGAGGCACGAATTTGCGCCATCACCATGGCCGTCAACGCCACGGTCAGCAGCAACATCGCAATCAGCACCTCAATAAGCGTCATCCCGCTCTGCGAGCGTGAGCTGCATTCGACGAGGTTTGGGGCGGGGTTAGCTGCACGCATCTGGACTACCCTGCGACAAAGACTTGCTCGGATCGCACACACGGATCGAACCGCCCAGGCTCACGGTCACGTTCAGTGCGCGCGCAGTAGAAGACCGGCTGTTCGTCACGTTGTAAGTCACAGTGCCCGAGGTCGGAACGGTGCAGTTGTACGTGCCATCGTTGAGCGTGGTCAGCCGGCCCAACGAGTTGAAGCAGATCGAAGCTGGCCCCGCGAGTTGCGCGTTGGGCGAAGCGGCGCCAATTGCACCGCTTTGCACCATCAACGGGAACGCGGATTTGGTGTACGACTCGCCTGCTGTCGTGTTCGGGATCACGGTAGCGAACCAGTTCTTGCCATTCGCTTGGGCTGCCACACCGTCCCCCGGCGCGCTATTTGTCAGCACCAGAGCCACTTGGCGATGGCGGCGCGCCGCCTCGGCTTGGGCAACGCGCAGACCGTTCTGCAGTGATTCGGCCGCGGTACGCACCTGCGCATCCTGAATCCAGCCCGTAAAACTCGGTGCCGCCAGGAGCATCAAAAAGGCAAACACCGAAATCGTGACGAGCAGTTCGATCAGCGTGAAGCCGCGGCGCCGGGCGCCTGCGACCATCAGCACGACTGCCCTCGCTTAGTCACCCAGCACGTCGTGGACGTGTTCCAGCCCGCAGGTGCTGCCGTCGTCTGCTGAACGTTTGCTTCATTCACCGTGTAGGTGAAGCCCGCTGTGGTTCCGGAGCCCGTGGCGGTCATCGTGTAGGTATTACCGGTGCCCCCAATCGAGCAAACCAACGAAAACTCGGCCACAGCCGAAATCGCCTGACAGGGCGGGGTGAATGTCCCGACCGCTGCGTAGGTGCGGTTGTCCTGGTAATACTGTTCCATCTGCGCGCGAATACCCGCGAGCATGTTGGTCACGTTGGCCAGCTTGCCACGCGTGATGTAGTCGGTATAGCTGGGATAGGCGATCGTCGCCAAGATGGCCACGATGGCCACCGTAATCATGAGTTCGACAAGCGTGAACCCAGATGCACGCGCAATTGCCGGACGCAACCGTGCTCTTCGAACGGAAGAGTGAACGGCCAAATCGGAATCACGCGACACGCTTGCGTTAACGCAGAGCGGCGCAGACATGTCAATGCCGCCGCAGAACGTTCGACCGCGAAAGAGTTATCTTGACCCAATACATGTAGCCCCCCGGCTGCTTGAAATAACAAATGCATCTACGTAAAGACGCATCATTCCCGATTACCCGACTACTTTCTTTTGATTCTGCTGCCTGTGATATCTGGCAGATACGACGTCAAGGCGAATGGTCGCAATCATGGAGGATGCTGCGGACCAGTGTCAATAGACGGTCCCCGACGAGCGGGCATCGTTTGTTGGGACAATGCAACCGCTGGATTGCCCGGATTTGAGCACGGGGACCAGCGTTGCTTTGCCTGAAGCAGGGGTGTCCACAGCCAGAAGAGCCGCCGGGTGGTCAAAACCAATTGCGATGGGTGAACCACCACGGCAGCTCCAACTCCGCCCGGGCAACCGATATACGGCCCTTGATGGTTCGCCCCAAACAAACCAGCGCAGTGTTGAGAGGCGCGGCGATAAAACAGCATCACGAACGGTGAAGACCGTCGCCAGGCTGCCAGCGCAGCATATTGACCAGATGTGACAGTTATACGGCCAAATTGGCACTAACTTAAGCGGCTCTTTCAAAACGCGTTAGCCGAGTCATGCCTGCCCACCCCCACAACCGATTCCAGCGCGGTGCAATCCTGCTCGAAGGTCTCATTGCCTTGGCGATTCTGTCGCTCGGTGCGGCAGCCATGTTCCGCACGTTCGATTACCTGGAAGCTACCAGCCACGCTGCCCGCCAACTCAGCGACGAAGGCCGCCGCCTACTCGACTTCGCCCAGACCCGCTGAGATGCCGCGCCTGCTCCCCAAGCCCGTACGCGGTGTATCGCTAGTCGAAATGCTGATCGGCATGACCATCGCTCTGATGGTGTTGGCCATCGCATTGCAGTTGATGCTGCTTGCCCGGGCTCGCTACCAGCGGTTGGCCGATGAGGCACTCATCGAGGAACGCGGCAACCAAGCGTTGGAACTGCTAGGACGAGCCGTGCGGCAGGCGGGGTGGATCACCGACACCCCAGCCTCAACATCGATACGCAGTTGGCCCCATACGGAAGCGCCATCGCTGATGGGCGCCGAGAATTGCCGCGACCCGAAGAGCACGCCAGCGTTCGGGTGCAATCGCAACGACGGCAAAACCGGCGATGCGCTGCTCGTTCGCTTCGCCGGTCGCAGCGCGAAGCCGGACGGGGTGGACGCCGACGGGGCCACGCGCGACTGTGGCGGCTACGGCGTGCCAGAGCGCGTCGCAAGCGAGAGCGATCCGCATCCTGGCCGCATGCTTTTGTTCGTCGGACCTAACTCTACAGATAAAGAACTTGAACTCAGATGCAAATCCCTCGACCGCAAAGACCCGTCCAAGGACGGCGATGCCCAGGGCATGGTGCGAGGTGTCGAAACATTGCAGCTCCTCTACACGCTTGGACCCTTCGCATCCGCGCCTCGCATAACAAAATCGGCACGTGCCATGACGAATGAAGACTGGGGCCGCGTCCGGGAGGTTCACGTTTCGATTATCGTGCGCGGCGAGAGATCTTCGGCCAGGAAGCCCGTCGCGAGCACGATTGCGCTCTTCCCACATCTACCAAGGAATCACGTCGAAGCGCTTCGCGAAGACTTGAGCTTCACCCCCGCTGATCCTGGTCGCAACCGTGCGCACTTCGTCGCCACGTTCGCCGTACGCAATCCGCTCGTTTGCGAGGTCAACGCGTGTTGACTTCGCAGACGCACGATCGCGGCTTCTCGATCATTCTTGTCATCGGTGCGTTGAGCACCATCAGCCTCTTGATGGTCGCTGCACTTCATTTAGTACAGGATCACCGTCGTCGGTCCTCGCTCTTCGCCGACCACGCACTTGCGCTGCAGGAGGCTGAAGCCGCTCTAGCAGTCGCCGAATGTGAGCTGGCGCTCGCAACGGACACCCCCTCGTTAGGCGACTGCACTCCCGCGCCAAGTGCCGCGCGTATCACTGCACTCAACCCCATCAACTTGGCAGGCTTTGTACGGGGGCACTGTGGGCAGGACACGCCACGGCGTGGGCTCTGCTGGCCGGCCGAAGGCCTGTCTGCTCAGGCGCTGGCGGGGTTAGCCGGCACAACGAGCAGCAACGCCGTGCCCCTGCCCAGGACGACCACGGTCAGCCCCCGGCAACCAATGCGCAATGCCCGCTACATCATTGAACCGATCCCGGATACGCAAGTCGGTCAATGGGTCGACGCCGGCACCCCACCTTCGCCCTGGCTCTTTCGAATTACGGCCGTGGGCTTTAGCGCGGACGAGCACGTCAATGTGCTGCTGCAGACTGTCTACCGGCCCAGGGCGATTCAACCATGAACGCGCGACGGCTCAGCGCGTGGCTGGTAGCCGCGCTTGCCTGCTCGGCTCCCGCAGCGACCGGCAACCACCCGACAGGCCAACTACCCACGCACATCCTCGCCGCACGCGGTAACGATGCCTGGAGCGGTCGGCTGCGGGCGCTGCAGTTTTTGCCGACGCTCGGCACGGTTGATGCGCCGTTGCCGCCCGATCTTTGGGAGGCGGCGTGGATACTCGATGAGGCGTCTCACGACGAACGCCAACTCTGGACATTCCGTCACGGCGACGGGGCGGAACGCAGGCCGGCACGGCTGCGTTGGGAAGCACTCTCTTCAGCGCAGCAAACGGCCGTTGACTCAGCCAGCGATCTTGGCATCAAGCGTATCCATTATCTGCACGGCGCGCGCTACGCCGAGTTCGACGGAACCGGCCTACGACGGCGTACGTCGATCTTGGGTGCCATGCATGGCGCACGTGTGCAGTTGCTTGGGCCACCCGGTTTCGTACTCGACCCTCGTCATGCGAGTTTCCGCGAGGCGCACGCACAGCGGCCGTGGATGGTCTATGTGGGTGCAAACGATGGTCTATTGCATGGCTTCGATGCACGCACCGGCGTGGAACGCTTTGCCGTCATTTCCGACGCCACTCTGCCGACCGCTGCGCGCAACACATCACCCGGCCAGCCTGTGCCGGGCCCTGTGTGCAGCCGGCCGTTTGTCGCCGACGCATGGACGGGTTCGCGATGGCAGTCGCTACTCGTGTGCGGAAATGGCCCAATGGGCACTGGCCTTTTCGTTGTCGACGTCACGGATCCAACCTCCCCCTCCCCTCCACCCGTGCTGGCCTATGACGCCAGCGACGACGCCACGGTCGGGCACATCAACGGCCCTATTCCCATTGTTCCGCTCGCCAGCGCCGGTACCGGTGAGTCGCACTGGTTCATCGTCGCAGGCAACGGCCGCGGAAACCCGAGCAAGGTCAGCCGCCTGCTGTTGCTGGCGCTCGACCGATCGAAACATCCTGCCTATACGATCGACGTGCCAGCCAAAACCGGCGAACTGGGCTCGCTTGGCGGCCTAGGCTCACCCGCGGTGGCGCTAGCGCCGCAAGGGCATGCCACCCTCGCCTATGCCGCAGACAAGCAAGGCCAAATCTGGCGCTTTAATCTCAGCGGCGTGGCGCCATGGACAAACGCGCTCGGGCGTAATGAAACGGAGCGAAGCACTCCATTTTTCAGCGCTGTTTCGCGCAGCAAACTCACGCAACGTATTGGACCGATTTTGATAGCCGCCACTACCGGGGGGCCGTTGCTTGTGTTCACTGCAGTCGACACTACTGGGGGCGCCACGCTGTACGGCGTGATCGACACCGGCGACCGCAACCTATCGCGCGAAAGCCTGGCTGGCCTGCGTGTTACCGAAGCAGCAGGCAGCGTAACGATCCAGCCGGGCAACGAGAGGGCCACAAGCGGCTGGCGCATTGACTTACCCAGCGGGCAAGTGCCGGACGACCTCGCCCGCGCAGGTTCACACGACTTTCTGCTCACCACACGCGACACGGCTGGCCGTAAACACGCCTATCTCCTCGATTCGCGCACCGGCTTGCCTGCCGATAGCGAGGGCCACACCGGACAGATACTCGTTGGCACACCGCTCATCACCACGATCGACGCGCCGCCAACTCAGACGCCGAGCGGCACAACCATACAAACCACCCGCACCACCCTGTGGCAAGCCGATGAAAGCCACATCCACCAAATGGATACCCGGATCTACTCACGCCAACTGGGCCGGCTAAGCTGGCGCGAGATGACGGAAATGGGGGCGCGCTGATGCGCCGGATGCGGGCGTTCACTCTGCTGGAGATCATGGTGGTGCTTGTCATAACGGGCACCCTGGCATTTGTCGCCCTGTCAGCATGGCCCTCGTACGTGCAGCGCTCGCGGCGTGCGGCAGCCGGCGCCGCCTTGATTGCAACCCTGGCGCAACTGGAAATGCAGCATATGCGCACGGGCAAGTACGATCCGGAGGATTCCGGCCCGCCACTAGAGGTCGATGGCTATTCCCTGCAGCCCCAGAACTGCACGCGTCTTGATCTTGTGAAATTTCCCGACGACTGCGTGCAAGTAGTTGCAATGTCGACCGCCCCCAGTGACCGCGCATGCCCCGTGCTAATCCTGCGCAGCACCGGCGAGCGCGAACCGGACGACCCGGCATGCTGGCCATAACACAACGCTTACTGCGGCTTCGCCAGGCGGGTGTCACGCTCGTCGAGCTGGTGATCGTATTGGCCATCCTTGGCGTGTTGGCCGTGGCGGCGGCGCCATCGGTGGTCGATCGCTGGCAACGCGACACCGTGATCCTGCTTGCTGAGCAATTCGCCAGCGCCGCTTCCCTGGCACAGACAATGGCCCAGTATCAGCATCTTCAGACCAATCTTGTTCCGCTTGATACCCAAAAAGGCTGGGCTGGTGGTTGGAAGTTAACCACGTCGCCTGCCGCAAGCGATCCTGATAGGACAATCTCAAATCCCCAGGAAGAGACCACGTTTTCCATATCGCCGCCGATCACGCAGGCCGTGCGTATCAACTGGAGCGCTGGCGCCGGGCTTTCCTACGCACCTGTGGGATACTCACGGCGTAGCAATGGGGGGCAACTGTACGGCACGCTGGAAATATCCTGGGGCCGGCATGTGCGCCAAGTGCGGATCAACAGCGTTGGCCGCGCCCGCATCTGCAACCCGACCACGGACGGCAACAGCTGCAAACCGATGGGTGTCGACGCCCCCGATCCCTAACCCAACCCCAGCTTCAAACCCATGTTCTCCGACTTCGACCACGCCATGATGCAGCGCGCCCTGGCGCTGGCCGAGAAGGGCTTGTTCACCACGACGCCCAACCCGCGCGTCGGATGCGTGATCGTGCGTGACGACACCGTCATCGGCGAAGGCCATACGCAACCCGCCGGCCAGGACCACGCTGAAATCCAGGCGATCAAGGATGCCCAGTCGCGCGGCCAGGACGTGCGCGGGGCCACCGCATATGTGACGCTGGAGCCCTGCAGCCACTTTGGCCGCACCCCACCCTGCGCAGATCGACTGGTCGAAGCCGGCATCGCGCGCGTGGTCGCAGCCATGGAAGACCCCAACCCCGCCGTCTCCGGACGCGGCTTGCAGAAGCTGCGCGATGCCGGAGTGGACGTGCGTTGCGGACTGCTGGAGCGGGAGGCGCGTGAGCTGAACATCGGTTTCGTTTCACGCATGACGCGCGGCACGCCGTGGGTACGCGTGAAGGTCGGCGCGTCGTTGGACGGCCGCACCGCGCTGGACAATGGCATCAGCCAGTGGATTACCGAAACCGAAGCGCGCAACGACGGCCACCGCTGGCGCGCACGCGCCTGTGCCATCCTCACCGGCATCGGCACGGTGCGCGAAGACAATCCCCGGCTGACCGTGCGCGCTGTCAATACGCCACGCCAGCCACGCCGCGTGCTGATCGACTCGGCGCTGGACGTGCCGCTCGACGCCCATATCCTCACCGCAGATGGGCACCACGAGCCGACGCTGATTTTTGCCGCCCAGCCCGAAGCCGGCCGCATGCGTGCGTTGAGCGAGCGCGGCGCGGAGGTCATCCTCCTGCCCAACGCTGATGGAAAGGTCGACCTGGCCGCAGTCCTGCGCGAACTGGGCCGCCGCGAAATCAACGAGCTGCACGTCGAGGCCGGCTTCAAGCTCAACGGCTCGCTGCTGCGCGAAGGGCTGGTTGACGAGATCCTCGTCTACCTGGCGCCCAAGGTGCTTGGCTCGGGCCAGGGCATGTTCAATATGGGGCCGCTGCAAACGCTGGAAGGCGCGGCCGAATTCTTCTTTCACGACATCTCGCGCATCGGGGGCGACCTCCGCATCCTCGCGCGCCGCAACCCCACGGATTGATTGCTTATGTTCACCGGAATCGTCGCCGCAGTTGGCCGCATTGAAACCGTCTCGCCGCTTGGCGACAACGCCGATGCAGGCGTGCGCCTGTCCATCGACTCGGGCGGCCTGCCCCTCGCGGACGTGGCGTTGGGCGATTCGATCGCCATCCAGGGTGCGTGCATGACGGTTGTTGCCAAAACTGACAGCCGCTTCGACGTGGATGTGTCGCGCGAATCACTGTCCAAGACAGTCGGGCTGGAACGCCCGGGCGAGGTGAATCTGGAGAAGGCCCTGCGCCTGGCTGACCACATCGGCGGGCACCTTGTATCCGGCCACGTGGACGGCCTGGGCACAGTCACGCATTTCGCGCCGGTCAACGAATCGCACGAGCTGCGTGTGCGGGCGCCGACGGAGCTGGGCAAATATCTCGCCTACAAGGGCTCCGTGGTGGTCAACGGCGTGTCGCTCACGGTCAATACCGTCCGGGACGACGCCAACGGCTGCGAGTTCTCGATCAATTTGATCCCGCACACCGTGGCGGTCACCACGCTCAAGCACTTGAAAGCCGGCGCCCAGGTCAACCTGGAGATCGACCTGATCGCCCGCTACGTGGAACGCATGTTGACCCACGCCGCCATCGGCCTGCCCGTGGGCACCCAACCTCTGGCCGCTGTTTGAACCGCTGGCCCCACTGGCTTGGGGCCACCTTGACGTACAATAGCGGGCTTCCCATTTACGCAGTCGCACGGCCCCCGAAATTACGAGTTTGCGGGAGTTGGTCAGCGGCGCGCACCCCTGCTACGCCATGTCGATCGCCACAGTCGAAGAAATCATTGCCGAAATCCGCGCCGGCCGGATGGTCATCCTGGTCGACGAGGAAGACCGTGAGAACGAAGGCGACCTGATCCTGGCGAGCGATTTCGTCACGCCGGAAGCCATCAACTTCATGGTCACGCACGCGCGCGGCCTGGTGTGCCTGACGCTCACCGAAGAGCATTGCGACCAGCTCGACCTGCCAATGATGGCCAGCCGCAACGGTACGCAGTTCGGCACCAATTTCACCGTATCAATCGAAGCGGCTGAAGGCGTAACCACCGGTATTTCCGCTGCCGACCGCGCACGCACCATTCAGGTGGCCGCCGCCAAGAACGCCAAACCGTCTGACCTGGTGAATCCGGGCCACATCTTCCCGCTGCGAGCCCAAAAGGGCGGCGTGCTGATGCGCGCCGGCCACACCGAAGCCGGTTGCGACCTGACCGCGATGGCTGGCCTGACACCCGCCGCTGTGATCTGCGAGATCCTGAAGGACGACGGCACCATGGCGCGCTTGCCGGACCTCGTGGAATTCGCCAAGAAACACGGCCTGAAGATCGGCACGATTGCCGACATGATCCAATACCGCAGCCGCACCGAGAGCATCGTCGAGCGCGTCGGTGAGCGCACGATGGAGACCCAGTTCGGCACGTTCCACGCCGTCGCCTTCCGCGATCGGGCGGCCGGCCGCGCCCATCTGGCGCTGGTCAAGGGCACGCCGACGCCGGACACCGAAACGCTGGTGCGCGTGCATGAGCCTCTCTCGGTGCTCGACCTGCTCGAGTGCCAGCGCACGACGCACTCGTGGAGCGTGCCCGCCGCCCTGCGTGCCGTCCAGGCTGCCCCGACCGGCGTGGTCGTGCTGCTCAATTGCGGCGATTCGGCGGACCGGCTGTTCACCCAGTTCTCCGCGCTGGACGCGCCGCATGAGCGCCCGCGCACCAAACCTGATCCGCGCATCTACGGTATCGGCGCGCAGATCCTGAAGGAGGTGGGCGTCGGCAAGATGCGTGTGCTGGCCTCGCCGCTCAAGCTGCCGAGCATGGTCGGCTACGATCTGGAAGTGACGGCGTACCAGTCGATGGCGGATGCGCCCGACGTCACTTCCGCTTCGTCCGCCGCCACGCATTGATTTTCCGCCGGCAGCCTGGACTGCCGCGCCGGCTTTCTTTTTTGACGTTGCCTAACCGGCAACCCCAACCGGAATACACCATGGACCACGGCTTCTACCCGACCAATCTCAACGGCGAAGGCCTGCGCATCGGCATCGTCCAGGCGCGTTTCAACGAGCCCGTGTGCGAAGCGCTGCGCGAGGCCTGCGTCGCTGAACTCGAACAACTCGGCGTGGCCGGCGAAGACGTGCTGCTCGTGACCGTGCCGGGCGCGTTGGAAGCCCCGCTGGCGCTGCAAAAGATGGCCGAATCGGGCCAGTTCGACGCCCTGATCGCACTGGGCGCAGTCATCCGCGGCGAGACTTACCACTTCGAGCTGGTGTCCAATGAATCGGGCGCCGGCATCACGCGCGTGGGCCTTGACTTCAATATCGCCATCGCCAACGGCATCCTGACCACCGACACCGACGCACAGGCCCACGCCCGCACCCGCGAGAAAGGCCGCGACTGCGCCCGTACCGCCGTCGAAATGGCCAACCTGACCAACGACCTCGACGGTCTGCAGGATCACGGCCAGGACGACGACGGCGAGAATGAATAAGCGCTTCCTCGCGCAAAGGCTTTTCCCATGACGCAAGACAATTCCCAAGCCAAGACCAAGGCGCCCGCCAAGAGCGCGCGCCGCCGTGCGCGCGAACTGGCGCTGCAAGGTCTGTATCAATGGCTGCTCAATCGCAACGACCCCGGCGTGGTCGAGGCGCATCTGCAGGACGCGCAAGGCTTCAACAAGGCCGACCGCGCGCACTTCGACGCGCTGCTGCACGGTGCGATCCGCGAAGAAACCACGCTGACCGAGGCGTTCACGCCGTACCTGGATCGCCCGGTTGCAGAGCTGTCCCCGGTCGAACGTGCCGCCTTGCTCGTCGGCGCGTACGAGCTGGTGCACTGCGTGGACATCCCGTACAAGGTCGTGATCAACGAGGCGGTTGAACTGACCAAGACCTTCGGTGGCGTGGAAGGCTACAAGTACGTCAACGGCGTGCTGGACAAGCTGGCCGCTCAGGTGCGCGCTGTCGAGGTCGCTGCCCGCCGGTAATTCGGCGTCTGCTCTTCGCTTTACTTTTTCGCTTCGCTTCAAGATGGACGCCCACCGCCTGCAGACAGCCGCTCGGCTAGCCAATATCCGCGCCTTTCACGTGATGGAGCTGGCCAAGCAGGCCCGCGAGCTGGAACTGGCCGGACGCAGCATCATTCACATGGGCATCGGCGAGCCCGACTTCACCGCCGCCGAACCGGTCGTGCAGGCCGCCGCCGATGCCATGCGGCGTGGCGTCACGCAGTACACCGGCGCCTTGGGCATTCGCCCACTGCGCCAAGCCATCGCCCGCTACTACCAGACCACTTACGGCCTCGACATTGCCCCCGAGCGCATCATCGTCACGGCGGGTGCGTCTGCAGCGCTGCTGCTGGCGTGTGCAGTGTTGGTGGAGGTTGGCGGCGAAGTCCTGATGCCCGATCCGAGCTATCCGTGCAACCGTCACTTCGTGGCCGCCTTCAATGGGGAGGCGAAGCTGGTGCCGTCGGGGCCGGAAGAGCGTTTCCAGTTGACGGCCGCACAGGTCGAAGCTCACTGGAGCGAGCGCACGCAGGGCGTGTTGCTGGCCTCTCCGTCCAACCCGACCGGCACGTCGATCCTTCCGGATGAGCTGCAGCGTATCGTGCAGACGGTACGAGCCCGCAGCGGGTTTTCGATTGTCGACGAGATCTACCAGGGCCTGTCTTACGACCAGGCGCCGGTTTCCGCCCTGTCGTTCGGCGACGATGTCGTCACGATCAACAGCTTTTCCAAGTATTTCAACATGACCGGCTGGCGACTCGGCTGGCTGGTGGCGCCCGCAGAATTGGTGCCCGAGTTCGAGAAAGTCGCGCAAAATCTGTTCATCTGCGCGTCAGCGGTCGCACAGTACGCCGCGCTGGCGTGCTTTGAACCGGAAGCGCTGGCGATCTACGAGGCACGCAAGGCCGAATTCCGCCGCCGCCGCGATTTCATCGTGCCGGCGCTGGAGTCGCTTGGCTTCAAGGTACCGGTCAAGCCGGACGGGGCGTTCTATGTCTACGCCGACTGCCGCGACGTGAACCACCCGCGTGCCGCCGATGCCGATGCCCTCACCCAATCGATGCTGCATGACGCTGGCGTGGTGCTGGTGCCGGGGCTGGATTTTGGTCCGCACACGGCGCAGCACTACATCCGACTGTCGTACGCGACGTCGATGGCGCATCTGGAAGAAGCGGTCGCAAGGTTGGGCAGGCTTTTCAGCCGGTAAAGCGCTCTCCGCGCCTCGCTCAAGCAAAAAAAGGCCGTCCAGAAGGACGGCCTTTCTTATATAGAGCAGCGAAACAAGTTGATCAGGCCTGGCCTTGGGACTTGTCGTCCAGCCGTGCCTCTTCCTGCTGACCCGCTGCCGGTTGCTTGTCAGCCGGCTTGGCGGCTTGCGTCTTGGCATCGGCCTGCGTCACGGGCGTTGCCGTCGCGACCGGCTTTGCCGATTCGCGCTCCGACGCCGCCGTCATCGGCGAACGGTGGCCAGTTGCCACCATGCGCAGGCGCGAACGCTCTTGCAGCACCTTGCCGCCGTAGCCGCCGTCGCCTTGTGTGACCGCACCGACATACAGTTTCAGGCCACCTTCGATCGAACCCGCGCGCGCGATGCAATCCTTCAGCACGAGCGCACCGACCTTTATGTTGGCGTACGGGTTGAGCGCGGCACCGACGCCGCCCATCACCTCGTACTTGTCCTGGTGGACCTTGGTCATGACCTGCATCAGGCCCTGCGCACCCATACCGCTTTCGGCGAACGGGTTAAAGCTGGACTCGATGGCCATCACGCCCAGGATGAGCAGCGGATCCAGGCCGACTTCCTTGCCGGTCTGATAGGCCGCCTTCACCAACTGGCCGGTGGCTGTGGCCGCCACGCGGTACTTGCGGGCAATGTATTCCGCCACGGCAGCCTGCTCTCGCGGGGTGCCGGCGGTTGCCGACTCACGTGCGTCGCGGACGACTTGCGTGTTCGGAATCTGCGCAGCCAACTCGGCCACAGACGGCACCTTCGAGAGCGCGTCCCAACCGGCAGCCGCGACCGTGCCGCCCTGGGCCGTAGCAGGCGCGACAGCCTGAACGGCCCCGGTACCGGCGGACGGCGCAGTCGGCGCAAAGGCAACCGGCTGCACGCCAGCCGCAACCGCGGGTGACGGATTGGCCGAGGCGACACTTGTGTCGACACCCGGTGTGAAATGCAGCACGCGTTGAGCGACCGCGGCACGC
The DNA here is from genome assembly GCA_000955795.1 of Burkholderiaceae bacterium 26. GTDB lineage: Bacteria > Pseudomonadota > Gammaproteobacteria > Burkholderiales > Burkholderiaceae > Ralstonia > Ralstonia chuxiongensis. Next base: position 736,249 of record JYOB01000010.1, read on the forward strand.
CACTCGCTATTAAGCGAGAGTGCGACTGCAGCAACCACAGCCAGCACGCCGATGCTATTGAGCACGACATGCCCGCTGCGGAACACCAGCAGCACGCCAGGATGCAACTCATTGCGGGACGCGGCGGCGCCCCCTGCGTTCAACTCCATGCGCAGCTTACGAGGCAGCGCAACTTGACCTGCACGCGCGAGGCGGCGGCCAACCGGGGCTACGAGCCGGCGTTGCAGCGCCGATCCGATCCCGGAAGAATGAAGGGTTTTCCAACCGTTCATACTTACCTCCGTCCGCTGCGCAGATCCGGTAGACGCCTTTCTTTTGCATGGCGCCGTGCGTTTCGGGTCGCAACGGTTTTTAGTAAGGATGCCGCGCTGTTGCAGTCAGCCGGCATCTGTTGGGGGCACTCCCCTAGTGCCCAGAGAAATGCGGGCCGTGTCCTTGGGGAGGCCACGTCCCGCAGCGATGCTGATGTGTTCTGGTGTCGCCCCTCATACGTCGAAGAGTTGGGCGAAGGCATTAGCCGAAAACATGTTGCGTTGCAACAATTACCAGATCGGATTGGATTGTAGGAAGCGCGTTATTCCAAGTCAATCATAAAGAAGTACGTTTTCATATCAAAAAGTTATGAAACAACCCGCGTTGTTGGGACTGGCTGACCTGCGATGCGTTCTGTCATCAAGGGGTCGTGCGGTTTTGGCCGTACAATCGCGGCCACCCCGCCTACACCAAAAAAATGTCGCCTGGACGACCGTTCGGGGGGCCAGCCCCTCCGCGCGATAGGCGATCCACCTTACCTTTGGTTACAAAATCTCCATGCAATACAGGGACTTACGTGACTTTCTCGCCCAGCTCGAACGCCTGGGCGAACTGCGCCGCGTGCGCCAGCCGGTGTCGCCACGCCTGGAAATGACCGAAGTCTGTGACCGCCTGCTGCGTGCCGAAGGCCCGGCGGTGGTCTTCGAGCAGCCGGTGGACGGCGCACAGAAGTACGACATGCCGGTGCTCGCAAACCTGTTCGGCACCACGCGCCGTGTGGCGCTGGGCATGGGTGCAGAGTCACTCGATGAACTGCGTGACGTGGGGCGCTTGCTCTCGGCGTTGAAAGAACCCGAACCGCCGCGCGGTCTGCGTGAAGCCGGCAAGCTGTGGACGATGGCCAAGGCCGTGTGGGACATGGCGCCCCGCAAGGTGTCGTCGCCAGCGTGCCAGGAGATTGTGTGGGAAGGGAATGACGTCGACCTCGCGCAAATTCCTGTACAGACATGCTGGCCAGGCGATGCGGCGCCGCTCGTCACGTGGGGGTTGGTGATTACGCGCGGGCCGCACAAGAAGCGGCAGAACCTTGGCATCTACAGGCAGCAGGTCATCAGTCGCAACCAAGTCATCATGCGTTGGCTGGCGCACCGGGGCGGCGCGCTGGACTTCCGCGAACACGCCATCGCCAATCCGGGCCAGCCGTTTCCGATTGCGGTGGCACTGGGCGCGGACCCGGCCACTATTCTTGGCGCGGTGACGCCGGTGCCGGATACGTTATCTGAATACCAGTTTGCCGGCCTGCTGCGTGGCAGCCGGACCGAGCTTGCGACGTGCCTGACACCTTCGCTCGCGCAAGCACAATTGCAAGTGCCTGCCGGCGCCGAAATCATCCTCGAAGGCCACATCCAGCCCGACCCGACTCACCCGAGCGGCTATCAGCACGCACTCGAAGGCCCCTTCGGCGATCACACCGGCTATTACAACGAGCAGGACTGGTTTCCGGTGTTCACGGTCGAGCGTATTACGATGCGCCGCGACCCGATCTATCACTCTACGTATACAGGCAAGCCGCCCGATGAGCCTGCGGTGCTCGGCGTGGCGCTCAATGAAGTGTTCGTGCCGCTGCTGCAGAAGCAGTTTCCTGAGATTGCCGATTTCTATCTGCCGCCCGAGGGCTGCAGCTACCGCATGGCGCTGGTCAGCATGAAGAAGCAGTACGCCGGCCACGCCAAGCGCGTGATGTTTGGCGTGTGGAGCTTCCTGCGGCAGTTCATGTATACGAAGTTCATCGTGGTGGTAGACGACGATGTGAACCTGCGCGACTGGAAGGAAGTGATCTGGGCAATCACCACCCGCGTGGATCCGGCGCGCGATACGGTCATGGTCGAAAACACGCCGATTGACTATCTCGACTTCGCATCCCCCGTGTCGGGCCTGGGCTCCAAAATGGGTATCGATGCCACCAACAAATGGCCGGGCGAAACCACCCGCGAATGGGGCCAGCCCATCGTCATGGATGCCGCCATCAAGGCCAAGGTCGACACCATGTGGGACACGCTCTTCCAATAACCACAAGGCCTGGCGGCTCAGTCTGCGAGCGAACGATCGTTCGGTTATTCTTAGCGAGTTAAGCGACTGCTGCATCTAAAAGGCGGGCCCTTTTTGTCGACTGGGTCCGCCTTCCTTATGGAGAACGCCATGGCCGAAGCACTCGACTCATCCCGCACCGCCGCCAATGCGCTGGAGCGCATCAAAGACCGCACCCTCGTCAAAACGCAGTCCTATGTGGACGGCGCCTGGGTTGGCGCCACCGACGGCGCGACCTTCCCCGTCCACGACCCTGCCACCAACGCACACCTGACCGACGTCGCCAACCTCGGGCATGCAGAAACGCTGCGCGCGATCGACGCGGCCAATGCGGCGTGGCCTGCGTGGCGCGAGCTGACCGGCAAGGAGCGCGCAGCGCTGATGCGCCGCTGGTTCGACCTGCTGATCGCCAATGCCGACGACCTCGCCGCGCTCATGACGGCGGAACAAGGCAAGCCGCTGGCTGAAGCCAAGGGCGAGATCGTCTATGGCGCATCGTTCATCGAGTGGTTTGCCGAAGAGGCCAAGCGCGTCTCCGGCGACGTGATGGCCAGCACCTGGCGCGACAAGCGCATGGTCGTGCTCAAGCAACCGGTGGGCGTGTGCGCGTCCATCACGCCGTGGAACTTCCCGCTGGCGATGATCACCCGCAAAGTCGCACCAGCCATGGCGGCAGGTTGCACCATCGTCATCAAGCCGGCCGAACAGACGCCGCTTTCCGCGCTGGCGATGGCCGAACTGGCACACCGCGCGGGCATTCCCAAGGGTGTGGTCAACGTGGTGACGGGCGATGCGGACCGGTCGATCGCCATCGGTAAGGCCCTGTGCGAATCGCCGATCGTGCGGCATCTGTCGTTCACGGGCTCGACGCCGGTGGGCCGCATCCTGATGCAGCAGTGCTCGCCGACGGTGAAGAAGGTCGCGCTGGAGCTGGGCGGCCATGCGCCGTTTATCGTGTTCGACGACGCCGACATCGATGCTGCCGTGGAAGGCGCTGTGCAGTCGAAATACCGCAACGCGGGCCAGACCTGCGTGTGTACGAACCGCTTCTACGTGCATGCCTCGGTGTACGACGCATTTGTCGAAAAGCTCTCGGCCAAGGTGCGCGGCATCAAGGTCGGCAATGGCTTCGAGACCGGCGTGGTGCAAGGCCCGCTGATCGACGACCAAGCCGTGGAGAAAGTGCAGCGCCACATCAACGACGCGACGCAGAAAGGCGCGCGCCTGACTGCCGGTGGCAAGCTGATGCAGGGCTTCGGCTCGCAGCGTTTCGTGGAGCCCACCGTGCTGGCCGACGCCACGCCCGACATGCTGATCGCGCGCGAAGAAACCTTCGGCCCGGTCTCCGCCATCTTCAAGTTCCAGGACGAAGCGGAAGTCGTGCGCCTGGCCAACGACACCGAATTCGGCTTGGCGTCGTACTTTTTCAGCCGCGACATCGGCCGCATCTGGCGCGTGGCCGAGCAGCTTGAGTACGGCATGGTCGGCATCAACACGGGGCTCATCTCGAATGAGGTGGCGCCGTTTGGCGGCATCAAGCAATCGGGCCTGGGCCGTGAAGGTTCGGTCTACGGCATCGACGAATATCTCGAACTCAAGTATCTGTGCATGGGCGGCATCTGAACCGTCATCCCCTAACGGCCGACCTGCCGCATCGATAGAGCGGGCGGCCTTTCCCCTTGCCTGGCGGGCGGAGGAGACACATGAGCACCATCCAGGAGGGCGCCCTGCTATGGACGCCGTCTGCTGATTTCATCGCGCGTTCGCGCCTGACCCAGTACCTCGATTGGCTTGCGCGCGAACGCGGCCTGCGCTTCTCAGCCACCACGCCAGAGGGCTACGCCCAACTCTGGGAGTGGTCTACCACTGAACTGGAAGCATTCTGGACGTCCGTCTGGGATTACCTCGACCTGCGCGCCTCGACACCGTTCACGCGGATGCTCGGCGAGCGCACCATGCCTGGCGCGCAGTGGCTGGTCGGCGCAAAGCTCAATTACGTCGATCAGGTCATGCGCCATGTGGAAGAAGGCGGCAGCCCTGACCGCACGGCCATCCGCTATGCCAGCGAGACCAAACCGCTGGCCGACCTGTCATGGCGCGAACTGCGCCAACGCGTTGCCTCGCTGGCGGATGCGCTGCGCAAGATGGGCGTGGTGCCGGGCGACCGCGTCGCCGCGTATCTGTCGAACACGCCGGACGCGATCGTGGCGTTTCTCGCCACGGCCAGCGTCGGGGCAATCTGGTCCGTCTGCGCGCCCGACATGGGGCAAGTGGCCGTAACCGACCGTTTCCGGCAGATCGAGCCCAAGGTACTGATCGCGGTGGACGGCTATCACTATGGCGGGCGCGCTTTCGACCGCACCGACGTGGTCGCAGAGATGGTCGCCGCGTTGCCAACCGTCGAACACCTCGTCCTCGTGCCGCAACTGCTCGGCGATATCAACCGCGCGCGCTTCCCCGACGCCTGCGACTGGCGCGACCTGACGGCCAACGACGTGCCGCTGGTTATCACACCGGTCGCTGCCGATCACCCGCTGTGGATTCTGTATTCGTCCGGCACCACCGGCATGCCCAAGCCTATCGTGCACGGCCACGGCGGCCTGCTGCTGGTGCAGACGATGATGGGCGCGCTGCATCTCGACCTTGGTCCCGACGACGTTTATCACTGGTACAGCAGCACCGGCTGGGTCATGTGGAATTCGCAGGCGAGCGGCCTGCTCGGCGGCGTCACGCTCGCCATTTACGACGGCAATCCCGGCACGCCCGATCTCAATACGCTGTGGCGCTTCGCGCAGGATGCGGGCGTGACGTTCTTCGGCGCCGGGGCGGCATTCTTCGCCACTTGCCTGAAGGCCGGCATCGAGCCCGGTCGCGATTTCGACTTGTCGAAACTGCGTGCGGTCGGCTCGACCGGTTCGCCGCTCTCAGCCGAGGCGTATGACTGGATCTACCACCACGTGAAGGCCGACGTCTGGCTCAATCCGATTTCCGGCGGCACCGACTTCGCCGGCTGCTTCGTGGGCGGCGTCGCCACGCTGCCCGTCTATGCGGGCGAGATGCAATGCCGCAACCTCGGCTCGCGTGTGGAAGCTCTGGACGAAGCTGGTCAACCGCTGATCGACGCGGTGGGCGAACTGGTCTGCACGGCACCCATCCCGTCGATGCCGCTATTCTTCTGGGGCGACACCGACGGCAGCCGCTACCGCGACAGCTACTTCGATATGTACCCGGGCCAGTGGCGCCACGGCGACTGGATCAGGATCACCCCGCGCGGCGGCGCCATCATCTATGGCCGGTCAGACGCCACCATCAACCGCCACGGCATCCGCATGGGCACGGCGGAGCTGTACCGCGTGGTGGAAGACCTGCCCGAAGTGCTCGACAGCCTTGTCGTCGACCTGGAATTTCTCGGCCGGGAATCGTTCATGCCGCTGTTCGTCGTGCTGCGCGAGGGCGCGACGCTCGACGACACGCTGCGCAGCACGATCAATGCGCGCATCAAGGCAGGGCTATCGGCCCGGCATGTGCCCAACGTGGTCGTACAGGCGCCCGGCGTGCCGCGCACGCTCTCGGGCAAGAAAATGGAAGTGCCGATCAAAAAGCTGCTGCTGGGTGCAACGCTCGAGCGCGTTGCCAACCCTGATGCGATGGCGAATCCAGACGTTCTGGCGTGGTATGCGAGCTACGCCCAGTCGTTGGCTCAGCACAGCGGCACCTCCGGCGAACCCGCACCAGCACTCGAATCGTGGCGGAGCTAGACCAATCGTTGGCCCCTCATTTCACGATCTCCGCCAATCGAACGATGGCACGGCCCGGATGTGATGACTAACGTACAGCTTGCACCGGCACATCAAGATGCCGGGCGAGCCGCTTAACGGGGAGTCACCATGCTTGCAACGACGAACGTCCTGGTCAAAACGGAGGACGGCCGTGAAGCCTTGGCCGAGCGCCGCCACGATATGCAGATGCGCCAGCGCCATCTGCTCATCCTCATCGACGGTGCCCGCACGGTCGGGCAACTGCATCAACTGCTGAGCGACTGGCCGGACATAGACGAACTGCTGGTGGGGCTGCAACGAGCCGGCATGGTCGACGTGCTGCCCGGGATCTCGCCTGGAAACGCGCCGGCTGCAGAACCGTTCGACCCCATCGTCCACTTCAACCGGCCGCTGCTCGACGATGAAACCGACGGCGCACCTGCCGCCCTGTCGCTCATCTACGACGAACTGCCGCCGTTGACGGGCATGACGCTCGGCCTACAAGCGGTGGCAGCCCCCATCGACGAGCCCGCCGCCAATGACGCCAGCAAGCCGCGTGCGGCGCCAGTCCCGGCTTTTTCTCCGCCACAGGCTGCCGTTCCGCCGGAGTTGGCCGACGTACTGCCCAACGTGGTCAAGGTCGAGTTGATGCGTTTGGCTGTGCAGCACTTCGGTTCGGCTGCGGGAGCCGCAATGCCACTGCTGCGTGCCTGCAAGGAAGATCCGCAATCGCTGTGCGACGTGGTTGCTGCGTGCGCCAAGGCTGCAGCGCCAATTGCTGGCGAGCATGCCACGGCGAAGTTTGTGGATGCGGCAATGCAGGCGATGGCGTTGCGGCGCTAGGCGACGGCACCGGGAGCACGGCATGCCGACGCGTCCGTGCCGAGGGCGGCTATTAGAAGACGCCCGCGGCGTATGCAGCGTGTTGGTTGGCTGGCCTCAGGGCGAAGTCATCGAGATCGTTCAGACCAGCGTACAGGCCATATCCGACGCCACCGCAACGAGCGCGCCCGCAACCCGGTCGATCTGCTCCGGTGCGAGTCCCGCAATATTGATCCGGCCGCCCTGGGTGCCATAGATGGCGTGATCTGCGCGCAAACGTTCCATGGCATCGGCATCCAACGGCAGCATGGAAAACATGCCCTTGTGCCGCGACAGATTCTGTAGCGAAACGGGGGCACCCAGACTGGCCAGCGCGTCATCCAGACGGCGCCGGTTGCCCACGATGCGCTGACGCATGTGCTCCAACTCATTACGCCAGGACGCCGTCAATGCGACATCGCCAAGGATGGCGGCCACGATGGCCGCGCCGTGGTCCGGCGGCATCGAGTAGTTGCTGCGTGTGATGCGCTCCAGCACGCCGCCAACCGGCTGCAGAGCCGCCCTGTTCTTGCCAATCACCATCGCCGCGCCGGTGCGTTCGCAGTACAGACCCATGCTCTTCGAGCAGCTTGCCGCCACCAGCACCGTATCAAGCGCATCGACGAGCAACCGCAGGCCCGCGCTGTCCTGCTCCAGACCATCGGCGAGACCCAGATAGGCCATGTCGACCAGCGGGATCAAGCCCTGCTTCGCGCAGCGCTCCGCCACGGTTTGCCAGACCCCGACGCCCATGTCGATGCCGGTCGGGTTGTGGCAGCAACCATGCAGCAAAACGATATCGCCAGCACGCGCAGCCCACAGGTCCGCGAACATGGCATCCGCGTCGAGCACCCCGCCTTCGGCACGCCAGCGGTAGCGGTCTACTGCAAGCCCGGCCGCTCGCATGATGGGCACGTGGTTGACGTAGCCGGGGTCAGACACCCAGACGCGCGCACCCGGCGAAGCCACGGCGATCAAGTCAGCGAGCAATCTGAGCGCGCCGGTCCCACCCACGGTCTGCATCGTGTGCTGGCGCGCCAGGCGCCCCACGTCGTTGCCGAGCAGCAGCGTCGCCAACCCGGCGTTGAAGTCGGCGTTACCGGCCAGCCCACGGTAAGCCTTGGAGGCGCCGGCGGCGGCCAAGCGCTCCTCGGCGGCCTTCACCGCGGCCATGACCGGCGTCTGCCCGGCGTCATCGCGGTAGACACCCACCACAAGATCAACCTTGTCGGGCCGAGGGTCCGCGCGAAAAGCAGCGGTCAGCCCCCACAGCGGGTCCGGGGCAACGGTGGCGAGAGTTGCGAGCATGATGTGGTCTCCGGAAGAGCGATGCGATGGTCTACGCGCGGTTTGCGAGGATCACGCCAGCGGTGATCACGGCAATGCCGCATGCAACGGTCAGGGTCAACGATTCGCCGAGCAAAGGCACCGCCCCGAGACAGGCCAGCGCGGGCGCCAGCGAGCCAATGGCGGAACAGCGCGGCGTATCCAGATGACGAATCGCCAGCGCATAGGACAGGCTTGAAATCACGCCGACCCCCAAGCCCTGGGCAAGCAGGAAAGGCATAGCGTTGGCCACAGTGAAGTGCCCGATATGGCTGTCGACCATGCCCAGGCCCACCAGCAGCGCGGTCAGCAAGAAGGACGGCACGCTCAACAGCAATGCGCAACCGATGGCATCAAGCCCCGCCCGGCGCAGCCCCAACGTGTAGCTGCCCCAGAGCAGACTCGCCAGCAACAGCAATGCGGCGCCCGCGACAAACGTGCCGTGCGACACGTGCGATTGCGATACCAGCAAAAGCAGCACCCCTGCGAGGATGATCGCGATCGCCCGCCCACGTGCCGCAGCGATACGCTGGCGGTCGACCACATACGCGATCAGCGCCACCGACAACGGCGTCGTGCCCGCGATCAACGCAGCCACGTGGGCGGCCGATGTCACCTTGCCGCCAGCCGAAGCCATGAAGAAGAACGGCACGCCGCCGCCCATCAGGACCATCAGCGCGCTGAGCGGATTCACCCGCCGCAGCATCGGCCAGCGGGCGGGCAGGAACGGCAACAGCAACAAGGTCGGCAGGCCGAATCGGATGAGCGCCACGTCGGCAGGTGCCAGCGGCGAAGCGCCAATCGCTCGGATCGACAGCGCGAACCCGGCCCAGATCAGCACCGTCAGCACCATCGCCGCATACCCGATCAGCGGGCTGGCCTGGAAGGTATTTCGCCCGGTCTGCGCGCCCACGCCCACCGTCAATGTCGAACCACGCATGCCGCCCACCCTCGATTTCAGAATGGAGACAGAATGCCCCAGCACGAAAAGTAGTATCTTGCTATTTCCGCTAATACTGCGCTTTTCTTTGGCAGAACCTGCCACTGTAAAAAAATCACATGGATAAGAAAGACAGGCAGATCATTGCCGCCCTTCAGAAAGAAGGCCGCTTGACCAACCAAGAGCTGTCGGAGCGGGTCAACCTGTCGCCCTCGCCCTGCCTTCGCCGGCTGCGGTTGCTGGAAGACGCGGGCATCATCCGCGGCTACACGGCCATCGTTGATGAAGAGGCGTACGGGCTGCCGGTCACGGCATTCGTGCATATTCGTCTGCAGCAGCACTCGCGGGAGGTGGTCTCAACGTTCGAGAACCGCATTCGCGCCATCGACGCGATCCTCGATTGCTATGTGCTGACCGGAGAGGCGGATTACCTGCTGCGCGTGCTGGTAGAAAGCCTGCAGGACTACGAGCAGTTCGTGCGCGGGCAATTGCATGCCATTCCGGGCATTGCCGCCATCGACACGAGCTTTGCGTATGGCGTGGTCAAGCGCTCGACGGTGTTCCCGGCGTGGGATGAGAACAAGAGGAGTACGGCTCGGCGGCGTGAAAAACCCTCGGGGGGGTAATGCCACCGTCAAAGAATCGGGCGGTATGCCGATCAAGCCTGATATCGAGCTGCGACCGAGCTTTTCATCCGACGAGTTCCGGGGCGATGACATGCTGGCCGTTGATTTCATCGGTGCAGCGCACGTCGTTGTTGCCCCCGACTTCAGGTGACCCACCTCGGAAAAGGCGTGTACGTCACTTCAAATTCGCTGGCCGCATTGCTCTCACTTGCCCAACCACTGCAACCCCGCATAAAATGGCTGGCTACGCGGGCGTCGTATAATGGTAATACCCTAGCTTCCCAAGCTAGAGCCGTGGGTTCGATTCCCATCGCCCGCTCCACCGAACAGTCTGAAGCCGCCCTCGGCGGCTTTTTTGTTGCCTGCTCGCCCCTCGTTCCACCGACGGGCAACCGGCACGGGATCTCCATGCAGCCCAACGAACAACCGGGCACCGGCCCCGACGACATCACGCCGGAATCGCAAGACACCAATACCGCAGAAGGCGCCGAAACCGGCCATCCACGCCGCATCCGCTCCTTCGTGCGCCGCGCCGGCCGCACGTCGACCGGCCAGCAGCGCGCCATCGATGAACTCGGCCCACGCTTCCAGTTGCCCTACACGGCAGAGCCGCTCGACTGGGAAGCCGCCTTCGGCCGCACCGGCGCCAAGCGTATCTTCGAGATCGGCTTCGGCATGGGCGAGACCACGGCCCACATCGCGCAATTGCGTCCGGACGACGATTTCCTCGGTGTGGAAGTGCATGAGCCGGGCGTTGGCGCTCTGCTCAAGCTGATCGGCGAACGCGAAATCGGCAACATCCGCATCGTTTCGCACGATGCGGTGGAAGTGCTGGCGCAGATGATTCCGGAAGGCACGCTCGATGGCATCCACGTGTTCTTCCCGGACCCGTGGCACAAGAAGCGCCACAACAAGCGGCGCCTGATCCAGGGCCCGTTCGTGGCGCGTTTGGCGGCCCACCTGAAACCCGGTGGCTATCTGCATTGCGCGACGGACTGGGAGGAATACGCCCACCAGATGCTGGAAGTGCTATCCGCCGAACCGACGCTGGAAAACACCGCCGACGGCTTCGCTCCGCGCCCCGATTACCGTCCTGTCACCAAGTTCGAAAAGCGCGGGCTGCGTCTCGGGCACGGCGTGTGGGACGTGGTCTTCCGCAAGCGGGCCTAACTACGTCCGCGCACGCTGGCGCCCGTCAGCGTGCGCCGAAATGCGTATCGCCGAAGAGGTTTTTGGCGTGGCGCGGGAAAGCGCGCCAGTACTGCGGCGGGGCCTTGACCGTCGCGCCCAGTTCAGCGGCAGCAGCCCAGGCCCAGTGCGGGTTGTAGAGGAAGGCCCGGCCGACGGCAACCAAGTCCGCACGCCCTTGCGCAACGATGGCCTCCGCCTCGTGTGCTTCGTTGATGAGCCCCACGGCGATGGTGGGGATGCCCGCATCGTGGCGGATCTTCTCGGCAAACGGCACCTGATAGCCTGTCGACAGCGGAATCTGCTGCAGCGGCGACACACCGCCTGATGACGCATCGATCCAATCGCAGCCACGAGCACGCAGCGCCTGCGCAAATACCACCGAATCTTCCGGTGTCCAGCCGCCCTCCACCCAATCGGTGGCAGACACGCGCACGCCAACCGGAATGTTGTCCGGCACCACGGCGCGCACCGCGTCAAAAATCTCCAGCGGATAACGCATGCGGTTCTCACGCGGACCGCCGTAGGCATCGGTGCGCTGATTGGCAATCGGCGACAGGAATTCGTGCAGCAGATAGCCATGTGCGGCGTGCAGCTCGATGGCCGATAGGCCAAGCCGCACAGCGCGGCGTGCGGTGTCGACAAACTGATCCCGCACGCGGGCGAGGTCCGCATCGGACATCTCGCGCGGGGCGCGCTCTTCCGGGCGCTGTGGCAACGCGGACGGACCCATCGTTTCCCAGCCGCCGGCATCGGGCGCCAACAAGGCGCCGCCCTCCCAGGGGCGGGCGCTCGAAGCCTTGCGGCCCGCGTGCGCGATCTGCATGCCGATCGGCACCAGCGCGTTCTGGCGAATGGCGGCAAGCGTGCGCTCAAGCGCGGCTTCGGTCGCGTCGTCCCACAAACCCAGGCAGCCATTGGTGATGCGCCCTTCCGGCGACACCGCGGTCGCCTCGATCATCAGCAACCCGGCACCCGAAAGCGACAGACCGCCCAAGTGTGTGTGATGCCATGCCGTAGCCTGGCCGTTGTCGGCCGAGTACTGGCACATCGGCGAGATGACGATGCGGTTCTCAAGCGTGAGACCGCGCAAGGAGAAAGGCTGGAAGAGAGCACTCATGATCGGGAGATTCGGCAGTCAGCGGCTGACGGAAGAAACCGCCAGTGTGTCCGAATCCGCCCGATCGTGCAGACGGTGCGAAAGCCTCGCACCGAGGAAGGGAAATGCTCGCCGGTGGCTTAGGCTTGCCAGGCGATGAGGTGCGTATAAGCCGTCACCAGAACGATGACCCCGAAGATGATCCGGTACCAAGCAAAGCCGCGGAAATCATGTGTGGCAATGAACTTCAGCAGCCAGCGCACACAGAAGAACGCCGAGATGAATGCGGCCACAAAACCGACCGCGAAGATGGACAGATCGTCGGCCGACAGCAGCGCGCGCGATTTGTACAGCTCGTACACCGTCGCGCCAAAAATCACAGGAATCGCCAGGAAGAACGAGAACTCCGTGGCCACCTTGCGCGACAGCCCGAACAGCAGACCGCCGATGATGGTCGAGCCCGAACGCGACGTGCCCGGAATCAGCGCGAAGCACTGCGCGAAGCCCACCTTGATGGCATCGGAGATGCGCAGGTCATCCAGCGTTTCAATGCGTGGCGCGCCAGCCTTGGCGGCTTCGAGCAGTGCATTGGCGCGCGGGTCGTGCGTCTCGCCGCGATGACGTTCGCGCCATTCGGCCCACAGAATCACGAAGCCCCCGAGGATGAACGCCGACGCCACCACGATCGGGTTGAACAGATGCGCCTTGATCGCCTTGCCGAAGATCAGCGCAAGCGTGATCGCAGGAATCGTCGCCACGATCACGTTGATCGCAAAACGCTGCTGGCGCGGGTCATTCGGCAGCCCCTTGATCACGTCGATGATCTTGTGACGGAACTCCCAGCACACCGCCAGGATGGCGCCGAACTGGATCACGATCTCAAAGATCTTGCCCTTCTCGTCATTGAAGTCGAGCAGTTGGCCAGCGAGGATCAGATGGCCGGTGCTGGAAATGGGGAGGAACTCGGTCAGGCCTTCGACGATGCCGAGAATCAGCGCTTTGATGGCGAGTGCGATATCCATGCAGTAAGCAAAGAGGGAAAAGAAAATGAAGCGCTGGGCGCGCAGCAGGACTCAGGGCCGCTTGGCCTGAACGTGCACGCCTTCGGGCAAAACCGTGATTGTACCGGGCTCTACGGCAATGCCAGCCACTTTCAGCTGTTCGGGCTTGAACGTGTAGACGGCGTAGTCGCTGAGCAGTTGGCCGGCAATCAACGAACCGATCGAACTGATCTGCGGGCCGATGCCGCCGGGCACGTTCTGCAAATCGAAGCGATCGACGCTGGGCTGATCCAGGCGAATCGAATGCGTGGGCGAGTCGTAATGCATGCCGCTGGAGACGGCCAGCGGCCCCGTCAGCGGCTGGCGGAACAGACCGCTCTGCACCACAGCGTCCGCCTGGATGGCGATGCGATTGCGCGCGGGGTCAAGCGACACCTGCGGGTTGGACAACGTCACGTCAAAGAAGCCGAGAAAGCGCCGCTGGAACGGAAACTTGCGCGCCAGGGCATCTTGCATCTGGCCGCGGGAAAAGGTGTAGCCGTCGCCGGTCCAGCCAGTCGGCATGCAAGCCACAAGCGTGACGGCAATGGCGGCTGCAACAGCGGCCGCACCCGCCCACCAGCGGACGCGGTTGGAGCGGGCAGCAGGTTTCGTGGAATCGGTCATGACAAATCAGTGCGCTGCGGTAGCGATTTCAAGTCGGGTCAAAAAGTGCATGGCGTGCGTGGCCGAGCCGCCGCACATGTCGGGCTCTGGCTGCAGGCTGCCGCACACCGCCGGACGTTCCGGCTGGCCGAAGATACGACAACCGTTGGCCTCATCCAGTTGCGCGCAGCGCACGCCGGCCGGCTTGCCGTTCGGCATGCCAGGAATGGGGCTGGAGATGGAAGGCGCGATGCAGCACGCGCCGCAGTGAGGTCGACAGTCCATGCTGTCCGAGTCAACGAAATCGGGGCGGAAACCGCTATTGTGCACCAGCACAATCGAGGCCCAGTCTGATTGACAATGCCGATGCCGCTTGACCCACCCTTGCGGCATGCGTACATTAATGACCGGAAAGTAAGTTATCTATGAGTCAGTGACCGTGCGCACTGACCACGCCCTACCGCCGTGACTGATCAAGATTCCGAGTCTTCCTCCAAACGCTGGACCCGCCGCAAAGAGGCCCGCCCCCAAGAACTGGTCGCCGCCGCGCTGAACCTGTTCGTGGCGCGCGGCTATGCGGCCACCCGGCTGGAAGACGTGGCGTCGGCCGCCGGAGTATCCAAGGGCACGGTCTACCTGTATTTCGCCAACAAGGAAGAGCTGTTCAAGGCAGTCGTGCAGGAAAACCTGGTGCCCGCGCTGGCTGAAGGCGAAGCCCTGATCGACAGCTTTGACGGCACCAGCGAAGCGCTGCTGCACGAGATTCTGATGGGCTGGTGGGAACTGATCGGCGAATCGCCGGCGTCGGGCCTAACCAAGCTGCTGATGGCTGAATCGGGCAACTTTCCCGACTTGGCGCAGTACTACCACGAAGAAGTCATCGAGCGCTGCGACCGCCTGTTCGCGCGCATCCTCGAACGCGGCATGGCCCGCGGTGAATTCCGCGACGTCAACATCGACCTCACCACGCTGACCATGGTCGCGCCGATGATCTTCCTCATGATGTGGAAGCACTCATTCGGCCCGTGCTCGCACCGGGAGCTGGAACCCAAGGCGTTCATCGCCCATGTGGTGTCGCTGCTGCTGCACGGTGTGCTGCGCAATCCAGTGACAGGCGCAGTGATTCCGCCGCCGCCCGCACTCACCGCGCAACCGTGGCGCACATTGCCGGAGGGTCCTGGCACCCCCGATGAAGGCGCCGCGTCATGACAATGTCTGCCGGATTGTCCTCCGGACTTGCTAAAATGCCGGGTTTGTCGTCAAACCCTCATTTGCATCACTCGCTCCGCGTGGAAGGCATGCCCATGGACATCGAAAAATCCCGGTTCAACATGATCGAGCAGCAAATCCGTCCTTGGGACGTGCTCGATACCGACGTTCTCGACCTGCTCAGCGTCGTCAAGCGCGAACACTACGTGCCGGAGGCCTACCGCGCGTTGGCCTTCGTCGACATGGAAATCCCGCTGGCCGGCGGCCAGAACATGCTGGCTCCGCGCGTGGAAGCCCGCGTCCTGCAAGAACTGGCTGTGCGCAAGCATGAAGACGTGCTGGAAGTGGGTGCAGGCTCCGGCTACATGGCCGCCCTGTTGGCCCATCGCGGCCGCCAGGTCACCACGCTAGACATCGTGCCGGAGCTCGTCGCCTTTGCCCGCGACAATCTTTCGCGCAATAGCGTAACCAACGTCGACGTAATCGAAGCCAGCGGCGCACAAGGCTGGGGCGATGGCCTCTATGACGTCATCTGCGTATCGGGCTCGGTGCCTGCCGTGCCGGAAGCGCTGCTCAAGCAGCTCAAGGTGGGTGGTCGCCTGTCGATCTTCGTGGGCGGTGCGCCGGTCATGGAAGCACAGCTGATCACGCGCATCTCCAGCACCGAATATCAGACGCGCAACCTGTTCGAGACCTACGTGGCGCCGCTGGTGGGCGTTCCCGCACCGTCGCTTTTCCGCTTCTGATCCATCTCGGCTCCCCAATCATCATGCAACAGCTCGCTCCCACCGCCCTCGCCCAATGGCTCGCCGACGCATCGCGCGCGAAGCCCGTCCTGCTCGACGTGCGCTGGACGGAGGAGTTGGAGATCTGTGCCATTCCCGGCATTACGCACATTCCGATGGACCAGATCCCGGCGCGTGCCAGCGAGCTGAATGCTGACCAAGACATCGTCTGCATCTGCCACCACGGCGGACGCAGCGCGCAGGTTGCGCAGTATCTGATCACGCAGGGTGGCTTTGATGCCGCGCGCGTCTACAACCTGCAAGGCGGCGTCCATGCCTGGGCTAACCAGGTGGATCCGCAGATGGCGACGTACTGATTGGGGAAGCCGCCGCCGGGCAAAAACCTGTTCACCATCGACGGACCCTGAACAGGCCCTGACGCGCCCGCGCTGCCTTCCGAACGTTTTCCTCGCTCGGGGGCTTTATGACTGTTGCTCGCAGTAGCCGTACGCGGATGGCCGCGCGCGGTTCGCTTGTTGTGCTGTGCTGTTCGATGATGCCGATGTTCGCGTGGGCGCAGTCCCAACCGAACACGCCGGCTGCGACCGACCTCCTCTCCGCCTACCGCGCCGCGCTGGCCAACGATCCGCAATTCGCGTCGGCCCGTGCGCAGTCGCTCGCGCAACGCGAGAAGCTCACGCAAGGTCGTGCCGGTTTGCTACCGCAGATTGGCGGCGCCTGGAGTTCCACGCGCATCATCTTCGATCAAACCGCTCCGGCCGAATTCAACAAGACGTTCTCGTCGACAGGCTGGACGCTGTCGCTATCGCAGCCGCTTTTCCGCTGGGACCGCTGGGAAACCTACAAGCAAGGCGAAATTGCCGCGCAGGCCGCCGAGGCCTCGCTGGCGCAAGCGCAGCTCGATCTCATTACGCGTACGGCGCAGGCCTACTTTGACGTGCTCAACGCGCAGGACACGTTGCAGCTCGCCACCGCGCAGCGCGATGCGATCCAGCAGCAGTACGAACAAGCGCGACGCAACTTCGATGTCGGCAACGCCAACATCACCGACGCAAACGACGCACAGGCCCGCCGCGATGCCATCGACGCCAGCGTCATCGCCGCACGCAGCGACTTTGAGATCAAGCAATCGGCGCTCAAGCAGATCATCGGGGAGCCCGTTGGCACGCTGGCCGGCGTGCGTCCGGGCGTCACGATCCCCCAGCCTGAACCGGCTTCAGCAGAGCCTTGGGTGGACCAAGCGCGCAGCAGCAACCTGCAAGTCGCACTGGCGCAGTACAACCTGCAAAGCGCAGAGCGCGATGTGAAGAAGGCGACCGCAGGCCATCTGCCCTCGGTCGATCTGGTGGCGCAGACCGGCCACACCAATGCCAGCGGCAACCAATACCTGCCCTCGCTGCCGGGCGGTGCGCGCTTTGACAGTTCACAGATTGGCGTGCAGGTGTCGATTCCGATCTTTGCGGGCGGTGCAATCCAGTCACGCGTGCGTGAAAACATTGCGTTGGAAACCAAGGCCGCAAACGACCTCGAGTTCGCCCGCCGCTCTGCCGAGCAGGGCGCACGGCAAGCGTACATCGGCGTAATCGCAGGGCTGGCGCAGGTCAAAGCGTTGGAAGCGGCCGAGTTGTCGGCGCGCACAGCGTACGACTCCAACCAGCTCGCCTACGGGGTGGGCGTGCGCATCGGCACCGACGTGCTGAATTCGCAGGCGCAGCTCTTTCAGGCGCGGCGTGATCTGGCACGCGCGCGTTACGACACCATCGTCAACGGGCTACGGCTGAAATCTGCCGCCGGCTCGTTGAGTGAGGCAGACGTGATCCAGGTGAACACGCTGCTCACGGCCAACGGTTCGAGCGATATCACCGCATTGCCGCCGGCAAGCGCCAAACCCGAGCTGGCGAAACGTGCCGGCAAATCGGCCAAACGCTGATCAGTGTGTCTGGCCGCGCGGCGGCAGCGGCCGCTCGGCAAACTGCAGCAACGCGCCGCTCGTGGTCTTCCAGATGACTTGGCGGCCCTGCTTGCCGTTGGCCGAGGGCTGCATGCCGACGGTCGCCAGGGGCGATTTGAGCGCCTCCAGGAACGCGGTCTCCAGTTCCATACGCGGCGGGTCGCACGCCATGCGCGTCGACACCAGGTTGCCGAAGCGCATGCCCGAAGCGAGCTTCTCGTACGGCCCCGAGAACCGATTGCAGCCCGAGTAGCCGGACACCACACCGTTGGCCGCCTCGAGGCCGCCACTGAATTCGATTGAGATCGGTTGCGTCGCCGGGTCAGCATCGTCGCCCTCGGCGGAGGGCAATTCCTTGGGCGCGGCGCCCGACTCTTGCCAACGCACGAGCACGAAACGCGAGCGGCCTTCGCCCTGCGCTTGCGCGAGCGTCGCCTGGCCCGGATTGGGCGCTGCGCTAGCGGGTGTCTGTTTGGTTTGAGCGGCCGGCGCTGACGCGGCTACGGGGGCCGCCGCAGCGGGCGCGGATGAAGGCGTTGGCGTCATGCATCCGGCACCGATGATGGTGGCGGCGGTTACTGCGGCCAACGCCATGGCGGTCAGCACCACGCGGCGCGGCGTTTGCAGCAGGCTCGGCTTGGGACGATTCGGTTGAGACATGAACGGGTCGTAAACGATGATGGAATGCAAACCACATGAAGAGCCGTTAGTCTGCGCGGCTCGCCATGAGTTCGCACTTTTCGTGCCGAACGTGTCCTACGTTACAGCGTCGGCAAGACCAGGGACGCCACCGCCTCCACCGTGCGCGCCGTTGCGCCGCCGTGTGTGGCGGCAAAGGCCAGCGCGGCGCGCGATGCGGCTTCGCGCGCATCGGCATCCGACAGCCAAGCGTCGATCACACCTATCACCGCAGCAGCGTCCTGCACCTGCTTGCAGGCACCCGCGGCCACTGCATCCCGTGTCGCCTGGGCAAAGTTGAATGTGTGCGGACCGATGACCACGGGCGTACCGACTGCGCAGGCCTCGATCAAATTCTGCCCGCCAAGCGGAAGCAAGCTGCCCCCGATAAACGCCACTTCCCCGGCCGCGTAATACAACGCCATCTCGCCCATTGAGTCCCCGAGCAGGACGTCTGCATCTGCAAGTGCATTGGCGTCCGCAACGCCAGCCGCAGACACCGACAGTGCGCTGCGACGCACGACGCGCAAACCTGCACGTTCGGCCGCCTGGGCGACTTCATCAAAACGCTGGGGATGACGCGGCACGAGAATCAGCAAGGCATGCCGGCGCCCCACATGCTGCGCGCGGTACGCTTGCCAAGCGTCTACCAGCAACGCCTCTTCGCCCTCACGCGTGCTGGCCGCCACCCATGCCGATCGGCCACGTAGCGCATCCTGCAGCACGCGGCCGGCCATGATCTGGTCCACATGCGGCGTGATGTCGAACTTCAGATTGCCGGTTACGCGCACGCGCGGCACGCCGAGGGAGCGGTAGCGATCAGCATCGTCAGGCGTCTGCGCCAGCACTGCGGCCAGTTGCGCGTACGTCTGGCGCGCTGCATCGCCAAGGCGTGCGGTACGCCGGTGGCTGCGGGCAGACAGGCGTCCGTTGACGAGCACCATCGGCACGCCAGCGGCATAGGCGCGTTCGATCAGCACCGGCCAGATCTCGGTCTCCATCAGCAAGCCAAGGCGCGGCTGGAAATGGCGCAGGAACCGGTCGACCGCACTCGGCAAGTCGTACGGCAGGTAGGCCTGGATGACGCGGCCGTTGCGTTGCGCCGCAAATTCGGCGCCGGTGCGGCGGCCCGTGGGCGTCATGTGGGTCAGCAGGACCGCGTGGTGGGGAAAGCGCGCGAGCAGCGCGTCGATGAGCGGCTGCGCGGCGCGCGTCTCACCAACGGATACGGCATGAACCCACAGCAACGGACGATCCGGATTCGGGCGTGGCGGATAGAAGCCAAGCCGCTCGCCCACGTGCTGGCGATAACCGGGCTCCTTGCGGCCCCGCCACCACAGGCGCAGCAGCGCGAACGGCAGCGCGATGCGCCACAACCAGCGATACAGAATACGCAGCATCAGAGCACACCCAGCGCACGCAGCGCATCAAGCGCTTGCGCGCTGGTGGGATGGGCCTCGGCGCTGCCGAGGTCGTGCACATTGGGCGTCCAATAACCGCCCGTGCGCCACGACGTGGTGAAGTTGTAGAGCGCCACCGTCGGCTTGCACAGCGCTGCAGCAATGTGTACAAGACCGGTGTCTACACCTACCACCGCAGTCGCCTGATCAAGAAACGCCGTCACATCCGGCAGCGACATGCGCGGCGGAATCACCACGCGCCCCACCATTCCCGGCGCTGCAGCGACGATGGCTTCGCGGATGGATTCACTCGTGCGCCGCTCGGACTCGCTTCCCCACGGCAGGGCGATGGCGTAGTCACGCGCCAGCAACTCACGTGCGACATCAACCCACGCCGTCTGCGGCCACCCCTTGTCGGCACGCGAAGTCGCATGCACCAGCGCCACGTACGGACGCGGAAGTTTGAACGGCAAGTCGGCCGGCGGCTGCAAACCGAAATCGATGGTATCGGGCAGCTCGTAACCGAGTGCCTCCGCCACCATGCGGCGCGAGCGCTCAACCACGTGCACGCGCGGCTCCATCTCAACCTTGCGTTGATAGAAGAGCTTGGCGAGCGGTTCGTAACCGGCACCGTCCGTGCGATTGCCAAGTCCGGCAACAAACCCGTTCGGCGCCAATTTGGCCTGCGCGGCAATCAGCGCGGTCTTGATGAGCCCCTGCGTGTCAAGCACCGCGTCATACGACTTGGCACGCAACGCGCGACGGAACGCCGCCATCTCGGACCACGTTTTCCCGGAACCAAGCGACTTGCGCCAACGCCGCAGCGCAAACGGAATCACACCCTGCACGCCGCGCACGATGCGGACAATACCCGCGAAGCCTTCTTCAACCACCCAGTCGATCTCGGCATCCGGATAGGCCCGCAGAATATCGGCCACGACCGGCGTGCAATGCACCACATCGCCAAGCGACGATACCTTGACGATCAGCACACGCATGCCGTCACCCTTTCCCCCAACTTCATGAGCGCGGACCGTGCGATCAGAACGGCAGTTGCGCGTCCGGCTTCTCGGCCAGGATCACGCGGCGGAATTCGCCCTGGATACGCGCCATCGCGGCATCGTTGTCGGCTTCGAAACGCATTACCACCACCGGCGTGGTGTTGGACGGGCGCGCCAAGCCAAAGCCATCTTCGTATTCCACGCGCACGCCATCAATGCGATTGACTTCCTTCGCGCCTGCAAACGTGGCGTTGGCCTTGATCTTGTCGAGCAGCTCAAAGGACTCACCCTCGGCACACTTCAGTTGCAGCTCAGGCGTGCAGTGCGAATTCGGCAGCGCGTTGAGCGTGGCGCTCGGATCCGCCAAGCGCGAGACGATCTCCAGCAGGCGCGCGCCCGTGTAAAGCCCATCGTCAAAGCCGTACCAGCGGTCCTTGAAGAAGATGTGACCGCTCATCTCGCCGGCCAGCGGTGCGCCCGTTTCCTTCAGCTTGGCCTTGACCAGCGAATGGCCGGTCTTCCACATCGTCGCCTTGCCGCCGTGCTCACGAATAAACGGCGCCAGCTTGCCCGTGCACTTCACATCGAAGATGATCTCGCCGCCCGGGTTGCGCGACAGGACTTCCTGCGCGAAAAGCATCAACTGGCGGTCAGGGAAGATGACTTGGCCGTCCTTGGTCACCACGCCCAAGCGGTCGCCATCGCCGTCGAAGGCGAGGCCAAGTTCGCAGTCGGTCGTTTGCAGCGTGCGCACGAGGTCCTGCAGGTTCTCGACGTGGGCCGGGTCCGGATGGTGGTTCGGGAAATGGCCATCCACCTCGCAGAACAGCTCCGTCACCTCGCAACCCATCGCGCGGAACAGCTCTGGCGCAAAAGCACCTGCCACGCCGTTACCACAGTCCACCGCAATCTTCATCGGGCGGCTCAGCTTGACGTCCGAGACGATTCGGTCGATGTACTGTTGGCGGATATCCACTTGAACGTAGTCGCCTGCGCCCTCAGTGAAATCACTCTGCTCGATGCGCGTGCGCAGCGCTTGGATTTGGTCGCCATAGATGGCCTGGCCTGCGAGCACCATCTTGAAGCCGTTGTAGTCCGGCGGATTGTGGCTGCCCGTGACCATCACGCCCGACGTGGCGCGACGCCCGGCCAGTTCGATGTTCGTGCCGAAGTAGACCATCGGCGTGGCCACGAGGCCGAGATCGATCACATCGACGCCGCTTGCGCGCAGGCCGTCTGCCAGCGCTGCCAGCAGCTCAGGGCCGGACAGGCGACCGTCGCGGCCGATAACGACGGCGGATTCGCCCTTGGCGCGCGCTGCGGAGCCGAAGGCACGGCCGATCAGGCGTGCGATGTCAGCATCGACGGTTTTCCCGACGATGCCGCGGATGTCGTAGGCTTTGAAGATGGTGGGGTTGGTAGGTTGCATAAACCATACGGATTTAGGTCACAGCCGACATTGTAAGCGCTGGTGAAAAAGTGTCTGCCAGCGTCCCTCTGACGATAAGATCGGATGACGCAGCGACAATCACAGTACCAAGCGCCTTGGCAAGCACATCTTCCAAAAAAAGAGGGCCGCCAGACGTTACAATGTCAACTCTTGTAAATCAGTCCACCTTTTTCATCCAACATGACCGTAACGCATCTGGAAGACCAACCATCCATTGCAAATGTGACTCGAGTGCTACGGGAATCGGCCAGATGGGTTTTGTTGATAGGTGTAGTTGGCGCAGTTGCCGGGCTAGTTGCTTCGATCATGGTTCCGCCACGATGGACAGCCAAGGTGACAGTGCAGATCGGTCAGGTCGCCATGGCCAATGCCAATGGAACTCCTGCGAAGTTGACGCTTGAAAATCAATTGACAGCAGCTGAGCGTGTCAATCAGCCCAACTTTCGCCTTAACGTCATCAAAGCACTAGGACTTCCCGAGCCGGATACGGGCAGCAAGAAAGCTGACTTGGCCTTTGACTCCCTACGTGCGGCGGCAGAGCGTAGCCCCGATCTGGTTACGCTGCAGGCATCGAGCTACTCGAAAGAAGAGGCGCTTGAGATCGTCGACGCCGCGTTCAAGGGCCTTTCCACGACACATCGCAAACTCTTTGAACAATCGACAGAAGTCACACAGCAGGAGTTGACGCGAGCGCAGGACAACCTGTCCGCTGCGGATACCGAATATCGCAACGCGACGAACGCACTCAAATCAGGTTTAACCGCAAATGCAGCAGGAGCACGCGATGTATTGGTTTCAAATACCGTATCGCTTCTCCGAGCACAGGTAAGCGATCTGCGTCAACAGGTCAATGCATACAGAGACGCCCTGTCTCCTGTGCAGAGCTATCCGACACGCGCAGTCGCACCCGCCTATGTCCCAGAACGGCCCAGCACCCCCAGCAGGACTGTCTGGGTGCTGGGGGGCGTGATTATCGGCCTTCTGATTGGCGCTGCATTTGCTCTGCTGCGGGACGCGCTAAAAGGCGCTTAAAGAGGATTCGGGGCGGCCGTTGGACCCGATCTTGCATGAGTGTGGACAGGGTTCGTAATACCACGAAACGCCATTGCTGAAGCTCAGTTAATGGCGCTTCATCCTCCGCATAATTCAGGCAGCGGCTTGGCCAGATGAAATCGAAACGACCTGCGGCGTTTGCGGTCCATAACCGTGAACGTATCCACGTAGGATTTCCTTGATCAGCCTCTCATCACTTCGCATCGCTGCATCCCTCATCTGGCACAGAACGGGCGCAAAACGCGGCCACGGCACGTAATCCTCTCGTGCCTTCATGATGCGTTCATGGAACGTTCCTTCAGGGTTGTCGCCAATCAGCAGTTCCTCGTAAAGTTTTTCGCCAGGTCGCAAGCCGGTGATCTTGATAGCGATGTCGCCATTTGGATGGCTATCGTCCCGAAGGGATAGACCTGACAACTGCACCATGCGACGTGCCAAATCCATGATCCTCACGGGTTGGCCCATATCAAGTACGAACACCTCTCCGCCCTGCGCCATGGCGCCTGCCTGCAGCACCAACTGAGCAGCCTCCGGAATCGTCATGAAATAACGGGTGACTTCCGGGTGCGTTACCGTCAAAGGACCACCCTCCAGCAACTGCCGGCGAAACAACGGCACCACGCTACCACTGCTTCCAAGTACATTGCCGAAACGCACCATGGCAAACACAGTCTTATTAGGGACAGTCGACTGTGGTGCTCCGTTCAGCAGTCCGAAATCAATCGACTCAGCCGCCGCAAGTGCTTGTAGCACGAGTTCGGCCATGCGCTTTGTGGCGCCCATGACGTTGGTGGGCCGCACAGCTTTATCCGTTGAAACCAAGACGAAATACTCAGCAGCGCTTTCCATAGCCGCACGCGCCATGTTGAGCGTGCCAAACACGTTGTTGAGCACACCTTCCGAAGGATTGCACTCCACAAGCGGCACATGTTTGTACGCCGCTGCATGATAAACGGTCGCTGGTCGATGAGCTTGGCAGATTTCCCTCAGGCGCTCCAGATTTGCCACGCTTGCCAAGAGCGGGACAATTTCCACTGAAAGTCGATTCTCAACACACAAGCCTTCCAGCTCGCGGTGAATCGAATACAGCCCAAACTCGTTGTGCTCGACCAAAACCAGCTTCCGCGGGCGCTCCAGCACAATCTGACGGCAGAGTTCACTGCCGATACTGCCACCGGCCCCAGTAACAAGGACGGTCTTGTGGCTCAGGTTGCGAGCAAGCAACTCCTCGTCGGGCGGCACCGGCGCGCGCCCCAAGAGGTCTTCTACATCCAACTCTTGGAAGTCGCGCACCGTCACCTTCCCCGACGCAAGATCGACGAGCCCAGGCAGCGTGCGCACATGGACGGGAAGTTCCCGTAGCTTGGCGATAATAGCGTTTCGACGAGCACGTCCAAGCGATGGAGCTGCCAGCAGTATGTCCGTAACGCCCATGCGCTCAACGGCCTCTGCAACCTCATCATGCCCGATGATGTCCAGACCGTTGATGGTACGGCCAATCTTGGCAGGATCGTCATCAATGAAACCGAGCAGCACAAACTCGCGCGTCACACTCAGGGCTGACGCCGTTTGGGCTCCCGCCTCGCCTGCCCCATAGATCATCAATCGACCCATCCCGTGATAGGACTTGCCCGATTGTCCGGCAAGCCAGAACCGAGCCATTGCCCGGCTCGTACCGACGAGCAAGAGAAACAGCATCGGTTGAATCAAGCCGACACTGCGCGGCACTCCATCCCATTTAAACAGGATAATCGCCATGAAAAACAACGCCCCGTAAAGGCCCACTGCCTTTGCCGTGGTGGCCAGAGCGGCCATGCCGGTATAGCGAAAGATGGCGCGATACAACCCAAAACGTACAAACAATGGAAATGCCAACAACGGCGCGAGCAGGTACACATACTTTTGCTGCATCTGCGGCAAGCCTGCCTGATCAATCCGCAAGTAGAAGGCAATCCATACCGCAATCAGCGACAGCAACAGGTCTAGCACGACAACCACAAAACGCTTGGTCGGTCGCGATAGCTCGAGTAGCGGGCTCATTAGCTTGTTCACCGGGCCGCCCGCTTCAGCACATCGTCCACCACCGTGCACGTCTTGGCGATCTCTGCATCCGTCAGCGTCGGATGCACTAGGAACATCACACTGGTCTCGCCCAGCGAACGTGCGACCGACAACGGAGCATCCGGACGCCACCCTGTGTTGTCGAATGCTTTTTCCAGGTACACCTCGGAACATGAGCCCTGGTAGCAAGGAACGCCTGCCGCGTTGATCTCTTCAATAATCCGGTCGCGCGTCCAGCCTTGAGCCAAATATTTGGGTTCGACATAGACATAGCATTTGTAATGCGCATGCACATTCCCTGCCGGGACCTCGGGCACACGTACAACAGCATGCTGTCGACAGGTGTCCCAGATGGCCTCTGCGTGTGCCGTGCGACGAGCAGTCCAATCAGACATCCGACCCAGCTGGATGCGCCCAATAACAGCCTGCATTTCAAGCATGCGCCAATTGGTACCGAAACTTTCATGCAGCCAGCGGAAGCCAGGCGGATGCTGGCGCTCATAAACTGCTTCATAGCTCTTGCCATGGTCCTTAAATGACCACATGGCACGCCAGAGCGCCTCATCATTGGTCGTGACCATGCCGCCCTCGCCGCCCGTGGTCATGATTTTGTCCTGACAGAAACTCCACGCGCCAACATGACCGATTGAGCCGACGCTGCGGCCGCGATACTGTGTGCCATGCGCCTGAGCACAGTCTTCAATCACCTTGAAGCCATGCTGGTCAGCTAAGGCCATGATCGGATCCATGTCGCACGGCCACCCGGCAAGATGCACGCAGACCACTGCTTTGGTACGCGGCGTTACGACGCGGGCAATGGTCTCGGCCGACAGGTTGCCACTATCCGCCTCGATATCCGCAAATACCGGCGTCGCTCCCGCGTTGACCACAGATGAAATGCTGGCAATAAACGTGCGGGGCGTCACAACAACTTCATCGCCGGAACCGATGTTCAGTGCCTTCAGCGCAACGTCGAGCGCGAGCGTGCCATTGGCCAATGCAACGGCATAGCGCGTGCCTGTCCACTGCGCGAATTCTTTCTCGAACTCACGGCACTCCGTGCCCGTCCAGTAGTTGACCTTATTGGACATAAGCACACGGTGAACAGCATCGGCTTCTTCAGTGGTGAAGGATGGCCACGGAGAAAAAGGGGTATTTAGCATAAGTACGTCAACAATCGATTGTTCACATAACAGGTGCGACACTCAGGCGTTCGAAATCGGCTTGGCAGGACAGCCAACAACGGTCGATCCATCCACCACAGCACTTACCACGACTGCACCCGCACCCACCAGCGCGTGCGACCCAATGCGGGTGCCCTGACGCACTGCTGCGCCCACACCCACCCAACTGAAATCGCCGACGGTCACGTTGCCCGACAGGTGGGCTCCCGGACTGATATGTACGCCTTTCCCGAGCATGCAGTCGTGGTCAATGGTTGCTCCCGTGTTGACAATAGCCGCCTCTCCAACGACAGCGTCCGCATTGACCACTGCGTTAGCCATGACAACAGAGCCTGGACCAAGACGTGCACATGGGCTGACATAGGCACGCGGGTGCACTACCGTGGCGATGATTCCATCGGCCTCTTGCAGACTGCGCTGTTTTTGCCAACGAACCTCGCAATTCCCGATGGACACCATCACGCCATCGAACTCATGAACGCGAGCAAGCAACGCTGCCGTATCGCCGACAACGGGCCAATGGCCGTTTTGTTCAACGTTGGGCCACGCGTCATCAAAAAACTCGACTTCCTGCCAACCCGCCGCGATTGCAGCATCGGCAACAACTTTGCCATGGCCACTGGCACCAAGTAGTGCGAGTCGCTTCATGGCTTGTTTCCCGTGAACTTCGACATGGTAGCCTCTCCGTCAGCACTGATGCCTTCGCGCACAAGTACCTTTCGCACGGTCAGCCACAGGATCTTGATGTCAAGCCACAGCGAGTTGTTGTCGACATACCAGACATCCAACCGAAATTTGTCTTCCCAGCTCAGCGCATTACGGCCGTTGACCTGAGCCCAACCCGTCACACCTGGACGAACTTCATGGCGCCTAGCCTGCTCAGCAGAGTACAGCGGCAGGTATTCCATGAGCAGAGGTCTTGGTCCTACAAGGCTCATATCACCGCGGACCACGTTCCATAGTTCGGGCAATTCATCCAGGCTCGTCGAACGCAGGAATCCACCAAACGGTGTCAACCGCTCCGCATCAGGGAGCAATTGACCATCGGCCCCACGTGCGTCCGTCATGGTGCGGAATTTCACCATCTCGAAAGGCTCGCCGTGCAGACCTGGCCGACGCTGGCGGAAAAACACCGGGCTGCCCAGCTTGCGGCGAATGGCCCAGACCAACAGCAGAAATGGAATCGACAGGGTCACCAGTGCAAGAGTGGCGAGCAGGAAATCAAAAATGCGTTTCATCAGTTACGTTTGCGGTTTGTCGGGGTACAGCGTCGGTCGGACGACAATCTGCGTTCGGCATTCATTCCGCTCTTGTACTTTCGTGAGATTTAAAGGCCGCGCTCCCATCGGGAGCGACAGACTCCAGGGTTTGCAGCCAGAGGTCAGCGAGTCTCGCACGATCAAAATCGCGCTCGGCCAGACCGCGCGCCCGCCGCCCCATTGCCTTCAACGTATCCCGATTATCGGCCGCCCGTTCCAGTGCATCCGCAAAAGCGCTCGCGTCGTCTGGCGGCACGGCCAAACCGCAATCCTCCGCGGCAATCATCTCAGCCAGCCAGCCAGGATAGTTATTGAGGACCGGCAGCCCTGCAGCGATGTAATCGAAGAACTTGTTTGGTGACGTGCCAAAATAAAACGCTGGAACATTGGCAAGCACCTGCAGTCCGATATCAGTCGATGCCATCAAACCAGCCAACTTGCTCTTGTTTACCGGCGCATGGAAGACGACGTTATCGAGCCGCTCACGTCGAGCGCGCGCTTCGAGCTTCGGCTTGAGCTTACCTTGCCCGATCAGGACGATCTTGATATCGGCGCGACCTCGCTGTTTAAGCTCCGCGGCCGCGTCAAGCACGGCACCAAGACCATTGGCCATGCCATGCGTGCCCGCAAAAACCGCCATCAAATCAGTGGGCAACACACCGTGCGGACGCCAAGGCTCAACAGGAGAATCGAAAATGGCTAAGTCGCAACCATTCGGAACCATGGTGATCCGTTCCTTTGGTACACCACGGTGCCGAATTCCCTCGACGATGCCTGGCGACAGGCCAATTAGGCGGTGCGCAGAACGATAGCTTGCCCACTCAAGCACGCCCATAGCCCAGAGAACCACCGGGTTTCGAATCACGCCCATTGCACGGGGCAACTCGGGCCACAGGTCGCGCACCTCGAATACAAACGGTTTGCTGCGCAGCCAGCGTGCAAAGATCCCCGGCAGCCCTGCCGTAAGTGGTGTTGTCGTGGCGAATATGACGTCATACGGTTCCGTCAGCGCGAAGCCGATGCTACGCAGCGCGAATTTCAGAAACGTCGCCGTACGCTTGATGAAACCATCACTATTCGAATAGGCGAGGTCGAGTTCAATAACCTCGATGCCTTCGACCATGCCTCGCCGCATGCCACGCTGGAATGGCGCGTCCAGTCCAGTGTGTCCTCCGGCGAAACTGCCGCACACCATGGTGACCGAATGGCCCGCCTCGACAAGATGCCGGGCCATCGCGTAGGAGCGAATGCCACCTGTGCCTCGCGGGGTTACAAAGTGCTGATGAAAATACAGGACCTTCATGTTCACCATTCGTATTGGGAAATCAATGTACCGCCATGAGCCACTTCGAGTTCCAACACCGGTATCGCGGTTTTCTCGAGGTAGTACAAAGACTCCCACCCTTCCACAATCTCACACCGCGTGACCGGCACATCGGCAGACACACGTAGTCGCTGTCCATTGCCCATGCAAACTACGAATTCCGAACCGTGCTCATTCGACTCAAACGTCCAGTGGCCAGGAGCGAGCCGCCATCGCAACACCGCGCGTTCAACAAAGCCACCCACGCGATCGCGTACCTCAAGGTAATTCGTATGCAATTGCATGGAGCGATGGTGGGACGCCCCTTGATCATCGGAATACGCTGCCGCCATTGTTACAGGATCGGAGCCCGACAGCCGCTCCACAGCTTCGGCCCTAAGCCAGTTTCCGAACAGGAAACGTGACAGGCGCGGCATCTGATCACGGCCGTCAAATTGCACCGTGTTGTGGCCTTGCGTGCCGCCGAAGTAGCTCAGCCAACGTGACTCGGTGTTGTAGCTGAACGTGCCGGCATCACGCAGGCACGGTTGCCCCGCGATCCACAGATCCACATGCAAGGCATCGGCTTGGTTTGGACGGAAGCGGAACCGCGGATAGCGCAACAATGCCATAGCCGACCCATTGCGCATAACCGCAAAGCCACCATCATCGGCTTGCAACATGCCCGGCGCCGGTGCAGGCTCAGCAGCCTCGGGCACATCGAGCCACTTGAGCATCGCGCATGCCGACTCGGATGATGGGTATGCCATTTGTCGCCCAAACAACGCCATCGCGAGATGCACGCTAGGGCGGTAATCTCGGTACGGGGCATCCGTGAGCGGCAACAGCCGAGCACCATCATTCGCGCCGACGTTGGGTACATCGCCGCTAGAGGATTGCGTCATCACGTGGAGCCAATGCGTCGCCACCAGCGCCCTCTCGTGCCACTCTGCGGAGAGTGGTGGTACCCCGCTGAGCCGTTGCCAGACCTCCACCCAACTGAACGTATCAAGCATCAAGCGGTGATAATTGACCGAATACTGACTGAACGTACCCTGCTTGCCAATCAATCGCGCAGCTCGATTCTCGAGCCACTTACGCCCCGTTTTCGCCCAAGCGGAACCGTTCGAATCGCCAAACATCGCCAACCATGTCCCGCCGATGAATAAGGCAGCCGCTTCCGAGGTTCCATGGTTGTTGTCTTGCGCCATCGCGTATTGCACCGTGGGCGCAATGCGTTCCAGGTGCAATGCGATCAGTGCGCGTAACGCCGGCAACGCCTCACGAACCTGCCCGAGAATCGCTGCCGCGCAAGACAGATGCATGACGCGGATGGACGCCTCTTGTCCGCACTTCCAGTTTGGGCCCACATAAGGCGCATTTTGGCGAATCCAATCGGCCAACCATGCGTTGAGACGCGCGAGCTCCGTAGCGTCCCCTTGCCGGGCGCGTTGTGCGAACGCAAGCACCCAGTCTAGGCGCGACGCCTCCCAGATGCCTTTGATATCGCCAACCTTGGAGTCAAAATCCGGAATCTGCCACCAAGGCCGCGAGGGATTGGGGACCCGCACGCCTGTCAACGGGTTGGTGAACCAATCCGGCGGAGCGTCGCTAACCTGCACAGGCCAGCGACCAAACCAGCTTGCCTCATGGCGCCAACCGGAAACAGCGGGGGCATCAACAGCGGGCAGGTTCGTACTCGCAAAGAACGCTCCAGTCGGCACGTCAGCATGCAATCTACGTACTTTGTTGATACCCAGGCGCACGCCCGCGCGATAGCCCACCGCCCTAGCAATGTTGGGGAGTCCCAATGCCAAGGCGACCTTGATTGTGGACCAATGGCGCTTCATCTTCGATTTATCCCTGACTGCGCAGCAGTTCAGCGACTTCGATGGTGACTCGTGCAACCTCAAAGATCTCGTCTGCTGGAATTGCCGGCGCACCACTCTCGACGCCGGCCAAGAAAGCCGCCGCGCAGGCACTCTGCCCCTTGTCCTGGCGCCAGAGATTCATCTTGCGGAAGCCCGGCCACCCGTAGCCGGTCAACTTGCGGAAGTTGTCCAACTGCAGCACGCGACCCGCGGCAAATACCTCGACGCGCTCCTTCGGAAAGCTGGCAGCCCCATTCGCCAGATACAAGATCGTCCCAAAGGAACCATCCGCAAAGCCCAGGGTGATCGACGCCTTGTCCTCTGTTACGGTCAAGCCTGGCGTATCGCCCATGCGTCGTCCCTGCACCGAAACAATCGAGCTGCCCGCGAGGAAGCGCATGAGATCGATGAAATGGCAGGCCTCACCGATAATCCGTCCGCCACCCACCGCATTGTCCTGCGTCCAGTGATTCGGCGGAATCGCACCTGCATTCATCGTCATGATGAATGATTTAGGTTCCTTAACCGCCGCGAGCAGCGCCTTCATCTTCTGCACCTGCGGCGAGAAGCGACGGTTAAAGCCGACCATGATCTGCGGACCACCGGCAGGCTTACGGTTCTGCGCCTCGTCAAACACGCGTCGTACCTCGTCTAACCCAGCGTGGTCGATGGCGAGCGGCTTCTCTACGAAGACGTGCTTGCCTGCAGTCAACGCCTGTGCCACAAAACGAGCATGCGTGTCGTGGCGTGTAACGATGGCCACCGTATTGATCGCCTCGTTGGCCAGCATGCCTGAGAGATCCGTCGACGCCTGAGCAAAGCCCGCCTTCTTGCCGTGGATCACACCGTTGATACCACCGGCGGTGACAACACTGTGGAACTGGGCCCCCGCCGCCTTGAACGCGGGAATCAGCATGCGCGAGGCATAGTTGCCGGCACCTATGAATCCGAGCACGGGCCGCTGAGCATTGTAGGAAGGTGTCTGCGATGTCAGGGCAACTGTCTGCTGCGTACGGGTCTCGGGATCGGATCCGTACTGGAGAACAATGCCCAGGGCGGATTTATCGGTCGTCAGCAGATCGTACGCCTGCGTCGCGCTCTCAAAAGCAAAACGATGCGTGACAAGCGCTTTCACGTCGAGCTGGCCGCTGGCCAGCATATCCAGGACAGCCTCAAAGTTGCGCTGCTCCGTCCAGCGCACGAAGCCCAGGGGATAATCGTTACCCTTCTCTTCGTAGCCCGAATCGTAGCGCCCCGGACCGTACGAGCAGGACACCTGGAAGCTCAGTTCTTTCTCGTAGAAATCGGCGCGGTTGAGTTCGAGCCCCGTGACACCCACCAGCACGATGCGTCCGCGTTTGCGGCACATATGCGCGGCCTGGCTGACAGGATCGCTCGATTTTGTTGAAGCTGTAATGAGCACCGCATCGACACCACGTCCATGAGAGAACGCCATGGCCGCAGCCACTGGGTCCTCCCCGGCGCCTGGGTTGCACGTTGCGGCACCGAAAGCCCGTGCCAGGGCCAACTTGCTCTCATCAAAGTCGATACCCATAACACGGCAGCCATGGGCACGCAGAAGCTGCACCGTAGCCAAGCCGATCAAGCCGAGTCCGGTCACAACAATCGATTCGCCCAACGTCGGCCGAATCAGGCGGATACCCTGAAGGCCAATGGATGCGAGCACAGTGAACGCCGCAGCCTCACTGTCGACCCCATCCGGGATCTTGGCACACAAATTTTTGCCAACGCGCACGATATCTGCGTGCGGGCCGTTCGACGCGACACGATCGCCCACGGCAAAACCTGTAACGCCTGCGCCGACTTCAAGCACTACACCCACGTTACAGTAGCCAAGCGGCAACGGCTGATCGAGCTTGCTGCGCACTGCCTCGACCGTCGTCATTAGCCCGTCTGTCTTGACCTTGTCGAGAACCATCTTGACCTTCTCGGGCTGCTGGCGCGCCTTTTCAATGAATGAGGCCCGACCGAAATCCACCAACATCCGCTCTGTTCCGGCAGAAATCAGACTGTGCGTCGTTCGGATCAGCAGCGTACCTGCGCTCGCCCGCGGCGCTGGCGCTTCCACCAGCGAGGTTTCACCGGTGCCCATGTTCTGGAGAATCTGTTTCATTGGTTCGATCTAACGACGTTCAGTTATACGGGGTAGCGGCCATCAAGGTACTGCCGGCACCAGAGTTCCATGCAGACCAGCGCGAAAATCGAATACGTGCCGTCAATTCGCTGTTGCTGATCGGCTCGACGCAGCGCGTCCACTGCTGCCACATCGAAGATGCCGCGACGACGAATCGACTCCGGCGAAAGCAGATCGTCAACCAAGGGCTTGAGTCGTGTCTGCAGCCAGGAACGCAGCGGCACACCGAAGCCTGTTTTGGGACGATAAATCACGTCACGAGGCAGCATCCGCTCCATTGCGCGCTTGAAAATCCATTTTCCTTCGCGGCCACGCTGCTTGTAGTCGACCGGCAACCGCGCAGCAAGCTCAACCAGTTCTAGGTCCAGCAACGGCACTCGCACCTCCACCCCGGCAGCCATCCCCATCTTGTCGGTGTAGTTCAGGTTATGGTCGGCCAGGAAGTGCTTGCATTCCAGGTACAGCATCTTGTTCAGATCGGCTGTCTGCTGTGGCACCTGCTCAAGCGATGTAAGCAGCGGTTGCGCCAGCGACGCCGGCGTCAGCGTTGCAGCGAAATCGCGATTCAACAAACCGAAGGCGCGCTCCGGTGCAAGCCACATGAAATAGCTGGCCAGACGCTCCGCAGGATCCTTGTCAGCGTACTGGAGCGCCTTGCTGACACGCCGCAGCAACGGCGAGGAGACCGGCAAAGCCCTGCTAGTCGCTGCGAGCAGGCTTCGCGCCGGACGCGGCAACCATGACCAATAATGCTCCTGCTGCAATGCAAAATGTCGACGATAGCCCGTGAAGATATCGTCTCCGCCAGACCCCGAAAGCAAGACGGTAATCCCATGCTGGCGGGCAAGCTCGGAGATAAATAGCGCGTTAAGTGCCGCCGGATCTGCGGTTGGCTCGTCGAGGAAATACACCATCTGCGCGAGCCGATCGACCATCTCTGGCCCGACTTCCACGGTGTGCAGATCAACGTTGAGATGCTTGGCGACACGCTGAGCGTAGGGCAGATCGGCGGCAAATCCCTCGTCAGCAACAGAACCATCATTCACGGCAATGGTAAAGCACTGGATATGGGTGTCTGGCAATGCTTTGCGGGCGCTTGCGACAACCGCACTAGAGTCCAACCCTCCGGACAGAAATGCACCCACGGGCACATCTGATAGCAGTTGACGTCGCACGGCTTGCTGAACTTTCTCTGCGACGAGATCTGCAGCCTCGTCCTCAGATACATTAAGGATCGGCTTATCGTATGGCAGATCGTAGTATCGCCACTGGCGAACAATGCGTCCGTCCTTGACGATCATCGCGTGCCCGGGCTCGACCTTGCGCACCGAACGTACAAGCGTACGTTCCCGAGGCGACCAGAGGTACCCCAGGTGACTGAGCACAGCCTGCGGGTCCAGTGCCTTATCGGCTAGCCCGGCGCGCAGCAGCACCTTCATCTCGCTCGCAAAGGCAAAGCGACCGTTGTCAGCCGTGTAGTACAGCGGTTTAACGCCGAGCTGGTCCCGTGCGACGAACAAATACTCCTTCCGCTTATCCCAGATGGCGAGTGCGAAAATGCCATTGAGACGATTCAGCATCGCCTCTCCGTACTTCTCGTAAAGATACAGAATCACTTCGGTATCCGAGTGACCACGGAACACCACGCCGTCAGCCTTCAGCTCGGCTGCAAGCTCGGGGGTGTTGTAGATCTCGCCGTTGTAGACGATGACAGTCGCATCGCTGCGCGTAGCCATTGGCTGGTGCCCAGCCTCCGAAAGATCTTGAATTGCAAGGCGGCGATGTGCAAGACCGACACGATTTGCCTCGAACACCACCTGCCCTTCGTCATCCGGCCCACGATGCCCCAGTACGCTGGCAAGCGCACGCAGATTCATCGCTGCAGGCTCGTAGCCGGAGTAGCCGACAATTCCACACATAGTTCAGATCTCTTTTCGCTTTTCAGAAACACTGCAACCGATTCAGGAAGCCGTACGCGTGACAAGCAAACGCGTCCCGGACAGCTTGATCGTGAGCCAGAATGGAAGATAGATAGTTAGGAAAAGCACCGTGACAGATGCCGCCTCGCCACGGAAATAGTGCAGCAGAAGACTCACAAATAGCGCATGCCGACCAAGCGTCAAATCGCAGTCCGGCCGACTACGGACAGCACGATAGGACAGACCATACAGAAAACCGGCTGCCAGCCCTCCCGCAATTAATCCAAACCATCCAAAATTCATGTACATCTCACCGAAGAAACCCGGTGGAAGCGTGGTGCCCTCATTCAGCCAAGCCGCAGGCCAGAATGCCATGGTAAAAACGCCAGGAGCAGTCAATGGCTTTGCCGGATAAATTGCCGAAGGTATCCAGATAAGAAAGATCATCAGCAAGGTCCGGCCGTACTCGAACTGCATCTGATTCGGCATGGCGTCCATCAGCACAGCCATCGTCTGAAGTTGCATCATGTTTCCTGTGAATTGAAGAAACAGGAATTTCATGAATGCTGACAACACCGTATCGCCATATGCTGTAAAGGCAAAATGCCCAAGCACAAGATATTCTTGCTTGATAACGTGGTAGATCATCAGCAGCACAAACAGAAGCACACCAAAAATCAAGAGCTTCCAGGCCGAGAATGAACGGACTCGATAGTGCCAGACCATCGCGAGCGCGAGGATGTAAACAAAGATTGTCGCCTTGGCACCCTGCAAAGCGATGATTGCGATGGAGACCAAAACATAGAGCGCGAAAAACAGAACCGAAGTACGCGAAACCTGGTTTTGTCGATTGGTCAGCATGAGCGCCCATGCCAAACCAACGCTTAAGTATGCGTTCTGAAGCAAGACAATGAAATTCATGCCGGCCGACGCTCGAGTCCGGTCACTTGCAGCGACTAACGCCTCCTCAAACCCGCCTTGCAGATGAATGGTTAACAGCAAGCCACTGGTAGCAATAGCGCCGAGGAGGTAGAACGACAGCGGAAGACGCCTACTCTTGAAGCCTAGGCACCTTAGTATCCTGGTACGGGCGAGCGATTTTTGATTACTCCCCACGATCCCCATATAAGCGATTGCAAAACAAAGCATCACAAGACCGTATCCAAACACGGCTTGCAACGTGGCGCTAAACCGATCTGAGAATGCAAACTGCCAGAATTGAGTGAATCCGTCCTCTTGATTGAGAAACGGATAAACCGGTAACAACACACCCCCGACAAAAAATGCTGTCATCAAGGACAATGGCGAAAATGGATCAGTGCGACGCATTGTCTCCCCCGAGCGGCCGATGATAGCCAAGCGATGACCAAAGCCCCGACACTTTGAACGCACCTAAATGCAGCATCAACGAGACGACAGACCCCGCAACAAATAGAGTAATCACACCATCCACTGCGAAATACCGTGCGAGAGGATACGCACATGCCCCAGTAATAATGACTTCCACAATATTGATGCATACAGAGACGCGATATTTACCCAGCGCTGTGATTGCAGTGCCCATGGAAAGCGTAATAGCGCGCAATGGCAGAGCGAAACTCATGAGGAACAGCGCATTCATCGTCGGGGTATACGCCAACCTGAGCCATTGTCGGTTAATAAACCATGCAACAACCACCAGGAAGAAAAACAGCATCGCCATGGAAAGCATGTTTCGCATGAGCCTGCCAAATCGCTCACGAACCAGTGCAGGTGCGTGCAATTGAGCGACGAGGCGCGGCAGCTCCACCTGCATCGTCACCGCCAGAATCAGGTTAGGGGCCATTAAAACCAGCGACGCCAGACCAAAGAAACCAATCTGATCTGTTGGGATCTTGGCTGCTGCCAGTGCCAGGATCGGCAAGTTGTCGCAAAGCAGGCGCACGAACAGGGCCAAATTAGCCGTGATACCTAGCGAAATAACGCTCCAGTTAGGCAACATGTGGCGGTTAAAGCCACCACTCCCACGGAGATAGTGACGCACGCCGAGCAACATGCCGATCAGGACTGCACTCTCACCAATGTAACGACCGACAACCCAGCCCTCCACACCGAATAACCACGACATTAAGCAAACGATGCCGACTGCGAAAAAAGTCAGTGTTACTACACGAATGGAGAACGTAGAGGCAGTCTGGGTACCCTGTAAGAATGCGGCAATGACGCGGATGGTGTTGCTGAGCAGCGCTACGCCCGCAATCATTGAAGCATGCGTAACCATCGCTCCAGACAGAACACTGCGCATCAACAAGAGCACGATCACTACAAGGCTGCCCACCAGTAATTCCATGCAGATGAGCCGCTTGAGCAACTGAGCTCGCTCGATATCACCCTGCAAGGCCGCAATCTCGCGAATCGCCAAAGTTGGTGCGCCAACAGAGGTGCCCAGCACAACGATCGATAAAATGCTCTCGATGGTACGAATGACACCCAACTGATTTGGTGTCAGAAAAAATGCTGAAAGGAACTGTGAAATGAGAACACCGCCTTGGATACAGGCGGTCAGAATCAAGACGCCGATCGCCGTCCGATATCGCTGAAGAAAGAGGACTATCTGTGCCACGGATTATCGTCTGTATATGACGCCTGTCAGTAAGGTGACTTCATCGTGGCGAGAATTCCGGCCAGTTGTTTCGTTCGTTGCTCGATCGAAAAGTGCGCTTCGATATGGCGAAGTTGTGCAATCTGTCTGTTCGGATCACTCTCGGTATCCACCACATCCAGCATGGCCTGAGTCAACTGCGCGACGTCATTGGGCGTCACAAAGCGAGCATACGTTCCCGCAACCTCCGGCACAGCGCCGGACGGACTTGTGATGACCTGCGCCCCACATGCGATGGCTTCCCCAATAGCGTGGCCGAAGCCTTCAAACAACGTCGGTTGAACATAGGCCAGGCAGCGGCGATAGTGCTCCCTCTTCTCCTCATCGGAAATCATCCCGACGAAATCCACGCGGTTGGCCACACCAGCATGTCGCGCCAAGGCGACCAATGCATCGTAGTGGTCCCCCTTCTTTCCTGCCATAACCAGCCGCAAACCTGGCCGCGCGTGGGCAACGCGCCCAAACGCCTCAACGATCGAATCCAAACATTTGCGCTTTGCGTTGGTAGCACTGCTCCAACTGACAGTAAAAAAGTAGTCGCCACGCTCCAACGCAACTGTGCCGGGGTTGTAATACGCAGTGTTGATCGCCAACGGACTCAGCACAGGATTGCGCACAGGCAAATGCTTCGTGACAAGATCGTACTCACACTGCGAGATGAAGAGATTACGCGTCGCGCACTTGAGCGCGAACCTCATCAGAATCTTCTGCCAGAGCGGACGATCGAGATAGCACAGCCCGGGGATCACGCCGTGGCAGGTGTCATAGTCGAATGCGCCGGTCACGATCACAGGACGACGGCCCACAATGGATCGAAGAATGGGATAGAAGGCGTACGTCCACCACCAGCAATAGTAGACATCAGCGGACTTGTCCAAACTCTTGAAATCCCCCGCTAGCACGACCTCATGGCCGAGGCTTCGAAGAATTTCAATATCGACCTTGTAGAACTCAACCGTCTCAAACATTTCACGCCAGTTGGCGTGGTTGGTCATGTTTGCGAAAAAGCAGATGCGCATGGGTATCGATTCGTACAGGGCGGTCACGATGCGGACGCCCGGCGTCCAGCTTTGCTAAGGGTTCAATGGGTTGCGCTGATGTACCGGTCGTACATGCGCGCAAGGATGTCGCGCAACCCGGGGGCAGGAATATCACCAACGAGCCGACGCAGTTTTGCCGGCGAGCCGTATAGTCGAACCACTTCTGCGCCGCGAACCAGACCGGGGTCGACTTCGACCTGGATGTCACGCCCCGAAATGTCCCTCATCGCATCGAGAATCTCTGCGATCGAGTAGGCGCGGCCACCGCAAATGTTCACTGTCTCGGACACCGCGTTTCCGACAAGCAGACGACGGTACGCTTCGACCAGATAACGCACATCGCTGATGTCTCGCGACACATCGATATTACCTAGACGAATGACGGACGCACCGGAAGCGAAATGCTTGGCGATCTTAGGCACCAGAAAATTCTCTGCCTGCCCGTAGCCAGTGTAGTTAAACGGGCGCGCAATCAGCACGGGCAACTTGGCAAACCAGGTGCGACAGATCATCTCCATTGCCAGCTTGCTGTTGGCGTAGTGATTTGTCGGGGCCGGTGGAACGTCCTCGGTGATCGGTAATTGCTCTGCGTTTCCGTAGACATTGGCACTACTGGCCAACAACACCTTGGTCGGATTCACACCCGCGGCAACAATGGCCTTGAGAAGCGACTCCGACCCAAGAACGTTGACGCGATAGAACTCAAGCGGGTCATCATGCGCGACGTACGCGATGGCTGCCAGATGGACAACATAATCGGGCCGCACGGCACCAATGATCCGGGTCAGCGAGGCGGTGTCGTTCAAGTCACAGTGCTGAACACCCTCACCAGCCCCCTGCCCTATGCCGTGCACCTCTAGACCGTCCGCAACCAAGGCGTCACGCAAGTAACGCCCCGTGAAGCCCGACAACCCCGTCACGAAGACTCGCTTGGACATAATCAGCAAGAGAAGCCGTTGCGGTTTCGGCGCAGGTCTGCCTCAACCATCAAGTGACACAACGTCTCAAGCGACGTTTCGGGACTCCACCCGAGTTCACTGCGGGCCTTGGACGGATCACCGATCAGCAGGTCCACTTCCGCCGGACGGTAGAACCTCGGGTTCACACGCACACGCTGCTTGCCGGTTGCCATGTCGACGGCGACTTCCTGCTCAGCCTTGCCGGACCAAGCGAGATCAATCCCGGCAGCCTTGAATGCCATCGTGACGAAATCACGCACGGTCTCTGTGCGGTTGGTCGCCAGAACATACGTGTCAGGGCGATCGGCCTGAAGCATCAGGCGCATGCCCTCGACATACTCTTTGGCGTACCCCCAGTCCCGCTTGGCATCCATGTTGCCCAGTTCTAGGCAATCAAGTTGGCCGAGGACGATCTTGGCAACGGAATCCGTGATCTTGCGCGTCACGAATTCTTTACCACGCAGCGGCGACTCGTGATTGAACAGGATACCGCTGGCCCCGAAGATGTCGTAGGACTCACGGTAGTTGATCGTGATCCAGTGCGCGTACAGCTTGGCAACACCGTATGGACTACGCGGATAGAACGGCGTCGACTCAACCTGCGGGACTGCCTGCACCTTACCGAACATCTCCGACGTCGAGGCCTGATAGAAGCGGATCGCCGGATTAACGATGCGAATCGCCTCCAGGAGATGCAGCGCCCCCAGGCCGGTGATGTTTGCCGTGTTGATCGGTTGATCAAACGACACGCCAACAAAGCTCTGCGCCGCAAGGTTGTACACCTCGTCCGGCTGAATCTTATCGAGCAGACGAATCACACCGGAGGGATCGCACAGGTCAAATTCGACAAGTTCCAGCTCTGGATGCTGCTCAATGCCCAGTTCAGCCAGTCGCCAGAAGTTAACCGTGCTGGAGCGTCGATACGTACCATACACGCGATAGCCGAGCTCCAGCAGACGCTGGGTCAGATAGGCGCCATCCTGGCCTGTGATGCCGGTAACAAGAGCTTTTTTCAACGGACAATCCCTCGTGTGTCGATGATCGATTTACCTTGCAGTGCCCCCCACGGAATGGCCTTGAACTGATCGTGGTCTACAAGCAGCACAACGATATCCGCGCGATTAAGCGCAGTTGCTGCGTCGGCCAACTCCACCTTGCCGGACAACGATGCAGGTAGTGCTTCGACATGAGGCTCCACTGCGAGAATCTTGCCGACGCCATCGTCAGCCAAGCGGCGAACGATTTCCACCGACGGACTCTCGCGCAAATCGTCGATGTTCGCCTTGAACGCAAGGCCCAGGCAAGCGACAACAGGAGCCGCTAGGTCGTGCGCAGCCTCCTTAACCTTGTTGACCACGTAACCCGGCTTGCCGTCATTGACTTCCCGTGCGGTACGGATCAAACGCGCCTCGTTTGGCGCCGAATCCACAATGAACCACGGATCGACCGCGATGCAGTGGCCGCCGACACCAGGCCCCGGCTGCAAGATGTTCACGCGCGGATGGTGATTTGCCAGGCGAATCAGCTCCCAAACATTGATCTTCAGCCGGTCACAAATCAGCGAGAGCTCATTGGCAA
This sequence comes from Burkholderiaceae bacterium 26, assembly GCA_000955795.1. Classification (GTDB taxonomy): domain Bacteria; phylum Pseudomonadota; class Gammaproteobacteria; order Burkholderiales; family Burkholderiaceae; genus Ralstonia; species Ralstonia chuxiongensis. The sequence goes on from JYOB01000010.1 coordinate 777,491, forward strand.
AGGCGATGTTCACATCACGGAACGCGTTCTCCGTCAGCTTGGCCATCTCTGCGGTCCGTGCATCCGTCTTCAGGCGTTCACCTTGAACGAACGTGCCGTAGAGCTCCGAGGCTAGGTCCGCCCCCTTGGCCGTCATACCGCCAATGATGCGGTCATTGGAAATTAGCTCTCGCAGGATATGGCCGGGCAGCACACGCTCGGGACAATACGCCAGATGCACATCAGCCTCTTCCCCTGCTTGATGCGGGAACTTCAAATCGGGGCGCGCCTCGGCCAGCCAAGCCGACAATTGCTCCGTTGCACCAACCGGCGAGGTGGATTCCAGAACAACGAGATTGCCGGCTGCCAGCACCGGAGCAATCGAACGGGCCGCCGCTTCAACATATGCTAGATCAGGCTCGTGATCGTTCTTGAACGGCGTCGGCACTGCGATCATGAATGCATCGGCAGGCTGCGGTGCGGTGGTGGCCGACAGGAAACCTTCCTTGACCACCTGATGAACCAGCAGATCAAGGTCCGGCTCAATGATGTGGATTTCTCCGCGATTGATCGTGTCAACGACGTGCTGATGCACATCGACACCGTGGACTTTGATGCCTCGGCTCGCGATTACGGTGGCCGTGGGCAGCCCGATATAACCTAAGCCGATCATCGAGACCGAACGGATTGGTGCCATTATTCAAACTCCCTTGCAAGGATATCGACGATGCGGCATGCCGCCTTGCCATCGCCATATGGATTGTGGGCGTGAGACATGCTCCTGTAGATCACGGCATCATCGAGCAGGTTGACTGCTTCGCTGAGAATCTTTTGCCGGTCCGTACCCACAAGTCGTACCGTTCCTGCAGCTACCGCTTCGGGCCGCTCTGTCGTATCACGCATGACTAGAACGGGCTTACCCAAGGACGGCGCCTCCTCTTGGATCCCACCACTATCAGTCAGGATTAGATGGCTCCGTCCCATCAAATAAACAAACGGCAGGTAGTCCTGCGGCTCGATCAGATGAACGTTGGACAGGCCACCAAGGATGCGCGACACCGGTTCTTGAACATTTGGATTCAGGTGGACGGGATAGACGATCTGAACGTCAGGGCGGACGGCGAGATCTGCCAATGCGGCACAGATATTCTCGAAGCCCACGCCAAAGTTCTCTCGACGGTGGCCGGTCACTAGGATGAGCCGACTGTCCTCACGCAGGTAGGGGAAACGCCCTGCCAACTGGTCACGCATGGCAGCACTTTGTTCAATGCGCGCATGAACTTCGAGTAGGCTGTCGATGACAGTGTTGCCCGTAACATGGACCGTTTCCGCCGCAATACCTTCCCTCAGAAGATTCTGCCGAGCTTGTTCCGTGGGCGCGAAATGCGTTGCCGCGATCGTGCCCGCGATCTTGCGGTTCATCTCCTCGGGCCACGGGGAGTAAATATTCCCGGTACGCAAACCCGCTTCCACGTGGCCTACCGCAATGCGATGGTAGTAAGAGGCCAGGGTCGCAGTCATGGTAGTTGTGGTGTCGCCGTGCACCAGCACCAAATCGGGTCGCCAGTCGTCGAACACACCTCGCAGTCCAATCAGGACGCGCGCGGTCAGGTCCGTAAGATCCTGGCCCGGTTGCATCAGATCGAGATCAAACTCGGGCGCGATATCGAAGAGCGACAGCACTTGGTCCAACATTTGGCGATGTTGAGCCGTCACACAGACGCGGGCATCAAATCGGGGATCGGCCTTGAGGGCCTCGACGACCGGCGCCATCTTGATGGCTTCCGGGCGCGTACCAAAGACAACCAGAACTTTCATAGTTCGCGTATCAACTGCGTCTCCGCTTGTACCAGCCGGCAAACAGAAAAGAAGACCGGCCGAAGTCGCCGGGCGCGGGCCCGACACAATGACCTGCCTCGTGAATATGTTTTTTTGTTAAGAAAAACCCTGCATTCTAAGCTAAACCGACCTGCGGCCGCCCCGCACCGTGTACAAGCGTCGTTCGCGACACCGAGAGCCGGGGCTCAAGAAGTCCGTCCATACGAGTCCTCAAAACGGACAATATCGTCCTCTCCGAGATACTCGCCACATTGGACTTCGATCATGATCAGGTCGATCACGCCCGGGTTGATCAACCGATGCTTGTGACCCGCAGGAATGTAGGTGGATTGGTTAGGCTGCAACTGGATTGTCTGCTCGCCGTTGACGACTGTGGCGGAGCCGCTGACGACAATCCAATGCTCGCTGCGATGGTGATGCATCTGCAGCGAAAGTTGCTCGTGCGGCTTCACCACGATGCGCTTGATCTTAAAACCGTCCCCCTCCTCAAGCACCGTGTAGGTACCCCATGGGCGATGCGCGGTTCGGTGAATTCGATAGCTCTCGTGACCGGCTTTCTTCAGCTGGCCCACAATATGTTTCACGTCCTGTGTGTTGTCGCGATTGGCGACAAGAAGCGCATCCGGCGTGTCGACGATGATCAGGTTCTCAACACCGACAGCCCCGACCACACGATCATCGCTTTTGATGTAGCAGTTGCTAACTTCATGCAGTAGTGCATCGCCATAGATGCGGTTGCCCTGCGAATCGGGCGGTGTCAGTTCACTTATGGAATACCATGACCCGATGTCGCTCCAGCCCATATTGCTGGGCACCACCGCGACACGATCGGATTTCTCCATGACCGCGTAATCGATCGAAATGTCCGGAACATGCCTAAACTGCTCAGCGCTCAGCTCGAGTGAGCGACAGCCGCTCGAAGTCGTTTCGCTTCCAGAATCGACGCTCCGCTCACAGGCTTGCAGCAAGTCTGGCACGTACTTAGCAAACTCCTCTGTGATGGCGCTTGCAGTAAAGCAAAACATGCCGGAGTTCCAAAGATGGATTCCGCTTGCAACAAATTCTTCAGCAACATCCAGCTTGGGCTTTTCGATAAACCGGACGACCGGATGGACACCGTCCTGCTCTTGAGCAGCATCCAACTCGATGTATCCGTAACCGGTCTCAGGTGAGGCTGGGCGAATACCAAAAGTAACGATGCGCCCCTCCAACGCGGCCGCTGCAGCCGTTTGAACGACAGCTTTGAACTGACTGAGATCATCAATCAGATGATCGGCTGGCAAAACCAGCATCACGGCGTCGGCGCCGTGGCGTTGCCGAATCCAATATGCCGCCGAGGCCACAGCACCCGCGGTGTTTCGACCAAACGGCTCCAGCACAAATCCGAGTGGAATTTGCGAATCGTTGATTTCCTGGCATTCATCCCGCGTTAGAAAATACGTCTCGCGGTTCGTAACAATGACGACCTCGGGGACCTCCAGGAACAAAGTGGCCCGCTTGAACGTTTTCTGGAGAAGGCTTTCACCATCAGCCAGCTTGAGCAACGGCTTCGGATAGGACTCGCGCGACACTGGCCAAAGCCGCGTGCCAGCACCGCCGGAAATGATGACTGGAATAATCTTCATTTTGAGCAATCGTGATTTAGCGCGTAATTGTAAATTATCCCTTCCACTTCCCCGCCGAATTCCGCGTTGATCAGAAAGGCGGCTGCATAAAAGCTTCAGCTTCCCGCAGCGGTTGCCCCACGCGGTCCTTGGACGACAACGTCGGCGGCTCCGTGATAGGCCACTCGATACCCACTTCAGCATCGCTCCAAAGCAAGCACCGCTCAAACTCCGGATGCCAGAATTCCGTCGTCTTGTAGAGCACTTCGGCATGCTCGGACAGCGTCAGAAAGCCATGCGCGAAACCCTCGGGAATCCAGAGTTGTCGCCGATTCTGAGCCGAAAGCGTGACGCCAATCCATTGGCCGAACGTACAGGAGCGGCGCCGCAGGTCGACCGCCACGTCAAAGACTTCACCAGCTAGCACCCGCACGAGCTTTCCTTGCGGATATTGTGTCTGGTAGTGCAAGCCGCGCAGTACGTTGCGCGCGGATCCGGAATGGTTGTCTTGGACGAACGTGCGATTCAATCCAGTGGCTGCTGCAAAATCTTGCGCGTTGAAGCTTTCATAAAAGAACCCACGCTCGTCTCCAAACACTGTGGGCTCCAGGACCAACACACCCGCCAGCGTGGTTTGCGTCGCTGTCAGTTTCATTGGTGTGCAACGTTCAGAACGACTCTCGCGCTGACCCTATTGGACATCTCGCACCGGCGACTTCGGCAAGTGAATAATTTGGTCTAGAACACTCTGCAAGCCCACCTTCCAGTCCGGCAACCCAATGTCGAACGTCTGTCGCAGCTTGGATGTATCCAGACAAGAATATGCTGGACGTGGCGCCACCGCCGGATAGTCGGCCGCGCAAACCGGTACAACCTGTTCAGGGCCCACCTTCAACACAACGCCCCGCTTCTGCGCATGTCTTAGCACCTCCACGGCATAGTCGTGCCAGCTTGCTTGTCCCGCGGCCGCCACGTGATAGAGCCCGAAAGGAAAACTCTGTCGATCGTCAAACCGCCAGTAGCGTGCCAACAAATCGGTGGTGACCTCCGCAATTAGCGCCGCAGTCGTAGGCCCCCCAATCCGATCCGCGATCACGTGCAGCGCCTCACGCTCGCGCCCCAATCGCAAAATGGTCTTGGCAAAATTCGTCCCGTGCACACCCGCAACCCAGCCTGTACGAAAGACCAAGGCATGAGCGCCGCTTCGAGCAATCGCCAAGTCTCCCGCCAACTTGCTTTCGCCATACACCGACAGCGGATTAGCTGCATCGACCTCAAGGTAAGGGTTCGATTTGCGCCCATCGAAGACGTAGTCGGTGGAATAGTGCACCAGCAGGCAACCCATCGCCTTCGCCTGCTCAGCAAGCAAGCCCACTGCGAGGCTATTAATAGCAAAGGCTTGCTCAGTTTCGGCCTCTGCTCGGTCCACGTCGGTATAACCTGCCGCGTTAACGATCACATCGGGGCGCACGTCGCGCACCGCATTGTGCAAAGCCGCTGGCTGTGCAAGATCGCAAGCAACGCGATCCAGTGCAACCACACGCCCTAGGTTGACCAACCGCTGTTGCAGTTCAAAACCGAGCTGCCCGTTGCAGCCGGTCAGCAACAGCGTTGGGCGGGTTTCAGCATCAACTTGCATGCTGCTCATCCGATGTTCCGGGAGATTCTTCGGCCTGAAGTGCTGCCTGTACCCAGGCTGGATTATCAAGGAACCACTGCACCGTACTGCGCAGCCCCGAATCAAACGGCACCTTGGGCTCCCAGCCCAATTCGCGGCGGATCTTGCCTGCATCGACCGCATAGCGTCGATCATGACCGGGGCGATCCTCAACAAAGCGGATCTGCTCGCGGTACGAACCTTCGTGCCTGGGCCGCAGTTCATCAAGCAGGTCGCATAAGGCGTAAGCGATCTGCAGATTCGATCGTTCGTTACCACCGCCTACGTTATAGCTCTCGCCTACGGCGCCGTTTGCAAGAATCTCACGCAACGCCGTGCAAAGATCGCCGACGAACAACCAATCACGAACGTTGAGGCCGTCGCCATAGATCGGTAGCGGCCTTCCAGCCAACCCATTGGTAATGATCTTTGGGATCAATTTTTCGGGAAACTGATAAGGCCCGTACCCGTTTGAACAGTTCGCCGTAACAACAGGCAACCCATACGTATGATGATAGGCACGGACGAGATGATCGGCACCTGCCTTGGACGCAGAGTAAGGGCTGTTTGGTCGGTACGGTGTGGTCTCGGAGAAGCGCGGATCGCCCGATGCAAGCGAACCGAACACTTCGTCCGTTGAAACATGAAGAAAGCGGAATGCCGCCTTGCTCGCAGGAGCCAAGCTGCACCAGTATGTTCGAGCAACCTCCAACAGAGTGAAAGTTCCGACCAGATTGGTTTGGATGAACGCGGCTGGCCCTTGGATCGATCGGTCAACGTGACTTTCGGCTGCAAAGTGCACAAGTGCGCGGGGCCGATACTTGCTGAAAAGCTCCTGCAATGCGGCAAAGTCGCAGATATCCACCTGGAAAAGCCGATGCCGAGGATCAAGATCGACCGTCGCGAGAGTAGCGCGGTGGCCTGCATACGTGAGCTTATCGACGTTGATGATCCCATCCGCGGCCGGATCCGATAACCAGCGCAGCACGAAGTTACCGCCGATAAACCCAGCGCCACCGGTTACGAAAATATGGGACAACTCTGTACTCCTACCTATCATCGGCCTGCCAGCCATAGCATGCTGAGGCCCACGTTGTCCCCACAACAAGGGCAGCAAAACAGAAACCTGCCGGGAATTCCGGCAACCACCGTATTCTATCTGCCCCTCTGGACTCTCCCGAGGGGGGTGCTTAGAAATTTGTTGCACGATGTAATAATCGAGACGCACACGTCGCAAATCGGCGCCATTTCCCCTTGATCAACCGTGCTTAGCCCCTCTTCTGAATCAATCGCCCCGCACGCCATCGGCGACCTCCAAGGCTGCTGCTCCCCCCTCCAGACCCTGCTGGCCGCCCTCCCCGCCAACGCCCCGCTACGCTTCGTCGGTGACCTCATCAACCGTGGCCCCGACTCGCTCGCCACGCTGCGCCACGTCATCGCCCTTTGCGAATCAGGTCGCGCACGCACCGTCCTCGGTAACCATGACATCCACCTGCTGGCCGTGGCGGCAGGTGTGCGCAGACCCGGCAAGCGCGACACCATCGCCGAGATACTCTCCGCCCCCGATAGCGACCAACTCATCACCTGGCTACGCCACCAGCCGCTGGCCATCTTCGAAAACAGCTTTCTGATGGTACACGCCGGCGTCCTGCCCCAGTGGACAACGGGCGACGTACTAGAGCTGGCCGGCGCGGTGGAGCGCGAGCTGCGTAGCCCACATTGGAAAACCTTCCTGGCCAATGCGTTTGGCAACCATCCGGACAAGTGGAGTAACGATCTCGTCGGCATGGATCGGCTGCGGCTGACCATCAACGCCTTGACGCGCCTACGCTTCTGCACGCCTGATGGGACGATGGAGTTCGAGACGACTGACGCCGATGGTGCTCCGGATGGCCACATGCCGTGGTTCGACGTGCCGGGCCGCCGCACGCGAGGCACGCCCATCGTGTTCGGGCATTGGTCCACACGCGGGCTGGTGATGCGCGACGATGTGATGGGCCTGGATACCGGCTGCGTGTGGGGTGGCAAACTGACGGCGGCGAAGCTATCGCTGGCGCCGGCCGGGCGTGACGTGATCCAAGTGGATTGCGAGCAGGCGCAGGACCCGCTCGCGCACAAGAAGAAATAGCCGAGTAGCCTAGCCCGCGCGGTCGATCAGCGCGGCAACAGCGTCGTGACTATGTGCGGCCAGCCCACGGCGGTCCATCTCCGGAGCTACGGCGGGGCCCACGAACACTTCCACCACCAACGGTGGCCCGTTCAGCATGGCGTTGATCGTGTCCATCATCGACAGATCGCCGATATACGCAGGAATGGTCGTCAACTCACCCGTCTCGGCAATGCGATAGCGCAGCGCCAGCGGGCGGATCGGTGCGCCAGCGCTAACAGGCGCCTGAAACAGGTTGGCGTGGAACGGCAGCAGCTGCAGCCCGTCAGACGTCGTGCCCTCGGGAAACACGCAAATGACATCGCCGGAACGCATCGCATCAGCGATGACATGCATGATGCGATGCGCATCGCGCTTGCGAGCGCGCTCGACGAACAGCACGCCGGTCTGCGCGCACAGCCAGCCAATGATTGGCCAGCTGCGAATCTCCGATTTGGCGACGAAGCGCGGTGGGTACCAGCTGTTGATCGCATAGATGTCGATCCACGAAACATGGTTGGACACCAGCATGGAGCCAGCCAGATCCTTGCCCGCGACCGGCTCGCCATGCACAACGAGCGAGACACGGAACAGCGCGAGCAACTTGCGCGACCAGCGCTGAATCAGCCTCTGCTTGGTCTCAAGCCTGACCCACCAGAACAGCAACGCGCACGTGATCAGACCTTCTGCCAGATGCACGAGCAATCGCAGCTTGCGCAGCACATGCTTGCGCTGCGGCGTGCTCCCCTCAGCGGGCACGCCTGCCATGTCCTGATCAATGCCCGTCATAGGCGAGATGGCCAGCGACCATCGTGGCACGTACGCGGCCAGCCAGTTCGAAGCCCAGGTACGGCGAGTTCTTGCCTTGGCTCCGCAGAGCGCGCGGTTCAAGTTTCCAGGTCGCATCCGGATCGAACACGCACACATCGGCCATCGCCCCCACTTCCAGCGAGCCTGCATGCAGGCCCAGCACACGAGCCGGCTCGCTGGTGATGCGCGACAGCGCCTTCGACAGCTCGACCTTGTGTTCGGTGGCCCAGCGCAGCGTGAGCGGCAGCAGGGTTTCGAGGCCGGTCGCGCCGGGTGTCGCCTCAGCAAACGGCAGCAACTTCTCGTCGTCATCCACAGGCGTGTGGTCGGAACAGATCGCGTCGATGGTGCCATCGGCCAGCGCACGCACGATGCCGTCGCGGTCGCGCCCGGAGCGCAGCGGCGGCACAAAACGCATCTGCGAATTGAAGTAGCCGATATCGACGTCGGTCAGCGAGATATGGTGGACGTTCACGTCGCATGTGACCGGCAAACCTTCGGCTTTCGCACGGCGCACAAGCTCGATGCCCGCGGCCGATGACAAGCGGCACAGGTGCACACGGGCGCCCGTGCTGCGAATCAGCTCGAAGATGGTATGCAGGCGCACTGTCTCGGCAATGACAGGCACACCCGAGAGGCCCAGGCGTGAAGCCAGCGGGCCGCTTGCGGCCACGCCGCCCTTACCCAGATACGGGTCTTCGGGGCGCAGCCAGACTGTGAAGCCAAAGGTCTGCGCGTATTGCAGCGCACGCATCAGCACTTGCGTGTCGGCCATCGGCGCATCGGTCTGCGAGAAGCCAACGCAGCCCGACTCTGTCAATTCGGCCATCTCCGTCAGCACCGAGCCCTTCAAGCCGACAGTGAGCGCACCGAGCGGATACACATGCGCCTGGTTCAGGTTGCGCGCGCGAAACTTGAGCATCTCGACCAAGCCGGGTTCGTCCAGCACAGGATCGGTGTCCGGCGGGCACACCAGCGAGGTCACACCGCCGGCCATGGCCGCCGCCATTTCCGACTCGAGCGTGGCCTTGTATTCGAAGCCCGGCTCACGCAGGCGCGCGGACAAGTCAATCAGGCCCGGGCAAACAACCAAGCCCGTCGCGTCGATGGTCTTGTTGGCATGGAAATCCGCCGGCGCGTGGCCAACACCGACCACCTTGCTCGCCGCGATGTACAGATCCTGTTGTGCGTCGATACCGTTGGCCGGGTCGATCAGGCGGCCGCCTTTGATATGCAGTTTCATCGTTTCAATATTTTTGAGATTGATGCAAAACGAAGCGAAGCGGTTCTGGCGGTTCGGCGCCGACGCAGACAGTACAAAAAGTACGGCAAGTCGACGCCGGGCCGGCAGAATCGTTTTTCATCGATCTCAGTCGTTGTTGCCAGCCACAATGCCCATGACCGCCATGCGCACGGCGATGCCGAACGTCACCTGATTCAGGATCACCGATTGCACGCCGTCTGCCACGGCGGAGTCGATCTCCACGCCGCGGTTCATCGGGCCGGGGTGCATGACGATGGCGTCCGGCTTGGCCAGCGCCAGGCGCTCCTGCGTGAGGCCGTAGGCCTTGAAGTATTCCTGCGCCGAGGGCAACAGCGCGCCGCTCATGCGCTCGTTCTGCAGGCGCAGCATGATCACCACATCCACGCCCTTCAGGCCTTCTTCCATGTTATGGAAGACGCGCACACCCATGTGCTCCAGCCCGCCCGGCAGCAGTGTGCGCGGGCCAATGGCGCGCACTTCGGCACAGCCCAGCGTCGTCAGCGCATGAATGTCGGAACGCGCCACGCGCGAGTGCAGGATGTCGCCAACGATCGCCACCGTCAGGTTGGAGAAATCCTTCTTGTAGTGGCGGATGGTGTACATGTCGAGCAGCCCCTGCGTGGGGTGCGCATGGCGACCATCGCCCGCGTTGATGACGTGCACGTGCGGTGCGACGTGCTGGGCGATCAGGTACGGCGCACCGGAACTGGCGTGCCGGACGACAAACATGTCCGCCTGCATCGCAGACAGATTGTTGATCGTGTCGAGCAGCGATTCACCCTTGCTGGTAGACGACGCGTTGATGTTCAGATTGATCACGTCCGCCGAAAGCCGCTTGGCTGCGATCTCGAACGTGGTGCGCGTGCGCGTGGAGTTCTCGAAGAACAGGTTGAACACGCTCTTGCCGCGCAGCAGCGGCACCTTCTTCACCTCGCGGTCGGAATCCGATACGGAGACGAACTGCTGCGCGGTGTCCAGCACGTGCGTGAGGATGTCGCGCGACAGCCCCTCGATCGACAGCAGGTGCTTGAGCTCGCCATTTTTCGTGAGCTGCGGGTTAGCGAAAGTCTTGGGCATGAGAAACGAAGGGCGACGAGGTCAGTACAGGTCAGTTCAAAGCGGGTGCGGCGCGGCGCGCGAACTCAAGTGCCCTTGGGCTCGCGCGTAAAGATGAAGCGGGCCGAAGCGCCCTCGCCGGTTTCACTCAGCACGAGCGATTCGTTGGGCGGCAACGTGATGCGTTCACCGATGTAATCGGGGGCAACGGGCAGTTGGCGCTCACCACGGTCGACCAGCACGGCCAGCTCAACCGCCGCCGGCCGGCCGTAGTCGAACAGCTCATTGATGGCCGCGCGGATGGTGCGGCCGCTGGCCAGCACGTCGTCCACCAGCAGGATGCGGCGCTCGTTCACGTCGAACGGCAGCGTGGTGGGTTGCGCCTTGGCGTGCAGGCCTTTCTTGGCGTAGTCGTCGCGGTGCATGGCAACGTTGACGACGCCGTATTCCGGCAGGCCAAGGTCATGCGCCAGCCGCTTGGCGATCCAGGCGCCGCCGCTGACAATGCCGGCCACCGACCAGATATGGCCGTCCGCCAGCCGCGTGCGCAGTTGTGCAACGAGGCTCTGGTACAGCGCCTCGGCATCGATCTGTTGCGATGTCATGCGTGTTCGTCGAAAAACTGTTGGAGGATGATGCGCGCGGCTTCTGCGTCGAGCACATCGTCGGAGGCACCGGCGTCCTGCGCGGCGATCGATGAATAACGCTCGTCCACCCAGGTAACCGGCAGGCCATAGCGGCCGTGCAATTGATTGCCGAAGCGCTTGGCGAGCTTGATCATCGGCTGCTCTTCCCCATCGGGGTGAACAGGCATGCCGACCACGAAGCCGACTGGCTGCCATTCGCCCACAAGCCGCGTGATCTGCGCGAAACGGAAATCGACCGAGCGATTAGGAATGGTTTCCAGCGCACGCGCCGAGCGCGTAATCGAGTTACCCAGCGCCACGCCGATGCGCTTTTCGCCGTAATCGAATGCCAGCAAGGTGCCCTCTGCGGGCACGGAAGTGGTGGCTGGACCCGTCGACGATGCGGGCTCAGGCATGCCCGGCCTCGCCCGACAGCATGGCGGGGTTGATGCCGAGCAGGTTCAGCGCCGCGGCAAACCGCTCTTCAGCAGGCACGTTGAAGATGATCTCGGGATCGGCGTGGACGGTCAGCCAGCCGTTGCGGCTGATTTCGTCTTCCAGTTGACCGGCGCTCCAGCCGGCATACCCGAGGGTCAGGATGAAGCGGTGCGGGCCGGCCCCCTGGGCGACGGCTTCCAGCACATCCTTGGAGGTGGTCATTTCCAGCCCGCCCGGCACCGCCAGCGACGACGAATACGCGCCCGTGGCATCGTGCAGCACAAAGCCGCGCTCGGTCTGAACCGGGCCGCCGTAGTACACGGATTGTTCTGCGAGGGGGTGGATTTCGAGCTTGAGGTCGATCTTGTCGAACAGCGTCGCCAAGTCGATGTCGATGGGTCGGTTGATCACGAGCCCAAGCGCACCGCGCTCGTTGTGCTCGCACATGTACACGACCGTGCCCGAAAACGTGGAATCCGCCATGCCGGGCATAGCGATCAGGAACTGATTCGTGAGATTGATAAGTGCGTCAGGCGAGGCCATGGGGGGAGTTTACCAAAAGCCCCCGGCCGCCGCCCCTCTCATTTGGAGGAATCGGCCCTCGGCGCAAGGTTTTTTGGGTTGGCGCATTGTGACGCTTCAGGCACTCGCCACAGAAACGTGCGGGGGCGTGGTGTTCAGCGCCTCCAGGTCTGCGGCTTCCAGCCAGCGCCACTCGCCCGGTGCCAGATCGCCCAGCGACAACCCACCGATGGCGCTGCGGTGCAATCCGTCCACATGGTTGCCGGCGGCGGCCACCATGCGTTTCACCTGATGGTATTTGCCCTGCGTGAGCGCCATGCGCAGGTGGTGCGTGTCCACGCGCTCCGCCCAGGCGGCGGCAACGTTTTTATTCTCGTCAGCCAGCAGCACGCCGGCGCACAACTGGGCGATCTGCGCATCGGTCACAGGCTCGGCGGTGGCGATCTCGTACACCTTGGGCACCTGGTGGCGCGGGCTGGTGATGGTGTGAACGAACTGGCCGTCGTCGGTGAGCAGCAGCAGGCCCGTGGTGTCCTGGTCGAGCCGCCCGACGCACTGGACGGCCCGCTCGCGCAGCGGCACCGGCAGCAGCGTGTACACGCTGGGATGATGTTTCGGCTTTTGCGAGCACTCCACGCCGGCCGGCTTGTTGAGCATGAGATAGGCGCGGGCGTGGTATGCCCAGCGCTCGCCGTCGACATCCAGCACCAAGCCAGCGGTATCCACGAGCGCATCAGGGCTTTCCATCTCGACCCCGTTGATGAAGACCAGCCCCGCGAGGACGAGGTCCTTGCAATAGCGGCGTGTGCCGAAGCCCTGGGATTGCAGGATGCGATACAGCGGAAGACGAGAAGAATCAGCCATGACAACAACGTGAACAAGACAAAAAGGGGCGATTTTTGCGATACGCTCGGCCGGTCTAAAGAGCAACCGATTCCATCCGATGCCCTCCACCGCCCCAAGCCGCCAGCCGTACAACATCGGAGCGCACTTCCAGCGTGGTCTGGTGTGGTTCCGGCGCGATCTGCGGCACTTCGACCACGCGGCGCTGCATTATGCCTTGCGCCACTGCCGCGAGGTCTATTGCGCGTTCGTGTTTGACCGCGACGTCCTCGACGCGCTGCTTGGGCGCGGGCTCAAGGCCGACCGCCGTATCGAGTTCATCCGCGCGTCCATTGAGGAACTGCGCAGCGCGTTGCGCGAGGCCGGCGGCGACCTGATCGTCGTGCATGATCACCCGCGCCGGGCGATTCCCGAGATCGCGCGCAAGCTCAACATCGAAGCCGTTTTCGCCAACCATGACGAAGAACCTTCCGCGCAGGCCCGCGATGAAGCCGTGCGCAAAGTGCTGGCCCAGCAGCCGTGCGCTTGGTTCGACTTCAAGGATCAGGTGATCTTCGAGCGCGATGAAATCCTGAACGGACAAGGCAAACCGTACGGCGTTTTCACACCGTACAAGAACGCGTGGTTGGCAGCGCTGACGCCGTTCGACCTGCGGGCGTATCCGACAGAGCCGCACTTCGGTGCGCTGGCCAAGCCGCCGCAGGCGCTTGCACACGCCACACCTGCGCTGGAAGCGATGGGCTTTGCGCCCACCAATCTGTCGGAGATGGCCCTGCCCACCGGCATGTCGGGCGGCCAGGCTTTGCTCAACGAGTTTGAAGAGCGCATGGACGACTACCATGCGCGCCGCGACTTTCCCGCCGTGCGCGGACCCAGCTATCTTTCGACGCACCTGCGCTTCGGCACCGTGTCGATCCGCACGCTTGCAGCGCGTGCACATGCCGCCATGCTGCGAGGGAGCCGGGGCGCCGCGACGTGGCTGTCAGAACTGGTCTGGCGTGACTTCTATTTCATGATCCTGCATCACCGCCCGGACTTGGCCGACGGCGCCGCATTCCATCCGGAATTTGATCGCATCCGCTGGGTAGACGGCGACACCGGCGACGCGCGCTTCGAAGCGTGGAAGGCCGCACGTACCGGTTACCCGCTCGTGGACGCAGCCATGCTGCAAATTTTCCAGAGCGGCTACATGCACAACCGCCTGCGCATGGTGGCGGCGAGCTTTCTCATCAAGGACCTTGGCATCGATTGGCGACGCGGCGAGCAATATTTTGCCGACGTGCTCAACGATTTCGACTTCTCCGCCAACAACGGCGGCTGGCAGTGGGCCGCCTCCAGCGGGTGCGACGCACAACCTTGGTTCCGCATCTTCAACCCGGTCACGCAGTCGGAGAAGTTCGATCCGCAAGGCCGCTTCATCCGCAAGTACCTGCCGCAGTTGGCAAAGCTGCCTGACAAGTACATCCACGCGCCATGGACGGCGCCCGCCAATGTGCTGAAGGAAGCAGGCGTCGCGTTGGGCGAGACGTATCCCTTGCCCATCGTCGATCATGCCGCCGCGCGTGCAGCGACGCTCGACCGCTATGCCGTCACCAAGGCGCATCGCACATCAGGCGCCGAAGCGGCGGCACTCAGCAAAGCCGGTGGCGACGACTGAAAACCGCCGCGCCAAAGACAACGGGCCGGTAGAACACCGGCCCGTTGTTGTTTCTGCGATGCGCGTCGTCAGCCTGCGTTGGCCGCCGGCGCCCGCTCGCCGATGAGGTTGCGCAGATGCCGGAGCAATTCTTCTTCGTTGTACGGCTTGCCCAGGTAGACGTTCACGCCGATCTCCGCGGCGTAGCGGCGGTGTTTGTCTGCCGTACGCGAGGTGATCATGATGATCGGCGTGGCGCCGATGCGTTCGTCCGCACGCACGTTGCGCGTAAGGTCGAAGCCGTCCATGTGCGGCATTTCGATGTCGACGAGCATCGCGTCGGGCGTGACTTCCTGCAGCTGACGCAGCGCGTCCACACCGTCGCGTGCGAGCACGGCCTGGTAACCGGAGCGCGTGAGCAGACGCTGCGTGACCTTGCGCACCGTGAGCGAATCGTCGACAACCATGACGATTGGCTGTGTGGCCAAGCCCGGCACGGCGTCGGTGCTGCCGTCGCGGTGCAGCTCAGCCACGGCGCCCGTCGCTTCCTGGTCGGACAGGCCACGCGCGGCGGCTTCGCGCTCGAAGCGCTGCGTGAGCACCACGGGGTTGTAGATCAGCACGATCTCGCCGTCGCCCAGCGTGGTCGCACCAGCAATGCCTTCCAGACGTGCAAGGTGCGGGCCGATGTGCTTGACCACCACTTCGCGGTTGCCGATCACTTCGTCGACATGCACGGCGGCGCGCTCGGCACCGTTGCGCACCACCACGGCCGGCGAGTACTTGCGCCCGCCCGTGACGGACTTCGCTTCTTCAAGCAGCACGCCAAAGTAATGGAACGGCACGGGACCCGTCGGCAATTGCAGTGCAGCTGCGTTGTACGCCTCGGCCAGCGCCTGCGGGCGCAGTTGCTGCACGTGGTCGATCATGCCCGACGGAATCGCGTACACGCGCTCGCTCACACGCACCAGCAGCACCTGCGTAATGGCGGTCGTCAGCGGCAGGTGGATGGTGAAACGCGTGCCGACTTCCGGCGTGGTCTGCAGCGAGATCCGGCCGCCCAGGGCGACGGTTTCAGCACGCACCACGTCCATGCCCACGCCACGGCCGGCCAGCTCGGACACTTGGTCGGCTGTAGAGAAGCCCGGCGTGAAGATCATCTCGGTGAGGCGCGCGTCGCTGGCCTCCTCATCCGGCGCCAGAAGCTGGCGCTCCAGTGCGCGGGCACGAATGCGGTCGAGGTTCAGTCCGGCACCGTCGTCGACGAAATGCAGCACGACTTCGTTGCCTTCCTGCTGCACTTCAAGCGTGAGCTCGCCGGCCGGATTCTTGCCCTTGGCGCGGCGCTCGTCGGCGGATTCAATGCCGTGTGCGACGGCATTGCGGATCATGTGTTCGAGCGGGCCGCCCATGCGGTCCAGCACGCTGCGATCCAGTTCCACCGTACCGCCCTTGATGAACAGACGAACTTCCTTGCCGGTTTCCGACGCGGCCTGGCGGGCCACGCGATACAGACGATCGGCCACGGTATCGAACTGCACCATGCGCGCGCGCATCAGGCTGCGCTGCAGGCCGCGCGTGAGGCGTGCCTGCGTTTCCAGATCGAGCGACGCCTGATCGAAACCACGGAACAAGTTCTGCTGCACCGTCGCCACGTCATTGACGGACTCGGCCATCATCCGCGTGAGTTCCTGCAAGCGCGTAAATCGGTCGAACTCCAGCGGATCGAACGATTCGTCGTGTGCAGCCGCATCGGCAATGCGCGACTCCATCTGCGTTTCGGCCTGGATTTCGATCTCGCGCACCTGCGAGCGCAGACGCGCCACGTTGTCGTTCAGTTCCGACAGATAGGTCTTGAGTGCATCGACTTCCGACTCAAGACGCGCCCGCGCGGCACCGACTTCACCCGCATCGTTGATGAGCGAGTCAAGCGCACGCGCCTGCACGCGCACCATCGCACGCTGGCGTTCGGCGACTTCCAGGGCTTCAGCTTCGGGACTGCGCGCGCCGGTCAGATCGACGTTCGTCGATACCGCAACAGCTGGCAGCATCGATGCGCCGGACGATGCCTGCGCGTCGGTGGCCGTCTGCTGCGCATCGGCAGCATCGGCAAGGCCGGCATCGAGCGGCAGCAGGTTACCTGCGCCCAGCGCATCGACGTGCGCCTGAATGCGGTCAAACCAGACGTAGAGCTTGCGGAACAGCGCGTCGTCCACGCGGTTCTGGCGCAGGCCGCCTTCGATGGCGCTTTCCATTTCGTGCGCGGCCTGACCCAGCGTCATGGCACCGGCCATGCGCGCACTGCCCTTGACGGTATGCAGGTTACGCAGCAGCAGGCCGGCGGCATTGCGGTCCTGCGGCGCGGCTTCCCACGCACGCAGGTGCTGGCCCAACTCGGGCAGCGCGACGTGCGCTTCCTCCAGGAAGATTTCCAGCAGCGCCGGGTCGAGCGCGTCGGACGGTGCCTGGCGGACCAGCTCACCCACGGCAGGCTCGGCAACCGGCGACTCGTGCACGGGCACCAGCGACGGCACAAACGCCGGCGTGATCTCCGCCGGCTCAAACCCGGGCTCGCCGGCCAGGCCAGCGGTTTCGTTCTCGGCCTGTTCGGCTTCGATAAAGGCCGCGGGCGCCGGCTCCAGCGGCAGGCGCGGACGCACGAGCAGACGCTCGCACAGTTCGTCGAGGCTGCGGCGCATCGCCTCGTCAGCTTCCGGCCAGAGGCTGGCGGCGAATTGATGCAGCATGCCGCGCATGCGCTCGATGGATTGATCGAGCAGGCGGAAGTCGCCCGGATGCATCGCCACCGGGCGGCTGTTCAGGTTCAGCAGCACCTGTTCCAGCGCACCAGCCAACTGGCGCACGGGCTCCAGTTCGACCACGGCAGAGCTGCCTTGCAGCGTGTGCGCGGCGCGCAGGGCCAGCTCGCTCGGCGGCGTGCGGCCTTCGTGGCGCCACTCCGAGAAATCCACGCCCAGGCGTCGGATCAGATCGTCGGCTTCCTGCAGGTAGACGTTGTACAGCGCCACGCTGATGCGGACCGGACCAATCTCCTTCACACCATCGTCGTGCGGCACCTCCTCCGGCTCGCCAGTCTGCGCGAACGGGAACGGGATCACCTTGGCATCGGCGTCAGCAGCAACCGGTTCAGCGGCGGCTTCCTGATGAGCCTCTTCGACGTGCTCCGCAACCGGCTCGACGGCCTCATGCTCGACCACCGGTGCGGTGGCCTCGGGCATCGGCGCCTCGACTTCGGGCAGCGGGGGTTCGTCATCCCACGTGAGCGCGACGGCTTCTTCTGCTTCTGCAACGGGCACATCCGGCGCAGCCAGCTCCATCGGCTGCACCGCGTCGATGTCGTGCGATGCGGTTTCCGCAGCCGGTGCTTCAGGCGTTTGCGGCTCAACGTGTTCGGGAGCAGCCTGCGCTTCGGGCACGGCCTCCAGCCACACGAACGGACCGCCATGGCGCACACGCTCTGCGGCCGCGACCAGCGGTTCGATGGCGTGATCGGCTTGCGGCGATTGCGCAATCGCGGCGGCCCACGTCGACAGCTCAGACTCGGCGCGCGTCAGCAGCGCGACCAGGTCATGCGTCGGCACACGGCTTTCGGCCAGCCAGACGTTCATCACCTGCTCGATAGCCCAGGCCGCTTCACCATAGCGCGTGAGGCCGACCATGCGGCCCGAGCCCTTGAGCGTGTGGAACGCGCGGCGCAGTTGCGTAAGCAAGTCCAGGTCGGGGCCGGCAGCCAGGCCCCCCGTGCCCATATCGGCAGCGGCCTGCAGGCCATGCAGATCGGCACGCACGCCGGCCAGCACCTCTTCAGCTTCAGACAGGAAGATGTCGAGCAGCTCGGCATCGATGGATTGGGTATCCCGCACAGCAGCGGGCGCAGGTGCAGCGGCTGCGGCAGGCACGGCAGCCGGTGCCGCCAATGCGGCCTGCATGCGCTCAAGCGCGCCGGCACTGCCAACCTGCCATGCGTCGAACTGGGCCAGCGCCTCTTCCAGGCGACGCCGGCGAGCCGGATCGTCGTCGATGGCGGCGGCGTCGCGTGCTTCTTGCAGCGCGGTACGCAACTCGGCGGCCAGCGGGTCGGTCGGGTCGACTGGCTGCTTGGCCAGCAGGCGATCAAGCAGCGATTGCAGCGGCGATGCAGCATCGGCATTGGCCACGCCTGCGCCGGCGAGCGTTTCGGATTGCGGCTCGCGGCGGTTCAGCATGCCGGATTCGGCATCGAAGGCGAACTCGCGCCATGCGGTTTCGCGCTCGGTCGGCGTCAGCTGGCTTTCGATGACGATCTCGTCGACCTGGTCGCCGGTCAGTTCTGTGCCGGCAGACAGCGCGTCAAGCAGGGCCTGCAGGCCGCTGACATTGGCGGCCAGCGCAGCCAGATAGCGTTCGCGATCGGCAGTGGCGCCCTCGCCCGCCGCTTGCAGCGCGTTGATGGTCGATTGCGCGGCTTCGGTGGCCTGGACGGCCTCATAGGCGTCGAGTGCGGCAAAGGTGCTCTGCATCTCGCCGAACAGGCGTGCAGCCTCTTGCAGGCCGCCGCTTTCTGCGCCTTCGCGCTCGAACGCGTCGAGGTGCGTTTCGGCAGAGGCCAACTGCGTTTGCAGCGTGCGAACCTGCTCGGTGCGCGCGCGGCGTTGTGCGGCTTCTTCGGCCAGCAGCGTGAGCCATGCGGGTGCCGGCACGGCGTGACCGTCTTGTGTGGCGCGGGTGCGTTCGGCCAGTTCGCTGCAGCGGGCAGCAAACCACGCGCTGCGCAAGTCGCCGGATTCGCCATGCACGGCCCACGGGCGTGCCAGCATGCGCGAGAGGAATTGCAGCGTGGGTGCAACGTCCTGCCCGGCAGCTTCGGTCAGTCGGTTCGACAGATCAGACAGGGCCGGCTGCCCCAACGCGTCGGCATGCAGCGCAAGCGTCTGCAGTGCAGCGTCGAGTTCGTCCGCAGCGGGTGCCGGTTGTTGACTGAGCGCTTCGAGCGAACGGCCAACGCGTTGCAGCGTGTCGCTGGTGTCCGTCGGCAGCAGCGCGTAATACTGGCGCGTGTGCAGAGCACCTGCCGGTGCGTGCGTGGGCGGAATCGCAAAGGCATCAACACACGCCACGATGTCCGGGCCGAGCGTGTCGTCGCCCACCGGTGTTGCGGGCGCGTTGCTGTAGGCCATGCCGGCCAGCAGGTAAAGCGCGTCGGTCAGCAGGCCTTGCGGCAGGTGGACGTTGTTGTGCGAGTACTGGCGCAGCAGCAGGTTGACGCGTGCCGCCAAGCGCTTGGCGGTCATGTCGGCCGGCACTAGGCCGGCACGCAAGGCGCCAAAGGTCAGGGCAAGCACCAGCCAGAGATCACGCTGCAGATCGTCTCCGGTGCGGCGCGGCTCGCGCTCGAGCGCGCGAATGCCATGCAGCAACTCTTCCAGCGGAGCGTAGGCTGCAGCGGCGGCGGACGGATCCACCTGCGCACCATCGGCGTTGGATGCCGGTGCCCGCAGCGCAGTCAGCAACGCGAGTTCGAACTTGCGGCGCAGGCGTGCCAGCCCCGGCAGATCGCGCGAGGGCAGCAGCAGCGCCGGCAGGTGGCGCAGTTCATCGGCCCACAGGTCAGCCGGGTGGATACGCTCTTCGCCCAGACGGGCGAGCACGGCTTGATACGGTTGGAACAGGCGCAGCGGCTCTTCGGCCATGCCGGCCATCAGGTCAGCCACGTATTCCTGCAGCGCCTGCACGGCGCGCGAGAACACGTCCAACGTCTGCGCGTCGGCGGCTACGGTGCCGGCATCAACGGCTTCGAGCAGGCGCTTGGCGGCCTGGCAATACACGTCGACACCACGCAGGCCGACGATCAGCAGCGCGCCGGCAGCCTGGTGCAGATACTGGCCAGCCAGACGCAACGAGGTCGTATCGCGCGCACCGATGACTTCCGGATTGGCGATGACCTCGGCCGCGTATTCGCCGAACTCGCGCACTGCATCGTCCAGCGCAGCGCGCATGTTGGGCGCGACCCACGCCAGCGCGGAGAGGTCGCGCGCGGGCACGGCAGCTTTCGGACGAACCGCAGGGGCCCCGATCGCCTCAAGCGAGACAGGATGGGACTGGGCAGGCTCGGCGGCAGATTGATGACGCATGTGTGCTTCCAAAAAGCAGGTGGCGGTTGCCGCGATTGCCCCGGGGTGGCCCCTTCGGCGCTCCCGCCCGAAATCCAGTGGTGACGAGATCAGGCGATGCGGAACCGCGCCACCGAGTCACGCAGTTCTTCAGCAAGCTGCGTGAGCTGGCGCACCGACTGTGCGGTCTGGCGCGTACCCGTCGACGTCTGTTCCGTGATGTGCAGGATCTGTTCGATGTTCTGCGCAACATCCGAAGCCAGCGTCGCTTCGTGCGACGTCGTCTGCGAAATGCTCTCAATCAGTTCGGCAAGCTGGCGCGACACCCGGCCGATCTCCACCAGTGCGGCACCGGCGTTATCGGACAGCTTCGCCCCTTCCACCACGCCCGCCGTGCTGCGCTCCATTGCGTGCACCGCGTCTTGCGTGTCGGTCTGAATCGTGCGGATCAGCGCACCGATCTGCTTGGCTGCCTCGGCCGAACGTTCTGCCAGGCGCTGCACTTCCTCTGCCACCACCGAGAAGCCGCGACCGGCTTCACCAGCGGATGCCGCCTGGATGGCAGCGTTCAGTGCCAGCACGTTGGTCTGCTCGGTAATGTCCGAGATCAGCTCCACGATTTCACCAATCTCCTGCGACGATTCGCCCAGGCGCTTGATCCGCTTCGAGGTTTCCTGAATCTGGTCACGGATGTCGTTCATGCCCGTGATGGCGTTCTGCACCGCTTGCTGACCTTGCTCTGCAGCAGCCAGCGAGGCACGTGCAACGTTGGCCGATTCGGCTGCGCCGCGCGAGACCTGCGTGATGCGGTCGGCCATCTCCACCACCGACTGGCCGGTCTGGCGAATCTGGCGCGATTGTTCTTCCGATGCGGCCACCAGGCTTTCCGACGTGGTCTGCACCGCCGACGATGCCTGCGTCACTTGCTCGGCCGTCTGCTGCACCCGACCGACCAGCTCGCGCAGTTCTTCCACGGTGTAGTTCACCGAGTCGGCAATGGCGCCGGTAATGTCTTCCGACACGGTGGCCTGCTTGGTCAAGTCACCGTCTGCAATGTCCTGCAGCTCGTTCATCAGACGCAGAATTGCGGCCTGGGTGGAATCGTTGTTGCGCTTTTCCACCATCCGGCGTTCTTCAGCTTCGCGCTGACGGGCTTCTGCTTCCATCGTACGCACGCGCGAATCGCGCAGGTACAGGGCGGCCAGGCCGGCCAGGCAGACCACGGTCAGGATGGCCGACAGCACCACCGCACCGAGCGTCACCGGACGGCTACGCACGCTGCCGGCATAGGCAGACTGCAGGTCCGACAGGTCGGCACGCAGCTTTTCGTTGTCGTTGAAGATCTGCTGCTGGGCGCGCTTTGCGGCAATCAGGCCCGGCAGGTTTTCAAGAATGATCTGCGTGGTCTTCTGCACGTTGTCGAAGCGGGTCGACAGCTCTTGCAGATAGCCCTTCGTCTCAGCATCGGTGGCGGCCGACAGGCGCAGCGCTTCCGAGCCGTTGAGCAGGCCGTTCAGGGTTTCGCGGAAGGTGTTCGTGTCCTTACCGAGCAGGAACGCCGTTTCCGGGTTCACGCCTTCGCCGGCCAGGAACTCGTTCATGTTCTTACCCAGACGCTGCGTCAACATCACCAGCTGCGACGAGGCGGCCACTTCACGGGCCGGCGCGTTGGTCTGCAGCTTCATTGACGAGATCTGCTCGGCTTCTTCCAGCAGTTCGGGGTTCGACGCGTTGAACACGTTCAGCGTCTTACCCACCGCCACCAGCGTCTTTTCCTGCGCCAAGATGGCCTGGGCGCTCTTGTCGCTGCGCTTCCACTCTTCGATCGACTTGTCGAGCAGCGCTTCGGCCTCGCCACCCGAGGCACGCACGCCGCGCTCGGAGCTGCCGTTCTTCAACGCCTCGAGGTTCTCCTGCAGGCGTGCGCGGCTTTCCTTGAGCTGGGCGAATGCGTTGGTGTTACCCAGCAGTGCCACCGGCACTGCCTTGGCCAGACGCTGCGAGTGCATCAGCGTGTCACCGGCAATTTCAATCTGCACCGAACCGTTGTTGGCCTGGCGATTATCCAGGTACACCGAGATCAGCAGGGCCAGCAGACCGACCACCAGGCCGATCGTGAAGACGCGCTGCTGCGCGGCAAACGGCACGCGCTCCATCCAGCCGACCACGGCATCCATGGGCGAGCGGCCCAGTTGCGTGGGCGGGCCAGCGGGATTGTCGTCATCCGTATGGGGCGCATTGTCCAACTGCGCCAACTGCACGGAAGCCGCCGACGCGCCCTCCACTGCAACCTCCGGCGCCCCTGCCTCTGCGGCACGGCGACCTGCGTTGAACCACTTGAACCCCATAGGACCCTCTTTTCTTGTCAATGCTGCCGTCTCGTTCTGCGAGATCAGCCGCATGGATTTCCCGTCCGCGTCCGCGCCTTGTTCCATCCGGCGTGGTACGCACCTTCGGCAGTGCCTGGATGCATCTGGCGCGCCCTGTTGTGCGCCACGCACCGCCTCTTGCCCCTGCACACCCCGCTCCCGTTGCGGCGTGCTCAATCTTTCTTGTTTGGTCTACGGCTCTACGGCCTGATTGCCCAATTGCTTTATGTGCGGCTGCGGCCGACCTGCAGGAACGCCGGATCGGCTAGAAGCTGCCGCACATCCAGTTCGCGCCACTGCGTGCCCTGCGCGTCGCGCCAAGCGCGGCCCAACCACGGACGGCCCTCTTCCACGGAGGCTTCCGCGGGCTGCAGATCGCTCAGGCTGCGCAGCCCCGCCACGCGTGGCACAACGATTGCGCACGCCCGCTGCGGGTCTTTGGACAGCACCACGATCTTGGCGCCGCTGCCGCTGCCCGTCGGCGCTTCACCGCAGAACAGGCCGAAATCGATCACACCAAGCAGGTTGCCGCGCGCATTCACGAGACCGAGATACCACGGCTGCGTAAGCGGCACACGTGCGGGCGGCTGGTAGTCCAGCACCTCGCCGGTTTCGGTCAGCGATAGAAGCCAGTGGTGCTCGCCGATCTGCACGCCCAGAAAGCCTTCCGTCGACGACTTGGCGCGCGCCTCTTGGAGGCGGCGGGCCAGCATCGCCTGGTATTCATGCAGGCGCTGGCGGGAGGTCAGGTTGGTGCGCTGTTCGTTCACGTCTGGCTCATGTCCTGTGCTGTACGCCATGTCAGGCGTTGCGCGCGGTTGGGTAACGATTGGCCAATTGCCGCTGGTTCTTACTGCGCCAGCTTGGCGATCTTCTCGAGCAGCTCTTCGGCCTTGACCGGCTTGACGATGTAGTCCGATGCGCCCTGGCGCATGCCCCACACGCGGTCGGTCTCCAGGCCCTTGGTCGTGCACATGATCACGGGGATACCCTGGAAGCGCTCGTCCTTCTTGATTGCGCGGGTCGCCTGGTAGCCGTTCTGGCCCGGCATCACCACGTCCATCAGGATCAGGTCGAAGGTTTCCGCTTCGAGCTTGGTCATAGCCTGCTCGCTATCGGCAGCGACCGTCACCTTGAAACCGTTCTTGCCGAGGATCTCCGACAGATGCAGCGCTTCGGTCGGAGAATCGTCGACCACCAACACTTTCTTGATTGCCATACAAACAGTCCTTCGTTAAGAGAAATGCCATCACTGCGCGGCAGCTGGCGCCACCGGCAAATGCGTCTGGACCGCCTCCAGCAGCGCTTCCTTCGAGAACGGCTTGGCAAGGTGGTCCACCGCCCCGACCGACTTGCCTCGCGCACGGTCGAAAATTCCGTCGCGCGAAGACAGCATGATCACAGGCGTGGCATGAAACTTTGGGCTTTTCTTGATCAGCGAGCAGGTCTGGTAGCCGTCGAGATTCGGCATCAGGATGTCGCAGAACACGAGATCGGGCTTCAGGTCACCCACCTTGGCCAGTGCGTCGAAGCCGTCTTCGGCCAGCATGACCTGGCACCCGGCCTGGGTGAGGAAAATCTGCGCGGTACGGCGGATGGTGCTGGAATCGTCGATTACCAGCACCTTGCAGCCTGTCAGGGAATGCGCCAGCGGAGAGTTCGCCAGCGGTTGGGAGTCAGCCAGTTGTTCCACCCGCGCGGATTGCATCATGTTCTCGCAGTGCGCGACCACGGGTCGCCACGACATTCTGACCGGATGGATCGCGGCAAATCGCCCCGCAGCGTACCCTCCAAACGGAAAGGGCCCACGCTGGCGACGACTTCAAAACTACGCCCCCCGGCCCGCTTATGAAGTGTGAAGCTCAGAATTTGACGAAGTGTGACAAGTCACCTATTCGCCGTCAATGGCGTCGGCTGTCCGCCGAGCGCTTGTGGCATGGAAGCGACGAGCCCATTTCATCGAACCGTCACTTCCTGATACTTGGCTGTCAGCAAGAGGGCAAACGCTCACTTGCTGACGGGAGACAGGTCAGATCCGGATCAGATCTGCACCATTTCAAAGTCTTCCTTGCGCGCGCCGCACTCCGGGCACGTCCAGTTGATGGGCACGTCTTCCCACTTCGTGCCGGGCGCAATGCCGTCGTCCGGGGCGCCTTGTTCTTCGTCGTAGATCCAGCCGCAAATCAGGCACATCCACGTCTTGTATTCAATCTGTTGTTCCATAGGGCAAAGCTTCGGTGGGTTCCGTCTATTAAAATGGCAGGCCAGATGGTACCGAATCGCGCCCGGGTGCGCCAGAACACGCGCCGGGCAGACACGGTGTTTGACTGTATCCAACCCGGATCTGCGGCAAACCACCACATAATCACCTCGAACAGCCTTTAAACCGTGCCGTAGCGCCGCTCTGCTCGGCGCTACGCTCTCTTCCAAAACCCTCCATGTCGACTTCCTCCCGCAGCGCCGCCCTGTTTGAACGTGCCCAGAAGACCATTCCCGGCGGGGTGAACTCCCCGGTACGCGCCTTCCGCTCGGTGGGCGGCACGCCGCGCTTCATTGCCAAGGCAGCCGGCCCGTACCTGTGGGACGCCGACGGCACCCGCTATATCGACTACGTGGGCTCTTGGGGTCCGATGATCGTTGGCCACGCGCACCCAGATGTCGTCCGCGCCGTGCAGGAAGTGGCGGCCGACAGCTTCTCGTTCGGCGCGCCCACCGAGGCTGAAGTCGTCATGGCCGAGGAAATCTGCAAGCTCGTGCCGTCGATCGAGCAGGTGCGGCTGGTGTCGTCAGGCACCGAGGCAACCATGAGCGCGCTGCGCCTGGCGCGCGGCTTTACGGGGCGCGACCTGATCGTCAAGTTTGAAGGCTGCTACCACGGTCATGCCGACAGCCTGCTTGTGAAGGCCGGTTCGGGCCTGCTGACGTTTGCCGATACGACGCAGAACGCCCCCTCGTCCGCCGGCGTGCCGGAAGACGTGGTCAAGCACACGATGGTGCTGCCGTACAACGACGTCACCGCGCTGCGCGAGGCATTTGCCCGCCACGGCAAGGAAATCGCCGCCGTGATCGTCGAGCCGGTGGCTGGGAACATGAACCTCGTGCGTGGCAGCAACGAATTCCACCAGGCCATGCGCGCGCTGTGTACCGAGCACGGCGCTGTGCTGATCTTTGACGAGGTGATGACGGGTTTCCGCGTGGCGCTCGGCTGCGCGCAGGCGCTGTACGGCATCAAACCGGATCTGACGTGCCTGGGCAAGGTGATTGGCGGCGGCATGCCAGCCGCGGCGTTTGGTGGCCGCCGAGACATCATGGGGTTCCTGGCACCGCTGGGCAGCGTCTACCAGGCGGGAACGTTGTCGGGCAATCCGCTGGCCGTGGCAGCTGGGCTGACCACGCTGCGGCTGATTGCTGCGGATGGCTTCCATGACCGACTGGCGACGCAGACACGCAAGCTGGTAGACGGGCTGGCGGAAATCGCTCGTGAGGTTGGTGTGCCGTTTGCCGCCGACAGCGTAGGCGGCATGTTCGGCATCTACTTCCGCGAGGGCGTGCCGACGAGCTTTGCTGAAGTGACCAAGAGCGATGTTGGGCGCTTCAATGCGTTCTTCCACGCGATGCTGGATCAGGGTGTTTATCTGGCGCCGTCTGCGTTTGAGGCCGGATTTGTGTCTTCCACGCATGATGATGCGATTCTGGATGCAACGTTTGAGGCGGCTCGGAAGGCGTTTAAGGGTGTTTGAGTTTTTGTTTTCTTGGGATGAGTCTTGGTGGTGCATCCCTGGTTTCATCCCCTGCCGGG
>JYOB01000011.1:0-33536 GCA_000955795.1 Burkholderiaceae bacterium 26
TGGTGCTGCTGCGCACACAGGTAGACCGAGACGTCGAGCAAGTCGAGCAAATGCTGCGTGAAGAAAGCGGTCTCCACAGCGCCGGCTTGCGCGATACCGGAATACTCGCGCGCATCGCAGCATCTGGGCAGCCGGCGCAGGCCACGCGTGCCTGGCAGGTAAGCACGTTGAACGCCAGATCCTCAGACCCCAGCAACCCCTACTGTGTCGAGAAAGCCTCCAATGGCCGCCACTACTACCTGCGCACTGCCATGACCCAGCACGCGGGCGTGGCATACCGGGTGACCGTGGCGCAAGACATGGAACAAACCTATGTCATCGAGCGCAAGCTCATTCTGATGACCTGGGTGGGCTTGCCGTTTGCACTGTTGATCAGTCTCGTTGGCGGATACATCCTCGCCGGGCGGGCGATTGCTCCGGTTGGCAAGATGGCGCGCATGGCGGGTGAAATATCGGCTGACAACCTGTCGCAGCGTTTGCCCGCCGATGGCCCTGACGACGAGTTCAATCGCTTGGCCACGGCCTTCAACGACACGTTGGAACGTCTGGAAGATGCGTTTGCGCGCTTGCGCCGCTTTACCGCGGATGCTTCGCATGAACTGCGCACGCCACTGACGGTGATTCGTAGCGTTGGCGAGAACGCGCTGCAGCACCCGCAAGATGCCGCGCGACAGGCCGACGCCATGAGCAGCATCCTGGAAGAAACAGACCGCCTGGTTCGCCTGCTCGACGGGCTGTTGATGCTCACGCGTGCTGAAGCTAGAGCATTGCCGTTGCAGCGCACCTTGTGCGATCTCACCGCGTTGACCGCGGGTGTAGCCGATCATCTGCGGGTGCTGGCCGAAGAGAGGCAACAAACGCTCGTGTGCTCAAGCACAAAGCGGGTCGAAGCGATGGTGGATCCGGCGACGCTTCAGCAGGCGCTGTTCAACCTGATCAGCAACGCGATCCGCTACACCCAGCATGGGGGCCGTATTGAGGCGAGTGTTGATGCCATGCCGGACTGCGCGGTGATTGAGATCCGTGACAACGGCCCAGGTATTGCCGCTGAGCATCACCTCCGCGTTTTCGAGCGCTTTTATCGCATCGATGCAGACCGCTCGCGAGAAACCGGCGGTGCAGGCCTGGGGTTGGCCATAGCAAAGTGGGCGGTCGAGCTCAACAACGGCATCATCGAACTGGAATCAGGGGATGGCCAAGGAAGCTTGTTCCGCGTGCGGCTTGGATGCGCACGGTACAGGTCCTGCTGATAGCTGTTCTGCTCGCGCGCAGTAGCCGACCGGCAGACTGTCCGTTGTCGGCTGCGGATTCAACCGGTCGATGATGGCACTGCCTACGGCCGTCCACTTCCGACCCAAAGGAGCCGGTGGACGTGGTGAATCGCCTGCCCGAAACCGGACGTTCGTGATCCGCTAAAGCAACCTGCCGCTACCGCCACTGCGTGCTCAAGTCCTCATTTCTCTTACTGCCCGTTCCAAATTCGCCCGCACAATCACGCGATGAAACGGCGCAATCGTCGCAAGATAGAGACGTCCCAGTCTGTTGTGGCAATGCACCACCGTCCCCGCGAGCAGCTCGCGCCCATTTGCCGCATCGGCGCGAAGTTGGATGGTGGCGCGGAAATCGAGATGCCGGTCATCCGCGCCCACTATCAACTCCGTCGCGCTCTTTGAGAGCAGCGGTAAGTAACCGATAACCGGCCCACGCGCCGCTCCGGCAAGACCGACGGCGCGAGACGATTTGACGCCGACTGTCGCCATCGCCAGATCGCGGACACGCGTGAGCGCACGAATCCACCACGCCTGCCGCTCGAACGCGGCGCGTGCCAACACCTCCAGATCATCGCTGGCCTCCGCCGGCAGTCGAATTGCGAAGGCGTCCAAAAGGTCCGCGCCCGCATAAAGCGGCGCTAGCACGCTGTTGCTAGGCATGGGCACGGCGCGCGCTTTGGTCGAGGTCGAGTTCCGGGGTAGGTTCATGGTGTCCAGCAGTCTAGTCGTGCCAGCGGCATCATCGATGCGGGCGGCCGTCGTCCGAGTGTGTGCTGCGGTCGGTGGCCGTATCTCGATCAATGGCTTGCCGAGAGTCTGCCGGAAAACGGACGGCCACCGCAGGCTGCTGATGGCCGATTGCCGCGCGAGGACCGCGGCGCTTGTCGACTCTGAGCAGCCCTTCGTGCGCCAAGTACTCCCTTCGGAACGTGCTCTTTCTGGGCGCCGCAGGATTCTTTATAGGCGCAATCGGTGCCAGACATTGAACCGAAGTTGTTTCGGTTCCCACGGCTTTGGCAGATTTGTTTCTCGGTGCTTGGCCGCGTACTTGTCGCAGTACATCTGCACGTAGGAGCACTCGGTTATTCCATCGCCGTGTTCGTGGGCATAACACTTGGCTATCTGCCGCCTTTTTGGATTGAGCACGTTTCAGTTCCATGACTGATGTCCAGGGCTCTGGCGGCCACTCACGGCCGAAGGCGAGCAAACCCAGCAGCGAATGCACTACTCGGCATTCCCGCCCGTCACGGGAATGCGTCAATCTGTTTTTATTGGCCGTAGCCTCGCCGCTCTACGGCAGCTAATACATCCCACGTTTGCGGATCAACATCGCGGCCCCCGAGCGACATCGATACGTAGGCATCAATCGCATCCACAAAGCCTTTGATGAAGGCCGGCGGAAATGCGTGCGCGGACAGATGTTGAAGCTGTTCGCGCAGCATGCCCGGGCGGCATTGGCCGTGTGTGCACATGGCGGTGCGCGTGCGCTTGAGATACGCCTGCGCTGCGATGGCGCCGTTCAGGTAGGTGCGGTTTTTGGTGAGCCTGCCTGTGTCGGATGACGTGGGCGGTGGGGGTTGCGATGTTGGCGGAGATGGATACGACGCGGGGCGGTGCCCGCTGTGATTTGCAGTCATGACAGCCTCTGGGGTTGATGGAGGCTCGCCATCTCGTCGCCAGACGGGGGTGGCGGGCCTGACGGCGGGGCTGGCGAACCGACCCCCAGAGAAAGCCGGCAGACCCCACCCGGCCCGCCATAAGGGCATGCACGAGTGCAGACGGACGAGTCCGCCGCGGCGGGTGTCCGTCTTCTCTGGTATTGCCAGTCAGGTCGCCAAACCCGACTGCCGTTGGTGCGGCAGCGGGATGGATTATAGCGATGGGGGCAGCGGCGAAAGTTGGATTCTTGGTTCGTCGGGAGCGACGGTCGGAAGGTCACGCTCCAGCCTCAAACAGTGGCGCTTCACCCTCAGAGAGTGGAACGCGAGGGTCAAACACTGGCGTTTCACTGTTTGAGGGTCGAGCGGCAGTGTCGAAGAGTCGAACTCGACCCTTTGAGGGTCGCGTTTGAGCCTCAAACACTCGAACTTCACTGTCTGAGGGTCACGTTGCACTGTCTGAAGGTCGAGCGTCAGTCTCAGAGAGTCGAATTCGACAGTCCGAGGCTCGCGCTTCACGCTCCAACACTCGAACGGCGTGAGCGGGCTTGCTCGCCCCATGTGCGGGCGCTTTCCGTCAAAAGTTGTGTACAGCATTGCGATACGCCGCAGCGGTAGCCACCCTCACCGGGTTGTGCCAATCGGCATGACGTTGATATCCGCTTTAGAAGGAACGCAATGTCTCAGAACTTGATCTCGTTTCAACCCAGCGCCACCGACCTGACCGCCATTGACGGTGCGCTGAAGACACTGGAAGAAAAGCTCGTCGGCCTGATTGACCTGTCAGTCGAGCAGCGCAGCACGCTCATGAAGATGGGCAACAAGTCCGAAGCGTTCTGCCGCCAAGCAGTGGAACTGCTGAGCAACAACCCCAGCGTGCTTCCTGCCAATTTCAGCCTACAGGAGATGCGACGTGACTTGGTGGGCTTTGACACCCTGCGCCCTCGCCTCGCCCGCGTGGAGAAGTTGCTGGAAAGGATGCAGGATTCGCAACTGGCGATGGGCAGTGATCTGATGACGGCCGCGCTGGAGGGTTACACGTACCTGAAGGTTGCGGGCAAAGGGGAAGGGTTGGATTCGGCGCGACGGACGTTGTCGGCGCGGTTTAGTCGGGGGCCACGGAAGAAGGTGGAGGAAAGTGTGCAGTGAGGTGATGGGCTGCTGATGGTGGCCTAGATGTGGAAAAGCCCGCGATGCTTTTTGGGTCGCGGGCTTTTTGTTGGGGGCGTTGTTGGTCAACCTGTGCGAAGGAGCTGTTGCCCGAAGGGCTACCGAACAACTCTAGAAAAGCCTGAGGCAAAGCCAATTTCAGGCCGGCACTCTGAGACTTGCCCCCAAACTTGCCCCCATCATACATCGTGCAGCTCGCAATCTGGTTGGCTCGAAGAACTATGCTGACTGAAAGGGAAATCACTCAAAGCGGCCATCCATCTCTTGATCATGGTTGGTCTCCCACCGTCGCTCTTTCTCTATGTCCGCGGCCAACGTAAGCTTTGCCTGCATGACCATTGGCTTCAGCTCCGGCAGCGCTAGCACCTCGCTGCTATCCAACAGTCGGGCATTGTCTTCGGCAATCGCCGCCCTTGATCCACTCCACGACGATGGCCAGAACCGGTCAATGAAAGCGGCAAGTACCCGCTCCTTATTTGGGGCTGCCGATAGAAGCATTCTTGCGTGGTCGGTCCACACAGGAGGGGCACCGTTCTGCCCGCCGTGGGCAAAGGTCACTATAGAGGCAGCGACTACGAACCGAATTGTTGGATCCTCGGCACACCATGCAATGAGCGTATCGGCCGGAACTGCTTCCATCCAATTTGGTCGCAAATGTGCCGTTGGCTGGAACTCTGCGACCGCCACTTCTCGTTCTTCGGTGTTGTTTCCGCCGAAGAGCGCATCCAACACGGCCCGTGGTTGCGCTAGTGTGAGAGCGAAAAGGAAATCGGACCACTCGAATACGTGCGTTTCGCGTGATTCAATTGCGCGACGCACCGCAATCACAGCATCCGACGCAACCCGCGAAGCGGTCGGTCCGGTGACACAGAGTTTGACCAACTGCCCAAGGTTATAGTCGCCGTCAGCGTGTCGGTCTCGCAATATAGGCCGGCGTAAAAGAGCGCGTCCAATATCGAGCAACTCTGGGGCGAGCGATCGTCCATCGATACGGTCGGTGGAGAGACGCATATATAGGATATCAACGGCTACGTGGTAGCCCTCTGTTTGCTGCGCAATATCGAGAACTAAACGTTCAAGAATCTGTGCGCTTAACTGTGAGGTCGTCCTTCCGTACATCAGTTGTTTGTACCGGTGCACAGGAACCTGACCAGTAGCCAGTGCTTGCCTCAAGCGCTCGAGGCAGCGGTCATCAAGGACAACGCTCGAACTTAGAATTGGCAACAACGGCAATAACCTTTTGTGGGCGAGCGCACCATCAAGGAGTTCGTGGGCGAGTTCGCAGTCTCGCTCCCATAGGCCGGCGATGAAGCCCGAAAGCAACCGAGTATCTAGGTGGTCTTGCGGGGTTCTATCAAAGGCGTCAATCAGCACACCCCATGTGGCGCGGATATTCGGGGCCGCAAGAGCTAGCCCACGCCCAAACGCATGGTCTCTCACCCCTCCGAGGACTATGTCGGGCAGGATTGCGCTGAGAATGTCGCCCTCAAGCGCAACCGCTGAGCCAAGCTCAACAGCGCGCTCTTCCATCCGCTGATGGCGAGCCATAAGGTCATGTCCATCAGCACTCGCCTCGTCTGTATCCTCCCAGCCCGTAGAATCGCCGTGCACTGCGGCGCGTGCACGAGCGGCTAGGTCGATCGGCCTAAGCAAGCGTTCTAGGGATTCAATGCGGGACGTTAGATCTGGCGACTGCCCGCCAGCATCAAAGCGAATGATCTGTCTGCACCCTGCCCAGCCATCCAGCCAAAACCCATCGGCGGTGATCTTGATAGACAGAGACTCCAGCTCATCGTGCATATGAGCCCAAGTCCATAGAGGACGAAACTTTTTGCCTAACAATTGCAGCAACCTTGCTTTGAGCACTCCCTCCGTTAGCGCAAGGTTTTCAATGAATGCAAGCGCGGTGCTATACCAAAGATGCCGCTCTTGCTCGCTTTTCGGTCGATAGCCGAAATCTCGCGGTCTAGCGCCAAAATCAAACTGCCACGCTGGGCCAAAGTTGACGGCCTGGAGCACGCCGCCGAGGGCGGCGAGGCCAAGCTCCTGCACGCCGTGATCTGCTGCTCTAAGCAGCCCTTCTACGACACGAAGGCGCTGGGAAATGGTGGCGTGCGTCCCGGAAAGGTGCAGCTTGAAGAGAGAGGTGAAGACATCTTTCGCTAGCTTGCTGGTTTGGTCGTCGAAACCATTCGTCGCGACTTCGGTTAGGAGCGCCGCGCAACGCTCGAACAATTCAGCGTCGTACGATATTGAACGGAGCACGTGCACATACTTTTGCCAAGCATATGCGCTGCGCGACTCTGCAGTTTTGCAGCCCCTTTCAATCGCGGCCAAAGCCGATTCTGGCGCCACCGGGGCGACGTTCTGGAACATCGCCATACCGAGTTCATTGAGTGAGAAGACGTCGCCGAGGAGACCCTCAGGTTCTAGCCATCGCTGAGCGATCTTCTTAGCAGAATCATGACTATGTAAGTAAGACAACCGCCGAGAGAACGAGCGCGCCAGTCGATCAGCGCCCTTTCCCAACAGTGCCTGCTCAATTAGGCTGAACGGAATGCCGTCGAGCGCACGGGCTGCGAGACGGTTCGCAATAGCATGAGGTAAAACCGCCCGCCATACTCCACGCCGCTGAACAAGTTCTCGGTGATGTAGCTCGCTGACATGCCGATAGGTCTCGGCGACGGTCTGGCCAGCTAGGGCAGCCAGCCTTGGGAGTTCGGCATGATCTCCCCCCACGGATTCGCCTTCGAATGAATAAACAAGCGAGCATGCCTGGGCTGCGAGGAGGAGAGCGTTGTCGTGTACATGGCGTTGCCGGAAGAGTCGATCAAAAAGCTCATCGTTTGACAGCCCCGCGATCGAGTCCGACCTTTTCACCGTCTCGGCGAGCGCAATGGCAATTCGAGCATTGCCGCCTGAAACCTCGGCAATCGTACGCGCGTCAACGCGCGAGAGATGCGTATATCTGCGCGCTACCAACTGCTCAATCAGCTCTATCGACGACGTATCGAGCGTAACGACCCGCGTTTCCTCCGGCTGGTCATCGCGGACATCGTATTCGATGGTTAAAACACTGATGGTACTCTCCGGCCGCTTGCACACGTCGACAAGCCTACGGTGCAAATCGGGCGGGCAATTGTCGACTACAAGAACGGCACGAGTGCCGGTGGCAACAATGTCTGAAGCTAGCCCAATTGGTTGAGGGGACGGCTCGTCTACAAGATTGGTGTAAATGGCAAGGAAAGGTGCTAAAGCGCGAGCACCAATTCGGCAGTCGAACAGGGCCTGCGCGAATCTGGTCTTGCCAACACCCGATAAGCCCACAAGCCGCACCGCCCTTCCGGGCCGCGCCAACTCGTCCCGCAGAACATCTATACCGTCCAATATTGGCTGAGCCTGTGTATCACGCCGTTTCCCCACATGGAGACGCAGCTTGTCATCCATCAAATACTCGTCGTCAACGGTGCCACCAGCCCACGCACTATAAGGATGCCAGCCAGCCAACACTCTCCCAACTCGCTCCCTCGCCCATACGGTTAGCCCGGGAAACTGTCTGACCCACGTTGCTAGCCGCGTGCGATCATAAAAGTCCGTGTGGAGGTGATCGGCGTTTTCCACATCGACGAGCGCCTCCCGCATCGCCCGAGTTCGCGCACGTAGAGCTCGATCTGCGGTTGATCCGTGAGAACTCACAACGATGTATGCGCCGTTCTCATTTGCGAGCTCTTGGATGACAGAACGAATCGTTCCTGACGGGCGCATTTCTGCCACTATTTCTGCTCGCGGCATATCCGGAGTTTTGACTTGAAACCCCGTCGACGTGCGCGGCACAAAGCCGTCGATAGTTGACGTCACCGGAAGAGCCACGCGCACGTCCAAACCACCGTCAGTCGCAGTTTGAGAACCGCCCCAAGTAACTGCCACCGGTGACAGCCCCGCCCGAAACAACTCAGCTTCGCACAGGCGGCCGACGAGTTCTCGCAGATCCTTGTCGTTAAGGCGCGAGATGTCATCCGACGTGATGTCAAACACGGTGTGCCCCTTTTCTTCGCCACTGAATGGTTGTGGCTATTTCATCTCTATTTTCTGTTTGCCCCACAGGCTCTGGTCGAGCAATGCGGGTCAGGTCAACAATGCAACTCATTCATGCGCTTACGGATGAAGTTCAAGTTGTCCCGCCACGGGGACAACTGCTGCGTAGTAACCGACAGCCGCAAAATCCCGTCTCTATCCGCCTTGAGGCGCGCGCATTCAGCGTTGACCGCACTAACCTGTTGTTGAACAGCAATCTGCTCGGCCGCCATGTCGCGATCCCGCTGCGCCATACGCTGATCCCACTGCCGCGCAAGCTGCTCCTCCGCCCGCTTCGCCGCTGCCGCAGCCTCTTCCATCTCGCGCTGACGATCGTTGCCCGGCGAATCGGGAGGCACATTGCCAACGAGCGCGTGCATCGCCTGCCCGCACGGTGCTTCTGTGTAGACCGTCTGCCCGTTGATAACGCATTTGTTCACGCCAGCCAGAGGCACTGCAGACCGTGCCGCGGATTGCTGGGCCACTGGAACCGGCTGGCGCGGTGGCGGCGCGGGGACGGGTGCCGGTTGCGTTGAGGCGACCTGCTGCCCAGGCGCCGCAGCGCCATTACCGATGAGGCGCAATTGCTTGGCGGCGATGTAGACGACGAGGAGGACGGCAACACAGGCCATTGAGGAGATGGTCCAGTGCACCCCCTGCCTTGCGCCCTGGGGCGCCTTGCCATACCAGCGCGCGTATTCCTTCTGCCAGTCAGGATTTCTCAGTTGCGGCTCTCGGCGACCCCGATACCAGTCGCGATCTTGTACTCCCACGACCCCTACCCCTTTGTGGCGGCTTGTTAGTTTTCTGCTGCAATTTATCAAACATAATGCGCTGACCGGGAAAATTGCCCTTCCGACACGCACCGGGGGGACACAGGCAAAAAATACCCGTGGTTTCGTGGCATCCCCCTCCCATCGCCAGCAAAGCCTTACGCTACAACGAATTTCCCTCCCACGGAATGCCACGAAATGGGGTGTGGCACGCCTCCAATTCCGTGGCCTAAAAAATAGGCAACCCCGCGAAACCGTGGCACGGCTCTTCTCTGTTTTCTTACCGCTTTCTTTCTCCTTCTCTTTGATTTTTAAAGGAAAAAAGGAAAGGAGTAGGGATGACGGGAAAAAAGGGCTGTGTGGCGGATGGAACCGAAACCGTGGCATTTTGGCGCAAAATCGTGGCACCCCTTTCTTTATAAATCAAAGAGTTAGATGTAGAACTACACGGCGCCACGGGTTTCCTAAAACTTCCTCACTCCCGGCCGACGCCAAGGAGGGAGGGACCGTACGCCCACCAAACTAGGGGGCCAGGAGCCCCGATGAACTCTTGGGCTAATGAAAAGCTGCCCCATTCGCACTGTTCGACTGTCGGCAGCAAATCGCCGAACTGGCGGTATGTCGAAGGTATAGTGGAAATAATAATGAGGCGAATCAGAGAGTCGGGGGGGGCTCGACGATGGCAACGACCATACAAGAGTATGTGGCCGAGAGAGGCATCGCATATCTATTGCATTTCACCAGATTGGCAAATCTGGCCTCAATCCTTGAGCATGGGCTGGTGCTTCGGAGTCGTTTAGACGGGCAGAATGTCACGGGCGTCGTAAACGACGAGCTTCGGCTCGACGGTACCGATGCCGTATGCGTGTCCATCGGCTTCCCGAACTACAGAATGTTCTATCGTTATCGTCAAGCTAACCAGCAGGAAGACTGGGTGGTGGTGGTACTCCACCCTTCAGCCCTCTGGGAGCTGCCGTGTGCGTTTTGCGTTACCAATGCCGCGTCGGCACGGGTATTTACTGTGCCGCTTGCTGAACGGCGCGGGCTGCCAGCACTTCAAGCCATGTATGCTGACTTCGACGATAAGGTTCGTGCGAACCTGAATTTGCCGAATCACCTCCCGACCAATCCCCAAGCAGAAGTGTTGATGCTAAACGGCGTTCCCCCTTCGTACATCCGCGGCGTTCTCGTGCCTAATCAGGCGATGAAAGTGCAAATCCAAGCCTTGCACCCCGGTACGATCGTGTGGAGCAACTCCGACTTCTTCGCGCCGCGCACCGATTACACCCATTGGAAACCGCAGGCATAAGATGGCCACCCGCCCCATATTTATGCCGTCCCTGAGCGGCCCGCTGCTGGTCTCAACCGAGCTCATCGAGTTTCATTGGTTTCCCGGCATGGCGAAGAGCCAAGCTCAGAAATCGATAGACTCGCTACATGAGAAGGCCAGGCAGTTGCTGCATGTCGATAGGGTGTTGGAAATATCGAGCAAATCTAAGGAGGAATACGGTGTCAAATTGAGCGCATTCAATTTGATGATCACCACGCCGCGCCGCGAATACAGTCTGGAGTGTGCCTATCAGGCGAGCAAGGTCTTCGAGCGCGGCGGCCCGTTCAAGGATTTGCTCAATGTGAAGTCTATCGATGCGAAGCGCGATCCGCGCCTGACACAGTTCGGTCGCCTAACAAAGTTCCAGTGGTACGGCACGGACTGGCCGCTTCAACCGCGAACTGCGTTTTACGATTGGCTCTACATCAATGCCCTACACAGGCAACCCGACCTCGCTCAAGTTGTGCTGGGCTACCGTGCGTTCTCCGACATCGCTTTTAACCCGGAGCGTTCGATCAACTGCCAGGCATATGCGGCCGCTCTCTATGTGTCGTTGCACGAAAGGGGCCTGCTAACGGAGGAAGTATTGAAGGACCAAAAGCAGTATCTCAGCGTGATCGACACAGGCGAGGTAAGCAATGCGCACGAAGATTCTCTCCGTCACAGATCGTTGCTTTAGTCGCCTCTTCAGTGCTTCCCGTGAGTCAGCGCCACAGGCAACGCGGCAGAGCCAGTTTCACCGCCTCCGGGAAGAAGAAGCCTGCATGCAGGCTTTCTTTTGAGATCAAACCGGCAGCGCTATGGCAGCGTACTGCCGTCCGATGATACCGGCGTCGCATAAAGCCCCAGCGCTTCAAGCTTTGCCAGGCTCAATGCAGTCATGTGCCCGTGCCGGCGGTTGAAGATGCGTTTCTCCACATCGTCCATCTGCTTGCCGCCATGCACCGCCACCACGCCAGACTGCAGCAACTGCTGCTTGAACACCCGCGCCGTCTTGATCGGCAGCGCATCGAACTTGGGCCTCAGGTGCGGCGCGGTCGATAGGTGGTCCATCACATGGCTTGGCCGCAGGAATAGCGCCATCTCTCGGCCGCTGTCGGTCTGAATCGTGTCCCAACTGAAGGGATACTGATAGCGGCCGGCATCGAGCTCCGACAACAAGATTTCCATGATCCACACCCACGGCAGGCGCGAGCCGTTGGTCTCGGCGATGTGCGCGTTCATCTCGGCCAGCACATCGTCCACAAACGCGCCCTGGTCGACGTCGATCTCTGCGAACTCTGCCAGGAGCGCCCAGGCGGTCATCACGGCGGCGTAGTTCTCCATCATGCGCCGGGCGGTCGCGTCGCTTCCTTCGGCGCGGCTGCGCTTATTGCACACGTCCAAGAACGCGGTATGCAGATCGCGGATGCGTGCAGGCTCAATATGCGAGAGGAACTGCAGCCATTCCCACACCGGAAACTGCGGCAGGGTGTGCGGGATGATGTCGCCCTGCTTGGCGACAGACAGCGACGTGCGGCATAGCTTGGACTGGAGGCTTTCCACGTCCACCTCTTCGCCGGCCAGCAGCACGGGCGCGCACATCAGGTACGGCGTGAGCGCAGCGCCGACGCGAGTGAACTCGAAACGGTAGGTCGACTGCAGCAAGCCGTCGATATCCGACAGCACCATCTTAGGTAGCTTCGAGAACTCATCCCACCCGACCGGGTGCGACGTCCAGGAGACGGACGCGCGGCGGCGGTGGTCGGTCTTGAGCATCTGGCCCGACAACACCTGAAAGGCGAGCGTGGTCTGCAGGCTCTCCAGGAGCTTCGATTTGCCTGACCCTTTCTCGGCCTGCATCTGCAGGTGCGGGTAGAAGCCGAGCACCGTTTTCAGGTGCGCGCCAAGCCCCCACACAAGGGCAATGGTGGCAGCGTTGCTGCGGAAGGTGGATTGATAGGCCGCGATGACGGCGCGCGCGTTCTGCCGGCTGCCGCGCGGGAATGCCATGTTGTGGTACAGGCACTGCTTATGCGGCTCCAGGAAGTAGCAGTCGCTGCCCTCCATTGCCGCGAGCTCGCCGTCGCGCCAGGCGACGCCGACGAAGTTCACCACGTCGCGGGCGCCGAGCTCGGCGGCACGTTCCAGGACGTTGACCATGCGCGCGAACTGCGCCGGCATCCAGATATGGCCGAACTTGCCGCGCCACCATTCCAAGTTATAGAGCCTGTCGTTGCTGGCCACTTCGCGCTGCAATGCCGCGCCGAAGCGCGGCACCTGGGCGCTGATGCCGAACACGGTTTCGGGCTGCGTGTCGGGCGTGCCGTTGATGGTGGCCAGATGGCTTTGGATGCGCAGGCGTGAAATGCCCGCGACGCGGAATGAGCACAAGTCTGCGAGCTCTTCGCTGCGGCTCGATTCGCCGTCGTCGTCTTCCTGGTCGTTGTACTTCTGCACGTAGTGCGTGAAGTCTTCCTTCACGCGAAAGCGCCAATAGACGCCGAAATCGTGCGCGGGCAGAAAGATGCGGCGGGTGCCCTTCTGGCGCTCTCCGTCACCTGGCATGCCTGGGATGAGCCACGGCTCTATGTGCTTCATGCGCACTGTGAGCTCGTCGGCGCCTCGGGCTTTGAGCACGTCGTTGATGTCTTCGCCCTCTTCCCAATCCTGCATATCGACCAGCATTGAGCCGATCCCGGCAGCGGTCAGCACTTCCGACAACTTCCATGCAGCGGCCAGGCCGGGGCGCTGGCCTGTGCGCTCATTCACCGCGTCGGTATGGTCGAGCGCGATCAGCACACGCTTGTCGCGCAGAAACGACCAGTCGATCTTATCGACATTGGCGGTGCCGCGAATGGCAAACGCTGCACAGCCTTCCGGCAAGTGGCAGCACTCCACCGATAGCGCGTTGATGGGGCTCTCGACGATGTACACCGTGCGGGCGCGCTGCAGGCGACGCCAATCGCTTGTCCAGCCGTGGCCCTGCTTCTCGCCCTGGCACTGCGTCTTGACGTTGCCGTTGAGCGTGGCGTCGGCATAACGCAGGTCTACGGCGACAACGGCAGCAGATGCCGCTGGGCGCACGATGAACGCGGCGGCCGGCCCGCCGTGGCCGGGCTCGCCGGCGGGCACCTTGTTGCTGTTCCAGGTGTTCCAGCCGAGTGCGCCGGTTTGGATGGCGCGGCGGCTAACAGCTTCGGTAATGCCGCGGCTGGCCAGGTAGGCGACTGCGGGCTCAGGGTTGGCCCTGCAACGCTCGGCGATGTATTCCTCTGTGCTCTTGCGAGCCGGCAGGCTGCTTTGCGTGGGCGCAGGCGCGGGAATGCCGTACCACTCGCCGAGCAGCTTTGCCGCTTCGAGCGGCGTCTCCATTTCGGGCCGGCAGTGCAGCACCAGGTCGATACAGGAGCCGCCAACGTCTTGCGACCAATCCTTCCAGGCGCGGCCCTTCTCAAAGATCGACAGCGACGGGCTGCTATCTGCGTGGTGCGGGCTGTGATAGTTGCCGTTGGCGGCAGTGCGGCGCAGGTCCAGGCGCTCAGCCAAGTCGTGCAGGTCAATGCCGCCTTTGAGCTGGTCGAACCAGTCACGCATGGCCGGGTTGTGTTGCGTCTGCATGGCGGCCCTCACAGCATGTCGTGGACGTTACCGAGGGCGCGGTCCAACTGTTGTTTGAGCGGTGCGAGCAAGCAATGCAGGCTTTCGTGTTCGGGCGAGCGGTCGCTTTGCAGGTCAAGCAAACGCAGGATGCCATCGAGGCCGGCGCTCACGCGCCAGAGCTCGGCGCAGCTTTGCTCGGTGGTTTGGCGGATGAGCTCGCCAACGTTGAGCAATTGCTCAAGCGGCGCACCGAACTGCACTGCAGCGCGGCGGCTTGTCTGCTGCACCTGGTGCACGAGCTGGGAGACGAGTTGGCGCTGCTGCATCATCGCCAGGGTAGGCGCGGCGTGCATCTGCTTATCCATGTGCCGCCTCCGCCTTTGCGATTGCAGCCACGGCGACGAGTGCGGCGCCGGCAACATCGAGCGATGCGCGGTCATCGGACGCAGCAACTGCGTCGCGCAGCGCTGCGCGAACGATGGCGAGGATTTGCGGGAAAGCGGTTTGCTCAGGACGAGCGAAAGCGTTAGGCATTGCGGCCTCCTGTAGAAGTGGAGACCCGCCGCTCATTTCCACGTGAGGGTGGCGGGCCAGACAGCGGGGGTGGAAAACCGGCCTACAGGAAACCGGCCCAGCCGAAGCTGGCCCCGCCCGGCCCGCCATAAAAAGGGCGTGCGAAGGCGATACGGACGAAAAAAATGCCGCGAACGCGGCCTGTCCGCCTGTAGAGATCGGGTTTCCACACCCGGCCACCGCTGTTTCGGTGACGGCTAGATTCTTGGTCATCGGGCAAGTGGTGTCAAGCTGAGCTCACAACCGTTGACGTGTTGCTCTGCGCACGCTGCGGATCGCGCCGCAAGCTGCTGTGCGACTTCAGGATCGGGCGTGTTGCTCGGTGCCAGCGTGCGCACCACTTCCGTCAACGCAACGAACGTGTGGCCGCATTCCAGGTTGGAACACTGGCAATAGAGCTCTCTTGTGAATCGCGTTACCCGCCGGCTGGAGCGGATGTTCGCGACGCTGCTGCAGTGAGGGCAATTGATCTTCATGGCTTCAATGGAGAGCGCATTGCCGGCGTGGCGCCGGCAATGGCGTTAGCAGTCGGTGCGGATCACGTCTTGTGCGTCGCGTGCCTGGCGGTAGGTTT
This sequence comes from Burkholderiaceae bacterium 26, assembly GCA_000955795.1. Taxonomy (GTDB): domain Bacteria; phylum Pseudomonadota; class Gammaproteobacteria; order Burkholderiales; family Burkholderiaceae; genus Ralstonia; species Ralstonia chuxiongensis. Next base: position 15,006 of record JYOB01000011.1, read on the forward strand.
GGATGCTGTCGTCGGGCGCGGCGCCCACAGGCAGTGCGTGGGAAAAGACGGTGCCGCAACTGTGGCCGTTGCAGCGGTAGAGCGCTTCGCGTTGGCCGTCGGAGCGAAGGACCGTGCCGTCAGCGGTGGTGACGCTGCGGCAGCATGGGCAATGGTGAGAAGTCATGGTGCGTTCAGGGTTAGTGGTGTTAGCGAGTGAGCTGTTGCAGCACCCGGTTACGGTGTCCTGCAGCAGGACTGAGCGTCTTGAAGCGGTCCAGGCCGTCAGGGCGTTGAGCTGCCTGCAAGATGGCATCGCACTCGACTTCAAATCGAAACGCGTCCAGCCCCTGCTTGATGCGCCCGTACATCACAGCCAGAGCGGCACTGCGCGCGTCGGTGCTTCTGTATTCCCAATCGGCTATCCCTCGGCCCGTCTGTGCTGCATAGGCCCACTCTTGCATTTGGATGGCGCGATATAGGGGCTCCAGTACGACGTCGGTCTGCTTCATGAGCACATCCGCGTAGGCGCTCAGCAGCTCCGCGTAGCAGCTCCGCTCTTTGGCTTTGGCACTGCCTACCTGGTTGGCGGCGTCCTGGTATGCCGCTTCAAGCTCGGCCATCACAGAGCGGTTGTCTTCGGCGAGCGTGTAGGCCGCACGCTCTTTGGCCTTGAGGCGTTGAATCTCCTTGGGCGACGTGCCGGGTTGCCGCAGCATGTACGCAACCTCTTCGCGAGCCTGCGTCGCCTCGTTCTCAGCGCCGTCCACTGTTTTGCGTTGACGCTGAATCGCGGCATCAAGCCGGTCGGCCTCATCGCGCGCGGTCTCGAAGCTGGCGCGTATGTCCTGGTATTGCTCCACGTGCGCCTGGAGCTCGGGCGGTAGTTGCGGTGTTGTGGTCTGCATGGAAAGGCTTTCAGAGTTGACGGGCTGCGACGCGGCTGGCCATCCACTCGTGGATCTCGGATGCGAGCCACGCGACGGTCTTACCGGTGAGTGGTACGGGCTTGGGGAAGTCGCCACGGCGCATGCCGTCGTAGATGGACGATGTGGGCAAGCCGCACGTGGCGCTCACTTCCGGCAGCCGCATGAAGCGCTCTGCCAACATGCCCGCCTTGCCGTGTATGGCTGCAGTGGCGGCTCGCGTGTTGGGCGCCTCGATGTGCGAACGGATCATTTGCGTTCCTCGTCGATGGGTTGGAATCGAGCGGAATTGCTCGGCGGTGCTCGGTACTGCTCGGAGCCTTGCCAGTCTCGGCAAGCGCGCGGCTTGGGGCAACGCGGGAATGTTGTGCACTATGGGTGGACAACTTCGCGGCGCCTGACCGGTAGGCAGATGCAGCACAAGCGATTGCCGAAGCCGGCAGCGCGGCGCCACAAGGCTGCAGAGGCGCTGCGTGCCGCAAGGGTTGCTCGGCATGTCCGCTGCGCTCGGCGAGCGCCTGCGGTCCGCTACAGCGCCGCTGCGACCACGTTCGGGCGTGGAGGCAGTGGCGAGGCTGAAGACGTGCGCGCACCCACCGCGCGCCGTTGGGACCCCGCCTCACCGGCGCGCTTCATCGAGTGGCTTTTATGCACGTGCATTACCTGCTCGGAGCGACACGCGCCGTGGCGCTGCGCGGCATTGGCGGCCGCAGAAAACTATGCGGATTTATGCATCTGGCTTATGCAGATGCGGCGCATCGCTACCAGGCGCAGCGTTGTAGCTGGCAGGGTTGGCGATCCAAGCGTGAATGGCTGCGAAGTCGTAGAGGCTGCAGCGCTCAGTAAGGCGCTGCGGCGTGGGTGCGCGGCCCGTGTTCACGAGCTGGCGCCAGGTCTCACGAGAGACGCCCACAAACGGCGCAATGTCGCTCCAACGGCCACGGCCGGTTAGCGGAAGAACGGTGCGGCTTTGGCGTTGGGGCGTTTGGACGGGGGTTCGCCGCGTGCTCTGGTGTGCGGCCTTGCTGCTTATCTTCCTTGTCATCGCTTGCGTTGCCTTGCCCTGTGTGGGCATTGGTTGGTGGTGACGCAAGAATAGGAGCCGAGACGGATGTCGCGGAAGATGCGCAGCAAAGCAGAGATGTGCTCAGCTTTGCTGCGCTATGTCATGAGCTAACTTCAGACCGGCGCAGCTTAGCTGCGCGCGGAGCGTGCTTCCCGTGTTAAGACTCCGATTCCATCTCTTTGCGAGTCTTGCTGACCAGGCGCGTAACGCCGCCATAGTGATAGCGGATTCCGAACTCGGAATGCAGCTTGGAAGCCGCCTGCGCATTGGAGAGTCCTTTTCCCGCGATGAACTGACGAAAGATCGTCTGCGCGCGTTCTTTCTCTTCCTGCATCGGAGCGTGGCGTTGCTTGCCGCCCTTGCGCGCCCTTTCCCGGCCTCGCTCACGCAGGACGAGCAGCATTTGCGCTTGCCCCAACGCTTTGTTGGCGCTAGCCAGGAAGTGCAACGCCTCGGGATGCTGTGACGCGTGCAAACAACTGCCAGCGAGGTTGAGATTGAACCAGCAATGCGAGACGCCATAGAGCATGTTCTCGTTGTACACACTCGCAGGCTTGGTCTTGGCGAGGAACAGAGTCACAGCCTCCTGGCAGAGCTCCACCGACGTGCCGGACAAGTCGGTCAGCACATTGCCATCCTCGTCCAGGAACTCTTCCGTATCTCGGTCGATGATCCCTTGCAGCACAAGCATGTGGTTGGCCGCATCGGCCCCGTAGTGCTTGTCGATGTGCTGCTCGATTTCTGGCAAGCGATCCTCAAGGCCGACACCGAAAGCAGACTCGAACACCCCGCACATCGCCCCGTAGGTCTGTGCAAGCTGCTTCTCAAAGTCCCCTATCGTCAAATCCAGTGATGTGGTCATCGCGCAGCGCTCCTCGTTGATGCTGAATGGCGAAGCCCGAGCAGATCAACGGATTGGAGGTGTAGTGCACGGCCAATGCTGTCGCCCGGCTATAGCTGTCGTTGCCCGTGATTGGCAACGAGGGCCGGCATTCTAGCCAGCGAAGTGGCGTGCGGCCTAGAGCAGCAGATAGCGCGATGAAAGGAAAGGCATACCGAGCGTCCCGCCAATGCAGCGCAGGCGCGGATTAAGCCGCAGAAGGTCCGAACGTAAAAACTTGTGCACCCGCCTTCAAGCGGTCGAGATAGTCCGCCCACGCCTGCATCATCACGCGCCGCTCTTTGACGAACTTGGTGCGGTTGTAGGCAGTGCCCAATGCGTCCGGCACCGAGTGCGCAAGCTGGTGCTCGATGATCTCGGGCTTGTAGTGGAGCTCTTCGTGAAGGATCGTGCGGGCCATAGCGCGAAAGCCGTGACCCGTTATTTCCGTGCGGGTGTCGTAGCCCATGCGCCGCAGCGCCGCATTGACGGCGGCGTCGCTCATTGGCTTCTTGGGGTCGCGTCCAGGAAAGACAAAACGACCGTGCCCCGTCAGCGCATGGAGCTCGCGGAGAATCGCTACGGCTTGCGTCGCCAGCGGCACCAGGTGCGCGGTCTTGGTCTTGGTGACCAGGTAGCGCCATTCGCCGGCGTCCAGGTCGAAGTCTGCCCACTCCGCTTTGCGGAGCTCGCCTGGTCGCACGAACACCATAGGCGCGAGGAGCAACGCGCAGCGTACGACCAACGTACCCCGGAAGGCATCGATGGCGCGCAGCAATTCGGCCACCTTTACCGGGTCGGTGATGGAAGCGAAATTCTCATGTTTGGCAGGCGGCAACGCGCCTCGTAGGTCGCCGGATGGATCGCGGATCGCGCGACCTGTAGCGACGGCGTAGCGGAATATCTGGCCGCAATTCTGGTGGGCGCGGTGCGCCGTATCCAATGCGCCGCGCGCTTCGATTCGACGCAGGACGGTCAGCACTTCGGGCGCTGTAATTTCCGCAATGGGTCGCCCACCCAGCCACGGGAAGATATCGGCTTCCAGGCGACGAATGATCTTGGTCGCGTGGCTCTCGGCCCATGTGGGCGAATACCTGGCAAACCACTCGCGGCCCACTGTCTCGAAGCTGTTGGCGGCGCGCTCGACCGTTGCGGCCCTCTGCGTCTTCCGCTCGATCGAGGGGTCGATGCCGCCCACCAAAAGGCGCTTGGCGTTGTCACGCCGCTCGCGTGCCTCCTTCAGGCTGACGACGGAATAGGACCCCAATGAAAGCCGCTTTTCCTTGCCCCCAAACCGGTACTTGAGACGCCACAACTTGCCCCCTGTGGGGTACACCTCAAGGTAGAGACCGCCGCCATCGGCCAGCTTGTACGGCTTATCTGTTGGCTTGGCGGTACGAATTGCTGTGTCGGTCAGAGGCATGGGGGCAAGTGGTTCTCCGGGTGGCAACTTGCCCCCGAATTTGCCCCCACTTGCCCCCGGGTGTCAACGGCAAAACTTAGGCAACGCTGGCAACAAAAAACCCGCAAAGCCTTACAGCTAGCGGGTTTCTTGGCAACGCTTGGCAAACTTTGCCAGTGAGTTGGTGGACCGAAGGAGGATCGAACTCCCGACCTCCGCATTGCGAACGCGGCGCTCTCCCAGCTGAGCTATCGGCCCGTGGAAAATGAGTCTACCCGAACTCCCCGGGCCCTTTCAATCGGGGCTCAACCCGCGTTTTCCATGCCCGCATTGCCTTCCATGCCGACAATGCGCGGCGTGTTGAGCGGCCCGGCGGTCACTTCGCGCTGGTCGCGCAGCCAGTCGGCCAGCACGTCCCACACGGGGCGCCCGCCCGCCTTGCGCGCTTCGGGCGACACGGCGGCCCAGCCGGCCACCTTGTAGCGGCGGTCGGCATCGATGGGCTTGCCGTCGCCCGGGCCCAGGCGCATGTCGGTAATGCGCTGGCCCATGGGCTTCATCGGGTCGATGGTGTAGCGCAGGCCACCGGTGCGCACCATGTCGCCGCCCTGCTGGTAGTACGGGTCTGGGTTGAACAGGTTGTCGGCCACGTCTTCCAGCACGGTCTTGATAGTGGCGCCCGTCATCTCGGTGAGCGTGGTGGCCGGGTACGTGATGGCGGTCTGGGCCATCAACGCTTCCATGGTCAGGGCCTCGCCGGGCAGCAGCGTGGTGCCCCAGCGGAAGCCGGGCGAGAAGGCAATCTCGGCGCCCTGCGCGTGCATGAGGCCATCGACGATGAGCTGGTCGAACGTGCCATTGAAGTTGCCGCGCCGGTACAGCAGGCCGCGGTTCGTGGCGAGCGTTTCGCCCAGCTTGTCTTGGTACGGCGCACGCACGCGGTTGATCAGCGCCGTCATGGCCGGATCGGGCGGCAGCAGATCAGCAAACACGGGCAGCAGCGTATAGCGGATATCGCGCACGGTGCCGCCGCGCACATCCAGATCGAGCACGCCGACAAACTTGCCGTTGGCGCCCGCGTTGGTGACGAGCGTCACGCCGCCCGGGTTGCTAACCTTGACGGGCGCGGGCACGGCATCGTGCGTGTGGCCGCCCAAGATGGCATCCAACCCGCGCACGCGCGAGGCGAGCTTCAGGTCGACATCCATGCCGTTGTGCGACAGCAGCACGACCACCTTGGCGCCCTTGCCGCGCGCCTCGTCAATCATCTTCTGCAGCCGCTCTTCCTGAATGCCGAACGTCCAGTCGGGCGTGAAATCGGCCGGGTGCGCGATGGGCGTGTACGGAAACGCCTGCCCGATGATGGCCACCGGCACGCCGTTCAGCTCGCGCAGCACATACGGGTCGAATACCGGATCACCAAAGTCGGCGGTCTGGATGTTCTGCGCAACAAAGGCGACTTTGTTCTTGAAGTCGTGATCGACCACGTGGCGCACGCGGTCGGCGCCGTAGGTCATCTCCCAGTGCGGGGTCATGACGTCCACGCCCAGCGCGAGGGCCGCGTCGACCATGTCCTGGCCGTTGGTCCACAGCGCGGTGGCGGAGCCCTGCCATGTGTCGCCGCCGTCCAGCAGCAGGGCGTTCGGGCGCGTGGCGCGCAGGCGCTTGATGAGCGTGGCCAGATGCGCGAAGCCGCCCATGCGGCCATAGCGGCGCGCGGCCTCGGTAAAGTCGAGCGACGTAAACGCGTGCGCGGCGCGCGAGCCGGGCGCGATGCCGTAACGCTTGAGCAGCGCGTGCCCCACCAGATGCGGCGGCTGCCCGGCCCATTGCGCCACGCCCAGGTTGACGCTGGGCTCGCGGTATTCGATGGGCAGCAACTGCGCGTGGCAGTCGGTGAAGTGCAGCAGGTGGACGTTGCCGAAACGCGGCACCTCGTAGCTGAGCGTGTCAGCGTGGGCGTCGGTCAGGCGCAGGCCGGCGGCTGCGGCAATCGCCAGGGCTTGAACGAATTCGCGGCGGTTCATGGTGTGTTGCTGTGCGCGTAGCGAGCCAGGTCGGCTACGTCGTCTTCAAGCATCTCGCCGACCTCCTTGCGCACCACGCGGCCCTTGGCGTCGAGCACGAGCAGTTCGGGCAGGCCTTTGCGCGGGCCGGTGGCGGCGCACAGCGCGTCGGTTTCCATCGCGACCGGAAAGGTGAAGTTGCGCTTGGCGACGTAGTCCTTCGCGAGCTGCGGGTTGGCGTCGATGCTGATGGTGAGGATGCGCAGGTCAGTGCCGCGCGTGGCGTCGTACAGCTTTTGCAGGCGCGGGTTCTGCAGCGCGCAGAACGGGCACCACGATGCCCACGTGGCGATGATGACCGGGTGCCCGCGCCACGTATCGCCCGGCACGCGCGTGCCGTCGAGCAATTGCAGGTCGGGCAGCGCAACCACGTCGCCCACTTCAACGGCCTGTGCGGTGCTGGTAGCGAGCACTATCGCCGCTGCTGCCCACATCAAAAACCGTCGAAGCGTGTGCATGGCGTTATTGGGTCACTGGTTGACCGGAGATGCCGGGTCGAACAACAGCGCCATCACGTCGCGGATCTGCTGTTCGGTCAGGATGCCCTTGTGCCCGAAGCGCGGCATGTTGGAACACGCCGCATACGCGTTGGAGTTGTAGATCTTGCCCCAGGTGTAGCGCAGGATCGCTTCCGAATCCCCACGCAGCTTGCCGTACTGGTACAGCGACGGGCCAATGGTGCCGTACGACACCTCGTCTTTCGACAAGCGGTGGCAGGCGTAGCAGTTGGCGCCGTTCGCGCCGCCGGCCGGGTCGGAGAACTGCATGCCCCGGCCGCTCTGGGCGGTCTTCTCGCCCGCCTTCCAGTCGCCCAGCCATTTGTCGTCAGCCGGGTAATGGATGGTCTTGAGCTGCGCGTCTTCCAGCTTCTTGGCCACGGCGGCAGGCACGGCGGTGCGGTCGGCAAACTGGCTGCAGATCTTCTGCACGTCGTCGCGCTCGGTCACGCCTTCCACGGTGGCCGGGCCCTTGGAGACAAAGCTCTCATGGATGACCTTGGCGAGCGCGGCGTCGGCCTTTGCATCGGGCTTGGGCGGCGTCACGGCCTTGGAGGTGGCGTCCGCTGCGTGGGCGGTGCCGGCAGCCAGCGCCAATGTGAGCGCCGTCAGAACGATGGGGGTCAGTCGATTCATGCGTGGCCTCATCGTTTGATGGACGGCGCGTCCATCTTGCCGCCGTTGGCGTTGCGGGCGAGGAACATCTCCAGCGCGGTGATCACCTCGCTGCCGTAGAGCGGTTCCGGAAAGCGCTGCTGGCGCAGGCAGTCGTACAGGCGGTGCTGCATGGTGCGTACCTCGCCCTGCGAGACGCGATAGCCCGGCCACGTGGAATACGCAAAGCGCGCGCCGTCGGCGGTCAGCAGATCGGGCAGGTCTTGCAAGCGGATGCGCAAACCCGGCTGGGCATGGCACGTGGCGCAGGCAAAGTCGTACGCGCCGCCACGGTAGAAGAACATGCGGCGGCCGAGTTCGTACATGCGCTTTTCTTCGGGGTGGGCAAGCGGAATGTCGATGGCCGCGCCGCGCGATTCCGAGGCGACGTAGGCCATCAGCCGTTCAATGTCCGACGATTTACCGGGTGACGAGAACGGCCGCGCCGATGCCTCTTCCTTGGTCAACCCCTGCAGCGTCATGCGGCAATACATGAGGCGCTGTTCGGCGTCCATCACGCGGCCGGTGTCTTTGAAGAAGCGCGGCAGCTTGGCGTATGCGCCCTTCACCACGCCGGGGCCAAGACCCAAGTCGCACGCTTCGAGCGAGGCCTGCTTGGGGCCGGCGGGCTTCTTCCAGAGTTCTTCGCCTGCGGCTTCCCAGAGTTCGGCCGGGTTGCCGTCGGCCAGCATTTCGCGGTACTGCGCGATGCCGGCGGCGGTGCTGTCCTTGGTGTCCTGGGCGTTGGCAGCCAGCGTCAATCCGCCGGCAAGGGCCACGCCCAGCAACGTTGTCCATGTCTTGTGTTTCACGGTCCCCTCCGTGGGTCGCCTACGGTTTGATATAGGCGAAACCTTCTTCTTGCTGCAAGCGCGTGATCTCCACCACACCGGCGGGCACCACCTTGGCTTCGAGCAGCAGCTTGTCTTCCGGCACCTTGAAGGCCATCAGCGAGTTGTGGCACACGCGAAACTCCACGCCCATGCCGGCCAGTGCGGCCACCGGCGCATCAAACGTGCGGCCCTGCGCATCCTTGGCGCCTTCAACCAGAAACTCGATGCCGTGGCCGAACGCCACCACCACGATCTTCGTGCCGGGTGCGCCGTTCATATGGTTGCGCAGGTTGCCGATGGCGCGCACGGCCTGGTCGATGCCTTCGCTCAACTGGTAAACCACCTTGTAGCGGGCGCCGGCGCCGCCAGCGCGGGGGGCATTCTGGGCGGCGGCCTTGCCGGCCACACCCAAGGCCGCCAGCGCGGCGGTCACACGAAAGAAGCTGCGTCGCATTTGGGCCTCCGGGCCTTTACTGGATAGACGTCTCGTCGGTGCGCTTGTCGCCGTGGTTGTCGACCCACGTGACCGTAACCTTGTCGCCCTTGGCGCCGCCCTTGAACTTGAAATTGAGGAACGGATCTTTCGACACGGCCGGGCCGAACTGCGCGTCGAGCACCGTCTTGCCGCTGTGCAGCACCGTCACGTTGGTGATGTGCCAGGCTGGCACGATCTTGCCGGACGCGTCTTTGCGCTGGCCGGTTTCCATGTCGTGCTTCATCAGGATCTTCACGTCGGTCGTGCCGCCGTTTTCCATTGCGCGAATGCGCATCGGGTCTGCCATGGTGTGTTCTCCTGATGTTTAACCGCCGCAGCCACCAAGGGTGACCTTTACTTCCTTAGCCGCCAGCACCCATTTGCCGTTGGCGCGCACGGCGGCGTAGACATGGGAGGTCTCGCCCATCTTCACGCGCGTGCTCACAAACGGATCGGTCCCGGCCGGAATGGCGAACGTTGCGGCCAGCGTGTTCGGGTTCTTTTCGACCAGGATGGCGATGAAGTCGGTGCCGGGCAGCGTGCTCGTCACGACCAGCGGCACCACGGCGCCGTTTTCTGCGATGTCCGGTGCGGTGAGCTGGATGCCCGCGCCGCCCTTGTCGACCGCGCCGCCGCCCAGTTGCTTGAGCACTTCGTTCACGCCCTTGACGGCAAAGGCGGCCTTGTTCCATTCGGCCGCCTGGGCCGGCGTGGCGATGCCGGCGGACACCAGCAGCGCCATCATGGCGCCGGCGCGCAGCACGTCGCGGCGGCTCAGGTTGATTGCATCATTCATCGTCCGTTCCTCACTTGGCCGGGGCGCCCGCGAGCACCCAGTCGATCACGGTTTTCAGATCGGCATCGGCAATCTTCGGATTGGCCGGCATCGGGATCTGGCCCCAGTTGCCCATGCCGCCTTCGCGTACTTTCTTGATGAGCCTGGCTTGCGCGCCGGCATCGCCTTTGTATTTGGCGGCAACGTCCTGGTAGGCCGGGCCGACGAGCTTGCGGTCTACGGCGTGGCAGCCCATGCAGGCGTTCTGGTTGGCGATGGACAGCGCGCGGGCAGCGTCAACGGTGGCCAGCGCGGGCGTGGCGGACAGCGCCAGGCCGGCCAGCACCGCCGCAGCGGCGAGCGTGGGGGCGAACTTCATGTGGTCTCCAGAAGACGAGGCTGCCCGCATGCGTGTGCGGGCGAAATGGTCGCAGAGGTCGGAATCGGACCCGGTATTGTGCCCGAAACGGGCCAAATCCTATGTCGCGCCCACAGCAAAACGCCCGGTACATTTCGGCCCGGGCGCTTGTTGCTGCGGGGGTGCGGCCGTCAGGCCATCGCCCGCCGCGCCGCCAGCCGGCCGCCAAACACGTTGAGCAGCAGCCCCGCCATCACCACCGCGCCGCCCAGCCATTGGGCAGGCACGAGGCGCTCGCCCAGCAGCACGGCCGCCGACACCAGCCCCACCACCGGCACCAGCAGCGTGAGCGGCGCAACCTGACTGGCGGCGTAGCGCGCCAGCAGGCGGCTCCACAGGCTGTAGCCGAAGATGGTGGCACCAAAAGACAGGTAGACGATCGCGCCGATGCTCGACCCACTGATGTTCGCCAGGCTATGCGCAATCTGCTCCGGCCCCTCCAGCCAGTACGACAGCAGGAAGAACGGAATCGGCGGGATGGCCGCGCCCCACACCACCAGGCTCACCACGTTTACCGGCCCGATCCGCTTGGTGACGATGTTGCCGCTGGCCCACGAAAACGCCGCGCACAGCGTCAGCAGGAAGCCGGCGGTGGTCATGCCCGTGACCGAGCCGCCACCTGCCATGCCGATGACCGCCAGCCCGCCCGCGGCCACCGCCATGCCGGCCAGATGGAACCAACGGATCGGCTCGCGCAGCACGATGGCGGCAATCGTCAGCGTAAAGAACGCCTGCGATTGCAGCACCAGCGAGGCCAGCCCCGCCGGCATGCCCACATACATGGCCGAGAACAGGAACGCGAACTGCCCAAAGCTGATGGTGGCGCCATAGGCCACCAGCCACTTGAGCGCGATCTTGGGGCGCGGTACGAACAGCACAGCCGGGAACGCGACCAGCGCAAAGCGCAGCGCACCCAGCAGCATGGGCGGCACGCCATGCAGGCCCACCTTGATGACGACGAAGTTGACGCCCCACACCAGCACAACGGTCAGGGCCAGCAGCAGATCCTTGGGAGACATGATGATCGGAAGGTTCGGACGGCCGCCCGTGCGGCCACATGACGCACTGTAGGCGCGGGCCGCTCACACGACTTGCACAATCTTGCGCATTGTTTGTGCCCCGGGGCCTGACCTTTAGCCTCACATTTAACCGAGCATGTCCGACCAGATGGCGCGGCTCCAGCCCTGCGCCAGCTTGCCCTCTGTGGCAGACGGCGCCTCGGAAAGCCCGCCCGCGCCGGGCACGGTCACCATGGTGTGCTCGGCCGCGTCGTAGCGGTGCACGGTCGCCACGTGCATCGCCTCGTCCGGCGTAGCAAAGCTGTAACAGGTGTTGGTGTACAGCGGTGACGCATCGGGCGCGTGCCCGGCCAGCATTACCACCACGGCGGCGGCGGCCACCTTGCCATGCTGATTGGCCATGTGGCCCGACTTGGGCATCAGCGGCGCTGTCTGGATGGCATCGCCAATCACATGCACGCCCGGCGCCACCTTCGATTCAAACGAGAGGAAGTCCACCTCGCACCAGCGCCCGTTGGCCGTCGCCAACCCGGCTTGCACGGCAATCGCGCCGGCACGCTGCGGCGGGATGAGGTTGACGACATCGGCCTGCACGTCGTCCTGCACATCGAACTTGAGCACGCGGCCTGTGGCATCGATGTCGACGGCGTTGTATTGCGGGCGATATTCAATGTGCTGTGGATAACGTTCGGCCCACACGCGCTTGAACAGCGCGCCCTTGGAGGTGACGTCGTCGTTGGCATCGAGGATGAGCACGCGTGAATCCGGCTTGGCGCGCTGCAGCCAGTGGGCGATCAGGCACGCGCGCTCGTACGGCGCGGGCGGGCAACGGTATGGCGCCAGCGGAATGCTGATCGCCACCGTGCCGCCGTTGGGCATGGCTTCGAGCCGATGGCGCAACGCCAGCGTCTGCATGCCGGCCTTCCATGCGTGCGGCGCCTGCGCGGCGGTGGCCGCATTGGCGAGACCGGGAATCGCCCCCGGCACGAAATCGATACCGGGCGAGAGGATCAGCCGGTCGAATTCGAGCGTGCCGCCGCCGGTCAGCCGCACCTGCTTCGCGCCTAGGTCGATGGCCGACGCGCGGTCGCGCACCCAGCGCACGCCGTGGCGCTCGGCCAGCGCGTCATACGGCACGGTGATCGACGCCATGTCGCGGTCGCCCGACAGCACGAGATTCGACAGCGGGCACGAGACGAACGCGGCGTTCGGCTCAACCAGCGTCACGTCGACACGGCCACCGGAGAACACGCGCACGTATTTGGCTGCCGTTGCACCGCCATACCCGCCGCCAACCACCACCACGCGCGCATTGCGCACGCCCGACAGCGATGCGCATGCGGCCAGCGGCCCGGCCAGCGCGGATGCCCCAAGCGCGCGCAAGAGTGCGCGTCGATCCTTGCGCAGCGTTTCACTCATGGCGCCTCCAGCGATTGGCGCGACAGCCAGCCGGCAATGGCGGCGATCTGCGCATCGTCATAACCGCGGGCGATCTGGCCCATCACCGTCGACGGGCGCGTGCCGTTGCGGAACGCCTGCATCGCGTCGATCAGCTCGGCTTGCGAGCGGCCTTCCAGCGGTAACAACGTCTGCGCGGGGAGCTTGGCACCGGGCGCAGTATCGGCGTGATGGCAGCTTGCGCACGTGGCGGCCCAGGTGCGGGCCTGCAGATTGGAGGGCGGACGATCAGCCGCATGGGCCGTGAGCAGCGCCGCAAGCAACGCTGCGGCGGCAAGGCGGTGGACGACGGGCATCGGGGGGGCTGCGAAGTCGCGGAAGCGTCATACGCTAACACGCACGGCCGGCCATGTGCCCTGTGATGCGTGCAGCCAACAAAAAACGCAGCGCGGTGGCTGCGTTCCTTGCAAAGCGATGTTGCAGACGCGGCTTACGGCAATTGCTTGCCCGGCGGCAGCGCCGGCGAGGTGGTTGGCGACACGGTCACGCCCGGCGAGGCCGATGTGACGGGTGCCGGTGCCTGCGTGGCCGTCGGCGTACCCTGCACCGGCGCCGGCGTGCCTTGCGACGCATCAGGCGCGGTCGACGGGTTGGTCGACGTGGCATTGGCGTCCAGGCGCTTGCGCTCGTCTTCGCTCACATAGTCGAACACCTTCACGACCTTGTTCACGCCGCTCACGGTGCGCACGGCTTCGGTGGCCTTGTTGCCTTCGGCCTCGGTCACCACGCCCATCAGGAAGACGGTCTGCGCTTCGGTCGTCACCTTGATGGAGTTCCAGGGCACGCCTTCCGTGCCGGCCAGCACGCTCTTCACTTTGGTGGTGATGTACGTATCGTTGGTGCGCGAGCCGAAGGTGCTCGACGCCGGCGTCACCACAATCTCGTTGACGACCTCGCGCGCGTTCTGCAGCTTCTGCGCGTACTGGCCGATCTCCTGCTTGGTCTGCTCGGTGCCGGCTTCGCCGGTCAGCAGGACCTTGCGGTTGTAGACCGTCACGTTCACGTGGGCGCGGCCGTCGTAGCGCGAGATCAGCGTGTTTTCGGCTTCCATCTGCAGGCCGCGGTCGATGGTCTGGGTGGCGGTCGGGCGGCGGTCGGTGGCGAGCGCTACGCCGCCGGCCACGGCCCCGGCAAACAGCGGGAAGCAGGCGGTCAACTGCGTTGCGGTAATACCGGCCAGAGCGGCCAGCACGGCGGTGCGCTTGACCGTGTGACGGAAGCGGGCAAACGTAGGCGACGAGAGTTTCATGCTGTCCTTGAATGAAGTCCGGAAGAAAGAAGAGCGAGGTTCATGCGAGGTTTAGGCGTCGGCACCGAAGGCATCACGCATCCATTCGATACGCGCGCCGTCGATGGCGATAACGTCAAAACGGCAGGCGGGCACCTCTTCAGCCTGCCGCGCGAGAAAATCTTCGGCCGCGGCAATCAGGCGACGCTGCTTGGCGGGCGTCACACTCGCGGCCGCCCCGCCAAAGCGCTGCGTGGAGCGCGCCACGCGGGCGCGCACCTCGACGAATACCAGGGCGCCGGCCGCATCGCGCATCACCAGATCGATCTCACCGCCCTTGCAGCGATAATTGCGGCTGACCACCGCCAGCCCGCGCGCCTGCAAGTAGCGCAGCGCGCGGTCTTCACCGGCTTCACCGGTGGCGGCTGTGATGGTCTGCGGCGCATGCATGTGCGGTTTGAACCAAGTGACTGAGAGAAGTTCTCGTGAGTGATCCTGACTGGACCCTGCTGGCGCATGACCAGCACTATCCCGCCGGCGCATTATATGTGGTGGCCACCCCCATCGGGAACGCTGCCGACGTGTCGCTGCGGGCGCGTTACGTGCTGGGCCTCGTCGACGCGGTTGCCTGCGAAGACACGCGCAACACCGGGCAACTGCTCAATCGGCTGGGCCTGTCGCGACCGATGCTCGCTGCGCACCAGCACAACGAGCGAGAAGCCGCCGAGCGCATCGTCGCGCGCTTGGCGCAGGGCGAGCGGATCGCCTATGTGTCCGATGCGGGCACGCCCGGTGTGTCGGACCCGGGCTCGCGCATTGTCGAGGCGGTACGCGCGGCGGGCCAGCGCGTGATTCCGCTGCCGGGCGCCAGCGCCGTGGTGACGGCGCTTTCCGCCGCAGGGGAATTGCTGGACACGTCGGAGGGGCAGTTCACCTTTGTCGGCTTCCTGCCACCCAAGGCCGGGCAACGCGAGGCGGCCATCCGCCAATGGGCGGCGCATGGGCCGGCATGGGTTCTGTATGAGGCGCCGCATCGCATCGAGGCCACACTCGCCGCGTTGGCCGAGCACTTGCCTGCGCGACGCATTCTGATCGGCCGCGAGTTGACCAAGCTGTTTGAGCAGATCGTCGTGCTGCCCGCTGCGCAGGCGCCCGCATGGCTTGCCGCCGATGCCACGCACGGCAAGGGCGAATTCGTGTTGGTGGTGGAAGGCGCAGGCGCGCAGGACGCGGAACCGACCGCGATGGCGGCGGATCAGGTCTTGCGCCTGCTGTTGGCCGAGTTGCCCGCCAAGCGCGCAGCCAAGCTGGCCGGCGCGATTACGGGCGCGTCGGTCGACACGCTGTATCAGAGCGCACTGGCGCTGAAAAACGAAGGGAAGGACTGAGGCAGGAAGGCGGCCGGATCAGCGGTGGTGTTTGACGCGACGCTTGACCGCCTTCTTCTTGACCGGTGCGGGTTCATCGCCGCCCACATCGGCATCGCCGTCGTTGCTGGCGACGTCCGTTTGCGTCAGCTCAGGACGCAGCGCTTCGACTTCAGCGCGCGACAGGCGGCGGATTTCCACCTGCGTCGAACCGCGCTTGACGAAATCGAGTCGCTTGGCTGCGGCATACGACATGTCGAGGATGCGCTTGCCGTAGTACGGGCCGCGATCCGTCACCTTGGCCACGACCACGCGGTCGTTGGCGAGGTTGCGCACCAGCACCCAGCTCTGCAGCGGCAGCGACGGGTGCGCCACCGTGAAGGCGTTCATGTTGAAGCGCTCGCCGCTGGCGGTGCGGCGGCCGTGGAAGCCGCGGCCGTACCACGAGGCCAGGCCGCGCTGTTCAAACGTACCGAGGTCGGCGCGCAGGCCAGGGCTCGTATCGGTGTTCTCGTCGAGCTTGAGGCTGCTCGAATCCGGCACGCCACGGAACGACAACGTGCCCCAGGCATCGGGGTTGTCGCGCGGGTCGGCCACCTTCAGCGCGGGCGCGGTGGGCTTGCTGGCCTGAAGACCGGATTGCCCACCCACGGGCGGCTCGCCAGGAATGGCGGCACAGCCCGCCAGCACCAGCAGCGCGGTGCCATGCGTCAGCCAGGCACGCAGCGTGCGGCCGGCCGAACGGCTGGAATTGAGGTGGGTCAACTTAAGCATGGCCGCGAGTCTAACATGCATGCTTCGATCGATTATTTACATTTCCTATTAAAACGGTCACATCATGCTGTCATCTCGCGCCAATTTTGTAATATTTTCTTTCCGATGTAACAGCGCTCCCCGCGAGCCCAGTGCTGGCGCGGGCTCGGCCCGATACAATCGGGTTATCCCTGCCAAGTGCAAATGCGCACCCAAGATCACATGAAAGTCGTTGTCGTCCCTGTTACGCCGTTTGAACAGAACTGCACGCTGCTGATTGGCGACGACGGCGCTGCCGCCGTCACCGACCCGGGCGGCGATATCGAGCGCATCCTGGCCGCCGCCGAGCAGCACGGCGCGCGCATCGAAAAAATCCTGCTCACGCATGGCCACGTCGACCATTGCGCCGCCGCCGATGCCCTGCGCACGCAGCTTGGCGTGCCCATCGAGGGGCCGCAGAAGGATGAGGCGTTCTGGATCGATCAACTGCCCATGCAGAGCCAGCGCTTTGGTTTCCCGCCCGCCAAGGCGTTCGTGCCCGACCGCTGGCTGGAAGACGGCGACACCGTGGAAGCCGCTGGCCGCACCCTGCAGGTGTTCCACTGTCCTGGCCACACACCTGGCCACGTGGTGTTCTTCAGCCCGGAAGACCGCGTTGCCATCGTCGGCGATGTGCTGTTCGCGGGGTCGATCGGCCGCACGGACTTCCCGCGCGGCAATCATGCGGACCTGATCAACGCGATCCGCACCAAGCTCTGGCCGCTCGGCGACGACGTTACGTTTGTGCCGGGCCATGGGCCTGTCTCGACCTTTGGCGATGAGCGTGCCAGCAACCCGTACGTCGCCGATCGCCTGTTCGCCAACGAAGGCTCAGCATGAGCGGGACCGCCAACACCAGCGCCAACGAGAGCGACGACCCTTTCGCCGACAGCGCGCCCGCGGCTGCAGCCGACAAGCCCCGCCGCAAGCGCGGCAACCAGCCGCCCGACACGCGGCCCGAAATCTACGTCAGCACTGATATCGAAGCCGACGGCCCCATCCCCGGCCCGCATTCGATGCTGAGCTTCGCCAGCGCGGCGTACCTGGCCGACAAGACGCTTGTTGGCACGTTTGAAGCGAACCTGCAAACGCTGCCCGGCGCAGAAGGCCATCCGATCCAGATGCAATGGTGGAAAACGCAGCCCGAGGCGTGGGCTGCATGCCGCGCAAACCTCGAAGCGCCCGAAGTGGCCCTGCCGCGCTACGTGGAATGGGTCGAGAGCTTGCCTGGCAAGCCAGTGTTTGTAGCGTTTCCGGCGGGCTTCGATTTCACGTTCATGTTCTGGTACATGATGCGTTTTGCCGGGCGATCGCCGTTCGGCTGGGCGGCGCTCGACATCAAGACGCTGGCCTTTGCGCTTACGGGCATGCCGTATCGGCGCAACGTCAAAGCGGCTTTTCCCGACCACTGGCACGACCCGCTGCCCCATACGCACATCGCGCTGGATGACGCAAAAGAGCAAGGCGCGCTCTTCTGCAACATGCTGGCCGAACTGCGCAAGCGCGAAGCCGAGCGCACCGCCGCACAATTGCCCCACCAAACTGCTCAGGATTGAGCGCCGCGCACGTCACGCATCTGGCGAAGACCCGCACGCGGTTTGCCTCTTGCCCGCGTGATGCGGGCACCATGCCGCAACGCAACTTGCAGCGCTGCAAACCCCCGTCTACGCTGGGCTTGTGCGAGCGACCAGACGACTGCGCCACCCGGCGCCGACAAGCAAAGCCACTCGCATACGCCATTTGCTTGCCGTATCGTTTTCGGGCCGCACGTGCCCCCGACGCCGGTGCGTGCCGGCGTCGGCTACCAGCCAACAACGGGGAGGTACCGCGATGCGATTTTCCCGTGACGCGTTTGACACGCAACACTTGCGAGCGATGACGGAGCGCTTGCATTGGCATCGCAAATCATCTGCGAAGGCGGTTCCGTTGAGCATGCGTGCGCAGCATCTGCATCACACGCACAGCAACGCACACCACGACGCAGACGTCATGAAAGTCGCCATGGTCTCGACCGCGGCGGCGCTGGCAGTGGTGCTTGCCGCCCTGCTGGCAGTTGGCTTCGGGTCAGAAATGGCCCGATGGATGGGCCTGGAATAAACCGGTGCCCTTGCGCGTCTTGACGGACGCAGCCCCGGCCCTCGCGCAAAGCGAGATACGGCCACCCCTGAACGGCCTGTCCGATGGAAATCGGCAGGCCGTTCAACTTTGTGGGGCGCGGTGAGTTACTTCAGAAACGCGTCAAGCGCCTCGGGCGTGCGACCGATGGTGGCGCGGCCGTTGCGAACGAGCACCGGACGCTGCAGCAGCTTCGGATGTGCTGCGATGGCCTTGAGCAGCGCGTCGTCTGACGCATCGGCCAGATTGAGCTGTGCGTATTCGTCTTCGTTTTCGCGGATCAGGCTGCGCAGTGGTGTGTCGAGCTGCGCTGCGAGCTTTTTGAGGTCGACCAGCGTGGGTGGGGTGGTCAGGTATTCGATGACGTCGAGTTGTTCGCCTTTTTCTGCGGCGAAGGACTGGGCTTGCTCGAGAGCGGTGCGGGATTTGGAGCAGCGGGGGTTGTGGTAGATCTGCATGGGCTCTGGTGTTGGCTTGATGGAACGTGCCGCAATCTTAAGGGCTGGCGCTTGGTGGCTGGTTTCGTGGTTGGTGTTGGGGGGATTCGTGATTTTTGTTTTTGTGGTGCATCCCTTGTTTCA
>JYOB01000011.1:33572-47349 GCA_000955795.1 Burkholderiaceae bacterium 26
GAATTTATGTCGCAAGGAGGGAGGGGAGGCAAACTCGCTGCGCTCAGACAGGCCTCCCCTCTTTTTCCTCCTTGCAACAGAAATTCAAGGCGCCGCATAGGGCACCAAAGTCAAAGGACAAAACCCGCACTCTCGGGGCACCAGCCCAAACGACAAAGGCCAACCGCGCGACGGGTTGGCCTTTCTCTTTTGACGTTGAGCCCTTGATGGCGCCTTGAATTTTCGTAAGCGGGCGGAAACAAGACGGGAAACTGTTTGAGCGCAGCGAGTTTTTCCCGTCTCCGCACGGTTACGCAAACTCAAGGGATGGTTCGCCATCTCGGGCGCGCCTTTCTTTTGCTTACTTTTCTTTGGCAAGACAAAGAAAAGTGAGTCGGTCCCGGCAGGGAACGAAAGGGGGATGGACCACCAAGACAAAAACAAAACAACAATCACCCACCCAACAATTCCCCCACCGCGCACCCCACCACCACAGTCGCGCCCCGCAGATCATTCAACCGCAGGTTTTCATCTGTGTTGTGCCCACGCGCTTCCATCAACGTACGCGGTCCTGCGCCATACAGCACCGTCGGCACGCCATGCGCCGTGTAGTGCCGGGCATCGGTATACAGCGGCACGCCATGCACCGGCACATCCCCGCCAAACACGGCCAAGGCATTCCGCCGTAGCGCGCCAATCAGCGCTTCCACACCTGGCAGTTCAGCAAGCGGCTCCGCCAGCAGAATGCGTTCGACTGAAACCTCGATCCCCGGCCGTTCTGCCGCCGCGCGTTCAATCACCGCGCGCAGTTCACCTTCTGCATCGCGCCCGGCTTCTTCGGGAATCATCCGGCGGTCAACGCGGAACGTCACCAGATCGGGCACCACGTTGGTGTTGATGCCACCCTGGATCAACCCGACGTTGAGCGTCGCGTGGTCAATGCCCGGCACGGCGGATTTGCGCGTTGCGAGTTCCGCGCGATATGCATACACAGCTTGCAGGATGTGCGTGGCAGCCTCGATGGCGTCGATGCCCGTATGGGGCATGGCGGCGTGCGCCTGCTTGCCGCGCACCGTCACCTGCACGTGCAGGCAGCCGTTATGCGCCGAGGTGATGCCATAAGCAAAACCCGCCGAGATCGCGTAATCGGGCTTGCTCAAGCCTTGATCCAGCAGCCACTTCGGGCCGATGTCGCCGCCGGTCTCTTCGTCGTATGTGAAGTGCAGTTCGACCGTGCCGTTGAGCTTCGCGCCACGCTTTTCTGCTTCGATCAGCGCGAGCAGCGCCCACGTGTAGGTGGCAAAGTCTGACTTAGACACCGCCACGCCGCGGCCGAACATGGTCGGGCCGTGTTCGGTCTCGACGATCTCGCCCCCGTACGGGTCGTGCGTCCAGCCCAGCCCCGGCGGGACGACATCGCCGTGAGCGTTCATGGCGACCGTGGGGCCGCCGCTGCCGAACGTGTGACGCACGATCAGGTTGGTGGCGCTGACCATGCCGGCGGCACGTACCTGCGCCTGCGGCACGGCATGCGCCTCGACCGTCAGGCCCAGCGCCTCCAGCAGCGCCTTGGCGCGGGCGGCATGCGGGGCGCAATCGCCGGACGGGTTGTCCGACGGCACCTTCACCAGCTCGCGCAGGAAATCAATCTGCTGCGCGTGCGCAGCCTCAACAAACGCGCGGATGTCCGCATCGATGCCGGGGGTGGCGAGTTGAGCCTGGGTCATGTCGATGTCTCCCTGCTTGTAGTGGGACGGAGATTGAAAGTGACTGAGCCCCCGTTGTGCGGGGGCTCAGGATTGGCGCGGATGACGCGATGCTTACTGCGCGGCCTGCATGGCCTCGGCGGTCAACCACACCGATTCGGCCAGGTCTTGCTCGTCGCAGTTGTGGCCTTCGCCACCACGGTCGACGACGAGGAAATCGCTCACCTCGCCCAGGGCCAGCAGCGGGTGATGCCACACGCCGCGCGCGTAGTTCACGCCTTGCCAGCCGCGCGAGACGAACGCGCGCAACTTGGACGGGTCCAGCTCGCCGGCCGGTGCCACGACAATCAGATACGGCTTGTTGTTCTGCGGGATGAACGCCTGGCTGCCACGCGGATGGCGCTCCAGCATCTTGACCTCGAACGGCAGCGTGCGCGGCTGACCACGGAACAGGCTGATCAGCGCGCGGCCGCCCTCGCCCACATCCACGTTGGCGAGGTCATGAAAGCGGATGGTCGTGCCCTGGTTGATGGGGAACTGCTTGGCCCCTTCCAGTTCGATCACGTCGCCGAACGGCGTAAAGGCTTCGCGCGTAAGCGGCTCGATGGTCAGCGCAACGCGTGCGACGGTCTCTTGGCTCATTCGAGCACCCCCCACAAGCGCAGACGCGACACGCCGCCATCCGGGAACATGTTGAAGCGCACGTGCGTCACGATGCCGAGGTCGGCGATTTCCGCTTCGTAGTAATGCTGCAGATCCATCTGCAGCTTCTGCTCGGGCAGCAGCGTCTGCCAGAACATCGCTTGCGTCTTCAGCGAGCTATCAGTGCCGCCCACCACGCGAGCGGCCTGGATGGAAACGCGGTCAGCGAAGTTGCCCTTGAAGTGCGCGGTGTCGACTTCGATCTTGCGGATGCGGCCCGGGTTGGCCAGGGCGATCACGCACCAGTCGTTGCCCGGTTCGCGGCGGCGGCGCGTTTCCCAGCCGTCGCCCATGTTCACGCCACGGCCCGGCATCAACATGCGCGAGGCCGGCCCGAAGTGTTCGTTGTTGGCTTCGACCACGTAGGCGCCGTTTTCCATGGCGGCCAGGTCGAACAGCTTGGTGCGATCCGCGCCCTTCCAGTCGACTTGCGGCTGGCCGTACACGCGCAGCCGCGCGATACCGCCGTCCGGGAAGATGTTCACGCGCAGGTGCGTGAAGGCTTGCGTGCTCGTCACGGCCACGTAGGCGTGGCTGTTGCCTTGCAGCGTGGTCGACGGAACGATTTCAGTCCACTGCGTGGCTTCGGTCGGCTCGCCATCCGGCAGATAAGCGGCTTCAATGGAAGCGGCCGGCGGAAAGTTGCCGGTGAAGTGGCTGGTGTCGATATCCACACCCTTCACCACGCCCGGGCGGGCCAGGCGGACGATGCAATGGTCATAGCCACCGTTGCGGCGACGGCGCGTTTCCCAGCCATCCATCCACTTGCCGTGGTCGTCGTACTTGCCCGGAATGAAGACCGCCGGCTCGGGGTTGAGCATGCGGTCTTTCGGCGCGAAGAATTCGTCGGTCGCGAACGTGGCCTCTGCGCCAAGGCGGGGGTCCGCCAGGTTCGGATATCGGCGCGTGAAATCCGGCGCGTTCGGATCGAGCGTGGGCATCGCCATGTGGAACTCCTTGGTATTTGTCTCTGGATGTTATACGGCCGCCCCATCGAACAAAAACGGCGAGTAAGAACACTCGAAACTGTAGCGATGGGAACGCCGGAAGTGCAGCGTAGATGGCGGAAACACAAGGCTTCGCGGGACTGCATGAGTCGATCCTAGCATGTGAATTCAAAAATTGCATACAAAAATTGGATGGCCTATGATGCCGTCAACGCTCAACAATTCATCGCGACAATTTGTTGCGACGCAGCGAGCGAAACAAGGCCGTGACGACAATCGCAACCAACTGAATTAGACGATTGGGCAAGGCTTGAGACACCAGTAATCCAAAGGAGGATTCACCATGCAACGCTTTACGCGCCCGTTGTTCGGGCAGGTTTTGATTGCCCTGGCGGTGGGCATCGCGCTGGGCATCTGGGCGCCCGAGTTTGCGCAGAAACTGCAGCCGCTCGGCGATGGTTTTCTGAAGCTGATCAAGATGCTGATCGCGCCGATCGTGTTCTCGGTGGTGGTGGTGGGCATCTGCGGCGCTGGCGAGCTGAAGAAGGTTGGGCGCGTAGGCGGCAAGGCCGTCCTCTACTTTGAAATCGTCACGACGATTGCGCTGGCGCTGGGCATTGCACTGGCCTATCTGTTCGGGCCGGGCCACGGCATGAATGTGGATCCGAAGACGCTCGATCCGGCAGCCATGGCGTCGTACATGACGACCGCCAAGCAGGTGGAATCGACCGGCGTGGCAGCGTTCTTCCTCAAACTGATTCCCGATACGTTCGTCAGCGGCTTTGTGAAGGGCGACATCCTGCAGGTGCTGCTGGTGTCGATCCTGTTCGGCTGCTCGCTGTCGCTGCTGGGTGAGCGGACCAAGCCGCTGGTCAACCTGATCGATCAGCTCTCGCATGTGCTGTTCCGCATGATGGCCGTGATCATCCGTCTGGCACCGCTGGGCGTGCTGGGCGCAGTGGCCTTTACCGTCGGCAAGTATGGCGCGGGCTCGCTCAAACAACTGGGCTTCCTGGTGCTTCTGTTCTATGTCGCAGTGGCGCTGTTCGTGTTCGTCGTGCTCGGCACCATCCTGCGCATGGCGGGCTTCAACATCTTCAAGCTGATCCGCTTCCTGCGCGCTGAACTGCTGGTTGTGCTGGGCACGGCGTCGTCCGACGCGGTGCTGCCGTCCATCATGAACAAGCTGGAAAAGATGGGCATCAAGCGCTCGGTGGTCGGCCTTGTCATCCCGACCGGCTACTCGTTCAACCTCGATGCGTTTTCGATCTACCTGACGCTGGCTGCCGTGTTCATCGCACAGGCGACCAACACGCCCCTGGCGCTGCAGGATCTGCTGCTGATCCTGGGCGTGGCGCTCGTCACCTCCAAGGGCGCGCACGGCATTCCTGGTTCGGCCATCGTGATTCTGGCGGCCACGCTGTCGGTCATTCCGGCCATTCCGGCGATCGGCCTGGTGCTGGTGCTCTCCGTCGACTGGTTCATCGGCATTGCCCGTGCGCTGGGCAACCTGATCGGCAACTGCGTCGCCACGGTCGTCATCGCGGCGTGGGAAAAGGACATCGACCGCGTGCGCGCCAATGCGGTGCTCGACGGCAAGATCGACATCACCGAAGAAGGCGAAGCGATTGCGCACAGCCACGGTGTGGCCGCACAGGCCGCCCACACGCTGCCGCATGCCTGAAGCGGCGCTACTGTCTGACGGCGGTAAAATCGGCGCCATGACCGAAACCACCGCCGCCGACATCTCCTCCGAAGGCATTGCCGATGACATCGCCCAGGCGATCGTCGCGCATCGGCTGCCGCCGGGCACCAAGCTGCGCGAAGAGGCGCTGGCGCGGGTCTACCACGTCAGCCGCACGAAGATTCGCGCGGCGCTCCTGATGCTGGCCAAGGACAAGCTGATCCGCATGGAGCCGGATCGCGGTGCGTTCGTGGCCAAGCCGGATGAGACCGAGGCACGCGAGGTGTTTGCCGTGCGCCGCGTGCTGGAAGTGGCGCTAGTGCGCGAGTTCATCGCTAAAGCGACGCCCGCCGATTACAAGCGGCTGGAGAAGCACTTGGCCGAAGAACACAAGGTGGCGGCAAGCGGCGACTTGTCTGACGTCCCGCGCCGCAACCGCCTGATGGCCGACTTTCACCTTTTGATGGCCGACGTGGTCGGGAACAGCGTGCTCAAGGAAATGCTCTACGAGCTTTCCGCGCGCAGCTCGGTGATCACGATGATGTACCAGTCGACGTACGACGCCGTTCGTTCGTCCGACGAACACACTGCTTTCCTGAACGCCGCCAAGCGCGGTGACGTGGAAGGCGCCATCGCACTGATGGAAGAGCACATGGCGCACACCGAGGCGTCGCTCAAATTCGAATCGCCGGGCGGCCGGGCGACGGATCTCGTAGCCGCCCTCCTCGCCTGACCGCGCGTGCCGACGTACACGCTGCGCGCGCCGGTTTCTGCCGAGCTGGAAATCAAGAAGAGCCGCTTTATCGGATTGGCAATGCCGGTTGAAGACCGGGCCGCCGCCATGGACGTCATTGCACGCCTGCGCGCCGAACACCCCTCTGCCACACACGTCTGCTGGGCGCTCCTGGCGGGCGGCCAGTCCGGCATGTCCGATGACGGCGAGCCCTCCGGCACGGCAGGTCGCCCCATCCTGGAAGTGCTGCGCCATCACGATCTGGACGGCACGCTGGGCGCCGTGGTGCGTTACTTCGGCGGGGTCAAGCTCGGCGCAGGCGGTCTTGTGCGCGCCTACACGGATGCCATTGCTACCGCGCTCATGCAGGCTGAACGCGTGGAGCGCATCGCCAGCACCACGCTCACCCTCGCTACCGATTACGCCGATGAAGCGCGCATCCGCCGCTGGATCGATGATGGCGGCTACACGCTCATCGATGCGGCCTACGATGCGGGCGTCACGCTCACCGTGCGATTGCCGGTGACGGACGAGGCGGCCGCGCGGGTCACATTGCGGGATTTGACGCAGGGGCGTGTGGCGATTACCTAGCGCTTATCGCTGGGAGCGAGCGGAGCGGCGGGCGCGGAGCCCGCGCAACACGGGTTCTGGCAGTCCGGTTGGAAAACTACGTAGGCGGCTGTCGGCATTTTGGGGGCGACACCCTCGCGTTCCACGGCACGTAGATGCGTATCGGCTTCAGACGACTCGACTTTGTCGCCTTCGATTCCGACAGCGTCCAGCACGGCCTGGATGCTTCTGAGGCGCAGCACTGCCAGCTCTGGGTCGGAAGCAGGCTCGGACGCCTCCCGCAAGCGCACCCGGTACTTGCCGCCGCTGTGAAAATCTTCTTTGAGCTGCGAATCCCATTCCGCCAGTTTCAGGATTTCGCTGGTCGGCAGCGCCGACTCGCCGGGCGAGAACACCAGCGGGTGCTCAAGCCCGGTCAGATCGCACGCCAGGGCGGAGGTGCTGAGCATGAGAGCGCCGACAACTGCGGTTCTGTGTAGCATCTTCAGTCTCCGGCATTGAGCGCGCCACCCGCGATGCATCTGATGACAAGTTTAGGAACCGTCATCCATTTCCGCACGCTCAACTCGTTCGCGACCAATACCCCGCCTGCCCATACACCGTCTTCAGGTGTTCGATAAAGAAGCGGATCTTTGCCGGCACGGGCCGCTGCTGCGGGTACACGGCGAGGATGTCGTAGTCGGGCAGCGCGTAGTCGTCCAGCACCGTCATCAGCGCGCCGGATTCCAGCTCCGGCTGAATCTCCCACGTTGAGCGCCAGCCCAGGCCCAGGCCTTCGCCCATCCAGCGGTGCAGCAGTTCACCATCGTTGCAATCGAGGTTGCCGTTCACCTTCACGGTGACGGCCTTGCCGTTCTGCTGGAAATACCAGCCGCGTTGTTGGCCGCCCTGCAGGTTGAAGGCGAGGCAGTTGTGGCGCTCGAGATCATCCAGCGTGCGGGGCACGCCGTGCTTGGCGAAGTACGCGGGCGTGCCGCACACCACGCGCTTGTTCGACGCCAGGCGGATCGCCACGAAGTTCGGATCGATCGCGCCGCCAATGCGGATGCCCACGTCGTAGCCTTCGCGCACGAGGTCGACCACGCGGTCGGTCAGGTTGAACGAGATGCGCACGTCAGGATTGGCGCGCAGGAAGTCCGGGGCATGCGGCGCGACGTGCTTGCGGCCGAAGGCAGCCGGCGCCGAAACGATCAGGTGCCCGGTCGCCTTGTGGCGGCCCTCGGCAACCAGCAGCTCCGCGCGGTCCAGCTCGCCCAGCGCTTTCTTGCACTGTTCCATGAACACCGCGCCCTGCTCCGTCACCGCAATGCGGCGGGTTGACCGGTGCAGCAGCTTCACGCCCAGGCGGGCCTCCAGCGCATTGATGCGGCGTCCGATCATGACGGGCGTCACGTCTTGCGTGAGCGCGGCGGCGGCCATGCTGCCG
Organism: Burkholderiaceae bacterium 26; assembly: GCA_000955795.1. Taxonomy (GTDB): domain Bacteria; phylum Pseudomonadota; class Gammaproteobacteria; order Burkholderiales; family Burkholderiaceae; genus Ralstonia; species Ralstonia chuxiongensis. The sequence continues at coordinate 41,320 of JYOB01000011.1, forward strand.
TGCTCCACCACGGCGATGAACGCTTCGATCTGCTTGAGCTTGTCCATTCCATCATTCCAGTTCGCAATGTCTGACCATTTTAGTGAGCATTCCGTACCTGGATTGCGGCTTTCTGGGGCATATCACTTGTGACGAATGGCAAAAATGGTGAACGACGATGTGATCGATGCGAGTGCGTCGCGTCGAATTATTGCGTCGCACAAAAGTGCCTGAAAATGGCTTGAACCCAAGGTTTTCCGGCATGTTGGTTTCCTTGGTATTGGTGCAGCACGCAAAACCATTCGGTATTCAGAGTTAGCAATCAACTGACGAAAGCTGTGTTTATCCATATCGGCATGCGGGAATAGGATCAGCTCCAACTGATTCCCACCTTCCCCTTCCTGGAGACACCCCATGCCGAAGATGAGAGCGATTGATGCCGCAGTTGCGGTGATGGAAAAAGAAGGCATCACCACCGCCTTCGGCGTGCCTGGTGCCGCCATCAACCCGTTGTACTCGGCGCTGCGCCGCGCCGGCAACATTGACCACGTGCTGGCCCGTCACGTTGAAGGCGCCTCGCACATGGCCGAGGGCTACACCCGCGCCGAACCCGGCAACATCGGCGTGTGCATCGGCACGTCGGGGCCTGCCGGCACCGACATGATCACCGGCCTGTACTCGGCCTGGGCAGACTCGATTCCCATCCTGTGCATCACCGGCCAGGCACCCCGCGCCCGCCTGTACAAGGAAGATTTCCAGGCCGTCGACATCGAGTCGATCGCCAAGCCGGTCACGAAGTGGGCCGTCACCGTGCGCGAGCCGGCTCTGGTGCCGCGCGTGTTCCAGCAAGCCTTCCACCTGATGCGCTCGGGCCGCCCCGGTCCGGTGCTGATCGACCTACCGTTCGACGTGCAAGTCGCCGAGATTGAATTCGACCCCGACACGTACAGCCCGCTGCCGGTCTACAAGCCCGCGGCCACGCGTGCCCAAGCCGAGCGCGCGATCGAGATGCTGTGCCAGGCCGAGCGCCCGCTGCTGGTGTGCGGCGGCGGCGTGATCAACGCCGATGCGGCCAAGCTGATGGTCGAGTTTGCGGAGCTGGTGAACGTGCCTGTGGTGCCCACGCTGATGGGCTGGGGTGTGCTGGCTGATGACCACCCGCTCAACGCCGGCATGGTCGGCCTGCAAACGTCGCACCGCTACGGCAACGCCACGCTGCTGGCTTCGGACTTCGTGTTCGGCATCGGCAACCGCTGGGCCAACCGCCACACGGGCAGCGTCGACGTCTACACCAAGGGCCGCAAGTTCATTCACGTCGATATCGAACCGACGCAGATCGGCCGCGTGTTCGGCCCGGACCTTGGCATCGTGTCGGACGCCAAGGCTGCGCTGGAGAAGTTCATTGAAGTGGCCCGCGAGCTGAAGGCCGCCGGCAAGCTGCCGTGCCGCAAGAGCTGGAACGCCGACGTGCAGAAACGCAAGCGCACGATGCTGCGCCGCTCGGACTTCGACAACGTGCCCATCAAGCCGCAGCGCGTGTACCGCGAGATGAACCAGTACTTCCCGCGCGACGTGCGTTACGTGAGCACGATCGGCCTGTCGCAGATCGCTGCTGCGCAGTTCCTGTCGGTCAATCAGCCGCGCCACTGGATCAACTGCGGCCAGGCAGGCCCGCTGGGCTGGACGATTCCCGCCGCCATCGGCGTGAAGGTGGCCTCGCCCAACAGCGACGTGGTGGCCATCTCGGGTGACTACGACTTCCAGTTCATGATCGAAGAGATGGCGGTGGCCGCGCAGTTCAAGGTGCCTTACATCCACGTGGTGGTGAACAACTCGTACCTGGGCCTGATCCGCCAGGCACAGCGCAACTTCGAGATGGACTACTGCGTCCAGCTCGCCTTCGACAACGTCAACGCTCCAGAGCTGAACGGCTACGGCGTCGACCACGTGAAGGTGGTGGAAGGCCTGGGTTGCAAGGCGATCCGCGTGTTCAACCCGGAAGACATCGAACCCGCATTCGCGCAAGCCCGCCTGCTGATGGCGGAGTTCTCGGTGCCGGTGATGGTGGAGGTGATTCTCGAGCGTGTGACCAACATCGCGATGGGCACGGAGATCGACAACGTGGTCGAGTTTGAAGACGTGCTCGACCTGGAAGACACCCTCACGGAAGCCGAAGGCGTCACCGCATAAAGACGGCGCGCCGTTCCCTCACCGTCCGATAAAAGGAGAAACCATGACAAAGCTGGCAGCCAACCTGACCATGCTCTTCAACGAGCAAGCCTTCCTTGACCGCTTCGAGGCCGCCGCACGTGCGGGCTTCCGCGGCGTGGAATTCTTGTTCCCCTACGCGTTCCACGCAGACCAGATTGCCGATCGTCTGAACCGCTTCCAGCTCGACCTCGTCCTGCACAACCTGCCGGCCGGCAACTGGGACGGCGGTGAGCGCGGTATCGCCATCCTGCCCGATCGCGTGAGCGAATTTCAGGACGGCGTGGGTGAAGCCATCAAGTACGCCAAGGTGCTCGGCGTGAAACAGCTCAACTGCCTGGTGGGCATTCGCCCCGAAGGCGTGAGCGAAGATGCCGCACGCAAGACCCTGGTGGAGAACCTGAAGTTTGCGGCGAAGGCACTGAAGGCCGAGAAGATCGATCTGCTGATCGAGCCGATCAACACGTTTGATATTCCTGGCTTCTACCTGAACCGCACGCAGCAGGCGTTGGATCTGATCAACGACGTTGATGCGTCCAACCTGTACGTGCAGTACGACATCTATCACATGCAACGGATGGAAGGCGAAGTGGCAAGCACGCTGAAGCGCCATCTGGACAAGATCAAGCATGTGCAGTTGGCGGACAACCCTGGCCGTAACGAACCGGGTACGGGTGAGATCAACTACCAGTTCCTGTTCCGTTGGCTGGATGAGATTGGCTACCAAGGCTGGGTTGGGTGTGAGTACAAGCCTAAGGCTGGGACGGTTGAAGGTCTTGGCTGGCGGGCGGCTCACAACGTTGCTTGATTTGTTTTTTGCCTTGTTCCGGCGGGAGGGGTGCATCCCTTGTTTCATCCCCTGCCGGGGCTGACTCACTTTTCTTTGTCTTGCCAAAGAAAAGTAAGCAAAAGAAAGGCGCGCCCGAGATGGCGACTTCCCCTTGAGTTTATGTCGCAGAGAGGGAGTGCAGGCAACTCGCTTCGCTCAAACAGGCCTGCACTCTTTTTCCTCTCTGCAACAGAAATTCAAGGCGCCATCTAGGGCTCCAAGGGCCAAACAATCGGAGCACGACTGCAGCAGGAACCAGCAGCACCACGCGAAGCAAAGCGAGCAACAACAGCACCAAACGAGAGCCAGCTGGGACAGCACACAGATTGTGTGGCCGTACCCTGCCCTAGATGGCGCCTTGAATTTGTGTAAGCGGGCGGAACAAAGACGGGGAACTGTCTGAGCGCAGCGAGTTTTCCCCGTCTCCGCCCGGTTACACAAATTCAAGGAAGGGGTCGCCATCTTGGGCGCGCCTTTCTTTGCTTACTTTTCTTTGGCAAGACAAAGAAAGTGAGTCGCCCCCGGCAGGGGGTGAAAGGGAGTGGACCACCAAGGCCCAAACCACAAACCACGAACCACCAACACATTCAAACCAAGGAGATCCCTCACCATGGCAAACAATCTCAACCTCGGTTTCATCGGCCTCGGCATCATGGGCGCCCCCATGGCAGGTCATCTGCGCGCAGCAGGCCACACGCTCTTCGTGCACGACGTCAACCCGGCGCCCGCCGCACTGGTGGAAGCCGGCGTGACGGTCTGCACAAGCGCCGAGGAAGTCGCCAAGCGAGCCGACATCATCTTCATCATGGTGCCGGACACTCCGCATGTTGAAGCCGTGCTGTTCAGCGAGAAGGGCGTCGCCAAGGCGCTGAAGGACGCAGGCAAGGATGCTGCAGCCGGCAAGATCGTCGTCGACATGAGCTCGATCTCGCCGATCGCGACGAAGGACTTCGCATCGCGCATCAACAAGACCGGCGCGCAATACCTGGACGCCCCGGTGTCGGGTGGCGAAGTGGGCGCGAAGGCCGCTTCGCTGACGATCATGGTGGGCGGTGAGCAGGCTGCGTTCGACCGCGTTGCTCCGCTGTTCAATTTGATGGGCAAGAACATCACGCTGGTCGGCGGCAACGGTGACGGCCAGACCACCAAGGTGGCCAACCAGATCATCGTGGCGCTGAACATCCAGGCCGTGTCGGAAGCGCTGCTGTTCGCATCGAAGGCGGGGGCGGACCCGGCGAAGGTGCGCCAGGCGCTGATGGGCGGTTTCGCTGCGTCGCGCATTCTCGAAGTGCATGGTGAGCGCATGGTCAAGCGTACGTTCGACCCGGGCTTCCGCATCGAGCTGCACCAGAAGGACTTGAACCTGGCCCTGCAGGGCGCCAAGACGCTGGGCGTGGCCCTGCCGAACACGGCCACCGCGCAGGAGCTGTTCAACACCTGCGCTGCCAACGGCATGGGCAAGCAAGACCACTCGGCACTGTGCCGTGCGATCGAGATCATGTCGAACCACGATATTGCGTAAGTTGTGTGCACTGTCGCAGCCTTCGGGCGGCGGCAGTTTTTTTGCTGTCTTCCCGCTTTCTGCCATGCACCACGACCAGTCTGCCCAGGCCGCCCTGCGCGCCGCATTGCCCAATCCGTCGCCGCGCGCGTTGCTGCACGGCCTGTTTGATACTGCGGTGGCTGCGGTCAGCGCTGCGCAATGCTTGCCGGCATTCCTGCCCGAACCGCCGCGTGGCCGCACCATCGTCATCGGGGCTGGCAAGGGCGCTGCCGCGATGGCCGAGGCGGTGGAGCAGCACTGGAAGGGCGAGCTGTCTGGCCTGGTCGTCACGCGTTACGAGCACGGCCGCGCGCCCGGCACGCAAGGCCGCATTGAAGTGGTTGAAGCCTCGCACCCCGTGCCCGATGCGGCTGGCCAACGCGCCGCGCAACGCATGGTCGGCCTGCTCGAAGGTTTGACGAAAGACGACCTCGTCCTGTGCCTCATCTCGGGCGGTGGCTCGGCCCTGCTGGCCGCTCCGGCCGAAGGCCTGACGCTGGCCGACAAGCAGTCCGTCAACCGCGCGCTGCTCAAAAGCGGCGCCAGCATCGGCGAGATGAACTGCGTGCGCAAGCACCTCTCGTCGATCAAGGGCGGGCGCTTGGCGCTGGCATGCGCACCGGCACGCGTAGAGACGCTGCTGATCTCCGATATTCCCGGCGACGACCCGACGCTCATCGCCAGCGGCCCGACGCTGCCCGACGCCACCACCTGCGCGGATGCCCTGGCCGTGATCGACAAATACGGCATCGACGTGCCTGAAGCGGTGCGTCGTCATCTGGAAACCGGCGCGGGCGAAACGCCAAAACCCGGCGATGCACGTTTCGAAGGCCATCGCAGCCACGTCATTGCGACGGCGCAGCACGCGCTGGAAGCGGCAGCCGCACAGGCACGCGCACTCGGTTATGAAGCGCACATCCTGTCGGACAGCATTGAAGGCGAGGCGCGCGATGTGGCCGAAGTGCACGCCGGCATCGTGCGGCAGATCGTGGCGCGCAATCAGCCGTTCACCAAACCGTGCGTGATTCTGTCGGGTGGTGAAACCACGGTGACCGTGCGCGGTAACGGCCGCGGCGGGCGCAATGCCGAGTTCCTGCTGGCGCTGGGCGTGGCGTTGGATGGCCTGCTGGGTGTGCATGCGATTGCTTGCGATACCGATGGGATCGATGGTTCTGAAGACAACGCTGGGGCGATCCTTACGCCGGATAGCCTGACGCGTGCTGAGGTGCTTGGGTTGAAGCCGAAGCAGCTGCTCGACAACAACGATGGGTATGGGTTTTTTGATGCGTTGAGCGATTTGATTGTGACTGGGCCGACGCGGACTAATGTGAATGATTTTCGGGCGATTTTGATTACTGGCTGAGTGGATTTGGATACAGGGATGGATTGGTGTTTTGGTTCATCCCTTGTTTCATCCCCTGCCGGGGCTGACTCACTTTCTTTGTCTTGCCAAAGAAAGTAAGCAAAGAAA
>JYOB01000012.1 GCA_000955795.1 Burkholderiaceae bacterium 26
CTCTATTTGCTCGTGAACGGGCTGACTAGTTTCGTGCCAAGAATTTCTCGACTAGGCGAACCCAATATGTCGCACCGAGCGGCAGCAACTCGTCATTGAAGTCGTAGCTTGGGTTGTGCAGCATGCACGGTCCCAGACCATGGCCTTGTTCCCGGTGGTCGCCGTCGCCGTTGCCGATGAAGGCGAAGCAGCCGGGCTTCTCGATCAGCATGAACGAGAAATCTTCTGCACCCATGGTTGGATCAATATTCGCTTCTACATTATCTGCGCCGACGAGCTCTCGCATGACAGCTGCCGCGAACTGCGTTTCATTTTCCGTGTTCACTGTCGGCGGATAGTTGCGGTGGAAGACGAAGTCGATCGTGCAATCGTATGCGGCGGCGATGCCCCTAGAGACTTCTTCCATACGGCGCTCGATCAAGTCGAGGACTTCGGTGGAGAAGGTGCGTACCGTGCCGCCAATCCAGGCTTCGTTCGGGATGATGTTGGTCGCATCGCCGGCATGGAACTGTGTGACGGAGAGGACTGCGGTGTCGATCGGGCGTTTGTTGCGCGTGATGATGCCTTGCAGTGCCGATACCACCTGAGCGCCGACAAACACCGGATCGTTGCCGTTGTGCGGCAGCGCAGCGTGCGCACCCTTTCCCTTGATCGTGACGCGGAACTCGTTGCTCGATGCCATTAGCGCGCCAGCGCGTGTACCGAATGCGCCGACCGGCACGCCCGGCCAGTTATGCAGGCCGAAGACGGCGTCGCACGGGAATCGATCGAACAGGCCGTCCTTGATCATCTCGCGTGCGCCGCCTCCGCCTTCTTCGGCGGGTTGGAAGATCAGGTTTACGGTGCCACTGAAATTGCGGTGCTTGGACAGGTAATGCGCAGCGCCGAGCAGCATTGCTGTGTGGCCGTCGTGGCCGCATGCGTGCATCTTGCCGTCGTGTTTGGAGCGATGCTCAAACTGGTTGGCCTCGGCGAGCGGTAGTGCGTCCATATCGGCGCGCAGGCCGATGCTCTTGCCCTCACCGTTGCGGATAACGCCGACGAGGCCGGTCTTGCCCAGGCCCCGATGCACTTCGATGCCCCATTCGGCGAGCTTCGCGGCGACCAGGTCGGAGGTGCGCTGTTCTTCGAAGCACAGTTCGGGGTGCGCGTGGATGTCGCGTCGCAGCGCCTGGATCTCGGGCTGCGCGGCTTGGATTTCTGGGATCAGCTTCATGAGATGCTCGTGTTCTGGCTGAAGGTTCGGAATCACGTTCGATCATACGCCGAAGGGCGATTCCCGACCGGCTATCAACCAATTGCTTGATCCGTCCATGCAGTCCCGTATGGATTCTTCACGCGATGGCTCGTGCGCTGCCAATTACAGCCAAAGCCCAGCCGGCCCGAAACGCCTACACTGGAGCCTCGCCAATTGGCCGCGCGCCGCCCTTTGGGCTCCCGCCACGGCTGGGCGAGCGCTACGAGAACGACCCGAACCCATCATGTCTGCCGACCCCATTGCTGCTGCATCGCAACCTTCCGACGAAGTTCTGCAATTGATTCGCACCCTGGTGGCGTTCGATACGGTAAGCCGCAATTCCAATCTTGGCCTGATCGAATGGGTGCGCGATCGGTTGCGAGCGCAGGGGGCGGACTGTCGACTGACGTATGACGCAACGGGCGCCAAGGCGAACCTGTTTGCGACGCTGTCACCAGGCCGCAAGCCGGGGCTGGTGCTATCAGGGCATACCGATGTGGTGCCCGTCGACGGTCAGTCTTGGGAGTCGAACCCATTCGATGCGCAGATCCGCGATGGTCGCCTGTACGGGCGCGGTACGGCCGACATGAAGAGCTTCATTGCCGTGGCGCTCGCGAATGTGCCCGTGTTCATGGCGGCGGAGGGCGATGCCAGCTTTCACCTCTCGCTGTCGTACGACGAAGAGATCGGCTGCGTGGGCGTGCGCAGCCTGCTGCGTGATCTGGAGACCAACGGCGTTCAGCCCGCAGGTTGCATCGTCGGCGAACCCACGTCGATGCGCGCCATCATTGCGCACAAGGGCAAGCGCGAATATCGATGCTGCGTGCGCGGCAAGGAAGCGCATTCCGCGTTGACGCCGCAGGGCGTGAATGCCATCGAGTTTGCGGCGCTGTTGATTGCGCATATTCGCTCGCTGGCCGCGCGTCTGGCGGCGGAAGAGGCACGCGATGCCGCCTTTGTTGTGCCGCACACCACCTTGAACACGGGCACGATCAAGGGCGGCATTGCCACCAACGTGGTGCCGCGCGATTGCGAATTCACCTTTGACTTCCGCTATCTCCCAGGCACAGATCCGGATTGGCTTTTCGGCGAGGTCGAGCGCTATGCGCAACAGACGTTGCTGCCGCAGATGCGCGAGATTTCTGCTGATGCTGAGATCAGCTTCGCCATGAAGGCGAACACGCCGGGCCTGTCGATTGCGCCATCGCACGAGCTGGTGACGCTGGCGCAAGCGTTGGCCGATAGCCTGGGCACGGTCGGCAAGGTCGACTATGGGACGGAAGCGGGACTGTTCTCGCGCGCGGGCATCCCGACTGTGGTGTGCGGTCCGGGCAATATCGAGCAGGCGCACAAGCCTAACGAGTACATCGAACTTGCGCAGATTGCGCAGTGCGAAGCATTCATGCGGCGGCTCGCGCAGCGGAACATGCAGCCGGCTTGAGCGCAAAAAGAAACCGGGCACGTGGCCCGGTTTTTTTTAGTAATGCTCGTTCAGCGGATCACTTGGCCGTTCGAGTTGATGATCGTCATCTCAACAAACTTGGAGCCCACGTGGTTTGCGGGCGAGAAGTTCACGTTAAAGCCCCCCACGTCGTAGTTGCCCATCGACTCCAGCGCGCCGATGAACTTCTCTCGTGTCAGGTCGCGGCCAGCACGCTTGAGACCTTCAACAAAGACGCGCGCCGCGACGTAGCCCTCGATGCTTCCGTAGTCGAAATCGGTAATGCCATCGGATTTGAGCAGCTTCTGGTAATCGCGCACCACGGGCGATGCACCGCTATACGGATACGGCATCACCTGAGAGATGATTACGCCGCCGCCGGCCTTGCCGAGTGCGTTGGCGAGCGCCTTGGTACCGACAAACGACACGTTGTAGAACTGGCCCGCATAGCCCTGATCTTGTGCGCCCTTCACGAGGGCTGCCACGGTTTGGTACGCACTGATGACAACGACGGCCTCGGGCTTCTGCGCGAGCACGGTCGAGATCGCGCCTTTCACGTCGGTGGTGTTACGGACGACGCTGGCTTGAGCGACGAGCGTCACCCCCTGGTTTGCCGGCAGTTTGAGCGCGCGTTGTACACCGTCGAGGCCCGCCTTGCCGTAGGCGTCGTCGTTATAGACCACGGCAATGCGCTTGAGGCCCGTGGTGTGAATCTGCTGGACGATGGCGGCGGTTTCATCGTTGTAGCTGGCGCGCACGTGGAACACATTGCGTGCGAACGGCTCGCGCAACGCTGCGGCGCCCGAGTACGGCGCAAAGAACGGCACGCCGGCCGGGTTGGCGATCTTCAGCGCTGCCAGGCTCGTAGGCGTACCGACATAGCCGAACAGGGCGAAGACCTTGGTGTCTTCGATGAGGGTCTTGGTGTTGCGGGCAGCCGCATCGGGCTCGTAGAAATCGTCGAGCACTTTCAGCTCGATCTTGCGGCCGTTGACGCCACCCGCCGCGTTGACGGCATTGAAGTACAACTGAGCGCCGCGGTTCATCTGCTGACCGAGTTGCGCCGCCGGCCCGCTCATCGGTGCCGATTGGCCGACGATGATCGCGTCGTTGGTCACGCCCGTCTCGGCGCTCGCGCCGCTTGACGCCATCCCGATGATGCCCGCTGCGAACATGGCCATCAGCCCGGTGATTCTGCGAGATTGCATTGCTCTCCCCCGAGAGTTGATTTGCCCGGCATCATAGCTAAACGGGCTGGGGAGGCAAACAGAATCGGGCGGGCAGCGTCGCTTTTGAGCGTTTTTGAGACAAAGAAGGCGCGCGATGTGCGCGGCGTCCTTCACACGAGGCGCCGTTTCAGGCGGCTTCAGTCACCCGGCGCTTCATCACTGCAAGCAGCACGGCGGTAACAACGGTGCCGGCCACCAACGCCACCACATAGCCGCCCAGGTGCGTCACCGCGTTTGGGATCGGCAGCACAAATGCCCCGCCGTGCGGCACGCGCAGTTCCACCCCGAACAGCATCGATAGGGCGCCCGCGCAGGCTGATCCCACCACAAGCGCTGGAATCACGCGGAATGGGTCCCGGGCCGCATACGGGATCGCCCCCTCACTGATGAAGGCGAGGCCGAGCACGGCGGTGGCCCTTGCCGCCTGGCGTTCGTCTCGGGTAAACCGCGACGGGAAGAGCCATGCCGCCAGAGCGATGCCCAGCGGTGGCGTCATGCCCGCGGCCATGGTGGCGGCCATCGGCGTGTAGACCTGTGCGCCGATCAGCCCGGTGCTGAAGGCATATGCAGCCTTGTTGATGGGGCCACCCATGTCAAAGGCCATCATGCCGCCCAGCAGTGCGCCCAGCGGTACCGCGTTGGCGCCTTGCATGCCGCGCAGCCAGGTCGTGAGGGAGGCGAGCAACGCGGCAACCGGCGCGCCGACCACATACAGCATCACCAGGCCGGTCAGCAGGCAGCCCAGCACCGGCAGGATCAGCACCGGTTTCAGCCCCTCCAGGTTGCGCGGCAACTTCAGCCAACGGTTGAGCGCCTCGGTGCCATAGCCGGCGACGAATCCGGCCACGATGCCGCCAAGAAACCCGGCGCCCAGGCTGGCGGCCAGCATGCCGCCGACCATCCCAGGGGCAATACCCGGCCGGCTGGCGATCGAATAGGCGATGTATCCGGCAAGCACCGGCACCATCAAGGCAAACGCTGACTTGGCACCGATCTGGAACAGCACGCCGCCCAGCGTGTGGCTGGCCGACGGGTCCGTCACGTAGATGCCGCCCAGGGCAAACGCTAGCGCGATGAGAATGCCCCCCGCCACCACGAAGGGCAGCATGAACGACACACCCGTCATCAGGTGCTTGTACGGGCCGGTGCGCTGCTGTTCGGCAGCGGCAGCCGCGGTGCGCCCTGACTGCGCCGTCCCGGGATTGTCTACGGACGCCTCATCGAAGGCACGACGGATCAGCGCCTGCCCATCGTGAATGGCGGCCTTGGTGCCGGCGCGGAAGACGCGCTTGCCGGCAAAGCGAGACAGGTCCACCTGCGTGTCGGCAGCGATCAGCACGAGATCCGCGCTGGCGATGGCATCGGCCGACAGCGTGTTCTGTGCGCCCACCGAGCCCTGCGTTTCCACGTGGATCGTGTGACCGAGCGCGCCGGCGGCCTGCGTGAGAGCCTCCGCTGCCATGAAGGTATGGGCGATACCGGTCGGGCACGACGTGATGGCGACGATGCGTTGAGCTTGCACGCCGGTTTTCGGAGCGGGCGGGGCGCTGTGCATCATGCGGGCGAGCACGGCCCGGGCGTCCGCCAGCACTTCGTCCAGCGTGACTTCAAGCGTGCGCGGATTGGCGTGGCGAGCCGCCGCGTCGGGCGAGAGGCCGGCCCAGACGACGGCCTCGGCGGTGGTCAGCGCCGCCGTGTCGACGACCGACGCGGTGTCCGGGCCGCGCACGTCCACGTCGAGCTTGTAGCCCGATTCGCGCGCTGCATGGCGCAGGGCCGCACCGGCGAGCATCGCGCGGGTGGTGCGTCCATCCGCACCGAGAATTGCCAGCAGGTTTGCCATGATCGGCTCCTTGAATGCGTTGAGCGTGTGGCGATGCGATGTACGCGGCGTCAGGCCACGCGCTGCATCTGGACGGCGGCCGCGCGTTCGCGTACCTGCCCCGGGGCAGGGAGGTGCGGGCCCAGGCGTTGCAACTTGCATGCGGCAAAGGCCACCGAAAGACGCACGGTCTCTTCCATGCCAGCACCGGCATGCCAGCCGGCCAGCACGCCGGCCACCATGGCGTCACCCGCGCCGACGGTGCTGGCGGTGCGTACCGGCGGGAGGCTCGCTTGCCACGTGCCTTCCGCTGTGACGAACAACGCACCGTCCTCGCCCAGTGAAACGATGACCTGCACCACGCCACGCGCGTGGATGGCGCGTGCCACGTCCACCGTTTCAGCCAGCGTGGGCAGCGATGTGCCCGCCCACAGTTCCAGTTCGTGCCGGTTTGGCTTGATGGCCGTCGGCAGGGCATCGCGCGGGGCCGCCAGCACCTGCGCGAGCGGTGCGCCGCTGGTATCGAGCAAGGTGGGGACACCGCGGCGGTTCAGCCGCGCCAGCAATCTCACGTAGCTATCGGGCTGCAAGCCTCCGGCCAAGCTGCCGCACAGCGCCGCACCCGCAATGTCGGCGAACGCGTCGATGCGGTCGCACAGCGCGTCGAACTCTGCGGATGTGGCGTCAATGCCTGGCAGATTGATGTCGGTGGTCTGCCCGTCTGCCTGGTCGCTGATCTTGATGTTCGTGCGATTGGTGCCGGGCACGCGGCAGAAGCCATCAAGCACGCCCTTGCGCGCAAACAGCGCTTCGAACAGCTCGGCGTTGGCGTCGCCGAGGAGGCCCGTGGCGATCACCGGTACCTGCCAATCGGCCAGACAAGCGGCAACGTTGACGCCCTTGCCACCGGCCTGTTGCGTGACGCTGCGGCCGATGTTGACGCGGCCGCGTTCGAGGCGCTCCAGACCAATGGTCATGTCGATGGCCGGGTTGAGCGTAACGGTGACGATGCGCGGTTGCCTGCTCATGCGGCCATCTCCTTGCCACCGGCTTGCATCGGCAACGTGGTTTCCAGGGCGCGCACTTCCTGAGCGGAAGCGCAGGCCAACGCCCGTTCTGCGAGTTGCGACAGCGCGCGGATGTGCGCCTCGCGCAGCCGCGCCTTGACCGGCGCAATATCGCGCGGGCTCATCGACAGTTCATGCACGCCAAGCCCCGTGAGCAGCAGCGCGCCGAATGGGTCTCCCGCCAAGCCGCCACATACGCCGACCCAGCGCCCGTGGCGTGTGGCGCCTTGCACGGTCTGCTGGATCAGGCGCAGCACTGTCGGGTGCAGGCTATCGGCCTCGGCCGCGAGATCAGGATGCTGGCGATCGATCGCCAGCGTGTATTGCGTGAGGTCGTTCGTTCCGATGGAGAAGAAGTCGACATGCTCGGCCAGGCGATCGGCCAGCAGCGCGGCGGCTGGCACCTCCACCATGATGCCCAGCGGCACCGTGGGCGCGTTGAGTTCAGCGCGAATGCGCTCGCATGCGGCGCGCAGCGACGTCACTTCCTCCAACGAGGTGATCATCGGAAACATGATCGACAGGGCACTCGCCTCGCCGGCATCGCGGGCGGCACGATAGAGCGCTCGCAGTTGCGGCTCCATGAGGTCGGGCCGGCGCAGCAGCAGGCGCGCACCGCGCACACCGAGGAACGGGTTGTCTTCCGTCGGCAGGTTCAGATGCGGGACTTGCTTGTCGCCGCCGATGTCCAGCGTGCGCACGATCAGCGGGCGGCCGCCGAGGGCGTTGAGCATATCGGCGTAGACGGCGTATTGCGTGTCTTCGTCGGGCGCGTGATCGCGTTCGAGGAACAGGAATTCGGTGCGCATCAGGCCAATGCCTTCCGCGCCGAGCGTGAGCGCTTCGACCGCCTGCGCCGGCAGGTTGACGTTGGCGGCGATCTCCACCGTGTGGCCGTCACGTGTGCGGGCGGGCAAGCCGCGCTCTGCCTGCTCACGCTGCGCGCGGGCGGCGTCTTCCTGCAGCCAGGCACGGGCGCTGGCGATGCTCGCGGCATCGGGATCCAGCACCAGACGGCCGCCGATGCCGTCGATGATGGCCTGCGTGCCCGTTGCCACATCGAGCACGGCAGGGCCGGCTGCCACGACGGCCGGGATGCCCAGCGTGCGCGTCAGGATGGCCGTATGTGAGGTCGGACCGCCTTGCGCAGTGACGATGCCGATGATGCGTCGCGTATCGAGTGCCGCCGTATCCGAAGGCGACAGATCTGCCGCAACCAGAATGCACGGCGTATCCGGCAGCGTTTGCGCTGCACTGCGCAGCGACGGATCGATATGGCCGAGCACGCGCCGCCCCACGTCGCGCAAATCCGCCGCGCGCGCTGCCAGGAGCGGGTTGCCGAGCGCGCCCAGCCGCTCGGCCAAGCGTTCGACGGCCTGATGCCAGGACCACGCCACGCCGTGGCCTTCGACCATGGCCTGGCACGTCAGCGTCATGAGATCGGTATCGCCCAGCAGTTCGGCCTGGGCCTTGAAGATGCCCGCTTCCGCTTCGCCCAGGCGGGCGGCGGTGTCGCGTGCAAGGGCTTCCAGCTCCGCGCGTGTGCGGGCCAGCGCCTGATCGAGCAGATCGCCGCCGGTGGTCAGTGCGACAGGGTGATCAGGCACGGTCGACGCGCCATGCTGGAGCACGTGGATGGGACCGATCGCCAGCCCGGGACTTGCCGCAATGCCGCCGATGGCGGGCAATGCCGCATCGGCTTGCCACCCGTGCGCGTTCTGGCGCGTGCGTGCTGCTTGCGTGTCACGTGCCGCCTGGGCGCGTTCCTGCGCCGTCAGGCCTCGAATGGTTTGCTGGAGGGCGTCGAGCGCGGCACCGGCGTCGGGGCCTTCCGCAGAGAGCGTGAGCCTGGCGCCAACCGCAAGCCCCAGTTGCAGCAACGCCACCAGGTTCTTTGCGTCGGCGGTTTCGTCCCCATGACGCACTTGCACGCGCGCGGCAAAGCGGCGGGCGGCTTCCACCCACTGCGCGGCCGGGCGGGCGTGCAGGCCGCTCGGGTATTCCAGTGTCAAGGTGCGCTGCTCGGCGAGGTCGGCGCCGGGCGTGCTGGTGGCGGGCGCGGGCGCGTCGCTAGAGAGCGCGGCGACAAGCTCTTCGGCGTTCTGCGTGGTGAAGAGCTGCCGCAGGCGCATGTCGTCATTCAGCAGCCGCGTCAGCCGGCGCAGCAAGGTGATGTGCTCGTCCGACTGCGCGGCGATGGCAAATACCAGGTGCGTGGTCTGCCCCGGGTGCCATTCCAGCCCCTCGGGAAATTGGAGCACCGCAATGCCCGTCTGGCGGATCAGGTGGCGGTCCTCGCCCATGCCATGCGGAATGGCGACGCCGTGACCGAGGAACGTGTTAGCCACGGTCTCGCGGCGCAGCAGGCTGTCGATATAGGCGGGGTCGATGCAGCCGGCGTCGGCCAGCAATTGGCCGGCGGCGCGGATGGCGCTTTCCTTGTCGGTGGCGCGTTGTTGCAGACGGATGCGTTCGGCGCAGATCAGGGCGGAAGCCATGCGGCGGGGTCTCCTGCGGCTGCCGTGCTCCAAGGCCCGGCGTGCGTGTCGTCGATGATCGCGAATTGAAATCGATTACAGTGCGAGTGTCAATGTGCGGCGCGACACAAAGTGACGGTTATTCCAGTATTTACGGGGTTTCCCTAGGCGATTGGAACATTGGAGGCAAGGCGGTCATTCGCTATGATGACGCATTCTTTGGAAACGATTTCAATATGACGGTTCGAATCAAGGACGTAGCGGCGGCAGCGGGGGTGTCGGTGGCAACGGTGTCACGCGCGCTTGCCGGCGGCCCCGTGAGCGCAGAACTGCGCCGGCGCGTCGATGCGGCGGTGGCAGCGTCCGGGTATCGGCCGAACCTGTCGGCGCGGCGGCTGCGCTCGCAGCAGGCGCAGACCGTCGGGCTGATCGTGTCCGACATCCGCAACCCGTTCTTCACCAGCGTCAGCCGGGCGGTGGAAGACGCGGCCTACGCCGCCGGCCTGCGCGTCATCCTTTGCAATTCCGACGAAGACCCTGAGAAGGAGGCGATGTACCTGCGCCTGATGGAAGAGGAGCGCGTGACGGGCGTGATCCTCTCGCCGACGCGCGGCATTGCCGAAGCGCAGCAACCGGTGCATCTCGGCTATCCGGTCGTGCTGATCGACCGTGCGGGCCCGGCCTGCGGGACCGATGCCGTGGTGCTCGATAACCAGCAGGCGGCGCAAGCGCTGGCCGAGCATCTCGCTGCGCAAGGCTACCGGCGTATCGGCGGCTTGTTCGGGCGGACAAGTAGCACGGGCGCTGAACGCCAGGCGGGATTTGCGACGGCGCTGGCGCGCCACGGCATGACGCTGGAGGCACGCTTCATCCTGCCCACTGCCGAGGCGGCGGAGGCCGAGACGCTGGCATGGCTGTCCGGCGCAGAACGTGAGCGGCCCGACGCGCTGGTTGCGAGTAACGCGCAATCGCTGCTTGGCGTGCTGCGTACGTTGCGCAAGCTTTCGCTGGACGTGCCTCGCGACATCGCCGTGGCGGGCTTTGACAACGAGCCTTGGACGGAGCTCGCCGGCCCGGGCATCACCGTGATCGAACAGCCGGTCTACGACATTGGCCGCATGGCCATGGCAATGCTGCAGGACCGCCTCGCGCAGCCCGCCCTGCCGACGCGTCGCGTGCTGCTCACGGGGCGACTCGTCACGCGCGGCTCCACACCGCTGCGAAGCCCCTAGCAGGCGATTACAATTTCCGGATACCTGCGGCTAAGCGATGACACCAACATGCGCCAGCCGCCACCCAATCCGGAGCCCCTTGATGTCCACCCAAGTCATCCGTGCCGCCTGCCCGCACGACTGCCCCGACACCTGCGCCTTGCTCGTCACCGTCGAGGACGGCCGCGCCACCCGCGTGCAGGGCGATCCGGACCACCCGACGACGGCTGGCGTGCTGTGCACCAAGGTCAATCGATATGCAGAACGCACGTACCACCCGAACCGCCTGCTGACGCCAATGAAGCGCGTGGGCGCCAAGGGCGAGGGCAAGTTCGAACCGATTTCGTGGGACGAAGCCATCGACACCATCGCCACGCGCCTGGGCGACATTGCGGCGCGCAATCCGGAGGCCATTCTTCCGTACAGCTATGCCGGCACGATGGGCCTGGTGCAGGGCGAGAGCATGGCCGCGCGCTTCTTCCATAAGCTCGGGGCGTCGCTGCTCGATCGCACGATCTGCGCATCGGCCGGCGCGACGGCGCTGCGCTACACATATGGCGCTAGCCTCGGCATGGACATTGAGCACGTGCAGGACGCCAAGCTGATCCTGATCTGGGGCGCCAATCCGATCGCGTCGAACCTGCATTTCTGGACACGCGCGCAAGAAGCCAAACGGCGCGGCGCCACGCTCGTCGCCATCGACCCGTATCGTTCGCTGACGGCCGAGAAGTGCCATCGCCATCTGGCGGTGCGCCCCGGTACCGATGCGGCGCTGGCGCTGGCGATGATCCACGTGTTGATCCGAGATGACCTGCTCGACCACGATTACATTGGCAACCACACGCTGGGCTTCCATGCGCTGCGTGAGCGCGCGCAGCAATACACGCCGGAATATGCGGCCACGCTGTGCGGGGTGGACGCGGCGGATATCGAGTGGCTCGCCAAGCTGTACGGCACGACCGTCGTGCGTGACAAGCAGCCGGCGGCCATTCGCCTGAATTACGGCATGCAGCGCGCACATGGCGGCGGGCAGGGCGTGCGCGCGGTCGCATGCCTGCCGTCGCTGGTGGGCGCGTGGCGCGATGCGGCGGGCGGCCTGCAACTGTCGACGTCCGGTTTCTTCCCCATCGACAACGCGAAGCTGCAGCGCCCTGACTTGCTGCCGACGTGGCCCCGCATGCCGCGCACGATCAACATGAGCACCATCGGCGATGCGCTGCTGCATGCGGGCGATGCGTCGTTCGGGCCGAAGGTCGAGGCGGTGGTCGTCTACAACAGCAACCCCGTGGCGGTGGCGCCCGACTCGCGCAAGGTCGCCGCCGGATTTGCACGCGAAGATCTCTTCACCGTGGTGCTGGAGCATTTCCAGACCGACACGGCCGACTACGCCGACATCGTGCTGCCCGCCACCACGCAGCTCGAACACGTCGATGTGCACAAGGCTTACGGCCACACCTACGTGCTGGCCAACAACGCTGCCATTGCGCCCATGGGCCAGTCGCTGCCGAACACGGAGATCTTCCGCCGTATTGCGCAGCGCATGGGCCTGACGGATGCGTGCTTTGCCGATTCCGACGACGACATCGCCGCCCAGGCCGTGCGCCGTGACGATCCGGCCGCCGCGCACATCGACTGGGCCACGCTCAAGCGCGAGGGCTGGCAGAAGCTGGCGCACCCGGCTGCGCCGCTGGCACGTGGCGGCTATCGCACGCCGTCCGGCCGCTGCGAGTTCTATTCCGAACAGATGGCCAAAGACGGACTCGACCCGCTTCCCGGCTATGTGCCGCCGCATGAGTCGGCCATCAGCACGCCAGAGCTGGCCAAGCGGTATCCGCTGTCGATGATCTCGCCGCCGGCGCGCAACTTCCTGAACTCCACTTTCGTCAACGTCGACAGCCTGCGCAACACTGAAGGCGAGCCGCATCTCGACATCCACCCCGACGATGCGAATGCGCGCGGCGTTGTCGATGGCGAACTGGTCCGCATCTTCAACGATCGCGGCACCATGCAGGCGCGCGCCCGCGTGACCGACCGTGCGCGGCGCGGCGTGGTCGTCGGCCTGTCGATCTGGTGGAAGAAGCTCTCGCCCGATGGCACCAACGCGAACGAGCTGACCAGCCAGCGGCTGACCGACATGGGGCGTGCGCCTACCTTCTACGATTGCCTGGTCGAGGTCGCGCCGTTGGCACAGGCCGCCTGACGTGGCCGTCATGCGTGCCGCCCGCGCGCTGTGCCTTGCGCTGTCGCTTGCCGGTTCGGCCTTGCTGGCCGGCTGCGACACGGTCGGCTATTACTATCAGTCGGTCAGCGGACATCTTTTGCTGATGGCGCAGCGGGAGTCGATCGACCAAGCCATCGACAACGCGCGGCAGGCCCACAACGACAAGCTCGCCAAGCGCCTGGAAGATGCGCGCAGCATTCGCATCTATGCCTCTCGCGAGCTGGGCTTGCCCGACAACGGCAGCTATCGCGTCTACGCCAATCTCAAGCGCCCCTTTGCGGTGTGGAACGTATTTGCCGCGCCCGAGCTGTCGGTCAAGCTCAAGGAATGGTGTTTCCTCGTCGTCGGCTGCGTGACCTATCGAGGGTATTACGACCGCAACGCCGCCATGGCCTACGCCGATACCTTGCGCGCCCAAGGCCTGGACGTCGATGTGGCCGGCATTCCTGCGTATTCCACACTGGGTTATTTCGACGACCCGCTGCTCAATACCTTCGTCGGCCTGCCCGAAGGCGAGCTGGCGCGGCTGATTTTTCATGAGCTGGCGCATCAGGTCGTCTACGCCAAGGGTGATACCGCGTTCAACGAATCGTTTGCCACCACGGTCGAAACCATTGGTGTCGAACGCTGGCTGGCCGATGCCGCCACCCCGGAAATTCGCGCGGAATACGCCACGTACGACGCCCGGCGCGTACAATTCCGCGCCCTCCTGCTGGCGTACCGCAACCGGCTCGAGGCGCTGTATGCGAGCCCCGTGTCGGACGATGAGAAGCGCGCCGGAAAACGCGCCATCTTCGCGAGCCTGCAGGCCGATTACGCCAAGCTCAAAGCAAGCTGGGGCGGTTATACCGGTTACGACCGCTGGTTTGCGCAGCCGCTGTCGAACGCGCATCTGGGGGCAGTCGCGAGCTACCTGGAATGGGTGCCGGCGTTCACGGCGCTATACCACCGCGACGGTGGCGACTGGGCGCGCTTCTATGCCGACGTCAAAGCCATGGCGAGCGAATCGAAACAACAGCGCGAGGTAGCACTGCGGGTGCTCGCGCCTGCGGCGATGGCCAAGTCGGAGGGCATCACGCAAAAGTGATGCCAAGATCGTTTTCCGCACCAGTTTCAAGCAGCCTGGACCGGCTGAGGGAACTGTCTAAGTTATTGTTTTGACACAGACATCCGCGTAGGATGCCGAAAAAAACGAACGACCATTCGAAAAAATCGACAATCGCCAGGAGACACACCCATGGATAAGCCGTGGCTGAAGCAGTACCCCGCTGGGGTGCCGGCCGAGATCGATGCATCGCAGTATCGATCGCTGGCCCATCTGCTTGAGGATTCTTTCCAGAAGAACCGCAACCGCCGTGCATTTGAATGCATGGGCAAGGTGCTGACCTACGGCGAGCTGGATACGCTTTCGCGCCAACTGGCGGCGTGGCTGCAATCGCGCGGTCTGGCACCGGGCGCGCGCGTCGCGCTGATGATGCCGAACGTGCTGCAGTACCCGGTGGCGCTGGCCGCCGTGCTGCGCGCCGGCTATGTGGTCGTCAACGTCAATCCGCTCTATACCCCGCGCGAACTGGAACACCAGCTCAAGGACAGCGGCGCGGAAGCCATCATCATCCTGGAGAACTTCGCGACGACGCTGCAGCAGGTGCTGCCCAATACACCGATCAAGCACATCGTGGTGGCCAGCATGGGCGACATGCTTGGCGGGCTCAAGGGCATGCTGGTCAATTTCGTCGTGCGCAGCGTCAAGAAGATGGTGCCGGCGTGGGAACTGCCCAGCTGCATCCGCTTCAACACCGCGCTGCAAGAGGGCACCAAGCAGACGCTCAAGCCGACCTCCGTCGGCCCCGACGACGTGGCCTTCCTGCAATACACAGGCGGCACGACCGGCGTGTCGAAGGGCGCGACGCTGCTGCATCGGAACATCGTCGCCAACGTGCTGCAATCGGAAGCGTGGATGAACCCGGCGCTCACCAAGCCCGGCCGCGACGGCCGCATGCTGGCCGCCGACGAAGAGATCATCACGATCACCGCGCTGCCGCTGTATCACATCTTCGCGCTGACGGTGTGCTGCCTGCTGTCGATGCGCAAGGGCGGGCTGGCGGTGTTGATCCCGAACCCGCGCGACATCCCCGGCTTCATCAAGGTGCTCAAGCAGTATCGCTTCCACATGTTCCCGGCCGTGAACACGCTGTACAACGCGCTGCTGAACAACCCCGAGTTCAAGGACGTCGATTGCTCCAACCTGCGCGTGGCCAACGGCGGCGGCATGGCGGTGCAGGAAGCTGTTGCAAAGAAGTGGCTCGAAGTGACCGGCTGCCCGATCATCGAAGGCTATGGCCTGTCGGAAACCTCGCCGTCGGCCATCTGCAACCCGACCGATACCGACAAATTTTCGGGCACCGTCGGGTTGCCGATTCCGGGCACTGAAATCGCCATTCGCGACGACGAAGGCCGCGATCAGCCGATCGGCCAGCCGGGCGAAATCTGCATCCGTGGCCCGCAAGTCATGGCAGGTTATTGGAAGCGTCCGGACGAGACCGCCAAGGTCATGTACGCCGACGGTTTCTTCAAGACCGGCGACGTGGGCGTGATGGACGAGCGCGGTTACACCAAGATCGTCGATCGCAAGAAGGACATGATCTTGGTGTCGGGCTTCAACGTGTACCCGAACGAGATCGAAGGCGTGGTGGCGATGTGCCCGGGCGTGCTGGAAGTGGCCGCCGTGGGCGTGCCCGACGTGCATTCCGGCGAAGTGGTGAAGCTGTTCGTGGTGCGTCGCGATCCGACGCTCACGGAGCAGAAGCTGCAGGAGTTCTGTAAGGAACAGCTCACCGGCTACAAGCGCCCGAAGTTCATCGAGTTCCGCAACGAGCTGCCGAAGACCAACGTCGGCAAGATCCTGCGCCGCGAACTGCGCGACGAGGCGATGAAGAAGCGTGCTTGAGTCTGCGTAGCCGCAAAGAAAAAGCCGCGACGAATCGCGGCTTTTTCTTTAGTCCGGTACTAGGAAGGCGGGGCCGGTCAGCCCACGTACAGGAGGATGCTGACGAACTGACAAGCGCTGCCTGCCAGCACAAACAGATGCCAGATGCCGTGGAAGTGCCGCACCTTCTCGTCAAAGAGAAAGAAGCCGATGCCAGCCGTATAAAGCGCGCCGCCCGCTACCAGCCACCACAGGCCCGGCGCAGGCAACGCGGCCGCCAGTGGCCCCATGGCAATCAGCACCAGCCAGCCCATCACCACGTAAATCAGCAGTGAGAACAGGCGCGTGCGGTGGCCGATCCAGAGTTCCTGTGCAATGCCGATGGCTGCCAGCGCCCAGTTGATGCCGAACAGCGCCCAGCCCCAGGGGCCGCGCAGCGTCACTAGCGCAAACGGTGTGTAGCTACCGGCGATCAACAGGTAGATGGCGCAATAGTCCAGCCGCTGGAAGATGCTTTTGGCGGGGCCGCGCAGGCTGTGATACAGCGTGGAAATTGTGTAGAGCAGGACGAGCGTGGTGCCGTACACCACGGAGCTAACGACCTTCCACGCGTCGTGGTGCAGTGCGGATGACGTTACCAGAACGGCCATACCCCCGGCGGCAAGGATGGCTCCGGCCAGGTGGCTGAAGCCGTTGAAACGTTCTCCGTGATACATGCGCTGATCTCCAGAAAAACCCGGTTCTTCCTACAATGCCCCAATGCCCGGCACCGATCTCAAAATCACTCCCCAATTGTCCATTCCGGAGTCGGAGCTGGTCGAGCGCTTTGTGCGCGCAAGCGGAGCGGGGGGGCAAAACATCAACAAGGTATCGACGGCGGTGGAGTTGCGCTTTGACATCGCCCAATCGCCGTCGTTGCCGGAGGCATTGCGGGCTCGCCTGTTGGGAAAGCGCGACCGGCGCTTGACCGATGAAGGCGTGATTGTGATCGATGCGCAACGGTTTCGCACGCAGGACCGCAATCGCCAGGACGCCCGTGAACGTCTGGCCGCATTCATTGCGACGGGGCTTTCGGTGCCGAAGTCGCGCATCGCCACCAAGCCTACGCGCGCTTCCAAGACGCGCCGTCTGGAAGGCAAGCGCGCGCGTGGCGACGTCAAGCGTGGTCGCTCGGGCCGCCACTCGTGGGATTAAGCGCGTTGCGATGCGGGGTCCTTACATCAGCCGGGTATCGCGCGTCTCGCGCATGCACAGCACGCCGATCAGGCTGACTACCGCGGCGGCCGACACATACATGCCTACCCAGCTCAGGCCGCCTTGCTCGGCCAGCTTCTGCGCGATATACGGCGCAATCGACGCGCCGAGAATGCCGCCGAGGTTGTACGACACGCCGGCGCCTGTGTAGCGCACGTTGGTCGGAAACAGTTCTGGCAGCAGCGCGCCCATCGGCGCGAAGGTCACGCCCATCAGGAACAACTCGATGATGAGGAACAGCGCCACCAGCGGCGTCTGCCCACTACCCAGCAGCGGCGCCATCGTAAAGCCCGACAGGATGGCCGCGATGATGCCGACCATCAGCACCGGCCTGCGCCCGAAGCGGTCCGACGCCCACGCCGACAGCGGCGTCGCCAGCCCCATGAACACCACCGCCAGGCACAGCAGCCCCAGGAAGCTCGGGCGCGAGAAGTGCAGCGTGCCCACGCCGTACGACAGCGAGAACACCGTCGAGATATAGAACAGCGTGTAGCAGACCACCATGGCCAGCGCGCCCAGCAGCGTCGGCCACCAGTGGTGCGCCAGCAGCGTGGCGACCGGCACCTTCACGCGCTCCTGCCGGTCGATGGCGGCTTGGAAGGCCGGGGTCTCGGCGATCTTCAATCGCACATACAGGCCCAGCGCCACGAGCACTGCGCTGACCAGGAACGGCACGCGCCAGCCCCAACTGCGGAACTGCTCGTCCGACAGTGCGATCGCCAGCCCGAAGAAGAGGCCGTTCGATGCCAGGAAACCGACCGACGGGCCGAGCTGAGGAAACATGCCGAACCAGGCGCGTTTGCCGGCCGGTGCATTCTCAGTTGCCAGCAGCGCCGCGCCGCCCCATTCACCGCCCAGGCCAATGCCCTGGCCAAAGCGCAGCACACACAGCAGGATCGGTGCAAGGGTGCCGATGCTGTCGTACCCCGGCACCAGCCCGATCAGCGTGGTCGAAATGCCCATCACCAGCAGCGACGCCACCAGCGTCGACTTGCGCCCGATGCGATCGCCAAAGTGGCCGAACAGGAACGAGCCGATTGGCCGCGCAATAAAGGCGATGCCGAATGTGACGAACGCCGACAGCGCTTGTGCGGCGGCAGAGCCATGCGGAAAGAACACCGGCCCAATGACCAGTGCCGCGGCTGTCGCGTAGACATAGAAATCGTAGAACTCGATGGCCGTGCCGATGAAGCTCGCAAAGACGATGCGCGAGCGGCTGGCGTCGGTGGCCGCGCCGGGGGCGGCGGGCGCCATGGTTGGAGATGTCGAAGAGGACATGCGGGTCTCCGGTTAGGTTGGCGTTGTTGTCGTTATGAAGTGCCGCTCGTTGTTGTGCCGATGTTCTGCTGGCCGGCGGCGGGCTCGGTCGCAGGAGCATAGCGCGCGGCCATGCAAAAAGGCACCCGAAGGTGCCTTTCTGCGCCCGCCAAGGAGAGGGGCGGCGGGCAAAAACCAAAGCGTGCGTCAGAACTTGTGGCGCACACCCACTGCCACACCAACCTGGTTATCCGAGTTCGGTGTGATGAAGTACGTCTGCGATGCAGCCGGCAGATAGCCCACCGACGTTTGTGCACCCGTTGCCGGGTTGGTCGCGTAGCCGATCGAATCCCAGTTCAGCGAACCATTGCGCGAATACGCTGCCGTCAGGTACACGTCGGTACGCTTCGAGAAGTTGTAATCGGCAATGAAGTTCCACTGCTGCGGGTTGCGCGGGTTGATCGTGGCGCCGCCGATGGTCGCTTCCTTGATGTTGTCGTAGTAGTACGACAGCGTCAGGCCCAGTGCCGGGGTGGCCTGGTAGTTCACACCCAGCCAGTACAGGTCGTCGCGGTGCGGCGTCAGTGCTGCAGTGGCGCCGCTGGAGGGCGCTTCGGTGTTGCCATAGCGGAAGCCTGCCATCACCTTGACGGGGCCCGTGGTGTAGCTGGCTGCAATGGCAGCGCGCTTGTCGCGGGCATATTCGTTGCCGCCCGACAGACCCAGCGCTTCTGCGGCCGTCAGCACCTTCACTTCGTCATACGCGACGCCCAAGCCAAACGGGCCAGCGAAGTAGTTCGCGCCGGCGCCGTAGGCCGAGTTGGCCGTGTTGCTGCCCGTGCGCTCGCCGAACGCCCAGTGAGCTTCGACCGTCAGCGGACCGAATGCAGCGCCGTACTTGATCATGTTGTCTTCGCGGAAGTTCGCACCCAGCAGGCCGACCACCGGCTCCCACTGCGTGGCGTAACCGCTCGGCGAGAAGTTCGCCATCATGTCGAAGATCGTCGTGTACTGACGACCCAGCGTGATCTTGCCCCAGTTGCCCTGCAGGCCCACAAACGCCTGCCGGCCGAACAGACGGCCACCTTGCTGCAGCGTGCCGGTGTCCATGCCGAAGCCCGATTCCAGCACGAACAGGCCCTTGAGCCCGCCGCCGATGTCTTCAACGCCACGCAAGCCCCAGCGATTTGAAGACAGGCCGCCCGCCTGCATCGCAAGGCGCGATCCGCTGCTGCCCGGAATGGCCACCCCCGCCGCAGTCACGGCCTGCTCATGGTTGACGTATTCGACGTTCGCGTCGACCACGCCGTACAGCGTCACACTCGACTGAGCCTGCGCAACACCCGCAAACGTGCCCAGCACTGCCAATGCCAGCAGCGATTTCTTCATCGGTCGGTCTCCAGATCTTTAATTTTGAGTTCAGTGGCAGGCAGACCCTCCGTTCCCGTCTTCCCGCCCCATGACTTTCAAACGAAGTCGCTGACTAATGTAGCAACGCGGTACTGGGCTCGGTCGAAATTTGCGAACGAATGTTCGTAAACGCGCGTTTGCTGTCTGATCCCGGCAACAGGCTGTTTCCGATTTTGAAATAGATCGGCGATGTGCGCGCTTGATTCGTTGCGGTTTTAGATGTGATCCGCGCGCCAACAGGGTTATCCCGTACAGTAGTGTTTGGTCAGCCTGCTTCTGACCGGACGCAAGGTCCCGCGCAGCGTCGGCTTTACAATGGCGATCGCGCCGCACGCCATTGTCGGCGGTGCCCGTACCTATGCTCGACCGCTTCATCCCCGAATTCGACCGCGCCCTGCGCGCTGTGGCAGGCGTCACCCGCGCCAGCCGACCGAACCCTGCTGACGCCGTTATCGTGTCCACCTCTGCCGATAGGGCCGACAACGCGACCAAGCTTTCCGAGGCCGACCGCCGCCATGCTGCCGGCCTGATGCGCGTGAACCATGTCGGCGAGGTCTGCGCCCAGGCCCTGTACCAGGGGCAGGCGCTGTTTGCCCGGGATCCGGCCATCCGGGCCCAGCTCGACGAGGCCGCGCGTGAAGAAGAAGACCATCTCGCCTGGTGCGCCCAGCGCCTGCAGGAATTGAACGACCGCCCGAGCCTGCTCAATCCGCTGTGGTATGCCGGCGCTTTCGCCATCGGCGCGGTGGCCGGACGCCTCGGCGACAAGATCAGCCTCGGCTTCGTCGCCGAGACCGAGCGCCAGGTCGAGCATCACCTCGACAGCCATCTCGATACATTGCCCGAACAGGACACCCGCTCGCGCGCCATCGTTGCCCAGATGCGCGACGACGAAATCCGCCACGGCGACAACGCGCGCCAGGCTGGTGGCATTGATCTGCCTGCGCCGATCCGCCAAGCCATGCGTGCCGCGTCACGCGTCATGACCACCGCCGCCTACCGCATCTGATGGGCGTGTCGCGTGTCGCGCGGGTCGATCGGCCCGACGACGACACGGCGCACGCTCCCCCATTCGCCCGACCTCTGCCGCCTGCGGTCTGCGCCTCGAACCGGGGCGCTGTCGCTCGCCGTTCTCTCACGTGGTTTCTACATAAACCACGCTATCTCCTTCATTTGATTGGGAAAAGTGACATGACTCCTCTGGCGGGGTGCGCTAAGTCATTGTTCTGATTGCAAATTTTCCGTCTCCCAGGCCTCCGCAAGCCTTGACCGCCTAAAGTCGTTCCTCTAAAGTGGGAAACAGTGTCAGAAAGTGTAGTTTTGTGGTTCAAAGAGGCCGTTTTCGGGGCCAGTTGACGGCAAGGTAAGTGGCGATCAAGTCGCCGCACGGAGAGAGAAACCAACGTGTTCCAGGGTGCGTCGGCGCTGACGCTGGATGCCAAAGGGCGGATGTCCATTCCGTCGCGGCACCGCGAAGCGCTCCAGCTGCAGGCCGAAGGCCGGGTGACTGTGACCAAGCACCCGGACGGTTGCCTCATGCTGTTTCCGCGCCCCGAGTGGGAACGCTTTCGCGAGCGCATCGCTGCGCTGCCGATGGAAGCCCACTGGTGGAAACGGATCTTTCTAGGCAGCGCCGCCGATGTCGAACTCGATACCGCCGGCCGCGTCCTCATCACCCCAGAACTGCGCACGGCTGCCTCCCTTGAACGTGACGTGATGCTGCTCGGCATGGGCAGCCACTTCGAAGTCTGGGACGCCGCTACGTACACCGCGAAGGAGCAAGCCGCCATGGCGCAAGGCATGCCCGACGCCCTCAAGAATTTCTCCTTTTGATGACGCGCGATGACAACCCAAGCCAGTGCGGGACTGCGCCATCAGACGGTGCTCTTAGACGAAGCGGTCGATGCGCTCATCTGGCGCGACGACGGCATCTATATCGATGGAACCTTCGGGAGAGGCGGGCACAGCCGGCTCATCCTGGAACGGCTGGGGCCCGGCGGCAGACTTGTCGCCTTCGACAAGGACCCAGCAGCAATCACCGAAGCGGGCACCGTAGAGGATGCCCGCTTCGCTATTGAGCATGACAGCTTCGCGCAGATGGCCTCGGCTCTGGATGCGCGCGGCATTGAACGGGTGGCCGGCGTGCTGCTCGATCTCGGCATCAGCTCGCCGCAGATCGACGAAGGCGCACGTGGCTTCTCGTTCCGGATGGATGGCCCGCTCGACATGCGGATGGACACCACGCGCGGCATCACCGCAGCCCAATGGCTGGCCGAGGCTGATGAGCGCGACATTGCGAGGGTGATACGGGACTATGGGGAAGAACGGTTTGCTGTACAGATTGCAAAGGCGATTGTTGCTCGCCGGAGCCAATCCGGGGATCGAGGTCCTCTCGATCGCACATCCGAGCTTGCCGCGCTCGTGGCGCAAGCCGTCAAAACACGCGAGAAGGGCCAAGACCCTGCGACCCGCACCTTTCAAGCTTTACGGATTCACGTCAATCAAGAGCTTGCGGACCTCGAAACCGGTCTGAAGGCCGCCTTTGAACGCCTGGAGCAGGGGGGACGTCTCGTCGTGATCAGCTTCCATTCGCTGGAAGACCGCATCGTCAAGCGCTTCATGCAGGCCCTGGCGCGCCCGGAGCAATCCGCCGCGCCGGAACTGCGTCGGGCGCCGCTGCGTGCGCATGAGCTGCCGGCGCCGCAGTTGCGCCTGCTTGGCCGCGTGAAGCCGTCGGAGGCCGAGGTGTCGGCCAACCCGCGTGCGCGCTCGGCCATCATGCGCGTGGCCGAGCGTTGCTGAGCCGACGGAGACGCACGCCATGAACCGCCTGAACATGTTCCTGCTGACTGCGCTGGTGCTGTGCGCGCTGTCGCTGGTCAACGCACAACATCAGGCACGGCAACTGTTTGTCGAGCTGGATCGCGCGCAGGCGGAAGAGAAGCAACTCAACACGGACTGGTCGCGCCTGCAATATGAGCAGAGCGCGCTGGGCAAGAGCGCTCGCATTGCCGACATCGCGAGCAAGCAATTGAAGATGTCGCCCGCGCAAGCAGGGCGCACACAGTATCTGCAGGGGTTTGCCGATTTGCCGGCAGCAGGGACGCCCTCCGGGGCTTCCTCGGCGGCGGCCAGCGCGCCCACGGCTTCCGGAGTACAGCCATGAGTGGCGCACGCAAGTCCAACGGCACCACGGCGCGCGCGCGCCTGGGCCAGTTTTCCGCCAGCCCGGTGCTGGGCCTGCGCCTGCCGATGTGGCGCTCGAAGCTGGTCGTGTTCCTGATGTTCGCAGCGTTCCTGGCGCTGATCGGCCGCGCGCTGTGGATTCAAGGTCCTGGCAACCGCTTTTATGAGGCCGAGGGCAAGAAGCGCTTCCAGCGCACGCTGGAGCTTCCGGCCACGCGCGGCAAGATTCTCGATCGCAATGGCTTGGTGCTGGCCACGAGCCTGCCCGTGAAGGCCATCTGGGCCGTGCCCGAAGACGTGCCCAACAACGTGCCTGGCGAAGACATGAAGAAGCTCGGCAAGCTGCTCGGCATGAGCGACAAGGAGCTTTCGGGCAAGCTGAGCGAAGACAAAGGCTTTGTCTACCTCAAGCGCCAGGTGCTGCCCGAGGTGGCCGACCAGATCGCCGCGCTGAAGATCGAAGGCATCTATCAGACGCGTGAGTACAAGCGCTTCTACCCGGAAGGCGAGGCGATGGCGCACATCGTCGGGTTCACCAACGTCGAGGACAAAGGCCAGGAAGGCATGGAGCTGGCGCGTGAGTCCGACCTCGCGGGTGCCGCCGGCCAGCGTCAGGTGATCAAGGATCGGCTGGGCCGCGTGGTGGAAGACGTTGGCGTGCTCAAGGCCCCACGTGATGGGCATGATCAGACGCTGTCAATCGACGCCAAGATCCAGTACCTGACCTTCAACGAGTTGAAGGCCGCCATTGAGCGTACCCGCGCAAAGGCCGCCAGTGCGATCGTGCTGGATGCCCAGACCGGCGAGGTGCTGGCGCTCGCCAACTACCCGACCTACAACCCGAACGACCGCAGCCGCCTCTCGGGCGAGCAACTGCGCAATCGCGTGCTCACCGACACCTTCGAGCCCGGCTCGATGATGAAGCCGATCACGATCAGCCTGGCGCTGCAGCTCAAGCGCGTGACGCCCACCACGCTGGTGCAGACCAACGGCAAATACAGCTTTGAAGGCGCGACCATTTCCGATACCGGCAACTACGGCACGCTGACGGTCGCCCAGGTGATCCAGCACTCCAGCAACATCGGCACGACCAAGATCGCGATGATGCTCAAGCCGCAGGAAATGTGGGACATGTTCACCAGCGTTGGCTTGGGGCAGGCGCCGAAGATCGGCTTCCCGGGCGCGGTGGCAGGGCGGCTGCGCCCGGCAAACAAATGGCGCCGCATCGAGCAGGCGACCATGTCGTATGGCTACGGCCTGTCGGTGTCGCTGTTCCAGATTGCACATGCGTACACCATCTTCGCGCACGATGGCGAGCTGATTCCGATCACGATGTACCGCACCGACGGCCAGCCGCCGCAGGGCGAGCGCGTGATCTCGCCGGAGGTGGCACGGCAGGTCCGTCAGATGCTCGAGACAGTGACGGCCCCCGGCGGCACCGCACCGCAGGCGCAGGTGATGGGCTACCGCGTCGGCGGCAAGACCGGCACGGCGTGGAAGCACACAGCGCGCGGCTATGACCGCTCCAAGTATCGCGCCTCGTTTATTGGTCTGGCGCCCATGTCGAACCCGCGCATCATCGTGGCGGTGAGCGTGGACGAGCCGACCGTGGGTAATCGCTATGGCGGCGGCGCGGCCGGCCCCGTGTTCTCTCAAATCGCGGGCGGCACCCTGCGGGCGCTGAATGTGCCGCCGGATTCGCCGGTGCGGCAGCTCGTGATGACCCCAGACGTGCCGGAAGAGCCGGTAGGGGGGCTGCAATGACAGCTAAGCCCACTTCTGACCGCCCGACCATCGCCGCGCGTCTTGCGCCCGTGGTGGACTGGCTGCGCGCCCAGGCGCCGGCAGGTGCCGACCTCACCAGCGACACGCGCAAGCTCAAGACCGGCGATGTGTTCGTCGCCTACGTGCTCGGCAATGTACGCCAGCGCGGCGATGGCCGTCCGCATATTCCGCAGGCGATCGAAGCTGGCGCTTCCGCCGTGCTAGCCGAGGCTCATGGCTACGCAATGCCCGCAGACGCACCCGTGCGCATCCTGCCGGTGGACGGCTTGGCTGAACTGGCCGGGCCACTGGCCGCGCAGTGGTACGGCGTGCCCGGCCCGGACGCATTGCGTGTGATTGGCTTGACGGGCACCAACGGCAAGACATCGTGTTCGCAATGGATTGCGCAGGCGCTGACCAAACACGGCCAGCGTTGCGCAGTGGTGGGTACGCTCGGCACCGGGTTTGTCGATGCGCTGGCCGCTACCGGCTTTACCACGCCGGATGCCATTCAGCTGCAGCACAGCCTTGCCGATCTGCACCGTGCGGGTGCCTGCGCCATCGCCATGGAAGTGTCGTCGCATGGTCTGGAGCAAGGCCGCGTCGATGGCACCTGCTTTGACATCGCGGTATTCACCAACCTCACGCAGGATCACCTCGACTACCACGGCACGATGGCCGAGTACGAACTCGCCAAGGCGCGCCTGTTCGGCTGGCCGGGCCTGCGGGCAGCCGTCATCAACCGCGACGACGCAGCCGGTGTGCGCTTGCTGCAGAACGCCCGAGCCGATATCGAGACCATCGAATACGGTATCGACGCCGAAGCCGCTGCGCAGCACGGTGCCAAGCAATGGCTGCGCGCCAGCAACGTGCGTGCGCACCGCACCGGAACGACATTCGACGTGGACGGCAGTTTTGGCAACGCGACCGTCCATGCGCCCACGGTGGGTTTGTTCAACGTATCGAATCTTCTCGGTGTGCTGGGCGCACTGCTGGCGGCCGGCGTGCCGTGGCAGGACGCCATCGCGCGCCTGGAAAAACTGCAGCCCGTGAGCGGCCGCATGGAGCGTTTCGGCGGCGAAGACGGTCCGTTGGTGGTGGTCGATTACGCCCACACGCCGGACGCGCTGGAGCAGACCCTGCGCGCACTCGCGCCGATTACCGAAGCGCGCGGCGGCAAGCTGTGGGCCGTGTTCGGCTGCGGCGGCGACCGCGACCCCGGCAAGCGTCCGCAGATGGGCGCCATCGCCGAGCGCTTGGCGCCGCACGTTGTGCTGACCTCCGACAACCCGCGCAGCGAAGATCCGCAGCACATCCTCGACGAGATCGCCGACGGCATGGATAACCCGCGCGCTGCCATCCAGATCGAAGACCGTGCGGCCGCCATCCTGCATGCCGTGCGACACGCCGATGCGCATGACGTGATCGTCGTGGCGGGCAAGGGGCACGAATCGACGCAGGAGATTGCTGGTCGCAAGCGACCATTCTCCGATCAGGAACATGTGCGTCTGGCGCTTGCAGCCCGCGGGGTGAACGCATGATCGCCCCGACCGTGATGATGCACGCCACCGACGCCGCTGCCTGGATGGCGGGCGCCCATCTGGCGGGCCCCGACACGGCCATCTTGCGCGTGACAACCGACAGCCGCGCAGTGCAGCCCGGCGACCTGTTCGTCGCGCTGATCGGCGAGCGTTTCGACGCGCACGATTTCCTGCCCGAGGTGGTGGCGCGTGGCGCTGCCGCCGTGCTGGTGTCGCGCGCGCCGGCTGCCACGCTGGATATGGCGAAGGTGGCCGTGCTGACCGTTGCCGATACGCGCATCGGCCTGGGTCAACTTGCCGCCGGCTGGCGCCGCCAGTTCCCGATTCCCGTCGTCGCCGTGACGGGCAGCAACGGCAAGACGACGGTCAAGGAAATGATCTCCGCGATCTTCGCGCAGGCCGTGGGTGAAGACGCCCGCCTGGCGACCGCCGGCAACTTCAACAACGACATCGGCCTGCCGCTCACGCTGTTCCGCTTGAACGCGCAACACAAGCTGGCCGTGCTCGAACTCGGCATGAACCATCCGGGCGAGACGGCTGTATTGGCTGCCATTGCCCAGCCCACCGTGGCGATGATCAACAACGCCCAGCGCGAGCACCAAGAGTTCATGGTCAGCGTGGAAGCGGTGGCTGAAGAACACGCCGCCGTACTGGCCGCGTTGCCGACCGATGGCGTGGCGGTGTTTCCGCGTGATGCGGCCAACGGTGGCGAATATGCGCCGGTGTGGCAAGCCGCAGCCGGTGCGCGCCGCGTGCTCGATTTCGGTATCGAGGCCGGGGCTGTGACGGGCACGGTGGTGGATACCGCCGACGGGCAACGCATCGACGTGCAGGCCCCTGGCCAGCGCTTCGTCATCACCTTGCCGCTGCTGGGTCTGCATAACGCACGCAATGCGCTGGCCGCGACGGCATGCGCGCTGGCTGCTGGTGTCGCTCCCGAGGTGATCGCACAGGCGCTGGGCAGCTTTGCTCCGGTCAAGGGGCGGCTGCAGCGCAAGCAGGGCACGCACGGCGGCCTCGTCATCGACGACACGTACAACGCGAACCCCGATTCGATGCGCGCGGCGATCGATGCGCTTGTCACGCTGCCGGCGCCCCGCTGCTTGGTGCTGGGTGACATGGGCGAGGTCGGTTCGCAGGGTCCGGCATTCCACGAAGAAATCGGCGCTTATGCGCGCGAGCACGGCATCGACGCGGTGCTGGCAACCGGCGAGCTTGCGCGCCACACGGTCGACGCATTCGGCGCAGGCGCGCAGCATTTTGCGTCGGCGGAAGACTTGATTGAACACGGCGTGCCCGCCATTGCGCCAGCCGCGACGGTATTGGTGAAGGGCTCGCGCTTCATGCGGATGGAACGCATTGTGGAAGCGCTGGTCTTGAAAGACCCGGTAGCGGATTTGTCGGCCGGTTCCAGCACACAACAGCAGCATTAAGGGAAGCAAGAACCCATGTTATTGGCATTGGCGCAATGGTTGCAGAACGATTACGGCTTCCTGCGCGTCTTCAACTATCTGACGTTCCGCGCCGTGATGGCATCTCTCACGGCGCTGGTGATCGGCCTCGGGTTCGGGCCGTTTGTGATCCGTCGCCTGACGGAACTGAAAGTCGGCCAGGCTGTGCGCAGCTACGGTCCGCAGACGCACCTGGTCAAGGCCGGCACGCCCACCATGGGCGGTGTGCTGGTGCTCATCGGCATTGCCGTGTCGACGCTGCTGTGGGCCGACTGGGGCAACCGCTTCATTTGGATCGTACTGCTGGTCACCCTCGGCTACGGCGCGATCGGCTGGGTGGATGACTACCGCAAGGTCGTGCACCGTGATCCGAAGGGCATGTCTTCGCGCGAGAAATTTTTCTGGCAGACCGTGATCGGCCTGTTTGCGGCGGCATACCTGGCGTTCTCGGTGTCCGAGACGAGCAACATGCGCGTGCTTGAGCTGTTCATGGATTGGGTGCGCAGCGGTCTGTCACTGAACCTGCCGGCCAAGTCGCACCTGATCGTGCCGTTCTTCAAAGAGATCAGCTACCCGCTGGGCGTGTTCGGTTTCATCATCCTGACGTACCTCGTGATCGTCGGTTCCAGCAATGCCGTGAACCTGACCGACGGCCTTGATGGCCTCGTCATCATGCCGGTCGTGCTGGTGGGTAGCGCGCTGGGCGTGTTTGCCTACGTGATGGGCAGCGCCGTCTATAGCAAGTACCTGCTGTTCCCGCACATTCCGGGCGCAGGTGAGCTGCTGATCTTCTGCTCGGCGATGGCCGGGGCGGGGCTTGCCTTCCTGTGGTTCAACGCGCATCCGGCGCAGGTGTTCATGGGTGACGTCGGCGCGCTGGCGTTGGGCGGTGCGCTGGGCACCATCGCCGTGATCGTGCGTCAGGAAATCGTGCTCTTCATCATGGGCGGCATCTTCGTGGCCGAGACCGTCTCGGTGATGCTGCAGGTGACGTGGTTTAAGTTCACCAAGAAGCGTTATGGCGAAGGCCGGCGCCTGTTCCGCATGGCGCCGCTGCATCACCATTTCGAGCTCTCCGGCTGGAAGGAAACGCAAGTGGTCGTGCGCTTCTGGGTCATCACCATGATGCTGGTGCTGATTGGCCTGTCGACCCTGAAGCTGCGGTGAGCACGGACATGACCGACGTGACCGAATCCATCACCCCGGACGACGACGTGGCTGCCACGCAGCCTGAAGCCGCCGTGGACGCCGTGGTCGCGACGCTCGATTCCGCCGAGCCGATGCCCGCCGCTGAAACCGCGCAGGAGCCGCGCATGTTCGGCGAGTTCGACGCGCCGGTGGTGTTGGTGCTCGGCCTTGGTGAGTCCGGCCTGGCAATGGCGCGCTGGTGTGCCCGTCATGGCGCGCAAGTGCGTGTGGCCGATACGCGCGAGGCGCCGGCCAACTTGCCGACGCTGCGTGCGCACGTGCCGGACGCCGAGTTCGTGAGCGGCCCGTTCGCCGTGTCGCTGCTGGACGATGTGACGCTGGTTGCGATTAGCCCCGGGCTGTCGCCGCTGGATGCCAACGTCGCCGCGCTGCTGAACGCCGCCAGTGAGCGCAGCGTGCCGGCGTGGGGCGAGATCGAATTGTTTGCGCGCGCGTTGGCGGGTCTCAAGACCGCGCAAGGCTACACGCCGCGCGTTTTGGCCATCACCGGGACGAACGGCAAGACCACCACCACGGCGCTCACGGGCGCCTTGGTAGAGCGCGCCGGCAAGACTGTC
Source organism: Burkholderiaceae bacterium 26 (assembly GCA_000955795.1). Taxonomy (GTDB): domain Bacteria; phylum Pseudomonadota; class Gammaproteobacteria; order Burkholderiales; family Burkholderiaceae; genus Ralstonia; species Ralstonia chuxiongensis. Next base: position 29,261 of record JYOB01000012.1, read on the forward strand.
GGCGTGGCAGGCAACATCAGCCCGTCGGCGCTCGATAAGCTCGGCGAATGCGTTGATGCAGGCACGCTGCCTGATGTGTGGGTGCTCGAGCTTTCCAGCTTCCAGCTCGAAACCACGCACACGCTGGACGCCGATGCCGCCACCGTCCTGAACATCACGCAGGACCACCTCGACTGGCACGGCACGATGGACGCCTATGCCGCGGCCAAGGGCCGCATCTTCGGCGCCAACACCGTGCGCGTGCTGAACCGTCAAGACGCCGGCGTGATGGCATTCGCCAGCAAGAAGGGCGGCGATATCACGTTCGGTATCGACGAGCCGGGCACGCCCGATGCGCTCGGCCTGCTGCGCGATGGCGGCATGCCCTGGATCGTATTGGCGGAAGCCGACGAAGATGATCTGCCCAAGCCCACGCGCCGCAAAAAGAGCGACAACGCACCCGCCGCGCCGGTGCCGGTGCGCCTCAAGCGCCTGATGCCCGCCGACGCACTGCGCATCCGTGGCTTGCACAACGCGACCAACGCGATGGCAGCGCTGGCACTGTGCCGCGCGATCGGCCTGCCCGTAAGTGCGCTGCTGCACGGCCTGCGCGACTACGCCGGCGAGCCGCACCGCGTCGAGCTGATCGCCGCGTTTGACGACATCGAATTCTTCGACGACAGCAAGGGCACCAACGTCGGCGCCACGGTGGCTGCACTCTCGGGCTTATCCAAGCATGTCGTGCTGATCGCCGGTGGCGAAGGCAAGGGACAGGACTTCTCGCCGCTCGCCGAGCCGGTCGGGCAATACGCGCGTGCCGTGGTGCTCATCGGCCGCGATGCGCCGCTGATTCGCGAGGCTCTCGCCAATACCGGTGTCACGCTGATCGATGCCCCGACGCTGGAAGCCGCCGTGCAGCAAGCCGCCGCACACGCGCAACCCGGCGATGCCGTGCTGTTGTCGCCGGCATGTGCCAGCTTTGACATGTTCCGCAACTACGAACACCGCGCCCAGGTGTTCCACGAGGCCGTGGCCGCATTGGCGGCAGACCGAGGAGTCCTCCTATGAGCGACACCCAGATCAAGCGCAGCGGCTTCATCGGCGCGACCATCGGCAATGCGTGGGAGGGTCTGCGCGATGCGGTTTCGGGCGTCAAGCCCACACGCTCCAAGATGATGGAGTACGACCAGCCGCTGATGTGGGTGGCGATCGTGCTGCTCGGCCTGGGGCTGGTGATGGTGTATTCGGCGTCGATCGCGTTGCCGGATTCGCCCAAGTACGCCAACTACAGCAACGGGCACTTCCTGATTCGCCACATTTTCTCGCTGGTTGTCGGGCTCATCGGCGCAATCGTCGCATTCCAGATTCCGGTCAAGTTCTGGGACAAGTACGCACCGAAGCTTTTCATTATCGCGCTGGTGCTGCTGGTGATCGTGCTGGTACCTCACGTGGGAAAGGGCGTGAATGGTGCACGGCGCTGGCTGCCGCTGGGCGTTATGAACTTCCAGCCGTCCGAGCTGATGAAGCTGGCGGTGGTGCTGTACGCCGCCAACTACACCGTGCGCAAGCAGGACTGGATGCAGAGCGTGCGCAAGGGCTTCCTGCCGATGGGCGTGGCCGTGGCGTTTGTCGGCTCGCTGCTGCTGTTGGAGCCGGACATGGGCGCGTTCCTGGTGATCGCGGCCGTGGCCATGGGCATCCTGTTCCTGGGCGGCGTGAACGGCAAGCTGTTCGGCGGACTGGTGCTGACGGCAATTTCGACCTTCTCGCTGCTGATCGTGGCATCGCCCTGGCGGCGCGAGCGGATCTTCGCGTACCTCAACCCGTGGCAAGAGGAATACGCACAAGGCAAGGCGTACCAGCTCACGCACTCGCTCATCGCCTTCGGCCGTGGCGAGTGGACCGGCGTTGGCCTGGGCGGAAGCATCGAGAAGCTGCACTACCTGCCCGAGGCGCATACCGACTTCATCCTGGCCGTGATCGGCGAGGAGCTGGGCTTTGTCGGCGTGCTGATCGTGATCCTGCTGTTCTACTGGATGGTGCGTCGCTCGTTCGAGATCGGCCGTACCGCGCTGCAGCTAGACCGCACGTTCGCCGGCCTGGTCGCGAAGGGCCTGGGTATCTGGCTCGGCTGGCAGGCCTTCATCAACATGGGTGTGAACCTCGGCCTGCTGCCGACCAAGGGTCTGACGCTGCCGATGGTCAGCTACGGTGGCTCGGGCATCTTGATGAACTGCGTGGCGCTCGCGCTGTTGCTGCGTATCGACTATGAAAACCGCGTGCTGATGCGTGGGGGCAAGGTATGACGGCACGCGTTTCGGCCGATCTGACGCCGCGCACGCTCCTCGTCATGGCCGGCGGTACGGGCGGTCACATCTTCCCCGCGCTGTCGGTGGCCAAGCTGCTGGCCGGGCGCGGCTGGAGGGTGGTGTGGCTTGGTAACGCCAATGGCATGGAAGGCCAACTCGTACCCAAGCACGGCTTTCCGCTGGAGTCGGTGCAGTTTGGTGGCCTGCGCGGCAAGGGCCTCGTCACCAAGTTTCTGCTGCCGCTCAACCTGTTGCGCGCGTTCTGGCAGAGCCTCGGTGTGGTGCGTCGCGTGCGTCCGAACGTGGTGCTGGGCATGGGCGGCTATATCACGTTCCCGGGCGGCATGATGAGCGTGCTGTTGGGGCGCCCGCTGGTACTGCACGAACAGAATTCCATCGCAGGTCTGGCCAACCGCGTGCTCGCGCGCGTGGCCGATCGCGTGCTCTGTGCGTTTCCGAATGCGCTGTCCGGCGCCGAGTGGGTTGGCAACCCGATCCGCGCCGATCTGACCATGCTGGCTTCGCCGCAAGCGCGCTACGCCGAGCGAACCGGCCCGCTGCGCGTGCTGGTCGTGGGCGGCAGCCTGGGCGCGGCGGCGCTCAACGATGTGGTGCCCAAGGCGCTGGCGTTGCTGCCGGCCCACACGCGCCCGATCGTCATCCACCAGGCAGGCGCCAAGCAGATCGACACGCTGCGCGCCAACTATGCCGCCGCCGGCATTGACGATGCCCAGGCGCAGCCGGTGCCCTTCATCGACGACATGGCAGCTGCGTATGCGCACGCCGATCTCGTGATCTGCCGTGCGGGCGCAATGACTGTTTCAGAAGTGGCCGCGGCGGGTGTCGCGGCGCTGTTCGTGCCGTTCCCGCATGCCGTGGACGATCACCAGACCACCAACGCGCGCTTCCTCTCCGAGCGCGGGGCGGCGCTGTTGGTGTCGCAGCAGCAACTGGGTCCGGCATCGCTGGCAGATACACTCGCGTCCCTGACGCGTGCGCAATTGGCCGATATGGCGGCTAAAGCACGTGAGCAGGCTCGGCCCGAAGCGGCCGAGCGTGTCGCCGACGTGTGTGTAGCGGTGGCACGGGCATAGGGAATCGAATCGATATGAAGCACATCGTCAAGAACATCCATTTTGTAGGCATCGGCGGCGCCGGCATGAGCGGCATCGCCGAGGTGCTGCTAAACCTCGGCTACCGCGTCACAGGCTCGGATCTGGGCAGCAGCGCAACCACGCAGCGCCTGGCAACGCTCGGCGCGACGATCATGCAGGGCCATGCGCCGGAGCACGTAATCGGCGCCAATGCCGTGGTGGTCTCCACCGCAGTGCGCGGCGACAACCCGGAAGTGCTGGCCGCGCGCGCCAAGCGCATCCCCATCGTGCCGCGTGCGGTGATGCTGGCCGAGCTGATGCGCCTGAAGCAGGGTATCGCCATTGCCGGCACGCACGGCAAGACGACGACCACCAGCTTGGTCGCGTCTGTGCTGGCCGAAGGCGGCCTGGACCCGACCTTCGTGATCGGCGGTCGCCTGAACTCGGCCGGAGCAAACGCGCGGCTCGGCACAGGCGATTTCATCGTCGCCGAGGCAGACGAATCCGACGCGTCGTTCCTCAACCTGTTCCCCGTGATCGAGGTCATCACCAATATCGATGCCGATCACATGGACACCTACGGGCACGACTTCGCGCGCCTGAAGCAGGCGTTCATCGAGTTCACGCAGCGGCTGCCGTTCTACGGCATTGCCGTGCTGTGCGTGGACGACCCGAACGTGCGCGAAATTCTGCCGTTCGTCTCCAAGCCTATCGTGCGCTACGGCTTTGCCGAAGATGCGCAAGTGCGCGCCGTCAATGCGCGCGCCGTCGATGGCCGGATGGAATTCACCGTGATCCGCCAACTCAACGGCCATGCCGAGCCGCCGCTGTCGATCACGCTCAACCTGCCGGGCATGCACAACGTGCAGAACGCCCTGGCCGCCATCGCCATCGCCACCGAACTGGAAGTGCCGGACGAAGCCATCGTCAAGGCCCTGGCCGAGTTCAACGGCGTGGGCCGCCGCTTCCAGCGCTACGGCGAAGTGCCGACCGCCGACGGCAAGGGCCGCTTCACGCTCATCGATGACTACGGCCACCACCCAGTCGAGATGGCCGCCACGCTGGCCGCAGCGCGCGGTGCGTTCCCCGGTCGCCGGCTCGTGCTGTCGTTCCAGCCGCACCGCTTTACCCGCACGCGCGATTGCTTCGAAGATTTTGTGAAGGTGCTCGGCACCGTAGATGCGCTGCTGCTGGCCGAGGTGTATGCCGCCGGTGAACCGCCCATCGTCGCCGCCGACGGCCGCGCATTGACGCGTGCGCTGCGCGTGGCCAACAAGATCGAGCCGGTATTCGTGGAGCAGATCGAAGACATGCCGCAAGCGATTCTGGATGCTGCGCAGGACGGCGACGTGGTGATCACCATGGGTGCGGGATCGATCGGGCAGGTGCCCGGTCAAGTGGTTGCGTTGCAGGCGCAGACGCGCACGGCAAACGTCGTGGATCTGAACGGAGGCGCCGCAGCATGACGACCGGTCCGTTTGTTCCAAATCCGACGATTGACCCGAAGTCCCTCGGCAAGGTGGGCGTGCTCATGGGCGGCCGGTCCGCCGAGCGCGAAATCTCGTTGATGTCCGGCAACGGCGTGCTGGCTGCGCTGCGCGCGCGCGGCGTCGATGCGCACCCGTTCGACCCGGGCCTGCAGGCCGTGGCCGATCTGGCCAAGCAAGGGTTCGACCGTGTGGTGATCTCGCTGCATGGCCGCTTTGGTGAAGACGGCACGATCCAGGGCCTGCTGGAGCAGTTCGGCATTCCGTACACCGGCAGCGGTGTACTCGCGTCTGCGCTGGCGATGGACAAGGAAGCCACCAAGCGCCAATGGCAGACCCACGGCCTGCCCACGCCCGATTTCGTGATGTTGCATGCCGGCGCCGACTGGCAAGCCGTGGCCGACCGCCTTGGCCTGCCGCTGATCGTCAAGCCGGCACGCGAAGGTTCGTCGATCGGTCTGACCAAGGTCACGAGCGCCGCCGAACTGCCCGCAGCCTACGAAAAGGCCGCGCGCCTGGATCGCGACGTGATGGCCGAGCAGTTCATCGAAGGCGACGAACTGACCTGCCCGATCATCGGCGAGGGCGAGAGCGCCACGGCATTGCCGCTCATCCGCATCGTCGCGCCGCAAGCCAACTACGACTACCAGAACAAATACTTCACCGACGACACGCGCTACGAATGTCCGGCACCGATTCCCGCCGACGTGGCCGCGCGCGTGCAGGCGCTGGTGGTGCAGGCGTATCGCGGGCTGGGCTGCCGTGGCTGGGGTCGCGCCGACATCATGCTGCGCAAGTCCGACAACGCGCCGTTCCTGCTGGAGATGAACACGTCGCCGGGCATGACTGGCCATTCGCTGGTGCCGATGGGCGCGCGCGCGGCCGGCATCAGCTATGAAGATTTCGTGTTGCAACTGGCGGCGAGTGCATCGCTGGAGCTGCACGCGAGCACCGACTGGAAACCCGAGTAATCAACGCAACGTCAGCGAAACCGGACAACACAACGTTATGTGGCACAACACCCGTCTCCTCAACGCCATCGCGAGTGCGCTCTATGCGCTGCTCGCGCTTGGCGCGTTGGGCGTTGGGGCGGTCTGGCTGATGCAGCGACCGATGTTCCAGCTGCAGCAGGTGCGGGTGATGCCGATGCCCGGCAGCGAGTTGCGCCACGTGAATGTGCCCAGTCTGCGCGCCAACGCGCTGACCAAGCTGCGCGGCAATTTCTTCTCGCTGAATCTGGACGATGCGCGTGCCGCGTTCGAATCCGTGCCGTGGGTGCGACGTGCGAGCGTGCGCCGCGTGTGGCCCAACGGGCTGCTAGTGGAAGTGCAGGAACACGAAGCGCTCGGCACCTGGGGCGGCAATGAGTCCGGCAAGCTGGTCAATACGTATGGCGAAGTCTTCGTGGCCAACCTGGCCGAAGCGGAAGACGACACCGACCTGGTTGCGCTGGCTGGCCCCGAAGGAACCGAGCAGGACGTGGTCGACAAGCTGGAGACCATGACCGAGTGGTTCAAGCCGATGAATGTCGAGCCGCTGAGCGTGACGCTTACCGACCGCTACGCTTGGCGCGCGCGGTTGTCCAACGGCACGGTCATCGAGCTGGGCCGCGAATTGAATGACGATGACCGCACAGCGCTGGCCGCGCGTGCCCGCCGCTTTGTGCGTGCGTGGCCCGAGGTGACGAAGCGCTGGGGCGGTCAGATCGAATACGCCGATCTGCGGTATCCCAACGGATTCGCAGTTCGGGCGGCGGGTGTGCGCTTCCTGACCGATGCGCAGGCCGCGGTGCTGGCCAAGGGGGGCAAGCTGCCTGGCACCGCGAATGGCACCAGCAGTGCTGCAAAGCCGAAAGCCACGCTGGGGGGTAAGCCGGCGGCCAACAACAAAGCAACGCGAAGCACAGAGAAAACGCGATGAGCAAGGAATACAAGGATCTTCTGGTCGGGCTGGACATCGGCACCTCCAAGGTGGTGGCGGTGGTGGCCGAGCTGCGTCCTGACGGCGCCTACGAGGTCATCGGCATGGGCCAGACCGAATCGAAGGGGCTGAAAAAGGGCGTGGTCGTCAACATCGAGGCGACCGTCCAGTCGATCCAGAAAGCGCTCGAAGAAGCGGAGCTGATGGCCGACTGCAAGATCAGCGAGGTCTTCACCGGCATCGCGGGCAGCCACATCCGCAGCTTCAACTCGAGCGGCATGGTGGCGATCAAGGACAAGGAGGTAACCTCCACCGACGTCGCGCGCGTGATCGAGACCGCCAAGGCCGTCAACATCCCGACCGATCAGCAGATTCTGCACATCCTCACGCAGGAATTCATCATCGATGGCCAGGAAGACGTGCGCGAGCCGATCGGCATGAGCGGCATCCGGCTTGAGGTGAAGGTGCACATCGTGACGGGGGCCGTGAGCGCGGCGCAGAACATCGTCAAGTGCGTGCGCCGCTGCGGGCTGGAAGTGCACGACCTGATTCTGCAGCCGCTGGCATCGAGCCTGGCGGTGCTGACCGAAGACGAAAAGGAACTCGGCGTGGTGCTGGTCGACATCGGCAGCGGCACGACCGACATCGCCATCTTCAGCGAAGGCGCGATCCGCCACACGGCCGTGATCCCCATCGCCGGTGACCAGATCACCAACGACATCGCCATGGCTCTGCGCACGCCAACGCCGGACGCCGAAGACATCAAGATCCAGTACGGCATCGCCAAGCAAGTGCTGGCAGATCCGGACGAGATGATCGATGTGCCGGGCGTCGGTGACCGCGGCCCGCGCACGCTCTCGCGCCAGGCGCTGGCCGCCGTGATCGAGCCGCGCGTGGAAGAGCTGTTCTCGCTCGTGCATCAGGTGGTGCGCGAATCCGGCTATGAGGAACTGCTCTCCAGCGGCGTGGTCCTGACTGGCGGTACCGCAATGATGCCGGGCATGGTCGAACTGGGTGAAGACATGTTCTTGAAGCCCGTGCGCGTGGGCGTGCCTGAGTACCGCGGCAACCTGCACGAGGTGGTGAAGAGCCCGCGTTACGCCACGGTGATGGGCTTGCTGCAGGAAGGTCGCGTGCAGCGCGTGCGCGGGCGCAAGGTCGTGGTGCAGTCCGGATCGGCCAAGCAGATCTGGACGCGCATGAAGGAATGGTTCATCGGCAACTTCTAAGCACGTGTGTGCTGGGTGTTGACGATGTGCTCCCTGGGGGGAGCAAGTTGAGTTTCTTGTTTTGATGTTTTTTGTTCAGGAACCAGGAGTTGCGGCGGGGAGGCTGCATCGTCTGGGACTGATCACTTCTGGAGGCAATGATGGACTTCGACATGATTGAAACGGAAATGCAGGACGGCACCATCATCAAGGTGGTCGGCGTCGGCGGCGCGGGCGGTAATGCCGTGCAGCACATGATCAACCGCGGCGTGCAAGGCGTGGAATTCATCTGCATGAACACCGATGCGCAGGCGCTCAAGCGCTCGACCGCATCGCGCGTGCTGCAGCTCGGCAGCACGGGCCTTGGCGCTGGCGCCAAGCCGGAAGTGGGCAAGCACTGCGCAGAGGAAGCCCGTGAGCAGATCGCCGACGCACTGCGCGGCGCGCACATGGTCTTCATCACTGCCGGCATGGGTGGCGGTACGGGCACCGGTGCAGCACCGGTGGTTGCACAGGTCGCCAAGGAAATGGGCATCCTGACCGTGGGCGTGGTGTCCAAGCCGTTCGAATTCGAAGGCGCACGCCGCTCGAAGGTTGGCGAGCATGGCGCGAACGACCTCGAAGGCAACGTCGATTCGCTGATCGTCGTGCTCAACGAAAAGCTCTTCGAAGTCATGGGCGATGATGCCGAGATGGACAAGTGCTTCCAGTGCGCCGACGACGTGCTGCACAACGCGGTTGCCGGCATTGCGGAAATCATCAACGTAGATGGTCTGGTGAACGTCGACTTTGAAGACGTGAAGACCGTGATGGGCGAGCAAGGCAAGGCGATGATGGGCACGGCCACCGTGTCCGGCGTCGACCGTGCACGTCTGGCCGCTGAGCAAGCCGTGGCAAGCCCGCTGCTGGAAGGCGTGGACCTGTCGGGCGCGCGTGGCGTGCTGGTCAACATCACGGCCAGCCGCTCGCTGAAGCTGTCCGAGACCAAGGAAGTGATGAACACCATCCGCAGCTATGCCGCGGAAGATGCCACCGTCATCTTCGGTACGGTCTACGACGACGCCATGGGCGACGCACTGCGCGTGACGGTGGTTGCCACGGGCCTGGGCCGCGCTGCTCGCAACAAGCAACAACAGCAACAGACGATGACGCTGCTGAAGACCGGTACCGACAACCAGCCGGTGGCTTTCGGCGGTAGCGCCGGTCACTCGGTGGCAGCTGCGCCGGACTACAGCAATTTCGACACCCCCGCCGTGTGGCGTAGCTCGCGTGAGTCGGCATCGGCCCACGTGGCAGCACTGCAAGAGAAGGGCGTCGACACGTACGACATTCCGGCATTCCTGCGCAAGCAGGCGGACTGATCGGGCCTGCGTTGGTTCGATAGCGCTCGCGCACGTCCGACTGCCTGCGGCACCACACGCCGCGCGCGATTCACGGCTCCCCTCCCGTGATCGCCGTTGTGTGATGGCCCGCCGCTCGCGAGTCGACAGCGCTCGACGAACCGGACACAGTCGTTGCCGCCGGGCAGGTTGGCCTCTGGCCGCCTCCCCGGAAGGGTTCACCCCGCCCGGCGGGTGTATCCGTTCGTTGTGCCGCGCGCGGTGCGTTCCGACCCAAGCGGCCTGATGGTGTTGTCTCCCAAGACCGCCCGCGTGATTCGTTCACGCGGGCGGTCTCGTTTTACGAACCGGCTGCGCGGTCGCGCGGCAAGTTCTATGATCGCGATATCCGCGCACGCTTCCTGACGATCATGATCCAGCCTGGTCAACCGCTTCCCGACGCAACGCTCTACGAGTTCTTTGAAGTGGAAAAGGACGGTTGCGTGCTCGGCCCCAACGCTTTCTCCGTCCAGCACCTGGCCGAGGGCAAGACGATAGTCATCTTCGGGCTGCCCGGCGCGTTCACGCCGACCTGCTCGGCGCGGCATGTGCCTGGCTACCTTGCGCACTTCGATGAGCTGCGCGCCAAGGGCGTCGACGAGATCTGGTGTGTGTCCGTCAACGATGCCTTCGTGATGGGCGCCTGGGCTCGCGCGCAAGGCACCGACGACAAAATCCGCATGCTGGGCGACGGCAGCGCAGAGTTCACCAGCAAGCTCGGCCTTGACCAGGATCTCTCCAAGCGCGGCATGGGCGTGCGCTCGCAGCGCTACGCGATGGTCGTGAAGGACGGTGTGGTAACAGCGCTACAGGTGGAAGCGCCCGGGCAGTTCGCCGTCAGCAGCGCCGAATCGATCCTGGCGATACTCTGACGCCACGCCAACGGCTCCCCCAAATGGCGGAGTATCGCCCGCTATCCCGCCCCGCCTCAAGGCCGACGAGACCGTGGCGCCGAATCTGCGTGCACTAAGGTTGAGCAGAGTGTGAGCACCCCTAACATCCCGATACAAAAGTCGTTTTGAAGGCAGGGACGTGAAAATGGTATGCTTAGGGTTATCACCTATGCAGACCGCATAGATAAAAACAATCATAGAAATTTCGTGAGTTGAGGGCGGCCATGTTGAAACAACGCACCATCAAGTCCCTCGTCAAGACCGTCGGCATCGGGTTGCACTCGGGCCGTAAGGTGACGTTGACGTTGCGCCCGGCAGCCGCAGGCACCGGCATCGTCTTCACGCGCGTTGACCTCGACCCGGCCGTCGAGATTCCCGCCACCGCCAGCGCCATCGGCGACACTCGCCTGGCGTCCGTGCTGCAGAAGGACGGCGCCCGCGTTTCGACCGTTGAACATTTGATGTCGGCTTGCGCTGGCCTTGGCATCGACAATCTCTATGTCGACGTCGACGCCGAAGAAATCCCCATCATGGATGGCAGCGCGGCCTCGTTCGTATTTCTGTTGCAATCGGCGGGCATTGAAGAGCAGGGCGCGGCCAAGCAGTTCATCCGCGTGATCAAGCCGGTGGAAATCCGTGAGGGCGACAAGCTTGCCCGCCTCGACCCATACTTCGGCTTCAAGCTTTCGTTCACGATCGAATTCCGCCACCCGGCGGTCGACAAGACCGGCCAGACGTTCGAAATCGACTTTGCTGACACCAGCTACACGCGCGAAATCGCCCGCGCCCGTACGTTCGGTTTCGCGCATGAAGTTGAAATGCTACGCGAGGTCGGCTTGGCACGCGGCGGCAGCCTCGACAACGCCATCGTGCTCGACGAGCACCGCATGCTGAACAACGACGAACTACGCTACGGCGATGAGTTCGTCCGTCACAAGATCCTCGACGCGATTGGCGATCTCTATGTGGTCGGCCATCCGCTGATTGCCGCGTACACGGCGCACAAGTCAGGCCACGGCCTGAACAACGCGCTGCTGCGCGCGCTGCTGGCGGACGAAACGGCCTATGAGATCGTGACGTTCGAGAAGGCGGAAGAGGCCCCGCGCGCATTCCTGCCCCAGTTGCAACCTGCGTTTTCTTGACCGGCTGACGCGGTCGTCTGCATGAAAAAAGGGCCCCGCGGGGCGCTTTTTATTTAGGTCCGGCGACAGGTGGAACGTGCCGGGCAATCATTTCCGCCAACGCTTGGCGCAGCGGGGAATCGGGCAGTTCGTTGGCGAGCGCCGCCAGACTGTTGACACCAACTGCTGTCATCTTGGCGCGTTTAGGCGGCTTTTCGGTCTCTTGTGGCCATAAACTGTCGCTCCCGCCTTGCGGTTGTACCCGTACACGAATTGCGGTAATCTGCGATCCCCGGCGCTGCAGACGCTCCAGCAAGGTGGGTACCACCTGCCGTAAGCGCGCCGCAGCTGCACTATGTGCGGCGAGCAACACTAGAGTCGCTTCCCGGCTATCGCGCGCATCGTTCTTGATGCCGCCGATCGCCACGCCGCCGCCCAGACCGGGCGGTAACAGCGACAACACCTCCGCTTCCAACGACGCCAATTGCCTGGCCGCCTGCATCAGCGGGCCGACCGAACCGGCACCCGAGAGCCAGTCCTGGACGGGTTTTGCCACAGGCGTCTTGAGAGCGGGATGAACAAAGATTCGCATGCCGGCATTGTAGGGCGCTTCATCGCGCTTTCGTGCCGGTGGGCGGCTTTTTTGTCCGGAAAACGAGCGATGCAGATCATCCTGATTCACCCACGCAAGGCCGGAGCGACGCACCTGTCGCGACGCGGCGTCTTCGTGGCTATTGGCGCGGCGCTGCTGACCGTGGCGGCTCTGTCCGTCGGTGGGACGTGGCTGGCAGCCAAGCAAGGCCTGCTGCCTGGCGCGACGGCTTCCGCGGTTGCCGGCGCAGACCAGCATGTCACCCGCGAAAACCTCAACCTGATGGCTGCGCGCATTGGCGAAATGCAGGCGCAGATCGCGCGCCTTGACGCGCTGGGCGCTCGTGTGTCGGGCCTAGCGGGTGTGCAGCCCCGCGAGTTCGATTTCAAATCGCAACCGAGCCGGGGCGGCCCGGAGGGTGCATTCTCGCGGCCGATGTCGATGCCGGAAATTCAGTCTGAGCTGAATCGGCTGACGCGCTCGGCAGACCAACGCAACGATTATCTCAGCGTGCTCGAGAGCACCCTGATGGATCGGCAGATCCACGCCAAGATGATGCCCACCGTACGCCCGGTGGCCACGGGCTACGATTCTTCGGGCTTTGGCACGCGAATCGATCCGTTCACGGGCCGGCGCACGCAGCACGACGGTGTCGACTTTGTCGGTCCGGTTGGAACGCCCATCGTGGCGGCTGCCGGTGGCGTGGTGGTGGCCAGTGAATTCCACCACGAATACGGCAACATGATCGACATCGACCATGGCAACGGCCTGAAGACGCGCTATGCGCATGCGTCCAAGGTGTTTGTGAAGGTTGGCGACATCGTGAAGGCGGGCGAGCGCATCGCGTTAATCGGCCGCACCGGCCGCGCCACCGGCCCACATCTGCACTTCGAGGTGCACGTCAACGACGTCCCGCAGAATCCGGTGGCTTTCCTGGAGAACGCCGGCCAGCCCAAGATGGCAGCCAATAAGGCCCCGGCGCCGAAGATTGCGGCGGCCGATATCGGAAAGAGCATGGCGGCGGCCGGCCATTGATCTAGCGCGGGTTGCAATCGGGGCGCCCGTCCCCAGTTCAGCGTGAGTGTGTAGCCGCCCGGGCGACGTTCGTGCGGCCCCGAAGTGCGGCGTTCCTGCCACATCCGGCGGTTCTGCTGCCATCAAGCGGGTGTTTTGCACATGCTAAACTCCCGCCTTTGCGCCAACCCTTTCTGGGCCGTTGTGCTGCCTATGTTTCGCGGTCTCTCCGACGCGTTTTCCGGGTGGCTCACCAGCCCTAGCCATCGATGATCACGGGCCTTCTCAAGAAGATTTTCGGCAGCCGTAATGAACGGCTGATCAAACAGTACCGCCGCAAGGTGGCGCAGATCAATGCGCTGGAGCCCAAGTTCGAAGCGCTCTCCGATGCCGAGCTGCAGGCCAAGACTGAAGAATTCCGCCAACGCTTTGCCAAGGGCGAGACGCTGGACGTGCTGTTGCCCGAAGCGTTCGCAGTGTGCCGCGAGGCCAGCAAACGCGTGATGAAGATGCGACACTTCGACGTGCAGCTTGTCGGCGGCATGGTCTTGCACGACGGCAAGATCGCCGAAATGCGCACGGGTGAAGGCAAGACGCTGACCGCAACGCTGGCTGTGTATCTGAACGCCATTTCGGGTCAGGGCGTGCACGTGGTGACGGTCAACGATTACCTCGCCCAGCGCGACGCCGAGTGGATGGGCCGCCTGTACAACTGGCTGGGCCTGTCGGTGGGGGTCAACCTGACCACCATGGACCACGACCAGAAGCAGGCCGCCTACGCGTCGGACATCACCTACGGCACCAACAACGAGTTCGGCTTCGACTATCTGCGCGACAACATGGTGTACGACGCCGGTCAGCGCGTGCAGCGTCCGCTGAACTACGCGATCGTCGATGAAGTCGACTCGATCCTGATCGATGAAGCGCGCACCCCACTGATCATCTCCGGCCAGGCTGAAGACCACACCGACCTGTACCGCCGCATGAACGGCATTCCGGCGCAGCTCACGCGCCAGATCGGTGAAGAGAAGTCGGATGGCACGGGCGTCGAGAAGCCGGGCGATTACTACGTCGACGAAAAATCGCACCAGGTCTACCTGACCGAATCGGGGCACGAGAAAGCCGAGCAGATCATGCTGCAAGCCGGCTTGATCGGCGAGGGCGAATCGCTCTACGCGCCGCAGAACATCACGCTGATGCACCACCTGTACGCCGCCCTGCGTGCGCACAGCCTGTTCTTCCGCGATCAGCACTACGTGGTGCAGAACGGTGAAGTGGTGATCGTCGATGAATTCACCGGCCGCCTGATGTCGGGCCGCCGTTGGTCCGACGGTCTGCACCAGGCCGTAGAAGCCAAGGAAGGTGTGCAGATCCAGCAGGAAAACCAGACGCTGGCGACCATCACGTTCCAGAATTACTTCCGCATGTACAACAAGCTGTCGGGCATGACCGGCACGGCGGACACGGAAGCGTATGAATTCCAGGAGATCTACGGCCTGGAAACCGTGGTGATCCCGACCAACCGCACGCCGCAGCGCAAGGACTTGCAGGATCAGATCTACAAGACTTCGAAGGAGCGCTACGACGCTGTCATTCGCGATATTCGCGATTGCTACGAGCGTGGCCAGCCGGTGCTGGTGGGCACGACGTCCATCGAAAACTCCGAGCTGCTGTCGAATCTGCTGGACCAGGCGAAGCTGCCGCACCAGGTGCTCAACGCGAAGCAGCACGAACGTGAAGCCGAGATCATCGCGCAGGCCGGTCGTCCGAAGATGATCACCATTGCCACCAATATGGCCGGTCGCGGCACCGACATCGTGCTGGGCGGCAATGTGGAGAAGCAATCCGGCTTTGTGATGGCCGACGAGTCGCTCTCCGACGCTGAGAAGGCCTCGCGCGTGAAGACGTTGCAGGACGAATGGCAATCGCTGCACGAGCAGGTGAAGGCTGCGGGTGGTCTGCACATCGTTGGCACCGAGCGCCATGAATCGCGCCGGATCGACAACCAGCTGCGTGGCCGTGCCGGCCGTCAGGGCGATCCGGGTTCGTCGCGTTTTTATCTGTCGCTGGATGACCAACTGCTGCGCATCTTCGCAGGCGACCGCGTGCGCGCGATCATGGACCGCCTGAAGATGCCCGAGGGCGAGCCGATCGAAGCCGGCATCGTCACACGCTCGATCGAATCGGCGCAGCGCAAGGTCGAAGGCCGCAACTTCGATATCCGCAAGCAACTGCTGCAATACGACGACGTCTCCAACGATCAGCGCAAGGAACTCTACAAACTGCGTAACGAGATTCTCGAAGCGCAGGACGTGGGCGATCTGGTCAAGAACCTGCGCGAATCCGTGTTCATCGAGCTGTTCCGCACCTATGTGCCGGCCGAGACCATGGAAGAGCAGTGGGATGTCGCCGGTCTGGAGAAGGCCCTGCGTGAAGACTGGGGCGTCGATCAGCCGCTGGTGAAGACGCTGGAAGATGCGCAGTCGATCGAAGACGAAGATCTGCTGAAGATGGTGCTGGACGCCGCCGAAGCGGTGTACGAAGGCAAGGTGGCGCAGGTTGGCCGCGAGTCCTTCGCCGGCTTCGAGCGTTCGGTGATGCTGCAAAGCCTCGACACGCACTGGCGAGAGCACTTGGCTGCGCTCGACATGCTGCGCCAGGGTATCCACCTGCGCGGCTATGCGCAGAAGGACCCGAAGCAGGAATACAAGCGCGAGTCGTTCGAACTGTTCGGCCGCCTGCTCGATACCATCCGCAACGAAGTCACGCGTATTGTCTTCACGGTGCGCATCCAGTCGCAGGAAGAGCTGGAGCAGGCATCCGAGCAGATCGAAGAAGATCTTTCCGCGCTGAGCAACCTGCAGTACAAGCACGACGAATTCAGCGAACTAGCCGAAGTGGCCGCGGGCGATGCGGAGATTCACGGCGCAACGCCGGCCATGGCCGCACCGCGTTCGGCGGCATCTGCCGCTGCTGCCGCGCTGGCTGGCGAAGTGCCGAAAGTTGGCCGCAACGATCCGTGCCCATGCGGTTCGGGCAAGAAGTACAAGCAGTGCCACGGCAAACTTGCCTGACGCTGTTTAGACCTGTTTTCTGTTGATTCACGATGCCCGCAATGCGGGCATCCTCATTTTGAAAGGTGTGCTCCATGGCTGTGAATCTCGTCGCGCCCGCCGCTGACACCCTGTTGCCGATCGACGGCGTGGACCTCGGTTGGGCCGAGGCCGGTGTGCGCAAGGCCAATCGCAAGGACGTGCTGCTGGTTCGTATCGCCGAGGGCTCGACGGTGGCCGGTGTATTCACGCAGAACCGTTTCTGCGCGGCACCTGTGCAGGTGTGCCGCGAGCATCTGGCGAGCGGCAAGGGCGCGCGCGCGATCGTCGTGAATACGGGCAACGCGAATGCCGGTACGGGCGCACCTGGCCTTGCGCACGCACGCCAGACCTGCGATGCCGTGGCCAAGCTGCTGGGCGTGTCGGCGGAGCAGGTGCTGCCGTTCTCCACGGGCGTGATTCTGGAGCCGCTGCCCGTAGACCGCATCGTCGCAGGGTTGCCGGCTGCCCAGGCCAACGCTAAGCCTGACAACTGGCTGGCCGCCGCCGAGGCCATCATGACCACCGACACCGTACCCAAAGCAGCGTCCGCCACGTGCACGCTGTCGGGCAAGACCGTGCGCATGTCGGGCATCAGCAAGGGGGCGGGCATGATCCGTCCGAACATGGCGACGATGCTGGGCTTCATCGCCACCGATGCCAATGTGGGCGAAGCCGTCCTGCAAGGTTTGGTGCGCTACGCCGCCGATCATTCGTTCAACAGCGTGACGGTGGACGGCGATACCTCGACCAACGACTCGTTCGTCGTCATCGCCACGGGCCGCGCCGGCACACCGCGCATCGATTCCGAATCGCACCCCGATTACGCGGCGCTGCGCGATGCGCTGACGGGTCTCGCACAAGAGCTTGCGCAGAAGATCGTGCGCGACGGCGAGGGTGCGACCAAGTTCATGGCCATCCAGGTGGAGGGCGGTCGCAACATTGATGAGTGCCGATTGATCGCCTACGCGGTCGCGCACTCGCCGCTGGTCAAGACCGCGTTCTACGCTTCGGACCCCAACCTCGGCCGCATCCTGGCCGCCGTCGGCTATGCCGGCGTGACGGATCTCGACGTGAACGGCGTCAACCTGTGGCTCGACGACGTGTGGGTCGCGCGTGACGGTGGCCGCAACCCCGAATACCGCGAAGAAGACGGCCAGCGAGTGATGAAGCAGGCGGAGATCACCGTGCGCATCGCACTCGGCCGCGGCGACGCCTCCGCCACCGTGTGGACGTGCGACTTCTCGCACGATTACGTGTCGATCAACGCGGACTACCGTTCGTAATCCGGAGTCCGCCGCCATGTCGTCCGACCTTTCCGCACGGCTCGACCGCTTTCTTGGGCGGCTTGAGCAATGGCTTCCCCCTGAACTGACCGAGGCAGATTGGAAGGAGGCCGTTGCCTTCCGCTGGCGCAAACGTCAGAGCCTGTTCGGCAACATTGGCTATCTCGCGCCGATCCGCCAACTGCCGCCGATCCACCTGAGCGATCTGCACAACATCGAGCGCCAGAAAGACGCCATCGTCGCCAACACGCGCCAGTTCGTGCGCAAGTTGCCGGCCAACAATGTGCTGCTCACGGGCGCACGTGGCACCGGCAAGTCATCGCTCATCAAGGCGTGCCTGAACGAATTCGTGAAGGAAGGGCTGCGCCTTGTCGAAGTCGACAAGGATGATCTGGCTGATCTGGGCGATATCGTCGAGCAACTGTCGATGCGTTCGGAGCGCTTCGCGATCTTCTGCGATGACCTTTCGTTCGAAGAGGGCGAATCGGGCTACAAGGCGCTGAAGTCTGCGCTGGACGGCTCGGTGGCAACGCAGTCAGACAACGTGCTGATCTACGCGACGTCCAACCGGCGCCATTTGCTGCCGGAATACATGAAGGACAACGAGACCTATCAGCACACATCGGACGGCGAAATCCATCCGGGTGAGGTGGTGGAGGAGAAGATCTCGTTGTCGGAGCGCTTTGGGCTGTGGCTGTCGTTCTATCCGCCCAAGCAGGACGAATATCTGACCATCGTCGGCCACTGGCTCCGGCATTTCGGCTGCAGCGAGGAGGACATCGCCGCCGCACGTGGCGATGCGCTGGTCTGGGCGCTCGAGCGTGGCTCGCGTTCGGGCCGCGTGGCATGGCAGTTCGCCCGCGACTGGGGCGGCAAGCATGGGCAGCAGCATGTCGACTGACAATCTGACGCAAGTGCCACCCACGCACACGCCCGACGGCCGCAAGATCACCGAAGTGGCCGTTGGCGTGCTGGTGCAGCCGGACGGCCAATTCTTGCTGGCGCAGCGTCCTGAGGGCAAGCCGTATGCGGGCTACTGGGAATTCCCTGGCGGCAAGCTTGAAGCGGGCGAATCGGTGGAAGCTGCGCTCACGCGTGAGCTGAAGGAAGAGCTGGACGTCACGCTACGCACCTGCGTGCCCTGGCACACCATCGAGCACGACTACCCACACGCGTACGTGCGCCTGCACTTCTGCAAGGTAACGGCGTGGGATGGGACATTGCGCGCGCTGGAAGGCCAGGATTTTGCCTGGCAGACGCTGCCGATCAACGTTGAGCCGGTGTTGCCGGCAACGTTGCCCGTCTTCGAATGGATGCGCGAGGAAGCGACGACTAGTTGAGTCTGCCGCTCGTATCGTTGCCAGGTGCGTCGGGCAGGTCGTCTTCTTCGACTACGGGGATGGTGTACTGTTCGGCGGCCCAGGCACCCAGGTCGATCTGCTTGCAGCGTTCGGAGCAGAAGGGGCGGTAGCGGCTCTCAGGCACCCAGGGCACGGGCTTGCCGCAGCTGGGGCATTTGACAGTCTTCACATTCATGGTGCGGCTCAGAAATTACAGAGCTTCAGCTGGAACGGGATATCCGCATCGACCGGCTTGGGTCTCAGGTCGCCATCCTGCTGGGTAAAGCGCACCCAGAGCATGTACTTGTTGGCGCTGATCTCGGGAATGAACCCCAGCGCCGACTCATCCAGGCGCACCTGCATCAGCTGGTACACGCGGCCCGACAGCATCTGCTGATAGCTGCCAGCGTTAGCAATCACCTTGCCACTCTGGCCCGATTCGCGCAGCAGGCGCAGCACGATCATCGTGGCGTCGCGCAGCGGCACCAGCGGTTGGGCCCATTTGATGATGTCGGCGCGGCGGCGCTCGGCGGGGTGATGCTGCCAAGCAAAATACGCTGGCAGATCAAACTCGCACGTACCGCCCGGAATGATCGCGCGGCTGCGGATGCTCGTCAGCCACTCGTTGTCGGCGATGAGTTGGCCGGCCTTGCCATGCGTGGCAGTGAGATTGCCCGAGGCGGTTTCCAGCTCGCTGATGACGGCGTCGAGCGCGTCCTGATCGATTTGCGGGTTGGCGCGCAGCGCGGTGAGCGTCTGGCGCTGGCGATCGAGTTCTTTCAGGAGATCGGACTTGAGGTCGGCTCGCCCGGCTACGTCCACCACCTCGAACAGGGTGGTCAGCGCTACATGGTGCTGTAGCGGGTGTTCCTGCACGAGAAAGAAATCCAGCCGCTCGAACAGGTCTTCGAGGCGCAGCAGCGTCCGAATGCGTTCGTTGAAGGGATATTCGTACAGGATCAAAACTTGGGTGCCCGGTGTGCTGGCCCGCTGGCATATGCGGCCCCGAAGCCCATTTGGCCTCGATCTGCCCGCATTCTATGCGAGACCCTCGTTCATCACAATGCAAAGGGCTGTGACGACCGCTTTCAGACCGTTTCAGTTCGCCCTGTAGGTTAGGTCCAGATGGTCGATCTGCGGCAGGAGGTCGGCCAGCGTACCGCTGTTGTCGATCACGTCGTCGGCGGCGGCAAGGCGGGCTTCGCGTGAAGCCTGGCGTGCGATGATGGCTTCCACCTGCGCGCGCGGCAGCCCGTTACGGGCCATCACACGGGCAATCTGCGTCTCCACCGGGCAGTCGACCACCAGAATGCGATCGACCAGCGTGCGCCAAGTCTGATGCCCGGCGAGGGATTCCACCAACAGGGGGACCACGTAGACGAGGTACGGATGCAGGTCTGACGCCCGCGCCGCGGCGCCACGCGACAGCGCAATCTCGCGGATGAGCGGATGCGTGATCTGCTCCAACCGCGATTTGGCAGTGGCATCGGAGAAGGCGAGAGCGCGCATGGCATCGCGGTCCATCGCGCCGTCGGCGCGCAGGATACCGGCGCCGAATGTCTCGACCAGCTTGGGGATGGCGGCACCGCCCGGTGCGGTGATCTCGTGGGCGATGGCGTCCGTGTCGACAATGGCGGCACCGCGCTCCGCCAAGCGGTCTGCCACGTAGCTCTTGCCGCTGCCGATGCCGCCGGTCAGGCCGATCACACGCATGCTGGCCATGACCTTATGGTGCAAGCAGGGGACCGAAGCCAGCCATCATGAGCAATTGCGGCCCGGCCAGCAGTGCGATCACGCCGGCCCCGGCAATGAATGGCCCGAACGAGAACGGCGATTCGCTGGTCGCGCCGCGCGCAATGCGCACGAGCCCAAACACCAGTCCCACGACCGACGAGAGCAGCACCAGCAGAGGCAGCGCCTGCCAGCCGAACCACGCGCCGAGTGCGGCCATCAGCTTGAAGTCGCCGTAACCCATGCCTTCACGCCCGCGCAGCAGCTTGTAGGCCCAGTAGATCGACCACAGGAACAGGTAGCCGGCCATCGCGCCAATCACCGCGTCGTGTAGGTGCGTGAACATGCCGAACAGGTTCACGCCCAGCCCAAGCCAAAGCAGCGGCTGGGTGATGGCGTCGGGCAACAGTTGCGTGTCGGCGTCGATCATCGTGCCGGCGATCAGGAACCACAGCAGCACCGCCGATGCGACTGCCACCCACGTCGGGCCGAAGTGCCATAGGCAGGCCGCCGTCAGCAGGCCGGTGACCAGTTCCACAGCAGGATAGCGCCACGAGATGGGCGTTTTGCACTCACTGCACCGGCCGCGCAGCGCAAGCCAGCTCAACACGGGGATGTTCTCGATCGCCTTGATCTGATGGCCGCACGACGGGCACGCCGAGCGTGGCACGATCAGGTTGTATGCATCGGGATGAGGCAGCGGCTCTTCGCGTAGCTCTGCGATGTAGTTGGCTTCCTCTCGCTCGATCATGCGCGGCAGGCGGTGGATCACCACGTTCAGGAAGCTGCCGACCAGCAAGCCCACCAGCCCGCCGGCGGCAATTACAAACCACGCCGGCAGTTGCGCCAGCGTGGAGATGGTGAACATCTCGGGCATTGCGTCAGACCACCGTACCAAGCTTGAAGATCGGCAGATACATCGCCACCACCATGCCGCCGATCATCACGCCCAGGAAGACGATGATAATTGGTTCGATCAAGGTCGAGATGTTGGCGACCGCGTCGTCCACCTCGCGCTCGTAGAACTCGGCCACCTTGAGCAGCATGTTGTCCAGCGCACCAGACTCTTCACCGATTTGCGTCATCTGCAGGACCATGTTGTCGAACACATGCGTAGCCTGCATGGCGTTGGTGAGACTGGTACCGATACGTACTGCCTGCTGAACCTCCAGGGTCGCATCATGGTAGATCCAGTTGCCGGCGGCACCGGCGACCGACTCCATCGATTCCACCAGCGGTGTGCCCGCCGCGAACATTGTCGCCAGCGTGCGAGTCCAGCGTGCGATGGTCGCTTTGCGAATGATGTTGCCAAAGATGGGGATATTTAGGATAACGCGATGCGTCGAACGCTGGACGTTTTCAGATCGCTTGAATGCGCGCGAAAACAGCGCGATGCCAGCGATGGGGCCCAGCACGATGGGTATCCACCACTTGACGAAGAAATCCGATATCGCAATGACGAACAGCGTAGGCGCTGGCAAATCGGCGCCGAAACTTGAGAACACACCCTTGAACGACGGCACCACAAAGATCATCAGCACCACGGTCACCAGGAAGGCCACCGTCAACACGGAGATAGGGTATATCAGGGCCGACTTGATCTGCGCCTTCAGCGCGATCGACTTCTCCATGTACAGCGAAAGCCGCTCGAGCAGGGCATCGAGAATACCGCCCTGCTCACCAGCGTCGATCAGGTTGCAGTACAGCGTGTCAAAGTACTTCGGATGACGGCGGAAGGCTTGCGCCATGCTGCTGCCCGACTCGATGTCGAAACGGATTTCCGTCAGCAGCTGTGTGAAATTCGGATTGGCGTGGCCCTTCGCGATGATGTCGACCGACTGAAGCAGCGGGACGCCGGCCTTCAACATGGTCGAGAGCTGGCGTGTGAAGTAGGCGATGTCCTTCGGCGTAATCTTCTTGCCGCGGGCCGCACGGCGGCGCTTGGACTTGGTGATCGACAAGCCTTGCTTGCGCAGGACGGCATTCACCTCGGTGATGCTCTCGGCGCGCATCTCGCCCTTGAAGATCTTCCCTTTGCGATCTTTGCCTTCCCACTCGAAGATGTACTGCGTGGGCGCCTTTGTCTTGGCGGTCTTTCGCGCTGGCGCGGCGGCCGCGCGATTCGCGGCAGGTGCTCGTGTGGCCATGGTTGGTTCCTACCCCCCGGTATGGGAACGATTGATCGAGAAGGTTATTGGTTCGTCGTGGCCAGCACTTCCTCGAGGGAAGTCAGCCCCTGCTTCACTTTCCGCAAGCCCGATTCGCGCAGCGACAGTACGCCCTCTTTACGCGCCTGCTCGGCGATCTGCAGCGCAGTGCCATGCGTAAGGATGATCTCCTGGATCGCTTCGGTGATCGGCATGACCTGGTAGATGCCGACCCGGCCTTTGTAGCCACTGCCGTTGCAGGTCTCGCAACCGACCGGGTGATACGGCTGCCACGAGCCGTCGACGTCCGCTTCGGTAAAGCCCGCATCGAGCAGCGTTTCCCTGGGCAGCGGCCCCGGCTTCTTGCAATCCTTGCACAACCGGCGTGCCAGACGCTGCGCCGTAATCAGCAGCACCGACGACGCGATGTTGAACGGCGCCACCCCCATGTTCATCAGGCGGGTCAGCGTGGTCGGGGCATCGTTGGTGTGCAGCGTGGAAAACACCAGGTGACCGGTCTGTGCGGCTTTGATCGAGATATCGGCCGTTTCCAGATCCCGGATTTCGCCCACCATGATGATGTCCGGATCCTGACGCAGGAACGACTTCAGCGCCGCCGCAAAGGTGAGCCCCGCCTTGTCGTTCACGTTGACCTGGTTGATGCCGGGCAACTGGATTTCCGCCGGGTCTTCTGCGGTAGAGATATTGATGTCGCCCTGATTCAGTCTGTTCAGGAAGGTGTACAGCGACACCGTCTTGCCCGAGCCGGTTGGCCCTGTCACGAGCACCATGCCGTACGGGCGCTTGATCACGTCGAGCAGCAACTGCTTTTGCTCGGGCTCGTAGCCGAGCTGGTCGATATCGAGCCGCTCGGTGGACGACTCCAGAATCCGGATCACGATCTTCTCGCCGAACAGCGTCGGCAGCGTCGATACCCGGAAGTCGATGGCGCGCTCGATCGTCTCTTTGTTGTCTTTGTCCTTGCGGTCTTTCGGGACGGTGATGAGCAGCTTCATGCGGCCGTCTTGCGGCACGCGCTTTTCCGAGATATCCAGGCGCGAGAGCACCTTGATCCGAGTCGCGATCTTGTCGCGGATGTCCAGCGGCGGCTGCGCGACCTGCGCCAGGATGCCGTCGATGCGGAAACGCACACGGTAAAACGTTTCAAACGGCTCGAAGTGCAAGTCCGACGCGCCGCGCAGCAGCGCTTCGGTAAAGAGCTTCTGCAGGAAGCGAACCACGGGGGCATCGTCGATGCCGTCGGTGGTGGTGCGGCGCGTGGCGGCGGCAGCGCCCGGGTCGTACTCGATCTGCGTGGCTTCCTGCTTGGGGAAGAGCGACTTGATCTCGGCCGGGGCCTCGTTGGCAAGGCTCAGTTGGCGTACCAGCTTGTCGTGCTCGACGATGACCGTTTCGATAGCCACGTTCATCTTTTGACGCAGCTCTTCGATTGGCTTCGGATCGCTCGGGTCGGACGTGGCGAGGATGAGACGGTTTTCGCGACGGCCCAGCGGCAACAGACGCAACTGCGCGAAGTGCTTATTGGCCGACAGCACGGCCGGCACGGTATCGAGCTTGTACTGGGCCAAGTCCAGCAGCGGCATCTGGTACTTGCCGGCGACGAACACGGCGAGGTCGTGCGCACTCATAATCCCGCTGCCCACCAGTTCGTCGATCAGTTGCGTGCGTTTTTCACGCGCGCTCTGTTCGAGCTGGGTGAGTAGCGTGGGCGCGATCCGCCGGCTCTGCGCTAGAGCGAGTCCGAGTGTCATGAGTCCAGTCCGTCAGGCTGAAGCTGACCATTTCAGCGCGCGCCGGGCCCCACCGCCTCCAGCGTGCGCTCGCCCCCCAAGGCGATTGTTTTATGTTCTGCAGCCGGTACCCCACCCATTCGTGGGGGGTGGTGCCCGGAACCGGGGCAGTTTGCCGACCGCCCCTGCATTTGTAAAGCGCGCATCAAAGCGCAGCTTGCATTTGTGCCACATCGGCAGAAAACGCTTCTAACTGAAGCGCTTGCTCTCTAGTGTGGCGTCAACTGCGCTTTGGCTGCGGTGGCTGATGCAGCCGCACCGTGCGGATCGACTGGCTGTCCATCTGGACGATGTCCATCACGCAGCCCGCAATCTTCACGCTGACCGTCGCCTCGGGAATCTCTTCCAGCACTTCCAGTAGCAACCCGTTGAGCGTCTTCGGGCCGTCGGTTGGCAGGCTCAGGCCCAGGCGCCGGTTCAAATCGCGCAACGACATTCCCGCATCCGCAAGATAAGTGCCTTCCTTGTCCCAGGCCAGCTTGCCGGCGTTGGGTAGCGTGGTGGTGAACTCGCCGATCATCTCTTCGATGATGTCTTCCAGCGTCACCAGCCCCAGCATGTCGCCGTATTCATTGACGATCAGGCCGATGCGGCGGCGATTTTCCTGGAAGTACTGCAACTGGCGGAAAACGGGCGTGCCACTCGGTACGAAATACGGCTCGGCCAGCAGGCCGCGGAAATCGTCGTGTGTGAGTTCAGTGTGCCCCAGCAGTGACAGGGCCTTGCGCACATGCAGGATGCCGATTACCTGATCGCTGTCCTGCTCGAACACCGGCAGCTTGTTGTGATAGCAGGTCTCGAGCTGCTGGACGACCTCTTCAATCGGGCGCGACAAATCGAGCGATTCAACCCGCGCGCGCGGCGTCATCACGTCGTCCACGGTGATGGCGTCAAGATCGAACAGGTTGAGCAGGATGCTGCGGTGCTTGTGCGGAATGAAGTTGCCTGATTCCAGCACCAGCGTGCGCAGTTCCTCGGTCGACATGCGCTGCTCAGGCGCCTTGCGCGTGTTGATGCGCACCAATCGCAGCACACCCATGGCAAACGCGTTGACCACCGCGACCAGCGGCGTCGAAATCTGCAGCAGCGGCTTGATGATGAAGCTGGCCGGGAAAGCAACGCGTTCTGGGTAGGTCGCGCCCACGATCTTGGGGGCAATCTCGGCGAATACAATGATGAGAAACGCGACGATGGCCGTAGCGATCGACAGCGTCGTTCCGTTGTTGCCGAAGTAATGGATAGCCAGCGTCGTAATCAGCACCGGCACGGCGGTGTTGATCAGGTTGTTGCCGATCAGGATGAGCGAGAGCAGCTTGTCGGTCTGACCGAGCAACTGCTGCGTATTGCGCGCGCCCGATACGTTGGACTTGGCAAGATGCCGCAGGCGATGGCGGTTGAGCGCCATCATCGCGGTTTCGGAAATCGAGAAGAAGGCGGAGCAGCACAACAGCAGCACGACGGCGCCAATTTGTGCCCAGAGCGGCCAAGAGTCCAAAGCGGGAGGGGAGGGACGGCGAAGCGCCCACTATAACAGAGGGGTTTGCCGCTTCTGCGCACATCGCCATTGGTCGCGCGGACAGCGCAACACCCCGCTGGATTAAGCGGACGGTGCGGAAAATGCGTGGGAACTACTGTGCGGCGATGCTGAAAACCGTGCCGCAGGAATGACTTGAATACGAGAAACTGGTCGGGGTGAGAGGATTCGAACCTCCGGCCTCTACGTCCCGAACGTAGCGCTCTACCAGGCTAAGCTACACCCCGATGCTTCTTCGCAGATCTCGTGCATGTCAGGACTGACGTTGCAGCGAGAAAGCACACAATTCTATCAGCGTCTGGCGGAAAAGGGAAGGGGGTAATGCGTTTGCTGCTGATTCGGCAGCAGCGGCTTCGCGCTCGGCAGCTTGGCGCGTGTACTCGAGCGCGCCGGAAGCCTGAATGGCGGCGAAGATTGCATCGAAATGTTCCGTGCCGCCTTGCTCGATGGCTTGGCGCACCAGTGCGCGCTGTTCTTCCGTGCCATTCGATAGCAGATGGATGAGGGGCAGGGTCGGCTTGCCTTCGCGCAGGTCGTCGCCGGCGTTCTTGCCCATTTGATCAGCGGTGGACGTGTAGTCGAGCAGATCATCGACGATCTGGAACGCGGTGCCGATGCGGCGGCCGTATTCGGCGGCGGCTTCTTCAGTGGCAGCGTCCGCGCCTGAGAGCACCGCGCCGATCTGGGCAGCTGCCTCGAACAGCTTGGCGGTCTTGTAGCGAATGACCTGCAGGTAGCGTTCCTCCGTCACGTCCGGGTCGTGCATGTTCAGCAGTTGCAGAACCTCGCCTTCGGAAATGACGTTGGTTGCGTCGGCCAGGATCTGCATGATGCGCATGCTGTTGGCCTGCACCATCATCTGGAAGGCGCGCGAATACAGGAAATCGCCCACCAGCACGCTGGCCGCGTTGCCGAACACGGCGTTGGCGGTCTTTCGGCCGCGGCGCAAGTCGGATTCGTCAACCACATCGTCGTGCAGCAGCGTGGCCGTGTGGATGAACTCGACCACGGCGGCCAGCTCGTGCTGATGCTCGCCTTTGTAGCCGAGCGCATTTGCCACCAGCAGCAAGATCACAGGGCGCAGCCGCTTGCCGCCGGCGCTGATGATGTATTCGCCAATCTGATTGATCAGCACCACCTCCGAGCCTAGGCGGCGGCGGATCACGGCATCGACGGCGCGCATGTCTTCAGCGACAGGAGCGAGCAGGACGGAGGCGGAGGCGGAGGTCTGGGTCAAGGCGAATTCCGACAGAAGGCGTGTGGCTGATGGTCGACTTGCGCGGGAACGATGCCGCGCAAAAAACCGCGAGATTATAGAGCAACCAGGCGGTTTGCCCGATGGCGTGGCGCCCCAGGCTTGACGTGGCGGCCCGTTGCGCGGGCGCAGCACCCGATTAGGCGATTAGTCTTTGATTTGCTTGGGTTTTTCTTGTATAGTTGCGAGTTCTCTCTGTCCGTCGTCTGCGCATGCGGGCGACAAGTGGCACAAGAGTCACGTTTTAGTTCTTTTATCGAGGTCCGACAATGTACGCGGTCGTAAAAACCGGCGGTAAGCAATACAAGGTTGCTGCTGGCGAAAAACTGAAAGTAGAACAGATACCGGCGGACGTTGGCGCAGAAATCACGCTTGACCAGGTGCTCGCAGTGGGCGCCGGCGACCAACTCAAGGTTGGTGCGCCGCTGGTGAGCGGGGCTGCCGTCAAAGCCACCGTCATCTCCCACGGTCGTCACGACAAAGTGCACATCTTCAAGATGCGCCGTCGTAAGCACTATCAAAAGCGCCAAGGGCATCGTCAAAATTACACCGAGTTGCGTATCGACTCGATCGTGGCCTAAGGCTGCGTCGTCTACGTAACCGGATAGGAGTTCAGTCATGGCACAGAAAAAAGGCGGCGGTTCCACACGGAACGGCCGCGATTCCGAGTCGAAGCGCCTGGGCGTGAAGGTGTACGGTGGCCAAGCCATCAACGCTGGCGGCATCATCATTCGCCAACGCGGCACCCGCACGCACGCTGGCGTGAACGTGGGCATGGGCAAGGACCACACCCTCTTCGCGCTGGTCGATGGCCACGTGAAGTTCGCCAATCGCGGCGAAGGCAAGAAGCAGTTCGTCGACGTTGTTCCGGCGGCCTGATTCAGCCTTGTAGTCAAAAGGCCCCGCACCCGTGCGGGGCTTTTTCGTTTCTGGCCGCTAACAAAACTCGACCCTGATCCTGGGCGGTACGCTGCTTCTTGGCGTGTGTTTCCAGGCGCGTTCTGTTAGCGATGGCGCGGCAGCGCCGATTCTTTTACCTGCCGTGCGCACGCCGCACGGGCGGAGACCTCCATGAAGTTCATCGACGAAGCCCGGATTGAAGTGATCGCTGGTGACGGCGGCAACGGCAGCGCCTCGATGCGCCGCGAGAAATTCGTCCCGTTCGGCGGACCGGACGGCGGCGACGGTGGGCGTGGCGGCAGCGTGTGGGCTGTTGCTGACCGCAACATCAACACCCTGATCGACTACCGCTTTGCCAAGAAGCATCTCGCGCGCAACGGCGAAAACGGCCGAGGTGCCGACTGCTATGGTGCTGCTGGCGATGACATCACGCTGCGCATGCCCGTGGGCACGGCCATTTACGATGCCGACACGGAAGAGCTGATTGCCGACCTGACAATCGACGGCCAGCGCCTGTGCCTGGCACAGGGCGGCGAGGGCGGCTGGGGCAACATCCACTTCAAGTCGAGCACCAACCGCGCGCCGCGCCAGAAGACCGACGGCAAGGCCGGTGAGCGTCGCAACCTGCGCCTCGAGTTAAAGGTGCTGGCCGACGTTGGCCTGCTCGGCATGCCGAATGCCGGCAAATCGACGCTGATCACCGCCATTTCCAACGCGCGCCCGAAGATTGCCGACTACCCGTTCACGACGCTGCACCCGAACCTGGGTGTGGTCCGGAGTGGCCCATCGAAATCGTTCGTGGTGGCAGACATTCCCGGCCTGATCGAAGGTGCAGCGGAGGGGGCCGGTCTGGGCCACCAGTTCTTGCGCCACCTGCAGCGCACGCGCGTGTTGTTGCACGTGGTGGATCTCGCCCCGTTCGACGACAACGTCGACCCGGTGGCCGAAGCCAAGGCGATTGTCGGTGAGCTGAAGAAATACGACGCTGAACTCTTCGACAAGCCGCGCTGGCTCGTGCTCAACAAGCTCGACATGGTGCCTGAGGACGAACGCGAAGCGCGCGTGAAAGACTTCGTGAAGCGCTTCAAGTGGAAGGGCCCGGTGCACCGCATTTCTGCGTTGACGCACGATGGCACGCAGGCGCTGGTCCACGCGATCCAGGAATACCTCGACGAGCTGCGCGCCGAAGAGGACGCCGCAGCGGCCGCGCCCGACCAGCGTCTGGATCCGACACTGCACAACGTCGACCACGACGGTCAAGCCTAAACACAACATCCTTCGGAGACACGTCCACCATGGCCCTGCATTCGCTGATTGCCGATGCGCGCCGCCTTGTCGTCAAGGTCGGTTCCAGCCTGGTTACCAACGATGGCCGTGGCCTCGACCAGGCAGCCATTGCCCGCTGGGCCGCGCAGATCGCGGCGCTACGGGCGGCGGGCAAGGAAGTCGTGCTGGTCAGCTCCGGCGCCATCGCCGAGGGCATGCAGCGGTTGGGCTGGGCCAAGCGTCCGAAGGAAATTCATGAGTTGCAGGCTGCCGCTGCCGTCGGGCAGATGGGGCTGGCGCAGGTGTACGAATCTGAGTTCGCGCGGCACAGCATCCGCACGGCGCAGGTGCTGCTCACGCATGGCGATTTGGCCGATCGCGAGCGCTACCTCAATGCGCGCTCCACGCTGCTCACGCTGCTGAGCCTCGGTGTCGTGCCGATCATCAACGAGAACGACACGGTCGTCACCGATGAGATCAAGTTTGGCGACAACGATACGCTGGGCGCGCTTGTCACCAATCTGATCGAAGGCGATGCGCTGATTATCCTGACAGACCAGCGCGGCCTGTATACCGCTGACCCGCGCAAGGACCCGGACGCCCGCTTTGTCGACGAGGCTCAAGCCGGCACACCCGACCTTGAGCAGATGGCCGGCGGCGCCGGTTCGAGCATCGGCAAGGGCGGCATGCTGACGAAGATTCTGGCGGCCAAGCGCGCGGCCAAATCGGGTGCGCACACCATCATTGCTTCGGGTCGCGAGCCCGACGTGCTTGCGCGGCTGGCGAATGGCGAGGCCATCGGCACGCAACTTCGCGCGCCGACTGGGCGGATGGCGGCGCGCAAGCAGTGGATGATCGACCACCTGCAGCTGCGTGGTCGCGTGGTGCTGGATGCTGGTGCAGTGGAAAAACTCACGGCTGGCGGCAAGTCGTTGCTGCCGATCGGCGTGACCGAGGTGCAAGGCGAGTTTGCGCGCGGCGAAGTGATCTCGTGCGTGGACGCGGCGGGGCTGGAAGTTGCCCGC
Organism: Burkholderiaceae bacterium 26; assembly: GCA_000955795.1. GTDB lineage: Bacteria > Pseudomonadota > Gammaproteobacteria > Burkholderiales > Burkholderiaceae > Ralstonia > Ralstonia chuxiongensis. The sequence goes on from JYOB01000012.1 coordinate 59,644, forward strand.
GGGTTGACGAACTATTCGTCAGCTGAGGCCCGCTTGATTGCGCGGAAGTCGTCTTCGGAGATCGAGGCGGTGCTGGGGTATGTGAGCGCTGCGGAGTTGGTGCACCGGGACAATCTAGTCTTGCTCTGAGTAGGAGCGTTGGTGGTATGGCCCCTTCGATCCCGGTAGAGAGCGAAGGGGCAGTGGACCACCAAGGCCCAATCCAAATACCCCGCGCTTTACGGCCCGAAATAGCGCCCGCTGCCGCCCAACCGTTGCACGAGCGTAGAAGCCTTTCCATCTCCCGCTACTGAGCGCACGTCGCAGAAGTAAGAGCGCATCAGCGCCGACGCATAGTCCGTCGGCCCGCCATTGCCCACACGCTGCCAATCGGTGGCCGGCTTGTACGCGTTCATGCTGGCGGATTCAGTATTCGCGGTTTCGTTCATGTCGACCGCGCGGTTGCCGACCCACTGGTTGGTGTCATTGCGCAGCGTCGCATAGATGCGTCGCTCGGCCGTGTCGCAGCGCAGGCCTTCGTAGTTCACGTTGCGCGCGCCGGTCTTGCTGGTGATCAGCACGGTGTAGCGCACCACGTTGTCCTTGCCGATCGACACCGATTTCGGATCGATGGCAAAACGCAGCGGCGAATCAGTGCGGCCACCCACGTCGAACGGTACGGCATCGCGATCGACCGGCGGGGCCGGGAAGGTCACGGCGTCTTCCTTGAAGGGCTTGTCGTTGAACGGGTCCATCAACAGCTTGTCTTCGAGGTCGCCGGTGCGGTTATGGCTACATGCCGTCAACGCCAGCGCAGCCGCCAGCGCGAGCGGCACGAGAGCGCGGCGCGCTCCACGTGTCGTCGTCATCAAATTCACGAATTGTCCTTGGGAGCCGTGTCGTCAGGGTTGGGAGAGGAGGGGGCAGGTGCAGATACGCTCACCGTTTCGACAATGACCGTCGTGGTGGTGACGGTCAGGGCTGGCTGGGCGTACTGCTCGTTTCGGCCGCTCTGACCGCCAGAACGTTCACGGTGATCGCGCGCATCACGTCCGTCGCGCTCACGGTGCTGCCCGCCGCGCCCGTAGGGCGAGAGCGGTGCGCGAGTCTGCCGCTGCACGAAGCGCGAAAGCTCCGACAGCGCCAGCTGATACACCTCGCGTTTGAACTCGATGACGGCCTCGAGCGGCACCCAGTACTGGCTCCACCGCCACGCATCGAATTCCGGATGCTCGGTGGCGCGCAGTTGGATGTCGCAGTCGCGACCGACCATGCGCAGCAGGAACCAGATCTGTTTCTGGCCCCGGTAATGGCCGCGTATCTCGCGGCGGATGAACTTGTCCGGCACCTCATACCGCAGCCAGTCGCGCGTGCGACCGACGATCCGGACGTGTTCTGGCAACAGGCCGACTTCTTCGTGCAGTTCGCGGAACATCGCTTGTTCGGGCGTCTCGCCGTACTTGATGCCGCCTTGTGGAAACTGCCAGGAGTGCTCGCCAATGCGCTTGCCCCAGAACACCTCGTTTCTTGCGTTGATGAGGATGATGCCGACGTTCGGGCGGAAGCCTTCACGATCGAGCATGACTGCACCTCGAATACTTTAGAATTACGCCGATTATAGAGCGGCCCGTCGCTCGGCTGTCACAGACGCCGAAATGTTGCCGCTCACTCGCGCCTCCTGGGGGAGGGGCGTCGATTGCGCGAATGTGCGCTAGGCGCCTCGTCTCATCTCCTGATTCCGGTGGCTTTTGCCCTTGTTCTCGCGGCTTTGGTTGGCCGCGTCATCCCTTATTGTCAGTCGCATGAAAGCGTCCCAATTCTTCATTTCCACGCTCAAGGAAGCGCCCGCCGACGCGGAGATCGTCTCGCACAAGTTGATGATGCGTGCCGGCATGATCAAGAAGCTTGGCGCGGGCCTCTATACGTACATGCCCGTGGGGCTGCGCGTGATCCGCAAGGTCGAGCAGATCGTGCGTGAGGAAATGAATGCCGCCGGCGCGGTGGAAGTGCTGATGCCGGTGGTGCAGCCGGGCGAGCTGTGGCAGGAGACCGGCCGCTGGGACAAGATGGGCGACGAACTGCTGCGCTTCAAGGATCGCCACGAGCGCGACTTCGTCATGCAGCCGACGTCGGAGGAGGTGGTGACCGATATCGCCCGCACCGAAATCCGCTCGTACAAGCAACTGCCGGTCAATTTCTACCAGATCCAGACGAAGTTCCGTGACGAGCGCCGCCCGCGTTTCGGCATCATGCGCGGCCGCGAATTCACGATGAAGGACGCGTACTCCTTCGACCGCGACGCCGAGGGCCTGAAGGTGTCGTACCAGAAGATGTACGACGCTTACACGCGCATCTTCCAGCGCTTCGGCCTGGAATTCCGCGCCGTGGCGGCTGATAACGGTGCCATCGGCGGGTCGGGCTCGCACGAATTCCACGTGATTGCCGACACGGGCGAAGACGCCATCATCTATTGCCCGGATTCGGACTACGCCGCGAACATTGAGGCCGCCGAAGCCGTGGCTCCGGCTGCGCCGCGTGGGGCTGCCACCGAGGCGCTTACCAAGACGCATACGCCCGGCCGCGCCAAGTGCGAGGCCGTGGCCGAACAATTGGGTATTGCGCTGCAGCGCACGATCAAATCCATCGTGCTGGCCACCGAAGTCGAGGGTGGAGAGCCCCAGATCTGGCTGCTGCTGCTGCGCGGCGACCATGAACTCAACGAGGTCAAGGCATCGAAGGTGCCCGGCCTGGCCGACTTCCGCTTTGCCACCGAAGGTGAAATCCTGCGCGCGTTCGGCACGCGCCCGGGCTATCTCGGCCCGATCGGCACGAAGCTGCCGGTGAAGGTCGTGGCCGATCGCACGGCGGCTGCCATGAGTGATTTCGTGGTCGGCGCCAACGAAGAGGATTACCACTTCACCGGCGTGAACTGGGGCCGCGACCTGCCCGAGCCCGAGGTCTACGACCTGCGTAACGTGGTGGCGGGCGATCCGTCGCCGGATGGCAAGGGCACGCTGGCCATCTGCCGCGGCATCGAAGTTGGCCACGTTTTCATGCTGGGCACGCGTTACTCCGAGGTGATGAACGCGACGTTCCTTGATGAAAACGGCAAGACGCAGCCGATGGTGATGGGCTGCTACGGTATCGGCATCACGCGGATCCTGGGTGCGGCCATCGAGCAGAACTACGATGCGCGCGGGATCATCTGGCCGGCGTCGATTGCGCCGTTCCAGGTGGTGATCTGCCCGGTGGGTTACGACCGCTCCGACGCCGTGCGCGAAGAAGCGGACCGCCTGCACGCCGAACTGGTTGCCGCCGGTATCGACGTGATGCTGGACGATCGCGGCGAGCGCCCCGGCGCAATGTTCGCCGACTGGGAGCTGATCGGCGTGCCGTTCCGCGTGGTGGTGGGCGACCGTGGCCTGAAGGAAGGCAAGCTGGAATTCCAGGGCCGCCGCGACGAAGCTGCCACCGCCGTGGCACCGGCCGACGTGCTGCCTACGCTGAAGGCGCGTCTCGCGCAATAACGTAACGACAGGACCCGCCACGCATGCCCCGCTTGTTCTCCGCCCGCCTGATCGCCACTGCGCTGTGCGCAGGGACGTTGCTCGTGGGCACGCAGGCGGCGTGGGCGGGCGCCCAGAAAGAGGAGTACCTGGCGGATTCCGTGCGCAGCGCGCTGTCTGCCGCGGTGGCCGACAGCCGCCCGCTGCGCCCGGTATTTGCCAGCAACGACGAGCAACTCGGCTACCTGCGCTGGCTGGCCGAGATGTCGGTGCGCATGTCGGGCAAGATTCCTCAGGCATCGGTGCGTGTCGAGTTGATCGAGACGGCGTATTACGAAGCCAAGCGCGCCGGCCTGGACCCGGCGCTGGTGCTCGGCCTCATCCAGGTAGAAAGCGGTTTCCGCAAGTACGCCATGAGCAGTGCCGGTGCGATGGGGCTGATGCAGGTGATGCCGTTCTGGACACGCAGCATCGGCGACAACGACGCGCGCAAACTCTTCCATCTGCAGAGCAACCTGCGCTACGGCTGCACGATCCTGCGTCATTACCTCGACATGGAAGGCGGCAATCTGTATCTGGCGCTAGGCCGCTACAACGGCAGCCGCGGGCAGCCACAATATCCGAATGCCGTGCTGGCCGCCTGGAAGCGCTGGCAATATCAGGAGTCGAGCGCGATGACGGTGTCTGCACCGGTTCCTGCCGAGCCCCTTCGGTCCGCGCCTCGCGCCAAGGCATTGCCGGAAGTGCCGGCGCGCAATCCGTTCTCGCCGCTGCGTATTGCTGGCGGTCCCGCCGGCGGTTCGTGATCTTCTGTCGGCGAACGGTGGGCCTACAATAGGGCCATCTCTCGCTCGCCCGCATCTCCATCCCGCATGTCCACCACCCAACCGTACGCGACGATGTCTGACGCGCTGCGCGACTGGCTGCAGCGTCACGTGACCGAAGGTTTCGAAGCCGAATCCCTGGTGGCGTCGATGGTGCAATCCGGCTACGACCGCGCCTTCGCGCGCCGTGTCGTCGATGAGGCGCTGACGGCCCGCGCGCCTGCCCCGATTGCCGCGCCCGCGCCGACACCCGTCGCCGATCAGGCGGTCGAAAACAGCAACGCCGTGCATACCGCCGATGGCGACATCCCCATCCTGTTTGCGATCGAAACGCCGCGCATCGTGCTGTTCCAGCACTTTCTGTCGGACGCCGAGTGTGACGAACTGATCGCGATCGGGCGCAACCGCCTCAAACGTTCGCCCGTGGTGAATCCCGATACGGGCGAGGAAAATCTCATTTCGGCACGCACCAGCCAGGGCGGAATGTTCCAGGTGGGCGAGCATCCCTTGATTGCCAAGATCGAGGCACGCATCGCGCAGGCCGTGGGCGTGCCGGTCGAACACGGCGAAGGCTTCCAGGTCCTGAACTACCAGCCGGGTGGCGAATATCAGCCGCACTTCGACTTCTTCAACCCGGGCCGCAGCGGCGAGGCGCGCCAGCTTGAAGTCGGCGGCCAGCGCGTGGCCACCATGGTCATCTACCTGAACAGCGTGCAGGCCGGCGGCGCGACGGGCTTTCCAAAGCTCGGGCTAGAGGTGGCGCCGGTCAAGGGCAACGCGGTCTTTTTCGTCTACAAACGCCCCGACGGCACGCTGGACGAAGACACGCTGCATGCCGGGCTGCCGGTCGAGCGCGGTGAAAAATGGATCGCCACCAAATGGCTGCGTGAACGCCCATACCGTCGCGGCGCCTGATCGACGTTAGGCGATGGAATACACGTTCCTCTCCGCAACCGTCCTGCTGGTGCTGATCACCGATCCGCTCGGCAACATTCCCATCTTCATCTCGGCGCTGCGGCCGGTGGCGCCTGAGCGACGCAACCGCGTCGTGCTGCGCGAGGTCGGTATTGCGTTCGTGCTGCTGCTCGTCTTCATGTTCTTCGGCGAGAGCTTCCTGCGCATGATGAGCCTGACCGACATGTCGCTGCAGATTGCGGGCGGCATCGTGCTGTTCCTCATCGCACTGCGGATGACCTTCCCGCGTGAGGGGGCTGCCGAGTCGCAGCCCACCGGCGAGCCCTTCATCGTGCCGCTGGCGATTCCGGCCATCGCGGGGCCGTCTGCGATGGCCACGGTGATGCTGCTGGTGTCACAGGCGCCCGGACGCATGTGGACGTGGGTCGGCTCGCTATGCGCGACGATGGCCGTGTGCGCCGTCGTGCTGCTGAGCGCCACGCACATCCAGCGCCTCGTGGGGGAGCGCACGGTGATGGCGTTTGAGCGACTGATGGGGTTGATTCTGGTGGCGATCTCGGTGGAGATGCTGCTCAAGGGCATCCGCACGTTCGCGCATCAGCTTTGAAGGCAGAGCGTGGGCAAACAAAAAAGGGCGACTAACGTGTCGCCCTTTTTTGTTTGCCGCGGTGCCGCCTCAGGTGTTCTTGAGCGCGCGGATGGTCGGCAGGTTGCGCCAGTAGCCCTTGGCGTCCATGCCGCAGCCAAACACGTAGCGGTCTGGCACGTTGAAGCCGCAGAAGTCCGGGTACAGCGGCTTGGACTTGCTGAGCGTCTTCTCGCACAGTACGGCGGAGTAGAACTCGGCGGCGCCCATGTCGATGATGCGCGAGCGGATGGCGGCCATCGTCTCGCCTTCGTCGAGGATGTCGTCCAGCACCAGCACCGTGCGGCCCTTGACCGACTCGCGCGGTGCCACGCGCCACTGCATCTCGCCGCCCACCGTCTTGTTGTTGTAGCGCGAGAGGTGGATGTAATCGAACTCCAGCGGGAAAGCCAGCTTGGGCAGCAGCATGCCGGTAAAGACAGCCGCGCCGCCCATCACGGACAGCACCATCGGGAAGGTGTCGCCGATCTTCTCGGTGATCTGTTCGGCCATGCGGTCCAGCGAGCCGCGCACGGCGTCTTCGCTGACGATTTCTTCGGAGTTGGCCCAGAGTTCGCGGGCCTGTTCTGCGCTCAGCATCGTGTCAGTTCGGTGAAACGGTTCGGTGTGTGGATCAAAGGTGCGATTCAGGAAGGAGGGTAGCCCGCTCAGCGGCCGCCGAACATCCCCTTCATGCCGCCTTTCATGCCGCCCATGGCGCGCATCATCTTCATCATGCCGCCGCCTTTGAGCTTTTTCATCATGCCTTGCATCTGCTCGAATTGGTTGAGCAGACGGTTGACTTCCTGCACCTGCACGCCCGCACCGGCGGCAATGCGGCGCTTGCGGCTCGCCTTGATGAGTTCGGGCTTGGCACGCTCGGCGGCCGTCATGCTGTTGATGATGCCTTCCATGCGGCGGACCTGCTTTTCCGCCTGGTCCATGTTGGCGCCCTGCGCCTGTTGCGCGAACTGTGCAGGCAGCTTGTCCATCAGGCTGCCCAGGCCGCCCATCTTCTTCATCTGGCCGATCTGCGCCTTGAAGTCTTCCAGGTCGAAGCCGCCGGTCTTCTTGATCTTGGCCGCAAGCTTCTGCGCCTCTTCCATGTCGACACCGCGCTGGGCTTCTTCCACCAGCGCGAGGATGTCGCCCATGCCCAGAATGCGCTGGGCCATGCGGTCGGGATAGAACGGCTCCAGCCCGTCGAGCTTTTCGGCTACACCGACGAACTTGATCGGCTTGCCCGTGATGTGACGTACCGACAGCGCCGCGCCACCGCGCGCATCACCGTCGAGCTTGGTGAGCACCACGCCGGTCAGTGGCAGGGTGTCGTTGAAGGCCTTGGCGGTGTTGACGGCATCTTGGCCGAGCATCGCGTCAACCACGAACAGCGTTTCGGCCGGCTTGAGCGTGGCGTGCAGCGCGGCGATCTCCTGCATCATCGCTTCGTCGATACCGAGGCGGCCGGCCGTATCGACGATCAGCACGTCGTGGTAGTGCTTCTTGGCCCAGTCCAGTGCTGCAGCGGCAATGTCTACCGGCTTCTGGTCGGGCTGCGAGGGGAAGAAGTCCGCGCCAACCTGCTCGGAAACGGTCTTCAACTGCGCGATGGCGGCGGGGCGATACACGTCGCACGACACCGTCAGCACTTTCTTCTTCTTGTTTTCTTTGAGCCACTTGGCGAGCTTGCCGACCGTGGTGGTCTTACCCGCGCCCTGCAGACCGGCCATCAGGATGATCGCAGGTGGCGTGACGTTGAGGTTCAACTCCGCCGCGCGGCCGCCCATGATGTTGTTGCCGACGCCTTCCAGCGCTTCCTGGCCGCCGATGATGGCCGTCAGTTCGCGCTGCACGATGCCGACCAGCGCCTGGCCCGGCGAAAGGCTCGTGATGACGTCTTCGCCGAGCGCTTTTTCCTTGACGCGGGCAATGAACTCACGCACGACCGGCAGCGCCACGTCGGCTTCGAGTAGTGCCAGGCGGACTTCGCGCAGCATCTCGGCGGTGTTGGCTTCGGTCAGGCGCGCTTCGCCGCGCATGGTCTTGACCACGCGCGCAAGCCGTTGGGTCAGGTTATCCAGCATGACAGTGACAGAGATCCGGAATTGGGGACGGGATGAAGAGGAGGCCGGCGCGCATTTGGCTTGCACCGGCAGGGAATGTGCTTAATGCGCGCATGTTGCGTTCCCGCCCAACGAGGCTTTCGGCGGGGGCAGGCCCCAGCCAAAACCGGGGTGCGCTGCGGTAAACTGTGCAAATGGCAATTGTACTGTATGCGCTGACGGCGCTTCTCTACGGCATCCTCGCTTCGGTAGCGTGGGCGCGACGCGGTGGGCTGGGTGCCCAGGCCCCGGCGGGAGCCATGGCGGCAAGTGGTCCGTCGCCGGGTGCCACGGTGCTCGTTCCGCCGCCTCCGGGCGCCGCCGACACGGTCCCGGCCTGGTGGCGCTGGGGTTTGCTGGCCGCCTTGATCGCGCACGGGTTCCTGCTGCACGAGACGATTTTCCCGGCCAGCGCCATGGTATTTGGCTTTGCCTATGCGCTTTCAGCCATGCTGTGGCTGGGCGTGGGCATTTTCTGGATCGAAAGCCTCTTCTTCTCGCTGGCCGGCCTCGGCCTGCTCGTGATGCCGGTGGCACTGGTCGGAAGCCTGTTGCCGGTGGCCTTCCCTGGCACGCAAATTCTTGGCTATGCGGCCAGCCCGCTGTTCAAGCTGCACTTCGCTATTGCCAACGTCGCCTACGGGCTGTTCACGCTGGCGGCGTTCCACGCGATCCTCATGCTGGCTGCAGAGCGCCGACTGCACACGATCAACCGGCCGGAGGCAAGTTGGTTCAGCCGCTGGCTGGATCTGCTGCCGCCGCTGCTCACGCTCGAAAAACTGCTGTTCCGCCTGATCGGCGCGGGCTTCGTGCTCTTGACGCTGACGATCGCCTCGGGCGTGCTGTTCTCCGAGCAACTGTTCCACAGCGCCTTCCATTTCGATCACAAGAACATCTTTGCCGTGCTGTCGTGGGCGATGTTCGGCGGCATCCTGATCGGTCGGCGTTTTCGCGGCTGGCGTGGGCGCGTGGCGCTGCGCTGGGTGATGGCGTCCTTTGCGATCCTGCTGCTGGCGTACGTGGGCAGCCGCTTCGTGCTCGAAGTCATCCTGCATCGCGCCTAGCGCGCCCCTGGCGCCTGCGCCGTTACCTGTCCTTGTCTGTTCTCCATGTCCCGTCCTGTCCTGCTGATCCTGATGCTGCTCGCCGGCTGGTGGTGGTTGAGCCGTCTTGGGACGCGCTCATCCCGCTCTTCTGGGCAGGGCCAGACAGCCCCGCGCGGGCAGGGCGCGGCCAAGCGCGCTCCTGAGCCCCAGGCCTCGCAACCCATCGAGCAATGTGCCGTGTGCGGCGTGCATGCACCGCGCACCGGCATGATCGCGCTGCCGGGCGGTCGCTATCGCTGCCCCGAGCATGCTGACCGAGGCAACACATGACGCCCGAAGCGTCGGGTGCCGCGCGGGCAACGCCGTCCGCCGCGCGTAGCCTGCTCGCGCGCCTGAACGCCTGGCGTGCGCTCCGTTCGGTCTGGCTGGAGCCCGATCCGCCTGAATTCCAATGGCGCCTGCTGCGCTATTTCGCCTTCAGCCGCGCAGCCGTGGCGCTGGTGCTGTTGCTATTCGTGATGGTGCCGCGCGAGCACAACGACGCAGTCGGCCTGCCCAATAGCGACGCCCTGCTCAGCCTGACGCTGCCATATCTGGCGATGGCCCTGCTGATCCTGGCGGCGGCCGGCTGGTGGCGCACGCGATTCCAATTCCGCGTGCGGCTCGATGTGGTGCTCGATCTGCTGTTCCTGGGGCTGGCGTATGCCGCGCTCTCGCGCCTGTCAGCCAGCGTGGCGATGGTGCTGCTGGTGCCCGTGCTGGCCGCCGGCGCCCTCACCAGCCTTCTGTTTGCGCTGTTCACAGCGGCCGTGGCCTCGATCGTGGTGCTGGCCGATCCGTTCCTGCAGATGATGAGCGACGGCGTGATTGCGCCGGGGCTGGCATCTGCCGGGCTGTACGGCCTGGTCTACATGATGGCCGCGTCGATGATGTACGGCCTGTCGCATCGTCAGATCGCGCAGGAACGTTTGACGATGGCGCGCGAGCGCGAGCTGCGCCTGCAACAGCTCGTCAACCGCCTGATGGTCTACGACATGCAGGACGGCGTGATGCTGGTGCGTGCCGATGGCCGCGTCGTTGCCGCCAACCCGGCCGCAGCCATGCTGCTGGGCGTGCCGCAGAGCGCGTTTGTCGGCAGCGGTGCGATGTTGTTTGACCTGAAGGACGTGCCGCACCTGCGCCCGCTGCTCGAAATGCTGCGCCAGTGGCTGCGCCGCAAGAGCCGTCCCACCGATGGCACCGGTGACGACGATGCACCGCGCATCCTCGACCTGCTGCCCATTGCCTCGGCCGGCCGGGGTGGCCGCGCCATGTTGAGCGCCCGCCTGCGCCTGCGCTTCATCCTGCCGAGCCTGGCCAACCTGCGCAGCGTCTATATGGATAGCCTCGTCAGCTCGATCGGCCTGGGCCTGCCGGGCGAGGGTGCCGAGATGCGTCTGCGTATTCCATCGGCCGAGGCCACCGCGCAGGGCTGGTCGGTGGACGACGAAGCGTTTCTGCGCCACGAGTTGCATGACACCGTGCTGGTCCATGTGGAAAGCTGGGAGCGTGTGGCGGAGCAGGCGCAGCAAGAAAAGCTGGCCTCGATGGGGCGGCTGGTGGCCAGCGTCGCGCACCAGATCCGCAACCCGCTGGCCGCGATCAGCCAGGCCGCAGAACTGCTGGACGATCCGGGCGACGGCCAGGATGGCGGCGCACACGTGCGCCCGGAAAGCTCCGGCGTGGAGACGCGCCTGCTGCGCATCATCCGTGACAACGTGCGCCGGCTCGACCAGGTGGTCGCCGACGTGCTGATGCTCTCGCGCCGCCCGCGTGGCGAACGCGTGCGCGTGCAACTGGCGCAGGTGCTGCCGGAGGTCGTCGAGCGCTGGCGTGCCGAGGCCCTGCGCCGCGCAGGTGAAGCGACCGCGATCAACCCGAACCTCGTGCGCGTGGCGGTCGACCTGGACAAGCCCGTGCTGTTCGACCCGGCGCAGTTGCAGCAGGTCGTGGGCAACATGCTCGACAACGCGCTGCGCTATTGCCGCCGTGTGCCGGGTTCGATCCAGCTGGCGGCCTACGCGCTGGACGATACCCATGCCGAACTCGTGATCTGGAACGACGGCCCGGAAGTGCCGACCGAGCAGCAACGCAGCCTGTTCGAGCCGTTCTTCACGAATGACGCCCAAGGCACTGGCCTGGGCCTCTACATGGCGCGCGAGTTGTGTAGCGCCAACGATGCGCAGATCCGTTACGGCGCCATTGCACTGGAATCCTTGCTCGATCGCACCGGAGCGTTGACCATGGAGGCGCGCGACACGTTGCCGCGCCGCGCCTTCGTCATCACCCTGATGTTTGACCAACCTGCCGGGCCGATCGCGGAATGATCCGCTGGCCACGAATTTCCGCCGATCTTCTGCTGATTCATGTCCAAAGCCGCCATCGTTCGCGAACCCATTCTCGTCGTCGATGACGAAGCCGACCTGCGCGAGCTGCTGGAAATTTCCCTGCGCCGCATGGGGCACGACGTCGTGCTCGCCAGCGGGCTGGCCGAAGCGCGCGAGGCGCTCTCCCGCCAGCGCTTCGCGCTCGTGCTGACCGACATGCGCCTGGGTGATGGCCTGGGCATTGAGCTCGTGCGCCAGCTCTCTGCCACGGCAGATCGCACGCCGGTGGCCGTCATTACCGCCTATGGCAGCGCCGAGAACGCGGTGGAAGCGCTCAAGGCCGGCGCGTTCGATTACATCGCCAAACCGCTCTCGCTGGACCAGTTGCGCAGCCTCGTGCTCAACGCGCTGGGCCGCCAGCAACGCGATCCCGATCCCGGTAATGCCGACTTGGTGGAGCGCACCAACGACCTGCTGCCAGGCCATTCCGCCGCGATGCAGGAAGTGCGCCGTTCGTTGATGCGCCTGGCGCGCAGCATGGCGCCGGTGGTGATCAGCGGCGAATCCGGCAGCGGCAAGGAGCGTGCGGCGCGCGCCGTGCATGCGCTGTCTGCGCGTGCATCGCGGCCGTTTGTGGCGGTCAACTGCGGTGCGATTCCCGAGAACCTGATGGAAGCCGAGTTTTTCGGCTACGTGAAAGGCGCTTTTACCGGCGCCGACAGCGATCGCCAGGGTTTCTTCCAAGCGGCCAATGGCGGCACGCTCATGCTCGATGAGGTGGCCGACCTGCCGCTCACGATGCAGGTGAAATTGCTGCGCGCGTTGCAAGAGCGCCGCGTGCGCAAGATCGGCGAGAGCCGCGAAGACCCGGTCGACGTGCGCGTCGTTTGCGCCAGCCACCAGAACCTTGCGCGGTTGGTAGCCGCCGGCCGTTTCCGCGAAGACTTGTTCTACCGCCTGAATGTGCTGGAACTGCGCATGCCCACGCTGCGCGAGCGGACCGAAGACGTGCCCGTGCTGGCCGGCGTGCTGCTCGAACAGCTCGCCAGCCGCTACGGCGACCCGCGCCCCAAGCGCCTGACCCGTCCGGCGCTGCAGCAACTGTGCGCGTACCCGTTCCCGGGCAACGTGCGCGAGCTGGAGAACCTGCTGGAGCGCGCCTACGCCTTTGCGGAAGGCGAGTCGATCGACGTGGATGACCTTGGCGCGCTGGGCGCCGAGATCGAGCGCTCGCCGCTGTTTCACCGCACGCGCGAGGCGCAGGCTGCCGCAGCGGCCCATCACCCGATGTCGCCGCCGATGACAAGCTGGCCTGATGCCGTCTACATGCCGTCGCCGGTGCCAAGCCCCTTGGGGATGCCGCAACCGGTGGCACAGCCCGAGCCGGCCCCCGTAGCGCAGCCGGCGGAGCCGTCGCTGCCGAGCGTGGCATTGCCGATCGATCTGCCGGCCTATCTGGAGTCGGTTGAGCGCAACGTGATCCTGGCCGCGCTGGACCAGACGGGCTTTAACCGCACGGCGGCCGCCAAGCTGCTCGGACTGTCGTTCCGCCAGTTGCGCTATCGCATGCAGCAACTTGGCATTCGTGACCCGCGCGACATTGAAGCGCCGTCTGGCGGGGTGGGTGAACCCGCCGAAAATGGGTTGAACGGCGATGCCTGAACGGTTGCATATCGGCGCTGACGGATGGGTCGATGGCGCGTGCCGGCATCCGTCGCCGAATATCGACGCGCGGCCCGAAGGCATGCCGATCGACCTGATCGTGCTGCACAACATCAGCCTGCCGCCTGCGCAGACCGCGGCGGACTTCGGCACCGAGCACGTGCTCAACTTCTTTACCAACACGCTCGACTGCGACGCGCATCCGTACTTCGATCAGCTGCGCGGCGTGCGCGTGTCGGCGCATTTCTTCATCCGCCGCACGGGCGAATGCGTGCAATTTGCATCGTGCGATGCGCGCGCGTGGCATGCCGGTGCGTCGGACTTTTTCGGCCGCACGCGCTGCAACGATTTCTCGATCGGCATCGAAATCGAGGGCACCGACGATCTGCCCTTCACGCCCGAGCAGTACGCCACCACGGCGTCGCTGGTGCGGGCGATCTGCGCGGCGTATCCCATTACGGCGATTGCCGGGCACTCGGACATTGCACCGGGCCGCAAGACCGATCCGGGGCCGCATTTCGACTGGGCGCATCTGCGGGCGCTCGGCGGGTTCAACGCGGCGCTGTTTCCGTATCAGCACGCGCTCTGACGCGACAACCCCCTGACGCCTCACGGTCTGCAGCTCACGTGCGAGGGTAAAACCGTGGAGTGTCACCCTCGAAGACTCAGGCGCGAGGGTGAAACTGTGGAACGTCAATGTCCAGGTATCGCGCGCGAGCCTAAAACCGTGGAATGCCGCAGTCCGAGGGTCGCGCACGAGGGTAAAACTGTCGATGTCTCCACTGTTTGAGGCTCACGCACGACAGTAAAACAGTGGAGCGTCATGGTCCGAGGCTCGAGTGCGAGTGTGAAACCGTGGAGCGCGATCGTCCGAGGTTCATTCCGTCGATGAATCCGCGAACGACACCATGGTCTGAGGCTCGCGCACGACTGTCGGACCTCGGAGCACGGCGGTCTGAGCCCCGCGCGCGTGGGTAAACGCCTCGAGCGTCGTGGTGTGAAGCCCAAGCGTCGGGGTGAAACCGCGGCGTTCGACCCTCCGAGGCCGACACGTCGCGGGCCGCACGCCCTACGCACGCGCCGAAACGCAAGCGGGCAGCCTCCTTTCGGGGGCCGCCCGCATCTTCCCTTGCTTCTCTTTCTACTTCGCGACCTGCCTCAGGCGCCCATCGCCGGGTCGGACACGCTGTCCTTGCCCGTTTCCATGCGGCCGGCAAAGCGCCGCGTGAAGCCGCCTTGCGGCACCGTCACCGTAAAGTCGTACCAGTTGCCCTGGCGCGCGATCGGCCAGTGCTGGTCGAGCTGCTTGCCGGCCGGGATGTCGAACGTCCACGGGCCGTCGGTGCGGTAGGCGTTGGGTTTGACCGTGAAGGTGCAGGCGGCGGTGCCGGTGTTCATCATCGTCACGTAGACCTCGGCGTTGGCCAGGTCGTAGCAGACGCGGATTTCCGGTGCGCTCGAACCCGCTGCCGACATGGCGCTCACATCGCCCGAGAACGCGCGATGGAAGCCGTTGGGGCCGAGCACCCACAGGTCGTACTTGCCCTTGTCTGCGGTAAAGACGTCCCACGCATCGTCGAGCATCTTGCCGGGCTCGACCGCATAGCGGCGCGGCACGCGGTCCAGATGCAGGCGGTCGTACACGTGGAAGACGGCGGCGGCCGTGCCGGTGTTGCTGAAGATCAGGCGCAGCGCGCGGTTGGTGGCGTCTTCGCGCGCGCTGACATGCAGCTCGTACGGCAGGGCGCGCGAGGGGCGGGTGCCGGTGGCTTGTGTCGGCATCTGCTGCGCCGTCACCGAGGGCAGCGGCACTTGCGGCTGCAACCCTTGCGCGGTGCGGATGGCGTCGGCGGTTGCCTTGTCGCGGCTGGGCAGCGTCGGCAGCGTCTCGTTGTTCGGGTTGACGAAGTTGAAGGCGCTGGTCAGGTCGCCCAGCACGGCGCGACGGTATGCGCTGATGTTCGTCTCCTGGACGTTGAAGCGCAGTTCCAGGAAACGCAGCACCGAGGTGTGATCGAACGCCTGCGAGTTGACCCAGCCGCCGCGGCTCCACGGCGAGACGATGTACATCGGCACGCGCGGGCCGGGGCCATAGGGGTGTTGGTCCGTGTGGTATTCGCCGGCCGTGCTGACCGTCGATTTGCCGGCCAGCACGCCGTTGTCATAGGCGGGGGCTGCGGGCGGCGGCACGTGGTCGAAGAAGCCGTCGTTTTCATCGAAGTTGATGAACAGCACGGTCTTGCTCCACACGGCCGGGTTGGCGGTGAGCGCGTTGAGCACTTCCTGCGTGTACCACGCGCCCTGCACGGGGCTCGACGGACCGGGGTGCTCGGAATACGTGGCCGGTGCCACGATCCACGACACCTGCGGCAGAAGGCCTGCGGCGATGTCGTCCTTCAAGGCCTGCAGGAAGCCGCCGTCGGGCATGGTGTTGCCGACGCCCTTGATGAGCGGGCTGACGGTTTCGTCGGCCGGCGTGTACGGCGGGAACGGGCTGCCGTCAGCCAGGTTGCCGCGCGCGGCGTTGGCGTCGCGGTAGGCCTTGAAGCCCGCGAGCGGGTTGTCGGTGAAGTTGTCCGGCATGTTCTGGTAGACCTTCCACGACACGCCGGCAGCCTGCAGGCGTTCCGGGTAGGTCTTCCAGTTGTACGTGACGCCGGCGTCGAGGTGGTCGCCGCTGTTGTCGATGACCGGGCCGCCCGCAGCGCCCGTCGGGTCGTTCGTGCCTGTCCAGTGAAACAGCCGGTTGGTGTTGGTGCCGCCGTGAAACGAGCAGTGGTACGCATCGCACAGCGTGAAGGCGTTGGCCAGCGCGAACTGGAAGTCCAGTTCCGCCTGCTTGTAGTAGCCCATCGATTGCGTCTGCTTGTAGGTCGGCCACTTGCTCATGCGGCCGAGATCCCATGCGTTTTGAGCATCGGGGTAGCTGTGCGGCGTGCCCGAGACGCGCTGCGCGTTGCCGGCGCTGCTGTCGAGGTAATACGGCAGCACGGTGCGCGATGTGCCACCGCTGGTGTAGGTCTGCTGCCAGACGTTCAGCCCGCCGGCCAGCGGGATGGGGAAGCGGTCGCCGAAGCCGCGCACACCTTGCAGCGTGCCGAAGTAGTTGTCGAACGAGCGGTTCTCCTGCATCAGGATCACCACGTGTTCAATGTCGCGCATCGTGCCGGTGGCGTTGTTGGCGGGAATCGCCAGCGCACGGCGAATCGACGGCGGGAAGGCGGCGAGCGCGGCGGCAGAGATCGCGCCCGTGCTGGCCATCTTGAGGAAGTTGCGGCGGCTGCCGTTGTTGGCGTGGTTCGTGTCGGAAGTCATGTCGGTCTCAAACGCAAGTCGATGGGAAGCCGCGCGTTACGGAGCGCAGTGCAGGGTCGGCTTGTTGGCCGGCGGCTGGCCGGGTTGATCCGGCTGGGCGGCGCCAGGGCCCGTGCTCGGCGTGCCGTCGTTCGAATCGCCGCCGCAGGCTGTCAACGACAAGGTGGCGGCGCACAGCAGCACGGCGGCCAGCCAGTGCGGCCGCGCGAGAGGGTTGATGAAGGGCTTCATGAGCGATCTCGTTCGGGTTGGGGGAGGGGATCAGGGGTTCAGCGTCGACAGCGGCTGGTGCGAGCCGTTGATCGTCTTGAGTTCGTCCAGCGTCAGCCGGCGCGTCCACATGGCGAGGTCGTCGTAGGCCATCACGCCCTTGAGCGAGCCCGGGTTGTTGGGCACGTAGTTGTGCGTGGCGTCGTCGTTCAGGCCCCAGACCTTGGTGGCCAGGCCGTTGAGCTTGGTGACGTCGGTATTGGCGATGGCCTTGTCTTCCACCTTCTGCACGCCGAGTACCGGGTCAAGGATGTAAGCGCTGAAAAGCTTGGCCTGCGCGTCGACCGACAGGGCGAGATAGGCCCACTGATTGGCGCTGAACTTCATGCCCTGGATGTCGTCGCGCTTGCCGCCGCTACCCAGGTTGAAGCGCACTTCGCAGCCGCCCCACAGGCCGATAGCGATGCCGGCATTGGAGCCGGAGTAGTAGTCCTTGTTGGCGAGGATCGGCTCGCCCGTGCCGTTGCCCTGCGTGCAGTCCGACTTGAACCAGAAGCCAATCGTGAACTGCGGGCTCTGCGCAATGTCGGCGCCGTTCTGCGTGAGCTTGTAGGCGTCGATGCGCGAGTCGACCGAAAGCGCCGTGCCGCCAAACGGGTCGGTTACCGCAGAACCGCCGTCGGTGCCTGCCACCCACGGGCCGATCGTCGAACTGGCTTTGCGGTCAGTTGGCGGCAGCGGATCGAAGCTGTAATACGTGGCCAGGCCGTTGGTGAGCGACGTCGCCAGCGGCGTCGGCGCAACGTAGGCGATCTGCGCAAGCATCGACACCGGCACGTTGTTGCGCACCAGCGTGTAGTTGATGCGGTAGATGCCACTTGCGGTGGCGATGTTGCTGTCGGTGTACTGCGTGGCCGTGGCGGGCAGCGTGGCAACCGGCTTGCCGTCGCGCAGCACGGTGATGGGGCCGCTCGCTGCTGTCGGGTTTTGCCAGTTCAGCACCAGCGAGGCGTTGTACGCGCCCACAGTGCTCTGGACGTTGCGCACGCCGATCGCGTTGGCGGTGAGCGCTGCGCCGTCCAACTTGTGGGCGGTGGCCGGCACGGCGGCATTCAATTGCGCCAGCACGGTCGGCACGATGTCAGCCTCGCTCGGCAGGGCCGCCAGCGTGGCTTCCGACGTGGGCGCGGCCATGCCGTTCTTGCCGAGCACCGGATTGACGCTCTTGTTCAGCGCGATGAAGGCGGTGCGGTTTTCCAGCGTCGGCGCCGACGTCGTGGCACCTGTGGCGTCCAGACCGTGGCTGGTGGTCACGACGACAAGCCAGTCTTCGTTCGGGTTGGCGGTGCGGCGCTGGGCGATGGCAGCCTGCAACGTGCCCAGCGCCTGATCGACGTTGGCCAGCGCAGCCGCGTACGCGTCGCTTTGCAGGCCCGAGGCCAGCGCGGCGGCTGCCGGCGCGGTGTATTGCGCGAAGACGACGTCGTAGCCCGACTGCACCAGCTTCACGCTGTTCTGCGTCACGCAGGTGTCCACCTGGGCGCAGTCGACGAGCGTGTCGAGATTGCCGGCTTGCTGATCCGCCTTGAGCAGTGCGGGCAGCACGGCCGAACTGACGGCGGCGCCCAGGCGTTGCGTGGTGCCGGCCGCCTTGGCGGCGCTGCGCGCATAGCTGAAGACGCTCGGGGCGGCCAAGGCGGTGACGGTGTCGTCCGTCACGCTGTGGCGGTTCTGCCAGGTGCCGGTCAGCACGGTGGCCCAGCTTGGCGTGTCCAGCGGCGGTTGGGCGGTGGTGGTACCCAGCGTGCCGCCCGTCGAAGCCGGCATCACCGACAGGGCGCCCAGGTTCGGCAAGCTGCGCTGCAGGAGCGCGCTCTGCACCTGCGCATAGGTGGCACCGTCCACCCCGACCACCAGCACTTTCTTGCTGGCGCCGGTGGTCGGCGCATCCGTGTTGCCCTGGTTGGCGATGGGGCTGCCGTCGCCGCCGCCGCATGCGGTCAAGGTGGTCGCCAGCGTAGCGGCCACCGTCGTGCCCAGCGCAGCCGTCAGCAGGCGGCGGGCGGGTTGATTCCAAGCCATGTCGATTTCCTCGGTCGTTGTGTGCGGCGCTCGGTGTCCCGCCGCTGTGATTGCGCTCCCTGCAATGCGACCGAAGCGTAGGGTTGGGGCCTGTCGCTCAAGTGACAGCCGCGGCAAGAATGCTGATGCGGCTATTCGGATTTCTTGAGCGGGGGAATGTCGAGGAATGCCCCGGGGCGCGGCACGCGTGCACCGGTGCAGTGCGCGGCACTCGTGCCCCTACCGTAGATGAGGTGACGTCTATTGAGCTTGCGACGTCGATAGAAAGAATTATTCTGAAGAGGCGGTCATTGCGACGCCGCACGCCAGTCCCGCCGACCCGTTGTGCTGCCTGGGGTGGCGGGTTTGCGGCACTGCATTTGCGGGTGAAAAATAGTCCTCTGCCCCCACCTGTCAAGTCTAGGCAAATTCGATTGGGCCACTATACTTAGCGTCAATCCCGGAGTTGGACACTAGATGTAGTGGTCGCTTTCCGGGATTCTTATTTCAGCGCCACGCGGGGGCGAGCGTACGGCAGGTCGAGCCGGCGCTTGGGGGGCTGAGGAAAGGCAGGGGTCTTTTCCGTCTCATTTCTCCGCGTAGCGCAAGGATTCGCCCAGGGTGCTTCACCCCCGGCGCGCCAATAAAACGAACGGTTCAACAGGAGTCCACATGCAGACGGCCCAACCAGAAATCCACTCCGGCACCGCCAACCCCTCCCAATTTGCGCAAAGCGCTGGCGGCACGGCCGCTGCCCCCAGCACTGGCTACGCGGACTACAAGATCATCCGCCGCAACGGCGCCGTGGTCAGCTTCGAGCCTTCGAAGATTGCCGTGGCCATGACCAAGGCCTTCCTCGCCGTGAATGGCGGGCAAGGTGCTGCTTCCGCGCGTGTGCGCGAGCTGGTCGACCAACAAACGCAGAACGTGGTGCGCGCACTGCTGCGCAGCCGCCCGAACGGCGGCACGTTCCATATCGAAGACGTGCAGGACCAGGTGGAACTGGCCCTGATGCGCTCGGGCGAGCACGACGTGGCCCGCGCCTACGTGCTGTACCGCGAGCGCCGCGCCCAGGAGCGCGCGCAAGCCGGCGAAACCCAGCAGCAACCGGCCTTCATCGGCCTGAACGTGACCGACGGCGGCATCACCCGCCCGCTGGACATGGCAGCGCTGCGCAACGTGATCGTCTCGGCCTGCGAAGGTCTGGGCGAAGCGGTGGACCCGGAGCCGATCCTCAAGGAAACGGTCAAGAACCTGTATGAAGGCGTGCCGATGACGCAGGTGTACGACTCGGCCATCCTGGCCTCGCGTACCCTGATCGAAAAGGACCCGGCATACAGCCAGGTCACGGCGCGCATCCTGATGCACACGATCCGCCGCGAGATCCTCGGCGAAGAAGTCACGCAAGCGGAAATGAGCACGCGTTACGTCGACTACTTCCCGCAGTTCATCAAGCGCGGCATCAACGCCGAGCTGCTGGACGACAAGCTGGCGCAGTTCGACCTGGCTCGCCTGGGTGCGGCGCTGGACGCCTCGCGCGACTTCCAGTTCAACTACCTCGGCCTGCAGACGCTGTACGACCGCTACTTCCTGCACATCAACGAAACCCGCATCGAGATGCCGCAGGCATTCTTCATGCGCGTGGCGATGGGCCTGGCGCTGAACGAAATCGACCGCGAAGCCCGTGCCATCGAGTTCTACCAGCTGCTGTCGTCGTTCGACTTCATGTCGAGCACGCCGACGCTGTTCAACTCGGGCACGCGCCGCTCGCAGCTCTCGTCGTGCTACCTGACCACCGTGTCGGATGATCTGGACGGCATTTACGAGGCGCTGAAGGAAAACGCGCTGCTCTCCAAGTTCGCAGGCGGCCTGGGCAACGACTGGACCAACGTGCGCGCACTCGGCTCGCACATCAAGGGCACCAACGGCAAGAGCCAAGGCGTGGTGCCGTTCCTGAAGGTGGTCAACGACACGGCCGTGGCCGTGAACCAGGGTGGCAAGCGCAAGGGCGCTGTCTGCGCGTACCTGGAAACGTGGCACCTGGACATCGAAGAATTCCTGGAACTGCGCAAGAACACCGGCGACGACCGCCGCCGCACGCACGACATGAACACGGCGAACTGGATTCCCGACCTGTTCATGAAGCGCGTGATGGAAGGTGGCGAGTGGACGCTGTTCTCGCCGTCCACCTGCCCGGACCTGCACGACAAGGTTGGCAAGGCATTCGAGCAGGCCTACCTGGCTTATGAAGACAAGGTCGCACGCGGCGAGATCAAGCTCTTCAAGAAGATGCCGGCGCTGCAACTGTGGCGCAAGATGCTGGGCATGCTGTTCGAAACCGGCCACCCGTGGATCACGTTCAAGGATCCGTGCAACATCCGCAGCCCGCAGCAGCACGTGGGCGTGGTGCATAGCTCCAACCTGTGCACGGAAATCACGCTGAACACCAACGACAGCGAAATCGCCGTGTGCAACCTGGGTTCGGTCAACCTGGTCGCTCACCTGATCAAGCAGGCGGACGGCAGCGTGGTGCTCGATCACGAGAAGCTGAAGAAGACCGTGCGCACGGCCATGCGCATGCTCGACAACGTGATCGACATCAACTACTACGCGGTCAAGAAGGCACGTGACTCCAACCTGCGCCACCGTCCGGTCGGCATGGGCATCATGGGCTTCCAGGACGCGCTGCATGTGCTGCGTGTGCCGTACGCCAGCGATGCAGCGGTGCAGTTTGCCGATACCTCGATGGAAGCCGTGTGCTACTACGCCTACCTGGCGTCGACCGAGCTGGCTGAAGAGCGTGGCCGCTACAGCAGCTACAAGGGCTCGCTGTGGGATCGCGGCATCCTGCCGCAAGACTCGCTCAAGCTGCTGGCCGAAGAGCGCGGCGGCTATCTGGAAACGGATATGTCGTCGACGATGGACTGGGACAGCCTGCGCGGCCGCATCAAGCAGTTCGGCATGCGCAACTCGAACTGCGTGGCGATTGCCCCGACGGCGACGATCTCCAACATCATCGGCGTGTCGGCCTGTATCGAGCCGACGTACCAGAACCTGTACGTCAAGTCGAACCTGTCGGGTGAGTTCACGGTGGTCAACGACTACCTGGTGCGCGACCTGAAGGCACGCGGCCTGTGGGACGAAGTGATGGTCGCCGACCTGAAGTACTTCGACGGCTCGCTGGCCCGCATCGACCGCATCCCGCAAGACCTGCGCGACCTGTACGCAACGGCTTTCGAAGTGGAGCCGCAATGGCTGGTGGAAGCTGCCTCGCGTCGCCAGAAGTGGATCGACCAGGCGCAGTCGTTGAACATCTACATGGCCGGCGCGTCGGGCAAGAAGCTGGACGACACGTACAAGCTGGCGTGGCTGCGCGGCCTGAAGACCACGTATTACCTGCGCACGATCGGCGCCACGCACGTCGAGAAGTCGACCGTGTCGCGCGGCACGCTGAATGCGGTGTCGTCGGGTAGCGATACGGGCGGTGTGTCGGCTGCAGGTGTATCCGGCGTGACTTCGGCCGCACCGACCAGCGCACTGGACGCCGCTGCCGCCACCGCGCAGGCCATGCCGGAAGCTGAAGGCGCCGTGTGCACGATGCGCCCGGGCGACCCCGGTTTCGAGGAATGCGAAGCCTGCCAATAAGTCAAAACAGTGTCTGAGGTTGCTCCCGCGCAAGCGGGGGCGCCGTGACCTGAACGACACTGGACTCGCGCTCCAAAAGAGCGGGAGCGACGAGCAAAGAATTAGGAGAAACACATATGCTGAGCTGGGACGACGACGTCAAGCCTGCCGCACAACCTTCGGCTGCACCGCAGCCGGTGTATCAACCGCAGCCGCAACTGCAAACGGCCACCGCTGACCAAGGCGGCGTGCTGCCACCGTCGGCCACGGCCGCCGCCGTCGGCACTGGCATTCTCGGCAATAACCCGAACGCCGCGGCCGCACAGAGCAACCGCCGCGTGAACGCCGCCGACAAGCGCGTCATCAACGGTGCCACCGACGTCAACCAGCTGGTGCCGTTCAAGTACAAGTGGGCCTGGGAAAAGTACCTCGCCGGCTGCGCGAACCACTGGATGCCGCAGGAAATCAACATGTCGCGCGACATCGCGACGTGGAAAGACCCGAACGGCCTGACCGAAGACGAGCGCCGCATCATCAAGCGCAACCTGGGCTTCTTCGTGACGGCCGATTCGCTGGCCGCCAACAACATCGTGCTGGGCACATACCGCCAGATCACCGCGCCGGAATGCCGCCAGTACCTGCTGCGCCAGGCGTTTGAAGAGGCGATCCACACGCACGCGTACCAGTACATCGTTGAGTCGCTGGGCCTGAACGAGGCCGAGATCTTCAACGCGTACCACGAAGTGCAGTCGATCCGCGACAAGGACGAGTTCCTGATCCCGTTCATCGACACGCTGACCGATCCGTCGTTCAAGACCGGCACGCCCGAGAACGATCAGAAGCTGCTGAAGTCGCTCATCGTCTTCGCCTGCATCATGGAAGGCCTGTTCTTCTACGTCGGCTTCACGCAGATCCTGGCGATGGGCCGTCAGAACAAGATGACCGGTGCCGCCGAGCAGTACCAGTACATCCTGCGCGACGAGTCGCTGCACTGCAATTTCGGTATCGACCTGATCAACCAGATCAAGCTGGAGAACCCGCACCTGTGGACGGCCGAGTTCAAGGCTGAGATCACGGAGCTGTTCAAGAAGGCTGTCGACCTGGAATACCGCTACGCAGAAGACACCATGCCGCGCGGCGTGCTGGGCCTGAATGCGCCGATGTTCAAGGGCTACCTGCGCTTCATCTGCAACCGTCGCTGCCAGCAGATCGGCCTGGACGCGCTGTTCCCGAACGAAGAAAACCCGTTCCCGTGGATGAGCGAGATGATCGACCTGAAGAAGGAACGCAACTTCTTCGAGACGCGCGTGATCGAGTACCAGACCGGCGGCGCGCTGTCCTGGGAGTGATCTGAGCCACCCGCTCGACCCGCATCAACGCAAACAGGCGACGCACAAGCGTCGCCTGTTTGCATTTTGGGGTGGCCGATTCACGTTTGTGCGGTTGCGCCGCGCCAGTAGGGCATGGCACGCTGCGGCTACCACTGCCCCCGGATTCCCGCCATGACGGTCGAAGCTTTCTTCTCGCAGACCTACGATGAAGCGCGCGGCAAGTTCCTCGCCGCCGCTCAGACCCGCGGGCTCCGCATCGAGCGTCATCTGCATCCAGATGTGGTCGGGCCGTCCGGCGAGCAGCTTTCCATCGACACCGCGCTGCTTGCGCCGGCGCAGGCCCAGACGCTGCTGATCGTCACCTCCGGCGTCCATGGTGTGGAGGGGTTCTGCGGCTCCGGTTGCCAGAGTGGCCTGCTGCAAGACGACGAACTATTCGCGCGGCTGGCGGCTGCCAACGTAGCACTGCTGCTGGTGCACGCGGTCAATCCGTACGGGTTTGCACACTTGCGGCGCGTGAATGAAGACAATGTTGACCTGAACCGCAACAGCGTCGACTTTGCCGAGGCCGCTTCCGCCAACCCGGCCTATCTCGAAGTCGATCCGCTTTTGCTGCCGCGCGCGTGGCCGCCCAGCCAGGCGGATCAGGCAGCGTTGCAGCACTACATGGTCACCCGCGGCGAGAAGGCCCTGCAAGACGCCGCAACGAGCGGCCAATACCGCGTGCCGGACGGCATGTTCTACGGCGGCGGCGCGCCGTGCTGGAGCACGCTGCAGATGCGCGGGATCGTGTCGCGGCATGCGGCCGGCATGTCGCGCCTGGTATGGATCGACCTGCATACCGGGCTCGGCCACTACGGCCACGGTGAGAAGATCTTCAACAGCCCCGATCCAGCCGAACTGGAGCGCGCCATGCGCACCTGGGGCGCCGATGTTCGGCCGATTGCGGCGGCAGGTTCGGTCTCGTCGGTCGTCAAGGGCGATCTGGTCGGCATCGCATACGAACTGCTGCCCGGCATCGAAAAGACCTGCGTGACGCTGGAGTTCGGCACGCTCGCGCCGCTGGCGGTGCTGCAGGCGCTGCGCGCCGACCATTGGCTGCATCGCCATCCGGAGCAGGGCGCCGCGCAACGCGCCGGCATTCGCCAGGCGCTACGCGATGCGTTTTATTGCGACGTGCCGGAATGGAAGGGGATGGTCTACGCGCAGACGCGCATGGCTGTTCTGCAAGCGCTGGCGCGGTTTTCCGGCTAGGGCGTCAGGCGACGCCGGCAGGATCAGGTGAAGGCTTGGGCGCCCGCACCGTCAGCGCACACCCCGCCGACGCGGCGATGATGGCCAGAATTGCCACCCACTGGCGCCCGGTCAGCTGCTCGTGCAGCACGATGGCCCCGGCCAGCGCGCCGATGGCCGGTTCCAGGCTCAGCAGCACGGAAAACGTCTTGCCCGGGAGGTGCTTGAGCGCCACCATCTCCAGCGAATACGGGATCGCGCTGGACAGCAAGCCGATGCCCAGTCCCGCCAGAAGGAGCGATGGTGAGAGCAGCGCCGACCCTGCCTGCGCCACCCCAAACGGAATCGCAAACAGCGCACCGACCAGCATGCCGATCGACGTAGCCTGGCCCGCATGCAGGCCGCCGAGGTTCTTGCCGGTCAGGATGTAGAGCGCCCAGCACACGCCGGCGGCCAGCGCATACATCGCGCCCAGGTGGTCAACCTGACCGACCGACTTGTCGGCCACCGTCAGCATGAGCAAGCCGACCACCGCCAGCCCGATCCACACGAAATCCAGCGCGCGGCGCGACAGCAGCACGGCCAGCACCAGTGGCCCCGTGAATTCGATGGCGATCGCAATGCCGATCGGCAACCGCTGCAGCGACAGGTAAAACAGCAGGTTCATGCTCGCCAGCGTGACGCCATACAGCGCGATGCGGCCGGCATCTGCGCGGCTCAGGTGCAGGCGCCACGGCCGCCAGAACGCCAGCAGGATCACCGCGCCAATCGTCACGCGATACGTGACCGTGCCCGCTGCGCCCAGCACCGGAAACAGCGTCTTGGCAAACGAGTTACCAAGGCACACAGAGGCCATCGAACCCATCAGCGCGAGGATGGGCATCCAGGGGGAGGTTGTTGTTGTGGAAGCGGCGGAGGCGGGAGCAGCGGAAGACATGGGCGACAGCGGAGGGGCGGCAGGAAGCGCAGCAGGGCAACGCCACAGCATAGCTGCGCGCCACCGAGAAATCGTTGCGTTCTCGGCGGCGCGGGCGTCGCTTTTTATCGAATTGGCGTGCTTACAGGGCGGCCGCGCTGGGGCGGATCACGTCGATCAGCAACACGCGCAGGCCTTCGCGCTCGCCATCGGGGCGCGGAGTTACGCCGCGCTGCGGGCGGGGGGCAGCGAGCGGTGCCGGGTCTTCAGCGCTCATGCCAAAGACGGCGAGTCTGGACGCCGCGATGCGCTGCAGCGTGCCGCGCACACCGGGCACATCGAGGTCTTCAGGGTCGAAGCCGGTGGTGGCCGTCCAGTCGTCGCGGGCGATGTCCTGCAGGCCGTTGGCCATCTCGAACTGCAACGACGCCCCAAAACCCTTCTGCAACGAGTGCGAGCCCAGCAGGTATTCCGCCGTCAGGAAGCCGCGCAGCCGCGTCCAGAACGCCAGCGAGCTGATATTGCCGCTCTTGAGCGCGTGGCTCGGGGCGACTTCCCAGCTGTGGTCGAGCAGTCTGTTGATGAGGCGGCCCCAGGTCGGCACATCGGTGCCGGCGGAGCAATCTTCGCCGGGGCCTTCCGGGCGTGCGAGCTGGCGAAGCAGGCCGGTGAACGAACCGGAACTGGGTCGTGTGCCGCCGGCTTGCGCGCCCGACGGCCAGCGCCATTGCAGCGGCGAAGCCGGCCGTGCGCCAGGCCATTGCGCGTACTGCTGCAGGCCAGTGCAGGGCGTCAGGTAGCGCCATTGACGCTGATCGCGGCCAACGCGGCGCAGCGGGTCCAGCTCGGCCGACAGGTCAAACTTGCCCAGGAAGGTTGCGTTGCGCGACTTGATCGGCGAACGCGCATAGACGTTGAAATCGGGCCAGCCTTCGTACAGGTTGATCTGCGGTAGCGCGTGGTGCTTGTCGAGCGCATCGTCGGGCTGATCGATGCGGCGGCTGGTAAGAAACAGCGCGCGGCAATCGAGCGTCGGCACCGCGCCGCGCAGGCGCAGCAGCACGAGCAGATCGCCGAATTCCGCTGGGCGGGCTTCCGCGCGCGCCGGATAGGCGTGCGGCTGTTCTTCGGGCCAGAAGGTGGTCAGGCGCAGGGCCGAACCCGGGAACGCACTGCGCAATCCCTGCCGGAGCAGGCGCAAGCCATCAGCGTGGCGCAGGATGCGCAGGACGGAAAGATCGTCGCGCAAGGCGGCATCGGGGTGGGGCGCGCGGCCGCCGTGCTCTGCGGCCAGCGCAAAGCGCCACAGCGCGGTGTCGCTGGCCAGATCCTGTGCAGCGACATCACGCACCGCACTGGAGCGGCCGCCGGACATCGGCTCATGGGCGTCGCCGGCGGTGTCTCCAGCTGCGGCGTAGACGCTGGTGGTCGACCCGGCAATCGCGCCAAAAGGGCCCCTGAATGGCGGCCGGTTGCGCTCGGGCATGGCTATTCCAACATGGTTTTATCGATTCTCTGGCGCGCAGCATAGCACCATGCGACACACCAGAGAACGGCGCCGCGTCCCTCCCCTCGTTGGGGGAATAGGACGTGAAATCGCACCCATCAGGCGGTGCGGAACGACGCCACCGCGTCCCGCAGCACCTGTGCCTGCTCTTCCAGCGACAGCGCAGCGGCCGCAGCCTGCTCGACCAGCGCGGCGTTCTGCTGCGTCACCTCGTCCATCTGGTTCACGGCCTGGTTCACCTGCTCGATGCCGGAGCTTTGTTCTTCCGAGGCCGAACTGATCTCGCCCATGATGTCGGTCACGCGCTTGACGGCGATCACCACCTCGTCGATCACGCTGCCGGCTTCGGCTACCAGCGTGGTGCCGTTTTCTACGCGGCCAACCGAATCGCCGATGAGTTCCTTGATCTCCTTGGCGGCCCCCGCCGAGCGCTGCGCCAGGTTGCGCACCTCGCCGGCCACCACGGCAAAGCCGCGGCCCTGTTCGCCGGCGCGCGCGGCCTCGACCGCGGCATTGAGCGCCAGGATGTTCGTCTGGAACGCGATGCCTTCGATTACGCCGATGATGTCGGCAATCTTCTTGCTGCTTTCGTTGATGCCGGCCATGGTGTCGATCACACGGCCGACCACCTCGCCGCCCTTGGTCGCGATGTCCGACGCGTTGACGGCCAACGTGCTCGCCTGGCGCGCGTTGTCGGCGTTCTGACGCACGATGCTCGTCAGCTCTTCCATGCTCGAGGCGGTTTCCTCCAGCGACGAAGCCTGCTCTTCCGTGCGTTGCGACAGATCGGCATTCCCAGCGGCGATCTGCTTGGTGGCACTCGCGATCGAGTCCGCCGACGTCTTGATATGGCCGATGGTGCCGGTCAGTTGCTGCTGCATCTGCGCCATGGCGACCAGCATGCTGTCGCGGTCGCCGGCGCGGGTTTGCACGTGCACGGCGAGGTCACCGCCGGCAATGCGGCGTGCCATCTCGGCGGCGTAGCTCGGTTCGCCGCCCAGCCCGCGCTGCACGTTGCGGATGATGAGCGACATGGCCAGCGACACCGCGCCGCCCACCAGCAGAATGACGATCAGATTGGCGATGAGCGAATGGCGGTACGCCGCATCCACTTCTTGCAGAAAGACGGCGCTGGAGATGTTCCAGTCCCACGGCACAAAGTGCTTCACGTAGCCGATCTTCGGCAATGCGGTCTCGCTGCCGGGCAGGCGGCCCTGGTATTCGGCAAAGCCGAAGCCCTTATCTTTGGCGGCGTTGACGATGGTCGGGTAGACCGGTTTGCCGGTCGGGTCCTTGAAGCCCGCGGTGCTCTTGCCGACCATGTCCGCCAGCGTCGGGTGCATCAGCAGGATGAACTGCGAATCGACCACGAAGAGATAGCCGGTGGAGCCGAAGCGCATCGAGGCCAGCGTCGACAGCGCGGCTTTCTTGGCGTCGGCTTCGCTCATGGCGCCCGATTGCGCGCGGCCGTGATACAGCTTGGCGATGCCCTCGGCGGCGTCCACCAGGTTTTGCAGGCCGACTTTGCGCTCGTCAAGCATGGTCGCGCGGGTCTCCATCGCGCTCCAGATGCCGACGCCGATCAGCCCCAGCCACATCAGGCCCAACGCAAGACGCAGCTTTGCTTTGAGTGTCCACTGTCGCATGTCGCGTTTTCTCCACTTATTGTTTGACGTCTCCCCAATGGTGTAACGGCGGTGGAGTGGTCTTCTTTAATGGAGACACCGTGCGCGCAGTGTGCGGATTTCCACAAAAAGAAGGCGCCGGCTTGCACCGGCGCCCGAAGAGACGGCACCCACCCACAAGGAGGGGGCGCCGCCGCGCGTTGGGATGTTTCGCTAGGTTTTGCTATCAGCTGGCGATCATTGCTCGCGAACCCACGTTTGCGTGCGGCCCAGCAGGCTGATGCCCAGGAAGCCGCGCACATTCAGTTTCTGACCGTCTTCCGACAGCGACATCTTGGCGCTGTAGACCTTGCCGTTTTCCGGGTCCAGGATCTGACCGCCATCCCAGTTGTTGTTGCCGTCCGCCTTCAGACCCGTGAGGATCGTCAGGCCCTTGATCGGCTGGTCTTTGCGGTCGTCCGTGCACTTGGTGCAGGTCTTGTTCTCGTCGCCGGGTACCAGGATCTTGCTGACCTTGCCCGAGAACGTGCCGCCGTTATCGATGATCGTCACTTCGCCTTTCTGTTTGCCTGTGTTGTCATCGATGGTCTTCCAGATGCCGGCGGGGCTGACTTGCGCGAAAGCGCTGCCGGCGGCCAGTGCGAGTGCCAGTGCGCCAGCCAGGCGCGCGAGAGCGTGGGGGGTATGTTTCATTGTGGAGTCTCCTTGTTGTCAGTCAAAAAAATCGGTGAGGGCTGATCGATGATGTCGGCGCAGGGATCAATGCGCGCTCAACGCACCGGTCAGGGGTGACAGCGGATTGCTGCCAGAGGTGCCGGCGGCGTTCGTGACGCCACCCAGCGCATTCGTGATCGGAGCGAGCGGGTTGCCGCTGCCGGCTGCGCCGCTCAGTGCGCTCGTTACCGGTGCCAGCGGATTGCTTCCGCCGCCGAGGCCGCCACCGAGCGCGCCCGTGATCGGCGCCAGCGGATTCGCCGAGCCGCCGCTACCGCCATTGACCAGGCCCCCGGTGCTGGCCACCGTGCCGCCGACGGCGCCGACCACACCGCCAACGTCTGCCGTGAGTGGGTTGCCGCCGGCCGCGCCGACTTGCGCCCCCGCGCTCTGCAGGCCGCCGCCAACCGTGTTGAGTGCACCGGCCAGCGGGCCACCGAGCATGGTCGTGCTGCCGACCGTCTGCGTGCCCTTCACCACCTGCGACGACAGCGGCACGATCGCGTTGCTGGTCTGCTGCGTGATCTGCTGGACGGGGCCGCTCGACGTGCCAATCGTGACGAGCCCGCCAGCACCCTGCATCACCTGACCCAGCGCAGACACACCGCTGCCCACCGGCGACGTCACCGGATTCAACGGCGCCAGCGGGCTACCAGCGGCACCCAGATCCGAGACGGTCTGGCCCGCGTTGCCCACCGTCACCCCGGCGGAGCGGATCACGTCACCCGAGCTCTGCACCGTGGTTCCGACCGGGTCGGGCGTCGAGCCGATCTTGCCGAGCCCGTTGTTGATGCCGCCGCCCAATGTTTGGACCGTATTGCCGGCGGACGTGACCGTCGCGCCAAGATCCTTCTGCGCCGCCGTGCCGCCGATGACGGGCACCGACGCCGTACCGATCGTCGTGCCAAGGTCGCTGACGGTCTTGCCCGTCTGCGTGACGACGTTGCCGCCGCCACCGGCGACGTTGCCGACCGGCACAGCGCCTGGATCGTTGTTGGCCGACGATGAGGGTGTCGTATCACCGTTCGGGTTGCCGCCCGAAGCGCAACCGGCCAGCGTTAGCACGGCTACTGCAGCTGCTGCCAGCAGGGTGCGCGACGCCGAAGCGGCGGACAACGAAGCGGAAGAAGAAGTGTGGAGCGGGTTCTGAATTTTCATCATGGTGAGTCTCCTTGTAAGCGCGGCCCGTACCGCGTGTCACCGCCGGGTCAGAAGAACGCGCATCTGGCGTCCAGCGGGTAGCATCCGCCTGCGTTTGCTGTCGAATGCAAAGAAAGTTCTACAGAGCAGTGGCTAGTGATGCACGCCGGATGTCACACCCGACAGCACACCGCCAACCAACCCGCCCACCGTTGTGCCGACGCTGCCCAATCCGCCGGTACCACCACCGCCGACTACGCCAACGGAACCAAGCGCACCGACACCAGGCAGCCCCGCCGTCAGCGAACCGACTGCCGTCGTGACCGGCGCCAGCGCACCACCGAGCGCACCGGTCAGCGCACTACCCGGCGCACCACCCGCGGCAGACGGCGCCGCCGGCGAGACCATCGTCGACAACCCGGTGGTGATCGAACCGAGCGCACCGACCGTGCTGCCCAACGTCGACACCAGCGCATCACCCTTGCCGGCCGTCGTGATCGTGCTGCCCGCGCCGCCAAGCGCGCCGCCCAGCGTCGCCAGCACGTTGCTCACCGGCGCACCAAGGCCCGTCGCCGCGCCCAGCGTTTGTGTGGTCGAAGTCAGCGTGCTGGTGAGCGGCACGATGGCGGTGATGGTGGTGGTCGTCACCTGCTCGACAGGGCCGGTCAGCGTCGCGATGGGCGTGCCGCCGGTCGAGCCGGTGCCACCCGTTGCATTGCTGCCGTTGTCGTTCGACCACGTGGGCGAGCTCGATGCCGCGATCGCCGGCTTGGATTGCGAATCGCTGCCGCCGCCAAGCGACGTACCCATGTCGCCGCTGCCCGAATTCGCGCAGCCCGCCAGCATGGCGAGCGATGCCGTCGCCAGCACGCACTGCAGGAACACTCCGCGCTTCGGCGGATTCGATTTCGACAAGAACGCTTGATCGCGCATCTTGTGCCTCCACTACTCAGAACAGAACGCTTGTGTTGGACCCCTTCTGTCTTGCGCTCTTTGCTCGTCGGGTTTGTCGTCGCCAGGCTGTGGGGTTGGCGACGACCTCCCTGTCTTGTCACGGGCCACGCGCAGGTCCGTGCCACACCGCGCGATCGATGCCGTGCTCATGTGGTGGGCGGATCGTGAAGTGAAACCGAATGGCATGACAATCAGCGTCAACCTGACACCCAGATATGCGGTTGCAGCAATTCATGAACTTGATTCCGAATAAAACGACACTGGAAGCCGATCTTTGGGCAGAAAAGCCGCAGCAAAAATGGCCGATGGATCGCCGTAGAACAATCCTTCTATCGTCGTAAAACAGCCTCGTTTCAAACGCGGTTGCGTGAAGTTTTCAGCGGTTGCTGAGCAGGGTTTTCCCGCGATTGGCGATCCGTTTCGCACGGCGCATGTCGCGATCGCACGGTCGTGCTCACCCGCAGTTCGGCATCGTCACGCCCGGGGGGGCGGTGTCGCATGCATCGACACCAACATCGCGCGCGTCGATGCGATTCGCGCGCGCATGCATCGATGCGTCGACTCTCTCGCTAACACGTCGCGCATCGGATGCGCGGCACGCGACTTGCGGTACCTGCATGCACGCTGTTGACCATCGCAATCGCATCGACTTCGCGCGGTGCGCATCGACGGTGTTCGAGATGCGTGTCAGCAGCGTCATCGACACGTTCAACATGTCGATGCGCATGTGTCGAGCGCATTGATTGCGTGCGTATCGACGTGTTGAGCGCGAAAAATTCGCGCGCGTTGTCGCATCTACGCATCGTTTTTTTCGACACGCATCGCGCTGCTCGCACGTCGGTGCGCACGACGATACTGAATGCGCGCGAGGCGCGTGCGTGTGTTCACGATGCACACGCGCGCAACATCACGTGTTGCTGTAAACCGGCATGACCACTGGGTTTGCGGGACGCGCGTGTCAACGTGGAGCAACGCCGTAACGTGATGTCACGACGCAAGAAAATGCGCATTCGTGAGATCGATCTGCGTGCATGCGCGATTCGAATCGCAGCGACGCACAGACGCAGCGCAATCCTTCACCAAAACTCACCGCGCTTTTTGCATAAATCTCTTAACATCACCGCGCAAACGAATTATGATTCGCCTTGACAAGACGTTGACTTCGATGCAAGGAAGCTTCGCGCGATCAACGACGATGAAGTTCCAAGCGGCAAGTGAAAGGTAGTCGAGGAGCGTAACCACTTTGATGCACGCCACGCCGACAAGGCTGTTCGAACTCGGTGCCGTCTCTGCGATCCCCCCGTCGGGATGGGCGTACTACCCCCAAAAGAAAACGCGCGCTCTCCAGTTTCTCGCTGTCTGTAAAGTCACGCTGCACGCCGCTTTGCGGTCCACGCAGCGATTCGCGCAAGATCAGATTTCGACCGGTGTGGCCACGATGCCCCGGTCCTCTCAATTGATGAAGACTCGCCGGATGCAATCTGTCTGGCCGACTGCGGTTACGCCTGAGTGCGCAACCGAGGCGTGTAACTTGCTGCGTGTTTCCGCCGCGCAAGTCGCAGATCTTCCTACCGAATTCATTAGCGTGCGACTGCCGTTGGGTGGTGCGCCGATGAATCGCTCGCTCGGTTGGTCTGGCGGTGCCAATGCATCGTGGGATCGGGCCGGTCGGGTTGCTCAATCTCGATAGTTCGATACCCAATCTTGAAGGAGTTTCCCATGGCAACTGCTGCTAAGAAGAAACCGGCCGCCAAGGCCCCGGCCAAGAAGGCCGCTGTGAAGAAGGCTCCGGCCGCTAAGAAGGCTGCTGCAAAGAAGGCTGCTCCGGCCGCTAAGAAGGCTCCGGCCAAGAAGGTCGCAGCTAAGAAAGTTGCAGCCAAGAAGGCACCTGCCAAGAAGGCCGCAGTGAAGAAGGTTGCAGCCAAGAAGGCTCCGGCCAAGAAAGCTGCAGTGAAGAAGGTTGCAGCCAAGAAGGCCCCGGCCAAGAAAGCCGCAGTGAAGAAGGTTGCAGCCAAGAAGGCCCCGGCCAAGAAAGCTGCAGTGAAGAAGGTTGCAGCCAAGAAGGCTCCGGCTGCGAAGAAGGCTGCTGCTAAGCCTGCTGCGAAGAAGGCTGCCGCGAAGAAGGCCCCGGCTGCTAAGAAGGCTGCTGCCAAGCCTGCCGCGAAGAAGGCCCCCGCGAAGAAGGCTGTCGCCAAGCCTGCTGCTGCTCCGGCCGCTGCACCTGCTGCACCCGCTGCCAAGACCGCGCTGAACCCGGCTGCGGCATGGCCGTTCCCGACCGGCAACCGTCCGTAAGTCATTCTTACGACGGTAATCCTCCGGGACCACAGCGGCGCGCAAGTCGCGCCCACCTGATCGGATACTGCGTATCCGGTCCGCAAGACCTCAGCGTCTTGCACCGCCCGCCGATCGGCTCACGCCCCGGCGGGCTTTTTCTTGCCCGAGCGTCGCGCATACGTTTCTCGCGGGCATAAAAAAACCGCACCGGCGCAATGCCGATGCGGTGTTTTCAATCAACCCCTCGGCCTATCGGCCGAGCGTCGTCGATCAGTGCGTTACGCGTGTCACGCCACCCGATGAGAGCAGACGCACGCGCTCTCCAGGGCGGAAGGCCTCGTCTGCGTCCTGCGTGATCGCGCGGTACTCGCCGTTGTCGAGCTTGACCGTGATTTCCAGGCCCGGACGCTTGTTCATCTGACCCTCGAGCGCGCTGCCTGCAACGCCACCGAGAATCGCACCGAGCACACCCGCCGCCACCGAGCCGTTGCCGCGCCCGATGGCTGCTGCCGAACCGATGCCGCCGATCGCGCCGCCGGCAATGGTGCCAACGCCGGTCTGTTCACGGTCGATCACGACATTGCGCACGGAATCCACCGTACCGAAGCGCACGGTCTGCTCGCGCTGCGCTTGCACCGAGGTGTAAGCGCTGTTGGAGTTGGTGCCCATGGCGCAGCCTTGCAGGCCAAGGGCGGCGACCAGCAGAGTCGCGGCGCCGATGCGATAGATGGGTTTCATATTGATTCCTTATTGATACCGGTACCCGAAAGCAGATTCAAAGCGCCGGGCAATCTCGTCGACGGGCAGGCCGTGATTCTGCGGGCCTTGGCAAGCGATCTTGAGTGAGCCCATCAGGCTGGCGAGGCGACCGGTGGTGTCCCAGTCCATGCCGTTCTCGATGCCGTAAAGCAGGCCGCCGCGGAACGCGTCGCCGCAACCGGTCGGGTCGACCACGCGTTCGGCCGGCACGACCGGAATAGTGTACTGCTTGCCGCCGGCGTAAATCTCCGCCCCTTCTTCCCCGCGCGTGACGATGTAAGCCTCGACGCGCTGCGCAAGTTCTGCCGCACTGTAGCCTGTGCGTGACAGCATGACCTGCGCTTCGTAGTCATTGACCACCACGTAGCTGGCGAGTTCAACGAAGTGGCGCAGGTCCGCGCCGTCAAACAGCGGCATTGCCTGGCCCAGGTCAAAGATGAACGGCACGCCGGATTCGGCAAATTGCGTCGCGTGGTGCAGCATGCCTTCGCGGCTGTCGGGGCCAACGAGGCCGAGCCTGGCCGGCAGCGCATTCTTGACCGAATTGATGCTCGAATGGCTCATCGCGCCTGGGTGAAACGCGGTGATCTGGTTGTTGTCGCGGTCGGTCGTGATCATCGCTTGCGCGGTGAACGTGTCCGGAACCTCCGTGACATGCGTTGTCGAGATACCGAGCTTTTTCAGGTAGTCCAGGTAAGGACCTGCATCCTGGCCCACGGTGCCCATGATGATGGGCTCGCCGCCGAGCAGTTTCAGCGTGAAGGCGATGTTGCCTGCGCAGCCACCGAACTCCCGGCGCATGGTCGGCACCAGAAAGGAAACGTTCAGGATGTGGATCTTGTCGGGCAGGATGTGTTCGCGGAAGTGTCCGTCGAACGTCATGATGGTGTCGTAGGCAACCGAGCCGCAGATCACGCTGGCCATATTGAAGCACTCCAGATATGACACGGCCGCCCAGTGGACGGCCGTGTGATGAACGAGAGACCGAAAGCCGGTCTCGATGCAATCAGTTCAGCTTACTTCAGCGCAGCCAGGGCAGCGTCGTAGTTCGGCTCGTCCTTGATTTCGGGCACGAGTTGCGAGTACAGGACGTTGTCGTTGGCGTCGAGCACAACCACGGCACGCGCGGTCACGCCAGCCAGCGGGCCCGACGTGATGTCGACGCCGTAGGCTTGCTTGAAACCCTTGTCGCGGAAGGTCGACAGCGGCTTCACATTCGCGATGCCTTCGGTGGTGCAGAAGCGGCCGGCCGCGAACGGCAGGTCAGCAGAGATGGAGAGCACGACGGTGTTATCCAGCTTGGCAGCGGCTTCGTTGAACTTGCGCGTCGAGGTGGCGCACACCGGGGTGTCCAGGCTCGGCACGATGTTCAGAACCTTGCGCTTGCCGGCGAAGTCAGCGAGCGAGACGTCTTTCAGGTCTGCGCCGACCAGCGTGAATGCCGGGGCCTTCGAGCCTGCGGTCGGGAATTGGCCGCCGACTTCGATCGGGTTGCCGCCAAGGGTCACGTTTGCCATGGTGTTACTCCTTCCTTTGATACGTGTTGGGGAAAAGCCGCTAACAGGACCCTCCTGGCATCTGCGTCGGCACGCTTGGCCGGCAGGGTCTTGTTAGCGGCTCTAAGCCAGGGGTGAAGATTCAGGGGTAAAAAATCAGGACCCGGTAATTGGCCGTCGGGCGCTGGGACTGGAATCGTACCCGAATCGGTAGTTCGGCGCGGGCGGGCAGCCCTGACTTGCCGTATGCACTGTCGCTCGGGTTCAGGTAGTCGGCAGGTAGCAGCGCACGGCGCGAGAGCAGTTGGTCTTGCAGGTCGGTCGTGATCAGCTCGATGGCCGGCAGGGCGATGGGGCCGCCGGCGCGGTTGCGCAACGTAGCCGTCAGCACGTACTGATCGGATGCATCGCCTTCTTGCCGCTGCAGTTGCGACGATTCGATCTGCAATGCATCGAGATCACGCGGCGGCGCGATCGTGCAGTGCAGTGGCTGGCACAGAACCTCCAACATCGGGCGTGTCGAGGGCGCGCGGCGAGCGATTTCGGCGCGCGCGAGGAAGAGCAACTGCGCCACCGCCAGCACCGTCAGCAAGCCGATCGCGATGCGTGCGAGGGCACGGCGTCCGGTCGTTTTGCGTGCTTGCTCGCGGGCCTGCGCGGCACGCAGGAAATCCAGCGTCGCGGCAGAGACACCATGATTCGGCCCACGCACCTTGCGCGGACGCGGAGCGCCAGTCAGCGTGCGCTGCGGGGTCGGACCGGTCGGCTCGGCTTGCGTGCGGCGTGCGTGACCGTGGTGGCGGCGCGGCACCGGCGCAAAAAGCGTGTGCGGATCGGTTTCGTGGCGCATCCAGACCGAATCGTGCTTCTCGGCCTCCGGCTTCAGGGATGCGACAGCTGCCGGCGCAGACGCGGTCACAGCCGGAGCCGCCGTGGGCGCGATGGCCGGTTCTACCGGCAGGTCTGCCGACGGCTGCTTGGGCACGGCGGCGGCGAATGCGTCTTCCTCGTCATCAAGGTCGCGGATGGGCGGCAGACCGTGAAACGGATCGGTGGGAGCGGCGGAGGCGGCAGGCGGTTCGGGTTGCGCTGCCTGCTGCGCGGGCTCGGCGGCAGACTCGGCAGCGTGCTCGATCGGCGCCTCGTCCGGCAGCGGGCGCGTGTCCGGTGCGGTCGATTGCACGTCGGGCACGGGTGTTGCGCCTTCCACTTCCCCCAGATGCACTTCCGCGACGCCTTCTTCCGGAACGTCTTCTTCCCAGATCAGCGTCATGCCGAAGCCGTGATCGTCCTCTGCGGCAGGTGGCGCCGCGGGCGTTTCCGGTTCAGGGGTGGCGGGCGTTGAGAGCGGCGCTATGCGAGCGGCGCGTTCTGGCGATTGCTGTGGCTGCGGTGCTTCGGCGGTGGGCGCCGCAGGCGTGGGCGCCGCGCCAAGCTCGATCAGATGATCGCGGCCGTCGAAGACGTGATTGCAGCGGCCGCAACGGACGAGCCCGCCGCGCAGCCGAAGCTGATCGGCGACAACGCGGAATGCGGTTTGGCAGTTGGGGCAGCGGGCGGCCAAACGTGGCGTAGCTTGTGGCGCAGTTGCCATGCGGAACGAGGAGAAAAAAGCCGACCGCGCGAGTATTGCAGACAGTGGCGCCAGCGTCGACCTTTGCCGGCGACACTGGCGCGCAATGCAGTGAAATTACGCGGGCTTCACACCGTGCAGGCAGACCCAGCCGTCACGTGCACGCCAAACGGTGAGCGGAATGACCGAGGCATACGCGGCGGCCACTTCTTCGGCTTGGCGCTCGAGCACGCCAGACAGAATCAGCCGGCCGCCCGGGCGCACGCGTGCGCACAGCATGGCAGCCATCAGCTTCAGCGGGTTCGACAGAATGTTGGCGACGACCAGATCGAACGTGCCTTCCGGTGCATCGTCGGGCAGGGCGAAGGTGGCTTCGACGTGGTTGCGCTCGGCGTTGTAGCGCGAGGCTTCCACCGCGTTCGGATCGATATCGACACCGACGGTTTCACCGGCGCCGAGCTTCTTGGCGACGATGGCCAAGATGCCCGAGCCGCAGCCGTAGTCGAGCGTGCGTTCGCCGGGTTGCACGTGCTGCTCCAGCCATTCCATACACAGGCGCGTGGTCGGGTGGCTGCCCGTACCGAAGGCGAGGCCAGGGTCGAGCTCAAGCACCACGGCGTCGGGCTCCGGTGCGTCGTGCCACGACGGCACGACCCAGATGTGCTCACCAATATGAATGGGCTCGAACTGCGATTGCGTGACGCGAACCCAGTCCTGCTCTTCGACTTCGCGCACGGTGTACGCAGGCAGCGGCGTCAGGTTGATCTCGTTGGCCGCGGCCGCCACCAGCAGTGCCGGGTCGGCATCGTCAGCGAGCAGCGCAACCACGCGCGAGCGATTCCACGCCAGGCGTGTTGGCTCGTGACCGGGCTCGCCGAAGAGCGGCTGCTCTTCGGGCGTGTCGGCATCGGCGTCTTCCACCGAAACCGACAGCGCGCCGAGATCAAACAGTGCTTCGGACAACGCTTCGGCGTCGTCCCGCGACACTTCGAGCACGCATTCGCGGTACGTCACTTGCCGCCACCCTTGGCCACTTCCTGTTGCGCCAGACGGTGCTCCAGGTAGTGGATGTCGGTGCCGCCTTCAACGAAGTTGGCGTCGAGCATCAGGTCGCGGTGCAGCGGCACGTTGGTCTGGATGCCTTCCACCACCATTTCCGACAGGGCGATACGCATGCGGGCGATGGCCTGCTCGCGCGTAGCGCCGTACGTGATGACCTTGCCGATCATCGAGTCGTAGTTAGGCGGCACGAAGTAGCCGTTGTAAGCATGCGAGTCCACGCGGACGCCCGGACCACCCGGCACGTGCCACGACGTGATGCGACCCGGCGACGGCGTGAACTTGAACGGATCTTCCGCGTTGATGCGGCACTCGATGGCGTGGCCCTTGAGCACGATGTCCTTCTGGCGGAAGCGCAGCTTTTCGCCGGCCGCCACGCGAATCTGCTCCTGCACGATGTCGACGCCCGTGATCATTTCCGTGACCGGATGTTCGACCTGCACGCGCGTGTTCATCTCGATGAAGTAGAACTCGCCATTTTCGTACAGGAATTCGAACGTGCCGGCGCCACGGTAGCCGATCTTCTTGCAGGCCTCGGCGCAGCGGTCACCAATGCGCTCGATCAGGCGGCGCGGAATGTGCGGTGCCGGCGCTTCTTCGATCACCTTCTGGTGGCGGCGCTGCATGGAGCAATCACGCTCGCCCAGCCAGACGGCGTTGCGGTGCTGGTCGGCCAGGATCTGGATCTCCACGTGGCGCGGATGCTCCAGGAACTTCTCCATATAGACTTCCGGATTGCCGAAGGCACGGCCGGCTTCTTCGCGCGTCATGTTGACTGCGTTGATCAGCGCAGCCTCGGTGTGGACCACGCGCATGCCGCGGCCACCGCCGCCGCCAGCCGCCTTGATGATCACCGGATAGCCGACCTTCTTGGCCGTTGCCAGAATTTCCTTCGGATCTTCCGAGAGGGCGCCTTCCGAGCCCGGCACGCACGGCACGCCGGACTTGATCATCGCTTGCTTGGCCGAGACCTTATCGCCCATCAGGCGGATCGATTCAGGCGTCGGGCCGATGAAGGTGAAGCCGGATTGCTCCACGCGCTCGGCAAAGTCGGCGTTTTCCGACAGGAAGCCGTAGCCAGGGTGGATGGCCTGGGCGTCGGTAACTTCGGCGGCCGAGATGATGGCCGGCATGTTCAGGTACGACAGCGGCGACGGTGCCGGGCCGATACACACCGCTTCGTCGGCCAGCTTGACGTATTTGGCTTCCTTGTCCGCCTCGGAATAGACCACCACGGTCTTGATGCCGAGTTCGCGGCAGGCGCGCTGGATGCGAAGAGCGATCTCGCCGCGATTCGCGATCAGGATCTTGTCGAACATCGTGTTCTCGCTACAAAAAGGAGAGGCGAGGGCGCTGTGGCTGGGCTGCGCTCAGGCAGCCCTTGTGCGCCGGCTCGCGCTCGGATGCGGCACGCTGCGTGCCGCACGATGAGGGTCGGATGCCGGAAGATCAGCCGATCACGAACAGCGGTTGGCCGTATTCCACAGCCTGGCCGTTCTCGATCAGGATTTCCTTGATAACGCCGGCCTTGTCCGCTTCGATCTCGTTGAGCAGCTTCATCGCTTCGATGATGCAGATCGTCTGACCTTCCTTGACGGTGTCGCCCACCTTGACGAACTCGGCCGCGCCCGGCGACGGCGAGCGATAGAACGTGCCGACCATCGGCGACGTCACGATGTGGCCAGCCGGCAGGGCCGGGGCAGCGGCCTCAGCGCCAACGGCGGCCGGAGCCACTGCGGCGGGTGCGCCCATAGCCGGTGCTGCCTGCATCGGCATCGGCGCATATTGCATCGGGGCCACCACTTGCGGCGCCGACTTGACGATGCGGACCTTGCCTTCGCCTTCGGTCACTTCGAGTTCCGAAATGCCCGATTCGGCCACCAGGTCGATCAGCGTTTTCAGCTTGCGCAAATCCATGAACGTTCTCCTGCAGCGTCGGCGGTCTGGGGCAGTGGATGCGCGCGAATGGCTCTTCAGCCGCACATCGGTCAAAAGCGCTCCAGGCGCTGGCGTCGTTGCGTTGGTTAAGTGGTTGAAATAAAAGGAAGAAGACGGCTGATCAGCCGCCGTGTTGGTCTATTGCGAAGTCCAGCGCCGCCAGATAGCCGCGCCAGCCCAATCCGCAAATCACGCCCACCGCCTGGTCCGCCAGATAAGAATGGTGGCGGAACGGCTCACGACGATGCACGTTGGACAGATGCACTTCGATATACGGGATCACCACGCCGGCCAGCGCGTCGCGCAGAGCTACGCTCGTATGCGTGTAGGCGGCCGGATTGATGATGATGAATTCAATGCCTTCGCTTTTGGCAGCGTGGATGCGGTCCACCAGCGCACCTTCATGGTTCGACTGGAAGTGCGCAAGCGTCACGCCGCGCGCCGTGGCGCGTTCGACCAGGGCGGCGTTGATGTCGGCAAGAGTGGTTGCACCATAGACTTCCGGCTCGCGCGTCCCCAGTAAATTGAGGTTCGGGCCGTGCAGTACGAGCACGTTGCGAAGCGCTTTGGCGATGGGTTTATCAGCCACGGTTTTGACCGGTTGAGCGAAGTTGGGCGCAATTTACAGCAACTTAGAATGCTTTGTCTAGTTTTTGCTGAAAAACTATCGAGAAATCCGTGTTTTCACCGATCTTGGGCGTGCTGTCTACGCATTTGCCGAAGAAGAAGGGGAGTTGCGTGCACATGAACGTCATATGACGTTTTTGTACATTCACGTGCGCTGCAGGGCCTCACGCAATTCGTCAGCATGCACACGACCCATCTTCCGGAAAATGATCTCGCCTTGTGCGTTGAGAATCACAGTGAACGGAAGCCCCCCGACTTCGTTTCCGAACTGGCGGCCCAGCTCCGTGCCGCCAAAGCCCGCAACGGCAATGGGGTATGTGACGTGTACCTTACCCAGAAAAGTTTGGATATTGGACGCCGAGTCGATCCCGATGCCAACGAACTTTGCCTTGGCCTTTTGCTCCTGTGCCAGCGCAGACAGTTCTGGCATTTCCTCCACGCAAGGACCGCACCATGGTGCCCAGAAATTGATCACAACCGGCTGGCCACGAAACGCTGCCAGATCCAGGGGCGCGCCATTGGCGTCTGGAAGCTTGCTGCCGTAGAACGCGGCGACGGCATTGTCAGCCGGCGTTTTGGGCTCAGTGGCGCGATGTCCAAAATAGACGCCCGCCGCCGCGGCAAGCAGGCCGGCAATCAACAGGGCAATCAGTGCGGTACGGCGGGACATGGTTTTGCGGAGGTCTCTATATATACAGAGGCGGAGCGTGCGGGATTGTACTCCTGTCGGCCGGTCACCCCTGCGGCAGTAGGGCACGTACCGCCGCCGCGTCGCCGCGTTGGGCCCTGCCGGTGGCGTCTGCGCGCCGCGCACCGCGCACATCGTTCATGTCATACAAGGCAATATGGACGCCGACGGGCGTGCCTGTTTCAGCGCGCAGCTCGCGCGCAAGCTCCCGGGATTCGGCCCCCGCGGGCCACTGGCCGCGCCATAGGAAGCTGAGCGTTTCCACCTCGTCTCGGCCGGCGAAGTGAGCGCTCTCTGTTGTGTCGAAATCCACGCCGGCGTTGAGCAGGAAGATCGCCACGTCCTTCGGGCTGTCGCAGAAGACCTGCAAGTGGATGTCGGAGTGCTCGCTGGCGGTCCCGTTGAAGACTGCGCCCGCCAGGTATGGGTTATGGACTGCCAGCCCTTCCATCAGCAGGAGTGCGATGCGGCGCAGCAACGCCAGCACGCGCGGTTGGGACTCGGCCTGGAACAGCGCCTGGTATTCGCGGACTTCCGTTTCGACCTGTTCGTTGTCCGGCAGCCATTCGCCGGGCGCGCGGGATTCCGTGCCGAGCACTTGGCGCGCGGCCTTGCGCTTGGCTGTAGCGTAGTCAGCGCCGTCTTCCGCGATCATGCGAGCGGCGGTGATGGCGATTTCTTCCCGCACGCGGGCGGGGTCGAGGCTGGGGCGTTTGGACATGGCTCTATTTTACTGAAGCGCGCAGGCCGGGCCTGAAGCGGCAGGTACAATGCGGCGCAACGAAGTTGAGATGGCTCCCATGCATATCCACATCCTTGGAATCTGCGGCACCTTCATGGGCGGCATTGCCCTGATCGCCCGCCAGGCCGGTCACCGCGTCACCGGCTGCGACGCCAATGTCTACCCGCCGATGAGCACCCAGCTCGAAGCGCAAGGTATCGAGCTGATTGAGGGCTTCGACCCCGAACAGCTCTCCATCGGCGCCGATCTGTACGTCATCGGCAACGTGATTTCCCGCGGCAATCCGCTGATGGAAGCCATCCTGGATCGCAATCTGCCTTACATTTCCGGCCCGCAATGGCTGGGCGACAACGTACTGCGTCAGAAATGGGTGCTTGCTGTGGCAGGCACACATGGCAAAACGACCACCACGTCAATGCTCGCCTGGATTCTGCAGGACGCAGGCTACAACCCAGGGTTCCTTGTGGGCGGTGTGCCGCGCAACTTTGGGCTGTCGGCGCGGCTCACGGAATCCGACTTCTTCGTCATCGAGGCCGACGAGTACGACACGGCCTTCTTCGACAAGCGCAGCAAGTTCGTCCATTACCGCCCCCGTACGGCCATATTGAATAACCTGGAATTCGATCACGCCGACATCTTTCCTGATCTTGCGGCAATCGAAACCCAATTTCACCACCTGGTGCGCACCGTGCCCGGTCAAGGCCGCCTGCTCGTCAATGGTCGCGACGATAGCCTGAAGCGTGTACTTGAGCGCGGATGCTGGTCGGAAGTCGAGCCATTCGGCGCAGAAGACGGCCTCGGTTGGGAGATCGCGAACCTGGGTGAAGACGATAGCTTCGACGTGATTTTCAACGGCCAACCGCAGGGTCGGGTCCGCTGGGCACTTCAGGGCGATCACAACCGCATGAATGCGCTGGCGGCGATTGCCGCCGCCCGGCACGTTGGCGTCCCGCCTGCGCAAGCCATTGAAAGCCTGGCTCGTTTCGAAAATGTGAAACGTCGTATGGAAGTACGTGGCACCGTCAATGACGTGACCGTCTACGACGACTTTGCCCATCATCCCACCGCCATTCGCACGACGATCGAGGGACTGCGTCGTCGCGTAGGGAAGGGGCGCATCCTTGCGGTGTTGGAGCCACGTTCCAACACCATGAAGTTGGGTGTGATGAAACAGGCGCTTCCGGACAGCCTATCTGGAGCAGATCAAGTCTTCGCTTACGGGGCTGCCGATGGCCGCGACGCAATCGGCTGGGATTTGGCTGGCGCGTTGGCACCACTGGGGGAGCGCGCGAAGGCATTCTCTGATCTGGGCGTTCTAGTCGCAGACGTCATTGCTGCCGCTCGCCCGGGCGACCATGTCCTTGTTATGAGCAACGGCGGATTCGGAGGCGTACATCAGAAGCTGCTGGACGCCTTGGCTGAACGCGTCGGCACAGTCAACTGATCTGTATATGCCAGCATCCATCGTCTATCTGCACGGATTCCGTTCGTCGCCGCGCTCGTTCAAAGCGCGGTTGTTGGGCAAACGCATGACTTCCGTGGGGCTGGCAGATCAATACGTTTGCCCGACATTGCCTGTATCACCGAGCGAGGCGATGGCCGAAACAGAGGCGCTGATCGATGAGTTGGGTACGCGGGACGGCATCAAACCTGTGCTCATCGGCTCTTCTCTGGGCGGCTTTTACGCCACTTGGTTGGCTGAGCGGCACGGGCTCCGCGCGGCCATGCTCAATCCTGCTACGCGCCCAGAGCGCGATCTCGCCAAATACGTCGGCGAACAGCCGTTATGGCATGGCGGCGGCACGATTCGTGTTGAGCCGCATCACCTTGATGAGCTGCGCGC
The DNA here is from genome assembly GCA_000955795.1 of Burkholderiaceae bacterium 26. Taxonomy (GTDB): domain Bacteria; phylum Pseudomonadota; class Gammaproteobacteria; order Burkholderiales; family Burkholderiaceae; genus Ralstonia; species Ralstonia chuxiongensis. Next base: position 104,301 of record JYOB01000012.1, read on the forward strand.
GCTCGCTGTGCCCGCCGTCACGCAACCGGAGCGCTATTACCTGCTGGCCGCGACCGGGGATGAGTTGCTCGACTATCGCGAAATGCTGGGCCACTTTCCTGGCGCCGTCACCCGCATCATTGAGGGTGGCGACCATGGCATCAGCGATTTCGCCCAGTACATGGACGAAGTGCTCGTCTTCTGCGGCGTTCCCGCCGACCTGTTGGCCGCGCATCCGTTTCACGCCGCATGACCGATTCCCCGTCTTACCCGCGCAGCCTCTGGCGCAGCGCGTTGCCTCCGGCTGTCGTCTATGACCGGCATTGGGCGCGCTGGGCAGTTGGCGCCGATTCGCTGACGGCGCGGCTTCGTGCGGCATCATCGCGCTTCCGCGTTCAGTTGCTGGGCCAGCGCCGTGCGATGCCGCTGCGTGACGAGTGGCGCTCCCTCGGCATGGCCGGCCCTGCCGACACGTTGGTCCGCGAGGTTTTGTTGATCTGCGACGACATCCCGGTGGTCTATGCCCACACCATCGTGCATCCGCGCAGCGTGGCGCTTGACTGGCCGTTCCTGAAAGCGCTGGGGATGCAGCCGCTGGGGCACTCGCTGTTTGCCGATCCGCGTGTTGAGCGCGGAGATTTCGAATTCGCCTTGCTGGACGCGCGCCACCCGCTGGTGCGCCGGGCGCATGGGGCGCTAGGCGATGCACCTGTTGCCGGGACCTCGCGGTTGCCGGCCCGCAGATCGGTGTTCCGGCGCGGAGCGAGCGCGATGCTCGTGACTGAGGTTTTCCTGCCTGCGCTGGCCAACTTCCACTCGCCGCGGTAGGCGTATTTCGCAGGCCGGGCGTCCAGCCAGTGCGGTATCATCGCCCCCAACTTTTTATCGCCGCGTATTACGTTGTGACGTCAGGGTGCGCGGCCATTCCACCTCATTCAAAGCGGCGCTCGGTCGTGCGAGTGCCGCAATCCATACAAATCCATGCAGTTGCTGTTTGAAGAAGGCGGCGAGATCCGCGCGGGCACCGTCTTGTCCCAACAGGGCGAGGCCTATCAGGTCGAGTTGCCGAGCGCCAAGCGCACCAAGGTCAAGTCGCGCGACGTGTTGCTGCAATTCGCGCAGCCGTCGGCCAGCGAGTTGTCGCAGGCCGCCCAGGCGCTGTCGGCAGAGATCGACCTGGATTTCCTCTGGGAATGCGCTTCGGCCGATGAATTCGGCTTTACCGATCTGGCCGGCGAATACTTTGGCGCCGGCGCCAATGCCACGCAGCAAGCCGCGTTGGCCATCGCGCTGCATGGCTCGCCGATCTACTTCCGCCGCAAGGGCCGCGGCCGCTACCAGCGCGCACCCGAAGATCAACTGAAAGCCGCGCTCGCGGGCCTGGAGCGCAAGAAGCAGCAAGCCGCACTGCAGGCCGAATACGAGGCCGAGCTGAAGGCGATGCGCTTGCCCGAGGCCTTCCGCGGCAAGACGCTGCAACTGCTTTTTAAGCCGGACAAGAACAGCCTCGAATACAAGGCGCTCGACGCGGCGTGCACGGCACTGGGCCTGTCGCCGATGCGCCTGATGGTGGCGGTGGGCGGCATCGCCAATGCCCGCGCGCTGCACGAGGCGCGCTTTTTGTCGGAATGCTTCCCGAAGGGCACCGGCTTCCCCGACGTGACCGTGCCGGAACCGGCGATGGAGCTGCCGGCCGCCGACGTGCGCGCCTTCTCGATCGACGACGTGACCACCACGGAAATCGACGACGCCATCTCCGTGACCCCGATTGATGACGCCACCGTGCGCATCGGCATCCATATTGCCGCGCCGGGCTTTGGCATCCAGCGCGGCGAACCGTTGGACGTGATTGCACGCCAGCGTTTGTCGACCGTGTATTTCCCCGGTGACAAGATCACGATGCTGCCGGAGTCGGTGGTGGATCGCTACACGCTGCAGGAAGGGCGCGCGTGCCCGGCGCTGTCGCTGTATGCGACGGTCGACCGCGCCACCTGGGCAGTCACCGCCAGCGAAACGCGCTGCGAATCCGTGACCGTGGCCGCCAACCTGCGCCACAACCTGCTCGACGACGTGATCACCGCCGACGCGTTGGCCGATGGCTCGGGCGACTACCCGTTCAAGGCCGAACTGGCGGTGCTGTGGCCGTTTGTGTGCGCCTTGTACGACGGCCGCCAGCAGGCACGCATCGCCAGTGGCTTGAAGCCCGAGGGCGCGCAGAAGGGCGATTATTCGTTCTACATCGATGCGATTCCGGAAGCGGAAGGCGGTGGCGAGCGCGTGCGGATCGAACAGCGCAAGCGAGGCTCGCCGCTAGACAAGATCGTTGCCGAGCTGATGATCCTGGCCAACAGCACGTGGGGCCGCATGCTGGCCGACGCCGGGGTGCCGGGCATCTATCGCACGCAGAAGGCGTGGGGCATGCACCGCACGCGCATGCAGACGTATCCGGCACCGCATGAAGGCCTGGGCGTGGCGCAGTACGCGTGGAGCACCTCGCCGTTGCGCCGCTATGTCGATCTGGTCAACCAATGGCAGATCGCAGCGGTGGCGCAGCACGGCGTGACGGCAAAGCTGATCGCGCCGTTCAAGCCCAAAGATGCCGACCTGCTGGCCGCTGTGGCCGACTTCGAAGCCACCTACGCTGCCTACGCCGACCACCAGTCGACCATGGAGCGCTACTGGTGCCTGCGCTGGCTCAAGCAGGAAAGCCGCACGCGTATGCAGGCCGTGGTGCTCAAGGAAGGAGCCGTGCGCTTCGCCGATATTCCGCTGGTGACGAAGGTGCCGGAACTGGCGCAAACGCCGCGCGGCACGCATGTCGTGCTCGATATTCTGGACACCGACGAGATCAGCCTGGAAGTATCGTGCCGCGTGGTCGAAATCCTTACACCCGCAGCGGACGCACAAGCTGAAGCCGAAGCCATCGAAGAAGAACTGGCCGAGGCAGAGACTGAAGCCGATGTGCCGGCTGAACCACAACCGGCGGCCGATGAGGAAGAGGCTCGCGCAGAAGCCGACGCCGCTGTGGCGCCGCCGCCGCAAGACGGCGAGAGCGGTGGAACGCCTGGCGCTGCATAACTACAATCGCAGTCTGACCTTCATTCTTCGCGCATCGACCAGGAATCGCCCCATGGCCGCCCTTGCAAACCGTCCGGACTGGTCCGGCAGCAGCACGCTCACCAAGGCATTGGTGGTGTCGCTGGCCGTGCATGTTCTGCTGCTGTTCGTGCGTGTGGTGGCCCCCGAAGCGTTCGATATCAAGCGCGAAGATCCGGGCCTGGATGTGGTGCTGGTGAATGCCAAGTCGTCGACGGCGCCGTCCAAGGCGACGGCCGTGGCCCAGGTCAACCTGAACGGAGGTGGCGAATACGATCAACAACGCGCCACCACGCCGCTGCCTGCCGACACCAACGAGCAGACCGGCGATGCCATCAAGCTCACGCAGCGACGCGTTGAATATCTTGAGCAAGAGCAGCGCCGCCTGCTCACGCAATCGACTGACCGCGCACCGCTGGTCAACGATCGTCAGGTCAAGCCCGGCGAGCGTCCGCAGCCATCGCCCACCAATGGCACCGACGACCGCACCACGCAAGATGAAATCGCCCGCCTGCAGGCCGAGATCGACCGCAACCTCGAGAACTACGCCAAGCGCCCGCGCCGCAATGTGCTGACGGCCGCCAGCGCGCGTCAGGTGGATTACGCCCGCTACTACGATTCGGTGCGCCGCAAGATCGAAGCGCGCGGCACCGCCAACTTTCCCAGCCAGAACGGCCGCCCGCTGTACGGCGAGCTGATCGTCGTGATCAGCATCAACCGCGAAGGCCAGCTCGGCTACAACCAAGACGGCTACAAGATCGAAGGCATCGAGATCGCCAAAAGCTCGGGTAACCCCGCGCTGGATCGCCAAGCCGTGGCCATCGTGCGTTCGTCTTCACCGTTTGGCGGCTTCCCGGCCGAGATGCGCAAGCGCGTCGACATTCAGGATGTCGTTGCTACGTTCAAGTTCACCCGCGCAGGCCTGGAAACCCACCTGCAGACCCGCTGATTTCGTCGTCCATGCCGTCGTCGTTTCAAGAGGCCATCCTCGCAGCTGCGAGCGCCCCGCCCACAGATCGTTATGGCGTGATCGGCAACCCGATCTCGCACAGCAAGTCGCCCATCATCCATGCCGCGTTTGCGCAGCAGACGGGGCAGCTCATCCGCTACGACCGCATCTACGCCGAACTGATCGCGTTCGACGAAACGGTGATGAACTTCGTGCGCGAAGGCGGGCGCGGGCTCAACGTGACCGTGCCCTTCAAGCTCGATGCGTATGCCATGTCGACGTCGCTGTCGCTGCGGGCGGAATCGGCCGGTGCGGTCAACACGCTCAAGTTCGATGGCGAAGAGATCTTCGGCGATAACACCGACGGCGTCGGGCTGATGCGCGACATCACCCACAACATCGGCAATTCGTTCGAAGGCGAACGCGTGCTGCTGCTGGGCGCAGGCGGTGCGGCGCGTGGCGTGCTGCTGCCGCTGCTGGAGCACAAGCCCGCGCGCGTGTTCATTGCCAACCGCACGGCGGATCGCGCCAACAAGCTGGTCGAGCGCTTCGAGGTCTCGGCCAAGCTGCACGAGGTCGAACTCGTGGGCGGCGGCTATGACGAGCTTGCTGCGGACGACGTTTTCGACGTCATCATCAACGCTACGGCGAGCAGCCTCCAGGCTGAAGTGCCGCCGATCCCGACCACGGTGTTTGGCCCCAACGCACTGGCCTACGACATGATGTACGGCCCGCGGCCGACGGTGTTCATGGAGTTTGCCCGGCGCAACGGCGCCCGCGCATGGGACGGTTTGGGCATGTTGGTGGAGCAGGCGGCGGAATCGTTCTTCGTCTGGCGCAACGTGCGTCCGGACACCGCTCCGGTGCTGCTCGCCATGCGCGAGGGGCTTCAGGGCGAAGCCGCCGTCGCGGCGCGCGCCCCTCGCTGAACCGCAGCGAAGCCCCGCCATGATGCGTTGGTTCGGCTACGTGATCGGCTGCTTCGTTGCGGGCGTGGTCGCGCTCAACCTGTACTTCTTTGCCGCCATCGCGAGTTGGCAGGTGTTCGATCCGTCGTCTACCAGCTTCATGCGCGCGGAGCGCATGCGCCTGTGTGGCGCCAATGTCTTCACGTGCAAGGTCGACCACCGCTGGGTCAATTACGACCAGATATCGCGCAACCTCAAGCGCGCGGTCATCGCCAGTGAAGACGCAGATTTTGTCTCGCACAGCGGCTGGGAAGTCGACGCCATGCTCGACGCGTGGGAGAAGAACAAGCGGCGGGGCCACGTGGTCGCGGGCGGTTCGACCATCACGCAGCAACTGGCCAAGAACCTATTCCTCTCAGGCGAGCGCCACTACCTGCGCAAGGGTGAAGAACTCGTCATCACGTGGATGCTTGAGTTCTGGCTCGACAAGGAACGCATTCTCGAGATCTATCTGAACTCGGTGGAATGGGGCGAGGGCGTGTTCGGTGCGGAAGCGGCAGCGCAGCATTACTTCAAGCGCCCGGCCTCGCAGCTCACCGTAGGTCAGGCGGCGCGCTTGGCTGCGGCGCTACCCGCGCCAAAGTGCTTCGACAAGAAGAGTTACTGCGCCAACGTGCACGTCAACTTCACGCGCAAGGCCACCGTGATCGCCAACCGCATGGGTTCGGCCACGCTGCCGGATTAATCCGGCGCAGGCCTACTTCAGCCAGCCCTTGCGGCGGAAGTACACCAGCGGAATCGCCGCCGACACCACCATCATCAGGATCGCGTACGGGTAGCCTTCTGCCCAGTCCAGCTCCGGCATCACCTTGAAGTTCATGCCGTAGATCGAGGCGATCAGCGTGGGCGGCATCAGCGCCACCGACACCACCGAGAACAGCTTGATGATCTTGTTCTGGTTGATGTTGATGAAGCCGACCGTGGCATCCATCAGGAAGTTGACCTTGTCCGACAGGAACGCCGTGTGGTTCTCGATGGAATCGATGTCGCGCAACACCTGGCGCGCTTCGTCTTGCTGGTCGGCCGAGAGCAACTGGCTGCGCAGCAGGAACGACACCGCGCGGCGCGTATCCATCACGTTGCGGCGGATCCGGCCATTCAAGTCTTCCACGCGGGCGATGATCTCCAGCACATCGGCGGCGGCGGCGTCGGTCACCTCATCGGCCAGCACACGTTTGCTGGCATCTTCGAGGCGTTCATAGACTTCCTCGATGGAGTCGGCCGAGTATTCCGCGTCAGTGGCGTACAGATCCATCAGCACATCTTTGGCGTTGCGCACCGAGCCCGGGCGAAGCCGCGCACGCATGCGCACCAGCCGGAATGCGGGCAAATCCTCGTCGTGGATGGAGAAGAGCACATCCTTGGTCAAGACGAAGGCCACGCGCACGTTACGGGAAGCGGTTTCTTCGTCGAGCAGGAAATCGGTGCGGATATGGATGTGGCCGTCTTCGCCTTCAAAGTAGCGGGCGGAGGCTTCCAGGTCCCCCAATTGCTCCAGTTCGGGCAGGACCACGCCGTGGGCTTCCTTGATCCACGCCAGCTCTTCGTCGTCGGGGTCGATCACGTCGATCCAGATCGGCTTGTGCTGCAGCAGTTCGCTGCGTTCTTCGACCTGTTCCTGCGCGAGACGGCCTTTTTGCACGACGAACAGGTTGATCATGGATGTTTCCTTGAAGCAGGCGTTGAGCGGGCGGCGAAAAAATCGCGCCGAGTGTAGCGTAAAGAGACGGCAGGTTCAGCCACAAACGGTGGCTTGGCGCGCACGCGTGGGGCAGGCGCCACGCCCGGAAGATGCCGCCACCGGGCCGCCCGACGAGTAAAATGCACACAAGTCATGCGGCCGGCCGGCCGCTCTCACATTCCCGACACCATGCGATTTACCGAACAACTGGCTGCCGCCTGGCAGCGCAACAATTCCCTGCTGTGCGTTGGGCTCGATCCTGACCCGTCGCGCCTGCCGGCGTCGCTGACGGGCACGGGCGGGGCGATCTTCTCGTTCTGCCGCGCCATTGTGGACGCGACCGCCGATCTGGTCTGCGCATTCAAGCCGCAGATCGCCTACTTCGCCTCACAGCGCGCCGAAGACCAGCTCGAGCAGCTCATCAACTACATCCACGAGGCCTACCCCGGTATCCCCGTCATTCTTGATGCCAAGCGCGGCGATATCGGCTCGACCGCCGAGCACTACGCCAAGGAAGCCTTCGAGCGCTATCAGGCCGACGCCATCACCGTCAGCCCATACATGGGTTTTGATTCGATGCAGCCGTACCTCGCGCATGCCGACAAGGGCGTGATCGTGCTGTGCCGCACGTCTAACGCCGGCGGCAGCGATGTGCAGTTTCTGGAAACCGACGGCCGCCCTGTCTATCAGGTCGTGGCAGAACGTGCGCGCGACGTGTGGAATACCAGCGGCCAGATGGGCCTGGTGGTGGGCGCGACGTTCCCGGAAGAAATTGCCAAGGTGCGAGAGATTGTCGGCGACATGCCGCTTCTGATTCCGGGCGTTGGCGCCCAGGGTGGCGACATCGAAGCCACGGTGCGCGCTGGCCGCACGGCCGACGGCACCGGCATGATGATCAACTCGTCGCGGGCCATTCTCTATGCCAGCACCGACAGCGATTTCGCCGATGCCGCCCGCCGCGTGGCGCTTGCCACTCGGGACCAGATCAACCAGTTCCGCAACTGATCTGCCTTGTCGGTCCGGTTGCGGTGAGAGCGAGGACGCCATGACCACGCATCCGCACCGCCCCGTTGCCGGTACGCACCGAGAAGAGACCGGTAAGGACCCGGACCGCAAGCTCGAGAAAGAGCGCGACGACACCCACGAGCATGAGACGACGCGTCGCGATCATGATCGCGACCGTCGCCACGAGCACGATCACGAGCACCAGCCGGAACACGATCACGGAGATCGTCGCCGGCCGGATCATCCCAGCGAGATCTAGATCAGGACTCCGCCGAGTCGAGGAAGTCGAGCAGGCCACGCAGTGCGTGCTCCGCTGCCTGCAGGCGGACCTGCTTGCGGTCGCCCTTGAAGTGGCGCGTTTCTACGCGCGTCTGCAGGCGGTTGCTCCAGCCGAAACACACCATGCCGACAGGCTTGTCGGCCGTGCCGCCCGTCGGGCCCGCCACACCGGTAATCGAGACGGCCACCTGCGCGCGGCTGTTGAGCACTGCACCCTCGGCCATGGCATGCGCCACGGGCTCGCTCACGGCGCCATGTTCGCGGATTAGCGCCGCCGGAACGCCCAACATCTGCGATTTTGCTTCATTGGAATAGACGACGAAGCCGCGCTCGAACCACGCGGACGAGCCTGATACATCGGTGATGGCGGCAGACACCAGTCCGCCGGTGCACGACTCGGCGGATGCCATCATCAGGCTGCGCTTGTTCAACGTGTCAGCTACCAGTTCGGCCAGTTGGGCCAGGGCGCGGGATTCAGCCATTGCAATACCTTCGAAGCTTCTGACGTCAGACGTCAAAACGAGCGCCACAGCGCAAACACGAGCAGCGTGTAGAACGCCGCGAGAATGTCATCGACCATCACGCCATAGCCGCCGCGCACGCCAAAACCCTTGAGCGAGCGGTCGTAATAGCGGATGGGCGCGGGCTTCACCATGTCGAAGAAGCGGAACCACAGGAACGCGGCGAACTGCCCCCCCAGCGTGGTGGGCGTGACGAAGGCCAGCACGAGCCAGAACGCGACTATCTCGTCCCACACCATGGCGCCATGATCGGCCACGCCCAGATCGCGTGCGGTGCGGGCGCATGCCCAGATGCCGATCACGAAGCCAACCGCCGCGATCAGCAGCCAAGTCGGCCCGGAAATCCAGCGTGCAAACACCACGTAGACCAGCCACGCGTACAGCGTACCGACCGTGCCCGGCAGGATGGGCGACAGGCCCGAACCGAAGCCAAGCGCGAGGATGCGTGCCGGATGGCCGAACATGAAGCGCGCCGTCGGGCGCCGCACCTGCACGGTCTGGCCCGCCTCGAGGACGACGGTTTCAGGCTGGCCTGGTGGATTGGAGGGCGGGAAGGGAGCGGAAGACATCATGAGGCGGAAGAGAAATGGTCGAAACTGCCGTGCGTGAAGAGGACGGGCGCGCCGTGGGCATCAACGAGCCGCAAGCCGGTTTCGGCGTCGATGCGGCCGATGCGGGTGACGGCCACACCCGCGCGCTGCCCCGCCGCGACCACGGCGTCGCGCGCATCGGCAGGAGCAGTGAAGCAAAGTTCGTAGTCGTCGCCGCCGGCCAGCGTGCATTGCAACTGGAGCGGCAGAGGCTGCGTCGCCAGCGTCGCCGAGCGCGGTACATCGTCGACCGTGATCGTCGCCCCGACGCGGGATTGCGTGAGGATGTGGCCAAGATCGCCCAACAAGCCGTCTGATATGTCGAGCGCTGCCCGGGCGACACCGCGCAATGCCAGGCCGAGTGCGACGCGCGGCGTGGGCATGTCCATGCGCGGCTGCACTTGTGCGAGCGCGTCAGGCGTAAGCGCCCATTCGTTGCGCAGGGCGCCGAGGGCCAGCCGCGCGTCGCCTACGGTGCCCGAGACCCAGAGGTCATCGCCGGGCCGGGCAGCGTCGCGGCGTAGTGCCGCAGCGGTGGGAACGTCGCCGAAGACCGTCAGGCTCAGCGTGAGCGGTCCGCGCGTGGTGTCGCCGCCGATGAGTTCACAGTGAAAGGCATCCGCCAGGGCGAGCAGGCCTTCCGAAAACGGTTTAAGCCAGGCAGGATTGGCCTCAGGCAGCGCTACGGCCAGCGTAAAAGCGCGCGGCTCCGCACCCATCGCGGCCAAATCCGACAGATTGACAGCCAGCGCTTTATGCCCAAGTGCGCGCGGCTCCGCATGTGGAAAAAAGTGACGGCCGGCGACCAGCATGTCGGTGGAAATCGCCAATTCGTGCCCGGGGCGAGGCGCCAGCAAGGCGCAGTCGTCGCCTACGCCTAAGGTTGCTTTTGGCGTGGGTCGAGTGAAGTAGCGCCGAATTAGCTCAAATTCGGACAAATTTGCCGAAGAATGAGCGGAGTTGCGTGAATTCGCGGGCTTGGACACGGCAGCGGCAATGGAAGAATATGGGGCAAGCCCGATGGTGCCGTGACAGGGCGGTGGAATATTGTAGCGAATACGCATGTCACCCCCACCCAAAATCCCGTTGTGAGATCGCTTTTCACTATATAAAATGACGGGCCCAAGGAGGCGGACCGTATTCCCGTGGCGCTCGTGAGGGTATCCCGGTGGCCCGCTAGATGCGACGGCCGGCGCGCGCGCTGGCCACCCGATACGAGAGACCCATGACCACGGTGGATTCCCAGCCTCAGCAGCCCGCCCGCACGGATGAAGAACTCAAGGCGCAGCAGCGCGCCGCCTTGCGCAAGGCCGCGCTGGAGTACCACGAGTTTCCGACCCCGGGCAAGATTTCCGTCACGCCGACCAAGCCGCTGTCGAACCAGCGCGACCTCGCCCTGGCGTACTCGCCGGGTGTTGCCGCAGCCTGTGAAGAGATCGTCGAAGACGTCGCCAACTCGTTCCGCTACACCGCCCGCGGCAACCTTGTCGGCGTGGTGACCAACGGCACGGCTGTGCTCGGCCTGGGCGATATCGGCCCGGAAGCCTCGAAGCCGGTCATGGAAGGCAAGGCCGGCCTGTTCAAGAAATTTGCTGGCATCGATGTGTTTGACATCGAGATCAACGAAAAAGACCCGCAGAAGCTGGTCGATATCATCGCCTCGCTGGAGCCCACCTTCGGCGGGATCAATCTGGAAGACATCAAGGCCCCGGAGTGCTTCTTCGTCGAGCGCGAACTGCGCAAGCGCATGAAGATCCCCGTCTTCCACGATGACCAGCACGGGACCGCCATCGTGGTGGGTGCTGGCATTACCAACGCGCTGAAGGTCGTCGGCAAGGACATCAAGAAGGTGAAGCTGGTGGCTTCGGGCGCGGGCGCTGCGGCGCTGGCGTGCCTTGACCTGCTGGTTGACCTGGGCCTGCCGCGCGAAAACGTCTGGGTGACGGACCTGGCGGGTGTGGTCTACGAAGGCCGCACCGAACTGATGGACCCGGACAAGGCGCTCTTCGCACAGAAGACCGACCTGCGCACGCTGGCTGAAGTTATCGACGGCGCCGACATTTTCCTGGGCCTGTCCGCCGCTGGCGTGCTCAAGCAGGACATGGTCAAGCGCATGGCCGACAAGCCGATCATCTTCGCGCTGGCCAACCCGAACCCGGAAATCCTGCCGGAGCTGGCCAAGGAAGTGCGCCCCGACGTCATCATGGGCACCGGCCGCACGGACTACCCGAACCAGGTCAACAACGTCCTGTGCTTCCCGTTCATCTTCCGCGGCGCGCTGGATGTGGGCGCAACCACCATCACACGTGAGATGGAAGTTGCCGCCGTGCACGCCGTGGCTGAACTGGCCCGTCAGGAGCAAAGCGACATCGTTGCTTCCGCCTATGGCATCCAGGACTTGTCGTTCGGCCCCGAATACCTGATCCCGAAGCCCTTCGACCCGCGCCTGATCGTCAAGATCGCGCCGGCTGTGGCGCAGGCCGCCATGCTGTCGGGCGTGGCCCAGCGTCCGATCGAAGACATGGACGCTTACCGTCAGCATCTGCAGCAGTTCGTCTACCACTCGGGCACGCTGATGAAGCCGATCTTCTCGGCCGCTCGCAAGGTGCCGATGGAGAACAAGCGCATCGTCTTTGCCGAGGGCGAAGAAGAGCGCGTGCTGCGCGCCGTGCAGATCGTCGTGGACGAAAAGCTCGCCAGCCCGATCCTGATCGGCCGCCCGAGCGTGATCGCCCACCGCATCGAGCGTTTTGGCTTGCGTCTGCGCGAAGGCGTGGACTTCGCCGTGGTCAACCCCGAGCACGACGAGCGCTTCCGCGATTACTGGGAGACGTATTACAAGCTGATGGCGCGCAAGGGCGTGACGCCGCAGTACGCCAAGCTGGAGATGCGTCGCCGCAATACGCTCATTGGCGCCGTCATGGTCCACAAGGGCGAAGCGGACGGCATGATCTGCGGCACGATCAGCAACACGGCTGCACACTTGCGCTACATCGACCAGATCCTGGGTGGCACCAACTGCGTGTATGCGGCCATGAACGGCCTGGTTCTGCCGGGTCGCCAGGTGTTCCTGGCGGATACGCACGTGAACGTCGATCCGACGGCCGAGGAACTGGCCGAGATCACCATCATGGCCGCTGAGGAGCTGTGCCGCTTTGGTATCAAGCCGAAGGTCGCGCTGATGTCGCACTCGAACTTCGGATCATCGGAAGCGCCTTCGGCTATCAAGATGCGCGAAGCGCTGGCGATCCTGCGCGAACGTGCTCCGAACCTGGAAGTGGACGGTGAGATGCACGGTGATGCCGCGCTCGACCAGAAGCTGCGCGACTCGCTGGTACCGGATTCAACGCTCAAGGGCGAAGCCAACCTGTTGGTCATGCCGAATATCGATGCGGCCAACATCGCCTACAACCTGCTGAAGACGGCTGCTGGCAACAACATCGCCATCGGCCCCATCCTGTTGGGCGCGAAGAAGCCGGTGCATATCCTCACGCCATCGGCTACGGTGCGACGCATTCTCAACATGACGGCCCTGACCGTCGTGGATGCCGCTGCACAAGCGCAACGCTGATCGCGACTGCACCAAAAAAAAGGGAGCGCACGATGCTGCGCTCCCTTTTTTTATTTGCTAAGTTTGCGTGCGCTCACATTTCCGCAAACTAAATAGCTGTATCAAAAAACCCTTCAGACTTCCACCGTCGGTTGATTGTTGTCATTGATGAGCGTACCCTTATGGGCTGAAGGGGTGCTTCTGAGCACATGAGGTTCGAACCGGGTCGGACGGGTTTCAAAAAATGCGGTTTTCCGTACACACGTCTGACTGGTTGGCCTTATTCGGTGCGCGCAATGGGTGGTTTTTGCAGGCGGAAGGATTCCCCAAGTCTTCGGCAGTCGCCCGACTTGTCATTCCCTGCCAGGCCTCTCACGCATTGAGCCGCTTCGCTTTCAGCTGCAAACCGGCTGTCCGGATCGTTATTGGACGGCCACCTGCGCTTGTGACCTGCGCCGGGCTCCGGTCGGCGCGATTCTCCCGTTAGGGCCTGCTGATGACAAAGCGACTTGGAGCGTGGATCGGCCGCTCCGTATCTCAGGCGATGGCGCGTGGCGCGCTGATGGCAACGCTTGCGTTGTCGGTGACCGGCCTGCCGGCCAATGCGGTTGCTCGGGACACCACCGGCATGGCCGCCGCCGTGGGAACCATTCGCCCGGTAGACCTGCCCAACGAGGCGCAGCGCACGCTGGCACTGATTGAGCTGGGCGGCCCGTTTCCGTATGCAAAAGATGGCACCACGTTCGGCAACTATGAACGACGTTTGCCTGCACAGCGGCGTGGCTATTACCACGAGTACACCGTGAAGACGCGAGGGGCCCGCAACCGTGGCGCCCGACGCATTATTTGCGGCGGCGATCAGCAAGCGGCCAACGACTGCTACTACACGGAAGATCACTACAACAGTTTTCAACGGATACAGCGATGACGACCAACATGTTTGGGCTGGACGACTCGCTCACCGCACGCGATGAGCGCGTGGCCCGCGAGGCGTGGCACAAGGCGCAAAATCTGTACGACGGTGTGGTCGGGATGCAAGCCTTGGGCGCACGCGTCGGGGGAGCGGCCAAGTTGCCTCAAAGCGCACCGCAGAACATCATGACGCAGGACAATACTCAGACGGACGACGACGGAGGTCGCGAAGACGCCATGAACCTGTTCAAGACGGTGCGTCCGAATATCGTGCAGTCGATCCGCGCGTTTCGCGTGGCGGATCTGGCCGAATCGGCGGCCAGTCTGGGCCAGCACTTCCTGTACGCCAACTGCGCGGCCGCGACCACCAAGAGCGAAGTGCTTGACGTGATTGCACGCGAGTTCCTGTTCCCGAAGCATTTCGGCAAGAACTTCGACGCCCTGGCTGACTGCCTGACCGACATGATCTACAAGGCCGGCCCGCAGCCGGGTTTTGTCATCGTGCTCGAGGGCCTGCCGTGCCAGCCCAAGTTCGACAAGGAAGCGCGCGAAGTGCTGCTGGACGTATTCCGCGACGCGGCCGAATTCTGGGGCGAACGCAAGGTCCAGTTCCGCGTCTTCTACTCGTTCGCATGAACTAGGCCGCTCGGCCGGTTGATCGGCCCGGAAATGAAAAAGCCCGCAAATGCGGGCTTTTTTGTTGCCTTGTGAATGTGCCGACCGGCTGGTCAGCCAGCTCGCTTGTTGCGGCGAATGCGGTCGAACCACACCGCCAGCAGCAGAATGCCGCCGCGAATCAGGTACTGATAGAACGTCGGCACGTTCATCAGGCTCATCGCGTTCTGCACCGACCCCATGATCAGAACGCCGACCAGCACACCGGACACGGTTGCCACGCCGCCCGTGAGCGAAACACCGCCCAGCACGCAGGCAGAGATCACGCCCAGCTCAAGCCCGACCGACGTTTTCGGATCGCCCAGGCTCATGCGCGAGGCGAGCATCACGCCCGCAAAACCGGTCACCAGGCCTTGCAGGACGAACACGGCGATCTTGATGCGCGTCACGGGCAAGCCGGCGAGCAGCGCTGCTTCTTCATTGCCGCCGACGGCGAGCACGTTCTTGCCGAACACCGTCTTCTTGAGCAGGAAACCGAACAGCGCGAAGCCGACGATATTGCTCCAGATCGGGTACGAGATGCCGAGGAATGACCCGCCGCCCAGGTCGAAGAAGCTCTCTTCGGAAATCATCACCGCGTCGCCGTTGGAGGTTATGAAGGCGAGGCCGCGCACGACTTCCATCATGGCCAGCGTAACGATCAGCGAGTTGATCTGGTAGCGCGCCACCAGCACGCCATTGACGAGCCCGACCAGGCCGCCCGCCAGCACGCCGGCCCCGACGCCAAGCACCACGCTATGGGTCGCGGTGATGAGCGTGGAGGCCACCACGCCCGCGAACGCCACGATGGAGGCGACGGAAAGGTCTACCTCGCCGAGGGCGAGGACAAACATCATCGTGACCGAGATGGAGCCGATCAAGGTGACGGAGAGCAGCAGGCCCTGGATGTTGCGGCTGCTGATGAAGCCCGGCACCGTGAACGCCAGCGCGGTGAACAGCAGGAGGAATACGACGACGATGCCCGATCGGTTGACCAGTTCCCACGTGAGAGCGGCGCGGCTGGGGATGCCCGGGGCGGCCAATGGCGGGCCGCCCGGTACGGATTCGGTGGATGGCGATTGCATAGGATCGGTTTCCATGAGGGCGTGATTCGCGCGCTAGCGTGGCAGCGCGAGTTTGATGAGGGTGTCAGGCGAGGCGTGTTCTCTCGGCAGATCGCCGACGATGCGGCCCTGCTTCATGACGAGCACGCGGTCGGCAACGCCGATGACTTCCGCCAGATCGCTCGACACGACGATGACGGTGCGACCTGCCTCGGCGAGGCCGTAGAGCAGGCTGTAGATTTCGCTGCGGGCGCCGACGTCGATGCCGCGCGTGGGCTCGTCCATCAGGAAGACGTCGATGTCTTCCGCGAGCCAGCGCGAGAGGATCACCTTCTGCTGATTGCCGCCCGACAGCTTGCCGATGGGCGTTTCACCGTTGCGTGTCTTGATAGCTAGCTTGTCGATGAACGACTTGGTGGTCCGCGCTTCCTGCCGGTTGTTCAGCACGCTGAAGCGGCTGAAGTGGCGCCGGCAACTGATGTTCAGGTTATCCGACACCGAGGCGATCGCGACGATGCCTTCCTGCTTGCGGTCTTCAGGGCAGAGCGCGACACCCGCTCGCACCGCATCGCGCGGCGTGTTGAACTGAACGCGCTTGCCTTTGAGGTGAACCTCGCCCGCTGTGGGTTTGACCGCGCCGTAGAGCAGCTTCATCAGCTCAGAGCGCCCCGCGCCGACCAACCCGAAGAAGCCGACGATTTCCCCTGCATGCGCGCGAAACGATGCGGGTTCGGTCAAGCCGGGCCCCATCAGGCCGCGCACGTCGACCTTCACCTCGCCGAGCGGGCGTGGCTTGTAGCCGTACACGTCCTGGATCGAGCGGCCGACCATGCAGCGGATCAGCCGTTCGCGGTCGAGGCTCGCGCCGGCGTTGAACGTGTCGATATGCCGGCCGTCACGGAACACGGTTACGCGATCGCACAGTTCATACACCTCTTCCATGCGATGGGTGACATAGATGATCGCGCGGCCCTCGGCCTTGAGCGCGCGAATGATGCGGAACAACTGCGTCGTCTCGCGCGAGGAGAGCGAACTCGTTGGCTCGTCGAACGCGATCACGCGCGCGTCGCGCATCAGTGCCTTGCCGATCTCGATCATCTGGCGCTGGCCGATCGACAGATGCTTGACGGGTTGGGCCGGATCAAGCCTCTCCCCCAGCCGTTCGAGTTCGCGCAGCGCACGGGCGATCAACGTTTTCTCGTCGAGCACGCCAAAGCGGTTGGGCAGCGCGCCGAGCATCAGGTTTTCTGCCACCGTCAGCTCAGGCACGAGGTGCAGTTCCTGATAGATGATCGCGATGCCCGCCGCAATGGCCGCGCGCGTGTTCGTAAACTGCTGCGGCACACCGTCGAGCGACAGCGTGCCGTCCTCCGGCTGGTTGACGCCTGACAGCACCTTGAGCAGCGTCGACTTGCCCGCGCCGTTTTCGCCCATCAGGCCGTGCACCTCGCCGCGGCGGATGTCGAGCGAGACATGGTCGAGCGCCAGCACGCCAGGAAAGCGCACAGTGATGCCGTCAAGCTTCAGGTACGCGCCAGCGGAAGCGTCGGGCGGGCCGCTTTCATCAAGTGATTGGACTGTCATCGATTGCTCTCTGCGGATGCACGTGGGGCGCGGGGCCGGCCCGCGCCGCGCGTTGCATCAAATGCCCAGTTCCTTGCGGACTTCTTGCCAATTGCTGCGCACCATCAGCTTGCCGGTGGTTTGCGTATCGGCCGGCGGCTGCTTGCCGGTCTTGATCCAATCGACGAGGTTTGCAGCGCTGTCCTTGCCGTGGTTGGTCGAGCTGACGGCAATCGTGCCGAAGAAGCCCGTCGGTTCCTTCTTCTGGAACTCGGCAAACGCCTCGCCGGCACCGTTGATGCCGACGCCGATCACATCGGCTGCCGGAATGTGCAGCTGCTCGGTTGCGCGCACGCCGCCCAGCACGCTCTCTTCATTGAGCGCGAAGATGACCCACTTCTTGATGCCCGCATGCTGTGCCAGCACCGGCGACGCGGCATTGAAGCCACCTGCGTCGTCGGTGGTTTTTTGCGGCGCGTCGAAGATGTTCTCCTTCTTGAAGCCGCCGGCCAGCAGCGTCTGCGTGGCGCCGTCGGTGCGCAGCTTGGCGGTCGGCAGCTCATAGTTGGTGATGCGCAGCGCGCCCACTTCCTCGGGCTTCCAGCCGCGGCGCTTCATCTCGTCGGAGATGGCCTGGCCGACCTGGTTACCGATCTTGAATGCCGACATGCCCAGGTGCGGTACGTTGGCCAGCGGCTTGCCGGACGAGTCGACGAGTTGATCGTCAACCGTGACGAACTTCATGTTGTAGTGCTTGGCGCGTGCCGAGATAGCCGGCCCGAGGCGCACGTCCGGCGCGCAGATGACGAAGCCCTTCGCACCTTGTGCGCCCAGGTTGTCAATGGCGGACAGCACCTTTTCGCCATCGGGCGTGCCGATGTTCACCACCGAAAAGCCGTCTTTCTGGCCAAGCGCGGTGGCAGCTTTTTGTTCGTTGATGAACCACGCCTGCTCGGGCATCTTGACCAGGAAGCCGATCTTGAGCGGCTCGTCGGCGTGGGCGGGCAGGGCGGCGGCCAGCGGCCCCAGGCACAGGGTGGCTGCCAGGGCGGATAGGGTCAGGCGGCGAAGTTTGCGTTGCATGGTTGTCTCCTCGTTGGAATGGCTCTTATGGCACTACGTGAGTCGGGCGTGCTTCACGGCACGAACGGATCAATCAGATGGCGCCGACCGAGCAGCATGGCGTCGGCCACGTGCTGAAGCGGGCGGACATCGACATCGCTTTCGCCGCTGGCGATCAGTTCGAGAAAGCGTGTGTACAGGCTTGGGTATTCGCGTTCGGGGCCGACGTCGATCTCAACGCCGTCGATGGTCAATTGCTTGCCGCCTTGTGCCAGCCGCAAGGTGCCGTCGCGTGTGGTCACGTCGATCTGCCATAGCTCACCTGCGTCATGGCGCCAGTCGAATTCCGCCCGGATTGCCGTGCCGCGCGCATCGGTGAATGCCAGGTGGGCAGCAATCGGGGTCTGCTGATTGGCGGGCACCCACAGGTCGGCCGCCGTGAGAAAGAACGCATGCGGCAGCACGCGGGTCAGGATCGAAAGCGCGTTGATGCCAGGGTCAAACACGCCCAGGCCGCCGGGTTCCCAGATCCATGCCTGGTTCGGGTGCCAGCGGCGCACATCTTCTTTCCACTGCACGTCGACCGAGACGATGGCGCGGCTTGCAAGCCAGTCGCGGGCGGCCTCGACACCGGGCGCATGGCGCGAGTGCCAAGAGGCGAACAACGTGCAGCGTTGCTCCTGCGCCAGCGCTGCCAGGATCGCAACTTCCGACACGCTGGCGCCCGGGGGCTTCTCCAGCATCACGTGCTTGCCGGCGGCGAGCGCCGCGCGGGCCTGTGCAAATCGCACCTGCGGCGGTGTGCACAACGACACCGCCTGCAGCGCGGGTTCGTCTGCGAGCATGGCGTCGAGCGTCGCGTAGTGCGGCAGGCCGTCAATGCGTGAATGCGGGCTCGCACAGGCCGCGAGCTTGAATCCGGGCTGCGCGGCAAGCGCCGGCAGATGCTGATCGCGCGCGATCTTGCCGACGCCGACAATGCCGATCGAAGCGGGGGTGCGTTCACCGTGCATGGCTATCGCCCCCAGCGCAAGACCAGCGGATCGAGCCGCCGGGCAATGTCGATCAGGCCCCGGCGCGTGTCTGGGTGCATCGGCGGCAACGGATGGCGCGACGCCTCGCTGGCAATCACACCGCCTTCCTTCATCAGCGCCTTGGCGGCAAGGATGCCGGCCTGCCGGTTCTCGTGGTTGATGAGCGGCAGCCAGCGCTGATACAGATCGAAGGCGAGATCGCGCTGCCCCTTCGCGTGCGCCTCGATGATTGGCCGGATGCCGTCGGGATATGCGCCGCCGGTCATGCTGCCCGTGGCGCCTGCATCCAGATCGGCCAGCAGCGTGATGGCTTCTTCGCCGTCCCATGGGCCTTCGATGGCGTCACCACCCAGGCGGATCAGCTCGCGCAGCTTGGCCGCCGCACCGGGTGTTTCGATCTTGAAGTAGGCCACTTGCTCGATCTCGCGGGCCACGCGCGCGAGGAACGCCGCAGACAGCACCGTGCCGCTGGCCGGCGCATCCTGAATCATGATCGGAATGCCCACCGCGTCCGATACGCGCGCAAAGAATTCGTAGATCTGCGCTTCCGGCACGCGGAAGGTGGCGCCGTGGTAGGGCGGCATCACCATCAGCATGGCGGCGCCCATGTCCTGCGCGCGGCGGCTGCGTTGCGCGCAGACCTGGGTGCTGTAGTGCGAGGTGGTGACGATCACCGGCACGCGGCCAGCCACGTGTTCCAGCGCGGTGCGGGTGAGCACTTCGCGTTCGTCGTCGGAAAGCGAGAACTGCTCGGAAAAATTGGCCAGGATGCACAGGCCATCCGAGCCGGCATCGATCATGAAATCGATCGCGCGCTTCTGGCTCGGCAAATCGAGTTCGCCGGTTTCGGTGAAAGTGGTGGGCACCACCGGAAAGATGCCGCGATAGCGTGGTGCGGGCGCGGCGGGTTGAGTAATTGGCAAAGCCAGTCTCCTACGCGTGTGTCGATTCAGTGCGAGTGACGCGGTACCGCGGCGCCACGGCAGCCGACCAGGAAATCGAGGTCGCAGCCTTCGTCCGCTTGCAGCACGTGGTTGACGTACAGGCGCTGGTAGCCGCCGGCCTCGCCATGCGAACGCTGGTGCTGGTAGGCCGCCAGCCTGCGCGCGAGTTCTTCGGGAGCGATGTCCAGATGGAGCGTGCCGGCCTCGCAGTCGAGTTCGATCCAGTCGCCGTCCTGCACCGCGGCCAGCGGGCCGCCCGCCGCAGCTTCGGGTGCCACGTGCAGTACCACCGTCCCATAGGCGGTGCCGCTCATGCGTGCGTCGGAAATGCGCACCATATCCTTCACACCCTGGCGCAGCAGCTTGGGCGGCAGGCCCATGTTGCCGACCTCGGCCATGCCCGGATATCCCTTCGGCCCGCAGTTTTTCATCACCAGCACGGAGCTGGCATCGACCTCCAGGGACTCGTCGACGATGCGCTCCTTGTAGTGCTCCAGGTTTTCGAATACGACTGCGCGGCCGCGATGCTTGAGCAGCTCGGGGCTCGCCGCAGATGGCTTGAGCACCGCGCCACGCGGCGCCAGATTGCCGCGCAGCACGCGAATGCCGCCATCGTCGATCAGCGGGTTGGTGAGTGGTCGAATGACTTCATCGTCGGTGATGGGCGCGTCTTTGACGTTGCTCCACAGCGTCTTGCCGTTGACGGTCAGCGCGTCGGGATGCGGCAGCAGGTTCGCCTCGCCCAGGCGGCGCAGCACCGCGGGCAGGCCGCCCGCGTAATAGAACTCCTCCATCAGGAAGCGGCCCGAGGGCATCAGGTCGACGATGGTCGGCGTGTCGCGGCCGATGCGCGACCAGTCTTCCAGCTCAAGCGGCACGCCAATGCGCCCGGCAATCGCCTTCAGGTGGATCACGGCGTTGGTCGAACCACCAATGGCTGCGTTGGCGCAGATGGCGTTTTCGAACGCTGCGCGCGTGAGGATCTTAGACAGCGTCAGCCCTTGCAGCGCCATCTCGACGATGCGGATGCCGGACATATGCGCCAGCACGTAGCGCCGCGCATCCACCGCCGGGATGGCCGCGTTGTGCGGCAGCGATGTGCCGAGCGCTTCGGCCATGCATGCCATGGTGGACGCCGTGCCCATCGTGTTGCACGTGCCGGCCGAGCGCGACATCCCCGCTTCCGCCGACAGGAAATGATGCAGGTCGATCTCGCCCGCCTTGAGCGATTCGTGCAGTTGCCACACCGCCGTACCGGAGCCGATGTTCTTGCCGTCGAGCTTGCCGTTGAGCATCGGCCCGCCCGTCACGACGATGGCCGGTACGTCGCAGCTTGCCGCGCCCATCAGCAGGGCCGGCGTGGTCTTGTCGCAGCCGGTGAGCAGCACCACCGCGTCGATCGGGTTGCCGCGAATTGCCTCTTCAACATCCATGGCCGCGAGGTTGCGCGTGAGCATGGCGGTCGGGCGCAGGTTCGATTCGCCGTTGGAGAACACAGGGAACTCCACTGGAAACCCGCCCGCCTCGTAAATGCCGCGCTTGACGTGCTCGGCGAGCTTGCGGAAATGCGCATTGCACGGCGTCAGCTCCGACCACGTGTTGCAGATGCCGATGATCGGGCGGCCGTCGAATTCGTGATCGGGAATGCCCTGGTTCTTCATCCAGCTTCGGTACATGAAGCCGTTCTTATCGGCGGTGCCGAACCATTGGGCCGAGCGCAGCTTGGGTTTCGATTCCGACATGGGTGCGTGTGTCACGGACGTGGTTGTCGAGGCGCGCGCGCATCGATCGGCTGCGTGGCACTTGCGGGCCGCGCGGCACGTCCGTTGTCTCCGGTGTGGTTGTGGTTTTTTGATCGGACCGAGTGTACGGAGCGCCCTGATATCCTTCCAATGAAATATTGGCCGTGACCGATATCCAATTTGATATCTCGAGGAAGACCCGATGTCGAACAGCCCCTGGTACGTCCGTGCGCGCCTGAAGACGCGACAACTGCTGTTGCTGATTGCCTTGGCCGAGGAGGGCAACATCCACCGGGCGGCCGCCGCGCTCAACATGACGCAGCCCGCCGCCTCCAAGCTGCTGCGCGAGCTGGAAGCCATGCTGGATGTGCAGCTGTTCGAGCGCATGCCGCGCGGCATGCGGCCCACGCGCTATGGCGATGCGCTGATCCGCCACGCACGCGCCGTGGTCGGCAGCCTGGACCAGGCCCAGGAGGAAGTGCTTGGTCTCAAGGCAGGGCACCTCGGGCATGTGGCGGTGGGCACGATCACGTCGCCGGGCGTGCGCCTGCTGCCGCCTGTGGTGGCACAGATCACACGCGAGCATCCGGGGCTGCGGGTGTCGCTGGAAATCGAAAGCAGCAACGTGTTGCTGGAACGCCTGGCGCAGGACAAGCTCGACCTGGTGGTCGGCCGCCTGTTTGCCGAGCACGACAAGCTGCACCTGCGCTACGAGCCGCTGGCCGACGAGCCGGTGGTTGCGGTGGCGCGGCCGGGGCATCCGCTGCTGGCGGAACCGTCGCTGACGCTCGCGGACGTGCAGCCGGCCACCTGGGTGGTGCCGCCCATCGGCAGCGTGCTGCGTCACCGGTTCGACCTGATGTTCCAGCGGGAGAGCCTGACAGCGCCGTCCAGCGTGGTGGAAACCTCAGCGCTGCTATTCCTGACGCGCATCCTGGAGCAGAGCGACATGCTGGCCGTGATCGGCGCCGACGTCGCGCAGTACTACGCGACGTATCAGATGCTCGCGATTCTTCCGTTGCCGATGCCGTGCCAGATGGATGACTTCGGCATCATCACGCGCACGGACCGGTTGTTGTCTCCGGCGGCGCTGCATGTGGTGCAGGCACTGCGCGACGCGGGCCGAACGGCCTACGGTGCGGGTTGACTGCCGGCGCAAAAAAGCCCGCAATTGCGGGCTTTTCTCCTGTGCGGCGATGACGTTCAGGCCGCCGGCACTGCGCCCTGCGGCGTGAGGTGGTTGACCGCTTCGGGCAGGCCTTCGGCGAGCTGGTTGGCGAGATCGCCCTCGTTGATGCCGAAGTGGGCGGCCAGTTTTGACACCTCCTCCAGCGCACCCGTGCCGCTCAGTGCTTGGGTAATCTGCTCGCCCGACACCGGCAGGTTCTGGCCATTGCCGATCCACGATTTGACTTGTTCGCCCAGGCCGGCTTGCTCCAGGATCTGCTGCAACGGCCCGAGGCCTCCGATGGCCGCCTGGTCCGCATTGCCGCTGCCGCCGCCCAACAAACCGCCGAGCAGACCGCCAAGGCCACCCGCTCCGCCAGCGCCGCCGAGCAGGCTGCCCAGCGCGCCGGCACCGCCTGCCGCACCCAGCAAGCCACCGAGCGAACCGAACAGGCCGCCGCCCTGATCTTCCTGCCCTTGCGGAGCGGCCGCATCGCCCGCGCCCGGCGACTTGTGCTTCATCGCGAGGTAGGCCAGCACGCCCACGGCAAGCAACACCTTCTTGTTGCCGAGCAAGGACGATTGCGCACCGCTGGCGTCATTGCCGCCGCCGAGAATCGAATCGAGTAGACCCATGATGAAGCTCCTTTGGTCAGTGGCGGGTTTGGGGAAAGACCCGCCGGGGGGATCAAACGGTCGGTGTTTCGTCGTCAGAACTTAGAACTCGCCGAGCACGGCGTGCAGCGCGGACACGGCAACGAGCGCCGCCGATTCCGTTCTCAGAAT
Organism: Burkholderiaceae bacterium 26; assembly: GCA_000955795.1. Classification (GTDB taxonomy): domain Bacteria; phylum Pseudomonadota; class Gammaproteobacteria; order Burkholderiales; family Burkholderiaceae; genus Ralstonia; species Ralstonia chuxiongensis. Next base: position 127,847 of record JYOB01000012.1, read on the forward strand.
ACGTCGCCCGAGTGTCAGCGGTAAGAAACCGGCGGCCTCGGCCAGCGCTTCTTCGTCGGGCGAAAGACCGCCTTCGGGGCCGATCAGCAGGACGATGCCGCTGCCTTCGATGCGCGTGCGCGATTGCACAGCCCATTGGGTGAGCGATTGCGTGCCGCGCGGTGACAGCAGCACGCGCGGCGCGTCGGTCGACTTTGCGGCGGCAAGCCAGTCACGCAGTGTGGCGACCGGTGCAACCACCGGCACGCGTGCTCGGCCGCATTGCTCGCAGGCGGCCTGCACCAGTGCTTGCCAATGCTGCACGCGCTTGGCGGCACGCTCGCCGGAGAGGCGCACCACGGCGCGTTCGGTCTGTAGCGGAGCCACAGCATTCACACCCAGTTCGACGGCCTTCTCGATCAGCCAATCCATCTTGTCGCCACCGGCAATGCCTTGCGCGAGGGTGATGGCGTAGCGGGCCTCCGTGTCGGGCTGTGTGGCATCCGTAAGGCTGGCGGCGGCGTCGCGCTTGTTGATGGCGACGAGCCGAGCACGGAATTCGTTGCCGGAGCCATCGAACAGGCAGACGTCATCGCCGACGGCCAGCCGCAGCACGTGGACGTGGCGCGTGACGGCCTCTGGCAGCGTGACGGTGGTGTTGGGGGCAAGCGGCGTATCGACGAAAAAACGGGGAAGCCCCATTACAGCAATCCTTTTGGTGAATCGGGTCAGCCGATCAAACGATCAAGCGATGGAGATGGAGCGATCAGGCTGCCGCTGCGCGGCAGGCGAGGCCCCAGCGATAACCGTCCGGGTCGCGCACGGCGGCGTAGCGCTCGCCCCAGAAGGCATCGTGCGGCGCCATGATGGACGTGGCGCCCTGGTCGAGCGCGTTCTGATACGCGGTGTCGACGTCGCTGCAATACAGGTGGAAGCTCTGCGGGCATTCAAAGCCCGCGCCGGCCGGGGCTTTCGCGGTGGAGCCGAAGACGCCTTCGGGCGCAAACATCAGCATGAGCTGGCCCTGGTAAGTCATCTCGACGTGGATCGGGCGGCCATGGTCGTGCATTTCATCCTGCACATCAAAACCGAACGCGTTGCGATAGAAGGCGATGGCGGCCGATGCGTCGCGCACGGTCAGGTACGGGACAAGCCACGGGGTGTTGGCGGGGCGGGGGAAGCTCATGGCGGGCTCCTTCTTCGGCGCAGTGCAGCCAGGGACGAGTAGTGTAGAGCGCCCGCCACGCCACAATCAAAAAGAAATCAAAACACCTCGCTTGCCGGGGGCTGGTTGCGCGCGCGGCCGCCGCTGCGCGCAACTTCATCGACGAGCCACTGGCGGAACAATGCAAAGCCCGCGTGCTCTGCCGCTTGGTGCGGATGGATCAGGTAGTACGACAGGCGCAGCGAGGCTTCGGTCGCCAGCGGTCGCATCAGACGTCCGGCGGCGATGTCGTATTCGACGAGGATGCCCTGGCCGAGTGCGACGCCCTGGCCGTCAATGGCTGCCTGCAGCGCCATCAGGGCCTCAGAAAACGCCGGCCCGCGCGTGGCATCGATGTGGGGCACACCGACCTCGTCGAGCCATTGCCGCCAAGTGGGATGGTGCGCCAGATGGCGGCCGCCTCGCTCATGCAGCAGCGTGTGTGTGGCGAGGTCTTGCGGCATGCGGATGGCCGCCTGCAGCGTGGCGTTGCACACCGGAAAGAAATCGGTGGAGGTGAACCACTCGACGCGCAGGTTGGGCGCGTTGACTTGCCGGTCGTCGATGCACAGATCGAACTGGCCGTGGTCTTGCACGTCGGCGGTCGAGACTTCGACACGCACGTGCGGATGCTGGTTGAAGAACCGGTACAGCCGCGGCACCAGCCATTTGGCACCAAAGGTTGGAGGCACGGCCACGCGCAGCGGCGCGTCGGCGGTGTCCATCAGCAGGTCGGTGGCTTGTTCGAGCGCACGCAGCGCGTCGCGCACGCGAGGGAGGTAATTGTCGCCGGCGTCTGTCAACGTGAGCTGGTTGTTGCGGCGTGCGAAGAGCTTTTTGCCCAGATGATCTTCGAGCTGCTTGATCTGGTGGCTGACAGCGGCGTTGGTCACGCAAAGTTCGTCCGCAGCCCGGCTGAAGCTCAAGTGGCGGCCCGCAACTTCAAAGACGCGCAATGCATTAAGGGGAGGGAGGCGCCGTGGCATGCGTTCTCGTTAAGAAAAATTTAGCGTCCAACGAAGAATTTGTAGTTTGCCACGTTAAGGCCGCGCCGACTACAAATGCGCCTGGGGCCGGTGACGATGCTTGGTGTGTGCCTCCAGCGATCTCAAACCGCGCGCCGCACCGGACCCCGCCTACAAAAACATTTCAGGAGACGTCATGAATCGAACCACCGCTGTTCGCGGGTTGCTGGCGTGCGGCCTTGCGCTCGCTGGCTGGACCGCTCCCGCCCTCGCACAAACCAACGTCACGCTGTACGGCCGCGTCGCCAGCGGCATCGACTATCAGAACAACGTCGCTCCCACCGCGACCTCGCCGGGCG
>JYOB01000013.1:0-167313 GCA_000955795.1 Burkholderiaceae bacterium 26
TGGTGCTGCTGCGCACACAGGTGGACCGTGACGTCGAGCAAGTCGAGCAAATGCTGCGTGAAGAAGGCGGTCTGCACAGCGCCGGCTTGCGCGATATCGGAATACTCGCGCGCATCGCAGCATCTGGGCAGCCGGCGCAGGCCACGCGTGCCTGGCAGGCAAGCACGTTGAACGCCAGATGTTGATTTGCACGGAATCCTGACCCACCCGAGGTAGGTTTTTGCATCGAATGTTGACCCACGTATAGAACACTGTCCCGCTCGGCAACGAGCGGGAGATCGGAGTGATCGACGTGGCCATACTGAGCATCATTCGACGCTGGCATCTTCGCGACCAGATCCCGCTGCGCGAGATCGCCAGACGCCTGGGCATCTCCAGGAACACGGTCAGGCGCTATCTGCGCGCTGACACCACGGCACCGGCCTATCCTGCACGGCAGAGTCCGAGCAAGCTCGACGGCCATGCCGCCAAGCTCTCCGCTTGGCTCAAGACCGAGGCCAACAAGCCACGCAAGCAACGGCGCACACTCAAGCAGATCCACACTGATCTGTGTGCCTTGGGCTTCACCGGCTCCTACGATCGCGTTGCCGCATTCGCTCGCCGCTGGCGCCAGGAGCAACAGGAGCAAGCCCGCACGTCGGGGCGAGGCACCTTTATCCCACTGCGCTTCGCAGAGGGTGAGGCCTTCCAGTTCGACTGGAGCGAGGACTGGGCGGTCATCGCCGGCGAGCGCACCAAGCTGCAAGTGGCTCAGTTCAAGCTCAGCCACAGCCGCGCATTCTTCCTGCGCGCGTATCTGCTGCAGACCCACGAGATGCTGTTCGATGCCCATCACCACGCCTTTGTGGCCTGGGGCGGTATCCCGCGTCGCGGCATCTACGACAACATGAAGACCGCCGTGGATCGCGTGCGCCTGGGCAAGTTGCGTGACGTCAACTTGCGCTTCAGCACCATGGTCAGCCACTACCTGTTCGACGCCGAGTTCTGTAACCCGGCCTCGGGCTGGGAGAAGGGGCAGATAGAGAAGAACGTGCAGGACAGCCGTCACCGCATCTGGCAACGCATCCCTGCATTCGGCTCTCTGGCGGCACTTAATGACTGGCTGGCCGACCAGTGCGTACGGCTGTGGCAGCAGACCCGCCATCCTGAGCTGGACATGACCCTCTGGGAGGCCTGGTCGCTGGAGCGGCCACACCTGATGCCCGTGGGGCAGCCGTTCGATGGCTTTGTGGAGCACACCAAGCGCGTCTCACCAACCTGCCTGGTGACCTTCGAGCGCAACCGCTACAGCGTACCGGCGTCGTTTGCCAACCGGCCCATCAGTCTGCGCGTCTATGCCAATCGGCTCGTGTTCGTGGCCGAAGGCCAGGTGATTGCCGAGCACGTGCGGCACATCGACCGTAGCCATCTTCCGGGGCGCACAATCTATGACTGGCACCACTACCTCGCGGTGCTGCAGCGTAAGCCCGGTGCGCTGCGTAACGGCGCACCGTTCGCCGAACTGCCAGAGGGCTTCCGACGCCTGCAATCCACACTGCTCAAACGCCCTGGTGGCGATCGCGAGATGGTCGAGATCCTGGCGCTGGTGCTGTTGCACGACGAACAGGCCGTGCTCACTGCGGTGGAGCTCGCACTGGAGGCGGGTGCCCCGTCCAAGCAAACCATCCTGAACATCCTCAGCCGCCTCCTGGAAGGCGAGCCCGTGGCACCGATCACCTCACCACAGGCACTGGCGCTGCACGTCGAACCGCAGGCCAACGTCGGCCGCTACGACAGCTTGCGAGATCGGGAGGTGCATCATGCAGCATGAAGTCATGTTGGAGATGCTCAAGTCGTTGAAGCTGCACGGCATGGCACAAGCGCTGGGCGACCTGGCGGCGCAGGACTCGCCGGCCTACCAGTCGGCCGTGGCCATCCTGTCGCGTCTGCTCAAGGCCGAGCTCACCGAGCGCGAGGTGCGCTCGCTGGCCTATCAGATGAAGGTGGCGCGCTTCCCAGCCTACCGAGACCTGACCGGCTTCGACTTCAGTTGCAGCGAGGCCAACGAGGCGCTGGTGCGGCAGCTTCACCGCTGCGAGTTCCTCGAGTCGGCGCACAACATCGTGTTGGTCGGCGGCCCAGGTACGGGCAAGACCCATCTCGGCACCGCCATCGGCGTGCAGGCCGTGGAGCACCATCACCGTCGAGTGCGCTTCTTCTCGACCGTGGAACTGGTCAACACGTTGGAGTTGGAGAAGGTCTCGGGCAAGCCGGGACACCTGGCCACGCGACTCATGTATGCAGATCTGGTGATCCTCGATGAGCTGGGCTATCTGCCGTTCAGCCAGACCGGCGGCGCATTGCTATTCCACCTGATCAGCAAGCTCTACGAGCGCACCAGCCTCGTCATCACCACCAACCTGAGCTTCGGCGAATGGTCCAACGTCTTCGGGGACGCCAAGATGACCACCGCGCTACTGGACCGCCTAACGCACCACTGCCACATTGTTGAAACAGGCAACGATAGCTATCGTTTCAAGCACAGCACCACCCAGCCCAAGAAGGAGAAACGCACCGCCAAACAACCCGCACAAAGCGACACCTAACAGCCTTTGGGGTGGGTCAGTTTTCGATGCAAATCCTGGGTCAGGATTCGGTGCAAATCAACAACTGGTTGCATCAAGCGCGCGAGCGAGCAGTCTGTTTGTCTGTTCTGCCTGCTCGTAATCTGAAATATCCTGCTGCACCGAGACAAAATTGGTGACCAACCCGCTGTCGTCGCGAACTGGCGAAATGCTCCAGCGGACGGTGTAGCTAGAGCCGTCCTTTCGATAGTTCGTTGCGATGCCCTCGAAGAGTCGAGCCTCTTTCAAGCAGACGCGAAGTTCATCAATTAATGCCGGATCGGTGTCAGGGCCTTGAAGAATCCTAAGGGAGTGCCCGCGTAGCTCGTCCAGAGAATAGCCCGTCATGGCTGTGAACGCTGGGTTGGCAAACTGCACTCGGCAACCGACAGAGATGTCGGCATCGGTGATCACGATGGCATTCCATGCCTGCGTGATGGCCGCCTCGAATAGTTTTAGCAGTGGTGTGCTCATAAGTTACCGGGCTCGGTTGTCCAATCGAACGAGGTTGATGTGAATCAGCCGTCCGCCAGCGACGGCGGATAGGCCCGAAGCTGGATAACCGGTGTGCCCGCCAGCCGGTCCGGCTAAAGTCCGTGTGACAATCAGCGAGCGTTTGATACCGTTGGCATTGCTCTGAACGCAGGCTTAGCGAACAGATAGCCTTGCATGAGCGTGATACCTGCGGCAGCGAGGAAGTCGCGCTCCTCCGCCGTTTCAACGCCTTCGGCAATGACGCGGATCCCGAGGTCGTTACAGATGCTGAGCACGCCGCAAACAATGCGTTGACGCACCAGATCTGAATCGATACCTCGGATAAGTGCCATATCCAACTTGATCAGGTCCGGCTGGAAATCGGCGAGTAGGGTGAGCCCGGAGTGGCCGGCGCCGAAATCATCAATCGCTGTTTGGAAGCCGAACGACTGATAGGCGCGGAAGATCTCCAGCAGGTGGGGGCGGTTGATGATGTCTTCGCCCTCGATGGTTTCGAAGATGATCCGATTGATTGGAAAGCCGTACTTTTCGGCCGCTTCAAAGGTTGTACGGATACATGCGGCTGGCTGATACACAGCGTTCGGCATGAAGTTGATGGATAGGAAGGTGTCCATCCCTATCTCAGCCGCCTGCTCAATTGCGGTGGTGCGGCATCGTTGGTCAAACCGGTAACGGTTGGCTTCGTCCACTTGCGTGAGCACCGATGCCGCAGGCTCTCCGTTGGGCCCGCGTACGAGCGCTTCGTGTGCGTAGGCGTCGCCCGTGCGCAGATCAACGATCGGCTGAAATGCGAAGGCCATCTCGATTGAGGTGCCATCATCGGAGTTGCATCCGGAGCAGTGCTTGTTGGATGCCGATGGTCGGCTTGCGCTATGGATCTGAATCATCTTGGCAAAACGAGTAAAGGATTTTGGGCAACCGCTTCACGCTTGGTCGGGGCGTGGGCGTTGAGCACTGCACACTCCTGCCAAGCGGGCTTGTGCGACGTTGACTTCACTCGAAGTGCAGTACAGCGCCACTAGGGGATCGACGCGAGCAAACTGCGCTCACGTGAGGGGGAAGGGGGAATTGGATGATAGATCAATTGCCCATTCCGCGCAGTGCACCTTAGGCAGCGGAGAGGCGAAGACCGCAAAAGGCCTTAGCGCCGCATTTTGACTTGAGGGGGTGTTGGCGCGCAGCTAAATTTGACCCCCGGTGGGTGAATTCTGCTCGCGCGTTAACACAGATGGCACAAACGGCGGTCTGCAATCGCCACCACTCGATCGACCAGCAGTTGTGTCGTTGGCTGCTGCTGAGCCTGGACCGCCTGCCGTCCAACGAGCTGCGCATGACGCAGGAACTGATCGCCAACATGCTGGGTGTGCGCAGATCCGGTGTCACCGAGGCGGCGCTGAAGCTGCAGACCGCCTGATTGATCCGCTATAGCCACGGCAATATCGAAGTGCTGGATCGGCCAGGCCTCGAAGGCCGCGTCTGTGAATGCTACGCCGTGGTCAAGCGGGAGTTTGATCGTCTCCTCCCTGACCTTCAGGCGATCTGACTGCTGCACATCTGGAATCATCGATATCCCACCCCGCCTGGGCTGGTCCGCCGCAAAGTCCGTTTGAACGGTAGCGTACGGACGACACGCGAGAGACATCCCATCCTGCGCCTGTGGGCGAAGCATTGGCCCGCGCACAGGACAGCGAGGCGATGCTGCCTTCTGCACGTCCCGTGCAACTGACCTAGTGGCGTCAAATTGAAGACGAATTTCATGACGCTTTGATTTACTGTAAAGGCAGGACTTCCGCGCGCGGCGCGAGCAGGGCCTTACCGCGCACTTCAATCCTGGGCACGACAGCCTGAAATTGAGGGCGGCCCTTTTGATCGTTCGCCGGCCCAGGCTCCGGCGCGGTCACTCCAGCCTCCAGTATTGCTACATACAAGACGCGGGGGTACCGATGAAGATTGCGCAGATTGCACCACTTGCGGAGCGTTGCCCGCCCAGCCTGTATGGCGGCACGGAGCGCATCGTCTCCTACCTGACCGAAGAACTGGTGCGGCAGGGCCACGAAGTCACGTTGTTCGCAAGCGGGGATTCGGCCACACTTGCTGAACTGGTACCGTGCTGCGACGTGGCGCTACGTCTTGATACGCACGTGCGCGATCCGTTGCCGTATTACGTGATGATGCTGGACAGAGTCATGGCGCGTGCCAGCAGCTTTGATGTGCTGCATTTTCATATCGACATGATGCAGTACCCGCTGCTGCGGTGCATGCCGGTGCGGGCCGTGACCACCTTGCATGGCCGCCTGGACCTGCCGGATCTGCTGCCGTTCTACGCGCGCTTCCCGCATTTCCCGCTAGTTTCGGTTTCCACCGCCCAGCGCGCGCCTATGCCCCCGGTGAACTGGGCCGGCACCGTGCACCATGGCCTGCCGACGAACCTACTGACCTGCTGTGCAAATCCACGCGGCGACTACCTGGCGTTTCTCGGCCGGATTTCGCCGGAGAAGCGCCCCGACCATGCCATCGCGATTGCGGCACGCGCCGGGCTACCGCTGAAGATCGCCGCCAAGATTGACGAGGTCGACCGCGCCTACTGGGAGAGCACCATCCGCCCACTTGTGGCGGCGCACCCGAATGTCGAATACCTCGGCGAGATCGACGAGCATGAAAAATCCGCCTTCCTCGGCAATGCGCTCGCGCTGCTATTCCCCATCGACTGGCCAGAACCGTTCGGGCTGGTGATGATCGAGGCGATGGCGTGTGGCACTCCTGTGGTCGCGTTTGCATGCGGCTCGGTGCCTGAAGTGATTGAGGCCGGCGTCAATGGATATATCGTGCGCAACGTCGATGAAGCGGTGGCGGCCGTGCATAGCGTGAGCACCCTCCCGCGCGCTGCCGTGCGTGCAGCCTTCGAGGCGCGCTTTACCGTCGATCGGATGACGCGCGAATACGTGCGGATCTACCGAAGCCTGACCGAACCTGGCGCCGCAGACGCGCCGGAACGCGATTCCGGCGAACTGGTGCTCGCGTGAGTAGAGGGACTTTATCCATGCATTTCGAGCCGTCGAACGAACTGCCGGGCAGCGCAACACCGGCCGCCGCGGCAGCCCATGTTGCGCAGTTCTATATCCCGGCAGCGGCCTCGCTGCAGGAGCGCCGGCCTCGCACGCTCAAACACGGAGACACCTTCGCGCTGTTCGACCATAACGGCGATGCCCTCGGTGTGCTAGGCAGTCCGGAAGGGCTGTTTCATTTCGATACCAGGCACCTCTCCTATCTACGCCTGACCATCGATGGGGCGCTGCCTATGCTGCTGTCCTCCACATTGCGCGACGACAACGCCTCGTTGACCTGCGACCTGACCAATCCTGACCTGTTCGACGAGAACGGTCGCCTGTGGCTGGAGCACGATCTGATCCACCTGCGCAGGTCGCGCTTCCTTTGGAACGGCGCCTGCTATGAGCGGCTGAGCGTGCGCAACTATGACGACGTGTCACGAAGCGTGCGCGTGGATATTGCCTTCGATGCCGACTTTGCCGACCTTTTCGAAGTGCGTGGTACGCGGCGGCTGCGGCGCGGCACGGTGCATACGCCGGATGTCGCGGGTGCGACGGTCACACTGAGCTATGCCGGTCTGGACGAGGTGCGGCGCGAGACCCGGCTCGCCTTTGATCCGGCGCCGGCCGAGCTGGGCGGTGGCAGCGCGAGTTTCAACCTGACGCTCGAGCCGTCGTGCTCGCAGGTACTTCGCATGGAGATCCGCTGCGAAGCGATGCAGCCCGAGCCCGTGGAGCCCCAATCCTTCCTCAGCGCACTGCTGCAGTCGCGGCGCGAGTTGCGGCGTGCGACCCGCCGCGCGGCATCCATCACGACCTCCAATGAACTCTTCAATGAAATGGCCCGGCGCAGCGTATCGGACCTGTACATGTTGCTGACCAACACCGAATACGGACCGTATCCGTATGCCGGCATTCCATGGTTCAGCACGGTGTTCGGGCGCGATGCCCTGATTACCGCGCTGCAGACGCTTTGGCTCGACCCGGAAATTGCCCGCGGCGTGCTGCAATTCCTTGCCGCGATGCAGGCGAAAACGGTTGACCCACAGGCCGATGCCGAGCCGGGCAAGATCCTGCATGAAATGCGCCATGGCGAAATGGCGAGGCTGAGGGAAGTGCCGTTCGGACTCTACTACGGCAGCGTGGATGCCACGCCGTTGTTCGTGCTGCTAGCCGGTGCCTACCTGCGGCGCACCGGCGATGTCGAAACCATGCGCGCTCTGTGGCCGCACATCCGGGCTGCGCTGGACTGGATCAACGACTATGGCGACCGCGATGGCGACCTGTTTGTCGAATATGGCCGACAGTCGCCGGAAGGCCTCATCAACCAGGGCTGGAAAGACAGCCGCGATTCGGTCTTTCATGAAGACGGGCAGCTCGCCCCGGGCCCGATTGCGTTGGCCGAGGTGCAGGCCTACACCTATGGTGCTTGGCGGGCAGCAGCGTCGATCAGTGCGGCGCTGGGCGATCACGAGAGCGCAGCGGTCTATGCGGCCAGGGCGGACATGCTGCGTGAGGCTTTCGACGCGCGTTTCTACGACGCCGCACTGGGCACCTACGTGCTGGCGCTGGACGGCGAGAAGCGCCCATGCCGTGTACGTGCATCCAATGCCGGCCACGCCTTGTTTACTGGCATCGCGCTGCCCGAGCGCGCGCCTTCGGTGGTGGCTGCGCTGATGGACAGCAACGCATTCTGCGGCTGGGGCGTCCGTACCGTATGTACCGATGCAGCACGCTTCAATCCGATGAGCTACCACAACGGCTCGGTTTGGCCGCACGACAACGCTCTGATCGCCGCGGGCATGGCACGCTACGGCTACCATCCCGAAGCCAGCCGCATCTTTGAGGGCCTGTTCGCGGCCGCCAGCTACATTGAGCTGCGCCGGCTGCCCGAGCTGTTCTGCGGCTTTTCACGCCAGCGTAGCCAAGGCCCGACGTTCTATCCGGTGGCGTGCTCACCGCAGGCCTGGGCGGCGGCCGCTCCGCTGCTGCTTTTGCAGGCCTGCCTGGGGCTCGACTTCGACACGCTCGAGCCGGCAATCACCTTCGAGTCTCCGTCGCTGCCGCCCTTCCTTGACGAAGTGGTCTTCCGCAACCTAGCAGTCGGTGAAGGCAGTGCGGATGTGGCGTTGCGTCGCTCCGGCGAGCGCGTGGTGGTCGATGTGCTGAACCGGCAGGGGCCAATCAGAACAATCACTCGAAGCTAGCCGAGGGGTGACGGTCATTCGCGAATGACGGACCCCGAGCTTCTTTCTTTGGACCGATGTTTCGGCCGACTTGGCTCGCGACGAGTGTGCGTAAAGCGGTGTGGCCTGCGGTGCTTGCCATGCAGGTGACGAGCATGGAGCTCATCCTCCGTCACGCCGCAACTGCCCGCGCTCCTTTTCTCCATGGCGGTCGGGCTGCGTGCACGGCGTGAATGGCGTGCGTTGCGCTGTCGGACTCAAGCTTCCAATCGATGTCATCGCGCTTGGTATGGATCTGCTTTGTCGCTGTAGGCAGAAATGCGAGAGGAACTGTGAAAGTGCCCGGGCAGTGACAGACGTGCGGATCACGTGGCCCGACACTCCGCTGTCTTCCCGCATAGCGGCGACGGCGTAACAGCATTGACCTAGGACACTATTTGACCTGCTTCCATACGGTACTCATCTGACAGAGCCCTACCCGAAGACTATTCTGGAATCCCAAATAACAGTGAACCGGCACAGTCCGGCATACCGAGGGCACCGCAGCGAGCATCTCTATGATCAATTCGCTTGACTTGCCAAACGGAACGCTTGAAATACGCACAAAACAACGCAGCGATCGACGATGGTTTTCCGAATATCGTTTCACGCCCAATGATGGACATGCCACAGCATGGGCAGAGGCCACCATCCCAGAAGGCTTCATTTCTTCTGGCCTCGCATTCAGCGCCGGGATACTGCTGGGGCAACAGTGCGCCGAGCTTGCACGCTGAAGCAGGCAGTGCCTTTAGGAGAGGCACGTCGTGGCCCCTTTGCGACAGGCTTGGGGCGACGTGCACCTGGCTGAAGGGTTGCGCACATGATGTTCGCAATTCGACGGCGAGAATGGTCGATCCCATTCACCCTGCAAAGGACTTGGCAAGGCATTCCACGACCAGGTCACGCAGAGTGTTCGCGGTAAGCTCTCGCAGATCAAAGGTTATTTCGGAGGTGGACGCCATACCGTTATGGTTGGAAACGACCATGTGCACGTGAATCTTCTGGTCCAGTGCGTCGCCGATCAGGGTGATCTTGGGGTATTGGGCGGCGCGCTCCGAGAGAGATGCCGGCTGTTCTTTGGCGTCGGGAAACACATGGAGCGTCGCGCTGAGGGCGGTCATCTCGACCTTGAAGCCGTGGCCGCGCTTTTGCAGGTGTGCGCCGATATCCTCAAACACAGGATGCACTGTCTTCGTCCGGAACGCTGCAAACTCGGCCCGGAAAGTTTCCGCAGCACTTTGCTTGTCTGCAGCCTCTTCCTCCTCCTCCGCCTTGCGCTTTTCGAACGCATTCAGTGCGGCATCAAGCTTGTCGTAAGCGCCCATGTTGTCTCTCGATAGAGAAGCGGTGGCGTCCAGAATGCGCGCCCGTTCCTGGTAAAGAATAGTGGGAATAGATGCGCGTTCCAAGCACCATATCGCAGAAAATGTTGGAAGCAAGACGACAGTCCAGCGATGCTGCGCATCACCCCCGCTTGTCTGGGGAAACCCCCATACGCTGATACACGAGCAAGACGCGAGCCGCTCTAAGATCCGGTACTAGAACATCGCGTCGATCAACTCCAGCCCAGCGCTGGTAGACGAGGAAGCCAAACATGGACTGCAGCGGAGAGGCCCGGCCCAATCTGTATCGCGTTCTGCGCGCGCGCTTGAATGCGCATCCGTTGTCGCATGTCGGGCCCGGGCTGATCACGGGCGTCGCCGACGACGACCCGAGCGGGATCGCGACCTATTCGCAGGCTGGGGCGCAGTTTGGCCTGGAGATGCTGTGGACCATGCCACTTACGTTTCCGTTGATGGCGGCCATGCAGTCCATGTGCGCAAACATGGGACGCGTCACGGGCAAGGGACTTGCGGCCAACATCAAGGACGTCTTCCCGCCGATTGTGTTGCGTACCGTCGTGTTGCTGTTGCTGATCGCAAATACGTTGAATATTGCCGCTGACGTTGCGGCGATGGGCGAGGTCGCGGAACTCGTTTCCGGCATCGACCGGCATGTCATGACGGCGTTGGTGGTGTTCGGTACCCTGGCACTGCAGATATTCGTTCCTTACCACCGATACGTTTTCTTTCTGAAGTGGCTGACGGCGTCTCTGCTGGCGTATGCCGCAGTCTTGTTTACCGTACACGTGCCGTGGAGCCGCGTGGCGCTGCACACGGTGTGGCCCAGCGTCAGGCTTGATGCCAGTGCCGCATCCATGGTGGTTGCCGTGTTCGGTACCACCATCAGCCCCTACCTGTTCTTTTGGCAGGCTTCCGAAGAGGTGGAAGACATGCGGGCGCACCCGTCGTTGAAAGCCGATGGTGCCAAGGCCCGCACCGAGCTCCGGCGCATTCGATGGGACACCTGGAGCGGCATGTTGTACTCCAACGTGACCGCTTATTTCATCATCCTCGCCACGGGGGTGACCTTGCACGTTTCTGGAGTGACCGACATCACGACCGCGGCGCAGGCGGCCAGTGCTTTGCGACCGCTTGCGGGAGACTTTGCGTACGTGCTGTTCACCGTCGGGATCCTGGGGGTGGGGCTGATCGGCGTGCCTGTGCTGGCCGGATCAGGCGCCTACGCGCTGTCCGAAGCGATGGGCTGGAAAGAAGGGCTGGAGCGGAAAGTGAGCGACGCCCGCGGGTTCTACAGCATCATCGCCTTGAGCGTACTCGCAGGGCTGGCGATCCAGTACTCACCGATCCGACCGATGAAAGCACTTTTCTGGAGCGCAGTCATCAATGGTGTGGTGGCGGTCCCGCTGATGGCGGTCATCATCCTGCTCGTGTCGAAGCCCGCGGTGATGGGCCCCTATACCGCAAGCCGGCCATTGATCGTCTTGGGTTGGTCTGCCACGGCAATCATGGGGGCTGCTGCCCTGGCGATGTTTCTGCTGTAGGCATCGGCACGCAAGCAGGTTGCCCGCATGCCGATGTTGACCTCATGCAACGTGTTGGTGGCGTAGCCCCCTCGGGTGGCGCCGCCTCTTCCCCCTCACCCGGTGAGTTCCGCGCATTGTTGCCCCAGAAGTATCCCGGCGCTGAATGCCAATCCGGAGGAAACGAACCCCTCTGGGATTGCAGCTGCTTCCCAGCCGGTGCCGCTTCCATCACTGTGCGTGAAGCGATATTCGGAGAACCATCGCCGGTCACTACGCTGCAGCGTGCGGATTTCAAGCGTTCCGTTTGGGAGGTCGAGCGAATTGATCATAGATGTCCTTGGTGCGGTTACCTCGGTATGTCGGAAAGTGCCGTTTCACTGTTATTTGAGACTGCAGCGTAAGGCCGGGGCGAAACGTCGTCGGCTCGGTACCGTACAGAACCCGGTCCGTATTGACGGTGAATCACGCAGTCGGTCCGCCGCTTGCCCTCAACGGTTGCACACCTGGGCAGGTGACGACTGCGTCTGCCACCGTACCGACACACTTCACGCGAGCGAGGATCCTCTTTGTCGGGACGTCCGCGCGACACTCACGCTCACGTGCTGACGCAGGGATGCCCCGATGGGCTGTACGCCGCTTGTGGTCCGTACAGAAAATTCAAGTCCTGGTTTTGCGTTCTCCGCAACAACATGCGGTGGCTTGGGATCGAGGCGGAGGTGCACAACATGCGTAGCAATCGGATAGCACAACTGTGCGGCGCGATGCTGGTGGTCGTGACGCTCGCGGGCGGGTGTGCCGGGATGTCCCGGCGAGGTACGGACACTGCAATCGGCGCCGGTGTCGGTGGTGTGGCAGGTGCTGTCCTGACAGGCGGTAGCGCGGTAGGGACAGTGGGCGGCGCAGTCGTCGGTGGCGTCGTAGGCAATCAGGTTGGCAAATGATTGCAGCCCAGGAAGTCGAAGCGGCATGCCCACACTCACACTAATGGGGAATGCCGCTTTCCAACCCGTTCTCATGAATCAAAGGTGTATGGCTCAAGCGGCGACCGCAGCCGCAGCCGTCTTGAGCGGCAGGACAGCGCTGGTCTGCTCCGTGCTGCCGGAAACCCCAAAGGCAACCGCAACGGGATTCATGCTGTCGACCATTGAGGTCGGCATCAGGATCGTGGCGCCACGCTCTTTGGTGGTCTCGTAGATGATGTTCATGGCACGCAGTTGCAGCGCTTGCGGATGGCCTTCATACATGCCCGCAGCCTCGACGAACTTGGCGGCGATGGCTGCTTCTGCAGAACCCAGGATGACGCGGGCCTGCTTCTCGCGTTCAGCCTGCGCCTGCCGGGACATTGCGTCCTGCAGCGCCACGGGGATGGCCACGTCGCGCACTTCGACTGACGATACGGCCACGCCCCATGCTGCAGTCTTCTCGCCGATCTCTGCGCGCAGCTGCTCGTCTGCCGCCTTCCGGTCTGATAGCAGTGCCGAGAGCATCGAGGCGCCGATCATTTCACGCAACGATGTCTGGGCGACGCGGTCGATGGCCTGACGGTAGTCGGTAATGGCCAGCGCGGCCTTCTGCGCATCATGAACATGCCAGAAGATGATCGCGTCGACATTGACCGGCACGGTGTCTTTCGTCAATGCCTGCTCGGCATTGAATCCGGTCGTTTGAATGCGCTCGTCAATCACAGCGGTGACGCTGTCGACGATCGGCAGGATCATGAACAACCCGGGCCCTTTCACGCTTTGCAGCTTGCCTGCGCGCAGGATGACGAACTTCTGCCAGGCGTTTGCCATCTTGAGTGTCGATGCAACGAGGATTGCCGCAACCCAAAACACGGGCGCCAGCAGAACCGAGCCGAACATACCGGCGGCGGCCCCCACAGCCAAGAGAAGGACAACGATGAATGCGGTGATGGGATTCATATGGCGCCTCGCCAGCAAGTGGTACTGCAAACCATGAGGGACGGGGTCAGGGTTCTGGAGACGGTCGCTCGAACTGTCTGCGTGACGTCTTTACCCGAAGACGTGTGACCGGATGTCGTGTTCAAAATCGACTGTCCAGTCCGGGCCATGAGCACCGTCGTATTCCCGCATGGTCTTGCCCATCCGGACGATGACGCTACGGTCCAGCGCCTCGGAAGGGGCGCCACTTGAGAAGTGTTCCGTGGATGACACCTCAAAGCCGTCGGGCGCGAGGCCGTGGCGCAAGCACACCTCGCGAAACGCGTCGCGCTCCATGTCTGGGAACTGGAGAATGGTTTGATCGAGCATCACGTTGGCCTCTTTCTCGTAGTGCGCCGCCGCCTGTGCATGAGGTGCCGTGGGGCGTAACGGATCGTCGGCTTTAGAGTCGCCCCATGAACAAGAGCACGAGAACGATGAGCAGACCCACGCCGAGCGCACCGCTTGGCGCGTAGCCCCACCCGTTGCTGTAGGACCACCTTGGGAATGCCCCAACCAGTAAAACGGCTAAGACAATGAGAAGTACGAGTCCGAGAGACATGATGTCCTCCTTGTTTTGTAGATTCCCCCCACTCCGTGTGCACGAGCCAGGCAAGAAGCGCTCCACGGTTGTTTCATCATGAGGGTGACGCTCAAGGTTTCCCGGGCATAGTCCGAGCGATTTGAGCGTTCCTCATTGTCTTGAAGAATAGAGTAGTGCGGGCCTGAAAACGGTTCGGTAGCGTACGCACCAGCATGTGGAATGCGTGTCTCGTGCGGGGCGCAAAGCGGCGATCGCCCCTCGTGAGCGGGGCCTGCCAATAACGGCTTCGTTAGCGGTGCTCACGGTCTCTATCACCGTGGTCGCTCTCGTAGCCGCCCTGGCGATGACCTTCGTAACCGCCACGATGATCACGTTCATACCCACCTTGCCGGCCATCGTTGTAGCCGTCGTCAGGAACCCACAGGCAACCGGCCAGCGAGGCCATCCATATCCCCAGGACCGTATAGATAAGGGCGCGCATGGCGGCCTCCTCGCGACTGCACTAAAGAGATTTGAGTTTGGTGACTTTCGTGCCCTCGAGCGTCACGCCTGCCATCAACCCACTGTTAGTGAGAACGAATGCCTCGATCGGCCCCGTCGCGGTCGAACTGTCGATGTTGCCGTTGGCACCCACTTTCAGGACGGCAACCGATGCGTCACCGCCTACAGACCATCCCTCGCTATTGCGAAATCGGTCCAGCGCCTCCTGTGTCATGAAGAGGAAGATGATTGCTTTCGATTGGGCGCCAATCTGCAACCCAATCGATGCCGTTGTCGTGCTGTAGTACCCGGTCGTCCCCCCACCCACGCGTAGTTCCCCCTCACCATACTGGCCGCCTATGCCGAATCCGGCGGCAATGACCGAAGGGAACACCAGTACACCACGGGCCTTGCCGACCAGTTCGCGCGACCCGCTGGCGGCAGTATAGAGACGCGCAAGCGTCGAGTCGGCGGCTGTATCAATCGCGTGTCGCTTGTCGACTTGATGGGCGGCCGAGTCAGACGTTCCGGTCGTTGTGCAGCCGGGAGCCATGAGTCCGAGGACTGCGGCAAGAGCCATCGCCGTCATTGTTAGGAAACGTTTTTCTCGCATCTTTGCCTCCATCGTGGAAGAGCCATCTTGAGCGTATGTCAATGCGGAGTGCGTTACGGTACGACAGCGTACGAAGATGCAGGGCCTGGTGAAAAGAGCCAGGGATGGCGATTCGCTGCGCGCGGGCGGAATCCGGTCCATCGCAGCTTGCGACGCGGTTCAGCCAATTTGCGTGGGTGATTGCGCCGCCCCTCTCGAGTTAGTCCACTACCGTACAGACGGCACTGCGTCTGCGGAGACATCATGCGGTTTCGTTGGGCAAGGTCTTGTTTTGGTATGCGCATCGCCGGGTAATGAAGTGGAAGTGGTCCGAGCGCGGCGCGTCAAGGCACGGCATCCCCCACGACCAACTGAGCGCCGAAAGCGCAGGAGCATTGCCATGAACAAGGATCAAGTGAAGGGCCGTCTTGAGGAAGCGAAGGGCAAGTTGACTGAAGCCGTTGGCAAGGTCACCGGAAAGGACGCCACGGCAGCGAAAGGAAAGGTCGAACAGATTGCCGGTAAGGCGCAGGCCGCGTATGGCGATGCCAAGGAAGCGTTCAAGAAGCAGCCGAAGCCTTGATGCCCGCGACCTGCGCAGCGCGTCAATGCAACACGGGAGCGATCATGCACAAAGTCACTACCACCGCACAGCACAGAAAGTCGGAGCCTGCTGCTTGCGGATGCATACCTGCCGCGGATGAAGGGCACACCTATCAATCCGCTGTGGACGCATCGCTTGAGATGACCTTTCCGGCGAGCGACCCAATCTCGCCGGGTGCGGCCATGTATGCGGAGCGTCAGCTCAGTACCTCGCTCGACAAGACAGATTGGAGCCTGGCTGTCGGTAGCAAGAGGCAGGCTTCCCGCGTCGAGCCCACTCCACGGCACAAGGGGAAACGCCGTGCGCATTGACGTATCCCCCCGCCGGCGCAGTCGCCGGTTCAATGGCTAATCACCTTATCTGGAGTCACACCATGAACATCAACGAATTGGACCACCAAAGCAGCGGACCGCGCGCTGCCATCGTCGGCAACGGTCAGCTGAAGGGCGCCGGCCCCGGCCCCGTCATCATGGCTGCCGACACACTCAACGGCGATCCGGTTCTTGGCCCGAGCGGTGAGAAGCTCGGCAAGATCGATCACATCATGCTGGATGTTCCCCGCGGGCAAATCGCCTATGCGGTGCTGTCATTCGGCGGTTTTCTAGGTGTCGGCACGAAGCTGTTCGCCGTGCCATGGTCTGCTCTGACGCTCGACACTGTACGCAAGAGCTTCGTGCTGGGCATCGACAAGAAGCAGTTGGAAGCCGCGCCGGGTTTTGATCAGAATCACTGGCCTAGCATGGCGGATACGCAATGGGCCACCAGCATCCATCAGTACTATGGCACGCCCCCGTACTGGGAGGGGAGCCGGAAAGAGGCCAAACTGGATTCCTGATGGGGTAGGCGTATGCCTGGTTAGAGCGCTTCGAGGTCTGGAAGCAGGCGATCGAACTCGCGCTTGACCACGGCATAGCATTCGCAGACGCGACGCTCGAGGCCGGGGCGGTCGAGGACTTCGATGGTTCCGTGGCTGTAACGGATCAATCCGGCGGTCTGCAGCTTCAACGCGGCTTCGGTGACACCGGACCTGCGCACCCCCAGCATGTTGGCAATCAGCTCCTGGGTCATGCGCAGCTCGTTGGAGGGCAGGCGGTCCAGGCTCAGGAGGAGCCAGCGACACAACTGCTGGTCGATCGAGTGGTGCCGGTTGCAGACGGCGGTCTGGGCCATCTGGGTAATGAGCGCCTGGGTGTAGCGCAACAACAGACGCTGCATGGCCCCGGCGCGGGCGAACTCTTGCTTGAGAATGCGGGCACTGAGGCGGTAAGCGCCGCCCGCACTCTGAACCACGGCACGGCTGGGGGTGGTTTCTCCGCCCATGAAGATGGCGATGCCGACCAAGCCCTCGTTGCCGACGATCGCGATCTCGCCCGAAGAGCCGTCTTCCATGACATAGAGTAGGGAGACGATGGACGTGACGGGAAAGTAGACGAATTCGGGGCGGTCGCCCGATTCATAAACGACGTGCCCGAGCGGCATGTCGACCCAGACAAGCTGCGGCGCGATGCTCTCCCATTCCGCTGGCGGCAGCACGGACAGCAGATGGTTCAGCTTCGGATTCGGTGGAGCCGTCATGGTCGCCTCCCTTCTAGTGGTGGTGTGGTATCCCAGTCGTCATTCCCGCGGCGCTGCTGGGCATGGCGGCGTCCGTGCATCAGCGTATCTCGTGGCCCAGGCCCTGCGCTGCCCAGGCGCGCGACAGCACAATCTTGAGCGCGGCGATGACGGGCACCGACAGGAAAATGCCTGCGACGCCGCCCAACTGCTCGCCTGCAAGCAACCCCACGATGACGAGGAGCGGACTGACCTTGACCCCTTCGCTCATCAGGTAGGGATTCAGCACGTAGTCCTGGAACAGACGGTAGACCACGATAAACCCGATCAGCCAGAATCAAGGCGCTGGGGCCTTTCCAGCGATTGCTCATCAGACGAAAGCGTCCATAAATCAGTATGGGGTCGCGCCCTTCGCCATCGATGGCACTGCATTTGCAGAAACAGCAGGGCCACTTCGAGCTGCCGCGAACGCCGGATGCCGCCTCGCACGGTTGCAAGGGTATACCGCTTATCTTTGATGGTGAAGTGTATGGTCAAGCCGCCCTCTGGGGAGGGCTAGATGTCGACCTCATAGCTACACTGCAGTACGCCAATCACACGGCTTAGTTCGGGTACGGCAATGAGTATCTCGCCGGACTGGATAGGGATCGGTGGCATCGCGGGTACCTCCAGTCGAATAATGTTAGCAAACGCTTCGCCTGAAGCAATGTGATGGAAATCCTTTGCGGGGAGTTGCTCGTTTGTTAGCTTCCTCGCCCTTTGGTTCTCAGGGAAGGTATATTCAACCCACGCCCAAAATCGCTATTGAAATATTCGGCGGTACGTGACAGTACGTTCCCTAATCAATGGCCTAATCCAAGCGTATTTGTGTCTACGGACCAATCCACCATGCGATAACAGGCGCGTTCTTGAGGGCAGAAACGGACGATAATGTAGAGCAATGAAGCGTGCCTTCGGTCATTCGTCCGAGGTGTCGTTTATCCTGCCAGATATACCTCAGACGGGCGCCGGATCGCCTACGATGAAATGCCCGCAAGCAATGCGGGCGGCAACGTCGTTGGCGTGAAGATGCGCGGCCAGCGTGTCCGCGTTGCGGTTGTTTTGCGCGGAGGCGATGCCGGTCCCGTGGTGGTCCACCAGGCTGTGGACATCCGCTGGCGCGGCCCATGTGGATAGCCTGATGGACAACCCGATGGACAGGCTGCGCCTGCCCACAGGTTGCCCACGAGGCTACCCACACTTGCCCACAGCAGCACCGGTGTGCGAGCCCACGTCACGAGCAATGTTTGATATTTTTAACCCCATTTCGAACCCCACCTGCGAGTGCTCGCGCCATGGCAATCTCTGCGGGTCCGCACGGACCTTGCACAGCGATGATTCGGGGCAATCCTCTCCGAGCGTCATCTCCCATGCCGAATCGCGTCGCCCCTCCCTCAGCGAGCCCAGTTCCACCGTGACGCTGCGCCGCCGCGCTGAGGCGATTACGTGGGTTCGGCTGCAGATCGCGCGCTACGGGCTGACGTATGCCGACCTGGCGGCGGCAGGCGCGTTCCCATCGCGGCAGCGAAACCAGCTGAAGGTGCGCTATCGCACCGCGGATGGCCAGACCTGGGACGGGGAGGGCGATATGCCCGACTGGCTCAAGCGGGCCGTCAATGCCGGCCAAAGTGCGGAGCATTTCCGGGCCGATACCTGAGTCATTGCCGGGTGCAGGGCGCCGGCTTGAACCGTCTTACCAAAGGTGCAGACGTGTTCAAGGCTGCGCCTTTTTCTTTGTGGCCATCGCGCGTTGACGTGGGCAGCTCTCTCGCCGTCCTCCTGTTGTACGGGATCTGCATCGAACTATTTCAATTTGATGTCATTTTGATGACAACTACGGCGATTTTCGGATTAAGCACTGTCTAGGCCAAAGATCACTCTTTCTAGTGATGTATGAAGGATTTGTGAAAGTTATGCTGGGGTAAAAGACAACAAGCGGGGTCTACGTGTTGATGGGCGCCGCATCAATCGGGTTCGTTATGAAATTCGCCATCCTCACCAGCAATCCTTCGAGCTTTGCGTACGTTGCGGCTTGCCTGCCAGCGGACGTGACGTGCGTGCGATTTGACGACGCTTTGGCGCTGTTGCGCGCCCGGCGCACCGAGGCCTTCGACTTGCTGATGATCGATGCACAGCTGTTCAGCACGGCCGGCCAGCTGGTTCTGTCCTGGCGTGACTGCAATGCCGACTTGCGCTGGCCAACGCTGGTGTTCGGCACCTTCACCGAACGCGCGGAAATGCTGCGTGTTTTTGACAGCGCTGTCGAAGACGTGATCACCGGCCACTTCACCGCAGAGGAGTTGAATGCCCGCGTTCAGCGCGTTCAGCGCAGCGCGGAACGCGGGACGCAGCAGGCCGAGTCCGCTACCCGTACCGTGGTCGGGCCGTACAGTCTGTGCCGGCTCACTCGGACGGTGACGTTACGCGGCACGCCCATCCGCTTGACCGCCCGCGAATTTGCCACGGCCTGGCTTTTGTTCTCGTCCCCTGGGGCGTTTCTGTCACGCCAGCAGATCGCTTCTGCAGTCTGGGGAACGGAGGCCAGTGTTGCCGAACGCTCGATCGAGCAGCACATCTACAAGCTGCGCAAGAAGCTGGGCTTCGGAGAGGCGACCGGAGTGGAGCTCAAGACGGTCTACTCGCGCGGCTATCAGTTGACTGTCCAGCAGATGAGCGAGCAATCGCGCAGTGCCGCCCCGCAACTCATGCTGGCGGCTTGACGCCGATCGCCGTCGCGCCAGGCACCTTGGCGTTCCTGACAGACGCGTGCGCGAGTCAGGTGTCCTTGCTACCGGACACGGGCTCCATGTCGAAATGCGCTGCCGCGTAGCTCGCATTACAACTCCACACCTCGGTGCCGTCGCGGTAGAAGATGCACCATCGACCGTCGCTCACGCAGAGTGCTTCAGTGAAAGCACGGCTGTGTTCGTTCATTGCGGCATGGACCATTTCCACTTCACGGCAAGTGGCTCGATAGGTGCCGGCGGCGAGTGGCGGGGGATATTCGGGCCTGCGTCTCACCATGCCCTGCATTCCTCGTACATCTGTTTCTCAAGAACCTGTATTGACCGAGCGCTGACGATATCACGCATATCGGTGCGGGCGTTCGCCTGCCCCCTAGCAGGAGAAGGGTAGGGAGCCTGTGGCCATCCGCTTCTCAGTCAGAGTTTGAGAAGCACACGCCATCGACAGGGAGCGGCGCGAGTGGCTGCTGAAGCTTTCCGCGCATTTGGAGAGGTGCGCGGCGCTGCCGAGCCGCTAGGCGCGGCGACTGGTGTTCTTCGGGGGCAGCAGGTCTGAAATCGGGCGACCCTCTGCCTACTCCTGCACCTCACGCAAAAGAGCCAGCCAACGCGACGCGCGGAGATCTTGCGCGGCTTGGGAAAGGCGTCTTCGCGCACCAGTTGCTGGACGCTCGTCTCAGAGAGGGATATCGCGGCCGCAACAGAATGAAGATCAAGATAGTTGATGGGTCTCATCGTTCGAGGCCCTCCGCCCGCATGAATGGCTCGGCAGCGAGCGTGCCGTACAGGTGCTGAGCTTGCCCAGCGGCATCCGTCATCACCTCATCGCTCGACCTCACTTGCGCATCGGCAAACGCTCCAAGGTCAGCGATGGTCTTGAGTAGCGCAGTCCGGTACTGCCCCATCGTTTGGAACATAGCTGCGAAGGCGTCATCTGCGACTAGTGTGCGCAGCTTGGCGAGCTTCGTTGAACCGGTCGGGAGATTGAACGCGCGTTCCTTCGGGATATCTACGGGCAACATCACAACGCCCCCCGCTTCGGCCGAACAGCGCCGTTGATCTTCTGCATACCCATCCGGCGCCCATCGCGGCGCGCGGCCTGCATGATTTCCTGACACGAGCGGTGCGTCTTGACGGCGCCGTCGAGATCTCGCGCGCAGGGGATGCTGACGCTTTCCCATACGACGACGCCTTTGATGCGCAGGCTGTAGCTGCAATGCAGCGAGCCGGGCAGGGGGCGGCGTTGCACGTCGTGCTTGCCGATGCGGATGGTGGCGGGGGTACGGTTCACTATGCGATGCATGGTTGGTCTCCGTTGCGGCTGGTCAGTCGTCGAAGTCGCCTGCAGCCAGTTTCTTGAGGTCGACCCACACGCGGCGGGTCGTGCGAATGCGCGGATGGGTGCGGGCGTGCGCGGATGCCTCGATGGCGGTGCGGACTGGGCCGGCGGCCAAGGCCTGCGCGTCGGTGCAGATGAGGCGGAGCTTGTTGCGCTCGGCGAGCACGGCCGCGTCTGCGATGGGGCGCGGAGGCATGTCAGCCTCCGAGCACCATTGCGGCATCGGGTGCGATGGCGCCGGCGAGGCCGAACGCGAAGAGCACTACGGCGAGGCCGAGGGCGGGGTGGTGGCTGAAGTAGCCGGACGCGAGGCGGTGGAGGGCGGAACGGCGCATCGTGTCCTCCTCATGCCTGGCGCTGGGCGACGGGCGTGGGCTCTGTCTCGGAAGTTTCGTCGAGATGGAGGATGAATGCGTGGAGCAGCAATACGGACGTCAGTGTGACTAATCGTATAGATTATTACGGTCGTAGGAATCCAAACTTCTTTCGCATTGCTATAGCTGGGCCGTACCCTTGATTTGCTGAATCATTGGCCCACGCGAGCGCATGATCGATCCATTCCGGTCGATCTGCTCTGATGTTCTTATCTATATAAGAAAGGGTAGCGGAGTCAATCGGATGCTTATCAAATATCGAATCGATAATCAGTTTCGCAAGAAAATACTCTGATTCCATGTCCCCGCCCTTTGCCAGAGTCCCTAGTTCCTGTATTGCCAATGGGTAGGCTCTTGCCACGGCAAGGCAATTCTGAGGGCGCTGGAAGCCAGCCGCCTGCGGGCCAAAACAGTCTTTCTGCTTACCAATCAGGTTGGATAAAGCTAGGCCTTTCCGCTTATCGAGCAGGGCATCGCTTACCAATTGTTTTGATGCATCTACGTCTGGCTGCGCGTCAGCGCTCTGCTGATCAATCGATTTGGCACAATGTGAAACCGCACCGGTAACGTCTTTGTTCGAAGTGGGAGCGTCTGAGCACGGGAGAGAAGCGTTGGTGGCCCGGAATGGGCGAACTTCCTGCGGTACAGCCGTCTGCGCTGGTGCAGCGTCCGTTTCGCCTTCTCCATTTTCTACGTATATGTAAATCGAGAACGAAAAAAATGAGAGTAAAACTAGCATGGAAAGCGTGAACTCAAGTCTTCGCATGATGTAGTTAAAAAAGAGGGAGTCGAATGGGAACGCGTCTCCCTCAAAACGGGTAGTACTCTTTGAGATTAAAAATTAGTGATAATTTGCGGTATCAATATTCTTTGCGTTGATTGTCCAGGTCCCAACTAGCACAGCGTCTCCTCGTCCGTTGACGCTGAGCTTCTCGACCGTAACGTTGCCATTGGCATCTTGTTGAAGCGGTTTAAGGTAAATCCGTGTTCGATATAAACTTGATGCCGATGGGCAGGTAATTGATACACTTTGCTCTACTGCATTTGAAGTCGCATCGCACCGAGAAATGAAGCCGTTATATATAGAGTCGAGCATTGAGGAGTAATCGGCCGGTGTGGTTGGCTGAGTTTTGTAACCTGGATAGGGATCAATCGCAAGTGAGTGAATTGGATTAACAGTGGATGTGCTTAGGGCTGGAAATGTTGTGCTGTCGTACAGAGCAAGTTTTGCTTTGGCATTGTTGTAGTTCAATAAGTAAGATTGTGATGAACTAAGGTTTTGCTGAGCATCATTGCAGTAAGTTAAGTTTTGTGTTTGTCTGCAATAATTGGTGTCGTAATTATAATTATATACATAAGTATTATAATTATTTGCGTCGTCATTTAGCTTCTGGAGAAGTTGTCTCCTGAGCGCAGTCGTAGCATTAAAGTGCGGTGCTATCGCTATTTGCGTTGCATATCCCCAAACTGGAGTCATTAAAACGCCAAATGCTTGGGACGCCGCGTACGCTGTCCAAGCTGCTGCACTCGTGGTAAATTTTTTATTATTAATTAAATATCCTTTTAAATACTCTTGCATTGTGTATCTTGCAAAATCTGTAACAAGAGTGAGTGAAGCGGCGGATAGCGCAATCACATACTTTCCATCTTTCGTCATTGTGTAGGGGACGCTTGTTCCAATTGCGGTTGTTATCCCAACTTTCGCGATTGCCAATCCCGATGCTAATGTATCTCGTTGTGCACCACCAAAATCGAGAGTATAAGGTTGGGTGCCAATGTTCTTGGCAGCGGACTGAGCCGCGGCGGCGAACAACGAGTTACTGGTTGTCGAGACTGCGTTGGCGAGCGCGGTGGCAAAATCGGTGTTCACTTCTTCGTCGAGAGTCAAGGTCGTTGACCCATCTGATGCTATGACAGATGCATCGGGTTGCGGTAGATACGTATCTCCGTGCCACGTCACGAAAGAGGGATCTTGCTGAATTGCGACTGCAATTTGTTGCGGATCCATGATGTTATTCAGCAGCGTCGTGACGTGATTGTTATTGGTCTGTGCGCTAACGGATAGTGGAATGGCGAATAAAAATGGAAAAATGAGACGAATTTTATGATTTGCCAATTTGTGGAAATTAAATGATTTCATGGTCGTATAATCAGGTTGTGTGATTGACTGCGGTCGCAGTCTGGAGCGCTCGCTTATGTAAAAATCCGATTACTAATGCGGCCCCGCTCATTTGTGAGCTATTTGTTTGCTGAAAGAATTTCAGAAATTTCAGCTACCCGTTTTCCTAGTAGCATTGCGGTTTCCAGATCACCAGCTCGGGGAGCTTCATCTGGTGATGCATCGGAAGGTGACACGGCTAGCGCCCCACCAAATCCGCCTGTCCAATTGACGTCATTGGGTCCGCTTGATTTCTTGTTTGCGGGCATGAGTCCCGTCCCGACCCAAATTTGGCCGTGTTGTTGCGAAAGGGTCCAGAAGTACTCGATAGTCGAGAACTTGTCGCCGTTGAGTGAACCTGAATTTGTGAAGCCGCCGGCGATCTTGTTCTTCCACGCTTGGGCGAACCACGGCTTGGACGATGTATCCGCAAATTTCTTGAACTGCCAGGCGGGGCCGCCCATATAGGTTGGGCTGCCGTAGATAATTGCATCGGCGCTGGACATTTCTTCCCAGGCACCGGGGGCAAGCTCACCATGTTGATCGATCGGGAAGAGCTTGGCCTCACCAATTTGAGACGCGCCTTCCAGTACGGCGCTAGCCTGTCTTGCCGTATGGCCGTGGCCACTAAAGAAGACGATAGCAATCTTGGTCATGTTTTTTATCCTGTTTGGTGGTGTGTAATCGGAGTCTTAATTGATGTTGTTTCGACTCGAGAATTACATCTTCACGCCAATCTGATTCATTAGCGTGCTGTTATCCCAGAAGAGATATTCCTCGTCCATGTGGCCTTGTTTGTTCCAGTGTCCGAGTGTTGCGACCGGGAGGTGGTAAGCCTTGCCAGTCGGCTGAATCAAGTTTCCGCCGCCCATGTCCATCGGCTTGGTGAAGGTGCCGTCGAGGTATCCCATCACCGCGGTCCATTGTCCGTCCGCAGTTCCAAACCTGATGTGGTGCTCCGTGATTCGATTGTCGGGGGCGAACGTCCACATGAACGTCAACTCTTTGATGTGGTCTGGAATGCCTTTTGTCGTATGGCCGTCCGGATAGTGAACGACGATATTCTCAGCATGGCTCTTATGTAGTTCGAGCCATTTTTGGTTGGTGTAGACGCGAAAATCGAGGTCGTCGAAATTGGCAAGATTGGCTGCCAGAGCAGCCGGCATACCGGGGATCTTCGACAGGGACGAATTGACGGTGGTCGGTGGCCAAGCATCTGTCTGGGCGAATGCCGATGCCCCGCTCAACAACAGGATTGCGACGATGCCGGCACGAATTTGAAAGCTGGTTTTCCGCTGCATACTTTCCTCGTTTGTATTTGAAGACGGTGGAGTTACTTCGGCCAGTGCGTATCGCCCATCACGACGTGAGCACCCAGCTCGAGCCAAGATTCAGTCGCCGAGAGGTTGGGATAGGCTGACTTCATCGACTGAATAAGGTTGGTGGTGTCAGTAGCGCGGGGCAGTTGGTGGTTGAACACCGTCAGATAGCGGGCAGTGAAGTCGACTGCGCGCAGCCCTTCGGGCGCGTCGCCAAGGTAATGGCCGGGCACGACGCGCACTGGATGCAATGACTCGATGTGTCCCAGAATCTGCTGCCAGTCTTCGCGCGCTGCGGGTGTCTGCGTATCGGCCACCCAAACGTGGGTGCCACTGAACACCACCGAGCCGCCAACTACCGTTCGAAGGTCAGGGATCCACACGAAGGTTCGCTCGGGTGCCGGGCCATGCAACCCCTCGATCAATAGTGGATGCCCATCCACCTGCAGGCGATCGCCCTTGAGCACTTCTGGAAGGATCAGGTCGCCCGGTGCATTCGCTTTGAGGATGGGCCCCCAGTAGGCCTTCTTGCCGGCCATCAGGAGCGACATGGCCTTAACGGTGGGCCCCGTAGCTACGATGCGTGCCGAGGGGAATGCTTCGTGAAGGACGGGGAGTCCGAAGTAGTAGTCTGGATCGCTATGGCTGACGTAGATCGTTGTCAGCGTCTTGTGCGTCGCACGAATTTGATCGACGAGCTTCTGCGCATCGTCGCGCTGGAATTGAGCGTCAATCAGGATCGCCTCGTGCGGCCCCGAGACGATCTCTGAGGACACCGGGAAGACGGACTTTGCACCTGGGTTGTAGACCTCTAAATGAAGCGCGTCTTGGCGAGTTGGCGCGGCATGACAGACGACGGCAGAGAGACTGAGTAAAGCACCAGCAACAGCAGTTAAAAAAGAACGCATGAAAACCCCCAATGGATTGTTGGACCTCGGACTCTGGCCGTCTGGCGCTCAGAGCACATCGGATCGTACGCACGTTGGGGTCTGCAAAGAATTCCAAATCAGTTCACAATTAGTTTTCCAAAGTGATGCAATGTATGTTTGGTGCTACAAAGATTTCAGTTCACAATTTGCGTACCGAATTGATGCAATGTTTGTCGCATGGACTACCTGACTGCCGCACGTGTATTTGTCACTATTCATTCGCGTGGGAGCCTAGCTGCTGCCGCTGAGTCTCTGGAAATTTCCAGGCCCATGGTGAGTCGGTATTTAGCGATTGTGGAGAAGTGGGCAGGTGCTCGGCTTTATCACCGGACTACGCGGCGGATAAGCCTGACCGCAGCCGGGGAGGCTGCTTTGACTCACTGTCGTGCGCTGATCGAAATCGCAGATCGGATCCCCTTGGTTGCTGACCAAGTGGTGGCCGAGCCTAGAGGGCTCCTGCGCATTGCATGTTCCCAGCCATTGGCGCAGTCCCTCTTGGCGAGGGCGGTCAACGAGTATCTCCTTCGGCACCCACAGGTCACCATCGACCTGCAGATACTGAATCGCACTGTGGATCTCGTTGCCGAGCGAATAGACGTGGCCGTTCGCATTTGCAACGAGATTGATCCCATGCTGATCGCGAAGCGCCTCGGAACATGCGAATCCGTGGTCTGTGCGAGCGCTGGCTATCTGATGAAGCGGGGCGTTCCCGAAGTGCCGGAGGATTTGGCCAACCACAACTGCTTGACCTACTCCCACTTCGGGCGAACAAGCTGGCAGTTTGAAAAGGACGGCTCGATGCATGTGGTCGCCGTCAATGGCAACCTGACCGGTGATGACTCAGTGACACTGCTGCATGCGACGCTTGCGGGATCGGGCATTGCAATGCAGCCGGCGATGTCGGCGCTGCCTCTTATCAGGTCGGGGGATCTGGTTCAATTGCTTGCAGACTACCGGCCGCAACCGCTGGGCATCTACGCGATATACACGTCCCGATCGTACATTTCAGCGTCGATGCGCACGATGCTGGACTTCCTGTCAGAGTGGTTCCAGCGCGAACTTGCGGCGTTCGCAAACCGTTCTTGATTGTGGCATCCGCGCGTCTGCCGCGGTTCTGTTCTACACGGTGCGGCAGACCCGATGACTAGTGGTAGAACGGGCAACGCGCGCGGCGCGTCCACACCGCTACTTCGCTGAAGTTCGCTCCTGTGCTAGCGACAGGTTCTTGAACGTGTCCTCTATGCCGATATGGTAGTCCTGGCCTTCTGCTGCTGGCGTCACTTCAAACTCTACAGCGTCGCCGACCCTCGTGACGTGAATGAGCGACGTCGGGCGCAATCCGTGCCTTGCTCCAATCCTGAAAGAATGAGCGTGACCGTCCAGCATCAATTCGTACGTTAGTGATGAAGCGCTAACTACAAGAAATGGCCCAATTCTTCTGACAGTGCCAGAGACAAGCTTTCGTGTGTCGCGTTTTTTCGCTCCGAACATAAGATGTCTCTAAAGTATTGGGGTAGAAATCTAGAGATGAGTGGATAAATTTGTTGCAGGCGTCTCAACTAGAAGCGTTGTAAATAAGGTAGTCAAGAAAAACTATCTAATGAACTCAATTCGAATTTGAATTGAGTCGGAATTGAGTTGATTTTTAATTCTGCAATTAGTTTAAGTACCGATGCGGTGTGTGTAATACGGTTGCAGTTTGTTCTCAAGAATCGCGTCAATAGAGTCCAGATCTCGGGCGTCTGGGTTTAACCACGCATCAATGTTCTCTGGCTTGATCGGAGTCGGGCAGCGGTCGTGCCCGGCCTCGGCAATCTCCGGCGGCGGATCGTCGGTGATGATGGCGAACGACAGCAGATCCTTTTCGCCGGGCTTGGTCGCGCGCCAGTGTGACCACACGCAGGCGACGAGCAGCGTCTGCGGCGGGTCGGGGCGGAATTCGAGCACGACGTTTGTGCCGTCTGGCCCGGTCAGGTTCTCATAGAATGCGTCGACGAGGACTAAGCCGTGTGTGTGGCCGTACTGGCCTTTCCAGAAGCCGCGCAGGTTGTCGCGGCGGGCGTTGTAGGTGCCGGGATACTGCTCGTCGTAGAAGGCCGGTTTGCCGGCGGCGCTGCGCCGTGCCCTGCTTGGCGAAGCGTCCATCGCCTCCGACTCGGCGGTGGCTGAATTCGTCGGGCGCGATGCCTATCTCGCCGCAGGTGGGCACGAACAGGTTAATCTGTTCGCTGAACACGGTGCGTACTGGGCGGACGGTGCCTTGGCCCACCAGTTGGTGGAAGAACTACTGGCACAGCAAGCGGAGACGATCCGTGCGGAAGAGGGCTGGGCTTGGGCTGTCGCACTGGTGCAGCCCGACTATGCCACGCTGAATGCCTACGGTCGTGCGCCGCGGATGTTGCGCGAGCCGACCGAGGCTGAGCAGGCTGCGATGGATGCCTTGGACCAGCGCCAAGAGGCCATCGAAGCGCAGATGGAGGCGCTGGAGTTGTCCGATGACGAGGGGGCTGACGAGGCCTATCAGCGCTTGTCGGATGAACTGGAGGGCATCTACACGGAGCGCAACGAGCGCGAAGCCGCGTTGGAGACGGTCGCGGACAAGACCCATGCCGGCGTCATCGTTGCACTGCGCGACCAAGGCGTGGAGGTGATTCGAGGTGCGATCCGCCCGGAAGACCGCAAGGCTGCTGTCAAGGCCGCTCGCGCGCAGGCGCGCGGCGCAGCAGCCGTGTCCGGAAGCGGCATTAAATCGCCTGCCCGCGATGCCCAAGAAACTGGTGCGCGCGCTGACCGCGCAGCGCACGGCTGCCTTGCAAGCCATGCTGATGGAGAACCACCATGTGGCGCTCGCAGCGTTGGCGCACACGATGGTGACGGATCTGGCGCGCGAGGTGTACTACCGGAGCGGCGAGGGCGGCATCAAGGTGTCGGCCAAGAACGTAGCGTACGACTTGCATGCCGCCGATGCGGCGCTCGAAGACTCGCGGGCATGGCAGCAGATCAATGCGGCGCGGGCAGAGTGGGGCGAGCGCTTGCCGGGCGAACCAGATGCGCTGTGGGAACACCTGTTGGCGATGCCGCAGGAAGAGTTGATCGCGCTGCTGGCCCACTGCACGGCGCTCACCGTTGATGGCATCCAATCCCGCAGTGGCGAGCATTGCACCGATGCACTCGCGCGAGCCGTCAATCTGGACATGGCGGACAGGTGGAGCGCGACGCCCGATGGCTACTTGTGCCAGGTGCGCAAGACCGATGTGCTGCAAGCGGTCAGTGAGGCGGTTTCGCCAGCGGAAGCCGTGCCGCTCGCGGCCATGAAGAAAGGGCCGATGGTGGAGGCTGCAGGGCGCTTGCTGGAGGGCAAACGCTGGGTGCCGCCGCTGCTGCGTCAGCACGCCGCCTGACAAAAAAAATCCCAGCCATGCAGGCTGGGCGAGGTATGAGTTGCGAGCGGGTGAGTCGCCCGCTCGCAGGCAGCAGTGTAGTGGTCCACGCTGTTGCCTGCAATGCCTTCTTCCGCGGCGGGCCGTGTGCCCGCCGTCTTGCCTGACCATTGCCGTGGGCCTCTGCGCTGTGTCGTGTCGCGCATCCCACCGCTTACGTGGATTCCAGTGCGGGCCAAGGCCCGCAATAGGCGCTCGCCGCGCGGCGTCTGCCAGTGGTGTCGCCGCGCACTACCGCCGTTCCCCTGAGTTCCCCGCCCTGTTGTGGACCGTAGGCGACGCTTGCCACGTCGCAAGGGTTCGCTTCGCCGCGTACTCGCCCGTTCGGTGCTCGCCCCAAGGGGCTGTGCTCCGCATGCGGCCTCCGTGCGCGCCCTTGCGGCGTGGCAAGCGTCGCCTCCTTTGTCCACAGGGCGAGGAACTCAGGGGAACGGCGGCAGCGCTGACAGGCCGCAACACCACCTGACAAACCTGCCCTGGAGAGGGCTCCAAATCTAGGGGCCCGGTAGCTAACAAACCATATGAGTACGAAACATGAGTCAACACTATTTTGAAACGACTTACCTGAATCGTCCCGTGCGCGTGATGATCGGCTGGGATCGCCCCGTGCAGCAGTATCTGCTGACGGTCGAGTATCTGGACGCCGACCGCTACGTCTACACGAACCTGCAGGAGCGCAAGCCGTATGCGTTCGATCTGGACGATTACCGCGCCAAGCTGGAAACGCTGGGCATCGACGTTCCGGCCTCCATGTTCGCGCAGGCGCAGAAGGACCGCGCAGGCAACATGGGCGAGCGCTACGTCTATCACAAGGCGGACGGCACCTATACCGAGCATTTTTTAGGTGCGGCCCCCGCAGGTGTCGAGCAGCGCCGTGGCTCGCCCTTCAAGCTGGGCGACGTGGCGATGACCACAGGATGCTATGACTTCATGAAGGAGCGTGGCCTGTTGCCGGTCGTGCCCGCCATGCTGGTTGCGCGCCACGCCATGGGCGACTGGGGCGACATGTGCGAAGAGGATTGCAACAGCAACACCCGCGCGCTGGAAGAGGGCGGACGCCTCATGTCGAGCTACATGGTCGGCAGTCGCAAGGTATGGGTCATCACCGAAGCTGATCGCAGCGTGACGACGTTGCTGTTCCCGGACGAGTACTAAGCTGGACTGGGCGCGAACGTCGCGCCCCTAGGGCGGGCATGGCCCGCCCACCCTTGCGGCATGACGGCACTGCCCAGCCTGCCGTAAGCAGTTTGCCCAGCATGGCGAACGGGCTTGCAGGGAAGGGTAGTCGAGTAAAGGCAACGCTGAAGTAGGGGCGTTGTCAGTCCAACCTGCTACTCGGTCCCGCGAGCCGCGCTGGCCGCGCGACAACCGCCTGGAAGGTAACCAACGCTACCATGTCCCCGGAGGGGGCCCCTATGCCCTTCGACCTGGGCGCGGACACTCCTGACGCTGACCGCCTTCCCTTCTATCCACTCGCAGCAGTCGGCCCGGCCCCTGCGCTCCCTGCACTGGCTTGCTCACGCGCCAAGCGCTTGCGTTCTTCCTGTTTGCGGATCAACTCATCCAACGGATTCGGCGGCTCTGCCTGGAACTGGCGGGCGTACAAGTCGAGGATGGCCCGCTTGTTGAGCATTGGGTTCTCCTTGGCCAGTTCTTCCGTGGTCTTGTAAGACCGCTCCGCTTTCTTCGGCGGTGCTGACGTGTCAGCGGCTTGCCGGACAGGTTCGCTCACGTTCGCAGCCGGAGCGGTCCGAGAGCGCGCCGGTTTCTCCTGCGGTGTCTGCCGTGCAATGAAGGCGGCCAAGGTCGAGAACGCCACGACGACCTGATTCGCGGCGAGGAATTGGCGCACCTGCTCGATGGTGTAACCCGCCGCCCGCAGCGCCTGAATGTCGGCGAGCCACGGATGCATTATTGAGCGTCGTCGTGCTGGCTGGACCTGATTCTGGAATTCCTGAACGTTCATATGCGCGCCAAAAAGTGACTCATGAGCCGCTAACGAGATTCGGCGAGTCACCGTATCGCGGTGATCGCATCATTACCGATCGATTCTTAGATAGCTCTGCATCAGTTCTGCATTGATTCCGCCGGATTCTAAAGGATTCTGTATCTCTATTCAGGAGTCTCACCATACTCTGGTAAGAGTATTGAATAGTTGCCACTTAGATCAAAGTCATAAGGCACGTAGTGTATGTTTACGTGATGCTCCGCCTCCCGTAAAATACAACGTGCCAAAGGGGCTCGCCCCTTTGAAACCCCCCGCGGCGTTGCCGCGTGGAACTGCGCGACAGGACGGCCCTCCGCGCCCCTGTTATGCGTAGCGCGACGCGCCCGATCCAGCAGCCCAACCCCGACAAGAAGACTCTGCGATGCCCAAACCGAAGCCCGAAGGTGGCCTGTCTAAGCCGATCAGCTTCCGGCTGTCGGAAGCTGATCGCGAGGCGTACCTGGCCAAGGTCGCGGCGTCTGGCCTGACCCAATCCGAGTTCTTCCGCCAGGCGGTGCTGGCCAACCGCACGCAGCTGGTGGCGCGTCTGAAGGCCACGCCCCACCGCGAACGCCTGCTGTTCATCTTTGGCAAGACGAGCCGCGACATCGAGCGGCTCGCGCGCCAAGCCAGTGCAGACCATGAGCGCGGCGCTCTGTCTGAGGAAACCTACATGCAGATGCTCGACCGGCTGCAGCTGATTGGTCGGTATCTGAAGGCCACGCTGGCCCAGGTGGACTGAGCAGCCCATGCTGATCCGCATCCGGCACTACCGCGAAGGCGTCAAGGAGTATCTGGAAAAAGGCCAGAAGCAAGACCGCGAGTTCACGCGCGACGAGATGGATGAGCGCGTCATCCTCGCCGGCGACCTGGACTTGACCGATGCGCTGATCCAGTCGATGGACAGCACCGATGCCAGCCGGTACATGAATGTCACGCTCTCGTTCAAAGAGGACGAGCTGTCGCGTGAGGTGCTGGCCGAGATCGTGCGTGACTTCGAGGCGTTCATGTTCGCGGCCTACCGGCCGGACGAATACAATTTCTACGCCGAAGCGCACGTGCCGCGTCTCAAGAGCTATCCCGATCGCAAGACGGGTGATCTGGTGGAGCGCAAGGTGCACATCCACGTCGTGGTGCCGGCGCTGAACCGGCTGACGGGCCGGCGTCTGGACCCCTTCGGCAAGGTCGACCAGCAAACGCGCTTCCTGGAGGCCTTCCAGGAACACGTCAATGCCAAGTACGGCTTGGCCAGCCCGCGCGACAACCGGCGCGTGGCCTTCACCGACTCATCGGAGATGATCAGCCGCTACAAGGGCGATGCGTTCGATGGGTCGAACCGCGAGCTGCGGTCGGCGATCCTGGACGCCGTGCTGGCGCGGGACATCACATGTTACGAAGACTTCCGATCGTTGCTGGCCGAATTCGGCGAGGTGCGCACGCGCAATGCCGGTCGCAGCAATGAATACGAGAACGTGAAGCCGCCTGGCGCGGCCAAGGGTGTGAACCTCAAGGAATACGTTTTCTCGCGCGAGTTCGTTGAGTTGAGCGCCGAAGACAAGCGGGCCGCGATGGAAGCCCGGGTGCATGCGGAATACGTCGCGCCTGGTCAGCCGCGCACCACGCCAGTCATGTTTCGTGAGGCGCTGGCCGAGTGGCATACCTCGCGGGCACGTGAAGTCAAATACCTGAACGGTGGCAGTCCGTTCTACAAGATTTATCGGGAAGCGCCGGCGGATGAGCAGCGCACGCTGCTGGCCGAGCGCGAGTTTCAGTTCTATCAACCCTATGGAGGTTTGGATGGCAAAGCACTCGACCGAGGCGAGCGCAGCGGGTATGGAGAGCACGGCGCCTGGCGTTGGGCCGAACGAGACGGTGGACGCGGATGGGGTGATTCACGCCCGGAGTTCGGAAGAGAAGTCGAAGCGCAGCCAAGCCAACGTGACCGGCGAGGCGGGCACGGGCGTGGTGGCGTTGACGTTGATGCAGATCGACCCCGCGCGGCGCCCGAATCCGCAGACCGTGTGCGAGGTCTGCCCTTCGGCGGTATGGATGGCCACCCCACGCGAGCTCAAGAGCTACTGCCGGCTGATCCACTACTGGAGCTGGGAGTCGAGCAAGCCGAACGAGCTGACGCATTGCGACGGGCTGGCGATTTCGCTGGAGCGGGAACAAGCGAACGAAGAAGCGTAAGTCTATCGGCCGAGGATCTAGCTTGGCGTTTTGTGGCAGCGCGGATGTATGACGCCTACCAAGCTGGCGACCCTGCAAGCCAAGCGCGCTTGCTTTCGGCCAGCGCTGCGAAGTTCACGCAGTACCAGTTTGCGCCACCACCAGGTGCCGCGGGTATACCAGCCCCATTTGGGCAGCGGCCGGGGCCGCGCAATCTGGCTGAGATCGAGGGCTTTGATGCGATCGGCTCGATGCCGTTTGAGCGCGCGCAGTCGGATGCAGGAATAAATGCAATTAACAGCCAGCCCATTAGGGCTGACGCTCCCCCCGGCCACTCGCAGCATCCGCCGTCATGGCCAGCGGCCGTGGGCGCCGGCGACATTGTGGTGCAGTTCAACAGCCGGGCGCGCACAGCGACGGGACGGGAAGCGGACAGTGTGCTGGATCAGCTGGCGCGAGATCTGTCGGAGCGGCGGGCTGCGCGCGGCGACATTGAGCGGGCCGAGTTCCGCGAGATCAAGGCGAACCTGGATGCGCAGCGGTTGCTGGATACGCTCTCGCGCACGCATGGGCTGATCGTCGACAAGTACGCGATCACCAAGGGTGCGGACGGTGGTGATCGCATCCGTGCCGGCATGCGCAACCTGAACGTATCGGATTTCCTGACGAAGGAATTGAATCTGTCCTGGGCAGATGCGGCGCAGCTGCTGCGCACAACCTATCGGGCGCAGACCGGCCGGGAGATTGAAGCGCCCTCACCACAGCGGCCGGAGCCGACGCCGGCGCTGTGGCGTGAGTTCATGCTGCAGCGTGCAGTCTTCGGCCAGGCTGACCGCGCGGCGTGGGCGGCGCAGCTGCAGAGCGAGCGTGAACGGCGCGAGGCAATCCGGTCGGCGTTCCGTGCGGCACGCAGCGCTATCGGTGAAGATCCGAAGCTGTCGCGGGCAGCACAGGTCAAGGCGGCATTGTCGACGGCGCGGATGACGCGCGTGGAGCAGGAAACGGCGCTCAGCCGCGCCATCACGGCCGAGCGCGATACGTTGAGGGCGTCTCGGCCGTCGCAGGAGGATCGTTACCTGGCGTATCTCGCAGCACGTGGCCAGCGCGGCGACACCGCGGCGCTGTTCGAGCTGCAGCGACTGCGCCCTCAAGAGCCGGCCGAAGATCCGCGCCGACTCACGATCCGACCTACGCGCCCGGTGCAGCCCAACGCGATCTTGTATGACGGTCCCGTCATCACGCACCGGGTGCAGCGCAACGGCGACGTGGAGTACCAGCGCAACGGTGCTGCGCTGCTGGTTGACCAGGGCAAGTCGGTGCGTCTGTGGCAGAACGATCGGGATGCGATCGAAATCGCCCTGCGCCTCGCGCAGCAGAAGTTTGGGCCGGTGCTGCAGCTGTCTGGACCGTTGGAATTCCAGATGGAGGCGGCGCGGGTGGCGGCAGATGCGCGGCTCAATGTTGAATTTGCTGATGGCGCAATTAACCGCATGTTTGTCGAGCGTAGGGACATTCTGCAAGAACTGGCCTCCCGTCGGCCGCAGGAGACGAGTCGGTCAACGCCACCATCTGGCAAGCAACCGGAGACGCCGACATTTGATCCTGGCACGCCATCGCCAGGCCATAGAGCAGATATATCGGATCGAGGCGCGCAGCCCCCGGATCCGGAGCTAGGCGGTGACATCGAGCGATAGGCTGCGGTTTGACGCTATGCCTACGCTTCCGGCATGCCGCAATGCTTAAAGTGCTAGGAGCCGTGGCGGCCGTCCTCCCCAAAAAACAACCCGTGGAAAAAAAGCCCGCGACTTATCGTGTGGGCTGAAAAGACGAGTGTCGGATGAGCCACCCTCAGCATGGATAAGTTCTACCGGAGCACTCGGCAGGCAACATCGCGAGCGGCCGGAGTCGCACTGAAATGTTGCGTGATTTCCGCTGGACCTGCCGCCCCTTCTAACTATGTCGTCGTACGCGAGCGCCGCGTTTGTTTCAGCCGTGATACAGAAATGCACGCTTCGTGCCGCTCAGTGCGACTGGAGACGGACGCATGCCCCGCAAAATCAAGGCCGAAACCGACATGGCACAGATGTCGCTCCATGCCCTGCGGGGAGGCGCGAGCCATGCCAACAATCACCTCGTAGCGCCATGCTCGGCACTTGCCGGCCGACTACACGCTTGAGCAGACCGCAGTTACCGCTGACGTTGCGATGACGCTGAACTTCGCGGCGGCCGCAGCCTCCACATCAGTCGTGCAACAACAAATGCCTTACATCGAGCCGCTTGCTGAGAGTGCATTGTCTGGCGTGGCGGCGCAGGTTCGTGGTCAGTCAAGACACAGCCCTGGCACCGGAGAACAAGCGAGGCGCGGCGGCGCTACGCAACACCTACGGGGTCGTGCAGGTGAATCAGATGGCTGGAATCGGGAATACACGAATACACGAATACACGAATACACGAATACACGAATACACGAATACACGAATACACGAATACACGAATACACGAATACACGACCAACAGTTTTGTGCTCCGTCCCCCGGCGGGCACTTTTTTTTATCGGCAACAAGATGAGAGGCGATCCCCCATAAAAGCCAAACAGATGGCCACTGCTGCACTCGCTCGGCAGGCCACGGTCGCCGCCCCGGCCCATGGCCGCGACGACAGTCCGCGCTCCTTCGGCACGATCATCAGCAGCGACATCCACGTGCAGGGCTAGGCGCGGCCGAAGCGTCATCGCGACGACTCCTCCTAAAACACGCGGTGAGGTGAGCAACTTCTAGGCGCTGCAACGAAGTCACGACGATATGGAGGCTTAAGGCGATCAGCGCTGTCTTCTTCTGCTGCTGCTGCGTCCCCCCGTCTTGCAGCCCCTCTGTCGTCTCGCAATGAAGAGGCGGACTAGCACAGGTGCCCCATAAAGATTTAGGTGGTGGTGCTGT
Source organism: Burkholderiaceae bacterium 26 (assembly GCA_000955795.1). Classification (GTDB taxonomy): domain Bacteria; phylum Pseudomonadota; class Gammaproteobacteria; order Burkholderiales; family Burkholderiaceae; genus Ralstonia; species Ralstonia chuxiongensis. Next base: position 36,385 of record JYOB01000013.1, read on the forward strand.
GTCCCAACGCCCAGCGCCGGCAGTGATCAAGATATTGGCGTTCGTGTCTTCCCACCAGATCCACGATGCTCGTCCACAGCCAGAACGGCGCATCGATGGATTTACCGTGGCGCCGCTGTAGCTCGCGTCGCCACACCCCAGCATCGTTTCGCGAAAGTTGTCCCCCATGCGCGACACCGACTACCGCGCCGAGGTAGCGTGCGACTTCAGTGGCCTCCGCTTGCGGCAGCGTGTCAATCTCAAGTTTCAAGTCTTGGGGGAGCAACTCCCGCACGAAGACGCTGGTATCCAACACCCGCAGGGCAGCCATCCGGGTTCCCAGAAACGGCGCAAGGTGCGTTGCGCCCGCGACGACACGCTCGCCGTTGTCGCGCGGCATATTGGTCTGCGGCTGCCTGGGCGCCGCAGGCGCTGCAGCCTCCTTGAAATCCAATAGGCAATAGTGCCGGTTCTTCCCTGTTCCGACGGCAAGCAACGCTGCATAGCGGAGCCGCCCCAGCGAGCTGCATCCCTTTACCCAATACGCTGCATCCATAAGCTCAATCTGGTCCGCAGGCTCTCGGGAGTACAGGCGGGTAACGAGAAGGGGTAGCGTGGTTTCCCGACAAAGCGCCTCAAGCGCGTCGCGCTCCGCCTTGCGCAAAGGCCAGAAGCGTTTGCCGAGGGGGATCGTCGGCTTCGCGTCTTCGATGCGGTCGCTCGCGAGTTGCTTCCATGTTCTGCGGGTCGCAGCCTTCATGGCGGTCTTCGCTGCTGGAGGCTTGGGCGGAAGCCGATGCGTGCGGCCCGCCTTCAGAGCTGCCATGTAGCCCGCCATGAGCGCTTCGACCATCTGCGCGGTGACAACACCGGGCAGGTCCGATCCGCGTGCGGCCGTGGCGAGAGACACCCCCAGCCGGATCAGGTCGTGTGCCGGATTGCCGATGACTGTCTGGTCCATATCGCGGACCTGAATCGCGACCCGGCCGGCGGTGTCGCCCACAGGGCCAATGTTGCCCACGTGGCAGTCCCCACATATCCAGATGGCCGGGCCCGCTGGTAACGTGCTTGGGCTGATTTCTTCCAACCACTCGTAGAACTTTGTAGTGCTGCCGCGCACGAACGCGTGCGCGGACTTGGCCATCTTCAGGTTACGCAGTTCTGCGAGCGCGACGTTGCGGTTGCGCGGTAGGACCGTCCCGCGTGTGGCCGAGTGGGTGGGGCCACGCTTCGTTTTGGTTGGCATATGCCGCGCTCCTTCTGGAAGATGTTCTCGGTCCACTCAACGCTGCACATCGGCAGACCTCTGAGAGTCATTTTTGCTCGGGCGGTAGGATTCCCATTGCACCGGCGGCGCACAGTTTTTCAGTACGCGACGGTAACGCGAGGGCGTCCTCAGTGTATCGGACCATATTCTCTGCGCCGACGAACACAGTTGGAAACCCAGCACGGCGTGGACGTGAAACGCCCTGGCCGCCTTTCGTATGGTCACCAGCTGCAAAGAGTCGAATTGTCCTGTCTCGCATTGCCTGCGATCAGAATGTGCGGCCGCTCAACGGCGGAGCCAAGCATGGCAAGGCAAGCAACAGTGGCCCAAGTATCGCGCCAAACGCTTGCAACCGGCGCACACCGCACGTTCCCGTCCATGAAGCGGAGGGCCTCGTCGGTCAATTAGCCTATGTCGGCATATGGGTCGGGGTTCCTATGCTTTGGGGAACACGAGTCCACACACTCGCGACAACCAGAACGGGGGGAGCCATGGCCGAGCTGTCAATCGCCCAAGCGCAACGCGCGAGCGGCACACATGGGCAACCAACGCCCGCACCGATTCCCCCTCGCAGTGCGACACGCGCGCGCGGCATCCACGGCGCGGCGCTGGTAATGGCAGCGGCGGCGATGTCTTTGGGGCTTACGGCCTGCGGCGGCGGCGGTGATGCCTCGCCCCCAGCGGCCAACCCGCCGAGCAGCAACGCCACGCCCGCGCCCGCGCCCGCGCCCGCGCCCTCACCGGTGACAACCTTTGGCGTGGGCGGCACCGTCAGCGGCCTGACTACGGGCAAATCGGTCACTCTGCTGAACAACGGCGGCGACGCCATTACCGTCAGCGCCAACGGCAACTTCCGCTTCCCAACCGCGCTCGCGCAGGGCAGGCCGTACGCTGCGACGGTAGGCACCCGGCCTTCAGGGGAAAACTGCACCGTCACCAACGGCAGCGGCACAGTGGGCACCAGCAATGTCACCAACATTGCGGTGGCGTGCGCACCGCGGCCGCTGTTTGCGTATGCCGTGAACTCTAACGACGGCACCATCTCCGCCTTCACGCTGGACCTGACCACTGGCATTCCCACAGCCATCGGCACGGCAGTGGCCGTCGGGCTCGGGCCGCTGTCGCTCACCGTTGATCCGGCAGGCAAGTACGTGTACGTGGCCAACGCCAACGACAACACCATCACCACGCTGTCAATCAACCCGACCACCGGGCTGCTGACCATGGTGGGCTCGCCCACTGTGACCGGCATACAGCCGTTCAGCATCGCGCGCACACCCAACGGCAAGTTTGCGTATACGGCCAACTTTGGAGACAACACGCTCTCGGCGTTTTCGGTCAACACTGGCACGGGCGCGCTGACCGCACTGTCAGCCATCACGGCAGGCGCCAACCCGTACACCGTCACCGTCAACAGCGCGGGCACCTTCGCCTACGTGGTGAACGCCAACAGCGGCAGCACCACCGGCACAGCCATGGCATTTGCCATCAACAACAGCACGGGCGCCTTCACGCAGGTGGGCACCACGGTCAACACCGGCAATACGCCGCAGTTCATCGCGGTCAACCCGGCCGGCAGCTTTGCGTATGTGGCCAACTCTGCAGACAACACGATCGGCATCTACAGCGTCAGCAACACTGGCGCACTCACAGCATCGGGCACACCAGTCGCGGCGGGCACCAACCCGTTCTATATGTCGATTTCACCCTCGGGCGGCTTCCTGTACGTGAGCAATGTGCTCAGCAATAACGTGAGCGTGTTCTCGATCAATCCAAATAATGGTGCCCTGACGCTTATCGACACCACCGCCACAGGCAACGCCCCCGTCACTGTCCTGCTGAACCCCGCAGGCACTTTCGCTTATGTGGTGAGCGGCGTTGACAACACCGTCACCGCCTACCGCGTGGACGGCACCACCGGCAAGCTGACCGCGGTGACGAATGGGTCGGCGGCCAGCGGCAATATCCCGCGCGGGATGGTGATTGCGGCGGTGCCCTGAAATTTCCCGGGTTGATCAATTGCATACCCTGTGTGGTCAAACGACCACACAGGTCTGGAAATCATCAAGAAGGAAGCGACAAAGGCCACTGTGCATTGGTTACCCGCATAGCGTCGCGTGATTGGGTGGGAGGTTTTGATGAAAGCGAAACGGATCGGGGGAGGCGTGTTGTTGGCCTCCGCCCTCGTTGCCGGGTGGCTGATCGTATCGCCACCATGGGCCGGCGATGCGGACAATCTCGCTGTCGTGGCCAGCGCTACGGACCCCGGCAGCGGCGGTGAGAGCGGAAACAAGAAAGAAGCACCCGCATATACAACGGCGACGACTACAACTGCGCAACCCATGCGGCCCACTGTCGTGGCGGTAGCCACACCCAAGCCCGTGACTGGTGGCGCGCGCGCCTACGGCTACGGCGTCATGGATGAAAACGGACAGGTCATTCCACCGCCACCCACCGTGGTCATGACTGAAGTCCGTCCTGGTATGCCGGAAAACGAGGTAACGGGTACCGAACGTGGCCACGACCGTGGCCCCAACTTCAACCTCGGGCTCTACCGCCAAGCGGATGGCTCGGTGTATCGCCCATGATTGCCCATGAGCCGGAGAGTCATCATGAAGACGCTGTTTCGAAAGTTTCTCTGTGCGCTGGTATTTGCGGGCGGCCTGCTGGGCGTTTCGCTAACGGAGCTGTCTCAGAGCGCCACCTGCACCCTCGGGGTCGGGTCCATCTGCGTGACGATCGGCGGATCGGCATCAGCGCAGACCACGCCGGCCAAGATGCTGGTGCTGTACGACGCACCCGCCAATGACCCGTACACCAACCTGGGCAAGGCGTACGCGATCATGCTGTACAACCTGCTCGCGCACTTCAACACCACCATCACCATGCTGCCCGTGCAGAACTACACGGCGGGCATGACCGAGCAGTACACCGCCACGTTCTACATGGGGAGCTATTACAACAACCCCATACCCGCGGCGTTCCTATCGGACGTGAGCACCACGCAGAAGACCGTCGTCTGGTTCAAGTACAACCTGTGGGAGTTGGCCTGGAACACGGCCTATCCGTTCACCACGCGCTACGGCATTAACTTCGTCAATCTGGCTGGCATGAATGCGACGCCGTCGGCCAGTGCACCGAACCCTGGCTTCTACGACACGATCACGTACAAGAGCCAGATCATGACCAAGTACTACGCCTTCAATGCTACGACCGGGGCCGTTACTGCAGACCCCGACATCGGCGTGACGGCGGTAGCCGATGCAACCAAGGCCACGACCTTGGTGACCATCTCCAACTCGGTCAGCCCCACCACGAAGCCGGCCGTGCCATATGTCATTCGCTCGGGAAACTTCTGGTACTTCGCCGACATGCCGTTCTCGTACATCGGACCGCGTGACCGCTACCTGGTGATCTGCGACATGCTGCATGACATTCTGGGCACCAATGCGCCCACGCTGCACCGTGCGCTTGTCCGTCTGGAAGACGTGAATGCCACCACGACGGTGTCTTCGATGCAGCAGTTGACGGACTACCTGTACGGCCAGAAGGTTCCGTTCTCGATTGCGACCATCCCGGTGTACACCGATCCGAACGGTGTCTATAACGGCGGCGTGGCGCAGACCATCCACATGGTCAACGCAACGGGGCTGAAGCAGGCGCTGAACTACGCCCGGGCGCGCGGCGGTCACGTCCTGATGCACGGCTACACGCACCAGTACAGCAACATTCCGAACCTGATCAACGCGGTCAGCGCGAACGACTATGAGTTCTGGCTCGCCACGCAGAACCGGCCCGTGAATGAGGATTCGACCCAATGGGCGGCCGGTCGCTTGTCGGCCGGGTTGCTGGAACTGCAACTCAACGGATACTTCCCATTTGCGTGGGAGGCACCACACTACCAGTCGTCGCCATTGGCCATCAAGGCTGTGCCGAAGTACTTCAAGAACACCTATCAGCGCGTGGTGTACTACACGTCGGATAACCCGCAGACGCTCGCTTCGACGGCGCCGGGACACGACTTCTCGGTCGGCCAGTTTTTCCCCTACATCATTCAAAAGGACTACTACGGCCAACGCGTGATTCCGGAGAACCTCGGCAATGTGGAATACAACATCTGCGCAATCGATCCGTCGTCTTGCCTGACGTACAACGTCGCGGACATCCTGACCAACGCCACCTACGCTCTGGTGGTACGCGACGGCTTTGCCTCGTTCTTCTTCCATCCGTTCTGGCTGGAGCCGGGGCTGGTTGCCACGGGCTTCCCTGACTTCCAACAACTCATTACCGGCATCTCCGCGCTGGGCTTTACCTGGGTGGATGCCAGCACGGCTCAGTAGCCAACTGAATGCGGATGCGCTCGAAACTGGTGAGGGGTTCAGAAGGGGCTATTCCAGACAGGAACACCGGTGGCATTAGGGGGATATGAAGAGGACCACCTCGGTGTTCGCTTGGTATGAAGCCATTGCAGGATCGCGCCTTGGGATCCACGAATGGGTTAGGGAGGGGGTGCGCGTTGCACCGATCTCTCTTTCCCAGCCTTCGTGGTGTGACGTTGAGCGTCGCGTTGCTGCGCAAGTTCTTTAGCCATCAGAATGCCCGCGTTCAACGCCATCCCCTCAGAGAGGAATCCCTCGGGCGAGTAGGCTGATGTCCATTCAGTTGGTGTGCCGTGATGCGGAACATAACGATAGTCACTCGACCATCGTTTGTCTGTCCGTCGCGCGGTATGGACCTCGACCTGGCCGTGACCGGTTTTCACTGAAATTTGCATCGGGGTTCCCCGCAAAAAACGTCAGCCCGCGCAGGTTTTTTTTGCCGTTTTGGCGCCGCAGGTTCTCTAGCGTAGTTGCGACCGATGCACTTATCTAGTCGCCTTGAGTGCACATTCCAACAAGACGAGCGCCGGATCTAGCTCGTCGAGCCGTAAATATTGGGTGGTTTCCCCCAAACCGGACCAGAGTCAGAGTTACTCTGGTCCGACGATAAAACGCTGTCCTGAATGTTCCGCAAGCAGGCCATGCAAACTGTTCGACGGGCGGCTCAAGTGCCGAGCCTGCGGCAAGCGGTTTAGCTGGACCTGGGTGTGGGACCCGGTGCGTCTAAGCAGCCGTGAGAAGACGCGTTTGCTGGAGGTGTTCGTGCTCGGTGTGCCGGCGTATCGGCTGCGTTTCGATCCGTCGGTCAGCACCAAAACGCGAGAACGTCTTTTGCCGGTCTCAAGCTCCTGGATACGCTGCTGATCCGCGGTCATGACCTTGCCTTGAGGCGCGATGCCTTGGCGCTCCGTCTGGAGCTGCTGCACCCGGCGCCGTAGCACCGACTCGGCGACGCGGACCGAGCGACTTGCCTCGCTATGGCTATAGCTCTGGACGAGATCCCGACAGGCAGCCTCTTGCTTGAATTCGGGGCAAAACGAACAACGTTGCTTGGTCAGAGGCTCCGAAAATGACTCCCCAAGGACGACGTATGGTCCATCTATCGGCTGTAGCGTCGACTGGATGAGAGGAATCAATTCTTCATGTGCAAGAGCCGTGAAATCGCAAGACCTTACCGCATGCGGATCTGTGAGCGACTGCCGCCAGATTTTACGTGGTCGGAACGATTGCCCCGACAAGTAGTTCTGTTGCCCGACGTCGACGGTGCTGGCCTTGCCCCATGTCTGGAGTTCGGGGGCCCTTGCTAAGAGTGGTCTGGATCGCGCGGAGGCTCGCGTCGTGGGCTGCGGTATAGGTCGGATGGCCGTTGCCGAGGAAGTCGAGCATCATGGCGCCCGACCAAATCATGCCAATCGGATGGGCTACCTGGCGTATCTCGCAGCACGTGGCCAGCGCGGCGACACCGCGGCGCTGTTCGAGCTGCAGCGGCTGCGGCCTGATGAACCGGCCGAGGATGCGCGTCGACTCACCATCCGATCTGCGCGGCCAGTGCAGCCCAACGCGATCTTGTACGACGGTCCCGTCATCACGCACCGGGTGCAGCGCAACGGCGACGTGGAGTACCAGCGCAACGGTGCTGCGCTGCTGGTTGACCAGGGCAAGTCGGTGCGTCTGTGGCAGAACGATCGGGATGCGATCGAGATTGCCCTGCGCCTGGCGCAGCGGAAGTTTGGGCCAGTGCTGGAGCTAACCGGGCCGCTGGAGTTCCAGATGGAGGCGGCGCGGGTGGCGGCCGATGCGCGGCTCCATGTTGAGTTTGCTGATGGCGCAATTCAGCGGATTTTTGTGGAGCGTCGCGATATGGCCCAGGAACTGCGGGAACGGAGAGACCAGACTCAGCAGTCTGCAGTCTGCAGTCTGCAGTCTGCAGTCTGCAGTCTGCAGCAGAGCGTAATCCATTGTTCGGCAAGCAGAAACCGCCTGGCCAGCAGCCATCGCGGGGCGGGACGCCGGAGCGCGATGTTCCGCGCTCCGATCCCGAACCCGGCAACGATCCTGAGCGGTAGGCAATACGCTCGCCTAGCCCAGCGGAATTGGCACCGGCAGGATCGTCAATGCACCTTCTCCGGAATGATGGGCACGGCGAGCTTCACTTACCAAAATAATCGCGGATGTCCTTCCGTTCGCCGGTCTGGTTCAGCGCCTTTCTGATTTCATTCATCTGCGCATAACAGTCAACTTGCTGTGGCGAAGACGATGCGCCGTACACTAGATGATTTACGCCGGGCTTGGCACACAAGTCAGGATCATCCAAGGCATGGAACGTACGGCAATTGAATGGCCGGTACTCGTACACGCTGCACGTCTCATCGGCACCCAACAACGGACAAGCGGTGCGATGCCCTTGCGAGCGCTTACGCTTTCTGTGCATCGTTTTCCCAGTGAAGCGCTCGATGTAGAGGGCCTCCACCTTGGTGACGTCCACGTCGATCTTGCAGCAATGGTTGCAGCCTTTCTTGCAGACGGAGAAAGTCGCTACAAAATCGTTGTACTCGTCCAAGTAGTCATATATCAGCTTCAACTTGTCAAAGTCGTTGCCTGGGTGCGCGGCAATCGCTGCGGCTGTCTCGTTTGCTCGCTTGCCTAGGTATTTCGGAATCCTTGGCAGACCATTTGCTTTTACATCAATGGCGTGCGGCTTTCCGTGGGGATTGCGATACCGGACCTGATTCGCCCATCTGATTACACTCTCGATCATGCTGTTCGTCCTTTGGTTTGGGGGAAATGCGTATTGCTGGTGCGATCCGGATCCAACGCCCGAGGGCGTCAAATCGTCTCTTGGTGCCCACAGCCACCATTCGGCGAATAGCGGGAGCATCCGAGGAACGGCTTGTTGAAGTGGCTCGGGCGGGGCAGCAAGAATCCTTTGCCACACGTGACAGGCCACAGCGGCTCGCTGGTTGAGATCGCCGAGCGCCTCCCTTGGCAGTGGCGCATCGCGCTGCCGCTAGGCGGCGTGGCTGCAGGCTTCCTCCTGATGTGGGCCAGACGTTATGCGGCCGGTACCTCCGACTACATGGAGGCAGTGGCCATCGGTGATGGCCGCGTCCCCGCCGCGAAAGCGTGCTGCGCAGCCTCTCGTCGCTGGTGACCATCGCCACAGGCGGGGGGGCAGCGTAGGAATGTGCGAGGCGCTTTCGAGAAACTAGGCCATCACCGCAAGCAAGGCGGTGCGAAACTCGGCCATCTCGGCAGGGGTACCAATCGACACCCGCAGAAACTTCGGCGGACCGACCTCGCGAAGCAAGACACCGTGGTCCAGAAGTCCACTCCATATGCGACGGCGATCGTCGAATTTGCCGAACATCACGAAGTTGGCGTCCGAATCGGCCACCGTAAGTCCCAGGTCCCGCAACCAGTTGACGGTCGCATCACGCTCGGCTTTGATCGCGTCCACTTGCGACAGCATTTCGTCACGCACGCTGAGCGCTGCGCAAGCAGCTGCCTGCGTAAAAGCGGATAGGTGATATGGGAGCCGAACGAGTTTCAGCGCTTCAATGATCGCCGGCGCGCACGCACAGTATCCGACGCGGCCACCCGCGAATTTGAACGCTTTGCTGAGCGTGCGGGTCACGACAAGCCATGGGTGATGGGGCAGCAACGTCACCGCGCTAGGGACGCCGTCGCGCCGGAACTCTGCATAGGCTTCGTCCACGATGACCAGGCCCGGCGCGACGTCGAGTATCGCGCGAATATCATCAAAGGGAAGCGCGGTGCCGGTCGGATTGTTCGGCGACGTCAGCAGAACCACGCTCGGCTGGTGCACGCGAATGCTGGCCATTGCCTGGTTCAGATCCAGCGCGAAATCGTCGGTGCGCGGCAATGCATGAAGGTGCGTGAAGGTCGTTCGACAGTACTCTTCGTACATCGGATACGCGGGCGTAAAGACAAGCGCTGTCCGCCCAGGACCGCCGAATGCTTGGAGAATTTGCTGGATTACTTCGTTCGAACCGTTGGCCGCCCAGACGCTCGACGCGTCGATCGTCAACCTGGTGTCGTGGGTCAGATACGCGGCCAACTGCGCGCGTAATTCGGCAAAGTCAAGGTCGGGATAGCGGTTTGCCTGGTGCGCCGCGTCGGCCACGGCAGCCGCGATGCGCTCGACCAGCACCCGCGACGGTGGATACGGATTCTCGTTGACGTTCAGGCAAACCGGCACGTCGAGCTGCGGTGCCCCGTATGCGTGCTGCAGCTTGAGGTCCTCCCTGAGTGGCAAATCGGACAAGGACACTTCCTTCCACGGTTGTTGCATCGAAGACACTCCTTAATTTATCGATCGATCAGCGCAGCACGGTTTCAAGGCGGCCAAAAACAAAAAAGGCGCCAGAGGCGCCTTTTTTGTTGTCCCGATCGGTAAAGCTCCCGATTCAATGACTAGATGCGAAACGAACCACGGCGCAACAAAGGGCGTCCGTGGTGATGGTGCAAATAGGTCGAAGCGTTTCGAATGTTCATGCGCTTGATCATGACATACGCTAGTGCGAATGAAAAGCATGCATTGCCATCAACTCGGAGGAGGATGTCCGACGCACGGAAAGCGGATGCCGCCTTTTAGGCGGTTGAAGCAACATGGCCCCTTCTGCCCGGCCGAGTGAAAGACGGTCACGGTTGGGGGCTTACGGTGATCGTACCTTTCGTGTGAAATCTTGCGGCCTGCCCGCATATCAATTCCGATCTGGGCTGCGATGCGCTGGCGATTGACGTTCCGCACCAGTCGCTCAACTCATGCGTGCATGACCGATACGTTGGGCCGATGCGGACGCGAGTAACCCGGAGGTAACCATCTCGCATCCAGGCGGCCAGCTCACGGCTGATCACAAATTTGTGCAGCAGTCCACTCTGCGACGGGAGGCCCAGCGTTTCATGATTTGAGCCGCACTCGCAAGTTGGATTGCCAGATCGATTAAGCGAGGCTATTCGCGGTGAGATGCAAAACCTGCGCGGGCGCAGCCCTGAAGGTCGGACTGTGCGCATCGGCGGCAATCATGTGAGGCGTCACGTCGTGCGCCGCCAACGCCTCAGTCGAGGCCCAGCGTTCAATCAAGACAAATCTGTCTTCGTCACCGACAACGGCGTGCAGATCATACTGAAGACAGCCTGGCTCTGAACGCACGATCGGCGCGAGCCTTTCAAAGGCCGCGATTTGCTCGTCGCCTTTTCCAGGAATCGTTTGAATTGAGATAACAAGCATCACTTCGCGTTCGCTATTTCGGCTGTGGTGATTTTCTTTGGTCACGGAGACTCCATACTCTTGTCATACCGACGAAAGACGATCAGCCGCAGAAGCGAAAGGCCCCGTCCTATGCCGGCGGGGCCCTTGATGTTATGCAACAGCGAAAATTACCGCGTGCGCATCGAGGACGACCCACCATTGCTAATGGGCGTCGTTGTGATGATGGTCACGAAAGGGATCAGATCGCGTTGCATAGATCTACCGTAACTCACTGGTCAGAGGCGAGTCAAGTACCGACCCGAGCGCATCTCACAAACGCTCTTCGAACGGCGGTTTGAGGCTGGGGTGTCGCAGTTGCGCGGGGGCTCGCATCGCCGGTCGGATTCGTCGGACACCGGGGCGCTGAGCCTTTGCCGCCCTTCCCTCAGCAGTGTTTTTTCTTTGCCGCCGCCGTCGGCCACAGCACCTGGCCAGCGGCATCGAGGATCACTGGCTCGCGGCCGCACATCCACGCGCCGTGCACCACCAGCTTGCCGTGCGTGTCGATCATACCGATGTTGTCCTTGGCCACCACGACGGCGCGCCCTTCCGAGAAGCTCTCCGCACGATCAAACGCAGGCGGAATGGCAACCTTGCCCTGGCGGTCTAGGTAACCCGTTCGCGTGCGGGGTTCGTAGTCATCCGCGCTTGGCTTCTTGGCTTGCTTTCGACCCACCGGCGCGCGTGGAGCGAACTGCTCGAATGTGGCAAAGCCATCGGACATGGGCCCGATTTCCTTGTACGGATAACGCCCCAGCACGTTGCCGTGCGAATCCGCCAGGGCAAGCTCCTCTCCTACCCTTCGGCTGGCGCCGCGCGGCGTGAAAGTGACCACCCCTTCCGAGAACGCGGCATACGACGGCAACTGGCCCGGAATGCGCACGCGCTCCTTGAAGTCGAAGCCGTAGAACACGGTGGTCTCGTTGTCCTCATACGCATGCTCCGTATGCGGCCACCACCACTGCGAAGGCTCCTCCTGGCCACTCGCAATCGGCTGCGGTGCGCTGGCTGTGGACTGCCGCCCCTGGATGTCAAACGCCACAAGGTCTGCACCACGGCTCTTCAGTTGATAGGGACGATTGCTCAAATCTGATAGTTCAACTTGTGCCAGCGGTGCCGACCACTCCCCGTGCGCATCGAGCAGGCCGTACAGCGTCGGTCCCGTCAGCACATACGAATCGCCTGCCGCCTGGATGTCCTTGTATTGAGCAGGCAGCAGTAGCTTGCCGTCCGGCGCCATCAGCCCCTTGAGCACACCATCCTTGGTCAAGCGCAGCACGCCATGTTCGGCGTCGTAGTCAATGGCGCTGTAGGCGGGCACCGCCAGCTCCTGACCCTGCGGGCTGAACCAGCCATAGAGACTCTCGGTGGAGTCACCCAGCTTGAAGTAGGTGGTGCTTCGCCAGCCGACGAGGCGATCCCCCTCATCAACAACGGCGTCGAACTGCCCATCAAAGCGCGGTGGCACAACCCACTCGCCACGGTCGTTGATAAGCCCCCAATGCTGACCATCCGATGCCTGCGCCGAGGCCACGCCTTCATGAAAATCACCGTAACCTGCAAGCACCGGCAGCTTCACGCGGGTCGTCTGCCCGGTGACCATGTCGAAGCGGATGTACTGAACGTCGCCATCGCCACGGAGGTCCCCCATGTAGACGCCCGGCGCAACACGCTTGAACTGCCAGCCCTCCTCCGGCAACGCGTGGCTCTTGCCATTGCGCTCCAGCAGTACCCATTGCTTACCGTCTAAGGCAAATGCGACCCCATCCTTAAACGTCGACAAGCGGCGATACCGGGGCTGGACAAGCCACTGGCCGCGGCCGTCAATGGCACCCCAGCCGTTTTCCGTTGATACCACCAGCGGCCCTTCCACCGGTTTGCCACCCGATGCATAGCGGTAGTCGAGCAGGCTGCTCTCATACTTCCACTGGGGATTGGTTACCACCTTGCCATCGCGGGTGATAACGCGGACTTTCTCGAAGTCCTTGATGATCACGGCCAGCGGCAGCGCGCCCTGCTGCTCGCGGGCCGCATGCGTGTTGCCAGATGGGATCAGGAACACGTCGTCGTCCTGGCCCGTCAGCGCTTGATCGCCTTGCATCGAGGCATCGTCGCTGGAGACCGTGCGGCGGCCCGCCGTATCGAAAATGTCGAACTGCACGGCAGCGCCCTTAGCCTTCTCGGCGCCATCGTCTTGTCCGTCTTCCGATGGGCGCCGTATCAGCATCAGATGCGTGCCGGAGGCGTAGGCCGTCGGCTCGGCAATACGGCTGTGAAGCATGCCTGCCTTGGCGTGGAACGCCCAGCTCTGGCCACAGCCCTTCACCGCGCCCCATTGCTTTGGCTCCATCGGAAACTCGATGCTCACCTCTTCTAGCGTCCGGCAAGTCTCTGCGGACACGAGCACATTGCCGTCCCGGCCGATGATGTCGAGGCCTCCGTGGTCCGGGTACTCGGCAAAGTAGCCACCCCATGGCTGCCGATAGATGCGCTGGTAGCGCGCCGGCTGCACGAAATGGCCCTGCCGATCGATCAGCCCCGACAGCGTCGCGGTATCCGCCTTGTCATTGGCGGCGTCCTTGGCCGGCCGCGCAATCGCCAAGCCACTCTGGAACACCCCCAACTCCGCAAAGCGTGCGGGCACGACCCAGTGCCCCTGTTCGTCTACAGCGCCCCAAAGGCTGCCGTCACCGTTCGACTGGTCCTGCGTTGCCAGCCAGAGCCCATCGCCGTCTCCGATATCGTTGAAGTACGGTGCCAACTGTTTCGGGGCCGGCATACGCTCTCCACCACGCCGCCAGAGATAACGCGCACCGTCGCGCTCGGCCTTGTACAGCCCCCACGCATTCGGAAACTCATCCACCTGCAGACCCGCTTCGAAGCGCTTGAGCACCTGCCCGCGCTGGTCAATCAGCAGGCTGTTGCGGTACGACTCGCTCACCATGGCGGTGTCTGCCTGGAAAGGCCCCACCGTCTGATAGCTGGGCGCGATCACCCATTGCCCGGTGCGGTCGATGTAGCCCGATTTGCCGTCTCCTGACCGCGTGGCGGCAGCCAGGCCATGGGAGAAATTCCCCACCGACTCAAAGGCGGGCGCAATCACCACGTCCCCGCTCTTGTTGACGAAGCCCCACAGCTTGCCCACCTGAACGGCGGCCAACCCTTCTGAAAAATCTTCGGCATCGTCAAAGCGCGGTTCGCCCACCAACTTGCCAGACTTGTCCATGAAGCCCCAGGCGCCGCCAATCAAGTAGCGGGTCATGCCTTCATGCACTGCGCACAGATTCTGGATGGCGGAGTGCTCACCCAAAGGCGTTTCGCAGGATGTGGCGTGCGCTGCGCTGCTCGTCAACGCCAGACAGGACAACGAGGTCAGCGCGATGCGCGTGGCCCATTCCGGCAGTTTGTTTCGACGCGTTGATGAGGGATGTGAGAAGGCCATATGCATGCGTGTACCGGGACTGAACCGAGACAGGGAGAATTCTAGTTAGCGGGATCGCAACAGCAGCAAGCTCAGGGCAAGCTGTCGCGCCATACCGCGCGGATAGCCAGCAGCATGGCCTCGGGCGTGCTCTCCTGCGCCAAGCGCTCTGCCGTCAACCGAGAGAGCAGCGCGGCCTGCGCATCGTCGTCGGGCGTGTCTGCCGGTGCCGCGTTGGCCTTCAGACGAGTCAGCGTCCGGCACAGTTGGCCGGCCAAAGTCGCCTTGCCCCGCGCGCCCCAGCGCAGATCCCAGGTCGAATCGCGGCTATCTGCATCGCCGGCATGCTGAACAGCCGTGGTCGCATCGATGACCGACGTGGGCTTTGTGAGCAGCACCTTGCCGTCGTCATCGCGCCAGTCCACGGACATGGGCAGCGCCAAGCCGCTGGCGCAATCCACCCGGATTGTCACGGACGCACGACGCATGTTCACGACGCGCGATTCGTCCTTGGGGCTCAACTCGGGAAGCTCCATAAAACGCGCTGGCCGAACGTACTCCAGGACATCGCCAGGCAGCACGCGCACCGAGCCGATGTCGCTGGGCGTCGCTTGCTGCGAGTACGCGCTGAGCTGGCGCTCGATGTCGGCCCCATTCGGGGCCGCCAAGCTTGGCGTTGCAGCGGCGGGGCCGATTACAGACTGCCGCCATTGCGCCCACTGCTGGCGCACGCGACCAAACACCGTCTCGGCCGTGGCCGGCGGGCGTTGGTGCGGAGCATTCACGACGTAGTGCGGCCGGGCCCGGCCCATCAAGGCATCGCTTTCGGCGGCTAGGTCGGTGATGATGGGCTTGGACGACAGCAGCGGCTGCACCGTGCGCGCCGAGTGCGCACGGTGCTTCTTCAAACCGGTGTCTGATGCGGCAGCGCAGGCGAGCAGGATTTCGTCACGCTGGGGCCAGGGCTTGGTCTGACTATCTGCCAACTGCCGCTGCAGACTCTCGACCCAGTCCTGCGGTTTGAAGGAGCGTGATGCGATGACTTTGCCATCGCCGTCCAGCAACTGGACATCGGTCGTGACGTAGAAGCCCAGGTTGCAATCAATCAGCCGCCGCTCATAGTTGTACCAACCGCGGCTGGATTCTTCTTCCGACCAGGTCTCGCCCGAGTAGCGGGGATAGCGCGTGGCCGATGCCAACAGGCCATCGGGCCGCCAGCTCAGCGCACGCAAATCCACGGCATGTGCCGTGTCTCGTGCGTACATCGGAAAGTAAAGCCAATCCGTTTCATCGGCTTGCGCGGTGGTCATGCATGCCAGTACGGCAAGACCACACGCAGCCAGACGTCGTAGGACGGTTGTCACATTCGGCATCGTTGCTCTATCTCTTCGTTATCCCGTGCGGATGACCCGCGCCCGTCATCGCCCGCGCGTTCGACCGCGAGAATAACGTGCGCCCTGCGAGAAAGAGATTAACGATTCGAAACCTGCGCCACATGGACCTACAAGCAATTGCGAACACCGAAGAGCTCGACAATAGACTGCCTGTTCGTACACCGGCATCCGTTGATGCCACTGCCAGTTGATTCAAGAATGACGCCCAATCTTGCTTCGATTTGATTCAGGGCTGCGCACAACGCTGGCAGCCGCGCCTTCGCAGCGGGCGTGAACTGTGGCTTGTTTTTTGATCCTCCAAACAATCTCACACCCAGTCCTAGCTTAAGTTGGCGGACCCGGCGGATTATCGCACCCGGCGTAACGGTTATCCCATAGGCGGCAGCAGCCTCGAGCTCAGGGGCTGGCGCTCAATTCGCGAACACCATGCCATCGTGATCGAACTGGAGCTGGCTTGCTACAGTGGGATATACGGGACGTCCACGAGCTTCGGTAAGCGGCCTTCTCCCTCGAATCGGGGTGGGCATCCCGTAGCCGCATTCTCACTCCATCCAGTAGCACTGGCGCCTTGCACGCTCTACGCCCATTCCTGCTAATTCAGCACACGACCCTCACGGCCGATGATGCCAATGTCAACGTACTGCGAGCCCTCAAACTGAGACAGGCCGTATTTCAGCTCAAAGCCGCCCAGATCGAAGGAGCCGCGCGTCTGCAATGCGGTACGTACTGCGTCACCCGTCACCGGGCCAGAGATCTTGCGTAGCACTTCCACAAACAGCCTCGCCGACACATAGCCCTCCAGGGCGGTCGTCGACTTCGCCAAGTCGGGGCGACCCACTGCGATCATGTCGGCCGCAAAGGTCCGCGTGAGCTTCGTATCGTGCTTGTCGAGCGCCGGCATGACTTCAGCTACGCAAACACCCCGAGCCAGATCTGCGCTTGATGCGCGCACGAGTTCGTCAGCTGACAACGCCGAGTTGGTTGTCACCAGTGCAGTGCCGCCACGTTCACGATATGTCTTCAGGAAGCCACCAACATTGACGCTGTCCGAGAACATCAGGATCACGTCAACGTTCGCATTCAGCACCGTCTCCGCAATCTTGTTCAGCGACGAAGCATCCATCGCCTTTGTTTCGAGTGGAACGGTCAGGACCGGCTTGATACCAAGTGGCTGCATCGCAGCCGTACTTTTATCTCGCCCGTCCTCGCCAAATGCATCCCTCTGATACAACACGGCAACACGCTTGCCACCCACGGTAACGCTTTGCCGAACCATCCGCTCCGCCTCGGCCTTCACGCCCGCGCGAATGTAGAACACCCATCGGTTCTCTGGGCGCTGGCGGAGTTGCGTTGCTGACACAATGGCGCCAATAACTGGGGTATGAGCGGCATCTAGAACACCGCTTTTGATGAGGGCCTCGGTTCGGGAGGAGCCGTAATAGTTCAGCAAGGCTGCCGGATGCTGCTGACGTACGACCTCCGCGGCACGCTGCGAGGCGGTATCTATATTGCTTGAGCCGTTGATCGTCACGACTTTGATGGTATGTCCGTTCACACCGCCAGCCTCGTTGACACGACGCAGATACAGCTCAGCCGCCTCTGCTGTAGCACGCGTTGACGGCGCCATCGAACCCTCCAGCGGCAACACTTGAGCGACGGTGACGACATCCGCGCCAGCGTGACCGGAAAGGAGCGCAGCAACCAAAGCCCCCAGCGAGCCAATGCGTTTGATCGTCATATCAGGTGAACCATGCGCGTTCGTGACGTATACCTTTCCATCGTGAGCGGGCACACGCTCGAAACCAAGCGTGAACTGTCGGGACGCGACATCACGGTCAACCGCAGACGCAGCTCGATCGAACCGGCCATCGGGCATATCAGGGTTGACGGTAAGCGTGACCGGAATTGGCTCCAGGGTGCCCTGGGCTATGCGGTGCACGCGGAGTTGTGCGGCGCCGGCCATAACTTGCACGTGATCCTCACGAACGAAAAACGTGCGGAACCGATATGCTCAAAGATCGCTGGCATCGTTAGCTCGGCGGTGCAGGTAGGCGCGCACCGGTTCAAGTTTCACGAGCGCCGGCATCTGTGCCAAGGCCTGCAGGGCTGTGTTCCACGGATATGCCAGCTGGCCGAGCCAGTCATCGAAGATTGCCTGCGTGGTGTCAGGCGGTAGCACTTCCATGGCATCGATCACGATGTCCAGCGTTTGTACGCGCCACCCCCGTTCCTGCAGGGTGAATGTCCATACGTAGCTGCCGCAGCCAACGCGCACGTTGCCATCAACCTTGTTGGACATCCCGACGAGCCAGTCGCACTCATAGCGCGTTGTGTCACGAGCGGGGCGCGAATTTGTCAGGCAGAACGTGTAGACATTGTCGTAGGTCTGCCCGAAACGCCTGACAAGCACATCGGCGATGGCGGCCAGGCCTTCGCTGCGCGCGGGGAAACTGATGGCCTCCGACTTGACCGTCATCTGGAGTGTCGCGTCCGCTGCGAATGCATGCGGCATCAGGTGCGGGCGGTTCTCATCCTTTGCGCGCACATAAGTTCGGATCAAGGCCTCGGGATCAAGAGATGTCGGCATCTGCGGTGTCGTGAGTGTGTTCATGAACAGTATTGCAAGGCACTGATGGGACGAGTGCAGTCAGATTGTGATGCAAGCACTTGCCGATGGATTGGCGACCACGCGCGGGAGATCGCCTTCGACCAAAGACGCTACAACCGACAGCAGCGGTTGCGGCGTCTACCACAATCCATTGCGGACCTTCTTTCTTCTATGCAACCCACAACGCCCAAGGCTCACGGCGCGACGGCTGGGTCTGTTAGCAGCTCTTAGCGGGCTGTTCCACCTGAATAGCAACGCTGCGTCTCGCCAACCGATAACCCTCGCCCCGCACCGTCTGAATCAGGCCATCACAAGCAGTCCCGGCAAGGGCCACGCGCAGTTTTCGGATATGAACGTCGACCGTGCGCTCGCCGACGTACGCACTCCCGCCCCACACCCGGTCAAGCAACTTAGCGCGCGAATGCAGATGCTGAGGGTGCGTGGCCAAAAAGTGCAGTAGACGGAATTCCAATGGACTGACTGGAATTGGGCGCTGGCCAGACGGCGTCTCAGCAGTCACCCTCAGCGTGAGGGGGTCCAGTCTTAAGTCATTCAACCGAACACTGTTATCGACATGCTGTGTCGGACATCGACGCAGTATCGAACGAATACGCGCATGAAGCTCGGCAGGATCACATGGGTCGACGACATAGTCGTCGGCCCCAGCATTCAATGCTGAGATCTTGGCCGGGATACTACTGTGACGAGAGACTACGATAACGGGCAATCGCCGCAGGTGTGCATCAGAGCGCAGTGCCAGTAATTGGTCAATCGCTTGCTGTGACTGCGGCCAATCCCACTCCATCAGCATCATGTGTAGGCATGACTTGTACACCATGGCCTGAACCTGCTCAACCCCAACTGCGTACTGAACGCGATGTCCAGCGTCTCTCAGTACGAAGGACAGCCGGTCGCGCTGCGCCTGATCTTGAACCATCAATAAGATCTCATTGCCCATGGATACTGCTACTTTCTATCGCTCCGTCCCAGATCTACTGGCGTACCAGCCCCCGTTTTGCTTGCAGTGCACACCTCTTCGGTACGAGCGCGTCAAGACGCACGTTTTTTTTCAAGGGGCAGATCGTAGCGCCCTCAATAGAGTTCTTGTGCCTAGCAAACGGCAGTTGAGAGACTAAAGCAGCATCGTTTCTTTTGCCACCGAATTATTTCGATCGATCAACATCGACTTTATCGATGGCGGAGACTTACGTTATCGATTTATCTATTCTTTATTCAATCTTATAGGAACGTATCACGGCGTATGTTTTAACAATTGATAATCAGGCATTTCATCTGCCTGACATCCGGTTTTGGCGAAATGCGGCTGAAATTCCATTGCATATACGCAATCAGCCAATCACTCTCGCGCCCAACCGCCCTCACCATGAACCACGCCCTGAGCCCCCTCATGCACACCAAGATGCATGAGGCCTCTCGCCGATGCATCTACGCTCGACTCCTCACACGACATGACCTGCCTGCGTTGCTCAAGCTGGAGCACGACAAGTGGGACACCGATCAGGCGGCCTCGCAGATCGAATTGGAAGAGCGCATCGCAGCCTGCCCTGACCTTGCGCTGGGTGCCTTCTGTGCCCAGACGGGACAATTGCTTGCGTCTCTTTTCCTGAAGCCAGTAGCGCATGACTTCCATCGTCACGTCCGAACTTGGCGAGACTGTACGTTGCTACCCGCCCCTCAGGAGACAACAACACTTTTCGGTATCAGCCTGACCAGCCGCCGCGGCGACGGCGTTGACGCGCTGCTGGCATTCTTCTGGCCTTATGCGCTTAAGTGCGGCTGGCGCCATGTCTATCTTGGGTCTCCCATTCCCGGATTGGGCCAATGGCGGCAACAACATCCGCAGGGTCCAATCGAAGCGTACGTGGGCGCGCGACGCTCCGGCATGCCGCTCGATCCGCAATTGCGCTACTACCGTGGGCGAGGCTTCACGAAGATCGTCGACGTCAAGCCCAACTACTTCCCCCACAAACGCTCGCTCGACTATGGTGTGCTCTTGCGCGGCACCATTCCGCTCTCAAGCCTGTGCCCGCTTTGGCGGGTGATGCCGTTGCAGACGATCAAACGCGTCACGCGCCATCTGGCGTGCCTGCTGTAGGAGGAGCCATGTCGTCAACAGTGACGCACCATGGGCATCGGCAACCAAGCTGGCATGACGATCTGCCCAGTCTTCTCTTCCTCGCCACCGTGCTGCTCAATACGGCGTTAATCGCGGTAACGTCGTCTCCTTGGCTGCACGTATTGCTGGCGCTTTCCCAAGCGCTATTTCTGGCGGGTTGCCAAGAGGCAAAGCATATGGCCGTACATCGCACGTTCCTATCGCACCATGGCGCGAATGACGCGATCGGCATCGTTTGCGCTGCATTGTTCGGCGTGAACTTCATCGCGTATCGCTACTTTCATCTCCGCCATCATCACGCTACCTGCACCAATGCAGACCCCGAGGGCCGGCTTTATGTGCTGAGCTGGAAGACACGCTGGATCTGGTTGCTTGCACCGCTTGAGGTGCCTTGGGTTGCCTATCATCAGAATCGGGTTGGCTGGACGATGGTGCCGCCGTCACGATATTGGCAGCGAACCATGGCGCTTGCCTGGATGGTCATATTCATCGTTGCCATCGGCTTCGGTGCCTGGCAGTCGGCTGCGGTCAGACAGCTGCTCCTGTGGGCATATGTTGTGCCTGTGACCGTGCTGTCATGGTTCGACTTCGTGCTGACGCAGGCCGAACACTATGGTGTTCCGGTCACAGCCACCGCCCCTCGACGCGATCCAGGCGCGATCACGCAAGACATCTTGCTTCCGCCTGCCCTGGGATGGATGACCTTACACCGTTCGCTGCATCGGGTGCATCACTGCTACCCGGCCGCGCGTTGGCATCACACGCCTAGGCTTCTGCACAGCGATCCAACAGCTGCTCCCATGACGTATCTGGCATTCGTTCGCCGCTGGATGGCGGAAGGGCCCCGGCTCTGGTGTCCCTCGGAGACGATGCCGATAGCGACCAACGTGGACACTCCGATGGTGGAAGGTGGGCAGTCGTCGTGAGTTGCTACACGTTCTCACTTGCGCATGCGAAAGATGACGCGCAGTTGCGCGAGCGCATGGCCTCAGATTGGATTGAAGGTGCGACCGCCATTAGCCTGCGCCGTGAGCCTTCCTATTTTTCGGCCAGTCGTCTGCAAGGTGACAAGGTGCAAGTCATCATGGGCCGCGATACCGTGACAAGGCGCGTGGTGGCCGCAGCCGCCCGTAGCATCACGACTGTTGTTCTGAACGGCAGTCCCCAGCGCGCGGCACTTCTTTCTGACATCCGCGTCGATCGCGCCCATCGCGGGCGAGGGCTGGCCACACAGCTGTTCTGTGCACTACGAACACTCGATGCTACCGACCCGTTGCCAACCTACGCGCTCGTCTACGATGACAACGAGCCGGCGCTTCGAAGTCTCACCGCCACGCGTGCCGGCATGCCTCAATGGAAACAGTTTGGCGAGCTGACCGTGTTGGCACTGCGCTTAGGACAACGACGGCCCGAACTGGAACTTGACGGCGTTGAACTACGGCGTGCCGATGCCAATGCGTTGCCCGCGGTCGTTCACTTTCTCAACGCTCACCGGACGCGTAACTGGGCGCCCGTTCTCGACATTGCCGACTTCCAACCGGGAGGTCGTTGCGATACCTTGAAAGCCCGCGATTTCTTCTTGGCAGTGAGAGGCGGACAACTGTGTGCCGTTATGGCTGCCTGGGACCAGTCCTCACTACGGCAGGCGCACGTGGAACGCTACGCGCGCCCATTGGCATGGATGCGTCCTGCCTACAACGCTTACGCATGGCTGCGCGGTCGGCCCCCTCTTCCTGCTCATGGACAGGCGCTCCCTTATCTCTACCTTGCCTTCATTGCTGTCGAGCACAACGATCCCTCTATCTGTGCTGCGCTACTGCGTTACACCCGAAATAGGCTGGCCGATGGTCCGTGGCTCTACGCATTGGCCGCGTTGAACAACGATGATCCGCTGCTGTCGGTATTCAGCGCCTACCCTGCCACCCATTCGGCAGTAAGGCTCTATGAAGTGGATTTCGAGACGGGAGCCGACACTACGGATGCTCCTTCTCCCCACTCGCGCTCGTGCGTGGAGTTTGCCTTGACATGAGCGCAGTCAGCACATCGAAGCCTAAGAGGCGGTACCCGAAACCTGGCATCGAATGCTGACCCTTGGTCGATTTGTCGATCCGCTTTGTTCGCGATATCAAAGGAGGTCTCTTAGGCAACAGGGCCGCTACTTTGTGCTGTGTCATGGCGTTGCACTGCGTCAGTCATCGCCCCTAGGAATGACAGAAAGATGACAACATCCTGAACACAATGCGCGCACCACGCCCAAAACAATCCATGGGTCTGCATCGTTACCATCGCAAGACACCAACCCACCACTGCGGAGCCGCTGACAACGGCAAAACCGGAGGCTTGCCCACGGACATGCGCCAGTGCGAAAAGAACCGCCGATAAGAGCGCGACTTGCGATGGCTCCCACAGCTCCCGCGCTACTGCAATGATCGCCCCCCGATAAATGAGTTCTTCTGACAGCGCATTGACCGCCGATATCGCGATCACCCAAAAACCAAACTTGCCGAAAAAAGCCGGCCAATTTTGAATGTTGCGCAGAGAACCGAACACGAGTGCCAACGTGGCCAGGCCGAAACCAAGTGTCAGCAAGCAGCCGCCCTGCACCCAAGAGACACCATCTACGTGAGGGAGGCCAAAAGCTTCCATTTGGACTGGCGACGCGAGTGCTCCAATACTGAACATTCGCGCGCGCTCCGGGGGAGATAGCTGGTGAGCAAGTACGACGACAATCGCCGCCAGCGCACCGAATGCGATTTGGTAACGCACCTGCCTTCGAATGAACCCCTGGGGGGATTCCCCGGCGGCACCTTCTGTAAGCCGCGCAGGATAGCGCCAAAGTGCCCACGCCGCTGAGGTGACGAGGCAGACAGCAGCAATGATCAGGACAAGAGACAGCATATTGATGGGGATCGTCGCTCACTGACAGCAGTGAGTGAAATCGATGGCTGGCCCGGCCAATAGCGGGAGCTGTGCATCAGACCGTCGGGATGAGGAAGCTCTGCTAGGGCTAGGCGAGAGTCGCTCTGGGTATCGATCGGGAGTGAAGTAGCGTTCGACTCCAATGCTGACGTCTCTCAATAGCCTGGGGCTGTGTCACACGCAGAGATCGCTTGCATCAGCACTTCGGTGTGCATGCCACGAACCTGGCAAGCATGGGGTCGAGCAATGGCGCCTGAACACGCATCGTCCGGTGCCTGACGACCTCATCTGCATCGCTGGCCAGTCGCGCCACCACATCCGGCGGCAGGTTCGGGATAACGGCGACGGCGCGGCGGACGACGGTACAGGGATCACCTGCCATCCGTATCACCCATTCGGCCAGACCACGGCCGTGCGCATGCACCACGGCCGCCCGGACGTCAGCCGCGGCGTCCACGGCGAAACCTGTCAACAGGTCGGAGGGACAGCGCGCGTGGCTGGCCACCGCTACCCTCACAACGTGCGCTGGATCATTAGCCAACTGCCGCAATAGCACTTCCGACACGTCTGGAGCGGTCGCTAGCGCCCAGCGCACGCGAGCATCGGAGTGGTCCGCTAGCAAAACCTGCAGCTCAGGCTCGAGCTTGGGGCGCATGGCCACGTCCCAGCCGTGGCTGGCAACCAGATCGACCAGGCGCGCGAGCACGGTATCTGGGTGCAGCGCTTCGCGCCAGACGGTGGCAGGAGCGGGCGCCGGTGTGGAAAAGGCCGAGCGCCGCTGGGCGTCAGCGGCCTTCACGTGAGCGATGACTTCGGCTGAGCTCGGGGTCTCGAAGTCATCGTATTCGTCCTGTTCTTCGTCTTCGCAGCCCTCGGCGCTCGCGGCTTCGACCTTGCACCCGTCCTCTTCGCATTCGAGCAGACCGAGCATTCGGTAGGGCCTAAGGCTGCTCTTCGCATCGAAGTCCAGAGTGGAGTAGTAGCCTTCGAGATCGGAACGATTCAGATCGAACAGGCACGACTTGTCGGCGCCGATGAAGGCCCGTGCGGCAACCTGCCCGCCGCACTCAAAGACCCAGTCGTTGTGATATTGCAGGTTCAGACCTTGCACCAACAGGTCGCGAGCAACATACAGCGTGTACCACGAGAAAACATGGCGGCAGCGCATGGAGCCAAATACGGCCAGCAACCCGCCTCCAAGGTAGTCGTCATACCAGCCGTCGACGATCACATCGCCAGTCACAATCAGGTTGATGTCGTTCACGACGTTGGAGGGCAAACGCAAGTCGCCTTCGTGGATCCACCAGGTCCAGTCCCGCAGATAGACGTCGACGGTACTTGCCCCGCCCGGTGCCACGCGGTGGCACGCTTTGATCAGGTCGCGGCATTCCTCCTTGGATGCGCGGCGGAAACGATATTGCAAGCTAGAAAGATTGATCATGGGACATTCGATGTCATCGCAATACCGTTGGCCATACGCCGTAGCAATTGGAATCCCTTCCCCGACGCGTCCGAGTCCTCCTTTGCGCCACGTCGTCAACACGGTACGGACCAGCGCTTGATGCCCCGGTGTTGTGGGCGGGTCGAATCATCATGGACCGTCAGACTGCACCGTCTCTGCCGATCCATTGGGTAGGTTCAGAAAGACAAAAAGGGATTCGAACAGTGCATCTAGATGTCCAGACGCCGGATCTTCCCGGTAAGTGGCGGAAAGAGGAAGAGGAGCCAGGGTTGCTGCGCTGCGCAGGCGTGTCAGTCGACTTCGCCCTTTTGCACGTGAGATGACGCTTTCCGGTAGCGTGGCGATACCGAAGCCGTCTTCTGCCAGTTGCACCAATGCGGAGATTGAAGAGATGGTGTGAATGCGAGGTGGCTCGACCCCATGCTGGCGAAACAGTTGCAGAAGCTCCTGGTGTGGTTGTGAGCCACGTTGAAACGTCAGGAGGTCGGAGCCCGCAATGTCGCTCAGCTCATAGGCGTGCGTGTCTGAAAAAGAATCGTCCCCAACGAAACACATTTGCATGGGTGGCAGCGCGAATGTTCTGAATTCCTTTTCGGGCACCGCCCCCGCTGCAAAGATGATATCGAGAGCGCCTTTCTTGACGGATTCCATCAAAACCGGCGACGTTTCGATGGTGAGCTGCAACTCAAGGTTAATGTTCCCCTGGCGCACGTGCCTGAGCCAGGAAGAAAGCCAGCTATGGGCGACCGACTCGACAGCGCCCAACCGCAGCACGGTCGGCGTGTCATCGACGCCCCCCATAGCCAGCTTGATCTCGCGGTGCATTCCCAGCAGCTTTACAGACATCGTCAAGAACCGCTGGCCAGCGCTAGTCAGCCGGAACTGCTTGGACCGCCGATCGAGCAGCTTGACGCCAAGCTCGTCTTCCAAGGTGTTGATGCGGTTCGAGAGAGAGGACTGCGTGACATGCAGCTTTTCTGCAGCACGGGTAATGCTCCTGAGGGAGCATGCCCAATAGAAGGCCTCGACGAACTTTAGATTCATATCACCCGACGTGGTAAACCGCTTTTCCCAGGGCTTCGGAGCGCTCTCGGCCGTTCTATCGTCCAGTCGAGAGCGGCCCCGCGATCAGACGTGGTCGCTGCCGTATCCACCACCGCCCGGCGTCTCCACAATGAAGACGTCATCAGCCTCCATCGCCACGGATGCACAGGAGTCGAGATCCTCCGTGACCCCGCTGGCGCGCACCACCCTGTTTCGACCGACGCATCCGGGTGCTCCACCCTGAGCGCCGAAGGCCCCGTGGCTACGCCCGTTGCTCAGGATGGATGCGATCATCGGCTCCAAGAATCGGATTCGGCGATGGCCGCCATTGCCGCCTTTCCAGCGGCCTGCACCGCCGGAACCGTGGCGGATCTCATAGGCGTCAAGGCGAACGGGATAGCGCAACTCGAGCACTTCGGGGTCGGTCAGGCGCGAATTGGTCATATGTGTCTGGACGACACTCGTGCCGTTAAATCCGTGGCCGGCCCCCGATCCACCGGAGATGGTCTCGTAGTACTGGTAGCGCTCGTTGCCGAAGGTGAAATTGTTCATCGTGCATTGGGCGCCAGCCATCACACCGAGGGCACCGTAGAGTGCGTTGGTAATACAGCTGGAGGTTTCCACATTGCCGGCCACAACGGCGGCAGGTGCGCGCGGATTGAGCATGCAGCCTTCCGGAACAATCACCTCGATAGGCTTCAGACAGCCCGCGTTGAGCGGAATCGCGTCATCCACCAGCGTACGGAACACATACAGCACCGCCGCCATGGTGATGGATTTCGGTGCGTTGAAGTTGTTGGGCAATTGCCCGCTTGTTCCCGTAAAGTCGAGTACCGCGCTACGGCGCTGCGCATCTACCTTGACCGACACGCAAATTTGCGCGCCGTTATCCAGCGGGAGCGCGAACTGGCCATCCTTGAGCGCCGTAATAACGCGCCGCACCGACTCTTCAGCATTGTCCTGCACGTGCTGCATGTAGGCGCTAACCGTGTCTCGCCCATAGTGGGCAACCATTGCGCGCAGCTCTTGCACACCCTTCTCATTGGCTGCAATCTGCGCTCGCAAATCCGCCATGTTTTGCGAGGGATTGCGTGACGGATACGTTCCGCTGCTGAGCAGCGCCACCATTTCAGCTTCGCGCAGTCGGCCTTGCTCAACCAACTTGAAGTTATCGATCAGCACGCCCTCTTCCTCAATCGACGTTGAGAATGGAGGGACCGAGCCTGGAGTCACCCCGCCGATATCGGCATGGTGACCACGCGATGCAACATAGAAGCGTGGGCGGGTGTCCTCCTCAAGGAACACGGGCGTGACCACCGTGATATCGGGAAGGTGCGTGCCACCGTGGTATGGGTCGTTTAGCACGAACACATCGCCAGCGTGCATATCGGGGTTACGCGTCATCACCGTCTTGATGGACTCGCTCATCGAACCCAAATGCACAGGAATGTGCGGTGCATTGGCGATCAGGTTGCCCTGCGCATCAAACAGCGCACAGCTAAAGTCCAAGCGCTCCTTGATGTTCACCGAGTAGGCTGTATTCTGCAAACGCAGCCCCATCTGCTCGGCGATGTTCATGAACAGGTTGTTGAAGACCTCCAGCATCACCGGGTCGACATGCGTACCCGCTGCGTGCCCGCTGACGCGCGCGCGCACCCGCCGTAGTTCGAGACAACCTGAACCGCTCAGTTCGGCCCGCCAGCCCGGCTCGACAACCGTGGTGGAGTTGCGCTCGGCAATGACGGCCGGGCCGTCGACTGTTGCCCCGGGGGCCATCTCCTCCCGGATGTACAGGCCCGCATTGCGCCAGCCGGCAGGCTCGATGTCCGGCATACAGTACATCTTCACCTGCGAGCGCGGCGTTGCAGCATGCGAAGTCACTGTGCC
The DNA here is from genome assembly GCA_000955795.1 of Burkholderiaceae bacterium 26. Lineage (GTDB taxonomy): Bacteria > Pseudomonadota > Gammaproteobacteria > Burkholderiales > Burkholderiaceae > Ralstonia > Ralstonia chuxiongensis. The sequence continues at coordinate 64,154 of JYOB01000013.1, forward strand.
GGCCGACGCCTGGGATACGGGCTCGCCAGGCAGCATGCATTCCACATTCACCGCCTCGATCACCAGTTCCCGGTCTGGCATCAGGAAAGCAAAGCGTTGACGGTACGCCGTCTCGAATTGATCGCGCAGCGCGGCAATGGCAAATTGCGCCGGGCTTTGCGGGTCGTAGGAGCATGTGAGTGCCGTGTCGGTGCCGTTATAGCGCACCTGCAGTTGATAGCGGCTACGAATGAGGTCCGGCGCAACACCTTGGGCTTCCAACTCGCAACGTGCTTCTGCTTCAAGCTTGCGTGCCTGCTCGAGGGCGGCGGCAAGCCCTTCTGCATCCAGCGCACGCTCAACAGAAATCTCGCGGAGGGCAATCTGGTCAGCCAAGCCCATCCCATAGGCCGACAGCACCCCGGCAAACGGATGTGCCAGGACATGCGTCATACCCAACGCGTCGGCCACCAAGCAGGCGTGCTGTCCGCCTGCGCCGCCGAAGCACTGCAACGTGTAGGTGCTGACGTCATAGCCGCGCGCCACCGAGATGCGCTTGACCGCATTTGCCATGCTGCCGACGGCGATCTGCAACGCACCGGCTGCCACTTCTTCGGCACACGTCGCGCGCCCCGATGCTGTGGTCATCTCACGCGCCATGGCTTCAAAGCGCTGGACCACGACGCCGCGGTCCAGGGCCTCGTCCGCGGCCGGCCCGAACACCTTGGGGAACCAATCAGGCTGGATACGCCCCAGCATCACGTTCGCATCGGTAGTGGCCAGCGGCCCACCACGACGGTAGCTTGCCGGGCCGGGGTTCGCTCCGGCAGACTCTGGCCCGACACGCAGCCGTGCCCCATCGAATTGAATGACGGAGCCACCACCGGCTGCGACCGTGTGGATGCTCATCATCGGCGCACGCATACGAACGCCAGCCACTTCAGTATCGAACGTACGCTCAAACTCACCAGCATAGTGACTAACGTCCGTGGACGTACCGCCCATGTCGAAGCCGATCACTTTCGGATGGCCCTCAGCCTGCGCAGTACGAACCATACCGACGATGCCGCCGGCCGGCCCCGATAGGATGGCGTCCTTCCCTTGAAAGCGTTGAGCTTCGGTCAATCCGCCCGAGCTTTGCATGAAGAACAGGCGAACGCCCGGCATCTGCTGCGCAACCTGTTCGACATAGCGGCGCAGGATCGGGGACAGGTAAGCATCGACCACGGTCGTATCGCCACGCGGGACGAACTTAACGAGCGGGCTGACTTTGTGGGAAACGGAAATCTGTGTAAAGCCGATCTCACGGGCAATAGCCTCGGCTTGCAACTCGTGCTCGTGATAGCGATAGCCGTGCAGGAACACGATGGCACAGGCGCGCAAGCCACGCTCAAAGGCAGCCTTCAACTGCGCTGTTAGCGCCTCGATGTTCAGCGCCTGCACGGTTGAACCGTACGCGCTCATGCGCTCGTCGGCTTCAATCACCTCTTCGTACAACAGCTCCGGCAAAACGATGTTTCGGTCAAACAGTTGCGGGCGTGCTTGCGTCGCGATGCGAAGCGCGTCGCGGAACCCACGGGTGGTCACAAGCAGCGTGCGATCCCCCTTGCGTTCGAGCAACGCGTTGGTTGCCACCGTTGTCCCCATCTTCACGCACTCCACGCGCTCGGGCGTAATCATCTCGCCCGCCGGCAGCGCGAGCAACCGTCGAATCCCTTCCACAGCCGCGTCGCGATACTGCTCGGGGTTTTCCGACAGCATCTTGAGCGTATGGAAGCCGCCCTCAGGATCACGCCCCACAAGGTCGGTAAACGTGCCGCCCCGGTCGATCCAAAACTGCCAGCGTTTCGATGGGTGATTGGAGTACAGGCTCATATCGATTTCATCCTTCAACAGCAAAGTTATGCAACGCTCAGGCAATCGCGTGTCCCAGTTCCTTGCCCCGTGTTTCGGGCAGTGCGAACACGGTCAGGATCACCGCCAGATAGCAGCCTGCGGATACGACGCCAATGCTCGCGCCGAGTCCATATGTACCGCTGGTCAAGCCGATGATGGCCGGACAGATTGAGCCGACGGCACGGCCAAAGTTGTAGCAGAAGCCCTGCCCTGAGCCACGCACGCTATTTGGGTACAGCTCGGCCAGAAATGCGCCCATGCCCGAGAAAATGCCGGACAGGAAGAAGCCCAGAGGGAAGCCGAGGAAGAACATCGCTCGATCCGTGATTTGGAACTTGGTGTACGCCAGCACCAGGACAATCCCGGCTGCAGCAAACACCGCGAAGCACTTGCGGCGGCCGATGGTGTCGGACAACCATGCGCTGCAGAGGTAGCCGATGAAAGACCCGGTGATCAGGATCAACAAGTAGGAACTGGTGCCCAGCACCGAGAGATGACGCTCGGTCTTCAGGAACGTCGGCAGCCAAGTCGTAACGGAGTAGTAGGCCCCCTGCATACCACTGGCCAAGAGGCTCGCCAGAATCGTCGTGCCCAGCAGGTCCTTGGAGAAGATCTGCATGAAGTTCGAGGATTCCTCGTGCTGCATGCGACGTTGCTTTTCCTGCACGAACACGGGCGACTCCGCCACGTTCCGACGCACATACACGATCAGAAGTGCTGGCAGGATGCCCACCCAGAAGAGCACCTTCCACGCCAGTTCCTGAGGCAGATACGCGTAGGCCATCCAAAATGCAATTGCCGACAGCGCCCAACCAACCGCCCAACTGCTCTGCACGAGACCTGCAGCTTTTCCGCGGTGCCTGGCGGCGATCGTCTCCGAGATCAGCACGCTGCCCACCGCCCACTCTCCGCCCATACCAAGCCCCTGAAGCGTGCGGGTCGCCAGAAGCTGATGAAAATTCTGGGTGAACCCACTCAGGCAGGTGAAGATTGCGAACCAGAACACCGTCCACTGCAAGACGCGGACACGACCATATTTATCGGCCAGGACGCCCGCCGCCCATCCACCGATCGCAGAACTGATCAGCGACGCAGTGGCGATATATCCCGCCTCAGCCTTCGTCATTCCCCAAAGTACGAACAACGTCGGAATGAGGAAGGTGTACACCATGTAATCAAATGCATCGACCGCGTACCCTAGAAAGCCTGCGGTCAACGTCCTACGTTCGGATTGCCCGATTTCCCCGATCCACATTTTCATTTCCTCCACACAGTAGGCACCCTGTCGAATGCCTGATTTATCTTTATTGTTCGACGATGTCTTTGTTCAACATGTCGGTAACCAGCATGCATCCCGGTGAATGGGTGATGCAGAAATCCAGCTTCGCCTGGAGAAGCGCGACTTGCGGCGTGACGCCACACCCCCAGAAAACGGGAATCTCATCTGCGTGGATGTCAACCGCATCGCCATAGTCGGGCGCTGCAAGATCTTGGATGCCAATGCTGTGCGCATGGGCAAGGTGAATCGGTGCCCCATGAACCATGGGCGTGCGGCTTGTGATCTGGACTGCTCGAATAGCGTCAGCTGGCCGCATTGGCCGCATGGAGACCACCATGTTTCCGCCAAATGGGCCGAATGGCGTGGTCTCGATGTTGGTGCGAAACATCGAGACATTCTTCTTCTGCTCCACGTGGCGCAGCTTGATCCCCTCTGCAAGCAGCGCGTGTTCAAACGAGAACGAGCATCCCAGCAGAAAGGTGACCAAGTCCAAGCGCCAGTACGCCGTGATGTCTGGCACCTCGTCGACCATCTCTCCGGATCGCCAGACCCGATAGCTCGGGATATCGGTCCGGATATCGAGATCGGCCCCACACGACGGCAAGGCTGGATTGCCCGCATCCGAAACTGCCAATACCGGACATGGAACCGGGTTGCGCCAGCAATACGCAAGGAAGTCGCTAGCGTGTGCCTTTGGGACGATGACGCAGTTCGTTTGAACGTACTCAGACGCCAAACCGCTTGTGTGGCCGCGCAATCTTCCACTGCGGGCCGCGAGACGCACGTCCAATCCGCTGGACCGCTCGTTCAAGTCATTCAATGAGGTCATAGATCAGTAGTCGGTCGACCGTCGCAATAGAGAAACTTCACTCAGGCCGCCGCACGGGGCGACCCGGTTCGGCACGTATTGTTTGAATGTTTGATGAACAAATCCAATGGGAAATATGCGTATCCTGCAATCGAATTTTTCGATGAGGCAGACGCAAGGCTAGTTCGATGCAAGAATCAAGGGTTTTCCCTGAATTGAAATGCCCACCTCAATCTGATTGGGTGAGTGCTGGCCAACGCGAAAACATCAGCTTTATCGATTGCTCGCGATAACAATTGTTTGGTGGCCAGGCAATAAATGTGTGTGTTGTGCAGCTGCTTGGTGCCCCCCTCCAATGCGCACTCCCGCTTTGTTGATCGATGGGGAAAACGACCAAATACCCCCCGATCAAAAAAAATTGATGGCAAAAAAAATTTTGCCAATTTAATCTAAATAAAGTCAGTCATTCATAACACCGCGTCCTTATGTGGCGAGCCTAGGTGCAGGTCGTTTTTTCCGATAATTTTGGGTGGATTGCATTCATTCGTAACCACAGATAGGAAATGCTTCTATATCACCGGCCAACATCAGGGCATAGCTACAAAGCTTGTCTTCTGCTATCGATTCTTGGAATCAAGTTCGAAAGTGTATTTGTTCAAGCAAATGGCGGGAAAAACATCGTCAATGACGAATATCTGGAATTGAATCCGCGAGGGCAAGTTCCCACGCTTGAGGATGACGGAACGACCATCTGGGGCTCAACGGCGATTCTTGTGTACTTGGCCAGCAAGTTCGACAAGCATCGAACCTGGTTGCCCGCCGATCCTGGCCAGACTGCAGCCGTGATGCAGTGGATGGAGTTTGCGCAGAATGAAGTGAATGGCTTGTTCCTCTCGCGCGCCATCCAAAAGTTCGGATACTCGGGGGACCTTGTCGCTGCGCAGCGCGCTGGCAATGCCGCATTGGATATTCTCGAGGACCGGCTCGGCCGGCATCACTGGCTGGCTTGCGACTGGCCTACCATCGGGGACATCTCATGCTTTCCCTACGCCGCGGTCGCCGATGACAACGGTTTTGATCTACAAGGCAGACCCGCTTTGAATCGCTGGTTCAAACGCATGATTCAACTGAGAGGCTTCTTTCCTATGCCGGGTATGGAGCCGCTTGTCGCCAGATTGACTGAAGAACGGAAGCTGACTGCCTCGGTCAGCGCCACCAACTTCTAAAACCGCTTTACGACCATCCCGGCGCCGCCCGCCTCCTTGTTCTCTCTCCACGAGATTGGCGCCGGGCTTTTTTTGAATCACGACACGCCGGCCGCAAGACTGGCGTTCTGGTGAAGCGCATCCATTGAGGCGCGGCGCTTCTACGTCGCCCTTGGGATCTCATAAACCGCCTCCCCCCAATTTCATTGCACGCTGATCCAAGACTTTGGACATTGGCGACCGCCGACCCATGAAGCTAACCGCTATCCTTTGTTCCGCGGCGATGGCGCTCGCCGCTACTGTTGAGGCCGCAGTCGCGGCGCAGCCCACGGCAAGTGATAAGCCAACACACTGGCGCATGGCAACCGAATACCCCGCAAACACAATGCCCGGCGAAGGATTGGCGGAGTTTGCCAAGGAAGTGAAAACCCGCACGGCCGGCACCCTGGACATCGTGGCATCCTATGACGGCTCCGCAGGTATCCCCGCTCCTGAAATACCGTTGGCTGTACGCGATGGGCGCCTGGAGGCTGGCGACGCCTACGGAGGGGCATTGGCAGAGTTGAATCCGATCTTCTCACTGTCTTCCCTGCCATTCGTGACCAACGAGGTCAAGGACGCGCAGCGGCTGGCAGACCTCGCGCGCCCGCTCTATGTCGAGGCGTTCGAGCAACTCGGCCAGCATCTCCTCTATGTGACTCCCTGGCCGGCATCGGGGCTCTGGTCGGCCAAACCGATCGCCAGCGCTGATGTGCTGCGGACGCTTTCCATCCGCACGTACGACGCTACGTCGGCCAAGGTCATGCAGACAGTTGGCGCCCGGGCGGAAGCCTTGTCATTTGCGGAGGTGCCGGCTCGCTTGGGAAACGGCTCCATCAATGCCGTGCTGTCATCAGGTGACGGTGCGGCCGGTCAAAAGCTGCTGAAATGGTTGCCGTACTTCACGACCATCGAGTACGCAATGCCACTGTCGTTCGCCACAGTCAACGAGAAGGCATACGCGGCTCTGTCACCCAAGCAAAGGCGCGCGGTCGACCAGGCAGCCGAAATCACTGAATTCCGACAATGGCTGCGGCTACAGCATCGCGCCGCCCAGCACCGCCAGCACTTGCAAGATCTGCACATAGCCGTGGACGAGCCGTCGGCTCCGCTGCGCGCGTCGCTGCAGATCGCGGCCCAGCAGGCCATTGTCGAATGGGAGCGTGTGGCTGGCCCCGAGGCGACCGCAATGCTTGAACAATTTAGGCACCGGACCACCCCGTGAGTGCGATTGCCTTCGGATCAGGCGGGCCTATTCTGCACACCATTGGTGCGGACCACGGGCGATAAAAAATCCCTAACGCCACCGAGCAATTTTTTTTGCGCCAACACGCTGTCAAGTTGCACGCCAGCCCGACGATGAGAAAGATCAGAGCACGCGCCGACCCTCATCGTGCAGCCCGAAGACCTTTGGAGAATGCAATTGAACAGACTCAGCTTCCGTCAGAAACTCTGGCTGCCTCTCGTGTTCAGTTTGATCGCGTTGACATTGCTGTCGGTCTTCAACGCCTATCAGACACGCGAGATCCGCATGGATGAGCGCAAGAATAATCTTGTCAGCGTGACCACTGAGGCCTTCAGCATCATTAAGCAATATGGTGATCTCGCACGCAGTGGATCCCTGAGCGACGAGGAGGCTCGCAAACAGGCGCTCGATCGCATCCGCGGGTTGCGCTACGACAAGGATGGCTACTTCACCATCACGTCGTCGCAAGAGGTCGTGATCATGCATCCGATTGCACCCGATCTGAACGGCAAGAAGCGGACCGATTTCAAGGATGTTCAAGGTAACGCTCTGTATGTGGACATCTCGAATGCCGGCAAGCAGCCCGACGGAGGTTTTATTCGGTACGTCTGGCCGCACGTAGGAAGTACCGAGCCGGCTCCGAAGCTCGCCTATGTCCTGCAATACCAACCGTGGGACTGGAACCTGACGACAGGCGTCTACATTGACGACATCAACACAGCGTTCATGCACTCGCTGTACGGAATTGCGGGACTGTTGGCAGCAGTCGTGATTTCCATGGTCATCCTGACAAGCTTGGTGACCCGCAACCTGCAGCGCACGCTGGGTGGCGACCCAGCCTATGCGGCGGACGTCGCCAACCGCATCGCTGGCGGCGACTTGACGGTGCCAATCACAACGCACCCGGATGACCGCAACAGCCTGCTCTACGCCATGAACCGGATGCGTGCCGCATTGGTGGAGATGATCGGTCGCATTAAAGATGCATCCGATACGATCGGTACGGCCACGCGAGAAATCGCGAGTGGTAACCTGGACCTGTCATCACGCACGGAGCAGCAGGCGAGCTCGTTGGAAGAAACGGCTTCGGCAATGGAGCAACTCATGTCTGCCGTGCAGCAAAACGCCGACAACGCCAATCAGGCAAATCAGCTCGCTGTATCAGCTTCGGATGTGGCGGTCCGCGGCGGTGAAGTGGTGACACGCGTGGTGGAGACGATGAGCTCGATCAACGCCTCCTCACACAAAATTGTCGACATCATCGGGGTGATCGACGGCATTGCGTTCCAGACCAACATCCTCGCGTTGAACGCGGCAGTAGAGGCCGCCCGCGCCGGTGAACAAGGCCGCGGATTCGCCGTCGTAGCAGGTGAAGTGCGCAGCTTGGCGCAACGCAGCGCCGCTGCGGCCAAAGAAATCAAAGCCCTCATTGACGATTCCGTGGCCAATGTGAATGCCGGCAGTACGCTTGTCGATGAAGCTGGCACGACCATGCGCCAAGTCGTCACCAGCGTAAGGCGGGTCACGGACATCGTTGGAGAGATCACAGCGGCCAGTCAGGAACAGCGTTCGGGCATCGAAGAGGTCAGTCACGCCGTTACGCAACTGGATGATGCGACGCAACAGAATGCGGCCCTGGTAGAACAAGCCGCGGCAGCCGCACAGTCACTGGAGGAGCAAGCACAGGAACTGCTGGCGATTGTTGGAGAGTTCCGGCTTCAAGCCTGAGACTGCTCGATGCAACCACTGCACAGCGAGATGCAGCGGATTTTCGCCAACCCCTGTCAGTTCTCTAGCGGCTTGCAAATTCCGCAGCTACAAACATCAAATCATGGATACCAGACTACGCGAATTGGGCATCGAACTCCCTCCGCTCCTTCCGACACCGGGCAGTTTTCTGCCTTACATCATTCGTGGCAACTCTCTCTATCTATCTGGGAAAGGCGCACCTCGCCGGCAGTTGCATTCTGATCAAGCGGTGCCCAAGGTGGGAAGAGAGGTCAGCACCTCTGAGGCAAGTGCTCATGCCAGAGAAATTGGCATCTATCTCCTAGCGCTGATGAAGGACGCGCTGGGCAGCCTGGATCGCGTAGAACGGGTCATCAAGGTGCAGGGGATGGTCAACGCGGTGGAAGACTTTACCGAGCACACAGAAGTGATCAATGGCTGCTCTGACCTGCTGGTTGAGGTTTTCGGCCTCCGAGGCGAACACACTCGCTCTGCGGTAGGGGTCAATTCCTTACCCAAAGGTTTTGCCGTGGAAATTGAAGCAATGGTGGAGATACGCAGCGCTTAGCAGATTCCCGGCGATTCATCCCGCTGAGCGTCTCCAGACGAGGAGACACGGAGCGCCGGCGCTGCTCAGGAACGCCAAGGTGCCGCGACCAGCGAATGCGGCCATCGTGCCTCAACTCGTGTGATCGTCGGTATCGCGCTTAGACGCGGATGCCAGCGACAGGAACCCTCACCGCTGCGGAACCGTGAATGTTACGGTACTGCTGTCGAGCACCTGATGCTGGGCGTCAGCAAGGTCTATCCGCAACGTCCTTGGCTTCGGGGAATTGATTCCCTCAGTGGAACGCGGACGATACTATCTAAGATCAGCAGAAGGAAGGACGCTCGAAATGAATCTCCGGTTCTTGGAAACCTTTGTTTGGGTAGTGAGACTGCGTAGCTTTAGGTTGACGGCAGAAAAACAGTTTACTACGCAGGCATCTGTTTCTTCGCGCATTGCGGCACTTGAGGAGGAACTAGGCGTACGCTTGTTTGACCGCGACGCGCGTGGTGTGAAACTCACGCCGGACGGACACAAAGTCCTCGAATACGCTGAGCGCATGGTGACTACGCTTCACGAATTGCAGGCGGCCGTTACGCAACACACCGGATTCGAGGGCCGCGTTCGGATAGGCGCCATGGATAGCGTGATACACACTTGGCTTAGCCCCTTAATTTCGCGGACTGTAGAGCAATTTCCCGCTTTAGAGATCGAGTTGGTGACAGACAGCGCCACGCACTTGGTAGAGCAACTAAAGAAAGGGACCTTAGATATTGTCTTTCAGACCGAAATCTTGCGACAAGAGAGTATCCGCAATGTCGAATTAGCGAGATATCCCATTCGATGGGTCGTGGCGAGCAACTCTCGGCTGGATCGTCCTTATGCGTCATTGAAGGATTTGGCACAAGAGCGGCTAATCACGTTTGTCAGCAATTCTCGTCCGCACCAAGATTTATTGAATCTATTGCACTTGAACGGCATTGAGTCACCGCGCATCAATTGCGTCAACTCCATAGCGGCGATGACGAGGCTTGTGGATGATGGATTCGGTGTTGGCGCACTACCCACAGTATTGGTACGGGATAAAATCGACTGCGGGACACTGACTGTGCTCGACATCGAACCGCCATTACCCGCACTTCCAATCGTCGCCTCATGGCGAATTGGGGCAGGCCTGCAGGCACACGAGACTATCGTGGAGTTGGCGCGCAGCATGGTGTGCGAATTTTGTAAGATCGCGGGTCCAGTCCACGCACTGTCCGAAGCAGACGGGCGGTAGAGCACCGTATGAAGCAATAAATGAAAACCCTTTTTGACAACGCCGCGGTGCTCACGGCCCATCAGAATGTTCCAAATTTGGCGATCGATTGAGTCTTTCCAAATTCGCGACAGCACCTAGCGTTTGTCATCCCCGCGAAGGCGGGGACCCGGTGGCTTTAACGACGCCGGCTTCCTGCCTTCGCGAGAAAGACAGCACGTTCAGCTCAGCGTGCCGTGAAATTCCAGTGTCTCGCCATCGGCTGGAATGCGTAGTCGCGCTTCGACCCCCGCTTGTTCGGCGGCGCGCCTGAGGTCGTTACGCGTCACGGGACAGTGGCTCAGTGCTTCGACGTGATTCGCAATCACGATGCCCGGGGACAGACGCGTGAAATCGATAACATCCTCGATGCCCATGATGATCTCACCGCCGAGATCGAAGCGCGCACCGCCTGCGGGTACCACACAGACTTGGGGGCGGTGTTGCACAACGAAGTCCCTGACAGTGGGCGTCAGCACAGTATCGCCACTCAAATACAGAGAGGGCTCGCCGGGCGACTCGATCAGGTACCCGACGCCATGCTCCATCAGCCTACCAATCAGCCCGCGTCCGTGTGTACAACGTACGGTCCGTATCGTGCCACCTAGGAAGGGGCCCGGCAGCTCATGCTCATGATGCAGTGGTTGCGCGTTCAGACCACGCTCGATCAGGTGGCCGGCATCATGGGGCGTGCAGATGACGGGAATCTTCCGTTCACGCAGCCACTGCTTCGCCGCGCGGTCCAGGTGGTCGAAGTGACCTCGCTGACAGTGGGTAATCAGACAATGCGTCACGGATTCCAGAGCCGGCCAGGCGAAGTCGGGAAGCTCGATCAGCGGATTGCGCTGCCGAGCGCCGGACAGCCGCAGTGGCGGTAGCGCATGTCTGGGCGCAAGCATGGGGTCGATCAGGATGCGGTTGGCGCCGGTCTCCACGATGATGGTGGCGTTGCGTAGCTGTTGGATTTTCATGAACACGTCTCCCCGGATACGCATTCATTGTGCAGAGTTTCATTGGCTGCCAGAATGGCACGATTAGACATATTTGACTCATTTTCTGCCATGCCGCCGCCGCTTCGGATTGGCTTGCTTCTCTATCCGCATTGCATGCCGGCGGGCTTGCTGGCCTTCTCCGATCTACTCCATGCGGCCAACCGCCGTGCAGGAAGAGCGGTCTTTGAGTTGCGCTATGTTTCGCTGCAACCTGCTGAGGTCGTTTGCCCACAAGGGCTCTCCCTACATGCCACGCATGCATTGGAGAAAACCGCGCTCGACGCTGTGTTGGTGCCGGGTTTCTGGGCTGAGTCGGCTGCGCAGATAGAAGACGTGCTCGGCGCGAGTGCGGCGTTGATCAGAGCCCTGGCGACGTTTGACCGCGGCAAGCGGCTCTGGGGTTATTGCACCGGCGTCTGCCTGCTGGCCGCCAGCGGCAAGCTGAACGGCCAGCCAGCCACAGTGACATGGTGGGCGGCAGAAGTCATGGAAAGACACTATGGCAAGGTCCGATGGCAGGTCGAGCGGAGTTGCATCGTCAACACGCGCACGGCAACGGCTTCCGGCGTAAGCGGCTATCTCCCTATCGCCCAGGAGCTCATCAAGCAACGCGTAAGCGCTGAGGCATTGCATGACCTAATTACGCTGATGGTGCTTCCGCGTCCGGCCCCGACGCACGAGGCGTTCCGGGCGATGAGTCTGATGGAACAGGCTAGCCCGATGCTGCGCCGGCTGCACGACTTGGTTGGGCGGCTTCCGGCAGAATCGATCACCGTAACGTGCCTGGCAGAAGCACTTGGCATGTCAGCGCGCACATTGGCGCGCAAGGTTATTGGCGAGACTGGCGTCACGATCGCCGAGTATGCGCGCCGGGTAAAGCTGAACCAGGTCAGCGAGCGCCTCGTGTTGACATCCATGCCGGTCAGTACCATCAGCGCGGACCTCGGATTCAGTAGCGACTCGAATATGCGTCGTATGTTCAAGGTCCTGACGTCGATGAACCCCGTCGAGTTCCGCAGGAAGTATTCGCGCCAATCGTGAGGAAACTGACACACGTAAAACATGGAGTGGCTCGCCTTACCTTGATGCCGGACCACAGACTACCACGGCTTCTGCTGAGTCTCGGCGTCCTACGAGATGCATTGCTTCCGGTTGCTGAACGCGTTGGGAGACTGTGGCCGGGCTGGTAGCGAATCCTGCTGACCCCTAGCGAGGAATCCTTCTTGCAGTATGCGCTGATGGCGGGAGGTAATACTGCTGCGCCTCGCTAAGAGTTCGTCAATTGGTTTGGGGGAAATGCGTACTGGGTGCGATCAGGAAACAAGGCTCCGACGGCATTAAATCGTCTCTTGGTGCTCACAGCCACCATTCGGCGAATAGCGGGAGCATCCGAGGAACGGCTTGTTGAAGTGGCTCGGGCGGGGCAGCAAGAATCCTTTGCCACACGTGCCACAGCGTTTCGGCAACGGGCCTGCTCGATACGTAATGGCTTTGCTGAATTCCGGGCTCATCAACTCCAGAGCGAACGGCGAAATATCTCGCTGCCTGAAAAAGACAAAGCACTTATTCTTGGCACGCGTCAGTGCAACATAGAACAGCCGCCGCTCTTCGGCGAATGGAAACGTGTCGTGCATGGACAGCATCATTTCCAGCAGTGGATCGTTTTTGATCGTGGACCGGGAGGTCTTGGACAACAGATTTTCGGAGGTCGCGCCAAAAACCTTCTCGAACCCCATGAACAGCTGAAGATCTGAGCCGGTAAATCCGTAGATCGCCTGCCAGTCGTCGCCCACCCCAAAAAGCACACTGTCCCTGTGCTGTGCCAACAGTGCCTTAACCAACCGCGCACGGCCCGGCGACATGTCCTGAAATTCATCGACCATCGCCGGCATGCTGCCCATCGCGCTGGGCCTGGGCGCGGATGCTAGTTTCCGCCAGCCCATGGCTGTTGCAGTGATCGGTGGACTCCTCACCTCAACCGCGCTCAGTCTGCTGGTCGTCCGTAAGCGTGTCCGTGGCACCGTCTCGACGATGTGAAAAGAAGTGGCCAGAGTAGTCCCCACCAAAAAGTAGTGGGGACCACAGTGGCCACAGAAGCACCGAAGAGAAGTTCACGCAAAGGCATCCCGAATCACCCCATCGAATTCCGGCGGCGGTTGGCCAAGCTGGCCAGCGAACCGGGCGTGTCGGTAGCGCGTCTGGCGATGGAGCACGGGTTGAATCCGAACCTGGTATTCAAATGGCGCCGAGCACTGCGCGCCGGTGAATACGATCCGATCGGTTTGCTGCCGGTGACAGTGGAAGCGCCGGTGCAAGAGATCGAGCAGCCGATCTCGGCGCCAGTTGGCGGTGCTGCGCCGGTGGGCGCCATTGAGATCAGCGTAGGCAGCACACGCGTGCGTATCGAAGGCACGCCCGACGAAGGCACGCTACTGCTGGTACTGCGCATGCTGCGCAGCGCGTCGGGATCGGCAACATGATCGGTCTACCCAGCCGCACGAAGATCTGGCTGGCCGCCGGCGTGACCGACATGCGCTCGGGCTTCAACAGTCTGGCCGCCAAGGTCCAGACCGTACTGGAGCGAGACCCGTTCAGCGGCCATGTGTTCGTGTTCCGCGGTAAGCGTGGCGATCTGGTCAAAGTGCTGTGGTGGAGCGGCGACGGCATGTGCTTGCTGATGAAGCGGCTGGAGCGTGGCCGGTTCGTGTGGCCACGTGCCGATGGTGGCGTGGTGTGCCTGAGCCAGGCACAGCTGTCGATGCTGCTCGAAGGCATCGACTGGCGACAGCCAGTCCGTACGGCGGAGCCGACATCGGCGTTGTAAACCTACCAGTCGCCACGTAAACTGCCGGCATGACCACGGCAGACGCCTATCCGGATGACATCGAAGCACTCAAGGCCTTGTTGCTTGAGCGCGATGCACGCATCGGACATCTGGAAGACGTGGTCGAATCGCACAAGGCGGCAACCGCTACAGCCAAGGCCGAGATCGAGCACCTGAAACTGCTGATTGCGAAGTTGCGCCGCATGCAGTTCGGCCGCAGCTCCGAGAAGCTCGACCGCCAGATCGAACAACTCGAGTTGCGACTGGAAGAACTCGAGGCCGACGAGGGTGCGGCTCCCATCGAGGTTCCAAAGACGCCACGCACCGCACCGGAGCAGGCGCCACGCAAACCATTCCCCGAGCATCTGCCCCGCGCAATCCTGACTCACTGGCCGGAATCGGGTGAAACCTGCACGGCGTGTGGCGGCCCCATGAAGCAGCTCGGTGAAGACGTTTCCGAGCAGCTTGAATATGTACCGGCGAGCTTCCGCGTGATTCGCCATGTGCGCCCCAAACTGGCATGCACGTGCTGCGACCACATCGCACAAGCTGCTGCGCCGAGCCGCCCCATCGAGCGTGGCGTGGCGGGTCCGGGCTTGCTGGCCCATGTGCTGGTCTCGAAGTTTGCAGATCACCTGCCGCTGTACCGCCAGTCGGCGATCTATGCGCGCGAAGGCGTTGAGCTGGATCGCTCGCTACTGGCGAAATGGGTTGGCCACAGCGCGAACCTGCTGCAACCGCTGGTCGATGCCTTGCGCCGGCACATCATGGCAGCCACGAAACTGCATGCCGACGATACGCCCGTGCCGGTGCTCGCGCCGGGCAATGGCAAGACCAAGACCGGACGGCTGTGGGTCTACGTGCGCGACGATCGGAACTCAGGGGACATGACGCCACCGGCGGTCTGGTTCGCCTATACACCGGATCGCAAGGGCATCCATCCGCAGCAGCATCTTGCATCGTTCAACGGCACGCTGCAGGCCGATGCCTACGGCGGTTACCAGGCGATCTACGAAACCGGACGTGTGGCTGAAGCAGCGTGCTGGGCCCATGCCCGACGGCAGTTCTACGAATTGCATGCTGCACGGCCGAATGCCTTGAATACCGAAGCGCTGGAACGCATCGGCGCGCTATACAAGGTTGAGGAAGCCATCCGAGGCAAACCGCCCGATGCGCGGCGAGCGTATCGGCAAACGCACGCCAGACCCTTACTCGATCAACTCCATGCGTGGCTGAGTGCCACGCTGGAGACGCTCTCGCGCAAATCCGACACGAGCCGGGCGATTCTCTACGCCTTGAATCGATGGGAGGCACTTACGCGCTATTGCAACGATGGGCACCTGGAGATCGACAACCTGCCGGTTGAGCGCGCGCTGCGCGGCGTAGCCATCGGGCGTCGCAATTACCTGTTCGCTGGCGCGGACTCAGGCGGCGAGCGTGCCGCCGCGATCTACAGCCTGATCGGCACAGCCAAGCTCAACGGCATCGATCCTGAAGCGTATCTGCGCGCCGTGCTCACGCGCATTGCCGACCATCCGATCAACCAGATCAACGAGCTACTACCGTGGCATCTGGATCAGTCCTCGTACTCAAGCGGCGTATCGGCGTAGTCAAGAACAACGGTATGGATGCAAACCTCGCACCACTCCCGGAACATCTTGAGCGTTCGGTTGCGTGGCCATAGATCTGGGTCGACATACCAGTCCTCCAGCAACTGCTCAAAAACCGCCTTCCAGTTCCGCTGAATCCAGCGCTTGCCTGGCTCATCGGTGCCATCCGTGGGAATCAGGAAGGCAGACGGCTCCTCGCGCGCATCCTCGAGCGTGACGGTGGCATTGGCTGGCGTGGGGTCGGCCGCATTGATCCATTCGACGAACGGCGCCTTGGGCAAGATGATGGCAACAACCCGGTTCGTAACGTAAAGCGGCTCCAGCGGCATGCGGTCGATCCTCGTGTCAGAAGATCGCATGCTAGAGCAAGACGGCCATCAGGCCACGCTTACGGTCGTCCCCGTGGCGTTCACCTATGTGGACGACCTGGCGCCGCCTGCTGCATCGGTGGTTCGGCAGAAAGTCCATGACGGTGCGGGCGGTTGAACAGACGGAACCCGCATCCAGTGCCAGCAACGCGTGAGAGTGGTCTGCCGATCATCCCTGTCGAGCCATGCGCGCGCATCGTCAAGGATCGCCCCGGAGCCAGAAAGTACCTCTTGTGCATGTGTTGCAGAAGACGGCCACGGCGCTCGCGCTTTTGAGGCCCACAGCCATTGGCACGGCAGTGGCCGTCGGGCTCGGGCCGCTGTCGCTCACCATTGATCCGGCAGGCAAGTACGTGTATGTGGTAAGCGTCCGAGAATCGACGTCCTAGGGATGGTGTTCAGAATGTTAACTCGCGAGCAGAATTGACCCCCCGTGGGTCAAATTTAGCTGCGCGCCAACACCCGGAGATTAGTACGCTGACGATGTAGAGTCCATTCCGAAGAGGAGCGGTCATGAAGAAGCGATTCACCGATGAGCAGTTTATTAACGTGCTGAATGAAGCCGAGGCAGGTCTGAGCCGGCAGGGCTATGTCGCAAGCACGGCATCTCGGAAGCGGCCTACTGCAACTTTGATTTGGACAGCAGCTGCCCTAACCACCGTTGCCATCCAACTCCTCCATGAATGCCGTGATGGCCGCCATCTCTTCTTCCGTAGCTTGAATACCCTGATTCAGTCCACCCCATTCGTTCAACATGTCCTGCGGCGGCATGCCAGTGCTGCCCATTCCGCTCAATGTTTTTCCGAGTTCTTCTGAGCGAGATCGCATCTGCTTGAGCTGCGACTCAAGTGATTTCATGCGTCTTCGGAGTGTTGCGGCGTCCTGGCCCGCCAGTTGAGGGAAGGCAGCACGATAGTCCATGTACTTGTCGCCATAGACGGTACGCCATCGCAGGAAGCCCCACATCTGCCACAGTTCGCGGCCACTGGTTTGCTGCGGCAACTGTTCGGTATAGGCCGGATCTTTGAGTGCGTCCTCTTCCGACTGTCCTTTGGCTTCGCGTTGCTGCTTAAGACGGGCCTGCAGTTGCAACTGCTGCTGTTCTTCTTTCGTTAACGGTGGGGGTGGCGGCACTCCGACCTTGGCAGTGAGCGCAGTGATCTTCACCGGAGGCGGATTCTTCAGCGCGGCATCCTTGGCGGCTACCGCATCGAGCGCGCTCTGCTGTTTGCGATACCAGACGTCGTTGTCGTCGCCCAGCGGCTTGAACCAAGCCCGTGAGTCATGCACGTAGCGCGAGAAGAACAGGTCGACCGCTTGCGGCACGTCCGTGTTCTCCCATGCGCTTTGCACCGCACCCCAACTGTCGAACTTTAAGCCGAGTGCCTGCTTGGCGCGAAAGAACAGCATCGCGCCTTGCACAGCGCCGACGGCGGGAATATAGGCGATAGGCCCACCCGGCGCCTCGGGTACGGTATTCTGTAAAGCGGGACGACCGCCCACGCCGGCGACTCCAGATATCAGCGCACCCAAACTGCTTGCACCGGCCTCGACCGACCACTTCCCGCCTTCCATGATCCAGCCGAGATAGTGGCCCTTGGCCCAGCTCGGCACCAAATTCTGGTAGCACGAATAGCGCTTGACCCACTTCAATTCCTCAGCCAATTCGGCATCGGAGGTCAGCAAGTCGGTCTGATCTGTTTTGGCGGCGTGCTGCACGCTCGGCATGCTGCCCACCTTGCCGAGCCACCGATGGCGCCAGCGCAGGAAGTAGCCATAGTGGAGATGAACCAGGTCCGGAGTGGTCGTTGCGCCGGTATCTGAGGTCGCTGTGCGGTACGCATTGAAGGCTTTGATCAAGTCTGGGTCAACGCGGAACTGCTTCTGCAATTCCGCTGGCGCCGCTTTTGGGCTCTTCAGAGGAACTCCCGAGATGATGGCTTCACGGTACATGTGCGATAGCGGGACCTGCGACAACTTGGCGCTATCGTCTGGCGTCCAATCGATGCGGCACCCGCGCCCTTGTTCACCGGGCTCGTAGCCTCCGCCAAGATCCGAGTGCACACCGGGGTAGACGAACTCTTCGACGTTGTCGCCATGTGCACTGTCCAGCGGGAAGGAGCCACGCACTTCATGGCCTGACACCAAGTGAACGCAGCGCTTGACGAGATCGGGGCCCGGGATGCGCATCCAGCGCTTCTGGCCCCAGGCGCCGTGCCCTGACGCCATCGTCTCAATCATGCTTTGGGCGATGCCGACCGATGCCACGGTATCGAATAGGCCCAAGAAATCAATCTGGACTGGAATGCCGCAAAGGCTGAGTTTCTCTCCATTGGCGTCGCAGGCATCACGAAGCCAGTTGCAGAACACGCGCGCCTGCGCGGAGCCGCGCGAGAAGCCAAAGACGTGCAGACGAATGCGCTTGATGATCGGTTTGCGCTCCTTGGGTAGGTTGCCCAGAGCTTTGGCCAGCGCTGCCTTACGCTCGTTGAGCACACGACGCCGGCCCTTGGTGTTGACTTCGCGCCAGTTGGTGCGCGCGACCGTTGTGAGTGAAGCGAATGAGCCAACGGTCGCGCGTAGGTTACGGTCGAACTCACCACGGGCGCGATACTTGCCTTGCAGTTCGCGCTCGATCGTGGCGCTGCTACCGATGTTAGACATCTGGATCTCTGGCGCGTTGATGTCAGCGCTCATTTGCTTGACGAGTTCACGATCCGAGGGACCATCAGTCAGAGGCTGGCCGTGGTAGTGGGCATGAAGGTGGTTATGTAACTGCAGCAAGCCCCAGTTAATGCGGCACTCCCCACCCCAGCCAGCTGCCGCGCCAGCGACGGCGTGGATGCCGATACCCAGGTCGCCAACTTGCTTATAGAACGGCGTGCCGACTCCCGCGGCGTAGCTAGCAAATCGGTATTGCCGCAATTCGGTCTGCTTGAGTTCAACGTCAAATAGGTCAGCTAGTCGGGCCACGTTACTGTGTGCCTGCCTTGGCCGATCATTGTCCGAGTTATTGCGCGTGCCATCGAAAAAGAAGCCAAAGTGCAGTTCTTCTTCGCATGGAGGAGGAACCTTAAGGTTGACGTTCAGCAAAGAATTCTTGCGCGACATCTCCTCCTGCGAGAGTTCGAACGGCTTGTCTGGGCACGTCGGAGCAAAGCGAACAATGGTCATCGGCAAGTTATGGTCAAAGGCGGCAACGGAAGAACTGATGCATCAAAGCTATTTCGCCTGCGGGGCACTTGCGGCTGATGCGCGGTGATCTGGGCTGTAGCACAGATCCCGATCCTTCCCCGCTCGACGTTTGAGGCAGGCTTGCTTTGGTTCTTCAAGATGGTATGGATCGCCTTCCCAGCCGGGTAGCCAGTCGGTCAAATACACCTTTACCTCGTGATTCGGGAAGAACGCGACATAGATGTAGGAGCCGCCTTTGGGCGGATACTTTTCAAGAGGCACCTTTTTCTCGTAGAGCGCCTTTTCGTCTTTGTGGAACAACTCGTCGTCACTCCACTTGACTGTCACCTTGAAGTTCGGGTCCCAATGTCTGGGCACGGACACGCTGCCGATCCATTTGGTTCCCCCTGCGTTCGCAACCATCCCTCCCGCCCATTGACCGTTGACATAAACCGCGCCGATCGGGATATCGGTGTAGTTGATCACGCCGATGGCGCCGCCCAGCGTTTCGTCTTCTACGTTCGCCTTTGGCGCCTCCGCTTTGCTGCACGCAGTGAGACCTAACAGCGCGCCTGCAAGCACTACTGCACACAATCGTTTTATCGTCTTTGCATTCATGCTGAACCCATCTCGATAGCCGTGTCTTTGGTCGCACGCAAATAACTCTGCAACGCCCCCGGCTCACGGTGAGCATCGCCCAGCAAAGCCAAGAGCCCTGGCTCCCGCAGGTCTGCTCCATTGGTCTCGAGCGCGTGCGCCGCGAGTTCAACAGTATCCGGTGTCGAGTCGATCGAGTACTTCTTGGCCAGCGCACAGGCTTGGGAGACAAGGCGGTAGCCGTCAGCCCTGCCCGTATCAGGAAGGCTGCCCGGTGATTCCCTATCGATCAGGTCGAGGATGGCGTCCGGCATGGCTGCGTCGATCATCCGGTCAATGTCTGCTTGTGGCAACACGAGTTGCTCGATCGGATACGTCGCTGGTTCGGCATGCGATTCTGAGAGCCACAGCGTTTCCAGTTCGCCGGCCCGATCGACGTAACACCAGTGCAGTAGCGGCGCAGTGATTTGCGACCATCCAGTAGGGTTCATTGCTCCCGGAAGTGCCGGCAGGACGCGCGTGTCGGCAAAGCGCAGTAGATAACGCGACCCATCCTCGACCACCATCGGCTGTAAGCAGGGCTGCCACAGGCGCACTAGGTGTTCTGCCGGTTGCCACGACGCGACAAAGCTGAGCATCGGGCGCCCCTGACAGTGCTTGCCCAGCGCGTTTAGGATGCTGCCCAAGTCCACACCGGCACGCCGGTCTAGCGGCAACAGATAGGGCGAGGCCGGCAGCAACTCATGCAGCCAGCTGGTAGCCCCGTACAATGGAAAGGATTGCAGTGGTGCGGCGAAGGGCTTGCGGCCGTAGTCGAACACACCATCGACCAGGGCAAACCAGTGCGCATCTGGCGCAGCGTCGATCGTCTGCAACAAGCCGTCTACCCACACAGCAGGATCACGGGAATCAACCGCGAAATACATAAAAGTCCTCTTCAATGACCTGTCTACACTCGCGCCACGGGAGAACCCGAGGTGGCCGCCTTCAATAGACATTCGAGACAGACGCTTTGCGGGAACGTCGGCATCGGATAGGACTGATTCACCGGTCCGTCGAATTTGCGTTCCGCTGATTTGTAGGTAATCGGCCCCGCACACTCCACGGTGATATTCCCACCTTCGAGCGTGATCGACGCCCCGCCGGCCGTGGCGATGCGAATGCGCTTGGCCGCCGCAAAATCCACATTCATATTGGCCGACACCAGCTTCAGGTCCTGCTTGGCCATCAGCTTGAGCACGTCGTGCTGGGCTTGCACGTCGATGTTGTCTTGCCCGGCCGTCAGTTGCAGGCCGATGTTGTTGTCACCAGCTTTCGACAGACCTGCCGCTACGCCGATCGCCTGACCAGCGTGCATGCGCGCCTGCTTGCCGATGGCGAGGTTGGTGTCCTGGCCGCTGCCCAGCGCGATGCTTTCACCATTGGTGAGCTGCAGGTCTTGCCCGGCAACCATGACGAGGCCCGCTCGGCCCGCAAGATGCGCGATGGCTTCGCCCTGATGCGGCACCTTACCTTGCGTGGCGGTGTTGCCAGCGCTGGCGTCCTGCTTGGCAGCGTCGAGTGCCTTGCCGTCGACCATCCCCGCGACCGCCTTGGCTTGCTTGGCAAGCGGGGCATCGTCGTTCTTGGCGGTGTCGAGCGCGGCGGTCTGATGCGTGACCGCGCCTTGCCCAAGCGATGACGTCAATTCCTTGGCTTGCTTGATCAGCGCAATGCCTGCCGCGTTATCGCCGGTGGGCACGGCTTTGCCGTTGCTGGCGTCGCGGTAGGTGGTCAGCAGCAGGCCGGCTTGGCCGCGCACGGCGGCGTGGCCATCGGTGCGCAGCTCGAAGCCCTGGCCCCGGAAGCTGCCGCGCCGGTTGTCTTGCTGATGGACGAGATGGCCGAGGTTGAGCTGGCTGGATTGCTGCGTGGTGGCGAGCTGCGTGCGCAACTGGCCGTCGCTGTCATCAAAGACGAGGTGGTTGTAGCCGCTGCCGCCATGTTCCGCGCTCTTGAAGCCGGTGTGGGCGGCGGCGTTGCGGTGGCCTTCGGCCTCCGTGCCCATGCCGTGCCAGGCGGGGCTGTGGCCGCCGGCCACGTTGCCTTGCGCGCTCGCAGCGCTGTCGCTGCCTTGCTTGTAGAGGGCCGTGCTGTCGCTTTGGTCAGATGCGCCCTGCCCGCCCGGTGTGGGCGTAATGCCGGCCTCCCCCTGACCGTTGTAAAGCGAGCCGATCACGACGGGCTGGTCGATGTCGTCCTCGCTGAACTTGACGAGCACTTCCTGCCCGATGCGCGGCAGCCATTGCCATCCCATGCCGGAACCAGCCTGCCGCTGCGCGACGCGCACCCAGCGGCTGCTGCGGTCATCCGCGCGCTCGCCTAGTTGCCAGGGAAAACGCACGCGGATTTCACCTGCGGGGGTGGCGTGGTGTTCGCCGTCTCCGCCTGCCTGCGTCTGGCCGTCCGGCCCGACCACGATGGCGCTGTGCACGCCCTGCGCGGTGGGTGCGGCATAGAGGCGGCCGCAATCGGGTTCTGTCACGGCCGGGCGCCAGGGCCGACGTGCGTCGCTGGCGCGGAACATTCCGGCGTAGCCATGCGTGCGTGCGGCTTTGAGCAGATCGCCAGTTGGGGTGATGCGCTCGACGGGGCCTTCTGCTTCCTGGAAGCCGAAGACGCCAGGGCCAGACTCCGGCGCGCTGGGCGGCGTATCGAATTCCAGTGCGGCGTCGAGCCCGCCCAAACGCTGGCTGAGCGCGTTGTGCGTATCGACGGTCAGGTTGTTGATGCCGCAGTGCTCGACCAGATCCATCAACAGCGGATAGGCGCCTTCCACGTCTTGCGGCAGGTGCGGACAATCCACCACCTGCATGCGCGTGCCGCTGCGCAGCGTGCGCACCGTGCCACGCCCCGAAAACAGCAGAGCGCGCGCCTCCAGGCTTTCCATGACCTGTTCGGCAATGCGCTGAGCATTGGCGGAATCGGGGGCCAGCGACGGACTGATCGACAGATACGCATCCGGGCTCCCCGCGCTGGTGGCGAAGCGTGCGGGCGCATGGGCGCGGGCGTTCTGCTTGCCTTCCGGGTCCCACGCTGCCACCGCCACGCCGCTCACCGTTGTGCGGCTATGGCAAGCGAGTTGCTGAATCGCGTCGCGCTCTTCCAGGCTGTGCGCGCGGTGGAAGCGGATACCACCCGCCGCCGCTGATTCCGCGTCTTCCTGTAGTTGCGTGCTGTCGGCAAAGATCACCAGCGTGTGGCCGCCGTGCGCCTGGTCGTCTTCCACCGTGGTGAAACCGAGCCCCGCTTCGGCCAGCAGGCGCGTAATGAAGTGGTAGTCGGTCTCGCGAAACTGGGCGATGTGCGTGCGTGTACCGAAGTCGGCCATGCGCGCTTCAGCACCGGCCGCGTAGCGCCACGAGGCATACGGCTCGTACGGCGACAGCATCTGTTCAATGATGTCGGGCAGGGGCCGGTTCTGGAACACCTGGCTATGGCGCTGCTGCGTGGTCAGCCAGAACCAGGGCACCACGGTCAGGCGATAGCGCGTGAGGCTGCCATCCGCGCCAAGCTTCTCAGCCAAACGGATCAGGCCTGTGCGCTTGGTCTGCGTGCCATCGGCCAGCGTTGTGACCAGCGTGACGCGCTGGCCCAGCAACGATTTGAGTGCGATGCGCGCATTGGCGCTCACGGCCACCACACGCCATTCGAACAGCTCGGACAGCGCCTCCCGACCGAGCCAGGCTTCCACCGCAAGGTCTGCGAGCGCCCCGTCCCCCTCCAGCGTGTATAGGCGGCGTGTGGGTGCAAAGAGGTTCTGAAGAAGGGTCGTGGCGTCCATCAGTGGCATGTCAGTTGTTGCTAGACGCCCGACGGACTACAACAAGGCGGGCGCATTATTCTAAATGTACGCCACACCCAAAGCAGTAAATAATAGTCGCCACCAGGTTAAGGAAGCGAAATAATTAGATTTTTCAAACACAGATATTCGCGCATCTAAAATCAGTCAGCATTGGAGGAAGCTGATTGCCGAAGTTTGGCCGACTGCCGGTGGCGCGCAAGCTCGCAACTGAACGCCGCGCTGCGTGACTATGCGCCGTGCTTACGAACGCGTTGCCGAATGGCTTCGTCGCGGGCAGTCGACGCATCCTCCCGCATTTGCCGGCCGATGCTTTTCGCCCGGGAGAGCGCGGCCATGCTCAGGAGAATCAGGCACGCCAGAACCGCCAGCGGTGTCGGAAAGACTCCGCCCAGCTTGCCGTGCAGGTCCATGATCGCTGGCCAAATCGCTGCACCAGGCACGTTGCTGGCCAGCGGGCCAAACGTTCTATCCATGTGCAGAAAATCCTTGTCGCCGGCCGGCACAGCCAACGCCGCCAACGCCAAGGTGACCGCAACGTATAACAGCAATGCAGCGAACAGGTACAGAAAAACAATAGACTTGGTCCGATTTTGTAACATGATTATTCTTAAAACTCGCCAGACGTTCAAAAGATAAATGCAGCTATTTCACCATACAGGTCTGTGGCAAGCAATCAGCATTATCAAATCGGCGCGATTTATTCCGTTCAGTACCTCTGCATGGAACGGGGACAGTGGTCTGAACTGTTACGATTCGCGACCTGGTTATCGGCACAACCAACACGAGGCGGACGAAGTCATTCTTGTATTCGAGTGGATGGGCGCCCCTCCACAGCGCGGAGGCAATTCGCTGCCGTATCCGCCTGGCGTATTGTTCGACATGCATCCATGGCGCATGTTTGTGTCAGCGCCACTGCATGACCGCAAGGTTTTGAGGGTGTCGCATTTACGGTTCAAGTCCGCCGAAGCGCGCAATCATTTCTTCGGCAGGAACGATGGGCGGCGATGGCCTCGCCAGATTCGGATGTTTTCGGGCGCGCGCAGGCGAAGGTTGGAGTTCTTGAAGGAGCTGCGCGCTGTCTACCGTTCCAACAACTGTTGGGTTTCCGTCCACTGAATAACGTTCGCAAGCTGGAGTGGGGGTGCGCCCGCGACCATTGGTGGTATGTAGCGCCCCAGCACGATCCGCGCAAATCACTGAAGTGCGCAAGGTCACCTGCTGTTCCTCGTCACGCTGCCGCAAAACGGGCGGTAAGCGGCGCTACGAAGCCGCCAACGTATGGGTGGGCGACTTACGCTGACGTTTTTTGCAAGCGCGTGATCTTGTCGAAGGTGGCCAGTTTGGCGTCTGGCAGGCTGGCGAAGCCGGACTTCGACCAACTCGCCGGCTCGCCTTTGACCGTCTCGATGTTGTAACTCCAAGAGCGACCCGTGAAGGACACCAGGATGCGGAAATCACCCGCGTAGAGCGTCGATGCCCCGTCAGCTCTGCGTCGCCAGGCGCGGGTCAACCAAAGTTCGCGCTTCGCAGCCCGATCCGGCGCTGGAGCCGCCGTCTGCTTTGGCGGTTTCGCGACCGACGGTGCCGACCGCACCCAGCCGCCGCTGTGCCAAATCATGGGAGGCGTTGCCTTCTGTCCCAAAGCGATTTCCTTTGCAGCCAGCGGGCTATCGCGCCCTGCTGTGATGGAAGTACAGGTAGCCGAGGCCGATCGGGGCGATAAAAATCGCCAGGCTCCAGCAAAACGCCATCGTGACCAACTTCCACCACAGGGCGATGAAGGCATTGACGAACAACACGTTCGAGCCGATCAAGAAGCCAACCACACCCTCGTAGACGAACCGTGCGTAGGGATAGAGAACGGTATTGAGGATCGCGATAATCACGAGCGTGAAGGGGAACGCGTGCTGCCCGGACGATGGCTTCGCGTGCGACAACATCCAGAAGATGAAGACGGGAAAGATCAGGCCGAATACAAAATGTCGGAAGTAATACGGGCGGGAGAGCCCACCAAAGGTTTTACTCAAAACTTGTTGCACGCGCGCTCCTTGTGCGTGAAGGTTGTGCTGACCGTTAATGCCGGCCGGTTGCCATCCATGACCGGCTACCGGACCGCGTCACCGAGATTTGCAGTTGACGGGCCTCACTGAACGACCTTGGCAGTCTTCAGCAAGTTTCCGACTACCTGTACCGTGGCGCGTTCGAGTTCCGCCGTCTCCAACGCCTGCTTAATGGCCGGCTTTACGGCGTCATATGCAGGCACTTGCGTCGGCCGCATCGCATCGAGCTTCACGATGTAGCGCTGGTTACCCACTTCGACTGGGGCAGCGCTGGTCGCACCCAGTTGCAATGCGGAAATCTCGCGCGCAAGTGCCAGCGGCAAGTTCTGCGTCTTGCCCTCTTCGGCCGGCACCTTGAAGCTCACCCAATCCATCTCGCCGCCACGTGTCTTGTTCGGCGCCGTGCTGTACTGCTGTGCCAACTTGGCGAAATCGCCGCTCTGCTTCAGTTGCGCGATGACCTGCGCGGCGGTGACATCGTCGCCCACCTGGATCACACGTGGCTTGTATTCTTTGTCGCCCAGGCTGGAGACGATCGCGTCATAGCGCGCTTTGACTTGCGCATCCGTCACCGGCGCGGGCTTGATGTTGTCTTTCAGCCAAGCCTGAGTGATGGCCGCGTCATGCGCCTCCTGTACGGCTTGTTTCACCGCCGGCAGCTTTTCGTAGGCGGCATTCTTGGCAGCCTGCTGGCGGAACAGTTCACGCGCGATCAGCTGCTGCTTGAGCGCTTGTACGACGTTCGGAGTCGCGGCCACGCCGGTCTGTGCAATCGCTCGGTCCAACTGGGCTTGCGTGATCTGCGTGCCGTTGACGACGGCCACAGCACCCGCCGGCAGGGCGTCAGCCCATGCGGATGAAATCGATGCTGCGGCCAATGCAGTTATGGCGAAGCGGTGGATCGTTGTGTTCATGTCAGAAATCCTTGTCAATAAGTTCAGTGCAAAGTCGGCGTCGACAATAGCGGCGCGTGCCATTTAGCCAAGTGGGACAGCGTCGCTCGGTGCTACCTCATCAGGTCCACTAGGGAAATCCAACCCGCCCAGCAAGTTCTGATAGATCGCCGAAATGGTCCCCACGACTAGGAACGTTGAGATCACTGCGGTTGCCGCCTGTAACACCGATCCAATCGGCGTCTGAGAAACGCCAACCATAGAGACCTGTCCCGTTGTCAGCATCAGCACGGACGCCACAATGATGGGCGCCGTGCCAGCGGTCATGACGACAAAGATCGACCAGACGCGCCCAGCCGTCGCATTCCACGAAAGGCGTAGAGGGGAACGTCCAGCATCCGTCGCCAAAGCGGGCAAAGCCAGAATGAGGCGGTAGTACAGGTAATAGAGCCCAAACTGACCAACCGCGCCGATCAAGCCCAACATCAATCGCAGCTTGGCAATCAACATGAACGCTGCGCCCGACAACACCGCAAGAAGACAGAAGGCGACCGTCTGAAGCGACCACGCATGATTATTCGTCTCTCGGCGCAGGACGAGTCGATATCCGGCCACTTGCAACGGCACCGTTACGAGTGTCTGCGCCATCATGAGCAGCGTCATGAAAAACCAGGGTCGGAACTCCCCGTTGGTACCCGCCACGGTCAGCATCAGAAGACCAACGGTGGTGAGCACCGTAAGCAAAGGGTGACGCAATGGAATTTGAAAGGCTGAACGGTATGCAGCCTTGATCGTTGCGCCTTTGGGAATCTTCATGTTCATGATCCTAGGTGTCGGATTGGCGTACCCGTTGCTCAATAAGTCCAGTTCAAGGTCGCCAACAGGACCGTCGGCTTGGCGCCGAGCTCGGCCGGCTGCACCAGCGCACGGCCAAGCAGCAACTCACTGGTCAGCACGTTCTTGCCATAAGCCGCCGATAGCCGCACCCCTACACCGGCACCCGCCAGGTACTGCCAGTGCTGCGTGGCCACCAACTGCGTCTGGCCTCCATCCAGGAAGACGTAGGGCTCGATCCGCACGCCCCCAGCCGAAGGCGCATTCGCCCACACGGCTTCGTTGCGCAAGGTCAGTCCCCGGTCTCCGCTAATGAGGCCCTCGCGGAAGCCCCGAACCGAGCTCATGCCACCCGCAAATATCTGTTCCGAACCGAACAGCGCCACATTCGACCACTGCGCAGACACCTGGCCGCGGTACGCCAACGCAGCCTTGCCAAAGCTCGGAAGGGGCAACTGCGTACTGGCGTTGCCATCGAGCTTCCAGAACTGGCTGTGCGCTTCGTCACGTCTGATATCTGGGGCATCCTGGCTAGCGCTGAGCGTGCGCATGCCGCGCGTGACGCCGACTTCCCAGGTGGCATAGCCGCCTTGGTTGTTCACGGCGAACTTGCGCAGCCCGTTGATAGCGACCCGCACCACCGTCAGAAACTGCGGATCGAGCAGCAGATTGTTGACCTCGCGCTCAGTGCGCCGGTGCGTGAGCGTAACGTCGAACGCGGTGCGCCCGGCTTGGTCGCGCTCGATTACGCGGTTCCAACCAAAGGTGTGCGCAAAGGTGCGGCCGTAGACGAGCGCCGTATCGCCGATGAGGTTGTTGTACTCCGAGAACGAGCCGGTATAGCTGAAGGTGTTGTAGCCGAACGGCACCGCCACCGAGGCAATGGCGGCATTGGTGTCGGTCGTGCCGATGTAGGACAGCGACAGCGCCTCCTGGAAGCCGAGCGCATTGTCTGCATCGATGCCGGCACGCAAACGCGTGGTGCCGGTGGCACGGCTGCCGTAGTTGTCCGTTCCAACGTTGAAACGGAAGCGGTCGCCCGGCTGGTTGGCCAGCGCAATGACCGAGGCGCCAGGGCTCTGGCCGGGCAGGATCTGCACCTCGGCCTGGTTGCGGCGCAGGCGGTTGATCTGGTCGACACCCTGCTCTAGGTCAGTCAGCTTTAGCGTCTCACCCACGGTGGGCATGGACCAGACGGTACCGGCGTCGGTCAGCCAGCCACCGTTCTGCGTACCGCTGGCGGTCGGCTGGTTCGGCACGGAGGTCCGGACCGTCTTCCCGTTGATCTGCAGGCTCTCCACCTTGCCCGGCACGACGGCGATGGTCAGAACGCCCTCTTTGAGGTTCTGCGGCGGCAAGTAGGCGCGCGTGGTGACGAAGCCGCGTTGCACGAACGCTTCGGTGAGCCTGCGAAGCAGCAGGTTGATGCGGTTGGTGCCCAGATCGCGATCGACAAACGGCTGGGTGATGCCCGCCACCGTGGCGTCGTCCAGCACCGTATTGCCGCTCAATTGGATCCGGTGAATGGCAAAGGTGGTGCCGGGCTCAGCCACGGATTCGACGTTCGCGGCGTCCGGCACAGCCTGCGGCACCTGAATTTGCGGCGGAGGTTGGTTGGCCTCGCGACGGCGCTCGGCCTCCTGGCGTTCGCGCAAGGCACGCTGGGCCGGGTCTTCGAGCGGCGGGGTCTGGGCGTGGGTGGTCGTTGCAAGCAGCAGTGCTGCCAGGGCCAGCGGCGTGAATTTCAGCAACATACACATCGCCTCACTGCCACAGCCACGAGGTCAAGCCCACGTGCGAATCGATGGCCACCGGCTGACGCGACCTGGCGCGCAGCGTCACGATGCCGTTGCTGGCCGTGACGGTCTGCCCGTCAAA
Organism: Burkholderiaceae bacterium 26; assembly: GCA_000955795.1. Lineage (GTDB taxonomy): Bacteria > Pseudomonadota > Gammaproteobacteria > Burkholderiales > Burkholderiaceae > Ralstonia > Ralstonia chuxiongensis. Next base: position 93,252 of record JYOB01000013.1, read on the forward strand.
GCTGCCACCTTCGATCTGGCCTTGGCCGTTGATCGTCAACGCCCCGCCGATGGCCAGCCAGTTGCCGCCCACATCAGCGGAGTACAGGCGCGCCCAGTTGTCGCCAAAGAACGCCTTGAAGCCGCGGTCACGGGCGAGTGCAGTGTAGCCTGTGATACCGACCGCGCGCACCTTGGGCGCCGTGACCGTCATGTCACCGACCGAAAGCACCTGGCCGCCGATGTTCTCGGCGAGCGTTCCCGCATGGATCGTCAGATTTCCGCCAGCGGAGATCGCGCCGCCCGTGGTCGCAATGGTGCTCGATGCGCTGCTGCGGCAGAAGATCATGCAGCTGCGGCTGAAGTGCGCTGAGCCGCTAGCCAGCGCTTCGTTATGGAAGACGTTCGCGGCCGTGATGCTGATGTCGGCGCTGCCGTTGGCCAGCATCTGCCCGCCAATGTTGCTGACGTTGCGCCCGGTGATCGTAGTACCGGTTTGCGAGACGAGGTACGGAACCTGCCCGACTGCCGGGATGCTGCCGTAGTCCACGTCAAAGCCCGTGCTGTGGTTGCGCAAGAAGAGCCAGCGGGTGCCGCTGCTGGTCCAGGTCGCCGGCTGTTCGCTGTTCGCGCCAATGGTCTTGTCGAGCAGATTCTGCACATCGCCCTGGGCAGCCAGAGTCAGCTTGGCGTTCGACAAAATTCGGCTCTGGTGGTTGACGATGTCGCCACCGGCGCGCAGCACCACGTCGTCGTTCTTGCCGAAGAGGATGCCCTGCGTACCTGCCGACGCATCGTTGCGAATCGTGCCGACGGCGAGCAGCGTGACGGCACCCTCGGAAGCTGCTGCACCGGTATTGCGCGTCTGGCCCTGGATCAGGCCCGCCGTGTTCGTCAGATCGGTATCACTCTGGATCAGTACGCCTCCAGCCGTGGCCGCGACGGCGGCCGGCAATGCAGACGACGCGATGGCGACGCTGCTGCCGTGAATCGTGGCGTTGCCTGCGGCGATGACGCTGGAATCGGTCTGGCTGTAGCCAGCCGTGGCGTTGAGCGTAACGTCGCCTCCCGAGGACTGCGCGGTGCTCGCGTTGCCGTTTCCGGACATCAGTGCGATTGAACCCGCCTGAACGGATGTGCCACCCACGCCATCGATCTTGCTGCCGGTGAGCTGCACTGCGCCGGGCGCGGTGATCGCTACCGTGCCCTGTTGCGAAGTCCACTGGCTCGTGCCAGACGCATCAGAACCCAGCGTCAGGGAATTGACCTGCGCGATCACGTTCTGCGTGGCATTCAACTGGGTCGCCATCATCGAGACGCCGGCACCTGCATCGAACAGGCCAACGCCACCGGTTGCGCTCAGCGTGCTGTGGTCGATGGTGACGGGCTCGGTGTGAACTTGGCCTGTGCTGCCGATGACGATACTGCCAGCCTGGACGGCCGTGCCCGCCGACAGGGTGCTGCTGTCAAGGTGCACCTTATTGGAAGCGATCTGGAGGTTGCGCGCGGCAGTCAGTGCACCGCCACCCGTCAGACCGGCTGAGCCGATCAGCACGTCGTTGGCCGCCCGCACGGTGCCGCTGACAAGTTGCAGATCCCCGGAGCCGCTGACCACGAAGTCCCCTGCTGTCGCAAAGGCGGCGCCAGCGTGGCGCACACCAGCGCCTTGGTCGGTGGCGATCAATTCGATACGACCACCGGTCAGCGATCCGCCCGACGCAATATCGATGGCGTAGCCCAGCGGCGTACCGCTGCCCGTGCTGCTGTAGCTAACCCAGGGGTCCAGGTTGTCGGTGGGTGAGACGCTGGTGTCGACTTCTGCCCGGCTATCCCCGGCGACGATACGGACCTTGCTATTGGGGTTGGTGAAACTGTTCTGCACGGCGCCGGCCACGCGCACCTGTTTGGCGATCAGTTCCAGGTTGAGCATCGCTCCGGCCAGACCGCCCGGGCCGATGTTGAGCACCACGTTGCGTTGCAACTGGCCGGTGCCGTTGGTGAAGTCGTTGAAGGAGACCTGACCCGTCGTGAGCGCGACGTTGCCGGTGTTGGTGAACGAGCCGCCGTCTACCGTGATGCCGTTCGGGTTGGCAATGATGACGTTGGCACGTGGACCTAGCACGGCGATGTTGCCTTGGATGAGCGACGGGTTGGTGCTCGTGACCTGGTTGACGATCGTCCGGGCGGCGACCGTGGTGTTGTTCAGGTCGGCGCCTGCCGTGCCCACGTTGAACGATGTGTAGGTGTTGTGTGAGACACCGCCAACGCTGGGGGCGATGTTGACGGTTTGGCGACCGTTGGCGCCAGCGCTTACCGACGTGGCGGTGCCGCCATCGGTGACGATGCCGGCCGCTAAGGCGACCGGTGGCACGAAAACGGCGCATAGGCCAATGAGCGCGGCCAGCTTGGCTGGGCGGTGTTGTGACTGCACGGAAACTTCCCCCTGAAACTGCTCTTTCTGTTGATGTGGTGGCATTTGGCCCCTACATCGCGTCACACGACGCTGACTTGGCTACCGGGTCGCTGTATGAGTGCCCTATAGCCTTGCTGAAGTAACGATCTACGCACCCAATGGCTCCCACGGATTGCGCAGTAGAAGTTTTTTGCGATGAACAGCAGCAAAGCACCGCCAATCGCCGATGGGTGACCGGTTTGGTCTCCATAGAGGGCAATCAGGGCAGCCATCGCGTCTGTGGCTACCAGTCGGCCGCCGTGCGCAATCAAGCCTTCCGAGTACGCCCAAGCGGTTCCAAACAACAACGCAGGCCAATAGAAACCAGCCTTCACTTTGCGCTCTCGCTTTGTCGGGTGAATAAAGACCGTTGAAGTCGGCATCAATCGAAATAGCTTGTCCTCGGCTCTTGATAACATCGGCTTCATCGCCCTATTTCAGACTGTGGACGAATACCATCGCCGTCGATCCGGCAGCACCACTTTACGTGCGCGGCCCAGCTGAGTTCCGCATTCCTTACAACAACGCCGTTGGCCACAAGAATGTCAACGTTTCCGTGCTCGTCCAGATCATCCATATACACAGTGATGGACATGTCGGGCCGCAAGTGAACGATCACGCCAGACACGTCAACCTTGGTGTCATCGATCGACAGCAAAACAGTATTGGAATCGACCGTTTCGTTGAAGTCGACGCAAAAAGCCGATTGGAGGGAGCGGTGGGTCACCGCTCCCTCTCTATTTGAAGGCAAGGCCAGGGTCTACGTCACCATGTCGAGCCTTTTTCACACATCGAAGCCAATCCCTCCATGCTGCAGGATCGGCTGTCGTTCCATCTGACAAGAGACTTAAGTCTCCCAATAACGCCCCCAGTTCGTCGGATTGGGTCCGTTCGTAGAGTTCGACCAAGAACTCGAACATTGCAAGATATGCCTCTTTGTAAGAAAGGAGATCTGTAGGCGCATTCATTTAGTCGCTCGCGAAAGTCCACTTGCAGGATTGAAAGGACGTGGGGTTTCATTCAAACCGCCGTTCTGAGTAACTCCGTTTCGAACGCTACCCCAAAGCTGCGACCCATCAGGCAAGATCTTGGCAAACCATTGGTTGCCAAATCTATCAGTCCCTAGGCTGTTGGCCGAGTCATTAACCAAAGAAACCAGTGTGCGCTGATTTTCAGGCGTATTCGTCAGGTGGCCTACATCATCGCGGAAAATGCGGTCTAAAACATCGTTATTATTTAGAAAAATACGGCACTGCCACGTACATTTCAGCGCATGCCCGTCCGGAAGCGCGTAAGCAACAATACTCCTGCCGGAAAAAAGCGTCCGCTATCTGGTCTCTACGCACTCCTTCGGTTTGCAAGCGCAGAACATAACGGTCACCTTCACTCGCGTTAATAATGAAGGGTTTCATCGCAGAAACTCAGACAACGACTACATCCCCATTGTCAAGATATATCGAATAAGACTCAAACTCGGCCATATCATCTGCCTCAATTGAGATATACGCCTCCTCGCCAAAATTGATTCGAAGTGACGCAGCACCCACTCGACTTACACCAACAACGTCCTTTAATAAAAATCCGATCAATGGGGCACAACTATCCGGGCTAGAGAAATCCCTGGTGCCACACGTCCCTTTTAGGGAATACGACAGCCCTGCCTCTACGCAGAACGCCACCTTATAGGTGGAACCTGGAGCCGACTGGGGACGTGTGAAATCAAGCTTCGTGATCGACGGTCCAAAACTAACCAGCTCCAGATAGCACCCAGAAAGAAGCCCCTCGTCAAAATTACTTGGCAACTCGTACATAAGAGACTCCAACAGGGCCACAACAAACCTCTCGTGGCCTCAAATTAACGACGCGGTGGTGGGACAGAATCCGGGGGCAAGGGTACATGAGTATCCCCTCGTCCTCTGCCGGGCTTGCCCGTCGACGGGTCCATAGGCTGCTTATTTCCATTCACCCAACGCCAATACCCATTTTCGTAACCCGGCATAGGAGATGTGCCCGGCGGCATTACTCTAATGTGCTCACCGTCCGCTGGCTCTGTGCCGGGAGGGTAATACACCTCGCCACCATTCCTGCCAGGCCTGCTCTCCCAATCTGGAGGAATTACCGGAGCCTGAGGCGGATTCGTAATCTGCTCCGTGTCTTTGGGAAGCTTAGGGGGGCCTTTGCTGCTACCACTGTTTGCCCCATTGCCATCTCCGGTCGAGGCATCTACCTCGCTGCCCGAGCTGAAGAGCGGACGACCACTAGCCAGCTTGTCAAGGAGCGACCCGAACAGTCCCCCAGCCGCACCACCGAGTGCAGCGCCACCCGCAACTTCTAGCGGTGTCGCGATGATGTTCAATCCGCCAGTCGCGGCATCGACCACTACAGAGCCTGCTGCCGTGATAGCACCGCCAACTGCGGCACCGTGCGCGGCCAACTTCTTACCGCATCCGTTTGGATCTTCGCTGCCACACGTATTGTTCAGCACCTCGTTCTGGGCTGCGGTTGCCGCGGAAAGCGCATCCTGCCCCAACGCTGCAGCCACGCCGCCACCGGCGATCATCGACAACGCAGTGATGGTCGCCAATTGAGCGGCGGAAGGATTGCCCTGGCCATCGGTTACGGCAGTCGCGATTTGATTCGCCACAAGCGCGCTCGTTGCCCCGCCAATCGCCCCACCTGCACATTCATTGCCGGACAGACTTGCGGCGGCGCAGCCGAGCAACGCGTGAGCCGTCACGTTGGCGAGAATACTTCCTGGCGTCGCGCCTGCCGCGCCGATGCCGGGCAGTTCTGCCCCAATCGCATTCGCACCCAACGCCGCCGCATCGGCCACCAGACCGTTCGTAAACGCCCGCCCGAAGCTGCCGCCATACGCGACAGTATTCACGCCTGCGCTGATAGCCGAACGTACCAGACTAGCTTCCGCGAATCGGCCCAGATTAGTTCCGGCCGTCGCCCAGTCTCCAACGCTGATATTGCTGCCGATCGTCGAAACGCCTGCTCCGCTCAGGTCCAACGCAGACAGCGCACCGTCCGTTAGCCCTGCGGTCACGTCTGCAACCACGCCCGCAATAACGGCCTGCTTGAAATCGATCGTACCGGTGGTGAGCACCTCGCTGGCCATGCTGGAAAGCATGCCGGACAGCAAAACCCCCATCACGCCGACACCGGCGCCCATCGTCACGATCGAGATCGCTACTGCAGCGACAGCTCCGACCCAGCTTGGGAATGGCCCCTGTTCCTTGATGAAATCCTGGTGGATGTCGTCCGATGCCGTTCCAGCCGTGTACTTCAAGCCGAGGTTGGACGACAACTGCGAAATCAGCGCATCAGTCGCGGCCTGGTCCTTCGTGCCATCCGCATTGCGCACGATGAACGCATCGTTGATCGCATTGATGGCATTGGCCTGCACGTTCAGGTTCACCGCGCTCATGAACCCGCCCGGCTGCACCTGCGTGCCGGTCACCTGCAGCCATCCGCCATCCACCTTGTAGGCCGACGTACCGATGTCCACCACATTCGGCGCGTTGTCGATCGTGCCGGCCTTGACGTTGAGCGTGTCACTGGCGGTGACTTGGCCGCTATTGCGCAGCGTGCCATCGACGTTCAGGTTGACGTTCTGCCCCGCGATCACGCCACCCGCCGGCTGGGTGACGGCATCTGCGTAGCCTGCCGGCAAGTAAAGCTGCGGCACCAGTGCGCTCACCATCGGGCAAGCGGTGCTGGCGACCGTATTGCAGTTCGGGTCTGGCACCTGCTGCGTGACGTACCACAACATCGGCTTATCCAACTCGGCGATCTGCTGTTGCGTCAGCGCCTGGCCGAGCTGGATGTTGTGTGCTTTCGCGTAATCAGCTGCGTCCTTGTACAGGATCAGCTTTTCCTGATCCGTGACGGACAGCTGATTCTGGTTGTCGTACGTCAGGCCGTTGATAAAGCTGCTCTGGCCGGTCTGCTGCTGAGCGGCCTGCAACAGCTTCTGGTCTTCGGTAAACGGATCGAAGTAGAACGGTGTGCTGCCCGGCTGCAGATTGGCTGGCAATTGCGCCAAGAGGGAATTCGGCGTCACGCCCGCCAACACCGAGGTCGCCGGGTTCGGGTTCAGATAGGTCGCGCCGTTGACGCTGGGAGTCGGCGAACTGGTCGTATTGCCAGCCGCCGGCGCGTTGAAGTGCCAGGTCACCTGCGAGCTGCCTGGTACCGCAGGCGTCGTTACGATTGCAGGCTGGAAGCTCCAGACCGGCGCTTGCACGGGGGCCACATTCGCTTGCGGCGCACCACCGGACGCACCGGACGTGGTCGGAGCCGGGCCGCCCGATTGAGCGGACGGGCCACTACCCGCAGTGCTTGCTGCCGGCAGCGCTCCAGTCGGACCCGCAGGCGGCGCCAACGAGATCACCTGCCTGCCTGCCACGGTCGGCGGTGTCGGTTGATTCGGATTCGTAATGCCGTTGGTTAGCGCGGCTCCGCTCACGTCGACGGTGCTGCCCAGCAAGTTGCCGGTATTCAGCACTTGTCCACCGGAGGTCACCGACAGTGCATTGCCGGCTTGAATCCCGGAAGCCAAGTTGCCGAGCACCGCAACGCCACTGGTGTTGTGGCGGATATCCGAACTGAACAGCCCCGTCTCTTCGACCCACAACCCATGCCAGTTGGCGTTGAGCGCGATGCTGGTGTTGTCAATGCCACCGGCCATGCTGACCGTGACATTGCGGCCCCCGGTAATCAGCGCCCCGTTGTTGGTCAGCGTAGTACCCGACAGCTTGACGTCGCGTGCGGCCGAGATGACGCCCGCGGGGCCCGCCTGAGTCATCTCATCAGATGCACACTGGCTTTCCTTGTAGGTGCCCCCGGCGTTACAGCCGCCCGCGTAGCTCGGGTTCATGTTCCCGTAGCTCTTGTGCAGCGTCACGGGTGCCATGGTCGTGTTGACCACCGTCGGTGCACTGATGGTGACATCACCCGCCGTCGACTGGATCGCGCCGGACGTGTTCGTCAGCCCATTGGTGGCCGTCAACGTTACATTGCCGACAGCGGCCAACGTGCCATTGTTGTTCTGGATGTTCGCGGCGTTGACGGTCAGCGTGTCACCAGCTGCTACGGTATTGGGGGTCTGTTGCCAGGCGAGGGTATCCACATGAGCGCCACCTTCCTTACAGGTAGCGGCTCCCGGCAGGCAGCCCGGCGTAGTGGTGACCTGGCTGATATAGGCGCCTTGGTTGGTGAACGTGCCGGGCGTCGTGATCGTGACCTTGGCGGCGGCGGCAATGTCCCCCGCGTTCACCAGGTCACCGTTTCCGGTGAGCGAGAGATTGCCGCCACTCAGAATCTGTCCCGCCTTGCCGAGCGTCTGCGTCACCGAGGATTGGCTCGGCGCCGATGTCGTGTTGCCGGAGGCATCCTGGTTCAAGGTCACCTGGGACGCCGTCGGTGCCGGCGTGGTGCAGCTATCGCAGCTCGACGGATAACCCTGCGGCTGGCCGTACTGCAGTTGGCGCGGCTGGAACGGATCGACAACGCCATTGGAGCCGCTCTGCCCCATGTGCTGTAGCTGCGCGATGAACGCCGCGTACTCGCCCGCATTCACGACATCCGTCACGCTGCTGGTCAGCGTTGCAGAACGACTGTTGTCCAGCGTGCCTACGTTGAGCGTGACATTGCCCGCCGCCTGAATCAAGCCGCCCTTGTTTGAAAGGCTGGCGGCAGTGATGTCCATCGCCTTGCCGGCGACGATCTGACCGGCGGTGCCGTCGGCTTGGCGGATGATGGTGCGGTCTACAGTCGGCAGCGCTACAGACTGCGTGCCCGATTGAGCCCCCGCCGGCAGCAGATGCCACATGTCGACATAGCCGAGCGAGGCGCCATTGTCGCCGCCCCCCGAATAGACACCGATGTAACCCGTCGCCAACTGCACGGATGCGCCGTCCGGCGTGCGTGCCAGATCGCCAATTGTCAGGTTTGTGGTTGGACCGGGCGCATACGGGCTGGAGCAGGTGTCGCAACTACCGGTGCTCACCCACGGTGCGTAGCTGCCAATGATCGTCGAGTTCAGCAGTGAGTCGTTGAGCACCTTGCCGAAACTGCTGCCGGCATCCACCGGGCCACTACGATCATTGATGACGTTCTGCGCGGCGATATGAATATTGCCGTTGGCGCCGATCGTGCTGGCGACGTTGTTCAGCGTGCCGCTCAGGTCAAACTTGAGGTCGCCATTGGCTTGGGTCTTGCCGCCCCGGTTGTCGTAGTTGGAGCCGGTGACGGCGATATTGCCCAGCGCCTCAGTCGTCCCACTGTTCAGGATATTGCCGGCGAGCGCCAGATTGCCATCAGCGTGAATCGTCCCGGAATTGGCGAGATTGCCGGCCGACAGCGACACATTGGCGCCGCCCACGATCTGACCGCTATTGGCCAACGTGCCGGCAGTGGACAACGACAGGTCGCCCGCCTTCTGAATCGTGCCGCTATTGGTGATGCCCTGCGCGGCATTGATCGCCACGTTGGAACCCTGCACGTTCCACGTCTGCGTGTTGTTGATCGACTGGACCGACACCGTCAGGAGGTTGTTGGCATTGAGCGTGCCGGTGGCGGCCGCCGACGGATCGAACCCCTGATTCGGGGTGTTGACCGTCAGGTTGTTGCCCGCCAGCACTTGGCCGCCAGCGTTGTTGAAGCTGCCCGCGCCGCCGTTGACCGTGAAGGTCATGTTTCCCGTGGTTGGGGATTGGCCGCTCAGGTCTCCCGCGAAGAACGTACCGCCCTGGTTACTCTTGAGCGTGTTGGTAGTGACGTTGAGTGTCTGCGTGCCAACCACGAGGCCATTCGCGTTATCGACGCTATTGGCCGCGGTCAGGTTGACGGTCTGGCCGCCGACGGTTCCGCGGTTCACCACATCGGTCGCGTTGACGGTCAATTGGTTCGCCGCGAGCGTGCCAGTGTTGTTGAGCGTACCGGTGGTGACGGTGGCCTGCTGGGTGGCAAGCGTCGAGCCTTGGTTGTTGACGGCCGCACCACCCAGCGTCAGGTTGGCTGCATTGCTGCTACCGGTGAGCGTCAAACCGTTGGTGGCAACCGCATCCAGCGTGCCTTGCACGACATTGGCCTGGTTCGCTTGCGAGCCGACCGTGATATTTGCACCACGCAGTGTCGCATTGCCGCCGACATAGTTCAGTTGGCCAACAGTGAGCGCCTTAGTGGCACCGGCTTGCAGGTCGGAACCTGTTTGCAGCTGACCGGTCAGGGTTGTGTTTTGCCCGCTGCTGATGTTGGTCTTGCCCTGGCTCGCCAGGTTGCCCGAAACGGTGGTGCTGCCGGCCTGCGACGCAAGCGTCGCGTTCTTCCCAGCGTAGACGGCGCCACCGATGTTCAAGTCCTGGGCCGCGCCGGCGTTGACGTTACCGTTGTAGGCGAGGACAGAACCGGTGCTGGTCAGTTGCCCGGTCTGCGCGTTCAGGCTGACATTTCCCCCGACACTGGCGGCTGTGCCGTTGACGGTCAGGTTGCGTCCGGCCGTGGCCTGCAGGTCAGTGCCGGCCGCCGCTCCGCCATTCAAGGTCGCATCACGCGTGGCGGAGACTGAGACGGTCCCCGGTGCGCTAACAGCGCCGCCTAGGTGCACGTCGCCCAAAGTGCCAGTGCCATTGGCGGTCAGGTTGACCTGGTTGCCCTTGACTTGGCCACCAAGGTCAATGCTGCCTGCGGTGACGGTGGCCGTCTGGGCCGCGCTCAAGGTACCCGTGCCCGTAGTCGTCTGGCTGGCAGAGAGTGACGCATTGCCACCAGCGGCGACGTCGCCGGCCAGCGTGATGGATTGGCCTGCCGTCACGCTGGTGTTGCCCGTACTGGACACCGCGCCGCTCACGGAAACCGCGTTGCCCGCCTGCAAGTTGGCATCGACGCCGCTGCCGACTTGGCCGCCCACCGTCAGGTTTTGTCCCGCACTGAGCGCGAGCGTGCCATTACTGCCGATCTGGCCCGACGTGGTCAGGTTGCTGCCTGCGGTGACGGTGGCGGTGCCCGCTGCGCTGACAAGACCGCCCAGGTTCGTGTCGGTGCCGGAGGTGACGTTCAGGTTGCCGGGGGTCAGGACGGCACCGCTGGTGGTCACGGCGCCGGTGCGCCCTGTCAGACTGACGTTGCCCGTAGTGCTGCCGACCGTACCGCCAACGGTGAGATTGCGTTGCGTCGCGAGGTTCAGGTCGCTGTCAGAGACCGCGCTGCCGTTGATGGTGGTATCACGCGCGGCCGAGAGTGTAATCGCGCCCGGTGCGCTGACGTTGCCACCCAGCGTGATGTCGCCGATACCGTCATGACCCGCCGCCTGCATCGCGATCTGGCTCGCCTTGACGTCGCCGTTGACGCCGATGCTGCCGCCCGCCTGAATGCCAATCGCTTGGCTCGCGGTGAGATTGCCGGCACCGCTGACGGTGTTGCCAGTGGTGACGTTCAGGTTACCGCCGGCCTGGGTGGCGCCGCCGAGCGTCGCGTTCCGCCCAGCGGTGAGCGCGATGTCCTTCGCCGCATCGAGCGTACCGGCCGTTGTGATGTTGCCGGCCGCAGCGTGGATGGTCGCGTTGCCATTCACGGCCGTGGTGCCACCGAGGCTCACGTCTTGTCCGGCGCTGGCGTTCAGGTTGCCCTGGCTTGTGACCCAGCCTGTCGTGGACAGCGTGCCGTTGGCGGCCGCCAGTGTGAGGTCGCCAACGCTGCCAATGGCGCCGGCCACCGCCAGATTTCGACCTGCGTTGATCGTCGTGGCACTGCCACCGGTTAGTTGCCCCGCGACGCTCGCGTCGCGCGCCGCTGTCAGCGCAATGGCGCCCGGCGCGGAGACGGTGCCGCCCAGCGTGACGTCGCCTGTGCCGTCCAGACCTTGGGCCGTGGTGGTGATGGCGGTGGCGTTGAGATTGCCGGTCAGATTGACGCTGTTGGCCGCCGTCGCAGCAAGTGCCTTAGTTGCCGAGAGATTTCCGGAACCTGTGACACTGCCACCCGCGTTCAAGGTCAGATTGTTGCCCGCCTGCGTGGCGCCGCCGACGTTGACATCGCCGCTTGCGGAAACGGATACGTCTTGCTGCGCCTTCGCCGTGCCCGTCGTGGAGACCCCGCCGGTCGAGACAATGCCGACGTTTTGCTGCCCGTAGACATTGCCGACCGTCACGTTGCCGTTCGCATCGATATTGACGTTGGACGTGTTGGCGGCCAAATCGCCCGCCGCCCGCACGCCCAACCCCTGCGCCGTGCTGATGAGCTTGATCTGCCCTGCCGTCATGGCGCCGAACGCCGTGGCGTCGATGGCCAGGCCGTTCTGTGCGGTCGCGCTGTTAGCGGCGTTGTTCTGGCCGGTGCTGCTGACCTGCCAATCGGAGCCGGCGTGGCCGGTGCCCGTGGCCACGGGCGTCACTTGCTGGTTACCGGCGATGAGGTTGATCTGGTTGCCGGCATACAGCGGCGCGTTAACGCCGATCGTCTGGCCGATCAGATTGATCGCCCCCACTGTGCCCTCGATGCCCGCACCATTGGGGCTACCCGCCGCGGGGTCGATCTGGATGCGGCCGCCGTTGACCGTATAGCCGATCGCCGTTGCTTGGTCGAAGCCGACCGGGGCACCACTGCCGTTCAGGAACTGCGGCGTGCCGGTGACAAGACTCACTGCGGGCGTGTTCGTAAAGCCCGCACCCTGCAGATAGACGCCCGCGGGTGCCGCAAAAATGACGCTTGCCGGCGCGCCGAAGACTTCGACCGTACCGTTGATACGGATCGGTGCCGTGCCCGTGACCTGCGTCAGGATGGTTGACGCTGGGCCGGAGGAAGCGAGATTCGGGTTGCCTGCGACGTTGCCACCCAGGAACGTGCCGCCGCCGGTGAGGCTGTTGTTCATTACCAGGCCCACGCCATTGTCGACCGTCAGCGACTGCAGCAGGTTGTACGACAGACCGGCCTGGTTCGGCGTCGTGATGTTGATGGTCGGGACACCCGTCGTCGTCTGGGTAATGGCGGGCGTGAAACGAATGGGGGCGGTGGGGTCGGTAATTGGCGCGGCTTCGGCCTGCTGGATACCCCAACGAACGAGAATGCGGCCCGTGGTTTGCCACGACGCGATCAGGTTGCGAAGTGACTCGCTGGCATCGTTGCCATGTGTCGCAATGATCGCCGCGCTCTGTTGAGCGGCCTGCCACGAAATTTGTACGGGGCCCAGCCAGCTGAGGACGGCAACAGCACCTGCAATGGTGCGGGCGAGAACCGAGCGCCTGGCGCGGTCAGTACGACTGACAAGGGTGTCGTCCCCGCCCGAAATGCCTGGTTCTTGTTGTTGTACTGCGGCACGCGGCTGCGCAAGCGCGGGCCGCGCATTGGCCGATACCGGCTCGCGCATTGCAGAACTCCCCAAACCTGTTGTTTAGCGGGGTCGCTGCATGGCCATCAACGGAAGATGTCAGGCGCCCCTTCTTGGACTTGGGGCGGGATGGTAGAGGAACACAATGTGGTGCGCATCCCCCATCGGATGGGAACCGATCTGAAAGTTTCTTATGTCAGATCTTTGCCGCTCGCATCGTAGAATCACACTAGGCGCGCCCCGCCGCGAGCGGTATCCCAGCCAACGCCATCAGACGACCATACACGCGCTTGCGCAACCTATCGTCCCGGTCGGCCTGCTCGCCGTCGTTCCGGACTTCGTGCTCGATGATCGCACCGCGCTGCCGCATGATGGCGTGCGTGGCCGCCTTCTGGTCCAGGTATTCCTGCGAATCCGCCCCCATGGTTTCGACCAGGACGCGACGCGACTCCCCATTCGCTCCCATTGGCGCATGGACTTCCAGCTCGAAATCCGCGCGGCAGTGCGTGATCGTGCCATCGGCCAATGTCACCTCGCTATCGAACAGTGGCTTCTTGAGCGTGACTGTGACGCCCTTCTTTTTCACCCACTGCATGGCGTCCAGAAGCAGTTTCAGTGTCTGCCGCTCATAACTGCTGTCCAGAGGTATTGGTCGGTTCATCTTGAAGGCATGCTGAGCGAAGGCTTCGCGCACGCGAGCGACGCCGTTGTCGTCCCGATCGATGACTGCAAGCACCCAGTACGGCGGATTCGCAAAGTTCTGGTCCCGGCCCCCGATTCGAATCCCACTTGCCGGCGACACCACAGCTGGCTTCAGACGGGTCAACTTGGTGGCGGCCGACGCAGTCACCTTGTCTGCGACAAAGAGGAGATAGCCCATGCGCTTCTTGCCCTTGGGCCACTGCAATTTGTCGATGTCGGCCATGAAATCGACCGGTTTGGTCCACGCGCGGGTCTTCATCATGTCCCAGAGCGTGAGCGCCTCTGTCACCTCTTCCTCAACGGCAAATCGCTCCAGGCGGTCCCAATGGGTCAAGGATGCTTGACTGGTGTCCAGGTCATCCGTGGAAACCGCGCTGAATCCTGCCTGTTCCAAGAGGGTGTAAAGGATGCGCCCGAGCTTTGGCAAACGGCGTCCGCGATTCGGACCACTACCGCCACCCGCGCGTTTGCTGGGGCGCTTGCCCCCCATTTCGTAGACCTTATCGAGATAGTCCAGCGAGTTCCGGATTGGGTGCAGCGCCGGGTGCTTGCCTGGCTCTCCTTGAGGATCGTCCTCGTCTTCGGAGGGATCGGTGCGAAAGGTCTTGAGCACGCAGGAATGCGCATCACGTCCAGCAATGCGCACGAAGTGCCGAGGTCCATCGGCTCGAATGCGCGCGGTCATGCGCGGCCGCTCCTCGATCGCCTCTCCATCCCGGCAATCGCACTCCAGCCAATAGCGCGGCTCCTTGCCGTTATGCATCTCGGCAAGGATGGCCTCGACAACCTGTGCGTCGTGCGCCTGCGTTTGCATGCCGGCGCCGCAATACCGCCGAACCGATTCCGCCTCTGCCTTCGTGAGTTGACGCAGGATGGTGTTGTTACCGGTATTCCGAATCAAGCGCATCGATTCCCGTCATCTGTTCCTAGTTCAGCACCCGCCCTTCGCGGCCGATGATGCCGATGTCAACGTATTGCGAGCCCTCGTACTGCCTCGGGCCGTAATTGAGCTCGAAGTCGCCTAGGTCAAAGGGGCCACGTGTCTGCAGCGCCCCCCGAATCGCGTCTGCGGTCACCGGGCCAGTGACCTTGCGCAACGCTTCAACAAACAGCCTAGCCGATGCGTAGCCCTCCAGCGCGGTCGACGATCTGGCCAGATCGAGGCGGCCGGCTGCCGTCATGTCGGCCACAAATGCGCGGGCTAACCTGGTGTTGCGCTTGGTGAGCGCCGGCATCACCTCTGCGATACACACACCGCGCGCCAGGTCCGGGCTCGATGCCCGCACCAGCTCGTCGGCAGATGGGGTGGAATCCGTTGTCACCACCGCGTTGCCACCCCGCTCCCGGTAAGCCCGCAGGAAACTGCCGATGTTCACGCTATCGGAGAACATCAGGACGACGTCGATGTCGTCTTTCGGGACAGTTTCGGCGAGATTGACCAGCTTGCCCGTCTCCATCATCTTCGCTTCCAACGGCACCGCCAGCACCGGCTTGATCGAAAGCGCTTGCATGGTCGCCATGCTCTTGTGCAACCCATCTTCACCGAAGGCGTCTGCCTGATACAGCACGGCAATCCGTTTGCCGCCAAGCGACACACTTTGCCTGACCATCCGGTCCGCCTCGGCCTTCAGGCCCGCGCGGATATAAAACACCCAATGGTTCTCGGGCATCTGGCGCACCTGAGTCGACGAAACAATGGCACCGATCACGGGGGTGCGGCCTGCATCCAGGACACCGCTCTTGATGAGCGCAGCAGTACGTGCAGATCCGTAATAGTTGAGGAAAGCCGCGGGGTGCTGTTGCCGAATGACGTCTCCGGCACGTTGCGCCGCCGTTTCCAGGTTGCCGGAAGCATTGAGGGTCACCACCTTGATGGTGTGGCCGTTCACACCGCCAGCGTCATTGACCTTGCGAAGGTACACCTGCGCCGCATCCGCAGTGGCGCGCGTCGAGGGTTCCACCGATCCCTCCAGCGGCAGCACTTGTGCAACCGTCACAACGTCGGCGATAGCGTGACTGGCCAGGAAAGCAACGGCCACAGTCCCCAGCATGGCAAAGCGTTTGATCTTCATTATTGTTATCACCTAAAAGAGCGCCGGCTCACGCCGGCACAATGGGAATTCGCTTCGTCGCGTTTCAATCGGCGGTCGCAAGCTGCTTACCAAAGTGAGGCTGGCAACTTTGCTTCAATCGCCTTGAGCGTTGCCAGCGTTTCCAGTTGCGCGGCTACCAACGTGGCAAGAAGGTCGCGGACATCCTGGCCATGCTCTGGCTGCGACATGGGCAACTCCAGCTCGGCATTCGAAACTGATGTTGCGTTGCTCTTCGTCATCGGTTCACTCCTCCGAAATACGCATTGGTATTGGCCTTCTGCCACCTGTGGTCAAGCGGTGCTTCCTATTTGGTCGCCTCGCTATCCCCAACCCAACGCGATGGCTCGCCAGACGCGACCGCAGGGGCACACGTTTGTCCGTTGAGCTTCGAGCCAATCGAGAACGCCTTGCTGTCGAAGTAGCAATATTTCGGCTCACGCGGCGCTCCCTGCGACGCCAGCAGCGCGTGAATGGCATGCAGTTGCTCCAATTGCTGGACCTGAATCGAACTCATCTTGACAAGGTCGGCACTAGGAACTTGAGCACATACCTGTGTCGTCGCCAGGAGCGCACTCAGCGTGGCAAGCGTCCGAAGTTTCATCATCCATGTCCTCCAAAAAGTTGTGTTGGTGTGTCATTGGCAGTCGACATCTGGGCATGCGCCGCGCCGGCGCCAACATCAGCGGTCGGGCCTATTCAATTGGTTTGGGTGCGTCCAGATCCCCGGATGGTCGATTGGCAGCGGGTTTCCTCCACCTGCTGTCAGGCTGTACTGGCGGTCTAGCGCCGCCGTTTGAGCACGATGGCGGCAACCGCCGCCAGACACATCGCAGAGGCGCTCACCACCCAGACGCGCCAATCCACGATGTGCCGTATCGAGGTGCAAGCCATCTGCGCCGTTTCATTGGGAAAGCGAGCAAGGAGCGGGGCCATACTCATCAGGAACGCATATCCGACGAGCAGCAATCCAAATGCTGTGCGTTCAGCTTTCCAGTCCGACAGCAAATCATCATCTGTCACCCCTGCGTCGACATCCTCACTAAGACGTGCAGGAACACGTTCAACACTCTTTCTCCCCGACAGACAGCGTCGCCCGCGAGTTGCACCTTTTGTCGCTTGCCGCTGCTTATCCGAGTCCACCGCCGGCCGATCTTCTTGCTTCTTCTGCATAAACTCCCCCCAACTGGTGTGTTGGACGCCACCTACCAATGCACGCGCTGCTGCCAGACGTTGTCCTGGTAGAGATCAATGGCACGCGGACTCTGAGCCTTCTGCCAGACAACCCGGTCGTACACGTTGACCGTCGTGCCATCGTCGTTGCCGCCCATCTGATAGCGGCCGACGAATCTGCCGACACATGCCCTCTGTCCTGCAGTAGCGCCTAGCTGCGGCGCCGCCGTCTGGCTGTAACCAAAGACACTGCTTGCCGAGGACTGACCCTGCACCACGTATTGATCGGGTTCGGCCGGCTGCAGCGGCGAGGGACATGGGTCGAACGGATCGTTGACCGGTACCGCCCGATTGCCGGTGGCCTCCGCCTCTTCGCAGCGCGGGAAGGGGCGGCCATGTGCGAGGTTGTTGTACAAGCGGTTGATGGGGTCAACGCATTCGGCAACCCCTTTGGGTCCTCCGTTGGAGGCAGGGTTGGCCAGGCACAGCAGCACCTTGCAACCGTAGTCGCTCGCGCTCGCGTGGCCCGCTGCAACAAGCATGGCGAGCGTGCCGATTCGAACCAAGGAATGGAGAGGCAATTTCATGGAGTCAATGTGAAACAAGTCCTACAACAATCCAGGTGGTCAGCACACTCGCCACGGCCGCGCTGCAAAGCCCCACCACAATGCGGTCCAGGTATCGGCCGACGCCTTTGGCTGAAGGTGAGGTAGCCGGTTTGCCAAGCACGTCGCGCACGACTTCAAGCAGTTGCGACCGTGCCTGCTCAGAGGCCTTCACAGTGACCGCGCCGACGAGCATCTCGCGCGCGGCGCTCGCGTCCTTGACTGCGGCGGCCATCTGCACGATGCGCTCAGCCAGGAGCGTGTCCACGCGGGTGGTCTCCTTCGCAAACTTGAGCGCTGCAAACTCGCCAGCGCGCTCGATGGCCTCCCGTGCCTGCGGCACCACCTGGCCGAGCGCCGCGACTTCCTCACGCAGCTTGTGCACGTCGCCCAGCAGCTCGGCCAACAGCGCCTCTTGTGCAGATGTTTCCGCCATGGCTTAGCGCATCAGCGCCGCGAAGACGCTATCGAGTTGAGCGTTCACACCCACCGCCAGGCGACGCATGGCGACCTTGCGTGCCAGTTCGGTCTTTTGCTCTGACGTCTGCGCTTCGCGGATCATGGCCTTGTAATCCGTGGCGTCGGCCAGCAAGTCACCGATGGTGATCGGGCTGTTGGCCAACTTACCGAACAGTTCGTTCTCGTGGATCGACGCCTCTTCGCGCAGCACAAAGCCGCGATGTTCGTCGTGGAATGCAAACAGCGAGGCAAACTTGGACCGCAGGGCATCGCGCGGATCGACCATGTTCAACACAACACGGATGCGCTCACGCTCGATACCGATCTCATCGGACAGCGCCTTAATCGTCGCGAGCGTGTCACGCTCCTGTTTCGCATCCGGCACCGTCGGCACTACGAACATGTCGAAGTCCTCATGTGAGCCGCTGTAGCTCTTCATGCGGTTCACCAGGTCTTCCACATTGGACGCGCCAATATCGACCACGGCATCGTCCAGTGCCAGGAGCTTCTCCTGCAGGGATCCGAATTCACTACCCCGCATGGTGGGTCCATCGTTGTCATCGGCATTGATTGACTCGATGGAGATCACCGACGCGTCGCCCAGCCTCGGCGCCAGAAGATGGCGCGCCACCATGCTCTTACCCACGTTGCCGGAGTAATTCATTACTGCAATGATCATTTAGGGGCTCCTCTACGGTTCAGAATTCAAAGTTGGTCTGGTTTCAGCGGTCCAGCTCCATGCCCTGCTCGACCGCCGCGCGCTCGTGGGACTTGGCAGGCTGTCCTGGCTGGCCCGGTGCAGCCGCCCTGGTTCGGTCTACGTCAGGGCGCTGCGCAGACCGGCGCTGCGCCATGGTTTTTTCGGAAACTTTCGGGGTCGGCATGTCGACCTTGCGATCCTTGTAGGCGGCAGCGCTGGCAATCACCTGATCGAACTCCTTGCGGCACTTGTCCTGCGTGGCCGCTGGCCAGTTCGCAATCTGGCGTTCCAACACCATGCGGGCTGCGGCAATGCCGATGCTTTCCTTCTGGTTTCCGCCCTTGTCCGGGGCGGCTGCCGGCGTCGGCGCAGCGGCGCTTGTCGGCTCAGGCTTCTCGGCCGAACGCTCGGCCGGTTTGCTGTCGTCGGCGTCAAGACTGTTTTCCTTCTCCTTGCTGCGCTCGCCGGCACTGATGCGCATCTCTTGCCGTGCCGCTTCCAACATCGCACGGTCCTGCGCACGCGGTCTAAAGCCTTTGCTCTTCACGCCGGCGAGTTCCGCGGCGATCCACCCCTGGCGCCGGAACTCTTCACTGCCTCGCAGCGTCACCGTGCCCCAGTTCTTTGCCTTGGCGACCTCCACCATGTTTGCGAGGACGGTGCGGTCATTACTCTCGGTGGAGAGCGAGCGCCCCTTGTCCTCAAAGTGCACCTGCTCGGTCTTGCGGTCAACAAACTTTCCCTCGTGCGCGACATATAGCGCCGCGACCTTTTGCGGAATCTCGTAACCGGTCTTCTTGAAGATGGGCTTGGTGCCGGACTTGCTCACCAGCGCGCCGCCAGCGGCGTCCCTCTCCTTCTTGGCTGCCGGCCCCAGTTGCTCTTTTCCCTTGGTAGCCGCCCGCGCCTGCTCTGCCACTTCCCGCAGCATGGCTTCGGCACGCGCCCGATCGGTCTTGCGTGTGGCCTTGACCGAGACCAGATCAAGATCGATCAGCCGATCGGCCACCGGCTTCTCCGGCTCATTGGCCGGCTTCTTGGCATCCGGCTCGTTGGCCGCTTCCCCCACTGCAACCTTGTCGATCTTCTGGTCGACGGGCGTTGCCGGCGTTTCCCGCAGCTCGCGGTGAAGACCACGTTCGGCCGACTGGTAGCGCAGCTCCAGCGCCACTTCGGTTGCGGGGTCGATGAACTCTGGCAACGGTGCATCCGTGCCGGACTCCCGCCAGACATCCGCCGCGGCGTACCAATCGCGCTCGGCCAAATCGCGCAACCCTTCCACAATGGGGTCGAGGTCAGTGCGCTGCTTGCGCCAGTCCACGGCCGTTAATTGCGCGCGAAGCTCGTCGGCGCGCTCCTTGATGGCTTCCGGGCTGTCGAAATCAATGGTGTTCATGCGGCATTCGCTCCTGCGGTGTTCAGGATCGCCATCACCTCGCCGAAGTACGGCATCGCGCCGCACATGGCCTCGGTGATTTCGTCCTCATTGGTGAAGTCCGACGCCTGCAGGAGGACCAACTCGTCCGGCTGCACGGGTCGGCTGTCATCCACTTGCTGGGCATCGAATCGGGGGGTATCTCGGAGCACGAGGGCCATCACCTCGTCGAACTCGGGCATCACCTGGCGCATGGCCAGCAGAATCGCGTCTGCATTGGTGATATCGGAGGCCTCCAGGATGGCCAGCTCATCGACCTCGACCGGCCGGCTGTCATCGGGCTGCATTGAGGCCTGCGCCGGCGACACATGCCAGTACGCCTGGAAGTCAACTTGCGGCAGCGCGATACTGCCCTCGCCCTTGGTCAGGAAGGCCTCTTTCAACTGTTCCTCGTTGGGCATCTCGTCACCCAAGGCTGCAAGTGACGGGCTGATTTCCTTGAGGCGATCGATGAAGACCCTGTGCTTGTAGAAGAACGCCTTTTCAGCCTGGATTGGCTTGCAGTTCTCCAACGTCACGATGAGCTTCTCCTGCCCCATCTCCTTGAGTTCCTGGGGCAGCATCAGGGCGCGCTTCTGGCCCGATTCGCTCTCCCCCGTACTATTCGACCGTGCACCGCGGTTGCGGCTCTTGGAGCGGGCGATGGCCGTGAAGTACCCGAGCATCTCGGAGTACTCATTGGCATCCTTCTGCTCACGCGGCGGATACAGCAGGTGTGCGCCATGGTTGGTGATGAGCGAGCGGGCGCCCTGCTCCCCATAACACTCCGTCACCTGCGCAACCGACTGGATGACCGTGGCCAGGCGCAGGTTGTAGCCGGCCATGTAGCCGTTGGCCTGCGCTATGATTTCAATCTTGCCGGGCGCCGTGGATTCGTCGTTGAGCAGCAGGCATTGGTATTTCAGTTCCGGATTGCTCTCCGGCAGCTCGCGCAGGTTCAGGTTGATCAGTTGCGAATAGAACAGGTTGACCAACAACTGCGCGGAGGCCTCGGCAAGCTTGCCCGGAGCGATGCCGACATAGATCGTCATGCGGCGCTTGCGCACGTCGGCCAGATCAAAGTCGGACTTGCTGGTGGCCGCTTCCACCACCGGATCGGTAAAGATCTGCAGCGGCGCGTTGAACGTCGACAGCACGTTCCCTAGCGTCGTCTCTGGCTGGTTCAGGAAGCGGTTGAGCGCGTCAACGCAGCGCCACGAGAGCGGCGCGAGGTCGGTGTCCGTGCGCGAACGCGTTTCCAGAATCCCCTTGAGGTATTCCTTGATCGGTTTGCCCTTGCCCGAACTCTGGCGCAGGATCTCGCCCAGCGTGACCGGCATCCCGGGCGTCTCGCGCAAGTACAGCGTCAACCCCAGGAACAAGCTGCGTGCGTTGTCGTTAAAGAAACGTGCACGGGGCTCCACCTTGGCCGGATACAGTGCGTCTCCGATCGACATGATGTCGCCAATCTGCAGGTGTTCCGGGCGCTGCCACACCGCATCGAAGATGTTCCAGCAGTGCGTGTGGCCCGTCTCTGAGAACGGCGCCCACAGGTACACCTCCTGGCCGTTACGCTGCCGGTACAGCGACGTGTACTTGAAGTTCTCTTCCTTGACGTCGAGTTGCACCACCGAATGCGGGTAGTGCAGCAGGTTCGGGATCACGAAGCCGACCCCCTTACCGGTTCGGGTGGCGGCCGCCAGCAGCACGCCTTGCTGGCCGTGATAGATCAAGGGCCCAAGCTGCGGATGCCAGCCAACGATGAGGCCGGGATAAGCTTCCTGGCTCATTGCTCACGCCCCACCAGGCCAGACTTGCGGATCTCGGCGAGCGTCGCAAAGCGGGCGCTGCCGTGCAGTTCCCGCTCCTTGTGCAGCCTGGCCAGCGCGATGCCGATGAACACAAACGGGACCGCCGTGATGGCGGCCGCCAGCAGGCTGCAGACGCCCAAGGCCTGCTTGACCGGCTTCACGTCCGCATAGACCTGCCAATACCGGTACAGCGTGGTCACGCCCACCGCCGAGTCAGGCAATTTCTGCAACTTGGCAAAGAGCGTCGCGCCGGCCAATTGGCCCCCGATCGCGAAGCCACTCACCAGGACCAACCCGGCCACCACGGCGACGATGAATTGCGGCGTTTTCATGCCAGCCCCCGCTGCAGCTTCCACTTGCCCACCGGATCGAAGTACAGCTGCGTCATGCGCTTGGTCTGCTTGTCCATGAAGGCCACCACGTCGATGGTGCGTTTAACCTCGGCCAGCAGGTAGTTCCAATCCAGCGTCTGCCCGACCGGACTTTGCTTGATGAGCGTCGCGATCTTTCCCAGGCCGGAGATGCAATCATTGGCGTGCACGGTGGTCATGCCGCCTTCGTGGCCCGTGTTGAGCAAGGTCAGGTAGTCCCACGCCTCGTTGCCACGCAGCTCGGACAGGTACACCCGGTCGAACTTCATGCGCAGCGTCGATTTCACCACGTCCGTCGCTGGCAACATGTCGCTGAAGAACAGGTGCGTACGGTTCGGGTGATAAGGCAGGGACAGTTCGTGCGTGTCCTCGATCGTGCCGATGCAGGTGTCGTACGGCACCATGTCGGCCAGCGCCTTGGTGAGCGTCGTCTTGCCCGAGCCCGTGCCGCCCACCAGGACGATGTTCTGTCCGCTCAAAACCGCCAGCTCGAAGAAGCGCCGGATGTCGCGCTGTTCCTTGGCCACCATCATCTCCAGCTCGAACGACTCCAGTTCAACATCCGCCGGCACGGATTTGTGCGGCGAGACGTCCCGATAGCCCTCAAACACGCCAAAGCCAATGAGGTCGTCAAGCGAGAACCGGTCTGCACTGGCGATCCGGATGGTCAAGGACACCGTGTTGGCCTCGCACGCCGGCGGAATCACCACCTGGCCGCGTTCGCCATCGGGGAGTACCACCGATTTGATCGGGTCCTGTTCGGTCAGCGGCCCCTTGCCTTTATTGAAGTTCACCAGCGTGTTGGCCAGGCGCCGAGCCATGTCCAAAGAACACTCAGGCGCCACATAGCGCTGCCAACCCGCACGGCTTTCGGTCCAGATCTCGCCCGGGCGATTGATCTTGATTTCGGTCACGCCCGGCGTGGCCAGGAATCGCGCGATGCCCATCTGCTTGAGCAGACTGCGCACCGTGGTGGACTTGTCATGGTCGAGTGCGGTGGTCATTGCGCACCCCCTGCCAGGGACGGCACGGCCGAGACCAGCTCGTACTGCTTGCTGAAGTCGATGTCGCGCGCCACAAAGATGTTGATGAGCGCACCCTGATTGGCGTAGCCCGTCGGCGGGATGTTGATGGTGTTGCGCAGCGTCTCCGCCGCCAGGCTCTGCGTTGCCTGGGTCGTGTTGGACAAGTTGACCGTGGTCGAGCCACTGGAGCTGGTCGACTGGTTGGCCACGGCCTGGCCGAAGTCGCTGATCAGTGCCACCATGGCGGCGCCGCCGAAGCGTTGCCAGAAGTGGTTGTCGACGTAGGCGTCCATGCCGCTGGCGCCCAAGGCATCAGTCACCGGGGAGTCCAGCGGTACGGTCACGGGACCATCGTCGATGCGCGTCATCAACGCGAAGATGCGCGCCTGACCTTGCAGCAATGCCGAGCGCTGCTCCCCCGTCACCTCGGCGCCCTTACGCAGGAGCAGTGTGCTGCCGTCCGCGCTGTACACATCGCGCACCAACGAACACGAAGTCATGCCCGGGAACGTCGTGACGGTCTTGGTGCCCATCACGCACGGGAGCATGGTGCCGCGCTTTAGCAGGTAACGCAGGTCGGGCAGGAAGCCCGCGCGGACCACGCCGGCGCGTGAGGCTGCCGACGGTGTAAGTTGCTCATCCAGGCTGTTCTTGCTGCCGCCGCCACCCAGTGAAGGTGAAGGTTGGACGGACAACGCACCACCTTCTCCAGGTGTCGGCGCCGCCTGGCCCTTGCGTTGTGCCAGCACCGTCACATTGCCCGCCAGGCGGCGTTCTGCCGGTGTTTCGACATGCTGCTGAGTGCCGTTGCCGGGCGTCGCGCCAGCCGACTGGGTATTGCCCCCAGCCGTGCTCCCGGTACCGGACGTGCCGAGGCTGTTGGCTGCCTGGGCGCCAGCGGGGGTGGCCAGCCCGCCCAGGCCCGTAGCAGCGGTCGCGCCCTTGGCCTGCGCTTCCTCGTCTTTGATGCGCCGCTTCTGCGCTTCCAGATCGGCGTTGTCTTGATCGGAACGCGCACGCTCCTTGGGCTTGGTGCGTTCCGCCTCCTTCTCTGCAAGCTTCATGTCGGTCAGCCGCTTGACGAACAAGGCGGCGCCGCCTGCGGCCATGGCCAGCATGAGCACCACCACGATCAGGATGACCAGCTTCTTGCTATTGGTCTGCTTCTTGCCTCGGCGCACCGAGGGGATGCCGCGCTCTTCGGCCGGCGCGGGGTTGATTTCGTTGGGGTCAGTCATGCGCGTAACCGAATTGAGGGGTGGGCAGCCCGCTGCGCAAGCTCATCCGGACAAGGCGGATGTCGCCATCGGCGGGCGTGTTGAAGTGCTGGCGCAGCATCGTGGCGATCGCAGCGCGGTAGTGATTGCGGAAGCCAAAGCGAACGCCCATCACCGCCATGGCGCAGATCTGAACCACCATGAACAGCGCGCCGTATTGCACGAGCGTGCGCGTCCAGTGCGTCAGCGCCGCTGGGTCGGCGTTGGACAGTGCCCGGATCATCGCGATATGCGCCTCCGGCTCCAGGAGCGCCAGCGCAATCGCGCTCCACGCGATTCCCAGCGTCAGGCCGACGAATAGCCTGCTGACGATCACCATCGCAACCCGGCCCAGATTGAGCAGTTGAGCCACCGCACTGCTGCCGTCGTGCAACGCCAGGCATTGGATCGCCGCATACTCAGCATCGGTGACGGTGCCGACCTTGACGTCATTGATCCAGACTTCCCACGCAAAGGGCGCGTTGGCTCTCGCCCTGCGGGACAAGCTCGTGTCCACCAGCTTGAAGAGGAGGTGTCCAAGCAGGACGCTTACGAGGAGAGCAGCCACGGATACCGCCAGGCGCAGCGACGCGCCGAAGACATAGCCAAGGCCCAGGGAGGCGATCACGGCAGGCAGCATCAGGACTGCCCAGCGTTTGAGTACGTTGTGCATCCAGGTCATTCAGTGCTCCTTCGTGAGACGCACCGTGCCGGGCGCCGTCGTGCCGGCGGCGTTGTAGTGGCCCTCAGGGGAATAGCCGTCGTTGCGGATGCCCAGCACCGAATTGCCCAGGCGCGCCAGGAATTCGCGTGCGACCTCGTGCACGACGATCGTGTCGGCTTCCATGTGATAGGCCGGCAGCGCCTCGGAGCCATCGGCCCGCTTGACGTAGATGCGCGGCAGTTCCCGTGCGGTGGCGTAGCGGAAATACGTGAAGGTGCCGTCGTCCCAGGCAGCAGTCGGCGCCAGTTCGGTGTTACCGCGCATCTGGTAATCCGCGTTGCGCGGTTTGGACGTGCTCGCACCGATGCGTGTCATTGCCAGCACCTGCGCGCGCTTGCGAGCATCCTCTGCCGCCGTGCGGGCCCGCGTGTCCGGGTAGTCGAACTTGAGCACCCACGTGGCAGGCGTACCGCGCGTGGCCGTCACCAGGTCGAAGGTGTAGGTCCGGCGATTCGTCACGACCATCAGATTGGTGTCGGGCCGCTGCGCCGCACGTTTGAGCAGGATCCAGTTCTTGTTGGCCGAGACGTTCCAGGCCTTGCCGTCGCCCATGCCGGCGCCGTCGTCCTCGATCGTCTCGCCGGGTTCGAGCTGCAGCATGATGGCTTTGCCGGGCGTGGTGGCCACCTCATAGATCTCATTCGGGTCGTAGACGGCGCACTGGATGTGGCTCTCGAACCCGCACGCGCCGGGGATCACGCGCGCGGCCGCTGGAATCGCCGCCAGCGTGAGGGCGGCAACAGGAATCCATCGCTTCATGGGTGGGCTCCTTCCGGCGAACTGGTGTCCTCGCCGCTGCGCGACCAGTCGCGCGTCACCGTGTAGCTGGTGGCCTTCCAACCGGTGGGGTTGATGTCTTGCAGGTCGCGCTTCTCGGGCACGCCGTCATGGCGGTACGAGATCGTGGCCACCCAGTACGTGGTCTCCGGCTTGATGGCCGAATTGAGCGGCACGTATTTGCGGGAGAACATCACCTGGGCGGTCGTGCCGACGAAGCTGATCGCTCCGACCTTGGGGATCACGCGCGCTTCGTTCTTGAGCACCTTGAGCGGCGAGTGGTCGCCGCGGATGAAGTTGTCGTATAGCTCGCCTTCTTTCTCGGCGCTCATCGCCATCACGGCGTCGTGCATGTCCTGGATGGTTTCCCAGTCGTAGCCCTCTCGCCGCTCGACGTACTTACGCAGATCCGCGCGGTCTTCTTTCTCGGTGAAGGTGACCTTGCCATCGACCGTGGTCGGCAGCACGTCGACCTTGCCAGTCGCGTTGTCCACACGCAGGACCGGGGGCGGATTGGGACGCTTGACCACCACCACGGCCGCCGCACCGGCCACCGCGACAATCGCAATCGCACCCATCCACTTGACCGCCAGCAATGCGGCGTCGGCCACCCGCTCACGCGATTCCACACGCGATTTGGCGAGTTGCTTGCACTGTTCCAGATACCACTTGCCCAGCTCCAGGTCATCGACCCGGGGCATGGGCGCAGTTCCGCCAGGGGTGCTGCCCTGCAGCTTGTTTCTCAAAAGATTGAACATGTCCGTCCTTACTTCGACAGTGTTCGATTGATCGGTTGCCATGCGCCGGACGGCTGGGGTGCCTCTGGGGCGCTGCTGCAGGCGGCCAAAACCGCCGCCAGCGAGATGACGATGAGTGTTCTCATGGAAGAGTCAGTCGTGGAGTTTGGTTAGGAGCCCGACGTGCCTTCCATCGAGCCGCCACCGCTGCCGCCTTTACCGCCAGAGCCCTTCAAGCCGCCTTGGATCGCTTTCATGATCCGCGCTGCCTGGCTGATCTTGCCGACCATGCTGGAGATGCCGACCCCACCCGTGAGTTGAGACGCGAGACCGGGCAAGTTGAGCGTGATCACAAAGAACGCCACCCCCATCAACGAGATCTCCACGAGCGAGGCCAGATTCGCTTTGTCAGGGGCGATCGAAGAGGCGAAGGCGATCTGGATCATTCCCGCGGCTGCCATCAAGGCAACGAGAATTCCGTAACTCAAACACTGGCCAATCCACGATTCACAGAAGCGTCGCGTGGCCGGAAACAACGCGGCTGAGATGAACATCGGTCCAATCGCCAGCAACAGCCCAAGTGCGAACCGCGCGAGGATGATGTAAGCAGCGGACAGGCCCATGAATGGGAGCCCCAGCAGGAACGTCAGGAAGACGAACACCACCGCATTCAAAATGCTCTCCGGACCATGGGCCTTTTCCAGGATGAACCACATGGATCTCACATACGTCGTCGCCAGCGTGTCCATAGCGGCGCCTGTGTCCTGCGTTCCCGTCAACGCACGAGCGATGTCATCGCCCAGGCCATTGAAAAACGGCACGACATACTGGCTGTAGTAGCCAATGTTCATGCCAAGCGTGAGCACCACCGCCCAGCCCGCCATGCGCTGGATGAAGTCCGGCACTGGTTCGTGGCTGTGGCCTCGCCAATACGAGACCATCACCAGCATCACGTAGATGGCGAACCCCGTTGCCATCAGCGGTGTGATCAGCGTGATGATCTTGGCCGAGCCCGAGTTGATGACGTTCAGCAGGTTCTGATCAAACCTGGCAAACATCTTGGTGAAGATTTGGATCTTCCACGAAGATGGATCTTCCATTGCGCCTCCCTACTGCGGTATGCGACTAACCAGGCGGTGGACGAGCGTCACTTCTTCTTGCCCAGGAATTCCGCCTTGGCGGCTTCTTCCTTCTTTTCATCCCAAGACTGTTGCTGACAGCCTGCAAGGAACGCCGCACCAACGAGAACAAGCATCAGAATTCGCTTCATTGCACACCTCCCAGGAACTCACGTTTCGCTTCACGCTCGCGCTGCTCTTCCGCTAGGCGCAGTTCGCTCTGTTGTAGTTGCGACATCAGGTTCAGTCGGGTCTGCTCGTTCTGCACCATCGTGTATTCAGCGGACCACCGGTTCTGCAGGTCTGCCTTGGCTGCCGGGTCTTGGGTCAGGTTCGACTGCTGCATCAACGCCTGGATGTTGTTCAGACGCGCGAGCGTCGCGTTGTAGGCCTGCATGGCCATCGCCTTGTTGGCTGCGATCACGTCGTAGTAGCGCTGCTGCCCGGCCGTCGACGCGCCGGTTAGCCCCTCCGATGCGGCAATCTGCAAGGCCGCGTTCGAGATGCCTTGCAAATTGCCGCTCTTGACATGGTCATACACGGCCTGCCATTGGTCAGGCAGATAGCTGCGCAGGCGCGGATCATTGAGGATCGTCCCTAAGCCGCGATTACCGGTCAGTGCTTCGTACTCGCTCTTGAGCTGGTCGATCTGGGCTTTGAGGTTCTGCACCATCAACACTGCTTGACCAAGATTCGACACATCCAGCACAGGGATACCCGTCGCATTGGCTGTGGACAGGTACATCGCACCCGCCAGGGCGATCAGCGCACGCCTGGCCTTTGGGTGAATCGGCTTTTTTGGGCGCGACAACCACGGCAACACCTGGGTGAGCAACCCCCCGTGCCGCGCGAGCACCCCGTTGCACTGCTGAATTTCCATTCTTGCTTCTCCGGTTTGTAGTGCGGGCGATATGCCCTTTCCCCCCGGAAGCCTCTTGCTCTTATTGCCGGGCGGCGCTGTCCGCGCGACCCGTGCTCAGGCAAGTTGGCGATGCATGGATTCGTTTGCGCTCGGGCGCAATCTCCGGCGCGCTTGCATGGCCTCGTCGAGCTTCGGTTTCCAAATCGACGCGTCGTTGCCGCATTCGGCTATCAGCTTCTTGCGGGTGGTGGCCTCGAACACCCGGTCCTGCAGGATCGGCAGCCACACGTCGGGGTCATCACCCACCTCTGCGATCACCTCGTCGAGCAGCTTGTTGTTCTCCTTGTTGCCGGAGAGCACCACCATCTCGTCCTGGAACCCATACAGGTCGAGCGTCGCAAAGGCAGACTGGTTGCTCTGCTTGATCAGGCACGTGCGCGAGGTCTTGGAGAGGCGCTTGAACTCCGCGAACTCCTTGGGCGTCATGTTGGTACGCTGATAGCTGCTGTATTCCGCTTCCGGATCGGGCAAGAAGATCTTGGTGGCCGTCTGGCTACGGATTTGCGGCCAGATCTCACTCGCCATCCCCTGCTCCGGCTGCTGCGACACCAGCACCAGGAATTCGCCTTCCTTGCGCCCCGCACTGAGCGTCTTGGCCATCTCTTCGCGCGTGCGCTTGAACTTGATCGGCGCCCAGTACTCCTCGATGATGGACATCATCAAGCCACCCTCCTGCTGCATCAGCGCCTTGAGGTGGAAGAGATAGGCAAACAACGGCTCCGACGGTGCGTAGTTGTCGACCAGGAATTCGGTCACGTCGAAACACACGTGGCGCTCGTCAGTGACATCGACCAATGACTGCGGCGGGTTGTCGAACATCCAAGCAAGCGGACCGTCTTCGGCATGGCACCACTGGCCGAGACGCACATACAGGCTGTCGCCGCCCATGTTCGGAATGGATTCGAGCAGGCGGCTGAAGGTGCGCTGCGACAGATCCTCCAGGGCCATCACGGTGTCGACGGCATCCTTGATTTGCTTCTTCTCTTCAGCGGTGAGCTTCCCGTCGGCATCGCGTGCGCAGATGTTGACCAGGTCGTACAGAAACTGGCGGTTGTATCCCGTGTCCGGCAGCTCGAATGGCGCCAGCCCGGTCGCCACACCGCGCTGCAGTGAGATATATGTGCCGCGCAGCATCTTGAAGAAGATCTTCATGCCGCCGCCGTAGTCCAGGCCGAACACCATCGGATCGAAGCGCATGAAGAACGACGCGATGGCCAGCTGCAGGGCCGTCTTGCCCACACCGGTGGCACCATGGATGACGGTGTGGCCGGCGATCTTCTCGCCGATGTTGAGTTCGTCCTCGCGCGTGGCGTGGTAGTTGAAGCTGTACAGCTTCTTCGAGACCGTCTGCAGCGGCATGACGGCGGTGCCATCGCCGATCGGGTTACCTTTGGATTTACCGGCCGAGTAGTCGTGGACTGAGAACGTCGATGCGAGGTTGCGCGAACTCTTGAGCATGGGGCGCGGCAGGATCTTGGCGCCCGGCACCTGGCTGAAGTACGTGTACGGTGCGGACGCAGTGGCCCGCACCCAACCGACACCGCACTCGCCCTTGGCACGCACCTTGACCAGCTCGCCGCGGTCGATGGCTTCCTTGGCCGTGTCGCCGTAGACCACCAGCGCACCGTGGTATTGGCCGAACGCCAGTTCGCCGGCACTGACCAGGGCCTGGGCATGCCGAAGCTCGGCAATCTGGTGCTGCGCTTTGTCGCCGACCGACTCCAGTTTGTTGATCTGGCCCTCAATGGCCTTGTCGGCGCCGGCAGCCGTCAAGCAGCCGAACGACTGGGTGATGGTGAACTCGGCATCGAGCGTGAGCAGTGGGTTCAACTGGCCCCACCCGCTCTTGGGAAAATCCTTCAGGTCGTAGCAGGTGGCAAACTTCTCGGCGGTGTCGGTGCGGATGACGAGCAGGTCATAGCCGAAGTGCAACCACGAATCCGGGATCGTTTCGTATCCGGGAGCGGCCGTGATCGGCACGGCGAGGTCTGTGCCGTTGACCAGCTCACCGATGAAGCGATACGGCTCGGAGAACGGCAGGCCATTGCGCTGGTTCGTCTCCAGATACTCAGGGTCGTAGTCGCGAAGGGACTTGAAGGCTTCGTCGCCCAGTTGCTCAATCGCCTTGAGGCCGTCATCGAAATCGTCGTACTTGAGCAGCAGCGACAGGTAGAACGCGTTCTCGAAGTAGTTGCCGTTGTGAAAGCGCTGCAGATACTTGTACGTGAAGTCCTGCAGGAACTGCGACTGGAATTGATAGGCCTGGCGGAACGACACTTTGCGGCGCTTGAACGTGGCCCAC
The DNA here is from genome assembly GCA_000955795.1 of Burkholderiaceae bacterium 26. GTDB lineage: Bacteria > Pseudomonadota > Gammaproteobacteria > Burkholderiales > Burkholderiaceae > Ralstonia > Ralstonia chuxiongensis. Next base: position 124,201 of record JYOB01000013.1, read on the forward strand.
ATCGAAAGGCGGTTGCCGTGATCGCGGCCGATGCCCGCGTAGAAGCCGCTCAGGTTATCGAACAGGTTGGTGAGCAGCGCGTCGCTGGCCGACTCGAACGGGATGCCCGTCAAGCGCATGCAGAGCATCATCCGGCCGTCTTCGTAGTGGGTGACGCGGCGCGTGATGGGCATCTCGATGCGCGGCAGCCACGCCTCGATCGGCGGCACCTTGCCAAAGTCGCTGGTCAATCGTGCTTGCATGGTGGAATCCTTATTGAGCGCGCTCGGCGGGCGCCTTGCGGAAGGGCCGGCGATAAACGCTGAGGTGTTGGCCGTAGCGGATCGGCGCCAGGGTCAAAGTGCGGCCGAACATGCGCCAGGAGCGCCGGCGGAGCACGCAGAGCACTTCGAGCCAGAGGATGCGCAGTGCCTGGTCGTCGGTCTCGCACGTCTTGCGCAGGAACAGCAGGATGGGGACCGCCAGGGCGCCAAAGAGCAGCCCACCCGGGCCCATGAAGGCAGCGGCGAACAACGCCAGAAAAACGAACGCGCCGACCACGATCAGCAGCGGGATCAATGGGACGCCCCAGTACATCGCGACCCTGCCCAAGCCTGCGTATGCGGAGTACTTCGGCTTCTCCGTCATGGCTCAACCGACGAAGAGGTTCCAGGCCCACGGCGCGATGATGACGACCGCGCCGACCGCGGCCACCTTGCCGATTGCCAGGCCGAAATCGGCCCATCGCGCTTTGTCGCTCCAAAGCTCCAGACCCACCCAAAGGAGGTAGATGACGGCGCAGATGCCGCAGAAGCTGTAGAACCAGATCTTGAAGGTGTTCCCAGCTTGCGTGCCGGAGTCCAGTCCACCGGCAAACGCCGGTGCACAGCACAACAAACCTGCAAACAGGGCCGCCAGGGTCAGGGGAATTTTAGGGAGGGATTTCAACTGCGTTCTCCTACGGGAATGCCGACGATGCGGCTGGTTTGAATCCGGGGGGAATTCACTGCGGGCGGAAATCGCCAAAGGCGTCCCACTTCGCGCGCGCTCTGGCGCGCTCGTCTTGGTCTTGTGCTGTCGCGGTGGTTGCTTCGGGCGCGGCGCTTTTCGCCTGTCGAGCGGAGCGAACAGGCGTTGGGGCACTGGGCGCGCGGGGGTCGGCCCGATCCAACACAACGGGAATGGCCGGGACTACATCGACAGGCGGATTAGCTGTGGTCGCATTGGCGGCCACGCGTTGCACGTAGCTCGTGCCCGCGCGTTCCACCTGAAAGCCGCGATTGAAATTGCCGCTGTAGTAGCAGCTGATGGTCGCGTTCAACGCGCGATCAGGGCCGAGTTGCGCGTGAGCGCGCTGATAGCATTCCTGGAGGATGTGAGCGCCGGCCTGCAGGTTTGCGCAGGCGTCAAAAACCGTTTCGTAGCTCAGGCCAAGGCGTGGCAGGTGGGCCTTGTTGACCTGGCCCAAGCCCATACTGAAGTTCAGACCCTGGGCGGCCAGGGCCTTGGCGGTTGCAACCGCCTCTGCGCGCGTTTTCGGCTGGCGAGTCAGATGGCCGCCGACGACACCGATCGCGTAGGGGTTGAAGCCGGATTCCGTGCGGACAACGGCCTGCAGCGTCGTCGGATGGACGCCGGGAGCGCACTGCTGCGCGAGCGCATTGAAGTCAACCATGTGACCTCACTTACGCACACACGTTTTCACAAGGCGAGCAAACGCTATAATGGGCGCAGCCATTTGAGCCTCTCACGGGTTTTACGATGGTCAGGCTGGCATCGGTGCTCGTAACACTGGTGCCAGCCGCTTTTACGATTGGACCGCTCGGTCCTCTCCTTCTGCCTTCAGTCCCCAGACCTTGCCTTCAATCGCGATCGACAAGTTCTGGCAGTTCTCGCAATACTCATTCACGAACAGCAGTGCATCCTCTAGGTACCGCCAAGTCTTGGTCTTGCCCCGATTTGTCTGCACCTGGTACTGCTTCGTTGCTCTCTTGTCGGCATCAAGTACGCTGACGGCGATGATCCACTTCCCCTCGTCCTTTTGAAGGTTCAGGAAGTAGTTGTTCGAGCCGGTAAGCGCCACAGCCGCCAGTTCCCTAAATGTGAAGTACATATCCCCTCTGCCAGTTGCACAGGCGTATTTTCCATGGCCTGGACCGCAGAACGGGACTTTCGTCGCTGCATTGAGCAAATCATACACCGTTTTCGCGACTGTGAAATCAAAACGATTATTTTGATTTCAGAACGATTTTATCGCTCAGCCCTCTGACACAATCCGGTCAGGTCACTCCGTAATGAGCTCCATCGGAACCTCTCTGCCTGCGGCCGGGAACACACAGCTAGTGCGCCAGAATTCCCTGACACGGCAAACCGACACGCGAGCTGTCGTTGTTGTCCTTGCAATCCGCTGACTAAAGAGCGTCGAGCATATCGGCCGCCACCCAACTCTTGCTATAGCACTTTCGTCCCGAGGCTTAGCGGCGACGCGAACCATCGGGACGCAAACACAGCAACTCCGGCCCGATTCGAGCAGCCCATCTTGTCCATGATCCGGCTCAGGTGATGCTTGACCGTGCTCTCTGTTGTGCCCATCAACGCAGAGATCTCCGCATTGCTCTTACCCTTCCCGATCCATTCCGCAATTTCGCGCTCCTTCTCTGTCATGTCCGAAAGGCCTCGTGCGGCAAGAATCCACTGCTGCTCGGCATTGGAGATTGCTCGTACAAGTGCTGCATGGAGGACCGGTGTCAAGTCATGCAGAGTCGCATCCAGTGCTGGGGGATCAATCTCTGGCAACCGGTGGAAGCTGAAATAGGTGCCGACAAAGTTCTTCTCGTCAAAGACCGCGTCGGCTGCAGCGTTGCGCAGGTCATGCTTCGTGAATTTGGCGAGCCAGGCAGTATCGATGCCAGGCCACGGGGCGTGCGTATCGAAGTAGACCGGCCGGTGCGTAGCCAGCCATCGACGCATTAACGGGGTATCGATGCCCCCGGCGGAATTCTCGATCGCCCGCAGATGCGCGATTGGGTAATCGACCAGGACGACGTGGTCCATGGAAACCCCGGCAGACGTGATCCGCCCGTGCCCACATGCCAAGCACTCGTGTCTCAAGACAAGGCCAACATCATGGCGGACCCAAGCTTTGAAGTCGGCAATAGAATGAACATCTTCTGCAGCGACAATGCAGCGTTCAATGGCGTTGGTTAGCATGACATACGCAGTACTGGTGGTACACACAATGCCGCCCGCCGACGCCGAACGAACTTGAAGTTGCCCATGGCAACCCGCTCGTGTTTGGCGCGACGAAGCGCGTAATTCCCCCAGTTCGGGCTATTTTAGAAACACGGCCGACGCTTCATTTGTTGGCTCGTGCGGTTGCCCGTTTTCGCGCTTCATCAGCGCCAGACGCTTGCGGAAAATTCCGCCTTCCCCGTGTCTATTCGTTGCGAACGGCGCTATACGACGGCGGCGGCATGACCGCGCCGGCGAGCGTTCTATTTCGCTTTGTTTCTACACACCCGGTCGCACGCGCATTCCAGGCGCCAGCCGTGTCCATGGAAGCTCGCCGGGATCGGCCAGCGCAACACCTGGCGCCTTGGCCACCAGCACCGCCTCGGCAATCGGCTCGAAATCTGCCCGGAAATGTACCGAGGACTTGTTCACCAGAATCTTCATCAGCTCGGGCTGAATGCCCACCATGCGGTACTGATTCCGATCCATCATCTGCGCACGTGCGGACGACACCGCGACATGGACATCGCCAATGCGTAGGCAGGCCGACAGGCCCAGGTGCAATTGCAGGCCGTTCATCATCGGACCGTCAAAGACGCACTCGCCGTTGGACAAACTCTCCACCGTGAATGTCCCCTCAAAGGGCTCACCAGAATCCGCTCCAATCGCAAGTCGGATCTGCGCTCCAAGCCCTGCGGCATGGGCTGCCTGTGCGGCTTGAGGATCGTAGATGAGACCAATTGCGGCCCGCCTAGCGTTGTGCCTCACAAGGGCAGCCAGCATGCCCGTCGTATTTGAGTCGCCGCCCGCGCCGGGATTGTCTTGCGTATCCGCGATCACTACCGGATTTTGCGCGGGCCCTGCAATCTGCATTGCGGCAAGCACGGCTTCATCGGGCGACAGGAACGTGGTTCCCCACTGTTGCTCCCTATCGAGGATGTCTCGGTACAGCGCTTGAACAGCGTTGTCGAGTTCTGCCGCATCTACGCCATAGCCCCAAACGGTCGGCCCGCACTCCGGGAAGTCGGCTGCGGGAAAGCCAGGCGCAAACGAGAGTGAGAGCACACCGCCCGTTTCCGCCTGTGCCAACCGCATGTAGACACCGCGCGCAGGTTCTTCACTCGTGCACATGCCGTTGATCGGAATCAGGAACGGCAGGCGCCGGCACGCTTTGGCAACCGGCGCCTTGGCCGACATCAGATCTTTGAGTAGCTGTGCTGCTCGCATACCTGTGGTGGCCATGTCCACGTGAGGATAGGTTCGATACGCAACGAGCCCGTCCGCACTCTTTTGCATTTGCGCGGTCACGTTGGCATGCAGATCGAGCGACGCAACAATCAGCACATTGGTGCCTGTCGCTGCGCGCAGTCTGGCCAGCAGTTCTCCCTCTCCATCGTCGCAGTGCTCGGTCACCATCGCGCCATGCAAGTCGAGGTAGATGGCGTCCAAGTTCGGCAGCAGAGCTCCCGCTACGATCTCGCTCGCGATCCGCTCGAACGCTTCCTCTGTGACAGGCCCTGACGGATTCGCGGCCGCCCACAGCACCGGCACCAGCTCGTGTCCGGAGGCCTCCATGGCCGCGAGAAAACCCGCAATGGGTACATTTGCGCTACGCAACGACAGCACATCGCTACCCCGCTTCATTGCCGGCCACCCATCCCCGTGGACAAACATGTCGTAGGTCGCACGGGACGGTGCGAAAGTGTTGGTCTCGTGATGGAAACCTGCAACGAGAATCTTCATAGCGTCACCAGTTTCGAAGCCGCTGCACTGCGGCGGACCGCCAGCAGGATTGCGCCAATGACCAGCAACGTAGCGATCACCAGCAAACCAGCCTGCAGCGAACCCGTCGCGGCTTTCGTCCAGCCGACGATGGTCGGGCTGAAGAATCCGCCAAACAGACCAATCGAATTGATGAAGGCGATGCCCCCCGCAGCAGCGGTGCCCTTCAGATGTTCTTGCGGAATGGCCCAAAAAACGGTGTACGACGCAAAGACAGCCGCCGTGGCAAGCGTGATGCTAGCCAACGCAGCAGGGAATGATGTCGAATAGGCAGCGGCGGCCAGGAAGCCTGCGCCCAGCATCGCTGTGACCGCGCTATGCCACCGACGTTCACCACGTCGATCGGAACTCTGGCCGAGCGCGTACATGGCCACGATTGACACCAGGTATGGCACCGCCGAGTACAGGCCGATCTTCAACAAGTCGGTGAGCCCAGCGGACTTGAGGATGGTGGGCAACCAAAAGCTGACGGCGTACAAGCCACAGATGAGGCAGAAATAGGCAGCCGCCAACACGTACATGTTTGGATCGGTGAGCGCTTTGGCGAACGACTCGGACCGACCGGTGTTGGATCGTTCGACCAGGCTTGCGATGAAGGCCTTCTGCGCCTCGGTCAACCAAGTCGCGTCGGCAGGCTTGTCGACCAGATAGAAATACGCCGCTACCCCGAGAAGAATGGAAGGGGCTCCTTCGAGCAGAAACATCCATTGCCACCCGGCGAGCCCGCTGGTGCCTGCCAGATGCGCCATGATCCAGGTCGACACGGGAGCGCCGATGGCACCACCGATCGGTGCGGCACATAGCACGATCGCCATGGCACGCGCCACCCGAGCGCCCGGATACCATTGGGATAGGTAATAGATCATGCCTGGCGCGAAGCCAGCTTCGAAGGCACCAAGCAGGAAGCGCAGCGAGTAGAACGTCCCCACATTGGTGACGAACAGCATGGCCGCTGACGTGATACCCCAAAGCAGCAGAATGCGGCTGAGCGTGCGACGAGCGCCAATCTTGGCGAGCAACAGGTTGCTCGGCACCTCGAACAGCACGTACCCCAAGAAGAAGACGCCAGCGCCAAGGCCATAGGCGGCGTCACTCAGCGCGAGGTCACTTTGCATCTGCAGCTTGGCGAAGCCGATGTTAATGCGATCCAGGTACGCAAACAGGTAGCAGACCGCCAAGAACGGCAAGACCCGCCGGTTCACCCGGCGGTACACGGCCGCCTCATTTTCTCGGCTGCCCAACACATGCTCTGTTGCGTTTGCTACCATCGACCGCCCTGCCATTATGCGAAACGTGGCGGGACTCTACACGAAACACATACTGTAGGTGTCCGCGATTTTGTGGACGGGGTGGCCTAAAAATGTGGACACCTTAATTTCACTCCATCGGGGGATGAAGCCACCTGCGAGACCCGATAACAATAAAAAAGAGGACCACGTTATCCGAGGGAGACCGCATGTACGACATCACGCGCGCCAAGATGCGCGTTTTCCAAGCATTGCTCGAACACCAATCGGTCCGCAAAGCGGCAGATCAGTTAGCTCTGAGCCGAACGCTGGTGAGTCGGTATTTGACCGAACTTGAAGAGATGATCGGCGAGCGACTCTTCGATCGAGCTGCCACCGGACTGATGCCGACGGATGCGGTGCCCTACCTGCTCGAGTACGCGCGCAGCGTGGAGGCTTCCCACGAGAAGCTGCTCGATGGAGTCAATCAACTCAAGCGCTTGCACACCGGCAACCTTCTGATCTCTTTGAGCGAAGGTTTGATCGATACGCTGATCGAAGACGTGCTGGCTGACTTCGCGAAGAAATACCCCGGCGTTGAAATCGTCTTGAATATGCGGGCCACCGCCGAGATTATCGGCGACGTGTTATCCAATGACGCGCACATCGGCTTGGCCTATAACCCGCCCACGACACAGGGCGTTGAGTTCCTTGCAAGTGCCGTCCACCACATCGTGGCCGCAGTGCATCCAGACCATCCGCTTGCACAAAGCGCAAGACCTGTCTCGCTCGCAACCGCCCTCAGCTATCCGGTTGGCATCATGCCGCAGACGTACGGTCTGGGCCTGTTGATTCGCACTATCGCCAAAGCGGAAAACTTGATGCTCAGGCCGAGCTTCAATGCAAACACCCTGATGGCGTTGCGCGCCTATGCGCAACATGCCGGTGGCGTGGCGTTTGTCACCGATTTTTCGATTCGAAAAGAAGTAGACGCAGGCCAACTGGTCGCCGTACGCATCGCTCATCCACTCACGGAAAACCAGTATGCCCGTGTTCTGGTCAAAGAAAACCGCCCTCTACCGCGTGCGGCACAAGAGGTTATCAGTGCGATCAACGGGCACCTGACAACTTTGTCTACTGAGGGATAGCCGTCCCCTCGCTTCGATGCCGCTTGTAACTCATCGACGAAAGGCAACCAGCAAATGTGCACGCTTCCCGCTGCGGGGGTAGGAGCTGCGGCGTCCTGCCCCGCAGTTGGGTGTGCGCCCCTGGGATTCTTCAGAGTTTACTTGAAGTTAACGAGGAGGCCCCGTATTCTTCGGTCAGCGCGCATTTTTGCGAAAACCGAAGAATCCACCAGATACCGGGGCCTGAGCCGTGAACACAAACGCCTTGATCAGTACTCGACTGCCAGAGGTTGACCAGTCGGTGTCCATTGATACCTTATTGGGTGTAGCTGCTCAGGCAACTGATATTTTGGCTCAGATCCGGGATGCAATGCTCGAGCCGTACCCTCGCAAGCATCCGCCCACCTTTACCAGTGCTCAAGTCGCGTCACTGTGTGGGCTCGACAAGCAGCGCCTCCAATACCTTACTACGAAAGGTGATCTACCAGCAGGCAAGTCGCGAGGCAGCGGCCGAAGCAAGGAGTTCACGCTAGAGGAAGCGATCACCTGGGTCAGGAGTACCACGACGCGCATGCACCGCCCTGCCCATGCACGTGGGCGGGTTCTCACGGTTGCTAATTTCAAAGGGGGGGTGGCGAAAACCACTACCGCCGTGTCGGCAGCACAAGCACTGACTCTCCTCGGTCGGCGAGTCCTCGTCATTGACTGCGATCCGCAGGGAACTACGACTCAATTGTGCGGATGGGCTCCAGATGCGGAAATTACGGACGAACAGACACTATTACCATTGATCTATGGTGATCAGGCCGACCTGAGTTATGCGGTGCAAAGTACCTACTGGCACAATCTGGATCTGGTACCTGCGTCGTCCTCACTGTTCGATGCTGAGTTCGAAATTCCCGCAAAGGTCCTTAGGGATAGCACCTTCGCATTCTGGGACATCATGAATGCGGGCCTGCGCCCTCTGCTGGATTCTTACGACGTGGTGGTCATCGATACGCCACCCGCACTCAGCTATTTGACCATCAACGCCCTACTGGCGTCCGATGCGATTCTACTCCCTTGTCCGCCGGAAGGCCTCGACTTTGCGAGCTCAACGCAGTTTTGGCATCTGTTCTCGGACATTGCAAAGAAGCTTCCTGGCGTAGCCGATTCCAAGCGGTTCGATTTTGTGAATGTGGTACTCACCAAATCAAAGAGTGATGACGTCTCGCGCGTGGTGAAGGGCTGGTTGCAAAAGGCATACGGTGACCGCGTGCTTCCGTTTGAGATTCCCGATTCGACGGTCCCCAAAGGAGCGTCAGCCCAGCTCTCAACGGTCTACGACCTGTCGAAACCTGACGGCAGCGCTGCCGCGTACCATCGATACAAGGACCCGCTCGATCGGCTCGCTGAGCACTTGGATGCTCAGTTCGTCCGGGCTTGGTCGCAAGAAGGAGTCTAAATGGGCATTGGTGATAAGTTGCTTGCGAAGACGGCCAACGTCGAAGCCAAGCCTAGGCCAATAGGTCAACCCAGTACGTCCGAGGCGAAAACTTCGCCCGGGCGGCTGATGGATGCGCAAAACCGCATCAACTCGGCGGAAGTGCGCATCGCACAATTGACTGCTGAGTTGGAAGAGGCGAGGAAGGCCGGCGGGGCTGCGGAGATTCCACTGTCCGAGCTGCATGAGGTTCCCGGCCGGCGCCGGCATATGCCTGCGGAGAAATTCGTCGAACTGCGTGAGAACCTCCGCAACAACAAGTTGATCCACCCCGTGGTTGTTCGCCCTCGCGCAGAAGGGGGGTTCGAGATTGTTTCCGGTCATCACCGGTGCGATGTTTATCGGGAGCTGGGACGAGATTCAATCCGTTGCGTGCTTGAGAACGTCACGGAGGAGGAGGCTTCGTTAGGCGCGTTCTACGCCAACTTGCTCCAGTCCGACCTCACGGACTATGAGAAGTACCTCGGCTTCCGTGACATCCAGAAGCGGTTTCCTGGCATCACCCAGGCTAGGATGGCCGAGCAGTCGGGGACACCGGCTTCAGTTGTATCGGCGCTCATGGCGTTTGAGCACCTCCCGCCAGCCGTTCTCGACTTGCTTGACGAGATACCAGCTTTGCTCGGTGCGAACGCAGGAGCGGACCTGTCAGCACTGACCCGTAAGGGGCGCGCAAACCAAGTGGTCGAGGCAGTCCAGCGTCTTGCGAAAGGGGAGCTCGACCAAACTCAGGCGGTGAGGCTTGCGAGCCAAGAACCGCAGAAAGCCAAACCAACCGTGAGGGCTTCTGGCTTCAAGATCCGTGCGGGCCGGACGGTGTATTGCGACTTACGGACCGCTCGGAATGTTGTACGCCTGGAGTTCAGCAACGAACAAGAAGCAAAGGCCGTGCAGGACGAGCTGAAAGCACTGCTCGAACGACGGGCAGAAGCAGTTGTCGCCGAGAAAGAGAAATAATTCCTTAAAAATCAACGACTTGGTATTACGAATCAACACCAGGTCTTGTGTTTTCAGGCCTTGAATATGAATTAAGTAGACCCGGAAAGACAAAAGCCTTCGGCTGGAACCGAAGGCTTTTGCAAATTGGGCTTGGCTGGAACCTCGCCCGCTACACTCCCCGGCTGGAACCGGAAGAGCATCGACACTTCGGAGTGTAGCGGATAAGGCAACCACGTCAAGCGATGTCTGACCATTTTTCGAAATGGATACGTGGCTATGTCTATCGCGCAACGCTCGGTTGCAGGCGAGGAAGTCTTTCGCCCTCGAAAAACCTCATTCGACGAGCATGGGCTCGCTGACCGCGTCCCTACCCTCGCGCCCCCCAAACGCCGCAATTTACCCAACCGCATCCTGCGCGCTTATGACTCTGCAAAGCACGTGACCGGCGTCCCTCGGGCCGCCCGTGCGACCCTCGCGGAACTGTGCCGCTTCGTTCCTCAAAACGAGCCCTTTGCACCGATCTTTGCCCACAAGGATGTGATTGCCGAGCGCATTGGCGCTGACCAACGCACGGTCTATCGCCACCTTGCCACGCTCCGCCAGCTCGAACTCATCGAAGTCCTGCCCCAGGAGCGTAAAAGCCGCAGCGGCCGCTTTGCCGTGGCACGTGTGCGTCTGACCCGCAAAGCCTGTGAACTGGTGGGCCTGATCGACGTGCCAGAGGACGTTATCCACACGCCACCGCACGACAAAATGTCAGACGGCCATACGTTAACTGAACCCACTCTCTCAAAGAATCAACGCCCCACCCTGGTCGGAGCCCTACCCCAAGATCTGGCCTGGCTCACTGGCCAAGGGTTGTCGCGGGCGGGTGTTTTCAAGCTGATGGGCCAGGCCAAACAACACGGCAAGCGTCTGTCCGACATCGTGACGGTGGTGGCCGGTTATCTGCAGGACCTGAAGGGCGGCAAGCTGTTCGCCTACCTGGCCGCCCTCGCCTGCGGCCCCACTGACTTCTCGGTCGCGGCCGCCGATGAACGCCGGCGCCAGCAACGCGCGGCCGAAGAACAACGCGTCAAGCGCCGCGCCAAGCTGTTCCGCCAGCGCTTTGCTGGCACGACGCTGACCAACCGCACGCAGACCAAGCTCTACGTGATCGACCAGCGCGCCCGCTTTGTCGAGGTGGTAGAAGCCGGCCGCAGCGCGACGGGGCCGCTGACGGAAACCGAACCGTGGATCGAACGGCTGCGCAGCGGCGACCTGCGTCTGGCCACTGCCGAGGTCGAACGGGCCTTCGGGCGCCACTCCTTGCCGGTCAGCCTCGCCCTCAACTAGGAGTTTTCTGCATGGGTCGCAGTCGTCCCCCGCGCAAGCCGTACCGCCCCAAAGCCTCCAGCACGTCCACGCCGCTGCGCACGCAGCCGTGGCGGCTCGAAAATTCCTTTGGCCCCTTGCGGGCCATCCTCGAACACGTGGCCCGCGGCGGTGAGCTGCATGCGACGGAGCAGGGGGCGTGGATCTACGTGTCGCCCACGCACCGCCGGGCCTACGAGGTGCCGGCGCCCCTGCGCGCGTATGCGGAGGTCTTTGCCGTCCTGCGCATGCGTGACCCCCAGTGCCCCGATGTCGAGCCCTTGCGCTGCGCCGCCCTGGACATCCACACGGGAGCGGTGACGGAAGCGGCGGTGCAGGCAGCGCTCGCGTGCCTGGATGCCTTGTGGGCGTACAGCGCGACCCAGCCGGCGGGCGTGATTGCCGATGCGGCCCAGAGCGTGACCCTGCGTGCGCATCTGAACGCGTTGGACCGCGCCAAGGACGCCGATGCAGCGGGAGGAGACGGGGCGGGGTGTGCGCCGCGCGCTTAGTCGAACAGGCGTTGCTGCCCGTACACCGCTTCGAGCTGCTCGCGTGCGGCCTGGTCGCTGTGCAGGTCGGCCACGAGGTGGGCCGTGCCACAGCGCGTGCAGATCCAGGTGGACGCGGTGGTGGCGTAGGGAAGGGCGGTATCTGCCGTGGACCGGGTGTGGTCGCACAGGCGGTCGCAGGTGGGGCAGGCCAGCCAGCGGGTGGTCATGGCAATCAATGCCCAAATCAGGCGGTTTGGTTGTGCTGAGCCAGGCGCACCGCTTAGGCGGCTTCCAAGACCCGCAATTCGACGTGCAAGCCCGCCGCGCTCGCCATGTTGACGAGCGCATCGAGCCCGAACAGATTGATCTTGCCGCGCATCAGGTCCGACACACGCGGCTGCGTCACCCCCAGCAGCACGGCCGCTTGGGCTTGGCTGAGGCCCGCCGCCTCGAGGTGGCGTTTGAGCGCCATGAGGAGGGACGAGCGCAGCTTCATGTTTTCGGCCTGCACGGGCGTGTCCTCGATGGCCTCCCAGACACTGGCGAACCGTTGTGTTGTCATGATTCAGCCTCCTTGTTTCATCAGGTCGCGGTAGCGCTTGGCGGCCAACTCCAGATCGCCTTTGGCGGTCTTCTGCGTCTTCTTCTGGAAGCAATGCAGCACATAGACCGCGTCCGCCAATTTGGCCACATAGATGACCCGGAAGGCGCCGGCGGCGTCCTGGATGCGGATCTCCTGCACGCCCGCGCCCACCGTCGGCATCGGCTTCCAGTCGTCGGGCGTGAGCCCATGCTGGAGCCGATCGAGCTGGTAGCCCGCCTCGCGCCGCGCGCTTTCCGGAAACGCGCGCAAGTCATCCAAGGCGCTGCCGCGAAACTCGACGGGCTTCGTCGCAGTCATTCGGCATCCCTTTTCTTACAGTTGCAACTATACAAGATTTTGTATAAATCCGCACGGTGCTCGGCACGACGGCGGCCGTTCAACGCGGTGGGTGTTTCTTCAGCCGCGCGGCGTCTTGTTTCGGGCGGCCGACGCGCAGCTGTTGTCCCCGGCTCGCCTCGGCGGCCGTGACGTGCCCGGCGGCTTGGCCGGCGAGGTCCACGCGCGGCGCGCCCTCGGTCAGGCAGGCCCAGTAGCGGGCGCCCCGGCACCAGGTTCGCAGCGCGTCGCGCAGTTCGGCTTCGCTCAGATCCGGCGCCTGGGCCTGCAGATCGGCAAAGATGCCGATCCTGAGTGGCACCTTGGGCGCCGGGTTCTTGGGGAACGCCAGCGGGAAGCGCTGTTGCAGCTTGCCAATGGTCCGCACCACGGGGTCGACCGGAGTCGCTGCAGTCGCGGAGGGGGTGGTGCGGCGGGGCGCCTGGGCGCGTGCCGTGCGCTTGGCCTCCTCGGCCTGTGCGGCCAATTCGGCCTTCAAGGTTGCCAGTTGTTCGAAGCCCATGAGTCCAGTTCGGTGACGTGTCGCGCGAGAGTATAGCGGCGGTGCCCGCCGACAGCCTTAGAGCGAGCGGAATGACCGGCTCACGAGGCAGGGTGCGGTACTTTCTTGGTCCGATTTCCTTGCCGATAAGTGCTATTACCGGCTACGACCGTGCCCCGAACCGGTCTCATGTCAGTGCCGATAAATGCTATTATCGGCACCAGCATTTGGGCGCAAAAAGCGCCGGTTTCCGGAATCCACCTCGATAAATCGCGCGCCGGGCCGGCGGGGCGCCTCCATTTGGATCTGACTCGCTCGATGGCTACACCGCGTCGCACGCTGGACCGTATTACGCTCACCCACCTGCTGCGCGCGGCCCGTGCCATCGGTGCTGACGGCGCGGGCTATCCCCCGTTCCGGCGCTCGATCACCTACGATGCTTTGCTGCCAGGAGACCGCACGCCATATCCGCCGAAAGCCTTGATCGCACGGGCGTACGAACTGGCTACCGGCGAGCGGTTAACGCCAAGCGATTTTGCTGGCGCACGAAAAGGCTTTTACATACGGCGCCTGGAAGATCTGGGCTGCGAAATTCGGAATAAACCTGTCAACCGCAAGCCCGCAGCGCGACGAGGCGCTTCCGAGCCTCGCAAGGCGGACCAAGTATCGACGGCGATGGCGGCGGACGTGGCAGCGCTCCTGGCGCGCGCGGGCGTACCGACAGAGATCCAGCGCGTGGTCTTGGCCCGTATTGGCCAAGGCGAGTTCCGCCGCAAGCTCGAACGGCATTGGGGAAGCGCCTGCGCGCTGACTGGCCTGATCGAACCCGCAGCGCTGCGGGCATCCCATATCAAGCGCTGGGCCGATAGCGATGACCATGAACGCCTTGATGTCGACAATGGCCTGCTGCTGCGCGCAGACATCGACGCGCTGTTCGAGGTTGGGTTGATCCAATTCAGGGATGACGGCCGCATCGACTTGACGCGGTTGTCCGTGCAGACGGCAATGGCCCTAGGACTGCATGGACAGATGCGCCTGCGCCGCAAGCCCAACGCCGCACAGCGGGCCTTCCTGGCACTGCACCGCGCCCGATGCGCCGAACAAGGAGACGCAAGACGTGCTCGCCACCGTTGACGTTCGCCTGGCCGGCGTCGCTGCTGAGTTGTGTTTGGGGGCCAGTGCCGCGACGGCTGCCTGCGTGACGACCGAGGGCCTGCCTGGACTCAAGCAGGACACTGCGCCTGGCGTGGACCGCGGCCCATATCATGCGCATGCAGTCCGACCTGACTTTGTGTTTCGAGCCGCGCCCGGCGGAACCGTCAACGTGGGCAGGGCAGCCATGACCCACCCCCTCGGAATCCGGGACGGGGGCGCCGGGTTGCGCCTACGTTGGTTGGACACGCCATGACGGACGCGGCCCCCGATCGCACCCCCACGCGCGCCGAGTACGCCGCGGTCCGTGCCGCGCTGCAGGGACTGCGGCCCGTGGCGGTCGCGAGCCGCTGGCTTTCGGCCGATCCCGATACCGAGTGGACCGAGCTCGAAGCGACCCGGGCCCTGAAGACACTGCGCGCAACGCTGGCTCAACTCGCGCTGCGCCATGGCCGTGAGCCCTTGGCCCGCCTGCTCGCGGGCCGCACGCCGGGCGCGACGGCCGTCGAGTCGATGCTCGCCGGCTTGCGCGAGCTGGAGCGGCTGGGCTCGCCGGCGCCGGCGCTCAAGCACGACGTGCGGCTGTGGTTCGCTGCGCCGCTGGCGCGTCGGCTGGCGAACGCCGGCGTCCGCACCTTGGGTGACTTGATGGCGTTGGCCAACGACCTCGGGGCCAGCTGGTGGCGTCGCGTGCCGCGCGTCGGCCACCACGCCGCCGCGACCGTGGTGCGCACGTTGGTCGCCGCCGAAGGCACGTTAGGCAGGCTGGGGGCGCACGTCACGGGTGCGCCGCTGCCGGTGCCGTTGCTGGCGCCGCCCTTGACGCCCACCGCGCCCCGCGCGGTACCGCTCGAAGCGATCCGTCTGCCGGCTCAGTTCGACGGCAGTGCCGGCGCCAACCGGGGCGAGCTGCGCCGCTGCCGCATCAGCGCCGATAACGATTACGCGGCGATCCAGACCTGGCTGTCGCTATGGCCGGCCGGCAGTCACACGTGGCGCGCGTACCGCAAGGAAGCCGAACGCTTCCTGGCCTGGGCCATCCTGGAGCGTGGCAAGGCGTTCTCGGATCTGCTGACCGACGACTGCCTGGCGTACCGGGCCTTCCTGGCGATGCCCGAGCGGGGTCCGCGCTGGAGCGGACCGCCGGTCGCGCGCCACCTGCCGGGCTGGCGCCCGTTCCAGGGAGCGTTGTCACTGCGCAGTCGCGCGTACGCCGAGCAGGTGCTATCTGCGCTGTGCGCCTGGCTGGTCGGGCGCCACTACCTGGACTCCAACCCCTGGGATGGGGTGCCGGCGCTTCGCGTGGCCGAGCCCGCGATCGACCCCGAGCGCGCCGTGCCGGAGCCGATCTGGCAGGTGCTGGTGCCGTGGTTGTCTGAGCAGGCCACCGACAATGCACAATGGCGTGCGATTCGCGCCGCCGTGCTGCTGCTGCATGACTCGGGCATGCGCATCTTCGAGGCCGCGGCGGCCGAGCGGGCGGAACTGCGGCCGGTGGCCGGCGACGGTCCGTTGTGGGGCGAGGTCAGGATTGTGGGTAAGCGCAACAAGGTGCGTTGGGTGCCGGTCAGCCGGCGCGCGCATGAGGCGCTGACCGTGCACTGGCGCGATCGCGGCGTCGAACACACGGGGGAGGGGCCGCTCCTGGTGCCGGCCGAAGCCGACACGCTGCCGCGTGCGCGGGCGAAGGTGGCGGCGGGACGGGTCGGGTACAGCGACCGCGGCCTGCGCAAGCTGGTGCACCAGGCGGCCGAGGGCTTGCGTGACTACCTGGAGCAGACGCAACCCGACCTGACCGCGCAGGCGCGTCATCTGCATCCGCATGCCTACCGTCACGCGTTCGGCACGGCGGCCACCGAAGCGGATGTGCCGGTCGACGTGGTGCAGAGCTATCTGGGCCATGCGTCAACCTCGACCACGGCAATCTACAACAAGGCCGGCGCGCGCCGGCGTCAGCGCGAAATCGCCAAGTTGCTGGCGCAATAGGGCAGGGTGGCTGTTGAGTCGTGCATCGGGGCGCGGTGGTGCATGTGGCTGTGGACGGCCGCTGGCGCGGCCCGTCAGGACAGACCGTGGACAACCTGGCGGACGGCCGCCGGCCGCCCACGAGGTTTCCCACCGCCTGCCCACACTTGCCCACAGCGGCAACGGTGTGCCCACCCAAAGCAGTATTCCGATCCGATGCGCAAGAAGGTACTGAAGGGCGAATGGCGCGCCGGCTAGTCTTGGGCCGACACCGGCATCGCCGCCGGTTTCCACCCCGTCTATATTCGTCAGATCTACAGCTTCCTCTGTGGCTACGCGCACTCGAGCTGGCTCAGCATTCTGCAGATCCGCGATGCAAAAGCGCTGAACGATCAGGAGGCGCTGGCCGCCAGGTTCGTCAGCGTGGCCCTCGTATTCATGAGCTTCTTTGCACAGAACTATGTTGCGCTGTTTCCGCAGGCCGAGGCGGTCCTGGCCAGCAATCCCGAAGCCGCCCTCCTTGCACAGCGGTGGCATCTGACCGCCGACCGCCAGTCCGCCCTGTATGGCGCCACGAACTGAACTGTCCGACACGCTTATGCCCGCCGCCCCTGACGCAGCAGCCAAGCAACCTCCTCGCAGCGAACGCGTGCCGGTAGCCGGCGCGGTGGCCAATTGACACATTTATCGACGATATAGTGACAAATCTAATTCCGTCTACAGAAGACGCGCGGTCTCGTCTCGGCCTGAGCACCAACGATCTGCGACCTGCGCGTTGACCGGCTAGACGCTCAGTGCCCAATCAGCCGGCTGATGCCCTTCGCGATGAAGCTCAGGAAGGTCGCGTCTTCATCATCGAGCTCGGCTGGGTCGAGAAGCTTCCAGACGGCGATGGCCGAGCACACGAGCAGGATGGCGATGCCGGCCCATTGGCAGGGTGAGATGAAGCGGTGCCACAGGACTTGGTCCAGCAAGTTCGCGAACGCTGCCGCAGCCGGGCCCTTGAGGGTGGCCTTACGGTCCGCGTTCCAGACCATCATGCAAGCCGGCAGCGCGGCGTAGAAGATGGCAAAGCCAATCGCACCAGTCCAAAGGGCGCCAACAGGGCCGAACCTCGCGGCGATGTGCGCGGCGTCGTCCACCGCGCAAGAAAGACTGTTGCCGCGCCGGCGGTGGTAGTGACGCCTGCTCATGTCGTCTCCGGTGCGGTGCCGGTCGACCGCTTCTCGGCCTGAACGAAGGGCGTCTGCAGCCCTTGGTACGAGGCTGGCGCCGCGCCAGTGCGATGGCGCAGGCTCTTCATCTGCACGTCCAGGGAGGCATAGACCAGGCCGCCGTGGAACGGGCGCATCACTTCAGCCAAGGCCAGCACCGCTGCCAGCGCCCCAACGAACGGCGTGGCAACGGCACGCGAGGCCAGCAACGTCATCCCGCAGATGTCTTTGCGCTCATCGGCCAGCTTCTTGTAGGTGTCGTTCAGCTCGGTGGCGGCTTGCGCGGTGGATTCAGCCGTCCAGATTTGGGACGGCAGGCGCGCGCCCGGGAAGGTGTGCAGGCGGATGTTGCGGAAGTCGCGATACCCGCTGCCCAGCCCGGTCTCCACGACCATCGAGAACTCGGCCGTGTCGAGGTCGCGGCGCGCGGCCACGTTGTCGACGCCGAAGAGGGCCGTGGTCGGCTCGTCGACCATGACGCGATGCCCGGCGCCAAAGCGACGCTCGACCAGCGCGGTAGTGAAGCCGGCGGCCTCAAGGCAGCTCGCCACCGCCCTGACCTTGTGCTTGTTCAGGTCTGCCGCCCACAGCAGCAAGCAGGTGCTGAGGTTGGACTTGGTGGCCTTGTCGAAGTCCTGGAGCACCAGGTGCGGTCGACCGTCGGCCGGATAGGGCAGCATACCCAGCGTCCATGCGTAGGCCTGGCCAAGATGGCCCAGACCGATGAGCCACAGGGACTTCGGCAGGTACGCCAGCACGGGGCCCTTGTGTGCGTTGTCGCGCCAGTCGGCGACGGCCAGCGGGTTCCAGAGGGACATGCCGACGCTCCGGTGGCCGGCCTCGGCCAAGTCGCCGCGAACATGCATGAACGCCTCATTGACCCCGAGCGCCGCGGCACCGATGCCGGCGAGAGGGTTGTCGTCCTTGCAGGCCAGGCCGCCTGCGCCGACGGGCGCAATTTCGAAGCGCCAGTGGTCCCAGCTGAGCCGGACGCAGAAGGAGGGCGGCGTGCCATCGGGGACGGTGCCAAGCACGAGCGTCGGCAGCTCGGTGGTGGCGTTGTTCACCACCGCGGCGCCGAGCTCCTCGGCGACTTCCCGGGCGCTGCGCCCTTGATACAGCGGGACGTCCAGCGCAACGGCCAAGTCGCCGTGGACCTCGACGCCGCCCAGAAAGGCGCGCACAGCCGTGTTCAGCGCGGTCAAGAAGCAGGCCTGGCCGGCAAGCGTGCTGGCCCAGCCCTGCCCGAGGTGGATGCGCAGCCGGTACCGAGAGAACAGCGCCACGGCCTCCTCGGGCGAGGCGACCTCGCCGGCGTCCAGGGCCATCTTGGCCAGCCGGTGCATGGAATCAGCGTTGAATTCGGTCATTGAACAACTCCAGCATCGGTAAGTCGCAGGAGGCGGCCGACATCGGAACCCGAGTACGACGCCCACTGGTGGTTGCCTTGGTAGACGTAGAGCCCGAGGTCGCGAGGGCGCGGGTTGCCCTTGGCGAACCGCGGCACGATGAGCGCGATGTGCCCCTTCAAGGCGACCATGGGGTTCGCGCGGTCAGAGCGGCTCTGGCCGGGGCCGAAGGGGTGCGTGTGCACGTCGGCCACGACGGTCATGCCAGCGGCGCGGCAGACCGCCCAGAGCTTGGCGAAGCTGTTGGCCTTCAGGGACACATAGTCGTGGCTGAAGACGTCGGCTTGCAGCTGCTCATAGGGCAGGAACCGCAACACCACGCGGCCAGCGTCGGTCCTTTGCCCGAGGAGGAAGGCGCCGCTTTCGCGAACGCCGGCGCCTTGCGCGCGCAGGTGCGCCATCAATTCCGTCCAGAGCGAGGCCGGCAGCTCAAGCAGGGGCGCAGGCGTAGTCGCGGCTTTGAAGAAGGTCATGGACCACCTCCAGGTAGTGGGTGATGCCCTTGGCGGGCTTCCAGATGAGCTGCGGGTACTGGGCGAACCAGCAGTCGTGGCCAACGATGCTTTCGCGGTCGCACGGGATGTAGAGCGCATCCCCGTTCTTCCAGCCGGGCTTGAAGGCCAGTTGCAGGCGCTCGCCGCCCAGGGGCCACTTGTCGAACGACAGCTTGCTGTTCGTCGACAGGTCCCAGAACGTGCCCGTGGGCGGCGTTGTGGGGAAGCCGCTGCAGTCCAGCCGCAGCGTGTACTCGCGAAGGTCGCGGGCGATGACGCTGATGTAGACGAAGGGCCACTCCAGCTTTTTGAACTGCCAGCGGTTGCGGTCCTCGCCCGAGAGAAAGCGTGCCGACACGAGGTCGGCACGCAGAGATTGCTCATCCGGTGCCATACCTCTCCCCTCAGCCGTTGATGCGGTGCGCGGGCACCAGGTCGAAGGTGACCTCGCACTGCGGGCACTTCGTCAGCGTGCCGATGTGCACGTCGACGTCGGGCTGCTCGGTGGTGCCGGCAATCTGCAGGACGTGCTCGGCGATGTCACCGGGCGCCATGCCCAGCTTCTCGCCGGCCCACAGGCGCACGCGGCCGACGGTGGTCGCCGGGCGGAACTTGTGGTGCACGACCTCGACGCCGAAGCGCACCTTCACTTCCACCTGCTTGCAGCGGTGCAGGTGGACGCGCACGCCGTGCTCCTTCTTGAGGTGCTTGACGTGGGTGGCGCGGCCGTGGGCGTCGTCGTCATCGTCCTCGACCGAGAGGGTCAGGTCGGACGTATCGGTGTCGGGCGGCAGCAGCGCCAGGACGGCGTGCTTCAGCTCGGCGACGGTGGCCTCGTCGTTGACTTCGACGAACTTGATGTCAGAGAAGAGCTCCGACTGGATGTAAACGCGAGTGGGCATTTCTGCTTCCTTTTCCAGCTAGGTGAGCTGCGCGGGATGCGCTGCTCATGCTGGGTAAGTCGCAGGAAGGCCTAGAAATCGGAAGGGCGTGGACGGGGGGGCAGCTCAGACCGGGCAATGCAGGAAGTGCCTGCACTTCGGGCACTCCCACTGGTTCGGGCGCGCCTCGAAATTCCCGGCCAGCAGGCCCTCGGCCGCCGCCACGGCGAACTTGTTGTCGAACCTGGGGCTGTCAGGCCACAGCGTCTCTTCTTCCCCAGTGCTGAGCACATGGATGCGCGCGGATAACGAGAGGGTCGTGTTGGCTGCGGCCAAGTACTTCAGCATCCAGCGGGTTGCAGACCTTTGCCGGCCGTGCTTGCCCGAGGGCTTGGTGCGGACGAAGTGAATCGTGTAGGTGTCACCGGAACTTGAAATGCCGTGTGCCATCACGTTGACTTGCAGCCCCGCGCACGTGACCTGGAACGGCTTGGCCATGGCAGCGCGCTGCGCGCGTATCAGGCCGCGTCCTGCAGACAGCAGACCATCAGCGTACGCACGCAGATGAGGAAGCGAATCTTTGTAGGTGTGCCCCAGCGATGCCAGCGTCTTTTCGACATCATCGGCAGCGACCGAAGGGTCGGCTCCATAGGGGACGAAGAGCTCGCGCATCACCGCGCCCTCAATCAGGGCCGCAGGGTGGAGCCCAGATGCCGGCTTGAGGTTTTTGACGTAGTCGTAGTAGTAGCGCCTTGGGCAGACCATGTAGGTCGTGAAGCCGGGAAACTCGCAGCGCCCAGCCTGATGGCCGCCCGTAGTCGGGGCCTTGGGTATAACCGCTTTGGGCGCAGCCGCGAACCCTTGAACAGGCTGGAGAAGATGCGCGGCATGCTCGATTGCGCTCACACACTGCGCCTTGTAGGCGCCTTGGCTCTCGTACAGGACGAGATGCTCGCGTGCCCGGGAAAGTGCGACGTACAACTTGTTCGAGGCTTCAGTTTCTTCCTCGAAGTTCTCGCGGTGTTGAAGGGACTGCAGCAAGGACTCAGGGACCAAGTCCGGGTCAACCCCCATACGGAAGTGCTTGGCGTCGATATCGACAAGGTGGACCGCCTCGAACTGGAGCCCCTTGCTGCCGTGGATGGTCATGATAGCTACCGCGTCGAGACTGTCGGCCTCTGGCGGCGGCACGCGTAGCTCGCGGTCATCGCCGATACGCAGGCGTCGACGCAGGCGGGCGATGAAACTTCCGACGGTCTGATACGCGTGACCGCCATCGGGCACGCGTAGGAAATAGATGAGCTGCCACAGAGCGATGCGCCGAGTAATTTCGAGTATTCCGGCGCCTGCCAAGTGCGGCGCGAGGATGCTTGTTCGGTCAAGCAGCAAGGTGCAGGTGACCTCCCAAGGCGAATCTTTCGACGCAAGCCCATGGAAGACAGCCTTCCAGCGCAGAAGGGCCGTGCTGCCTTGGGCTGAAAGACCCGACGGCGGCGAATCTAGCCAAGACAGCGGTTCTGGTCGAGCACTGTCGAGCCAGGTGAGGATGAGATCGACGTCCGCCGCGGGCATTTCTAGGCCCGGCAGGCGGGAGATGCGCAGCAAGCTGCTGCCAGACCGGTCTATGAAGACCTGAAGCAGCGCCAGAAGGTCCTTGGCTTCGGAGCGCTGGAAGATGTCGCCAAGGTGGAGCGCAGGTATGCCGGCGGCGTTCAGGGCATCAGCCGTGTCGCCACAGGTTTCGTGAGTGCTGGCCAGTACGACTTGGTCTCTGTACGCGACGCCGAGTCCATGAATGCGGGCGATGTTGGCCGCAACTTCACCGCGAACAATGTCCGTGGTGGCGCACTTGACGTGGCGAGGCTTCACTCCGCTCGCGCCCCGGGCAGGTTCTACATCGTCGAGCGGAAGGATGAGTTGCAGGGGGTGGGTCGCGCGCCCCGAGTGTTCGAAGACTCGAACAACCTCTTCGTAGCTGCGCCGATTCTCGTTGAGCGGAAAAGGTGCATGGTCGGGATAGTCGTCGCCGAAGTTGACGATGCTGCGCATGGATGCGCCGCGGAAGCGGTAGATGGCCTGACGAGCATCGCCGACCACCCAGAGCGTTTCTGCATGGGCGGCAAGGGCCATCACGAGTTGGGCGCTGGCCCGGTTGACGTCCTGGTACTCGTCCACAAGGATGTGCTTGAACCGCCCGACGCTGGCCTTGAAGCTGTCGTAGTTGTTCGTCAGTGCAAGCGCGGGGAGCATCACGAGGTCGCCCATGTCCACAAGACTAGGGTTGGCCTCGGTCTTCTCCTCGTAGCAGTTGTAGAGCTTCGCGACATCTCGCCGCTTGACAAGCAGGTCGGCCGGCGTATGGGCGGCGGATTCCTCCACGGCTGCAGCGTAGGTGGCGGCGTTAGCGAGTTCGTCCTTCGCTCGCTGGATGGCCTCCACGACGGTCTTCAACCAGTCGAGTGGGTCACCCAAGGGGGTGAACGCTTGCAGACCCAGGCTGTAGATGTGCGGCTCCAGCGCCGCAATTTGGGCCATCTTGTCGGCGACGCCGAAGCGGGATTTCAGGCCGAACTGTTCGCAGTTCTTTCGCAGGAACTCCAGCCCGAATGCATGGAAAGTGCCGACCCACATTTTGTGCGCGTTCTCGACGCCCAGTTGCTGCAGCCGGTCTAACAGCTCTCTTGCCGCTCGGTTCGAGAAGGTTAGTAGCAGCAGCTCCTCTGGCTTGGCGCCTGCTTCCAGCAGGTGTTGGACTCTCATCAGTAGGGTGGCCGTCTTGCCTGTGCCCGGGCCAGCTTTCACCAGCGACGTCTTGGCCTTGGACTGGGCTGCCGCAATCTGCTCTGCAGTCGGAGTAATGACCTTGGCGGGCTCTGGCTCCTCTTTCGCTGGCTCTGGTAGCAGCAGGCCATCGAGCAGCTGCTGGCGGACCAGCTCCTTGGGAAGGTCGAGTTCATTCGTGAGTTGTTCCGCCGTCTTTCCGACAAGGAACAGAGTCCGAGCCACTTCTCTGGGCAGTAGAAGTTCGCGGGCGAAGATGTTGGCTTGCAGCTCGGCACGCGCGCGCGCGCCGTAGGCCTCGACCTTCTGGGCGCCGAACGTGTCGCCGTCCTCTGGCTTCAGGGTCGAGTCGACAACCTTGTGGCAGCCCTCGTGCCCGTCGTGGTGGAGCTTCCAGTGTCCGAATTCATGGGCGACGAGGAAGGCGCGCTCGCCCGCTGATACGTCGTTGCGGACAACGATATGGCGGAAGTCGTGGTCCAGCATCGCATCGGCTCCGCCGAGGGCTTTGTCCGAGGGATGAGCATCCGAAATCTGGAAATTCTCAGCATCTTCGTGGGCTACGGCAGCAACGACTACGTTGGAGGCGATTCCAATTGCTGCAGCCTCTTTGAAGAGGTCCTGCCGCAGTTGCCTCGCCGCTTCGCGAGCGCGATGAAAGGGTGTCACGAAACGTCTTCCTCCGTCTGGAACGCCAGCAGTCGCTGCTTCTCTTGCTCGTCCACCGGCAAGGAGTGAACAGCACTCTCCCAGGTCTCGGAACCAGCCGCATTCGGCGGGCGAGCAGAGCTATAGCTCCTTGAGCCAACGAGCCGTGGACCTATGCACTGCCGAAGGTCTGCTTGCGGCACGTGCAGGTGCCGCGCCAAATCCCGAACGACTCTTGCTGGGACGTCGGTGATGGTCGTGAGCACCTTGACCATGAGTAGCGCGCTGTTGCCAAATCCCACGGCAGTCGCTGCCCGACCCAGGTTGGCACCAGCTAAGGTGGAGACAGCACGTTTCGTGGCTTCGATGTCCGAGGCCCGTGTCGATTTTCCATCGAGCTCGTGCAGCCGATTCAGGACGAAGCTCTGTAGACGCGAGACGGACTCTTCAGAGACGTCCGCGACATCCGCAGCTGGGACCTCGGGCGAAGCCTCATGCGACGACCAAAGGGCGGCGAACTCGAGGATGTCCTCGCGATACTCAGGGTGGGCTTCGCAGGCGCGAAGCACCATGGCGGATGACGGCTTGTCAGCTGAGAAGAAGAACTCGTCCAGAACTTCCTCGAGCGACAGCCTACGGGTGGGCGATGTCATTGCGTGAACTCCTTCCGCATCTCTTCGACTTTGCCGAGGGCGGTGTTCTTATATGTGTTGACGGTTCGAGGGGTGACTCCGAGCGCGGCGGCGATGTCCTTGACCGGCATGTTTTCGACGAAAAGCATCGTGTAGACGTAGTGTTCTTGCTTGGTCAGCACGGCCTGCAGACGCGCAGCGACTTGCGCATGCCATTGCCTGGCTGCAATGGCATCGGCCGGCGTGGCGTGCTGTCGAAGCGCGGAGACCTTTCGGATAGTCTTGTCGGGGTCGTCGTCCTCGTCTGAGCGATCCATGGCGTCCAGGCTGTCCTGGAAGTTGCGCTTCTTGGCCAGCAGACGCCGCTGGAAGTCGTATGCGCGGCGCTTGAACAACTGTCCAAAGAGCTTTTCGGCATGCGCTGCGTCGCCCGGCCGCGCGACCAGGCACTCCCAAACGTACTGCGACAGCTCTTCGGCAGCCTGGTCAAGGTTTCCGATGTTGCCAGGATAAATGCCACTGCGCACTGCGAAGCCCTTGGCGAGGCTGAGCAGGCGCCGCGACAGCACCCTTGAAAGCATCCCAACCCGGCTGGCGTTTCCAGCGCCCCTAGCGCGGCCGAACATGCGAAAGACCTGCTCATCGGGGATGAACAGTGGGTCATGCTCCCAGTCCCTGCGCGCCAGCCTGGCCAGCAGAGCGCGGTCATCGAGGGCCTCTATGACCGCGTCAGGTTCTCGTGTGTGCATCGTTGTTTTCCGTTGGGCATGCGAACGCCCCAACCTATTTCGGTATCTAGGGGACGCCCCCTGCATGACTAAGTCGCAGGAGAGGCCGGAAATCGGAAGCCGCCATGCTGTACTGGTGAAAACCACCTTCTGGTGCAGCGCCCTTGGCGGCAAACGCGTGTATCTAGTTGCAACAGTATCCAATAACGCGCCGCTTATTCGCATGGCCGTCAAGATGTCGAGACCCGTACACCTTGCCCGCGTGGCTTCGAGAACTCCCGCTTTACACCATGCGCCGCCGCAAGCTGAGACAACTCAGCATCGCTGGCCCAAGCCTTGCATCGGGCAAGGTGGGTGCCATCCGTATGGAGTCGGTGGCGTTCATCGCCCTACGCGGGCGTCTGAGCTCGGCCTGGTGCGTGGAGGCGCGAGGTGCCGGGGTGTTCTATCCTCGGAACTGGCCGTCCACAACCGTCGAGCAGTTCATCCACGCGCTGGACTCCTATATCCGCTGGTACAACGAAAAACGGATCAAGATCTCACTGGGCTCACTGAGCCCTGTTGAGTACCGCAGGCGCCTTGGCATCTTTGCTTAACCAGTCCAAGATTTCTGCCGCACCCGTGGGTCAAATTTAGCTGCGCGCCAACAACCTATCCACCCCGGCAAATGCACTTTGACACGTTTCTAAGTTGAGAATCTTGCGAAAGTTGCGAAAGTTGCCTACGATGGAGGCATCCGAATGCTTCCGGGCGAGGTCCCGCATGCTGCCGACGCTGTCCATTGCCCAATTCGCTGAACTGCTGCACGTGCACCCGCAGGCGCTGCTCAAGGAGCTGCGGCTTGCAGGAGCCAACAAGGCTTCCGTGAACGCCCCGCTGACCGAGGCCGATGCCGCTACCCTGCGAGGGTACTACCTCCAGCGTTACGGGGAAGTCCCCGCAGGTTTCCTCTTTGGTCCAGTCCCCGCGGAGCCCAATGGCGCGCCGACGATGAGTCGGTTGCGCTACGTGTTCACTCGCGACTGGACGGCCCACCCACTCACGCCCTACGAAGAAGCGGTACTGGCCGTGCTGGTCGGGCGCGTGTATGGCGGCACCGCCGCGCGCACGAGCCTGGTCCGCTATCTGGCTGCCGCCCTCGCGACGTGTTCGCAGTTGGCCTATCCGCTACGCGCGTTTGTGGCCGGCCTGTCAATCAAGCGCGATTGGCTGCGCCGCGTCGCTGTACTCGCCAAGCGCGCCAAGGCGGCGCTGGCCAGTGACGTAGGCGCGTGCCGGGACGCTGAGCGTGCCCGCAGTTTGCACCCCGCTATGGCGCCGCCCAGCGCCGCCGTCTAACGGAGCCTCACCATGACACCGCACACCCATCTGCCGTCCGCCGGCCAACCGGCTGCCGGCACGCCCTTGGTGGACAAATTGGTACACGACATCGACGAACAACTGGAGCAGGCCATCGACGCCGGCGAGCGCGCTCGCGTGATGGCAATCGTGCGCCAGTGCCTGTCGGCCACCCTGGGGAGCCCTGGGATCGTCGGCGGCGATACCGCGCGCCAACTTGCCGTGTCAACCCTGAAGCCCTCGGAGGTCATTGCGCAGGGCCTGGTGGCCATGTCGCAGGCGACGCTGTACCGTGCTGTGGAAGACGCCCGGTTCTACTGCGTCACGCCACCGGGCAAGGCGATCGGCCGGGCGTTTCCCGCCTGGCAGTTCGCGCCGCCCGTGCCGGAGCTGCTGGCGCCTGTGCTGCGCCAGATGCAAGACCTGCCGAGCAGTGAGATTCACGCGTTCTGGGTGACCCCGGTTGACGTCTTCGATGAGCTGACCCCGGCCGAGGTGCTGGCGGGTAAGCCTTTCGCGACGCGGCCGAGCGTGTCTGCCGTCCAGCGTGGCCATCTCTCGCAGGCCGCCGGTGAGCGGCAGGCGAGGGTGGTGGCCCGCTTGGCGTGGTTGCCCTCGCGCCGTACAGACGACATCAGCTGATGCCGACATCGCGACCCGATACCCCGATCCCGCCTGCCTTTGCCGAAACCCTCCCTGCCGTTGAACGCCTGCAGCCCGTTCTGGCCGCCTGCGTGACGGTGCTCTCCGCCGGCACCCGTCTCTATCGGGCAGTCCGGCATCTGGGCGCCGTCATTCCGCCGTACGTGACGCGGACCTACCGCTTTGGGCCACCCGACGACCTGCGCGGTGCCGACGGGCAGTATCCGTTCTACTGGCTGTACGCGGCGCAGGATCTGTACACCGCTCTGTGGGAGGCTGAGTTTTGCTGCAACGACATCACGCAGCCAGGCACCTTCTATATTCCCGACGCAGTGGCAGAGCAGGGCCTGATCGCCGAGTTCACCTTGCGCATGGACGTGCCTCTCGTCGACCTGGCCAGCACGGCGTTGAGCAAGCTCGGCATCTACGACCGCATCAGCGCCGAGCACGCGTGGTGCCAGTGGTTAGGGGTACGGCTCGACGCAGTGCTGGACGCGTGGCCGGAGCCCGGGCGCCCCTTGGGCTTTCGCTATCCGTCCCGTCGGCATCGAAGCCACAACGCGTTGGCCATCCACTCGCAGGCGCTGGAGCTGTGGCGCAAGAGTACGGTGGTCCGGGTGGTGCCGTTTGCGGAGACAGCGCATTTTGAGTTGCTGCGCGCGGACCCGAACTACGCTGCGCCGCTGCCGGGCGGCTTCTCGATCGAATAGGAAATCGCCATGACGCAATCGGCGCGGACCCGCGATCGTCATCCGATGGACGCCTCGGCCGTCCAGAGCGCCGACTGGGAGGCGCTCAAGCAGTCGACGCAGCTCGGCGATTTCGTCATGACGTGCCCCTGCTGTTGAAGATCGCAAATTCTGCTAGCCATGATCACGAAACCTGCTAGCGGTGTGCACGAAATACGCTAGCACCGCTATTGACGCAGGCTCTGTGTGTGCCGGTTGAAGAGGTGTTCTATGGCGACCAATCAGCCCCAAGCACTTCGTCGCCGTATCCGGGTTACGCGATTGATGTCAACCGCGTAACCCGATTGGGCTTCCCTGTATAGGGTAGGGAAGCCGGCGCCCACCCCGAAGGCGCTGCCAGATACCTGATCACGCTGCCAGGCTAGCCTGTTCCGTGCAGCTCCACGAGGCCTTGAGGCGCTCGCGAATCTCGGCCAGCGTTGTCGTCACCAGCAACTTCCCATCCCGAAAGACGGGGGTCAACTCGCCGCTGGAGAACTGATCGAGCGTCTGCTGCTCGTACAAGACGTAGTTGTCGCCCTCTTTCTCGACGCGCAGCAGGCCGCGAGCGGACTTCTTCGTGCCGTCGTCTGTGGCGGGATCTTTGTAAATGTCGACCTGTTCGTCGTCGACTTCAGCATAGATCGCCTTCATGGCCCAGCCGAACGTATCGCGCGAGAGCATGTTGTAGGTGTACGAGCCGATGCCGAAAACCACGTTGCTCGACGCGAACCCCTTCTCGGCAAGTCGGCTCAGGATGTCCCAGGCGCGCTTCAGGGAGATCGAGTCACCGTAAATCAAGCCGACCTTGTCGTTGAGCATCTTGTAGCCCTTGTTCGTCAGCGCCCCGCCGTAGATGTCCCAGAGGCACTCGACAGAGCCCTTGCGCTCGGCTTCCGTGATGTGCAAGCCGGTAGCCGCCACGATGTACTTGCCGTCGATCTTCTGGAACACACCGTCGCTGCCGCGCATGAGTTCGCTGTCACGGTAGCCCGCCAGGATGCGCACCGGATCGCCGGAATCCGGACGAAACACTACGCGGCTCTGGCCAAGCGCATTCGGTTTGCGGGCCAGGATCTCGGTCTTCAGTTCCTTCGCGATGACCGTGATGACATTCCAGTAGTCGAACGAATCACTCACCAGGGAGACCATGCCGGCGGGGTAGTCCTGCGTGACGAACTCGCGGATGATCTCGAGCTCGGCCAGCCGGCGCAGTGCCTTCTCGTCCAGTCCAGCATTCGCCGGATCACGCTGCAGGCGCTTGAGCGTCGCCAAAATGCGCAGCGTCATGACGCTGTGCTCGGATGCCGGGATCGAACCGCCGACCAGTTCCTTGTCCGCGTCGGCACCGTAGTAGTCCTCGGCGTAGTCGATCGCCGGGATCGTATCAGTGCCGGTGAAAGAGAGCAGGTGGCCGACGCCGCAGCGCATCGCGTCGTGCACGCCGCTCATCCCACGCATCGAGAAGTCGTGGCCTTGCCAGTCGACGAACTCCTCCGGCGCGCCGGTCTGCCCGGCGAAGTAGCTCAACAGCTTGCGGAATTCGAAGGCAATGGTGGCCACCGTCGACGGCTTCCAGATCTCGGTGCTGAACAGCGTCTCGAAGTAGGTCGAGACCCACGGGAACGCGGGGTGCGTGTTGACGAAGAGCACGGGCGGTACCTTGATGTTCACGCGCACGCCCTCCGGCAGCGCGCGCAGTTCCAGCGGCAGGTAACCGAGGTCGTGCAGCGCCTCAAGGCGGTCGACCGGTACCGCGTCCTGGCCAAGCGCGGTGTCCATGCGGCGCTTGTACTTGCGGACCGCCACGGCCTTGGGCGCCTCGAAGAACTCGCGCTGGAACAACCCGAGGAAGAACTCCTTGATGAAGCCCTGAAGGCCGAACCAGACCACCTTGTTGTCGAAGAACTGCTCCAGAACCGGCGCGTACTTCGCCGAGCGCGGGGTGAAGTTCGCGACGAGCTTGGTCGTGGCCGCGGGATACATCGAGGGGTGACCGGTCTTGTAGAAGTCGGCGAGATTGAAGGGAATCAGTCCGTTCATGGTTGTTCTCCGGTGGGCGAGGGCTCGTATTCGATCAGACCTGGATGGCGCGCGAGTCGCCGGTCCAGTTGTTGCGGGTGAAAACGCCGGCATAGCTTTCCAGCAATGCGTCGAGGCCTTTACTGAAGATGCCGTGCGTGACGTAGAGGTACAGTGGGTTGCGCGCGGTGCGGTCAGCCTGCTTTGCATCCAGAGCCTGCGCTAGTTCAGTGAAGGTGCGGCCGCCGTCGCAGATGTCGTCGACAACCAACAGCGCGCAGTCGGGTAGCTCGTTTTGAATCTCGGTGCCCGTAATTGCGCCCGTGTGGGTGTCGCGGATCTTGTCCGCAAACACGACAGGCAGATCAAGTTGCGAGGCCAACTTCAGGACGCGCTTGCGAGCGCCGGCGTCAGGCGCGACCAGTGCCAGACTGCTGTTCTTGCTGCGGATGGATTCGACAACGCGACGCAGGGCCGGCAAAGGGTCATCGATCACGACGCGGTTGAGCAGGGCAGACGTGACGTCACTGTGTGGGTCCTCGATGACGACACGACGGTAGTTCTGAGCGTTGATCAGATCGCAGAACACCTTGGCGCTGAGCGCCTCGCCCGGATTGGCCACCCGATCTTGGCGCGCGTAGGGCACGTAGGGAAGGTACAGAGCGATCGGCGTGTCCGGATATGCCCGGCGCAGCGCATCGGTGGCCATCAGCAGGGTCATGATGGCATCGGCATTTGACAGACGCGCCTTGATTTCGAGTTCGTGGGCCGGCATGCCTGTTTGAACCGTGACGTGCATCTCGCCGCCCGGGAACTTCAGGACATTCACTTCAACCGGATTGCGGGCTTTCCACGGTGACTCAGGGTAGCGCTGCGTTACGGTCACAGCGGTCACGTTCAACATCATTCCCTCCACATAGTTGTCAAATGCGACTAACTTGGGGTGGAGTATAAGCCTGCATAGTGGATTTATACAACTATGTTTGCTAAAATTTTTTCACGTCGACTGAGCCAAGGAGATCGGCATGAAAACGGAATACAAGAAGCCGGACGTGAGCGTCGATGTGGTGCTGCTGACACTGTCGGAGGGGGGGCTGATGGTGGCGCTGCACGAGCGTAAGAAT
The DNA here is from genome assembly GCA_000955795.1 of Burkholderiaceae bacterium 26. GTDB lineage: Bacteria > Pseudomonadota > Gammaproteobacteria > Burkholderiales > Burkholderiaceae > Ralstonia > Ralstonia chuxiongensis. Next base: position 154,991 of record JYOB01000013.1, read on the forward strand.
AATCCGTACCGCGGGGTGCTAGCGTTGCCGGGCGGTTACATCCATACGGACGAGGACCGCTCACTCGAGGACGCGGTGCGCCGCATGCTTCGCGAAAAAACAAAGCTGGAACCCCGCTATATCGAACAGCTTCAGACGTTTGCCGGCCCAAGCCGAGATCCGCGTGGGTGGTCGGTAGCGATCAGCTATGTTGCACTGGTACCGTTGGATGACCTGGTTGGCGAAGAGTCACGAGTGTTCAAGTTTTACCCGGCAGACCGCCTTCCAGATCTGGCTTTCGACCACTCAGACCAGATTCGCGCCGCCGTGCAACGGGTGCGAAACAAGTCGAGCTATTCGACGCTGCCATGCTGGCTGCTGCCCGAGAAGTTTACGCTGACGCAGCTGCAGCATACCTACGAGGCGGTGTTCGGTGAAACAGTAACTCGAGCGACTTTCCGTTCCCGGCTGGGGATCAAGGTTGGCGACGTGCAACCCGGCGAAGCGGTTGATGAGGCAGGTGTACTCATTGCCACAGACGACTACCAGTTGGGCAACCAGCGGCCAGCCCGACTATTCCGGGTCGATCAACTCGGTTTGTTCAAGCGTGCAAGCTGGTAGATAGCGTGCGGAGGTTAGGGCGACAGCGTTCAGCTGCGGTCTGTGCGAAGTTTAGACTCAGGGAACCATCCCCGCGGCAGATCTCCCCGGTCGCTGACGGCAGCGATCTATGTTTTTTGGCGACGAGCTTACTGATATGCAGGTTGGCCCAGACACCATGGGTGGTCGTCCTATTCTGTGTCTCGGAAAAGGAGATGATGCTTCGTATTGAACTCAGATTTTCATAAATAACAGAACACTGTGCCGGCGTCTGTTTCCCGCCCAATCAAATCAAAAAATCTGCCGATACCCCACTAAATGGGGCGGGCGAAAGGACGACCCATCATCTATGCTGTTTCCCGAAAATGGCGGGCGCGTCGTTTGCATTTGCATTATGAGAATAAGCGCCTAGCCCAGAATATTTAAGGGGCGGTATGGCAACACTCATCCCCAGCCTGAGTAGCTGCCTGGGGCGTATGACATCGGGCGAGAAGCGCTTTGCCCGACGGCTCGAAGCCTGTCTTGAGGACGACTATCTGTGCTGGTACGACGTCACGGTCGGCATCAAGCGCAGGCGGCCGGATTTCCTGATTTTGAATCCGCACCGGGGGTTGCTGGCGCTGGAGGTCAAGGACTGGAAAATCGGCAGCATTATCCGGCTCGACCCGCAACTGGTGGAGACCGAGTTCGATGGCCGGCTCCACAAAGATGTGAACCCGCTGCTCAAGTCACGCGAGTTCATGACGGCCACGGTGGATATGCTCAAGCGCGATCCGCTGCTCGTCGAGCCCGCCACCAGCAAATACGCCGGCAAGCTGTGCATGCCGTATGGTCACGGGCTGGTGCTGTCGAATATCACACGCCAGGAATTTGAGACTTCTGGCATGCAAGACGTCATGCCAGGCCGGCTGGTCATCTGCAAAGACGAGATGACTGAATCGGCTGACCCGGAGGCTTTCCAGCAGCGGCTATGGAACATGTTCACTCAGCCATTCCGCTGCTTGCTTGAATTACCGCAGATCGACCGCATCCGCTGGCACCTCTTTCCCGATGTGCGCATTGTCAGTCGGCAAGGTAGCTTGTTCGAGGCGGATGAGGAACAGGTCACCCCTGGTGCCCAACCTGTCATTCCCGATCTCATTCGCGTGATGGACGTGCAGCAGGAGCAGCTTGCCCGCAGCCTGGGGGATGGGCACCGTGTGATCCACGGCGTGGCTGGCTCAGGCAAGACGATGATTCTTGGCTACCGCGCCGAGTTTCTTGCACAGGCATCTGCTAAGCCCGTGCTCGTGCTGTGCTTCAACCGTGCGCTATCGCAAAAGCTGGCCGGGTGGATGGAATACAAGGGGCTGTCGCAAAAGGTGCACGTGCGCACCTTCCACAGTTGGTGTGTGGACATGGCCACCACTTACCAACTCGGCAAGCTGGCCGGCCGACGCGATGAAGATTACGCCGCGCTGGTGCAGGACGTGATTGACGGCGTGAATCGGGGGCAGGTGCCCGCGGGCCAATACAGCGCGTTGCTGATCGATGAAGGCCACGACTTCGACCCCGCGTGGCTGCGGCTCGTCGTGCAGATGGTGGACCCGGAAACCAACTCCGTGCTCGTCATGTACGACAGCGCCCAGGACATCTACCAGAAGTCACGGAAGCTCAAGTTCAGCTTTTCCAGCGTCGGCATCCAGGCGCGCGGGCGCACCACCATCCTCAAGCTCAACTACCGCAACAGCGCCGAAGTGCTGGCCGTAGCCTACGCGTTTGCCACCGATGTGCTGACCGCCGAAGAGGCTGAAGAAGACGCCGCACCGCTCATCCTCCCGGAAACGGCCGGCCGGCACGGCAAGGCGCCGGAGTTCATCCGTCTGCCGAGCTTCAAGGCTGAACTGGACACCGTGGCCGACCGCCTGCGCGCCAGCAACGCAGCCGGCACACCCTGGCGAGACATGGCCGTGCTGACGTACCGCAAGGCGCAGGTGACCGAGATTGTGAGCCATCTGACGGCCGCCAAGATTCCCGTTGGCAAGGGACTGAGCAAACCTGGTAAGGACAACGACGCCGCGGACGGCGGCACCGTGAATGTGCTCACACTACACGGCAGCAAGGGGTTGGAGTTCCCGGTGGTGGCGATTCCCGGGTTGGGACAGATGCCCTACACCAGCCATGATGCGAATGAACAGGCGCGCGTGCTGTATGTGGGGATGACGCGGGCGATGAATGAGCTCTTCATGACTGCGGATCGGGAGTCGGAGTTTGCGATGCGGGTCCGGGAAGCTTGCGGGAACGATGTCGCGTGATGGTGTTGAAGGTCGGAAATTCCGCGATACGGCAAAGGTGACTGTGGACATATCCAAAGAAGAACCTGATGAGATGTTGAAAGGGTGTGTCGCGGAAATTGAAGGCCGGCACCGTGAACGCCTGGAAGTTCTCGAACGGCGGATTGTCAAAATGGAAGCGGCTCACAGCAGCCCGGTGCAGGCGCTAGCATCCCGACTTACGAAGCTTGGTGGCTAGGAAAAACGAAGGTGACCGGGAAGGAAATGAAGAAGACGCTTTTATTGCTCGCGCTAATGCTAGCGTTTTGTGTTTCGGTCACGTCGCAGGGTGCCAATTCGGCGGCGCCGCCAAGCTGCAATCAGGCGCATGCGCGAGCATCGTGGGACAGAATCGCTGGTCTCCTGCATGAACGTTTTGGATCTGAATAGGAGAAATGCCGGCCATGCCGGCTTCGGATACACGCAATGAACAAGTACCAGATCGAAGAAGCCTGGAAGGACATCAAAATCGACGACCTGATAACCGTGGCCGATGCCATGTTGACGTGTGCCATTGATGTCAAATCGACGCCGCTCAAAGACGGAACGAAGGGAAAAGTGACCATTCGGTTCACTAAGAACCTGAACTATTTAGATACGCCAGACAGCTACTTCAGGATGCTCAAGTCCCTGACGACCCTCCTTGAAGAGGTCGCACCGGGCGGGCGGTTTAGCGCGGCACACTACAGTCATCATGAAGCCGAATTCGAGATCAACGTCACATACCGTCTTCCGCTGTGGGACGCCAGATTTTCGGGGATGGACGACAAATCATTCATGAAGAAGATGGCGGTTTTCGAGGCGTCCCGAATTCTTTCGCAGGCGTTGCCAAACTACTCCCGCCAGCTCATGGAAAAATTCCGCGATCCACGCCATAAGGTGCAGCAGGCCATTTACAGCAAGCTACCGTTTCTGGACTACGCAGTAAGAATCCATGTGCCGGAACGGGCAAAATCTGCGCCTCTTCAAAATCGGCATTATTTCGACAAGTGAGGCCGTAAACAAAGGGAAGTGGCGGTCACAGGCGCTAGTTCGCCCGCGACTGCAACTAAGCGGTAGTCAACGGAAAAGCTATGAGTTATGGCCCTGAAGATGCTGCAATGGACGAGATGTACGAGCGGATCAGTGAAGAGCTTTACCCTGGGCATAAGGAGCAGGCGGTAAGCGAGTTCACGGCGGAGCGCCTGCAATCGTTCTACGTCGCCAACCCCATGGTCATGCGCCCCGCTGTCGATGCCCTTCAAGAGGGAAAACGACTCCGAGCCAATGGGCGTTTCTCTGCGGCAGTCGTGTTCTTCACGACTGCAATTGAGCTTCTGCTGAAAGCGACCTTATTGCAGCCGATTGTGCATGGCCTTGTGCACAGTGCTGGCCTGGCCGACGTAATCGTAAAGCATGCGGTCGGCCAAACCGGATTTGACCGCTATCGAAGTTTGCTGTCGCGCTTGTTTCACGAGCTGGCTGGCCTGGACCTCGCAAAAGTTGCCCGCGATGGCGTTGCTACATCGCTCATCGACGAGAGCCAAAAGGTTCAAGAACTCCGCAACTGCATTATTCATAGAGGCCTTACCTGCGATGGTACGGATGCCGATCGGGCATGTGATGTCGCGTGCGCGGTCTACGATGAGGTTGTCTCGCCCATGCTTGGATCTATCGGCCTCGTCGTCGCCGATAGAGGTCGGATCGAACGCCGCCAATCGACATAGGAAAAGGAAAAGTGACGAAGCTCAGTACCGCACAGCAAAAGATTTTCGAGCGGATGCTAGCCGGCGAAACACTGGAATTCGATCCGAAAAGCGGACGCTTTGTGATGCAGGATCGCGACAAAGTGAAGCACGTCGATCAACGCCCTGTTGAGGTCATGTTGAGGGACGGCGCACTCTGGAAAGATATGCTCGGCCGCTGCCACATGAGATAAGCGCCCCGGAACGAAACGAAGAAGACTGAAGAACTAACAGGACAAGGACTCACTGTGAACGATCCGTTGTGCTGGCTGGAGACCGCCGGTCTCCGCCGGAATGCCTTGAACCGAAGAGTGTCCCCGGTCGAACAGGCGGGCAGTTTGATGAAGCGTCTCACCTCTGCGCCAGCGCTCCCACATTAGTGCCTTCTGACTCTCGGTGTAGTAGATCCGGCGCCGTTGTTTCATTTGCAACACCTCCACTGCTCACGTAGTCTCTAGTGTGTTGCATCGACCGGTTGAATCCGCAACCAAAAATCGGTCAGTCGCCCCTTCCCTGGCAGCGTCTGCCGATAGCAGACGAGGCGGCATGCGCTAGATTTCTTGACGGGCGCAACGCCGCCACGATCGGCCTTTTAACGCAACAACGGTGTGACGATGCGATCAAGCCGTTCGGCAGTCCACGCGGGTTCACGCGAGTCCCAGCCGTTGTCGGCCAGCAGGCCGTTGCGGTCGATCGTGAAGTTGACCGGAATTCGCCAGACGCGGCCGTAGCCACCCGCATAGGCGCTGCCAAGCAGCCCCACGGGAAAGCTCCACGCCGCCGCCATTTCCTGCACCGCTGGCAAAGCGGCTGGTTCGTCCAAACTGAAGCCGAGGACGCGCAGACCCCGATGTGCGTGTTTCGCTGCGTAATCGGAGAGCAACGGTAGCTCTTGATGGCACGGCCCACACCATGTCGCCCAGAAGCTCAGGATCACGACATGGCCGTGCAGATCTTCGGTAGAGATGTTGCGGCCATCAATCGTGTGCAGCACCAGGGCAGGCGCCGGCCGCCCGACTTCAAGGCTCGCTGCATTTGCATGGTGAGATCGACTACCCAGCCCGGTGCCCAGTGCCACCGTGCTGGCCGCTTGCAGCCACGTACGTCGCGACCATGCGCGCGGTGAACGGCACTCCGTATCAGAACGCATAGCTGGCTCCAACGGTGCCCGACCAGCGCGGGAAGAGCTGGTAACCCTGCAGGTTGCTGTACAGCGCCTTCTGCAGGAATGCGTAGATCTGCACGTTGTGCGCTACGCTCACCGTTACGCCCGGCGACAGGTAGACCACCGTGCCTGCGGTGTTGGTGGTATCCGCCAGTGCGCCCTTGTCGGCATTCTTGCGCGTTACGTTGAACTGCAACTGCGGCACGACGTGCGGATTGGCCTCGTAGCGCACGCCAAAGCTCATTGTTGCGAGGTTGCCGGGTCGGAAGTCCGCGCCCGCCTCGTTCAGCCGTTGGTGCACGGCGGCCTGGAATTGGCCGTTGACGAACGCATCGAAATCCTGGCTGACGGGCTGGTAGTAGTATGCACCCAGGATCACGTCGGTGCTACCTGTACCGGGCTGCAGGCTGGTATCCAGAGCTTGCCCACCCGTCGCGTTCGGGCCGCTGTTGAAGAACACCGGATTGCGCCCGACTGTGTTGCCGGTCAACACGTTCTGCCCACCGTAGCGACCGGTCGGCAGCTTGACGCCCAGTTGCACGCCCAGATTGTGCGTGGGCAGGAAGCCCTGGTAGCTGGCGATCAGCTTGATGTCACCCAGGCCGCTGGCGGTGGCACCGCTGACGTTGTCGGGGGTGAGCTGGTCGGACGTGGCCGCGCCGTAGGTCGTGTGGCTGCGGTCCACGTACGGCACGATCGCGCCGAAGTTCCAACTGCTGTTCGGGCTGTAATTTATACCGAGGTTGATGTAGCGATTGATGGTCTGGCGCTCGACTTCCTGGTTGCCGCCGGCATCGTTGATGGCGGCAGCCTGCGCTGGCGTGACCGCATGAGTGCCGTTGCGCAACTGGTTCTGAGGAAGGTAGGTGTAATCAAAGCTGATACGCCAACCTGGGATAGCCGAGTAGCCCATCGCGGCGTCGGTGCTGAGTGAACAGCCACAGGTGGCGCAGGCGTGTGCTGCGATAGGTGCAAACACGCCGATGGCGCAGGCGAGCAGCGCTGCTCGTCGGATCATGTTGGACGGCGTTGCCATGGAGATTCCTCACTCTGATATGTACGTGCACGCCCTGACCAGTGGTCGGTGCGTCGCACGGCGTCTTGTCTGAAAACGGCTCCAGCCGGGTGCGAGTGCGTTGCGCAATCGCTGCCCGGGTTGACGTGGTCAGAAGAGGAGGGGTGAATCGCGCGGCCGTCCGGCGTGGCGCGCTTGGTGTACGGCCAGGCGCCCGGGCTCCGGGGCCCATGCCGTTGCATGGGTTGGCGCCGGTGCCGCCATCGGCGGGATGATGGTCGGCACTAGCACGTGTTCTGCCAGCAGATCGCAATAGCCGCATGCCGCATGGTGGCCGGCCGGCATGTCGTGCCCAGCGGGTAGATCGGTATTGGCCGAGGCAGACTGTTTGGCCTCGCAAAGCGGCGCGGCCTGCTCGAACGCCCGCAGCGCGTGCAATTCCAGCGCCTGGCTCACCATCGGCACAAAAAGCACGAGCACCATCGCCACCAGGCCAAGCCAGGCGGTCAGTTTTTTGCGGGTGCGGGCGAAATGCATGGTGGGCCAGTGAAGCTGCCGGGTGGTTCTAGTGCGGACAACGTCAGCATATGCGGATGCGCGGTATTACATCGCAAAAAGAGCATCCGTATCCAGATCTGCGTCAAGACGGCGTTGCCAAGCGAGTTGCCACACTCGTATCGATGATCCGCTTCAACTTGAAGCGGGCGTTCAGGCGTGCTTTTCGGGATTTTATTTGCGCAGGCAATCGTTGGGGCCGCCTCTGCGGCAAATTGTTGCACCGCTTGAACGACAGTTCCTGGCCGAGGCTGTGTAAAAACAGCCCGATGGTCGCCTTCATTGAGCCAAGCGTTTTGAAGCGAGGTGGCCGTGAAGCGATTCATAGAGGGTGAAGACCGCCAGCAAGTGACGATACTGCCAGCATGCTTGGAGAAACAGAATCCTCCATCATGAAACCACCACCGCCGACAGCCAGGATGCGTCGCATACATGCTCCAGTTTTGATGGCTTCGATAGTGCCAGCCCGATATGCTTAATCAGCGGGGCGATAGCCTATGACGCTTCAAGGCTGGCGCCGGACAGGTCGCGCCACATGTAAATCTTCGACACAAAGCCACTTCCAACGGCGATAGCGTAAGGCTTACAGCCAAATTGGATAAAACCGCTGCGCTCATAGAGTGCTTGGGCAGCACGATTGCCCTCGGAAACTGTCGGCTGAATCACCCGGATGCCAGGTCTTGCCTTCGCATAGCCAAGCGCGCAATTCATCAGCTCGCCACCGAGCCCGAGGTCCCGAAAACTAGCTGAGACGTACATGCCAAACAGCGTTGCCTTGTGACGCGTCTTTTCCCGGCGCTCAAAGGCAAGGCCGACAACGCCAGCCAGTTGGCCCTTGCTTACACAGCCGAAGACGACGTCATTCGCACCTTCACCCTCTGATAGCCATTGCTCCCACCAAGAAAGCGGCAGCGATTCGCGCTCGGTAGCACTCGAAGTGAAGGCGTCCAGATGGAGCGAATAGGCCTCCAACATGAAGCTTCTGTACTCAGGCGCGTTGGCTGGAGATAGGCGAATCGGTTTCATAGGAGATAACGCGTTCATCGGGAGCGAATGCGTCCACGAATCGCTTTGCCGAAGCATACCGGACGGCCGCTCATGGCCCGGAAGCAGTCCTGCGGGCTCCCGCCGGCAGCCCGTCTAGCAGCGCGCGCCGAGCATCGGACGAGTCGCAAGTGTTTTGGTTCAGGACGATGGGCTTGCAACTGGAAGCTGGAACACGTGCATCTCCTTCCATCGACCGGACGAATTTTCGATGAGCGTCACGGTATCGCATGTCATTTGAGTTTCCCTCCATGCACCCAACTGCGGTTCCAATTCGGTGGCAGCGGCATGCGCGTGCGCTGCTTCCCCGTGCGCGACGGTCAGATGCGGTACCGTGGTTTTGTGTGCGCCTCCATAGGGGCGATAGGCGGGAAAGCGCTCTGTGAGCGCAGTCGTCAAGGCGATGAATGGCTCTGGAGGGTGCGGTACAAGGTAAGCAGTCGTCGGGAACCGTCCGACGCCATTCCATGAGAATTTGAACGACGGTACCGTATTGAGCGCGGCTTGCGCCAAGCAAAGCACGTCCAACGTAATTTCGTCGGGCGGCATGAACGGAAACAACACAGTGATATGCGCAGGAACGCCCAACTTCGAGGTGGCGTCAAACCGGTTCCGCAAGTGTTTAACAAGCGGCTCGACTGCTGGAACGGTGACAACGAAAGCGGATGCAGGCATGCGGTGATTTCCCTTGGCCGACCGTTTCTAGGCACCGATCGAATACTCTCAAGTCTGCCCTGGTGAGCGGCTCAAGCCGCCAATGCCTATGTACGTGGATTGTGACGTGAAGTCTATCTGAACGACCGTTGCTGGCCAGACACTGCCATCCCCTCTCTGCCGGAACGTGGCACGATCAGCGTTACAGAAAAAACCAACGCGCTTGGGGTCGACCTCGTCAAAATCGAACTCGTCGCTCCGCAGGTGCCGATGGAACGCCAATAGGCATGTGAGTGTTGTCCGTGCTCACCGACAACCGCTGATACAACGTCTTCGCAAAAGCCGGCACACCCCTTCTAGGGGAAGACAGCCGTACCTTAAATTTATGGAGTCCTTGCATGACCGAGCTAGGGGCGCACGCCGCCAGCGTCAACGTCGAGATCTTCAATGCAACGCAACAGCAACAGGTCATCGACACCATCCTGTACGTGCAAAACGTTGAGTTCAAAGTGGGGCTTTCACTTGAGGACCAACCAGACCTTTTGGACATCGAGACGCACTACGTCGCGACTGGCGGGCAATTCTGGGTCGCCCTGGCGCAGGACGGCCGAGTTGTCGGCACCATTGGCTTGCTGGCAAAGCCGAATGGCATCGGCATTCTCAAAAAGCTATTCGTGCTGGCGGACTACAGAGGCAAGCAAACGCAGTGTGCGGCGAAGTTGTTTAGCGCTGTCATCGAGTTCGCTCGCTCGTCTGGCATCGTTTCCATTGTGCTCGACACGCCGTCGATCGCAACGCGCTCTCATGCTTTTTACAAGGCAAATGGATTTCGGGAGATCCCTCAGACTGAGGTGCCAGTGAAGTACGACTACGTGGACCGCAACTCGCTCTTCTTCCGCCTCGATCTCATCTGACGCTGTGGATCCAGATATGACATTGAATGGCTGAGTGCGAACAGTCATTTGTCGCCGGGGAAGGCATTGTCTACAAGTCGGCCTCGCCCAGTTCACGCTTGCCCAGCATGGGATAGCGTCACGTTCCGTGACCCTACGCGGCTAGCTAAGAGCCGCTAACAAAACCGCGGCCCCGCGCAGATTAGCGGCTCTAGTTCGATGCGGATTGGGTCGGAGCGGTATCACTGCCGCGTATGAAAGCAAGAACGGCGTCGCCGACAGACTCGTCCGTCGTATTGAACGAGAACACGGTCGACAGATGGTCATGCCCCGCCAAGCGGACAAACGAGGCGCAGCGGTCCAGCCGGCAACGTGCGTTCTGCAACTGCAGCGCCTGGCGCTCGAAGGGCGGCAGCTCCAGCGCGCTCACCGCCACCAGCATGGGCAGGCGGGTCCGCACAAGACCCTGGAAACTGGAGCGCTCGGCATAGCGGCGCGGGTCATCACCGAAGTACGCCTTAAGTGGGGCGCTCGGCTCCGCGGTGGTTGGATCGAGGATGCCGGCCGACAAGAGGATGACCCCGGCCAGCCCCGTTTCAGACTGCCCATGAAATTGCTGTTGCCCAACGTACGACGCGGCCAACGTGCCGCCTGCTGAGTGCCCCAGCAGGTAGATGCGTTGTGGGTCGCCACCCTTCGCAGCGATGTTCTCCTGCACCCAGCGCGTGGCCAGTCCCACATCTTCGGCGCCGGCCGGCCACGGGTTATTCGGCGCCAGGCGATAGTTGACATTGACGCCGACCATCCCGTGGTGCGCAGCCCATAGCATCACGTTGTCGTAAAAAGGGCTGTCGGCAGTGTGCTTGTCACCGGAGACGAAACCGCCGCCGTGCACGAAGATCAGCACGGGACGTGGGGTGGTGACGGGCGGGTCTGGCGCGAACACGTCAAGCCTTTGCGCGGCACCTTTGCCGTAACTCACCTCGCGCGTGACGCGCGTTCCCGCGTACGACTGATGCTTGAGTGCGGGTGCGTACAGTGCGGTCACAGCCGGCAGGTCGACGGCGCGACCGATAGTGTTGAGCTTGCCGGCGATCTCGGGAGGAACTTGGGCCACCGCATGCAGGGCAACAAGCGAAAGGCTACAGGCGAAGGTGTGGCGGATAGACATTCTGAATTCCGGTGAACTGATTTTGCGCAAAGGGTGCAGTGTCGAGAACCACGCGAGATTCGACGCCTCCACGTGGAGACCATCGGAGACCGATTCCTAGAAGCGCGTGGTCAGATCCACCGCCCAGGCCGGCAACCAGTTCACCACCCAGGTTTCCAGGTGCTGGTCGGCCCGTGTCAACGTCATCACACCAAGCACCATGAGGATGACGCCAAGCACCGGCTTGCCCAGTCTGCCCGCAGACAGCAACCGCCCGCGCAGCTTCGCCAAGGTGGCGTTTGACAGCGTACCGAGCAGCATCAGGGGGGTGCCGGCTCCCAGGCCGAACAAGATCATCAGCAGCGCGATCTTGCCAAGGTGGCGCCCCTCAGCAGCCAACGCGATTGCAGCGCCCAGCGTCGGCCCCGCGCAGGGACTCCAGATGGTGCCCAGTACCAGGCCCACAAAGAACTGCCCGCGCAGCCCGCCCACGTCGAGGCCAGACAACCAGCTCTGTCCAACATTGGCAACACCGGCAGTGGCCATCACAAAGCGCCACTGCAGAGCGGGCAGCAATAACATGCCGCCCGCCGCCACCAGCAGCCATGCCGAAATGCGCCGTAGCACCTCTGCATCCAGCCCAATCGTGACTCCAACCGTGGCAACAAACATTCCCATCGCTGTGAACGACAGCGCCAGGCCCGCAGTCAGCGCGGCTGCGCCCCAGCGATGCGCTGATGCCGCGCCCGCCAACACGATGGGGAGTAGCGGCAGCACGCAAGGCGACAGGGTCGACAAGACGCCGGCCACATAGCCCAGGCCATAGGTTCCCAGTCCGAATTCCATGTCGTTCCTGTCTATCGGTTGCGGGTTGCGGTCATGGCGGCGTTACTGCAGCGGTTTGGCCAACAGCGCGGCAATGGAATCAGGGTTGGTGTCCCCCACAGAGCGGCCGAGCTCGGTCTCGCCCTTGAAGGCGATGAGAGTGCTGCGGGAGGTGACCTTAAGCGCGGCCTGCACGGCTTTGTCCGTGTCGAAATCGACGCGCATCACCGTCAGGCTCTTGAATCGGTCTTCGGATTCCAGCGCGGAAATCACCTGCGCCTGCTTCTTGCACACCGGGCACCAGGTCGCATGCACATGCACCACAACTGGCTTGCCTGCTGCACGCAGATCGTCAAACGACTTCTGGTCAAAGGCCTGCTCGCCCGCATGGGCAAAGACACCAGACA
>JYOB01000013.1:167396-167756 GCA_000955795.1 Burkholderiaceae bacterium 26
TGACGAAGAATTCAGGAAGAGGTTGAGGCCTCGCAAGGTAGAATCCGCCGACTAGGCAATGCCCCGGGGGCTCGGCAAAAAACACCATGCGCATCCTTGTCGTTGAAGACGAAAAAAAGCTGGCCCAGGCGATTCACGAACACCTTGAAAGCGAGCGATACGACGTGCGCGTGGCCAACACGGGAGAGGAAGGTTTCTTCCTGCTGGGCACCGAGCCGTTTGATCTGATGGTGCTCGACCTGATGCTGCCAGGGCGAGGCGGTATCGAAATCCTCTCGACGCTGCGCGCACGCGATGCAGCCACGCCGGTGATCATCATCACGGCGCGCGACACGGTGGAAGACCGCGTGCACGGCCTGG
>JYOB01000014.1:0-35409 GCA_000955795.1 Burkholderiaceae bacterium 26
TCCTTCAATTTTCGTAACCGGGCGGAGGCGGGGAAAACTCGCTGCGCTCAAACAGTTCCCCGCCTTTTTTCCGCCCGCTTACGAAAATTGAAGGCGCCATCAAGGGCAGGAAAGTCAAAGGCAAAACCATCTCAGCGCCAGCCCAAACGACAAGGCCAACCTCGCGCTGGGTTGGCCTTTTTCTTTTGACGTTGAGCCCTTGATGGCGCCTTGAATTTTTGTGAGCGGGCGGATCAAGGAAGGAGGCTTGTCTGAGCGAAGCGAGTTTGCCTCCTTCCCCGCACGGTCACACAAATTCAAGGGGAAGTCGCCATCTCGGGCGCGCCTTTCTTTTGCTTACTTTTCTTTGGCAAGACAAAGAAAAGTGAGTCGGTCCCGGCAGGGAACGAAAGGGAGGTGGACCACCAACGCAAAAACCAAAGACACCCCCCCCCATTTGACGCCCCAATTTTTTCATGGATAACTGTGCCCCCCTCCCCCAACAACACAGCGAGCCACCCCATGACCCTCCAAACCTGGCTGGCCTTTATCGGTGCCAGCGTCATCATCCTGCTCATCCCGGGTCCGACCATCCTGTTGGTGATCGGTGATTCGCTGGCCAACCGTGGCCGCTCGGCGTGGAGCACCGTTGCCGGCGTGGCGGCAGGCGACACGACCGCCATGGCCGTTTCCCTTGCCGGTGCGGGCGCGCTGCTCGCCGCTTCAGCCACGGCCTTCACGGCGCTCAAGCTCATCGGCGGTTCGTACCTCGTCTACCTGGGCATCAAATCCATCCTCAGCGCCCGCCGCCTACGCGACGATGCGCCGGAGGCCACCATCCCCGTGCAGCAAAAGTCCGCTGGCCGCCGCTTCCTCTCCGCCTGGACGGTCACCGCGCTGAACCCCAAGAGCATCGTCTTCTTCGTCGCGTTCGTGCCGCAGTTCATGTCGGCCGAGCAGACCTTCCTCTCGCAGAGCGTGATCCTGCTGCCGACCTTCGTCATCCTGGCTGCCGCCAATGCGTCGATGTACGCGCTGGCCGCCAAGCTGCTCGCCAAGCGCCTGACCAGCGTGGCCGCGCAGCGCCGCTTCGGCTACACGGGCGGCGCGGTGATGGTGGGCGCAGGCACGCTCACGCTGGGCATGCAGTCGGCCTGATCGCACTTCAAGCCGCACCGAGGACACCCGATGCCCCGTAGTTATCTCCGCCCCTCGCCCGAAGGGGCCCACGGCCACCACCGCGTCACCAACATCGAGCTGTTCTTCGATCTGGTGTTCGTGTTTGCGGTGACACAACTCTCGCACCTGCTGATCGGCAACTTCACGCTGCAAGGCGGCGCGCAGGCGCTGCTGCTGATGCTGGCGGTGTGGTGGGTGTGGATCTTCACGTCGTGGGTGACGAACTGGCTCGATCCAGACAAGCTCGCCATCCGCATGCTGATGCTCGTGCTGATGACGGGCGGGCTGCTGCTCTCGGCATCGCTGCCGCAGGCGTTCGGCTCGCGCGGGCTGGCGTTTGCGCTGGCCTATGTGTTCATGCAGTTCGGGCGCACGCTGTTCTTCCTGTGGGCCGTGCGCGGCGAGTCGCTGCCTATGCGGCGCAACTTCCAGCGCATCGCCACGTGGCTCGGCATCTCTGCCGTGCTGTGGCTGGCGGGCGGCCTGTCGGACGGTTCCGTGCGCTGGGCCTGCTGGATCATCGCGCTGACCATCGAATGGCTTGGCCCCTCGATGGGCTTCTACACGCCGGGCCTGGGCCGCTCCACCACCAACGACTGGAACGTGGAAGGCGGCCACATGGCCGAGCGCTGCTCGCTGTTCATCATCATCGCGCTGGGCGAATCGGTGCTGGTGACGGGCTCCACGTTTGCCGGCCTCGACTGGAGCGCAGAAAACATCGCGGCGATGGCGATGTCGTTCATCGGCAGCCTGGCGATGTGGTGGCTGTACTTCGACACGATTGCCGAGCGCGGTGCGCGCACCATCTCGCATTCGGCTGATCCGGGCCGGCTCGCACGCCTGGCCTACACCTACATCCACGTGGTGCTGGTGGCCGGCATCATCGTCGGGGCGGTGGCCGATGAGTTCGTGCTGGCGCATCCGGTGGGCCACGCCCATGCGGGGACGGCGCTGGCGGTGCTGGGCAGCGCGGCGCTATACCTGCTGGGCAACCTGCTGTTCAAGTGGGCGATCTTCGGGCGGTTACGCCCGGCACATGTGGTCGGCCTGGTGGTGCTGGGCGGCGCATGGCTGCCAGCGGCTGAGCTTCCGGCGCTGGCCGTGTCGGCGCTGGCGACGGGCGTGCTGTGCGGCACCGCGGCCTGGGAATGGTACGCACGCGCTTGCGAAACGGCGGAGCCCGCACAGGCGCGCAGCCACTGAGTGGTTACCTGAAAATTCCAGTTTTTGGACATTACAAAAGGCCACTCGCCCACATAATCTGTCAACCAACATGACAGAACACGAGGGCCCCGCCATGATCGACCTCTACTACTGCGCCACGCCCAACGGCCTGAAGATGGCGCTGTTCTTTGCCGAAACCGGCTTGCCGCACCGCGTCATCCCCGTCGATATCAGCCGGGGTGATCAGTTCAAGCCCGAGTTCCTGGCCATCTCGCCCAACAACAAGATTCCGGCCATGGTCGATCACGACCCGGCCGAAGGCAGCGAACCCGTGGTGCTGTTCGAATCGGGTGCCATGCTGCTTTACCTGGCCGAGAAAACCGGCCAGCTGATGCCCGCTGACCTGCACGGCCGCATGGAAGTGCTCAAGTGGCTGTTCTGGCAGGTGGGCGGCCTCGGCCCGATGGCCGGGCAGATCGGCCACTTCAACGTGTACGCCCCCGAGCGCGTGCCCTACGCCATCGAGCGCTACACCAAGGAAACGAACCGCCTGTACGGCGTGCTCGACCGCCGCCTGGCCGATCGCCCCTACATTGCCGGCAACGACTACACGATCGCCGACATCGCGGCCTATCCGTGGATCGTGCCGCACGCCGGGCACGGCCAGGACTTGAACGACTTTCCGAATCTGCAGCGCTGGTTCGAAGCCGTTGGCGCGCGCTCGGCCACGCAGCGCACCTATGCCGGGGTCGAGCGCGCCTACTCGCGCCGCCGCGAAGACATCTCCGACGACGAGCGCAACGTGCTGTTGGGCCAGACGGCCAGCTCCACCGCGCGCTGATCCTCGCGGAGCCTCCGCGCTCCGCTCCATTCCGCTTTCTTCTTCTGACAGGAGCCGACCATGCCGGCATCGCTGTGGTGGTTGTGCCTGGGCGCGTTCGCCATCGGCACTGAAGGTTTCATGATCGCCGGCCTGCTGCCGGTGCTGGCCGCAGACCTGGGCGTGAGCGTGCCGGCGGCCGGGCAGCTCGTCACCGTGTTTGCCGTCACGTACGCCGTGGGCTCGCCCGTCATGGCGACGCTGCTCGGCAATGTGGACCGGCGCCGCGTGCTGATCGGCGCGCTGGCCATCTTTGCGGCGGGCAACCTGCTGGCTGCCACCGCACACGGCTTTGGCCAGTTGATGGCGGCGCGCGTGCTGCTGGCGCTGGCGGCGGGCGTCTTCCTGCCGACGGCCAATGCAGTGGCGACCTCGCTGGTGCCGGCTGGGCGCAGCGGCTCGGCGCTCGCCATCATCACGGGCGGCGGCACGGTCGCGGTGGCGCTCGGTGTGCCGCTGGGCGCGTGGATTGCCGCGCAGGGCGACTGGCGCTCGACGTTCATCGCATGCGGTGTGTTGTCGGCATTGGCCACCGCAGGCCTCGCCTTCGGCCTGCCGCGCGCCCTGCCGCACAGCGTGACCACGCTGGCGCAACGCCTGAGCGTGGCACGCCGGCCCGGCATGCTGGGTGCGCTGGCGGTGTCCGCATTGTGGGCGGCAGGCGGCTTTACGTTCTACACCTACGTCGCACCGTTCTTTGTGCAAGGGCTGGGGTTCGCGCCGCAGCATGTGGGCATCGTGCTGTTCCTGGTCGGCAGCTTTGCGGCGCTGGGCACAGGCCTGGGCGGCCACATGACCGACCGCGCAGGCGTGGCGCGCGTGCTGGCGGTGAGCAGCGCAGGCATCGTGCTGGCGTTCTCGATTCTGTCGCTGTCGGCGCAGGTGCTGCACGGCGCGGTGGCTGGCGCCATCGCCATCGGCGCGGTCGTGCTCTGGGGCATGGCCGGCTGGGGCTTCGGCCCGGCGCAAGCGACGCGGTTGATCCGCCTCGCCCCCGATGTGTCGCCGACCACGCTGTCGCTGCATGCGTCGGCGGTGTATGTGGGGATCGCGCTGGGGTCCACGGTGGGGGCGCTGGCGTTGGCCCACGGCGGGCCGGGCATGCTGGGATGGGCCGCCGCCGCGTGCCATGTGGTGGCGGTGGTGCTGTGGCGGATGGGCGGGCGGCATGGGACAGCGTCGGCCGATGAACCTGCAGCCACGTCGGTCGCCCACTGAAAGCCGAAGCGCGGAACGCGACGCGCCGGGTTCTGAACCCGGCGATCGGACGTCAGACCCTCGCGTTCCGACCCTGGACCTCGGCGGTCGAGCCTCAAACCCTCGCGTTCCGAGCTTGGACCCCGGAGCTCGAGCCTCAAACCCTCGCGTTCCGAGCTTGGACCGCGGCGCTCGACCCTCAAACCCTCGCGTTCCGAGCCTGGACCTCGGCGCTCGACGCTCAAACCCTCACATTCCGACCCTGGACCCCGGGGCTCGAGCTTCAAACCCTCGCGTTCCGAGCTTGGACCCCGGCGCTCGACCCTCAAACCCTCGTGCTCCACGCTTTGAGCTCGAGATTTTCGACCTCAAACACCCGCACTCCGGCCTTCGAGGTCGACGTTCGGGCCTCAAAGGCTCGGCGTCCGGCCTCCGACCCCTCGCGCTCGGCCCTCTGAGCCCGATTTTTTCGACCTCGAACTGTCACGTTCCGAGCGTTGAGCCTGGTGCACGAGCCTCGGACACTCACGCTCGACTGTCTGAGCCCGATTTTTTCGACCTCGAACTGTCACGTTCCGAGCGTTGAGCCTGGTGCACGAGCCTCGGACACTCACGCTCGACTGTCTGAGCCCGGCAATCGAGCCTCAGAGCCTCACGCGTCGCGCTCAGACCGCCGCAGTGGGCGCGTTCCGGTCGTCAGTCGAACGCCGCCCGCCACGCCGGTCCAGGTACGGCAGCGCAAACATGTAGAGCCCCGTGAACAGCAGCAACGCCAGCGGCAGCAACGGCGCATAGGTGATCCACGCGGGCGGCTGGGCGCCCTTGCCCACACCCATGGCGACAAAGTTGGCGATGACCGTGAGCGTGAAGGCCATCGACACCCAGCGATGAAACTGGCGGATTGCGTTGCGGGCGCTCACTTTGCACCCCCAGCGGCCTGGATCATCTTCCAGCCGTTGCCAGCGGGGTCACGAAAGCCGGCATCGACACTGCCGAAGCGCTCGACCGGCTCCTGCGTGAACTCGACGCCGCGCTCGCGCAGTTGCGCATAGGTGGCCCGGCAATCGGCAACGGTCAGCACCAGCGGCGGCATCGCGCCCTTGGCGACCATGGCGCGCAGCGTCTGCGCGGTGGCCTCGTCGTGAATGGGCGGGCCCGGCTGGAACAGGCCGAGCTGAAACGACGGCTGCTCCGGATGCTGCACCGTCAGCCAACGGTACGGGCCGTTGCGCACATCGGTATGCACGCGAAACCCCAGCTTGTCGACATAGAACGCCAGCGCCGCGTCCTGATCATCTACATACAGCCCGACGACATTGATCCCTTGGCTCATCACCGCTCCTTGTTGTTGGTGGGTGACGGATTTGTACCGTCCGCCAGCTGGCGGCGCTTCTCCGAAACTGCTGTGACAAGGTCGGGCCGCTGCGCCGCTTTCAGCACACAGGCGGGCACGCGATCAAGTTGCTGCTGCGGCGCGGTGGCCTGGGCGTGGCGGCGCAGGGCGCTCGGGCTCTGCCCGGTGATGTCGCGAAAGATGCGGCCGAAGGTGCCAAGGCTTTCCCAGCCGGTGGCGTAAGCGATTTCGATGATGGGCAGGTCGGTATCGCGCAGCAGGGTGGTGGCCTGCTCGATGCGGCGCGTGAGCAGGTAGCGGTGCGGTGGAATACCGAAGGCCTGCTTGAACGAGCGCGCAAAATGCGCCTCCGACACGCCGCTCACTTCGGCCAGCCGCTTGACGGGCCACGCCTCGTGCGAGGCGGCGTCCATGCGGTCTTTGGCGCGAAGCAGGCGGCGCAGCAGCGCGGGGTCTTGCTGCGCGTCGGTGTGTGCCGTTGCCACCGCGGCCTGCGCCCGGGGGTCAGCCGAGCTTGAACTCGCCGATAGCGTGCGCGAGCTTGCGCACACCCTCTTCCACCTGTGCCAGCGACGAGGTGGCGTACGACAGACGCAGCGTCGAGCGATCCGGGTCGACCGGGTAGAACGCCGCACCCGGCACGAACGCCACACCACGCTCGATGGCCACCTTGGCCACATCGCCGGCATTGCGGCCCGGCAAGGCGCACCACAGGAACATGCCGCCGCGCGGGCGGTTGAAGGTCAGTTCGGTTTCAGGCAGCAGCGCACGCAGGCCGTTGGCCATGGCGTGGGCGCGTTCGGCATAGGCGGCGCGCGTGCGCGGCAGCACGGTGTCCAGCCGATTGCTGCGCAGGTAGGCCGCGGCCGTGGCCTGCGCAAACGTGGAGGTGTGCGCGTCGGCAAACTGCTTGACCATCACCGCGTTGCCCAGCACCGGCTGCGAGGCGATCATCCAGCCCACGCGCAGGCCCGGCGCCATCACCTTCGACAGGCTGCCGAGATAGATCACACGCCCCTGAGCGCCGTCGGTCTGCTGCGACAGCGCGTACAGCGACGGCGGCGGGGGTGCATCGAAATACAGATCGCCGTAAGGGTCGTCTTCCACGATCAGCAGGTTGTGGCGCACCGCCACGTCCAGCAGGCGCTTGCGGCGCTCCAGGCTCATCAGCGCGCCGCTCGGGTTGCCGAAGTTGGGAATCACGTAGAGGAATTTGGGTCGCGCGGTGGCGAGCACCTTTTCCAGTGCATCGACATCCAGGCCGTCGCCGTCGGTCGGCACGCCGGCCACCTTGGCGCCGTACAGCTTGAACGCCTGAATGGCGGCGAGGAAGGTGGGGGCTTCGGTCAGCACCGTGTCGCCTTCGCCGATCAGCACCTTGCCCAGCAGATCCAGCCCTTGCTGCGAACCGGTGGTGACGAGGATGTCGGTGTTGGCGACGTTGGCGCCGCGTGCCTTCATCAGCGTGACGATGGCCTCGCGCAGCGGCTCGAAGCCCTCGGTGGCGCCATATTGCAGCGCGCGGGCGGCGTCGGTGGTGAGCGCGCTGTCGGCCGCGGCCTTCAGGCCTTCCACGTCAAACAGGGCCGAATCAGGAAAGCCGCCGGCAAACGAGATCAGGCCCGGCTTGCCGAGCACCTTGAACAGCTCACGGATGGCGGAGGTTTCAACATTTTGCAGGCGGGGTGCCAGCAGCGATTGCAGGAATTCCATGGCGTGCGTGTCTCTGTAGTTCGAGTGCCCGCCACTTTACGTGATGTGCGCCCCGTGCGCATGCCAACACGGCGTCACAGCCGTGACTAGAATTCCGCCACCGAATCGGTAAAAAGGAGCCCTTGCATGGCCGTCCGACGCATCGTCCCCAACCTGCATGCCGCCGACCCGGCAAGCGCCCGCGCGTTTTATGCCGAACTGCTCGATCTGGAAGTGGTGATGGACCACGGCTGGATCATCACCTTTGCTGATACGGCCAGCACGATGACGCCGCAGGTCAGCATCGCCAGCGAAGGCGGAAACGGTACGCCGGTGCCGGCGCTGTCAGTGGAAGTGGACGATGTGGATGCGGTGCATGCGCGGGCCGTATCGCTGGGCCTGGAAATCGTCTACCCGCTTGTTGATGAGCCGTGGGGCGTGCGCCGCTTTTATGTGCGCGATCCGTTCGGCAACGTCGTCAATATCCTGGCGCACCGTTAATACGGCGGCATCGAAGAAAAACGCCCGCATGCCAAAGGCGATGCGGGCGCGGCATTGTGCCGGCTGACGGCTACCGGTGATTGCCGTTGTGGGTGCGCTTGTCCTGGTGTGCGTTCGCGTTTTTGTCCTTGTCGACAACGCGGGTGATACCGCCCGTGGCGGGCGGATCACTGGCCGGGAACGTATCTTCCACGGCCTTTTCCACCAGTTCCTCACGCTTTTCTGCGTGCGGATGCTTCTCTTTCTTGCCTTTCTCCATGGCGCCCTCCTGTTTCAAGCGTGACTGACGACACGCAAGCGAACGGCGTGCCCGGGCGCGCTCAATACTCTTCCCAGTAAGGACGCGACCCGTAGTACTCGTGCACGGACTCGGCCCAGGTCGGGTCGGCCATCGTTGGCCAGCTGTCCTTGTCGAAGCCGGGAGCAGCCTCAAGGCGGTCCTTGTTGGCGTCGAGCACGAAGCACTTGCGGTCAACGTCCAGTGACATGGCGCTCCACGGCACGGCAAAGAGCTTGTCGCCAATACCGAGGAAGCCGCCCACCGACATCACCGCGTAGGCGATCCGGCCGCGCTGCACGTCGAGCATGATGTCGGTGATCTTGCCGAGGTCTTCTCCGTTGAGATTGACGACGCGATTGCCCTCCAGCGTATCGGCGGCCATCAGTTCCGGGCCCGGGCCGACCGAATCCGTATCGGCACGCCCAATGATGCGCATGCGTACACCCGCGGTGGTTCCTACACCGGTGCCAGTGCCGGTGCCCAGCGTGGTGCCGGTTGTCGTGGTTTGCATAGCAGTTACCTCCCATCAATCAGTTGACGTTCAGGATGATGTGCGGCGGCCACGCATGTGCGCGGCGTCTGTCGCACGCAATCAACCGTGTCAGCACGAAGCTTGCCCGCAGCGCATCGCCCCGAAGGGCATGCGCACGGCATGGCGCTTGCTCGACGGTACGGCGTATCAAAACAGAAACCCCTACCGGAGAGCCCCATGAACAAAGCTGAAATCCCTGTGGCACAACGCGCCGTGCTGTCGATGCTGCTGGACGATCACCGCGAGGTGAAAAAACTCTTCAAGACGTTCCAGCAAGAGAAGGACAAAGCGGCCTGCGAGCAAATCGTGCGCGAAGCATGTGAAAAGTTGACCGTGCACACGCAGCTTGAAGAAGAGGTGTTCTACCCGTTCGTGCGTGACAACGGCGGCGAAGCGTTCAAGGATCTCGTCGACGAAGCCGTGGTGGAGCACGCCACCGCGAAGGACCTGATCAAGCAGTTGAGCGGCATGCACGCGGGCGACGATCTGTTCGCGGCAAAGTTCACGGTGCTGGCCGAGTACGTTTCACACCACGTGGAAGAAGAAGAGACCGAGCTCTTTCCCAAGCTGGTCCGTCAGCACGTCGACCTGACGCCGCTGCAGGAGCCCATGACCGCGCGCAAGGAGGCGCTGCTGGCCGAAACAGCAAGCTGACCGACACGACCATCTGATACTGGACAGAAACCATGCAAGCCACCGTCAGCGACTTCCTCGTCGCCCGCCTGTATGACTGGGGCGTGCGGCGCATCTTTGGCTACCCCGGAGACGGCATCAACGGCATGTTCGGTGCCCTGCAGCGAGCCGGCGGCAAGATCGAATTCGTGCAGGTGCGGCATGAAGAAATGGCCGCCTTCATGGCCTCTGCACACGCCAAGTTCACGGGTGAACTGGGCGTGTGCATGGCAACGTCCGGCCCGGGGGCGACGCACCTCATCACGGGGCTGTACGACGCGCGGCTCGACCACATGCCGGTGCTGGCGATTACCGGGCAGCAGGCGCGCACGGCAGTCGGTGGGCATTACCAGCAGGAGGTCGATCTGGCGGCGATGTTCCGTGACGTGGCCGGGGCGTTTGTCCACCAGGCCAGCATGCCGGCGCAGGTGCGGCATCTGCTGGATCGCGCGGTGCGCATCGCGATCGGGCAACGCCGGGTGACGGCGCTCGTGCTGCCGAACGATCTGCAGGAAATGCCCTACACCGAACCGCCGCGTGCGCACGGCACGGTGCACTCGGGCGTGGGCTACAGCGCGCCGAGCGTGATCCCGCAAGCCGCCGACCTGGAGCGCGCGGCGGACATCCTCAACAGCGGCCGCAGGGTAGCGATGCTCGTGGGCGCAGGCGCACTCGGGGCCAGTGCAGAAGTGGCAGCGGTGGCGGAAACGCTGGGCGCGGGCGTGGCCAAGGCGCTGCTTGGCAAGGCCGTCCTGCCCGACGAATTGCCCTATGTGACAGGCGCCATCGGCCTGCTTGGCACCGAGCCAAGCTGGGAGCTGATGAACCATTGCGACACGCTGCTGATGGTCGGCTCCGGCTTTCCCTATGCAGAATTCCTGCCCAAGGAAGGCCAGGCGCGCGGCGTGCAGATCGACCTGGACCCCGGTATGCTCGGGCTGCGCTATCCGATGGAGGTCAACCTGGTTGGCGACAGCGCACAAACGTTGCGAGCACTGCTGCCGTTGCTCCAGCGCAAGACCGATCGCTATTGGCCCGAACGCATTGCCCGCTGGAATGAAAGCTGGTGGAAGACGCTGGAAAGCCGCGCACTGCAACCGGCCTACCCCGTCAACCCGCAGCGCGTGTTCTGGGAGCTGTCACCCAAGCTGCCGGACAACGTGATCGTCACCAGCGATTCCGGCACGTGTGCCAACTGGTATGCGCGCGATCTCAAGTTCAAGCCCGGCATGATGGGCTCGCTGTCGGGCGGGTTGGCATCGATGGGGGCAGCCGTGCCGTATGCAATTGCCGCCAAGTTTGCGCACCCGGAGAGACCCGCCATTGCATTCGTGGGCGACGGCGCCATGCAGATGAACAACATGGCCGAACTCATCACCGTGTCGAAATATTGGAAGCGCTGGAAGTCTCCCAGGTGGATCTGCATGGTGCTCAACAACCAGGATCTGAACGAAGTCACGTGGGAGCAACGCGTGATGGAAGGCGACCCGAAGTTCCCGGCCTCACAGGACATCCCAGATGTGCCGTATCACCGCTTTGCAGAGTTGATCGGCCTGAAGGGCATCTACGTCGACAACCCCGACCAACTGGCCGGCGCGTGGGACGAAGCGCTCAGCGCAGACCGCCCCGTGGTGCTGGAGGTGAAGACCGACCCCGATGTGCCGCCGCTGCCGCCGCACGTCACGCTGCAGCAGGCGCGCAACTTTGCGACGGCACTGGCATATGGCGACCCGGATGCGAGCGGTGTGCTGCGCGGGACGGCGCGTCAGGTGTTGTCGGCTTTGTTTCCGGTGCATAGGGAGAAGGAGTGAGGTGGGAGGTGCCGGGCTCAAGCCACCTTCCACCTTGATGTGGATGGTGCCTATGTGACTGTCAGAAGAGGCAAAGAAGAAGCGTCACGACGATTCGCTGATCTTCTTGTCTTGCGTGTCTCAATCGGTGGTGCTTGCTGCGAGCACACACAGCGTGGGGCATCGCGGGTTGTCTGCGGTCAGGCACCCGAGGTCCAACGTCACGCTGTAATTGCTCTGCCCGACTTTGCCTTGCCGTGTCGCCCCGTTGCCTTTTGCCGTGGCATCAAACCTGGGCACTGCAACTGGCCTGGGTCGCGTCGTGATGGTGCTCACGCAGCGCGCCCGGTATGCCGGTACCCGCCAGGCCATCGGCCGCCAGCCATGCCGCGGTGGCGGCAGCGGCGCGGTCGATGAGTTCTCCGCAGCGGGCGTAGTCGTAGGGCGACACATCGAGGGGGCACAGCGGTGGCACCACGGCAATGGGCACCTGCCCGGCCCAGCGCTCCAGGTCTTGCACAAGCTGACGCGCAACCAGCAGTGACAAGGCGTTCAGCGCGTGCTCGATGGCGCTGCGCGGGGCGCGACGGTCGGCACAGGCAAACCCCGCTGGCAATACGACGACACGTGTGGCGCCCAGCCGGATGGCGGCGGAGATTGGCGTGTTGTTGGCGACGCCCCCGTCGATCAACAGGCGATCACCAATGCGCACCGGCGGAAACACGCCCGGAATGGCGGCGCTGGCAAGCACGGCTGGCACGATGGCGCCGGAAGACAGCACCACCTCGGCGCCAGTTTGCATGTCGGTGGCCACAACGTGCAGGGGGAGCGTGGCCGCCTCCAGCAGGGTCTGCCCGAAATGCCGCGTCAGCAGGCGCTGCAGGCCGGATGCATCGACTAGGTGCTCCCGTTGCCCACCCAGGAGCCCGAGCATGCTGAACATTGCCCGCCATGACCATGGCATCACGTCGGCGCGCCGCACGCCGCGCCACAGCGCTTCGAGCTGGGCTGTGCCCGCCGCGTGCGGGTTGCACGCAAAAAAAGCGGCGTTGATGGCGCCCGCCGAGGCGCCCACCACCATGTCCGGGACCACGCCCGAGGCCACCAGCTCGCGCAGCATGCCGGCCTCGATGGCGCCGAGGCTGCCGCCGCCAGCAAAGACAAACGCTGTTCGTTCCACTCTGTCCATGATCAATGCCGCGTTGCAGCAAAGAAGTCCAATCGAGTCAATCAGGAGACGACTGGAACTAGAGTAGGTCTGCGCTGCCGTTGCGGCTAGTCAGGTCGATTGGCGCCGATCAGCGAGCTTGCCGCGCAGCGTCTGCCACCGGCTTCCAGTGCAGAAAGCCGAACAGCAACGTCAGCAACACGCTGTCGAGCAACGGGCCCTTGTGCAGCGACACCTTCCGGAAGCAAAACACCACCTCCAGCGCATGCGCCGCCAGCAACACCAAGGCCGCGACGCGCAACCAGCCGATGGCATCGGCGGACAGCGGCAGCGGCGTGGCATAGCTGGCCAGCGCAACGCCATACACGGCGAGCAGGGCGAGCTTGCAGAGGACAGTGAACATGCAGGTCTCCAAAGAGTCGGTGATTGAGTTGCCATGCAGCATACCGGCCACCCCGATCACGCCAGCCGCTTCAAACACCTGGATAGACGCCGTCCTCCAGCCAGCCGTGTCGGCAGCCGGGCATTTGTCAGGCCACGGCCTGGCGGGGCAGCGCTTCGCTCAGGTCCGCCAGCGTGGGCGCATTGTCGGCGCCGAGTTGTCGCTCCGTCAGCACCACGCGCGCACAGACGACAACCTCGGCAGCAGGGCCCTCCTATCGATTGAGATGGTGAATCGCGAAGCAAGGCTTTCCAAGCTGTCGTAAGCGCCGTAGTTGCACGCGTCTAACACGCCAATGCAAGAACATGGTGCTTGATGCTAGCTGCGTTCGTAAATTGGTACTTCCGTCGCGTAGAGGAAGAAGGACTGGGCCGGACGGTAGAACGTGGTGGTGGCGTTAGCGTTGATCGCGAGCAACGCGCGTTCATAGGCGCGGAATGCGCCAACAGACGACACATCATCGAACCAGAGACTGGCAACACCTTCGTAGACGGGCACATCCGTGGCACTGAAGTAGGCCAGCATGGCATTGAATTCCGGAACCTGTCTGTTATGTACGCAGCGTCGCAATGCGGCTGCGGCAAGCGGCTCGGCGGCCAAGGCCAGCTCGTGCGCCCGCGACCATCGATCAAAGAACTCGGGTAGTGACAATCCTTCTGCAGCCCGCAGGTAGTGCAGAACCTTGGCCCCACATGCGCGTTTCGGAGTCACAACCGGCTGCTCCGCTTCCACCGCCACCAAACTGAGCGAAACGCTGGCGTCTGCGAAGTTGGCGGCATCAGGTCCAACCTTTGTACGCACGTGCTCATGTGCAAAGGTGGCGGACATGTCCTGCGCATTGTCCCAATACAGTTCCGTTACCGAATCCCGTGCAACCGTCATCGAATGCTCGGGTTCGGCGGTCGATCCGAACGCCGCATCGAAGACGTGGTTCTGTACATAGCGCCGCAGGGTGACGGGGTTCTCATTCGAGATCGCGCCATGCACGTGCTGTACATAGGCCACGTATTCGGCATGCGTCATGCCAGGGCGGCGGCAGACCGCAGCGATCATCTTGATCATCGTTGTCCTTTGTGAGTTGAGGTTGGGCTATCCATCAGGCTCAAGCGGCGTCGAGGCCGTCCCAGCACAGATATTTGACCTCCAGGAACTCGTCGATACCGAGGTGCGAACCTTCGCGCCCCAGGCCGCTTTGCTTCACACCACCGAATGGCGCGACTTCGGTCGAGATCAGGCCGGTGTTGATTCCGACCATGCCCGACTCGATGCGGGCAGCGTTGCGCCAGATGCGGGCAGCGTCGCGGCTGTACAAATACGCGGCAAGTCCGTATTCGGTGTCGTTGGCCATGGCGATGGCGTCATCGTCGGTATCGAAGCGGAATAGAGGCGCCACGGGGCCGAAGGTCTCCTCGCGGGCAATCAGCATATCGTGCGTGACGTCAACCAGCACGGTCGGCTCGAAGAAGTTGCCACCGAGCGCATGCCGGTTGCCACCGTGCAGAAGCCGCGCGCCTTTGTCTAGGGCATCGACCACGTGCTCTTCAACTTTTCGCACGGCCGCCGTGTCGATCAGCGGGCCAAGCTGCACGTCTGCTTCCAGGCCGTTACCCGTACGCAGGCGGGCTACGCGTTCGGCCACGCGTTCGGCAAGCGCATCGTAAATGCTGGACTGCACCAGCACGCGATTTGCGCTGATACACGCCTGCCCCGTGTTGCGGAACTTGGCTGCGACTACGCCATCGGCTGCGGCATCAAGATCGGCGTCGTCAAAGATAATGAATGGTGCGTTGCCGCCGAGTTCCATCGAGCATTTCTTCACTGTCTGTGCGGCTTGGGCCAGCAAGACACGACCGACTTCGGTCGAGCCCGTGAAGGTGAGCTTGCGGATCAGCGGGTTGGCCGTCAGCTCACCGCCGATCGCTCGCGTGTCGTTGCCCGTCACTACGCTGAAGGCACCGGCCGGAACACCCGCACGCTGTGCCAGTTCGGCAAGTGCCAACGCGGTCATCGGTGTCTGGCTGGCGGGCTTGAGCACCATCGTGCAGCCGGCGGCAAGCGCCGGCCCCGCCTTGCGCGTGATCATTGCGGCGGGAAAATTCCACGGCGTGATGGCTGCGCATACGCCGATCGGTTCGCGCAGCGCGACAACGCGCTGCGCTTCCTTGGCGCCTGGAATCACATCACCGCGCACGCGCGTTGCCTCTTCGGCAAACCAGCGCAGGAACGATGCGGCGTAGTCGATTTCGCCACGGGCTTCAGCCAGCGGCTTGCCTTCTTCCAGCGTGATGAGCGTTGCGAGATCTTCACGATGCGCCAACGTCAATTCGTACCACCGGCGCAGAACTTCACCACGATGCTTGGCGGTGGTACGGCGCCAGGTGGTAAAGGCGCTATGCGCCGCATCGATGGCGCGGCGTACTTCCTCCTCGCGGCAGCGCGGCAGTTCTACGAGCAACGATTGATCGGCCGGGTTGTGCAGCGCATAACGACCGTGCGGTGTGCTTTCCACCCATTCGCCGGCGATGAAAGCGGCTTCGCGCCACAGCGTGGGATCTTTCAGAAGGTGCTTCATGGTTGTGCTCCTTCAGCAGGGGAAGCGGCCAACCATGAAGGCTTCATCCGGGTCCGACGTGACGGGCAGGCCCGACGCCACCAGACCTTGGCGCAGCATCTTCATCAGGCGATCCGGCACGCGCATGGCTGGCGCGCGCAGGGGGCCACCGTTAAAGCCGGCGAGCCAGTCCTGATACTTCCACATGGTGCGGTTGAGCACGCCGGTGCCGCCCGCGTAGGTTTGCGCGGCCGCGCCGTTGGCGCTGCGTGCCGGATTGACCTTCCAGTACATCGCCATGGCCTCTTCCCACCGGCCGGTGCGTGCCAGTTCAAACGCCTTCGGGTAGTAGTCACCCATCCACGCGGTGTTGCTGGTGCCGGAGAACTGCAGCTCCATCAGACTCATCAGCGGAATCGCATCGCCTTCGATCGGGCAACTGATGACGACCTCGTTGCGGAAGTGGTGGTACATCTCGCAGATGCCAGCCGGCAGCGGGAATCCTTGCTCGGATTTGATCGCAACGATGTTGGGGCAATCGTCGAGCAGCCGGCGCACCAGGCTGACCGGCATGCCCGCCGGATGTACACGCTCGAAGCCCCACAGCGGGATCGGGAACAGCATCACCGCAAGGTCGGTCGCGTCACAGAAGGTCTTCGTGTAGTTGTAGATTTCTTCCTCGCTCGTTGGCCAGAACTGGGGCGGGTAAGACAGCAGGACGATGTCGGCGCCAGCTTTCTCGGCCAGCTTTACGGCCTCAATGTTTTCGGCCAGCGTGCCAAACGCCGCATGGAAGAAGAGGCCAAGCCGGTTGCCTGCGGTCTCGCGTGCCCAGGCCGTGAACTGGGCGTTTTCTTCGGGCGTGATGGCAACTTCGCTGCACAGCAACGTGTAGCTGAACCCAAGCTTGGTTGCCAATTCAATGTCGTGGCGGATGCCGTGTTCGTTCAGGCGCTTCAAGTCGGCGCTGTAGCTGGGTATGGTGACGGCCGAGCAGCCGATCAGGTGTTCGCGCGCCCAGGCGCGGGCGTCGGATTTCTTGTAGGTGGCCATCGTTGGCGTCTCCTTGGGAATGTGGGGGTGATTTATTTGGCGATCGGAACAATGCTGGCCGGCAGGGGCACGCCGCGCCCTTGCTCCTTGGCATGTGCAAAGAGCATCTCGGCAATGACGATGTCCTGAAGCGCGGACCCGACAGACTTGTAGAGCACGATGTCGCTGTCAGCCTGGCGGGGCTTGATCTCTCCCGCAGCGAGCGCCGAGAGCGGCACCAGCTTGCTGGCGATGGGCACGCCTGCACGCGAGGCGGCGATGGCATCGCCAGTATCGTGGGCGACTTCCTGTGGCATGTCGGCCACGATGCAGGCGGCGCGCGCCATCGTTTCCTCGTCGACTTCGCGCTGTTCCGGCAGCGTGGAACCCAGCGAGACCACCGTAGCGCCCGGCGACAGCCACGCGCCGCGCAGGACGGGTGACTCGTCCCGACTGCGCGCGGCACAGATGACGATATCCGCACCCTCCACAGCCGCTTCAGGCGACTCCGATGCGGCGATGTCCAGTGCAGTGCGAAACGATTCGGCAAAGCGCTCGCGGCTCGCAGGCGTGGGGCTGTATACGCGCACGGATTGCAGTGTGCGCACCGCACGCAGGCAATCGAGTGCATTGCGTGCTTCAAAGCCAGAGCCGATGATCGCCACGTGCAGCGGCCGATTGGGTGCTAGCAGGTCCACCGCCAACGCCACGGTCGCTGCCGTACGCAGGCCGGTGACCCTGTTGCCATCGACCAATGCACTCAGGGCCATGGTCTTCTGATCGAACAACGAGATCAGGTAACTTGCCCGGCGCGCACGCGGGGATGCCGCGATCAGCTTGCAGCCCATGTGGCCGCCGGCCGGCGACACGGCGGTCAGGCTGCGCAGCCAGATGCCGTCACCACGTGCCATCGAGCGCGGCGGCACCATGGCGTCGGACGTGGGTTTAGCGTAGGCCTTGGCGAGGGCAGCGACGGCCGAAGGCCAGTCGGCAAGCGATGCGACATCGGCATCGCTCAGGAACAACGTGGGGGCGAGCAGTTCGCTCGGTTGCAGGTCGGACATGGCGCTGGGCGTGGAAGTCAACGGCCAGCCGACTATAGAAGGCCGCACCTGCGCGAGGTACTGCCTGACAGCGAAAGCAGCTATGCACCAGATCGATAGCTGCGGAAGATGCCGCTCAGGTGATGTGAGACTCCGCTACGCGATGGATCAGGCGGCGCACTTCCAGCGTGGCCCGCGTGTGGGGTCGGAGTGGGGATTCCGCCAAGACCACGAAGCGCTCAAGCAGAGGCTGGACGATCTGCGACGACGCCAGCCGCGCATCCAGCATGCCGGGCTGCACGGATGCGATAGCGTAGCCGCCGCCGGCTGCGGCAATCTCGTATTGCAGGCGGACGGAGTCGGCCTCTACCGCCACTTGCAGTGGCAAGGCGTGGTCTGTGGCCAGACGATCCAGCCGTGCACGCAACAGATGAGGGCGACTGGGTACGACAAGAGGAACACCGGCCAGCGCAGTCAGCGCGACATCGCTCTTGCTGACAAGGGCATCCCCTCGTCGGCCAACCAGATGCAGAGGTACGCGCGCAAGCACGTATGCGTCACCAATGCTCGCCTCGTCTTCCCGCAGAACAATGCCCATGTCGAGCCGGCCGTCCCGCAATTGCTCTTCAAGCTGCGCGCTGGCACCTTCCACCAGGTGTAGCCGCACGCCGGGCAGTTGCTCGCGCACGGCGGCGAACAGCGGCGCTGCAAATTGCCCGACCGCTGAAGGCAGCAAGCCGACCAGCACCTCCCCAACGGGTTGGCCGCGCGCATTGCGAATGTCATCGGCAAGAGCGTCGGCCTCATCCACAAGACGGGCGACACGCGGCAGTGTCTGCTCACCAAACTCTGTGAGCACGACACCGCGACCGGTTCTGCGAAACAGGCGCTGCCCACACTGCTGCTCAAGCTGTGCAATGTTGCGGCTGACCATGGACTGCGGCATATCGAGCATCGCGGCGGCCTTGCTCAGGCTTCCTGATGCGGCAACGCGTACAAACAGCAGCCAGCGTGGGTCGATGATCGGTAGCGTGCTGAGCATGTCCGGCATGACCACCTTGCCGGGCTTTGGCGAGGGTGTCGGCTTCATGGCTGCGGTGCGGACGGTGATACCGGCGGCGATGCACCAGGCGCGGCAGCGTCCATGGCCGCCGCCGCTTCCTTGATAAGCGCACGCAGCCAGCGCAGGCCAAGATCGGCGCTGCGGTGCTTGTGCCACTGCATGGATTGCTCCATGCGAGGAATGGGCACCGGCACCGGGCGAATCGTGATGGGCAGGCTGCGGACGGCCTGCGCGGCGAGCCGCTTGTGCATGGTGGCAATCCGGTCGGTGCCGATCAACAGGTGCGCGGGTGCCACAAAGCTGAATGTGGTGGTCTCTATCCTCCGGACGATGCCCAGCTTGTGCATGAACCATTGCTCCAGCGCGGAGTGTTCGTCCCCAGGCTGCACGACGATGTGGCCGGCGCCCATGTAGCGCTCGGCGGTCAGTTCGCCCCTGGCCAGCGGGCTTTGGTCCCACAGCACGCAACAAAAGGTTTCCTCAAACACGACCTCGGCTGGGTGCTCGGCCGGGCAGTAGTCCTTGGGGATGATAAGCAGGTCGACTTCACCGCGCTCCAGTGCACGCTCGGGGTAGGCGACCTGCGGGCGCAGTTCAAAGCGGACACCCGGCGCCTGGTGGTATGCGAGCCGCAGCAGATGCGGCATCAGGGTCATCGTCGTGTAGTCCGAGACCAGGAGACGGAAGATCCGATCCGATTGGCGTGGCAGGAAGGCCGGCTGTGCGGCGACGGTGGCATCGATCCGCACAAGGATGTCGCGCACGGGGTCTTTCAGGCCTTCTGCCCGTGCCGTCAGTTCCATCTTGCGGCCGACTTGGACCAGCAGCTCGTCGTCAAAGTACTCGCGCAGCCGCGCCAGCGCATTGCTCATTGCGGCCTGGCTCAGATGGACCTTCTCTGCGGCGCGGCTGATGTTCTGTTCGGTCAGGAGAGCGTCGAGGGCGACGAGCAGATTTAGGTTGAGCTTGTTAAAGCGCATGGGCGCCGTCTCCGTTGAAGGTCTTCTCCCGAAGCGATTGGGGCACCCCCCGCAGCGTGGTCTTGTGGTCTCGCGCTAGGGTTTCCCCTGAAAGTATTCAGGGCGCCAATACAGCGGATGGAAACAATCAATTTGAGCCATTCGCGAGGGCATCTTAATCTAAACCCGTCCTGGCACACACGCGAATTGCGGTGCACAACCCAGGATGATGTGCGCCCCAAATAGACGGCAGCAGCGGCTTGTTTGCGCGCACTCAACGACAAAACAGACACCCGATACGAGGTGTCGAAAAGTGAGGAGACAACATGAGCAAACGACTAGCCGCGGCGTGCACTGCCGCAGGCTGCATGACGCTGGCCGCGCTGGCGTCGAACACCGCGAATGCATTTGAAGGGGGCGTTTCGCCGTATCCAGCCGGTGCTGCGGGCACCAGCATCGCAGCCATGCCGCCGATCCCTGGGTTGTTCGTGCTGGAGCAATTCAGTTACAGCCACTCCAACGGGTTATACGACAACAGCGGCAACAAACTGCCGATTCCGTTCAGTATCTCTGCGCCGTCGATGACGACGCGCTTGCTGGCGGCGTATCCGGTCACCGTGCTGGGTGCGGGTCTGTATTCCCAACTGGTTGTGCCGGTGGTCTCGCTGCATACGGACATTGTCGGGCAGAGCCAACGCCATAACGGCTTGTCGAATATCACGGTATCGCCTGCCATCTTGAAGTGGTCGGTCACGCGCAACCTCGCCATCGTCACGGGCTTTGATATCGCGCTCGCCAACGGTGCATACAACCAGGACCGCCCAAGCGTGGCAGTGGGCTACACGTCATGGCAGCCGGTCTTCTCGTTTCGTTACAACGTGCCCAACGGCATTGACGTTGGCATGACCAACCGCTTGCTCATCAACCGGGAAAACGGCGACACCGGATACCGCTCGGGTTCGGCCTATGTGGCGGATTTCACGGCGGGGTGGAACTTCGGCAAATGGAAAGTCGGCGTAGTGGGCGGCTATCTGAACCAGTTCACCGACGACAAGCTCAATGGCGCGACCGTCGCCAACAACCGTGCCCGCAGCTTGGCACTGGGGCCATCCATTGCGTACGACGCGGGCGCCTTCAATATCAACATCAACTATCAGCAAGGGGTGTATGCAGCCAACACATCCAAGAGCAGCGCAGTGTGGCTGAACATCGCCATCCCGCTGTGGGCGAAGCCGCCTGGCCCGGGCAACGGCATCTGAAAACGCATTAAAGGAATCGGGATGTTCCGCTATTTCCCTACGAACTACGTCTGGAATTTGTCCGTCGATCTTGCCATTGAAATGGGGGCGCGCATCGGCGAAATCGAGGCGATGTGCGCACCATTGCAGGAGGCCGCCAAGCAGCCTGATGCCGCCGGTACGCGCGCGTTTCGCGAAACGTGGTCGCGCATGGCCGACAAGCTGTGCGAGCTGGCCGCGGAGGACGAAGCGCGAGGGCGCACGCTGTCCGCCGGCGACAAGTACAACCGTGCCGCCACGTACTACCTCACCGGCGAGCGCTTGCAAGCGCACGGCGCGGAAGGCCGTCTTGAGCTGTACAAGCGCTTTCTGGAGGTGTTTGCCAAGGGCATTGCCGCGACGGGCGAAAACTGCGAACGCGTGGAGATCCCGTATGGCGATGCGCATCTCTCTGCGCTCTATGTCCGTGCGGAGGGCGTGACCGGGCGGGCCCCGATTCTCGTGCAGATCAACGGGCTGGACTCGACCAAGGAGATGAAGTACCGCGTCGGGCTGCCGCAGTGGCTGGCGCGGCGTGGGGTGTCGTCGCTCGTGGTTGATCAGCCTGGTACGGGCGAGGCCTTGCGCCTGCACGACATGCATGCGGTCTACAACACCGAAGTGTGGGCCAGCAAGATCGTCGACTGGCTGGAAACGCGCGATGACATCGACCCGAAACGCATCGGCCTGGAAGGCGTTTCACTCGGCGGCTACTACTGTCCGCGCGCGGTGGCTTTCGAGCCGCGCTTTGCATGCGGCGTGGTGTGGGGCGCCAACCATGACTGGCGCGACGTGCAGAAAAAGCGCCTGGCGCGCGAGGGAAGCTTTCCCGTGCCGCACTACTGGGAACACGTGCGCTGGGTGTGGGGCGCGCCCGACATGGACACCTTCATGCGCATTGCCGAAAACGTGCATCTGGATGGCGTGCTTGACCGCATTCGTGTTCCGTTTCTCGTCACCCATGGCGAGAAGGACTCGCAAATTCCCGTGCACTGGGCCCACCGCACGTATGAGCAACTCGTCAACAGCCCCAAGCGCGAGCTGAAGATCTTTACCGACCGCGAAGGCGGCGTGCAGCACAGCAGTTTCGATAACTCGGCCAACGCTGGTGCCTACATCGCCGACTGGGTCGCAGAAACACTGGGCGGCCGGACGGCCCCCTGATCATCAACCCATGACCGATAGGACTTCCATGAACATCATCGGACCCGATGCACTGCTGTTTGGCGTCGACGACGTTGCCGCGTGCGCGCAATATCTGACCGACTACGGCCTGAAGCCGGTTGGCGTGACCGCCGCCGGAGGCCGCTTCGAGGCGCTGGACGGCACGTTCATCCGCATTGCGCACAAGGACGATGCGACCTTGCCGCCCTCGCTCGGCACCGCGAGCTTCCTACGCCAGACCATCTACGGCGTGGCCGACCAGCAGACGCTGGAGGCGATTGCCGCAGAGCTGCAGAAAGACCGCCCCGTCGAACGCCATGCGGATGGCTCCATCCACGCTGTGGACGATGCGGGCTTTGCACTGGCGTTTCAGGTGACGGTTCGCCGCCCGCTGGAGTTACCGGCGGAGCGTGTCAACGCACCGGGCGCACCTGCGCAGCGGCCGGCGAACGTTGTAGGCGTGGACGGCGATGCCGTGGTGCAGGCCCGCACGCTCTCGCACGTTGTCTACTTCGTGCCGGATGCCGCGAAGGCGGAGGCGTTCTACGTCAAGCGCCTGGGCTTTGTCTGCACCGATCGCTTTGTCGGCGTGGGGCCTTTCTTGCGCCCTGCCGGCACGCTCGACCACCACACGCTTTTCATGATCGAGACGCCGCCATTCATGAAGGGCTGTGAACATTTCACGTTCCATCTGGGCGGCCCGACCGAGGTGATGCAGGCCGGGGCGCGACTGGTCGAGAAGGGCTATCAATCGTTCTGGGGCCCGGGGCGCCATCGCTTCGGCTCCAACTGGTTCTGGTACTTCAACAGCCCGCTCGGCTGCCATGTGGAATACGACGCCGACATGGACTTGCACGATACCGACTGGATCGCACGCGAAGCACCCATGGGGGCGGACACCTCGCAACTGTTCCTGTTCCAGCATCGCGAGAACTGGGCACCGGGCGGTCCGCCGGCAACCGATGCGGCGCACGCCGCATCCTGAGGGATCGGAACTCAGCCATGTCGACATCCAACCGCGTACCGCTATGCCAGTTGCATGAATTGATCGATGGCCATTCGCGTGGTTTTGACCCGCGCGGTATCGGCCAGGACACGGTCTTCGTGGTGCGGCGAGGCGAGGCACTTCATGCCTACCGTGATGCCTGCCCGCATCAGGGCGGAACGCCAATGGCATGGCGCAAAGATGCCTACCTCAATGGCGACGGCACCCGCATCGTCTGCCATGCGCATGGCGCGCAATTCGATATCGGCTCCGGCGTTTGCGTTCTTGGCCCCTGCCTGGGACAAGCGCTGGAGCCCATCAAGATCGAGGTGGCCGAAAACGGCACCGTGTTCTTGATGCCAGACAACAAGGAGACACCACAATGACATCCCCAGTGCAGAAGATCCTCGTGATTGGCGGCGGCTTTTCCGGCATGGCCGCAGCCATCCAATGCACCAAGCTCGGCATGCAGGTCGACATGGTCGAGATTGATGCGAAATGGCGGGCCTATGGCGCCGGCATCAGCATCGGTGGCCCAACGCTGCGCGCCTTGAAAACTATTGGCGTACTCGATGCATTCCGAGAGCGCGGCTACTGTGGCGATGGCGTCAATCTTTTCACATCGAGCGGCCAGGCGCTGGGGCAGCTACCCACGCCGCGTGTGGCCGGACCAGATGTGCCGGGTGGCGGCGCAATCATGCGCCCGGCGCTGGCTGACATCCTGGCCAAGGCGACGGTCGCTGCGGGCGTGAAGGTGCGCCTGGGCTGCACATTCACAGCGATTGAGCAACGCGCCGACGGGGTGGACGTTGCCTTTACCGATGGCACGCAAGGTCGCTACGACCTCGTGATCGGCGCCGATGGGTTGTACTCGAAGGTGCGCGAGGCAGCGTTTCCCAATGCACCCACGCCGCAGTACACCGGCCAGGGTGTCTGGCGTGCCGTGGTTCCTCGCCCCGCAGACATTACGTGCGCAACGATGTGGCTCGGGCAGAAGGTCAAGACAGGCGTCAACCCCGTATCGCAAGACGAGATGTACCTGTTCGTGACCGAAGACCGTGAGGCGAACGAGTACATCGACCCGCAACGTTGGCCGCAGATGCTGTCGGATCTGCTCGCACCGTTCAGCGCGCCGTTGATGCAAACCATCCGCGCGCAGATCTCCGCACAGTCGCTCATCAACTATCGCCCACTGGAAAGCCTATTGATGCCGCGCCCGTGGTTCAGCGGCCGCATCGTGCTGATCGGGGATACGGTCCACGCCACCACACCGCACATGGCGGCCGGTGCCGGTATCGGCCTGGAAGACGCCATCGTGCTAGCCGAGGAATTGGAGCGCGCTGCCACGCTCGATGCCGCACTGCAAGCCTTCCAGGATCGCCGCTGGGACCGTTGCCGCATGGTGGTGGAAAACTCCGGCCGCCTGGGCGAGATCGAGATTGCCGGCGGTGACAAGGCCGAGCACGCCCGCATCATGCGCGACACGCTCATGAGCCTGGCACAGGCCATCTGACACGGCGGAGACCTCCATGGAATCGAATCTTGAGACCGGCGGCGCAGCGCGATTGGGCGGCCGGGGCACGTTCGCGCTACTGGCTGCACATTGCGCCGGCATGGTCGACATGGTCGCCTTGCCGGTATGGGTTGGCACCTTGATCGGAAGCTATCACCTCGACCCGCAAGAGGCGGGTGGCTTGGTAACGTTGTTTTTAGCGGCGGCCGTGGCAAGCAGCGTAGTCTTCGCGCCACGACTGAATCGTCTGCCGGCCCGTGCTTCTGTATCTGCCGGCTTTGGGGTGGCCATGCTGGCGTTTCTCAGCATGGCAGCCGTGGGCGACAGTTATGCGGCCATGGCAGGTTTGCATGCTGTTGCGGGTTTCGCCGTGGGATGCAGCCTGAGCTTTACGCACGGCACAATCGGGCGCAGTCGCAATCCGCATCGGTTGTTTGCTGCGGCGGGCTTGGCGCTGGGCTGCTTTGCCATCGCTTTTCTGGGTGTGACACCGGGCTTGGTCGCGTTGCACGGTGGATCGATCCTCTTCCGCGTCTTCGCGGGTGTCATGGCGATTGCCGCCGTGCTGTGTGCGGCGGCGTTTCCGGCCCTTGAGGCGCCGCGCCTTGAGATGTCCGCTGCCGAGCCGAGCTTTTCGCCAGCCGTATGGAGCGGCATGCTGGGCGTGGCCTGCATGGCAGTGACCCAGGCAATGGTGTTCAGCTTTGTCGAACGCATTGGCGTGGATCGAGGTTTCGGCCTGGCCGCCGTCACCTCCGTATTGATCGCAACGGGGTTGGTGAACCTGCTGCCAGCGCCAATGGCGGGGTTCCTGGAGTTGCATGTGCCGGCCCGGCGGGTTGTGCTGGGTGGGCCGCTCGTGCAGGCAACACTTGCGCTCGTCATCACGCAGAGTTCTGCGCTGGCCCCGTATGCGGCGGCCGGCGCGGTGTTCGTTGCCGTCATGATCTTCACGCACACCTTCGCGTTTGGCGTGCTGGCCCGGATGGACGTCACCGGCCGCGCCGTGGCCGCCACGCCCGCCATGCTGATGACTGGCGCCGCCGTCGGGCCGATCCTTGGCGGCACGCTGGTCAAGTTTCTTGGCTACGGCAGCCTTGGCATCGCCGCTGTCTTGATGGCCATTGCCGCCATGCTGTGTTTCTCACGTCTTGAACGCCGCGCTGTGCCCGCAGGAGCCTCCGCATGAAGCCAACCCGACGCTTTGTCGATCTCTCCATCTATCTGGAGAACGACGTGCTCTCCGACCCGCCGCCGCTGGCACCGAAGATCACCTACCAGAAGCATGCCGATACCTTGCCCGAGTTCATGGCCATGCTGCCCGGCACGAAGCCTGAGGACTACCCCGGTGGCGAAGCCGCTGCGGCCGAGTGGGTCACGCTCACCACGCACAGCGGCACGCATCTCGATGCGCCCTGGCACTTCCATTCGACCATGGACGCCACCCTTGGCGAGGCCAAACCGTCGATCACCATCGACGAAGTTCCACTGGAATGGTGCTTCCAGCCCGGCGTGAAACTCGACTTCCGGCACTTCCCCGACGGCTACGTGGTGACGGCCGCCGATGTGGAGGCAGAGCTTGCACGCATCGGCCACACGCTGCAGCCGCTCGACATCGTCGTGGTCAACACGCGGGCGGGCGCGCGCTATGGGCACAACGACTACGTCAACGCAGGCTGCGGCATGGGCTACGAGGCGACGATGTACCTGCTCGAACGCGGCGTGCGCCTGACCGGAACCGATGCATGGAGCTGGGATGCACCGTTCTCCTACACCGCCAAGAAGATCGCCGAGACGGGCGATACCTCACTGATCTGGGAAGGGCACAAGGCCGGTCGCGACATTGGCTACTGCCACCTGGAGAAGCTGCACAACCTCGAGGCCCTGCCTCCGCATGGATTTGTCATCAGTTGCTTTCCGCACAAGATTCGCGGGGCATCCGCAGGGTGGACGCGCGCGGTCGCCATCTTTAACGCTGAACGGGACATTGCATGAGCTTTCCAACAATTCAACGTATCGTGACGGGCCACGACGCCGACGGGCGCGCGGTGATCGTCTCGCAAGGGCCATTGCCGACCGTGGTGGAAATTGCGGCCATTCCCGGCACGGTGTTCCACGAAGTGTGGAGCACGTCGGGCAACCCGGTGCCGATCGACAACGGCGCGGATCCCACCGTGGGCGCGCTGATGTTGCCGCCGCCAAAGCAAGGCACGCGCTTCCGATTTGTCGATATTCCGCCCGATACCTCGGAGTTCCTGGCGCGTGGCGCGACCCGGATGCAGGAAGCGTTCACCCAGGTGGGCGATGCACATGCATCTACCGTGCGCGCCGATTCGCCGCATCCGCTGATGCATCGCACGGAATCGATCGACTACGGCGTGGTGATCGATGGCGAGATGACGCTGGTGCTCGATGATTCCGAGGTGGCGCTTGCACCGGGAAGCGTGGTCATTCAACGCGGCACCAATCACGCCTGGGCCAACCGCTCCAGCCGGCCGTGCAGGATGCTCTTCGTGCTGATCGACGGCGTGTACGACCCGGCCATCGCCGAGGCATTGCAGGCCCGGACGCAACCGGAGGCGCAATGAAGTTCGCCACATTGCCCGGCGAGGGAACCGACGGTCGCCTTGTGTTGGTGTCGCGCGATCTTCAGCGCGCTGTCGATGCCACTCCAATTGCCGCCACGTTGATCGATGCACTGGAGCGTTGGGAGGATGTTGCGCCCAAGCTGCAGGCGCGCTACGACGATCTCAATGCGGGGCGTATTGCTGACGCACGTGCATTTGATGCTGCCGCTTGCCTGGCACCGCTGCCGCGTAGTCCGCAATGGTGCGATGGCTCGGCGTTTCTCAACCACGGTCGGCTGATGGAGCGCGCATTCAATACGCCGCCGATTCCAGATTTCGCCACCATCCCCGTGATGTACCAGGGTGCGAGCGACGACTTTCTCAGCCCGACGCAGGATGTGCCGTTGCCCAGTGAGGCCGACGGTATCGATTTCGAAGGCGAGTTTGGTGTGGTCGTCGGTCGTATACCGATGGGCGTCTCTGCCACGCAGGCCTTGGACCACATCCGCCTGCTCGTGCAGATCAACGATTGGAGCCTGCGCGCATTTGGGCCACGCGAGATGAAGACAGGTTTTGGGTTTCTGCAGGCCAAACCGTCGACCAGCTTTGCGCCGGTCGCCATCACGCCCGACGAGTTGGGCGGAAATTGGCGCGACGGCCGCGTGCAACTGCGTCTGCATATCGAATGGAATGGTCACTGGTTTGGTCATCCATGTGGCAGCGAAATGAATTTCAGCTTTGGCGACCTCATTGCACATGCCGCGCGTACACGCCAACTGTCCGCTGGAACCATCATCGGCTCCGGCACGGTATCGAATGTGAGCCGCACAGCTGGATCGGCATGTATTGCAGAGCGGCGTGTGATCGAGATCATCGACGAAGGCGAAGCCAAGACTGGCTTCATGCGCTTCGGCGATCAGGTCAGGATGATGGCGCGCGACGCAGAAGGTGAGATGCCGTTCGGCATCATTGAGCAGCGTGTTGTTCAAGCGGGTGCAGCTAGCGCAAAAGAGGAGCAACGATGAGAGCCTTGGTGACGGGGGCCAATGGTTTCGTAGGATCAGCGTTGGTTCGCCGGTTATTGCGCGATGGGGTCGCTACCACAAGCGATGTCACAGAGTTGCTGCTTGTGGACCAACAGATCGACGCCATCCCCGCGGATGCCCGCGTTACTGTCATCAACGGAGACTTTGGCGCGCCGCACACACTTGATGCTGTGCTGTCAAAGCCCGTGGATCTCGTCTTTCACTTGGCGAGTGTGCCGGGCGCACAGGCCGAAGCCAATCGGGATCTGGGCGACCGGATTAACTTGCATGGCACCCTGGCGTTGTTCGAATGCCTCGCGAAACAGCCGAGCGTTCATGGGACCGTGCCGCGAGTCGTCTTTGCCAGCAGTGTCGCGGTTTATGGAGTCCCTCTGCCGTCGCACATGGACGAGCATTCGGCGGTACACCCCACCATCAGTTACGGCGTGCACAAGTTAGTTGGCGAGCAATTGTTGGCCGATTGGACGCGTCGCGGCTCGGTCGATGGCCGCTCGTTGCGCTTGCCGGGCATCGTGGCGCGGCCCGGATTGTCCCTAGTACACGGCTCCGCCTTCATGAGTGCGATCTTTCGCGCCGCTCAACATGGGCAACCCTATGTATGTCCTGTCTCGCCATCGGCAACAGCATGGTGGATGTCGCGTGCCTGCTGTGTCGACAACTTGGTACATGCTGCGCGGTTGTCTTCGGACGGTCTACACGCGGAGCGCGTCTGGACGCCCCCCGTGCTGCGATTGGAGGTTGGTGCGCTCGTCGACGCGCTGACGCATAGGTTCGGCCCGATGCAAATCAGCTATGCCCCCGAGGATGGGATCGAGCGATTGTTTGGCCGCCAGCCACCACTGATCGATCGTCGCGCTGTCGCGGCTGGCTTTCAACACGACGGCACTGTCGAGGCGTTGATCGAACGGGCGCTGATGGAGGGCTGAAATGGTTCAGCCAGCCCCCATGGCCGCCTTCGGCGACATATTTTAATAGAGCATCGGTGATGCATCGACGCATCATCCATGCGGGTCAGAAACGCTCCAGATTGTTGACAAGCCTCGCTATGGAAGGGCACACGTGAGCGATCGACCTACTTGACACATGAGAGCTGGCGACTTTCATTGACCCCGTTCGGCGCGTGGGAGAACCGCATGAAATCGCAGGTGTGGCCGTCATGCTTGCTAGCCCAGCGGATGGTTTATGACGCGTCAACACATCGTCGTGGACAGAGGGACGACTATTAGCGATGGAAGTTGACGCACGTCGATGATTTGCAGCCGGCGCTCGTTGAGGTCATTCTGGCGTACACATCACGAAACGCGAGATGTATCGCTCCACTACTGAAGGGAGCGCACGTGCCACATAACATTCTCGCGAGCGGAGGAAAAACCAGGGTGCTAAGCGGGGATGAAAAGCACCGCGCCAAGCTGGCGCGCCCGCAAACATTACGTAGTGCTTAAAGCCTTGCAGTACAGCGGTTTCTGGAGGGGCTCGCCCCCCCCCCCAGAATCCAAACCTTTCAGCGAGATTGAAACGCTTTCATTTCCTCGCCATTCTGTTTCCGCGCCTGCCGAAACTTATTCGACAGTCACCGATTTCGCCAGGTTACGCGGCTTGTCAACGTCCGTACCGCGCGCCAGTGCGGTGTGATACGCCAGCAATTGCAGCGGCACCACGTGCAGGATCGGCGAGAGCTGGCCGTAATGCTCAGGCATGCGGATCACCTGGATGCCGTCGCTCGACTGGATCTGCGTATCGGCGTCGGCAAACACGTACAGCTTGCCGCCGCGCGCACGCACTTCCTGGATGTTCGACTTGAGCTTTTCGAGCAGCGCGTCGTTCGGGGCGACGGTCACGACCGGCATCTGCTCGGTCACCAGCGCCAGCGGGCCGTGCTTGAGTTCGCCAGCGGGGTAGGCCTCGGCGTGGATGTACGAGATTTCCTTGAGCTTGAGCGCGCCTTCCAGGGCGATCGGGTAATGCAGACCGCGACCGAGGAACAGCGCGTTCTCACGGCGGGCAAACTCTTCCGACCACGCGATGATCTGCGGCTCCAGCGCCAGCACGGCATTCAGCGCCGACGGCAGGTGGCGCAGATGGCGCAGCGCATCTTCTTCCTGCTCCGCATTCAGATGGCCGCGCAGCTTGGCAAACGTCAGTGCCAGCATGTACAGCGCTGCCAGCTGCGTGGTGAACGCCTTGGTGGACGCCACGCCAATCTCGGTGCCCGCGCGCGTGAGGAACTTGAGCTGCGTCTCGCGCACCATGGCGCTGGTCGCCACGTTGCAGATCGCCAGCGTGTGCGTGTGGCCCAGTTCGCGTGCGTGGCGCAGCGCGGCCAGCGTGTCGGCGGTTTCGCCCGATTGCGAAATCACGACGACCAGCGCGTTCGGGTTGGGCACCGTCTCGCGGTAGCGGTATTCGCTGGCGACTTCCACCTGCGTCGGGATCTTGGCGATCGATTCAAGCCAGTACTTGGCCGTGCAACCCGAGTAGTAGCTCGTGCCGCAGGCCAGGATCAGCACGCTGTCGACCTTGGGCAGCACCTGGGCCGCCTCGGGGCCAAACAGGTCGGGGCCAAACCCTTGCACGCCTTCAAGCGTGTCGCCCAGGGCGCGCGGCTGCTCGAAGATTTCCTTCTGCATGAAGTGGCGGAAGGGGCCGAGTTCCACGGCAGCGGCGTAAGTGCCGACTTCCTTCACTTCGCGCTCGACGATCTTGTCGTGGGCATCGGCCACGGTAAAGCCGTCGCGGGTGATTTCCACCACGTCGCCTTCTTCCAGATAGGCCATGCGGCTGGCGGTGCCGGCCACGGCCAGCGCGTCCGACGCCAGGAACGATTCGTTCTCGCCAATCGCCACCACCAGCGGCGAGCCGGCGCGCGCGCCCACCACCACGTCGGGGTTGTCACGGGCAAACACGGCAATCGCATAGGCACCGTGCAAGCGCTTGACCGACGCACGCACCGAGGCGAACAGGTCGCCGCGCGTGGCGCTGCTCGGGTACGTGTAGGCCTGGTGGATCAGGTGCGCCACGACTTCGGTATCCGTCTGCGATTCAAAGCCGTAGCCGACGGCCTTGAGTTCTTCGCGCAGCGCTTCGTAGTTTTCGATGATGCCGTTGTGCACCAGAGCGATGGTGTCGCCCGAGAAGTGCGGGTGGGCGTTGACGGTATCCGGCCGGCCGTGCGTGGCCCAGCGCGTGTGCGCGATGCCGATGGCGCCATCCAGGTGGCTCGTCTGTGCCTGGGCATCCAGATCGGCCACGCGCGAGACGGTGCGCGCGCGCTGTAGCTGGCCATCACGCTGAACGGCAACGCCGCAGGAGTCGTAGCCGCGATATTCCAGGCGGCGCAGGCCCTCGATCAGGACGGGAACGATATTGCGCGTGGAAACCGCGCCAACGATACCGCACATGTTGATTTCTCCAGTTGGGGTGCGGCAGCACGTTGAATGTGCGCCGCACTCGGTAATTCAGTATCGATGCTCGCGCGCCGAAGCGGCATCCGCTGTTCGGCGCAGGAGAAACCCTGTCAGCCTGCCTTCTTCTGCTTGACCGGGCGCTGCCAGCTGTCGATGGTGACCTGGCGCGCCCGCGAGACCGTCAGCTTGCCCTCGGGCGCGTCCTTGGTCAGCGTGGTGCCGGCACCCAGCGTCGCGCCCTTGCCCACGCGCACCGGCGCCACGAGCTGCGTATCGGAACCGATGAAGGCGTCGTCTTCGATGATGGTGCGGAATTTGTTCGCGCCATCGTAATTGCACGTGATGGTGCCCGCGCCGATGTTGACGCGCGAGCCCACCGTCGCGTCGCCCACGTAGGCAAGGTGGTTGGCCTTGCTGTGCGCCGCGACCTGGCTGTTCTTTACCTCGACAAAGTTGCCGATGTGCACGTCCTCGGCCAGCTCGGTGCCCGGGCGCAGGCGCGCGTACGGGCCGATGCGCGAGTCGGCGCCAACCTTGGCACTCTCGATGTGGCAGAACGGCAGGATCTCGGCGCCGGCCTCGATCACCGCATCGCGGATCACCGCATTGGCGCCGATGCGCACGCCGTCAGCCAGCGTGACGTTGCCCTCGAAGATGCAGTTGACGTCGATCACCACGTCGCGGCCGCACGTAAGCTTGCCGCGCACGTCGATGCGCGCCGGGTCGATCAGCGTCACGCCGTCTTCCAGCAGTTGCTGCGCGAGGTTGCGCTGGTGAATGCGCTCAAGCTCCGCCAGTTGCACCTTGCTGTTCACGCCCAGGGTTTCCCATTCGGCCAGCGGATGCGCGGAGGTAATGGGCACGCCTTCGCTGGCGGCA
Organism: Burkholderiaceae bacterium 26; assembly: GCA_000955795.1. Classification (GTDB taxonomy): domain Bacteria; phylum Pseudomonadota; class Gammaproteobacteria; order Burkholderiales; family Burkholderiaceae; genus Ralstonia; species Ralstonia chuxiongensis. The sequence goes on from JYOB01000014.1 coordinate 32,314, forward strand.
CGCTCGATCACATCGGTCAGGTAATACTCGCCCTGCGCGTTGTCATTCGACAGCGTCGCCAGCCAGTTCTTGAGCTTGGCCGTCGGGCACACCAGGATCCCGGTGTTCACCTCATGGATGGCGAGCTGCGTTTCGTTGGCGTCTTTCTGCTCGACGATGCGCGTGATGCGGCCGGCGGCGTCGCGCACGATGCGGCCGTAGCCGGTCGGGTCGCCCAGGTGCACGGTCAGCACGCCCAGGTGGTCATTGCCGGCGGCGCCCACCAGGGCGCTCAGTGTTTCGGCGCGGGTGAGCGGCACATCACCGTAGAGCACCAGGGTGGGCACGCTCTCGTCGAGCTGGTCCACGGCCTGCATGACGGCGTGGCCCGTGCCAAGCTGCTTGTCTTGCGTGGCGAAGGCGATGTCGGACGCACCGACCATCTCGCGCACCCGATCACCGCCGTGGCCCACCACCACCACCAGCCGCGTCGGCGACATGGTTCGGGCGGTTTCAATGACGTGCGCCAGCAACGGTTTGCCGGCCAGGGGGTGCAGCACTTTCGGCAGGGCGGAGCGCATGCGTTTGCCCATGCCTGCAGCCAGGATGACGATATTCACAAGGAGGTTCCTAGAGTGACTCGAAGCGATAGCCTGCGACGGGTTGCCGGCGCCAGAAACGGCTGCCTGAAACCCACCGCCCGCCACCTCCCCTCAGGATGGCCGGACCGCCTGCAAACCCTTCTGCGGGGCGCTTTTGCGGCGTATAAGACACAGATGCAAAAATTCTAGCATGGGCCCCACCCTCCCCCTGAACCGGTCAAACGGTGGAATTGTTGCAACCGCGCCATTACCGAGACGGTTAGCCCGCCCGCCGGTCAGGCGGATGGCGGACACCCGGCGTAGCGCGCCGGAGCGAATTTGGGCAGCGTACGCCGCCCGTGTGACGGGGGGCGCGCTCAGCTTGCGGCCACCTCGCCGGGCAGGGCTTGGTCGGCGGGCTTATCCCCTGGCTTGCGCTCAAACCGCACGAACTCGATGCGATCGTCATGCGAGCCGGCAAACACCAGCGGGGCCTGGTCGTAGGCGGTCTGGCCAAACAGCGCGTCTTCACCGATCTTCGCCAAGCCCGTGGTCAGGCCGTTGAAGTCGAACAGATCGGTATCAGCCAGGTGCGACGGCACCACGTTTTGCAGTGAAGCGAAGATGTTGTCGATGCGGCCCGGCGTCTGGCGCTCCCACTCCAGCAGCATCTCCTTGACCTTCTTGCGTTGCAGGTTTTCCTGCGAGCCGCAGAGGTTGCACGGGATGATCGGGAATTCCATCGCGCGGGCGTAGGAGGCGATCTCCTTCTCTGCGCAGTAGGCCAGCGGGCGGATGACGATGTGCTCGCCGTTGTCCGTGGCCAGCTTGGGCGGCATCGCCTTCATCTTGCCGCCGAAGAACATGTTCAGGAAGAACGTGTTGACGATGTCGTCGCGGTGGTGGCCCAACGCGATCTTGTTGGCACCCAGTTCCTTGGCCGTGCGGTAAATCACACCGCGGCGCAGGCGCGAGCACAGTGAGCACGTGGTCTTGCCCTCGGGCACCTTCTCCTTGACGATCGAATACGTGTCCGCCTCGACGATCACATACTCCACGCCCACCTTCTTCAAGTAGTTGGGCAGCACCTCTTCCGGAAAGCCCGGCTGCTTCTGATCAAGGTTCATCGCAATCAGCTTGAAGTCGACCGGCGCACGCTTCTGCAGCGCCATCAGGACCGACAGCATCGTGTATGAATCCTTGCCGCCAGACAGGCACACGAGGATGGTGTCGCCGTCTTCGATCATCTTGAAGTCGCCGATGGCGCGGCCGACCTGCGACTGCAGACGGGTTTCGAGGCGGTGGAAATTATTGGAAAACGTCATGGCATCTCGACCCCGCCAGCGCTGAATAATGGCCGAACGGGCGTCAAATTGTGAGGAAAATCAGCATTTTAGCGCGCGCGGGGCGCCGCCTGCAGGGTCGGGCGAACAGGCCTAGAATCGTTTGCCTATCTTCTGCTCGATGGAAACGAACCCAATGACGACAGCAATGCGGATTCTGGTGCTTGGCGCCGGCGGCACCGGCGGCTATTTCGGCGGCCGGCTCGCCCAGGCGGGCGCAGACGTGACCTTTCTGGTGCGGCCGGCACGCGCGGCGCGGTTGCGCGAACACGGTCTCGTGATTCGCAGCCCGCACGGCGATGCGCAATTGCCCGTGCAGACCATCACCGCAGACCAAACTGCGGCTTGGGGCCGTGCAGACTTGGTGCTGCTGAGCTGCAAGGCCTATGACCTGGAAGACGCCATCACGGCAATCCGCCCCGTGGTGGGCGAGCGCACGGTGGTGCTGCCGGTGCTGAACGGGCTGGCGCATCTGGAACGCCTAGATGCCGCGTTTGGTGAATCGCGTGTGCTCGGTGGGCTGTGCCACATCAGTGCGACAAGTGCGCCGGACGGGGCGGTGCTGCACCTGAGCAATGGCCAGGGCCCGGCCGTGCACTCGATCACGTTTGGCGAGCGCACGCCGCATGCGCCGCGCGAGCGCACCGAGGCAATCCGCGACGTGTTTGCCACGGCCAACTTCGATTCCGTGCTGGCCGAAAACGTCATGCAAGACATGTGGGAAAAGTTCACCTTTCTCACTTCGCTGGCGGCGATGACTTGCCTGATGCGGGCGACGGTGGGCGAGATTGTCGCCACGGATGAGGGCGCTGCGTTGAACGAGGCGATGTTCATGGCGTGCGAGCGCGTGGCTGCGGCGTCGGGGTATCCGAATCGGCAGGCTGCGCGCGAACGCGGGCTCAATGTGCTGACGCAGGCTGGGTCGCCGCTGACGGCATCGATGCTGCGAGACCTGGAGAGTGGTGCGCGGGTTGAAGCGGATCACATCGTGGGGGACATGCTGCGCCGCGGGCGGGCGTTGGGGACGGATGTTTCGTTGCTGCGGGTGGCGTTTACGCATTTGCAGGCTTATCAGCAGCGGTTGTTGCGGGCGGCTGTTTGATTGTTTTGCGTTTGTGGTTCATTCCCGGTTTCATCCCCTGCAGGGGCTGACTCACTTTTCTTTGTCTTGCCAAAGAAAGTAAGCAAAGAAA
>JYOB01000014.1:35414-275741 GCA_000955795.1 Burkholderiaceae bacterium 26
GCCCGAGATGGCGAAAGACTCCTTGAATTTGTGTGACCGTGCGGGGAAGGAGGCAAACTCGCTGCGCTCAAACAGGCCTCCTTCCTTTATCCGCCCGCTCACACAAATTCAAGGCGCCATCTAGGGCAGGGAACAGCCAAACCGGCTGAATGCTTGCGTTGCCGATTTGGTTTGCTTTGTGGTTTGCCTATTGCCAGCCGCCGCCCAATGCCTGCATGAGCGCGGCGGAGTCGAGCAGCCTGTCAGCTTGGCTCTGCACCTGCTGAAGCGTGGCCTGATCGACCTGGCGTTGGGCGTCCAGCAACGTCAGGGTGCTGATGCCGCCTGCGGCGTGGCGGGCTTCGGCGGCGCGCAGGGTCTGCTGCGCCTGGTCGGTTGCCAGCGCTCTGGCCTGCAGCGTTTGGGCGTCGTTGTGCACGGCGTGCAGGGCGTCGGCCACTTCCTGCAAGCCTTGCAATACGGCTTGCTTGTAGGCCGCGCCGGCTGCATCGTAGGCGGCTTCGGCTTCGCGCTTTTTGGCGCGCAGGGTGCCGCCGTGGAAGATCGGTTGCGTGAGCCCGGCGCCAAGGTTCCAGATGCTTGATCCGGCGCCAAGGAGGTTTCGGAAGCTGGTGGTTTCCGATCCCAGCCCTGCGGACAGGGTGATGCGCGGGAACAGGTTGGCCGTGGCTACGCCCACGTTGGCGCTGGCTTCGTGCCACATCGCTTCGGCGGCGCGAATGTCGGGGCGCCGCTGTGCGAGCGTGGACGGCAGCGACACCGGCAGTGGGTCGGGCAGATGCAGCGCGTCGAGCGACGGCAGGTCCGGCAACCCAGCACCGGGTTCACGGCCCAACAACACGGATAGACGATGCCGCTGCTGCGCAGCCTGCTGCATGAGCGGCGGCAGCGTGGCATCGGTCTGCGCGACGAGCGTGCGCTGCGAGAACGCATCGACCTGCGCGACGCCCCCAAGGTTGAGGCGGCGCTCGGTGATCTCCAACTGCCTGCGCTGCTCGGCGCTCAATCGCTGCGTGGCCGCAATCTGCGCATCCAGTGCGGCAATCCGCACCGTGGCCGTCACCACATTGCCGGCCAGCGACAGGCGCGCCGCCTCCATTTCATAACGCTGCGTATCGAGCTGCGCGCGCGATGCCTCAAGCGCGCGTCGCACGCCGCCAAAAATATCCAGCGCATACGACACCGACAGCGACGCCGAATACAGCGTGAACGGCCCCGGCTTGGGCGTGTTGAACCCGAACGCCTCGGGGTTGATCTGCTGACGCACCGCCGACACGGTGCCATCCACCGATGGCATCACATAGCCGAACTGCGCCTCGGCTTCGGCCTGTGCCTGACGCAAGCGCGCTTCGGCCTGCACGACAGACGGGCTCGCACGCAACGCCTCGTCCACCAGCGCATCAAGCGCGGGCGATCGGAACAGGTGCCACCAATCGACCGGCACGTTGGCATTGACAAGATGCTGCACCTCGCCGCCAACGACGGGGGCGGATGCGGTTTCCCGCGACACAGGCTGCGCGGAATAGCCCGCGGCCGCAGGCCCGCCCGGCGTCTTGAAGTCGGGACCGACGGCACAGCCGCTCACGGTCAGCGCGGCGATCAACACTGCCCCAGCCGCCCCCTCACCACCCACCAACGCACGCCCCAACGCCAGCAAACGCCGCCAGACGGTTTGGCCGTACCTTGCCCTAGATGGCGCCTTGAATTTTTGTAAGCGGGCGGAAAAAAGAACGGGAACTGTCTGAGCGAAGCGAGTTTTCCCGTTCTCCGCCCGGTTATGAAAATTCAAGGGGAAGTCGCCATCTCGGGCGCGCCTTTCTTTGCTTACCTTTCTTTGGCAAGACAAAGAAAGTAAGTCGGCCCCGGCAGGGGACGAAACAGGGGATGCACCACCATCATCACAGCAAGAGAACATCCGCATACCCCACCTCAATCCAACGTCTTGCGATAAAACCGCAACGCCACCCCCAGCACCACCACCGTAAACACCATCAGCGGCCAAATGCTCGGCCACAGTTCAAACCAGCCATTGCCTTTGAGCAGGATGCCGCGCGTGAGCCGGTTGAAGTACGTCATCGGCAGCAGGTTGCCGATCGCCTGCGCCCACTTGGGCATCCCCACGAACGGAAACATGAAACCCGAGAGCAGGATGTTTGGCAGAAAGTAGAAGAAGGTCAGCTGCGTCGCCTGCAGTTGGTTCTGCGCGAGCGACGAAAGCGTGATCCCCACCGTCAGGCTCGCCACGATAAACAGCAGCGCCGATACGTAGACCATCCACACGCTGCCGACAAACGGCACGTGGAAAACGAAGACCGCCATCAGCAGAATGATGGTCACCTGCACCAGCCCGATGAAGATGTACGGAACGATCTTGCCCGTCATCACCTCCAGCGGATGCACCGGCGTGGCGAGCAGGTTTTCCATCGTGCCGCGCTCGCGCTCGCGCGTCATGGCCAGGCCCGTCATCATCACCATGGTCATCGTCAAGATGGTGCCCATCAGGCCGGGGATGATGTTGTACTGCGTGATGCCCTCCGGGTTGTAGAGCTTGTGGATGCGCACATCGAATGGCGATGCTGCACCTGCGGAGCCGCCCGCGCCACCTGCCAGCGGTGACAGCGCGCCCTTCATATCCTTGCTGACGACGCCCTGCACCAGTTGCGAGAGCGAGGCGACGGCCAGGCCGGTGGCTGCAGGATCCGTGGCATCGGCCTCGACTAACAGCGAGGGCTTCTCGCCGCGCACGAGCTTGCGCGTGAAGTCCGGCGGGATCGATACGACAAACTGAAGTTGGCCCTTGGCCAAGGCCTCGCGCCCGGCGGTTTCGTCTGTCAGCGTGGTCGCCAAATCGAAGTAGTCGGAGTTGCGCATGCTGGCCAGGAAGCTGCGCGTGAACTCGCTCTGGTCTGCGGCAATCACGCCAGTCAGCAGATGCTTCGGGTCAGCGTTGATGGCAAAGCCGAAGAGGAACAGTTGCATGATCGGAATGCCGATCATCATGGCGAACGTCACTCGGTCGCGGCGCAGCTGCAGAAACTCCTTGAGCACCACGCTCCACCAGCGCACCAGCGAAAATTGATTGCCGTCTGGCTTCATGGCTGCGCCCCGTAATTGTCGGAGGAGCGCTTCATCATGTGGATGAACACGTCTTCGAGCCCGGTGTCGATCGGCTCGGCGCGCATGCCAGATTCCCCCGCGAGCTTGCGCAACGTGCCCTCCAGCGCTTGTGCATCCGCGCCGGTCACGTGCAGCACCGAGCCAAACGCGACGGTCTGATCCACGCCGGGCTGCCCTTCCAGCTTGCGGCCCAGCTCAACCAGATTGCCGCCTGAGATCGACCACGTCGACAGGTGCTGCCCGGCGATCACCTCATCGGCAGTGCCTTGCGCGAGCAGCTCGCCATACGCGATGTAAGCGAGCTTGTGGCAGCGCTCGGCCTCATCCATGTAGTGCGTGCTGACGAGCACCGAGATGCCCTCCGCCGCCAGACGATGCAACTCTTCCCAGAAATCGCGGCGCGCTTTCGGGTCGACGCCGGCGGTGGGTTCATCGAGCAGCAGCAGTTCGGGCTTGTGGAGCATGCAGGCGGCCAGCGCCAGGCGTTGCTTCCAGCCGCCCGACAGCGAGCCCGCCAGTTGCTTGGCGCGCGATGCCAGCCCGAGTTGCTCCAGCGCGTTGTCAACCGCCTCGCGTCGATTGGGCATCTCGTACAGACGTGCGACGAAGTCCAGGTTCTCGCGAATGGAAAGATCATCCCAGTACGAAAACCGCTGCGTCATGTAGCCAACGCGTCGCTTGATCTGCGCCGACTGCTTGAGGATGTCGTAACCCAGGCACGAGCCACTGCCGCTATCGGGCGTCAGCAGCCCGCACATCATGCGGATCGACGTGGTCTTGCCGCTGCCGTTGGGGCCCAGGAAGCCGAAGATCTCGCCACGCGCAACCTGCATGGAGAGATCTTTCACAACGTGCTTGTCGCCAAAGTGCTTGTTCAGGCCATGCACGTCGATGGCGTAGCCGCCGTTGCGTGTGTGCGGCTGGCTGTCGTGGCTGGCAGCGCTCATGGCAGCATCACCTCCACGGGCTGGCCTGGGCGCAGCTTCGGGCCGTCCGCCGCGGCAGGCCGGGCTTCCACCATGAAGACCAACTTGTCGCGCGTCGTGTTGCTGTAGATGACGGGCGGCGTGTATTCGGCTTCGGTTGCGATGTACGTGACCGTGGCGTTGATGTCGGCCGCGCAGCCATCGCAGTGCAGGCGCGCAGTTTGCCCGGGCTTGAGTGCGCCCACCACGCCTTGCGGCACGAAGAAGCGCACCTTCACGTTGCCCGGCGGCAGCATGCGCACCACGGGGCTACCGGCGCCGACCCACTCGCCTTCGCGATACAGCGTGTCGAACACGAGGCCGCCCTGCGTAGCCTTCTGCGCTTTCTGATCGAGCCGCCATTGCGCTTGCGCCACTGCGGCGCGCGCCGCTTCCACCTGCGCGGATTGCGCGCGAATCTGATCATTGCGCGCCGGCAGCTGGGCAATGCGCAGCTGGTTGGTCAATTCACGCACGCGCTGCGCGTTCGACTGCGCGGTCGAGCGGCTTGCATCGAGCTGCGATTGCGCAATGCCACCAGCGCGGAACTGCGCCTCGTCTCGCACCAGCTGCGTCGATGAAAGCTTGTCCGCCGCCACGGCTTGCGCCAGTTGCGCGCGCACCGCATCCACCTCCGGTACACGTTTGCCGACATTCAGATCGGCGAGTTGGGCTTCGGCGCCTTGCAGTTGCGCGGCTGCCTGCTGGCGGGCCGCGGTCTCATCCACCGATTCCAGCGCAAAGAGCGGCGCCCCAGCCTTGACACTCTGCCCACGCTGCACGCCAAGATGTTCGAGCCGCCCACCCACGGGCGATGCCACGTAGACGAACTCGCCCTCCACATAGCCCTGGTAGGTGTGGTTGTCTTGTTTGGCGCAACCCGCCAGGGCCATCGCTGCGGCCGATGCCACCGCAAACCACCCTGCCCTGCCGATGCACAACGCTTTCCGCATACCGCCCTCCGCGGGATTCGATTGATGCGATTGATTCGATTGCCTGCCGTGTTCGCCTACTTGCTCCCCTTGCTCTTTGGCTTGGGCTTCGGCTTCGCTTTCTTGCCTGCGCCGTCTTCAGGCGCCGCGACGGGGCCGATGCCGTGCAGCAGCAGCGCGGCAACGTGCCGGCCGATGTCCTCGTCGCTCACCCGATCCGCCAGGGGCAGGCGGCCCCAAAGCGCGCGCGTCGCCAGCGGCAGCATCGCCAAGCCGATCACCGACACCATCACCAGCGGCGGCTGCAGTGCTGCGTTCACCGCGCCCGCCGCTTGTGCGCGGGCAATGCGATCAACCAGCAACGTGGCGCGCTCCAGCGCGATGCGCGCGAACACGCGCTCGCGCAACTGGCCGCCCTCGCTCGCGATCTCGCGAATCCACAGCGTTGGAAACCACGGCGTGGCCGTGGCCACCGCCACCATGCGCTGCGCCACGCCGGCTACGGTTTGCGCAAGGTCCGGCAAATGTGCGTCGTCGGCGATGATCGCCAGCGCCGGGCCCGTCACCTGGTCGATCAGCGGGCGGATGCGCCCCTCGACCACGGCATCGAGCAATTGATCGCGCGTCTTGAAGTGGTAATGCACCATCGGCGCCGTCACCCCGGCTTCACGAGCGATGGCGGCAAGCGTGGTCGGGCCGACGCCGTCTCGCGCAAACAACGTGACGGCAATGTCGAGCAGGCGATCACGAAGGTCGTCCTGCGTTGCGCCATCCGAGCGACGAGGGCGGCCTGGGCCGCGAGAGGAAGGTTTGCCGGTTGCCATGCCGCGAATATTAATTGTCGACTTAATTAATTTCAAGGCAGCAGTTTGGGCTTTGCAGATCGGCCCCCGAAGATTGCAACCGCGCGGCTAAGCGCGCGCTGCCGCTTCAAGCTGCGCCAGCCGCACAAGCAAGCGGTCTTGCGCTTCGCTCGGAAAGCTTGATGTGCGGCGCACGGCAAACACGGTATTCAGGCAGCGCCGCGCCACGATCGGGCGCACGATCTGCAGGCGCCCGCGCTCCACGGCATCCTGAATGGCATGCAGCGGCAGCACCGACCAGCCCATGCCCGCCTCCACCAACGTGCTGACCTCTTCCAGGTCGGACACGTGATGTGCGCTGACGGTCGTCTCCGGCATGCGCCGAAACAGCGCCTTGAACCACAGCCCGTAGACCGCATCGGATTCGTCATAGGTGACGAAGGGCAGCGCCGCGCAATCAGCCAGCGTGCGTGGCGCACTGTGCTCACGCAATGCGCGGGCGCTGCAGGCGAGCACGAATTCTTCGGTGTAGACAGCGTGGTGTTCAAACAGGCGTGACGTGCGCGGCGTGTAGACAAAGCCGAGATCGGCACGGCCGGACTCGACATGGCTGAAGACTTCTTCGTCGCTGCCGAAGGCCAGTTCGAGGCGCACGTCGTCGAGAAGCGGCGCGTCGGATTCGGGCGATGGTTTCAGCAGCGCCGGCATCAGCACATAGCGCCCGAAGCTGGAGCCGCTCGCCAGCTTGAGCGACACGCGCTCCATCTCGCCGCTGTGCAATGCGGCGCGCAGCTCATCCAGCCCGGCAAACGCATCGCGGCACCACGCCCGCACCGACGTGCCGGCACGGGTGAGCACGAGCTTGCGCCCCGAGCGCTCGAACAAAGGCACGCCGAGCCACTGCTCCAACTGCCGCATCTGGTACGACAGCGCCGGCTGCGACACAGCCAGGCGGTCTGCCGCGCGCACGAAGCTGCCTTCGTTGGCGACGGTCAGGAAGCTATGCAGATAGCGCAACGGCGAGTGCGACATGGCAGAACAAAGTTGCCTTTATTTATCAAATTTTTGGATCGAAAAATGAAAAACATTCGATTTGATTTCAAGTCTGTCAGATCGCACAATCCGCCGCAAGTGAACGACCGATCCAGGCAGGAGGCCATCATGACGACCGCAATGCAACATCCGAGCTATGCATTGGAAGACCGTTACGGCGCACGCAACTACGCGCCCTTACCGGTCATGCTGGAACGCGGCGAAGGCGTGTGGCTGTTCGATACCGACGGCCGGCGCTACCTCGACATGATGTCGGCGTATTCGGCGGTCAGCTTCGGGCATTCGCATCCGAAACTCGTTGCAGCGCTGACGGAGCAGGCCGGCCGGCTGACGCTCACGTCGCGCGCCTTCCACAATACGGAGCTCGGCCCCTTCCTGGCCGACGTCTGCCGCATCACGCGCATGGACCGCGCGCTGCCGATGAACACGGGCGCCGAAGCCGTCGAAACCGCCATCAAGGCTGCGCGCAAGTGGGCGCGCGACGTGAAGGGCCTGGCGCCCGAGGCGGCCGAAATCATCGTCTTCGAAAACAACTTCCACGGCCGCACGACGACCATCGTCGGGTTCTCCTCGCACGATCAATATCGCTACGGATTCGGCCCGTTCGCGGCCGGCTTCCGGCGCATTCCGTTTGGTGACGCCGATGCGCTGCGTGCGGCCATTGGGCCCAACACGGGCGCCATCCTGATGGAGCCGGTGCAGGGCGAGGGCGGCATCGTCGAGCCTCCTGCCGGCTACCTCAAACTCGCGCGCGAACTCGCCACCCAGCACAACGTGTTGCTCGTCTGCGACGAGGTCCAAACAGGCCTGGGCAGAACCGGCGATGTGCTGGCGAGCTGGCATGAAGGCGTTGACGCCGATCTGGTGGTGCTGGGCAAGGCGCTCGGGGGCGGCATGATGCCGGTGTCGGCCATCGCGGGGCGCGAGGCGGTCATGGGCGTGTTTCAGCCGGGCGACCACGGCTCCACGTTTGGCGGCAACCCGCTCGCAGCGCACATCGGACGCGCGGCACTCGCCTTGCTGATCGAAGAACAACTGCCACAGCGTGCCGCACGCGTGGGCGCAGCGTTCATCAACGAACTGAAAACGCTCGTCGGCCACGGCGTGCGGCAGGTGCGCGGGCGCGGCTTGATGATCGGCCTGCAACTCGATGCCGACATCGATGCGCACGACTTCGCCTTCGCGGTGGCCGAGCGCGGCGTGCTGACCAAGGACACCTACGGCAACGTGGTCCGTCTGACACCGCCGCTGGTGATTGGCGAGGCCGAGCTGGCGCTGGCGTTGGAAGCCATCCGCCAGACGCTGGCTGGCTGGCCGCGCCGCAAGGCGGCTTGAGGAAAAACTCGCAAGGGGAGTGACATGACCATCATTGATCTGATCGGCGCGGCCATCGGCTGCGGCGCGCAAGACGACGGCTGCAAGGACGGCCCGCGTGCGCTGCTGGAGGCCGGCGCGCTGGCGCGATTGCAGACGCCGGACACGCAAGCCGCGCTCGTGCACGACATCGAATTGGCGATGTCGGCGGGGCACAGCCGTTCAGCACGCTTGGCGGCGCTGCCGGGCGTGGCCGGTTTCTCGCGCGCGCTCGCCGATGCGACAGCACACAGCGTGCACCAGGGGTATGTGCCGGTCGTCGTTGGCGGGGATCACTCGTGCGCGATCGGCACGTGGTCGGGTGTAGCAAACGCCTTGCGGCAGAAGGGCCCGCTGGGCCTGATCTGGATCGACGCGCACCTCGACAGCCACACCCCCCAGACGAGCGATTCCGGCGCCATCCACGGCATGCCGCTGGCTGCGCTGCTCGGCCACGGCGCCGCGACCCTCACGCAAGTTCGCGATGCCGCGCCGAAGGTATCGCCAGAACACGTCGTGGTGATCGGCGCGCGCAGTTATGAGCCCGCCGAACGCGCGTTGCTCGACCTGCTAGGCGTGCGCGTCATCGACGCAGCGGGAGTGGCACGCAACGGCCTGCGCGCCGTCATGGCCGACGCCATCCGCCAAGTCAAAACGGGCACGGCGGCCTTTGGCGTAACGCTGGATCTGGATGCCTTTGACCCCGCAGTCGCGCCCGGCGTCGGCACGCCCGAAACAGACGGGCTCACCGCGCAAGGCATGGCACAGGCACTCGCCGCTTGCGCCCGCGATGCACGTTTCGCCGCATTCGAGCTGGTGGAATACAACCCGCGTCACGACAAGGGCGGGATCACAGCACATCTGGCCCTGGACCTGCTGGCCAGCGTCGCGGGCGCGTTGCACGCCCAACGCCGCGAATACGCGACGGCGGCTTAAGCCACCATCAAAAAACTCGGACCGCCAACACCCGCGCACAGACGGTGTGGCCGTACCCTGCCCTATGCGGCGCCTTGAATTTCTGTTGCGAGGAGGAAAAAGGAAGGGAAACTGTCTGAGCGCAGCGAGTTTTTCCCTTCCCCTCCTTGTGACATAAATTCAAGGAGTGGTTCGCCGCATCGGGCGCGCCTTTCTTTGGTTACTTTCTTTGGCAAGACAAAGAAAGTGACTCAGCCCCGGCAGGGGATGAAACAGAGAACCCGCCAACAACAACAACAAAAACAGCCGCTCAGGCCTGGTCCTTGATGCGAAACACCTCAACGCCCACGGATTCGCAATCCGGATACACATCCGGCTTCTCCGTCGACACCCGGGCGGCCAGCACATGCGGGTGCTTGAGCATGGCCGTCAGCACGTCATCGCACAGCGTCTCCTGCAGATGGATATGGCCTTGCGCCATGCGGCGCGCCACGGTCTCACGCATGAAGTCGTAATCCACCACTTCATGCAGCTTGTCTTCCGTGGGCGACGAATGCTCCAGCGGCACGTACAGCTCGATGTTGATCAGGACGCGCTGCTCGCCCTTCTTCTCGAATTCGTGCACGCCGATGTTGATCTGCACTTCGTAGTTGCGCAGGAACATGCGGCGGCAGTGCGACAGGCGCGGGTGGGATAGCAGGGAAAGCATGGGAGCGTCCGGGGGAAGAATTATTCAGTGAGGAACATCACGTCGCGGGCCAGCGGCATCAGGTGCTGGCCTCCGTCGACGAACAGCGTGGTGCCGGTGACGGCGCGTGCGGTAGCCAGGTAGCACACCGCTTCGGCGATGTCTTCCGGCGTGGACGACTGGCCCAGCGGCGTCATCTGGTGCGCGCGCGCAAACCCGCCTTGCGACTGGTCGCCCGACACCATCGTGATGCCCGGCGCCACCCCCACCACGCGCAGCGCGGGCGCCAGGGCCTGCGCAAGCTGCATCGTGGCGGTCGACAGCGCCGCCTTCGACAACGTGTAAGAGAGGAAATCCGGGTTCAGGTTATCGAGCTTCTGATCGAGCAGATTGATCACGACGCCGCGGCCCTCGGCGCCATCGGCTGTCAGCGCACGGTGCAGCTCGCGCGAGAGCAGCAGCGGCGCCGCCACGTTGGTGCGCATGTGCGTATCGAGCGATGCGTAGCTGAAGCTGGTCGCTACGTCGTACTGAAACAGCGACGCGTTGTTGACCAGACAGGTGGGCGTACCCAGTGCAGCGATGCAGTCGGCGATCAGGCGGCCGGCGGCGGCTTCGTCCGAGAGGTCGGCCTGCAGCACGGCGGCGCGGCGCCCCATGGCAGTGATCTCGGCGGCCACGGCATCGGCCTCGGTGCGCGAGCGGTGGCAATGCACAGCCACATCCCAGCCGTGGCGGGCCAGGGCCAGGGCAATGACGCGGCCCACGCGGCGGCCTGCGCCTGTGACGAGGGCGATGCGCCGCTGTGTAGCGGATTCTGCGGTCGATTCCGCAGTTGACTGGATGGGCGTCTGCGCCATTGTTTACAATTCGCCGATGAGCAAAACCGTGAGTTTACCGCTTCCCAACGAGGCGGCGCAGGCGCAGTCCGCGCAACTGTTCGCCGTGATCGCCGACGCCATTGCGGCCGCCGGCGGCTGGCTCCCGTTCGACCGCTACATGGAACTGGCGCTCTACGCGCCGGGCCTGGGCTATTACAGCGGTGGCGCGGCCAAGTTCGGCCGCCGCGTGGAAGACGGCGGCGACTTCATCACCGCCCCCGAACTGACGCCGTTCTTCGGCCGCACCGTGGCGCACCAGATCGCGCAGGTGCTGCACGCATTACCCGAAGGCCAGCGCCACGTGCTGGAGTTTGGCGCCGGCACCGGCAAGCTGGCTGCCGACATCCTCACCGAACTCGATGCGGTGGGCGTGCGCCCCAACAGCTACGGCATCGTCGAACTCTCCGGCGAGCTGCGCCAGCGCCAGCAGGAACGCCTGACCGCGCTCGGCCCCGAGCTGGGCGCCCTCGCGCAGTGGCATGACACGTTGCCCGCGCCGTTCTCCGGCGTGATGATCGGCAACGAAGTGCTCGATGCGATGCCCGTGTCGCTGTGGTCCCGTCGCAGCGGCGTGTGGCACCAGCGCGGCGTGACACTCAACGCCGAAAACGGCCTGCAATGGGAAGACCGGCTCGTTGATCCGTCGGAGGTGCCTGCCAAGCTGGCTGCCCTGCCGGGCGCGGATGATCTCATCACCGAATCACACGAAGCCGCCGAGGGCTTCATCCGCAGCGTTGGCACAGCGCTTGAGCGCGGCCTGCTGCTGCTGATCGACTACGGTTTCCCGGCTGCCGAGTACTACCACGCGCACCGCGCCAACGGCACGCTCATGTGCCACTACCGCCAGCACGCGCATGACGATCCGTTCTGGCTGCCGGGCCTGCAGGACATCACCGCGCACGTCGATTTTTCGGGGATTGCCCAGGCGGGCCAAGAGGCCGGACTGGACCTGCTCGGCTATACGAGCCAGGCGCGCTTTCTGTTGAGCGCCGGGGTGGGCGAGCTGCTGATGACGCTAGATCCGTCCGACCCGATGCAGTTTCTGCCGGCGGCCAATGCCGTGCAGAAGCTGCTGTCGGAAGCCGAGATGGGCGAGCTGTTCAAGGCCATCGCGCTGGGCAAAGGCATCGATGCGGCGCTGCCGCTGGCCGGCTTTGCCGATGCCGACCGCTCGAACCGCTTGGGTTAGTCAATCAGGCTGACGCGGCTTTGGCCGCCAAGGCGCGTTCGTTCTGCTCGGCCTCGTAGCGGCCGATCGTGCCGCGCATCCACCACAGCAGCACCAGGCCCGGGAAGGCAAACGCCACGGTCATCAGATAAAACGCGGGCCAGCCATAGGCTTCCACGAGGTAGCCCGAGGTTGGCCCGACGTACACGCGACCGATGGAAGCCAGCGCTGACAGCAACGCATACTGCGTCGCCGAGAACGACCGGTTGCACAGCGCCATCAGCAACGCCACAAAGGCCGCCGTGCCCATGCCGCCGCAGATGTTTTCAATGCCGATGGCCACCGCCATCGTCCACAAATGCTGCGGCGTGACGGCCAGCACCCAGTAGCCGAGGTTCGACACCGCCTGCAGCACGCCAAAAAGCAGCAGCGCGCGCACCAGCCCCAGCCGCACCATCAGCGTGCCGCCATACAGCGCACCCACGATGGTGGCCGCCAACCCGAGCGTCTTGTTGACGATGCCAACCTCGCCAGCGGAAAACCCGACGCCGCGGATCAGGAACGTGGTCGACAGGCTGCCTGCAAACGCGTCGCCCAGCTTGTAGAGCACGATCAGCGCCAGCAGCGCCCAGGCGCCCCGGCGTGAGAAAAAGTCCCGCAGTGGGCCGACCACGGCTTCCTGCAGACTGCGCGGCGGGCGTGCCGACACCTCCGGCTCCGGCGACCACAGCGTCGCGATGATGCCCAGCGCCATCAGCCCGGCCATCAGCAGGTACATGTTGCTCCAGCCCATCACGCGATCGGCCAGATACAACGCCAGGCCGCCCGACACCAGCATCGCCAGCCGGTAGCCGAGCACCTTCACGGCCGCACCGACGCCCCGCTCGCTCGTATGCAGCACATCGGTGCTGTAGGCATCGAAAACGATGTCCTGCGACGCTGATAAAAACGCCACCAACACTGCCAGCCCAGCCAGCGCCCAGAGCGCGGCATGCGGCGGCGTGAAGGCCATGGCGGCAATCGACGCCACCAGCCCAGCCTGTGTCAGCACGAGCCAGCCGCGCCGCCGGCCCATCAGCGGCGGCGTAAACCGGTCCATCAACGGCGCCCACAGGAACTTGAAGATGTACGCCTGCCCCACCAGCGAGAACAACCCGATGGTGCGGATGTCGAGTCCTTCCACCGTCATCCAGGCCTGCAGCGTGCCCGAGGTGAGCGCCAGCGGCAGGCCGGAGGCAAAGCCCAGCAACAGCATCGCGCCGATGCGGCGGTTGCGGAAAATATCGAGGTAATCGTGGAAGGTCATGCGGCGGGCCAGAGGCGAAGGCGATGCGAATGCGGGTTGCCACGTAGCGTGGCGCGGTGCGTTGGCCGATATTATGTCGCACGGATTCGGCCCCTCGACCATATGCCCCGCGTAACACGCTCCCTGCTGACCGCTATCGGCCTCGCGCTATCTGCGTGGGCAACCGCCATGGACGGCCCGCTGCCGGTGCCCGCCGACGGCGTGAAACTGGAAGCGCCGACCACCACGTCGCCCAACATCCGGCTCGTCATTCCGGCTGAAGAAATCGACAAGCGCGCGCTGGCCGAATACCAGGGAATCATCGACAACGCGGCCCACGAAGGCGCGCTTGCGCCTGACAACGTGCCGGATCTGATCCGCATTCGCGGCATCGTCAGGCGCCTCACGTCGCAGGCGCCGCGCTGGAACCCCGACGCCGCGCACTGGCAGTGGGAGGTCAACCTGATCGGCTCGTCGCAGGTGAATGCGTTCTGCATGCCCGGCGGCAAGATCGCCGTGTTCTCGGGGCTGCTCGAACAGTTCAAGCTGACGGACGACGAGCTCGCCATGGCACTCGGCCACGAGATCGCCCACGCCCTGCGCGAACACGCCCGCGCCCGCGCCGGCCAGCGCGAAATCACCAACCTGGGCGCCAACGTCATCTCGCAATTGTTCGGCTTCGGCAACCGGGGCGACACGGACCTGGGCGAAGGCGCCAAGATGCACCTGCTGGCGTTCTCGCGTGCGGAGGAAACCGAGGCCGACCTGGTCGGCATGGACATCGCCTCGCGCGCCGGCTACGACCCGCGCGCCGCGCTCACGCTGTGGCAAAAGATGGGTTCGATCGGCGGGACAGAGCAAAAGCAGTTTCTGTCGACACACCCGTCGGGGCGCACGCGCATGGCCGTGCTGTCGCGTCATTTGCCTGAAACGCTCACGCTGTTTGCCGAGGCCCGGCACATGACGATGGCGAAGCTGCCGGAATATCGGTCGAACATGCAATATCTGGGTGCCGCGCCTGTTGATAATGGCGATGAGGCGC
Source organism: Burkholderiaceae bacterium 26 (assembly GCA_000955795.1). Classification (GTDB taxonomy): domain Bacteria; phylum Pseudomonadota; class Gammaproteobacteria; order Burkholderiales; family Burkholderiaceae; genus Ralstonia; species Ralstonia chuxiongensis. The sequence continues at coordinate 49,617 of JYOB01000014.1, forward strand.
CCATGCGGCCGATGGTGCGGCGGTAGGCAACAATCAACGTGTCTGCCGCCTTCCGGGGCTGGGATGCTGCACCGAATTCGCCAGCGCCGAGCGCACTCGCGGCGCCCGCCGCGACAACGCCATCCCCGCCACTGTGGCGCCCAGGATCAGCACCGCGCCGCCTGTCTGCATCGGGCTGAACCATTCGCCCAAGACCAGCGCACCGAGCACCGTTGCCGTCAGCGGGCTGAGCAGCGAAAGGAACGTCACGTCCGCGCCGAGCATGCCGATGCCGCGCACCCACAGCCAGTAACCCAGCGCCGTGCCGATGACGATGAGGTACGCAAAGCCGACCGCATTGCGCACGGTGAGTGCGGGTGGCAGCCCCTCGACGAACAACGCCACGGGCAGCAAGACCAGTCCGCCGAGCGCGAGCTGCCATGCCGCAACGGCCAGCGGCGTGCCGATACGGCCCCAGCGTTCGATGAGCACAGTCCCCATCGCCATCGATAGCGCGGCGGCCAGCGCCGCCACAACGCCGACCGCATCGAGCTTGGCCGCAGGGCCGAGAATCAGCAGCCCCACCCCCACCGACCCGGCCAGCGCGGCCGCCAATTGCGCCGGGCGCGGCTTGCGTGCGAGCAACGGCCACGCCAACAGCGCGACCACCAGCGGCTGTGCAGACATGATCGTCGCCGCCACGCCACCCGGCAGACGCTGCGCTGCCACGAACAACAGCGCGAAAAACACGCCGATGTTGGCCAGGCCAAGCGCCAGCAGGCGCAGCAACTTGTCTCGCGGCGGCAGCCCAGGGCCCAGCAGCGTCAGCAGCACGCCTGCCGGCAGCGCACGTAGCGCGCCGACCAGCAATGGGTGGCCGACAGGAAGCGTCTGCGTAAAGACGAGATATGTGGTGCCCCACAGCATGGGCGCCAACGCGGTGGCCAACATCGCAGCCAGACGATTAAACGGCATGAGAAATCTCCACGTGACGTAATTTGATATCGAAGTAATCACCTGAAGAAGAGCTGGGAATACGCAGCCGTCCGCACGCCGATTGCTGGGGGCCCGCAAACCCGGTACGATTTTTAAAATTCGATATCAAGTAGTTTGACGTCGAAATACTAGGATGAGGTGTTCGATGGGTCAAGGCAATTCAGCGCCGGCACAAGGCGGTCCGATGGACGGCATTCTCGCGCAGTGGCGTCGGGAGCGTCCGGACATCGACCCAAGTCCGATGGCGGTCTGCGGTGAAATCTGGCGCGCGGGCGAACGTCTGCGGCAGGCGGTCGTCGCCAACGTGGCCGAGGCAGAGCTCGACATGGCCGGCTTTGACGTGCTGCTCACCCTGCGCCGCAATGGCCGCGAAGAGGCACTGTCGCCGTCAGCCCTGGCCAAGGACATGATGTTGTCAACCTCGGCCATGACCAATCGGCTTGACCGGCTGGAAACACGTGGTCTCATTGTCCGCAGGACCGATCCTGACGACCGGCGCGGCCTGCAGATCGCCCTCACCGATGCAGGCTTTGAGCTGATTGACGGGCTCGTTGCCTCCCACGTCGAGACGGAGGAGCGCATGCTTGCGGCGCTTGGCCCGGCCGAGCGGTCGATGTTGCGTGCGTTGCTCGGGAAGATTGGCGCGGCGGAGTGAAAGGCACATCCGATCGCTGCCTTCAGCCAATCTGCAGCCTGCCGTAACAACCCCGTAAGCAGACGGGTCGCGCAACCGTTCATTCCTCTTTACGATGGCGCCTCACGTACGTGCATGAGGCGCCAACCTGGAGGAACGTGTGAGCCTGACCATCCTGTGTGTGCTGGTGATCGTGGCAGCGGTGTGTGCAGCACGCGGCCGACGTCGGGCTGCGCGCGGGCTGGCGGTAGTCACGGGTGTGCTGGTGATGGCGATCGGCTGCGGGCCAGTGCCGGCATGGCTGCTGGATTCGCTGGAAAAGCCCTTCGAGAACGAGCCGCACATCCAATGGGGCGCGCGCAACGCCATCGTGCTGCTGGGCGCGGGCACCTTTCGCGTGGGCGACGCGGTCGAGCCCGGGCTGTTCTCGTATCCGCGCATGGTGGAAGCCGCGCAGTTGTATCAGGCCTGCCGCAAGGCCGACGGCGACTGCAAGATCCTCGTCAGCGGCGGCGATGCCCGCCATCATGGCGAGCCGGAAGCCACGGTATATGGCCGCGAACTCGTTGCCCTCGGCGTCGACCAGGCCGACGTACTGATGGAGCCCAAGAGCATGAACACGTGGCAGAACGCTCAGTTCTCGCGCACGGTGCTTGCGCAATACGCGGCTGATCGCACGGTGCTCGTCTCGTCGGCTATCCACCTACGACGCAGCCTGCTGTATTTCACGCACTTCGGCATGGCGCCGGTTCCCGTGCGCGCCGACGATCTGCAGGCTGCGGCATCGCCCTTGCCGGTGGCGTACAACTTCGCGCTGACAGATTTTGCGCTGCACGAGTGGATCGGCATCGCGCGCTATCACGTGTACAACGCGCTGGGCTGGAACCCTGCGCGCATCAACCCCGGCGACACCTGATCCGACTCCGCAACGCCCGCGCATTCGAAGCCACGCTCTAGTGCTTCCGGAGGGGAGCAAAAATCGGGCGCCGGCCTATACTTTGTGCATTGCAACATTCGGGCATCGCAATGCGCCACCTCGGTCGTATTGAAGCTCAGCACCTCATCACCATTGGCAAGCTCGCTTGCCACCACCCGCCCACCGGGCGCGGCCATCCCTGACGGGAATCGCTGACGATTCCTGCGCCAGCAAGTGGGCCATTGCGTAAGCAGCGCGCCCGCCCCGCCAGCCACACCTCAGAAGCAAACCAACAAGCAAGGGGAACCCTTATGCCTCAAGTCACGGCAAGCAAGCTGCCGGTCAAACTGCTCGCGCTCGTCTTTGGCGCCATTGCGGCGCTGGCCATCGGGCGGACTTTCCTGCTGAACTGGCAGATCATTCCGCCCGGCTACACGGGCATCAAGATCAACCGACTCGTCGATCGCGGCATCACGCATGAAAACGTCGTGACCGGGTTCGTCTTCTACAACCCCGTGCAGACGGCGATCATCCAGTACCCGACCTACGTGCAGCGCGTGATCTGGACGCAAGATGTGAATGAAGGCCACGCGCTCAACGAAGAGCTGACGTTCAACACCAAGGACGCCGTGCCCGTGAATGTGGACGTGGCTGTCTCGTACCAGCTCGACCGCGACAAGGTGCCGGCGTTCTACACCAACTTCCGCGCCGATCGCATCGAGACCTTCACGCACGGCTACCTGCGCGACACGGCGCGCAACGTGATCGTCGCCATCGGCTCGGAATACAACTTTGACGACGTGAACGGCGGCAAGAAGGAAGAGTTCGTCGCGCGGCTGACCAACGAGCTGGACGCGCGACTCGCACCGCTGGGCGTGTCGATCAAGCAGTTCGGCATTGTCGGCTCGCTGCGCCCGCCACGCTCGTTGCTCGATGCGGTGAGCGCCAAGACCAAGGCCATCCAGGACGCGATCCGCACCGAGAACGAAGTGCGTTCCGCTCAGGCCGAAGCCAAGAAGAAGGTGGCGATTGCTGAAGGCGAAGCTGCGGCCAACCGCGCGCTCGCCTCATCGCTGGATGACCGCCTGCTGGCGTGGGAACGCCTGAAGCTCGAACGTGCCGCCATCGAGAAATGGAACGGCGTGACGCCGAGCGTGATGGCGGGCGGCAACGGCGGCGGCATGCTGTTCAACATTCCGGCAGGCGCGCAAAGTAGGTAAGTCGCACCACCAAAGAAAAACGCGCCCGAAGGCGCGTTTTTCGTTTCAGCCCAGGCGGTAATCGATCAGCTCGCAAAACCCGGAGCGGCCTCGCGCACAGCGTGCTCGGCGCCGGCTGCAGGAATCGGCGCTTCCACGTGCAGACTGGTCGCCTCATCCACGCCCAGATGCACGTTCATGCATTGCACCGCGGCGCCGGCCGCGCCCTTGCCCAGGTTGTCCAGGCGCGCGGTGACGACCATGCGCTCGTCCGAGCCGAAGACGAACAGGTCGGCGCGGTTGGTGTCGTTGGCGCCCTGCACGTCGAAGAAGCCGTTGTCGAGTGTCGCAACATTGTCAGCCGGCGCCACGCGGATGAACTGCTCGCCCTGGTAGTAATCGGCAAACACCTTGGCGATGTCTGCCGGGCTCACCTTGCGTGCCAGATGCTGCGGGTGCAGGCCGATCGTCACGGCCAGGCCCTTGAGGAAGTTGCCGACCACCGGCGTGAAAATCGGGGCGAGCGACAGCTTGCTCTGCACGCGCATCTCCGGCAGGTGCTTGTGTGCCAGTGCCAGCGCGTACGGGCGCGGGCTGTCCAGCTTCGGATTATTGGCGGCGAGGTAGTCGGCAATCATCGCCTTGCCACCGCCGCTGTAGCCCGTGAGCGAGAACGCGGTGACCGGGTAGTCGGCCGGCACGATGCCCGCCTCCACCAGCGGGCGCATCAGCAGCACGAAAGCACTGGCGTGGCAGCCCGGCACGGCGATGCGCTTGGTGTTGCGCAGGCGCTCGCGCTGGCCCTTGTTCAACTCGGGCAGGCCGTAGACCCAATCATCCGACGTGCGGAACGCGGTGCTGGCGTCGATGATGCAGGTGTTCGGATTGTTGACCAGCGAGACGGCCTCGCGCGAGGCGACGTCCGGCAGGCACAGGAATGCGACATCGGCGGCATTCAGGAATTTGGCGCGCTCGGCTGAATCCTTGCGCTTGTCTTCGGCGATGCGCAGCAGCTCGATATCGTCGCGCTGCGACAGATAGTCGAGCAAGCGAAGGCCAGTGGTGCCTTCCTGACCGTCGACGAAAACCTTGAATGCCATGGCGATCTCGCTAAAAACAGAGGAGCAAAAAGCACAACGCCGGCCCCATGCCGGCGCGTGAGTTTTGCATTGTAGCGGCTGACGAAGAAATTTCTGCGGCAGCGCAATAAAGTGCCTACCAGTGCACCTTGGTGTCGTAATCGATCGTCAGCGGCGCGTGGTCGCTGAACTTGATGTCCTTGAAGATCGACGTGCGGCGCGCGGTGGCGGCAATGCCCGGCGTGGCGATCTGGTAATCGATCCGCCACCCGACGTTCTTTGCGTAAGCCTGGCCGCGGTTGCTCCACCACGTGTACTGCTCGGGGCGGTCGTCCAGCGTGCGGAAAACATCCACGTAGCCGACTTCGTCAAACAGCTTGGTCAGCCACGCGCGCTCTTCGGGCAGGCAGCCGGAGTTCTTCTGGTTGCCCTTCCAGTTCTTGATGTCGATTTCCTTGTGGACGATGTTGACGTCGCCGCACAACACGACCTCGCGCCCTTTTTCGTGGCGCAGGTCTTTGAGGTGCTCCATGAACAGGTCCATGAAGCGGAACTTGGCCTGCTGGCGCTCTTCGCCGCTGGAGCCCGACGGCACGTAGACCGAGATGATCGACAGCTTGCCGTAGCGGGCCTCGACATAGCGGCCTTCGGCGTCGAATTCGCCGTTATCGAAACCGACGATGACTTCATCCGGCTTGTGGCGCGTGTACAGGCCTGCGCCGCTGTAGCCTTTCTTCACCGCGTGCTGGAACACGCCGTGGTAGCCGTGCGGCGCCAGGAATTCGGGCGTCATGTCGTCTTGCGCGCATTTCAGTTCCTGCACACAGACGAAATCGGCGTCCTGCTTGCCCATCCATTCGAAAAAGCCTTTGCTGGCAGCGGAGCGAACGCCGTTGAGGTTGGCGGAAATGATGCGTAACATGGCGGGACTTTTTTGCAGACCAGAGAAAAAAGATGAGCCAAAACAGCGAGTTGCGCCAATCCTTCATCCGCTTTGCGGTGGAAGCCGGCGTGCTGTCGTTCGGGGAATTCGTGACCAAGGCGGGGCGGACGTCGCCCTATTTCTTCAACGCCGGCAAGTTCGCAGACGGCGCGCTGCTGGGCCAAGTCGCGCAATTCTATGCGAAAACCCTGCTGGACTCGGGTGTCGAGTTCGACATGCTGTTCGGGCCGGCCTACAAGGGCATCACCCTGGCGTCGGCCACCGCCGTCGCGCTCGCAGGCCTGGGCCGCAATGTGGGCTTTGCGTACAACCGCAAGGAAGCCAAGGACCACGGCGAAGGCGGCAGCCTGGTCGGCGCGAAGCTGCAGGGGCGCGTGGTGATCGTCGATGACGTGATTTCCGCCGGCACCTCGGTGCGCGAGTCGGTTGAGCTGATTCGCGCCGCTGGCGCGACGCCGGCTGCCGTGCTGATCCTGATGGATCGGATGGAGCGCAGCGGCAATGCTGTGGATATCGGCGAGCGCTCTGCGGTGCAGGATGTGCAGGCGCAGTATGGGATGCCGGTGGTGTCGATTGCCAACCTGGATGACTTGCTGGGATATCTGGATGGGGCTGGCGACCCTGCGCTGGCTGGCTACCGTGAAAAGGCTGCGGCCTACCGGGACAAATACGGCGTTAGCGCGATCTGACGCTTTTCGCTGTGCTGTTGGGAAACCCCGGTTGATGGACTTCGCCGGGGTTTTGTTTTTTGTGGTTCATCAACCCACAACCCAACACCCTACTCGATCTTCAACCCCGAATACGCCGGATTCCCCGCCGGATACTCCGGTTTCAACCGCTCCATCACCGCCAGCAGAATCTCCGCCACCATCAGGCTGCGGTGCGACTTGGAATTCGCCGGAATAATGTGCCAGGGCGCGTGCGGGGTGGCCGTGGCATTGATGGCGTCTTCGTAGGCGGCCATGTAGTCGTCCCAGAGCTTGCGGTCTTCAAGGTCCGCCATCCCGAGCTTCCAGTGCTTTTGCGGATCGTCGATACGCTCCTGCAGCCGGTCGCGCTGCTCGTCCTTGGAGATATGCAAAAAGCACTTGACGATGGTGGTACCGGTCTCGGCCAGCATCTGCTCGAACGCGTTGATGTGAGCGTAGCGGCGCTTGCACTCGGCGGCGTCGATATCGCCATGCACGCGAGTGACGAGCACATCTTCGTAATGGCTGCGATTGAAGATGGCGATCTCGCCAGCGGCTGGCACCTGTGCGTGTATGCGCCAGAGGAAGTCGTGCGCCAGCTCCAGGGGCGTCGGCACCTTGAAACCCTCCACGCGCAGGCCAAGTGGGTCGAGCGCACGGAACACGGTGCGTACCGTGCCATCCTTGCCCGCGGTATCCATGCCCTGCAGCACGACCAGCAGCTTGCGCCGGTGCTCAGCATAGAAAATGTCCTGGAGTGCCTCTATGCGCGCAGAGAGTTCGGCCAGCCGTGCCTGGTCGCCTGCCTTACTGCCCGTGGTGCACGGCTTGGCGGCAGGATCGAACTTGGCAATCTTGAACTTGCTGCTGCCGTCGAAATACCAGGAGTCAATCGGGTTCTTGCCGCTGGATGCCACGGTATCTCCTTGTTGGCTTGTTGCTCTGACGTAGGCGGCAGGCCGCCGTGCGGTATCCGCGATATCAATGCGCGGCGGCGGTCAGCTTGAGCGCATCCAGGTCCAGCGTGCCTTCAAAGACGGTTGTGGCGGGGCCCGTCATCATGACCGGTTGGCCAACGCCCGCCCAGGCGATGGTCAGATCGCCGCCATGTGTGGCCACCTTGACGGGCGAATCGATCAGGCCACGACGGATGCCGGCCACCACCGCTGCGCATGCGCCGGTGCCACAGGCGAGCGTCTCGCCCGCGCCGCGCTCGTACACGCGCAGGCGCACGGAATGACGATCGACGATCTGCATGAATCCCGCATTCACGCGACGCGGAAACACGGCATGCGATTCGATCAGCGGGCCGTCTTCCAGCACGGGAAAAGCCTCCGTGTCGTCGACAATCTGCACCGCGTGCGGATTGCCCATCGACACGGTCGAGATCCATTCAGTGCGGCCGTTGATTTGCAGCGCGTGCTGCGTGTCTTCGCCTTCGACGCGGGTGGGCAGACCTTCGGGCAGGAACGGCAGGCGTGCCGCCTCGAATACCGGTGCCCCCATGTCGACGGTCACTTGGCCATCGTCCTGCATTGTCAGCGTGGCGATGCCGTTCATGACTTCCACGCGCACGGTGCGCTTATCGGTCAAACCCCGGTCGGTGACGAACTTGACGAAGCAGCGGGCGCCATTGCCGCAGTGCTCCACCTCACCGCCGTCGTGGTTGAAGATGCGGTAGCGGAAATCGACATCGGGCCGTGTCGAACGCTCGACCAGCAGGAGTTGATCTGCCCCCACGCCAAAGTGGCGGTCGGCAATGGCAGCCCATTGCTCGGGCGTGAAGTCGATCGGGGTCTGGATGCCGTCGAGCACGACAAAGTCGTTGCCCGCGCCATGCATCTTGGTGAAGTGCAGTTTCATGGCTGGCCGCACAGATGCGGCAATGAGCGTTCGGAAAACGCCCATTCTAAAGCGAGCCGGCCCCGGTTGCCCCGGCCGGCTCCCGGCATCAGTAAATGCCCGGCATGCCCTCGGGGCGGTGCTTGAAGCGCTTGTGCACCCAGTAATACTCGGTGATGCGCGGGCGGATGGCGTCTTCAAAGAAGGCATTCATCCGGCGCGTGTCGGCGGTCAAATCGCCGGTGGGGTAGTTCTCCCACGCGGGCAGGATGCGCAGCGCATAGCCCTCGTAGTTGGGCAGGATCTCGGTGTACATCGGGATGACCTTGGCGCCAGTCATCGACGCCATGCGCGGAATGGCATTGAGCGTGAGCGCCGGCACGCCAAAGAACGGCACGAACTCCGAGTCGCGCTCGCCGAAATCCATGTCGGAGATGAGCTGCAGCGCCTCGCCCCGCTTGATGGTGCGCATGATCTGGCGGATGTTTTCGTTGCGCGACACCATAGTCGCGCCAAAGCGGCTGCGCAGCGCCTTGATGGCGTCATCGAGCACCGGGTTGGCCATGCGCGTGTACAGCGAGCAGCCCGCGTTGCCGACGTGCGTGCGCAGGTAGTCCGTCAGCGCCAGCGCGCCGATCTCCACGCCTGACAGATGCAGCGTGACGAGAATGTGCGGCTGGCCGTGGAGCGCCGGCAGATTGGCCTGGTCGTCGATCTTCACCACGCGCATCAGGCGCTTTTCTGATGCGAACCACGCAAACGAGCGCTCGGCAAAGCTGCGGAAGACCTTGCGGAAGACGTCATGCGCCATGGCTTCGCGCTCGGCGTCGGACTTCTCGGGAAAGCACGCACGCAGGTTGGCCAGCACCACGCGGCGGCGGCCATTGGGAATGCGGTACAGCAGCCCGCCCAGGCCTTCGCCAAAACGCGCGACAAAACCGTACGGCAAGAAGGACAGCAGCCATAGAAAGCCGAGTCCGAGTTTGGCAGAGAAACGTTCCATAAAGGCAGAGTGTCAGGCAGCGGGCGGAGCGTCCGCGCCCTTGGGATGCTTGTAGCGGTTATAGCCCCAGAGATATTGCGTCGGCGCCACGGCAATCAACTGTTCGATGGCGGCATTGATGAGGGTCGCAGCTTGCGTGGCGTCTTCGGGTAGATCGCCGAGCTCATGCATGTGCAAGCGGTAGCCGGCGCCGCGCGGCAGCCGTTCGGCAAACAGTGCCACGACGGGCGCACCTGTCAGCCGATGCAAACGGTGCACCAGCGTCATCGTATAGGCAGGCTTGCCGAAGAACGGCGCCCATACACCTTCGCCGCCGGTGGGCGTCTGGTCGGGCAGGATGCCAACGGCCTCGCCGCGCTTGAGTGCACGCACCAGCATGCGCACGCCGCGCGGGTCCGCCGGGGCCATGTGCATGTTAGGCCCCTTGCGCATGTTCTCGATCCAGGTGCGCAGGCTCTCCTTGCGCGGCGGCTTGAACAGCGACGTGACCGGATGCTCGCGCGCGTAGGCCTGCGGCAAGACCTCGAAGCAGCCCAGATGCGGCGTGAGGAAGATCAGGCCGCGCCCATCTGCAAGCGCGCGCTCAACAGCTTCTCGGCAAACGTCGAACAGGTGCGGAGCAACGTCCGCCCCGTTCTTGCGCACCCAGAAGTACGGCATCTCGAACACCATCCGGCCGGCAGAGCGCCCCGCCTCTTTGAGCATGGCGGGCGTGACGTCGGGATAGGCGTGGCGGAAGTTGGCGATGAGCCGGTCGCGATAGCGGCCGGGCACCTTGGCGGCCAACGCTCCCAGCCAGCCGCCCAGCGCCTGCAGCACTGGCAGGGGCAGGCGAGAAAACAGCCAGTAGAGGAAGGTCATGCGTGCGTACGCTGCAATGTGTTGGTCGCAGTCGACAGGGGAGCAGGGTCTTGACAGGCCTTGCTGCGGCCCCGAAAAGTGCCGCGTATAATAGCGCGATTCGCCGAGTTAACTGACAACTTGCGGGGCGAATCCTTGCTTGGCCACAAACCTCGGCAAGGTTGCTAAATACCGCTAAAGCGTCGCCGGCCGTGGCTTAACGGATTGGCAACGTGATAGCCAATCTGGAGCTAACAGCCGTGTCCAACGACTTCCTCTTCACCTCGGAGTCGGTCTCCGAGGGCCATCCCGACAAGGTCGCCGACCAGATTTCCGACGCCATCCTGGACGCTATCCTCGCTCAGGACAAATATGCGCGCGTCGCAGCAGAAACGCTGTGCAACACCGGCCTGGTGGTGCTCGCGGGTGAAATCACCACGACGGCCAACGTCGACTACATCCACGTAGCGCGCGAAACCATCAAGCGCATCGGCTACGACAACACCGAATACGGCATCGACTACAAGGGCTGTGCCGTCCTCGTCGCTTACGACAAGCAATCGCCCGACATTGCCCAGGGCGTCGACCGCGCATCGGACGACTACCTGAACCAGGGCGCCGGCGACCAGGGCCTGATGTTCGGCTACGCGTGCGATGAAACGCCCGAGCTGATGCCTTTCCCGATCTACTACGCACACCGTCTGGTCGAGCGCCAGTCGCAACTGCGCCGCGACGGCCGCCTGCCCTGGCTGCGCCCGGACGCCAAGTCCCAAGTGACGGTGCGTTATGTGGATGGCAAGCCGCACAGCGTGGATACCGTGGTGCTGTCTACCCAGCACGCGCCGGAGATGTCGCAAGAGGCCATCCGCGAAGCGGTGATCGAAGAGATCATCAAGCCGGTGCTGCCCTCGCACATGCTGGCTGACACCAAATACCTGGTGAACCCGACCGGCCGCTTCGTCATCGGCGGCCCGCAAGGCGACTGCGGCCTGACCGGCCGCAAGATCATCGTCGATACGTATGGCGGCGCAGCCCCGCACGGCGGCGGCGCGTTCTCGGGCAAGGACCCGTCGAAGGTCGACCGTTCGGCCGCCTATGCCGCGCGCTACGTCGCCAAGAACGTGGTGGCCGCCGGCTTGGCGCGCCAGTGCCAGGTGCAGGTGAGCTACGCGATTGGCGTGGCACGCCCGATCAACATCACGGTGTACACGGAAGGCACGGGCGTAATCCCGGACGAGCAGATCGCCAAGCTCGTGCAGGAGCATTTCGACCTGCGCCCGAAGGGCATCGTGCAGATGCTGGACCTGCTGCGCCCGGTCTACGAAAAGACCGCCGCGTACGGCCACTTCGGCCGCGAAGAGCCGGAGTTCAGCTGGGAAGCCACCGACAAGGCCCTGCTGCTGCGCGAAGCAGCTGGCCTGGCAGGTGAGCCGGCCAAGGCGTTTGCCTGAAGCCACGCTGGCGCACAGAAGAAACCGCCTCTCGGGGCGGTTTTTTTATGGCATCGAGCAATTGCGATCAGGCACGCGAAGGAGCACACCGCTACCGTGTTGCTACCCAGGAGCCCCATGTTGACCACCGCCACCGACCGCTACCTCGCCCGCTTGCGCGCCGTGCTCGCACACATCGACGCGCATGTGGAAGACACGCTGGACGTGGACGGGCTGGCCGAGGTCGCCGCGTTTTCCAGGTACCACTTTCACCGCCAATTTTCGTTGCTGTTCGGCATGAACGTCGGGCGCTATGTGCAGTTGCTGCGCCTGAAGCGCGCCGCGCATCAACTCGCCTATCGCGACGATGCGCGTATCACCGACATCGCGCTGGCGTGCGGGTACGAAGGGCCGGAAGCATTTGCGCGGGCGTTCCGCAGGCAAACGGGGCAATCGCCGTCAGCATTTCGGGCGGCGCCGCAGTGGGCGCCCTGGGCCACTGATCTACAGGCGCTGCGCGCCCTCAGGAGCCAACACATGCCCGCACGACCGCAATCCCATTCCGTCGAGATCGTCGAGCGCGAAGCCGTGCCCGTCGCGGCCATCGAGCACCGCGGTGACCCAGCGTGTCTGGGTGAGACCATCCGCACGTTCATCGCCTGGCGCCGCGAGCATCGGCTGCACCCAAGCGTTTCGGCCACGTACAACGTCGTCTACGACAACCCCGACGATGTGCCGCCCGAGGCGTTCCGTATGGATATCTGCGCGGCCACGCCCGCACCGGCCGCACCCAACGCTGCGGGCGTGGTGGCCAAGACGCTGGCAGGCGGCCGCTACGCCGTGCTGCGCCACACGGGCTCCGACGATACGCTCGGCCAGAGCGTTGCGTACCTGTATGCCGATTGGCTGCCCGCCAGCGGCGAGGAATTGCGCGACGCGCCGTTGCTGTTCCAGCGCGTGCGCTTCTACCCCGACGTGCCCGAACACGAAGCCGTGACGGACGTGCTGCTGCCGCTCAGGTAAGCGATCAGGCGTCCAGGTGGATCTGGATGCCGGTAGCCGTGTAGATGGCCGTGGCCTTGAAGCCGTCAACGACCACCGACGAGAACTGGCGGTTGCTGCCCGCGCCATCCACCACGGCGATGGTGTCGCCCACCTTGGGCGTGTAACCGTTCACGAACTTCACGCGCAGCGTGCCGCCGGCAATCGTGGTGAGGCCCGCCACGCTCAGCTTGCCCTGACCGTTCGGGCCAATGGCCAGATCCAGCGTGGTGCCCTGCAGTTGCGTGAACTTGCCCGCAATGGCCACCGCCGCCGGCGCGTTGACCGCCAGCGTGCCGGCGCCCACATACACATCGCCCGCGCCGAACGCGTTGGCCGAATCGGCTTCCAGCACACCACCTGCGACCTGCGTGCCGCCGGTGTAGGTGTTGGCGCCAGCCAGACGCAACGTGCCGCTGCCTTGCAGCGTGAGCTTGCCCGCGCCGGAGATGGCGTTGCGCCACGTGTCGGCCGCGTTGAAGCCGCCCTGCGTTGCATCCATCGACACGATCACGTTGCCATTGAACGCGCCGTAGCCGTCCGCCGCAGCGAACAGGTTGAGGCGGCCCCAACCTTCGGCGTCGTCGAGCACCGGGTAGCCGGAAGCCAGCTCCGTGGTCTTGAGCACCACGCGGCGCTGGTCAGCACTCAGATACGGGAAGCGCGTTTCCAGCAGCACCTCGGCGCCCTTGGGCACCACCGGCACCAGCGTCGTGGCGCCGATCTGCGTGAAGCCGAAGGTCATGCGACGCGTGAAGTTGGCCTGGTTGGTGGCGTAGTCGGCAAAGCGGTCGGTGGCGAGCGTGCCGGACTGCGCAAGCGCCGGGAAGCTGGTGGCATCCGTGCCCGTCTGCGCCATCAGGGCGGTGTGCGCTTGCGAGAAGGCCGCCGCCTTGAGCGTGGCGTTGGCCGGGTCCGCCAGGTTGGCCGCGGCCGCAGCAATGCCGATCATGCGGCCGGACATCACGTCCAGCGGCGAATGCATGCCGGCCAGGATGCGGTTCTCGCCCAGTTCCATCCCGCGCGCCACGATCTGCTGGAAGCGTTCAGGCACCAGATACGCCATCGCCACGGTATCGCGCACGGCTTCGGCCGAGTGGCCGCTGATGAAGCCGCCGTCGGTCGTGGGCGTGGGGCTCTCTGCCGGCACCAGCGTCGGCACGACAACCACGCTGTTGCTCCAGCGGTACGGCCGCGCATACTTGTAGAAACGCTTGGACGGCTCGGTGGATGCGTTGTTTCCCACCGTGTTGATCAGGTCGACGACCTTGCCGAAGGCGGTATTGCCGCCCGAGGTGCCCACGCCGGTGTTGTTGCCGCTGTCGTTGTAGAGCACGGTGGTCGCATCGGCCGGCACGGTGGTGATGGACGTGGTCTGCTGCGCCAGCGTGCGCCACGCGGTGGTCAGCGGCCCCATGCCGTCGCTCACGCTGTAGCCCTTGCCACGGCGGTCATCAAAGTACGCTGCGTCGGCCTGGGCCTGCGTGCGGTTGGTGGTCGCATTCACCACGTATTGAACGTTTGCGTTCAAGACCGGCAGGTTGAGCTGCGTGCCGCCGGCCGTGCCGTCATTGGGCAGGCCCGTCCACGTGGACGCAACCACCGCCGGGAACGATCCATTGGCCGGCGCGCTCACCCCCGCATCCACGATTTCCGTGAGCGGCTGCCACAGGTCGAGAAAGCGCGTGAACAGGCGCACACCGGCGTTGGTGCCAAGCGTGGCGTAGCGCGCGTCGCCGCGTTGGTTGGTGGCGATGTTGTCGACGAACGCCGGTACGCCAGTGGCCACCGCCGCCGTGTCGACAAAGCCCGGGTCTGCGGGCGGCGCGGGAATGGCTTGCGTGGTGGCTACCGGCGCCGTGGTGGTGTCGCCGCCGCCGCCGCACGCGGTAAGCGCGAGGGCGCCGAACAGCGCAACGAAACTGGAGCAAAGACGCGGGCGGGAAAATGCAGGGCGAGCAGTGAAGGACATGGTGCGGCGGGCTTGCAACCCGAAGAGAGCGCTGGAAAGCCCAGCAGTCTCGGCACGCGCCGTGAAAAAACGGTGACGTTTCGTTGACAAATCTGCGTGATCCGCGCCCTACATTGGGGCATTCCGCGCCATGACAGCGCTGACAGTTCTTTATGTCACAGAGTGATACAATCGCCGGCTGCGTTTTTTGACTTTGGTGAAGCCTCGTCCGGGCAATCGCCGTCCCGTCGACCATGTCCGCTTCACCTCTGCATCCCGCCCTGCGCCGCTGGCTCCACAGCTTTATTCCTGCACCCGTGACGGTGCGCTGGAGCGAGCGTGTCCGTTCCGCCGTCGGCGCACTCGTCGGCATCCTCTTTACCGGCACGATGATGAAGATGGTGCCGGGCGCTGCCACGCTGATCCCGCTGCTGGTCGCGCCAATGGGCGCCTCGGCCGTGCTGCTGTTTGCGGTGCCGGCCAGCCCGCTCGCGCAACCGTGGTCGATCATCGGCGGCAACCTCGTAGCGGCCACCGTGGGCGTGACCTTCGCGCTGCTGGTGGATGACCCCGTGATTGCGTCTGCGCTGGCTATCTCGGCGGCCATTGCCGGCATGTTTGCGCTGCGCTGCGTGCACCCGCCGTCGGGCGCGGTAGCGCTCACCGCCGTGATTGGCGGGCCGGCCGTGCATGCGCTGGGCTATCGCTTCGTGCTGGAGCCGATCCTGATCCAGTCAGCGCTGCTGCTGGTGGGCGCGCTGGCGTACCACGCGGCCACGGGCCACCGCTATCCGCACGCGCAACGCCTGCCCGCCGCCGAGCGTCCGCCCACCGCAGCCGGCTTCACCCGCGCCGACATCGTCGCCGCGCTGCGCCGTCAAAGCGAGCTGCTCGACATCGACCCCGAAGACATTGAAGCCGTGCTGCGCGAGATGCAGCTGCAGGCCTACACGCGCACGTTCCACGCGCTCGCCTGCGCCGACATCATGACCACGCCGGTGGTCACGGTCTCGGCCAGCACGTCGATCCCGCGCGCACTGCAACTGCTGCGTCAGCATGGCTTCAAGGCACTGCCGGTGGTGGACGAAGCGCGGCGCGTGGTGGGCATCGTCACGCGCGTCGACCTGCTCGGCCTGGCGCCGGCAGACATGCGCCAGACGCTGCGCCGCTGGTTCAGCATCGGCGCGCTCACGCCGCCGCGCGTGGCCGATCACATGAAGACGCGCGTGCAGACCATCGCTGCCACGGCGCCCATGTCGGATCTTGTGCCGATGTTTGCCAGCGCCGGCCACCACCACATTCCGGTGCTGGATGCCGACGGCCGGCTGGCCGGCATCGTTACCGAATCCGACTTGGTGGGCGGGCTGTACCGTCAGGCGAATATCGCGCCGCAGGCGGCCTGACGCGTCAGCACAGCAGGCGCCCGAGTGCGCCTGCTCCGCCGTCACAGCGCATCCCAACGCCAATCCCTCTGCAGCCGATCCCGTACGTAATCGACAAACACGCGCACGCGCGGCGCAAGGTGCTGGCTGTGCGGATAGATCGCGTGCAGCGGTGCCGCCGACACCGAATGCCCCGGCAGCACACGCACCAGGCGCCCGGCCAGCAGATCATCGCCCACATCCCAGATGGATTTGACGGCAATGCCCGCGCCTTCGGCCGCCAGCGCATGCGCGGCTTCACCGTCGTTGGTGACGATGGATGCGGTAACGCGCACGGTGTGTTCTTCGCCCCCGCCGCTGAAGCGCCAGTCGGCGCGGCGCTGGTCACCGATGAGAATGCACCGATGCCGCACCAGGTCTGCCGGATGCGCCGGCGCGCCATGCTCGGCCAGATAGTCCGGCGAGGCGCATAGCACCCGAAAATTTGGCGCCAGCGGCCGCGCGATCAGCGTCGAATCGGTCAGCGCGCCAAAGCGGATGGCCATGTCGTAACCGCTGTCGATCAGGTCGACCACGGCGTCGGTCAGCTCAAGCTGCACGCTCAGTTGCGGATGTTCCCGCTGAAACGCCGCCACGATGGGCGCAATGCGTCGACGCCCGAGCTGGCCCGGCGCGGTCACGCGCAGCAGGCCGCTCACAGCCTGGCGACGCTGCATCAACAGCGACTCTGCCTGTTCGATTTCATCGAGGATGCGCACCACGCGGCTATGGAACAGCACGCCCTCTTCGGTCAGCGTCTGACGGCGCGTGGTGCGCTGAATCAGGCGTACGCCCAGAGCGGCTTCAAGTTGCGTCAGGCGCTTGCTGACCACCGACAGCGGCAAATCCATCTCGCGCGCCGCGCCCGACAGGCTGCCGGCCGAGACGATACGGGCAAACGAAATGAGCGCAGGCAGGTTGTCGAGCATGGGGCAATTCTTCGCGCTTTGGAAAGGATGTTTCCTATTGGCAGCGGTATTTCAGCGATTTCGCGAAGGCTAGCATGCCTCGGTCTTTTACGTTCGCGCTTTCGCCATGACCCGACTGCTTGATACCCCGCCCTCCACCGACACCCGCGTCGACACCGCAGCCGCCGTGCCACACACCGGCCGCCGCACCTTTCTCGCCCGTGCGGGAACCGGGGCCGGCGCCCTGGCCGCCGGCGCGCTGCTGGCCGGCAACGCCACCGCGCAGACGCCGCGAGCCAACGGCCCCGTGACTGCGGGCGCCCCAAGTACAGGGCAGTTCTGGCCCGACGGCATCCGCCTTGTCATCTCCATCTCGATGCAGTTCGAGGCCGGCGGCCAGCCGCCCAAAGGCACCGACAGCCCGTTCCCCAAGATCGACTTTCCGGCCAGCATGCCGTCCGACCCGGCCACCAACACGTGGTTTGCCTACGGTTACCGCGAGGGCATTCCGCGCATGCTCGACCTGTGGGACCGACACGGTGTGAAAGTCACCTCGCACATGATCGGCGAGGCTGCGCAGCGCCACCCTGAACTGGCGCGTGAGATCGTCGCACGCGGCCACGAGGCCGCCGGACACGGCCCGCGCTGGAGCTCGCAATACGCCATGACGCGCGCCCAGGAGCGCGCCTTCCTGAGCGAAGCCATGACGATGGTCGAGGCGGTGACGGGCCAGCGCCCCGTTGGGTATAACTGCAACTGGCTGCGACGCGGCCCTAACACGCTGTCGCTGCTGCAGGAGCTGGGCTACCTGTATCACATTGACGACCTGAGCCGCGACGAGCCCTTCATCGAACAGGTCAACGGCCGCGACTTCGTGGTCGTGCCCTACACGCTGCGCAACAACGACATCCTGCTCGTGGAGGGCCGCAACTATTCGCCCTCAGCGTTCCTTGAGCAGATCAAGCTCGACTTCGACCAGCTTTACGAAGAAGCCGGCTCGCGCCGCCGCATGATGTCGATCAGTGCGCACGACCGCATCAGCGGCACGCCGCAAATGGTGCGCGCATGGGACGCCTTCCTGCGCTACGCGAAGCAGCACCCTGGCGTGGCCTTCCTGCGCAAGGACGAGATCGCCCGCTACACGGCCGCGAGCCCATTGAGCGTGCGGGAGCAGGAAACCATCTGAAGCCAGCACGGCGGCGGCGCTGCATATCCGCCGCCCGGCTACACACCTCTCACGCACCGCCATGCCCCATATCGTGATCGAAGCGACGGAGCCGCTGGCGCGTCGCATGGACTTTCCCGCGCTATTGCGCACGATCCACCATCGCTTGGCCGAAAG
This sequence comes from Burkholderiaceae bacterium 26, assembly GCA_000955795.1. Lineage (GTDB taxonomy): Bacteria > Pseudomonadota > Gammaproteobacteria > Burkholderiales > Burkholderiaceae > Ralstonia > Ralstonia chuxiongensis. The sequence goes on from JYOB01000014.1 coordinate 67,830, forward strand.
TGGCAGCGCACGGCTGACCGATCTCAAGAGCCGCGTGCATATCGCCGAAACGTTCCTGGCCGGGGCTGACGCGCAAGCGCAATTCGTCGTCGCCCGGCTTGTGCTGACCAACCCGCGCCCTGCCGAGATGCAACGCGCCATGGCTGCAGTCATCCACGACGTCCTGCGCGACGCCGTTGCCGCCAGCGCAGATGCCGGTGCCTGGTGGCAATGCTGCGTGCTGGTCGAAACGCTCGACCGCACGCTGTACCAGAAGACCGACTCGCGCGCCCCTGGCTAGCCCGCCTGTCCATTCCATACGCCCACAACAACAACCCAGGAGACCGCATGAACACGCACCCGCACGCCGGTGCGCTGGCCCAGCCCGCGCCCGCTTCCCCCGTTTCTCCCACCTCGCCCGCACTGCCACACGCCGCGCCCGACGACCCGGCCCTCGATGCCATCTACCGCCGCATCGCCTGGCGGCTGATGCCGATCCTGCTGCTGGCCCAAGTGCTGGCCTACCTGGACCGCGTCAACATCGGCACAGCCAAGCTGCAGATGGCGGCGGACCTGAGCCTGAGCGCCACCGCCTACGGACTCGGCGCAGGCATCTTCTTCCTTGGTTATTTCTTCTTCGAGGTGCCAAGTAACCTGCTGCTGCATCGGCTGGGCGCGCGCGCCTGGATCGCACGGATCATGGTGTCGTGGGGGCTGCTATCGGCGACCATGGGCTGGGTGCAGAGCACGACCGGGTTTTACGTGCTGCGCTTCCTGCTCGGTGTGGCCGAGGCGGGGTTCTTTCCCGGCATCGTGCTGTATCTGACGTACTGGTTTCCCGCGCACCGGCGTGGCCGCATGACCACGTTGTTCATGAGCGCCACGGCCGTGGCGGGCATTGTGGGCGGCCCGTTGTCCGGATGGATCCTGGCTGCGTTCGACGGGCAGCTCGGGCACGCCGGCTGGCGCTGGATGTTTGTGCTGGAGGGGCTGCCTTCAGCGCTGGTGGGCGTGCTGGTGTTCTTTCTCTTGCCGAGCCGGCCGCGCGAAGTGCGCTGGCTCAGCGCCGGCGCGCTGGCCCATCTCGAAGCCGATCTCGCCAAGGCTGCACCGGCGCAGGCGCGCCTGCATCGCGCATCGGACATCCTCAACGGCACGGTCATGCTGTTTGCGCTGATTTACTTCCTGCTGCTGGCAGGCCTGTATGGCGTGAGCTTCTGGCTGCCAAGCGTGATTCGCGCCGCCGGCATCGCCAACACCGTCACGGTCGGCTGGCTGAGTGCCATACCTTATGCGGTGGCCATGGTGGCCATGAACGTGGTGGCGCGGCAAGCCGACAAGCGGCGCAACTGGGGCACGCTGGTGGGCTCCTGCGCCCTGGTGGCAGGCGCGGGATTTTGTGTGAGTGCGTTTACCGTGAGCCAGCTTGCCCCCGCCATGGCGGCCTTGACGGTGGCCTCGGCCGGCATCCTGTCAGCGCTGCCGCTGTTCTGGAACCTACCCACCGCGCGGCTGGATGGCGTGGCGGCAGCTGCCGGCATCGGCTTCATCAACGCGATTGGCAATCTGTCGGGCTTCGTCAGTCCATTCGCTATCGGGTGGCTGACCGACCTGACACACACGGCAACCGCAGGCGTCGGGCTGCTGGGCGCATGCGCCATGCTGGCCGGTGCACTCACGCTTGCGTACGGGCGTCGCGGCCGCCCGTCTTGACCTCAAGGTTGCATGCGTGCGGCTGATGCGGGCACGGCACAAGTCCGCATCAGCCGCCCTCGCCCTATCAAACCGCATCCATCGGCAACTCGCGAAAAACGCCGAGCTGTTCCGCCGCCGCCGAGTACGCCACCAGGCGCGGGTAGTCCGCCGCCGGCACGCGATCCGGCACCATCAACTGGATAAAGGCCCAGGCCACGGCCACCGTCACGCCGGCCTGCGTCAGCTCACCCGCCTCCACAGGCAGCGGCGCGTCCTTCCACTCCGCTTCCAGCGCTTCCAGCGCTGCCAGCAATTGGCTGTGCACGCGCTCAACCCAGGGCCCGTGCACTTTCTCGGTCGGGCGCAGGTTGTGTTCATAGACGATCTGCACCGCCTTCTCGCACGCGGCCAGCGCTAGGCCGATCACGCGCAACGCGTGCTGGCGTTCGGCTATGGCGGCCGGCATCAGGCTGCGGCCCGCCAGCGTTTCTGCGTAATCGATGATGAGCGTGGAGTCGATCAGCACGGTGCCGTCGTCGCACACCAGGGTGGGCGCCTTGACGACCGGGTTGATGGCGCGGAACTGGTCGAAATGCCGGAAGACGGACACCGACGCGTGCTCGAACGGCAGCCCGAGCAGCTTGAGCGAAATGGCCGTGCGGCGCACGTACGGGGAATCAAGCATGCCGATCAACTTCATGAAAACTCCTGGCGAGTGTGGGCGTGTGGTGGGTAGGAAACTCCGGTGCGAAGCGCGCGGCTGCGCGGGCACGGATGCACATGATAGACAGCCAGCGCAAAGCGTGCCGGGCGCCTTGGGCACGTTTTCTGCGTGCGTGATGTCACTTTGAGCCGTCGGATGCCGACGCCGGCCGGCCTCCCCATTTTCTAGAATGACCGCGACTCGGCCGCATTGTGCTGCCCGCCACAGAGGAGACCTTATGCCGTTTCTCGCGCATCACCATGACTGCCTCGGATGGAAGGGTGAGATGGCGCAGCGCGTGCTGGCATTCGATTGGGCCGCTACCCAGTTGGGTCCGATCCAGGACTGGCCGAGCAGCCTGCACGCCGCGGTGCAAATGGTGCTGGCATCGCCCGTGCCGCTGGTCATGATGTGGGAGCGCCATGGCTACATGATCTACAACGACGCTTACGCCGTATTTGCCGGCGGGCGTCATCCGTATCTTCTTGGTTGCCCGGTGGAACTCGGCTGGCCCGAAGTGGCTGACTTCAACCGGCACGTCATGGATGTCTGCCTGGGTGGCGGCACGCTCTCGTACCGCGACAAGGAACTCGTCCTGCTGCGCAACGGCCGCCCCGAAGACGTGTGGATGGATCTCTACTACAGCCCGCTGCCCGACGACAACGGCCGCCCGGCAGGTGTGCTGGCCATCGTGGTGGAAACCACCGAGCGCGTGCAGACCGAGCGCGAGCGACAGGCCGCCGAACAGGCGCTGCGCCAGTTGACCGAAACGCTGGAGCAACGCGTGGCCGATGCGCTGTCTGCCCGCGCTGAAGTGGAAGCGCAATTGCGCCAGGCTCAAAAGATGGAAGCCATCGGCAACCTGACCGGCGGCGTGGCGCACGACTTCAACAACGTGCTTCAGGTGATTGCCGGCAACCTGCAGTTGCTGTCGGTGGAAGCGCCGGGCAACACACGCGTGCAGCATCGGATTGCCGCCGCCACGCGAGCCGTGCAGCGCGGTGCCACGCTGGCGGCGCAATTGCTCGCCTTTGCGCGGCGCCAGCAGCTCTCGCCTGCGGTCGTCAAACCGACGCGGTTGATCCAAGGCATGAGCGAAATGCTGCACCGTGCGCTGGGCGAAGCCATCAAGGTGGAAACGCGCCTGGCCGACGACCTGTGGAACGTGCAAGCCGACCGCAACCAGCTCGAGAACGCGCTGCTGAACCTCGCCATCAACGCACGCGACGCCATGCGCGGCGGCGGCATGCTGACCATTGCGGCCAACAACATCACGCTCGACAGCACAAAAGCACGAGGGCGTGACCAGCCCGCCCACGGCGACTACCTCGTCTTCTCTGTCACCGACACGGGCGTAGGCATGCCGCCCGAAGTGGTCGAACACGTCTTCGAGCCCTTCTTCACCACCAAGCCCGACGGCCACGGCACGGGCCTGGGGCTGAGCATGGTGTTTGGCTTCGTCAAGCAGAGCGGCGGGCATATCGCCATCGACAGCGCGGTCGGACAGGGCACCACGGTGCGGCTGTACTTCCCGCGCTGCACGGAGGCGGCCCCGGACGATGCCGTCGAGCTGCGCGACACCATCGTCACGCCCATGGGCGGGCGCGAAACCATCCTTGTGGTGGAAGACGATACCGACGTGCGCCTGACCGCCGTCGACATGCTGACCCAGCTCGGTTACCGCGTGCTCACAGCCGCCAACGGCGAGGCCGCACTCGAGCTCATGAACAGCGACACACCCATCGACCTGCTGTTTACCGACGTGATCATGCCGGGCTCCATCAAGGGCAGCGAGCTGTCGATACGCGCCGCGCAACGCGTGCCGCCGCTGCCGGTGCTGCTCGTCTCAGGCTACACGCGTGACGAGGTGCTACACGACGGCAGACTGCCGCCCGGCGTGACGCTGCTCGGCAAGCCCTACCGGCGTGACGACCTGGCGCGCATGGTGCGCAACGTGCTCACCGCCAACCGCACCGCCCAATCGGCATCGGCATCGGCATCGGCATCGGCATCGATGGGCCATGCAGTGGCAACCGACGCTTCACAACCGCCTACGGTGCTGCTGGTGGAAGACGACACCGCCTCGCGCGAAGCCATGCAGGAAGTGCTCACCACTTTCGGCCTGCAGTGCGTGGCAGTCGCCACTGCCGAAGACGCCCTTGCACTGGCCCGCACGCGCACCGTGCAGGTACTGCTGACTGATCTCACCCTGCCCGGCCAATCCGGCGCGGACCTCGCCCGTACGCTGCTGCGCCTGCAGCCTCAGGTGGACGTGCTGCTGATGTCCGGCTACGGCACGGAGGCCGAGATTGGCGAGCCCATTGCCGGCGCACGCCTGCTCGGCAAGCCCATCGACCTGTTGACGCTGCGACAGGCGCTGGGGCCGTGGCTCAGTGCAAGCGCCAGTGCGGCCGACGCGCAGCATGTGACGAACGCCGCATAATCGTTAATCACGGCATCCTGTCACAACCGATCGCGCCCGCCCGTCTAGGGAGCATCATCCCTAGACGACACGCCCGCCATGACCAAGCCCAGCCCCGACCACACCACCCGCGCCATCCGCGCCGACAGCGAAGACACGACCTTCACCGCCGCCCGGCCCCGCCTCTTTGCGATTGCCTATCGCATGCTCGGCAGCCGGGCTGACGCGGAAGACGTGCTGCAAGACGCCTGGATGCGCTGGCACCAGACCGATCAAACCGCATTGCAATCGGCCGAGGCGTGGCTCGTGACCGTGGTCACCCGCCTGTCGATCGACCGCCTGCGCGCCGTCAAGACCGAGCGCGAAGCGTACGTCGGCTGGTGGCTGCCCGAGCCCCTGGTCGAACCGGAATCTGCCGCGCCCACGCCCGAGGCCGCCGTTGAACTGGCGGGCGACTTGTCGATGGCCCTGCTGTGGGTGCTGGAGCGCCTGTCGCCCGAGGAGCGCGCGGCGTTTCTGATGCGCCAGGTGTTCGACCAGGACTACGCAGAGATTGCCGCCCTGCTGGGCAAGACCGAAGCCGCGTGCCGGCAGATGGTGCACCGCGCATCCGACCGCGTGCAGCAGGAGCGCCCGCGCTTTGATGTCGCGCCCGATGCGCATCGGGACTTGCTGGAGCGCTTTGCCGAAGCCTCACGCACGGGCCAGCGCGACGCCATTCGCGCCCTGCTGGCAGACGACGCGCAACTGGTGGGCGATGGCGGCGGCAAGGTGCCTTCGTTCATGCGCATCATTCAAGACGCCGGCCAGATCACCAAGATCTACTGCGAGCTGGTGCGCGCCATGGGCGAAGTCCGCTACGTGCATGCCCGCGTGAATGGCGAGCCCGGCCTGCTGCGCTACGTCAACGGCACGCTGGAATCGGCGCAGTCGTTCGTCATCGAAAACGGCCGCATTGTGGCCATCTACGTGGTGCGCAATCCGGACAAGCTGGCACACATCGGCACCCACGCATAAAAGAAAGCGAAACATTTTTTGGGCGGGCTGTCACAAGCCGGCCGCGCGGGGCGTCTTAAAGGTATGGAGCGACGCAAGGCACCAACGCAACGCCTGCCACTGCTCCTGGTGACCAACCCAAACCCTTTAGGAGCCGCTCATGTCGCAAGCCCCCCGCATCGCTTACTTCCAACTCGCACCGAAGGCGTTCAACAACCTGCTAAACCTGTCGAACGGCCTGCGCCGCGACTTGCTGGGCGCCCGGCTGGTCGACCTCGTGCTGCTGCGCGTGTCGCAAATCAACGGTTGCGCCTTCTGCATCGACATGCACTGGAGCGACCTCATCAAGATGGGCGAAGACCCGCGCCACCTGAACGCCGTGGCCGGCTGGCGCGAGGCCCCGTTCTTTACCGAGCGCGAGCGCGCCGCATTGCGCTGGGCCGAGCTGGTCACCAACACCCCGCACAGCGATGCCAGCGACGAAGAATTCGCCAAACTGCGCGAGCACTTCAGCGATGAAGAGATCGCCGAGCTGAGCTTTGTGATCGTCACCATCAACAGTTGGAACCTGCTGAACGTGAGCCTGCGCAACCCGGTGCCGCTGAAGGCGCCGTACGTTGCAGCGGCGTAACAACTCCGGCGCCAGTACGACGATCGCTGTACAGCAGCGCCTGCGCACACGCGTAGGCGCTGCACCTACAGGCTTAGCCCTGCAGGAAGCGCACCATCAGCACTTCATCTGCATAGCCCGTGGTGGACTTGAGCGCGCGCGGCTCCACGCCGTAGGTTTCAAACCCGCAACGCTCGTACAGCGCCAGCGCCGCATCGTTGCCCTGCACCACCGACAAGGTGAGCTGCTGAACCAACCCCGTTGCCGCCGCCACGATGCGCTCCACCAGCGCCACGCCCACACCGCGCCCTCGCGCTGCCGGCGCCACGTAGAAGCCCCACACAAAGCCCTTGTGCGCGAGCTTTGTCATCGTCTGCTGCTTGAAGCCGACCATGCCGATGATGCGTGCGTCGCCTGCGCCTGCCGCTGCCTCGTAGGCGCCCAGCACGATGGTGGTGGCCAGCCGCTCGGCAAAGGCCTCCATCGAGAGCCCGGCTTCAGCGTCGTAGGTTGAACCGAATGCGTCGGGCGAATCCTTGAGCGCAGCAAGACGAATGGCGCGGTAGTCCGCCACATCGGCCGCATTTTCGGAAGAGAGCTGGCGGATAACGACGGCGTTGTTGCTCGGGTTGGCGTTGGACATGGCTGGCAGCGCGTGGGGGCAAAAAACGGGCAAAAAACGGACAAGAAGCGGGCGAGAGCCGCCAGTATCGCGCCAATCACATGCACGAGACCTACAGCGCCGCCTCCGTCCATGAAGCCGAGGGCGTTGTCCGTCAATTGGCCTATGTCGGCGTGCGAACCCGGGTACCTATGCTTCGAGGAAACGCGAGTCAACAAACCGCGACAACCAGAAACGGGGGAAGCCATGGTCGAGCTTTTGATCGCCCAAGCGCAACACAGCAGCAGCGCACACGTACAACCCACACCGGCACCGATCCCACCCGACGCTCCACGGCAAGCACGCGGCATGCACGGCGCCGCGCTGGTGATGGCTGCCGCGCTGTCGTTGGGGCTAACTGCCTGCGGCGGCGGCGAAGATGGCGGTACCACGACCCCGCCGACGAACAACAACACGCCCGCGCCATCACCCGGGCCGTCACCGTCTCCATCGCCATCGCCATCGCCGACGCCTGCGCCTGCCCCGGCAACCTACTCGGTGGGCGGCACCGTCACCGGCTTGGCCTCAGGCAAATCCGTCACGCTGCTGAACAACGGCGGCGACGCGGTCACGGTCAGTGCCGACGGTAGCTTCCAATTCGCCACGGCGCTGGCACAGGGCGCACCGTATGCCGCTACGGTTGGCACGCGGCCCTCGGGCGAGAACTGCACCGTTACCAACGGCAGCGGCACCGTGGGCACCAGCAACGTGACCACCATTGCGGTGGCCTGCGCACCGCGGCCGCTGTTCGGCTACGCGGTCAACTCCAACGACGGCACGATCTCCGCCTTCACGCTGGACCTGACCACCGGCATGCCCACGGCCATCGGCGCATCGGTGCCCGTGGGGCAAGGGCCACTTTCACTGACCATCGACCCGGCGGGCAAGTACGTCTACGTGGCCAACGCCAACGACAACACCGTCACCACGCTCGCCGTCGATGCGGAAACCGGCCTGCTCACGGTAGTGGGGTCGGCCACGCCCACGGGCATTCAGCCGTACAGCATTGCGCGCACGCCCAACGGCAACTTTGCGTACACCGCCAACTTTGGAGACAACACGCTCTCGGCCTTCTCCGTAGATACCGGCACGGGCGCGCTCACGGCGCTGGCGCCCATCACGGCGGGCAACAACCCGTACACCGTCACCATGAACAGCGCGGGCACCTTCGCCTACGTGGTGAACGCCGACAGCGGCAACGCCACCGGCACGGCCATGGCGTTCGGCATCAACGGCAGCACGGGCGCACTCACGCAGGTGGGCAGCGTCGTGGCCACGGGCGGCACGCCGCAGTTCATTGCCGTGAACCCCGCAGGCACCTTTGCCTACGTGGCCAACTCGGCAGACAACACGTTGAGCGTGTACAGCATTGATGGCACCGGCGCGCTCGCCGCCTCGGGCTCACCCGTGGCGACCGGCATCAACCCGTTCTACATCGCCATCGCACCGTCGGGTGGATTCCTGTACACGGCCAACGTGCTGGACAACACCGTCAGCGTCTTCAGCATCAACCCCACCAACGGCGCGCTCACGCTGGTCGACACCACGCCCACCGGCAACGCACCCGTGACCGTGCTCGTGAACCCCGCCGGCACCTTCGCCTATGTGGTCAACGCCGTGGACAACAGCGTCTGCGCGTACAGCATCGACAGCACCACCGGCAAGCTGACCGCCGTGGCAAGCGGGTCTGCGGCCACCGGCAACATCCCGCGCGGGATGGCGATTGTGGCGGTGCCGTGAGGCCGGGCTGAATCGGTTTGCTCGAATGCAAAGCCCCTCGCCATGGCGAGGGGCTTTTTTGTATTCCGGCGTTCACTCGTCGGGGCCTGCAGTGCCTGGAAGGTGCTATTTCTGCGGTTTGTTAACACCTCTTAATCCAGCCCAGGGCGCGATTCCAATACCATCGCCTAGCCCAGGCCGGCGGCACCTCGAATGACGCTTCATTTGAGTGATGCGAGAACACCGGCAGAGCGCGTTCGCGATACCGCTGCCCATCGTGTTGACCCACTCGACGACATGGGCGCGACGCCGCCCAAGGAACCGTAACGTGGCCAACAGCATCCTCCAGGAACTGGCACAAAGCATGGCGGCGCGCCCGAGCCCCCAGCGCACCGCCCTGGCCGATGCCAGCACGCTCCAACACCTGCGGGACCACCTGTTTGCGCAAGTCGACCCGCTGCTAGACGGCTCACCGCCGTCGTCACTGTGGGTACTGATCAGCCCGCAGATTACGGATCCGCTTGCCAACGCACGGTGTCGCAGCGAAGCCGTGCCGCTACCCATCGAGCCTGACATCATCCAGCCCGAGCAGCGCCCTTACCTGCTTCCGCTCGGCGACTTCGGTCGCGATGACACGATCGATTTCACGCTCGACCTCGCCTGGGCCGAAGCCACCCGCCATTCCGACAGAGAGACGCGCGGCTCATCGGTTTGCGCATGGCTGGTCTTTCCTGCAGCGCAGGCCCGACACGTTGCGCACGAGATTGCGATGCAGGCCAGGCACCGCTGGCCCGGATCACACGCACGCTATTTGCGCCTGTGGGATCCGCGCGTGTTTGAACTGCTCACTGACTTGGGCGATGCCGAACCACCGGTGCGCTACGCACCCAGCACCAACGGCGTGTGGTGGCTGAACCGTGCAGGCGCGTTGCAGCGCTACCCAGCGCCGGCACCGATTACGCCCTTGGCCGACGCAACATGGCCGGAGACCGCCAAGGCGATGCTGCGCAACAGCGGCACCATCAACGCCGTACTGAACGCATTACAGGACGCCGAACACAACGTCGTGCAGCCTTCATTGGCCGCCGCCATTCTGTCGTTGGTCGAACGCGCAAGCAGCGCGTGGAGCCTCACCAACGAGCTCGACCGCATCATCTACGCCTTGTACGGCGTTCTGATTTCCCCGCAGTTCGATCAAGACACCACCGTGCGCGAGGCTATGCTCGCCGCGCGTGCCCAGGGTGACTCACCCATCGCGGCACTCGCCGGCTTCGACGCAGCGTTCTGGGAGCGACACAGCCATGCCTGACCACGCCAAGCTGCAGAAAGCCGTCGCAGCGGCCAAAGAGAACAATCTGCCAGTGCAGCCGCCAAAGTGCCCGAGTTGCGACAAGTCGGGCCTGACGATGCTCGTGACGCTGTACGCTGCCCTGCCGCCACAGTACTTTCGGCCAGGAGAATCCGACTGGATACAGTTGGCCGACATGCTCGATCAGCAGGGCTACCTCGCTGGCCGGCCGTTGCAAGCATCGCAATATGTGCTGCGCCGCATGCGCGCCGGGTGGCTCTATGTCTACTATCCGGAAGACCCCTCGTGGGAAATCTACACCGTGCAGCCTGACGGGCGTATGCAACGCATGGCGCCGGATCTGGCCGGGGCCATGGGCGGTCATCCTGCAACATGTTCGCGCTTGGCCAACACCCCGGATGCACTGCTGCTCACCATCGCCGAGCCAACGAAGCGTCCCACCGCCTGGATCGGCTTCTCGGATGCACGCTGGACGAAGCGCGTGCGTGACAACGTGGCCAAGGACCCGGCCGCCTTCCACATGAAGAAGATCATGCCGAAGAAGGTGTGCGAGTCGACCGTGATGGCCAACATGGGACCGTTGAGCCTGATTGGCGATGGCCTACTGAAGAACCAGGTGATGGGGTTCCAGCAGCGCGTTGATCGTCGCACCTTGCTGGTGGAGGCTTACAGCCGGCCCGCGCCGTGCACGGAAGCCTCGCTCTTGAACGTCATGAAGCGCAACAACGCTCCGTACAAGATCGAGGGACTTCTGTTGCCGCTGGAAGATGACATTGGCATCGCCACGCAGTTGAACTATTACCGCAACTGCGCGCTGGCCGACATCATGGGGAATACGGACGGGAAGGGAAAACCGTACACCGATGCCGATCGTGACTTGATGGCCACTGCCGGGTTGATTGAGAGCACGCCGTTTGGAAACCAGAAAGGCAAAGTGGAAGCCATGCTGGATACTCAAGCGTACAAAAAATACCTTGAGAGCTATCACCGATGCGCCGACGCCTCTGCCGATTTCGACAAGCGTTCTGCTGACTACATCGCGTGGATGCAGTTCGTGCCGCAGCGGCGGCATCCCGAACTGTTCGACCCGAAGGACAAGCAGATGGGCGCCCTGCTCGGCCACTGCGTCGCCAACATATTTGAAGGGTGCGGAGTCAGCAAAGACGAATTCGATAAGGTGCTGCTCGCCCAGCTGACACTCGACACGGTAAGTGCGCAGCAACTGTTCTGGAGAGGCATTGCCGCCAATCAAGATGATCTCCTGTCCTTGCTGTCGCCACATAAAGGAAAGGTGGGTGAAGGCACCAAGATGTATGTGGAAGGGCGCGAGCAGATCGCCTTCCTCCGTGAGGTACGCGAGTTAAAGAACGAGGCAGCACACCTCAATGCGGAAAGTGCCAAGCGATTGATGCAAGCTGTCGGTGCGCGCGCCCGTCAGTTGCTCAAAGCCAACCCCAAGCTCTACCGTCAGACGTTCCGGCGCATCCAGGCGGCAGCGTTGACTGCAGAAGACGTGGCCTTCATCCAAGTGCCAGGCAAGGGCGGCGCCTCCGCCCTGGTCGCCAGCCTGCGCCGAAAGCAAGGCGAAGCTGTCGACAAAGGGCTAAGCGTCGGCACCCCAAAGACGCCCTACAACCGACCGTTACCCGCCGATGCGGTACCGGATGGCATGAAGAGCCAGGCAGGCGGCAAGATCATGACCAAGGTGCCCAAGACCACCAAGCAGATCGACGAGTATTTCGATGTGCTTGGTAAGGAGTGGCGCAAGGGCGAGACGATGCCCGCGCAATTCAACAAGATCGCCGAGATTGCGGATGTTACGCACGCACTGCCCGAGCATGAAGTCTTCAAGATGAAGGAAGACCTTTCGCTGACGGGGGCCAAAGTCTACGCCGCTGCGTCAGCAGGACTTGCCGTGCTGCGGATTTTTTCTCTTGCTCAAAGCGTAAACGAGCTTGGTGTCGATATCAGCGAGGCGCAATCCGGTGACGCCAACTGGAAGCGTTTGACGAAAGACCTGATGGAAGCCAGCGCATCGGCAATTGCGATCTGGCAGGCGGGATATGAACTCAAATACGTTGCTGAGCAGATAGCCCATCAGGGCGTTAAGACGGCGGAGTACTACCGACTGTCCGCCATTGCCGGCAGGCTTGTGCTTGCGGTTTCCGTGATCGAAGGCACCGCGGGCATCTTGGATGGAGCCCAACTGTGGCGAGAAGGCGACCGTGTCGCTGGCGGCCTGAAGATGACTGCGGGTGGCACCAGTGCTGCAAGCGGCGCCGCCTACTATCTCTACACGCGCATGGTGGCGAAGGCTGCGTTAAGAGGAATGGCAGAGCGCGCCGCCATTACAACCATGGGTGAGGCAGCCGCAGGCCTGGCTGCTGCGGGCGAAGCAGCCGCAGTGGGGGCGGAGGTGTCGGTTGAGGCTCCTCCGCTTGCCATGTGGATTGGTATTGCTTCTGCAGCCCTGACCGCGACGTCATGGGGCTTCAGCTACCTCGCGGATCACTTCACTACAAGCCCGTTTGAAAAATGGGCGAGCCGCTCACTGCTCCGCAAGAATCGGACTTCGGATTGGGGAAATGCGTATGCGACAACCCGGCAGCAGCTCGACGCACTGCTGCGCCTGTTTTACTCGGTCAAACTTGAAAAAGCGTCTGCGTTTGGCAACCCAAACGCCATGAAGATCGAGATCCCGGTGTTTGGCGACGCCACCGAGATGGACATCCAGGTCAAAGCCCCGAAATCTTCCGGACAAGGTGTGATTGCGAGATACCAACTCAATGGTGCGGGTCGGTCAAAGGCGTCCGCCAAGGAATTCCATCTCGAAAACGTGATTCGCTCGCCTGCAGCAGCGCAAGTGCACGCCCAGGCGAGCCTAGAAGGTGATGGCTTGTCTATCCTGATCTGGATTGGTGAAGGCTCAAGCCTCCAGGCCAATACGATCAAGAACGCGATCACAGACGCGATCCTCCCTGGCGCAGGCGTCTATCGCACTGGCAAAGCATTGATCCAGGGCGTACCTGCTGCCGAAGTGCAGTACTGGCCCAACCGCGCCGCATACAAGGATTTCGTGGTGGATGGCCGCTCCGCCGATGATGTAGCAGAAAGCAAGGAAAAGGAGCCTGCCCATGGTTAAGAGGTGGCATGCGTAAGTCGTCTGATCTTTCGCCGTACCCTGCTGCGTCTGACGGCTCGCAACCGTTGATGCAGGGCGAACTGCCGCGCCATAGCGATGCAACACCCGAAGCCCCACCGCGCAGCATCGTCAAGCTTGACTCCCGCTCCATGGTTTGGGCCTACGACGAGATCGCCTCCGACGTGGAAGCACTCAGCCCCTTTATGGCGCTTGCCTTGCTATTCATGCTGGCGTTCATCGTGCCGGCGTCGATACTCATCATCCTTGACGACAAGCAGCCCTGGTCGGGCCGACTCATCATGGGTGCGATCGCGGCCGTGCTGACTCCGGGCTTTGTTGCCGGAATCATCTATTTGCTCAAAATCAGCCTATTCAGCCGGTACGCCGACCTGCACTTCAACCGAAAGGCGCGCAGCGTGTACACGCAAGAGGGCAAGATCGCCGTTCGGCTGGACTGGAACCATGTGCGGCCATTTGCGTCAGCCGTGCCCGGGCCGCTCACTATGGGTGCGCTCCCCGCCTGGGCCTTGACGCTGGTCGAGTTCAGCGCAGGCGCATCGCCGCGGCCGATACAGCGCCTGCAGGTGCAAGGCATCCTGCCCGACCGCGATGCGTGCCAGCGCCTCTGGGAGCTCATTCGACGCTACATGGACGAGGCGCCGGAACAGGTACCTGAACTTGAGGTGGTACGCGGTGGCCGTACATGGCAGAGCGCACTGCTCGACTTTGGGCCGATGCGCGAAGTCAGCCTCGCCGATTCGTCAGAGGAGATGGAAGCCGGTGTCATCGGTCGCTTACGCAAGCGTAACTGGTGGCCAGTCATCGGACCATTTCGCATCTTCTGGTGGACCGCGTTCTGGCCGGGGCCACTGTCGACGATTCTGTACGAGCGTTTCCGGCGCGAAGCGCTTCTGCCCGCCGCGTGGACGGCAGAGGAAGCGCCGACAGCTAGAGAAGCGAACCCATACCGCTTCCGAAGCCAAGCCTCCGACGAACGCGCGGGCCGACGCAAGGCAACCTGGATCATCGGCATTGTGTGCACCGGCTGTATCGCGGTCGGCGCGAGCGTATGGGCATTCGCATTCCACGTTGCTTTTCAGTCATTCTTGGCGGAAATCTGGGGCGAACTCTTTCACAAGCTTTAAGAAACTAAGCAACGCAAGACCATGGACGCTCTATCGACTCCCCCCTCACGCCACCAGCCTCTGCGCTGGTACGGCGCCCTTGTCGCGCTGCTGCTCATAACCGGTGGCCTGTGCCTGATGTTCGGCCAGTCGCAAGATATCGGCTGGCTCGAACAATTGGGCTGGCGGCTCAACTACGATACCGTCAGCGTTGCATTGCTGTGGCTGGGCGGTCTGCTGATGCTGCCGCAACTGGCGTATTCGCTCTGGGTGCATCGCGGGCCGGGCAGGCATGGTGGTCGGCTACAACAGGCGGGCTTCGTCATCGCCGCGCTGGTTGCCATTGCAGTGCTGTGGATCGCGCCCGAAAGCGTCAGTATCGACAAGTATCAGGGTGGCGACTCCAGCGCCTATGGCGAGTCCGGTGACAACGAGATGAACCGCTCATCCACGTTCGCACTGTGCAGCCTGCGACACTTACCCGGTGTCTGGATGCATCGCTACTTTGATCCGGAGCACCAGCAATACGCGCCAGACAGAACAAGCCGTACTGTATGGCGAGGCGAACACGGCCTGCTCTCCGGTGTGCAAGACACCTATGAATGGCACGCCGTTGCACCTGATTACGTGTCGAGCGCGCAAGGTGACACAGCCGCGAGCCAACCCGTCGGGTACGAATGTTTGGTGCAGACACAGCGCTATTTCGGGCCGTTCGTGGTTTCGAATCGAACCTTTGTGAGCGGCTCGGCTGACTTTGCGACCTTTCCGGAATGCAAACCCATCCTAGGCCGCCAGTAACACCCTCCCAAACCCCGTCAACTCAGCGGGCCGCCGCCGCGCCCGCAGCGGCCCTGGCATCCAACTAAGCCTGATGCTGTGGATGGCCGACGGCAACGAGTTGAACGGTGCGGCGCGCCCACGCCGCTCCGCGTCCAGTAACCAAGTGACACCGTGCTGCGTCAAGTGCCCGCCACCGGCTACATCCTGGGCGGGATGGCGATTGTGGCGGTGCCCTGAAACGCCTGCCGGTTCAGACCTCTAGCCGGAGCCCCCTGCGCACGCACGGGGCTCTGTTTTGTTTTTTGCTTCCCGGCGCGGGCGCACGCAGCAGCCCGCAACAAGCTCACACGTCGATCGCCGAGGTGGAGTTCACCTTGCGGCGCAGCTCGTACTTCTGGATCTTGCCCGTCGACGTCTTGGGCAGCGGCCCGAAGAACACGGCCTTGGGCACCTTGAAGCCGGCCAGCAATGTCTTGCAATGCGCGATCAGGTCTTCTGCGGTGGCGGTGGCGCCGTCCTTGAGTTCAACGAAGGCGCACGGTGTTTCGCCCCACTTGGCGTCGGGCTGGGCGACCACGGCTGCGGCCAGCACGGCGGGGTGCCGATACAGCGCGTCTTCCACTTCCACGCTGGAGATGTTCTCTCCGCCGGAGATGATGATGTCCTTGCTGCGGTCCTTGATCTTGATGTAGCCGTCGGGCATGCAGACGCCCAGATCGCCGGTGTGGAACCAACCGCCGGCAAATGCCTCGCGCGTGGCCTTCTCGTTCTTGAGGTAGCCCTTCATACAGATGTTGCCGCGGAACATGATTTCGCCAATGGTCTCGCCATCGGCCGGCACGAGCTGCATGGTTTCCGGGTCGAGCACCGCCACTTGCGATTGCAGGTGATACCGCACGCCCTGGCGCGCCTTCATGGTGGCGCGGTCGTGCTCGGGCAGCGTGCGCCATTCGTCCTGCTCGGCACAGACGGCGGCAGGGCCGTACACCTCGGTCAGGCCGTAGACGTGCGTCAGCTCGAAGCCCATGGCTTCCATCTGCGCCAGCACGGCGGCCGGCGGCGGTGCACCCGCCACCATGCCGCGCACCGGCCCGCGCAGGCCCTCGCGCCAAGCAGGCGGCGCGTTCACCAGCGCGGTGTGCACGATGGGCGCTGCGCAGTAATGCGTCACGCCCTCGTCGCGCATGAGGTCGAACACCAGCTTCGGCTCGAACTTGCGCAGGCAGACGTTCACGCCCGCGCGCGCCGCGATCGTCCACGGGAAGCACCAGCCGTTGCAGTGGAACATCGGCAGCGTCCAGAGGTAGACCGGGTGCTTGGGCAGATCCCACTCCAGGATGTTCGATACCGCGTTGATGGTGGCGCCACGATGGTGATAGACCACGCCTTTCGGGTCGCCCGTGGTGCCCGAGGTGTAGTTCAGCGCAATCGCATCCCACTCATCTGCCGGCATCTGCCAGTCGTAGTGCGGGTCGCCCAAGGCCAGGAAGGATTCGTAATCGGTATCGCCAAACGGCTCGGCCTGCGGGCCCAGGGCATCGTTGACGGCAATCACCTTCAGGCCGGGAATCTCCAGCGCCATCTGGCGGGCCAAGTCGGCAAACTCGGTATCGGCCAGCAGCACGCGAGCCTCGCCATGGCGCAGCATGAAGACGAGGTTGGCCGCGTCCAGGCGAATGTTCAGCGCATTGAGCACGCCGCCCGCCATCGGCACCCCAAAATGGGCCTCCACCATGGCCGGCGTGTTCGGCAAGAGCGCCGCCACCGTGTCGCCACGGCCCACGCCGGCCAGCGACAGCGCACTGGCCAGGCGGCGCGCGCGCACATAGGTGTCGCGCCAGTTCTGGCGCACGGGGCCGTGCACGATCGCCAGGCGGTCACCATAGACGTCTGCCGCGCGGGCAAGAAACTCGATCGGGGTGAGCGGGACGAAGTTGGCCGCGTTGCGGGCCAGACCGCTATCAAAATCCGTGGGCATTGCTGTGTCTCCGTGCGCCGGGCGCTGTTGCTTTTTGTTGGGCAACGCTATCATCTGCCGGCTCCCGCACTCTGTCACCTGAATGACAAACCGCCCGGAAACCCGCGTCACACCAAGGCTGACGGGTTTCTTACAAAGCGACGGCTGAGCCCCACGCGCCCCCGCCACCCTTTGACCGAGTGCCCACGCCTGCCATGAACGCCACCCGCGCCCCCACGCCTGCCACGCCCGCCACGCAACTGGAAGGCCATGCGTGGTTCACCGCGCTGGCGCCTGAACATCAGGCCCTGGCCGCGCGAGAAACCCTGCTGCAGGCATTCGAGCCCGGCGCCTTCATTGCCCGGCGCGGCGAGCCGTCTCGCTACTGGATCGGCGTCGACACCGGCCTCATCAAGCTGGCGGTTTACACCTCCGACGGGCGCGGCTGCACATTCTCGGGCGTGCCCGCGGGCGGCTGGTGCGGCGAGGGCAGCGTCATCAAGCGCGAAGACCGCCGCTATGACGTGATCGCCATCCGCACCTCACAAGTGCTGCTGGTGCCCGAACCCGTGTTCAACACGCTGCTTGCGCAGAGCCTGCCGTTTGCCAGCTTTGTGGTGCGGCAGCTCAACGAACGCATGGGCCAGTTCATTGCCACCGTGCAGAACGACCGCCTGCTGAGCGCCGATGCGCGCGTGGCGCAAGCGATTGCGCAGTTGTTCCACCCGGCGCTGTACCCGCGCACGAGCAGCGTGCTGGAACTGTCGCAGGAAGAGATCGGGCTGCTGACGGGGCTGTCGCGCCAGCGCGTCAACCGCGCGCTGCAACGCCTGGCCGAAGGCGGAATGATCGCGCTGTCATATCAGACCATCCGCGTGACCGACCTTGAGCGGCTGCGGCTCTTCGGCCTGTCGGAGCTGTAAGCGGCGCCCGACTCTGTCACCCGAGCGACATTGCCCCTGTTGCACGCAGACTTAGAATCCTGCGACAGTCGCGCTTCACCCGCCGCCTTATCGGTCAGCCATGCCACTCATCAGCCGTGCCCATGTCCGTCTCTCGCGCCTGCGCTTTCCGTTTGCGGTGCGCGTGCAGGCCGAGCGGGGCAGCGCGTGCCTGCGCGATGCCAATGGGCGGCGCGAAGTGCGCCCGGGCGATCCGTTTGTCGTGCCCGCCTTCGCGCATTTCGGCTGCGAGATACCGGGCACCGTATGGCAGCCATGCTCAATCAGCTTCAAGGCCGTGCCCGACGCGGGCTGCCCGCGCATGGCCGCCATTCAGCATGACAAGCCCTGGGCGCGCGCAGCGGCCACGCTGGTGTTTGAACACCCCGCGCAGGCGTGGAAAGCGGCCTTGTTGAGCGAGTGCTGGCAGGCCTGCCCGCGTCAGGTGCGGGCGCGTCTGTTTGCAGAAGGCGAAGCGCTGCATGCCCTGGTGCGCGAGCAACGCGCCGCGTGGGCGCTGTACCAGTTGGCGCAGATGTGCGGCAGTGCCGAGCCCGACGCCGAAGCGCTGCACGCGCTGGCCCGGCGGGCTGGCCTGCGCAACGTGCGCACGCTAGACGACACATGCGCAAGCCTGTTCGGTGTGGAACTGAGCGCCCTGCTGGCGGGCAACGCAGATTCGGCTGGCGGTGCGGCACACGGCAACGCCGCCACCTTGGAGCGGTGGGCGCAGCCGCTGGCGATGGCTGTTTAAACCTTGCGCGGCAACCGCCGCATCAATCCAAGATCACCCCGCCTCGCACACCCGCACGCGGCGGCATGCTGGGCTCGCCCATGATGTCGCGCACCGCATCTTCAATCGTGTTGGACAGCGCATTCAGCGCGAGGTCGTTGTCTTCCGTGCCGAACGGATCTTCAAGCTGCGAGGCGATGGCTTCATGCGCCATGAAGGTGTACGCCACGAACACCGCAAATACGGGCGTGAAACTGCCGATGCTTTCCACCAGACCGAACGGCAGCGCCGCGCAGAAGAAGTACACCGTGCGATGGATCATGACGGAGTACGCAAACGGCAGCGGCGTGCCGGCAATGCGCTCGCACCCGCCGATGCTGTTCGACAGCTCGTTCAGGTTGCGGTCGAACGCCAGGGCGGCATACGCATCCAGGGTGCCGGCTTGCGTGCGACGCTGCACCCATTCACTCAACCACTGCACGATGGCGATGGGCTGGTAGCGCGAGGCCATCACGCGTTCGAGCAACGGTACGGGCAGGCGCGCGGCGAGGTCTTCTCGTGCATCGGTATGGCGCAACTGATGGCGCAGCGCGTGCGGCAGCGCGCCCAGCACCTGAGCGAACTCGCGCACGTCGGCTGCGTCCGCGCCATCGTTCGGACCAACGCCACGCGGCAGCGTCAGTGCCTGGCGCGTGAGCGAGCGCGCCGTGTTGAGCAACTGGCCCCAGAGCTTGCGCGCCTCCCAATAGCGGTCGTAGCTGGCGTTGTTGCGGAAACCCAGGAACACCGCCAGCGCAATGCCGACGAGCGAGAATGGCGTAGTGCTCAGGTTGACCGAGATGGGCAGCAGGTGCGCATGCACCGCAATGGCCACCAACGACACGCAGAAGATCAGGAACAGGCGCGGCAGAAGCTGCGGCAGCACCGAACCGCGCCATGCCAGAAGCATGCGGAACCAGTGCAGATGGGGGCGGACAACCATGGGGCGGGTGAGGCGGGAGCTGGAGTGCCGCGATTATCGCAGAGCACCCCGGGCGCCTGACACCCGTGTGGGCCGCATTTACGCCAGGTGCGGCTCTGCTTAGGCGCGCGGCGCAATGCCGGGAGGCGCGCGCGAGCAGTGCGGCAGATGCATTGCCGGCAAGCAGGGCCATGCCCTCCGGCGGCAGGCGGTATTTTATGGGCCGATTATCTTCAAATACCGATCAACCCAAATTCCCAAAATCAAAAACATTAAAAATACGAAACGCAAATCGGCGCAAAACGAACGCTCTCGCTTTACGCCAACCTGTGCGGAACCCCATTTCAGATTCCGCACGATCAAGCCTGCGGAAAATCAGTTGGTAGCGGTATAGCCGCCCTTGGTCCAGCTGTTGCCGTCCCAGCACCACTCCGTGGTGGTGCTGCCGCTGGTTGCATACACGCGGATATGGATAGCGCTGCCGACCAGCCAGCTCGTGACGGAGACGTTATCGCCGGGCTCGCTGAAAGCGCCCGTGTACCACCCCTTCCCGTCATAGCAACGCTCGGTGATCTTGCCACCATTGGCCGTGTACACACGGATCGACGGCACTGTCCCCCACGACGTGGCAGCGGTCTGAACGTTAGACATGTTTTATCTCCAGAATGTGATTTCAATATCAACGCAGCAAATGCGGTGCGATTTTCACGGCATTTACTTCGGCCCAAATTCAGGGCTTCGGTAGCATAAGCAAATAAAATTCCGGCCGCTGCTGAGAGATAAGAAGCACAGATGGAGAGAAAACTTACTGAACAGATTACCGATTTGGCGCCCCTAACCATTATGTTGAGCGCATCAACAAAATAGTCAGAAGGCACCAGGTGGGGTGATGAGAAACCGCCTAATCCTAAATAGCTGCAAGAGGTGGCATAGGCCCCGCTTACTGCACCGCGCCAATGAACGCCGCCAGCTCCGCCGTCTTGGGACTGGCAAACACTTCCTTGGCCGGGCCGCTTTCATGGATCAGCCCTTGGTGCATGAAGACGAGTTGATCACCAACGTCACGCGCAAAGCGCATCTCGTGCGTGACCATGATGAGCGTCATGCCTTCGGCGGCGAGCTGCTTCACCACGGCCAGCACTTCGTTCACCAGTTCCGGGTCCAGCGCGGAGGTGATCTCGTCGCACAGCAGCACCTTCGGCTGCATGGCGAGCGCCCGCGCAATGGCCACGCGCTGCTGCTGGCCGCCACTGAGCTGATCGGGATAGGCATCGAACTTATCGGCCAGGCCCACCTTGATCAGCATCTGCCGGGCGAGGTCTTGGGCGTCTGACTTTTTCATGCCCTTGACCACCACGGGCGACAGCGCCACGTTTTCGCCCGCCGTGAGGTGCGGAAACAGGTTGAACTGCTGAAACACCATGCCCACATTCAGGCGCAGCGCGCGCAGTTGCGCGGGCGTGGCCTGCGAGCCCTTGAGCACCGCGTTGTCGACGACGATCTGGCCGTCGTCGATGGCTTCCAGCCCATTGATGGACCGCAGCAGCGTGCTCTTGCCCGAGCCGCTGCGCCCGATGATGGCGACCACCTGGCCGCTTTCAACGCGCAGGTCCACGCCCTTGAGAACGTGGTTGTTGCCGTAATGCTTGTGTACGGCGCAGAGATCAACGAGCGGCATAGAGCTTCTTTTCCAGATGAGAGGCGTAAAGAGACAGCGGCCAGCACAGCGCGAAGTACGCAACGGCCACCAGCCCGTAGATGAGGAACGGCTGGAAGGTGGCATTGGCCAGCACCGAACCCAGCTTGGACAGGTCTTCAAACCCGATGATGGAGGCCACCGCCGTGCCCTTGACGATCTGCACGGAGAACCCCACGGTGGGCGCAATCGACAGGCGCACCGCCTGCGGCAGCACCACGTGCCGCATCTGCTGGAAGTAGCCCATCGCCAGGCTGGAAGACGCCTCCCACTGCCCGCGCGGAATGGCCTCGACACAGCCGCGCCAGACCTCGGCCAGATAGGCGCTGGTGTACAGCGTCAGGCCGATGGCGGCGGCCGTCCACGGCGACATATCGAACCCCGCCATGGACGCACCAAAGAACACGATGAACATCTGCATGAGCAGCGGCGTGTTCTGAAAGAGCTGGATGTACGCCTTGCTCACGCGCCGCAGCGTGGCGTTGCGCCCCACGCGGGCAAACAGCACCACGAGGCCAGCCGTGCCGCCCAGCGCAAAGGCCATGAGCGACAGCATGAGCGTGGCGAGCAGCCCTTCCCCCAGCTTGAGGAGAATGGGCAACAGAGGGATGTCGGAGATCATGCGGCGTCTCCAATGGAGGCGGCTGCGGTGGTGGCAGCAAGCGGTGCAGCGGACACCGCAGGCGCGCGGCGCCCCACGATAAAGCGCTGCCCGATCCAGGCCAGCAACTGACGCAGCAACAGTGCCAGCGCAAAGTACAGCGCCGTCACCACCAGGTAGGTTTCAAATGCGCGGAAGTTGCGCGACTGGATGAAGTTGGCGGCAAAGGTCAGATCCTGCGCGGCAATCTGCGAGACAACCGACGTGCCCAGCATCACGATCACGATCTGGCTGCTCAGCGCCGGCCACACCTTCTGCAGCGCGGGCCGCAGCACCACGTGCCGGAAGATGGCCCAGCGGCTCATTGCCAATGCGTTGGCCGCTTCCAACTGGCCGCGCGGCGTTTCTTGAATGCCCGCACGCACGATCTCGGTGATGTACGCGCCCAGGTTGACCACCGCCGTGAGCAATGCCGCCTGCCATTCGTTGATCTGCAAACCCAGCGAGGGCAAGCCGAAGAACACGAACATCAACTGCACCAGGAACGGCGTGTTGCGGATGCCCTCCACATACACCTTGAACAGCGCATTGAACGGCGCGATGCGCCAGGCGCGGCACACGCCCCCGGCAATGCCGATGGCGCCACCGAGCACCGCGCCCGCCGCCGTGAGCGCGAGCGTAAAGGCCGCGCCCTGCGCAAGCTGGCCGCTGTAACTGAAGACAGCGCCAAAGTCGAATTGATAAGCCATGGAGGTCATCCGTGGCCCAGCACACCTAAGCGCGCGCCGGGCCTGTGTTGCGAAGGCGTGCGCGGTTCTTACATTTTTGCCGGCAGCGGCATCTTGATCCAGCGCTGCGACAGATCGTTCAGGCGGCCATCCGTCTTCAGCTTGGTGATGATGGCGTTGACCTTGTCCAGCAGCGCGGGCTCGCCCTTGGCCACACCCACGTAGCAAGGCGTGTCTTCCACGGGGAACTTCACATCGAGCTGGCGCAGCTTCGTGCGCTCGTTCACCGCGTTGGCAACGATGTTGCCCAGCGTGACCAACTGCACCTGACCGATCAGGTAGCTCTGCGCGGTAGCGTTGTTGTCTTCATAGCGCTTGATGGTGGCCGAGGCCGGGGCCAGCGCCGAGAGCGCCAGATCTTCCGTTGAGCCGCGCGTGACGCCAATCGTCTTGCCGGCCAGATCCGCCGGGCCCTTGATCGACGCTTCCTTTGGGCCGTACACGCTCTTGGGGAACGGTGCATACGCCTGCGAGAAGTCGATCACCTTGGCGCGCTCGGCGTTCTTACCCAGGCTGGAGATGACGACATCCACCTTGCCCGTGGTCAGGAACGGAATGCGGTTGGTGCTGGTGACGGGCACCAGCTCGGCCTTGACGCCGAGTTCCTTGGCGATGAGGCCGGCCATGTCGATGTCATAGCCCTGCAGCTTCAGGTCCGGACCGAGCGAGCCGAACGGCGGGAAGTCATTCGGGATGGCCACGCGGATCACGCCGGCTTTCTGGATGTTGGCCAGCGTATCGGCATGGGCCGGGCGGCCCGGCAACAACGCGACGAGCGCGCTGGCGGCCATGACGGCGTGGAAGAAGGTGCGGCGCGAGGTGTGACGCGACAGCTGCAGAGCAAGGGTGCGGAACATTCAAAAACTCCTTCAGGAAATTCAGGAAATCGAGGCGAGGCGAAAGGAAACCGGTTCGTGCTGCATGGGTTCGGGCGTAGTAGGCGGCGCGCTCAAGTCGATGCCGCTGCGGCGCGCGGCCGACAAAAGATGCGCGCGCATGGCCTCTGCGCTGGCGACGGCATCACCCGCGGCAACGGCCTGCACGATGGCGTCGTGCTCGTGCGCGGGGTGGTCGTCTGCGCCGTTGCGGGCAAAGGGCAGGCGCAGGCTGTGGCCAATGGCGTGCTCCAGCTGGCCGGCCATCGCCATCAGGCCCGGGTTGCCGGACAACTGCGCGAGCAGCACGTGGAAGTGCAAGTCCGCCTCTGCCGCGCTCAGCAAATCATTGCGCTCCAGCGCGTGGGCCAGCTGCTGCTGCAGCCATTGCAGGTGGCGCAGGCCGGCGGCATGCATGCGCGCGGCGGCCAGCGCCGTCCAGCCGGGCTCCAGCACCAGACGCAGCTCAATCAACTGACGCGGCGACAGCGTGCCCAGCGCCGGCGTGGCAAACGGGCGATGCATGCGCTCGGCACTAGCCTGCGTGCCGCGCACCACCACGCCCCGGCTGGGGAGGATGTCGACCAGGCCCAGCGTCTCAAGCACCGTCAGCGCCTCGCGCAACGACGCGCGGCTCACGCCCAGCGTTTCCGCCAGCTCACGCTGCGGCGGCAGGCGGCTGCCACTGGGGTAATCGCCGCTCAGGATGCGTTGCTGCAGCGTTTGTGCGACGGAGGAAGGAATGCTGTGCATGGGCCGAAGCTGGAGAAAGACACGG
This sequence comes from Burkholderiaceae bacterium 26, assembly GCA_000955795.1. GTDB lineage: Bacteria > Pseudomonadota > Gammaproteobacteria > Burkholderiales > Burkholderiaceae > Ralstonia > Ralstonia chuxiongensis. The sequence continues at coordinate 92,300 of JYOB01000014.1, forward strand.
TCGTGGTCTGACCGGTCGCCCACGGCTTATGCGAGTTTTGTGCCATGCAGCACGAAGCGGCGTGTTGAGCCGCATTACGGGTGGTTGATTGCCTGGGCGCTGCCCTTGTGCGGGGCGTGCGCTGTCGGATGAGCGCATTGCCGCTTGGAGTTGGTGCGGGGCGCACCGATTTGGGATGCCCTGCCCGCGCACCAGTGCCAAGCGCAACAGCGAGGGCCACACGTCAGATGAATACGCAGGCCGGGTTGCAGACCGCCAAGGCCGTCTTGCGGGCAGCGCAGGTTTGGTGCGCGTGGCCCGCTTGATCACAACGACAAGCCATGGAGATGTTCAAGAACTCTCACCAACCCCGCCATTGCCTTGACGCCCGTCGAGGCGACGTGGGATACCGCGTGTGCCAAACGGAGCACCCCACTTTCGTAGGGGGTGGCTGCCGCGCGTAACCCATCTAAAAAAAGAGCCAAGACATGTTGTTGACGTTGAGAAGAACGAGCGCGCCGCAAGACCGGCATTACCCATTCGCGCGGAGCGTGGTGATTGGTTTGTTGAGCCTGTGGCTGGCGGCTTGCGGCGGCGGCTCGGCCGATACGCCTGCCGACTCGTCCACTGCCGCGACGACTGCGCCCGTGTCTGCGTCAAGCCCTGGCGCCAGCCCGGCGCCGACGCCCGCCACGACACCGACGCCTGCGCCAACGCCCACTCCTGCGCCGAGCCCTACGCCAACACCCACGCCAACGCCAACGCCAACGCCGACGCCAACGATCACCTGGCTCAACCCCGCATCGATTGCATGGGGAACCGCGCTCAGCACCGCGCAGTTGAACGCGACTGCCAATGTGCCCGGCACCTTCGCCTATTCACCCGCGGCTGGCACCAAGCCGGAGGTGGGCACGCAAACCCTGTCGGTGACATTCACGCCGCAGGACACGACCAGGTACGCCACCACCACCGCCGTGCGAACGCTGACCGTCAACAAGGCCGAGCCGCCGGTGCGGTGGGATCTGCCCGCCGCCGTGCTGCAGGGTTCTGCGCTGACGCCTGCGCAGGTTTCCACGGCGCCTTACGCGCTGTACGGCATTGGGGGCACAGTGGACCCGGCTTCATACACCACAGCGGATGGCGCACCGCTGAGTGCCGCCACCACCAGCACCGCCGGCAGCGTGACCCTGCAGGCCACGTTCGTGCCGAGGGACAGCGCGCACTACCGCACAGCCATAGTCAGCACAACGCTGAGCATCAAACCCGCCGCCACGGCCGCGGCCATCAACTTTGGCAGTGCGAAACAAACCATCCAGGGGTTCGGCGGCTCGGCGGCCTGGTACTACACCAAGATGGCGGACGACCGCGTGAACGCGCTGTTCGGCACCAGCCTGACCGACAGCCTGGGGCTTTCCATCCTGCGGCTGCGCATTGCGCCTGCCGAGTGGAACACCACCACCCAGACGGCCGACACCACCCAATGGACGGCGGAGCTTGCGAACGGCGCCGCCGCCCAGGCACGCGGCGCACTCATCTTTGCATCGCCGTGGACGCCGCCGGCCAGCATGAAGATCGTCAACACAGACCGCACGAACCCGCTCTATAGCGGGCGCCTTGACCCGGCGCGGTACGCCGACTACGCCAAGTACCTGAACAGCTACGTCCGGTATGCCGCCACCCGCAACGTGAACCTCTACGCCGTGTCACTGCAGAACGAGCCAGACTGGGACCCGGCGACCTACGAATCCTGCCTGTGGAGCCCCGACGAAATGCGCGTGTGGGCCGCCGGCCATGGGGCCGAGGCCGTTGCCGGCACCACGGCCAAGCTGATGGCACCAGAATCCTTCTACTTTTCTCAAGCGACGGTGGACACGCTGCTGGGCAATACCAATGCGGCCAGCAACATCTCGATCATTGGCGGGCACCTGTACGGCGGCGTGCCCGCCTACCCGGCCTCTGCCCGCAAGCTGGGCAAAGACGTATGGATGACCGAACACTTCCTGGATTCCGTCAACAAGGCCGACAACAAGACGGTCTGGCAGACCAGCATTGACGATGCCATTGCCATTGCGAAGGAGATCCACGACGGCTTTACGCTGGGGCAGTACAACGCGTATGTCTACTGGTGGCTGGTCAACTCCAACGATGCCCAGCCCACCGGCCTGATCGGCTCGGACAACAAGCCCACCTACTTCGGCATTGGCCTGAAGCACTTTGCGTACTTCATTCGCCCCGGCTACGTGCGCTACGACACCACCGCGTTGCCGCAGAAGGGCGTGCGTGTTTCTGCGTTTGGCACGCCCGCAGGTGCGAGCGTCAACAAGGCTGTGGTGGTGCTGGTGAACGAGAACGCCACGGACGTCACCCTGACGACGTCGATCAACCCTGCGGGGCGCACGGTGACCAGCCTGACTCCGTACCGGACGACTGCGACTGCCACGTTTGAGCAGCAGCAGCCGTTGAGCGTGAGCGGGAATATGTTCACCGTTACGCTGCCGGCTAAGAGCATTACTACGTTGGTGAATTAGGGGGATGAGGGGCGCGGGTTGGTTGGCGCCCGCTGCCGATGCCCCACCGTTGGCACGGTTGGCCCCGGCAGTTCCATCACTGGCGCCGGCTTGTTGGCCATCTTCCTCGGTAATAAAAAGGGGCGCCAATGCGCCCCTCCGTCCCACAGTTACATCGCTGCAACGCCACCCGACGTCAGGTACTGACCGAAGAGGCGCGCGAACTGGCCGCCGTCGGTGTTGATGTTCGTCGAATAGGTACCGCCGCCGCCAAACACAATGGCAAAGGTATGCATGCCGCCGTACTCCCACGTGTTGCGCAGCATGTAGTCAACGTGGTTGTCTCGGTAGTGCCCAGCGATGAAGACGCTTTCGTGATGAGCCTGGCAGAAAATATCGCGCGCCGAAAGTGCAGCCCCTTAGAGCTCTTGGCAGGTATTGGCCGACTCCAAGAGCAAGGCTATGACAAGAAGGCGATCGCGGAGAAAACTGGCCTGACACTGGACTATGTACACGGCATCCTGCAGCTACTCAGCAGCGGCGAGGAGCGTCTACTTGTGGCGGTGGAGTCGGGGCGCATCCCGTTGACAGCAGCACTTGTCATCTCGGGTGTAGGTTCTCAAATTAACTGAATTGCCCCTCCATACAAATCAAAGACTTACTCATTTTTTTTGAGACTGTGACCTCAAGAAATTTCAAAAAAGATGGAAATTTCCTATCCGCGTTTCACAATAGATGAAGTGACGCTTTCGATGGGTCCTCAGATTTCCAACGATCAACGCTCGGCTGCAAGTGTTTGCGTGGGCAGCAAGTCTTCTACGCTTGCTTAATAGGGCCACGGCGGGCAGCGGCATACTCACCCAGACATCTGGAGTGAGTCATGAGACCTGCCCGTTTGTGCGCCGCGTGCGGCCACCTCTTCCTCGCACGCCCTCAAGTGCCGAGGCAACGATATTGCTCGGCCTCCTCGTGCCAACGGGAACGTCGACGGCGATGGCAGAAGCAGCATCTCCGGACGGACACCGATTACCGGGACAACCAGGCACGAGCTCGGGCGAGGTGGACACAGCGCCACCGTGACTATTGGCGCAGCTATCGCACAACCCATCCGGCTTATGCCGAGCGCAATCGGCTCTTGCAGCGGACAAGGAACGATCGACGACGAGCGATTGCAAAGATGTACGCGTCAGTCCCGAAAACGCCTCTGCCTTCAGGCACTTACGTGCTCCAGCGCGCGTCCGAAGACGGGATTGCAAAGATGGACGTCTGGAGGGTCCAGATCGTAGTGCTGCCGCCACCGCGCGCGCCATCAAGAGCTGATTGCAAAGAGATGATGTGAGGCATGGTCTGCGGCCACCTGCTAACGTGATCTTGTGCGCTGTCCCCGTGATTCCCGAACGGGAAGAGCAGCGCCGCTCGCTAGCCGGTGCTCGCCATGGCATTCGATCAGTACACCAGCGCTCTTCCGATCGCGGCTCCCGCGCTTCGGGCAGCAGAGTACGTGCGTATGTCGACCGAGCATCAGCAGTACTCCACGCAGAACCAATGCGACAAGATCCGCGAGTACGCCGCTTCACGAGGTATTGAGGTTGTCCGTACCTATGCCGATGAAGGCAAAAGCGGCCTGCGGATCGACGGACGGGAAGCACTGCAAAGCCTCATCCGCGATGTCACGACCGGTCGCCCAGACTTCCAAGCGATCCTTGTCTATGACGTCAGCCGTTGGGGGCGCTTCCAGGATGCAGACGAGAGCGCGTACTACGAGTACATCTGCCGGCGCGCAGGCATCCAGGTCATCTACTGCGCCGAACAGTTCGACAACGATGGCTCACCTGTCTCGACAATCGTAAAAGGCGTCAAGCGCGCCATGGCGGGTGAATACAGTCGGGAGCTCTCTGCGAAGGTGTTTGCTGGACAGTGCCGTCTGATCGAAATGGGCTTCCGGCAAGGCGGTCCTGCCGGCTTTGGTCTGCGCCGTGTGCTGGTCGACGAGCACGGTCTCATGAAGGCAGAACTCTGCCGCGGTCAGCGCAAGAGTCTGCAAACCGATCGCGTCGTCCTAGTGCCGGGCCCCGAGAGCGAGGTGCGTATTGTCAATCTGGTCTACAACTGGTTCATCGATGAGTCCATGAACGAGTTCGACATCGCCGCGCGACTGAACACCATGCATGTGCGTACGGACTTGGACCGCGACTGGACTCGCGCAACTGTTAGGGAGGTGCTCACCAACGAAAAATACATCGGCAACAACATCTACAACCGCGTGTCATGCAAACTCAAACGTGCCCGTGTCGTAAACGCTCCAGACATGTGGATCCGCAAGGACGGCGCCTTCGAGCCAATCGTCGCACCGGACGTGTTCTACACCGCTCAAGGAATCATGCGGGCCCGCGCCAGGCGGTACAGCAGCGAGGAGTTGATCGAGCGGCTGCGCAATCTTTATCGGAACCGCGGCTTCCTGTCCGGCCTCATCATCGACGAGACGGAGGGCATGCCATCTTCCGCAGCCTATGTGTATCGCTTTGGGAGCCTGATACGAGCCTACCAAACAGTGGGCTTCACGCCTGATCGCGACTATCGGTACTTGGAGATCAACCGTTTCCTGCGACAACTGCATCCAAAGATCGTCACTCAAACAGAGCAAACCATTGCCGATCTAGGCGGCATGGTCCTCCGAGATCCTGCGACCGACATCCTGGACGTCAACAGGGAATTCACTGTATCGATTGTTCTGTCGCGCTGCCAGCCGAGAACGAATGGCGGCTATCACTGGAAGGTGCGGTTCGACACGAGCCTCTTGCCGGACGTCACCGTGGCGATTCGTCTGAACAAGGCGAATGATGCGCCGCTGGACTACTACCTGTTGCCTCGCCTCGACTTCGCTCGCCCCGGCATCAGACTAGCCGAGCGCAACGCCATTGAGTACGAAAGCTATCGCTTCGACACGCTGGACTATCTGTATCGCATGGCCGAACGGGCGAAACTGAGAAGAGCAGCATGAACACACAACCGCAACCTGGCGAGATCAGGATGATTCCGATCGACCGTATCGACGTGATCAACCCACGAGAGCGGAACAGCAAGGTCTTTGACGAGATCGTCGGGAACATCAAAGCTATTGGCCTCAAGAAGCCAATCACTGTCACGCCGAGGGCTGCTGCAGACGGCAGTGAAAAATTCCTTCTTGTCTGCGGTGAGGGACGGCTCAAGGCGTTCCGCTCGCTAGGGGAGGCGACGATTCCTGCGATGGTGGTCCACGTTAGCGACGAGGACGCGTTCATCATGAGCCTGGCCGAGAACATCGCGCGTCGTCAGTGTCGCCCTCTTGAGTTGCTGGCCGGTATCCGGCAATTGCGTGACAGCGGGTATTCGCCCAAAAAGATCGCGGAAAAGACGGGCTTAACAACAGCCTATGTGCAGGGAGTCCTGACCTTGCTCCAGCACGGGGAAGAGCGCCTGCTGATTGCTGTTGAGAAAGGAACAATTCCTCTTACAGCTGCGCTCGCCATCGTTGGGGCCGGAGACGACGACAAGGCAATCCAAGCAGCGCTGCAGGAGGCCTACGAATCTGGAAAGCTACGAGGCAAGCAGCTGATAAACGCGCGGCGCGTTATCGAGCGACGCCAAACGCTGGGCAGATCCGCATCGCGCTACATGATTGGCAGGCGGGATGACGTGACCACCTCAAGCCTCGTCCGGACGTATGAAAGTGAGGTGGAGCGACAGAAAGCGATGGTCCGCAAGGCCGAATTCACACAGCAGCGACTCCTGTTTGTTGTTGGCGCGCTCCGACAACTGTTCGCAGATGAGAACTTCGTGAATCTGCTGCGGGCGGAATCACTGACAACACTACCGAAGTACCTCGCCGAACGAGTCTGGCCTACCGGGAGCTCACCATGACAAGCGTCACTCTAGGCTTTGTGCCTGAGCCGCTTGCCGTTCCCTTGCCGCGCATTCTTCCGTCCCGCAGGACTCCGGCGGGCCTGACCAGCACTCGAAAGTTCAAGCAGATTCTCTCGTCCATCGGTGAAGTGGGCTTGATTGAGCCGTTGACCGTAACAGCAGTGGACCAGCAGTCGGGCAACCACATCCTGCTGGATGGGCACATCCGACTGCTCGCGCTGCGCGACTTGGGCCACGACAACGCCTCCTGCTTGGTTGCTACCGATGACGAGGCATACACCTACAACAACCGCATCAACCGCCTGTCGACCATTCAAGAGCATTTCATGGTCCGACGTGCCATTGAACGTGGCGTCTCGCTGGAGCGTCTCGCCAAAGCTCTTTCCGTCGATACCACTCAGATCGTGAAGAAGATGAATCTTCTGGAAGGAATCTGCCCGGAGGCGGTGGATTTACTGCGCGACCGGCAGTTCTCAACAGAGCTAGCGCGAGCGCTTCGAAAAATGAAGCCGACGCGCCAGGTTGAATGCGTCGAGTTGATGATTGCCGCGAACAACGTTACGGTTGCCTATGCAGAGGCGCTTCTCGTTGCTACGCCAGCCGCACGCCTTGTCGACGGAAAGAAGCCGGCCAAGCTAACTGGAGTGACGCATGAGCAGATGGCTAAGATGGAACGGGAGATGAGCAACCTGCAAGAACAGTACAAGATCGTCGAGCAGACCTACGGCCAAGATGTTTTGAATCTCGTTCTGGCCAAGGGATACCTCGTGAAGCTTTTGGAGTGCGAGCCAGCACTGGCGTACTTGCGCCAGCATCAACCCGACCTAGTGTCTGAATTCGAGTCGATTCGCGACGTCGTTTCACTCGAACAGTAGCGGGAATCGCTCGGGGGCTCCGCGGCTCCAGGGCCACTGATCTCTCGATCTCGGCTCCCAGGATGCAGTAATTCTTCTAGCTCAGATTGAATTGACTACGCAGACGGATCGCAAGTCGCCCGCGCCATTGCTCTACGACCAGATTGGCTAGGTCCCGCTGGCGGCCGTTTGTTTTCGCAATGGCATGGAGGGCGCAGAGCAGGTTTTCTGCCAAGTCTCGTTCAGGCCTCATTCCAACGGAGCGGACGAGGCAAATTGTGGTTTCCTGTTGCTTGGACGCGCTTCCGAGCCAATCCTTCTGCCACTCGAAGCGGTGCTTATAAAAATTTGCGGCTCCATTTGCAATCGCGACGTAGCTCAGGCCTGATTTCGAATCGAGCTCCGCCTCCAACGACATCACCGCGTCCTTGTTTATCTTCTGTCCGTTGAGCTCATAGATCCGCCTCACGATCGATACAGTCTCGGTGATGGCGGCCTGGACAAGCACAAACATCGCGCCGAGCAGTACGCCAGCTTCGTCGTACATCAGCTCTGCAGGGTGGTCCCAGTATTTTCGCCCTGGATGGCCCATGTCCCGAAGGCGATCAGACCAAGCATCGAGTGCTTGTTCAGACAACAGCGCGTGACTTCGGATGACGCTAGAGAGCGGAAATTGATCGAGTTCTTCCTCTAACTTCTGCACTAATTTCAATGTCTGCGTTCTCGAGTCCAACAGGCTCTCCTATGTGGACGGCCATCGTACTGCACCGGACCCAGGTGCGCCCTGCTGAGCACGTGCTCGGAAGTACTACGCTCACAACTAGCCTATGCCCTTGTGCAGCTTCTGCGCAGCGGCAACGTGCAGCTCCGCACCGCATCGGCAGAAGAAGCCTTTCAGCGCCCTGAATCGCAACGACACAGCAAAGGCGCGTGCATTTAGGCAATCAATTCTTGGATACAGCCCTGTTCGTTGCTTCTTGGCTATGAAAAAACAGAGACGTGTTGGCGAAAAGCTGAGTCCAGAGACCCAAGCGTTGACCGATCGAATAATTTGGCAGCTCCAACTTCCTTAGTTTAGTAAGCTCCACTAGAGCTCGGCGACGCAGAGATTCATATGCACCAAACTGAGTATTCGTCGTAAATTTCTCAACTAGCGAACGATGAATAACGTGTGCCTTTAGCCGTCCATCCCCCTTGGCATCCGCAAATCGAAATAACCTATTTTCCTCATCATTCAGCCCCACATCGAAAAGCAATTTCAACTCAGACGTGTCAAGAAGAATGAAACCAAATTCATGCGCACGCTCACCGACAGGCAAATGATGGTCTTCAACCAACAAAAGAGACCCACTGTCACTTAGTATCGCTGGAATACCTTCTCTTGAGAATATCTCACCCCACTGATCCGGATGAATCTCGTGCAGCACGTTCGTCAGAGCAACGACATCAAATTTCAGACCAGCGGCTTTAATTTTTTCGAAGTCAGAAAAATAGCGCTGCTCCGATGCGTCGTACACACTGTCAATTACCTTCTGGCATGATCCACTGCCATCATCCATCGGCTCGAACGCGTAGTACTCAACGTGTTTTGACATTGGCCCCTCCGTCTTCGAGTAGCGGTCATGCAGGCCACTCAGAATACGTCCCTTGCCAGCCCCGTAGTCGAGAATTCTCACGGGACGCCCCTCTTTCGCCGCCTGCTCTTGCAGGTAGGTCGCTATCTGGTGCAATTGAGGATCTGTCTTTGCCGAAGAACTGACGACTTGAGGCGGGAGAAGGCACTGAGAAGCGTAGTTTGCCGCTGCAAGTTCGCGCGGCAATTTCAGGAAATCGAACAGGCCATTGATAGCCGCCTCGCTCCCCATCAGCCCCTTTAAAATCGATTCCGGTTCCTGCCCAGCTCGCTTCACCCCGTCCTTACCCAGGTACCAAATCGAAAATGGATCGATGGATGCGAGATGAGCAACGAGCGGAATGGAGTGCGTGCAAATGAAGATTTGCCCGTTTCCAACTTTACTTAGAAGCCTATCAACCACCTCAATCAGAATCGCCGAATGAAGATGATTTTCCGGCTCATCCATAAATATAATCACATCCTTGAGGCTTTTCTCTCTCGCATGCAATGCAATGGCGACGTGCAGCAGGATAATTTGCCCATCAGAAAGCTTTTGGCTGTCCAAAGGTTGCCCGAACAACAAGGGATCACCCTCGCGCGATCGAGTTAGCTTTGTGTCAAGAAAATCATTAATTTGATTTTCCAGAGCTTTGTACCGAAAAATGACTTCGCCGGCATATCCATCGCGACGGGGGTTCCCAGAGTGCGTGGCCTCAAAGTAATTTTTTTGTTCGGTGTATATGTAGCTAAACACAGCCTCGCTTAGTTTATCGAGCTCGATTTTCCCGAGGCTTACATTCCGCGCGCGCTCACGGATTGTCGATAGTGTCTGCTCTCCAATTGGATCCATTGAAAGACTTCTTGGAAGAATATCGACAATCGGAAGTGGATAGCCGTGAGGCGCATCAACTTTCAGAGAAGACAATAGATCAATTCTTCGCTCTGCGTCGATAATTCGATCAGCGATTTCCTCTTTTTCCTGCCGAGTTTGTTGAGTGAGCCTTATTCCTCTGTCTCTATTCTCGAGCTCTCTCTTGACATCGTTGAGACTCTCGAGACTGTCATCCCGCAATTCATTGCGCAACTCCCCACATCGACGAATTGCCTTTAATAGTCGCGTCTTACCAATTCCATTCGGCCCAGCAACCACAACGACCTGCCCAAGACGAGACATGTCAATTGTTGGCAACCCACAATCCTTGAGAAGATCTTTTTTAATATTTATTTCTCGAATACGCATTTTCCACTCCGCAAACTAAGCCACGCTTTACCAGACCTTGTCATTACTTGCATGAAGGTCTGCTAGCGACAATACCCGCCTACTCGTGGCGCTTTGACTCTTATCCACGATTGTATAAATTCCGCTACCCAGGGCCAATCCAATCAGGTAATCGCTTGGAGGGGGGCCTCACCCCAGAGAACCGTAGTTTTCCGAAGGTAATGATTGCGCGTTCTCGCACAATACCGGCCCTCGATAAGAAATCGCCCCCAGCGTCGAGTGTTTTGAGGTATCGGTCCACATCCCAATAAGTGGAGGGGAGTGCGGGAGGATGGGTTTCAACTAGGGATACTAGGAGCTCAGACATCATTGTTCTTAGCTCCAAGGTCAACTGTGCATTGTTACTTTTGAGTGCCTCCCATGTGTCACGAATCACGAAATCATTCAGGAACTTATCTTTGAGTGCTTCCCTGACATCCGGGCGATGCGACCATTTATCGACGTCCTCAGTGCTCTCGATGATTTGATCCGATTTTTTGACCATACGACCCACCATCTCTGTTCGGGTGTGGTCATCGGGGGCCAGTTCCAGCAGAAGGTCAAATTCCGGCTGATGCCAATCGCCAACTACGCCTGTTTTCCAAGCCAAGAGGAGGCCGAATACACGTTCACGACTAGAGGCATCCAGTTCGCGAATTACTTGACTGAGCTCCTCTGCGCCGTACCTTTCCTCGAAGCTGAACAATTCGTCGAGGCAATCTTCAAAGAGGGGATGAGTCGGCGTTCGAGCAAGTTGCCGAATGACAGCCATCCAGGTTGGTGAGTGATCATGGTGATGGCCTAGATACCACAGTGGCTGCGGAGACCCTCGATGCATCTGGACACAGGCAGTGAGCAGTGAAGGGGCCAAACGGTCAACAAACTGGGGCACCGGAACATGGAACCCGTCAACTGCACCTAAGAGCAGCTCTTGAATCTCTGCGGGAACACTGTCCTGTGTAAGCGCGGCAGCCTTCATCCATACTTCATCCTCGCGCTCACTGACCAAAAGTTTCATGACCATCAACCGCTCAGCGTCACGCAAGTCACTCCAGCGCGCCACAAGATTAGCGACGAAGACCAAGACTGCGCCGGTGCTCGGCACGGCAAGCAGTCTCTCAATGGCCGCCCGTCTATCCTGCGCAGATAGCGCTGGCGCATTGAGCGAGGACGTCACAAGACCAAGCATGTAGTCGTCTGGTAGGTAGCCAGCGGCGATGCGAGTTTGCAACCAGTCGATCCAGGCGTTGATAACAGCCTCAGAAGACGATGGCGACAAATAGGTGAGCGCAGTATTGCAGACGTCGTAAAGGCGCTCTCCCGCCATACGGAATGAATTGGGAAAACCTCTAAGGGCCGGTGCTAGCACTTCACCAACGAGAGCCCATGGCTTTGATGCCCTATCTCTGCCCAAAGCGTAGTCATCGTCAGAGTAGAAGTGGTTCAAGAGCCCCGAAACTACAATTGCGGCGGTCTCGGGTTGGTCAATTGACGCTCGCAGCAGCGCTGCTAGGATTTCCCTTCGGTTCGGCCCAACCTGGTCCCAGGCCTTAGTGACCGCACGAAGCATTCGGCTCACAACGGATGGGTGCGTATCGCGTCGAAGGCGTTCCAGAATCTCAACGTCGTTTGTCCGTTCAACGAGCAGCCAGGTGTAGGCTGCCTCGGCTCGTATTAAGCCTTCGGAGAAGCCGAGGAGTCGAAGCATTGCGGCAGAATCAAGCTCACTCGGCCGAGTCTTGAAGAAGCGCAGCGCTTCCGCCGCGCTGCCGGAATTTGGAAGCGCGTCGCTCGCACGCAATTTCGCTACCGTCTTGCGCACACGTGCTTCGTCTGGAACTGGCACCTTCCTAAGAAAGGATGGAATTGAGTACTCGCCTTTGAACGGGAAGAATGGCTCGCCGTGATCCCAGCTAACGTCCTCGAACTTGATACGGGTCATAGAGTTGACCCAATGCTGTAGCCTTTCTAGGTATTTCTCGGGTTCGGCTTGGACGACCTCAAGAAGAAATTCATAGCAGAGGTCTCGGGTGGTCGGAAAGTACCAACGAAGACCACTCTCCGCCAATTTGACAAGAGCCTCACCAAGGCCGAGAGCCTCCCCCAGATCGCGATGCAACCACCACAGATTTCTGGCTGCCGCCGCCGAAGTGCTTGGCGAAGGCGAAAAGAGCCCTCTGCGTATCGCGGAGAGTACATCGTCTCGCTCCATCGATACCGCCTGCCGTACTAGTGCACGAGCGGCCGACCGATAGTACGGATGGGAGAACTGGAAGTGGTTGGGCTCTCGGCGTCGGAGCACACGATGCAGTTCTAAATTTGTGAGGCTCTCTCGAGCGCTCTTAGGCAAAACTGGTGCTTCGGTATAGCTCGGCGCAGTGGCATGCTCGTCGAGTTCATCGCCGAGTGAGAAAACTGAAGCGCCTAGTAAACTCGGTATTTCGAATTCTTGGCCTTCTCCTAAGATGAAGGCCAAGTCGCGGTCCCCGGAAGTTTCAACCGCGGTGGAGCCGATAGCCAATGCACGCGTCACCTCTACTGCGCCACTAGTGCGCAGGGTCATAGCGAAGTCGGTCGCGGATTCACTAGCCAAGCTCTGAGCCTGACGAACCACGTCAGCACCTTGCAACTGTTCGTGATAGGCCGCCACATGCGCCAACACGCCGGCCGGTACGTCGAGATCCCCAGCGGCTATGGCCGTGGCAATGGCATTCTTGATACCGATCGGAACTTCATTGCTCTGCGCCTGCCTGTCCCAGACTTGGGATAGAAATCCTGGGGGATATGCGCCCAAGTCATGCCAAGACAATCCACCGGTTTTAACTTTGCCTAAAGAATCGGAGGCCCTTGCTGCAAGGAGCGCCTCTTGCGATTGCGCCACGATCAGGCGCCGATTCTGTTCTAGCTCCCGGATAAGCCTATCAAGGCTCTTCAGCGCCTGCCCGGCCTTCGAGTTTGCTTCAAGATCGGAACCGAGGGGGTCATCCAACACGACCACAATCTCAGTCCGACGCCTATCCAGGAGAACACGCTCAGCCTCGTCAACCAAACTAAGGCGGACGACCTCAAAGCCCTGCATTTGCAGGTCAGCCGCGATCCACTTTGCCGCGTCAGTCTTGCCGCACCGAGGCGGCCCCGACAATAGTAGCGCCCGCTTGTCGGCAAGCTCCACACCCCATGCTTTTTCGGCGCCTCGGGAGACGTAATCGCTTGGACGAACCGAAGGTACGACCTCCGTCGTCAGTACCGTCTTGAGCGCAGGCACCAGATTTACCCCGGTCCCTTTGCTGTCGCGCACTCGTTGCAGCATTTGGAGGAGAGCGCCTTCCGCTCTGTCACTTGGCACTGCAAGTTCTCGCAAGTGCTCAAACAGACGAGCTGTGACGTTTTCCTTCGTCACGTTATCTTGCAAGAACAGGCGTTTAAACGCCTCATTGAGCTGCGTCGCTGAGATTGCCTTTCCTAGAGCAGAGAGGTCCGCTGCCCTTTTACGTTCCAAGCCGGAGTCTTTGTTAGGTTTAGACGCTACGATTTGGGTCAAGAACGACTGCGCTGCGGTTGCTGTCAGTGGTGGAGTCCTGTGGGTCTTCCCGCGCCAGTCCGACCTCACCGTCAGCGGTGAAGCAAAGTCCATGGCACGCTGAGCACAGACTAGAATCACCAACTTGCTTGGCTCTTTCAAGAGCCGTTCAAGCAAGCTGTTTGTCGAACTTCGGCTTGGAAAGTGCGCAAGGTATTCAAGCAACACCGCGTCGTCAACGGCCTTAGTGTGATGCTCGGCACCCTTAACCTGCAGCTCAAGCACTACATGCTGGCCATCAACCTGAAACTCGAGCGTCGAGTCCTCTCCGCCGCTGTCAACAACCGCACGTACATCGTAGGCCCAAAGCCTAAGCACAAGCTCCAGCGTGACGTAGTACTGGAACTCATAGCGCTCGGGACCGGTGATTTCAATCGACATGGTTTCAAAACTTCAAATGAAGCGGCGCTTGCTTGAGATTGGCCAAAGATTCAGTCGAACGCTTTGTCGCTCTTCTGGACCACGCCGCACTCCACGCTGTTGAGCACGTGGACCTGCGTTCACCAAGCAAGAAGTAGCAATTTGCTGAGCGAGAAAGCTTGAGGCAGGGCGGAGCCCGGCCCCTCGCGTCAGATCGTTGGGCCCCCGTCGTCCACCGCAAAGTTATTGCTGTAGGCAGCGCGTTGCAGGACAGATCCTAGCGGTCAGTTCTCAACCACTAGACGTCGCTTATCGAAACAGCGGTCAAAGTGTTGTTTAGCAAATTTATCCGGCAGATAGGCAGTGGACCGCTAGACGTGCCGCAAAGCGGCCGACTCTCGCTCAGACTCGGTAACGTATACGAGGAAGTCGACGGCTTTCCGCAACCTGTCCCACGGAGCGAAAAACATTTAGCGGGCGGGGTTCGCATACTTCACCGCCCGGCTACGGGCCTCACCCGCCATCTTCGATCAGTTCAGCGATGCGTCGCTCGTCCCAACGCGCGAGCAGCGGCCGCGTGCACTTCGACCGACGCCGGCTGGTCGAGCACTCGGATGAGAGCTGCTCGCGCCACGTCGCCACCTGCTGCGCCAAGCCCCTCTATTGCTGCAACACGCAGTGCAGCGCTGACGGGTGTATCAAGAATTTGGATCAACCGCCGGAGCGCATCAGCCTCATTGGCCATATTTCTTCCTTCAGGATTTTTAGACTGGATTTCAAGTATCAAGGCAGGTCAGCCTGCCACAAGAGGAACATTTGGCCCCCTACGCATGCTAAAGCCCAGCAGGCTCGAACTCGACGGTTAGGCGAGACCGATCTTCCTTGCGCTCAACATCCGGCACGTGACATCGCACCAGTATATCGACCGTTCAAAATAATCTAGCGTGATCTACGATCACGAAGTGCTCAATTTCGTCTCGGTCGATTATGCCTTCCTGCGCGCAAGCGCGGTGCCCCCCTCGCCCGGGGGGTCCCCACAGGCATGCGGGCGGTGGACGATACGGTAATTGATAACGCCAAGAAAGCAGAGCCTTCCGTACTTGATCATCCTGCACCTACCCATATCAACTTAATTATCTTAACCGGCGATGTCGCAAAGTGCCCTCTATTTTCCGTACATCAACGTCCCCAGCACGTCTTGGACAACGCAGGCAATACTGTACTGGGATAAGCTCGCGTCTATCGTTCCGTCGGATCACCTATACAACCCAGACCAAATGGACCCGCTCACTAGATCGCTGCTATCTGAAGGTCTGGTTGAGCCGGTTATGCCGGGTGCGCTGATCCAGCAAGCGGAGGGCTTTGATGTCTGCTTTATGGAGTATTTAGAGAAGCGGCTGCTTCCCAATGTTCTGCACCGCAGAAAATATGCTAGGCCCGATGTGAAAATACAATCCACTCGAATTCATGCCGAAAAGATGGGCGAAATACCTGATTATCTTGTTGATCTAGGATTGGCCAAGCGAGTCAACTGGGCCTGGCTGGACGTGGATACGGTAGTCGCCAACCATTTTATGGCTTATCTAGCCACCGTACTCGGCGCCTTGCCAACGGTAAGGGCAACGCCCATAACTAATAATTTAGTGTTTTCGTCAATGCTCGGTACACCTCGCACAGCGCACCGAAGCGACAGATCTCTGCATACGTCGAAGGCGAGACAAGTAATCTTAAAGGCCCTGCTTCCAGTACCTGATGGCCCCATAGATGCAGACCAACTCATCCGATTCAAGCAAAGGCATGGGGCGTTGCTCCCGCAGCTTCGCTCTAAGATCGAAGCTCATTGTGGCTTGGTTTCACTACAGCCAGACCCCGAAGCGCGAGCCGCAATGACGAACTCATTTATACAAGAGTGTCAGGATCAAGTTTCGGAGATCGAAGCCGCGATGCGCCCGGCGTTTGGCAAAATAGTCTATGGATCACTAGCCCCCTTGTTCGGAGCGGGGCTCACCATGAAAGCGACCGATCAAGGGAACGCCATAGCTTATGCTGGAGCGGCCCTTTCACTCGTTGGCGCCGCATACTTGGCAATAGCAAGCATCCGAGACCCGCGCCGCGCCGCTGAAGCAAGACCGCTGGCCTATATCGCTCACGCCAGAAGGACTATAGCGCGAGCCTAGCTACGAGATGAAGCTGGATCGAGACGCTAACGAAAAAGGCATTGCCTTGGAACAAGCAAACGACGAGGAGCATGCGGTGGCCGACCGCGACGAGGAGAATCAACTACCTTCGCGAACACGCCTCCATCTACTGAAAAAGCGGCTGCAGAGCGTACATCAAAGGTTAGGAGAACTGATCTTTGTGGGAATGATCGGCATTCTGGTGGGCATCACTGGCATCGCCGCATACAAGAATGTGGCAACAAAGGGGTGGGGGGCTGACGCAGCCGCTTGGGCACAAGCTACTGGATCGATCATAGCAATTGCGGGAGCAGCTTGGCTGGCGCGAAGCGAAAGTCGACAAGCTCGTCGTTGGCGACGAGAACAAGGCGAAGAGGCTGCCTGGAGCGTACGTTTTGTCCTGGTACAAGCGCAGTTCGACGCTCACATCATCGCCTTCGAGTTGACCCGACCCGACGAGCCTTACTGTGCCCTTGATATTCGATCTTGGCAGCAACGCTCCGCTAACGCATCTTTGACGTTACAGACAATGCTGACGCGGGTAGACCACATTCACGCAGCAGTGGTTCTGACGATGTGCAATGCGAAAATTTTAGTCGATCATTTATCGCTTGACCTTGCGAGGATGGAAAGAGCCATTGAGCAAGAGAAAAAACCGAGCAGCCAACTCGTATCCGATATTGTTGCCGCCCATCTCAATCTAACAATGCTGATCGAACAATACGATGCTCGTTTGCGAGGGATACGAGAGGCCCTAGACCGTGGCCGAGACATGCTACCGCTTGGCGAGTTTTCCGGATGGGCGTCTCAACCAGAGCGGTAGACTACTGCTGCACCTCGCCTAGAAAGCTGCATCGCGATCGGCTCCGTAAACCAAGAATGCATGGCAGAGCGGGGGCGCTAGCCACGCAGCGCAGCTTGCAACTGCTCCAATGTGAGCCACTTTCGCTTCGAATGCACAACTCGGTGGCAATTTGAGCAAAGGAGAATCAAGTCGCCGACCCTTGTTTTCTCGCCAGGCAGCAACGTGTGGATTGGCTTCGTGTGGTGAACATCTATGATGCCTTGCCCTGCATCACCGTACGTCTTCGAGAAATCGAAATTGCATGCCATGCAGAAGAGCCTACCGTACATCTCTAGTGCTCGGGTTTTAGCCTCCCCCACCAATCGCCTATCGCGCTCCCGGTGGCGATGCATTCTCGTCGCGAGCTGCCCCTCCTCGGCCTCCTCGATACCCGGCTCGCCCGGACCAGCGAGGCCTGCATTGTCTGCATGCTCGGCGATTCCGCTCCGAATAAACCGCGTCACCTCGGTCAGATGCACCAGATCTCCCGAGAACTCGTCCCAAACACAAACCTCATCCTTGTTGCCTCGAGTGAGGCCCTTCTTGCCATCAGCCGTGTACTCTGGATCCAGGCGCCGGAAGTTCATCAACTTCATGTAGACGCTATTCTCATTTCGGTAGGTGCCGCCAGCGCGCTCACCCAATACGGTCGCAAGGCTATTGAGGAGCTCCGATAGCTCCATGACGGCGGGAGCGCTTTTGGCAGGAAGAGATGGGCGATATCGCATATAGAGTTCGAGCGCCAAAATCAGTTCATCGCGGGACCAGCGTGCGTTCTTGGTCGGATAGAAATCCTTATCGTCCATCTTCACTCCTTGGCGTCAACTACTTTGCGTCAGGACAGGTTCGCCGTGACGACCGTAGTGCCCTAGTCATTGCGGCGGATTCTGTTGGATATGACTCACGAGTTGAGTCGAGGATCGCCTTTCGGTCAACCCTTCTAAAGCCCGGCGCGAGATATTCGACAAGCACTCGCTTGGGGCGGAGCCGTAAATGGAAGTACCTCGGGCACAACTAGACATGGACCTCCTAGCGCGCTGGGGGCTCGCCTGCCTTTGCGCTTAGATGGCCTTCGACAAGCGAAGCAAGTTGTGCCAGCGAAATGCACAAAGCCCGAGAGATGACCAGCATCGTGTCGAGCGATGGAGATCTATGCCCATTCTCTAGGTAGGAGATATAGGTTCTATCCAGATCCGCTTGTACAGCGAGTCGCTGTTGGGTCATAGATCGTTGTCGTCGCAGCCTCATCAAGACCAAACCGAATGCGGTGGCACCAGCTGAGCTGTTCGAGCCTCCACCTGAACTTTTGATAGACGACGCCTGCGTGCTTACAGGCTGTTTCTCGGTGCTCGTCACAGGATGCTCCGTCATCTGTTTGCGATCGGCTGACCGCATTCCATCAAACGATCTAAGTCCAAAATATTCCCCAGTCATGGGTATCGAAAATCGGTGGGAAATCCACTAGGGTTGTGCGTAGGACGTGCGTCGACGCGTACCTGCTATGGGCTAATCCATTCTGGGTACTGCCCGCTACCGGGGGATTCCATGAGTTTTCTTCGTTTTGTCGCAGTTGCCTGTGCAGTGCTTCCTCTAGCAGCATTCGCGGCGTCCGAGCAAGCTGATTTTGATCTTCCCAGCCAATCGCAGAATGCCGGGCAGTCGTTGCAGTTGTGGGCAACGCACTACTTCGTGCACTCGGCGGCCAGTGCACCTAGCGGATTGCCGTTTAGAGATCGCAGCGGCAAATCGCTGTCGGAGAACGTATCGCCTCGCGACTGGTGCTTGGGCGCGATTGAGGGAACGATTCAAGTGCCCGCTAAAGGTGGGCTGCGAACGCTGAACTACAGCGGCATCGGCCGCAGCTCGCAAGTCAACTGCGCCTCGGTCCTCAAGATCGATCCGATTAAGAAGCCTTGGATTCTCGGTGTTGGCCGGTCCTACTTTGCTTCGGCGAAAGGAGCATATGGCGATGGTGTACAGGACTACAAGTTGGTTCCGTATCGTACGATCGCCGTCGACAAAAACACGATTCCGTTTGGTACCGTGCTGTTTGTTCGTCAGGCAAAAGGTGTGGAGATTCACTTGCCGTCAGGCGACACCATTAAGCACGACGGATACTTTTTCGCGGGCGATACAGGTGGCGCGATCAAAGGTAAGCACGTCGATGTGTTTTGCGGAAACAGCTCCGCGAACTGCTTCCCAGATTTTATTTCTAGCGATGAATCCAAAACCTTTGATGCCATCGTGGTGACAGAGCCCGACATTGTCGCTAAGTTGCGGGCGCTTCATAAACAGTAGTGCAGGGGTGTCGTGCCGCGAGGATGCCGTCTCACTGAGTCAGTGTAGGTTGAGCTTGTACCGTCAGGATGGTTATCACGCTTGCGGAAAGCGTTCGCAGACGTGTGAGCCGTTCAGGGTGGTAACACTGGCGAGCGGAAGGCAAGACGAGGGCGAAGACAAATTGAACGGCAGACGAAAACCGGGTTGTCGCCGGCAGGGGAGAAACAATGAAAGATGAAAAATGGTCGAGAATCAATGGGCAGTCAAGTCGCGCCACGGTGCGAGTCAAGTCCGCCATATCGCTTGCGGCGGGCGCCTTGCTGCTTTCGGCGTGCGGGACGCAATTGCCGGCACGCGATGACGGCATCCAAATCAATGCCGTCCCGAATCTCGATCCGACGCTTATCCCGTCAAACAATGGCTTGTTGTCAGCGGGCATCAATACCGTGCCAGGTTCGTACTGTTTCGCGGGCGCTGATGGCAAGTGCGACCCAGCCAAGCTCTCTCCTGCACAATGCGTTATCAGTGGGGCGACAGTGGAGGTCACGCCAAAGACGAATCCATCGCCTTCCTACGCTGCCTTGGTTAACAACAAGTATTCCGCAACGGCGAACGTTCCTTTTGTCAACGCAACGGCATCTGCTGAGTACTACGACGAAATCAAGGCAACGGTTGCGGGGACAGCGCAGTTCTCATCGACTAGCCCGAACAACGGCTATCCCGGTATCGAGGGGCTGAAAGCCTGCATCTTGCACAATGAGGGACCTGGCACGTACGGAGTTGTCTATTGGATTTCGGCAGCAAACATCGTCGATGTCACCCTGCAGCACTACAAGCACGTCACCAGCACTGCGCAGGTCACGGCGACCGCTTTCGGGCTGAATGGCGCTACCTACAATCACACTGGCCAGACTGAAGAAAAAATCTGGATCGGCATTCAGGCCTCTCCGATTGCGGTCGGAACCGTTTCTGGCACAGCAACCAAGAGCGCCCCAGCAGCGCCTGAGCTTACGTCGTTGCCGCGTGGACTCGCAGTGCGCCTAAAATCCTCCCCGGAGCCGTTGCCCCGTTCGACGGAAGCTTCGTTCCTACACTGAGGCATGGGACCGCACTTTGCTGATGGTGGGGTCGTCGATTGTGGGCTGTAAGGGGTGGTGGACGGTACGGCAGAGTGGAACTGTTGCCATATCCACACGACAACTAGCTGCCCGCTTGCCTGCGCAGAATATTGCTCAAAGAAAAAGGCCCTGCTGCGCAGGGCCTTCAAAAAAACGGGGGCTTGAGCCGTTGGATTAAGCAGTTAGCTGGACTGCCGCGTCCGCTCGGGTCGCGCCCCACCTAGACGGTGGGCCAAATCTCTATGGCCGATAAATGATGAGCGACTTGCCACATGGTGCGTTGATCACCCGAGGTCGCCACGGGGTGAACTGGTAGCACCCAACAAAGCAGGTGGCTACAACTATTGTAAGTGCCTAACACTGTCTCAGCGTCGCTCGCGCCCCTGAAAAAAAGGGGGACAGGTTGGAGAGTGCGCCGCGGCTTCCCGCTCCGCCTATTCGAAACGCCCTCACTCTACGCTAGGGCATCTCTTTGACATCAGTCATTGACGGCAACGGCGTAGTGGCTGCCCGATCGGGAAGACTCAGCCGACTCATCACGCCTTCTCACCGAAATCTTCCCGCTCGGGAAGATAGCTGATTGAAGAGCAGCGGAGAAACGTTGCTACTCGATCGCAGGCGCATACCGGAACGTCGGCAGTTTTACTCAACGACCTGAGTCAATCTCCGCAACCTCCGCTGCAGTGCAGATTGAACCTCAGGATCGGACAAGCCGAGGCCACCATCCGTCAAGATCAAGTGATCGAGCATCGCCACATCCCAGCCTTCGCCGTCGTCGTCTACGGCAACCCAATCAGCTACTGGGAAACGGGCTCGCGCGATGTATCTGGCGATCTGATCATGGCGTGATGCGGACACAAACCAGCTGCTATCAACCTTGTGAGTGCCCTCTGCGTGGCGCCCCATCGCAGAGTGCCAAGTCCCTCCGATGACGCGTCCACTCAGAGCGTTGGGAAGAAAGTCACGAGCTCGACTGAAACCAAGAACCCGCACCCAGGAAGTCGACAACACGAGTTGCACCTGAGGATATGGAGCGAGAATTTCCTCCAGGATCGGGGCCCACATGAACAACTCGCCCTCGGCTCGCAACTCGGGACGCCCACTCACCAAGTACGCAGCGTCTGGGTGCAGCACACCGTCGTAGTCGAGAAATAGAAGCAGGCGGACAATCGGCGTCAGGTTTCCCTGGCTATCGCCACTGCTCGAGGCCATGGACATTGCGTTTCCTTATCGATCCGGTGTCTCTTCCACCGCGGCAGAGAGGACGCTTGAAGTCCGTTGCCAAACATACTGCCGGCAAGAAGCTCGCGCGGAGCCCGGTCCAGCGACAGGTTGAATACCGCACGCCTTCAACCGCTGGGCCATACGCTTGGGGCTCGTTCTTGCAAACGCTGCCAACTCTGTGCCCAAAATATATCGCTTCTGGAACTCACTCAGCGCCTGGACATCTACCCATTGAGCCACATGACGGCCGGCACTCTCAGTTGTGGCTGGCAGGAGCCCTGCTCGGACCAGCGCGTAGGCGACCTCCTGCTTCACGCCAAGTTGCGCTGCCGCATCGCCAACGGAAAGCCTTGATGCCCCAGCTGCTTCCGCACCTAGTCGCCATTCTGCGAGGTCGGCCTTGCTGAGACGCCATTTCCCCAAGGCGTGATTGCAACCAAAGGGGACCCAAACGGGCAACTCGCCAGTCTGGATCGCGCCAATCAGCGACACAAAACTCTCGGCCGTTGCGATACAGCATTTCGCGTGCTGCGTCACCGAGATAGAGTTTTCCGGCTTATCTGCCACTTGCCGCCCAGAATGCGCACATCGCTCCAAAGACGTCGGATCAATCCACCATCGTTGCCCCGCGCTAGGAGCGCCGCCGAGCATGGCCAGCAGACCAGCCTCAAGAAGTTGTCGCACGCGCTTGCGACTGATTCCGAGATGCGCTGCAGCCCGCTCTGCTGTCATCGCCTGTCGTACTTGGCCGGCATAGTCACTTACCGTCTCGAGGTTAACAATTCGAGTACATCGGCCGCTTTTGTGAGTCTGCTCACGCGTCGCTATTTCTCGACCCTTTGCCATACGCTTGAGCAGCGCTGGCTCTACACCACTTCTCTTGGCGGCTTCGCATACGGGCACCCAAGAGTGGTTTCGAACAAGTTGTAGGCCGAGGGTTCTATTTCGAAATGCTAGAGGCGCTTCCCAATGATTGCGGATGTATGACTCGAAAGCCATCCGTACGAAATCAAAGCGCGGATCTTTGAGATAGCGATAGATGTCCTTGTGGATCGGCCCCATGGCGTCGCGAATCTTCCAACTGGAAGCGTTGCATCTCTTCTCGCGTATTGCTTCGAGCATGCTCTCGAATCCATACGGCCAGTTCATCAGCGCCTTGCCAGCTCCTTCCGCGAGGGGTATTGCAACGGTCAGTGCGCCGGCGCCCTTCAATTTGAGAGGCTTTTTGGTGTTGACGGTGCTACAGCGGACGCCAACTCGCAACGCGAGCTCGTGAAACTCGGACAACGTCAGATCACCGGTGATGTGGTCGCTACGCTCACCTGGCCGAGCGACCCGAACGTCGAGTTGTTGGGCAACCCACAGCGCTTCCCGACCTGCCGGTTGGACCGCTGAGTCGGCGTCCGCGAGCGACTTACCGCAGATGTCACACCGAAGGCATCGCATTGCCTCGACGCTAAGCGCGGTTCCACAGCTACCGCAACGCTCCTGAAGCCATATGCCGTGTCGAGGGCAACAGGTCGTAAGCATCAAACACCAACTCGCTCGCCAATATCCGGCCTCGATCATGCAATGCGGACAAAATTTGAGGTTCCGATGACTCCAGGCTCTTGCTGGGCGAGTGCTCGGATGCATGACTTCGTCGAGTACGCTATCCCAAATCAACGGATGCCCCATATCGCGAACCCACGAACTCATGTCAGTCTGGGAATTGGATCGGAACACGGTTACAAGCTCGGCGACAGTAAGCGCGTTGGAGTACGCCCACCTAGCTAAGAAGCCGAGCAAGTCTTCGTCTGGGAAGGAAGTTGGAACTACAGGGAAATCCAGCATGCTTGGCGTCGCTCAAAAAGGCTTGTTGCCATCTGTCAGCGCTGAAGGGTCAACCATCGATACACCAATGGCGGCAGGTACCGTTTAGCCCTAGCCCGGTACAACCTAAACTTGGCATCCGATGTCGACTTTGACGCGTAGACGGTGGCGTTGGCAGTACGAAAGGCCGATGAAAAGCCATCTCGCCAGTTCGAAAGAACGTGGGCCGCGTTCTCAAACTGAGCGGTAACTCGATCCAAGCGATACACCGCTTGACTGAGGTGACGGCTAAGCTCTCTTGGCCCACGTGCGAGATTGCCAAGGCAGATCATCAAGTCCAGAAAATCGCCGAACTGCGCGTCTTCGGGCCACGCGTTCAATATCGGGAACACACTGTCCAGCTGCCCGTCCGGTTCCTGCCGAAAGCGCCGTCGAACCTCCTTGGCCAGTTTGTATGCGGCAACGCTCGCAGGTAACACGGCGGCGTTGCGCAAGTCAGCCCCACATCTACATGTGAAGTAGCTGCGGCGGAACATGTTCAAAGACCGCTTCGGACTGCATGCGCAGCGATCCACCAGATAAACACCGTGCTCGGCACAGACAGCAAATGGGGCAAGGCTCCATTCCAGTGCGCCATAGCCGCGCCCTGAGACACACAACGGGCAAAGGCGACTGGCATACCGAACAATGTGGCGGTCACGCAAGAGTTGGTGCCCCAGGATGTGAAGGTCCCCCTCAACTACTGTCGGCAGCATCGCCGCCAACGCGGCGGGTTCAATACCGAGTAGCGGACTAAGATGCCTATAGCAGTAGCGGGATGGTCTCTCGCAATGCGCACCAAGCGCCTGGAGCGCGACGCTCGCGGAGCCCAATGCGTTGCGCTCTGCTACCCGGAAGATGAGGCTTTCGAAGCTCTCGTAGGGGTGAGGAGAGACTTGAACGGGTGGGGCTACAGAGGGTTTCGCCCACTGACGCACGTCGCGCCGACCCCATAACGTTGCATCGGGCTGCGGAAGCTCAAGCGCCCCCTTTGCTCTGATAAGACAAAGCATTTGATGAACGACTCCACATAGGATGTATGTAAATGCGGCCCTGCGGCTACGCCGGGCCGCGCGGAGGCTCGCGCAAAGTGCTATCGAAACCCTCGAAGGGCTCGTGAATCCCGATCAATGGGGTGAAAGTGAATTCTTTCGCAAACGGATTCCTGCTCGGTGGTACGTCAGCCCAAACTTCATCGCGAAACGCACACGCCAGAACAGCGAGATCGATGCCTCTTGCCTGGCCGCTTTGAACACTCCATATGGCGCGATCAAGGCACTTGATCAGGTAGTCGATTAGACCGAAGCTGGCGTGATAGAGACGATGCAACGTATCGCCTGCCGTGAGGTCAATAGTTGGGACGGGTAGTATCTTCGTGATGCTGCCTATCAGGGAGGCGAACAGCCGCTGGTCTTCCGGCGTCGCCCAATCGAATCGCTCTAGATCGACCGTCGCAGAAAATCTCCGCCGCAGTTGCTCGTTAGTCCAAAGCAGTTGACGAGCGCGCGGCAGCCCAACCAGAACGACGGAAATTTCGCAGCTATTCATCAGGTTCTTGAGCCAATCCGCGGCGTCGTATGTATTGCTTCGCCTGTCGACCAGATGTTGCGCCTCGTCTAAAACCAGGACCTCTGTGTGCAAACTCCTGAGCAGCGTCGCGATGCGATTCATCTTTGTCTCTGCAGAATGTCGCGAGGCGCTCGCCAAAGGGTCACCAAGGCCTTCTAGGATTGCCATGGCGAGCGACTTCTGCGTCGGCGAGGCAGGAATCTCGACGTGTACCGCACTACATGATTTCCCGGGAACACGCACGATAGGAAACGTCGTGCCCAGGTACTCCCGAACGGTTGTGGTTTTGCCAGCCCCGCTGAGTCCCAGCAGCATGAGCCCTCGACTGCATTGAGAATGCAAGACGTACCTATGGACCTCGCCCAGTCGATCGAAGGCCTTAGACACTTGAGGCGTCTTGATGAATTGATGGCGGAGAGAGAATTCATGAGATGCGTTCATGATTGGCCCCCTTGAATAGTGCGAGGGGTTCTTGGCCGGATTTCGAGTGTCGGCGGCGGTTCGAAGTCGAAAAGGGTGGACTGGGCAGCAGGCTGCGACTTATTTGCGGACGACTTTGGTTGGCGCCGACGCCCGTCCTTGTCGAGTTCCATCTGCGCTGAGTAGCGTCGTCTGCGCAGTTTGTTGGACCTCTTCGCCGCATCAACATCGGCCATGATTTGACGATAAGCTTCAAAAACTGCCTCAGGGTTGCTTGAGTTGCCGCCACGTGCCTTGGCCAACTGCCGGGCTGCGTAGTAGATGTCTCGGCTCATCCCAACCATCCTCGGATCTTTGTTGGGCACCTGGAGAAAGAGATTACGGACGGGATCTCGCACCCATACGTGACCGAGTTCATCGCGAAAGCGAACGTCGACTCGCGCGTCTTCTCCTAAGCGCAAGCGCAGTTCGGCGAGCTCTGTTGAGTGGTACCTCTGACGATCGAGTTCAACACCGTAGTGGTGAAGGCGAACGTCTGTTCGAAGTGAAAGGACACACTCAAGCTCATCCAGATCTAGAGGCAGAAGTGGCGCACGTTCGACCTCACCCTGCTCCCAGGCCTTGGCAGGCGTGAGACCACCTAAGCCGCGATGAGGCTTCTGAAGGTAGCGATCAACTACCCACTTCATGACTGCTGCCTCAAGATCTGCGAGAGTGAGGCAAGCCAACTTTTCTGATGGATAGTCGCCACGCTCTTGCGTGTTTGAGAACGTAGTTCCAGACAGGCGGTGAACCAAATCCTCCGCCATGGTGCGGAAGAATCGCTCGATTGCCCCCTTCATTTCCGGCCCTCGTGAACGGGGAAAGAGAACCTCGATACCGAGTTCGTTGAACGCCGAGATGAGCTCACCCGCATGAAACTCCGCAGCGTTGTCAGGAACGATGTAGCGAGGCAGCCCACGAGCTCGCCACTCGTTGATGACCGTCGGATAGTTGGCCAGCCATGCATGTTTTGGGCGGATTGCACGCTCAATGGCTCTGAGAACGCTTTCAGTGTTTGGCGCAGCCAAGTGAATATAGAACGCCATGACCATGCGGCTGTGGCGATCGAGTATGACCGTGATGTACGGGCGACCAATAACCTCACCACTTTCCGGATCGACGATAAGCACATCCAGCAACGTGTGGTCGATCTCCCAGCGCTCTAGGATTTTGTCGACCGTCAGTTGGCCCGTTGCGTTGCGGTGCTTCTTGTTCGCTGCATGCTTTCCAAGCCGCTCGCAGTCGACCTGATATTGATCCAGTCGAGCGATATAGCGTCTGAGCGTTGATATAGATGGCAGCCTCAACTGCTGAGATGGCAAATGCCTTCTATTCACACTGTCCACGCGCGACCGAAGGTCCTCATAGACTTGCGCGATGGCTGGCCGTTCGGGCTTAAGGTACGACTCTTCGAGAGATACCTGGAGCAGATCCTCAAGATCGCCTCGGATGACAGCAGCACGACCCTTCCTGCAGTGCAGAGGAACAAGCTGAACGACGCACTTCGTGCGATAGCTGCGCGCCCAGCGCCACACAGTTAGCGGTGAAGGAGGCCGCTTGACGTCTTGAATTGCCCAATGGATTGCCGCTAGGCGTTTGCGAAGCTCATTGTCGTTGGGCAGCTTTGAACCATCCGGCCGGAAAAGAGCCTCAAGGTAAGCCCGCCGACGCAACGCCTCATCTGAATGCGCCTTGGGAAAGCAAGTCAGGTCTGGCGGCGCGTTCCTGATCAGGGGAATGGTGTCGATGTAAGGCTGTGCTGGATCAAGGACCAGTTCCCTCCGCTCGTACAGTCGATAGAACTCGGCTTCGGCGAGTACAACCGGCTCGCCAAAGTCGTCCTTGAACGCGAGTCGCCTGTCCATCAGCCGATTTGCGAGCACCAGTCGCCGGCCATTGAGGAGAACACTTAGTTGGGCTCTAAGCGAAAATGTCTGCATGACGATGCCCTCCTTCAAGATAGATGACAGCGTCCGGAACGATTGGCTGATCGAGATCAAGGCCCACGATGCCCAATCCCAGCAGACGCCAAGCATCACAAGGGCCAACCAACGAAGTGAAATCCGACATTGTCCGGGGGGACTTGCTCTCAAATTTGCGGCGAAATTGCTCAAGTTCGACGCTGGTGAGGGGCGCTCGGCGGTGGTACATCACTTCCAGAACGTTTGTGGCGCGAGGCTCTGTATCCAGCTGCTTGTCTGTGACCACGCGGAATCGTCGATCAGATTGAACAAAGTGGGCTGCAGCAGCAGCCATACGGCACGCCACCCGCGCTGATTTCAGACGGATGTCGGGCTTCACCTCGAACCACCCCTGCGTACCGTCTACGAAGTGGACCAGCACATCTGGGACATACTGCTCGGAGCGGTCACCAACGGAGATCGGCTCGAATGAGGGCTGAACCTCATAGCTGTGCACCAAAGGGGACAGCTCACACAACCGGATGAATTTGCCCTCAAGCATTGATTCGCATTGCGTCGGATGTCCGTTCTTTAGTGAAGGGATGTACGCCCTGAAGTGGTTAGAGCGTCGTGTAACGACTTTACGTACAGGCATGTTGATCTCCCAGCACGCCGCGGCCGTGCCTCACACTGCTGCGGCAATGTCATGCAAGTCATGAGCGTGCAGCCCCCTCCAGGACAACAAATAGTTGTTCTGGATGCATGCCGAATGCGCGAACGGGGACACTGATTTGACAAAAAGCAGTCAAGTCAGCGGCTTTCGGCTAGGCAAGAGGAATAGAGGGACTTGACTCTCGGGTCAGGAGAGGGGAGACTCGGCGGTGTCCAGTCGACGGATCTCCATAGGTCCCGACGCAAGAGCGCTGCAGGCCCTTCCGGTTTGTGGCGCTTTTGTTTTACATGGGTCCTCCCTCTAGCACGGCGCTGCTTCCACGGTAGCCATCTTTCGGTTGCGAAGTATTGCGGCATGGATACTTGCTATCAGCTCAAGCTCCTGCGCTGAGAACCGTGGCAAGTCATCCGCAAGTGCAGTAAATAGCTCGTGTGC
Organism: Burkholderiaceae bacterium 26; assembly: GCA_000955795.1. GTDB lineage: Bacteria > Pseudomonadota > Gammaproteobacteria > Burkholderiales > Burkholderiaceae > Ralstonia > Ralstonia chuxiongensis. Next base: position 120,890 of record JYOB01000014.1, read on the forward strand.
CCGCACGGGCAGTTCCTCTGGCAAGCGAACATAGCGCTGCGAGCGCCGAGCGCATTCAGTCAACTCGCTGTGTTCGCTGGTCTTGAGCTCAAGCGCGCAACCGAGTAAGTCCAAAAAGCTAGCCCCATCCGGAGTCCGCCTGCCGGTTTCAATTGCACTTACATAGGCGTCGTCAACGCCCATGCGAAGCGCAAGTGCGGCCTGCGTCAGGCCGAGCACTTTGCGCCGCCTTCGCACGAAATCCCCAAGGGCTGTCACGCTGTTTGTCGTCAACAAAATGGAGTCGTATCACTATCCTGCATGCTGTGAAAGACTGCAACCCAAGGGGATGTAACCGGCCGCGCGTGACAGCATCAAATTTTCACAAATTTAGGTATTTGGCTAAATTTTCTTGCTAACGAAATAGATAAAGATCTTTTTTTTAATTCCACCGCATGTGTTTTCAAAAAAAACTAGCGATTCCTCGCTGAATTGGCAAATTCTTGCGACAGTAGCCCTGGCTATTTTTATTTTCAAATCAACCCTTCCCTGACGATAGCCGGCAGCTATACCACCAGACCCCATACCCAGCTCAGCCAGGAAAAAACGCGCTCGCGGCCCATCGCGCCGCTGGCCAGTGGCTTTGCAAGCGTGAGCGAAGAGACCCAATCAAGCGTGCTCAACCAGCATATAACCCAGACAAACCTGGTCAAACTCAGCCAAATCCCGTCTAATTTTGCCTCACCATACTCAACCGGTTTGAAATAGAATAAAATGGGGCGAGAGGCGCGGCCTTTCTTGCCTGCGCTCCTCTATCTAAGTGCGAACAACCATGGATGACCGCTGGCTCTCTGTCGACGAAATTGCTGAATACCTGGGGGTCGCGAAAGACACCGTTTACTCATGGGTGATGAGCAAAGCTATGCCAGGGCATAAGGTCGGGAGATTCTGGAAGTTTAAGAAAGCAGACATCGATGTTTGGGTGCGCGCCGGAGGTGCTGCAGAGGGGTTATCGAGCGTGAAAGGTGATGACCGTGATTCCTGAATCTGAAAGTCAAGCCTCTGCGAAATAAGACATAGATCTGGCGAGAGAGTGTGGATATGGCGAAGATTGCATGTGTTGACTTGTTTTGTGGCGCGGGGGGATTGACACACGGATTGGTTCAGGAAGGGTTACCTGTGGTAGCCGGAATTGATCTAGACCCGGCATGTGAATTTCCATACGAGGCAAACAATCCAAGCCGCTTCATTGAGCGCGATGTCAAACGCCTGACAGCCGATGAGCTCAATGCGCTATTTGGTAATGCAAAAGTCCGCGTGCTTGCTGGGTGCGCTCCGTGCCAGCCATTTTCCACTTACGCTCAACGCTATGAGTCGGATGGCAAAGATGGGAAGTGGGGGTTGCTATATCACTTCGCACGCCTGACCGAAGAAACGAAGCCAGACATCGTCACGATGGAGAATGTGCCCTCCGTCGCCAAGCACGCTGTTTTCCATGACTTCGTGGATGCGTTGAAAAGTCTGGATTACAGAGTTTGGTTCGACGTGGTCGACAGCTCCCAGTACGGCGTCCCGCAATTGCGCAGAAGAATGGTTCTGCTGGCCTCTCGGCACGGGGAGATCGAGATGATTGCACCCACTCACACAAAGCCGAAAACCGTCAAGCAAGCCATCGGGCGACTGCGAGCGATCCAAGCAGGCGAGTCTGCGCCCAAAGATAGGCTTCATGCCGCCTCATCTCTAACCGAGAAGAATTTGCAGCGTATTCAGCATTCGCGTCCTGGCGGTACATGGCGGGACTGGCCGGAAGACTTAGTCGCTGATTGCCATAAGGCTGATACCGGTCGCACCTATCCTGGCGTCTATGGTCGGATGGAGTGGGACAGGCCGGCGCCGACCATGACGACGCAATGCTATGGCTTTGGCAATGGAAGGTTCGGGCACCCCGAGCAGCACCGCGCAATTTCGTTGCGCGAAGCGGCCATCCTGCAAAGCTTCCCACGCGACTACAAGTTTGTCCCCAAGAAAGGGGAGGTTAGCTTTACCGTTCTTGGGCGCCTAATCGGAAATGCGGTACCGGTGGAGCTCGGTCGTGCGATTGCAAAAAGCATCAAGCTGCATCTCGCATCTCTAAGCGTCCAGTGATCCCTCAAGGAGAAAGGCGCTCAATGGCGCGCATACCTCCTTCCTCGGAAGCCACAAGTCGCCGCATGGCGAAGGTACGACAGAAGAACACGGATGCCGAACTCGCATTACGGCGAGAGCTTCACCGTCGCGGCTTACGGTACCGAGTTAACTTTGTCGTGCTAGTAAAACCCCGCCGAGTAGCGGACATTGCTTTTCCGAATCTGAAAATAGCCGTTTTTGTGGACGGTTGTTTTTGGCATGGCTGCCCGATACACGGCACGTGGCCCAAGCAAAACGCTGAGCTCTGGCGAAAGAAAATTGAGGCCAATCGCATACGCGACCTCGACACAAATGATCGCTTGCGAAAAGACGGTTGGATTGTGTTGCGTGTCTGGCGTCACGAAGTAGCAGCGGAGGCGGCCGAGACTATCGGGCGCGAAGTTGCGGCGGCCAGACACAGATAGCGGCGCATGCGCCGAGTGCACTAAGAAGGGCGAAGCGGGTGTGGTCGATGGAAGCGGGGCACCTTGATTGCAATTTTGCCTGTGCTACACCGCCTGAAGATAACGAAAATGTCGAAGATTCTCCCTGTGGAACCGCCACCGCGCACCCCTCGCTCAGAAATGAAAGTGAGGGAAGCACTTGCGTCCATCCACGATATTGTTGTCTTGCATTCAGTCGCGTGGCAGGGCGTTCGCCGTGGACGTCAAGCCGACGGTGAGGCCGATTTCGTAGTTTTGGCACCTAATAGGGGTATCGCTATCCTTGAGGTGAAAGGCGGCGGAATTGAAATAGTCAGCGGGCAGTGGTACTCGACAGATGGAAAAGGAGATCGTCATCGGATTAAGAATCCGTTCGAACAGGCGAAGGACTCCAAGTACGCTCTGATCGAATACCTGAGAGAAATCGACCCCCGCTTAGCTCGCGTGCCTATCGTGCATGGTGTGGTGTTGCCTGATGTTTTCTTCACGGGACAGCTTGGCATGTCCGCGCCACCGGAGATCGCTCTCGACAAGAATGCACTCACACAACCAAAGACCGCACTTACTCGCCTGTTCGACTATTGGGCCGTGGCTGGCCAGGCGACCTCCGAACAGCTGCAACGCATCACCGACCTCCTTGCCCCGACAACGACGATAGCTCCACCGCTTCTCGATGCACTTGAGGTGGCGAATCGGGGAATCGTCAAACTCACACAGCAACAGATCGAAACCCTAAATGGCCTTCGTCGACACCGACGCGCCACTATTCTCGGCGGCGCTGGTACGGGCAAAACGGTGCTGGCCATCGACAAGGCGTGTCGGCTGGCTGGCGAAGGGCGTCGCGTCGCGTTAGTCTGTTTCAACCTGTTGTTGCGTGATGAAATCGAGGCCAGGTTTCTCCCCAGCAACGTTGAGGTACATACTTTCCATGGCTTAGTGCGCTCATGGGGTCGGAAGGCAAAGCTTGCGTTGCCGCCGAGTGCTGACGAGGCGTGGTACCAACACTCAGCGGCAAACCACTTGCTTGACGCAGTCGCGTCTGTGGACGAACGCTACGATGCGATAGTCATTGATGAGGCCCAAGACTTCGCACCGGATTGGCTAAGGGCCTGTGAGGCGACGGTTACTCCGGACGGGATAGTCTATGTATTCGCAGACGCGCGCCAAGATGTCTATCGGCGGAGCTGGGAACCAGACCCTCAAGCGATCGCATTCGAACTATCGATCAACTGTCGGAATACTCGACAGATCGCAACGCTCGTTGCGGCCCTGTTCAACGAGGTAGTACGCGACCGTGACATTGATGGTCCAACCCCCATCTTCCTCAGCGCGACGGGTGTCGGGAAGGCAGTACTGCTCTGCCAGAGAACGGTTGAGGATCTTCTCATCCGTGAGAAGTTGGCGGCGAGCCAGCTTGCCGTGCTTTCGGATTCACGCGACATGGTAAGGCAGCTCCGCGAATGCATCGTAGCGGATTTACCTTTCTGCGCAGCAGGCGGCACGGGTATCGTTGCGGAGACCATCCACAGGTTCAAAGGCCTCGAGCGAGAGGTCGTTGTCGTCGCGCTATCGCCAGCAGTCAAGCTGGCGACGGCGCTGGAACTGCTATATGTGGGATTCAGCCGAGCAAGGGCAGCTCTTTGGGTGATCGCCGACGAGGCGATGATCACCCAGCTCCAAGACTTAGATAAGCCCACTGTTCATTTAGAGCGAGGCTGACAGATACCCCGACTGTCCGAATAGAGCATCGCGCGACAAGTACCGGTTGAAGTAACGACAGGAGGGCTCCCCAACATGTAGGCAAGCGAGACAAGCACCGCCTGAGTCTTTACAGCCCGGATCCAACGGACAACGGCGCTCCTCCGTCACAACCGCCTCTAGGAGACGGTGCAACTCCGTCTCAAATACTGCTTGCAGCCCTCCCAACACAAAATCGCCGCGCGCCGCCGCGTAGACGAAGAAGCCCAGATGAAGGGGTACCAACAGTTCCGAGAGCGCGTTCCGATCGATGCCCGCAAATGTTGCGGTTATACGCAGAAACCTGTGCGTATAGGAATGCACTAGTTCAAGAAGATCCGCTCCGATGTCCCGTTGACGGTCTGCCCATGCATCGGGCAACACGGCTGATTTCAGTATCGCTATGCGCGCACTGCGGGAATCGTTCCACGCGGGAAGCACATGCCCGCGTTGCGTGAGCCAAGTTGCGACTCGTATCGGGTCAAGGCGAACGAAGAGGGCCTCCGTCTCGGCCATGTCCGCATAGACGCGATACCCGCTCCGACTTCTATATGGAACCAGTCGACCGGCACCCGGCTCATGCTTGCCACGTGTATAGCCAAATTGACCTGTAAGCACCGGAAATCGCTCGACAAGCTCAATGCCTTCGACGTGGCTTACCCTCATTGCATGCGCGTAATCTGAGCGGTAGAGGTTTCCAAGATCAGACTGATCTTCACTGCCCGACACTAGATCGTCTGTCGTGACGCGCGAGCTGCTCATTGCAAGAGCAATAGTGACCGCCTGCGCTTCAGCATCTGCACGAGTTAAATCCGGCAGCGAGACATCTGCCTGAACGCTGGCGTCGCCGGACTGCCCCGCCAGGTCAAGCATTCTCTCGATCATCTCGCCGGGTAAGCCTTGAGCGATCAGCGTCTGGCGAAGCGACTCCCGCGTGGCAGGCAGCTCCTCCATGGTTCTCGTCTTCATGCCGTCGACAATCCACTTGAGTGCCTTCGGTGGCCCGCCCCTCTCCAATACTGAACGGATCTTCTCTTTCGAGGGTGGGTTCACGATGACAACCGCCCGGGGTGTATAGACGGACGCTGCGCGATGTGGCTGATAGGAAAGATTTCCCTGTCCACACGAACACTTTGTGAAGCCGAACCCCTGGCGAACAGTAGTGTCGCAGACGGGACAGAAGAATCGGATCTCGGTGGCAGACGCCGTTCCAGGAAACGCTACTGCCACGTCATTGTGAGTAGGGCACCGAGGAATGTAAGGCGCCTTTATTGCGCCACAGGCTTCGTGGTAACCAACAAAGAACAACTGCCCTTTCCCAACCTTCTTTCCGCACCTGCAATTTGCGTCCGGCGTGTCATGGACTCGCCCACATGCATTGCATATCCAGCTCTTCGGAAACGGCTCGACATCAACTCCGTTGTCTGGGTCGAGTGTGACCGTTTCGATCTTTGCTCCGGACTGGAGGGCTGCGTAGAATCCACCGTCCATAGCCTTATTGCGCCAAGGTGTAACCTGCCTTTGTATAGCCCTGCGGAGCGACTCGTCATCAATGTCGTTGCGCACAATGGGCGTACGCCAGTCCTTGATTTTCCACACGCCGTTACGAAGGTCGACGGTCTGCTCCGGCAGGTAGCCAAACAGTACTTGAGACGCACTACGTTTTTCCTTCACGGATCCTCCTAGACACGTCGGCCGTTAATTGGTACGGACTTCTCTACATCCCTCAGCGACAGCATCGGACCATCCTCGCTCGGAAGCACGTCCGAGATCCATGAGGCGTTCGACGGCAGACTCTCAAGATTCCTTCGAAGCTCATCTACCCATTCCCGGAGGTCAGTGCGCATGGGCTCGTCGAGACTAGTATTGAGACCCAGCAGTTGCACTAAGCTGTCAAATTCCGACTCCGGATCGTATTGACCAGCGTCGAATCGCTTCTTGAGTGCCGCTGCGGTGGTGAGCGCGTCGGGAAACCTCGGCTCCTCTATTGCTAGGAGCCTTGCCGAAACCAAGCCAGGCAACGTGCGCTTGAGGACGCGGCGGCTTCGTCTCGTTACTGGAATCGGCTCGACGAAACGGTCGCCCTGTTGGACAAACTGACGGAATGATCGAAAGACTCCTGCGTCGCGCTCACGGCCCATCTTGTGGACCACGAAAACGAGAGCGGGAAAGCGCCGTCCAACCCGTGCCGTCGCCTGAATGAATTCCGCAGTGGCAAGAGGCAAGCCGAGCATAACCATAACGTTCAGCCGATCGATGTCCACGCCGTGAGACATCATGGAGGACGCAGTAATCACGTGCAGACGGTCCTCGAAATTTTTCTCTGGTGTCTGCAAGCTTTCGAGCGTTCGGCGTACCTCCGCAAAATCAGTCCCGCCGGTCAACGATGCCGTATGAACTTGGCCAGAAGCCTTCAATTGAGTCGGAATCGAGCGGGCGACTGCCTCAAGGTCTCGGAGCGTGTTCCCGTAGACAACATCGGTACCGTACAAATTGAGCAGCATCTGCGCATGTGCGGGGTCTACACCTACCTCGATACATATCTGCGCCGGCTCAGTGACGAGACGTCGCACACATCGTTGCAATTCGGTAAGCAGTCGGTCCACCGTGTATTCAACCGTAACGCCGCGCGGAGCAATGGCGATAAAACGTCGCATCAGCTCCTGAGATTCGGCGGTCCAGAAGCCCGCGCCCGCTCGTGGTGGCGGGACGGGAAACACACGGGCCGCCCGTCTATAGAGTACGTCGACCTGCTTCTCATAGCCGGTCAAGGTTGCCGAAGACGCAAGGATCTTCGGTTTCCTATTGACGAGTGCGAGCTGAAGCGCGTCATAGAGAGACTCGTAGTGCGAGTCGACGGCACCTAAGCTGTCGCGCAAGAGGTGAAGTTCGTCCTGCAACCGAAATGATGGTGGGTACCGAGCAGGCTCCATCGGCAGAGATACCGATTCCGCCAGACACCCTGGGACAAGACATCCATTCTTTCGCTTCGATCTTGGTGCATATGTATATCCGTGTCCCGGCATTGCGCAGATTCCGAGTGGTGCGCCAACCAGTCCGCGCATTGCAGCCTGAAGTGCGATGGAAGCGGCCTTATCAAGGGTGCCCACTATGACGGTCGGCAAAAAGCGATAGATCTCTTCATCGACCACATATATTGGCAAGGCGTCATCGGGCCACGGGCATACGTCATTGCGGCAACGATGTTCAAGTCGCCACGTACGGCGCGAAAAGCCCATATCCAAGGTCCGCTCGTGACAGAATGGGCAGCGTTCCAAGACTTGATATCGGCCAGGCATAGCATCGTCATCAGGGTCTGGTTTCCCTTGTTGCTTCGGATCAGCCTCGATCCGATTTGGTGTTGCTCCCTCTCCGACAAAGAAGCCCATTGCAAAGGGAGCTCCGCCGATATGCTCCTCGCGACGAACCAGTTCCGCTGCGGCCAAGGCATCTGCAAACCGCTGAGTCTGTTGGAGCGAGAGCATGCGCAGCGGAAAGCGACTCCATGCCGTCACGCCCGCCACCTTACCCGTCAGTCTGTCGTGCAAGGCAGCCGTTACAAGCAAGCCGAGGTACGTCTCAGTCTTCCCGCCCCCCGTTGCAAACCAAACGACGTCTGCGATGTTCGGTTCATTGACGATGTCGACAATAGAAGCGAGATTGGCCAGAAGAAAGCCCAGTTGGAACGGTCTCCACGCTGAATACTTGCCATTCGCCGACAAATGCATCGCCCGATTCATCAGCCGGAAGGCTCTTGCCAGAGTTACATCGTTACGAAGAAGTTCGATGCCGTGGCTGATTCGCTCGCATTCATCCTGGAACTCCTTCGCAGCTGTGTCCGCCTTCTCGCGCATTTGCGCATCCCAGCTCTCCGACATCTGCCGCTTCCCAAGCGCTGTCGGTGACCACTCACCCTCTCCCCAAGCGACGAGGTGATCGCGTAGAAGGCAAGCCGACGTGATAGGGTCATTCGCCAGCGTAAGGAAGCTGCAGTCGGGCGGACTCGCTGGCACATTCCAGAACTCTGGGCGTTGCTTGTCGACAGCCACCTCATCTTCACAGATAAGCCTGCCTTGCTCCTCTCGGACGCTACAGTTGATGCCGTAGGCTGGCACACGCCGGTCGTAGCGGAACGAGTCCTCTAACGCCTCAAGAACGAATGGCTCCGTCGGAATCCCCGCCACCTCAAGAGTGCACTCATAAAGGCGAGTGTCACGAAAAGGCGGTGCTTCTTCAGGAGATGCATTCACGAAGGTGATCGTCAGCACGGGCCTCCCGTCGACACCGACGTCAACCTCGATCTCAAAGAACGCTTCGAGCCCTTGATGACCCGTTGCTAGGGTCAATGCCCTTTGCCATTCTTCACGCCCCACGCACCGATTTGCATCCGACTTCTGAATCGCAACGTCAATGGTGACGAAAGCGCAGTCCGTCTTTCGCCATTCCTTCGTAGGTTTGTCGAACAGCCACACCTTGGCTGTGGCGGTAATGCAAGCGCGCCACGGACCATCGTCGGCGGGACGCAATTTCACTCCTTGGGCGCAGGGCTCAAGTCGCTCAGCTCTATCCCCGAGTCCACTACCTGCCGCTGCGGCAACAGACTGGAGGCGCCCCAACCAGAATTTGCCAGCCGGCTCCACATCAAGGACCGCGTCATCATCGCCACGCCCAGCCGCAGTCATCCGGTTTGATAGCCAGCGCACGAAACGCTCCTGCACCTCCAGTTCAGTCATCTGAGCCATTTGTACTCCCTCGGAAAAGGTTCTGGTTCTGCCCGCGCTGCCGCCTTCCGGGACTTCCGTTCTTTGTTCTTGGCAGGCTTGTCACCCGTCTCATGAGGCAACTTATCCCCATCGCCAGCTCCTTCGGCTTTCAGAAGCTGGGAAGGACAGTAAGCCGATAGAGAATAGTTGGTGCGACGCTTTGCTCGGTTCAACAGGCGTCCTAGTGCTTTACTCTCAATTTGACGTACGCGCTCTCGTGTAACGCCTAGTTGTTGGCCAACCTCCTCGAGGGTCCGCCCACCGCTTTCATCCTCCAGACCGAAGCGAAGAATCAGCACCTGGCGCTCATTCTCTTTGAGCTCGGCCAGCGCGCTCGCCACTGCGCTCCTCAGCGAATTCCGTTCCGCACTTTCGTCTGGCCGTTCCGCTTCGGCGGCAACTAGATCGATCAAATTCACGTCTAGAGCGCCCGCAACAGGTTCGTCTAGCGATGTTGGTTGCAGCATGCTGAGATGCTGAATAAACACTACACGGTCGATCGGCCACGCTAATTCGTCGGCCAGCTCCGATAGGGTTGGGTTTCGAGTCGGCTTGGTTTGATGCAAAAGACGGAAGGCGCGGCGATATCGATGCACTTCCAAGGTGAGGTACGCAGGCAACCGTATCGTTGCTCCTCGGTCAGCGATCGCGCGCGTGACAGCCTGGCGAATCCACCAAGTCGCATAGGTAGAAAACCTCAAACCGAGGGTGTGGTCGAATTTTTGAGTCGCGCGAATGAGACCAAGAATGCCCTCCTGGATAAGGTCATCTGCGGTGAGGTCGGACATACCGAAAAAGGGGCGTGCGACGTGTGCGACCAAACGCAAATTCGCTAACGTCATCTTCGCCCGGGCAGCATGCCCCTTCGCAATCAGACTGTCGTGAAGGTTAGAGGGAATAGCACCTTGGAGTAGCTCTTCTGCAGCGCGTTGCCCCATTGAGCTCACCCTGCCTAACTCCAGCTCCTCTGGGCCACTTAGAAGCTTGTATTCATCCGCTCGGCGACGTGGCGCTGCCGACGTGTACTGCTCAAGCGCCGTCAATGGATTTTCTTTGGCCTCACCATCGACGAGTTGCAAGAAAGCCGACGGGTCATCGTCATCATCGGAGTCGTCAAGCCGGATGCCGGCACGGTCGAGATGGTCGAGAACCGCTTGGCATTCTGAAACGGACAGCCCGCGCTTCTCGAATATTCGATCTACCTGCCTCTTTTCGAGACGCCCATCCTGACGCTCGTAATCCGCAGTGAGCGCATCAATGGTGCGCTCGATAAGCGGCGTGCGAACAGGCTCGATCGTCATGGTTGTTTTTCCCTGGAGCGGAGAGCGCCTTTCACAGAAGAGCTATGTAACCCTCAAAGCCGAGTTTTTTTGCGTTTGCAAACAGCAGATTTCCCTGGACAGCGGGTCACCGCTGAAAATATATCGGCTCACTGGCGATATCCACCCCTTCCTTATTATCTTCGAGGCTGCTTCAAGCGCGCATCACCCCATAAGGAGGGGATAAGAAAAACATGTCGCGCACATGACAACCTCGATTGGTACGGCGCCGAAAATTCGACCTGCAGGAGACCGGAGCAACTCATAGGTCCACAAAGATTGACGAATTGTTGCAAATCAATATTCGCGCTCAATCTAGGAGGTGCCACAGGTATCCCTTTCCGGGAAACCACCTACCTCGTGAATTTTCTGTTCAACTTTTAAATCATACCCACCGATTAATTTTCGCTGCCCTCTAAAACCGTCGGCGAAGGAATACCAACATAGAACAGGCTTTCAGGCAGGATCGACATGAGTGTCACAGCATACGGCAGTCGGTGCCGTCTTCACTATTTGCGTCGGTGATTTTCATCAATTGAGGCAGAAATTCCACGCATCGTGACAATCGACATTACCTTGCAATCAAGGCCCACAGCTTGTGTTGCGTGTCCGGATAAAAAGAAAGCCCCGCATGGAGCGGGGCTTTTGGCGGCGCGAAAAATGCTGCAGCGCACAGAACTCACTGCGAGCGCAAGCTAGTAGTTCCTTAGTTTGCGCGGTTGCGGATCAGGCTTGTGACCGCAAATCCGCAGCTCAAGGTTCCGCTGATACGGCGCGTAGCAGATTCATTTATTTGAACATTTTTTCAACTATTTTGAATTCCTACAGAAATCAAACATCAATATTCCGCGCCACCAACGCATTGCTCTCAATGAAGTTCCGGCGCGGTTCCACGTCGTCGCCCATCAGCGTGGTGAAGATCTGGTCCGCGGCAATGGCGTCTTCAATCTGCACGCGCAGCAGGCGGCGCTGGGTGACGTCCATGGTGGTTTCCCACAGCTGCTCGGGGTTCATTTCGCCCAGGCCCTTGTAGCGCTGGCGGCTCACGCCGCGCTCGGCTTCGGTCAGCAGCCAGGTCATGGCGGCGTGGAAGTCGGTCACGTGCTGCTCGCGCACCTTGTCGCCGGTGCCGCGGCGCACCTTGGCGCCGTCGCCAATCAGGCCCTGGAAGGTGGCGGCGGTGCCTGACAGGGCGGCGTAGTCTGCGCCGGCCACAAAGTCTGCGTCGATATGGCTGAGGCGCTGGTTGCCGTGCTGGCGGCGTACCACCATGACGCGGTACTTCTCGCTCTTCTCGTCGTACTGCATGAAGGCGTCTGCGGTGGCGCCGCCGTTGGCGTTGCTGGCGTTGCCTTGCATTTCGAGCAGGCGGGCCTTGAGCGCGCGGGCGCTGGCTTCGGCTGCGGCTTCGCTGCTGAGGTCCAGGGCCACGCCTTCGGCAATGGCGCGCAGGGCGTCGGCGTCAATCACGCGAGACAGGCGCTCGATCACGCCGCGGCTGAGCTGGTACTGGCGTGCGAGTTCGGCCAGGGCGTCGCCGGCAATCTCGGTGCCGTCGGCACGCACGAGCACGGCGGTGTCCAGCGCCTGGCGCACGAGGTAAGCGGCCATCTCGACGTCGTCTTTGATGTAGCGCTCTTCCTTGCCGTGCTTGATCTTGTAGAGCGGCGGCTGGGCGATGTACACGTGGCCGCGCTCGATGATCTCGGGCATCTGGCGGTAGAAGAAGGTGAGCAGCAGCGTGCGGATGTGCGAGCCGTCCACGTCAGCATCGGTCATGATGATGATGCGGTGGTAGCGCAGCTTGTCGAGGTTGTAGTCGTCTTTGCCAATGCCGGTGCCCATGGCGGTGATGAGCGTGAGCACTTCCTGGCTGGAGAGCATCTTGTCAAAGCGTGCGCGCTCGACGTTCAGGATCTTGCCCTTGAGCGGCAGGATTGCCTGGAACTTGCGGTCGCGGCCTTGCTTGGCAGAGCCGCCTGCGGAATCACCCTCGACGATGAAGAGTTCTGACAGCGCGGGGTCTTTCTCTTGGCAGTCGGCCAGTTTGCCGGGCAGGCCCATGCCGTCGAGCACGCCTTTGCGGCGGGTCATTTCGCGGGCCTTGCGGGCGGCTTCACGCGCGCGGGCGGCTTCAACGATCTTGCCGCAGATGATCTTGGCGTCTACGGGCGTCTCCAGCAGGAAGTCGCTCAGCGCCTTGGCGACGACGTCTTCCACGGGCAGGCGCACTTCAGACGAGACGAGCTTGTCTTTGGTCTGCGAGCTGAACTTCGGCTCGGGCACCTTGACGGACAGCACGCAGGTCAGGCCTTCGCGCATGTCGTCACCCGAGGTGTCGACCTTGGCCTTCTTGGCGATCTCGTTGTCGGTGATGTACTTGTTGATGACGCGCGTCATGGCGGCGCGCAGGCCCGTGAGGTGGGTGCCGCCGTCGCGCTGCGGAATGTTGTTGGTGAAGCAGAGCACCTGTTCGTTGTAGGCGTCGTTCCACTGCATCGACACTTCTACGGCCACGCCGTCTTTCTCGCCGGCGGCAAAGAAGACGGTCGGGTGCAGCACGGTCTTGTTCTTGTTGATGTACTCAACAAAGCCCTTCACGCCGCCCGAAAAGGCGAAGTCTTCTTCCTTGCCGGTGCGCTGGTCGGTGAGCTTGATGTGCACGCCGTTGTTCAGGAACGAGAGCTCGCGAATGCGCTTGGAGAGGATCTCGTAGTGGTATTCGACGTTGGTGAAGATTTCTTCGTCGGCCAGGAAGTGCACTTCGGTGCCGCGCTTGTCGGTGGTGCCCGACACGCGCAGCGGCGAGACCTCGACCATCTGGCCGTCCGGCGCTTGCACCGTTTCGATCAGGCGGTTTTGCGGAACGCCCTGTGCAAACTCGATGTAATGCACCTTGCCACCCTGGCGGACGGTCACCTTCATCCACTTCGACAGACCGTTCACGCAAGACACGCCAACGCCGTGCAGGCCGCCCGACACCTTGTAGCTGTTCTGGTTGAACTTGCCACCGGCGTGCAGCTCGGTCATGGCGATCTCGGTCGCGCTGCGCTTGGGCTCGTGCTTGTCGTCAAACTTGATGCCGGTCGGGATGCCACGGCCGTTGTCGATCACGGAGATGGAGTTGTCCGTGTGGATGGTGACCTGGATCTCGGTGCAATGCCCGGCCAGCGCCTCATCGATGGAGTTGTCCAGCACCTCGAACACGAGGTGGTGCAGGCCGGTGCCATCCGAGGTGTCGCCGATGTACATGCCCGGCCGCTTGCGTACCGCCTCCAGGCCTTCCAGGATCTGGATCGAGGCGGCGTCATAGCTGTGGGCCTCGGCGGGGGTGGATTGCGGTTTCTGCTCTTCGGTCATGTCGTTCTGCTCGCAGCCATGGGCGTTTTGCGCACACAGCGGGGTTGCTTAAAAACGGCGAAGGGGCGGATCGTCACGATCCAGCCCCTCGTCTTGCTCTGGGTGCAGCGGTGCGTCAAATGCGCATCGGCATGACGACGTACTTGAAGGTGTCGTCGTCGGGCAGGGTGATGAGTGCGCTCGAGTTGGAGTCGCCCAGGCTCACCTGCACTTTTTCGGCCTTGAGGTTGGCCAGCACGTCCAGCAGGTAGGTGACGTTGAAACCGATATCCAGCGCGTCGCCCTGGTAGTCGATTTCGAGTTCTTCCTGCGCTTCTTCCTGGTCAGCGTTGGTGGAGCTGATCTTCAGGACGTTGGTGTCGAGCATGCAGCGCACGCCCTTGAACTTGTCAGTCGTCAGGATGGCCGTGCGTTGCAGTGCGCTCTGCAGGAACGTGCGGTCGATCGTGAAGCTGTTGCGGTAACCCTTCGGGATCACGCGCTGGAAATCCGGGAACTTGCCTTCGACCAGCTTGGAGATCAGTTCGATATTGCCGAAGGTGAACTTGACCTGGTTCGATGCCAGCTGCACAGAGACGGGATCGTCCACGTCTTCCAGCAGGCGTTGGAGTTCGAGAATGGTCTTGCGCGGGATGATGACTTCCTGGCGGCCGCCGGCGCCTGCGGGTTGCTCACCGGTTTCAACGCCGCAGTAGGCCAGGCGGTGGCCGTCGGTGGCGACTGCCATGACTTGCTTGCCATCGACCACCAGCAGCATGCCGTTGAGGTAGTAGCGGATATCTTGCTGAGCCATCGCGAAGTGCACCATCGCCAGCAGATGCTTGAGCGTCTTCTGCGGCACCGTGATGCGGGCACCGAAATCGGTTGCCTCTGCGACGGTCGGGAATTCTTCGGCGGCCAGCGTCTGCAGCGCAAAGCGGCTCTTGCCGGATTGCACGGTCATGCGCTTGTCGTTGAGCGTGAGGGCGACTTCGCCGTCAGGCATGGCACGCAGGATGTCGACCAGCTTGCGGGCGGCCACGGTGGTGGCGACATCGCCGGCGCCGGCGCCGCAATCGGCGTGCGTGGTGATCTGGATTTCGATGTCGGTGGACAGGAAGGAAACCCGTTCACCTTGCTTGGTGATGAGCAGATTGGCCAGGATGGGCAGCGTGTGTCGGCGTTCCACGATGCCGCTCACGATTTGCAGCGGACGCAGCAGGTTGTCTCGCGAGGTTTTGACCAATTGCATGAAGGCGATCCTTGGCTTGAGAGGTGACACCGCGCGCGCCCCAGCCTAGGCCACACGGGCCGGTGCCTGCAGGAGCATTCGCGATTAACCCAAAGTTGTTGTAAATCAAGGGGTTAATCACAAATTATACCGCAAATAAGGGGGCGCTGGATAGCGTCACGCGCGCGGCAAATATGTCTATTGTGCATGAAAAGACGCCCGCATTCGAGCGGGCGTCTGTCGAGGCTTGATTCAGGGCGAATGGCGTTGCCATGCGCTCTGCTGACCATCGCGCGGTCAGCCCTTGAGCGTTTGCTCCAGCACGTGCAACTCGTGGTTGAGCTGGGCGTCCTTGGTGCGCTCGTCGGCGATCTTTCGCACGGCGTGCAGCACCGTGGTGTGGTCGCGTCCGCCGAACAATTCGCCAATCTCAGGCAGGCTCTTCTGCGTGAGTTCCTTGGCCAGATACATGGCGATCTGGCGCGGGCGCGCGATGTTGGCCGGCCGCTTCTTGGAATACATATCCGCGACCTTGATGTTGTAGAAATCCGCGCAGGTCTTCTGGATGTTTTCCACCGAGATCTGGCGGTTCTGCACGGTCAGCAGGTCTTTCAACGCCTCGCGCGTGACCTCGATCGTGATCTCTTTGCCGTGGAAATTCGAGTACGCCAGGATCTTGCGCAGCGCGCCTTCCAGCTCGCGCACGTTCGAGCGCAGGTGCTTGGCCACGAAGAAAGCCACCTCTTCCGGCACGATCACATTCTCGGCCTGCGCCTTCTTCATCAGAATCGCGACGCGCATCTCCAGCTCGGGCGGCTCGATGGCCACGGTCAGGCCGGAGTCAAAGCGCGAGATCAGGCGGTCATCGATCCCGGTGATCTCTTTCGGATACGTATCGCTGGTGATGATGACCTGCGCGCGGTTGGCGATCAGCGCTTCGAACGCGTAGAAGAACTCTTCCTGCGTGCGGTTCTTGCCGGAGAAGAACTGGATGTCATCGATCAGCAGCAGGTCGAGCGAGTGGTAGTACCGTTTGAAATCGTCAAACGCCTTGCGCTGATATGCCTTCACCACATCGGACACGTATTGCTCTGCGTGGATGTAGCGGATGCGCGCGCGCGGGTTCTCCATCAGCATGAAGTTGCCAATGGCATGGATCAAGTGCGTCTTGCCCAGGCCCACGCCGCCGTACAGGTACAGCGGGTTGTACGACTTGCCCGGGTTGTTGGCGACCTGGATAGCCGCAGCGCGTGCCAACTGGTTTGCCTTACCGGTGACGAAGTTGTCGAACGTCAGGATCTGATTCAGCCGAGAGCGCTCGTGCACGGAATCATCCACCGGCGCTTGCGGCGGCGCGGCCTGGCTGGTGACCACGGCGGGCGCCTGCGGCATGCGGTACGACTGGGCCCTGACCTCGGTGGCATCCATCACGGGCATGTCGATATCGGCGGCAGCATGGCCGGCCGTTGCAAGCGAGGCTTCGCGATACACGGCTGGCGCGGCGCGCAGATTACCCGCGTCATGCGCGGCACCGTTGCCGGCCGACATGGCCTGCCGCGGTTGAATCTGCTGCGCGCCCAAAGGTTGCATCGGCACCGGCGCGAGCGACGGCTGCAAGGCCGCCTGGCGCTGGCCGGCGGTCGGGTCGAGCACGAACTGCACGTCGACCGTCGCCTCCCAGTAGTCGCACGCAAGCGACTGGATGCGGCCAGAGAACTGGCTCTTGACCCAGTCGAGCTTGAAGCGGTTGGGCGCGGCAATCCGCAGCGTGCACGCCTGCTCGTCAAACGACAGGGGTGTCAGCGGCTTGATCCACGTCTTGAATTGTTGCGGCGTCAGCTCACTCTCGAGCTGAGCGGACGCCGCATGCCAGAAATCCTGCATCGTTATCGTTAGGTGTTTGACCGGCGCCACACGCGTCTGTTGACGTCCCCGGGAGGGCCGGCCGCCGGGCTCCTGGCGCAGGCCAGAAACCGGGTGGCTTTCGTTATTGGAACGGGATTGTACCCCCGGCAGAAAGTTATCCACAAAGGATAAGTCTGTGGATAACCTGTGGACCTGCTGTGAGTAGCGGTGGACAACCGATTTTATTGACTCGCCGCAAACCCAGTCCCGACAAGGCTTTGCGCAGAGCACACCAAGCCGCACAAGGCGATGGGGACAACTCATCGCAGGGTGAATTTCGGGCCCCGAGCGCACGTTATCCCCAGTCAGAAAGGCTTGACAGATGCGGAAAATGCCGTTTAAATGCCGGGTTCTGCGATGCGCAGCAGGGGAGCGCACGCTTGTTCGTGTCAGATGCGGGGCGAGAACCACTTCGTCGCGACTGATCCGGCTTAGGCCCGATGCTCTCGGTGCCCGATGTTCCGGTGACACCCTAGACCTGAACAACATAGCGCACGGCAGTCTGCGTGGGCGATTTCTCTGGCTGAATCGACACCAGGCCGCGGCGGTAGCCCTAGGCCCGGCGCGTGCGGCAATGTCCGCACCACCCATTAACAAGAGAGTGCATCATGAAGCGTACCTATCAACCTTCCGTTACCCGTCGCAAGCGCACCCACGGTTTCCGTGTCCGCATGAAGACCCGCGGTGGCCGTGCCGTGCTGAACGCACGCCGCGCCAAGGGTCGTAAGCGCCTGGCCATCTAAAGACGGCCGCGCCGAGGGTGGCGGCTCATAGCCGTTACCTGTGGCTTTGCGGCACGCTGGCGATGGGCCTGCACGCCTACCCCAAGGCCGCGAGGCTGACAAAAACGGATGAGTTTTCATCCGTTTTTGCTTTGCGGCCTGTCCGGCGTAGTCGTCACTTCGTGCTGTATGTGCGCGCCAACGGCGCCCCCCAAGCGCGCCTGGGCGTGGTAATCGGCAAGAAATTCGCCAAGCGCGCTGTCGAGCGCAACCTCATCAAACGGCAGTGCCGCGAGTTGTTCCGCCTGCGGCAGCCTTTGCTGGGCGGGCGCGACGTGCTAATCCGTCTGCAGGCCAAGTTTCCGCGCCAGGACGTGCCCACCGTGGCCGCCTTCAAGCGCATCTGCCGCGAAGAGCTGGTGCATCTCTTTGAGATTGCCACGCGCCCGCTGCCGGCACCCCCTGCCGCCACACCCTCCCAGCCCACCGCTGGGAGCACGCCATGACGCGCGCGCTGCTGTTTCTGCTGCGCATCTACAAAGTGGCGTTCAGCCCGTTTGTGGGCGCGCAATGCCGTTTCCTCCCGACCTGTTCTGACTACGCGCGCGACGCCGTGCTCACTCACGGGCCGGGTTACGGCAGTTATCTTGCGGCAAAACGTCTATGCCGCTGCCATCCGTTCGCACAAGGCGGGTATGATCCTGTGCCGCCCGCCGCTGGCGACGCTGTGCCCCGCTCCAACGATCCCGCATCGACCGACGCGACCGCAGCTGACTCCCAGCCTGCGCGGCCGTCGATTCACCTTCCCAGACCGTAATCCGACATGGATATCAAACGCACCATTCTCTGGGTGATCTTCTCGCTGGCGGTTGTCCTGCTGTTCGACAACTGGCAACGCGCGAATGGCCACCAGTCGATGTTCTTCCCGACGCCGCAAACGGCCACGACCACGGCCGCCGCGCCGGGCAGCGCGCCAGCAGGCGACGTGCCGAACAGCGCCTCCACGACGGCGGCCGCCGGCTCCCAAGCCGCCCCGGCCACGGGCGCCGCTTCGCAGGCACCGGCTTCGGAAAAGATCGTCATCTCGACCGACCTGCTGCGCGCCACCATCGACACCGACGGTGCCATCGTCACCAAGCTCGAACTGCTTGATCAGAAGGACCACGACGGCAACCCGATGGTGCTGTTCGACCGCAGCGTCGAGCGTACCTATCTGGCGCGCTCGGGCTTGATCGGCGGCGACTTCCCGAACCACACGACGGTGTTCACGGCATCGGCCGGCCCGCGTGACCTGGGCACGGGCAACGATGTGTCGATCACGCTGACGGCCGACAAGGGCGGCGCCAAGCTGGCCAAGACGTATGTCTTCAAGCGCGGCAGCTACGTGATCGACACGCGTTTCGACGTGACCAACGACGGCACAGCGCCGATCAACCCGACGCTTTACCTGGAACTGGCCCGTGACGGCGGCGCTGTGGAGCAATCGCGCTTCTACAGCACGTTCACCGGCCCGGCCGTGTACACCGACGGCGACAAGTTCCACAAGATCACCTTTGCCGACATCGACAAGGGCAAGGCGCACGTGCCGGCCCCGACCGACAGCGGCTGGGTGGCGATGGTGCAGCATTACTTTGCATCGGCGTGGATTCCTGCGGACAACGTCAAGCGCGAGTACTACGTCAACCGCGTCGACACCAACTTCTACCGCATTGGACTCCAGGAGCCGCTGGGCACGGTCGCGCCGGGCGCCAGCGTGTCGGCCACGGCACGCCTGTTTGCCGGCCCGCAGCAAGCACGCATGCTTGAAGCCATCACCCCGGGCCTGGATCTGGTGAAGGACTATGGCTGGCTGACCATCGTGGCCAAGCCGCTGTTCTGGCTGCTCGAGAAGATCCACGCGATGCTGGGCAACTGGGGCTGGTCGATCGTCGCGCTCACGGTGCTGATCAAGCTGGTGTTCTTCCCGCTGTCGGCCACGAGCTACCGCTCGATGGCCAAGATGAAGGACCTGCAGCCGCGCATGACGGCCATCCGCGAGCGCCACAAGGGCGATCCGCAGAAGATGAACCAGGAGATGATGACGCTGTACCGCACCGAGAAGGTCAATCCGCTCGGCGGCTGCCTGCCGATCGTGATCCAGATTCCGGTGTTCATGGCGTTGTACTGGGCGCTGCTGTCGTCGGTTGAAATGCGCGGCGCGCCTTGGATCGGCTGGGTGCACGATCTGTCCACGCCTGATCCGTTCTACATCCTGCCGGTGCTGATGGCCGTGTCGATGTTCGTGCAGACCAGGCTGAACCCGACCCCACCGGACCCGGTGCAGGCCAAGGTCATGATGTTCATGCCGATCGCGTTCTCGGTGATGTTCTTCTTCTTCCCGGCCGGCCTGGTGCTGTACTGGGTGGTGAACAACTGCCTGTCAATCGCGCAGCAATGGTCGATCAACCGCATGCTGGGTACCAACAAGAAGGCGGCACCCGCCAAGTAAGGCGAATGCGCTTCAGTAAAAAGGGCACCTCCGGGTGCCCTTTTTTTACGCCTGTCTGAAACGCTTCAAGCGCTTCAAACGGGAGCGTGGCAGGCGGCCTCGATGTTGTGGCCATCCGGGTCGCGCACGAAAGCGCCGTAGTAGTTCGGATGATAGTGCGCACGCACGCCGGGGGCGCCATTGTCAGTGCCGCCTGCGGCCATTGCCGCAGCGTAGAACGCCTCCACCTCGGCACGCGTGTCGACGCGGAACGCCACGTGCAGCGGCGGCTTGTTCGGCCCCTGCCCAGCCATCATCGCCGCAGAAATCCAGAACTCCGCCTTGCCGGGTGGGCCAAAGCCCGCCACATCGGTGTGGCCGGTGACGGCCGCTGGAAACTCCAGCACCTTGGCCAAGCCAATGGCGCCGAGCGCCTGTTCGTAGAATCGCTTGCTGGCCTCGAAGTCGCTGACGACGACGCCGGTGTGATCGATCATCCGAATCTCCTGGGTTGGACCTGGGTTGGAAACTGGCGCACAACTGCGCGGCTGCCGCACAATACCGCCCATGACCGCTGCTGACCACCCCACCGCCTTGCCGAACGCTTCCGCCGCGTCGCGTACGCCCATCCTCACGATCCCCATCGCGGCGATTGCCACCGCCCCTGGGCGGGGCGGCATTGGCGTGGTGCGCGTATCGGGGCCCGACGTACGCACCGTCATGCAAGCCGTGTGCGGACGCCTGCTGACGCCGCGCCAAGCAACCTACCTGCCCTTCCTCGACGCCGACGGTAACGCCATCGATCGCGGCATCGCGCTGTGGTTTCCCGCGCCGCATTCGTACACGGGCGAAGACGTGCTGGAGCTGCAGGGCCACGGCGGCCCCGTCGTGATGCAACTGCTGCTGCAACGCTGCCTGGCCGCCGGCCGCGAGATCGGCCTGCGCGTGGCGGAGCCCGGCGAGTTCACGCGCCGGGCCTTTCTCAACGACAAGATGGATCTGGCGCAGGCCGAGGCCGTCGCCGACCTGATCGAGGCCAGCACCGAAGCTGCCGCACGTTCGGCGGCACGTTCGCTCGATGGCGCGTTTTCGCAGGCGGTACATGCGCTGGTCGAGCGCGTGATCCATCTGCGCATGCTGGTGGAGGCAACGCTGGATTTTCCTGAGGAGGAGATCGACTTCCTGGAAGCCTCCGACGCACGCGGCCAGCTCGCCGGCATCCGCGCGGCCGTCGATGGCGTGCTGGCGCAGGCGCGCCAGGGCGCGCTGCTGCGCGAAGGCCTGCATGTGGTGCTGGCGGGGCAGCCGAACGTGGGCAAGTCATCGCTGCTCAATGCGCTGGCCGGCGCGGAGCTGGCCATCGTCACGCCCATCGCCGGCACCACGCGCGACAAGGTGCAGCAGACCATCCAGATCGAAGGCATCCCGCTGAACATCGTCGACACGGCAGGCCTGCGTGACACGGAAGACGAAGTCGAGCGCATCGGTATCGAGCGCACCTGGGCCGCCATCGCCCGCGCCGATGTCGTCCTGCATCTGCTGGACGCAGCGGACTATCGCGCCAACGGCCTCTCGCCCGAAGACGCCGCCATCGACGCCCGCATCGCCGAGCACGTGCCCGCCGGCGTGCCGACCCTGCGCGTCGTCAACAAGATCGACCTCTCGGGCGTGGCCGTACCGGGCCGCGTGGATTCAGAGACGCCCGAGGTATGGCTCTCGGCGCGCGAGGGCCTGGGCGTTGAATTGCTGCGCGCGGCGTTACTGGAGATTGCCGGCTGGCAGGGCGGCGGTGAGGGGCTTTACCTTGCGCGCGAGCGTCATCTAGCGGCGCTGCGCACGGCCCGCGAACATCTGGCCACGGCCGCGGAGCACGCAGATCAGCAAGCGCAATCGCTGGACCTGTTTGCCGAAGAACTGCGGCTTGCGCAGGAGGCGTTGAACAGCATCACGGGGGCGTTTTCGAGTGATGATTTGCTGGGGGTTATTTTTAGTCGGTTTTGCATCGGCAAGTGAACGCGACCTCCGCCTACCCCATCTCCATCAAGGGCGTCCTGCGCGCGCCCACCGGCGAGATCGTCCTGCTGCTCAATGAGCGCGAAGAATGGGAGCTGCCCGGCGGCCGTATTGAACTCGGCGAATCCCCTGCAGAATGTCTGGCACGTGAGATTGCCGAAGAGCTGAACCTGCAGGTGGAGGTGCGCGCTCCGATCGACACGTATCTGTTCGAAGTCGTGCCGGGCAAGCATGTGTTCGTTGCCACGTATGCGTGCGCGCTGGTGGGCCCGTTTGAACCCATCGTCAGTCATGAGCACAAGCGCCTTGGGCTGTTTGCGCCTGATACGTTGCCGGTGAATTTGCCGAAGGGCTATCGGGCATCGATTGCGGCGACGCTGGAGGCGTCGGTTTAGCCCGATGCGTGTGCTCTTCATCTGCAGCCGCAATCGGCTGCGCAGCCCGACGGCGGAAGTGGTCTTCGCCAGGTGGCCAAACGTCGAGACAGATTCAGCGGGCTTGGCTCCCGACGCAGACGTGCAGCTCGACGCCGATCAGCTCGACTGGGCTGAGGTGATTTTCGTCATGGAACGCAGCCACCAGCGGCGCCTGTCGCAGCAGTTTGGTCCGCGGTTACGCGGCAAGCGCGTGGTGTGTCTGCATATTCCCGACGACTACGTGTTCATGCAGCCCGAGCTCGTCGCCTTGCTGGAGAAACGGGTCGGTCCGTATCTGCGCAGTTGATTGGCAAGTAGACCGCTCAGTCCCGCCCCCAACGCCAGCGCGGCGGCTCGCCCTTCCACCAGCAAACCAGCACCAGCAGCGCTGTCACGCCCAGCACGTACAACGCAAAGCTCGACTGCGTTCGCCCTGGGTGCAACCCGACGATGCCCGCCGCCAGCAGTACGGCATAGATGGTGAGCACCACCCAGCCCTGCCAACGCGAAGGCAAGCCCCATCCCCAGCCGTAGCGCTTGGCCGGAAACCAGTACTCGTTGGAATTGGTAGGCATCGTTGTCTGAGAGCGCGCGTGCAAAGGACGCACGCCACTGTACTCCCACGCAGAATCGGCGCAACAAACGCCAACAGCCAGCCGGTCAATTACCGCTGGCGGATGTCGTTTGAAACAGGAAGGGCGCACGCTGAGCGCACCGAAGCGGCGGACAATGGCGCACAGGCCATCAACCGCATCTTGCTAGCTTCTGTATCGGGGAGTGGAGCGTTGGTTGAGTCCGGAAAGGCTTCCGGTGCGCGCAAGGCGCTACAAACCAAGCTCGGCGGAACGGAGGTCGATTGACTTCACACCGCCAGCGGCAGCACCCGATTGGTGCTACCGAAACAATCGCGCGATCTTAGTAGAGCTTCTTCGGCAGCATTTGCGAGCGCAGGCGTTTACGCGTACGCGACACGGCAGCAGCTTTCTTGCGCTTGCGCTCGGTCGTCGGCTTTTCGTAAGCGGTGCGGGCGCGCAGTTCCTTGATCAGGCCAGTGCGCTCGATTTCACGGCGGAAGCGGCGCAGCGCAACTTCGACCGGCTCGTTTTCTTTCAGACGGATGGTGGTCATCGGGTCCCTTGCTCAATATTCGGGTGGACGGCGAAACAGCGGATTATATACCGCCCAGAGGGCGTGCAGTGTAGTTGAATCTGTTTACCGATGCAAGGCACTTCCGATTGTGGCGGAAAGGCCATTTCCTGCGGCAATTTTGTGCAGATGCGTGGCCTCGATACTACGCCATGGGGCGGCCAACCACCGGAATACGCGCGGAAGAGGAACGCCGCTTGCTCAGAGCGAGCATCTCTCCTGATCTCTATCGTGGAACGCGTTCCCAAGTCTGCGCCTGCGTTGGTTGCCACGAGCGCACCGCCCGCTCCCGAAGCGCTGCCCGAACGGCTGCGCTATGTGGACGACACGCGCCCGGGCTACACCCGGCGCCGGCTGCGCGGCCGCTTCGTCTATTTCGATACGCGCGGCGAGCGCATCCGCGATCCCGCCGTCATTGCACGCATCAACAAACTGGCGATTCCGCCGGCCTATACCGACGTATGGATCTGCCCGCACGCAGGCGGCCATCTGCAAGCGACAGGTCGCGACGCACGCGGGCGCAAACAGTATCGCTATCACGCCGACTGGCGCGCCTTTCGCGATGCCGACAAATACGGGCGGCTGCTGGTCTTCGGAGCAGCGCTGCCGCGCGTGCGTGATGCGATTACTGCCCACTTGGCGGCGCCGGGCCTATCGCGCGAGAAGATGCTGGCGACGGTGGTCTTTCTGCTGGACGTGACGCTCGTGCGTGTAGGCAACGTTGCGTATGCACGCGACAACCGCTCCTATGGGCTCACGACGCTGCGCAATCGCCACGTGGAGGTGCACGGCAACACGGTGCGCTTTCAGTTTCGCGGTAAGAGTGGCGTAGAGCACGACGTGTCGGTATCGGACCCGCGCCTGGCTCGCATCATTCGGCGCTGCGTCGATCTCCCGGGGCAGGAGCTGTTCCAGTACATAGACGAAGCGGGCGAGCGCCGCATGGTTGATTCCACAGATGTGAATACATACTTACAAGAGATTACCGGCGCGGATTTCACGGCAAAGGACTACCGCACCTGGGCCGGCAGCGTGCTCGCGCTGGATCTGCTGCGCGGGCACACGTCGGCGAACGTTACCGAGGCGCGCCGGCAGGTGGTGGAAGCTGTTGCTGCCGTGGCCCAACGCCTGGGGAACACGCCGGCCGTCTGTCGCAAGTGCTATGTGCATCCGGCCGTGGTGGACGCGTTCCTCGCAGGCGAGCTGGAAGCACTGCCCCCGACCCGCGCACGCAAGGGCCTGCGACGCGAAGAAGTGGCTCTGCTTCGATTTCTTGAACACACCGCCGGCGCAAAGGGCACAGGCCAAAAAAAGCCCGCCTGAACAAGGCGGGCTTTCGAGCGAACTGACGCGAACTTACTTCGATTGCTGCGGCGTCATGTCCGGCGTGGCGGGCGCAACGCCCGGCGCAGCCGTCGGCTGAGCCTGCTGTGCAGCCACGGTGGTGCTGTGCTCCTGCAGACCGCCGCCCAGCGCCGTGTACAGATCGATGGCGTTGGTCAAGCGAGCCAGGCGCGTCTGCACCAGCGTCTGGTCGGCGCTGAACAGATCGCGCTGCGCGTCGAGCACATCGAGGAAGCTCGACACGCCGTTGCGATAGCGCTGGTCAGACAGCGTCAGGCGATCAGCCGTGGCATCGCGGAAGCGCTTCTGCGCTGCCACCTGCTCTTCCAGCGTGCCGCGCGCCACGAGGGCGTCGGACACCTCGCGGAACGCGGTCTGGATCGTCTTCTCGTAGTTGGCAACCGCGATCTTCTGGTTGGTCTTGGTCAAGTCCAGGTTGAAGATGTTGGTGCCCCAGTTGAAGATCGGCAGCGTCAGGTTCGGCACGAACGACCACAGCCCCGTTCCGCTCTTGAAGAGATCATGCAGCGCGCCGCTTGCCGTCCCCACGTTGGACGTCAGCCCGATGCTCGGAAAGAACGCCGCACGCGCCACGCCAATGTTGGCGTTGGCGGCAATCAGCTTCTGCTCGGCCTGACGAATATCGGGGCGCTGTTCCAGTAGCTCGGACGGCACACCCGGCGGAATGTCAGCGACGATCTTTTCCGACGACACCGTGGTCGGCGCAGGCAGGTCGGCCGGCAACGGGGCCCCGACCAGCAGCACCAGGGCGTTGGTCGCCTGCGCGTACTGACGCGTGAGCTGAGCCACCGACACGCGGGCCGATTCCACCAGCGTCTCTGTCTGGCGCAGGTCCAGCGCTGACGAAGCGCCCACGTCAAACCGCTGCTTGGCGAGCTTGTAGTAATCCTCGCGGCCCTTCAGGGTCTGCTGCGCCAGGTCTAGCTGCTCGGCATAGGCGCGCTCGTTCAGGTAGGCCTTGGCCACCTGCGAGATCAGGCTGATTTGCGCGGCGCGCCGCCCCTCGTCCGTCGCCAGATAGCTCGCACGCGCAGACGACGTCACGTCGCCCACGCTGAACAGGTTCACCTGGTAGTTGCTGATGCCCACGCCAAGCTGGTACTGCTTGGTGTAGATGTCGCCGCCGGTTGTCGAGATCGACGGCGGCGTATGGCTGCGCGTGTACGTGGCAGACGCATTGACCGGCGGCAGCAGGTCGGCGATCTGCAGGCGGTACTGCGCACGCGCCGCCTCGACGTTGAGCATGGCCACGCGCAGGTCGCGGTTGTTCTCAAGCGCCAGGCCGATCAGTTTCTGCAAGCGCGCATCGGGGAAGAACTCGCGCCAGCCCAGTTCGGTCGCGCGGGGCGCGTTCTCGCCGGGCTTGGCGGAGTCTGCCGGCACGGCATAGCCAGCCGGTACCTGCGGATAGGCGCTCGTTACCGGAGCATCCGGGCGCTCATACGTCGGCGCCAGCGAGCAGCCGGACAGCACGCCCGCAGCCAGCAGGAGCGCCGGTAGCAGCGCAGGGGTTCGAAAGGTCATCGTTTTCTGCATGTTCAGATTTCCTCGTCCAGCGGACGGTGCGCAGCATCCAGGCGGCGTTGACGCTCGCTACCCTTGAAGATGCGGCGGACCACCACGAAGAACACAGGCACCAGCACCACGGCCAGCACCGTCGCGGTGATCATCCCGCCCATCACGCCGGTACCGATGGCGCGTTGGCTGGCAGAGCTGGCACCGGTGGCAATCGCCAGCGGCAGCACGCCCAGGATGAAGGCGAACGATGTCATGATGATCGGGCGGAACCGCAGGTGCACGGCTTCCAGCGTCGCGTCGATCAGGCTCTTGCCTTGCGCCTGCAAGTCCTTCGCAAACTCGATGATCAGAATTGCGTTCTTGGCGGACAGACCCACCACCGCAATCAGGCCGACCTTGAAGTACACGTCATCGGGCATCGCGCGCAGGGTCACGCCCAGCAGTGCGCCGAGCACGCCCAGCGGCACCACCAGAATCACCGCCGCCGGGATCGACCAGCTTTCATACAGCGCCGCCAGCACCAGGAACACCGCCAGCAGCGACAGCGCATACAGCGCCGGCGCCTGCGAGCCCGAGGCCTTTTCCTGCAGCGACTGGCCCGTCCACTCGTAGCCGATACCAGCCGGCAGCTTGGCGGCCAGACGTTCCATCTCGGCCATGGCGTCGCCCGAGCTGGCACCCGGCGCGGCTGCCCCCGAAAGGCGAACAGCCGGATAGCCGTTGTAGCGCACGAGCTGCACCGGGCCGACGATCCAATGGCCCTTCGCGAACGTCGACATCGGCACCATGTTGCCCTGCGCGTTGCGCACGTACAGGTTCATGATGTCTTCGGGCTGCATGCGGTTGATCTTGTCCGCTTGCACGATCACACGCTGCTGACGACCGTAGTTCGGGAAGTCGTTGGCGTACGCCGAACCCAGCGCCGTCGACAGCACGGCGTTGATGTCGGTGAACGAAACACCCAGCGCATTGGCCTTCTCGCGGTCGATATCCACTTGGTACTGCGGCGAATCTTCCAGACCTTCCGGGCGCATGCCAGTAATGATCTTGCTTTTCGCCGCCATCCCCATCAGTTGATTGCGAGCTGCAATCAGGGCGTCATGCCCCAGGCCAGCACGATCTTGCAGACGGAAGGTAAAGCCAGTGGCGTTGCCCAGTTCCGGAATCGGCGGCGGGTTCAGCGGGAACACGATCGCATCGCGAATACCACCGAACAGCGCACCAAAGGCACGGCCAGCCACGGCATCAGCGGTTTGATCCTTGCCCTTACGTTCGCTCCAGTCCTTGAACGGGGTGAATACGATACCGGCGTTCGGCCCGTTGCCCGAGAAGCTGAAACCCTGCACGGCCACGATGTTCTCGACCGCCTTTTCATGCTTGTAGTAGTTCTCGACCTGCTTGATCACTTCCAGCGTGCGGTTGGCCGATGCACCCGGCGGCAACTGAATGTTGGTCACGATGTAGCCCTGGTCTTCGGTCGGCAGGAACGAAGACGGCAGACGCAGGAACAGGAACACCACCGCAACGATCAGCGCAACGTAGATGACCATGTAGCGGAAGGTCTTCTTGAGCATGCGCTCCACGAAGCTTTGGTAGCGGTTCGTGGTGGTACTGAACATGCGGTTGAACCAGCCGAAGAAGCCCTTCTTCTCGTGGTGCGAACCCTTCTCGATCGGCTTGAGCAGCGTCGAGCACAGTGCCGGCGTGAGCGTCAGCGCCATGAGTGCCGAGAAGAAGATCGACGACACCATCGACAACGAGAACTGGCGATAGATCGCGCCCACCGAGCCCGAGAAGAACGCCATCGGGATGAACACGGCCATCAGCACCAGCGTAATACCGATGATGGCGCCCGTGATCTGGCCCATGGCCTTGCGAGTGGCTTCGCGCGGCGGCAGGCCTTCTTCGGCCATGATCCGCTCGACGTTCTCCACCACCACAATGGCATCGTCAACGAGGATACCGATGGCCAGCACCAGGCCGAACATCGTCAGCACGTTGATCGAGAAACCCATCGCGTTCATGGTGGCGAACGCGCCCAAGAGCGAGATCGGCACCACGATCGACGGCACCAGCGTGTAGCGGATGTTCTGCAGGAACAGCAGCATCACCAGGAACACCAGCGCCATGGCTTCGAACAGCGTCTTGACCACTTCCTCGATCGAGATCTGGACGAACTTGGAGGTGTCGTACGGCACCTTGTATTCCACGCCCGCCGGGAAGTACTTCGAGAGTTCCTCCAGCTTGGCCTTCACGGCCTTGGCCGTACCCAGCGCGTTACCCGTGGGCGAGAGCTGCACGCCAATGGCCGAGATCGGCTGGCCGTTGATCCGCGCAGACGTCGAGTAGGTCTGGCCACCCAATTCAAGGCGTGCAACGTCCTTCACGCGCACCAGCGAGCCATCGGGCTTGGACACCAGCACGATGTTGCCGAACTGCTCGGTGGTCGTGAGCTGGCCTTCCACCACGACCGTTGCCGCGAGCGGCTGATCGGAGACAGACGGCAGATCGCCGATCGTACCGGCCGAGACCAGCGCGTTCTGTGCGCGGATGGCGTTGTAGACGTCCGTGGGCGTCAGCTTGTAGCCGACCAGCTTGGCCGGATCGATCCAGACGCGCATGGCGCGTTCCGTACCGAACAGGATGGCCTGGCCCACACCCGGCACGCGCTTGATTTCATTCAGCACGTTGCGCGAGATGTAGTCACCCAGTGCCACCGGGTCCATCTTGCCGTCGGTGGATGCCAGCGTGGCAAACAGCAGGAAGTTCGAGCGGGCCTTGTCGACCTGCACACCCTGCTGCGTCACAGCAGACGGCAACCGCGCTTCCACGCGCTTCAAGCGGTTCTGCACGTCCACCTGCGCCAGCGCCGGATCGGTACCGGCCTTGAACGTCACGGTAATCTGCGCCTGGCCGTTACCGCCCTGGCTGACCGACTCCATATAGAGCAGGCCGTCCGCGCCGTTCATTTCCTGCTCGATGATGCTGGTGACGGATTCGTCCAGCGTCTTCGCGTTTGCGCCCGGGTACGTGGCCGTAATGATGACGGACGGCGGCGCGATGGTCGGGTACTGCGAGATCGGCAGCTGGGTGATCGAGATCGCCCCAGCAAGGATGATGAACAGCGCGAGCACCCAGGCAAAGACCGGGCGATCGATAAAAAACTTTGCCATGCGATGGCTCCTTGTTTACTGCTTGGCTGCCGGTGCGCTGGCAGCGGGAGTGCTTGCAGCAGGGGCGCTGGCCGCCGGTGCGGGTGCGGCGCCGCCACCCTGGCCGCCCTGACCTTGCGGGCCCTTGCCCTGGCCTGCCGCCATCGGCTGCCACGGCACAGCCTTGACCGGCGCGCCCGGATGGACCTTCTGCAGACCGTCGACGATCACCTTGTCGCCTGCCTTCAGGCCGCTGGAAACGATCCATTCCGTACCGGTCGAGCGATCGGCCTGGACTTGGCGCACGGCTGCCATGCCCTTCTCATCGACCACCATGACCGAGGCGCCGTCCGGGCTGCGCGTCACCGCTTGTTGCGGCACCGTGATCGCCTGCTCGTCCACGGCCTGCTCCAGGCGGGCACGCACGTACATGCCCGGCAGCAGCGTGCGGTCGGCGTTCGGAACAATCGCGCGCAGCGTGATCGTGCCCGTGGCCGGGTCCACCGTCAGGTCGGAGAAATACAGCTTGCCCGGTTGGGCATAAGCGCGGCCGTCTTCCGTCACGAGCGTGACCTTGGCGGCGTCACCACCGGCCTTGGCCAGCTTGCCGTCCTTAAGCGCTTGCTGCAGACGCAGCACTTCGGTGCTCGACTGGGTGAAGGTCAGATAGATCGGGTCGATTTGTTGCACGGTCGTCAGCAGCGTCGCCTCGCCTTGGCCCACCAGCGCGCCTTCGGTGACCTGCGCCAAACCGGCACGGCCGGAGATGGGCGAAGTCACGCTGGCGTAGCCGACGTTCAGCTTTGCGGTTTCCACGGCGGCGCGGGCGGCGGCCACGTCAGCGGTGGCTTGCTTGGCGGCGGCGGTGGCGTCGTCGTAGTCCTGCTTGCTGATGGCGTTGGTGGCAACCAGCGGCTTATAGCGCTCCGCCTTCAGTTGCGCCTGCGTTTGCGTGGCTTCCGAACGCGCCAGCTGCGCCTTGGCGCTGTCGAGCGACGCCTTGTACTGCGCCGGATCGATCTGGAACAACTGCTGGCCGGCCTTCACGTCACTGCCTTCAGCGTAGGTGCGCTTGAGTACGATGCCCGCGACCCGTGCGCGCACCTGTGCCACACGCGTGGCCTCCAGGCGGCCCGGCAACTCGCTGGTCAGACCAACGGAGTGCGGCTGCACGGTCACAACACCGACTTCGGTCGGAGGCATGCCGGCGCCGCCCGGCCCTTGTGCCTGCTTGTTGCCGCAGGCTGCAAGTGCCACCACCATGAATGCGGCGGCAGCGAGTTGGTGATAACGGCGGGTGTTCGTCATAGATGACCCCATGTGGCGATAAGCGGAATGCCGGGTGCCGCCACGCCGCGCAAACGAGTGCGACGCCGGCAAACCGTCAGCGAAACCAAAAAAAACACAAAACGAAAACGTCCGATGCTAGCTGCATCTCGCGGCATGCGATATGGCCTTTGCGACGAACTCGCAACAACTCGGACCAGAATGCTAAGACGCGGGAGCGATCGGCAGCCGATCTCCGACCTGGCCACCGACAGACGCAAAGTCGGCCCCAGACCACGTGCCCGGGATGGATGTGGCGCATACGGCCATGGGCAAGCGACGGAGTGCGCGCTATTATAGATACGTTCGCGTATGTATGTAAGTCACGCCATTGAACAATAGGGACTCCGTTGACACCTTTCCGGAGTTCGTAGCAATGACGGCGATCAAACGAACATGCCGCAGATACCGCGCTGCGACAAGCATTGTCAGCCAACGGACCCGCTGCCGCGTTGTGCGAAGCGCAATGGTGCGTTGCCGGAAATTGTGCGCCGCACAAAAGCCAATCGAAAGAACGCCGGCTGAGGTGACACGGCGTTCCTCTGGAAGATCATGGTTAGACGAACGAAGGAAGAAGCACTGGAAACACGTAACCGCATCCTGGATGCGGCGGAAGACGTGTTCTATGCGCGCGGCGTGGCACGCACATCGTTATCGGATATCGCGCAGGCCGCAGGCGTCACGCGCGGCGCCATCTACTGGCACTTCCGCAACAAGACCGACGTATTTGCCGCCATGTGCGAGCGCGTGAAACTGCCCATGGAGACCATGTGCACCCCGCTCGGGGTGGAAGCCGATGATCCGCTCGGCGAATTGCGCACGGTGGGCAACTTCCTGCTGCGGCAACTCGTGGAAGATGCGCACTGGCGCAAGGTCTTCGAGATCATGTTCAACAAGTGCGAGTTCGTGGAAGACACGAGCCCTATCCTCAAGCGCCAACAAGAATCGTTTGAAGAAGGCATGACCCACCTGACGAGCATCATCGAGCAGGCGACGCGACGCGGGCAGTTGCCGGCCGACCTCGACATCCCGCTGGCCGTGGCGCATTTCCATGCCACCTTCAACGGCATCATGGGCGATTACCTTTTCTACCCGGACGCCTCCAGCCTCGCCACCAAGCGCGAGCGCCTGCTGGATGCGTGCATTGACACCCTCAAATACGCGCCGTCGCTGCGGCTGGAGCCGGCGCCGCCCACTGCGGCCCACGCCGGGGCCTCGGCATGAACATGCCCGAGTTCGACCAGATGGTCTTCGCCGGCGGCGGCAACCGATGCTGGTGGCAGGCTGGATGGTGGGACGTCGTGCAGCCTGAACTGGGCTTGGCGCCACGCGTGATTGCCGGCATCTCGGCAGGCGCATCGACGGCGTGCATGCTGCATGCATGGAATTCAGCCGAGCTGATGGATTACTACGGCGAAGCCCTGCGCCAGAACACCCGCAACGCCCATTGGGGCAACCTGCTGCGCGGCGAGCGCGTATTTCCGCACTACGGCATGTACCGCACGGCGCTGCTGACGGTGTTCGGCGAGGGCCGCTTCGGGCGGTTGGCGCAGGCGCCCGAGATCCGCATCGGCGTGGCGCATATCCCGCGCTGGCTGGGCGCACGGTCGGCGGTGGCGGCAGGGCTGATTGCCTACAACATCGAAAAGCACGTCCGCAAGACGCTGCACCCGACGCTGGGCAAACGCCTGGGCTTCACGCCGGAAATCGTGCGTGCGCAGGATTGCGCCACACCTGAGGAACTTGCAGATCTTCTGCTGCAATCGGCCTCCACCCCGCCGTTCACGCCGGTGCTGCGGCGCGCGGGGCGGCCGGTGCTCGATGGCGGCATGGTCGACAACGTGCCCGTGCACGCGCTGGACGCCACGCCCGGCGACGCGCTGGTGCTGGTCACGCGCCTGTACCCGCGGCCGACGTATTTCCGCATGGATGTGCCCGTGGCCGACGGCGTGCAGCGCCGCTTTTACGTGCAGCCCTCGCGCAAGGTTCCCATTTCAAGCTGGGATTACACCCGCCCGGGCGCCATGCGCGACGCCTATGCGCTCGGCCGTCATGACGGCGAAACCTTCCTGCGCGAACTTCCAGGCGGGTTTGCCACGGCGGTGGCTGCGTAGCCACCTCCTCTAAAACAGGCGGCGGGCGCGCCGCTTGCTGCACATGGCGCGCCCGCCGGCGTGCCACCGAGGTCGTCCGGCCGATGCTTCTTCGACGGACACCTCATGCCCGCAAACCCTGCACATGCGTTTGACCTGATCGTGATCGGCGCCGGTTCAGCCGGGCTCGCGGCTGCGCGCCGATCTGCGCAACTGGGGGCACGAACGCTGCTGATCGACCGCGCGCAAGTGGGTGGCACCTGCGTCAACCGCGGATGCGTGCCCAAGAAACTGCTCGGCTACGGCGCCGCCTGGTCGCAGACGATGGTTCGGTGTTTGCGCGCCGCGCATGCCGCGGATGCCTGGGCCGACGCCATCGCCCGCACGCGTGCCGAAGTCGCGCGGTTGCACGAAGCGCATTTCGCCCACCAGGCCGAGGCGGGCGTGCAATGGCTGAGCGGCGCCGCATCCCTGCGCGGCCGCGGCATCGTGCGGCTGCAAACCGATACCGGCAAGACTACGCTGCGCGCGCGCCAAATCGTGCTGGCTGCCGGCGCCCGCCCCACGCCGCTTCCCACACCCGGCGCGGACCTGGCTTGCACCTCCGACGACGTATTCGGCTGGGACACGCTGCCCGCATCGCTCATCATCGCGGGCGGCGGCGTCATCGCGGTGGAAATGGCGTCCACGCTGGCGCGCTTCGGCGTGCGGGTGACCGTGCTGACGCGCGATGCGCGCGTGCTGCCTGAATTTGATGCCACGGTGGCCGAGGCCGCCGCGCAATCGCTGGCCGGCTGCGGCGTCGAGCTGATCCCGAACGCCGATGTTGTCCGCGTCGAACGCGATGCTGTGAATGGCGGCGGCGTGGCCGTCTACGCGAGCATCGACGGCAGCGACGTTCCCCGCGCGCTACGCGCCCAGCGAGTGTTGAGCGCCATCGGCCGAACGCCGAACATCGCGGGCCTTGGCCTGGACGCGGCCGGAGTCACGCTCGATACGCACGGACGCATTGCGGTCGACCGCCATTTCCGCACGCGCGCACGCGGCGTGCATGCCGTGGGCGACATCTGCGGCGCCAGCCGTCTGCAATTGACGCCCGTGGCCGCCGCGCAAGGCCGCTACGTGGCCGAACGCTTATTCGGCAAAGGCACCAGGCTGCCCGACATGGACACCGTGCCAATGGCTGTGTTTTGCGATCCGGCCATCGCAAGCGTGGGCCTGACCGAAGCCGAGGCGCGCACGCGCTGGCCCGAACTGGGCAAACGCGGGCCGGACACCGACAAGCGCGCCTTGGCAGATCGCATCGACGTGGTGGTCCGCCGCTTCGTCTCGCTGGAGCAGCGTTTTGCAGGCTCAGGCATGGAATCGCTGATCAAGCTGGTGTGCAATGCGCGCAGCGGACGCGTGCTGGGCGCTCACATCGTCGACAACGCCGCGCCGGAGATCATCCCGGCGCTGGCGGTGGCCGTGCGCATGGGCGTCCGGCTCAAGCACCTGCATACGACCGTCGGCCTGCACCCAACGGTGGCAGAGGAATTGCTGAGCATGTAAGCGCACTCGTTCAATTTTCCTGATCCCCGTCTGCAAATCCATGCACGTTACTGGTGCTGGGTCGGCGCAGAATAGAAACTATATTCTTCAGGAAATTTGACATGCTCCCCGTGCTTTATCTGTCCCATGGGTCGCCCATGCTGGCAGCCGATCCGGGCCCTGTCGGCAAGATGCTGGCGGCGCTCGGGCAAGAAATGGCCGCCCTCAAGCCGCGCGCCATCGTTGTGGTTTCACCGCATTGGATGACTCGCCGGCCGACCGTCACCGCCCGCGCCCAGCAGGAAGCGTGGCACGACTTCGGCGGTTTCCCGCCGCAACTGTACGCCCTGGAATACGCGCCGCCGGGGGCGCCAGACTTGGCCGAGCGCATCCGTGCGCTGATCGACGGCAACATCGTCCCCGGGCTGGAGGAACAGGCCTCCACCGTGCTGGACCCGCGCCAGCCGCTGGACCACGGCGCCTGGATGCCCCTGATGCTGATGTTTCCCGAGGCGAAGATTCCCGTGGTGCAGGTGTCGTTGATGCCGGGCCTGTCACCGGCTTGCCAGATGGCAATGGGGCGCACGCTCGCGCCGCTGCGCGACGAAGGCGTGCTGATCGTCGGTTCCGGCAGCTTCACGCACAACTTGCGCGCGCTGATGCGCGGCCCCGGCATGGCGCAGCATGGCGTGCCGGCCGAGCCTTGGGTGACGGCGTTCCGTGAGTGGATGATCGAGTCAATGACCGAGGGCATCCGCAGCGGTGATTTCACCCAGTTCTGCGATTACCGCGCGCAAGCCCCGAACGCCGCCCACGCCCACCCGACCGACGAACACCTCATGCCGCTGTACGTGGCACTGGGCGCCGCGATGGGCCAGCCGAGCCAAGCCACGCCGGGCGGCGTGCAGGCTCAGCACGTGGTCGATACGGTGACGTACGGGGCACTGGCGATGGACAGCTTCCGGTTTGATGGCGCCGGCGCCAACCAACCGCAGCTGCGTGCCGCGGCTTGATGGACGAAAAACGGCGGACAGAACGCTGGCGTTATGCGCGGATCAGCGCTGGCGCGAGCGCCGTCGGATTGACCACGCTGTCGACGTTACCCTGCAGGACATCGAGGATGTTCTGGAACGCGATGCTGAAGTACAGCTCGTAACCTTCGCGTTCGACATAGCCGATGTGCGGCGTGCAGATGCAGTTCTCCATGCGCAGCAGGGTGTGACCCTGCAGGATGGGTTCCGTTTCAAACACGTCGATGGCAGCCATGCCCGGACGCCCACGATTGAGCGACGTCACCAAGCCGTTTTCTTCCACCAATTCAGCGCGACTCGTGTTGACGAAGAGGGCGGTCGGCTTCATTCGCGTGAGGTCGGCCACCGTCACGATGCCGCGCGTTTCGTCGTTCAGCCGCAGGTGGACGGACAGCACGTCGGACTGCTCGAACAGCGCATCCTTCGATTCCGCTACGGCAAAGCCGTCGGCGCGTGCGCGTTCCTGTGAGCCCTCGCGCCCCCACACCAGCACATTCATGCCGAAGGCGCGGCCGTAGCCGGCCACGAGCTGACCGATCTTGCCGTAGCCGAAGATGCCCAGCGTCTGGCCCTTCAGGACGCGGCCGATGCCAAAGTTGGGCGGCATCGTGGTGGATTTCAGCCCCGACTGTTGCCACGCGCCGTGCTTCAGGCTCGCAACGTATTGCGGAATGCGGCGCTGCGCGGCCATCACCAGCGCCCAGGTCAACTCAGCCGGCGCCACTGGCGAGCCCTTGCCCTCCAGCACCACAACGCCCTTGTCGGTACAGGCATCCAGGTCGATATGGCTGCCCGAATCGCGCGACACCCGGCCAGTCTGGCTGATGATCTTGAGTTTGGGCAGGCGGTCGAGCAGCTGACGCGTTATGCGTGTGCGCTCCCGGATCAGCACGATGGCTTCAACGTCCGCCACGCGTGCGGCCAATTGCCCCACACCCTTGACGGTATTGTTGAACACTTTGACTTCGTGGTCCTGCATCAGGCTGAAGCAATCCAGCTTGCGAACAGCGTCTTGGTAGTCGTCCAGTACGGCAATCTTCATCGACATCTCACTTCGAACAATGGTGCGCAGCAAAAAACAGCGATCCCTCGCGGTGGTATTCTTCCCATCCCTCGTCGCACGACAATCTGTGTCGACGTTTGGAATTGCCCGCCGCGGGCACGCAATTTGCGCTGCCCCGCTGGTGACGAGTCCTTGTTCTATGGTCTGTTGACCTCGGTCCCGCCACTTTAGCGCACGCGGCCCCCGCTGCCCGGAAAAACCCACGTTCCGCCAGCGCACCGCTTTGTAACTGAATGTGAAACCAGCACGGCTACCGTCCCTCCGCCTGCCTCACCTCCCCCTCTGGAAATCGCTGATCCGGCCTGCTCATGATGCGCCGTCGATCGCTTTCCAACCCGCCGCTGGGCGTGGCCACCGTGCTGATCCGCCACCGATTTCGTTCTCACTTCCATTGGAGTTTTGGTCATGAATCAACCCGTGATGCAGGGCGTGCCCGCATTGAACGTGCCCGATTACGTGAAACACCCACGCCTCGTCGCGTGGGTGGGCGAGGTGGCAGCGCTCACCAAGCCGGAGCGCATTGTTTGGTGCGATGGTTCGCAAGAGGAATACGACCGCCTGTGCGCCGAAATGGTGGCCGCCGGCACGATGAAGCAGCTCAACCCGGCCAAGCGCAAGAACTCGTACCTGGCATTGTCGGACCCGTCGGACGTGGCGCGCGTGGAAGACCGCACCTTTATTTGCTCGCAGAAGAAGGAAGACGCCGGTCCGACCAACAACTGGACGGCCCCGGCCGAAATGCGCCAGACGCTGAACGGTCTGTTTGACGGCAGCATGCGCGGGCGCACGCTGTACGTTGTGCCGTTCTCGATGGGCCCGCTGGGCTCGCCGATCGCGCACATCGGCGTGGAGCTGTCGGACAGCCCGTACGTGGCCGTCAACATGCGCATCATGACCCGCATGGGTCGCGCGGTGTACGACGTGCTTGGCACCGACGGCGATTTCGTGCCGTGCGTGCACACCGTCGGCAAGCCGCTGGCCGCCGGCGAGAAAGACGTGCCGTGGCCGTGCAACCCGACCAAGTACATCGTGCATTTCCCGGAAACGCGCGAAATCTGGTCGTTCGGCTCGGGCTACGGCGGCAACGCGCTGCTGGGCAAGAAATGCTTCGCCCTGCGGATCGCCTCGACCATGGGCCGAGACCAGGGCTGGCTGGCCGAGCACATGCTGATCCTGGGCGTGACGTCACCGGAAGGCAAGACGTATCACGTGGCGGCGGCATTCCCGTCGGCCTGCGGCAAAACCAACTTTGCAATGCTGATTCCGCCCGCAGGTCTGAACGGCTGGAAGGTGACGACCATCGGCGACGACATCGCCTGGATCAAGCCCCGCAAGGACGCCACCGGCAAAACGCGCCTATATGCCATCAACCCGGAAGCCGGCTACTTTGGCGTGGCCCCGGGCACCAGCGAGAAGACCAACTTCAACGCGATGGCCACGCTCAAAGAGAACGTCATCTTCACCAACGTAGCCCTCACGGATGACGGCGATGTGTGGTGGGAAGGCATGACGGACACGCCGCCCGCCCACCTGATCGACTGGCAAGGCCAGGACTGGACACCCGAGACCGCCAAGGAAACCGGCCGCAAGGCAGCGCATCCGAACGCGCGTTTCACCGCGCCGGCAGCACAATGCCCCTCGATCGATCCGGAATGGGACAACCCGGCAGGCGTACCCATTGATGCGTTCATCTTCGGCGGGCGCCGCTCGACCACCGTGCCGCTCGTGACCGAAGCGCGCGACTGGACCGAAGGCGTGTACATGGCTGCCACGATGGGCTCGGAAACCACTGCCGCCGCTGCAGGCCAGCAAGGCGTGGTGCGCCGCGACCCATTCGCCATGCTGCCGTTCTGCGGCTACAACATGGCCGACTACTTTGCGCACTGGCTGAACCTGGGCGAGAAGCTGGCCGAAAGTGGCGCCACGCTGCCGAAGATCTTCTGCGTGAACTGGTTCCGCAAGGACGAGAACGGCAAGTTCGTCTGGCCGGGCTTTGGCGAAAACATGCGGGTGCTCAAGTGGATGATCGATCGCATCGAAGGCCGAGCACAGGGCGATGAGCACGTCTTTGGTGTGTCGCCGCGCTACGAAGAGTTGAGCTGGGACGGGCTGGACTTCACGGCCGAGCAGTTCGCCAAGGTGATTTCGCTGGACGCGGACGCCTGGACGCAGGAACTGGCCCTGCACGACGAATTGTTCACGAAACTGGCACACGGTCTGCCGCAAGCGCTGCCCGATGCTAAGACCCGCCTGGAAGAACGCCTGCAGGGCTAACGCCCGCCACCGCCTCGACACCAGGACAAGAAGCCCGCCTCGCGCGGGCTTTTTTGTGTCTGCCCGAAGAAGGTTGCTCAAACAACGAGCAGTAATCCTAAAGTTTTAAATCGCGCGAATTACCCCTGCCAACAAAACAGATCAATTGATTTTTAGGAAATCGAATTGCTTTGTAAAAAATACCGGTCCACACATGGGATTGGTGATTATGCCGGCGCGAGCATAATCGTCATGCATTTATGCCAAGCTTGAATCATTACACGCATGGTATCGGCCAAGAACGTTGCCTGGCATAGCTTTATGAAGAATGCATGTCAACCGCGCCACCCCAATGCGTGTCGAATTGAATGAATTTCCAAATTTTAAAATTCCTGCGTGACGAATCCCTACGGGATTCTTATAATCCGGCAAAACGGAATCCCTTTTCTCTGAGCCAGAAGGGGGGTTCATGACTAGAGGAAACGGGAAAGGGCTAACAGGCCTTATGCCAACGGAGGTGGGGGATCCCTACTTCACCGGCGCTCGGGGGGGCGCCGGCTCGGATTGCGCGCACGCAACGCCGCAAACTGTGCAAACGATTGCATGGTTCGGCACGCTGCGGCAGGCACCGAGGGGCTTGCAGACCTTTCTCAGGACCACCCTGGACACCACACCCAGGAGGCTCCGCTGGCGATCGTCGACGGGAATAGCAACATGACGATCCGCACAAGGCCGACGGCCGGACAACAGCGCCCGCAAGAAATGACATGCGAGCACACGCGCAATTGCCCGCATGGCACTCATAACAACGCGCACCGCAGACAGCAGAGCGCAGCCGCAAGGCTGCTCGCCGGAGTGTGTCGGCTGGTTAGACGGGAGGTATCACAAAGTGGGTATTCAGATCTTGCTGGTCGAACAAGACCAGGCAGAGGGGGAGCGTCTGTCGTTTTCCCTGCGTGATGGTGGACACGACGTTCAACGGGTCAGCCATCCGGGCCAAGCGCAGGCAGCCATCCTGGCCGCCATGCCTGAGTTGCTCCTGATGGAGTGGACATGGCCCGAGCGCGAGTCGATCGACATGCTGCTGGCGTTGCGCGCCAACATGCAGACGCGCGGCCTGCCGGTCATCGTGCTGTCCCGTCATGGCGATGCGCGTGCCAAGATTGCCGCGCTCGACGCCGGTGCCGACGACTACGTCGTCAAACCGTGCGACACGGGCGAGCTGCATGCCCGCATTCGCGCCGTACTGCGCCGCCGCGCGCCGCATCAGCACGGCGACGACATCCTGCAGGTCAACGGCCTGCGCCTCGATCCGCTCACGCTGGGCGTGACTGCGCAAACCGACACCGGCCCGCGCGCCATTCCGCTCAGTCCGCTGGAATTCCGCCTGCTGCACTTTCTCGTCGCGCATCCGCAACGCGTGCACTCGCGCACGCAACTGCTGGACCGCGTATGGGGCAACCATGTATTCGTAGGTGAGCGCACGGTGGATGTGCACGTGCGCAAGCTGCGCGTGGCGCTGGCCGGCACGCCCTGCGATGGCCTGATCCAGACCGTGCGCGGCGGCGGCTATCGCCTCGTGGTCGGCACCAGCGGCGCAACGGCCGCATATGCTGCCGACGCGATCGGCATGCAATTGGAAGCCGCAAGCCGCAAGGCTGAACTGCCGGCATACGGCCGCGTCCCCACGACGCGCTCGCTCGGCCCAGCTCAGTTGGGCGCCTAACGAGCCTGTCCGCCAGAGCAGACCGCCGCTTGCGCATTGCGCAGCGGCGGTTTTCTTTTGCGTCAGCGCATGGTCATGCGCGCCGTAACCTGGACAGATTGGCGCAGTTCCTTCTTGTGCTGCTGCGTCAGCGTTGGCCTTCGCGCCAGCGTTTGAGCCAGCCGAGCCCTTCGCTCGTACCGGCACGCGGCCGGTATTCACAGCCGACCCAGCCGTCATAGCCGAGCGCGTCCAGCAATGCAAAGAGGTGCGGATAGTTCAGCTCGCCTTCGTCCGGTTCGTGGCGATCGGGCACGCCGGCAATCTGCACGTGACCCACACCATCGACGTACTGCTTGAGCTTGACCGACAGATCGCCCTCCATGATCTGCGCGTGATACAGATCGAACTGCACCTTGACGTTGGTCGCGCCGACTTCCTTGCACACCGCATGTGCCTGCGCCTGGTGCGTGAGGAAAAAGCCCGGCATGTCGCGCGTGTTGATCGGCTCCAGCACGATGGTGACCGCCGCGCCGGCAGCCTCGCGCGCAGCGTAGGCGACGTTGCTCACGTAGGTGGCATGGTGGCGTGCGCGGTCTGCACCCGGGGGCAGCAGCCCGGCCATCACGTGCAGGCGCGTATTGCCCAGCACCTGCGCATACTCCAGCGCTGTCGCAATGCCGCGCTTGAATTCCTCTTCGCGACCGGGCAACGAGGCGATGCCGCGCTCGCCGCCAGCCCAGTCGCCCGGCGGAGCATTGAACAGTGCTTGCGTGAGGCCAGCGTCGTCAAGACGGGCGCGGATATCCGCCTTGTCGAAGTCGTAGGGAAATAGGAACTCCACGCCCTCGAAGCCATCCTTTGCCGCAGCGGCAAAGCGGTCGAGGAACGCGTGCTCCTGGTACATCATGGACAGGTTGGCGGCAAAGCGCGGCATGGCAGACCTCTGAATACGATTGCTTATTTGTTGACCAACTTCGACGGCGTGCGCAACACGGCAATGCAGCCGAGCACCAGCACGCCCGCCAACGCATACATGCCGGCGGATGTGCTGCCCGTCATGTCCTTGAGCGCACCGATCATATAGGGGCTCACGAAGCCGGCCAAGTTGCCGACCGAGTTGATGGCGGCAATGCCGGCAGCGGCGGCGGTGCCTTGCAGGAAGGCCGTCGGCAGGGACCAGAACAGCGGCGCGCACGTCAGCACACCCGCCGCTGCCAATGACAGGAAGACAATCGACAGGGCCACGTTGTGCCCAGCCGTGGCCACCACGGCAAAGCCGACTGCGCCCATCAGCGCCGGCACAACCAGGTGCCAGCGACGCTCGCGGCGTGCATCGGCGCTGCGGCCGATCAGCACCATGGTGATCGCCGCACATACGTACGGGATGGCGGAGAGCATGCCCACCATGAAGGTGTCTTTCACACCAGCGTTCTTCACCAGCGTCGGCATCCAGAACGTCAGCCCGTACTGGCCCATGACGAAGGTGAAGTAGATCAGGCTCATCATCCACACGCGCGGATCGGAGAACACCTTGCCGATGCCGTGGTGCTCGGTCTTGCCTTTGTTGTCTGCAGCAATGTTGGCTTCGAGAATCTGCTTCTCGTCTTCCGACAACCACTTGGCTTTGCGGATGCTGTCATCGAACTTCCACAGCACCAGCAAGCCGACCAGCACGGCAGGAATGGCTTCGATCACGAACATCCACTGCCAGCCCTGCCAGCCGCCGCCGACGCCCGTCCCGTGGAAGGCGCTCATGATCCAGCCCGACAGCGGGTTGCCGAAGATGCCCGAGATGGGGATGGCCGCCATGAACAT
The DNA here is from genome assembly GCA_000955795.1 of Burkholderiaceae bacterium 26. Classification (GTDB taxonomy): domain Bacteria; phylum Pseudomonadota; class Gammaproteobacteria; order Burkholderiales; family Burkholderiaceae; genus Ralstonia; species Ralstonia chuxiongensis. The sequence goes on from JYOB01000014.1 coordinate 163,390, forward strand.
CGCCACAATGCGCGCGCGGCGATGCGACGGATACCAGTACGTCAGATACAGAATGACGCCGGGGTAGAAGCCCGCTTCCGCCAAACCCAGCAGGAAGCGCATCACGTAGAACTGGGTGGGCGTCTGCACGAATGCGAATGCACCCGAGATCAAACCCCACGTGATCATGATCCGCGCGATCCAAATACGCGCGCCGATCTTGTTCATCAGCAGGTTGCTCGGCACCTCGAAGAGGAAGTACCCGATGAAGAAGATGCCGGCTCCCAGCCCGTAGACCGTCTCGGAAAAATTCAGCGCCTGCGACATCTGCAGCTTCGCAAAGCCGACGTTCACACGGTCGAGGTACGCGACCACGTAGCACAGCATGATGAGCGGGACGATGCGGCGCGACACGCGCGCATAAACGCTGTCCTCTTTTGAAACGGCGTGCGAAGGCAACGCCGCCGTGGTGGCGGTCGAGGTGTTCATGTGGTCTCCGGTATAGGTTTTATGTGGGCCGTGCAGCGGGCGCTACCGATTTGCTATCGGTTGCTACCAACGAGCCCCGAACGTCTGGCGCAGTTCGTCGATCTGCGCGTCGGACAGCGGTGCAGGCTTGGGTTCGGTCATCAACCAAAGCCGTGCGGTTTCTTCCAGTTCTTCCAGCGCGTAGGCTGCATTCGACACCGAGCCGTGCCATACCACGGGCCCGAGTCGATCGAGCAGCACGGCGCGCACGTCATTGGCCAGCGCAGCAATCTGCGAAGCCACATCCGGATGCCCCGGACGCTGATACGTGATGAGCGGCACGTGGCCGACCTTCATCACGTAGTACGGCGTGATGGGCGGCAGCACATCGGCTTCGTTCCAGACGCCGGCCAGCGTGAGCGCCACGAGATGTGTCGAATGCGTGTGCACCACGGCATGCGCGTCGGCATTGCGGTCGTAGATGCCGCGATGCAGAGCGAGCGTTTTCGAAGGCTTGTCGCCGCCAACCCACTCGCCCGTCGCCAGCACCTTGGCGATACGCGCCGGGTCCAGCGTGCCAAGGCAGGCATCGGTGGGCGTGATGAGCCAGCCGTCCGGCAGGCGTGCGCTGATGTTGCCTGCCGTGCCGACGGTGTAACCGCGCGCATACAGGCTCTGCCCGACACGAGCGATCTCTTCACGCAGTGCAGTTTCAGTGGACGCGCTCATACCGCCGCCTCCGCTGTGGCCTGCGCCAGTTGCGCAAGCGCCTTCTCGAAGAAATCCACCGTCCCGAAGTTGCCGGACTTCAATGCCAGCGCAACCGGATCGGTGTCGATGGTGGCTGTCCAGGGCACGCCTGGGTCGATCTGCGGGCCGATGCGCAGCGCGCGCACGTCGAGCGCCTGCACCACCGCGCCCGATGTTTCACCACCGGCCACCACGAAGCGGCGCACGCCGTCAGCATGCAGCGTGCGAGCGATGCGGCCCAGTGCATCTTCAACCAGCTTGCCGGCGCGCTCCACACCCAGCGTTTGCTGCACGTGGGCCACTTGCTCGGGCGCGCTGGTGGCGTAAATCAGCACCGTCTGACCGGCATGGCGGTGCACGAAATCGAGCGCGTCGACCACCACCGATTTGCCTTCGGCCAGCGCCAGCGGATCAATCTGGAACGCCGGGCGCGATGCACGCCAATGCGCCACCTGTGCGTTCGTCGCACGTGAGCAGCTGCCCGACAGCACGATCGCCGAATCGGCCACCGCTGGTAGTTGGGCCGCGTCGCCATGTTCCGTGATCAACCCCGCCCGGCGGTATTGCGCAGGCAAGCCAAGCGCCAGGCCCGAGCCGCCCGTGAGCAGCGGCAGGTCGGCAAACGCCTCGCCCAGCACGATCAGGTCATCGTTGGAAATGGCATCGGCAATCGCCAGCTTCACGCCGTCGGCGCGCAGTTGCTGGGCCTGATCACGAGCGGCCAGGACGCCGCGCATGATGGCGTCGTAACGCAGCAGGCCGACCTTGCCCGCGCTCTGGCGCGCGAGCACCGACACAAGGTTCGGATCGCGCATCGGCGTGAGCGGATGGTGCTCCATGCCCGACGCGTTGAGCAGCACGTCTCCCACGAACAGATGGCCGCGGAAGATCGTGCGGCCGTTCTCGGGAAATGCAGGGCAGGCCAATGTGAAATCGGTGCCCAGTTCGGCCATCAACGCCTCGGCCACGGGGCCGATGTTGCCCTCGTCCGTGGAATCAAAGGTCGAGCAGTATTTGAAGAAGAAGCGCGAGCAGCCTTGCGCACGCAGCCATTGCAGTGCGCTCAATGACTGCGCAACGGCATCGGCCGCAGGAATCGTGCGCGATTTGAGGGCCACGACAATGGCATCGGCATCCGCAGCGATGGCTTCCTCACCTGCCGGCGGCACACCGATGGTCTGCACGGTGCGCATGCCGGCGCGCACGAGCATGTTGGCAAGGTCGGTCGCACCAGTGAAGTCATCGGCGATGCAGCCGAGGACCGGGCGGGACGTGGGCGCTGCGCTCATTTCGACTGGCCCTCCGGCAGCGTGATCCCCGGGAAGATCTTGATCACGGCGGAATCATCTTCCCGGGCGTAGCCGGCGGTCGACGCCTGCATGAACATCTGATGGGCAGTAGCCGCCAGCGGCAGCGGGAACTTGGTCGCGCGCGCGGTATCGAGCACGAGCCCCAGGTCCTTGACGAAGATATCGACCGCGGACAGCGGCGTGTAGTCGCCGGCCAGCACGTGGGCCATGCGGTTTTCGAACATCCAGCTGTTGCCCGCGCTATGGGTGATGACTTCATACAGCGCATCCGCCGCCACACCTTCGCGCAGGCCCAAGGCCATGGCTTCGGCGGCGGCGGCAATGTGCACGCCGGCCAGCAACTGATTGATGATCTTGACCTTGCTACCAGCGCCAGCCTTGTCGCCCAGGCGATAGACCTTGCCGGCCATGGCGTCGAGTACGTGGCCCGCCGCCGCATACGCCTCGGGCGTGGCCGAGGTCATCATGGTCATCTGGCCCGATGCGGCCTTGGCGGCGCCGCCCGAGATCGGGCCATCCACATACAGGATGCCCTGCTGCGCGAGGCGTGCCTCCAGCGCGATGGACCAGTTCGGATCCACCGTCGAACACATGACGAAGGTGCTGCCCGGCCGCATGGCGCCCGCTGCGCCGCTCTCGCCGAACAGCACAGCCTCGGTCTGCGCGGCGTTGACCACCACGGAGACCACCACATCCACACCAGCCGCAACGTCAGCGGGCGTTGCGCAGGCCACACCGCCTTCCTTGGCGAAATCCGCAGCGGCACCCGGGCGCGCGTCGCAGGCATGCACGGTGTAGCCGTGATTGCGCAGGGTCTTGGCAATGCCCAAGCCCATGGCGCCGAGTCCGATCACGCCAACCTTACGGTCAGCCGCCGTTTGCGTCATGAATTGCTCCTGAAATCAGTCTTGCGCAGTATCGCGGCCCTCGGCCAGGCGACGTGCGGCATTGAACATGTGGGTCTGCGCGGCATTGCGTGCAGCAAGTGCGTCGCGGTGGCGAATGGCCTCGACCATCGCGCGGTGTTCGTCGCGGACCTGGCGTGCAAAGTCTTCGCGGCGCGCTTCGTTGCTGCGCGTCACGCCAATCGCTTCTTCCAGGTATTGGCTGAAAAAGCCGAGTGCCTGCACCAGAAACGGATTGCCGCTGGCGGCGGCGATGGCGTGGTGAAAGCGCAGGTCTTCGGTCACGCCGTCACCGCCCGCTGCCACTGCGGCGTCGATGCTGTCGAGTGCGGCGTCGATCTCGATCATCTCTGCATCCGTACGGCGCTGGGCGGCCAGCGCAGCGCCTTCCGCTTCCAGCGCGCGGCGCAGCTCGATGATGTGCAGCACGGCATCGAGCGAGCCGGCCTGCGCCGCGTCGATACGCAAGGGTTTGAGGCCGGCCTGCTGCGTGACGTACACGCCGCTGCCCTGGCGCGCCTCGACCACGCCTTCGTGGCGCAGACGCGAGATGGCTTCGCGGATCACGGTGCGGCTCACGCCGAATTCCTGGCCGAGCACGGTTTCGGACGGCATGCGTTCGCCGCGGCGCAGTTCGCCCGCGTCGATCTTGTCCATCAGGGTCTGGGCCACGCGGTCGGACAGGGAAGGCGTGGCGTCGAGTCGTTCAAACATGGTGGCAGGGATGTCTTGGCAAGCGTAAATTCGTCGTGTCATCATACAAGTTGAGTCGCAGAGCTTCATCCCTGTTTACCCTAGGCATCGACAAAACGCCGGGCGCTTACGCCAGGCAACAAGGAGACACCATGAACATCGTCATCACCGGCGGCGCCGGTTTCCTCGGCCAGCGCGTGCTGGCGGCACTGCTCCAGCAACCCGGTCTACCCGGCGCGGACGGCGCGGTGCAGCCGGTCGAGACCTTCATCGTGCTGGACCAGGTGGCCGGCCAGATTGCCGATGCGCGCGTGCGCTACGTAACCGGCGACGCTTCCGACCCAGCTCTCATCGCTCAGGTGATCGATGAAAACGTGGGCGGCGTGTTCCATCTGGCCGCCGTGGTGAGCGGCACCGCCGAGGCTGATTTCGACCTCGGCATGCGCGTGAACCTGGACGGCACGCGCGCGTTGCTTGATGCGCTACGCGCGGTGCACGCTAAAACCGACCGGGCGCCGCGCGTGCTGTTCGCCAGTTCGGTAGCGGTGTTCGGCGGTCAACTGCCAGCCGTCGTCACCGACGACACGGCTGCCACGCCGCAGGCCTCGTATGGCGTACAGAAACTGATGGGCGAATTCCTGGTGGGCGAGTATTCGCGCAAGGGCTACGTCGATGGCCGCGCGGTGCGCATCCCGACGGTGTCGGTGCGCCCGGGCAAGCCAAATGGCGCGGCATCGAGCTTTGCCAGCGGCATCATCCGCGAGCCACTGTCGGGCGAAGACGCCATCTGCCCGGTCGAAGCCGAGACCGAACTGTGGCTCGCGTCGCCGCGCCAGGTGGTGGCCTCGCTGCTGCACGCGTATACGCTGCCGGCGTCGGCATGGGGCAATCGCCGCTCATTGAATCTGCCGGGCATTACGGTCCGTGTGGGCGAGATGGTGGAAGCGCTGCGCAGGGTGGCGGGCGATGCGCCGGTATCGCGCATCCGCTGGGAGCCGGACGCACGGATCAAGGCCATCGTGCAAAGCTGGCCGGCGCGCTTCGATACCGCTCGCGCCGATACGATGGGCTTTGGCCGCGACACCTCGTTCGAGGCGATGGTGCGCGATTACGTGGAAGGCACGAAGGGCGTCTAACGGCCCTTTCCCAACTCCACCGCAAACTTCACCAGCTCCGCCTGCCCCTCGATGCCGAGTTTGCGCTTGAGGTTCAGGCGGTGCGATTCCACCGTACGCACGGATAGGCCCAGCTCGTCGGCGATGCGTTTGTTGGCATAGCCCTTGGCGATGCCGTCAAGAATGTCGCGCTCGCGCGGCGTGAGCGCCTCGACCGGCGTGGGCATGACGGCCTGCTCGGCCATGCGCATCGCCAGCTGCGCGCTGTAGAACGGCCGGCCGGCCAGCACGGCGTCGATGGCCTCGACCAGTTCGCTGGCGGGCGCGTCCTTGAGCACGTAGCCACGCGCGCCGGCGCGGATCACCTGCCGCACGTACTCCAGGTTGTCGTGCATCGACAGGACGAGCACGGCAATCTCGGGAAATTCCTCGGCAAACTTCTCGGTCAACGCAATGCCGTTCATGCCACGCATGCCGATGTCCATCAGTGCCAGATCGGGGGACAAGGTGCGCGCGGCCCGCAAGGCGGCATCGGCGTCACCGGCTTCACCCACCACTTCGAAATGCGGCACGGCTTCCAGCCGCATGCGCACACCATCGCGCACGAGCGGGTGGTCGTCGACGAGAAGCAGTTTGACGGGCGCGGGTGTTCGCATATTCATACGAGGGAAGAAGAAGGAGCAGAAGCCAGTTGAGTGATGACGATATGCGGCAGCACAGCGCACACCTCGGTGCCGTGCGGGCCCGAGGCGACGGTACATGTGCCGCCCAGCGCGGCCATGCGTTCACGCATGTTGCGCAAGCCGATGCCGTGCTGCGGGTCCACCTGCACGGATTCCACATCAAAGCCGGGCCCGTTGTCGCGAACAGACAAGCGCACGGCATCAAGATCGTTTTCAAGCAGTACGCCGATGCGCGTGGCTTGCGTGGCATGGCGCTCGATGTTCGAGACAGCCTCCTGCGCGATGCGGAACAGCGCGGTGTTGCACGCGTCCGGTAGCTGCACGGGCGGCCCGACCACTTCGAGCGCAATCGCAAACCCCGGCTGGCTGTCTTCGTGCGCTTCGCGCGTTTCGCGCACAAGCAGCTCCAGCGCAGCCGCCAAGCCGAGATCATCCAGCAGGGCGGGACGCAGGTTGTGCGACACCCGCCGCACCTCGCCCAGCGCGCCGTTCAACCGATCAAGCGCGCGACGCAACATGCTGTCGGCCCGTTCGATGGACGGCGGCGACACAGGTGACGCTTCGAGATGACCATGCGCGGTTTCGAGCAGCAGCTTGGTCGACACCAGCACCTGGCTGATGCCGTCGTGCAACTCGCGCGAGACGCGCGCGCGCTCGTCTTCCTGAGACTTCACCACTTGCTGCGCGAGCTGGCGCAGCTTGGCGTCGGCCTGGCGGTGATCGCTCACGTTCAGCGCCAAACCGCTGCCGGCTACCAGCAGGATGCTGATCGCGGCAATGCCAACGACCCACGCCAGCGTCTGGTCGATGTTGGCCTGCGCGCGCTGGTCAATCTCTCGCAGGGTCTGCTCGATGTCATCCAGGTACAGACCGGTGCCCACCATCCAGCCCCACTGCGGAATTGGCTCGACATAACCGAGCTTGGGCACGCTCTGGTGCGTCGATGGCTTGTCCCACATATAGCGCACGAAACCGCCACCGGCCTGCGCGGCAGCCACCAGTTTCTGGATGGTCGGCTGGCCGCCCGAGTCCGTCAGGTCCCACAAGTCGCGTCCGACAAGTTCGGGCTGGCGCGGGTGCATCAGGTTGCGGCCACGCAAGTCGTAGAGGAAAAAGTAGCCATCGGTGCCAAAGTCGAGGCGGGCGAGGGTGCGCATGGCTTCGTCGCGCGTGGCTTCGTCCCGGGCGGGGTCGCCACTTTGGCCGGACGCAAGCAACGGGGCGATGGCACTCTGCGCAAGCTTGACGTAAGACCGCAGCTCGGTTTCCTTGGCCTGCAGGTACGCCGATTCCACCAACTGTCGCTCGTGCCGCGCCAGCGCAATCGACTGATGCCGCACGGTCAGCATGATCGCCAGCATGGCGATGGTCAGCGGTGCAACGGCGAGGAGCAGGATCTTCTGGCGGAGCTTCATGGCAAAACGCGGCGTGCACTGCGGCATCGCAAGGTGGCGGCGCGGTTTCGGTCGGATGTGGGGCCCTGCGTAGAACTACGGACGTGCGCTGCGTAGTCCTCCGCTTGTGGCGCGGGGCGAGCTTGGCAAATACTACACGCCCCTGTCACGGGGCAGGACTTACTGCAGGGATGAACCCACATCCCGCGTTCAGCAAATAACTTCGACCAAGGTTCGAGGAGACCGACATGAGCTTCGTCAGGCAACACCTGATCTGGCTGGTCGTTGCCATTCTTGGCGCGTCTGCCTTTGCCACCGTTGCGCTTGCGCGCGGCGAGGCAGTCAGCGCGCTATGGGTGGTGGTGGCCGCCGTATGCATCTATCTGATCGCGTATCGCTATTACAGCCGCTTCATTGCCGACAAGGTGCTCGGCCTGGACGGCACCCGCAAGACGCCCGCCTGGCGCTACAACGACGGGCTCGACTACGTTCCCACCAACAAGCACGTGCTGTTTGGCCACCACTTTGCGGCCATTGCTGGCGCTGGCCCGCTGGTCGGCCCCGTGCTGGCCGCGCAGATGGGCTATCTGCCTGGCATGCTCTGGATTCTCGCCGGCGTGGTGTTTGCCGGCGCGGTGCAGGATTTCGTCGTACTGTTCATCTCCACCCGCCGCGACGGCCGCTCGCTGGGCGACCTGGTGAAGAGTGAGATGGGTACGGTGCCCGGCGTGATCGCGCTGTTTGGCGCGTTCCTCATCATGATCATCATCCTGGCCGTGCTGGCGCTGATCGTGGTGAAGGCGCTGGTCGGCTCGCCGTGGGGCACCTTCACGGTGGCCGCGACGATTCCCATCGCGCTGTTCATGGGCATCTACGTGCGCTATATCCGTCCGGGCCGCATCGGCGAGATCTCCATCATCGGCTTCGTGCTGCTGATGCTGGCCATCATCGGCGGTCAGGCGGTGCACGAAAACGCCGCGCTGGCGCCGCTGTTCACATTCGACGGCAAGGCCCTCACGTGGATGCTGATCGGCTACGGCTTTGTCGCCTCGGTGCTGCCAGTGTGGCTGCTGCTTGCCCCGCGTGATTACCTGTCGACGTTCCTGAAGATCGGCACGATCATGGCACTGGCCATCGGCATCCTGATCGTCGCGCCGCAGATGCAGATGCCCTCGCTCACGCAGTTTGCAGGCGGCGGTGGTCCGGTGTGGTCGGGCAACATGTTCCCGTTCCTGTTCATCACCATTGCGTGCGGCGCGGTGTCGGGCTTCCACTCGCTCATCTCGTCGGGCACGACACCCAAGTTGCTGGAGAACGAACGCCAAGCGCGCTTCATCGGCTACGGCGCGATGCTGATGGAATCGTTCGTCGCCATCATGGCGCTGGTGGCCGCTTCGGTCATCGACCCGGGCGTCTACTTCGCGATGAACAGCCCGGCAGCGCTGGTGGGCGCGACGCCGGATACGGTGGCACACACGCTGTCCACCTGGGGCTTCGTCATCACCCCTGACGTGCTGATCCAGACCGCCAAGGACGTCGGCGAAAACACAATCCTCGCCCGCGCAGGCGGCGCACCGACGCTGGCCGTGGGCATGGCGCACATCCTGCACCAGGTGGTGGGCGGCCAGGCCATGATGGCCTTCTGGTACCACTTTGCGATCCTGTTCGAGGCGCTGTTCATCCTCACCGCCGTGGACGCAGGTACGCGCGCCGGGCGCTTCATGCTGCAGGATCTGTTGGGCACCTTTGTGCCGGCACTCAAGCGCACGGATTCGCTCGTCGCCAACCTCATTGCCACGGCTGCAACCGTCGCACTGTGGGGCTACTTCCTGTACCAAGGGGTGATCGATCCGCTGGGTGGCATCAATACGCTGTGGCCGCTGTTCGGCATCTCCAACCAGATGCTGGCCGCGATTGCGCTCACGCTGGGCACCTGCGTGCTGGTCAAGATGAAGCGCGACCGCTACGTGTGGGTGACGCTGCTGCCAACCATCTGGCTGCTGATCTGCACGCTCACCGCCGGCTGGCAGAAGCTGTTCGATCCGGACCCGAAGATCGGCTTCCTGGCGCACGCCAACAAGTACGCCAGCGCGATTGCCGAAGGCAAGCTGCTGGCCCCTGCCAAGTCGATGGCGCAGATGCAGCAGGTTGTGCTGAACGACCGCATCGACGCATTCCTGTGCGGTCTGTTCATTCTCGTGGTGGTGAGCATCGCCTGGTATGGGCTGCGCACGGTACTCAAGGCGCGAGCCGCGAGCCGCCCGACTGCCAACGAAACGCCGTACGAAGCGCTGGGCGCATGAGCACGGGCATGCGCGAAGAACTCGAAAACTTCGGCCGCTACCTGGGCCAGACGCTGCGCCTGATGGTTGGCGTGCCGGACTACGACACCTACGTGCGCCACATGCAGGAGACCCATCCGGGCCAGGCCGTCATGACGTACGAAGACTTCTTCCGCGAACGCCAGGACGCGCGCTACGCCGGACGCGTGGGCCGTTGCTGTTGATGAACGATTGAACACGCTCCAAAGCAAAACCGCCGGTGCATGCAGCCATGCCCGGCGGTTTTTGCTTGCGTGCGCTACATGGACTGGCGTGCCGTTGTGGGCGGGTCGCCGTGCTTGGCGCGGTAGGTTTTCTCCACCAGTTCGCGCAGCTTGCCGAGCGCCCCCACATCCCCTTGTGCAGCTGCCCGGCCGTACCACTTCTTGGCCAGCTCGATATCCTGCGCCACTACGCCGGGTTCGCCACGCTCGTAATAGCTGCCGACGATGTACTGCGAAGGCCCATCGCCCCCCTCGGCCGCCTTCTTGTACCAGTTGAACGCACGCCCGTAGTCACGCGGCAAACCGCGCCCGGTGAAGTAGTTGGTGGCCAGCGCACGCTGTGCCTCGACATGCCCGCCCGCCGCGGCGCGTTCGTACCACTTGTTGGCTTCTTCCAGGGAGCGCGGTACCAGCTCGCCGCGCTCAAACAATTCGCCGTAGGCAAACTGCGCGTGGGTCATCTGGTTGTCGGCGGCGCGGCGTAGCCATTTGACCGCCTCCTCTGGGCGGGCGACGGTGCCTTCGCCGCGCATCAGCATCATCGCGTAGTTGAATTGCGCGAGCCGGTTGCCGCGCTGTGCGGCCTCGGCAAACTCGTCGAAGGCGTGGCCGAAATCGTTCTTCTCGTAATGCGCAATGGCGATCTGGGTGAGGGCGGCGGCATCGCCCTGTGTGTCGGCAGGCGACGTTGCTGCGGCTGCCAACGACATCGCCGTACTCATCGCCACCGCCAACACCGCCTGCAGCATGCGCGGACTTCTGCGCCGGACCTGTCTGCTCATCGCGCGCTCCTCAACGGAAGATGGCCCAGTGTAACGCGCCATCCTGCTACGTGCGGGTGCGCACAAACCAGCACACCAGAGGCGCCCGCAGCTGCCGAGGCAATCAGCCCGCGCGCACCCGGTACACCGCCACGCTGCCGCGCCAGTTGGCCCCCCAGCGCACCACGCTGCCTTCGTGCAGCACAACGCGATCGAGAATCACCAGCCCCACCTTGGGCGCCAGCGCTTCAAAGTCGCGGATGGTCAGCACGCGCACGTTGGGCGTGTTGTACCACTCGTACGGCAGCGACTTGGACACCGGCATGCGCCCGCGGAAGATCGAAAGCCGATGCGGCCAGTAGCCGAAGTTCGGGAACGACACGATGCACTCGCGGCCCACGCGCAGCATCTCGCGCAGCACCTGCGCCGTGTTGTGGATGGTCTGCAGCGTTTGCGAAAGGATGACCGTATCGAAGCTCTTGTCTTCGAACAGCGCGAGCCCGCCTTCCATGTTCTGCTGGATCACGTGCACGCCCTTTTTCGCGGAGGCCAGCACGCCCGCATCGTCGATCTCGATGCCGTAGGCCAGCACGTCGAGCTCATCCTGCAGCACGCGCAACAAGCTGCCGTCGCCGCAGCCAAGGTCGAGCACGGTGGAGTTTGGCTCGATCCAGCGGGCGATGGCGCGAAAGTCCGCGCGGTCGGTCAGGATGTTCGGCACTGCGGACGGCGCAGCGGGGTTCAGCGTTTGCGTTGTCATGCGCCGATCTCCTGCGCGATGCGTTCGTAATAGGCGCGGACCAGCGCGTGGTAGCGCGCGTCTTCCAGAAGGAAAGCGTCGTGACCGTGTGGCGCGTCGATCTCGCCGTAGGTGACGGGATGCTTGTTGTCGAGCAGCGCCTTGACCAGCTCGCGGCTGCGCGCCGGGGCGAATCGCCAATCGGTCATGAAGCTGACGACGAGATAGCTCGCCTTGGTATGCGCAACGGCCTTGGTAAGGCTCCCGCCGTAGGCCAGTGCGGGGTCGAAGTAGTCGAGCGCACGCGTGATCAGCAGATACGTATTCGCATCGAAGTACTCGGCAAACTTGTCGCCCTGGTAGCGCAGGTAGCTCTCGACCTGGAACTCGACGTCGAACGAGAAACGGATGTCGTCCGCCTTCAGCTCGCGGCCGAATTTCGCGGCCATGTCTTCGTCCGACAGATACGTGATGTGGCCGATCATCCGGGCAACGCGCAGGCCGCGCTTGGGCTTGACGTTGTGCGCGTAGTAATCCCCGCCGTGGAAATCGGGATCGGACAGGATCGCGCTGCGCGCCACCTCGTTGAAGGCGATGTTCTGCGCCGACAGCTTGGGCGTGGACGCCACCACCACGCAGTGCCGCAGCCGGTCCGGATACATCAGGCTCCAAGCCAGTGCCTGCATGCCGCCGAGACTGCCGCCCATCACTGCCGCAAATTGCTGGATGCCGAAGCGATCAGCCACGCGTGCCTGGGCGTTCACCCAGTCTTCCACCGTCACCACCGGGAAGCGCGCGCCGTAGGGCAGGCCGGTTTCCGGATGCGGGCTCATGGGGCCCGTCGAGCCGAAACACGAGCCCAGGTTATTCACCCCGATGACGAAGAAGCGGTTGGTGTCCACCGGCTTGCCGGGGCCGACCATGTTGTCCCACCAGCCGACTTCGCCCTCGACGTGCACGCCCGCCACGTGGTGCGAGGCGTTGAGCGCGTGGCAGATGAGCACGGCGTTGGAACGGTCGGCATTGAGCGTGCCGTAGGTTTCGACCATCAGGTCGTAGCCGCTGATCTGCGAGCCGTTGCGCAGTTGCAGCGGCTCGGCAAAATGCATGCGCTCGGGCACGACCAGGCCGATGGCGTTGGCCGGCTTGCCCTGATGTGCCTTCGGAGAGGATGGATCGGCCTGCGCCGCATCGGCTGCGGTGACCGCGGTGTCAGCCTGGATGTCTGTCATGGCACCAAAGAAAAAACCCGACCGGCAACGCTGTTCACGCAACCAATCGGGTTCTCATGTGGCGCACGTGGGGCGCTTGCTTTCACCGCCCCCGCTCTGACCGAACCTCTTTAGCCGCATTTGTAATGAGAGCCCAGAGCCACATCCGTGGATGTCTGAACTCCCGCGCGCCCGCAAGCCAGTCGTCAAATCGGCGCGCCAGAGGAAAGTGATTATAGAGCAAGCGGCGGCGGACGCATCACCGCATCGTGATGCGTCCGATCCCCGGCCATATGCTGGGTCAAAGGCCGGCCATATTGATGTACTTGATCTCCAGGTATTCGTCGATGCCGTATTTCGAGCCTTCGCGGCCGAGCCCCGATTGCTTGACGCCGCCAAACGGCGCTTCGGCCGTCGAAATCAGCCCCGTGTTGACGCCGACCATGCCGGACTCCAGCGCGTCCGAAACGCGCCACGCGCGGCCCAGATCGCGCGTGTAGAAATACGCAGCCAGGCCGAACTCGGTGTCGTTGGCAGCCGCCACGGCTTCGTCTTCCGTGTCGAAGGGAATGAGCGCAGCCAGCGGGCCGAACGTTTCTTCATGCGCGACCAGCATGCCCGGCTTCGCATCGACCACGACGGTCGGCTCGAAGAACGCACCGCCCTGTGCGGACAGCGCATGCGGCTTGCCGCCCACCAGGACGCGCGCACCTTGGCGCACGGCGTCGTCCAGATGCTGTTGCACCTTATCCATCGCGCGCATGTGGATCAGCGGGCCCTGCTGCACGCCGGGCTCCGTGCCGTTGCCGACGCGCAGCGCACGCACGGCGTCAGCCAGCTTGGCAGCAAACGTGTCGTAGATGCCGCGTTGCACGTAAAAGCGATTCGCGCACACGCAGGTCTGGCCCGCGTTGCGGTACTTGGCGATCATCGCGCCTTCCACCGCCGCATCGACGTCGGCATCGTCAAACACGATGAACGGCGCGTTGCCGCCCAGTTCGAGCGAGAGCTTCTTGATGTCGTCGGCGCACTGGCGCATCAGTAAGCGGCCAACCGCAGTGGAGCCCGTGAAGCTGAGCTTGCGCACGATCGGGTTGGATGTCAGCTCGCCACCAATCGCCTGCGAATCGCCCGTAACGATGGACAGCAGGCCCGCCGGCACGCCAGCGCGCACGGCCAGCTCGGCAAACGCGAGCGCAGAGTAGGGCGTTTCCAGCGCGGGCTTCACGACCATCGAGCAACCTGCTGCCAGCGCCGGGCCGACCTTGCGCGTCATCATCGCGATGGGGAAATTCCATGGCGTGATGGCCGCGCTCACGCCGATCGGCTCCTTCTGCACGACGATGCGGCGATCGCCCTGCGGCGAGGGAATCGTGTCGCCGTAAATCCGGCGTGCTTCTTCCGCAAACCATTCGATGAACGACGCGGCGTAGGCGATTTCGCCGGCGGCTTCCGGAAGCGGCTTGCCTTGCTCGGCCGTGAGGATGGCAGCGAGATCCTGCTGGTGCTCCATCATCAAATCGGCCAGCTTGCGCAGGATCTTGGCGCGATCGCGTGCGCTCACCTTGCGCCAGGCGCGTTGCGCAACCTGTGCGGCATCGATGGCGCGGCGCGTTTCGGCGGCGCCCATGCCGGGCACGGTGCCAATCTTGCGGCCGGTGGCGGGGTCGGTCACGTCGCGCGTGGCGCCGTCATCGGCATCGGCCCAGGTGCCGGCGAGGAACGCCTGCGTGCGCCACAGGCCGGGGTCTTTCAGTGCGATCGGTGGCGTAACCGGCGCGCTCGGCAGATCGGTGCGGGTCATAGTGTCAGCCCTCCAGTGCGCGTTGCAGGATGGCAAGGCCCTCTTCGAACACCGCGTCTTCAATCGTGAGCGGGAACAGGAAGCGGATCACGTTGCCGTACACGCCGCACGACAGGAGGAGCAGGCCGGCTTCGAGCGCCCGCTGCTGCACGAGCTTGGTGAAATCGGCGTCCGGCTTGCCGTCCGGCGTATTGAATTCGACAGCAACCATCGCGCCCACGCCACGCACTTCGGCAATGCGCGACTGCTTGGCCTTGGCAGCATTCAGTGCGTCAACCAGACGTGCGCCAAGCGCGGCGGAGCGCTCGCAGAGTTTCTCGTCGGCAATGATGTCGAGCACCGCATGTGCAGACGCCACCGCCAGCGGGTTGCCGGCGTAGGTGCCGCCAAGCCCGCCCGGAGCCGGCGCGTCCATGATCTCTGCGCGGCCCGTGACGGCAGACAGCGGCAGGCCGCCGGCCAGGCCCTTGGCCATCGTCGTGATGTCTGGCAGCACGCCGGTGTGCTCCATGGCAAACAGCTTGCCGGTGCGGGCAAAGCCGGTTTGCACTTCGTCCGCGATCATCACGATGCCGTGTTCATCGCACAGCGCACGCACGGCGCGCACGAAATCGGCGGGCATCTGGTAGAAGCCGCCCTCGCCCTGCACCGGCTCGAAGATGATGGCTGCCACCTGGCGCGGATCGATATCGGCCTTGAACAGGCGCTGAATGGCGTCAAGCGCATCCTGTGTGCTCACGCCATGCAGCGCGACGGGTGCCGGCACGTGATAGATGCTGCCCGGGAACGGCCCGAAGCCCGTCTTGTACGGCACCACCTTGCCCGTCAGCGACATGCCCATGAACGTACGGCCGTGGAACGCGCCCGTGAGTGCGATCACACCCGGGCGGCCCGTGTGCGCCCGTGCGATCTTGATGGCGTTTTCCACAGCCTCGGCGCCAGTGGTGAAGAACGCGGTCTTCTTGGCGTGCGCGCCCGGCGTGATCGCGTTCAGGCGCTCGGCCAGCTCGACGTACGAACCGTACGGCACGATCTGGAAAGCAGTGTGCGTGAAGTGATCCAGCTGCTCGCGCACGGCCTGCACCAGACGCGGGTGGCGATGGCCCGTGTTGACCACGGCAATGCCGGCCGCGAAGTCAATGTAGCGGCGGCCTTCCACGTCCCAGAACAGGGCGTTCTCGGCGCGCTCGGCGTAGCGATCGGTCATCACACCAACGCCGCGCGGCGTAGCTGCCAGGCGGCGGGCATTCCATTGGGCGTTCTGTTGCGGGTCTCGGGCGTTCATGGCGGTCGTGTGCGTTGGGTCAAGAAAGAGGCGATGCGAGCCAGTGTGTCCTCATTGGCTCTGTACAATAAGACCCAATCAGGTTTTTCTTTTGGAACCACTTTGGCTCCATCGCGCACCATGGCCGACCACTCACCCACCCACCGCGCCAGCATGCTGGTTGACTACCTGCAACGCCGCTTCGACCGCGCAGAGCCGGGCGGCGAGCCCGACCACCGCCGCCTGTACCGCGTGTTGCAGGAAGGCATCCTGCGCGACGAGCTGCAGCCGGGCACGCGTCTGCCGTCATCGCGGCAGTTGGCTACCGAGCTGGGCATTGCGCGCAACACGGTCATCCACGTCTATGAGCAACTCAGCGTGGAAGGCTACGTGTCGGCAGGCGTGGGCAGTGGCACCTTCGTCGCCGATACCGCGCCAGACCGGTTGGACGCCGCCCCCGCACCGGCCGCAGCGGTTGCCGCAGTGGCGCCCGCGCCGATCACCGAAGCGGTCACGCCGTCTTCGCCGATGCTTTCTACGCGCGGCCGGGCACTGGTGCGCGATGCGGGCGCCAGCTCGCGCCAATGGGGCGCCTTCATGCCGGGCGTGCCGGAAGTGCGGATGTTTCCGGCGCGGATCTGGTCGCGCTTGCACAACCGGCTGCTGCGCAAGCCTTCACCCGCGCTGCTGACGTATCCCGTTGGCGCGGGCTACCTGCCGCTGCGCACCGCGCTGGCCGATTACCTGCGCACCGCGCGTGGCGTGCGCTGCGAGCCCGAGCAGATCATCGTCACTGCAGGCATCCATCCGTCGCTCCAACTCATCGCGCAACTGCTGTGCGACGCCGGCGACAGCGCATGGATCGAAGACCCCGGCTACTGGGGCGTGCGCAGCGTACTCACCGCTGCGGGCGTGCGCACCGTGCCACTGCCGGTGGACGATGAAGGCATGCGCTTTGATATCCCCACGCGCGGGCGCCTTCGCAGCAAGCCGCCGAAGCTCATGGTGGTCTCGCCATCGCACCAATACCCGCTCGGTTCGGTGATGAGCCTCGCGCGGCGCCGGGCGCTGCTGGCCACGGCCCACGCCACCGATGCATGGATCGTCGAAGACGACTACGACAGCGAATTCCGCTACGGCAGCCGCCCGCTGCCCTCACTGCAAGGGCTGGATGAAGGCGGGCGCGTGCTCTACATGGGCACGTTCTCGAAGGTGCTGTTCCCCAGTTTGCGGATCGGCTATCTGGTCGTGCCGCCCGCGCTGGCCGATGCGTTTACGACGGGGCTGTCGGAGATGTTCCGCGGCGGCCAGATTCTCACGCAGGCCGTGCTTGCAGATTTCATTGCGGAGGGGCATTTCGTCTCTCACATCCGGCGCATGCGCGGGGTGTATGCGGAACGGCGCGAAACGCTGCTGGCGTCCATCGCCCACGAGTTTGGCGACACGCTGCCGGTGCATGACGGCGCGTCGGGCCTGCATCTCGTGCTGGGCTTGCCGGCCGGCACCAACGATGTGGCCGTTGCTGATCTGGCACTCGCCAATGACGTCGTCACGCGCCCGCTCTCACGTTATTACCAGGACGATGCGCGTCGCCTGCCTGGGCTGCTGCTCGGCTATGGCCATGTGGAAACCGAGCAGATCGCAGCGCGGTTCCACACGTTAGCGGAGGCAGTGCGCACCGTCGGCTGACCAACGCTGCACGCAACAAAAAAGCCCCGCATTGCGGGGCTTTTGCTCGGGCCGAAACGCACTCAGGCCAACAGCACCCGCAACTGCGCATCCGCACCTTCCACCGGAGACTTTCGGAAGCCGCTCTTGGCGTACCGATGCCAGCGCCCCAGCACCGCACACACAACCAAGTTGGCGCGCGAAGCAATGTCGGCATCCGCCGGCCAAGCCCCCTGCGTGACCGCCATGCGCAGACTCTGCTTGAGCGACGCCTCGATGCGATCCAGGCACTGCGCCATGCGCTCGGGCAGGCGCTCGTCTTCGCCGACCAGCGCGTCACCCACCAGCACGCGCGTCATGCCCGGATTCTTGTCGGCAAACGACAACAGCATGTGCGCGATGGCATGCGCCTGACGCAGGCCGTGCTCTTCACGCAAGGTGATCTGGTTGATGAGGCCAAAGACGGTCTGCTCGATGAATTCGATCAGCCCTTCGAACATCTGCGCCTTGCTGGCGAAGTGGCGATACAGCGCCGCTTCGGAGACGTCCAGCCGTGCAGCCAAGCCCGCAGTTGTGATCTTTTCACCACGCGGATGCTCGAGCATGCCGGCAAGCGTCTGCAGAATCTGCACGCGGCGCTCGCCCGGGCGGGGGCGCTTGCGTACCGGCGGTGCTTCTATGGCGACGTCCGCGACCGGCTCGGCGGTCGGAAACTCCGTTTGCGCGTTGCTCATGACTTCCTGGCCCCTCTCCCGTTCCGAGCGCGGAGTTACCACTGCCTAGCCGCGTCGAACAAGCCTTCGTTTTAGTTGAAGCACCGATTTTACTTTCACGCTCACATAGCCGGGCCGGTTGGCGAACAAAATCGGTGTGGCAGCCGGTTGATGTGGTGAATTTGCACGCGCGCCCATCGCCTCAGCTTGCATTGGGTGCAATGCATCTGCAGCGGAAGTCGGCTGCACGCCGGGCGGCACGCGCCGCAAATAGCCCGTCACCCATACCGTGCGAATCCCCAGGCGCCGATAGCGTTTGAGGTGAGAAAGCGTGTCTTCGACGAGGATGGCGCGCGATGGCGCAATACGTTCGCGTGCGAGCAATCGGCGCAGCATCAGCGGGTCAGGTTTCGGGCGCAAGCGCCGGTGCACCCACATGTGCTCGACGGCAATTTCGCGTAGGAACGCGCGCTTCAGGCCAATGAGCCGCAGCACCTCGCGCGCGTAGGCGGCCGGCGCGTTGGTCAGCAGAATCTTGCGCCCCGGCAGGGCGCGCAGCAGTTGGGCGAGGCCGCGCTCCGCGCGCACCATGGCGCGCAGGTCTTCAAAGCGGTGGGCCTCGGCAAGGAAATCAGCGGGGTCGACGCCGTGATGGCGGACCATGCCCAGAATCGTGGCGCCATAGCGGCGCCAATAATCCACGCGCACCTGGCTGGCGGTGGCGTCGTCCGTGCCGAGCACGCGCGCCACATACTCCGTCATCAGCCGGTTGATCTGCGGAAAGATCGCGTGCGATGCGTGGTGAAGGGTGTTGTCGAGGTCGAACAGCCAGACCGGCTGCCGGGCGGGCGTGGAGCCCGCCGGCACCTCGCGCGGGAAGGCGCGCGCAGCATGGCGCACCCGCACCGCCCGAGTGGTTCGCATCAGTGCGAGCGGATCATCGTGCCGAACGCCTGTTCGGTCAGGATTTCCAGCAGCAGGGAGTGCTCGATACGGCCATCGACGATGTGCACCGAATTCACACCGCTCTTGGCAGCATCCAGCGCCGACGAAATCTTCGGCAGCATGCCGCCCGAGATCGTGCCGTCGGCAAACAGCTCGTCGATCTCGCGTGCCGACAGGTCGGTCAGCAGGTTGCCCTGCTTGTCCATCACGCCGGGAATGTTGGTCATCATGACCAGCTTCTCAGCCTTCAGAATCTCGGCCATCTTGCCAGCCACGACGTCGGCATTGATGTTGTAGGCCTGGCCTTCGTCAGAGAAGCCGATGGGCGAAATGACCGGAATGAATGCGTCGTCCTGCAGCGCCTTGACCACGGCCGGGTTGATCGTCTCGATGTCGCCCACGAAGCCGATATCGATGAACTCGCCCGGGCGCTCGCGGTCCGGCATCTTCAGCTTCTTGGCGCGGATCAGGCCGCCGTCCTTGCCGGTCAGGCCGACCGCCTGGCCGCCGTATTGGTTGATCAGCATGACGATGTCCTGCTGAACTTCACCGCCGAGCACCCACTCGACCACTTCCATGGTCTCTTCATCGGTCACGCGCATGCCTTGGATGAAGGTGCCTTGCTTGCCGACCTTCTTCAGGGCTTCGTCGATTTGCGGGCCGCCGCCGTGCACCACCACCGGGTTCATGCCGACCAGCTTGAGCAGGATCACGTCGCGCGCGAAGCCGTGCTTGAGCTTTTCCTCCGTCATGGCGTTGCCGCCGTACTTGACGACGATGGTTTTGCCGTGAAACTTGCGAATGTAAGGCAGGGCCTGCGCGAGAATTTCAGCCTTCAACGCCGGCGCAACGTGCGCGAGTTCGGGGGCGAGGCCAGCAGGGTCGGGGGCAGCAGAAGCGGTCATGACGGTGACATCCGGTTGGGCGGGTATGATGGAACGCCGAATGTCGCGTGCTACAAAAACGAAGCAGCCCATTTTCGGCAGGCGCGATTTTACAAGAAAAGGCGCTACGGTCTGATGGCGCACCTTGCGTGCCTGCCATACCGTTGCCACGAAAGAACACCCTGGGGAAACATGGCCATCGCACCCGACCAACTCGACGCGCTGCGCCCTCACCTGCTGCGCTTTGCGCAACTTCAATTGCGTGACACGGCCCTGGCTGAAGACACGGTGGCTGACGCCATCCTGGCGGTGCTCGAACACCCGGAGCGGTTTGCCGGCAACGCCTCGCTTAAGACGTATGTGATTGGCATCCTCAAGCACAAGATCATCGACGCGATCCGCTCGGGACGGCGCGAAGTGCGCGTCTCGCTGCTTGCGGGCGGTGAATCCGACGAGGCTGGCATGCGCTCCGACGAGGACGTCTTCAATAGCCTCTTCGCCGCCGACGGCCATTACAACAGCCCGCCGTCCGACTGGGGGGACCCAGATGCCGCGCTGTCACGGCGCGAGTTCTTCGACGTGCTGCAGATGTGCGTCGATCGCCTGCCGCCGCGCGTTGGCCGCGTCTTCATGATGCGCGAATGGCTGGAGCTGGAAACCGACGAAATCTGTCAGGAATTGCAGATCACGGCGACCAATGCCTGGGCGCTGCTCTACCGTGCCCGCATGCGCCTGCGCGAGTGCCTTGACCTGCACTGGTTTGGCAATCAGCCCGCCGCCGCCTGAATCGCCCATAGGCGCACCTGAGCCGCATCACAGAGAACAACCATGCCGAACCGCTGGGGACTGCCCACCTGCAAAGAAGCCCACCGCATGCTGGTGTCGAAGATGGACCGCGACCTGTCCACTGGCGAGCGGCTACGCCTGCGCGTGCACCTGTTTGCCTGCGATGCGTGTACGCGGTTCTCGCACCAGATGGGGTTTCTGCGCCAGGCCATGCACAAGCTCGGGCAAGACGACGACGGGAGCAGCCAAGCGTGACCTCGTCGGCCGCCAACGCCGTATGTGCCATTTGCGGCGCGCAGATGCGCTGCGGAGCCATCGGCGACGGCAAGCAGCCCGACACAACCTGCTGGTGCATGACCGAAGAAACGCTGCCTGCCAGCGCGCGGCGCCCGGGACAGGGCTGCCGCTGCCAGCGTTGCCTGCGCGAAGCGATTGCGCAGGCAAGGGCAGCGTCTGAATCCAACTGACTGATCAGTCTTTGTCTTTGCTGTCGTCGTCGAGCGTGCGCAGTGCGCGACGGACGTCGGCTCGGCCGCGCTGGCGTTCAGCGTGGCCGCCTTCGGTATGGGCGCCGGATTTACGGCCGCGGGCGAGCGGCACGAGAAAGTTGCGCGGGCGAGCCGTGCCAGCCTTCGTTGATGGCTCGATGCGAAACGTCAGTTTCTGGCGAGTGCCCAGTGTCTTGTTAGCCATGGGAATGCTCCCTTGCGTGGCTTGAAGCGACACTCGCCGCAAGCCATCAATGTTTGTGTTCGCCGCCGTGGTTCATGGCGGGCATGTTGCCGGCGGTCAGGTCGCGCACGCGGGCATCCACCTTCTGCTCGACGACGCGCTTGTCGGCCAGCTCCACCTTGAGTGTGATGGGCACGGTGGTGTCCTTCACCAGCGGCTGCTTCAAGTTCATCAACATCACGTGGTAGCCGCCCGGCTTGAGCTGCACGGTCTGGCCCTTTGGCAGATCCAGCGAGGGCATCGCGCGCATGCGCATCACGTCGCCTTCCATCTTCATCTCGTGGATCTCAGCCGTGCCGGCCACGGGCGTCGACACGCCAACCACCTTGGCACCGTCGGCCGATTGCAGCGTCATGAACGCGCCGCTGGACGTCTGACCCGGCACGGTGCCGCGCACCCAGGCGTCCTGCACCGTGACCTGTGCGAAAGCGGCGGCGCTGGCGAGCAAGCCTGCCGTGAGCACAGCCACGCAAGCGGAAGAACGGATCGATCGAGACGTCATCATCAAGGGCTCCTGTCAGGGACAAACGTGCTGCGCATTAAAGCACAGCGTTTGTGGGGAGATAGGTTGGGTGCACAATTGTGCGGCTGATTGACGCATCGCCGCGCGGAGAACCGCGCGGTGCGCACGTTTACACTTGTCCACCATGCTTTTCACCCTGTCTCTTGCCGCGCCACTGCTGGACGCATCCAGTCTACGCCGCCTCTTCTGGCTGCGATGGAGTCTGCTGGCCACTCAACTGGTCCTGATGCTGCTCGCGCCGCTGGTCTTTGGCGTGCAACTGCCGGTGGTGCCGCTGCTGAGCGTGATGGGCCTGCATGCGCTGTTCAACCTGCTCACCGGATGGCGGGTGCGGCGCAACCGGCCCGTGCAGCATATTGAGATCACCATTCAACTTCTGGTGGACCTGACCGCACTGTCCGCCCTGCTGTATTTCACAGGTGGCGCGACCAATCCGTTCGTCTCGTTCTACCTGCCGGCACTGGCAATTGCGGCGGCCATGCTGCCGATCGCACACGTGGTGGGCCTGACGCTCTACGCGCTGGCCGCCTACAGCATGATGCTGGGTAACTACATCCCGCTGAAGCTGGCGAACCAGGCCGATGCGGTGGCGTATCACCTGGCGGGCATGTGGATCGATTTCGTGGCCAGCAGCGCGATGATCGCCGGATTTACGGCGCGCCTGTCCGCCGCGCTGCGCGAAAGCGATGCGCAACTGACCGAAGCGCGCGAGCGACTGCTGCGCGAGCAACGCATCGAAGCCCTGATGTCGCAAGGCGCGAGCGTGGCGCACGAGATGGGCACACCGCTGTCTACCGTGGCCGTCATCACCGGCGAGCTGCAGCACGACGCGAAGCAGCCCGATTCCCCGCTCGGCCCGTATCGCGAAGACCTGCGCGCCATCGAACAGCAACTCGAACTGTGCCGCGCCGCCCTGGCGCGCCTGCAGCGCAAACCCAACGACGGTGCGCCCGAGCCACTTGGCCAATGGTTGCCCGATTTCACGCAGACGTGGCAGTTGCGGCATCCGGACATTCGTCTCCACACGGAGACGTCGCCCGCGGCGCAAGCGGTGGAATTGGACGCAGTGAATGTCGGCCAGATCCTCACCATCCTGCTGGACAACGCAGCCCGCAGCCAGCACCACGCCGGGCGCGACCTGGTGCCGCTGCTGCTGACCGCCAAGATCGACGCCAATCCGGATGTGCTCCGCGATATGCCGCCGCAGATCGTGCTGTCCATCGTCGATACGGGGTTGGGCTTGCCGGAAGACCTGCGGACGTCGCTCGGCCGCACGCCGGTGCCAAGCCGGCATGGCGGTCACGGCATCGGGCTGTATCTGGCCTCCACCACGGCGCGCCGCCTGGGTGGTACCGTGGTGCTACGTCCGAACCCGCCGCAAGGCGCCATTGCCGAACTCCGACTGCCGGTTGGCGGTCCGATGGAACACGCGGCCGCCCCCATCATTGGCGCGCCCACCCTCTTCACATAACGAGACGGCCTGACGCAGCCCCGTGCACGTACGGCCCCGGAGAACACCATGCAGCAGCCCGCCCCCTTTTTGATCCTCGATGACGACGACGTCTTTGCGCAGACGCTGGCGCGCGCGCTCACGCGTCGCGGCTTTGCTCCGCAGATCGCGCACACCGGCGGCGAAGCGTTGGCCCTGGCGCGCCAGACACGCTTTTCGTACGTCACTGTGGATCTGCACTTGGCCGCGAGCGACAAGGGCCTGATGCCTCATGGCGGGACGGATTCCGGTCTGCACTGGATTGCCCCATTGCGCCAGGCCCTGCCCGACGCGCGCATGCTGATCCTCACGGGCTACGCAAGCATTGCCACCGCCGTGCAGGCGGTCAAACTGGGGGCCGACGAATACCTGGCCAAGCCGGCCAATGTCGATTCGATTCTGCTAGCGCTCCAGGTGGGCGTATCTGAAGCCGTGGCCGAACAGACGATGGAGAACCCGGCGCCGCTGTCGGTCGCACGACTGGAGTGGGAACACATCCAGCGCGTGCTGGCCGAGCACGGCGGCAATATCTCCGCCACCGCGCGGGCGCTCAACATGCACCGACGCACGCTGCAACGCAAGCTGGGCAAGCGGCCGGTCGCCAAATAAACGCCGGCCGCGTGAGGCTACCTCAGCGCTGCATCACCAGCGGGTATCGCGCTCCCACGCCTTGAGTTCGTCTTCGGCGCGCTCCTTGGTATAGCCGTAGCGTTCCTGGATCTTGCCGGCAAGCTGGTCGCGCTTGCCTCGGATCACGGTCAAGTCATCGTCGGTGAGCTGGCCCCACTTTTCCTTGACCTTGCCCTTGGCCTGATCCCATTTACCTTCGATCTGGTCCCAGTTCATACGTCCTCCGTTGCGATTTGCGAGATTGAGACAAAGCAGGGGCGACCCGCAGGCCGCCCGTGTAGAGACTTCCGTACGGCTTACTTCTTGAACTTGGCGGCCACGTCGTTCTGGCACTTCGTCTTGGCGTCGCCGGACATGGCGTCGCAGCGTTCCTTGGCGGCCTTGTAGTTAGCGTCGTTGGTGTCCTTGACGGCATCGCGACGCGCTTCGCTGACGTCCTTGGCAGTGCCCGTCGCCTTCGCGTGGCTCACCTCGTCGCCACTCTTGGCACGCGTGTAGGCAGCCTTGGCATCCTTCACGCAGGTGTCCTTCTCGTTGCCCTTCATGGCATCGCACTTGGTCTTGGCGACGTCGTAGTCGGCTTCGGCCTTTTCCTTGGCGGCGCGGTTGCGGGCGGCTTCAGTGCCGTCGCGCTCGACCATCGCATTGGCCTTGGCGACGTTGTAATCGCCCTTGGCCTGCGCACGGCAGACGTCGTGGTCATTGCCCTTCATCGCATCGCACTTGTCCTTGGCGGCTTTGTAATTGGCATCGGCTTGCTTGACGGCACTGTCGTAAGCAGCGCGCTTGGCATCGTTCGGTGCGGAAGTACCGGCGGGTCCGGTTGGTGCGGGCGTGAGCTGGGCGTGGGCGATGCCCAGGGGGGCGCAGGCAAGCACGCAACACAGGGCCAGGCGTTGGATCGGTTTCATACGCTTCTCTCCTTGTCGTGGTGGGAATCGCGCACGCCAGGTGCGCGGCGCGCATTGTCTGTGCGGCACCACCTTCTTCAGCAGATAACGGACCTGACCACGCACGATCCTGAGCAAACCCTTGCCAGGCCTGGCTTGGCGGGCACCCAAATAAAACGGGCCGCATCGTCTCCGATGCGGCCCGCAGGGCATATGGAATGCGTTGCTTACACGCTTACAGCACGTAGCGCGACAGATCTTCGTTGCCCGACAGCTCACTCAAACGTTCGTCGACGTACGCGGCGTCGATGGTCACGGTCTCGCCCGACGATTTGTGTGCGTGGAAGGACAGGTCTTCAAGCAGTCGCTCCATCACCGTGTACAAACGGCGTGCGCCAATGTTCTCGACCTTCTCGTTGACCGAACATGCGATCTCGGCCAGGCGGCGAATACCGTCTTCGGCAAACACGAGGTCGACACCTTCGGTCTTCAGCAGCGCCTGATATTGCTTGGTGAGGCTCGCGTCGGTCTGCGTGAGAATCGCGCAGAAATCCTCCACCGACAGCGAATCCAGCTCCACGCGAATCGGGAAACGGCCCTGCAGTTCGGGAATCAGGTCGCTCGGCTTGGACAGATGGAACGCGCCCGACGCGATGAACAGGATGTGATCGGTCTTGATCATCCCGTACTTGGTGTTGACGGTCGTGCCTTCCACCAGCGGCAGCAAGTCGCGCTGCACGCCCTGGCGCGACACCTCGCCGCCGCCGTATTCGCTGCGGCTGGCGATCTTGTCGATCTCATCCAGGAACACGATGCCGTTCTGCTCGACGTTGGCCACCGCCTTCTGCTTGAGCTCATCCTCGTTCACGAGCTTCGCGGCCTCTTCGTCGATCAGCAGCTTGAAGGCTTCCTTCACCTTCATCTTGCGGCGGTTCTTCTTGCCCTGGCCCAGACCGGCGAACATCGAACGGATCTGTTCGGTCATGTCTTCCATGCCCGGCGGGCCCATGATGTCCATGCTCGGCGTGCCGGCCGACACTTCCAGTTCGATTTCCTTGTCGTCCAGCTGGCCTTCGCGCAGCTTCTTGCGGAAGGTCTGGCGCGCGGTCGAGTCCTTCTCTTCCGGCTGCGCAAAACCGATGTCGCGCGGCGGCGGGATCAGGACGTCGAGAATGCGATCTTCGGCCGCATCTTCAGCCTTGGCGCGCACCTTCTTCATCTCGGATTCGCGCGTCTGCTTGACCGCCATCTCGGCCAGATCGCGCACGATGGTGTCGACGTCGCGGCCGACGTAGCCCACCTCGGTGAACTTGGTCGCCTCGATCTTGATGAACGGTGCGTCGGCCAGCTTGGCCAGGCGGCGGGCGATCTCGGTCTTGCCCACGCCGGTCGGTCCGATCATCAGGATGTTCTTGGGCGTGATTTCCTGGCGCAGCGGGTCTCCCACCTGCTGGCGGCGCCAACGGTTACGCAGCGCCACGGCAACGGCCTTTTTGGCCTTGTGCTGGCCGATGATGTGCTTGTCGAGTTCGGAAACGATTTCCGACGGCGTCATGGTTTCAGACATGGGAATCCTGTCGATGAAGGCGCTCGTTATTCGAGCGTCTCGATCACGAAATTGGTGTTGGTATAGATGCAGAGCTCGCCGGCGATCCGCAGCGATTTTTCCACCACATCGCGCGGAGCGAGGTCGGTGTTCTCCATCAGCGCCTTGGCTGCCGATTGCGCATACGAGCCGCCCGAGCCGATGGCAGCAATACCGCCTTCCGGGTCGAGCACGTCGCCATTGCCGGTGATGATGAGCGTGGCTTCGCGGTCGGCGACGATCAGCATCGCTTCAAGGTGACGCAGGGCGCGATCGGTGCGCCAGTCCTTGGCCAGGTCGACGGCGGAGCGCAGCAGGTTGCCCTGGTGCTTTTGCAGCTTGGCTTCAAAACGGTCGAGCAGGGAGAAGGCGTCGGCGGTGGCGCCGGCAAAGCCGACCAGCACCTTGCCATCGTGGATGGCGCGCACTTTGCGGGCCGAGCCTTTCATCACGATATTGCCCAGCGTGACCTGGCCGTCGCCGCCGAGCGCGACTTGGTTGCCGCGACGCACGCTGACGATGGTGGTGCCGTGATACTGTTCCATGCGCTTGTTCCTAGGGGGTCCGGCTTGGCGCGGCCCCCAGCGGGCCGGCCAAAGAACTTCATACTTGACGCCAGCCCCGAGGATTTCAAGCCTGATTTCCGTCACAACGCACATTTTTTGTGCGCCGGAAATCGCTTCTTGCTTGGCTCCCGGCTATTTCAGTGCGTCACGTCGAACGCGTAAGTGCGCTCATCCAGACGAGGCACCATCGTGTAGCCCTTACGCGCCGCCCACACGTTGATATTGAAGTAGAGCGGAATCACGCCGAAATCGCGCATGCCGATTTCCGTAGCTTCCTGCAGCAGCCTCTCGCGCTTGCTGTCGTCCAGGGTCTGCAGAGCTTCAGCCAGCTTGGCATCAAGCGCCGGGTTCGAATAGCGCCCGCGATTGGACGCGCCCCAACCGCGCGCCGGATCATAGGTCGCCAGCAGTGCCTTCAGGCTCGAACCGGCTTCGCCGGTATCCGCGCCCCAGCCAGCTTGCAGAAACGAAAAGTCCAGCTTGTTTGCCCGCGTGAAGAACGACGCTGACGGCAGCGTCTCGACCTTGGTGGCAATGCCCACCCGCGAAAGCATCGAAGCGATCACCTGCGCGACGCGGTCATCGTTCGGGTAACGGTTGTTGGTGGCGTGCAGCGTGATGGCAAAACCATCGGGGTAGCCGGCCTGGGCTAGCAGTTTCTTCGCTGCGGCCGGGTCCGCCACAGGTGCCTTCAGGCCCGGCACGTGGCCGAACAGCGCGCTGTTGACGAGTTGGCCAGTGGGCTCGGCAGCGCCTTCCATCACGCGATCGACGATGGCTTGGCGTGAAATCGCCAGCGAAATCGCCTCGCGCACGCGTGCATCCTTGAGCGGGTTCTTCGGCAGCGGCTTGCCGGCCTTGTCTGTCACGAACGGCGACACATCGCGGTTCGAATCCATGTGCAGATACATCATGCGGAACACCGGCATCTTGAACACCGTCACCGCCGGGTTGGTCGACAGCTTTTTGATGTCCGAGCTCGGCACGTTCTCGATGACCTGCACGTCGCCCGCCAGCAGCGCCGCCACGCGCGGCGCGTCGGCCGTCAGGATGCGCAG
This sequence comes from Burkholderiaceae bacterium 26, assembly GCA_000955795.1. GTDB lineage: Bacteria > Pseudomonadota > Gammaproteobacteria > Burkholderiales > Burkholderiaceae > Ralstonia > Ralstonia chuxiongensis. Next base: position 191,480 of record JYOB01000014.1, read on the forward strand.
CGTCACGTGCTGCCATTGCGGCTTCTTGCCCCAATAGCCATCAAAGCGCGTGAGTTCCACACGATCGCCGCGGTTGAAGGAGACGAATTTGTACGGCCCGGTTCCGATCATGGCGCGGCCATTGTTGAAGTCGTCCGCGCCAGCTTTTTCGACAGCCTTCTTCGACACCATGTAGATCGTCGACAAATCGTTCGGCACCAGCGGGTACGGGCCGTTCGTGGTGATGCGCACGGTCAGCTTGTCGACTGCCGTCACGTCCTTGAAGCCACGCGTGTAGATCGTAAACGGCGACGGGCTGTTCTTGATGGTGGCCGGGCGCGCCAGCGAATAGACGACGTCGGCCGAGGTGAATTCGCTGCCGTCATGAAAATGCACGCCAGGGCGCAGCTTGACCTCCCATACCGTGTCGCTCAGGGCTTTCCACGACGTGGCGAGGCCTGGCTTGAGACGCATCCTCTCGTCCTTGGCGATCAGCGCCTCGAACATATGCTCGGCCACGTTCGAATTGGGCGTGACGTTATGGAAGTGCGGATCGAGCGAAGTGATGTCGCCCGACAGCCCAATGACCAGCGTGGATGCCGGCTGGGCATGCGCCGCAATCGGCGTGAGCGCCGAGAGCGTCGTGGCAAAACACAGCGCGGCGACCAGGTTCGCGGCGCGCAGCAGACGCAGGACCGGCATGACGACTCCCCGATGGTTTATGACGAAAACAAAACGTTCGGGGATTGTCGGGACCGGACGACGCCGGTGTCAACGTCGATGAAGCGGGGGGTCTGCTTGCTCAGTGATGGTGCCCGCAGTCGCAGTCGTCACCGTGTTGGTGATCGTGGTCGTCGTCCCACTCCGTGTCGTCGTGGTCGTCGTAGGCCCAGGCGGGGAAGGGATCGCCCAGCGCGACCCATGCTTCGGGTCCGGCAGCCATCTCGGCGTCGGTCAGAAGGCAGGCATCGAGCTGCGCAGTGAGCGCGGCTTCATCCAGATCGGTACCGATGAAGACCAATTCCTGGCGACGATCGCCCCAGCGCGCGGCCGCACCGTTGTCGTGCATCTTGTCGGAAATGTCTGCGCGGGCTTCTTCCTCGTCGGGCCATTCGGCTTCATCCACCGCTGCCCACCACGCGCCGGCACCGCCGTGACGCATCACGCCGCCAGCCTGGCCCCAACTGCCGGCTGTCTCCATGCGCGAGGCCAGCCAGAAATAACCTTTCGAGCGCAGCACGCGACCGTGTTCGCGCAGCCATTCGGTATGCATCAGATCCCACAGGCGCTGCGGGTGAAACGGCACGCGGCGGCGATAGACGAAGCTGCGGATGCCAAGCGCTTCGGTCTCGGGAACGTGTTCGCCGCGAAGCTCCGCCAGCCACGCCGGCGCAGCGGATGCGGCATCGAAATCGAAACGATGCGTATTGAGGATCTCGTCCAGCGGCACCTTGCCGAACGATGCCGGCACGATGCGCGCGCGCGGGTTCAGCGAGTGCAGGATGCCGGCCAGGCGCGCGCGCTCGGCATCGCTCACGAGGTCGATCTTGTTAAGCACGATCACGTCGCAGAACTCGACCTGTTCGATCAGCAAGTCGACGACGGTGCGGTCGTCATCTTCGTCCCGCGCCTGGCCGCGGTCGGCCAGAAAATCGGCGGCATCGTAATCGACCAGGAAATGCTGGGCATCGACCACGGTGACCATAGTGTCGAGGCGCGCGAGGTCGGACAGCACCTCGCCTTGCTCGTCTTCAAACGTGAAGGTCTCGGCAATCGGCAGCGGCTCGGCCACGCCGGTTGATTCGATCAGCAGATAGTCGAAGCGGTCTTCACGGGCCAGGCGCGCGATCTCGTCGAGCAGGTCTTCGCGCAGCGTGCAGCAAATGCAGCCGTTGGACAGCTCCACCATGCGTTCGTCGGTGCGCGAAAGCTGCGCGCTGGTGGCCGTGCCATCGCCCACGAGCTGCGCGTCGATGTTGACGTCCGACAGGTCGTTGACGATCACGGCCACACGCTTGCCCTCGCGGTTGGCGAGCACGTGATTGAGCAGCGTGGTCTTGCCGGCGCCCAGGAAGCCAGACAGCACGGTAACGGGAAGCGGACGGGACATGATCAGTGGCCTCAGTTTGTGGCCAAACAAAGCAAACAGCCCGGTGAGTTACCGGGCTGCGAAATTCAAACGAATGCGTCAACCAAATGCGACGCGTACGTCAGTCACCCATCAACTTCTGGCGCTTTTCGCGGCGCTCTTGCGCCTCAAGCGTCAGCGTGGCCGTCGGGCGAGCAAGCAAGCGCGGAATGCCGATCGGCTCGCCGGTTTCGTCGCAGTAGCCGTAGTCGTTGGCATCGATGCGCGCAATCGACTGTTCGACCTTCTTGAGCAGCTTGCGCTCACGATCGCGCGTGCGCAGCTCCAGCGCGTGCTCTTCCTCGATGGTGGCACGGTCAGCCGGGTCCGGCACGATTACAGTCTCGCGCAGGTGCTCGGTGGTCTGGTTGGCGTTCGCGAGAATTTCATCGCGCATTTTTACAAGCCGGTCCTTGAAGAAGGCGAGCTGCGCCTCGTTCATGTAATCCTTGTCGCTCATCTTCAGGATTTCGGCTTCGGTGAGTAGTTTCTTGCTGCTCATGGTTGCTGCAGATGATCCTGGTAAATCGCGCGCCGTCTCGGCTATCGCGTCGTCCTTGCGCGGGGATGCGTCGGACTTGTTCTGGCTGGCGGCGGACTTGCCGCCCCGCGCGCCTCCTTTTGCCTCTCCCGCAGCGGCGCCCCCTGCCGCTTTTCTACGGGTGGCTGGCGCAGCCTGGGCTGCAGCCGACTCCATTACGGACCGCCCGGCATCACCGTTGGCGCCGCGTCCTTCCTTGGTCTTAGTCACCATCGCCTGCTCTCCTACCGGACGTGCTTCGGACGACGTGCTTCTAAATCGACCTATTGTAGCTGAACGATATTAACTGAACTATCGGAGAAACACGGACAGGAAATCCGGCCCGGATTCTGCCTGAAAGCGCGCGGCGGGGCCACCCAAAAGGAGGGGGAAAGCGCCGGAATCAGGCCAGGCAGTTCTCCAATCCTTTCAGAATCGTTTCGCGCGGCAGGTCCACGCCGATGAACACCATCCGGTTGGAAGGGGTCTCGCCGTCCCATTTGCCCCCCACGTCGCTGCCCATGAGCTGGTGCACGCCCTGAAACACGACCTTGCGGTCGACGCCTTCCATATACAGCACGCCCTTGTAGCGCAGCAGCTTCTCGCCGTAGATATTCAGCACGCCCGAGAGGAATTCCTCCAACTTGGTGTAATTGAACGGCCGTTCGCTGCGGAAGACGAACGAGGCGATGCGGTCCGTGTGGTGCGCATGGCCGTGGTGATGGTGGTGACCGTGACCATGGTCGTGATCGCAGTCTGCCGAGCAGGCGTGGTCGTGATCATGCTCGTGGTGATGGTCATGATCATCTTCGCGCAGGAAGTCGGGATCGATCTCCAGCTTGGCGTTCAGGTTGAAGCCGCGCAGGTCGAAAATCGTGTCGATCGGCGTCTCACCAAAATTGGCGGTGCGGATCGGAGCGCGCGGGTTCATATGCAGCAGACGGTGGCGCAGTGCGTCCACATCGTCGGCGGAAACCAGATCGCTCTTGGTGATGAAGATGGCGTCAGCAAAGCCCACTTGGCGCTGCGCTTCTTCCTGCTTGTCGAGCTGCATGTTGCCGTGCTTGGCGTCGACCAGCGTGATGACGGCATCCAGCAGGTAGCGGCTAGCGATCTCGTCGTCCATGAAAAACGTCTGTGCGACCGGGCCGGGGTTGGCCACGCCCGTGGTCTCGATGACTACGCGGTCAAACTGGATCTGGCCGTTGTCGCGGCGCGTCAGCAGGTCGGACAAGCCCTGCACCAGGTCGCCGCGGATCGTGCAGCAAATGCAGCCGTTGCTCATCTGCACGATCTGCTCGTTGCCGTCCTGCACGAGGATGTCGTTGTCGATGTTTTCTTCACCGAACTCGTTTTCGATCACAGCGATCTTCATACCGTGCTGTTCGGTCAGGATGCGCTTGAGCAGCGTGGTTTTTCCGCTACCGAGAAAGCCCGTCAGGATGGTGACCGGGATCATTTTGGACATGGTGCGTTTCCTGTCTTGTGATGGGCCGCCAGATGCGCGCAATCCGCGCAAGCGCCCTTGATGGTGAGTTCAGCATGGTCGGCCGCGAAGCCGGCGGGCAGGCCGGCCTTCGGCATGGCCGGCGGCTCGGCGCCCTCCAGGCAAAAGTCCCGCCCGCATTGCGTGCAGTGAAAGTGGCTGTGCGAGCGGTGCGCCGCTTCGCGCGCGGCGTCGTGCTCGGCCAGGCTGAAGCGGAAGACACGATCCGCCCCTGCCGTCTTGTGGACGATGCCGCCGGCCACGAGCCAGTCGAGCACGCGGTAGACCGTCACGCGATCGATGCCCGAATCGTCCGGCAGCGCGTCGCACACGGCTTGGTGCGAGAGCGGATCGGCGCCCTGCATCAGCACGGCCAGCACGCGCACGCGGGGCTCGGTCACACGGCTACCCAGGCCGCGCAGGCGTGCGCGGGCAGCCTCTTCAGGCGAATGGGATTGCGAAGTGGCGAGATCGTCGCGCGGGGCCGGGGTGTTCATGCGCTGGATTGTCCCACGGGGCGCAGGTTGCTGCAATTGAGTTGCAATTGGGCGGCCTTGCGCCGCCCGGGGTTTCTTTTCGCGCTTCGCTACCGCTTATGCCGCGAACACCAGACACACCGGCGTCGGCACCTTTGCCACCACCGTGGGCTGGTCCAGCCTGCCGGTCTGCCCGTCAATATGCAGCCGCAGGATGGTGTCGCCCTTCTGGTTGAGCACGTACAGGTGGCTACCGTCGGGCGCCATCGTCATCGCGCGCGGGAAGTGCACGCCATCACTCCAGTACTGAAGCGGAGCCAGCTTGCCCGAGGCGTCAATGCTGAACGCGGCCACGCTATCGGCCAGCGGGTGATCGGACTTGAGCTTCCGGTTACTGGCGTAGAGGAACCGCCCCGACGGATGCATCAGCAGCTCGGCGCCGCTCTTCTGGCCGGTGTAGTCGGCAGGCGTGGTGGAGATGCGTTGGCGCTCTTCCAGTACGTGGCCGGTGGCGGGGTCGTAACCGTGGCAGGCGACAGAGCCCTCGAGTTCGTTGATGACGTAGAGCAGCTTGCCTTGGGGATGCAGCGCCAGGTGCCGCGGGCCGCTGCCGGGCTTGAGCTGCGCGCGGTCCCGCGGGGCGAGCTTGCCGCCCTCGATGGCGAACACGTTGATGCGATCGGTGCCCAGGTCGGTGCCGATCACGTGCTGACCGGTGGTGTCGAACAACATCATGTGCGCGTGCGGCGCTTCCTGTTCGGGGCGGGGGCCGGAGCCGGTGTCCTTGAAGATGCCCGATACGGCGCCAAGCTTGCCGTCCTCGCCGATCGGCAGAACGTTGTAGGCGCCACCGCTGTAGATCGACACGCACAGGTGCTTGCCGTCCGGCGACACGACCACATGCGCGGGGTTGGTGCCAGACAGCGACAACGGCTGGCGGTTGAGCAGCGTCAGCTTGCCGTCGTGCGGGTCAATCGCATAGGCCTCGGCGCTGCCGTTCGGGCGGCCCTCGTAGACCTCCAGTTCATTGATGGCGTACAGGAATCGCTGATTCGGGTGCACGGCCAGGAACGACGGATTGGCACTTTCGACCACCTGCACCTGCGTCCACGCATCGCCGCGCGGCGCCAGCACGTAGATGCCGCGAGCAGCCGGGCCGCCGGCAGTGCCGCCCGGTGCGTTGAACGTGTAGGTACCGACATAGGCGAAACGGGGAGGGCGCGCATTGCCCGCAGCCTGCACACCCGACGCAGCCGGTTGCTCGCCCGCCTGGGCCATGACGGTTTTGGGAAGAGCGCCCAGCAAAGGCAAGCTACCAGTCCACTGCATGAAAGTTCGACGAAGACGATTGGTCATGGGATGGCTCCATCAAACACGCACGGACATCGCGTGGTGGAAGATGTTGTTCGGATCATACCGGTGCTTCACATCCTGCAGAAACGCGTACAGGTCGCCGCTGCCGTAGTAGAGCTGAGGCCAGAACGGGTAGGCGAGCATATCGACGTCGGGGTAGTTGATGTAGCAGCCCTCGTACCGATCGCCGGGGTATGGCGTGCCGCTGTGCGGCGCGGGCACGTCGGGCGCGCCGTAGACGTCGCGGTAGAAATCGCTGATCCAACGCAGGTGGCCGGCATCGTCGGCGGCGGACGTCCAGTACGTCTGGTATTGCAGCTTCATGATCGACGCCCGCTGCGGCACAGCCGTATCGCCAATGCGCTCCGCCTTGTTGATGGCGCCGCCGTACGAATCGACCTGCAGCAGCGACTGGCTCAGGTCCACGCCCGGCATCGTCCGCGTGAGATGCGTGTAGATACGCTGCGCCTCACGCGCCGTGAAGCCGCGTTTCATATAGGCCGACTTGTACTTGCCGCGTTGATTGGCACCCGAGCCGTTCAGATACTGCGTGGCGGTCAGCCAGTCGTACTGCACGATGGTGTGCGGCTTCGAGCAGAGCAGTTGCCCCACGCCCTGCTTGTGCGCGGGGCCGTAGCCGGGCGGGCGACCTTTGACCGGCGTGGGCGCGCAAGCCTGGAAGCGGTTCAGAAAATCATTGAGGACAGAGAGATCGCGGCACGTGCCGTCGGGGTTGCAGAACTGCGTGAGCAGGACGATCTGCCCCGACGATTTGTGCGTGAGCTTGAGCAGCGAAAACATGCCCCACGTGTCCGGGTCCTTGCCGCGCGTCTCCCAGTATTCGCCGTAGATGCGCAGCAGTTCGGCAAAGCGCTGCGGCGTCATGGTGGCCCAGTCGAAGGCCACGGTGGCGAGCGCGACTTCCTGCGGTGCCGCGGGCAGCTTGGCGAACGTGTAGCCGGTGATGACGCCGAAGTTGCCGCCGCCCGCACCGCGGCACGCTCGGAACAGATCGGGATCGTGCGCAGCATCCACCGTGCGGGCAGCTGCCCTGCCGGTCTTGTCCACGGTGACGATGTCAACGGCCGAGAGCCAATCCACCGTCAGCCCTTGCAGCCGCGAGAGCAACCCATAACCGCCGCCGCAAATATGCCCGCCCGCGCCCACCGAGTAGCACGAGCCCCCAGGCAGCGTCACGTTGTGGCGCTTGTACAGCTCCAGGTAGCCGTTCCAGTTCTGCGTGCCGGCCGGAATGCGCACCGAGCCGTCGGCGTGCACATCGGGCGTGGCGAGCAGGCTCAGATCGACGATCGTGCCATCTGGGTTGTTGGAGACGAAATCCTCATAGCAATGCCCGCCGCTGCGCACCGTCGGGCGCTGGCCCGCGTTGATGATGCGCTGCACGGCGGGCGCCACATCGTCGGCCTTTTCAATGAGGGCGATGCGGCTGGCGGCCTGCGCATCCGTCGCCGGCCAGCGCAGGTTGAAGCCATGTTTGAGCGTGTTGTAGCGAGGGTCTTGGCGCGTCACATCCAGTGTCATCGACGACTCCCGGTGAGGGCGTTTGCGCAAGCGTTGCGCAAACGAAGTTGGATTCGGACGCGTGGCGTCCGGCGGTTCCAACTTAGTCGTTCGCGAGCCCGGCTTCCATCAGACAATGCCGCGACAACGGGCTCATCGCGCTTGGTGGGCGAGCCATCCAACCACCCGGGTTGCCGTCGCGGCCCACAGCGGCCGCACCAGCCAGCATGCCGCGGCCCAGGCCAGGATCACCACGATCAGATCGCAGCGGCCGCTCTTCCATAAGTTCAGGGAATGGCGCCCCCAGATCCAGGGCACGCCCAACGGATTGGGCCAGTCGGCCAGCAGGTGCATCAGCCCGCCACAGGCGAAGCCGAACAGCAGAGGCGCCCACAGGTGACCGTGGCCCAGCGCCTGGTATGACAAAACAAGCACCGCCACCCAGCCAATCCCCCAGTGGGTGGCGGTGCGGTGCGTGATCCAGAGGCGGCGAGCACGGGACCACCAGGCAACCTCCATCCAGTCAGGCGCGGTGCTACCGGCAACGGCCGCGCAAAACGCCAGGATGCTGCCGAGATGTTCGAGAGACGTATGGGAAGCCTGTGCGACGGCGGTGGCGGCAATCAGACCTGCCGCCCAGCCCGTCGCATGATGGGCAGCATTGGAAGCCATCGACGTGATGCGGAAAACGAAGGACCGCATCTTCGCAATGCAGGCTTGCCGGGACAAGCCAAAAATTGCGACAAATTGCTAGCCGACCTGCAGCAGCAGCCCCTTGAGGTATTCGCCCTCCGGGAAGCTCGTCAGCAGCGGATGGTCCACGCCGCCAGCAAGCCGGCGCTGGATGCGTGCCGTCACCTTGGCATCGGCGGCCGCGCCCGCGACGATCTTTTGAAACAGGTCAGCATCGATCGCACCCGAGCACGAATACGTAAACAGCAGACCGCCTGGGCGCAGCAACTGCATGCCGACCAGGTTGATCTCTTTGTACGCCCGTGCCGCGCGATCGACTTGCTGCGCCGACGCCGCAAATTTGGGCGGGTCCAGCACGATCAGGTCGAATTGACGACCTTCTGCGCGAAAGTTGCGCAGCGACTTGAAGACGTCAGCATCCAACCACTCGGCACGCGCCGGATCGAAGCCGTTGAGCGCAACGTTGCGCTCGGCCACCGCCAACGCCTCGCCCGACGAGTCGATCGACACCACCGAACGCGCCCCGCCCTTGAGCGCCGCCAGCGAAAAACCGCCGGTATAGCAGAAGCAGTTCAGCACATCGCGGTCCTTGGCCAGCGCACCGACCAGCGCGCGGTTGTCACGCTGATCAATGTAGAAACCGGTCTTGTGACCTTCACGCACGTCCACGTAATAGCGCACGCCGTGTTCGGTGGCAGACAGATCTGCGGCGGGCTCCGCACCGGCCAGCACGCCAGTCATCTGCTCCAGGCCTTCGCGCTCGCGCACGCTCACATCGGAACGTTCGTACACGTTCGGGCAGCCCGTCTCTTTGATGAGCGCGGCGACGATCGCTTGCTTCCAGTGCTCCACGCCCGCTGCGCTGAACTGGCAGACGAGTTGGCCCCCGTTACCATCCTCGCCCGTGCCGTATTGGTCGACGATCAAGCCCGGCAGGCCGTCGGCTTCGCCCATGACGAGGCGCACGGCGTCGGTGTCGTGCACCCACGCTCGGCGGTACGCCACGGCGGCGGCAATGCGGCGCTTGAAGAACGCGTGATCGACGGGCTCGGCTTCATCAAAGCTCCACACGCGGGCGCGAATCTGCGAGACGGGGCTGAACGCCGCGCGCGCCAGAAACTGGCCGTTATGCGCACGCACGATGACGGTCGCACCAGACGCTGGCTTGCCCTCCATGCGATCGATGGCGTTGGCGAAAATCCACGGGTGCCGGCGCAGCAGCGAGCGCTCCTTGCCGGGCTTGAGAATCAGGGTTTGCATACGACTGGGATGGTTCGCCCGGCAAAGCGGGCAGCGCTACTTCTTCTTCGCGCGGGGATGCGCCTGATCGTAGATCTTGGCCAGGTGCTGAAAATCGAGCGAAGTATAAACCTGCGTGCTGGCAATGCTGGCGTGGCCGAGCAGTTCCTGCACCGCACGCAAATCGCCCGACGACTGCAGCATGTGCGTGGCAAACGAATGCCGCAGCACATGCGGGTGCACATCCGCCGGCACACCTGCCGCGATGGCGTTGCGCTTCATGCGCAATTGAATCTGCCGCTGCGCCAACCGCTTGCCGCGCGGCGAGAGAAACAGCGCGTGCGCGTCTTCAGGCGCCACGTCCGGCTTGGCCAGCTGCTCGCGCACCGCCAGCCATGCGGCCAGCGCCTGGGCCGCCTTGGTGCCCACCGGCACGGTGCGCCGCTTGCTGCCCTTGCCAAGCACCTGCACCTCGCGCGCTTCTAGGTCGAGCCAGCTCGAAGATTCATACTCGCCGGCCTTCACGTGCCGCATATCCAGGCTGACCAGTTCGGAGAGCCGCAGCCCGCACGAATAGAACAGCTCGTTGACGGCGCGATCGCGAACCGTCTCGACATCGTCGCCAGGCAGTTGTTCCATCAGCGCGACAGCCTGCTCGACGGACAACGCTTTCGGCAACCGCTTCGGGCTCTTGGGCGCACGCACGCCATCGACCGGGTTGGCGGTGACAGCGGCATCGCGCAGCGCCATCCATTTGAACCAGCCGCGCCACGCCGACAGCGCCCGCGCAATGCTTCGGCCCGACAGGCCGTCGCCATGCAGTTGCGCCATCATGCGGCGAATGTGGTGCGACTGCAGCTGCGTCAAGTCGACATTGGCGGCGTGCTGCGCACCCAAGCGCTGCAGCACGGCCAGCTCGCGGGTGTAGCTCTCGAGCGTGTGCGGGGAGAGCTGCCGCTCGAACTTCAGCGCGTCAAGGTACGCCGCAATCTGCGGATGCGGCGCCTGAGCGCCATGGTCATCGGCGGGTGCAGATTGCGGCATGCGGCGCTCAGTCGCGCAGGCGGTTGAGCGTGGCAGCGGCCAGTTCGCCGATCTGCGCGAGGTAGGTCGTGCCCATGCCGTCATGGAAGCGGCGGGCGTCCGGCGAGCCGAGCACCAGCAGACCGAATGCCGGCGCAGCGCTGGCATCGGCGTCGCCACGCACGGGCACGCGCAGCGTCACGATGGCGAGCGATTCGATGGGCTCGCCGCTGTCCGACGTATCGAGCCAGCCGGCTGCCTCAAAACCGGCGTTGGCGCCGCAATACGGCGCACGCAGGCCTGCCGCAAACAGGCGCACTTCTTCGCTTACGCCCTGCGCGACTTCCAGGTGCGCGAATTCTTCGCCCACCTGCCACACGCGCAGCGCGACGGCCGGCACGTCGAAGATTTCACGCAGGCCATCCTGCACGGCATACGGCAACGCATGCGTGTCGGCCTCGCCCAGCAGGCGCGTCGTCCAGGCGTGCACGCGCTGCTGCGTGCGGTCGTTCTCGTTGCCGTGGCGCATCAGGTCCGACAGCTTGAGCTCGAGGTGCTTGTTCTTGTCGCGCAGGATTTCCATCTGGCGCTCCTGCAGCGACACAGCGCGGTGGCTGTGCGGGCTGGTGAGCTGAATGGCAGCCAGCAGCTCCGCATGCTCTTCAAAGAAGGCCGGATGCGCCTGCAGGTAGTTGGCGACGTCTTGTGCGTTCATGGTGCTCATCAGGCTGCGCCCAGTTTTTTCTTCAGCAAATCGTTCACTTGCGCGGGGTTGGCCTTGCCGCGCGTGGCCTTCATGGCCTGGCCGACCAGCGCGTTGAACGCCTTCTCCTTGCCGGCGCGGAATTCCTCGACCGACTTGGCATTGGCCGCCAGCACGTCGTCGATGATCTTCTCCAGCTCGCCCGAATCCGACATCTGCTTCAGGCCCTTCTCGGCGATGATCGCGTCGGCATCGCCGCCGTGTTCGCCGGCCCACATGGCCGGGAACACGTCCTTCTTGGCAGTGTTGTTGCTGATCGTGCCGTCGGCAATGCGCGCGAGCAGCTTGGCGAGCTGAGCTGGCTTGACCGGCGCAGCATCGATGCCCAGATCGGCGCGGTTCAGGTTCGAGGCAACCTCGCCCATGATCCAGTTGGCGGCAGCCTTGGCGTTCGCGGCACCGGCATCGGCCACAACCGCTTCAAAGTACGCAGCCGTCGCCTTGGTGGCGGTGAGGATGCTGGCGTCGTACTTCGGCAGGCCGTAGGCAGACTCGAAGCGTGCAGCCATGGCAGCCGGCAGTTCGGGCAGCGTGGCGCGCACGCGCTCGACCCAGTCATCGCCGATCACCAGCGGCAGCAGGTCGGGATCAGGGAAGTAGCGGTAATCCTGCGCGTCTTCCTTGCTGCGCATCGAGCGCGTTTCCTTGCGATCCGGATCGTACAGGCGGGTTTCCTGCACCACGGTGCCGCCATCTTCGATCAGCTCGATCTGGCGGCGCACCTCGTAGTTGATCGCCTCTTCCAGGAAGCGGAACGAGTTGAGGTTCTTGATTTCGCAACGCGTGCCGAACGGCGCATCCGGGCCCCGGCGCACCGACACGTTCGCGTCACAGCGGAAGCTGCCTTCCTGCATGTTGCCGTCGCAGATGCCCAGCCACATCACCAGCGCATGCAGCGCCTTGGCATAGGCCACGGCCTCGGCGGCGCTGCGCATGTCGGGCTCGGTCACGATTTCCAGCAGCGGCGTGCCGGCGCGGTTCAGGTCGATGCCGGTCATGCCGGCAAAGTCTTCGTGCAGCGATTTGCCCGCATCTTCTTCCAGGTGCGCGCGCGTGAGCTGCACGGTCTTCTCATAGCCGGGCTGGCCGTTCTTGCCTTCCACCTGGATGGTCAGCGTGCCGCCCTGCACCACCGGAATTTCGTACTGGCTGATCTGGTAGCCCTTGGGCAGATCGGGGTAGAAGTAATTCTTGCGCGCGAAGATGCTCTTGGGCGCGATCTTGGCGCCAATGGCCAGACCGAACACGATGGCGCGCTCAACGGCGCCCTTGTTCAGCACCGGCAGCACACCCGGCAGCGCCAGGTCAACCGGCGCCGCCTGCGTGTTGGGCGCCGCGCCAAAGGCGGTGGACGCGCCAGAGAAAATCTTCGAGACCGTCGAGAGCTGCGTGTGCGTCTCGAGGCCGATCACCACTTCCCATTGCATGTTGCGTGTGTCCTGTCGATTGTTGTGGTGTGAATGTCTAGGTACTCAGGTATTCAGGTGTTCTTGCGTTGCTGCGATCAGGGGTGCGGCGCATCGAGCCACGCCGCGAGCTTCGCAAACGCCGCTTCGCGCGCCGCCGGATCGCCACCGACGGTGACCGTTCCATAGCGACGTCCTTTCGGGATGCCGTTGCGCTCCTTGACCGGCGCCGTGCCGTCAAAGCCGTGATACGCACCGCCAAACATGTCCAGCTCGAAATGCGCCTGCGGCTGCCGCGCCAGAACGGCCGTCTGCAACGCCTGGCAGTGATCAACCGGGGTCCAGTCGTCGTTGCCGCCGGCCAGCAGCAGCAAAGGCGCGTTCAGCCGATAGTCGGGCCGTTTCTGGGCCGACGCACAGCCCGGGTAGAACGCCACCGCGCGATTGATCGCGGGCGTATCGGCGGGCCAGGCGCGGCTGGCGTCCACGGCCTCCAGCACGGCCTGCGCGCCGTTGGACCAACCCAGCAGAACGATGCGGCGCGCATCCACGCCCGGCTGTCCGGCTACCCAGCGGATCGTCGCCAGCACGTCGGCGCGGCGCACCGCGCCATTGATATCGCGCGTGGCAGTACGTTCGGTGCAGATGCCATGCGGTTTGCCGCGCGGGCCGAAGCTATCCGGAAACACCACCGCATAGCCTCGCGCGCCCAGCCACTGCGCATACCCGCGATACCGCGAGCCCAGCGCCTTGGCATCGGCCCCGGCCTGCGTATAGAGGCCGCTGCAGCCGTGCAGCGCGATCACCACGGGCGCGCCGGTCGCAGGTGCCTTGACCGGCGATGCGACCCAATAGGCGGTCAGCGTTTGCGGCGCATCCTCGGCATCCTTCATGGACGCACGCGGAATCTCCACCGTCTGCACGCCCAGCTCCGCCGACGAGGGCGCACGCGCAGCCGGCATGTCGGGCAAGGCGCCTTCGGCGTCCGGCGTCGGCTGCGCGGCAGCGTGCAGCGCCAAGGCGCTTGCCAGCGCCGCCAACACACGAAGCGATGTACGCATCACCGGGCATTCCGGGCGCATTGGCCCGTTTGCGGGTCGAACATCACCGGCCAGGCTTCTTCATAGATGCCGGGCGTGCAATGCGCTTCGCAGTTGGCGTGTGCCAGCGTGACGCGGCGCGGGTCCTGCCAGACCATCAGCGTGCACTTGCCGTAGCGCTCGCGCAGCTCAATGCTGGGGCGGCGCTTGGTCTGCTGGAACGTCGACAGGTCGAACTGACACGAGCCGCGCCGGCCGACCCACAACTGCCATTGCATTGCGCTGACGTTGTTGTCGGCCACGGTAAGCGTCGCCTGCTCGCGGAAGCCGTCTTCCTCGGTCTGGTTGCAGTAGCCGTTGATGTCGATGCGGCGGTCGGAGATCGGCGGCGGTTTCGACGGGCGGCTGATGCCCGGAATCGACGGCAGCGGAATCGGCACGCACGCCGCCAGCAGGCCGGCGGCAAGCGCCAGCCCGAGTGCAGTGCGGATGCGGTGGTTCATGCGCGCCTCCTACGTGGAACGGGTACGTCGGAACGGGCCTCAGGCCGCCGGCTGGCGGTTGTGCCAGTCGGTCGCCTGCTGGAACGCATGCGCAATCTGCAGCATGCGTGCCTCTTCAAAATAGTTGCCGATGATCTGCAAGCCAACCGGCAAACCGTTGGCGCCGAAACCAGCCGGCACGCTCATGCCGGGCAGGCCAGCCAGGCTGGTCGACAGGGTGAAGATGTCTTCAAGGTACATCTGCACCGGATCATCGCTCTTCTCGCCGATCTTCCAGGCAACTGTCGGGGCGACGGGGCCCATGATCACGTCGCACTGCGCGAATGCGTTCTGGAAATCCTGCGCGATGATGCGGCGGATCTTCTGCGCCTGCAGGTAATAGGCGTCGTAATACCCGTGGGACAACACATAGGCGCCCACCAGGATGCGGCGCTTGACCTCCCAGCCAAACCCTTCGGCGCGGGACTTGCGATACATGTCCGCGAGATCGCGATATTCCGCCGCGCGGTGACCGTAACGCACACCGTCAAAGCGCGACAGGTTGGACGACGCCTCGGCCGGGGCGATCACGTAATACGTTGGGATCGACAGTTCGGTCTTCGGCAGGCTGATGTCGACCAGCGTGGCGCCGAGCTTTTCCAGCTCTGCCAGCGCAGCGCGCACCGTGGTGCGCACGTCGTCGGCCAGGCCTTCGCCAAAATACTCCTTGGGCAGACCGATGCGCAGGCCGGCCAGCGGGCGCGCGGCATCGGCGCCTTGCAGCGGCTGGCCGAGCAGGCGGCCGAAATCTTCCACGTCGCCCCCGCGGCCAGGTTCCAGACTCGTGGAATCGCGCGGGTCGAAGCCGGCCATGGCAGACAGCAGCAGCGCGCAATCTTCAGCCGTGCGCGCCATCGGGCCGCCCTGATCCAGCGACGAGGCGAAGGCGATCATGCCGTAGCGCGACACGCGGCCGTACGTCGGCTTGATCCCCGTAATGCCCGAGAACGATGCCGGCTGGCGGATCGAGCCGCCCGTGTCCGTTCCCGTTGCAGCGGGCGCCAGATCGGCCGCCACCGCGGCCGCCGAGCCGCCCGACGAGCCGCCCGGCACGTGCTCGACGTTCCAGGGGTTCTTGACCGCGCCGAAGGCCGAGTTCTCATTGGACGAACCCATTGCAAACTCGTCCATGTTGGTCTTGCCCAGCGTCACCATGCCGGCCGCGCCCAGGCGCTCGACGACGGTGGCGTCAAACGGGCTGGTGTAATTGCCGAGCATCTTGGAGCCCGCCGTAGCGCGCCAGCCGCGGGTGACGAACACGTCCTTGTGCGCGATCGGCACGCCGGTCAGCGGCGCCGCGTTACCGGCTGCAATGCGCGCGTCGGCGGCCCGGGCCTGGGCAAGCGTTGCCTCGGCGTCGACGTGGGTAAAGGCGTTGAGGTGCGCCCCGGCCTCGATGCGCGACAGGTAATGGCGCGCCAGTTCTTCCGCCGAAACCTCCTTGGCGGCGAGTTGGGCGGACAGGGCTTTGATCGTGGATGCGGTCATCGAATACGTTCGGATGGGCTGCCGGCAAGCGCCGGCGACGTCGAATGGAGTGGGCTCAAGGCGGGCGCGGGAGCGCCGTTTATGCGGATTACTCGATCACCTTGGGCACGAGGTACAGGCCGGCTTCGGTGGCCGGCGCGCATTGCTGGTAGTCCGCGCGGCGGTCAGCCTCGGTGACGGCATCGTCGCGCAAGCGCTGTGCTTGCGCCTGAACCTGCTCGATCGGGTGGGCCATCGGCTCAATGCCGGTGGTGTCCACGGCCTGCATCTGCTCGACCAGCGAGAAAAACTGGTTGAGCTGGGTGAGGGTCTGCGCCGCCTCGCCTTCGGAGACTTCGATACGGGCAAGGTGGGCGATGCGTTTGACGTCGGAGAGTTCGAGTGCCATCGGAATGGGTCAGTGAGTGCAGCGGCGGGCGGGCAGCGTACGGCAAGCGACGGCTACTGCGCGCGAGGGGCGCCCAGGTTGGGCCCCGACAGCGCCGATTTGCCGCAATTTTGGCGCCAAACGCCCGCCGAATACCCGCAGAATGCCCGAATTATAAGGTATGATTGCCGACTAAATTTCTAAGTCAGCAGGCGACTTCGTGCAGTCACGGACCCTCTGATTAAGTACTCCGGGAACCTCCCGGCAGTCGCACCGTCAGCATCAGGCGACACTTAATCAAAGGTTCCTTGGGGGCCCCCTCTCCGGGCGGCCCAGCCTCGGCAGGATGGCCAGTGCCACGGCACCCCACCGCCGATCACCACGGAGCCCGCGACATTCCCGGGAGCGCAGTAGCAGGATCGGACCGCATGGCATGCCCTTGCGGCGTCCGCGCGTTGGTGCAGCCGTTGCGCCGCAATCCTGCTGCTGGGCCGCCCATGACTCGAAAAACAGGATTCATTCGATGTTCGGCTTTTTGCGCAGCTATTTCTCCAACGATCTCGCGATCGACCTCGGCACCGCCAACACCCTGATCTACGTCCGCGACAAGGGCATCGTCCTTGACGAGCCGTCGGTGGTGGCCATTCGCCAGGAAGGTGGCCCGAACGCCAAGAAGACCATCCAGGCTGTCGGTAAGGAAGCCAAGCAGATGCTGGGCAAGGTGCCGGGCAATATCGAGGCGATCCGCCCGATGAAAGACGGCGTGATCGCCGACTTCACCGTCACCGAGCAGATGCTCAAGCAGTTCATCAAGATGGTGCACGACACCAAGCTGCTGCGCCCGAGCCCGCGCATCATCATCTGCGTGCCGTGCGGTTCGACCCAGGTCGAGCGCCGCGCCATCCGTGAATCGGCGCTCGGCGCCGGGGCGTCGCAGGTGTACCTGATTGAAGAGCCGATGGCCGCTGCCATTGGCGCCGGCCTGCCGGTGTCGGAGCCGTCGGGTTCGATGGTGGTGGACATTGGCGGCGGCACCACCGAGGTGGGCATCATCTCGCTGGGCGGCATGGTCTACAAAGGCAGCGTGCGCGTGGGCGGCGACAAGTTCGACGAGGCCATCGTCAACTACATCCGCCGCAACTACGGCATGCTGATCGGCGAACAGACCGCCGAAGCCATCAAGAAGGAAATCGGCTCGGCCTTCCCGGGTTCGGAAGTGCGCGAAATGGAAGTGAAGGGCCGCAACCTGTCGGAAGGCATTCCGCGCGCCTTCACGGTGTCGTCCAACGAAATCCTGGAAGCGCTGACCGACCCGCTGAACCAGATTGTCTCCTCGGTGAAGATCGCCCTGGAACAAACCCCGCCGGAACTGGGCGCTGACATTGCCGAGCGCGGCATGATGCTCACCGGCGGCGGCGCGCTGCTACGCGACCTCGACCGCCTGCTGGCCGAAGAAACCGGCCTGCCCGTGCTGGTGGCCGAAGACCCGCTGACCTGCGTGGTGCGCGGCTCCGGCATGGCGCTCGAACGCATGGACAAGCTCGGCAGCATCTTCTCGTACGAATAACGGGACCATGCACCACGCCGATCCGCGTTCCGCTGTTGCGACCGATTTCGTGACTACCATTGTGGTCACACCAGCCGCCTTCGCGGACCGCTGAGATGCGTCTCGCGCCGGTGCGCCGTGCTCCGCCCGCCAAGGGCTTGGGCACCGCACCAGCGCCACACCCAATCTGTTGCCGGCAGACCGTTGACCTTGACGTTGACCGTCACGCGTCTGCCGTGCCCATTTGAAGCGTCCGGGTCATGGATTACTCCCCGCCGCCCCTCTTCAAGCAGGGCCCGTCCGCCACCGCGCGGCTGGTCGCTCTGCTCGCGCTCGCGCTTGCGTTGCTGGTGATCGATGCCCGCATGTCCGTGCTGGGCGTGGTCAGGCAAGTCGTGTCGGTCATCTTGTACCCCGTCGAACGCTTGGTGCTGATTCCTCGCGATACGGCACGTGCCGCACTCGAATACACGCAGTCGTCCACCAAGCTGGCTGTTGATAACCGCAACCTGCGCGAATCGGCCGTTGCCCAGGCGCAGCAATCGCTGCGCGCCTCGCAGCTCGAAGCGGAAAACCGCAATCTGCGCACGCTGCTCAATCTGAAGCAACACGCGGCGGTGCCCACGGTGGCGGCGGAAGTCCTCTACGAGGCACGTGACCCTTATACGCAGCGCATCGTGATTGATCGCGGCTCCAAGGACGGCGTGCGCGCAGGCTACCCGGTCATCGATGACCGCGGCGTGGTCGGCCAGGTGACGCGCGTATCGCTGTTCGAATCGCAAGTCACGCTGCTGACCGACAAGGACCAGGCGATTCCCGTGGAGGTCGTGCGCAACGGCCTGCGCAGCGTGGCCTTTGGCGGCGCCCGACCGGGGGCGCTGGACCTGCGCTTCATGGCGGCCTCGGCCGATCTGCAACAGGGCGACCTGCTGGTCACGTCGGGGTTGGACGGCGTCTATCCGGCGGGCCTGCCGGTGGCGCGCATATCGCAAATCGAGCGCAAGGCCGACACCGCGTTCTCGCGGGTGGTCTGCGAACCGGTGGCCGGCATCCGCAGCAACCGGCACCTGCTGATCGTGAAGTACGAATCGGGCTTCCCGCCGCCGACGGATCTGTCGCCAACACCGGTGCCCAAGGGCAAGAACGCTGCCCGCGACGCACGCGAAGAGAAAGACCGCGCAGCACGCGCTGCCGCCGAGGCCAATGTGCCGGGCCCCACGCCCGCAGCTGAAGAAAACACCCCGCCGCCGCGCCCGACCGACGCCGACGGCAATCCGCTGGATACCGATTCAGCGCAAAAACGCTGAAGCGAGGCCATCGATCATGAACTCGCCCCAATACCTGCTGCGCCCGGTCAACCCCGGCTTCATCGCTTTCAGCTTCGTGCTGGCGTTCCTGTTCAACCTGATGCCGTGGGGCCACATGCAGTGGATTCCCGATCTGGTGGCACTCGTGCTGGTGTTCTGGAACATCCACCAGCCGCGCCGCGTGGGCATGGTGGTGGCCTTCCTGCTGGGTCTGTTGATGGACGTGCACGAAGCGCGTCTGCTTGGCGAACACGCGATGGCCTACACGATGCTGTCGTACTTCGCGATCACGATTCACCGGCGCGTGCTGTGGTTCTCGGTGCTGTCGCAGGCGCTGCATGTGCTGCCGCTGCTGGTGCTGGCTCACGCCGTACCGATCGTCATCCGCCTGCTGATGGGCGCGCACCTGCCGGACTGGCAGGTCATCCTGCCGCCGCTGATCGAAGCCGCCCTGTGGCCGTTCGCAAACGCGTTCCTGCTGGCGCCGCAGCGGCGCCCGGAGAGCGTCGATGAAACTCGGCCCATCTAAGGTGGCCGATCTGATGCACCCCGCCGTTAGCGTTCACCTGGCATGACCGAAATCCGCAACGTCGAACAGGAGCTGTCGCGCTTCCGCCTGCGGCTGGCGGCGGCCGCCCTTTTCGTGCTCGTCTGCTTCGGGCTGCTGCTGGCGCGCTTCTTCTGGCTGCAGGAGGTCAAGCACGAGCAGTATTCCGCCAAGGCGGAAGACAACCGCATCTCGGTGGCGCCGATCGAGCCCAATCGCGGCATCATCATGGACCGCAACGGCGTGGTGCTGGCGCGCAACTATTCGGCGTACACGCTGGAGATCACGCCGTCCAAGCTGCAGGACACGCTGGACAACACGATCGACCAGCTCGCCCAGTTGGTCGATATCCAGCCGCGCGACCGCCGCCGCTTCAAGCGCCTGATGGAAGATGCGCGCAGCTTCGAAAGCCTGCCGATCCGCAGTCAGCTGACCGATCAGGAAGTGGCACGCTTCTCGGCGCAGCGCTTCCGCTTTCCGGGCGTGGACGTGCATGCGCGATTGTTCCGCCAATACCCGCTGGGCGAATCGGCGTCGCACGTGATCGGCTACATCGGCCGGATTTCCGAGCGCGACCTGGACCGCATCGACAACATGAGCGATGCCAACAGCCAGCCCGGCGTGGCGTACGACCCGCGCAAGGATTCCAACAACTACAGCGGCACGGAATACATCGGCAAGGTCGGCATTGAACAGAGCTACGAGACTGAGCTGCACGGCCTGACCGGCTACGAAGAGGTGGAAGTGAGCGCGGGCGGGCGGCCAATCCGTACGCTGTCGACCTCGCAAGCTACGCCGGGCAACAACCTGATCCTGTCGCTCGATATCAACCTGCAGCGGCTGGCCGAGCAGCTCTTCGGCAACCGCCGGGGCGCACTGGTGGCGATCGAGCCAGAGACGGGCGACATCCTCGCGTTCGTCTCCAAGCCGACGTTCGATCCGAACCTGTTTATTGAAGGCATCGACAGCGCGACCTGGAACGAGCTGAACAGCTCGCCGGACAAGCCACTGCTGAACCGCCCGCTGCGCGGCACCTATCCGCCCGGCTCGACTTACAAGCCGTTCATGGCGCTGGGCGCGCTCGAGCTTGGCAAGCGCACGCCGCAGTGGGGCATGGCCGATCCGGGTTCGTTCACGCTGGGTAACCACACGTTCCGCGACGACGTGCCGGGCGGGCACGGCTGGGTCGACATGTACCGCTCCATCGTGATGTCGTGCGACACGTATTACTACCGGCTCGCCAACGACATGGGCGTCAACGCCATCCACGATTTCATGAAGCCGTTCGGCTTCGGGCAGGTCACGGGCATCGACATCGAAGGCGAGCGCACGGGCATCCTGCCGTCCACCGACTGGAAGCGCAAAGCCTACAAGCGCCCCGAACAGCAGAAGTGGTACGACGGCGAAACCATCTCGCTGGGCATCGGCCAGGGCTACAACAACTTCACCATCCTGCAGCTCGCGCATGCCATATCGACGCTGGCCAACAACGGTGTGGTGATGAAGCCCCACCTGGTGAAGGCGGTCGAAGATTCGCTATCCAAGTCGCGCTCGCTGACAGTGCCGACCGAGAGCTACCGTATTCCGCTCAAGCAGGCGAACATCGACGTGATCAAGCGCGCCATGGTGGGCGTGAACCAGGCCGGTACGGCAGCCAAGGCGTTCATCGGTGCGCAATACGTGTCGGCGGGCAAAACGGGGACGGCGCAGGTGTACTCGCTGGGCAAGAACGAAAAGTACAACCACCACGCGATTCCCGAAAACAAGCGCGATCACGCGCTGTTCGAAGCGTTCGCACCGGCGGACCATCCGAAGATCGCGCTGGCAGTCATCGTCGAGAACGCCGGCTTCGGCGCCACGTCGGCCGCGCCAATTGCGCGTGCGGTCATGGACTATTACCTGACGGGCAAATGGCCCGCCGAGCTGGCCGCCACCGCGCCGAAGCCCCAGCAGCAACCGCCGGTGGATACGCCGAGTGTGTTCTCGACCGGCAAGACGGCCACCATCGCCAGCGCGACGGCTGCGCCCCAGGTTGCTGCAGAAGCAGCGTCAGGTGTGGCTGCCGCTTCGGGCGTGGCAGCCGCCGCCAGTGCTGTGGCCGCCGCTTCGGCGCCGGCCGCATCGGCGGTGGCATCAGGCGCCACCCGCAGCGCGCCGCCGCTGTCGCCGGACCTGGTGGCGCCGGCCCTGCGCGAAGCCGGCACCAGCGCCGAAGCTGTCGCCCCGGCCACGCTCGACGCCCAGGTGCTGCAAGCGCTGTCGCATGCGCAACCGGCACCCGAACTGCCACCGCGCGGACGTGGCAACGCTGCCGCACCGGCGGCGGCCCCAGCGACCACGCCAAAGGGCGCAAAGGACGCCAAGCCGGGTAACAAGCCGGCGACGAAGCCCGCGCAGAAACCGGCCTCCAAACCGGCCGCGCCCTGATATTTGCGCTTGAGGATCTCGCCATGAACAAACTGGACAAGCGCCGCATATTCAACATCATCAAGTCGCTCTTCACCGGCTTCGATGGCCCGCTGGCGCTGATCGTCTTCCTGCTGCTCGGCACGGGATTGGTCGCGCTGTATTCGGCCGCCATCGACATGCCGGGCCGGGTGGAAGATCAGGTCCGCAACATCCTGCTGTCGTTCGTGCTGATGTGGATCATCGCCAACCTGCCGCAGCAAACGCTGATGCGCTTTGCGGTGCCGCTCTACACCGTCGGCGTGGCGCTGTTGATTGGCGTGGCGGCGTTCGGACTGATCCGCAAGGGCGCGCGGCGGTGGCTCAATATCGGCGTGGTGGTACAGCCCTCAGAGATCATGAAGATCGCCATGCCGCTCATGCTGGCGTGGTACTTCCAGAAGCGCGAGGGCGTGATCCACTGGTATGACTATCTGGCGGCAACCTTGCTGCTGCTGATTCCCGTGGGGCTCATTGCCAAGCAGCCGGACCTGGGCACCGCGCTTCTGGTGCTGGCGGCAGGCATCTACGTGATCTACTTTGCCGGGCTGTCGTGGCGGCTGATCGTGCCGGTGCTGGTGATTGCAGTCACGGCGATCACGCTGGTGGTGTCGTTCGAATCACGCATCTGCGCTCCTGGCGTGAACTGGCCGATCCTGCACGACTACCAGCAACACCGCGTGTGTACGCTGCTCGACCCGACCACCGACCCGCTCGGCAAGGGCTTCCACACCATCCAGTCGATCATCGCCATCGGCTCGGGCGGCGTGACGGGCAAGGGGTGGCTGAAGGGTACGCAAACCCACCTGGAGTTCATCCCCGAGAAGCACACCGACTTCATCTTCGCGGTGTATTCGGAGGAGTTCGGGCTGGTGGGCAACGGCGTGCTGCTGTTCCTGTATCTGCTGCTGATCTTGCGTGGGCTCTTTATTGCAGCCAACGCGGGGACGCTGTTCGGGCGCCTGCTGGCTGGGTCGATCACGCTGATCTTCTTTACTTACGCCTTCGTCAACATGGGCATGGTGAGCGGCATCCTGCCTGTCGTGGGTGTGCCGCTGCCGCTCATCAGTTACGGGGGGACGGCGCTTGTCACGCTGGGCATGGGCATCGGCATCCTGATGAGCATCGCCCGACAGAAACGCTTCGTGCAGACCTGACAAAACGGCCGCCAGAATTTGGCGGCCGTTTTGCTTTCAGGCGGCGATGGCTTCTTCGCGCAGCAACCTTCGCAACACCTTGCCCGTTGCGGTAGCGGGTAGCGCATCATGGAACTTCACGCGCCGCGGCACCTTGTACGGCGCCATGTTGTCGCGCGACCAGGCAATCAGCTCGGCTTCCGAGAGCGTCACGCCGTTCATCGGCACCACGTGCGCGCACACGACTTCGCCTTTCTCAGGATCGGGGATGGGCGTCACGGCCACTTGGCGGATGCCCGGGTGGCGCGACAGCAGCGCCTCGACCTCTTCCGGAAACACGCTGTAGCCCGACACCTTGATCATCTCTTTGATGCGGCCCTGCCATTGCAGGTAGCCGTCGGGCGAGACCTGGCCGATATCGCCGGTGCGCAGAAAGCCGTTGTGCAGGACGGCGCGCGTGGCCTCGTCGCGCTGCCAGTAGCCGCGGAACACGCCGGGGCTGCGGATGGTGATTTCGCCAGCCTGGCCGGGCGGCAGTTCAGCGCCGGTATGCGGGTCGACGATGCGCACCTCAGTCTGCGGGACGATCTTGCCGTGCCAACCCCAGCGCGGGGCATCGGCAGGCGTGATGGCGTCGCAGGTGTGGGTTTCCGACAGGCCATAGGCGGCTTCATAGATGCGGCACTGCGGGCCGGCAAATGCACGCCACTGCTCGGCAATGGCTTCGGTCAGCGTGACACCGAAACTGGTGCATGGGTTGGCCAGCAAGGATTCCATGCGGTACTGCGCCGCGTCCGGATGCGCCATGACCGCCAGGTTCATTGGCGTCATGCTGTACCAGCGTGTCACGCGGTAGCGGTCGATGGCCTGCAGCACGGCCAGGGGATCGAACCGATAGAGCAGGATGGTCGTCGCG
Organism: Burkholderiaceae bacterium 26; assembly: GCA_000955795.1. Classification (GTDB taxonomy): domain Bacteria; phylum Pseudomonadota; class Gammaproteobacteria; order Burkholderiales; family Burkholderiaceae; genus Ralstonia; species Ralstonia chuxiongensis. The sequence goes on from JYOB01000014.1 coordinate 215,401, forward strand.
CCGGAATACAGCATCACGTTCATGCCCATCAGCATGCCGGCGATATGAGACAGCGGCGCCACCGCCAGCATCACGTCCGAAGCGTGGATGCCGCTGACCTGCACCGTAACGGCGGTCTTATACAGCGCGTTGCGATGCGTAAGCATGGCGCCCTTGGGGCGGCCTGTGGTGCCGGAGGTGTAGACCATCAGCGCCACTTCGTCGAGGTCAACGGTGATGGCAGCCACAGCATCTCGCTCGGCCACATCCACCGGTTCGGCCATTAGTTGCATGAGGTCGAGCTGCGCAGCGCCCGGCTTGTTCTTGAGCGGCGGTGCAGACGAGGCATCGGCGGCAATCAGCTCGGGCGGCACGGCCAGCGCCTTGCGGCACGCGGGCTGCGAAGGCTGCAGATCGGCATAGCGCGTGGTAATGACGGTTGTGACCGACGTACCCGGCCGCGCGGCCTCGACAATCGGCATCAGATCGGCCGCCGCCACCAGAATCTTGGCGCCGCAATCGGCCAGTTGGTCACGCAGTTCGTGCTGACGCGACAGCGGCCCGCAGGGCACGACGATACCGCCCAGCTTGGCCGTGGCCAGATGGGCCACGATGGCTTGCGGACAGTTGTGCAGAAACAGCGCAACGCGATCGCCGCGTGTCACGCCCAGTCGCTGCAACTGCACCGCCAGCCGCGTTGAGGCCTGATCCAGCTCGCGCCAGCAGATCGTGCGGCCGTACCACAACAGGGCGATGCGCTCGGGCGTCTGCTGCGCATGGAGGGCGCAATACCGGTGCAGCGGCATCTCGCCCGCCAGATAGTTGACCGGTTCACGGTTCTGGATGGTCATGTGGTGTCTCCTCGGCCGCCGGCATCGCGGGGCGACACATCGGCCGTGATGGCTGCCCTCGTTGCGGGGCGCTCATGCGGGTCAGGGTTCGCGGCATCCATTATTCAAGTATGGCGAAGCCATCTGGCCACCGCCGCACCGATTTGCGCAAAACCGCGTTCCACCCATGATTTGGGTCAAACATGACCTCGCGCAAGACGAATCCCCAAAAAAATCTACCGCTCGGTATAGAGTCTCGGCGCAAATCTGCTGTTGCGTCAATCGGTGAGAAGTCGGATACGCCGCCCTGACAATAAAACAGCGCAAACACAACTGGGGCGGCATTCTCACATGAGCGTGCACTCACATTCAAGGATCGCCCCTAGGCAGTGAATTGCTTGTGCCACTATTAAACATTTGCTGTCACGACAGATTTGTTCTATTTTTGACAACAAATTATGTGAGAGGCTGGAATGGATCGTTTGCAGTCGATGCGGGTGTTTTCCAAGGTGGTGGAGCTTGGCAGCTTCGCCCGGGCGGCCCAGCATCTGTCGATGAGCAATGCCGTGGTCACGCGTTACGTGGCCGACCTTGAGGCGCATCTCGGCACGCGCCTGCTCAACCGCACCACGCGCAGCCTGTCGCTGACCGACGTGGGCGAAACCTACCTGCAGCGCTGTGCGCAGATCCTGCTCGACATTGACGAGGCGGAATCGCTGGCCACCTCGCGCAGCCAGGCGCTGGTCGGTGGCCTGCGCATCGTCGCCCCCGTCATGTTCGGATTGCACGTGCTGCCGATGCTGCTCGCACGCTTTCAGCAGCTCTATCCCGAAGTGACGTTTGACGTGGCGTTGTCCGATCGCCCGATCGACATCGTCGAGGATGGCCGCGACGTCGGCATCATGGTCTCGGAACTTGGCCTCGGCTCGCACCTGGTCGCACGCCGCATGATTTCCGCCGAGATGGTCATGGCAGCCACCCCCGCTTATCTCCGCCAGCATTCCACGCCGCAGCGCGCCGAAGATATTGCCGAGCACCGCGTCATTGCGATGTGGCACCCGCAACTGCGTCACGAGTGGGAGATGAGCACTGCCGACGGTCAGTCGATTTCGGTGCCGGTGCAGCCCTCGCTCGTCACGAGCAATGCCGAACTGATGCACCGCGCCGTGCTCGCCGACATGGGCATCGCGATTCTGTCGTCGTACATGGCCCGGCCGGACCTGGAGTCCGGACGCCTGGTGCGCGTGCTGCCCCAATACAAGCTGCCGCATCGGTCGCTGTCGCTGGTGTACCCGAGCCGCAAGTTCCTGCCGACAAAGGTGCGCACGTTCATCGACTACATGCTGGCCCAGGCGATGGAGGTCAAGCACAGCGAGGCGCGCGCCGGCCGGGGCCTGAGCGAAGCCGCATAAGCCAAACCGCATCGCCATCGCTAAAGCAAAACGGGAGGACCGTGTCCTCCCGTTTGCGTTGGTGCCTGCGAAACCGCGATCAGGTTTCGCTGGTGCTTTCCTCGTCAGCCTCGGTTTCAGTGGCTTTCTTGCGCGCCGGAGCCTTCTTGGCGGCCGTCTTGCTTGCAGTCTTGGCCGGCGCCTTCTTGGCGGCAGGCGTTTTAGCCGCAGCGGTCGTCTTCTTCGCCGCGGTCTTGGCGCCGGGCTTGCCCTTGCCTTCGCCACGCGGCTCGAATTCGAAGCCGATCTTGCCGTCCGGCTGCTTGACCAGGAACGCCTTGAAGTTGCGGCCCGTGCGCGCCGACTTGAAGCCGGTCAGCAGATCGGTCTTGCCCTCGGCCAGCAGCTTGGCCAACTGCTCGCGGCTGATCTCCTGCTGCAGGATGATCTTGCCGGTGGTGAAATCGCACGTCTTGGGCTGCGCCACGGCGTTTTCGCAAACGTACTTCAGGCCGTGCTCGTAGACGCTGCCGTTGCACTTCGGGCAGTGGCCGACGCTTTCCTGGCCGGAGAAATCGACCGGCTCGCCATCGTCTTCGTCGTTCTGGCCGAAGTCGAACTCCATCTTCCAGTGACCGTCTTCCTGCGCCAGCTTGAGGATGGCCGCAAACGGCCGGCCCATCTTGCTGCGGAAACCCTGCAGCGGGCCGATGGTCTTGTTGGTCAGCAGCTCTTCCACCTCTTCCAGCTCGAACTGGCGGCCACCCGGAATCTTGCTGATCGAGAAGTCGCAGTGGCTGCAGGCGAAGCGGCGGTAGTTTTCCTTGACCACGTGGCCGCACTGCGGGCACGGCGTGGAGAGCGTTGCGTAATCGCCGGGGATGGTGTCGCTGTCGTATTCCTTGGCGCGTTTGACGATCTGCTGCGTCATCTGCGCGATCTCGCGCATGAATTCGTCGCGCTCCAACTGGCCACGCTCGATGAGGGAAAGCTTGTGCTCCCAGCCGCCGGTCAACTCCGCCTGCGTCAGTTCCTCCACGCCCAGGCCACGCAGTAGCGTCATCAGCTGGAATGCCTTGGCCGTCGGGATCAGTTCGCGGCCTTCGCGCACGAGGTACTTTTCCGTCAGCAGCCCTTCGATGATGGCCGCGCGGGTGGCTGGCGTGCCCAGGCCCTTGCCTGCCATGGCTTCGCGCAACGCATCGTCGTCGACGAGCTTGCCGGCGCCTTCCATGGCGGAGAGCAGCGTCGCTTCGTTATAGCGTGCGGGCGGCTTGGTTGTGAGGCCGACCGGCTCGATCTTGTCCGTCTTGACCTTCTCGTCCTTGGCGACCGGCACGAGGTTGGCATCTTCGCCCTGCGCCTCGCGGCCGTACACGACCAGCCAGCCCGGGTTCACCAGCACCTTGCCTTCGGTCTTGAAGTGATGCCCGGCCACCTCGGTCACGCGCGTGGTGACCTGGTATTCGGCCGCCGGGAAGAACACCGCCAGGAAGCGGCGCACCACCAGGTCGTACAGCTTCTGCTCAGGCTCCGACAGATTCTTCGGCGCCTGCAGGGTCGGGATGATAGCGAAGTGATCGCTGATCTTGCTGTTGTCAAAGATCCGCTTGTTCGGCTTGACCCACTGGTTGGCCAGGATCTTCTTCGCGTGCGTCAGATAGTTGGGTGAGCTTTCGCCCAGCATGTCCAGCGTCTGCTTGACCGTGCCTAAGTAGTCTTCGGGCAGCGCGCGCGAATCGGTACGCGGATAGGTCAGCACCTTGTGCTTTTCATACAGCGCCTGCGCCAGGCCCAGCGTGTTCTTGGCCGAGAAACCGAAGCGGCCGTTGGCCTCGCGCTGCAGGCTCGTCAGGTCGAACAGCGCCGGCGACATCTGCGTCGACGGCTTCGATTCTTCCGTCACGGTGCCCGGCTTGTCGCGGCACGCAGCCACGATGCTCTTGGCCTCGGCCTCGCTCCACAGGCGCGAATCGCGTCGTTCGGGGTCGAACTCGTCCTTCTTGAACTTGGGGTCGAACCAGCGGCCTTCGTACAGGCCGGCGGCGGCGATGAATTCAGCGCGCACTTCCCAGTAATCGCGCGGGACGAAGCGTTTGATCTTCTCTTCGCGCTCCACCACGATCGACAGCGTGGGCGTTTGCACGCGGCCCACGGTGGTCAGGAAGAAACCGCCGCCCTTGCTGTTGAACGCGGTCATGGCGCGCGTGCCGTTGATACCGACCAGCCAGTCGGCCTCGGAACGGCAGCGTGCGGCATCTGCCAGCGGCATCATGTCTTCGTTGCTGCGCAGCTTGCCAAAGCCATCACGGATCGACTGCGGCGTCATCGATTGCAGCCACAGCCGCTTCACCGGCAGCTTGGTGTTTGCGTGTTGCGCGATCAGGCGGAAGATCAATTCACCTTCGCGCCCCGCGTCACAGGCGTTGATCAGGCCAGTCACGTCCTTGCGCTTGATCAGGCGTGTCAGCACCTTCAGGCGCGATTCCGACTTGGCGATCGGGCGCAGATCAAAGTGCGGCGGGATCACGGGCAGATGAGCGAAGCTCCATTTGCCGCGCTTGACTTCGTATTCATCGGGCGCAGCAATCTCGACCAGGTGGCCGACCGCCGACGAGAGGACGTAGTCGTCGCTCTCAAAGTACTCGTCGTGCTTGGTGAAGCCACCCAGCGCGCGCGCGATATCAGCGGCGACCGACGGTTTTTCGGCAATGATGAGAGCCTTGGACATGTGAGCGGATCCTGGCGATCGCAAGTAATCGGGTAAAGAAGAAGTCGCTTTTCTATAGCGACCGTTCGCGTGTTTTTTTTAGAGTCTTATGGCAACGCCTGCCGACTTCAAGTGCCGCGGGCGCTTGTCAGCGCGCCCGTTGGGAGGCCATCAATCACCGGTCGGTCCCAAATTTGGCCGCCAATCATAAGCGCGGTTCCTTTTCAGGCGCAATAGAGTGGCGCATGCATCGCTTAGTGTTGTCAAGACCGGCGATCACGCCGATTCCAGCAGCCAGCCTCGCAAGTCCGGGGCCGATGGCACCGCCGGAGCAACGCCCAGATCACGCGAAAGCAATCCCTCAACAACACCTGCGTGAGGCAAGACAGGGCCGAAAAACAACACATCGTTCCCACGCTGCACCAGCAGGGTCGGAAAGTTTTCGACGTCGTAATCGCCAATCGCATCGGCGTGGTCTTCCACATCGACCCAGACAAAGCAGCATTCCGGATGCCGCTCAGCGAGTTCGGTGAAGGTCTTGCGATAGCTGCGGCACGTGCCGCACCACTCAGCGCACAGGCACGCCACCAGCAGTTGCCCCGAGCGAATGCGCGCGTGCAGCATGGCAGCGTCGGTGTCAGGCGAGAGCAGTGGCATGAAAAAAGGCGCTAGGCGACCAGCGGAGTGACGAAGGGGTCGCGCTTATTGTAGGCACGCTTTCACGGAAGCCGCAGGAAGCGCCCGCCGGGCTGACGCTCCACGCGGCCATCCAGCTCCAGCGCCAGAAGCTGTGCAGATAGCGCAGCAGCAGCTTGGCCAGTGCGCTCACACAAGGTATCTAAATCGACGGGATCGAAACCGAGCGCGTCGAGTAGCGCCGTTTCAGCGGCACTCGGCGCCGCGCGGGCGGGGGCCGGCACAGCCTCGGCTACCTGGACCGTGGACGCGCGCGTCGCACGTTTGGCCGGCGCTGCAGCACGCCCCCAGCCAAGTTCATCGAGGATATCGGCAGCGGTTTCCACAAGCTTGGCACCTTGCTTGATCAGCAGGTGGCAGCCCTTGGCCAGCGGCGAATGGATCGACCCCGGAATCGCAAACACATCGCGCCCCTGCTCGGCCGCCAGCCTCGCGGTGATGAGCGAGCCGGACTGTGCCGCGGCTTCCACCACCAGCAGCCCGCGCGCCAAACCCGAGATCAGACGATTGCGGCGTGGGAAATTCTCGGCGCGTGCGCCCATCCCCAGCGGGTATTCGGAGATGATCACGCCAGCCTCGGCAATGCGATGCGCCAGCGCCCGATTGCGTGCCGGGTAAACAATATCGAGCCCGGTACCCACGACTGCGATGGTGCTCCCCGGGCCTGCGAGCGCGCCCTCATGCGCTGCCGCATCGATGCCGAGCGCCAGGCCTGACACGACCGTCACGCTCGCCGCCGACAGCGCCTGGGAAAACGCGCGCGCGTTGTCGATGCCCGCTGCCGTGGCGCTGCGCGCGCCCACCACGCCCACCGCTGCGGCGCGCAGCAAGGAGGCGTCACCCTTGGTGTACAGCAAGGTCGGCGGGTCCGGCAGTTCGAGCAGGCGGGGCGGGTAGCCGCGATCGGCCAGCGTGAAGATGGCATTGCCGGGCTCGTTCACCCAGGCGACGGTACGCTCGATCAGCACCGCAAGCGTGTCGTCGGGCTCGGCGAGTACCGCGCGCGCTTGCCGCTCGGGCAGCACCTTGGCGAGCGCGGCATACGGCTGGGCAAAGATGTCTTGCGGCAACCCGAAGGCCGCCAGCAGCTGCCGCGCAGCGACGGGCCCAACGCCGGGGGTTTCAGTCAGACGCAGCCACGCGGCCAGTTCGGCCGGATCGCGCGTACAGGAGAGAGAAGCTGTCGAATCGGCCGCGGCGGGCGCCGCGACCTGGGATGCATCGGTCAAATCAAGGACTGCGTTAGCGCGTAGTTCAAGGTTGCGGCGACATCGGGTTGCTGACGCTGTCGCCCACTTCCACGGCGTTCGATGCGTCCGTCACCAGCGCATAGGCCACGTGCGGGAACACACGGAACACGAAGGCCAGGCCGTAGCGCTCAGCGGGCAGTTGCACGGCCTCGTTGCCGGCCGTCGCGTCTTTCACGACGGCGCCAGCGCGTGCCAGCGACAGCACGTGGCCCGGCTCAAGCCCCTGCTGGCTGCCGATGTTCAGCACAACCACCTGGTCGGTGCCACCAAAGCGCACGCCGCCGGTGACCTTGGCGACCGCGCCGTGCACGTCGCCTTCCGGCGCATGCGGCACATAGCGCACCGGCACGCGCGGGGGCAGCGGCATCAGTTGCGAGCCGACGCCCATTTCTTCCTTGGACGACAGCACTTCCATCTTGGTGACCGCCTGCGGGCCGGTCGCCGCGCGCACCACGCGCAGCGTGCCAAGGAAGTCGGCTTCATAGCCGAGCACGTTGCCGGTCACCGGGTCCTTGAGCGGCCGGACCGGGCGATACGCCTGCCATTCGGCGCCGGCTTGGCCGCCTTCACCTGCGGGCAAACCGCGGGCGTAGGCGTTTTCGCCCTTGCCCAGATAAACACGGCCCTCGGGCAGCGAGAAGATGCGCGCCGGCGTGGCCAGCGTTTGTTCATCCACCACGATAGGCTGGGTCAGGAAGGGCTCGATGGCGGCGGAAGGAATGCTGGAGATGGCGTCGCCATCCTGTCCCGACACGCGGGTATGCGGCGACAGGCGCACCGTGCTGCCATCCGCCGATGCCGGCGAACTCGACAGCCAAGCACGACCATTGGCGTGATGCAGATACAGGATCTGGCCCGGATAGATCAGATGCGGGTTGCGGATCTGCTCGCGGTTCATGCCCCACAGCTCGGGCCAGCGATAGGGCCGCTTGAGGTACTTGCCCGAGATTGCCCACAGCGTGTCGCCACGGCGCACGGTGTACTGCGCGGGCGCGGTGGCGGACAGTTCGGATTCGGGGATGCCCGCTTGGGCAGCCGTCGCGGCCTGCGCCTGTTGCGCCGGCGTCACAGTGCGCTCGGCGGCGTGGGCGGCGCCCATGCAGAAAAGCGCTGCCGCGGCAACCGCCGACAGGGCGCAAACGTAAGGCTGGCGCGCTTTCGTGGCGGTTTGCATGGCGGGCTGAGAGAGCATCGGTGTGTTACGATGGCGCATTATTCTATGAAGAATCGGCGAGTGGTCCGCGTGCCTGTTCGACGCCTCACCGCCGCAGCTGTACGCAGTTCTGCGTCGCAGCAAGAGGGGTATGGCATCCAACATTCGTCAGGCTTTTTCCTAAGCCATGTGGCGGATAGCGCCCCCGATTCTGCATGACATTCCAAGCGATCGCAATTGAAGGCAACCCCTCGTTAGCGTGGCCTTCTGCAACCGTTGTTGCCAAGCATCATGGCCCTACTGAATATCCTGCAATACCCTGATCCGCGGCTGCACAAAGTCGCCAAACCGGTTGCCGTTGTGGATGACCGCATCCGCAAACTGGTGGCCGACATGGCCGAGACCATGTACGAGGCGCCCGGCGTTGGCCTGGCCGCCACGCAGGTCGACGTGCACGAGCGCGTGATCACCATCGACGTGTCGGAATCGCGCGACGAACTGCGCGTGTTCATCAACCCGGAGATCATCTGGGTAAGTGATGAGCACAAGGTCTGGGACGAAGGCTGCCTGTCGGTGCCCGATATCTATGACAAGGTCGACCGCCCGGCCCGCGTGCGCGTGCGCGCACTGAACGAGAAGGGCGAAACCTTCGAGCTGGAGGCCGACGATCTGCTGGCCGTGTGCATCCAGCACGAGATGGATCACCTGATGGGCAAGGTCTTCGTCGAATACCTCTCGCCGCTCAAGCAGACGCGCATCCGCTCCAAGCTCAAGAAGCACCAACGCGACGCGGTACCGCAGCGTTGAATGCGTTCCCATGCCTGCCGACGCCGGCGCGCGCCCTCGCTCCATCCCGCTGATGCCGATCGCTCCCGCTGACGCAGGCCCGAACACCAGCCCGCGCCGCCTGTCGGCACTGCTGGTGCGGCATTGGCGCGTCGTCGTCCTGCTGATGCTGTGCGCGTATTTTGTTGCGGGCACGTTCTGGCGCGCACCCTGGAAGGCCGACGAGCCGTATTCCTTCGGCATCGTCATCAACATCATCGAGCGCGGCGACTGGGTCGTTCCTAACGTCGCCTTCGAGCCGTTCGTCGAAAAACCCCCGCTGATGTACTGGACGGGCGCGCTAGCCGCGCTGGCGCTGCCCGACATGCCGCCGCACGAAGCGGTGCGCGTGGCGGTGCTGTTCTGGATGGCGCTGACGTGTTGGGCGGTCTGGCGCACGGCGCGCTTGCTGCGCAGCGAAGCGCGCGACTGGCGCTTGCGCGTCGGCGCAGACCTCGCGCGCGGACGGCCTGGGCTGACCCTGGCCGCACGCCGCGAAGCCGGGCTCGACGCCGGCGGCGCTGCGCTGCGCGACTATGCGTTGGGCGCGCTGCTGCTGTTTGCCGGCTGCGTCGGGTTGGTTGAGCACGTCCACAAGTTCATTGCCGATGTCCCGCAACTGGCCGGCACCGCGATCGCCCTGTATGGCCTCGTGCGCTTCGTCAAAGAGAGCGAAGCCGGGGGCGCAAAGGGCGTCGACGTGCTGCGTCCGGCATTGTGGTTCGGCACGGGCATCGGTGTGGCGTTCCTGGGCAAGGGCGTGCTCGTGCCTGGGCTGTTCGCCATCACCCTGCTGGCGGCGATTGCACTGCTGCCGGATTTCCGCAGCCGCCAGGCATGGCGCTTCTATGGCCTCTCGCTGCTGGTGGCGTTGCCGTGGCTGGTGATCTGGCCCGCCATCTTCTGGCACGAATCGCCGGACCTGTTCATCGAATGGTTCTGGGTCAACAACCTCGGCCGCTTCTTTGGCTTCTCGCATCTGGGTGGCGAAAAGGGTTCGCTGGCGACGACCATCCGATCGATCTTCCTGACCGGCACGCCCGCGGTGTGGCCAGCGGTGTCCGTGCTGGCCGTGTCGCTATACAAGCTCGCGCGGCAACGCGGGCATGGGGCGCGCACGGCATGGCTGCTGCCGTACCAGGGGCACCTGGTCGTTGCGCTGTTCGTGCTCGCGACGATTGCCGTGGTGCTGCGCTCGGCCGTGCTGCGCGATGTGTACCTGATGCCGCTGCAACCCGCGCTAGCCCTGCTGGGTGCGCCGATGCTGCTGCTGATTACGCCCGCGTGGCGCGCCCGTGCATGGGGCGCGGCCGTGGCATTGTTTGGCGCGCTGGGGCTGGTGGTATGGGCGGTGTGGGGCGCGCTAGTGACCAGCGGCGGGCAGTTGCTGCCGGCCTGGCTGGCCAAGATGCTGGGCCGCGTGCTGCCGTTGCCGTATGACATGCTGATCCATCCGGTGGCCGTATTGGCCGCCGGGGGCATTACGGCGCTTTGGGCCGCCTGCGTGTGGCTGCGGCCAGCGCGCTCCGGCGTGGTGGCGTGGGCGGCGGGGCTGGGCATGGTGTGGGGCCTGCTCGGCACCCTGCTGATGCCGTGGATTGACGACGCCCGCAGCTACCGCCCGCTGTTCCAGGCGATCAAACCTGTGCTCGAATCTGCGCAGATCTGCGTGGCCACGCGCGGCATGGGCGAAAGCGAGCGCGCGCTGATGCACTACGAAACGGGCGTGCGTCCGGTCAAGTGGCTGCTGGGCCACAGCGGCGCCGGCGACGCTCACCACCCCAACCCGACGGCACGCACCTGCGACCTGATCCTCGTGCTCGAAAAACGCCCGGAACATGCCCGACGCCGCCCCCACGGCAACAACTGGGAAATGGTGTGGCGCGGCAGCCGCCCGGGCGACACCAACGAAACCTTCTCGCTCTTCCAGCGGCGCAGCAATGGCGTGTCCGAGGCGCTGCCGTCGCCCGAGCCCATCGTGCCGCTGACCGACACCCCGCATCGCGGCCGTCGCTAAGCCCAATGCGCTACGCTGTTGTGTAGCGCGCTTCCCTTCGTTTTCGGTTTTTCATCCATGACGTCCACACTTCGCGTAGCGTTTGCCGGCACGCCTGAATTTGCGCAGATTGCCCTGGCGGCGATCCATCAGGCCGGCTTTCCCGTCGTTGCCGTGCTGAGCCAGCCGGATCGCCCTGCAGGGCGCGGCATGCAACTGCAGGCAAGTCCCGTCAAGCAGTACGCCGTGACGCACGGGTTCGAGCCGATCCTCCAGCCGCCGTCGCTGCGTCGCGCAGGCAAATATCCGCAAGAAGCCGCAGAAGCCATCGATGCCCTGGCTGCCCAGCGCCCCGACGTGATGGTCGTCGCGGCCTATGGCCTGATCCTGCCGCAGGAAGTGCTCGACCTGCCGCGCTTTGGCTGCATCAATATCCACGCGTCGCTGTTGCCGCGCTGGCGTGGCGCCGCGCCCATCCACCGCGCGATCGAAGCGGGCGACGCTGAATCGGGTATCACGCTCATGCAGATGGATGCTGGCCTGGACACCGGCGACATGATCGCCATGGAGCGCGTGCCCATCGGCCTGACCGACACGACGGCCACGCTGCACGACACGCTGGCCGCGCTCGGCGGACGCATGGTGGTAGAGGCGCTCACCAGGCTGGCGCAAGACGGCAAGCTGGACGCCACGCCGCAGCCCGCCGAAGGCATTACCTACGCGGAAAAAATCGCCAAGGATGAAGCCACCCTGAACTGGTCGCACCAAGCCGCCGCGCTGCTGCGCCAGGTGCATGCGTTCAATCCGTTTCCGGGCGCATCGGCCGCGCTGGATGGCGTGACGATCAAGTTCTGGCAGGCGCAGGCGCTAGCCGACCGCCCGGCGGATGCCGAACCCGGCACGGTCCTGGCCGCCAACGCCGAGGGCATCACCATCGCCTGCGGCGCCGGCGCGCTACGCGTGACCCAGTTGCAGAAGCCCGGCGGCAAACGCCTGCCCGCACGCGAATTCCTGCAAGGCCTGGCAATCGAGCCCGGCCAGCGCTTCGCATCGCGCGGCTAACCGCCCCATCTATATAGAAGAGGATTTCGCCATGACCGCGCTGGGCATCGTCAATCTGCCGCTCTTCATGCTGGCCGTGTTTCTGCTGAATGTGACGCCTGGGCCCGACACGGCCTACATCGTCGGGCGCAGCGTTTCGCAAGGACGGGCAGCGGGGCTGCTGTCGGCGCTGGGCGTATCGGCGGGCTGCTGCGTGCATGTGCTGGCAGTCGCGTTCGGGCTGACGGCGCTATTGGCGGCTTCCACCGTGGCATTCACAGTCATCAAGGTGGTGGGCGCGGCGTACTTGATCTACCTGGGCGGCCGCATGCTGCTGGCGCCGCCCGAGCGCGACGATGTCCCCCTCGAAGAAGCGGAAACGCCCGCCGCCAAGCGCCCGCGTCCGCTCAAGTCGCTGTTCATGCAGGGTTTTCTGACCAATGTGCTGAATCCGAAGGTCGTGCTGTTCTTCCTGTCGTTCTTCCCACAGTTTGTCAATCCGCACGCCGCCCACAAGGCGCTGGCGTTCCTGGCATTGGGCGCGGTGTTCATTGTCATGTCGACGATCTGGAATAGCTTGGTGGCGTGGGTGGCCGCCAGCGTCACGCGCCGCGTGGCGGGCAAGCCGGGCATCAAGCGCTGGCTCGATCGCGTGGTCGGCACGGCATTCATTGGGCTTGGCGCGCGGCTGGCGTTCACCACCCGTTGATGGGTCAAGCGTCATCTGCGGCGAAATATCGCGCAAGTCCCGCGCAAACCCTTGAATTTTCAGCGATTATCGCGATCTAACAAACTCACAAAACCCTAGACCCACAGGAGCCACGCCCCCATGTTCAACTGGATCAAGACCTTCATGTTGATGGCAGCGATTACCGCGCTGTTCATCGTCATCGGCGGCATGATCGGCGGACGCAGCGGGATGATGCTGGCGCTGCTGTTCGCGCTGGGCATGAATTTCTTCTCGTACTGGTTCTCCGACAAGATGGTGCTGCGCATGTACAACGCGCAGGAAGTCAACGAGACCAGCGCGCCGCAGTTCTATCGGATGGTGCAGGAGCTTGCCGGCCGCGCCGGCCTGCCGATGCCGCGCGTCTATCTCATCGACGAGGCGCAGCCCAACGCCTTCGCCACCGGCCGCAACCCGGAGCACGCCGCCGTGGCCGCGACCACCGGCATCCTCAATATCCTGTCGGAACGGGAGCTGCGCGGCGTGATGGCGCACGAATTGGCGCATGTGCAGCACCGCGACATCCTGATCTCGACCATCTCGGCCACGATGGCCGGTGCGATCTCGGCACTGGCCAACTTTGCCGTATTCTTCGGCGGGCGCGACAGCGAAGGCCGTCCGGCCAACCCGATCGCCGGGATTGCGGTGGCGATCCTCGCGCCGCTGGCGGCAGCGATGATCCAGATGGCAATTTCCCGCGCGCGCGAGTTCGAAGCCGACCGCGGCGGCGCGACCATCAGCGGCGACCCGCAGGCATTGGCTTCGGCGCTGGATAAGATCCACCGCTATGCCGCCGGCATTCCGTTTGCCGCTGCTGAAGCCCACCCTGCCACCGCGCAGATGATGATCATGAACCCCCTGCACGGCGGCGGCCTGGCCAACTTGTTCAGCACGCACCCGGCCACGGAGGAGCGCGTCGCGCGCCTGATGCAGATGGCGCAGACGGGGCAGTATCCGGCGTAAAAGCGGCTGCCCGGCCGGGCGCTTCCTTTATACTTCCGCCGTCCGCACGAGCCCGCCCATCGCGGGCTCGTTGCATTTTGTTCGCCTGATTTCCTGCTGACCGATGCGCCTGCCGCCCGATTCCCTCGCCCACGCCTTGTCGCTTGCCGCTGTTGCACTGGGCAAGCTCCGGCAGGGCACGGCATTGCCCCAGGCCATCGACGCCGCGTGCCAGGGCCAGCCCGCGCCGGTGCGGGGCGCCGTGCAAGATCTCGCCTACCGCGCCACGCGCTGGCTCGGCAGCACAGACTGGCTGATCCGCACGCTGATCCCGCGCCCGCCCGCTGAAGGCGCCGCCAACCTGCTGCGCGTGGCGCTCGCGCAACTGCTGGACGACCCGCTGCCGTACGCGCCGTTCACCGTGGTCGACCAAACCGTCACGGCCGCCTCGGCCGACCCTAAACTTTCGCACGGCAAGGGCATGGTCAACGGCGTGCTGCGCCGCTTCCTGCGCGAGCAAAATACGCTGGTCGCAGACATGCAGGCAGATCCGTCGGCCGCCACCAACTACCCGATGTGGTGGATCGACGCGGTACGCAGCGCGTATCCCGACGCGTGGCAAGCCATCTTGGCCGCAGGCAACCGCCGCCCGCCAATGGTGCTGCGCGTGAACCCGCGCCGCATTGCCATCGACGCCTATCTCGCCCGCCTGGCCAAAGCCGGCATCGACGCCGAGCGCATCGGCGAACAGGCCGTACGCCTTGCGCGCGCCGTTCCGGTTTCTGAACTGCCCGGTTTTGCCGATGGCGATGTCTCGGTGCAGGACGCCGGGGCGCAACTGGCGGCAACGCTGCTCGACGTGGCACCCGGCCAGCGCGTGCTCGATGCCTGCGCCGCACCCGGCGGCAAGACGGGCCATCTGCTTGAGCTGGCCGACCGCCTGGACGTCACGGCGCTGGAGTCGGATGCCGCGCGCGCCGTGCGCATCAGCGAAAACCTGGCGCGCTTACACCGGACCGCCACCATTTGCGTCGGCGATGCGGCCAAACCCGACACCTGGTGGGACGGCCGACCGTTCGACCGCATCCTGGCCGATGTGCCGTGCTCGGCCGCCGGCATCGTGCGGCGCCATCCGGACATCCGCTGGCTGCGTCGTCCGGCCGACCTCAAGACCCTGACCGGCCTGCAGCGAGACATCGTGCGCGCCCTCTGGGCATGCCTGAAGCCTGGTGGCAAGTTGGTTTATGTCACGTGTTCGATTTTTCCGACGGAAGGCGAAGACCAGGCCCAATGGTTTGAACGCCATCTGGAAGATGCGATACGATTGCACGCGCCCGGCCAGTTGCTGCCGGTCTCGCCCGACGCGGCGCAGGCCAGCGGGTTCGCCCCCGGCGCTTCGCCCTTGCCGCTCGATCACGACGGCTTCTTTTACGCGGTTTTCCAGAAACGGCCCTGATGCACCGACCGTTGTGACTGTCATCCTTCGCCCATCGATCCGGCTGCTGCAATCCCGGTTCCGGCAGATTCTGCAACGGCTGGTCGCGCTGGTCGCTCTGGGCATGCTGTTGGTGTGGTGTCCGGTCACGGCATCCGCACAATCCATCGAAATCAACCGGGCCCAGCTCGAATACGCCGACGGCGGCTGGAACCTCTCCGCCGATTTCGATTTCGATCTGCCCAGTAACCTCGAAGACGCGGTGAACAAGGGCATCGCGCTCTACTTCCTGGTTGAATTTGAACTGATTCGCCCCCGTTGGTATTGGTTCGATGACCACGCCATCAGCGCCACGCGCGTGGTGCGGCTGTCGTATCACCCGCTCACGCGCCAGTACCGCGTGTCGACCGGCGGCCTGCAGGTGCCGTTCTCGCGCCTGAAAGACGCCGTCGACTTCATGCAGCACGTGCGCGGCTGGCGCGTATTCGAGCAACGCGCCGTCAAGGCCGGCGAGACCGTGCAGGCCGAAGTGCGCATGCGCCTCGACGTAACGCAGCTCCCCAAGCCGTTCCAGATCAACGCCGTCAACACGCGCGATTGGAATCTCAGCTCCGAGTGGAAGCGCTTCAGCCTGCTGGTGCCGAATGAGCCGCCGCCGGCCCCGGCGCCCGCGCCTGCTGCGCCGCCGGCCAGCGCACCGGCATCTTCCCCGCCGGCCTCCGGCGCGTCCGGCCTGGCGCCCAACTCGGGCTGGGGCATGAGCGCCGGCCCGTCCAGCGCAGGTCCGCTGCTGGCTCCCGCCAAATGATCTTCGATCGCAGCTACAAGCGGCTGCTCTATCAGGTGGTGGCAGGCACCATCGTCTTCCTGGCGATCGTGCTGGTCGGCCTGCTGGCTGCGGCATCGGCCAACACCGAGTTCTTCGACCGGTATTTCACGCTGCTCTACAAGGTCAACCTCGTCATCGGGGTGCTGCTGGTGGTGATCATCGGCGGGCTGATGCTGGCGCTGGCGCTGCGCGCGCGGCGCGGCAAGTTCGGCACGCGGCTGATGACCAAGCTGGCGGTGTTCTTCGGCGTGGTGGGCGTGCTGCCGGGGGTGCTGATCTACCTGGTGTCGCTGCAGTTCGTGTCGCGCAGTATCGAGTCGTGGTTCGACGTGAAGGTCGAATCGGCACTGGAAGCGGGCCTCAACCTCGGCCGCTCGACCATGGACTCGGCGCTGGCCGACCTGCAGAACAAGGGCCGCCTGATCGCGGAGCAAGTGGGCGATGGGTCCGCCTCGGCCACGGCCATCACGCTCAATCGATTGCGCGAGCAGTTCGGCGTGCAGGAGGCGACCATCTTCACGGCCAGTGGGCGCGTGATCGCCACCGCATCAAATACCTACGACACGCTCGTCCCCAACCTGCCCGACCAGGCCGTGCTCGAACAGGCCCGCGCGCCGGGCGGCTATGCCAGCCTGGAAGGCGGCAGCGATAACGAAACCGATAGCGCTTCCGCGCCAGCCGCCTCGGCACCTGCGGCACGCAGCAACGGCCGCCGCAACGATTTGTACCAGCTGCATGTGGTGGTGGCGCTGGGCACGTCGTCCCGCGACGAGCCGAGCATCGGACTGAACACGCCGGCGCGCAAATGGGCCGGCACCGGTTTGCTGGCAGATCGCCGGCCGGAAGATGGCAGCAGCACGTCGCGCGGCTTCGGCTTGATCGGCGAAAGCGGCCGCGACGAACGCTTCCTGCAGCTCGTGCAGCCGGTGCCGCAGGCGCTCGCCCGCAATGCCGACGCCGTCCAACGCGCCTACCAGGAATACCAGGAGAAAGCGCTCGGCCGCACGGGTCTGCGCAAGATGTACATCGGCACGCTCACGCTCACGCTGTTCCTGGCGGTGTTCATCGCGGTGATGCTCGCGCTGCTGCTGGGCGCGCAGCTGGCACGGCCGCTGCTGATGCTGCTCCAGGGCACGCGCGAAGTGGCCGAAGGCGATCTCTCGCCCAAGCGTGAACTGCATACGCGCGACGAACTAGGTGTACTCACCCAACAGTTCAACCAGATGACGCGGCAGCTTGCCGACGCGCGCCGCGCCGTGGAGCAGAATCGCGCGGCACTCGAGCAATCGAAAGCCTATCTTGAGAGCGTGCTGACCAACCTGACCGCGGGCGTCTTCGTGTTCGACCATCGCTTCGTGCTGCTGACTGCCAACCCGGGTGCCGAACGCATCTTCAAACAGCCCTTCGGCGCGTGGGTCGGTCAGGCGCTGACCAGCATCACACCGGTGGCAGCCTTCGCGCCGGTGGTCGAACAGGCCTTCGCCGAACAAGACGCAAGCACAGCCGCCGGCGGCGCAGTGGCCCACTGGCAGAAGCAGGTCGAAATTCCGCTCGAAGACGAAGACGAACCCCTCACGCTGCTGGTGCGTGGCACGCGCCTGCCCGGCCCGTCGGTGGGCTCGCACGGCACCGAACGCGGCTATGTGGTGGTGTTCGACGATATTTCCGACGTGATTTCGGCGCAGCGCTCGGTGGCGTGGGGCGAGGTTGCGCGGCGCCTCGCACACGAAATCAAGAATCCGCTCACGCCCATCCAGCTCTCGGCTGAGCGCCTGGAGATGAAGCTTTCACCCAAGCTGTCGGACGCCGACGCCGAGGTGTTGCGACGCGGCGCCACCACCATCGTCAACCAAGTGTCGGCGATGAAGCGCATGGTCGATGACTTCCGCGACTACGCCCGCACGCCGCCGGCCATGCTGCAGGAGCTGGACCTCAACGCGCTTGCCGCGGAGGTGCTGCACCTGTACGGCATCGATCACCCTGACCGCCGCGATCACCCCGTCATCGAGGCCAAGCTGGGCGCCAACCTGCCGCTCATCAAGGGCGACCCGACGCAACTGCGCCAGGTCATCCACAACCTGCTGCAGAATGCGCAGGACGCCGTGGCCGAGAATGAAGCGGCCGGGCGAGCTGCTCCGCATGTCATGTTGCAAACTGACACGGTAGAATACGACGACGCCTCGGGCGCGCGGCGGCAAGCTGTGCGGCTTGTAATCGCGGACAACGGCGGCGGGTTCTCTTCCCGCATCCTCAACCGCGCCTTCGAGCCGTACGTCACGACCAAAGCCAAGGGCACAGGATTGGGCTTGGCCATGGTGAAGAAAATCATGGACGAGCACGGAGCGCGAATCGAATTGCGCAACCGCCAATCCAGCACAACATCGGGCACATCGGGTACCGACATCGTCGGCGCCCAGGTTTCCATACTGTTCGTAAAACTCGCGTAGCGCGGACGGCAATCCCGCCGCACATAGAGGAAAAGCATGGCCACCATCCTCGTTGTCGACGACGAAATGGGTATCCGGGAGTTGCTCTCCGAAATCCTCGGAGACGAAGGGCACGTTGTTGAAGTCGCCGAAAACGCTCAGCGCGCGCGCGAATACCGCGCGAACGCAACGCCCGACCTCGTCCTGCTCGATATCTGGATGCCGGATACCGACGGCGTAACGCTGCTCAAGGAATGGGCATCGCAAGGTCTGCTGACCATGCCCGTCATCATGATGTCGGGCCACGCCACCATCGACACCGCCGTCGAGGCGACCAAGATCGGCGCGCTGAATTTCCTGGAGAAGCCCATCGCACTGCAGAAGCTGCTGACGGCGGTGGAGCAGGGCTTGTCGCGCAGCAAGGAAAAGCCGCGCTCTGCGGCACCGGCTGCCGCACCGGTGGCGGGACTCGCAGGCGCCATGCCCAACGCCGCAGCAGCAGGTACACCTACCGCGCTCGATCGCACAGATATCAATGGCGTACCGACCCGCGCAGCCGAGGGCGGCGGCATGCAGTTCTCGTTCGACATGCCGCTGCGCGAAGCGCGCGACCTGTTTGAACGCGCCTACTTCGAATACCACCTGCAGCGCGAGGGCGGCAGCATGACCCGCGTGGCAGAAAAGACCGGTCTTGAGCGCACCCACCTGTACCGCAAGCTCAAGCAGCTGGGTGTCGAACTCTCGCGCAACAAGGGCGAACCGGCCGCGTGATCATCAAAGTGCTCAGAGATGCTTGACGGCTGGGCACAACTCCTGTCATACTTGCCTTTCTTTGCTTGGCCCGGTAGCTCAGTTGGTAGAGCAGCGGATTGAAAATCCGCGTGTCGGTGGTTCGATTCCGCCCCAGGCCACCAAAATTCTTTGCTCTTCAAGATCGATCGATTTTGCGGGGCAACAAAAAAGACCTCCTCGCGAGGTCTTTTTTCATTTCTGCGGTGCCATTCGCCCGCCCCCGCCATCTCCCGATTTGCCGCGCCAGTCGTCGATCTGCGGCGCAGTGTCGCACCCACAAAAAATGTACCCACACCTCTTGACGCAGCGCAGCTCAGGGTATACCTAGCGGCGTAAACTGCGCCAAACTGTCGCAGGTCTCGGTATAGTGACTCAACGCTATCAAACGGCAAGCACAAGGAGATTCTCCATGGCACTCGTTGGCACCGGTCACCACCACTTCCATTTCCACGCTTTCGACGGCATCAGCCGCAAGACGCGGCTGACGTGGTTGCGCAATGCCGCAGCGCTGACGTGTTTGATGGCCCTCGTCGCGGCCATGTGGGTTGGCGGCAACCTGTCGGCGTTGATGCATACGCCACTCATGAGCGGAGTTTCGTCCCTGGGCGCGGTGATGATTCTGGCCTGCACGTGCATGGCGCTAAGCCTGCTTGGACTGATTGGAGCCGGTTTCTTCCAGTTCCGCATGGAACAGCTCGACGCCCCGGCAACCTGAAACGCGCGCATCACGCATAGCTAACGGAGGCTTCGGCCTCCGTTTTTGTTTGCCCGCCACGGCCGCACGCCTTGCGTTGCGGCCGTTTCGCTTTCGTGCGCGATCCCAAGGGTGAATCCGATATTGACTCAACTGTTTCAAATTAGTAGTTTACGAAACAGTTGAATCAAATTAATCACCTCATGACGTTCGATGGGCTCATGCAAACGCTGCGCGACCGCGCCAGCGCTCTCTCTCCGCAACTGCAGCGTGCCGCCATGTTGCTTGAGACGCACCAGCACGACATCGCCCTGCTTTCGATGCGAGACCTGGCGCGCCGCTGCGACCTGCCGCCGGCTACGTTCTCGCGCCTGGCGCGCGCGCTGGGCTTTGATGACTTTGCCGCACTGCGTGATGTCTGCGTGAACCACCTGCGCCAGCAGGCCGACGGCTTTGCCGGCCGCGCCAGCGCGCTGCAGGGCGACGATACGGCAGCCGCTTCGGAGGCGGAGCGCATCGGCATGGCCATCGGGGCTCATGTGCAGGCGGCCTTTTCGCCCGCCAACCTGGCCGCGCTGGATATTGTGGCCGCCGCTCTGTGCAAGGCGCGGCGGGTCTATCTGCTGGGCGCGCGCAGTTGCCTGGCGCTGACGCATGCGTTCGGTTATGCCGCCCAGCTTTTCGACGACAAGGTCACACTGTGCGCCGGCAGCGGCAACACGCTGGCCGACCCGCTGCGCTTTTGCGGCGAGGACGACATCGTCGTGGCCGTCACCTTTGATCCGTACACACGCGAAGTCATTGAGGCGATGCAATACGCGCATGCCCGCGGTGCGCGCCTCGTGTATGTGACCGACAGCGCCATCGCCCCGGGCGCTGAGCTGGCGTGGCAGCAACTCGTCGCGCCCGTCGCCATTCCGTCGTTCTTCCATTCGCTGGCCGCGCCGATGGCGCTGCTCGATGCGCTGTTGATGACGTGGTTCCGCCACGCCGGCCCAGTCGCGCTCGCGCACCTTGCCGACAGCGACGCCCAGCTCAAGCAACAAGCCGCCTACGTGCGCAGCGCCCGCCGCAGTGAAGCGGCTGTCGCTGTGCCGCCCACCCAACGTTGAACCCGCCCGACCGTCCATGACACCGTCCACCACCTCCGTCTTCCACCGCGACCCGCGCAAGACGCTGCCCACCGCTATCGGCGGAGAGGGCATGACCCTCATCGACTCCGATGGAAAGCGCTACCTCGACGCCTGCGGCGGTGCCGCCGTCTCGTGTCTGGGCCACGGCCACCCACGCGTGGTGGACGCCATCTGCAAGCAGGTACGCGCGCTGGCCTATGCGCACACATCATTCTTCACGACAGACGTGGCAGAAGAACTGGCTGCGCGCCTGACCGCGGCCGCGCCCGGCGATCTTGATCACGTGTATTTCGTCTCTGGCGGTTCCGAAGCGATCGAGGCGGCGCTCAAGCTGGCACGCCAGTACTTTGTCGAGATTGGGCAGCCGCAGCGCCAATACTTCATCGCGCGGCGTCAGAGCTATCACGGCAACACGCTGGGCGCGCTGGCGATCGGCGGCAACGCGTGGCGGCGCGAGCCGTTCCTGCCGCTGTTGGTACCGGCACACCATGTCTCGCCGTGCTATGCGTATCGCGAGCGCGTGGATGGCGAGAGCGATGCGCAATACGTGCAGCGCCTGACCGATGAGCTGGACGCAAAGATCGTCGAACTCGGCACGGAAAATGTCGCGGCCTTCGTCGCCGAGACGGTGGTGGGCGCCACGGCCGGCGCGGTGCCGCCGGTGGGCGACTACTTCCGCAAGATCCGCACGGTGTGCGATCGCCACGGCGTGCTGCTGTTGCTCGATGAGGTGATGTCCGGCATGGGACGCACCGGCTACCTGTTCGCATGCGAGGAAGATGGCGTGGTGCCAGACATGGTCGCCATTGCCAAGGGCCTGGGCGGCGGGTATCAGCCGATCGGTGCGACGCTGGTGAATCGCCGTATTTACGACGCGATCACGACCGGCAGCGGCTTCTTCCAGCATGGCCACACTTACATTGGCCACGCGACGGCGTGTGCGGCGGCGCTGGAAGTGCAGAAGGTGATCGAGGAAGACAACCTGCTCGCCAACGTGCAGGCGCGCGGCGAACAGCTGCGTGCGGCGCTGCGTGCGCGCTTTGCCGACCACCCGCACGTGGGCGATGTACGCGGGCGCGGCCTGTTTGTTGGCGTGGAGTTGGTGGCCGATCGCGCAACCAAGGCGCCGCTGGCACCTGCATGCAAGACGCACGCTCGCGTGAAGGCCGAAGCGATGCAGCGCGGTCTGATGGTGTATCCGATGGGCGGCACGATCGACGGCCAGCGCGGCGACCACATCCTGCTGGCGCCACCGTTCATCGCCACCGCGCAGGACATCGACGCGATCGTCGAACGGCTGGGCGATGCGGTTGACGCAGCCACGGCCAAGGCCCAGGAGGCCGCATGGTGACCAAACCCATCGCCATCGCCGTGGCGCCCAACGGTGCGCGCAAGACGCACACCGATCACCCCGCACTGCCGATCACGCCCGACGAACTGGCCGCCTGCGCGCGCCAATGTGTGGATGCCGGCGCCGCGATGCTGCATCTGCATGTGCGCCGCCCAGACGGCACGCATAGCCTGGAGCCTGGCGACTACCGCCCAGCCATCGCCGCCGTGCAACGGGCCGTGGGCGATGCGCTGGTGATTCAGATCACCACCGAGGCCGTTGGCATCTACACGCCCGAACAGCAGATGGCGTCGGTACGTGCGCTGCAGCCGGAGGCGATATCCGCCGCGCTGCGCGAGCTGGCGCCCGATGCCGCGCACGAGGCGGAAGCTGCGCGCTTCTTTGGCGAGCTTGCCGCTGCGCGCACGGCGATCCAGTACATCCTCTATTCCGCCGACGACGTGGTGCGCTACCGCGACCTGCGTGCGCGCGGCGTGCTGCCCGACACACCGCATTGGGTGCTGTTCGTACTCGGCCGCTACAGCGCAGGCCAGCGCTCCGATCCGTTGGATCTGTTGCCCTTCCTGCAGGCGTGGGCTGACGGCGGCGACATCACCGCTAACGTGCCGTGGGCGATGTGCGCATTTGGACCGCGCGAAGCCGAATGCGCGCTCAGCGCAGCGCTGCTGGGCGGCCACGCGCGCCTGGGGTTCGAAAACAACATGGCGCTGCCCGACGGCAGCACGGCGCCCGACAACGCGGCGCTCGTCACCAACCTGCGACGACATCTCGACGCGCTGCATCGGCCGGTGGCCAGCGCCGCAGAGCTGCGCAGTTGGTTCGGCCGCTAAGACTCTCCGCATTCATCACCACGAAGCCAAAGCACAGACGGCCGCAAAACAACAGGCCGCGCACCACAACCATTGGAGGAAGTATGCGTTTGACCACCCGCTGTATCCGATCCATCCCGCTGGCGCTGGCCAGCCTGCTCGCGATCAGCGCGCACGCCCAGGCACTGGACGGCACGCTCAAGAAGATTCAGGACAGCAACACGATCCTGATCGGCGTACGCGAATCGTCGATTCCGTTTTCTTACCGCGACAGCAAGAACGAGATCGTCGGTTTCTCGGCCGACCTCTGCTCGCGCGTGATCGACGCCGTCAAGAAGAAGACGGGTAAGCCCAACCTGGACATCAAGCAGATTCCGGTGACGTCGCAGAACCGGACATCGCTGGTGCAGAACGGCTCGGTGGATCTGGAGTGCGGCGTGACTACGCACCTGAAATCGCGCGAGCAGCAGACGGCGTTTTCGACCACCTTTTTCATCGCCGGCACGCGCCTGCTGACCAACGTGAAATCGGGCGTGAAGGACTTCCCCGACCTGGCGGGCAAGTCGGTCATCACCAACGCGGGCACGACGTCAGAACGCATCCTGCGCAAGATGAACGACGAGAAGAAGATGAACATGAACGTGATCAGCGGCAAGGATTACGGTGAATCGTTCCTCACGCTGCAAAGCGGCCGCGTGGCGGCGTTCATGATGGACGACGTGCTGCTGGCCGGCGCGCGCACGCTCGCACAAAAGCCCGACGACTGGGTCGTGACCGGCACGCCGCAATCGTTCGAGGCCTACGGCTTCATGCTGCGCAAGGACGATCCGCAGTTCAAGAAACTCGTGGACGACACCATGGTCGGCGTGATGAAGAGCGGCGAGATCAAAACGCTTTACGCCAAGTGGTTCGAAAAGCCCGTGCCGCCCAAGAACCTGAACTTCAACTTCCCGATGAACGATCAGTTGAAGGCGCTGTACGCCAATCCGAGCGACACGCCGTTCGAGTGAGCGGCGGCACGGCCGGCTTCTGGGGCCAACCTAGATGCCGGCCTGCGCAACGGCCTCAATGCGGGCCTGATGCACGGCCTGTTTGATGTGCGCCGGGTTGTCGGCATAGCGCTTGGCGACGGCGCCGGCGTCGATCGACGATGCGGCCTGGAGCGCGCGCAGCAGACGCGCTGTCTGCGGATAGCTGCGGTCTTCAAACCCGAGACGGCCGCGTGCGTCTGCCTCGCACGCCTGCAAGGCCTGACGGAAACGATCGGGCTTGCGCAGCGCATCGCAGCGCTCCAGCAGACGCACCAGCGCTGCCGCATCAAAGCCATCGCAGCGGTGGATGTTGCCGTGCTCGCGCGCAACCACTAGCGCCAATTCGCGGCACTCGGTGGGCACGCGCAGGCGCTGGCACACCGCTTCGATGAGCGGCACGCTGCGCCCTTCATGGCCGATGTGGCGCGGCAGAATGTCCTCCGGCGTCGTGCCCTTGCCGAGGTCGTGCACCAGCGCGGCAAAGCGCACCGGCAGCGACGTCGCCATCGCTGCGGCCGTTTCAATCACCATCATGGTGTGCACGCCGGTATCGACTTCGGGGTGATAGTCGGCGCGCTGCGGCACGCCCCACAGCCGGTCAAGCTCTGGCAGCAGGCGCACCAGCGCACCGCAGTCGCGCAGCACGGCAAACATGCGCTGCGGATGCGCCTCCATCAGGCCGCGGGCAATTTCCTGCCACACACGCTCGGGCACCAGCGCATCGACTTCGCCGGCCTGCACCATGCGCTGCATCAGCGCGTTGGTTTCGGGTGCAACGTGAAAATCGGCAAAGCGCGCAGCAAACCGCGCCAGGCGCAGGATGCGCACCGGGTCTTCCATGAACGCATCGGACACATGCCGGAACGTGCGCGAGGCCAGGTCAGCCTGCCCCCCATACGGATCGACGACGGGGCCAACCAGCGCGCCGTCTTCCGCCACGCGCTGCGCCATCGCGTTGATGGTCAGGTCGCGGCGGATGAGGTCGTCTTCGAGTGTGACGTCCGGCGCGTAGTAGACCGAGAAACCTTTGTAGCCGGCAGCCGTCTTGCGCTCGGTGCGGGCGAGCGCGTATTCGGCATGCGTCGCGGGGTGCAGGAACACCGGGAAATCCTTGCCGACGGCACGAAAACCACGCGCTTCCATGTCTTCGGGCGTGGCCCCGACCACAACGTAGTCCCGGTCCTGCACCGGCAGCCCGAGCAGCGCGTCACGAATGGCACCGCCCACGGCATACACATCCAGTCCGTGCGTGGCTGGATCGACGATGGCCTCGGTCTGTGCTGCGCGTTCCGTCATTGATTGGCGGCGACCAGCGTGTCTTCGTCCGGCGCGGTGCGATACGGCTCGTCGTCGGCCAGGAAGTCATGCTCAGCACGTGCGCCGTCGATCCACTCCTGCATGGCAGGAAGGTTGAGGATGTAATCGGCGTAGGTCTTTGCGGCCTCCGGCAGACGCACGCCGTACGTGGCGAAGCGGCTGACCACCGGCGCGTAGAACGCGTCGGCCACCGTGAAGTGTCCGAACAGGAACGGACCTTCCGCAGCGAACTTCTGGCGCAGCTCGGTCCACATGGCGGCAATGCGGTCGATGTCGCGCTGCACGGCCACGTTCCAGCCCATGCCGGGCAGCACGGCCGTCACGTTCATCGGCATGTTGTTGCGCAGGTTGGTGAAGCCGCTGTGCATTTCCGCGCAGATCGAGCGTGCGTGTGCGCGAGCCTTCGGGTCGGCCGGCCACAGTTGTGCGCGCGGAAAACGCTCGGCCAGCGTCTCGCAGATGGCGAGCGAATCCCACACGTTCATGTCGCCGTCCACCAGCACCGGCACGCGACCGGCCGGCGAATGACGGGCCACGTCGGCGGCAAAGGTCTCGCTCAGCAGACGCACGCGGATCTCTTCGAACGGAATGCCGGCCTGCTTGGCGAGCAGCCACGGGCGTAGCGACCACGACGAATAGTTCTTGTTGCCGATGACCAGTTTCATGATTCCCGTCCTTGGAGAGTGCACAGCAATTATTGTGGGAGCCCGCCGGCATCGCGCGGGAATGCCGGGGCGCTCTAGTCTTGTTGTATCGGAAGCGGCGAGCGGCAGCGCGAAGGCGAGCGAACCATTCTAGCCTTGCGCTGCACCGCCACAAAATGAAACGGATTGGCCACGGTTGTGAAGCGGATTCACAAACGGGGCACATACCCCGGGTTTTCGTAGCTTCTAGCGATGCGCCCGTGTGCGTGCAGCACGCAATCCGCGGTCCGGCCCAAAACCGGCCAGCGCGGGCAGCATCACCGCCTCCATGCCGAGCGGGTGGATGCCGAGTTCCGGTGCGACCGGTTCCATGCTGACGTTATCCACGCGCATGGAGTCGAGGTTGTCCCGCGAGATGGGCGCGCCTGGCAGATGCTCAAGCAACGCGGCCTGCATGCGACCCAGGCCTTCGGGAAGTGGCACGATCCAGCGCGGATGGCCGCTGGCACGTCCGGCAAAGCGCATCAGCTCCGCCAGGGTGTAGACGCGCGGCCCGACCAGCGGATAAGCATGCCGGATCGTCGCGGGCTTCTTGAGCGCATTGATGAACGCGGCGGCCACGTCATCCACGTATACGGGCTGGAAGCGCGCGTCGGCACAGGCCAGCGGCACAAACGGTGCCATGCGCTGCATGCTCGCGAACAGATTCAGGAAATGATCTTGCGGGCCGAACACCACCGACGGGCGGAACACCGTCCAGTCAAGCTCGCTGTTCATGACGACGCGTTCGCCGTCGCCCTTGCTGCGCAGGTACATCGACGGGCCGGCGGGGTCGGCGCCCAGCGCGCTCATGTGCAGCAGCCGGTTCACGCCATGGCGTCGGCATGCGGCGACGATGCGGCGGGGCAGATCGACATGCACGCGCTGGAAATTCGGCCCGTACGGCATCCCGCGCGCGTCCTGCAGCACGCCAACGAGGTTGATGACGGCACAGTGCTCGCCACCGCGCTCGGTGAGCGCCAGGAACAGCGCGTCGAGGGCATCGTCGGCGTAGATGTCGGCGTCCATCACGTCCACGCGCGGCAGCAGGGTGAGGTTGTGTGCGCGGGCGGACTCAGGATCGCGCGTGGGCACGATCATCCGGCCCTCTGGGAGGCCGGGCGCGGAAAACGTCTCCGTCACCAGCCGTGAGAGCAACTGCGAACCGATAAAACCGGTACCGCCAAAGACGAGCAGATTGGAGGGCTGCATAGAGGCATCTCCAAGACGGGAGGGGGCAACACCACAATACATCCCGAAGGCGATCGCCCCCAAGATATGTCGATACGGCGTGCCGCAAGCCACACTTCTGTGCGCCAGCCAGCGCACGCACCCAAGAAAAAACGCCCGCGTTGCGGCGGGCGTTTGATGTGACGGCGGGATGATGATCGGGGCGCTTATGGCAGGTCGTCCGGCGTCACGGATTCCGGCGCCACCTTGCCCAGGCGATCCTTCAGCGACTGCGGGCGGCCGGTCAGCAACGCGCTGTAGTACGTCGCGTTCGACAGCACGTTTTTCACATACGTGCGGGTCTCGTTGAACGGAATCGTCTCGGCGAAGATCGCGCCCTCCACCGGCCGCGCGAGCGTCGAGCGCCAGCGTTTCGGGCGGCCAGGGCCCGCGTTGTAGCCGGCGGTAGCCAGCGTGAGCGAACTGTCCAGGTTGGTCAGGATCATCGACAGGTAGGCCGTACCCAGCAGCACGTTGGTATCGATGTCGCTCATCTGCGAAACGCGGAACCCTGGCAGGCCGATCTTCTTGGCAATGTGCTTGGCGGTCTCCGGCATCACCTGCATCAGGCCGGAAGCACCCACCGACGACCGCGCATCCATGATGAAGCGCGACTCCTGGCGGATCAGGCCGTAGGCCCAGGCAATGTCCAAGCCCACGGCATCGGCGTTGCGCTGGACCACGCTGAGGTACGGCGTCGGGAAGCGCAGCGAGAAGTCGTGCTCGGTCTTGGTCTTGTCCGCCGAATTGACGGTGCGATCGAGCAAGCCCAGCTTGCGGCCATATTCGGCTGCGGCGAGCAACTCGCGATCGCTCATGTTGCGCAGCTCCCAGTTCCACTCGCGGTTGCCTTCGAAGCGCAGATTCAGGTCGTACAGCTTCTTGGCACGCCCAAAGCCCGGGTGGTTACGGCCCATCACGTCGATCTCGGCGTCGGTCACGGCTGTGCGCGGCGGCACGGTGATGCGCTGGCCGAGCTCTTCCTGCGCCAGCTGGCCATAGAAATTGAACTGGCCGGCGATCGACTGGAACTGCTGGCGGGCCTCATCGTTGCGGTTGTCTGCCTTAAGCGCACGGCCGTACCAATACGTCCAGGCGGGATCACGATCACGCAGGCTGGGGCGCATTTTCTCAATGGCCTGGCGCACCATCTTCCAGTCACCCGCGCGCAGGGCGGTACGCACACGCCACTCCTGCGAATCGTCCGACAGGTAGGCATCGCCGCCGAGCGTCATCTGGCGGCGGTAGGCATCCAGCGCATCGGGCGTCTGCTTCTTGGCGGCGTACTGGCCGATGACGCCCCAACCCGCGCCTTGCTCTTCACGCGACAGGCCGCCGCTTTGCGCCAGCAGATACGCCGTCGCCTGCGACGGATCGTTGCGCGCCATGCGCGTCACGTTGGCCAGCGTGTCGTTGTCTACGCGATCGCCCTCGGGCAGCACCGCCGCAATGCGCGATGCCTGCGTGACGAGGTTCTGCTCCAGCGACAGCCGCGCCGCAAACGCCACATCCGCACGGGTGAACTGCTTGGACTGCGCCAGATAGCCGATCAGGTCGACACAGCCTTCGCCATAGCCCTTGGGATCCGACAGCGTGTTGCGCGCGTCGGCGGCCACGTTCTGGCCCTTCATCGCGCGCGAGAGCAGCGCATAGCACTCGACCTGCGTATCGTCCTTCAGCACGAAATTGGGGTACTCGGCATCGAAGGTGGCCCAGTCGCGCTTCTTGCCGAGCACGAGCAGCCAATCGTTGCGCAGCCGGTCGGCAATCGCCTCGCCCTTGTAGCGCTGCAGGAACGAACGGATTTCGTCTTCCGGGGCATCGGTGCGGGCATAGCCGCTGGCATCGAACAGCTGCGGCTTGATGCGGAAATACTGCACGTAAGACTGGATTGGGTAATCGGAGAGGCTGTCGGCCAGCTCCCAGCTGCGCGACACATCGTTGCGGCGCGCCGCGTTGCGCAACTCGACAAACGCATCGTCCGGATTGGCCGGAATGCCTTGCGGCGCCTGGCGCTTGGCGGCCATCGCCAGCGGCGTCGGGCCAACCACGCTCATGCCCACCACGCCCGCAAAAGCCAGCGCTACCGCGCGATATACTGCCTTGGCCTTCAATGTCATCTCCTGCCCCATCCAATCACTGTTAGGTCTGCCGAATTATCCCATGTCAGCCTTAGCGCCAATTCACGATCCGACTGCGCGGCCCGATCTTGGCACTGCGATGCTCGCCGTACACGTGTACGACTGCGCTTCTCGCACCAACCTCGGGCCGCTCGCTACGGATCGTGAACCGGCGAGACGCCACATCCAATGAGTACGCACGATCCGGCGCGTCGCACGTCCGCCACCACGCCAATCGAATCGCGCCGCACGCTGCGCACCATGTTGCTCGATGCACGCGCTGCACAGCCAGACCGCATCGCCCACGATGCCGCGCTGGCGCATCACCTGGCTGGATTGCTGAACGCACTGCCCGTCAAACGCCTGGCCGCCTACTGGCCAACGCAGGGAGAGTTCGATGCGTTGACCGTGCTGGGCCATTGGCTGGCGGCTGACGCAACGCGCCATGCACTGCTGCCCATAGTGACTGACAAATTCTCTCCTCTGCAGTTTCGGCGATGGACGCCCGATTGTGAAATGACCCCGGGCGCGTACAACATCCCCATCCCCCACTCGGGCGAGATGGAAACGCCCGATGCCTTGCTGATCCCTTGCGTGGGCTTTGACGGGCAACGCTATCGCATCGGCTACGGCGGCGGCTTCTACGATCGCACCTTGGCTGCGCTGCATGCCGCCGGGCACCGCCCGCGCACGATTGGCGTGGCATATGAAGTGAACCGCGTGGAATCCATCGCGCCGGAACCGCACGACATCGCGCTGGACTGCATCGTCACCGAGCGCGGCGCGTTTTAACCCCTCACAGAAAGCCCATGTCCCACACGCTGAAAACCGTTGCCGACCTTGAAGCCGTGTATGGCGCCCCGAACCCGCGCTCGCTGCTTAAAGAGATCGACCACCTGAACGCCGACTACCGCGCGTTCGTGGAGGCGTCGCCGTTCATCGTGCTGTCATCGGTGGGCGCGCAGGGCACGGACGCTTCGCCGAAGGGCGATGCGCCAGGCTTCGTGCGTATCCTCAACGAACGCCTGCTGGCGATTCCCGATCGGCCCGGCAACAACCGCATCGACAACCTGCGCAACATCGTCGAAGACGGGCGCGTGTCGGTGCTCTTTATCGTGCCGGGCGTGGGTGAAACGTTGCGCGTCAACGGCACGGCCACCATTTCGGCCGAACCGGAATTGCTCGCGTCGTTTGCGGTGCAGGGCAAACTGCCGCGCAGCGTGATCCTCGTGCAGGTGCAGACGGTGTATTTCCACTGCTCGAAGGCGCTGGTGCGCTCAAAGCTGTGGGCGCACGGCACGCAGGACGCCAAGCCGGCCGTGCCCACCGCAGGCAAGATCCTGCAGCACATCAGCGGTGGCGCATTTGATGGCGATGCCTATGATCGTGAATTGCCGGAGCGGCTGAAGACAACGCTGTACTGAGCGTTCAGCGCTTGGCTGTCTTTTTTGCGGCGACCTTCTTGGTCGCCGTTGTCTTTGTTGCCTTGGGAGCTTTCGCCGTCTTTGCCGTGGCGCGTCTGGGCTTGGCCGCCTTGGCATTGGCATCACGCAACGCGGCTTCAATCGCCAGCCGCGCCCAGTCGCGCAACGGCTGCCCGCCGTCGAGCGCCTCTGCCGGCGTGCTCAGGTAGCCGGTCATGCTGATGGTGCGGCCGTTGCGCTCGTAACTGAACGGCGTGCATTTTTCAGCGAGAAAACGTTCGCGCGTGAGGTCGTCCACGCGCAGGTAAGACGTGCCGCGCAGCACCAGCGCAAACACGATGTCGTCGTAATACAGCGCCGCCCCGCTGAACATCCGGCGGGCGCGGATCTCGCCGATTTGCGCGGCGAGCGGCCGGAGTTCGTCAAGCAACCAGGCGATCAGCGGATCGGGTGCGGCTGCCATGACGATCTCCTTTGCTTTGCTGCTTTCTGCTTACAGGCCCAGACGCTGCCAGATGGCGCGCGTGGAACCGGCGGCGTTGAGCGTGTAGAAATGCAGGCCCGGCGCGCCGCCTTGCAGCAGGCGATCGCACATGGCCGTCACCACGTCCAGGCCGAAGGCGCGGATCGATTCACGATCGTCGCCGAAGCCTTCGAGGCGCTTGGCGATCCAGCGCGGCACTTCTGCACCGCACATCTCGGAAAAACGCATGAGCTGCGACGAGTTCGTGATCGGCATGATGCCGGGCACGATGGGCACGTCCACGCCGAGCTTGCGTGCGTCGTCCACGAACTGGAAGTACGCGTCCGCGTTGAAGAAGTACTGCGTGATGGCGGAGTTGGCACCGGCCTTCACCTTGCGGGCGAAGTTCTCCAGATCGTGCCGCGCCGAGCGCGACTG
Source organism: Burkholderiaceae bacterium 26 (assembly GCA_000955795.1). Taxonomy (GTDB): domain Bacteria; phylum Pseudomonadota; class Gammaproteobacteria; order Burkholderiales; family Burkholderiaceae; genus Ralstonia; species Ralstonia chuxiongensis. Next base: position 247,116 of record JYOB01000014.1, read on the forward strand.
CGGGTGGTATTCCGGATAGGCCGCCACTTCGATGTGGAAAGCCTCGCCGGTTTCCTGGCGGATGAACTCGACCAGCTCGTTGGCGAAACGGAATTCACCGATCTCGCCCATGCCCGAGGGCATGTCGCCGCGTAGCGCCACGATGCGGCGGATGCCGTGCTCGCGATACGTGTTGAGGATGTTGCGGATGCTCTCGCGCGACGAGCCGACACACGACAGGTGCGGCGCCGCTTCGATGCCTTCGCGCTGGATTTCCACCACGGCGTCGAGCGTGCCCTGCTGCGTGGTGCCGCCCGCGCCGAAGGTCACGGAAATGAAGCGGGGCTTGAGCGGCGAGAGTTGCGCGCGTGTGTTGCGCAGCTTCTCGGCGCCTTCCGCCGTCTTGGGCGGGAAGAATTCGAAACTGAATTGACGATCTTGCATGACAGAAACCTTAAGCCTCGCGCAGCAGCAGGCTCGAGAGCAGCCACGAGATCACGCTGTACAGGATGGAGCCCAGCAGCGCCGCGCCAAAGCTGGCCACCTGAAAGCCCGCCAGCAGGTTGCCGACAAACAGGAACAGCAGCGCGTTGATGATGAAGATGAACAGCCCAAGCGTGAGCAGCGTCACCGGCAGGGTGAGGATCACCAGGATCGGGCGGATCAGCGTGTTGACCAGACCCAGCACGAGCGCCGCGATCAGCGCGGAGCCGAAGCCGTTGACGTGGATGCCTTTGAGCAGATAGGCGACAAGAAGCAACGCCAGTGCGTTGATGACCCAGACAGCGAGCAGTCTCATGGAGCAGTCCTCGGTTGGAGAGCCGGCGGCTGGAAATGCCGCCGGCAGGTACGGCTTAGTAGCGGTAGTGGTCAGCCTTGTACGGGCCTTCCTTGCTCACGCCAATGTACGCGGCTTGCTGGTCGGTCAGCTCGGTCAGTTGCGCATTCAGCTTCTTGAGCTGCAGGCGCGCGACCTTCTCGTCCAGATGCTTGGGCAGCGTGTAGACGCCCACCGGGTACTTGTTCGAACCCTTCTGCGCTTCCGTCCACAGCTCGATCTGCGCGATGGTCTGGTTGGCGAACGAGCTGCTCATCACGTACGACGGGTGGCCCGTGGCGCAGCCAAGGTTCACCAGGCGACCCTTGGCCAGGATGATGATCTTCTTGCCGTCGGGGAAGATCACGTGATCGACCTGCGGCTTGATCTCTTCCCACTGGTACTTCTCAACAGATGCGATGTCGATCTCGTTGTCGAAGTGGCCGATGTTGCAGACGATGGCCTGGTCCTTCATCTTGGCCATGTGGTCGTGCGTGATGACGTGGTAGTTGCCCGTGCAGGTCACGAAGATGTCGCCGTGCTCGGCGGCGTAGTCCATCGTGACCACGCGGTAGCCTTCCATGGCGGCCTGCAGCGCGCAGATCGGGTCGATCTCGGTCACCCACACTTGCGCCGACAGCGCGCGCAGCGCCTGTGCCGAGCCCTTGCCCACGTCGCCGTAGCCGGCCACGATCGCCACCTTGCCGGCGATCATCACGTCGGTCGCGCGCTTGATGCCGTCGACCAGCGATTCACGGCAGCCGTACAGGTTGTCGAACTTGCTCTTGGTGACCGAGTCGTTCACGTTGATGGCCGGGAAGCGCAGTTCGCCGCGCTGGGCCATCTGGTACAGGCGGTGCACGCCCGTGGTGGTTTCTTCGGTCACGCCCTTGATGGCGTCAAGGTTGCGGCTGTAGAACGTTGCGTCCTTGGCCAGCTTTTCCTTGATGGCCGCGAACAAGAAGGTTTCTTCTTCGCTGGTGGGCTTCGAAATGACGGAAGCGTCCTTCTCAGCCTTGGCGCCCAGGTGCAGCAGGATCGTTGCGTCGCCGCCGTCGTCCAGGATCATGTTCGGCGTGCCGCCGTCGGCCCATTCGAAGATGCGGTGCGTGAAGTCCCAGTATTCCTTGAGCGATTCGCCCTTGTACGCAAACACCGGCGTGCCCGATACGGCGATCGCCGCGGCAGCGTGGTCCTGCGTCGAGAAGATGTTGCACGAGGCCCAGCGCACGTCGGCGCCGAGTGCCTTGAGCGTCTCGATCAGCACGGCGGTCTGGATGGTCATGTGCAGCGAGCCGGCAATGCGCGCGCCCTTGAGCGGCTGGCTCGCGGCAAACTCGTCGCGAATCGCCATCAGGCCGGGCATTTCGGTCTCGGCGATGGCGATTTCCTTGCGGCCCCAGTCGGCCAGCTTGATGTCGGCGACGAGGTAATCGTGTTTCAGTTCGGTGACAGCGTTCATTGGATCACTCCGGAAAAAATGGGTGACCGCACGCAGGGAGATAACCACTGAGACGGGGCCCATGCTAGGGCCCCGGATAGATGCGTTCTCGCCATCGTGTCAGCCACGATACTGCGAGCGCCGTTTGAACTTCCGAGCCTGGCGGCCGCCCCGTCTGAACTTGGGCCGGTCGTTGCAACGCTCCTCGGAATGGGCTGGATTGTAGCGGATTCGGCCGTCCGTCACCACGGCCGTTCATTGCTCCAGCAGCATGTTCAGCATCCGCTGCGGATTGGCCAGAAAATCCCGCGTGACCTGAAAGTGCTCGGTCTCTTCGTAGGCGATGCGTCGAATGCCGTCCCCATCACATTGGTAGATCCATGCGTCGGGATAGGCCATCAGGATGGGCGAGTGCGTGGCGATCACGAACTGGCTTTCCGCCTGCACCAGGTCGTGCAGGCGCGTGAGCACGGCCAGCTGCCGCTGCGGCGACAGCGCCGCCTCGGGTTCGTCGAGCAGGTACAGGCCGTTCGGGCCAAACCGATTCATCAGCAGCGCGAGAAACGATTCCCCATGCGATTGCGCATGCAGCGATCGGCCGCCGTAGGAATCGATCACGCGCCCGCCCAGGCCCGGCTCCTCATCCATCTGCTGGATATTCGTGGCCACATTGAAGAAGCTCTCGGCGCGCAGGAAGAATTCGGTGCGCGGCTTGCGAAAGCCCCTGGCAATGCGCAGATGCGCGTGCAGCTCGGAGTGCGATGCATGCGTGCTGAAATTGAAGTTGCGCGAGCCGCCCTCGGCGTTGAAGCCAAGCGCCACGGCAATCGCCTCCATGAGTGTGGATTTGCCCGAACCGTTTTCGCCAACGAGGAACGTGACCTTGGGATGCAGCTCCAGCGTCTCGAGCGCGCGCACGGCGGGCAGGCTGAACGGATACGCGTCGAACGCGGCAACGGTGTCGCGCCGCAGCGTGACGTGGCTGACGAACTGGCGGGTGAGCATGGGGGCGCGGGGCAAATCGCAGATGCCGCATCGTATCGCGCCGCATGCTGGCTCGGGGCCGGTTGCCTGCTCAGGCAATCGACCCTCCGTAGCGTGCATCACGCCGCAGTGTCAATGCGCTGTCACACGCCAACCTTGCGATCCGGTTAGGAAGTGGCGCACCCGCATCACGGACCTGCAACACGCGGCCACCAAAGTGCCGGGCATCGTTCAGGGAGCCAACGATGCACAACCATAAACTCACGAAGTACGCCGCCGCCGTGGCAGCCGCGCTCGCCATGGCCGCGTGCGGCAGCGACGGCACGTCCACCTCCGGCAGCGCCGCGCCGGACACCACCCCGCCCAGCACCACGCCCGCCAAGAACGTCGTGTTCTTCCTGGGCGACGGCATGGGCCTGACCACCATGACCGCCGCGCGCATCTACAAGGTGGGCGAAGACGGCGAACTGACCATGGACACGCTGCCGGAAACCGGCTTCGTGCGCACCTTCTCGAACAACGCGCAGGTGACCGACTCGGCGCCGTCGATGTCGGCGTACATGACCGGCGTGAAGATGAACAACGAGGTCATCTCGATGTCCGCGGACACGATGGCCTATGACGCGGGCGGCAAGGATTACCTCTCGGGCGCCGACAGCACCTGCCCGAGCGGCAACGGCAAGCCCGTCACGACGCTGCTCGAACTGATGAAGGCAGCAGGCTATGGCACGGGCGTGGTCACCACCACGCGCATCACGCACGCCACGCCGGCCGCCACGTATTCACACATCTGCCACCGCGACGGCGAGAACACCATCGCCGCGCAACTCACCCCGGCGGGCAAGGGCTTCAACGCCGCGCTGGGTGATGGCGTGGACGTCGTCTTTGGCGGCGGCCGCAAGCACTTCCAGCCGAGCACGGCGGGTGGCGCGCGCACCGACGGCCGCGACCTGATCGCCGAACTCAAGGCCGGCGGCTACCGCTATGCCAGCAACAAAGCCGAGTTCGACACGCTGCAAGCCACCGACGGCAAGGTCGTGGGCCTGTTCACCAGCAGCCACATGTCGTACGACCTGGATCGTGATCCGAGCAAGGAACCGAGCCTGGGCGAGATGACCAACAAGGCCATCGACGTGCTGGCCGCCAAGAAGAAGGGCTTCTTCCTGATGGTGGAAGGCGGCCGCATCGACCACGCACTGCACGAAACCACCGCCCGCAAGGCACTGCAGGACACCGTGGCGTTCGACTCCGCCATTCGCGGCGCAATCGACAAGCTCAACACGATCGATCCGGGCTTGAAGAACACGCTGATCGTCGTGACGGCGGACCACGACCACACGCTGGTGCTCAACGGCTACGCCAAGCGCACAGGCCCGACCAGCGACAGCAACCCCGGCGTGCTCGGCCTGCTGAAGAACTACGTGACGGGCGCCAACGCCACCGACACGGGGGGCAACCCGTTCACCATCATCGGTTTCGGCACGGGTGAGAACCGCCCCGCCACGCGCGGCGCGCTGACGGATGCTGCCGTGTACGACAAGAGCTATCACCAGGAAGCCGTCATCCCGGTTGCGCCGGGCGGCGAAACGCACGGCGGCACCGATGTCTTCATCGGCGCACGCGGCCTGGGTGCCGAGCGCTTTACCGGCACGATGGACAACACCGAGGTCTTCGGCCTCATCAAGCAGGCCGTGGGTCTGTAAGAGGGAGAGGGCAATCATGAGCAAGCAATCGAATCGAATCCCGAATCGCGTCATTCAAGCCGGCCTACTGGCGCTGGCCGCCGGTGCCTGTGCCCAAGCACACGCCGCCGGTGAAGCCAAGAACGTGATCTTCTTCCTGGGCGACGGCATGGGCCCGACCACCGTCACCGCCACGCGCATCTACAAGGTGGGCGAGGCCGGCCGCCTGACGATGGAATCGCTCAAGCGCACGGCGCGCATCAAGACGTATTCCAACGATGCGCAGACCACCGACAGCGCACCGTCGATGTCGGCGTACATGACCGGCGTGAAGATGAACAACGAGGTCATCTCCATGTCGGCCGACACCAAGGCCAGCGATGCCACGGGCAAGGGCTACGTGAGCGGTGCAGACAGCACGTGCCCCGCCAACAACGGCACGCCCGCCGTGACGCTGCTGGAGCTGGCCAAGGCTGCCGGCAAGTCGGTGGGCGCGGTCACGACCACGCGCGTGACGCATGCCACGCCGGCCGCCACGTACTCGCACATCTGCCACCGCGACGGTGAAAACCAGATCGCCGCGCAAGGCGCACCGGGCAACGCGCTGTACAACGCCGCGCTCAAGGATGGCCTGGACGTGCTGCTCGGCGGCGGCCGCCGTCACTACCTGCCGCAAGGCACGACGGGCAGCAAGCGCACCGACACGACCGACCTGACCGCCCAGTTCCAGACCGCCGGCTACACCTACGTGACCACCGGCACGGCACTGACCGCCGTCAACCCGGCCACCACGAACAAGCTGCTCGGCCTGTTCAACCTGGACCACATGAACTACGAGCTGGACCGCAAGAAGAACAATGTGGACGAGCCCAGCCTGGCCGACATGACCGAGAAGGCCATGCGCGTGCTGCAAAAGAACGGCAAGGGCTATTTCCTGATGGTGGAAGGCGGCCGCATCGACCACGCGCTGCACGGCACCAACGCCAAGCGCGCACTCGAAGATGCGGGCGCATTCGACGAAGCCATCAAGCGCGCGCTGTCGATTGCGGATCTGTCGAACACGCTGATTGTCGTCACGGCCGACCACGACCACACGATGACGATCAACGGCTACCCCCGCAAGGGCAACCCGATCCTGGGCGTGTCGAACGACATCAAGACCGGCCAGCCGCAATTGGCCGCCGACGGCCTGCCGTACACCACGCTGGTGTTCGGCAACGGCGGCACGACACGCAAGGCCACACGTGACAACGTGGCCTCGGTCGACACGGCTGCAGACGATTACCTGCAGGAAGTGGGCGTGCAGCTCGGCACCCCTGGTTCGGAAACGCACGGCGGCGGGGATGTGATGCTGTTCTCCTCTGGTCCGGGCAGCACACCGCTGAAGGGCACGCTGGACAACACGAAAGTGTTCGGCGTGGTCAAGACGGCCATGGGCCTCTGATTCCTGCGTTTCCATTGATGCGCATGCCGGGTCATCGGCGTGCGCTTTTTTCGTTTCAGCCTGACCGAACTCGTATGACCCGATCTGCCCGCATTCTGTTTTCGTTCGCCTTCGCCGCGCTCGCTGCCACGGCACAGGCCGCCGGCCCGGCTTCATCCAACTCGCTGACCGCCCTGCGCGTCGAACACCAACTGTCGTCGCTCGGCACTGACGGCATCCAGCGCGACGTCCGCTTTGCCGAGCGCGTCTATCGCCAGGGCGACCGCGTCTGGATCGCCCGCGAACTGCCGCCCGCGTCGGCCCACGCCGAGCATGACCACGCGAACGCCCACGCCGGCCACAAACACGCCGATACCGACACCGCCCCACGCTGGATCGAACGCGACGCCAAGGGCGCGCTGACCGTGCGCGTAGTCAGCGAATCGCAGCAGAAGAACTACGTCGTGGAACCGGCCGAATACTCCAACATCGGCTTCGACGGCTCGTGGGCGACGGCCTATCACCTGCTCGACCCGGCCGCGCTCAAGGGCATGCGCGCCGAAGGCCCGGTACGCAATGGCGTGCAGACCTACCGCTCGACGCAGGGCGAGCGCACCGTCACCGTCGATTGGGACGTGGCCGGCCAATATCCGCGCCGCGTGGAATCGCGCAACGCCACCGGCACGCAACGCAAGCTCACGCGCGTGACGGCATTGCCGGCGCCGGCCGCAGCACCATGGGAGCGCGCCCAGCGCTACGCTGCCGCCGATTACACCGACCTGATGGACTGACGCGCCGCCGTCTGCAGCCGGAGCGCGGGGCAAAAAGCCTCGCGCTCCAGGGTCGGAGAGTCGATCGCCAGCCTCCAAGGCCCGTGCTCCGCTCTCCGAGCTTCAAATTTTCGACCTTGGACAGTCGTCTTCCACGCGCCAACCCTCGCGCGCCGGCCTCGGAGGGCGGCGAACCGGGCTCCAAGCCCCGCGCACGGCTCTCCACGAGCCAACAAAACGGTGCTTTGACGGCGGCGCGCCGCACTCTGACCCTCACGTTCGACCCTGACGCGGTGACGCTCCACGGTTTGGGCCTCGCATTCGAGGCTGAAGGCATCGTGCTCCACGGTCTGAGGCCCGCATTCGCGCCGGAAACAATCACCCGTCACGGTGTGAACCTCGCGCTCCAGCCAAAAACCGTGACGCCCCACGGTTTTCGCTTCGCGCTTGGGCCTGAAACGGCCGCTTTCCGGGGTCAGAGGCTGGCGCGTCGGTCCGGCCGCGATAGCGCTATAGTGCGAAACACCCCCCCAAACATTCGCACGACATGACGATCACCGACCCGACCCTCGCTGCGTTTGCCGCTCCCGCCTCGCACGTGCCGCGCGTGCTCACCATCGCCGGTTCGGACAGCGGCGGCGGTGCGGGCATCCAGGCTGACCTGAAGACGTTTGCCGCGCTCGGCTGCTACGGCATGTCGGCCATCACGGCCATCACCGCGCAGAACACGCTGGGGGTGACGGCGGTGGAATCGCTCACACCCGACATCGTCGCCGCGCAGATCGATGCCGTGACAACCGACATTGGCGTGGACGCTGCCAAGACCGGCATGCTCGGCACGCCGCAGGTGGTGGAGGCCATCCTCTCTGCGCTGGACCGGCACCCGATCGCCAACCTCGTCGTCGATCCGGTCATGGTCAGCACCAGCGGCGCGCAGCTCGGCAGCGATGCCACAGCGCAGGCGATGGCGAAATGGCTGTTCCCCCGCGCGCTGCTAGTCACGCCCAACCTGCCGGAAGCCAGCGCGCTGCTCGGCCGCGAAGTGCGCACGGCCGACGACATGCTGCCCGCCGCGCGTGACCTGCTGGCGCTTGGGCCCCGCGCCGTGCTGCTCAAGGGCGGACATCTGGCTGGCGCGTCGACCGCCGGCGAAGACGGCGTGCTGCAAGACGTGCTCGTCACCGCCGACGGCACCGAGCGCATCTACGCCCACACCTACATCGACACGCCGCACACGCACGGCACGGGCTGCACGCTGTCCGCCGCCATTGCCGCGCACCTGGCACGCGGCGATGCGCTGGAAGTGGCCATCGAAGCGTCGCTCGATTACCTGCTGCATGCGATCGGCGCGGGCCGCCATCTGGCGCTCGGGCGTGGCGCGGGTCCGTTGAACCACGGATTCGCACCGCGGCCGCTCGCAGCACCGCGCTCGCTTGAAGTGGATGTCGAGGAAGACTGATCAGGGGAGCCACCATGAAACGCTTGCCGATGCTGGTTCGCCACCTTCCGGTGGCTGCGCTGTGCGCGCTGCTCGGTGCCTGCAATGGCTACATCAGCCTGGGCTCGCCCATCGGCAGCGTCTTCTCGATTGGCGGCACGCTGACCGGGCTGCCCGGCGGCCAGTCGATCGTGTTGCTCAACAACGGCCGCGATTCGCTCACGCTGGCGGCCAACGGGCCGTTCGTGTTTGGCGGGCTGGTGCCATTCGACAATAGCTACGTGGTGACGATCAGCGCGCAGCCCGCATCGGCCAGTTGCGTGGTGACCAATGGCAGCGGCACGGTCAATGGCGATGTGAACAACGTGCAGGTGACGTGCCAGCCGCGCTAGGCCATCAACAAACATGGGCAAAAAAAAAACGCGGCTCTCGTCCGCGCTTTTTCTTTGCCACACCGATATTCACGCCGACGCCGCCGCCTGCTCCTTCGTCCACTTCTCCATGCGCTTGGCCATCTCATCGGGCGCCACGTCTTCCACATGCGTTGAGACCGTCCACACGTGGCCGAACGGGTCTTTGAGCGTGCCCGAACGGTCGCCGTAGAACTGGTCCACAACCGGGCGGACTTCCGTACCGCCGGCCTTCAGGGCATTGGCAAATACGGCGTCCACGTTGGGCACGTAGATCATCATCCCGACCGACGTGCTCTGCAGTGTGTCGGGGCTGGCGCAGGCCATGTTGGGGAATTCATCGGCCAGCATGATCGGTGAATTGCCGATGCGCATTTCAGCGTGCGCGATGGTGCCGTTGGGGCCGTTCATGCGCATGATTTCGGTGGCGCCGAAGGCCTGCTTGTAGAAGTCGATGGCGCGCGCGGCGCCTTTGATGCTCAGGTATGGGGTGACGCTGTGGTAACCCTCGGGGATGGGCTGGACCGTCATGTGTAGTCTCCTGCAGCGTGTTTTGGAAAGCCGCTGCGGCAACGACCGCAGCGGCGCACGAACAGGATAGGTCAGCGAAAAAGCGCTTGCGTGTCGAAACCCGTAGGACGTGCCGCCCGCGATGCTCAGGGGCGCACGTGCGCCGCGAACGTCGCTTGCAGCGCATCGACCGCAGCCGGCACATCGGCCGCCTGGGTGATGGCACGCACCACCGCCACAGAGCCCACGCCGGATTCCAGCACGCGCGGCATCGATGCCAGATCGATGCCGCCGATGGCCACCAGCGGCGGCGCCGGCACACGCGTGCGCATGGCGGCCGCGTACGCGAACAAGCGGCCGAGACCCTGCGGCACGGTCGGCATGGTCTTGGTGGGCGTGGCAAACACGGCACCGAGCGCAAGGTAGCTCGGGTTCAGCGGTGCGACGCGCAGCATTTCGGCAAAGCCGTGCGTGCTGATGCCAAGGCGCAGTCCCGCCGAGCGGATCGCCACCAGGTCAGCCTCGTCGATATCTTCCTGGCCGAGGTGAATGCCGTAGATGCCGCTGTTGGGTACCTCTGCGTACACATCCAGCGCCACGCGCCAATGGTCGTTGATGAACAGGCGCGTAGCGCTGCCGCGTGCCGCTGCTTCTGCGCGGCGCACCTGGTCGATCACCGCCTGCGCGTCGTCCGACTTGAAGCGCAGCTGCACCGTCGGCACCTTCAGCGCGACGAGGCGCTCAACCCATTCAGCGTCCGGCACGACAGCGTAGATGCCGAGTTGCGTCGGGCACGGCGCAAAGGCGAGGTCCGCTGCGGTCGGGCACGGCAATGCCGGTTCGAGCACGCGGGGCAGGCCGTTGAAGTGCATCGGCCAGGCGAGCGCGTCGGCATTGCCTTCGGCGATCCACGCGCGCGCCACGCACAGCGCATCGCGCGGCTCGAATGCCAGCGCAAGTGCTGCACCGAAGATGGCAGCAAAGCGCGCATCGAATGCATTGCCTTGTGCCGCAGACGCGAAGCGGTACGTGCCGAGGCGGTCGTACACGGTGTCGATGCGTTGATCGCCTTCCACTGCCGTCAGCACAACAGCGGCGCCCGCAGAGCGAGCACGTTCGGCTTGCGCCGTATCCGTCGTCAGCAGAACGGTGGCGGGGCTGGTGGCTTCATCGGCGCGGTCGGTCACGCTCCAGGCGTGCGGCGCGCGACCAAACGCTTCCACATGGCGATCGATGATCTGTGCGGCAAATGCAGCCGCCTCCGGCCACGCAGCGGAAAAACGCAAGGCGGATGCACTCATGCCTGCTTCTCTTCCGCATGCCAGAACGGCAACCCAACAACCGGCGTGCTGGCCTGTGCAACATCACGCTCAGGCATCGGGCCAGACAGGCGCGCGAGACGACCAGCCTGCGTGGCCATCGCAAACGCCTGCGCCATCGCCACCGGGTCGCCCGCCTGCGCGACAGCGGTGTTCAGCAGCACGGCGTCGTAGCCCCATTCCATAACTTGCGTGGCGTGAGACGGCACACCCAGGCCCGCATCGACGATGAGCGGCACGTTGGGCAGGCGCTCGCGCAGCAGGCGCAGGCCGTACGGGTTGGTGGGCCCGCGGCCGGTGCCAATGGGCGCGGCCCAGGGCATCAGCGCCTGGCAGCCGACGTCGAGCAGGCGGCGGCACAGCACGAGGTCTTCGGTGCAATACGGCAGCACCTTGAAGCCATCGCGAATGAGGCGTTCGGCGGCGGCGGGCAGGGTGAGCGTATCGGGCTGCAGCGTGTAGTCATCGCCGATGACTTCGAGCTTGATCCAATCGGTCTCGAACACTTCGCGCGACATCTGCGCGAGCGTGTAAGCCTCGTCGGCGGAATAGCAGCCAGCGGTATTCGGCAGCACGGGCACGCCGAGCGCGCGCAGCATCTTCCAGAAGCCGGCGCCGCCATCGGGCGAGCCGGCGCTCTGGCGGCGCAGGGCAACCGTCAGCATGGCCGGGTTGGACACGCGCACGGCGTCTTCCAGCGATTGCGGCGACGGGTAGCGCGCGGTACCGAGCAGCAGGCGCGAGGCGAAGGTCTCGTCGTACAGGCGCAGCGGATCCGCCACGGCGGAAAGATTCGTAGTGGTCATCAAAGACTCCTAGCCGCCCACGACAGGCTGCACGAGCGCAATGCGATCGCCCGCGTTGAGCGCATGCTGCGCATGGCGCGCCTTGGGCACAAAGTCGCCGTTCACCGATGCGGCAAACGGCGGCGCGATCTGCAGTTGCGGCGCGGCAGCACCAATGGCATCGGCCAGCGTGCTGCCCGCAGGCAGCGCAAGCGACAGATCGTTGAGGGTGACGTTGAGCGTCATGACAAAACAGGTTCGGGGGATGCGGCGCCAGCGAACAGCGCAGGCCATTCGCAGTCGTCCGTATCGAAGGCACAGCCGTCCAGCACGTCGCACGCCGCTGCCACCGCGGCTCGGGTGACGGCGGGCGCGATCATGTAGCCGTGCCGGTACAGGCCATTGACCGACAGCGTGCCAGCGCCATCCCAGCGGATGGCCGGACGGTGGTCCGGGAGCGTCGGCCGGCATTGCGTGTTCAGCTCGAGCACGCGCGCCTCGCCAAACGCGGGGTGCACGGCGTAGGCCGCAGACAGCAGCTCCAGCGTGGAGCGCACGCTTGCCGGCGACATGTCGTCGGATTCAAGCTCGGTCGCGCCAATCACGTAGACATTGCCCGGCTTGGGCGCGATGTACAGCGGATAGCGCGGATGCAGCATGCGCACCGGCCGCGTGAGCGACACGTCGGGCGCATGGATGCGCGCCACCTCGCCGCGCAGGCCACGCAAGCGCGGCCATTGCGGCTTGGCACCCAGGCCACGGCAATCGAGCACGAGGCGTGCGCCAAGCCCTGCAGCGGCCAGCGCGTCGGGGCTCGGATCAGCAACTTCCGTGTTCCAGCGCAGTTGCACGCCCAGCGCTTCAAGCTCGGTCGCCAGCGCATCCAACACGCCGCGCGGGTCGAGCTGACCTTCGCCCGCTAGATACAGACCTTGCGTGAAGCGTTGTGCGAGCAGCGGCTCGAGCTGGGCAATGCCCGTTGCGTCTACGGCACGCAGATCGGCGGCCACGCGCTCGGGCGGCGCGGCATTGCGCACGTGGTTGGCAAACAGCGATGCTTCTCCACGGTCTGCCGCATGCCACACCACCAGCGTGCCGGCCTCCTGGAAGAAGACCGGCGTGCGCAGCTTGGGCAGCCAATCGCGCCACAGCGCCAGGCTTGCCAACCCCAAGTCGACGACGAAACGATCGGCCACGGCAGCTTCGGCCAATGGCGCCAGCATGGCTGCAGCAACATACGCGGCGGCACCGCTGCCGTCGCGCGGGCCGCGCTCCACCACGGCAATGCGCGCCGGGGGCACCCCCGTTTGCGCGAGTTGCCAGGCACACAGGCGGCCAGCGAGGCCGCCACCGAGGATCGTTACGTCGAATGAAGTCGAGGTTGGCATTGCACCGGTAGGTTAGCTGTAGATCTTGCTGCCGCTCTTGCGGAACTCGATCGACTTCTCTTCCATGCCCGCAGTTGGGTTAACTGCTGCGGCAGTGGCGTTGGCGTCGAGCGATGCCGCGTAGTCGCGCACTTCCTGCGTGATCTTCATCGAGCAGAACTTCGGACCGCACATCGAACAGAAATGCGCGATCTTGGCGCCCTCGGCCGGCAGCGTTTCATCGTGGAAGGCGCGCGCCTTCTCCGGATCGAGGCCGAGGTTGAACTGGTCTTCCCAGCGGAATTCGAAGCGTGCCTTGGACAGCGCGTTGTCACGCAGCTGCGCGCCCGGCCAGCCCTTGGCAAGGTCAGCCGCGTGCGCAGCGATCTTGTAGGTGATGATGCCTTCGCGCACGTCTTCCTTGTCCGGCAGGCCCAAGTGCTCCTTGGGCGTGACGTAGCAGAGCATGGCGGTGCCGTACCAGCCGATATTGGCCGCACCGATGCCGCTGGTGATGTGGTCGTAGCCCGGGGCGATGTCGGTCACCAGCGGGCCCAGCGTGTAGAACGGGGCTTCGAAGCAGTGCTTCAGCTCTTCGTCCATGTTGGCCTGCACGCGCTGCAGCGGCACGTGGCCCGGGCCTTCGATCATGACCTGCACGTCGTGTTCCCACGCCTTCTTGGTCAGTTCGCCCAGCGTGTGCAGCTCGCCGAATTGCGCGGCGTCGTTCGAGTCGGCAATGCAACCCGGGCGCAGACCATCGCCCAGGCTGAACGACACGTCGTACGCCTTCATGATTTCGCAGATCTCGTCGAAGTGCGTGTACAGGAAGTTTTCCTTGTGATGCGCCAGGCACCACTTGGCCATGATCGAACCACCGCGCGAGACGATGCCCGTGATGCGGTCGGCCGTGAGCGGCACGTAGCGCAGCAGCACGCCCGCGTGGATGGTGAAGTAGTCCACGCCTTGCTCGGCCTGTTCGATCAGCGTGTCGCGGAACATCTCCCACGTCAGGTCTTCGGCCACGCCGCCGGTCTTGTCCAGCGCCTGGTAGATGGGCACCGTGCCGATGGGCACCGGCGAGTTGCGCAGGATCCATTCGCGCGTCTCGTGGATGTGCTTGCCGGTGGACAAGTCCATGATCGTGTCGGCGCCCCAGCGGATTGCCCACACCATCTTTTCCACTTCCTCGGCCAGCGATGACGTCACCGCCGAGTTGCCGAGGTTGCCGTTGATCTTCACGCGGAAGTTGCGGCCGATGGCCATCGGCTCCAGCTCGGTGTGGTTGATGTTGGCGGGGATGATCGCGCGGCCTGCAGCGATTTCCGCACGCACGAATTCCGGCGTGATGTCTTCCGGGCGCTGCGGCAGATTGGCGCCGTACGAGAAGCCCGGATGCTGCTTGAGCAGTTGGCGGTACTCGGGCTTGTCTTGCAGCGCCTGCAGGTTCAGCGATTCACGCAGCGCGACGTATTCCATTTCGGGCGTGATGATGCCGCGACGCGCGTAGTGCATCTGGCTCACGTTGGCGCCGGCCTTGGCGCGGCGCGGGTTCGTCAGTTGTGCAAAGCGCAGGTGGGCCGTGGCCGGATCATTGGCACGCGTGCGGCCGTATTCGGACGACAGGCCCGAGAGGATTTCCGTATCGCCGCGCTCGTCGATCCACTTGGCGCGCAGCGGGGCCAAGCCCGCCTTCAGATCAATGTGCACGTCCGGGTCGGAGTACGGGCCCGAGGTGTCGTACACCGGCACCGGCGGGTTCAGCATCTCGCCCTTGTCGGTGCGCGTGGCGGTCTGCTTGATGGTGCGCATCGGCACGCGGATATCCGGGCGGCTGCCGTTGATGTAGGTCTTGCTGGAGGCCGGATAGGCGAACTTCTGGTCGAGCTCGGACTGCAGCGAGTCGAACGATGCGGCGGGGGCGTTTTTGGCTTGGGGCATGGTCTCGTCCTAGATTCTGTGGCCTGGTGGAGCAGGCAGTGGACGAAACCGGGAGAGGTGGCGTGACCCGAAGAACTGAGGGGTGGCTGCCAGAGACTACGCGGTGTTCTGAAACTTCCCACGCCGGTACGAACCGGATCGGGTGCGAAGGGACTCTCTCAGCCGCACGGCCCATCCGTACGGCACCCCTGTTTCATCCAACGAGGCTGAATTTAAGCACAGGGCTGCCGGCGTTGCCAGCACGAAAACCAATGAGGTGACGGCCGACGGGTCATTTCAGTCCAAACCGCCATGCAATGTGCGGCGGCGCGCACTGACGCAGCCGGCCTTGATCTTGCGCAACCCCGCTGCGTTTCACCTATGCGACGCTCAATCCCTTTTCTATTGCATTGCGGCATTGCCGCTGGGAGTTGTCATGCTGGAGCGTCGGTTCACACTCGCGGGGCGCAGCCTCGTACCCATCGTGCAGGGCGGGATGGGCGTGGGTATTTCGGCGCACCGGCTGGCCGGCGCCGTGGCGCGCGAAGGCGGCGTCGGCACCATCGCCAGCATCGACTTGCGGCATCACCATGCGGATCTCATCGCCGCGACCGAGAAATCGCGCGACAAGGACGCCATCAACGCCGCCAACCTCGTCGCGCTGGACCGCGAAATCCGCGCCGCGCGTGAAGGCAGCCAGGGCAACGGCATGATCGCCGTGAACGTGATGAAGGCGGTGGAATCGCACCCCGCGCTCGTGCGCCAGGCGTGCGAGAGCGGCGCCGATGCCATCGTCATGGGCGCGGGGCTTCCGCTCGATCTGCCCGAGATGACCGCCGAGCACCCGAGGGTTGCACTGATCCCGATTCTTTCTGACTCACGCGGCGTGGGCGTGGTGCTCAAGCGGTGGATGAAGAAGTCTCGGTTGCCGGATGCGGTGGTGATCGAGCATCCGACGCATGCGGGCGGGCACTTGGGCGCAGCCCGCATTGAGGATCTGCGCGACGAGCGCTTTTCGTTCGCGCGCGTGCTGGACGAATGCCGTGAACTGTTCATCAAGCTGGGGCTGGCGGCGGAACAGATTCCGATCATCCTGGCCGGCGGCATTGATTCGCATGCCAAGGTGAAGCATTGGCTCGACAAGGGCGCCGCGGCGGTGCAACTCGGCACTGCGTTTGCGGTGACGGAAGAGGGCGATGCGCACGTGCGCTTCAAGCGGGTGCTGACGGGCGCGGAGCAAGGCGATATCGGCGAGTTCGTCAGCGTGGCCGGGCTGCCGGCGCGGGCGGTGATGACGCCTTGGCTGTCGCGTTATCTCTCCCGCGAAAGCGCGCTGCAGGCCAAGGCCAAGGTGCGGGATTGCCTGCAGGGGTTCGATTGCTTGCAGACGTGCGGACTGCGGGATGGGATTGGGAAGGTCGGGCAGTTCTGCATTGACCTGAAGCTTGCGCAGGCGCTGCGCGGGGATGTGGAGCGCGGGCTGTTTTTCCGTGGGGCCGGGAAGTTGCCGTTTGGGCAAGCGATTCGGCCGGTGCGGGAGCTGATGCATTACCTGCTGACTGGGGAAAAACCGGCGTGATCCTGGACGGTTAGCTGATGCGCTGACATCTCGTCCGAAACAAAAAGCCAGCCCGAAGGCTGGCTTTTTGTTGGGCGCTTACCGCCTATTGGCTCAGAACGGTGCAGCAAACGTCAACCGAATCCCCTGCTGCAAACCACCCATCCCAGCCATCACGCTGTAGTCCAACCCAAACGTGAGCGGGCCAGTCCGGAACTTCGTTCCCAACCCGATCTGCATGCGATCGCGCCCAAACGGCGTACCCGGCACGTAGTAGGCCGGGCCCGCCGATGCCAGATCGGCGTATGCCAACCCCGCATTGCTCTGCCCATTGAAGTCGTGCTGGTACTCCACCCGAGCGAACGGCAGGAACGTGCCCCACTTGGTCTTCTGCGTGTATTCCGCACGCAGGCCCAGCGTGCCGGATACCGTCGTCACCGTCTGATCGAAATACGTCAGCGCGTTGAGACCGGCGCCCGATTCGGTGAACTGATCCAGCGTCGATTGCGAGACCGCCAGGCGTCCGTAAGGCGAGATCAGCCACGTGCGATCGCGATGCTCATAGCCGGCCGACACGGAGGCGAACACTTGCTTGCCGTTGCGCTTGCCGGTGGCGAAGTCGTTGGAGTCCGTCACCCAGCGGCGCGAGTCAAAACTGAGCGTGCCGAAGCCGGCCACACCATCGACGAACAACGAAGGCAGCGGGCGATAGCTGCCGTAGAGCGCAAGGCTATAGCTGTCGCCCGTGCTCTTGGTGCCCGCGTTGCCGATGTCGGTGGAGTCACGCCCGTAGCCGAAGCCGCCCCCGATCGAGAGCTGATCCGACACGCGATAGTCTGCGCCGGCCGTCACACCGCCTGTGGTGAAGCGGAAACCGGAGCGTTGCGTGCCCGCGTTGGCGAAACCAAAGTCCAGCGTACCGGCGCTCCAGAACGCGAGATTCGGATCGGTGTTGTCCGGGCCCGCGCCGGCTGCGTCGGCACCGGGTAGGTCGGGACCCGCATCGGCGTTCGACTTGTCGGTGTTGCCGTTGGGCGCATCGGTGTTGCGCTTGCCGCGCGCGAATGGCCGCACGCCCTGGCCGTCACCGCGCATGCAGGCATCGTGCGCGGCAATGCCGGCCACATCCTGGCAACGCGCTTGCATGTCCACGCGCTGGCCCGGCATGGCGACTGTCAAACCGTTGCTTGACGGTGCCCGGCCAGTGCCATGCAGCGCTTCCAGGCGACGGTTGTAGTTGTCGATCTGCGTGGTGGCAAAGCGGCGCGCAGCCTGGACTTGCGCGTTGATCAGACCGGCCACATCCGGGTCGGCCGAGGGGTCCTTGCGCGGCGCCACGCTCACCTGCACCGTGGCCGGCGCCGAGGTGGCAAACGCGTTGGACAGCGTGTAAGTCAGCACGGCCTGGCCGCTGTAGGTGCCCGACGGGGTGAAGTTCAGCACATAGGTCGATGCCGCCTTAGCCGGGCTCCTCACGCCCGCCGGCGTCTGCACAGCCTTCTGCACGATCGTGGCCGTGCCGGCGTTGGCTGGCACCACCGACACCAGCGTCGCCCCCGTGAAGGGGCCGCCCGTGGCGCCTTCGGTCAAATCCACGCTCACCGCCTGGCCAGATGACGTGATGGCCTGTTTCTGCGCCACGGCAATCGGCACCGCATTCACGTTGACCGTCACCGGAATCGGCGCGGATGTGCCAGCCGTGTTGATCAGCGCATAGGTGAAGTTGACTGCGCCGGAGGTGGTCGGGGTGGGGGTGTAGACGATGTCCAGACCGTTGACGACGGCAGTGCCGCTGGCAGGCGGACTGACAATCGCAATGGACGAGAACGGACCGCCCGTTGCATTGGCCGTTGCATGCAGCGTGATCGGTGCCGTCGACATGGTGGTGGCCGTGATTGCCGGCGCAGTGCCGATCACCTGGCCCACCGTGATCGTGTAGCTGCGTGTCCCGTTGTACGGGGCGCCGGTGCCTGTGCTGCTGTCAGTGGCCTTCACGGTGAAGGTGCTGCTGCCCAGCGTAGTGGGCGTGCCCGACAGAACGCCTGTGCTGGCGTTCAGGCTGAGGCCCGCGGGCAACGTACCTGTGGACACGGCGTACGTGTAAGGCGCGGTGCCGCCGGCCGCACTGAAGGTCTGGCTGTAGGCCGTGGTGATCTGGGCCGAATTGGCGGCCGCAGGACTCACCGTGACCGTGGGCGCACCGATGGTGACGCTGTAGGCACGGCTGGCCGTGAAGCTATTCGCATCCGTCGCCGTGATGGTGAAGTTGAACGTTCCGCCTGCGGTGGGCGTGCCCGAGAGGACGCCGGTGGTGGTGTTCAAGCTCAGGCCTGCCGGCAACGCACCCGCCGTCACAGCGTAGGTGTACGGCGCGGTGCCATTGGCTGCCGAGATGGTTTGGCTGTACGCCGATGCAATCGCCGGGTTGGGCAGCGTGGCCGGCGATACCGTCACGCTAGGCGCGGCGATGGTGAGCGTATAGACACCGCCTACCGCAAATGGAGCGCCCGTCCCCGTCGAACTGTCGGTCGCGGTGACAGTAAAGCTGACCGTGCCGGCCGTGGTTGGAGTACCTGACAGCGTGCCGGTGGCGCCGTTCCACGTCAGGCCCGCGGGCATGGTGCCGCTGTTGACCACGAGGCCATAGATGTATGGGCTCGTACCACCACTTGCCGTGAAGTTGCGGCTGTACGCCGTGCCTGCCACACCGCTGAGAGAACCCGAGGCCGGTGTGATGGTCAAGGTGGGCGACGCGATCGTCAAGGAGTAGGCACGGCTTCCGGTGTAGGGGCCGGTTCCGGTACTGCTGTCAGTCGCGGTGACGGTGAAGTTGAACACGCCACCCGACGTGGACGTACCCGACAGCGTGCCGTTACTGGACAGCGTCAGCCCCGCCGGCAGCGAACCCGCCGTGACGGCATACGTGTAGGAACCTGTGCCGCCGCTGGCCAAGATGGTCTGGCTGTAAGCCGTAGCGACGGTAGCGCCCGGCAGCGTGCTCGGACTCACCGTGACGGTGGCAGCGCCCACCGTCAGGGTGTACGCACGCGAGCCGGTATAGCTGTTGGCGTCGGTGGCCGTGACGGTGAAGTTGAAGGTGCCGCCCGCCGTGGGCGTGCCAGTGATCGCCCCGGTGCTGCCATTCAAGCTCAGGCCCGCTGGCAGCGCACCCGCAGTCAGTGCGTAGCTATAAGGCGCGGCACCCCCGCTGGCCGTGGCAGTCTGGCTGTAGGCGGCGCCGACAGTTGCCGCACTCAGTGTGGTGGGCGACACAGTAATGGTGGGCGCCGAGGTGGTCAGCGTGTAGGTGCCAGACGTGCTGTACGGCCCCGTGCCAGTTGCGTGGTCGGTGGCAGTCACCGTGAAATTGACCACGCCCGTGGTGGTGGGCGTACCGGACAACACGCCGGTGCCGGTGTTGAACGAGAGACCGGTCGGCATCGTCCCGCTATTGACCGCAAGGCTATAGGTGTATGGCGCCAGACCGCCGCTGCCTGTGAAGGTCTGGCTGTAAGCCACGCCGGCCGAAGCGCTGAGGCTGCCCGATGCCGGTGTGATCGCCAACGTGGGCGCATTGACGACCAGCGAATAGGCGCGGCTGCCCGTATACGGGCCGCTGCCGGTACTGCTATCGGTGGTGGTCACGGTGAAGTTGAACGTGCCGCCTGCCGTGGGCGTCCCCGACAGCACGCCGCCAGAACTGAGCGTGAGGCCGGCCGGCAACGCTCCAGCAGTGATGGCGTAGGTGTAGGCCGCCGTACCGCCGCTGGCCGTTATCGTCTGGCTGTATGCCGTTGCAACGGTGGCATTGCTCAGTGTGGACGGCGAGAGCGTGATCGTCGGTGCGGCGACGGTCAGCGTGAGCGTACCGCTGGTCGCCGTGAACGGGCCGGTGCCTGTGCTGCTGTCGGTGGCCGTGACGGTGAAGTTGAACGTACCGCCCGCCGTGGGCGTGCCCGACAGCGTGCCGTCGCTGGCCAGCGAGATGCCCGCCGGCAGCGCACCCGACGCGATCGTGTAGGTATAAGGCGCCGTGCCGCCACTGGCCGAAGCCAGCGTTTGGCTATAAGCCGTACCCACCGTGCCGGCTGCAGGCGAGGACGGCCCATATGTGACTGTCGGATTCGACACGGTGACGGTCACGGTGGCCGGAGCAGACGTGCCGCCCGCGTTGGTTGCCGTGTACGTGAATGAGTCCGAGCCAGAGTAGGACGCGCTGGGCGTGTAGGTGATCGACGTGCCCGACGCGGTGGCTGTGCCGTGCGCTGCCTGCGTTGCGACGGCCACGCCGGTCGGCGTGCCTCCGGTGATGTTCAGCGTGACGGGGTTGCTTGTACTGCCGTGTGTAACGGTGGTGCTGACCGCGTTCGCAACGGGAGGCGCCACAAAGGTGTATCGGTCGGCGATGCCGGTGGTGCTGGTTCCGCTAGCGTTGGTCACGGTGACGTCAACAGTGCCAGCGGCCCCTGCCGGCGAGGTGGCCGTGATCTGCGTGGCGCTATCAATAGTGAAGCCGGTGGCGTTGGTCGCGCCAAACTTGACCGCCGTTACGCTGGTGAAATTGGTGCCCGTAATGGTGACGGAGGTGCTGCCTGCGGTGGGGCCTGAGCTCGGCGAAATGCTCGTCACCGTCGGCGCAGGGTTGATGACAGTGATGATGACGGTACCGCTCGGTGTGTAGGTGACACCGTCGTCACTGGTATAGAACACGGCCGTGTCAGTGCCGCTGAAGTTGGTGGCCGGGGTATAGACGAAACCACTGATGTTTGGGTCCCCGGCTGGAGGCACAAACCCGTTGTAGACCGCAATGGTGCCGCCCTGTGCGGTGGGCGTCGTTTGCGCGGGCGGGTCCGTATTGTTGCCGTTGCCCGCGCTGTCGAATGCGATGGGGATTATGCCGCCATGCTCGCAGTTAGCTTGATCGGTGGGAGTGAAGGAATAGGCCTTCTTGGTGTTGATTGTCGTTGAGAACGTGACCGTACACGAACTCGCAAACGCCCCCTGCGACAACACCGTCAGCCAAATCGCCAGCACGGCCAGCAGGCCCCGGCGCATCCATTCCCGCCCCTGCGCCTTCAGGCACCTGAACATTGACCATCCGGCGACCCCACGCCGGCCATACGGGCTGCTTTGTTTCAGCACGCGCATTTCTCCCTCGCTCCGCCCGCTCTGTCGCGGGCTTTTCTCTTTGTGTCGTCATGGGAAATTCAGTGCCCGATCCCTATCAGGCACTCCCCGGTAATGAGGGGAAATAGCGCGCAGATTTGAACACCTACAATCCATTGCATAGCGTCTAACCAGGCAATGATTAAGCGTTAACCCTCACAAATACCCCCCGGCAGATCAATGCCCCTTTGTTTCTTTTAAAATGAGCAGGCGTAATGATCCCGACGCGATGCTATGAAAGGTGTCCCGTGTCGTCAACACCAACTTTCGGATGAATTGGCATGATGTGTCGCTTTTGGCACGCTCTTCTGCCTTGACACTGGATTTTCATATGGGCAACGCGAAAATCCCGTCCATTATGTCTGCTGATACGCCATGACCAGACTGGCAATCAAATTGAGACGCAGAGACCATTAATAGAAAAATTTCTGCTTCGAAGCGAAGAATTCAATATCGTGGCGGTGCCACATTACGAGGAGGGGTCGTGGATCAATACCTGGGCGAAATTCGCCTCTGTGGATTTCCTTTTCCACCAAAAGGATGGGCCTTGTGCAATGGCGCACTGCTGTCCATCCAGACGAACACCGCGCTGTTTTCGCTGCTGGGCACCCAATATGGCGGCAATGGCACGACCAACTTCGCGTTGCCGGACCTGCGCGGCCGCACGCCGCTGCACCGCGACCTCCAGGACTACGTGCAGGGCGAGGTAGGTGGCGCCGAGACCGTCACGCTGTCGACCCCGCAACTGCCGGCGCACAGCCACTCATTCACCGCATCGACGACGCCTGCCACATTGCCGAATACCGGCATCACGCAGAACCATCTTCTAGCCACCAGCAACATTTACAACGCGACGAATCCGGGGCCCCCAAGCGCGGGCACCCTGCTTTACGGCGCCCCGGGCACATTGACGCCACTGTCGAGCGAAGCCTGCGGCTCCAGCAGCGGCGGCAACCAGCCGCACGAGAACATGCAGCCTTCGCTGGCGCTGAACTACATCATCGCGCTGACCGGCGTGTACCCGTCACGCGGCTAGGAGATCACTCATGGCAGAACCATACGTTGGCGAAATCCGCCTGTTCGCTGGCAACTATGCCCCGGTGGGCTGGCTGCTTTGCCAGGGCCAGATCATTGGCATATCCGAGAACGAGGCCCTCTTCACCCTGCTCGGCACCACTTATGGTGGCGATGGCCAGAGCAACTTCGGCTTGCCGGACCTGCAAGGGAAGCTTCCCGTGGGACAAGGACAGGGCCTAGGACTCACCAACCGCCTGATCGGTCAGCAGTTCGGCGTCGACAGCGTGACGTTGACGACCGATCAGATTCCGGGGCACAACCACGCCATCAACTGCACCAGTGCGGCCGCCACCACCATCACGCCCGGCCCCGGCACACTGCTGGCGACCGTACCGAACGAGCAGGGCTTCTACGACGCCGGCACGGCAAATCCGCCGGGCAAGGCCGCACTGGCCCCCCAGACGATCGGGCAGGCCGGTGGCAATCAGCCACATACCAATCAAATGCCGACGGCCTCCATCAACTACATCATTGCCACCGCGGGCATCTACCCGTCGCAAGGCTGAGTCGAAAAGGGAACCCCATGTCTGATCAATTCCTCGGAGAAATCCGGGTCTTCGGCTTCAACTTTGCCCCGGTGGATTGGGCAGCCTGCGACGGCGCGATCATGCCGATCTCACAGAACACCGCGCTGTTCTCGATCCTGGGCACCATGTATGGCGGCAACGGCACGAGCACGTTCGGCTTGCCCGACCTGCGGGGGCGGGCAGTAGTAGGCACGGAGCAGAACGGCGTGCCGAACGAGTTGCAAGGCTCGTCGACGGTCACGCTGTTGAGCGAGGAGATGCCCGCTCACACGCACACCGCATACGGTGACAACAGCCGTGCAGCTTCACAAACGGCAGCAGGCCGTCTGCCGTCGCGCTTCCAGGTGACATTCAACCAGGCGTTCATCGCGACGGATTCGTCCCCGGCCCTCACGACCCTGTCCCCGCAGGCAGTCGGCATAGCCGGCGGCAGTCTGCCGCACGAAAACATGCAGCCATACCTGGTGATGAACTACTGCATCGCCCTGCAGGGCGCTTGGCCGACGCGTCCGTAAGCCGAGCCCTCGTGGCGGACCGGCCGCGCATGTCGCACCGGTCCGCCTTTCGGCCCGCCGATTTCCGCATCCGTCTTTTCGTTGCCCCCATGACCCTCTCCGCCGAACTGTTCCAGCCGCATGTCGGCACCGCGTTCTCTGTGCTGCAGGAGCCCGGCCAGATCCCCAATCCGCAGTTCACCCTGCGACTGAACGAAGTGACCACACCGGCGGCACGCCCGGGCCAGCAGGCGTTCTCGCTGTTCTTTACAGGCGATGCCTCGTTCACGCTGCAGCAGGGCACGTACTTCCTGCAGCACGACACGCTGCCCGAACAGGCGATCTTTCTGGTACCGGTCGAACGCAGTGCCGACGGCTTCCGCTATCAGGCCTGCTTCAATCTCAGCTGAGGCACCGCATGCCCGTCTTCCGCATTGAACGGCACGGCACCACACTGCGGCCGCTGACCGACGCTGACCAGCCCTTCCTCCTGCACCTCTACGGCACCGCCCGCGAAGCCGAGCTGCGGGCGACAGGCTGGACCACCGAACAGAAAGCGCAGTTCGTGCGGATGCAGTTCGATGCCCAGCAACGCGCCTACTTTGCCTACCCCGACGCGGAATTTTTCGTGATCGAACAGGATGGCGTACCCGCCGGGCGGATCTACCTGCAGCATCGACAGGAAGCCCTGCTGATCATCGATATCTCGCTGGTGCCGGAGCAGTGCGGTTCGGGGATCGGCAGTGCAGTGATTTCTGCTGTGTTTGCGCAGGCCCGCGCTTCAGGAAAACGCGTGCAGATCCATGTGGAACGCTTCAACCCTGCACAGCGCTTGTATCAGCGGATGGGGTTTCGCCTGGTGGAGGACAAGGGCGTGTATCTGTTTCTTGAGTGGGATGGGGCCGCCATCCAAGCGGCAACCGTATAGAAATCCTCCTCCACCCACCCCCACCGCCGGTGGTCTACCATGGCCCACACAACCAAAAGCGCCACGTCAGGAGACCCCAAATGCCCACCGAGGCCACCCACCGCGTCTTCAACCAGGTCCCGGACCTGACCGGCTTCAACCCCTTCACGTCCGACACCACGCTGCAAAACGCACTCGAACGTCTGGGCGGCGGCTGGAACGCCAGCGCGTTGCAAGCCTTCGGTGATCAGCTCGGCGCCCCCGAGACGCTGCGGTGGGCCGCCGAGGCCAACACATACCACCCCGAACTCCACACCCACAGCCGCACCGGCGAGCGCATCGACGCCATCCGCTTCGACCCGGCGTGGCATGCGCTGCTGGGCCTGATGCGCAGCCAGGGGCTGCAGGCGCTGCCCTTCGCCGAGCCGCGTGCGGGCGCATGGGCCGCCCGCACGGCGGGCTATTACATGCAGGCGCAGATCGAATCCGGCACGCTGTGCCCGGCGACGATGACGTTCGCGAGCATCCCCGTTCTGCAGAAAGAGACGGCGCTGTTTGCCGATCTGGGGCCGCGTCTCTACGCCCGCGAACACGACGCACGCGATCTGCCGTGGCGCCAGAAGACCGCCATCCTTGTCGGCATGGGCATGACCGAAAAGCAAGGCGGCTCCGATGTGCGCAGCAACACCACGGTGGCAACGCCCCTGCGCGGCGAGGGCCGCGGCGCCACATACGCGATCACCGGGCACAAGTGGTTCTTCTCTGCACCGATGTGCGATGCGCACCTCGTGGTCGCGCGCATGGGCGCAGAAGACGGGCCGCTGTCGTGCTTCTTCGTGCCGCGCTTTCGTGACGATGGCAGCAAGAACCCGATCCAGATCCAGCGCCTGAAAGACAAGCTCGGCAACCGGTCCAACGCCAGCAGCGAAGTGGAGTTCCTCGGCGCAGAGGGCATCCTGATTGGCGAAGAAGGGCGCGGCATTCCGACCATCATCGAGATGGCGACGCACACGCGGCTGGATTGCGTGATTGGCAGCGCGGCCATCCTGCGCCACGCGCTGATGCAAGCCCTGCACCACGCGCGCCATCGCATGGCATTCGGCCGCCTGCTGGCCGATCAACCGCTCATGCGCAACGTGCTGGCCGACCTCGCGCTCGAGTCGCAGGCGGCAACGCTGCTGATGATGGAGTTGGGCAACGCGTTCGAGCGTGCCGACGTCGATCCGCTGGCTGCGGCGTGGAAGCGCATCGTCACGCCCGCCGCCAAGTTCTGGGTCTGCAAGCGCGCCATCGAGGCGACCGGCGAGGCAATGGAAGTCTGGGGCGGCAACGGCTACGTGGAAGAAGGGCCGATGGCGCGCCTGTACCGCGAAGCGCCGGTCAATTCCATTTGGGAGGGCTCGGGCAACGTGATGTGCCTGGACGTGCTGCGCGCCATCGCCCGCACGCCGGACGACGCGCTGCGCCTGGTGCACGACATTGGCGAGCGCGCGCAGGGCCACCGTGCGGTGCGCGCGGAACTGGCTGCGCTGCAGGCGATGCTGCATCAGCCGGGCGACATCCAGGAAACCTCCGCACGCCGCATCGCGCAGGGGCTGGCGCTCACGGCACAGGCGGCGCTGATGCTGGCCCACGCGCATCCGGACGACGCCGAGCGCTTCATCGCCAGCCGCTTCCATCATCAGCACGGCCGCGTGTTCGGCACGCTCGACGGACATGCGCAGGAGCTGGGTGCGGTGCTGCAACGCGCGTGGCCCGTATGAAGATTCTGTGAAGAGAAACGCGGGAAGGCCGGCGTGAAAGCGGGATGAAAGATCACATCGCCTAGGGTGGGGGAGCCGCGCGAGCGCGCCGGCACCAGAAAAATAACCAGACAGGAGACATTCCGTGCCGCACCCGACCCGCGCATTGCTCGCGGCCGGCCTGGCGTTGTGCACTTTCCAGGCGTTGGCTGCATCCCCCGTGCTTGACCGCATCCGCGATACCGGCACTGTCCGGCTGGCGTATCGCGAGAACTCCGTACCGTTCTCCTATCTCGATGGCGGCAAGCCGGTGGGGTATTCGATCGACCTCTGCGCGCGGCTGGTCGACGCGATCAAGGTGGCGGTCAAGCGGCCCGACCTGAAGGTGCAATACGTGGCCGTGACACCCGCCACGCGTATCGCCGCCATCGCCGAGGGCCGTGCAGACCTCGAATGCGGTTCGACCAACAACACGCGCGAGCGGCGCGAGAAGGTAGCGTTCACTATCCCGCATTACATTGCCAGCAGCCGCATGCTGGTGAAGACCAGTTCAGGCATTCACCGCTGGGAAGACCTCAACAACAAGACGGTGGTGTCCACGCGCGGCAGCACGAACGGTGGGCAGATCCGCGCGATGGCCGATGCGCGCGTGCTCAAGGTCAACGTGGTGGAGGCCCGCGACCACGCCGAAGCCTTCGGCATGGTGGCGGCCGGCAAGGCCGATGCGTTTGCGATGGACGATGTGCTGCTCTATGGCTTTCGGGCGACGTCACCCAACCCGGCGGACTACGCGGTCGTCGGCAGCAACCTGGCTGTGGCGCCATACGCGATCATGCTCGGCAAGGACGACGCGGAGTTCAAGAAAGTGATCGACCTGGCGATGTCACGCACGATCCTCGATGGCGAGGCGGAAAAGCTCTACAAAAAGTGGTTCCAGCAACCCATTCCGCCCAATGGCGTGAAGCTGGAAATCCCGATGAGCTTCCTGCTGCGCGATTCGTTCAAGTTCCCGACCGACAAGGTGGCGGATTAGCGCAACGCTGATCAACCATGCACCGAGAAGGTGCTTGAGGGTATACCCGCATTCAGCGCATAATGCGCGCCCATGGCGGCGCGTGACATTGCTTCACGTTTTGGCATTCCCGGGGGGAGTGACGGCGCGCCCCAGCCAATGCTGCGCAGTCGGGCGGATGTAGCCCGGCAATCGATTGCGCGCACGGCCGCGTCGATAGGGCCCCGATGCGGTCGGCTGGCCATTAGAAGCCCGAACCTCTCCTAGGACCTTTGACGATGCCGTTCGCTGCGCGCACGTGGCTGCTGGCCGCGCTTGCCGTTCCCGCTGCTGTTTCCACCGCCTTCTTCCCATCCAACGCCGTTGCCGCCACTCCGACGCTCGATCGCATCCGCGATTCGGGCACGGTGCACGTGGCGTATCGGGAAGACTCGATTCCGTTTTCGTACCTTGATGGCACCAAGCCGGTCGGCTACACCATCGACATCTGCTCGCGCCTGATCGATTCGATCAAGACCTCGCTCAAGCGCCCGGACCTGAAGGTGCAGTACCTGCCGGTGACAGCCGCCACACGCATGGACGTGGTCGCCTCGGGCAAGGCCGACCTGGAATGCGGCTCAACCAACAACTCGCGCGAGCGCCGTGAGAAGGTCGCCTTCACCATTCCGCACTACATCACCAAGGGCCGCATGCTGGTGAAGGCTGGCTCGCCGATCCAGCAATGGGAAGACCTGAACGGCAAGACCGTGGTGGCCGCACGCGGATCGACCAATGCCGACCTCGCACGCAAGCTCAACGAGACGGGTATGACGATGCACGTGGTGGATGCCAACGACCTGCGCAGCGCCTTCGCCATGCTGGCCGATGGCCGCGCCAATGCATTTGCCGGTGACGACATCCTGCTCTCGGGCATGCGCGCCACGGCCAAGAACCCGGCTGACTACCGCCTGACGGGCAAGACGCAGCTTGTGTCGTCATACGCGATCATGCTCAGCAAGCAGGACCCCGAGTTCAAGAAGCTGATCGACCAATCGATGACGCGGCTGATTGTCGATGGCGAGGTGCCGAAGCTGTACAAGAAGTGGTTTCAGCAGCCGATTCCGCCGAATGGGGTGAATCTGGAGGTGCCGATGAGTTATTTGCTGCGGGATTCGTTTAATACGCCTACGGATAGTGCTGGGAACTGATGTCTGATTTGCTTCGGGGTGCTCGTTGATGTTGTTGGTGCATCCCTGGTTTCATCCCCTGCCGGGGCTGACTCACTTTCTTTGTCTTGCCAAAGAAAGTAAGCAAAGAAA
>JYOB01000014.1:275746-432536 GCA_000955795.1 Burkholderiaceae bacterium 26
GCCCGAGATGGCGAAAGACTCCTTGAATTTCTGTGACCGTGCGGGGAAGGAGGCAAACTCGCTGCGCTCAGACAAGCCTCCTTCCTTCATCCGCCCGCTCACACAAATTCAAGGCGCCATCTAGGGCATCAACGGCCACACCGTGAGTGTGCCTGGGTTGGCGCCCAGGTGTGTCTTGCTGTCTTGTTTCTCAGTGCACTTCGGCGGGGGCAGCTTGTGCGGGGATGCTGCTCACCACGTTCAGCGTCGGGCGGCCGCCTTGGCGCATGAGGTCTGCGGCGCGCTCGGCGATCATGATGATCGGGGCGTTGGTGTTGCCGCCGATCAGCGTGGGCATGACCGAGCCGTCGATCACGCGCAGGCCCGTGAGGCCGCGCACGCGCAGTTCGGGGTCCACCACGGCCATTGCATCGTCCGCGCTGCCCATCTTGCAGGTGCCGACGGGGTGATAGATGGTGTCGGCATGCTGGCGGATCAGGGCGCGGACGGCTTCGTCGTCGGAGCCATCGCCGCGGATGTTTCCGGAATACAGCTCGCGCCCGCCAAGGTCAGCCAACGGACGCTGCGCGAAGATGCTCTTCACGGCGCGGAAGCCGGCGAGCATGCCGTTCATGTCGTCCGGGTCGGACAGGAAACGTGGATCGATCAGCGGTGCGTCGCGCGTATCGGCGGAGGCCAGGCGCACTTCGCCGCGGCTCTTCGGGCGCAGCACGCACACGTGGCACGAATAGCCGTGGCCGTAGTTGAACGTGCGGTTGTGGTTGTCGGCCATGGCCACCACGAAGTGCAGTTGCAGATCGGGATCGGCCAGATCGGGCCGGCTCTTGATGAAGCCGCCGGCTTCGGCAAAGTTGGTTGCCAGCATGCCGCGACGCTCTCGCCGGTAGCGCAGGATCTCGCCCAGCATATGGACGCTGCCGCGCGCGGAATAGCCGATCAAATCCAGGTTGAAGACTTTCTTGTGCAGGATGATGTCGAGGTGGTCCTGCAGGTTCTGGCCAACGCCGGGCAGGTCGTGCACGACGGGAATGCCGAGCGAGCGCAGATGCTCCGCCGGGCCCACGCCCGAGGCCATCAGCAACTGCGGCGAGCCGAACGCGCCCGATGAGACGATCACCTCGCGACGCGCGCGCAGCGTTTCAGTGCGTCCGCCGCGCTCCACCGTCACGCCTGCCGCGCGCTTGCCCTCAAAGACGATGCGCAGCGCTTGTGTGTCGGGCATCACCGTGAGTTGGCGGCGGTTGCGGCTGAAGGTGGCGTCTGCCTTGTCCCCGCCATGCAGGTAGGCGCGCGCGGCATTCCAGCGCTCGCCGTCGTACTGCGTGACCTGGTATGAGCCGACGCCTTCCTGATCGGGGCCGTTGAAATCGTTGTTGCGGCGGTAGCCTGCTGCCACGCCGGCATCGACAAAGCGTTGTGCGATCGGGTTGCCGGTGCGCAGGTCGCTTACGTGCAGCGGGCCGGTGCCGCCGTGCAGCGCGTCGTCATCGCGACCGGCAAAGCGCTCGTTGCCCTCGGATCGCTTGAAGTACGGCAGCACATCGCCCCACCCCCAGCCGGTGCAGCCAAGCGCCGCCCAGTGGTTGTAGTCGCTGGGCGTGCCGCGGATGTAGATCATCGCGTTGAGCGACGAGCTGCCGCCCAGCCCCCGCCCGCGCGGCTGATAGCCCTGGCGCCCGCCCAGCCCCGCTTGCGGCACGGTCTGAAACCCATAGTTGCGCTTGTTCTTGAACGGCAGCGACGCCGCGCATCCGGCTGGCACCCAGACGGAAAGATGATGGTCGTGCGGCCCAGCCTCCAGCAGCGCGACAGTCACGTCCGGGTCTTCGGTCAGCCGGCTGGCAAGCGCGCAACCGGCTGAGCCTGCGCCGACGATGACGTAGTCGAAGGTGAGCGCGGATGTCTGCGATTCGGTGGCCATGGGTGTCTCCGGATGGTTTTCTAATGGGCGAGCGACGCCGCCGGCTTATTGCCGGTCACGAATTCACATCCTAGGCGCGCCGGGTTGTTTCAAACGACCGGGCTTACCCGCATTAGAGGCATCGTTCGATGTCATGCAACAAAACGGCGGGAGACAGCAACCAAACCCTTGAACTGATGCCAATGGCGAGATATTGCATCGCAGCAATTCGGGGCTGGCACACGGTTGCGCGCGCTCACGCGCGCCGGGCATGCCGCACACGGCGCAGCCGTATCAGGCCGTCGCAACGGCGCCTGGCGACCATACTGCTTTGCGATTGCGCCGATCCGCCAACCTTGCCAGGAGTCCCCATGCAACCTGCCGATCTGCCTGCCCCGCACCTGCTTCGCATGCAGCAGACCTTTGAGGCCATGCGCGCTGCCCATCAGGCCGACATGCTGCCCGCCTGGCCTGTGCGCCGAGACCGCTTGATGCGCCTCAAGCGCCTCGTCATGGACAACCGCGACGCCATCACCCAGGCCGTCAGCGCAGACTTCGGCAACCGCTCTCGGCAAGAGACCGACCTGCTGGAAATCTTCCCGAGCGTGGACGGCATCAAGCATGCGCTCTCGCACGGCAAGCGCTGGATGCGCGTGCAGCGCCGGGGCGTGAGCCTGTGGTTCCGGCCCGCCAGCACGCGGCTGATTCCGCAACCGCTGGGCGTGGCGGGCATCGTCGTGCCCTGGAATTACCCGATCTACCTGACCATCGGGCCGCTGGTGTCTGCGCTGGTGGCGGGCAACCGCGCAATGGTCAAGCTGTCGGAATACACGCCGCGCTTTTCTGCCCTGTTTGCCGACCTGATCGAGCGCAACTTTGCCGCCGATGAAGTGCGCGTTATCAATGGCGATGCGGCAGTGGCCGAGGCGTTCTCGCGGCTGCCGTTCGATCACCTGTTGTTTACGGGCTCCACCAACGTCGGCCACCACGTCATGCGCGCCGCGGCCGACAACCTCACGCCGGTCACGCTGGAGCTGGGCGGCAAATCGCCCACGATCATCGGGCCGCATGCAGATTTCGACCGCGCGGTGGAGCGCACGCTGGTCGGCAAGCTACTCAATGCAGGGCAGACCTGCGTGGCGCCCGACTACGTATTGCTGCCCGCCGGCACCGAGCAGCGTTTTGTCGATGCGGCGCGCAAGCTGGTCGGCAAGATGTACCCCGACATGGCGCGCAACCGGGACTACACCACGCTCATCAGCCCGCGCCACTTCCAGCGCATGGCCAGCCTGGCGGATGAAGCGCGCGAGCAGGGCGCGCAGGTGCTGCCGCTCACCAACGCCGTGCCCGACGAAGGCACGCGCCAGTTTCCGCCTGCGCTCATCACGGGCGGCACCGAGGCAATGCGCGTGATGCAGGAAGAAATCTTCGGCCCGCTGCTGCCGCTGGTGCCGTATCGCACGCTGGACGAAGCGCTGGACTACATCAACGCCCGCCCACGGCCGCTCGCGCTGTACCTGTTCGAGCGCAACGGCGCCACGGTCGACCGCGTGATGGCCCGCACCATTGCCGGCGGCGTGTGCATCAACGAGACGCTGCTGCACGTGGCGCAAGACGACCTGCCCTTTGGCGGCGTGGGCGCCAGCGGCATGGGCGCGTACCACGGCATCCACGGGTTCGAGCGGTTCTCGAAGATGAAGCCGGTGTTCCGGCAATCGGCCATCAACGGCCTGGGCCTGTTCCGCGCGCCGTACGGCAAGACGTTTGAGGCGATGATGAAGCTCTTGGTGCGCTGATCGACTGGCACCCGATCACGGCTGCCACATCGGCACGATCGAGACGGCCAGCAGCACGCCCAGCACCGCATTGAGCACACGCCACTGGCGCGGCGTCTTCAACAGCCGCGCCAGCACGATACCGGCCGCGCACCACAGCGACAGCGACGCCAGCGCGGCCAAACCAAAGGTCGCGCCTAGCAGCGCCGCCAGCTGCAGCGGGCCGCTCGCCAGCATTGCGAACGAAGCCGCCGCACCCAATGCCATCGCCCAGCCCTTGGGGTTCAGCCACAGCAGGCAGGCACCGCCCAGCAGCGTGGTCGGCACCGTGGCGGCGGCATTGAGTTTGGGCGGACCGCTGCGCGCCACTTTCCACGCCAGCCACAGCAGATAGGCCGAGCCCGCCGCCTTCATCCCCAGCAGCAGCCCCGGCGCAGCCATCAGCAACCCGGCCAAGCCCGCTGCCGCCCCCGCCGCCAATGAAGCCAGCCCGACGGCAATGCCCACCATGAGCGGAATCGAGCGCCGAAACCCAAATTGCGACCCCGAGGCTGTCGCCAGCGTCGTGGCCCCGCCCGGCGACACGGTAGACACCACGGCAAACAACACCAGCGGCGCGATGGAGGAAAACGCTTCGACGGCCATGGGCGGCACTCTTCGGTTGATGACGGATGGCCCACTGTAGAGCGCGCAAAACCATTAGCAAATCGAAGGTTTTTGATGCAATCCATTAGCATCTAGAATGCCTCGATGGCCAAAAACCTCGACATCACCCTCGTGCGCACCTTCGTTGCCGTGGCGGAAAACGCCAGCATGACGGTGGCCGCCAACGCGCTGCACCTCACGCAGGGCGCCATCAGCCAGCAGATCAAGCGGCTCGAAGACGCCTTCGAATGCCGCCTGTTCGAGCGCGACGGCCGGCGGCTGGAACTCACCCACGCGGGTGAACGGTTCCTCGGGCGCGCCAAACGCCTGCTCGCCCTCAACGACGAAATCTGGGCCGACATGGCGGCACGCCCGCTGCAGGGTCCGGTGCGCCTGGGCGTGCCTTACGACCTCGTGGGCACCGTTTTCCCGCCGATCTTCAAGGCGTTTACCGAGGCGTGGCCGTCGGTGGAATTGACCATCGTGTGCGGCACGTCGCCCGAGCTGGCGGAGGGCATTGCGCGCGGCGAGCTGGACGTCGCCGTGGTCGAAGCCCCGGTGGATGATGCCTCGGGCGAATGCCTGTGCGTGGAGCGCTTGGTATGGGTTGGCCCGCGCGGCGGCAACGTACATGCGAAGCGGCCGCTGCCGCTGTCGATGGTGGATGAGAGCTGCGCCTTCCGCGCCCGCGTGCTCAAGGCGCTCGGCGAACACGGCATCGAATGGCGCACGGTGTTCGAGAGCGGCAACATTGAAGCGACCACCGCCACGGTGCGCACCGGGCTCGCCGTCACGGCATGGCTGACGCCGACGGTGCCGGCGGACCTCGACATCCTCGGACCTGAAGCCGGCCTGCCGGAACTGCCGATGTTTGCAATCAGCCTGCTGCTGCCCGCGCAAGGTGCGAGTGCGGCGGCGCTGGCGTTGGCCCAATGCGTGCGCGACGGGTTCTCTACACGGCAGCGCGTGGTGGAGCGGCGCGCCGCCTGACCCGTGGCCGGCGGTTACAGGCCGCCGCCTTCGATCTGCACGCGCCCATTCGGCGTATCGAGCACAAGCGTCAATGCCGGCCGCGCCGCCTCGGCCAATTCGACGTATTGGTTTTCCGGTTCGGAAGCATTCCACCCCAGCCCCTGAAGCTTTGCGCGGAGGGCCGGCATCTCCGGATGAGCAAGTTGGAATTGGTTCAGGCGCAGCCCAACGTCCTGCATCCGGTCGACCGGGCTTTGGCCGCCGGCCCAGTCGATGAGCGCCGGCAAGCATCCGCCGGCCTCCGCTTCACCGTCCTTGCGGTGGAAGAAGTGCCAACGCAAATCGCCACGAGATACCTCGAGCAATTCGTGCGGCGGAGCATCCATAACGTTGCGCGCCAGATCGGGAACGCTGGCAACCCAGCCGAACAGTTGGGGCGCATCTTTCAGCTTGCCTTCCTGCATCAGGCGGTCCAGCGCAAACCAACGCGTCCTGTTGGGGGGCGGCGCCTCGGGATCGATGGCGATGAACTCAAGAAAGACACCGGGCGCGATCCGCGTGACCAGATTGTGCGTGCCCATCAAGGGATGCTTGCCGCCCGCAGGCAGCGTCACGCCAAACAACCGCGAGGCATAAGCCTGCGCCTGGTCGAGGGATTGCGCGACGAACGCAATGTGATCGAGCTTCAAAATGGCTCCCGCTATATCGGTCTGAAACCGGAGCGCCCAGCATGCCACAGCGCATTCCACGGCGTTGCTGCGTGGTGCCGGCATCCCCGCCCGTCTCGGGGATGGGTCCAACTGTTCTTATGCGGCGGAAACCCGCCGGCGCTCAATGGCGGCCAACACCTCCCACGTGTGCGGATCCACGTCGCTCCCCCCGAGCGACATCGACAGATACGCGTCGATGGCATCGATAAAGCCTTTCACGAATGCCGGTGGATACGCGTGTTCCGAAAAGTACGTGAGCTGCTCGCGCAGCCTGCCGGGCCGGCAATGCCCAGGGTCGCGCATGACGCTGTGCGTGCGACACAGAAACGCGCGTGCCGAGACTGCACCGTCAAGGTAGAGGCGGTTTTTGGTCAGCGACATGCGGCACCTCCCGGTTGCGTGGGATGCACGCAGCGCCAAGACGGCGGGGAAGGGTAAGACGCGGGGCGATGCCCGCTGAGTGCGGTAGCCATGTGGCCTCCGGGGATAGGTTGATGGAGGCTCGCCGCTCGCTGCTAAACGAGGGTGGCGGGCCTGACGACGGCGTTAGCAGACCGGCCCTATCCCAGCTACCGGCAGACCCGAAGGCCTCACCGCCCGGCCCGCCATAAAACACATAGGCGTGCACAAGCACCGGACACAAAAATGCCGCGCGGAGGCGGCTGTCCGTCTGGGAAAAAGGGGTGGGCTGCTAAACCCAGTCACCGTTGGTGCGGTGACGGTGGGGATTATATGGCCACAGTCTTCCCAAGGAAGCGCTCTGCCCTGGGTTGCGGACAATTCCGATAGCGATGGCTCACATTGCTCGCTAAGTTTGCGCGCTATCCCTCATTCACGAGGCATCTAAATCTATACCACCAAGTGGTATATTTAGTTCTCATCGGAGCAGCATGACGTCCCGCACGCCGCGCATTTTCAAAACCAAGTGGTTCAACAGAGCGGCGAAAGTCGCAGGTATTACCGACGTGGAACTATGCCGCGCGGCAAGACAGTTAATGCAGGGCATGGGCGACGATCTCGGCGGCAATGTATGGAAGAAGCGTCTCGACCAGAACCGCAGGCGCGGCATCGTGGTGAACAAGATTGGCCATTTTTGGTTCTTTGTCTTTCTGTTCGCCAAGAGCGACCGAGAGAACATCAATGACCGTGAACTGAAGGACTTCCGAAAAGTTGCCGCAAATTTGGGCAAACTGCGAGACACAGAGATTGACTCGCTGGTCGAACTGCAAGCACTGGTGGAAATTTGCAATGACTAAGACACGATTCAAGAGCGACGCATCTGAGGCCATTCACAGCCTAGCCTCGGACCTGTATCGCGCCGAGCTCATCGACAAGAAAACCATGCGCGAGTACGACGACCTGTGCATAGAGCCCGTGCCGGAATTCGATGCGAAGGCAATCGCGCGCATCCGTAAATCTGTGAACGTCAGCCAAAGTGTGTTCGCTGCATATCTGAACACCACTGCTTCGACAGTGCGTCAGTGGGAGCAAGGTGACAAAAAACCTAGCGGCATGGCTGCACGCCTCCTGCAGCTGGTTCAGAAGCACGGACTCGCCGTGTTTTCCTGATTCGTCAACGCTGTAGACAAAACAAAAACCCCGCCAACCGGCGGGGTCCCCCAAATCCTTTTGAGCGCCTGCAAGCAAATCAGGCTTGCGGCGCAGCCCCATCTTCAGGAGCTGCCTCGGCGCCTTCGGCCTTGGTTTCATCCTTCTTTTCGATCATCTCTTCCAGCGCGCCCGCGCCCTTGAAACCGGCGACGGCGGCAACGGCCTTGGTCAGCAGACCGGCATCCGGATCAACTTTCTCGGCGGCTTCAACGGCGGCGACGGCGCCGGCGATCTTGCCCACTTCATCCAACAGTCCCATGGTCACCTCCGCGTGATTGAACGGGAGAGCAATCTTCCCACCGGCAAGCGGCGGAAGTGCAATCAAAGTTAAAAATTTCTGGCGGGCGGTCGTTTGCGTACAGCGCGCGTCACTCCGCTTCTGCGCCAGCAGGGGTGGCGGTGAGCGCGGCAAGGCGCTGACGGGCGCTGTCGGTAATCGGGCTCGATTGGCGGGTGGCAACGTCGATCTGCACAATCACCGATTGCGAGGTGGCGGCGCAGCGGCCATTCTGAAAGATGGCCTGCTCCAGCTTGACCGAGCTGCGACCGACGCTTGCCACGCGCGTGCCGATCTGCACGGAGCCGGGCCAAAGAATTTCACTACGGAAGTCGAGCACGAGCTGCGCGATGACGAACTCGCAGCCGGGCGCGGCCAGCGGGTTGTCGGGGGAGAACAGCATCTCTACGCGGCCCGTCTCCAGGTACGTGGCGAAGACGGCGTTGTTGACGTGGCCCTGGCGGTCGGTGTCGCCGTAGCGGAGCTTGTCGGTCGAGTGCAGCGGGTAATCGGAAAGGGATGGCGTGGTCGTCATGGGGGGCGCGAAATCTGGGTCAACCTGCGCATTCTGCCTGCCTTCCTGTGCAAACGCTGACCGGGTGACCGCACCACAGCGCTTCCGTTGACTCGTATCAACGCGTGGCTTTCAGCAGCGCTTAAGTTGGAAGCAGACGCCGGCCGCGCACGCGGCGCGGTCGCAAACATGGCAAGGAGGCCACATGAAAACCCTGGTACTGGCGACGGACGGATCGGCCTATTCCGATGCGGCAGCACGCTGCATTGCCGACAAGACCCTCTTCGGCAGCGATGTGACGGTGCACGTTGTGCACTGCATGCCGGATCTCTCGGGCGACATCAAGTCGCTCGTCGGCAAGGCAGAGGTCGACGCTTGGTACGCGGAGGAAAGCGCCGGCGCCATGGCATCGGTCTGCGCGATCCTGGGTGCGGCTGGCGTGCCGTTCGAGCAGCATGCTCTGGTGGGCTTTCCGCCCGACCGCATCGTGCATCACGCGCAAAGCGCGGGGGCCGCGGCCATCGTCATGGGCTCGCACGGGCGCGGCGTGTTCGTCGAAGCGCTGATGGGCTCGGTGGCGGGCCGGGTGCTCGCGCATGCCGAATGCCCAGTGGTGTTGGTGAAGGCGCCCAAGGCTTGATGGTGGTGTGCGGCGCCCGGCTGATGCCCGCCGCGCGCCGCGCTACCCCAGCGCCCGCACTGACGTGCTGATCGCCCGCGCGCATTGCAGCAGCGCGGGGCCCAGCTTCGTTTCCATCTCTTCCGCCGTCCACCGCCCGGTGGGCGCAACAAGATGGATCGCCCCCAGCGGCCGCCCGTTGCTGCTGACGATGGGCGCGGCGATGGTCATATCCCCAAGGAACAGTTCTTCGCAGTTGGTGGCGTAACCGCGCTGGCGCGCCTGGCGCAGCGTTTCCATGATGTCGGCCACCTCGGTGCGCGTGTGCATGGTGTGCGCCACGCGCTGCGACGCCTCCACGATGGCCTGCGCCTCAGGCATCGGTAGAGCGCTCAGGTAGGCCCGGCCAGACGCCGTGCAATACATCGGGATGCGGCTGCCGATGGGCATATGCACCGGCACAAAGTGCGCGCTCACAAAGCGCGCGACGTACACCATCTCGTCCTGATCGGGCTCGGTCAGGCACGAGGTTTCGGTGGTCATCTTGGTGAGTTCGGCCAGGAACGGATTGGCCACGTCGATAAGCGTGTCGGCGGCCAAGTAGTTGAATCCGATCTTCATCACCGCCGGGGTGAGCTGGTAGCGGCGCGTCTGCGGATGCTTGCGCAGGTAGCCGAGCTGCTCAAGCGTGTAGACCATGCGCTGCGCCGAGCTTTTGTTGATGCGGGCGGCAGCGGCCACGTCGGCAATCGTCATGGTGCGGCGCTGCGCGTTGAAGGCGCCCAGCACGGCCAGCCCTTTCTCCAGCGACTGGTTGAACAGCAGGTCGGGGGCGTAGGCAGATTCAGCAGCGTCGGTCATGACAAGTGGCGGCTCAGTGGTAAATCAACGAACAAAGAATCGCATATCGATTTGCATACGTCGATTAGTGGTTTTCCATAGTTATTAATCGATTCGATACGTTCGAATATTGGCACAAGCATTGCATCACGTTGAGCCAGTCCCCGTGCATGCGCGTTCGGGGTGCGTCTTTTTTCCATTGCCTGGAGGATTGCCATGTCTGTTGTCACCACCTTCCGTCGCGCTGCACTGGCCTTGTGCATGCTCGGCACCGCATCGTTTGCCTGGGCGCAGGGTGCGCCCGCCACCTACAACGTGGGGGCCACGGCCACGGGCGTGCCGTTCACGTTTCTGGACGTGAAGACGAATTCGATCCAGGGGATGATGGTCGACACCGTAACGGCCGTGGGCAAGGCGGGCGGCTTCAACGTGAACGTGCAGCAGACGGTGTTCTCCGCACTCATTCCATCGCTCACGTCCAACAAGATCGACATCATCTCGGCAGCGATGCTCAAGACACCGGCACGCGCGCAGGTGGTGGATTTTTCCGACCCGGTCTACTCGTACGGCGAGGGCCTGATCGTCAAGGCCGACGACGCCAAGAACTACGCCACGCTTGATGATCTGAAAGGCGAGGTGGTGGGCGCGCAGGTCGGCACGGTGTTCCTCGACATGCTCAACAAGAAGGGCATCTTCAAGGAAGTGCGCAGCTACGACTCGGTGGCCGACATGACGCGCGACCTGGCGCTGGGCCGCATCAAGGCCGGCCTGGGCGACCAGCCCATCATCGCGTACCAGATTCGTCAGCACGCCTTCCAGGGCGTGAAGCTGGCCGCCGGCTACAAACCCGCCAACGTGGGCGATGTGTGCCTGGTGGTGCGCAAGGGCGATACCGAAACGCTCAACCGCATCAACAAGGCCATCGCCAAGATCAAGGCAGACGGCACGCTGGATGCCATCGTCAAAAAGTGGGGCATCTGATTTCGGATCGGTGATGCGCCATGAGTGTTGCAACGTTTCTTGAGAACGCGCAGGACTTCCTGCCGATCCTGCTGAAAGGGGCGGTGGTCACGGTTGAGGTGACCGTGCTGTCGTTCCTGCTCAGCAGCGTGATCGGCCTGGGGCTTGCGCTGATGCGGTTGTCGCCTATCAAGGCCGTGTCTGCGGCTGGGGCGACCATCGTCAACATCATCCGCGGGCTGCCGATCATCGTGCAGCTCTTCTACATCTACTTCGTGCTGCCGGACATCGGCATTCAGCTCACCGCGTTTCAGGCGGGCGTGATCGGGCTGGGCATTGCGTATTCGGCGTATCAGGCAGAGAACTTCCGCGCCGGCATCGAGGCCGTGGACCCCGGCCAGCGCGAAGCCGCCCAGGCGATGGGCATGCGCGGCGCGCTCATCATGCGGCGCGTGATCCTGCCACAGGCGTTTCGCATTGCGCTGCCGCCGTACGGCAACACGCTGGTGATGATGCTCAAGGATTCTTCGCTGGTGTCGACCATCACGGTGGCGGAAATGACGCGCGCGGGGCAGCTCATCGCCTCGTCCACGTTCCAGAACATGACGGTCTACACGCTGGTGGCGCTGCTGTATCTGGTGATGAGCCTGCCGCTGGTGTTCGGCCTGCGCAAGCTTGAACGCCGCATGGGCGCAGGGAGGGCCAAGCCATGATCGAGATTCGCGATCTGCAGAAACACTTTGGCGAGCACCACGTGCTGCGCGGCGTGAGCCTGCATGTGAACAAAGGCGAAGTCGTCTGCCTGATCGGCCCATCGGGCTCAGGCAAATCCACCGTCCTGCGCTGCATCAACGGGCTGGAGGCGTACGACGGCGGCGAGATCCGGGCCTTCGGCGAACGCGTCGATCGGCACAGCAAGACCATCCACACATTGCGCAGCCGCATGGGCATGGTGTTCCAGCGCTTCAACCTGTTTCCGCATCGCAGCGTGCTGGAAAACGTGATGGAAGGCCCGGTCTATGTGAAGGGCGAACGCCCCGAAGCGGCGCGTGCCAAGGCGATGGCGCTGCTGGAGAAGGTGGGCCTGGCCGCCAAGGCGCAGGCGTATCCGGCGCAGCTCTCCGGTGGCCAGCAGCAGCGCGTGGCGATTGCCCGCGCGCTGGCAATGGAGCCCGAGGCGATGCTGTTTGACGAGCCCACATCTGCGCTCGACCCCGAACTTGTCGGCGATGTGCTGGAGGTGATGCGCGCCCTGGCCCGCGAAGGCATGACGATGATCGTCGTCACGCACGAGATGGGTTTTGCGCGCGAGGTGGCCGACCGCGTGTGCTTTTTGCACAGCGGCACCATCGTCGAAGAAGGCCCAGCCGCGCAGGTGCTCGGCGCCCCGCGCCAGCCGCGCACGCAAGACTTCCTGCGCCGCGTGCTGCACAAACCCGCCGATGCTCCTCCCGGAGACCTCGTGCCATGACGCAGCCGCAACTCGATATCGCCCCCGGCACATTCGGCGGCGAGCCGCTGCCGGCATCACTGTGGGCCGCCACGGCGCCGGCCGCGCCGCCCACACCTGCGTTGATGGAATCGATCACCACCGATGTGCTCGTCATCGGCGGTGGATACACGGGGCTTTCTACCGCGCTGCATCTGGCCGAGCGCGGCACGCGGGTCACGGTGCTGGAGGCCAACGATCCGGGCTGGGGCGCCTCCGGGCGCAACGGCGGGCAGGTCAACCCAACGCTCAAGCATGACCCCGATGAACTGGTGAGCCTGTTCGGTGCCGCGCGTGCCGAACCGTTGATCGAAGCCGTCTCGCGCTCCGCCGATCTGGTGTTCGATCTGATCGAGCGGCACCGCATCGACTGCCAGCCCGTGCGCGCGGGTTGGCTGCAGCTTTCGTATTCGGACAAGGCCGTGCCGGCACTGCATGCGCGCGCACGGCAGTGGGAAAAGCGCGGCGTGCCGGTCGAGATGCTGGACCGCGCCGCTGTCGCGCGCAGGGTGGGCACTGAGGCGTTTGCAGGCGCATGGCTCGACGGCCGCGCAGGCGGCATTCAGCCGCTGGCGTATGCGCGCGGTTTGGTGCGGGCCGCACAGCAAGCGGGTGCCACCGTGCACGGGCAGACCGCCGTGACTGCGCTGGAGCGGCAAGGCGCGCAGTGGATCGCCACCACCAGCACCGGCGCACAGGTGCATGCACAGCGCGTGGTGATCGCCACCAATGGCTACACCGGCCCGCTGTGGCCTGGCCTGGCGCAGACGGTGCTTTCCGCCAACAGCTTTATCGTCGCAACCAAGCCGCTCAAGACGGCGGATGCACAAACCATCCTGGCGCGCGGTGAGACAGCTTCCACCTCGCAACGGCTGCTGCTGTATTTCCGCAAAGATGCAGCCGGGCGCCTGCTGATGGGTGGACGCGGTTTCTTTTCCGAGCCGCGCGACGCGCAGGATTTTGCACACCTTGAACGCTCGCTGGAGCTGCTCTTTCCGCAACTCGGTCCGCTGGAATACGAGTACCGCTGGGCGGGCCGCATCGCCATCACGCGCGATTTCATGCCGCACATCCACGAGCCCGCGCCTGGCATCACGATGGCGTTGGGCTGCAACGGGCGCGGCATCGCGCTGTGCACCAGTCTTGGCCAGCACATCGCCGCACGGCTTGCGGGCGGTGGAGAGGCGTTTCCGTATCCCATGTCGCCCATCACGCCGATCCCGCTGCATGGGTTGCAACGCTTCTACATCGCGGCGGGCGTGGCGTGGTACAGCCTGCTCGACAAGCTGGGTGGCTGAACGCGCATTGCCGCCACAAGCCGATGCGGGATGTTCTAGGATGAAGGCACCTTTTCGTCACATCCTTGGGGGACCCATGTCGCATCGCCGCCGTCTTGCGCTCGCCTTCGCGGGCGCCGCGCTCTTTGCTGCCGCCACGCCTTCGTTCGCCTATTTCCGTAACGTACTGGCCAGCACCATCATCGGCTCGATGAGCCCGACGGAGTTGAAGTCGTTCACCAAGGCCATCGGCGATGTGCTGAAGAGCACCGCAGACAACGCGCCCGCGCAATGGACTTCGCCAGCCAGAGGCAAGCAGCCCGCCATCGACGCGACCATCACGCCGCTGGAATCCAAGACCGACGCAGGGCAATCGTGCCGCCGCCTGCAGAGCGAGCTGGCACGCGGCAGCAGCAAGGAACAGTGGACGGCATGGCTGTGCAAGCAGCCGAGCGGGGAATGGAAGTTGCGGCGGCTGGCGCAGTAAGGCATCGGCCACCGGGCGACTATGGGTCATCTAAGTCTGCCTCGGCAGACTGGTGCGGAATCTCCCTCCCTCTCTCTGGAGAATCCGCATGACCCTCTCCACACATACGCATACGCACGAGCCCGCCGCCTCGCGCAGCAAATTGCCCGACATCACCCTGGCGTTCTGGATCATGAAGATCAGCGCCACCACGCTGGGGGAAACCGCGGGCGATCTGCTTTCGATGACGCTCAAGATCGGCTACGCCGCCAGCTCGGTGCTGCTGATCGGCGTCTTTCTCGTCACGCTGGGCGCGCAACTGCGCAGTAAGACATATCACCCGCTGCTGTACTGGGCGGTGATCCTTGCCACCAGCACGGCTGGCACCACGCTGTCGGATTTCATGGACCGCACGCTGGGCCTGGGCTATGCCACCGGCGCAGCCATCCTCGCCACCCTGCTGTGCGCAGTGCTCATCTACTGGAAGCTGACGCAGAAATCGTTGTCGGTCACGCACGTACGCAGCAGCGGGCAGGAATTGCTGTACTGGTGCGCC
Source organism: Burkholderiaceae bacterium 26 (assembly GCA_000955795.1). GTDB lineage: Bacteria > Pseudomonadota > Gammaproteobacteria > Burkholderiales > Burkholderiaceae > Ralstonia > Ralstonia chuxiongensis. The sequence continues at coordinate 290,358 of JYOB01000014.1, forward strand.
ATCCTCGTGTCCAACACGCTGGGCACGGCGTTGGGTGACTTCCTGGCCGATTCGTCGGGGCTCGGTTTTGCGGGCGGTGCACTGCTCATTGCCGGGGCGATTGCGATGATTGCGGCGGCGTATTATCTGACCGGCATTTCGCGCGTGGCGCTGTTCTGGATGGCCTTTGTACTGACCCGGCCGCTGGGCGCCACGGGCGGGGACTTGCTGACCAAACCTGTCAGCGCGGGCGGGCTGAACCTCGGCACGGCAGGCGCCTCTGTTGTGCTGCTGGCGATTCTGCTCATCAGTATCGCTTTTACGAGTTGGCAGGCGCGGCGTGGCGCGCTGCAATCCGCCTGACCATTCACCAGACACTGCATGCGAGTGCTCCTCGTTGAAGACGACCCGATGATTGGCGCGGCCGTTGAAGCCGCGCTGCAAGACGCCGCCTATGCGGTGGACTGGGTACGCAATGGGCAGACCGCGCTGGACGTGGCCGCGCATCAACACTACGACCTGCTGCTGCTTGATCTCGGCCTGCCGGGAAAGGACGGCCACGCGGTGCTCGGCAGCCTGCGCGCCCGCGACAACGCTGTGCCTGTGCTGATCCTGACCGCGCGCGATGCGGTCGATGAGCGCGTGCGCGGCCTCGACGGCGGCGCGGATGACTACATCCTCAAGCCCTTCGAGATGGTTGAGCTGCTCGCCCGCATGCGCGCCGTCCTGCGACGCAAGGGCGGAGCAGCGAGCCCCGTGCTCACCAATGGCGTGCTCACGCTCGACCCCGCCGCACACGAAGCGCGCATGGGCGATGCCGAGCCGATACGCCTGTCTGCGCGCGAGTTCGCGTTGCTGCATGCGCTCATGCTGCGGCCTGGCGCCATCCTCTCGCGCACGGAGCTGGAAGAGCGCATCTACGGCTGGGGCCATGAGGTGGCGAGCAACGCGGTCGAATTCCTTATCCACGCACTGCGCAAGAAGCTCGGCGCGCAGGCCATCAAGAACGTCAGGGGAGTGGGATGGATGGTGCCCAGGGGGCAATGACGGCAGCCACGTCCACGGCAGCATCTGTGCAGCGGCGGCTATCAGTGTGGCTGTCGGTGATCATCGTGGCGGTGGCCGTGCTGGCCGGTGGCTTTGCGTTTGCGTCGGCTTTCCGCGAAGCGTATGAATTGCAGGACGACGTGTTGCGCCAGGTCGGGGCGATGTTCGACCCTGCGCATCTGCCCGCCCCAGGCAACCCGGCCGATGCGCCCAAGGTCTCGGACAAAGAGGCGCGCGTGATCGTCCAGGTGTTGCCGCCGGCCGGCGTTGCGCCCGCGGCCAACATGCCCGTGCTGGCCGACGGCATGCAGACCGCACGCCTGGGCAAGCGCGACTACCGCGTGTGGGTCCGCACGCTCGCCAACGGCCAGCGCATCGCCGTGGCGCAAGAGACCGCCGTGCGCGACGAAACCGCCCGCGACAGCGCTCTGCGCACGTTGATGCCGTTCCTGATTCTCGTGCCGATCCTGCTGCTGGCGGTAGCCCACGTGTTGCGCAAGATGTTCGCGCCCATCAAGCGACTCGCGCATGAGGTGGACCAACGTGACGAGCGGCAACTGCACGCGATCGCGCCCGAAGCGGTGCCCGATGAGGTGCGTCCGTTTGTGGTGGCCATCAACCGGCTGCTCGCGCGCGTGCAGCAGTCAATGGATGCACAGCACCGCTTTGTCGCCGATGCTGCGCACGAGTTGCGCACGCCGCTGTCCGCACTGTCGCTGCAGGCCGAACGGCTCGGGCAGGCCGCCATGTCGCCCGACGCGCAGGAGCGGCTCGGCACACTGCGCCAGGGCATCGAACGTAGCCGCGGGCTGCTCGAACAGCTGCTCGCACTGGCGCGCGCACAAGAGGCCTCTGGTGTGCCGACTGCCACCGTCTCCGTCCAGCGCGTGTTCCGCAGCGTGCTCGAAGACCTCATGCCGCTGGCCGACGCCAAGCAGCTCGACGTGGGCGTCACCTCGCAAACCGATGCGGGCGTACATGCCAACGAACTCGATCTCTTCGTCGTGGTACGCAACCTCGTGGATAACGCCATCCGCTACACAGCGGAAGGCGGACGCGTCGACCTGTCGGTGGCCAATGACGCGTACGTTGTGTCGATTGCCGTGCAGGACACCGGCCCCGGCATCCCCACCGGCGAGCGAGCACGCGTGTTCGACCCGTTCTACCGTGTGCTCGGCAACGAGGCCACTGGCTCTGGGCTTGGGTTGTCGATCGTGAGCACGGTGGTGCGACGACTCGGCGGAGAGGTCGAACTGGGTGAGGCCGATGGTGGTGCCAGCGGGTTGCGGGTAACGGTGCGGTTGCCGACCGCCTAGTGGCAACCGCACACCGATCTACCGCCGCGCCCGAAACGCGACCGTCAACCCCAGCAGAATCATCGCCATTCCCGCCATCGCAACAGGCGCAAGGCGATGCCCCACCAGCACCAGAGCAGCGTATGGGCGTCGCACGCATGGCGCAAGGGCGGCGGGCTACTTCAGATACGACTTGATCACTTGCATCACCGTGTCGAGATCTTCCTGGCGCTGCGCCTCGGCGGGCTCCTTCACCACGTGATCCGTGAGGTGGCCTTCGATGACCGCCGCCATCAGCCCGTTCACCGCGCCGCGAATGGCCGCAATCTGCTGCAGGATTGCCGTGCAATCGCCCTCTTCGGCGAGTTGTTTTTCCAACGCAGCGGCTTGCCCCCGGATACGCCGTACGCGCGCCAGCAGCTTGGCTTTGTCGCGAATGGTATGGGCCATGGATCGGGTATCGAGGTGGTGTGAATGACGCTGGAGGGTAGCATTACTATACTAGGGGGGAGTATATTTCGCCTACCCGAATTTATCGACTGCCATCCATGACCGCGTTCACCACCCTGCTGCAGCAAGGCAACGCCTGGCTGTTCGTTCCCAGTGCGATCCTGCTGGGTGCGCTTCACGGCCTGGAGCCTGGGCATTCCAAGACGATGATGGCGGCGTTCATCGTCGCCATCCGCGGCACGCTCACGCAGGCGGTCTTGCTGGGGCTGTCGGCCACCGTGTCGCACACGGCGGTGGTGTGGGCGGTGGCCATGGCAGGCCTGTACTTCGGCCGCAACTGGAACGCAGAAACCACCGAGCCGTATTTTCAAGTGGTGTCTGCGGTGCTGATCGTGGCCGTGGCGGCGTGGATGATGTGGCGCACCTGGCGCAGTACCCACGCGGCGCACGACCACGACCATCATCACCATGATCACGATCACGGCCATGACGAAGTTCAGCGCATCGACACCGGCCATGGCGTCGTGCAGTTGGCGATTTTCGAAGACGGCGTGCCGCCACGCTTTCGGCTAACGCGGGAAGGCACGCGCGGCACCGCATGGTCGGCCGAGCAGGTGCAGATCGTGACCGAGCGCCCCGACGGCAGCCGGCAAACCTTCCGCTTCGTCCAGCGCGACGGCTTTCTGGAATCGGAGCAATCCATTCCCGAGCCGCATGCTTTTGTGGCGCGCCTGTCGCTCGGGCACGAGCACCATCGGCATGACTACGACGTCACGTTCACCGAGCATGACCACGACCACGGCGGGCTCGATGTATCGTCGGCCGAACACCAGGACGCCCACGAACGCGCGCACGCCAACGACATCCGCCGCCGCTTCGCCAACCGTGAAGTGACCACGGGCCAGATCATCGTGTTCGGGCTCACCGGCGGGCTGATTCCATGCCCGGCGTCGATCACCGTGCTGCTGTTGTGCCTGCAGCTCAAGAAGGTCACCTTGGGCGCAGCGCTGGTGCTGTCCTTCAGCATCGGGCTGGCGCTCACGCTGGTGGCCTCCGGCGCGCTGGCGGCGCTGAGCGTGAAACACGTCTCCCGCCGCTGGGGCGGCTTTGGTGAATTCGCACGCAAGGCGCCGTACTTCTCGGGCGTGCTGATTGCCCTGGTAGGGCTGTACGTGGGCTGGCAGGGCGTGCACGGGCTGATGCAACTGCCGTAGCAGCGTCCACGCTTTTTTCGCAAGGGCTGCATCCATTGCCGCACGGGCTGCGTATCTGTAGGTACAGGCTGGTGCGGCAATTTTTTCGTCGATGCAGTGTCAGGTTTGCATGCGCACCGCGACCAACCTGTGGGATCCAGGCGGCCACGCTCCGCCAGCGATCCGATTGGGATGCCGCCTCCGGCGGCACGTTCACCGCTCGAGGAGTTCATCATGCACACCCGCCGCATTTCCCTGGCCTTGCTTGCCACGCTTTCCGCTTCTGCTGCACTGTTCATCGCGCAGCCGGCCTCGGCCGCGCAGGCCAAGTACGATCCGTACACGCAAGGCGCTGTCGACAAGACGGACCCGTTCACGCAAGGTGCAGATCGGCAGGCCGATACCTACGGCTATCTGTCGTGGAAGTACGATCGCTTCGATCCGTATGCGCAAGGCGCGGATCGGCAAGCCAGCGCACATGATGTGCTCGCATGGCGCGGCGATACGAGCTACCCCGGCGGCACGGACGGCGCACGCGCGTGAATGGCTGCGCATGGCATGAAAGGGGCCGCTAAGAAACACGGCCCCTTCTGCGCCGGCATCACGTCGAGGGCGTTGCCCCCTCGACGATCCGGTCATATAGCGCACGCGCCGCTGGCGACAGCTGCGCCGACTTGCGCGTGACGAGCACCAGCGTGCGCGACACTTCCGGCTCGACCAGTTCCACCGTGCGGATCATCGGATACGCATTCTTCTGAATCGCGAGCCGCGGCACCACCGCCGCGCCCAGCCCTTGCGCCACCAGCCCGAGCGCTGTTGAACTGCGCTGCACTTCGTAGAACGAATGCAGCGTCACGCCACTCGCCTTGAGCGCGCCGTCGAGCAGGCTGCGGTTGCCGCTGGCCTCGCCGGCAAAGATGAGCGGGTAGGGCTGCAAGGCTTGCCATCGGATGCGGCGGCGCTTGGCCAACGGATGATCGTCGCGGCAGACAAGGACATACGGATCGCTCGTCAGCGGCAGGCTCACCAACTCCGGATGCTGGTCGCCCGCAATGCTGATGCCGAACTCGGCCTCACGCCGCAGCACGGCTTGCAGCACTGAGGCCGATGCATGGTCGAGAATCTTCACGCGATCGTGCGGGCGGTGCTCGGAGAACGCGCGCAAGATGCGCGGCAGATATTGCACGCCCACGGTCGGCACGCACGCGATCGTGATGTCGCCGCGCTGGCTCAGGCCGGTCTCGCGAATCTCCGTGAGCGCATCGGACAGCTCGTTGAGCAGACGCCGCGCCTGCGGCAGAAAGCGTTCTCCGATTTCCGTCAGCTCGGTCCGGCGCGTGGTGCGCTCCACCAGCGCGACGCCCAGAAACGCCTCCAACTTGCGCAGGCGCTGCGTGATCGCAGTCTGCGTCACGTGCAGCGTTTCAGCGGCTTGCGTAAAGCTGCCGCACTCCGCAATCGCCACGAATGCCTGCACGCCCAGCGTATCGATTTTCATCAGCGTAGTGAATCAATCAGGAAATTGAATTCATTTTACTGATCGATCAGGAAGCCCGACACTCTGCGCATCCGCAAACAACGCAGGAGCGCGTCGTGACGACACACGATTGGTACGCAAAGCAGTACGTGCAATTTGAAGACGAGCGCACGCGACCCGTCCGCGACTTGCTGGCCGCTGTGCCGCCCACGCCCATCCATGTCGCCATCGACATCGGCTGCGGGCCGGGCAATTCGACGGAAGCGCTGATAGCGCGTGCGCCCGCCGCAGCCGTTCGCGGCACGGACGCCTCGGCCGACATGATCCAGGCCGCGCGCAAGCGCCTGCCCGAGGTGCGCTTCGATGTCGCCGACATTGCTGCGTGGGATGAGCCCGGCGCGTACGACTTAATCCTCGCCAATGCGGTGCTGCAATGGCTGCCGGCGCATGAAACGCTGTTTCCGAAGCTCGTGGGCAAGCTTGCTGCCGGTGGCCACCTGGCCGTGCAGATGCCGGACAACCTCGATGAACCGGCGCACCGCCTGATGCGCGAAGTGGCCGCTACGGGGCCGTGGGCCGCCAAACTCAAGGGTGTGGAGCGCACGGAGCGCTTCGACGCGCGCCGCTATTACGCGCTGCTCTCGCCGTTGTGTTCGCGCGTCGACGTGTGGCGCACCACGTACATGCACCCGCTGCACGGCGGCGCGGACGCGGTGGTGGAATGGTTCAAGGGCAGCGCGTTGCGGCCGTTCCTGGCTGCGTTGAGCGAGGACGAGCGCCCCGTGTTCCTCACGCGCTATCGCGACGCGGTCGCCCAGGCTTATCCGGCGTTCGAGGATGGCACGGTGCTGCTGCCGTTCCCGCGGCTGTTCATCGTAGCCACGCGCAAGTAGATGAAATTCCAGAAACGGAAACGCCAGCCATAAAAAAAGCCCGCCGGTACCGCCAGCGGGCTTTTCAGTCCGACCTCTGCGACGCTTAGCGCGCCGGGTTCAGGGTCAGGTTCATGTGACGGTTCACATCCTTGTACAGCAAATAACGGAAGCGGCCGGGGCCACCCGAATAACAGGCTTGCGGGCAGAACGCGCGCAGCCACATGAAGTCGCCGGCCTCCACCTCGACCCAGTCTTGGTTCAAGCGATAGACAGCCTTGCCTTCGAGCACATACAGGCCGTGTTCCATCACGTGGGTTTCGGCAAACGGAATCACGCCGCCCGGCTCGAACGTCACGATGTTCACGTGCATGTCGTGGCGCATGTCGCTCATGTCGACAAAGCGCGTGGTCACCCAGGCGCCGTTGGTGCCCGGCATCGGGATCGGCTCGACGTCCTGTTCATTGGTGACGAAGGCTTCCGGCAGCGGAATGCCATCGACGACCTGGTAATGCTTGCGGATCCAGTGGAAGCGCACCGCGGCATCGCTGACGTTGTGCAGCGTCCAGTCGGCGCCCGGCGGAATGAACGCGTAGCCGCCCGGCTTGAGCGTGTGCTTTTTGCCCTGCAGCGTCAGCTCGGCTTCGCCTTCAACGACGAACAGCACCGCTTCGGCGTTCTTGTCCTGCTCGGGCTTGTCGCTGCCGCCGCCCGGATTCACTTCGACGATGTACTGCGAGAAGGTCTCGGCAAAACCCGAGAGTGGGCGGGCGATCACCCACAGGCGCGTGTTGGTCCAGAACGGCAGCCAGCTCGTGACGATGTCGCGCATCACCCCCTTGGGGATCACCGCGTACGCCTCGGTGAACATCGCGCGATCGGTCAGCAGATCCGTCTGCGGCGGATGGCCGCCATGCGGCGCGTAATACGTGGTCTTAGACATATTGCATTCAGGCAATGGGTTGGTCCGGCTCCGGGCACAAACAGCATCGGGCAGTTCGTACACGAGCGGCGTTGACGATAGCGAAGTCGCGCACGATCGACCAATTAAATGTGGCGATGACTTCCATTCGATTTGCCACTACCCGCCCGACCCTGCAATGCCCAGATCAGCGCGCCAGCATCAGGTCGAGGTTTTGTACCGCCGCGCCTGAGGCGCCCTTGCCGAGGTTGTCGAACACCGCCGTGAGCAAGACTTGATCGTGCTGGTTGGCGAACACACCCAGGCGCATGTCGTTGGTGCCGTTGAGCGCCTGGGGGTCCAGATGCGGCAAGGCGGACGACACCTGCAGCGGCATCACGTCCACATGCTGCGCGCCGGCGTAATGGTCGGCCAGACACGCGTGCAGCGCGGCCGCATCAATGCCAGCGTTGAGCAGGCGCAGTTCCAGCGGCACCGTCAGCACGATGCCCTGGCGATATGCGCCATAAGCCGGGACGAACATCGGCCGCTGCGTGAGCCCGGCGTGCAGCTGGATCTCCGGCGTGTGCTTGTGCGCCAGGCCCAGTCCATAGACCTGGAACGGCAAGGCGTTTGCTGCATCCGGCCCCTCGTAGGTTTCGACTGCGGCGCGGCCACCGCCCGAATACCCGGACACGGCATGAATGTTGATCGGGTAATCCGTCGGCACGAGGCCGGCTTGCACGAGCGGGCGCAGCAGCCCGATCGCGCCGGTCGGGTAGCAGCCGGGATTGGTCACGCGCGACGCCGCGGCAACGCGATCGGCTTGCCCTTCGCCCATCTCCGGAAAGCCGTACACCCAGTCCGGCGTGGTGCGGTGCGCGGAGCTGGCGTCGATCACGCGCACGCTCGGGTTGACGACGGCCGCGACCGCCTCGCGCGCAGCCGCATCGGGCAGGCACAGGATGGCGATATCGCAGGTGTTGATGGCCTCGGCGCGGCGTTGCGCATCTTTACGCGCCTCGGCCGGTAGCGTGAGCAGTTTCAGGTCCTGCCGCTCCACACGGCCGCGCAGACGCTCGTGAATCTGCAGGCCGGTGGTGCCTTGGTCGCCATCAATGAAGACGAGGGGAGTGGACATGGCGGGCGCTCCGATGGAAAGAGAGTGGTGGTGAATGCGGTCCCCCATCTTCGAGCACGACCTAGAATATGAAAAGTTGAATTTCCCAACCATCACATTCAGCATTTCTGAATTATGCGAGAAATCAGCCTGGACCGCCTGCGCACTCTCGTGGAAGTGGCCGGCCGCGGATCGTTTGCCGACGCGGCGCGGGCACTGCATCTGGCAGCGCCCACCGTGAGCCTGCACATTGCCGAGCTGGAAGATCGCGTAGGCGCGCAACTCCTCTCACGCAAACGCGGGCAGGTGCAGCCCACCGCCATTGGCGAGGTGATGGTGGAACGCGCGCGCAAGCTGCTCGCAGATGCCGAACAGGCGCTGGACGACATCCAGCGGCAGGTGCTGGGCCTGAGCGGGCGCGTGCGGCTGGGCGCTTCCACGGGCGCCATCGCACATCTGTTGCCGCAGGCGCTGGACGTGCTGCGGCACGACCACCCCGGCATCGACGTGCAGGTGGCGGTGCTCACCTCGCAGGAAACGCTGGTGGGGCTCGCCGATGGGGCCTTGGATATTGGCCTGGTGGCGCTGCCGCAATCGCAGGTGGCCGGCCTCGCCATCAAACCGTGGCGGCTCGACCCAGTCATGGCGTTCCTGCCGGCGCACTGGCCGAGCCCGGAACGCATCACGCCCGCGTGGCTGTCTGCACAATCGCTGATCCTGAACGACGCGACCACACGACTCTCGCGCCAGACGACCGAATGGTTCGCGGCGGCTGGTCATCACCCCGTGCCGCGCATCCAGCTCAACTACAACGACGCCATCAAGAGCTTGGTCGCCGCCGGTTATGGCGCAACGCTGCTGCCGCACGAGGCCTCGGCCGCGCCGTCGGATGCACGTATCACCATGCGGCCGCTCCGGCCCGCCTTGTGGCGTGAACTTGGCATCGCGCACCGGGCCGGTCACGTAGAGCGATCGACCCAGCATGTGCTCGACGTGCTTTGGATGCTCCGGGCGAAATAGCCCATTGCTCGCCTCGAAACCGTGACGAGGCGGAGAATCCCGCTTGAATAAAGTTTGACTTCTTGTGTCGCGACAACTATCTTAAGATATGTTTTCTGACACAACTCGGTGCGCCAGCCGGCCGCTTCCGGCTCCAGCCTGCGCGCGCCGCCTCCTCCCTTTCTTCGCTCGCCCTCATGCCTTTACTTGATTCCTCGCGCGAGCGCCGGTTGCTCTGGCTGCTCGCGCTCACGCAGTTCACCGTCATCATGGATTTCATGGTGATGATGCCGCTTGGTCCGCAGATCATGCATACGTTTGGCATCGGTCCGGCGGCGTTCGCCACGGCCGTGTCGGTGTATTCGCTGTGCTCGGGCGCTTCCGGCCTGCTGGCCGCCACCTATGTCGACCGCTTTGACCGCCGCCGCCTGCTGCTGACCGTCTACGGCCTCTTCACGTTGGCCAACCTGGCCTGCGCACTGTCGGGCAGCTACGGCATGCTGCTGTTTGCCCGCGCATTTGCGGGCGTCACGGGCGGCGTGCTCGGGTCGATCATCATGGCCGTCCTGTCAGACGTGGTACCGCCCGCACGGCGCGGCGCCGCCACTGGTGTGGTGATGTCGTCGTTTGCGCTGGCAGCCATGGCGGGCGTGCCGGTGGGCATTGCCATTGGCGCGCACTTCGGCTGGTCGGCCCCGTTCTTCCTGCTGACGGCGCTTACGGTGCTGATCTGGCTGGGCGCGCGGCAGACCATTCCGCCGTTGGCCGAACATCTGGCAGGCAAGCGCAGCCAGACGCTGGGCGAGATCCTCTCCGGCCTGTGGCAATTGCTCACCAACCCGCGCCACCTGCGCGCCTTTGTGCTGACCTTCGTGATGATGGGCTCGCACATGATGGTGATTCCGTTCATCTCGCCGGTGCTGGTGGCCAACCACGGGGTGTCGCCCGAAAACCTGTCATGGCTGTATGTGGCTGGGGGCGCGGCGTCGTTCTTCAGCTCACGCGCCGTGGGTAAGCTGGCCGATCGTTACGGCCGCCGCCGCGTGTTCGTGGGCGCCGCACTGCTGGCGTTCATCCCGGTGCTGGTGATGACGCATCTGCCTGACTGGCCCTTCATTGGCATGCTGCTGTTCTTCCCGTTCTTCATGGTGATCCTCTCCAGCCGCATGGTGCCAATGCAAGCGCTGATGACGACGGTGCCCGCCCCGCAGGTTCGCGGTGCGTTCCTGTCGGCCAACAGCGCAGTGATGTCGGTGGGTACCGGCGTAGGTGCGTGGGTCGGCGGGCTGCTGCTGTCCGGCGGCGCGGGTGGCCGCATCGAAGGCTATGGCCTCAACGGCTGGCTTGCCGTGGCGGCGGGGTTGTTCTGCGTGTTCTGGGTGAGCCAGGTGAAGGGATCGGATGCGCATGGCGACCCGTCGCTGGCTGCCTCTCCGGCGTCCGCCGGAGGGTCCGGTCCGCAAACGGCGCCGCAAGCCCCGCAGGCGGAGAAGGCCTGAGCGGTTACTCGGCTTCCAGCACCATCTTCAGCTTCACCAGGTCACGCTGCACCCATTCGGCATCGGCGTCGAACTGCGCGTCGTCCATGTTCGGCTGCTGAAACAGCGTGAGCGAGACGGTGGTGCCCGCGCCGTTGCGCACCACGCGCAGCGGCACGTAGACGATTGACCCGTCCGGCAGGCGGACCCAGTGATCGGCAATGCCAAACTCGTTGGGCGGGCTGAAGCGGATGAACACGCTGCCTTCGTCGCTGTTGGGTGCGGCCTTCGCAATCCACTCGTCGGGGGCCGCGCCCGAACCCTGCGTGCCGGGCGCGAGCCCTTCCGACAGACCGGTCGCCCAGATCGGGAAGTTCAGCGGCTCGGCCAGGAACATGGCCACGTCATCGAAGTGACGCTCGACATTCACGCTTAGGGTGCGGACGTTGTGCAGCATGTAGCCTCCGTGTGCGGCGCGCGCCGTGCGAGGCAGTATATGCGGCGCTCAAGCGGGCAGCTTGCGAAAGCTGATGGCCAGGCGGTTCCACGTGTTGATGGTGCTCACCAGCAGCGTGAGATCGACCAGTTCGGCATCGGAGAATTGCGCCCGCACAGACTGCCAGACCTCATCGGGCACGCGCGTTTGTGCGACGAGGGTGACGGCTTCTGTCCACGCCAGCGCGGCGCGTTCGCGGTCGGTGAAGAACGGCGTCTCATGCCAGACGGACACGGTGGCCAGGCGGCGGTCATCTTCGCCGCCCTTGCGGGCATCGGCGGTGTGCAAGTCGACGCAATAGGCGCAGCCGTTGATTTGCGAGGCACGCAGGCGCACGAGTTCAGTCAGCGGTTTTTCCAGCGTGCTTTTGCCCAGCGCTTTTTCCAGGCCCATGACGGCCTGGATGGCGGCGGGATTGCTTTGGTAGAAGTCGAGGCGGGGTTCCATGAGATGGCTCCTGTGCTTGAGAACTGGAGCCAGTCTAGGTGTCGTAGTGGCACCTTGAAATCGCCAATCCCAGCGAATATCAGGTAGCCACTCTGACTAACACTTCCGCCAGCTTGCCAAGGCCCGCGTCGATCTCCGCAACGTTTACATGGCCGTAGCCGATCAGCAATCCGGGCTGCGGCGGCCGCGCCACATGCATCCTGGCCGTGCCATATAGCCCGACGCCCACGCTCTCCGCCAGCTTGACCAACTCGGCTTCCGCCAACGGTGTTTGCAACTGCGCTGCCATGTGAATGCCCGCCGCCGACGGCACGGGCACCAGCCACGGGGCCAGCGGGCCACGCAGATGCCGCAGCAGCGCATTGCGGCGCGCCGCGTATTCCTTGTGCATGCGGCGCAGGTACTTGCCAAAATCGCCATCGAGCATGAACTTGGCGAGCGCCGCCTGCATGAGCGATTCACTGTGCCAGTCAGCCACCTGCTTGGCGTGCCGCAGCGGCGCCACCAACGAAGCGGGCGGCACCACGTAGCCGATGCGCAGCTCCGGAAAGATCGTTTTAGAGAACGTGCCCACGTAAGCCACGCAACCGGCGACGTCCAGGCTCTTGAGCGATTCCATGGGACGGCCGTCGAAGCGGAATTCGCTGTCGTAATCGTCTTCGATGATCAGCGCGTCATGGCGCTGGGCCCAGTCGAGCAATTGCGCGCGGCGCGCCAGGCTCATTGGCATGCCCAGCGGAAATTGGTGCGACGGCGTTACGTAGACGAGCTTGGCGTGCTTCGGCAGCGCATCGACGACCAGGCCTTCAGCATCCACCGGCACAGCCACAACGTTGGCACCCAGCGCCTGCAGCGCAATGCGCGCGGGCGGGTAACCCGGGTCTTCAATCGCCACCGTATCCCCGGCGCGCACGAGCACGCGAGCGATCAGGTCGATGGCCTGCTGCGCGCCCTGCGTGACGACAATATCGGCCCACGCACACACCACCGCACGGCTGAATGCGAGATAGCGCGAAATGGCCAGACGCAACGCCTGGTCGCCCGCAGGGTCCTGATAGCCGCCACGCCCGCGCGCCTGCTGGCGCAGCGCATGCGAAACACAACGCCGCCACACGTCGAACGGAAACAGACGCTTCTCCGTCACGCCGCCCACAAAGTCGTAGACGAGGTTCGGGCGCGGCAGGGGCAGCGCCGCGGGCATGTTGTTCCAGGGCGTGTCGAAGGTGCGTACGGCCGGCGTGGGCGACGCAAGCTGCGCCGCAGGCGAGACGGCCGGCGCGCGGGCGCGCAACCCTTCGGTGGCTTCAGCCACGAAGGTGCCAGAGCCGGCGCGCGGCTGTAGATAGCCCTCGGCAATGAGGCGTTCGAATACGTCGAGCGTGGTCTTGCGCGACACACCAATCTGCAGCGCGAGGTCGCGCGTGGAGGGCAGACGCTCGCCCGGCACGAGCCGACCATCGAGGATGGCGGTGCGGAGTTGTCGATAGAGCTGGCCGGCAAGGTCGTGCCGGCCGTGGATCGTCAAATGGACATCCATCGTGGGCGCAGTGTGCAAAGGAGCTGCGCCATTCTACGGAAGCCGCCGGGGGCGGAAAGGGCAGGGGTGAAGCTCAGCCTTCCCGGCCGTCAGCGCGCGGCGCCATCAGCCACGGCGTGTAGCGCCACAGGTACGCCACAAACGCCGCCACCCACAGCACGCTCGCCCCGCCAATCCAAACTTCGCGCGGCAGCAAGGCGGGGCCAGCCACGCGCACGAGTGCAGCCAGCGCGACGGCTGCGTAGGCGAAATTCTCTGCCCGGCCCGTGCGCAGCATCCGGCCGGTGTGGCCCAGCGCGGTGCGCGTGATCATTGCGATGATTGCGCCGCCGATGGCCCCGGCCGTGAGCGCATGCAGCGCGGTGGAACGGTCGCCCCAACCGAGCGCTGCGGCAGCCAACATGGCAAAGCCGATGGGCAGGAAGGCATACGCCACATGCAGGATGGAGACGATGGGCGTGCGCAGCGTGCGGCGCGTGTCCCAGCCGGCCCAGCGGACGGCCTGCACGACTGCTGCCGCCGCAAACACGATGGCCGGAACGATGCCTTGAAGCGGCGTCGCCAACATGGCAACGGCGAGCGCCGTCGCCGGCACGATAGCGCGCTCGGCCCACACTACGCGGCGCACGTGCGCGCCAGGAACGGCGTTGGACGTAAACATCGGGATGACGCGTCCGCCAATCACCGTGACGAACAGGCAGACCAGCCCAGCGGCCGCATCGAGGCAACGCAGTGCGGCCAGCGGCGCGTCCAGAGCCAGCGCCGCATGGAACGCCGCGTTGATGGCACCGAGCACAAGCAGCGCGATCGCCAGGCCGTAGTTGCGGGCGCTTTTTGCGCGCCGCAGAACGCGCAGGAACGCCACGCCGCATGCCGGCAGGAACGCCACATCCGCCGCCACGGCCAGCGCCACGGGGCCCGTCCACATCAGCACACGCGCCGCCAGCCACAGCGCAGCCAGCGCGGCGAGCTGCGCGCCTTGTGGCGTCTGCAGGCCCGTCCAGTTCTTGCCCGCTGTGAAAAGGAAACCGACCACCACCGCTGCCGCAAAGCCGAACACCATCTCGTGCGCATGCCAGAACAGCGGTGCCATGGTGGCAGGGCCCTGCGCCGACGGCAGCACGCCCAGCAGCAACGCTGCCCACAACGCCATGCCCAAGGCGGCAAAGGCGGCTGCAAGCAGGTAAAAGGGTCGGAAGCCGAGCGCGAAAACAGCCCGCCCCGTGTAAGGCAAACGGCTTGCCGGGTCGGGCTTGCCGATGGTGAGCAACGGGGCTTGGCGGGGCATGGTGATTTCCGTGGTTCAGGTCAGAGGATGTCGTCCAGCAGATCGGGGCCGAACACTTCGCGGTGGATGCGCTCCGACGGCACGCCGCTGGCGAGCAGCGCTGCACGCTGCGCCTGCATGAACGGCAGCGGGCCGCAGAGATAGAAGTCTGCTTCCGTCCCGTGGTCGCGCACGAACGTGTCGACCGTCATGCGGCCGGGTTGGGCCGGGCGCTGCGCGAATTCCGCGTCTTCGCCGGACTCCAGGAACACGTGCGCTTCGAATGCAGGCAGCGCTTGTGCGGCACGCTCCAGATCATCGGCGTGGGCAACATGCGAGGCCGCGCGACTGGCGTGGCTGAATACGATCTTGCGCGCGCTGTTCTGCTGCGCGAGCGTGTTGAGCGCCGAGATCATGGGCGTGATGCCAACACCGGCCGACATCAGCACGATCGGGTTGTCGGTCGCCAGTTGCGGCACAAAGTCGCCGTAGGGTTGGCTGACCAGCAGGACGTCGCCTTCGCGCGCATTGGCGTGCAGCCAGCTCGACACGGTGCCCGCAGGGCGATCGGCATCACCCGCATCGCGCTTGACCGAGATGCGCCAGGTGCGGCCATTCGGCGCGTCCGACAGGCTGTACTGACGCTGCTGCAGCGCGCCCGGGGCCAGCTCCACTTGCACCGAGATGTATTGACCCGGCAGGAAATCGGCCAGCGGCGCATCGCCCACGGCTTCGAGCGTGAGCGAGACCACGTCTTCGGCCTGCTGACGGCGGCGGACAATGCGCACCGGCTGACGATGGTCAGGGCCGCTGCCGGTGTGCTGGTACAGGCGTGCTTCCGCCGCGATCAGCTCGGCCGCGAGCAGCCAATAGGCTTCGTCCCAGGCGGCAAGCAGGTCCGGCGTGGCGGCGTCGCCCAGCACGTCGGCAATCGCACCCAACAGGTGACGCGCGACGATTGGGTAATGGCTCGGCTTGATGCCCACAGCGGCGTGCTTGTGCACGATGCGGTTGACCACGGGCGCCAGCGCCGCGTTGTTGCCATGGTTGGCGGCGTACGCAAACACCGCCGAAGCCAGCGACTGCTGCTGCGACCCATTGGCCTGGTTGCCCATGTTGAACACGTTGGTCAGCTCGGGGTGGCTGGCGAACATGTTGCGATAGAAGGTCTGGGTGATGGTCAAGCCATGCTCGCGCAGCACCGGAACGCTGGCATCGATATAGGGCTTGGACTTGTCGGACAGCATGCTGAACTCCAAATATGCGTGAAATATGCAACAAATAAGACGGGGGGCGCCGTCACGCTTTGTTCTGGATGGCCTGGTCCTCAGGCCACCGCTTGCATTGGATTCTATTAAACGTATATTTGAGATGCAACAAATTGACCTGCGGCAAACCGGCGCATCTTGTGTGCAACTTCCCGATAAGATGTTCCTCTTATGAATGTTTTTACCTGCGGCAAACCCGCCCGCTCGCCATGCGACTGACCGACTACACCGACTACGCCCTGCGCACGCTGATCTACGTGGCCGTGCACCCGGACGAACTCGTCACGATCCAGCGCATTGCGGATGCCTTCGACATTCCCAAGAACCACCTCATCAAGATCGTCCAGCAGCTTGGGCAGGACGGCTTCCTGCACACCGTGCGGGGGCGCGCGGGCGGCATCACGCTCGGCCGCCCTGCGGCCGAAATCAACCTCGGCGATGTGGTGCGCGCCACCGAGCCCGACTTCCGCATGGTCGAGTGCTTCCACGGCGACGACAACCACTGCGTCATCACGCGCGTGTGCGGCCTGCGTGGCGTGCTGCACGCGGCGTTGCGGGCGTACTTTGAGGTGCTCGATGGCTACACGCTGGAGGATCTGGTCGACAAGCCGAATGCGGTCAGCAGGGCGTTGGGAGAGGCGCCGCTGCCGATGCCGCGTGCAGCCAGACGCAAAGGCATTGAAGCTTAAGCACCTGTCCCAGCTGCCGTAACGCGCCCCACATCCGGAGCAATTGACAGCGTTTGACAGCGCCTTTTCCCGCCGGCACCTAGATTGTTTGCTCCGCAAACTTTCAGTATCTGGGAGCAACATGGCTGGCGTACCTGCCCACAACCATCACCAAACGTTCGAAGGGATCAAGCTGCTGGACGACGACGGGTCTGAATTCTGGTTCGCACGCGAGCTGGCACCGCTGTTGGACTACCCGCATTGGCATAACTTCGCCCGACTGATCGAAAAAGCCAAACTGGCGTGTCAGCGCTCCGGCCAGGAGGTCGCGGACCATTTTTACGAGACCGTTAAATTGGTCGAACTCGGCTCCGGCGCAGAACGTCGAGACGCACCGCAAGGTTGGCGCCAAGGTACGCCAGACCATTGCAGAGATTGGCGGCACCATGCCTGAGAAGTTGCCCACGCCGGCCAAGAGCATCAAGCAGATCGAGAAGGAACAGCGGGCACTGAAGAACGATGTCGAGCCGACGTAACTCGACCGTTGCTCGCGCCCCTTCGTCCCGTACGGCCGCACCGCAGGCATGTTCGCTGCTGCAAAACGGTTGCGGGCCGCGCCATTTCCGGTGACGGCCCAGTCAACCGACCAGCGGAGGTGTCATGAAACCGACTCGCGACAAGAGCAAGCACGCGTCGCACTCGAAATCGACGTCCCAAAGCAAGCGCAGCGGCGCATCCGACAAGGAGCGTGGCGGACACGCCAGCCACGGCAGCGCCGGCAAATCGTCTGAACGTGCCGGCGCCAAGTCGCACGAGCGCGGCGCACAGGGCGGCAGCGGGCGTGAACACGCAACGCATTCGCCGATCGGCATTCAAAAGGCCCTGAAGGGCGCGTCTTACCCCGCCAAGAAGCAGGAGCTGGTGAAGACCGCGCAGGCCAACGGTGCAGACGACAGCACGCTCAAGACGCTGCGCGACATGCCCGACGACGAGTACGACACGCCGGCCGCCGTTTCCAAGGCCATCGGCCACGAAATGTGATGCGCACCCGCGCAGGAGGACGACTCATGAACAGATCGACACAGCATATTGGCGTGCGCCGTGTTGCCGCGTTGGTTGTGGCGGGCGCGCTGGGCTTTGGCGGGGCGCTGGGTATAGCGAGGGCGGCAACGGACAAGTCCGACACCACCTTCGTCACCAAGGCTGCGGCTGCCGGGATGCTCGAAGTGCAGGCCAGCCAGGTTGCCATTACACGTGCGAGCAGCCCGGACGTACGCGCCTTTGCACAGCGCATGGTGAAGGACCACACCACGGTGGGCGACGAACTCAAGGCGCTGGCCAGTAAAAAGGGCATTACGGTGCCGGACAGCCTGCCTGCGGATGAGCGCGCCAAGGTCGACAAGCTCAGTGCGCGGGAAGGCGCGAAGTTCGACAAGGCCTACGCCGACGAGGTGGGTGTGAAAGCGCACAAGGAGTCGGTCTCACTGTTCGACAAGGCTTCCAAGGATGCGAAGGACCCCGACATCAAGGCGTTCTTCTCACATAACCTGCCTGCGCTGCGCGAGCATCTGCAGATGGCGGAGCAGTTAAAACCCGCGGTGAAATAATTCCTCGCTACGTCCGCCAAGCCCCCGCGCTGACGCCGAGACAACTCGCAATGAACGCGGCCCCTTTTTGGGGCCGTTTTCTTTGCGCGCTGTTTGCGTGCCCCACCGATTCGCTTTGGGCCACGCCGCTTCCTGTTTTCGTGCCGCTTCGTCACTAAATTTTCATGGTTTTTCGCCAAGATTCGGCCGCGCAAACGTTTTAGTCGTGCAAGAGCCGCCCACATGCATGGGTGGCCGGAGGCGTTTGCCCGACCTCATCGAATCGACAGGAAACCACAATGCTTTCGACCAAGAAAACGCTGCTCGCGATTGCGGTGCCGGCATGCATGACCCTCGGCCTGCACGCGTGCGGCGGCAGTAACGACCCCGCGCCCACGAGCACGGCAGGCACCTCGCCGGCACCGACCACGCCCACGACGCCGACACAGCCCGCCAAGCCGCAAGGCATGTGGACGACGGGCGATCTGCACGTGCACACGGCAGAGTCCGTCGATGCCGTCACCCCGTTGTCCACGGTGCTCGACCACGCGTTCGACCTCAACAGCCTCGACTGGATGGCCGTATCGAACCACTTGCGCCCGTCGCCGCGCGACGCCACGGGCGCCACGCTCACGGGCGGCTCCATTGCCGCGTCCGCCGGGATCGCCAAGTACGAGATGCCGGCCATTGCGCAGGCGCAGGCGGCAGGCAAGTACGCCGGCAAGCTGATCTTCTCGGCTGCCGAGTGGGACATGCCGACGCACGACCACCTGAACGTCGGCATCTTTGATGGCACCGACAAGCTGCAGACGTCGGCCAAGGGCCTGAACAAGTTCGAATACTTCTTCACGCAGCAGGCCGCATCGCTGTTTGACCCGAACGATGTAACCGCGTGGCAGCAGGAAGGCCCGCGCGCCGGCACCACGCACGCCGACGTGGTCAATGCCTTCAAGTGGCTCAAGACGAATTACCCGAACTCGAGCTACGGCCTGATCAACCATCCGTCGCGCAACCCGGGCAAGTACACGGTGGCGGACTTCCGCGAGTTCAACGACACCGCGCCCGACGTCATGTTCGGCATCGAAGGCATGGTCGGCAACCAGATGGAGCCCGACCGCGGCGGCTATACCAGCGCCTACATCGACGCCAACCTGAAGAACCGCACCTACGGCGGCGTCGACTACGTGGTCGCGCAGGTCGGCGGTATCTGGGATGCGCTGCTCGGCGAGGGCCGCCGCGTCTGGAACTTTGCCGATTCCGATCACCACTTTGAAGTGGACGCCACGCAGCAATTCAGCAGCGGCTATTACCCCGGCGAATACGCCAAGACCTACATCTGCCTGCCAGGCACCAGCACCGACCTGAAGACGCTGCTGGCGGCCATGCGCTCGGGCAAGTCGTTCGGCGTGTTTGGCGACCTCATCAACGCGCTGGACTTCAGTGCGGGGACCGCGGCCACGTCAGCCGACATGGGCGGCACGCTCACGGCCAAGGCCGGCGACAAGGTGACGATCACCATCCGCTTCAAGAGCCCCGATCACAACAACTACGAGTACCCGCTGGGCAGCGGCTTCAAGGTCAACATGCGCCCGGTGGTGGATCACGTTGACCTGATTGCGGGTGACGTGACGGGCAAGGCCGCGTCGGGCACGCCGGCCTATGCCAAGGACACCAATGACTCCACCAAGGTCATCGCCACGTTCACGAAGGCAGACTGGAAGGTCGACGCTGACGGCTACAACAGCATCACGTACACCTACACAGCGGCCAAGAACCAATACTTCCGCCTGCGCGGCACCAACCTCGGCATGAACGTGTCGGGCGAAACCAGCAACGGCAACCCGCTGCCCGACCAGAAGACCGTGGTGACGGAAAACGCCGCGCGCTTCAACGCCATCAACGATCGCAACTACAACGATCTGTGGTTCTACTCGAACCCGGTGTTTGTGTCGGTGCAATAAATGCCGAAGCAGTAAGGCGGGGGCGGTGACTTACGCTGCGGCGGGCGCACTCGTCCGCCGCAGCCAAACCGTCACCGCCAGCCCGGCGCCGCCCGGCCCGGGCGCCAGCGCAATCTGACCGCCCATGCGATCCACGATCTGACGCACGATCGCCAGACCCAGGCCGCTGCCCTGGGTCTGCGTGCCTTCCAGACGCGTGAAGCGCTCGAACACGCGTGTGTACGCCTCGGGCGGAATGCCGGGGCCGTTGTCGGTCACGGTCAGCATGGCCCAACCGTAGTCCGCCGACACTTGCACCGTCACGCGGCCGCCTTCCTGCGTGTAACGCACGGCATTGTCGACCAGGTTGAAGAGCAGAGCGGCGATCAGCGTGCGGTTGCCCGACGTCCACACGGGCTGCTCGGCAGGCTCGATCCCCAGATCGATCCGACGGCCATCGGCCAGCAACGCAAGGTCTTCCAGCACGGTACGCGCCACCTGCGAGAGGTCGACCGCCTCGCTCGTCGCGGCCGATGCTTCGGCCTGAGACAGCAGCAGCAAGTCGTTGATGAGATCCGCCAGGTTGCGTGTGCTGGTTCGCGCGGCCTTCAGGACTTCGTGCAGCGCAGCATCTGCGTTGGTTTGCGCCGCTACCTGCATCTGCGTATCGAGAATCGCCAGTGGCGTGCGCATCTGGTGCGCAGCGTCGGCAATGAAGCGCTTCTGCGTGAGGGCGTTGTCGGCAATGCGCTGCAGGTATTGGTTGAACGCCCCGGCAATCGGCTGCAGCTCGTGCTGCAAGCCAGCGGGATCTAGCGGCGCAAGGTCGGTAGGCGCGCGTGCCGACACATTGCCGGCCAATCGCAAGATCGGCCGCAGCTCCAGCGTCAGGCCGATGAGGATCATCGCCAGCGCCAGCCCCACCAGCGCGAGCTGGCGCACGGTGCCAGGCCACCACAGCTGGCGGATCATCGCGTCACGACCGTTCATGGTTTGCGCGACGCGCGTGACGACGCGCTCGGTGCGGCCGGCGTCGTACATGGTGCGCACCACTGCGGCCACGTGCACGGGCTGGCCTTCCACGGTATCGGTGTAGGTGCCGGCATCGGCCAGGCCCGCCGCGTCAAATGCGGGGCGCGTGCCAAAGTCGAGCCGCCCGGCCAGCAGGCGCCCGTGCTCGGTGCTGACTTGGTACGCCACCTGGTCGCGCACCGGTGTTTCCGGCGCGGCAAACACGGCCAGCGCGGCCGGCGGCACCGACACACGCAGGCGGCCGTCATCCCATTCGATCTGGCCGCTGATCATCTGTGCGGCCGTGTCGAGCGCATGGAAGTGCACGAGATCGGCGTTATGGCGTGCGGCGGCCAAGTCGAGCCAGCCATCGGCCGCCACATAGACGACCAGCGGCAATGCCAGCCACAACACCAGCCGCGCACGCAGGCTGCGCGCCCGCGTCGGGGCGGACTGCGCTGGCGCTTGGTCAGGACTGCGCGGTGGAGGCATCGCGCAGCAGGTAACCGAGGCCGCGCAGCGTGACGATGGTGGCGGCGGAATGCTCCAGCTTCTTGCGCAGGCGGTGGATGTAGATCTCGATGGCCTCGGGGCTGGCTTCGTCGTCCATCCCGAACACGCCGTTCACCAGCGCCGGTTTGGACACCGTGCGCCCGAGCTTCAGCATCAGGATTTCAAGCACGGTGTGCTCACGTGCTGGCAGCACCAGCGGCTGCCCGGCAAGGTTGAAGGTGCGGCTGCCGGTGTGGTAAGTCAGGTCGCCACATTGCAGTTCGACGGACTGATCAGGCGCGCTGCGCCGCACCAGCACCTGGATGCGCGCAATCAGCTCGCGAATCTCGAACGGCTTGACGAGGTAGTCATCGGCGCCGGCGCCCAGGCAGGCAACCTTGTCGTCGATCCCGCCGCTGGCCGTGAGAATCAGCACCGGCACCGGGTTGCGCCGGCCGCGCAAACGTTGCAATACACCTTGCCCTGACAACGTGGGCAATTGCAGGTCGAGCAGCACCACATCGTAGTGTTGCGTAAGCAACAGCGTGTCGGCGGATTCGCCATCGGTGGCGTGATCCACGGTGAAATGGGCGCGGCGCAGGGCTTCAGAGAGCCAGTGCGCCAGCGGGGCGTTGTCTTCGATCAGGAGCAGCTTCATGCGAAAACAGCGCGTCCGAAAAATGAAAGCTATTTGTGGGTTGCCGCTTCCTAGAATGGTGGCGGCTGCCTACGCGCGCCGGAGGCGTCATTCACCAGATCCGGACCGCGCGATACTGATATCTACAAAAGAGCCGGAGACAACTCAATGGGTGTTTTTACCTGCAGGAGCGCTCGCGCACGCGGCGTCCGGGGCTGGGTCACGCCGTGGCTCGCTGCCCTTCTGGCCGTGGCAACTTCGCATGCCCTTGCACAAGACCCGGCGCACCTGACGCTCATGGTCAGCGGCACCGCCAAGATGATCTACCTGCCCGCTACGCTAGCGCAGCGCCTGGGCTATTTCCGTGACGAAGGGCTCGATGTGGAACTGGTCTCGCAGCCCGCCGGCGTCGATGCGGAGAGCGAACTGCTCACCGGCTTTGCGCAAGGCGTGGTCGGCTTTTATGACCACACCATCGACCTGCAGGCCAAGGGCAAGGAAGTACGCGCCATTGTCGTATTCAGTCAGGTGCCGGGCGAGGCGGAAGTCGTGTCGACACGGTTACCGGCGACGGTGCAGTCCATGCGTGACCTGCGCGGCCGCACGCTGGGCGTGACGGGGCTGGGCGCATCCACCAGCTTTCTCACGCGTTACCTGATGACGCAGCAGGGGCTGTCGGCCGGCGACTACACCATGCTGCCGGTCGGTGCCGAACGCAGCTTCGTCACCGCGCTGCGCGGCGGCCGCATCGATGCCGGCATGACCACCGACCCGACGGTCTCACGCCTCGTGCACAGCGGCGAAGCCCGCGTGCTGCTCGACCTGCGCACGCTGGAGAGCACGCGTGCCGCGCTGGGCGGTTCGTATCCGGCCGCGTGTCTGTACTTGCAGACCGAATGGCTGGAAGCGCATCCGGACGTCGCCGCCAAACTGGCCCGCGCATTCGTGCACACCCTGCGCTACATGCGCACGCACGGTGCTGAAGACATTGCCGCCCGCATGCCGCCTGAATTCCGGCGCGATCATCCAGAGCTGTACACAAAAGCGCTTGCCGCCGCGTTGCCCACTTTCAGCACCGACGGACGCATGCCGGACGACGGCCCACCCACCGTCCTGCGCGTCCTCGCCGCCAGCAATGCCAACGCGCGCGACAAGCACATCGACCTCTCGCGCACCTACACCAACAAGTTTGTCGATCAGGTGCGCGAGCGCCGCTAGCTCAAACCAAACACTCGCTTAGAAGCGCGTGCGCATACCGACACCAAACTCCGTCTGGCTGTTGTGGCCGTTGGTGCCGCCCACGATGTACTGATCCTTGAGCTTCATGTAGTCCGCCGCCACGTAGAACTCCGTGCGCTTGGACACGTGGTAGAACACCGAGCCGTACAGCGTGTTCTTGCGGCCGCTGCCCGCTGCGGTGGCGCCCACCACGCTGGCGTACGCATTGAGCGTGTTGCCATCTGCGCTGAAGGCAGCGTTGTCAGCCTTCATGATCTGGTAGCCGATTTCATAGTCGAACGCGCCTTGCGGAGCGATCTTCAGCGACAGCGTGTAGGCGTCGTCCTTGCGATTGCCCAGCGCGGCTGGCTGCTCGCCGGTGTAGTGGAAGTAACCGGCGTTGACACGGAACATACCCATGATCACGTTGCCGCCCAGCGAGTACGAACGGTCCATGAAGCCGCCCACCTTGGCCTGTTGCGCGAAGCCTGCCAGATGGAAGTTGTCGCCGTTGTAGCCCAGTGCGAGCGACTCGGTGGTGCCTTGCGTGAACTGGCCCGGCACTTCGCCAAACTGATAGCCCAGGGCCGTCAGGAAGCGGCCGCCCCACATCTTCTTCCACACCACGCCGTTGTTCATGCGCGTGCCGGTGGCGCTGCCTGCGTAGAAGATCAGCTGCTTGAAGTTGTTGGTGTTGGTGTAGCCACCTTCTTCCAGACCGACTTTCTCGCTGGTGTACGGGTCGCCGTAGATGGCAGAGATATCGCGCGCAATCGCGTTCTGGCGGCCGAAGGTCAGCTTGCCCAGCGATTGGCTCGACAGGCCCACCCAGGCGTCACGATTGAACAGCACGCCCGGGGTGTCCATGTTGCCGGTCGGCGTTTCGTATTCCGATTCCAGTTTGAAGATGGCCGACGTGCCGCCGCCCAAGTCTTCCTTGCCGGTCAGGCCCCAGCGGCTGCCCGAGAACCAGGGAATCTGGAAGCCGGTGGTGCGCGCGCCTGAAGCGTTGGTGTTGTTGACGGTGCTGATGGTGGTGTCGATCAGGCCGTAGAGCGTCACGTTCGACTGGGCATGAGCGGCGCCGGTGGCCAGCGTGGCCGCTGCGGCTGCAGTTGCCGCAAGGGCAAACTTGATGCGGGACATTGAAGTCTCCTTCCTTTGTGGGTGATGGTGTCCGGTCGTGATGCCGGCTTCGGGAAACGCGCAACGGCAGTGGGTCAGACCGCCCGATGCAATCGCTGGGCGAGCGTAGAAGGGGGCACCTTTCTGGAGCCTTTCGCGTCGGTGTGCGCGCAACGCTAGGGTCTACCCGCATTGGGACGTGCGCAGAGGCGGGGGTTGTTGCGTCGTCCAGTGCAACGCATTGCAGCCCTGGCAATCGGGCTCGCGGTAGAGTGTCGAGTCACCTCACCTCAACGCCACCAGACTCCTCCCATGCATCCGTCCCAAATGACCGGCCTGCAATTGCTGCAGGCCATGTCGCACGGCGATCTGCCACGCGCATCCATCAGCGAGACCATCCCGATGACGATGGACCTCATCGAAGCGGGCACGGTGCACTTCGGTGCCCGAGCCGACAAACGCCACCTCAATCCGCTGGGCGGTGTGCATGGCGGCTTTGCGGCGACGGTGCTCGACTCCGTGACGGGCTGCGCCGTGCATTCGATGCTCGAAGCCGGCGTCGGCTACGGCACGGTCGATTTGAACGTAAAGATGGTGAAGGCAGTGCCGGTGGACACGCCACTGGTGGCCGTTGGACGCGTGCTGCATGTCTCGCGCACGATCGGCGTGTCGGAGGGCACGCTCAAAACGCAGGACGGCACATTGCTGGCGCACGCCACGGCAACGTGTGTCATCCGTCGTCCGTAACCCCGATTCGTCTGGAGCATTTGATGCCTGAACCGCTGCAAACCCTGTCTGCCTTGTCTGCGAAAACCACCGCGCTGGTGTTGATCGACCTGCAACGCGGCATCCTGCCGTTTGCCCAGGGGCCGCACTCGGCAGATCAGGTATTGGGCGCGTCTGCCAGGCTCGCCAAGCGCTTTCGCGAGCTGGGTGCACCCGTGGTGCTGGTGCGCGTGGGGTGGGCGCCAGACTACGCCGATGCGCCGCGCCAGCCTGTCGACCGCCCCGCGCCCACACAGCCCGGTGGCCTGCCGCCGCAATGGTGGGAACAACCCGCCGAGCTGGAAGTGGCGCCCACCGACATCCAGATCACCAAGCGCCAGTGGGGCGCGTTCTACGGTACCGAACTCGATCTGCAATTGCGCCGTCGCGGCATCGCCACCATCGTGCTGGGCGGCATCTCGACGCACGTGGGGGTGGAATCGACCGCGCGTGCCGCGTGGGAGCACGGCTACGCGCTGGTGCTGGCCGAAGACGCGATGAGTTCGAACGATGCGGCGATGCATCGATCCTCGGTGGAAAACGTGTTCCCGCGACTGGGCCGCGTGCGCGATACCGACACGATCCTCGCGGCGCTGACGGCCTGAACGTTCAGGCGCCGTCCTCGACCGGCACGTACAGCACCATACGCAGGCGCGGGTCTTCCATCACCGGCAGGCCAATGTAGTCGTAGCGGACGACCTTGCCGGCAGGCGTGCGGATCAGCTTGTGCTCCGCGCGCTGGGCGCGCACCTCGTGCTGCCGCCACCAGGTATCGAACTCGCGGCTGCTCGTGCGCAGCCGGTCGACCAACGCGACGAGCACCGGGTCGTCTGCGTGCGGGTCGTACACCGCGCGAAACTTCGCCAGCATGCGCCGCGCCTCGTTCTCCCACTCGACAAAACGCTCGCGCGCATTGGCGTACAAAAACATGTAGACCAGCGAGTTGCGGTCTTCCGGCGGCATCGTGCCGAAATCCATGAAGAGCTGCGAGGTCGCCTCGTTCCAGCACAGCAGCTCGGTGCGGTAGCTACGCACGTGGGCGGGCAAGACCATGCCGGCGACGGCCCGGCGCAAGACATCGGGCACCGCTTCGGCCGCCGAACGCCCGGGGGTCCCAACTCCGGGCCCCGTGAAAACCGATTCGGCACGCGCCAGGCCGCGCATGTGCGCCCGTTCATCTGAAGACAGCTTCAACGCACGCCCGATCGCCTCGATGGTCGCCACGGAAGGCCGCACGTCGCGCCCCTGCTCGATGCGCACATACCAGTCGATGCTGATGTTGGCGAGCTGTGCGACTTCTTCCCGGCGCAGGCCGGCGGTGCGGCGGCGCCCGCTGCCCTCGGGCAGCCCCACGTCCTGCGGGCGCAGGTGGCTGCGGCGGCTGCGCAGGAACTCGCCCAGCTCGTTACGGGGCGCAGCAGGGAAGGAGGCAAGGTCGGCGGTGAAATCGTCCATGAGGGGCATTACACACGACAGCGCGTGAAGGTGGGAGGGACAACCCAATCCTAGGTTAATCCTAGCTCTGCATCGAATCGGCTCACGCACCTACGCTGCGCTCATCCCTCTTTCCGGAGCCGATCGTGACTCACATTTCTTCTGCTTCTTCAGTATCGGAACCTCGCCGCTGGCTCGCCTTCGGTGTGATGGTGACGGCGCAATTCATGTTCATCGTCGACGCGTTCATCGCGAATGTGGCGATCCCGAGCATCCGCACAAGCCTGCACGCCACGCCCGCGCAACTGGAGGCGGTGCTGGCGGTGTACCAGCTTGGCTACGCGATTCTGCTCATCACGGGCGGCCGTCTGGGTGATCTGTTCGGGCGCAGGCGCGTGTTCCTGCTGGGCCTCGTCGCCTTTACCGCCACCTCGGCCGGTTGCGGGCTGGCGGGTAGCGCGGCAGCGCTCATTGCATGGCGTTTCGCGCAGGGCCTGTCGGCCGCGATGATGGTGCCGCAGGTGCTGGCGAGCGTGCAGGCGCTCTTTGCCGGCACCGAGCGTGACCGCGCGCTGTCGATCTTCGGCCTGGTGATGGGCACCGGCGGCGCGGCCGGGCTGCTGGTGGGCGGCGCACTCACCAGCGCCGACATCGCCGGGCTGGGCTGGCGCGCGGCCTTCCTGATCAACGTGCCGGTCGGGTTGGCTGCCGCGCTGCTGGGCTGGCGCTGGATTCCGCACCCGAGCGCCAACGCAGCGAAGGTGCATCTCGATACCGCCGGCGTGGCGTGGATGGCCGTGAGCGTGGCGGCCGTGCTGGTGCCGCTGCTGTTCGGCCGCGAACTGCACTGGCCGGTGTGGGCCCTTGTGCTGCTTGTCGTAGGCGTACTCGGCATGGCCACGTTCCAGCAGCTTGAAGCCCGGGTCGACCGCGCTGGCGGTACGCCGCTGCTGCCGCCCACCTTGCTGCAGCATCGCGCCTTCATGACGGGCCTGACGGCGTCTGCGCTGCACTACATCGGGATGATGGCGTTCTTCCTGGTGCTGACGCTGTATCTGCAGAACGGGCGGCAGCTTTCCGCGGTGCGCATGGGAGCCGCCATCCTGCCGCTGGCCATCACGTTTTTGATCACGTCGCGAGTGGCCAATGCGCTGGTACGGCGCTATGGCGTTCGCGCCCTGCTGGCAGGCCTCGGCCTGATGGCGCTGGGCCTGCTGGTGCTGCTGTCGGGTTTCGGGACGGAGTGGGCGCACCCTGCCACGCCGAGCATGATGCGCATCGGCATTGCCGTGGCGCTGTACGGAGCGGGGCAAGGCTTGGTCGTCGTCCCGCTGATCGGCTTGGTGCTGACGGGTGTAGCGCGTACGCAGGCAGGCGCGGCAGCGGGGCTGCTGATTACCGCACAGCAACTGGCAGGCGCACTGGGCGTCGCCTGCATCGGCGGGTTGTATTTCACCTTTGCCGCTGCCGGCGGCGCCAACGGCATGGCGCACGGCACGATGGCGGGCTGCATCGCCATGCTGGCAGCGCTCGGTGCAGCGGCCGTCGGCTTTGCGCGGCTGGGTGCACAGCAGCGGCAACTGGCCGCGGCTGGCGCGGCAAGCCCGGCCTGAGCAGCCCCGCATCAATCGCACCATTCGATACTCGGACGCGCGACACAAGCGCGCCCGTGTGCATTGATCGGCCCCAACGGAGGTTCCAAACTCCCGCGCGATGCGCTTGGCATCGTTCCTCTTCTTTCCTCATGGCCACTGTGTCCCACCTTCGCGCCGCGGCTTCGACCACGTCCGCTGCACCATCCCTGGCGCGCCGCATCGTCGCGGAGGGGCTCGGTACGGCCTTGTTGATTGCGGTGGTAATCGGCACCGGCATCCACGCAAGCCGGCTCTCCGGCGGCGATGCCACGTGGACGCTGCTGGCGCAATCGCTGGCCGGTGGCGCCGGCTTGCTGGCGTTGCTGACGGTGTTCGCGCCGGTGTCGGGTGCGCACCTGAACCCGGCGGTCACCCTGTCGGCGTTGCTGCGGGGCGGTCTGCGTGGGCATGAAGCGCTGGCCTATCTGGCTGCACAGGCCGTGGGCGCCACGCTGGGTGTGGCCGCCGCGCACGTCATGTTTGGCATGCCGGCATGGGCGCCGGGCACGCATGCCGCCACCGGCCTCGCACTGTGGTGGAGCGAAGCACTGGCAACGTTCGGGCTGATCGGCGTGGGCGTCGCATGCGGGCGTCACGCGCCGAAGCAATTGCCGTTCGTGGTGGCCGCCTATATCGCTGCGGGGTATTGGTTCACGTCGTCGTCATCGCTGGCCAACCCGGCGTTGGCCTTTGCCTGCGCACTGACCGACGGCCCCTCCGGCATCCGCCCCGGCGATGTCCCGGGCTACATGCTGGCGCAACTCGCCGGCGCGCTACTGGCAACGCCGTTGTTCAGTTGGCTGATGGGCGTGGAAGCCGCACCCGCGCAGGCATCCGGCGCCGCCATCGCGCCGGCTCAAGCCGTGCCGATGCACCGCCAGGCAAGCTGAGGGTGGGCGCTCAGCGGAGCGCTGTCAGCCCGCGGGCGCGGGCGTACTGAAAGAGATCGATCTCGCGCGCCAGGCCCAGCTTGCGCAGCGCCACGGTCTTTTGCGTGCTGACGGTCTTCACGCTCGAACCGAGCATGAGCGCTATGTCGGACACGGCCGTGCCGCCGGCATACAGGCGCAGGACTTCGCGCTCGCGCGCGCTCAGTCGCTCGCACACATCTCGTTCATTGGAACCAAGGCCCGTCTCTTCCAGGATGCGCGGGCTGTCATACCGCACGCCGCGGGCGGCCGCCATGACAGCGTGCCCGACATGAACGAAGTCATCGCTCTTGCTGACGATGCCGGCCACACCAATCTGCCGCATGGCGCGCAAGAGGGCGGGGTTGCGGACCATCGTGCAGACCACGATGGCGCGCTTCTGGTGCTGCTTGCGCAAGCGCGCCAGCAACTGCATGCCATCGAAGGCGGGCTCACCACCCAGGTTGTAGTCGGTCACGATGACGTTACAGTCGATTTGCGTAAGCACCTGCATCAGCTCGCGCCCGTCGTGTGCCTGTGCCACGACCTGCTGCTGTGGAAACTGCGCAATGGCCGCCGCCAGCCCCATAAGAACCACCGGATGATCGTCTGCCATCACGATCGAGAGGACAGAGCACATGCGCACGCCGTCAGGTCAGGTGCGTCGCCAGCGATGAGGTGTCCAGCGTGGCGAGCAGCAGGGTGGAAGGGATCGGAGCCGTCATGGGAGTCAGAAGCGCCGCTGAAAGGAGCCGGTACCTTACTCACCAGATATGCCGCGCGGGATCAGACTTTTCTGACTTTGGCTCCGCGTAACCTTTCGGGGCAGAAGCTGCTTGTATCTGGGTTGAGAAAAACTGAATGGCCCTGCGGTATTCGCGCTTATTCGCGCTTACGCTGCCGCCTGCACGTGCGCAAGAAACGCGGTGACAGACAGCGGTGCCGCCCACAGATAGCCTTGCCCGGTTGCACAGCCCAGCGCGCGCAACGTCTGGCGCTGCGCTTCAGTTTCCACCCCTTCGGCAATGCACTCGAGATGCAGCGTACGCGCCAGCTCGATCATCGTGCGGCAGATCACGCCGCGCTGGCTGGTCTGGTCCACCGCGGCCGTAAACGAGCGATCGATCTTCAGAATGGTGAAGGGCAGGTCGGCCAGCAGCTTGAGCGTGGCAATGCCCACACCAAAATCGTCGATGGCCAGCGGATGGCCCAGCAGGCGCAGGCGGTTGAGCGCGATGGTGAGCTGCGCGGCGTCGTGCACGGGCGAATCCTCCGTCAGCTCGATGGCGATGGCGGCCGGCGCAATACGCGCCTCGCGCACGATGGCTTCGATGCGGTCTACGGTGCCCGCCCGGCTCAGCGTCTGCGCAGACGCATTCACACCGATCGAAACGGGATACGCATGCGCGGCCAGCGCGTGCTGCACGCGCACGCAATGCTCCAGCACATGGAAGAACAGGCCATCAGCCAGCCCGAGCGCTTCCAGGCGCGGCACGAACGCCGCTGGCGACACACGCCCATGCACCGGATGCATCCAGCGGCAGAGCGCCTCGGCGCCGGCAATCTGGTTGGTGGCCAGATCGTGCTGGGGTTGGAATACGACCTCGATCTGTTCAGGCGTTTCTTGGATGAGCGCGGCCAGCTCGTCGTCGGAGAACTGCGGCAAGACAGCGGCTGCAGCCGGTGCCCCGTCCCGCTCCCGCGCAGCGGCTTCCTCCAGCAGCGGCAGCACGTGCGCCGGGCGCAGCGGCTTCTGCACGCCGTGCGTGCGCGTCAAGCCGATCGCATCGGCCAGGCTGATGTGCGACTCGACGATCGGCGCATCCATCGCGCTGACCCACGCCCACACAGGCGCCTGTCGCGGAAAGACGCGACCGCCGCGCAAGTGCATCTGCTCCATCAGCTCTGGGCCGTTCATGCCGGGCATGTCGATGTCGCACAGCACGAGATCGACGTGGCAGAGCTGGAGGAGGTAGAGCGCCTCGCGGCCGTCGCAGGCGGTCAGGATCTGCTGCACGCCCAGCGTATGGAGCAGTTGCCGGGCGGCTGCCCGTTGCACCGGATGGTCGTCCACCACCAGCACGGCGAGTTGCGCGAAACCTTCCATCGGCCAGTCCTTCTTGTTGTCGGTATCGGGGCGAGGCGCATCCCGTTTGCGCTGTGTGACGCCACCGTCAGCCGCCATTGAAGCACCGGCCGGGGGCGTTGTCAGGTGGAGTCAGCGTGCGCCGCCGGAAAAAACAAAGCCCGCGCAGCTTTTCAACTGCGCGGGCCTTGAGAGATTCCCCCAACCTTTTGAGCTTCCGACGCCGGTGTCGACAGCGTCGGGATGGAAGAAATCGTGCCCGAAAAAAATGAAGCCCGCAACAGGGGCGGGCTCAAAAGGGGGGGAGTGCTCTCTAAAGAGAGAGCAAGGTGAAGTTTAGTGGAGGGGGTGAAGTCAGACTGTCCGGGGTTGGCCGAAAGGCTTGTAGGACAAAAGCTGACGATATTTCGCGATGTTAGCCGCACAAAGCAGGCGGTTACGCGCACATTCGTTGCGTTCACGTGATTCAAGCAGCGCTTTGGTTCTTTCGCGCCGACAGACGTGTAGGTGTTCGAGGGGCGACTCGAAGCGCACGCTTGAAAAATCCTCGCTCGTTGCTATCGGGCAACGCTGCCGAGGAAAACACGTAGAAAAGTTGAGAATTCAGGGTAGCCGGGACCGGCTGAGATGCAAGGCGGCCGGAAGAACAGCAAAAGCCGCGCGCCAAAGAAAAAAGCCCGAGCACCAGGTGCTCGGGCCACAATCCACCAAGGAGGGTGGAGGAGACAGTTCCTACTATAGCGAATCGTTTGTTGCGTTGCAATAACGTAGAACTACTTAATGTAACGAGAAGCTACAAGCGTTGCCGCAGCGCCACGTGTGACGAAAACGATTGCACTTGTCACACAATGACGCAGCGCAGCAAAACGATGCGGTGCGCTCAAAATCTAGTCTGCCTGCCGGCACGCAGTGCTTCACTCTCACACCAATCCGCGAAAGTAACCGCTGACTTAGCACCCGCTGCTTAAAACGCCGGCAGGATCGCGCCCTTGAACTGCGTGTCGATGAACTTGCGCACGTCTTCCGATTGGTAGGCGCGCACCAGCGTCTTCACCCACGGCTGGTTCTTGTCTTTTTCGCGCACGGCGATCAGGTTGGCGTACGGTCCCTGGCGATCTTCCAGTGCGATGGCGTCCTTGGCCGGCGTCAGGCCATTCTTGACCGCGTAGTCGGTGTTGATCGAAGCGGCGTCCAGATCATCCAGCGAGCGCGGCAGTTGTGCCGAGTCCAGCTCGATCAGCTTGATCTTCTTCGGGTTCTCCACCACGTCACGCGGTGTCGCATTGTTGCCGTTCGTGCCGGCGCCCGCCTTGAGCTTGATCACGCCCGCCTTCTGCAGCAGAAGCAGCGCGCGGTTGCCGTTGGATGGATCGTTCTGGATGCCGACCTTGGCGCCTTCCTTGAGCTGCGCGAGCGACTTGATTTTTTTGGAGTAAAAGCCCATCGGCGCCACATAGGTCAGGCCCACGTTGACGATCTTGTAGTGGCGCGCCTTGATCTGGCCGTCGAGGAAAGGCTGGTGCTGGAAGCCGTTGGCGTCCAGGTCGCCCGAATCGAGTGCGGGGTTGGGCTGGGCGTAGTCGTTGAACTCGATGATCTTGACGTCCAGGCCGTCCTTCTTGGCGACCTTCTGCACGACTTCCCAGATTTGCGCGTCGGGGCCGCTCATGGTGCCGAGCTTGATCTGCTTGGTGTCGGCGCTGGCGGCAGTTGCAACGGCGAAGGCGATGGCCGGTACGGCCACGCGCGCAAGGCGGGAGAACAGAGACATGGAGAAACCTCGTGGATCTTGTCGTGAATGAAATCGCCCGCGGGTAGCGGGCGGTGTGACGCAATCGTGTCACGCATGCGCTCACGACAGAACGACTTTTTCGGCATGTCCATATGCCCAAGAACGGTGCAGCTAGGCGATGAGCTCGCCGTCCTCCACGGGCGGAGGTTCAGAGGCGGGCAGGGCGACGACGAAGCGCGCGCCGCCATCGGCCGGCGCCTCCACCCAGATGCGGCCGTGATGCGCGCTCACGATCCCCTCGCACACAGCCAGACCCAGGCCGACGCCCGTGGTGGCCGATTCCTTCTCACCGCGCGTGAACTTCTCGAAGATGGTCTGCACCGAGCCCGCCGGCACGCCGGGGCCGTGGTCGCGCACACGCAGGCGCAGTTCATCGCCGCGCGCGTCGTCGTGGACGATCTCCCCAGAGATGCGCACCTCGGTGCCGGCCGGCGCAAACTTGCCCGCGTTTTCCAGCAGGTTCGACAGCACACGCTCCATCAGCGGCCCGTCGCAGCGGATGAGCGGCAGGGCTGAGAGGTTATCCACAACCACACGATGATCGGGCAGCGGAATCGCCTGCAGCGCCGCGCCAACAAGCTCTTCCATCGACTGCCACTCCAGCCGCAACTTGACGTCCTGGTTCTGCAGGCGCGCCATGTCGAGCAGGTTGGTGACCATCGTGCGCATGCGCTGCGCCTGCTGGCCGATGGCGGTGGCAGCCTCAGCTTGCAGCGCAGGCAGGGGCGGCTGCGCGCGCAGCAGCGTCTCGGCCATCCCCACCAGGCCCGTGAGAGGCGTCCGTAAATCGTGCGACACGGCGGCCAGCAGTGAATTGCGCAGCCGTTCCGATTCCATGCGCACCAAGGCGTCGCGGGCGACTTCCACGTAGTGCACGCGCTCAATGGCAATGGCGATGAGCGTGGCGCAGGCATCGATCTGGCGGCGGTTGTCGGGCTGTGCGAGCACATGGAAGGTTTCGGGCTCCACGGCCAGCACACCGCGAATCGCCATCGGCGCCTTCAATGGCAGATACAGCACCGAACCCGACGGCAGCGTGTGCGTGCCTGTGCCGGCAGGCTGGCCGTGCTGGTACGTCCAATCGGCCAGCACGCGATCGAGGTTCGGCATGCCCGACGGTGCATCGGTGCTGCCTTCCGGCTTGGCGACCTGTGGCGCACCGAGCCGCCCATCGAGCCCGACGAAGAAGAACGCGCAGCGCCCGCCAAAGGTTGCGTTGACGAAGCGCCCGCCGATGCTGACGATCTGATCCAGCGTGAGCGCGGCGGACAACTCCCGCGCGGCCTCATACAACGCATGCGCGGCGGCCTCGCGCTGCACCGCCACCTCCGCCTGTTCACGCAGGCCCGCCGTCAACTGCCCCACCAGCATGCCCACGGCCAGCATCACCGCAAAGGTCAGCAGGTACTGCACGTCGCTCACGGCGAAGGAATAACGTGGCGGCACGAAAAAGAAATCGAACAGCGCCACCGACAGCACCGACGCCAGCGCCGCTGGCCCCCGCCCATGGCGCATCGCCACCGCCACCACGGCGGCCAGGAACAGCATGACGATGTTGGCCAGATCGAACACCGGCCGCACCAGGCTGGAGAGCGCCGTCGCAATCCCAACGTACACGCACGCGGCCACGTAAGCCGGCTTGAGCCATCCAGCCTGTGCATCGGCGGCGCGCTGGGCTTCGCTGCGCACATCAGCGCGGCCGACCTCGGCTGCGCGCGGCGTGAGCTGGATATGCGCCGGGTCGGCCGCGGCGCGAATCACGTCGACCTCGGGGCAATGCCGCGCCAGCGCCTCGGCAAAGTCACCGCTGGGCAGCCGGCGCTCCAGCCCGATCGTCAGCCGCAGCGCAACGACGACGGCCCGCGCCGATCGCCAGCGCTTCTCGGGCGGGCGCCCGATCACGGCCTTGGTGATGTTGTGGCGGCGGATATAACCGGTGATGGCCTCGACGGCATTGGTGCCGGCCAGCGTTTCCACGCGTGCGCCCGCATCTTCGGCCAGCTTGAGCAACGCGTGCAGGCGTTCGGCGCGCGCATCAGCCGCACGCAAATGCGGCATCACCACGGCCACGGCATGCCAGTCGCATTCCAGCTGCGCGGCCAGCCGCGCGGCGCTGCGGATGACCTGTTCGCCATCGCCCTGCGGGTCCAGGCAGGCGACGACGGTCTCGCGCGTACGCCAGACGTTTTCAATGCGGCGCGCGCGGCGGTAAGCCTGCACGTCATCGTCGACGCGGTCGGCGGTGCGGCGCAGGGCGAGTTCGCGCAGGGCGATGAGGTTGCCCTTGCGGAAGAAATTGCGCGCCGCATGCTGGGCCTGCTCGGGCATGTAGACCTTGCCCTCAGCCAGGCGGCGCAGCAGTTCATCGGCGGGCAGATCGACGAGGATGACTTCGTTAGCGGCATCGAACACCGCATCGGGCACGGTTTCCCACACGCGGATGCCGGTGATGCTGCCCACTGCCTCGTTCAGGCTGTCGAGATGCTGGACGTTGACGGTGGTCCAGACGTCGATGCCGGCGGCAAGCAAATCCTGGATGTCCTGCCAGCGCTTGGGGTGGCGCGACCCCGCCACGTTCGAGTGCGCAAGCTCATCGACGAGGATGAGCGCGGGCTTTCGCGCCAGCGCGGCATCGAGGTCGAACTCGGGCAGCGTGCGGCCCTTGTATTCGATCTGGCGGGTGGGGAGGTGTTCGAGGTCGGCAACCAGCGCGGCGGTTTCAGCGCGGCCGTGGGTTTCGACCAGGCCGATGATGGCGTCGATGCCGGCTGCGCGAGCGGCCTTTGCTGCTGCCAGCATCGCGTAGGTCTTGCCTACGCCGGCTGAGGCGCCGAAGTAGATGCGGAGTTTGCCGCGGGCGGACTGCTCCTTGCCGGAGTTGAGTTCGGCTAGGAGTTGGTCGGGGTTCGGGCGCTCTTTGTCTGGCATGCGCTGTATTTTGGTGGTTTTGTTCTTGTGGTGCATCCCTTGTTTCATCCCCTGCCGGGGCTGACTCACTTTCTTTGTCTTGCCAAAGAAAGTAAGCAAAGAAANNCGCGCCCGAGATGGCGACTTCCCCTTGAATTTATGTGACCGTGCGGGGAAGGAGGCAAACTCGCTGCGCTCAAACAGGCCTCCTTCCTTTATCCGCCCGCTCACAGAAATTCAAGGCGCCATCAAGGGCAAGGTACGGCCACACCATCGAAGTACAGCCGCAGTGGTGCTTACAGGGCAAGACGCAAAGCGAAGCGAGCAAACGAGCGGTGGAGTGCGAGCGAAGCGAAGCAGCACACAGCAACAACCGAGACGCCTCCAGGCCACGCAAACCACCGTTTTGGCCGTTGACGTTCCTGCCCTAGATGGCGCCTTGGATTTGTGTTGCGGGGAGGAAAAAGAGGGGAGGCCTGTCTGAGCGAAGCGAGTTTGCCTCCCCTCCCTTCCCGCGACACAAATCCAAGGGGAAGTCGCCATCTCGGGCGCGCCTTTCTTTTGCTTACTTTTCTTTGGCAAGACAAAGAAAAGTGAGTCGGTCCCGGCA
This sequence comes from Burkholderiaceae bacterium 26, assembly GCA_000955795.1. GTDB lineage: Bacteria > Pseudomonadota > Gammaproteobacteria > Burkholderiales > Burkholderiaceae > Ralstonia > Ralstonia chuxiongensis. The sequence goes on from JYOB01000014.1 coordinate 326,997, forward strand.
GGGAACGAAAGGGGTGTGGACCACCAACATCAAAGCCAGCACCCCACCAACCTCACTTCAATTCATCCAACGCCAAATTCAGTTCCAACACATTCACGGTAGGCTCCCCAAACACCCCAAGAATCGGCCCCTTGGTGTTCTCAGCCACCGCCTTCTTCACCAGCTCAGTCGACAGATGCCGCGCACGCGCCACGCGCTCAACTTGGTACGCCGCAGCAGCCGGACTGATCTGCGGGTCCAGCCCGCTAGCTGACGCCGTCACAAGATCAGCAGGAATCGGCGCACTGTTCGTCGGGTCCGCTGCCTTGAGGGCAGCAATGCGTGCCTTGGCTGCCTCCGTCAACGCGGGGTTGCTCGGCCCCAGGTTGGAGCCGCTAGAAGCCTGCGCGTTATACGCGTTTGGCGCAGTCGCCGAGATCCGCCCCCAGAAATACTCCGGCGACTCAAAGTTCTGCCCGATCAACGACGAGCCGACCGCCTTGCCGTTGCGCTCGATGATCGAGCCCCCGGCCTGCGCCGGAAACATCGCCTTGCCAATGCCCGTCACCACCACCGGATACAGCACCCCGGTAATGAGCGACAGCCCAATGAAGACCGCCAGCGCCGCACGCAGCAGCCCACCTTGTTGCGGCACATCGGCCTGCACGTTTTGTGTTGTGGTTGCCATGAATGCACTCCTTCCTTAAACCCAGCCCATTGCGGCCAGGAACATGTCGATGATCTTGATGCCCGGGAAGGGCAGCAGCAGGCCGCCCAGGCCGTAGACCAAGAGGTTCCGGCGCAGCAGCGCAGCCGCCCCCAGCGCGCGGTATTTCACGCCCTTGAGTGCCAGCGGAATCAGGAACACGATGATCAGCGCGTTGAAAATCACCGCGCTCATCACCGCCGATGCCGGCGTGGCCAGATGCATCACGTTCAGCGCGGCAAGCTGCGGATACGTGGTCGCAAACGCGGCCGGGATGATGGCGAAGTACTTCGCCACGTCATTGGCGATCGAGAACGTGGTGAGTGAGCCGCGCGTCATCAGCATCTGCTTGCCGATCTCGACAATCTGGATCAGCTTGGTGGGGCTGGAATCCAGGTCGACCATGTTGCCGGCCTCCTTGGCGGCCTGCGTGCCGCTGTTCATGGCGACGGCCACGTCGGCCTGTGCCAGCGCGGGGGCATCGTTGGTGCCGTCACCGGTCATGGCAACAAGGCGGCCTTGCGCTTGCTGCTCGCGGATCAGCGCAAGCTTGGTCTCCGGCGTGGCCTCGGCAATGAAGTCGTCAACACCCGCTTCCGCAGCGATGGAGGCGGCGGTGAGGCGGTTGTCGCCGGTGATCATCACCGTCTTGATGCCCATCTGGCGCAGCTCGGCAAAGCGCTCGCGGATGCCGGCCTTGACGATGTCTTTCAGCTCCACCACGCCGAGCACGCGGTCGTTGTCGGACACCACCAGCGGCGTGCCGCCTTGGCGTGCGACGTCATCCACGGCGGTGGACACGGCATCGGGAAACTTGCCGGCCAGCAGCGTCACATGCGTGCGAATCGCATCGGCCGCGCCCTTGCGGATCTGGCGTGCGTCGCCTGCATACGAAACGTTGATGCCGCTCATACGCGTTTGCGCAGAGAAGGCGACGTACACCGGCTGCGTCTTCGCAAGGGCCGCTTCATCGATGGACGCCTCGCCCAGGTTGCGTGCCAGCGTGACGATGCTGCGGCCTTCCGGCGTTTCATCGGCCAGCGACGACAGCCATGCCGCCTCGGCCAACTGCTTGGCCGTCACGCCCGGTGCTGGAATGAAGCGCGACGCCTGACGGTTGCCGTGCGTGATCGTGCCGGTCTTGTCGAGCAGCAGCACATCCACATCACCGGCAGCCTCCACGGCGCGGCCCGACGTGGCGATCACGTTGGCCTGCATCATGCGGCTCATGCCGGCCACGCCAATGGCCGACAGCAACCCGCCGATGGTGGTCGGAATCAAACACACCAGCAGCGCGACCAGCACGGTAATGGTGATGGGCGAGCCGGCCTTCATCGCGTCCACCGAGAAGATCGAGTACGGCAGCAGCGTGACGGTCGCCAGCATCAGGATGATGGTCAGGCTCACCAGCAGGATCGTCAGCGCCAGCTCGTTGGGCGTCTTCTGGCGCTTGGCGCCTTCCACCATCGAGATCATCCGATCAAGGAAGCTCTCGCCGGGGTTGGCGGTGATGCGCACGATGATCCAGTCCGACAGCACGCGCGTGCCGCCGGTCACGGACGAGAAGTCCCCGCCCGATTCGCGGATGACCGGTGCCGATTCGCCCGTGATGGCGCTTTCGTCCACCGAGGCCACGCCTTCGATCACCTCGCCATCGCCGGGCACCATGTCGCCGGCTTCGATCAGCACGATGTCGCCACGGCGCAGGGCGGTGGCGGCGCGCGCTTCCACGCGGTCCCTGCGGTGCGGGTCTGCCAGCACCTTGGCCTGCACGGTGGTCTTGATGCCGCGCAGCGATGCCGCCTGCTGCTTGCTGCGGCCCTCGGCCAGCGCTTCGGCAAAGTTGGCAAACAGCACCGTGAACCACAGCCACACCGATACGGCGAGGATGAACCCTGCGGGCGCTTCCGCCTGGCCGCGCAGCGCCATCACCCACAGGATGGTGGTGAGGATGCTGCCGATATAGACGACAAACATCACCGGGTTCTTGGCCTGCGCGCGCGGCGACAGCTTGCGGAAGCTATCCACAATGGCGGGCTTGACCAGCGCCGACGAGAACATCGACAGCTTGCGCACATCCTTGGCAGATAGCGTCGTGTGCGTGCTGCGCGCCTGCGGCTCGGCGGCGGCAGTACCAGTACCGGCGCTCGGCTCAAGCTTGTGCTTGACCGTACGCACAGCGGGTTCGGATTCGGGATAACGGATAGCCATAAGGCACCTGTTGATATTGAGTGGACTACGCGCCGTGGAACCTGCTCATGATCCGTAGCGAGCGGCCCGAGGTTGGCGCGAGAAGCGCAGCCGTACACGTGTACGGTGAGCATCGCAGGGCCAAGATCGGGACGCGTAGTAGGAACATGGGCAGGTTCTTAGCGTGCGAGGTGTTCTGCGATTGGGCCGAGCGCGAGCGCTGGGATGTACGTGAGCGCGCCCACCAGCAGCACCGAGCCGATCAGCAGCACCACAAACAGCGGCCCATGCGTGGGCAGCGTGCCGGCCGTCACGGGCAGGCGCTTCTTGGCGGCAAACGTGCCTGCCATGGCCAGCACCGGCACGATGATCCAGAAGCGGCCCAGCCACATGCAGATGCCCAGCGCCACGTTGTAGAACGGCGTATTGGCAGACAGGCCCGCAAACGCGCTGCCGTTGTTGTTGGCGGCAGACGAGAAGGCGTACAGCACTTCAGAGAAGCCGTGCGTGCCGGGGTTGAAGATGCCCGCCTTGCCCTGTGTGACCACCACGGCGATGGCCGTGCCCACGAGCACCAGCAGCGGCGTGACGAGGATGGCGATGGAGGTCATCTTCATCTCGAACACCTCGATCTTCTTGCCGAGGTATTCCGGCGTGCGGCCGATCATCAAACCGGCAATGAACACAGCCAGGATGGCGTACACCAGCATGCCGTACAGGCCCGAGCCCACACCGCCAAACACCACTTCGCCCAGTTGCATCAGGAACATCGGCACGAACCCGCCCAGCGCGGTCAGCGAGTCATGCATGGCATTCACCGCCCCGCACGACGCTGCCGTGGTGATGGTGGCAAACAGCGACGACGCCACGATGCCGAAGCGCGTCTCCTTGCCTTCCATGTTGCCCGCGGCCTGGTCGATGCCGAGGTTGGCGAGCATCGGATTGGCGTGCAGCTCAGACCAAGCCAGGAACGTAGCAAGCGCCACGAACAACACCGTCATCGCGGCCAGCACGGCCCAGCCTTGCCGGCCATCACCCACCATGCCGCCAAACGTAAAGCACAGCGCTGCCGGGATGATGAAGATCGCCAGCATCTGCACGAAGTTGGTCTGCGCGTTGGGGTTCTCGTACGGGTGTGCGGAGTTGGCGTTGAAGAAGCCGCCACCGTTGGTGCCCAGCATCTTGATCGCCTCTTGCGACGCGACCGGGCCCATGGGCAGGGTCTGCGTTTGCGTGGTGGCTTTCTCGGTGACAGGGTTGCCTTGCGCATCCTTGAGCGGGTTGCCCTGCGCATCCATCTTCGGGTTGTCGTACGTGGTGGCGGTGACGGTGGTCACCTCCTTGTAGCCATCGAAGTTCTGGATCACGCCCTGGCTCACGAAGAACACCGACACCAGAATCGACAGCGGCAGCAGCACGTAGACCGTGGCGCGCGTGAAGTCGACCCAGAAGTTGCCGATGGTGTTGGCCGAGTGGCGCGCAAAGCCGCGAATGAGCGCAATCACCACCGCAATGCCGGTCGCCGCAGACAGAAAGTTCTGCACCGCCAGGCCGAGCATCTGCGTGAGATAGCTCATCGTGCTTTCGCCCGAATAGCCTTGCCAGTTGGTGTTGCTCACAAAGCTGATGGCCGTGTTGAAAGATGAATCCGGCGTAACGGCAGCAAAGCCCTGCGGGTTGAGCGGCAGCCACTGCTGCGCGCGCTGCAGCGCATACACCGCCAGCGCGCCCAGCACGTTGACGACGATAAGGGCCAGCGCATAGCGCTTCCAGCCCATCTCGGCCTGCGGGTTGACGCCGGCCACGCGATAGAACAACCGCTCGATGGGGCCGAGCCAGTGCGTGCGCGATGGCTTGTCACCAAACACGCCGGTCATATACGCGCCCAGCGGTTTGGCCAGAACCAGCAGCACGACCAGGTAGATCGCCAGCTGGAGGAGGAACGCATTCATGGTGTGCCTCGCAGTGTTGTTAGAAGCGTTCGGGCCACAAGAGGGCGACGAACAAGTAGACGAGCAGAACCACCGTGATGGCCCCGGACAGCACATAGAGCCAGGTCATTGCTGTTTCTCCATCGCGTGCGTGGTGGGTTGGTCTTTGGTGGCAAGCCGGCCGGAGAGGGCGAGCAAGCCGCCCACTGCCAGGGCCAGCACCGCAAGGCCGGCGAGATAAACGAGGTCCATATGTGCTCCCCTTTCCTTCAGGTCGTCGTGGTTAGAACGTCTTGGTCACGGCCAGCAGCGCGGTGGCCTTGCCCATGTAATTGCCGCGCGTGTTGGTGTAGGCGGCGCGCGCAGCGTTGGTGTCGATGTACGCAAGCGATGCCGTCCAGCCGCTGCCGAAGTCTTTCGTCACGCCCACCTTCCAGTCGGCATACGACGTGCGCACCACCTGATGCGGCACCTGCTGATAGCCCACGTGCAGGTTCAGCGTCAGGCCCCAGAAGCCGGTGTCGAAGTTGCCCGACAAGTCGAAGTACTGGCTGTGGTGGCTATCTGCAAAACCGAACAGGTTGGAGAACGCGTGCGAGTACTTGAACGAGACCGGTCCGTAGCCGATCTGTGCATAACCCTCGGTGGTGTGCGGGCGGGTGTAGCCGTCGGGGTAGCTGCCCGGGTAGTAGTACTGCAGCACGCCCACATCAATGGGCACGTCCTTCATCAGCTCGGTCTTGTAGCCGCCGTAGAAATCCATCTCGATGGGGGCGGAGACGTTGGGGTTGGAATCCCCCAGCCAACTGATCGACGAGTTCCAGTTGCCCACGTAGAAGCCGTTGGGCAGCGCGTAATCCACACCGCCCTGAATGGCCGGCTTGTTGTTGGTCTGCATGAGACCGCGATAGCGGTACTGGCTGGCCAGCGTGACGTTGGCCGTCAACGGGCTGGCAGGGGCGGCCGGAGTGGCGACAAGTGCCGGCGCAGCGTCAGTGGACTGCGCAAAAGCAGCCGCGCTCGACAGTGCTGCGGCACAGAAGACAACGCCACCGATGACGGTGGCGTGCAAAGAAACCTTGGCTTGCATGGACCTTTCCCTTGTTGTTTTGGGTGCCGCATGGCCCGGCGCAGGTGCGCGTCAACGGGGCCGGATGCGGCGTGCAGGCAGGCTCCCGTCACAGGGCCTGCGTGCAGTGCAACAGTAGGGAAAGGGGGGTAAAAACGGGGTAAAGGTTGGGGGGAGGGGTGTAAACGCCGTGTAAAAACGCACCACTGCCGGATCAGCGATTGATGGGCAGTGGCCTTCTAACCAGTCGCCAACTTTGAGCAGCCGCAGCACATCCAACAGGCACAAACCTTTGCAGATATCCAGGCCCCTTCTGGCTAGGCTTGGTCGCGACTCTTTCGGCTTGCCGAGAACGGCAAGGTCAACGCGATACACAACGAGCTAGGAGATGCGCGCATGGCAGATATGCGAGAGGCCCTGAAGCATGGGGACATAACCACCACCGGCGGCAGGTTGATTTCTTCAGTGGTTGGCTTTAAGCACCATGGTGTCGAGGTGGGGCAGGAAGGAGACCTTGCCACCTGTCCTGCATGCGGGACGATTGGCAAGGTATTCAACGACGCCTATCCGAGCTTCACCCTTCGAAGCGGGCTGCAAATCTTGGTGCGGGGCGCCAGGGTAATGTGCCAATGCAAAACGAAGCCGCTGGTTATTCCGTCGCAGCACAACTTCAACATTGAGGTCAATCGGCAAGGTGCTGGCGCCAGCGCCGAAATGCCTGTGTATTGCAAAGGTTCGGCCAGAAACAGTGTCGACGGTGAAATCATCGAACAGTATTACGAAATCTTGGGAGACGACGGGCAGCCTATCGACGGCTATCGCTATGACTTGTTCTCCGACGAGGGGCGGTTCGTTCGGAACAGCGTCATGACGAACGGACGCACCGTTGCCGTGACCGGTGAACGTCATCTGAGAATTGTGATGTGGCTGGACAAAAATGGGCAGGAGTGCGCATGAGCGAGAAACTGAATGCAGAAACTCGCCTTCTTGCGGCTATCGCATATGGCGAGTCTTCGACTAAAGACGTATTTGAGGAAATGGCAGCGCTCGCGAACGTGATGGTTCGACAATCAAGGGCACGAGGTTACGCCTCGATAGCGGCCTTCACCGCAAAAGAAAAATCCTTCTCCTTTGTTGTTGCGGATGGAAACGAAAGATTCGGGAGGCTGATGCGCGCTTCAGAGGCTGACATCGGGAGATCACGGGCCATGTCGGATGCTGTGAGGGCTGCGGAGAATGCGTTGAACGGTGGCCACGATTATTCTGGCGGCGCCTACTTCTGGGATGGCGCAGACATTAAGTCCAACTACAGCACGCATTTCAAGGTAAGGCATGGCATTAGGTTCACGCTTCCCAATCACAACCTATACGGAATCAAAGAGTCCACAAAGCTTGTGATCAAGACAAAAACTACCAAGACAAAAAAGAACGGAAAAATTGAGGTGAAGACGGAGGAGGTATATCGCTACGATCACATTTACGATTCAACCGCAGCACATGGCGGAACGATATTCTGGAAGCAAAATTCTGACTATCTAAAATTCACAAAATCCAAGGAGCATTTGTGAAGCGATTGATAGGACTGTGCTTGGGATTGTTTTCGCTCAACGCGCTAGCTCAGATTCCAGAATCAGTCGTGAGAAGCTGCATGCTGCTGGAAAGTGCCGGGCCGGAGGTCGAATACAGCGAGCTTGATAGCGCCGGAACAGTCAGTGACGATGAAATTCACGGCTACTCGCTTTTTTCCTATGTTCGCCACGGCGTAACGTTTGGCTATGCGACTGCGAACAAGGGTTCGCGTGACCTGATCGTTGTCGGAGATCGGAGGATTCCGATTTCCCAGGCAAAGAGGCTAGGAAGAGATCGTTCACAACGCATTGATTCTTCGAAGGCCATTTATTCGATCCTAACCAAGGCGCATAAAAACTATTTCTGCATTGCGTCGAATTTCGGCGGACTGGGTCGGAGCGGTTCGTTCCAAAATGTTCGGCAAGCCTACATAGCACCGTTGAAAATCGCTCCTAGCGGTACCAGCATGGAAGCGGTCTATTACGGCGTGCGAGATATTCGGAATTTCGCAAACAAGGCGGAATAGAGAAGGGGGCAATGCCACGGGTGGTTCACTGCATGGAAGCCGCGCAAGGCGGCTTCCGTCACGTGCAGCACTACGCCTCGTGTCACTCGACGACAGTCTCGCCCTCCTTCTTCCGCGGCGACTTAGCAAACCGCACCGACAACGCCTTACGCGCCGCATCCAGCCCTTCGCCCTTGCCGGCCACCTTGAGGAAGGCATACCCCTCCAGCACGGCGTTCATGACATCGCTGCCTAGCGCGAGCTGCGAGTCGGCCATCCGCTCCTGGATGCGATTCACGCGCACCAGGCGGCTGCGAAGCTGATCGAACGCCGCCAAGTCGCGGCGGACTTCTGCAAGATTGAAGTTGGCAGGCAGCACGTTGGGGTTGTTACCCAGCACCTCTACCGCTGTGCGGGCGAACGCTTCGGACTTGTCGCCCATTTTGTTCAGGAACCGGCGCTGCTCGATCGATAGGTCAATCAAGCCAATGAGCTTGTCTTCGATCGTCTTGAGAGCGCCATCCACGGCGGCCAAATCTGCTGTGCTGAGTTGAAGCGAAATCAGGTTCTGCGACATTGCATTCCTTTTCTAGGGGTTGGCAACGTCATGCCGGGGGGCACGACGGCCGCAGATTGGACGTTGCTTGGCTCAACAGCAATGGTCCGCCACCCCTTTTCACAAATTGCCTACGTCGATGGCGTTCTGAACTGCATCGATGCGGTTTGGAACGCCATCACCCCGAGTTCGGAACGCCAAGTGTGAGGTTCTGAACCTCTCGGTTGGCGTTCTGAACCCCATGCGTGAGGTTCCAAACCTGAACCGAGACGTTCAGAACTTCATAGGGTCGGGTTCTGAACTGCACAATCCGAGTTCAGAACGCCATGCATGAGGTTCGAAACCCCACGATTGCGGTTCCGAACCTGATGGCTGCAGTTGTGAACCTCACAGTTGCAGTTCGGCACCCCATGGGCCGCAATTCAGACGCTAGGGCCGACCCCCATCGCTATAATTCCCCCGCTGCCGCACCAACGGCAGCCTGGTTTAGCGACCTGAAACACCAAGGCGGACGATTGCTGCATGCAGTCGCACTGCTGCTTCCGTTCGCGCCTACTTTGGCGGGCCGGATGGTGAGACCTTCGGGTCTACCGGTTTCCTTGGGACCGGGTCGCTAACACCATCGTCAGGCCCGCCACCCTCGTTTAGCGCCGAGATGGTGAGGCTCCTTCAATCCCAAGGAGGCTCCTATGCCTATTGCAGACGAGACGCGTCCAGCGTCGTACCCATCTCCACCCGCATCACCCAGCCCACCGCCCACATCCTCCGACACTGGCAGGCTGACCAAGAACCGCACCTACCTGAACGGCGCCATCGCAGCACAGGCGTATCTCAAACGCACGCGCACCGCCATGTGCACGCACGGCCAATGCCGGCCGGGCATGCTGCGTGAGCAGCTTCAACACCTCTCTGCACACGCATTCCCACCAGCGTTCATCAAAGGCTTTGTGGATGCGATTGATGCTTACGTATCGATGTCGCTCGCGGGCCGCGAAGTCGATCCGCAAACGTGGGACGTGTTAGCCGCCGTAGAGCGGCGGGGCTACGGCCAATAACAATGGATTGATGCATTCCCGTGACGGGCGGGAATGCCATGGTCTCTGCAAGACCTCAAACCTTCTCCACCGGCTTCAACTCCCACATCGGCAAGTAATTCATGATCGGCCGCTCAAACGTGCCGCCCTTGTCGATAAACGGCTTGCCCGAATCCAGCATCGGGCGGAACGTATCCAGTTGCTTGGCCGCGTCCAGGTCAGTCCACAGGCTCACGTTCGACAGCGACGACGTTGACTCGTCCTCGCCCACATAAAACGCGACCAACCCGCGCATGGCCTCGATACCGGGCCGGAGTACCGCTTCGAGATCGTTCATCATCTGCCGCATCTCGGCAAACTTGTCCGGCGGGCACCGCAGAATCGAAACTCGGACGACTGGCTGCATTGGGAACTCCTTTCGTTGAGATGCGTTGAAACACCAATGAACAAGACCGACGCTACTGCGCCAAAAAATTAGCGATCGCACTCACCGTAGCCTGCGTCTGCTCCTCCATCAACCAATGCCCCGCATCGGGAATCACCAGCTCCTGCACGTTGGTGGCGGCATTGCGCATGACGATGGCCTCGTTCTCGCCGAAGGACTTTGCGCCACCGATGGCCAGCACCGGCATGGGCAGCTTGGTGGCGATGGATTTCTGGTTGTCTTCCGCGTCTTGCGGGATCGACAGGAATTGCGCAAACGCCGAATGCATGGCGCCCGGCTTGGCGTAGAGGCGGGCGTAGTGGACCCGCGTGGCTTCGTCGATCTTTGAAGGGTCGCCGGCAAATTCATTCCAGAACCGGTCGAGGTAGATGCGCTCGCGGCCTTTGACCAGTCGCTCGGCATCGGGGCCACCAAACGAGAAGTGCCAGAGCTTGGGCGAGCGGACGATCTGCTCCCACGGCGGCACACCCGGCACAGGCGCGTCCATCACGACCAGCCGCGTGGTCTTGTCCGGATAGCGCGCCGCATAGGCGAAGGCGACCATGGTGCCGATGTCGTGGCCGACCACATCGGCCTGGTCAATGTTCAGCTTGGTGAGCACCGCCCGGATGTCGCCGGCCTGGGTGCGCTTGTCATAGCCGCCCTCGGGGTGCGACGAGAGCCCCATGCCGCGCAGATCCGGCACCACCACGGTATGCGTGCGCGCCAGCTCGGCCGCCAGGGGCGCCCACATGTCGCCCGTGTCGCCAAAGCCGTGCAGCAACACCACGGCCGGGCCGCTGCCGCCGACGCGCACAAACAGCGTCGCCCCGTCAGTCTGGATGTTCTGGTGCCGAAAGCCCGGCGGATACGGCTTGACCTCCGCTTGCGCAAAGGGCGTCATGGCAAGCATGAGCGCGACGGCGGCAAACAGTTTTCGCATGGCTTTCTCTCCGGGGGCGGGTGGCTGGCCGGGCCGATGAGGAAGCAGCCTGTAGATCAAGCCGTACGCGCCGCAGGCAACCGCGCGACGCAGGGCCTCGTCAAGAGTAGTACGCGCCCAGCGCGACGCAAGCGTGAAGGAGGGGGGAGGGGGTGGCCGCTCGCGGCAATGCGAACTTTGGCGGTTCGCCGCGAACGACCGGGAGCGCGCTGGGCGCTAGATCGAAACGTGTGCTGCTAGGTGCGGCACTCGTACCAGCCCTTCGTCCGGTTAACAATGCGCACGACCAGCAGCATGACCGGCACTTCGATCAGCACGCCGACGACGGTGGCCAGCGCCGCACCGGAATGGAAACCGAATAGGCTGATCGCCGCTGCAACGGCCAGCTCGAAGAAGTTCGATGCGCCTATCAGGGCCGAGGGGCACGCGATATTGTGCTTCTCGCCAACTGCCCGGTTAAGCCAGTACGCAAGCGCCGAGTTGAAGAACACCTGAATCAGGATCGGTACCGCCAGCAGAGCGATGACCAGCGGCTGCTTCAGGATCGCTTCACCTTGGAACGCGAACAGCAACACCAGCGTCGCCAATAGCGCAGCGATTGACCACGGGCCGATCTTCGCCATTGCGGCATCGAACGCCGATTGGCCTTTCGCGAGCAGCATCTTGCGCCAGATCTGCGCGAGGATCACAGGGATGACGATATAGAGGACGACCGACGTCAGCAGCGTCGCCCACGGCACCGTGATGGCGGACATGCCCAGGAGCAGACCGACCAGCGGTGCGAATGCGATGACCATGATGCTGTCGTTCAACGCGACCTGCGACAGCGTGAACAGCGGGTCGCCGCCCGTCAGCCGGCTCCACACGAACACCATCGCTGTGCACGGCGCGGCGGCCAGCAGGATCAGGCCCGCGATGTAACTGTCGATCTGGTCTGCAGGCAGCATCGGCGCAAACAGGTGGCGGATGAAAAGCCAGCCGAGAAGCGCCATCGAGAACGGCTTGACGAGCCAGTTCACGACAAGCGTGACGCCAATACCTTTGACGTGCTGACGCACCTCATGCAACGCACCAAAGTCCACCTTGACCAGCATCGGGATGATCATCACCCAGATCAACAGCCCGACCGGGAGGTTGACCTGTGCGTATTCCATCCGGCCGATCTGCTGGAACAGGCCAGGCAGCACTTGGCCGAGCACGATGCCGGCAACGATGCAGAGGGCCACCCAGACGGTCAGGTAGCGCTCGAAGAAGTTGATGGAGGGCTTGGCGGCGGCCTGTGCTGGCGGCGCTACGTTGGATGCAGTCATTGGACAGGCTTCAACTCAGTTTTGCGATATGCGTTCAAGCGCGGCCTGCAGTTCGGCATTGCTCATGCCATCGAGCGGCAGTGCCAGCAACTGCAGCATGCGGTAGCCGATGGCCTGGCGTGTCAGCTCAAAGGCCTGGCGCTTGCCTTCGTCACCGCCCGGCGCATTGGACGGGTCGGCATAGCCCCAATGCACCTTCACGGGGCTGCCGGGCCAGTATGGGCAGGTCTCGGCTGCGGCGCTGTCGCACACGGTAATGACGATGCGCATCTGCGGGGCGCCGTCTGCAACAAACTCGTCCCAGCTCTTGCTACGGTAGCCGGTGGTGTCGATGCCCGCGTTGGTGAGCGCCTCGAGCGCGAATGGGTTGAGGCGGCCGCTCGGGGCGCTGCCGGCGCTGTAGGCGCGCACGTCTTTGCCGAGTTGCTTGGCCCAATGGTTGAGCATGCCTTCGCTCAGCACGCTGCGCGCGGAGTTGTGGGTGCAGAGGATGAGGACGTTGGTGGTCATGGGTTCGATTCGCTGTCAGCAGCAGGATGAGCCGGCGTCGGATTTCACGGCGATACCGATCGGCTTACCTTTCGGGGCACGCGGTGCGCAGCAAGCAGAACTTTCCGTTGCGGCTTCTTCCTTCTTGTCTTCGCAGAACACCGGGATGTTGCCCAGCGAATGGAAGTGCTCCCACGCGATGCCCTGCGGGTCGGTAATCCAGTGCTTGTCGCTGCGGGCATAGCAACAGGTGGTTTCGCCTTCGTCCAATAGGGCCATGTCTGCGGCTTCGGCGCGGGCCTTCAGTTCGGCCAGCTCGGCAGCGTCATCGACCTGGAAGCCAAGATGGTCCACGCCCGCGGCGCTGCCACGCGTCGAGATGGCGAAGTTGATGCGCGGGTCATCCAGCATCCACTTGGCGTAGTCGGTCTCCACACGCGTCGGCTCGGCTGCAAACAGCTTGGAGTAGAAGGCGATGCTCTTGCTCAGGTCGTCAACGTGGACATGGACGTGAAATCGTTTCATGGGATGCTCCTTCAGCACTTGCAGGCGGTGGCGTTTGGTTCCAGGCAGGCTTCGCCCTGACAGCAGTTGGCGGTCAGGAAGCCCAGCAGGGCGTTCATGTGGTCATACGCCGCGCGGTAGATCAGGTTGCGGCCGTCGCGCTCCTGCGTCACCAGGCGCGCGGCTGTCAGTTCCTTGAGGTGGAATGACAACGTGGCGCCCGGCACGTCGAGCTGTTCGGCAATCGCGCCTGGCGTCAGACCTGTTGGCCCCGCAACCACCAGCATGCGGAACACTTGCAGGCGAATGCCATGGGCGAGCGCGGCGAGGGATCGGATAGCGTCGTTTTCTTCCATATTTCCAATATATTCGAAATATAGGGCGACAGCAAGACGATCAGCCAGTGATGTCGGGAACAACTTGGGAGGCACTTGACGCTGTTGTGCGAGAGATCGGGCAAGCGCGTTCGGTGCCTGCATCACCAGTCGCCTGCCCTGCGTGCTGCTTTTGCCCACAACCCAGCCACGGGCTCGATGCCCGACAGAGGGTTTATAGGTTTACTTCTTTATGTATACAGATAGTAGTAGTAGATAACGGTGGATAAGTCCTGTGGATAAGCACCAAAAGCGCTTTGGCATCAAGGACTTGCAGAACGGACAACCCATCGGACAGTATGTGCTCTTGCGTGGATGAGTCCGGGCGATCGCGTCTGACCCCGTCACCCTGGTGGGAAGTTGTTCCCGTGCTGTCTGCCCTCTGACCCCGGAGAACCAACACGCTTGTCCCTGGAGTTATTCACAGGGGGAGGGGAAGTTATCCACAGCGGTGTTCTTGCAGCCGACTAGTGCGGGTAATACTCCAGCTCGGCAATGCGCGCGCGGATTGCCTCCACGTTCAGCCCTTCGATATCGGGGCTCGCCATTGAGCCGCTATCTGCGCGCCACGGTGCGTTGTCGGCCGTCCGTTGTGCGTTTCGATAGGCCAGCCACGCACGTTGGGCGTTGCGGATGGCCTGGCGGGAGGCGGGGTCCGTCTTGCTCATGACCGCTTGATACAGCGTGTTCATCTGGCGGTCGTACGCCTGGTAGGCGGTGTGCGTGCACTCGGTCATACCGGCCGTCGTGCTGCCTCGCGGGCTCTTCAGGCATTGCTGGAGCGCGTCGTCGACGGGGTCGGCGGCCCTTGCGGCCAAGGGCAGCAGCAGCGCCGCAAGTGATAACGCGCGCACGGCGCGGCGCATTGCCTGGTTGGCGGAACGGCGTGTCGGGCGGGGCTGATTGATGTGCATCGGAAGGGCCATTGCGAACCTCATCGTTTTCAGGGCGGGGTGGTTGCCATGGTAGGAAAAGTCTTCCCGTGCCGCACTGGGCACGGGATGAAAGCGGCCATGTGCGGAGAAGGCACACCACACGGGCCAATTCCCCAGCACAATCGCGCACACGCTCATCTCGGCTTTCCCAGGATTCATCCAATGACGCCAATTCGCGGCATCTCCACCATCGCCTTTGCCATCGCTCTGTTGCCCACGGCTGCGCATGCAGCCAGTTTTGATTGCGCCGCCGCGCGCAGCCCCATCGAGCACGCCATCTGCAATGACGCACAGCTCTCCGCCCTGGATAGCCAACTGGCCGATGTGTACCGCGCTGCGTTGAACAAGCGCGGCGCGGACACCGATGCGTTGAAGGCCGAGCAACGCGAATGGCTGAAGCAGCGTGCGCCATCGGGCCAGATCGACGTGGCAGCGTTGAGGGAGGCGTACCGCACGCGCATTGACGAGGTGAAATCGCAACCCGTGTTTCCCGATCCGGGCGAGCGCGTGGATGGCCCGGTGTTCCCCCTGAAGGCGATCGCCAAGCAGCACGACTTTGTGCTGCGCATGCTCGAAGCCTGTCCGGCGGAAAGCAGCAACGAGGACACCACCTGCGAAGGGCCCGCCCAGTTGCTCATCCACGACAAGGGCCAACGCGCCGTGCGTCAGGTCATCAACCTGCCGAAGGTGTTTGTCACGCTGCCCAAGGGAAAGAAGGGACCGCTCGTCAACTCGACGCGGCTCTATGACGACCAGGGCGTGATCAACGTTGGCGATTTCAACTTCGACGGCCAGGAAGACTTCGGCATCCAGACCGGCAACGAGGGCAGCTACGGTGGCCCCAGCTATGACATCTATCTGTTCAATGCGCAGGCGCAGCGCTTCGTACCCAACAGTGAGATGACGGGGCTCATTCTGGAAACGCTCGGGTTCTTTGAAGTGGATGCCAAGAACAAGCGTCTGCGCACGTGGGCGAAGAGCGGTTGCTGCTATCACGAGCACACGACGTACGCCGTCGAACACGATGTACCCGTCGCTGTTGAACGCCGCATTGATGACGCGCAGGGCAGCGGCGACAAGATGAAGGTCACCGTGGAAACACTCGTCAATGGCAAATGGCGCAGCAAGGTGCATTACGAGCCGATGCCGAAGTGAACGCGCTCACCAACAACATCAACAGACATGAAACACGCCCGCCTGACCCCTCTGCTGTGCGCTGCCGGCCTGCTGCTTGCCGCGCAAACCCTCCACGCTGCTGAAGACGCCTGCACCGCCCAGGTGGACAGCGCAATCAAGCGGGCTTACCCCGCTGCAAAACGTGCAGACCGTGGTTACAAGGTCGGCAACGCGCGCATCCAATTGTCGGAGGAGTTCAGCCCGCACGCGGTGGTGTGCCGCACGTGGCCCGCGCATCCGGAACTCACGCTCATGGCCGTGCCGCTCATGCAGCAGGAAGACGCGGACGCCGGCAATGAAGGCGACCTTGAATTGTTCGTGCTCGACACCGGCAACGGCAGCATCCGGCAACGTCTGCGCCTGCCTGCGCGCATGTCGGACGACGCGGTGCGCATCCAGTCCGTCACGTTCGATACCGCGCGCTACGTGGTCGCGCCTGGGCAGATGGCATTTGGGGTGCGCATCGTCAAAGAGGGCAGCTCGCGGCCCAATCCGTTCAATGAGACCGGTCTGTGGCTCTACACCATCCAGGGCAATCAATTGAAACCGGTGTTGAACGGCGTTGTCGTGGAAAGCGGCGGCGGCGAATGGGATACCAACTGCGCCGGCGCGTTCGAGCAAATCAAGCGCACGCTGACCATGACATCGGACACGCACAACGGCTACGCCGATATCGCGGTGACGGAAACCAAGTCTTCATCCACCAACACGGTCGACAAGGCTGGCGAATGCCAGACGCACGAAGCCAAGCCGCGGCGCACCACCTACCGGCTTGCGTATGACGGCAAGCAATACGTCGTGCCGAAGGCGCTGATGCCGTTGGATTGACCTGCAAACACCGCCGGGGTCGCACGCCCTCATCCTGGCGTCTACGCCATCTCGCCTAGCCGACGGCTGATAACGCAAACGCGGCGCCCGGCCTATACCTACGGTGTTCGGCCAAGCATGGCCGTGGCGGCTTTGTCACGGCGCTTGCCCTGGCCACCACCCAGGAGGCAAATCATGCGCATGCTCGTCAACGTGCGGATTCCGCACGAACCCTTTAACACCTACGTGCGCGATGGTTCCATCGCCGAGCTGATTCCGCGCGTGATGGCCGAGAGCAAGCCCGAGGTTGTCTACTTCACGGAGCAGAGCGGCCATCGCGGCGCAGTGCTCATCGTCAACGTGGAATCGGCTTCGCACATTCCCGCACTGGCGGAGCCGTGGTTTCTGCTGTTCAACGCAGACTGTGAGTTCCGCATCGTGATGAGTGCGGAAGATTTGCAGAAAGCGGGGTTGTCGGAGATTGGTTCCAAGTGGAAATGAGGTCGCGCCTCGCGGCGCTTATCCCCGCTCATTCCCTTGTGCGGTGCACCTGCGATTGCCGTTACGTTTGGTTGCACTGAAACGCACATCCTCATCTGCGCGTCCCTACAATCGGTGGAACCAAAAACGAGAAGGAGGAAACAGATGACCCGAGCACAATGGATGGCGGCTGCCGCAATGGCCGCGCTGTGCACCGTTTCGCTGTCGGCGCAGGCCAAGGGCGGCAACGCCGGCGGCGGCTCCGCTGCGCATATGAGCAGCCACGGCATGTCCAACACCAACGGCCCGGACAGCCTGGACCGCGATAAAGGCAAGGCGCGTGCGGCAGATCGTGCGCATCAGCATGGCAAATCCACGCAGCACAAGCGCGCGGGCAAGGGCAAGTAAGCACCGCAACGCAGCAAAAAGAAAAAGCCGGTCACGCAGACCGGCTTTTTTGTTGCGCGAGCGCTGAGTCAACAGCTCAGCAATTGCCCTTCTTCGCCTGTCCCGGCGGGCAGAAGCCATTGCCCGGGCCGCCTTGTGGGCGCATGACGGGGCCATCGTCGGGCAGATAGACGCAACCGCCCAGCAGCGATGCGCCCAAAGACAGGATGAGGATGATGTTCTTCATTGTGTAGTGAGGGGCGGGCTCCGCCCCCCTTTCCCTGGTTAGAAACTGAAGTTGACCCCGGTCTGGCTGCCGGCCGAAACGTTGACCGGATTGCTCAGCGTGGTGCCCGATGCACTGGTGGCCTGCACCGAATACTGGCCCGCCGATGCCGACACCGCCGACAGCGCGATCGGCAGCGTCGCGCTGTACGTGCCGACCAGCGGCGCGGCTGCGGGCAACGCCAGCGAGTACGCGCCGGTATCGAGGTTGGCATTGGCCGAGGTGATCTCGTACGACACCGAGTTCACCGTCTGCAGCGCGCGCAGCGTAGCCTGCGCCGATGCGGTGGCCGTGCCGGAGGCGGTATTGGTGGTGGAGGCAGGCAGCGTGATCGGCGCGCCGGTGGTGGAAACCGTGGTCGTCGTGCTGGCCGTGACAGGCACGGTGCGGATGATGCCCGTGGCGTGGCCGGTCGGCTGCGCGTTGTCCACGATCACCACGTCATAAGCGCCATTGCTGCTGCTCTGCACCAGCGGCGACAGCACGAACTTGCCCGTGGCGTCCGCCACCGTGCCGCGGATGACCTGGCCGTTCTGCTCGGCATAGACCGTAGCGCCGGCCTGTGCGGTGGGCACGTAGCCGGTAATCGAACCGCTCACGACCGTAGGCGTGGCCGTGACGACAGGCTTGAGGCTGTAGCCGCCATTGCCCTGTTGCACGATCGATTTGCAGGCATTGAAATCCAGCACCAGATCGACCAGCGTGTTGGGCTGCACCGTGAAGGGCTGGATGATCTTGTAGCCGCTCTGCGTGCCACTGGGAGTGGCCAGCGCCTGCTCGGTCGACGAGCCAGTGACCACCACGGAATTGGCCAGCGTGTTGCCCTGATTGGCAGACAACACCAGACGCAACTGTTGATATTGCCCGGCCGGCAGCGGGGCCGTACCGAGGTCAGTCAGCACGCCGTTGGTGAGGGAGAGCAGATCGACCTTCTGCGGCGTGGCCAACGCGATGTCGGTCCAGCCGGCGTCGGTGTCGGCGGCCGACGCGCTGGCGTTTACGCGCACCTTGTTGACCGTGATGTAGACGTGATCAAAGCCGCAGGACGGTGCGTCCGTCATCGAGACATGGAGGGTGCCCGAGCCGGCAGCCGTACCGCCATCCCCACCGCCGCATGCAGCGATGAGAAACGGCAGGGGCAATGCAAAGAGGATGTTTCGATAAGTTGTCTTCATGGTTGTCTCCTCGCTTGGGGGGTGCCCGAAGCATAGTCTTGGCCATGGCACGCACTTTGGTCGATTTGAAACCAATCGTAACGCCGCTTGGGTGTGTGTGATCTCACCCATTTGCGTTGCAAACGCTTGCGGTGCGCCGAAGATATTGCGGCGCGCACGAGGGCACCGCCGCTCGCGTGTCAGCGATGCAGCAGCGGATACAGCCCCAAGCCAAGCAACGCAGCCCCCGCCACAATCACCGGTTCGGGAAGCTTCTTGAACTTCACCAGCAGCAGCACTGTGGCCACGGCCAAGAGCGCCGTCGGCACATCGACGATGGAGCGCTTGGCCAGGACGATTACCGCGCCGGCAATGGCGCCCACGGCCGCTGCCGTTACGCCATCGACAAAGGCCAGGATGGCGGGCAGCTTGCCGTATTTCTTGAAGTACGGCGCCGGCAGAATGGTGAACAGGTAGCACGGCAGAAACGTGCCAAGCGCGGCCACGCACGCGCCGGGCAGGCCCGCCACCAGGTAGCCGATAAAGCCGACGGTGATGACCACCGGGCCGGGCGTGATCATCGCTACGGCCACCGCGTCGACGAACTGCTTTTCGTTGAGCCAGTGGTGCTCCGTGACCACACCGCCGTAAAGGAACGGCACGATGGCGAGCCCCGAGCCGAATACGAACGCCCCGGCCTTGGCGAAGAACGCGCCAAGCTGCGCAAGCAGGGGTGAATCGACTGCGCTCAACAAACCACTGGCAGCCGCGACGGGTGCGACGGCAACCGCGTTGATGCGGCCCTGGCGCAGCCACTTGGGCGGCGCGCGCCAGAACCACACCAGAACGCCGGCCGCCAGGAAGAGCCACGCCACTTCGGATTCAGTCACCACCGTCACTGCCGCCAGCAACAGGTAGACGGCCCACAGCAGCTTGTCTTTGCCGACGCTCTTGGTGGTGAGTTTGTGCGCACTGATGGCGATGATGCCGATCACTGCCGCGCCCACGCCGTAGAACACCGATTGCATCCACGTCAGGCCGCCAAAGTGCACATAGGCCCAGCCCAGCGCGACCACCATCAGGAATGAAGGCAGCACGAACGCAATGCCGACCAGCGTGGCGCCGACGATGCGGAAGTGCACGTAGCCGAGGTAGCTGGCCAGTTGCGCGGCCAGCGGCCCGGGCGCGAGCTGGGCGAGCGCAAGACCTTCCTTGTAGTCGGCCTCGGTGATCCACTGGCGCGTTTCCACCAGGTCGCGGCGCATGTAGCCGGCCAGCGCAACTGGGCCGCCAAAGCCCAGTGCGCCAAGTCGGAGGAAATACAGGACCAGCTGCCGCAGCGTGTAGGTGGGGCGTTCAGGGGCAATGTTCATGGGCTACCTGCATAAGGCATGGCGGCGGTTACAACAGCAGCATAGGCGGGCACCATGCGCTCAGCAATCTTGTGAACGGTGCGACGCAGACACACCCGCCGCGGCACGCTTTACGGTGCCGACAGACCCATCGCCTTGGTCAGGAACGCCTTCACGTCTGCCTCTGCGCGCTGAGCTTGCTCCAGGTTGGCGCCCGTGGACACGCCCCGGACGGTGCAGCGCTTGTAGACCGCCTCCATGGCCTGCAGGCTGGCGTACTTTTCGCCGGTCTGCAGGTGGTAGTACGCATCGTGCTGCACGTCGATCATCGTCTGCGGGCACTCGCGCGCCGTGGTCGCGCCGGGGAAGTACTTGAAGTACGCCCGCGTGTTGTCGAAGTCGTGATACGCGCCGGGGTAGACGTGCACGTCAACGGCCTGCCCATCATGCTGCATGACGTCGGCCGTATTGCGGCAGAGCTGTGCCGGGGTGTAGTCATCTTTCTCGCCCAGCGCGAGCATCAGCGGGGCGCCTGCCAGCGGTGGCGGCGGCACTTCCCACCAGAACGCGGAGCACCCCGGGTAGAAGCCGATGAGCGCCGCAAACCGCGTGTCGTCATCGATGATGCCTTTGCGGAACGCATCGAGCGTCATGTCGAGTGCCACACCGCCGCCGCGTGAAAAACCGATCTGCCCGATGCGCTTCGGGTCGATGCGCGGATCGGTGCTCAGCAGCTTAAGCGCGAACAGCGCATCGGCGTCGTTGGCGGCCGGGTTCAGCTGCGACTGGTTGTCCATCGTGTTGGTGATGCCGCGTGGGCCAAACGAGTCCACCACAAAGGCGGCCATGCCCATCTGGTTGAACAGCCTTACCCACCGGTCGACGTCTTTCTGCTGCGGCCCTGCCGAGCCGTGCGAGATCACCATCGCGGGCACCCGGCCCTGCAGGGTCTCGGGCAGATACAACGTGCCCCAGATGGGCGTGGGCGTCTTGTCGAACTTGCGATGCACCAGCTCCCATTTGCTCTTGGGGGTGACGCTGTTGAAGTGGATCCGGCCAGTTGGTTTTGCAGAGAGGTCGTTGACGATTTCCTGGGCTGATGCGGGCACGGAGATCAGCGCGATGACGAGGATGCCGAGCATCAACACGCCGATTGCATTCCACCGCCGCGCGTATATGCACCAAGCATCTTTTTCGCCGCGCAAATCATTGCAGCTTCTCATTTGTTCTTTCAACAGCAGAGAAAGGGTCATCGCTGGAATCCTAGGTCGGTAGCGGTTCTTCGCTTCTTTCTTTATTGAATGGAAATAAAACGCGGCGCATTCGATGTTGGGAAGAAACACTTTCTCAAATCCCGTTGATTTTTACATTCGTTGTACATCGCTATGGATCGGCATTCCTAGAATCACGCCGTCCGCACCACTTTAAAAAATAAATGCAGTGGATCAAGTTGCGCGGACAGGGCTGATGCTCGCAGCGATGAGTTGGTCTGGCATGTGCACCGCTAAAGACGGGGCAGGTTCAGAGACAACCTTAGCGAGATGATCAGCCCACCGGGGAAGTTGGACTTCATCAAACCATCAAAGATAAGAAGGGGAAGTCTGCGCAAATCGCGCTACGTCTGTCCGGGGGGACAGACGTAGCGGCTTCTTTTCGCTGCGCGCGGACGCAAACGTATGTCTACGCCATTGTTCCAGCGCCGCCGCGGGCGGCTTCAGTTTGTCTCCATCGCGCTTGTTGCGTCGCCATTCGCCTTGTTTGGGGCGCTTGCGCATGCAGACTGCACCACCACCGGGCAGACCACCGTCTGCGATACGGCGGCACCCAACCCAACCACATCCACCGTCGGCACCGGCAACGTGGCGGCAGAAGACAACCGCACGGTGACAGTGCAGAACGGCAGCACGCTGGCGGTGGGTGACACCAGTGCCATTGCCCTGCGCGACAACGCCAACATCACGGTGCAAACCGGCGGCACGGTCAGCGCGAACGCGGTGTCGAACTCCGGCTTTTACGGTACGGGCGGCAACGCGATCGACTTCCGCAACAACAGCACGCTGACGGTGCAGCAAGGCGCGCAGGTGCTGGCCAACGGCACACAGTTGAGCGGAGAGGCCGTCAACCCGGAAGGCACGGGCAACACCATCGTTAACGATGGCCTGATCAAGTCGGCGCACGGCGCGGCGATCTGGTTCCAGAACACCTCCGGCGGCAACACGGTCATCAACAACGCCACGGGGACGATCCAGACGGACGTCGCCAACGGCAACGTGATGGGCGCGTCGGGCAATGGGTCGGTCGACTTCACCAACCGCGGCAAGGTGATCGGCAACCTGATCTTTGCGGGCGGCAATGATGCCTTGCACTTCTATACCGGCTCGTCGGTGAGCGGCAGCATCAGCGGCGGCGGCGGCGCCAACGTCATCACGCTCAACGGCACCGACAGCGCGACGCTGGGCACCATCACCAACTTCCAGACGCTGCAGAAGCAGGACAGCGGCACGTGGACGCTGTCCAAGACGCTCGCCAGCATGGGCGTGACCAATGCGGAGGTGCAGCAAGGCACGCTGATCCTGCAAGGCAATAACGGCACCTACACCGGCACGATGCAGGTGGACGCCGGCGGCACGCTGCAAGGCGATGCGCTGAGCGTGACGAAGGCCGTGACGAACAACGGCCTGGTGCGCTTCCAGCAGGATGCGGATGGCAGCTATGCCGGCCAGATCGTCGGCGCAGGTGCGCTGGAGAAAACCGGCACCGGCACGCTCACGCTCGGCGCGGGCAATACGTACAGCGGCGGCACGACCATCACGCAGGGCACGCTCGCCATCGGTGCGGACAGCGCATTGGGCGGCGCCACGGGCGCGCTGATATTCAACGGCGGCACGCTGCAACTGACGGGCAATGTGGATGTGGCCGCCACGCGCGCCATCGGCATTACCAATGCCAGCGGCACGATCGATACGCAGGACTTTACGTCGACCGTGAGCCAGGGCATTTCGGGCGCAGGGGCGCTCACCAAGGCCGGCG
This sequence comes from Burkholderiaceae bacterium 26, assembly GCA_000955795.1. Taxonomy (GTDB): domain Bacteria; phylum Pseudomonadota; class Gammaproteobacteria; order Burkholderiales; family Burkholderiaceae; genus Ralstonia; species Ralstonia chuxiongensis. The sequence continues at coordinate 350,187 of JYOB01000014.1, forward strand.
GCGGCACGCTGGTGCTGGCGGGCGACAACACGTACCTGGGCGGCACCACTGTCGCCGCGGGGACGTTGCAACTCGGTAACGGTGGTACATCGGGCTCGGTCCTGGGCAACGTGGTGGACAACGGCACACTGACGTTCAATCGATCGGACGTGTTCACCTTCGGCGGCACAGTCTCTGGCACGGGCGGCATCACGCAGGCCGGCACGGGCACGACCGTGCTCACCGCCAACAACCCGATCCAGGGCGACACGCTGGTCGCCAGCGGGGCGCTGGCCATTGGCGACGCGACACACACCAGTGCCGCGCTCGGCGTGTCGGCCACCAATGCGCCGCAGAGCTTGCGGCCGATGGCGGGCAGCAGCGGCAGCAATGTCCAGATTGCAGCCAACGCCACGCTGGGCGGCTACGGCACCGTGAACGGCGCCGTCACCAACAACGGTACGGTGGCCGTGGCCGACGCACTGGCGGCGTTTTCCAACAGCGGTAGCGGCAGCCTGACGATCAACGGGTCACTGAATAACGCCGGCACGGTGCAGGTTGGTGGCGCAGGCGTCGGTAACAAGCTGGTGGTCAACGGCAACTACGTCGGCAATGGCGGCGTGCTGGCCATCAACACCAAGCTGGGCACCGACAATTCGCCGACCGACAAGCTCGTCATTTCGGGCGGCACGGCAACCGGCAATACGGCGGTGCGCGTCACCAATGCCGGCGGCGCCGGTGCGCGAACCACGGGTGATGGCATCGAAGTCGTCAGCGCGATCAATGGCGCGACCACGCAGGCCAATGCCTTTGCACTCGCCAACCGTGTGGTCGCCGGCCCGTACGAATACACGCTGCAACGCGGCGGCTCAGCCAGTGCGGACAGCTGGTATCTGCGCACTCTGCAGACCGCGACCCAAGGCACCGGCATCGGCACCGGTACGGGCACCGCGCAGCCTGCGCTGCGTCAGGAAGTCTCGCTCTACACCGCCATTCCGTCGCTGACCTTGCTGTACGGTCGTGCGCTGCTCGATACGCTGCACGAACGCGTGGGTGAAGAGAGCAACCAGGCCACCGCACCGGCAGGCACATCCCCCGTGCTGCGCACCGGCTGGGCACGCGTAATCGCGCAGAAGGGCAGCCGCATGTCGGATGGCAACGGCGTCTACGGCAACCAGGGCCCCGCATTCAGCTACGACTTCGGCGGCGTGCAGGTCGGTGCCGATGTCTACCAGCGCCAGCGCGAAGACGGCAGCCACGACCACGCCGGCGGCTACTTCGCCACCGGCCGCATCGCGGCAGACGTGACGCACGCCGATGGCGCAGACGCCGGCCGTGACACCGTCAACGCCAACACGGTCGGCCTTTATTGGACGCACTTCGGCCCGTCAGGCTGGTATCTGGATGGCGTGGTGCAGGGCACGCGCTACGACGCCGATGCCTCGCCGCATGGCGTGAACGGCCTGAAGACGCACGCGCTCGGTTACGCGGCATCGCTTGAGGCGGGCTACCCGATCGCGCTGTCACCGCAATGGCGTGTCGAGCCGCAAGCGCAGCTCGTGTATCAGCGTGCCGCGTTTGCCGATGCCAACGACGGTGCCGCCGATGTGCGCTTCAACTCGGTGAACTCGATGCTCGGCCGCCTGGGCGTGCGCGTGAGCAAGCGCTGGGGTGAATCGCCGGAACGTCAGCACACCGCGTGGCTGCGTGCGAATGTGTGGCACGAGTTCCGCGGTGAGACCGGCACGCAGATGTCGTCGCCGGACGGTGGCTTCGTGCCGTTCACGTCGCAACTGCCGAGCACGACGCTGGAGCTGACGGGCGGGCTCACGGCGCAGGTGGCGAAGAACGGCGTGTTCTATGCCAGCCTCGGCTACCAGGTCAGCGCGGACCGTCGCCTGCATGGCGTGAACGGCAAGGCTGGGGTGCGCTGGGGTTGGTAATGTGACATCGCTGATCCAGCCTGTGAAATAGAAAGAGCCGCATCAAGCGGCTCTTTTTTTTAAACAGCAGCGCGCGCTTACGCCGCGTTATCCCCACCTTCCTGCGCCTCACGCTCTTCGCGTTCCTCGCGCTCTTCACGGGGCAGGGTCAGCATGCCGGTGTTGTAGACGTACTCATACACCTCGCCGTAGCGGCCCCATTCAATGCCGATCTTGAGCACGCGTTCGGCTTCTTCGGGCTTGAGGTACGCCTCCAGTTCGCGCAGCACATGTTCTTCGCGGATCTCGCCGTCTTCGTTGGCGTCCAGCTCGGCGCGGATGTGCGCGGCCAGGGCCACGCGCTCCAGCAGCTTCTGGCCGAACAGCACCTTGCGCTCGGGCGGTTCGGTTTCCATGTAGGTCTTGCCGAACGGCGTGACGATGATGTCGCCGCGCTCGATGGTGGCCAGTTGCAGCAGGGCCAGCGCTTCGCACGCGGGCAGCAGGTCGTCGTCGGTCACGCCGGCTTCTTCTGCCAGATGCGGCAGGTCGGCACGGCCGTTGAACGGCGCTTCGACCAGCAGATCCAGAATGGCCTCCATCTGGCCGATTTCGGCATCGGGCAGGCGGTAGGCAAGCTGCTCGGCCGCGGGCTCCACGCCCACATGCACGCCCACACGCTCCGGCGAGGTCATCAGGCCGTACACCTCGTCGATGAGGTTGCGCACGGCGGCGGAATCACGATTGCGCGGGCGCGGGAACGGCACGCGCACCTCGGCACGGATGCGCCCCGGATCGCTCGACAGGATGACGATGCGGTCGGCCATCATCACCGCTTCTTCAATGTTGTGCGAGACGATGAGGATGCTCTTGATGTTGGTGCGGCGGCCTTCCCACAGGTCGAGCATTTCGTCGCGCAGGTTCTCGCCGGTCAGCACGTCGAGCGCGGAAAACGCTTCGTCCATCAGCAGCAGGTCGGGCTCGGTCACCAGTGCGCGCGCAATGCCCACACGCTGGCGCATGCCGCCGGAGAGTTCGCGCGGTAGGGCGCTGTTGAAACCCGACAGGCCGATCAGGTCGATGGCCTGTTCAGCGCGCTCTTCGCGCTCCGCCTTGGCCACGCCTTGCGCTTCCAGGCCCAGCTCGACGTTCTGCTGCACCGTCAGCCACGGAAACAGCGCAAACGACTGGAACACCATCGCGATGCCCTGCACGGGGCCGCCGTATTCGCGCCCACGGAACAGCACCTGGCCACGATCGGCGCGCACCAGGCCCGCCATGATGCGCAGCAGCGTCGATTTGCCCGAGCCCGATTTGCCCAGCATGGCGACGATCTCGCCCTGGCGCAGGTTGAGGTCCACGCCTTCGAGCACGGCGCGGTCGGTGTGGTCTGCGGTGCGGAAGATCTTCGAGACGCCGCGCAGCTCCATGACGCTTTCAGCGCTCTGGCTATGGGTGCTGGTGGTAACCATGTGTGTTCTCTGCAAAATAAGGTCGTCTTAGAACGTGCTCAAGATCCGTAGCGAGCGCCCCGAGGTTGGCCCGAGACGCGCAGCCGTACATGAGTACGGCGAGCATCGCAGGGTCAAGATCGGGGTGCGCAGTAGGATCGTGAGCATGTTCTTACAGGCGGGTGCGCTCTTGGGCTATGTCGTACAGGCGGTTCCACAGCAGCCGGTTGAAGCCGACCACGAACAGGCTCATCACGGCAATTCCGAGAGCAATGCGCGGGAAGTCGCCCTTCGATGTCATCTCGGCGATGTAGCTGCCCAGGCCCGTTGCCACCAGCGTGCGGTCGCCCCAGGACACGTATTCGGAGACGATGCTGGCGTTCCACGAACCGCCGGCGGCCGTCACCAGGCCCGTCAGCAGATTGGGGAACACGGCGGGAATGAGGAAGCGCTTCCATAGCAGCCAGCCGCGCAGGCCGAAGTTGCGGGCGGCCAGTTTCAGCTCGGTCGGGATGGCCGACGCGCCGGCAATCACGTTGAAGAGGATGTACCACTGCGTGCCGAAAATCATCAGCGGGCTCAACCAGATTTCGGGGTTGAGCGCGAAGCGCGCGATCAGCATGACCGCCAGCGGGAACATCAGGTTGGCCGGGAACGCCGCCAGGAACTGTGCCACCGGCTGGGCGATGCGTGCCACGTTCGGGTTCAGGCCGATGCGGATGCCGATCGGCACCCACACCAGGGCTGCCAGGGCAATCAGCAGGATCACGCGCACCATGGTCAGGAAGCCGAGCCAGAAGACGTGGCCGACCTCGGCCCAGCCCACCTCGGAACGCACGAATTGCAGCACGTGCGCCACGGCCACCAGCGCGGCCAGGATGATGACGACATCAGCGATGCGGTGCGACCACGGGAAGCGCGGCAGAAACCCGCTGCCGCCGACAGCTGTAGGCCGCGTGCGCTCGGCACCCCAGGACAGCGTGCGCTCGGCCATCGCGGCGGTGCGCTCGAGCAGCGCCTTGACCCATTCAGAGCGGCGCAGCAGGTCGAGCAGCCACGATTGCGGTTCGCGCTCTGACGACATCGTGTCGAAGCGGAAGCGGTCTGCCCAGGCAATCAGCGGGCGGAACAGCAACTGGTCGTACAGGATGATGCCGATCAGCATGGCCAGGATGGCCCAGCCGATGGCCGGCAGGTTCTGCTGCTGGATCGCCAGCGAGATGTACGAACCGATGCCCGGCAGCTTGATGTCGTGGCCCGATACCGAGATGGCCTCAGAAGCCACCACGAAGAACCAGCCGCCCGACATCGACATCATCATGTTCCACAGCAGGCCCGGCATGGCGAACGGCACTTCCAGGCGCCAGAAGCGCTGCCACTTGGACAGCCGGAACACCGTGGCGGCCTCTTCCAGGTCGGTCGGGATGGTGCGAAACGATTGGTACAACGAGAACGCCATGTTCCACGCCTGCGACGTGAAGATGGCGAAGATGGCCGCGCATTCCACGCCCACCAGGTTGCCCGGGAACAGCGCAATGAAACCCGTGACGGTGATCGACAGGAAACCCAGCACCGGAATCGATTGCAGGATGTCCAGCGCCGGCACCATCACCTTCTCGGCCGTGCGGTTCTTGGAAGCAATGGCGGCAAACGCAAACGAGAACGCCAGCGACGCGCCCAGCGCCAGCAGCATGCGGATGCTGGTGCGCAGCAGGTAATACGGCAGCTCAATGGCGTCCAGGCTCACGTCCAGCTGTTCGCCAGGCGTGTAGGGCACGTTCATCTGCTTGGCGGCATAGGCCACGAGCAAGATGGCCGCCAGGATGATCGGCAGCAGCGCCAGGTCAAACCGGTTGGGCGGCGCAGTCAGCAGGTGGCCGAAGTTGACGCCAAAGTTGGTACCGAAGGTGGTACCCAAGCGGCCCCGGATGGTGGTTTCGTTGTCGTTTTGCTGCATCTTGGATAACCGGGACGGAAACCGCGGACGAAATTCGGGCGCCTCAAGGCCTGGGCCGAGGCGCGATACATGGCGTGCGGGGCGGGGCGCAGTGCTTTGCGCAAGCGTTGCTTGGCACCCGGCGGCAAGCCGCCTAGTTTACCTTGCGTAACGTCAGAGCCCGCCGCGCGGTTGTCAGTCTGACGACGTCACATTCCAGAAATGTGACAGAGATACGACAACGCCGGTTTGTCATGTTTTATCCAACACATCACCTGCCGTGTTGCTCCGGAGGCCGCCATGTCCGTCATTGCGCAAGTGATCGTTACCGTACAGGGCCGCGTGCAAGGCGTCGGCTATCGCGCGGCGTGTGTCGACCGCGCCCGCCTACTCGGCCTGCGCGGCTGGGTGCGCAACCGCCGCGATGGGGCGGTTGAGGCGTTTCTGGCTGGCCCCGAGCCCAATGTGCTGAGTATGCGGGAATGGATGTGGGAGGGGCCAGACAACGCGCTGGTCACGCAGCTGGAGGTGGTCACGGGCGAGCATGAGGTGCTCGTCCACGGCTTCGAGATCCGCCCGACGGTGTAACGCTCGGCACCGCGGTCTTCCAAGCAACTGAAGGCGCGCATTGAAACAAAAAGGGCGACCGCGCAGGCCGCCCTTCTTTCGCTGATGGCATTGCTGGCGGATCAATAGACGTTCGGCACGATCATCTCTTCCGGCACCGGGTGGCGAATGTACTCCGCGTGGTGCACGCGCTCGGGCAGCGACACCGGCGAATGCGGCACCGGGTGGTAAGGCACTTGGCCAAGCAAGTGGTGGATGCAATTCAGGCGCGCGCGCTTCTTGTCGTCCGCCAGCACCACCCACCACGGTGATTCGGGAATGTGCGAGCGCTCGAGCATCGCCTCCTTGGCCTGCGTATAGGCTTCCCAGCGGCGGCGGCTTTCCAGGTCCATCGGGCTCAGCTTCCACTGCTTGAGCGGATCGTTGATACGGCTCTGGAATCGCACTTCCTGCTCTTCGTCCGTCACCGAGAACCAGTATTTGACGATCTGGATGCCCGAGCGCGCGAGCATCTTTTCGAACTCGGGCACGGAGCGGAAGAACTCGTCGTATTCCTCGTCGGTGCAGAAACCCATCACGCGTTCGACGCCGGCGCGGTTGTACCAACTGCGATCGAACAGGACGATCTCGCCGGCGGCGGGCAGGTGCGCCACATAGCGCTGGAAGTACCACTGCGTACGTTCGCGGTTGGTGGGTGCGGGCAGGGCAGCCACGCGGCACACGCGCGGGTTCAGCCGCTGCGTGATGCGCTTGATGGCGCCACCCTTGCCGGCGGCATCGCGCCCTTCGAAGATCACCACCAGCCGGTGGCCAGTCTCGATCACCCAGTCCTGCAGCTTGACGAGCTCGCCTTGCAGGCGGAACAGCTCGCGGAAGTACATGCGTCGCGTTTCGCGCGCTTCGTCGCTGATGCCTTCGCCGCCACCGAGCAGGTGGTCGTCGATTTCCATCTCCAGCTCTTCGTCAAGCGTGTCGAGCAGGTCTTCCTGCAGGCGCGCCTGCCGGGCTGCGTCACGTTCGCTCATGGTGTGTTGCTCCTGCCGATCTTGCGGATATTGCCGAGAGGGGGGCGCTGCGCATGGGCAGCGCAGTGCAAGTCTAAGCCCGACTAGGTAGCACAAGCATGTGGCAGGGGAGTGACACGCGGGCGTCACGCCGCCCGAAGGCTTAACTGGACTCGCCTTCCAGCATGAACTTGGCGCCATCGTCCTGGCCGAGCAGGCGCACCAGCGTGGGCATGGCTTCCTGCAATTGCGCCTTGAGCGTCCAAGGCGGGTTGACGATGAACATGCCGCTGCCGTGCAAGCCCAGGCCACCCTCGACCGGATGCCTGACGGTGAGCGTGACGTGCAGCCAATCCTTGGGGCGCAACTGCTTCAGGCGCGAGGGAAATTGCGCGGCCTCGCGCCGCTGCACGAGCGGATACCAGACCGCATACATGCCGGTCGCAAAGCGCTGCAGGCTGTCCTGCAGCGATTGCACGGTGCGGGCGTAATCCTGCTTGTCTTCAAACGACGGATCGATCAGCACCAGCGCGCGGCGCGGCGGCGGCGGCAGGATCGCCTTGATGCCGGCAAAGCCATCGCCGTCGTACAGCATGACCTTGCGCCCCGCGCCGCGAAAGTTGTTGGACAGCACCTTGATCTCGGAGCTGTGCAGCTCGAACAGGCGCAGGCGATCGGCGTCGCGCAGCATCTGCCACGCCAGCCACGGCGAGCCCGGGTAGTGCCTCAGTTCACCGTTGGGATTCAGTTCGCGCACCTGGTCGAGGTAGGCATCGAGCAGCTGCGGCAGCGTTTCGCCGGCTTGGGCCGCGCGCCACAGCGGGCCAATGCCGGTATCGAACTCGGCCTTCTTCTGCGCCCATTCGTGGTCCAGCGCGTAGAGGCCAGCGCCGGCGTGCGTGTCGATGTACCAGAACGGCTTGTCCTTCTGCGTGAGGTAATCGAGCATCTGCACAAGCACGGCGTGCTTGAGGACATCGGCGTGATTGCCGGCGTGGAAGGCGTGACGGTAACTGAGCATCGGCGGGCCATGTGCGCCCGGAGTATCAGGCGCGGGCAGAGAAAACGGTAGGCGCGAATGCTACCACCGCGCGGGATGCGTCCCTAGCTGCACGCTGGGTAGCGTCCAGTGCGGCGGCGTATCGGAGAGCTGCCCCGCGTGGCGCAGCGCGGTGAGCGTGCCGAAGCCGGAGGGCGACGTTTCCAGGTAAGCGCCGATGTCTTCATAGCGCGGGTCGGCCGCATCGAAACCGTTGGCCACGCGGCCGAAGCTGCGCAGCCATTGCGCCGTCTGCGCGAGCGACACACGCACGTGCCAGCTGCCGCCTTCCGTCATGCGGCGTGCGAGCGCCGTCATCGCACCGGCGGCCATCAGGTAACCCGCGCCGTGGTCCAGCGCCTGTGCGGGTAGCGGGCGCGGCTTGGCGTCACCAGCTGCCTGCGCTTCCGCCCAGTTGAAGCCGCTGGCGGTCTGCACAAGCGAATCGAAGCCTCGGCGATTGGCCCAGGGGCCGTCATAGCCGTATGCGCACAGGCTCACGTAGACGATGCCCGGGCGCAGCGCTGCAGCCTGCTCGGGGCCAAACTGCAACGCCGCCAAACCACCGGGCCGATACCCCTGCACGAAGATATCGGCGTCGCGCAGCAGCGTGCGGAGTTGCCCGGCACCCGCCGCATCACGCAAGTCGAGCTGCGCGGAGCGCTTGCCGCGCCCGGTGTCGATCACCAGCGGCGGAACGGCGGGCAGATGCGGCGCCGTGACGAGCAGCACATCTGCCCCATGCGCCGCCAGTGTCCGGCCGCAAACGGGGCCGGCAATCACGCGCGTGAGATCGAGCACGCGCACACCCGAGAGCGGACGGCCATTGGCATGCGCGGGCAGGGGCTGCGGGGGCGCGTCGCCAATGCGTTCGATCGTCATCAGCGGTTGGCGCGCCACGGCCATGCCTTGCGGGTGCGCGTCCCACTCTTCAAACGTGCGCGCGGCGGTCACGACCATGCCCGCCTGCGCTGCTGCCTCTTCAAACGCTTCCGCCTTCCATTGGTTGAGCGCGGCGGCCACGGCGTCCCGGTCATGCGCGCAGCCGAGCAACTTCAGCACGCCGTCACGGTGATGCGGAAAGTTGGTGTGCAGACGCACCCAGCGGCCATCGCCGCAGCGGTAGAGCCCGGCAATCTTGTCCCACGGTTCGGGCGGCAACTGGCCATCGAGACGGAAGTAGCGCTCCGAGCGAAATTCCAACGCGGCGTGATGCATGTCGACCGACACGGTCTGCTGCCGCCCGCTGCGCAACGTGTCGACCTGCGCCGCCGCAAGCGCAGCGGCAGCGATGGTGCTTTGCGCGAGCGTGCCCACGGCAAACGACGACGGCAGCGCCGGCTCCGCGCCCGTGAGCGTTGCACGCGACAGCGCATCCGCCGGCTGGCCGAGCACGCTCCATAACTGGCTGAGTGCGCCGGCGGGGCTGACAGTCTGCGTGGAAGGATCAACCACATCAGCAACGGGTGACGGCATGGCGGGGCTCCGCGGGGAAAGTGCGCCCATTACAGTCCCGCGCCGCCGATAGCGTCAACATTGACTAGACTGATCAACCTCGATTGCCGTCCACCTCATCCGGCCCGATGACCACCTACCTCAATGCCGCCGAAGCCGCCGCGCGACTGCATATCTCGCGCCCCACGCTGTACGCCTATGTGAGCCGCGGGCTGCTGGCGGCGTACCCGTCGCCCGATGGACGCGGCAGCCGCTATCGCGAAGCCGATGTTGCCCGCCTGGCCGATCAGCGTTCCGGCGGACGGCGCCCGCGCCAGGTGGTGCGCCACGCGCTGGACTGGGGCCTGCCGGTCATGGAATCGGCCATCACGCTGATCGATCACGGGCAGTTGTTCTATCGCGGCACGCCTGCTTTGGAATTGGCCGAACGCGCCACGCTGGAGGCCGTTGCGGCGCAACTCTGGCAATGCGAAGAGGCGGCAGCCTTCAACACGCCCGCGCCGATGTTGCCGAAGAGCTGGTATGCGGCGCTCACGTCGTTGGCAGACGCGGACATCCGCCAACGCTGCATGGCGCTGTGCGCGCTTGCTTTGCCGGCGCTGGACGAGGCCGCGTGGCGGCAGGATTCCGCACGCACCGCGCGCGATGCCGGCGCACTCCTGCGCGTGGTGTTTGCCGCCATGCTAGGCCGCAATCCCGACACCGCACCCGTGCATCTGCAATGCCAGCAGGCATGGAACGTTGATGCGCACGCCGCCGAGGCCATCCGCGTCGCATTGGTGCTCTGCGCCGATCACGAACTCAATGCCTCAAGCTTTGCGGCACGCGTTGTCGCATCGACGGGCGCCAGCCTGGGCGCCGTGGTGAGCGCCGGCTTGGCTGCGCTCACCGGTGGCCGGCATGGCGGCACCACGGCGCGCGTGGAGGCATTGCTGAGCGAGCTGGAAGGGGAGCGCTCCGTGGCAACGGCACTGCGCCGTCGGCTTGATCGCGGCGATACGCTGCCGGGCTTTGGCCACCCGCTGTATCGCAAGGCCGACCCGCGCGCCGACGCAATCCTGGCGCAGTTGCCGAAGGCAGGCGCGGTACGCAGGCGGTTGCAATCGGTGATTGATGCCGTGGCCGGGCTGACCGGCGATGGGCCATCGGTGGATTTCGCGCTGGTGGCCACCCGGCGTGTGCTCGGGCTACCGGAAGGTTCAGGCTTTGGCCTGTTTGCAGCGGGGCGTACGGCAGGCTGGATTGCGCACGCGCTGGAGCAGCGCGCGGCGGGGCAGTTGATCCGCCCGAGAGCCGCCTATGTGGGGCCGATGCCAGCCGCGCCGGACGCACCGGCGGGCCGCATCATTCGTGTGCGCTGAGGCGCGATCAGGCTTGCGGAATCTCGATCTTCACCTCAAGCACTTCCAGGTTGTCCTGGCGCTCGAGATTGACCTTGATGTCGTCGTTACCGATCTTCACGTACTTCGAAATTACGGCCACCAGCTCGCGTTGCAGCGCGGGCAGGTAGTCGGCAGGCGCACCGCTGGCGGTACGTTCATGGGCGAGGATGATCTGCAGACGTTCCTTGGCGACGGTTGCAGTCTTCTTCTTCTCGCCCAGCAGGAAAGACAGAATCGACATGAATGTGCGTCTCCTTATTTACCGCTGCCGCCGAACAGGCGCTGCAGGAAGCCCGGCTTGTTGTATTCGACGTAGCGCAGTTCTTTCTCTTTGCCCAGGAAGCGGTCGATCACGTCGTGGTAGGCGTTCGCCACGTCGGAGCCTTCAATGTGGATGGCGGGCGTGCCCTGGTTGGACGCCTGCAGCACGGCTTCGGATTCCGGAATCACGCCAATCAGCTTGATGCGCAGGATTTCCTGAATGTCGGTGAGCGACAGCATTTCGCCTTCGGACACGCGCTTCGGGTTGTAGCGCGTGAGCAGCAGGTGCTCCTTGATCGGTTCCTTGCCCTCCACCGCACGGCGCGACTTGGACGACAGGATGCCCAGAATGCGATCGGAGTCGCGCACCGAAGACACTTCCGGGTTCGTCACGACGATGGCCTCATCGGCAAAGTACATCGCCATCAGCGCGCCCGATTCAATACCGGCCGGCGAATCGCAGACGATGTATTCGAAGCCCATTTCCTTCAGGCCTTCGATCACCTTCTCGACGCCATCACGCGTGAGCGCATCCTTGTCGCGCGTTTGCGAGGCGGGGAGGATGAACAGGTTCTCGCACTTCTTGTCCTTGATGAGGGCCTGGTTCAGATTGGCCTCACCGTGGATCACGTTGATCAGGTCATACACGACGCGGCGCTCGCAGCCCATGATGAGGTCGAGGTTGCGCAGGCCGACGTCGAAGTCGATGACGGCGGTCTTGTGGCCGCGCAGCGCAAGGCCTGCAGAGAACGCCGCACTGGTGGTCGTCTTGCCGACGCCGCCCTTGCCGGAGGTGACTACGATGATCTTGGTCATGGCTCGTATATCGAAAAGTTAAATCGCTCGGCGCACGGGGTGCGTCACTTCATCCGCAACGGTTCGAAAACCAGCGTGTTGTCCGCGAGTCGGACCTGCGCAGGCTTGCTGGCGTAGGGCTCCGGCCACGGGGTTTCGCCGGTGCGGTAGATGCCGGCGATGGAAATCAGTTGGGGCTCCAGGCACGTGCAGAAGATGCGCGCGTCCAGGTTGCCCTTCACGCCCGCCAGCGCGCGGCCGCGCAGCGAGGCATAGACATAGATGTTGCCCTCGGCGATCACCTCGGCTCCGTCGCTCACCAGGTCGAGCACGACGAGGTCCCCGCGCGCATAGATGCGCTGGCCGGAACGCAGGGGGCGATCGATGATCATCGTGCCGGGCTGCATGGCCATGGCTTCGACGGGGGGAACAGCAGGGGCGGGGGCCGGCGCTTCGGCAGCCTGGGCGTGCTCGGGGGTGTCCTGGCCTTCGCCGTTGTCCTTGGCGTCTTTCTCGCCGCGCGGACGGCGTCCGTGGCTGTCAAGCAGCGGCAGGCCAAAGGCCTGGGCCCACTCGGCCTGCTCCGGGCTGGCAACCACGCCGATCGCGCGGGCGCGCAGCGAGGTCAGCGTCTCCACCAAACGGTCGATGGGCAGGCGCTCGTCTTCGGCCAGCCGGCGCACATCAATGGCGATCACGTCGTTGGAGAAAAACTCCGGCGTGTCGGCAAAGCGTCGCGTGAGTTCGGCGGCCAGGGCGTCCATGTCGGCGGTGCGCGGCGACAGCAGCAGGGCATCGACGGTGCCGCTGCGGATCTCGAACAGCGGCGCTTTCTTCTGGGACATAGAACGGCTACGCGGAAAAATGGGCTCATTCTAACGTTGTTGACGAAACGCCTTGGATTTTTTGGGCCTGCCGCTCCGCCATCCGGCTGAGACCCGCAGCCGGCGCCGTTCTCCACACTGTCGGCGCCACGCGCAAATGTCATGCGATGGTCACAGCATCGTCATGCACGCTTTTGATACTTCTCCGCTTCTGCGCCCCCCGGCCCAGTCTGTTGTCCTTTCGCGTTGCGCAAACGGTTCCGCCGATTCTGCGTGCGCGCCCACGCGTCATTCGCTTCATCAGCAATTCGCATTTCGCATTTCGCAGTCCGTAGTTCGCATACCAAAAACTAGACTTCAGGGAGAAGTTCATGCGAGTCCGACCGTTGTGTTCGGCGGCGTTGCCGCTTGCTGTTTTCTTGTCGATGTCGTTGGCTGCCTGCGGTGGTGGCGGCGATAGCCCTTCGAACGGTAGCGCCACGCCCGCTGCCAGCGCCGCCCCCGCGGGCACCAAGGCCACGCTGGCCGTGCTGGAGACGACCGACCTGCACACCAACGTGCTGTCGTACGACTATTTCAAGCTCGCGGCCGACAACTCGCTTGGCTTCGAACGCGTGGCAACGCTCATCAGCCAGGCGCGCACGCAATTCCCGAACACGCTGCTGCTGGATAACGGCGACACCATCCAGGGCACCGCGCTGTCGGACTACCAGGCCATGGTGAGCCCGGTCACGTGCGACCAGACGCTGGCGATCTACAAGGTGATGAACGCGGCCAAGTACGACGGCGGCGGCATCGGCAACCACGAGTTCAATTACGGCCTGCCGTATCTGTCGCAGGTAACGGGCAACACGTTCAACGTCGATGGCCTGCCCGATCCGGCCACGCAGAAGAAATGCGCGGGCCCGAACTTCCCGCAAGTGCTTGCCAACGTGATCAGCGCCAAGACGAATGCGCCGCTGTTCCAGCCGTACACGATCATCACCAAGACGGTGACGGCCACTGCGCCGGATGGCAGCACCGTGAGCGCGCCGGTCAAGGTCGGCATCATCAGCTTTACGCCGCCCACGATCACGAGCTGGGACAAACGCTGGCTCGACGGCAAGGTCTATACCGTCGGCATCAAGGAAACCGCGGCCAAGTACATCCCCGAGATGCGCGCGAAGGGGGCTGACCTTGTGGTCGCGATTTCGCACGGCGGGCTGGATAACTCGACGTATTCGCCGACGATGGAAAACGGCAGCTGGTGGCTTTCCACGGTGCCGGGCATCGATGCCATGCTGATTGGCCATTCGCATCAGCTCTTCCCGGATGCCAAGAGCACGGTCAGCCAGTTCAACCTGCCGGGTGTCGATAAGGTGGCCGGCACCGTGAACGGCGTGCCGACGGTGATGGCGAACTACTGGGGCAAGCACCTGGGTGTGATCAAGCTTGGCCTGACGTTCAACGGCACGAACTGGGCCGTCGACAAGACGCAGACCACGGTGGAAGCACGCTCGATCCAGAACGCCGACAAGACGTACGTGGCAGCCGACCCGACTGTTTCCGCAGCCATCGCCACCGAACACCAGGCGACGATCAACTACGTGAAGACGCCGGTGGGCAGCACCGACTTCAACATGAGCACGTACTTCGCCGACGTGGGTGACCCGGGTGCCATCGAGATCGTCAACCAGGCGCAGGCCGATTACGTGTCGGCGTACGTCCAGGCGAACCTGCCGCAGTACGCGTCGCTGCCAGTGCTGTCGGTCAGCGCGCCGTTCAAGAGCGGTTTTGGTGGCGGTACGGATTTCACCGATGTAGCGGCTGGTCCGCTGGCGATCAACAACGCGGCTGACCTGTACCTGTATCCGAACACGATCTACGCCGTGAAAGTGGCAGGCTCCGACATCAAGAACTGGCTGGAGACGGCGGCCAAGCGCTTCAACACCATCGACCCGACGCAAGCGACGGTGCAGAAGCTGGTGAGCACGTTCCCGGGCTACAACTTCGATATGTTCACCACGCCGGACCTGACGTATGAGATTGATGTCACGCAGCCCGTGGGCAGCCGCATCAAGAACCTCATGTACAAGGGCGTGGCGCTCGACCCGGCGGCGCAGTTCATCGTCGCGACCAACAACTATCGTGCAAGCGGCGGTGGCAACTTCCCGGGCCTGGACGGCAGCAAGACCGTCTATGCGTCGCCGGATGCCAACCGCGACGTGCTGATCAGCTACATCAAGAAGATCGGCAGCGTGAAGCGTGCGACGAACGGCTCGCAGCGCAGCTGGCGCTTTACGAAGCTGGCGACGTCGGCGGCAACGGTGGTGTTCCCGTCGGCAGCTGGCAAGCTGGCTGCAGCCGGGGCAGCGGGCATCAACAACGTCACGCTGTATCAGGCCGACGACGGCACCAACAAGGGACTGTCGCTGTACCAGATCGATCTGACGCAGTAAGAGGAACACGCCATGCCTTCTCTTCGTTCCGCATGGGTTGGCGCGCCAGCCTTGGAATCTCCGCGCCAGTCGGTGCCGATGCTCACGGTGGCCGCGGCCCTGGCGATCGTCGTGACGGCTGGCGGTTGGCTGTCGCACGCACGCCAGGCGCCCACGGTGGACGCCACGCAGCTGGAATCGTGGCGCGCGATGGTCGTGCAAGCGATGGAGCCCGAGGCGCTGCAGCAGTTGCGTCAGCTCGCACGCAGCGGCTCGGTGCCGGCGCAGTCAGCGTTGGGCGAAGCGTTGCTCAGCGCGCACGACAGCGTCTTACGTAACGAAGGGATGCGCTGGCTGGAAACCGCTGCACCGAGCGATGCGCGTGCGCAGCTGTCGCTGGGCAAGGCGCTTCTGCTCGGCACGGGCGGCGTTGAACGAGACTATCCGCGCGCGCTGCGCCTGCTGCGTCAATCCGCTGACAAGGGCGACGCGGCGGCCGCGTATTACCTGGGCGTGATGTATCGCAGCGGCTACGGCACGGCCATCGACACCGCACAGGCTGCGCACTGGTTCGATCGCGCTGCCCGTCACGAGATTCCGGCAGCGATGTTCATGCTGGCCAACGCGTACCGTGAAGGCGATGGTGTGCCGCGCGATGAAGCCCGCGCGCTGGCGTTGTACCAGGACGCCGCCGAGCACGAATTGCCGGAGGCCGTGCAAGCCTTGGCGATGGCGTATCAGAACGGCGAACTGGGTCTCAAGCGCGACGATGCGGCGTATCACCAGCAGTGGATCGAAACGGCACATGCACTGAAGCATCCTGCGCTGGCGCCGTAATACAGCAGTTCCTTTAGTAAAGCCCTCGGGTCTGGGCATGCAAGCGCACCAGGCCTAGCAGGGCATCAATCTGCGGCGTCGGCACACCCACATGCTGGCCAATCTCCCGCACCGATGCCACCAGTGCATCGATCTCCAGCGGACCGCGTCCGGCCTCCGCATCCTGCAGCATCGACGTCTTGAACGCGCCGAGTTGACGCGTGACGGCGCTGCGCTCTTCCCCGCTTTGTTCGATCGGGCAGCCGATGCGTGCACCGATTGTTTTGGCCTCTTCCATGACGCCCAGGCAAAACGCACTGACCAATGGATCATCGAGGATGCGATCGCACGTCGCGCCCGTGAGCACCGACACCGGGTTCATCGTCATGTTGCCCCAGAGCTTGAACCAGATGTCGCGTTGGATGGCTTCGCTGCGTTCGATCTGCAAACCAGCGCGTTCAAAGAGCGCACCGAGTGCATCCAAGCGCGGTGAGGTGCCGCCCGCCGGTTCACCAAGAATCAATCGCTTGCCAAAACCATGACGCACGTGTCCTGGTGCCGAGGTTGAGCACGTCAAATGCACCACGCAACCAAGCACGTTCTTCGTTGGAATCGCTTGCGCGATGCGTCCGTGTGGATCCACCGACTGAAGGCGCTGGCCTTCCAGCGGTCCGTGTCGATCAAAGAACCACCACGGCACGCCGTTCATCGCTACCACCACGCAGGTCTCTGGGCCGATGAGCGGGGCAATGCCTTGCGCCACGTTTTCCATGGCGGGAGCTTTCACGGCAACGATCACGACGTCCTGCACACCGAACGCATGCGCGTCGTCACCCGCATGCACTGACACAGATCGTGTGTTGCCCTCTTCGGTCAGACGCAGCCCTTCAGCATGCAATGCCTGAAGCGTCGCCCCCCGTGCCAGTACATTGATCGGTTGATCTGCCAGCGCGAGCTTCGCGCCAAGATAGCCGCCGACAGCGCCGGCGCCCACGATGCAAATACGTGTCATGTGATCAGGTTCGGTAGGAAGGATCGATGCGGTCGATGGTGCGGATCAGCGCCGCGAACACGTCTTCACCTGCGCCAAAGTTCGGGTTGAACTGCAGCGAATCGCGCGTGCAGTTGCGTGCCACCGCTTCGGGAATCTCCAGCACCGGGCCCATCGATGTGGAAGCGAGCTGGATCTCGCACGCGCGGTTGAGCAGCCACAACACCGCAAACGCCCGCGCAATCGAATCGCCCCAGGCCAGCAGCCCGTGGTTACGCAAGATCACCGCGGGCTTGTCGCCGATGTTCTTCACCAGGCGCGGCCCTTCATCGGCATGCACGGTGATGCCCTCGAAGTCGTGATACGCCACCTTGCCGTGCAGTTGCGCCGCGTAGAAGTTGCTGATTGACAGACCATCGCGCGCACATGCCACGGCCATGCCGGCGGTGGTGTGGGTGTGCATTACGCAGTGCGCCCCCGGGATGCCGGCATGAATAGCGGCATGCACGGTAAAGCCCGCCGGGTTGACCGGCCAGTCCGGCTGACCCCTCGCACGCTGCACATTGCCCTGCAGGTCGATCTTCACGAGGTTCGACGCGCAAACCTCGGCGTACGTCAGGCCAAACGGGTTGATCAGAAAGTGCGGACCTTCATCGCCGTCCGCACCGTCTTCTGGCTGCAGGCGCAGCGTGATGTGGTTGTAGATGAGCTCAGTCCAGCCGAGCTGCGCAAAGATGCGATAGCACGCCGCCAGCTTCACACGCGCAACCCACTCGCGTGGGCCGCACCAGTCCGGGCGGTGGGCCTGGGTGCCCGACCCGGAATCGGGTGAAAGCGAAAGCACCGTCATGACCTGTCTCCTGATCGCAGGGGCCATGCGCCGGTCGGGTTGCCGGCGCCAAATTTATTCACATGTTAATGAATTTGTGCCGGACGTCAAACCACGTTACATCCGCTGTCTGCTAGGGCAACTGGTTGCGCAGGATCACCAGCCACTGCATGACCGAATTGGTGTACGGATCAAGCTGGTTGGCATCGTTCAACTCGGTAATGCTCATCGACGCGGATTGCTGCACGTTGCCGCCAATCGATTTCACCTCATGGCGCACCGGATCCACCTCGACGACGAGATCGCAGTGCATGGGGGTTCTGCCGGCCTGGATCTCCGCCGGATCCGCCATGAAGCGATCGGCGCCGCGTGCGGTACAGATGAGGTCGCCCGGGCGCGGCACGGCGGGTGTGCGTTCAAGGACGAAGGCGGGATGCTTGAGCAGATGGTCACGCGCGTCAGTCACGTATTCCGCATGCGTGGCGCCGGTCAGGAACTGATCGTTCTGCAAGCCGGCCTTGCGCATGATCCACGAGATGAACACCGCAGACCACGCCCAGCCGCCGGTGGTCAACTGCTGGCACGTCGGTGTCTTGCCAACGATGCCCCAGTAGCGCTTGGCCAGCATGCAACCCCGTGAGGTGGCTTCACCGCCCGTGCCGTCCGGATAGCGCAGGCAAGGCGCAGGGGGCGGTACCGCAGACGTGGCAGCTGCGTTGGGCAACGGCATGTCGGTACCGCTTTCTTCATCGGACGGGGCAGGGGTGGGGTCGTCGGCCGTCAGCCAACGGCCCTGCGGCTGGTCGGGAAACCCACCGCCTGCCACGCAATACGTATCGTCACGCCCCACGCGCACCACCTGGCGCCCCCACCGATCCCATTCGGTCAGGGCAATCTCGATCATCTTCTCGCGCGGCGTGGCACCTGGCCGGGTCTGCACGACTTCGTTGTCAGGCAGCGGTTCGGCTTGCGGACGCGCAGGCGGCGTCGCGCAACCGGCAAACCAGAGGACCGGTGCGATCAGAACGATCGGCAGAGCAATGCGCAGAGCGAGCGAATTGCGCAGGAAAGGGCGGGACATGGAAGAAGGTGAAGGGATGGCCTGACGGGGAGACAGGCCTTCCGACGTGGTACGCCGATGCTGCGGTCGATTCACGCATGCAATGGCATGCCACGTCGTTGGCGCTAACCAGACCGGCTGGTCACGCCGAGGGTTGTCATTGCCTTAGGCGTTGACAGCGTCCTTGAACTTCTGGCCGGCCTTGAACTTGACCGTCTTGGCCGCTTCGACCTTGATTTCTTCGCCGGTACGCGGGTTGCGGGCCATACGCTCGGCACGCTCGCCTTGGCTGAAGGTACCAAAGCCGATGAGGCTGACCGCATCGCCCTTGCCAACGGATTCCATGATGGCTTGCAGCGTCACGTTCAGTGCCTGCTCGGCCTTGGCCTTGGTCAGACCGTCTACGCCGCTGGCGATGGCGTCGATCAGTTCGGTTTTCGTCATTGCTTGACTCCCTTCAAGAGTAGATAAAACACACAACAGAGCGTCCGGGGGATGGCTCCAAGGGCGACATGATACCGGCATGCGAACAGCGTCGGCACGTGAGCTTTGTAACCGCACCTGGTATTCGGGTTCCGTAAACCCGCACGGGGCCTACGTTGCGCGGCGATCCCATCACATCAATGTTGACACTTGATGTTCTGCTTTGCGGTTGGCTTGTCTGCTCGCTGATAGGTTCGACGCAAGTCGATCAGTTGGTTTACCTTTTTCTTATGTATACAGATAGTAGTAGTAGATAACGGTGGATAGTTTCTGTGGATAAGTGGAAAAAGCGCTTTTTTTTCAAGCACTTGCTGCAAGCAAAACCAGAGGTACCGCGTGTGTCTTCGCGTGGATAGCTTTCTGATTGTTTAGACCCCCCGCCTGGCAACCCCGTAACTTGTGCCCACACCGTCGACAGGGCAGCCACAGACAGCCAACAGCCTTTGCCGGTAGTTATCCACAGCTGCAGGCGGAGTTATCCACACTGGCCGGGCAGCATGGGGTTGCGGCACGTGTCGAGAAGCCATGCTTTTGGTGTAGGCTCACGGCTTCGTTGATCGACGTTCTTGTTTCGCTTTCCTGCGCCTTTTCTCCATGACACGCACGTCCGCTGATGCCACGCCGGCTCTGGCTGAGTCCTCGCCCACGCCGGAAGCTCCGGCCAAACTGCGCCGCCGCGATCGCATCGAGGTGCGCGAATCTGGCGTACACGGACGCGGCGTGTATGCCGTGGCGGCCATTGCACGCGGCAAGAAGATCATCGAATACAAGGGCGAGCACATCACGTGGAAAGAGGCACTGCGCCGCCATCCGCACGACCCGTCCGACCCAAATCACACGTTCTACTTCAGCCTGGAAGACGGCAGCGTGATCGACGCCAAGTTTGGCGGCAACCGCGCGCGCTGGATCAACCACGCCTGCAAGCCGAACTGCGAGGCGCGAGAAGAGGATGGCCGCGTGTT
Source organism: Burkholderiaceae bacterium 26 (assembly GCA_000955795.1). Classification (GTDB taxonomy): domain Bacteria; phylum Pseudomonadota; class Gammaproteobacteria; order Burkholderiales; family Burkholderiaceae; genus Ralstonia; species Ralstonia chuxiongensis. The sequence continues at coordinate 370,360 of JYOB01000014.1, forward strand.
CATTCACGCGCTGCGTGACATCGAACCCGGCGAAGAACTGTTCTACGACTACGGCCTCGTCATCGAAGGCCGCCAGACCAAGGCACTGAAGGAGCAGTTTGCGTGCCGCTGCGGCGCGAAGAAGTGCCGCGGCACAATGCTGGCGCCGCCCGAGAAGAACAAGAAGAAGTAAGCCGAAGGTCGGTCAGTCAGACCGATTCGCTTGCCAGCGGCAGGCGCAACACGAAGCGCATCACGCGGCTGCCATCACGCGCAGTCGCATCGTCAATGGCGACGGTGCCGCCGTGCAGACGCACGATGTCGTGCACGATGGCCAGGCCCAGGCCGCTCCCTTGCGGTTGTCCGGGGCGGTGGTCCGCATCCCCACGGAAGAAGCGCTGGAACACTTCACCGCGCCGCTCGGGTGGAATGCCCGGGCCATTGTCTTCCACACTCACTACACCCCACCACTGGGATGTCGCGTCGGCCTCCGTGCCAGCGCGCAAGGTCACGCGTCCGCCGGCCGGCACGTATTTGATGGCGTTGTCGAGCAGGTTGTTAATGGCCTCGCGCAGCAGCACCACGTTGGCCAGCACCGGTGCCTGCAAGGAACCCGGCGACGTGGCTTCCTGCGGCCAGGCCTCAAAGCCCAGATCCAGCCCCCGCGCAAGCGCGCGCGGCACCCATTCGGCGCCGGTATCGAACGCCAGCGCGACGAGATCGACCCGCATCGGCGGGCCCAATTGATCGAGCGTCATGCCCGATTCGGCACGCGCCAGCGTCAGCAACTGGTTGGACAGACGCACCGCGCGGTTGGCACCCGATTGCAGTTCCAACAATGCGGGCAGGGCATCGTCCAACGTCTTGGCATCGACAGCGCGATCGGCATGCAGCTTCAACGCGGTAAGCGGCGTGCGCAGTTGATGTGCCGCGTCTGCGATGAAGGTGCGCTGCGCTTCGAGTGCGTCGCGCAGCCGGGCCAGCAGCGCGTTCATCGCGTTGATGAGCGGTTGCAGTTCGGCGGGCACGTGTTCCGCTGACTCCGCGGGCAGCGGCGTTACCGATCGTGCGCTCTGCTTGTTGAGTGTGTCGGCCAGCGTCTGCAACGGCTGCAATTCTTCCTTGAGCACGAGCGAGAGAATCAGCCCCCCGATTGCCAGCAGCACGATCAGCGGAATCGATACCGACAGCAGCACTTCCTTGGCCGCCGTATCGCGGTGGTCCAGCAGCTCCGCCACTTCCACGACGATGCCGTCTTCGGCCTTCATGGTGTCGGGCGGATTGGATGGGTTGAATGCCGGTGCCGTCTGGGCCTGCGTTGGCGCAAGCGCTGGGCGCGTGACGTCGTCTTCAGGTTCGGGCGGCACTGGCTGGCGCGGCGAGCGTGGTTTAGGCACCTCCGCACTCACGCCCGGAACGAGCAGATGCACGGCGCGCACCTGTTTGCCGTCGATCCAGCTATAGAACACACGCGCATCGCCAATGCGCACCTGGCCCGAGCCGTAGCCCAGCGGCGTGTCGCGCCCGACCAGCGTGCCTGTGGGGCCAGAAATGCGCCAGTAGATGCGGTCTTCGCCGCTGTTCTGTACAAGCGTCTGGGCGGTGAGGGCGATGTCGTAGAGCTTGGCCGCCGGCACGTTCGGGCCAGCAATGCGCAACTGTTCGGCTAGCGTGTTGGCCACCCCCACCAATGCGCGGTCGAACACCTGGGCGGTGTAGTGCGCCGCCAGCCAATACGACAGCGCGCCGGTACCCACGATCAAACCAAACAGCGGTGTCGCCAGCGCACGCAACAGATGCAGGCGCAGGCTGATGGCACCGTTGCCAGCCCCCTTGGCTGGAGCTGATGAAGCCGACGACGAGGCAGGGCGGCGGCGCTTGAACATGGGCCGGACTACGCCGGGGAGCGTGCCTGCAACAGGTAACCGAAGCCGCGCACCGTGACGATCTCCGCCTCGGAATGCTCGATCTTGCGGCGTACGCGGTGCACATAGACTTCGATGGCCGTATCGCCCACCACATCGTGACTGGCCTCGCCGATGGCGTGCCCAAAGCTGGCAAGGTGGTCCTGCAACTGCACCTTGCTGACCACCCGGCCCTGGCGCAGCATCAGCAACTCCAGCACGGCAAATTCGCGCGGCGACAGTTCCAGCGGCACGGCATCGACAAAGATGCGCCGTTCCACGCCGCTCATGCGAAGCCGTCCGACAAGGACGTCAGGGCGTGCGGCGGGTTCGGTCGAATCGTTGCGACGGCGCAGCAATGCGCCCACGCGGGCCACGAGTTCGAGCATCTCGAAAGGTTTTAGCAGGTAATCGTCTGCACCGGCGTTCAGGCCGTTCACCTTGTCGAGCAGGCCGTCGCGCGCCGTCAGGATCAGCACAGGCGTCACGCGATCGCGCGCCCGAAACTGCGACAGCAACGTCATGCCATCGATACCGGGCAACCCAAGATCCAGAATCACCAGATCGTGTGTCTGTCTGGCAAGTTGTTCAGTGGCAAAGACGCCGTCGTGCACGACATGCACGCGATGCCCGGCTTGCGTGAGTCCGGCATGGATGCCGCTGGCGATGGCACGGTCGTCTTCAATCAGCAGGATGCGCATTGACTCGATCCAGAGTGCGGGGCGGAAAAGGCAAAAAGGGGCGATCGGCGTGATTTGGCAGCGCTACAATGCGCGGATGACCGATGCCCTGCTCACCATCACCGATCTGGAGGCCGCCATCAATTTCTGGCGCGCCCGTTCACCCGCCGAAGGCGAGGAACTGCGGCTGTGTGCCGAGGCGTCGGCGCTGGCTAAGCCGTATGCGTTGATGATTGTACAAGGCGCCACCCGCATCGCCCCCGAGCAATTGGGCGACAAGGCGCGGGCGGCGTATGAGGCGTGGCGCGCAGCCTCACAGGGCTGAGCGCCAGCATTGCGGGTCGTTACTTTGCGCCGGTGGCGCTGGTGCCTTTCGCGGCCTGCTCGATAAAGCGCGCGAGATCTGCATCACGGTGCGTGAGCCCGTTCGCATCATGTGTGGACAAGGTGATGTCCACGCGATTCCACACGTTGAACCACTCCGGATGGTGATTCATCTGCTCGGCCTTGATCGCCACGCGCGTCATGAAACCGAACGCGGCGTTGAAGTCGGCAAAGGTGAAGGTCTTCTGGATGGCGTCTCGCTCGCTCTGTAGCGTCCAGCCGGGCAGTTCGGCAAAGAGGGCTTTGCGTTGGTCTTCGTTCAGGGTCGGCATCATGATGGGGTGCGAAGTTGGATCTTGAATGCGCGCAGTATAGTCAGCGCTCGACTATCTGCTGTCAGATGTCCGCAGTGTCTGCCCAACCTTCGCGGTTGCCCACGTTCAATACCAGATCCCCATCCACCACATCACCCGCGCCAATGGTCGGCAGCGCGGCCAGTTCTTCATACAGCGGCGTGAAGTCGGGGCGCGTGGCATCGAACAACTGCTCAAAGCTGTCGATGGTGAAGTAGGTCTTCTGGAACGTGTCGATGCGATAGCGCGTGCGCATGATGCGGCGCACGTCAAAGCCGATGCGGTTCGGGCTGGCCGAATCCAGCGCGTACACCGATTCGCTCTTGCTCGACACGATGCCTGCACCGTAGATGCGCAGACCAGCCGGCGTGCGGATCAGCCCGAATTCCACCGTGTACCAGTACAGGCGCGCGAGCATGTCGAGCTGGCCCAGCCGCGCGGCCTTCAGGCCACCCTTGCCGTAGGCTTCCATGTAGTCGGCAAAGACCGGGTTAATCAGCAGCGGCACGTGGCCAAAGATGTCGTGAAAGCAATCCGGCTCTTGCAGGTAATCGAGCTGATCGGGGCGGCGCATCCACCAGCTTGCGGGGAAACGCCGGTTGGCCAGGTGATCGAAGAACACTTCGTCGGGCACCAGGCCCGGTACGGCAACGATCTGCCAGCCCGTGGCGCGCATCAGCGTTTCATTGAGCTGATCGAATGACGGCACGGCATCGCGGCTCATGCCCAGCGTTGACAGACCTTGCAGGAATTCATCGCATACACGGCCCGGCAACAGCGCTTCCTGGCGGTCGTACAGCGTGCGCCACGTTGCATGATCGGCGGCGGTGTAACGGTGCACCGGCTGCTGCATGGTGAAGTCAGCGCGCAGCGTCTGGCCATCGAGGCCTTCTGCGAATTGCTCGCGCAGTTTGTCGGTCAGGGTGCCGTTGAAGCCGGCCGGGGCGGCGCTTTGGGCTGCGTCGGGGGCTGTGGTTGCGATGGCCATTTGTAATGTCGATTTTGTGCAATCAGGGTCCGGCCAGTGTATGGGTGCGCCCACGCGGATTGGCCGCAAAACCGCCACCCATTGCGCAGTGTTTGCGGAATTCATGCAGAATTCAGCTTATCAACGCAGGAGATGTGCATGATTTCGCTCGATACCTTCGATCTGGCCCTGCTGGCGGCCCTTCAGCGCGATGGGCGTGCGACGCATCAGCAGCTTTCGGAGCAGGTGCACCTGTCGGCCAGCCAGGTCGGCCGGCGTCTGGCGCGGCTTGAATCGGAAGGCGTGATCGAGGGCTACCGTGTGGTGCTTTCGCCGACGGGCCTGGGCTTGGGTGTGACGGTGTTTGCCAGCGTCAAGCTCGCACACCACGGCGACGCCATCGTCGAACGCTTTCACGAAGAGATCAGCCTGCTCGACGCCGTGCAGGAGTGCTATTCCGTGGCCGGCGACGCCGATTACATGCTGCGCGTGGTGGTGCCCGATCTGCCTGCGTTGTCGGAATTTGTCATGCGCAAGCTGATGCGGGTGCCGGGTGTGGATAACGTGCGTTCCAATATCGTTCTGACGGCCTTGAAGCGGGATGGCGCGTTGCCGCTATCCCACCTTGGTGGGTAGACTCGCGCCTTGCGCCAGGGTGCACGGCGTGTCACGCTGCAAGCCGACAACACTTTGCCGATATGAAACGCCTGTCTTTGGCGGGAGACCACGATGGTTGACGGACACACCACGCATCCGGCGCACGCGCCGGCGCATCTGGCAGGCGGCTACGGCATGTCGGCACGGGTTCGCGCGTGGTGGGTGGCCGCTGCAGTGGCAGGCGTCACGTACGGCGGCATGCTCACCATGGTGGCCGTCGAGGTGCCCCCCGGCACGCCGCTGGTGGGCCGCATCGTCGCGCAGCCGCTGTGGAAAATGCTGATGGCGTTGCTGCTGGCGCGTGCCGCATCGTTGCACGACATTCCGCGCGAGCGGCGCTGGCTGATTGGGGCGATGGTGTTCTCCGCACTCGGCGATCTCTGGCTTGCGCTGCCGTGGCTGGCGTTCTCGTTCATGGCGGGGCTGGGCTGTTTCCTGCTGGCGCACGTGTGCTACCTGCGGGTGCTGGTGGGGCTGCGCGGGGCGTCGTCGGCCATCCGCATGATTGGTGTCGGGGTGATGATCGGCGTAGCCATCGGCATGTTGCTTTGGTATTGGCCCGGCCTGGGTGAGTTGAAGGGGCCTGTGATCGTCTACATGCTGGTGCTCTCGGCGATGGTGTGCGCGGCATTGCTGGCGCGCCTGCCTGGGCCGCTGACGGCTTGGGGCGCACTCGCCTTTGCGGCTTCCGACGCCATGATCGGCATCAGCGTGTTTGTCTTTCCGTTCACCGACCATGAACTGGCGATCTGGTGGAGCTACGCTGCTGCCCAGCTCCTCATCAGCGCCGGTTTGCTCACGCGCCGCATGCCGCCCGCGCGCCGCGCCGTGGCATAAGGTCCGTCCGACGTTTCTTCCCCTGCGGGAGCCCCATGCTGCAGACCCTCGACGCTGCCACCACTGCGGCTCGCTTGCCGTATGCCGCGTTGGCCGATGCCATCGCCCAAGTGTTGCGCGATGCGCGTGCGGGCCGTGCCCAGGCGCCCGCGCGGCTTGTGATGCCGGTGGCTGATGGCGGCAGTTTGCTGCTGATGCCCGCGTCCAACGCCGACATCGCCGTCACCAAGATGATCACCGTTCACCCGCACAACCCTGCGCAGGGCTTGCCGGCCATTCACGGCGAGGTGGTGGTGATGGACGCTCGCACCGGCGAGCGCCAACTCATGCTGGATGGCCCCACCGTCACCGCACACCGCACAGCGGCTGTGTCGTTGCTGGCGGCGCGCATGCTGGCGCCTGAGCCGGCCGGGGATCTGCTGCTGATCGGCGCCGGGGCTCAGGCACGCGCGCATCTGGAAGCCTTCCGCTTCGGGCTAGGCACACGACGCGTCACGATCATCGCGCGCACGGCTGCCAGCGCGGATGGGCTGGCTGGGTACGCCCGAGCGCTCGGCATGGACGCCACGGCGCTGGCGGGTGGCGATGCGGCCGGCGTGGCAGACGCTGCCCGTGCGGTGCTGCCGCAAACACCGTTGGTCATCACCGCCACGCCGTCATCGCAGCCAGTGCTGCCGGATCTGGGTGACCCGAGCCACCCTGCCGGCTATGCGTGGGGCGCGCATCACTTCATTGCCGCCGTTGGCGCGTTCCGGCCCGACATGGCCGAGCTGCCGCCGCGCTTGTGTGTGCATGCCGCCGCGGCCGATCGGCTGTACGCCGATACCTTGGTCGACCTGGAAGCCGAAGCTGGTGACCTGCTGCAGGCAGGTGTGCCGTGGTCGCGTGTGCGACCGTTACAACAGTGCGTCGATACGCCGCCAGACACGCTCGCGCAGCCCGCGCCGGTGTCGCCAGTGGTATTCAAAAGCGTTGGCAATGCCCTGTGGGATCTGGCCGCGTGCGTGCTCGCGCTGTCCAAGTCCAAGCCTGTTTAAAAACTAAGCATGTGCTGAAGACGCCCACCACCAGCGGGTTTAGCGCACCGCTTGTAACAGGAAACCTCTAGAAAAAGGGTTCTAGCCAAGGCAATCACACGGGATAATGGCCATCCCTTCCGCCTGGGAGGAGACTTAGAACGCACCGCAAACGTATCAACCCGTCTGCATCGGATGCGTCTGACACAGGAGCACATACAGAGATGGCCTATAAAAAAGCACTGGCGGCCGCCGCCGGGATGATCCTCGCCACCGCCGCGCACGCACAGGCTGCGGGCAGCAATATCGTCAGCCTCGGCTGGTTCCGCGTGATGCCGAACAGCTCCAGCGATCCGCTGTTTATCAACAGCGTTGGCGGCGCGCCCATCAACCAATCGGTGCCTAACACCGGCGCGAAGATCAAGGAAGCCGATACCGTTGGTCTCGCCTTTACGCACTTCTTCACGGACAACATCGCCGTGGAACTGGTTGGTGGCATTCCGCCGCGCCACAAGATTGAAGGCACGGGCTCGTTCTCCGGCTATGGCGAAATCGGTTCTGCCAAGCAATGGAGCCCGGCCGTGCTGGCCAAGTGGTACTTCTTCAGCGCGGACAGCAAGTTCCGTCCGTATGTCGGCGCCGGCCTGAACTACACGTGGTTCTCCGACGAGAAGATCACCAACAGCGCTTTCCAGAACCAGGTCCTGGGCCGCGGCACGCCAGGCAGCACGAGCAACGTGACGACCGACAGCTCGCTCAACCCGGTGCTGAACGTGGGCGCCACCTACGCCATCACCAAGGATTGGTTCGTTGGCTTGTCGGTGTCCTACCTGCCGCTGAAGACCACGGCCAAGATCGACACCACGCTGATCAACGGCGTGCATATCCAGAGCGAAGCGAAGATCAAGATCAACCCGGTCGTGACCTTCCTGAGCGTCGGCTACCGCTTCTAAGCGGTTTCCGCGCAAACAAAAAGGCGTGCCACAGCGGCACGCCTTTTTTGTTGCCCGTGCCGGGTTCAGGCGAAGGCTTTGACGGGGTAGCCGGCTTGCTCGATGGCGGCCTTGACCGCATCGGTGCTGGCGCCGCTGGTGACGGCCACGGTCTGCTTGTCCAGATCTACCTTCACATTGGCACCGGCATCGACCTGCTGCACCGCACGCGTGACGGCCGACACGCAATGGCCGCAGCTCATGCCACTCACGGAAAAGGTCGTGGAAGACGTTGTCATGGTTTGCTCCTGAAAGAGGGGAGAGAGAATCATGAGAGGAGTATGAACCTTCCCATCGTTGGAAGCGCAAGCGTAAAATGTGGGCTTGACCTTGCCAAGATGGGAAGGTCTAGGCTGATGCCATCTTCCTTAGAACGGACGCTTCCATGACCGCCGCCAGCCTTGCCGACGTGACCTCCACCGATCTCGATATCAGCGGGATGACGTGTGCTGCCTGTGCAGGCCGTGTCGAACGTGCCTTGCGCGCCGTGCCTGGGGTGACCGAAGCCAGCGTGAATCTCGCGACCGAGCGCGCCCGCGTGCAGGGTGGCGCCGCCAGCGATGCACTGATCGCCGCTGTGACGGACGCCGGCTATGAGGCGCGCGTCGCTTCCGACGAAACCGCCGCCCCTGCTGCTGCGGAACCCGACTTCTGGGAAGGCGCCGGCCCCGTGTGGATTGCTGCCGCACTGTCCGTGCCGCTCGTACTGCCGATGATTGCCGGCTGGCTCGGCAGTGACTGGATGTTGCCCGCCTGGGCGCAATGGCTCTTGGCGACGCCGGTGCAGTTCGTGATCGGCGCGCGCTTCTACAAGGCGGGCTGGAAGGCGGTACGCGCGGGTGCCGGCAATATGGATCTGCTGGTCGCGCTCGGCACATCGGCGGCGTATGGGCTGTCGCTGTGGCTGTGGGCGCGCGCGGGAGCGGACGGGATGCACCATGAGCCGCACCTGTACTTCGAAAGCGCGGCCGTGGTCATCACGCTGGTGCGGCTTGGCAAGTGGCTGGAAGTGCGTGCAAAGCGCCAGACCGCGCAGGCCATCCGCGCGCTGCAGGCGCTGCGCCCCGATACCGCTCGTGTGCGCGGCGCCGATGGCACGCTGCGCGATACCCCCGTGGCCCAGGTGCGCGTGGGCGATGTGGTGTCTGTGCGTGCCGGGGAACGCATTCCCGTAGATGCGGTGGTGCTGGAAGGCGCGAGCCACGTCGATGAATCCATGCTGACTGGTGAGAGCCTGCCCGTGCCCAAGCATGAAGGCGACCGCGTGACCGCCGGCGCGATCGCCACCGATGGCGTGCTGCTCGTGCGCACCACGGCGATCGGCGCAGACACTATGCTCTCGCGCATCATCCGCCTCGTCGAAGACGCGCAGGCCGCCAAGCCGCCGATCCAGCAACTGGTCGACCGCGTAAGCGCCATCTTTGTGCCGGCGGTGCTCGTGGCGGCGTTGCTTACGCTGGCTGGTTGGTTTATCGCTGGTGCGGGGTGGGAGACGGCCATCGTCAACGCCGTGGCCGTGCTGGTGATTGCCTGCCCGTGTGCGCTGGGTCTTGCTACGCCGTCCGCCATCATGGCCGGCACCGGTGCGGGTGCACGGCGCGGCATCCTGATTGCCGATGCGCAGGCGCTGGAGCGCGCACAGCAAGTGGATTTCGTCGTCTTCGACAAGACGGGCACGCTCACCGTCGGTCAGCCGCGCGTGACGGCGGTGGAAGCGGCTTCAGGCATCGACGCCGACACGCTGCTCGATCAGCTTGCCGCGCTGCAGGCCGAGAACACGCATCCGCTTGCGCAGGCCACGCGTGAACATGTGAAAGAGCTGGGCCGCGCAATCACGCCCGCACAATCGCCGGAAGTGTTGGCTGGCCGCGGTACGCGCGGCATCGTGAATGGCGCATTGCTGCAACTGGGCAATGCGCGGTGGATGGATGAACTGGGGCTGGATCGCAGTGCATTGCAGGCGCGTGCCGATGCGCTGGAAGCACAAGGCAATACCGTCTCGTGGCTCGCGCAGGGTGATAAGGGCAGCGCGCAACTGCGGGGCCTGATTGCATTTGGCGATGCACTCAAGCCGGGTGCCCGGGACGCCGTAGCCTTGCTGCAGGCGCGTGGCGTGCGCACCGCGCTCGTGACGGGCGACAACGCCGGCGCCGCGCGCAGTGTGGCGCAGGCACTGGGGATCGACGAAGTGGCCGCGCAAGTGCTGCCGCAAGACAAGGCCGCGCGTGTGACGGCATGGCAGCAGGGCGGCCATGTGGTGGCGATGGTGGGCGATGGCATCAACGACGCGCCGGCGTTGGCGGCGGCCGATGTCGGCATTGCCATGGCCACGGGCACGGATGTGGCGATGCAAGCCGCCGGTATCACCCTCATGCGTGGCGAGCCGCGTCTGGTGAGCGACGCGCTGGACCTGTCACGCCGCACCGTCGCCAAGATTCGGCAGAACCTGTTCTGGGCGTTCATCTACAACGTGGTGGGCATTCCGCTGGCGGCATTCGGCTTGCTGAACCCCACCTTTGCCGGCGCGGCCATGGCGTTCTCCAGCGTGAGCGTGGTCACCAATGCGCTGATGCTGCGCCGCTGGCGCGCCACCGGAGACAACGCATGACTCGCACGGACCTCAACGAGACCCAAGGCCCCGTCAACATTGGCGAGGCCGCGAAGGCCAGTGGCGTGTCGGCCAAGATGATCCGCTACTACGAAAGCATTGGCCTGCTGCCGCCCAGCCCGCGCACCGAAGGCAACTACCGCATGTACGACGCGCGGGCGCTGCATGTGCTGCGCTTTATCCACAGGTCGCGCTCGCTGGGCTTCTCGCTGGAAGAGATTCGCACGCTGCTTTCGCTATGGAACGACCGCGAACGCGCCAGTGCCGATGTGAAGGCCGTTACCCTGCGCCACGTGGCGGATCTCGACGCGCGCATCAGCGAACTGCAGAGCATGCGCGACACGCTCATGACACTCGCCAATGCGTGCCACGGTGATGATCGCCCCGACTGCCCGATCCTCCAGAGCGTGGCCGGCGAGGGTGGTGACACCGACGCGTGCTGTCACTGACGGGCCGCTCTACTGACACGGATTGCGACAGGCGGCGTCTATGCCACAATCTGGCAACCCAAGGAGGAGACGCCGATGACGCAAGCCCCCGCTCAGGCTACCGCCCATCAAGCACTGGAAACCCGCCAGCGCATGAAGGACGGCACTGAACTGCTGGTCCGCACCTGGTTGCCCACGCCTGACATGGGCGCACCGCGTGGCACCGTCATCCTCGTCCACGGCATGGCCGAACACAGCGGCCGCTATCCGCATGTGGCCAAGGTGCTCACCGACCTGGGCCTGCGCGTACGGGCCTTCGACCTGCGCGGTCACGGCAAGAGCGGCGGCCCGCGCATGGCGCTCGACGCGCAGGACAACTACCTCACCGATCTCGCGGAAATCATCGACGCCGCCGTCGCCGAATGGCACGAGATGCCGTTCGTGCTTGGACACAGCATGGGCGGACTGATCGTCGCGCGCTTCACCACCGCGCGCATCCGGCCCGTGCGTGGCGTGCTGCTGTCATCGCCCGCGCTGCGCGTGAAATTGCCGCCCGGGGCGGGCATCGTGCGTGGGGTTCTTTCTGCGCTGGCGCCCAAGCTGGCGGTGCCCAATCCGGTGGACCCGGCCAAGCTGTCGCATGACCCGAGTGTTGCGCCCGCCTATCGAGCAGACCCGCTAGTGCAGGGCACAATCAGCGCATCATTGCTGGAGTTCATGCTCAATGCGATCACGCAGGCACAGCAGGACGCGCCGCGCCTGGAAGCGCCGATGCTGCTGATGGCCGGCGGCGCGGATTCGATTGTCGATCCGTCAGGCAGCCGGGATTTCTATGCGAATGCGCCCGAGGATCTGCGGACCTTGGCGTGGTTCGACCATGGCTATCACGAGATCTTCAACGAAGCCGAACCGCTGCGTAGTGAGGTGTTTGGGAAGATGACGGAGTGGCTCCGTAGCCGGATTTGATCTTTTTGAAACCCCATCCGTCTTGCATGTGTGGACCGTGTAGTTTCGCTAGCCCAAGCGACGCACGTTTGGAACGGAGCACGTAAGCGCAACTGCTCTTAGTCGCATGGCTTGTCTCCCGAATACGACTCGACGATTTGCCCCGCCAGATTGTCTTGGGCTCTCGCTTGAGCATGCAGCCGGTCACGGGTATTGAGGTACATCGCGTGAACGTCCTTGGTGGCATCCAGCCATGGGCGTCCGAACTCGCTGCGAGCGCAGGCGAAAGAGCGCCATAGTTCTCGTGCAGCGAGCTGAGCCCGTTCTGGGGTTGTGGCTGTCAGCATGAAGTTCTGCTGGGCTTTTGCGTACTGCATCATTGCTGCCCGTTGTGCCGGATTCGGATACGTTTTCTCGATGTACTGCTCGACGTCGTCGCGTATGCCGTTCTTATTGGCGTCGATGCCGGCGACGGAAGCGTCGAAATCCCTCGATTTCACGCCGGGGCGGCCGGCCTGATTTTCGACCGCGCCAATCTGTGGGTTCAGTACCGAACTCTTGTTGGCTTGAGCGGCGCTGGATGTTGTTGGTACGTTGCTCGTTGTTGCGCCGGTTACCTGGTTCCGAGCATCGCCCTCGCTTCGGGATGAGAAAGACCACCAAGCAGCGGCTACTGAGCACACGGCAACCGAGGCCACGATTCTTGCCTTCACATCTCCCCCTTTTGCGGGGCGATTGGCTCATCGCCCGCGCTGGACTTTTATTTGAATGCGTTTCTGGAACGTAGGAAAAGGGGCAGGTGGGTGCAAGTCGGGCGTGCGAAATTTCGCTGAGCATTGGCTTATATCCGGCAAGGCAAGGCTGCCGCATCCAGCTTGCCGTGGGCCTCGCCGTGACGTTGTCCCGCAGGCGCAGTGCGGCGTCCGCCAAGATCCCCCCGACTACGAGGAAGAGTGCAAGGACATCGGAGACGTATTCCAGCGAAGGCTGCTTAAGCGCCCCGCATCGCCTTTGGTGACCAGCCTCAACGCTGTACCGAGACGGTGGCAGGCGAATCCGTGCACAATGGCTTTTCGCCGGTGGGATGGAGCCGCAGCCTTAGCAAACCAACAAGGTGGCCGTTCCTGCAAGATGGCGCTTTTCTTTGCTTACGTTTTTTGGCAAAGATATAGAAAGTGAGTTAGCTCGGCAGGACATGAAACGAGGGTTGCACCACAACAATAAAAACCAATAACACCAAGGAAAAGAAGCACGGAGACATGGAAACCTACGACTACATCATCATCGGTGCAGGCTCCGCAGGCTGCGTCCTCGCCAACCGCCTGACCCGCGACCCCGACGTCTCCGTGCTGCTGCTGGAAGCGGGCGGCAAGGACGATTACCACTGGATCCACATCCCCGTCGGCTATCTGTATTGCATCGGCAACCCGCGCACGGATTGGCTCTATCGCACCCGCGAAGAACCAGGCCTGAACGGCCGTTCGCTTGGTTACCCGCGTGGCCGCGTGCTGGGTGGTTGCTCGTCGATCAACGGGATGATCTACATGCGGGGCCAGCGCGAGGATTACGACGGCTGGGCCGCCATGACCGGCGACGAATCATGGAAGTGGGATGCCGTGCTGCCACTGTTCAAGACCAGCGAGAACCATCACGGCGGCGCGAACGCATGGCACGGCGCGAACGGCGAATGGCGCGTCGAGCCGCAACGCCTGCACTGGCAGGTGCTGGAGACGTTCATCGAGGCGGCCGTGCAGGCGGGCATTCCGCGCACGAGCGATTTCAACCGCGGCGACAACTTCGGCGTCGGCTACTTCGAGGTCAACCAGAAACGCGGCATCCGCTGGAACACGGCCAAGGGTTTTCTGCGCCCGGCATCGCAGCGGCCGAACCTGACGATCGTCACGGGCGCGCAGGTGCGGGCGCTGACGTTTGATGGCAAGCGCTGCACCGGCGTGACGTATCGCGGGGCAGGGCAGGACTACACGGTGGCCGCGCGCGAAGAGGTGATTCTTTCGGCTGGCGCGATCAACTCGCCGCAGTTGCTGGAGCTGGCGGGCATCGGCCAACCGGAGCGTCTGCAAGCGCTTGGCATTCCGGTGCGCCACGCATTGCCGGGGGTGGGAGAAAACCTGCAGGACCATCTGCAACTGCGCAGCGTGGTCAAGGTAAACGGCGTGCCCACGCTTAACACGCGCGCTTCCAAATGGTGGGGCAAGGCGCTCATCGGCATGCAATACGCGTTCAACCAGAGCGGGCCGATGAGCATGGCGCCGTCACAACTGGGCGTGTTCGCGCGCTCGAATCCGCACGTATCGCGGCCCGATGTGGAGTATCACGTGCAGCCGCTTTCGCTCGACAAGTTTGGCGATCCGCTACACGCGTTCAATGCGTTTACGGCGAGCGTGTGCAACCTGCGGCCGACCTCGCGCGGCACGGTGCATGTCACATCCGCCGACCCGTTTGCTGCGCCGAGCATCGCGCCGAACTACTTGTCCACAGAGGAAGACCGCAAGGTCGCGGCGGATTCGCTGCGGCTCACGCGCCGCATCGTTGCGCAGCCGGCCTTGGCGCAATACCGGCCGGAGGAGTACCTGCCTGGCGCGGCGTTCCAAACTGACGAGGAACTCGCCCGCGCCGCTGGCGAGATTGGCACGACCATCTTCCACCCGGTCGGCACGTGCCGCATGGGGCGCGCTGATGATGCAAACGCGGTGGTCGACGCGCAACTGCGCGTGCGCGGCATCGAGGGGCTGCGAGTGGTCGACGCGTCCGTCATGCCGACGATTACTTCAGGCAATACCAACTCACCGACGATCATGATTGCGGAGAAGGCGAGCGAGATGATTCGTGCCGCGCGCAAGGCCCGTGCACGCGGTGAGGCCGTGCCAGCCTGACGCCGGCTCCGATGCCGATGACACGGGCGTGACACACCGCCCGTGTCATATGAATACGCAATCCGCATTGCCCCGATAGGTAACTCTACGTAACGTCCTCCTGTGAGGCGGAAAGCCAATACCGGTGCGGGTTTCCGGGGCGTAAGCGGGGTGTAATCGTCTCGGTAAAAACCCCGATGTTTTGCAACGCAACAGCCGTTGACAATCATCCGCACCATAAAAAGGGCGGGAGACAAGAGGGAATCATGGCGCAGGACATCATTCTCGAAACGCGCGGACTGACCAAGGGCTTCAAAGGCTTTACCGCCGTGTCCGACGTCAACTTGCGCGTGCAGCGTGGGTCCATCCATGCGCTCATCGGCCCGAACGGTGCCGGCAAGACGACCTGTTTCAACCTGCTGACCAAATTTCTGGTGCCCACGCGCGGCACGATTCTGTTCAACGGCGCCGATATCACATCGGAAAAGCCGGCACAGATTGCGCGCCGCGGCGTGATCCGCTCGTTTCAGATCTCCGCCGTGTTTCCGCATCTGACGGTGATGGAAAACGTTCGCGTTGGGTTGCAACGGCAGCTCGGTACGGCGTACGCGTTCTGGCGCAGCGAGCAGTCGCTCAACAGGCTGAACGCGCGTGCGATGGAGCTGCTCGAGCAGGTGGGCCTGACGGAGTTCGCGCACACCGTGACGGTGGAGCTGCCTTACGGCCGCAAGCGCGCGCTGGAAATTGCCACCACGCTGGCGATGGAGCCGGAGCTGATGCTGCTCGACGAGCCCACGCAGGGCATGGGCCACGAAGACGTGGACCGTGTGACGGAGCTGATCAAGCGCGTCGCGCAGGGCCGCACGATCCTGATGGTCGAACACAACATGAACGTGGTCTCGTCCATCGCCGACAAGATCACGGTGCTGCAGCGCGGCCAGATCCTGGCCGAAGGCCCGTACGAAGACGTCTCGAAGAACCCGCAGGTGATGGAGGCCTATATGGGCACCGCCGATGCGGCGCTGGAAGGCCATTGAGGCTATTGAGGCCACTGATCGACGCCGATCGATCACGCGACGCGGCTGCGTGCCGCGTATCAAACGTAAGCGAACGCTAGACCCGAACACACGAGAACACTGAATGAGCACGCCCGCGCTCCAGATCAAGGACCTGCACGCCTGGTACGGCGAATCGCACATCCTGCATGGTGTCGACCTGACCGTGAACCGCGGCGAGGTCGTCACGCTGCTCGGCCGCAATGGCGCGGGTCGTACCACCACGCTGCGCGCCATCATGGGCCTGGTGGGCACGCGCAAGGGCTCCATCGTCGTGCATGACGCAAGCGGGGCGGGCGTAGAAACGATCGACCTGCCCACGCACAAGATCGCCCATTGCGGCATTGGCTACTGCCCAGAAGAGCGCGGCATTTTCTCGAGCCTGTCGTGCGAAGAGAACCTGATGCTGCCGCCGGTATTGAAGGGCCAGGTGGCCAAGACCGGCAATGCCGGCATGAGCATCGACGAGATCTACGAGATGTTCCCGAACCTGGCCGAGCGCCGCCAAAGCCAGGGCACGCGCCTGTCGGGGGGCGAGCAGCAGATGCTGGCGGTTGGGCGCATCCTGCGCACCGGCGCGAACCTGTTGTTGCTCGATGAGATTTCCGAGGGACTGGCCCCGGTGATCGTGCAGGCGCTGGCTCGCATGATCCTGATGCTCAAGAAGCGCGGCTACACGGTGGTGATGGTGGAGCAGAACTTCCGCTTTGCCGCGCCGCTGGCAGACCGCTTTTATGTGATGGAACATGGCCGCATCGTTGAGCGCTTCGAAGCGGCGCAGTTGCAGGACAAGATGCCGGTGCTGCACGAGCTGCTCGGCGTTTAAGGTGTTTTCCCGATCGATTTGCAAGACCCTTGCGCCAGCCTGATCCGCGGCGCGTACGACACAGGAGACAAGACCATGACACTCAAGAAGCTGGCTGGTGCATTGATGGCGGTAGGGCTGGGCGCGGCAGCATTCGGCGCGCACGCACAGGTAAGCGGCGACAAGGTGAAGATCGGCTACATCACCGATCTCTCGGGTCTGTATGCCGACATCGACGGGCAGGGCGGTGTCGAGGCGGTCAAGATGGCGATCGAGGATGCGGGCGGCAAGGTGCTCGGCAAGCCGATCGAACTGGTGACGGCTGATCACCAGAACAAGGCCGACATTGCCGCTTCGAAGGCGCGCGAGTGGATGGACCAGCAAGGCCTGGACATGCTGCTGGGCGGCACGAACTCCGCCACGGGCCTGGCCATGAACAAGGTGGCTTCCGAGAAGAAGCGCGTGTTCATCGACATCGGTGCCGGCACGGCGCGCCTGACCAACGAAGAGTGCACGCCGTACACGATCCACTATGCGTATGACACCGTGGCGCTGGCCAAGGGCACGGGCAGCGCGGTGGTCAAGCAGGGCGGTAAGTCGTGGTTCTTCCTGACCGCTGATTACGCCTTCGGCCACTCGCTGGAGAACGACACGACGGCCGTGGTCAAAGCCAACGGCGGCACGGTGGTGGGTTCGGTCAAGCACCCGCTGTCGGCGTCGGACTTCTCTTCGTACCTGCTGCAGGCACAGGCATCCAAGGCGCAGATCCTGGGTCTGGCCAACGCTGGCGGCGACACGATCAACTCGATCAAGGCGGCCAAGGAATTCGGCATCACCAAGACGATGAAGATCGCCGGCCTGCTGATGTTCATCAACGACGTGCACAGCCTGGGCCTGCAGACGGCCGAAGGCCTGCTGATGACCGACAGCTGGTACTGGGACATGAACGACGCCACGCGCAAGTTCGCCAACCGCTACTTCATGAAGATGAAGAAGATGCCGAGCAGCCTGCAGGCGGCGGACTATTCGGCGGTGTCGAACTACATCAAGGCCGTGGCGGCTGCCGGCACGGATGATCCGGACAAGGTCATCGCGCAGCTCAAGAAGACCAAGATCGACGACTTCTACACGAAGGGCTACATCCGCCAGGACGGCCGTGGCATCCACGACATGTACCTGCTGCAGGTGAAGACGCCGGCCGAATCGAAGAAGCCGTGGGACTACCTGAAGGTCGTGGCGACGATCCCGGGCGAACAGGCCTTCACCACGCCGGCCGAGTCGAAGTGCTCGCTGATGAAGAAGTAAAAGCGTAGGCAATCCGGCGTCGCTGTCCGTGTGGATGGCGGCGCCATCAACGTTGTGCTGGTGTTCTTTCCCTGACCGCGATGGAAATTTTCGGCGTTCCGCTACCGGCCATGCTCAGCCAATTGCTGCTGGGTCTGGTCAACGGTTCCTTCTATGCGATGTTGAGCCTCGGCCTTGCGGTCATCTTCGGGCTGCTCAACGTCATCAATTTTGCGCACGGCGCGCTCTTCATGCTGGGCGCAGTGCTCACGTGGATGGGCTTCTCGTACCTGGGCGTGCCGTACTGGGCGATGCTGGTGCTCTCGCCGCTGGTGATCGGCCTGCTGGGCATGGTGATCGAACGCACGCTGCTGCGCTTCATCTACAAACTCGATCATCTCTATGGCCTGCTGCTCACGCTGGGCGTGACGCTTGTCATCGAAGGCGTGTTCCGCGCCATTTACGGCGTGTCGGGCCTGCCGTATGACACGCCCGAATTGCTGCAGGGTGCCACCGATCTCGGCTTCATGATGCTGCCCAACTATCGCGCCTGGGTGGTGGTGGCGTCGCTGGCGGTGTGCTTCGCCACGTGGTTCATGATCGAAAAGACCAAGCTGGGCGCCTACCTGCGCGCCGGCACCGAAAACCCGAAGCTGGTTGAAGCCTTTGGCGTGAACGTGCCGCTGATGGTCACGCTCACCTACGGTTTTGGCGTGGCGCTGGCGGCGTTTGCTGGCGTGCTGGCTGCGCCCGTCATCCAGATCTCGCCGCTGATGGGGCAGAGCATGATCATCACCGTGTTTGCGGTGGTGGTGATTGGCGGCATGGGGTCGATTCTCGGTTCGATCATCACCGGGCTGGGCCTGGGTGTGGTCGAGGGGCTGACCAAGGTGTTTTATCCACAGGCGTCGGCGACCGTGGTGTTCGTGATCATGGTGCTGGTGCTGCTGGTGCGTCCGGCGGGCCTGTTCGGTAAAGAGAAATGAGCGGCGCGGCCAACATGACCAACTCTTCTTCCCTCAAATACGTCCTGTACGGCCTGCTGCTGGTGGCGCTGATTGCCGCACCGCTGGTGGGCGCGTATCCGGTGTTCGTCGCCAAGCTGCTGTGCTTTGCGCTGTTTGCCTCCGCATTCAACCTGCTGCTGGGCTACACGGGGCTGCTGTCGTTCGGGCACGCTGCCTTCTTTGGCGGCGCGGGCTACGTGGCCGGGTACATGATGCGCGACCTGCATGTCACGCCTGAACTGGGGTTGCTGGCCGGCACCGCGGCGGGCGCGTTCATCGGATTGATCGTCGGCCTGCTGGCCATCCGCCGCCAGGGCATCTATTTCGCGATGATCACGCTGGCGCTGGCGCAGATGCTGTACTTCTTCTGTCTGCAGGTGCCGTTCACCGGCGGTGAAGATGGGCTGCAAGGCGTGCCGCGCGGCAAGCTGTTCGGCGTGCTGGATCTGTCGTCCGACCTGACGCTGTATTACGTTGTGCTCGCCATCGTGGCGCTGGCGTTTCTGCTGATCGTGCGCACCATCCACTCGCCGTTCGGGCAGATCCTCAAGGCCATCAAAGAGAACGAGCCGCGCGCCACGTCCCTCGGTTACGACACTGATCGTTTCAAGCTGCTGGCCTTCGTGCTGTCGGCGGCGCTCACGGGCCTGGCCGGCTCGCTCAAGACGCTGGTGCTTGGCTTCGAGACGCTCACCGATGTGCACTGGTCGATGTCCGGCTCGGTCATCCTGATGACGCTTGTGGGCGGCCTGGGTATCCTGTCGGGTCCGCTGCTGGGCGCGGCGTTGGTGATTGCGCTGGAAAACAAGCTCGGCGACGTCGGCAGCTTCCTGGCCGGCGCGACCGGCATCGACGGCTTCAATATCCTCGGCGAATCGGTCACCACGGTCACGGGCGCGATCTTCGTGATCTGCGTGCTGACCTTCCGCCGCGGCATCATGGGCGAAATTGCGGCTCGCGTGCCCTGGTTGCGACGTTGACGCCACAATGCGAGAAGATGCCGGCGAGTTTCAGCCAGACGGCTGAACTTGGTGCCTCATGCACCGTAAGGGTTTGCTCTAGTTGCTGCATTGCGGTGCATCTTTTACAGTCGCGTTACGGTTTTCGCACGAGATAAATGAGGCGGGAGCGAGGAGACGACAGCACACACCGCATGTACGGTGGAGATGCAAAATAAATGAAGGCCCTGCCAGGCGATCCCCGGCAGGGCCTTTTAGTTTGTGCGCTCACCTTCCGCGTGGCCGTCAGCCAGCAATGCCCGACCCCGGGCGCTGACCGTCACCAGGTGCAACTCAGGCGGAGATCCGGGCGCGCAGTCCACCAGCCCGTCAGTGCACGCATCTTCCCAGATCGACAAACGCGGACACGACGTCCGCCACGTTTCCAGCACTTCGGCGTAAGGCCTGGGCCGCTCGGCCAGCGACTGCAGCAATTGCAGGGTGAGGGCACGGGTCGGATCGGCCATGGCGGGCTCCGGAGGGTGACGGCTCCATTCTGGTTCGCGCGCGTTCACCAGAGAAATACATTCGGTGTCGACGCCTATGCGCGCGCTGCATGACAATGGCGCCTTCGCCAGAGCTGCCCATGACCCTGTCCACTCGCCTTGCCACGCCTGACGACCGGCCGCGCCTGCTGGCCGCCGTTGCATCAACCGCCTCGCCGCTGCAGTTGGCGCATGCCGTCGATACGCTGCTCGCGCATCCGAGCGTGCATCCTTGCTTCCTGGTGGAAAAAGGGGAGGTGTTGGCCGGCGTGGCGCCGATCACGCTTGTGCCGCATCTGGTGCTAGGCGGCTTGGTGGCGTGGCTGCCGGCGGGCGTGATGGTGTTTTCGGGCGACATGGCCACGCGTGACACCGCCTTGGCCGCCATCAATGAGTACGCCAGAGCACATGGCATACTCCACGTCCTGCTGCCGCCCGCGGCGCTTTCTGCTGAAGACGCCGCAGCGCTCGACTTTGCGCCCGATGCATCCGGCTGCTGGCGGCGCAGCGCGCGCCCGTCGCCCAAGTCGCTGGGCTAATCCTTCCCGTTTCGTTTCTCCTGATGGAATTCGCTTTGCTCGCCGTGGCTGGCTTTCTGGCCGGCCTGATCGATGCCGTGGCCGGTGGCGGCGGCTTGGTGCAGATTCCTGCGCTGTTCTCGGCGTATCCCAACATCGCGCCCGCTACGCTGATCGGCACGAACAAGGTCGCGTCGATGTCGGGCACCGCTACGGCGGCGGTGCGTTACGGCCGCACGGTGCGCATCTATTGGGGCGCGACGGCGCCGGCGGTGGTCACGGCGTTTGCCTTTTCGCTGCTGGGCGCGTGGGCGCTCATGCATATCCCGGCCGAGCCGCTGCGCCGCGCGCTGCCGTTCGTGCTGGCCGTGCTGCTCGTCTACACGGTCGCCAAGAAGGATCTTGGCGCCGATCATGCCCCGAGCCTCAAGGGCTGGCGTGAGCGTGCGGCAGCCCTGGTGGCCGGCGCCGCCATTGGCTTCTACGACGGCGTGTTCGGCCCGGGCACCGGCAGCTTTCTAATGATCGTGTTCGTGCGGGTGTTCGGATACGACTTTCTGCACGCGTCGGCATCTACCAAGATCGTCAACTTGGCGACCAACGTGGCGGCCTTGCTGCTGTTGGCCGCCAAGGGCCACGTCTGGTGGCAGCTCGGCGTGGTGATGGCAGTCACCAACGTCGCCGGCAATCAGGTCGGCAGCCACCTCGCGCTGCGGCATGGCAGCCGCTTCGTGCGCAAGGTGTTCATCGTGGTGGTGTTGGCGTTGATTTTGAAGACGGCTTACGACGCGTTCATCCGTTGAGTTGCTTCTCAAGCGCCACGCTGCGCTCGGTGATGACGTCACCGGTGTGCTGCGTCGTCACGGTCTCAATCAACATGATTCCGCATTCCTCGTCGGCAACGGGAAAGTGACGCACGCCGCGCGGCACGACGCAGAATTCGCCGGGGCCGAGGTGCACGTCGGCGCGGTCTTCGAAGGCGATTTTCAGGTGGCCGTAGACCACGAAGAACAACTCGTCTTCATTCGGGTGATCGTGCCAGACGAATTCACCCTTGAGCTTGGCAACCTTGATGTATTGGTCGTTGACCTGCCCGACAATGCGCGGCGACCAATAGTCCGTGACTTGTTCCAGCGCATGCGCGACCTGTACGGCGTGTCCTGCGAGCATGTTGCGCTCCGGTGTGTGGGAAGGCTCTGAAGATAAGGGCGGCCGCCGCGCATTCCCAACCAAACTTTCTAATCGCGCCGATCACGCAGGCTAATGCTCGGCGCGCTGTCACCCCGTTGACGCACGCGCGGACTAGGCTGCAAGGTTCTGCCTTCTCCCGCGCAGCATCATGGCCCTCAGCCTCGACGATATCCGCACGCTTTTCGATCGCCATGGCCGCATCGCTTACAGCGGCGAGCCCGTCACCCAGCTCGAACACGCGCTGCAGACGGCGGCGCTGGCGGAGGCGGCCGGTGCATCGGATGCGCTGGTTACCGCTGCGCTGTTGCACGACCTGGGCCATTTGCTGAACCTGCAGGGTGAAACGCCCACCGCCCACGGCATCGACGATCAGCACCAATACTTTGCACTGCCGTTTCTGCGTGCGACGTTTCCCGATGCCGTGCTGGAGCCGATCCGCCTGCATGTGGATGCCAAGCGCTGCCTGTGCGCGATGGATGCGCACTATTACGCGCGTCTGTCAGCGGATTCCGTACGGAGTCTGGCATTGCAGGGCGGTGTATTTTCAGCGCATGAGGCCGAGGCATTCATGCAGCGTCCGTACGCGGCTGATGCACTGCAACTGCGCCGCTGGGATGACCTCGCCAAAGTAGCCGGGCAGCGCACGCCTGATCTCGCCCACTTCCTGGCGAAGGCTGCGCGCGTTTCAGTGGCAGCCTAGGCTGCGCAGCGTCGTGCCCACGGCTTCGTCCCACGGTGTGTGCGGTTCGGCGCCGAGCGCCTGCACGAGCTTGGCGTTGTCCATGCGCACCGGCTGCTGCCACAGATAACGCATCTCGCGCATCTCGCGCAGCATCTCCGAGAACGGCGCCAGCACGGGCGTCAGCCACCAGGGGAACGCGCGCGTCTTGACCGAGTGGCCCACGGCACGACCAATCGATGCGGGCATCTGCGTGCCGTCGGCATCCCAGTGGCCGCGCATGTGATAAACGGCGAAGTCCGGCAGACGGTCGCCTTGCTCGACAAGACGCAGCATGGTTTCGGCCACATCGGGCAAGTAAGCCCATTGATGCCCGATGCCTGCCGCGCCCGGATACGTGACGGTGCGCACGGGCTTGCCCGGCTTGACCAGCGCACCCGCGAACCACGTATTGCTTGTTTGCGGCCCGAAGAAGTCGCCCGCGCGCACGATCAGGCTGCGCACGCCCTCGGCGCTGGCGGCCTGCATGCGGCGCTCCAGTTCTGCGCGGATCTTGCCCTTGCGCGTGAGCGGTGCCTGCTTTGTCGTTTCGCGCAGCACTGGAAATGTGTCCGGCGCGAAGTTGTACACCGTGCCCGGCAGCACGATGCGCGCCCCCGAGGCGCGGGCAGCGGCGATGGTGTTGTCGATCATCGGCAGCACCTCGCCAGCCCAGTTCTTGTAGCCCGGCGGGTTGACGGCGTGGACGATCAACTCCGCGCCTTGCGCCGCGCCAACCACGTCTTCGCGCACCATCGCGTCGCCGCGAATCCATTCGAATGCGGTGTTGCGGTTCGTCAGCGCATCCGGATTGCGCTGCAGCGCCCGCACATGCCAGCCACGTGCCACCAGCCGACGTGCCACTTCGCCGCCGATGCCGCCGGTGGCGCCCAATACCAATGCGATGCGTTGTGCCTGTTCCATGACCGTGCTCCTGGTTTGTGTGAGAGCGTTGCGATGGAGGCATTCTGGGCGCGGCTGTGCTTCAATGGAATTGTTGATGATGAGCGTGCAGCTATACGGATTTGTATGAGTGGATCTGAGCCGGGTTGGGAGCTGTATCGGACCTTTCTTGCTGTCGTGCGAGAAGGATCGCTGTCGGGTGCGGCGCGCGCGCTTGGGCTGACGCAGCCGACGGCGGGCCGGCATGTCGATGCGCTGGAACGGGCGCTGGGCATGTCGCTGTTCATCCGCACGCAGCAGGGGCTGAGCCCGACAGAAGCGGCGCTATCGCTGCGGCCGTTTGCCGAATCGCTCGAAGCCACCAGCGCCGCCTTGCTGCGCGCCGCCTCCAGCCAGGGCGAGGGTGTGCGCGGCACCGTGCGCATCACCGCCAGCGAGGTCGTGGCGGTGGAAGTGTTGCCGCCCATCCTCGCCGATCTGCACGCCGCCTATCCGGAGCTGACGCTCGAACTTGTGCCGTCCAACCGCATGGAAGACCTGCTGCGCCGCGAGGCGGACATCGCTGTGCGCATGCAGCCGCCGAGCCAGGGCGTGCTAGTCGCGCGGCATCTGGGCGAGATTGAATTGGGGCTGTTTGCGCATCGGCGCTATCTGGCACAGCGCGGCACGCCAACCACGGTGGAAGAACTCGCTGGCCACACTTTGATCGGCTACGACAAAGAAAACGCATTCCTGCGCAGCGTGCGAGCGCAGTTCCCATGGATCCAACGCAACCGCTTCGCGCTGCGCACCGACAGTGATCTGGCTGCGATTGCCGCGCTGCGTGCGGGCTTTGGTGTTGGCTTCTGCCAGGTCGGCTTGGCACGGCACAACGTGGATCTGGTTCGGCTGTTCAGCGATCAGATCACCATCACGCTCGACACGTGGCTCGCGATGCACGAAGACCTGCGTGACAGCCCGCGCTGCCGCGTCGTGTTTGACGCGTTGGCCTCGGGGTTGCTGCGGTACATCAACGGCGATTGATCGATCGCGTTGTTATCGCTTCTGGCGCAACGGGTCGAGCAGACCCTTCAGGCCGTTGTGATCCAGCTCCTGCATCAGCGCGATCAACCGGCCGATCTGCCCGGGCGGAAAGCCTTCGCGCGCGAACCAGTTGAGGTAATGGCCCGGCAGGTCGGCAATCAGGCGGCCCTTGTATTTGCCAAAGGGCATTTGCGTGGTGACGAGGCGTTGGAGGTCTTCGGGTTGCATGGGCGCTATTGTGCCGTCGATGTGGGGACAAGCGCGGGCACCTGCTCCAGCAAATGCGCAACAAAACTGGAGAGCTTCGGCAACGGCCGCCGATCCTGCCGATACACGATATGAATCGGCCGCGGATCGGGTGCATACGCTTGCAGTACGCGCACGAGGCGGCCGCTTGCCAAGTCCTCTGCGACGAGCACTTCGGGCTGCAGCAGCAAGCCCGCACCGGCAACCGCTGCAGCGCGCAGGCCGTGGCCGTCGTTGCAGGTGAAGGCAGGGTCGTCGCGCCACGGCGTGTCGCCATCCCAGCCGCGCAGCTGCCACGCATTGCGGTTGTTCCACACCATGTGTGAGAGGCAGCGATGCTGCGATAGGTCCGCCGGTGTTTCCGGCCGCCCGTGCCGCGCAAGGTAATCCGGCGAGGCGCAGATGACCATGCGATACACGCACAGCGGCTTGGCTACCAAGTCGGCGTCGCCCAGCGGCCCGATGCGGATGGCAAGGTCGAACCCCTCGTCGACGAGATCGACCATGCTGTTGCTCAGGTTCAGCTCCACGCGCACCTGCGGATGTGCCTGCTGGAACGTCGCCGCCAACGGCGCGATCACGCACGCGCCAAACGTGGTGGGCGCACTCACGCGCAGGGTGCCCGATGGCGATGCGCGCAGCCGTTCGACGGACGTTTCCGCCCAGCGCACCTGTTCCAGCACGCGTTTGGCGTCTTCGTAGAACACGCGGCCGGCGTCGGTCAGGCTCTGGCGGCGCGTGCTGCGCTGGAGCAGGCGCGCGCCCAATTGCGTCTCCAGCGCGCTCACATATTTGCCGACCATGACCGCGGACATTTCCAGCCGCGCCGCTGCCTCGGTGAAATTGCCGCCTTCCACCACAGCGACGAAGGTTTCCATGCTGCGAAGCTTATCCATATTCCGAACTATTGATTTGGAATGGTCGAAGGTATCACGGCTTTATCGCATGATGGGTTCGGCCAAGAATAGGCGCCATTCCAACCGGATTTGTGAAGGAGCAGAGCATGAAAATCGTCGTGATTGGTGCCAGCGGCACGCTTGGCCGCGCGGTAGTTACGGAACTGGAGCAGGGCGGTGTGCACGAGATCATCCGTGTCGGGCGCACGCAGGGTGAGCATCAGGTCGACATCACCAACGCCGACAGCGTGGCCGCGCTGTTCGACAGGCTTGGCCGTGTGGACGCCATCGTCTCCACAGCCGGCAACTTGTTCTTCGGGCCGCTCACCAAGATGACCGCGGCGGATTTTAATGTCGGCCTGCAGGACAAGCTGCTTGGGCAGGTGCGCCTGGCTCTGGTCGGCCAGCACTATCTAAACGATGGTGGTTCGATCACGCTGACGACCGGCATCGTCGGGCAGGAACCGATCGCGCAGGGCGCCAACGCGACCGCCGTGAACGCGGGCGTAGAAGGCTTCGTGCGCGCAGCCGCGTGCGAGTTGCCGCGCAGCCTCCGCATCAATGCCGTAAGCCCGACCGTGCTGACCGAATCCATGGGCGCATATGGCCCGTTCTTTCCCGGCTTCGAACCGGTGCCGGCGGCGCGCGCGGCGCTGGCCTACCGCCGCAGCGTGGAGGGCGTGCAGAGCGGGCGGGTGTATCGCGTGGGCTGAATCTGCCCAGGTCGTGAACACGTTAAGGTTTCGGGTATCTCCCCCTTGCCCGGGTGGCGTGACTCCTTCTAGACTCGTTCATCCCCGACCCAGCGGTCGGCCAATCGCAGATCAGGGCGGGCGCAGACCCGCTCGGCACATCTCAGGAGACGGCATGAAGGTTTCGCGCGCATCCCGCATTGCACTCGCCGCAATGGCGCTGTTGTCAGGTACGGCATTCGCCCAGGTGAAGGTCGGCATCACGGTGTCTGCCACGGGCCCGGCCGCCTCGCTCGGCATTCCGGAAAAGAACACCGTGGCGCTGCTGCCCAAGGAAATCGCGGGCAAGAAGATCGAGTACATCGTGCTCGACGATGCGTCGGACACGACGACTGCCGTCAAGAACACGCGCAAGCTGATCACCGAAGACAAGGTCGACCTGGTGATCGGCTCGACCGTCACGCCGAACTCGCTGGCGATGGTGGATGTGGTGGCCGAGAGCGAAACGCCGATGATCACCCTGGCTGCATCGGCGCGCATCATCGAGCCGATGGACGCCAAGCGGGCGTGGGTGTTCAAGACGCCGCAAAACGATTCGCACATGGCGACCGCCATTGCCGAGCACATGGTCAACCACGGCGTGAAGACCGTCGCGCTGATCGGCTTTGCCGATGCTTATGGCGATTCGTGGGCGCAGGAGTTCGATAAGGTGGCGGGGTTGCGCAAGCTGAAGGTTGTCGCCAACGAGCGGTTCGCTCGCACCGATACGTCGGTGACAGGGCAGGTGCTGAAGATCATGTCGGCCAATCCCGACGCAGTGCTGATCGCAGGCTCGGGTACGCCTGCCGCGCTGCCGGAGCGGGCGCTTAAAGAGCGAGGCTACAAGGGGAAGCTGTATCAGACGCACGGCGTGGCGAACGCCGACTTCCTGCGCGTGTGCGGCAAGGACTGTGACGGCACGTTCCTACCGGCAGGCCCGATCTTGGTTGCCGAGCAACTGCCCGACAGCAACCCGGTGAAGAAGCCGGCTCTGGCGTACAAGACCGCGTATGAGAAGGCCTACGGCGGGCAGGTCTCCACGTTCGGCGGACACATGTGGGATGCCGGTTTGTTGTTCACGCATGCGATGCCCGAAGCGCTGAAGAAGGGGCAACCCGGCACGCCGGCGTTCCGCAAGGGGCTGCGCGATGCGATGGAGACGACCACCAATCTGGCGATCTCGCACGGCGTGATGAACATGAACGCGAAGGATCACCTCGGGCTGGACCAGCGGGCGCGGGTGATGGTGGAGATCAAGGACGGGAAGTGGAAGCTGCAGAACTGACGACGTAGCCAACGTCATCGCCCCACGCAAAACGCACGGTTCGCGCCGTGCGTTTTGCTTTTTGGGGCTCAAGCGGTAACGGGGCTCTTGGGTATGGGCGATGCCGTAGTCTTGGACAACGCGGCCTGGATTTCGGTGGGGCCCGTCAGTCAACTTCAGACCGGCCGTGCGACGAGGCGCTCACGTGTCATGCGCGACCGCAGTTCCGATTGCTGCTGCGAACACTCGATGCCGCGCATCAGTGGCGAATAGGGCGATTGCAGCGAACAATCGGCGCGGCCGAGCGGCGTGCTCCATTTGCGCCGCATCGAAATTCAAAACGCCTATGTGGGGGATTTCTGCCGGCACACGGCTGCCTAGCCGATCACGGTTTCCGCGTGGCCGGTCTATCGCTTTCATCTCTATTTCCCCCGCGACGCTACAGCTTGCACGACAAGCCTGCGGTCTTCATCGATTTTCTGCCGCCTGTTCGGGCGGCGAAGGCTGGGCGCCTGCCGGTTAATGTGTTTCACGTGAAACACCAACGTGGTCAGCAAGCGGTGCATGTTTCACGTGAAACATGAAAAGCAGCCGAATTTTGTCTCGATTGCCGCATGGTCGAACTGCGGTGAAGCTGCGCGACTTATAATTCCGCTTCTTCAAATTTTCGATGCCTCCATGCGAGGAGGAAGCCATGCTGTATCCAATTGAATTCGATGTGATCGTGGTGGGCGGCGGGCACGCCGGCACCGAGGCCGCCTTGGCGGCGGCGCGCATGGGTTGCCAGACCCTGCTGCTGACGCACAACATCGAGACACTGGGGCAGATGAGCTGCAATCCGTCCATCGGGGGCATTGGCAAGGGCCATCTGGTCAAGGAAGTCGATGCGCTGGGCGGGGCCATGGCCATCGCAACGGATGAGGGCGGTATCCAATTCCGTATCCTCAATTCCAGCAAGGGGCCGGCCGTGCGTGCGACCCGTGCTCAGGCGGACCGCGTACTGTACAAAGCTGCCATCCGCCATCGCCTGGAAAACCAGCCGAATCTGATGCTGTTCCAGCAGGCCGTGGAAGACCTGCTGGTGGAGGGCGACCGCGTAGTCGGGGCAGTGACACAGGTTGGCGTGCAGTTCCGTGCACGTGCCGTGGTGCTGACGGCAGGGACGTTCCTCGACGGCAAGATCCACGTCGGGCTGAACAACTACACCGGCGGCCGCGCGGGCGACCCGGCCGCGGTGTCGCTGTCGGCGCGTCTGAAGGAATTGAAGCTGCCGCAAGGGCGCCTCAAGACCGGTACGCCGCCGCGCATTGACGGCCGCTCCATCAATTTTTCCGTGCTGGAAGAGCAACCAGGCGATCTCGATCCGGTGCCGGTGTTCTCGTTCATGGGGCGTGCGGACATGCATCCGCGGCAAGTGCCATGCTGGGTGACGCACACCAACGAGCGCACGCACGACATCATCCGCGCCGGGTTGGATCGCTCCCCGATGTACACGGGCGTTATCGAAGGCGTGGGGCCGCGCTATTGCCCGAGCATCGAAGACAAGATCCACCGCTTCGCCAGCAAGGATAGCCACCAGATTTTTCTGGAGCCGGAAGGCTTGGCGACCAACGAGTTCTATCCGAACGGCGTGTCGACCAGCCTGCCGTTTGATGTGCAGCTCGACCTGATCCACTCGATGCGCGGCCTGGAGAGCGCCCACATCCTGCGCCCTGGTTACGCCATCGAGTACGACTACTTCGACCCGCGCGGGCTGAAGGCCTCGCTGGAATCCAAGGCGATTTCCGGCCTGTTCTTCGCCGGCCAGATCAACGGCACGACTGGTTACGAAGAGGCCGCGGCGCAAGGTCTGCTGGCCGGTATCAACGCCGGCTTGCAAGTGCAGGGCAAGGATGCATGGACGCCGCGCCGCGATCAGGCTTATCTGGGCGTGCTCGTAGACGACCTCATCACGCGAGGCGTGACCGAGCCTTACCGCATGTTCACTAGCCGCGCCGAATTCCGCCTGAGCCTGCGCGAAGACAACGCCGACATGCGCCTGACAGAAGTCGGGCGCACGCTGGGCGTGGTTGACGACGCGCGTTGGGACGCCTTCAACCGCAAGCGCGACGCTGTTTCACGTGAAACAGAGCGCCTCAAGTCGACTTGGGTGAATCCGGCCACGCTTCCGCTGAAAGATGCCGAACCAGTTTTGGGCAAGGGGATTGAGCGTGAGTACGCCCTGGCCGACTTGCTGCGCCGCCCGAACGTGACCTACGAAACGCTCATGGGCATGCAGGGCGGAAAGTACGCGCCTGAAGCCCCGTTGGCTGAAGATCCGTTGCTGGCCGAGCAGATCCGCGAGCAGGTCGAAATCGGCATCAAATACCACGGCTACATCGCCCGGCAAGCCGATGAAGTGGAGCGTCTGGGTGCAAACGAGAACACCCGTCTGCCTGCGAATTTCGACTATTCGCAAGTGCGAGGTCTGTCGATCGAGGTGCAACAGAAGCTGGCCAAGCACAAGCCTGAGACCATCGGGCAGGCTTCGCGTATCTCCGGCGTCACGCCGGCCGCCGTGTCGCTGCTGCTCGTGCACTTGAAGAAGGGCGTGTTGCGCGGCCAAGTGGGCCCGCGCACCGATTCCCAAGGCGAGGCAGCTTGATGGCGGATGCACTAACTGACGCCCGGGCAGAGTTGGAAGCCGGCGCCCGCGCGCTTGGCTTGTCGCTGGACAGCGCGCAAGTCGATCGCCTGCTCGCTTACCAAGGGCTGCTCGCCAAATGGAATCGCGTCTATAACCTGACGGCCATTCGCGACGCCGGCGACATGCTGACGCATCACTTGCTGGATTCGCTCTCGGCCGTGTCGCGCATTGCTGAGCTGGCTCGGCGTGCTCAACCTGACGCGCCGCGCGTGCTGGACGTCGGTTCGGGCGGCGGTCTGCCTGGTATTCCGCTGGCCATCGCTTTTCCAGATGTCAGCGTCACGATGGCCGATATCGTGCAAAAGAAGACGGCCTTCCTGACGCAGTGCCGAGCCGAGCTTGGCCTGACCAATGCCCAGTCGCATTGGGGCCACGTGGAAAAGCTGGCTGATGCCACCGGCTACGGCGTCATCACCTCGCGCGCGTTTGCCGAGCTGGTGGATTTCGTGAATCTGGCCGGTCATCTGCTGGCTCCGGGCGGCCGCATGGTCGCCATGAAGGGCGTGCGCCCGGATGCCGAAATCGAACGCCTGCCCGCCGGCTGGACAGTCGAGGCCATCGAACGCCTGAGCGTCCCGGGGCTGTCGGCCGAGCGTCACCTGGTCATCCTTGCGCCGTCGGCGTGAGCGAACGTTGTAGCGAGCCATTCACCGCAGAGGAGTCATGTCGAATATTTTCGTGATCGCCAACCAGAAGGGTGGGGTCGGCAAGACCACCACCACGGTGAATCTCGCGGCCGGGCTGGCCGCGCAAGGGCAGCGCGTGCTGCTGGTCGACCTCGACCCGCAGGGCAACGCCTCGATGGGCTCGGGCATTGACAAGCACACGCTCGAATTCAGCGTCTACCAAGTTCTTGTTGGGCTGGCGACGATTCCGCAGGCGCGCAAGCGCTCCGAGGCGGGGCGCTATGACGTGTTGCCAGCGAACCGTGACCTGGCCGGCGCCGAAGTCGAACTGGTCGATCTGGAGCATCGCGAAAATCGCCTCAAGCTCGCGCTCGCCGAGGTAGAAGCCGATTACGATTTCGTCCTCATCGATTGCCCGCCGTCGCTGTCGCTGCTCACGCTCAACGGCCTGTGTGCCGCGCACGGCGTCGTCGTCCCAATGCAGTGCGAGTACTTTGCGCTCGAAGGCCTGTCGGATCTGGTGAACACCATCAAGCAGGTGCACGCCAATCTGAACCGCGACCTCAAGGTGATCGGTCTGTTGCGCGTGATGTTCGACCCGCGCGTGACGCTGCAGCAGCAGGTATCGGCGCAGCTCGAATCGCATTTCGGCGACAAGGTGTTCAAGACGGTCATCCCGCGCAACGTGCGTCTGGCCGAAGCGCCGTCGTACGGCATGCCGGGCGTGGCGTTTGACGTGGCATCGAAGGGCGCCAAGGCCTATCTGGATTTCGGCGCCGAGATGATCGCGCGCGTGCGGCAGATGGCGGCCGAGATGCCAGCCTGAGCGGTAAGAGGAACAACATGAGCACGATGAAGAAAAAGGGACTGGGCCGAGGCCTCGAGGCGCTGCTCGGCAGTCCCGCCGAGATTGTCGAAGCTGCCAAGCAAGAGGGCGCGCCGACGGTGCTGAAGCTGGAGCAGATGCAGCCCGGCAAATACCAGCCGCGCACGCGCATGGATGAAGGCGCGCTGCAGGAACTCGCCGCGAGCATCCGCGCGCAGGGCCTGATGCAGCCGATTCTGGTGCGCAAGGTCGAGTCTGACGGCACCAAGCCGAAGTACGAAATCATTGCGGGTGAACGCCGCTTCCGCGCTTCGCGCCTTGCCGGTCTGACGGAAGTGCCGGTGCTTGTGAAGGACGTGCCGGATGAGTCGGCCGCCGCCATGGCGCTGATCGAAAACATCCAGCGCGAAGACCTCAACCCGCTGGAAGAGGCGCAGGGCATCGCGCGCTTGGTGCGTGAATTCCAGTTCACACATGAGCAGGCGGCGGAATCGGTGGGGCGTTCGCGCAGCGCGGTGTCAAACCTGCTGCGTCTGCTCAATCTCGCCCAGCCTGTGCAGACCATGCTGATGGCCGGCGACCTGGATATGGGTCACGCCCGTGCGCTGCTCGCCGTCGACGGTGCCACGCAAATCACCTTGGCCAATCAGATCGTCAACAAGCGCCTGTCGGTCCGCGAGACGGAAAAACTGGTGGCCCTGACGCTCAAGCCATTCGAGTTGAAGTCACTCAAGCAGAAGGGCGGTCATCAGGGCGGTCGCGACGTCGCGCGCCTGGAAGAGGAATTGGCTGATCAACTGGGCTTGGGCGTGCAGATCAAGCTGGCAGCGAAGGGCCGCGGTCAGCTGACCGTGCAATTCAGCAGCCTCGATGAGTTCGACGGTCTGTTGGCGCGTCTGCGTCCTGACGGCGACGAAGAAGCTGCCTGAGTTCCGTCTGCGACAGTTTGACGCATAGGCCTTCGCCCGCGTCGTTGCGCCATTTGAGGGCAGTCAGTTGGCACGGAATTGGTGCGATTACCTCCCGCGTCATCGACGCTGAGTGTCGCCAGCACCATCATGGAATCAACGGGGTGCCGCTCCATCAGGCGGATTCGGTGCCCTGGCAACAGCAACGTATTGCGCACGCGGTATGGAACGCGGCCGCGCAGAGTGCTGTCGAAGGCGCCCGCACGAGCGTTCGCTTGCGCGTTGACTGGCGAACGTCATGTCCCGTAAAATCGTGCGGTTTTAAATCCGCCTGACCCAAAGCGGTGCGGCATGATGAAAGCACATTCTTCCATGCAGCCAGCCGACCGGCAACGGCCCGATTCTTACGCTTCGTTGAACGCCGCCCGACCCCAGTCGGTGCAGGATCCGAAGCACGACAGTTGGGACGATGACGAGAAGGCGGAGCCGCCGGTGCATGTGCTCTCACATGACGAAGCGGTCGCCCTGTTTGGCGAGCAGGCTCTGCAGGCCTCGCGCATCACGCCTTTTTCTATCGTGCTCGGCCAGGTGGCCATCACACTGTTGTGTGCGCTCGGTTGGTATGTCGGCAGTTGGTTCGCGGGCACGGGCGCTGCGTCAGCGGGCGAGGCTGCGCTTTCTGCGCTGTTGGGCGGCGGCGTGTGCGTGGTGCCTTCGGCATGGTTCGCGATGCGGCTGTCGAAGGCCAAGGGGTTCGAATCCATCGCCCGCCTGGTGGTGGGCGAAGCGATCAAGGTGCTCGGCACGGTCGCGCTGCTGGTGATCGTGGTGGTTGTCTTCAAGGGCCTGCATTGGCCGCCCTTGCTGATCACCCTGATCCTGGCGCTCAAGATGTATTGGGTCGGGCTCGCGCTGCGATAGCGCGTTGAGTCGGCTCCAGCCCACCGCGACATGGCGGGCACACTGGACGTGTTGGCACGTGGCAGGAACCTGTGTGGCAGGAGAGGCCCCCGGTTCATTGCGCTGACACTCCGAAAGAATAAGGTGGCGCGTTCCAGCCGCGTGCAGTCCGCGATCTCCAGGAGAAACCTGGTTGAATCGGGCGCGAGTCGGAACGGGTCACGAAGAATGTTTCGCAATATTGGACTGAATCATCATGGCAACTGAAGTCGCAGAAGCCGCCGGCCACGCCGCCGAGCACGCTCTCACGCCTTCCGCGTATATCGCGGAGCATTTGCAGAATTTCAATAGCATCGGTGGCAAGCAGGCCTCCGTTGTCGACTTCTCCGTCATCAACTGGGACACGATGTTCTGGTCCGTGTTGATGGGTCTGATCGGCATCATCTTCCTGGGCATTGCTGCACGCCGCGTCACCTCCGGCGTTCCTGGCCGCTTCCAGGCTTTCGTTGAACTCGTCGTCGAGATGGTCGATGACCAGGCCAAGGGCATCATCCACGGCGATCGTTCCTGGATTGCTCCGCTGGCGCTGATGGTCTTCGTGTGGGTCACGCTCATGAACGCGGTCGACTTGATCCCGGTGGACTGGGTCACGGGCGTCAACCACCTCCTCGGTACGTTTGGCGTGCACGTGCCGCACCACCGCGCAGTGGCCACGGCTGACCTGAACGGCACGTTCGGCATGTCGTTCGCTGTGCTGATCCTGATGATCTACTACAGCTTCAAGATCAAGGGCGCTGGCGGCTTTGCGCACGAGCTGCTGTCGGCACCGTTCGGCGCCAAGTGGTACCTCGCGCCGTTCAACCTGATCCTCAACATCATCGAATTCCTCGCCAAGGCTGTGTCGCTGGGCATGCGGCTGTTCGGCAACATGTACGCGGGCGAGCTGGTGTTCCTGCTGATCGCGCTGCTTGGCTCGGTCTGGACGTTCGGTGCCGACGCGTCGGCGCTGGGTTTCGTGGGTCACGTGGTGGCTGGTGCAGTGTGGGCGATCTTCCACATCCTGATCGTGCTGCTGCAAGCCTTCATCTTCATGATGCTGACGCTGGTGTATATCGGCCAGGCACATGAACACCACTAAGTAGTTGCGGTTCAGGTTCTCCGGTTCCGTTTTGATTTTTCCAAGTTCTCAAGTTCTTAGTCTTTCACGTAAAAGGGAGTCATCATGCAAGCATTTCTCGCCAACATCCAAGGTCTGACCGCCATCGGTATCGGCATCATCATTGGCCTGGGTGCTATCGGCGCCTGCCTGGGCATCGCACTGATGGGCGGCAAGTACATCGAAGCCTGCGCACGTCAGCCTGAACTGATGAACCCGCTGCAAACCAAGATGTTCCTGCTGGCTGGCCTGATCGACGCGGCATTCCTGATCGGCGTTGGTGTGGCCATGCTGTTCGCGTTCGCCAACCCGCTGCTGTCGGTCATCAAGTAATTCTTTTCGGTCTGCATGATGCCGGAGGCGGCCTGGGTGAACGCTACGCGTAACCCTCGCCGCTTCGTGCATTGATCCGTAGTCTCAATACCGAAAGGAACACACCATGAACCTGAACGCCACACTCGTCGCGCAGATGGTCGTGTTCTTCATCCTGTGGTGGGTTGTTGCCAAATTCATTTGGCCGCCCCTGGTGAAGGCGCTCGACGAACGCGCGAAGAAAATCGCCGATGGCCTGGCCGCTGCCGATAAGGGCAAGGCTGAGCTGGAGCTGGCCAACAAGCGGGTCGACCAAGCGCTGACCGAAGCGCGCAATGAAGGCGCGCAACGCATCGCGGACGCTGAAAAGCGCGCCCAGATGAGCGCCGATGAGATCAAGCAAAACGCCCAGGCCGAAGCCGCGCGCATCATCGCGCAGGCCAAGGCAGAAGCCGAGCAGCAAACCGTGCGCGCGCGTGAATCGCTGCGTGACCAGGTTGCTGTGCTGGCCGTCAAGGGTGCCGAGCAGATCCTCAAGCGTGAAGTCAATGCGCAGGTCCACGCCGATCTGCTCAATCAACTCAAGGCTGAGCTGTAATCATGGCAGAACTCGCAACCGTTGCCCGTCCGTACGCAGAGGCGCTGTTCCGCGTGGCGAAGGCCGGCAATCTGGGTGCATGGTCTGAGCTCGTGTCGGAAATGGGGCAAATTGCCGCCGTGCCCGACATGAAGGCAGTCGCCGATGATCCGAAGCTCTCCAAAGCCGATGTGGCGGGGATCTTCCTGTCGGCGCTGAAATCTCCGGTATCGCACGAAGCAAAGGAACTGGTTGGCCTGCTGGTGGCCAACAAGCGCCTGTCGTTGCTGCCGGAAATTGCCGCGCAACTCCATGTGCTGCGGAATGCCAGCGAAGGCGCCGCCGACGTCGAGATCACCAGTGCGTTCCCGCTTGAGGGCGCGCCCCTGACCGAACTGGTCGCCACGCTCGAACGCAAGTTCGGCAAGAAGCTGCAGGCTCACGTGAGCGTCGATCCTTCGTTGATCGGCGGCGTGCGTGTGCAGATTGGCGACGAAGTGCTCGACACCTCGGTGCGCGCGCGCCTGACGCAGATGCAGTCTGCGCTGACCGCCGCGTAATGCTGTTTCGCGAGGCGCCGATGCAATCGACGATATCGCGCTCGCAGACAGATTGAAGAATTAGGAGCATTCGATGCAACTGAACCCCTCCGAGATCAGCGACCTGATCAAGACCCGTATCGAGGGCTTGAAGGCTGGCGCTGACGCAAAGAACACCGGCACGGTCATCTCCGTGACGGACGGTATCTGCCGCATTCATGGCCTGTCGGGCGTGATGCAAGGCGAAATGCTGGAATTCCCGGGCAACACGTTCGGCCTCGCGCTGAACCTCGAGCGCGACTCTGTCGGCGCTGTGGTGCTGGGTGAGTACGAGCACATTTCCGAAGGCGACGAAGTCAAGTGCACGGGCCGCATTCTGGAAGTGCCGGTTGGCCCGGAACTGCTGGGCCGCGTGGTCAACGCACTGGGCCAGCCCATCGACGGCAAGGGCCCGATCAACGCCAAGAAGACGGACGTGATCGAGAAGGTCGCTCCGGGCGTGATCGCACGTCAATCGGTGAGCCAGCCGGTGCAGACCGGTCTGAAGTCGATCGACGCAATGGTGCCGATCGGCCGTGGCCAGCGTGAGCTGATCATTGGCGACCGTCAGACCGGCAAGACCGCTGTGGCAGTCGACGCCATCATCAACCAGAAGGGCAAGGGCATCTTCTGCGTGTACGTGGCAATCGGCCAGAAGGCTTCGACGATCGCCAACGTCGTCCGCAAGCTCGAAGAGCACGGCGCGCTGGAATACACGATCGTGGTGGCTGCTGCCGCTTCCGACTCGGCTGCCATGCAGTACCTGTCGGCCTACGCCGGCTGCACGATGGGCGAATACTTCCGCGACCGCGGCGAAGACGCCCTGATCGTGTATGACGATCTGACCAAGCAAGCTTGGGCGTACCGTCAGGTTTCGCTGCTGCTGCGCCGTCCGCCTGGCCGTGAAGCGTACCCCGGTGACGTGTTCTATCTGCACTCGCGTCTGCTGGAGCGTGCTGCACGTGTGAACGCCGAGCACATCGAGAAGATCACCAACGGTGAAGTCAAGGGCAAGACCGGTTCGCTGACCGCACTGCCCGTGATCGAAACGCAGGCCGGCGACGTGTCCGCGTTCGTTCCGACCAACGTGATCTCGATTACCGACGGCCAGATCTTCCTGGAAACCGACCTGTTCAACGCAGGTGTGCGCCCCGCAATCAACGCCGGTATTTCGGTGTCGCGTGTGGGTGGTGCTGCTCAGACCAAGGTCATCAAGAAGCTGTCCGGCGGTATCCGTACCGACTTGGCTCAGTATCGTGAACTGGCTGCGTTCGCGCAGTTTGCTTCCGACCTGGACGAAGCGACCCGCAAGCAGCTTGAGCGCGGCCGCCGCGTGACCGAACTGCTCAAGCAGCCGCAATACCAGCCGCTGCAAGTGTGGCAGCTGGCCGCGTCGCTGTACGCAGCCAACAACGGCTTCCTCGACAACGTGGACGTGAAGGACATCCTGGCTTTCGAAAAGGGCCTGCACGACACGCTGAAGACGAAGTACGCCGACCTCATCAACCGGATCGAAGATACAAAAGATCTTTCGAAGGAAGATGAAGCCGCCCTGCGTGCCGCGATCGAGGATTTCAAGAAGTCCGCCGCGTTCTAACCGCGTCATTCCCGAAACTGGTCGCGCGTAGCCAGCGTGACCAGGTTTGAACGGAGAGGAAGAAATGGCCGGAACAAAAGAAATCCGCACCAAGATCAAGAGCGTGCAAAACACGCGCAAGATCACCAAGGCGATGGAAATGGTCGCCGCATCCAAGATGCGCAAGGCGCAGGAACGGATGCGCGCTGCCCGCCCGTACGCCGAGAAGATCCGCAACGTGGCTGCGCACATGGCACTGGCCAATCCGGAGTACAAGCACCCGTTCATGGTTGCGCGCGACATCAAGCGTGCCGGCCTGATCGTGGTGACGACGGACAAGGGCCTTTGCGGTGGCTTGAACACCAACGTGCTGCGTGCCGTCACCACCCAACTGCGCGATCTGCAGAACAAGGGCGTTGAGACGCAAACCACTGCCATCGGTACCAAGGGCATGCAGTTCCTGGGCCGCGTCGGTGCGAAGGTGGTCTCGAACGTCGTGCATCTGGGCGACACGCCGCATCTGGAAAAGCTGATCGGCGCAATCAAGGTGCAACTGGACGCGTTCAACGCAGGCCAGATCGATGCCGTGTACCTCGCGTACACCCGCTTCATCAACACGATGAAGCAGGAGCCGGTGGTCGAGCAACTGCTGCCGCTGACCGCCGACAAGCTCGCGCAGAGCGACGCCGAGAAGCAGGCCTACTCGTGGGATTACATCTACGAGCCGGACGCACAGACGGTGGTCGACGAGCTGCTGATCCGCTACGTCGAGGCGCTGGTGTACCAGGCGGTGGCTGAGAACATGGCGTCCGAGCAATCGGCCCGGATGGTGGCGATGAAGGCGGCTTCGGACAATGCGAAGAACGTGATCGGCGAACTGCAACTGGTCTACAACAAGACCCGTCAGGCAGCGATCACGAAGGAACTGTCCGAAATCGTCAGCGGCGCAGCGGCAGTCTGATAGCCACGGCAAAGAATCAAGTTATTGGAGATACAAATGAGTATCGCAAACGGAAATATCGTGCAGTGCATCGGCGCCGTGGTGGACATTCAGTTCCCGCGCGACGCGATGCCGAAGGTCTACGACGCGCTGGTGCTGGACGACAGCAACGACGCTTCGTTCGCCGAGAAGGGCCTGACCTTCGAAGTGCAACAACAGCTGGGCGACGGCGTGGTGCGGACCATTGCGCTGGGTTCGTCTGACGGTCTGCGTCGCGGCATGCGCGTGGCGACCACCGGCGCGCCGATCTCGGTGCCGGTCGGTCACGGCACGCTGGGCCGCATCATGGACGTGCTGGGTCGTCCGATTGACGAAGCCGGCCCGATCGCCTGCGACGAAAAGCGCGCGATTCACCAGAAGGCCCCGAGGTTTGACGAGCTGTCGCCGTCGGTGGACCTGCTGGAGACCGGCATCAAGGTGATCGACCTGGTCTGCCCGTTCGCCAAGGGCGGTAAGGTGGGTCTGTTCGGTGGCGCCGGCGTCGGCAAGACCGTGAACATGATGGAGCTGATCAACAACATCGCCAAGCAGCACTCGGGCTTGTCGGTGTTTGCTGGCGTGGGCGAGCGTACCCGTGAGGGCAACGACTTCTACCACGAAATGAAGGACTCCAACGTGCTCGACAAGGTGGCCATGGTGTTCGGCCAGATGAACGAGCCGCCGGGCA
The DNA here is from genome assembly GCA_000955795.1 of Burkholderiaceae bacterium 26. Taxonomy (GTDB): domain Bacteria; phylum Pseudomonadota; class Gammaproteobacteria; order Burkholderiales; family Burkholderiaceae; genus Ralstonia; species Ralstonia chuxiongensis. Next base: position 409,859 of record JYOB01000014.1, read on the forward strand.
ATCGTCTGCGCGTGGCGCTGACTGGCCTGACGATGGCCGAGCGTTTCCGTGACGAAGGCCGTGACATCCTGTTCTTCGTCGACAACATCTACCGCTACACGCTGGCCGGTACCGAAGTGTCGGCACTGCTGGGCCGTATGCCTTCCGCCGTGGGCTATCAGCCGACGCTGGCTGAAGAAATGGGCAAGCTGCAGGAGCGTATTACGTCGACCAAGACTGGCTCGATCACGTCGATCCAGGCCGTGTACGTGCCTGCCGATGACTTGACCGACCCGTCGCCGGCAACGACCTTCCTGCACTTGGACTCGACCGTCGTGCTGTCGCGTGACATCGCTGCACTTGGTATCTACCCCGCAGTGGATCCGCTGGACTCGACTTCGCGCCAGCTCGACCCGCAAGTGGTTGGCCAGGAGCACTACGAAGTTGCCGACCGCGTGAAGAAGACGCTGCAGCGCTACAAGGAACTGCGCGACATCATCGCGATTCTGGGCATGGACGAACTGTCGCCGGAAGACAAGCTGGCCGTGGGTCGCGCTCGTAAGATCCAGCGTTTCCTGTCGCAGCCTTTCCACGTGGCCGAAGTGTTCACGGGTTCGCCGGGCAAGTACGTGCCGCTGAAGGAAACCATCCGCGGCTTCAAGATGCTGGTGGACGGCGAGTGCGATCACCTGCCGGAACAGGCGTTCTACATGGTCGGCTCGATCGACGAAGCCTTCGAGAAGGCCAAGAAGCTCCAGTAAGAGCAACGTCTGGCGCCGCGCGTAAGCCGGGGCCAGTACTGGCTTCCTGAAGCCCATTCAGGAAGCCGCTTTTCTGAGCAAAGGAATCGAGATGGCAACCATTCATGTAGACGTCGTCAGCGCTGAGCACGAGATCTTCTCCGGCAATGCCAAGTTTGTGGCACTGCCCGGCGAAGCCGGCGAGCTGGGTATTCTGCCCGGTCACACGCCGCTGATCACGCGCATCAAGCCGGGCGCCGTGCGCATCGAGAAGGAAGATGGCGGCGAAGAGTTCGTGTTCGTTGCTGGTGGCATTCTCGAAGTGCAGCCGAAGAAGGTGACCGTGCTGGCCGATACCGCAATCCGCGGTCACGACCTGGACGAAGCCAAGGCGAACGAAGCCAAGCGTGCGGCCGAAGAGGCGCTCCAGAATCAAAGCAGCGACCTGGATCTGGCCCGTGCGCAAAGTGAACTGGCCGTGGCCGCTGCGCAGCTTGCAGCGATCGCCCGCCTACGTCGCAAGCGCTAAGGCAAGTGTGTACCGGCCGGTGTCATCGGCCGGCGCAGACGAAAAAGCAGCCCCGAAGGGCTGCTTTTTTTTCGCCTGCGAACTGGTGCGGCACGTGCGCTCAGCGGTGCTCACCTTCGCGCTTCTCATCACCGCGATTGCCTTGCGGATGCGGTTGGGCTTCATGGTGTTCCTGCCGAGGCGGTTGAGCCTGCGGCGGACGGGCTTCAGGCGGACGCGGTTGGGCCTGCGGTTGCGGCGGACGCATTTCAACATGCGGTTGCGGTGCGGGACGCGGGGCTTCCATATGCGGTTCCGGCCGGCGTTGTTCAGGCTCCGGGCGTGCGCGCATCTGCGGCGGCTCGTTGTGCGGACGCTCCTGCATGGCCGGTGCGGGGTTGCTATTGAAGCGATTCGGCTCCTGGCCACTGCGCTGTGGTTGCGTTTGAGGATGCGGCGCCTGTGCGCCAGCCTGCGGCAGTTGCGGACGCGGCTCGAAGGCGCGGCGCTCGTCGCGCCGTGTGCCTGGTGCGCCTTCGCGCTGCGGCGGACGTGTCGTCATGCCGGCCGGGCCTTGTGGCGCAGGCGCAGTCTGCGGTTGCGCCGGCCGCTCCTGCGGTGCGGCGGCACCCGGCAACGGGCGTGGACGGTTGATCGAGTCCGGAGCCATGAGGGCCCGCGGAGCCGGTCCAGGCTGGGCGCCATGCTGCATCTGCGTGCCCTGCGGGTTCGGGGAGCCCATCAATCCTTGCGGACCATTCGGACCGCGTTGTTCCGCCGGTCGGACAGGCTCGGCGTGTGCGGCCCCGTTCGGTGCGGCGCGACTCAACCGTAGACCCGCTGCCTGCGCAGCCGCAGGTGCGGTCGGCATCTCCATTTTGGCGTGACCCCGCACCGGCGCCGCAACTCGGGTGGCCACGTTGCCGCCTGTCCACGCCGGGCCTGCGCCCGGGAGCGCGCCGCCTTGAGAGCGGAAGCGTTCTGCCAACGCATCGTGTCCGCCTGCCGGTGTGGCGGGGGCGTGCACCGCAATCGCCTGACGTGTAAACGCCTGCGGCGGCGGCAACTGATGAGGCCCGCCGTTGGCCGCCGCGCCTACCAGGCTGGCACGCACCGGTGCCAGCGCCGGCGTCGACACAAACTGCGCGTGCGCCATCTGCGCGCGCAGTTGCTCCGGCCGCAGATGCGTCATGGCAGGGCCGACCGGCTGGCCGTTCACGAACGTCTTGGCCGGCACTGCCGTCAGTGCGGCGGGGTTGTTTGCGTTGACATAGGTGACCCGGTTTACGTTTCGAACGTTGGTCACGTTGGAGGTGTTGTTGATGATGGTCTTGTTGACCGTGACGTTGTTCACCACCACCGTGCGGTTGATGTTCGTCACGTACGTCGGGCTGGCCGCGTACACGGGGCGATATGCCTCGCCCGGCGCCAGCGGGAACCACGCCACACCCGGCGAGCCGATCGAGATGTTGATCCCCCAGCTCACGCCGCCGCCACCTCCGCCGCCCACGAAACCAACGAGTGCCGGCGCATAGACCGGACGCGGCACCACCGGCCCGGGCACCCAGCACCAAGTGGAGCCGACATACGCCCAACGGCCGTAGTGGAAAGGCGCGAAACCCCACGGCGCGTCATCGACCCATGTCCAGCCCCAGGGCGCCACCCACGCCCAATGGCCTGTGCGATATGGGGCCCAGCCGGCGGGCACGGCGCGCGGTACCCACACGGCGCCATAGCCGTCTTCTTCACGCCATGAGCCGTTGTCGTCGAGGGCTTCATAGCCAGTCATTTCACGACCGACGTAGCGGGCAGAGACAGATGCGTCTTCGCGGGCATCGCGCGATTCCGCCCAGCGGTCGAAGGCGTCGCGCCCGGGGTTGTCGGTGCCGCCGGCCTCGGCGAGGTCGGTGCCGCCAAAGCGGATTTGCTGGCCCGCGCCCAGCGGAGTGGAGCGGTCATCGCCGTAGGCCGTGCCCTGGCCGAGCCACACGGTGACGGTCGTGCTTGAGCCATCGGGGGCGACGTCGAGACGGTATTCGCCCGGTGCCTGTGGCGTGAACGCAAGGTTGGGCGTGTCGATCTCGATGGTCTGGTCGGCGGGCAGCGAACGCACGCGAACCGACAGGGCGCCTTGGGTGAGTTTCACCTGGGTGTTGCGGTCGTCCAGGTCGACGAGCGTGGCGCCAGTGTTCTGGCCCAGCCGCAGCGCCGTGGACCCGACGTGCAGCTCGCTGTGGCTGCCCTGGTCCGACCACAGGCGGTCACCTGTGGTGAGAGGGCGGTTGAGCGAGGCGCCGGCCCAGTCATCGGAGCCGGCGGGCGCGAAGCTCACCGTGCCGGAAAAGTCCGACAGCCGCGCCACCCGCGAGGCCGGATCGGCGGCCATCGCGGCCTGCGCACCGCAGACAAGCAATACGGCGGCAACGCCCACCGCGCGCAACACATGCGGCAGCCGTACACCGGAGAGGGGAGAACGACGGGAAACATTGGACATGGTGAGCCCTCGTTTTTATGGCGGCCTGTGCCGCGTGGATGTCTCCATTTAACGCGGCAGGCGTCGAGGGGTCGACTTGGCTTTGTAAGAGCGTGTTTCCTGGCGCGGGAAGCCGACACACAAGTCAGCCGCCTCCAGAGCGCGCTGGGGAAGGGCGGGAAGCAGGCGGGCAGGCGCGCGAATTGCGCGCACAAAAAAAAGCGCGCGGGCCGGGGAGCACCGCGCGGACGGGAAATCCCTTCGAGGGGTCAATTCGAAAGGAGGGGGTAACCTTGCACCGTGGATCGTGTCGTCGCCATCGGGTCGGGGGAATGACCGTTTGGGGCGCGATATGGCGCACAACAATTGGACACAAACGCTGGGGTGCGAAGGCATTTTGGGTGACGGGCTCGCCCTGAGGCGTAACAAAGTGTGTCGGATTGCAATCGAATGCAAGCGCTGTAAAGGCCGCTTGGTGTGCATGCAAAAGCGCCTGGAGGGCCTGCTCAGGGAACGCCTGCTGCACCCGCACAGTCCCAGCACTTTGCCGCTTAGGCAGACGGGGCTTGGAGAAAGGCGAACCAGCGGGGTGTGTCCTAGTCTGGGGTGTCGGTTTCATAGGAGGGAGGCATGCACAGGCATGCGATGCACCATGTGTTGCAGAAGTCGGTGGGCGCGGGCGTTTTTGTTACCTTGATGGGGGCACTGGGCGCGGCCGGGGGCGCACAGGCCGGCACCGAAGCGGCCTCTGCTCCGCCTGCAACGCCGGCGAGTGCGCCTGCCGCCTCCGCACCTGTTGCTTCTGCGCCAACTGTCCCTCTTGCAAAAACGAAAGAGCAGTCCGAGCGTCCGGCCGGCAGTTTCTGGCAGGGCGCGGTGGGAAAGGGCGCCGACAGCCCCGGTTGGAACGTGTGGTTGAACGTGTACGACCCGCCACCCAAAGAGCAGGACAAAGACAAGGATCCGGTGGCCGACACACTGACCGGCGAAGCCTACGATGACCGCCCCCAGGGCCGCGCCTTATGGACCATCGAAGGGCGCAACGTGCCCGAGCGCCGCTTCGTGTGGCGCGAACATGCAGAAGCGCTCGATGCGGCCGGCCAGTCCGTCGTGCGCGACGGCGGCACGCTCTCCGGTGCGTTCTCGGCCGACGGCGCCACCGCTACTGGCACCTGGAGCGACGGTGGTCGCAGCCAGCCCTTCACGTTAAAGCGCGTGGCGCGCTATCAGGAGGCCACGGGCGCCGCCGGCCAGGCCAAGCTGACCGAGCGCTATCCGGTGACAGGCGATGCCGCCATCGACGCGCTGATCCAATCGCTGCGCGTGCGCAAGTGCGACCAATACGACACCGAATGCGTCATCCGCATCAGCGCCGTCGGCCTGGGCGACACCGTGAGCCTGTTGCGCATGGTGTGGGCCTACAGCGGCGGCGCGCACGGCAACTACAGCTTCACAGCGGGCAACTGGCGCCGCGGTGTGCAGGGCTTTCAGCCAATCGCCTTGGCCGATGTGCTGAACCCCACATCCACGTGCCTGCAGAACTTCAATACGCAGATTGTCGATGCGCTCAAGCGAGAAGGCGCACCCGATGCGCCGCGCGGCGCGCTCAAGGAGCGCGATCTGCGTAACGCCGCGTTTCCGTTTACGCTGCAGGGTGACCGCATCGTCGTGCACTACGGGCCGTATGAGGTCGGCCCGTATTCGTCGGGCGCCTTCCGAGCCGCCGTGCGCTTCGATGACCTGGGCGCCGCATGCAAGCGACCCACAACCTGATTGCAGCCGCATCACCAACCATGTCCGCCAATCCTTCGTACGCCGACGAGCAAGAGACCATGCGCCGGCTGCTGTCCGGCAAGACCATCGCCGTGGTCGGGCTGTCGCCGCGTCCCACGCGGCCCAGCTATGACGTGGCGCGCTATCTGCAGCAGGCCGGTTATCGCATCGTGCCCGTCAACCCGCAGCACGCGGGCGAAGACGTGCTCGGCGAGCCCTGCTACGCCACGCTCACCGAAGCGGTGACAACCCTTGCCGCCGCCGGCCAGCGCATCGATCTGGTCGATATCTTCCGTCGCTCAGAACAGGTCTTGCCCGTTGTGCAGGAAGCCGTGACGCTGGGCGTGGGAGGCATCTGGGTGCAGCTCGGCATCGTGAATGACGAGGCGATGGCCGTGGCGCGCAACGCCGGCATTCCGGCCGTGCAAGACCGCTGCACGAAGATCGAACACTGGCGGCTCGGTATCGGCGAGCAAAAATGAACGCCGGCCCCACGGCCTTGTGACAAACACGATGGCGCAGGGGGCATAGAGGTTTCGTCGACGACCGCGCCGATCGCTTCCTGACGGATCAAGGGGGTTGAGCCGACGCGGCGCGCTACACTCTGGCGGTCATCGCATCCCGCTTACATCATGGCCGTCGATCCGCAAATCCTGCAGTTCTACCAACGCCTTGCCGAACAGTTCGGCGCCTTGCCCCCGCCTGAAGACGCACCCGCGCAGCGCGCGCGCTTTGAGGCGATTGCTGCGGTATCCGACCGGCCCGATCCCGAAAGCGTTGACGTTTCAGACCTCAGCCTGCCGCTCGCCGGGCGCACGCTCGACGCCATCGTCTTTCGTCCAAAAGGCGTGACCACGCCGCGCTTGCTGGTGTGGTTTCACGGTGGTGGCTGGGTGGTTGGCGCGCCGCGCACAACGCATCGCATGCTGGCCGCCTTGATCGCGCAAGACACGGGCTGCGCCGTTGTGAGTGTCGATTACCGCCTCGCGCCCGAGCATGCGTTTCCCACGCCGGCGGACGATGCACGCGACGCGCTCGCGTACCTGGCCGAACAGCGCGCGGACCTCGACTTTGATCCGGACTTCCTGGCTGTGGGCGGCGACAGCGCGGGCGGCCATCTTGCGGTGCAGGCCGCGCAGGGCATGCGCCCCGGCCTCGTCAATGCGCAGTTCCTGCTATACCCCGTTACCACGCCCGCTTTCGGTAGCGAAAGCTACAACGCGTTTGCACAAGGCCCCGGCCTCACGCGCGACGAAATGCGCTGGTACTGGGAGAAATACATCGGTGCAGAAGCCCTCGCCAAGCCACTCGCCGAGCACGACCCACGCATTTTCCTGATGGCGCGCGCGCCGGCCTATACGCCGCCCGACACCGTCGTCATCGTGGCCGCGCACGACGTGCTGCGCGACGACGGTCTGCAATACGCCGACTACCTCGTGCAGCACGGCGCGCAGGTCATCACCATCGAAGCCTCCGGCATGACGCACGCCTTTGCGCGCATCCAGTTCGAGGCCGAGCGCGCGCGCGAATGGATGCGCCGCGCGGCGCATGCATTCGTCGGGATGATCAGCGAGGAATAGGCAGGGCGGGACTAACGCGGGGGCGTGCGGCGCGGGCGGAACGCGGCGAGCACCCGGCGTGTGACAAACAGCGAGAGATAGTCGTGCACGCGGGCGTCGGCCGCCAATGTGCGCATTGTCTGCATGTACTGCTCGCGGACGAGATCAGCCGGTGCGCCGGTGTCCTGTGCGATCTGGTGGATCTGCTCGTCCTGGTCTGCGATGGCGGTACCCATGTTTGCTTCCCGTCCTTGCTTTGGCAGTGACGCGCGGGGCTGCTTGCGCGGCGAGTGACCACTATAGGAAACGCATCGGAACAATCCAGCCTTGTTGCAAACCTTTCAGAGGGCTGCCCGTGCGGCATCAAAACGGTGCGGTTGCCAGTACAGACACCGCGCCGGCAGAATCATTTGCTCCAGTTTGCGGGCATGCTCTGCAGGCCGATGGCGGCGCCCGACGCATCCGTCACGCGCGCCAGCTCACGATACGCAATCGCCTGCACGCGCTCGGGCAGCGGCACGAATTTCGCACGCGCGGCCAGCTCGTCGCCGTGGAAGTAACCCCAAGTCAGGAACTTCAGCGCGGCCAGCGTGCGCGGCCCCGATGCGCTGACTGCCGGCACGACGATGAAGGTGCCCATGGTGATCGGCCACGTCTCCGCACCCGGCAGGTTGACCAGCGGAGCCGTGAAATCGCCTTTGCGGTTCCACGCGCTCTGCATCACCGCTTCGCGAAAGCCGCTCACCTGGGCGCTGACAAAGCGGCCCGCCACGTTGCGCAACTGCACGCCGCTCAGGTCGTTGTCGAGGATGTAGTTGTAGTCGACATAACCAATGGCGCCGGATGTAGCCTGCACCGCTTTGACCACATCGCCGCTGCCCTTTGCGGCCGTGAAGCCCGCCGGCCAGTTGATGGTCGACTTGGTGCCGTACGCGCTTTTCCACTCGGCGCTGACTGCGCTCAGATAGTCGGTGAAGTGGTACGTCGTGCCTGAGCCATCGGAGCGAACGACGGGATGAATCTTCAGCTTGGGCAGCGTCATGCCCGGGTTCAGCGCGCGCAGCTCCGGCGCATCCCAGCTCTCGATCTTGCCGAGGAAGATCTGCGCCAGCAGTTCGCCCGTCAGCTTGAGCTGACCGCGCGGCACACCCGGCACGTTCACAAACGGCACGGCACCTGTCACCACCGACGGCACGCAGACGAGGCCTGCCTTGGCAGCCTCCGCGCTGGAGAGCGGCACGTCAGACGCACCAAAATCCACCGCGCCCGCGCGAATGCGCTTCAGGCCTTCACCTGAGCCCACCGCGTCATAGCTGAGCGCAACGCCCGAAGATGCGGCATACCCCGCCGACCAGACGCGATAGACCGGCGCAGCGGCGGTCGAACCTGCGCCGCGCACATCGGCGCGCGCGAGGAGCGGCAAGCCCGCAGCCGCAATGGCCAGGGCGAGAACAACGTGCTTGAACATGGGGAGGGCTGCGGACTGCAGAAGACGCAAAGCGTGCGATTGTAGCGACGCACCTGTGACAGCACGGCGTGCAGCTCGGATAGAGCCCATCTACAACATGGGGATCTGTTGTAAGACGTTCCGCAAACGTTAGGCGAAGTAGGGGGTGGGATCGGCGGTTTTGTTTAGGGCTCGCCGATCCCGGCCGATCAGATCAGGCGACGGTGCTGGCTGCGTCGGCCTTGATCAGGCCTTCCGCCGTCAACGCTTCAACCACCTGCGGCCGCGCACCCACCCGCGCCATATAGGCCTGCACGTTCGGATACGCGCCCATCGGCAGCGCCAGGAAGTTCGTCCAGTTCAGCACCGCAAAGGCATAGGCGTCGGCCACGCTGTAGGTGTCGGCCAGGTAAGGCTGTTTGGCGAGGCGCGCGTCGAGTTCGGCAAAGCGCTTGGCGAGCTTGTCCTTGGCACCCTGGCGCGTGGCTTCGGGCGTTTCCTTGTACCAGAGCGGGCCGAAGCCTTTATGCAGCTCGGTGCTGACAAACGTGAGCCATTCGATCACGGTCAGGCGGTGCGCGCTGCCGGGCTTGCCGATCAGCGCTTGCGTTGGGTCGAGGTCGGCCACGTATTGCAGCAGCGCGGCGGCTTCGGTGTGGCGCGAGCCATCGGCCAGCTCCAGCAGCGGCACGTAACCGCGCGGCGAGATCGTGTAGAAATCCGTGCCGTCGGCGGTGACGTGCTTGGCAAGGTCGACGGCGGTCAGGTCAAACTGCGCACCCACTTCGCGCAGGGCGATATGAACGGCCAGCGAGCAGGCGCCGGCGGAGTAGTAGAGCTTCATGGTTGTCATCTCGTGAACGGGTTGGGAAGCCGCCGACGGCGGCGGTGACGACACTGTAGGATTGCGCCGGTGCCAATGAAATAGGCGGAGAAGCAAATCATGCTTGCACAGACGCAATACCGGTTAAGCGCGGCCGACCTTGAGATCGTACTGGCGATGGTGCGCACGGGCACGCTGGCGGCGGCCGGCGAGCGGCTTGGCGTGGATGCATCCACCGTGTTCCGGTCATTGCAGCGCATCGAGCGCGGGCTGGGCGCCACGCTGTTTGCGCGTTCGCGTACGGGCTATCTGGCGGGGGACTTGGCGCAGGCCCTGGCGGAACAGGCCGAGCAGGTGGAGTCGGCGCTCGAGGCCGCGCGATCGGCCGTGCATGCGGTGCCCGATCAGGTATCAGGCACGGTGCGCATCACCACCACGGACACGATCCTGGTCGGCATGGTCGCGCCCGCGTTGAAGGCGCTGCAGGCCGAGCATCCGAACCTGAGTTACGACCTTCGGGTGAGCAACGAGCTGGCCAGCCTGACCCGGCGCGATGCCGACATTGCCGTGCGGGCCACGCGGCGCCCGCCGCAGCATCTGGTGGGCAAACACATCGGGTCGATTCGCGTGGGGCTGTATGCGGGGCGCACGAGCGGCATCACCTACGCCGATGTCGAAGCCGGCCGCACGCCGTGGTTCGCCATTGACGACGCGATTCCCGATCACCCGTCGGTGAGTTGGCGCAAGCGGCATTTCCCCAAGGTCATGCCCACGTACTTCGTCAACAGCCTGCAGATCGCGGCCGAGATGGTGGGGATGGGTATGGGCGTCGGGATCCTGCCCGTGGTGATGGCGCAGGAGCGCAGCGATCTGGTGGCGCTGAGGGATCTGCAAGATGCCAATCAATCAGAGTTATGGCTGCTGACGCATCCGGAGTCGCGCCACCTGCGGCGGATTGCCGTGGTGTATGGCCACCTGGCGCAGACGTTGCGTTTGCCCTGATTCAGTTGGCTGCAACGGCCGGTCCGATTGGCTGCTCTTCGGGAATGAGCGCGGCACGGCGGCGCAAATCCTCCGTCGTGTCGCCATTGCCATCGGGCCGCCAGCCTGGCGGGCGGAACAGGTAACCCAGCACCTCGCTGGCCGAGCGTGCGGTCTTCAGGTCTTGCCACAGCCCGCGCCAATGTGCGAATTCGATCACCAGCAGGTTGTATGTGCGCATCGGGTGCACGAGGCCGTACCGGCAGGGCACGTCCTTGCGCTCGGGGATGTACGTGCCGAACAGCCGGTCGAACACGATCAGCACGCCGCCGTAGTTGCCGTCGAGGTATTCGAGGTTGGATGCGTGATGCACGCGGTGTGCCGACGGCGTGTTGAGCACCCATTCCAGGGGCCCCAGGCGGGGGATCCACGTGGCGTGAATCCAGAACTGGTACAGCAGATTGAGCGAAAGCAGCATCAGCACGATGCGCGGCGGCATGCCCAGCAGCGGCGCCAGCGCAAAGAAGGCGAGCGTGCCAGTCAACCGTCCTGTCCAGCCGAAGCGGTAGGCCGCCGACAGGTTCAGGTCATTTGGCGAATGGTGGATGGCGTGCGTACACCAGAACCAGCGCACGCGGTGCGCGGCGCGGTGGTACCAGTAGTAGCAGAACTCCTGGCCCAGAAAGCACGCAACCCAGCCCGTCCAGTGGTCCATCGGCAGCGTCCAGAGACGATGCTGGTAGACCCATTCCAGACCTTGTGTCCAGAACGCCAGCGGCACCAGCCAGCGCAGTGGGTACTCGCGTACCAGGAAATCCACCACCGACACGCCGGCGGCCTTCCAGTCGTAGTTGGTCCAGCCGTTTCTCAAGGACAGCACGATCGCCTCGGCCAGTGAGGACACCAGCACGAGCACGACGGCAATCTTCAGGATGGTGAACAGCACGGCCATGGCGCGGGGCTCCCGGCTCCGTAGGAATGCCAGCGACGGTACTGCAAACGATGCCGGGGCGGCAATTGGGGCCGACGCCGGGGCCTCTTACAACGTATTCAGCGCCCCCAGGTGTTGTTTCGGTTGTGCAGAAAGATGTGCACGCCGCCGCTCTTGTCTTGCGCCACCCCGGCGCTGCCCCAGGGGTAGCGCGTCAGGCTGCCAGGGTCCTGGCCGAGTTTGCTGGCGATCCAGCGGCGGTGCCGTTCTTCCACGACGTCGATGTCGTCGTACGAGACCGGCTGCGCCAGCTCGACGAATACGCTGACGAGCGCATCGGCCTCAAACCGTAGGCTGACGGTCACGGGCGTGGCGTCGTCCAGTGCAGCCACTGTCGCGAATTGGCAGGGAACGTCTTTCCCTCCGACGCTCACGGAGCGCACGGGCCCGACTGCAAAGCGTGCCGGCAGGGCATCGGCTCGTGTCTGCGGCGTGATGCGGATGTCGGCGAACCGGATGTCGCCGGTGGCGGGGTCGATGTGGAGGGCATCGTGCATGGGCTTCAGTTTCAGGGGAATGGATTGCCTGGGCAATCATATGGGGCGTTTCCTTTTATAGCAGTCATCCCCTCGTGGGGGCGGGTTTCGCCGGCTCAAGTTCGCCTGCGCGGTGCCGTAGCAGTTTGGAGTGGCCCCCGACAGCCGGCAGTCGGATCTGGAGGGCGCTACGGCAAATACCGTACGCAGTCAGATTCATGGAAAACGTTTGGCCTAGAAGAATCATGATCTCCTCTCTCCGCACCCGAATTCTCCTCATCTCATCGGTCACCGTAGTCGGTGCCCTGGCGTTGTCCGGCGCCGCCACCTATTCCATCGTGCGCTCCAACACGATGGAATCGATCGAACAGAATCTCGCTGCCATCACCAGCGCCAACACCCTCGTCATCGACAAATGGGTGGCCGCCAAAGCGCGTGCCGTAAAGACCACTGCAGACGTCGTCGAGCATGGCGATCCGCGCGGCCTGGTCAAGCACATGGGCGACGCCGATGGCTTTCCCATCACCACCATCGGCTGGACCGACAAATCGTTCCTGTCTACCAGCGCCACCACGCCCAAAGACTACGACCCAACGGTCCGCCCCTGGTACAAGGAGGCCATTGCCGCCGGCAAGCTGCTGGTCACCAAGCCCTACGGTGACGTGGCTACGGGCGTGAAATACGTATCGTTCTCTGCCCCGCTGATCCGCGGTGGCGAAGCCACCGGCGCGGTGAGCGGTGCCGTGCCGCTGGATCGCGTCCGCGACGTGGTGGCCGCGGTGCATCCGACGCCGTCGAGCCTCGCGTTTGTCGTGGCAAAGGACGGGCAAGTCATCGCCCACCCCGACGCCAAGCTGATGCTCAAGCCGGTGTCCGATGTGTCGGCGGCGCTCAATGCCGATGTGCTGGCATCGCTCGCCAAAGCCAATGCTCCGCTGGAAGTGGAACTTGCTGGCGCGCCGAAGCTGCTGAAGGCACAGGCCGTGCAAGGCACCGACTGGAGCCTGGTGATCGCGCTGGACAAAGCCGAGGCCACCGCGGGTTTGCGCAGTGTCGTACGTGCCCTGGCCGTCGCCATCGTGCTGCTGACACTTGCCGCGCTGGGCATCGCCGCGTTCTTCACGTCGCAGTCGTTCCGCCGCCTGTCGCAGGTGCGTGATGCGATGGACACCATCGGCTCCGGCGGCGGTGACCTGACGCACCGCCTGCCCGTGGTCGGCAACGATGAAGTCGCGCAGATCAGTGCCTCGTTCAACACGTTCATCGACAAGATTGGCGAAGTGCTGCTGGAAGTGCGCGCCAGCGTTGACAGCATGAAGTCCGCCACCGGCGAGATCGAAGCGGGCAATCGTGACCTGTCCAACCGCACCGAAGTCTCGGCCAGCAACTTGCAGGAAACCTCTGCCGCGTTGACCGAACTGACGACCAGCGTGAAGAACTCCGCAGATGCGGCCGTGCAGGCCACGCGCCTGGCCAGCGACGCCAGCGATGCCGCCACGCGCGGCGGCGACGTGGTCTCCAGCGCGGTCAGCACGATGGACGAAATCGCCAAGTCTTCGGCGCGCATCACCGAAATCATCGGTGTGATCGACAGCATTGCGTTCCAGACCAACATCCTCGCGCTGAACGCCGCAGTGGAAGCCGCCCGTGCCGGCGAGAACGGCCGCGGCTTTGCCGTGGTGGCCGGCGAGGTGCGCACGCTGGCGCAACGCAGCGCTACGGCCGCCCGCGAGATCAAGGACCTGATCCAGGCATCGGAAGCCAGCGTGAAGACCGGCGCGCAACGCGTGCAGGCCGCCGGCGCAACGATGCAGGAGATCGTGCAGGGCATCGAGCGTGTCGCCCGCATCATCGGCGAGATCGACGGCGCGATGCACGAGCAAAGCACCGGTATCAGCCAGATCGATCGCAGCGTCGCCGAGATGGACCAGGCCACGCAGCAGAACGCCGCGCTGGTGGAGCAGTCGACCGCCGCATCGTCGATGCTCAACGAGCAAGCGCAGGGCTTGGCACGCACGGTCGGGCTGTTCAAGCTGCGCAGCGCCTGACGCGCCGTACCCCTCTTCACCGCGCCCGGGCCGGGTGCTCCTTTGCCTAGAATGGAGCCCCGGCAACTTCCCCCGCGCCTCTTGCCTTCGGCGGACGTTGCCTGACCTCAACGCTCCGCCGGTATGCCCAATGTGCTGATCCTCGGTGGCCGCGCGCCGGTGGCGCTCGATCACGCCCGCCGCTTTGCCCACCAGGGGTGGACGGTCTGCATTGCCGACAGCATTCCTTGCCAGATCAGCGGCGCCTCTCGGGCCGTCGCGGCCACCTTTCGCATTGCATCGCCACGTCATGCGTCGGCGCAGTTTACGGCGGACCTTGCACGCATCGTGAACGAGCGGTCCATCAATCTGGTGGTGCCGACTTGCGAGGAAGTCTTTTTCGTATCGCGTTATCGGCATCACTTGCCGATCCACGTGCGAGTGCTGGCTGAGGATTTCGACAAGCTGCGTGCGGTGCACAGCAAATGGCAGTTCCTGGAACTTGCGCAGGATTGCGGTGCAGATGTGCCGGTCTCCGCGCGGGTGCGCACGTTGGCCGAAGCGCGCGCCTGGGCGGGCGGGCGCCCGGTCGTGCTCAAGCCGGAGTTCTCGCGCTTTGGCGTGCATGTACGCCTGTATCGCAACGGCATTCCCGGCGATGCACCGCCGCTGGCCGACTTGGGCGCGTGGGTGGTGCAGAGCTTGGTGGCAGGGCAGGAGTTCTGCTCGTACAGCGTGGCCGATCGCGGCCGACTCGTAGCCCATGCGCTGTATCGCCCAGACTGGCGCATGTCGACAAGCGCGAGTTTCTATTTCTCGCCCGCGCGCATTGAAGCTGTCCGCACCTTCGTTGCCAACTTTGCGCGCAAGCTTGATTTCACGGGACAGCTCTCGTTCGACTGGATCCAGCAGGCCGATGGCCGCGTGAGCCCGCTTGAATGCAACCCGCGCGGCACCAGCGGCTGCCACCTGTTTGGCATTGACGATGCACTGCCCGCCGCGCTGGCCGGCACGCTCGATGGTTGTATCGAACCGTCGCCGGGTGTGCCGCGCATGGCGGCTGCGGTGATGGCATCGGCGGGGCTGTTCGATGCGGTGCGCCACGGCAGGCTGCGCCAATGGCGCCAGGACTGGCGTGCCGCCACCGACGTCATCGCCACGCCGGGCGACCGCGGCCCGCTGTGGGGCGGCGTCTGCGATCTTGCCGCGTATGCGCGCATGGCTATCGCGCAGCGTTGCAACATGCGCGAAGCCGCCACACAAGACATCGAGTGGGACGGCCAGGAGCTGCCCGAGGTATGAATGCGCCCGGCGCCGTGCCGCATGCGTGCTTTGCCGACAAGGCGGGCGCGTTCCTGCACGTGCATCGCGGGCAGGCGTCGCTGCCGTTTGTCGCCAATCTGGTGACGCAGGTCGACGTGGTGGAGGCCGGCGGTTTACCGCTGCCGGTAACAATCAACGACGGGGAAGATCGCGTCGGTCATGCCGAGAATGCCTGGGTCTGCTCGCCCATCACCACGTATGGCCGCTATGCGGCGGAAGAGTCCGAGCGGTTGATGCCGCGCGTGCTCCGGCCGCTCTTGCGCGGTGCGATTGGGCTGGCCGATGCGTGGATGCGGCGTGCGCAGCTGGACCGGGCGGTGGCTGTCAACAACTGGCTGGTCAGTACGAACCTGTATCCACCGGCAGCGGCTTTTGATCTGGATGTGTTGGTGCATACGTGCCGCGACCGGTGGCCGGATCGCGCGATCTGGCTGCGTTCGCTCAATACATTGCAGCATGCCGATTGGCTGCGCGCCGCCACGTCGGCCGGCTTTGCGTTGATTCCCACGCGGCAGGTCTATGTGTTCCGGAATCTGCGCCGCACGCGCCAGCACCAGAACCTGCGCCGCGACCTGCAATGGCTGGACAAGACGCCGCTTACGTTCGTGCCGCACGACGCCTTTACCGACGCCGATTTCGCCCAGGCCGAGCGGCTGTATGCGCAGCTCTATCTCGACAAGTATTCCGCGCTGAACCCGCGCTATACGGCAGCGTTTCTTCGCGCGTGGCATGCGGCGGGGCTGCTCGACTGCGCGGGCTTTCGTGATGAGCATGGTGTGCTGCGCGCGGTGGTCGGCGTGTTCGGCCAGGGGCCGCTGCTGACCGCGCCCATCGTCGGGTATGACACGACGTGGCCGCAGCATGCGGGGCTGTATCGGCTGCTGATGGCGCACGTGCTGCGCACCACGATCGCTCGCGATGCGGAGCTGAACCTGAGCGCTGGTGCAGCACGCTTCAAGCGCCTGCGCGGCGGTGTGCCGGCCATTGAGATGAGCGCCGTGTACTGCCGGCATCTGCCGCCCGCCACGCGCCGCGCAATCGCTGTGCTGCGTAACCTCACGACCCGGATCGGCGTGCCGATCATGCAACGCTTTCAGTTATGACTGCTTGGAATTCCACGCTGCTGCGCGGTTGGTATCCCGTTGCCGAAGCGCGCCGCCTGCGCGACAAGCCGATGCGCGTGACCGTATTTGGTCGTGCGGTGGTGCTCGCGCGTTTGCCTTCGGGCAGCCTGCTCGCGCTTGATGACCGCTGCCCGCATCGGCATGTGCCGCTGTCCGATGGGCGGCTCGTTGGCGAGACACTTCAGTGCAAGTACCACGGCTGGACGTTCGGCGCCGACGGCCGCTGCACCGCCATGCCGGGTATGTGCCCGGGCGCGGCTGTGCCCGCCGTGCAAGTGAACGCGTGGCAGGCGTTCGAGCACGACGGGCTGATCTGGATGAGCGCGCGGGCGCCAAGTGAAGCCGCCCCTGCCGCATTGCCGCCGTTCCTGAATCGCTTGCCGGCCGGCAGCCGCCGCTTTCTGTGGAGCACGTTGTGGGAGGCCCGCCCGGCCGATGCGCTTGAGAATTTTCTCGACCCGCTGCATACGCATCTCGTCCACCCCGGCCTCGTGCGCAGCCATGGCGCGCGCCAGCCCATGACGGTCACGCTTACGCAATCGGCTGAGGGGCTGCGGGTGACTTACGCCGGCCAGGCGCAGCAAAGCGGTCTGCTCTACCGGCTGTTCGAATCGCCGCGTTCGATGGAGCGCGCGCACTTCGGCACTGCCGCGCCTGCCTCGGCCCAGCTCGAATACCGCTACGCCAACGGCAGCGCGCTGTACTTCACGCTGCATTTCACGCCCGAAGACGAAATGCGCACGCGCGTGTTCGGCACGCTGCATGTGGAAAAGCGCTGGGCGCCTGCCTGGGCCGTGCGTGCATTCGTCTGGCCGTTCCTATATCGGGTGGCTGAGCAGGACCGCCGGGTGGTCGAAGCGCAGGCTGCCAATAGCGTGCGCTTTGGCCGGCAGGACGGCATCTCCACCGAGCTCGACCTTGTGCGACCCATGCTCGATGCCGTGTGGATGCCCAATGGCAAGCCCGTGCAGACCGGTGAGCGCGTGATGCAGATGTGGCTGTAGCGCACACCACGCCGTTACATTGAGCGTCCGTCGAAGTGGGTGACCGGCACGCTGGCCAGATCGATGTCTTCCAGGCAGCGGACGTTGACGGCAATCATTGGTGTGCCGTCGGGCATGACGCCTTCGGCATACGGATGGATGCCGCAAGTCGGGCAGAAGCGGTGTTTGATCACATGCTTGCGGAAGAGATAGGTGCTGGCGTTGTCTTCCGGCGTGAGCAGCCGCACCTTGTCGGGCGCCACGAACCACAGCAGCGAGCCTTTGCGCTGGCAGATCGAGCAGTTGCACGCCATCGCGCTTTCCGGATGACCTTCAACTTCGAACGCGACGTTTCCGCAGTGGCAGCTTCCCTTGTGTGTCATGCCGGTCTCCTTGTGGCGTGTTTGTGGTGGATGTGGCGCCGTCCCACTATAGGCGAGCCGGTCCGCGCACGATGCCCGCTTTCTCGGGAATCGCCCTAGGTCTCTGCCTCCGTGCAGCGATGCGACAATCGCCGCGAGTCGACCACACGAACGTCCCACGGATCGCCGCGCCTTGACGGCGACCGCGTCATGAGGAGCCACCATGCATCACCATCGTCCTGTTGCTGTGATCCGGGCGGTTTCTGCCACCGCCATCTTTGCCGGCTGCGCCGGTGCGTTTGCGCAAGCGTCGGAACCGGCGGCGGTTCCTCCTTCGGCGCCACCGCTCTCGGCACAGATCATCAACATGGGCGGCATGACGCCGGACGAGATCGGCCCCGTCATCGCCGAGATGGGTACGCTGCGCACGAAGACCCTGGTGACGGCGGCCAACGGCACGGTCGGCATCCAGGTGGGCACCGTGGCCAAGCACACGCATACGTACTCGGACGAGATCCAGTACGTGATGTCGGGCACGGCCACCGTCTGGCTCGACAGCGCGCCGCGCGAGGTCCGGGCGGGTGATCTGATCGTGATTCCACGGGGCGTGGTGCACGGAACGCTGACCACCAGCACGGATTTCAAGTCGATGGCGATCAAGCTGCCGCCGCAGCGCGCAGGCGATACGCACAAGGTGCCGTGATATCTGCAGCGTGATCTGCGACATGTTGGCCTGGGTCAGGGCGGGATAAAAACACCATCCCTTACAATGGCGCCCTCCTAAAGAGTCCTTCGCCATGTCCGCACCGCTCGCCAACGACACCTTCCTGCGCGCCCTGCGCCGCCAGCCCACCGACTACACGCCGCTGTGGCTGATGCGCCAGGCCGGCCGCTATCTGCCCGAGTACAACGCCACGCGCGCGCGCGCCGGCAGCTTTCTCGGCTTGGCCAAGTCGCCGGCGTATGCGACGGAAGTGACGCTGCAGCCGCTGGATCGCTATCCGCTGGACGCGGCGATTCTGTTCTCCGACATCCTGACCGTGCCCGATGCCATGGGCCTGGGCCTGTCGTTCGCGCAGGGCGAGGGCCCGCGCTTTGCCAAGCCGGTACGCACGGAAGCCGATGTGGCGGCGCTGTCGGTGCCGGACATGTCGTCGCTGCAATATGTGTTCGATGCCGTGGCGGAAATCCGCCGTGCACTCGTGCAGGACGGCCGCCAGCGTGTGCCGCTCATCGGTTTCTCGGGCAGCCCGTGGACGCTTGCCTGCTACATGGTCGAAGGCGGCGGCTCGGACGACTTCCGCACCGTCAAGTCGATGCTCTACGCGCGCCCGGACCTGATGCACCGCATCCTGGAGATCAACGCGCAGGCCGTCATCGACTATCTGAACGCGCAGATTGATGCCGGTGCCCAGGCAGTGCAGGTGTTCGATACCTGGGGCGGGGCGCTGGCCGATGGCATCTACCAGGAGTTTTCGCTGGCCTACATGGCGCGCGTGGTGAAGGGTATTCGCCCCGGGGCCGACGGCCAGCGCGTGCCGGTCATCCTGTTCACCAAGGGCGGTGGCCTGTGGCTCGAAGCCATGGCCGAGACCGGTGCCGACGCGCTGGGCGTGGACTGGACCGTCAACCTGCAGCTCGCCCGCCAGCGAACGGCAGGGCGCGTTGCCCTGCAGGGCAACCTGGACCCGACGGTGCTGTTTGCCGAGCCGGACGCCATTCGCGCCCAAGTGCGCCGCGTACTGGAAGACTACGCAGCCAGCGGCGACAGCGACGGCCACATCTTCAACCTCGGCCATGGCATCTCGCAGTTCACGCCACCCGAAGCGGTGACGGTGCTGGTGGACGAGGTGCACAGCTTCAGCCGCGCACTTCGCACCAAAGCGAAGTAACACGTATCAGATCAATGTTGCGGTGCGATAGCGTTTGAATTGGGCCGCAGTTGTGCGTGAAGCCGGGGGCACGGGTGGAATCTTCGCCGCTTTGGTGCAGTCGGGGTGAGTGACTGCTCGCCTGCGGGTGGCCCCATCTGGCGCCAAAAGGGTGTCAAGCGATTTATTTCGCGCTTTCTGGTGCGTAAGTCGGCTGTCAAGACTTGACTTATGCACAAAGCTGTCGCGGCTGGTTCTTTCCGCGGCGCAACAGGGCAGGCTGTGTGCATCCAACGCATAAGTGTTTGATTTTTATAAAAGAAAGCCGCGTGCGCGTAAATCGTGCAAGCTAGAAAAACGGTGAATCCATTGGCCTGCGCGGGCGCGGCAGGCGACTTTTCAACAAAGTTATCCACAGGCCGTGTGGATAGCCGGGAAAACGGTCGCCGATCAGGGCGCCAAGGCACAAACCTCAAGTAATACTTGAACATTGAGCCGACCACGGCAATGGCTGTGAAGGCAAGGTGAGATGGGCAAGACGCATTTCCCAGGTGCAGGATCCGCCGCTGCATCGCAACAATCCCTTTGCAATTCAACCGTTTGCGCTCTGCATGACCACCACCCAAGTCGACGCTGCGTTTTCTGATGCCAAGGCGTCGGCCGCCATCGTGCGGGTGGTGATCGATACGCCGCTCGATGCGGTGTTCGATTACCGGTGTGCGCCGCCTGTGCTGCCGGGGCAATTGGTTGTGGTGCCTTTTGGCAATCGGCGCGTGGTGGCGTTGGTGGTCGAAACTGCCGCGACCACCGACGTGCCGCAAGAGAAGCTGCGCGATGTCGAGCGCGTGCTCGACTGGGTGCCGCCGCTCGACGGCGAATGGCGTGCCCTGGCCGAATTTGCTGCCGGCTACTACCACCGCGCACTGGGCGAGGTGACGTTGCCGGCGCTGCCACCTCTTTGGCGCACGCCCGGGAGCTGGGACAACCTTGCGCGCCAGGCCAACGAAACCGTCTATGTGATGTTCGAACCGGCCCGGGCCGCGTTGCTGGACAGCATCCCGAAACGAGCGTCCGGCGCTGTGCGCCTGGCTGAAGCGCTGACCGGCGATGGCGAGTTGACCACCAGCGCTGCCGTCGAACTGCACGGGCAAGCCGTCGCCAAGCTGCGGGATTGGGCAGCCGCTGGCTGGCTGCACGCAGAACTGCGGCCGAAGGCGTTGTTGCCGCAACCGCTCGAATTGCCGGCTCCGTCCCTCGCGCCTGCCCTGAACGATGAACAGGCGGCCGCCGTGGCGGCCATTGCCCAAGCTGGCGCGGCCGGCACATTCAGCCCATTCCTGCTGTACGGCGTTACGGGCAGCGGCAAGACCGAGGTCTACCTGCACGCCATCGCCGACGCCCTGGCGCGCGATCCTGCCGCGCAGGTGCTGATGCTGGTGCCCGAGATCAACCTGACACCGCAACTGGAAGCGCGCATCGCCGCACGCTTTCCCGGCGTGCCCATGGCGGCGCTGCACAGCGGGCTGGCCGAGCAGCCGCGTGCGCTGAACTGGCTGGCCGCCCATCGCGGCGAGGCACGCATCGTGCTCGGCACGCGGCTGGCGATGCTGGCGTCGCTGCCCAACCTCGCGCTCATCCTCGTCGACGAAGAGCACGACACGTCGTACAAGCAGCAGGAGGGGTTGCGCTATTCCGCACGCGACCTAGCGCTATGGCGTGCCAAGCAGCGGAACATCCCCGTCGTGCTGGGCTCGGCCACGCCGTCGCTGGAAACCTGGTGGCGCGCGGAGCAGACCGCCACCACGCGCCTGACGCTCTCGCAACGCGCGCAGGCTGAAGCGGTGCTGCCGCGCGTATCGCTCATCGACTTGAATCTGGAGCGCCGCGCTGGGCGTGAGATTCGCGATGGGCTGTCCAAGCCGCTCGTCGATGCGATTGCCGATCGCCTGGCGCGCGGCGAACAGAGCCTGCTGTTTCTCAATCGCCGTGGCTACGCGCCCGTGCTCTCGTGCGACGCGTGTGGCTGGCTCTCGGGCTGCCCGCGTTGCTCGGCGTACCTGGTGCTGCACAAGCCCGAACGGCGCCTGCGCTGCCACCACTGCGGGTACGAATCCCGCATCCCGCATCACTGCCCCGACTGCGGCAACGTCGACATCGCCCCGCTGGGGCGTGGTACACAGCGCATCGAAGAGACACTCGGCGAGCTGTTTCCGCAGGCGCGCGTCGCCCGCATCGACGCCGATTCCACCCGCCGCAAAGGCAGCGCCGAAGCGCTGTTCGACACCGTGCACGAAGGCAGCGTCGACATCCTGATCGGCACGCAGATGGTCGCCAAGGGGCATGACTTTCAGCGCGTGACGCTGGTGGGCGTGGTCGCGCCGGACTCTTCACTGTTCTCGCACGACTTCCGCGCAGGCGAGCATCTCTTTGCATCGCTGATGCAGGTGGCGGGCCGCGCGGGCCGGGCCGGGCTAGCGGGGGAAGTGCTGATTCAGACGCGGTATCCGGATGCACCCGCGCTGCAAGCGCTGGTTCGGCACGACTACGGCGGTTTCGCGCGCCAGTTGCTGCGGGAACGCAAGCAAGCCGGGCTGCCGCCGTTTGCCTACCAGGCGCTGCTGACCACCGAGCACAAGGAAGTGGCGCGCGCGCTGGAGTTCTTGGGGGCGGCGCGTTCTGCCGGTGAAGCCTTGGCCGCGGAATTGGGCGCGCCGGTGTTTTTGCATGATCCGGTGCCGATGACGATGGTGCGGCTGGCTAACCGCGAACGCGCGCAGTTGCTGGTGGAGTCGGCTTCTCGGGCGGCTTTGCAGAAGTTCTTGTCTGCCTGGACCGAGGGGTTTGCTGGGATCGGCAAGACTGTGAAGGGGGTGCGGTGGCAGTTGGAGATTGATCCTTTGAGGATTTGAGCGCTGGTGGTCCATCTGTGTTTCGTTCCCTGCCGGGACCGACTCACTTTTCTTTGTCTTGCCAAAGAAAGTAAGCAAAGAAAGGCGTGCCCGAGATGGCGACCCATTCCTTGAATTTGCGTAACCGTGCGGAGACGGGAAAAACTCGCTGCGCTCAGACAGTTTCCCGTCTTGTTTCCGCCCGCTTACGAAAATTCAAGGCGCCATCTAGGGCTCAAACGTCAAAAGAGAAAGGCCAACCCGTCGCGCGCTTGGCCTTTTTCGTTTGGGCGGGCACCCAGAAGGTTTGCTTTTGTCCTTTGACTTTCCCTGCCCTATGCGGCGCCTTG
>JYOB01000015.1 GCA_000955795.1 Burkholderiaceae bacterium 26
TTCTTTGGCAAGACAAAGAAAAGTGAGTCGGTCCCGGCAGGGAACGAAAGGGGGATGGACCACCAACAAAAAAATTCCCGCAGAAAGCCAAAAAGCACAAAGCAAAACGCCTCTCAGAGATTACGCTCCGAGAGGCGTTCATTCATCCAAGATGCCCGTCAGGCAACAGGTGCCGTGCCCGCACCATGCTCATGCCTGCCCGCCGGCTTGACGATCGCCAGCGTGGCAATCAACCCGCACAGCGCGGCAAACGACACCCACACGCCAGGCATCGCCTTGTTGCCGGTGGTGTGGATCAGCCACGTGGCAATCGCAGGAGTGAAGCCGCCAAAGATGGCCGTGGCCAGGCTGTACGCCAGCGAGAAGCCGGTCGTGCGGACTTCCGGCGGCATGATCTCGGTGAGCGTGACGACCATCGCGCCGTTGTAGCTGCCATACAGGAAAGACAGCCACAGCAGCACGGTCAGCATGCGGGCGAACGACGGTGCGGCAACCAGCCACTGCATGGCCGGGTACGCCGTCACCAGCATCAGCACGGTAAAGAGGATCAGCAGCGGGCGGCGGCCGACGCGGTCGGAAACGGCGCCCATCACCGGCAGCCAGAAGAAGTTCGAGGCGCCGACGCACAGCGTGACGATCAGGCTGTCCATGTCGGACAGATGCAGCACGCTCTTGCCGAAGGTCGGCGTGTAGGCGGTGATCAGGTAGAACGACACCGTGGTCATCACGACCATCAGCGTGCCCGCGCCCACCAGGCGCCAGTTCTGGCCCATCGAGCGGAACACGGCGGCCAGGTCCGGGCGGTGCTTGCGCTTCTGGAACTCTTCCGTCTCTTGCAGCGAGCGGCGGATGATGAACAGGAACGGCACGATCAGGCAGCCGATCAGGAACGGCACGCGCCAGCCCCATGCGCTCATCTCAGACGGCGGCAGCAGGTACGACATCAGCACGCCCAAGAGCGCGGCAAACATGACGGCCACTTGTTGACTGGCCGATTGCCAGCTCACAAAGAAGCCCTTCTTGCCCGGGGTGGCGATTTCGGCCAGGTAAACCGATACGCCGCCCAGCTCTACGCCGGCCGAGAAGCCCTGCAGCAACCGGCCGACCAGGACCAGCAGCGGCGCCGCCAGCCCGATGGTGGCGTAGCCGGGCACCAGTGCGATCAGCAGCGTGCCGCAGGCCATAAGCGCGAGCGTGACGATCAGGCCCGTGCGGCGGCCGTGACGGTCGATGTACGCGCCCAGGAAGATTGCGCCCAGCGGCCGCATCAGGAAGCCGGCGCCAAAGGTCACCAGCGACAGCATCAGCGAGAGGAACTCGTTGCCGGCTGGGAAGAAGGTGTCGGCAATGGCCTTGGCGTAATAGCCGTAGACCATGAAGTCGTACATCTCCAGGAAGTTGCCGCTGACCACCCGGAAGATGGTGCGGGCCTTGGATTCGTTGGGGTTGGAGGTATGCATGAAGGGTCTCACTCAACAGCTTGGGTACAACGCGCGGGCGAACCGGACAGCGAACTGCGGGCCGCCTCGTAAAAGGTGGTGATGTGGTACGGCGTGCTCGACGGCATGTCGGCGCGCAGGCGCTGGCCGGCCGGGTCGATCACCTCGTTCCAGCCTTGTGCGTGCAGGAAGCGCGCCGACCACGCCGGCAGCAGGCGCGCGAGCATGGCGCCCTGCGTTTCTGTGCACAGCGCGAGGGCGCGGCCGTACTCCGTTTGTGCCCAGATGCGCTGGCTGGCGTCGCGCATCGTGCCGTCCAGATTGAGTGACAGGCACACGCCCTGCGTCTCGGCATCCACGCCGTCGGCGCAGGCCGCGTCCACCGCACGGGCGAGGCTATCGGCCAGATGGCGGCCCGCCTCGGAGCGCGTAAAGACGTCGGCGTGTGCGCGCACGAGGTAAAACCATTCGAACTGGTGACCGGGCTCGATGCGGTTGTCGGTGCCGGCTTCGCCCGCAGTTTCGTCAACCGGCAGCTCGGCGATGCTGCCCGTGCGCGTGTCGATGAAGCGCGCGAGGATGCCCTCGGCCAGCGTGCGCACGCCGGTCTCGGCCCAGGCGGGCGGTTCGTCCAGCGCGGCGGCGGCCAGGTAGGCCTCAGTCAGGTGCATCACGGGGTTCTGCGCGACACCGGCCAGCGTGGTGCTGAACGTGGCGTCCATGGACGCGACCGGCAGCGGTTTGGCCCCGGCCCGCGCGAAGCTGCGCGCGATCACGTCGTGCGCGTCGTGCATCAGCGCGGCGGCACGCGGGTCTTCGCTCACGGCCAGCCAATGTGCGGCGGCAAACAGCACGAAGGCGTGCGTGTACAGATCCTTGGTGGTGTCGTGCGGGGCCAGCGCGCTGTCGATTGCAAACAGCCAGCCGCCGTGGATCGTGTCGCGAAAGCGCGTGTCCAGCGCATGGCACAGCGCGGCGGCACGTTCGGCGCAGAGATCGCGGTGGCGCTTGGAGAGCTGCGTGGCGCGCGCGAACGTGTACAACTGACGCGCACATGCCATCGCCCGGTAGCGCGCGGTTGATGCCGGCACCAGCGCGCCGTTGTCGACGACGAGCGCCTCATAGCAGAGACCGGCCTGCGCGTTCCAGCCCGGGCCGAGCCACATGGGCAGCAGAACGTCGTCGTAATAGCGGCCGAATGATTCCAGGGCAGCCGCAATGTCAGCGGTCAGTTCGGTGGCCGTATCGGGCAGCGGGGGCGTGGAGGATTGTGAAAGCATGTGCGCCGTGATGATCGTGGCGGGCATCGACCTGTCTTAGCCAGGCCGATTGCTCGGATCTGTTCTGTTCACCATAGGCGACGTCCATGCGTTGTACATGTGAACAGACCCGGGATTGTGCTCTAACTGGCTACCCCGCGCCACGCACAACCGGTCCAATCCCGGTCACGGCGCAGGGTTGTGGGTCCAATGAAAGGTTTTTACCGGATGCTGCCCGGGCGTGGGTTGTGCGAAGATGAATCATCCCTGGCTCACCCCCTGGTCCTGCCCCGATCCATGCACCGTCGCGACCTGCTCAAGCAGTTGGCCGCCGGGCTGCTTGCCCTGGCGCCTGGTTTGTCCCGCAGTGCCGCGCCCGGCTCCGCCGCTGGCGCCGCCGAACCCTTCGACGAAGCGCGCCTGCTGGCGCGTGCACGGGCCTTGGCGGCGCGGCCATACCGGCCTCGCAGCGCGCAGTTGCCCCCGCCACTGGCCGCACTCGGCTGGGACGGCTACCAATCCATCGGCTATCGCCGCGATCACGCCCTGTGGGCCGGGCAGCACTTGCCTTTTGAGGCCAAGTTCTTCCACCTGGGGCTGTTCTTCAAGTCGGCCGTGCAGATGCACGAGGTGGTCGACGGCCAAGCTCGCTTAATCGCCTACGACCCCGCCATGTTCGATTACGGCAAGAGCGGGCTGAATCACCAGGCGTTGCCGGCCGATCTCGGTTTTGCCGGCTTTCGGCTGACCACCAAGGCGGACCCGACGCGCGATGTGGCCGCTTTTCTGGGCGCCAGCTACTTTCGCGCGGTCGGCGGGCAGTGGCAGTACGGCATGTCGGCGCGGGGGCTGGCGATCGATACCGGCTTGCCCCGCGCAGAAGAGTTTCCGGACTTCACTGAATTCTGGCTGGTGCGCCCGGCCGCCGACGCCGATACGTTGCGCGTTTATGCGTTGCTCGATTCCCCAAGCGTGGCGGGCATCTACCGCTTCGACATCCGCCCCGGCGACACGCTGGTGATGGAGGTGGCCGCCACGCTTTACGTGCGCAAGCCGATCGAGCGCCTGGGCATCGC
This sequence comes from Burkholderiaceae bacterium 26, assembly GCA_000955795.1. Lineage (GTDB taxonomy): Bacteria > Pseudomonadota > Gammaproteobacteria > Burkholderiales > Burkholderiaceae > Ralstonia > Ralstonia chuxiongensis. The sequence continues at coordinate 3,775 of JYOB01000015.1, forward strand.
GCCGCTGACGAGCATGTTCCTCTACGGCGAGAACGACCGCACCGACCGCGCAGGCGATCGCCGCAGCGCCGCGCGCCGCTGGCGTGCATCGGACTGGCGCCCGGAAATCCATGATTCCGACGGTCTGGCCATCTGGCGCGGCTCCGGCGAGTGGGTCTGGCGGCCGCTGGCCAATCCGCCCATGCTGCGCAGCCAGCGCTTTGCCGACGACAGCCCGCGCGGCTTCGGCCTGCTGCAGCGTGACCGCAATCCCGACCATTACCAGGATGACGGCGTGTTCTACGAGAAGCGCCCAAGTGTGTGGGTGGAGCCCACGCACGACTGGGGTGAGGGCGCGGTGGAACTGGTGGAGCTGTCGGCCAACGATGAAACCTTCGACAACATCGTCGCGTTCTGGCGGCCGGCCGTGGCGCCGCATGCAGGGCAGGAGCTGGCGTTCGGCTATCGGCTGACGTGGGGCGCGCAGCCTGCGGCGGCCTCGCCGCTCGCGCGGGTGGTGGCCACGCGCACGGGCATTGGCGGCGTGGTGGGGCAGCCGCGCAAATACTTCTCGTGGCGGTTTGTGGTGGACTTTGCCGGAGGCGAGCTGTCGCGGCTGGGCCGCAGCACCGCGGGGTCGACCGTGGAGCCTGTCATCCGAGCCTCGCGCGGGCGGGTGGAGATCGCCTCGGCGCGGCCGCTGGCGAGCGTTGACGGTGTCCGGGCGATGTTTGATGTGGTGCCGGATGCCAGCAATGCGCCGATTGAGTTGTTGCTGACGTTGCAGTCGGGGGAGCGGTTGCTGTCTGAGACTTGGGCGTATCAGTGGACGCCGCCGGCGGATCGGGCGGTTTGATTCTTTGGCGTGCTTGATTGCTTGATTGATGCAGGTGGTGCATCCCTTGTTTCATCCCCTGCCGGGGCTGACTCCCTTTCTTTGTCTTGCCAAAGAAAGGAAGCAAAGAAAGGCGCGCCCAAGATGGCGACCCATCCCTTGAATTTATGTCGCGGGGAGGGAAGGGAGGCAAACTCGCTGCGCTCAGACAGGCCTCCCTTCTTTTTCCTCCCCGCAACAGAAATTCAAGGCGCCATCTGGGGCAGGGGAGGGGCAAACCGTCGCTGCTTTTGGTTAGTCGCGGGGTGGTGTCTTGCTGAACTTCGCAGCCATTTCTGCCCAGCCTTCTGCGCCCAGCTTTTCCATCGTCGCGATATTCCGCTCGTAGATGTCCGCTGCATCGGGTACGGCTGCGGCGGCGCGGGCGATGCTGTCTTCGCGCAGCAGATGCAGGATCGGGACGGGAGCGCGATTGGTGGCATTGGCGATGTCGTCTGGGTCGGCATCGGCGAAGACGAAATCGGGGTGGAAGCTTGCCAGTTGCAGCTCGCCTTCGTAGCCGGCCTTGGCGAGCGCGGATTCGGCACGCTCTGTGAGCGAGTGGAAATCGAGGAAGTCAGCCAAGGCGGGGACGATCAGCAGCGTGGTGTCGATCTGTACGGCGGGGGTGGCGTGCAGCAGATCGGCTTCGGCGCGCAGGTGGTCGAGCACGTCGCCGTCCATCGTCGCGCGGCTGACGGCGTATCGAACCTGCTGTTTGACATGCACGGCCTTGGCGAAGGGGCACAGGTTCAGGCCGATGACGGCATCTTCCAGCCAGCGCTGCACGGTTGCGACATGGCGGGCGGCGTCATCCGCGTTCAGGGCTAGCGCATCGGCGGGCGGATCAAGCAGGACGAAATCGGTGGCGTGGCTGGACACGGCGCATAGGAGGGATGGAGATAGCGCGCAGTGTAGTCGATGGCCTGGGAGCGCTTCTTGCGACGGGATGGGTGTTGTGATTTGCAACGTCCGGCGTGCGCCGTTGATGTGCGCCGAGATCACTTCGGGTGCTTCGTGCGCCGCTTATGTGGTCAGTCCATTCCGTGTTTTTGTAAAAGAAGGAGCCCAACCATGATTGAACTGCGCCTGAAAACCGCCCTCGCCGTGGCCGCCACGTTTGCTGCGTCGGCTGCTTTCGCACAGATGACGCCGGCACCGCAGACTTCACCGCAGACAACCGGCACCGTGCAGGCCGCCCCGCAAGGTGGGCCGGCCACCTCGTCGTCTGACCCGCTGGTGCAGAAGCGCATTGACGACAAGGCCGCCAGCGACGAATACAAGGCTCGCAAGTCCGACGCCAAGGCCGCGTACAAGGAAGAGAAGAAGGCCGCCAAGGCCAACCGCAAGGCCGAGAAGAAGGAAGCCCGCGCCAAGCGCAAGGAAGCCATGAGCGAACAGGGCGGGCCTGCCCAGACGCCGAGCAGCGAAGGCAAGTAAGCCGCCGGCCGAGCCGTGAAAAAAGGCGATCCGAGGGGCGCCTTTTTTCTGCCCGCTGGCTTTGCGTTCAGTGCCCGCGCGTTGTCGGCAGGCGGACCTGCGCGACGGCCATTTCCCACTGGGCGATGCGATGCGCTGCCTCGTCGCGGCTGATGACGGGGTGGAACGTGCGGGAGGCGCGCCATTGCTGGGCGACTTCGTCTTCCCCCTGGTAGAAGCCGGTGGCGATGCCGGCCAGGTAGGCTGCGCCCAGCGCTGTGGTTTCGATGATCTCCGGCCGCACCACCGGAATGCCGAGCAAATCGGCCTGGAATTGCAGCAGCAGGTTGTTGGCCGAGGCACCGCCGTCGACGCGCAGTTCCGAGATGGTGGAGACAGCATCGCGCGTCATGGCTTGCAGCAGGGCGGTACTCTGGAAGGCGATGGATTCCAGCGCCGCGCGCGCGATGTGGCCAATGGTCGTGCCGCGTGACAGGCCGACGATGGCGCCTTGCGCGGTTGGGTCCCAGTACGGCGCCCCGAGGCCCGTGAATGACGGCACGAACACCACGCCGCCGGAATCGGGCACCGAGGCGGCCAGGCCTTCGACGTCGGCGGAGCGCTGGATGGCACGCAGGCCGTCGCGCAGCCACTGCACGACCGCGCCGCCGACGAACACGCTACCCTCCAGCGCGTAGCTGCGCTTCGGGCCGCTTTGGCAGGCCGCCGTGCTGATCAGGCCGTTGTGCGATTGCACCGCCTTGTCGCCGGTGTTGAGCAGCATGAAACAGCCGGTGCCGTAGGTGTTCTTGGCCATGCCCGGCTTGAAGCAGGCCTGGCCGAAGAGGGCCGATTGTTGGTCGCCGGCAATGCCGCCGATGGTGAGCGAGGCGCCGAGCCAGTCGGCATCGGTCTGCCCAAACTGATACGCGGACGGATGCACCTCGGGCAACAGGCTCGGGTGGATGTCGAGCGCGCGCATGAGGTCTGCGTCCCATTCGCCGGTATGGATGTTCCACAGCATCGTGCGGGATGCGTTCGACACGTCGGTCACATGGAGGCGGCCGCGCGTGAGTTGCCACACCAGCCAGCTGTCGATGGTGCCGAAGGCGAGTTCGCCACGCGCGGCGCGCTCGCGGGCGCCATCCACGTGGTCGAGAATCCAGCGCAGCTTGGTGGCGGAAAAATACGGGTCGATGATCAGGCCAGTGCGCTTGCGCACCTCGTCTTCCAGGCCTTCGGCGCGCAGGCGCTCGCAGATGGATTCCGTGCGGCGGTCCTGCCAGACGATGGCGTTGAAGATCGGTTTGCCCGTGGCGCGTTCCCACACCATGGTGGTTTCGCGCTGGTTGGTGATGCCCAGCGCAGCCATGTCGGCGGCGGAGAGCTTCGCTTGTTCGAGTGCCGCGCGGCAGGTGGCGAGCTGGCTGTTCCAGATGTCGAACGGATCATGCTCGACCCAGCCGGGCTGCGGAAAATGCTGGGGAAACTCCTGCTGGGCGCTGGCGACGATCTGGCCGGCGCGGTTGAAGACGATGGCGCGTGAGCTGGACGTGCCCTGGTCGAGCGCGAGGAGGTATTCCATAAGGCAGAGTCTGATGACTGTCGGGCAAGGTCAGCGTGCGGCCTGCCCGACAGTGGATGAAACGGAAACAAGCATGGTAGCCCGCAGGTGGCCGTCGTCAAAGACCGGCGCCCCGCGGGCTGCGCGTGATCAGCGCACCTTGCCAGCCTTCCATGCGGCGAGCAGCTTGTCGTAGGCCACCGTCTCACCCTTCGGACGCTCGTTGTCGAGCTTCTTCCACGGGGCGTGTTCGGTCGACAGCCACTTCGACGGATCGCTTTCCGGGTTCAGCTTCGGCGCGCAGTTCTTCATGCCGGCGCGCTGCAGGCGACCCATCACCTGGTCCATTTCCTTGGCCAGGTTGTCCATCGCGCCTTGCGGGGTCTTTTCGCCCGTGACGGCCGTGGCGACGTTCTTCCACCAGAGCTGTGCCAGCTTCGGATAGTCGGGCACGTTGTTGCCGGTCGGCGTCCAGGCCACGCGGGCCGGGCTGCGGTAGAACTCGATCAGGCCGCCGTACTTGGCTGCGTTCTTGGTGAAGTAGTCGCTGTGGATATCGGAGTCACGAATGAACGTGAGGCCGGTGATCGACTTCTTGAGCGACACGGTCTTCGACGTGACGAACTGCGCGTATAGCCACGCGGCCGAGCGGCGCTCGAACGGGGTGGACTTGAAGAACGTCCACGAGCCGACGTCCTGGTAGCCGTTCTGCATGCCGTCCTTCCAGTACGGGCCGTGCGGCGACGGTGCCATGCGCCACTTCGGCGAGCCGTCAGCATTGACGACCGGGCCCGGCTTGGTCATCGGCGCGGTGAAGGCGCTGTACCAGAACACCTGCTGGGCGATGTGGCCTTGTGCGGGCACCGGGCCGGCTTCGTTGAAGGTCATGCCGGTGGCTTCGGGCGGCGCGTACTTCTTCATCCAGTCGATGTACTTGGTGAGCGCGTACACCGCGGCCGGGCTGTTGGTGGCACCACCGCGCGACATCGAGGCGCCCACCGGAGCGCAGCCTTCCACGCGAATGCCCCATTCGTCGACCGGCAGGCCGTTCGGGATGCCCTTGTCGGCGGAGCCGGCCATCGACAGCCAGGCGTCGGTAAAGCGCCAGCCCAGCGACGGATCCTTCTTGCCGTAATCCATGTGGCCGTAGACGCGCTTGCCGTCCAGCTCCTTCACGTCGTTCGTGAAGAAGTTGGCGATGTCTTCATAGGCCGTCCAGTTGACGGGCACGCCCAGGTCGTAGCCGTATTTGGCCTTGAACTTGTCTTGCAGGTCCTTGCGGGCGAACCAGTCGGCGCGGAACCAGTACAGGTTGGCGAACTGCTGGTCCGGCAGCTGATACAGCTTGCCGTCAGACGCGGTGGTGAAGCTCGTGCCGATGAAATCCTTCAGGTCCAGGCCCGGGTTGGTGAATTCCTTGCCTTCGCCGGCCATGTAATCCGACAGCGGCATCACCACGCCATAGCGGTAGTGCGTGCCGATCAGGTCGGAGTCGGAGATCCAGCCGTCATAGATGCTCTTGCCCGACTGCATCGAGGTCTGCAGTTTTTCGACGACATCGCCTTCCTGCATGATGTCGTGCTTGACCTTGATGCCGGTGATTTCTTCGAAGGCCTTGGCCAGCGTCTTCGATTCATACGCGTGCGTGTCGAGCGTTTCCGACACGACGTGGATCTCGGTCACGCCCTTGGCCTTGAGCTTGGCCGCGGCGTCGATGAACCACTTCATTTCCGCCATCTGCTTGTCTTGCGACAGCGTGCTGGGCTGGAATTCGCTGCTGATCCACTTCTTGGCTTCGGCTTCGCCGGCATGGGCTGCGCCGACTGCCAGGGCGCTCGCCAGTGCAATGGCACTGATTTGGAGCGTCATGCGCCAGGATGTTTTCATTGGTATCTCCTCGTGCTTGTTGGCTTGTTGTTCTCCCCGCAGCGAAAACATCCGGCATTCCGACGCGGGGAGCGTGATGGAATGCCTGTGCCCGTACGTCAATTTGGGCGTGGAAGCATCAACGCGTGCCGATGCCCCCGGACTTGCAAATTCAAGTACATCGATGACGCATCAGCCGCGCCACATCACGATCGCCAGCACCACCATCGAGGCGATGAAGCCGCCCCAGGCGCTCGTCTCTTCTGAGGTGAGGCCGACCCACGCCAGGTTGATATAGGCCGCGGTCAGCAGGCCGATGAAGAGGCGGTCGCCGCGCGTGGTGGCGATGGGCAGGAAGCCCTTGCGCTCCACGGTCGGCCGAACGACCTCCCACACCGTCATACTGGCCAGCATCAATGCGATGCAGCCGAAGAAGATCGCCACTTCGGGCGTCCAGGCCATCCAGCTGAACATGGCTGTGTCTCCCGTTTTTGTTTTAGACGCGGCCCATCGCAAAACCCTTTGCGATGTAGTTCCGCACAAACCAGATCACCAGCGCGCCGGGAATGATCGTCAGGACACCGGCCGCAGCCAGCACGCCCCAATCCATGCCCGAGGCCGACACCGTGCGCGTCATCACAGCGGTGATGGGTTTGGCATCGACGGACGTAAGCGTGCGCGCGAGCAGCAACTCCACCCAGCTGAACATGAAGCAGAAGAACGCCGTCACGCCCACGCCGGCCTTGATGAGCGGCAGGAAGATCTTCAGGAAGAACTTGGGGAAGCTGTAGCCGTCGATGTAGGCGGTCTCGTCAATCTCGCGCGGGATGCCTGACATGAAGCCTTCGAGAATCCACACCGCCAGCGGCACGTTGAACAGCATGTGCGCCAGGGCCACGCCCAGGTGGGTGTCCATCAGGCCGACCGTCGAATACAGCTGGAAGAACGGCAGCAGAAACACCGCAGGCGGCGTCATGCGGTTCGTCAGCAGCCAGAAGAACATGTGCTTGTCGCCCAGGAAGCGGTAGCGCGAGAAGGCATAGGCCGCCGGCAGCGCCACCACGGTCGAGAGCACCGTGTTCATCGTCACGTAGATGATGGAGTTGATGTAACCCCAGTACCACGACGGGTCGGTGAAGATGATCTTGTAGTTGTCGAACGTGACGAGCTTCGGCCAGATCGAGAAGCCGGCGAGCGTCTCCTCGTTGGTCTTGAGCGACATGCTCAACATCCAGTACAGCGGCAGCACGGCAAATGCCACGTACACCGCCAGCGTGATGGCGCGAGCGATCTTGCGCCGGTGTTCGTTGTTGTTGTTCTTACGCATGGTCGTCTCCCGCGGCCGTGCTGGCGCTGCCCATGCGCTGCATCCAGTTGTAGAGGACGAAGCAGAACAGCAGGATGATGAGGAAGTACACGATCGAGAATGCCGCCGCCGGGCCCAGGTCGAACTGGCCGACCGCCTTCTGCGTCAGGTACTGCGAGAGGAACGTCGTGGCATTGCCGGGGCCGCCGCCGGTCAGCACGAACGGCTCGGTGTAGATCATGAAGCTGTCCATGAAGCGCAGCAGCACGCCGATCATCAGCACGCCGCGCATCTTCGGCAATTGGATGTAGCGGAACACGGCCAGGCGGCTGGCGCCGTCAATCTCCGCTGCCTGGTAGAACGCATCCGGAATCGAGCGCAGCCCGGCATACGCCAGCAGCGCCACCAACGGCGTCCAGTGCCACACGTCCATGATCAGCACGGTGATCCACGCATCGAACGAGTGCGACGTGTAGTTGTAGTCGATCCCCATCTCGTTGAGCCAGTAGCCGGCCAAGCCGATATCGGAGCGCCCGAAGATCTGCCAGATCGTGCCAACCACGTTCCAGGGAATCAGCAGCGGCATGGCGAGCACCACCAGTGCGGCCGAAGCCTTCCAGCCCTTGGATGGCATCGACAGCGCCAGGCCGATGCCCAGCGGAATCTCCACGGCCAGCACGCACAGCGAGAAAATCAGCTGGCGCGTGAGCGCGTCCTGCAGATCGCTGTCACGCAGGATCTGGCGGAACCAGTCCACGCCCACGAACACGTGCTGCTCGGGGCTGATGATGTCCTGTACCGAGTAGTTGACCACCGTCATCAGCGGCACGATGGCGGAGAACGCCACGCACAGGAACACCGGCAGGATCAGGAACCACGCCTTGTTGTTGAACGGCTTGTTCATCGGCCGATCCTCTCGTCATTGCTGTAGTACAGGGTCTGCGGCGCATCCAGGCGCAGCCATACGCGCGATTCGGTGATGCCCACTTCATTCGGCAGCTTGGCCTTGATGGGCAGGCCGCCGGCTTCGCCCAGGCTGGCCGTCAGCAGCTGGTGCGTACCCAGTTGCTGCACCTGATGCACGTTGGCCGCCACGGTGCCGACTTCACCGGGCGCCGCGAGCTGCACGAATTCCGGGCGGATGCCGAGCTTGAGTGAACCGTTTGCGTTCTTGAGCGTGGCAAGCGTGTCGCGCCCCACAGACAGACGCTGATCGCCCAGCGCGATCACATCGCCATCCACCGTCACCGGGTAGAGGTTCATGCCCGGGCTGCCGATGAAGTAGCCCACGAATGTGTGGTCGGGTCGCTCGAACAGCGCTTCCGGCCCGCCTTGCTGGACGACCTTGCCTTCGGTCATGACGACCACCTCGTCGGCAAAGGTCAGCGCCTCCACCTGATCGTGTGTCACGTAGATCAGCGTGAGCTTGAGCTGCTGGTGGATCTTCTTGAGCTGGCGACGCAGTTGCCACTTCAGGTGCGGGTCGATGACGGTGAGCGGCTCGTCGAACAGGATGGCCGCCACGTCCTTGCGCACCAGGCCGCGGCCCAGCGAGATCTTCTGCTTGGCGTCGGCAGCCAGGCCTGAGGCGCGGCGCTTGAGCGCGTGCTGCAGCTCGAGAATCTCGGCCACTTCCTCCACGCGCTTCTTCACTTCGGTTTCGGGCGTCTTGCGGTTGCGCAGCGGGAAGGCGAGGTTGTCGAACACCGTCATCGTGTCGTAGATGACCGGGAACTGGAACACCTGCGCGATGTTGCGCTCGCGCGGGCTGGCGTGCGTGACGTCGCGGTCGTCAAACAGCACCTGGCCCTCCGACGGCGTCAGCAGACCCGAGATGATGTTCAGCAGCGTGGACTTGCCGCAGCCCGACGGGCCCAGCAGCGCGTATGCACCGCCGTCGCGCCAGGTCATGTTCATCGGCTGCAGCGCGTAGTCGTTCAGGTTTTGCGGATTCGGGCGGTAGCTGTGCCCCAGGTTGCGGAATTCAATGCGCGCCATGTGCGCCTCCCTGCTTGGGCGCGCTCACCAGCTTGCCCGCATCGTCGAACAGGAACAGTTCGGCCGGATCGACAAACACATCCAGCGCCGCGCCGAGTTCGAACTCGTGCACGCCGGGCAGCTGCGCGACCAGGCCAATCGTGTTCGACTGGCCGGCGGCATGCGCACGCACGTGCAGATAGGTTTCGGAGCCAGACAACTCGGCCAGTTCCACCGTGCCCGGCAGGGCAACCGCGCCGTCGTTGCGCGGCGCCAGACGGATGTGGCTCGGACGCAGGCCGATGCGGCAGCGCGTGCCGGCCGCCATCGGCAGCGGGCGCGTCCACGCAACGTCAATGCCTTGGGGCAGCCGGATTTGGTTGCCCTCAACCACGGTGGCGTCCAGCACGTTCATCGGCGGGTCGTTAAAGATGGCTGCCGCGTTGACCGACACCGGCACTTCGTACATGTCGAGCGTCGGGCCATCCTGCAGCACGCGGCCTTCATGCATGACGACGGTGTGGCCGCCCAGCAGCAGCGCTTCCTGCGGCTCGGTGGTGGCGTAGACGACGGTCGTGCCGCCGTCGGCAAAGAGCGATGCCAGCTCGGCACGCAGTTCTTCGCGCAGCTTGTAGTCGAGGTTGACGAGCGGTTCGTCCAGCAGCACCAGCGGCGCACGCTTGACGAGTGCCCGGGCCAGCGCGCAACGCTGCTGCTGTCCGCCGGACAGCTCCGCCGGCAGGCGCTGCAGCAGGTGTTCGATGTGCAGCTTGGCCGCAACGGCACGCACACGCGTGTCGATCTCGCCCTTGTTGGTGCCCTGCAGACGCAGCGGCGAGGCGATGTTGTCGTACACCGTCATCGCCGGGTAGTTGATGAATTGTTGGTACACCATCGCCAGATTGCGATCGCGTACCCCCACGCCCGTCACGTCCTTACCGTCGACCAGGACGCGGCCGGTGGTCGGCCGGTCCAACCCGGCCATGATGCGCATCAACGTGGTCTTGCCGGCTTGCGTCGGCCCCAGCAGCACGTTGATGGCGCCGGGCGCCAGCCGCAGGCTGGTCGGGTACAGGTGCGTCTGCGCCCCGACCATGGCCGTAACCTGGTCCAGTTCCAGAATCAATTGTTGTCTCCCGTCTTACTGCTTTGATTTCTTGATGTCTTGGCTCGCGCGCCGGCCCGGTGCGTCAGGGCGCGCGTTCCGCAACTGGCGTGGTCTCGCCTTCCGGCAGATGCCGCGCCAGCCAGCCTTCCAGGCGGCTGCGGTCGGCATCGCTGGCGTGCAGGCCCAGCTTGGTCCGCCGCCACAGGATGTCCTGCGCCGTGCGGGCCCATTCGTGTTCGATCAGATAGCGGATTTCGGCTTCGTACAGCCCGGGCGTCACTTCGGCGCCCAGCTCTTCCAGCCGCGTGGCGCCAGCCAGCATCGTGTTCAGGCGCGTGCCGTACTGGTGCGCATAGCGCATCGCAAGCTGGGTTGGCAGCCACGGCAAACGTTTTTGCAGGCGCGTCACAAAATCGTCGAAGGTGTATTCGGCAACCAACCGCCCCGGCGCTTCCAGATCGCCGCCCGGCAGCGATGCGGTGGCCGTCCACGAAGGCTTGCCGGCCAGCGGCAAATGCGGGGCCAGTTGGTCCAGCGCTTCCTCGGCCAGCTTGCGGTAGGTCGTGATCTTGCCGCCCCACACGTTGACGAGCGGTGCGCTGATGCCGTCGGCGCCGGTTTCGCATTCGACCAGGTAATCGCGCGTGATGGCCGAAGCGTTGGCGGCGCTGTCGTCCAGCAGCGGCCGCACACCCGAGTAGCTCCACACCACGTCGGACGGCGTCAGCTGCTGGGTGAAATAGCGGCTGGCCATTTCGCACAGGTATTGGATTTCGCCCGCGTCAATGGCCACTTGGTCCACTGAGCCCTTGTATTCCAGATCCGTCGTGCCGATCAGCGTGAATTCGTTCTGGTACGGAATCGCAAACACGATCCGCCCATCGGGGTTCTGGAAGATATAAGCGAACGGGTGGTTGAACATCCGCCGCACGACGATGTGGCTGCCCTTGATCAGGCGCAGGCCGCGCGTGCTCGGCAGCGCGTGTGCGGAGCGGGCGAACTCCGCCGCCCACGGCCCGGCTGCATTGACGATTGCCTTGGCGCGCACGGAGCGGATGCCGTCAGGGCCAGCCAGCGAGGCATGCCAGCCATCGGCGCGGCGCTCGGCGTTCAGACAGCGCGTGCGGGTGAAAATCTGCGCCCCGCGGTCTGCCGCGTCGCGGGCGTTGAGCACCACCAGGCGGGCGTCGTCCACCCAGCCATCGGAATAGACGAAACCGCGCGTGTAGCCCGCCTTGAGCGGCTTACCCGCCGGATGCTGTGCGAGCTTGATGGATTCCGAGCCGGGCAGAAAGCGCCGGCGCGCCAGATGGTCATAGAGGAAGAGGCCCGCGCGGATCATCCACGCCGGGCGTTGCGCGGCGTCGTGCGGCATCACGAAACGCAGCGGCCACATGATGTGCGGCGCCATGCGCAGCAGCACCTCTCGCTCTTGCAAAGCCTTGCGCACCAGGCTGAATTCGTAATATTCGAGGTAGCGCAGCCCGCCGTGGATCAGCTTGGTTGAGGCCGAAGAGGTGTGCTGGGCCAGGTCGTCCTTTTCACACAAGACCACCGACAGGCCACGGCCCACGGCATCCCGCGCGATACCCACGCCATTGATGCCGCCTCCGACCACCAGCAGATCACAGTCCAGATGCGACGCGTCAGTGAGTTGCATGGGTTGGAATCTGTTGATTTGCGCGTCTTTTCTTGCGAATAGTGACGCGTTGGCGGATAGTTTAGTGGAGGGCGAAAATAAAGCAACGTAGGGAATCGCCTAATCCGCTCACATGTGTTCGTTTGTGTTCATTTCGTGACTTGATGCTTCCGCGACACCGCCAAATCCTTGAATACGTCCGCCAGCACGGCGATGCCTCCGTCGATGCGCTCGCCCGTGTGCTGGGCGTCACGACGCAAACCATTCGCCGCGATATTCGGCAGCTCGAAGACGAGCGCCTGCTCGCGCGTTACCACGGCGGCGTCGGCCTGCCGTCGTCGGTCGAGAACATCGATTACGACCAGCGCCAAGTCCTGCACATCGACGCCAAGCGCCGCATCGCCGAAGTCGTCGCGCGCCATGTCGAGCCCGGCCGCTCGCTCATCATCAATATCGGAACCACCACCGAAGAGGTTTCCAAGGCGCTCGTCGGCCAGAACGGGCCACGCGGCCTGCGCGTCATCACCAACAACCTGAACGTCGCGTCGATCCTCTCTGGCAGCCCGGATGCCGAAGTCATCGTCGCCGGTGGCCTCGTGCGCAACCGCGACCGCGGCATCGTCGGCGAGGCCACGATCGACTTCATGAAGCAGTTCCGCGTCGACATCGGCATCATCGGCGTCTCCAGCATCGACGAAGACGGCACGCTGCTCGACTACGACTATCGCGAAGTCCGCGTCGCCCAGGCCATCATCGAGCAGTCGCGCGAAGTCTGGCTCGTCGCCGATCACTCCAAGTTCGGCCGCCGCGCCGTCGTCCGTCTGGGCCATGTCTCGCAGATCGACAAGTTCTTCACTGACGTCCCGGTGCCCGAGCCGATGGCCGAAGTCTTCCGGGCTGCAGAGGTCGACGTGATCGTCGCCAGCGAAACGCTCTGACGTTTGATCTGGCGCTTCTGCAGTCTTCGCCTCGTCGACTACAGTGAAATGACAAGGCGCGCACCTTGCGAGCCGCTCTGCCATCCAGACTCGTCATACAGGGAGCATCGTGAGCGAGCACTCACATGCGGCAATCCTTTCGATCTTCGCGGGCATCGTCACCGAACATATCGCTGCTTTGCGCGATGCCCTCGCCAGGCTGGTCGCGCCTAGCCCCAGCGACGAAGATCTTCACCAGTTTCGCGTCACTCTGCGCCGCCTGCGTTCGGCTTGGGTGACGTTCGCGCCGGTATTGCCGCCCAGCTTTGCCGCGGAGTGGAAACATCGCCTGCGTGCGCTTGCCGCATCAACTGGTCCTGTGCGCGAATGGGACGTGCTGCTTTCCGATTGGTTTCCCAGAGCTCAGCAGTCCTTATCTAATGACGACGAGGTAGGGCGGGCGTGGTTGGACAGGGCGCTGACGAAGTCCAAAGAGGCGCGCAATCGAGCCTGGGAAGAGTTGAGAGCCGAGCTGGCGTCGCCTGATGTGGCGGAAACGCTGCTCGAACTGGAGCGTGCGGTCGCGGCATTTCATATAGAAGGCGAGTCGGAGGGGCATCCCCGTTTCGCTCGCACCCAAGCTCGGGCACTAAGAAAGAAAGTGATCCGTCGCGGTCGCCACCCCAAGCGGTCGTCCGCGCCGCGGCTGCATCGAGCCCGTATCGCCGCCAAGCAGTGGCGCTATCTATATGAGGCGTTTTACCCGGCGCTTGGCGCCCACGCGACCAAGCGTTACCGGAGGCATTTGCGCAAACTGCAAGACGCCCTGGGCGAGGTACACGATGCGAGTGTCGTCCTTGATTGCGTTGCGGGCATATTGGATGCGCCGCCGCTGTCTATAGTGAACGCCTTTCACAAGCGCGCCAGCGGCGCGCGGAGCCGGGCAGCCAAGGGTCTGCGATGGATGCGGTCTCACAAGGCGCCGTAACCCTTGGGAAAGTGCAAAAAGACCCCGCAATAAGAAAGGGCTTGCACTGTTCGAAAA
>JYOB01000016.1:0-149884 GCA_000955795.1 Burkholderiaceae bacterium 26
TCGCCATCTCGGGCGCGCATTTCTTTGCTTACTTTCTTTGGGCAAGACCAAAGAAAGTGAGTCAGCCCCGGCAGGGGATGAAACAAGGGATGGACCACAAAAAACAAACCCCAGCGAACCCCATCAACCGGGCCAAAACTCACTCCCCAACCCGCTTTGCAATATGCTCCAGTGCCTCCTCCACCTGATCAATCAAAATCAGGCAGAGATCACCTGGCTGCAACCGCCCCAGCGCCGTGTCGATCGCCAGGAATTCACCACGGATTTCATCAACGCGGCTCGTGCGCGATGCACCCTGCAGCCCTTCACGCAGTAGCGCGAGCACCTCGCCATCCTCACGCCCACGCTGGCATTGGTCTTCATACAGCACAACATCGTCAAACACGCCACCCAGAATCTGCGTCTGGCGGCGGATATCCTCGTCGCGGCGATCGCCAGCCCCGCTGATCACCACCGAGCGGCGCTGGGCCGGCATGGTGGCCACGGCGTTGCATAGCGCCTGGATGGCGTCAGGATTGTGGCCGTAGTCGGCGATGAGCGTGGCGCCCTTGTAGTCGAATACGTTGAAGCGGCCGGGCGCGGTGGCGGCGTCGTTCACAAAGGTGGCGAGGCCGCGGCGGATGATCGCCCAATCGATGCCAAGCGCCCATGCAGCGGCAATCGACGACATCGCGTTTTCAACCTGGAAGCCGATGGTGCCGTTGCGCGTAAGCGGAATGTCGGCCAGTGCAATGCGCGTTTCGTTGGCGCCTTCGGTGGCCACAATCTCGGCGCCGTCCACAAACACCACGCGCTTACCCTGCGCGCGGTGCAGGGCCATGGTCGGCAGGCTGGCGTCATGCGCGAAGAACGTGACCGATCCGGGGCAGCCGTCGGCCATGCGCGCGACCATCGGGTCGGCGGCGTTGAGCACCGCCATGCCGCGCGGCGCCACGTTCTGCACGATCACGCTCTTGAGCACGGCCAGGTCTTCCACCGTGCTGATGTAGTTCAGGCCCAGGTGGTCGCCTTCGCCCACATTTGTCACTACCGCCACATCGCAGCGGTCGAACGCCAGACCTTCGCGCAGCAGGCCGCCGCGCGCGGTTTCGAAGACGGCAGCATCGACGTCCGGATGCAGCAGCACGTTGCGCGCGCTGCGCGGGCCGCTGCAATCGCCGGTGTCGATGCGCTGGCCCTGGATGTACACGCCGTCGGTGCCGGTCATGCCCATGCGCAGGCCGCTGATGGCGAGCAGATGCGTAATCAGGCGCACCGTCGTCGTCTTGCCGTTGGTGCCGGACACGGCCACCACGGGAATGCGCCCGTCGTCGCCGTCGGCAAACATCGTGGAGACAATCGCCTCGCCCACGGCACGGCCCTTGCCGTACGACGGCTGCAAATGCATGCGCAAACCTGGCGCGGCGTTGACTTCCACAATGCCGCCGGCCTGGTCCTCGAACGGCTTGAGCATCGTTTCACACACGGCGTCCACGCCGCAGATGTCGAGGCCGACCATCTGCGCTGCCGCCACGGCACGCGCCGCGATGGCGGGGTGCACATCGTCGGTCACGTCGGTGGCGGTGCCGCCTGTGGAGAGGTTCGCGTTGTTGCGCAACACCACGCGCGTGCCCTTGGGCGGCACGGCGTCGGCGCTCAGGCCCTGCTTGGCGAGCGTGGCCAGCGCAATGTCGTCAAATCGGATTTTCGTGAGCGACGTGGCATGCCCTTCGCCGCGTCGCGGGTCGCGGTTCACTTCGTCGACCAGCTCACGCACGGTGTGCTTGCCGTCGCCAATGACTTGCGGCGGATCGCGGCGTGCAGCCGCCACCAGGTGCTTGCCCACCACGAGCAGACGGAAATCGTGGCCCGGGATGTAGCGCTCGACGATCACGTCCGACGAAATGTCGGCCGCGACCTCATAGGCCGTCATCACTTCTTCGCGCGTGCGGATGCGCACGGCCACGCCCTTGCCCTGGTTGCCGTCGCGCGGCTTGACCACGACCGGTCCGTGGATTTCCTGCGCGGCTTCCCACGCTTCCTCTGCGCTGCGCACCGAACGGCCCAGCGGTACCGGCACGCCGGCCGCGTGCAGCAGGGTCTTCGTCAGATCCTTGTCCTGCGCAATCGATTCGGCCACGGCGCTGGTCATGTCGGTTTCGGCGGCCTGGATACGGCGCTGCTTGCTGCCCCAGCCAAACTGCACCATCGAGCCCTGCGTGAGACGGC
Organism: Burkholderiaceae bacterium 26; assembly: GCA_000955795.1. Lineage (GTDB taxonomy): Bacteria > Pseudomonadota > Gammaproteobacteria > Burkholderiales > Burkholderiaceae > Ralstonia > Ralstonia chuxiongensis. Next base: position 2,209 of record JYOB01000016.1, read on the forward strand.
GATACGGAATCCCGCGCGCCACGGCGGCGTAGACGATGGAGCCGGTGCTGGGCCCCAGGCGCACGTCTTCGTCCAGCTCGCGCAGGCGGTGCAGCGCGTCGTCCAGATCGAACGGCTGATCGTCGCGTGCGGCCAGGCAAAGTTGGCCGGCCAGCTCAAATGCCAGTCGGCCCACTTCCTCTTCGCTGTATTCCACGACGACCTGATATGTGCCGGGTTCGAGCGTGGGCTCGGTGTGGCTGAACGTCACCGGGCAACCGGCGGCAGCTTGCAGGCCCAGCGCGGCAGCTTCCAATGCGTGGGCAATCGATGGCGCATCGGCTTCGTCATCTGGGCGCAAGGGCCCAATCGCCGGGAAGCGCGCGCGCAGGCGGTCTTCAAAGCCCGGCAGTTCGGCCAGCAGTTGGGATTGATCCGAGCAGGCCACGATGGCTTCGATGGCCGTATGGCGGCACCAGAGATTTGGGCCGCGCAAGGCCCGGATACGAGAGACTTCCATGCAATCAGCTTTCCGTTGTGCTTTGGGCGTTCTTTTGGATTCAGGCCCGATCGTCAGTTCTGGGATTCGGCGCGGCCCATCCACTGGTGTACCTGCTCGACGGTGCCCTCGATGGCACACTCGTCGCATTGCAGGACCAGCAGGTCGCCTGCCGTGAGCTGCGAGAGCGCCGCATCCACGACATCCCGGCGCTTGGCCCCTTCGACGACGACTTCAGCCACGCGACCGCCCGCCTGCAGCCCTTGTTTGAGCAGCGTGCGTGCTTGGCGATCGAACTCGGCATCGGTGCGCTTGACGCTGGCGTCTTCGCATAGCAGCACGCGATCGAACGTCTGGCCGATGACGGTGCCTTGCGCCACCAGGTCTTCGTCGCGGCGTTGCAGGCCGGCACCGAATACGAGCGTGCGGCGTTGGGCGGGGAAGTTGTCCAGCGCGGCGGCCAGGGCTTCCAGCGCCGAGGCGTTGTGCGCGTCATCCACCACGATGGTGGCGCCGTGGTGCTGGAACAGCGTGAAGCGGCCCGGCACATCCACCTGGCCCACATCGAAGGTGACGATACCGGCGCGCATCAGGTCGTTGGAAATGCCCAGCGCCCAGCCGGTGGCCACGGCGGCCAGCACGTTCTCAAGCTGGAACGGCACGCGGCCGGCGTAGGTCAGCGGAATGGCCGACACATCGGCCAGTGCCAGTTCGGTCGCGCCGGTGGCGAGCACCACCTTGCCATCACGCACGAACACGGCCCGTTTGCCAGCGGCGCGGTGCGCGGCAATGGCTTCCAGATCGCCCGACAACGCGAAGAAGATCACTTCGCCGTCGCACAGGTCGGCCATTTCAACGAGGCGCGCATCGGCGGCATTGAGCACGCCCACGCCAGACTTCAGCACAACGTCAATCTGCGTGCGCAGAACGCTGTACATGCGGTCTTCGTCTTCGACGTAGAAGTCGCCCAGGTGATCGGGCTTGCCGAAGTTGGTGACCACGCCGACCTGGCAACGGTCATACGGCAATCCTTGCGAGAGGATCATGCCGCTGTCGCTCTCGAACACGGCGGCTTCCACCGCGCGATTCATCAGGATGCGGTGGCAGGCGTCCCACGCAGCGCGGTCGCCATGACCGCCTCGGTTGTTGCTCGCCTCGACTTGGCGGCGGTCCAGGAACAGGCCATCGCTGCAGCCCAGGCCCGTGTGCTTGCCCGAGAGCTGCAGCAACTGCGCAACCAGCTTCGCGACGACGGTCTTGCCGTTGGTACCAGTGATGCCGACGATGGGAATGCGGCCGTCGTCTTGCGCGCCGTCCTTGTCGGAAAACAGGTGATCCACAATCGCGCGGCCCACAGGGCGGGGTTCGCCCTGGGCCGGCCGAATGTGCATCAGCAAGCCCGGCCCGGCGTTGACTTCCACAATGGCGCCGCGCTGTTCATCGAGCGGGCGCGAGATGTCATCGGCCACCAGGTCCACGCCGGCAATGTCGAGCCCGACCACCCGCGCCGCCAGCGACGCATGCGCGGCCACGCTCGGGTGCACGCGATCGGTCACGTCAAAGGCGACGTTGCCGTTGCGCTGGATCAGCACGCTGCGGCCCGCGGGCGGTACGGCGCTGCCGTCGGCATAGCCCTGGCGCTTGAGTTCGAGGAGTGCGGCAGAGTCCAGGCGCACGCAGTTCAGCGGGTGTTCTTCGGTGCTGCCGCGGCGCGGGTCGGAATTGATCTGCGATTCGATCAGTTCTTCGATGGTCGAGGTGCCATCGCCGATCACCGACGCGGTTTCGCCCATCGCCGCCGCCGCCACACGGCCGCCCACGACCAGCAGGCGGTGTTCGTTACCAGAGACGAAGCGCTCGACGATCACGCCGTTGCCTTCCTCCATGGCCACGGCATACGCCGTTTCCACCTCTTCGCGGGTCATCAGGTTCGTGAACACGCCGCGGCCGTGGTTGCCGTCGTACGGTTTGACCACCACCGGCACGCCGATGTCTTCGGCGGCGTCCCAGGCGTCTTCGGCGTTATCGACCATGCGGCCTTCCGGCACAGGCACGCCGCATGACTGCAGCAGGCTCTTGGTCAGGTCCTTGTCGCGCGAGATCGATTCTGCAATGGCGCTGGTGCGGTCCGTCTCGGCCGTCCAGATGCGGCGCTGGCGTGCGCCGTAGCCGAGCTGCACGAGATTGCCGTCCGACAGGCGGATGGACGGGATATTGCGATCATCGGCAGCATCGACGATGCAGGCTGTGCTGGGGCCGAGGCAATGTTCGTCCACCAGGTCGCGCAGCGTTTCGACGGCCGCATCCACGTCGAACGGGCGGTCTTCAATGGCCGCCATGACCAGGTCACGGGCGGCCAGCAGGGCAGAGCGGGTCACGTCTTCGTGCCAGGCACGGACGATCACCTTGTAGACGCCGCGCACGGGCGTCTCGCGCGCCTTACCAAACCCGCCGGGCATGCCGGCCAGGTTCTGCAATTCCAGGGTGACGTGTTCCAGGATGTGGCCGGGCCAGGTGCCCTCCTTCAAGCGCATCAGGAAGCCGCCGCGCACGCCGGGGCTGCAGCGGTGCTCGATCAGCGTTGGGAGCCATGTCGAGAGGCGCTCGTAGAAACCCGGAATCGTGTTGGAAGGAAAATCCTCCAGTTCACCAATGTCGACCCATGCCTCGAGCACTGGCCGATATGTCCACATATTCGGGCCGCGCAGCGACATGACATCGAGAATCTCAATGTCCTTCTTCTTCATTGAATTTGCTTGAGGCAGGGGGCGATGTACCCGTGAAGTTGGTCCGTGGAATCGAACCGTTACCTTTCAATAACGTTACAACGGCGTCGGCGTTGACGTCTTGAGCCCGAAGTGCGTTGTGCAGCGCACCAAATGCCGGGCTGGCGTGGCTATGTATACTTGCGAGCAAAATTTGCAGGCCGCAACAATTGCGACGCCGCACTCTTGCCTCGATTTATGTTCGTCCTTTTCCCGTTTTGGGCTGTTTTTTGGCCATTTGGACGCGCTTTTTGAATTCTTTGCGCCACTGATGACCCAGTCCTCCCCATCGTCCGCCCCCACCGTCGCCCACGCTCAGGAACCCTGGAGTGTCGTGCTGGCCCCGAGCCTCGCTCCAGAAGAAACCATCCTGGCCGGGCTGCAGCTGGATTTGGACGCAAGGCTGCATTTTACCCAAGGGTGGCTGGTTGTTACGAACCGGCGCCTGGTCGGCCAAGCCCCCGGCCAAAAGGATTTCCAAAGCTGGGACATCGCCCCTGGCATGACGCTGGCCCACAGCGACCACGCCGGCGTCGGCACGCTGGAGCTGTCCGACGGACAGCGCAGGCTGGCGAGCTGGCGCTACACGCTGGGCCACAACACCGACGCTCTGCGGCTGGCCGACGCGTTCGACGCCCGGCGCAACGCCATGGCCACCGGCACCCAGGCCGCACAGCCCGACGCGGAGGTCTGCCCCACCTGCAAGGCGCCCCTGCCGCCCGGTGAAGAGAACTGCCCGCAATGCAGCCGCGAACAAGAGCAGCCGCCGTCGACCTGGGCGCTGCTGCGCCTGTGGCGCTTCGCCCAGCCGTATCGGTGGGAATTGCTGGCCGGTTTCGCCCTGCTGCTGATCGGCACGGCCGCCACCCTGGTGCCGCCGTACCTGACGATGCCCTTGATGGACAAGGTGCTGATCCCCTACCAGAACGGGCAACCGGTCGATTACCGCCTGGTTACGCTCTACCTTTCCGGCCTGTTTGGCGCCGCGCTGGTGGCCTGGGTGCTGGGCTGGGCGCGCACCTATCTGCTGGCGCGCGTGTCCGAGCGCATCAGTGCCGACCTGCGCACGACCACCTACGAGCACCTGCTCAAGCTGTCGCTCGAATACTTCGGCGGCAAGCGCACGGGCGACCTGATGGCGCGCATCGGTTCGGAAAGCGACCGCATCAGCGTGTTCCTGTCGTTGCACCTGCTCGATTTCGCGACCGACGTGCTGATGATTGCGATGACGGCGGTCATCCTGGTCTCGATCGACCCGTGGCTGGCGCTCGTCACGCTGGTGCCGCTGCCGTTCATTGCGTGGATGATCCACCTTGTGCGCGACCGCCTGCGCCACGGCTTTGAGAAAATCGACCGAATCTGGTCGGAAATCACCAACGTACTGGCCGATACGATCCCGGGCATCCGCGTGGTGAAGGCCTTTGCCCAGGAAAAGCGCGAGGTGACACGCTTTGCCGAGGCCAACAAGCACAACCTGGCGATCAACGATCGCGTCAACGCGGTGTGGTCGCTGTTTACCCCGACCGTCACGCTGCTGACCGAAGTCGGGCTGCTGGTGGTGTGGATTTTCGGGATCTGGCAGGTCAGCCACGACGCCATTACCGTCGGTGTGCTGGTGGCGTTCCTGACGTATATCAGCCGCTTCTACACGCGCCTGGATTCCATGAGCCGCATCGTGTCCGTCACCCAGAAAGCGGCGGCCGGTGCCAAGCGCATCTTCGACATTCTCGACCACGTGTCGAGCGTGCCGGAGCCGGTCAAGCCTGTACACATCGAGAAGGTGGATGGCGCGATCGAGCTACGCGACCTGGGCTTCCGTTACGGCAACCGCGCGGTGATCCGCGGCCTGAACCTGTCGATCCAGCCGGGCGAGATGATCGGGCTGGTAGGGCACAGCGGCTCGGGCAAGAGCACGCTCGTGAACCTGATCTGCCGCTTCTACGATGTGTCGGAAGGCGCGATCCGCTTGGACGGCACCGATATCCGCTCGCTGCCCGTGTCGGAATTCCGGCGCAACATCGGGCTGGTGCTGCAGGAGCCGTTCCTGTTCTTCGGCACGATTGCCGACAACATTGCCTACGGCAAACCCGACGCCACGCGCGAAGAGATCGTTGCCGCCGCGCGTGCCGCCCACGCCCACGAGTTCATCCTGCGCCTGCCGCACGGCTACGACTCGCTGGTGGGTGAACGCGGCCAAGCGCTGTCGGGCGGCGAACGCCAGCGTATTTCGATTGCGCGCGCGCTGCTCATCAACCCGCGCATCCTGATCATGGACGAGGCCACGTCTTCCGTGGATACGACCACCGAGAAGGAAATCCAGAAGGCGCTCGACAACCTCGTGCAGGGCCGCACGACCATCGCCATCGCGCACCGTTTGTCGACGCTGCGCAAGGCCGACCGCCTGGTCGTCATGGATCGCGGCCAGATTGTCGAAGTGGGCAACCACGATGAACTGCTCGCGCGCGAAGGGGCGTACTACAAGCTCTATCAGGCACAGGCCCGCAATGTCGACGCCGACACCGATCTGACCAGCGACGGCGAGCGCGTGGACGCCGCCGCGCCGGCTTACGCGCAGTGATCCCCTATTTGAAATGACTGCGATGCAAACGCCCGATTTCACCCTGAGCCGCAACGGCTTCGGCAAGCTTGTGATGACCCTGGCAGACGGCACCGTGCATGAAGGCGTGGTGCCCGTGCGCGCGTTTCCGATCTCTGCCGCCGGCGAGGGCTTGAGCCTGATGAGCACCGACGGCCGCGAGCTGGCATGGATCACGCAGCCAGATGCGCTGCCCGCGCCGATGCGCGCGCTGATCGAAACCGAACTCGGAGCGCGTGAATTCATGCCCGAGATCCGCAAGATCGTCGACGTATCGACCTACGCCACGCCCAGCACGTGGACGGTGCAAACCGACCGCGGCCAGACCGACCTCGTGCTGCGCGGCGAAGAAGACATCCGGCGCCTGACCGGCACCACGCTGCTCATTTCCGACAGTCACGGCATCCACTACCTGATCCGCGATCTGCTTGCGCTGGACAAGCACAGCCGCAAGATTCTCGACCGGTTCCTTTAAGCCCGCGCGGCCACACAACCGCGCCGCCGCGCCGCCGTTAGCGGGGTGTCGGCTGCACGGCAGTCATCACTTGGTCGAGCAGCGTTTCAGCCTGCTTCCAGGAGGCAGGCTGGTTGTAATCGCCCGCCGTGGTGACGATCACCATGTCGAGCCCGGGCACGATCCACAGGCGCTGGCCACCGTTGCCGATGCCACCCATCCACGCCTGTTCGGTGCCGCCAGCCGCCACCTTGCCGAGCCACCACTGATAGCCGTATTGCAAGCCCATGCCGGTATCGATGTGCGGGCGTGTTGATTCGGCGATCCACTCCGCGGGCACAATCTGCCGCCCGTTCCACTGGCCGTGCTGCAGTACGAGCTGGCCGATGCGCGCGAGGTCTCGGGGGCGCAGGCGCACGCCGGCAAACGCCAGCGGGCGGCCACGGTAGTCGTCCACCCATTCCCAATCGGTGATGCCCAGCGGTTCGAACAGTTGCTTGCGCGCGTACTCCGGTAACGACGTGCCGACGCGCTCTGCCAACAATTGCGCCAGTACCGCCGTGTTGCCGCCGTTGTAATTGAACTGCGTGCCAGCCGGAGCCGCCATCGGGCGGTCGAACACGTAATGCGCCTGAGACGTGTGCCAGAACAGTCCGAACTCGTCGTTGTTCAAGAAGCTCGTCGCACGCCATTCGTTCCAGGCAAGGCCGCTCGACATCGACAGCATCTGCGAAAGCGTGATCGCCTCGCGGCCATCGCGATTCAGATCCGCCAGCCCGGGAAACAACGACAGCACTGGCGTGTCGAGCGGCGGCATCTTCCCCTGCCCTTGCGCAATGCCCCACAGCAGGCTCGTCACCGATTTGCTGATCGAGCGGATGTCGTGAAGCGTGCTGGCGTCGAACGTGCGCGTGGTGCGGAACAGGTCCTTCACGCGCTCATCTTTGCCGGCGTGATAGACCTCCGCCACCAGATGGCCATGACGCACCACGAGCAGGCTGTGGAAGTTGATATCGGCGTCGGCAAAACTGCGCAAGACTGTGCAAAGGCGGCCGGAATCGAAACCGGCCGCAGCGGGGTCGGCTTCGGTCTGCCAGCCATCGTTCAACTGCGCGGGCGCGTCGCAGGGCGCTGCCTGGGCGCCGCCTACCGCGCAAACCAATGCCAAAGCGATGCCGATGCTGCGCAGTCGTAGCGTCATCCCAGCCCCCCATTGATGTGGCCCAAGTATCGTAACCGGCACTTGCAAGTTCAAGTGCTCTGCGACGAATGGTCGATCTGGGCGACCAAACGGCAGTGGATCGGCCATCCGGAGGAGCCTCCAGCCCGTGGCGGAACCTGGGCCCGCGTTACCATGTCGGACCATTCTTATTCATCAGTCACATCACAGGCACCTATGGTCACACGTCGAACCCTTCTTGCCTCCGCTTCCGTTACCGCCACGCTGGCGGCGCTCGGCATCACGCCCGAAGCGCTGGCCGCCAACCGCGTCAAGCTGGGCGATGCCGCGCCGTTTTCTTTCGATGCGCTGATCGAGCGCGCCCGCACGATGGCCGGCAAGCCGTACACGCCGCCGGCTACGGCGCCTGCCGACATCCTGGCCAAGATCGATTACGAGGCGCACGGCAAGATCAAGTTCGACACCGCCCACGCGCTCTTTGCCGACGGCCCGGGCCAGTTTCCGGTGACGTTCTTCCACCTGGGCACTTTCTTCCGCGCGCCGGTGCGCATGCACGTGGTGGAAAAAGGCGCCGCACGTGAGATCGTCTACGACGAGTCGTACTTCGACATGCCCGCCGACAGCCCGGCGCGCAAGCTGCCGCGCGGCAGCGGCTTTGCGGGTTTCCGCTTCCAGGAAAGCCGTCTGGGCGACCAGAAAAAGCTCGACTGGAAAAAGAACGATTGGGTCGCCTTCCTGGGCGCGTCGTACTTCCGCGCCATCGGCGAGCTGTATCAATACGGGCTCTCCGCACGCGGGATCGCGCTTGATGTTGCGCAGGCCGGCAAGCCCGAAGAATTTCCCAATTTCACGCACGTGTGGTTCGACACGCCGGCAGACAACCGCGCCGATTCCGTGACGATCTACACGCTGCTCGACGGCCCGAGCATCACGGGTGCATACCGTTTTGTCATGCACCGCACGAAGGGCGTGGTGATGGATATCGACACGGCCATCTTCCTGCGCAAGGACGTGGACCGTTTCGGCATCGCACCTGCCACGTCGATGTACTGGTTCTCGGAAACCGCCAAGGGCACCGCCATCGACTGGCGCCCCGAGGTGCACGATTCCGACGGCCTGGCGCTCTGGACCGGCAGCGGCGAACGCATCTGGCGCCCGCTGAACGATCCGCCGCGCACGATGGCATCTGCCTTTGGCGACAACAACCCGCGCGGCTTCGGCCTGCTGCAACGCGACCGGGATTTCAACGACTATCAGGACGGCGTGCACTACGAGCGCCGCCCGAGCCTGTGGGTCGAGCCGCTGGAGGGCTGGGGCGAAGGCGCCGTGCAGCTCATCGAGATCCCGACCGACGACGAGATCCACGACAACATCGTCGCCATGTGGGTGCCGAAAGCGCCGGCGCGCGCGGGCAGCCAATACCGTCTGCGCTATCGCCTGCATTGGCTGGCCGACGAGCCGTATCCGACACAACTGGCGCGTTGCGTAGCCACGCGCATGGGCAACGGCGGCCAGCCGGGCCAGCCGCGTCCGCACGGCGTGCGCAAGTTCATGGTCGAGTTCAAGGGCGGCCCGCTGGAGAAGCTGCCCTTCGGCACCAAGCCGGAGGCAGTGCTCTCTACCTCGCGCGGCACGTTCTCATACGTGTTTACCGAAGCCGTGCCGAACGGCGTGCCGGGCCACTGGCGCGCGCAGTTCGATCTGACGGTCGACGGAAAAGAGCCGGTGGATATGCGGTTGTTCCTGCGCGTGGATGGCAAGCCGTTGTCGGAGACGTGGCTGTACCAGTACCATCCCACCATCAAAACGTCGCAAGTGTACGAATAGAAGAGGACACCTCCGCTTTATTGCGTGAGAATCACGGCCAAAAAGGGAGGAGTGCGTCGCAATAAAACAATGGCTTGCGCTGGTGTTTTGAATACCATCCCCCGCGCAAACGATATCTCTGCGTGGCGACGAGACATGGCACGCGATGCACTTCTTCAGAAAAAGAAGAGGAAATTTTTAGAGCAATTGATGCAACACTAAGCCCACCTCGGTGGGCTTTTTTTTTGCGTGGCCGAATCACGCCGGTCCTCGTATCGCCCAAGACCGACGAAGAGAAGAAGATCGCAGAGGCCGTCTGCGCGCGCATGGCCGCAGACGCTGTTCGTCGCCTGCGTGTCGTCACACTGGCGCGCGACCAAGCCCGGCGAGATAGATCTGCTGTCGCTCGCCATCATCACCGGCGATCCGCCGCCCGATTCCAATCAAGCCGGAGAACACTGATGCGTGGTTGAACCCAGAGCCGCGCCCTCTGTCCGTGAAGCTGTAAAACGAGTCCTCAAAAGCCTCACTCCGCGCCTCAATACCCGACGAGGACCACCGCCCAGCAATTGAGTGTCCCTAGACCGTACATTTTTCCGTTTCATCATGGCGCATTGCCGAAAACAGTATTAAGTGGAACGCAGATTGGCCGATAAGAAGACGTACGGCCCAAGACCTTGCCCGGCTGTGTCGGCCAGATTGAGGAAATCACGCAGCCGAATGCATCAGTGGTGGAAGGAAGTTCAGCTGCCGCTCATACCGTGGCCAAGCAGACCGATGCACTGCGTCGCGCGCGCAATCTTCAAACTTGAGAACGGCACGTTGGCCGCTTGAGCGCCCCGCAACTGCGGTTCCCGGAATTTGGCAACAGAAGCGCGTGCCACCGGTCATTCGTTTTGCGCTCAGTTGTCGAATACGGTGTCGCTCTTCTTGTTTCGCCAATATTTGTCACCACCCGATCTCATGCTCACACCACTCATTCTGGTAGGTATTGTGATCATGTCCTGCCTGATGAGCGTGGGCATCCTCGGTTCGCTGCTTCGGACTGGGGTGCCCGGTATAGGCCGCTGGTGCGTCGCTCACGCACTTTTGGCCACTGCTTTGGCATGGATGTTGGCCGCCGGTGCTCAGCCAGGACAGTTCACCACCATTGGAGCCGCGTTCATTGCTCTGACAGCCTTGCTGTTGCTCGTGCAGGGGATGCGGCAGTTCTTCGGCAAGGCTTACGCACGGCACGACGAAACCGCGGCGTTCGTCATCGCCTTCGCTGCGGTGGTGTACTTTACTTACGTGTCGCCAAACATGGGTGCGAAGATCGCGCTGGTATCCACATTGCTCGCCTATGCAAGGATAGCCGTGGGTACGTTGGCGCTGCGTCACGCGCCGCGTGACGGTGCGCGCTACCCTTATCGATTCGTTGCAGCAGCCGCTTTTCTGGGCGCGTTATTCCATATCGCGCGGGCCGTCGCCGGAGGCTTCGGTGTGCCGCAAATGGCCATGCTGGAGCCCTCGCCCTGGAACGTTTTGTTTCTCGGGCTCGCGATCGTCACATTGCCGTGCATGTCTACCGGGATGGTGATGCTTGCGCATGACCAACTTGCACGAAAGATGGAACAGCTCGCGAGTATTGACGAACTGACCGGTGCACTGATGCGACGCGCCTTCATGGAAAAGGCGAACGCCTTGCTTCGCGAGGCGGCTGCAAAGGGCACGCCGGTGTCGATCGCGATTCTGGACATCGACGAGTTCAAAGCCGTCAACGACGCTTTTGGCCATGCGGTCGGGGACCGGATCCTTAGACATTTCGCATCTGTTGTGTCTGCACGCCTGCGGTCGCGCGACATTCTTGGGCGTCTGGGTGGCGAGGAATTCGCGATTATTTGCGTGGATGCGCGCAAGCGAGACGCAGCCGCTTTAACAAATGAACTGCGGCTTGCCGTCGAACGATCGCCCAAAGATGGCGTGGGCTGTACGTTCAGCGCGGGCGTCGAAAGCGTCATGCCCGGAGATACGTTGGAGGTAGCCTTGGCGCGGGCGGACGCTGCGCTGTATCTAGCAAAGGCAACAGGACGCAATCGAGTCGTCACGGCGCCAGAAGTCGACGAACGCGACGTCGAAACGCTGGAACCGCACCGACTTTAAAGGCCAATTTCCTGAACCGACGATGGCGGAACTGCGTTTTAAGAAGACCATCGCATCACTTCCCAACTCAAAACCAGTTCAACCAAGCGGCTTTCAATGGAGAGCACATTTCTCCCCTCTCATGGGTGGTTAAGTTTCTTGTCAATCCACTGATAATGAAAGCACGCAGGATGCTCATTGGTCCCTATCTTTGCGTCTCCTGCGCTTTCCGACGCTCATCCGAGGGGGAGGCGTCAGCGCCCGAGTCGTGTGCAGTGGCGCTTTTTTTCCGGCAGAAGCAAACGTTTAGCAAAAATGAGCAGGGCCGATGTCCTGCCGCATCAGGGACCGACGTTGAACGATGTCAACCAGAACAACCCCGCCGGCTCTGCCGCCCGATCCCAGCTGTATTTAGGTGGATCAGGCAGCCCGCTACATCGGCATGCTCATCGTTTTGCAGGCCGACGACGCCAAAGAGCCGGTTGTCATCTCTGACGGCAGCTATTGGTGCAAGCGCGCCCGCGCGCTGACTGACTTTGCACGGGCGTCGGCGCAGATTTCGGATTTGATTGAGGCAGGGGTGTAAGCGTTTGGCTGGGGCTCGCATCGCTAGGCGAGATGCCTGGAGCGGTGCGGGCCAATTGGGTTGGCCGCTATCGCCCGAATGAAATCATCCGACCCATGGATGCGCATTGCACGCAGAGTGAGCATTCACGGCGATGTGGCAGAGGCATCAAATGCAGAGTTGGCGAGATGTCTGACCATCAAGTCAACGAATGCAGACAAGCGGTTAAGCCGCCTCAAGTCACGGTGATAGCCCATCCATATCTCGCGATGCGGTGGTTCTGCGTCCAGCTCCAGCCGACGGATACCGTGGGTCTGGTCACCCAGCGGGCGCGGCAACACCGCAATGCCCATTCCCATCGCGCACATCTGCGCTTTGACGTTTCGGTTGTTCGAATGCAGCGCGACTCCTGCATTCGGAAACATTTCTCTCAGCCACGCCGTATCCGGAAACGAACCACTTAGCACATCCGGCGTGATCAGCCGATATCCGCTGCCGTCGCCAGCGATCGGGGCGGGCCCGGTGGCAGACACATAGACGCCATAGCGCATCTGGAGCAACCGCCGTTGGACGATGTCCTGCTCCTCGAACGGGACAATGCGAAACGCTACATCAGCCTCCCGTTGCGCCAGGTTGAACAGGCGCGTTCCGGTGAGCACCTCGATCTGGACTTGGGGATATTTGGCCGCATACGCCGCCAGCACCGGAGGCAACACGTAGGCGCCGAACCAGTCGGCAGATGTCACGCGTAGCGTGCCGTCGAGCGCTTGTTGTTTGCCGGCCAGTCTCCGCTCCATCGCCAGCGCTCCCTCTTCGATCTGCTCGGCAAGCGGAAGCACTCCCGTCCCTTCTTCAGTCAGAACGAAGCCGTCGGCCGTCCGCTGGAACAGCACCTGCCCTGTGGCTTCTTCCAAAGCGCGCAATCGCCTGCCCACGGTCGGGTGGCTTAGGCGCAGAGCCCGTGCGGCGGCACCGAGCGTTCCTGTGCGAGCGACAGCAAGAAAGATCCTGACATCACTCCACTCCATGCCACCCCCTTACAAAAATGAACGTACAGTGTTCATTATATTCAGTTGATGAACAGTATCGAACGTTGCGAGACTACGCTCCATCGCATGCCGAACGATCGGCTGCAGCAACGGCCTGGTTGGCTCCGTTCGAGCTAAGGTCTGACTTCTGGAGCAAGCAAAGCAAATGGAAATCGGAATCATCGGCCTTGGTGCGATGGGCCGGGAAATCGCACGCAACCTGGCTGCAGCCGGCCACAAGGTTGTCGCATGGAATCGCTCGGGCGGGAGCGTCGCAGGCGTGCGAATGGTGGATATGCCAATGCAAGCATTGCAAGCCGACATGACATTGACCATGTTGTCCGACGACTCTGCCATCCGCAGTGTGCTGATGGAAGGCGATCTGCTGGCGCAGGCAAGACCTGGCTTGGTGCATGTGGTGGCGTCCACGATCTCGGCTGCGTTTTCACAAGAGCTGGCGGATCATCATCGCGCCCGCGGCATCGCCCTTGTCGCAGCGCCGGTACTGGGACGGCCTGATGTCGCTGCGCGGGCCGAGCTCAACATTCTTGCCGCCGGTGACCCAGCCGCGATCGATAAGGTCATGCCTGCGCTGGAGCTGATCGGTAAGCGCATCTGGCGCATGGGCGACGATCCGCGCATGGCCTGCGCCGCCAAATTGGCGTGCAACATGATGATCAGCTTCGCGATCGAAGCGATGGCCGAAGCGGTGGTGCTGACCGAAGCGCATGGTGTGCCGCGGGAACGCTTTCTGGAATTGATCCTCGGCACCTTGTTTGGCTCTCGCCCCTACCAGACCTACTCCGGCAACATCATCAAGAACGAATACCCGCCAGGCTTCAAGGCGACACTGGGCCTGAAGGATCTGCGGTTGGCGAAAGAAGCCGCACGGGACGCCAACGGCGAGCTACCTATGCTCGACGTCGTTTATGCACGCATGCAGGACGCTGTGGATGCCGGCTACGGCGACCAAGACTGGTCAGCGATGGTCAGAGCCACCTTGGGTGGGAAATGAAGTCCGTGGCCATATTGCTATCAAACCAAACTGCACGCCCGCTGCGCCGCTTAGACGCCGATGCGGACACCGACACAGAAAAGACAATCATGAAATATCGACATGCAATGACCAAGCTGTTTGCCCTGTGCAGCCTTCTGACGATGTCCCTGCTGCTGCAGTGTGCAGCCCACGCGGCCGCTCCCTTTGCACGTACATCAGCGCCGGGCTTTTTCCGTTTCATGTTGGGCGCTTACGAGGTGACGGCGCTCAATGACGGCACGCTGGAATTGCCGGTTGACCAGTTTCTGACAAACACCACCGCGCAAAAGGTCGACGACGTGTTGGCCGAGAATTACCTGCAAAGTCCGCTCGAAACGTCCTACAACGCCTTCCTGATCAATACGGGTGCCAAACTGATTTTGATCGATACCGGCGCAGGAAACATCTTCGGCCCGCACCTGGGGAGGCTGGCAGCCAACATGAGGGCATCCGGTTATGCGCCGTCCCAGGTGGATGAAATCTACATCACGCACATGCACGCAGACCATATTGGTGGGCTGACGACGGATGGAGAAATGCGCTTTTCCAATGCGATCGTCCGCGTCAATCGTCGTGAACTGGATTACTGGCTGAGCGAGGCGAACATGGCCAAGGCGCCGGAGGGCAATCGCGGCGACCAAAAAGGCAGCTATCGCCGTGCCATGGCGATCATGGAGCCCTACATCAGGGCGGGCCGCGTGCAGCCGTTTGACGGCGAGCAAGAGTTGAGCCCCGGCATCCTGGCGTACCAGAGCGCTGGACATACACCCGGGCACGTGGGCTACATGATCGAGAGCCGGGGACATCGCTTGATGGTGGTGGGAGACATCGTCCATGTCGCGGCCGTTCAGTTTGAAGATCCGACGGTCACCGTTTCGTTCGATAGCAACAGCCAGTTGGCCGAACAGGAACGCATCAAGGAATTCACCCGCATCGCCAACGACAAGATACTTTTCGCCGCCGCTCACGTGCCTTTTCCGGGACTGGGGCATTTGCAAGCGGATAAGCATGGCTTCCGTTGGATTCCCATCAACTACTCGGCTGGGAAATAAGTCTCAACAGACGCAGCGATCCAACCGCTCGACGACGACCTGGCTGACTTGGACCACCGGCACGATGTCGGTGTAGTTGGCGATGTCGCCCAGGATCTCGCCGCAGTGCGGCCTGTCGGATCTGATTGAGGCGCGGGTGTAGTGCACCCGGCCGCGGCCGCCGCTCACGGTTGAGCGGAAGGCCAACCCCGACCTATACGCCAATGCCCGCTACAGGCCGTGCAGAAACTCGATCACAGCGGTATTCACACGTTCTGGTGCCTCTTGCTGCAGCCAGTGGCCGGCTCCTTGGATGATTTGAGAGCCTCGTAGGCCCGGCACAAGCTTGGGCATCAGGCTGATGATTTCTTGCATGCCAGGTATTGCTAGCCCAGTGTCATATTCGCCGACCAGGTAAAGGGCAGGCGTCTGGACCTGCAGCCCGCTGAAGGCGGCCTGAAGATCCCAGTTTCGATCGAGGTTCCGGTAGTAGTTCAGACCACCGCGAAACCCCGAGGCCGCAAACGCGCTCACAAAGACTTCGAAGTCGTGTTCGCTGAGCCAGGTCGGTAGCGCAGCAGGTTGCGGCAGAGCGTCGAGTAGCCCTGCCTCTCGAGGTACGAGACCGAAAGGGTTAGGCGTGTTGATGTCGCGCGGACCCGCGTCGCCCGATGCCCAGAAATAGAGTTTGCGCAGCGTAGTGGCAACGTCGGCCTCAAACTCTCTCTCCGCGTATCCCGGTTGCGCAAAGTAGTGCGTATAGAACCACGCCTGCTGCATCACGGGAAACAGTTTGCTCGGCGTCAGCGGAGCCCTGTCCATCATCGGAACTCCGAGCGCGACCACAGCACGAAAGCGATCCGGCCGCACCAGCGCAGCCTGCCATGCAATGGTTGCGCCCCAGTCATTGCCCACCACGACCGCGTTTTTCTCTCCTAGAGCCTCGACGAGCCCCACAAGATCACCAATGATATCCAGCGTCGTGTACCGCGCTTGCTCAGCCGGACAATCACTTCGGCCGAAACCGCGCATATCTGGGGCGACCGCGCGAAATCCCGCGCTCGATAACGCAGCCAACTGGTGCCGCCATGCGTAAGACGTCTCGGGAAACCCATGAAGAAGCAGCACCAGTGGCCCCGCTCCCTGTTCGGCGACACCCAAGCGGATGCCATTGGTTTCAATGAAGGTCTGGGTGAATGTCTGCATGGTCACGCTCCAATCGTTGCCGAAAACCGTGACAAATCGTAACATCAAATGTCACAATTAACCTGCTTGACCAAGATGAAACGGGACACAAGGCTCGCGAGACTTCTCCATGTACTCATTCACATGCACTTGCGTGGCGGCACGACGAATTCCGAGACCATCGCAAGGATGCTGCACACGCAGCCGTCGCTCGTTCGACGCACGATGGCCGCGCTGCGTGAAGCCGGTTATGTCGAATCAATAGCGGGCCCCGGAGGTGGTTGGTCGCTGGCCCGAGAACTGAGCGACCTTACTGTGCGTGACGTATATGCGGCTATCGCGCATAAGAACGCATTCTCGATCGGCAGAGCCGAGGACAACCCGGCGTGCCCTGTGGAATCAGCGGTCAACCGATTCCTCGACGACGCGCTGGGGGCGGCAGAAGCCGCATTGCTCAATCATCTAGCCCAGAGGCGCCTCTCCGACATCGCCGAGTGCGTGAGGGCGCAAGATGATTGAGGCTCTCATCGCCAGTGCGGCGGGTGGCGTCGGAAACGCCATCGCGGCGGTCAACGAATCAGGTGTGGCATTGCCGCCTTTTTTACTGGTAGGAAACTGTCACCACCGCGAGCGCTGATTCCACTCCCCGCGCGCGCGACAAAGTCAGCGTGCCGTTGTTTGCCACCAGCAAGCTGGCCTTGAAGCCGGCGTACTTGACGAGCACGTCCGGCTTGTCGCGCGAATCGCCCACTCGCAGGGGCTTGAGCGATGACGCCGCGCGCGCCTCCACCGACACATCAACCGGCACCACCCGCACCGCAGCCGAGCGAAAGTCCAACACCACTTGATCGCCGGACGCGGATTCGCGCGCCTGCAACGCGTTTCGCGCACCGATTGACTGCTGCACAGGCTGCACGCGAAACCCGGCCTGGACGATGGCGCCAGTGAAATAAATCACGCCGCCCTGGGTGCCGCCCGCCAGCGCGCAACCGGCTCCGAGGGCCGCCACTGCAGCGACGGCCGTTGCCTTGTAGACCTTCAACATGAGGACCCCGATGTGTTGCATCCGGCCGCCTTCAGACGCGCCGGCGCAATAGTTTTTTACGATTTTCATCGTCCTCAGGATCGATCTCATTGTGGATTGCGGGCATCCCCGATTGCGACTCGGACGGCGAAGGTTGCAGCTGCGCCTCTCACGGCGCCGGCCACACCTCCAGCGCCTGCATCAACTGCTTGCCTAGCGGAATACGCTTAGCCATGTCGCCCTCGCGTGGCATGTCGATGTTCAGCGCGAAGGCATACACGCTCCCGGCACGCTCCACCCAGCCGACCCACCAGCCGATTTGCGGCTGGTATTCCGTGGCAACGCCCGTTTTGGCATACAGCGCGGCGTCGCCCTGCTGCTCGATCAACAGCATGCGGTGGACCATGTCCCACGTGCGCGGCTTCACCGGTAACTGCTTGAGCGCCATGCGGCTGGTAAAGCGCGCCTCTTCGAATGCGGAAATCTCCAGAGGGCCGCGTAGCCAGAATTGATCGATCACGCGACCAAGTTGGCGATTGCCGTAGTCGAACGCATCGACGTAGGCCTGCATGCGTTCAAAGCCCACGCGGCGTGCCACCTCCTGGTAGATCGGTACCGCCGATAGGCGAATCGCCTCGGGCAACGCCATGTCGTGTTCCCACTGCTTGTAAGGCTGTGGCTTGCCGCCGTAAGGCAGCACCTCCTGATCGTCGCGCACGGCGCCCGTATCGAAGGCGATCAGGCTGTTCGGAATCTTGAACGTGGATGCCGGATGGATGCGCCGCGCGGCCCGCGCCGGGTCGACGACATAGGTGCGGTCAGCGCTGATGTCCATCAGGACGAAGGTGCCGGAGACGCCGGCTGCGTCGAACACGCGCTTGAGGTCATTGCGCACGACCAGCTCGGCGTGGGCAGTGGCGCTGCTCATGGCAACGGCGCAGGCCGTGAGGGCAAACGCGAAGGTCTTCGACCAGCGAGAGAACATGAAACGCTCCTTGAAATGGGTGGATGGCTGCCGGCCACCGTCGATGCGCAGATGAGCCAGCGCTGCGCATCGTAGGGAGCTCGCCATGCCGCCGCCAGCGTGCACGCCAAGCCTCACGTCACGCGCGTAACGCCTGTAACAAGGGGCTTGGCGCACAATGGCGCCACGTTTCGTTTCGCTTCGCCTGATTGCCTGCATGACGCCGCCTGCCCTGCCCGCCCTCCATGTCGAGCTGACCACCCCGCAAACCGTGGATGGTCGGCGCGCGCCGTTCCAGAGCCTGTGGCTGCTGGTGCGGCTGGCATACGCGCATCGTCTGTCGCCGGAACAACCGCTGGTACGCCTGGCCGACCTGCGGGGCGCCGTATCGGACGCCAGCACGCAGCGCATGATGATCAGCCGCGCGTTTCGCGACTGGCAGAACTGGGGCGTGCAGGCCGGCTGGGGCGAACAGCGCGACCGCGAGCCGCGCTTCCTCAACGCAGACAAGCGCAGCCAGGGGCCGTTCTGGCTCACACCCGAAGACGCAGCGCGCGTGGTCTGTGTGGTTGAAGGACGGATTGCCGATGACGCCGATGTGCGCGCCTTCCTCGGGATTGCCACGCCGGATGGCAGCGCGGACAACAGCACCGAAGCCAACGCCAGCGCGCTGTCCGGCCCGGCGCCTGGCACGTCCAACCCCGCGTTCTGGCACGCCTTTCTGACCGCGCGCCACGCCATGCGCGAAGGCCGCCTGTTGCATGCACTGGGCGCAAGCACCGGCGCGTCTGACACCGAGCGCGGCGGTGCCCTGCTCGCGCTGCGCCACGCCAGTGACGCCGCTGACAACGACTACCAGCGCGCCCTCGTCACCCTGGGTGAGGCGATGGCCGCGCGCCGCCTGGGCGATTCCACACGCGCCAGTGCCCTGCTTTCGCAACTGCGCGCGCACCGCCGGCAGCGGCACGTGCTCGGCAACGATTACCTCGCCGCCATGGAGCGCATCGTCACCGCGTGGTGTGCGTATGACCGCCGCGACCTCGACCTCGCTGCCGGCCTGCTCGCCCGTCTGGCAGATGCGGAGCCCGGCCGCAGCCTGCTGCGCTACCACCCGCAGATCCGCTTCGAGTGGAACAATCTCAGCGCCCTCATCGAGCGCGCCCGCCTGCTCTACGCCGATGCCGACGGCATTGCGTTGGACGTACGCGCCCAGGCCGCACAGCGCATCGTCGCGCAATTCGAAACCGCGCTGGCTGCCGCACTGGAAAGTCAGGCGTCGGACGCGGTGCAGCAGGTTGCCGCCAACCTCGGCATGACGTGCTGGCTGCTGCGCGATGTGCTCGGCAGCTCAGCGCATGCCGACGGCACGGTCGATGCCGTCCGCTGGTTGGCCATGAGCGAATGGCAAGCGCTG
The DNA here is from genome assembly GCA_000955795.1 of Burkholderiaceae bacterium 26. Classification (GTDB taxonomy): domain Bacteria; phylum Pseudomonadota; class Gammaproteobacteria; order Burkholderiales; family Burkholderiaceae; genus Ralstonia; species Ralstonia chuxiongensis. The sequence continues at coordinate 21,856 of JYOB01000016.1, forward strand.
CGCAATGGCGGGCCGCTGCAATCGGCGTGGAACGCCATCGCGCTGATGCGGATAGCACGCGCCGACACGCACCGCGAAGCGCTCACGTTGGCCGACCTCCGCACGCAGGCCGGCCCATTTGCCGAAGCCTTTGACGCGCGCTACTGGCCGCAGCGTTGGACCGACGTGGCCGCACTGCGCCTGCGCGAACACGACAGCGGCCGTCATCGCTACGGTCACGTGCAGGTGAGCGGATTGCTGCTGGAACTGGCATGGTTTGCCCACGCCGACGGCGATCACATCACCGCCCGCACGACGATGGACCGCCTCTCCCAAGCCATGCAAGACCTGGCACCACACGATCGCGCGTACTTCGTCCAGGCGCTGAAGCAGCTTACGCACACGGCAGAAGCGGCGCCGTAAGCTGCGACCCAAGCAGATAGACGGACGGAAAATTTCGTTGCATAGCTAATGATCAGTCGCTAGACTGCCGCACATGTTCGATCATTGCCTCTACTTCAACACCACCGCACTGGCGCGCTCTGTCGAGCGCGAATGGACTGCCGCGTATGCGCCGTTCAGCCTGACGCCGCCGCAAGGCTTTGTGCTGCGCGTGGTACTTAAACAGCCCGGCGTGCTCAACCGCGAATTGGCCGAGGTGCTGGGCATTGCGCGGCCCACTGCCACACGTCTTGTCGACGGCTTGATCGCCAAAGGCCTGGTGGAGCGCCAACCCTCCGCGGAGGATGGCCGCGAGTGGAACCTCTTCCCCACGGATGCCGCGCGCAAACTGGAAACCGCGTTGCAGGCCGCGAGCGCCAAGGTGGCACGGCGCGTGCGCGAGCATGTCGGCGCCGGGGCGTTCGACGATACGGTGCAGGCCATCCGTGAGGTCCGCAGTGCACTGAACACGTAAAGCAATCGGGGGCGGCATGTGCCGCTTTTTTGATTGGCAAATAGTTGTATCACTACGCATCTAACCCAGGAGGAACCCGTATGGTCACCGTTCTCGTCACCGGCATCGAGCCATTTGAATCCGACCCGACCAACCCATCGTGGGACATCGCGCAGGCGCTCGACGGCACGCAGGTGGATGGCGCAGTCATCGTGGCGCGGCAGTTGCCGTGTGTGTTTGGTGTTGCCAACAAGAGGCTGGTGGAGGCGATCGAGGAGACATCGCCCACCCTCGTATTCGCGCTCGGGCTGGCCTCGGGAAGAACGGAGATTTCGGTGGAACGCGTGGCCATCAACGTGATCGACGCGCGCATTCCTGACAACGCGGGCAACCAGCCCGTTGATACGCCCGTGGTGGCCGATGGGCCGGCGGCGTATTTCTCCACGCTACCGATCAAAGCGATCGTGCAAACGCTGCGCGAGGCCGGCGTGCCGGCGGGCGTGTCGCAGAGTGCTGGCACATATAACTGCAACCACCTGTTCTACGGTTTGATGCACCACCTTGCCACGCGCGCACCACACATGCGTGGCGGCTTCATCCACGTGCCGACGACGCCCGAGTTGGCGGCGCGGCATGCGGGCCGGCCAAGCCTGTCGATCGATACCCAGATCAAAGGGATACGTCTGGCGGTGCGTACGGCGCTGGCCACGCAGGCAGATCTCAAGGTAGCCGGCGGTGCGGTGCACTGACACACGCAATGGCAAGTGGCTGACCCGACGCTACAGGCCAGCCACGCTTCTTCTTTCGCGCGAAAACCCTCAGGCCACCAGCGGCATGAGCAACATCCGCGCAGCCAGTTCTTGTCGAAAGCCTTCCAACGCCCGCACGGCGGAATCGGCCCCGCGTGCCGTGTTCTGCAAGCGGATGCCTTCCACCTGATGGATGCCGACCGTAGCAAACACATAACGCAGGTACGGCATCAGAAAATCGGTCTGCGCGTGGGCGCCATCAAAATTGCCGCCGGAAGCAGACACCACCAGCACCGAGCGATCGGTCAGCATGCCCACCTTGCCTGTCGGCGTGCGCCGGAACGTGCGTTCGGGCCGCACCACCAAGTCAATCCACGCCTTCAACGCCGAAGGCACCGTGTAGTTGTGCACTGGCGTAGAAATCAGCACGGCATCCGCCGCTTCCAGTTCGCTGATCAGCGTTTCCGACAGCGCAAGCTGCGCGCGGTGCGCCTCGGTGCGGTCGGCATCGGGCATGAGGCTGGCCTCGACAAAGCCGGCATCGGGGTGCGGCAACGGCGTCGCCGCGAGGTCGCGCTCAATGATCCGCAGGCGACCCACGGCTTCGGCCAATTGTGCAATCACCAACTGCGCGCCACGCCGGCTGTGCGAGCGATCGTCGCGTGGGCTCACCGTCACGTGTAGCAGCGTTGTCATCGCGCAGCTCCGGGTTGTATGTTCATGCCAAAGCGCAAAGCACCTGCAAGCAGCCCATTGCGATAGTAGAAGCGATGGCCGAGCACGTTGGACAGCGGCGTGTCGAGCACGAGCCGTGCACAGCCCAGGCGCTCGGCTTCGGCCTTGAGGTGGTCCATCAGCACGTTGCCGAGGCCGCTGCTGCGCAGGTTGGCATCGGTCACCAGATCGTCGACATACAGGAACGGCCCGTAGACGAGGTTCTCCTGCTGCCGATACCCCGCCAGCGCGACCGGCACGCCCTCGCGCCAGACGGCAATGAGGTGATAGCCGTCTTCCACCTGCCGGCGCCAGCGCGCGGACAGCTCGTCGGCGTCGGCAAGATGTGGCCGCAGTTGATGCATGAGAGGAAAGCACGCACGCAACGCGGCCTCGTCTTCGATGGGGCGGATGGTGTCCATGGTCATGCTTCCTCTGCGGCCACGGCGGCGGGCACCTGCGGCGCAAAGCGCATCGCAACGGCAATACGGTTCCACGCCTGGATGTTGGCGACAGCGGCCGTGAGGAACGCGACTTCCGTCCTGGAGAAATGCTCCAGCACGGCGTTGTATTCGTGATCTTCCACGCCGTGGTCGGCGGCGCGAGCGAGGGTGGTCAGCGCTTCCGTCCAGGCCAGCGCGGCCCGCTCGCGCGGCGTGAAAACCGCCGGCGTGTCGCGCCAGACTGCCACCAGATCGAGCTTGGCCGGCGCCACGCGCAGCTTGCGCGCCAGGTTCAAATGGAACTGCACGCAGAACGCGCAGCCGTTGATTTGCGAGGCACGCAGCTTGACGAGCTCGGTCAGCGGCTTTTCCAGCCCTGAGGCGTCCACCGCCTTGCCAAGCGCCTGCAACGCCGGGGCCACGCCGACGGCGGTATCGACAAATTCCGAGTAATCCATGCGAGGGGAGAGATCTTCCATGTCTGGCTCCTGCTGAAGGTCCGGGTTGGAGGAATGGTAATATCAGTGCTCGAACATCATATTCGAACTCTGACATCATGAGCAAGCGCACCCCTGCCGCCGACAAGGAAAACGACACGCCCCGCAACTCGCCCCCCATCCCCGAACCCGGCCAGGGCAAGCGCGGTGAAGAAGGCTATCTTGGCTATCTGTTGCGCCAAGCCAGCGCCGCTCACCGGCTACGCATGGAGCGCGCCATGGCCGATGTAGGCGTCACCCTGCCGCAATTCCTGGTGCTCACGATGCTCCGCGCCTACCCCGGCATCTCGAACGCCGACCTCGCCCGGCTGACCATGCTGACGCCCCAGACGGTGAGCGTGATCGTGACCAACCTGGAGCGCAGCGGTGCCATCACGCGCCGGCCCCACGCCGTGCACGGCCGTATCCAGCACATCGACGTCACACAGGAAGGGTCGGCCCTGCTCGCCGCGTGCCGAGAACGCTCGGGCGGGATCGAGCAGGACTTGCTGGAAGGGTTCTCGCCCAAGGAAGAAGAAGTCGTGCGGCGTTGGCTCGTACACGTCGCAAGACTCGGTAGCGACAAACCCGCCCCCTGATCCGCGCGTCTTTTTCCTCCGCTGTCCTTGACTTCTGGATCGCCGCCACTATCATGCGATGTATCTTAAGATATATCTGATGGTGATCTTCAGGAGAATGGCAATGCGCGGATGGTTTGGACATCACCACAAAATGTGGATTCAAAAACACTTCATGATGGGTCGCCACGGCCATGGCGGACACGGTTTCGGGCGTGGCATGGGCGGCTTTGGCGGCCCCGGCGGCTTCGGGGAAGGCGATGACGAAGGCGGCAGCCCGTGGCGCGGCCGCCGGCTCAGTTCGGCCGACTTGCAGCTCGTGTTGCTGGCGCTGCTCAAGGGCACGCCCCGCCACGGCTATGAATTGATCAAGGCGGTGGAAGAACATTCGCTCGGCTTCTACACGCCAAGCCCGGGCATGGTGTACCCGGCGCTGTCGTATCTGGAAGACCACGGTTTTGCTTCCGTCACGGTCGAAGGCAACAAGAAGCGCTACGGCATCACGGCTGAAGGCGAAACCTGGCTGGCCGAGCGCCAGCACAGTGCAGACGCCATCCTCGCGCAACTGCGCGCCATGGGCGAGCGCGTGAAGCGCATGAACGAAGCCATGGCTTTCGACCGCGAAACCGACAACGCCGCCGAATGGACTGATACGGGGCACGACCCGCTGCGCACCGCGCGCTGGCGCCTGAAGTTCGCCCTCATGGAAAAACGCTTCGCCTCGCGCGAAGAACAGCAGCGCGTGGCAGACATCCTGCTACGCGCTTTGAAAGAAATTACCGGCGAGCGGTAAGCGGCAAGCAGCAGCATCCGTCCAGCTGCCCGGGGGATGTTTCATCGCCCGGGGCCACCGCCTCGGTCCCCGGGTCACAGCCCCGGTCCATTTCGCAGCCATCTATGTTTGCCTTCAATCGCACACAAGGTCTCATGTCGCAGCTGCTCAGTTCTGTCAAACCCGCCACACGCCGCATGCGTGTGTGCGCAATCCATACCCTGTCGCCGCGCATGCGCCGCGTGGTGTTTACCGGCGTAGCCGCTGCAGATCTCGCCGATCTAGCGGGTGCCGCACCGGGCGCAGCCATCAAGCTGATGTTTCCGCACGATGCCGCAGGCACCGGCCGCACGCTTGGGCGCGCTTACACCATCCGCCGCTATCACGCTGCGCGCGGCGAACTGGAAATCGATTTCGTCGTGCACGACGAAACCCCCGCCACGCAGCACGGCCCGGCAGCACGCTGGCTCGAACACGCCGCCCCGGGCGATGAAGTGGAATTTGCCGGCCCCAAGCGCGGCTTCCGTGCCGACCCCGCCGCACCGTGGACGCTGCTCATCGGGGATGAAACGGCGTTGCCCGCCATCTTCGCGATTCTGGAAACATTGCCCGAGCACGCGCAGGTGCTGACCTATATCGCCATCGGCGACGCTCGCGCCCGACTGCCCCTCGAGGGCGCCTTGGCAAGCCACCCGCGCAACCGCAGCATCCATTGGGTAGAGAGCGATACGGCGCACGCCGGCGCCATGATGGTCGGAGCACTCAGCGCCCAGCCCATGCCGACCGGCACGCCCCAGGTGTTCCTGGCCGGCGAGGCGTCCTTGCTCAAACAGGTCCGTACGCTGCTCGAAGGCGCCTGGGCCGTCCCGCGCGACGCCATCGACGCCAAGGGCTACTGGACGGCGGGGCTCTCGCGCGAAGAACGCAAGGCGGCCGAGGCGCGTTGATCTTCGAGTCGCCTCAAATGGCGATTTCGGCACTTGGTGCGGCGCCCCGCACCCAATCGCGCAGGAGGCGCTGTCCGTAAAGCAGCGCCGCGTCCATCGCTTCGCGCGGCGAGCCAAACGTACATCCGGGCCGCACCGGTTGCGAGCCCGACAACGATTGCCCTTCCGCGCCGCGGAACACCACCTCGACACGCGCCTCCCAGCCCCGCCCGCCGGCGGGAACCACACGCGGGACGATTTCAACGTCTCCACAGATCTTGTGCACCTTGTTCCTCCATCTGCAGCGCCTGAAGGGCGCATTGCCAGCAAGGTAGCAACGGCCATGCCCATCTGGGCAGGACCGTACGATTTGATCGAGATCAACTGCCGACGCCCGCATCATCTTTAGCCCGTCGCGGGCGTGCCGATGGAAAGGAGGAAAGCGCGTCTCTCGCGCGCCCCTCCTTCCGTCCATCTGCGCCCACGAAGCGCGGCACAACCATGCGCAAGAATCTGCCGGTCACCCAAGCCGAAACCGCCCTCAACCCGACGGACTACCTCATCTCCCGGACTGACCTCAAAGGCCGCATTGTCTTCGCCAACCCGGCGTTCGTGCGCGTCAGCGGCTATTCGCAGGAGGAACTGGTGGGTGCGCCGCACAACCTCGTGCGCCACCCAGACATGCCCGAAGCCGCGTTCGCCGACTTGTGGGCCACACTCCAAGCCGGCAAGCCGTGGCGCGGCTTCGTCAAGAACCGCCGCAAGGATGGCGGATTCTATTGGGTACTGGCCAACGTGACGCCGGTGTTTCAGAACAACTCGGTGGTCGGCTATACGTCCGTGCGTTCGATGGCCACGCCTGCTCAGATCGCGCGCGCGCAACGCGCCTACACCGCCATCAACGAAGGCGACACGTCGTACACCGTGCGCGCCGGCCGCATTCTGCGCACGGGCTGGCGGCGCGCCGCGAATCTGTTCCAGCTCGACAGCCTGCGTTTCAAGGTGATCGGTCTGCAAACACTGATTGCGTCGGCCATTCTGGTCGGCACGCTATGGGCGCACATCGCGCTGGAAGCCGCCGATCTGCATGGCGCGGCGTGGCTCGTTTTCAGCCGTGATTGGCTGTGGCTCACGGGCGTGGGTTGCGCGGGGCTGGCGACGATGTCTGGCGTGCTGCTTGCGCGCACGCTCATCCGTCCGCTGGAAGAAGCCGCCATGCTGGCCACACGCTTGGCAGCCGGCGATCTGACCACCGTGGTCGAAGCCCGCTCCCACGACGAGCTGGGCGAAGTCATGCGCGCCATGGCGACCATGCGCGCGAGTCTGTCGTCCATCGTGCGCGACATCCAGGACGGTGCCGCCAGCGTCGCGCACAGTACGCTGCAGATTTCGGCCGGCAACCACGACCTGTCTGCCCGCACGGAGCAGCAGGCTGCCGCGCTGGAAGAAACCGCATCGAGCATGGAAGAGCTGACGTCGATGGTCGCGCAGAATGCCGACCACGCCCGCGCCGCCAGCGCGCTTGCCGAGGAGGCCTCCACGATCGCGGCCGACGGCGGCCAAGTCGTGCAGCGCGTCGTGCACACCATGGACGCCATCCGCGCAGACAGCCAGCGCGTGACCGAGATCATCGCCACCATCGAGAGTATCGCGTTCCAGACCAACATCCTTGCGCTCAACGCGGCTGTGGAAGCCGCCCGCGCGGGCGAAGAAGGCCGTGGCTTTGCAGTCGTCGCTGGCGAGGTCCGCAGCCTCGCGCAACGCAGCGCACAGGCCGCCGCGCAGAGCAAGGAGATCATCCGCGCATCTGATCAGTCCGTGCGTGATGGCGTTGACCTCGTTCACAAGGCCGGCGCCACCATGACGCAGATCGTGCAGTCGGTGCAGACCGTCACGCAGCTCATGTCGGAAATCTCGGCCAGCTCGCGCGAGCAGAGCAGCGGCATTGCGCAGATCAACGCGTCGGTGTCGCAGCTCGATGGGGTCACGCAGCAGAACGCCACGCTGGTGGAAGAAGCGGCGGCGGCCACCTCGGTGCTGGCGCGCCAATCGGAAGATCTGAAGCACGCCATCGCGGTGTTCCGCGCGTAGCGCCGCAGCGGGTGCGGGGCCTTACAGCGTGAAGCGCGTGTCGTGTTCCAGCAGTGCCGTTACCGCCTCGGGCAACAGCGGCTCGCTAAAGTAATAGCCCTGCAGCACGTCGCATTGGTGCGACGTCAGGAACGCAGACTGCGCGGCATCTTCCACGCCTTCTGCGCACACCTTCACGCCCAGGTTGTGCGCGAGCACCACGACAGTCGTGCAGATGGCTGCATCGTTGGAATCGCGGTCGATGTCCTTGACGAACGCGCGATCGATCTTGATGAGATCGATTGGCAAGCGCTTCAGATAGGCCAGGCTCGAATAGCCCGTGCCGAAGTCGTCGATGGCAATGCGCACGCCAAGCTGCCGAATGGCAGTGAGGTCTTCGATGGTGCGCTCGGTGCCCTCCATCAGCATCGACTCGGTCACTTCCAGCTCAAGGAAGCCGGAGCCCAGGCCGTACTGACGCTGGAGCTTGAGCAACGTCGGCAGCACGGTGCCGCGCTTGAACTGCAACGGCGACACGTTCACCGCCAGCGTCAGGCCATCGGCCAGCCCGCGTTTGTGCCACTCGGCGTGCTGCTGCGCGGCCTCGGTCAAGACCCAATTGCCGATCTCGACAATCAGTCCGCTCTCTTCGGCCACCGGAATGAAAGCGGCCGGCGGCAACAACCCGCGCGTCGGATGAACCCAGCGGATCAACGCTTCCAGCCCGCACATGCGGCCCGTCTTGGTGTCGATCTGGGGCTGATACAGCAAGCGGAACTGGCCCTGCTCCAGCGCTGCCCGAATCTGGTGTTCCAGATTCAGCCGGTACGACACGCCGACGTCCATCTCGGGCGCGAAGAATTCCAGGCGATTGCGGCCGTTCTGCTTTGCGTAGTACATCGCCATTTCGGCATGGCGGATAAGGCTATCGGCGTCTGCACCGTGCGCCGGGTATTCGGCCACGCCAATGCTCGCGGTCACAAACACCTCGTGCCCTTCCACGCGCACCGGCTCGGCAAACAGGTCGAAGCCGAAATCGACACCGCGCGAACCTGCGTGCGAGATCACCAGCGCAAACACATCGCCGCCAAAACGCGCCACGGTGTCCACCGTATCGGCCGCATCGCGCAGGCGCTCGGCCACACGGCGCAGCACCTCGTCGCCCAATAGGTGGCCAAGGCTGTCGTTGACGACCTTGAAGCGGTCAATGTTGACGAGCGCCACATAGAAGCGGCTGCGCTGGCGCGCGGCCATTTCCACTGCCTGCTGCACACGATCGGCCAGCAGCGTGCGGTTGGGCAGGCCCGTGAGCGGATCGATCGTAGCGTGCTGCGCCAGGCGCGTGCGCGTCATCTCTTGCTCGGTCACGTCGTCCTGAATGCCGACGTAATGCGTGACCGCGCCTTTGGCATCGCGCACCGGCGAGAGCAGGAAGTTGTTCAGGAACGCGTGGCCGTCCTTGCGGAAGTTGCGCAGCAGCACGCGGATCTCGCTTTCGTCGCGCAGGGCTGCACGCACTTCGTTGAGCGCAGGCTGCCCCGGCTCAGACGAGTGCAGGAAGCGTGCATTGCGGCCCAGCACTTCCTCTGCGCGATAGCCCGTCATGCGCTCGAAGCCGGGGTTCACATACACGATCGGAAGGTCGGGCTGCTGCGCGTCGGCCACGGTAATGCCGGACGGCACTGACTCGACCACGCGGCGCAGCAGCCGCAGTTGCTCGTCGGAATCGCGCCGCTCGGTGATGTCCTGCATGGTGCCGAACAGGGCGACAACCTCATCGCGGTCATTACGCTCGATATTGCCGCGCGAAAGCACCCAGCGGTGTTCGCCGTCGCGGCGGATCATCTCCAGGTCCAGCGCGTACGGTTCACCTTCCGTCACGGCGCGGCTGGCGGCCTCACGCAGGCGGTTATAGCTGTCGGCGGTAAAGAACTGCGCCTGCTGCGCAAAGGCCGGGGGCGCGCCCAGCGGCATGCCCGTCAACACATACATGCCTGACGACCACGTGGTCGAGTCGCGCAGCACGTCCCAACGCCAACTACCCAGGAGCGCAATCTGTTCGGCCACCCGCAGGTTCGCTTCGCTGCTGCGCAGCTCTTGTTCAATCGCCGAGCGCTGCGAAATGTCGGTCACCCCACCGACCACGCGCACAGCGCGGCCGTTCTGATCTCGATACAGGCTCGCGCGAATTTCCACCGTGCGCGTGGCGCGGTTGGCATCGATCACGCGGCAGACGTGCTGCCAGCTGTCGCGGTCCGAATTCAGTACGGCGCGCAGCTCCTTGGCGAAGGCATCGACGTCGTCTGGGTGTACGAATTGGTAGAAGGTGAGCGTGCGCGAGGTGCCCCCGCCTGCGCCGTCGTCGTCGCCAGGGCTCAGCAGCGCATCGCTGCCTAGCAGCCGATGCAGGCTGGCGTTGGCCCAGGACTCGCCGGTGGCGATATCCCAGTCGAAGATCCAGTCGTTGGTGGCACGCGCCACGCGCTGAAAGCGCTCGGTCAGGCGGTGGACGGTGGCGTCGTGGCGCTGGATCGCGGCACGCATTTCGTTGAAGGTGCGCTCCAGCAGCGAGAGCTCATCGCGTGAGGTACCGTGCTCGGGCACGCGGGCAGAAAAATCACCCGTTGCGTAGCGGCGCGCCGCATCCACGAGCGCATCGATGCGCGGCATCACCATCCGCCGCAGCGCCATCTGGATCAGCGCCAGCAGCATCACGACCATCAGCATGATGGCGCCGCCGCCGGCCAGCGTCACGTTGCGCTGCTGGCGAACGATATCGGTGGCATCCACACCGCGCACGATGCGCAAATGTCCGCCGGCCGCATGCGGCACCACCATCGCGGCGTAGGCGCGGCGCACGCCGTCTGTGTCGTCCACCAGCAGGGGTTCGCCAGGCTGCTGGTCCGCCTTTGCCAGCAGCGGCCCGCGCACGATGGCCGGCACTTGCTCGGCGGTCAAAGTGCCGTGGGTCGACAACACATTGCCCGCCTGGTCCACAAGATAGACCGGTGCTTCCGACACGCCCTCCATGGCTGCCGCAATCAACGCACTCTGCCGCACAGAGGCATAGGCGACGCCGCGAATGGCACCGTCGACACCGACCATGGGTCGCCCGGAAATGAGAACGGGCTCACGAGAGACCCGGCCCGTCGAGAACGACGACAGCACGGGCTTGCCGCTCTTCAACACTTCACGAACGTACGGCCGATCCGACACCGTGACGCCAAGTCGTGCCATATCGGGCGCGCATACCACCTTGCTATGCGCATCGATAAGGCCCAGCCCAGCCAGGTCGTTCTGGTTGTGCGCGACGCGGCTGACGAAGCGGCTGCATTCCTGTTCGTCCATCCGCAGGGCCGAATCATCGGCAAGCAGGACGGAAAGCAGCGCGTTGGCGTTGGAAAGCACCATGCCGACACGTGCAGCGGCGGCCTCGGTTTCGTGGGTCAGGTGCTGAGCAAGGTGATCGTTGAGCCGGTCACGGTAAAGCGCCACACCGGCAATCGCCACGAAGATGGCCGGCAAGGCGGCCACCGCGGCCAGGGCAAGCAAGCGGCCGCGCAGCGTGGTGGGAAAGAAAGCGTGCTTCGGCACTTGAATGACCGGTAGAGCCTATATGGAGAGCGAATGCACTCTGCGGTTGCACGATGCGCGGCTCAAGGACCATCCCCTCGGCGCACGATGCAGTTGCGGCATCGTGCCGGCGGACGGCTGACGCAGTGCGCAAGCATTTTGCTTGCAATTCCTATCGCACGCAACTTGTGGATAGCCTGTACGTGACCGTGCCGCAAATCGGCATGGCAGGCGGCGTGAGAGGTGGTAGCGGTGTTGGCAAAGCGGGGCCCCAACCACCGTTGCCGCCATGCTGCTCAACAGCAAGGCGAGCTCGGGGTCACGGTGCCGGCAGCGTCTGGCGCGGGACGTCGGTGCGCGGCAAGCGCCCATAGAAAAAGCCACCGGATAGCGGTATCCGGTGGCTTCAAGAATACGCTTTGAACGGGGAAGTTCAGCGCAGTTGAAGGATAGGCAATGCTCCCCGTTCAGGCCAATACCCAGGATAGGGTAATTTGGGAAAAACCCTGCATGGGCAGCGGGTTTGGCCACCCTGCGCCTTTCGCGTGTGCCTTCTGCACAACGCCTGACTCCGTAACAACCCGTCCTCCGAAATATCCATCCCAGCGACCCGGTGCCGCAGCCCGTCACACGGGATGTTGCGTTATAATGAAAACGATTCGCATTTAGCCTCCTTGCTTGTACCACGCTACGTTAACAATCACGCACGATGCGGCTTTCCGAGCTTTCCCGCCGGGCGACGGCGGTGGTGGATCACGTTGAAGACCGTGAACCCGCCGATCCCATCAGCCAACGCCTGCGCGAACTCGGGTTCGTGACGGGCGAAGAGGTGCGCGTGGTGGCCGTCGGCCCGTTCGGCGGCGATCCGCTGGTCGTGCAGGTGGGCTTCACCCGCTTTGCACTGCGTCGCCAGGAGGCTGCCCGCGTGCGCGTGCGCGCCCAATCGGCAACGCAACCCGCCGCCGTCATCGCCGCTCCCGAGACGGCCCCGCCCGCCAAGGTGCGCGAGGCGGCATAGCCAGCCTCCCATTGCCGCCGCCCTCCGGCTCCGCTTATCCGGCTTCATGCAGATGCACGCTTCTTCCTCCTCCGCTTCCACACCCGCATTGCGCGTTGCCTTGGTCGGCAATCCCAACTGCGGCAAGACCGCGCTGTTCAACCTGCTGACGGGCAGCCGCCAGAAGGTCGCCAACTATGCGGGCGTGACGGTCGAGCGCAAGGAAGGCCGCTTTACCTCGCCGTCGGGCCGGCATGTGCAGATTCTGGATCTGCCGGGCGCCTACAGCCTGATCGCCACCAGCCCCGACGAAGCCATTACGCGCGATATCTGCCTTGGCACGTTCCGCGGTGAGTCACGCCCCGATTTGCTGATCTGCGTGGTCGACGCCACAAACCTGCGGCTGCACCTGCGCTTCGTGCTGGAGCTGCAACGCCTGGGCCTGCCGATGGTACTGGCGCTGAACATGGTGGATGCGGCCGAGCGGCGCGGCATCCGCATCGACCGTGCCAAGCTGGAAACCGCCCTGGGCGTGCCGGTGGTGCAAACCGTGGCCATCAAGCGCAACGGCGCAGCCGAGCTCGTGGCGCATATCGATCACGAACAACTCCCGGCTGTGCCGGTTGGGCTGCCGGCCGACGCCGATCCGCACGTCGAGGTGAAGCGCCTGCTCGATTCCGCCGTGACCATGCCGCGCAGCACGGCCGAGCTGGACGACCGGCTCGACCGCATCGTGCTGCACCCGGTACTGGGCCTAATGCTGCTGGCCGTGCTGATGTTCCTCATGTTCCAGGCAGTGTTCTCGTGGGCGCAGCCGCTCATGGACGGCATCCAGGCCGCTGTGGAGGCCGTGGGCGTGTGGGTCGGCAATGTCATGCCTGACGGCATGCTCAAAAGCCTGTTGGTGAACGGCATCATTGCCGGCACGGGCAGCGTGCTGGTGTTCCTGCCCCAGATCCTGATCCTGTTCCTCTTCATCCTCTCGCTGGAAGAGTCAGGCTATCTGCCACGCGCAGCCTTCCTGCTCGACCGGTTGATGGCGGGCGCCGGGCTCTCCGGACGCTCCTTCATTCCGCTGCTGTCGAGCTTTGCGTGCGCAATCCCCGGCGTGATGGCCACGCGCACCATTCAGGACCCGCGCGACCGGCTCGTGACGATTCTTGTCGCACCGCTGATGACATGCTCGGCGCGGCTGCCGGTGTATGCGCTGCTGATCGGCGCATTCATCCCGGTACGGCAGGTGTGGGGCCTGTTCAATCTGCAGGGACTGGTGCTCTTCGGGCTGTACATGGCGGGCATCGTATCGGCGCTGGTCGTGGCCTACGTGCTCAAGTATCTGAAGCGCGATCGCAATGAGCACCCGCTCATTCTCGAACTGCCGTCGTACCGGCTGCCCAGCGCGCGCAACCTGATCGTCGGCCTGATCGAACGTGCACGCATTTTCTTGCGCCGCATCGGCACGGTCATCCTGAAGATGATGGTGGTGCTGTGGTTCCTCTCGACGTTCCCCTCGCCGCCGGCCAACGCCACGCTGCCGGCCATCGATTACAGCTTTGCGGGGATGATCGGCCGCGCGCTCGAAGTCGTGTTCGCGCCGATCGGCTTCACGTGGCAGATGTGTATTGCGCTGATTCCCGGCATGGCTGCACGTGAAGTGGCCGTGGGCGCGTTGGCGACGGTGTACTCGCTGTCGGCCACGCATGAAGACGCGGCTGCGCAGCTGGCGCCGATCATCTCCCAGCAATGGTCGCTGGCCACGGCGCTGGCCTTCCTTGCGTGGTACGTCTACGCGCCCCAGTGCATCTCGACGCTGGCCACCATCCGCCGCGAGACCAACTCGTGGAAGGTCATGGCAGGCACCGCCGGTTACCTCTTCGCGCTGGCCTACTTGGCCGCGTTCGCCACCTACCAGATCGCACGGGTGCTGACATGAGCGTGTACCACGTTGTCGAAACCGGCGTTGTCGCCACAGTCGTGGCGCTGAGCGCCTTGTCGCTGACCGGCCGCTATGCGCCGGCAATGCGTGCCCGCACGGTCGCACGCGTGGCGGGCTGGTGTGATCGACCGTCGCGGCCGGGCTGGATGCGCGCCTTCGGGCAGCGGTTGCTCACGCCGGGTGAGTCGCCTTCGTGCCACTCCGATCCGCTTTCGGGCAGCGCATGCGGCAGCGGTTGCAGCGGTTGCGCATCGGGCGAATCGTCATCATCCGCGGCGGTTGAACAGCCGATCCACTTCGTGCGGCGCAAATAACGGCCGACGCAACGTCACAACACCGACGGGCTCGCATGACGCGGGCCCGTTTTGTTTTTGTCCAGCGCAGGCGTAGACTGGTCCAAACCTGAACGGGGGACGCGTCATGACCGAAGAATTGCTGGTCCAGTTGATTGCGGAAGTCGAGAAGGAAGACCCGGTGGATTTCGCCAACCTGCCCTTTGACGAGCAGATGTTGCGCGACCTGGTCTGCAAGCTGGTGTCGCGCCAGCTGACGCAAATGGAAAATGCCCATTTCAGCCAGGATGAGGTGATCGTGTCGCTCACGGCGAGCATCGCCAAGCTGGTCCTCGAAAACCTCGTGCTGAATGCGCGCCTGCTGGCACAACAGGGGCACGGTGAAAGCGCACGCGCGCTGCTGGAACGGATCTCTCGCCAGGCGAAGGGATAAGCGGCGCAGGTTACTGGGCCGGCACCACGTTGTACTGCGTGCGAGCGCGCGTCAGTAGGCGCTTGGCGACGGACAGACCGCGAATGGCAGCGGCATCGTCTTCGACCGGAAAATCAAACTCGGCGCTCCAATTGCAGCCGGTGTGATCGGGGCGGTGAATGCACATGGCGCGCAGTTCGCACTGTGCGCATTCCGGATGTTGCTGGACGCAGCGGGCCAGCAAGGTCTTGAGTTCATGTTCGGACTTCAGACGGCGTTGCATCGGCATCTCCTGAATAACAGGGAGTTGGAACACCGAGCGCGCAGTGAGTTTCGCCATGATTCCGCCGATACTGT
Organism: Burkholderiaceae bacterium 26; assembly: GCA_000955795.1. Taxonomy (GTDB): domain Bacteria; phylum Pseudomonadota; class Gammaproteobacteria; order Burkholderiales; family Burkholderiaceae; genus Ralstonia; species Ralstonia chuxiongensis. Next base: position 37,026 of record JYOB01000016.1, read on the forward strand.
TTCAGCAAGTTACCGGATCACATCACGCGTTCAACCCAATCGCGCCGGACACCCCCGCACCAGCCTGACACGCGGGGCATACGCCGTAGAGCGCCAGCGCGTGATCGCGCAGCACAAAGCCGCGCTCGTTGGCCACACGCTCCTGCCGCGACTCGATGGCGTCGTCGTGAAACTCCTCCACGCGGCCGCACGACAAGCAGATCAGGTGATCGTGGTGTGCGCCCTCGTCTAGCTCATACACCGCATGGCCGGCCTCGAACGTATGGCGCAACAGCACGCCGGCATCGACCAACTGATTGAGCACGCGGTAGACCGTTGAGATGCCGATGTCGAGTTCCGACGTGAGCAACTGGCGGTACACATCTTCTGCGCTCAGGTGGCGGCCGTGTTCCGTACCGGCGGTGAGGATTTCCAGAATCTTGACGCGCGGCGACGTGGCTTTGAGCCCCGCCCGGTGCAGGTCGGTCGAGTTTGGCATGGCGTTCGTTGGGCGAGATTTGGGTACGGCAGGCGGGGTATTGCAGCGGGAGAGAACGGAAACGACAAGGCCACGAACATGCAGGCCGGGTCGACAAGTTCTAAAAAAAAACGGCATGGCTGGCAGCCCGGAAAAGTCGCAGTCGGGAAAGCGGGGTCTGAGTGCTTTCCCGACTGTCGGGCGGCTTGCTACTGCCAAACGCTCTGTGTGTCAGAGCGGTCCCCACAAAAGATCGAGTGCCGGGCGCTGCCCATGGAATAGCGAGCGCACGCAGCGAAATTCGGTTCGATGCGGCGCTCTGAGGGATATGCCCTAAGGGGCGGATCCATCGGCTGCAGCGCCGTCGATGGACACACTATAAATGCGAATGATTCGCATTACAAGCGTTTTTCTTTGCGATCTTTGAAGACCCCGATCCGAGCGCGGCTTTCTCGACGCCGCAGGCGGCATCACACCGGCCCGATTGCGCGGGCGTAGCCGTCTACCCCCTCAATGCTGACGGTCTGATGACGCATCAAGCGTCCGCTACGATCTTTTCACTGCCGGCGTACGCATCGATCTGGCTACGAGTTAGCAGATTGGCTTGCTGCTGATCATATTGGTTGCACACAAAGGGGCCTGCGTGGACGTCGTCGGCGTGTGCTTCGGACTGCTGATGGCTACGTATGGGGCGACCAGGCAACAAATTGACTAAGCGCCCGGTTGAACGCGCCCGGGTTGGCGATGTTCATGCCATGCGAGGCGCCGGCGATGGTTTGACGTTCAGCCTGCGGAATCCACGCATGGAGTTTGTCGACGGTGTTCCGGAACATGCGCGGGCTCTTTTGCCCGTCGATCAGCAACGTACGGCACTGGATTTCGCTGGCCGCCTCAGGCGTATAGGCGGGTAGTGGATCACGCAGCTGCTTGGGCAGCGTGAGCGCGTTGTCCAGCGCCATCCTGCGAAAGCTCTGCGTGCTCATGCTCCAGAAGCCGGGCATGGTGACCGAGTCCACAAACAGGTTCAGGCCGGCGTCGAATTCACCCTGTTCGATCAGGTCGGCAGCTTGCGCTCTCAATGCCTGGACCGCAGGCGGCAAGGCGCCGGTCGCTGCTTGCGGCGTTGCCTGCAACGGCCCGCCCGGATCGGCCAGCGTGAGCGTCTTTACCAGGTGCGGGTACTGCCGCGCCAGATGGAACGCAACGCAACCGCCGCGCGAATGGCCAACCAGGTGCACCGGGCCCAGCCCGAGCGCCTCGATGAACTCTGCCGTTTCAACGACGTGCGCTTCCCAGCTGAAATCGCCGTGCCCGAATGCGTGGGTTTCCGGCCAATAGTGGCCCAGGCTCGGCGCAAAGCAGCGGAACTGCTTCGACAGCGCGGCAAGCTGCGGATCCCAATAGCGGTAATCGCACAACGACCCGTGAACAAAGACCATCGGCTCGCCGCTTCCCGCTTCTACGTAGGGCACCGAGGTGCCCGAGGCGGTGGCAGCAAAAGCGGGTTGTGGCCATATACCGGCAAGAGCCAGCGTCGTCAGGGGCGTTCGCGCATTCATTGTTGAAACTCCGTTTTGCCGAGACTTTGCTGCACTGCGATTGAAAAGAAAATCGCATAATATTGATGGAATCTTTCAGTTTTTCTGATACATCCTCGCAAGCGAGCGCGCATGAGTACCGAGATGAAAGCCCTGGACGTCGACGTTCTCACCATGATCGTCGCCGTTGCCGACACAGGCACGATCAGCCGGGCGGCAGATCTCGTGCACCGCTCGCAATCGGCCGTGAGCATGCAGATCAAGACGCTGGAATCGGCGCTCGGAAAGGCGCTGTTCGTGCGCAAGCCGCGTAGCGTGATACCAACACAAGACGGCGAGGTGCTGCTGGCGTATGCGCGCCGGATCATTGCGCTGCGTGATGAAGCCTGGGCAGCGGTCGTGCGGCCGGACGTGACGGGCCGCGTGGTGATCGGTGTGCCGGACGACTACGCGTCGTCGCTGTTCCCACCGATTCTCAAGAAATTCTCGGCCAGCTATCCGAAGGTCGAGATCCAGGTGATCGGCTTGCCCAGCGTGGCGTTAGCGCCAATGTTGCGTGATGGCACGGTGGACCTCGTCTGCGCCACGCGCGTCAAAGGGCTGACCGGCGAATTTTTGCGGCACGAACCAATGGTGTGGGCAGCAGGCCCGGGGGCCACGGAAATCTGGCGTGAACGGCCATTGCCCATTGCGGTGTTTCTGCCCGGCAGCGTCGCGCGGGAAAAAGCGATCCGCAGTCTCGAGCGCGCAAAGATCGCCTACCGGACTTCGTATGAAAGCCCGAGCCTGCTGGGCTTGCTGACGATGGCCCGCGCGGGCCTCGCCGTCACCCCATTGGCGCGATGTGCCGTGCCCTCCGACTTTACGTTGCTCGGAGCCACGCACGGCCTGCCGGAGATCGGTACGTTGGAGATCGTCTTGGCGCGTAGTGTCACTTCCAACCGACAACCCTGCGATTTCCTCGCCGAGCGAATTGTCGCCGAGCTGAATGCGTGAGCCCGCTTCGTCCATCTTCCCCTGACCGATCGGGGAATCGCTCGCTTCTGAAACAACCGCGGCTAGTTCGTTGAATCTCAGGGCGCAGGTTCAGCCCGAGCGCGACGGGCCTGCCAAGCTTCGTAAAGGCCCTGCTCGCCCGTCGGCCTGGACGGATGCAGTTGCAGTTCACCGTCCGCCGGTGCGCGACGCATTTCGGCATACAGGGCGGCGGTCGACATACCGAAAGGCTCGCCATCTTCGTTCGAATACGCGAAGTACACCGCGCGAATACCGCAGCGGTGCATCGCCGCAAAACACATCGGGCACGGATGGCCGCTGGCGTACATCACCGCACCGCGCAAGTCGGGCGTGGCCAGCGTGTGGCTTGCCTGGCGGATGGCCTGCATTTCGGCATGCGCGGTGGGGTCGTTGGTGGTGTGCACCTCGTTGACGGCACGCGCGGCGATCTTGCCGTCGCGCACCAGCACCGCTCCAAACGGCAGGCCACCGGCGTTGACGTTACCGCGCGCAAGCTCCACCGCCTCACGCATGAACTGCTCATCGAACATCGGGTTCTCCGCATACGAAATTGCGGGTCGATTATGGTTGTGCCCCTAAACATGTTCAAATTAAATAGCGGAATGATGTTCAGTGGGTTTTCAAATGATTGATCTTGTCTTGCTGCGCAGCTTTGTCACGGTGGTCGATACGGGCAACTTCACCCGCGCGGCCGAGCATCTGCACCTGACGCAATCGACTGTCAGCCAGCAGATCCTGCGGCTCGAGCAGCAGCTGGACTGCCGCCTGCTCGACCGCAGCCAGCGCCAGGTGCTACCGACGGAAGAAGGCGATCGCCTGCTTGGCTACGCCCGCCGTTTGCTACGGCTGGCCAACGAAGCCAGCGAGGCGCTCAGCCCCGAACACACTGGCGGCGTGCTGCGCCTGGGCGTGCCGGAAGACCTTGGCAGCGGCGCACTGATGCCGCTCATCGCCAGCTTCGCGCGCGAGCGCCCGCGGCTACGTCTGGAGGTGGAAAGCGGCCTCTCCCACCACCTGCTGCGCCTGTACCGCAACGGCGATCTCGACATGCTGCTCGTCAAGCAATGGGGCACCGATAGCGATTGCCATGCGCGCTGGGCTGAGCCGGTTTGCTGGATCGACAGCGCCGAGCGGCCGCACACGCTGCCGCTCGGGCCATCGCAACCTGCGGTGCCGCTGGTGGTGTTTCCGGTGGGCGCGCTGTATCGGCAGGAGATGCTGCACGCGCTGGAATCGATCGGCCAGCCATGGCGTATCACGTATTCAAGCCCGAGCCTGGCGAGCCTGTGCGCGGCTGTCAGCGCGGGGTTGGGCGTGAGCCTGCTGCCGGCCAGCACCGTGCAGGCCGGACATCGCGTGCTCGGCGCTGCCGATGGGTTTCCGGAGATCGGCGGACTGGAGCTGGCGCTTTTTGCGCGACCCGACCTCGACAGCGCGGGGCGCGCGTTGCGCGATCGCCTTGTCGACATGTGCTCCGCGCGCGCGCAAGCGCTGCAGTCCGCCGCCGGCTGAGCACCAAAGCGCCAAAGAAAAAAGCCGGACCCGCTGATCGCGAAGTCCGGCTTTGTACGGCTGGGTTCAGCCTGTTTCAGCTTCAGGCAGCTTCGGCCAGCGGCACGCGGATCAGATGATCGAACGCGGACAGTGCGGCCTTCGCGCCATCGCCGGTGGCGATGATGATCTGCTTGTACGGCGTCGTGGTCGCATCGCCTGCCGCAAACACACCTTCCGCACTGGTCTGGCCACGCGCATCGACGACGATCTCGCCAAAGCGGTTGCGCTCAAGCGCGCCATCCAGCCATTCGGTGTTGGGCACCAGACCGATCTGCACGAACACGCCTTCGAGCGCGACAGTGTGCTCAACGCCATCCATGCGGCTCTTGTAGCGCAGGCCGTTGACCTTCTGGCCGTCGCCGGTGATCTCGGTGGTCTGCGCATTGGTCACGATGGTCGCATTCGGCAGGCTTTGCAGCTTGCGCACCAGCACGGCATCGGCCTTCAGCTCGCTGGCGAATTCCAGCAGCGTGACGTGGCTCACGAGGCCGGCCAGGTCGATGGCCGCTTCCACACCCGAGTTGCCGCCGCCGATGACGGCCACGCGCTTGCCCTTGAACAGCGGGCCATCGCAGTGCGGGCAGTACGCCACGCCCTTGTTCTTGTATTCCTGCTCACCCGGCACGTTGACGTTGCGCCAGCGCGCGCCGGTCGACAGGATGACCGAGCGGCCCTTGAGCACCGCGCCGTTCGCCAGCGTTACCTCGGCAAAGCCACCCGGCTTGTCTGCCGGCGTGAGCTTGACCGCGCGCTGCGTGTTCATGATGTCGACGTCGTACTGGCGTACGTGCTGCTCCAGCGCGGCGGCAAACTTCGGCCCTTCGGTCTCCTGCACGGAGATGAAGTTTTCAATGCCCAGCGTGTCGAGCACCTGGCCGCCAAAACGCTCGGCCACCACGCCCGTGCGCACGCCCTTGCGCGCCGCGTACACCGCAGCCGCCGCACCCGCTGGGCCACCGCCGACGATCAGCACGTCAAACGCTTCCTTGGCGGCAAGCTTTTCAGCATCACGCGCAGCAGCGCCGGTGTCGATCTTGGCGAGAATTTCTTCCACGCCCATGCGGCCCGTGCCGAAGGTCTCACCGTTCAGGAACACGGTCGGCACGGCCATGATCTGGCGCGCTTCGATTTCGCCCTGATACAGCGCGCCGTCAATGGCGACGTGTTGGATACGCGGGTTGATCACGGACATCACGTTCAGCGCCTGGACCACGTCCGGGCAGTTCTGGCACGTGAGCGACATGTAGGTCTCGAAGCGGAAATCCCCTTCGATATTGCGAATCTGTTCGATAACGTCAGCTTCGAGCTTGGGCGCATAGCCGCCCACTTGCAGCAGCGCCAGCACGAGCGACGTGAACTCGTGACCGGTCGGGATGGCGGCAAAACGCACGCTCACATCCGCGCCGGTGCGGCGGATCAGGAACGACGGCGCACGTTCGGCGGCGTCGCGTTGTTCGGTCAGCACGATCATGCTGGACTGCTCGGCCACGTCGCGCAGCAGGTCCATCATGTCGCGGGAGCCCTCGCTGTCATCGACGTTGGCGACCAGCTCAATGGGCTGCACGAGGCGTTCGAGGTAGGCCTTCAGTTGGGCCTTGACATCAGCATCCAGCATGACGACTTCCTTTGTATTCGTTGAATCCGTGTCCGGACAAATCAGGGGGCGCGGCACATGCCTGCGCCCTTAAGCAAACGGCCGGCAGAGCCGGCCGTTTTTTCCGCTGCATTTCTGCAGCAACAGCCTTTACAACTTAGATCTTGCCGACCAGGTCGAGCGACGGCTTGATCGTCTTGGCGCCTTCGTTCCACTTGGCCGGGCACACGTTGCCCGGGTTGTTGGCGACGAACTGGGCTGCCTTGAGCTTGCGCAGGGTTTCCTTCACGTCACGGGCGATGGCGTTGTCGTGCACTTCCATCGTCTTGATCACGCCTTGCGGGTCGATCACGAACGTGCCGCGCAGCGCCAGGCCTTCTTCCGGAATGTGCACGCCGAATGCGTTGGTCAGTTGGTGCGTCGGGTCACCCACCAGCGGGAACTGGGCTTTGCCCACGGCCGGTGACGTTTCGTGCCACACCTTGTGCGAGAAGTGCGTGTCGGTCGTGACGATGTAGACCTCGGCGCCAGCCTTCTGGAATTCTGCGTAGTTGTCCGCTGCGTCTTCCACTTCGGTCGGGCAGTTGAAGGTGAATGCGGCCGGCATGAAGATCAGCACGGACCACTTGCCCTTGAGCGACTCATCCGTGACTTCGATGAACTTGCCGTTGTGGAACGCTTGGGCCTTGAACGGTTGGACTTGAGTATTGATCAGCGACATAGTGGTTTTCGGTTGGGTTGCTTGGTTGACAACGGAATGGATCGTATCGTCGATCGATGCATTGCACAAGTTGATTGATATGATTTTACCGATTGTTTTTTTCTATTGCCTGGGCAATCGAGCACCTACCGACTGAAGCGCCACATATCCAAAAGGTGCGTCTGCGTGCATAGACGAAATTACATGGCGCACCCGCAGGTTGCACACCCCGCACGTGCTCTCGCCGCGCGCACATGACGTACAGCCCAGGCGGCGCGGGCCAAGACTACAGCCTTGTCAGCGTCTGTCTGACTGGCATAGGTCTTGCGCGAAGAGGTCGATCGAAAACCTCCGCCGCGCATCGGCGCCGTCCACTGCTCATGCAGTTGGCTGACGGCCCGGCAGGCAAATTCCTCCGGGAGCATGACCTTGTCGCTGAACGTTCTCTTTGTCGCTTCTGAAGCTGTGCCGCTGGCCAAGACCGGCGGGCTTGGAGATATGGTCGGGGCCTGCGCGCACGCATTGCGGCGCGCAGGCATGAAAGTGACGGTGATGCTGCCGGGCTATCCCGACGCCATCACGCAGTTGCAGCACACGCGCACCGTGTGCGAATGGACCGACCTGCCGGGCGGCCGCGCCCGCCTGCTGAGTGGCCGCATGGGCGCACAGGGCATCCCGGTGCTGCTGTTCGACGCGCCGGCGCTGTTCGCACGGCCCGGCAATCCTTACCTCGACGGCCACGGCCAGCCATATGACGACAACGCGCTGCGCTTTGCGGCATTCAGCCAGGCCGCTGCGCGCGTTGCCGGCGGTGTGCCGGGCGTGCATCGTTTTGACATCGTGCAGGCGCATGACTGGCATGCGGGGCTGGTGCCGCTGTTCGTCAAGCGTGCGCAAGTGCCGGTGAAGACCGTCTTCACGATCCACAACCTCGCGTTCCAGGGCAATTTCCCGATGCATGTGGTACCGGATATTGGCGTGCCGGCCGATGCGGCGCACGAAGCCGAGTTCTGGGGTCAGTTCAGCTTCCTGAAGGCCGGCCTGCTGTGGGCAGATCGCATCACCACGGTAAGCCACGCCTATGCGCGCGAAATCCTGACCGACACGGCAGGTTGCGGCATGCAGGACCTGCTGCGCGCACGCCAGCAAGACCTCGTCGCCATCCTCAACGGCATCGACAACGACGTGTGGAACCCGTCGAAAGACCCACTGCTGCCGCAGCCGTTTGTTGCCGCCAACCTGAGCGGCAAGCACACCGCCAAGCGCGTACTGCAGCAGCGCTTCGGGCTGCCGGAAGACGCCAAGGCGCCGCTGCTGGCCGTGGGCAGCCGCCTGACGCATCAGAAGATGGCCGACGTGACGTTGCAGGCGCTGCCCCAACTGCTGGAATCCAACCCGCAATTGCAGGTCGCCGTGCTCGGCTGCGGTGAACACGCCTACGAGACCGGCATGGCTGAGCTGGCAGCGCGGTATCCGCGCCAGGTGGCCGCGAAGATCGGCTACACCGAAGCCTATGCCCATCTGCTGCACGCCGGCGCCGACATCCTGCTGCATGGCAGCCGCTTCGAGCCGTGCGGCCTGACGCCGCTCTATTCGATGCGCTACGGCACGGTGCCGGTCGCGTCGCGCGTCGGGGGGCTGATGGACACGATCACCGATCGCGGCTCGCCCGAAGCGGCGTTGCACGGCGCCACAGGCTTCCTGTTTGACGGCGACACCGCCGACGCCATGGTGGCCGCGGTGGAGCGTGCCCTGCGCGTCTTCGCCCAGCCGCAGGCGTGGCGCATCCTGCAATACAACGGCATGACGACCGACTTCGGCTGGTCGCAGCCCGCACGCGAATACATCGCGCTGTACCGCACCCTCGTGCCAGCCGCCACGCCAATGCCCGCCGTGGCGCTTGCGCAGACGCCCGTCACACCCGACGCGCTGCATACGCCCCGACCCGACCAACCTGTGCGTACGCCGGCGCGGCGACGCTCGACGGCGCTGTCCGACGAGATCCGAGCGCACGCGGTGGCGCGCGCCGCCAGTGCCGAGAAGATCCGTGCCTGACCGCGCCTGACGCTCTGCCCCGCTTTCACGCATGCCCGAGACCAAGTCGCCCAAGCCCGCTACTCCACGTAAAACCACGGCCGCACTCAAGGCGGCCAAGCCCCCCGGCAGCAATGCCAAATCGGTGACCCGGCCGGCAGCAATGCCGAGCACCGCACCGCCCACCGCGGCGGAGCCCCCATACGCTCCGGCCATCTGCTACGTGCATCCGCTGCAACTGGGCAGGCTCGACCGCTGGGACGGCGTGCTCGACCGCATCGCCTCGTTGGGTTTCGATCATGTGTTGATGGCGCCGCCGTTTGCGGTGGGTGCGTCCGGCAACGTCTTCGTCACCCGTGACCATGCGCAACTGCATGCGGCGCTAGGCGGAGGGCCGGCCGACGCCGCGCTCGCCAAGCTGGCCGAAGGCTGCCACTCGCGCGGGCTTACGTTGCTGCTCGACTTGGTGATCGACCGCGTGGCCGTTGATGCGCCCCTGCGTGCCGACCACCCGGACTGGTTCGCCAGCCATGCCGAAGACGGCAACGCGCTGGACCCGCGCCTGCCGCCATCGCACCTTGAGGTGGCGTCCTTCCGCCACGACGACCCGCGCAACGCAGATGCCATCCTCACGTGGTGGGCTCAGCAACTGCGGGCCTGGGCCGCATTGGGCATTGGCGGGTTCCGCTGCGAAGCGCCCGCCCGCCTGCCTGCAGACGGCTGGCGCACGTTGATTGCCGACGTGCGCAAGGACGCCGGCGCCGTACGCTTCCTGGCGTGGACGCCCGGCATGGATGGTGCGGCGCTCGATGCGCTGGCCGGTGTCGGCTTTGATGCAACATTTTCGTCGCTGCGCTGGTGGGATTTCCGCGCCGGCTGGATGGTGGAAGAGCACGCGCGCCTGGCCGCTGTGGCACCGCCCATCGCCACCGTGGAAGCACCGTTCGGCACGCGCTACGGACAGGCGTTTGGCGACGCGATGATCCGTGAACGCGCCTATCGCCGCCTCCTGCACGTGGCCGACACGCTCGATGCCGGCTGGCTGATGCCGCTGGGCTTCGAACGGGGCGCCCTGCTGCCGATGCTGGCCGAGCGCGGTGACCCCTCCGACCAGCAATGGATCGACGCCCATGCCGCATTCGACCTGAGCGATGCCGTGCGCGATGTGAACGCCACCATCCGCGCCGCACGCGAGACGAACACCGTGGCGCCGCACGCCGAACTGCGCATGCTGACTGGCCCCGACGCGCCCGCCACCGCCCTCTTGCGCGCCGACGGCCCCGACCTGCGCGCGGGCGATGCCGCCACACTGACCGTCATCAACCCTGATCTGCACATGGGCGTGTCGGTGCATGCCGACCACTTTCTGCCCGGCGTGGCTGGCGGCTTTACGCGCGGCGTAGCGCTCGACCTGCTGACCGAACCGGTGGGCAGTTGCGACGACACGCTGCGTGCCAATGCACGGCCCTTGGCCGAGATCGATCTGCTGCCCGGCGACGTGCAGGTCTGGCGCGTGTTCCGCAATGCTCCGGTGCGCTATCCCGCGACAGCCAAAGCCGCCAAGAGCCAGCGCGCCAAGGCCGGCGAAGCGAAAGACCCTGTCAACGCGGCCATTGCGTCGCCGCGCATCGGCATCGAACAGGTGCAGCCCTCCGTTGAAGACGGCCGCTTTGCCGTGAAGCGCCTGGTGGGCGATGACATCGTCGTCGAGGCCGATGTGCTGATGGACGGGCACGACAAGTTGGCCGTGCACCTGCTGTGGCGCGCGCAAGATGAAGACACGTGGCAGCACGTACCGATGATGCCGCTGGGCAACGACCGCTGGCGTGGCGCGTTCCGGCCCGAACGGCTGGGGCGGCACGCCTATGCCGTGGCCGCGTGGCGCGATGCGTTCGGCACCTACCGGTCTGAACTGGAGAAGAAGCACACCGCCGGCGTGGACGTAACGCTGGAGCTGGAAGAAGGCGCGCAGCTCGTCGCACAGGCCGCAGAACATGCGCCGAAGGACGCACCGGTCGACGCCTTGCACAAACTGGCCCACCTGTTGGCCGAGGCGGACCACGCGCACCGTCTCACGCTGCTGTTGGACCCCGTGACCGCCCACGTGATGGCGCAGGCTTCGCACTACCGGCCGTTCTACGTGGAAAGCGTGGCGTATCCGCTGGACGTGGAACGCGGTGGCGCGGCGTTCGCGAGCTGGTACGAGCTGTTCCCCCGCTCGGCATCGGATGACGAACAGCGGCACGGCACGTTTGACGACGTGATCCGCCGGCTGGGCGCCATCCGCGGCATGGGCTTCGACGTGCTGTACTTCCCGCCCATCCACCCCATCGGCCGCACCAACCGCAAAGGCCGCAACAACAGCCTGCGTGCGGAGGCCGACGACCCCGGCAGCCCATACGCCATTGGCGCTGCCGAAGGCGGGCACGACGCCATCCATCCGCAGCTCGGCACGCTGGAAGATTTCCGCCGCCTGGTGCGCGCCGCGCGTGAGAAAGGCCTGGAGCTGGCGCTGGACTTTGCCATCCAATGCTCGCCCGACCACCCCTGGCTGCGCGAGCACCCGGGCTGGTTTGCATGGCGCCCCGACGGCAGCATCAAATACGCCGAGAACCCGCCCAAGAAGTACGAAGACATCGTCAACGTCGACTTCTATGCCAGCGATGCCAAGCCCGGCCTGTGGACCGCCCTGCGCGATGTGGTGATGTTCTGGGCCGACGAGGGTGTGCGCCTGTTCCGCGTCGACAATCCGCACACCAAGCCGCTGCCGTTCTGGGAATGGATGATTGGCGAGGTCCGTGCGCGCTATCCGGATACGGTGTTCCTGTCGGAAGCCTTCACGCGGCCCAAGGTGATGTACCGGCTGGCGAAGGTGGGGTTTTCGCAGTCGTACACGTACTTCACGTGGCGGCACACCAAGCAGGAATTCATCGATTACCTGACCGAGCTGACGCGAACGCCGGTGCGTGAATATTTCCGCCCGCACTTCTTCGTCAACACGCCGGACATCAACCCGGTGTTCCTGCAGTCGTCGGGCCGGCCGGGCTTTTTGATTCGTGCCGCGCTGGCGGCCACGCTGTCTGGCCTGTGGGGCGTCTATAACGGGTTCGAGCTGTGCGAAGGCGCTGCGGTGCCGGGCAAGGAGGAGTACCTCGACTCCGAGAAGTACCAACTGCGCGCGTGGGACCACAACCGCCCCGGCAACATCGTCAAAGAGATTGCGCTGCTCAACCGCATCCGCCGGGCCAATCCGGCACTGCACTCGCACCTGGGCGTGACGTTCCAACCCGCCTCGGGTGAGCAGATCCTGTTCTTCAGCAAATCGACGCCGCCCGTGGTGCCAGCGCAGTTGGGAACCTCGCCGGCCGAATTGGCCAACGCCCTGCCGCCAGACCGCTTTGGCGACAACACGGTGTTCGTGGCCATCAACCTCGACCCGCGCTCCGCGCACGAATCCGATATCGAACTGCCACTGTGGCAATGGGGCCTGCCTGACCACGGCGCGCTGATGGCCGAGAACCTGGTCAACGGCCAGCGCACCGTGTGGCGCGGCAAGTGGCAGCACATCCGTCTTGAACCCGAGCAGCCGTTTGCCATCTGGCGCGTGCGCCCGGCCCTGCCTTCGGAGGAACAACCGTCATGACGCGCAATCCGACCGCGCTGCTGGTGGACGACGCGCTCTGGTACAAGGACGCCGTCATCTATCAGCTGCATGTCAAATCGTTCTGCGATTCCGACAACGACGGCGTCGGGGATTTTCCCGGGTTGATCTCCAAGCTCGACTACATCGCCGAGCTTGGGGTGGACGTCATCTGGCTGCTGCCGTTCTATCCGTCGCCGCGCCGCGACGACGGCTACGACATCGCCGAATACCGCGGCGTGCACCCCGATTACGGCAGCATGGCCGACGCGCGCCGCTTCATTGCCGAAGCGCATGCGCGGGGCCTGCGCGTGATCACGGAACTCGTCATCAACCACACGTCGGACCAGCACCCATGGTTTCAGCGTGCGCGGCGCGCCAAGCCGGGTTCTGCGCTGCGCGACTTCTATGTGTGGTCCGACAACGACAAGAAGTACGCCGGCACGCGCATCATCTTCATCGATACCGAACCTTCCAACTGGACGTGGGACCCGGTGGCCAAGGCGTATTACTGGCACCGTTTCTATTCGCACCAGCCCGATCTCAACTTCGACAACCCGCGCGTGCTCAAGGCCGTGATCGGCGTGATGAAGTTCTGGCTGAACCTGGGGGTAGATGGCCTGCGGCTGGACGCCGTGCCTTACCTCGTGGAACGCGAAGGCACCTCGAACGAGAACCTGCCCGAGACGCACGACGTGCTGCGCAAGATTCGCGCGGCCATGGATGGGGAATTCAAGAACCGCCTGCTGCTGGCAGAAGCCAACCAGTGGCCCGAAGACACGCAGGAATACTTCGGCGCCGGCGACGAATGCCACATGGCATTCCACTTCCCGCTGATGCCGCGCATGTACATGGCGATCGCGCGTGAAGACCGCTTCCCGATCACCGACATCATGCGTCAGACGCCGGAGGTGCCCAGCGGCTGCCAATGGGCCATCTTCCTGCGCAACCACGACGAATTGACGCTCGAAATGGTGACCGACGCCGAGCGCGACTACCTCTGGGAGGTCTACGCAAGCGACCGCCGTGCGCGCCTGAACCTCGGCATCCGCCGCCGGCTAGCACCGCTGCTGGAACGCGACCGCCGCCGCGTCGAGCTGATGAACAGCCTGCTGTTTTCGATGCCCGGCACGCCCGTCATGTATTACGGCGACGAAATCGGCATGGGCGACAACATCCACCTGGGCGACCGCGACGGCGTGCGCACGCCCATGCAGTGGTCACCGGACCGCAATGGCGGATTCTCTCGCGCCGACCCTGAACAGCTCGTGCTGCCCGCCATCATGGGCTCGCTGTACGGCTATGAATCGGTGAACGTCGAAGCGCAAAGCCGCGACGCGCACTCGTTGCTGAACTGGACGCGCCGGCTGCTTGCCACACGCAAGCGCCATCGCGTGTTCGGGCGTGGTTCCATCCAGTTTCTGCAGCCGTCCAACCGCAAGGTGCTGGCGTATATCCGCGCGCTGGAAGGCGAGGCGCCCATCCTGTGCGTGGCCAATCTCTCCCGCGCCTCACAGGCCGTGGAGCTGGACCTATCCGCCTTTGCACAGCGCGTGCCGGTAGAGCTGATTGGCGGGACGGCGTTTCCGCCGATCGGCCAGTTGTCGTATCTGCTCACGCTGCCGCCGTACGCGTTCTATTGGCTGGAGCTGCGCGAGAACGAGCCCGGCCCAAGCTGGTCGCAGCCGGCCGCCGAGCAGTTGCCCGAGTTCACGACGCTGGTGCTGCGCGCGGGGCTCGATGCCTTGGCTGACACGCGACAACGCGAGGCGCATCGCCAGTTGATCGAACGCGAGATCCTGCCAACCTATCTGCCCAAGCGCCGCTGGTTTGCCGCCAAGGACAGCGTGCTGCGCAGCGCGAAGTTTGCCTGGGGCGCGACCGTGCCCGTGGATGCCGCATCCACCAATCGCCCGCTGGCTGGGGCAACGCGGCCCGAGGTGTTCTTCAACGAAGTGGCCGTCACGCTGGGCAGCCCCGACGGCAGCGAACGCGTCGAGCGCTACCTGCTGCCGCTGTCCATCGCATGGGAATCGTCCACGCTACCGGCGCTGCCGATTCAGCTCGCCCTGGCGCGCGTGCGGCGCGGCCGCCATGTCGGCTACCTGACCGACGCCTTCACCACCGAGACCTTCGCCCGTGCGCTGCTCACCAACCTCGTGCGCGGCACCACGCTGGAAGCCAATGACGGCACCGTGCGGTTCGAGCCCGAGCCGAACATCGCAGAGCTGGCAGAACCTGCCGTGTCACCTGAAGCGGGCAGCACACGGCCCGCACCGCTACCGCTGGCGCCCGACACGCCCATCCAATGGCTGGCGGCGGAGCAGTCGAACAGTTCGCTGGTGATTGGCGAGTCCGTCATCGTCAAGCTCATTCGCCGTATCGCCGCGGGCATCCACCCCGAGGTTGAGATGACGCGCCACCTCACGCGCGTGGGCTATGCCAATACGGCGGCGCTGATCGGGGAGGTTTCTCATCACGCTGCCGACGGCGAACGCTCGACGCTGGCCGTCATGCAGAGCTTCGTTCCCAACCAGGGCGATGCCTGGACCTGGGCGCTGGACTACCTGCGACGCACCATCGACGAACTGGCCGTGCAGATGGAAGGCGTGACTTCCGGCGATGGTGAATCGTCCCCTGTGGCCGTCTCGGAAGCGCGCGTGGATACCGACGAAGCATTGGCGGGCTACGTCAACTTCATCGGCGTGATTGGCACACGGCTGGGCGAACTGCATGCGGCGCTGGCCGCGCCCACCGAAGACGCAAACTTCGGTGCCCGCATTGCCGATGCAGACGATGCTGCCTACTGGACTGCCCGCGTGAGCGAACAGCTCACCCGCGCGCATGACAACCTGACGGCATGGCAACGGCAAAACCCCGACAGCCCGCGGCAACCCGACGTGCAATGGCTGCTGTCGCAACAGCAGGCGTTGCTGGACGCTGCGCACACGCATGCCCAAGACGGCCTGGGTGCCACGCTCTCGCGCATCCATGGCGATTTCCACCTCGGCCAGGTGCTGGTGGCGCAGGGCGATGCCTACTTGATCGACTTTGAAGGCGAGCCCTCGCGCCCCGTGGAAGAGCGCCGGCGCAAGACCAGCCCGTTGCGCGACGTGGCAGGGCTGATGCGCTCGCTCGACTACGTGGTGGGCGCCATGCGCCAAGGCCCCGAACACGTGGCCGGCCCAGCGCAGGAGCGCCGCAACGTCCTGCTGGAGCGGTTCCGCGCTGCGTCCACCGAACGCTTCCTGGAGGCGTATGCCGCTGCCATTCGGGGGCCCGATCTGAACGCGCTGGATCAGCCCGTGGTCGACTTTCACCTGCTGGATCTCTTCCTGCTGGAAAAGGCCGCATACGAAGTCAACTACGAAGCGTCCAACCGCCCGACCTGGCTGCCGATTCCGCTGGAAGGCTTCACGCGCGTGGCACGCCGCCTGCTGCATGCAGAGCCACCCTCACCTGCTGCAGAAGACTCGACGGGAGGCCCACCGTGACCGCACTCGACTTTGCCTCTCCAACCAAAACTGCCGCCGCCCCTGAGGCGCCGATCGTGCTACCGCCCGGTGTCGACCAGATGCGCGTCGACGCGCTCACGCATGGCCGCCTGGGCGACCCGTTTGCCGTGCTCGGGCCGCATCGCGTGGACACCGACGACGGCACGCGCTGGGTGGTGCGTGCCTTCTATCCCGGTGCGCGCCGTGTGCAGGCCATCGACGCACGCGGCCAGATCATCACCGAGATGACGCCGGTGGGCCGCACGGGACTGTTCCATGGCCCGCTGCGCGCCGATGCGCAAGACGTGTACGGCCACCCCGACCTTTATCGCCTGCGCATCATCTGGCCTGCAGGCACCGGCCATGAAGCCGTGCAGGAAACCGAAGACCCATACGCCTTCGGCCTGCTGCTCGGGGATCTGGACCTGCATTTGCTGAACGAAGGCACGCATTGGGCGCTGGCGAGCTGCCTGGGCGCGCAGGCCATCCGCATCGACGGCATCAGCGGCGTGCGCTTTGCGGTTTGGGCACCGAATGCGCAGCGCGTGTCGGTGGTGGGCGACTTCAACCAATGGGACGGACGCCGGCACCCCATGCGCCTGCGCCATCAGGCTGGCGTGTGGGAACTGTTCCTGCCCAGTGGCTTGGGCGTCGGCCCCGGCGCGCGCTACAAGTTCGAGCTGATTGGCGCCGACGGCCATCTGATGGTCAAGGCCGACCCCGCTGCCCGCCAGACCGAACCGCCGCCCGCCACCGCATCGGTGGTGGCCGACCCGGCCCCGCTGCGCTGGAGCGATGACGACTGGATGCAAACGCGCGCTGAACGCCACAAACCTGACGCGCCCATCAGCATCTATGAAGTGCATGCCGGCTCGTGGTTGCGCGATCTGGAAGACGGCGGCCGCAACCTGCATTGGGATGAGCTGGCCGACCGGTTGATCCCCTACGTCACGGCGCTCGGCTTCACGCACATTGAACTGTTACCGGTGGCGGAACATCCGTTCGGCGGCAGTTGGGGATATCAACCACTCGGGCTGTTCGCACCGTCCGCGCGCTTTGGCTCGCCCGAGGCGTTTGCACGCTTTGTTGATCGCTGTCATCAGGCAGGCCTGGGCGTCATCGTCGACTGGGTGCCCGCGCACTTCCCAACCGACGCGCACGGGCTGGCGCAGTTTGACGGCACCGCGCTGTACGAACACCAAGACCCGCGCGAAGGCTTCCATCAGGACTGGAACACGCTCATCTACAACTTCGGCCGCAATGAAGTGCGCGGTTTCCTGATCGCCAGCGGGCTGGAATGGCTGGAGCGCTTCCATATCGACGGCCTGCGTGTGGATGCCGTGGCGTCGATGCTCTATCGCGACTACTCGCGCCGCGCCGGCGAATGGGTGCCCAACCGCTACGGCGGTCGCGAAAACCTTGAGGCCGTGGCGTTCCTCCAGCAGATGAACACGGTCGTGCACGAACGCTGCCCCGGCGCCATCACCATCGCAGAAGAGTCAACCGCGTGGCCCGGCGTGACCGCCCCCGTGGAATTCAACGGCCTGGGCTTCGACTACAAGTGGAACATGGGCTGGATGCACGACACGCTGCACTACATGCAGCGCGACCCGGTGTACCGCCAGCACCATCACGACGGCATGACGTTCGGGCTGGTGTACGCGTTCTCCGAGCACTTCATCCTGCCGATCTCGCACGACGAGGTCGTACACGGCAAGGGCTCGCTGCTGGGCAAGATGCCCGGCGATGAATGGCAGCGGCTGGCGAACCTGCGCGCCTACCTGGCGTTCATGTGGACGCATCCGGGCAAGAAGCTGCTGTTCATGGGCAGCGAGTTCGGGCAAGTGGGCGAATGGAACCACGACGCATCGCCCGAATGGCACCTGCTGGATGACCCGCGGCACCGTGGCGTGCAGCGGCTCGTGCATGACCTCAATGCGCTCTACCGGAACGAACCGTCATTGCATGCGCGAGACACCGCGCCGGAAGGGTTCAACTGGGTGATTGGCGACGACCGCACCAACAGCGTGTTCGCCTTCCTGCGGCTAGACGGCGACGGACGGCCGATGCTGGTGGTGGCAAATATGACGCCGGTGCCGCGAGAGGGATATCGCATTGGCGTGCCGCGCGCCGATGGCGCCACGCATTGGCAGGAGGTACTGAACACAGACGCCGCCGTGTATGGCGGCAGCGATCTCGGCAACGGTGGCGCGGTGGATGTGGACCACGTGGCTGCGCATGGGCAGGGGCAGTCGTTGGTGTTGCGGTTGCCGCCGTTGGGGGTTGTGGTTTTGAAGGTTTGAGGTTTTGGTTTTGGTTTTGGTTTTGGTTTTGGTTTTGGTTTTGGTTTTGGTTTTGGTTTTGGTTTTGGTTTTGAGTTTTGGTTTTGAGTTTTTGTGTTGGTGGTCTGCCTCCCTTTCGTACCCTGCCGGGCACGACTCACTTTTCTTTGTCTTGCCAAAGAAAAGTAAGCAAAAGAAAGGCGCGCCCGAGATGGCGAAAGACTCCTTGAATTTATGTCGCAGGGAGGGGAAGGGAAAAACTCGCTGCGCTCAGACAGTTTCCCTTCCTTTTTCCGCCCTGCAACAGAAATTCAAGGCGCCATCTAGGGCTGGGAACGGCCAAACCAACGGAGCACTTAGGTGCGCGACGAAATCAGAGCGGTACTGGGCGAACTGGCTGGAGAACAACAGGACGTGCAACGTTGGCAATCGACTGTTTGCTTCTCCTGCCCTAGATGGCGCCTTGAATTTTTGTAAGCGGGCGGAAACAGGACGGGGAACTGTCTGAGCGAAGCGAGTTTTCCCCGTCTCCGCCCGGTTACAAAAATTCAAGGGATGGGTCGCCATCTCGGGCGCGCCTTTCTTTTGCTTACTTTTCTTTGGCAAGACAAAGAAAAGTAAGTCGTGCCCGGCAGGGTACGAAACAGGGATGAACCACCAAGGCAAAAAGACGCAAAACGCCTCAACCAATGCTCCGTCTCCCAAGCTCCCTTGCCCCCGGCAAACCCTTCCCCCTAGGCGCCCAATGGGACGGCCTGGGCATCAACTTCGCTGTCTTCTCCGCCAACGCCAGCAAGATCGAACTCTGCATCTTCGACCCGACCGGCCGCAAGGAACTGACCCGCTTCGCCCTGCCCGAATGCACCGACGAGGTCTGGCACGGCTACCTGCCCGGCGTGGAAGCCGGCCTTGTCTACGGTTACCGCGCCTACGGCCCGTGGGAGCCGCAGCATGGCCATCGCTTCAACCCCCACAAGTTGCTGCTCGACCCCTACGCCCGCCGGCTGGTGGGCGCGCTGCGCTGGTCCGATGCACTGTTCGGCTATCGGCTGAACTCCAACCGTGGCGACCTTTCATTTGACCGCCGCGACAGCGCCCCCGCCATGCCCAAGGCCGTGGTCACCGACGAGTCGTTCAACTGGGGCAACGACATCCGCCCGAACACGCCGTGGTCGCGCACGGTCATCTATGAAGGGCACGTGCGCGGGTTCTCGATGCTTCGCCAAGACCTGCTGCCCCCTGAGCGTGGCACGTTCAGCGCGCTCGGCGACAGCGTCTTCATCGAGCGCTTGCAGCGGCTGGGCATCACCGCCATCGAACTGCTGCCCATTCACGCCTTCCTGCAAGACCAGTTCCTGGTAGAGCGCGGCCTGCGCAATTACTGGGGCTACAACACGCTGTGCTTCTTTGCGCCGGAGCCGTCGTACCTGTCGGCGCCATCGCTGCATGAGCTGAAGGTGGCGATCCGGCGGCTGCATGCGGCGGGCATCGAAGTGCTGCTCGACGTGGTCTACAACCACACGTGTGAAGGCAGCGAACTGGGGCCGACGCTGTCGTTCCGCGGGTTGGACAACGCGAGCTACTACCGCCTCGTGCCGGGCCAGGAGCGTTATTACATCAACGACACGGGCTGCGGTAACACGCTCAACCTGTCGCACCCACGTGTCCTGCAGATGGTGATGGACTCGCTGCGCTACTGGGTCAACGCCTTCCATGTGGATGGTTTCCGTTTTGACCTGGGCGTTACGCTCGGGCGCGAAGGCAACGGTTTCGATCCAGGCTCGGGCTTCTTCGATGCCATACGCCAGGACCCGGTGCTCTCCACCGTCAAGCTCATCGCAGAGCCTTGGGACGTGGGCCCCGACGGTTATCAGGTCGGCAACCACCCGCCCGGCTTTGCCGAATGGAACGATCGATTTCGCGATGGCATCCGCCGCTTCTGGCGCGGCGATTCCGGTCAGCGCCCAGACCTTGCTGCGCGCCTGACCGGCAGTGGCGACCTGTTCGACCGCCGCCACCGCCGGCCCTGGGCATCGGTCAACTACGTGGCCTCGCACGACGGCTTCACGCTGCACGACCTCGTGAGCTACGCCGACAAGCACAACGATGCCAACGGCGAAGACAACCGCGACGGCCACAACGACAACTGCAGCGCCAATTGGGGCACGGAAGGGCCAACCGAGGACACCGCCATCCTGGCCCTGCGTGAACGCGTGACACGCGCGCTGCTGGCCACGGTGTTTTTCTCCAACGGCACGCCGATGCTGCTGGCGGGCGACGAGTTCGGCCGCACGCAAGACGGCAACAACAATGCCTACTGCCAAGACAACGCGCTCTCATGGCTCGATTGGTCGTTGCTGGAGAAAGACCCGGGGCAGGCGCTCGCGCGCTATACGGCACGGCTGATCGCACTGCGCAAGGAAAGCCCGGCGCTGCGCTGGCCGCACTACGTGCACGGCAACACCGAGATCCTGCCCGGCGTGCAGGACATCGCTTGGTTTGATGAGCGCGGCCAGGTGCTTTCGCCCGACGCGTGGAACGACAGCGAGGCACGTGCCTTGGCGCTACGCCGCGCATGCGTCGAGACCATCGACGGGGAAGCGCGCCCGCATGTGGCGCTGCTGCTCATCAACGGTGCCGCAACGGACCTGACCTTCACGCTGCCTGAGCCAGCCATGGATTGGCAAATCGCCATCGATAGCGCAGCGCCAGAGCAGGAGGCCCACCCGCACGGCAGCGGCACCCTGAAAGTGGCAGGACGCAGCGTCGTGCTGCTGTTCGCCACGCAGCTCGCCACGATCGCCCACATTGCCGGGCAGCCTGATGCAGACGTCAGTGGTGAAACCCTCGGGCACGTTCCCGAAACGCACAACGCACCGCAGAACGACCGGCCCGAGCAACCCATCACCGACGACGAGCGCACCGCACCCACTGCCGGTCAGGCAGCCAACGACGACAATGGAGACGCCTCGCGATGACCGCACCCGCCCCCCGGTTCGCGCACGACATGCCGTTTGGCGCCACCGTCCTGGCAGACGGCAACACCCGCTTCCGCCTGTGGGCGCCTGACGCGACCGCCGCGTGGGTCGAGATCGACGACGCGCGAGGCGACGAGGCCATCCGCATGGATACCGAGCCCGATGGTTGGTACGCAGCGGTGGCCCCCGTGGCTGCCGGCACGTGCTATCGGTACCGCATCGCCAATCGGGACGGCGTGACGCTGTCGGTGCCCGACCCGGCCGCTCGCGCACAGTGGCAGGACATCCCCGGCCCGAGCCTCGTCGTCGATCCGCAGCGCTACCGCTGGCAGCACGCCAACTGGCAGGGGCGGCCCTGGCACGAGACGGTGCTATACGAACTGCACGTCGGCACGCTGGGCGGCTTCAAGGGTGTGCGCGGGCGGCTGCCCGAACTGGCACGGCTGGGCATCACGGCCATCGAGCTGATGCCGGTGGCGGAGTTTCCGGGCGCGCGCAACTGGGGCTACGACGGCGTCCTGCCCTTTGCACCCGACGCCAGTTATGGCACGCCGGACGATCTCAAGGCGTTGATCGACACCGCGCACGGGCTGGGCATGATGGTGTTTCTCGATGTCGTCTACAACCATTTCGGGCCCGACGGCAATTACCTGCACCACTACGCGCGCAGCTTCTTCCGCGACGATGTGCATACGCCCTGGGGCGCGGCGATCGATTTCCGCATGCCGCAGGTGCGTGAGTTCTTCATCCAGAACGCGTTGATGTGGCTGATGGAATACCGCTTTGATGGTCTGCGGCTCGACGCCGTGCACGCCATCACCGAGCGCGACTGGCTGGGCGAACTCGCCGCTCGGGTGCGGCTGTCGGTCGAACCCGGCAGGCATGTGCACCTCGTGCTGGAGAACGAGCACAACGCGGCATCGCTGCTGCGCGATGGCGGCACCCATGGCGACTTCGAAG
Source organism: Burkholderiaceae bacterium 26 (assembly GCA_000955795.1). Lineage (GTDB taxonomy): Bacteria > Pseudomonadota > Gammaproteobacteria > Burkholderiales > Burkholderiaceae > Ralstonia > Ralstonia chuxiongensis. The sequence goes on from JYOB01000016.1 coordinate 59,274, forward strand.
CGCAGTGGAACGACGACGGCCACAACGTCCTGCACGTGCTGCTGACCGGCGAGCGCGAAGCCTATTACGCAGCCTACGCAGATGCGCCGGCAGAGCGCCTGGCGCGCGTACTTCAGGACGGGTTCTGCTACCAGGGCGAGCCGTCGCCCATCCATGAAAACGCACCGCGCGGCGAACCGAGCGCGCACCTGCCGCCCACCGCATTCGTGCTGTTCCTGCAAAACCACGATCAGATCGGCAACCGCGCCTTTGGCGAACGACTGACGCAGCTTGCGCACCCCGATGCGTTGCACGCCGCGCAAGTGCTGTTGCTGCTTAGCCCACAGATTCCAATGCTCTTCATGGGTGAAGAATGGGGCAGCACGTGCCCGTTCCAGTACTTCACCAGCCACCACGGCATGCTGGCCGAAGCCGTGCGGGAAGGCCGGCGCCGCGAGTTTGCGAAGTTCGAGGCGTTTGCCGATCCACACCAGCGCGAGCGCATCCCCGACCCGAACGACGAGCGCACCTACCTCGCCTCCTGCCCCGGCGAGGCGAACCTGACCCTCCCCGGTCCCCTCAACATGCTGAACCGCATGCACCGCCTGTTGGCGCTGCGTCATGCAGAAATCATCCCGCGCCTGCCCAATGCGCGCGCACTTGACGCGGTTGCGCTGGGCCACGCCGGCGCCATTGCCCGCTGGCGCATGGGTGACGGCAGCGTGCTTACGCTGATGCTCAACCTGGCCGAGCAGTCCGTGGCGGTGCCCACAGTGCTGGCGGGCAACCCCGCCGATCTGCTGCACGAATCGCGTGAAGGTGCGGCGGCAGCGCTCATCGCACATCGCCTGCCGGAGCGTGCGTGTGTGGCATTGCTGCACACGCCGTCGCCTGCCTGACGGCTCACAACCGCAACGCATCATGGACCGCACCAACCACTCTTCCGGCACGCAGCGCACGCCGCTCCAGCAACTGGCCACGGATGCCGGGCTACTCGTCGACTGGGAAGACGCTGCCAGCCGCCCCATGCGCGTGGCCGACGAAGTGCTGCGCGCGGTGCTCTTTACGCTGGGCCTGCCGGCCGGCACGTCGGCCCAGGTGTCGGAAAGCCAGGCCCGCCTGCGCGCAGAAGCCGAAGCAGTGGCCATACCGCCGCTCGTCACCGGCGTGGTCGGGCAGCCGATCGTGCTGCAGACCTCGGCGCCCCAAGCCGCGTTGCTGGGTGGACAAACCTATCGCGTCGACTTTGAGTCCGATGGCAGCACCGATGGCAAGATCAGCGTCAACGCAAGCGAGCGCCATGCAACGCTGCGCCTGGCGCCGGTGCAGGCCGTGGGCTACCACCGCCTGACCATCGACGCCGGGCCGGGCACCGTCATCGAAGCCACGCTCGCCATTGCACCGGCGCGTTGCTATGGCGTGGCCGACGCCCTGCGCCGGCACGATCGCCCGGCCGATACACGCCTGTGGGGCGCGTCCGCCCAGCTCTACGGCTTGCGATGCGATGCCGACCGCGCTGCCAGCAGCGCCGGCCTTGGCGACTACACCGCGGCGGGCACCCTGGCGCGGCACCTGGCGCAGCGCGGAGCGGATGCCTTCGCGCTCAGCCCCGTGCATGCCATGTTCACGGCCGACGCGCGCCGCTATTCGCCGTACTCGCCATCAAGCCGTCTGTTCCTGAACGCGTGGATGATCGACCCCGCCGCGCTCTTTGGGGACGAAGCCGTGCGACAGACTGTGGTCGACTGCAACCTCGTCGACGACTATGCCCGCCTGGAAGCCGCACAGCTCATCGACTGGCCCGCCAGCGGCAACGCCCGCATGACGGTGCTGCGCGCGCTGCATCGCCGCCTGCTGCAGGCGCCGCTTGGGGACACCGTCGCGCAGATGCTGCTGGACGATTTTCGCGCGTACTGCATTGATGGCGGCACGAGCCTGCGGGATCACGCGCACTTTGAAGCGCTGAATGCGCACCTTGGACCCGCGCATTGGAAGCAGTGGCCCGAGCAGTATCAACATCCGAGCTATCTGGGCGTGCAGGCTTTCGCTCGCGAGCATGAAGATGCGGTGAATTTCCATCTCTTCCTGCAATGGGCGGCGGCACGCCAATGGGCCCTTGCGCAGCGCACTGCCGAGAACGCCGGCATGGCCATCGGCCTCATCGCCGATCTGGCTGTGGGCACCGACAGCGCGGGCAGCCATGCGTGGGCGCGGCAGCGCGACTTGCTGATCGGCGTGACGGTGGGGGCGCCGCCCGATGTGTTCAACGCCCAGGGCCAGGGGTGGGGGCTGACGACCTTCAGCCCGCGCGCCATGCGCACGCAAGGCTTTTCGGCATTTATCGAGATGCTGCGCGCGGTGATGGCCGTGCCCGGCGGCGTGCGCATCGACCACGTGCTCGGGCTGATGCGGCTATGGGTGATCCCAGATGGAGCACGACCGCTGGACGGCGTGTACCTGCGCTACCCGATGCAGGATCTGCTGCGGCTGGTGGCGCTGGAATCGTGGCGCAACCGCTGCATCGTCATTGGCGAAGACCTTGGCACCGTGCCGCCGGGCCTGCGGGACAAGCTCGCCGACGACGGCCTGCTTGGCATGCGCATCCTCTGGTTCGAGCGTGAGTACACGCGCGACGATGCCCCCTTCAAGGCCCCGCGCACGTGGGCGCCGGCGTCCGTCGCGATGACGAGCACGCACGATCTGCCCACGCTTGTCGGCTGGTGGATCGGCAACGATCTGCGCTGGCAAGCGCAACTCGGCCTGTTGCCCGCCGGCATGAGCGAGAGCGAGGCGCATGCGCGCCGCATGGACGATCGCGCCGCGCTCGTCGCCGCCTTTGTCGAGCACAACCGCCTGGTGCTGGCCGACGGCGGTGTGCCGATGATCGGCGTGGCGCCCTTGCTGGCGGCATTGGAACAGGCGCGCATGGCCACTGCGGCGCAAGCCGACGTCATTTTGCAAGCCAGCGCGCAGGACTTTGCCACGGCGGCCACCGTGTTTACGGGCGCGGCCAACACGCCGCTGGCGCTGGTGCCGCTGGAAGACCTGTTGGGCCTTGTCGAGCAGCCGAACCTGCCAAGCACCATCGACACCCACCCGAACTGGCGGCGTCGCCTGCCAGGGCCGTCCGGCATGCTGCTCGACGCGCCCACGGTGCAGGCGCGTCTGTCCGCACTAGCCAACGCGCGCATCAGCACGCCATGAGCGAACCGACCACACCCCTCACACCCGTCGCCCTCCAGCGTGTGCCGCGCGCTACGGTGCGGCTGCAATTGCACCGCGACTTTACGTTCGACCATGCGCGCGCGTTGGTGGATGACTTCGCCGCACTCGGCATCTCGCATCTGTACACGTCGCCCATCACCACGGCGCAGCCAGGCTCCACACACGGCTATGACGTTGTTGACCCCACACACGTGAACCCCGAGCTGGGCGGCGAACGCGCGCTCGAACAGTTGGTGGATGCGCTGCATGCGCGCGGCATGGGGCTCATCGTCGATATCGTGCCGAACCACATGGGCGTGGGCGGCGCACACAACGGGTGGTGGCTGGACGTGCTCGAATCCGGCCCCGACAGCGCCTACGCCAACTTCTTCGATATCGACTGGCAGCCGCCCAACCCGGCGCTGCGCAACAAGGTGCTCGCGCCCTTCCTGGGCGAAAACTACGCTGACGCACTGGCCGGCGGCCGACTGCAGCTGACCTACGACGACACGGCCGCGCGGCTGGCGATGGCGTACTACGACCACCGCTTCCCGATTGCGCTGACCGACTATGCCGCACTGCTTCGCACCGGCAACGCAGACACCGCCACCCACGCGGTAGCCGACCGCTTTGCCGCGCTCGGTACGATCCGCTCACTGCGCACGCGTCGCGAACGCACCGACGAAGCACGCGACGCCCTGCGCAACCTCGCCACCACGCAAGCGGGCGCCGCGCACATCGCCGAAGCCGTGCGCATGCTCAACGCGCAGCCCGATCAGCTTGATGCGTTGATGGCCCGACAGCATTGGCGCCTTGCCCACTGGCGCACCGCCAACGATGAGATCAACTGGCGCCGCTTCTTCGACATCGGCTCGCTGGCTGGCCTGCGCATGGAGCGCGCCGAGGTGTTTGAAGCCACGCATGCGCTGCTGTTCCGGCTCTATCGCCTGGGTTGGATTGACGGCGTGCGCATCGACCACGTTGATGGCCTGGCCGACCCGGCCGCCTATTGCCGCCAGCTACGCCGCCGCCTGCAAGCCGAACACGCGGCGCGCCCCGCTGACCGGCTCACGAGCCACCCGTGGATCGTCGTCGAAAAGATCCTCGCCGGCGATGAAGCCATGCGCACCGACTGGGGCGTCGACGGCACCAGCGGCTACGATTTCATGAACCAGGTAGGCGCGCTGTTGCACGATGCGCACGGCGAGACCGCGCTCACCCAGGGCTGGCTTGAATGGATTGGCGCGCCAGTGGCTGAAGCGCCGTTTTCGGCCACGGCGGTACCTGCTCGCCGCCAGGTCCTGCACGCGAACTTTGCCGCAGAACTCGATGCAGCCACGTCAGCACTGCACGCGGTGGCACAACAAGACCGCAGCAGCCACGACGTGACGTGGCACGCCATCCGCCGCGCGCTGGCTGAGGTGATCGTCCACTTTCCGGTGTATCGCACCTATGCGAATGCGCAACAACGCGATGCGCAGGATTCGGCCATCCTGCAAACCGCCATGTCCGGCGCGGCGACCTGCCTGCGGCGCGTTGACCAACCTGTGCTCAGTTGGCTGGATGCACGGCTTGGCGGCCAACCTGCCGGGCAGGACAAGCAGCGCCAACTGGCATTGCGCCGGTGCCAGCAGTTGTCGTCGCCGGTGGCAGCCAAGGCAGTGGAAGACACAGCGTGCTACCGCTACGGCCGGCTGCTGTCGCGCAACGAGGTCGGCGCGGATCCGGGTACGTTTTCCATGAGCGCCAACGCGTTCCATCACGCCATGCAAGCGCGCGCTCACACCTGGCCGCACGCGATGCTCGCCACCGCCACGCACGACCACAAGCGTGGTGAAGACGTGCGCGCTCGGTTGGCCGTGCTGTCGGAACGTCCCACGCAGTGGCTGGCCGCCGCACACCAATGGCGCACGGAACACGCAGCGTGGGTGCGTCAACTGCCTGCCGGCCCGGCTCCCTCACCAGCCGCGCAGTGGATGCTCTATCAAACGCTGGTGGGCATCTGGCCCGCGGATCTGGACTGGCATGACGCCGATGCCGTGCGCGAGCTGGCCGAGCGCGTCGCGCAGTGGCAGGAAAAGGCGCAGCGCGAAGCCAAGCTGCGCACTGACTGGTTCGCGCCCGATGCGGACTACGAAGCCGCCAGCCGCGATTTCGTCTTTACGCTGCTGACGGGCGAGGCGGCCTCGACCTTCCTGCCTTCGCTCTCCGCCTTCGTGCAAAGCGTGGCGCCGGCCGCCGCCGTCAACGGCCTCGCCCAGACCTTGCTGCGCACCGCGTTGCCTGGCGTGCCCGACCTCTATCAGGGCACCGATTTCTGGGACACCAGCCTCGTTGATCCCGACAACCGCCGCCCCGTCGACTACGCCGCGCGGCATCGCGCATTGCGGGCATTGCACGTGCATGCCGGGCACAGCCTCGCGTCGCTGCTCGCGCATTGGACCGACGGCCGTATCAAGCAAGCCGTACTGGCACGTGCACTGGCCCTGCGCGCTGCCATGCCGGCGGTGTTCGAATGCGGCGACTACCAACCGCTGGCCGTAACCGGCAGCGGCGCACAGCACGTGCTGGCGTTTGCACGTGTGCATGGCGCCCAGGCGGTCGTCGCAATCGTGCCGCTGCATGCCTCCGCCTTGCTGGGCCATGCCGCCACACCAACGTTTGCGGATGGCGCATGGCGGGACACCACGGTCTGTCTGCCGGCCGCGCTTTCACACACGCCGCTGCATAGCGCTTTTGACGGCCAGACCCTGCACAGCCCCCGCCTTGCGCTGGGCCAGGTGCTCGCCCACCTGCCGGTCGCCCTGCTGCACACCTGATCCGCACGTTACACACTCGCACGGGTTAACACCGACTGCGCCGCTCCTTGGCTCGCCCTAAAATTCCTCTATTCATATAGATGACTAGAGCAATGTGTGGTGAACACGTCGCTCACGTCACCCGGAGGAGACCGCATGTTCGGCTGGTTCAAAGAGATTTCAAAAGGGGAAAAGCGCACGTTCTGGGCCTGCTTTGGCGGTTGGGCGCTCGACGCGCTGGACGTGCAGATGTTCAGCCTCGTCATCCCGACCATCATCGCGGCGTGGCACATCGGCAAAACCGAGGCCGGGCTGGTGTCGGGCGTCACGCTGGTGGCGTCGGCCCTGGGCGGCTGGATTGCCGGCGCGCTGACCGACCGCTTCGGCCGCGTGCGCACGCTGCAATTCACGGTGCTGTGGTTTTCGCTGGCCACATTCGCCTCGGCCTTCGCGCAGAACTTCGAGCAGTTCCTGGTGCTGAAGGCCATTCAAGGTTTTGGCTTTGGCGGTGAATGGGCCGCGGGTGCCGTGCTGATGGCCGAGAGCATCCGCGCCAGCCACCGCGGCAAGGCGATGGGCACGGTGCAGAGCGCCTGGGCCGTCGGCTGGGGCGCGGCGGTGCTGCTGTATGCGCTCACGTATTCCTTCATCGAGCCGGACCTCGCCTGGCGCGTGATGTTTGCCGCCGGGTTGCTGCCGGCGCTGCTCATCATCTACATCCGCCGCGGCGTACAGGAACCCGTGCCGGCCACCAAGCCGGGCGCGAAAGCCGATGCGATGCCGACCTCGCGCTTCCCGCTGCTCGACATCTTCCGCCCGCAGGTGCTGCGCATGACGCTGATCGGCGGGCTGCTGGGGGTAGGCGCGCACGGGGGCTACTACGCGCTGATGACGTGGCTGCCGACGTATCTCAAGACGGAGCGCCACCTGTCGGTGCTCGGCACGGGCGGCTACCTGGCGGTGATCATCTTCGCCTTCTGGTGCGGCTGCGTGGCCAGCGCGTGGCTGCTGGACGTGCTTGGCCGTCGCGGAAACATTCTGCTGTTCTCGTGCTGCTGCGTGGTGACGGTGCTGGTGTATCTGCTGGTGCCGCTGTCGGATGGCGCGATGCTGGTGCTGGGCTTTCCGCTGGGCTTCTTTGCGGCGGGCATTCCGGCCAGCATGGGTGCGCTGTTCAACGAGCTGTATCCGCAGGGCGTGCGCGGCACGGGTGTGGGCTTTTGCTACAACTTCGGCCGCGTGGTGTCTGCCGCGTTCCCGGTGCTGGTGGGCAAGATGAGCGCATCGATGTCGCTCGGCACGGCCATCGGCATCGACGCGGCCATCGCGTATTCGATCGTCGCGGTGGCTGTGCTGATGCTGCCCGAGACGAAGGGCCGCGACCTCGCCGCCGTCACCGTCTGAACACCCATCACAAAACCATGACGACGCACTTGATCCGTCGCCGCCAGGAGACCCCATGCCCACTCGCCGCGCCTTCAACACTGGGTTGCTTGCCATGCTAGGTTCCACCGCCCTTGCCGGCTGCGCCGCCACCGGCAGCAGCGACATCTCGCGCGGGGCGTCCGCGCGCATCACCGCCATCGACACGCACGCGCATGTGTTCGAACGCGGGCTGCCGCTGGCGGGTGCGCGCCGCTATGCGCCCACGTATGACGCACCGCTGTCGGCCTACCTCGCGCAACTCGACGCGCATGGCGTGTCGCACGGCGTGCTGATCCAGCCGAGCTTCCTGGGGGTCGACAACAGCTATCTGTTGGCCGCGCTCAAGCAAGCGCCCCAGCGCCTGCGCGGTGTGGCCGTGATCGACCCGGCCGCGCCCGAGACCTTGCTCACGCAGATGAACGCCGAGGGCATCGTCGGCATTCGCCTGAACCTGATCGGTGCGGCAGACCCGCAATTGAAATCGCCCGTGTGGCAAGCCGCGCTGGCGCGCCTGCATGCGCTCCGCTGGCATGTGGAATTGCATGTCGAGGCACGCCGCCTTCCCGCGCTGCTGCAGCCGCTGCTGGAAGCGCAAGTGAACATGGTGGTCGACCATTTCGGCCGCCCCGATCCTGCACTCGGCGTGGACGATCCGGGCTTTGCCGCATTGCTTGCCGCCGGCCGCTCCCGCCGCGTGTGGGTGAAGATTTCCGGCGCATACCGGAACGGCGCCAACGGACGCGGCGAAGCCATCGCCCAGGCCGCCATGCCGCGCCTGAAAGATGCACTCGGCCTGGACCGCCTCGTCTGGGGCAGCGACTGGCCGCACACGCAGTTCGAATCGCAGATCAACTACGACAAGATGTGGGCCTTCGCTGGCGTGCTGCTGCCCAACGCAGCGGACCGCAAGCAGGTGCTGGTCGACACGCCCGCGCGGTTGTTCCGCTTCGTCTGAACGCGCAACTGCTGCAGCGCCCCCGCGCGATACCCCATTTCGCGAATCACGAATTTCGCCGCGCGGGCCGCGCTCCTACACTGGCCGCTCCTCATCCCCACAAGCCGCAAGGAGCAGCCATGCAGCAGCATCGACTCGTCGACCAGCAATTCGGCCAGGTCGCCCAGGCCTACCTGACCAGCGCAGTGCACGCGCAGGGCGCCGATCTGGACGCGCTGGCCACGCTGGCGCAATCAGCGCCGCACGCCAAGGTGCTCGATCTTGGCTGCGGCGGCGGACACGTAAGCTTTGCGATGTCGCCGCACGTGGGGGCCATGGTGGCGTACGACCTGTCAGAAGACATGTTGAACGTGGTGGCCGCCGAAGCGGCGCGCCGCGGCCTTGCGCAGTTGCACACGCAAGCTGGCCGCGCAGAGAGCCTGCCCTTTGACGATGCCGCGTTCGACATCGTTGCCACGCGGTTTTCTGCCCACCACTGGTACGACGTTCGCAAAGGCCTGGCTGAAGCACGCCGTGTGCTCAAACCCGGCGGCAAGCTCGTCCTCGTGGATATCGTCGCGCCGGAGGTGCCGCTGCTGGACACGCTGCTGCAGACCGCAGAAGTGCTGCGTGACGCTTCGCACGTGCGCGACTACCGCGTGTCTGAATGGCAGGCCATGCTGGCCGAGGCCGGCTTCCAGGCCGGCACGCCGCGCACGTGGAAGCTGACGATGACCTTCGACAGCTGGATCGCCCGCATTCGCACACCGCAGGTGCGCGCAGATGCCATCCGCGACCTGTTCGACCGCGCGGCCGATGAAGCGCGCACGTACTTTTCCGTGGCGCCCGACCATTCATTTGCCATCGACGCGATGCTGATCGAGGCCACCTGAGCCATGTGAGCGGCTTGGGCGCCTTCATCCCTCTCATCCTTTTTGTCACACCCGTTGGAGGGGTGCCGCGATACGGCGCCGTTTTCAGGGTTTCGCTTAATCCAGAATGAAAAAAATGTGATATCGGAACACGTGTACGAACGCGGCGTTGCCGGTAGCCTTCCGGGTTACCGTCGACTCCGGTCGGCCTTGGCGCACGGTCACTGCGCCGACTTCCGATTTCCATGTACGCCCTGTTCCCCGCCTTCGTCTCGTCGCTCTTCCTGTTCTACGGCGTCTACGTCGTGACCACGCGCGGCCGCACGCGCGCGAGCCTGGCGTTTCTCGGCATGACAACGCTCACGTGCCTGTGGCAAGGCATCTGGGCGTTTCTGTTCCAGACCCAAGACGTTGGCACGGCCCAGGTGCTCGCCAAACTTGGCTGGATCGCCATCCTCGTCATGCCGACCATGCTCTACCACTTTGCCGTGGAGGTGGCCGAGGCCCCGGGTGAGCGGCGCTGGCTCATGGTTGCCTATGCGTTGGACGCCGTGCTGATTGCATTGCTGCTGACCACCAACCTCGTCATCGACGGCGTGTATCAGTTCCACTTCGGGTTCTATCCGAAGGCGGGCGCGCTGGAAGCCGTCCACATCATCCAAACTACCGCGCTGGTTACGCGCGGCATGTGGGTGCTCTACCGCGAGCAGCAGCATGCGACGGCCGAGAAGCGCAAACGGCTGCTGACTTGCCTGTTCGGCGTGGGGCTGATTTCGTTGGCGGCTGCCGACTACGCGGTCAACTACGGCATTGCGTTCTACCCGCCGGGCGTGCTGCCGCTGGCCATTGCGCTGGGCATCATCGCCGTGGGCGTGGTCAAGTTCGACTTGATGCGCCCCTATGCACTGGCAGCCACCGTTGCACACGAGGTGCGCACGCCGCTGACCACCATCCGCTTGCAGGCAGCCGAAATCGCCCGCGCCTGGCCAGACGTCTATCGCGGCTATCAGCTCGCCATCGACAACGGCCTGTGCCAACCGCCGCAGCATCCGGCCATGCTGGATCGCCTGTCCAAACTGGCGGGAGCCATCACATCGGAAGTCGCGTCTGCACATAGCGTGATCGAGATGGCCTTGGCCTCCGTCACGCTGGAGCGCCTGGACCGGCGCACCTTCGCGGCCCATTCGCTACACGAATGCGTAGAAACGGCTGTGGCGCAGTATCCGTTCCAGGCCGGTGAGCGCGAACGCGTGCACGTGCAGCCGTTCAACGCCGACTGGCGCTTCGTGGGCTCCGACACGCTGCTCGTGTACGTGTTGTTCAACCTGCTGAAGAATGCGCTGCATGCCATCCAGATCGCGCGCAAGGGCCACATCGAAATCTCCGCCCGCCAGGATGGAGACAGCTATGTGCTCGTGGTGCGCGACAGCGCCACCGGCATTCCGCCCAGCGTGCAACGCCGCATGTTCGACCCGTTCTTCTCCACCAAGCACGTCGGCAAAGGCTCAGGCGTGGGGCTGACGTTCTGCCGCCGCGTCATGCAGGCGTTTGGCGGGCGCATCCAGTGCGAATCGGTGGTTGGGGAATACACGCTGTTCTCCATGCGGTTTCCCCAACCTCCTGCTATCTGACGCTCACATCTTCAAAGCGCGTCAGGACACGTGTGCCAGCTCCGGCAGCGTGTCCAGCTCGTAAGCCTTCACACGCAGGCGCACGTGTTCCGGCAACCGCTGAATCACGCGCTCGGCGTTGGCGCACACCACCTGCTGATACCCCAGCGACACAAGCCGTCCGCCCGAAACAAACCGGAACACCATGTAGAACGAGCAGGGCTGCACCCGGAATGTGTTCAAGTGGCATTCCACACGCTGAAACGGGAATGTCTCTTCAACGAATTCCTGATGCGCGAGCTTGGTCACGAAGATCACGCGCCCGCTCATGAGCAGGTCTGCGTCAATGCATTCGTGAAACCACCGCTCGCGCACCACGCCCTGCCACTCGAAATACCGGGCGAAATACGTGTTGGCGTAGGCGTTGGAATCCTTCAGATAGACATCGAAGGCGTGCTGGAACGTCTGCTGCGCGGAAATGGCTTCGGGCAGCTCGGCATTGCGCAGATAGTGGTTGACGACTGTGGCAATGGATTGGCCTGTCGGCATCGCATACTCCAAGAATGGAATTGGCTGCTGGCGGCAGCCGCGCATGCGCGGTGGTCCCGCGCATGTGTCCATTCTTCCGATGCACTTGCCGTTGCGTAACAAGCCAATAGCGTAGCCCTACGAACGGGCGGCCTACTCCCCGCCCACAACACTGCGCAGCCCCGGCGGACTCTGATGAAAGCGGAACGTATTGCGCCCGCTGCGCTTGGCATCGTAGAGCGCCGCATCGGCCCATTCCAACAGTACGTCCAGGTGTTCGTCGGCGGGCGTCAGGGTGACGGCGCCCGCTGACAGCGTGACGTACGGCGCGGCAACGGACGCCGCGTGCGGTTCGGCCCGTTCGGCCACCATGGCCACGGCACGCGCCACGGCCAGCCTGGCCTCGTCGCGATCCAGGTCAAACAGCATGGCGACGAATTCTTCTCCGCCCACGCGCGCAATGAAGTCATCGGGGTGGCGGCACGCCGTGCCCAGCGTGTCGGCCACCATGCGCAGGCAATCGTCGCCGCGCAGGTGGCCGTAGGTGTCGTTGTATTGCTTGAAGCAGTCGATGTCGAACAGCGCCAGCGTGACTGGGCGATTGTCACGGCGGGCGTGGTCGAACAATCGCGGGGCCTGCGTTTCAAAAAAGCGCCGGTTGAACAGGTGTGTGAGCGCGTCGCGGTTGACGTCGTTCTCCAGCACGCTGAGCAAGTCGCGCGTGCGCTGCAGCTCGCCGCGCAGCGCATCCTGGGCGCTGGCCATGCCGGCACGCTGCAACTGCTCGACCGTCACGTCGCGCAGCAGCAGGAAAACGCCGGCATGCCGGCCGCGCGCGTCGCTCAAGCCCTCGAGCGTGACTTCCAGCGTGCGGCCCGTGTCGGGCAGCCAGACCTGATGGCGGTTAGGCAGGCGCGTACGCTCAAACTCGCGCAGGATGCCGGCCACGTTCAGCACGGCGGGCGGCATTGCATGCACCTTGGCAGTCGGCAACAGGTGGCGCGCGGCGGCGTTGATGCTGGCGATGGAGCCATCGCGGGCGAGCACGATGCAACCATCACGCATGGATTCGATGATCTTGCCGCGGGCATAAGCGGCGGTATCGCGCAGGCGCGGCCGCAAGACGATCCAGCCGAGCAATGAAGTGCTGACGGCAAACGTGGCGGGTGTGAGATCGCCGCCGAGCGCCGTCGTCCAGCGCTGCAGATAGGCAAGATGCGCGACCAGCGGCAGCAGTTGCCCGATGACAAGCGCCAGCCGCACCTGCGTGCGCGACGACACATAGAGCCCGGAGGCAACTTCGTCGATGGGCAATACCAATAGCACAAGGCTGATGGCCAGCAGCACGTAGTTGTAGGCGGTGGCCACCCAGAACATGCGCCCGTGCTCGAACACCGCACCCCGTATGCCGTCGATGACGACGAAACGCGCATCAAGCCATACCAGGTGATGCAATTCATTGGTAGCGACCAGCCCGACGAATCCGGCGCCCACGAGCAGCGCCAGCAGCCAACCCACGCGCACCAGCAGCAATGCATTGAGTTCTGGCCGGATGAGCCCAATGACCATGCGCAGCCATGCGGCCGGCACCATCATGATCCCGAGATAGGCGACCTTGGCCCAGCCCACGCGCACGGGCATGTCGAAGCTGACGACTTCCATGAGGCGCGCGCCGCTCCAGAGCGCGGTACCGAGCGCCAACAGCATGAAGGCGGAGACTTCCGCGTCATCGCGGCGTGGCCATGAAAGGCCAATCAGCGCGATCGAAACGAGTGCAGCGCAAGCCAGTGCAGCGATCAGCATGATCGGCACGCCCCACGCGCATGGCGATGCCGGCGAATGACGACGCCAGCGGGTTGGTCCACGTGTATTCCCCGTTCGTCCGTTGTTCTTGCAGTGTATCGGGCACTGTTGCCGTGTGATTGGCTGCGTGGTGCGCACCCGATCACCTCCCCCTCCCATCGGCAGGAAATGTAAAAACTGAAGGCCCGTGCGGCTTTGCGGCGCATGGCGCGGCCCGCGCGTGCTGAGAGGGACGTATCGAGTTGTCGACGAATTCGTTTGCGCGGCTTTGGGATCACCCACACGCTGGACTGCCGAAAAGCGCGGAGGTGTCACGCGCACCGTGTTTTTGGGTATTGGGCGCGGTGGCCGTCCTGCGTTTTCCCGCTATGCAGCGAGGGATTGGAGCGTCGCCCAAAGAGGTGCCGTCAAGCCCGCCGGACAACCCAGCCACGGGCCGACGGGCAACGTTTTTGCGCAGGGGCGAACGTGCCGTTTCAGATGCCGTGACTTGATCGACACCGCTATCTTGGCTTCACAAAACGTCGGTATCATCGAACACATGACCGATACCCGCGCCACCGCCCATCTCTATCCTGCGCACGACCTGGCGATCTGCACCGACGCCAACACCGCCGTCGAGCGCATTACCGCCATCTACGAGCGCTCTGCGCAGGCGATCCGCGATCGTTTCCACGCCTTTGCGCGTGGCGAGGATTGCAGCGAAGACCTCTCCGCCTGCTATCCCTACCTCGGCATCACCGTCGACCCGAAAACGCTGGTGAGCGACGCGCGGCCGGCGTGGGGCACGGTGGCGTATCCGGGCGTGTACGGCACGACGCTCACGCGGCCGGACCTCTTCCGTGATTACTACCGCGTGCAGATCGAACGGCTGCTGCACTATCACAACAGCCCCGTCGTGGTGGGTGTGAGCAACCGGCCGATTCCGCTGCCCTTCGTGGTCGAAGCGTCCACGGTGGACATCACGCCGGAACAGGCGCGCGCGCTGGGCGGTGCGTTTACGCTGCCCGACCTCGCACAGATTGACGACTCCATTGCCAACGGCACGTACCGCCCCGTCGGCGACGAACCGCAGCCGCTGTCGATGTTCACCGCCGAGCGGGTCGACCTGGCCCTGCAGCGCCTGTACCACTACACCGCCACGCATCCGAAGCACTTCCAGCGCTTCGTGCTGTTCACCAACTACCAGCGCTACGTCGATGAGTTTGCCGCCCTCGGCCGCAAGCTGATGGAAGACGGCAACGACGAGGGCTACATCCGCTTTGTCGAGCCCGGCGACACCGAACACGAACTTGGCACGCCCGCACCGGACGACTCCCACCGCATCAAGGGCCTCCCGCAGATGCCCGCTTACCACCTGGTGCGCGAAGACCGCCTGGGCGTGACGCTGGTGAACATCGGCGTGGGCCCGTCCAACGCCAAGACCATCACCGACCATCTGGCAGTGCTGCGACCGCACTGCTGGATGATGATCGGCCATTGCGGCGGCCTGCGCCGTTCGCAGCAGTTGGGCGATTACGTGCTCGCGCACGCCTATGTGCGCGACGACCATGTGCTCGACCAGGACCTGCCGCCCTGGGTGCCCGTGCCGCCCATTGCCGAGATTCAGGTGGCGCTGCAGGAAGCTGTGGCGCGCATCACGGGGCTGTCTGGCGCCGACATGAAATCGCGCATGCGCACCGGCACGGTGGTCTCCACCGACGACCGCAACTGGGAGCTGAAGTACCAGGCGCTATACAGCCGCTTCAACCAGTCGCGCGCCATTGCCATCGACATGGAAAGCGCGACCATTGCCGCCAACGGCTTCCGCCTGCGCGTGCCCTACGGCACCCTGCTGTGCGTGTCGGATAAACCGCTGCACGGCGAGCTGAAGCTGCGCGGCATGGCCAACCTGTTCTATCGCCAGCGTGTGAGCCAGCACTTGGACATCGGCATGGAAGCCGTGCGCCTGTTGCGCGAAAGCGGCGTTGAAGCGCTGCACTCACGCAAGCTGCGCAGCTTTGACGAGCCCGCGTTCCGATAGCGCGGGTTAGTGCAGGTTAGTGCGGGCGCTGCTCCGGCAGCGCTTCGCGCAAGAAATCCAGAAAAACCCGCACCACCTCGGGCAACGTTCGGCCCGCCAGGGTCTGCAGTTCCACTGTTCGCCCACGCATGCCGCGCTCGCGAATCTCCGCGGCATGCAGCTCACCGCGCTGTACGCGCTCGCGCACCGTGATTTCCCCCGCGATGCCCAAGCCGCCGCCGTGCAGCACGAAACTCAACAGCCCATCGAAGCGGTTGCTGACCAGCACCGGCTCGAACACGAGCCCGCGTTGACTGCAGCCCATGTCGAACAGCTGGCGCACCGTGTTGTCCGGCCCCGAAAGCGCAATTGGAAATGGGTGCATCTGCGCAAGCGTCACGCTGTTGAACTTCGCCAGCGCGTGGTCGGGCCGCATGATGGCAAACACCGAGCCACGCTGCTGATACGCCACGCGAATTCCCTGCACGGCGGCACGGCTGTACGTCAAGCCAATGTCAACGTCGCCACGCAGGACCGCCTCGGTCACGCGCATGGGCTCTTCGGCGCGCAGATCGAACTGAATGCCCGGATGCCGCTCGCGAAACGCCACGATGGCGCGTGGAACAAACTCAATCGCAAACCCATCGGAGCACGCAATGCGCACGCGCCCGCGCTGCAGCCCTTGCAGGCCCTGAATATCCGAGACCACGCGCTCTGCCTCCAGCGCCCCGCGCAGCGCGTGCGCGGCAAGCAGCTCGCCTGCTGCGCTGGGCCGCATACCGCGCGGTTGCCGCTCGAACAGCGGCACGCCCAGCAGCTCTTCAAGCATCGCCACTTGCCGGCTGATGGCGGATGCGCTGACGTGCAGGCGCGCGGCCGCCTCCGTCAATGAACCGCTGCGCACAACCTCCAGAAAATAGCGGAGGGACGTCTCCTGCAGGCGATGAGATGACATGAGCGACGTAGGCGCGGAAGCCCTTTTGCTTTGCATAAAACGCAAAGATATCCCAAGAAAATTCTAATGGTCAAAAGGGTGTGGTATGCGCAGACTCATCCGGAACTGTTCGATCAGCGGAGTGTCCAGATGCCCCTTCAGCTCGCAGCCCGTCAACCTGCCACGTCCCGCGCATCCCATCGCCTTCGGGCGCTGGTGCCGGCTCTCATGTTGGGTGCCGCCGGCTTGGCCGGTGCCGCCGAACTCTCTGCGGCAGACGCCGAACGCCATGCCCAGGCAACCTACCGCGAATACTTCGAGCTGCTTTCCCTGCCTAACGACGCCATCGCGCCAGAGGACGTTCGCAAGAATGTCGACTGGCTGGAGCAGGTGTTCCGCAAGCGCGGCTTCACAACAAGGCAATTGGCCAACAACGGCAAGCCGATGCTCTATGCCGAAATGCCGAACCCGGATGCTGCCCGCAAAACGGTGCTGTTCTACATGCACCTCGACGGCCAGCCGGTGATTCCCGCGCAATGGGCACAGAAGAGCCCGTGGACGCCCGTGCTCAAGCACAAGACCGCTCAGGGCAATTGGGAAGAGATCGACTCGGCGCAGTTGTTCAGCGGCCCGCTCGATCCGGAATGGCGTGTATTCGGCCGATCGTCTGCCGACGACAAGGGCCCGATCATGATGATGCTGGCCGCCATTGACGCACTGAAGGCCAGCGGCGCCCAGCCCGCCGTCAACATCAAGATCATTCTCGACAGCGAGGAAGAGAAAGGCTCGCCGTCGATCAGCAAAGTCATGCAGGCAAACCGCGAGCTGCTGCGCTGCGACGCCATCGTCATCCACGACGGCCCCATGCACGCGACCAACCGGCCAACGCTGGTCTTTGGCAACCGCGGTGCGGCCGAAGCCCGGCTGACCGTCTATGGCGGCAAGGTGCCGCTACACAGCGGGCACTACGGCAACTACGCCCGCAACCCGGCCCAGCAGTTGGCCAACCTGCTGGCATCGATGAAGAACGACGAGGGCCGGGTGACGGTGCCTGGCTATTACGACCACGTAAAGATCAGCGACGCTGACCGCAAGATCATGGCGGCCGTGCCCGACGACCAAGTGGCGCTCAATAAGCGCCTGGGCATTGCGCATGCCGACAAGGTCGGCGCCAATTACCAGGAGGCCATGCAGTATCCGTCATTGAACGTGCGCGGCATGGCTTCTGCGGCCGTGGGCGACAAGGTGGCGAACATCGTGCCCGACAAGGCCGTCGCAGAGCTCGACCTGCGAACCACGCCAGACTCCAGCGCGGCCTACCTCGGCAAGCTGATCGAACAGCACGTCGAGCGCCAGGGCTACCACCTCGTCAAGAACGCCCCGACGGACGAAGAGCGCAGCCGTTACGACAAGCTGGCCACCTTCACGTATCAGAGCGAAGGTGCAGACGCTGCGGGCTCACCAATCGACTCGGCAGTGGGCACATGGGCCTACAAATCGCTGACCGACACGTTTGGTGCCAACCCGGCGCCCGTCCGCATCCGCATGATGGGCGGGACCGTGCCCACCGCAGAAATCGTTGGCGTGCTGCAGGTGCCGTTCGCGATCATTCCTCTGGTCAATGCCGATAACAACCAGCATGCCGCCAACGAGAACCTCCGGATGGGCAACTACGTGGGCGGCGTGCGCACGATCTACGGCCTGCTGACGCACCCGCTCTGACACGCACTACGGTTAAGCCGCGCGAAACAGCCCATGCAACCCGAGCGGCGCCACGCCGTTCAGGCTTGCCATGGCGACGGGCCCCGCAGAAACATTCTGTGCATCGAACGCCGTCAATCTGGTGCAGCCGGCGTCCACATCGAACACCGTGCCGATCAGCCAGCCCTGGCCTTCACGAGCGCTGGCCGAGGCCGGCACGAACACGTGTTCCTCCACCAGCGTGCGGTGCCCAAAACGGTACTGTTGCACCCGCCCCGAATCCGTATCGACGCGCATGACGGTGTCGAAGCCGTTCAGCGACTGCGGGCTGCCGCTGGACGAAGGCGCCGTGTGGGCCACCATGAACAACGCGTGATGGCGCTGCGCAGTGCGGCGTGTGTCGATCTTCGGGAATTCGGCCACATGCTCGGTACTGAACTGCTCGGCGCGGCCAGTGCGCAGGTTCAACTGCACTTGCGTAAGGCGAGCGCCGGGCGACGGACGAATCTGCCCGCGCATCAATTCACGCAGCGACGTGGTGACGACCGCGGCATCGTCCGAGCGGATGTAATCGAGATGGACCTCCAGCCCATCCGGCGACGACCATGCATTGCCCAGATGGAAGACGAAGCCCGCCGGCAACTGCAGCCAGCGCCTGCGCGTGACGTCGTCCTTGTCGAGCACGAGCACACGCATGCCCAGCTCCGGCCGCCAGACGTGGGAATCCAGAAACGACATGCCTGCGCGCGAGCGCTCCACGTCATACACGAACGGCGGCAGCAGAAACACCAGGTGGCGCTGCGTCACGGCAAAGTCGTGCACCATCGCCACGTCCGGCACCTTGAGCGTTTCCACACGCTTGAGTGCGCCGTGCGCACCCACGCAGTAGACGGTCAGCAGACCGGCCGCGCTGCTCACGCCAAAATTCCATAGCGTGCCGTCGGGTTCGACCTTGGGATGGGCGGAAAACGGCATGCCCTTGTAGTCGTCGCGCCAGGTCTGCACACCCAGCGTGCGCAGTGAATCCGGATCGACGCGCGTGGCCGAGCCACCCTCCCACAGCGCCAGCATCTCGTCGCCGTGCATCACCAGGCTGGTGTTGGCCACGTTGATGCTGTCGGGCGAAGCGACCGGCTCCATGCCGGGGTTGGCGGTGCCGAACGTCGCGCGCAACGGCCGGCCGGCGGCGGTGTCGGCGACAAACTTGTCAGTGCGCACAAACACGCCGCGGTGCGTCACGCCCTGCTCGCTGATGTCGTATCGCTGGATCATGCCGTCGCCATCAAACAGGTGGTGATAACGCACACCACCGATTTCATGTCGCGCCGGGCCGTTTCGGTAGAACGCGCCGTGCAACGCGGGTGGGAACCTGCCTTCCACCCTCAGCGCGCGAGTCGGCATGTCGGCGCTGACGCCCTGGTAACCCGCCAGCCACGGATACTGCGCGCGCGCCGCTGCAAACCCCGCAGCCCATGGGTCCGGGGTGGCGGCCATTACATCGGTCAGGGTCAAGCCAAACGGTGCGGCGCCCAAGGCCGCAATGAAGGATCGGCGTTGCATGACGGGGCCTCGCTCAACATCAATGCAAGTGAATCGTCACGCGCTGGTCGCCCTGCACGTCGATGGCGGCATCGTCAAATGCGGGCGGGCCGAAGCGGCCGCGTGCATCGCGGCTGAAACCGTAAGGCTCGATGGGAATGCCGGCTGGGTTGGTGCCGAGCTTAGCGTCGTTGTTCGCGTCATGGAAGACCGACAACGCGTAGCGCCCCGCCGGCAAGTCCGGATACACGAAGGTGACGCTTGCGCCGGACACGCTATCGAGCGCAGCGATGTCAGCCCGGATGGCCGAATCGGGCTTGAGCCAGCCTGCGGCGTCGCGGAACATCGCCGCACGCACCGCGCCTTGGCGCCCTTGTGCGCCTTCCACCACCACAGTCAGCGTGGCGGCTGAGGCACTTGCGGCAAGTGCTGTCAACGTCAGGGCCAGCGCAAGGCGCGGCAGAGAAAACATGGCAGTCATGAACGTCTCCTGAGTGGCCGGCGCGGCGTTGGCAGGCCGGCGGTCAGGAGGCAATGTAGGCGCAGACTTCGTGGCAGTCAGCGCGGATGCGACGAAGCGCGAATGCCGCGGCGCAAACGGTCGCTTGCGGGCGATGAGCGAATCACAGCAGCTTGAGGGGATCACGCCAGACGTACTGACTAAAACGCCCGCGGGGTCGGCGGACGCTTGGTCGGGTGGTGCTAATGCGGCAAGCTCGACAAGCGGTGCTCGGCCAGCAGCACGCTCGCACTCAAGGCAAGCTGGGCGGAGATGAAGCCCTCGGGCATCTCAACGTCTTCCCAGTCACACACGATGTTGCCGGCGCAACAGACCTGGAAGCGGGCCGTCCACCGATGATCGTCGCGTTGCAGCGGGTCAACGACGATGACATGCGTTCCATGTGTCACTTCCTGAATCGCCATTGTGATTCCCCCGTTCGTGATCGTTGGGAATCCACCTTAACAAAGGCCCGTGACACAAATCTGTCCGCCGCTCACCTACAAATGGGGGAGGGCGCACCTCATCCGACCAGCGGATCGGGCCGGGCAGACGAGCGCGTGCCAGGCAGCGGATGGTTATCGGGGCCGTAGTACGTGAACACCGCCGAGAACTTGACGGCGCCCGTCTGGTTGGCGCGGGCTGCGTGGAAGGTGTTGCAATGGAAGAGGAGCACGTCGCCGGGCAACAGCGGCACAGGGCGCGCGCTGTCGATCAGCGCGCGGTTTTCTGGCAGCTCCTGGCGCAGGAACAGCTTGGCGTCGAACCGGTCGGCGGGCAGGTCAAGCGTGTGACTGCCGGGGATCACCCACAGGCAGCCGTTGTCGACCGTCTCTTCCACCAAGGCCAGCCACGATGACACCAGCTCGTTGCGTGCGAACGACCAGTAGCGGCTGTCGCGGTGCCAATGCGTGGCGGTGCCAAACGCAGGGTGCTTCGTCATCACGCAGTTGTGGTGCGCGAGCGAGAGATGCACGGGGCTACCAATCAGTTGCGCAATTGCGCCGGCCACGCGTGGGTCGCGCGCCCATTCCGTATAAGGCGTGCCGCGTGAATCTGCGTCGAGCAGGCGGCGCACCGTCTGGCCCCCTTCGGCTTCGCGCGAGAGGGGCGCCCCGGCATAGCCGACGTCGGTTTCCAGCTCCACCGGCGCTTCAGCGCGGGCCAGCCCGTCCTGCGCGGCTGCAAGCAACGCGGCGCTCACCTGCTGGCTGACGAAGCCGCGCAACACGACGTAGCCGTGCTCCTTGAAGAAGGCTTGTTGCTCGTCGGAAAGCGGGTGGGCGTGGGTGGCGGTGGGGGCAGACGCGGACATGGTGGAAAAAGCGTACGGAGACGGCGAAAGACAACGAGTGTAACGCGCCGCCGTATGCGTTGCAGACCCACCCCACGACTGGCCTGCTCAGGATCAAACGCAATGCGCGTTGTCCGGGTCGCGCTTTACCAAAACGCCTGCTGGCCCGACATCCGGAAATATTTGGCGATCACCATCAGGCCAAGCAGGCGTTCCTGGTCTCGGTTCATGAATTGCGCCACCCAACGATTGGCGTTGCGCACGATCGCCAGTGCATCGCCCGGGTGTTTCCGGTAATGCTCCATTTTTTCCTGGAGGTCCGAATAATCGTCCTTCAGCAAAACATAATGCACATCCGGAATCAACCTGCCCTCCATGAACCATGTCTCATATCGAGGCCGCCGCATGAAGCAAAGCGAGTTGGAGGACATGATCCATTTGAGGTTCGTGGCAACGTCGTTCCCCTCGACGCTCACGATGAACTTATATTGCAGTTGCTCGGCAATCGTCATCGGTGACTTGTAGGTTGCCTTCCCAAGTTCCGATTTTCGAGTATCGCCAATGTCAACGTTTGCCAAGTCGTGACAACGCTCGACAAACGCTTTGCGATGTTCCTGATGGCACGGGCCCCGAAAAACCGCCATAGGCTTCTTGTCGTGGAAATCGATCTTGTCACGTGCCAGCGAAAAATGCCGGATGGCGTCCAATTTCAAGAGAATCCCATTATGGGAGCTGCTCTTGATGGGACGGCTTTTCACGAATGCCGGATGGGTCGGCTCGGCAGTCACGTCGCCGCAGTCGTAGTCAAAGCAGTAACCCGGACCAAAATAATCCATCAAGTCGACAAGATCATAAAAATAGGTGCTCCCTATTTCACAATCCTTGTCGACGACGGTGCTTGTCGAGGATTTCAACAAGAAATTCGAATACTCCACGGCATTGCGGCTCGGGTCGAACGACTCCGAAACCGAGTTGTAATAACTCAGTCGATCGATGACGTCCTGCATGCCACTGTGGCCGCCTTTTCTTTTCAGAAGAACCTCGGCTCTCCCGTTCTTTGTTGCGCCCGCCAGAAAATGGCTCGAAGCATTCGAAAAGTAATACCAGAATTTTTTTGCAGAGACTCTGCTCAAGCGGTATTTGAAATGACGCATGAACCAAAAGATGCCGCGAAAATTTAAACCCCGGGGTGTCGCCTCTCGAGCGAAATGTTCCAGCCCCCTACACGCAGATTCAAGTGGCATACGATCCACTTCTGCTCGCCGCTGACACACGTGGCGGCCGATCGCGCATCTCCCATCACCGCAGGACAGCGCACCGACCCCGTTTGCCCCTCGCATTCGCGGCGGCCCTCACTTTACCGTAAGTATCTTGCCGCTCATTGCGTTTCTTGGCGTCGCGCCGGCCGCTTCGGTCGTGGTCTCGTTTGCCACAGCTTGGCTGTTGTCATGACGTAACACTTTGCCGTCGTCCGAGGCCGACGAACCATGTCAGCCTCGTCCACTGCATTGACGGCGCGGGCAGACAGAAGCGCCCGGCCCTCGCGTTACTGCACGTCCAACGCCGTCACGGTCAATGCGCCGTTCACCTTCTCGGCGACAAAGCGCACTTTGCTGCCAACGTGCACTTTGGTGAGCATGGCCGGATCCTGGACTCGAAACACCATCGTCATGGGTTCCATACCGAGGTTCTCAAGCGGGCCGTGCTTGATGGTCAGCTTGCCCGCAGCGGTGTCGATCTTCTTGATCTCACCTTCTGACATCGGGGCGGCAGCGGTAGCCGCAGGGGCGGAAGCGGCATCTTCAGCCGCGTGAACAAACGGTGCACCGGCCAGCAGCACGGTCAGCATCAGGGCGTAACGAAACATGTTGGGCTCCTTGTTCAAAGACGGGGTTGGGGATCAGGATTTGTTGCCGCGCACCTGCACGGCGCCGTGCATGCCGGCTTCGAAATGTCCGGGTTGCAGACAAGCAAAATCGACGGAGCCGGTGCGCGTGAAGTGCCAGACGATCTCACCGCGCTGGCCTGGGTCAACGGTGACGGCGTTGCCGTCGGCGTGCTCCATCTCGGGGTGCCTGCGCATCTGCTCGGCGTGGGCCGCGAGGTCGGCCGGCGTGCCCAGCGTCATCTCGTGCCGCACCTGGCCGCTGTTGACGACCTCGAAGCGGATGGTCTCGCCGCGCTGCACTGTGATCTGCGCGGGCGTGAAGCGCATGGTGTCGGCCATGTCGACGCGCACGGTGCGGGTGATGTGGGCAGCGTCGCCGGGTTCGCCGATGGCTGCATCGCCATGGTCATGCCCGCCGGCGTGATTGCCGGATGCGTGAGCGATGGCGGCCATCGACATCAGCGCGGCCAGGAAAGTGGAGCGGATCAGATTGCGTTGCATGTTGGGGCTCGTATTGGATATGGATTCAGGCATCGCTCAGTCGTCGATGCCGTTGCCGGTGTATTCGTAGGCGACGGTGCCCTTGGAGTGCTTGTACCAGCCGGGGTCTGCATAGCTGTTGCGCGGCAGATCGCGACGCACCTTCATCACCGTGAACATGCCGCCCATTTCGATGGCACCGAATGGGCCCTGCCCCGTCATCATCGGCAACGTGTTGTCGGGCAGCGGCATTTCCATCTCGCCCATGTCGGCCATGCCGGCCTGGCCCATGCCCATGTAGTCGGGCACCAGCGCGTTCATCTTCTTGGCGAGATCCTTCTGCTGTACGCCGATCATGGTCGGCACGTTGTGCCCCATGGCGTTCATCGTGTGGTGCGACTTGTGGCAATGAAAGGCCCAATCGCCAGGGTTGTCGGCGATGAACTCGATGGCACGCATCTGGCCCACGGCAATGTCCGTCGTCACCTCCGGCCAGCGCGCGCTGGGCTGCACCCAGCCGCCGTCGGTGCCGGCCACTTCGAAGGTGTGGCCATGCAGGTGCATCGGGTGGTTCGTCATCGTGAGGTTGCCCATGCGGATGCGCACGCGATCGCCAAGGCGTACGGGCAAGGGGTCGATGCCGGGGAAGACCCGGCTGTTCCACGTCCACATGTTGAAGTCGGTCATCTGGGCCACGCGCGGCGTGTATGACCCGGGGTCGATGTCGTACGCGGCGAGCAGGAAGACAAAGTCGCGGTCCACACGATGCTGCGCCGGGTCTTTCGGGTGCACGACGATAAAGCCCATCATGCCCATCGCCATCTGCACCATCTCGTCGGAATGCGGGTGGTACATGAAGGTGCCGGACTTCTTCATCTCGAACTCGTAGACGAAGGTCTTGCCTGGCGGGATGTGCGGCTGCGAGAGGCCGCCCACACCGTCCATGCCGGCGGGCAGGATCATGCCGTGCCAGTGCACCGTGGTGTGCTCGGGCAGCTTGTTG
This sequence comes from Burkholderiaceae bacterium 26, assembly GCA_000955795.1. Taxonomy (GTDB): domain Bacteria; phylum Pseudomonadota; class Gammaproteobacteria; order Burkholderiales; family Burkholderiaceae; genus Ralstonia; species Ralstonia chuxiongensis. The sequence goes on from JYOB01000016.1 coordinate 83,767, forward strand.
GTGACGAAGATGCGCACGCGATCGCCTTCCACGCATTCGATCGTCGGGCCAGGGCTCTGGCCGTTGTAGCCCCACAGATGGCCCGTCATGCCGGGCGCGAATTCGCGCTCGACCGGTTCGGCCACGAGGTGGAACTCCTTCCAGCCGCCGCGCATGCGCCACGGCAGCGTCCAGCCGTTGAGCGTGACGACGGGGTTGTAGGGCCGGCCGTTGGGTGGCGCGAGCGGCGGCTGTGTGGCGGGCTTCGATTGCAGCGGCGCTTCAGGCAGCGAGGCGGCGCCGGCACGCGAGACCATCGCCGCGCCCAGCATGGCCGCGCCCGTGCCGCCGAGAAATTGACGTCGGGAAACCATGTTCAGTGTCCTTCAGGAGAGTTGGGCGCAGGCGCTGTCGCGTTTGCTTCGGCCAGCGGCAACTTGCCGCCCAGCGCCATCTGCAGATCGGTCTGCGCAATCCAGTAGCCGCGCAGCGCGTCGATATAGCCGTTGACGGCATTCACCTGCTCGCGCGCATCGGCCAATAGCTCGAACACGCTCACGAGCATGCCGTTGTAGCGCAGCAGCATCTCGTCGGAGATGGTCTTGCGCAGCGGCACCACCTCGTCGCGGTAGTGGCGGCTGAGGTCATATGCCGTCTGATAGCGCACGTACGATTCGCGCACTTCGGAACGCGCACGCACCGCCGTGTCGGCAAGCTGATCGGCGGCCTGCATGTAAATCGACTGCGCACGCGCGACGCGGGCACCGCCCCAGTCGAACAGCGGGATCTCGATGCCGATCTCGTAGCCCGTTTCGCGTGGCTCGTTCGATTTGCTGTTGCGCACGTAACCGAGGTCGAGCACGTTGATGAAGCGCGTTGCCTGTGTGAGCCCCAGCGACGACGCCAAGCCCTCGACCTGCAACTTGCCCGCCTGGATGTCGAGCCGATTGCGCAGCGCGTAGGCTTCAATCTGTTGCAGCTCGGGGCGATCCTTCGGCAGGTCGGGAAGCCGCTCCGGCAACTTGAAACCGGAATCCGCGCCCCACACGCCAAGCATGCGGATCAACGCCTCGCGCTCGGCCTGCGCCTGCTGACGCGTGCGCGCAAGGGTGGCAGTGGCTTCCGCATAGAAGGCTTGTTCGCGTGCACGATCAAGCTTGCTGAAGTTGCCTGCGGAAGCCAAGCGCTTGGCGAATTCGGCACCGGCTTCGGCGGCTTGCTGAACCTGCTCCGCATAGCGCGCGGATTGCTCCGCCGCCACGGCATTGACGTATGCGCGGCGTGTATCGGCTGCCACCTGCAGCATCTGGTTGGCAACCAGCAGCTTGGTCTGCTCGAAGTAACGGCTTTCGATGCGCGTGGCCATCGGCAGCGTCAGCAGGTTCAGGAACGACAGCGAGAACGTGCGCTCGATCGACAGGTCATCACCGCTGCGTGTGCGTTTGAAACTGAAGCCGGGATTCGGCAAGCGGCTGGCCTGCACGAGCGCGGCTTCGGACAAGCCCAACTCCGCATATGAAGCCTGCAGGCCACGGTTGTTCAGCAACGCGATCTGCACGGCGCTGTCCATCGTCAGCGGCTGGGCGAGCAGCTCGCGCGTGCGCTGCGCGGCGCTGTCGCGGGCTTCTGGTGAACGCTGCCACGTGGCGTCCTTGCCGAGCCTATCGCGCGCCACATCGGCAACGGTCTTGAAGCCGCTGTCTTGCGTGATGGTGGCGCAGCCGCCCAGCAGCAGCGTGGCGGCCAGCGCGCACAGGGCGAGGCGGCGTGTGGATGATTTGAGCACGGCGCCTCCTAGTGGTGGTGCATGCCGGGCATGGATCCGCCGGCTGGCTTGTTGGAGGTGGCGGCTGGTGCGCTCGCTGGCATGGCGTGCCCCGCGTGGCCGCCTTCCGCAGAAGCGTCTGACTTGGGGCTCACGGCAGCGTTGGTCTCTCGCCAGGGTGCGGGGCCGGTATCGCGATACGCGTGGTAGCTGTCGAATGTGCGCGGCGCGGCTACAGCCGGCACAGCCGCGTCCGCATTCAGTGGATCAGGCGGAGATGCCGCTGGCGCAGACGCCGCGCCCTGCGCCAAAACCCATGGCGGCGCCAGCGTCAGCAGTGCGGCGGCCAAGAACCATCGTGTGGAAAGCATGAGAAAACCTCGATCAAGCGTGATGACGTACGGCCGCGTGTGCTGCACGGAGCCGCAGAACCAGAGGCCAGCCCGTTCTATGGACGGACTGGTGGCGTCAAACGCGAATCGAGGGTGGACGTTGCAGCGCTTCGGGAATGAAGCTGCGGAAGGAAACAGCAAGGCCGCGCGGCGCAGAGGCCGGCAGCTTGATCAGCGGCACGCCAAGGCTGGCGGCCAGGGGAACGACCGAACCGAGCGAACAGGTCGCGCAGATCGGGCAGGTCTTGCAGTGCGACTGCGCCGGCGCTTTCGGCTCGCTGTCGGCAGCCATGGCGTCTTCGTGCTCATGGCACGCGTCGGACATGACGGCGCCGTCATCCGGCATTGCCATGGCAACCATCGCATCGTCCATTGCACCGCCGCGCGCCATCATGGCCGTCGCGGCAAACCCTTGCAGGGGCAGTGCCAGGACAACCAGCCAGAGCAGGAGGCGGGTCAGCAATCGGTGCATGGAAGACAGGACGGGCTGAAAATCGTTTGCCGCGAAAACCGGTAGTGTAGCGCGATGCCATCAAATTTCGCGCAACGCAGCACAAGATGAGTCGAGCGCGGCACAATGACGGCCTGCTGCGTACCCATTTCTGCGCGCACTGCTTTCCCATCATTCCAGCATCAACGCCCCCATGAATACGCAATCCCACCAGCTCAGCATGACCGTGCTGATGACGCCCGACATGGCCAATTTTTCCGGCAACGTACACGGCGGCCACATCCTCAAGTTTCTCGATCAGGTTGCGTATGCGTGCGCGAGCCGCTACGCCGGCCGCTATGTCGTGACGCTGTCGGTGGACCAGGTGGTGTTTCGCCAGCCAATTCACGTGGGAGAGCTGGTGACGTTCCTCGCATCGGTCAACTACACCGGCCGCACGTCGATGGAAATCGGTATCAAGGTTGTGACGGAGAACATCCGCAACCAGGTCGTGCGCCATACCAACAGCTGCTATTTCACAATGGTGGCCGTGGATGACGAAGGCAGACCGGCCGACGTGCCGCCGCTGGCGCCCGCCAACACCGAAGAAAAGGAACGCTTCGAAGCCGCGCAGCAGCGCCGCACGCTGCGTCAGGAAATGGAAGCACGGCACAAGGCAATCAAGGCAACCTACAGCACGCCAGTTTCGAGCAACTGAGCTGCCTGCCTACGCAGTCAGCAAAGGACTGCGAACCGCGTGGTATCGCGATCGGGCATCGTTATCCACAGGCTTACCCACTGTTTCTGTGGATAACGCGCCGTGCCGGTGTTGCGCAAACGCGCTCGACCTCCACGCGACCTAGGGCTGAGGAAGCCTGTGCAGAAACGCCAGCACGGCGTCGTTGAACAACGCCGGCCGCTGCAATGGCGCGAAATGGCTCACGCCGGGCAGCAACACAAACTGCGCTTCAGGAATGGTCCGCGCCAGATAGTGTGCGTGCTCGGGCCGGATGAATTCGTCGTGCTCGCTCTGCACGATGGTCACCGGCACCCGGGTGGCGGCAAGCTCTTCGGCTGTTGCATTCGGCTGCGTCTGCATCATTTCGGTGACAGCCGCGACGAATGCATCAAAGTCGTCGGGTGTGGATGACAGCGCGGTGTAATCCTTTCGGTGGCGCGCAAAACAGCGGTCGATGACGGGCGTGGGCTCAAAGGGCATGGCGCCGCTTGGGTCCATGTTGCAACCAAAGAAGAACACACCCGCCGCGCGTTCCGGCGTCTGCATGGCCAGGGTGAGCGCAACGCAAGCACCGTCGCTCCAACCAATGAAGGCGGCGCGGTCGATACGCAGCGCATCCATGACCGCCCGCACATCAGAAGCCATGCGCGTGTAGGCGTAAGGCTGTGCGTCGCGTGTGCTGCGGCCGTGCCCACGGCTATCGATGACGATGGGCCGGTAGCCCGCACTCATGAATGCCGGAACCTGATAGCCCCAATTGCCGCTATGGCCGAGCCCGCCGTGCAGCAGGATCACAGGCCTGCCGACGCCGAAGCTCGCATACCAGATGCGGGCGCCGTCGTGCTCGACATGGCCTTGCGCAACGGCGGCCGGCAGCGGTCCAGCACCGTGGGCGGCAAAGCGTGTCAGATCGTCGTCGGAGCCGCTCATGTCGATCAGGTATCAGCCGCCATAGCCAAGCGCAGCAAACTGCTGCTTGAACCACCAGTAGCAAAGCGCCGCGGCCGCCGCAAAGATGGCCACGAGCCCCCAGCCAAGCGGCGTGAGGCGTTTGCGTTCGGCATCACGGTAGGCCAGCTTGTCGCCGCCCACCAGAAACGCCAGTCCGAACACCAGGCAAGCCGGCACCAGCACCATCGCCTTCAGCGAGTAGTGCACCGTAGGCGCGCCCGCCTGCGCCTGGTGCAGCGGGCCGAGGATGAAGAACCAGCCGATCACCGCGCCAGTGAAGAGCACCAGCACACCGCCCAGGCGGGTCTTGAGGTCTTGAGACATGAGGAGTTCCGAGGGATGGGTTGGCCAGCGCCGTGCGACTACGCCACCTGCATGCCCCCGCGAGAATAGGGAAGCCGCTCAGGCCGTGCAACTTGTGTTAAGCCCGTTAACACAAGCCGAAGCACAAGCCGAAGCACAAGCCGAAGACCCAGCCCCGACTACCGCGCCTCTTCGATTTGGATACCCAGCTCATTGAGCACCTCACGCGCCGAACGAAACGCCTCGATAGCCGCCGGCGCACCGGCATAGATGGCGCTATGCAGCAGCACTTCGCGGATCTCCACCGCCGTTGCGCCGTTGTTGATCGCGCCGCGCACATGGCCCTTCAGTTCAGTGCTGCGGCCAAGCGCGGCAAGCATGGCGCACGTGCACAGGCTGCGCGTCTTGAGGTCGATGCCCTCACGCTGCCACGTGCTGCCCCAGGCATGCTCGTTGAGCCAATCCTGCAGCGGTGCCGAGAACGCATCCAATCCGCTCATCGCACGTTCAACAAATGCGTCGCCCATCACCTGCGCACGGCGTGCGCGCCCAGCCTGCTTGTCTTGTTCCGACACGATGCCCTCCTCCGTTTTGAATAATCACGTCGATCAGGCTGGCTTGACCAGCAACATCATCAGCGCCGTACCCAGCAGCACTGCGCAGAACGCCAGCCGCAAACGTCGCGCTGAAAATCGATACGCCAAGGCCACACCCCACGACACGCTGACAATACCGCCGGCCGCCAGCGGAATGCCCGTTCCCCAATCCACATGGCCGGCATGCGCATACGTGGCAAGTGCGATCAGCGAGCCCGGCACCACCAGTGCGAGCGCCATGCCCTGGGCGCGTGCCTGCGGCATGCCGAAGAACGTTACCAGCGCCGGCACCACCACCAGCCCACCGCCCACCGTGAAGATGCCCGACATCGCGCCGCTGGCGATGCCCATCAATGGCAGCGCGGCGGCCGGCATGGCATGTGGGGCAGCGTGCGCGGCATGGGCGGCACTCGGCTTCTCTTTGAGCTGCGAGGCAAAGTACACCGCCAGCATGATCAGGAATACCGCAAACGCCGTATGCAGCAGATGCGCGTCCAGTCCGGCAGCAAAGCGCGCAGCAACGTAGGTCGCCGCCATCGAGAACACGCAGATCAGCGCGACGGAGCGCAGATGCACCGGATGCCGCTGGTGATACCGCCAGAAGCCGATCAACACATTGGGCGCAATCATCACCAGCGCGGTGCCCTGCGCGAGGCGCTGGTCCATCCCGTACAGATAACCGAGCACAGGAATGGCGATCAGCCCGCCGCCAATGCCGAGCAAACCGCCTGCCACGCCGAGACCCATACCGAGCAGCAAATTGATCAGGCCCGTAAGAACCGCGTGAGACGTCATGCCGACAAGAATGGAGGGAGCAGAAAGAAACGCGGCGGCGCGCTGCATCTGCTACAGCGCGCCGCCGGAAGTGAATGTGAAATTGTAGCGCTTGCCGTGCCGAGCAAGGTCTAGGCGAGATGCGCAGCGAAGCCTGATTTTTCGGGCGCGATCTCGGCCCGCAGCGTCAGTGCCGGGATCTCGTATTCACCGGCATTCTGCTGGCGGAACGGGATCGGCGCGGCGGTGAACAAGGTGTCGAGTCGCTCGCCCAGCGCCTGGGTGGTCTGCGCAAAGCGTGCCTCGTCCATGCGGCCGGTGCGGTAGCTCACGAATGGCGGCACCACATCAAAACCGGGGTAGTACAGGATGCCGTGCTGGATCGGGAACAAGATGTCGTCGATCGGGCCGTTGATGCCGCGCGGGCTGTAGTGCGACTCCCAGCCGCCCGTGGTGACGATCAGCATGGCCCGTTTGCCGGCGAGCTTACCTTCGCCGTAGCGGTCACCCCAGTGGGTGTCGGAGTGCTCGCCAACGCCATAGGCAAAGCCATATGCATAGACGCGCTCGACCCAGCCCTTGAGGATGGCCGGCATCGAAAACCACCACAACGGAAACTGCAGGATCACGGCGTCGGCCCATTGCAGCTTGGCTTGTTCGGCAGCAATGTCGTCGGCTTGCAGGCCGTTCTCGAACGCGTGCCTGGAATCGAGCGACGGGTGGAAATGCGGACCGATCGGCCCGACAGTGCTGTCGCTCGCATCCAGCGCGGCTTTCCATTGCATGGCGTACAAGTCCGATACCTGCACGGTGTGGCCGGCGGCTTCCAGACGATGGACGGCAAAGTCCTTGAGGGCGCCGTTGAGCGATTTGGGTTCGGGATGGGCGTAGACGATCAGGACATTCATGGTGGCAACTCCAAATAAGGAATGGCTCAAGAATGCGGCGCGTCCAGGTATATTGGAAATGAATTATCAATATTCCAGGCATAGCCATGAATAATCTCAGGCGGTTGGACCTGAACCTGCTGGTGACGCTCGATGTGCTGCTGGCCGAGCACAACGTCACACGTGCGGCACAGCGGCTGAACTTCTCGCAGCCTTCTGTGAGCGTGCATCTGGCCAAGTTGCGCGACATCTTTGGTGATCCGCTGCTGCTGCCTGGCCCGCGCGGCATGCGCCCAACCGCGCGCGCTGAAAGCTTGCGCGAACCGCTGCGGCTGGCGCTGGAAGCACTGGAGCAGGCCGTCGCGCCCGCCAGCCCGTTCGACCCGGCCAAAGCCGCCAACACCTGGCGCGTGGCCGCCACGGATTACGGCGAATCCACCATCGCGCTGCCGGCGCTGAACACCCTGCGCACAAGCGCGCCGGGCACACGGCTCGCCATGCTGGAGCTGGTGCCCACGCGTATCGAGAAGCAAGCCGAGCAAGGGGAGATCGATCTCGCGTTCCACACCACAGACGGCGCACCACCCGGCCTGCGCCGTCGTGCGCTATTCACTGAACGCTATGTGCTGATCGGCCGCGCTGGACACCCGCGCCTGAAGCGCAAGCCGACGCTGGCGCAGTTCTGCACGCTGGATCACGTGATCGTGTCGCCCGACGGCGGTGGCTTCTTCGGCGTCACAGACGAAGCCCTGAAGGCAGCCGGTGCCACCCGGCGCGTGGTGCTGTCGGTCCCGCACTTCCTTTTTGTGATGACGGCGGTCGCCAGCACTGACATGGTCGCCATGCTGCCCGAGCGGCTGGTGCGCGGGGCCAGTGCGCTACAGGTGGTTGAACCGCCAGTGGACGTGCCCGGATACGAGATGTCGATGTTGTGGCATGAGCGCATGCATCGAGACCCAGGGCACCAGTGGCTGCGAGACGTGATTGCGGGAGCGGTCTAGCCGGCCGCCCCCAATGCCATCACGAAAAAACTACAGCCCGACCTTGGGCGCGGTAAAGATCAGACGCAGCCCGAGCGCACCGATCGCCACGGCCGCCACGCGATCGACCCAGGTCTTGGCACGCAGGTACATCTCACGCGGCACCCGGCTCGAAAAACACAGCGCGACGATGGTGTACCACCCGAACTCGATCAGGAACACCAGCGGCGGCAGCACGAAGTAGCACCACACCGGCGGATGCTGCGGCAGCAGCGCGGCAAAGATACTGCCGTACCAGATGGCCGTCTTGGGATTGCTCATCTGCGTGGTGATGCCGGTCCAGAACGACTTGCGCGCGCTGCCCGCTTGCTGCGTCAGCCGATCGTCCATCACCATGGGCAGCTTGGCGCCGCGCCAGATCTTCCACGCCATGTAGGTCAGATATGCGCCACCGGCAATCTTGAGACCGATGTAGAGCCACTCGACGGCTTGCAGCAACGTATACAACCCCGCCAGCGCCAGGCCGCCGAAGAACAACGCACCAGCGCCCATGCCAAGTGCAGTGGCCAGGCCGTCGCGGCGCGACAACCCGATGGCATTGCGCGCCACCAGCACAAAACTCGGCCCGGGAATCATCGCGCCCAGCAACAGCGCAACGAGAATGGCAAATACGGCGGCAGACGCAGTCATCGGAGTCTCCTTGTGTAGGCGCAGACGTTCAGAGATGCAGACAGCGATTCTGCCACGCGGACGGCTCCGGCGTCGGACCGAGCTGCGAGGCGGCGGCACCTCTGCCGCCACCCCGCCCTGCCCTTACTTGCACTGCTGCTTGTTGATCGACACGTCATTCAAGTCGGCGGCGGTGTAGAGCGCCGGCACGTTCGGGTCGCCAGCACCCGTCATTGCCGCGTTCAGAAGCGCCAGGGCCTGGAGGTGGCCAGCTTCACCGCTTGAAAAGCGCTGCTGCGCCGATTTCGATGCGTTGTACATGCCATTGCACAGGAGCGCCTTGCGGAAGATCTCCAAAACCGCGATCCGTGCAGCGTACGTCTCGCGCCGCTCGGCCGCAGTGGCGGGCGCATGGTTGATCTTGGCGTACTGATTGGCGCACTGCGTGCCGAGAATCTGGTACGCCTCCTTGATGCCGTCGCATGTTGCGACGGTTGCGGGCGGCGCGGCCAACGCGGCCGTGGCCGCCAATGACGCAATCAGGGATACCACCGCCAACAGCACGATACGGATGACAAGCACATTCGAGCGGATGTTCATTGCAGATTCTCCTCAGTCAGATACGTGAACAAGAAACACAGCGGCAACCGTTAGCGCTGCGTGGACTGACGATACGGGCGGGCTCTACGGCGGCGGAATGCACCAGAGGTTCTGGCGCAAGTCAGGGGAAACGCGGCATGGGAGGAATGGCGACCAGGCCGTCCATGCTTCATTGGCGCCGATGGTTGATTGCCATGGCAGCGCGCAGCGTGGGGTCCCGACAACGCTTCATGCGGCAGCCGCGCCGTTTGCGCAATCTCAGTTTGCCGGGCTGGCGCGGCCCCGGTAGAGTCTTTCCCCAATGGGTTCACACCCAGAGGTCTGGGCAAAACCGGAGTGATCCGGCGACGCAAAGCTACAGGGACTTCTCTAGACGAAGTCAGCCAGTTGCCTGCCAACCCGCAAACGGGGCGGGCCTGATGACACACGCAACGAACCGCGCGGTCGGGGGCACATAATGAAAATGATTCAAACGGGGGGGCGTTCGCCCGCATCCGCCACGCTGGCCGTGGCATCGCAACTGGGCAACGCAAAACGCAGGTTGGCGCGCGCTGCATGTGCGGCTTTCGCCCTGGTGTCGGGCGCGCTGATGGGTGCACCGCATGCCAGCGCTGAAGGGCTGCTGGTGCCGTCCTACATCTATCCGTCGGGCACGGGTGCCACGCAGTGGAGTTCGCTGGCCACAGCGGCAGCGTCGGTGCCGACCACGGTCATCCTCAACCCGAACAGCGGCCCGGGCACGACGCAGGATGCCAACTACGTTGCCGCCGTCGCCAAGGTGCATGCCGCGGGCGGCAAGGTGATCGGGTACGTGTCCAGCTCGTACACAAACCGGTCGTTGTCGGCGGTGGTGCAAGACATCAACACCTACCAGGCGCTGTATCAGGTAGACGGCTTCTTCATCGACGAGATGACCGCCGACAGCACAACCGCGCACATCCAGTTCTACCAATCGGTCTACAACTACATCAAGGGGCTGTCGCCCAACTACACGGTCACGGGCAACCCGGGCACCAATGTGCCGGAGATCTATGCCAGCCTGCCGGTGGCCGACCAGCTCGTCGTATTTGAAGACAACGCCAAGCACTACGCCAACTATGCGCCCCTGGCGTGGCAGGCCAACTATCCGACTGCGCGGTTTGCGCACATCGTCTACGCCGCGTCGGCCACGCAGATGCAAACGTTCGTTCGCAACGCATCGAGCAAGGGCGCTGCCGCCGTGTTCATCACAAACAAGACGCTGCCGAATCCGTACGGCGCGCTGCCAACCTACTGGAGCCAGGAGGTATCTGCCGTAGCGGTTGCCCCGTAACGGCATTGGCGCGACGCGCGCCGCATGTGCGGGCTGATGCTCCGCACATGCTTTATATTCGGGCCACATCGCATCCCTACCCTTCGCCGCCCGCCGGCGTTGAGGCAACAACAAGGAGAACTCCGTGGCCCTGTCTTCCAACAAGCTGCCCCCGTGGACAATCGCTGCCCCGCTGCTGGCGTGGGTGGTGTTGGTTGGTGGCGCATTCATGACGCCCCCAGGCTGGCTGATCGCGCTGATGGCGCTTGCGCTGGCCGGCGCCGTCTTTGCCGCCGTCCACCACGCCGAAGTCGTCGCGCACAAGGTGGGCGAACCCTTCGGCACGCTCGTCCTGGCAATTGCCGTGACCGTGATCGAAGTCGCGCTGATCGTCTCGGTGATGCTCTCTTCCGGTCCAGAGAAAGCAGGATTGGCGCGCGACACCGTGTTTGCCGCGGTCATGCTCATCTGCAACGGTATCGTGGGCGCTTGCCTCTTCGTAGGCGGCCTGCGTCATCGTGAGCAAGCCTTCCAGGCGCCGGGCGCCACCGCCGCGCTGGCCGTGCTGGCCGCGCTCGTCACGCTGACCATGGTGCTGCCCAACTACACGAGTTCCACGCCGGGGCCTGTCATGACCTCGTCGCAGTTGGCCTTTGCCGGGGTGACATCGCTGGTGCTGTACGGCTGCTTCGTCATCGTGCAGACCATCCGCCACCGCGACTACTTTCTCGTCGACAGCGCCAACGAAGACGTACACGCCCCGCCGCCGCCCACACGCATCGCGGCGCTCAGCGGGGTCTTGCTGATGGTGTCGCTGGTGGCTGTCGTGGGTCTGGCCAAGGTGCTGTCGCCTTCGGTGGAAGCCGCCATCCTGAATGCAGGCGCGCCCCCCGCGACGGTCGGCATCGTCATCGCCGCGCTGGTGCTGTTGCCGGAATGCCTGGCCGCCCTGCGCGCCGCCAATGCAGACCGCATCCAGACAAGCCTGAACCTCGCACTGGGCTCGGCGCTGGCGAGTATCGGCCTGACCATCCCGACGGTGGCGGCCGTGTTCATCTGGATCGGCCGCCCGCTCGAACTGGGTCTGGGCCCGAAGGAAATGGTCCTGCTGTTCCTGACGCTGATCGTATCGTCGCTCACGCTCGGCAAGGGCCGCACGACCATCCTGCAAGGGGTCGTGCATCTGGCCATCTTTGCGTCGTATCTGTTTCTCTCGATCGTGCCCTGAGCAACACGCACGGTAGCGGGTTGATGTTTGGGGCGCCGCCGGGCGCCCCTTGTTCTTTAGGCGCCATGTCCGGCGTTATTGCACCGGCTCCATGCCTTGCAGCAACGTAGGAATCAGCTCCGACACCGTCGGGTGAATGTGCATGGCGCGGCTGATGGTCGTGTAAGGCGCCTTGGCATACATCACGTCTAGGATCGAATGCACCGCCTCGTCACCGCCCACACCCAGGATCGACGCGCCCAGAATCTCGTGCGTTTGCGCATCGACCACCACGCGCATGAAGCCCTGGCTCTCGCCTTTCTCCACCGCGCGGCCGACGCGCGTCATCGGGCGGTTGCCGACCAGCAGCCTGCGCCCCGATTGCCTGGCTTCCGAGAGCGACATGCCGACGCGCGCAAGCGGCGGATCGATATACATGGCATACGCCTGGATGCGGTCCGACACCGTGCGCGGATCGCGGTCGAGTAGATTCGCTGCCACGATCTCGTAATCGTTGTAAGCCGTGTGCGTGAACGCGCCGCGACCGTTGCAATCGCCCATGGCCCAGATGCCGGGAACGTTGGTGCGCAACTGCTCGTCAACGCGGATATTGCCGCGCTTGTCGATTTCCACACCGGCCTTGTCGAGGCCGAGATCATCGGTATTGGGCACCCGCCCCACCGCCATCAGCAGATGCGAGCCCGACACCTCGCGCGCGCCGCTGCTGCAGTCCAGGCCAACCACCACGTTGGCGCCGTCGCGCCGCACGCTCAGGCAATCGGCGTTGACCTGCACGTCGATGCCCTCGGCTTCGAGAATCTCGCGCACCGCCTGCGATACGTCTTCATCTTCGCGGGCAATCAGGCGCGGGCCTTTCTCGACAATCGTCACGCGCGCACCGAAGCGGCGAAACATCTGGCCGAACTCCAGCCCGACGTAACTTCCCCCAATCACGACAAGGTGCTCGGGCAAAAAATCCACGTCCATCATGGTGGAGTTGGTGAGAAACGGCACCTGATCGAGCCCAGGCATTGGCGGCACCAACGCCCGGCCGCCCACGTTGATGAAGATGTGTTCGGCTTCGAGCAGTTCGTTGCCAACGCGTACGGTGCGCGCGCTCTCGAAGCGGGCGTGGCCCTGAAAAACGGTGCCGTGCTCCAGTCCGCGCACCCATTGCTCCACGCCATGGCTGGAGCGGCCGGAAATTTCATCCTTGCGGGCCTTCACGCGCTGCATGTTGACGGTGACGCCGCCGTTGATCACGACGCCGTATTCAGCCGCACGCTGCGCCATGCGTGCTGCATAGGCGCTGGCCACCATCGCTTTCGTGGGGATACAGCCGGTGTTGACGCACGTGCCGCCAAAGCGGCCGCGCTCGATGATGGCCACCTTCATGCCGGCGCCAGACAGGCGCGCCGCTAGCGGCGGGCCGGCCTGACCGGTGCCGATGATGATGGCGTCGAAGCGTTGCGTCATGGCGCTCTCCTTCGTGTGCCGGCCAATCGCGGCCGTCTCGGTATGGTAGGCGGCGCACGTGGCAACGGCGAGTCCGTCGGCAGGTTTTGCCGACGCACCGGGCGACGCACGCGGACAGCGTCGTCGCCGGAAGGAAAGCAGGAAAGCGGCCGTTGCGCTCAGTGGCGAGCGCAACAGCGCATCAGATCAATGGTGGTGGTGGTGCTTGCCGTGGCGACGGTAGCCGCGGCCGCGGTCGTCGCGGTCGGAATACGAATTGCGCTGTACGTTGCCGCCGAGTGCCGCACCGGCGCCGCCACCCAGGCCCGCGCCAACGATGCCGCCCGTACGGCCGCCCATGGCATTGCCCGCAGCCGCGCCCACGCCGCCGCCCAGTGCGCCGCCCACGATGGCGCCCTTGCGCTCGCGCCCGTTGGCCGTCAACGCGCCGCCGGCGCCGCCGCCAACAGCACCGCCGATGACCGAACCGGTCGGACCGCCCAGCGCGCCGCCCACGGCCGCCCCGCCCGCGCCACCCAGCGCGCCGCCCAGCGCATTGCGCAAGTCGTCCGCCGCTGCGGGCAAAGCCGTCAGGCCGGCAAGCGTTGCCACAATCAGGGCCGGTGCAATTTTCTTCAACATGGTGTTCTCCTTATGCGCAAATGCAGGAAGCGGCACTCAAATCAGCACTGAGGGGCCGATCCGGGCTCGATGAGTTCGGGGCGAAGAATACAAGTCACGCAACGGGGCGGGTTAAACACATTCGTCAATCTCGTAACAGAATGTTGCCAGTCCAAGCATGCCCCTAAGCCATTGATAAGCCAGACCGAACAGGAGAACCCCATGCCCAGCTACATCGCCTTCCTGCGCGCCGTAAACGTCGGCGGCACCGGCAAACTGCCGATGGCCGAATTGCGCGCGATGTGCGAATCGATCGGCTTGACCGGCGTACGCACCTACATTGCGAGCGGCAATGTCGTCTTTCAGAGCCGGCTGGCGGAAGCGACCGTCAAGGCAAAGCTGGAACGCTGCCTGGAGAATTACGCCGGCAAACCCGTGGGCGTGCTCGTGCGCACGGGCGCGGAGCTGGCAGCGGTGCTGGAAGGCAATCCATTCAAGACGGCTGCGCCCAACCGGACGGTCGCGATTTTCCTGGATACGCCGCCGCCCGCCGACGCATTGGCCGCCGCCACCGGCCACCGGACGGAAGAGGTGGCCCTGGGCACGCGCGAGATCTACGTGCACTACGGCGACGGTATGGCCAATTCCAAACTGAAGATCCCCGCCGCCAAAACGGGGACGGCCCGCAACATGAACACCATCGCTACGCTGGTCGACTGGGCAGCCGACTAGCGCCGGTCATTGCGCGGCTGATTTGCGCTTGGTCATGTGGTGCAAGTAAGCCAGCAGATCGTTGAGCTGCGCATCGGACAGCGTTTTCTCGTCGATGGCCGACATGCGTGCGTTGGGCCACCAGCGCAGCGATTGCGGATCGCGGATCAGGTGGCGCAGCTTCTCGTCGCCCAGGTATTCGACCGGGCTGTACGGCACGTTCAGGTCGGGGCCAAGGTTGGCATCGCCGGCGCGGTTGAGCGTGTGGCACGAAAAGCAGACGCGCTGGAACGTGGCGAATCCGCGCATGACGGTGCCATCTGCGGGCAGCCCGGCCGCCGGGCGGATGGCCGCGAAGCGCTCGCCGGGCAGCGCGGCAATGTCGATGCGCACGATGCTGTAAGTCCACAGGCTTTCGTTCACGACCGACACCTTGGCCGGCGGCGCCGTCCAGATCAGGCGGAACGGGCCGATGTCCTGACCCTTGAGCGTGGGCCACGGCGCAGCCGGGTCTTCCACGGCAAGCCAGGCGCGGGGCCCGTCGGCGCGGTCGCCCAGCAGCAGGCGCATCGGCAGGTGCGAAACGTAGCCGTCGCTGGCGGCGGTGGTGGCGCTGGCATCCGGGCTGACAGTCTGCCCACGGAACAGCTCCGTCACCGGGATCGCCTTGAAGGTCAGGCGGCGCTTCAGGTTCTGGTCTTCCACCGTCACGCTGGTCAGGTGCGGATCGTGCAGCAATGCATCGCGCGACACCGTGCGGTGCTGCGTGCCGATGTTGACGGTCAGCGTCGCGCCGTCATCCGGGGTGTCAGCCGCATGGGCGCCGCCGCCGAACGCTGCGCATGCGCAGAGCGCCCATCCGGCCATCGTTGCAAGCCAGTTCTTCATGAGGTCTCCTGTGGGCAAATTGGGCCATTTCGTTGCGACGAGAGTGTAGGCAAGCGCACGAGGTTTGGCACGGTTTTCGTTATCGATACAACTGTGCTTCCACGCGCTGCCTGACGGTCTGCAACGCGGCATCGAGCCGGTCGAGCGCGACGGAGCCCAACGCCAGCCGCAGCGCATGCGGCACCTGCTTTGACGTCGCAAACGGCTCTGCGGTGGACACGGAGATGCCATCCTCCTGCAGCGCCACGGCCACACGGTCGGCACGCACCTCGGGCGGCAGCGCAAGCCAAACAAAATACGACGCAGGATGCGTGACCAGCGTCAGGCCAGCCAGCGCCTTGCGGGCAATCGTCTGGCGCGCTGTGGCATCGCGCCGCTTTTCGGCTTCCAGGCGGTCGACCGTGCCGTCGTCCAGCCATGCGCAGGCAAGGCTGGTGACGATGGCCGGCGTGTTCCAGGTCGTGGCGCGAATGGCGCGTTCCAGTTGCGGCACCCACGCAGCCGGCGCGGCAACGAAGCCGAAACGCAGGCCGGTGGCAACGCTCTTCGACAGGCCCGAAATATAGACGGTCGATTCCGGCGCCAGCGTAGCCAGCGGCACGGGCGGGTTGTCTTCCAGAAAGGCGTAGGCCGCGTCTTCCATGGCGATGAGGCCATGGCGGCGCACGATGGCCGCCAGTTGGCGCCGCCAGCCAATGCCACTTACCCAGCCAAGCGGGTTGTGCAGCGTCGGCATGACGTAGAGGGCGCGCACACGGCGCCGTGCGCAAAGCCGCTCCAGTGCATCGAGGTCCAAACCCTGCCCGGCTGCAGGCAGCGGCGCCAGTTCCAGATGCAGCATCTCGGCAACGACCTTGAAACCGGGATACGTCAGTGCGTCCACCGCAACCACATCGCCGGGCTTGAGCAGTGCCATGGCGGTCACGGCTAGGCCGTGCTGCGCGCCGTCGACTACGAGCACGTTGTCCGGCGCGACGGGCAAGCCGCGCTGTGCCAGGTGGCGCGCCACGCAGGCGCGTTCATGCGCGCGGCCGCCATGCGGCGCGTAGCGCAACAGCGCATCCAGATCACCCCCGGCGGCCAGCTTGCGCAGCGCGCGGCTCAGCAGCCGGGCTTGTCCGGGCAGCGACGGATAGTTGAAGTTCAAATCCACCACGCCGGCGGCCACGGCCTGCTGGTCGATGCCAAGGCCGCGCGGCAGCGTGTTCTCGCGCACGAAGGTGCCGCGCCCCACTTCGCCGCTCACCAAACCCATCGCCTCAAGCTCGGCATACACGCGCGTGGCCGTGACCAGCGCAACGCCGTGGTGCTGGGCCAGTTGCCGGTGCGTGGGCAGGCGTGTGCCGGGCGGCAGACGGCCGGCGCGGATCTGCGCGGCCAGTTCGTCAACGAGCGGCTGGTAGCGAGTCTGGGTCATGTCGGGGTGTACTAAGGACAATTTTTTGATTGTATTGCCCCATGCCCCTAGCATGCGATCTATCCCAACGCGACAGCACACCGATCATGCACATCGCCATCCTGACCTTCGACGGGTTCAACGAGCTGGATTCGCTTATCGCCTTTGGTGTGCTTCATCGCATCAAGAAACCGGACTGGCGGGTGAGCCTGTGTTGCCCACACGCCGAAGTCACATCGATGAACGGCGTGACGATGCATGCGCAATCGATGCTGGAAGACGCACGCACCGCAGATGCCGTGCTCGTCGGCAGCGGCATCCGCACGCGCGACGTGGTGGCCGATCCGGCTTTGATGGCGCGGCTGGCGCTCGATCCGTCACGGCAATTGATTGGAGCGCAGTGCTCGGGCACGTTGGTATTGGCCAAGCTGGGGCTGCTCGGCAACGTGCCCGCCTGCACAGACCTGACCACCAGGCCCTGGGTGCAGGAAGCCGGCGTAGAAGTGCTGAACCAGCCGTTCTACGCCAACGGCAATGTGGCGACGGCGGGCGGGTGCTTTGCTTCGCCGTACCTGGCGGCATGGGTGATTGCGCGCACAGAAGGCGTGGAGGCTGCCGCAGAGGCGCTGCACTACGTCGCCCCCGTCGGCGAGAAAGAAGCCTACTTGGAAAACGCCCTGCGCAACCTGCGGCCTCACCTGCCTGGCTGATCGCGGGTGCGTTGGCCAGCCGATAGACTGGACGGCCCCTTCACGCATCGCAGACACGCGATCAGGAGTCACTTCTTGAACACGCTGACGACACTGAAGATGCTGGCCCTTCCCGTTACCGTTGCCGTTGCGCTGCTGGCCCACAGCGCTGGCGCGTTTGCAGCCGAGAGCCTGGCCAACGGCGTCAAGCGCCGTGCGCCGCAGGGCATTTCCACCAAGCTCTATGCCTGCGTCGACAAGGCCCCCGACAATCCGGACGCAATCGGCGCATGTCTCTCCGCAGAAAAGACCGCGCAGGATGAGCGCCTGGACCACTCGTACAAAACGCTCTTGAGCAAATTGACCGGCAAGGCGAAAGACGCACTGGCAAGCTCAGAGCAAGCGTGGCAGGACTTTCACTCCAGAACGGCCGCGCTTGAGACCGCCATCTACGGCAAGGACAGGCTCGACGATCTGCAGCGCCTGGAGAACGAAGTCTTCCGGCTGAGCGAACGGGCCAACGCGCTCGACAAGTATCTGGCCGCGAAGGGGCAGTAAGCCGTTCAGGCCGCGGCCGTCGTCGACAGCCAGTTGCGCAGGATGGCCACGCTGTAGCGTGAATCCACCTGTGCGATGAACTGCGCAAAGTCCACGCTGGCCGCGTCATCGGCGCGGTCGGAAATCGTGCGGATGGCGGCAAACGGCACACCCCATTCGTGGCACACCTGCGCCACGGCGGCGCCCTCCATCTCGACGGCCAAGGCGTCCGGCAAGGCCGTGCGCAACACGGCGCTCTCGGCCGAAGTGCAGACAAAGCGGTCCCCGCTGACGATGAGCCCGCGATGCACCTGCGGCGCCGCAATCCCGAAGGCCCGCATGACATCCGGACCCAGCAGCGCGTGCGGGTCGGCCAGCACAGCGCCAGCGCTTTCCAGCAGCCCGCTGGCGAGCGACACGTCGGCAGGAAAACGCGCCATGCCAGTCAGCGGAATCTCCCAGCGCGGAAACAGGGGCGAGGCATCGACATCGTGCTGCAGCAGCTCTTCCGACACCACGACGTCGCCCACGGCCACGCCCGGTGCCAATGCGCCGGCCACACCGGCAAACACCACGGCGCGTACGTTGAACTGAGTGATCAGCACTGCGGTGGTAGACGCCGCTGCCACCTTGCCAACGCGCGACAGCACCACAACGACCGCGTGGCCGTCCAACTCGCCCGTCCAAAAATCGCGGCTGCCGATGTGGACGCACTGCGCGCCGGACAGCCACGTCAGCAGTTCATTGATCTCTTCATGCAGGGCAGCGACGATGCCGATCGGGCCGCGGGCGTTGGGCTGGGAAGACGGAGTGTTCATGCAGGATGCGGCGCCGGCTGGGGCGTAAAGACGTCGAAGGACGCCATTGTCGCCGCAATCCGGCGCCCGCTGGCGCCATCGCTCAGAGGCGCTGCGCCGCCCGCTGCACGGCGTCGTGGCGATCCGCACGCAAACGATCGAGCCGCGACGTCACCGCTTCGAGAATCTCCGGTGCCGCGCGCTCGGGGCGGCCGCAATCGAACGGCGGCGCGGGGGCGTATTCGATACCGAGCTGCACGGCCTGCGCATGTTCGACACCGGCAATGTCCGCCATGACCGTCAGCGCCATGTCGATGCCGGCCGTCACGCCACCGCCGGTGATGAGGTTGCCGTCACGCACCACGCGGGCTTCGTCCACCGTGGCACCAAACGCGGGCAGCAGATTGCGCCACGCCCAGTGGCAGCCCGCGCGCTTGCCCTGGAGCAACCCTGCCGCGCCCAACACCAGAGAACCAGTGCAGACTGAAGTGACATAGCGCGCGCCGTCGGCCAGGCGCCGGACTTCGCGCACGAACTCGGCGTCTTCCATGGCTTCAATCACGCCAAAACCGCCGGGCACGCAGATCAGGTCAGCATGCGGAATATCCGCCAGCCGCTGCACGTTCGAGATGGTGAGGCCGCCATCGGCATGGATCTCTCCGCCGCCCGCAGAGGCAACAACGCATTGCGCGCCGGGCAGCCGCCAGAACACTTCGTGCGGGCCGGTGAAATCGAGCTGGGTGACGCGGTTATACAGCGCAAAGACAACGATGAACGGGGAAGTCGTCATGGTTCGGCTCTCCTGAGAGTGATGCGGTGGTGGGTTGACGCTTCACAGGATCGCGCTCTATCGTGTTGGCAGCAATGACCAGTCTCCCACTTTTTCTGCCATGACCCACCGCATCGCTGTGCTGATCTTTCCGGACTTTCAACTGCTCGACGCTGCCGGGCCGGTGGCGGCATTTGAAGTGGCCAGCCGATATCGGGACGATCACTACGCGCTGCGCACAATTGCCGCGCAGGCCGGCCTCGTCCGCAGTTCTTCCGGTGCCCGCTGGGATGCCGACGCCCTGCCCCCCGCCAACCAGGTCGACACGCTGCTCATTGCCGGCGGCGACGGCGTGGACGCCGCCATGGCCGATACGCGAACGCGCCGCTTTGTGCAGCGCTGCTCGGCCCGCGGCGCGCGTGTGGCCAGCGTCTGTTCGGGCAGCCTGCTGCTGGCCGCCACGGGCCTGTTGAACGGCCGGCGCGCCACCACGCACTGGAGCCGCAGCGAGCAGTTCGCACGCACGTTCCCGCAGGTGCAGCTCGAGCCCGACCACATCTACGTAAACGATGGCCCGATCTGGACCAGCGCCGGCATCAGCGCCGGCATCGACCTGGCGCTTGCGCTCATCGCCGAAGACCTGGGCGAGCGCCTGGCACGGGCGGTGGCGCGTCAGCTTGTCGTGTACTACCGGCGGCCGGGCGGGCAGTCGCAGTTTTCAGCGCTGAATGAGATGGATTCGGCACGCGGCCGCTTCAAACCGCTGCTGGATCATGTGCGGCGCAACTTGAGCGCACCGCATCGCGTTGGCGATCTGGCCGAGCACGCCTGCATGAGCCCGCGCCATTTCGCACGCGCGTTTCAGGTTGAAACGGGTCTCACGCCTGCAAAGGCCGTGGAAAAATTGCGCGTGGAGGCTGCGCGCGCCGCGCTGGAAAGCGGTGCCGTCTCCATGCAGCGCGTGGCTACCGAGTGCGGTTTTGGCGATACCGAGCGCATGCGGCGCAGTTTTCAGCGCCTGTTGGGCGTGCCGCCATCTTCCCTGCGCGCACGCTAACTTCACTTAAACCCGCGCCACTGCGCCATTCGCCTTCCTCAGGCCCAAACTTTGCGTCCGAGCTCCGGCGCCGCCCAGCCTCGACAAGAAGGGGCGAGCAAAACGGACTCAGGGAACGCAACGAGCGAAGGAGGAGACGCGTATGAACACTCGGGAAATGCTGGCCATCGTGGGGGTTACGCTGGCCGTGATCACAGCCTATTCGCTTGCCCGCGATCTGACTGACGAGCCGTTGGGCCTGCTGGCGCCGCAAAGCGGTCTGGTACACGTGCAAGCGCAGGTGAATGCGCCGCATCAGTAACGCGCATGGCGCGCAAACGCCACCGCACCTCCCTCACCGAATGGCCGCCGCGCCTGAGCACCAGCGCGTTCAACCCGCTTTCGCCCGCTGGCGCTTCGTCTCCTTGACGGCCGTGGGGTGGACGACTGTCGTATCTTCCGGAGCCAGCGCGTGCCCGTCCTGCGCACGGAGTTCAAGCCGCGGCACCGGCTTACCCGTTGCCTTCTCAACGAGCACAACGTGCGCCTCATCCGGCCCGAAGCAGAAGGCTTCGCCCCACTGCCGCAGCGCCACCAACAGCGGAAACAGCGCGCGCCCTTTCTCGGTCAGCACGTAGTCCTGATACGCACTGCCGTCAGCCGCCGGCACCGTTTCGAGAATGTCGTGCGCCACGAGGTTGCGCAGGCGCGCTGCCAGGATGTTCTTCGACAGCCCGAGACTGCGCTGAAACTCGCCAAAGCGGCGCAGGCCGTCAAACGCATCGCGCACGATCAGTAGCGACCACCAATCGCCAATGGCGTCCAGCGGCCTGGCGACGCCGCAAAGAGAATCCGCGTGGCTCGTACGTTTGACCATCTGTCTTGCGCGTACCGTGCGCGCCCTCGCATTCAATGTGGTTGCAATGTAAAACCTCGACTGCTATAACGCAACGGTTTCATATTAAAACCACCTGGATGAGGAGGTAGCACGGCATGCACCTTGACGCGTTCCTTGGGATGTACCCCTATACCGCTCGCTTTACCAATGCACCGGGCTTTCAGATGCATTACGTGGACGAAGGCCCCGCCGATGGCGAAGTCGTGCTGTGCCTGCATGGCGAGCCAACGTGGGGCTTCCTCTTCCGGCACCTGATTGCGGCGCTGCGCGGCACCCACCGCGTGGTGGCACCCGACCACATGGGCTTCGGCAAGAGCGAAACGCCGCCGTCACGCAGCTACTGGCTGCAAGACCATATCGACAACCTCGAGAGCTTGGTGCTTGCGCTGGACCTGCGCGACATCACGCTCGTCATGCACGACTTTGGTGGGCCGGTTGGCATGGGGCTCGCGTCACGGTATCCGGATCGCGTGCGGCGCATCGTCAGCGTCAACGGACCGACGCCGTTCGGGCAGGCGACGTTGGGTGAACGCCTGACAGCCAATGCAGCGGTGTCGCCGTGGTTTCAGTGGATCGTGCGGGCGGAATCGGAGGGGCGCCTTGAAGCGGTACTGGGCGAACTTGGCTTCAACATCCTCAGCACGTTGAAGCTCAACGGCTTTGAAGATCACCGGCTCATCAACGATGCGTGGTTGCAAGCGTACGGCGCGCGCTTTGCCACGCCCGCTGACTGCGCGGGCGCCATCGGCTGGGCCAAAGGCTTTGCTATCGGCGCGCACCGTTTTGAAACGCCGGACAGTGCGGCGCGCCGTGCCATCGGCACCAAGCCCGCCATGGCGATCTGGGGCATGGCAGACCGCACACTGCAGGCGGAGCATTTCCTGCCGCTGTTCAGCGAGCTGTTTCCGGATGCACCGGTGCACCGGTTGCCTGGCGTTGGGCATTACAGCTTGGAAGATGCACCACAGCGCGTCGCAACCCACATCGCCTCGTTCCTTTCGCAGACATAGGACAAGCCGACCAACCCTCTCACCCCCGCCGCCAGCATGGGCAGTGGCATTTCAGAAGAAGGGGCCCCCGTCAGTGCGTCCAACGCATTGGGCCGGCCTGAAGCGGATGGGAGCGCGGTCTACGCGCTGTGCTGGATGACACGATCGGCATACGCCCTCCAGCCGTCGCATTCGGATACGCCATCAAACGCACCGGCCTGCGCAAGTTGCGCGACCCATTGCTGCTTGTCGGCAATCGCACGCGAGGCGATGGGTGCGATGCCGGTCTCTTCGACGGTGCGGGCGGCTTCGTCCATTTCTTCTGCTCGCCGTTTGCCGTGTTTGGCAACTCGACTGAAGAGGTATCCACCGAGGCGTTGCCAGTCGATGCCCGGAAAGGTCTCATCGAGCGTAGGCAACATGTGGTCTTCCACGCCGTAGCGGCGGGCGTTGGTGAAGCTCTCGATCACGATGGCCTCCAGCCCCTTGATGAGGATGCTGCGGCTCATCTTGATGGCCGAGGCAATGCCGATACGCTCGGAGACCGGGTTGGCATCCATGCCCAGCGCGACTAGCACCGGCCCGAGCGCTGCTGCGTAGGCCCCACCCAACAGCATCGGCACGCGAATGCCGTACGGCGGTACCGACGTCATCACACCGGCTTCTACATAGCGCGCACCGGCCGCTTCAATGGCGCGCGCAGCCTGCTGCTTGGCGCCGGGCGACGCGGAGTTGAGATCGAGAAAGAACGCCCCCGGCCGAATGCTGGCAGCCGCCTCAACAGCGACTGCCAGCGTATTGGCCGCCGTCACGGCGGAGATGATGAGCGTGGCCCGTTCGCACAACGCCGCGCAGCCTGCCGCCACCATGATGGGCATGGGCACTTGCGCGCGGAACGCAGCATCGTTTGCGAACCGCACGTCCCATGCACACACTTCGGCCACATCCGCCTGCGCAGCCAACGCGCGCCCGAAGATGCTGCCCACTTCGCCAAAGCCAATCAAGCCCACGTGCCACGGCGCCATGTTGCCTCCTCAGTTGCCTTGGAATCGGTCAGAACATATGCCGAATGCCGACCTGCACACCGGTTTCGCCCTGCCCCGCGTCTGGCGTCAGAAAGGTGCCAGTGGTGATGCTGGCGCCCGCCATCTTGAAGCGCGCGGTGTTGTCGTTCTTCAACCGCGAGATCACGCCGTAGATGCGCGTGCGTTTTGACAGGTCATAGTTGACGATGCCGCTGACCTGCCATGCGCCGTTGCCGAGCGGCGAATCATCGCGAATGGTGGCGTACCCCGCCCCCACCGTCAGCGCCGGCAGGACGCGATAGTCGGCCGACACGGAATACGTGTTGTGGTAATTGCCGACCACGTTGCCAACCGGGCCGACCGCCGGGTCGTACTTGCCCGCCGGGTTGGTGAGCGCATTGCCGGTGGTAGACGAGATCACCTCGTTCGCCCGGAAGAACGCGAAGTACACCTTGCCTCGGCCATAGTCCACATTGCCGCCGGCCATGATCTCCTGCACTCGGTTGGTATGCGCGGCATTTGCGGCATTCAGATAGGCCAGCGCCAAATACACCGGACCCTGCTGGGTCTGCACCGCAGCCTGATACACCGCGTTGCCTGCCAACGAACCCGGCTGTTCCCCCACGGAGTAATGCAGTTCGAACTGGGTGTTGGCAAACTTGGGCGAGTAGTAGGCGATGTCGTTATCGACGCGTGCCAGCCAGTTGGCGAAGTTGTTGTAACCCGAGCCATAGGTTGCCGCGCCAAAGGCGTCGAGGTTGCCCGAGTACGAGAACATGGCCGAGTTCTGACGGCCCGCGCGCAGCTCACCAAACGGGGCGGCAATGCCCACCCACGCCTGGCGATCGAACAGGCGATACGAGTTCTGCTGCTGCCCCGAACTCGGGTCAAAGCCGCTCTCCAGATTGAACGTGGCGCGATAGCCGCCACCCAGGTCTTCTGCGCCGCGCAAGCCCCAGCGGCTCGTCATCTCGGCATTACTGCCCAGCACCGACAGCGACGTGCTCTTGCCGCCCACCGTGGCCGTCTGATAGCCCGCGAATACATCCAGCACCCCGTACAGCGTGACGGACGAAGGCGCGGCCTGCGCGCTGGCTTGCTGCGCGCCCGTCGCACCCATGGCCGCGATGGCCAGCATGGCACTCCACTTCATCTTCATGTGAGTCGTCTCCTCGTTGATCTCTTATGGTTTTGGTAAAGCCTGGGGCAGACGGGCTCAGCGGCCGCTCTGCGGCGCCAGCTGGCGCTTCACGATCAGCGCCAATGGCACCGTGAAGCAGAAGTGCGACATGAACCCGCCGATGATGACCACAGGGTCCAGGTAGTTCGGGTGGTTGTCGCCCGCAATGGCAATGGCAACGTGCATCACGATCCACGCCACGATGGCGTAGAACAGCGCCACAAACGTCGCCTCATACCCGCGCTTGCGGAAGTACGGCCAGATCAGCGCAAACCCGACGCCCCAGCTCAATGCGAAGACAAAGTGGATGCCCGTACCGATCACGTAGGCCCAGATGCCCACCGATTCCTGGAAGGCCTTGCCGAACACCAGGCCGGTTGCGTTGCGCGGGATGCCCTGAAGCGGCATCAGGTGCTGCACGCCCACCCAGACGAGCGCTTCGTAGATCCAGATGATGATGGCGCCCGCCAAGCCGCCCATCAGCCCTGCACGCAGGGTGGTGTTCAAGCTTGGTGAGTCAACCGCATTCGCCTGAATGCCGCTGCTGACATGCGTGTTCATGATGGTCTCCTGAGTATTTGAAATAGGTATGGTTGTCAGTCAGAAATGCAGGCAACAACCCGCCGCGCCGACTGCAAGCGCGGCGAGCACAACAACATCCACAGCAACTAGGCGCAGCCCGCCTAGTCGACGTAACGCAACCCAGCCCGTGTCAGCGGCTCGCGCATGGCGTACATGTCCAGGCCCAGTTCTCCGGCGGCGAAACGCGCACGCTTGGCGTCTTCATTTGCGGTGCGGGTGGCTGCCGCGTCGGCCACGGCGGCGGCCGATGCGGCAGGCACGACCACCACGCCGTCGTCATCGGCAATGACCACGTCGCCCGGGTTGACCTGCGCGCCGGCACACACCACCGGCACGTTCACCGAGCCCAGCGTGGCGCGCGCGCAGCCCTTGGCGTGCACCGTGCGGCTGAACACAGGAAAGCCCATCGCCGTGAGGTCTTTGACGTCGCGCACACCGCCGTCGATGACAAGGCCGGCAGCGCCGCGCGCGCGGTACGAGGTGGCGAGCAAGTCCCCAAAGAAGCCGTCGAAACTGTCGGTCGTGCAGGCGGCGATAACGATATCGCCAGGTTGGATCTGCTCGGCCGCCACATGCAGCATCCAGTTGTCGCCCGGCTGCAGCAGCACGGTGACAGCGGTACCGCACGCATGCGCACCGGCATAGATCGGGCGCATGTATGGCTTCATCAGGCCGATGCGGCCCATGGCTTCATGCACGGTCGCCACGCCAAACTGCGACAGGGCAGCCACGGCATCGGCCGGTGCACGTTCAATGCGGCGATGGACCACGCCGAGAAGGTTGTTGGCAGTGCTCATGCAAAGGCTCCGGTAGCGGCAAGCTCGCGCGCCTTAACCTGCGCGTCCAGGCGCGGGTAGACGCGCCGCGCGTTGCCTTCGTAGATCTTGTGGCGGTCTTCGGCCGACAGCGTGGCCGCGTCGTCGATGTAGCGGCGCGTGTCGTCAAAGTGGTGGCCCGTCTCCGGATCAATGCCGCGCACGGCGCCGATCATCTCGGAGGCGAACAGGATGTTGTCTACCGGGATCACCTTTGTGAGCAGGTCGATGCCTGGCTGGTGATACACGCACGTGTCAAAGAAAACGTTGTTCAGCAGGTGCTCGTTGAGCGGCGGCACCTTCAGTTCCTGCGCCAAGCCACGGAAGCGGCCCCAGTGGTACGGCACCGCGCCGCCACCGTGCGGAATCACGAACTTGAGCGTCGGGAAGCGGCGGAACAGGTCGCTCGTGAGCACCTGCATGAAGGCGGTCGTATCGGCGTTCAGGTAGTGCGCGCCGGTGGTGTGGAAGCACGCGTTGCAACTGGTGCTCACATGGATCATGGCCGGCACGTCGTACTCGACCAGCTTCTCGTAGATCGGAAACCAGTACGGGTCAGACAACGGCGGCGATGTCCAATGCCCGCCCGACGGATCTGGGTTCAGGTTTACGCCCACGAAGCCGTAGTCGACGATGCAGCGCTCCAGCTCCGGAATGCACGTGGCAATGTCCACGCCCGGCGATTGCGGCAGCATGGCCGCGCCCACAAAATGCTCCGGAAACAGTTGCGCCACGCGATGGCAGAGCGTGTTGCAGATGGCAGCCCAGGTGGCGCTCGTCTCAAAGCTGCCGATGTGGTGCGCCATGAACGACGCACGCGGTGAAAAGATCGTCAGGTCGGACCCGCGCTCGCGCATCAGGCGCAGCTGGTTGGCGCGGATGGCATCGGCCAACTCATCATCGCTGATGCGCAGTTCGTCGGGCTTGGGCCCGAGCGCTGGCGTCTGCAGGTTGTCGATCTGGCGCTTGCGCCAGTCTTCGAGGGTTTTGGGGGCCGTGGTGAAGTGCCCGTGGCAGTCGATGATCATGAGAGTGCGTTCAGTCGTTCGCAGGAGCGATCAGCACCTCGCCGCGCATGATCGGACGTGCCGTCCGCACCAGGGCGCTGCGCGCGATGCCGTTCGGTTGAGTGGAGTCGGTTTCCAGCTCGACGGTGAATTCGCCGGTCGGGTGCTCGACGCTGATGGAATGAATCGGGCCCGGGCCCGCCACGTGTGCAAGGCCATCGGCCACCGTGCTGCGCAGTACGCATGCGGTGCCGACCGTGACGGCGGCCAGCACACCAATCGCTTCGTGGCACACGCGCGGGATGAAGCAGCGCGTGGCAATGCTGCCGCCATCGCGGGGCGCGGCGATCAGGCACATCTTCGGGTAGCTCTTGTCAGCCACGTCGCCCAGGCCCATTGCATGGCCTGCAGCCAGACGCAGCGCTTCCAGCGTTTGCTTGAGCGGCGTGTCGGCGTTCAGTTCGGCCACGCTTTCCGCGGCGGTGCGGCCCAGGTCTGCCGCGCGCATCAGCACCATCGGCATGCCGTTGTCGATCAGGGTCACGTCGATGACGCGGTGCGTGCCGCTGGCCGGGTCGTCAAATTCGATGGTGTCGAGCGTGCGGCCTGTCGGCAGCATGGCGCTGCACACCGACCCGGCGGTGTCCAGAAAATCGATGACGATGGGCGCAGCCGTGCCCGGCACCCCGTCGATGCGCGCGTCGCCCATGTATTGCGGCTTGCCGCCCGGCGTGAGCACGGTGATATCGCACACCATGCCGGTGTTGCGCGTGAGCACACGGGCGCGGGTGGTGCCATTGCCCGCTGCAATCAAACCGGTCTCCAGCGCAAAGGGCACTACGGCGGCGAGCATGTTGCCGCAGTTGGGCGTGGTGTCGACCGTGTCGGCATTCGGCTGCAACTGCGCAAAGGTGAAGGCCAGATCCGCCTGGCCTGAGGTGTCGCGCGCCACGATGCCAACCTTGCTGGTGAGCGGATGCGCCCCCCCCAGCCCATCGATCTGGCGCGGGTCCGGGCTGCCCATGGCCGCCAGCAGCACATGGTCACGCGCGGCGGTATCGCTGGGCAGATCAGCCTCCAGAAAGAACGGACCACGCGACGTACCCCCACGCATCAGGATGCAGGGAATGGTGCGCAGATCGGAAGCGAGTTCAAACGTCATGGCAGCAACACAGCAGAGCAGCAGGTGCCCGGAGTATCGGTGCGCAGTGGTTTTCCTTGGTTGCGATGTAGCGGCTGAACTGTTCTAATTTTCTTATCGACTTACGAACGAGCAGCACGCGCCATGCGGACCATCGGCTTGCATCATCTCCATGTCTTTGCCGGCGTTGCGGCGGCGGGTGGCGTACGGCGCTCATCGGAAACGCTGCATCGCGCGTCGTCTGCCATTGCGCGATCGGTGGCGGCGCTGGAGACCGACCTTGGCGTAGAACTGTTCGAGCGCAAAGGCCGCGGCATGCTGCTCACGCGCGCGGGCGAGACGGTGCTCATGCGGGCTCAGCAGATCGAGACCTCGCTAAGAGAAGTGCGTGAAGATGCCGTGCGCCTGCGGCCCCGGCCTGACGTGCCTATCGCCAGCCTGGAGGCGCTGCACAACGAACGCCGGCTCGAAGCCGCCGCATTGCTGGCCGAGGTCCACCACATGCCCAGCGTGGCCGCCGCATTGCACATCTCGCAATCGGCCGTCAGCCAGGCGATTGCGCGGCTGGAAGACGCCCTGGGGCAGCCGCTGTTCGCCCGTACCGCGCGCGGCATGTTGCCCACGGACTCGGGCAGCCGATGGATCGTCCGCTTCGAGCGCGTGCTGGCGGAGCTGCGGCATATTCACGCTGACATTGCCGCGCTGCAGGGCGTGCTGGAAGGCGCCGTCACTGTGGGGGCATTGCCGCTCGCGCGCACGGAATTGCTGCCTGCTGCCATGGCGGAAGTCCTTGCCATGCACCCCAAGCTGCGCTTTCGCTCACTGGAAAGCCCATACGAAGAGTTGACAGCCGGCCTGCTCAGCGGCCGCATCGACTTCATCCTCGGCGCCCTGCGCGCGCAGGGCACACAGGATCTGACCACCGAGGCGCTGTTTGACGACCGCATCTCCATCATCGTGCGCGCCGAGCATCCGCTGGCACGGCGCCGCAATCTCACACCGAGCGATCTGCAGGGCTACCCGTGGGTGCTGTCGCGTGCCGGATCACCACTGCGGGTCGCGCTGGATGCGGTGTTCGCACGCCAGGCGCTGCCGCTGCCGCAGCCGGCGGTGGAAACCGGCGACCTCGCCTTGGTGCGCGGACTGCTGCTGCGTGGCGATATGGTCACAGCGCTGTCTGCCTACCAGTTGCACTACGAGATCGAAGCCGGCTGGCTGCGCGCGCTGGATCTCCCCTTGCCCGACATGGCGCGTGGCATCGGCATCACCACGCGCAAAGGTTCGCGCCTGTCGCCAGGGGCCAGCGCGCTGCTGGATGCCATCCGCCGCCTGACCCAGCGCTGGCGCTGAGCCGGCGCCCGCACCCCACTGCCGATAAGTAAACGGCAACGCAAGCCCCGCCAGAAAGCAATACTTCGTCGCTTTTGCCTACGTAGACTGCCGCTACCGTGAAGCCTGACTTCACGCCCTGCCGCATCGGCGGCGATTAGCAATCTGCTCGACAAGAACCCGCCAGTGGTTCGCCAGGAGACGGCATGACAACCAAGCAACGGCTCGACATTCGGGCCTACATCAATGAACGCAGAATGTCTGGGTACCAGTGGTTGTTGCTGGGCCTGTGCTTCCTCATCGTGACGACCGACGGCATGGACGTCGCCATCATGGGCTTTCTCGCGCCGGGCATCACACGCGAATGGGGCATCTCCAAGGCCGCCTTCGGTGCGGTGATGAGCGCCGCGCCCATCGGTCTGGCCATCGGCGCGCTGCTGGTGGGGCCGCTGTCCGACCGCTTCGGGCGCAAGAAGCTGCTGATCGGCTCGGTGGCATTGTTCGGGCTGTTCAACCTGGCAAGCGCCTTTGCCCACAACACGGTCGAGCTGTCCGCGCTGCGCTTCCTCACGGGCCTCGGCCTGGGTGCGGCCATGCCGAGCACGACCACGCTGCTCTCCGAGTACGTGCCCGAGCGCTCGCGCAGCATGCTGTTGGCAACGATGTTCACGGGCTTCAACCTGGGCTCCGCACTGATTGGCTTCCTGGCTGCGGCGATCCTGCCCGAGCATGGCTGGCGTACCGTGCTGTTGGCCGGGGGCGCGATTCCGCTGCTGTGCGTGCCGGTGTATCTGCTGCTGATTCCGGAATCGGCGAGGTTCATGGTGGTCAAGGCCTTCCCGGCTGAGCGCATTGCCAGGACGCTGCGCCGCGTGTGCCGCGGTGAGATTGCCGCCGACACCACCTTCACCCTCAGCGAGCCCTCCGTGGCTGGCGCACAACCCTTGCGCGCGGTGCTCTCGCAAAGCTATCGCAACATCACGCTGGCCCTGTGGGTGACGTACTTCATGGGCCTGCTGGTGATCTACCTGCTGAGCGGCTGGCTGCCCACCCTCATCAAGGATGCCGGCCTGCCGATCGAACGCGCAGCCAACCTGACGGCATTGTTCCAGCTGGGCGGCACGGTGGGCGCATTGGTGGTGGGTTTCTTCATGGACCGCGTGGCCCCGCGCCGCGTGATCGGTGCGGCATACCTGCTGGGTGCCGTGTGGATCCTGTTGCTGTCCTCGGGCAGCGTGAGCTCTTCGCTGTTTGCATTCTCAGTGCTGGCAGCCGGCTTCTGCATGAGCGGCGCGCAGACCGGCCTCAACGCGTTCGCACCGTCGTGCTACCCCACTGCCGTGCGCGCCACCGGCGTAAGCTGGATGCTCGGTGTGGGCCGCTTCGGCAGCATCACCGGCTCGATGGCCGGTGGCGTGCTGCTGACGCTGGGCTGGAGCTTCAGCGCGGTGATTGCCATCCTTGCCATCCCTGCTGCACTGGCGGCGCTCTCCATCGTTTCAACCAAGGCGCAGCCACGCGCCGTCACTGCTTGATTGCATTCCATGGCTACCATCATCGGCGCGATCGCGTCCTCCCATACCCCCACCATCGGCTTCGCACTCGACGCCGCCAAGCAGCAGGACCCGGTATGGGCGCCGATCTTCTCGGCGTACGCGCCGGTGGCCCAGTGGCTGGCGCAAGCCAAGCCCGACGTGTTGCTCGTCGTCTACAACGATCACGTCACGTCGTTCTTCTTCGATCACTACTCGGCGTTCGCGCTGGGCATCGGCGAGTCGTATTCACCCGCGGATGAAGGCGGCGGTCCGCGCCGACTGCCGTCCATCGGCGGCCACGCGGGCCTGGCCCGGCACATCGGCGCGTCGCTTGTGGCCGACGAGTTCGACATGTCGTTCTTCCAGGACAAGCCGCTCGACCACGGCTGCTTCTCGCCGCTGTCGGTCATGCTGCCGCACGCCACGCAATGGCCCACGAAGATCATCCCGCTGCAGGTGGGCGTGCTGCAGTTTCCGGCGCCGTCCGCGCGGCGCTGCTACAAGCTGGGCCAAGCCATCCGCCGCGCGGTGGAGAGTTACCCCGAAGACCTGCGCGTGGCCATCGTCGCCACCGGCGGGCTCTCGCACCAGGTGCACGGTGAGCGGGCCGGCTTCAACAACGCCGAGTGGGACAAGACCTTCCTCGACCTGTTCGAGTCCGACCCCGAGGCACTGCTCGAACTTACGCATGCCGACTACGTACGCCTGGGTGGCTTTGAAAGCGCGGAAGTCGTCATGTGGATGGTGATGCGTGGTGCGATGTCCAGCCGCATGAAATGCCTCCACCGCGATTACTACCTGCCCTCCATGACCGGCATTGCAGTGGCCGTGTATGAGAACGAAGCGGCGGACGATCCTGCCATGCTCGCCGCGCGCGCCGAACGCCAGCGCGCACACATCGGCCACCAGCTACGCGGTATCGAGGCCATCGAAGGCACGTATCCGTTCACGCTGGAGACAAGCGTGCGTGCCTATCGAATCAACCGCTATCTGCATCAGCTGATCGAACCCGCGTTTCGCGAGCGCTTCCTGGCCGAGCCCGTGGCCACCTATGAGGAAGCCGGCCTGAGCACGGAAGAGCGCAATCTCATCACGCAGCGCGACTGGCGTGGTCTGATCCATTACGGCGTGATCTTCTTCCTGCTGGAAAAGCTTGGCGCCGTGATCGGCGTATCAAACCTGCACATCTATGCCGCCATGCGCGGGCAATCGCTGGCGGAATTTCAGAAGACGCGCAATGCGCCCGGTGCGCTGTATTCCGTAGCCGGCAACACGCCCAGCGGTGTCGATTGGGCCAACCAAGGCGCCACGCCGGCGCCAGACTAGGCCAATGTGCCAGCGTGACCGCACGCCTGTCCGGGTGGTCAAGCGACGCCTAGCCGCCGCGCCGCGTCTATCCGAGCCTGACCTCGGCCACCAGACCACCACCTTCTCGATTGCGCAACGTAAGCCCGCCGCCTGCGGCCACCGCCAGTTGCTGCGCAATCGCCAAGCCCAGCCCCGTGCCGCCCGTCTCGCGGCTGCGCGAATTTTCCAGCCGCACAAACGGCTGCAACACGGCATCGAGTTTGTCTTCGGGAATACCGGGCCCGCGGTCGCGCACTTCGATCACCACGGCTTCGCCGTCACGGCGCACACCGACTTCCGCCGCGCCGCCAAACTTGATGGCGTTGTCGGCAAGGTTGGTCAGCACGCGGCGCAGCGCGTGGGGACGCGTGACGATGGCGCCGGTTGCGTGCTGCTCCAGCGTGACGGGCTTGCCGGTGTCCTGGTAGTCGTACACGAGGCTTTCGACAAACGACCCGACGTCGATGCGCGAGGGCTTTTCACCATCGCCATGCGCGCTGCGCGCATAGGCCAGGCCCTCTCGCACGAGCGTTTCGATCTCGGCCAGATCGCTCAACAGCTTGCGCTTCTCTTCAGAGTCTTCCGCCATTTCAGCGCGCAGCTTCATGCGCGTGATGGGTGTCTGCAGGTCGTGCGAAATGGCGGCCAGAATCTGCACGCGCTCTTCAACAAAGCGGGCAATGCGCTGGCGCATGGCGTTGAAGGCGTGTGCGGCGCGCGCCAGTTCGGTGGGGCCTGTCTCGTCCAGCGGCGGCGTCTGTGCGTTGGGGTTGAGTGCATCGGCGGCGGCGGCCAATGCCACCAGCGGGCGAATCGACAATCGCACCGCAAACCAGCAGCACACGACCAACAACAGCAATTGCACCACCAGCACATACGGCAGCCACTGCGCGATGGGCGTCATGCGCGGGTGCACATCAATGGTGAGCGTGCTGCCGTCGCTCAGCGTGAGGTGCGCCTGCAGTTGCTTGCCGTCGCCGGGAATCGACTCGACCGTCACGGGAAAGCGGCCGCCGCTGGCCTCGCTGATGCGCGCGGCGATGTCCTTGCCGCGCTGGGTCATCTCCGGCACGCCAGGCACGCCGGGCCCGAGGATGTACTGATAGTTGCCGCGGTTCAGGCGCGACAGCCACTGCGGGCGCTCATCCGCAGGCAGACGATCGAGGATGGCGATGGCTGTGGACACATCCGTCTCCAGCGTGCCCAGCATGACCTCGCGCGCGCTCATGTAGCGCTCGGAAAACAGCACGGCAAACGACAGCGCATACGCCACCACCAGCCCCGCCAGCAGGATCACGAACAGGCGTGAGCCAAGCGTGCGCGGCCACGCCCAGGCACGCGCGCTCGTTGCTGTGTTCATTGGCGTGCCTCCTTGATCTCCACCGGTTTGGCAAAGACATAGCCCTCGCTGCGCACGGTCTTGATGTACGCCGGATCGCGCGCATCGTCATTCAGGCGCTGGCGCAGACGGCTGACCAGCAGATCGACGGATCGTTCGAACATCTCGGCCTCGCGGCCCTGCGTGAGGTTGAGCAGTTGATCCCGGTTGAACACGCGCATCGGATGGTCGACAAACACGCGCAGCAGGCGGTATTCCGCACCGCTCAGGGCAACGATGGTGCCTTCAGCATCGATCAGGTGGCGCGCCGTGGTATCGAGGTGCCACTCGCCAAAGGCCAGCATCTGCCCAGCCTCGGAAATCTGCAGGTTGGGCGGCAGCATGCGCGTGCGGCGCAGCACGGCCTTGATGCGGGCAAGCAGTTCGCGCGCGGCAAACGGCTTGGCCACGTAATCGTCGGCGCCCATTTCCAGGCCGATGATGCGGTCGGTCTCGTCGTCGCGCGCGGTGAGCATCAATACGGGCGTGGCTTTGTGCTTGCCGGCGCGCAGTTCGCGGCACAGCACCAGGCCGTCGTCGCCGGGCAGCATCAGGTCGAGCACGATCAGGTCGACGGTGTTGGCTTCCAGGAACGCACGCATGTGGCGCCCATCGGGCGAGGCCGTCACACGCAGCCCGTTCTTGGTGAGATAGGTCGAAACGAGTTCGCGGATCTCGCGGTCATCATCGACGATCAGGATGTGGTCGACGTGGGCGTCCATGGGGGGACCTCGGCACGATGGAAGGTGGAAGGAAGGCGCCATTTTGCGCCTCTCGGTGTGACGTCGCGAGCCCGTGTTGTATCGGAATGCATCTGGCGGACGCGTTTGTACAGTCCGATACAAAGTCGCCCCCGCGGCGATACATGCCAGCTACGCGCGCGGCGTCTGATGGAGGCAATCCCGATCCCTTGCCGAGGAATGTCGATCATGAGCCTGCTGATACTCGCCTACCTGGGCGGCGCGCTGACCATCCTGAGTCCGTGCATCCTGCCCGTCCTGCCGTTTGTATTGAGCCGCACCGGCCAGCCCTTTGTGCGCGGCAAGCTGCCGATGCTCGCCGGCATGGCGCTCACCTTTGCCGGCTTTGCCACGCTGCTCTCGGCGGGCGGTGCATGGGCCGTGCGCGCCAACGAGGTCGGCCGGTTTGCGGCGCTCGCGCTGTTGGCGGTGTTCGGGCTGTCGCTGCTGTGGCCCAGGCTGGCCGATCTGATGGCCCGGCCGGCGGTGGCATTGGGCAACCGGCTGGCTGGGCAAGCGGCTACAGGCAGCACGGCGGCCGAACCTTCGGTGGCGGGCTCGCTGCTGCTGGGCGTGGCCACGGGGATGCTGTGGGCGCCATGTGCCGGGCCGATCCTCGGCTTGGTGCTGACCGGCGTGGCGCTCAATGGCGCGAGCGTGTCCAGCGCGTTGGCCCTGGCGGCCTACGCCGCAGGCGCGGCCACATCGCTGGCGGCAGCGCTGGGGCTGGGCGGGCGTGTGTTCGCCGCCATGAAGCGCTCCATGGGCCTGGGTGAATGGGCGCGTCGCATCATGGGCGCAGGCGTGCTGGGCGGCGTAGCGCTCATCGGGCTGGGCGCGGATACCGGCCTGCTGGCGCGCCTGCCTTCCGGCGGCACCACGCAGCTTGAGCAGGCGCTGGTGAACGGGCTGGGCGGGCCGGGCGTGAGCCGCCCCGCGCCACAGGCGAGCCTTAACGTGGTCTCCGAAGCCAACGCCGCACCTTTAGGCCAACCCAGCGGCTTGCCCGTGGAGGGTCGCGTTGCGTCGTTCGACGGCGCGGCGCAGTGGCTCAATTCCGCACCGCTCACAGGCGACCAACTGCGCGGCAAGGTCACGCTGGTCTATTTCTGGACCTACTCATGCATCAACTGCATCCGCACGCTGCCTTACCTGCGCGCGTGGGCCGACAAGTACAAGGACCAGGGCCTGACCGTGGTGGGCGTACACACGCCGGAATTCGCGTTCGAAAAGTCGCCCGAGAACGTCGCCCGCGCCGTCAGCGGCTTCCGCGTCAACTTTCCGGTGGCCATCGACAGCAACTACCGTATCTGGAACGCCTTCCACAACAGCTACTGGCCGGCCGCGTACTTTGTCGATGCCCAGGGCAACATCCGGCACCACCAGTTTGGCGAGGGCGATTACGCCGCCTCTGAACGCGTCATCCAGGCCTTGCTGGCCGAGGCAGGCAACAGGCAGGTAGCGGGCGGCGTGGTCGTGCCCGACGCCCCCGGGGCACAGGCCGCGCCGGACCTGGACAACGTCCGCTCGCCGGAAACGTACGTCGGCTACGCGCAAGCCGACCGCTTTGCATCGCCGGGTGGCGCGCAGGTCGGCACGTCGCACGCATACAGCGTCAGCAAGCTCGGCCTGAACGACTGGGGCTTGTCGGGCCAATGGACCATCGATGCCGAGCATGCCACGCTCGACCGCGCCGACGGCAGCATCGTCTACCGATTCCACGCGCGCGATCTGCACCTCGTGCTCGGGCCGGCTGCCGACGGCCGCGCCGTGCGCTTCACCGTCAAGATCGATGGCAAGGCACCCGGCAACAGCCATGGCGCCGATACCGATGCCCACGGCAACGGCGCCATCACGCAAACGCGCCTCTACCAGCTGGTCCGCCAGGCCGGCACGGTGGGCGAGCACACATTCGAGATCCGCTTCCTTGATGCAGGGGCGCATGCCTACGCCTTCACGTTCGGCTAATGCCGCCGCCAACGCCACTACTGCGCGCGGCCTTTTTGTACGCGTTTGTATCCAGCCGCGACAGAGATACACGCCCAGACAGAAAGGCCCTTCCGCGCTACTTCAGGGATACGTCAGCCCTCTTTAATAGGTCTTGTGGCTCCGGCAACAAGCCAACACCAAGCCGCTGAACCCGGGACGCAAATCCAACCCCCAGTCTTCCCCCTTCATCAAAAGGAGATCACCATGACCCGCATCGAAAACGTTCTGTACACCGCCAAAGTCAACGTCACCGGCGGCCGCGATGGCCAGGCCCACAGCGATGACGACCGCCTGAACTTGAAGCTGTCGCCTCCGGGCAGCAGCGGCCGCGGCACGAACCCCGAGCAACTGTTTGCCGCGGGCTGGTCGGCCTGCTTTATCGGCGCAATGGGCCGCGCGGCCAGTCAGATGAAGATCAAGCTGCCGGCCGATCTGTCCTTGAATACCGAAGTGGACCTGGGCACCACCGACGATGCGTTCTTCCTGCAAGCGCGCCTGAATGTGAGCCTGCCCGGCCTGGACCGCGAAGTGGCGCAGGCCGTAGTCGAAGCCGCACACCAGATCTGCCCGTACTCGAAGGCCACGCGCGGCAACATTCACGTCGAGCTGAACGTGATCTGACGCATCGCATGGCCCGCCGCAAGCCGCCAGCGGCTGGCGGGCCTTCACCAGCAACCTTTCACGGATTCCACATCATGCGCACGACCCTCCGCGCCGCGCTTGCGGCACTCGCCATCGGCGCCGTCTACTTTGTCGGGACTGGCGTGCCCGCCTTCAGCCAGACCGCCGCGACCGGCGCGGCAGCACCTGAATTCACCGGCATCAACCAGTGGCTGAACTCGCAGCCGCTGTCGATGAAGGACCTGCGCGGCAAGGTCGTGCTGGTGGATTTCTGGACGTACTCGTGCATCAACTGCCTCAACACGCTGCCGCACGTGAAGCAGTGGTACGACAAGTACAAGGATCAGGGCCTGGTCGTGGTGGGCGTGCACACGCCGGAATACGCGTTCGAAAAATCGACCGCCAACGTGCAGGAAGCGCTCAAGCGGCTGGACGTGCGCTACCCGGTCGCGCAGGACAACAGCTACGCAACGTGGTCGGCCTTCCACAACCAGTTCTGGCCGGCGCTGTACCTGATCGATACCGAGGGGCGCATCGTCTATCAGCACTTTGGCGAAGGCCGCTATGCCGAGACGGAAGCCGCCATCCAGAAGCTGCTGGCAAACCGAAAGCCGCAGAAGCCTGCGTGATGAGGCTGCGTGAGAAGTCCCGCCCCGACGGCGCTTATGAACGCCAGCTGGCGGGGCGTTTTTCCAGGAAGGCGTCGATGCCCTCGCCGGCGTCTTCTTCCATCATGTTGCGGGCCATGACGTCGCCCGCGTAGGCATAGGCATCGGCAAGCGGCATCTGCCGTTGTCGATAGAACATCGCCTTGCCGTAGCGGATGGCGGTGGAGCTCTTCGACACGATGTCCGCCACCTTGCGAGCCACGGCGGCATCCAGCTCCTCAGCCGGCACGGCCTCGTTGATGAGGCCCCAGTCTGCGGCCGTGGCGGCATCGATAAAGCGGCCCGTCACGAGCATGTCGAACGCGCGCTTCGCGAGCACGTTGCGCGACAACGCCACCGCAGGCGTCGAGCAGAACAGGCCGACGTTGATGCCTGACACCGCAAACCGCGCCGCATCTGAAGCAATGGCCAGGTCACAACTGCCAACCAACTGGCAACCCGCAGCGGTCGCCACGCCATGCACGCGTGCGATGACCGGCATCGGCAGCGCCTGAATCGCCTGCATCACCACGCTGCACCGCGCAAATAGCGCCTGGTAATACGCAAGCTCGGGCGTGCCGCGCATTTCCCGCAAATCGTGGCCGGCGCAGAACGCCTTGCCCTCGGCGCCGAGCACCACGCAGCGCACCGCTGGATCTCGCGCAATGTCGTCCAAAACGCGCTGCAGCGCATCAAGCATGGCTTCTGACAGCGCGTTGAACTGCAAAGGCCGATTCAGTCGCAGCGTGACGACGCCATCGCGGTCATCGCGCAGGACGAGTGCGTCAGCGGCGGCATTGGTGGTGGGGTGAGGTTGCATGTGCACTCCTTTGCAGGCTGGTGCCCTGGGGTGGGCATCAGTCTATCTCCGCCGGGCGGGCACCGCACTCAGGCGTTGCCAGTAGGTGCCGGCTGGCCGTCAGCAACGCCAGACCTGAAAGGCCTACCCCTTCGCCGCTTTGACATTGGGCGGGCGCCTGACTATCACGCGTCTATAAGAGGTCGGGCGCCGGCCCCCACAAAATGCACGGGGCGCACCATTGAAGAGGGCAGCCTGGCAACACAATCACATCGCACTCGCACCGGAAGTCACACCACAAGCGAACTAGGTGACACAGTCACCGCAAGGGGGCCAACGTGATGTCGGAAACGCTGGACATGCAGCGAGGCTTGTTGCTGGGCCTCTCGCCAGGACGCCGGACGTACTGGATGGCGCAGGCCGTGGCTTTGCTGTCGCTCGTGGTACTGGTGTCGGCCGTGCCGTTCGCCAAGGTGCAGTTGGCGAAACTTCCATCGTTCGTGCCGCTTTACGAGTCGGCCCTCATCCTCAATGACTTGATTACCGCGGCGCTGCTCTTCGGGCAGTTCGCCATCACGCGCTCGCGCGCGATGCTGGCGCTCGCCAGCGGCTACCTGTTCACGGCCGCCACGGCAGTGGGGCACTTGCTATCGTTTCCGGGGCTGTTCGCATCACGTGGCCTGTTGGGCGCCGGGCCGCAGAGCACAGCCTGGATCTACATGTTCTGGCACGCGGGCTTTCCGCTGTTTGTCATCGCTTACGCCGTGCTCAAGGGCCGCGAAGAGCGCGAGCCCGACCGCTTCCCAATCCACACGCTGACGCGAAAAACAGCGCTGGGCACCGTGGCGGCCGTGCTGGGCGCAGCGGCCGCGTGCGTGGCGCTTGCCACCGTCGGCGCACATCTCCTGCCCGCCATCATGGCGGCCAACCGCTACACGCCCATGATGGGGATCGTGGCGGGCGGCACGTGGTGCTTTTGCGTGGTCGCGCTGGTCGTGCTCTGGCGCAGCCGCCCGCACCTGACGCTCGACATCTGGTTGATGGTGGTGCTGTGCGTGTGGATCTGCGATGTCGCGCTCAGCGCCGTCTTCAATGGCGGGCGATATGACCTCGGCTTCTATGCCGGCCGCGTGTTCGGGCTGTTGGGGGCGAGCTTTGTGCTGCTGCTGTTGCTGATCGAAAACACCGTGCTGCGTTCCAGGTTGGCAACGGCGCGCGCGGAACTCGGGCGGCTGGCGGCGAGCAATGCGGGGGATCGGGAGCGGTGACGCGGTGATGCGGTTACGTCCCGCTACGCCCGCCGCACTTGCGTGGCCCGGCCCGGCATCGACATCGCCGCCACCCCCACCACCACACACGCCAGCCCGATCCACGCAGAAGACGGCAGCGATTCCCCCAGAAACACCACGCCGATCGCCACGCCAATCGGCACACGCAAATACGCCTGCGCGGTGGTACCGATCGCCCCCAGCGTCTGGATGAGCCGGAAGTAGATGGCAAAGGCCAGCGCCGTGGAGAACGCCGCCAGAGCGATCAGCGCCATCAACGAACGTGCAGAAGGCTCAAGCGCCCAAGGGTGGTCAACAAGCAAGCTCGCGGGCGTGAGCACCAATGCCCCCACCAGCAATGAGCCGGTAGCCGGCGCCGCAGGATGCAGCCCCTTGAAAGACCTGCCGTAGATGGCCGCACCTGCATAGCAGGCCGTCGCCGCCACGATGGCCAGTTGCGGAACAAGCTGCCCGCCCAGCCCATCGAGCGCACTCGGTCCAATCACCAGACACGTGCCGACAAACCCGGCAATCACGCCGATCAGCTTGCGCAACGACACCGGCTCGTGCCGCGTGATGAGCACCGTCGCCACAAACACCATCACGGGCGACGTCGAATTCAGGATGGTCGCCAGACTCGCGCCCACCGAGCGCTCGGCCCACGCAATAAGCGTGAAGGGCACAACGCTGTTGAGCAACGCCTGCACGCCGAAGCGCATCCAGACTCGCCTGTCGCGCGGCATGCGGACGTTGCGACTGCGCATCCACAGCAACAGCAGCATCGCTGCGATCAACGTTCTGGCGGCAATGAAAGTGAGCGGCGGAATGGTCTCCACGCCCATGCGGATGAAGGTGTACGACGCGCCCCACAGGGTCGACAGCGTGAGCAGCAGGGCCAGATCGGTGGCGTGGCTAGATGGGGGCGTGTCGGTGTGCGGCACGGAGTGCCCTCCTGTTTGGCGGCTGGGGCCGCAATTTCGTACCGGAGGATCGTAGCGGGGATGGGCTTTGGTCGTGCGGGAAACGGTTTGGTGTGGAGCGAAGTGTGGGTGGACGCGTGGATAGCGCAGTGGCACGTCAGTCCTACTTCATCCGCCGTTCCCGATACCCCCTAACCACCCCGCGCAACACCCCCACCATGTACTCCCGGTGCCTCTCCTCCTGCGCAGGATTGCTCCAATGCGGCACCGGATACCGCTCGCCCTGCAGGGTCACGCCCTGCGCATCCGCCACACGCTGTCGCCATTCCTGCAGCACCTGATCGAGCTGTGCATCGTCGTTCTGATACCAGGCCTGCACCACGCGATCGCCTAGCACGCGTTGCCGCAGGCGGTCGCGCTGTTCGCGCCAGATGGCGATGCGATCGATATCGACGGTGGCGGCCTGTATGTTGCCGCTCAGGTGCTGGGCAGCCAGCAGCTCGTCATGCGCCTGCATGTATGCCTGATACCGCTCGGCCAGTTGTACGGCTTCTGCCAGCGCGGTGGGTGGGAGTTTGCTTTTGAGATAGACCGCCAACTGTTCAGCGCGGTCACCGTCGGGCTTGAGCAAGAAGGTGTTGAACACGTTGAGCAACGCGGTATCCACAACCAGCGTTTGGTGCTCTGTGATGGCGAGCGCAGGAGCGGTGCCCGCGCGGGACGATGTTGTGCTCGGCGCGCTTGCGGGCTGGGCGGATAAGACAGCGGCGCTTGATGTATGCGGCTCAGCGGCAGCGGCGTTTTCCGATTCAGGCAGCTGCGTCGAGAGCACGCCAATCGACAAACCGATGACGGCCGCAAAGGCCGCAGCAGCGCACAGATACAGGCCTTGCCCGTCGCGCAGGGTTTCAGTCCGGATTCGCATTGACGGTGCCCGCGCCATGCAGGGCCGTGCGGCGCCGCTGCATGGCGAGGTACGTGCAGCCGATTAGAACGAACAGCTCGGCACGCTGCCCGACATCGTAAAGCTCGACGTGGTCACGCCGGTGCCCGACGGCACATCATTCGACTTGTACAGGCCGACATTGGCGTACTGGTCACCGCTTTGCGCCGTGGCATCCAGGCTGACGTTAGCCAGGTACGCGTTGACCGGGAAGCTCGCGTTGCGGCCGTCGATCTTCGTGTATGCGCCCGACACTGATTGCGTGGAATACGCACCGTTGACCACGATGTTCGACAGCGACGGGCTGCCACCCGTGGTGCACGCGTTGTAGTTGGTGTCCATGACGATCAGGTGCTTCACGCCGGTCATGCAGGTATTGACGTAGCTCACCTGCTTGACCGTTAGCGAGCATGGGCCCGTCTTCACGTTGATGCCGTTGTTGTTGGTGGACTGCGTGCCGCTCAGGTCATTCCCATACACGTAGTTGTTCGTGAACAGGATGTTCGACACGGTGTTCTTGTCGATGCTGCCCACGGACAGACCATGCGTGCCGTGCAGCCGCGTGTTCGACACCGTCACGTTGGAGATGTCGCCCGAGTTGGTCTTGACGGCAATGCCGTCGTCGCCGGCCTCGATATCGGATTGCGTGACGGTGGCGTTGGTCAGGCTGTCGATGTCGATGCCGTCTGCGTTCTTGCGCGTGGCCGGCGTGCGGATGGACACACCCCAGGCGGTAAAGCCGTTGCCGCCTTCCACATATAGGTTCGGGTGCGCGGCCTGCGCCAGCGTGACGTTGTAGACGATGAAGTTGCTGATGTTGCTCGCCTGCACCAGGCGCGGCGTGCCGGAGATGATGTCGCCACGGCCATCCACCGTGCCCGGGCCCATGAGCGATGCATTGGTGCCCGTGAACGACAGCAGGTTGGC
Organism: Burkholderiaceae bacterium 26; assembly: GCA_000955795.1. Taxonomy (GTDB): domain Bacteria; phylum Pseudomonadota; class Gammaproteobacteria; order Burkholderiales; family Burkholderiaceae; genus Ralstonia; species Ralstonia chuxiongensis. The sequence continues at coordinate 126,309 of JYOB01000016.1, forward strand.
GTTGCTGCTGTAGCTGTTGTTGCCGAACAGCGTCACGCCCGAATTGATGACCAGCCCCGCCCCGCTGATGGACAGGCTGCCCGTGTAGAACGCGTCATTCGAGCCGGATGCGGCCAGCACCACGCTCTTGCCGGTGCCCTTGCAGTCGGTCAGGGCCTGCTGAATGACGCTGGTGTCGTCGGACGAAGACGACGGCGGCGACGCGCGCTGCGAGCTTGAATACCGCGCGTTGATCGTCTTGCAGACGCCCGGATACGCCGGCTGCGTGACGGTGCGGCTATCGCCCGTGGCCAGCGTCTGCGCCCCGGCGGAGCCAGCGGCCAGCAAGGATGCGGTCAGGATCAACCCGACCTTGGTTTGCATGTTCATCGATGTCTCACTCCTGTCTTGGTGTTCGGCACCGCAACGGCACCACAACGGCAGCGTGTCGGTGCCACCTGGGCAGACCGCACCCTCGCCCAAGATATATCAGGTCATATTCATTGGTATATCAGTGAGGAAAATTGAGGATTCAACCGGAACCCGGGTCGATGGGCGTTTCGCTGCCGAAGACCTGTTCGCAAATGCGAATGCTCACCGCCGTATCGCCCGGCTGAAGGGTGACGCCACGGCGCCAGTTACCTAAGATGCCGCGCTCCCGACGGGTTGCTACAAGCGGCCAAGCCGGGGCCGACGGTCATGCGCAACACCGCGTGCATGACCGCCAACCTCTGGCCACCACTCAGTGCAACCCACTCCCGATGTCGAAGATCAGCAGCGCGAACGGTATCCCGCCGCGGCATGACAGCCCGCCTGACGGCCCGCACGCAGGGCGCCCGACCCGCGTTGCACCACCCGCCTGCACACCCCGGGCGCCCAGTCCCGGCCTGACGCAACTGCCCAAATCCACCGCTGCACGCCAGCCCGCCGCGCCAACCCGGGTCAAAGCCTTGCGGACGCTCGAAACGCGGCAGCGCCTGCACCGCTTGCGCAAAGAACTCGCCAAGATCGACCCGCCACCCGCCAGCGCCCAAGACGCCCATGCCGACATCCTCGCGGCCATGGCACGCGCTGGCTTGAGCGGCTGGACGTTAACGGCACTGTCCGACCCCGCCAATGCGCGCCATGCAGATGGGTCGGTGGTGGTGTCGCTGGTGTCTCACGCCATCGTCTTCAATGCGGGGGGCGCGTTCCGGATCATCGATCTGCTGCCCCCCGGCAGCGTGTACTTCGAGTTGGCCGGGCACGACGGCGCAGCGTTTGTGCTGCCGTGCGGCTGCGCCTCCCTCGCCGCCCGTCAGCCCGGCTACCCAGTGGAGGCATGAGCGCCCACCGCCGGATCTGGACTGCGCCCAAGTCGGTTACGGCTACACCGTTTCGCAACCCGCCTCCGTGGCGCATCCAGGATGCGTACGCTTGTGACGGTGCGCCATCCGAGGCCACAGGCCCCTTCATTAGCACTTGATTTGAATGGTCAGTCGTGAATCCTGTTAACCGCAAAGGTCCAACGCCCGCGTCTACGCCGCTCGACCCAGAGATCGCCGCCGAACGCCCCCTCGCAGCGGCCCGTCAAACTGCGGGCGCATCCACGCATGTCCAAACCACCGGCGAGGGCCCGCTGGCTTCGTTGCCTCGATATGGCAGCAGACGGCGCAGCGCAACGCCATCCGACAACGCTGTGCGGGAGGCCGATCAATTGGCCCAAGCCTTTGCGAATTCGTTGCATTGGCAAACCGTGGGAATCGCCTCGTTTGCGCAAGAGAGCGTCGGCCCGCTGATCGGCGCGGGCAGCCAAAAGGACGTCTACAGAATCCAGGGAGACCCGACCACCTGCCTGGCGGTGATCCGGCCCGACGCAATCGGCAGGTTTGACACGCCAACTGCCCACGCACTGCGTGAGGTAAACGCTTTGGCAGAGCTGCGGAATCGCGGCTTCCGGACCGTGCAGATACGAGACCTCGTTCGGGTGGGGGACAGAATCGGCATCAAGCAAAACTACCTGGTCGATGCGCGCAGTTCTTCAGACATCGTTGCTTCTTGTGGCCGCTCAGTACCGGAGGGCAAATACCTCACGCAAAAGATGGTCGAGGATTGCAGTTCCACAATCGAAACTCTTCGCAGAACCAGCACGGTGGTCGACGATCTGCAGTTTCTGGTCGAGCCGTCGGGGGACACGCATATCAGCGATCCGCGCGGTGTTGCGCATGGCAATCCACAGAAAAACATCGGAACAGTGAAAGAGCTGCGCGGCATTGCATTGGCGACGTTGCTGTCATCAGACGAAGAGTGAGCCGTCCCCCCTTCAGAAGTCTCGTCTCCGTGTCAGAAAAAACCGCATCTCAGGGTTATCCGCCATTTCGGCCGGCGCTCACCTTTTCGACACTCCTGCCACACCACCAATAAAACAAGGGGCGGAGACAGGTATGGACCGGAGGCAATTCGTACGGAGTTCAGTAGCACTGGGCGGCGCAATGATGCTGTCGCCCATGGCACGCGCGGCGGAAGCCGGCGTGTTTGCAGACAAGATCGTCTTTGGGCAGACGGTCGGGTTCGACAGCGTGTGGGGCGGGTTGTACAAGAACTACACCAATGGCCTGCTGGCCGGCTTTGAGCAAGTCAACGCCCAGGGCGGCGTGGCCGGGCGCAAGCTGGTCGTCAAGCGGCTGGAAGACAACTACCTGCCAGAGAAGGCCGTGGCCAACGTCAAGACGCTCATGCAGGAAGGCGTGTTCGGGCTGGTGTGCATGGGCGGCACCGGCAACACCATCGCCGCATTGCCGCTGCTGGAGCAATACCGCTTGCCGATGGTGGGCGCCATGACCGGCGCCACCGCCGCGCGCAAAGCCAGCGCACCGCTGTTCCACACGCGCGCCAGCTACGCCGACGAAGTCACGAAGATGGTGCAGCACGCCACCACCATCGGGCTCAAGCGCGTGGCCGTGGTCTACCAGGACAACCCCTTCGGTTCCGGCAATGCCGACGCCGCCAAGGCTGCCGCCAGCAAGTTCGGCGCGCAGATCGTCGCGCTCATCCCGCACAACGCCAAGGGCGACGACATCGACATGGTGGTCGACAAGATTGCCGCAGCCAACCCGCAGACCACGCTGCTGTTTACGTCGCCCACCTCCGTGGCCGACATGCTGATGCGCTACCAGGCCAAGCACGGCCCCGTGCCGTTGCCGCAGCCGTGGATCCTGTCCGTGACCACCCCCAAGACCGTGTTCGAGAAAGCCGGCACGCTGGCCCATGGCGTGGCTGTCACGCAGGTCATGCCCGGCCCCAACGTGCGGACCCAGCCGCTGGTGCGCGCATTTCGCGAGGCCAATGACAAGTTTGGCGACCACAACAACCAGACCTACGAAGCGGTGGAGGGCTTTCTCACCGCCCGCGTCATCGTAGAGGGCCTGAAGGCCTGCGGCGGCAACCCCACACGCGACGGCTTTATCCAGGCGCTGGAAGGCTTCGGCACGCGCGACTTCGGCGGCGTGCGCGTCCATTACGACCGCAACAACCACGCCGGGCTCGACTATGTCGACGTAACCATGATCGGCAGCAACGGCCACCTGGTCGGCTGAGGCATGCGCGGCTTGTGAGTTCAAAGGCTTGACGCCCGCCCGGCGCCGGAGACATTCAATCCGGCGCCGGGCATGTTGTTTTGGGTGACGGGCGTTGTAGGCCGATCGCCTCCCTCGGAAGAGTTACTCCCACACCGCCACCAACGCGCGCTAAAGAACCCGCGCGCCACGGCCGTTACCTGACAGTGGAGACAATCTCGGCAGGCCAGCGCGCAGCGGGATTGATATATCAGAACAGATACAACACAAGAGGAAGTCCCGCCATGCAATGGTTCGCCCGTCTCAAGTTGGGTCACAAGCTCATGGGCTTGTTGCTGCTCTGCGCAGCCACCACGGTGGTTGTTGGGGTGGTCGGTACCGTCAAGGTGCGTGAACTCGCCACCATGCAGACGATGATGTATGAGAGCGAAGTCGTGCCCATCCGGCAGATTGGCACCGCCGCGTGGCAAGCGGCTGCGCACTATCGGCGGCTGTACGACTACGTTGTGAAGACCGACCCCAAGGGCCGCGAAGACACGCTGGCATTCAACAAGGGCGGCGAGGCCGCCGTCATCGCCGCGTTCGACTATGAACGCGCGCACCCGTTTGACGATCGGCAAAAGCAATTGCTGGCGGATTTTGATGCCACCTGGCCGGTCTATCTTGCTTCCGTGCAGAAGGTGGAAACCCTGGCGCGCCAAGGCGACCAGCCCGCTGCGCTTGCCGAGATGCAAGCCAACACGGACGGCTTGCACGTGAAGATCCGCAAGATCCTGATCGAATTCTCCAACCTGCGCGATGCCTCGGCCAAAACACGCGCCGAAGCGGGCGTCGCACTCGTTGCCGGGGTCACGCGCTGGATTGTGGGTTGCGCGGCGGTGGGCGTGGGTATCGCGCTTGCGCTGGGCCTGGCCGTTGCCCGATCGATCGTGCGGCAGATCGGGGGCGAGCCCGCGCAGGTTGCGCGCGTCGTTGCGCAAATTGCCGGTGGCGACTTACAAACCCGTGTCGATACGCGAGCGGCCGACCGGCAGAGCATCCTGCATGCGGTCGTGCAAATGCAGGGCAGCCTTGCTGCGGTGGTCGGGTCCATTCGCACGAGCACGGAATCCGTGTCTGTGGCATCGCGCGAGATTGCCAGCGGCAACATTGATCTGTCCTCGCGCACGGAGCAGCAGGCTGCCTCGCTTGAGCAAACCGCGTCGAGCATGACGCAGTTGACGCAAACCGTGAAGCAGAACGCAGACAACGCGCGCCAGGCCAATACACTCGCCGCGCTCGCCACGGAAAAGGCAGACGCCGGCAACGACGCCATGCAAGGCATGGTCAGCACCATCGAAAAAATCAGCGGCAGCTCGACCAAGATCTCGGAGATCACCGGCGTGATCGAGGGCATCGCGTTCCAGACCAACATCCTCGCGCTCAATGCCGCGGTGGAGGCCGCGCGTGCCGGCGAGCAAGGCCGCGGCTTTGCCGTGGTGGCTAGCGAGGTGCGCAGCCTTGCGCAGCGCTCTGCGTCCGCCGCCAAGGAGATCAAGACGTTGATCGGTGCATCGGTCTCGATGATTCAGGACGGCGCAACGCAAGCCTTGGCCGTCGGCTCCACCATCGGGCAGGTGAAAGACGCGATCAAACGCGTGTCCGACATCGTGGGCGAGATCACCGCCGCGTCGGACGAGCAGACGCGCGGCATCGAGCAAGTCCACACCGCGATTCATCAGATGGACGAGGTGACGCAGCAGAACGCCGCGCTGGTGGAAGAAGCGGCTGCGGCTGCCCAATCGCTGGAGGAACAGGCGGGCAAGCTGAAAGACGTCGTGTCGGTGTTCAAGCTGGTGGGAGCGGGCTGATAAAGTCACCTTCTCTTTCTTGAAGCTCACTGATACAACGCGATGACGGTATCCCTAAGCCTGGACCCGCAGTTCTTCAACCTGCTGGCCAACAGCCATCAGCGGCTCGTTGGCACGCCGCTGATCGACAACGGTATCGCGCCCGCCGATGCGGCCCGGTGGCTTTATGAAGACGCGCCCTTCTGCGTGCTGGCGCACAACACCGACGCCGATCCGTGCTTCATCTATGCGAACCGGGCCGCGCAGCGCTGCTTTGAATACGATTGGAATGGCATCACGGCGTTACGGTCGCGTTTTTCGGCAGAGCAACCGAACCGTGAAGAACGCGCGCAATTGCTCGAATCGGTACGCACGCGCGGGTTCGCCACGGGCTATCGGGGCGTGCGCATCTCGCGCTCCGGAAGGCGATTCTGGATTGAAGGCGGCACCGTTTGGAATCTGATCGACAGCGATGGCGTGTACCACGGGCAAGCCGCGACCTTCCACCACTGGCATGACGTGTGATTTGCGGGGCTAGTGCGCGTGCGCAGGCACGCCGCTGAACTTCGCACGCACAGCTCTCGCTTCGCACAGGCGCATTTGCGCGACGCGCACCCCACGCAACACTGTCGGCTTCGTTGAATTCCCCGTTGGAGACCAACATGGGGCTTTGCATTTCGAAGCCGGCCGGCACCTCGATCAACCGCGCGCGCGACACCCAGCCCGCGACGGCGCCATCAACTCAGCGCACCGGCCATGCGCAAGCGCCCAACGCCCGCCAGGCTGGTGGGCAACTGAGCCAACTGGGCAACATGAGCCGCAACCGGGCGGCCACGTCGGGCGCCGGCACGTCGTCGCTGCAAACGCGGCGCACCGCGGTCCTTCCGTCTGCGCAGCATGACGGCCCATCGCAGACGCAAACGGCTGTCGCAGCCGTGCTGACCCACGTGCGCGAGACCTACTACAAGCCCAATCTGAAGTCGGGCAACAAGGTGAGGGGCGATACCGAGGCAGAACGCCTTCGGCAGCAGCGCGCGACCGATGAAGTCAATCGGATACGCAGCCAGCCCAACGCGTTGCTCGCTGTGCAGAAAGGCAAGGCGCACCAGTGCCAGGAGCTGGCGCTGTTGGCAGTGCATCATCTTTGGCAGGACCACGCGCTGCCCGCAGAAAATCTGGAACTCGGCGGCGATGACGACGACGTTGCCCACTGCGTTGCCGTCGTTGGCCTGGCACCCCATCAGCTTCATAGCAACATGAAGCTATGGCATCCGGACACCTTGATCTGTGATCCATGGTGCAATATTGCCTGCCGGGCAAAGGACTACCCCAAGCAGTTCATCGACAAGATGAAGAAGTGGGAAAGCCAAGACAAGCTGGTCGGTTATCGGCGCATGGGCTTTGTACAGCCAACCGAACCGGCGTGGATCAGAGACGTGCTGCGGGGCGATAGGACCGCATCGAACCCGTTCGAAAGCCAATCGCCCTGACCCGACGTGTTTCGATGCCCGCCGAGCCAGCAGAACCCGCCTCCAAGGCGGGTTTTTTGTTGCCCATGATCGACATCCGCCCAACGCAGTTTCCGGTGGTCTCAGGCTCCGGCCCGATGTTTTAGATCTCAGAGCCTCGCGTTTGGTGTTGCGGGGCCCGGCGTAGAATCCGTTCGCCAAGGAACCCGCCACGACCATGCTCGCTCGCACCATCGCAACGCTCTGCGCCATCGCGCCTCTCGCGGGGTGCGTCAGCTATCAAGACCCGCGCACGCCCGAACAGCAGAAGGTCGCGCAGCAGCGGGCCGCCAATGAACTGGTCGGCAGCTACACCATCACAGACAGCCGCAACGACGATGGCCGCGGCTATACGCAAGCCATCGTCAGCAAGCAAGACGGCTCAGATCAACTCAGCCTGCAGTTGGTGGGCCCTGCCACCGGCGCAATAACGTTGGCAGGCTCAGACTGCCGAGGGTGGTACGCCGAGAACCAACGCTACACCGCCATGCAGTGCGATGCGTTGACTGGCGAGGTCAACTTCTTCTCTCTGATGCGGCAGGCCAACCCAGACCCGGTGAACTCCGGCACCATGCCACCGTCGTTCCAGACGATGGTGGTTTCACAAGGCAGCTATCTCTTCGACATTGCAGACCGCAGCGGGCGGCATCACTATTACGTGTTGACGAAGACACCACTGCAGCAGATGCCCGAAACGCCCGGCGCAATGCGGCGATGGCCGGCACCGCGCTCAACGCAATAGACTCCACCGGCTGGTGTTCCGTCATCTCGCCGGCTTAGCATTCACAACACAACAACGTACGTTCAGAAGGGGTAGGAGTTGTCGAAAAAGATCATCTCGCTGGTCTTGGCCTGCGCTTGCAGCATGAGCCAAGCGGCCTTCGGACAAATCTCAATGGCAGCGCCCCTGACAGACGCGCCGCAAAACGAAGCGCTCCAGACGGAAGTCATTCAAGCGGGCACACCTCAAGCGGAAGCGCCCATGCCGGAAGCCCCGCAAGCGGAAGCGCCCGCCCCGGAGCCCGCCCCCAGAGCTGCGCCCGTCGTCAAGGTCGAACTAAGCTACTGGGAAGCCGAAGGCCTGAGCGCGCGGATGCGCAAGGCGCGTGCGATCACGTTGTATTTGATGGACCCCGCCGTGGCATCGCTCAAGGCCGTGGACGAAGCGCAACTGAAAGACGCCGGTTGCGAATACAGCACCGAAGACGCCGCGCTCATCGCCAACTTTGCGGAATCCATCGAGCGCACCAGCGTGCGCAGCAACTCGTTCGTACTGCAGTTCGAGCCTCGCGAGGCCGTCTACCTGGCGCTTGGCGGCGGCAGCGAGATGAAGCTGCTGTTTGAGAAGACCTACCAGAATCAATCGGAAGTGCTGGGGCAGATCAATGGTCAACCGGTCACGGTCAGCAAGAGCCTGGTGGAAGGCCTGTACCGGTGGGCGGCGAAGGTTGACCGCGTCCGTCGCTGCGAAAACTTTGTAGGCAAGTACCGGTAAGCCCAGCGCGCCCCCGCCTTCAAAGCGCGTATGCCAACGGCCGCAGGTTGGCATCCAGCACGAACTGCTGACACACGCTCGGCGCCAGCGGACGGCTGAAGAAATACCCCTGAAAACGGTCGCACCCCAGGGCCGACAGGCGCTTGAGCTGCTGTTCAGTCTCCACACCCTCCACCACCGTCGACAGGTTCAGCGTCCGGCTCAGGCTCGCGATGCTGCGCACGATGTGTTCGTTGATGCTGCCCGCGCTCACATCTGCCAGAGAGCGGTCGATCTTCACGGTGTCCAGCGGCAGCTCGCGCAGGTAGTGCAGCGACGTATGGCCCATCCCGAAATCATCGAGCGCGACTTTCACGCCAGCCTCCCGCAACTGTTTCAGGTTGCCGATGGCGTTGATGTCCGGCAGCAGCATCGTGGATTCAGTGATCTCCAGTTCGAGCTGCGTTGGCGACAACCCTTCGCGGTGCAGGATGTCGAGCACGTTGCGGTGGAACGCATAGTCCAGCAACTGCCGTGGCGACAGATTGACGGCGACCACGAAATCGTCCGGCAAGACATCGCGCCACGCAGCGCGCTGCTGACACGCCAGCGACAGGATGCGCAGGCCCAACTGGTCGATCTGGTCAATGTCATCGGCCAGCGCCACGATAATCGGCGGCGCCACGCGCCCCAGCACCGGGTGCTGCCAGCGCAGCAGCGCCTCGGCGCCAAACACGCGCCCGGTTGTGCAATCCACCTGCGGCTGAAACTCCAGAAAGATCTGGCCTTCTTTCTTGATGGCGCCTTCCAGGTCGCTGGCCAGCGCCACCGCCATGCGGCCCTCGTCGCCGGGCAGGTCCAGACAGCGCCGGCCCTTGACGCTCACCTCGGGCGACTCGGCAATCTGCAGCAGAGAAGCCAGTACGTCCTGACTGCGCCGTGCGGACAAGACATCCGCCATGCGCACAAACGGAAGGTAGATTGCCGCGCCCGCCGCCAGGGCAATGAGCTGGACCACCGCGCCTGATACCGAGCCCGTGGCCGCGTAGCCGCTGAACAGCGCCGGCGTGGTCCACGCCACGCTGCTGTAGCCGGTCTTGGGCATCAGGTCAGCAACGGTGGCCGCATAAGCGATCAGAATCTGCACTACCGGTGTGAGCAGGAACGGAATGGCATAGACGGGGTTCAGCACCAGCGGCAGCCCGAACAGCAATGGCTCGTTCACGTTGAACAGCGCCGGCAGCATGACCACGAACGCCATCTTGCGCCCCCGCAGCGTGCGCCTGGACATGAGCAGCGCCAGGATCAGGCTGAGCGTGCCGCCCGAGCCACCCATGCGCGCGAATACCGCAAAGAAGTTGTCAGTGAACATGAACGGCGGATAGCCACCGCTGGCAACTGCCGCCGCATTGGCCTGCGCGGCGGGCTCCAGTATGTGTTGGTGGACGGCAAACAGCGCGTTCGGCCCATGGATGCCAAACAGCCAGAGCACCTGCGCCGCGGTCTCGTAGGCAAGCCCAAACAGCAGGCTGTTGGAGACCTCCGAATACGGCGCCTCCAGGTGCGTGCCAAATGCAGCCATGAGCTGCGGCCAACCCGCCCAGGCCATGGCGACCTTGAGCACCGCAAACGTCAAGATCGTCAGCATGCCGGCCGGCATGACCGACAGCACATCGCCCACCAGCAGATCGTTACTCAAGTGGTGGGACGGAATGCGCAAACGGCGGATGCCGCACAGCTTCAGAAACAGGCTGCCGCCCAGCGACGCGACCAGCAAAGCGCCAAACAGCCCTTGCCCCAGCGAAAGCGATGCCATCAAAGGCGCATTCGCATCTGGCGCAATGAGCGTAAAGAAACACGACACCACCACCACCGCCGCCACGGTCGGGTTGACCACACGATGCCCGGCGCGCTGGTTGTGCAGCTTCGTCAGCACTTCGGCAAACCCAAAGAGGGCGACCAGCGCGCCGATGCCGATCGTTCCGGCCAACACGCTGTCGCAAAAGACATCCAGCCGCGTGCCAAAGGCATTCAACAGCGCGTGGCGCATGCCGGCGGTGGGCGGGTTGCGCAAGAGCAGCGCCAGCGCGCCCACCATGATGAGCGGCAAAGAGAGCGCCAGCCCGCGCCGAACGGAAATGAAATACGGCCCGCGGTCGAAGCGCTCGGCAGCGCTCAACAACCTCAGCCAGGGCGATAGCGCCTGCGTCGTCATAGGACTGGATCTTGTTCGAGGTGGATCGGCAACATCCCGGGTAGCCTGGAGCGTTGCCTATCGGGCTATGCATCGTAATCGACACGATCTGGCGTGCGCTGAAGCGAAACCCCTTCCGCAATACGCAAAAATGCTCACCTGCCCATGGCAAGCTTTGTGCAGTACCTAGGGGAAACCCGAAGTCTTGATGCGTCGCCGGGCCCCGGCGCGCACCACAACAAGGCATCGGCACCAACCTGGCGCCCGTCCTATGTACGTCGCGCCCCAGAATCTGCAACGATCTTGCTTATGTCGATTTCCATTCGTGCGCCCCGCACCGTGAAACTACCTGCACCCTTTCTGTCCCTGCTCCGCCTCGTGCGAGACCCGCATCGGCGCTATCAGCATGCGCGGTACATCCATGCCACGCGCGTCGGGCTGGGCGTGCTGCTCTCCATTGCCGTCACGTCCGGCTTTGGATGGCCGCATGGCGAGTGGGCCACCATCTCGCTGCTGATCGTCATTGCCGGCCTGCAGCACCACGGCAACATCCGCAAACGCGCGGCCGAACGCGCCTGGGGCACCCTCATCGGCGCGGTGGCGGGCCTGTTGATCATCGTTCAGCAGACGTGGCTTGGGCACCTGCCGCTCACGTATGCGCTCACGGCCATTGCATGCGGCATCTGCGCGTATCACGCCATCGGCAAGGGCGGCTATATCGCGCTGCTGGCCGCCATCACACTGGTCATCGTGGTGGGGCATGGCGACAACAACCTGCTCGACGGCGCCTGGCGCACGCTCAACGTGCTGGTAGGGATTGCCATTGCGCTGCTGTTCTCGTTTGCGCTGCCGCTGTATGCCACCTACTCGTGGCGCTACCGGCTGGCCGATGCACTGCGTGAATGTGCCCGGGCATATGCCGGCCTCGGCCAAGCCGGTGAAGCCTCGGGCGAGCGCAGCAAGCACCTCGGCAAGCTCAATACGCTGCTGGTGCAGTTGCGCTCGCTCATGCCGTCGGTGTCCAAAGAGATTGACGTCCCCGTGGAGCGGCTGGAGAACATCCAGCGCAGCCTGCGCATCTGCATCAGCACGCTGGAGCTGCTCAATGCAACGCACGGGTCGTTGGGTGCGCCCAGCACTGGCACCCTGCCCGGCGTGGGCGCCCGGCGCATTCGTGACACGCTGATCGGCATGTCGCGGGCATTGCGGTTCGGCACGGTGGCGCGCCTGGCACGGCCACGCGCGGTGGACCCCGCCGAGGCGAGCCCCACGGCCAGCTCACCAACGGTGGAAAGCGCGCTTGCAGAGGGCTTTGCCAACGAGATCGAGAACCTCCGGCGGCAATTGCTGGCGATTGCGCCGCAGTGGAATATCGGGTGAAGCCGGGGCGCTGAGTATGCCGAGGGCGGCGCACGCATTGCTCAATTATTCTCAACTACGCATGCTGGTGTGGTGCCAGGTGGGTAGAGTGGCGCGTAGCCATATTTCACGAGCCTTCGTGAAGAACATGGCCGGAGAGCCCCGGGGATTGACCACCTCGGGGCTTTTCTCTTTCGGAGAGCCCTATACAAGCGAGCGCGGTCAATGCGGAAGGCGCACCGATGCCTGGACGAGTTCGTTCGCAGCCATCGATACCGACCACGCATGGCGCCGGGGTGCCGCACCGGGAAAGGGCTCACGCTATGGCGCGGTGTGTTCCTTCGGAGCAAGCGTCATGCGTTCGGGCTGGCGCACACGGCGCTGCTGCGAATTCTTATGCTGAAGCGGTAGCGACATTGCGAACGTCGCCCGTCACGCTTCTTACGGCGTGATCGAGCCCACAACGCCACAGCCAGCCCGCATGAAGGTCAATCACACCAGCGCTTCCCACAGTGCAGCAGTGCCAACCAGCAGCGCCCCCAGCACCTCTGGTGCACCCGCTATCGGCGCACTGGATCGTCGGCGTAGAGCGCCTGCCGATGCCCCCGATATGCCGCCGCCTCGCAGGCAACGGCTGAATACGGCAACCGCTTCTGGAAAGCCGGAATTCCGCCGCGTTCATCTTGCCAGCGTTGCTGCACCTGCCCGCAATCATGCGGGCGCTTCGGCTGCCACCGAGCCCCACGAGCCCCTGCTAGACAATCGTCCGACATTGGAAAGAATGGGCATCGAGCACCCGTTGTTGGGGCACTCGTGGTACGGCGATCCTCCGGACACTGCCCGTACCGCCGGCAAGCAGCCGGTCGTCCACGAGCGCGGCACGGGCCAGACAAGCCAGACTGCCAGCGGCCCCCAACTGACGCCATCTCAAGAGGCCGCCATTGAGCATGCCCGGTCACAGGTGCGCAGTACCCTGCAAGGGCCACTGACCAAGCTGCAGCAGGCGCTGGACAGGAATCTCGATTTGGAGATCGTCAAGTTCCCGATCAAGAAGGTGGACTGGGCGCTTGCGCCGCTGCTGATGGCTGCGGAAAACGCGCGCAATCCGGGGCTGAACCTCGTTGCCCTGCACATGGATACGGCAGAAGCCGGGTTCAATGACGACGACGACGATCTGCCACCCCTGGTGAATTCACACAACTTCGGGGCGTTTATCGGATCTGCGCCACCCGGGCGATACAGGGCCATCGTCAATGACGGCCCGCACACCAGAGCAGCCGATATCCGAAAAGACGCGCAAGGAACAACCGTGATCGTGGTCGACCCCTTACGCAAGGAAAAAGACGAAGCCGAATACGATCAGTACGCAGACAACATCAGCAGTGAAGCGGGTGAGCACGCAAAGTGTGCGTTCATCCCAGTGGACTTGCAGAAGTCCGCCTTTGGCTGCCGGATCTTCTCGATGTCGCTGGCCTTGAAAATGCACGCGCGCGAAGGCGACTTTTCGGCGTTGCATGATGCGTTGCGATCCGGGACAGACCCGACGCCGTTGGTGTCACGCGCTAAGACAACAGAAGAACTGGGTGCGTTGCTTGTCTTGGACGGGGCGCCGCTGATCGACGCCAGGATGATGAAGCACAGCCATGCCGGCAGTTCGGTCGAGCGCTACGTTGCAAGTCATCCGGATCAGTCGATGACACCCGTCAACAAGCGCAACGAGACCCTGCAGAGTAGAACGAGCCGGCATCTTACGGAACGCGAGGTTCTGGCACGCGTAGACCCCAACGCGACCATGCCGGTCGCTCCGACGAAAACAGCACGATTGAGTACTTCGATCGAGCACAAGCGTATTTCGATGATCGGCCGTGCGATCGCCTATCTGGATGGAGCACCGCCGCAAGCCGTGGCACACATGGCGCATCTCGTGGCGCGCGCCAGCCAGGAACTGGCGAAGCAATAGGGCCCGCCGGAGAAAGCTTTCTCAGCCCCGGTTACGCCTTCGACGCCATCGATTTGCTGAAGTAACGGGCACCGTGACCAGCGTGCCGGCGTGCACGCGTCAAGCTGCCAGCTTCACGTTCGGGGCAACGCTCTGCGGCTGCTCGCCTGCCGGCTGGACGGTCAACTGATAGCCGCGCGAGTAGACCGTCTTGAGCTCAACGCCGGTCGCCGGGCCGAAGCCCAGCTTCTTGCGCAGCTTGTAGATGTGCTGTTCGATCGAGCGCTCTGCAACGCTGGCTTCTGTACCCCATACCGCAGAGGCGATCTGCTGGCGTGACAGAAACGCCCCAGACGAAGAGAACAACAGCCAGGCCGTGGCGAATTCGCGTGCGGTCAGCCGAATCGGTACGCCGTCCAATGTCGCGGTGCGGGTCAGCCGACATAGACGGTAGGGCCCGGCCACCACCTGCGTATCGAGGGAGACCTGCGTCGACTTGCCGGCCCCGCGCAGGATGCGGCGAACACGCGCACACAGCTCCTCGGCGGTGAAGTGGCCAGAAATGATGTCGTCGATGCCGGCGTCGAAAACGCCAAGCATCTCGTGGCGGCTGGCAAAGTGGCCAAACACCAACGTTGGCCGGCACATGTTGGCGTTGCGCTCGCGCCCCGAGAGCAGCAGCCGGGCGGCCGTGCTGAACTGCTGCGCATCAATCATCAGCAACGTGAAGACCTCGGTATGCCCGGAGCGCATCAGCGCCAATGCGTCGTCGAATCGCACGCACGTCACGCCCTGCGCTGACAGGCAAGCCGCTACATAAGCAAAGCTCGCTGGGTTGGTGGTGAGTACGGCAAATTTCATGGCAAAGCACCCCGACGGCGCGGGGTCGATCAATACGTCCACCCCACTTGTTATGTTTCGCAACAGCATAACGTTCACAGTGTGTTCATCCATCGCTATGACTAGCGATGCGGCGCCGGGGGGCGACCGACCGCGCACAATCAGCGGCGGCACGTGGCGTGATCGACGCGCAGGGTCGGCCCGAGACTTCGTTCAGGACGCGAAATCCGTGATCACCGTCACGCCGGCGCCCTCAAACCTGTTCATGTTGGTCAATGCCTCGATCGAGGCGCTGAGGCTGATTTCCCGGCGGACCATTCGCCCGGGCTGCAGCTTGCCGGTGCGAATCATGTCGAGCATGGGGCCATAGCGATGCGCCTGCATGCCGTGGCTGCCCAGAATCTCCAGCTCATGCGCGATCACCTTGCTCATAGGGACGGCGGGTGTCGTGTGATCGCCCAGCATCAGGCCGACCTGCACATGCTTGCCGCGCCTGCGCAGATTGCTGATGGAGTTGAAGCACGTGGTCGGATGGCCCAGCGCATCGAGCGACACATGCGCGCCCCCTTGCGTGATGGCCTTCACCGCCTCAACCACACCAGACTCACGCGATGCGTTGACCGTGGCAACAGCCCCCATCGAACGCGCCAGCTCCAGCGCGCTGTCTGAAATGTCGATGGCCACGACATTCGCGCCGATGGCGTTGGCAATCATGATGGCCGACAGGCCCACGCCGCCGCATCCGTGCACGGCAACCCATTGGCCGGCAGAGGTCTTGCCCTGGTCGACAACGGCACGAAACGCCGTCACAAAGCGGCAACCGAGGCTCGCCGCCGTGGTGAAGTCCAGGTCGTCGGGCAGGCGCACGAGGTTCAGGTCGGCATAGCCAATGCCAACGTATTCAGCAAACGAACCCCAGTGCGTAAAGCCAGGCTGGAACTGTTGTTCGCACACCTGTTGATGCCCCGCATGGCATTCAGGGCAGTGACCACACCCGCCCACGAACGGCACCGTCACCCGGTCACCCACCTTCCAGCGCGTCACATCCGCGCCCACCGCCGCAACCACGCCGGCCAGCTCGTGACCGGGCACGTGCGGAAGCTCGATATCGGCGTCGTGGCCCATCCAACCGTGCCAGTCGCTGCGGCACACGCCGCTGGCCATCACCTGCACGACCACGCCATCCGTTGCCGGAGCCGGGTCGGGAACGTTCATGTGCTTCGGCACGGCGCCGAAGGCTTCGTAGACTATGGCTTTCATGATTTCAACGCAGAGCGGATGAGCGTTGCAATATAAGCCGCAGTCGCCGAAAGTATCTTTCTATTTCGAGGGCGTTTCTGGAGTCTTGCGAAGCGCCCTTTCTGATTCCGACACGCCGTGGAAAGGAGATTTCATGGAAGCACTGGACGCCATCGATCTGGGCCTTTTGGATCAACTCCAGCAGGACGGACGCGTCTCAAACGCCAAGCTGGCGGAGCGCTTTTCCTTGAGTGAAGCGTCATGCTGGCGGCGGCTCAAGCGCCTGGATGATGCCGGCCTCATCGAGGGCTATCACGCCGCGCTCGACCGTCGCAAGCTCGGGCTCGGCGTGATGGTCTACGTGCAGATCATGTGCACCCAACACACCGAGGAGGTCACGGCGGAGTTCGAACGGCTCATCCTGGCCAGCCCCAACATCCTGGCGTGCGACAACACCACGGGCGAAGCCGACTACCTGCTCCAGGTGGTCGCCAACGATCTGGACGACTACAGCCGCTTCGTTGAAAAGGTCTTGAGAAAGCTGCCCGGTGTGTTTGGCATACGCTCGAACATCTCGCTTCGTCAGGTGAAGTCGACCAAGCGATTGCCGATAGTTTGAGGCGGCCCAGACGGCCACACATCGCCGAACAACCGCGCGCCTCATCCCTGGCAATGCCTACATCGGCGACCCCGGCGCCGGATCGGTATTCAAGATCCGAACGCCAGGGGCCAACGGCGGTGATCACGGCAACAGCTCATCTTTGGACGCACCTTCACCGCCCCACCGCGGAGCAACGCCGGAGTAACGCAGCGCGCAGTTCATCCGGACACGCAGAACGGCATCACACCACGGTGTCCTCTTCGGTCTCGTCATTGGACGGCGCCGGCACTTCCGCAACCGGCGGTTCCGCCATCGCGCTGTCCTCAGCCACTTCCTGCGAATCATCCTGCCCAGCAGGCGACTGCGACGGGTCTTCCAGACGCGCCTTCAGACCGGCCAGGTAGTTCTCGGCATGGTCCTGCGCCTCTGACACCCCCAGGTTGATACCCGCGTTGATCGCCTTCTCGGCAACGATTTTGGTGATGCCCTCCTTCATTGCCAGCCGAACCTCCGGGCCACCAATGTTGCCGACGGCGGCAGCGGCCAGGTTCAGGCCCGCCTCTTCCAGCGCCTTCTTCACGTTGCCGCCGCTGACCATGGCATGCAGGATGTTGCAGCCTTGGGACTCGGCCTCCAGCGCCGTGGATGCGGCGTCCGCAAGTTCGCCAATGCCGGGAATGAAGCTCAGCGCCCCAACCGCCATGGACGCCCAATCCAGCAGCTTGCCTTCCACCTTGAGCGCGGCATCGATGGCGTGCATCAGGAAGCCGCCGTTGTGCTTGGGCGACTTGATCTCGGGCTGGTCGGCCGTGCCCATCAGCATGCTCGCGACGGCCATCTTGTCGGCGTCGGTCTTGGGCGTGTGGGTCTGTGGCTTCTGAACGGTCTGGTTTGCCTGCGACAGGTTGCCGTAGAACTTCTGGAAGTCGCGGCCCGCGATATTGCCGGAATCCACCGTATGGCCACCGCCAAAATCAAAGAAGCCGTGGTGTGTTTTGTAGCCCGTGATGGCGTTGTTCATCAGGCTGAACAACACCGGGTCTTGCAGCAGATGCGTTGCCGCCTGACGCACGTTCGGGTCGAGCTGCTTGTTGTTGGCCATGCTCGACAGCTTGTCTCGCGTGAGATCGCCATCGCCAAAGAACGCTGCCTGGTTGCCGTTCATCGTCTTGAGCGTATTCAGCTCGGTCTGCGTCAGGCTCATGGATGACGACGCGGCCTGCAGAAAGTCTGCCTTGTTGACCTCGCCCCCGCCGGTCACCCGGTTCCAGGCGTCCTTGTGGTCGAGAAAGTACTGCGCCGCTGCAATGACCTGTGGCGGCGTCTTGCCGGTCTTGGCGTCGCCATCAACGATCTGCTTGAACTCGTCTTCGCCCAGGTTCTTCGTGAGGTTGTCGGAATACTTGTAAAGCTCGCGCAGCGCGTCGCTTTCCGACATGACAGAAGGCTGACCATTTGCGTTGCCGTCAGACGGGACGTAGTTCTGCTCAAAGCTCTTGGCCTGCTGCTCGTTGAACGCACTGACCTGCGCGTGCTCCGCAGTAAACGCATCCAGGTCATTGGCCTTGATCTTGCCGCCGCAACGGCCGTCACCTTGCGAACCGATGGCGGTGAACAGTTGCTGGTCTTGTGCCAGGCCCTGCAGCGCCGCTTTCAAATCGGGCGGCGTGGAAGGGTCGTTGATCTTGTCTTGAAGGCCATCCCAACTGATCGGGCATTGGTCCTTATGCCGATCCAGCACCGACACGATCTGCACTTCCGATTGGCTGAGCGTGCCGCCGTTCCACGTTACGGTGGATTGCGGCGACTGGGCCTGCTGCGACGATGCCGCGTTGGACTGCTGGGGTGCCGCGTTGGGCTGCGCCGCCGCAGGGCGGTTGCCATTGTTTTGGGTGACGTCGTCGTCATCGTCATCATCGTCGTCGTTGTTTTCCGACGCGAGCGACGCAGCCAGCTTGGCGCTGATACCTTGGTAAAGGCTCAACTGCGTTTCGTCTGTTGGGCCTTGCTGGCCGCCTGGCAAACCACCCATGCCTGCGATGGTCGTTGCGGTATCCACGGCCGCGTCGGCCATATCGCCCCGGCTTGTGTGCTTCGCCTCGCGGCTCGCAGTGTTAGATGAAGACATGTGAACGGACATACCTGCTCCACTTGAATGTGTCGTTGCGATCTGTGGCAGGGCCGATGTTTCGTGATCACGCGCGGATCCCGTGTGCCGTCAGCCATGTACGGATTGCGTTTCCCTTCAACCGCCCACCAACTCAACGCAGCAACGCAGCAACGCAGCAACGCACCAACGCTGGCCAAGTGGGCACGAATGGCCCGTGCATTGCGCGCGGATGCCTGAAAGGCCAGCGTAAGAGTGCGAAACGACAGGAACGGCTGCCCGCCCGAAAACACGGCGCGGCATCCGAAGTGGAGAACCGTCGATTGCGGCTGAGAAGGGAACGTCAACGTGCTTGCAGATACACCCGCCGGCGCGGGGCTGCATCACCGCATCAACCGCGATGGCAGAAGGTGTTTTGAGGATGTTTGAATTTCCGGCAACCAAACCGTTGCCGGCGCGGCACAGATGGCCACGCGCGCGTGCGTTACTTCAGCGATCCGCCAGCTTCAAGCGCGGCAAGCCCGATTGCACTGCGTGACTCCACGCCAATCTTTTTCATGATGTGCCCCACGTGGGTGCGCACCGTCCAGTAACTCATGTTCAGGGCCAGGGCGATCTGCTTGTCTGACATGCCCTTGAGCATGAGGTGGCAGACCTCGCCTTCACGCACGGTCACACCAAACTGCTGCTGGAACCAGGCGGACGACCCCACGCCCCGTGCGATGAGGTGAATCCGGCAACCGAGCGCAGGACCATCGGGGGCGGCCAGTCGCTCCACGCAAAACCCGAAGCCTTTCCACTGCCCGTGGCGTGATCCGTTGGCCGCCTCTGTCAATTGCTGATAGAGCGCGTCTCGTTCTTCAATGCAAAGCCCAACCATGATGGCGCGCGCCTTTGCGTTGGGCAGGGGCGGTGACTTGCCGTCGAGCATGAATGTCGGCACGTGCGCACCGGCATCAGCAGCAGCGCCGACTTCCCCCACTTCCTGGATGACGCGCAGTTGATGCGCATTCAGCAGATGCGGCTTCAAAAGGCTCAACAGCAATGTCTCGCGATCGCCAAAACGCTTGTTTGGATCGCTGGTACTGAACCGATAGTCCAGCAGCATCCCGTTGGCATCGGGCAGGCGCAGGCTGATGCCCGGATACGCCTTATGCCGACACAAAAAATCTGTGAAGTACTCAGACTTGCCCCAGTCAGAGCGGCAGATCTTCCGCTCAATCACGACAGGTTCAAAGCTGCCCGTCAGGCACTGCGCAATCGAGTCGACTCCATGGAAGTACTGCTGATACTCACCGCGCATGGCCTGGTCTCGGCCCCACAGCGCGCTTGGTCGTGTCTGGTGGATGCCGTCACGCCCCCACTGGATATGCGCCGCAAGATCGAAATGCAGGAGTGACCCCAGCTTCTCTGCCACTTCCGGGCGGTCGAGAACGCTGCAGCTCGATGCCTCATGCAAATGCCCGGTGATATCGAGCAGTGCTCTCAGTTCAGCTGTCGAGAGGTCCATCGATCGCTTGGGCGGCTCGCCACTGGTGTTGAGTCTGAATAGTCATCGTGGGGCTCCAGGCGCGCCAATCAATACAAATACAAACAGGTATATCGGCACAACGGCCGAGGCCTATAGCCGGTGTACTTCAGATCCCGCCCGAACGCCTAGCGCACGTGCACCGCGCTGGCGATCGCTATCCATAGCGATGGTTGCAGGCCGCTCGATTTTGCGATAGTGCGCCTGACAAAGGCTGGTTGCCACGGCTGCGAGCCGCCGCCCTGCCCTTAAATCAAGTTGCATCGTGCTTTTCGAAGAGGAACCCGCATGCCAGCGCGAACACCACCGTCGACCCGTCCGCCAGACTTATGCCGTCCTGGCCTTCCATCGACCGCCATAGTTGCGCGCTGGGATGCTGCTGCCACGTCGCTGGCCGTCATCTTTCTGGACACATCGCTGCTCAACGATTCCACCTGGCTGCCTTCACAGCCCACGCTGCAGCCCATGGCGCTGGAAGACGTGCAGCAGATGCTGAGCGGCGCTTTGAAATCGCTTGAGCCGGCCAGCGGCATCGAGCCCAGCCCATCGCCCACCACGCTGGAGCCCAAGCCGCTCACCCCGCGCCAGTGCGACATCCTGAAAGAGGTAGCCTGCGGCCGGTCGAACTCAGAGATTGCCGAACGGCTGCACATCAGCGTCGAGACCGTCAAAACGCACGTGCGCCAACTGCTCGTGCGCATGGGTGCACGCAACCGCACAGAGCTGGCCACGATCTATCAACGCACGCGCTAAGGCGCGCCACGCGCCACTTGTATGGCGCGACGTTTTGCGTGCGATACGTTTTGATGTGGAGCACAGCGCGGCCGCTTACGCTTAGTCCGGCCTGCTGGCATGGGTCATCACATGGCCGATTGCCGCATGTGACTCCATTGGGCGCTGCCCGAGCACCCCAACGCGCGCCGATTCAACCAACGCCGCCTGCACTGCGAGTGCGCGCAACATGCGCGCACCCTTCAGGCCGTGACGCGTGGTTCGGCAACCTTGCGATGTGGCGCTACCTCAGCGCGCCAGCGTCGCAACCTCCGCGGCACTCAATGCACCCGCCTGAACGCGGAAGCCCTGAATGCGCCCGTTGAACGATGGATGCGCCCAATTGCGGCCCAGGAAGGTGACCTGATCGCCAACCTGGCGCGGCGACAGCAGCATGTCTTCGTTCTTCCCCACCTCCGTGCCGTCTACATAAAGGCGGCAGGTGTTGCCCTGCAGCGTGACCGCCACATGGACCCAGCGGCGAATCGGCATGGCCCACGGCGCTTCCACAACCTGCGCATCATTGAACGTTGCGCCAAAGATCATGAAACGCAGCACGCCCGTGCCGGACTGCGGCGCAATGGCCATGGCTGCATTCGCGTCCTGCCCTGCGTAGAACATGCAGCTATCCCAATGCAGCCCATTCGCGTAGGCCCAGAAAGAAATGCTGAAGTCGTCCAGGTCAGCAAACAGCCCAGACGGCAACTGCAGGCCTGCCTTCTGGCCGTCGAACGCGATGGCCTTGTCGTTGACGCGCCCGTCACCCCAGGTTGCGCCATCCAGCAGCGTGCCCTGCACCAACGTCCGGGTGCCGGCGGCGGTCAGCACCGCGCCGACCGTGCCGGTGCTGTTCGGGTCGTTCAGCGGCAATGACAGACGCAACTCACCCGGCACAGCAATGCGCGCCACGTTGGAGCCCGTGTTCGGGGCACCGTTGCCCTGCGCGGTGATCTGATAGAACCAGATGCCGTTGGGCGGGGTATCGCTATAGGTGAGCAGCTCGCTGGACGAGACCGTGCCCAGCAGGCTGAAGGGGCCGTTGGCCTGGCTGGCGCGCTTGACCGCATACGACGTCGCGCCCACGCTGCCCCACCACGACAGCACAACACGGTTGCCGCGCAAATGCGCTGTGAGCCCAGACGGCGGCTTCATCGGCCCGGCATAGGGCGAGAGACGCTGCGTGAGCGTGGGGTACATCACGTCGTCGCTGCTGCCGCCGTAGTTCGGCTCGCACCACGTCACCATGCGCGCAACGTTGGGCGCCGCCACCCCCATGCGATTGACGTAGTGGTTGTAGATGGGCTCCCACGCGTTGCGGCGGTGCTGGAACGACTGGTTCACCTCCGTCCACGGTGCCGGGTGTGGGGCGGTGGGGTTCTGCTCGCGTGCATAGGGCATCGCGTAGGGCTTGCCGTTCTCGTCCAGCAAGTTGGAGCGCGCCACGTACTCGGCCGCCGAGAGGAAGCGGTTGTTATAGAGCCCGTAGAGATCGTCGCCCTGGTTCCAGGCCATCTCCATCAAGTCCCCACCCAGCGACATGCCCAGCGTGGAGTGGCCCTGATCGCGGCCGCTTTCTTCCCACTGCCCGAAATGGCCCGGGTGCATGTAATACACGCCGTGCACGATCGAGCCGTTGCCGAAACTGCGCAGCTTGCCGCGGTTGTTGCCCGCGTAGCAGTCGTAGGCCAGGCGGTACAGATCCGGCTTGTCGCAGAACACGCCGATGGCCATGGCGCCCGCCATCGAGGCCATGTCCCAGTTGGCATGCGAGCCGATGCGCCCGTCGCTGAGGAAGTTCGAGCAGATGGGCGCGAAGACGTTGAGCAGCATGTCCTGAAAGCGCTTCAGGCTTGCGGGTGCCCAGCCGGAGTACGTGCGCAGAACTTCGCCAATCTGCGCCAACTGGTGGCCTTGGATGCCGGCCAGGATGATGAAGGTGTGGTCATCATGAGCGGTCGAGCCCGGCGGCACCGTTCCGATCACCTTCAGGGTGCTGGCCCAGGCGTCCAGGAACTCCACTGCCTTGTCGGCATAGCGGTTGTCTTGCGGGTCAGACAACTTCCAGTGCAGCACCAGAGACCACGCGCGCCAAATGTCGACGTACAGGTTGTTCTTGCTGCCATCGGCCCGGTAGACGGCGGGCAGCGGGAAGGGCTTGGTGTCCAGGGCGCCGAAGTGGTCGACGCCAAGCGTGTTCCACCAGTTCGTCCACGGCTGATCGCCAGCCTTGATATGTGCGCGGATGCGGGTGAAGGCGTCTTCAGTGACCAGCAGCCCCGGATGGTGGAAGACGCCACTCTCATACGCCGACGCAGCCGTGGCTGGTGCTGGAGTGGTTGGGGCGGTCGGGACGGTCGGAGCCGCGCCGCCTGTTTTCCCCTCCGGCTGGCCTAGCCCCGCTGCAGAAGCGTCTTCGCCCCCTCCGCCGCACCCCGGCAAAAACGGCAACAGGGGGAACAGCCCCAGACCCAATGACAGCGCTCGACGCACAGGATTAGGCACCGCGCCGACGCTGGCGCGTTCCACGGATTTTTTCATCATGTATTGACCCGACCATCTTTTTTTAATGGCGCAACCGTATGGCAGCGTGCGAAGGCACGTCAACGCAAATGGCCAAACGGTGAGAATTTTTGAGTGTTCGGGTGTTCGGGTGT
>JYOB01000016.1:149907-703520 GCA_000955795.1 Burkholderiaceae bacterium 26
GTGTTCGGGTGTTCGGGTGTGCGGGTGTGCGGCCGGTCGAACGCCGAGATTGCGGAACGGCTGCACATCGGCGTGGAAACCGTTAAAAGCCACATGCGCCAACTGCTCGGGCGCATGGGAGCGCGAAACCGCACTGAGTTGGCGACGATTTATCAACGCAGTCGGTAGGGGTGGTGTTTAGAACTCGCTTGGCTGCACTGAGCCCGGCCACAGACGCCTCGCTCCACCGAGCGCGTCTTCCCTCTTCATCCCTGTCAGCTTGCCGGATTGCGTGCCATGACGACCCACGCCGCGCCGTTGATCATCACCGACCGCTCACCGGGAAGGCCCGCAAAGGCGGCACGAACCGCGGCCGAGGCGCGGGCGCGAATGTCGTCGGGCTGATCAGCGAGCACCCGCGACAGCGGGCCGACTTCGAGCGTCATCTTCACTGCGTCGTCGATTGCCGCGTCCCGCGTTTCTCCCTCGCCGAATGGGACGGCCGCGTCGAAGGGCGAGATAGCGATATCGCTAAAGCCAGCCGCCGTCAGGATGCGTGCCACGCGTTCCCTGTCACCGAACGAAAACGGGCCGGGCGCTTCGGGATGGGGCAGCGCGCTCGGCGGGAGGATGCCCTTGAGCGCGCCCACTGGCAGGCGCATCCAATCGTTCTCGGCCGCACCGCGCCAGCAAACGAAAGCGACCCGGCCGCCCGGCCGGAGCGCGCGTCGCATATGCGCGAACGCCGCTGTCGGATCGTCGAAGAACATCACCCCGAAACGCGAGAACAGGATGTCGAACGCGCCTTCGGGCAGCGCTGCGCTACTGGCGTCGGCCACCTGAAACAGCGCCGGCGAATCCTTTGGCGCAAGCGCGCGCGCTCGGTCGATCAGCGGTTCGGATATGTCCACACCCAGCACTTGCCCCTCCGCGCCAACGCGGGCTGCCAGAGCCAGACTCGATGCGCCCGCGCCGCAGCCGATGTCCAGCACGCGCTCGCCCGCTGCGGGCGCGGCGGCTTCTATCGCGGCCTGGCCGAACACCGCTACCAGAGCGTCCAGCCGGGCCTGGTTGGCGACCCAGCGCTCACCGCTTTGACCATTCCAGTCACCGACCTGATCCGCACTTTGCTTTGCCATGTCATCTCCTTGACTTGACGATCCGCCTTTCACCGCGCCGATCTTCGCCAACCTTTTCGAAGGCGACGCCGCAACGGGAGAGGGGAATCTGTGCACTCAAACAATCATCGACTGCTGGGCGAAGATGCCCGCCATCGCACCCTGCGAGGACGCCTGGGTAACGGATGGCAAGAACGGCGTGGCGAGGTCGCCAGCGGCGTAGATGCCGGGCATGCTGGTTTGGCGTCGGTCGTCGACGTTGAGGACCACGCCGGTGGGCGTATCGAGCGTGGCGAGGCCCAGGGATTCATGCAGGCTTGCGGACGGCTTGTTGCGCGGATTGGCGAACAGGATGTCGACCGCGACATTGCGGCCGGTATCGAGATTGACGGTGGTGATACGGCCCTTCTCGTGCGCTATCTCGACGATTCGGCCATCGACAAGGGGGATGTTGCGGCGCGCCAGATCGGCCTGAATATCGGGCGCAATGTCGCGACCATCGGCGAAGACAGTCAACTTGTCAGTCCAATCGCGGAACAGCTTGGCAGACTGATACGACTGCGGGCTGGACCAGACGAGGCCCCAATGCTGGCCGGCGACTTCAAAGCCGTCGCAATACGGGCACGGCACGATGGAGGTGCCCCAGCTTTCGGCAAAGCCCGGCACATCAGGCATCTGATCGGCGACGCCATAGCTCAGGATCACGCGGCGCGCCCTCAGGGTTTCGTGATCGTCAGTGACGACGCAGAAATCGTCGATGGCGCCAGACACGCTCTCAGCCCGGGCGTGGACGAGGCTGACTGTTGGATAGCGCGCAATCTGCTGCCGCGCCTCGGCCAGGATGTCCAGCGGCGGCTTGTGATCGTGGCCGAGCAGGCCATGCGAGTGGCCGGCAAAGCGGTTGCGTGGCCGGCCGGTATCGAGAACGGTGACCTTGCGGCGGGCACGGCCAAGCTGCAGGGCGGCGGCGAGGCCGGCAAAGCTGCCGCCGATGATGATGACGTCATTCATGGTGATGGGCTCCGTGTTGTGGATGAGGGGTGGGCCGGGGAAACCTGATCTGCACAACCGGTTGAAACCTGCCCTTGTCTTGCACATTGAGATACTGAGTGGTATCGTATTAACCAATTTCAATACTGTCAAGTACCGTAATTGTCGTGACCGAAAACAACCAAAGCCGGCGCGGCCGGCCCGCCAACGAAGCGCTTCGCCAAACGATCGTCGACGCCGCCTGCGAACTCTTTGTGGAATTGGGTTTTCAGGCGACGACGATGGACAAGGTTGCCCAGCGGGCGAAGATATCCAAGCTGAGCATCTATCGGCACTTCGAGAACAAGGAGGCGCTGTTCAGCGCGGCCATGGTGGCCCGCTGCGATCAATTTGCACCGCAGGCCCTTTCTGAAGGCGTCGACGGTTCGGCCGAAGATCAGCTCATGGCGGTGGGCTCATCCCTGCTGCGCACGCTGTTGAGCCCGGACGTTCGCAGTGTCGAAGCCATGGTTTTGGCCGACAAGACGAATCAAAAGGCGTTAAGCAAGCTTCATTACGAAGCCGGGCCCGCCCATGTCGTCTCCCACATCGAGGCCGTATTGCGTCAGCTGCACGCGAAGGGGATGCTGAACGTGCCCGATACGCACCTGTCCGCCCGTTTGTTTGGCGCGCTTTTCAAAGGATCCGATCTGCTGCTGATCGCGCGCTTCGATGAAGCCAGAGCAGAGGATGACAACGAAATCGAATCCTATTGCCGGGCGGCCGTCGCCATGTTCATCGCCGCGCACGGTGGCACCTAACGGTGCGCTTTCACGGCCGATGAAGAACACGGAAATTCTGACGGGCCCGGAAATCCCGACAGGCCCGGCCTGCCGGCTGCCCCCCTTGGCCCCGCGCTCCGAGTTCTGAACTCGACGTTCGAAGCTCCAAGCTCGGCATGTGGAGTTCGGAACCCCTCGCTTGGAGTTCTGAAGCCCATCTTTGGACCTCTGAGCCCCACGGTTGGAGCTCCGAACCCCATGGTTGGACCTCTGAGCCCCATCTTTGGAGTTCCGAACCCCATGGTTGGGCCTCTGAGCTCCATCTTTGGAGTTCCGAACTCCATGGTTGGACCTCTGAGCTCCATCTTTGGACCTCTGAGACTCATCTTTGGATCTCTGAGCCTCATCTTTGGACCTCTGAGCTCCATCTTTGAACCTCTGACGCCCATGTTCCGAGTTCAGAGCCCCACGTTCGGGTCTCCGAGCTCCGATGTATCGGACCTTTGACTGCGGCGGTTGGACCTCTGACCCCGGCGTTTGACAGTTTTAGCTCGGCACGCGGGTCTCTGACCTCGGCGCGCGAGTGTTTGAGCTCGAAAATTTGAATGTCTGCGAGCGGCGCTTGGGTGTTGGCGCTCGGCGTTTGGGCCTCAGACCGTGGCGGTCGGGCCTTTGAGTGTCGTGCACGGCCCTTTGGGCTCGGCACGTAGAGGGCTGGGCGTTGTGCCCGGGCCTGGCGCCCCCGCCCGTCGCGGGTTCGCTTTTACTGCTGTTTTTATTATTTCAGCTTGTTCGCGCGCTGAAGCACGCTCAGAACTTCCCACCGGTACAAGTCCACTGTCACACCATCCAGCGACGTCAGCATGAAAGCGCCAATCGCATCGAGAAACCCGGCCTGATACTCAACGGCCTTGTTCTGGACGCGAAGCTGGTATTCCAAGCGCAATGTCTCGGGGATGAACTGCCGCTGCATCTTCATGTTCATCTGGGTGCGCCGCAGATAATCCCGCCCGTTCAGGGCGCCTTGTGCATACAGGAGATTGTCTTCAATGCTCATCGGGCACCTCCGGACGGAGGACGTTGCGCGATGCAGGTGAAGTGACAGTTTGCGGGGCGATGCCCGCGTGGGATGGGTACAGCTTGGGTCGGTTGATCCATTGTCTTGCCTCTGGTTGAGTGAGGAGCCACCCACCTGGGAGGGTGGGCGGGCACACGACAAGGTCTGCAATACCGACGTTACTGTCATGACGGCAGGGCCGAAGCCCTCCCTGTCGGGCCCGCCCGAATGGGCGAACGACGACAGCGGTAGAAACTTGAGTTTCTTCCGGACAGGAACGGTCGAGATTGCAGTCTCGGCTGCGGTTGTTGCCGCAGCGGGTGGGAGTTTAGCGGGTCGCGACAAGACAGGGCAAGCTCGCATAGGCGAACCAACTCCATTGCAGTTTTCCCGTTCAATGATTCAATGGCCTCAGCCGAACGAGATCACGCTGTCGCATAAGCGTTCAAGAGATGGGACCTTATGCCCCTTCTCCCAAAGCCATGCCAGACGCGCACCAATGTGTAATGAGTTCTTTCCAAGCTCTTTGGCCATGCCACACTGGGCGCTAGCAAAGTTACCCGCATCGTTCCAAGCCTGCTCATCTACCTCCCCTTGCACTGTGGTTCCCATATTGGTTGACCACGCGACATAGGTGTCAGTCCAAATAGCTTTCTCCGGGAACGGTTGATTAACGTCTCCCCCAAGCACGGTAAGCAAAGCAGTGTTGTCACGCTTGTGCTCATCAGGACGATCCGTTCCTGTGTCACTGTCGTAAACGACGAACACTGGTATCTCCAATCCCTTTGCAATAAGCAGGGGTTGTAGCAGCGCATGCTTCGCTTGGACGGGAACAATATGCACTCCACGGGCCCGAAACTGGTCCCAACGCTCGGACAAAGTCAGCCATGCGTGAACGTATGCGACATCCTCCAAGCCTTCCACAAGGACTAGTCGCTGCGCGAAAAACATCTCGTTCAAAGCGGGCTGCAGCACTTGGTTCACCTTTGCCATCGCTCCCTGTGGTCGCATTGCCTTTTGCCCTTTAGCAGCAGCAAAGGCATCTGCATAGGCCTCATAGCTGTACCGCTTCACAACAGACTTTGGAGACTTGGGAATTCGCCGCACAAGGCGAACGTTTTCAAAAGCGGCACCGGACACAAAGTGCGGGCTGTGAGTGGTAATAAGGACCTGCGAACCCTTGCCGCTGAGGGTTCGAAGTACATTTGAAAGATGACGAGCTTGCGGAGGGTGTTGGTACAGCTCGGGCTCTTCACAGCCGAGAACTAAAGTCGGGCCGCCTCCTTCAATCTCTGCAAGTTCCTGCAACAAAGAAATCAGAAAGGAGCGTTGGAGGCCGTGACCGAAGCGGGTAAGTTGGCCCTCGAACATACCTTCACGAGCTAGTACGCCCGCGAGGGGCTCCTCCACCTGAACCGACCTCTTGGGGTCTTGCTGCCATTGGACCTTCAGGCCAGCTTCTGGATGAGCCCATTCACTTAACCGGCGTCCCAGTGACTCTGTGATGCCATCTAAAGCGAATTGGTTTTTTTCCAATAGTTCTTTGTATTTCTCCTGCGCAGCACCTGATATTATCTTCAACTCCTCTGCAAAGTTGACTTTACTGCGAACAGCTCTTGCAAGTAGTCGGCCAAAAGCACTGTTCTTCGCCTCTGCCTGCTCCTCGCTTGCATCTTTAACAGCGGGTATATAGACCCATTGAATGTATTTCGCCAGCCTATTTGCTCCTCGACTCACACCGTAAAACTGATCCTCACTTGGAATAAGTTCACAAGCATCGGGGCGCGCTGCCTCATATTCTTGCAGCGCTGCTGCCATCCCATCTTTGGTAGAAGCAGCAGGAAGATCCGTGAATTTTTCGCGTATGACACCGTATATACCCTTTAGTTCAGCCACCAACGCACCATCGCTCAAAGCTCTGAAATAGGGAGCGAATTGCTGCATGGCGAGTCGCTGTCCGTATTGCTTAACGGGCGCGGAAAGTGTGCTCTCATCATAGACAGCCTTCGCTGCGACAGTAAGTACGCCTTGCCTAAAATAAGCCGAAAAGTCCTTCTGTGCGTCCTCGTTTAGATCAGAAAACTCTACGATTATCTCGACAGGAACTTTAGTGTTCTTCGCAAAAAAATCTTCCGCTTGAAGAGTAGTTAAATCCGTCGATACATTCTGCGTCTCTCTAAAAAAAACATTTAGAGCGCACAGAACAGTTGATTTTCCAGCACCATTTGCGCCAACCAAACAAGTATGGTCATCGACATGGATGGTCTCATCCTCGAATGAACGGAAATTTTTTATTCGAATAGATTTGATACGCATAGCCCCCACCAAATATCAAGGTAATCCTCATTTTCCCGAGCACATACCTTCGTGACATCGCACAGGGAGTGTCTGCAACGCCTGAGTAAAGTCACGAACTCAATTTCCACGCCCCATCTGCACCGTATACCGACACCCCGTCCGGTAATTGCTGCACCCCCAAAACGCCCCACTCTTCCCATTCCGCGCCACCAGCTTCACCCCACAAGCCGGGCACGAAGGCGTGCGGTAATCCCCCTCAAACACCTTCGCCAGCAGCGCGGCCTGCTTGTCTTCGGCCAGCGCGCGGATGCGCTCAAGCACCGCCGGCCCGTCCAATAGCTGGATACCGGCAAGCTCTGAAAACTCCTGCACCGGGTTGCCGACATAACCCGACAAAGACCAGAACACGCCCCGCTTGACCTTGTGCGCCAGCATGGAGCCGCCCAGCGCCCGCACCTGCTCCACCTTCACGGGCTTGGACCACGCCTTGCACTGGACCACCGCCACGGGCGCGTCTTGGCCGGCCTTGTACAGCGTGGCGTCAATGCCGCCGTCTGCGCCGTGCGGCACCGTCTTCACCGCAAACCCCATCTGCTCGTAGTACTGCACGCACAGCAGCTCAAACCGCTTCCACTCAAGCGACTGGATGGCCTCCAGCGTCCAGGTCTGGGGCGTGGCGGGTTCTGCCGGTGTGGGGGCTTGCGGGGGTGTGGTGGTGTTGCGTGCGGGGTTGGGCGTGTTGCTGCCTGCGGCGTTGCGGGCGGGCTGGGGCGGCGCCTTCGGCGGGCGGGCGCGCCCAGCCGGCTCAGTGCGCGGGGGGCCGAGCCGGGCATCGGCCTGCTGGCTGCGCTCCCGCAGGTACGACAGCACGGCAAAGAAGGCGAGCAGCAACGCGGGCATCCAGGCCAGCCCGTGGGCCAGCATGCCGATGGCGCTCAACAGCGGGTTGGCCCCAAACGCGGCCGGGAGGATGTTGTGAAGAATCAGGTAGCTGGCTGCCGAGCCAATCGCCAGCATCCACCACGGCAGCGCCAACAGCACATCGCTGGTGGATGCTTGTTTTCTCCTCCGCCCCATTTACCGCCCCCGGCCTAACGCTCTTAGATATTTAGGACTAGGCGCTTTCTCTGATAATCCGATTCAAATCAGGGCGCCGGTTTTTTATTGGGAAACAGCATAGGCGATGCGTCGGGATTGCGCTGCCCCCGTTGGTGGGGTCTTTGGGGGTTTTTTTGGGTGGGGGTTGATAAAGATCGAATGTGGGCCGCTGATATATGTTTGGTGGAAATCTGAATTAAGAGTTGGGCATATCTGGGGTGCGGTGGTGGGCGGGGCTTCGCTGCGTTAGCATCTCGGTCCAGCACCTTGCTTGACGTACAAGCGCCATAGAGCACTGGGCTCTGGCGACCATGCAGACCACCGTTATGAGAACGCTCGCAGAGATTGAGGCCGAAGTCGCGCGCCTAGCCAAACGGGTCAGCGCGCCTAGTAATGCCTGTCCGACGTTCGGATACACCGCCGATTTTGGGCGCCCACACATCGAGATTGAGTCTGGCCAATATCACTACGTTGTCGTTGAACGCGGCGCCGAGGTACTACGCGAATCGACATCGGATCTGAACGAACTGCTGTACTGGATATTCGAAGGCGTGACGTTTTCCATGGCGTGCGCCTATGAATTGGCGCACCGCATTCCCGGACAGGACTTCAGGCGATTGATGTTCAGCAAGCAAGTCGAGCTGCTGTCGAGCATCGATCCGGACATGGCGCGGCAGGGCAAAGATGAGATTGCCAAGACATTGCGCAACGCGCCGTTCAACGACAACCGGCTATAGGCTCGACAGAGCAAGGAGATATCGGGTGCAAGTGCTCCAGCTTCCAGCAGACGGTTCCTCCCTCTGGGCGGGCATGGACGACATCGAACTAATCACGCCTGATGGCCGTCATCACGTTCACCTGCGCTACGAAGGCGAACCGCCACACGGCGACTCATATCACTTGATCCAGATCGACGGTGTACCCGCCCCCGGCTATGCGTGGGGCTGCACCTTTGCCTGCACGCCAGACTCGCGCTTGCTCGCGATGAGCTGGATGGAAAAGCGCATCGAGCGCAAGACTGCGGTGTTCGATCTAGAGGGAGGGCGGTATTTCGTGCTGCCTTTTTATATGGGCAACTTTTGCTTCCGATGGCCGCGCTTAGAGTGTGTGGACCCGGCATGTGAGCAACGCTCTTACGCGTTCAACGGCACTGAAAACTGGCTGGTCTACTAACTTTTGCACATGAGAATCGCCGCCCTCTCCGATACCGTTACAAGCCACAACAAGCACATGACAACCCCATCCCGCCAAGCCCGCCTGCGCGGTGGCCTGCTTGGTCTCCTGGTTGGCGATGCTCTGGGCGTCCCGTACGAGTTTCACGACGCAGCCTCGATCCCGCCCTCCGCAGAGATCGATATGACGCCGCCAGTAGGCTTTAACCGCGCTCACGCGGGCGTACCGCCCGGCACGTGGAGCGACGACGGTGCCCAGGCACTCGCCCTGCTCGATGCCTTGGTTCGCGATCCAACACTGGATCTCGGCACATTTGCGGCGAACCTGCTGAACTGGTTCCAGCAAGGGGCCTTCACACCCGATGGGAATGTCTTCGATATCGGCTTGCAAACGCGGCAGGCTTTCTACGCCATAGCGGCTGGCGCCAGCCCGTCCACGTCCGGGCCGAGCGGCGAACGCGACAACGGCAACGGATCACTGATGCGTTGCCTGCCCGTTGTCATGGTGGCCGCTTCTCGGGACGAGGCGGTCCACCTTGCGCGCAAACAGAGTCTGCCCACGCATGGCCACATCCGTTCTCAGCTCTGTTGCGCGCTCTACTGCCTGACTGCGATGGGCATTCTGGAAGGTCAGTCCGCCGCCAATGCGGTACGCGCTGCGGAGGACGAACTGCTCGAACGCCATGCCGGCACCGCGGAAGACGCCGAACTGAAGATCGCACTGGACGGCCGCTTCGATGCACCGCAAGGGTCAGGCTATGTGGTCGACAGCTTCTGGTCGGCAATCCACTGCGTGCTGTCAACGCACAGCTATGAGGACTGCGTTAAGCGTGCGGTTGCTTTGGGCAATGACACCGATACCACCGCCTGTATTGCGGGCGGGTTGGCCGGTTTGATCTACGGAGAAAACGGCATTCCAATACGCTGGCTGTCGGTACTGCACGGCAAAGCAATGGCTGAAACACTCTTGGCGCAGCTTTGACACCAACTGCCCCAAGCCCCCTCAGGACTTGTTCGCGATTACATGGACGGCGACGTCAAGTACGACTTGGCGACGTCGCCCGGACCGTCCAATTGAAAACAGCAACCGGACGGTCGACCCACCTCAATTGCCGTAGATCAGCCCACGCGCGGCGGCGTTGAAACTCTCGTTACGGCGAGAACGGTGCCTGGCCGATCTCGAACAGCAAATTCTGCTTGCTGTGATTACGAAATCAGGCTCGCCTCGATAGCACCGTGTCGACTGCTCTTCGGATTCAGGGGTATGCCGGCAATACCCGTAACTCTGGAACCGGAAATCTGCTGGAGTACGCCTGGATTATGCTGCGCAAGCCATCCTTAAGTTCGGAGTGGCGAAGACGGTACTCACCATGATTTGGATCGAAAACGTGAACATGGTTGCCCGATTGATGTGTGGCGATAGCATGGTTATCGCCGTTGGTTCGCATGATGACGAACACGTGTGATGAGTTGGCTTGGGCGAACATGTTTGCCAAAGTCTGCATTGCCTGTTCTTCGTGACTCATCACATCGACGACGACATCCGCTCCAAGCCCCACACCGTAGCGCTGGAACGCAGGCGCAAACCATTCGCTGTACGGCCGGCCTTGGCCGCGAATCGCCAATTCATGCTGACGGTAGCCTTGTTGTTGAGCGCTAATACCCTCAAGCGTGTGAACCTGAGTGAAATGTTCCATTCTTCCGTGGCTTGTCTGCGACTCGTTGGCAATCGAATGAAGCCAAGCGGCAGAAAATACAACGCAAGCGGCTCTCAACTCCCCGACTTGAGCAAGCGCGGAGGCTTGTTCAAAAGGGGCATGCCTTACGTGCCGGCTCCTGTCCGATGGGGCAGAAGCACAAGCGCCGCCTACTGGAAGCTTGGCCCGCAAGCGAAGTCCTGGGCTGCTCACGTGGTGAACAGTCCTACTGTCGCGATCGCGAAATGGTGCCTTGGGTAGCGCACCACGCTGCGAATCCGGGGCGTGTGCGATTCGAGGAGACGCCTCTGACGGCATGTTCGATGGCGACTTGGACTGCGGGGCATCCAGCGACGGCATCGAAATGCCGTTGGCCGTGGACTGAATTTTCATTGGTTTGATGTCGTGTACGTCAAACAGAGAATTTTCGCCACGCGATAACCTGTCGCCCCGCCAAGTGCGAAGCTGCAAATCCAGATACGAATCAACGCATTGGTAGGACCGTGTGAAGCGTAGTCACGTTGTTGTGCCGCCCAGCAAACGACTGAGCGTCAAGCGCGCCCCTTTTTGCTTTCTTTTCTAGAGCAACAGTTTCGTCTCTTGCACGCTCCCCCGAGTGTGTTCCGTTCATATCATGGGTTATTTCAAATACAGGAGTTCCCATGGGATTGTGCGTTTCAAAACCTCGAACAGGAGGCGCCGATTATCAGTATGGTGGAGGGCAGCGGCGTGCTGCTGATTCTTCTGGGGCTCCAAGCACGCAATCCTCGCCTGCCCGCAGTCCGTCCTCATATCACCTGGACAATCTACCTAGGCGAGCGCGCAACAAAGCAAGGGCACTGGAGGACGCTGTCAAGAATTCGTCCGTGGCGTATACGCATCCTCAATTGGCCGCATATGCAGATGCCGTTTTGAGAGCTGCGGGCACGGATGGTGTCAATCCAGAAATATCGACACACGACGGCGAAAACATTGAAACGCTGGCGAATACTTACAACGCAAGACATCCTGATCTGAATCTTAAATACTTTCCTTGGGTGGAAATCTTCCTTGAGAAGCTCTACACCTCGAGTGAGCCGGCGTGGCGCGCATTGTTCCGGCTGACCACTCAGAACAGGCACAGAATCGCAGCAGATATCAGAACGCACGCTGACGGTGGTAAGACCGTGCTACTTCTGGAGTCGGCGCTCTCTCACACCTGGGACCCAAAGAAGAAAGAATATAAATTTATTGCCGGCATTCAGTCATTGCAAAAGAATATTGAAGACAATTTCAGAAACTGCAAAATGGCTGTCATCGATGTTGAGGCGCAAAAAGCCCACATCGGTTGCACAATATTTTCATTAAATTTTCTGCTTAACGCATACCAAAAAGACGAGTTATTCAACAGTCTTCATGAAAGATTGAATGAAAACGGAAGGTGCTTTGAAGGCCATCAATCAGAGTTCATCGGTGGCATGGAATACATTGAGGGAACGAAAGTACTCCCGCCCGTCTTCTATAAGCATGCACAGTCGAGTAAAACTGTAGACAACTTTGTTACGCACCAAGGCCAATTTCAGAATACCAATGTGAGCACCAGCCGCTCCGGCCCTCGCGAAACACTTCAGGAGCGCGTTAAAAACTTCCGAGTTACCCGTGGGGAACAGTCCTACAGCATGTCGATCGAGGCGTCCCGTATGCGGAAAATCAGGAAGGCTATCGAAGACTTGTGATGTTGGATCGGCCCAGAGCAGCGCTCAGTCTGGCGCGTTGGTGTTGCCTCTCGGATGTTGGGAACTACCAGTAAAAAACCCCCGAAAGCTGGCAGCCAACTTTCGGGGGACAACTCGACTGATCGACGGATCGTTGATCGACCAGTCGTCCGCACATCAATTGCTATAGATCAGCCCACGCGCGGCGCCATTGACGTAGATGCGGCCGTACGTGTTCCAGTCGCCCGCCATCACGCCGGAGCCACCAAACTGGTGTGCGTCGTCGTTAAAGCGCGACCATGTTGCGCCGCCGTCGTCAGAGTGGTAGATGCCCCAGACGCCGTTGAGCGTGCCTTCTACGTAGATGGCAGCGGAGTACGGCGCGCCCGCTTGTGCCTTGCCCAGGGTGAGCACGGTGGCGCCCATCGTGCCGTTGGCGGATGCAAAGGCGTTGAGCTTTGTCCATGTGGCGCCGGAATCCACCGAGTGGTACACGGCAGCGCCGTCAGCCAGCCAGATATCGCCCTCGGCGTTGGGGTTGACCACCATGGATGTATCCCACCACGAGTTCCAGGCCATGTTTGCGTTGACGGAGCCCTGGCTGAGCGTGAAGGTGTGGCCGCCGTCGTTCGAGACGTAGACCTTGCCGCGTTGCCAGCTCCACGGTGCGCCGCCGGAGTCGTAGGCGTAGACCTTGTTGGGGTTCTTGCGGTCTGCGGCCAGGCGGTAACCACGGGCGTAGCCGTTCCAGGTGGCGCTGAACGCCGGCAGGTTGGTGGCCGTCCAGCTCGCGCCATTGTTGGTGCTGTACGACGGCACCGAATCGGGCGGTGCCCAGGTCACGTTGTTGCGTGACGGCACGACCAGGTTGCCTACGTTGCTCTGGCTTGCGGCGGCGCCATTGGGCAGCGATGCAAACGTCGACCAGCTATTGCCGCTGTCACCAGACCAGAAGCCCTTGGTGACATGGCCGTTGGCGTTGTCCACACCTGCGGCGGCAATGTACGACGGGTCTGCCCACGACATGTCGGCAGAATTGCCGCTGCTCCACGTGTTCAAGGGGCCTTTGGTGGGCCGCGTCGTGAGGTCTGTATTGACCCACGTGCCGATGTCGCCTGCGCTGTTGATGAAGTTGTACGAAGCACCGGGCGGCGCCGTCACGAGCGCCAGGGTGACGGTCTCTTCAAGGTTGTCGACCTTGGCGCTCCAGGTGGGCGCGGGCGACGAGGCGTTCATGGTTTCGCAAACGCCGCCACCGTGCACGTGCATGATGTGGTCGCGGTTGGCGGGGTCGATCACGACGCTCTCGACCCAGCCGGAGCAGCCACCCGAGGCAAGGCCGGTGTGCGGCATGCCGGCTTCGATTTCGCGCCAGGTGCTGCCACCGTCGTCAGATAGCTGGATGGTCTTGCTGGTGTCGCTCCAGCCCGTCATACCAAGGGCGATGCGGGCAGACGCGCCAAGGCCAGAGACGGACACGCCGCCAAAACCGTTGCTGGTGGAGCTTTTGAGCAGCGTCCAGTTGCTGTCGTTGCTGCCCCCGAACTTGTAGAGGTAGCTCGGGCCGTTGATGCCCTGGCCAACGCCTGCGTTGAACACCGCGTAGAAGTTGCCATCAGACGTGCGCACCACGTGCGGGATGTAGTAGCCCGACACCGCCTGCGGAACCGACACCGGGCTCCACGAGAACCCGCCGTTGGTGGATCTGTACAGGGTGGACGTCAGGCCCGCCGCGTTGGCGTAGTCGGGCGCAACGGTGGCCCACATGATCCACGTCGGCTGGCCGCTGCCCTTGCCCGACGTATCAAAAATCACCTGCTCCACGCCAATGGGGGAGCTGCCGCCGTTGACGGTGGTGGAAGACAGGCCAGTGACTTGCGCCCAGGTGTGGCCCGAATCCGTGCTCTTCCACAGGCCGGCGGTGCGCGAGCCGTAGAACAGCGTCGTGGGGTTGTTCGGGTCCACCTGCAGGCGCTCGCCGGTGCCGCGTCCGTTGTCGTTGCCGCCCACGGGGAACGGCAGATCGTAGTGCGTCCAGGTGTTGCCGCGGTCGCTGGAGATGTAGATGCGGCCGTTGTGACCTTGCGTGACGGTAATGCCCGTCATCATGTAGACGAGCTGGTCGTTGTTCGGGTCGAGCGCGATGCTTTCAACGCCGTGGAAATCGCCCTCGCCTGCGCCAAAACCGATGCCGTCGGTGATGGGCGTCCAGGTGGAGCTGGCCGTGTCCCAACGGTAAGCGCCGCCAACGTCGGTGCGTGCGTACAGCAGGCCCGCGTTGCTCGGGTGGTAGATGAGGCCGGTGACATACCCGCCGCCGCCCCATTTGACGCTGGTCCAGGTGGTTCCCGACTGGCCGCCGCTGGGCGAGACGACGGTGCCTGTGGTTGCGGTTGTGGCCGGTGTAGCCGTGCCGCCGCTACCGGCGACGCTGCTTCCGTCGCCGCCGCAGCCAGCCAGAAGAGCGGCCAGCAGGGCCGGGATGAGGACGTTGCAATTTCTATTCATCGGGGGTCTCAAGACTTCGATTGTTCGATTGATCGATAGGCCAGGCGGACGGGCGAACCCTGCAGCGCTGCGGTAGCTCGTGCGTTTGGCTGAGAGCGTGGTGGCTGCCGGTGGATGCCACCCCCTACTAAAGTGGGGTGTCGCGCACCGGGTGCGATAAGACACCGCGCGCGTGCGTGGGTCAACGCAATGTGAGTTTTGTTGAGACTTGGGGCTGAACCACCCGATGGCGCTGGCTTTGCGTGGCGGTGGAGCGCCGTGTTGGTGCGCGCAGAATGGGTGCACGCCGCGGGTGACGTGTCACCAGACAAACTTATAATGTCGCCCGGCCACCCGCCTACGCCGCCACCGCCTGCCGCGCACAAAACTTGCGCTGCATACGCAGTGGCGCCGCCGCCGCACCATCACCCGGCCGAGCCCTTTTGCCCAACGCCATGCCCTACCGCTTCCGTCCGTTGTCTGTTTTGTGCGCTGCTGCCAGCATCGCTGCCGCTTTGGCTGCGTGCAGCTCTGCGCCCACGCCGCTTTATCAGCAGGAGCAGTTTGATGCGGCGGCAAGCCCCTATGCGCGCACCTTCCACGCCAAGTCTGACGCGACGTGCGAGGCGGCCCGCCGGGCGCTGCTGAGTCAGGGGTATGTGTCGAGCTCGCCCCGCCCCGACACGATCGACGGCAGCAAGAACTTCCAGCCGAGCAACGATTCGCACGTGGTGATCTCGTTCCACGTGGTGTGCGCAGAGGCCAATACCGAGGGCACGTCGAGCACGGCCTATGTGAACGCGGTGCAAGACCGCTACACGCTCAAGAAGACGAGCACGTCGGCAAGCGTGGGCTTGAGCATCCTGGGCTCGGTGTCGCTGCCCATCGGCTCGGGCGACGATTCGATGGTGAAGGTGGCAAGCGAGACGATTCCGGCCGGGGTGTTCTACGAGCGCTACTTCAACCTGGTCGACCACTTCCTGAAGATCGACCCCGCCCGCCATGACCGCAAGATCGCCAAGGCGGCAGAGAAGGAACACGTGGCCCCGCTGCCCGAGCCCGCACCCACGCCGCAAGGCGAGCCGATGAAGATGACAACGCCGGTGGTGCCCACGCCGGCCGCGCCGCCTGTGCCGGTGGCGGCGCCTGCTTCGGCTCCGGCTGCTGCGCCCGCTTCCGCGCCGGCAGCGGCGCCTGTGGTTGCGCCGGCTTTGAAGGCGCCGGTTGAAGCTGCTCCGGCATCGGCCCCTGCAGTGACGACGCCGGCACCGGCGCCGAACGCAGCGCCCGCGTCTGCGCCGGCAGGTTCAACCACGGGCGGTGCAAGCTGAGCGCGATGCGCGCGTCGATTGCCGCTAGATAAAAGAAAGCCGCCTTTGGGGCGGCTTTTTTGTTGGGGCGTTGTGTTAGAGCGCTTCAAGCATCTGCAGCGTTTCCGGGTGTTTTTCCACCAGCTTGATGAGCACCGCCGCTTGTGTATTCGGCTTGGCGGTGCCTTGCTCCCAGTTTTGATATGTCCGCACATTGACGCGTAAGCGCCGCGCCATGACAGCCTGCGACGCATGTGCTGCCGCGCGGACGGCCTTGATCTCTTCGGCGCTCACGTCCATCGGCTCGGGCGCTCGCGCCTTGACCTTGCGGAGGGTAGTCTTGCCTTCGCGTTCCGCAGCAAGCGCGTCCATTCCCTCTTTCAGTTCAGCAAACAGGTTTCGTTTCATCGCCCGCTCCTTGCCTTGGCTTCTCGTTCCAGCAGTTGCGCGAGCACTTTGCGCTCATCGCTGGAGAGGTCGCTCACTTCATCCTTGTCGTAGACGGTAAACATCCAAAACTGCCCGCCTGGATTCCAGTAGTAATAGATAACGCGCAGACCGCCGCGTTTGCCCTTGCCTCGTCGCTTGTCCGAAAACCGGATCTTGCGCAAACCGCCCGTGCCTTTAATCACATCGCCCGCATCTGGCTGCGCAAGCAGCGTGTATTGCAGTGCTCTGTACTCGTCATCCGAGAGGTAGTGCTCTCGTAGCCGCTGAAAAGGCGGCAATTCTATGAAGGTGGCTTCCATGATGCCACAAACTATACGTTCTCTGCGTATAGTTTCAATTGGCTGGATTCTGATTGCATGGCATGCGCGTTGCCTCGAGTCGGCCCTGGGTTAACCCACCACCGGCGCATGGCGCGCCATCAACTCATCCACCCACCCCACGAACGCACGCAGCTTTGCGCTCACGCGTGAACCCCGAAACGCAGTTCGAGCCCATCTGGAAGGTGGTCGGAGAGTATTGGGGCGAAGCGCCCTACCCCACGCTCACGGGCATTGGCGTGACGTGGCTCTACGGTTTCCGGTTCGAGATCAAGGTGATCGCAAAGCTGCCCGAGCCGGCATGACGCATGCGTCAAACCTACGAGAAGCAGTAACCGCTTCCGCCGCAGGACTGTGCGAGAGTACAAACCACGGCAATGGCATCCACTTCACATCACGGGCACGCGCAAGCTGTGGAATGCCTCGACCGCAAATGCCGATGCCCGCCCCTTGAGGAGACACGCATGGTCAGCAAGAACACGATCTGTCTGTGGTACGACCGCGACGCGCTGGATGCGGCCAACTTCTACGCCAAGACCTTCCCTGACAGCAAAGTCACCGCTGTACACCGCGCGCCCGGCAACTACCCCGCCGGCCAGGAAGGCGATGTGCTGACGGTGGAGTTCACCGTGGCGGGCATTCCGTGCCTGGGGCTGAATGGCGGCCCGCACGTCAAGCACAGCGATGCGTTTTCGTTCCAGATTGCGACCGACGACCAGGCCGAAACCGATCGGCTGTGGAACGCCATCGTCAGCAACGGCGGGCAGGAAAGCGCGTGCGGCTGGTGCAAAGACAAATGGGGGCTGTCGTGGCAGATCACGCCGCGCGCGCTCACTGCGGCATTTACTGATCCGGACCGCGCGGCGGCCAAGCGCGCATTCGACGCGATGATGACGATGGGCAAGATCGACATTGCGAAGATCGAGGCGGCGCGGCGTGGCTGAGTTCACCGGTTGCCGCATCTGCATTGCCGAGCGCCAGCGGCTCGGCAATGCAGACCAATGCCTTGATCAGACCGCGCTGGTTTAGTGGGGCCGCGCGGTCACTTCTGTGCCTGCGTCCCGGCCCCCTGGTTTTGGCGCGGGTCGTAGCCGGTGAAGTACCAATGCCCGTCTGCTCCTAGCTGGAAACTCACCTTCTCGTAGACGATGCGGCCATCGGCTAACCGCGTTGCGTAGTCGACGTTTGCATACAGGCCATCGGGAACGTCTTTGACCTTCGTATAGGTGAGCCGCGTGACAGATGCCCAGCCGCGCTGGCTGACAGCCCCCACAGACTTGCGCGCTTGCGTGAGCCCGCTGGCAAAGCGATCCGGCGTATAGAACCCGCGCACGAAAGGCGCCGTCTGCTGCCAGAGCGCGGTGTAGTCGCCCGCGTCGATGCGCTTGAGCGCGAGCGCAGCGTTGCCGAGCAACTCATCTGCGGAGTCGCCCGCTTCTGCGCCGTGTGCCAGCACAGAAGCGGCGGCAAGGGCGCACGCCGCAACCACCTTGAATGCGCCGTTAAAACGTTTCATCAACCACTCTCCTTCGGGTCTGTCTGGTTACTGCGCGGGCTTTGCCGGTGCAAAGGTTTCGCACTGCGGGTCGGCCCATCGCGTCTTGGTCACGCGGTTGTCGTCGTCAAACTGGATCAGGTACTGACACGCGACGGGCTTGTCTGCGCTGCGGAAGTGGAACAGGTAGTTCCACACGCGCACGCGAAACACGCTCTCATGAAAATGCGGCACGCCGATCAGGTCATAGACCTGGCCCTTCGTCATGCCGGGCTCGACCATGCGCAGGTGGTCAACGTTGGGGAACGAGCCCTCGGGCGTCATCGCCGTGTCCAGTTTGGGGAACGCGGTATCGGTGGGGCCAGGGCCCGCGCATGCCGCAAGGGCGAAGATGCACGAGAGCGTTGCGATGCAGGCTGGGATTGCGCGCTTGTTCATATCAGGAATCCGAAAGTGTCACGTTGCGGTGGTTGCTGTGCTGCGGCTGGCCTCACCACTGATACCCGGCACCGACCACGGCGCCATACGTGCCGCGCGTGTTGGTGGAGACGGCGGCCTTGTAGATCCAGCGGTTGTTTTCCGACACCGTTGAGATACCAA
Organism: Burkholderiaceae bacterium 26; assembly: GCA_000955795.1. Lineage (GTDB taxonomy): Bacteria > Pseudomonadota > Gammaproteobacteria > Burkholderiales > Burkholderiaceae > Ralstonia > Ralstonia chuxiongensis. Next base: position 168,431 of record JYOB01000016.1, read on the forward strand.
GCGCCTGCCCCGATTGGCCGTTGTAAACACTGCCCGCCACCGCGACCATGCTCTTGCCGGGGCCCGTGGGTTGCGGCAGGCCCGCCATTGCCATGGCCATGGCGGTACCGCCTTCAGCATCGCGCCGATACGAATCGATGCTGTTACGCAGGCCTGCCACCTGGTTGTCGGTGTAGTTGTTGGCTTGCGTGACGGCGTTGTTCAGCTGTGACACGTTGACGGCATCGGTGGGTGCCGTGCCGGCGGCCACGTTGATGACCTGCCGCGACAAGGTAGTGGAGCCCACCGAGACGACATCCGTGCGGCCGCCGTCATTGCTGCCCGCGCCAATGGCGGTTGACCCGCTGCCCGTGGCCACGGCGCCAGTACCAACGGCGGTGGTGTTGTTGCCGGTGGCCTGCGAGCTATTGCCCAGCGCCGTGCTGTTGCTGCCCGAAGCCACCGAACCCGTGCCACCGGCGGAGGAGTTCGGCCCCGGCGTGGTCGGCGGCGTGTTGTTGGTGGTGCCGTTGGGCGAGGTAGAGGTGAATGGGCCACCGCTGTTGCTGATGATCGTTGAGAGCTGCTGCTGGACGGCCTGCAACTGCGACACGTTGACCGCATCCGTACCCAGGCGGCCGGCAGCCACGCCCGTGATCTGGCGGTTGCCCACGTTCAGCTCACCCGACGACGTTTGCGGCGCCGTCAGCCCGAATGCCATGTAGTTGGTCAACGCGCCCACGGAGGTGAGCGAACCGGCGCCCAGCGCAACGCTATTGGCAAAGGTGGCGTTGGCGCCAGAGCCCAGTGCCATCGCATCAACGCCATTGCTCTTTGCAGCCGAGCCAATGGCGATGCCGCCCGCCAACGCAGCGTTTGCGTTGGCGCCCTGCGCGATGGACTGCGCACCGTTTGCCGTCGATCCGCTGCCCAATGCAATCGCGTCGGCCTGGCCGGAGGTCGATGCCTGGCCGATGGCAATGCCGCCAGGCGCGGTCTGCTGGACGATCGCGCCGTTGCCGATGCCGACACCGTTGTCGCCGTTGACCACCGTCGTCGGGCCAACGGCCACCGACTGCGAGCCGACCGCGAGCGAATCGGCCGCTGTCGAGTTGGCGTGGAAGTACAGCGTGGGCGTGACCGCGAAGGATTGCAGCGCGCCGGTCAACTGGCGGATCGTTGCCGCATCGTGCTGGCCCGTGCCGTCGGCCACGTTGGTCAACTGGCGGTACGTATTGCCTGCGGCGCTACCGAACGACACGGCGCCCAGCAGTGTCCCGTCGGACGTGTTGAACGGCACGGCCTGACTCCCTGCGGGAATCGACCCGATACCAGAAGCAATGGGGCGGTCAGAGATCGCGCCAGAGCCGATCGCAACACCGCCTGCCACCGACACCGTCGACAGCGAACCGAGTGCGAGCGCGTTGGCCGTTTGCGCCTGCGCACCGTTGCCGGCTGCAAGGCTCGTGGCGCCAGCTGCAACCGCCAGCGGCCCAATGGCCACGCTATCCGTGCCGGTGGCCTGGCTGTCAGCCGCCGTTGAGTTGGCGTGGAAGTACTTGATGCCGCCGCCGTTCTGGATGCTGGTAATCGAGTTGCCCAGGTTCGTGACGTTCTGGTTGGTGGCGAAGAGCTGCGAGCCATTCACCGCATCCGTGCTGGTGGCATTCAACGCGCCCGGTGCAACGTTGGTGATGATGTTCGGGCCCGTGCCGCCGTGGTTGGCACTGAAGGCGCCCGTGCCGCCGTTGGCGGTCGGGTCCCACAGCAGCGCGTCGTTCTTCGTCTGCGTCAGCTCGGTTTGCACCGACTGCAACTGGCTCACGTTCACGGCATCCGTTGCCGCCGAGCCTGCAGCCACGTTGGTGATGCGGCGCTCGTTGCCGGCCGAACCCACAGAGACTTCGCCCACAGGTGAGGTGCCTGCCAGCGCTGCCGTGCCGGGGTTGTACGCGGCGGTGCCCAGGTTGGCGGTGGTGGTGGAATTGGCGCCGAGCGCGACGGAGTTGGCAGCCGTGGCCTGCGCGCCGTTACCCATGGCCACGCTATTTGCACCGCTGGCCACCGCAAGCGGCCCGACGGCCACGCTTTCCGTGCCGGTGGCCTGGCTATCCGCCGCCGTGGAATTGGCGTGGAAGTACTTGATGCCCCCGCCGTTCTGGATGTTGTTGACCGTGGTGAAGATGCCGTCCACCGCCTGATTGGTCGCAAACAACTGCGAGCCGTTGACGGCGTCGGTGCTCGAATTGCTCAGGCGCCCGGCAGCGACATTGGTGATCTGACGCTCTGCGCCGAGCGCACCGACGCTGACAACGCTGGTCGGGTTGGTCCCTGCGAAATTGCGCGTGGCACCGGCGATAACAGCGCTCCCCGTCGGATTGGATGCGGCGGTAACGGAGCCGGAGCCCAGTGCCACATCCCCTGCATTGGTTGCACGTGCAGTCGCACCAAGCGCAAGCGCGTTCGCGGCTTGTGCCTGGGCCCCATTACCCGTCGCAACGCTGTTCGCCCCGCTGGCAACCGCGAGCGGCCCGACGGCGACGCTATCCGTGCCGGTGGCTTGGCTATCCGCCGCCGTGGAATTGGCGTGGAAGTACTTGATGCCCGCGCCGCTCTGGATGTTGTTGACGGTGGTGAAGATGCCGTCCACCGCCTGATTGGTCGCGAAGAGTTGCGAGCCGTTGACCGCATCGGTGCTCGAGTTGCTGAGGCGGCCTGCGGCGACGTTGGTGATCTGACGCTCGGCACCAAGCGCTCCAACGCTCACAACGCTGGTCGGGTTCGTACCCGCAAAGTTGCGCGTGGCACCGGCGACCACCGCGCTCGCTGTCGGACTGGATGCGGCGGTAACGGAACCGGAGCCGAGTGCAACGTCGCCGGCATTGGTGGCCCGTGCAGTCGCGCCCAGTGCAAGCGCGCTGGCGGCTTGCGCTTGCGCACCGTTGCCGGCTGCCACGCTGTTCACCCCAGTGGCGACCGCGAGCGGCCCCACGGCGACGCTGTCCGTGCCGGTGGCTTGGCTATCCGCCGCCGTGGAGTTGGCGTGGAAGTACTTGATACCCGCGCCGCTCTGGATGTTGTTGACGGTGGTGGAAACGCCATCGATGGCCTGGTTGGTCGCAAAGAGTTGCGAGCCGTTGACGGCATCGGTGCTCGAGTTGCTGAGCTGGCCCGCGGCGACGTTCGTGATCTGACGCTCTGCGCCGAGCGCACCGACACTCACGACGCTGGTCGGGGTCGCACCCGCAAAGTTGCGCGTGACACCGGCAACCACCGCGCTCCCTGTCGGGTTGGATGCGGCGGTAACGGAGCCGGAGCCCAGTGCCACATCCCCTGCGTTGGTTGCACGTGCAGTGGCGCCGAGTGCCAGCGCGTTGGCGGCCTGTGCCTGGGCACCGTTACCCGTCGCAACGCTGTTCGCCCCGCTGGCGACCGCGAGCGGGCCCACGGCGACGCTGTCCGTGCCGGTGGCCTGACTATCCGCCGCTGTGGAGTTGGCGTGGAAGTACTTGATGCCCGCGCCGTTCTGGATGTTGTTGACCGTGGTGGAGACGCCATTCACCGCTTGGTTGGTCGCAAACAACTGCGAGCCGTTGACCGCGTCGGTCGAGCTGCTGCTAAGCCGTCCGGCTGCGACATTCTGGATCTGCCGCGGCGCGGCAGCCGAGCCCACACTGACGACATCGCCCGCCGCCGGCGTACCGCCCGCGAACGTATAGTTCGTCCCTGCGATCGTGGCGTTCGGCGTCTGCACGGCCGCCGACACGGTCGAGGCATTGCCGAGGACAACTGCGCCATCCAGGCCGCCGGCTACCGTCACGCCGTTGCCCACGACAAACGCGTTGTTCGCATTGATCGTGTTGTTGTTACCGAGCGAATACGAACCCGAGCCCGTGATGGTGCTGGGATCGCCGATCGCGCCGGAGTTCGCGCCGCTGACGACGTTGCTTGTGCCAATGCTCACGCTATTGGTGCCCGTAGCCCGCGCGCCCAGACCCATCGCAACGGCGTTCGTGCCGGATGCCACCGCGTTGTTTCCGATGGCCGTGCCTGACACACCCGACGCCGTTGCACCGCTGCCCATGGCAGTTGCACCACTTTGTGAAGCCACCGACGCGTTGCCCACCGCCACGCCAAAACCGCCCGCGGCCGTCGACTGAACGCCGATGGCGATCGATCCGGTGGCTGATGCTTTGGCGTTCAGGCCGACCGAGGTGGTGCCGTTTGCTGTCACGCCGATGCCCGCGTTCGTGCCGATCGCGACGTTGTCGTTGCCGGATACCAAGTTACCTGCGGAAGCGGCCAGCGTACCGTCATACGTGACCGTGCCGTCGCCCGTGCCGAACGCGACGTTGCGCGTGCCGGTGACGCCAGACCCCGCGCCGCGCATCGCGCTCGCGATACCGCCGCCGACTGCGGTGTTCTGCGCGCCGCTCACGAGCGTGCCGGTGGCGATACCGACGGCGACCGAGCCGGTGTTGCCCGTGGTCGAGCCCGCGCCGGCGCCCTGACCCGCCGCAACGGTGCCGTCGCCGATGGCGAGCGCCTGTCCGCCGATTGCAAGTGCCGTGTTGCCGCTGGCTTTAGCGCCGTTACCGACAGCGGTGGCGGCGGCACTCGTCGCCTGGGCATTTGCGCCAAGCGCGACGGCGTTGTCTGCGGTTGCCTTTGCCAAAGACCCGACGGCAGTCGTCAAGTTGCCGCTGGCAACGCTTTGGACGCCGATACCAATGCCCGCCGTGCCGCTGGCAGTGACGTCCGTACCGATACCAATCGTCGAATCGGCAGTTGCACCGGTACCCGGAGCGGTGCGTGCACCCACGTTGATGGAATTGGTTCCGGAGGCAATGGATTGAAAGCCGACAGCAACTGCGTTAAGGCCCGTGCTGTTGGCGCCATAACCCACCGCCGTGGACCCGCCTTGCGTGGCGATCGACATAAAACCGACACACGTCGTGCTTCCACTGTAGAAGTTGTACGGGGCCGTAGAACAGTTCACTTGCGCATATGCCTGCTCAGATGCTGCCGAGCCCAAAAGCGCCACGGCGGCGGCAGCCACAGTCATCGCATGCCCTGCCATCTTCCTACCGCCACGCCGCACAACCGTGCCCCCCTTCCCTTTAGCCTTATCCAGCTCCGACGCCGCCACCCAGGCGCCCAGCGCCTCATTCCAAATCGTTTTATATGATTTGTTCATATTGATTCCACAGTGCTCGCCCTGAGCTCAAGAAAAGAAACAGAAAAACCGGGTGAGCCATCGCGCAGCGCAAACCAGAAGGACGAGCGCACCCTTGGCACCCGCAAATACAACGGGTTCCCGATTGATTGGAACTGCCAGAATTCAATGACCGATGACCACGTGGCTTTAAAAAGGACGCAGCAACTCAACGCTCCCTTTGGGAGCGTCTTCCATACAACGCGAGTTGGATGTTGGTCCGCCGAGCCTAACGTTTAGCGGTCAACGGCTTGGCCCGTGAAGGGCAATGGAAATCAGGGAGGATCAAAGGGCCATTTGATAGCGACATGAATGGCGTGGGCTGGGCATGGATCGACACCTCGCAGGTGCCTTGTATTTGCCCAAACGTTTGCCCTGACCGTGTAGCTCGTCGTATTCATTGCTACCGTACCCCCGGCAGTGCGGCTTTCTTATTGACGAAGGAGCGCTATCTCATGCACAGACCCGTCTTGATGTGCAGGGGCTGAGATAGGCGCAGAGGGAAAAAAACTTCAAAGACTGAAGGAAAAATAGTCGAGTTTGAATATTGTGTCTAGATATTTAGTACTAAGAAACGCAGGGTTTTTACAATTCGAACCACCCATCATGCGCATTTCGGTGCATGTGTTTGTTTAGACATACTCGGCTATGCGCCATTGTTAACGTATTGAAATATTCACCAGATATCGATGATTAAATCCACACTCATGCAGGGGTTAATATCGACGGTTTCATTTCAAAGAAAACGTTGCGCAAAGAGCGAAAAAAAAAAGCGGCACGCCTTGTATTGGGGCATGCCGCTTTTTTATCGCGCACACATTAGGGGATTTGGACTGCCGCTGCACCGGCGGCGTGCGTTTGGTGCATTTGTGCAGTTAGACGAGTGTGTTCACTTTCACTGCGCGGCTGGGCGCGGCATTGATGCACGAAACCGATGCGCAAGCGTGTGATAGAACGACGGCGTCAGCGCCTTGGAGACCTGGCTGGACAACAACGCCACCGCCATGAGCGGCAAGACCATCTCGTGGCCGTCGATCATCTCCATCACGATCACGAACGATGTGATGGGCGACTGCGTGACCGCCGCCAGGTAGCCGACCATGCAGAGCGCGGCCAGGCTGGGCAGCGGTATCGCCGATGTCACCAGCGACATGACGTTGCCCAGCCCCGCCCCGATTGCCAGCGACGGCGCAAAAATGCCACCTGGAATGCCCGACAGGTACGACGCGATCAGCGCGCAGAACTTGAGCACCGCATAGAACGGCGAGAGGGCCTGATGGGTTTCCAGCAGGCCCCGCGCTTCTGCGTAACCGCTGCCGAACGTGGTGCCGCCTGAAACCAAGCCGATCAGTGCGATTGCGATACCGCACAGGAAGGCAAACCACACCGGCTGCCCTTGTTTGATGTCAACCAGCCGCGCAGGCATCCAGCGGGGTATGTTGAGCAGCAGCCAGCAGAACGCGCCGCCGGCCACGCCCGAGATGGCGCTCGCGGCAATCACCACAGGCACCAGCGCCAGATGAAACTGCCCAATGGCCTGGATGCGCCCGAAGTACAGGTAGTTGCCTTGCAGGCCCAGGGCGACCACGCCGGAAAAAATAATGGCGGTGATGAGCGTGCCGCTGTTGCGGGCCACGAAACTGCGCGTGAGTTCTTCAATGGCAAACACAACGCCCGCCAGCGGCGTGTTGAACGCAGCCGCAAGCCCGGCCGCTGCGCCCGCGAGGGCGAGCTGTCGCTCGATGTGCTTGCTGCTTCGACGATAGCCCCGCCGCATGGCATACATGAGCGAGGCGCCAATCTGCACCGTGGGCCCCTCGCGGCCGATCGTAAAGCCACAGAGGATGCCCAGGAACGAGACCACGATCTTGCCGAACATGATGCGCAGGGAAAGCAGCGCACTGGATAGCCGCCCATCCTCCAGCGTCGCAATGACCTGCGGAATGCCACTGCCCTCGGCACCGCGAAAAAACTGGCGCGTCAGCCAAATGGCAAGCGCCGCACCTACCGGTGTAATGACGATCGGCAGCCAGAACGCGTGCGACACCATGCCTCGAAAAAGCTCGAAGCCTAAATCGATGATCTTGGCGTAGGCGACGGATACCAGACCCACGAGAACGGCACCGAGCCAGAAGATGCCGTAGTTTGCCCAGAGTCTCCTGGCCCGACGCACTGATTGATCTGCGATGTGGAGAGGAGAAAACATGGGGCTGGGATGTCGGGTCCGGGAAACGGAGATTATAGGACCGGGTACGCGTTGGCCGCCGTGCGGCCTCTTCGTGCCGCGTGATAGAGTCGTCCGCCCTCCCCCGGATCGTGTAGCCCTATGTCGACATTCGCGCTTGTCCCCAAGCAAACGGCGTTGTTGGTCATGCACTACCAGACCGACATCATGGCGTTGTTTCCATCTGTCGCGCCCACGCTGCTCTCCAACACCCGCACGCTGTGCGACGCTGCGCGAGCCAAGGGCGTCAGCGTCTATTTTGCGAAGTTCCACTTCAGCCCCGGCTATCCGGAAGTCAGCCCGTTGAACAAGAACGGGCAAGGCGTCAAGCAATTGGGGCTGTTCGTTGAAGACCGTATCTCGCCGGAACTCGGCCGGCAGCCTGATGAGTCGATCATCATCGCGCACCGCGCCAGCGTGTTCTACGGCACCGATCTGCAGGTGCGGTTATCCGCCAAGGGCATTGATACCTTGATCATGGTGGGGGTGGCGTCAACGGGTGTGATGCTGTCGTCCATTGCCCACGCAAGCGATGCAGACTACCGCCTGTTCACCGTGAAGGACTGCTGCTACGACCCGGACCCGATCGTGCACGACCATCTTTTTGCGACGGCGTTTGAATCGCGCACGACGGTGCTGTCGCTGGCAGATGCGTTGTCGCTGCTGGAGTAATCACAGCAGGGGCTCGGCGTGCCTCAGGCGCTGACCACCTTGTTCTTGCCTGCGCGCTTGGCCTGATACATGCCGCGGTCGGCGCGGTGGATTGCCGCCATGGGCGGTTCGTCCTTGCCGACTTCCGCCACGCCGGCAGAGAAGGTGATGAACAGCCGCGTGTCGCCCGCCGCAAAGAAGCGCTGCGTGAGCGCCCGCTGCAGACGGACGATGGTCTGCACGCCCTCTTCCAGCCGCGTATCCGGCATCAGGATCACGAATTCTTCGCCGCCAAAACGGGCGAGCGTGTCTTGCGGGCGCATCGATTCGCGGGCCACCTGGGCCAGGTGCGACAGCGCATCGTCGCCAAAGCTGTGGCCGTGCGTGTCGTTGATCGACTTGAAGTCGTCGATGTCCAGGAACGCGATGGAGAGCGTGGTGTTCTGGCGCACCGCACGTGCAACTTCACGCTCCAGCGCTTCTTCCAGACCCTTGCGATTGAGTGCGCCGGTCAGCAGGTCGTGGCGGGCTGAAGCTGATGCCATGTCGAGCGCCTTGCGCAGTTGCGCCACCTCGGCGGCAGCCTCTTCGGCCTTGACCTTCATGGCCGACAGGACGTCGCGATTACGCGCCGACTCCACTGACATCCAGCGGGTGGCCGAAAGCGCGTCCTGAATGGCCGGCGCGATCTCTGCGATGCTGTTGGCCGATTCGATCTTCTTGGCACAGGCTTCCATCTGGCGGTGATGCTCGCCCGAGGTTTCAGCGGCAACGGACAGGCGCTCCATGAAGGCAGCCAGCAGCCGCTTCATCTCTTCCTGGGCTTCAATCGATTTCGACTTCAGCGAGCTCTGCTTCTGGATCACCTCCATGAGGCGACGCCGCAGGTCATCCAGCCGGCGCAGGCTCACGGGGGCTTCGCTGGCCTTCATCAGGGCGTCGATCTGGCCGCGCAGCCAGTGATCGTCCAATGACAACTCGCCGATGTTCTCAAACACCAGTTGCAGCAGGCCCAGCAGCGCCCGGCGGATCTCGCCCTGGTCTTCGGCCGCAAGCGACAACCGGTGGTTGAACGTCGAGAGCTTGGCGTTCAGGTTGGCAAGGCTTTCAAATTCGGAGCGGCAAGCGCGGATCAGCGCCCAGGCGGCGGGGCCGATGCTGGCATCGTCTTCACCAAGCACCGGAAGGCAGCATTCCACCGTGCGCGCGAGTTGTTCGCACAATTCCCGTACCAGTGCCATCCGTTCGGCGTCCTGGGCGTCTCCGTTTGGCTTGCTGCCGGCGATTTCGTAATAGATCGAGGCAAAGTTGTCTGGCGTGGGCGCCAACCTGCGTGAGGCCAGCAGCTTGAGGGCGTGCCGGGCGGTCTCCGAGGGATTGTTTTCTGTCATTCCGAACTACAGGTTGGCGAGCAGGGTTGGAGCGCGATTCTCCACGGTTCCGGCCCCACCGAAAAGCCGTCCAAAGGGTTGTGTGGGCATTGCGCTGCACGGTTGCAGCTCGCCAAAATGGGTGTCGAGGCAAGCATCTGCGCCAAGAGCGTGATCCCGTTTGGCATGGTCGCCGCGCACGGCGTTTCGCTGCCCGTGCGAGCGCCGCCAGCAATGACGCGCTGCGCCGCGCGCCGATTATCCAAGCGTCTGGATATACCTCAGGAATGAAGGGGATTCGCCTCGCGCTCCGTAGAACCGGATGACGCTCGACACGTCGCCGTACTGCTGCACCAGGCTTTCTGCAGCAGCGCGGGCGCGCCGAACCCCCGACACATTCTTCAGGAAGCAATCCATCAGAGCCGGGTCAAAGTACCGGCCGCTCTGGTCTGCCAGCGCATCGAGGGCGTCGTCCTCCGACATCCCTTGGCGGTAGACGCGCGGCTCGAGCATGGCGTCGAACGCATCGGCAATCGATACGACGCGCGCGGCAAGCGGAACGTCGTCACCCGCAAGGCCGCCCGGATAGCCGCTGCCGTCAAAATGCTCGTGATGATGGCGCGCGACGCTGGCTGCCAATTGCAGGACCGGGTCAGGCGTTCCGGCAAGCAGGTCGGCACCGATATCCGAGTGCCGCTGCATGACCTCTTGCTCTGCGTCGGTGAGGGAGGCGGGCTTGAGCAGCACGTCATCCGGAATGCCCAGCTTGCCGATGTCGTGCACGGGCGCCACAAGGTAGATGCGCCTCTGCTCGGCGTCGTCCAGCTCCAAAACGTTTGCCAGGTACGCCGCAACAGCGGCCGTCCGGACAAGGTGGCCCAGGGCCGACGGATAGCGCGACCCGCCGGCAAGCGTCAGGCTGGCGAGGATGATGCGGGGGCGACCTTGTTGTGCCATGGCGTTGACCTTCTTGGTAGCGCACCTGTCAGCACGCAATGAGGCTCGATGGAGGATTGCACGATAGTCATCGCGCCAGTCGACCGCAACCACCTACGCGGGGCATCTTTGATCTAACCCGCCTGTAATCGCCGCCACAACGTCGTCTTGCTGATGCCCAATGCCGCACATACGGCTTCGCGATCGCCGTCGTGGGCTGCCAGCGCCGCGCGTATCTCTTCGGCTTCCACGCCCCGGCTGCGCTCGCGCAGCGTCAATGCTGCCGCTTTGCCGGGTGTGGCGTAGGCAAACACTTCCGGTGCAATCAGCCGCAGCACGTCTTGCGTGACGGCGCTGGCGTCTTCGGTGTACGCCAGCTCCACGGCAATCCGTTCGATCACGCTCTGGAGTTCGCGCACGTTGCCGGCCCAGGCGTAGCACCGCAGCGGCTCGGCAACGCCGGCCAGCACGCGAGCAGCCTCTTCCGTATCGGCAATGCGCAGCAGCAGGCGCGGCTCGCGGCGCGCGGCTTGCACGAGCAGTTCAGCGGCCAGAGGCATCACGTCGTCGGGCCGTTCTCGCAGGGGGGGCAGCGCAATGCTGAGGATGTTGAGGCGGTAGTAAAGGTCTGCGCGGAACGTGCCGGCTTCTACCGCGTCCGTCAGCGCCCGGTGTGTGGCGGCCATCACGCGGATGTCGACGCGGGTGGGCTCGGTGGAACCCAGCCGTACCACTTCACGCTCCTGCAGCACGCGAAGCAGGCGGCTTTGCAGCGGCAGCGGCATCTCGCCGATTTCATCGAGGAACAGCGTGCCGCGGTGCGCGGCTTCAATCAGGCCGGTCTTGCCTCCCTTGCGCGCGCCCGTGAAAGCGCCCTCTTCGTAGCCGAACAGTTCGCTTTCGAGCAGCGCCTCGGGAAATGCGCCGCAGTTGATGGCCACAAATGGAAAATCGCGCCGCGCGCTGAGCTGATGCATGCCCTGCGCGACCATCTCCTTGCCCGTGCCGGATTCGCCCAGCACGAGCACGGTGGCGTCGGATTTGGCATAGCGACGCACCAGCGTGCGCACGCGCTCCATCGGCAGCGATTCGCCCACCAGGTCTTCCAGCCGGTAGCGCGCGCTGAACTGCTGCGGGCGCTGGCGCGAGCGCAATGTGCGGTCCAGCCGCTCCACCGCGCGGGATTCCTGGAAAGTGAAGACCGTGCCTTCAGAGGCGCCGGTGCTCGTCAGCGGGCCACGGTGGATGACGTAATTCACGCCCCGCACGGTGCCCAGCGTGTCGCCGTCGGCATCGGGCAGCAAGCCGAACAGGCTGGGCGCGATGCTCAGCAGCGGTTGCCCGATTGCCTGTTTTGCCTCGATCCCCAATGCAGTGGCCAGCCGCTGGTTGATGGCCTCCACGCGGCCCTGCGCATCCAGCGCGACCACACCGTCACGCAGATGCTGCAGCAGGTTGTCCAGCCGCTGCCGGCGCAGCGTTTCGCGGCGTGTGGCCTGTACGACTTCGAGTGCGGTATCGAACGCCGCACGCACGGAGTCACGCGAATACAGGAACACGGCGTTCATGCCCGCCTGCGTTGCCAGATCCGTCACCAAGCCGGGGCCGACCACCACGCCCACGCCGCGATCGCGCAGGTCCAGCACGCAGCTCTCTGCGCCCTGGCGCGAGGTGTACGAGGCAAACACCACGTCCATGCCATAGGCGGCGACAAAGCGGCGCACCTCTTCGGGCGTGTCGCCGTGGGTGACGAGCGCCACCGATTCCGCATCGCGCCGGGCGCGGGCCAGCGCGTGCATCACGTCAAAACCCGTCGGGTTGATGACGACCACGGGCAGCGACAGACGCGGCTTCAAATACGCGCCGTTGGACCCGCCCGCCACCACCACGTCGGGCCGCTCTGTGCCGGCGGCGTCGATCTCGCGCACGATGTCTTCAAAGCCGCGCGTGATGACACGCAGTTCGGCGCGGTCGTTGTACTCCGCGGCAATGTCGAGGAAGAGATCGCTCAGGCGGCTGATACCGCAGGCCCAGATGCGAGGGCGGTCGGTCAGGTCGGTTCCAGTGGGGCTCATGGTGCGGTGCGGCCAGAAAAACAGCAGTCTCGACATTATGCGCCGCGCGTTTCCACATTGAAATTGAAAATTTCATTTTTGAAATGATGTGCGCCCGGGCGTCAACGTCACTTTCATACAAATCAAGGGGTTACGACGCCTCGCCTGGGTGGCCCGCTTCCTGCTCTCTTAGGCCGATCTTTCTGGAGCCACACATGAGCACAACGCAACGACACCCCACCAGCGCCGGCGCCAAATTCCGTGCCGCCGTGGCTGAATCCCAACCGCTGCAAGTGGTGGGCGCCATCACCGCCTACGCTGCCAAGATGGCCGAGCAGACCGGCTTCAAGGCTGTGTACCTGTCGGGCGGCGGCGTGGCTGCCAATTCGCTGGGCATTCCGGATCTGGGCATCAGCACGATGGAAGACGTGCTGATCGACGCGCGCCGCATCACCGATGCCGTGCAGATTCCGCTGATGGTCGACATCGACACGGGCTGGGGCGGCGCCTTCAACATTGCGCGCACCATTCGTTCGTTCATCAAGGCCGGTGTGGCCGCCGTGCACCTGGAAGACCAGGTCGGCCAGAAGCGCTGCGGCCATCGCCCCGGCAAGGAAGTCGTTTCCACCGACGAAATGGTCGACCGCGTGAAGGCCGCCGTGGATGCCCGCACCGATGACGATTTCGTCATCATGGCCCGCACCGATGCGGCCGCCTCCGAAGGCCTCGACGCCGCCATCGAGCGCGCCGTCGCCTACGTGGAAGCGGGCGCCGACATGATCTTTCCCGAGGCGATGAAGACGCTGGACGATTACCGCCGCTTCAAGGCCGCCGTGAAGGTGCCCATCCTGGCCAACCTGACCGAGTTCGGCAGCACGCCGCTCTTTACCACCGACGAACTGCGCAGCGCCAATGTCGATATCGCGCTGTACTGCTGCGGCGCCTACCGCGCAATGAACGCAGCGGCGCTCAACTTCTATCAGACCGTGATGCGTGACGGCACCCAGAAGGCGGCCGTGGAAACCATGCAATCGCGCGCCGATCTGTACCAATATCTCGGCTACCACGCGTACGAAGACAAGCTCGACGCGCTGTTTGCCGCACAGAAATAACGCCTCCGCATCCAAACCAATTCAACGCATTCAAGGAGACCACACCATGAGCGAAGCCGATAACAGCACGCCGAACACCGGCGCTTTCAAGCCGAAGAAATCCGTGGCCCTGTCGGGCGTCACCGCCGGCAACACCGCGCTGTGTACCGTTGGCCGCACTGGCAATGACCTGCACTACCGCGGCTACGACATCCTCGACCTGGCCGGCGCGTGCGAGTTTGAAGAAGTCGCCCACCTGCTGGTGCACGGCAAGCTGCCCAACAAGGCTGAACTGGCTGCCTACAAGACCAAGCTGAAGGCATTGCGCGGCCTGCCCGCCAACGTGAAGGCTGCCCTGGAATGGGTGCCTGCTTCTGCCCACCCGATGGACGTGATGCGCACCGGCGTGTCGGTGCTGGGCACCGTGCTGCCCGAGAAGGACGACCACGCCACCCCCGGCGCGCGCGACATCGCCGACCGCCTGATGGCATCGCTCGGCTCGATGCTGCTGTACTGGTACCACTACAGCCACAACGGCAAGCGCATCGAAGTCGAAACCGATGACGACTCCATCGGCGGCCACTTCCTGCACCTGCTGCACGGGGTGGAACCGCCGAAGTCGTGGGTTGACGCCATGCACGTCTCGCTCAACCTGTATGCCGAGCACGAGTTCAACGCATCGACGTTCACCGGCCGCGTGATTGCCGGCACGGGCTCGGACATCTACTCGGCCATCACCGGCGCGATTGGCGCACTGCGCGGCCCGAAGCACGGCGGCGCCAATGAAGTCGCCTTCGAAATCCAGAAACGCTACGACACGCCGGACGAGGCCGAAGCCGACATCCGCCGCCGCGTGGAAGCCAAGGAAGTCGTGATCGGCTTCGGCCACCCGGTGTACACCGTGTCGGACCCGCGCAACAAGGTCATCAAGGAAGTGGCGCGCAAGCTGTCGAAGGAAGCCAGCAATACCAAGATGTTCGACATTGCCGAGCGCCTGGAAACCGTGATGTGGGACATCAAGAAGATGTTCCCCAACCTGGACTGGTTCAGCGCCGTGTCGTACCACATGATGGGCGTGCCGACCGCGATGTTCACACCGCTGTTCGTGATCGCGCGTACGTCGGGCTGGGCAGCGCACATCATCGAGCAGCGCATCGACAACAAGATCATCCGCCCGAGCGCCAACTACACCGGCCCGGATGACCTGAAGTTCGTACCGATCGGCAAGCGTCCGTAAGACCGCAACAGAAGGAACGTCAACCCCAGACCGTAGATGGTGTGGCCGTTGACGTTCCTGCCCTAGATGGCGCCTTGAATTTCTGTAAGCGGGCGGAAAGAAGCGGGAAACTGTTTGAGCGAAGCGAGTTTTTCCCGTCTCCGCCCGGTTACATAAATTCAAGGGGAAGTCGCCATCTCGGGCGCGCCTTTCTTTTGCTTACTTTTCTTTGGCAAGACAAAGAAAAGTGAGTCGGCCCCGGAAGGGGACGATACCCGGGATGGACCACAACCGCCCGCCCCCGATAGGGGATGAAACAAGGGATGCACCCACACCATGAATACAGCACACCGCAAACCCCTCCCCGGCACCCAGCTCGACTACTTCGACGCGAGAGAAGCCGTCGAAGCCATCCAAGCCGGCGCCTACGACAAGCTCCCGTACACCTCCCGAGTCCTCGCCGAGAATCTGGTACGCCGCTGCGACCCCGCCACGCTCACCGATTCGCTCAAGCAACTCATCGAGCGCAAACGCGATCTGGATTTCCCCTGGTTCCCGGCGCGCGTGGTGTGCCACGACATCCTGGGCCAGACCGCGCTGGTGGATCTGGCCGGCCTGCGCGATGCGATTGCCGACCAGGGCGGCGACCCGGCCAAAGTCAACCCGGTGGTGCCGGTGCAGTTGATCGTCGACCACTCGCTGGCGGTGGAATGCGGTGGCTTCGACCCCGATGCCTTCGCCAAGAACCGCGCCATTGAAGACCGCCGTAACGAAGACCGCTTCCACTTCATCGACTGGACCAAGCTCGCGTTCAAGAACGTCGACGTGATCCCGGCGGGCAACGGCATCATGCACCAGATCAATCTGGAGAAGATGTCGCCCGTCATCCAGGCGCACGACGGCGTGGCCTACCCCGACACCTGCGTCGGCACCGACAGCCACACGCCGCACGTGGATGCACTGGGCGTGATCGCCATCGGCGTGGGCGGCCTGGAAGCCGAGAACGTGATGCTCGGCCGCGCCTCGTGGATGCGCCTGCCGGACATCGTTGGCGTGGAGCTGACGGGCCAGCGCCAGCCCGGCATTACCGCCACCGACATCGTGCTGGCGCTGACCGAATTCCTGCGCAAGCAGAAGGTCGTGGGCGCATACCTTGAGTTTTACGGCGAAGGTGCATCCAAGCTCACGCTGGGCGACCGCGCCACCATCTCGAACATGGCCCCCGAGTACGGCGCCACCGCGGCGATGTTCTCGATTGACGACAACACGCTCGATTACCTGCGCCTGACCGGCCGCACCGACGAGCAGGTCAAGCTGGTCGAGACGTACGCCAAGGCCGCAGGCCTGTGGTCCGACACGCTCAAGCACGCTGAATACGAACGCGTGCTGCGCTTCGATCTGTCGAGCGTGGTGCGCAACATGGCCGGCCCGTCCAACCCGCATGCGCGCGTGGCGACGACCGACCTGGCCGCCAAGGGCATCGCCGGCAAGTGGGAAGAAACGCCGGGCCAGATGCCCGATGGCGCCGTCATCATTGCCGCCATCACGAGCTGCACCAACACCAGCAACCCGCGCAACGTGATTGCCGCCGCGCTGCTGGCGCGCAACGCCAACCGCCTGGGCCTGACCCGCAAGCCGTGGGTGAAGAGCTCGCTGGCGCCTGGCTCCAAGGCCGTTGAGCTGTATCTGGAAGAAGCCGGCCTGAAGCACGAACTGGAGAAGCTGGGCTTTGGCATCGTCGCGTTTGCCTGCACCACCTGCAACGGCATGAGCGGCGCGCTGGACCCGAAGATCCAGCAAGAGATCATCGACCGCGACCTGTACGCCACGGCCGTGCTGTCGGGCAACCGCAACTTCGATGGCCGCATTCACCCGTATGCCAAGCAGGCGTTCCTCGCGTCGCCGCCGCTGGTGGTGGCCTATGCGATTGCCGGCACAGTGCGTTTCGATATCGAACGCGACAGCTTCGGCACCGATGCCAACGGCAAGCCGATCCTGCTGAAAGACCTGTGGCCGACGGACGAAGAGATCGACGCCATCGTGCGTGCATCGGTCAAGCCGGAGCAGTTCCGCAAGGTGTACATCCCAATGTTCGAGCAGCGCAGCGAGTCCGTTGCCAACGTGAGCCCGCTGTACGCGTGGCGCCCGCAGAGCACGTATATCCGCCGCCCGCCATATTGGGAAGGTGCGCTGGCTGGCGAGCGCACGCTCAAGGGCCTGCGCCCGCTGGCCGTGCTGGGCGACAACATCACGACCGATCACCTCTCGCCGTCCAACGCCATTCTGGCCAGCAGTGCCGCTGGTGAATACCTGGCCAAGATGGGCCTGCCGGAAGAGGACTTCAACTCGTACGCCACGCACCGCGGCGATCACCTGACCGCGCAACGCGCGACGTTTGCCAACCCCACGCTCATCAACGAGATGGCCATGGTCGATGGCACCGTGAAGAAGGGATCGCTCACGCGCATCGAGCCCGAAGGCAAGGTCACGCGCATGTGGGAAGCCATCGAGACCTACATGGACCGCAAGCAGCCGCTGATCGTGATTGCCGGCGCCGACTACGGCCAGGGCAGCTCGCGCGACTGGGCCGCCAAGGGCGTGCGCCTGGCCGGCGTGGAAGTCATCGTGGCCGAAGGCTTCGAGCGCATCCACCGCACGAATCTGATCGGCATGGGCGTGCTGCCGCTGGAGTTCAAGCCGGGCACCACGCGCCTCACGCTGGGCATTGACGGCACCGAGACCTTTGACGTGATCGGCGAACGCAAGCCGCGCGCGGACCTCACGCTGGTGATTCATCGCAAGAACGGCGAGCGCGTGGAAGTGCCGGTGACGTGCCGCCTGGACAGCGATGAGGAAGTGTCGATCTACGAAGCCGGCGGCGTGCTGCAGCGCTTTGCGCAGGACTTCCTGGAATCGAACAAGGAGGCGGCATGAGCCACCCGGCGCAAGTGAAGATTCCTGCCACGTACATCCGTGGCGGCACCAGCAAGGGCGTGTTTTTCCGTCTGCAAGACCTGCCCGAGGCCGCTCAGCAGCCGGGCGCCGCGCGTGACGCCTTGCTGATGCGCGTGATCGGCAGCCCCGACCCGTACGGCAAGCAGATCGACGGCATGGGCGGCGCCACGTCGAGCACCAGCAAGACGGTGATCCTCAGCAAAAGCACGCGCCCGGACCATGACGTGGATTACCTGTTTGGCCAGGTCTCCATCGACAAGCCGTTTGTGGACTGGTCTGGCAACTGCGGCAACCTGTCGGCGGCCGTCGGCCCGTTCGCCATCAGCAACGGCTTGGTCGACCCGAGCCGTGTGCCGCAAAACGGCGCCGCCGTCATCCGCATCTGGCAAGCCAACATCGGCAAGACCATCATCGCGCACGTGCCCATCACCAACGGTGCGGTGCAGGAAACGGGCGACTTTGAACTGGACGGCGTGACGTTTCCGGCAGCCGAAGTGCAGCTCGAATTCCTCGACCCCGCAGCCGAGGAAGACGGTGACGGTGGCGGCGCGATGTTCCCCACCGGCAACCTCGTCGACGATCTGGACGTGCCCGGCGTGGGCACGCTCAAGGCGACGATGATCAACGCGGGTATCCCGACGATCTTCATCAACGCAGAGGCGATCGGCTACACCGGCACCGAGCTGCAGGACGCCATCAACGGGGATGCGAAAGCGCTGGCGATGTTCGAGACCATTCGCGCGCACGGCGCGGTGCGCATGGGCCTGATCAAGAGCATCGACGAGGCCGCCACGCGGCAACACACGCCCAAGGTGGCGTTCGTTGCGCCGCCAAAGGACTACGTGGCGTCGAGCGGCAAGAAGGTCGGCGCGGGCGATGTGGATCTGCTCGTGCGCGCGCTGTCGATGGGCAAGCTGCACCACGCCATGATGGGCACGGCAGCGGTCGCCATCGGCACGGCAGCGGCCATTCCTGGCACGCTGGTCAACCTGGCGGCTGGCGGCGGAGAACGTGGTGCAGTGCGCTTCGGGCATCCGTCGGGCACGCTGCGCGTGGGCGCGGAGGCCAAGTTGGTGGACGGCGAATGGACCGTGACCAAGGCCATCATGAGCCGCAGCGCGCGCGTGTTGATGGAGGGCTGGGTGCGCGTGCCGGGCGCTTGAGCCAGAGGGAGTGGGAAAGAAAAAGCCGTTCAGCATCGCACAGAACGGCTTGAAGGATGGGCCAGCCTTGCTGGCCCATTTGCATTGCAGGAACGCAGTCAGTGCGTCAGGGCGCCGCCTATGGTGGTGAGTGCGCCGCCCACCGTGCCTGTCACCGGTGCCAGCGGCGTGGTGGCGCCCGTGGACGTGACGGAGGTGCCCACACTGGTGACCAGCGAGCCGATCGGTGCCGTGCCGCCAGCAGTCGGTGTTCCGCCCAACGCGCCAGTCACCGCACCCAGCGGGCTGCTGCCGCCTCCTGCGCCGCCCAAGGCATTCGTGATCGGTGCCAACGGGCTGCCCGATGCACTACCGCCAGACAGCGGGCCACCCAGTGCCGCCACCGTGTTGCCCGTGGCCGTGACCACGCCGCCCAGGCCCGAGACGCCCGGGGCGTTCGTGGCGGTCAGCGACGTACCGACGTTGGCCACACCGTCGCCCACCGTCTCCAACAGGTTCTTGGCGGGCGCGCCCAGGCCTGTTGTGTTACCCAGCGTCTGCGTGGCGGTGGTCACCTGCGAGGTGAGCGGCACCACAGCGGAGCTGACCTGCTGCGTGACCTGCTCCACCGGCCCGGTCGACAAGGCCGTGCCGAGCGTGCCGCCCGCGCCCGCCACTGCCTGCCCAACCTGCGAAACCGCGCCGCCCACCGGTGAAGTGACCGGCGACAGCGGTTGCAACGGCCCGGAACCGAGACTGCTCACGAGGCCGCCCGTTGCATCGACGGAGTTCCCGACCTGCGTCACCACGTTGCCGGTGCTCGATACCGTGGTGCCGACCGGATTCGAGCTGGTGCCGATGCTACCCAGGCCCGATTGCACCCCCGTGCCGAGCGCCGACACCGTATTGCCTACGTTGTCGACCACATTGCCCAGCGCCGACGCACCCGGCAGATTGCTGCCGCCGACCGTCGACCCCAGGCTGCTGATGGCGTCCCCCGTGGCCGTCACCACCCCGCCGCTTTTGTAGGCGATGTCGCCGGTGGGCGTGGTGGACGCAGTCGTTGTCGTGCCACCCGAGCCGCCTGAACCGGAGCCGCCGCCGTTGCTGGCAGAGCTGCCATCGCTGCCGGAGGTACCACTCATGTCGCCCGAGCCGGAGCTGGCGCAACCGCCCAGCACAAGCAGGCCCACCAAGGCCGCTGAAACCAGTGTCCCTCGTTGCAATGTCTTCATGTCTGCCTCCCGTTTTAAAAATGCGCTTGATAATGCGCACTTTTGCCTGATTCGATACTTTATCGGTGCGCCATCCGAATCACTGGATAGCGCGTTCAAATTAAGTCTATTAACCGAGTCGATGGCAATTGCAAACATTGTCAAACGCCGGCGATCCCCGACCTGAAGCCAATTGGGGGCAGGAAATCGCCGCCAAGCACAGTGCCACCGTGGCGCAAACGTTCGCTTGGCAGCAAGCGTTTCCGATTATGTTTGGAGACAACACTCCAAATTACCCAAATTGAGTTAAACCTCAGGGCCCACGTTATCGGGCGGCCGTTCGCATAAATGGCGGGCGCGGCATGCGAAGCCCCGGAGCGCGCTGCGGCACGGTCGCATCAAAGTGATGGCGTTCGATCACGATGCCACGAGCCGGCGCCCCCTCGATGAAGTGCTCGACCATCTCGCGTACGTCCGGATCGATGTAATCCGCTCGGGCACCGTCGACGATGAGCGTGGCGTGATCCGGCACCTGCGCCAGATAGCGCTTGAGCGGCACCTTGCCCATGAACGACACGTCCTTGCGGAACGACAGCAGGAAGTGGTCGTGATGGCGCGCCATGACAATCGTGCGGCGCAGGTTGGCGCGAATCGCCAGCGCGATGCTCAGCGCAATGCCGATCACGATGCCGATCAGCAAGTCCGTCAGCAGCACGCCAACGATGGTTGCGATGAACGGTGCAAAGCGGTCCCAACCCTGCCGCGCCACCGCCACGAACAGCGACGGCTTGGCCAGCTTGTAGCCGGTGAAGATCAGGATGGTGGCCAGGCACGCCAGCGGAATCAGATTGACGATGGCGGTGAGCGCAAACACGCTCGCCAGCAGCAGCACGCCATGCACGACGGCCGACCAGCGGCTCTGCGCGCCCGCATGCACGTTGGCCGAACTGCGCACGATGACGGACGTGATCGGCAGCCCGCCAAGCAGCCCTGCCACCAGGTTGCCCACGCCCTGCGCCTTCAGCTCGCGATCTGGCGATGCGGCACGTTTCTTTGGGTCGATCTGCTCAACGGCTTCCAGGCACAGCAGCGTTTCGAGGCTGGCCACGATGGCCAGCGCCATCGCTAGGCGCCAGACATCCGGATTGCCCAGTGCCCCGAGCGTGGGCGACTCAAGCGCATCGAGAAACGCCCCGAACGACGCGAGCGACGGCAGATCGACACGATGCTCAGCCGGCACTGCAATGCCCGGCGCCACCACCTCAAGGAGCGACGTCACGCCAATGCCGAGTGCCACCACAACAAGCGGCGAAGGCAGCGCGCGCACCAGCGTGAATCGCCGCAGCATCGGCGTATCCCAGCCGACGAGCACGGCGGCGGAGAGCAGCGTCACCAGCATCGCCGTGACCGAGAACGCGCCAAACGGTGTGGCGAGCGTACCGGCGCCGGCAGCGGCATCTCCGCTTGCCATCCCAAGTGCGAGCGGCACCTGCTTGATGATCAGCAGCAGCCCGATCGCCGCGAGCATGCCCTTAATGACGGACGACGGCACATACGCCGCAAAGCGCCCGGCGCGCAGCACGCCGAACACAAACTGCAGCGCGCCCGCCAGCGCCACGGCCATCAGAAATGCCGAGAAACCGCCCAGCTTGGCAATACCGTCCACGACGATTACGACCAAGCCCGCGGCCGGGCCGCTCACGCTCAGTTGCGAGCCGCTGAGCAGCGCGACCACCAGGCCGCCGATCATGCCGGAGAGCAGCCCGGCAAGCGGGTCAACGCCCGATGCATTGGCAATACCCAGGCACAGCGGCAGGGCGACAAAGAACACGATGACCCCGGCGAGCATGTCGCGCGGGAAGAAAGCCGGTGAGGTTGGTGTCTGCATGGTTGTTGGAGTTGTATGAACTGCGCACGCGCGAACGCCTGCCTGCGGGCGGGGGCACCGCCGGCATGCGTGAGGAGAGAAAGCGTCAGGAAACGGCGGCAGCCACAAACGCCGCCGCCGGACGGGTTAAGCGATGGCCTCGGCGGGCATCAGGATGTCGCCGCGGGTGGTGTGTTCCGCATCGGGATCGCCCGAAGCCAGCACGCGGATGTGTCCATCGGCCAGGCCGAAGATCCAGCCGTGTATGCGCGGCGGGCGTTCTGCCTCGCGCACGATGGGGCTCTCGCGCAGGCAACGCACCTGTTCGAGCACGTTGAGTTCGGCCAGGCGATTGACGCGCGCATCCAGATCGGACACGGCATCGAGTTCTGTGCGGTGACGGCCGGCCAGTGCGCACAGCGGCGCAATGCGGCGCGCCACGTGCGGCAAACCGTCGGGCGGCGGCAGCAGCGACGCGCGCACGCCACCACAGCCGTCATGCCCGCACACGATCACGTGCGCGACTTTGAGCACGCGCACCGCATATTCCAGCACACTCATCGTGTTGTCGTCCGCCGGGCAAACAAGATTGGCGATATTGCGATGGACGAATAAATCGCCCGGGTTGGAATGCGTAATGGTTTCAGCGGGCACACGGCTATCTGCACAGCCGATCCATAACACCTGGGGTTGTTGGCCTTGGGCCAACCGTGAAAAGAATCCGGGATCACGTGCGGCAGTTTCGTGCGCCCACGCGACATTCTCGACAAGCATGCGTTTCGGTCGATGCATTGGTATGGCTCCTGCGGAATCTGCGAGACCGCTGCAAGCCGGAAACCCAGTTGGGCGGGTGTTCTCGGCAACGTTGCAGTGCAGCGGAAACGTTACGAAAACCATCGTATGAGAAAGGTTCCCGCTGTGCCAGTGAGAGTATCGACGACAAATCGTGTTGAATATGCACCGATAATGCGCATGCCCTGCGTAACTGTGTCGCACCGATTATCTGCAATCGGGAAACTGCGTGCAGTTATTCCACTGCCCAAGTTATCTATCCGAAATATTTAATTCCTGGATCGGAAAATATTCCATCACAGGTGAATGACCAGCCCCGTCGATCAACCGCGTGGGTGCCCGCATTTGGGGCACGTTTTCTAAGCCGATCAACAGCTTGCGCCTTAGCCCAGGCGAACTTGCGCAACCGCTTCGCGCCATTGCGTGAACCGCTGGGCACGCGCTTGCGCATCGCCATCGTCGCGACCGTAGCGCAGGGCAACGTAGCCGGCGGCTGCATTGCGCAATGCCTGCGCCGCTTGTGGAAACTGCGCGGCGGCGCGCTCGGCGTAGGCCATCGGGCCTTCTGCCGGGCCGCGCGCGCAACCATGCCGCGCCAGCCGGTCACACAGGCGCTGCCACTGGGCCTGCACCGGGTCGGGCTTGGGCTTGCGCTGCTGCCACAAGAGCGGCAGCGCAGCGAGGAGGAACAAACCCGACACGCCCCACAGCACCGCGCGAGGGTCCGCTGCATCCAGCCCCAGCCACGCAAACAGGCGCGCCTGGCGGCTGCGGTCGTAGCCAAGCACCCAACTGTTCCAGCCGCTGATGAGGCCATCGAGCCCCCAGCGCACGCTGCGCAGCCAGCCGGGTTCTTCTGCGCGGCGCGAGCGGAATTCACTGGCCGGCACGGCGGCGGCCAGGCCACGTTCGACGCGTTGCGGCGCAACGGCGGCGGTTGGGTCCACACGCACCCAGCCGCGTCTGTCGAGCCACACCTCAGCCCAGGCATGTGCATCGGACTGGCGCACGATGATGTCACCGCTCATGGCATTCACCTCGCCGCCGAGATAGCCCACCACCACACGCGCCGGCACACCTGCCGCGCGCATCAGGAAGACGAAGCTGCCCGCGTAGTGCTCGCAGAAGCCACGGTGCGTGCGGAAGAGGAAATCGTCGATCTGTTGATCCTGCAGCGGTTCCGGTTCAAGCGTGTAGGCAAACGGTGCGCGGCCAAACAGCCTGAGTGCGGCCGATACGCGCTCAGGCGGCGGCAGCTCTGCCCACTGCGCTGCCAGCGCACGCGCTTTCGGATTGCCCGGCGGCAACGCCAGCGCCATCTGCTGCGTAAGTGGGTCGAGCGGGCGGGCGTCGTCCGCGCGATTGCGCTCCGGCAGCCGCGAGCGCGCGTGATACCGCACGCGCTGCTCGAGCGGTTGCGTGCTGATGAACTCGCCGTCGATGCTGTGGCCGGTGCCGTCTCGCGCCTCGATCGACTGGCCGCGATCAAGCGCAAACAGCCAGCGCTGGCGTGTCGGCTCCAGCGTGATGTTGTAGTCGAATACGCCCGGCGCGCCGCTAATTGCGTCCGCAGAATTGGGTACGCTTTCTGCTACAGGACGTTGCCGCATCGACGCGGCCGTCCATGTCTGGCCGTCAAAACGCCACAGCACCATGCCGCGCCAGTAGAGCGTATCGAGCGGTGGCGGCGCGCCGGCAAAATCGACGCGGAAGGCAAGCTCGTCCGAAAGGATCAACTGGCCGACGGAGCCGGGCGCCATGCGGTCAGACAGGCCGCTGACAGCGGTATCGGCAGTTTGCGGCAGGCGCCACAGCGGATGATCCAGCCGCGGGAACAGCAGGAACAGCACCGCCGCGCACGGCAAACCCATGAGCACCAAACGCGCCAGCACACGCGCGGGGGATACGCGCGCACGCGCCTGCGGATGCAGCAGCAACAGCCAGTTGCGCAACAGCAGCGCCACGGTCGCCAGCATGGTGGCGGCCAGCCAGGGCGGCTGGTCAAACAACACCTGCGAGAGCAGCAGGAAACAGCACAACTGCGTGACGAGCACGCCGTTGCGCACGGTGTGTGATTCCATCAGCTTGAGCACGAGAAACGCGCCAAGCAGCGCCACCGACAAATCCCGCCCGATGTTTCCGCCGGTGCGCATGGCGAGTGCGAGCGTCACGATAAGCGTGGCCACGCCCGTCAGCCCCAGCAACCACTTGCCCGGCAACGGCGCGCCCCGCACCCACAGCAGCGCGCGCCAGAGCAGCAGCACGCCGAACACGGCGCAGGTCACCAGTGGCAGCGCACGCAACAGCGGCACGAGCACGACAGCAAGCTGCGCAATCAGCCAACCGTGCTCGCGATGGGTCAGTGCGCGAGCCGAACCGAAGGCGGCCGCTTCGGTGCCGATGGTGGCAGTGGTCATGTGGCTTCGCCTTCCGCTTCCGGCAGCGCAGGCTTGCCCCATAGCGCCAATGCACGCAAACATGCATCCCGATGCGCAACACCCCGCGCCGGGCCAATGACAACACCCGGCAGGCTCAGCGTGTATTCGGGCTCATCGCCGGCGGGCGCGTGCTCGGCGGCCAGCACCCAGGCGCACAGGCGCGACAGGCGTTGCTCCACGTTCATCGACGGCGGCAGCGCTTCCCACGCGAGCACGCATTGCGCGTGGCGCACTTGCTGGCCGGTGCGGCTCATCCACGTGTCGAGCCGCGCGCTGTGTTTCCAGGCAATGCTGCGCAGCGCGTCGCCGGGGCGGTATGTGCGCAGTTGGTCCGCGGCTTCTTCGACATGGGTACGGGCGGCGCGCGTGTCGTCTTCGTCGCCAGGGTCGGGGGCAAAGCTGGCGGGCAGCGGCGGCGCGGAAGGTTCCGGCGCCGGATAGACGAGCAATGTCAGCGGCGCATCGGCATAGCTCCATGCGCGAAACAGGCCGAGCGGAAAACGCGTCGACACCGTCAGGCGCGGCAACTTGAACCAACCGCGCGGCTGATCGGCGAAAGACAACGCGGCCACGATGGCGTCCTGCGCGTCGAGCGATGTTTCCACCGCGGCGGCTTGCGCGGCGCTCACATCCACACCCACACGCGCCCATGGCGTGACGTTGGCCAATGCCACGCCCACATTCAACGCATGGCCGGCAAACACGGCATCGCCCGCCGCGCCGCGCACTTCCAGATCAACGAGGTTGCGATGTGTCTGCCACATGGCGGACGCAGCCACGCCGGCCAGCACGAAGGTCAGCAGAAAACCGAGGCTCACGTTGTAGTTGAGCGAGGTGAGCAGCATCACCATCAGCAGCAGCGCAAAGCCGCCGCCGGCCGCGGTAGGCAGGATGTAGACGTGATTGCGGTCCAGGCGGATGCGGCCTTCGCGCGGCGTGCGCGGCCGTTGCAGAAAGCGTTGCACACGCGCCCGCGCAAAGCGGATGCCGGGCAGCATCGCCAAGCCCGCACCCAGCACACGCAATGGCACGAGCAGCAGAGAAGTGAACCGCGCCATGGCGCTGCGTACTTAGGGAATGGCGACCGTGTCGAGCAGCCGCTGCGCCAGCGCGGTGGCCGACAGCGTGCCGCCCGTGGGCAGCAACCGATGCGCCGCCACGGCCTTGAATACGGCTTGCACGTCTTCGGGCAGCACGGCATCGCGGGCATCGATGAGCGCCCAGGCACGCGCAGCCGCCAGCAACGCCAACCCGGCGCGCGGCGACAGACCCATCTGCACCTGTGCATCGGTGCGCGTGGCATTCACCAGTGCGAGCACGTAGTCGACCAGCGCCGGTGCCACGTGCACGGCATCGGCAGCCGTCTGCAAGGCGATGACCTGCGCGGCGCTTAGCACCGGCTCGATGTCTTGCGGCGCACCACCGCCGAGGTACAGCGCACGTTCGGAACTTTGATCGGGATAACCCAGCGACAGCCGCATCGTGAAGCGGTCCAGCTGCGATTCCGGCAGCGGATGCGTGCCGATCTGGTTCAGCGGGTTCTGCGTGGCGATCACGAAGAACGGCTCGGGCAGCGGATACGTCGCCCCGTCATGCGTGACCTGCCCTTCGGCCATGGCTTCGAGCAGCGCGCTTTGCGCCTTTGGCGTAGCGCGGTTGATTTCATCGGCCAGCACCACCTGCGCGAACAGCGGGCCGGGGTGGAATTCGAACGCGCCCTTCTCTTTCACGTAGATCGATACGCCGATCAGGTCGGTCGGCAGTAAATCGCTTGTGAACTGCACCCGCTGGTATTGCAGCCCGAGCGTGCGAGCCAGCGCATGCGCCAGCGTGGTCTTGCCTACGCCCGGCAGGTCTTCCAGCAGCAGGTGCCCGCGTGCGAGCAAACACGCAAGCGCCAAGCGGATCTGCAGTGGCTTGCCGAGCACGATGCGATCGAGCGCGCGTTGCGCCTGCGACAGCGCAGCCGGCAAGGTGAGCGGCGTGGCGGGTGTCGTACGAACGGGAGACAGCGGGGCTTGGTTGGGCGTCATCAAGGTGCAGCCAAAGCAACAATGCCAGCGAGTGTAGCGGCATCCCACGACACCCGCGCGCCCATATCTCGTGTGCGTGAGTGCGCTACAACATCAGTCCGGTTTGCGCGCGGGGATAGCCGCATCGAGCAACACGCGTGCCGTGCGCGGCAGGCTCTTGATGAGGCGCGGTGCATCGGTGCCGAAGGTCTGGCTGGCGGTGTAGGCGCCTTCGATCAGGAAGGCCAGGTCGTCGGCCAGCGCATCGGGGTCGGTCGCACCGGCGGCTTGGGCGCGGTCACGCAGGCGGGTGAGCAGCAGCGCCTTGTTGCGCTGGACAAACTGCCGCGCCGGATGCGTCAGATCCGGAAACTCCGCTGCCACATTCACGAACGGGCAGCCCCGATAGCCGGGGCGTGAAGCGCGCTCGGAGACATCGATGAAGAACTGCAGCAGTTGCGCGCGCGCATCGTCCGGGTGCTTGGCCACGCTCGCGTTGAAGTAGCCCCAGAAGCTCTCGTCGCTGCGCTCCAGGTAAGCGATGACGAGATCGTCCTTCGACTTGAACTGGCGGTACAGGCTCATCTTGTTGACGCCGGCCTTCTCCACCACGGCCTCGACGCCCACGGCCCGCACGCCTTCGTAGTAAAACAGTTGACGAGCCGCTTCGAGCAGGCTGGCGTGCGCGTCCTCGCCGCTGATGCGACGCGGCGTCGGTTTGGGTTGATCAACGGTGGACAGCGCGCGAGGTCCGCGGCGGTTGGGCGTGGCCATGGTGATGCTCCTGCAAGCGCGGTGGGCACAAAGCCCCAGCTACGCCGGTGTCATTCGAATGCTGCTTGACATGTTACCGACCGGTACCTACTATCGCAACCACGTTGTTACCGACCGGTAACGAATGCGATATTGTCGCCCCAACAAGAATCGAAAGAATCGGACAGCCCATGCAGCGACTTGCCCGCCTCATCGCCCCCCGTTTCCACTACAGCTGGCTTGCGCTGGCGGTGGTGTTCCTGATCCTGCTGTGCGCTGCCGGCACGCGCGCCACGCCCAGCGTGATGATGCTGCCGCTCGAGCACGAATTCGGCTGGAGCCGCAGCACGATCTCACTGGCCATCTCAATCGGTATTGCCCTGTATGGGCTGACGGGGCCGTTTGCAGCGGCGTCGATGCAGTATTTCGGCATCCGCCCGACGGTGCTCGGTGCGCTGGCGGTGCTGATTTCCGGCACGGCACTCTCGGCGATGATGCACGAGCCGTGGCAGATGGTGCTGCTGTGGGGCGTGATGGTGGGCGGGGGCACGGGGGTGGCGGCCATCACGCTAGGCGCAACGGTGGTCAATCGCTGGTTCACTTCGCATCGCGGGCTGGCCATGGGCATCCTGACGGCCAGCTCGGCCACGGGGCAGCTTGTGTTCCTGCCGATGATGGCCGCAGTGGTCGAGAGCTACGGCTGGCGCCCGGTGGTGCTGATCGTGGCCGGCGCGCTGACGCTGCTGTTGCCGGTCGTGTGGCTGCTGCTGCCGGAATCGCCCAAGAGCGTCGGTCTGCGCACCTATGGCGAACCTGCCGATACGCCGGAAGTCGATCCAGGCCCGCGCGCCAACCCGATCACCCTGGCCATGCAGACGCTCGTGCAGGCGGCACGCAAGCGCGATTTCTGGCTGCTGTTTGCCAGCTTCTTCATCTGCGGCGCGAGCACCAACGGCTACATCGGCACGCACTTCATTGCCATGTGCGCAGACCACGGGTTCTCTGAAGTGAAGGGCGCGAGCTTGCTCGCCGCGATGGGGATTTTTGACCTGGTGGGCACCACGCTGTCGGGCTGGCTGTCCGACCGCTACAACAGCCGCGTGCTGCTGTTCTGGTACTACGGCCTGCGCGGGCTGTCGCTGATCTACCTGCCGTATGCGTTCGGCTTCGAGTTCTTCGGCCTGCCGGTGTTCGCGATCTTCTACGGCCTGGATTGGATTGCCACCGTGCCGCCCACCGTGCGCCTGACCAACGACGTGTTTGGCAAGGCCGCAGCGCCCATCGTGTTCGGCTGGATCGTCGCAGGGCATCAATTGGGCGCGGCGTTTGCCACGCTGGGCGCGGGCATGATGCGCGCTTCGCTGGGCAACTACACGCTCGCTTCCATGATTTCGGGCGGGCTGTGCGTGGCCGGCGCCTTCCTGGTGCTGCGCATTCACCGCACGCCCAAGCAAGATGCCGAGCGCGCGGGCCAGCCAGCTACCGCGTAATCAAGGTTTCAGGAAACCGTACCTGGCCAGCACCGCCTGGCCGGCGGGCGACAGCACATACGCCACGAAGTCGGCCGCCGGTTGCGGCTGCTTCGTGCCCGAGGTCACAGCGATCGGGTACGTGAGCGGCACATTCAGCGGCACGGGGCTCGCCACCTTCACCTTGTCGGCGGCGATGGCGGCATCGGTGGAGAACACCAGGCCGGCCTCAACCTCGCCGCGGGACACATAGTCCAACGCCTGCCGCACGTTCTGCGCCAGCACCGCCTTGGCCTCCACCGGCTCCCACAGTTTGGCCGCTTCCAGCGCACGCTTGGCATAGCGGCCCACCGGCACCGACGCTGGATTCCCGATCGCCACGCGTTTCACTTCGGGCCTCGTGAGATCGGCCAGCGCATGCACGGGCACCGTGCCCGTGGCGGGCACGATCAGCACAAGCTGGTTGGCAACAAAGTCGTGGCGCGTCTCGGCCTTGATGACTTTCTCGGCCACGGCCTTGTTCATCGCCTCCTGATCGGCGGAGGCAAATACGTCAGCGGGGGCGCCCTTCACGATCTGCTGCATCAGCACGTCGGACGCGCCGAAGTTGAGCATGACCTTGGTATCGGGGTGCAGCACTTCGTACTGCTGCGCGATCGTCTTGAAGGCGTTGGTCAGGCTGGCGGCCGCCGAAACAACCAGGTCCGCCGCATGAACGGGCGCGGCCAAACCCAGCGCCAGCGCAGCGGCCAGACCAATGGCGCGCACGTGCGCGCGCAGCGAAAAGCGTTGCATGAAGAACCCGGGAAAGTGGATGGATGACCTGCCGTAATATACGAGTCGATATAACGCTCGGTCAATGAGCGGTGGCGCATGCCCGGTATCACCGATGCCGAGCCTGTGTCTCGTCACCTCGCTCCCGTCCCGGACGCATCAGCGATTCATAAGCAAAACTCAAGATTCCTCAGGCTTGCGCAAAGGCGGCAATGACGATGCTAGCCTCTCGTTCACCGATAGACGGGCGCCAGAACAGCGCCGGAATCGAGACACAAACAACAGCAGGCAGCGCACCAGTGGCTGATCAAGCCCCGGCATGCATGCCGCATCTCCACGCAGAAGTACCGCGCACAGCGTCGGCCGTTCTCGTGGTTCGGGATATCTGAATTGGGGGGAACAGGCATGGAGCCGCTCGCACCGGGCCACGCGCGCGTGGATCACCGACGTGGCAGCATCTCATTGCAGCATCTTGATGAAGGTCTGCAACGCCGGCTGCGCGCAGGAATCAGCGCGCTTGTCGGCCGCTCGCTCTATCAATGGGATGAAGTCCTGCCCGGCCAGGCCGATGTGGTGGTACTCGCCCCCGGGTCGGCCGATGCGGTCGCTGCGGCCCCCGTCAAGATCTGGCTCGACGAGACACCACAATCCAGCCACGGCGACGACGCGTTCCACTTACCACTTGGGTTCAGCCTACCGGACCTCTGGGTGACGCTGGATCGCGTCGCGCTGCGTCTGATGGACAAACCCGCGCGTCCGAGCCCCGCAGCCGTCGAATCTCTCCCCACGCAAATCACTGAGGCGAGCCCCGAGCCGACCTACCGCCTGCTGCGCTGGGTCACGCTCGAGATGCATCTGCAGGCGCTGCGTTTCCGGCGAGCGATGGCAACCATGACCAATCGCGCGGTCAGCCTGCGTTGGCTGACGACGGACGGCGGACTCGAACAGGAAGAGGCCCGCCTGCTGCTGCGTACGCTCAATCGGCTTGGCGCCCTGCAGATCGACGTGCACCGCGATGCCCCGTTGGCGACCGCGCCCGCGAACGCAAGCGTTTCCCACAGCCGCTTCTTCGACGTCGTCGGGCGCTGGCTGCGAACGTCTCGCCATCAGCTACAAGGCCGACCCTGAATGCATCGCATTGGCATCTTCGGCCCGATGGGCATCGGCAAGACAACAGCCATTCGCACGCTCTGCGGTGAGGTGACCATCGATTGCGATGTGCCCAATCTTGATCGCCACGCGTCCGCCAAGGCCACCACAACCG
The DNA here is from genome assembly GCA_000955795.1 of Burkholderiaceae bacterium 26. Taxonomy (GTDB): domain Bacteria; phylum Pseudomonadota; class Gammaproteobacteria; order Burkholderiales; family Burkholderiaceae; genus Ralstonia; species Ralstonia chuxiongensis. Next base: position 199,847 of record JYOB01000016.1, read on the forward strand.
TTGGCGTCGACTTCGGCGAGGTGGATCTGGGCAATGGCGAACTGCTGCAGATCTACGGCAGCCCCGGGCAGGACCGTTTCGATTTCCTGCGGGATTGGCTCATCTCCGTCATCGCCGGCGCGATCGTCATGGTTGACGTCAACGCGCCCGACGTGGGCGAGCGTTGCATTCCCCTGCTGCGTCGCATCGCCTCGGAACCCGCGCAGCCATCCACGCTGGTGCTTGTGGCGCGGCCGGCCACGCCCGCTCGGGTCGATGCGTTCTCCGCCCAGCTCAGCCAGGTGCTCGGGCGAGCCATTCCGGTGGTCATGGCCGATGTCCGCGAGCGGGCACAGATGCTCGATATCGTCGAAATCATGCTCTACACCCTGCAAACATGAACGCAGCAGCATCCCCCGTTCCAGCCGAACTCACGCACGCCGCCACGGCGGTGCTGACCAGGTACGCCGATGCGCTACCCGACCTGTCCGCCGCGACGCTCTGTACGCTCGACGGCTTCACGATTGCCTCTGCACTGGACCCAACACGCTATAGCGCGGCGCGCCTCTCGGCCATGACGAGCACGGTCATGTCGGTGGTCCGTGCACTGGGGCGCGAAATGCGCTTCAGCACCTGCCACCGGATGGTGCTTGAAACCGACATGGGGACCATGGTGTTCCAGCCGGTCCGCCAGTCCGCGATCGTGCAAGTGTGCATGGCGAACCGGCACGATGCCGTGCTCGGGCGCGCCCTATGGGAGGCCAAGCGCATCGCAGAAGAACTCGCTGCGCTGCCCGCCATGTCTTTGCTGCACCGACCCGCCTAGCCGCACTGGCCGCGGTCGCACCGATTTCATCGCCACAACCTACTCACACCATCGGGGGAGTCAAATCATGAGCAATCTCAACAGTTCCATTACCCATCTCGCAACCTTCGACGGAGCAATGTGCGCCATGCTGGTCGACAGCGCCAGCGGCATGATCCTCGCATCGGCAGGCGATGGGATCGACCTCGAACTCGCCGCGGCGGGCAATACCGAGGTGGTTCGCGCCAAGCTCAAGACCATGCAGGCACTCAAGCTGGACGATGTCATTGACGACATCCTGATCACGCTCAGCAAGCAGTACCACATCATTCGCCCCGTCGCGAGCAAACCCGGACTGTTCCTCTACGTCGTGCTCGACAAGAACAAATCGAACCTGGCGCTGGCGCGGCGCAAGGTTCAGGAAATCGAACAGGCCCTGAGCTTTTGATCGGTTGGGTGCCCGCGGCACACCGCATCACTGATGCGGACGGGCGGCTTCGTCAATGCAATCGGCAAGCCGCCCAGCAATGGGCTGACGGCTGTGGCGGGGGCGTTCGATCAGGCCGATCTCGCGGTAAAACGTGTCGTCACCCAAGCTGATGGCACGTGTGCCGGGCGGCCAGGTGGCTTGCGCGGCGGTCTGCGGGGCAAGTGCGACGCCCTGCCCGCGCGCCACGAGTTGCGTCATGCCTTGCAGCTCGTCGAGTTCGATCACATCGTGCGTGGTGATGCGCTGGTCGCGCAGGAACTGATCGACGCGGCGGCCGCCGAACGAGCGGCGGTCGTAGCGGATGAACGGTTGACGCGTGAGCAGCGCGCGCCAGTCATCGCCGGGCACGCTGGCGGGCACCAGCAGCACGAAGGGTTCGGCCACCAGCGTGCGCCATTCCAGATCGGCCGGCACCGCAAACGGGGGGCGGATCAGCACGGCCAGGTCGATCTCGCCGGCATCCACCAAGCCAAGCAAGTCAAGTGAGACACCCGGCAGAATGCGTGCGCGGCAATGCGGGAATTCGCTGCGAAATTGCACCAGCGCATCCACCAGAAACGACGTCTGCACCGAAGCAATCGCGCCGACGCGCACCAGGCCGCGTTGCTCGTTGCCGCCCGCCTGGTCGCCCAGACGGTCATACAGCGTGACGATGTGTTCTGCCAGCGCCAGCGCATCGCGCCCGGCGGCGTTGAGCGTGGCTGAGCGGCCCGTGCGATCAAAGAGCGGGAAGCCGAGCGACGCTTCCAGACGCTGGATCTGCGCGCTCACCGCAGACTGCGTCAGGCCGATGCGATCGCCCGCGCCCGCAAAGGTGCCGTGCCGGGCAACGGCGATGAAGGTCTTGAGTTCTCGAAGCATGGGGCGCGCGCATCAGTGGAGAAGCGCAAGGATACGCGCGCCGCGGCGGCTCACTTGGCAAACAGCGACGCCATATTGGCAAACGCCTTCATCTCCATCGCGTTGCCCGACGGATCGAGGAAGAACATCGTGGCCTGCTCGCCCACTTCACCCTTGAAGCGGATGTGCGGCTCGATGATGAACTCGATGCCGGCGGCGCGCAGCTTGTCGGCTGCCGCTTCCCATTCGGGCATCGACAGCACTACGCCGAAGTGGCGCACGGGCACGTTGTCGCCGTCGACGGCGCTGGTCTTGCGGTGGCCGATTTCGTCCGGCGCGAGGTGGGCGACGATCTGGTGGCCGTAGAAATTGAAATCCACCCAGTCCGGCGAACTGCGCCCCTCCGGGCAACCGAGGATGCCGCCATAGAAGGCGCGCGCCGCGGCAATATCGTGGACAGGAAAAGCCAGGTGAAACGGTGCAAGCACGGGTGTGACGTCGCTCATGGTGGGGGCAAAGGCGGCAGGGATTGAACAAGGCGGCACCGGCACGCAGGTGGGGGGCACCCACGAACCAGGCCATGCGGATGAGTCTATGCGCATCCATTCATCCACAAAAGCGATGATTTTTTGCTCTGAGCGCCATCAATATCGATGAATCAGCCAAAAAAGAAGCCGCCCAACGGCGGCGAAAGAGACACACGGTAAGCGCGCCTGCATGAGATGCAGGCCCGCAAAGCTCGGAATTTCAGGCGAAAACGAACGGCGTCATGACCGCTTCAACATCGGCCAACGGCAGGCGCACGGTGCAGACGGTGGCATCGCCCGGGACATTGGCAACGTGGAAACCCGCATCGCGCGCCAGGCTGATCATTCGGCGGTTGATGGACAGCACCTCGCCGAAGACTTCACGCGCGCCGCACACCCGGGCCGCGCGGACCAGCGTGGCGAACAAACGTCGCCCGACGCCCTTGCCCTGCCACGCATCGGCCACCAGCATTGCAAATTCGGCCACGCCGTCTTCCACGACGAAGCGGCCATCGGCGATCAGGTCTTCGCCGGTGCCGTCGGGGCGCGCCACGCTCACGACCAGCGCCATGTGGTTCACGTAATCGATTTGCGTGTAGGCGGCGAGCATCTCGTCGGTCAGCCGGCCCCCGCCCACCAGGAACCGCGCATAGCGCGACTCGGACGACAGCCCGTCTACCAGGGCCGCCTCAAGCGGGGCGTCTTGCGGCAGAATCGGGCGCACGGTGGCGATGGAGCCGTCGTGCATGGTCCAGCGGTCGATCCATTCGGCGGGGTAACGGTGGATGGTGTAAAGCATGGGGATCTCCTCACGCGATGGATCGTTGTTATTGACCGCCAGCACGGGATCACCGCCTGACTTTCTAATTTGAAGCTAGATTAGCAGAAACCCTGACTTTTGCAAGTAAAGTCAGAATTGACTATGCTTTTGCCATGAGAATCCCGGAACCCTTCCCCGTCCCAGCGGCGTCGGAGCTTGTGACGTCGATGGAAGAGCCCTGCTCGATCGCTGCCGCCGTGTCGATCGTCGGCGAGAAATGGACGCTGCTCGTGCTGCGCGAGGCGTTCTCGGGCGTGACGCGGTTTGATGAGTTTTTGCGCCGCACGGGGTGCTCGTCGGCGATCCTGTCGTCGCGGCTCAAGGCGTTGGTGACGTACGGCATCCTGCGGCGCGTGCCGTATCAGGAGCCGGGCGACCGCGTGCGCGATGCCTACCGGCTCACGCGGGCGGGCGTCGACCTGCTGCCCGCCATCGTCGCGCTGATGCAATGGGGCGACCGCTACCTCACGCCCGACGGCGAAGGCCCGATCCTGTTGCGCGACCGCGAGAGCGGCACGCCAATCCACGTGGCGCTGGTCAATGCGCTGGGCGAGCCTGTTGCGCCCAAGAACTCGATACGCGAGCGCAATCCCCGTTATGGGCAGGGGGAAAGTCCCGCTGCAACGGCCGCTGATACACCGCCGGCCAACGGGTAACACACAACTTTACAGGCCCGGAAAAACGCCCTATCGTCGCGGATGAATGGGCAAACGGCCGCGTTCGACCCGCCTTTCCAACGCATTCCGCGCCGTTGTGCCATCGGCTGATGGCCGCCCCTCTTGATTTCGCCCTCGACCTCGCTGCTCACGCCCGGAACCACGACTGCCATGCCTGATGCCGTGGTACCGCTCTACCACCAGATCTACGTCGTCCTGCGCCAACAGATTCTTGAGGGCAGGTTCAGTGACGGCCCGATGCCGGGCGAAATCGAGTTGGCCCGCCAGTTCGGGGCCTCACGCGTCACGATGCGGCGCGTGTTCGACTACCTCGTCAAGGAAGGTCTGGTGCGCCGCCATCGCGGCATGGGCACCTTTGTCGTCAAGCCCGATGACCCGGTGACGATGGGCGGCGGCGCCCAGACGCTGCTGCAGAACATCATCGACGTGGGCGAGCGCACCTCCGCCGTCGTCGTCGAATTTGAAGACGTGCTGGCCCCGCCCGACGAGGCCAAATGCCTGGAAATCGCACCCGGCACGCCGATCAAGAAACTCGTGCGCGTGCGCCACCTGGAAGACACGCCCATGGCGCTCATCACCACGTGGCTGCCGCTGGACGTGACGAGCAAGCTCACGCTGGACCGCCTGGCAAACCAGTCGCTGCTGCGGCTGATCGAGGGTTCGGGCGTGCGGATCGATCGGGCGTCGCAAGTGGTGTCTGCCCGTTTGGCCGATGTGGCGACGGCGCAGTACCTGGATGTGGCGGTGGGCGCGCCGCTGCTGTCCGTCCAGCGCATCGTGCGCGAGATGAGCGGGCGGCCCGTGCAACTGCTGCAGGGCCTTTACCGACCCGACCGCTACGAATACCGCATGGAGCTCTCGCGCGTGGGCGAAGACCGCGCTCGCCTGTGGATCGACAACGCCGGCCACGACGTGCAGGGCGGCCACAGCGAAGACGTGGAAGAGGCCCCTGCCTCAACGCCCAACCCCGCCGGACAGCGCGCCTGACACCACCCCCAGCAAGGTTATTGGCCGCCAGCAAGCTCAGAGGAAAGTTGTTAGCATCGCCGCTTCGCTGCGATGCAGCAATTTCTTCCATGAGGTTCCCATGTCGACCTCGCCTGCGTCCCCAACGCCTGCCAACACGAATACCGCTACCGCATCTGCCGCGCCTGACACCCAGGGGTTGATCCGCCTGCTCACGGCCGGTGCGGGCATCAGCGTGGCATGCATTTACCTGAACCACCCGCTGCTCGGCCTCATTGGCCGCGACCTCGCCATCGCGCCGCACGCGTTGGGCGTGTTGCCGACGCTCACGGCGGCGGGCTATGCCAGCGGCATCTTTTTCTTCGGCCCGCTGGGCGACCGGTACGACCGTCGCATCGTCATCCTGTGGAAGGCGGTGCTGCTCACGCTGGCGCTCATCGCCAGTTGCCTTGCGCCCAACCTGCCAGTGCTGGCTGCGGCAGGCTTTGCAGTGGGGCTGTCGGCCACCATCGCGCAGGACTTCGTGCCCAGCGCCGCCGCCATCAGCACCGACCACAACCGCAATCGCAACATCGGCACGGTAATGACGGGGTTGCTGATCGGCATCGTCAGCTCGCGCGTGTTCAGCGGCATCATTGCAGACCACTTTGGCTGGCGCGCGGCATTCGGCGTGTCGGCAGTGGCGATTGTCGGGCTGGCGATTGCCGTGCGCGCGGCCCACTTTGGCGTGACGCCGCCAGCGACCATGCGGAAGCCGTACCTCACGTTGTTGCGCTCGCTCGGCACGCTGTTCGCCCAGCACCCGCGGCTGCGCGCGTCGGCCATCACGCAGGCGTTCATCGGCATTGCGTTCTCGGGCTTCTGGTCGACCGTGACACTGCATCTGACGGGTTCGCTCGGCCTGTCGACGGGGCAAGCGGGTCTGCTAGGTCTGGCCGGCGCAGCGGGCGCGCTGGGCGCGAGCATTGCCGGCCGATTGTCAGGCCGCGTTGCGCCAGGCCACATCGCAGCAGGCGGCGCGTTGCTCATGGCGGTGACGTTTGCCGCGATGGCGCTGTTCCCGCAATCGCTCATCGCAATCGTGATCGGCACGCTCATCTTTGACGTGGGCGTGCAGGCAGCGCTGGTGTCGCACCAGACCATCATTTATGCATTGGCCCCCGAAGCGCGCAGCCGCATCAACGCGGTGTTCATGACGGCGCTGTTCATCGGCATGTCGGTGGGTGCGTATGGCGCGAGCCTGGCGTGGACAAGCGCGCGCTGGACGGGACTGATGACGTTCTGCACGGCGGCGGCCCTCGTGGCGCTCGGGTTGCGTGCGGTGTTCAACGCGCGGCAGGGGGCGCGGTGAGCGAAATCGGCCGGGTACGCGCGTTGAGCGTACCCGTTTCTGCGTAACCTCAGCACGCCTGTTCTACACCTCCCGCAACACACCATCTCATCCATCGGGGCAATTCCGGGGCGCGACAATCTGCGACATGTCGCTACAATTCTGAGGGTCAGCTTAGGCTGCCCACAGAACAACCACACCGAGACGCCCTCATGGATAGCACTGCAACCCCGCATGCGGTTGACCCGCACGACACACGCCGCCGTATCTTTGCCATCGTCGGCGCGTCGTCGGGCAACCTCGTCGAATGGTTCGACTTTTACGTCTACGCGTTCAGCTCGCTGTACTTTGCGCCGGCGTTCTTCCCCAGCGGCGACCGCACGACGCAACTGCTGAACACGGCGGGCGTATTTGCGGCTGGCTTCCTGATGCGTCCGATTGGCGGCTGGCTGTTCGGCCGCATTGCCGACAAGCACGGCCGTCGCACTGCAATGATGATCTCGGTGCTGATGATGTGCGGCGGTTCGCTGCTGATCGCGGTACTGCCAACGTACGCGCAGATCGGTGCGCTGGCCCCGTTCCTGCTGCTCGTAGCGCGACTCTTCCAGGGCCTCTCGGTGGGCGGGGAATACGGCACGAGTGCCACCTACATGAGCGAGGTGGCGCTGAAGGGACGCCGCGGCTTCTTTGCCTCGTTCCAGTATGTGACGCTGATCGGCGGCCAGTTGTGCGCGGTGCTGGTGCTGGTGATCCTGCAGCAACTGCTGACGACCGCCGAGCTGAAAGCCTGGGGCTGGCGCATTCCGTTTGTGGTGGGCGCGCTGACGGCGCTGATCGCCCTGTACCTGCGTAAATCGCTGCACGAAACGCAGACCGCCTCGGCGCGCAAGGCCGAGCACGCAGGCACGATCCGCGGGGCGTGGCAGCACAAGGGTGCGTTCATGCGCGTGCTCGGCTTTACCGCCGGCGGCTCGCTGATCTTCTACACGTTCACGACGTACATGCAGAAGTACCTCGTCAACACGGCGCACATGGACACCAAGACTGCCTCCACCGTGATGACGGGCGCGCTGTTCGTCTACATGGTGCTGCAGCCAGTGTTTGGCGCGCTGTCCGATCGCATTGGTCGACGCAATTCGATGCTGCTGTTCGGGGCCCTTTCGGTGCTGGGGACGGTGCCGCTCATGAAGGCATTGGCCACGGTGTCGACTCCGCTCGCGGCCTTCGGCCTCATCACGCTGGCGCTGGCCATCGTCAGCTTCTATACGTCGATCAGCGGGCTGATCAAGGCTGAGATGTTCCCGCCGGAAGTGCGCGCAATGGGCGTGGGCCTGTCGTATGCGATTGCCAACGCGGTATTCGGTGGTTCGGCGGAATACGTTGCGCTGTGGTTCAAGCAGGCCGGCACCGAATCGACGTTCTACTGGTATGTGACAGCGCTGTGCGCGGTGTCGTTCGTTGTGACGTACTTCATGCCAGACCCGAGCAAGGAAGGGTATCTGCGCCACGAGCCGTAACGGCTCGTCGCTGATCGATGCACGCTGGGGCGCTCTGATTTGGTAGAGCGCCCTTTTTCATGTCCATTTCAATAGGCGGTCTTGCCGGTCGCCGGGTTGATTTGGCACGTAGCTCCTGGACAGGAAGTCGGCAAGCGTTTTGGGGAAACCGACGCCGCTGACGCTGCGATGGCATCTGCGTCCTACCCTTAGACCGCAGCGTGCGCGCCAAACCGCTGGCGAATCAGGTCCGGCGCGTAGCGATAGTTCCAGCGCAACTCGGCACCGGCGACCACGCGCTCTGTGGCAAAGAAGGCGCGGATGGCAAAGCGTCGTCCGCAACGTGAAGTGGCCTCAAACACCGCTGCCTCCATGTTGTAGCCCGACTCCGCCTGCCGATCGGCCTCTCCACGTTCGTAGGTAAAGATGGTGTTGGCCATCGCCAGGATGTTTTCACCGTCGATCCACGAATCGATGCCGCCGGCGCTGGTGCTCAGCACGAAGGAATCGTCCAGGCAGGTGTAATAAGTGGCAGGCGTCAGGAGCCGGCCGCCGTACACGCCAAGGCATGCGCCCACGGCAATGTCCCGGGCGGCAAATACACCGCGCTCGCCAATGAGCGCCTCCTCGCGCGTGTCGCGTAGATCAGCACGCTGCATCCGCCGGCACAGAAGCGTGCGTTGGTACAGCGCGCCACGCACACTGGGCGCCACATCGGCTTGCAGATACGGCCAAACGGCGTCGGCCGGGTAACGCTCGAAGCGGTCTCTGGATCGCCCCGTCGGCTCAAGCGTGGTGATAAGAATGGGCTGCTCCATTTCATCGCGAAACGGATAGCGCTGGTCGACCTCGGGCGAATACGCGAGTCGCACAATGGCGTGCCGCTGCTTGAATGACTGCGTCTCTTCTCGAAAGGCCTGAGCGCACTTCAGCACGGCGAGGTCGTCCGGTTCTTCGGACACCAATTCCAGAATTTCGGATCGCAGCGCCTGGGCGACTTCGTAAAAGCGCTCGTGCCGCGCGGCAAGTCCGCTCGTCTGAGCTGTCTGTTGGAGCGACGAGCGAATACGATCGGCCAGCGCATCGGCAAAGCAAGACGTTGATGACAGCATAAGCACCACGGCAGAAGGACGAGTCAGAAACGCCAACAACCATAGCGGGCAGCCGCCGTACGGCGGCCCCACGGCGCGAAACGAACCGTTGCGGGGCGAAACGCAGCCCGCCGATCGAATCATGTTCGCAAAGGAAACAGCTCGCCCGATCTGTCACTGCGGTGCGCTGCGCCGATGGGCCGCGTCAAGCGGCTCGGCGGAAATCCGCCCCCCACTTCGGAGGGGAACCGTGGCACGGTTCCTGCGTTATTCGCGCCCGTTTCACCACAATAAAAATACGGGTGGGGTATGAACGAGAAGCGAATCCCGTCGATCGTGCCGGCGAAATGCGAACGCCGGTTCGGCATGGGTGTTGTACTGAAACCGCGCGCAAACCGGGGGGCGCATCCGCGCTCAACCCAGGCTTCTTTCCGGACACATCGCGGTACAGCCTTGACCGCATCTGCGGCAGCCTGCTCGACGGCATGCGCATCCCTCGTTCCGCTTTGAGCCCCAAACACATCGCGTTGCGCGTAAACGTCTGCTTTCGGGAGGGCGCCTAGCCGCCAAGTCCGCCTGCCTCAGCGATGCCGCCGAAGGCCATGGGAATTTCACGCGCAGGTTGCGCTGACGTGTTTTGTTCCCTGTCTTTTGCAGACCTTCGCCGTACGGTGACAGCGCTGTCCCTCATGACGCCCTTGCCTCTTACCTGGTTCCGCCTCCCTGGCCTGGCTGCCGTGCTGATCGGACTGTCGATGGCACAGCAGGCGCATGCCATGGCGGCTGACGAGCCGCTGCAACTGCATATCGAGCGCTCGACGCTCGAGCATGTCCTGATGGAAATCACGCGGTTGAGCGGTCAACCGGTGTCGTTCGCATCCAGCCTTGTGAAGGAGCGCTGGGCAGGCCCCATCGACGGCAAGATGACGGCCGCAGACGCGGCCCGGTTGGCCCTGCAAAACAGCGGGCTGGCGCTCTCCGTACTGCCTGACGGCACGCTCACCGTCGTGGCGGCCGACAACGCCGGCGCACCCGACTCACCGCGTGACATCGGCTCGCTACCGCCGTCGGAAGTCCATGGCGCAGGCGACATAGGATTCGCGGTGGTCTCCAGCAGCGCCATCACCCGCGTTGAAATGCCGATGACGAGCATGCCGCACGCCGTCAATACGATCACGCGCGGCCTCCTGGCCAGCCAACAGCCGACCTCATTGAATGCGGCACTGGCGCAGGCCGGCGTGGCATCGGTATTGGCTGACCCCACAGCACCGCCGCTCTACGCCATCCGGGGCTACCTGACCAACACAATTTCGGTGGATGGCTTGCCCGACAAGCTTGGCTCCTTGCGGCCCGTGGACGCACTTGAAGAGATCGACGTCATCAAAGGGCCGAACGCCGACGTGGCGAGCGTCACCATGGCTGGCGGCGCCATCAATGCCAGCCTGAAGGCGCCCACCGCCGTCGCGCAGCGCAGCATCGCCATGGAGATCAGCTCGCACACCGGGCGTAAGGTGGTAGCTGACCTGGCCGGCGGCTTCGGGGGCAACGGGTTGTCTTACCGCTTCGTTGGGCTCAATGACACAACGACCGATAGCGATGCCGGATACGCGGGCCACCGCGTCAGCTACGGCCACGCCGCGCTGGGCTGGAACGACAGCGCAACAAGCATCACCGCCGGCATCGAATCGCTCACCAGCCGACAGCCCGTGCCGCTCGCCACCTTCGCGCTGGGGGGCGCACCTGCCCGCGTGCCCGCGCAGCTTCCCTTCGGCAACGTAGACGACCGCGTGGAAGGCAGCGGCACGCGCGTCTACTACACGGCCTCGCGCAACCTGACCGATGACTGGGCCATCCACTCGCGGGCGAGCTATGAATCCGTGAGAGAGGAATCGGCCCAGTGGGACCTCGGCTCGGCTTCGTCGTATAACGCCATGCCCAACAACACCATCTGCGGGCTGCGCCATACAGAGAGCCGCCTTTGGGCCATGTCGAACGAGCTGACGGGCACCTTGTCGCACAACGCCGTGCGCCATGCATTCACGCTCGGCTGGGAAGAGATCCAGGAGCGGCAGAACCTGGTCAAACCGGGGTCCATCGCCCAGGTCACGCAAGACCCATTTGCGCCCGTGCCGCTGCCGGAGGCAACGTTCGTTCCGGGCAACTGGTTGTCGCAGACGTTGCGGCAATCGATCTTCCGCCTGCGCGACCACGTCTCCATTGGCGACAGATGGGAGATGTCCGGTTCCATCCGCGCGAACAACTACGTCGCCCTGCTGCCCCATACGCAATTGCGAGGCGTGGCCTGGACGCCTGCCCTCGGCGTGCTCTACAAGCTCACCCCGACCACGGCTTGGTTTGCCGACTACATGCGTGGCTTCCAGATCAACACCGGTTACTTCTATGACGGCACCGGCACGCAACCCGAGCGCAGCCGCCAGGTCGAAACCGGCCTGCGGTGGGAAAACGCCCACCACACGCTGACGGCACAGGCAGCGCTCTATCGAATCGATGCCAAGAACGTGAGCCTGGCCGACGTGTCGCACCCGGGCTACTACACACAACTGGCCGAACAAACCAACCAGGGCGTGGAACTGTCGATGCAGGGCGCGGTGGCGCGCGGCTGGGAGGCCTCGTTGTGGTTGTCGGCCTCTCGTATGTCGGCAAGGCTACCGGGCGGCTACGTACCCGGCGTGCCAGCTCGAAACGCCGCGCTCTGGACGACGTACACCTTACAAAGCGGCGTGTTCGCAGGTGCCGGCGTGGGGCTTGGCATCAGCGCGCAAGGCCGAGCCGATGCCCATGGTGATGTCTCGTTTCGGGTGCCCGGCGCCGTGCGCGTCGACAGCAGCCTCTTCTGGCACCAAAAGAGCTGGCGCATCGACGTCTTTGCCCGCAACCTCTTCAACGTGCGCATGTACGGCAACACGCTCAGCAGCAGCTACATCCCGATCCTGCCCGGCCGCACGCTGGCGCTGCGCGTCACGCACAACTTCTGAAATCCACTGTCGATTGGTCCGCCGCATGCCCTGACACGGCGGCGCGCGCGTGAGTTTGCCTCCTCTCGCATCCCTCTGGCCTGCGATTTCGTCTCGGTGATCAGCGCTTCGGCCTCGCAGCATCGCCTGACGGCCGACATTCCCTAACGTTCCACCAAAGTCGCCCGACATGCCATTTCGCTTTGCGATCGGCGTGCCGGCACGCGGCTGCCCAGGGCTGCGCGGCCCGGCACGGGCAGAACGCGCAGGGCCATGCCGGCCCCGCGACCCGAACCGGAATCGGAAGCGATTGCCGTGCCGCCGTTTCTCTGCAGACGTCGGTCGTGCGGCGTTTCTCTCCTCTTTGTATCGGCATGCGTCCAGTCAGCGGCCTGGGCGGTGCCATGCATCACGCCTGCCCACTGAGGTGACACATGAATATGAAGGTCCAAGACAACGCTTCACTGAACATTTCGACCCAGCTCCAACTGGATCAGCCCGGCAAACAGAATCAGGCCGAAAGCCCGCTGCAGCATCTCGTGCAAGACATCCTGAAGGTGCTTGAAGCCATGCTGCGCAACGCCACCGCACAAGGCGGCGCCAATGCAGGCGCTGGCGGCGGCTCAGGTGGCGCAGCCGGCGGTGGCGCCCCGGGCGCGGGTGCTGCGCATGGCCCGTCTGCAAGCCAAGGTGCGCAAGGCGCCCAGGGTTCACAAGGCGCGCAGGGTGCCAGCAAGGGCCAGCAAGTTGGCGATGACAACGGCGGCGACTCCAGCAGCCAGGACCCGATGCAAGCGCTCATGAAGCTGCTGGAAGACCTGCTGAAGTTCATGACGCTCAGCGAGCAGATGCAGCACAAGCTCGACACGGGCGAAGGCGCCAAGGGCGTCGATGGCGCGGGTGGCGCCAACGGCGGCAAGGGCCTCAATATGGACGACATGCTCCAGATGCTCGACGACGCGCTGCAACTGATGCAGCAGCAGATGATGTCGAACGCGTCCGGCGGTGCTGATGGCGGTGCCGGTGCAGGCGCGGCAGGTAGCGCTGACGGTGGTGCCGACGCAGGCGCGGCAGGTGGCGCTGACGGCGGCGCCGGCGCAGGCGCGGCAGGCGGTGCCGATGGCTCCAACAGCACAGGCGATGCCGGTGGCGCAAACGGCGCTGACAACACGGGCGATGCCAGCGGTGCAAACGGTGCCGACAACACGGGCGATGCCGGCGGTGCAAACGGTGCCGACAACACGGGCGCAGCCGATGGCACATCCGGCGCGAACAGCGCCAACGGTGCCCAGGCCAGCGGCCAGAACAGCAACGACTCCATGATCGAACAACTGCTGAAGGTGTTGGACGATCTACTGAAGATGCTGGCTCAACAACAGCAACAGACGCAAGGCGGCGGCGCTGGCGCGGGTGGCGCTGGCAACGCTGGTGCGGCCGGCGGGGCAAACGGTGCAGGCGGCGCAGCGGGCGGCACAGCAGCCGGTGGGGCAAACGGCGCGTCCGGTGCGTCCGGTGCATCCGGCACGCCGAACACCTCCACGGCGGATGGGGCAAACGGCGCAGACGGCACCGGCAATGGCACCAACAGCCCCATGGCCCAGCTCGAGACGCTGCTCAAAGACATGATCAAGGTGCTGGAGCAACTGCAAGCCCAAAAGGCCGGCGGCGCGCAACAGCAGCAGTCCCAGGTGCAGGGCGCGTAACGCCAGGCCACTTAACCTGACGGCCGGGTAACGGCCGTCATTTTTGCCATCTCAAGCACGGAGACTCACCATGAGTATCTTCAGCAAAATCAAGCACGCCTTTCAGCACTTGGGCAATGACATCGCCAAGGTCGGCAAGGGCATCGCCCACGCCGCCGAGAGCGTGGGCAAGAACCTCGCCCACGACGTGGAAGCCGTCGCCAAACAAACAGCAGCCTTGACCAACGATCTGGTGCATCTGCGCATTCAAAAAGCGCTGCACGACGCCGTGGGCGTTGGCGAAGCCACCTTCAAGGGCATGCGGGATCTGAATACCGCCGCCTTCGACGTGGCCGAAAAATCGCTGGAAAACGCCCATCTGAGCAAGGGGCTGGACAAGGCCCTGAGCAAGGTCGACAAGGCGCGCGGTTTCGTCAACGACATCGCTGACCGCACGGTCAAGGGCATTGGTGACAGCGTCAACGGTTTCGCAGACAGCAGCATCGCAGCCGGCAAAGCCGCCGCGCATGGTCGCTTTGGTGAAGCGCTGGGCGATATCGGTTCAGCCGCAGGTAACGCCGCACAGTTGGCCTCGGACCTGACGCCTGAAGGCCTTGCCGCCAGCGCGGCCGTGGCAACACTGCAGAAGACGCACCTGGGCGGTACGGTGGTCGACTCGGTGGTGGAAGGCGCGCTGACCGGCGGCCGCAGCGGCCTGAAGGATGCGGTCAAGCTTGCCGCCAAGGAAGGCACCAAGGCAGAGGCCGGCGCACAGGCACAGAACCTGTTCGACAAGGTGAGCGGCAGCGGCAATGGCACCGGCGGCATGCTGCTCGGCGCTGCTGCTGCGGGCGCTGGCGTGGCAGGAGATTTCCATGCCTCGCGCAAGACCCGGCACGCCACACAGCCTGAAGCGCACTACGTCGGCACGCAACATCAGGCCGTCGCAGACGGCCACGAAGACGCGAGCCGCAAGGGCAAGAAGAAGCACGAGGCCGAAGTCGACTCCAGCAATGGCAACGGCAACGGCAGCAACAAGGCTCAACCCAACGGCGCCGACCCCACCGGGCAGGATGCGCTCCTGCAGCTGCAACTCCTGCAACAGCAGTCCGCGAATCAACGCATGCTGAACGCCATCAAGTCGAACGGCAATGACGACGACGATGACGACGGCGACGACGTCACCTCCAAGGCACCCGTATCGGCGCCGCAGTCCTCCGGCTCGAGCCAGGTGAGCGCTAGCGCCAACGTCAGCACGTCGACGCATAAGAAGGCCGCATAAGCCACCGCGTGCGTTTGTTTCACCTCGGCCCCACGCGATGTTGGCGTGGGGTCGTTGTTTTCCACCACCGGTGCGACGCCAACGTCGTACACCCCCGACTCGAATCTCAATGCCCTCGATCAATCCATTCCGCCGCACTTCGCAGGCTCCGGCCGCCGATTCCACTCCAGCGCGCAGCAACGTCCCCGCCTACGCCACGCCCCCACGGCAGGAGCCGGCACGGCAGCCCCGGCGCGGCGGTATTGCCGGATTGTTCGGGCTGCGCCGCTCGTCTGCAAATGCTGGCGGGCCTTCCGCTGCACGCCCCAACATCACCGCCGGCACATCACCCGGGACTTCGCGCACGGCACCAAACAGCCCACTCCATGCCCGCGCCCCGGCGCCCGAAATCCCGCTGCATGGCGCCGCTGCCGTAAATGCGCGCATCGCCGGCTCCGGCGTCCGCCAGGCCCTGGAAGAATGGCACGCGCAGATGCATGCCCGGATTGCTGACTACCGCCCGGCAAACCCGCCTGCTCACTTCAATGCGGCACGACAGCTCGACATTGCACTGACGCACATCGAAGACGTGGCGCGAGGGCGTCGAGAGCCCGCAGACAAGATCGAACTGAAGGCGACGCCCGTGCTCCATCTGCCGGATCTCGTCTCCGAAATCGCGCACCTCAAGGCGCTCCACCTGTCGGATTGCGACTTGCGCGAGTTGCCGCATGATCTGGGCAACCTTGGCCTGCTGGAGACGCTCAAGCTGCACGACAACCAACGCTTGCACGCGGTGCCCGACACGCTGGGGCAGTTGTCGAGCCTGAAACATCTTGAGATCGTGGGAAGTGGCGTGCGCGAGTTACCGACCATGCACGGTCTGGCGAACCTGGAGCACCTTGCCATCCAGCATTCACCGCTCACCGGGTTGCCGCGCGACATTGGCAACGCACGCAAGCTGAAGACGCTGTCTCTGGCACACACCTACCTGCGCGAGGTGCCGGGCAGCATCGGCAATCTGTCGAAGCTCACCGAACTGAACCTGCACCACAACGTGGGCCTGACTTCGGTACCCGATTCCATTGGGCAGTTGCGTCATCTGAAAACGCTCGACCTCTCGCACTGTCCGCAGCTACGCGCCGTCCCGGCGTCGGTCGGAAACCTGCGCCAGCTCAAGACCATCGATCTGCGTGGCTGCACGGGGCTCACGATACAAGGCCTGCCAAAATCGCTCATCACCCCGATGCCCGGCCGCAAGGTGCACTTTCCGGAACATCTGCACACCGAAATCGGCAAGGTGCGTGAAGAATGGGCGATGAAGAACGCGCCTCGCCTTCAATTGCTGCACGCCGATATCGAGCGCAAGAACGAAGAGATGGAAAATGCCGTCTTCGGTTCGGCAAGCGGCATGAACGACGGCCAGTTGGTCTCGGTCGCGTTTCGACTGAAGAATGCCCATGACCGGCTACCCGAAGTGAGGAATCAGGTCCTGCGCAATCCGACGGCCGTGCAGGCCGATGCGTCTACCGCCATGCAGCATGCATTGGCCAACGCGTTCAACATGGAGCCCGATCGCGAGGTGTCCGCACGTTTGGCTACCGCCGCGCGTGCGCTGCCGCGCGCCCTGCAGCATGAACTTGCCGATCTGGTGGCCTCCAGCGCGGGGCGCCAGCTGGTGATCGCCATTGGCGAAGGTGCGTTTGGCGTGCGCGGCTCCAGCCGGCTGCAACACATGCTTCCGGCGTTCGCTCAGAAGATTGCCAGCCACGCGCAGATCCAGAGCCTGCGCGAGCAGGCACGGCGCTATCCGTCAACCAACCCTTCGCACCAGGTGGCTGCACAGCTGGTACCGATTGTTCAGCAGTTATGGACCGCCACGCAGGCCCAGGCCACACTCGCAGCGCTTGCACAGCCGTTGCAGACTGAACTGAAACCGCTGCTGGCATCAGAAGCTGGCCGCCAATTCGTGTTGGACCTCAGCAAAGTGGCCGAGGGCGCCAAGGGAACGAGTACGCTCAGGCGTCTTCTACCGCAATTGGCGACGCGGATTACGCACGACCCGAATGCGCAGGCTCTCCGCCGGTTGGCACGGCAGGATCAGCACGGCACCGCAGACGAACGCCGCGAAGGTCTTGCGCTGGCATTGCTTCCCATCGCCCAGCGCCACTGGAATACGCTTGTTCAGCAAGGCACCGCCGGGCCGTCAAACCGCCCCTGACCGCGCGGCTGGCGGGCACGAATGACAAAGCCTCCCGAACGGAGGCTTTGTCGTGACTACATTGGCAAAAGCACTACAGCGCTACCACACGCGGTGTCAGCAGGAACAGCCGCTGAAACCGCTGCCCGGTCGTCTGGTCGTGCCGGAACAGTGCTCCCAGCAACGGGATCTTCGAAAGCCCGGGCACAGCATCTACGCCCTTGGTCTGCTGGTCTACCGAGTAGCCGGCAATCAGCAGGCTTTCGCCTTCGTTGATGAGTGCCTGGGTGTTGATCTCGCTCTTGTTCACCACCGGCAGGTTGCCGACCATCTGACTGGTGATCTGGCCATCCTCAATATGGATGTTCATGCGAATGCGCGAGACGCCGCCATCGGTGACCACCATCGGCAACACGCGCAACGACACGCCCGCCGAAATGCTGTACAGATCCGCCGACTGATACCCCGCCACCGGCACGTAGAAATTCTGCTTGCTGTCCATGATGGCCTCGGTGTTGTCGAGTGTGGCCACCTTGGGGCTCGCGGTGATGTGCGCCTGGTTGGTCTGCTGCAGCGCGCTGATACGCGCCATCAGGTAACGCGATGCCCCACCGATCACGGCGGTCAACACGCCCCCCGTCGGCGTAGCGGCAATGGCAGCAGCGGCGTTGGCCGTTGTGGATACCGCATCGAGCGAGCCCGGATTGGACAATTGCGTGTTCGTGCCATAACCGGTTTGCATGTCGACGTGGCTGTTGTGCAGACGCCAGTCAACGCCGAGGTCTTCCAATGCGCTCTCGCTGATCTCAATGATATTGGCGCTGATCTCCAGCACAGCCGGGCGCGTGTCCAGCGATTCAATCAACGATTGGTGGGCCGCCATGCGGTCTGCGCGGTCTCGTACGAGCACCGAGTTGCTGCGCGGGTCTGCATGGATGATCGGGGCGCTGCCGCCGTCTTCCTGGAATGCATCGGTGCGGCTGCGGCCTTCGCCGCTGGGCAGCGGAGCGACAGAGCCGCCGCCGGCATATTGGCCGATACCGCCAGGCGGCAGCGGCGCTTTGCCGCCACTGCGATCATTGCCGCCCAGGCCCGAAAGCGCACGCGTGCCACCACGGCCTGCGTTCGCCTCGCCGGGGGCGACGCTGTCGACACGGCGGTCACTGCCGCGCTGCGGCGTGTTCTCCGTGCTCGGTGCGTTGTTGCCGTACATGCTGTTCAGGATGGACGCGACACCGCGAATGGTGATGGACTGGCCGTCCACCACCATGGTGTGATCCGTGGCCCAGGCATAGCGCAGCGGGAAAGTACGCACGACGGTGCGGTTGGCGTCCTCGCGGCCGCGATCGATCAGGCGTGCGATGTCCTGCACGAGTTCGACCAGGCGCGGCGGCCCGGATACGACCACGCTGCCGGTTTCATCGTCATACAGCACGGGAAAGCGCGGGTCGGTCACGCCCAGGCGCGTCAACGTACGCTTGACCTGCGCGGTGGACGCACGCTGCAGCGCGATGGTGGCGCTCTGCGCCTCGTTGGCGCCCGTCACACGCAACACGGCGCCGTCGTAGTACCACGCAAAGCCGAACGTGGCGGCCATGCGATCGAGAAACCGCTGCGGCGTTTCATTGAAGTTGCCCGTCACGCTGCCCTCGACCTGCGGCGATATCCACGTCATGACGTGCTGGCTGGCACCGAGGTCTCGCAAGACATCTTTCACGTCTTTGCGGTCGGCCACGTATTCAAATTTTTGCGACTGCCAGGGGATCACCGCCGCAGCGGCACTTCCGACCAGCGACAGCACCGCGATGGACGCGGCCATCAAGCACCGGCACGCGGCCAGCACGCGACCTTTCCGGCCCGCAATTCGAGTCAGATGCATGGTTGCACTCGTGAGAATGAAGAAGACAGACCGCACCAGCGCGCGGCCACGCGATACAGCGCCCGCGGCTTAACGCCAGATGGTTTCCGACGGCGCTTCGTTGAACTGCTTGCGATACCCCTTGACCAGCGCCGAGCGGCTGCGAATGCCCCAGCGCGACGCCGTATCGATGATGTTCGATGGCCCGCGCCCTTCGTCCAGCAGGTCAGAGCGGATGCCCTCCAGACGCAGGCGGCGGATGACCGAGCTGGGCGACATGCCTACCGCGCTCTTGAACGCGAGCTGCAGCGCGCGCTCCGTCACGTTGATGTGCGCGGCCACCTCACGCGTGGTCAGGTCGCTGCGCTCAATGTTGTCGAGGATGTAGTGATACGCCCGGCGGTACTTGGCAGACAGCCGCGCGCTCACGTCATCGGACGCACGTGATGCAGCGGGCGTGGTCTGGCTGACGCGGCGCACGCCGGGCGATTCGGTGCGCAGGCAGCGCAGGGCGTCCTGCATATAGGCGGTGTAGTACTTGAGCGCCCCGGCTGCGTCGCCACGCTGCGCGGCCATCTTGGCGCGACAGTAGAGGTAGTCGAAGTTCCAGCGGCGCGCGCCGAAAGACGTATCGCGGTTGCAGATCTGGTCATATACCTTGCCGGCCACGTCGTGCTGCTCACCGCTGAGCGCTGCCAGCACAACCTCTACCTTCGTCTGCATCAACAGGCGGCTGCCCATGCGGCGGGACTGCCCGATGATCGCCATGAGCGGGTCGATTGCCGCGCGATCGCCATCTGCCATGCGGCGCAGCAGGCTCAGATATTCAGCGCGGCGATGGATCATCGCGGGCACATTCGCGTCGTGCTTGCCGTTGAGGGCCCATCCGTCGCGGCCGCCATGGTGGTGCAGCATCGCAGCACCCACTTCGGCCGACTGCCAGAACGCGTGTTCCAGCAAGCGGTTGGAGCACCGGATGCCAGCCTGCACCGCAAACTCGTACACGACGAGATCGAGCGTGGCGATCCAGCCGGCATCATTGCGCTCCGTTGCAATGGCGCGAGCCGATTGCAGCGCCTCGTCCGCTGCGTCCTGCTGACCAAGCTGGTGGTGCACGAGGGCCAGGCCCATCATGCCTTCGATGCGCTGCAGCCATGTCGCGCCATCGTCTTCGGCCATGCGAGAGAAGCAGCCCGCGGCAGCCGAATAGCGATCGCGCAGCAGCGATTGCCAGCCCATGTTGCGGCACGACACCACGCGCAGTTGATCATCCGAATGGCGTATCAGACGCTGCGCGGTGCGGAACGCTTCTTCGGCGTCTTCATCGCACTCCAGCAGCATCGATGCATCGGCCATGGCGAGCACGCCGGCGTAGTCGCCCGCCTCCTTGCCGTGCAGGCCGGCATGATCATCGACCAGTTGATACGCGCGGTCGAAATCCTCCGCGAAGACGGCCTGCGCATAGTCAGGCAGACGCTCACGCGCTGCCAGTCCGGAGGCCAAGGCAAAGTAGATGTTTCCCAGCATGTCGACGCTCCCGTGTCAGAGATTGCGGCTGGCGAAGGGCTGGCCGCTTGGTGTTGGATTTCCTAAGGACATCCTAAGAAATCGCCGCACCCACAATCTCAACAAAGCTTCGTCAGGCGCTGAACAATCCTCACCGCATATTTTTCGGTTTTGACGACGTGCCATCGCCCACCAGCCCGTTCTTGACCCGCTGCAGCAACTGGCTATATGTAAGCGTGTCCCGCACCTGGGTGGACATGGCCACCACCAGCGCCGTGACCATGAGGATGGCCACCGCACCCTTGATGGGCTGGCCGAGCGAAGCGGGTTCGAGCTTGTCTGCCGCGCGCGAAAGCAGCCCGATGCCGGCGTCGATCAGGAACAGCGTCATCATCACCGGCGCGGCGAGCTTGACGGCCGTGGAGAAAATGGAATCGGTTTGCTGCAGCAGAAAACTTTCGGCCACGGCGCTCATGTCAGGCAGCGTGGCGCCCAGCGGCCACCAGTGGAACGACTCGAACACCACGCCCAGCAGGAACAGCATGCCACCCGCTGCATAGAACAGCGTCACGGCCAGATTCAGCAATGTGTTGCCGATGGGTGTGTTCTGGTCACCCTGCAACGGGTTGCTCATCTGCACGTTGTTGAAGCCGGCCATGTTGTCGACGATCGTGCCCGCCGTCTGTGCGACCCAGAACACCGTGGACGCCGCGTAACCGAGGCACGCGCCCAGAAAGATCTCCTTGCCCGCCAGCAGGAACCACCGGGCCGCGCTCAGGTGTTCCGCCACGGCGGGTGGCTGCGCCGCCGCCACGATGATGGCGAGCGTGTAGACCACACCATTGCGCGCCGTGCCGGGCACGGACTGATCGCTCGTGGCCGGCAGGATCGCGAAGATGGTCATGATGCGCACGCACGACAGCGCGAGCAGCGCAAGGATGACCTCCGCGCTTTCATCAAGATCAAACCAGGCGTGCAGAACGGTATCGATGGCTTCCATATGCGGGCGTGAATATCGTAAGAATGTTTCGTCATCAAGCCGCTGCGCGGGGGCGCGGACGCGCCAGGATGGCCTCCACGGCCTCTTCCTCGGTGGCAAGCTCGCGCTCGGTGGCTTCCTGCTGGTCGATCCGCTCTGCTGTCTTGCGGCATTGGTCGAGCATGGCATCGAGCCGCGCCAAGGCCTGGCGGCGCGCCTTGAGTTCGGCCTCGCGTTCAGCCACGGCGGCGTGCGCAGCCGCCACGTCGTGCTCGGCCTGCACGACCGCATCATCCAGCTCGCCGCGAAACGCGTCGTAGCGCAGGTACGCATCGGCCAGCAGCACGGGGGCGGCAATCAGCTGATCCATGCGGCCGATATGGCCACGCAGCCGCTCATGCGCGCGCTCGCACGCGTCTTCGCTGTCTTGTGCGACGGCCTGTGCATCCGCCACGGCTTGCTGTGCGACAGCGATCTCCGCTTCGACACGACGGCGCTGGCGCGTTTTGGCTTCGATCAGCGTGTGCCATACAGCGGAGCGCTTGCGCTTCATGTCTGGCCCACCTCGCTCAGCAGCCGATACGTCTCATCTGGGCTGCACCACTCGTCGGTGCGCTGGCGCAGGAAGTCTTCCATCCAGCCGTTCCATTGCACGGCGGTGTCGGCCACGGCATCGCTGCCTTCCTTGTATTCGCCCATCTGCAGCAGCGTCTCGACTTCGTTGTACTTGGCGAGCAATTGGCGCATGCGGCCGGCAGCGGCGCAGTGGTCAGCCGGCGCGACTTGCGTCATCACACGGCTCAGGCTGTTCAGGATGTCGATGGCCGGATAGCGATTGCGCGCGGCAATGTCACGCGACAGGATCAGGTGGCCATCCAGAATGCCGCGTACTTCTTCGGCCACGGGGTCGTTGCCGGATTCGTCTTCGGCCAGCACGGTGTACAGCGCGGTGATGGAGCCCGTGGCGCTCATGCCTGCCCGCTCGAGCAGGCGCGGCAGCTCGGCAAACACCGACGGCGGAAAGCCGCGCCGTGTGGGCGGTTCGCCGGCAGCAAGGCCAATCTCGCGCTGTGCGCGGGCAAAGCGCGTGAGCGAGTCCATCATCAGCAGCACACGCAGGCCCTGGTCACGGAAATACTCGGCGATGGCGGTGCCGACGTGCGCGGCCTTGGCGCGCTCCACGGACGATCGATCCGACGTGGCACACACCAGCACGGAGCGGCGCATGCCTTCCTCGCCCAGGATCTGCTCGATGAATTCGCGCACCTCGCGGCCGCGCTCGCCAATCAGCACGATCACGTTGACATCGCACTCGGTGCCGCGCGCCAGCATGCCGAGCAGCGTGCTCTTACCCACGCCGGCCGGCGCAAAGATGCCCATGCGCTGCCCTTCCGCCAAGGTGGCCAATCCGTCAATCACGCGCACCCCAGTGGCCAGCGGCTGTTCCACCAGGCGGCGCGACATCGGGTCAGGCGCCTGCGCAAACACCGGCACATAGTCATACACATCCAGCGGCGGTCCGCCGTCGGCGGGTCGGCCCAGGCCATCCAGCACGCGGCCGAGCAAGCCGGGCCCGATCCCGACCGAAAGCGTGCGCCCGCTCGGCACCACGCGGGTCGAGCGCGATAACCCCACCACGCCGCCAAATGGCGCGAGCAATGCAAAGTGCTCGCTAAAGCCGACCACCTCGCCTTGCTGAAGCTCCGTGCCATCCGGTGTGGTCAACGTGCACAGTTCGCCAAGCTTGACGTCCACGCCGCCCACACGCAGCAGGGTGCCCGTCACTTCCACGACCTTGCCTAGCCGCTGGACGGGCGCCACGCTACGGATCGCCTCGTCCATGGCGTCGATCAGCGCGGCCTTGGTCATGCCGCATCCTCGTCAAAGCCGCCGTCGTCATCTGCGAAATCTTCTTGCGGATCGGCATGTTCGAGAGGCTTGCGCCTGCGCGCTGAAAGCGCCTGTCGCAGCGCCGCCAATTGCACACGCAGACTCGCGTCGGCCACGCCGTGGTCCCATTCGCATTGGCAATGTCCGGGCTCTGCGCGGTCGTCTGCCAGCACTTCGAAGGCGGCATTGAGCGAGCCCGTCTGCACGGCCTTGGCGAAGGCGGCGCGAGCCGGTTCGATCTCGTCTGCGCACACGCGCACCGTCAGGCGTGCCTGGCTGTGCAGCACGCGGCCGAGCGTGGCGGCCACGCGCGCGAACAGCGCCTGGCGGTCGGATTCCAGCACCACATGCTCGACCGCCTGCATGACCGTGGCGATCAGGCGGTCTTCCTCGCGGCGCGTGGCCTCGTCATCGTCGTACGCACGCGCGGCCATGGACGCGTGAAAATCCTCCAACGCACGTCGCTGACCAGCGGCATAGCCAAGCTTGGCGCTGCGCTGCGCGCGCTGCTCGGCTTGCCTGAGCAACTCGTCGGCATTGGCCTGGGCTTGCGCCACGATGGCTTCAGCCTGGGCCTGAGCCTGTGCCATTGCGGCCTCACGCGCCTCTTCCACGGCGCGCCATGCGGCATCCAGCTCGACCACGTGCCCGTAGTCTTCAGCACGGATCACGTCTGAGCCAATGCCCAGCGGTGCATCGCGCCTCAACCAAATAACCATGACAACTCCGGAAAGAGAACAGGCAACACAGCCATGAACGATTCAGCTTGCGTTGCAGCGGTTGGAGTGCCAGCACGCATGGGCACGGCGTCCTGCATGCCGATCGTCAGGCGCATCAATTGCGCGAGCGACGGATCCGACACCGTACCGTCGGCAATCAGCGCATGCAGGCCCGCTTCTGCAAGCTGCGCCAAGTCGAGCGCCGGCAGCGGCCCACCGGCGTCTGGCGCCCAGTGCTCGCGTTGCGTCAAAGCGGTGAGCGCTGCCTCCCCCAACAGACCGGCAAGACCGGCGAGGTAAGCACCGTCAATGCACCGCGCCAGCGCGGCGCGCCTGCCGATCAGCATGCGGGCGGCCAGCACGTGCTGGAGGTCGTCTTTATCGAGCACCGCCAGGCGATGCCCGTGCGAAAGCAATGTCGGCAAGCCCACCTGGCCCACACCCAGCGCGATGCACACCTGGCGCCAGTCTTTGGCTGCTGCCGCCGGCACATCGGCTCCTTGCACGGCCAGCACCGATGCATCGCGCACGTGCGCAAGCCCATGCATCCGCTCTTGATACGCGTGCAACATGCGCAGGATCATGGCGGCGGCCGGATCGGGTGCGGCGCTCGTGTGGTTCATGCTGTCGCGCGCTTCTTCCAGCGTGCCGGCAACTTGTCTTCCAGGCGCGCGCGCGCTGCGTCAAGCCGAGTCCGTACAGCGGACAGCCGAATTGCCGCACGCCACAGCAGGACGATCACGCCCAGCGCACCCACCACGGCGCCGAGCGTGGCCCACGACACACCTGCGGGAGCGCGGCTAGCGACATCGGCGGTGGGCGCATCTACGGTGCCGGGCACCAGCGTGACGCTGACGTTCTCGTAGGTGAGCCCCTCCACGCTGTGCACGACCAGGTTCTTGATGCTGGGGACCAGCGAAGACACGTTGGCACTGGGGCGGTATTTGATGAACACCGATGCGCTGGATGGCTTGACCACGGTGGCCAGCGGATCGTTGTTGGGCAGCACGATCTGCACATTGGCTACGGACACGCCATCAATGCGCGAAAGCGTTTGTGAAAGCTGCTGCGATACGCCGTAAATGAAGCGCACCCGCTCTTCCGTGGGCGTAGAGATGAGCCCGTCCTTCTTGAAGATGTCGCCCAGGCTTGCGTACTTCTCATGCGGCAAGCCGTGGCTGTGCAGGACTTCCATCGCGCGGGCAAAGGCGTCCTGGTCGACCATCACCGACCAGGTCTTGCCGTCGTCTGGCGAATTCTTCTGCGCGTCGATACCGGCCTGCAGCAGCACGGTCAGCATGTCGTTGGCGTCGGCCTCGCTCAGCTGCGCAAAAAGCTGCTTGTTGCAGCCGGCCAGCAGCGCAGTCAGCACGAACAGCAGTGCCAGCGCACCGCGCCGCACGCGGCAAGATGGAAGCGCGGTTCGCATCATTGGTTCCGCATCAAGGTCTGCACGGCGTTCTTGCCGGAATGCGCAATGGTGCTGCCCAGATGGATCTTCGTCATGGTGGCCGCGCACTCCATTTGCACACGCACGCCTTCGGCCACCACTTCCTGCACCGACATACCGCGCTCGGCTTCGGTCATGGCCTCCACACGCGCCATCGACGCCTGCACGGCGGCATCTTCCTTCTTGACCAGTTCGCCAACGGCCGAAGGCGCCTTGCTGTGGTGCTGACCGAGCTTGGCGTTCTGCAGCATGGATTCGAAACGAGCGACAAGCTCGGGCGCTGGCGTGGCGGCTTCAGCCGGGGCGATGCCGGTGCCCGGCGTGCCGGCAGTCACCGGCGGAATAGCGGTCGGACCTTGGATCATGATGAACTCCCGGGAGGATGGTTAGGCACGGGTGAAGTAATGCGCGCTGTGGTAGGCACTCAAATCCACGCTTTCTGCGGCGGGCGCCGCGGTGGCGGTGCCGAACGTGCCGGCATCCATTTCTTCCTGCACACCGATCAGCGTGCGCACCAGCGCGACGGAATCTGGGTCTTCGTCGCGGGCGAGCACCTCGTTGGCATACACGTGCCATTCCTGATCGCCCAGGGCGTTCAGGCACAGGGCCATCATGGCCGAGGCAAACGGCACCACGCTCTCGGCGCGCTCGCCGTTGTGCAGCTCACGCAGGATGCGCGCGGCATCGGCGTATTGATGCCGGCCCACCAGAAGCCAGCCTTCCACCAGGTCGAGTTCGCGAAAATTCGGGCGCAACGTGCGCAATGCAGTCAGCAGCGATTGCGCGTTGTCGAACTGGCCGCTGCGCGTTGCGTACATCAAGACTTCGAGCAGCCCGCCCAGCAGGCGGTTGCTACATTGAATCGGTTCCATATCGCAGGGTTCTCCGTGTCGGGTCATGTCGATACCGGCATTGATAGACCGGCCGACCTCGGGTGGAACCATAGACGCCCGCATGCTGCGCCCCGGCCAGCTGCCCCGAAAAAGAGCGCCCCGCCCCGAAGTCGACAAGGCCCTGTGCGCCAGTGCGCACAACGCAAGCCCGCACGCTTTCGCCGCGTCCTCCCCGCGCACTGCCCTTTCTTTCCCGGGTTTCGGAACGGCGCATCCGCCTTCGCTCAAGCGCCAAGCGCGTAGCGCCCACGTCTGCACAATGCCTCGCATCGCTAAGGCACCGTACGCCGCAGCCCCCTCCGTCGACACCCCAGGGCACCGCCATGTCGGACGAAAAAACCGAAGAGCCCACAGACAAGAAACTCAGAGACGCGCACAGAGACGGCGAGACCGCCAAGAGTGCGGACCTGATCGCCGCCGTCGTGCTGCTGGCGGGCTGCCTGCTGCTCGCCATGACGGCATCGTTGCTGGGCGACCGCTGGCGCGCGCTGGTCGACCTTGCGCTGGATGTGAACAACAGCCGGCACCCGGCCATGACGCTCAAGCAGACGCTCGGCCACGTCGCGCTTCAGCTGGCGCTGATGACGCTGCCGCTGAGCCTCGCGTTTGCGCTGGTCGCATGGATTGCCACGTGGGGTCAGACGGGCATCGTGCTCTCGACCAAGCCGCTCGAACTGAAGATGAGCGCCATCAACCCCGCATCGGGTCTGAAGCGCATCTTCTCCATGCGCTCGATGATTGACCTGCTCAAGATGCTGGTGAAAGCGCTCGCCGTTGGGGCCGCGCTGTGGAAGCTCGTTCTGATGCTGCTGCCGACGATTGTGGGCACGCCGTATCAGCCAGTCATGGATATCGCGCAGATCGGCATGTCGATGCTGGTGAAGCTGCTAGGTGCGGGCGGCCTGCTGTTCCTGCTGCTCGGCGCGGTGGATTTTGGCATCCAGCGCTGGCTCTTCATCCGCGACCACCGCATGAGCAAGGACGAAGTCAAGCGCGAGCACAAGAACAGCGAAGGCGATCCGCACATCAAGGGCCAGCGCAAGCAGCTGGCACGCCAGATGGTGGACGAGGCCAAGCCCAAACAGAGCGTGGCCGGCGCACAGGCCGTGATCGTCAACCCCACGCATTACGCCGTGGCGATTCGCTACGCGCCCGAAGAATGCGGCTTGCCGTGCATCACCGCCAAGGGCGTCGACGACGAAGCCCTGAGGTTGCGCGAAGAAGCGCAGGCGCTGGGCATTCCGATCATCGGCAACCCGCCGCTGGCACGCGCGCTCTACCTCGTGAAGCTGAACGACCCCGTGCCCGAAGCGCTGTTTGAAACCGTGGCCGAAGTGCTGGCCTGGGTGGGCGAGATCGGCGCGAAAGACACCGGCGCCAGACACACCGGCGCAAGCCCTTCCATCTTGAACTGAGGCATCCGATATGGCCAAGAAGACCGCCGTCTCTGAATTCAGCGGCGAAATCGGCATCGCCGCGTTGGTGGTTGCCGTCATCGCATTGATGGTGCTGCCGCTGCCCACCGTCCTGATCGATTCACTGCTGGGGCTGAACATCACGCTATCGGTCGTGCTGCTGATGGTGACGATGTACATTCCGGCGGCGACATCGCTGTCGGCATTTCCATCGTTGCTTCTATTCACCACGCTGCTGCGGCTCTCGCTGAACATCGCATCGACCAAATCCATCCTGCTGCATGCAGACGCCGGCCACATCATCGAGAGCTTCGGCAAGCTCGTGGTGGGCGGCAACCTGGTGGTGGGTATGGTGGTGTTCCTGATCATCACCACTGTGCAATTCATCGTGATCGCCAAGGGCTCCGAGCGCGTGGCCGAGGTCGGCGCACGCTTCACGCTCGATGCCATGCCCGGCAAGCAGATGAGCATTGACGCCGACTTGCGCGCTGGCCACCTGAGCGCAGACGAGGCCCGCAAGCGCCGCGCGCTGCTTGCCATGGAAAGCCAGCTACACGGCGGCATGGACGGCGCCATGAAGTTCGTCAAGGGCGATGCGATTGCCGGCCTGGTCATCACGCTGGTCAACATCCTGGCCGGCATCGTGATCGGGATCACGTACCACGGCATGACGGCTGGTGAAGCCGCCAACCGCTTTGCCGTGCTGTCCATCGGCGACGCCATGGTGTCGCAGATTCCTTCGCTGCTGATCTCGGTCGCGGCCGGCGTGATGATCACGCGCGTGTCAGACGACGACCACGGCGCCAAGCCAAGCTCGCTTGGCAAGGAGATCGTGCGGCAGCTTTCGACCAGTGCACGGGCCATGTTCACCGCCAGCGCGCTGCTGGCCGGCTTTGCGTTGGTGCCGGGGTTTCCGTCGTTTCTGTTTGTCGCGCTGGCAGGTGCCGTCTTCGCCTTTGGCTACACGTTGCGCAAGCGCCTGAACACGGGCAGCACGGCCGACACCGATACCCTGCCCGCGCTGCTGCGCGAAGGGTCCAAGGACAAAGCGCCGACGATTGCCGACAAGGCCCCGTCATTCACGGCACCCCTGGGGGTTCGCCTTGGCACGCGGCTGGCAGAGGGGCTCGACATTCCGAAACTCGATGCCGCATTCCAAAGCGGGCGGCATGCATTGGCTGAAGAGCTGGGCCTGCCCTTCCCCGGCATTGCGGTGTGGAAGAGCGCCGCGCAGCCAGAAGACGCCTATGAGGTGCTGGTGCACGACATCCCGGGTCAGCCGGTGGCGGTGTCCGACGGCAAGGTATCGGTATCCGATCTGCCCGAACCATTGCGTGCGCAACTGGACGCCACCCCGGATACCGCGCCCCACGCTGAACAGGTGATTGCACACCACGTCGTGCACGTGCTGCGCAAGCACGCGCATCTGTTCATCGGCCTGCAGGAAACGCAGTGGATCATGGAACGCGTGACCACCGAGTACCCGGGTCTGGTCACCGAGGCACAGAAGGCTGTTCCCGCGCAGCGCATGGCCGACGTGCTGCGCCGGCTGCTGGAAGAGCAGGTGCCCATTCGCAACATGCGCGCCATCCTCGAAAGCCTTGTCATCTGGGGCCCGAAAGAAAAAGACACCTTGATGCTGGTGGAGTACGTGCGCGGCGATCTGGGGCGGCAGATCGCGCACCAGGCCACATGCGGTTCACGCAAGATGCCCGCCATTCTGCTGGACCCGACGGTGGAGCAGGCGGTGCGCCAGGCGATCAAACCCACGCCGGCAGGCAACTTCCTGACGCTGGATCCGCAGCAGGTCGACACCATCGTCACGAGGCTCGAACACATGAGCCGCAGCGCGCCGCAGTCGGCAACAACGCCGGCGGGTGCGCTTGCCATTGTCACGTCCATGGATATCCGACGCTATGTCCGCCGCATGATCGAGCCGCGACTGCAGGCGCTGAACGTGTATTCGTTCCAGGAGCTGGGTGCGTACGTTGATCTGCAGCCCGTGGGCAAGCTCACGCTGTAAGCCGCCATGACCACGCCTGTACGCCTGTGGCGAGCCCCGCCCATCGTCCATCCGACCACGCCCGTCCGGCGGCCCGTAGCGCAACGCAGCGCTGACGGGCGGGCCGGCATACAGGCCGAACCCTGCGCGGTTGAAAGTACCAGCTGGATACCGCTCGATGCGTACGGCGACGCTGCATGCGAAGACACCGCCGAGCACGAACCGCCCACCCAAGACCACGCCGACGCGCAACCCGATGAAGCGCCGCCTGACGCCCAGCCGCTGCACACCTCGGCCATGGCCAACCGCCTGGTGCGCACGTGCTCCGAGATCAGCGTGGGGAGCACCGTGACAGAACATCTCGCGCAGTTGCTCTCCAAGTTCTGCGGCTCCCGCGTTGTAAAAGCCAACAGCGAATGCTGGGAAGTCACGCTCGATCTCGACCCCCGCGTGCTGCCTGACACCCGCCTCACCCTGCGCCTTTCGCCCCACACGCTATGGCTTCGCTTCCTGGCGGCACACCCACGGGCGCGCGACTTACTCTCCGAGCATGGCGATGCACTGCGCCAACGCATTCACGTTTTGCTGGAGCAGCGCATCGATATCGAACTCGAAGTGTGGTGACCGTTGCCACACCCCACCCGACACCTCCCGCCGACTCGCTATGGACACCGGGCTTACGCCATCCCCGCTCGATGCGCATCTGCGTGCGTTCACGCCGGCCCAGGCCGCGTTGACCCGGCTGATCGGCACGCCGTTCCCAGATGACGACAGACGCCACTGGCAACTGCACGCCGTTGACCACGCCGCGCCCATGCAGGCGCCCATGCGATTAGGCATTCGCTCATCGCTGTGTGCGGTCGACGTTGTTGTTGAAGGTGCAAACCACCCCGCGCTCCACGCCATCGCACACGAAGCCGATGCGCAACGCCGCACGGCGCTTGCCGGGCTTTGGCTGACACCGATGCTCGACACGCTGTCTGCTGCCGGGTTGGGAGATGCCGCCCTGGCGACGTTCGCGCCCGAACACAACGGTGCGCAACGCAGCGGACAGCCGGAACTGACGATGCGGCTCGACGGGCCATACGGTGAAACGCCATGCCGCATCGCCACGCTGGATTGGCATGCCGCCCCGCCCGCACCACCCCTGGCCGATCGCAACGCTGTGCTTGCACAACTCGGCGTGGTGGGCCTGCCGGTGGGCGTTCGTATCGCCAGCCGTCGATGCGCAACGCACACCCTCTCTTCGCTTGCGGCCGGCGACGTTCTGCTCGGCTGGGGCCAGCACGCCTATTGCCCCGACACCGATGCAGGCGCCGTACGCCTGACATGCGGTGACAGCCGACGCGCCCACTTCACTGCCCATGCTCACTACAAGGAAGGCACTGTGACGATCCTCGATGTTCCTACGCTCGCTGACGACGACACCACCTCCGCACACGACACCACAACCGAAAGAACTGACGGCATCGCAGTAGAAGCACTGGAAGTGCCCGTACACCTTGAGGTTGCCGTGATGAGCCTACCGCTGGCCGAGCTGGCCGCGCTGGCACCAAACCACGTCTTGCAGTTGCCCGTCTTGCTGCGTGATGCCACGGTACGCCTGGTCTGCCACGGCCAGACGCTCGGCCACGGGCAGCTCGTGGCAGTGGGTGAGCATCTCGGCTTGCAGGTCTCTGCCATGAGCGCGCGCCATGCAGAACATTGAATTCGCCTCGCTCATCATTGCGGCGGTCGCCATTGCGCTGTTGCCGTTTGCCGCCATGGTGGTCACGTCGTACACCAAGATCGTGGTCGTGCTCGGGCTGCTGCGCAACGCGCTGGGCGTGCAACAGGTTCCGCCCAGCATGGTGCTCAACGGCATTGCGATGATCGTGTCGTGCTTCGTAATGGCCCCCGTTGGCATGGAGGCCATGCAGCGCGCCCACATGCAACTCAATGATTCCAGCGCGAACGTCAGCCAGGTCATGCCGCTGCTCGATGCCGCGCGCGAGCCGTTCCGGCAGTTTCTGGACAAACACACCAATGCACGCGAGAAAGCGTTCTTCATGCGCTCGGCGCAGCAACTCTGGCCGCCAGCCAAAGCCGCACAGCTCAAGGAAGACGACCTGATCATCCTCGCGCCCGCCTTCACGCTGACGGAGCTGACGGCGGCATTCCGCATCGGCTTCCTGCTGTATCTGGTCTTCATCGTGATCGACCTCGTGATCGCCAACCTGCTGATGGCGTTGGGGCTGTCGCAGGTGACGCCCAGCAACGTGGCCATTCCGTTCAAGCTGCTGCTCTTCGTGGTGATGGACGGCTGGTCTGTGCTGATTCACGGCCTGGTCAATACCTATCGTTAAAGGGGGCGCCATGGACTACGACAACATCACGCGCCTGACCAGCACGGCGCTCATGCTGTGCCTGTTGGTGTCTTTGCCCGCTGTGGCGGTGTCCGCCATTGCCGGGCTGCTGATCTCGTTCGTGCAAGCCGTGACCTCGCTGCAGGACAGCAGCATCTCGCACGGTCTGAAACTCATCATCGTATCGGTGGTGATTGTGGTGGCTGCGCCGTGGGGGGCTGCATCGATCCTGCAGTTCGGCAACACGATCCTGCAATCGCTCTTCCAGTAAGGGGGTGCCATGACACGTATCTCCGCCTCGACGCCCAACGTTCTCTCGTTGCCCGATCCGGTACAGGCACCGCAGAACACGGCCGCGCCGCACCATCGCAAGCATCACCGGCATGGCGCGCACGGGCACCACCATTGGGCCGAGCAGCTGGTCGAAGATCAACTGCACCGCCACAAGCACGTCGCGCAGGTTGCGAAGCGCGTTCGCCGGCCGCGCACGGGCAAGCGCAGCGCAGCGGGTTCACCCGAAGAGCCCATCACCGACAGCACGTTCGAAGAACTGCTCCTCATGCTGGAAGAGCACGCGCGCAAGGTCGAGCCCATGGTGATTGGGCTGTCGTCCCGGCAGGGCCAGCGCGACGACGATGACGAACAGTCGCGAGACCACCGCAGCGCCCAGGGCCGTCGTGCCCTGCTGCTGCAGTACTTGCAGGAACAAGCCGCCGAGACCGATGCCGCCGCACCGCAGAAAGCCGCAGCCGCCGAAACCGGCGCGTTGCCAGCCGACACGCTGCTGCAAGACGTGGAGTCGTCCAGCTACCAGCGCCTTGAACAGGAGTTGCTTGCCGTGCGGCATGCCATGCATACGGGCCACCCGATGCCGCTGCGCATGGCGTTCGACATCCTGCGCAGCTATCTGAAACAGGCGCCAATCGAAGGCACGCCAGGTACGCTGGCCGCCGTAAAAGACCGGCTGCTGGCAACCAGCACGCCACAACACACCGCCAGCGTGCAGACTGACCGCGAAAAGACGTTCAACCTGCTGTTTCCGCTCTTGCTGCTGAGTCCTTCGCGGCCGCGCATTGGCCGCGAGCGCGGCGAGAGCATCGCACGCAGCAGCGCCGTCGCGCGCCGCTGGACAACCGAACTCTGGTCTTACCGGGCGGGGCTGGGTCTGGCCCTGCCTCCGCTTCCTGATCCTTCCCCGCAATCACCATGAACAAGCACATCCGCGTGTTGGCAGGCGCGCATGCCGGCGCCTGCCTCGACCTGACGCCGGGCCGCTGGACGGTAGGCCCCGACGTACAAGCCAGCATCCGCATCTCTGATTGGGCGGGCGATCCGATCGCGCTGCTTGTCGATACGGAACACGGCGTCCTGATTGAATCCGACGATGGCGGCAGCACCTGGGACGACCTGACCCCCCGCCGCTTTGGCGAGGTCATTCTCTGTGTCGGCCCGGCCGGCGAGGCATGGCCGTCCGACCTCGCACTGCTGGAGCGCGTGCTATCGCCCGCAGCGACCGAGGCCAGCACCCAGAGCGTTGCCGCTGTGCAAGCCCCTGCTTCCGACACACCCACGCCTGCCCGGCCTCGCGCACGCAAAGGCTGGATGGGCGTGACGGCAGTCGCGCTGCTCACGCCGTGCGCACTGCTGCTGGCATCGACACGCGAAACATCCTCCGCCGCGCATTCCGCAGCCACGGCACAAATACCGCTGATCGAACGTGTGCGCACATGCCTGGCACTGCACCGCATCGACGGCTTGCAGATCGAGCAGCACGATAACGAGATCGTCGTGCACGGCATCGTGACGTCAGCCGCCGAAGAGCTCGCCACACTGCGCGATCTGCGAGCGGTGTCAGCGTCTGTCCACACCGATCTTTCAATCGCGCAGGAGGTCATTGAAAACCTGCGTGAATCGCTGCAGGAACCGGGGCTGCGCATCAGCTACCTGGGCAGCAACCGGTTCTCCATCACGGGGCCAGCCATGCACCCCGAACGGGTTCGTGCAACGGCAGACCATGTGCGCAGCGACCTGGGCGGCAACATCAAGGACATCGCCCTGGACATCACGCAGGCACGCACGCGTGACCCCAAAGCCGATGCCACATCCGCACTTTCGGTGGATGAACTGAGCTATATCGAAAGCTCCGACGGCACCAAAGATTTTCTCGCTGCGCAGCGTTAAGGCGCCTGTACGTTCTTGCCATTCCCTCTTCAGGAGACCCCTATGTTTGATCACTTCTCGCTCGACATCATCGAAACGTTTGACGGCATTCAGGCTTTTGCCAAGCAGGAAGGCCCAAAGGATTTCGGCCCGCTGAACAAGGCCATCGAAGCGCTCAAGCGTACCGCCATGGACATGGAACAGCGCGCCATTCGTGCGACGGACGTCAACAACCGCGAGCAGCTTCGCGTGCTGTCGCATGGTTTTTCCAGCGCCGCACAAGTGTGCTCGGGGTTGATCCCGGCATAACGAGCGCACCGCGCAGACGGGCTTCGCGAGACGACATCACATTTCGCTTCCTCGCCAGTCCAGCGCAGAGAAATCCACGAAGATGACTTCACGGCGAACACAACAGCAACACGTTCGCTAAACCGAATCAGCGGCATCCCATACCGGGGTGTTGTTGAAAAACCCGGCTCTCACCCGAGACCACTCATCCACTGCAAAAGGAGTTTTCCATGACCATTCAAACCGCTACCGCAGGCGTGCGCGATTTTGCTAGCGACGTGTCGTTCAACGCCCAAAACACGGCCATCACCAAGGAAGGCGAGGCTGACATGCTGAACGCGGCCAAGCTGCAAAACGAACTGAACCGCACCAACATGTTCGCCAAGCTGATGGAAGCGGGCCCGAAGGCCGCCAAGGACCTGATCTCGTAATGGTCCGTTCTGGACGGCACACCTTGTGCCGCCAACGTTCGGGAACGGGGCCGCGCCGTTCCCGAGCGGTTTTTCAACACACCGCACCGCGCGCTTCTGCTGTTCTCTGTTCTCGGCCCATCGCGCCGCCGCCCGATTCACTGAATCCGACCTGCTACCGCGATCCCGACATGACACCGATCCACCGCAACGTTTCCGCAGCTCCTGCGACCCCTGCGCCGGACGAATCCACTTCGCGCCTTGTACACGCCCACACAGGTGCGCGCGCATCGGGCACGTTGCAAGCTGTGGTATCCGCCGGCACGCAAGACATGCTGAACGCAGCCCATCTGGAAGATGAGCTGAACCGCACACAGGCATTCGCCAAGCTGATGGAAGCCGGCCCGAAAGCGGCCAAAGATCTGCTGGTGTAAAGCATGAGCATCGAACGGCGCGACAGCCTCATCCGCGACATGTGCATGCATCTGCAGATTCCGGATGCCGATGCCATCATCGCCGCCGGCAGGCTCACGGTTGAAGGGTTCGAAGTCATCATCGATGCAGTCGAGGAAGACCTCGATGCGTTCTACCTGAACTTCGACTACGGCATCGTCACAGGCGGCCGCACGCTGCGCGTGTTCCGCCTCATGCTTGAAGCCAACGTCACCATCTATGCGCAAGACCATGCCCAGCTGGGGCTGGATGGCG
Organism: Burkholderiaceae bacterium 26; assembly: GCA_000955795.1. Taxonomy (GTDB): domain Bacteria; phylum Pseudomonadota; class Gammaproteobacteria; order Burkholderiales; family Burkholderiaceae; genus Ralstonia; species Ralstonia chuxiongensis. Next base: position 235,606 of record JYOB01000016.1, read on the forward strand.
ATACGGGCGGCATCATCCTGATCGTGCGCGTGGCGTACGACCCCGACATCGACGGTGAACAGCTAGCCGAACTGCTGGGCCACTATGCCGAGCACGGCCGCTACTGGCGCGACAACATCCTGCAGACCACCGACGACATGTTCGAGAACCTCGCGAACGGCACCTACGTCTGGATTCGCGCTTAACGCGCAATGCCAGGCGTGAACGACAACGCTTCCACCCGAGCGGCTTCGCAGCACCCGTGATGATTTCGTGAACGCGAACGTCCGCTGTCATATAACGCCGTACGCTCGCGGCATTACATGCCAAGGTGCTCGTTGAAGCTGACGCGTCGGCTCGGCGGCATCGCCAATCCAAGTTCATGTCCGCCTCACGCACACCGTATCTCCCAACCATAGACATCCCGCTTCTACGCGCCGGTGAGTTCTTCCCGTTCGCTGCGCACCCCATCCTCATCGGCGCATACCAGCTCTGGTTCACCTGTGATGCAGGTGTAGATGCAGATGCTGATCCCGGGTCGGTCACCGTTTGTATCGACCTCGGCAAGCCGCTCGAGATCAACATTGACGAAGCACTGCACGTGATCCTCGGGCTCTGCCTCGGTCTGCCAGCTTCGTCGCGGGGCGTGGTGGCGCAGCAGGCGCGCACCGGCACGCTGGTCTATCGCTTTCCTTACACGCTTCACGACGACCCGACGGGCGCCCTGCTCGTTGACGCAATGTCCGGGCTTGCTGCCTCAGCCATATCGGTCTCAAAGTGGTCAGTGCACTGACGGATTGCGCGTGGGCCGGTGGCATGCAGCTTCGCCATCGTCACGGCGGATTCGCATTGCACGCGCGTTTGTCATTCGGCCGCATCAAAGTGGTATGCCGATTGACCACGCCAGTGCCTGAACATTCCGAGCCATGCCACCTTCACGCCTGTTGCCCGTCAACGTGCCGACATCTCCGTCGGAGTACGAGACACTCCACGACTTCGCTGCGCGCACACCATCGCCTCCGCCTGAGGGCAGCGCTGCTCCGCAGCCTCGCAAAAAAGGTGGCTGGCTCGGCAACCTGAAATCGCGCGTGCGCGAAAAGCTGCCCAAGAGTGACGAGACAGAGCTGGCCACGCTGTTAAGCGATCGCAAGCGCTCCGGTGCATCGTTCAATACGGTGGACAACTACAAGGCGCCCACGCGCGGCACGTTGACGACCACGCCCGAGGCAACGCCGCAGGCCGCCGAGGGCACCCCGCACCCTGCCACACCGCAGGTGCAGGAACATCACGAGACACGCCGCGCGGCACGTTCGCAGCGCAAAACGTCAACCATGATGCAGCGCGCTGAACAGGGTGCGCAGCGCTTGCGCCAACGCGGAAAGCCACCGACGCCCCAGGCGGCATCATCGACCGCAGCGTTGACGGTTCCGGCTACGGCCGAAGCGTTCCGCCAGAGCATTGCGCAGTTGTTCCGCACGGCGGGCAGTGCAAGCGAACGTGAACTGCTGGCCGATCGGCTCGGCGTCTTGGCGGCTCCAGCGCAGGGCAGCTCGTCCGCAGCAGGCAGCTACATCCGCCCGATGTTGGCGGCGCGCGCGCTGGCGGCCACCAGCGGCGGCAATGCAGGCGATGCGCTGCGGGTGCTGCAGCACGTTTCGCATGCGGTGCACTTTGATGCTGCCGCCTTTGCGGCACCTCTACCGACGCCGAGCCATGACGGCTCAACACGTTCCACGGGCAGCTCTTCGTTGGGCATGGGCCGCCTGTTCAATGAGACGGCATCGGCAACGTCGTCGCAGCGCTCCAGCGCGTCTGACCTGGGCTTGTCGCATCTGTTCGGTGCGGACGAAACGTCGGCACATGGTGCCGAAGCCAGCGGTAGCGGGACGGTTGATCAGGAAAGCCCGCGTTCGCTCTCCCGGCAATCCAGCCTGTCAGCCCAGTACGGCTCAGACGGCTCCGCTGGTTCTTCACGCAGCCTGACGGTCCCGCCAATGCCGCAGGGCATGAGCGATGATGGCGTGGCAAGCGCGGCCTGGCGCACGGCGCAGTTGCTCTCGCGCAGTCACCACGGTTTTGAAGCGCTGACCGGCCTGATGCAGACCCCGCCCACACCGGAGCAGGCGCACACCGCACGCGCCTTCCTGCAGGCGGCTGACCATGTGCATACAGCCGCCACCACGGCGGCCGACCCCACCGCCCTGTTGCACGCCCACCCGGCTGGCAGCGGCACCCAGGCCGAGTCACTCGCCGTCAACGTCATGCACGCCGCTGCGCTCAAGCTGCGCGGCGAGCCCGTCAGCGCGCAACAGGCCGGTGTCCTTTTTGCGTGGCACCAGGGCTTTCGTGAAGACGGTCCGGGCTCGGATCTGGCCAACACCAAGGCACGCCTGGCGAAGTTTGTCGGGCGCACCATTCCGCGGGTGGAAAAGCAAACCACGGGCAGCCATTTCTGGCAGATGATCGGCAAGAAGAAATCGCCGCTGTCATCGGCTGCGCTCGGCATGCACGGCGCACAGCGGCCTGGACTCGTCAAGGAAATGGACACCTATACGGCGGCGCTGCGATCGATGATCGAAACGCTTGCGCAGGCTGGCAATGCACCGCCGCTGCACACCATCGCGCACCCGGGCGATCTTTGGCGCGGCGCGATCCTTGCGCACTGGGCCGGGCTGGCAGCGAACAACGCACCGTTGAGCGACTACGCGCTCACGGCAGAGAAGCTGCGGGCGCTGCAACCGGAAGTGGGCGCAGCAGTCAGCCGCATGCAGCGCGAAAACGCCGAGCCGACCGCCATCGCCCGCACGCCGGGCAGCTCGCCGGCCCACCAGGAATTCGCGCAACTCGTGGCCCTGACCGGACTGACCGACGATGCAGACAGCCGGGCCTGGGCGCAAAACCGGTTGAACACGTTGACCCTGCCGCAGGTGAACGCCGCGCAGGCCCACGTGGCGCAGCTCATCGACCACGCCGGCCTGGTGGGCGAGCCGCCGGAATACCTGGTGGGGCTGCAGCCATCAGCCGCGCTGTTGCGCTACTGGAGTGCCCACGCGGGCGAGGCCGCCGAGGCGCCCGCATTCCGAAGCGCACTTGATCGCGCCGACAAACTCGAGCACCCGGAAGACCTCAAGATGCAGGCGCCCACCATCGAAGACGCGCGCAAGACCATCGAGACGCTGCTCACGTCCATGGAATCAGGCAACAAGGTGCGCCTGTCCAACGGTGGCTGGATTGGCGGCAGCACGGCCGGCGTATCGACAGGCTTGTCACACGTCGGCAAGGCGTTGCCAGTGCCCGTATCGGTACAACTGGACGCCAATTACGGCAGGGGCCGCCAGGCCGTGGTGGAAATCGGCCGCAGTTCACACGGGCGCGACGTATTCGTCGGCACCGACCGCACGATGCGCGCCTCAGTCGGTGTGGGCGCCTCCGTTGGCTACGACCTCAAAACCTGGGGCAAGCGCCTGCGCGCCAACCTGCTCGCCGTCAAGGTCACGCCATTCGATCTGGAGACAGGTGAGCCGCGCGGCGTGGTCATCCGGGCCACACGGCCCACGCAGCGCCCAGTGGAAGGCCACGACGACTGGGAACCCATCAAGTACGACGACAAGGCTGCGGCCGATGCCATCGTCAAGGCCACCAACCTGCTGTTCGAGCAGGCGAGCGCCGCGCCCGAGCACCGGCCCAATGCCGACACGCTGTGGAATACGCTGGCACAGCACTTCGGCGAAAGCGGTGGCAGCGGCGGCATTTCCATCAGCTGGGTCGACCAGACCAAGAAGCGCTGGCGCGCGTCGATGGACGCGAGCGTTGGCATGAACGTACGTGTGAGCAGCCCTCACACCCCGGTGCGGATCGGCCCGTCGGCACGGCTGCGCGGCGAGAAGACGCTCAGCAACACGGCCACCCTGCAGGAGAAGACCGGCACGATGCGCATGGAGCAGTTCAGCGTCGCCACGGGGCACAAAGTGACGGCGCGCGCCGGCCTGGCGTTCTCGGTGGGCCGCACCTTCTACACGGCAGCCCCCGACGACAACGCATCGGCCAAGGCTGGCGAGAGCGGCAAATTCACACAATCGTTTACCGGCGGCATGCCGCTCGGGTTCAACTGGAAGCTCTCCGAAGGCGGGCACACGACGAAGGTGAAGATGGCTTACCAGAACGGCAAGATTGCCGATCGCGTCAGCTACTTCGACACCGAATACCGCAGCGTGCGCGAATACCTGGCTGTCGTGCGCAGCGAGCGCGATGCGTGGATCAACATGCTTGCCCACAAGCCCGGAGGCACGCCGGAAAAAGCCTCGCGTGAGTTCGAGGCCTACTGCGAGACCGTCGAGACGCACGCCCGCCCCAACCAGCGCTACCTGCATCGGCATCGGCTTCGGCCGTCGGCCGCACGCGAGATCGAGGGGCACCTTGCCTTGGCGGACCTGCACCGAAGCATCGACCCGAATTCTGCCGACGCGCAAGCCTCCGAAGCGCTGGCGCAGGCGCTGCTGGAGGCGCCCACGTCCCGTGTGCCGGAGAAGCTCGCGATCGTCGAACAGGTATCCACCAGCCGCAGCCGTGGCCTGACGAGCGCGCTACAGCTACGCGCCAGCAAGGAAGCGGAAGGCACGCGCGAACTCGCTGCCATCAAGTTCGGCTGAAGATCATTTCATCAAATTGTCATATAAGCCGGTGAATTAATCGTTTCGCCGGTTTTTTATGCGCTTATGCGCATAATCGTTCACGCAGAATGCGGCATTCGCATGCTCAAAATGAAAATTGCATAGTCAACAAAAAAAACTCAATCAGATCTAAACGCGATTTCACTCTTTATAGGGATGTGTGAGCAAATCGTGAACGTTATGCTTGGCCCCAGTTTGAAGCGCCATCTGCAGCGATTCAATTCTTTAGCGCAGTGGCTTGAAAGAAGGGGAGCGCCATGAAGTTCGCCGTATTGACCTCAAACCCATCCAGCTTTGCCTACGTGGCAAGCTGCCTATCCAGTGAAGAGGCGGAGTGCGTCCGCTTTGACGACGCCCTGTCGTTGCTGCGTGCGCGCCGCACGGAAACGTTTGATCTGTTGATGATCGATGCCCAGCATTTCCGTACAGCGGGGCAGCTCGTGCTGTCGTGGCGCGAATGCAATGCCGACATGTGCTGGCCCACCCTGGTGTTCGGGCAGTTTGTCGACCGCGGAGACATGGCGTCGGCCTTCGATGCCGGCGTGGACGACGTGCTGACCGGACACTTCAGCGCTGAAGAGCTGCAAGCCCGCGTGCAACGAGCACTGCGCCGTGCCGAGCCAGTACGCCAGAATGCCGGCATCCACGTCGTGGTGGGGCCGTATCGCCTGTGCCGCCTGACCCGCACGGCTACGGTCAACAGCATCCCCATTCGCATGACCGCTCGGGAGTTTGCGACGGCATGGCTGCTGTTCTCTTCGCCGGGGTCGTTCCTCTCGCGCCAGCAGATCGCATCCGCCGTGTGGGGCGCAGACGCCAGCATCGTCGAGCGCTCGATCGAGCAGCACATCTACAAGCTGCGCAAGAAACTGCAGTTCGGCCCCGAGACCGGCGTGGAACTCAAGACCGTCTACGCACGCGGCTATCAACTCGCCGTGCAAGCCGCCAGCAACGAGCCCGCAGGCCCCCAGGCGCGCACCATTCTGGCCGCTTAAGCGGCCTTTTTGCGCAAACGATTGCGCGCCGCAGGGCCCACTGCGCCCACGGCAAATTCTTTTAGCAATTCTTAATAAAACGCCTCAAGGCAGATAATTTCAGTATCGGCTTAATAAATTCAGTGCCGGTTTAAAAAATATTGCCTTGTTAATGGTTATCGCGTTAGTGACTTTCGTGCGAGCGGATTTCACCCGCACATTGCTGATATAGCGCTGCCAATTCGGTCCGATTGCGTGCTTGTAAGCGCATCAGAATCTGGCGCACGTGCGATTTCACGGTTTCTACGCCGATATGCAGCGCCTGCGCGATTTCCACATTGGACTTTCCCGATGCCGCCTCTCGCAGGATGTCGCGTTGGCGTGGCGTCAGAGCGGAGAGCAAAGCCCCCTTGCCGGACGAACGGGCGGGGGCCTTCCGCCTGGACTCCAACATCCGCCCAAGCATCGCGTGCGCCTGCTCCAGCGTAACGGGCTGGGCGGGCGGCGCTTCGCCGGCGGCCGCGGCCAGCTCGGTCAAGTCGACCAGGATCCCACCGTTTGGGGCGTGCGAAACCTGCCGAACCGCGATCGTGAGAGGCACCACCGTCTGCGCCCGCCAAGCGGCGGCTGCAGGGAAAGGGGAGAAATACTGGCGTTCTGCCGTACTGTCGGCTGCGTGTAGCAGCACGTCGTTCTGGACCCGGGCGTTCATGTCGTCCTTCGCTTTCGTGAAAGCTATGCATCTGGATGCAGTGGCGCTCGCGGATGGGTATCGCGGCAGCCTCTTACTCTCTCTGTGCAACGAGGGAGAAAAACCGGAACCCCGATCGAAAAAAAAATTTTCGCGGCCGACGAACGCTCAGCGCGGGCCGATGCGCACCCACACGCCGGCAAGCTCCTTCACCTGGATGGGGAGCGTTTCGGCCAGCATGTGCAAGGCACGACGTCCGTCGAGCGGGAACCGCCCCGTCACGTGCATATCAGCCACTTCAGGGAGCAGATCGATCAGGCCCCGGTGGTAGGGGCGCAATGCGTCAATCACGTCGGACAAGGGCTGGTGTTCGACCTCGACGATGCCGCGCGTCCAGGCGGCCACGTTGCGGGCCATCAGCGTCAGTTTCTCGATGCCGCCGTCACCAAGGCGCCGTACCTCGCCCGTACGCGCCGTGGAAACGGCACCGGCCGGCGTCGACAACGCCGCGCTGCCTTCGAGCACGGCAACCGTCATCGCGCCATCGGGCTCCAGCGTTGCGCAGATCATGCCGCCCATGCATTCCACCGCGCCCGCGGCGGACCACAACCGCAATTGACCCGACGGCGACCCGGCGACGGCCAGCACGCTGCCACTGCGCAGACGCACGTCGTAACCGCGCGCAACCGCAGCGGCATCCACGGCGCTGCGCGCATTCAGGCGTAATTGATAGCCGCCAGCCAGCGTGAAGTCGCGACGCTCCGAGGTCGCCGTGCGCATGTCGGCAGCGAGGTCGGTCAGCGGAATCTCTCTGTCAACGAGGGCGGCAACGCCCAAACCCAGCCCGCTGAAGATGAGCGCGCGGCGCACATGCCGTGCTGTCGACGAAGGCGCATCGAGAAGCCGTCGCGCGGCGCGCCGATGCGGCTCTGCCACGGAGGGCAGTGCCATCGAGCCCAGCGCCCCTTGCAAACGTTGCACGGCGGCGGCATGCGCTGGATCGGCCTCCTGCCAGGCGGCAAAGCGCTGGCGCTCCATCTCGGACGCTGTACCCGAGCGCAGTACGACAAGCCACTGGATCGCCTGCTCGGCAATCCGATCGTCCAACACGTGCTTCACGATGATTCGGCTAAATAGCACAGGCGCAAGGCCTGCGTCATGTATTTCTGCACCATGCGAACGGACACCTGCAAGCGTTCGGCGATCTCGGCGTACGTGAGGCCATCGAGCTGGCTATAGAGAAAGGCGCTGCGCGCCTTGGCGGAAAGCCCATCGAGCACACGATCGATGGAGGTGAGGGTCTCGAGGATCAACGCACGTTCTTCCGGCGATGGCAGCGTCGCTTGCGGTTGCGTGGCAGCCCAAGCGATATAGGCCTCTTCCAGATCACGACGACGCCAGATGTCGTAGAGCAGGCGCTGCGCAATCGTTGTCAGCAACGCGCGCGGCTCGCGGGTGTCTTGCCACCCTGGCCTCTGCAGCAATTGCGCAAAGGCTTCCGCCGCAATGTCTTCGGCGCCAAAGCGGCAGCCCGTCTTGCAGCCCATACGGCGGGCGAGCCAAGCATAGTGTTGTCGGAACCAGTCAGAAGCCAGTTCGGTAACTGGCTGGCAGGTTTGCGTCACGGTACCCTCCGCGAAAATCTGTGCTGGCCGTGCGTCGGCAAACGGCCCGATCTGTTGGCGAGAAAGCCCACACCCAGATGTCGAGATTTTACCCACCGCTGATATTTCAGGGGCGCATTTTTTCGGCTTTTATCGCAGTTTTTCGGCACACCCACCACATCCGGAAGCCCCATGCTGGCATCGTTGAGCGGTGCAACCCGGTTGCTGCAATTTGTTGCAGCAACAACCGCCTCGGCGCCCGCCCATGCCCCCCGAAGAATCACCCCACCCCCCGTTCGACGACGACGCATTGCCAGCGCATGCCCTGCGCATCGGCACCCGCAATGTCTGGCTGGCGTATGACAGCTACGCCGAGCCCGACATGCTGACGGCGTACGTCGAACTCGGCCCGCGCGACACGTTGGACGTTGCGTTCACACTCAACCTGCTGCTCGGTCTCTGCCTGGAAGTGGACGGTGCTGCACGCGGCAGCGTTGTGCAACACCCGCAAACCGGCCAGATGATCTATCGCTTCCGCTACGCGCTGGACGACGACCCCGAAGCAAGCAATTTGCTCGATGCCATCGCAGCACTCACCGCGGAGCTGGACAACGGCGCCGCGTCCACACGGTATTGAGCCGCCGCATGCGGTCGCTTCGGATGCCGACGCAGCACTTCGGTGCCCGTGACGTTCGCCGGCAGCGGCTGGCTAGGCTTGCAAGGTTCAACTGTGCTCGGGCGAGTCCGCATTGCCCCGGCATGCCAACCTCGGAGCCCTCGCCCATCATGAAGATATTCTCCCGACACTCCAGCGCGACGCCTCCGGCGCAGACGTCGTCCGGTGCACCGGCCTCGCAATCCGCGCAGCCATCCATGCCAAGCGTGCGCAAGACTTCGCAGTTGCCTGGCGGCCTGCGCGACCTTGCTGACATGGTGACGGCGAGCCGCCAAAAGAAAAGCGCCGCATCGCTGACGAACGAGCAGCTCAAGGTTGCGCTGTCGAGCACCACGCTGAGCGGACGCGGAACGCGCGCCGCGCAACGGGAAGCCCAGAAGCGTATTCGCAACGGCAAGCTGCAGTGGCCGCCTCAACAGCCGGCACAGCCGCAAACCGCTGCGCCTCAGGCACAGGGGCACGCGGGCAGCGCCAGCGAAACGCCGCTTCACACCCCACACGCGCAAGCGAATCCGAACCCGACGCCCACGCCGACCGAGCAGCCCCACGCCGAATCGTCTGGTACGGCCCACGCTGAACACGCTGAACACGCTGAACACGCCGAACACACAGAACACGGCACGCAGCAGGACCTGGCCATCGTGCTGCGGCCGCCGTCGCCCTCGTCGCTGTCTCCCTCATCCAGCGCGCACGCGCAAGGGCGCCACACGCCGCCCGGCGCGCCCGTGTTTGATCCCGATACCGGCGCGCTGAACAAGCCCCAGTTGCGCCAGATGGCGCTTGCGCTCAAGGATGCGCTACCCACGGTACCGGTAGCGCTCACGCGCTCGCACCCACTCAGTGACGGGCTGCGCGCCAAGCTCCAGCATCAGCTGGGCACCATCCAGACGATTGCCGCGGACAACACCCGCAAGGCTCCGCATGAGGTCGGCATGGCCGTGCGTGATGCCTTTGCGTCGGCGGCCAAGACCGCCCGCCGACTTGCCAAATCGTTGGGCAATCACGACCCGGCCGACGCCTACAAGGGGATCGCAGCGCTGCTCACTGAGCTCAAGCGCACGCACCTGAGCGGCAGCGCGCACGAGGTCATGAGCCACTACGCCGAAAAGGAAACCGCCAACCTCGAAGCCAAAGCGCCCGGCATCAGCACGGCAAAGCCTGGCTCCAACGTGAGTACAGGCACGTCGGGCAGCGTGTCGATCTCGGCCTTCCCCACCAACCGCTATGCCGGTGCCCACGTGTCGGTGGAAGCGGGTGGCGGCAAGGGCCGGCTGTACTTTGCCGATGACGACGGCGACGTCGACTACTGGCCCTCGGCACAAGCCTTCGCCAAGGTCGCGTTGGGCGGCAAGCTGGGCGAGTGGGCCGCCAAGCTGACGGGCCGGTTGGACCTGTCCGGCGGCAATGTCTACCTCGAACACGATGACTTGCGCCAACTCGTCAAGCTCGTTGCCAACCACGATGCCAACCATGCCTGGGTCAAGTCCGCCGGGCCACATGCGCGCCAGGCGATGCAGCAGCTGGAATCGTTGGCCAATCTCGTGTCTCACGCCATCGGGCGCAACTACACGGAAGCCGCGGGCAAGCCCTACTTTCTGAACGACGCCAAGATTGCCAAGGGTTTCAACACGTTGAAGATGACGCTGCTGGCCGGTGCGATCGACCAGAAAGTGGGCGGCGAGCGCTTCAGCACGCTCATGAAAGCCGCGTACCCGCCAATCGCCGACGTGCTGACGGACCGCATCGGCAGCGGGCAGCCCATGCCGGCGCAACCGCGACGCGACGTGCCCGATTCCGTGGCTTATGGCGACCGCTTCCTGGCCTATCGGCAGGTGACCGGCAGCGTGGATGCCACCGTCGGCAACGAGACCCATGGCGGCACCAACCTGGAAGCCGGCGGCAGCTTTGATGTGAACGTGCGCGGCAACGTGGCGCAGTTCTTCACGGAAAGCGCGGCCGCGCCGCACACGCTGCTGGACCCCGGCTATCACAAGGATTACCGGTCAACGTTCAAGCTCCATCAGCAGCTCGATGCCGCCTGTGCCGAGCCGCCGCCCGCGCAGCTCCACCTGTACAACGAGACACGCAAGGCACTCACGCACGAACTGCACGCGGGCCCCGCCCAGCCGTTTACCGAAACCGAGCGCCTGCACTATGGCGAGGAAGCCAACATCCCTGCGCAGTTCCGCAACGCCATCACACACGCCAGCCCCGAGCAGCTCAATCACGCGACGGATCAGCTGGAGCACCTCATCGGCACCTATCTGCAATTTGCGGATCACGCCGGCGCCGTGCTCGCGAAGAACGATCGCTTCATGCCCGCCAAAGAACGCGATACGTTGAACCAGCATCGCGAAGCGGCCTTCGGACAGATCAACCAGACGGTGTGGCATGGCCGCTATCCGCAGAAAGATGCGCTGGCCAACCCCGAGGCGTTCGTCGCCAAAAGCCATGCTGCGATCAGCTTGGCGCTGGGCTGTGTGGGTGCGCATATCTCTGTCGTGAAGCAGCAGATGGCGTTGCGCGAGGAGCACGGCACGGCCGCCGCCGAAGCCATCCTGACAGCGGATTCGATGTACAAGACCGCGCGTGAAATGCTGGACAAGACGTACCTGCCGCTCAAGAACTACGACGTGCAGAAGAACGGCCCGCTGAAAGACAAATCGCTGTGGCAGCGCTGGGATACGGCACTGAAGGCGACGGTGTCCGGCGGTGCGCAAAGCAGTGCGCTCAACGCGATCCTCAACCGCTTCGGCCGGTCCACCGGCAAAGTGCAACTGGGACCGTTCACGGGTTCCATCTCTGTCGGCAATAGCGCGGGCCAAGTCTCGCTCACCGCCGAGGCGCGCCTGATGAATGCCAATCATCAGGTCAACCCGAGCCGCACAGGCAAGTTCTGGCAATTCACGTTCACCGCGCAGGGTGGCGCTCCCATTACCGGCGCGATACTGAACAAGGCAATCGAAGCGGCCATCGAAAAATTCGCGCCAAACATGCGGCTGCAGGACGACAAGTTCGATCCGCACGAGTTGCTCCGCCAAACACAGGGGCTGCTGCTCAACGTGACCGACGGCACCAGCCTGGTCGTCAAGTTGCGTCAGGCGCCTGACGTGCAGAACGCCCCGATGGAGCTGCAGTACGCGCGCGTGCTGCGCAACAAGAACAGCGGCATGAGCCTGTCGCTGACGGTACCGACACCGCACGGCACGTTCACGCCGTCGGTCTCGCATACGGACAGCACACAGAGCTACGCCGGCGAGGTGATGGGTTCCGACACGAGCTACCTCATCATGCAGCATCCGTTCCTCGCCAAAATCGTCGACGCGGAAGCCAACCGCGAAGACGCCGCGCTGCGACAGGCGTTCGATGCGAACCCGGTGCAACGCGATCGCTATCTCGCCAATCCGAACCTGATGGCCGATGTGGTGGCCAAGTACGCCGCGGCCACGCAAGAGATCAACGCCGCGGCCGCCGAGAACCGCCCCGTCCAGATCAAGAACGAGTTCGTGCGCTATCACGCGGCAACCCCGTTCGCACGTGCGGCACAGGTGTCGACGCAGGTGGCTGCGCACGCTCCAGGTTCGACCGCTAATGGCGAACAGCTATTCAAGCTTGCCGAACCGCTGGCCAAGCCGATCGACGTAAGCCACCTCGACGTGGAGGCGATGCGTGCACGCCTGCAAGCCATGACGACCATCGAGGAACGCGCCGACTATCTGTGCGACTCCAACCAGGGCCGTCCGCTGCTCGATGCGTTCTCGAAGATCATTGGCAACACGCGCGCCATCAACTCGGCAGCGCTGTTCCATACCGAGGAGCGCAACATCGGCATCCAGTCGCTGGTGCGCAACCCGAAGGCGCTGCAGCGCGAGAACGACCAAACCCAGGCCGCCCTGCACGGCAAGCCGCAACCGTCCGGCACCATTGGCCAACTGCGCACACGCCTGGAACCGACCAAAGCGTCGATCAAGCAGGCCAACCTGGCGAATCTGCAGCAGCTCGCTGCCATGAACCTGCCGATCAGCCAGCAGGCACAGCAGGAGATTCAGCGCCGCAAAGCGCTGCTTGGCAACGCTTTCCCCGCCGACGAAGGTCAATCGCCGACATAAGCCTCCTCAGACTTCACCCCCTTGACGCCAGCCCAGGAAGCGCCCGGGCTGGCTTTTTTTTCCTGCTTCCAAGCGTCTTTGGCCGCGTTGCGTTGGGCAAAACAAAGGCCGGCATCAAGCCGGCCCATGGGAATACTCGATTGAACGGCCGTATCAGCCGGCGTGCAGCCAGTCGCGCGCGACAGCAACATGCCGCTGTGCGAGGCCGTCGCCAGCCCTGACGTAGCGTGCGACGTAACTCTGCAGCGGGGGCCAAGCCGCGAACTTCTGGACAGCCTCGTCAACCGATCCGCCAGCGGCGCCATATTCGAGCAACGCTGCAAAGGCCTCGCCACGCACCATCCGTGCGGCAGCGTCTTCCGGCAACCCGGGCTCGCGCAGGCGCTCGCTCAGCAGCATCGCCATCAGCGCATCAAGCGACAGCGCCTCTTCGTCCAGGCAACCGAGCGCATAGCGCTCTTGGGCTCGCTGAAAGACGGCGCTGCGCAGCGCTGCCAGTTCGCACAGGCCATCCACCAGCAGGCCGAGACGGCGGCTATCGCGGTATGCACGCAAGGCGTCGGGTGCGATGGCGTTGATATAGCGCTCCATCCAGATGCACAAGGCATCGCTGCCATATTCGGCGTCATAGGGCTGCAGGCGAGCGCGCCAGCCCTGACGCAGCGCAATCCAATCCGGTGCGATGGCAGAACCGGCCGTCGCGATGGCGCCGGCTATGGGCCGCAACTCAGCCAGCCGAGCAGAGAGGTGCGCCGGCACATCGACACGGCACGCTGGCGGCAGATCGCGCAGCGTATCAGGCAGGCCTGCCAAGGCGTAGCAGCCGCGCAAATCCAAGTGCGTCAGCTGCTTCAGGTCGCCAACCGACGCTGGCAAGCTGCGCAGCGATCCGCAATCGCGCAGGCGCAGCGTGCGGAGTTGCACGCAATGGCCAATGCCCTCCGGCACGGCCACGAGGTTCGACATGCCAGAGACGTCAAGATGACGCAGCTTGCGCAGTCGCCCGAGCGACCCGGGCAGCGTCGTCATGGCAGTGTTCTCGCGCAGGTCCAGCCGCTCCAGTTCGGCCAGGTTGCCCAGCGTGTCGGGCAACACAGAGAGCAGCGGATTGCCGCGCAGGTGAAGCTCGCGCAGTTGCGCAAGCTGGCCCAGGCTGATCGGCAGTTGGCTGAGCAACTTGTTGGATGCCAGCGTCAGCGTCTGCAATGCGGCCAGCGTGCCAAGCTCAACGGGCACGATGCGCAGATCCGTGCCCTGCAGAACCAAACGCTCCAGCTTCGGCAGTTGAGACAACGACGACGGCAGCGCGCGAAGCGGCGAATCGAGCACGACAATTTCCTGCAGCTGCAACAGCTTGCCGATCCGCCCCGGCAACGCTGACAACCGCGGGTTGCGCGCGAAATGCAGCGCGCTCAGGTTGACCGGCAATCCACCAGACGCCGGCCACTCGAAAAGATCGCAATCATGGACGGTCAGCCGCTCAAGCTCTTCGGCCAGGCACAGGGCCGCAGGCAGGCGCATCACAGGAATACCGTCGAGCACGAGGTGTCGGTTTTTCTGCTGCATGGCCAGCAGCATGCGCGTGGCCGCCAGGGCCAAGCCTTGCTCCGTGGGCCGTGCGGTGTCGGTCAGCAACGGGCCGCTGTAGCGGTGCAGGCGGCGCGCCATCTCCTGCTGCCAACCCGCCACCGCCTCGCATACGGCCAGCCAGCGGCTGGCATCGGTGGGCGGAACAAGGGCCCGTAGGCCGTGGCCCTGTGGCATGGCTTGCTGGATGCGCAATGCATCGCGCGCCGCGCCTGCACGCTGCTGATGCTGTGCGCGCGAAGACGTCGACGCTGCCTGTCGGTCGTGATGCGAGAGCGGCATGTGAAATCGATTGGCGGCCGGCGACGCCTCGGCGTGCCCGGTCCGCACACGCTGCAGCACGCGCCGCAATGCGCGCGACAGCTTGTTTGTCACCGAGACACCTGCATCCGCCGCACCCCGGTCGGCATGGCTCTGCGCGACGGTATCGGGCAGCGTGGAGGCACTACCGTAATGTGATTGCATGATGGGCCCAAGAGAAGATGAAGTGGCAATAAGCGGCGGGCAACGCGCCCTTTCCGCCTGTTTGCTGATCGTATGGACCACCGCGCAACATGACCTGTGGCAGGACGAACCCGTTGCGCCCGCGGCGAACCGTCGTGCCCATGCACGCTGTCGATAGGGTTTCGCTGCAAGCCCGGCAAATTCGCACTGTGCGTGCGCAACGCCCGGCACGCATTTCTATGATGCGCGCATGCTCGTTACCGGAGATCCGCAATGCATGCCCCATCATCTCGCATCATGGCTGCGCGGGAGCGTCGCGCAGCCGCCCATGCGGTACCGCCCACGCGTCGCGAAACGCATCACACCTGGCAGCAGCAACGCCTGCAGCAACGGCACCCCATGACGCGCGCCTGCGCCGGCAGGCAAGAGCATGCGCGGGCGTGACCGGTACGCTGCGGTGCTGCGGCGGGCGCTGGTTTTCGCGATTGCACTGCTGGGCTGCCTGCCTGCTGCAGCCCTGGCCGATTGCATCGACGATGCCGCCGCATACCACGGCGTCAACGCCCAGGTGCTGCGTGCCATCGGCTATCAGGAATCGCACCTGAATCCGCAAGCGCACAACCGAAACCGCAACGGCAGTGAAGACCTGGGCATGTTCCAGATCAACACCATCCACCTGCCGGAACTGTCGCGCTACGGTATCGGCCGCCAGATGCTCTATGACCCGTGCGTCAGCGCCTATGTGGCCGCCTGGCATCTGGCGCGCAAGGTTCAATTGCACGGCAACAGCTGGCATGCCATCGGCGCGTATCACTCAGAGTCGCCAGGGGAAAACGGCATCTATGCCCGGGCTGTGGAAGGCATCCTGAACCGCAAGCTCGCAGCACGCGCGCCGCTGCCGGTTGCCGGGCAAACGCGTGCGCAAGAGCCAGCGCCACAACCCATGCAGGATGCCGCCAAACCCATGCACGCCGTCGTTCTCAAACACGCGGCAGATGCGCCCCCCGAGCACAGGAGGCATGTGTTGAGCGCTCCGACGGCAGGTGAAGATGAACATTGGCTCGATGGCATGCTGACCAGCCTGAACCAGAGTGCAAGCTTGCGGGACCGATTCAGCCGGTGAGCCCGTGCGCCATCGCTTGACTGCGTAGCCCGACCAGCCCTGCATGCCGCGTTGCGTCTGCCGCCCCAGGATCCGAACAGGCACGACGCTCGAACTCTGAATTTTTCTCAACTGCCCCGTCGTCGATGGCGGTCCGCAGACGAAACGCTCTATCCTTCCCGGCCACCCCCCAAACCAATAAATCGGGTGTCAGTAATACAAAGGGGAGCATTCAAAATGAAAAAGCGATTTCGTGGAGGAATTGCGCATGGGCCTGGCCGTAGGTCGCTAGCTGCAGGAGCGGCTGCCGCCCTTTGGGCCTTCATGCCGGCTGCGCACGCACTAGAGCTGGGCGTGCTACATCTGCATTCAAACATTGGCCAGCCGCTTGAGGCTGAAATCGACTTGACGGGATTGCAGCCGCACGACGCACAAGCGCTGGTGCTGCAGCCCGGCAACCGCGAAAGCTACCTCGCCGCCGGCGTGCCTTACGGCGCAAGCGCGACTTCGCTGCATACGGCATTGATACATCGGCAAGACGGCAGCTATGTCGTTCGCGTGTACTCGACCGTTCCGCAGGCGGACGCCATTGCGGATATCGTCGTGCGCCTTGCGGGGCCAGGTGGAAACTCGCTGGCGACCTATACGGTGTTGCTCAGTCCGCCGGGCGCGGCAAGCGCCCCCACCACGTTCCTGCAGACGCAACGCAAATCGGCACCCGCTTCGGGAGTGTCGCTGCCCAGCAGTGCGCCGGCACACCGCCCGCAGGCGCAAGCAGTGGCAGTCGCATCTGCTCCCGCCGTCAACGCGGCGGACGGCGCGCATCCATCGGCTGCTGCCACGGTGCCGTCTGCAGGTGAAGACGACAGGCACACCGAAGCCACCTATACCGTCAAAGCGGGCGACAACCTCTCGCAGATCGCGTTCGGCACCCTGCAGAATCGGGCGGACGTGTCTGTCGGACAAGCCGCGCTGGCGCTTTACCGGAGCAATCCGCACGCCTTCATTACCGGCAACATCAACCGCCTGCGCGTCGGCGCCACGCTACGTGTGCCAACGGCAGAGGAAGCAACTGCGGTGGCGAAAGTTGAGGCCGAACGTCAGCTCCGCTTGCTGACGCAGGCTGCTGCTACCGACCGCACACCGCCTGTGCCCGACGCCGTCGCCGGCAGTCGGCCGCCTTCGGTGCCAGCCAATGCGTCTGACAAAGACACGCTGCGCCTTTCCGCTACGGGCACGCGGGAGCGGGCAAACGTGGAGCAACTCAACGAGGAGTTGGTCGCGGCCAAGCAGGCGATCCATGAACTCGAATCGCGCCTTGCGCAAGTTGAGCAGAATCTGGCCGATATGCGGCGGCTCGCAGCCTTGAAGAATGCGTCGCCACAGCCTGCCGCAGCAACGGCGACGGCACTGTCCAAGGAGACGGGCGATGCACCAGATGGCGGTCTTGCAAGCCGCAGTCCGGTTACCCCCGATGACTCGGCACCCTGGAAGCGTGCCCACATCATCGGCCCAGCCCTTGGAGTCTTCCTGGCTTTGCTGATAGCCGCCTTGATGTTCTACCGAATGCGCATCCGCAAGGTTCAATCTGCGCTGGCCGCGATCTACACCCAACTCCACGATAACGGCGATCCACTAACCGAGCGCGGCCCGCGCGCCCGACGCAATAGCGAGGCTGTGTCACCACGATAGAGCGCAGAGGCGTGGAATTTGGGGGGCAAGAAGAAGAGCGCACGGGGAGCCCGCCGCATCACGCGCGGCGCCGCACGTGCACGATCGTATGCATGAAGCGCCATCGCATTGGACGCCCAGGCAGTAAAAACCCGCACGCAAACGTTTCTTTTTAAGAACGCTGCTACAGATGGTCCGATCCGCGTCGATCTAGAACGAGCCCTTACATTTCCAGCGAAGCGTCAAAGCGGAGTGCGCGCAAATGGTCAATCGTTTGCGTCACATTGCCGAGTCTGGCGTCATATCAGAGATGGTCTATCCGGCGGCGCAAAAGGCACATGCCGCGCCCCCGATCGCTGGGGTCGATGGCCCAATCCAACCTGATCGACGTTTGCCCAGTACCTAGCCATGCCCTCCGCGTGCCCTCCGTTTGTGAAAGCCATCCCGATTTGCCTGATCCTGACCGCATGCGGCGGCGGCGGCGACGCGGCCACCACGCCACCCCCCAGTGCAACGCAGCCGGGTGCGCCAATTGGAGCACCGGTCGGGCCGGTGGCGCCGGCCACTTACACCATTGCGGGAACGGTCGCGGGCTTGCTCGATTACGGCAGCCTCACTTTGCTTAACAACGGTGCAGATCCGATCGTCCAAGCTGCCGACGGCGGTTTCAACTTTTCCGTTTCCGTAGCGGCAGGTGGCGCCTACGCAGTCTCTGTCAACGCCGAACCTCTTTGGCAGTCCTGCTCCGTTGCAAATGGCAGCGGACTGGCCAACAGTAATGTCAGTAACGTGAGCGTGAACTGCGCAGTCGCACAGTCGATGGTGTCCACCATCGCCGGTTCGACCACTGCGGGGTATGCAAACGGCACGGGTTCGGCTGCCTCGTTCCGACAGCCGAGCGGTATTGCGCGAGACGCCTCAGGCAACCTTTATGTGGCCGATTTCGGCAACCACGTCATCCGCAAAATCGCTCCGGGCGGCGTCGTCACGACCCTGGCAGGCACAGGAAGCCCGGGCCACGTCGATGGCATGGCGGGCAGTGCCAAGTTCGAGACTCCGGTCGGCATTGCGGTGGCCGCCAGCGGCAACATCTATGTGGCGGAGTTCTACGGCAACGATATTCGAAAGATCACGCCAGGCGGCATCGTAACGACGCTCGCCGGTTCGGCAACTGCGGGCAGCGCCGACGGCATCGGCGCGAGCGCTTCGTTCAACAACCCGCTGGGCATCGCGGTGGATGCCAACGAAAACGTCTACGTGGCGGATTACAGCAACAACATGCTCCGCAAAATCACGCCAACTGGCGTGGTGACCACACTGGCCGGCACAACAACACCCGGCAGCGACAATGGCGCGGCTGCGCTCGCCACCTTCAACGGTCCAGCGGGAATCGCGCTCTCTCCGTCGGGCACGCTGTATGTGACGGAGTGGTTCAACAGCGATGTCCGGCAGATTTCATCCTCAGGTGTCGTCTCGACACTGGCGGGCTCCGGCGCGACCGGCAGTGATGACGGAGTGGGTACCGCGGCAACGTTCTCGCTGCCGGTGGGCATCGCGATCGGTGCCAACGGCGTGCTTTATGTCGCCGACGACGGCAACAACTTGATCCGCATGGTGACCCCGGCGGGTGTCGTTGCCACCCTGGCGGGCTCCATCAACGCGGGCAGCGCCGACGGGCCGGGGAGCACCGCGATGTTCAATCAACCATCCGGGATCGCGGTCGACACAAACGGCAACCTGTACGTCGCCGACCAGGCAAACAACATGGTCCGCTACGTCGCCCCCACCCCATAGGGAAGCTCGGCGTACCGCTGCGCGCGCCCGCCGCGGCTGGGAAACGCGTCACGCCCGGCGTCGCGTGGCCACCCCCGGCGTGCTGAACCGCTCTTGAGACAAAGGATGTCTCTGGCGGGCACCTCACTTACTGCACGCCAACACCACCGTACGACAGGTACTGACCGAACAGGCGCGCGAACTGCCTGCCATCGGTGTTGATCGACGTCGAGTACGTGCCGCCACCGCTAACGACGCTGGCGAACGTATGCATTGCGCCGTGTTCCCACGGGTTGCGCAGCATGTAGTCAACGTGGTTGTCACGATAGTGTCCAGGCGTGCCGCCGGAGGATCGGCAGATCATTGCCTAGCGCATCGCTCCGCCATTCAATTACTCATAAGAGAGGCCAGCAGAATTAACATCAACACCTTGAAATAAAGTTGATGTTTCAGATAAACATTCTCAGAACGTATGCCAACCACCATGGCGGGTCTACCATCGCTTGGCGCGCATGAACGGCGGGTGATGTTAATTGAAGTTTTTTTGAATGAGCCAAATCGATACGAAAGTATTGATTAGTATTTTTTTCCAAGAAATCAGTTCACCTCGATTGCTGCGGCAATATTCCGAGGGGGCGTACGTTCTTCGCGTGGTTGACGTGGCGCTGACGGCCAGAGCGGTGGGGTCGCCCCATCAGAAGAAAGAAAGCCCCAGGCAGCTTGTAACCGCCCGGGGCTTCTTGACCGCTCTTCACGGAGGCACGTGAATCATGGCTATCGACAATTTTATCGGAGCATTGCCGGCGAACGAACATTGATGAGATTAATTGAACAATGGGCGCATCGCCATCATTATGCATTCATCATTCAATTCACCAAGCGATTGAATAGCGCGATCGTGATGTTGAATTACCGTTAACCGGACAAGAAGAGCGCATACCAAGGCCAGTTCAATACGGAAGACGCCCAGCGGCATTCGGTGTGTTCTTCTCCAGTCAGGTGGATGATGTCTCGGATGCCCGTGGCTTGACGGTCGAAGTCGTCGCTGCAGTTGCTTCCGGCAACGTCACCGCCTGTTGGTGGCTTGATCCGGAGCCTGTGCTGACTGGCTGCTCCCGCACACGCGGCCCGACGGATTGCGGCTTAGGCTTGCGCTGCCCAAACAGCTTGCTGGACAGACTGCCGGACTTCTTGGGAGCGGAAGCAATGCCGGCCTTCGCATCCATTTGCTGTTTCAATCGCTCCAGATGGGCGCGCGTGTCGTCGGGCCGCGAGCGCGGCGGCGACATGGCCAACATGTCGGCAAGCGACGGTGATCGCTGCCCGCGCGACGGAACGGCTACCGGTTCGCGGTCGGGCTCTTCGTGCGCCGGTTCGATTTCGGAACGCGCGCCTTGCACGCTCTGATACAGCGGGATGTCCGATGACCCTTGGCGCTGCAGCGGGCGACGTGATGCAGGCGCGCCGGCTGCAGCCTGAGTCACCGCCGAAGGCTCCGGTGCGTTCTGATTTTCCTTCAACTGCGCTTCGTACTCTTTAAGCAGCTTTGCGTCGATCGTATCGAACACGATCTGCCGCTCGACCTTGAGCCCGGTGTTTTGCGTCAAGCGCAGCCCCGCGTTGACGTTGAAGCCGTCGGCCTCGCTGTATTTTTCGTAGGCACGCAAACCGATCGGCATCCAGGAGTTGGGAGCGTTGATCGTCTTGGTGTATGACGCGGCAAGCTGCTCGTGCAGTTTTGTCTCGCTTTGCGGCGTCACCAGCGAAAGCTGCTGCAGATGGTTGAGCGCTTTCGCGGCGTCTGCGGTGAGGGCGCGCCGCACAAAGAACGCGTTGTATGGGCTGTCCAGCAGACGCGCGGTATCGAGATTGTCATTGACGGCCTTGAGGCCTTTCGCCAGGCCGCCATCCGGGTCGTTCCGGTGCGGATAGGCAAAGAATTTCACCCACTCCTGCTTGGTCGCTTCGACATACCGGGCGTAGTCGTGGAAGCTGTCGAATTCGAAATCGGCCACAGACTTTGTCGGCAGCACATTGTCCCGATCGATCGCCAGGCGCAGCTTTACGTTCGTGCCGCGCTCTTTGACCACCGCGCCACCACCGAACAGATCGGCCGACGTGTTGCCGATCGTGCCCGTCACTGCCGACGTGGTCAGCCCAAGGTTGATCTTGTGCCGGCTGAGCTTCTGCTCGCGCAGGTTGGCAATCCGGTATGTGCCGGTGGCGTCGAGCTGCTTGAATGTCGACAGCCATTGCTTCTCGAACGAGTAGCCGAGGCTTGTGCCGAGGGCGCCTGTCTCCTGCCTGCTCGCGCGGTGTTGGCTGGGGTTCAGCAGCTTGGTGACAGATACGCCGATCCCCACCGACATCTCGCTGCGGTGCGCGCGCGTCTTCTGGTTGATCCAGCTGATCGAAAGATCCTTCTCGGCGTAGAACTCGCTGGCAAAGGCGTGGAAAAGCGCATCGGCATCGGGCATGCCTGCGGGCGAGCGGCGCCGCGCATCCGCGGCCGAGAACATGAAGTCGGTCACGCGTGAGAACAGCGCGCGGACTTCCGCATCTTTGGCCGCCGTCCGGCGCGGGATGCGGACCATGATGCCGGTGGCATCCGTGCGCTCGTGCTCGTACGGATTCACATCAACGTTGGCGCCAGTGCGGCAGCATTTGAACAGCTTGGCGCCAAAGAAGCACCCCGCGCCGATGCGCCCACGATGGCGCTTTTCCGTGCCGATAAACAGCTCAGCGGCGTGCACAGGGTAGGACATGGAGACCGCCGCTTCACGCCCCTTCTCATAGCGCAGATCGACACGGGCATTGCCGGCAACCGGAACGCCGAGCAGCCGCTTCTTCGCTTTGACAAGCGCCTTGGTAATGCCCTTGGTACTGAACCCGCCGGTGGTGCCGCGGCTGAACCGGACCGTGTTGCCACCGGGAATCGTCTTCAGGTAGTCCACCAACATGGCTCGCACGCTCTGCTGCGATCGGTCAGGGGGGGCAAGTGGCGGTGCTGTGGCAATTTTCCGGGCGGCTTCCATTGCCTTTTGGAATGGCTCGGCCTGCTCGACATTGAGGAAGTTTGCAAGCGCATGCAGATCTTCAAAGCCAAGACGGACATTGCCAAGATGCTGCCGGACGTTTGCAATCGCCTGTTCAAGGGCTTCCGGAGAGCCCGATGTCACCTTGTGTGCAGCGTCTTCTGTGAATTTGCGAATACGTTGCTCGACATCTCCCGGTATCGCTGCGGGCGAGAATTCGCGGCCCAGCACGAGTTGATGCCCCTGGCGGGCGGCCTGGTGTTCGGGCATCCAGTCTTCAAGCGCGACCCGCAGGGCGATCCACTGGCAATGGGTGTCACTCAACGCGTTCGGACGGTGGGCAGTCCCTTCGCCGGCGTCAGCCTCTGCCGGCGGAGTGCTACCGCAAAGGCGTTCCATCTCGACAGCGACCGCCTGCACCACCTCATTGACCGCCGGTTTCGCCAGCTCGGCCATCAACGCTTTCTGCTCGTTCGCCAAGACGGCGCGATCGCCCTGTGCCATACCAGAGCGCGCCGCGGAGAGCGGCGATTTGTGGTT
The DNA here is from genome assembly GCA_000955795.1 of Burkholderiaceae bacterium 26. Taxonomy (GTDB): domain Bacteria; phylum Pseudomonadota; class Gammaproteobacteria; order Burkholderiales; family Burkholderiaceae; genus Ralstonia; species Ralstonia chuxiongensis. Next base: position 258,461 of record JYOB01000016.1, read on the forward strand.
GCTTGGCAATGTCGCGCGCCGGTCGTTGTCCATCCGGTCGACCCATGCAAGCGACTTGAACAAGCGAGCCTTGAACTGGCTCAATTCGGAACCCGGCGCATCGTCGGTGAAGCCGTTGCGCCATGCGACCAGATCACTCTTGTCGGCGGCGCTCAAGGTTGCCGGTCCTGCACCGTGGATGAGCTTGGCGCTTGCGTCGCTGACGCGCTGGGCGAAATTTGTCGCACTCGACACAGCCTCGTGCGGGGCGAGCCGCGCTGCAATCAGTGCCTCCGGGGTCGGCTTGGCCTTCAGCGCAGCGGCAATCGCGGCGCCGGCCTGCAGATGGACGCGCAGGTTGCCCTGATCGGTTGCGTCAACATTGCGGTTGCCAGTGGCGGCGAGCATTGCCTCGAAATTGCCGGTGCTCGCGGCATGCTGTAAAGCGCCCCACGCAACGGCCCGCCCCGATTCGGCATGCTTGAGCTGCTGGTCGTGTGCGTGCAGGTGCGCGGGCATCGAAACAACCGAGATCATCGCCTCCTGCGCGTCGCGTATTTTCTCGACGGTGCCGGCGGAGACATCAACCGCACCCTTTTGCCCGTGCGCAGGCGGTTGCGAGCCGATTTCGTCGGCCACCGCTTCGAGCGTGGCCAGGCATGCGGCAGCCGCCTCGGCGTTGCGCGCGTCGAACTGCGCGTGGCTGTCGCGGACACCCGGCCAATCGGCGAGGGCTTGCGGGGCATGTCGTGCCGCCCCGCGCATGGCGATGGGGAAATCGCGCACCGTCTGGATGAAGGCCTGCAGCGCCTTGACGTCGATCGCGTGTGACGGCGCCGAAGACTCACCACCCGAACCGGCACCCGTGGTGCACCGGTTTGCCATCAAGGCATCGCGCGTCTGCTCCATCGCGCCACGCAGGGCAAGGATATGAGAGTCGCGCGAGGTCTCGGAATGCGTTTTCGCATTACCGATTTCGGCACCCAGGTCCGCATGCTTCAGATAAGAAAAGACGTCGCCATTGAGCGTTGTGGTGCTCTCCGGGTCGAGGCGTTCCTTGGCCGACACGAGCGCCAGCGATACCGCCATGGCGACGGCGGGCGAATGCGCCGCAGCCATCTCCTGCACCCCCGCAACGAATGCCCCCGGTTCGCTGCTGACCTTCGCAGCCAGCGCTTGCCCTTGCGCAGACTCCCAGTAGGCAATGACATCATCGACGTGCTCCAGCGCCTGAGCGGGTTTCGGCTGGCCACCGTGGAGACTGGCGCTGGCATTGGTGACCGCTGAAATCTGGGTGCGCAGCCCCGTCATTGCCTGATTGAGCGCCTGCTCCGTTCTACGTGCCGAACCGGACGGACTGCCGGGCTGCGGCGCGTCCTCGCGCGCGGCGGCGATCCGCTCCGCAGCTTGCTTGACGTGCGCGAAATCACGCAACGTAGTCGGTCTGCCAGCCCGCGAGTGGGCGCTGAACGGCGTGTTCCAGTCCAGTCGGCTCGCGCCGTCCTTCGTTACGCAACTGAATGTGCTTTTGACTTGCGCACGCAATGCCTTGCCTACCCGCTTCAATACGCCGACGTTGGCCGGCGGTGTGCCCGGCAGCGTGGGCGGCGCAGGCGGTGCCTTCTTCAAGCCGGCAAGTTCGCCACGCCGGCGAGACGCCTGTCTGGAAGGCGTGGATTGCGTAGTCGTCTCGCCAGTGGCCGCTTGAGACGACGAGGGATGGGCGACAGCGGCACCGGACGAGATGCTGGGCAGTTTGGGTGGCATGGTCAGCAGGGCGCGTTGAACCAGGTTGGAACGCGTTCAAGTCTGCTTGCACCAAGGTGAGGCCGGCGTGCACCGTCCGAATGCGTGGCGTCCAAAGCGAAGCTCGGCGGGCCGCGCGATTTCATCTGCGCAGGCCACGTGATCTTCGACCATGCACAGCACACCCACAATCATCCGCTTCAGCAAGTCAGAAGATTCCTCGCCTCAAATTTGTCTGCCGGATGGCGCGAGAAGCCGCGTCAGGCGTGGGGGTGGGATACCAGGGAATGGACCTGGCCGGGCGCCGCATATGTGCGAAGTCCAACGCGCGCAGCCACCAGGAAGCAAACGCCCGACAGGATTGCCAGCACGTCGGTGCCCAATAGCACGAAGGTCAGCGGCGTGGAGGCTCCCGATCGAGCGAGCCGATCGCTGATCAGGCCGACCGCGAGGTTGCCGAGCGTGATGGCAAACACATTGATGAGCAGCATGCTCAAGCCGGAGATCGTCCCGCGCATGTGCACAGGCACCTGGCTCAGGATGACCGTGTTGGTCGGGCCATACAGTGCCAACGGCAGGAAGAAGCCAGCGCACATACCCGCGTAGAACAACGCCGAGCCGGGGGGCGCGAAGCGATACGCAATCATCAGCGGGCCGCAGATGGCGACAAGCAACACCATGAAACCCACATGTCCGCCCCACATGCGCTTGGCGAGACGATCACCCATGACACCGCCCGCGACCGATCCAAGGGTGCCGACAATCAGTTGCAGCATGCCGATGGTCCGCGCGATGGCGGCGGCGTCGAATCCACGCTCACGCACGAGCCACAACTGCGCAAATGACAAGCCGGCAAACACCATGTGCACCAGCACAAAACCAATCGTCACCGCCAGCAAGGCCGGATTGCTAGCCAGCACGCGCAGCGCGCCGCGCATTTGCGTAAAGAAGGGTGCGCCACGCTGTTGCGGGCCGGCACTCTTGGGCGCCTCCTTCATGAAGGCGAGCGATACAGCGATCAGCACGCCGACAACGCCGAGCACCTGAAATGTGGAGCGCCAACCATGCGTGGCCCCGAAGGTGCCTGCCAGCAAGAAGCTGAAACCGATGCCGGCCGGAATGCCCATGAAGAACAGCCCGATCGCGGTGCCGCGCTGCTTCTCTGGGAACAACTCGCCCAGCATCGCCACTGCCGCGGGAACCAGCGCGGCCTCGCCGCTGGAGACGAGGAAGCGGGCCGCCGCCATTTGCTCGAAGTTCTCGGCAAAGCCGGATGCCGCCGTGCAAGCGCTCCAGACCAGCAACCCGCCCGCAATCACGCGCGTGCGGCTGAAGCGATCCGCCAGCGTGCCGAGGAAGACGGCCATCACCCCAAAGCTCAACACCCAGACGGCACCCACCAGAAAACCGTATTGCGCATTGCTCAGGCCAAGATCGGCAATCACCTGCGACGAAAAACCCAGCAGCATGTTGCGATCGATATGCGCCAGGACATGAATGACTAGCAATGCACTCAAAGCGATCATGGGGCGTTTCTGAAACATGCTTGTCTCCTGAGATTGCGCCGCTCGAGCGGCGTCTTGCTTTTGGGTTTTGCTGTTGGGCCAGCCAAGCTCCGAACTCACCCTCTGACCACGCCTGAACCGGCCGACCAGCTCCGGCTAGAACATCCCGCCATTCGGGCTGATGATCTGGCCCGCGATGTAATGCCCGTCCTCAGCCAAGTAGACGGCGAGCGAGGCGTATTCCTCCGGCGTACCCAGCCGGCCTAGCGGGACGAGTTGAAAGAGCTGGTTGCGTTTCTCTTCGCCAATACTCTGAAGAAACGCCTCGAAAAGGCTGGTGTGCACACCACCCGGAGCAATGGCATTGACAAAGATATTGGCGCCAGCCACCTCGGCTGCCACTGAGCGGGTGAACGCCACGACGGCGCCCTTGGTCGCCGAGTAGTGCGGGCTGTGCGCGCTGAAAGCCGACAGCCCTGCAATGGACGCGATATTGATGACCTTGCCGTCACGCTGCGGCTCCATGCGCTTGAGCGCTTCACGCGTGCAGTAGAAGACGCCATGCACGTTCACATCCCAGAAGCGGTGCCAATCAGCGTCGGTCATGGTGCTGGTAAAGCCCAGCGTGTGGCGCGGTTGCGGTGTGGTGAGGTACGCGTAGTGCTGCAGGCGGCGCTGCTCGTCAATGGACTGGGATGGAATGACAGCTGCATTGTTGACGAGCACATGCACTGTCCCGAAGTGCGCATCGACTTGTTCAAACAGGTTTGCAACGGCACTGCTCGATCCCACATCACAGTGCAAGGCCACGCACTCGGCGCCGCGCGATGCAATTTCAGCGCGAACCGCCTCCAGCGCGGTCGTATTGATGTCGCAAACGACGAGCTTGGCACCCGCATCTGCATAGGCCAGTGCGATGGCCTTTCCCAAACCGCCTGCTGCCCCCGTTACCACGGCAATCTTGTTGACCAGTTTCATGCGTCACGACTTCCCGAACAGACTGCGCCAGCTGTGCATGCCCTTGCGGCACCGCGTGCAAGCGCCAACACACCAAGGCGGGCACGCGCCATAGCGCGCCCGCCGCTTGCCCCGACGCTCAGGCCGCGAGCTGGAAGCCGCGCTGCCCAGGCTTGCGGTTAGGCTCGTACCCTACGGCGGTCAGGGTCTCGTCAACGCTGTTGTAGTGCTCGCCGATCTTGTAGATACGGCGGGCATCCATGCCGGTCGCCACCTCGCGATGCAGTTCGCGTGCGATGCGCACCAACTGCTCGACCTGCTGCACCGAGGTCATGCGCTCGCCCTTCTTGCCCCACAGGTTGTCCTCGATACCGCAGCGCACATGCAGTCCCATGGCGATGGCCATGGTGTTCAACGGCAGTGTGTGACGCATCAGGCTTTCGATGGAGAGCACGGCGCCTTGCGGGCAGCGGTTGATGAACTCCATCATGTTGCGCGGGTTGGGACCATCGGCACCACCGCCAATCGCGACCCAGTTCAGCACCAGCGGGCCGATGTAGTGCCCGCGGCGGACCAGTCGCTCCACCGTCTCAAGCTGTCCAAGATCACCCAACATGAAATGCGGCTGGATGCCATTGGCTTGCAGGCGCTTGAGATGCTCTTCGACAAAGGCTGGGCCCGATGGAATCCACATTTCCTTGTAGGCCTGGAAATAGGCCGGCTCGGACAGCGAGGTGCCCGCGCAGTCGTCCAACGTCAGCAACTCGGTGACATTCATCTGATTCGTGTTGATGGCGATCGTCACCTGGTCGGGCTTCGGTGTCAGTTCGGCCAGCATGTGGCGGGTATCGTCGGTGAGCCATTTGGCCGCAGCGCCCTCGTCTTCCGGCGCGAACGAGATCGAACCGCCCACCTGCAGCAGCATGTTCGGCACCGCTTCGCGCAGGCGCGCCAGCATTTCGTTGAACTTGGACAGACGCTTGCTGCCCTTGCCGTCCTCTTCGCGCACGTGCACGTGCAGCACAGTCGCGCCAGCGTTGTAGCAGTCCACCGCCTTCTGGATTTGCGTGTCCATCGAGACCGCGATGTCGTCGGAGTCGCTGGGAAGGAATTGCGGCCCGAACGGGGCCACCTGGATCACCAGCGGTTCCTGGTTCTCGGGCAGCAGTGAATCGTCAAAGAATTGCATGTATGTCTCCTTTCGGTATCAGTTCGCCGGGGCTTTACTCCGCAGTGGCGGTCTTGCTTTCGCGGGCGGCAAGTTCTTCCAGCAGGATGGGCGCACCCAGACTCATGCTGTGAATGCCCAGCACCGACACGGCCTGCAGCACCGCCGTGATCTCTTCCCTGGTGGCACCCAGCTCAAGCGCCTTGCGAATGTGGCGGTGCACGCCGGGCGCGTACATGTGCGTGCACGAGGCGTCCACGGCAATGGCAAGGAATTCCAGCGTTTTCGGATCAAGCACGCTATGCGGCATGACTCCCATGGCCATGAATCTCTCTGTCCATGCCGGATCAAGTTCTGCAAAGGGTTCCCAATTGGGATTCCAGTTGCCGGTGGCGCGCATCATGTCGCATACCGGGGTTGGGGATGCCTTGATGGGGGCGCTTGTCGTCATTGCGAAGTTCCTTGCCAAAGCTGTCGTGTGGGGGGGGGCTACGGCGCACGTTACGGATGTCTGGATTCTAGGTATCGCCCGTACTTCGCTATTGACTTAGCGGGACATTTTTTTATCATTTCGGGACACCCTGGGAAGACCCTGATGCCCTACCTCGTTCGCAGCGCCAGCCTGACTGGATACGCCGAAGCCGCCCGCGCAGGCGGGCTGGACCCGTTCCGCATGCTGGCGGAAGTGGGGCTCCCCGCGGACAGCCTGTCTGACGTCGACCTCAAGATACCGGCCGACAAGGTGGCCAAGCTACTTGAACTGTCCGCCCAGCGCAGCGGCATCGAAACGTTTGGCTTGCGGATGGCGGAAACGAGGCGCGCGTCGAACCTTGGCCCCCTGATCCTCCTCGTGCGTGACGAGCCGACGCTACGCCAGGCATTGCAGGCAATGGCCCGCTACGGCCATCTGCACAACGAGGCGGTCTTCCTCCACGTCGAAGAAGAAGACGGCATTGCGGTCATCCGTGACGAAGTGCTGGCCGGCGACAGCGGGCCGCTCAAGCAAGCGACAGAGTTGGTCGTGGGTGTCTTGTTTCGCCTGCTGCGCTTCTTCCTTGGTGATGATTGGCACCCCAAGGCCATCTTTTTTTCGCATGGCGCGCCGAAAGACCGCTCCGTCCATACCCGGGTCTTTGGCGCGAAAGTGGAATTCGGCCACGCGTTCAGCGGCATCGTCTGTAATGCCCGCGACCTCGATTTGCCGCTTCCATCGGCCGATCCCGTCATGGCGCGGTATGTTCGCCGGTACCTGGAGGATCTTGACCCCGAAGGCGGCAAGCGGATGTCGAACGAAGTTCGGCAGATGGTTCTGATGCTGCTGCCGTCCGGACGCAGCACGATCGACCATATCGCACATCATCTGGGGGTCAATCGGCGCACCATTCATCGTCACCTCGCGCAGGAGGGCACGACGTTTTCGTCCATCCTCGACGCTGTGCGAAGCGAGCTGGCCGCGCGGTACCTGGACCGAGGCGAGCGCCAATGCGCGGAGATTTCGGGCTTGCTGGGCTTCTCGGAGCCCAGTGCTTTCACCCGCTGGTTCAAGGCGAAGTTCGGCTGCAGCCCGACGCAATACCGTGTGTCTGCAGCCAGCGCGCCTGGTAAAGAATGATCGACCGAAGCAGACCGGACGATCAGCGAGAACGAATGAAGCGTGTCCGTCATTCGTCCCTAAAGGCAGACAAAAGAATCTGTACCAGAATCGCTGCTAAGCAATTGATCTTGTTGATTCACGCAGAAAGTGGCAAGAGAAAAGTCTGTACCGGCAAGACGCTTGAACAGACAAATGACGCACCCAAAGTCTGGCCACCCGCAGGCACCAGTTTGCCAGGCGTTCGGGTTCGTCAAAGAGGCTCTCGAGCTCCGCGCCCGAATCGGACGTGCGAAGAGATAGCGCTGCAAAAAGCTCAGGATCAAACCAGTTCGAGGACATCATCTGCACGATGCGACCGCAGTGCGACGCTGAACAGCGCCTGCGAGGACGGGCGATGCAGAAACCGTACTGGATCTTTGGCCATCTCCAACACTAGGCCAGCCCTCGGGGATCTTCGCTTGCCAGCGAGAGCACGAGGTCGATTTCGAACGCTATTCGGACAGACGTGTAGACGTTGCGATGCATAAAAAGAGAGCGTCGATTTGCATCGACGCTCTAATCCAAAGCGCTCTCAGAGATAAAAGCGCCTAGAGACACAGCGGCATCTTCGCGATGGTCATCTGCCTACTCAACACGTACCCAATTTTGGTTGCAGAAAAATGGCCGATGTAGCCGCGCACTTCGAGGGCCCTCCCCTGGTCGAGAGGTTTGAGCCGAACACCGTAAACCTTGCCATTTATATGATATTTATCATATTTCTATCCGAAAAAAAATGTACTCCCGTCCGTGCCGGCGCGCCTTGTTAGACATCGCCGGCAGAAGTGACTTGCTTCAATGCAGCCGCAAGTAGCGCGTCGGAGAGCTTTGGATCATCGACAGCACGTGCAAGCGTCAACGTGCCGACCATCAGCGCAACGGTGACCAGTGCATGTTCGTGCGCACTCGGTTGCCCCCAATCTGGCAACTGCCGGGCAACGAGATCGATCATCTCCTTGATGCGACGCGTTGCGGCACGCCGGACCTCTGGCGCCTGACGCGGCATTTCCGAGGCGAGTGCAGCGGTTCCACAGCCGGTTTCCACACCCTCAACGTGCTCTTTCGAGAGATAAGCTTGCGCCATCGCCCGCAGCACTTCCTGAGGTGGCGTGGTGGCAGCGATGTGCTCCATGAGCGCAACGCCCTCTGCTCCCGCCTGGTCGGCTGCCTCTGCAAGCATCGCTTCACGGGATTCGAAGTGTGCGTAGAAACCTCCATGCGTCAGCCCAGCATCCTTCATGATGTCGGCCACGCTAGTGCCGTTGTAGCCACTTCGCCTAATCGCGCGCGCGGCGGCACCGACAATGCGCTGGTGGGTGACTTCTTTGGCGGTTGGGGTAGTTCTTTTCATATGATGAGCAGCATATTCGAATGCTGTGTCCAGTGCAAGCAGGTGTCTCGCTCGGCGCGGGCAACGTTGACCGCGCAATCGGCGCTTGGGCCCGTGACCAGCACAACGAAGCTCAAGATCAATCCCGTGATCTCTCTGCTGTCCGTCGGTTATGAGTTTTGACTGCTGCCTGGTATAGGGCCGGCACAACAGTCATGCCCAGCACACTGCACCACAAACTCACCTTGACAGCCGATTATCCGCAACATATGATCCTCATCATATTTACGGTGCCAATCAATGAAGCCCACGTTCAACAGCCGCAAGAAAGACACGCACGAGCGCATCGTGGCTGCGGCTGCACACGCCATCCGCAGCCACGGCTACGCTGGGGTGAGCGTGGCAGAAGTGATGAAGAAGGCGGGATATACGCATGGCGGCTTCTACTCGCATTTCAAATCGCGCGATGCGCTGCTTGTGGAGGCGCTTGACTGCGCTAGCCAAGACATTGCTGTCGAAGCCGCGCGTGTGGCTCGGCTGCGCGCTGGCACGGGCGCTAGCAAATTTCGCTGTCTTGTCGAAGCTTATCTTGCTGATCAATACCTTGGCACGTTGGAGAACGGGTGCCCGATCGCTGCACTTGCCGCCGAAATGCCGCGGCAATCTCAGGCTGTGCGTGGGGCGTCTATGGCCAGGGTCCACCAACTCATCGCAGCAGTACGTTCAACACTTCCCGAATCGTACCGCGCGATGGCGAGCGTGATTACAGGCTCGCTAGTCGGCACATTGCAACTTGCCCGTGCCTTGGGCGACACCCCGCAGGGGCGGGAAGTGCTCTCGGCGGCCCGTGAATCGCTCCTCCGACTCTACGACACATCTGTACCTGCTCACTGAAATACTCGACCGTTTTCAGGTCAACATTTTTGCTCGCCCATAAATATGACAATCATCATATTTGTGACCAATACGGCTTACTAAAGGAGCCTCTCGTGAAAATTGAAGACGCTGTTGTTCTCATCACCGGTGCCAACCGCGGCATTGGTCTCGCCTTCGCACGCGCGTTGTTGGCCCGTGGCGCCCGCAAGGTGTACGCCGGCGCGCGGGCCCCATCGACGATCACGCAAGCGGACGTGGAACCGCTGCAACTGGACGTCACCAAGCCTGCAGAAGTTGCGGCGGCCGCTGCGCATGCCAGAGACGTGACGCTGGTGATCAACAACGCCGGCATTGCGCAACCGGGAGGCTTTCTCGCGCACGACAGTGAGGAAGTCTCGCGCCGACTGTTCGAGACCAACGTCTTCGGCATGCTGCGGATGAGCCAGGCCTTCGCACCAGTGCTCCGGGCCAATGGTGGAGGTGCACTTCTCAATGTGCTGTCTGTGGCTTCGTGGGTGAATGGGGGCGAGCTGGCCGCCTATTCGGCCAGCAAGTCGGCAGCATGGTCGCTCACCAATGCGCTGCGCCATGAGTTGGCAGCGCAGAAAACACAGGTCCTGGGCTTGCATATGGCCTACGTCGATACCGACCTCACTCGCGGCATCGACAGCCCGAAGAGCAGCCCTGAGGACATCGTCCGGCATGCACTTGACGGCCTCGAAACCGGCCTTGACGAAGTTCTGGCCGATGCACTGACGCAGCAGGTGAGGCAAAGCCTGGGTGCACCACGTCCCCTCTACCTTCCCCAGGCCTCCTAAGCCCCTGCCTCTCAATCGAAACAAAGGCTCATCATGCTTTTTGAACCGCTCACCGCTCCGTTCCTGAACCTGGGTAATCGGACCGTCATGGCACCGATGACGCGCAATCGGGCCGTCGAAGCCAACACACCCAATGCGCTGATGGCGGAGTACTACGCTCAGCGCGCGTCGGCCGGCCTGATCGTTACGGAAGGTACATCGCCATCGCCCAACGGTCTGGGCTACGCGCGCATTCCGGGACTTTTCAACGAGGCGCAGGTGCGCGGATGGCAGCTGGTCACGGACGCTGTGCATGCACGGGGTGGCAAGATCTTCGTGCAGTTCATGCACACCGGGCGCGTGGGCCATGTCGCCAACCTGCCGGTAGGCGCCGAAGTCCTTGGCCCGATGGCCAGTGCCTGCCCTGGTGAAATACACACCGATACGCGGGGTATGCAGCCGCATAGCACTCCGCGGGCAATGTCCCTCACCGATCTGAGCGCGGTGATCGACGAATACGTGCATTCGGCGCGGCTTGCCATTGAAGCAGGTTTCGATGGCGTGGAACTGCACGCTGCAAATGGTTACCTGATCGAGCAGTTCCTGAACGGCAACGTGAACCAACGCACGGATGCATACGGCGGCAGCGCTGGTGGCCGCAACCGCCTCGCACTCGAGATTGCACGAGCTACGGCAGACGCCATTGGCGCAGACCGCGTCGGGATTCGACTATCGCCGTATGGCGTCTTCAACAGCACAGGTCCTTTCCCTGACGTAGACGCGCAGTATCTGGCGCTGGTTCGTGAGCTGTCGACACTCGGTCTGCTCTACGTTCATCTGCTGGATCACTCCGCAATGGGCGCACCTGCGGTGCCTGCAGCGTTCAAATCCCAACTGCGTAAGGCATTTGACGGCTTGTTCATTCTCGCAGGCGGATTCGATCGGGCCAGCGCCGAGAAGGCGCTCTCAGACAAGCACGCCGACCTCATTGCCTTTGGCCGACCATTCCTGGCCAATCCGGACCTGGTAGCTCGCCTGCAGGCTGCAGGACCACTGAATCCCGTCGACACGTCCAGCCTCTACACGCCCGGCGCTGAAGGCTATACCGACTACCCCACACTCGCTGGCTGATTGACCGGCAACGACCATGACCATAGCCAAGCAAACGCTCGCGCAGCATCACCCCGAAAACATGATGAAGGCATTTATCGTCGATCGATATGGGAGCAAGACCGGCCTGCGATTCGGCGAGGTGCCGATTCCAGAACCGCGCGAAGACGAAGTTCTGGTCCAAGTTCATGCTGCGGGCGTGAACCTGCTCGACACCAAGGTCACAAGCGGAGAGTTCAAGCTCATCCTGCCCTACCGCCTACCGTTCGTCATGGGTCACGACGTCGCAGGCGTGGTGGTCAAGGTCGGGGCTCAAGTACGGCAGTTCAAAGTTGGCGACGAGGTCTACTCCCGGCCGGACGATTTTCGAATTGGCGCCTTCGCCGAGTACATCGCGATTCGAGAAAGTTCGCTGGCGCCCAAGCCCAAGGCACTCACCATGGAAGAAGCCGCTTCCATTCCGCTGGTGGGGCTAACTGCATGGCAGGCGCTGGTCGAGAAAGCAAAGTTGAAGAAAGGGCAACGAGTCTTCATTCAGGCGGGCTCAGGCGGCGTCGGAACATTCGCCATCCAGTTGGCCAAGCATCTTGGTGCAACGGTGGCGACAACAACAAGCACGGCCAATGTTGGGTTGGTGAAGAGCCTTCATGCAGATGTCGTCATCGACTACAAAAAGCAGGACTTCGAGAACATCTTGCGCGACTACGACGTGGTCCTGAACAGTCAAGACGGCAAGACGCTCAACAAATCCCTCCGCGTGCTCAAGGGCGGCGGAAAACTCATCTCCATCTCCGGGCCACCGGACCCGGAATTCGCCAAAGAAATCGGAGCGCCCTGGTTCGTCAAGTTGTTCGCGCGAGTGCTCAGCGCCAGTATCAGACGAAAAGCGAAACGCCGTGGAATCAACTTTTCGTTCCTGTTCATGAAGGCCGCTGGAGACCAGTTGCGCGAGATCACGCGTCTGATTGATGCGGGGAATATCCACCCCGTGGTGGATCGAGTCTTTCCATTCGAATCGACCAACGAGGCCATGGCCTACGTCGAAACCGGGCGAGCGAAGGGAAAGGTCGTCGTGAAGATCAAATAGCCGCCACTGCCCCGTTTCGAATGCCCGGATCTTGGAGATCAATGCAATGCGTCATCTATTGAAAACAAGCCTGCTCGGACTCGCTCTGGCAGCAACACTCATTTCATCCACGGCGAGAGCCGCTGATTCCCCGTCGGCAGGGGCGCAGATGACCCCGCCGCCGGCAATGCAGGCACAAGAGGTGAGTTGGAAGAACGTGCCAACGCAAACCATCACTGCAGGCGGAGTGGACTTTGCATACCGGGAGCTCAGCAGGCAGCACGGCGGCACGCCGGTCGTGTTTCTTGCCCACTTGGCGGCTGTGCTCGACAACTGGGATCCTCGCGTCGTAGACGGCTTTGCGGCTGCGCATCACGTTGTCACTTTCGACAATCGCGGGGTGGGTGCTTCCAGTGGCACGCCGTCGAAGTCGATTGAGGAAATGGCTGACGACGCCATCGCCTTCATCAAGGCGATGGGGTTCAAGCAAGTGGATCTCTTCGGCTTCTCGATGGGCGGGATGATCGCCCAGGAAATCACGCAGAAGGAGCCACAGCTCGTTCGCAAAATGATTCTCGCGGGCACAGGGCCCGCTGGCGGCGAAGGCATCAGCACGGTTTCCGGCGTGACGTTCTACGACATGGCGCGAGGCTTCTTCACCGGCCAAGACCCGAAGCAGTACCTGTTCTTCACGCGCACACCAAACGGCATCGAGGCAGGAAAGGCATTCCTGGAGCGTCTGAAGGAGCGCTCGGAGAACCGCGACAAGGAGATCAGCGTCACGGCGTTCCTGGCTCAGTTGGAGGCACTGCGCGTCTGGGGGCTGAAAGAGCCAGCGGATCTGTCAGTCGTGAAGATTCCCGTGTTCGTTGTCAATGGCGAGAGTGACCGGATGGTCCCAAGCAAGAACTCGCAAGACCTTGCACGGCGCCTACCGAACAGCAGCCTCCTCATCTATCCCGATTCGGGCCATGGCGCGGTGTTCCAGTACTACGCCGACTTTGTGCCCAAGGCACTCGAGTTTCTTGATAGCCACTGAAACCATCTTGCATTCCGGCTTGCAATCGCAGTGGTCAACCGCGCCGAACATGCGGTCTTCCGATTCAACGCGGAGATACCAATATGACTGACACCCACCTCACCGCTCCAACCCGCTTCGTGGAGGTCGACAATGCTCGCTTCGCCTACCGCCGTTGGGGCAACCCGACGACAGGCCAGCCGCCGTTGTTCTTTCTCCAACACTTCCGTGGCGGCATGGATCACTGGGACCCGCTCATGACCGATGGTCTGGCAGCAGGACGCGAAGTCATCCTCTACAACGGTCGTGGCATCGCATCGTCTTCGGGCACGCCACGCACGCGAATTGAGCACATGGCCGACGATGCCGCCGCGGTCATACGCGCACTCGGCCTCGGTAAGGTCGATGTTCTGGGCTTTTCACTCGGTGGTTTTCAGGCTCAGGACCTGACGCGTCGGCATCCCGATCTGGTCCGCAAGCTCATGCTGCTCGGCACTGGGCCCCGCGGAGGAAATCCGGATTCAGATCCCGGTGTGCTGGAGGTTGCACCGCGACCGGTACCCACAGTGGAAGACTTCCTGTTCTTGTTCTTCGGCCGGTCAGAAACGGCACAACAGGCCGGGCGCGATTTCTGGGAGCGCCGTCACCAACGTGTGGACCAAGACCCGCCCAGCTCCCCGGCAGTCACGCAGGCCCAAGTCGAGGCAAATATGTACTTCCTGCCAAAACTCGATCCCAAAGCGCCCTTTGCTCACTTGCGTGAGATCAAGCAGCCGACGTTCATCCTAAACGGCACGAATGACGTGATGATCCCGACAATCAACTCGTGGCACATGGCTCAAAACATTCCGAACGCACAGTTGTTTATTTATCCAGACGCTGGCCATGCAGCCCAGTTCCAGTACCCCCACAGATTTCTGAAGCACGCCATCCAGTTTTTGGACGAATAATGCACGAAACGCTACATGGAACCCGCCTGACCATGCTTGGTTTCACCAAAATATGCAAACCACATCACCATGATCAAATTTAAATTCCTTCTGTGGGCACTAACAAGGCTGCTAAAGAGGGCCGTGAACAAAGACCCTGCGTGTGCCAACTACGTTAGCGGGAAAGATCTGACATTTCAGATCAGAACACTGGATGGGATCGGGCGTTATTTCATCATTAGAAATGGAAAAATCAATTCCACATCGGGCTTAACCAACAGCCCGAAGTTCACGATGACATTCAGAGACGCCGCCAAAGGCTTTGCAATTCTCTCCGCAAAAGATTCGAAAGAGGCATTTCTGACGGCGCTACATCAGCAAGATCTCAATATCAGTGGAGATTTTCTTGAGGTGATGTGGTTTCAGGGACTAACTGAATACCTGAAGCCCACAAAACAGCCATAACGGCAATTGAAGCCCGGCCACACAGAGATGGCGCAAGCTATATCTTTTGCAAAGACTGATGAGAGGAGAAAACCTTGTCCAACCTGGTAGAAAAAGATTGCGATGCAACGTATTCTGAGGAGCAAGCGGACCTGTTCAAAAGCTGGGTCAAGCATTTCGGAGCGGTTGACGCAAAGGAACTCGACCTTGGGGTGCTAACCGCAATCCACGAGCTGGTCGTGAACCACTTGTCTCCGGGCACCCCTCCGGGCCAAGAGCTATCGTCTGCGTCTGTGGACTAGATCGAATCTTCCAACGCGAACTTCGCAAAAGTTCGTCGCACATAGTCACGAGGTGAGCAACGTTATGAACCGCGCCATGGCCGATCACATCAAAATCCTCGCTTTTGACGTGTTTGGGACAGTCGTTGACTGGCACCAAGGCGTTATGCGCGAAGTCCGCTCGATGAACCTCGGCGTGGACCCGGACAAGTTTGCGCTAGCCTGGCGCGCCGGATACATGCCGGCTATGCAGAAGGTCATGTCTGGCCAGCTCGGCTGGACGTCGATCGACGATCTTCACAGAATGATTCTCGATGACCTTCTGGATACGTTTCATGTGACACATCTGAACGAAGGTCAGAAGCGCTATTTGAACAAGGCCTGGCATCGTTTGGATGCGTGGCCGGATGCGGTGGCAGGTCTGACGAGACTGAAGTCGCGTTACACCATCTGCACGTTATCGAACGGCAATATTGGATTGCTTACCAATATGGCTAAACGCGCTGCACTGCCTTGGGACTGCATCCTATCGGCGGAAGTTTTTCGCAAGTACAAGCCCGATCCAGCGACATACCTAGGTGTCGCTCAAGTCTTCGATGTGACTCCAGACGAAGTCATGCTGGTGGCAGCCCACCAAGATGACCTGGCTCATGCCAGAGCGGCAGGGCTAAGGACCGCCTATATCGAAAGGCCGATGGAATATGGGCCATCGCAGAAAAAAGACATCTCTGCGCACCCGGATAACACCTTTCATGCCAAGGATCTGATCGAGCTGGCAAGCCTTCTCAACTGTTGAGCGGCGGCTTCAGCTGGATCACAGATAGCATCGGCTCACGGCCGAGTGCGGACTTTTTTGTATGCCGTCAGTGGTGCTAAAAGCGTCTAATCCGGCACCACCGCCGTCACCTCAATCTCCACCTTGGCCCGGTCCTCGACCAGCGCCGCCACCTCCACTGCCGTCATCGCAATGCTGAAGCTGCCGATCAGCTCTCGGAACGCCTTGCCGATCTCTGGGTAGGCCTCCACGTAAGCCTTCTTGTCGGTCACGTACCACGTCATGCGCACGATGTGTTCGGGCTTGGCATCGCCGGCGGCAAGTACCTCGACGATGTTCTGCAGTGCCTGGCGGACCTGGCCGGCCAAATCATCCGTGTGGAACACGCCCTGCGCGTCCCAGCCGATCATGCCGGCCACGAACACCATGCGCCCGCGCGCGGATACACCGTTGGCGTAGCCCTTGGGGCGCGGCCAGTTAGGGGGGAGGAGTACTTCCATGATGCGATTCCTTCTAGTTCTATCGGGACTGTTGAACGCTCGCCTCGATCGCCTGCCGCACATCGGGCGGCATCGGCATCGCGCGATGCGTATTGAGATCGGTAAACACCAGTACCTGTTGGGAGCGCACGCGCTGTTCGTCACCCGCCCAGCAATCCAGGCCTAACGTGAGCGACGCGTTGCCGAGCCGCTCCAGCTTCAACTTGAACTGCACGTCGTCGCCCATGCGGCTGATGGCGCTGAACTCGCAATGCAGCTTGACGATTGGCAGGCCAATGCGGCGCGGGCCCAGCATCTGCGCGTACGAAACGCCCAGTCCATCGGTAAACCAGTCTTCGACCAGGCCGTTGAACAGCACGAGGTACTGCGGAAAGTAAACGATGCCGGCTGGGTCGCAATGCGCAAAGCGGATGCGCGCGGCGCGCTCGAAGTGGTAGCTGCTCATGATTTATCGTGCTCGCGCAGGCGATAGCGCAGCAGCTTGCCAACTTCACTGCGCGGCAGGTTCGTGCGGAACTCGATGGCGCGCGGGTACTTGTACGGCGCGACGGTCTGCTTCACAAAGTCCTGCAGCGTCTTGACCATCTCCGGCCCCGCCGTGTGGCCAGCGTGCAATACAACGAAGGCCTTCACGATCTGCCCGCGCTCTTCGTCGGGCTCGCCAATCACGCCGCACTCGGCCACGGCCGGATGCTGCATCAGCGCGTCTTCCACCTCGGGCGCGGCAATGTTGTAGCCCGACGAGATGATCATGTCGTCCGTGCGCGAGTGGTAGTGGAAGTAGCCTTCCTCGTCCATCACGTAGGCATCCCCCGTGAGGTTCCAGCCGTTGCGCACGTAGGCACGCTGGCGGTCATCGGCCAGGTAGCGGCAGCCGGTCGGGCCCTGGACTGCCAGGCGGCCCACCGTGCCCGGCGGCACGGGGTTGCCGGCATCGTCCACAACCCGTGCGACATAGCCGGGGACGGCCTTGCCGGTGGCGCCGGGGCGCACGTCGGCATCGGCGGCGGAGATGAAGATATGCAGCATCTCGGTCGCGCCAATGCCGTCGATCAACTCGATGCCGGTGGCGTTCTTCCACAGCGTGCGTGTGGCGACCGGCAGCGCCTCGCCCGCTGACACACAACGGCGCAGCGGCGTGGCACGAAGCTCGTCTCCGCGCGCCGCGATGTTGCGGTACGTGGTCGGGGCCGTGAACAGCACCGTCGCGCCAAACGTGCGGATGCCATCGACCAGATCGTTTGGCGATGCCTTCTCCAGCAGCACCGTCGACGCACCCACGCTCATCGGAAACAGCAGCAGGCCGCCGAGCCCGAACGTAAACGCCATCGGCGGGCTGCCAATGAAGATGTCGTCCGCGCGCGGCTGCAACACATGCGGCGGCCAGCACGCGCAGATGGCCAGGATGTCGCGATGAAAGTGCATCGTCGCTTTCGGCACGCCCGTCGTGCCCGACGTGAAGGCGAGCAGGCACGTGTCATCTGCTGCCGTATCGACGTTGCTGAAGGTGGCCGGCTGGCGCGCCATGGCGGCCTCCAGGCCTTCCGGCGTGTCATCGTGAAAACACAGCATCTGCACCGGCTTGGTCGCTTGCGCCACGGCATCGCGCAACTCGTCGACGAGCCGCGCATCGCACAGCGCAAAGCCAATCTCAGCCTTGCCCAGGATCTGCCCAAGCTCTTTGGCGCGCAGCAACGGCATGGTCGTCACCGCAATCGCGCCCACCTTCATCACCGCAAACCAGCACGCCGCCAGCATCGGGCTGTTGGGCGAGCGCAGCAGCACGCGGTTGCCCGGCACCACGCCCATTTCATTGACCAACACATTGGCGATGCGGTTGGCGTGCGCCTGCAGGTCGGCATACGTCCAGCGGATGCCGGGCGCCTGGATGCAGAGCCGACCGCCCTCGCCTGCGGCAACGCGGCGGTCGAGCAGTTCGGTTGCGCAGTTGAGCTGCGGCGGAAACTGCAGCGCCGGCAGGTCGAAGCGGTACACCGGTTGCAACTCCGCCGGCGGCAGCCGGTCGCGGGCGAAGGTGTCGATATGGGCGCTGGGCATGGCGAGCTCTCCGTCTCTGGGCTAGGCAGTGTCAGTGCGTTGCCGGCGTGGCCGCGCGCAGCAATTCGCGCGCGATGATGAGTTGCTGCACTTCAGTCGCGCCTTCGTAGATCCGCAGCGAGCGGATCTCGCGGTACAGGCGCTCCACCGGCTGCTCGCTCACCACACCCAGGCCGCCCCACATCTGCACGGCGGCGTCGATCACCTGCTGCGCGTTCTCGGTGGCGGTCAACTTGGCCATGGCGGCCTCGCGCGTCACGTTGCGGCCCTGGTCGCGCTGCCACGCGGCGCGGTAGGTCAGCAGCGCAGCGCTGTCGATGGCGGTCGCCATCTGCGCGAGCTTGGCCTGCGTCAGCTGGAAATCCGCCAGCACGCCGCTGAACATCTTGCGGGTGGTGGCGCGCGCAAGCGCTTCGTCCAGCGCACGGCGCGCAAAGCCCAGCGCGGCTGCGGCCACCGACGTGCGGAACACATCCAGCGTGCGCATTGCCACCTTGAAGCCCTCGCCTGCCGCGCCCACGCGCTGGCTGGCCGGAATGCGGCAATTGGTAAAGCGCAGGCGCGCGAGCGGGTGCGGTGCAATCACGTTGATGCGCTCTGCAATCTCAAAGCCGGGTGTACCGGCCTCGACGATGAACGCACTGATGCCGCGCGAGCCCGGCGCCTCGCCGGTGCGGGCAAACACGACGTAGAAGTCGGCGATGCCGCCGTTGGAAATCCACGTTTTCTCGCCGTCGAGCACGTAATCAGTGCCGTCCTCACGCGCGGCGCAAGCCATGGCCGCGACATCGGAGCCGGCATCGGGTTCGGACAGCGCAAACGCAGAGATGGCCTCACCACGCGCCACCTTCGTCAGATAGCGCTCGCGCTGCTCGGGCGTGCCGTGCAACGAGATGGCGCCCGAGCCCAGCCCCTGCATCGCAAAGGCAAAGTCGGCCAGGCCGGAATGGCGCGCCAGCGTCTCGCGGATCAGGCAGATGGCGCGCGTGTCGATGGTCTCGCCCGCGCCGCCGTGCGCCGTACCGCCAACGGCGTGGCGCAGCCAACCAGCTTGCCCGAGCGACTTGACCAGCGCACGGCACTCGGCATCAACATCGGGGCCGTGGTCATGCGCGATGTGCTTCGTGGCCCAGGCGTCCAGCTCGGCTTCAAGCTGCCGGTGCTTGTCGTCAAAGAACGGCCATTGCAGATAGTCCTTGTCGCTCATCTCAGTTGCCCTCGAATACCGGTTTTTGCTTGGCGACGAACGCGTGATAGGCCCGTGAGAAGTCTTCGGTCAGCATGCAGATGGCCTGCGCCTGGGCTTCGGCCTCGATCGCCTGCTCGATCGTCATCGTCCATTCCTGATGCAGCATCGTCTTGGTGATGCCATTGGCAAAGGTCGGCCCGGCGGCCAGGTCAGCGGCCAAGGCTTGCGCTTGGCTCCGCACCTCGGCCGGCTCACACAGGCGGTTGAAGAAGCCCCAGCGCTCGCCCTCTTCGCCGCTCATCGAGCGGCCGGTATAGAGCAACTCGCTCGCGCGGCCCTGGCCGATGATGCGCGGCAGGATCGCGCAGGCGCCCATGTCGCAGCCGGCCAAGCCAACGCGGTTGAAGAGGAAAGCGGTCTTACTGCGCGCGGTGCCCAGGCGCAGGTCGGAAGACATCGCCAGGATGGCGCCCGCGCCCGCGCACACGCCGTCAATGGCAGCGACGATCGGCTGCGGGCACGCACGCATCGTCTTCACCAGTTCGCCTGTCATGCGCGTGAACATCAGCAGCTCGGGCGCCTTCAATTGCACCAGCGGGCCGATGATCTCGTGCACGTCACCGCCGGAGCAGAAGTTGTCGCCCGCGCCCGCCAGCACGATGGCCTTGACGTCATCCGCCCACTTGAGCTGATGGAACAGGTCACGCAGCTCGGCATACGAATCGAACGTGAGCGGGTTCTTGCGCTCGGGCCGGTTGAGCGTGATGGTGGCAACACCGCCTTCCACGCTCCACAGAAAATGCTTGGCTTGATAACCCGCCAGCGGGCGGCGGTTGCCGGCCAGCAGGGCCGGGTCAATGCGGTCGGTCATGGTTTGGTCGGGTTCGTTTGAAGTTGTTCGTCGCGCGCGTCCAGCTCGGTCTCACGCTGTGCAAGGTGCACGCGCAGGTGGCCGAGCTGCGCATATAGCGCGTCTTTGTTGGCAACGCCCAGGCCATCGAACATCTCGATCAGCCAGCGTTCGTGCTCGGCAGCCATCTCGGCAAAGTGGCGGCGGCCGGCATCAGTCAGCAGCACGCGAAAGGACCGGCGATCATCCGGATCCGCCTCGCGTTTGACAAGCCCTTCCTTCTCCAACTGGTCGGTCAGGCCGGTGACGTTGCCGCCCGTCACCATCAGGTAGCGCGACAGCACGTTCATGCGCAGGCCGTCCGGATGCCGGTCAAGCTGCGCCAGATAGTCGAAGCGCGGCAGCGTGGTGTTGAAGCGCGTGCGCAAGCGCTGGCGAATCTGCTGCTCGATCTGCGTGCTGCAGGCCAGCAGGCGCAGCCAGATCTTCACGTCCATGTGGTCGTCGACATGCGCACGGGCCTCCAGGCCGATGCGTTCATCGCCCAGCGCTTGCGCCACGGCGTGGTAGCCGGACGTGCCGGATGGACGTACTGCGGCCAATGCGGTCTTGCGCGGCTTGCTCACATCACCTCCCCGCCAGAGACCGAGATGGCCTGCCCAGTGATGGAAGACGCGCCGTCAGAGCACAGCCACGCCACGGCGTTTGCTACTTCATCGGGTGTGATGAGCCGGCCTTGCGGGTTGCCCTTCACCAACTCGGCCAACGCTTCTTCTGCGCTGCGTCCAGTGCGCGCGACGATGCGGTCGATGCTCTCGCGCACGATGTCGGTTTCCGTATAGCCGGGGCACACCGCGTTGACGGTGACGCCGCGCGCCGCCATCTCCAGCGCCAGCGAGCGTGTGAGGCCGATCACGCCATGCTTGGCCGCCACATACGCCGACACATACGCATAACCGCGCTGCCCCGCCGTGCTGGCAATGTTCACGATGCGGCCACGGCCGCTGGCTTGCACATCCGCCAGCGCCGCCTGCGTGCACAGGAACGTGCCGGTCAGGTTGACGGCCAGCATGCGCTGCCATTGCGCAAGCGTTGTCTTCGCAAACGGTGCGCTCTCGGCCTGCCCCGCGTTGTTGACAAGGATGGAGATGGGGCCGAGCCCCGCGCGTGCTGATTCGAATGCCGCTGACACACTCGCTTCCTCAGTCACATCGCACGTAACGACCTGCGCGCGGGCGCTGTCGGGCAACGTCCTGGCGGTGGCTTCCAGCACGTCGGCATTGCGGCCCATCAGCGTGAGCGTGGCGCCTTGCGCGGCGAGTTGCGTGGCAATCGCAGCGCCAATCCCGCGCCCTGCGCCGGTAACAACGGCGTGGTGTCCGGTGAGCATCGCAGGCGTCGCCATCTCAAACCCCCTGCATGCGGTTGGCCTGCTCCAGCGGTGACAACCCTGCCGCCTGCGCCGCCATGGCGCGCTCGCGCTCCAGGTTGCGCTCCAGCTGCAGCTTGCCTGCGCGGTATTGCTTGGGCCACGGCATGTCGATATAACCGATGCGCGCGGCTTCGTTCAGCGTCCAGGCCGGGTTGGCCAGATGCGGACGCGCCACGGCGCACAGGTCGGCACGGCCGGCAGCAATGATGCTGTTGACGTGGTCCGCCTCGGAGATGGCGCCCACGGCGATGGTGGCGATGCCCGCCTCGTTGCGCACGCGGTCGGCAAAGGGCGTCTGAAACATGCGGCCGTACACCGGCTGTTCCTTCTTGCTGACTTGGCCCGACGAGCAATCGATCATGTCCGCGCCTGCGGCCTTGAAGATGCGCGCGATCTCGACCGCATCGTCCGGCGTGATACCGCCTTCCACCCAGTCGTGCGCGGAAATACGCACCGACATCGGCTTGTTGCTCGGCCACACCTCACGCACCGCGTGGAAGACTTCAAGCGGAAAGCGCAGCCGGTTTTCCAGCGCGCCGCCATATTCGTCATTGCGCTGGTTCGTCAGCGGAGAGATGAACGACGACAGCAGATAGCCGTGCGCGCAGTGCAGCTCCAGCCAGTCAAACCCGGCTTCTGCCGCCAGGCGCGCCGAATGGACGAAGTCGTCCCGCACGCGGTCCATGTCGTCGCGCGTCATGGCGTGCGACCACTGGCTCACGCCGTCCAGATACTGCTGTGGCGATGCGGAGATCAACGGCCAGTTCTGCCCGTCTTCCAGCGGCAGATCGATGCCCTCCCACGCCACGCGCGTCGAGCCCTTGGCACCCGCGTGGCCGAGCTGAATCCCCAGCTTCGCATCGCTGTTGGCATGCACGAACTGCACGATGCGCGCCCAGCCATCACGGTGTTCGGTGTTCCACAAACCCGGGCAGCCCGGGGTGATGCGCGCATCGGGCGATACGCAGGTCATCTCGGCCATCACCAGGCCCGCACCGCCCATGGCGCGGGCGCCCAGGTGCACGAGGTGATAGTCCGCCGGTTGGCCGTCTTCGCACGAGTACTGCGCCATGGGCGACACCACCACGCGGTTCTTGAGCGTGACGCCACGCACCGTGAACGGCGTGAACATCGGCGGCACCGGGCCGTGCTGCGGGCCGCGCGGTGCGCCTGCCTGCTCGGCAATCCAGTCTTCAAACTGTTCGAGATAGCGCTTGTCGCGCTGGCGCAGGTTTTCGTGGCTGATGCGCTGGCTGCGCGTGAGCAACGAATACGCAAACTGCTCGGTCGGCAGGTTGGCGTACCGGTCTACGTTTTCAAACCATTCCGTCGAGTTGCGCGCCGCGTTCTGGATGCGCAGCACTTCCACGCTGCGCACCGCCTCGTAGTGCTCAAGCGCGGCACGCAAATCGCCAGGGTGCTGGCCGATGCTGCGCGCCAGTTCAATCGAATCTTCCAGCGCCAGCTTGGTCCCGGAGCCGATCGAGAAGTGCGCCGTGTGCGCAGCGTCGCCCATCAGCACCACGGGCGTGTTGTACGTATTGATATGCACCCAGTGCCGGCAAACCACGCGCGGAAACCGAATCCACTGCGCCGAGCCCCGCAGGTGCGTGGCGTTGGAAATCAGCTTGTTGCCGTCGAGATACTTGGCGAAGAGCCGCTCGCAATAGGCGATGGCCTCTTCCTTCTCCATGGTCTCCAGCCCGGCGGCACGCCACACCTCTTCGGGCGCCTCGACAATGAAGGTGGAGGTTTCGTCATCAAAGCGGTACGCATGCGCCTGGAACCAGCCGTGCTCGGTTTCTTCAAACGCAAAGGTGAAGGCGTCGAACAGCTTGTGCGTGCCAAGCCAGACAAAGCGGCAGCGGCGCGTGTCGATATCGGGTTGATACGTGGCGGCGTACTTGGTGCGGATGCGGCTGTTCAGGCCGTCGCTGGCAATGATGAGATCCGCATCGGCATAGGCGGTGTCATCTTGCACGTCGGTTTCGAAGACGAGTTTGACGCCCTCTTCTTCGCAGCGCGCCTGCAGGATGTTCAGCAGCCGCTTGCGCCCGATGCCGCAGAAGCCATGGCCGCCCGAGCGCACCACCTGGCCGCGGATGTGGACTTCAATGTCGTCCCAGTGGTTGAAGGCGTCGAGGATCTGCGCGGCGCTCTTGGCGTCGGCGCGCTGCAGGTTGCCCAGCGTCTGGTCAGAGAAGACCACGCCCCAGCCGAAGGTGTCGTACGGGCGGTTGCGCTCCACCACCGTGATGTCGTGCGACGGGTCCTGCAACTTCATCAGCAGGGCAAAGTACAGGCCAGCCGGCCCACCACCAATACAGACAATCTTCATGACAACGGCTCCGCGTTCGATGCGGTATTACCTTAGTCATGAATAGTTTAGTTGTAAAGCAATTTGCTCAGACGACGCCCCGGGGTTTACACCAAACCGGGCGGCGCCAAGCTCACACCCGCATGTGAGTCCCCGCTCAGCTCAAGCGCTGCCGGAAGAACGCGAGGATCTCGTCACGGGCCGCGAGCGTGGGCTCCCCGGCTGCGTCGATCAGGTGGGCGGTCACCACGCTATGCGGACAAGGCACATGCTGGGCAAAGAACGACGGCGGGTGCGGGTGCGCGGCGCTGTCGGGCAGCACACGCCCCACAAAGCGGCTGCCCAGCGCATCCGCATACGCCGCAAAGCGCTGGGCACGGCAGAAGCGGTCACCCTCAAAACGGTAGGCCAACACGGTCAGGTCTTCCTGCTCCAGCCGCTGGCGCACGGCAGCGGCATCCTCCGGCGCAATCTCGATCCCGCCCGGCTCGTTCAACGGCAAAGACGGCTGGCACAGCACGGGCGCCAGCATGGCCGGCTCCAACATCATCGTCAGCGCAAAATTGCCTGTGAAGCACATGCCGATGGCCCCCACGCCCGGGCCACCGCACTCCGCATGGGCCAGCCGCGACAGCGCGCGCAGCCATTGCGTGACCGGGCCCGACTGGTTGGCCGCAAATGCGCGGAACTCCGCGCTCACGCACGCGTGGCGGAAGACCTCCGCGCCGGCGTCCGCCTCGGGCACTGCGCCATCACGCCCAAACAACGACGGCATGTAGACCGTCAGCCCCGCATCGCGCACCCAGCGCGCAAACCGCGCCACGTGCGGGCTGATGCCCGGCATCTCGGCCATGACGATCACGCCCGGGCCTGCGCCAGCCACGTACACGGTTTTTGTAATGCCATCCAAGGTGATCTGGCGGCGCGTGAAGTCTTCCAGGCGGTCGTCCTGCTGCGGGGGCTGGGTTGTCATGCATGGGCTCCGTTGGAATGGCTTGGCTCAGGCGACGAGGTGCTGCAGGTGCGCATAACCCGCCGCCTTGGCGAAATCCGGCAGCGTCCACAGGGCACCGTTCACGCCCCAGGTGCCGTCGGCCACGTCATGCAGCATCACGGAGGTCACCACGCGCCGGCCATCGGCCGCAGGCAATGCCTGCGAGAAGGCCTCGTGCATCTGCTGAACGAAGCGCGCACGTGCATCGGCATCCAGCACACCCGCCGGCACGTGGGCGACGACCAGACAGGGCACCATCTGCCTTGCCACGTCCACCCCGCCGCACCACCAGGAGGCGGCCGGCACGTCTTCCATCACCACCCAGGTTGTCGCGCGCCGGCGAGGATCATCGGGAATCTGCTCGGCCTGCGCGGCAGCCTCGGTGATGTGGCGTGCGAGCGCCGCGCGTGCGTCGCCGTCAAAGGTGTTTGCAGGAATCTTGACGAGGATGTTTGGCATGTGGGCAATCGTCGGCGTTGTTGACATACCTGCATTGAACGCCTTGGACCGCTAGACTGGCAGTGTCGATTTCGACATCTTTCGGGCAACTTTGGTCATGGCCGATTTCACCATCCTCGTACTCTCGGGCGCCTACGCCACCAGCGTGGCGGCCACGCTGGACATCTTGCAGGCCGCGTCGACACTCGCCCCGCGCATCAAAGCCGCACGCCCCACGTGGCGCGTACTCTCAGCCGACGCACC
Source organism: Burkholderiaceae bacterium 26 (assembly GCA_000955795.1). Classification (GTDB taxonomy): domain Bacteria; phylum Pseudomonadota; class Gammaproteobacteria; order Burkholderiales; family Burkholderiaceae; genus Ralstonia; species Ralstonia chuxiongensis. Next base: position 284,114 of record JYOB01000016.1, read on the forward strand.
CAGCGTGCAGCTCAGCAACGGCATGCAGGTGGAGGCCAGCGCGCTGCCACAACGCCCACGCCCCGATGGCAGCACCTGGATCGTGCCCGGCCTGGGCCTGGACCATGCCGAGATGATTGCCACGCGCCTGGCACAAGACGATGCCCAGCGGGCCGCGCGCGCCCTGGCCGCTCACGTGGCGGCGGGCGGGCAGGTGGCGGCATCGTGCTCGGCGGTGTTTCTGTTGCAGGCAGCGGGGTTGCTGCCTGGGCGCTGTGTCACCACATCCTGGTGGTTGGCCGCGACGTTGCGGCAGTGGGAACCCGCATGCACCGTCGACGCAGACCGCATGGTGTGCGCCGACGGCCCGATCACCACCGCCGGCGCCGCCTTTGCGCAGACCGACCTGATGCTGCACCTGCTGCGCACGCGCTTTGGCGTGGCGCTGGCCGATGCCGTGGGCCGCGTGCTGCTGATCGACGGCCGCCACGCGCAAGCGCCGTTCGTGGTGCCCGCCATGCTGGCCAACGGCAACGCGCTGATTGCCCGGCTGGTGGCGCGCATTGAAGCCGCCCTGCCCGACCCGCCCAGCGTGCAGACGCTGGCCGACGAGCTGGCCATGTCGCAACGCACGCTGTCGCGGCACGTGCGCGAGGCCACCGGCAGAAGCACCCTGGCCCTGGTGCAGAGCGTGCGCCTGAACCGCGCCCGCATGCTGATCGAATCCAGCCGCATGACGATCGACAGCGTGGCCGAAGCCGTAGGCTACGAAGACGCCACCGCGCTGCGGCGCCTGATGCGCAAGGTGTCGGGCACCAACCCCAGCCAATACCGCCCGGCCCCCTAGGGGCCTGGGGTTACAGGCCGTTACACAAGAAGCTGCAGGACTTTAATTTTCGTTTAAGACTTGACGCCTACCTTGGTCACGTCGCACCCACCCAGACAGGAACTCACACCATGTCACCGCAAGAACAGCAAGCGCTGGAGAACTTCCTAGCCCAACTGACGCAAGCCCGCGCCGCAGCCAAGGACCCGCAGGCCGAAGCTCGCATCCTCGATGCCGTGGCGCGCCAGCCAGACGCGGCCTATCTGCTCGTGCAGCGCGCCATGCTGCTCGACGGGGCGCTGGCATCGGCGCAAGCGCAAATCGCCTCGCTGCAAAACCAGTTGCAGGCAGCGCAAGCCGGCCGCGGCACGTCGTTCATGGATTCGGCCAACAACTGGGGCAGCCACGCCAACAGCCCAGCGCCCAACCCCGCCTACGCCCCGCAGCAGGCCGCCCCCATGCAGATGCCGCCGCAGGCGCAGCCGGCTCCAGCGCAACCCGCGCGCTCGGGCTTCTTTAGCGGCGGCCTGGGCAGCACGCTCGGCAGCGTCGCGACCACGGCAGCCGGCGTGGCCGGCGGCGCGCTGCTGTTCCAGGGCATCGAAAACATGTTCCACCACAACAGCGGCGGTGGCGGCTTCTTCGGCCAGCAGCCGGTGATGGGCGGCACCACGGAAACCGTCATCAACAACTATTACGACAACGACAGCAGCGGTAACAGCGGCAATACCAACACGGCCTCGCGTGACGACAGCCTCGGCCTGATGGACGACAGCGACCTGGGCGGCAGTGATTATTCGGATGACGATTCGATGTTGAGCTAGGCACGCGACGCCCGCCGCGCAGACTCCGGTCCGAGGGCGCGCGGCGGAGGCGTTTCTTCGATTGGAGTAGAGCATTCCGGCCCGGAATGCCTTCATCCGTCGTTACTGCTCGCTATAGCCGCGCCGCTCGATGGCGGCCAGCACATCCCACGCTTGCGGATCGACGTCGTGACCCCCTAGCGACATCGACACATACACATCGATCGCGTCAACAAAGCCCTTCACGAATACGGCTGGAAAGCTGTGAGCCGAGAAACTCTGGAGCTGCTCGCGCAGCATGCCAGGCCGGCATTGGCCATGCGTGCACATCGCGGTGCGCGTGCGCTTGAGATAGGCCTGGCCCGCGAGCGCGCCGTTCAGGTAAATGCGATTCTTGGTGAGCTTGCCCGCTGCCGCTGACATGGCGTCGGCGCGAGGGGCGGAAGGTGGTGGCGAGGGGTATGAAGCGATTGGCATAGAGCCTCCTTGGGTAATTGGAGACCCGCCGCTCATTTCCACGTGAGGGTGGCGGGCCCGACAGCGGAGGTGGAAAACTGACACCCAAGGAAGCCAGCCAGCCCGTAGGCTGCTCCGCCCGGCCCGCCATAAAACAGGCGTGCGTAAGCGTCTCGGACAAAATGCTGTCCGCCTTGGGTCAATGTCGGGTTTCCACGCCCGGCTGCCGTTGGTCCGGCAGCGGAGGGATTATAGCGACGGGGCCGGCAGCCGAGGTCTGATTTGTCTTTGTCGGGGCCCGGCGCTACACGTCCCACCCCCAAACCCTCGCGCCCCACTCCCAGACACCCAAGCTCGACCCTCAGACACCCAAGCGCCAACCCCAAAGCCCCACGCTCGACCCTCAAACACTCGATCTCGACCCTCCGAGCGTCGAGCCTCACCGTCAAACACTCGCGCGCCACAGTCTGAGCCTCGCGCTCGACTCTTCGAGCTTCAAATTTTCGACCTCGGAGAGCCGCGTTCCAGCCTCGAACAGTCGATCGCCACGGTTGTAGGCTGGCGCTCGACAGTTTGACCCTGACGCACGACTCTCGGAGGTCGAAAATTTCGAGCGAAAACAGTGGCGTTCCACTGTTTGAGTACCGTGGGCGGGCCTCCGACTGTGGAACACGAGTCTTTGAGGCCCAAACGCCGCGCTCAAACCTCCAAGCTCGGTTATGTATCGGTGGTCATCTGCTCAAGCGCCATCATCGATTGCAGTGCGTGCTGCAATTGATCGAGCGTGTACGGCTTGCGAAGCGCCGTCCACTTGAACGCAAAGCTGTCGTGGTCTGGGATGGGGTTGCCAGAAGCGAAGACCACCCGTAGCTCCGGATCCAATTCAGACGCCCGCTGCGCGAGTTCAATGCCGGACATGTCAGGCATGACGATGTCGGTAAACAGAACGTCGAAAGAGCCTGCGCGCAGGGTGGCGAGGGCCTGCGCGCCGCTGGCCGCCTGCTGGGGCGTGATCCCGATCAGCGTCAACAGCTCGCATACCGCGCCACGCAATGAAGCGTCGTCCTCCACCACGAGAATGCGCAAGCGCGCGGGCTCCCATACCGCGCCTGCGTCGGGGTCGAATTGCGTGACGTCTTCCTCGGCTGCCGTCGCGTCCACCCCATCATTTCCGAGCACCTGGCGAATCTTGAATGCAAGCTGCTGGCGGCTGTAAGGCTTGCTCAGTAACTCGACACCCGGATCGAGCCGCCCGCCATGGACGATGGCGTTCTGCGTGTAGCCAGACGTGTACAGCACCTTCAGGGCGGGCAGCGTCTGAACCGCCCTGCGCACCATCTCCGGACTGCGCAGTGCCCCCGGCATGACCACGTCGGTAAAGAGCATGTCGATATGCACGCCGCTCTCGACCACGGCCAACGCCTGCTCTGCGTTGTTGGCCTTGAGCACGGCATAGCCGAGGCCGCTCAACAGATCGACCACGGTTTCGCGAACCTTTGCGTCGTCTTCCACGACGAGGATCGTCTCGTTGCCGTGCTTGAGCCCGCTGGCCTTGGAGCGTGCGGGCTCGACCGCCATGCCGGTGGAACGGGGCAGATAGACCCGCACGGTCGTGCCCTCCCCATCCTCGCTGTAGAGCCGGATATGGCCGCCGCTCTGCTTGACGAATCCGTAAGCCATGCTGAGCCCGAGCCCCGTTCCCTCTCCCTCGGGCTTGGTGCTGAAGAACGGATCGAACGCCTGCTCCAGCACTTGGGGGCTCATGCCCGTGCCGGTATCCGTGACGGCCAGCATGACGTACTGCCCCGCCGGCACATCGGGCAGCGCTACTACATAGTCATCGTCCAGCGTGGCATTGGAGAGTTCGAGCGTGAGCTTGCCGCCTTCGGGCATCGCATCCCGCGCGTTGATCGCCAGATTCAGGATGACGTTTTCCAGCTGATGCGGATCGACCGCAATATTCCAAAGGCCGCCCGCAACCACCGATTCGATCTCGACCGCTTCGCCCAGTGCCCGGCGCAACAAGTCGTCCATGGCGCGCAGTTGGCGCGCGGGGTTGATCACGACAGGCGCGAGCGGTTGCTGACGGCCGAAGGCAAGCAACTGGGCGGCGAGCTTGGCGCCACGATCAACGGCGTCGATGGCGTTACTGAGCCGCTCGGCGCTCCAGCCATCACGGCCGTGCCGGCTTTCGAGCAGTTCGAGATTGCCCCGAAGCACCTGCAGTACGTTGTTGAAGTCATGCGCAACGCCGCCGGTGAGTTTGCCCAGCGCTTCCATCTTCTGGGCCTGGAACAGCGCCCTTTGCGTTTGCTCGAGCTGCTCGCTGGCGCGTCGCCGCTCCGTAATGTCGCGGGTGATCTTCGCAAACCCGACCAGCACACCCTCTTCGTAGATGGCATCGATGATGACGTGCGCGAAGAAACGGCTTCCATCACGCCGTACGCGCCAGCCTTCTGCCTCGAAGCGCCCGTCGCGCCGGGCGGTCTCCAGGCCCCGGAACGGTACGCCGGCCGCGACATCCTCTGGCGTATAAAAGCGCGAAAAATGCGAACCGATGATCTCGGCCTCGGTATAGCCCTTGATGCGCCGCGCCCCGGCATTCCAACTGCTGATGTGCCCGTCGGTCGACAGCATGAAGATGGCGTAGTCCGTCACGCCCTGAACGAGCAGGCGGAAGTTGCGCTCGCTCTTCAGCACGGCGTCGTGCGCGGCCTTCTTGTCACTCACATCGCTGATCACGGTACCGAACCCGATCAACGCGTTGGTGCTGTCACGGAGTGCCGTCATGGCGACGTTCGCCCAGAACAGCGAACCGTCCTTGCGCATGCGCCATCCCTCCTCGACATGCCGGCCTGTCTTGGCGGCGGCATGCAGCGCGGCTTCGGGCGCACCTGAGGCTCGGCCCTCCGGCGGATACAAAAGTGCGAACGGCTGGCCAATAATCTCGTCCGGCCGATAGCCCTGCATGCATTCGCCGCCCGGATTCCACGTTGAAACAATGCCCTGTATCGACAGTGCAAAGATGGAGTAATCGGAGGTCAATTCAGCCCACAGCCGAAGCCATGTAGAGCCAAATTCGGAGGACGGAGAAGCGGCGTCGTTCATTCAGTTGTCCGGTAACGTGGAGCGCCGCAAGGGAGTATCAGCCTTGGTTAGCAAGTGGCGTGCCCACGGTCGCTCCCTCGTGCACCACGGCGGTTCAGAGGTGGCAAATCGGAGAGGAATCTCCGCACCCAGCTAGCGACTGGAACGCAGTTTGCATACCTTGGAGCGGTAAAACGGGGCATCGACCCTTTCCGCGGTGTGGGCAATGGCCCCCGGCGCCCCACATCACGTCTCTACATGGCTTTCGCAACCGTCGAGGAAATCCATGACGCTATCTGACTTTATCGAGGCAAACCTCCCCGGCATCGTCGACGACTGGACGGAATACGCGCGCACGGTCAGCAGCGGCCGCGCCGGTCTTTCCGAATCCCAGTTGCGCAATTCGATTCGTGACCTTCTCGGCCGGATTGCCGCCGACATGCGCGAGCGGCAGACGCCCGAGCAACAGCGGGCCAAATCGCAGGGCGACCGGGCGCCTTCGGAGTCCGGCTTCAATGAAGCGGCCCACGAGCATGCCGACGACCGCCTCTCGCACGGTTTCGACATCAACGATGTGGTGGCGGAGTACCGGGCACTGCGCGCCAGCGTGCTGCGCCGGTGGCAGCAGTTTGCACAATCGGACCCCGCGGCGTTCCAGGAGATGATCCGATTCAACGAAGCCATCGACCAGATGCTCGCAGAGTCAGTGCGACAGCACGCGCAGCGCACGGAGCGCACGCGCGACCTGTTTGCCGGCGTGCTCGCGCATGACCTGCGCTCCCCCCTTGGCGCGATCCTGGCCTCTGCGGAAACGCTGCTGCACGACGAAGGGCTGTCGTCGCGCAGCGTGCGCGCGGTCGCATTCATACAGCGCGGTGCGATGCGCGTGCAACAGATGATCGATGATCTGCTCGTCTTCACACGCACCCGCTTGGGCGACTTTCTGCCCACGACGTTCAGCCCCCAGGATATGGGGCGGCTGTGCAGCGATGCCATCGACGAAGTGTGCGCGTCTTACCCCGATGCGCAGATCGATCTGCGCCTTGCGGGCGAACTTCGTGGCACCTGGGACGGCAGCCGCATCGGCCAGTTGCTGGTCAATCTATTGGCCAACGCGGTGCGTTACGGATCGGGGCGCGTCGCCATCGAAGCCGCTGGACGCGAGGGGCAGATGACGGTTGCCGTTTCAAACGAGGGCAGCCCCATACCGCCCTCCGCTTTCCCAACACTGTTCGATCCGCTCACCCGCGCCAAACAGCCCGACCACAGCGGGAGCGCCGCCGGCATCGGGCTTGGCCTGTATATCTGCCGCTGCATTGTGCAGGCGCATCGCGGAACGATCGACGTGCAATCGTCGGAACACGGCACGACGTTTACGGTGCGGATTCCCCGCTCGGTGGCGGCTTGACACGGCCGGCTGCGGGGCCGGTCGCGCAGCAAGAAAAAAAGCCGGCACCCTGAGGTACCGGCTCTTTCTCTTCCTTTTGCGAATCGCAGCGTCGATCAGCCTGCCTGACGCAGCGTAGCGGCTTCCTCCCCATGCTTGCCCATCAGCAACTGCACCACCACCGCAACGATGATGTTGAAGGCCAGTGCCGCCAGGCCCGTGTAGATGGTGTACTTGTCTGCGCCAATCACAAAGGTGTGCACCGGCTTGATGCCGTCGGAGAACGCCAGCCAGCTGCCGGCAATCATGCCCGCCGCCCAGCCGGACAGCAGCGCGGGTGCGCGGAAGCGGTTCGAGATGTTGAACAGCCCGAACACGACCGACGGGAACGTCTGCACGATCCACACGCCGCCCAGCAGCTGCAGGTCCAGCGCGAACTTGGTCGGCAGGAACAAGATGAACACCAGGGCGCCCGCCTTGACGATCAACGAGATCACCTTGGCAACCTTCTCCTCACCAGCGTGCGTGAGGTCCGGGGCCACGTAGGGCTTCCAGAAGTTGCGCGTGAACAGGTTGGCCGCACCAATCGACATGACCGCCGCCGGCACCAGTGCACCAATGGCGATGGCCGAGAACGCAAAGCCCGTGAACCAGCTCGGGAACAGCGCGTTGAACAGCGCAGGCACGACGTCGTTGTTGTTGGTGACCTTGATGCCTGCCGCATAAGCCATGAAGCCCAGCAGCGCGATCAGGCCCAGCAGCACCGTATAAGCCGGCAGGAAGACGGCGTTCTTGCGGATGGTGTCTGCACTGCGCGCGGCAAAGATGCCCGTGAGCGTGTGCGGATACATGAACGCCGCCAGTGCCGAGCCAATTGCCAGCGTGGCGAACGGCAGGAACTGCGCAGGCTTGAGCGTGAGGCCCGTGGCGCCGCCCTTCAAGGCAAACGCATCATGCGCGGTGGCAAACACCGCACCGTAGCCGCCCAGCTTGGCCGGCACCAGCACCACCGCTACCAGCACCACGATGTAGATCATGATGTCTTTGACGAAGGCGATGAGCGCAGGCGCCCGCAAGCCAGCGGAGTACGTGTACAGCGCCAGGATGACGAACGCGGCTGCCAGCGGCAGCTCGCCCGTCAAACCCAGTGCCTTGATCACGACTTCCATGCCGATGAGCTGCAGGGCGATGTAGGGCATCGTCGCCACCACGCCCGTAAGCGCCACCGCAAACTCCAGCGAGCGCGAGCCGTAGCGGCCGTACACGGCATCAGCCGCCGTGACGTGGCCGTTGGCATGCGCCACCTTCCACAGCTTGGGCATGATCAGGAAGACGATCGGGTACACCAGGATCGTGTACGGCAGCGCGAAGAAGCCATACGCGCCCACCGCATACACGAGTGCCGGCACGGCGATGACGGTGTAGGCGGTGTAAAAATCGCCGCCCACCAGGAACCACGTGATCCAGGTGCCGAAGTTGCGGCCGCCCAGGCCCCACTCTTCAATGTGGGCGCCCTTGTCGGAGTTGCCCCGCTGCCAGCGCGAGGCGATGAAACCCATCACCGTGACCAGCGCGAAGAAGAAGATGAAGACTGCCAGCGCAGTCCAGTTGATTTGTCCGCCCATCATTCTTCTCCTTTGCTCTGACCGTTCTTGAAGACGATCCAGATCAGCAGCGAGGTGATCGGCACCCAGAGGAACTGGTACCAGTAGAAGAACGGAAAGCCGAAGAGCGCCGGCATTTCCTGGTTGTAGAACGGCACCCACAGCAGGCCGATGAAAGGCAGTGCGAGCAAGAACTTCATGGGTTGTCTCCTAGTTCGGGGACTTCGGATGTTGTTTTGAACAGGTGAGGTGCCACGCCCGATGCGCGGCCAGACGGATGTCTGAGGGAGTGCTTTCCGCCTTTGTTGTTATCCGGCGCACTCTGATCGCGCGCCCTCCGGAAAACCATCCGCACCTGTACGCAGCAGCCACACGTAGTACTACGTAGTAAGCGTAGACTTTTCGCATGAAATAACCAATCGCTAAGGTGGGCGCGGGTTTCCTAGGGTTTTCACGAATTCCGGTCATGACAGACAACCGAAAAACGCGTGAGCAAAACTCGCAAGCCACCACGGTGCCGCATGGCACCAAGCACAACGGGGGAGCCGCAGTGGCTCCCCGTTGATTGTTGTGACGCAGCATAAGCCCTGGCGTGCCCAGGGTTTCTGCACGGTGCAGCACTGCCGCGTTGCGGCCGGCTTACCAGTTCCAGCGCATGCCGAGCTTGCCGTCGTAGCCGTGCAGGCGGCCGTCCGAGCTGATCTGATAACCCACGCTGGCATAGAACGATGCCGTGCGCGTGAACTGCGCCGTCACGCCGGCCTGCATGTCGAGCACGGTGGCGGGCATGCTGGATGTGAACGGCACCCAGCCGTTGGCCGACGAGAACGACGTCGTGCTCGTGCCGCGAAACTCCTGCCACACGCTCGCCCGGAACCACGTTGAGCGCGGACGCTCGGGCATGTCGCCCCAGTCTTTCGCCACGCGCACGCCCACGCGGCCCAGCAGCGATTGCGCATTGCCAAAGCGCACCTGAGCGGCCGGGTCGGTGCCATCGGCCAGGCCAATGCTCTGGTAGATCAACTGCGCTTGCGGCTCGACGCGCCAGCGGTTTTCCAGCGCAATCGGGTAGCCCGTCTCCAGCGACAGCGCATAGCCCAAGCCATGCGAAGTCAGGCCCGCCATGCGCGCGGGCGATGCCTTGACGTCGTAGCGCGTGCCCTGCGCGACCGCATCGACGTACCAGTCGTTCGGGCCGAAGTGCGTCCAATACACGCCGACGGCCGTGGCGTTGATGCCGTTGCTGCCGGCGTTGGCGCCATCTGCGTGTGTGACATCTCCGGTGATGCGGCCGGTGGAGAACATCACGCCGGCGTGGTCGCGGCTGTTGTCGGCGTTCTGCGCGCGGTACAGGTCGCCGCCGAGCTGCACGGCCGCGAGCTGGTAATCGAAAGCCGGGCCGTCGACACCATAGATGCCGCCGTCCGACATGCGGCTGCCCTTCTGGCCGATCACGCGTGCCCATGCGCCATTGAACGCCTTGCTGCCGTCTTTGCCGGCATTCGGCACACCGGTGCGCAGCAGGGTCTCGTCGCCCACGCGCTCGTGCAGCGTGTCGAGCAGTGCGCGGCTGACCATGAGCGCCATCGACGGCACGGCGGTGTACAGCGATACCTCCGGGCGGTAGTTCGGCACCTCGCGCGGGGGCGGCGTCACCGGATTGACCGTGTTGTTGTTCGGGTCGGCGCTCTCGTTGGGCGTGCGCGGGTCTGGATTGGGGTTCGGATTCGGATTTGGCGTGGGGTCCGGCTCGGGCATCTGACGAGTCGAACGCAAGTACCAGCTGTCGGCCGAGCCCGTGCCGCCACGGTACAGCGTGTACTCATACGGGCCAGCCACCACCGGCGCGGCCAGCGTAAAGGCCCCCGCCTGCGTGGTCGCGCCATTCACAGCCGCGATGACCTGGATGCCATTGCCCGTGGTCTGCGCCCCCGCGCCGCCCACGTTGGTCACACGCACGCCGGTGTTGCCTGCGGCGGCGCCGCCCGAGAGCACAAGGCGGTCGGTCGGCGAGTTGTCGGCGCCCAGTTGCGTGTTGAGGGCCAGCGTGCCGCCCGCGCCCATCAAGCTGCCGTTGACTGCCAGCGTGTTGCCCACCCCCGCACCACCCACCTGCATGACGCCCGTGTTGAACAGCGCCCCGTTGATGGTGAACGTGCCCGTGCCGGCGCCCGCGAGTGCCGGTACGGCATCCGCCACGGCCAGCGTGCCATCGTTGCGCACGCTGCCGCGCACGTTGCCAAAACCGCCCAGCGTGGCGCCGCTATTGACCAGCGTCGAACCCGCCAGCGAGGCACCAGCGTGCGTGGCATCGCCCACCACCAGCGTGCCGGCCGCAACCGTCATACCACCGCCAACGCTGTTGGTGCCGTTCAAGGTCAGCACACCGCTGCCAAGCTTGGTCAGGGCGCCGCTGCCTGTGATGCCTTGCGACAGCGTCGACGTAAAGCCTTGTGTATCGATCGTGCCACCGCCCGCGTTGAGCGTGACGGCGCGCGTGGCCGCCAGATCCAGGTTCTGCGTGAGCTGCAGCGTGCCGCCGTCAAACGACACACCGCCGGTGGCTGCGCCGAGCGCGTTGTCGGCGCCAATGGCCACCGTACCACCGTTGATGCGCGTGCCGCCGGCATAGGTGTTGCCGCCCACGGCCGTGGGCGCCAGCGTGAGCGTGCCTGCGCCGGTTTTTTCCACGGCGCCCGTACCCGAGATCAAACCCGTGAAGGTGCCGGCATCCGGCTGGTCGAAGCGGACGAGGCCGTTGTTGACGATGGTGGGCATCAGGCTCTGCGCGCGCCCCTGCAGCGTGCCCGCCGCGTCCACGGTGATGTTGCCGGTGTAGGCGGCGTTGTCGCCGGTCAGGACGAGCGTGCCCTGCTGCACGGTGGCGTTCTTTACGCCGCTTACCGTGCCCGTCAGCGTCCAGGTGCCGGTGTCGTTCTTGATGAGCGTCTGGAAGTTGCTGATGTTGCCGGGCAAGGCGCTGTCGCCCGTGCCGCTCAGGTAGATCGTGTTGGCGCCACCACCGCCGTCGAAATTGCCCGTGATGGTCGAGCCCGTGAACAGGCGCAGCGTGTCGTTGCCGCCGGCAAACACAAGATTGCCGACCACCCGGCCCTTGTTGGTGAAATCCACGCTCGCGTTGCCCGCGCTGCCGATCACGTTGCCGTTGGCCTGAATGACGCCGGTCTCGTTGTTGATGATCGTGTTGCTGCCGCTGAGGTTGTCAAACCAGATGGCCGCGGCGGTGCTTGATCGGATCGTGCCGTTGTTGATGACGGTATTGCCCGCGCCCATCACGTTGACGGCCTCGCCATTCTGCTGGCGGCCATTGGACAGCACACTGCCGCCCCGGTCCACCGTGAGCGTGCCATTGCTGCGGAACTCGATGGTGTTGTTGCCGGTGCCGAACAGGCCCGGGCCGCTGATCGCGTTGTTGCTGACGGTGGCGCCGTTCTGCACGCGGATGTTGGCGTTGTCGCGCAGGCTGATCGCGTTGGCGCTGCCCACATTGATCGTGCTGCCGGTCTGGACCATGACCGTGCGGTTGTCTTCAGCGGCGTTGTTGCCGGTGCCAACTGTTTGTGACCACGGGTTGGGGGCAGTGGCGCCACACAGGGTGGTGGCGCCCGAGGTAACGCATGCAGCCTTGGCAGCCAAGGCGAACAGCGTCAGGGGCGACGCGACCAGCGCCATGGAAAGCATGCGTTGCCGCTCGCGGCGGCGTTGAGATGTCGTCGGCATATTGATTTCCCGTGCCCGCACGCCGCCGACGACATCTCCGCACACCGCATCACGCTAGACCTACCGCGCTGGACCCGACACACAAAGCTCCGCCCGCGGAGCAGACACCGCTCCGAGAAACAATGGTGGATGGATGGAAAAAACGAACTTCCCCGTTCGTTGCCGCCTTTCACCGGGCCGCAGGCGCGCGCGTCCGGTGGGGCTTCGGGCTGCTCTATCGGCGGCTCCGGCCCCGCAAACGATTCAGCTGCACTGTCCCGTTGGGACGTACATGGCGACATTGCCTTCGTTGCTGGCGTGAATTCTGGGCGGCGGACGCGCACCAAAATTCAACAAATGCAAATGCCTGCTCAGGCAGGGCTCAGCGTGCCGAACGGCTTTTGACACCCAATATGCGTGGCCGGATTCGACAATTAAAGATGGAATGGATTGATTCACCATCCCGATCAATTCAATCAAAACAAAGCGCTTTTATTGATATGTTTCACCTTGTTTTTTTATTTGAAAAACAACCTCCTTTGAATTCAACCCATCAAAAGGAAATCGTTTGCCAGCACCCAGAAGATGGCTTGGCTATAAGGAAAACCCGTACACCGGCGTCCTATTCAAGCGCTCGTTTCTTTAGAGCAAACACTCAAAACCGTGTGGTGTTTTGAATTTGTTTTCAATCTGACAAAAGAAATACTTGTAAGGTGGCCCTGTCGCACGAATTCACATCCCACTTAGCCCGGCAATCCCCTCGCCGGGTATTTTTTTGGCAGTGCATCCGATGGCCTCGTCTTCGGTCACGCACTGTTAAAGAACCGAGGGCATTGGAAAGCGCTCAGTGGCGATCAGTGGCGATCAGCGCCATGCCGCCACGCCACGGTGGCGCATGCGAGCTGTACCGCGCCACCGCACAACATGGCCACGCGCAGCCCCGATGCGCCGCTGCCGCACACGGCGTACACCGCCCCCAGGATTGCCACGCCCAGCGTCGCCCCGGTCATGCGCGCCACGTTGACGAGTGCCGATGCCGTGCCGGAACGCTCCGGCCCCACGGCGCCTACCGCCGCGCCCATCAGCGGCCCGGTGGCAAAGCCCATGCCGAGTCCCGTGAGTGCCAGCCCGATGGCCGACGGCACCACCGATGCCGCATCGGCAAAGGCGCCCAACGTAAGCAGCCCCAGCGCGATGATGCCCACCCCGCCCGCCGTGGCCAGCCGCACGCCATGGCGGCGCGCCACCGTGCCCGACATGGGCGACACCGCCATGAAGACCAGCGCCATCGGCATCAGCGCAAGGCCTGCGCCAATGACGTTGAAGCGCCCGGTGCTCTGCCACATGAGCGGCAGCAGAAAGAGTGCGCCGTACATGCCGAACGTCATGCCCGCCGTGGCGACAATGGCGCCGCGAAACTCCCGCACGCGAAAGAGATCCAGCGGCACCAGCGCCTCGCCGCCATGGCGCGCCTCTACGCGGATGAACCACACCAGTGCGATGAGCGCGACGGCCAGCACAGCCGCCGCCACAACGGGCGCCTGATGCGCTTCGATAGCGGCAAAAGCCAGGCCGCCCAGCGTGATGGCGCCCAACACCTGGGCCAGCGCATCGAAGCGGCGATGCGCGGCGTCGGACGATTCCGGCACCACGCGCACGGCCAACGCCATGATGGCCACGCTCACCGGCACCACCACCCAGAACACGGCGCGCCAGCCGAAGTGCGTGACCAGCACGCCGCCGGCCGTCGGCCCAATCGCCATGGCCAGGCCGTTGCATGCGGCCCAGACGCCCAGTGCATGCGCACGTTCGCCCGGGTCGCGCCACACCACCCGCAGAATCGCCAGCGACGCCGGCAGCAGCAACGACGCACCCACACCTGCCATCGCACGCGCCCCGATCAGCCATCCGATCGACGGCGCCAGCGCGCACAGCACCGATGCCACTGAGAACACCGCCGCACCCGACACAAATGCCCGCCGCCGGCCATACAAGTCGGCCAGCAGGCCGCCGCTGAGCAGCAATGCGGCATAGGCGAGGTTGTAAGCGTCGATCACCCACTGCAGCGGGCCGACCGCCGCGTGGAAGAACTGGCCAATCGGGCGCACGGCCAAGTTGACGACGGCGGTGTCGATCTGCGCGACCAACACGGCCATCGACAGCACGCACAGCACCAGACGCTTATGTGTCGCGGTGTTGGCATGCACTGGTTGCATCGTGATTCCATCCATCTCGGGGCCTTTGGCTTTTGGCTTTTGCAAGCGATGGCCCCAGCGTAGTGCCGGCACCGTGGGCAACGCTTCGATGCGTGTCGAAGCATCGCGGCGCGTGGGTCCCTAGAATGGCCACATGACAAGGAGTCGGACATGTCGCATCCGAACAGTTTTTCCGGCACGGCCTTCCTGATTGCAGACCCGGCACGGGCGGCCATGCTGACGGCGTTGCTTGATGGGCGCGCGCTGCCTGCGGGCGAGTTGGCGCATGCAGCGGGCGTCACCGCGCAGACGGCCAGCACGCATCTGGCCAAGTTGCTCGACGGTGGCTTGGTGGTGGTGGAAACCGAGGGGCGGCACAAGTACTTTCGTCTGGCCGGGGCACATGTGGCGCAAGCGCTGGAACACCTGGCGGCCATCACGCCCGCAGCAGCTGTGCGGCGCACCACGCCCAGCCCAAAGGCGCGAGAGCTTGGCTTCTGCCGCTGCTGCTATGACCACCTTGCCGGGCAGGTGGGCGTGGCCGTCACGCACGCGCTGCAATCACGCGGCTATCTGCTGCCGATGCCAGACAAGCAATACGAGATCACGCCCGCCGGCATCACCTGGTTTGGCGACGTGGGGCTTGATGTGCACACCATTCGCCCGACGCGGCGCGGGCTGGCGAGGCAATGCCTGGACTGGACGGAGCGCACGCATCACCTGGCGGGGCCGCTTGGGGTGCAGTTCCTACGTCGCCTGTGCGATGTCGGCTGGATGCTGCGCGCACGCGATTCGCGCGCCGTGCTGGTCACGCCCAAGGGCTGGCAGGAGTTGCATCAGCGCCTGGGCGTGGATGAAGCAACGGTGCGCAGCGAGGCCGACCACCGTCACGCATAACGCCGTCGATCAGTGCCCTGCAAAGGCGAGTACTTCGGGCAGGCGCGCGAGCAACGCATCGCGCGAGCGGATGCCGCCCGAGGTCGGCTCCACCTTGTCGTCCTGGATCAGGTTGGCAAATACGTAAGTCTTGTCACCCTTCTTGGCCCAGCCGACAAACCAGCCATAAGCGTGCGCCTGATCCCACGTGCCATCAGGTGACGTGTTGCCCGGCGCCGGGCCCGCCGTGCCCGTCTTGCCCTGCACGGCCCAGCCGCCCGGCACCTGCCAGGTCTGCACGGTACGGTCGACCATCTCGTAGGTGCGCGCCGACACCGGCAACTGCCGGTTGACGATCCTGCGCATAAAGCCGACCTGCTCCTCCGGCGAGATCTTCAGCGACGAGGTGATCCACGAACGGTCCATGCCGTTGCTCTTGCCCGGGTCACCGCTCACATCCATGTTGCCGTAGCCCAGCTTGCGCACGTATGCCTGGAACGCTTGCGCGCCCATCGCATGCGTAATGCGCTGCGAATACCAGACCACCGAATACTTGAGCCACAGCGCCGGGTCGATGGGCTGGTGCCACGCTTCGCCGCCCCAGTCGGGGTCACCACGCTTGAAGTGCTCGACCGGGGTGTGATCGTCTTTGAGGAAGCCGTGGTCAAAACCCATGACCGCGAGTGCGAGCTTGAAGGTGGAAGCGGGGGTCACGCGCTCGTCGCACTTGCCTTCGTGCAAGACGGCCTTGCCGGTGGCGGCGTCGGCCACGATCGTGCAGATCGGGTGCGCGGCGTGCGCAAAGGTGGCAAGCGCGGCTAGCATGGCGCCGGTGGCGGCGCGGCGGAGTTTCATCATCGATCAACCTCATGTTGGGGGGAATGCAAATAGCTGCGTGGCAGCGTAGCAGCGAGGTTGCCGTCCTGCTGACCACCACACGCGTAACGGCTGTAACGCTGGCGCGCCGGTGGAATAGCCGAGCAGAAAAGAAGGGCTTGCAAATTTTTTGGCGGTCGGTAAAATGCGCCGCTCACCTAGCCCAGGTGGCGGAATTGGTAGACGCACTAGTTTCAGGTACTAGCGGGTAACTCCGTGGAGGTTCGAGTCCTCTCCTGGGCACCAAACACAGTCCCAAGCAGTTCAGGGGCGACAAAAAACCCGCGTGGCGATGAGCCTCGCGGGTTTTTTGTTTGTCCGATTCAAACCGTCCTGGATCGCCTCACATTGCTCTGGTGACGCCCGGCGCCACCGATTCCATGCAAGGCAGAGCACGAATGCGCCCGCTGCATCAACGGCTTTGCAGCGGCAACACGAGCCGAAAACACGTGCCGCGGCCAACTTCGCTACGCACGTCGATCTGGCCACCATGCTTGCGCACGATGCCGTAAGAGACGGACAGGCCGAGCCCCGTCCCCAGGCCAACGGGCTTGGTGGTGAAGAACGGGTCGAAGATGCGGCTGAGATGCTCGGGCCGGATACCGCCCCCGGTATCTTCCACCTCCACCCAGACGTTGTCCGCGTCGCAGCCGGTTCGCAGCGTGATGCGTCCGTGGTCCTGAATGGCTTGTCCGGCATTGACCAGCAGGTTCATGAACACCTGGCTCAGTTGGGTGGGCCTGCACTCGATGTCTGGGACTCCGCCATATTCGCGCACCAGCTCCACCTTGTACTTCAGCTCATTCCAGACGATCTTGATTGTTGTTTCCAGACACGTTTCAAGATTGGCAGGTTGCGGCTGCGCTTCTTCCACATGGGAGAAATCCTTGAGACCCTGCACGATTGTCTTGACCCGCTGCAACCCCTCCTGGGATTCCGCCAACAGCCCCGGCACATCTTCGCGCACGTACTCGAGATCAGCCGCCAGCTTGACCTGCGCAAGCGCAGCCCGCGTGGCGGGCGCCAACTCTGCCTCGTGGGATTCGTAGGCTGACAGCGCGTCGAGCAATCCTCCAACGTAGCGCTGCAAACTGCCCAGATTGGCTTTGACGAACGAGACGGGATTGTTGATCTCATGGGCCACGCCGGCAGCGAGCTGGCCGATCGACGCCATCTTTTCCGATTGCAGCAGTTGCCCCTGCGTTTGGGCCAGTTCGTGCAGCAGTTGCTCCTGGCGCGCACGCTCGGCCTGCAGTGCCTCGTGGGCCAAGGCAAGCTGCCATCGGTCACGCTGGAATTGTTCGACCGCGCGCGCCATCTGGCCGATCTCGTCGTCGCCATCGACGGGTACCGCACTGGGCGCCCCGTCCGAATGTCCTGCGCGCAAGCTGCGGCTGACCTGCAGCAAGCGCTGAAGCACATGGCGCCCGAGCAGCCCGTAAGCCGCCAGGCAGGCAAATACCACGCTGGTGGCGAGCAGCGCTGTCACCCAGCGCTGATTGCGCTCGGAAACAACCGCCAACGCCTGCATCGCCTGCTGAAACGCCCGCGTGTGCTGCTCCGACACCTGCTGTGCCGAAACCACCATGGCGCCGGCCTGCATGTAAAGCGCATCCAAGGACCGGCGCCCGGCAAGGCTGCGTTCGGATGCCGGCGCCTGTGCAGCCGCGCCGGCAGTTCCGGCATGCTGCAGCTCGCTTTCCCACCACTGCGCGACGATATTGACGACGTTGCGAAACAGCTGCGTCGACTGATGCAGATCGAGCACTTCAATGTCGTCGTCGGTTGCAGCAAGCCGTTCGGACAACTGCTCGAACGCCTCCAGGTTGCGCAAGATCTCGGCATAGTGCCGGCGCAGGGCTTCCACCGACGAGGTCTTTTCCAACTGCGCCGATTCGCGCTCAATCAACAACGTGCGCTGAACGAGTTCCTGCGCCTCGCGCAATTGCATGAGCTGCTCGCTGGCGAGCCTGCGGGTGGCTTCCGCCGAGGTGCGCAGCGCATAGACCGCCGTGATGCCGCCTGCCGAGATCAGCAGCGCCAGCATGGCGACGACCAATATGAATTGACGCCCAAGCGATCTGGGCCACAGACCGTACCGCGGCATGCGCGCACAGCGGATAGCAGCGGCTGCGCTGAACATTCAACGGCCCCATATCCGGCGATACACGGCCCGGTAGCCGTTGTCCGGGTCGTATTGCCCGAGTGGTCCGCCATCGAAAGCGACGTTCTTGACCGTCACAAGGTGCACGGGGGCCACATACCCGGTGACCACATGATGGGCCAGCAGCCGGTTCACCTCGTCCACCAGTTGCCAGCCTTGCAGGTTCAACGGCTCGGCCACCGTGCTCGTCTGAAACGCTCCAGCCTGGATGCGCAGGAACGCCGCGGCGCTGCCGTCGCCGGCAGACAGCATGTGGATGCCGTCGGGCTTGCCCGCGCGGGTCAGCTCGGCGGCGGCGTAATCGAAGTAGATGTCGTTGATGGCCAGCGCATGCGTCCACACGCGGCCATACCGCTCCAGCAGACGTCGCATGACGGCGGGCATGGCCTGCGCACTGCCCGAGATAGGTACGTCCTCGACAGCCAGCAAGCGGCAGCCCTTGCATGCGCCGATCACCTCAGCCATCGCCGCAGCCTTTGCGCTGGCGATCTGGAAATTGGAGTCGGTAAAGATGACCACGTTGGCGTGGCCCGCCGATTCCACTACAGCCGCCATGGCCGTGAGCCGGGCAACTGCCATCGGGTCGGTGGAAACATTGATGGCGATAGGACTGTCCGTGATGGCGCCGGCCGTTGCGGCAACGTGCCAGCCGACCACGGGCCTGCCCTGCCGCACGAAGGGCAACAGCGCTGCCTGCATCTCGCGCGCGTCACCCCCGACGAGCACGACGCCGTCCGGTTGCAGCGCCCGGGCCGATTCCATCGCACGCTTGCGGCCCTCCGGCGTCCCGCCGGCGTCATAGACGCGGATCTTCCAGCCGATGGCCCCAGCGGCCTCCTTGATGCCTTTCGCAACACCCAGAATGCCGCCGTTGCGCAAGTCTTCACTCACGACGGCCAGCGTGATGCCGACCTGCGCACGAGGACCTGCCTGGGGACCATCCCAAGGGGCCCCGTGTTCGCTGGCGCGCGCGACGATCTGCTGCATGCGTGCGTCGTCGGCGATGCCGCCGGAGGCCATCGCCTGGCCTGCCATCGCTCCCCACCCGAATGCGCACAGCAGGTATGCCAGCATTCGCTTGCCGCTGCTTGGGACCATCGCCGCCTCCCGAAGGTCATCCTTCACGCTGCTGGTGGCACATCTGCCGCATCCGTGGGATTGGGCACAGGCGCATAGACGAGAATCGCGAACGGCACATCCTCATGGGTTTCGAAGCGCCTGATCTGCAAGACCTGATGCGCACTGACGATGCTGTCCCGTGTAATGAGCAGCACACCGCGTCGCGTCAGCAGATCGTCGGCCAACCGCATGCCCTCCCGCAGTTCGGCCGCAGAGATCTGCCGCACAGGCATCACCTCGCCCTGCTGCCTGAGCACGGCCACGAAGCGCACGACCACGTCGGGGTCATAGCGCAGGCCCGATTGCGCCTTGACCATCTCCATGGCTTGATCGCCCGAGACGTGGTCCTTGATGATCTCGCCCGTCAGAAGCCCCTCGAAATCGCGTGCGACAGCCACGATGCGTGCGCCGATCGGGATCGCCGTTCCGGCCAATCGGTCGGGAGTGCCGCGGCCATTGAAGCGTTCGTACTGGTGCCGGATGATTTGCGCCACATGCTCGAGCTGCGGCACGGGTGTGAGCACCATCTGAGCACGCAGCGGATGCTGATAGAACTGCTGTGCCTGTTCAGCCGAAAGCCTGTCGAGCGACGTATTCAGCAGGGCATCGGGCAGCGACAACTTGCCAATGCCGTGCAGCAGACCGGCGTGAAAGATGTCCTGCACCTGCAGCCCCGTCAACCCGCATTCGATGGCAATGCGGCGCGCCAGATCGGCCACGCGCAGCGACTGGCGCGCCATGGCACCACAGCGCATCTCGATCATGCTGGCGCATACCTTGACCATATTCGTGAAGTTCGCTTTCTGGTCACGCTGAGCACCTTCCAGGAACATCACGGTCTGGCGAATTTCTTCGGTGCGCGCCAGCACCTGGGTTTCCAGCCCGGCATTCAATTGCTGCAGCGTTTCGTTCTGCCGCTGCGTCAACTCGCTCAGGCGGCGCGCCTCGCATGCGAGCGTGCGCTGCTCGATCGCGTGCTTGACGGTGAGCAACAGGTCCTGGTCATCCCACGGCTTGTTGAGGTAGCGATAGACGCCGCCCTCGTTGATGGCACGCACAGCCGAGTCGACTTCGGAGTAGCCGGTCAGCAGGATCCGCATGATGTCCGGATAACGCTCACGAGCACGTGCCAGGAACTCGGCGCCGTTCATGCCGGGCATGCGCATGTCGGAAATGACCAGATCCACCGGATACACCGACAGCATGTCGAGCGCCGCCGCACCGCTCTCGGCAGTGATCACGCGGTAACCCGTGGGCCTCAGCAACCGGCGCAGCGACGAGAGCACGCCTGGCTCATCGTCCACCAGCAGGATCAACGGCGTGGCGTCCGCAGGCGTTGCAGAAGCGGGCGCGCTTTCTGGCTGCGCGGCGGCTTTGATGTCGGGCGCGCTCGCTTGCGCGGTGTCTTCGTCGTAAACAAGCATGGCTGGCGTCTCACGGTTCGATGGCTGGCGGGGCGCGTCTCAAAGCGCCTGCAGGAATTGCTCCAGCGCGTGCTTCATTTTTCGGATGGCGGTTTCAGGTAGCAGCATCACCAACTGGGCCACAAAGCCGCCGCGCTCAAGGGTGAAGCGCACTTCCAGCAACAGCGCCACATCCCAACGATGGAACTGTTCGCCCGACAAGGCTTGCTGCAGCACCGCAGCCGGAACAAAGCTTGGCCGCGAGAACGACAGATTGCGGCCGAGCTGCTCGAAGACGCTGCGCACACACGCACCCACGAGCAAGTTGGCGATGTCGGACAGGGCCTCGCTTTCGCTGTGCACGTCGGCATCGCCGTAGCCCATCAGCTCTTCGAGTTCTTCGCGGCCGTCCTTGCCGAACAGCACGATCGCCTCGCCCGAAATGTCGGACTGAAACGCCTGCCGCACCGGCGAGGGTGCGTCGCCGGCCACGTCGCGGCCCAGCAGCTCTGCCATCAGTTGTGCCGCGTTGACAAGCTTGATGTCCGGCACCGAGAGCGTCACAAAGGCGCCCAGCAGTTCGGCCAGTGCCGCCCCCGCTTTGCCCATCCCGATATTGGCGATTTCCTGCAGAGCGTCGCGCTGGTCTTCGTTCAGTGTCAGGTCATTCATAAAGACCGTACCCCCGCAGGATCGGAACAATGCGCTCGGCCGATACGGGCTTCGCAATGAAGCCGATGGCGCCGAGGTCCTTGACGCGCTCGACGGCACCCGACTGGATGTCAGCGGACACCACGATGACGAAGGCGTCGTCGCCGGCCTTGCGGATGTGTTCGAGCACCTGGAAGCCGTCCATGTCCGGCATGGTCAGATCAAGAAAAACGACCGTGCCCTTACCGGCACGAAACAGCTCCAGCGCCTGCGCACCGTTGGCTGCCTGCGTGACCTCGACATCCCAGTCGTCAGGCAAGGCGTTGATCAGAAGCTTGCGCGCCAACGATGAATCGTCGGCAACGAGCACAGGTAGCGCCATGATGTGTCCCCCTCCAGGCGTAAAGCGTGAGGCTTACGTTATGGCCAGCGCGGTATCGGCCGGCGGTTGTTGTTCGACAGGTGGGGCTTCCGGCCTGCATCGTGGCAACGTCACGCGGAAGGTCGTGCCCAGGCCCACCGCGCTCGACACGTCGATGCGCCCGCCATGCGCCCTGACAATGCCGTAGGTGAGAGACAGCCCCAGCCCGGTGCCCTTGCCGACCGGCTTGGTGGTGAAGAACGGGTCGAAGATGCGCTTCAGGTTTTCGGGCGCGATGCCGCTGCCGGCGTCTGCTACCTCAAACCAGATCGATGCAGCGTCGGTCGCGTCAGTTCCGGTGCGGACGGTGATGGTGCCGCGCCCGCCGCCTTGCGTGCTTTTGCCCGCATACGACTGCGCCGCGTTGACCACCAGGTTCAGCACCACCTGATTGATCTGCGACGGGATGCAGGTCACGGCCGGCAGTTCGCTGTACTCGCGCACGAGGTCAGCCTGGTATTTGATCTCGTTGTTGACGATGTTGAGCGTCGACTCGATGCAGCGGTGAATGTCCACCTGATCCCACTGGTGGGCGCTGTCGACGCGTGAGAAATCGCGCAAGTCCACCACAATGTCGCGCACCCGGGTCAGGCCTTCCTGCGATTCGGCCACGAGCGCGGGAGCGTCTTCGGCCAGAAACTCGATGTCGGCCGCCTGCGCAAGCGCCAAGAGCTGTGCGTCGAGTGACGGCGCATGCTGGCCGATCAGCTGATCCAGGGTACGTGCGTAATCGAGCAGCGTGTTCATGTAGCGCTGCAGGCTGTTCAGGTTCGAGAGCACGAACCCCACGGGGTTATTGATCTCGTGCGCAATGCCGGCGGCGAGCTGGCCAATGGCGGCGAGCTTTTCAGACTGCAGCAGCTGCTGATGCGCCTGGGCCAGCTCTTCGTTCAGCGCAGAGAGTTGGGCGTTACGCACAGTGAGTTCCTGAAGCGCATCGGTTACGGTTTTTTCGCGCTTCTTCAGCTCGCCATATGCAAGGCACACGTCCGTCGCATCGAGCAACGTAATCCCCACCGCGATGACCACACCATTTCCATCTTCGATCGGAATAAAGCTGCAGTTCTGCTGCATCCATTCAATCGTGTCGGTAATGGGCCGCGTATGACGAAAACGAAACAAATACGGGCGGTGCTCCCAAGATGTGTACGCAGAGACACCCAGAACGAATACGCTTTCGATTTTCTTGCGCAGCCATTTTTCCGGCAGTTCCGGAAACAGCGCGAACATGTCCTTGCCGATCACATCCTCGCCGGAAAAACCGCTGTGATATTGCATGAAGCGGTTCCACGACAGGATGTGCATTTGACGATCCACGGAGAACACGCCGCAACTTACCAATTCCGCAATGGCATCAGATAACTGGGGCTCGGTAATGTCTGCCATGTTTGACATGGTTCCTGCGGGACAATGGTGTTCGCTATCAGCCACTTGAATTGCGAGGCCGTCCCTCTATTTATCGACCAGATTTTGCCCAGGCAGATGAGTACAAATCCCTATTAACAGTTGAATATCTGGATCGCCACGCTAAAACCGGATCTCATCATTTTTTTTGGTAGGTGGGATTCAAGCAAAAGGCCCGCAGGAACGCTGCGGGCCTTTTGCTTTTCGGCATATCAGGTGCACGAGTCACCACCCGTGAAACCGCCCCCACGTCTGCACCATGCCCCGCGACGACACCGCCTGATACTCCGGAAACTGGGCCCCCGTGGCGCACGCATGGTTCGGCAGTACACGCAGCTTCGTGCCGACCGGAAAGCGCGCCACCAGGTCGTCTCGTACCGAGCCATCGCTGGCCGCCAGAATGCCGTGCTCCTGGTTCGCGCCGATCAGCATGAGCCCGTCGAGTGGCGTGCCGTCAAGCGCGCACGGCAGCCCGTAGCCGAAGTCATGCGACTGCTTGGCGGTGCCGCGGTCACGGCTCATCGCCATCCATCCGGCGTCGACAATCACCCAGCCTTTGTCGGGCTGATGGCCAATCACGGTAGTCAGCACGCTCAGTGCGATTTCATCCAGCGCGCACACGCCCACGTTGTGCATGACGAGATCGAAGAATACGTAGACCCCCGCGCGCACCTCCGTCACGCCTTCGAGGTGCTCGGTGGCCAACGCGGTGGGCGTGGAGCCCACGCTCACCGCTGCACACGGCACACCGGCATCACGCAGGCGCTGCGCGGCGCGCACACAACCGGCGCGCTCCCGCTCGGCCAATACGGCCAGCGCGGCGCGGTCGTTCAGGTCGTAGCTGGAACCGGCGTGCGTCATCACGCCGCCCACGTCGATGCCGCCGTCTTTCAGGATGCGGCCGACTTCCAGCAGCGCATCCTGCTCGGGCGTGATGCCGGAGCGGTGCCCATCAGTGTCGACTTCGATCCACACTTCACAGCGCTCACCGTGTGCGCGGGCGTGGTCGACCACAGCGTGGGCGGCCTCTGCGTTATCGACCACGAGCTTCAGATCGCAGCCCCGCTTGTGCAGCGCCATCGCACGCGGCAGCTTGGTGGCGACAATGCCCACCGCGTACAGGATGTCCTGGATACCGGCGGCAAAGAAGGCCTCGGCTTCCTTCAACGTCGATACGGTGATGCCTTGCGCGCCGGCTGCCATCTGTGCGCGCACGACATCAAGGCACTTGGTGGTCTTCACGTGCGGGCGGAATTTCACGCCCAGCGCGTTCATGCGATGTTGCATGCGGGCGATGTTGTGCTGCATGCGCGGCAGGTCAATCAGCGCAGCCGGCGTGTCGATGGTTTCAAGCGAGTGCGTGTCAGGGGTCATGGTTTGCATCCTCATGCGGCAAAACGGCGGGCCCAGGGCAACAGATCGTCGAGCGCGGGCGAGGTGATTTCCGGCAACTGGGCGCCCTCCACCGGCGTCAGGCCGACGCGGTTGTGCCAATACGTGCGCAGGCCTACGGCCGCTGTGCCGAACATGTCGTAGCTGGAGCCCGCAACAAATGCCGCGTCAGCCGCGTCCACGCCAAGCTGTTCAAGCGCCATGCGATAGGGCTTCGGATCGGGCTTGTACACGCCAGCCTGCTCGGCCGTGACAATGACATCCCACGTGACGGGCAACAGCGCGGCGGCTTGCCGGCCCAGCCGTTCCGAGCAGTTGGTAACAACGGCCAGCTTGCAGTGCGGCTGGAGCTGGGCCAGCGCTTGCGCAGCGCCGCTCCACGGTGCGAGGTGCAACCAGTTGGCTTCCAACGCGTCAGGGGCGGACGCTGATAAGCCGACGTTCTGCGCGGCCTGCCGAACCATCGTTTCATAAGGGACGTATGTACCGCAGCCGTACGTGAGCCGCAGATACTCGGCGCGCCACGTGCGGCCTGCCTGTTCAGAGCCAGCGGCGCGGTTCCACAGCGACCACGAATCGAGCAGCGCGGTCAGCAGATCGAACAGGATGGCCTTGGGATAGCCGGCGTCGGGAGAAACCGTGGAAGCGTTCACGCTGGTCACCTGCAAATCGGTAGAGATCGATGCCACCGATTGTAGGTACCGCGCACTGGCTTTCGGTGAAGCCGGTTTGAATCAAAGATTCAGTGAAGCTGCATCATGCGCGCCACGGCGGCTGCGGCTTGAAGCGGTTCTGCAGTGCCTGCATGAAGTGACGCGTACGTTGCGGCAACCCGGCGCGGTTGTGCGTAAGCGCGATCACGTTGGCGTCGGGCGCTTTCCAGCCGGGCAGGAGGCGCACCAGCCGGCCCGCGCGCAGATCGTCCGCCACATCCCATTCGGAACGCAGGATCACGCCACGCCCTTCGCACGCCCACTGGCGGATGACATCGCCGTCGTTGCAGATGAGCTGCCTCGGCACGCGCACGCTGCGGCTCGTGCGGCCCTTGCTGAAGTGCCAGAGCGACACGTCTTCCTTGTTCTCGCGCAGCACGATGCAAGGCAGCGCGGCAAGGTCATCGGGCGTTTCCGGCATGCCGAACCGCTTCACCAACGCGGGCGACGCGCAGACAAAGCGCGCATTCGGTGCAATTGCGTAACCGACCAGGTTCGACACCTGCAACGCGCCGATATGCACCACCACATCAAAGCGGTCCGCCGCCTCGACAAGGGGTGCATCGGACAGCGCCAATTCAATGTCGACATCAGGATGCTGCAGCTGAAAATCGGCAATGACGGGTGCCACGTAGCGTCGCCCAAACCCGAGCGGCGCATTCACCTTGAGCGTGCCGACCAGGCCGCCCCGGCGCGTGTGCAAGTCCTCTGACAGTGCGTCGAGTTGGCGGATCAGCTCTGCCCCGCGCTCGCACAGCAACATGCCTTCCTGCGTAAAGCGCAAGCTGCGCGCCGTGCGATCGACCAGACGTGTGCCCAGCTTCTTCTCCAGCTGCTGCAGCCGCTGCGACACGGCGGATGGCGTCAGATCCAACGCGCGCGCCGTCGCCACCAGGCTGCCGTTGTTCTGGATGGCGAGCAGGAAGCGCAGGTCGGCGGAATCCGTCATGGGTTACTTGCCGGCAAAGCGGTCCGTTGCGGCCAGCAGTTGATCGAGGATGCCCGGTTCGGACCACGCATGGCCGGCACCTTCGATCAGGTGGAAGTCTGAATCCGGCCACGCCTGATGCAACGCATACGCATAGCGCGCGGGGCACGGCATGTCGTAGCGGCCATGCACGATCACGCCCGGAATGCCCGCCAGCTTATGTGCCTCGCGCAGCAACTGGCCCTCTTCCAGCCAGCACTGATGCGTGAAGTAGTGATTTTCCAGCCGCGCGAAAGCCAGCGCGAAATGGTCGTCGGCGTGTTTAGCGCTGTTGCTCGGATCAGGCAGCAGCGTGATGGTCTCGCCCTCCCACACGCTCCAGGCGCGGGCGGCTTCGATCTGCTTGGCAGTGTCGTTGCCGGTGAGCACTTTGCGATAGGCCGCAATCATGTCGCCGCGCTCGGCCTCTGGAATGGGCGCCTGAAAACGTGCCCATTTCTCAGGGAACATCTCCGACACGCCGTACTGGTAGTACCAGCGCAGCTCGGCCTGCGTGACGGTGTAGATGCCCCGCAGCACGAGTTCGCTCACGTGCTGCGGATACTTCTGCGCGTAAGCGAGCGCCAACGTCGAACCCCACGAGCCGCCGAAGACGAGCCAGCGCTCGGCGCCGGCAATTGCGCGCAGGCGTTCGATATCGGCCACGAGATGCCACGTGGTGTTGGCCTCCAGCCCCGCGTGCGGCGTAGACCGCCCGCAGCCGCGCTGGTCGAACAGCATCACGTCGTAGCGTGCCGGATCGAACACGCGGCGGTGGTCAGCAGAAACGCCACCACCCGGCCCACCATGCAGGAACACCGCGGGCTTGGCACCGGGCGTGCCAACGCGCTCGTAGTAAACGGTGTGGCCATCGCCCACGTCGAGCATGCCGGTTTCATAGGGCTCGATTGGCGGATACAGGGTGCGCAGTGTAGTCATGGTCGGTCCTGTCAAAAGGTTGCCGGAAGAATGGGGTGATTCTACAGAGGGGTTCTCGCTTGCACATATTTTTGAACGACGTATAAAATTGCACATCGTTTAACAAATGGTGTGCCCGTCATGTCGTCCACCCCGATTCCCATTGAAGCCGGCCGCCGCGAGCGCAAGCGCAACCAGACGCTGGACCATCTGGCGGCCACCGCCTTCTCCCTGTTCGAGCAGCACGGTTACGACGCGGTGACGATGGAGCAGATTGCCGCGCAGGCCGATGTGTCCAAGGGCACGCTGTACAACCACTTTCCGGTCAAAGAAGCGCTGCTGGCGCACCAGTTCCACGCCGAGCTGGCGGCTGGCGGCGCCCAATTGCGTGCGCAGATCGAGGCACAGCCGGATTTCGCCTCGCGCCTGGCGGTGCTGCTTTCGGCCTCGGCCGACTGGTGCAACGTGCGCCGGCCCTATCTGGCCGCGTATTTCCGCTACCGTTTTGCCAGCGCCGACCTGGCCGCCCGCAACCGCGACAGCGACAAGCGCAGCGGGCTCGAAGCGGTGTTCATGGCACTTATCGACGCGGCGCAGCGCTCGGGCGAGCTCGATACCCGATTCGATGCCGAGCAGCTCGCAGGGCTGTTCGAGTACTTGTATCTCGGCGCGCTCATGCGCTGGCTGGCACGTCCCGAAACAGACCTGCACGCGGGTTTCTCCGCCGTCATCGACCTGTTCCTGCACGGCATGGTCCGCAAGGAGGCGTGATGAACCCGCTCGTGCTCGATTGGCCGGCTGCAGCGGCGGCTGGTGCCGCAGTGGCGGGCGGCAAGGGCTGGCAGCTTGGCCGGATGGCGAAACTCGGCGTGCCGGTGCCCGATGGTTTCGTGCTGGCCGCAAATGCCAGCCGCGGGCGGAATCACGGCGATGCGGTGCCCGATACGGTGCTGGCTTCCATCGCGCAGGCGCTGGCCGAGCGCGGCTGGCAAAACACGCCGCTGGCTGTGCGCTCCTCCGCGCCGCAGGAAGATTCCGCGCGACGCTCGTTCGCGGGCATTCACGAGACGCGCCTGAATGTGATTGGCGTGCAGGCGCTGGCGGAAGCGGTGCGCGCCGTGTGGGACTCGGCGCACGCACCGCAAGCGCTGGCATACCGCGAGCGCTTTGGCATCGACACCTCCGACCTGGCGATGGCCGTGGTCATCATGCCGATGCTGCCGGCACTGGCCGCAGGCATCGCGTTCACCGGCGACCCGCTGAGCGGCCGCGACGACCACATCGTCATCAACGCACACTGGGGCCTGGGCGAAGCGCTGGTGGGCGGCCACGCCGATGGCGACGTCGACCGACTGGAAGTTGCGCCGCAAGACGACACGCTGCATGTGGTCGAACGCCGGATCGGCACGAAGCACCGCATGACGCGCGCGCTGGCCGAAGGCGGCACCGCACTCGCTGATACCGCCACCGAAGATGCGCGCCGCACCGTGCTGGAAGACGCCCAGCTCATCGCACTTGCCACGGTGGCGCGCGACACGGCACGCGCACTGGACTTTGCGCAGCCGCGCTATGACATCGAATGGGTCTGGGACGGGCAACGCTTCTGGATCGTGCAGGCTCGCCCGATCACCACGACCGCGCGCCAGACCTACGCCGCCCTGCAAACCCAGCCAACGTTCTGGACGCGCGGCAACACGCGCGAGGTGTTTCCCGCGCCGCTGTCGCCCATCGACTGGACGCTCTACGGTCACGCGGCCAATCGCATGCTGATGCTGGCGTACTCGCTGGCGGGCTATGCGTTGCTGCCGGGGCTCGCGCGCGCCAAACTGTTTGGCGGCTGCGTGTACCTCGATGTCTCGTTGATGCAGTGGGAGGCATTTGACGCGTTCGGCATTGCGCCGGAGGCCATTAACCGCATGCTCGGCGGCACGCAGCCCGAGATTGCGCTGCCGCGCGCCACATGGCCGCAGCGGCTGGCACGCGGTGCGCGGCTCGTACGTTATTTGTGCAGTGCCGGGGCCGCGCGCCGCCATGCACAGAGCGATCTGAATCGCGCCCGCAAACAAGCCGCGCAATGGCGTGAAGACACGTGGCCGGAAGCAACAGCGGAGCTGGCCACCTGCCTGCGTGAACGCTTCAACAT
This sequence comes from Burkholderiaceae bacterium 26, assembly GCA_000955795.1. Taxonomy (GTDB): domain Bacteria; phylum Pseudomonadota; class Gammaproteobacteria; order Burkholderiales; family Burkholderiaceae; genus Ralstonia; species Ralstonia chuxiongensis. The sequence continues at coordinate 313,218 of JYOB01000016.1, forward strand.
CGCGCGCCGCGCAGACGGCCTGTTCTTCCTGCAGGGCTCGGCGGGCGGTTCCGTTTCGGGCCTGGTCGACGTGATCGAAAAACAGTGCCCCGGCGAGGGCCACGCGCTGGCCGCCGCGCTCATGGCAGGCGCAGAACCCAGCGTCACCGCGCAGCAAAGCTACGACCTGATGGCTCTGGCGCAAACCGCCACCGCCGACGCCGAAGCCCTCGCCTGGCTTCGCGCCGACAACCGCATCGGCACGCAATGGGCGCTGCAACTGCCGGCGCACAGCGCGTTCCGCCAGCACTTCAGTACGTTTCTGGAGCGCTACGGGCACCGCGCCATTGAAGAGAGCTACTTCCGCCGCCCGCGCTGGCGCGAGCAACCCGACTATTTGCTCGACCTCGTCGTCGGCCTGATCGGCAGCGACGCGAATGCAGTGCGGCAACGACAGTTGGCGGCATCTGAGCGTGCGTGGGCGCGCCTGCCGTTCTGGCTGCGCCCAATCGTGCGAGGGATGCTCAAGGGTGCCGTGCGCGATAGCAACCAGCGCGAAGCCGCGCGCAGCGCGCTGGTGGCGTATCTGGAAGCGCTGCGCATCGGTCTGCTAAAGCTGGCTGACAGGCTTGTCGGCGAGGAAGGACTCGATACGCCTGAAGACATCTTCAACCTGACGCTGGACGAATGCGTGGCCGCGGCCACCGGCACGTTACCCCTGCGCTTCGCCGCCCAGCGCGCGCGTGAACGCCGCCAGCAGTTGGAAGATTGGGCCGCTGCGCAGGAGCCGGACATCCTCACCGAACATGGCGAGGCACCGGTCGTGGCCAGCACGCCATTCGCCCTCCCAGGAGATGCCTGGAGCGGCACCGCCGTGGGCGCTGGCTCGGCACAGGGGCAGGCACGTCTGGTTGACCACGCTGCCGCCGGCACGGCGCTGCAAGCGGGCGATATCCTGGTCGCCCCCAGCACCGACCCGGCCTGGACGCCTCTTTTCCTGAAGGCCGGTGGGCTCGTTATGGAAACCGGCGGCTACCTCTCGCATGGCGCCATCGTGGCGCGGGAGTTCGGGATTCCGGCCGTGGTGAACCTGCCCGGCATCCGGGCACAGTTGGAGGACGGCGAGACGATCTGCGTTGACGGCAATGCCGGCACGGTCAGCAGAGTGGCGGGTTAGGCACCCATATGTGGCGACGAGGCGACACTGGCGAATGCGGCTTTGCTGCGTCGCAATATTCGGACTAACATTCGGGTATTCCCTACTAGGGTTATCCCTAAATCAGTCCTCAGAAGGAATCGCCATGAACACCGTCGCTCTCAAAGCCGCCCCCGCCTCGCGCCTCGCCCGTTTCTGGCAAATCGTGCGCCGTGAAGCCAGCCGCGCCGTTGCACTGCACGTGGAAAGCTGCGGCATGATGGCCGAGCTGTATCGCCGTTCGGGCCACTAAGCCGAAGCGCACAGTTCGTGCGAATACTGCGCCCCACCTTCCTCGGAGTGGCGCTGCAGACGCGGATCAGGTCTCGCTCCACTGCCGCATCAGGTTGTGATACACGCCGATGAGCGTGCGGCGCGCGGTGGCATCCGCGTCGGTCTGGTTGAGCGTTTGGATGGCGTTGTCCAAGTCGAACAGCATGGCGCGTTGCGCGTCATCGCGAATCAAACTCTGGATCCAGAAGAAGCTCGCCACGCGCACCCCGCGCGTGATGGGCGTCACCTGGTGCAGGCTCGTTGCCGGGTAGATGACCAAGTCACCGGCATTGAGCTTGACGCTGTGCATGCCATAGGTGTCTTCAATCTGCAGTTCGCCGCCGTCGTAGCTGGCAGGGTCTGACAGAAACAGCGTGGCCGAGATATCGGTGCGCAGCTTTGTGCCGTTGTGCGGATGGATACGCACGCTGCCATCGACATGCGCGCCGAACGTCATGCCCTCGCCGTAGCGGTTGAACATCGGCGGGTACACCACGTTCGGCAGCGCCGCGCTGATGAAGCGCGGGTGCCGCTCCAGCACGCTCAGGATGAGCTGCTGGCACTGCAGGGCCACTTCCGCGCGCTCATCAATCTGCTGGTTGACCTTGACCGGCGCCCCCGAATACCCGGCTGACACGCGGCCATCGACCCAGGCATCGCCTGCGCTATCGAGCAGACCGCGCAGCGCAGCCACCTGCGCGGCGTTGAAGACGTTGGGAATGCAGACGAGCATGGCGATGGAAGGAAACGAGGATGCAGCCGAGGGCCCATCCCCCGGCCATTACATCCGATACACCACCGACAGCATCGCCGCACGGCCGGTGCCCGGCACGGCACGACCGCCATCGGACGGAATCAGCGCATCGTAATACGTCTTGTTGAACAGGTTGAACAGGTTCAGCCGCACGTCGTATTTCGGCTGGTGGTAGGCCAGCATCGCATCCCAGCGCACGAAGCCGCCCACCTGCACCGTGTCGGTGTTGTTGGCGTAGCGCTGCGACATGTAGAACGCGCCCGCGCCCGCCTCCCAGTTCGGCAGGAAGGTGTAGCTCGTCCACACCGTGGCAGCGTGCTTGGGCGTGTTGGCCGGCGTCATGCCCTGCGTGCCCGCGGCGATGCCATTGACGATCTGTGCATCCAGGTAGGTATAGCCCGCAAAGATCTGCAGCTTGTCGGTCACGTGGCCCGTGGCACCCAGGCGCGCACCGCGCACGCGGATCTTGCCGGCCGACGTGTACGTCGTGCTGTCGATCTGCGTGCGGGCGTTGTCCTTGGTGATCTGGAACAGCGCCGAGCTGACCGACAGATCGCCGTTGAGCAGATCCCACTTGCCACCCGCTTCATACGACTTGTTCTTCTCCGGGTCCAGGTTCTGCTGGCCGGTGGTGCCTACGAGTTGCTCCAATGACGGGTTGAACGACGTGCCGTACGACACGTAGTACGACTGCCAGTCCGTCGGCTGCCAGATGCCGCCCAGGCGCGTGCTGACAAAGTTCACGCTCTGCTGCGCATACGGCAGCGCGGTGATCTTGGCCGACGCCGGCGTGTTCGCCGAATTCAACGAATTGGAAATGCTCGCCACGTAGCGGTCATAGCGCAGGCCGGCCACCGCCTTCCACTGCTTGGTGAATTCGATCGAGTCGTTGAAATACGCAGCCACCGTGTTGGCCGAGCCGCCCTGCAGGTTGCCCAGGCTCGACGGCGTGCTGGCTGGCGACGTGGTGTAGCTCGGGCTGACCAGCGGCTCGCACGAGACGAAGCCGCTCGTCATGCTCGACTGCGCGAGCGGCGTGCCGTTGCACGAGCCGTTGCGGTAATAGTTTTGGTTGTCGTAACCGTCGTGGCCAAACTCGGTGCCAACCAGCAGCGTGTGCTTGACCGAACCCGTATCGAACTTGGCCGTCAGCTCGGTCTGGTTGAACAGCGAATAGTCACGGATGCGGCGGTCATGGCTTTGCAAACGCACCGACAGCGCCGAGAGCGGCAAGTTGCTGTTGGCGAGCGCCGTGAACACGCCCGACGAATTGACCGTACCCACAGCGTTGGGCGCCGTCTCCCGCGCGTCGGTCTGCACGTAATTGAACTGCGTCTGGTTGCGCAGGCGCAGGTTGGGCGAGAACTTGTGATCGATATTGGCCGCGAACGACGCCACGTCCTGCGTGGTGCGGTCATCGGTGTAGCCGTAGTACGTCTTGGGGCTCACGTTGACCGGGCGGCCGTTGAGGTTCGGCACGCCGTAATCGGGCATGTCGCGGTTGTGCTGCAGCAGCGCGGACAGCGTCACCTCGGTCGGTGTGCCGATGCCGAAACGCCACGACGGCGCGATGCCGAAATCCTGCGCGGTCATCTCGTCGCGCGTGCTGGTCTTGCCGTTCTGCGCCATCGCGGCGATGCGGAAGGCAGAAGTGTCGGACGTCGGTGTGTTGACGTCGGCGGTCGCGCGCACCAGGCCGTTGGTCGTGATCGAACCGGTGATTTCCGTGGCCGCCTTCAGCTTCGGCTTCTTCGTCACCTGATTGATGACGCCGCCGGTCGAGCCGCGGCCGAACAGCATCGACGACGGGCCCATCAGCACTTCCACCGAATCGAGGGCGAACAAGTCGCGGTAGTACTGGCCGCGATCACGGAAGCCGTCGAGGTAGATGTCGGTGCGCGCCGAGAACCCATTCAGGTTGATGTTGTTGCCGATCTGCCCGCCTTCGGCCGCGCCGATGGTGATGCCAGGCACGTTGCGCAGCGCATCGGCCAGCGAGCTGCCGCCTTGCGCATCGGTCAGGGCCTTGGGCACGACCGTCACCGATTGCGGCACATCGCGCAGGTTTTCAGGCAGCTTGGAGATGGAGCTCTTGGCGGCGTTGTAGTCGTCGCGCGGGGCAGAGCCCTTCACAACGGCTTCCGGCAACGTGGCGGTGGCCGGTGCCTGGGCAAGCGTGGCCTGCTGGGCAAGTGCGACGGCGGGGGTGGCAAACAGAGCCAACAGGGCGCTGGCGACGGGCGTGCGGCGGTTCATTGCGTGGTTTCTCCGGCGGCACTCTTCTATTGGGTGTCAGCCGCTCCGGAACGCCCTCCTGCGCCCGTGCCGCCGTGCACGAGAGCGCACTACGAATTGCGGACGCAAATATAAATGATAACGATTCGCAACAGCAACAAAATGTCGCAATAACTCCCGAAAGTTCCCGGAAACGCACAATTTAAAGAGACTTATCGAGCGCTTTTCCTTGGATTTAGCTGATTAGGCAAGCTCGTCCACAAGGAATATCTGTGGCCAGGCACCTCCCAACCAGCAAAGCGTACCTATTTCTGCGTGCTCTCTGAGGGCGATGGAAGGTGCTGCGCATCGTCGCCAGCATCTGCACGGTTGCGCGCCAGCGCACGCGCATACACCGACGGCGCACCGGCTGCATGTGCCGTCACATAGCCGGTAATACACGCCAACATGAGTGGCAGCACCACCTGATACGACAGCGTCATCTCGAAGATCATCAGGATCGACATGAGCGGCGCATGCGTGGTGGCTGCCAGCAGCGCGCCCATGCCGACCACCGCGTAGCTGACCGGCACCGGCGCAACACCTGGCAGCAGCGCGTGCATGCCCGTGCCGTACAGCAAACCGAGCGCCGCACCACAGAACAGCGTGGGCGTGAACACACCACCCACCGCGCCAGAGCCCGCGCTCGACGCCGTCGCCACCACCTTGCAGATCAGCACCAGCGCCACCGTCTGCCACAGCCACGGCTCGTGCAGAAAGCTATTGACCACGCTGTAGCCGTTGCCCCAGACCTCGGGCACGCCCGTGGACAGCGCACCGACGATCAATCCGCCAGCGGCCAATCGCAGCGTGAGCGGCAGCTTGGTCTGTGCGAACGCATCACGCGCGCGGTCAATCAGCCCCAGCAGCAGCGGCCCCACCATCCCCGCCGCCAAACCAAGGCCCAGATACGTCAACACTTCCCAGCCGGAAACGAAATCGAAGTGCGGCATCTCGTAGACCGCCCCGTACCCGAAGAACTGGCGCACCACGATATCGGCGGTGACAGCGGCCACCAGCAGCGGCCCGAGCGTTGCCGTGGTGATGACGCCAAACACGATTTCACAGACAAACACGGCGCCAGAGATGGGCGCGTTATAAGCGGAGGTGATGCCAGCGGCCGCACCGCAGGCGACCAGCAGACGCAGTTGCTCGACTGGCACGGGCGTCCAGTGCCGCAACACGCGGCCGACCAGCGAGCCGCACATTGCCGCCAATTGCACCATCGGCCCTTCGCGCCCGATCGACGCGCCGCTGGCCACCGAGCACAACGACGACGCACTGCGCACCAGGCTCTGGCGCGCGCTAAGCACGCCATGGCCCACGGCAATGGCTTCCATATAGTCTTCCGAGCCTTTTCGGGGGATCCACTTCAGGCCCACTTGCAACGTGATGCCTGCCAGCAGCCCACCTGCGGTCGGCACCAGCAGGCGCGCCCACCACGGCAACGCGCGTGCCGTGGCCACCAAACCCTGGTCCGTACCCGAGAGCCACCATTGCAGATGGCGCAGGCACTCGCGAAACAGGATCGTCGACAAGGCGCCCGCGCAGCCGATCACCCCGGCAATCACGAACACCAGATGCTCGCGACCGAACGGCAGCCGGGCAGTCGCGCGCCGCCACCGTGGCTGGCGCGGCACTTCAGATTGAGGCGGCGGCGTGTCGGTCATGTCGGTTCGTGCAAGGACAAGCCGACATGATAGCGGCGGCGCCGCACCGGCTTTAAGTCGATGTTGCGACCAGGGCGTCTGGCAACCACGCCTGCGGTGTGTCAGCGCTGCGACGATTCGGGCCCCAGGCAATGACGCGCACCTCTACGAGGTTTTCGATCACGAAAGGGTCGCGCCCAACAATGGCGTCGATCTCTTCGCGGGATTCGGCACGCGCCAGGATGCCACCGCCCTCCCGCGGGAAGAACGGCCCCGACATCAGAAAGTGGCCGCTCGCATAGTGAGCGTCCAGATGCGCTCGGTGCGCAGGGAGCACCCGATCAAGTGCTTCGAGCGGTGCGGTGTAGTTGAAAAGAATCAGGTACAGCATGCGACGGCTCCTTGTGGGATGAGGTGAAACCTTCGAAACGCGAGACCCGGCAGCGTGAAGCAACGACGCTGAGTGTCCCGCAGAAACGGGTACGCTTTGCACGGAAACCCTTCGGCGCGCAGGGTTCTCAAGGGCGCAAGAGCAGTGCGCCCGAGGTCTGTCCGGCTTCCAGTGCGGTATGCGCGGCGGCCGCATCTTCCAGCGCATAGGTGCCGCCCACCGGCACGCGCACGCCATCCAGCATGCGCTGCAATGCCGCCTGCGCCCCCGTCCGGTAGTTCGACAGATCGGCCATGTAGCGGAATACGCCTGGCCGCGCCAGCGCAATCGAGCGCGACGGTCCAAGCGCCGCAAGATCGACGACATCCGTTTGGGCGTTGCCCACATCGCCCGCCTGACCGATGCTGGCCACCATGCCGAACGGCCGCGTCACCGCCAACGACGTCTGCAGCATCGTGCCGCCAATCCCATCGATCACATAGTCGACGCCTTCTCCGCCGGTGAGCTGCAGCACGGCTTCGCGCACGTCCTGCTGGCGATGCAGCACGACGTGGTCTGCGCCATGGCCCAGCGCGACGGCGGCCTTGGCTTCGGTGCCAACCGTACCGATCACGCGCGCACCCTGGCGCTTGGCCCACTGCACCAGCAACACACCCAGGCCGCCGGCAGCGGCGTGCACGAGCACCGTATCGCCGGCGCGCATCTGCCGTACACGCGTCAGCAGCATGTGCGCGGTAATGCCGCGAACCAACGTGGCCGCGACGGTTTGGTCATCAAGCGCATCCGGCAAGGCAATCGCCCGTTCGGCCGGGATGTTGCGATGGCTGCTGTAGCCACCGGGCGCGCCGTCCATGAGGCCGGCCCAGGCCACGCGCTGGCCAACCACAAAACCGCGTACATCCGTACCCACGGCTTCCACCACGCCCACGCCCTCCACCCCGAGCACCGCCGGGAATGCCGGCACCGGGTACAGCCCGACACGGTGATACACGTCGACAAAGTTCACGCCGACGGCGGTATGCCGCACAGTCAACGCATTCGGGCCGGGGGGCGCCAACATCAGGCTGGCGGGCCGCAAACCCAATGCCGGTCCGGGTTCGCGCAGTTGGATCACCTTGGCATGCATGGCAAAAATCCTCGCAGAAATGGGTACGCTTTTCGGTTTTGGTGATGACGGGTACCGCGTTCGTCACGTTGTGAAACAAGCGTAATCCGTTCATAATCACCCGGGAATTCACAAAAACCGATCAGCTTCTGTGCAAAAAAGCCCAGGTCGACCAAAAAATGTGCGTGCCCTGGCGCGTGCGGCGGCGGCCGAACCTTCCTCTTCCTTGCAATGGGATGACGTACGCTACTTTCTCGTGCTGGCGCGCGAGGGCAGCTTGTCGGCCGCTGCGCGGCGGCTGGCGGTGGAACACACCACGGTAGCGCGGCGTGCCGATGCGTTGGAGCAGTCGTTGGGCGTGCGCTTGTTCGACCGCCTGCCGCGCGGCTGGCGCCTGACCGCTGAAGGCAACGCACTGGCCGAGCGCGCTGAACGCATGGAGCAGGAAGCCGCCGGCTTTGCGCGTGCGGCAGCTGGGGCGGGCAGCTTGCGCGGGACGGTGCGTATCTCCGCGCCGCCCACGGTGGCCAGCCACATCATTGCGCCAAACCTGGCGACACTGCGCCGGCAATGGCCCGGCATCGACCTCGTGCTGCTCGGAGAAAAGCGCAACGCCAACCTGATGGCGCACGAAGCTGACCTGGCAGTGCGCTTGTCACGCCCGACGTCATCTACTTTGGCGACACGGCCGCTGGGCGACCTCGGCTACGGCCTGTACGCCACCGCAGAAGTGCTCGCACGCCCCGAATCAGAGTGGGAATTCATCGGCTACGACGAAAACCTGCGCCACGTCCCGCAACAGCGCTGGCTGGACAACTACGCAGGCGAACGTCGCGTGGTCTTACGTTGCAGCGATCTGGCGGCGATGCATCAGGCGGCGCTGGCCGGACTGGGTGTCGCGGCGCTGCCTCACCTGCTTGGCGCGCCCGCAGAAACGGGTACGCTTTTGCGCCGGTTGCCCGTCGACGATCCTGGGTTGCATCGAGAAATCTGGCTGGTGATCCACCCCGACGTTCGACGATCACCGCGCGTGCGGGCCGTGGCCGACGCATTGATCGCGCTGTTCGACGCACAGCGACACGTATTGGCGGGCATTTGAACGTACGCAGAAACGGGTACGCTTTTGGATGAAAATGAACCGCAAACCCAATGGATATGCGGTTCTTACACCTCGGCAATATTGCATGCCGAGGCGTGCAAAAAACACTCAGCCTCCCAGGTAGGCTTCGAGCACGCGCGGGTTGCCCAGCAGGTTTTTGCCGCTGTCAGCCAGCACGATCTCACCGGTTTCCAATACGTAGCCGTGCTGCGCGATCTTCAGCGCCTGGCGCACGTTCTGCTCGACCAGGAAGATCGTCAGACCCTCGGCATTGATGGTGCGCAGGATGCGGAAGATCTCCTGCACGATGATCGGCGCAAGGCCCATCGACGGTTCATCCAGCAGCAGCACGCGCGGGCGAGCCATCAGCGCGCGGCCGATGGCCAGCATCTGCTGCTCGCCGCCGGAGAGATTGCCGGCCAGCCCATCGATACGTTCCTTCAGGCGCGGGAACAGGTGGAACACGCGCTCCAGGTCGGAGGCGATCTGACCTTTGTCTTTGCGCGTGTAGGCGCCCAGCTCCAGGTTTTCGCGCACCGTCATCGTGGTGAGCGTGGCGCGCCCTTCGGCCACCTGCACGATGCCGCGCTCCACACGCTTGTGGGCCGACCACAGCGTGACGTCTTCGCCCTCGAACAGGATCTGGCCGCGCACATCACCCTGGGACTTCGGGATCAGCCCCGAGAGCGCCAGCAGCGTGGTCGATTTGCCCGCACCGTTTGCGCCCACCAGCGAGGTGATCTCGCCGGCCTTGAGCGCAAAGTCGATGCCCTTGACGGCTGCGATGTGCCCGTATGACACGTCCAGCCCTTTGACTTCCAGCAAGGTGGTCATGCCGTCTCCTTCTGCGCGGCATCGCCGTTCGCTTCATCGTCATCATCGCGGCCCAGGTACGCCTCGATGACTTGCGGATCGTTGCGGATCGCCTCGGGCGGCCCCTCGGCAATGATGCGGCCGAAGTTGAGCACCGCAATGCGCTCGCACAGGCCCATCACAAAGCGCATGTCGTGCTCGATCATGAAGATCGTGTAGCCGCGCGCCTTGATGTTCTCGATCTCGGCCATCAGGTCGACCTTCTCGCCCGTATTCATGCCGGCGACGGGCTCGTCGAGCAACAGCAGTTTGGGTTCGGTGGCCAGCGCCCGCGCGAGTTCAAGCTTGCGCTGGTCGCCGTACGAGAGGTTGTCGGCAATGTCGTGTGCCTTGTGATCGAGCTTGACCCACGAGAGCAACTCCAGCGCACGGTCGCGCGCGCGGCGCTCGGCAGCACGGTACTTGGGCAGCGACAGCAGCAGGCCCGGCGCGCCGTAGTCCAGATGCCGGTGCATGCCGACCACCACGTTTTCCAGCAGCGTCATCTCCTTGAAGATGCGGATGTTCTGGAAGGTGCGCGCAATGCCCATCTTCGTGATCTGGTGCGGCTTCTTGCCAACGAGATTTTCGCCGTTGAACGTGAGCGAGCCGCCCGTGGGTGCCAGCAGGCCGGTGATCAGGTTGAACACCGTCGTCTTGCCGGCGCCGTTCGGGCCGATCAAGCCGAAGATGCTGCCTTGCGGCACTTCAATGTTGACGTCCTGCAAAACCGACAGGCCGCCAAAGCGCTTGGAAATGGATGTGAGCTTCAGCATGGCGGCCTCAGTGCGATTCATTGGAAGCAGCTCGGGTGCCGCCCGTGCCCGGCATGGTGCCGCCGCGCTTCATGCCGAACCAGCGCGCGAAACGCGCCGGATCCCAGATGCCCTTGGGCAGGAACAGCACGATCACCATCAGGATCACGCCGTTGACGACCAAGCGGAAATCCTTGAACGCACGCAGCAGCTCGGGCAGCAGCGACAGGATCAGGCTGCCGAGCACCGGGCCCGCCAGGCCGTTGGTGCCGCCCAGAATCGTCATCGTGAGAATTTCAACGCCGCGATCGAAGCCGAATTCGTTCGGGCCGATGAAGAACGTCAGGTGCGCATTGAGTGCGCCCGCGAGCCCGGCGATGGCCGCACCCAGCGTGAACGCCAGCAGCTTGGTGCCGGCCACGTTGATGCCCATGAGGCCCGCGGCGGTTTCGTCTTCCTTGATGGCCTCGAATGCGCGGCCAACCTTGGACCGCCGCATGCGCGCCAGCACGAACAGCGTGGCCAATACGGCCAGCGCCACGTGCCACCACTCGGTCAGCTGCGGAATGCCGTTCAGGCCCAGCGCGCCGCCGGTCCAGTCTTCGGTGTTCAGGATCAGCACGCGCACGACTTCGCCAAAACCAAGCGTGGCCATGGCCAGATACACGCCGGAAAGACGCAGCGTCGGCCGGCCGATGACAACGGCCACCACGGCGGGCGCCACCATGCCACCCAGCAGCGCGACCGAAAACGGCATGTCCGCATTCATCGTCAGCAGCGCGGAGGTATACGCGCCGATGCCCATGAAAGCCGCATTCGCCATCGCCAGAAGGCCGCACGACAGCGTGAGATAAATGGACAGCGCCAGCAACGCGTTGATGCCCAGCGTAAGCACCAGGTTGCTGTAGACCGGCCAGAAGTTGTCGAACCATTCCATGTCGGTCTCCTTATGCCTTGCGTTCGAGCACCTTGCCGAACAGCCCTTGCGGCCGCACCAGCAGGATCAGGAACAGCAGACCGAACGCCACGGCGTCGCGCATGGTCGAGCCGATGTAGGCCACTGACAGCACCTCGGCAAAGCCGAGGAACAGCCCGCCGAGCATTGCGCCGCGAATATCGCCCAGGCCGCCCAGGATGATGACCGCGATACCCTTGTGCAGCATCGGCTGGCCCATCAGCGGGAACACGGCGTTGGAGTACAGGCCGATCAGCACGCCCGACAACCCGCCCAGCGCTGCGGCTGCAAACGAGGTCAGCAGGAACAGCCCTTCGACATTGATGCCGAGCAGCGCCGCTGCCTTGGGCGACTCCGCAATCGCGCGCAGCGCGCGGCCGAGTTGCGTGCGCTTGAGCAGCAGCATAAGCGCGCCCATCAGCACGAACGACAGCACGATGATGCCCAGCTCCAGCGGCGTGAGATGGATGCCGCCCAGGTCCAGCGAGGCGTCCGACACGAGCCCGGCCGGGAAGCGCAGGTTCTCGGCGCCAAACGCGCCTTGCATGGCGTTATTGATGGCGATGCCCGCACCGATGGTGCCGATCATCGGAATCAGGTGGGGCGCGTTGCGGCGACGCAGCGGTCGCAGCAGCAGCACATCGATGATGAGGCCGGCCACGCCGCTCACGGCAAAACCGACAGCCAGCGCCGCCCACAGCGGCAGATCGAAGTGGAGGACGACCTGCAGCGCCGCATAGGCACCGAGCATGAAGACCGCGCCGTGCGACAGGTTGATCACGCCCAGGATGCCGAAAACCAGCGTGAACCCCAGGGCGAACAACGCATACACGCAGCCGAGCGACAGCGCATTGACGAGTTGCTGTTCCAGCATGATGAATCAGAGTGAGGTGCGGCCGAATGTCACCAAAGCAGCCGCAAAAAAAGCGATGGGGCGTAGGTTTAGCTACGCCCCGCGTTTCGGTTTCAACGAGAACCGAAGATTACTTCTCGATCGTGTACTTGCCGTTCTTGGTCACGCTCACGATCGGCGTCTGCACGGCGTCATAGCCGGCCGGCTTGCCACGTGCCGTCACCTGGCGGAACGCAAACGCCCCGGTCGCCCCAACGTGCTTGACTGCCGGCAGCGCATCGCGGATCGCCTTGCGATCGGCTTCGAGGTTGCCGCTGAACTTCACCTTCTTCAGCGCTGTCGCCGCGATGTACATCGCGTCATACGACTGCGCCGCAAACTGATCCGGCGCTGCCTTGTACTTGGCGGTGTAGGCGGTGATGAACTTGCTGTTCTCGGCCGTGTGGTTCTCGATCGACCACGGGCTGCCCACCCACAGGTTGTCGGACTTGTCCTTGGCCAGGTCGAACACCTTGACCGAGTTCATCCCATTGCCGCCGATGATCGGCACGTTCAGGCCGAGCTGACGCGCCTGCACCATGATCGGACCACCTTCGGCAATCAGCGCCGACAGCACGATCGCATCCGGATTCGTCGCCTTGATCTTGGTGAGTTGCGCCTTGAAGTCGACGTCGCCCTTGGCGAAGGTCTCGGTGGTCGTCACCGGGATCTTCAGGTCTTCGAGCGCCTTCTTGAAGTTGTCGTAGCCGCTCTTGGTGAAGACGTCGTCGTTGCCGTACAGCACGGCGACCTTCTTCACGCCGGCCTTCTTCACAACGGTCTGGATCGTGGCCGGCAGCACGTCGGCTTCGGTCACGGAATTGCGGAAGACGAAATCACCAATGCTGGTGATGCCGTCTGCGGTGTTGGAAGTGCCAAAGGCAACCGTCTTGGAGGCCTGCGCGATCGGATCGGCCGCCTGTGCCGAGTTCGACAGCGTGGGGCCGAACACCATCGCCACCTTGTCCTGGAAGATCAGCTTCTTGAAGACGTTGATGGCCTCTTCCTTCTTGCCCTGCTCGTCTTCGATCACCAGCGCGATCTTGCTGCCGTTGATACCGCCCGCGGCGTTGATCTCATCAGCGGCCAGCTGGAAGCCGTTGCGGATGGCCACGCCGTACTGCGCTGCGCCGCCCGACAGCGCTTCGGCCACACCAATCTTGATGTCCTGGGCCGCGGTTGCCGCGCCCGTTGCGATTGCCGCCCCCGCAGCCACTGCCGTCAACAGCAGCCGTTTGATCATTTTTTGCATGCGAACCTGCTCCTTGTTTGTCCGTCGCGATTGCTTGAATGCGATTCGTCTCGAAGATGCGCTGGCCCAACACCGTCGCTCCCCCCGCATGCGCCCTGCATCGCGTCCGGACGCTCACCTGCCGGGTTTCGCGCCACGAAGACAAACAACGTTGGCGAAACGACGGAAGACCTGCCGGGCGAGCGATGCCGGATCGGGCATGCGTGCACCGGAAGTGCGTCGGAGTGTGAAGCGAAGGCGCCATGGGTACAGCGCTCTTGTGCGACGCGCCGGGGTGGCCGGCACGTGCAGTCAGTCGCGGGACTTTACCGGAAAGCGCACGACCGTGCGATAGGGGATTGTCCGCCGCCCGGCCTGGGGGGCGACTGTTGCGGCGCAATATTGCCCGGCGACGCCATCAAATCGACGTGGAGCGTACCCGTTTCTGCGTGCCTTGCCGCATTGCGAAATCAGTCCGTCGGCAGCTCGTCGGCACTGACAAACAAGCCTTTGCCGCGCGATTTGGCTTCGTACAACGCCTCGTCGGCGGCTTCGAAGACGACGCTCTGCGCCAGCGTACGCGCGTCGAAGGTTGCGATACCGATGCTCGCGCCAACCCGAACCATCGTCTCACGCAAGCGAAACGGCTTGTTGCATGCGGCGAGGATATTCGCGGCAACCGTCTTTGCGTCGCCTGGGTGCGACAGGTGTTCCAGGATGACGGCAAACTCGTCACCGCCAAAACGCGCCACGCCGTCATACGGGCGCACTGCACGCGCCAGCCGCTGCGCGAAAGTACGCAGCAGCGCATCGCCAACGGCGTGCCCGTGCGTATCGTTGACCACCTTGAAGTGGTCGAGATCGATCAGCAGGAGCGCTCCGGTCGATCCATTCACACGTGCCTGGTCCAGCGCCGCCTGCAAACGCGCTTCAAAGCCGGCACGGTTGGCCAGGCCGGTGAGGTGGTCGGTGGTTGTCAGCGCGCGCAGGCGCAGCTCCTGCTTCTTGCGTTCCGTAATATCCAGCGTGACCGAATGCACGCCCGCCACGCGGCCTTGCGAATCGAACTGCGGAAGGTAGCTGACCTCTTCACACCGGTACTGATCGAGGGCCCCGATCTCGCGCTCGAAGACCATCGTCTCGCCGCCCAGCGCACGCTGCAACGCATCGCGCAGGTTGCTGTAAGCGTCCTCACCCACGACTTCACGCAGCGTCTGCCCGAGCATGCTCGCGGTCGATCGTCCATACGCTTTCTCGTAGGCGGCGTTCAGAAAGCGGAAGCGCTCCCCGGTATCGATGAAGGCGACCAGCGCAGGCAGCGCATCGGTCACGGTCTGCAGCGTTTCGCGGCTGCGCTGCAGCGCTTCCTTGGCGGCCTTGTCCTGCGTGATGTCGCGCATGACCGACGAGAAATACTCCATACGCCCGGCAGGATCGCGGTGCGCGATGATCATGTGGTTGATCGGCACGACCTGACCCTCGGCACCTCGCGCGGTGGTTTCGCCAATCCATACGCCATCGCGCGAGGCTGCGGGTACGGCCACCTCGCGCAGCCAGCCCATTGTCTCGGGCGGGTAGAAATCCGCAACCGTCAGGCCTTGAAGATTGGCATCCGGCGCAATGCCGGCAAAGCGGCGGCCGGCCGGATTCATGTACGTGACATTGCCCTGTACGTCGCTCTGCGCAACGAAGTCGGTGGTGGAGTCGAGGATCTTGGTCAGCACGCGCGAGGCCTGTTGCGCCCGCGCCCGCACGGTGATGTCTTCCATGGCCCCAACGTGGCCAACCACGTCGCCGTCCACCCGCACCGGCGCTGTCGTGACGACCAGCAATCGCTCACCGAGGCCTGGCACGATCATGCGCTGCTCGGCGTTGTAGCCGGCCCCGCGTGCGACCGCATCGCGCCAACCGGCCATGGTGGCATCGCGGTCGTCCGGATGCAGGCGTGCGAGCCACACGTCGGCCAGGGCCTCTTCATGCGTTGCACCGAGCAGCCGGCGATACGCCTCGTTGGTATAGACGGTCCGACCCTCCGCATCCGAGCGGAACAACCCGAGCGGCGACGCATCGTTCACAGCTTCGAGTTCGGCGCGCTGGCGGACGACCTCGCCCATCAGTTTGTGGAACGCCGTCGATACCGCGTCGATTTCCGCCGAGGTACCGCCTAGCTCAAGCGGGGGCGCATTGCGCAAGTCCGTGGCCGAAAGCTGCGTCATGGCTGCATGCAACCGGCCAAGCGGGCGCAACAGCCACAGCATCGCCGCCCACACCGATGCGCCGATCAACGCCGCCAGCACCAGGAGCGACCAGCGAAAACGCTGGCGCATAAGGAAGAGCTGCCGGTTGGCCTCGGCGCCGGGCAACACCGCAGCGAGGGTCCAGCCGGCCGAGGTGATGTCTTGCGTGGTGACCACGTCACCACCGCGATCAGGCAGCGCATCTGGATTCGCTTGGAAGGCCGCGGCCACCGCCGGATCGGCATCGAGCGGCGCCAGCGTCTTGTCGGCCTGGGGGTGGACGATATAAACGGGGTTGTCACCTCGCGTGGCCAGGTAGACGTGGCCGGTCTGGCCCACGCGCATATCGCGCATGTCGCCCAGAAAGTTGGGCTTGAGCAGGTACAGCGACGCGCCGATCAACCCGACGAGATTGCCGTCCTGATCATGCACGGGCGCGGCCATGATGACGATGGGCTCGCCGCCCACCCGGTTGCGCAGCGGCGCGGAGATGGTCGGCTGATCGACCACCATGACCTGCTTGAAGTAATCCCGATCCGAAATGTCGATGCCGACTACGCCCGCGCGGCGCCGCGAGGTGGCTGTCACCTTGCCATCGGCCGAGGCCAGGAACACGCCGTCGAACAGGCCGCTGGCGGGCTGGATGGATTGGTAGAACGCCGCTTCCTGCGCAGGCGAGTCGAAGCGCACGGTGCGCATCTGCTGCGCGGTGCGCTCGAGCACGCCCAGGTAGGTGTCCAGCCGCTGCTTGAGGTCTTCCGCCGACTCCTTGACCATGGCCGTCTGCTGCGCCTTGATCTGCGCCATCACCTCGCGGCGGATCGGCTCGCGTTGCGACCAGCCGAACACGCTCACCACCGTCACGCTGATGACGGTCGCCATGATGGCCGCCTGCGACTTCAGGGTCAGTTTCATCGGACCGTCGGCTGGCACCGGCGCCCCTCGCGACCGGTGTCTTGTTGTAGTGGGAGGGCAAACACCATAGTGCTATGCCCGCCAATCAATGTCGAGTCGCCGCGATGTCTAACGGCGGCCGCAGACATAGGCGGCCGAGCGCGCCGCGAGCGTACCGGGGCGGATGCGCATCCAGTGCGCCCCGGCTGCGGTATCGGTATCGAGCGTGGCGCCGTCGGGAGCGCGCACCACGTAGTCGATCAGGCGGATGCGCTGGCGATGGCAGTCGATCTCCTGGCGCGAGAGGATCACCGTGCCGGGCCGGTAATGGGCGCCATGGGCGCGGCGTTCACTGCGCTTGAGCACCGTGCGCGCCAAAAAAATTTTGTGGCCGGTACGGTTGGAGCGCAGCGACGTGCGATCGATGGAAGCCACGACGGACGTCGTCGTCAGGTATTGGTGCCAGCGCGCAGCCTGGGCAGGCACCGCCATGCCGAAGGCGCCCACGCCGACACTGCATATCCAGATCCACCGCCACATCATGCGTTTCACGAACGTCCGTCCTGCCATATCAAGAAGTCAAGAAGCGGCACTGCTGCCGCAGGCACATATTGTAACAATTGGCCCGCAAGACTCGCGCCCGCGCCCTCAGGTAGCATGCGGGCGAACTCGTCGCCCCAACTGCGCCATCCGCCATGCCCACCGTCACCCTGTCTGCCCTCGTTGCCCACGCCATCGCGGCCTTGCTCATCGCAAGCGTGCCGGTCGTGGCGTGGTTCTGGTTGCGGCGGCGCTTTGACCTGGCGTGGCGCGACATCGGCGTGGGCGCGGCGGTGTTTGTCGTGTTTGCGCTGGTACTGGAACGCACGCTGCACCTGTATCTGCTGCAGCTCAACCCGATCACGGCGCACTGGCTGCGCATGCCCGTGCTGTTCGTCATCTACGGCGCGCTGATGGCCGGTTTGTTCGAGGAAAGCGGCCGCTGGCTTGGCCTGCGTTTTCTCGTGCGCAAGCCGGGGGGTGCCGCCACACCTGTGGCCTACGCGCTCGGCCACGCGGGCATCGAAGCCTGGCTGGTCGGTGCGGCATCGCAGGCGCAGATGGTGATGTTCGGCATTGCCGCCAACCGCGGCGAGCTGGAATCGCGCCTCGCGGCCAGCGGCGCCGATGCCATGGTCGGGACCATCCACGCCATGCTGGCGCGGCTCTCGCCGTGGCTGGCGCTCGGTGCAGTGAGCGAGCGCATTGCGGCAATGCTGATCCAGTTCACGCTGACGCTGGTGGTGTGGCACGCGGTGCGGCAGCGGCGGCTTGTGATTGTCGTGCTGGCGGTGCTGCTGCATGCGCTGGCAGATTTGCCCGCTGCGCTGTACCAGGTACATGTGCTGCCGCTGGCCGTGACCGAAGCGATCTATGCCGTGGCGGCCGTGCTGCTGGCAGCAACGTGCTGGCCCCCGCAAGGCGGCCGCAAGATCGGCGAATCCTCGCTGCGCTAACTGCTGCGGAAGCGGTCCGGCTCGATCCCGTGCCGGTTGAGCTTGTCGTACAGCGTCTTGCGCGGCACGGCCAGCAGATCGGCCGCGCGAGCAACGTTGCCCTCCGTCGCGCGCAGCGCTTCCTCGATGGTGGTACGTTCGACCGCCATCATCCGGCCCGCCAGGGAATGCTGGCTCGCCTCGGACACCACCAGGCCGTCGTCCAGGCCGAGGCAAAAGCGCTCGGCCACGTTCTTCAGCTCACGCACATTGCCGGGCCAGTCGTGGTGCTGCCAGCGCATCATGTCTTGCGCAGACCAGTCGGGCGCCGCCCGCTCATAGCGCACCGCGGCCTGCTGCAGAAAGTGGGCCATCAGCAGCGGAATATCTTCGGCACGCTGGCGCAGCGCCGGTAGCGCAATCGACACGACATTCAGGCGGTAATACAAGTCCGCGCGGAACTGCCCGTGATCGGATGCCTCCTTCAAGTCGACCTTGGCGGCGGCCACCACACGACAATTGACGGGCACGCTCGCGTTACTGCCCAGCCGTTCGATGCTGCGTTCCTGCAGCGCGCGCAGCAGCTTGGCCTGCAACGCCAGCGGCATCGATTCGATCTCATCCAGGAACAGCGTGCCGCCATCTGCGTATTCCATCTTGCCGATGCGGCGGCGGTTGGCACCTGTGAAAGCGCCCGCCTCGTGGCCAAACATCTCGCTCTCGAACACGGATTCCGGCAGCGCCGCGCAATTGAGCGCGACGAACGGCCCGCGACGTCGACTGCCTTCGTGAATGGCGCGCGCGAGCACTTCCTTACCCGAGCCGGTCTCGCCCGTGACGAGGATGTCAGCATCGGTGGGAGCCAGCGCGGTGACGAGCCGGCGCACGTTCTGCATGACGGCGCTCTGGCCGATCAATGGGTACGCCTGCCGGCCCTGCAGCGCTTCACGCAAACGCAGGTTTTCGGAAGTGAGCCTGCGCTTTTCCAACGCGCGCCGCACCACATCGACCAGGCGCTCGGAGTGGAACGGCTTCTCCATGAAGTCGTAAGCGCCCGCGCGCATGGCGGCCACGGCCATCGTCACGTCACCATGACCGGTGATGAGGATGACCGGCAACTGGCGGTCGTGCTGCAGCATCTCTCGCAGCACAGCAATGCCGTCGCGGCCGGGCAGGCGCACGTCGGTGACGACCACGGCCGGCGTTTGCGTGGCGAGTGCGGCCAGCGCGCTTTCCGCATCGGCAAAGGACTGCACCGGCACATCCGCCAGCGTGAGCGCTTGCTCGCAGCCCAGGCGCACCACGTCATCGTCCTCGATCAGGAAAACGGGCGCGTGGTCGATGGGGGAAGGGTCCGACGTACCGTGTTCAGTCATGTGGGTTTCACAACGCGTTCAAGCTCGATGATGAATTCTGCGCCACCTGCATCGTCACCCGCATTGCGGCCTTCGAGCCGGCCGCCAAAGTCTTCGATGATCGCCAGCGAAATCGCCAAGCCGAGCCCCAGGCCCTGGCCATCGTCCTTGGTGGTGAAGAACGGCTCAAACAGGCGCGGCAGCACGTCGGCGGGAATGCCCGGGCCGAAGTCGCGCACGGTGATGCGTACCCATTTCTCGATGGGTTCGACGCTCACGCGCACGGTGGCCGATTCGGCTGTTGGAGCCTCGGCGGTGGCGTCAATGGCGTTGCGGATGAGGTTGACGAGCACCTGCTCAAGCCGCACAGCATTGGCCCAGACCGCAAGATCCGCTGGGACGGGCTCTGTCACCACCGTCACACCGGCCTGGCGGCGACGGGTCTCAACCAGCATCAGTGCTTGGCGGATGGCCTCGTCCACCGACACGGCCGCGCGTGCCGCATCGCCCTTACGCGAGAACGCCTTGATGTGCGAAACGATACGCCCCATGCGCTCGGCAAGCTGGCTGATGTGTGTGAGGTTGCCGCGCACTTCGTCGATGCGGCCGCGTTCGGCAAGCTGGTTGGCGTTGTCGGATAGCGTGGTCAGTGCGGTGAGCGGTTGGTTGAGTTCATGCGTGATGCCGGCGGCCATCTGGCCGAGCACGGCGAGCTTGCCGGCCTGCACGGCGGCATCGCGCGTTTCGCGCAGGATGCGTTGCGCGGCATCGAGCGCTTCGACCTTGCCGGCCAGCGCGGTGTTGGCGGATGTCAGCTCCGCAGTGCGCTGTGCGATGCGCGCTTCCAGATCACGCTGGATTTCGCGCAGTGCGGCGCGCGCGCGGTGCTGCTCTTCGCGCCGGCGCGTACGCAAACGCAAAGCCACGAGCACGGCGAAGATCAGCGCCATCGCAAACGCGGCACTCGCACCGGCCACCAACGCAGTGCGCTGCTCGTCGCGCGGGTCGATCAACACGGCGACCTGCCAGCCGAGCAGGCCCACCGGGCGGTACTGCACGCGCAGTGTCGACGCAGATTTTCCGGGCAACGCCACGCGCACGGTCTGCGGAGGGTGGTCCGCAGAAAAGGGTACGCTCGCGGCTTGCTCGTCGCTCATTCCGAGCGGCGTGAGGTTGTGGGGAGCGTACTGGCGCGTCGCGTCAAGTGCTGCGCGCTGGTCCGCGCTCAAGGTGCCGAGCGTGCGGTATTTCCACTCGGGTACGGACGACAGGAAGATCACGCCGTGCCGATCCACCAGCAGCACCGTATCGCCGCTGCGCGACAACGTGGCCTCAAACGCATCGAGGTTGACCTTCACGACCACCACGCCTATCGGCTTGTTTTCTTCGCGCACGGGGGCGGCCACGAAATAGCCCGTCTCGCCGGTGGTGTTGCCGACACCGTAGAAGCGACCGAGCCCTTCGCGCATGGCCTCGACAAAGTACGGCCGGAATGCGTAGTTCTGGCCGACGAACGAGGTCGGCAGATCCCAGTTGCTGGCCGCAATCGTGAGGCCTGTCGTATTGATCAGGTGAGCGGCGGCCAAGTCGGTAGCCGCCTGGACTTCTTTCAGATAGGCGTTGGCCGCGCGACGCATGACGGCGTCGCCGGCCTGGGGATTCTCTTGCAGCGCGACGTGCAGCACGTGCTCCAGCGCCGCCAGCCTCGGCAATGATTCATAGCGGGCCAGCGTGCTGCGCAGGTTCTGTGCGTAGAAGGTGGTGCGCTGGCCGGCCTCTTCGGCGCGCGTGGCAACGTAGCGCTGCAGGGCGATGGCGTAAGCGCCCCACCCCGCTGCCGCACAGCACGCCGCCATGGCCAGTGCGACAGCCACGCGCCAGCCGCGCCCGTGTGCGGGGTGGGCAAGGTCGGCGTGGCCGTCGGTTGGCGACATGAGATCAATGTTCGATGCGGGAATGCTCGCGAGTATCGCGCATGAACACGTAGACCAACAGCGACAGGAAGATCGTGCCCGTCACATACCAGTAGAACAGCGATTCGTGACCCGCCTGCTTGAGCCACAGCGCGATGTACTCCGCCGTGCCGCCAAAGATCGACACCGTGAGTGCATACGGCAGACCCACGCCCAGCGCGCGCACTTCCGCAGGGAACAGCTCGGCCTTCACCACCGCGTTGATCGACGTGTAGCCCGAGACGATCACCAGCGCGGCCATGATCAGGAAGAAGGCCGTCCACACGTTGGTGGTCTGGCTGATGCCGGTCATGATGGGCACGGTGAACAGCGTACCCAGCACGCCAAACGCAATCAGGATCGGACGGCGGCCAATGCGGTCGGACAGCCCGCCCACGATCGGCTGCAGCATCGCGAACAGCAGCAGCGTGGCGCCGGACACCAGCGTCGCCGTGTCCTTCGACAGCCCGACCGTGTTGGCTAGGAACTTCTGCATGTAGATCGAGTACGTGTAAAACGCCACCGTACCGCCCATCGTCAGGCCCACGACCGTCGCAACAGCACGCGGATGCTTGGCCAGTTCCGACAGCGTGCCGCGCTTCTTGTTTGCCTTTGCGGCGGTAAAAGACTGCGTTTCCTCCATGTGCGAGCGCATAGCCATTGCCACCAGCGCACACAGCGCGCCGACAAAGAACGGAATGCGCCAGCCCCACGCCTCAAGCTGCGCCGGCGACAGCACGAACTGCTGCAGCACGATCAGCAGCGCCAGCGCCGTCAGTTGGCCGGCGATGAGCGTGACGTACTGGAAGCTCGAGTAGAAGCCGCGGTTTTCCTTGTTGGCAACTTCGCTCAGGTACGTGGCCGAGGTGCCGTATTCCCCGCCGACCGACAGCCCCTGCAGCAGACGAGCCAGTACCAGCATCACGGGTGCCGCAACGCCGATGGTCGCGTAGCTCGGCGTGAGCGCAATGATGAGCGAGCCCGCGCACATGAGCACCACCGAGAAGAACAGCGCGCGCTTGCGGCCATAGCGATCGGCGTAGATGCCCATCAACCAGCCGCCCACCGGACGCGCCAGGAAGCCGACCGCAAACACCGCCGCCGTATTGAGCAGTTGCGCGGTCTGGTCGCCCTTCGGGAAGAACGACTTGGCAAAGTACAGGGCAAACGCCGAGTACACGTACCAGTCGTACCACTCGACCAGGTTGCCAATCGAACCGGAGAAGATGGAACGCAGACGACGGCGTACGTCTGCGGGGGTGTCTTTGGTGGGGGCCTGCGCGGGCGAAAAGTCGCCCGTGACCGCACCAGCCTGGGGCTGCGTCATGGTGTCTCCTTGGAGCGTTGCGGCGGCCTTTGCTGGTGACAAGTCGCACACCAAGCTGCGTGTGCGACGTCCAAGCGGTCCGCCGGTTTATGGGTGGTCGCTCTTACTCAAGAAGCATTCCATGCAGAAAACAGACGCGTCGATCCGCCACAAACGCCCATGGCACCGGGCTTTGCGGGAAATCGACGGAACAACGGGAGATCGGAGAAGTGTGCGGTTTCTCAGAATCGGCCGGGCAGCCTGTGCGGAAACCCGCACGACCGATTCTGAAAGAGGCGAAGCTCAGGCGGCCACGCTCAACGGAATGGTGTCGCGGACCAACGAATCCATCTCGGCAGACACATCTTCATGCGTTTGGGACAGGCCCAGACGCTCATGCAGATACGCCTCAAAGTCAGCACGCACTTCCGGATGGCGCAGCGCAAACTCGACCGTCGCCTGCAGGTAACCGAACTTGCTGCCGCAATCGAAACGCTGACCACGGTAGCGATACGCCAGGATCTGCTCTTCAGCGAGCAGACTCTGGATGGCGTCCGTCAACTGCAGCTCGCCGCCCGCGCCAGGCTTCAGATTGCGCAGATGATCGAAGATGCGCGGCGTCAGGATGTAGCGCCCGACCACTCCCAAGTTGGATGGCGCATCCTTCGGCGCCGGCTTTTCGACAATGGCATCGAGCTTGACCAAGCGGTCATCCCATTCACGGCCGGCAACCACGCCATACGACCGCGAGGCTTCCGGCGCAATCGTTTCGACGCCGACGATGGAGCAACGGTAGTGATCGTAAAGCTCCGTCATCTGCTGCATGACGGGCGGCTGGTTGTCCAGCAAGTCATCAGCCAGGATCACGGCGAAAGGCTCGTCGCGTACCAGTTTCTGCGCGCACAACACTGCGTGGCCAAGGCCCAGCGTCTCGGGCTGACGCACGTAGAAGCACTCGACGCCGGGCGGCTTGATCGACTGCACCATCTCCAGCAGCGCATGCTTGTTCTTGGCGGCCAGCTCAGTTTCAAGCTCGTAGGCCTTGTCGAAATGGTCTTCGATAGCGCGCTTGGCGCGGCCCGTGATGAAGATCATTTCCGTGATACCCGCGGCGGCAGCCTCTTCCACCGCATATTGGATCAGCGGCTTATCGACGATCGGCAGCATCTCTTTCGGGCTGGCCTTGGTGGCGGGTAGAAAACGTGTACCGAGCCCCGCCACGGGAAACACGGCCTTGGTGATCTTCTCGTTCATGACAACTCCATTGGTGAGACGTAGCGTCATGAGCAAGTCATATGCCAGCGCAAATTAAAGGGGTCGACCCTTTGATGGAGCACCATCTGGCGCGCCCCCGCCGCAACGTCGCGAGCACGGCATCGGCACCTTTCCTACAACGGGTTGAAACTCCGTCGCACCAACTTTCAGCGCCGAAAGTCGAAAAGCGTACCCAATTCTGCGTGCCGTTCTGAGCCAACTCGCGGTCGACCAGACCAGTAAGCACCCGCTAACAGTGATTGTAAAATCAGGAAGATGGCTTGACCCAGCCGCGCGAGACCGGCGCGGTGCGCTCGGGCGTGCGCCGGTAGGCATCGATCTGGGCGTTCAGTTGCGCGACCTCGGCTTCCAGGGTGCGGATGCGCTGGCGCAGTTGATCCGCTTCGTTTTGCGTCTGCTGGCGCACCGCATCGTTCTGCAAGCGTAGAAAGCGCTCGGTACCCGCCAGCGCGCTGGCCGCGCCCTCCAGGCGGGTCACGGTTTCCATGGTCTGTTCCAGGCGCTCGAGGGTCGCGTCGGTCAACTTGGGCGGGACGGCAGGCGCCGTGGCAAGCGCCTCGCCGAGACGGCGTTCCAAGTCGGCCATGGCGGCCTGCAATTGCCGATTGCGCGCGGCTTCGTGTTCCAGCGCGCGCTCCGCCACCTCAGCTCGGATGCGCGCTTCCATCCATTCGGCGCCCGCTCCCGGCGCACCAATGGCGCGCGAGGCAATGCGGTTGCGCTCGTCACGTGCCGAAAGCGTACCCGTTTCTGCGTGCGCCAACGGGATCGGCCACGGCTCGACCGCATCCGCGGTGACACCGTTTCCAACCGGCCCGCGCCCCTGCGCTCGATCTATCGCCTTCTGTAACGTCGTATTGCTCGGACGCCGACGTACTCCCGCCTCCGCCAACCACTGCACGTAGCGCCGAACGCCATAGATACGACGCGTCACGGCGTGGACGGCTTCGATCACCTCGTCGAGGAACACCGCGTTGTCGTGCGGGAAGGCGATATCCAGCCTTCGGATCGCTTCAACGATCCGCTGCTGCTGCTCAGCCGAGAAATAGAGACCGGGGCGTGCCATAAGGGCTATCAAGTGTCTATACAGTGTACATGAAGGGTTAAAAACCTCAAGTAATTCATATTAACAGTCATTATTTACATTTCGTTTACATGTAATTACAGTCGAGTCTTGAAACGTAGACATCCCCTTTGAAGGGGGAATCCACTCAATTCGGTGCCGAGCGGGCCGGGAAACGAGCCCTTCGATTGGGTACACCGGACACCGTTGAGCCGGCGCAGAAACGGGTACGCTCCACGCTCCGATATGGCTTCCGAGCCCGAAATCAGGGTAAAAAAAAAGCGCCCCATGGGGCGCTTCCAGTGAACAAACCTGCGGCGAAACTACAGTAGGGCGACGTCCAGGCCAAATCGGCTTTTCAGCGCTTCCACCAGCGATTCCCGGGCGGCACGATCTCCGAGCTTCACATCGAGCATCACTCTTCCGGAATCCCACTCCTTTATTGTGCCGAGAAGATCACCTTCCGCGCTTCGAATCTTATATTGGCGGCTGACTTCCTTCACCTTGCGGGTACGCCCTTCTTGAGCCACCTTGCGGATCTGCTCCACGTCGCGGCTTGAGAGCCCCTCTTCCAGGACGCGATGTACCAGCTCACGCGTGCGGTCTTCGCCCGCGCTCTTGAAGTACAACGTCAGCTCGTATCCGGTCGCGATACCGATGCCAGCCGGTCGTTCCTTCATGACTTCGAGCACTGACTCCGGCAGTTTCAGCAATGCCAACGTCTTGTTGACCGTTCCCGCGGATACGCCGGTAATCTCACAAATATCTTCTTCTTTTTTAACTTTTCCTTCATCTAGCAGCTGCCGCCATGCGATGGCGTTGTCCAGCACGGATTGGCCAGAACGCTGCTCGTTCAAGACGAAGGACAGACGGTAGAAATCGATGTCCGACAGGCCGTCTTCGATGAAGCAGTCCATCTCGGCCTTCCCAGCGGCGGCCAAGGCGCGCTTACGATAGTGACCGTCGATCAGGACATACCAGCCTGGCCGTGCGAGGTCTGGCGCCGCCAACCCTGGCGTCTGCTGACCATGCGTAGCGATGGATGCCGCCCGCTCCTGAACGATCTGCGGATCGTAGATGCGGCGGGCGTTAAGCGGATTTTCCTGCAGCCGTTCCAGCGGAACCTTGATCACCCTGCGTTCAGAAGTATTTGCAGGTGCGGGACTTTCAGCGCTGAAAGCAGGGGCAGGAGCCGCTTGCCCAAGCAGCCCGCGGGGGTGCGATGTAATCGCTTTTTCCGCCAAAGCAAAACGATCAACCGGTGTCGCCTTGGTCTTCTCTGCGGCAATGCCGGCCAGCATGCCGTCTTTGAGCGATTTCAACTTCGCGCTCATACACGTTCCTCCTGCAACAACTGCAACACCTCGTCGATCAAGATGTCGACTTCACTAACGGCTTCCCGGGCGCCCGGCACCCCGTGCACCGTCGCACCGATCGCTTGGCACTCACGAAATGCAGAGCGCGAGCCGATCATGGAATCCATCAAAGGAATATCACCATCATCACCAAGAATCTCAATTGCTTGCTTGGCAAGCGAGACGCGCCGCTGAACCATGTTTGCCAGTACGCGAATACGCAGTGTCTCGTTGGTCACCTGAGCCTGCTGAGCCAAGGCTTTGGCGGCCACAGCAGCCCACAGATCGGGGGGCGATGGCACTACGGGGATCAACGCAATATCGGAGATGAGCAGCGCGCTTGACGAAGACGGTGAGTGGACCGCCGGAGGGCAATCGACGACGATGTAATCGTAGTCCGCCACAAACTTGCGCACCTCTCGGTGCATTGCGCCGCCAGACGGTGCTAAACCGATCACCGAAGCCGGAAAGGGCTTGTCTTCAGGCGCTTGAGCGGCCCACCGAGTGGCCGTTCCTTGCTCGTCCATATCGACCAGCAGCGTCTTATTCCCCCGCAAACCAAGGGTTCCGGCGATGTGCATGCTGACCGTGGTCTTGCCGCATCCGCCTTTCTGATTGAATACCGTTACGATCTTGGCGCTCACTGGCCCTCCACTTTCAGCGCTGAAAGTCAGCAGCGCTCATCTTAGGGAAGACCGCATAAAAACACAAGTTCGATAAATTTCAATTCATACAAATTTCATCCGAAGGGCCCCGTCAAAAAAGGGGCCGGTCAGGTGGTTTTCAATTCACCTAAACTGAGATGTAAATGCGGCCTTTAACGCATAACTTTCTGCGTTCACCCCAGCATTTATAGGCTTTGTAGGTGTTTACCAGCGGGATGCATAAAAGCGACATTTTGCGAAAATGCCGCCCATCGACACTCTGCCTCAAACTGGTTATGATGCTCAGACAGTCGTCTGAAGACTTTGTCTACGCAAGATTCGGAATCAGCCGGTTCTTCGTGCGATGTCCGGATCGGCTGGACGACGTGTTTTTTGTTTTTTAAAGGAATTTTTGCATGGCCACGGGTACTGTCAAATGGTTTAACGAAACCAAAGGCTTCGGCTTCATCACTCCGGACGGCGGCGGCGCAGATCTGTTCGCGCACTTCTCCGAAATTCAGGGTTCGGGCTTCAAGACCCTGAAGGACGGCCAGAAGGTCACCTTCGAGGTGAAGCAAGGCCCGAAGGGTCTGCAAGCCTCGGCGATCAAGCCGGAATAAGTTTCAGGCTGATCGCCTGAGATGAAAAAGGGGAGCATCTGCTCCCCTTTTTTTGTCCAGCGCTTTTGCGTACCTCAGGCCAGCTTCCGCACGCTGGTACGCGATGGCTGCAGAATCAAGGCCTTGGACGAGTCAGCATCGACTTTCGCGTCTGGATAGACAACCAGCACGTCCTTCAGCGCCTTGCGGAACAACGCACGGAATTTCCGCTCGCTTTCGGTCTCAGTACCGAATTGCATCTGCAGCGCTTCCCAAGGGATCTCTGTACGCTTCTGGATCGTAAAGAAGCGGTATGTGAGCCACGAATACACATCCAGCGCAAACGGCGATTGCTTGAGCGCCTTCAACGCACGCATATCCACCGGCACAGGGCGATTCACGAGTTCGTTGAAGAACGGTTCTGACAGCACCACGAAGCTCTCGAACATCGAACCCTGGCCCGGCTGCATTGGATCCCACCACGTCGACAATTGATCGGCCAGCAGGTAACCGATGCGATCGATCGACAGTGGTTCTTGATTCTGATTCTGGCTGCTGGGCGCCGACTTGTTTTGCACGATGGCAATCGTGGCAGAGAACAAGCGGATCATCTGCTGGCGGACCAGCGTCATGGTGCCCCGCTTGCCGCCGGTGGCCATTGGGATGCCCAAGTTGTACATGAACTCGGACAACGAGTTGCCCAGCGAAATGCGCCGGTCTTCCACCGTGCCTTGGAATTCGCCGCGCTTCTTCTTGGCCATGATTTCCTTGCCGATCCAGGCCAGCATGAGCCGAGGATACGAGCCATAGGGATAGCCGAAAGAGACCGTCTCGGAGACGATGCGCTGCCTCCCATTGCTGGCCCGTTCAGAACGCTGCTGCGTGAAGTAGCCCGGCTGAATCATCAGCGAAATGTTGCCGCTGGAACGCGTCCAGACCGGCGGCGCACCCTTGGGAGCGCGATAGGGGAGGGTGACCTGCACGCTGGCGCGGCTGAGAAAGCCAACTTCGCCGCTTTGCCAGGCGTCTTCCCGTTCCATCGCCTGTGCTTCGTCGAACAGGCGCTGAAACTTCTCTGGCGCGGCAATGACTTGCCCTCCCGAGGGGACGATGATGCGGCCGGGCGATTCGTCGGCCGGTTTCCCATTGGGTGTAAGGCGTTTGGTGACCATGGTGGGCAAGAATTGTTCAGAGCCTTTGTACTAAAACGCCTTCGCCTTGTCACGCAGAATCGGGTACGTTTTCTTATTTTTGCTCGTTGTCGCGGGAAGGGCATCGGTGGGCAACCGTTAAGGTTGTCCACGGAAGACCTTTCCTCACTACAAGCTATATATACCTTCTACGTTTACTACAGGTAAACCGTATACGCGGCCCGCAAAGCCTTGCCAGTACTGGGTTTAGGGGGGCAAACCGAACCAGATTCTGCGGACGTGCGAACCAGATTCTGCGCGATGGCGTACCCGCTTCTGCGCGAAACCGTACCCGCTTCTGCGCATTCGGCGTACCGGAATCTGCGGGGACAACATCATGTTGTCCACAGTGTTATCCACAGAAAACTGGGGCCGGGCGACGCCGTTCGATGCGTTTCTGCACGTGCGTACCCGTTTCTGCGACCGATTTGATGACTTTTGAGACCGGCTCACCCTGTTCGCCGTCGAAGCGTACCTGTTTCTGCGTGGATCAAGGTAATTTCTGCACGTGCTGGCGTACCCAAATCTGCGCGCCTGCCGATTCTGGTGATTTTTTGGCGCTCCTTATTACAGACCATTCCCTGAAAGCGAGCGCACGCTTCTGGCAGCCCGCCTAGGATTCACGCGTACCCGTTTCTGCGTGGCGGCTCGCAAGCTGTATGTGGCCACACCTCACCGAGCCTGTCGCCTCGATGGGCGAATTCTGAACTTTCATCGCTGAAACCTGCACGAGAGGATGCGGCTTGCCGAGGTCTTGTGGCTCCCCGTTCTGGCTACCGTACCTGTTTCTGCGGGTAAAAAGCCTTATTGGCCAAGGGCTTGGCGCGGCGGCTTGCAGATAAGGCGTACCCGTTTCTGCGCGATGCTCCGCAGAAACAGGTACGGCCCATTTAAGGCCACTTCCGCAGAAACGGGTTCGCTTTGAGTCGAGCCCGGCGTCATCGCGCGCAGAAACGGGTACGGTGTGCTCTTCAAAGGCGCGCAGAAACAGGTACGCCATCGCCTTTCGTCACACGTTCCTACATTTGCAGAGGTTCGTACCCGTTTCTGCGGAGACAGGCGCAGAAACGGGTACGCCAATCGCAACGCACGCCGCGCGGCATCGGGTGTTCGCAGAAACGGGTACGGTTTGCCGGTGGAGTCACGCCTTCCGTTGCCGAAGCGATGCGTCCCGCCGGGCGCGTGCACACGCCCGGCGTTTCGGGCATCATGCGCATCCCGCGCGCCGGCGTGGCACTTGGCCGGCGCGTTTTCCATCATTCGATTCGCATGAACAGTATTTCGACCGCGCCGCTTGAGGGTGCCGGAATCTTGCTAAGAGTGGCCTCGCCCCGTGGTGGGCGTGCATCGGGGGAGCCAGGCGCAGGACGGCGTCGGCCAGCGATGACACTTCACAACAAGAGGAGACAACCTGAATGACCTGGCTCGCGCGCACCTTCAAGCTCGAGGAACACCAGACCGACGTCCGCACCGAAGTGCTGGCCGGGCTGACGACGTTCCTCACGATGGCGTACATCATCTTCGTCAACCCGAACATCCTGGCTGACGCGGGCATGCCGCACGACGCGGTATTTGTCGCCACGTGCATTGCCGCGGTGATCGGCACGATCATCATGGGGATGTACGCGAACTACCCGATCGCGATGGCGCCGGGCATGGGGTTGAACGCCTACTTCGCGTACGCGGTGGTCAAGGGCATGGGCTTCACGTGGCAGGCGGCACTGGGCGCGGTGTTCATTTCCGGCTGCCTGTTCCTGCTGGTGAGCGTGTTCCGCATTCGCGAGATGATCGTGAACGGGATTCCGCATTCGATTCGCGTGGCGATCACCGCGGGTATCGGGCTGTTCCTGGGCATCGTCTCGCTGCGTGGTGCGGGGCTGATCGTCGGGAATCCGGCGACGCTCGTGACGCTCGGCGATGTGCACCAGCCTTCGGTCATCCTGGCGGTGATCGGCTTCTTCGTGATCGTCGCGCTGGACCACCTGCGCGTGAAGGGCGCCATCCTGATCGGCATTCTGGCCGTGACGGCAGCGAGCTTCTTCTTTGCGGGCAACACCTTCCACGGCGTGGTATCGATGCCGCCGTCGCTCGCGCCCACGCTGATGCAGCTCGACATCATGGGCGCGCTGTCGGTGGGTATCCTGAATGTGGTGCTGGTGTTCTTCCTGGTGGAGCTGTTTGACGCGACGGGCACGCTAATGGGCGTGGCTAACCGCGCGGGCCTGCTCAAGCAGGGCAAGATGGACCGCCTGAACAAGGCGCTGCTGGCCGACAGCACGGCCATCATGGCGGGCTCCCTGCTGGGCACGTCGTCGACCACCGCCTATATCGAAAGCGCTTCGGGTGTGCAGGCCGGCGGCCGTACGGGGCTGACGGCGCTGACGGTGGCGGTGCTATTCCTGCTGTGTCTGTTCTTCTCGCCGCTGGCTGGCGTGGTGCCGGCCTACGCGACGGCGCCCGCGCTGCTGTATGTGTCGTGCCTGATGTTGCGCGAATTGGTGGATCTGAACTGGGAAGACACCACCGAAGCCGTGCCGGCCGTGCTGACAGCGCTGATGATGCCGTTCACGTATTCGATCGCCAACGGCGTCGCGTTCGGCTTCATCACGTACTCGGGGCTGAAGCTCTTCACGGGGCGCATGCGCGAGGTGCCGATCATCGTGTGGATCATCTCGGCGGTGTTCCTGTTCCGCTTCTTCTATCTGTCGGGCGGGCACTGAGCGCCAGGGTCTTCAGGCAACGCACAATGAACGCGGACTCTCGGGTCCGCGCTTTTTTTGGGGAGCATTTGCGCCAAAGCGTACCCGTTTCTGCGTGCGATTTCGGAGCCGAGCGTACCCGTTTCTGCGTGCCACCGTCGACGATTCAGCTGCGGAGCGTACCCAATTCTGCGGACGACGTTAGCGACAACTGTCGCGCGAATGGCGTCGACAATTGGTTCCGACAATGCGTGAATACGGCATCTGCGCAGGCGGAGCGTACCCGTTTCTGCGCGATGTGTGGAGGAATGTCAGGCGGACGGCAGGGCCAGTTTGCGGGCTGCGTCAGCAATGCTGGCGGCCAGATCGGCTTCGCGTGCACGCACGGAAGCGCTTGGCAGGGCGGCAAGGCCAAGCGCATGGGCGATGTCGGCTGCGGCCTCACCGGCGGCAAGCCGCTCGCGCAAATGAGCGCCGCGCACGCCGCGCAACGACGCATTCGCCAAGCGGACGGCCGCGTCGGCGTGGCCCATGGCGCGAGCGTACTCAGCGGCTTCGCCGAGCATGGCCTTGACGATGAGCAGCAGTTGCGAACGCGAGGCGATGCCCTTGCGCTCGCCGAAGTCGCGGCGCAGGGCGGGCGAGTCGATGATGGTGCCGTCTGCGCGTCGTGGCGATCGCTTGCGCACCGACAGCAGCAGCGGCGTGGCTTCATTCGGCAGCGGCAGCGGCGACAGGCCAAAGGCCGCACGGTATTCGCGCAGCGCAGACATCAACGCATCGCATGGCAGCCAGCGCTGCGAGCGGCCTGTGCCGATCGCCAGCAGCCAGACCGACGTCGGCAGCAATGCATCCGATGTCGCGTGCTCTGCCGGCACGGCGTGCAGCGCCACGTCGCCCATGCGGGCGGACACCAGCTCCGATACACGTATGCCCGCCTGTGCGAGCAGCACGGCAAGGAAGTGGTCGCGCGCCTGCCGCAAGCGCGCTTCACGGCCCAAGGCGACTCGGGCGCGCACGGCATCGATCATCAAAGCCATGTCGGATGCGCTCAGTGCCGTGTCCGGTTCGGATGCCGCGACGGATCTGGTTGCAGGCGCGCTTGGCGCAGGCACGGTGATGACGATCGCATCGTCATCGAGAAACGGGTTCACGCGCAGATAGCCCGCACGCTGCAGCCAGCCACAGAGGTTCGCCGCGATGATGCCGCTTTGCCGTGTGGAACGTGCCGAGAGCGGGCCGCGCAGCGGCGTCCAGTTGGCATCGTCGCGTTCAATGCCGCGCGCACTGATCGCCCATGCAGGCGGTTCTTGCAAAAAGCGCAAATAGGCCGACGCGTCGTCGCGCTGCCAGCTTGCGATCGGCTTACCGAACGTGCGCGCGTACCAGCACACGCGCTCGGCTTCCACGCGGTACTGCGACAGCGTGGAAGCACTCACCGCACGGGCGCCAGAAGCGCGCGCAGCGAGCCACGCCTGCACGCGTTCGCGCTCTTGCGCGAAAGCCTGCAGATCGGCCTGGGAAGCGGCGTTATCGGGAAGGGGCACGGTATCAGCCGGGCGCGGTTCGAGCATGCGGAGCGTGTGTGGCGTACGAAGACAAAACAGATCGCGCAAGTATAGCGATCCGCCTCCACGCCCAGGCCGCGAGACCCGATTGGAGTGGTCATTCAACTGCGATGGGCACGCGCCGTGCTCAATGCGGGAACGTCGCTTCGTATGTCGGACGCATCCGACAAAACGATCGGAACCGGTTCGATAGGCGCGCGGAATGTGCGCGTTTATCTTCGGCTCCACAAGTCGGCAACAACGTACACGGGCGTGCGATGTATGCGGCCCGGTTCATGACAAGACTCTCCCTCCGAGGTGCAAGAATGAAGATACAGATCAGGAAGATTGTCGCCGTGCTGGCGCTGGGTTCGTTGGGTGTGCTTGCCGGATGCGGCGGCGGTGACGACGACATCGGGCAGATCATCGGTACCAGCTCGCCGCAATACCGCACGGTGCACGCCAACCCGTTCATCGGCAACGTTGACTTTGGTGTGAACGGCACCACGAAGATCACCAATGTCGGTTTCAAGAACGTCAGCAACTATTTCGGCATCGACGCGACGGCCAGCACGGCCACGGTGTCGAACACGGGCAGCAGTACGCCGCTGGCCTCGACCGGCTTCACGCCCGCAAACGGCCACCGCTACACGGCGCTGGCCATCGTGGGTGCCAATGGTTCTGCGACGAGCCTGGCGCTAATCGATGATCCGTACAACAAGTCGATCCTGTCGGACAAGGCGCGCGTGCGCACCTTCAACGCTTCGTACAACGCGCCCAACGTCGACGTCTACGTGACCGCGCCGAATGTGGATCTTTCCGCCATTGCGCCGACCATGAGCGCCGCTGCGTATGGCGGCGCTGCGCCGGCCAGCACGCAGGATTCGATCTACGTCGATGGCGGCACGTACCAGGTGCGCGTGGCGACGGCGGGAACGAAGAACATCATCTTCACCTCGCAGCCCTTCAGCCTGGCCAACAACGCCGACTGGCTGATCACGACGCTGCCGGCGGGGGGTATTGGCGCGGTTACACCGAACGCGATTCGCGTGCTCGTGGCCCAGGCCAACGGCGCTTCGCAAACAGCTTCTGAATTGCCCTCGCAGTAACTTCGCTCCACGCTCTATGATGCGGTGCTGCGGCACCGCATTTTTTTCGCGGTGCCCCGGGAATGAAAACTGCTAACGAAGGGCGCAATGAGTGAATCCGTAACGGGCTGGTCGGCACCCGTGCGCGCCGCGCGCGAGACGCGTACCCCACTGGCCGCAAGGAAGCAGGTTGATGTGTTCTGGGTAGACGATCCGTTGACGGGTACGCGTCTGCACGTGAGCGCCGGGGCGCAGACGTGGGGCGTGCAGCCCGATTCGTTGTGCGGTATCCGCGACCGCTGGCTCGTCCATGTGCATCCGGATGACCATATCGCCCTGCGTGCCGCCTGGGAGGGCTTGGCGCGGGGGCAGGAGTTCGTCCTCGAATACCGCTGGCTCGGCACCGACGACGGCCAAACGCGCGAATACCGCGTTCGTGAGCGCGGCTACCTCATGCCAAGCCTCGACGGTGCATCCGCCCACGCCGTCGGCGTGGTCGAAGACGTGCCGCAGGGCCAGCAGACCCTGGCGGCACTCGCCGAGTCGGAATTCCAGTTGCAATGGCTGACCGAAAGCGTGCCGTTTCCGCTTGTGCAGATCGACCCCGAGCACCGCGTGCGCTTTGCAAACCGCGCTTATGCAGAGCGCTTTGGCGCTCGGCACGAAGACGTGCTGGGGCGCCATCAGCGCGAACTGATGGGCGAGACTGCGTACGCGCGCGTCCTGCCATACCTAAGCGATGCATTCGCGGGGCAACGCGTCGAATTTGAAATGGAGCTGTCGTACCCGGCTGATGTTGGTCGCCGATTTGTGCATGCCGCGTATTCGCCGCAGCACGGTCCGGACGGCAGCGTGCAGGCGCTCGTTTGCGTGGTGGAAGACATCACCGAGCGAAAGGAGGCCGAGCACGAGCGCTTTCGCCATCAGCGCGAATTCGTCACGCTGGTCGAGAACGCGCCCGACGTGATTGCCCGGCTCGATCGCGAACTGCGCTGCGTATATGTCAACCGCGCCGTAACCGAAGCGTTTGGCGTGGCGCCTGCCGGGCTGATTGGCAAGACGCTGGCTGCATCGTCCCTTTCCGCCGAGGTCACGTGCCCGCTGGAGGACGCCGCGCGCCGCGCCTTCGTCTTGGGCGCAGAACAGACGCTTGCATTGCATCTGGACGTGCGGGACGGGCGCCCGCGCATTGCGCACTACAACGCGCGCGTCATTCCCGAAGCCGACCGGAATGGTGCGATGGAATCGGCGTTGCTCATCATTTACGACGTGACCGAACGTACCGAGGCCGAGCGCGAGCGCGATGCCTTGTTGTTGCGCGAACAAGCCGCACGTGCACAAGCGGAGGCCGCAGCGCTGGCGCGCGATCAGTTCCTGGCAGTGGTGTCGCACGAACTGCGCTCGCCGCTCAATGGCATCCAGAACTGGGCGTATGTGCTGGAGAGCCAGATCGCAGGCGGTGCGCCGCTGATGCAGCGTGCGCTCGCAGGTATCAAGACCGGCGTCGAGCAGCAGGTGCGCTTGATTGAAGATTTGCTGGACGCCACGCGCGTGATGAGTGGCAAGCTGCGCCTGACACGCGAGCCATTCGTGCTGCGCGCGGCGCTGGAAAGCGCGCTCAACAGCGTGCACGCGCTGGCAGCCGAACGCCGCATCACCCTGCACACCACCATCGAACTGAACGATCACGAGATTGACGGCGATGCCGATCGTGTCGAGCAGATTGCGTGGAACCTGCTGACCAACGCCATCAAGTTCACGCAGGAAGGTGGCGAGGTCTGGCTGTCGGCCGATCTGCTGGGCGAGGTGGCGCGCATTGTCGTGCGCGATAACGGCCGGGGGATTGCGCCGGCGTTCCTGCCGTATCTGTTCGATCCATTCCGTCAGGCTGACGGCGCGCACACGCGGCGCACGGGCGGCCTCGGACTGGGTCTGGCGTTGGTCAAGCGCTTGACCGAACTGCATGGCGGGCGCGTGTATGCGCGCAGTGAGGGCGACCAGCAAGGCACCACCTTCACCGTATATCTGCCGCTGCATGCCGGCGCCGATCTGATCACACCGCTGGCTGAAGACCCCGAGCGCACTGGGCCGTTGCCCTCACTGGCGGGCCTGCGCGTGCTGCTGGTCGACGATCAGGAGGACGCGCGCGACGCGCTGGCCACCCTGCTCACGCAAGTCGGTGCGGAAGTCGGCAGCGTGGGCTCCGGCCACGAGACGATGACGCTGCTCGACGTCTGGAGCGCGCGAGGCGAAGCAGGCCGCCCGCAGGCGGTGGTCTGCGACATCGCGCTGCCCGATGAAGACGGCTACGCGATCCTGCAGAGAATTCGTGCGTGGGAACACGAACACCTTCCTACCGGCGCTGCGCCGATGGCCGCCATCGCGCTGACCGCATTTGCACAACCGCACGATCGTGCTCAGGCATTGGCCACCGGTTTTCAGGAACACCTGATCAAGCCTGTGTCGCCGTACGATTTGGTGCGCACCTTGCGCATGCTTGCCATGCCTGTTTCCACGCCTTCATAGGCGCCCCAAGGCACAACTTTTGCGCAGAGAACGGTGAACCACATTCTCTGCCATGCCAGCCGAACTCACTCCTCCTCCCACGCAGCCGGAACCGCTGCACGGCAGCCTTCTCGACGGGCTGCGGCAGCCGGCCTGGCGCGTGGCGATGGTGCTGGTGGCCATTGGCGGCACCCTGGTATTTCTGCAATGGGCACGCGCGTTTCTGGTGCCGTTCACCCTTGGCGTGGTGCTCGCGTTTGCGCTGAACCCGGTGGTCGTGTGGTTGCGGCGCTGCTATGTGCCGCGCCCCATTGCAGCGGCCATCGTGGTGCTCGGCCTGTGGATTGCCGGTGCAGTGCTGGTCTTCGGGATGCAAGACGGCGTCTCTGCCATGGCGGACCGGTTGCCCGTGGCGGCGGAGCGCATGGCAGAAGCCATCGACGGTATGCGTGGGCATATGGGCGGCGCGTTCGACAAGATGCGCGATGTGACTGTCGCACTCGAACATGCCGCCGAAGGCGTGCAGGGCAAGCCGGCGCCAGCGCTTGCCAAACGGTCGCCTGCAGTCGCTGCTCCTGCCGCGCAGCCGGTGCTGCCGCTGCGCGAGTTTCTATGGACGGGTTCCGCCAACCTCTTCGCGCTGGTGGGGCAACTCGTCGTGGTCTCGTTTCTCGTCTACTTCCTGCTCGCTTCGGGCCAGGCACTCAAGCGTAAATGGGTGCGCGCGGTGGGCAACACGTTGAGCGAAAAGAAGCGCGCGGTGCGCATGATGGCGGTCATCGGCACACAGATCCAGTATTCGTTGCTGGTGCTGTTTGCAACCAACATCGTGTTGGGCGTACTCACCACGGTGGCCTTTGTGCTGCTCGGCATGGAAGACGCGGCGGTCTGGGGTCTGGCGACGGCCGTTCTGCACTTCGTGCCGTATCTCGGTTCGGTGGTGATTGCCGTGGCCAGCGGCATCGGTGCGTACCTGCAGATGGGCGCGTGGCCAGATGCGCTTGTCGTGGCAGGCGTCACGCTGCTGCTGGCCACGCTGGTCGGCACGCTGCTCGTGACGTGGCTGCAGAGCCGGGCGTCCAAGCTCGATCCGTGCGTGGTCTACATCGGCCTTCTGCTGTGGGGCTGGCTGTGGGGCCTGTGGGGCTTGCTGCTTGGGACGTCGATCACGGCGATGATCAAGGTGGTATGTGATCACGTCGATCGGCTGCGTCCGCTCGGTACGCTGCTCGGCACCACTGACGCGCCGGCAGGTGTGTCGCAGCGGTTGCTGGACCGACTGCGCGGCCGCCCGACGCGTCGCTCGGAACGCGTGCAGCTTCCTCGCTGATTGGACAAGAGTCACTTTGCGCAGCAAGCGTTACAAGCGCGCATGTAACGCTTACGCAACGACCACGCCACGACGCCGGCAGATGCGTGGGTACGCTGCAATGTTTCCGTCGCGCCGTTGTGCAGCAGTGGTGCAGGTCTTGTCGATTGCAGCATGCGCGCGTGGGTTGTGGGCACGGTGGTTGCGGTGCGCAAGGCAACCAGATCACGTCCGCAGGAGGGCACCATGAACCGACCACGCCCCACCTTACGCGGCTCGCATGAGCGCGGCGAACGGCCGGCAGGTACGACACCGCCGCGTGCGCCAAGCGCGGGCCGAAACGCTGAAAACATCGACAAGATGCTCGGCAAGCCGGAGCAGGGCAAGCCAGAGTCGGGCTCGGCAGATCGGTTGCCGCACGAGCGCGACCAACACCTTGAAGAGCAACGTTCCGCCCCGCGCAGCAATGTCGAGCAGGCCGCGCGCGACATCGAAAGCGGGCAGCTTGACACCGATCTGCACAACACCCCCGGCGTAGAGCGCGTCGTGCGCGAGCGCCATGCGGCCAACCGCGACGACAGCGATCGCCAAGTCGCCAATCGCAGCGCAGACGACCTTGCTGACAAACGAGGCCAGACGGGCGGCCCCTCGCACAGCCGCGATGAGCACAAAGGTTGATCGGCCCATGCGCATTGCCTATGTGACCGAAACCTGGCCGCCGGAACTTAACGGCGTATCGCTTACTGCCGCGCGCACCGTGGCATTTTTGCAGGCGCGCGGGCATGACGTGATGGTCGTGCGCCCGCGCCAGCGTGCCATCGATGCCGGCCAGCCTGCGTTGGCGGACGACGCGCTCCGCGTTCCTGGCGTGCCGATTCCGCTGTATCCGGATTTGCGTATGGGTCTGCCCGCGCGCAGGCGGTTGCTTCGTGCGTGGGGCGCCTACCGACCCGATCTTGTGCATGTCGCCACGGAAGGACCGCTCGGCTGGTCGGCCATTCGGGCTGCGCGGCACCTTGGTGTGCCCGTGACTTCGGATTTCAGAACGCGCTTTGACGAGTACGGCCGCCACTACGCGTGGGAAGGTGCCGTAACGCTGGTGCGCGCCTATCTGCGCTCGTTTCACAATCGCGCCGATCGCACCTTCGTTCCCACGCGCGAACTGCAGCGGCAGTTAAGCGACCTCGATTTCGAGCGCCTGACGGTCAGTACGCGCGGCGTGGACGCACACAGGTTCACGCCGCAAGCCCGCAGTCACGCATTGCGTGCGCAATGGGGGGCTGACGCCGACACGCCGGTCGTGCTCGCGGTGGGGCGTCTTGCGTTGGAAAAGAACCTGGGTGTCGCGCTGGATGCGTTTGATGCCGTGCGCGAGCGGGTGCCCGAGGCACGCCTCGTCATAGTGGGCGATGGTCCACAACGCAACGCACTGCGCCGTCGTTGCCCCGGTGCCATCTTTGCAGGCACGCAGCACGGCGAGGCGTTGGCCGCGCACTATGCATCGGCAGACGTGTTTCTCTTTCCAAGCGTGACCGAGACCTTCGGCAACGTGGTGGTCGAGGCGATGGCCAGTGGCTTGCCCGTGGTGGCGTTCGATACCGCTGCGGCCGGCATGCACGTGCGGAGCCACGAGAACGGTTGGCTCGCGCCCGTCGGCGATGCCGCGTTGTTCACGCAGGCTGCCGTCACACTTGCCACCGATGCCGGCTTGCGGCAGCGCCTGGGGCAAGCGGCGCGGTTGACAGCGCAGGCGCTGGATTGGCCGCGCGTGCTCGAACGTTTTGAAGCCGCGCTCATCGCCGTGCACGACGCTGCCACCAACGGGGAGGCCTACCATGGCGACCCACGCCTGGCCTGACTGGAAGCGCTGGCGCGAGCGCGATCGGCAGCTCGCCGTGGCGCTCAATCACGTGGCCGGCGATGCGTCGGCCATGCGCTTCTATCGTGGTGTCAGTCGCCTTGGCGACGGCATGCTTTGGTATGCGTTGATGGCGGCGTTGCCCGTGGTAGGCGGTGACACCGGCTGGGAATGCGCCAAGCAGATGGGGCTCACGGGGCTGCTCTCGCTGGTCATCTACATCCTGCTCAAGCGCGGCGTGTGCCGGCCCCGGCCTTACCTCTCTTGTGAAGAGATCCACCTGTGCGGGCGCGTGCTCGATCAGTTCAGCTTTCCATCGGGCCATACGCTGCATGCGGTGTCGTTCAGCATTGTGATGGCGGCGTATTACCCGCGCATGGCGCTGGCGCTCGTGCCGTTTACGCTCATGGTGGCCGTCTCTCGCGTCGTGCTCGGCCTGCACTATCCGAGCGACGTGCTTGCGGGTGCCGGGCTCGGGATGCTGATCGGCGGATTGTCGGTGTGGTTGTTCTAGCGCTTGCGGTTTAGTACGACGTTTGCGCGTGCCCGGCGACGGTGGTTTCCGGGCCGCCCATCCAGGCTTGGGCCAGCACCTGCGCAAAGCCGTTCTTGGTAACGGGCGTGCGCGTCTCCAGGCATGCAGCGAGCAATTCCTGCCAATGGCGAATGACGTCGGGATGCGCCGCGTCGGCCGGATGCAGGCCCAGACGCACCAGTGGCGCCTCCGCGTGTCGCTGCGCCAGCCAGCGCAGGTAGTACCGCGACACCAGCCGGCGCGCTGGCGAGCGCACGCTGTACGTCAGGCATGGCGCCTTGAGCGGGCGCCGCGGGTGCAGCAAGTAGAAGCGTTGCAGCGTGGTCGTATAGCGCAGGGGCAGGCCGTCGAGCGCCTCCCAGGTTGGCCGGTTCATCAGCCACGCCGGGGCGACAAAGCCATGCAGCGGCCAGCCGTTGGCGGCAAACCAGGCAGCTCCAGCTTCAATGCGCGCGCGCGCCGCCGCCAGCGGAATGGCAGAGAATTCGCCTTCGCCCGCGGTATAGCGGGTGCGGATCAGTTGGTCGATCACGCCGCCGGGGGGCTGGTCGTCCAGGTGCGCATAGCCGTGCAGGACAAGCTCATCGCCCTCGGCCAGGCATTCGCTCATGACGCGGCAGAAACGCTCACTGCTGCGTGCGGTCGGGCCGCGATAGAAGTTCGGAATGACCAGCAGCGACTTGGGTACGCGCGCCACCTCATCCAACGCAGAAAGCAACACCTTGCACGCAGGCCATGTGGCGGGCGTGACATCGTGCATGGCAAGAATGAGATGGCGCGACATGATGAACAGGATCGATCAGGGCTACCGGCCGCGCGATGCACGCACGCGCTCGCGAGCCGGTTGTGGAAGTGTCTCCGCAGCGGCGCTGGTTTGCCGGCCGAGCAGCGCGCGGTAGCGTTGCAGAAGTTGCGGCAGGATGGCCTGCCAGTCGTACTGCATGGCATGCCGGCGCGCCGCGTGCGCCAGTGCGACCGGATCGCGCTGGCGCAGCGCCTGCAGTGCCTGCGCGAAATCGTCAGCGCGGCAACGCGGCACCGCATAGCCGACACGCTCGTTCACCAGTTCGCTCAAGCCGCCGGCCGCGCAGGTGACGACCGGCACGCCGCTGGCCATCGCTTCCAATGCGACGAGGCCGAATGTTTCCTGGTCGCCCGCGTGCACAAACGCGTCGGCACTCGCCATGGCCGCAGCTAGGTGCTGCGTGTCGCCTTCATAAGCGAGCGCGCGCACATGCTTGCCGCGTGGGGGTGTGGGACCCGAACCAATGGTGACGAGCACGCTGCCGTCGTCGAGCTTGTCCACCGCGTCGCACAGCACGTGCAGATTCTTCTCGGGTGCGTAGCGGCCGACGTAAAGCAGCACACGTGCATCGCGCGGCAGGTCGAGCTGTTCGCGCCAGCGCAGCGAGCGCCGCGCGGGGTGGAACAGGCGCGTGTCCACGCCCAACGGCTGCAGTTCAATGCGTTGCACGCCAAGGTCAGCCACTTTCTGCGCGATGTAGCGGCTGGGCACGAACACTGTATCGAAGTGCGGATATAGCTTGCGGGCGTACGCGGCAGCGGCCAGCTCGGCAGGCGGGCCGCCCAGGCGGCGGAAGAACGCGGGCAGATCGGAGTGATAGAACGCCGCCACCGGCACCTGCAGTTGCGCGCCGGCATGCACCGCCGCCCACGACAGCCGGTACGGGTCACCCGCTTCAATCAGATCGGGCGACAGCGCACACAGTGCCCGCATGGCTGGCCCGGTCCGCAAGGGAATGCGATAACCATGCGACAGCGGCAGCGGCACGCCCGGCACCACGGCGATCTCATTGGTAGCGTCGTCCGCCGTGCCGGGCACGACCAACGTGTGCCGCCATTGCGTGGAGCGCAGGAAGTCGTGCTTGGCGCGCAGGTAGCGTTTGACCCCACCGCTTTCCGCCGCCCAGAACATCGTCACGTCGGCCAGATGGAATGACGCGTTCGTCGCATCGTCGATGCGGCGTGGCGGGTAATGATCGGTGGGCAGCTTGCGCACGGGGCTCCTGTCGGTGGCGGGCGCGTCAGACTTGGCGCCGCATTTCCGCCGGCGCAATGCGCATCAGCCCGCGATATTTGGCCACTGTGCGGCGCGCAACGATCACGCCCTGCTCGGCCAGCATCTTGGCGAGCGACACATCGGAGAGCGGCGCATCCGAATCTTCGGCTTCGATCATCTCCTTGAGCAACGCCCGCACCGAGGCCGCCGAGCATGCGCCGCCGGTGTCGGTTGCCAGTTGGCGCGAGAAGAAGTACTTGAACTCGAAGATGCCGCGCGGTGTGGCCATGTACTTGTTGCCCGTGGCGCGCGAGATGGTCGATTCGTGCAGGCCCAGCTCTTCGGCCACGTCACGCAGCACCAGCGGCTTCATGGCCACCTCGCCGTATTCCAGGAAGTGCTTCTGGTGCGCGACGATCGCCTCGGCCACGCGCTGGATGGTGGCGAAGCGCTGCTGCGCGTTGCGGATCAGCCAGCGTGCTTCCTGCAGTTGGTGTGCCAGCGGCGTGCGATTGTGGCCGCGCGTCTGGGCAAACAACTCCGCGTAGACCTTGTTGACGCGCGCGCACGGCGCCACCGCCGGGTTCGTCAGGGCAATCCATTTGCCCTTGATCTTGGTGACGATCACATCCGGCACGATGTAGCCCGCATGGGCCTGCGAAAAGCGCAGCCCCGGGCGCGGGTCCAGCATGCGGATCAGTGCGCAGGCGTCGCGCAGCTCCTCTTCGGTACAGGCGAGCGCGCGACGCATCTGCGTGAGTTCGCGCTTGGCCAATCGGGGCAGGTGGCTGCGCACGATGTCTTGCGCGATCTCCTGGATGCGTTCTTCGGCCTCGGTGTCGGCGGGGCGCGCTTCGATCTGCAGGCGCAGGCACTCCGCCAGATCACGCGCCGCCACGCCCGGCGGGTCCAGGCTCTGTACGAGCGCCAGCGCAATCTGCATCTCCTTCTCGGTGGGCGGCGGCTCCACCGGCGCCAGCGGCATCAGCTCGGAGAGCAACTGACGCAGGTAAC
This sequence comes from Burkholderiaceae bacterium 26, assembly GCA_000955795.1. Classification (GTDB taxonomy): domain Bacteria; phylum Pseudomonadota; class Gammaproteobacteria; order Burkholderiales; family Burkholderiaceae; genus Ralstonia; species Ralstonia chuxiongensis. The sequence goes on from JYOB01000016.1 coordinate 356,542, forward strand.
CGTCGTCGTCCAGCGCTTCAATCAGCGTCTGTGCGAGGAGGCAGTCGCGCTCTGACAGGCGATAGCTGCGCAACTCCTGATGCAGATGTTCGCGCAGGCTCGGCGTGGAGTGCACCCATTCGCCGATGTCGCTGTCTTCACCATCGCCATGGTGGGCGCCACCGTGGCTGTAATAGGTGCTGAAGTCGGTGGGGAAATCTTCCGATGCGGCCAGCGTCGGGTCGGTTTCGATGGCGCTCGTGGTGGTTTCCAGCGGAGCGTCGTCTGCAGGCGTGTGATCGGCTGCGGCGCCTTCCCGATCGACAGAAATGGCAATGTCGCCGGTGCGCGCGGCATCAGGCTGCGCACCTGCTTCTTGCTCGACTTCTTCGAGGAACGGATTGCTTGCGAGCGCTTCTTGCATTTCCTGCGCAAATTCGGTTGCAGACAACTGCAGCAGCTTGACGGATTGCTGCAGTCGCGGCGTTAGCGCGAGATGCTGCTTCGCACGCATTTCCAGAGCGGCCTTGACCATTCGCCTTGCCTCCTTTGGTGAGTGGGCGTCGACATTTCCGTCGACCGGTCACCGCATCGATGCAAAGGGTATGCCATGTCAACAAAGCCAGTCGCCACAAGGCTTTACGGGCGGCTGGCACGCCGTTTCTACATGGTCATGTCGTTTTTATATGCCCATTGTTGCCGGCACATGACAGCGCCAGCGGCGGTTGCGGGCTGCGTGCGCGGGTGCAGATGGGTGGCACCGCAGGTACATGCGTTGCTGCGACGAAGGCGGGAGACGCGCCGCAGTGCGCTTCCATCGCCTTCTAATCGAGCATCACATCCCAGGAGAAACCACATGCGAACACGTTTCCTGACCGCTGCCCTCGCCAGCGCCATCTTCGGGCTTGGCATCGGCACGGCCGTCGCCCAGACGACGACCGCACCGGTCGACAACCAGGAATCCAGCAACCCCACCAAGGCGCCGGGCAAGCGCACCGACCCGCCGTCTTCGACTGCCGACCGCACGGCCAATACAGCGATGCCCGGCAGCGAGGCGGCCCCCGCCGCAGGGAGCGGCAACGACACCAGCAAGCCGATGCACAAGAAGTATCGCCATCACAAGAAATCGAAATCGAATTCGACCGTGCCGGGCGGTACCAACAGCGCGGGCGACATGTCGCACTCGGGCGTGCAGGCGGGGGGCAATGACGCCGCAACGACCACCGGGAATTCCTACCCCGGTAGCTCAAAGCCAGGCCAGTAACGTTGAAAGGGAAGGGCTCGCCATGCCGATGACACTTACCACCGCCGTCCGCACGGGCCCGCGCGCCCGCGCGGAGACCGAACCCACTCCGCGCCGGCCGACGCCGGAACCGCAGGAGCGCCGCCGCCATGAGCATCCGGGCGAGCGCGCGCACGCGCATCCGCGCTAGAACGTCAGCGCGGATGCGGCGGGTGCGTCAGGGCCGGGGGGCGTTTGAGCTTGAAAAGCGCGCGGTCAAGCCGCCATGGCGGCGGCTGCGGTGCTTTGATAGAGGTCGAGGCGGTTGTACAGCGTCTTCAGGCTGACGCCGAGCGTCTTGGCGGCTTGGCGCTTGTCACCATGAAAATGCTCCAGCGTGGCCAGGATCATTGCGCGTTGCGCATCGGCCAGCGTCACGCCCACCGACAGGCTGAGCACACCTTCCTTGACGGTCGGGCGCGCAGGGCCGCGTGCGGGCGCCAACGGCGCGGCCAGTTCGACGGTTTTCTCGCCGAGGATGTATCCGCGCTGCACGGCATTGCGCAACTCGCGCACATTGCCGGGCCACGGCTGGCCCCGCAGTGCCGACAGGGCTTGGCGCGAGAACACCTTGTCGGTCTGGTGCGCGGCGTTGAACTGGGCAAGGAAGTGCAGGGCCAGCTCTTCGATATCGTCTTCGCGATCGCGCAGCGGCGGTACCTGCAGCGGCACCACGGCCAGGCGATACATCAGATCTTCGCGAAAGGCGCCTTCACTCACCGCTTCCAGCAGGTTGCGGTTGGTGGCCGCGATGATGCGTGCGCGCGTCTGGATGGGCTCAGTGCCGCCCACTCGCATGAATACGCCGGTCTCCAGTACGCGCAGCAGCTTGACCTGCATCTCGACCGGCATCTCGGTAATTTCATCGAGGAAGATCGTGCCGCCGCAGGCATGTTCGAAATAGCCGACATGACGCTGGGCCGCGCCAGTAAAGCTGCCCTTCTCGTGGCCGAACAGTTCCGACTCGATCAGGTTGGGCGAGATGGCGCCGCAGTTCACCGCGATGAAGGCCTGATCTGCGCGCGGGCTCATGTCGTGCACCGTGCGTGCAATCAACTCCTTGCCCGTACCCGATTCACCCATGATGAGCACCGTGGCCAGCGTGCCTGACACCTTGCCGATCTGGTCGTACAGCGCACGCATCACGGGCGAGCGGCCGTAGAGGTGACCGAAATCCGGCTCGGCGATCGGTTGGGCAGGGGATGTTTCGGCGTCAGACGGCACGCTTTCGGTGTCGTCAAAGTCGGCCAGGGCGGGGGGATAGCGCAGGCGCCCGATGGTCACTGCGCGGTCGTCGGCGAAGGCTTCGCTCAAGGACATGGCTCCCTCGTGGTTGGTCGCGACGGGGACGTCCTGGCGAGCGGCTGCATCTTCAGCGATGCAGTCTTCGGAAGGCAGGGTACGTCGTCATCCCGTCACATTGTGTTGAAAAGTTGAGCCATTATCAGGGCCGCCCAAGTGCGTTGTATGTCGGGCATGCGCTGACGTTTCTTCCATCCTGTCGGCCAAACGCTGACAAGAAACGGGCCTGAGACGCAGATGCCGCGCGGGTTTCACATTTGTCATGCGGCGTAAGGTGTCCATTTCGGCCCGCAGGTGGCGAAGCGCGGACCTTCTCAACTATGCTGACTCCTGCGTAGTACCAGTGCCCACCCTGGAGTGATGTATTCGATCCATTTCTTGCATGCGTGCGTGTAAAAATTACCGACACCCGCGTTGACGACGCGGGCTGAGGCGCGTGATGGCGGAGGTTGTATTGGATGGAATACTTTTTGCACCTGCCGCCGGTCCTCTAGTCGAGCGGGCCGTTGTGCCCTGCATGACCGCCGGCACATAACCGGCTCCTCCAACCAAATCGAGATGCCACATATCCTGATTGTCGAAGACGATGCCAACGCGCGCGCCGCTCTAGGTGAGCTGGTGGGCGCCGAAGGCTTCACCACCGCGCTGGCCGGGTCGCTGCGCGATGCGCGCATTCAGATGTCGCGTCACAGCCCCGATGCCGTGCTGATCGACCTTGTCCTGCCCGACGGCAACGGCATGGATCTGATGGAAGACATCGCGCCGCACTCCGGCACCGAGATCATCGTCATGACGGGCCACGCCAGCGTGGAAACTGCCGTCGAGGCCCTGCGCATGGGCGCGGCCGACTACCTGGTCAAGCCTGTCAATTTCCAACGTTTGAAATCCGTACTGGCGCGCATCCCGCGCCCGGGCGATCTGAAAGCCGAGATTGGCAACCTGCGTGGTGAGCTGCGCCGCCTGGGGCTCTTCGGCCAGATGCTCGGCAACTCGACCGTGATGCAGACGCTGTATGACCAGGTCAGCCGCGTGGCGCCCACCGAGGCGACCGTGCTGCTGATTGGCGAATCGGGCACCGGCAAGGAACTGGCCGCGCAGACCATCCACGACCTCAGTCTGCGTCGCAAGCAGCCGTTTCTGCCGGTCAACTGCGGTGCCATTTCGCCCAACCTGATCGAGTCGGAAATGTTCGGCCACGAGCGCGGCAGCTTTACCGGCGCCGACCGCCAGCACAAGGGCTATTTCGAACGCGCCAATGGCGGCACGCTGTTCCTCGATGAAATTACCGAGATGCCGATCGAGCTGCAGGTGAAACTGCTGCGTGTGCTGGAAACCGGCGTGTTCATGCGCGTGGGCACCAACCGCGAGATCGACTCCGATGTGCGCGTGATTGCCGCCACCAACCGCGACCCGGAAGAGGCCGTGGCCGACGGCAAGCTGCGCGCCGACCTGTATCACCGCCTGAACGTGTTTCCGTTGCAATTGCCGCCGCTGCGCGAGCGCGGCAAGGATGTCGAGCTGCTGGCTCAACATTTCCTCGATCAGCTCAACGCGCAGAGCAATACCAAGAAGGCATTCCTGCCACCGGCCATGGACACGCTGCGCGGTTATCACTGGCCGGGCAACGTGCGTGAACTGCGCAATTACGTGCAACGCGCATACATCCTGTCGGACGACGCCGGCATCGATACGGCCAATGTGCCGCTGCAGGTGTCGAGCACGCAGGTCTCGTCTGGTTCCACACTGACGATTTCGGTTGGCACCTCACTGGCGAGCGCCGACAAGAAGATCATTCTTGCCACGCTGGAACAGTGCGGTGGCGTGAAAAAGCGCGCGGCTGAACTGCTCGGTATCAGCCTCAAGACGCTCTACAACCGGCTGGAGGAATACGGCAACAGCAACGCCGACGACGGCGGCGACGGCAACAGCGCGGGCTCCGGCCGCGCGCATGCCACCGAGGCATAACCCGAACCCCTGGCGCGGTACGCGGCTTGCTGAACCGGTGGGGTATCCGCCCCATGGCGGCAAGCTCACTCAACTGCACAGGAGGTCACCATGCTGCGTTACGCAGTCGTCTTTTTCATCATCGCCCTGATTGCGGCCGTGCTCGGGTTTGGCGGCATCGCTGCCGGCGCAGCGAGCATCGCCAAGATCCTGTTCATGATTTTCGTGGTGCTGTTCGTGGTCAGCCTGATCTGGGGCCTGGTCGCGGGCAGGGGATGACGCCGGGATGAAGCGCGCAGCTTCCAGCCCGGCTCTCACGATGCCACGAAACTCCAGGAGCGCTGACTGATGGAACCGTCTCAAACCAACCCGTTTCCCAAATCCGATGCCAACGGCAACCTCATCCGCGGCGACGTTGCGCAAGCCGCCGAGCGTGTGAAGGCGACCACAGCACAGGCCATCGACCGCACTGCAGACGCAGCGGCCACCGCACTTGACGAGGCGGCTGCCAAGCGCGATCAATGGCGTGCCTCGCAGCAGCGTCTGATGAGCGATGCGGCGGACTGCATGCGATCGCATCCGCTTGCGACGATTGGCCTGGCGTTCGGCGCAGGCTTTCTGATCAGCCGGTTGCTGGGCAGCGGTAACGACTGAGGGCGCAAGCCCTCAAGATTCCTCGCAGCCACGGTCGCGCTTGCGCGCGTGCCGTGCGCTGACTAGGCTCAAGGTCGAGGCCGGCACAGCGCTGGCCGCATCGCCTTGCAAGGAACCTCCATGCGCCCGGCTGCCTTCTTCGACCGCGACCTGCTCAAGCGCTCTGCCCAAGTGCTGATGGGGGCGGTGCGGCAGTGGTCTGCGCACCGCGCGGCGAGCAAGGGCGCGGCGCTGTCGTTCTACACGTTGTTCTCGATGGCGCCGGTGCTGGTGCTGGTCATTTCCATTGCCGGTTTGTTCTTTGGCGAACAGGCGGCGCGTGGCGAAATCTTTGGGCAGATCCAAGGTCTGGTGGGGGCGCAGGGCGCCTCTGCGGTGGAAGCCGTGCTCGCCGCTACCCGGCGCTCGGGCAGCGGCCTTTTCGCTGCAGTCACGGCCGTCGCGCTATTGCTGGTGGGGGCCACCACGGCTTTCTCCGAACTCAAGGACAGCCTGGACGAACTGTGGGAGGTGCCGCCGCGCCAGCAGACAGGGCTCTGGGGCTTGCTGCGTTCGCGCCTGCTGTCGTTCAGCCTGATCCTGGTGCTGGCGTTTCTGCTGCTGGTGTCGCTCACCATCAACGCGGCGCTGGCCGTGGTGGAGCGCTTTTGGGGGGCGTTGTGGGCGGGCTCCACTTCGGGCATGGCGCTGCTGGTGGCGCAGGTGCTGTCGTCGGCGTTTTCGTTTGCTGTCGTATCGCTGTTGTTCGGCACCATTTTCAAAATGCTGCCCGAAACGCGCGTGGCCTGGCGAGACGTTGCTCTGGGCGCCATCGTTACGGCGCTGCTCTTCACGCTGGGCAAACACCTCATCGGTCTGTATCTCGGCAACAGCGCTGTGGCGTCGTCTTACGGGGCGGCGGGTTCGGTGGTGGCGCTGATGCTGTGGATTTACTACTCTGCCCAGATTTTCTTCTTTGGCGCGCTGGTCACGCGGCAATACGCGCTTCGATTCGGCAGCCGCCAGTACGAAGCGTCAGGTCAGACCGGTGCGGCCGCGCAGGCGGCGTTGCTCAACCCGGCGCTGGCGGCAAATCTCTCCAATGGTGGGACAGGGGCAACCCGCCCCTCCGCGCGCAACAGCGGCTAAGCCTAGGAAGACGCCAACTCAATCCCGCGTCAACTGCTCCAGCAGCATTCCGGCCACGAACGCCAAGCCGATCGTAATGACCGGATGCTGACGCACGGACCCGCTTGCCTGTTCCGAGACATTTGCGTGCAGGTTCTTCAACTGTTCGGTGCGTTTGTCGAACTGTGTGAGCGCCGTGGAAAGAACGCTTGCCAGCCGGTCGATGCCTTCTGCCGTGGCATCTTTGACGCGCTGCGCGGTGTGATCGATCTGCGGACGCAGCGTGGTGACCGTCGCACCGTTGGCGCCGTTCGTACCGTTGGTTCCATTGCTGCTGGTGGGCGGCTTGGGGGTCAGTTCGGTCATGTCGGCCTCCTGAGTTGAGTCGTGTCAGCCAATCACAAGCAACCGCCATGCCCCGTCTCATGGCACCCGATCGTTGCGTGACGCCCAAAAGAAAAGGGCCACGACTGTGGCCCTCGACACGGTGAGGAACTGCGCGACTAGCCGACCGTCACCACGGTCTTGCGCACGGCCCAGATTTCAGCTTGTAGGGCGAGTGCGGCGAGTGCCTGCAGGCTGTCCTGCGGCAAAGCCTTGATCCGTTTGCGGCGATTGGCGGCACGCTGCTGACGCGCCGCGCGCACGCTTTGCTCGTCGAGTTGCCACGCCTTGCGGGTGGTCTCGATGATGCGTTGCACTGCCGGATCGACAGGGATTCGACTACGCACGATGTTGGACTCCTTGCTTCTTTGCTTCTTTCGACGTCGCGGCGTACCCAAAGGCGGGTTTCGCGACGGCCTCCACAATACGGGAGCTTCATGACAACTTCGATAACATCGACTCCGAAAGGGTTGTCAGTGCATTCCCACAACGGGTTGGTCTCCTCCGTCCGGGGGACGGTTCCTAGGGAGTTTCCCCTGTTTGCCGCTCGGATCAGTCGATCTTAAGCAAGGGCGCCGATCGCGTACAATCTCGGCTGCCCGGATTGACAACTCCGATCGGGCAGTCCATCGGCCGCCGGGATGACCCCGCCAGCCAGCGCCCATGCCATGGGCGCATTCATCACTTCTCCCTTTCGGTTTTTGCCCGTGAGTACGCTGCAGCAGGAGATCCGGCGCCGCCGGACGTTCGCCATCATTGCCCACCCGGATGCGGGTAAAACCACGCTCACCGAGAAACTGCTGTGGTTCGGGGGCGCCATCCAGATGGCCGGCGCCGTGCGTGCGCGCAAGGCCAACCGCCACGCCACCTCCGACTGGATGGAGATGGAAAAGCAGCGCGGCATCTCGGTCACGTCTTCAGTGATGCAGTTCCCGTACCGCAACGCCGGCGGCGATTACATCGTCAACCTGCTCGACACCCCGGGCCACGAAGACTTCTCGGAAGACACGTACCGCACGCTCACGGCAGTCGACTCCGCCGTGATGGTGATCGACTCCGTCAACGGCGTGGAAGCGCAGACCATCAAGCTGCTCAACGTCTGCCGCCTGCGCAGCACGCCCATCCTCACGTTCATCAACAAGCTCGACCGCGAAGGCCGTGCGCCCATCGAATTGCTCGATGAAATCGAAAGCGTGCTGCAGATCCAGTGCGCGCCGATGACGTGGCCGATCGGCATGGGCAAGTCGTTCAAGGGCGTGTATCACCTCGTGAACGATACGGTCCAGCTGTTCGACCCGAACGCCGACAGCGAGAAGGGCGCCACCGCCGGCCTGATTCAAGGCCTGGATAACCCCGAACTTGACCGCGTGCTGGGCTCGCAGGCCGAAGAACTGCGCATCGACATCGAACTCGTGCGCGGCGCATCGCACACGTTCGACAAAGAGGCATTCCTGGCCGGCAAGCAGTGCCCGGTGTATTTCGGTTCGGCGGTGAACAACTTCGGTGTGCAATCGCTGCTGGATGCATTGGTCGATCAGTCGCCCGAGCCGCTGGCACGCCCCACCGAAACGCGCGAAGTCAAGCCGATGGAAGAGAAGTTCACCGGCTTCGTCTTCAAGATCCAGGCCAACATGGACCCGAAGCACCGTGACCGCATCGCCTTTGTGCGCGTGTGCTCGGGCCGCTTCGAGCGCGGCATGAAGCTGCTGCAGGTGTCGACCGGCAAGACGGTTGCCATCAACAACGCCATCACGTTCATGGCGCAGGACCGCAACACTACGGAAGAAGCATTTGCCGGCGACATCATTGGCGTGCCCAACCACGGCACGATCCGGCTGGGCGATGCCTTTACGGAAGGCGAGGCGCTCAAGTTCACGGGCATCCCGTCGTTTGCGCCGGAATTCTTCCGCCGCGCGCGCCTGAACAACCCGCTGCGCCTGAAGCAGTTGCAGAAGGGTTTGCAGCAACTGGCCGAAGAAGGCGCCACGCAGATGTTCCGCCCGCTGGCGTCGAACGATCTGGTGCTCGGCGCCGTCGGTATCCTGCAGTTCGACGTGGTGGCGCACCGCCTTGAGCACGAGTACGGCGTCGATGCCATCTTCGAACCGCACGAGTGCTCCACGGCCCGCTGGCTGCGCGGCAAGCAGGAAGATATCGACAAGCTGATCGACAAGGCCGGCCACAACGTGGCCCTGGATGGTGCGGGTGACTACGTGTATCTGGCGCCGAGCCAGGTGAACCTGCGGCTGACGCAGGAGCGCTTTCCGGACATTCAGTTCATGGAAACGCGGGAAATTGTCTAAGCGGCGATGGGTGAAAAGAGACGGGGCGTAGAGCCCCGTTTTTTATTGACCTGTTCGGCGCGCCACCGGGCAAACCGCTTCAAGTCCGCGAGCACCGGTGTCGGCGTTTCGCGGTGAGAGCTGCAGAAGCTGCAGAGGTTGCGGGTCTGCGCCGGTCACTTTGACCGTGATCGGCTTGCCTGTATGGAACAACGCGTAGAAGCGCGCCCGCGACTTCACGCCCCCCACGGCATACGCGTCCATGTCCGACACCTCAAGGCGCGCCGGGATCATCAAACGGAGAGGGCCGGAAGCCAATTGGATGCGGAGGGCCTTTCCGTTTTGCTCCGGTTGCGCGTTTGTGAATACCGCAACGTGGAGCCGCTTCTCCTCGCAGTCGGCGGAAAAGCTCAGGCCATCGGTTTCATAACCGCCATAAGTCAATGACTGTGGGACGTAGTACCAGCTTGCCAGCTCCTCTTCGGCGGTCTCCCTGGCGGCCGCCAACGCGGATGTGGCGAACAAGATGGCGATGGCAGCAATGGACAGGACGCGCAATTCGGAGCCTCTCACGAGCGATGAAATCCGGTGCGCAACAATGCCGGAATGCCGCTGAAAAATCCATGGTGCAGACAAATCAAAGGCCATCCCCGCGGCGTTGACGCTGGATGCGCACCCGCACCGCATCCAGTCCGCCGCCTGCATCCAGCACCGCATTGTCCGCAAACACACCCTGCGCCAGACGCGCCAGCGTGCCGCCACCCGGCACCTCCACCGCCATGCGCGCGCCGCGCTCGAGTGCATGCTGCAGCGTGTCGTGCCAAAGCACGGGCCGCGCCATGTTCCACGCAAGATCCTCGACGATGAGATTGGCGCGAAAGAGCGCTCGCGCCCGGCTGCTGCTGACGTAGGTGAGTTGCGGCGCGTGGGCCGTGACCTTTGCGGCAGCGGCAGCTAGCTCGGCAGCCTGTGCATCCAGCAGCGGGCAGTGTGATGGCACTGCCATGCACAGCCGCGTTGCCGTTGATGCGCCCGCCGTTTGCGCGCGCGCCATGACTTGCGTGAGCGCCGCATCGTTGCCCGCTACGACAATCTGCCGTTCCGCATTCAGGTTGGCGACATAGGCTGGCGTGGCCGCCGAGTTGACCTGCGCAACGATGGCGGCGACCTCGGGTTCAGTCAGCCCGGCCGTGACGGCCATGCCGTAGCCGCTCGGATATGCGTCTTCCATCAGCTTGCCGCGTAGGCGGACAAGGCGCAGCGCATCGCTGAAATCCAGCACGCCCGCTACGACAGCGGCAGGCCACGCGCCTATCGACAAGCCGGCCACCATGTCGGGCGCTGCGTCCTGCCGAACCAACGTGCGCGCCACGGCAACACTCGCAATCAGCAGGCAAAGTTGAACGGCCACGGTCGAGCGCAGCGCCTCGGCCGTATCCAGTGTGAGCGGACCCGTACCTAGCACGTCGCCCGCTTCGGCCAGCGTCTGAACGACGGCGGGATCGTCAGGCAACGTGTGCAGCATGCCCACGCGCTGGCTCCCCTGGCCAGGAAACATGAACAGCACGCTCATGCGAGTTCGCTCCACGGGTCTGCAACGAGGTGTGGGCCGTGATCGGTCTTGAGCAAGGTCTGGCGTGGCGAGGTCAGCCAGTCGCGCCACGCGAATCCACCGCGCCCGGTGTCGATCTGCAGGTCGACGCGGCATTCGGTTTCGGCCAGCACGTGCACGAGCTGATCGCGCTGCGCGGCCGACGGTGCATGCGGCATGCGCAGCACGAGATCGAGATCGCTGTTCGCATGCAGCACCGCCAAGCCGCTGGCGAGCGCAAAGCCAGCTCCGCCGGTCGGGCCCCATGCCCAGCCCAGCGCGTCGAGTTTTGGCGCAAGCGCACGCAAGGTGCGCAGTGCCGCAAACGGCGCGTCGGGTGCGACGGAGGCCGTTGTGGTCGCCAGCGCTTCGGGCGAGAGCACGCGCGTGATGGCGTTGGCGGCGACGGTGGCTGCACAGCGTTCATGCCGCGCACCGCCGCGCAGGCCGACCGGCACTGCACCATTGCTGCCGCGCGGCGCCCTTCGCACAACGACGGGCGCGCCTTGCCGGCATGCTGCAATGGCCCAGTCCGGCAAGGGTGCGCCATCCGCCGCCATGGGTGTCTCAGACACCCAAAGCAGATCGTGCGCGCGCAGCGGCGTCTGTGTCATCGCAGCAATGCCTGCGTGGCCAGGAACAGGATCGACGGCCCGAGCAGGCAACCGATACCCGTATGGAACGTCGCCACCAGCGAGCCGTAGGGCACCAGGCGTCGGTCGGTGGCCGCCAGACCTGCAGACACGCCGCTGACCGTACCCGCCAACCCGCCGAACACCATGGCCGCGCGCGGGTTGTTCAAGCCCAGTGCTTTGGCCGCGAATGGCGTGCCGACCATCACCAGGATCGCCTTGACGAGCCCCGTGGCAATCGACAGCGCCATCACATCGGAGGTGGCACCCAGCGCCGCACCGGTGACCGGCCCGACGATGTACGTGACGGCACCCGCGCCGATGGTGGTGACGCTCACCGGATCGGTGTAACCGAAGGCGTAGGCTACGCTGGCACCGACGATGAACGGCAGCACCGTGCCCAGCAGCAGCGAGATGGCGCCGATCATGCCGGCCTTGCGGGCCTCGGTTACCTGCACTTCAAAGGCCGTGGCAACGATGGCGAAGTCGCGCAGCATTGCACCGCCCATCAGGCCGATCCCGCCGAACAACTTCAGGTCAGCAAGGCCGCGTTCGCCGCCGGTCTGCATGCCGCCCCAATAGGCGAGCACCAGCCCGATCATGATGGCGATGGCCGAGCCGTGCACGCGCCCAAACGTCAGCTTCTTGGACACCCACATCGACAGGCCCATGACGATGCCGACCAGCGCAAACGCCGCGACCAGCCCGTTGTGCTGCAGAACTTTCTCTAGCATTGACAGCATGGTGTGGCTCCTTAAGCGCGGGCTTGTTCGGACTCAGGCAGCGGGGGCAGGGGCCGCCGGTCTTCGGCGTTGCCTGTGCGGTTGATGAGTGCAATGCAGACACCGCACACGAGCACCGCGCCGATGGCGCCGAGCAGTGCAACGGGGCCGCCGCGCAGTGCCGTCACCACGTTCTGCGTGGCCGCCATGGCCACCACGACCGGGATGTACATTGCGCCCCAGAACGAGACGCCCGCCTCGGTGGCGGCGGGCATGAGCCCGTGCCTGTGCAGGTAGAGCCGCGCGAAGATGAGCAGCAGCATGGCGATGCCCACGCCGCCGACATTGGCCTTTACGCCGATGGCCTGGCCGAGCAGGTCGCCCAGGAAGAGGCCGGCGAGATGACATAGCGCCAGCAGGGTTGTACCGTAGATGATCACGTCTTTGTCTCCTGAAGGAACGGCGATGGGTCGCCTGTTGTGGGTGTTTTGGTGATCGAGGGTTGAGGACTAAATTTTTTGCTGGTGGTGCATCCCTTGTTTCATCCCCTGCCGGGGCTGACTTACTTTCTTTGTCTTGCCAAAGAAAGTAAGCAAAGAAAGGCGCGCCCAAGATGGCGACTTCCCCTTGAATTTCTGCAACCGGGCGGGGAAGGGGAAAACTCGCTGCGCTCAGACAGTTCCCCTTCCTTTTTCCGCCCGCTTGCAAAAATTCAAGGCGCCATCTAGGGCAGGTACGGCCAAACCATCGGAGCGCATGTGTTCGCGCCGCGATGCGTTTTCTATTCGTTATGCGCCTTCTGGCTGCGCGTTCCATTGCTTGCGCAGGCGTTTGCGTACTTCTGACGACGCGCTGCGCAGCGGTGTGCCCAGGCGGCTTTCCAGCCCGCGCGATGGGTCGGCTGCGATATCGGCCAGCGCTGCTGCAAGCGCGGTCTGCACGGTATCGACGTCACCTGCATCGGGCGCGTCGGCAGACTTCACCTTCAGCAATTTCCACAGCAACCCGAGCGACGCGAAGCTGGCAATGTCGTACGCCATGGGCGGAATCTCTTGCGCGAGGCGTTCCAGATCGGCGACCGAGCGCAGCGTTACGCGCGCCGCCGCCGCCTTGCCCATGGCGTGCACCATCACCTCGGCATCGTCCAGGGCGAGCAGTCGGTTGGCTTGATAGCCATGTGCCAGCAATGCGCCCGACATGGCGCGACCGACGATGAGGCCGATGACGGGGTGGCCGGCCAATCGGGCAGCCGCGTAGGCATCCGCCGCTGCCGCCAGTGCGAGGTGGATGCCGTAGGCCTCTTCCCTGCGCCCGTAGGCTTGGCTTGCCACATCGATGACGGCGATGATGGCGCGCTTCTTTTCCTGCCCCGCATCTGCAGTCATGGCATCGCGCACGGCACGCGCAAGCTGCCAGCCTTCGACGAGGCCGACTTCACCGTTGCGTGCGCGGGGGAAGCGGTTCTGGGCATCGGGCACGACGGCGATGTAGCGCGCGGGCTGACCTGCGAGCGCCGCATCGACGACTTGCAGCGTGCTGCCGTAGCCCGCCACCGGCGTGCCGCCGGCAAGCGCGCGCATCCAGGTTGCGCCGCGCGTGAAAAGTTCGTTCTGGCTCATGCGACGTCCTTTGCATAGTGCGTGCGCACATCGTCTGCCGTGGCTTGGCGCGATGTGTCGACGGCGGCGAGTTGGGCGAGGTAGTGATCGATCTGCTTGCTGCGCTGGTGCTTGGGCGCGCCGGCGCGCAGCCACTCGATCACCTGCGCGCGGATGGCGACGGAATCGTCTTCGATGCAGACATCGGCCAGCCCGGTGGCGGCACGTTGTTCGCCGCCCGTCAGGCTCCAGATGAAGGGGCGATCCCGCGAGTCGTATTCTTCAATGCCGGCTTCCTGCTCGATCACCTGTGGGCCGTTCAGGCCGAGGCGTGCCTCACGCGTCATCAGCAGGTAGCTGCACAGGCCTGCAGCGATGCTCATGCCGCCAAAGCAACCGACCACGCCCGCCGTGATGCCGATTACAGGCCCGTACTCGCGCAGCGCACGTATGCCTGCGTGAATCTCGGCAATGGCGGCCAGGCCCAAGTTGGCTTCCTGCAGCCGCACGCCGCCGGTTTCAAAGACGATGACGGCGCGTGTGGGAATGCCGTTGCGGTTGTCTTCTGCCGCCAGCTCCAGCGCGCCGGCAATCTTGGCGCCGGACACCTCACCCATGCTGCCGCCCTGGAATGCGCCTTCAATGGCAAGCACCACGGCGGGCTGTCCGCCCAGCGTGCCGCGTGCTACCACCACGCCGTCGTCGGCCTGCGTGACGATGCCCTGGCGCGGCAGCCACGGCGAGGTCAATTGCTCGAACGGATCGAGCAGCTCGCGGAAGGTGCCGGGGTCGAGCAGGGCGATGGCGCGTCGGCGCGCATCGCGTTCGATAAAGCTGTCTCGTTCAATCGGGTTGCGCGACATGCGTGTCTCCTCAAGGCTGGGCGAGCGCTTCAAGCGCTTGCTCAAGCCGCAACCGGACCACGGCCGGTGTCGCGCCGAAGTCGTTGATGATGATCTTGGCCGCCGGCCACGCGTGCGAGCCGAACACGCGTGCAAGCTGCGCCTGCCACGTCGCGCTCATGCCGTTGACGGATGTAGTGATGGCCACGTCGATCTGGCCGGCGCTGCCGGGGGTCAGCAGCACTTCGAGGTCGCCCGAGCCGACCACGCCGGCATACGCGCGGCGCCCAGCGGGTGCGCCGCCGGTGAACTGAAAATCAAGATGCTCCATGTTCGGTTTCCTGATGAGCGGATTCGATATCGGACACGGCGTGCGCGCTTGCAGGCAGGCGGTCGAGGAAGAGTGCGGCGGCCAGCAAGTCGGCCGCGCCGCCGGGTGACACGTGCAGCGCCAGTATGTCTTGTTCAAGCGTGCGGAAAGCGCGGCGGCCTTGTGCTGTTGCCAAGCCGCCTTCTGTACGCACGGTGGCCGCGCCGGTTTGCACGACGTGCAGTGCCTTGGCGCCGCCGCGTGCGAGCACGCAGGTGTCGTCAAGCGCAGCCATGACGGCAAGCAATGCATCCACGCGTGCGTGGTCTTCACGGATGCCTGCTGCACGCGCTTCGCGCAGCGCCGGCAGCGCCACTTTGATCACGTGCGGGAAGCCGGCACAGGCTTGGCCCTTGGCCCCGCCGACGCCGTAATCGTTGCAGGCGCGCTCGCCTTTGTGGCCAGTCGAGACGGGCGCAAAGCGATCGGGAATGTTCGCCAGACGCGCGGCGCGGCCCGCAACAGCGGCTGCGCTTAACGCTTGCGGCGCTTGGCTCGCCGCCGTGACCAGCAGGCCGAGCGCCCAGATGGCGCCGCGGTGCGTGTTGATGCCGCCCGTGGCATCGAGCATGGCCGCTTCGCCTTCGCGCCCCAGGCGGCCGATGCGCTCGCGCAGCGCGAGTTGTGCGCCGGCTTGCATTTCGATCTGCGCGCCGGCCAGTGCCATGGCTTCAAACACCGGGCGCAGGGTTTGGGCGGAATGCACCATCAGCGTCCAGTCGAGATCGTGATGCGCGCCGTTGCCACGCACATCCACAAGACCGGGTTTGGGCGACAGCGTTACCTCGTCGATGAGGGCGGACTCGACCAGCGCGGCCAACCGCTTTGCACGCGCTTTCGGGCTGGCCGGCAGAGGCCGTTGCAATGTCTTCTCCATTACCAGCTCCGGAAGCGTGCAGGCGGTTCGTACAGACCGCCGGACCATTCGACTAGGTCGGCGATGCTCTTGGCGGCAAGCAGCTCGCGGCTGGCATCGCTGCGGCGCACGTCGAGGTCTTCTGGCAGGGCGATCAGGCCGTCGCGGCGCATCTGCTCGGTCTTGGACGGATCGTGGCGCAGGCCGATCGACGTCACGCCAGCCACGGCGGCAATCATGGCGCGCCGCTCTTCCAGCGAGCGCGCCTTGTAGAGATACGCAATGCCGTCTTCGGTGAGCAGGTGCGTGACGTCGTCGCCGTAGATCATGATGGGCGCGAGCGGCATGCCGCTTTGCTTGGCCACAGCCACCGCGTCGAGCGTGTCGACGAAGGTCGGCTTGCCGCCTTCCTGGAACGTCTCGACCATCTGCACGACAAGCTTCTTGCCGCGCTCGAGCATCGTCACCGGTTCGGTCATGTCGAGCCACGCAGGCGTAGCGTGACGGCGGCCGCGCGGGTCGTGGCCCATGTTGGGCGCGCCGCCAAAGCCGGCCAGGCGCCCGCGCGTGACGGTGGACGAATGCCCGTCGCCATCCACCTGCAGCGTCGCGCCAATGAACAGGTCGACCGCATATTGGCCGGCGAGTTGGCACAGCATGCGATTCGAGCGCAGCGAACCGTCGCGGCCGGTGAAGAACACATCGGGGCGCGCCGCCACGTAGCGTTCCATGCCGAGTTCTGTACCGAAGCAGTGCACGCTTTCCACCCAGCCCGATTCAATGGCGGGAATGAGCGTCGGGTGCGGGTTGAGCGTCCAGTTGCGGCAGATCTTGCCCTTGAGGCCCAGGCGTTCGCCATACGTCGGCAGGATCAGCTCGATGGCGGCGGTGTTGAAGCCAATGCCGTGGTTGAGCGACTGCACGTTGTGCCGCTGGTAGATGCCGCGAATGGCCATCATCGCCATCAGCACGTGCACGGGCTTGATGAGGCGCGGGTCGCGTGTGAACAGCGGCTCGATGTAGAACGGCTTGTCGGCCTGCACGATGAAGTCGACCCACGAGCCGGGAATGTCCACACGTGGCAGATCGGCCGGATCGTCGACGATCTCGTTCACCTGCACGATGACGATGCCGTCAGAAAACGCCGTGGGCTCCACCAGCGCGGGCGTGTCTTCGGTGCTCGGACCGGTGTAGATGTTGCCGTCGCGGTCGGCCTTGAAACCGGCCACCAGCGACACGTTCGGAATCAGGTCCACCACCAGCCGCGCATACAGCTCGATATAGGTGTGGATGGCGCCGACTTCCAGTAGCCCGTCGGCCAGCAACTGGCTGATGCGCAGGCTCTGCGGCCCGGCAAACGAGAAGTCCAGCTTGTGGGCGATGCCGGCTTCGAAAATGTCGAGGTGTTCGGCCCGGCTTACGCTCGGCATGATCATGTGCAGATCGTGCAGGCGCTCGGGGTTGACCTTGGCCAGCGAGCGCGAGAGGAAATCTGCCTGCTTCTGGTTATTGCCTTCCAGCACGACGCGATCGCCCGGGGCGAGCAACGCTTCGAGTGCGGCAACGATATCGCTGGTGGGGATGACCTTGCCGTTGGCAATGCGCCGGGCTGCAGTCAGGCGGCGTTCTTTCTCGTCGCGCCGGCGGCGCCATTGGGGCGGGATGGGTGCGTTGGCCCCGTTTGCCGATTGGGTGGGCATCGGTTGCATTGGGTGGCGTCTCCAGCCTTGATTGATTTGATGCCCTGTACCGTAGGTGGGAACCCCGTGCGCTTCAATCAACCTAGACGCAGTTTCATTAACTTGAAGTTAATGAAACAATGGCCGATTCTGATAGCAGCGCGCCGACAAGGACACTTCGAATAGTTGCGGTGACCTGCTCTCTGGCCCGCGTGATGCGTCTGTCCAGCAGGTGCGCGCCATTGACGCCGACGCGGTAGACCCGGACTGTTCGCTGCTGCGATGGATGGCAGCGCAGGGGCTCGTGCTATCGGTCGTCTTGGGGCTCTGCCCATTCACCGATGCGGTGCGTGGCCGCCTGTTTGACCGCTTGCAAGACGACAGTCAATCGCCTGCAGTTTCACGGAAATCGGACCCGTCGTTGGAAGGCGCACTGAACTCCTCGCGCTAGGCTTTGCAAGCGAGTTACGTTGCCGAGGGACAACGCTCAACGGGAGCAGAGATCGCCCTCAGTTGGGGCGATCAATACGGAGTCTCTGGACGATCCGACCGTTGACAAGATGCTCGTCCACAATCTCGTCGATGTCTTTTGTATCGATGTAGGTGTACCAGACTGCCTCGGGATAAATCACCACGGTCGGACCGTATTCGCATTGCGATAAGTAACCCGCACGGTTGACGCGAATCTGGCCTGTCAGATGTGGGGCCGCTTCAGTCAAACGCCGTTTGGCATACGCACAGAGTTCCGTTGCTCCGTGGTGGTCGCACGCATCACCGTTCTCGCGGCGATTCGTGCAGAAGAAGATGTGACGCTGATAGAACGTCATGGTGTGGGTTCCGTCGTGGTATGCGTCGGTGCACGAGAGGATGTCGCCACGGTCTTGGGACGTTTTTTGGGCGTCCACTGGATGATGACGATCCCGCTGAGCAGGATGACGGTGCCCAGCACGCCTACCCACGCCATGTGTTCGTGCAGCAGGATGACGGCCAGCACGGTGGACACCAATGGCTCCAGCAGGCTCGCAATCGCGCCCCCGATGGCGCCCGTGCCCTTGAGTCCGCTCAGGAACAGGGTCTGGGCAATCGCCGTGGGCACGGCGGCCACATACAACAGCATCGCCCAGCCGCCCGGTGAGTAGCTCAGTTGCAAGCCCTCGACCAAGCCGAAGGGCAGCAGCGCAAGTGCGCCGATGGCGAAGCCGATGCCTCCGGCGTGCATGGGTCCGCAGACTGAGCCTGAGGCGCGCGCTGCAAGCACGTAAAACGCCTGGCAGACTGCGCATGCAATGGCGATAGCGACACCGATCCAGAAACCATGGCTGTTCTGGTTGGCCTCGGTAGGCAAGCCCACCAGCAACACGGTCCCTACGATGGCCGTGACCAGGGCGACCAGGGTCTGCGCTTGAAGACGTTCACCGAGCCACACCACTGAGATGAGCGCCACGAAGATCGGCGCGCCACAGATGCTGATCAGCACTGAGATGGCGACGCCCACGCGCTCAATGGCCAACACATATGTAAGTTGATAGGCGGCCATCCCGAGCCCGAGTCCGATCAACACGAAGAAGCCGCGCATCGTCAGCGGCGCAAGCCAAGTGCCCATGCGGATACGGGCCATGACCAAGAGGAATGGCACCGATAGCGCAAGCCGCAGGAAACTGATGGACACGGCGTTGGCGCCCCCCGATGTTCCCAGCGCGTGAAAGACAATGCCGGTTGTGCCCCACAGCGTGGCGGCCGTGAGCACTGCGGCCCAGCCGTCGCGAGCAGATTTTCCGCTGGAACTATCTGGGGTGACGGGACGTTGAGTCGGATTGGCGCTGTCCATGGTTAGCCTTTGAAAAGCGAGAATTGCTTGGTCAGGGGTTCGACATCCTCGCGCGGCCCGAAGAGCACGACGACGACAAAATCGAGCCCTTCACCAGCGGCCGCTTGTGTTGCCGTTATTTGCGCATCGGCGGATCGGCCAATCATGGAAGTGGTGAACACGCGGCGGCTTGGCACGTACCTGGGGCGGGACTGTTCAGAAGAGTCCTTTGCGCAATCGCGCTATAATTTTTGTCATGGTCGTCAATGTTGACACCAGTGTCAAATATCAAAAGGTGGAGATCTCAAAGACGATGGCCATGGTTCGGCAGTTCGATGAGGAAGCTGTGCTCAGCAAGGTGCTGGAGCTGTTCTGGGTCAAAGGCTGGCAGGCGACCTCCATGGCTGACCTGGCGGAGGCCACTGACGTGCAGCGCGGCTCCCTCTATCACGCGTATGGCGGCAAGGAGCAGCTTTTTCAGCTGGCGTTCGATCGATATGCGGAAGCGGTTCTGACCGAGTCGCGACAGGCGCTGGAGGCTCCATCCGCGCGTCGCGCGCTGGAGCGCTTCTTCGACGTGTCCATTACCAGCATGACGGCCGACGTGCCACCACGAGGCTGCTTCACGACCAAGACGGCCGTGGAGAGTGACGTGATTGGGGAGGCCATGCAGAACCGCGTGCGCGAGCTTCTGGAACAGTTGGAGGCGGTTATCGCCGAAGCGCTGTCTCGTGATGCGGTGCGCGCATCGCTCGCCGTGCCGCCCGATAAAGCTGCTCAGGCCATCATTGCGTTTACGCGCGGGCTGGCCGTGATGGAGCGCATCTATCATGATCCAGTTCGGCTACGCGAACTGGCCGCGCTTCAGATCAAGCTGCTTGTGGGGCCCGAAGGCGGCAATTGAGTTGCGGCATTTCCCACGCGGGGGCGGGCGCCTTCAACCAGGGAAGTGAACGCTCCTGAGGCGGAGTCCAAGCGCTGGGATGAGCTCGAAGCCGGTCTCGCGAAATCTCACCTGTAATCGGGTCGACTTGAGCGATTGGCACTGGCGGTGTGGTATTGATGGCGCGCCGTCGCCACAATTCGCTGCAAAGTGTCACCTCAACTATTTAGAACGCGCCCGGACAAGACCCAGCCATGGCAATCGATGAAGACATCACCCTGAAGAAGCTGGAGGTGTTCCAGTCGTTCATGACGCTGGGCAACATGGCGCGTGTGTCGGAAGCGCTCGGGCAAAGCACGGTGAGCGTGCACCGCGCGCTGCATTCGCTGGAGGAAGGTTTGCGCTGCCCGCTGTTCAAGCGCGATGGCCGCAAGCTGATTCCGCTGTCGACCGCCTATGTGTTTGCGGAACACGTGGAGCGCATCCTGGCCGAGTGCGAAGCCGGTGTGCGCCGCACGCGCGAAGCGGCGGGGTTCTCTTCGACCACGCTGAAGATCGGCGGGCTGTATTCGATGACGGTGGGCACGTTGCCGCGCATCTTTGCGGGCCTGAAGACGCGCCGCTCCGCGCTCGACATCGAACTCACGCTGGGCTCAAACCGCAGCCTGCTCGCCAAGCTGGAAGACGGCCAGCTCGACGCCATCGTCATCGCACTGGGCGAGCCGCTGCGCAATCCCGATCTGCTGACCGTGCCGATGTTTGCTGACGAGATCCTTTTTGCCGCGCCGCTCGGCTCGCCGTATGCGGCGTCGGCGGAGATCGATTTGCAAGCCGTGCGCGGCGAGAAGTTCGTTGCGCTCGGCGACGATTTTGCGACGTATCACGATTTCATGGCCGCCTTCGACAAGGCCGGCTTTGCGCCGCAGATTGCCCTGCGCGTGGGCGACATCTTCTCGCTCATGAACCTCGTGAGCGGCGGCATCGGCTACGCGTTGCTGCCCCGTCGCGTGGCTGATTTCAGCCCCAAGGTGCAACTGATTCCGCTGGCCGCGCGTTATGCGATCAGCCAGCACATCGTGCTGGTGATGCAGCGCAATCGCGAGCGCGATCCGAACCTGCTGGCGTTGTCGGCGGAGTGTCGGTTGCTGGGCGCGAGGTAGCGCGGGCCGAGCCGCGCACCACGCTTCAGGGTGATGGGTGGGCGAGCCCAGGCAAGCCCCGCACCGATGCTGCAACATCGGCGCGCAGACCTCATGCGCCTGGGTCGCCCGAGAAGTCAGCGTTGTTGATCCGGATGTTCTGACGCAGGCGTCGTGCCTGTATCACACGTGTTGCCCACGGCGTTGCGGCTGAACACTGCGCGCAGGAATTCACGCGCAGACAGCACGCCTTTCTGATATTCGCTAAGCGCGTCGCCAGCCGGTGAATTGGTGGCGTGGAAGATCGAGCAGGTCACGGCATTCCTCTTCATGTGATGAACGGAACCGCGCCCAACCCTTGGGAGGGGTGGGCGAGCACAGGCAGGTTTGGAACACCGAGACATAACGATCGGCACGGCCGAAGCCGTACAAGCCTGGCTCGCCCAATGAGGGAGACGAAGCCAAGCCATAGCGGTTGAGGACAAGCACCTATGCCCGGCGCTTGCCCGTTATGTCCGAGGGTTCCAAGCCTCGATCGCTTTCTCTATGGCACGGAAAACGATGGCGCAGAGTGTACCGATGGCTGCTTCGTCTGAGCAGGGGCGAAACTATAAATCAGAATCGGCGTATGCCCGGTCGGATGTGTCCCGACGCTCTACGCTCGTGAAAACTCGGCAGCTATTGACGCAGGCCAAACAACCCTTGCCAGAACGTCTCGAACGCGCTTGTGTGCCGCTGGGGCGAAGTCGCTTCATCGGGTTGGACCGTCGCTTCACTGGCGTGCGTGTCTGTGGCGGCCACGTTGTCGCGCCGTGCTTCCTGCAAGGCCCACACGCTGTCGGCAATGCGCGCGGCAAGTTCTGCATCGCAGTCCCGGCCGAGCAGCACGCCGAACAAGACGTCGCGATTGTGGCCCTCGTCGGCAAAACGCATTGCGATGGCGACCATCTTTTCGTAATGCTCCTGCGCAAGGCGTTCGCGCTCGCGTTGCGCCTCTCGCTCCTGTGCTTCCTGCGCATCACGCTCGGCCTGCCAGCGCTGCATTTCCTGCGCGAAGACCTCGTCGTACACGCGGCGCTGTTCAGCGTCGGAGAGGATGGCGTAGGCTTCGCGAATTTCCTGGAACGCCGCATAGGCCTCGGCTTCGCGGCCGAGGTTGCGGTCGGGATGCCACTTCATCGTGGCGCGGCGGTAAGCGCGCTTGATTTCGTCCAGGGTCGCGTCGGGCTGCACGCCGAGTGTCGCGTAGATGGTCGTCATGTGCGGTGTGGCTGCTGCCGGGGGGAAGGTCATCCTAGCATGGGGGTGTGTGCATGCCGACCGGCCACCCGCCTGCGTTACAACATGCTGTTGAACCCGGTTGCATCAACGCATTCTCACGTATATAGTTAGCCAAATGGATAACAATGGAATTGCGCTAGACGCGGTATTTCACGCGCTTTCGGACCCAACGCGCAGGGCAGTTATTCAGCGGCTCGGCGAAGGGCCCGCGACGGTGAGTGAGCTGGCAGAGCCATTCGACATGGCGCTGCCGTCATTCATGAAGCACATGCGGGTGCTGGAAGGCGTCGGGCTGGTCAGCTCGCAGAAGACCGGCCGAATCCGGACGTGCACGCTCGAGCGCAAGAAGCTGGCCGCAGCCGAGCGCTGGTTTGAGAAGCAGCACGCGATCTGGGCGAGCAGGTACAGCAATCTGGACAACCTCTTAGAGAAACTCCAAGGAGAAAACAATGAAGGCTGATCTTCGGTTTGATTTCCTCGTCGACATGCAAAAGAGCAGCCTCACCGTGAGGCGAGAGTTCGCGGCCAAGCGCCAGCTTGTGTGGGATTGCCATACAAAGCGCGAACTGCTCGATCAGTGGTTTGCGCCCAAGCCGCTCGCCACCAAGACCAAGCATATGGAATTCAAGGAAGGCGGCTACTGGCACTACGCCATGATCACGCCCGATGGAGAGTCATTCTGGAGCCGTCTGGACTATCAGAAGATCAACCCGATCGACAGCTATGCGGCCATTGATGGTTTTTCTGATGAAACCGGGGCCGTGAATCCGCATATGCCTCGCGCCCGCTGGGATGTCACCTTTGCCGATGCGAACGAACGCACCCTCGTCACGACTGTGGTGCTGTACAACTCGCCGGAAGATGTGCAGAAGGTCATCGACATGGGTATGAAAGACGGTATGACCTCCACCATGGAGCGGCTCGACGAACTGCTGCTCACCCTGGCTGTGCCGGACGCGCTGGCCTGAGGCAGCGCTCGCAGATGAAAACGCCCCGACTTGTTCGGGGCGTTTTGCGTTGGGCGTCGGGCGCTGGCCGCTGCGCTTCAGGTGACGGTCAATGTTCCATTCATCGTCTCGTGGCCCGAGCCGCAGAAGATGTCGCACAGGAAATCAAACGTGCCGGTCTTGTCCGGCGTGAGCGCCAGCCGCACGGTCTGCCCCGGCACGAACGCCGCAGGGGCGCACATTGCCTAGCGTGCCTGAATCTGCACCGCAGTCCCAAGCTTGCCGGACACCACCGGTGCAATCACAAGATACCGGCGCGTGTTGCCAGCGTCCGCGTTGCCAGGCGTGACCACCTGCCGAATCTGCCCGATCGAGTTGACGATGGCGCCACCGGCCGGGTTGGTCATGAAGCTCGCCAGGGTCTCAAGCGGGCCGCTGCCATCCGCATTCTGTGACAAGGCAATCGCATAGGGCTGCTTCGGCTGCAATCCGGTCACCGATGCCTGGAACACCTGGACGAGCCCCTGATCGAACAGCGCCACGCTGGTGGGGGCGGCAGATGCGTCGGACTTGTCTGCGGCGGCCGGCACGAGTGCGAGATGGCTGACCTGCCCCGCTGTGCCAAGCGGTTGCAGGTTCTCCGTGCCGTTGCCATCAGGCACAGCGTTCGGCACGTACGTCAGCGCCTGCGGTGCCTGCCCAATCGGAACAGTCGATACGACCTTGTTCGTCAGTGTGTCGATGACGGCCAGTGCGTCGTCATTCTCCAGGCCGACATAGATGCGGGTGCCGTCACCAGACGGCCATAGACCGTGCGGAAGCTTGCCGACGGGAATCGTCGCGACCTGTTCGAAATTGTCGGTCCGGAATACCTTGACCTGGTTCGTGCCGCCGATCGTCACATAGGCAAACGTGCCCTTGGCGTTATGCGCGAAGTTGACGTGGTTGGTGATGGGCCCGGTCTCGAACGACGTGATCGCATTGAACGGCGGGCGGGCGTTGAATACCTGCACCTTGCCGATGTCCTTCAATGTGAACCACACCTGCTTGCCATCCGGCGTGGCAGCAATGTT
This sequence comes from Burkholderiaceae bacterium 26, assembly GCA_000955795.1. GTDB lineage: Bacteria > Pseudomonadota > Gammaproteobacteria > Burkholderiales > Burkholderiaceae > Ralstonia > Ralstonia chuxiongensis. The sequence goes on from JYOB01000016.1 coordinate 380,896, forward strand.
GGGACAGAACGGCGATTCCTGTTTGATGTGTCCCACGATCTTGTGATCAGCCGTCGAGATCACGACCGTTTCCGGATTGAACGACGAGCACACGTAGCCGTACTTGCCGTCCGGCGAGAAGATCTGCATGCCAGGGCCCGACGGTACGGTAACGCGCGCCTTCTCTGCATAGGTATTGGCATCGAGCACGGCGATGTAGTTTTCGCCGCGCACGGTCACCCAGACCTCGCTGCCATCCGGCGTGTAGAACGCTTCGTGAGGCGAGCGGCCAACATACGTGGTGTGTTTGACGGCGTTGGTCTGCGTATCGATGAACGTGACCGAGTTGGAGCCGATGGAGACGACCGCCAAGGTCCGGTGATCTGGCGAGAAGCCCATGCCGTGCACCAGCACCTGTCCGCGATAGAGCGGGCTGAAGTTGCCGGGCGCAGGATCGCCCAGCTTGATCACACCCAGGAGCGTGTTGCTGGCGGGGTCCGTGACGGACACCGTGTTCGAGAATTGCTCGGCCGCGTAGACGCGATCCCTGTGGCTGATGGGAATGTCAGGCGAGGCAAGGGATGCGGGTGCCTGCCCGGCGCTGGCGCTCGCGGCGCACGTGATGGCCGTTGCGGCAAGCGCCGTGGCAACAAACAGTCGGTTCTTCATCGGTCTTCCTGTTGGGGGGTGGTGGTGTGGGCGTGATGCGCCGCATGGGATGCGGGCGCAGTCGTTGCGGAGGCCGGGCGGAGCTGCGTGGGGACCGGTGCCGACGGGGGCGGCGGCTGGCCAAGCGCCAAGCGCATCGCTGCAATCTCTTGCTGTTGCGCGACGACGATTTCCTGCGCGATGCGGCGCAGTTGTTCGTTCTGGCCGTAGCGCAGGTAGGCCACGGCCATGTCGATGGCGCCCTGGTGATGTGGCGTCATCATCGCGACGAAATCCTGGTCGATGTTGCCGCTGGGCTTCGCGGCCATGCCATCCATCATCTTTGTCATGGCGACATCGTTTTCGGCGAGGAAGGCCTGCTCGCGATTGGCCTGTGGCGGCGCCTCCTGCGCAACTGCAGCGTGCGTCCCGATGCCTGACATGAGTGTGAACACAGCAAACAGCAACGTGCGTAGACGACGCTTCGAACGTGACGACATGTAGGTCCTCCAGAGTGCGGGTCGATGGCGTGTTAGTGGAGTAAACACCGTAGGCCAACGGTTTATTCCCGCGCGTCGTGAAGAATCTGTATGCCGCTGCACGCACGTCATGCGTGCATCCCGCCAATGAAAACGCCCCGAACAGGTCGGGGCGTTTCACTTCGCTTTCTTCTTTGCTCTTTGCGCTTCAGGTGACGGTCAATGTTCCGTTCATCGTTTCGTGGCCGGAGCCGCAGAAGATGTCGCACAGGAAATCAAACGTGCCGGTCTTGTCCGGCGTGAGCGCCAGCCGCACGGTCTGCCCCGGCACGACGTCGGCGCGCACGTTGAAATCCGGAATCGAAAAACCCATCAGGATGTCTTGCCCGGTCAGCTCGAACACCACGGGCACGCCGCGCTTGAGCGAGATCTTGTCGGGCGTGAAGGTGAACTTGCGCGCGTGCACGCGAATGACCGTCGGGCCCTCGCCATGCGCAACACAGGCGAGCGCCGCACCTGCCGCGAGCACGGTGAACTGACGCAGCGCCAAGCGGCGCTTGGGGTTGTGTGCAATGAGAGGGCGCATGTCAGGTGGTCTCCGGCGTCTTGGGGGTGGTGTTAGCTTCGCTGGTCGCCTGGATTGGCTGTTCGGCCAGCGCCCAGGTGGCGGTGTCCTGCTGGCCGTGCTCGGTGATGCTGCGCCAGCCCAGGCCGCGATACGGCGCGGCGGCATCCCACGGGACCGGGTTGCGTTTTGCTTGCGAGCCCGGCGCGGGTGGCGCGGGCAGCGGAAACATCAGCGAGCGTGCCGAATGGTGCGCAATGTGCCCCGTCATGTGATGGTGTTCCTGGTGGATGTGGCCGTAGAACACCGTCACGTTCGGGTGCGGCATCAACAGGTCGATGACCTGCTGGCCGTCTCGCGTGGCCCAGTCCCATTGCGGGTACAGATCGAACAGCGGCCGGTGCGTGAACACGACGATGGGCGTGTGCTCAGGCACGGACCGCACATCCGCGGCCAGCCACGCGAGCTGTGCCTCGCCCACGCGCGCGGAGGGGTCTGACACGTTGTCGATGGCGATGAAATGCACACCCTTGTGGTCGAACGAATAATGCGTGCGGCCGAAGAGTTCGATATAGGCCTCGCCGTTGTCGAGCGAGGCATCGTGCTCGCCCGGCATGTAGTGCACAACCGGCACCTTGATCTTGGCGGCAATGTCGCGAAACTCGGCCAGCCGCTTGCGGCGCACGGCAGGATCGTCGCTGATGTGGCTCAGGTCGCCTGTAAAGATGACGAAGTCCGGCGCGGGCGAAAGCGCGTTCACGGCCGCAATCGCCTTGGGCAGCGTGCCTTGCGAATCCGGATTGGGCGCGCCCTTGAAGCCCCAGTGGGTATCGGATAACTGCACGAAGTAGAAATCGTCTGGCTTGGCGCCGGCAGCGCGCGTGGTGGCCGCCATCGCCTGCCAGCCGGGCAGGCCGGATGCGTACACCAGACCGCCGACCGCGGCCAGTTGCAGGAACTGGCGTCGTCCGGGTTGCTTGCTCATGGGTGTCCCCTGCAATAGATGACTGAGTTGGATAGCGGCCCGGCGCGACGGCAATGACGGAAGCGCCGGTCCTGTCTGTCATACCGGCCGGGGTGCCTGCGTATTCCACAAGATTGGCGTTTTCACAAAATTTCTTCGGTGCGGGAATAAACTGGATTGCGCCCCGGTATACGGAGGTCAACTGCCTCCAGGCCGTCATGCCCGACCTGTCAGACACCCCGCTCGATTCGCCCACCGACGCCCAGCGCTTTGCGCAGGCGGTGTTGCCGCATGTCGACGCCGCCTACAACCTGGCGCGCTGGCTCTCGGGCGACGCGCAAGACGCCGACGACATCGTCCAGGAAGCCTGCCTGCGCGCATTCCGGCTGTTTGGCGGGTTTCGCGGCGGCGATGGTCGCCCGTGGCTGCTCGCCATCGTGCGCAACACGTGGTTCTCGGAATGCGCGCGCCGCAAACAGGCCCCGGCCCAGCCGTGGGATGACGACGCGGCCGCCGGCCAGGCGAGCGACGACAACGCCAGCTTTGGCGTCGACCCCGCCGCGCTGCTTGCCCGCATCGACGACGTGCGCCGCGTGCATGCCGCGCTGGCGCAGTTGCCGGTGCCGTATCGCGAGGTGCTCGTGCTGCGCGAGCTGGAAGACCTGCCGTACCGCGACATTGCCGCCGTGGTGGACGCGCCCATCGGCACGGTCATGTCGCGGCTGGCGCGTGCTCGGCAGCAGCTCGCACGCCTGCTCACGGAAGACAATGCGCCGCTGCGCACCAATGTGACGCCCATCCGCGCATCGGGCGGTCTGGGAAACAGCACCAAGGAGTTCCGCCATGAACTGTGACGACATCCGCGCGTTGCTGGCTGCCCGCGCCGATGGCGAACTTGGAGCGGCCGACAGCCTGCGCATGGAAGCGCATCTGGCCACGTGTGCCGCTTGTACCGACATTGCGGCGCGCCACGATGGTGTGGTGCGTGCGCTGCGGCAGGGCTTGCGTGCGCCGGCGCTGTACATGAAGGCGCCGGCGGGTTTGAGCCAGCGTGTATTGCAAGCGGTGCAGGCCGCGCAGGCGGAGGCTGGCGTGCGCCCCGAATCGCCCAGCCCGCGCGCGCCGCGCCGGACGGAATCACCATGGCGGCACTTGGCCAATTGGTTGGTCACGCCATCTCGGGGGCTCGGCTTGGGATTGGGCGCAGGCGCGCTCGCGGCGGTAGCACTCGGTGTGGGCGTGCTGGTTGGCCGGCCCGATGCCGCTGCGCTCACCGCGCACGACATCACCGCCAGCCATGTGCGGGCGCTGCTGGGCGCGCGAGAGACGGATGTACTGTCGTCCGATCGCCACACGGTCAAGCCGTGGTTCAACGGCCGCATCGACTATGCGCCGCCCGTTACCGACCTTGCCGCACGAGGGTTCCCGCTCATCGGCGGCCGGTTGGACTACATCGACGGCCGCCCGGTGGCGGTGCTGGTCTACCGCTCCGCGAAGCATCCCGTCGACTTGTATGTACGCCCCGAGGCGGGCGGCGACACCGAGCCCACGCTGCGCACCGAGCGCGGCTACCAGTTGATGGTCTGGCGCACTGCCGGCATGGGCTACTGGGCCATCACCGATGCGTCTGCCGACGTGGTGCAAGCGTTTGCGCATGCCCTGCGGGGCGGTTGAGACGACCGCGCAGACGCCGCCTATGTGCGCGCCTGTGCTCAATGGGCGGCGCGTCAATCTTGACATGGCAGGGGCTTACCCTCGTATTGACGCGGAATCACACAGGTTTCGGTTCCGGTGACCGATACGTTCCTTTACCATTCCAAACACTTCTGTGTGGCGCGCTCTGGGCCGCTCTCACGTCTTTTTCGCCACGGCTTTCTTGTCGGTTTCTTCTAGGTTTCAAACATGGTCTCTGCGACGCCCCGCATCAGCAACGCAACCCTGTCAGGCATGCTTCGCGGCGGCCGCTTCTCACTCGGCAACCGCATCGTCTTGAGCTTCGGCGTGCTGTTCATTTTGATGGTCATCATGGCGGCGGTGTCGTACACGCGGCTTCGCGCGATTGACGAAGAGGCCATGAGCCTGGAGCGCGATTCGGTACCGGGTTTGTATTTGTCGACATCGCTGCGCGCGGCAACGCGCAGTAGCCAGGCGATGCTCGAACGTGCATTGTTTGTCGATACCGATGCAGATGCCGTGCGGCGCGATCTGGACCGCGCGGCCAAAAGCGTGCGGGAGCTGGATCAATACTCGACCGCCTACGATGCCACCATCTTCCGCGAGGATGACCGCCAGCGGTTCCGCGTGTATCGCGCCGCCATCGACAAATACCTGGTCATGTTCAACGACGCTGTGCAACAGGCGGCCAAATCCCGGCCGGCTGCACAGGTTGCGGCGCAACGTGCCATTCCTGCCTGGGAAGAGGCCGTGAAGGTTGCCGAACAGCTCGTGACCGACAACCGCGCAGCAGCCGACCAATCGGCGCAGCAGATTCGCAGCTCCGTACAGAGCACCGAGGTGACGCTGGCCGTGGCGCTTGGCGTGGTGTTGCTCGCCGCGCTGGCGTTGGGCTATGCGCTGTTCAAGGCGATTACGGTGCCGATGGCCCGTGTGGTGGATGCGCACGATGACATGCGCACCGGTAACCTGTCTGGCCGGCTCGATTTGCGGCGCAACGATGAGTTCGGCACGCTGGAAGAAGGCTTCAACCGCATGGCCGAAGAGCTGGCGAGCTTGGTGTCGCAGGCGCAGAAGTCTTCCCTGCAGGTGACGACGTCCGTGGCCGAGATTGCCGCCACCTCCAAGGAGCAGCAGGCCACCGCCGCCGAGACCGCCGCGACGACCACCGAGATCGGCGCCACCTCGCGTGAGATCTTTGCCACATCCCGCGACCTGCTGCGCACGATGAACGAGGTGTCGAGCGTGGCCGAGCAATCCGCCACGCTGGCCGGTGCCAGCCAGAGCGGCCTCACGCGCATGGAAGACACCATGCGCGGCGTGATGGAAGCTGCGGGTTCGGTGAACGCCAAACTGGCGATCCTCAATGAAAAGGCGACCAACATCAACCAGGTGGTGTCGACCATCACCAAGGTGGCTGACCAGACGAACCTGCTGTCGCTTAACGCGGCTATTGAGGCGGAGAAAGCTGGCGAATACGGCCGCGGGTTTGCGGTGGTGGCCACGGAAATCCGCCGGCTGGCCGACCAGACCGCAGTCGCCACCTACGACATTGAGCAGACGGTCAAGGAAATCCAGTCGGCCGTTTCCGCAGGCGTGATGGGCATGGACAAGTTCTCGGAAGAGGTGCGACGCGGTATGCGTGACGTGCAGCAGGTCGGCACGCAGCTCTCCCAGATCATTACCGAAGTGCAGACGCTGGCGCCGCGCTTCCAGATGGTGAACGAGGGCATGCAGACGCAGGCCACCGGCGCCGAGCAGATTACGCAGGCGCTGTCGCAGTTGTCCGAAGCCGCGCAGCAGACGGCGGAATCGCTGCGCCAGTCGTCGCAGGCGATTGATGACCTGACGCTAGTGGCCAACCAGCTTCGTACCGGCGTGTCGCGCTTCAAGATCGAAGCCTGACCCGCCGCGCATCCGCATTGAGGTGTTTTTGCCGTAGCGAGAATCGCCATGCTTTATCTCCTGTTCCAGCTCGATGGCGACCGCTATGCGCTCAACGTGGCGCAGATTGCTGAAGTGCTGCCCTTGGCCGCCACCAAGTCGATTCCCGGTGCGCCAGCGTGGGTGGCGGGCGTGATTGAACGGCATGGCGCGCCCGTGCCGGTGATCGACGTGCCGCAGCTTGCCTTGGGCCGCCCCGCGCGGCCGTTGCGCTCGACGCGGCTGGTGCTGGTGCGCTATGAATCCGGCACCCGTGGCGACGAAGCACCGCTGCTGGGCCTGATGCTCGAGCACGCAACGCACACGCGACGTATCGATGATGCGCACTTTGCCGACAGCGGTGTCGCCACGCCCAATGCGCGCTGGCTCGGTTCCGTGGCAAGCCTGGACGACGGCCTCGTGCAGCGGGTCGATACCGAGGCGGTGCTCGACGCGCGCGTGCGTGCGTTGCTGTTTCCGGCCACCGTTGGCTGATCGTCATGGTGGCCGTTGATCCCCGCTTTGAAGCCTGGCTCTCGCACGAGACGGGCATTGACGCGCCGTCGCTTGGTGCGAACACGCTGGAGCGCGCCGTGCTGGACCGCACGCGCGCAATGCTGGCCGAGCGCGGCATGCCGAACACCGTGGACGCAGCGGCGCTGGACGCGTACTGGCTGCGCCTGAACACCGCCCCGGAAGAACGGCAGGCCCTGATCGAAGCGCTGGTCGTGCCCGAGACGTGGTTTTTCCGAGACCGCGAGGCCTTCGTCACGCTGGCGCGCGTGGTGGGCGAAAAACTTGCGCGCGTGCCGATGCGCGTACTGCGCATCCTGAGTGCGCCGTGCTCGACCGGTGAAGAGCCGTACTCTGCAGCGATGGCGCTGCTCGATGCAGGCATCGACCCCGCGCGCTTTACCATTGACGCGATCGACATCAGCGCGCGCGCCATTGAACAGGCAAGGCGTGCGGTGTACGGGCGCAATGCTTTCCGAGGCCACCCGCTGACCTTCCGCGACCGGCATTTCACCGAGGTCGACGGCGGCTGGCAGTTGAGCGACACCGTGCGCGGGCTGGTACGCTTTGCTCAGGCCAACCTGTCGGACGCACCGGCCGATGACACACGCTACGACTTCATCTTCTGCCGCAACGTGCTGATCTACTTCCACCGCGATGCGCAGGATCAGGCGATTCGCCGGCTCGATTCACAGCTGGCGGAAGACGGCATGATCTTCGTCGGCCCTGCTGAAACGGGCCTGATGATGCGTCATGCGATGAGCTCTGCGCGCATTCCGCTGGCGTTTGCGTTTCAACGCACGGCGGCCAGTGAAACAGGTGTTCGGGCGCCGTTGCCATTTCGCTTGCCACTGCCGCCCGAGCATGCGGCTCCGGTGGTGGGGTTGCCCGGCGTGGCGTTGCCGTCGGTGCCTGTGCGCCCTGTAGCGGTGCGCGCGCCTGCGCCCTCCAGGCACAATCCTGGGCCCAGCCTTGCCGAGCGGCCGTCGCGTCCGACCATTCCCGAGATCGACACCGTGCTGCGCGAGCCGGCCACCGTGGCCGACGCACGGCGGCTGGCCGACGCCGGCAATCTTGACGAAGCCGAACGTGTGGCGCTGGAGATCGCCAACCTGCGCGCCCCCGAAGCCGATACGTTCTACCTGCTCGGCCTGATTGCCGATGCGCGCGGGCGCCAGGCGGATGCAGGCGACTTTTATCGCAAGGCGCTGTACCTGGAACCCGCGCATTACGAAGCGCTGACCCACCTGGCCGCGCTGCTCGACGTTGCCGGGGATACCGTGGGCGCACGCCAGCTCATGCTGCGTGCGGAGCGCGCCCTGGCGCGCCAGGACAAGACCCCATCTGCACTCTCCGGAACCCCGGAGCACTCACGAGGAACGCATGGCGCACGCCGTCCATGACCACGCGGGCGTTACCACGCTCGTTGATGACTGCTGGAACCGCATCGGCACGCGTGGCGATCAATCCTGCCCGCGCCTGCCTGAGTACGCGCGCTGCCTGAACTGCCCCATCTTTGAAGAGGGGGCCGCTGCACTGCTGGATCGCGCGCTGAGCGATGCCGACCTGGAAACCGCGGCGCTGGCGCATCGCACGGCCGCGCCGCTGCGTACGCTGGAGCAGGCGGGCGCGGAGCTGGCCGTGCTCGTATTCCGTATCGCCGACGAATGGCTCGCGCTGCCGGCCACCGCGCTGCGGCAGATCGATACGCCGCGCGCCATCCACACGTTGCCGCATCGGCGTAACCGGGTGGTGCTGGGGCTGGTCAACATTCGCGGGGCGCTGACGGTGGCGGTGTCGCTTGGCGAGTTGCTGGGGCTGGATCAAGCGGGCAGCAAGCACGCCGGGCGCAATGGTTATGCGCGGCTCTTGGTGGCTGCACACCGCGATGAACCGGCCGTCTTCCCGGTGGATGAAGTGGAAGGCGTGCTGCGCTTTCCGGCCACCGCGCTGCTGCCGGTGCCGTCCACGCTCACGCACGCGACCACGGCCCACGCACGTGGCGTGCTGGCGTGGCGCGATGCCACCATTGGCCTGCTTGATACCGACCGCGTGTTCGACTCGATTGCCCGGAGCCTGCGATGAGCATGGATGACGATCTGGGCCGCCAATCGTTGCTGGCGCTGTTCCATGAAGAAGCGCAGACGCAGACACGTGTGCTGTCCACCGGTTTGCTGACGCTTGAGCGCGCGCCAACCGACGCCGCCGCGCTCGAAGCCTGCATGCGTGCGGCACATTCGCTCAAGGGCGCGGCGCGCATCGTCGGCCTGCAGGACGGTGTAGACGTTGCACACCGCATGGAAGAATGGTTCGTGGCAGCGCAGCACGGCACGCTGGTACTCAGCGCTGCGCATATCGACGTGCTGCTGCGTGGCACCGATCTTCTGCTGCGTGTCGGCCTGCCTGCTACGGGCGGGCAGGTGCCGCGAGCGGAGGTCGATGCCGTGCTGGCTGCGTTTTCCGCGCCGGAGAGCGCCGCCGTCGCACGCGCAGCTACAACGTTTGCCGAACCGGAGCTCGCCACCGAAGACGCCACGCTGCAGGCCGCGATGGCGCTGCTCAATGCCGAGGTGGCGGCGCTCTCTACGCCTCCGGTGCCGCCACCCGAACCCGCTGCACCCGCACCGCAACGTGCGCCCATCGGCAGCACGAGCGATTCGCATCGCATGCTGCGCGTGCGCGCCGACAACCTCGATCGTCTGCTGAGCCTGTCGGGTGAATCGCTGGTGGAGTCTCGCTGGCTCAAGCCGTTTGGCGAATCGATGTTGCGCGTCAAACGCACGCACCGTGCGGCAGCGCTGGCGCTCGATACGCTTTACGAAACGCTGGTCGAGCGGCTCGACCGGCATGCCGACGCAGACATGCACGCTGCGCTCAACGACGTGCGCCAGATGCTCAGCCACATGCAGCAGACGCTGGGCGAGCACATCGACGATCTCGACCGCTTCGATCGTCGCAGCACACACCTTGCTCAGCAGCTGTACGACGAGGCATTGCAGTGCCGCATGCGGCCGTTTGGCGATGCTACGCATGCCTATCCGCGCGTGGTGCGCGATCTGGCCCGCTCACTGGGCAAGCAGGTGCGCTTCACCATCGTCGGTGAGACCACGCAGGTCGACCGTGACATTCTCGACATGCTTGACGCACCGCTTGGCCACCTCCTGCGCAACGCCGTCGACCATGGCGTGGAAACGCCCGCAACCCGCGAGGCACAAGGCAAGCCAGCGGAAGCAGGCATCACGCTGGAAGCGCGCCACAGCGCGGGCAAACTGCTGATTACCGTGGCCGATGATGGCGCCGGTATCGACCTGGAGGCGGTGCGTGCAGCGGTGGTACGGCGCGGGCTGTCCGATGCCGAGACCGCCAGCCGCCTGTCGGATCACGAGTTGCTCGACTTCCTGCTGCTGCCGGGTTTCTCGATGCGCGAGCAGGTGACGGATGTGTCCGGACGTGGTGTCGGGCTCGATGCCGTGCACGAGATGGTCAAGGCGGTGCGTGGCACTGTTCGCATCCACAACGAGCCGGGGCGCGGCACGCGCTTTATGCTGCAGTTGCCGCTCACGCTGTCGGTGATCCGCAGCTTGCTGGTGGACGTAGGCGGTGAGGCGTATGCGTTTCCACTGGCCTACGTGCGGCGCACGCTTGAGCTGGGCCGCGCCGAGATCGACATGCTCGAAGGCCAGCAACATTTCCGCTTCGAGGGCCGCCCGACGGGATTGGTGACGGCGCACCAGTTGCTCGGTACGCAACCCCCGGGCGAAGCGCGCGAGAGCGTGCCGGTGGTCGTGATTGGCGAGGGCGCGGAGACATACGGCATTGCTGTCGACCGCTTCCTGGGCGAGCGCATGCTGGTGGTTCAGCCGCTGGATGCTCGGCTTGGCAAGGTGCGTGACATTGCCGCCGGTGCGCTGATGGAAAACGGCGATGCCGTGCTGATCGTCGATGTCGACGACCTGCTGCGTTCAGTCGACAAGCTCGTGCGCGGCGGCCAGCTCGACAAGGTGCAGCGCGGGCAGGGCGTGACCGTGCAGCAGCGCAAGCACGTGCTGGTGGTGGACGATTCGCTCACGGTGCGCGAGCTGGAACGCAAGCTGTTGGAAAAACGCGGCTACGCCGTCACCGTGGCCGTAGACGGCATGGACGGTTGGAACGCCTTGCGCGGCGCAGACTTCGACCTTGTCGTTACCGACATCGACATGCCGCGCATGGATGGCATCGAACTTGTCACGCTCATCAAGCGCGACGCCGCGCTCAAGGCGCTGCCCGTGATGGTGGTGTCCTACAAGGACCGCGAGGAAGACCGCCGCCGTGGCCTGGATGCCGGCGCGGATTATTACCTCGCCAAAGGCAGTTTCCACGATGAAGCGCTGCTCGACGCAGTGCGCGACCTGATTGGAGAAGCGCGGACATGAATATCGGCATCGTCAACGATATGCCGCTGGCCGTTGAAGCCATGCGCCGCACGATCGCACGCCGGCCCGAGCACCGCGTGCTGTGGGTGGCGACCGATGGGGCGCAGGCCGTCGAATTTTGCGCTGCGCAGCCGCCCGACGTGGTGCTGATGGATCTGATCATGCCCCGCTTTGATGGCGTGGAAGCCACCCGACGGATCATGGCGTCGCGCAACCCGTGCGCGATCCTGGTGGTGACCAGCAGCGTGGGTGCCAACGCGTGGCGCGTGTACGAGGCGATGGGCGCCGGTGCGCTGGACGCCGTGGATACGCCCACGCTCGGCGGTGGTCCGGATGCCGGCGCCAACCACCCGCTGCTCACCAAGATCGATCAGATTGGCCGCCTGCTGGATAAACCCGTGGTGCCGAGGCCGTGTGCGGGCACCCCCGCGCGTGATGGCGCGGTGCCTCTGGTGGCCATCGGCGCCTCTGCCGGTGGGCCCACCGCACTGGCCGCCGTGCTGGGCAAACTTCCAGCGGAGTTTGCCGCGGGCATTGCCGTGGTTCAGCACGTTGACCAGGCCTTCGCAGCCGGGATGGCCGAATGGCTGAACGGCCAGACTGCCCTGAAAGTGCGCGTGGCCGTGGAAGGCGACCGCCCGCATGCAGGCGAGGTGCTGCTCGCGGCCACCAATGACCACATGCATGTGCTGCCCGGCGGTACCTTCGGCTACACGCATGAGCCGGCCAGCACGCCCTATCGGCCGTCGGTCGACGTGTTCTTCCACAGCGTGGTCGAGCACTGGCGGGGCAACGCCATCGGTGTACTGCTTACGGGCATGGGCCGCGACGGCGCCATCGGTCTGAAGGCAATGCGCGCCAAGGGTTACCACACCATCGCGCAGGACGCGGCCACCAGCGCGGTGTACGGCATGCCCAAGGCCGCGGCTGCGCTGGATGCGGCGCGCGCCATCCTGCCGCTTGACCGCATCGCCGACGAACTCATCGCGCTCGTGCGCGCCTGAAGCACGCACGAGCCATCGCCATGACACACATAACCAGAAACGGGGAGCATCACATGACCAACCAACCACCTGAGATTCCGGATCATCCGGATGGTGCTGACCAGAATAAGCCCATGCCTGCAGCGGAAGCCGCATTGGAGGCCGCACGCGCGCTGTTGCGTACACCGGCAGCTGCCGATGTGCCAGTGATGGTGCTGCTGGTGGACGATCAGGCCATCGTGGCCGAGGCCATTCGTCAGGCGCTGAGCAGTGAAGATCGTATCGATTTCCACTACTGCGCGCGCTCGGACGAGGCGATGATCGCCGCCATCCAGACGCGTCCCACCGTCATCCTCCAAGACTTGGTGATGCCGGGCACCGACGGCCTGACGCTGGTGCGCGACTATCGCGCCAACCCGGTGCTGCGCGACGTGCCGATCATCGTGCTGTCGACCAAGGAGGAGCCGGTCATCAAGAGCGCTGCGTTTGCAGCGGGCGCCAACGACTACCTTGTCAAATTGCCGGACCGCATCGAATTGCTGGCGCGCATCCGTTACCACTCGCGCTCGTACGTCAACCTGCTGCAGCGTGACGAGGCGTACCGCGCGCTGCGCCAGTCGCAGCAGCAGTTGCTCGAAGCCAATCTGGAACTGCGCCGCCTGACCAACTCCGATGGCCTGACCGGCTTGGCCAACCGCCGCTATCTCGACGAATACCTGAGCGCGGAATGGCGGCGCGGCGCACGCGAGGGCACGACGCTGTCGTTCCTGATGATCGATGTCGACAACTTCAAGCTCTACAACGACACCTACGGCCATGTGGCCGGGGACGAGGTGCTCAAGCGCATCGGTAGCACGGTGGAAGCGTGCCTGGGCCGCCCTGGTGACTTGGCGGCGCGTTTTGGCGGAGAGGAGTTTGCCGTCGTGCTCCCCGGCAACAGTGCCGAGGGGTTGAAGCAGTTGGCAGAGAAGATCCGCGGTGCGATCGAGACCCTGCAGGTGCCGCACCTGCATTCGTCCACTGGCGACTACGTAACGGTCAGCATCGGCGGCGCGCTGGTGAATCCGGTGCACGACGTGCCGACCACCACGCTGATCGAAGCCGCCGACCTTGCGCTGTATCAGGCCAAGCACGAAGGCAAGAACCGCACCGTGGTGGGCGCGGGTTCACGTGCGGCCCGGGGCGTCTAGTTGCTGCAAGCCATACGGGCCGAATGATCGAAGCGGCCTGCGCCGTGGTACCTAGGTTTCGGCAAGCTGGCTTTTGGCCACAAAGGCTTCAAACGCGGCGGGCGGCACCGGCGGGCAGAAGAGGTGGCCCTGGCCGTAGTCACAGCCCGCCGCCACCAGGATCGCCTTCTGCTCCTCGGTCTCAATCCCTTCGGCAATGACCTTGATGCGCAGCGCGTGCGCCATGCTTACGATGGCGCTGCACAGTGCGATGTCTTTCGGGTCATGCGCGAGGCTGCGCACGAACGACTGGTCGATCTTGATGTAGTCGATATCAAAGCGCTTCAGGTACGAGAGCGACGAATACCCCGTGCCGAAATCGTCGAGTGCAATGTCCACGCCCGCGCGCCGGAATTCGTGCAGGTGCTCGATCACCTCCGCGTTGTCGTCCATCAACGAGCCTTCGGTTATTTCAACGACCAGACTGTGCGGCGGAAGCCCCCGGCGCTCCACCACCTTGGGCCACGATTCGGTGCCCGACTGGTGCGCGCGGAACTCCAACGGCGACTTGTTGACCGACACCTGCATCGTGTTGTCGAGCGTGGCCTGCCAGTGCGTGAGCTGGTCCAGCGCTCTGTTCAGCACCCATTTGCCGATCTCGACGATCAGCCCGGTGTCCTCAGCCACCGGAATGAAATCTCCCGGATCGATCTCGCCCCGCACGGGGTGCGTCCAGCGGATCAGCGCCTCTGCCTTGCGGACCTTGCCCGTGAGCAGATCGACGATGGGCTGGTAGTGCACCGCAAGCTGCCCGTGCGCGAGCGCCACGCGCAGGTCGCTGGTCACGCGCAGGCGTTCCTGTTCGGCGCGCTGCAATGCCGGGGTAAAGACGGCCCATTGATTCCGTCCCGCGCTCTTGGCCGCGAACATGGCCTGGTCTGCGCGCACGAGCAACGATTCTGCGGAGTCGGCATCGCGCGGGTACAGCGCCACCCCGATGCTGGCCGACACTTCCACGCTTTCCTGGCCAAGCTGCAGCGGCGTGGCAATGCGCGCGAGCAGGCTGCGAATGATGGGCGTGACCGCCCCGGCATCGGACAGGTCCGGAAGGATGATGGTGAACTCGTCGCCCGCCAGCCGCGCGACCGTATCGGTGCCGCGCACGATGGCCGAGATGCGCCGGGCGATCTCCTTGAGCAGAACGTCGCCCTGGTCATGGCCGAGCGTGTCGTTCACTTCCTTGAAACGGTCCAGATCGATGAACAGCAACGCCAGTTGTGTAGACGTCTGCCGCGCCCGCGCAATCTCCTGCCGCAGGCGGTTGTAGAACATGTGCCGGTTGGGCAGATCGGTGAGCGCATCGAAGTTGGCCTGCCGCCAGATGACCTCTTCGGCGCGCTTTTTCTCCGTCATGTCGTGGATGAGCGCAACCCGGCGCGGCTCGCCCAGCGTGCTGTCGGCAAATGTGTCGATGGTGAGCAGCGCGGGGAACTCGCTGCCGTCCTTGCGGCGGATCAGGTATTCGCCGCTCCACGACCCCTTGGTTGCAACGCCCTCGCGCATGGCTTCGATCACAGCCCGCTCGTTGCATTCGGAGCGGATGGCGTCGCTGGACTGACCCTTGAATTCCTGCGCCGAATAGCCCGTGGTGACGGTAAAGGCAGGGTTCACGTCGATCACGCGCCCATCAAGCGTCGTCACCATCATCGCTTCGCTGCTCGATGCATAGACCATGGAGGCCAGGCGCATCTCTTCGATGTGCCGCTTGCGCTCGGCCCCCTGGTGGCGAAGCGTGAAATACAGCAGCGCGAGCAGCAGGGTGGAGCCGGCTGCCTCCACCAGCGCAGTGCGCCGATAGCCGTCGTAAGGCGCGAGCACCGAGGCCACCGACTCGCCCACCAGGAAGTAGAGCCCGATCTCGGGCACATGGTGATAGCCGATGATGCGCTCCACGCCGTCGGTGCCCGATACCACGCGGTAGCTACCTGTTCCCAGTGCACCCGGCTTGTTGAAATGCCGGGCGCGGGGCGGTTTTTCGATACCCGCGGTCGGGTTGGGCACGCGGGCCAGGACCTGCCCAGACTCGCGGATGATCGTGGCAGCCCCGTCCTTGCCAATCGCAAGCGTATTCGCAAAGCTGGCGAACTGTTCCGGGCTGACCGACACCACAACGACACCCGCAAACTGCCCAGCCCTGAGGATGGGGCGCGTGAACTGGATCGACCACTTTTTCGAGACCTTGCCCTGCACCGGGTCGCTGATGAACAGCACGTCGCGTCCGCCCGATTCCTTGTGCACGCGAAAGTGCTCGCGCTGGCTCAGGTCGAGGCGTTCTGTTGTGGGGCCGATGCTGGAGTAGACCAGCATTCCGTTCTCATCGATCACGGCCACCTGGAAGGTCAGATCGCGCACGGCTTCCTGCCGGTCGTGGATGACGTGCTCGAACACGTCGCGACCGGACAGCCAGCTCGCGCGCAGATCCAGGAGGAACTCCGACACGCGCCGCACGCTGCCAAGTGAGTACTCACCAAATGCCCGGGCTTCAACCTGGGTGCGCGCCTGCGCATCACGGATCAGCCTGTCGCGTTCTTGCGTGAGTTGATGGAACGTGAACGTCCAAATGAACAACAAGACCACCGCCGCGCCGACGTTCAGCGGCGACAGCAGCCTCTGCCGCCATCCTTGCTCGGGCGTGTTATCAGTCGTGCCATCAGAAGAAGCCTTCGATTGCTCTGCGGGCATCCCCACTCCAGCGTTTGCGTGTCCAGTTGGCTCCGGCACGCGCGCGGCGTGCCTGATGTCGGCAATTTTATGTGCCTTCCACTCTATATCGGAGCGAAGCACATGTGTCTTAAGCCGAACGGTCAGACCAACGCCTGGATGCGCAATCGTTTGCTTCTGGGTGGGCAACCCTGGGCGGCACCCGGGTTGGTGCTTGGGCGCAACGCTTGCCGTGTGAGGCACCGCGCGAACTTGGCTCGCGCGGTGCTGGAGAGGTCAGCGCTCGTAAAACGCGGTGCCTTTATCTGCCATGTCACGCAGCAGGGCGGGCGGCGCGAAACGGCGGCCGTGTTTCGCAGCCAGCCGGTCGCACAGCTCGACAAAGGCGCCTACCCCCATCCGATGGATATGTGACACCGGTCCGCCCCGGAATGCAGGAAATCCCCAACCCAGCAGCGCGCCCACATCGGCATCGCGCGGGTCGGTCACCACGCCTTCATCCAGACAGCGCGCCGTTTCCACGGCCTGCACTGTGATGAGACGATCGACCAGCGTCTGAACGTCGGGCTGCGTGGCGGCTTTGGGGTATTCGGTCGCCAGCCCGGGCCACAGCGTTTTCTTGCCGCTCTCCGGATAGTCGTAGAAGCCCTGGCCCGCTTTGCGGCCGATGCGGCCCAGCGCCACCATGCGCTCGGCCACGGCTTCACCGGGGCGCTCGATGTAGGCAACACCCAGATCGGCACGGGTCTGCTGGTTGACCTTGTGGATCAGCTCGCTCGAAACCTCGTCGATGAGCGCGAGCGGCCCGACGGGCATGCCGGCCAGCAGCCCGGCGTTCTCGATCAATGCGGGCGCCACGCCTTCGGCGAGCATCGCCAGGCCTTCGAGCACGTAGGTCGAAAATACGCGGCTCGTATAAAAGCCGCGGCTGTCATTGACGACAATGGGTGTCATGCCGATGGCTTTCACGTAATCGAGCGCCTGCGCCCGCGTGGCCCGCGTGGTCTGCCGGGCGACGATCACCTCCACCAGCGGCATCTTGTCGACTGGCGAGAAGAAATGCAGCCCGATGAAGTTGCCCGGCCGCTGGCTCGCTTCGGCCAGCCCCGTGATCGGCAGCGTGGACGTGTTGGACGCGAAGATGGCATCGGGGGACAGCACGGCCTCGGCCTGGCTGGTGACGTCGGCCTTGATTTCGCGCTGCTCAAACACGGCTTCCACAACGAGCCCCGCGCCATCCAGGTCGGCGTAGGACGTGGTGGGCTGAATGCGCGCGAGCAGCGCTTCAGCCTGGTCGGCATGCAGGCGGCCGCGCTGTACCTGTTTCTCGACGAGCTTGCGGGAATAGTCTTTACCGCGTTCGGCGGCTTCCTGCGTGGTGTCGAGCAGCACGACGGGCAGCCCCGCCTTGGCCGTGACGTAGGCGATGCCGGCGCCCATCATGCCGGCGCCCAGCACGCCGATCTTCGCGTAGCGACGCGTGGGCACATCGGCGGGACGCGCGGCCAGTTTGTTGGCCGCGTTCAGGCTGAAGAAAAGGGTACGGATCATCGCCCGTGCCTCCGGCGACAGCACCGCTTGCACAAAGTAGCGTGCCTCGGTTTTGAGGCCCGTATCAAGATCGGTGATGAGCCCTTCGTACACGCACGACAGGATGCTGGCCGCTGCCGGATAGTTGCCGTAGGTCTTCTGCCGCAGCATGGCGTTGGCCGCAGTGAATAGCTGCTGCACGGCGGGGCTGGAGATGCCGCCCCCGGGCACCTTGTAGCCCTTGATGTCCCACGGTTGCTGCGCGCGGGTCTGGCCTTCGCCCAGCAGCCACGCGCGCGCGGCATCGACTTCTTCCCCCGCGTTGACGACCGCATCGACAATGCCGAGCTTGAGCGCCTCCGCCGCCTTGATACGCTTGCCTTCAAGCAGCATGGGCAACGCCTTCTGCACACCAATAAGGCGCGGCAAACGCTGCGTGCCGCCACCACCCGGCAACAGGCCGAGCGTGACTTCTGGCAGGCCGAAGCGCGCGCGGGCGTTGTCGGCCGCCACGCGGTAGTGGCAAGCGAGCGCAATCTCCAGCCCGCCGCCCAGCGTGGAGCCCGGCAGTGCCGCTGCCACGGGTTTGCCGCAGGATTCCAGCTTGCGCAGCATGCGGTGCAGCTCGCACGTGCGGTCAAACAACGTGGCTGCGTCGTCGCTGGCCTGGAGCCATTCGAGGTCGCCGCCGGCAATGAAATCCGCCTTGGCGGAGGTGACCAGAATACCTTTGACGCTTGCATCCGCGCACACGCGGTCGATGGCGGCAAAGAAGGCGGCGCAGGTTTCGCCGTTAAGCACGTTCTGTGCGCGGCCCGGCTGGTTCCACGTCAGCGTGGCGATGCCGTCGGTGTCGATGGTGATGTCGATCATGTCAGCACGCTCCTTAAATGCGTTCGATGATGGTGGCGGTGCCCATGCCGGCGCCGACGCACAGCGTGGCGAGGCCCGTGCTTGCTCCACGCCGTTCCAGCTCATCCAGCAGCGTGCCCAGAATCATGGCGCCCGTTGCACCCAGCGGATGGCCCATCGCAATGGCGCCGCCGTTGACGTTGATGCGGTCATGCGGCACGGCCAACACCTCCATGAAGCGCAGCACGACGGAGGCAAAGGCTTCGTTGAGCTCGTACAGGTCGATGTCGGACGCGGACATGCCGGCGCGCTTGAGCGCCTTCTCTGCTGCGTAGGAAGGGCCGGTCAACATGATCGACGGCTCCGAGCCAATGCTCGCAAAGCTGCGGATGCGCGCACGTGGCTTGAGGCCCGCGCGCTTGCCGGCCTCGCGGCTGCCGATCAGCACAGCCGCGGCGCCATCGACGATGCCCGAGCTGTTGCCTGCGTGGTGCACGTGTTTGATGCGCTCAAGCTCTGGATAGCGCTGGCGGATCACCGCGTCAAAGCCGTATTGCTCGCCCAGTTCCGCAAACGACGGTTTGAGCTGTGCGAGCGTGTCCACGGTGGTTTGCGGGCGGATCATCTCGTCGCGGTCGAGCATGGCTAGGCCGTTCTGGTCGCGCACCGGCACGATGGAACCCGTGAACCAGCCGGCTGTGCTGGCTGCATGCGCACGGCGGTGGCTCTCTGCGGCATAGGCATCGACATCGTGGCGGCTGTAGCCCCACTTGGTGGCGATGGTGTCGGCCGACACGCCCTGCGGCACGAAGTACAGCGGGATGGCGGCCGCCGGATCGACCGGCCATGCGCCCCCGCTGGCGCCCATCGGCACGCGCGACATGCTCTCCACGCCGCCGCCGATGGCGAAGTCGCTCTGCCCGGCCATCACCTGCGCGGCGGCCATGTTGCAGGCTTCCAGGCCCGAGGCGCAGAAGCGGTTGATCTGCACGCCGGCCGTCGTCTCGGCATAGCCGGCTGACAGCACTGCCACGCGGCCAATGCACGCGCCTTGTTCGCCCACGGGTTCCACGCAGCCGAGCACCACGTCATCTACGAGCGATGTGTCGAGCTGGTTGCGGTCGCGGATGGCGCGCAGCGCGGTTGCGGCCAGGCGCAGCGGCGTCACACCGTGCAGGCTGCCGTCCTTCTTGCCCTTGCCGCGCGGGGTGCGCACGGCGTCGTAGATATAGGCTTCCATAGCGTTGAGTCCTGAAGGTCGTGCTCGTTAAAGGGTGCGGGCGATCAGCTCTTTCATGATCTCGTTGGTGCCGCCGTAGATCTGTTGTACGCGCGAATCGGCCCACGCGCGGGCGATGGGGTATTCCCACATGTAACCGTAGCCGCCATGCAGTTGCACGCAGCGGTCCATTACCTTGAACTGCAGGTCGGTGGTCCAGTACTTGGCCATCGATGCGGGGGCGGCATCAAGCTTGCCGGCCAGCTTGAGCGCGATGCACTGGTCGACGAACACACGACCGATCTGCACTTCGGTTTTTAGCTCCGCCAGCGCGTGCCGCGCAGTCTGGAAATCGAGGATGGATTTGCCGAAGGCCTGGCGCTCGCGCACGTAGCGCAGCGTCCATTCAAGCGCGCCTTCGGCCGAAGCGATGGCGCCGATCGCAATCTGCAGGCGCTCCCACGGCAGCTCCTGCATCAGGTAGGCAAAACCGCGGTGTTCCTCGCCGAGCAGGTTGGCGGCCGGCACGCGCACGTTGTCGAAAAACAGCTCGGCGGTGTCCTGCGCTTTCATGCCGACCTTCTTCAGGCGCTTGCCCTTGCTGAAGCCCTCCATGCTCGTGTCGACCACAAAGAGGCTCGTACCTTTGGCGCCGCCTTCCGGCGTGGTGCGCGCCACGACGATCACCACATCGGCGTGCCAGCCGTTGGTGATGAAGATCTTGGAGCCGTTGAGAACGTAGTGGCTGCCGTCGCTGCTGCGCGTTGCGGTGGTGCGCACGCCTTGCAGGTCTGAGCCCGCGCCGGGTTCGGTCATGGCAATCGCGCCGATCATTTCTGCGCTCGCCAGCTTGGGCAGGTAATGCTGCTTTAATGCCTCGCTGCCGTAGTGCAACAGATAGGGCGCGACGATTTCCGAGTGCAGGCCGAAGCCCAGGCCCGTGGCACCTGCACGGGCAATCTCTTCCATCAGAACGGTGCTGTAGCGGATGTCGGCACCTGCGCCGCCGTAGGCTTCGGGCATGCTGGCGCAGTGGTAGCCAGCGGCGGCCGCTTTTTCCCAGATGGCGCGGTCGACGTAGCCCTGGTCTTCCCAGCGCTCGTGGTGGGGCAGGACTTCCGCGTCGATAAAGCGGCGGACGGATTCTCGAAAGGTGTCGTGTTCTGCATCGAACAGCGTGCGGGCAATCATGGCGGCTCCTGATGGCGGCTCTGGATCGGCGGCGGATGGGTTGCCGTATTTCAACAAGGCCGCGACAATTCCGGTTGATCCAGATCGCCACTTTATTGACATGAAACGCCAGCCGAAAGCAGCCTCCAAACGCCACGGTGTGCACGCGCGGGCGCGCATCGCCATCCTGCTGCCACCGCGCCTGTTTGCCGGCTACGTGTTTCTCACTCAAGAGATGCTGCTGGTGGCCGGCACCATGCAGGCGCGCAGCGTGGATGTGATGGGCAGCCGGCTCTTCGACATCGATCTGCTGTCCACCGACGGTGCCCCCGTATCGAGCTTTGGCGATATGCCGGTGCCCGCCACCGCCGCGCTGGTCGATACCGCTTATGACGTCGTGATCGTTCCCGCACAGTTCGCCCCGGAGGCGGCGTTGGACGCGCAAGAGGCGCGCATCGCAGATTGGCTGCGCATGCGTTACGAGGCTGGCGCCCTGGTGGTTGGCATGAATGCGGCACCGCTGTTCGCAAAAGCTGGACTGCTGGATGGTTGTAGAGCGACCGGGCTGGCGAGTGAGCGTGCCTGGTTTGCAAGGCATTTTCCCGACGTGCGTTACACGCCGGACCAGCCTCTGGCAGTGGATGGCCGCATCATCACCGTCAGCGGCATCAACCCCGCCGTGGACGCCTGCGCGTACGTCATCGATCACTGCTGCGGGGTGGGCGCATCTCGCCGGATGCTGCGCACGGCGCTCACGCAATCGCTGCCGTCATACGAGCACATGGCCGTGTGGACGGCGCAGTTCAAGCGCCACGGTGATGCGGCCATCCTGGCCATCCAGGAAATCCTGGAGCGGGAATTGGCCGTGCCGCCTGCATTGACGGAACTGGCAGCCCAGGCAGCGATGAGCGAGCGCACCTTGACGCGCCGTTTTGCCGCCGCCACGGGCAGCAACCTGCGGCGTTACGTGGCGACGCTGCGGTTGGAACTGGCAGCGTTTCTGCTGCGCACGGGCCGACTGCCCCTCGATCACATTGCCGATGAATGCGGCTACGGCAGTGTCAGCGCACTGAGCCGCGCGTTTTCTGCCGGCCAGGGTTGCAGCCCCCTGCAATACCGGGCGCAACAGCGCACGCGCTGAAGCGTCACGGACGCAGAAGATCGAAGCCAGCCAGCAACACCACACCCGAGAGCGCGGTCAGCGGCAACGAATGTTGGCCAAAGTACAGCAGGGCGGCGGCCAGCCAACTGGCCGCGAAGAAAGCGCTCATGCGGTTCATGATTTCACCTGTTCTTTTGTTGGATGGGAGAGACGCGATCAGCACATTTACGCGTGGTGGTAGCGGTACTCCTGCGTCTTGCCGCCGTAGCCGTAAGCTGCGGCGCGAACGTCCTGCACATAGATATAGCTCTCTTCGTGCAGATTGCCGAGTAGCTCAGCAAACGCCGTGAACGCCTCGGCGATGTACTGCGCCTTCTCCGCCTTGGTATTCGTTTCGTCCGTCACCTTGATGTCGAAATAGATGCTGTTCTTGCCTTGTGCGGCCAGCGTCTGCCCGCCGACGACCCAGTCTTCCGGGTCCACATAGTCGATGGCGATGGCTGTGACCTTCGGGTCTTTGCCCAGGATGCGGGAGGTGAGTTCCAGCAGCGTGCTGGAGATCTTCTGCGTCATTTCCGCAGAACGTTGGGCGCTGACTTTGACGTTGAGGATGGGCATGATCGTTTCCCTTATTAGTTAGCAATGCAATTATTTAATCAAAAAAAAAGGACGCTCATGTCAGGGTGGAGCGCACACCTCGGATCTTCGTCACCGTATCGGTGAACTCGTTGCTGCCCAACACGCGCTTCAACCTTGCGGTGACGGCGCCGCTCGCCTCGTTCAACGCTGCACCGATCTTGACCGCTTCCCGCGTCGGAAAGATGGCGGTCTCGCGGCCGTCGGCTTCCGTTTTGCGGCGCTCAATCAAGCCCTTGGCTTCCAGGCCATCCAGCGCGCGCGTTGCCGTGGGGCGCGTGACCGACATCGCTTCCGACAACTCGCTTTGCAGCATGCCCGGGCGGTCGACGATTGCGCGGAGCATGAAGCCTTGCGGCGGCGTGAGATCGAAAGGCGCAAAGGCGTCTGCCCAGACGCGGTCGAGCTTGCGGGCCAGGGCGGTGGTGTTGAAGTAGAGGCAGTGGTCGAACATGGTGAAGTGGATGGTAGTTGTTGATGGTTAGATATGCAACTTGTTTTTGTGTTGGTGGTCCACCTCTCTTTCGTTCCCTGCCGGGACCGACTTACTTTTCTTTGTCTTGCCAAAGAAAAGTAAGCAAAAGAAAGGCGCGCCCGAGATGGCGACTTCCCCTTGGATTTGTGTCGCGGGGAGGGGAAGGAGCCAAACTCGCTGCGCTCAGACAGGGCTCCTTCCTTAATCCTCCCCGCAACAAAAATCCAAGGCGCCATCAAGGGCTCAACGTCAAAAGAAAAAAGGCCAACCCATCGTGCGGTTGGCCTTTCTCGTTTGGGCTTGCACTGAGATGGTTTGGCCTTTGACTTTCCTTGCCCTATGCGGCGCCTTGAATTTTTGTGAGCGGGCGGAAAAAGGAAGGAGGCCTGTCTGAGCGCAGCGAGTTTGCCTCCTTCCCCGCCCGGTCACGGAAATTCAAGGAATGGTTCGCCGCATCGGGCGCGCCTTTCTGTGCTTACTTTCTTTGGCAAGACCAAAGAAAGTGAGTCAGCCCCGGCAGGGGATGAAACAGGGGATGCACCACCAAGATCAAGCTCCGAACCAAAAACCAAAACATCAAAAATAAACCGTAGCACTAGCCCTAAACGTCCGAGGCGTCCCCTGCACAAGAATGAACCCCCAGCTCGGCAACCAGTACTTCTCATTCGTCAGGTTGTCGACATTGAACCGCAGCGTGACCGGCTTGCCGCTCACCTTGGTCGAATACCGCGCCCCCACATCAAACGTGTGATACCCGGGCACGATGTTGCTGTTGTTTGCTTCCAGCGCCGAGTTGCCGACGTACTGGCCGCCCGCTGACAGCACGAGCCCCGGCACCGGCGGCACGGCATATTCCACATACGCCGTCGCCTTGAAGCGCGGCGACCCATAGGCGCGTTTGCCCAGCACGGAGGCATCGGACTCCGTGTTCTCCGAATTCATGAACAGCACCCCGCCCAGCAGCGTCCAGTCACGTGCGAGCTTGCCGCGTGCGCTCAATTCGAGCCCGCGATAGCGCGTCATGCCATCTTGCGTATAGACGTTGTCGGGCCGCAGATACGCCAGCCCGCGCTGCACCTGGAACAGCGCCGCGCCGAATGTCCAGTCGTGCAGTTCGGCCTTGGCGCCCACCTCGACCTGCTTGCTCTTGAGCGGCCCGAATACCGTGCCCGCGTTGACTGCTGTGATTGGTGCGCTGGCGCCCGCTTCAAGCGATTCCACGTAGCTCGTGTACAGCGTCACCGGCTGCACGGGTTTGAACATCACCGCCAGCGTGGGCGTGATCGGCTCGCGGTTGTACTTGGCTGAGGTGCTGCCGTCGGCGTTGTACCCGGTCTGGTTGAAACGCGTGTAGCGCAACCCGCCGAGCACCGACCACTGCTCGCTGAATCTGACCGTGTCGCTGGCAAAGACGGCAGTCTGGTCGATACGGGATGTGCGAGCCAGACCGTCGGACGAGGGCACCCGCATCGGTGTCGCCCCAGACGACACGAACGCCGACGTGTCGTACAGATTGCCCGTGCCGAGCAACGTGGAAGCAAAGCCGCCCGTGGCTTGCGTGAGGCTCTGCCACGACGTGCCGAAGACGATTTCATGCTCGATCGAACCCGTGCGCACTTTGCCGTTGGCCATCACCTGCGCCTGACTGTACTGGTAGCGCTGGTACGAGCTGTACTGCAACTCGCTGAAGTTGCCTGCGTTGTCGGTCAGCTGGATCGCGCTGTCGGCGTTGCCGCGGTTCTGCTGCGTGTAGCGATAGGCGGCGCGCACGTTCCAGTCGGGCGTGGCGGCCCAGTTCAGTTCGGTGCCGACGGATTTGATCTCGGTCTCGTAATACGAGCCTGGTGATGACACACGCTGGCTGCCGTCAATGGCGCGCGGCGTGCGCACGAACTCCGTCACCGGCACACCAAAATCCTGGCCGGGGATGATGCCGTAGTACGCACCCTGCACGTTGCGCTGCATGTACAGGCCATCGAACGACCACTGCAGATCCGGCGTGATGCGCGCATCGAGCGCCAACGATGCGGAGTCGCGCTTGATATGGCCGCCGTCGACAAAGGTGTCGCCTTCTTCATGCACCACCCCAACGCGGGCGCCCAGCGCCTTGGTCGGGCCGAAGCGCCCACCCACATCCACCGATTCCTTGAGCGTGCCGCCGCTGGTAAAGCCGAACGTGGCGCTGCCGCCAAAGGTGTGGGTCGGGCGCTTGGTCACGAAGTTGGCGATGCCGCCGGGCGTGCCGAAGCCATACATGAATCCCGACAGGCCTTTGAGCAGCTCCACGCGTTCGAAGTGTTCGAGCGGAACATCGCTGCCCCAGTTGGGCACGGCCAGGCCGTCGACCTTGTAGCCCTCCAGCAGATCCAGCTGCAGGCCGCGGATGGTGATGTTCGACGCCTCGCCGATGTAACCGTCGTTGTTGGCGGTGACCGCCGGATCGCCCTTGAACACCTCGCCGATGGTCTGCGCCTGTCGGTTCTGAATCAGTTCTTGCGTGGCAACGTTGATGGTGAACGGTGTGTCGAGCAGAGCCTTGTCGCCCAGTGCGCCGGTGCTGGCCTGCTTCGCGCCATAGGCAGCAGGTTTGCCTGCAGTGACTTGCGTGGCGGGCAGGTCGACCTGCGTGGTGGTCTGCTGCGCCTGCGCCGATGCGCCTGCACCCATGGCAGCGAAGGTCAGCGCGAGCCGGCGCACCAACGACGTAGGTCGAAGGAAGGCGATAGGACGGCGTGAAGCGGGTAATAAAGCAACGGCTCGCATGATCAAGCTCCCCTGGATCAATGTTGTGTACAGGCGTGCGCAGTCCCGCGCGAGCCGGCGGCCGGCATGCGCGGAGTCCTGTGCGGGTGGTTGTGGTTTCTTGGTGCGGAGCGTGTGGAGCTATGGCTCTCTGGCGACGCTCGGGTGCAGATCGTTGCCGACGCGCGATTCACGTACCGGCATGGCCCAGACAGAATCGGGCGCGCCGTGGCGCGCCCGGCGCAGCGTCGCACGCGCAAGGCCGACAAAGCCGCACGCGAGCGCCAGTGCGCCCAGGTCGAAACCGGCCACCATCCAGTCGCCGCGCGCCATCGTGCGCAGCAGGTGGTCACCGGTGACGACGGCATTGGTGATGGGCGCAAGCACCGCTGCAATGGCGGCAGCGCTCAGCAGTTCGACGGCGCCGCGTGCTGGCGGCCGCAGCATCGCCCAGGCAATCGCCGCGAAGAACACGGTGTAGTACGTCACGCCGGCCGAACGCTCGGGCCACAGCAGCGCCGCCGGGAACGTCGCCATCACGCCGACGCAGCATCCGATGCACACGCCAACCGTGGCGCGCGCCAGCAGTTGATGCACGCGCGGCTGATCGGCCTTGCGCTGCTTGCGGCGCGATTCGATCCACAGCAGGTTGCCTGAATAGAAGACGAACGCCCCCGCCAGGCCCATCACGAGATACGCGAAACGCAGGACGATGTCGCCGTAGGTGCCGAAGTGCAGGCCGTAGACCAGGCTGTAGATGGCGTGGTTGGTGTCGCGCGCATCGGACGTCTGGTTGCCGACGAGCTTGCCGCTGTCGGGCTGATTGGCAGCCGCATGAATCGCTACGGAGCCGTAGTCGCCGATCGCTCGCGTGCTGCTGCCGCGCACTTCCGCCACTGCATTCGCATCGCCAATGTGCTGGTAGTGGATCGATTTGACGGTGAAGTTCGGGTCAGCCAATTCACGTGCACGGGCAAGCAGTTGCACGGCCGGCAACATCGGCGCCGCATGATTGGCTGCAACCACCGTGCCGGCTGCCGTCGTCACACGCGGCACCGCATCGAACAGCTTGCCGTTGAGCGCCACGGTATTGAACACGGTCATCAGCACGATGCTCAGACACAGCACCGGCGCGGTGATCGCAAAGATCAGATGAAAGGGCAGACTGAACAGCCCCAGCACGTTGTGCATGTCCATCCAGAAGCGCTTGAGGTTGCGCCCCGGACGCACGGCCAGCAGATCCTTCTTCAGGCGCGGCAGGTGCAGCAGCACGCCTGAGATGAGCGCCACGCCGTACAGCACCGAAATCGCGCCCATGAAGTACATGCCCGGCTCTTCCAGCCCCAGCGAGTAGTGCAGCCGGTTGAGGAAATTGGCCAGTTCGCCTTTCGATGGCTCGATCGACAGATCTTTCGGCGAGGTCCTGCCCGCAGCGAGCCCACTGCCGGTCGTCATTTGCCAATCGCCCTTGCTGTTCTGCCAGTAAGCGGAGAACTCCGGCTCGCCCTTGTTGGGGAAGATGACGTATGCGCTCGCAGCAGCGGCCGGGTGCATGCGCACCAGCGCGTTCACGAAGTGATCGATGTCGGCCGGCTTGATGGCAACGGCGGCATGGTCGGCGCGCAGCGGGTTCTGCCACGCATGCAGTTCTTCATGGAACACAGTGAGCGCGCCCGCAAAGAACGCGATGAACAGCGCCCAGCCCGCTATCAGGCCCACCCAGGTATGCAGCGTCTGATACAGACGTAAGGTCGTCGATTTCATGGCGAGGTCAGGCCACCATCAGGTGCGGTAGCCATAGCACGCCGAACGACAGCGCGTTGGCCGCCGCCAGCACGCCCCACGCATGGGCGCTGCTCCGAAACAGCACGCTCACGCTGATGATCACGGCCCACAGTGGCAGGCACGCGAGCAGCGCGCCGATGACGCCGCTTTCCCAGCCGCCCGGCAGCCACAGTATCGCCAGCGTGCACAGCGCAACCGACAGCGGTAGCCCGAGCACGGTACCGGCCAGCCATTTGGTGCCCATGCCGTTCATGACCGCGCCTCAATGCCTGCACGCCGTTGCTGTGTCCACGCACCCAACATGGGCCATAGCGACAAGGCCCCCGTCACCACCAGCACCACCGCAATGGTTGCCCCCGGCCAGCCGAGCGCGTTGTTCCACAGCACGGCGGCAATGCCCGACAACGCAACGGCAACGCTACACAGCACGCGCCCCCGCAGGCGCGAAGCGCGCGCGAGCAGCACTTGGTTGGGTGCGGCCGCATACAGGCAGCCCGCCGCGAGCAGCCCGAACAGGAGGGCAATTCCGTGCATGGCAGTGTTCAATTTTGTTGAGAATGCAAATAATAATGATTCGTATTAAAAAAACAAGGCGAGGCAATATGACCTCGTAAGCAAAGGGGAGATGGAAGGAGCATGCGGCGGCCCTCATCGCCGGCGCATGCGAAGTTGTCAGGAGAGCGCTGCCTCGACGAAGTGCAGACGATCCTGCCCCCAGAACATCTCGTCGCCGACAAAGAACGTGGGCGCACCAAACACGCCGCGCGCCACGGCCTCTTCGGTCGTCTTGCGCAGCGTCTGCTTGATGCGGTCGTCCTGCACAAGCTCCAGCATGAGCGCGGGGGAGATGCCGGCCGCTTCTAGCACCGCAGCGAGTTCCTGCAGATCACCGAGATTGCGCGGGTGCTCGAACATCGCGCTGAAGATGGCGGCGAGATAGCGGTGGAATTCCGTGTCGCTGCGCAACTGCATGCCCACCGCACCGCGCATCAATTGCAGCGTGTTGATCGGAAAGTGCGGGTTCTGCTGGATCGGCACGCCAAAGTGTTTTGCCCAGCGCTCCAGATCCACGTTGGAGTAGCGGCCCTTGGCGGGAATCGTCGCCGGGCTGCTGTTGCCTGTGGCCTGGAACACCCCGCCCAGCAGCATCGGCCGCCAGACAATGTCCGCACCCTTGGCTTGCGCGATCTTCGGCAACTGGTGATACGCGAGGTAGCTGTAAGGGCTGCCCACATCGAAGAAGAATTCGACCTGCTTCATGCGTGTGTCTCCTGGTTTGTGATGTTGCGATGGGCGAGGAACAGGCTTCTACCAGCGCTCGATCCAGGGCCGCAGGTCGAGCTCATGCGTCCACGCGTCGCGCGGCTGCGTGTGCAGATACCAGTAGTTCTCGGCGATGTGCTCGGGGTTGAGGATGCCGTCCTGGTCTTTCAACGCGTAGCGTTCGGGAAAGTTGTCGCGGATGAACGCCGTGTCGATCGCACCATCGACCACCACATGCGCCACATGTATCCCCTTGGGGCCCAGCTCGCGCGCCATGCTTTGCGCCAGCGCGCGCAGCGCATGCTTGGCGCCTGCGAATGCCGCAAAGTTGGCTGCGCCGCGCATGCCGGCCGTCGCCCCGGTGAAAAGGATCGTGCCGCGCCCCCGCGTGACCATGCGCTTGGCTACTTCGCGCCCCGCCAGGAAACCCGAGAAACACGCCATCTCCCAGATCTTGAAATACTTGCGCGCGGTCTCTTCCAGGATGCTGCTCGGCACGTTGGCGCCAATGTTGAAGACCATCACCTCGATGGGGCCGACGTCGCGCTCGATGTCGTCGACGAGCTTGATGACGTCGTCTTCCTTGCGCGCGTCGGATGCAAAGCCCTGCGCTTGCCCGCCTTCCGCGCGGATCGCCTCGACCAGCGGTTGCAGCTTGTCGGCCGAGCGGCGCGTCACGCAGGCGATGTAGCCCTCGCGGGCAAAGCGCCTGGCGATGGCACCGCCCGTGGCATCTCCCGCGCCGATGACGAGGGCCGCCTTGTTGTTGCTTGTCTCCATGTCCACCTCGTTTATAGAATAACGATCGTTACTGAAAAGAAAATTATGCTACTGGTTGCATAGTGTCAAGCGGGAAAAAGCAGGGGAAAACATGCGATACCAGCCCGGCCACAAGGAAGAAAAGCGCAAGGAGCTGCTGAAGGCGACCGGCCGCAAGGTCAAGGTGAATGGCTTTGCCGCGACCGGTGTGGACGCGCTTGCGCAGGCGGCCGGCATGACCAGCGGCGCGTTCTACAGCCACTTCGGCTCGAAATCGGATTGGCTCAAAGCGTTGATCGAGGCCGAACTGGCCGCCAGCCGCGAGATGTGGGCCGGCAATCCGCACGATACGGCCGAAGATTGGCTGCGCTTCGAGCTGGATCGCTACCTGTGCCTTGCCCACGTGAAGCATCCCGAGGCAGGTTGCGCCGTGCCCGGCCTTGCCGCCGAGATCGCGCGCGCAGATGCCTCAGTGCGCGAGCTGTATCAGGAAGAGATGCGCAAAGGCCACGCGATCCTGGCGCAGCGTCTGGGCGACGATGATGCAGCGTGGGCGATGATTGCGCAGCTCGTGGGTGCCATCCATATTGCGCGGGCCATGCCGGAGGAGGCCATGCAGCGCACGATTGTCGAAGCGAGCAAGCGGTTTCTGCAGGACGCCGTGACGCGCCTTGCCGCCAAGTCCTGACGTACGAGGCGTGCTATTGCAAGTTGCCCCAGCGCGGCACGGCGGGCTCGGCGTTGGCCCATTGCCATGTGGTGCCGTTCTGGCACGCATAAATCGTGTAACCGGCACCGGGCGCGTTCTTGGGAGCCAGGGCTTCCTGAACGGTCAGGATGGCCTCGCGGCAGGTGGCCAGCGGCGTCGTGAACGTGCGCACCAGAACGACCTGGCCGTGCGCCTTGGTCAAGCCCATCATGCGTTCGAGCGACCAGTTGAGCGAAGGCGTGCTGTCGCTCAATCGCCCGACTGCCATCGCGAGCGCATCCTGCTCGCTGGCGGCCCATTTGCGCGTTGCGTATTTGACGGACGCATCGGTCGCGGCGTTGACCGACACGGCTACGCCATAGGCTACCGCCGGGTTGCCCGTGACGGTGCCCGTGGCCACGCCCGCTGCCGCGCCGGTCAATGGCCCCACCGACGAGCAGCCGGCCATCAGGCCCGCACATCCTGCTACAAGCCAGCGCGCGCAGCTCATTGCAGCGAACCCCATCGCGCCGTGGCCGGTTCCGCGGTCGCCCACTTCCATTGCTTGCCGTCGTGGCAGATGGAGGCGACAAAGAAGTCGACCTTTGCAGCGCCATCTTCCATTCCGTCGACGGTAAAGAGGATTTCCTTGCAGTTGACGAGCGGCCCGTTGATCGAGCGCGTGACCACCACGCGGCCATGTTCGTCGGGCTCCAAGGGGATGCGGTGCTTGACCTGCCAGTTGCCGACGGTGTTGTCGGCCAGCGCGCCAGCGATCTGCGCGATGTGGTCTTGAGTTTCAGTGTGGACGACACGTTGGCTGTGTTGCAACGCAGCCCGTGCGCCGGCTTGTACGCCCAGGCCGATGCCGGTGGCCACCGCCGCGTTGTCGGTCACCTTGGCTGCGAGGGCTGCACCGCCGATACCCGCTGCGGTGGTCGTGCCTTCCGACATCAGTGAACTGCAACCGCTGAGTGCCAACGTGCTCAGGGTGAGCGCGCTGCCCAGCATTCGGGCAGATGCGAACCGAGGTGTGCGCATGTGTGGACTTCCAAATCTGCAACAGAGCGAATTCTAAAGGACACCGTGGACCGCAAACGGCGATGCGGCGCGGTTTCTCACAATTGTTTTTAGTTGTAGCGGCGCGGTGTCGCTAGTGCTCAGCCTGGGCAAAGCGCCTTCAACTGCGTGGCCACCGCATTAAAACCACCCGCACCCGTGTCGATACCGGGCCTCTTTGCGACCGATACACGTGGAGCGTCCAGGGTTGCGGTTCGAACCGTCGCAGCACGCGCACGCTGCCGCGCGCTTCGGCCGCGTGGTGCCGATGGCCTATGCGGCGGGGCGTTCGGTCTCGCCGCCCATTTGCCGGCGATAGCGTTCGGGAGAAAAACCGACCTGCTTGCGGAACATCGCAATGAACGCCGAGGGTGTCCCATAGCCGAGCGCGAGCGCAATGTCCTGCACCGGGCGGTCTTCCTTGAGCCACACCAGCGCACGCAGCAGCCGCACGCGGTTGCGCCATTGCACGAAGGTCATGCCCAGCTCGGTCTGGAAGCGGCGTGCGAGTGTGCGCTCGGTGCTGTGGACGCGTTCGGCCCATTGCTGCAGTGTGGTGATGTCGGCGGGGTCCAGGCGGATGGCGTGCAGGATGGGCTCGAGCTGGCGATCGGTGCTGTCTGGCAGGTAGCTGTCGGCGTGGCCGGCGCGCACCAGCATTTCCACCAGTAACTCGAACTGGCGCAGGTCCCACGCGTCGGTCATGGCGGCGACGCGGCGCGTGGCGAAGTCTTCGAACAGCGCGCGCACCAGCGGCGTTTGTGGAATCAGGCAGGCCATGGGCGGCAACCGCTGCGCAAGCGGTTCGGTCATGTACACAGAGAGGAAGTCCGTCGCCTGCCGGATCGATGCCGAATGGGGCTGGTTGGCCGGCACCCAGATCACGTATTCGGCGGGCGCGGTCAGCCGGCGGCCATCGACCACCACTTCCATCAACCCGAGGCTGATGCGGTTGATCTGGCCCCACGGGTGCGTGTGCGGCTCGATATCGGTTTCGGGCTCGAAATGGTCGTAGCGAAAATAGAACGGCGCTCCTTGCGGCACCCGTAGATCGGCGTCGCGGTAGGCGGTGTACAGGGTGTCAGCCACGGTTGTCGCTTTCGAGGGGCGATGTTGTCTGGTTTGAAGTATATGTTTTGAACCAGACATTACTAAACTGCGGTCTTCCATTGTTCGAGGAGGCCGCCGTGCCTGTGCTGTATCCCTTGCTGGCGGTGCTAATCTGGGCTGCCAACACCATCGTCTCCAAGGTCGCGGCCGGCGTGGTGGACCCGGCGGCCATTTCGTTCTACCGGTGGCTGCTGGCGGCCATCGTGCTGACACCTTTCTGCGTGCGGCCGCTGTGGCGCCAACGTCAGGCTGTGCTGGTGCAGTGGCGCCGCTTTGCGGTGCTCGCGCTGCTCGGCATGGTGATGTATCAATGCCTGGCGTATTACGCGGCGCACAGCACGAGTGCGACCAACATGGGCGTGATCGGCGCCTTGATACCGATGCTGGGGCTGATGCTAAACGTGCTGGTATTTCGTCAGCCTGTCGGGGCGCAGGCAGTGATTGGCGTGGTGGTGTCGCTCCTTGGTGTGCTGTACCTGCTGGGGCGCGGAGAACCTGCCAACCTGTTCGATGGCGGCATCAACCACGGCGACGTGCTGGTGCTTGCCGGCGCCACTGCATACGCGCTGTACAACATCCTCTATCGCCGTTGGGCGCTGCCGTTTGGGCAGTGGCTCAATCTGTACGTGCAGGTGCTGGTGGCTGTCGTGATGCTTGTGCCGGTGGCCATGACCGCGCATAGCCTGGCCGTACCGGCCAAGGGCATCGGGCTGGTGGTGTTTGCGGGCATTGCCTCGTCGATCGTCGCATCGTATTTGTGGATGCAGGGGCTCAAGCGCATCGGCAGCGAGCGTACGGCGGTGTTGATGAACCTGATGCCGGTCTTCACGGCGGTCATGGCTGCGGTGATGCTGGGCGAGACGGTGCACGGCTATCACTGGATCGGCGGCGGCCTCGTTCTGCTGGGCGTGAGCCTGGCGCAAGGCATCGTTCGGCTGCCGATCGGCCGTTCGGGATTGAGCGCCCGTTAGTTTTTTTGGCCGCGCGGCTTGGGGGTTGGCGGTAAAATCGAACACATTGGCGGGCGCGTGATGGCGCCCGTTCCGTGTTCCAGAACCACTCTCGCCAGACCATCGTCAGACCATGAAGCGCAACGCAGGAGCTGTCACCGTCGATGATGTTGCCGCGCATGCGGGCGTGTCCATCAAGACCGTCTCGCGCGTGCTCAACCACGAGCCCAACATCAGCGAGAAGACGCGCGCGAAGGTGGTCGAGGCGATGCAGACGCTCGACTATCGGCCCAACCCGGCTGCCCGGCGACTGGCCAGCAAGCGCGCCGACATCATCGCGCTGGTCTACGACAACCCCTCCGATAACTACATCGTCAACATTCAGCACGGCGCGCTCGAAGCCTGCCAGGCGCTCGATTACAGCCTGCTGCTGACCCCTTGCAACTACCGCGACCCGAACCTCGCCGAGCAGATCATCCAGAGTGCGCGCCAGCGTGCGCTGGCCGGCATCATCCTGACACCACCGGTGTCGGATGTGCCGTCCCTCATCACGGCGCTGGATGAAGCCGGCATCGACTACGTGCGCCTGGCCCCCGCCGATCGCGAGCACAAAGGGTTGTCTGTCAACACCGAAGACCGTGCTGCCGCGCGTGACATGACGCTGCACCTGATCGGGCTCGGGCATCGCCGCATCGGCTTTGTGGTGTGCGATCCTGCCCACGGCGCGGCGTATCAGCGCGTATTTGGCTATCGCGACGCGATGGCGCAGGCCGGTATCGAAGTCGACGAACGATTGGTCGAGCAGGGCGAGCACTCGTTCGAGTCGGGCGTTGCCTGTGCTGAACGGTTGCTGTCTTGCGAGCCGCGTCCGACCGCCATCTTCGCAGGTAACGACGACATGGCCGCCGGCGTGCTGCGGGTGGCCCAGGCGCGCGGCATCAAGGTGCCGGAAGAACTCTCCATTTGCGGCTACGACGACACGCCGCTCTCACGCCAGCTCTGGCCGGCGCTCACCACCGTGCGTCAGCCGATCCAGGCGATGGCGCATGCGGCTGTGGAACAGCTCATTGCGATCCACCGCCCGCATCTACCGGGCCTGAAGCCGCATTCGGTGCACGAAAACTTGCAGTATGAGTTGGTGATTCGGGAATCGACTTGTGCGCCTGACCGGCACTGATTCATACCGGCCTATTACGAAACGCTCGCGCCGAACCTTCGTGATCAACCCATCGGCCGGAGGGTGTCGAGTCGCCGGCTGAGCAATTATGCTACCGCGCTCTTGCGTCCATTTGACCCGGAGGCGCCTAGCCCGCTCGGGCGAGCTTGCGGAAATTATGTGTTGGAGAGTTGGGTTTTCGCTGTAAATGTTATCAAAAGATAATAAAGCGCTTGTGATTACCCTTTGATGTATAGCCTTTCGGGCAGGTTGACGTGCCTCAGATGTTGTATTCTAGAAATACTGGCGAGAATATCCACGTCGCGTAAGCTGATCTTCAGGGCTGGATGCGGGTAAGGAAGATCAATATCCGACGCGCCCTTTGTGGGCTGGGAAGTTTTTTTAGGGTGGTAAGATAATGGAAGTAATTAAGGGCGGCTATTCTGTCATTGAGGTTGATAATAATGATTTTGATTTGAGGCGATTTTTATGGCGCTGCTGGGAAGCGCGTCGGAAGATCCTCTTGCTCGCCGCCATTATTTTCGCGACTGGTTTCTCGCTTTTATTTTCAGCTCTGTATCAATATTCCAGTGAAGGTTTTCTCAGGGCCCCGCGGAAGTTTGCCGAATACAACGGGCAAAAATCAGCATTCTGGGATCGTGAGGCGCTGCATCTGTATCTCGAACAAAACAAAAAGCTTGAGGATAACAATGGGCGGTATCTGCTCACCTCACTGAGCGAGTCTTTTGTGCAGTCGCATCTCCAGGCCGTCTTGCCCTTGTCGAAGGATGATTTGCGATACATTAGCGATATAAAAGCAACGCAAGACACCTCCGGTATTATCGGTTTTATAATTTCGTTTAAGGGGCAGACTGCGGAAGATGCCCAGGCCCGCGTGCAGTTGATGGGAGATTTCATCAAGGACGCCATGCTGGAAGAGGATCTGCTCGAGATGATTCACACTAAGCTTGGTGATGCTATCGCAAAAAAACAGCAGATCGATAACCAAATCATCCAAAAAAGGGTATCTCTGGCTCAGGCCGGCATCCGGATGGAAGCGGCGCGGTCTATTGCAAACAAGTATCCCGAGGCTTCCAAGATGGAGACGCGGCAACTGCTTTCGACCGGCAACGACAATCAATCCTCGCGCTACCTGTCTCCCATGGCCCAGCTGGTGGGCATCGAGACAGAAATGGCGGACTTAAAATCACAGCTGACGTTGCTTGAGCGTGATGCCGCTCAGAACGCACTGCGTGCCGAGTTCTATGACCGGATCGAGCAACACAGCCGCGAAGCCCTTACCGGCCATGCGTTGTTGGCGGACTTTGTGAAGACTGGCCAAGCGGTCTTTACAGGTAAGGATTTGCAGGACGACAAGGTGCGAGAGGTCTACAACCAGATTGCCCTCGTTGCAGATCAGATGCGGACCAAGCACATCTCGGAGCCCCGGTTTGTCTCCGGCCCGACATTGCCTGACAGCCGCTCGGGGCCAAGCATGACTGTGGTACTGCTGTTGCTGCTCGTGGCTGCAGTTGCATTCGCGAGCATCGCCGTAGTGGGTTTCGATGCTCTGCGCAAACCTGTTGAACAACTGACTCAAGAGCCGATCCTCGAGAAGGAAATCGGTTTGGTGGAGGACTCTCTCAAAGTCCGCGCTTCATAAGCTTCTTGCACCGAAACGAAAAGCCCGGCCATTAGCGCCGGGCTTTTTCATGCGCCTCACTGCGATTGCTTGATCAACGCATACAAATCATCCTGCGGGTCATACCCCAGCAACTCGCGCCCGGTCTCCAGGCCCCAATCCATTCCGCGGTTGTTCGACACGCCATTCACGACGATGGCCGGTGCAGGCCAGCGCGCCGGGTCTGCCGTGATCGAGCAGAGGAACAGCCGGCGCAAATCCCCATTTGAGAGCCACATGTTGCGGAACCAGCGCAGCGCCACGTGGCTGGCCTCATCAGGCAGCTCCGTCGGCACGGGCGTGTCGGCGGTGCCGGAATAGTTGATCTCGTTGGGGTCGTTCTCGTCGGGCAGCGCCCAGCCGATGCGCAGCGACACGATCGAGAGCTTGCCGCCGTTGGCTTTGGAGACGGCGCCCACTGCTTTGCAGAGCCGTTCGCCCATGGCCTTGGACGTTCCGTAGGCGAGTGAGTAGACGTCTTCTGTGCCGTTATTCCAGCGCGTGCCTGGGGCGGGCGCCAGCTCGGCGGTGAGTTTGCCAGGGCCGATGGTGCCGGCCAGGGGTTGGTCCTTGTACGCGCCCATCGCGTGGTTGGACGAGGCGAACACGAAGCGGCGCACGCCGTGCGTGGCAGCGGCCTGCAGCACATTGAGCGTCATGCCGTAGGAGGCCAGCGCTTGCTCCCACGTTGCGTCTGGCGTGGAGTGGATGGCGGCCAAGTGGATGACCGCATCGACGTTGCTCAGCAGATCTGTCCATGCACCATCGGCTTGCGTGAGGTCGGCCTTGACCCATTGGAAACGTTGGGCCGCTTGCGGCGAAAACTCGACGTTCTGTGCCACCCAATCGACGCCGATGATGGAGGTGCACCACGGGGCGGAGGCCAGTGCCTCGACGACCTTGCGGCCTAGGTTGCCAGCTACGCCGGTCACAAGAACGCGAGCAGGGGTTTGGTAGTCAGCCACGATGTGGAATTCCGTTCGGGATGCAGGAAAGAAAGGCGCGACCGACGGCTGGCGCTGCAACACCATCGCGCGCCGCCGAGTCGTTCCAGATCAGGAGGGAGCCCAGACGGGCCCAGGAGTTGTGTGGCGTTTGCCGACGTCAGCAGCCGAGGTCAGCCGCGATTGGAGCCCGACAGCACGTCGATCAGCACCGCGACCACCAGAACCACGCCCTTGACGATCATCTGCCACGAGGCGTCGACGTTCATCTGCTGCATGCCGTTGTCGAGGCTGGCCATGACGAGTGCGCCGATCAGTGCGCCGTACACCGTACCCGAGCCGCCGCGCATCGACGTGCCGCCGATGAAGCACGCAGAGATGGCATCCAGTTCGCCGCCAACACCGGCGGACGGCGAGCCCGCGGCCGAACGTGCCGTGGTGATGATGCCCGCGAAAGCGCACATCAGGCCCATCAGCACGAACACCAGCAGCTTGACGCGGCCGACGTTCACGCCGGACAGGCGCGTGGCCTCCATGTTGCCGCCCACTGCATAGACGTGACGGCCGAAGACGGTTTGCGTCGCGACGTACGAGAAGATGGCCAGCAGCACCAGCAAGATCAGCACTGGCAGCGGCACACCGCTGGCGTCGTTGAGCACCGCGACGAAGCCAAACGAGGCGGCCGCGATGGCCAGCAGCTTCAGCCCGTCAGCCCAAATCGGCGTGAGCGAGAGCGACAGGCGGGCGCGCTCGCGACGGCGGCGCACGGTCAGCACAACCGAGCCGACAACGATGACAGCAGCCAGCGACCACGACAGCCATGCCGGCACGAAGCCCTGCGCGAGGTTGCCGAGGTCATCGGGCACCGGGGCAATCGTCACGCTGTCGGTGCTCCACTGCAGCAAGCCACGGAAGGCCAGCATCCCGCCCAGGCCAACGATGAACGACGGCACACGCAGCTTGGTCGTGATGAAGCCGTTGACCACGCCGATGGCCGCGCCCGCCACGAGCACCGTGCCCACGGCCAGCCAGGTGTTCCATCCGAGGTTGACGGTGAGGATGGCGACCAGCCCGCCCAGCAGGCCCAGCAGCGAGCCGACTGAAAGATCGATCTCACCCGCGATGATAACGAACACCATGCCGCAGGCCAGCATGCCTGTGACCGACATCTGCAGGAACAGGTTGGAGATGCTGTTGGGCTTGAGGAACGTGCCGTTGGTCTGGAAGTAGAAGAAGATCCAGATGAGTGCGACGGCGAGCAGCAGCGCCAGCACCTTGTAGCGCACGAACAGTTGCTGGATAGCGCGGCTATCCAGACGCGGGCCGCCATTGCCGCCGTTTTGGCGGGCGAGTTGGGATTGCAGGATATTGGACATGGCAATTCAAGCCGCTTGGCGGCCGGGTTCAGCGTTGATTGCAGCAGCCAGGATGCGCTCCTGGGTCAGGCCTTGATTGACGAAGTCGCCGCGCAACTGGCCTTCGCCGATGACCAGGACACGATCGCTCATGCCAAGGATTTCCGGCATCTCGGAAGAGACCATGATGATCGCCACGCCGCTGGCGGCCAGGTCGGCAATCATCTTGTAGATGTCGTACTTGGAGCCGACGTCGACACCGCGCGTCGGCTCATCGAGGATGAGCACCTTCGGCATCGCCAGCACCATCTTCGTGACCACGGCCTTCTGCTGGTTGCCGCCGGATAGGCTTGCAATCGCCAGTGCCGGGCTTGCGGTCTTGATGCGCAGGCGTTTGATTTCGCGGTCGACGGTGACGAGTTCGGCGCCCTTGTCGACACGCAAACCGCGTGCGTACTGAGCCAGCGTGGCGAGCGTGATGTTCTCGCCCACGGCCATCAGCGGGACGATGCCGTGGCGCTTGCGGTCTTCGGGCACAAGGCAGATGCCGTTGGCAATCGCCTGCGCGGGTGTGCTGACCTTGACCGGCTTGCCTTCCATGATGATCTCGGCGCTGGAGCGGCCGGGATAAGCACCGAACAGCGCGGACACCATCTCCGTACGCCCGGCGCCCACTAGGCCGGCAATGCCGAGAATCTCACCGCGGCGCACGGCAAAACTCACGTTGTCGGTGCGCTTGCGGTTGGGGTTGGTGACATCCCAGCAGGTGACGTTGCGCGCTTCCATCACCACTTCGCCCACGGTGTGTTCCACCTTCGGGAAGAGCGATGTCATTTCGCGGCCGACCATCATCGTGATGATGTTGTCGATGGTCATGTCGGCGGCGGGGCGCGTGCCGATGTGCTTGCCGTCGCGGATGACGGTGACGGTATCGCACACGCGCTTCACCTCATCGAGCTTGTGCGAGATGTACACACACGCCACGCCGCTGCGTTTGAGGTCGTCAATGATGGACAGCAGCACCTCGATTTCTTTGGCGGACAGCGATGACGTCGGCTCGTCCAGGATCAACAGGCGCGCGTTTTTGGCGAGCGCCTTGGCAATCTCAAAGAGCTGCTGGTGGCCGCTACCGTAGTTCATCACGGGGGCGGCCACGTTCACGTCGGTCAGGCGCAGGCGGGC
This sequence comes from Burkholderiaceae bacterium 26, assembly GCA_000955795.1. Taxonomy (GTDB): domain Bacteria; phylum Pseudomonadota; class Gammaproteobacteria; order Burkholderiales; family Burkholderiaceae; genus Ralstonia; species Ralstonia chuxiongensis. The sequence goes on from JYOB01000016.1 coordinate 420,584, forward strand.
GAGCAGTTCTTCGGCCTTGGCGTGCATGGCGTCGTAGTCCATGCGGCCCCCCGGTTTGGTGATCTCGTTGCCGAGGAAGATGTTCTCCGTGACGGAGAGCTGCTGCACCAGCATCAGCTCCTGATGGATGATGACGATGCCTGCGCGCTCGCTGTCACGCACGGAATGCGCGTGCAGCGGCTCACCTTCCCACAGGATCTCGCCTTCGAAGGTGCCGTAGGGGTAGACCCCCGACAGCACCTTCATGAGGGTCGATTTCCCGGCGCCGTTCTCCCCGCACAAACCGACGCATTCGCCTGGCTTCACTGCCAGGCTGACGCCGTCGAGCGCGCGCACACCGGAGAACGACTTCACGATGTTGCGCATCTCGAACAGGGTGCCGTTACTGCTCATGGCGTTCTCCTACTTACTACGACTGACCACTGACCGCCGATGACCGACGACCGACTGCTGCACCGGCTGCTTACTTGCCGAAGATCTGCTGATGCGTGTAGAAGCCGTCCTTGACGACAGTGCTATCCAGGTTGTCCTTGGTCAGCAGCGTCGGGGTCAGCAGCACGGTATCGACATCCTTCTTGCCGTTGTTCAGCTTGGTGTTGAACTTGGGCGTGGTGCCCTTGACGAAGTCGACGGCCATCTCGGCGGCGGTGGCGGCAATTTCCTTGATCGGCTTGTACACCGTCATGGCTTGCGTGCCTTCAGCCACGCGGCGCACGGCGGCCAGGTCTGCATCTTGACCCGACACCGGCACCTTGCCCGCCAGCTTCTGGCGTGCCAGCGCCTGGATGGCGCCGCCGGCCGTGCCGTCATTGGACGCGACGATGCCCTGGATGTTGTTGTTGTTTGCGGTCAACGCATTCTCAACAATGTTCTGCGCCTTGGAGGGGTCCCACTCAGGGGTCCATTGCTCGCCGACGATCTTGATGTCGCCCTTGTCGACGTACGGCTTGAGGACCTTCATCTGGCCTTCGCGCAGCAGGCGGGCGTTGTTGTCGGTTGCGGCGCCGCCCAGCAGGAAGTAGTTGCCCTTCGGCGCGATCTTCACGACGCCCTGCGCCTGCAGCTCGCCCACCTTCACGTTGTCGAAGGTGACGTAGCCGTCGATGTCGGCATTCAGGATCAGGCGGTCATACGACACAACCTTGATGCCCTTCTTCTTGGCGCTGGCAATGGCGTTGCCCAGCACCTTGGAGTTGAACGGCACGATCACGAGCACGTCGACATTCTGGGCAATCAGGTTTTCGATCTGGGCGATCTGCTTGGCTTCGTTGGCGTTGGCCGACTGCACGTTCACGGTCGCGCCCAGCTTCTTGGCCGATTCGACAAAGTAGTCGCGGTCGTGCGTCCAGCGCTCGACGCGCAGGTCGTCGATCGAGAAGCCGATCACCGGTGCTTCCTTGCTGGCGTGGGCCGAGGTGGCTGCGAAAGTGAGGACCGCTGCAGCGGCAATGGTGTTCAGTACGCGGAAAAGCATGAATGTCTCCTTCTTCATTGATGTTGTCGTTCAGAACGCTATGCCGGCTGTCAGCCTGATCACGAACGCGTTCTTGTTCTGGCTGGTGCCGTCCGGATGCAAGATGTACTGCAGATTAGGACGGAAGTACATCGACGGCTCTGTGGCCAGCCGCAGGACGGCTCGCGCACATGGAGGTTCGTCGCCATCACCCGCAAGGGCGCTTTGGCCGGCACCGGCATCCGGTTCACGGGCCGGTTGGGACTGCAGAATGGTCAAAATTGACAGCGCTGTCAATCTCGGGATTTGCCCTAGGTCTAAGGCACCACACGCGATTGTCTCCAACGCCTTGCAGTGACGTGCCTTGGCTAAAAACTAGGGCAACTCCCTACATTGACAGCGCTGTCAATTCTCCTCATTCTCCTGTCCGGGCCCGCCAAGAGACTCGGCTCGAACGAACAAAGACAACGCCAAATCAAGGAGACGAAAGCTATGCGTATCAAGAACCCATCCCAGCGGATTGCCATCGCGGCCGCTGCAGCCCTGCTTGCAGCCACTAGCGGCCTGGCTGCCGCGCAGAGCAGTGTCACGCTGTATGGCCGCGTCGGCGGCGGCATCGACTACACGAACAAGATTGCGACTGCGAACGGCACCGCCAGCAACCTGCAGTACGGCGGCAACCAGTGGGGGACCAGCATGTGGGGCCTCAAGGGTTCTGAGGATCTGGGTGGCGGGCTGTCTGCTGTGATGAACCTCGAGAACGGCTTCAATTCCGGCTCCGGTTCATCTGATGCGCTGTTCAATCGTTTCGCTGTCGTGGGGCTGTCGAGCACCACATACGGCACGCTGTTGCTCGGTCGGGCCATGGGCATTCCCGATGGCGAGACATGGTCGATCGACCCGATGGGTCTGCAGAACATGGGCGCCGAGACGTTGCAGGCCAACCGCACCTGGGGCTCACGCCAGAAGGCGATCACCTACAACTCGCCGACCTGGGGTGGCTTCTCGTTCCGCGCGCAAGCCGGCCTGAACGGAACGGCGGGGCACTTCAACGCTGGCAGGCAGCTTGCCGGCGCCATGGCCTACCAGAACGGCCCGCTGATGCTCAAGGCCTTCTACGAAGAAATTCGTGACACCAACGGCGAGTTCACCAACCTCTATACGGCTTCCCGCTTGTTCACGGCCGGTGGCACCTACCAGATTGGCGACCTCAAGCTGTTCGGTGGCTACAGCCGTATCCAGTCGGGCGGCGCCACTGTTGCGGACGCGGACAACCCGAGCGGCGCGACCCACCAGCAAACCTACTGGCTGGGGGCCAACTATCAGGTCACGCCGGCTTTGACGCTGATCGGCGGTGCATACAGGGCAAACCGCAACCAGGGCGGCGGAAACGGCACGCTGCTGACGGTGGGCGCCAACTATTACTTCTCGAAGCGCACATTGCTGTATGGCACCATCGGTACCGTAATGAACGGCAGCAATGCGTCCTTCTCGGTTGAGGCGGGTGGCGGCAAGCCGGCCCCGGGTTCTGGCCAGCAAGGTGTGTACACCGGGATCATGCACTGGTTCTGACGCGCTTCGCGTCGAAGTCTCAAGCGCGATGGCGGCATGGCCGTCATCTGCGCGACCCCGCGAGGGGCGGCGTTCCCGGGTTGGCATCGACCTTGCTCATGTCGCGTGCTGTTTTCTCACCCAACCCAGGGAGCCACCATGCACCGCGAAGACGTAACCGATCTGATCGTCCTGCAGAAAATCAAAAAGAAACTGACGTGGACGCAATTGGCCGAGGTCATTGGCCACAGCAAGGAGTGGAGCACCGCCGCGCTGCTCGGCCAGATGACGCTGACCGAAGCGCAGGCAAAGGCCGTTGGCGCAGCGCTGGATCTGCCCGAAGAGGCCATCGCGCTGCTGCAGGTGACGCCGTACAAGGGCTCGCTGCCCACAGCGGTGCCTACGGATCCGCTGATCTACCGCTTCTATGAACTCATCAGCGTGTACGGCACGACCTTCAAGGCGCTGATCCACGAAGAGTTTGGCGACGGCATCATGAGCGCCATCGACTTCAATATGGACCTCACGCGCGAGCCCGATCCCAAGGGCGATCGCGTGCGCATCGTCATGAGCGGCAAGTTTTTGCCCTACAAGACCTACTGAGCCGTCACGCGCCGTCGTCGCTGTCGTCGTGGTCGTCCAGCTGCGGCCGATTGCGGCGCGGCATCTCGGAATCGAGCACAAGACGGCCATGCACGCGGCCCTTCATGCGCGTGACGTGATGCGTGCAGTCTTCCATGTGCGTGCTCATGAGTGCGCGCACAGTCTCTGCGTCGCGCGCGCGTGCCGCATCCAGAATCTGTCGGTGGAACTTGACGTTGGACGCGCCGAACTTGGCGTGGTCCTTTTGCGAGGTTTCGTTGCCGAACACCACAAGCTGCCGAATCATTTCGTTGATCAGCTCGCAGCAGAACCGCAGCATCGGGTTGGGATTGGCCGCAGCCAGGATGTCGTGAAAGCTCAGGTCTTCCTGTCGCTGATCGAGCGGCGCGGCGGCCTTGGCAGAAGCCGGGTCGCACAGGTCGATGGTGTGTTCGAGCGCGCGGAAGTCGTCTTCGGTCAGATGCGGCACCGCCCCGGCGGCAAGCTCCGGCTCCAGCAGCCGACGCACGGTGTAGACGTCTGCAATGCCGATGTCTTTGAAGAACAGGTAGTTCTGCATGAGCTGGAACGTGCGGTCCAACGGCACCTCGACGATGGTGCCGCCGCCGGCCGGGCCCGTGCTCACACTCACCAGGCCCTGCACCTCCAATGATTTGAGCGCCTCGCGGATCGTGCCCTTGCTCACGCCGAAGGTCTCCTGCAGCTTGATCTCCTGCGGGAGCCTGTCGCCGGGCTTGAGGTTGCGCTGCGTGATCAGCCGCTTGAGTTCTTCGGCAACGAGGTCGGCGCGTTTCTGCTTGCGGATGCCGATCGACGCCGTCTTGCCTGGTCCGAGTGTGGCCATGGATGTCCGTTCCTTGTTGCGCGCATTCTAACTGCGGGGTTGTGCCGCCCGGCTGTCCGGCGTGGTGCATGCATGCCCTGCGAGCGTGCGCACGCACCGCATTCCCGCATCGTCACCCGGCATCTTCATCACGCACACCTTGGCGTAAACACCGACCTCTTCATCGTTGACGCGGCGCGGACACGGCTTCTATGATGATTTCGCCTATTTATCATAACAAATATAAGAAACTGGTCTGGTTCTTGCTCGACTCGATGGTCGGCGAAAACCTCGCCGGTCAAGGCCAGGAGGAAGCTGCCGCCGGTGGTGGCTCCAAGCGCTGTTCTGAATCCACACGAACCCCAAGGAGTGCGCTTTGAATCGTCGAGACTTGCTCAAACTGGCGGCGCTGTCCGCCGTGCCCACGTCGCTGCTGCAGGCCCGCCTTGCGTTGGCGGCAGATGCCATCGAACTGGGCTGCCCGGTGCCGATGTCCGGCCCGTTCGCTGCCAACGGCAAGTTTGCCGACCTGGGCATGAAGCTGGCCGTGGAGCAATACGGCAAGGTGCTTGGCCGGCCGCTGGCGTACAGCGTGCTCGACACAGAAGGCAAGCCGGCCACGGCCGTGCGCAAGGTGCAGGAACTTGCGCAGCAGAAGAATGCGCGCTACTTCGCGGGCGGCATCCTGTCGTCGGAATCGCTGGCGATGGGCAAGGAGGCCGAGAAGTTCGGCGGCGTGTTCATCACCACGGCCGGGGCGGATGAAATTACCGGCAAGGACTGCAACCGCGCGACCTTCCGCTGGTCGGTGCCGACGTACGGCGCCATCGAGCGCACCGTGCGCCCGCTGATCGAATCGATGCCCAAAGCCAAGCGCTGGTACACCATCACGCCGCAATACGTGTTTGGCGACGGGCTGCTGTCAGCTGCCAAGAACATCTTCAAGGAGAAGGGCATCGAGCATGTGGGCAACAGCTACCACGCGCTCACCGAGAAGGAATTCAGCGGCTACCTGACCAACGCGATGGCCGCCAAGCCCGACGTGCTGCTGATCCTGAACTTCGGCTCGCAGTCGTCCGACACGCTGCGCCAGGCGGTGAGCTTCGGCATGAAGAAGAACGTGACGATCCTGGTGGCGTGGGCATCGGGCCTTGAGCAGTTCGAATCGCTCGGCGCCGACCTGTGCGACGGCGTGTACTTCGGTGCGCAGTACTGGCACGACGTTGATACGCCCGCCAACCGCGATCTGGTGAAACGCACGCAGGCCGCGTTCAAATCCAACCCGAACTACAGCCTTGCAGGCTCGTACACCTGCACGAAGATCCTGCTCGACGCGATGGTCAAGGCCGGCAGCGCCGATCCGAAGGCCGTGATCGCCGCGCTGCAGGGCATGAAGTACGACGGCCTGACGGGCCCCGAAGAGATTCGCGCGGCCGACCACCAAGTGCTCAAAAACTACTACCTGCTCAAGGGCAAGCCCAAGAGCCGCATGAAAGACAAGGACGACTTTGCCGAGGTGGTGGCGGTTGGCAAGGCATTCCTGCCGGTTGAGCAGACGCAGTGCAAGCTGGCCTGAGGGTCTGATCTGCCGCTCGCCCGCATTCGGCCACTGAAGCGCGGGTGCTTGTCTTTCTGAGTGCCATTTCGGTCAACGCAATGAACGTCTACCTGCTCCAGGTCGTCAACGGCGTGGGGATCGGCATGCTCTACTTCCTGCTGGCGGTGGGGCTGTCGATCATCTTCGGGCTGTTGCGCTTCGTCAATTTCGCCCACGGCGCGTTCTATGCGCTCGGTGCGTATCTCTGCTTTCAGGCCCTGCAGATGGGCATGAATTTCTGGCTGGCGCTCGTGCTCGCGCCCATCGTCATCGGCGCGCTTGCCTGGGTGACGGAGAAGGTGCTGCTGCGCCATGTGTATGCGCAGGCGCACGAATTCCACATCGTCGTCACGGTGGGTCTGGCGCTGGTCGTGCAGGAACTCATCATCGTGGCGTGGGGGCCGCTGGGCGTAGATGTGCCTGCGCCCGATGCGCTGCAGGGCGTGGTGATGTGGGGCGATTTCGTCTACCCGAAATACCGCCTGTTCGTGATCGGTTTTACCGCCGTGCTGGCGCTCGGGCTGTGGTGGCTGCTGGAAGGTACGCGGCTGGGCAGTGCGGTGCGCGCGGGCAGCGAATCGACCGAGATGGTGTCGCTGCTCGGCATCAACGTGTTCCGACTCTTCAGCGTGATGTTTGCGCTCGGTGCAGGCACGGCCGCGATGGCGGGTGTGCTGGCTGCGCCCATTCGCGGTGCGGAACCGTTCATGGGCGTGGAGGCGCTGGGCATCGCGTTCGTTGTCGTGGTGGTGGGCGGCATGGGCAGCTTTGCGGGGGCGCTGGTCGGCGGGCTGCTGGTGGGCGTCGTGCAGAGCCTGATGAGCACGCTGTGGCCCGAGGGCGCGCGGCTGATGATTTACGTGGCGATGGCGGCCGTGCTGCTGCTGCGCCCTCACGGCCTGCTGGGGAGGGGATGATGCAAGCCGCATTCCATGGACTCTCGCGCTACCGCTTCTGGTGGCTGGCGCTGGGCGTGACCCTGTTGCTGCCGCTGGTGCTGACGTCCGGCACGTTGGCCACCGAAGTGCTCGTCTACGCGATGGCCGTCATGGCCTGCAACCTGCTCCTCGGCTACACGGGGCTGCTGTCGTTCGGGCAGGGCATCTTCTTCGGGCTGGGCAGTTATGCCGTGGGCGTCGGCCTCACGCAACTGGCGCTCCCGATGCCCGTGGCGATTGTTCTGGCCGTTGTGGTCGGTGCGATCGTGGCGGCGGTGGTTGGGTGGTTTGCCATCCGCCAGCGCGGCACGTACTTCGTCATGCTCACGCTGGCCTTCTCGCAGATGTTCTACTTCCTGGCCTACACCACGCCCTCGCTCACGGGCGGCGATAACGGCCTGCTCGACATCCCACGTCCGGCGTTTGCCGGTTCACCCTGGGCGTTCTATGCGTTCGTGGCGGTGCTGTTCCTTGTTGTGTTCTTCCTCGTGCAACGTGTGACGGAATCGGTATTCGGCCGCACTCTGCTGGCGATTCGCGACAACGAAGAACGCGCGCTTGCCGTTGGCTACAACGTGCGCGCGTTCAAGCTGCTGGCCTTCGTCATCTCGGGCGTCGTCACGGGCCTGGCCGGCGCGCTGCACGCCATGCTCACGGGCATCGCGCCGCTGGCCAATATTGATTACCACGTCAGCGAGATGATTCTGGTGATGACCGTCATCGGCGGCACGGGCAACGTGTTTGCCTCGGTGTTGGGTGCGGCGTTCTACGTACTGCTGTCGGACTGGCTCTCAAGCCTGTGGCCGCGCTGGCTCATGTTGCTCGGCTTCCTGCTGATTGCGGTGAGCCTGTTCATGCAGCGCGGGCTGTTCGGGCTCGGACAGAAGCTGTGGCAACGCATGCGCGCACCGCGTAACGCACCGGCGGTGCAGGAGGAAAGCGCATGACCACCACGCCCATCCTCCAAGCCACCGGCATCGTCAAGCAATACGGCAAGTTCACTGCGCTGGGCGGCGTCGATTTACGTGTGATGCCAGGCACGGTGCACTCCGTCATCGGCCCGAACGGCGCTGGCAAGACCACGCTGTTCCACATGCTCACAGGCACACGCATGATCACCAGCGGCACCATCGTCTTCGATGGCCACGACGTGACGCGCGAGGCCGACTTCCAGCGCGTGCAGCGCGGCATTGCGCGGTCGTTCCAGGTGACGAGCCTGTTCCCGAGCCTTTCTGTGCGCGAGAACCTGCGCCTCGCGACGCTGGGCACGACGCCGCGTCGTGCCATGCACGGCTGGCGCCTGCCGCAGGGCGATCTGGCCTGCACCGACACGGTCGACCGCGTGCTCGATCGGCTTGAATTGCCACGCTTGGCCGACACGCCGGCCGCCGCGCTCTCGCATGGCCAGCAGCGCCGGCTGGAGGTGGGCATGGCGCTGGCTGCCAACCCGCGCGCGATCTTCCTCGACGAACCCACCTCCGGCATGGGCGTAGACGATTTGCCCGCCATGAAGGCGCTCATTCGCGGCCTGGCGCAGGACCATACCGTCGTGCTGATCGAGCACAACATGGACATCGTCATGGACATCTCCGACACGATCACCGTCATGCAACAGGGCAAGGTGCTGATGGAAGGCACGCCCGATGCCGTACGAGCGGACCCGCGCGTGCGCGCCGCGTATCTCGGCAACATGATTACGGGAGGCAAGAAATGACGACGGCGATCCTCGACGTTGCTGACCTCCACGGTTATTACGGCAAGAGCCACGTGCTGCAGGGCGTGGCGCTATCGGTGGGCGAGGGCGAATTGGTGACGCTGCTCGGCCGCAATGGCGCGGGCAAGTCGACCACGCTCAAGGCGATCGCCGGCGTGGTGGCGCCGCATGGGCATGTGCGCTTTCGGGGCAAGAACATTGCCGGACAACCGGCGCATCGCATTGCCGCGCAGGGTTTGTGCCTCGTGCCCGAGCATCGCGGCATCTTCAAGCTGCTGACGGTGGAAGAGAACCTGAAGCTCGGCGCGCGGCGCGACTCTCCGTGGCAGTTAGCCGACATCTACCGCATCTTCCCGCGCCTGCACGAGCGGCGGCGCAACGGTGGCGCCAACCTCTCCGGCGGCGAGCAACAGATGCTGGCCATTGGCCGCGCGCTGATGAACCACCCGCGCCTGCTGATGTTGGATGAGCCGGTGGAGGGCTTGGCGCCCGTCATCGTGGAAGAGATCGTCGCGCAGTTGAAGATGATCAAGCAGGCGGGCGTGTCCATCTTGCTGGTCGAGCAGAACCTGGAGGTCTGCACGCAGCTGGCCGACCGCCACGTGATCATTGAACAGGGCCGCGTGGTCTACACCGGCAGCAACGAAGCCTTCCGCGCCGACGACGCTATCAAGGACCGTTACCTTGGCGTCGGCCTGGCCGCATGAACTCGCGAGAAATGATGACGACAGAGACTCAACTTCGTATCAACGGCGCGCGCCTGTGGGACACGCTCATGCAGCAGGCCAGCATTGGCGCGACGCCCAAAGGTGGCGTGCGGCGCCTGGCGCTGACGGATCTCGACCGCCAGGGGCGTGACTTTTTTGTCGCGCAGGCAAAGGCTGCCGGGTGCACCGTGCACGTCGATGCCATCGGCAATCTGTTCGCACGCCGCCCCGGGCGCAACAATGCGCTGCCGCCGGTCATGACGGGTAGCCACATCGACACGCAACCAACCGGCGGCAAGTTCGACGGCAACTACGGCGTGTTTGCCGGCATCGAAGTCGTGCGCACGCTCAACGACGCGGGCATTCAAACCGAAGCGCCCATTGAAGTGGCGGTGTGGACCAACGAAGAAGGCTCGCGCTTCGTGCCGGTAATGATGGGCTCCGGCGCGTTCATCGGCGAGTTTGCGCTGGACGCCGTGCTGGCCGCGCAGGACCGCGATGGCGTGGCCGTGGGCGAGGCGCTGCGCAGCATCGGCTACGCGGGCGCCGAGCCGGTTGGCGGCAGGCATGTCGGTGCCTACTTCGAAGCGCATATCGAGCAAGGGCCGGTGCTCGAAGCGCACGGCACGACGATTGGTGTGGTGACTGGCGCGCTGGGCCAACGCTGGTACGACGTGGTTCTGACTGGCATGGAAGCGCACGCAGGCCCCACGCCGATGGAACTGCGCCGCGATGCGTTGCTGCCGGCGGCGGAGCTTGTCGGCATTGCCAACCGCATTGCGTTGGAACGCCCGCCGCACGCGCGCGCCACGGTGGGCTGCCTGAGCGTGCATCCGGATTCGCGCAACGTGATTCCAGGCCGCGTATCGATGACGATCGACTTTCGTGCCGCCGACGATGCGATGCTGTCCGACATGGATGCGGCACTGCATGAGGCCGTGGCGGCGTTGGCCGCGCGCAGCGGTATCGATATTGCGTTGCGCCAGGTCGTCTATTTTCCGCCGCAGCCGTTCGACGCGACGCTCGTGGACGCAGTGCGCGGCGGCGCCCGCCAGCTAGGCTTGTCGGAGATGGATGTGATCAGCGGCGCAGGCCATGACGCGGTCTACCTTGCGCGTGTGGCACCCACCGCGATGATCTTCGTGCCGTGCAAGGACGGCATCAGCCACAACGAGATCGAAGACGCCCGCCCAGAACATCTCGAAGCCGGGGCCAACGTGCTGCTGCACGCGATGCTGCAAGCCGTCGGCCGCGTTTGACACCACCACCCGACTGCCCCATGCGCATCCTGATCGCTCGTTTCAATCACGAGACCAATACGTTCTCGCCGGTGCCGACGCCGTTGGCATCGTTCCATCCGCACTACTGCGATGACGCTTATCGCGCCGCCAAGGGCACGCGCACAGCGGCCGGTGCGTTCATCGATCTGGCCGAGGCGGCCGGCGCGGAAATCGTCGTGCCCGTGGTTGCCGGTGCGAACCCCAGCGGGCGCGTGGCAGCGCAGGCGTACACCACGTTGTGCGACGCGATTGTCGCGGCTGCGCCCGGGTGTGACGCGCTGCTGCTCGATCTGCACGGCGCGATGGTCGCTGAGAACAGCGACGACGGCGAGGGCGACTTACTCGATCGCTTGCGCGCGGTCGTGCCCGATGTGCCGATTGCTGTCGCGCTCGACTTGCACGGCAATCTCACGCAGAAGTTCATTGACTTGGCCGACATCGCGGTCAGCTTCAAGACGTATCCGCACGTCGACATGTACGAAACCGGCGAGCACGCGGGCCGCCTGCTGTTCGACAAGCTGGCCGGCCGCGCGAACCCCGTGCTCGCGTGGCGCCGCTTGCCGCTGGTCACGCACACGCTGCGTAGCCGCACCGATGAAGGTGCAATGCACCGCGCCGTGGCGCTGGCCAAGCAGGCGGAGGAGGACGGCATGCTGGCCGTGTCGATCCTGGCCGGATTCGGGCTGGCGGACATTGCCGCGCCGTGCCTTTCCATCGTGGTGGTCGGCAATGGCGACAAGCATGCTGCCGACGCTGCGGCGCAACGCATTGCTGACACCATCTGGGCCGACCGCGAAGGGTTCGTCTACCGCTCTGAACCGCTGACCGAATCGATCGCGCGCGCAGCAAAGTTGGCGGATGCGCCGGGCAGCGGCCCCGTGCTGCTGCTCGACCATGGCGACAACTGCATGTCCGGCGGCACTTGCGACGACATGCACGTCCTGCACGAAGCGCTGAAGCAAGGTCTGAGTGGCATCGCTGTTGGGCCTGTGTGCGACCCGGAAGCCGTCGCTGCGATGATCGAGGCGGGCGTGGGCGCCACCGTCACGCTGCCCGTGGGCGACAAGGTGCCGCTCGCGCAATTGGGCGTCTACCCAGTGCCGCGTGCGCTGACGGGCAAGGTCGTCGCCATCAGCGACGGTGAATACACGATCACGGGGCCGACCTACACCGGGCAGCGTATCCGCATGGGGCGCACGGCGCTGCTGGACATTGGCGCGGCGCAGGTGGTCGTCACCGAGACGCCGCAGGAGCATTGGGACCTCGGCATCTTCACGCACATCGGTGTGGACCCGCATGCCGCGCGGTTCGTGCTGCTGAAGTCGCGCATGTATTGCCGGCCCGTGTTCGTGCCCATCGCAAAAGCCGTGGTGGAGTGTGACGGCGGCGGCGTAACGAGTTCGGATTACGCGCGCTTTCCGTTTGCGAAGGTGCAGCGGCCCGTGTTTCCGCTCGATGCAGAAGCGGCGACTGCCTGAGCGCTACGCGCTGTCGCGCTCAACGAGGGTGAAGCCCACGTCGACCGTGCGACGTTCTTCATCGCCGTGTTCGATGCGATCGATCAGCAACGTTGCCGCCAGCTTGCCGATGCCCGTTCCGTCGATGCGGATCGTGGTGAGGGCAGGCGTGGTGTCCTTGGCGAACACCTGGTCGCCGTAGCCGACCACGCGAAGTTGGCCGGGCACGGCAATGCCGCGATGTTCCGCTTCCATCAGCACCCCGAGCGCAAGGATGTCGGCGCCGCAGAAGATGGCATCGGTGTCCGGATGCCGCGCGAGCAACTCGCCCAGCGCACGCCGGCCGTCCCCCAGGTTGGCGGGGGATTCAGCGGCAATCACGGGAATGTCGACATCCGGGCCGAACGCCTTCACGAAGGCCTGCGCGCGTGCCTGCGCCCGGCGGTCGCTCGGCGTGATCACGGCGGGGTGCTTTGCGCCGCGCTGCTTCAGATAGCGCGCCGCCGCTTGCCCCACCTTCTGGTGCGAGAACCCCACCAGCATGTCCAGCGGGTTGCGCGTGATGTCCCACGTTTCCACCACCGGCACGCCGGCGGCCTGCAGCTTTTGCCGCACGTTGGCTGAGTGCACCACGCCGGTCAGCACGATGCCCGCAGGGCGCCGTCCGACGATGGCATCGAGCAGCGCATCTTCGCGTGATTCGTCGTAGCCGCTCTGGCCGATGAGCAATTGATAGCCCGCCGCCGCAAGTTCCGTGGTGAGTGCGGCCACCGTCTCCTGGAACACGCTGCCCGCAATCGTGGGGATGAGCGCGACGATCAACCGGCTGCGGTTGGACGCCAATGAACCGGCCACCAGGTCGGGCGTATAGCCCGTCTGCCGCACCGCTTCGCGCACGCGTTCCAGCGTGTCGCTCGACACCAGCTCTGGCGTGTTCAGCGCGCGCGACACCGTCACCTTGGTCACGCCCACCAGCTTGGCAAGGTCGCTCAATGTGATGCGCCCGGTGTTCTTGCGCGCACGGCGTCCGGCGGCGGGCGCGGTTTCTAAGAGGGACACGGCGGGGGTCTTGGTCACGTGATCGAAAGGCCGATTAGGGAAACACAGGGGAACGAAGGGGCTAGCAATTATCGCAAAACGCGTCTACGATTGCGCAAATGTTACCGGTTACATAAACCGGTAACATCAAAACTGACGATAGACGACGGCTGCACCATAAGACAGCCCGGAGGAGCAAAGGATGTTGCAGGCAACCCCAGCGTACGCTGGGCCGCTGATTCAGTTGAACGCGGCAGACAACGTGCTGATTGCGCGAGAAGGGCTGTCGCTTGGGGCGAACCTGTCGATCAACGGGACCGCGGTGCGCCTGCGCGCGCAGGTGCCGGCCGGTCACAAGATCGCCGCGCACCGGATCGCGCAGGGCGAAGCCATTCGCAAGTACGACACGATCATTGGCCGGGCAGCGCGCGATATCGAAGCGGGCGAGCACGTTCACACGCACAACGTGGAGCTGATCGATTACGCACGCGACCCCGGCTTTGGCCTGGATGTGCGCCCGGTCGATTACATCCCGGAGGCGCAGCGCGCAACGTTCAATGGCATCGTCCGGCCAGACGGCCGTGTGGCCACACGCAACTTCATCGGCATCCTGGCGTCGGTCAACTGCTCGTCCACCGTCATCAAGAACATTGCTGCGTGGTTCACGCCGGAGCGCCTGGCGCTGTTTCCCAATGTGGATGGCGTGGTGGCATTTGCGCAGACGAGCGGTTGCGGGATGTCGTCGCCATCGGAGCATTTCGATGTGCTGCGCCGCACGCTGGCGGGCTATGCGCGGCATCCGAACCTGGCGGGTGTGCTGATTGTCGGACTGGGCTGCGAGCGCAACCAGGTGGCGGACTTGATGGCCAGCCAAGGGCTGGAAACAGGCAAGCTGATGCACACGCTCGTGATGCAGGACACCGGCGGCACGCGCGCCACCATCGAGGCGGGCATCGCCGCCATCCAGAAGATGCTGCCGGCTGCCAATGACATCGTTCGCCGCCCGGTATCGGCCAGCCATATCAAGATCGGCCTGGAGTGCGGCGGCTCCGATGGTTTCTCGGGCATTACCGCCAACCCCGCGCTCGGTGCGGCGATGGACCTGCTGGTGCGCCACGGCGGCACGGCTATCTTGTCGGAAACGCCAGAGATCCACGGTGTGGAAACCATGCTTACGCGCCGTGCGGTGTCGCCGGAAGTCGGCCAGAAGCTGCTCGATCGGCTCGCGTGGTGGGAGAACTACACGCGCGGCCACAACGGCCAATTCAACGGCGTAGTTGGCCCCGGCAACCAGCAGGGCGGCCTGGCCAACATCTTCGAAAAATCACTCGGCTCGGCCATGAAGGGCGGCACCACGCCGCTGCAGGCCGTGTACGAATACGCCGAGCCCATCGACCGCGCGGGCTTTGTCTTCATGGATTCCCCCGGCTACGACCCCGTTGCCGTGACGGGCCAGATTGCCAGCGGCGCCAACCTGATCTGCTTCACCACGGGGCGCGGTTCGATGTTCGGCTCCAAGCCCGCCCCGACGATCAAGCTCGCCAGCAACACGCCCATGTTCCGCCGGCTAGAAGAAGACATGGACATCAACTGCGGCCGCATTCTCGACGGCGAACGTTCGGTCGAAGAGATGGGCCAGGACATCTTCGAACACATCCTGCGCACCGCTTCGGGCGAGCGCACCAAGAGCGAGCTGCTCGGCCTTGGAGACCATGAATTCGTGCCCTGGCACATGGGCATCGTGAGTTAGCGCCTCGACTCGAAGGCACGCATCACCTATTACAAAACAGGAGACAAACCATGCAGGACACGTCACAAGGCGGCGCGCGCTCCAAAGTGCGCTGGGTCGTCGCCGGCCTCATGTGGGCGGCGATTGCCATCAACTACATCGACCGTACCGTGCTGTCGGCCGCCGCGCCGCACATCCAGAAAGAGTTCCACCTGAGCGCGGTGGAAATGGGCGTCGTCATGTCGGCGTTCTTCTGGTCGTACGCGCTGCTGCAGTTGCCGGCGGGCATTCTGGCCGACCGCTTCGGGCAGAAGAAGGTGCTCGGCTTTGCGGTGCTGTGGTGGTCCGTTGCGACGGCGTTGACGGGCCTGGCAAACGGCTTCAAGTCGCTGGTGGGCTTGCGCGTGGCGCTGGGCATCGGTGAGGCGGGTGCGTACCCGAGCAGCGCCGGCATCACGGGGCGCTGGTTCCCCAAGCAGGAACGCGCCACGGTGGCGGCCATTTTCGATAGCGGCTCCAAGCTGGGTAGCGCTGTCGCGTTGCCGCTCATTGCGTGGCTGCTGGTGATGTTCGATTGGAAGGTCACCTTTGCGGTAACGGGCGCGCTGGGCATCGTGTGGGCGGTGGTGTGGTGGGCGGTGTTCAAGGAAACGCCCGAAGCGCACAAGGGCGTGAACGCCGCCGAGCTGGCCCACATCCAGCGCGGCCTGCCGCCAGCCCGCAAGGATGAACCCAAGGTGCCCTGGACGAAGCTGCTCACGCACCGGAACATCTGGGCGATGTGCATCGGCTTCTTCATGATCAACTACAACTCGTACTTCTTCATCACGTGGCTGCCGACGTACCTTGTCAAGGAACGCGGCATGGGCCTGATGGAGATGGGCTTCATGGCGTCGCTGCCGCTGTTCGTGTCGATGTTTGTTGAGGTGTTTGCAGGCTGGGCGTCGGATCGCGTGTATGCGTCGGGCAAGCTCTCGCTCACGGCCACGCGCAAGCTCTTCCTCGTGGTCGGGCTGGTGATGGCTTCGAGCATCGGGCTGGCCGCGTTCGCGCAATCGGCCGTGGTGGCGGTCATCCTGCTGTGCATCGCCAAGTCGGGCACGACCGTAGCGGCGTCGCAGGTGTGGGCATTGCCGGCGGACGTGGCACCGGGCAACAACGTGTCGATGGTCGCTGGCCTGCAGAACAGCGTGTCGAACATGGGCGGCGTGGTTGGCCCGATCGTCACGGGTGCCATCGTGGGTGCCACGGGCTCGTTCATTCCGGCGCTGGTGTTTTCTGCCGCGCTGATCGGCCTGGCGATCCTGAATTACCTTTTCCTGCTCGGCAAGGTGGAACCCATCAGCTTCGAGCCTACTTCTGAAACACTCCATTCGCATGACCAACGCAATGCAAACGCCCGCGCTTAACCGCCCGAACAGTTTCAAGGCCGCGCTGGCCGCCAGGCAACGCCAGATCGGTTTCTGGCTGGCGATGAGCGATCCGTACCTGGCGGAGGTGAGCGCCACCGCCGGCTTCGACTGGCTGCTGATCGACAGCGAGCACGCCCCGAACGACGTGCGCACGATCCTCGCGCAACTGCAGGCCGTGGCGCCGTACCGCGCCGAGCCCATCGTGCGCCCGTACAACGGCGATCCGTCGCTCATCAAGCGCCTGCTCGACATTGGCGCGCGCACGCTGCTCGTGCCGATGGTCGACACGGCGGAAGAGGCGCGCGAACTGGTGCGTGCGGTGCGCTATCCCCCGCACGGCATTCGCGGCGTGGGCAGCGCAGTGGGCCGCGCATCGCGCTGGAGCGCCCGCACCGATTACCTGCAGATTGCCGATGAAGAAGCCTGCCTGCTCGTCCAGGCGGAGACCGTCACCGCGCTGCAAAACCTTGAAGCCATCTGCCATGTGGAGGGTGTGGACGGCGTGTTTATCGGCCCGGCGGATCTGGCAGCGTCGATGGGCCACCGTGGCAATGCAGGCCACCCGGATGTGCAGGCTGCCATCGACAACGCCGTGCGCACGATTGTTGCGTCGGGCAAGGCCGCCGGCACGTTGACGTCCGATGCGGCGCTTGCACGTCACTATCTGGAGCTGGGCTGCACCTTCGTCGCCACCGGTGTTGATATCCTGATGTTCGCCAACGGCGCCCGCAAGCTCGCCCGTGAGTTCATCGCGCCGCAGGGTGCCTGACTCTTCTTCCTCTTCTTACCGGATCTGACATGACCCGCAAGACTTACCGGATCGCCGTGATCCCCGGCGACGGCATCGGCCGCGAAGTGATGCCCGAAGGCCTGCGCGTGCTCGAAGCCGCCGCACGCCGCTTCGGCATCAGCCTCGAAACCCAGCACATCGACTGGGCCAGCTGCGACTACTACCAGCAGCATGGCCAGATGATGCCCGACGACTGGAAGGCGCAGCTCAAGGGCATGGACGCGATTTTCTTTGGCGCGGTCGGCTGGCCGGCCACGGTGCCCGATCACGTTTCGCTGTGGGGTTCGCTGCTCAAGTTCCGCCGCGAGTTCGATCAATACATCAACCTGCGCCCGGTGCGCCTGTTTGAAGGCGTACCGTGCCCGCTGGCCAACCGCAAGCCGGGCGACATCGATTACTACGTCGTGCGCGAGAACACCGAAGGCGAATACACGTCGCTCGGCGGCATCATGTACGAAGGCACCGACCGCGAGATCGTGATCCAGGAATCGGTCTATTCGCGCAAGGGCGCGGAGCGCCTGCTGAAGTTCGCCTTCGACCTCGCACAGAGCCGCGAGCGCAAGCACGTGACGCTTGCCACCAAGAGCAACGGCATCGCCATCAGCATGCCGTGGTGGGACAAGCGCGCGGATGATGTCGCGCAAAGCTACCCCGATGTCACGCTCGACAAGCAGCATATCGACATCCTGACCGCGCGCTTCGTGCTGCAGCCGGGTCGCTTCGATGTGGTGGCCGCCACCAACCTGTTCGGCGACATCCTGTCCGATCTTGGGCCCGCCACCACCGGCACGATCGGCCTGGCGCCTTCCGCTAACCTGAACCCCGAGCGCACGTTCCCGTCGCTGTTCGAGCCGGTGCACGGCTCGGCGCCAGACATCTACGGCAAGAACATCGCCAACCCGATCGCGATGATCTGGTCGGCGGCGCTGATGCTGGATTTCCTGACCGAAGGCCAGGGCGAAGGGCGCGCCGCGCACGACGCTATCGTCGCGGCCATCGAAACCGTGTTGAAGGAAGGCCCGCGCACACCGGATCTGGGCGGCACGGCCAACACCACGCAGGTGGGCGAGGCGATTGCCGCGCACCTCGGTTGAGCGGCTTGAAGGAATCGACGATGGCTTTCAGCTTCGACCAACTCCGCCAGACGGGGCTCGTGCGTACCGACAACCTGATCGACGGCCAGTGGGTTGCCGGCACCGACGGCGCGCGCTTTGCTGTGACGGACCCTGCCACCGGCAGCCTTATCGCCAACGTGCCTGACAGCAGCGCTGCTGATGCGCGTGCCGCCACCGACGCGGCAGCTCGCGCCTTTCCTACGTGGCGCGACACGCTGCCTGGTGAACGCGCTGTCATCTTGCGCCGGTGGCACGCGGCCATCGTTGCCAATGCCGATGCGCTGGGGAGGCTGATTTCGCTAGAGCAGGGCAAGCCGTTTGCCGAAGGGCGCGGCGAGGTCATGTACGGCGCCTCGTACGTCGCCTGGTTCGCCGATGAGGCCACGCGCATCTACGGCGATCTGATTCCGCAGCAGCAGCGCGGCAAGCGCATGAGCGCCGTCAAGGAGCCCGTGGGTATCGTGGCGGCCATCACACCGTGGAATTTCCCGCTGGCGATGATTGCGCGCAAGATCGCGCCGGCGCTGGCGGCGGGCTGTACCGTTGTCGCCAAGCCGGCGGAAGACACGCCGCTCACGGCGCTGGCACTCGCGCAGCTTGCGCAGGAAGCGGGGCTGCCGCCGGGCGTGCTGAACATGATTTCGGCCTCGCGTGAGCGCGGCGTCGAGGCCGTGGCCGATTGGCTGCAAGACAGCCGCGTGCGCAAGATCACCTTCACGGGCTCGACGCCGGTGGGCAAGTATCTGGCGCGCGAATCTGCCGGCACGCTGAAGAAGCTGTCGCTGGAGCTGGGCGGCAACGCGCCGTTCATCGTGTTTGACGATGCGGACCTCGATGCGGCCATCACGGGTTTGCTGGCCGCCAAGTTCCGCAACGGCGGCCAGACCTGCGTGTGCCCGAATCGCGTCTACGTGCAGGCCGGTGTGTATGAGCGCTTCGGCGCCATGCTCGCCGAGCGGGTTTCCGCGCTGAAAGTCGCACCCGCCACCGATCCGGATGCGCAGATCGGCCCGATGATCAACGCCCGCGCCGTCGACAAGATCGAACGCCACGTGCAGGACGCCGTCGCCAACGGTGCGCGCGTGCTGGCCGGTGGCAAGCGCCTGCCGGAAGTTGGCGAACACTTCTTTGCGCCCACCGTGCTGGCCGACGCCAACAGCAGCATGGCCCTGTGCGGCGAAGAAACGTTCGGCCCCGTTGCGCCGCTGTTCCGCTTTGTCGATGAAGCCGAAGCCGTGCAGGCCGCCAACGACACGCCGTTCGGGCTGGCTTCGTACTTTTACACGCAGGACATCCGCCGCATCGAGCGTGTATCACGCGCGCTGGAAGCGGGCATCGTCGGCATCAACGAAGGCGCGCTCGCCAGCGAGGCGGCGCCCTTTGGCGGCGTGAAGGAATCGGGCTACGGCCGCGAGGGCTCCAAGTACGGGCTCGACGATTATCTGTCGATCAAGTACCTGTGCCAGGGCGGGTTGAGCTAGCGTGCTGAATCCCAGAAACGTTGCGCACGGAACGGGCGAACATCCACGGTGGATGTCTCGCCCGTCATCATTTCTGCAATTAATCGCCCGGTAATCGGCCCCAACGTCAGGCCGTGGTGTGCATGGCCAAACGCGAACCACATGTTTGCGTGGTGCGGCGCCGGCCCGATGATCGGCAACATGTCGGGCGTGCAGGGGCGGGCGCCCATCCACGGTTCCGCATCCACCCGTTCTGCGAGCGGAAAGAGCTTGCGGGCGACGGGCTCGACGGCGTTGAGTTGTACGGGCGTCTTGGGAGCATCGCGGTGCGCGAGTTCTGCGCCGGTGGTCAGCCGGATGCCGCGCGCCATCGGTGCCAACACATACCCGCCGTCGGCATCCAGCACGGGATGGTTCAACTGCGCACCTTGCGCGGGCGCGTAGTGCATGTGATACCCGCGCTTGACGGCCAGCGGCAGGCTGTAGCCCAGGCGTGAGGTGATGACGTCCGCCCAGGGGCCCATGGCGATGACGACGTTGTCAGCGCGCAGCTCGCCTTCCTTGGTTTGCAGCAGCCACGGCGCGTTGGGCGTGAGCGTGTTGGCATCCGCTTCAAACAGGCGGCCGCCGAGTTGCTCGAAGTACTTCGCATAGGCAGTCACCAGCGCGTTGGGGTCGCTCACAGAATCGGCCTCTGTGTAGCGCAGACCGCCCAGCAGCGATGTGTCCAGATGCGGCTCGACCGTGCGCAGGCGCGCAGGGTCGAGCGCTTCAAAGGCGACGCCGTACTCGCGTTGCCAGCGCTCGACGTTGCGCGTTTCCTTGTCCTGCGTGGCCGCGTTGCGGAAGACCTTGATCCAGCCGCTGGGGCGGATCAGCCCTGTGGCGCCGGCGGCTTCGGCCAGCGCGCGGTGCTCACTCACGCTGTGCGCGATGAGCGGTGCATACGCACGTGCAATCGCCGCGTGCCGCGTCGGGTGCGAGTTGCGCCAGTACTGCCACAGAAACGGCAGCAGCCGGGGCAGATCGCCGGGGTGGTAATGCACGTCCGCCGACGTATTGCTCGCATAACGCAACAGCGTCGAGAGGTCGCGCGGGAACGCATACGGATACACACCCTCGCGCTGGATCAGCCCGGCATTGCCGAACGACGTCTCAAAGCCCGGCGCGCGGCGATCCACAAGCGCGACGGCGCGCCCGCGTTTCTGCAGATGCACCGCCACCGATACGCCGACAATGCCGGCGCCCAGCACAAGGGTGTCAAAGCGCATGTCGACCGGCTCCTTAACCCTTGGCCAACGCCGTGACGGCGATCTCGACGTCAATGCCTGGGCGCATCAGACCTGACTGCACGCAGGCGCGCGTGGGTGCGTGGCCGGCCGGCACCCAGGCTTCCCATGCGGCGTTCAGCTCGGCAAAGTATTTGGCGTCGGTCAGCCAGATGTTGGCGGAAATCAGTCGCGTCTTGTCCACGCCGGCTTCGGCCAGCAGGGCGTCGATGCGCTCGAGGATGTTGTTGGTCTGCTCCGTCACCGACTTGAAGTCGACGTCGGGCACTTGCCCGGCCAGATGCACGATGCCGTTGGCGATCACGATCTGGCTCATGCGGGCGTTGGTGTGGAGGCGTTGGATATCGGTCATGTCGAGGAGGTCGTTGTAGGTTCAGACGGCCGAGGTGCCCATGCCGCTCGTGGCGGCATCGAACACCGGCGGCGCGGTGATGATGGATTGAAGTGCCGGCGTCGGCTGCGTGAGCTTGGCGAGGTCCGGACGCGGCCGCCGCAGCGTAGCAGACGCGTCGAAAGCCTGCTCAAGCGCATGCGCCACGACAAGCGTCTTGCGGTCGCCGTGGAAGGGCCCGACGATCTGCAGGCCGAACGGCATGCCCGCGTGGTCAACACCGCATGGCAATGAGATCGCCGGGTGCGTGGTCAGCGTGACGACGTACGTCAGCGCCAGCCAGCGGTAATAGTTCTCCTGCGCGCGGCCATCGATGTGCGTGGCATACAGCTCGCTCCACGGAAACGGCGACACCGGGGTCGTTGGCGACAGGATCACGTCGTACTGGCCGAACGCCGCCTGGAAGCGCTTGAGGATGCGTGTTTGCTCTGCCTGGGCCCACGCGCAGTCAGCGAGCGTCATGGCGGCGCCCAGTTCGTAGTTGGCGCGTGAGTTCGGGCCGATCGAGGCCGGGTCGCGCGTGTAGGCATCGTGCAGGCCGGCGACAAAGCTCTCTGCGCGGATCACGTCAAAGCAGCGATGCACCTCGCCGAGGTCGAACTGCACGGGTTCGCACGATTGGAACATCGGCGCGATGGCGGCAATGCGCTCGCGGAAGACCGCGCGGATGCTGGCATCGACATCGCAGCAGCCGAAGTCTTCCGTCCAGCCGACGCGCAGCGAGGACAGGTCGATGGGCGCGGGCGTGGCAAAGCTCAGTGGATCGACGTGAAAGCTGAGCGGATCGCTTGCCGACAGGCCCGCCGTGGCGGCTAGTTGCAGGCAGGCTTCAGCCACTGTGCGCCCCATGGGGCCGACCACCGAAATGGGCGTCCAGCCAAGTTTCTTGCGCGAATTCGGTACCAGCCCCGGCGATGGCCGAAAGCCGACCACACCGCATTTGGATGCCGGAATGCGCAGCGAGCCGCCGGTGTCGGAGCCTGTGCAGACGGGCAGCATGTCGCACGCCAGCGCCGCTGCCGCGCCGCCCGATGAGCCGCCCGCATTCAGCATCGGGTTGAACGGGTTGCCTGTCGCGCCCCACACCGGGTTGCGCGTGTTGGCGCCGGCACCGAACTCCGGCACGTTGGTCTTTGCCACCAGCACGGCGCCCGCTGCGCGCAAGCGCTCGACCAGCAGCACATCCTGCGTCGGCACATTGCTGCGCGCGGTGGGCGAGCCGTACGTGGTGAGCAGGCCGGCGGTGTCTTCCAGATCCTTCACGCCCAGCGGCAGGCCGTGCAGCAGGCCGAGCGGTTCGCCATTGAGCACGGCGCGCTCGGCCGCACGGGCGGCGTCGCGGGCCTGGCTGTAGCACGTCGCCGTGATTGCATTCACGGCAGGGTTGATGGCTTCGATCCGCTCGATGCAGGCGTCGAGCAACTCGACGGGCGAGATTTCCTTGGCGCCGATCAACCGGCGCAGTTCCACTGCAGAACGGCTGACGAGTGTGTCGTTGTGCGACATGAACATTTCCTTTAAAGCGCTTCGCCCGTGCGGTCCCGCAGCCAGATCACCGGCACCAGTGACACCAGGCATGCTGCGGCCACATACCATGCCGGCGCCAGCGGGTTGCCCGTGCGCTCCACCAGCCAGCTCGCGATGAACGGCGAGAACCCGCCGAAGAACGATGCGCTCACCACATACGTGAGTGCAATGCCGGTGGCGCGCACATGCTTGGGAAACAGCTCCGGGATCATCACCAGCACGGGCACGATCTGCGCGGCGACGAACACCGCCAGCAATGCAGATACCGCGTACAGCGCCAGCGGCGTTGGATGTGCGCCCAGGAAGGCAAACGCCGGGTACACCGCCAGCAGCATGATGATGCGCGAGGTGACCAGCAAGCGCTTGCGGGTGTAGCGATCGGCCAGGCGCCCGGCAATCGGTGCGGCCACAAACAGCACCAGCGAGCTGACCACGCCGGAAGCCACCGCCGCCGTGGGCGACATATGCAGCGTGCGCACCGCGTGGCTCGGCAGGAAGAACGCGGTGATGTACACCGACACCGAGCCGCCCAGCTCCGCAAAGGTGCCGAGAATGGTCAGCTTCAGATGCGTGGTCAGTGCGGCCTTGAGCGCGCCCTGCGGTTTGACGTGGCCGGGCGCCGCATCGCGGCGGTCGAGCGTTTCTTCCAGCCGGCGGCGGATCAGCATGCCGGCTGGCGCGGCAAAAATGCCCAGCAGGAATGGCAGCCGCCAGCCCCAGGCGAGCACCGCCTCTTTGGAGAGCGTCACGTTGATAAGCGTGGCGACCGCCGCGCCCAGCGCGAGCCCCAGTGCGGTTGCCGCAAAGTTCCAGCTCGCAAAGAACGCCCGCGTGCGGTCGCTGGCGTATTCGACCAGCAGCGTGGTGCCCGGCCCGAATTCGCCGCCCGCTGCAAAGCCCTGCATCAGCCGCGCGGCCAGCACGATCATCGGCGCGAAGATGCCCGCCGTGGCGTACGTAGGTGCCGTGGCGATGAGCGCGCACGACAGCGCCATCATCATGATGGTCAGCACCATCGCCTTCTTGCGGCCGACGCGGTCGGCATAGGCACCGATGATGACGCCGCCCAGCGGCCGCACCACAAAGCCCACGCCAAACACCCCGATCGACAGGAGGAACTGGTTCACCGGCGACGCCGATGGAAAGAACAGTTGCCCGATCTGGATGGCGAAATAGCTGTAGATCGTGAAGTCGTAGAACTCCAGCGCTGTGCCGATGGTGGTAGCGGCAATGACTTGCGTGCGTGACAGCGCGGGGCGGCTGTCGAGGGCGAGTGTCGACACGGGCTGCTCTCCTAGGTTGGAGGCTGGGGAGGGTTTGAGTTATCGTATACGAGAAAAATTAAATTCTCGTATACGAGAAAACCCGGAGACATGCGTGGCATCCAGCGCAAAAGCGGCTATCCAGGCCCATCCATCCATTGACGAGGCACCGGCGCAGCTCAATCACCAAGAAGTTGGCGCGCGCATTCGCGAGGCACGCAAGGCGCGCGGGCTGACGCTGCAAGAGTTGTCGGAGCGCTCTGGCGTGGCGCTGTCCACCATCTCTAAGGCCGAGCGCGGCGACATTGCGCTGACGTATGAAAAGTTTGCCGGCCTGGCGCGGGCATTGGGACTGGAGTTCGAGCAACTGCTCGGCCGGCGCCGCACGCCGGATGCCGGACCATTACGTCCGACCTTCACGCCCTCGGGCGGCCAGGTCATCTATGACACGCCGAATTACGAATACGGCATGCTGGCCGACGCGCTGACCGGCAAACGCATGTTGCCGATGCGCGCACACATCCGCGCACGCTCGGTCGACGACTTTCCCGATTACATCCGCCACCCCGGCGAAGAATTCGTCTTCGTGCTGGGCGGCGAGATCGAACTGCGCTTCGAAAACGGCGACGCCTTCCGCCTGGCACCCGGCGACAGCCTGTACTTCGACAGCGCAGTCGGGCATGTCTATCTGTCCGTCAGCAAGGAAGACGCCGAGATACTCGCGTGCTGTACCGGCACCGATGTGCGCGAACTTGGCGACGTGATCTGAGCGGCTGACTTGCGTAGGGCCCGCCCCGCCAGAACGTCCGGCACAGCCTTGCCGTCGGCCACCACCACCGTGCCATTGACCAGCACCCAGCGCACGCCCACGGGCGGCAGCCCCGGCTGTTCATAGCTCGCGCGGTCGGCGTAAGTGGCGGGGTCGAAGGTGACCCAGATCGGAAAACTTGCCTGCCTGCACGGTGCCGCGATCTTTGATACCGAAGATATCAGCGGCGCGTGCGCTGGCTGACCAGACCAGCGAGCGCAAGGCTCAGCGTTGCCCACACGACATGCAAATGGTTCGGCCCGGTATGCGGAGCGGACTTGCAGGGCTTCGCGGTGCTGGAGCGCTGGCGCACAGGCGCCAATACAACACTCAGCATTATCAATATCTGAATTAAGAACAACTAATCACCCGCAAAGCCTTGCCAGCATTGGATGTGGCAAGACATTGGCAACAATGTGCCGCTGTCCCCACTTTGGAGGGGGGCAACTGACTTGCCCCAATGACACAATCGCGAAAATTCAGAAGTCATGCTGCGCCACATGCGACGCATGGCAGACCCGGTCGGGGAGCTTCATGCAAGAGAGTTGGATGGCAATTTCGGCGGCGCGCGCACGGGCGCATCGCCTGTACGGCGTGCGCGGCTGGCTCGTGACACTGCTGTGGCTGAACACGCTGCCGGCGCTGGCGATCGTGCTGGCGATGGGCATGATGCTCACGCTCGGCGAGGCAAACGGTGGGCCAGCCCGGGCGGCGCCGGCGCTGGCGGGGCTCGTCTTTCCGCTGGGGCTCGTCACCCTGGCCTTCCTGCGTGTGCGCTGGTTTCCGATGGTGTGGCTCGGATACGGCCTACTCCAGCTGCTGGCCACGCTGGCCATGAGCGGCGGCATTCATGCGTGGACGACACAAGCCTCCGGCGGTACGGCAGGGCGCATGCCAATCACGCTGCTGCTGGCAGCGGAGGCGCTGCTGCTCATCGGCTCGGCAGCGTACATCTGGTTTTCGCGCCGCGTGCGCGTGACCTATCGGCATGAGGTGCGGCTGACCGATCCTGCTGCGGCACCGGCCGTGTTCGACAAGCCCGCCCCCAATGAAACGCCCTCTGACGCCACCGACCACGCTCGCGAACGCGCGGCCTTGCGGCGCGTTGCACAAGAACTGAGTTCCGGGGTGCTGGACACCCGAACCTGGATGCACGTGATGCGGCATCACGCCGACGCCACCGACGGCACCCGCACGGCGGCCTATGTGCGTGCGCGCATGTCAGAGCTGTGTCCGCCGGCGCATGTGCATCCGCCGGTCGTGCGCACGTTGTCGACCGGGCTTGGCGCGCTGCTGGTAAGCCTGCTGGCCGCGGGCGTGCTGATGGCCGCGGTGATTGCGCTGGCGCTGCGCGTGCCCGGCGACGGCACCGATCTGCTTGAACTGCTCGTTGCCGCGGCGCTCACGCTGAGCTGGCTGGGTGGCCTCTTTGTTGGCGCGGGTTTTCTGCGCCGCGTTGCCTGACATCTACCGCGTCGCCGTCGGCGCGGCTGCGGCTTGGTTCCAGTCGCCGCCCACCGCCTTGACGAGGAACACGCTCGTCGTCATCTGCTGGCCAAGAATCTGCACCGCCGTGCGCTGGTTGTTCAACAGCGATTGCTGCGCGGTGATCACGTCCAACGAGGTTGCGAGCCCGCCCTCGTAGCGCACGCTCGCAATGTCGTAGACCTTGCGGGCGCTTTCCACGGCATGGCGCGCCTGGTTTGCCGCACGGTCCAGCGATTGCAGCCCGGCAAGGCCATCTTCCACTTCCTGCAACGCGCCCAGCACCGTCTGCCGGTAGTTGGCGATCGCGCCCTGGTAGGCCGCGTTGGCAAAGTCCACACGCGCCCGCGTGCGGCCGGCGTCAAACACCGTCTGGGCGATCTGCGTGCCGAACGACCACAGCAGCGTGGGCGCAGAAAACAACAGCGCCAGATCGCGGCTTTCCCAACCGGCGCCGCCGTTGAGCATCACGCTCGGGAAGAATGCCGCGCGTGCCACGCCCACCTGCGCGTTGGCGGCAGCAGCGCCCCGTTCAGCCGCTGCCACGTCCGGGCGGCGTTCGATCACGTCGGAGGGCAGCGCCACCGGAATCTGCGGCGCCGTGCCTGCAAGTGGCGCGGGGTCGAGATGGAAGGCCGGGGCCGGTGTACCGACCAGCGTAGCCAGCGCGTGTTCGTACTGCGCGCGTTGCTTGGTCAGCAGTTCGGCCTGCGTGGCGGTGCTGTCCACCAGCGCCTGTTGCTGCGCCAGATCGAGCCCCGACGCCACGCCGTCCTGGTGCCGCGAGGTAACAAAATCGAGCGCCTTGCGCTGCAGCGCCAGACCTTCCTGCACCACGGCGATTTCCGCATCGGTCTCGCGCAGGTTGTACCAGGTGGTGGCGACCTGCGCGGCAAGCAGCAGGCGGAAGTTCTCGAAATTGGCGCCGGCCTGCTCTTCACTGGCGGCGGCGTTGGCGACGGTGTTGCGCACGCGGCCGAACAGATCGGCTTCATAGCTCGCGTCGGCGCGCAGGACGAAATCGCTCTGCACCGTTGACATCGTTGGGCTCGTGTACGACGAGAGCGGCCGTTCCGACGACGTGCGCGTACGCGTGTCGTTGTTCGTGGCCGTGATGGTCGGCAACAGGCTTGCGCGAGCCACGCGCGTCTGAGCCTGCGCCTGCTCCAGGTTCGACAGCGCAACCTTGAGCGATTGGTTGTGCGCCAGCGCCTGCGTGACGAGTTTGTCGAGCTGTGGATCGTTGAAACGCTGCCACCATGGCCCTTTGGGCGCGGTGTCGGCGGGTTGCGCGGCGCGCCAGGGCGCTTCGGTCTGCCAGTGCGCGGGCACGTCCATGGCCGGGCGCTCGTAGGTCGGCGCGAGGGAGCAACCGGCCAGCGCGGCGATCATCGATGCCGCCAGCGTGGTGGTGCGCAACCGGGTCATGATGCGTGCGGCGCGGAAGCCGCGGGCGCTGATGCCGGGGCCGGCGTGACGATGGTGACCGCTTCGCCCTGCTCGATGGAATCGGCCGGGTTGAGGATCAGCGCGTCCGTCGCCTTCAGGCCGGAGATGATTTCTACCGTGCGGCCGTAGTCGCGTCCGATGGTGACGGGGCGCAGGTCGACGTGGCCGTTTTCTGCCACGGCGATGCGCGGGCCCTCCTTGCGGAAGAGCAGCGTGTTGGTGGGCACCGTGAACGCAACCTGTGCATCTGGCTTCGCGCTGGCGCTGGCTTCGTCGCCGGTGGTTTTGCCCTTGATGGCGACCTGCACATAGGCGCCGGGCAGCAGCCGCCCGTCCTTGTTGGGCAGCTGCACTTCCACCTGCATGGTGCGCGTGGTGGCGTCGATGGCGCCGGAGGCGCGCGCGATGGTGCCGTGGAAGGTCTGGCCCGGCAGCTCTGCTAGCGTCACGGCCACGTCCTGCCCGACCTTCACCTGTTGCGAATACGCCTGCGGCACATAGAGGTAGATGCGCAGCGGATCGGTCTGCGCAAGCGTAAACAGCTCGCGGTTGGCGCCCGCGTTGCCGGCGTTGACCAACGCGCCGACATCGACATTGCGCTTGGTCACCACGCCCGCAAACGGGGCCACCACGCGGCGGAAGCCTTGCAGTTCCTGCAGGCGGCGCACGTTGGCTTCTGCGGCAGCCAGGTCGGCCTGGGCCTGGTTGGCGGCGCTGGTGCGCTCGTCCAGTTCCTGTTGCGAGACGGCGTCTTTCTGGCGCAGGTTCTGCCAGCGCGTGAGCGAGGTCTGCGCCAGTGCCTTGCGTGCGGCGGCCTGGTTGCGCGTGGCCTGCGCCTGGTTCAGTTCCTGGTCCACTTCCGGCGTGTCGAGCAGCGCCAGCACTTCGCCCTTGTCGACGTGCGCACCGATGTCTTTGAACCACCGCAGCACGTAACCGCTGGTGCGCGCATAGATGGGCGATTCAACGTAGCCCTGCAGCGTGCCTGGCAGCGTCAGTTCGCGATTGGTGTGGGCCGGTTTGGGGGCGATGGTGGTGACGTAGCGGCTGGTCTGCGCGTTCACCTGCCGCTCCAGCGCATGCGCGTTGTAATAGCGGCCGACCAGCGTGCGCGCAGCGCTCAGCGCCAGCACCACCACCACGGCAATCACGACCCAGCGTGCGCGGCGCATGGCGGGGCCGCGGTCGACCTGTTCGATCGGGTCAACCGTGACGACGTGGTGCGGCGGGCCGCCTGCGAGGTGCCCTGAATGCGGCCCAGAATGCGGCCCCGAATGGGCACCGGATGTTTGTTCAGACATGTCCTTCGCTTCCCCGCAAATCGTGACTACGCCGGGCGGCGCGCCGCTGCAATCTGTTGTGCACGCTGGCAAACACCACCGGAACAAAGAAGAGGGTCGAGACGGTCGCAAACAGCAGACCGCCGATCACCGCGCGCCCAAGCGGCGCGTTCTGTTCTGCGCCTTCGCCCAGGCCCAATGCCATGGGCACCATGCCGATGATCATCGCCAGGGCCGTCATCAGCACCGGGCGCAGGCGCGTGGCACCCGCTTCCAGCGCCGCCTGCACAGGCGCAATGCCTTCGGCCAATCGCTCACGCGCAAACGAGATCAACAGAATCGAGTTGGCCGTCGCCACGCCCATCGTCATGATCGCGCCCGTGAGTGAGGGCACCGACAGCGTGGTCCCCGTCACGAACAGCATCCAGGCGATGCCCGCAAGCGCCGCCGGCAGGGCCGTCACGATAATGAGCGGGTCGATCCACGACTGGAAGTTCACGACGATCAGCAGGTACACCAGCACGATCGCCATCACCAGCCCCACGCCCAGGCCGAGGAACGACGATTCCATCGTCTGCACCTGGCCGCGAATCGTCACCTGCGCGCCGCGCGGCAGTTTGGGGCGGATGTCGTCAACGGCCTTCTGCACTTCCTTGGCGACAGCGCCCAGATCGCGCCCCTGAACCGAGGCGTAGACGTCCACCACAGGCGTGATGTTGAAATGCGAGACGACCTGCGGTTGCACGGCAGGGCTTACCTGCACAAGATTGCCCAGCAGTTGCGGGCCGCCCGCCTGTGCGGTGCCACCGCGCGAGCCCGCCACCGGCGTGCGCAGCAGCGCGTCAAGGGAGTCGACGCGGTATTGCGGGCTTGTGACGGCAACCTGGTACACCACGCCGTTAATCGGGTTCAACCAGAACGTGGGCGAGGTCTGGAAGCTCGAGCTGAGCGACACCAGCAGGTTCTGCGCCACGTCGCGCCCTTCCAGGCCCACCTGCTGGATGCGAGTGCGGTCCATGTTCAAGGCCAGCGTGGGCTGGTCGAAGCGCTGGTGCACATGTGTATCCACCGCGCCTGGAATCTGCTTGATGCGGTTGGCCAGCATGCCCGCGAGCTGCTTGTTGGTGGCCACGTCGGCGCCCGAGAACTGCACGTCGATGGCCGACGGCAGGCCGAAGTTCAGAATCTGGCTGACGATGTCCGCAGGCTGGAAGGCGAATTCCACGCCCGGGAACCGTTTCGGCAGTTCTTCGCGCAGGCGGCGGATGTATTCGGCGCTGGGTTTGCGCTCGCCTTCGTGCAGGGCGATCAGGATTTCGCCGTCGAGCGTGCCGATGGTGCCCGCGTTGCTGTACGACAGGTTGATACCGGAGTTGGGCACGCCCAGGTTGTCGAGGATGGTCGACAGCTCTTTCTTGGGAATGATCTCGCGGATGGCCGTTTCCACCTCGTCGGCCAGGCGCGCTGTCTCTTCAATGCGCATGCCCGATGGTGCCCGCATGTGCAGGCGAATCTGGCCCGCATCCACATCGGGGAAGAAATCGCGGCCGAGCACCAGGAACAGCGCGCACGACGCCACGCAGAAGCCCAGGAACGAGAGTGCAAACACGCGGCGGCGCTCCAGCAACCCACCGAGGATGGCGGCGTAGTTGCCGCGCATGTGCTCGAACTGCGTGTTGAACGCCCGGTAGATGCGGCCGAACGTGCTCGGTTTTGCGTCGGCTTTCTTGGCGTCTTGCGTGTGCCCGGTCATGAGCATCATCACCAGCGTCGGCACCAGCGTGCGCGACAGCACATACGACGCCAGCATCGCGAAGATCACTGCTTCGGCCATCGGCACGAACAGGTAGCGCGCCACGCCTGTGAGGAAGAACATCGGCACGAACACGATGCAGATACACAGGGTCGACACGAAGGCCGGCACTGCAATCTCGGCCGCGCCGTCCAGGATGGCTGTGATGGGCTCCTTGCCCTCGTGCAGGTGGCGCTCGATGTTCTCGATGGTGACGGTGGCATCGTCCACCAGAATCCCGACCGCGAGCGCCAGGCCGCCGAGGGTCATCAGGTTGATGGTCTCGCCCAGCAGATGCAGCACGATGATCGACGACAGGATCGACAGCGGAATCGACACCGCAATGATGGCCGTGCTGCGCCAGTTGCCGAGGAACAGCAGGATCATGGCGGCCGTCAGGCACGCGGCGATGAGCGCCTCGCGAATCACGCCTTCAATGGCCGCTTTCACGAACAGCGACTGGTCGAACAGCGGCGTGATCTTGATGTCTTGCGGAAGCGCCGCCGCGGCGGTGGGCAGCAGCTTGTAGATGTTGCTGACGATATCCAGCGTCGATGCACCGCCGTTCTTCAGGATGGACAGCAGCACACCGCGCTGGCCGTCCTGGCGCACCACGTTGGTCTGCGGCGAGAAACCGTCGCGCACATGGGCCACGTCGCCCAGGTACAGCGTCGCGCCGTTGCTGGTCTTGACCGGAATCGCGTTGAGCGCGGCGATGCTGCCGGGCGTGCCGTTGAGCGTGACGCCGTATTCGGTGGCGTCGATCTTTTGCGTGCCGGCCGGCAGGATGAGGTTCTGCGCGCCCACCGCGTTGACGATGTCCACGGGGGTCAGGCCCTGCGCCAGGAGCTTCTGCGTGTCGAGATCGACCGTGATCTGCCGGCTCTTGCCACCATACGGGAACGGCACGGCGATGCCGGGCACCGTAATCAGGCGCGGGCGCAGGAAGTTCAGCGCCGCATCATTGAGTTCCTGTTCCGACAGCGTGTTGCTCGACAGGCCCAGCTGCAGGATCGGAATGCTCGACGCCGAATACTTGATGATCAGCGGCGGAGTCGTCCCCGGTGGCAACTGCCGCACCTGTGCTTGCGACACTGAAACGATCTGCGCCAGCGCGGTCTGGATGTTGGCCGTCGGCTGGAAGAACACCTTGACGATCGAGATGCCGTTCAACGATTGCGATTCGATGTGCTCGATGTCGTTGACGGTGGTCGTCAGGCTGCGCTCCGTGACTGACACGATGCGGTCGGCCATCTCCTTGGCAGGCAGGCCGTTGTAGTTCCAGATGATGCTGACGACCGGAATGTCGATTTCCGGAAAGATGTCCGTGGGCGTACGCATGAGCGTAAACGGCGTCGCCAGCAGGATCAGCAGGGCGAGGACGATGAACGTCAGCGGCCTTCGCAGCGCGAGTTGGACAATCCACATGGAGGCGTTTCAGAACCGCGGTGCGTTGAAGGAGGGGACGAAGGCCGCTCGAACGGCGGCGACCAGCCATTCTATCGCCGAGGGGTGCCGATCAGAATGTTCCTATGATCAGACTTTATTACATTGAATAACGGCGGCTGCCGGGGCAACTGAAGGCGCCCCCTCAGCGCAGATTCCGCCCACATTGCAGCAGCAGATCGTGCAGCAATGCCGCGTGCGCGACGTCGATTCCCTGCAACATTTCCTTCTCCAGCCGGCTGACGGCCTCGTCGCATAGCGCCAGCAATGCGAGCGCTTCATCGGTCAGGCCCAGCATGACGATGCGGCCGTGCGTCGGATCGGGCGTGCGCGTCACCCAGCCCCGCGCCTCCATCGTCTTCACCACTTCATTGGCCGATTGCGGCGACATGAACGAGCGTTCCGCCAGTTGCGCGTTCGACAGGCTGCCGCGCGCGTGCAGCACAGACAGCGCGGTGAACTGCGGGACTGTCAGCCCATGCGGCGCCAGCGCCTCGCCCAGGCGGCGCTTGACGATGCGGTCGGTGCGGCCGATCAGGTAGGGCAGTCGGGCAGACGTTGCCGGGGCGCCCTCGTGCGCGGGCTGAGTTGTATTGCGTTTGGTTCTTGTGGCCGCCATGGATGTGAGTGGGTGTGCACCTATGCAGATGCGCACATTCTGCTACGTGTCGTTCGGATCAGGGTTTACGGCAATGATAATCTCCTTGTTATATCAGGTTACCTGATATTAAATGGGCACCAAGCTGAGACGCGCCGCACATCAGGCGGCGGGAGTTTCGAAGCAAGCCGACAGATCAAGGAGATGGAAATGGCTGATTACCAAGGGCGCTGGCATACCGTGGACGTGAAGGTGGACCAGGGCATTGCGTGGGTGACGTTCAACCGCCCCGAGAAGCGCAACGCCATGAGCCCGACGCTCAACGCGGAAATGATCCAGGTGCTCGAAGCGCTGGAGCTGGATGCCGATGCCAAGGTGCTGGTGCTGACCGGTGCGGGCGATGCCTGGACGGCCGGCATGGACTTGAAGGAATACTTCCGCGAAGTGGACGCGGGCCCCGAGATCCTGCAGGAGAAGATCCGCCGCGACGCCTGCCAGTGGCAATGGAAGCTCTTGCGCATGTACGCCAAGCCGACCATCGCGATGGTCAATGGCTGGTGCTTCGGTGGCGGGTTCTCGCCGCTGGTGGCGTGCGATCTGGCGATTGCCGCAGACGAGGCCACCTTCGGCCTGTCGGAAATCAACTGGGGCATCCCGCCGGGCAACCTCGTCAGCAAGGCGATGGCGGATACCGTCGGCCACCGTCAGGCGCTCTACTACATCATGACCGGCGAGACCTTCACCGGACAGCAGGCCGCCGCCATGGGCCTCGTCAACCAGAGCGTGCCGCGGGCCCATCTGCGCGCCCGCACCGTGGCGATTGCTGAGAAGCTGCTGGAAAAGAACCCGGTGGTGCTGCGTGCCGCCAAGCACGGCTTCAAGCGCAGCCGCGAGCTGACGTGGGAGCAGAACGAGGACTATCTGTACGCCAAGCTTGACCAGGCCACGCTGCGGGACCCGGAGGGCGGCCGCGAGCAGGGCCTGAAGCAGTTCCTGGACGACAAGTCGATCAAGCCGGGTCTGCAGGCATACAAGCGCGCCTGATCTGCTCCCTCCAACGCCCCCGGAGACGAACCCATGCCTGACGTGACTCAGCTTGTGACCCTACTGATCGGCGGTCAAAGCCGCCCAGCCGCCAACGGTGCCACTTTCGAGCGCCGCAACCCAGTCAACGACGCGGTCGCCTCGCGCGCGGCGGCTGCCACGCTGGAGGATGCCGACGCCGCCGTGCAGGCCGCCGCCGATGCATTCCCCGCGTGGGCAGCCCTGCCGCCGGGTGAGCGCCGCAAGCGCCTGCTCAAGGCGGCCGACTTGATGGACCAGCACACCGAGACGTTCATTCGTGCCGGCGCGGCCGAAACCGGCGCCAGCCCCAACTGGATCGGCTTCAACGTCATGCTGGCGGCCAACATGCTGCGCGAAGCTGCCTCCATGACCACGCAGATCGACGGCAGCGTCATCCCGTCGGATATGCCGGGCAACTTTGCGATGGCTGTGCGCCAGCCGTGCGGCGTCGTGCTCGGCATTGCGCCGTGGAACGCGCCGGTGATCCTGGGCACGCGCGCGCTGGCGATGCCGCTGGCGTGCGGCAACACGGTCGTGCTCAAGGCATCGGAGATGTGTCCGGGCGTGCACCGGCTGATCGGCACCGTGCTGCAAGAGGCTGGCTTGGGCGACGGCGTAGTCAACGTGATAAGCAACGCGCCGGCGGATGCGGCCCAGGTGGTGGAGCGCCTGATCGCGCATCCGGCCGTACGCCGCGTGAACTTCACAGGCTCGACGCACGTGGGGCGCATCATTGCGCAGCACGCCGCGCGGCATCTCAAGCCAGCATTGCTGGAGCTGGGCGGCAAAGCGCCGGTGCTGGTGCTGGACGATGCAGACCTGGATGCTGCGGTGGATGCGATTGCCTTCGGTGCGTTCTTCAACCAGGGCCAGATCTGCATGTCGACCGAACGCGTCATCGTCGATCGCAAGATTGCCGATGCCCTCGTCGACAAGCTGGCCGCCAAGGCGCGCACGCTTCGCGCGGGTGACCCGACCGACGCCACCGCGCAACTGGGCGCGATGGTGAGCGTGGATGCGGCCAAGCGCGTGCAGGCGCTGGTGGAAGATGCCCGCGCCCACGGCGCTGCACTGCCTGTTGGGTTGCACATGGATGGCGCCATCGTGCAGCCGGCCATTGTGGATGGCGTGACGCCTGCCATGCGGTTGTATAACGAGGAATCGTTTGGCCCCGTGGTGACGGTGGCGCGCGTGGACGGCGATGAAGAGGCGATCCGCTTGGCCAACGACAGCGAATACGGCTTGTCGGCCGCCGTGTTCAGCCGCGATGTGTCGCGCGCCATGCGGGTTGCGCAGCGCATCGAATCGGGCATCTGCCATATCAATGGCCCCACCGTGCACGATGAAGCGCAGATGCCGTTTGGCGGCGTAAAGAGCAGCGGCTATGGCCGTTTTGGCGGCAAGGCGTCGATTGCGGAATTTACGGAGCTGCGCTGGATCACCTTGCAGAATACGCCGCGCCACTATCCGATTTAACCGATCTGAAGTTCGGCAGCCGCCCACCACAACCATAAAACGGGCGGCGCATTCAGGAGACAAGACGTGAATCACGTCGAAATGCAGGCTCAAGGCCGGCAGCTTCAAACCGGGCACCAAACGCCGCCCCCGGCAGGTGTGCCAAATCACCCATACAGGCAGGTTGCCGTGAGCGATGCGCCTGCGCGTTGCGAGACGGACGCGCGCGACGGCACTGTCTGGCACGTGCGCAATACCGAGGCGCTTGCCGAGCATCCGCAACGCATGACCGACTGCCTCGTGGCGGGCGCGCAGCGCCATCCGGATCGTGTGCTGGCTGCACGTCGAGGCGGAGACGGCGCGTGGATCAAGCTGACGTACCGCGAGATGCTCGAGCGTGCCCGAGCCATCGGTCAGGCGTTGCTGGATCGCGGTGTTTCCACCGAGCGCCCGCTGGCGATTCTGTCCGGCAATGATCTTGAGCATCTGCAGCTGGCGCTGGGTGCGATGTGGGCGGGCGTGCCGTATGCGCCGGTGTCGCCGCCGTATGCATTGGTCTCGACGGACTTCGGCAAGCTGCGCCACGTGTTTGACGTGCTGACGCCGGGGCTCGTCTATGCGGCAGATGGCGCGGCCTTCGCCAAAGCCATTGATGCGGTGGTGCCGGAGGGCGTGGAGGTCATCACGCGCGACGGCGTACTGCCTGGCCGCAACGCTACAGCCTTCGACATGCTGCTGCAGACCCCCGTAACGACGGCAGATGCCGCGCAGGCCGCAACCGGCCCCGATACGCTGGTGAAGGTGCTCTTCACCTCCGGCTCGACACGCGCGCCCAAGGCTGTGCCGACCACGCACCGCATGCTGTGCAGCAACCAGCAGATGCTGCGCCAGACCATTCCCGAATTTGCCAAGGAGCCGCCGGTGCTGGTGGACTGGCTGCCCTGGAACCACACCTTTGGCGGCAGCCACAACGTCGGCATCGTGCTTTACAACGGCGGCACGCTGTATATCGATGACGGCCGCCCCGTGCCGGGCAAATTCGACGAGACGCTGCGCAATCTGCACGAGATCGCACCCACCGCGTATTTCAACGTGCCCAAGGGGTGGGAAGAGCTTGCGCTGGCGCTGGAACGGGACCCGGCGCTGCGCGAGACCTTCTTCTCGCGCGTGAAGCTCTACTTCTTTGGCGGTGCAGGCCTCTCGCAAGAGGCATGGGACCGGCTGGAGCGCGTCACCGAACAGCACTGCGGCGAGCGCATCCGCATCATGGCTGGTCTGGGCATGACCGAGACCTCGCCGTGCTGCCTGTTCACCACCGCGCCGATCATGCGCTCGGGCTATGTCGGCACGCCGGCGCCCGGGTGCGAACTCAAGCTCGTGCCCGTGGGCGACAAGCTGGAGGCGCGCTTTCGCGGGCCGCACGTCATGCGTGGCTATTGGCGCCTGGGCGAAGAGCCTGCCGCCCCGGTCTTCGATGAAGACGGCTATTACTGCAGCGGCGACGCGCTGCGTTTCTACGATCCGGAGCACCCCGAGAAAGGCCTCGTCTTCGATGGCCGCATCGCGGAGGACTTCAAGCTCAGCTCCGGCACCTTCGTGAGCGTGGGGCCACTGCGTGCCCGCGTGATTGCGGGGGGCGCGCCGTACGTGCAGGACGTGGTGATTGCCGGCATGAACCGTGACGACATCGGCTTGCTGGTGTTTCCGCAAATGGAGCGATGTCGCGGCCTGTCTGGCCTGCCGCCCACCGCGAGTGTGGCCGAGGTGCTGGCCGCCCCCACCGTGCATGCCGCGTTTTCGGCGCTGCTGCATGAACTGAATGCCACCGCCACCGGCAGCGCCACGCGCGTGGCGCGACTGCTCTTGCTTGACGCGCCGCCGTCGCTGGACCGTGGCGAGATCACAGACAAGGGCACGCTCAACCAGCGTGCCGTGCTTACCCACCGTGCGGAGCAGGTCGACACGCTGTATCGCGATGGCGATCCCGCTGTCATCCGCGCGGGCTGATCCCAACGCAGCAATACGACCAACCGGCAAAGACTGGTTCATCCACCCAGGAGGAGACTCATGAAGACCGTCATGTCACGGGGCATGGCGCTGGCCGCGCTCGCCCTCGCGCTGAGCTGCGCCGGCTGCAACGACGACAGCACAGGCGACGCATCAACGTCGCAAGCATCGCAACTGCCACAACTCACGCCTGCCACCGGTTTGAATCTCGCCACCGCGTGCGAGAGCTTTGCCGGCAAGCTGAGTTTTGCCAACACCAGCATCACCGCCATCTCCACCGTGGCGGCAGGCACATTGAGCGTGGGCGGCAACGCCGTCCCCGAGCATTGCCTGATCACCGGAACCATGAACACCCGCGTGAGCCCGGTAGACGGCAAGACTTACGCCATCGGTTTTGAAATGCGTCTGCCCAAGGCGTGGAATGGTCGCTTCTTCTATCAGGCCAACGGCGGGCTGGATGGCTCGGTGGCCACCGCGTTGGGCGCGTTGGGTGGCGGGCCCGTCAGCAGTGCGCTGGGCTCGGGGTTTGCCGTGATCAGTTCGGATGCCGGGCATAACGGCAGCCAGGTGCCGCTGTTCGGGCGCGACCCGCAGGCGCGCCTCGACTACGGCTACGACGCCGTCGCCACACTCACGCCGATGGCCAAGTCGATGATCGCGCAGGTGTACGGCAAGACACCGGACCGCAGCTACTTTGGCGGGTGCTCCAACGGCGGGCGCCATGCGATGGTGGCCGCTGCGCGCTCGGCCAACGCGTATGACGGCATCGTGGCCGGCGACCCGGGCTTCCATCTGCCCAAGGCGGCCATCAACGAGGTGTACAGCGCGCAGCAACTGGCGACGGTGGCCACGGCCAACACCAGCGCTGGCTTTCCGGACATCACCACGTCCCTGAGCGCAACGGAGCGCGCCATGGTGGCCAGCCACGTGCTCGCCAAGTGCGATGCGCTGGACGGTACGGCCGACGGCATGATCAACAACCTGAAGGCGTGCCAGACCGCATTCAGCCTCGCCACCGATGTACCCACTTGCACCGGCGCACGCGACGGCACTTGCCTGACATCCGCGCAGAAGACCGTGATGGCCAATCTGTTTGCCGGCGCGCACAACAGCGCAGGGCAGGCGTTGTACTCGGGCTTTTCGTTTGACGCCGGCATCAGCGGCAGCAACTGGGCAGCCTGGAAGCAGGGCAACTCGATCCAGCTCGACCCGGCAGCGCTGGCGTTCGTGTTTACGACCACGCCGCAGCCGGCGTCCGCCATCACGTCGCTCACCGCGTATGGCCTGGCATTCAACATGGACACCGACGCGCCGAAGATCTTCGCCACCGACGCCACGTACACCGAATCCGCCTGGTCGTTCATGACGCCGCCCGATGAGACCAACCTCGGCACGCTCAAGGGGCGCGGCGCCAAGCTGATGGTCTATCACGGCACGAGCGACCCCGTGTTCTCGTCCGACGACACGACCGACTGGTACCAGCGCCTGGCTGCTGCCAACGGCGGCGATGCCAGCAACTTCGCGCGCTTCTATCCGGTCCCCGGCATGAACCACTGCGCGGGCGGCCCGACCGCAGACCAGTTCGACATGCTCACGCCGCTGGTGGCCTGGGTGGAACACGGCGTGGCGCCCGACAGTGTGGTTGCCACCGCGCGCGGCCCATCCAACGCCGTGCCCAATGCCGAAGTGCCCAGCGACTGGAATTCCGCCGGCCACGACCGCACACGCCCCCTGTGCGCATACCCGAAGAACGCCCGCTATACGGGCACCGGCAACATCAACGACGCCTCGAGCTTCAGTTGCCAATGACGGCCGCCCAACATCCGGAAGGAGATGCCATGCAAACCACCACCACGACATTGACCCGGGAGAACGTTGGCCCTGGTGTCGCCATGACCCTCGGGCTGTGCTTCATCGTTGCGCTGCTTGAGGGGCTCGATCTGCAATCCATCGGTGTGGCCGCGCCGCGCATGGCGCGCGAGTTCGGCCTATCGGTCGGGCAGATGGGCCTGGCTTTCAGTGCCGGCACGTTCGGCCTGTTGCCGGGTGCCATGCTGGGCGGCCGCCTGGCCGACCGCATCGGCCGCAAGCGCGTGCTGATCCTGGCCACAGCGCTGTTCGGCATCTTTTCGATCGCCACCGCGCACGTGTGGGATTTCAACAGCCTGCTGATGATCCGCGTGGCCACCGGTATCGGCCTGGGTGCCGCCATGCCCAACCTGATCGCGCTGTGTGCTGAGGCAGTACCCACACGCCTGCGCAACACCGCCGTGAGCATCATGTATTGCGGCATCCCGTTTGGCGGCGCTATCGCCGCGGTGGTCGGCATGTTGAGCGCGGGCGATTCCGGCTGGCGCCACATCTTCTACGTGGGCGGCTTCGGCCCGCTGGTGGTGGTGCCGCTGCTGCTGACGCTGCAGGAATCGCGCCGGTTCGACGGCGCACAGCGTGGCGCCATTCAGCCACCGCCCGTGTCATGGGCACTGTTTGGCGAGCGCCGCACGACCGCCACGCTGTTCCTGTGGGTCAGCTATTTCTTCACGCTGATCGTGCTGTATTTCCTGCTCAACTGGCTGCCTTCGCTGATGGCCGCTCAGGGGCTGAGCCGGCCGCAGGTGGGCATGGTGCAGATCCTGTTCAACATCGGTGGCGGTGCGGGTGCGTTGGGTATCGGCATGCTGATGGACGCGGCGCGCCCGCGCTGGGTGGTGTCCGGCATGTATGTCGGCATCATCGCGGCGCTGTCGTTGCTGGCCGCTGCGGGCGGCATGGCGTCGATGTCGGCGGGGGCCTTCATGGCCGGGCTGTTTGTGATCGGCGCGCAGTCGGTGCTGTATGCGCTGGCGGCAGCCTACTACCCGACCGTCGTGCGCGGTACCGGCGTGGGCGCGGCGGTGGCGGTGGGCCGGCTGGGCTCGATCGCCGGGCCGCTGCTGGCGGGCCAACTGCTTGCGATGGGGCAGCACGCCACCACCATCATCGGCGCGAGCATCCCCGTCACCGTTGTTGCGGCGCTGGCGGCGTTGCTGCTGCTCAAGCGGCCGCGCGTGCAGGACTGACACAGCGCTTCTTCAGCGCCGTCCGCCCGGATGGCGCCTTCCACGCATTCCAAACTACCGGCTCGCCAGACATGGGGGGCGGGACCGGCTCGACCCTAGGAGGGGCCGCACATGCAAACCACCACCTTGCCCACGCACTGTCTCGCACTGGCAGCGGCTACGTGCGCACTCGCCAGCGGCACCGCGAACGCCCAGAGCGTCACGCTTTACGGCCTGATCGACACCGGCATTGAATACGTGAGCCATGCCAATGCCAACGGCAATGGCCTCACGCGCATCCCCTCCGTGACGGGAACGCTGCCCTCGCGCTGGGGCCTGCGCGGCGCTGAAGACCTGGGCAACGGCATGAAGGCCGTGTTCACGCTGGAAAGCGGTTTCAACACCGACACCGGCACCTCCGGCCAGGGCGGTCGTCTCTTCGGCCGGCAGGCGTGGGTCGGGCTCGCAAGCGATTACGGCACCGTCACGCTGGGCAGGCAGTACAGCATGGTGTTTCTGTCGCTGGCCGATGCTGACATTCTCGGCCCCAGCCAATACGCCATCGGGTCACTGGATGCCTACATTCCCAACGCACGTACCGACAACACGATCGCCTACAAGGGCACCTTCAGCGGCCTGACGGTGGGCGCCACGTATTCGTTCGGCCACGATGCGGCGGGCGGTGTGCCGGCGTCCGGCACCTGTGCGGGAGAGGTAGCGGGTAATGCATCGGCGTGCCGCACCATGTCGGCAATGGTGAAGTACGACGCGGCCACCTTTGGCGTGGCCGGCGCCTACGAAGAGCAGCGCGGCGGCACAGGCGCCACTGCATCGTTCTTCAACGGCAGCGCGCCCATCGCGTTCACCGATGCGGGCGACAAGGACCGCCGCATCGTCGCCAACGGCTACGTGAAGCTCGGCAACGCCAAGCTTGGCGTCGGCTGGATCGGCCGCCACCTGCAAGCCGTTGCCGGCGACGTGCGCTCCAACCTGTACTTCGTCAACGGCAGCTATCCGCTCACGGGTGCGCTCACGCTCGATGCCGGCCTGCTCCGTATCGTCAATGCCGACCAGAGCCGCAGCGCAACGATGGCCGTGGTGCGCGGCGTCTATGCGTTGTCAAAGCGCACTGCGCTGTACGCGCAGACGGGCTATCTCTGGAACAGCGCCAACGCGCAGTATTCCGTCAGTGGCGGAGGGGGCGGCACCACGCCCGCCAAGGGCGTGAACCAGCTCGGCGCGATGGTTGGGATGCGAACGGCGTTTTGATGATGTGGAAGGGAGGAGAGCACCGTCACCCCGTCACCCATTGACGATCTCCCCCCCATTCGGATGCAGCGTCTGCCCCGTCATATAGCTCGCATCGGCAGACGCGAGAAAGATGTAGCAGGGGGCCACTTCATCCGGCTGCCCGGCCCGGCCCAATGGCTCCT
The DNA here is from genome assembly GCA_000955795.1 of Burkholderiaceae bacterium 26. Taxonomy (GTDB): domain Bacteria; phylum Pseudomonadota; class Gammaproteobacteria; order Burkholderiales; family Burkholderiaceae; genus Ralstonia; species Ralstonia chuxiongensis. The sequence goes on from JYOB01000016.1 coordinate 462,576, forward strand.
TGCTGCCAAACTTGGCGACCTGCTCGGCATCGAAGGTGGATGGGATCAACGGTGTCCAGATCGGCCCCGGTGCCACGGCGTTTACTAGGATGCCCTTGTCCGCCAGCTGCTGCGCCAGCGAGCGCGTGAACGCCACGATCGCGCCCTTGGTGGCGGCGTAGTCCACGAGGTGCCCGCTGCCGCGAAACGCCGTGACCGACGTCGTCGTGATGATGCGCGCGCCTTCATGCAAGTGCGGTAGCGCCGCTCGTATCAAATAGAACATCGCAAAGACATTGGTGCGGAACGTGCGCTCCAGCTGCGCCGCATCAATGTCGGCCAGGCTTTGCTGCGGATGTTGTTCTGCGGCATTGCTGACGACGAGATCGATCTTGCCGAACATGGCCACCGCCTGAGTGACCACCGCGCGGGCATGCGCTTCGTCGCCCAGGTCGCCGGCAATGGCTTCGCAGCGGCGGCCCGTGGCGCGTACGAGGCGGCAGGTCTGGTTGGCGTCGTCGTGTTCATCCAGGTAGGCGATCAGCACGTCGGCGCCTTCCTTGGCGAAGCCGATGGCGACGGCGCGTCCGATGCCGCTATCGCCGCCGGTGATGATGGCCACCTTGTCTGCCAGCTTGCCGCTACCGACGTAATTCTCCATCTCCGCGCGGGGGCGCGGCGTCATGTTGCCCTCGGTGCCGGGCTGGCGGTCCTGATGCTGTGGCGGTTGCTGCTGTGGCTGGTCTGGCATGGCGGGCTCGCTATGAAAGGGTGGATACACCGTTTCAGCACGCCGCATGCCATTGCGCCTGAACGCGGCGTGAGGAGCACTCTCGGGCGCATGCCCTGCGGCACGCCGTTTGCTCTGCTGGTGGAACAGACTCCACATCGACCACGGGAGGCGCCATGGACACGCTGCTGTTCCTGTTTGGCGAAGGCAAGGATCTCAACCCGCTGCAAACCGCGATGCGCGCGGTGGTCGTGTTCGCCATCGGCTTGGCGCTGGTGCGCCTGTCGGGCCGGCGCTCGTTCGGGCAGCGCGCGCCGTTCGACTTCGTCGTCGCCGTGTTGCTAGGGGCGACGTTGAGTCGCGCGATTGTCGGCGCGTCCCCGTTTGTGGCCACGCTGTCGGCGTCGCTCGCGCTGGTGGCCGTGCATCGCCTGCTGGGGTGGGCGTGCGTGCGGCTGCCGAAGCTGGACCGGCTCATCGCCGGCCGCGAGCGCGAGGTCTATCGCGAAGGGCGTTTCGACCAAGGCCAGATGGATGCAGCGCTCATCACCGTGGGCGACTTGCAAGAGAGCGTGCGCCAGACCTTGGGCTCGCGCACGCTGGACGATGTGGAGGCCGCCATTCTGGAGCGCAACGGACAGGTCAGCCTGATCCGCAAGCGCCGCTGATTTTGCACACCCGCACCCGCACACCGGAGCCGACCATGCGAGACAAGCAACAGAAGGAAAACCGAGACGCCAAACAACGCAAGGCCGATTTGGAACAAGCCGAATCGCATCGCAAACCAGGCGACCGGCCGGCCAGTGCGGAAGTGGGCCGCACCGGCAGCACGGCACCCAAGCCGCAAAGCCGGCACGACACGCTGCGCCGCATGCGCCAGGGCGAGGTGGCGCCCGGCATCAAGCCCGACAAGCTGCACGACCCCGGAGACCAGACCCCCGACGCTTCACCCACAGATAACCGCAGCTGAGCGCAACGTGCCTGCCGCAGACGACGCCCCGTGGTACCGCCGGTTGGGGCCCGGCCTGATCACCGGCGCCGCCGATGACGATCCGAGCGGGATCGCCACCTATGCGCAGGCCGGCGCGCAGATGGGTACCGGCATGCTATGGACGCTATTGCTGACGCTGCCCCTGATGATTTCCATCCAGCTCGTCAGCGCCCGCTTGGGGCGTGTGTCTGGCCGGGGCGTGGTCGCCAACATCCGGCGGCATCAGTCGCCGTGGCTCGCCTATGCGTTTGTGGCGCTGGTGACGCTTGCCAACATCATCAACGTGGGTGCCGATATCGCGGCCATGGGCGACAGCGTGCGCCTGCTTCTGGGGGGGGCGACAGCGTGGTATGCATGCCTGTTTGCCGTCTTCACGCTCGTGCTGCAAGTCTGGATGCCGTACCGCCGCTATGCGCGCTATCTGCAATGGACTGCGCTGTCACTGCTGGCCTATGTGGCCACGGCGTTTGTCGTGAAAGTGGACTGGGCGCACGCGCTGCACGACACCGTGGTGCCCCGGCTGCATTGGTCGAAAGACTATGCAATGACGCTGGTGGCGGTGTTTGGCACCACCATCAGCCCCTATCTGTTTGTGTGGCAGGCCGCAGGCGAAGTCGAAGAGACGCGGCTGGCCGAAGACGAAGCGCCGCTCAAGAAAGCGCCGTGGCAGGCGAAGGATCAGCTCGCACGCATCCGCATCGACACCACGGTCGGGATGGTGGTGTCGGCGCTGATCGCCTTCTGCATCATGCTGACGGCCGCTTACGCACTGCACACGCACGGCATCACGCAAATCGAGACCTGCGCACAGGCCGCTGAAGCGCTCAAGCCCGTGGCCGGGCGATTTGCGCAAACGTTGTTTGCCGTGGGCGTGATCGGCACGGGGCTGCTGGCGGTGCCGGTGCTGGCGGGCTCCGCCGCCTATGCCGCTGCCGAGGCCTTCCAGTGGCACAGCAGCCTGGAGGCGAAGGTGCACCGCGCGCCCAAGTTCTACCTGTTCCTGGCGCTCGTGATGGCGGTGGCCACGGTGATGGTGTTCTTGCCCATCGAGCCTTTCAAGCTGCTGTATTGGGCTGCGGTGCTCAATGGCGTGGCGGCTACGCCCGTCATGGTGATGCTGCAGTTGATGTCGCGCCGCAAGGCCGTGATGGGGCCGTTCCGCAGCTCCCGGCTGCTGCATGGCACGGCGTGGCTGGCGACGCTGAGCATGTGCGCCAGTACGCTGCTGTTCTTCGTGCTGGCCGCGCGCGGTTCGTAAAACGGCAAGCACCGGGGTTGCGTGCCTTGGGCGAAGCCGTGCAGCAGGCGCGGTGTCGTGTTGCCCAACAAGGGGTCAATCATGAAAGCTGTCGTATTCCACGGCGTCGGCGACGTCCGCCTGGAAGACGTGCCCGTGGTGCCGCGCTCCACATCGCAGATCAGCCCGCCCGTCTGCCGGCTTGCATGAAGGCGCGGCCCCAACTGGGACGGTGCAGGAGATGGGCTCGTCACCAAGCGTGGAATCCGGCCAGTTTTGCAACGCGAGGCGCGACGCAAGCCATGTTCCACGCCAGCCCGGGCTCTGGCGCCCAGGTGGCCCCGGAATCGCGCGATAATGCAGGACTTTCCTGCTGTTTTCCTGCCGTCCCCCGCCTTTCTGCTGCCCTGCCATGACCGGACTGACCACCGCCCTCCTGCACGCCGACCGTGAAGCCGGCGTCGAGCACTACGCCATCCACAAGCCGCTTCACACGTCCACCACGTACGGCTATACCGATACGCGCGAGCTGATCGACGTGTTCCAGGGCAAGCCCGGCTATACCTACGCGCGCCAGGGCAACCCGACCACGGCCGCACTGGAAGCCAAGATCACGATGATGGAAGCAGGCGTGGCCACCGCGTGCTTCGCCACCGGCATGGCGGCCATCATGGCGGTGTTTTCGACCATGCTGCGCGCGGGCGACCACGTGGTCTCCAGCGCCTTCCTGTTCGGCAACACCAACAGCGTGTTCGAAACGCTGCGCAACCTCGGCGTGGAAGTGACGTTCGTCGATGCCACGTCTGCCCAGGCCGTGGCCGACGCTGTGCAGCCAAATACACGCCTCGTCTTCGTGGAAACCATTGCCAACCCGCGCACCCAGGTGGCGGATCTGAAGGGCATTGGCGATGTCTGCAAGGCACGCGGCCTGATCTACGTGGTCGATGGCACGATGACCTCGCCGTGGCTGTTCCGCGCGCGCGATGCGCAGGCGAGCCTGGTGGTGCATTCGCTGTCCAAGTACATCGGCGGGCACGGCAACGCGCTGGGCGGCGCGGTGGTGGATACCGGGCTGTTCGACTGGGCGGCGTATCCGAACATCTATCCGGCATACCGCAAGGCCAAGCCGGAAATGCAGGGCATCCAGCAGATTCGCAAGAAGGGCCTGCGCGACCAGGGCGCGACGTTGATTGCCGATGCCGCGCACCGCATTGCCGTGGGGGCCGAAACAATGGCGCTGCGCATTGACCGGACCTGCAGCAACGCCCTGGCGCTGGCCCGCACGCTGGCTGCGCACCCGAAGGTGGCACGCGTGTATTACCCCGGCCTGCCGGAGCACCCTGAGCATGCCCGCGCCACAGAGCTCTTCCGTCACTACGGCGGCCTGCTGAGCTTCGAACTGGTGGACGGGGCAGACTACGTCGACATGCTCGACCACCTGCGCTACGCCGTGCGCGCTACGCATCTGGGCGATACACGCACCCTGGTGATTCCGGTCGCCCCGACCATCTACTGGGAAATGGGCGCGGAGCGCCGCGCGTCGATGGGCATTGCGGATTCGTTGGTCCGCGTGTCGGTTGGCATTGAAGATGAGGCCGATTTGGTGGCGGATTTCACGCAGGCGCTGGACGCTACGGCCATCGGCTGAGCCGACACCGTTCTGGCTTTGCAGTTTGAAGGCCCGCCCACTCGCACAGAGTGGCGGGCCTTTTTCATGGCGTGTCAGAACACATGCCGGATGCCGACCATCGTGCCGAGCTGGTTTCCCCCGGCAGCCGGTGCTGCGCCCGTGGCAGCACTGTCCACCGACAGTGCCAGGCTGCCGCGGTTGTCGATATAGCCGACCGTGGCATACACCGACGAGCGCTTGCTGAACGCGTAGCTGGCGCGCACCGCCCCCAGCCATGCCTTGTTGGCGCTGTTGTGGAACCGCAGGTGGAACACCTCGCCCGAGAGCGTGAGTGCCGGTGTCAGGTCGTACGCGGCGCCCGCATAGAAGAGGTCGCTGCGCGGCGTGGTGGATGCGCCATTGCGGCGGCCGATCCAGCCCAGGCCGACCTTCGCGCGGTCGAACAGCGCATAGCCGCCCAACGCCATGCGCTCATCCTTGAGCGAGCTTGACGTCAACCCGGCAAACGCGCCGGGCCCGCCGCGCTGGGAATCATATGCGGCGGAAACGCCCCACTTGCCGGTCTCGTACATCAGCAACGCAGACCACTCGCGACAGGCGCGCGTGTCGGCAGGGTTTTCGCCTGCGCAGTTGGTGCCGGACGGGCTGGGGCCCGCGTTGACGGCATCGCGGCCAAAGCTGTAGGTGGCACCGACCGTGAACCCGCCGAACTTGCCCTTGTAGGCAATGGCGTTGTCGGCGCGGGCGTTGGGCAGGTAGGTGTCGAGCGAGCTGGAACCGTACGCATTGGGGCCGAGCAGGTCGGTATCGAGCGAAGCCCAGAACAGCATCGTGTACTGACGGCCGAAGCTGATTTGCCCCCAGTTGTTGGACAGGCCCACCCACGCCTGCCGACCAAACAGGCGGCCGCCCTGGTTGCTCGTGCCGCTGTCGGGTGCGAAGCCCGATTCCAGTGTGAACAGCGCCTTGGCGCCGCCGCCCAGGTCTTCGGTGCCGCGCAGGCCCCAGCGCGAGGGCACCGTGCCGCTCAGGTTGGGCATGCGCACGACGCTATTGCCTGCCGAGCCGATGCGGTTGACGTATTCGACGCCCGTATCGATGACGCCGTACAGCGTCACGGACTGGGCTGCTGATTGTGCGGCGGCAAGCGCGGGCGCTGCCAGCAGCAAGGGAAACGCCAGGTGGCGCAGGTTCATGAGGTCTCCTCCGTTGTGATTGTTTTTCAGCGATGCGTGACGTGCATCAGGCGGCGAAATCTGGTTGTTGTGCCGGCGCGGCAGCCTTGAAGGCCGGATGCGCACTGGCGTGTTGGTAGATCGCCATCGCGCGCTCGTACTGCCCCAGCGAACACCCCATGCGCAGCGCGTTGGCAACCTGCGGCACCAGCGCCACGTCGGCCAGCGTTGGCGCATCTCCAAAGCACCATGGGCCGGTGCCGTAGCGCGCAAGCAAGCGCTCGACGGTCGCCATGCCTTCGTCGATCCAATGGCGATACCACGCGTCCTTCTGCTCGGGCGTGACCTTCAGCACGTCTTGCAGATAGCGCAGCACGCGCAGGTTGTTGACGGGGTGGATGTCGCACGCGATGGCGTTGGCCAGTTCCAGCACGCGTGCGCGCTGCAATGGTTCGAGCGGAATCAGTCGTGGCTCGGGGTGGCGCGCATCGAGGTAATCGATGATCGCGAGCGACTGGCTCAATTGCATCTCGCCGTCGATGAGCGCCGGTACGCCCGCCGACGGGTTGATGTGCTCCACATAGCCTGCCGCGCGATGCTCGCCGGTGCGGATGTTCACCGGCAGCGTCTCGTACGGCAGCCCTTTGAGCGCCAGCGCAATGCGCACCCGATACGACGTCGAGCTGTTGAAGAAGCTGTAGAGCTGCATGGCGCGGCCGCTCAGACGATGCAGGACTTCAGCTCGCCCAAGCCATCGACGCCCATGACGATGCTGTCGCCGCGCTTCACGGCCCCCACACCCTCCGGCGTGCCGGTAAAGATCACGTCGCCCGGCTCCAGGCGGAAGAATTGCGAGAGGTACGCCACCGTTTCCGCCACCGACCAGATCAGGTGCGATACATCGCTGCGCTGTTTGGTCTCGCCATTGACGGTCAGCCAGATGCCGGCTTGCTGCGGGTGCCCGATCTTGCTGACAGGATGGATTGGGCCCATCGGGGCGGAGACATCGAATGCCTTGCCGATTTCCCACGGGCGGCCCATCTCACGCATCTTCATCTGCAGGTCGCGGCGCGTCATATCCAGCCCGACGGCGTAGCCCCACACATGGTCGAGCGCGTTGTCTACGGGGATGTCGGCGCCGGATTTTCCGATCACGGCCACCAGTTCAGCTTCGTAGTGGTAGTTCTGCGTTTGCGACGGATAGGGCAGTTCAAGCGTTTGACCATCCGCCACCGGCACGATGGCGTCGGTGGGCTTGCAGAAAAAGAACGGCGGTTCGCGGTCGGGGTCGTAGCCCATCTCGCGGGCGTGGGCGGCGTAGTTGCGGCCGACGCAATAGACGCGGCGCACGGCAAATTGGTCGCTGCTGCCTGCGACGGGCACGGTGGTGAGGGCAGGGGGCGTGAAGACGTAAGTCATGGTGGGTTCTGTCGGGTGGCTAAATCGTTCGGGTGTGCGAGGCCAGCGGCGGTGCCTCCGGCACGCCGCAAGAGCAATGGAGTGGGTTCTTTCAGATACGCGCTTCGCGCAGCAGATTCAGTGCAGACAGCACGGGCCGGTCGGAATAGCTGAACAGCACCGCATCCTCCGATGCGTTGAGCTGCACCGGCGCCCACGACGGCGCGACAAACACGTCGCGCGGCTCGAACTCGAATTGCGCATCGCCAATGCGTGCCGTGCCGCGGCCTTCCACCACGCTGTAGACGGTGGCGTCAGTGCTGCGGTAGGTCTTGCCTGCAAAGCCTTTTGGCAGGAACTGCATGAAGGTGGCGATGGTGGGCATCGGCCACCCGCCCGTGGCGGGATTTACGTAGCGCAGCTTCACGCCGTCCCACGGGTCCAGTTCGCCGTGTCGGTAGAGCGTGTCGAGCGCTTCGAGCGTGCGGGCATACGGGTAGCTGAAGATCGGTGACGTGGGGTCGGTCATGCGATGGCGCACCGGCACCATGTTGTGGCCGAAGCGCGCGTAGCTGTCGCCTTCCGGGCGCATCACGGGTTGCTGGGCTTCGGGGTAGTTCTCGGCAAAGCCGCAGTCGAACTGTTGCACCAGCGGAATGTCGAGGCCGTCCAGCCAAACCACGGGTTCGCCACCATCCTCAAGCGTCGGGCAGCCGTGGTCGTGCCACGTCCATGACGGCGTGATGATGAAATCGCCGGGGTGCATCGTGGTGCGTTCGCCATTGACGGCCGTCCACGCGCCACGGCCTTCGACAATGAAGCGCAGCGCCGATTGCGTATGCCGGTGGCTCGGCGCGACCTCACCCGGCAGGATCAACTGCAGCCCCGCGTACAGCGTGGACGTAATGCTGGACTTGCCCGGCAGCCCCGGGTTCTCCAGGATCAGAACGCGGCGCACGGCCTCTTCCGCGCTGATGACGGCGCCGGCCTGCATCACCAGCGGGCGCACGTCGTTGTACTTCCAGATGGCGGGCACGATGCGCGGTTTGGGCTCGCGCGGCACCAGCGAATGCAGTGACTCCCACAGCGGCGCCAGTTGCTTGCCTTCGAGTTGCGCGTAGTACGCGCCGCGCTCGGTCTGCAGCGTGGTTGATGTCATGGCCATTCCCTTACAGCTCGACAAAGACGTGGCCGTCTTCGATCTTGATCGGGAACGTGCGCACGTCGGTCGTGAGCGGCTCGCACATCGCCTTGCCCGAGCGCACGTCGAACTTGCCCTGGTGCAGCGGGCATTCGATCTCGTAGCCGTCGAGAAAACCGTCGCACAGGCGCGCGTGGCCGTGCGTGCAGACGTTGTCGGTGGCGAAGATTTCACCGGAAACGCGGTACACCGCGATCTCCGCGTCGCCCGCACTGACGGCGATCACGTCGTCGTCCGGCAGGTCGTCAATGCTGATGAGCTTGAGCCAGGCGGTGGTTGATGTATTGCTCATGGGCAGACCTCAGATCGGATAGATGATCGAGTTCGGGATCATTTCGCTGTCGAACACGCAGGTGCGCGACTTCAGCTTCAATCCCGTTTCAGTGCGGACGATGGTGTCGATGTAGCGGCCGACGTTGAACACCGTCGACAACTCATCGGGCTTGGTGCGGAACACGGCGTAGTTGGCCTGCGCTTGAATGCAGTCGCCTTCCACGTGCGTGACTTCGGGCAGGCCCACCACATGGCGCTGGTAATACGGGTCGTGGAAGATCGTCTCGGTGATGCCGTAGATGCGGTCCTTCAACATGCCCTTGCTTTCAAACGACAGCGTGGCGAGCGGAAAACCGCGTTCGTAGTTTTCGCGCGGCTGGACCTTGTAGGTGCAGTCGTCGACGAAGAGGTCGGTCCATTGGTCCCACGCTGCGTTGTCCACGGCGCTGGCGTAACGGGTGTAGAGGGCCAGCAGTTGCTGGTAGGTCGAGAAATCGAGCGTGTCAGTCGCGTCAGCCATGTCAGATCTCCATCACCTTGCGCCAGTATTCGTACATGCCGCGGATGAGCGTTTCCGTGACCATGTGGTCGGTGTCGCCCACTTCGCGGCCGCCGAGTTCGACCACGGTGCGGTGGGCAGGCTTTTGTTCGAAGCCTTCCTGAGAAAACTCGATGACCTCGCCGTCGTCTGCCGAGACAAAGCCGGCGGGCCCGAACAGGTTGGCCTGGCGAAGGCGGCGCTGCGTCATCTCTTCGGTGTCGTCTTCAAAGCCGAAGTGGGTCCAGACGAAATCGAACGAGCCGTGGCCGTTGGGCTGGATGTGTCGCGTCGACACAGAATTGACCTGCTGCTGGATGATCACGCTCGGGAAGACGGTCATCATCACGGCCGTCGGGCCGCCCCACCAGGGTTCCTGTATGACATCGAGAAAGCGGTCGTCGTGCAGCGTCATCTTCTCTTTGAAGCTGGTGACGCCGCTGGTCACAGCGCTTTTTCCTCCGGTGCCGCGTGTGGAGATCATCGCGGCGTGACGATGCAGCGCATCCATCTTCAGCTCTGATTTGTTGTCCGCCCGCCAGAGCCCGAACGTGACGAACCATGTGTGCAAAAGCCCCGGGTGATACGGGTCTTTGATGTTCTCCTGCATCAGCTTCCAGTTGCCGGGAATGCGCTGCTTGTTGTAGCCAAGGATCTTCAGCTTGCGACCGTCGAACACGCGGTCGAAGTAACCGAGGATGGTGGGCCCAAGAAAGTCTTCCAAAGACGGCAGGTCATGGTCGAACGAGGCAAAGATGACCCCGTTGCGCATGGCAACGTTGAGCTGCGTCAGGCCGTGTTCCTTCGGATCGAAATCGGCAGGCATGCCGCCCTGCACCTTGCCTTCGGACTTCACGCCCCGCCGGAACGGCACGCCGATCAGGTTGCCTTTGAGGTCATAGTTCCACTGGTGATAGGGGCAGGTGAAGTCTTTGCGGTTGCCGGATTTCTCGCGGCAGAAGCGCACGCCGCGGTGCGCGCAGACGTTCTCCACCACGGCTATCGCGCCGTCCGGCGTGCGTGTGACGATCACCGACCGTTCGCCCACCACCGTGCGCTTGAAATCGCCCGCGTTGGGTATCTCCGCTTCCAGGCCGACGTAGCACCAGTGCCCGTTGTAGAACAGGCGTTCCAGCTCGCGCTGGTGGATCTCGTCGTCGGTGTAGGCGCGGAATGGAATCCGGCTGGAGCCATCGTCTTTCCAGACGGGTCTGGAAAACGTGAGGGTCGACTCTTTCATGGGTGTCTCCGAGGCTTGTAATGGGCGTGCTGCTTCAGACGCCAACGGCGTAGAAGGCATCCGCGTAGATGTGTTCGGGCAGCACGCCGCGCTGGCGTAGCAGCAGGCTCGCGGCGTCCACCATGACGGGCGCGCCGGCCAGATAGGCGCGCCAGCCCGCAAGGCTCGACCAGTCGCTCGCCACGGCGTCGGTCACCACGCCCGAGCGGTAGCGGTGGTCTGTATTGGATGTCGTGACGACGACGTGCGTGTGCAGGTTCGGCAGGCGCTCGCGCAGCGCGTCCAGCCAATGCGTGCCGTACACGTCGATGGGCGAGCGCACGCCGAAGTACACGTGTACCGGGTTGGTCATGCGCGCATCGGCCATACCGCGCAGGATGGAGAGGATGGGCGCGAGGCCGGTGCCGCCCGCGACGCAAAGAATCGGGTCTGCATTGCGGCGGCGCAGATACGCCGTGCCCAGCGGCCCGCTCACGCGCACGTCATCGCCCACCTTGAGTTCGCGGGCAATGTACGAGGTGACACGGCCATCCGGCACCACACGCACGTGGAACTCAAGCGTGTGCCCTTCGTTGGCAACGGCCATCGAATACGGCCGCACATGCTTGGGCGTGAACTGCAGCGTGGCGTACTGGCCGGGCGAGTAGTCGAGCGGCTTGGCGAGGTCCAGCCGGATGCGCTTGATGTCGTGGGTCATGTCCTCGATGGACGCGACCTTCGACTTGACGATCCGGGCGGCGTGCACGACAACCTCGTCCACTTCCGGCAATTCGATTGCGCAGTCTTCCACCAGCGTGGTCTGGCAGGCCAGCACGATCTGGCCCGAGGCGGAGGGGCTGTTCATGTCGGCACCACCCGTGACGGCCACATTGCCGGATACGACACGGCAGCGGCACGTGCCGCAGCGGCCGGCCATGCAGCTATACGAGATAGGGACTTCGTTGGTGCGAAGGACTTCGAGCAGGTTATCGCCAGAGCGCGCGCTGACGATGCGCTGCAGTGGGGTGACGGTGACGTCCATGCCGTGTCTCCGGGCTAGTCGTTTTTCTGTGTGGAAGCATCATGGCCCGCTTGACGACATACATAAATAGAAGCAACCTGATGTCTCATATCACTCGCAGTGATAATGCGAGAACACGAGGAGACACGCGGTGGAACTGCAGGACATCGACCTCAACCTGTTGGTCGTCTTCAATGAATTGCTTCGGCAACGTCGTGTCTCGGCCGTGGCGGAAACACTGGGCATCTCGCAACCGGCCATCAGCAATGCGCTGAACCGCATGCGCAAGTTGTTTGGAGACGAGCTGTTCATCCGCACATCGAAAGGCATGGTGCCGACGCCTTTTGCCGAGACACTTGCCGAGCCCATCGCCTACGCGCTCGGGGCGATCTACAACTCGCTCAACGCCACGACCAAGTTCGACCCCAAGACGAGCACGCGTGCCTTCACCATTGCGATGACGGACATCGGCGAGATCTACTTTCTGCCCAGTCTGATGCGCCGCCTGGAGAAGGACGCCCCCGGGGTGACCATCAGCACGGTGCGCAACCATGCCGACACGCTGCGCGACGAGATGGAGGCCGGCCGTGTGGATCTCGCCATTGGCTTTCTGCCGGACCTGAAGGCGGGGTTCTTCCAGCGCAGGCTGTTCAAGCAGCGCTATGTGTGCCTCTTTCGCAAGGGCCATCCGCTCGCCAAGAACGGCATGACGATGAAGAGCTTCCTGGAAGCCGAGCACGTGTCGATCGTTGCCGAGGGAACGGGCCACGGCATGGTGGATTCAACCATCCTGCGGGCAGGGATGTCGCGGCGCGTGAGCCTGCGTGTGCCGCACTTTGTGGCGCTGGGGCACATCCTGCAGTCGACCGACATGATTGCGGTGGTGCCCGAGGCCTATGCCACGCGCACGCTCAAACCGTTTGACCTGGCTACGGCACCGTGCCCGGCCAAGATTCCGGATATCACCATCAATGTGCTGTGGCACGGACGCAATCACCGCGAGCCGGCCAATCAATGGCTGCGGCAGTTGTTGTTCGAGATGTTTGCCATCTAGGTGGGCAGCAGGGGTGTCCTGCCTTGTTGCTTGCGAGTGCTGGAGCAGCGCTCCACCGTCGAACACTCGAATTCCAACTTGGGATCGTCAGGACTGAGGCTCGAACACTGGCGCTGCAACGTCCGAGGGTCGAGCATCGGGCTCAGTCGCTCGACCTTGGCCCTCTGATGGACACACTCCACGGTCAGAGGAGCGTGCGTCATTCTCAAACATTCGATTGCCGTGCTTGGAGGCTGACGTTTCAGTCTCGAAGGCCCGAACGCGACTGTTGGAGGCTCGCGCTCCGCCCTGAAACATTCGACCCTTCCGTGCTCCGAGGCTCGCAATCCGCCCTCGGACCGTCGAGCTCGGCGGGTTGGGGCTGGCGTTCCGCTCTCAGATGGTCGAACGCCGCGCTCGGAGGTCGAAATTTTCGACCTCAGACAGTGACACTCCACTGTTTGAGGTCCGTAATCCACCCTCAAAGGGCCGAACGCTTACGTGCCTTCCGGGGCAACGGGCAATGCCTGCCCGCCGCCGGTACGTTTGGCTTGGCTGCCGCATAGGAAGATGGCCACCGCCGCAATTGCTGCCGGCACCGCCACGATCAGGAACAGCAGCTGGAACCCGATGTTTGCCGTCAGCAATACGCCGCCAACCAGTGCACCGCACACCGAACCGAGACGGCCTACGCCCAGTGCCCAACTGATCCCTGTCACACGGTTGGCGGTGGGGTAGAACTGGGCTGCGAATGCGTTCGCGCCGATTTGTGAGCCGCTGATGCAGAAGCCCACACCCGTGACGGCAAAGGCGAGCATCGTGCCTTGCGTCACGCCTGTCAGGGCGAGGAATATGGCGCCCAGGCCGTAGGTGCCGCACAGCACGATTGTCGCGGGGTACCGATCCATCAGCCGCCCGATGATGAGCGCACCAATGGTGCCGCCCACCTGGTACATCACCGCAATGCGCGAGGCCAGCGCGAGCGACACGCCACCCGCGTGAATGAGCGTCGGCAGCCAGTTCGTCAGCAGATAAACGATCAACAGGCTCATGAAGAACACGGTCCATAGCAGCAGCGTGCCCGTGCGGAAAGCCGGCAGGAAGAGCTGCCGCACCGGCGACCCCGGCGCCTTGGCCTCATGCAGCGCGAAGCGCGTGTCGGGCGTGACGGCCAATGGCGCAATGCGGTTGAGCAGCTTGCCGACCGTGGTGTTGTCTGCACCACTGGACACCAAGTAGCGCACCGACTCCGGTAGCGCAAAGGCCATCATCGGCACCAGCACCAGTGGCACGACCCCGCCAAACAGCAGCACGCTGCGCCAGCCAAAATCCGGCACCAGTTGCGCCGCGACGATGCCACCAAAGCCCGAGCCCAACGTAAAGCCGCAGAACATGACCGTGGTGAGGAAGGAGCGCCGGCGCTCCGGGCAGTATTCAGACGTGAGGGCGATGGCGTTGGGCATGGCCCCGCCCAGGCCGAGGCCTGTCAGGAACCGCAACGCGATCAGCGCGCTCACGTTGGGTGCAAACGCCGATGCCACCGTGGCCACGCCAAACGCCGCCACCGTAATCAGCAGCGTGCGTTTGCGCCCGATGCGGTCTGCCAATGGGCCAAAGGCGAGCGCGCCAACCATCAGCCCCGCGAGGCCGGCACTGAACACGGTGCCCAACACGCCGGGGGTGACGTGCCAGTCCTGCACCAGCGCCGGCGCGATGAAGCCGACGCAGGCGGTGTCAAAGCCGTCAATGGCGACGATGAAAAAGCACAGTGCAACGACGCGCCACTGGAAGGCGGAAAAGCGTTGGCCGTCGAGCCACGCTCGCACGTCGATGGTTGAAGGGTGGGGCAGCATGGCGTCTCCTCAGTTTTTTGTAGGTGTGCGCTGAAGGTAGCGGGCACTGAGGAGGCACGCCAGTCGGCTGGTGAATGCGCGACATTCACCAGATTGATACTGGACGGAAAAGTTAGGCGTGGCCGGCCTGGGGCGGCCGGTCAAACGACAGCCGAGAGGCGGCTCAGTGGAAGAACAGCATGCGCGTGCCAAAGGTGTGATGCGCCTCCGCCGCCATCAGCACCATCAGCACCAGCAACGCGAGCGGCGGCATGAGAATGGCGTACACCAGCGCCAGCCGCTCCCACATCATGTGCATGAACACAGAGACGATCAGCCCGGCCTTGGCGATCATCAGCACGACGATCAGCACCCAGCGCGTGAGGCCCTCCACGCGAAAGTAGTCCACCAAGTACGACAGCGTGCTGAGCACGAACAGCAGGCCCCAGATTTTCAGGTAGACGCTGATGCTGTGCTGCTGGCCATGGGTGTCGGGCACCGCTGGCGTGGAGGATGGGTCGGTGTGGTTCATGGCTGCCTCACCACAGGTAGAACAACGCAAAGATGAACACCCAGACGAGATCGACGAAGTGCCAATAGAGGCCCGCGATCTCCACGATCTGGAAGTTGCCGTGCTCGGCAAAGCCAGGCTGCCGGATCTTGCGTGCAACCAGCAGCAGGTAGATCACGCCGCAGGTCACATGAAAGCCGTGGAAGCCGGTGATCATGAAAAAGCACGCGCCAAACTGCGCTGCACCCAGCGGGTTGCCCCAGGGGCGCACGCCTTCGAGCACGATCAGCTTGGTCCACTCGAACGCCTGCAGGCTGACGAAGCAGACGCCCAGCAATGCCGTGGCCAGCATGAGCGCGGCGGCACGCTTCGCATTGCGCCGGTAACCGAAGTTGACGGCCATGGCCATGGTGCCGCTGCTGCTGATGAGCACGAAGGTCATGATGGCAATCAGCAGCAACGGCACCTCCACGCCGCCGATCTTCATGCCGAACACTTCGGCCGTGTTGGGCCACGGCACCGTGGTCGACATGCGCACCGTCATGTAGCCGATCAGGAAACTGCTGAAGACGAAGGTGTCCGACAGCAGGAAGATCCACATCATGGCCTTGCCCCACGGCACCTTGAAGGCTTCGCGGTCGCCCGACCAGTCGTTGACGACGCCGGGCCAGCCTTCGGGCAAGGCGTTGGCCGAGTCGGTGGGAAGCGTGGGGTGGCTCATGGCGTGGCTCCGTACAACGGCCCGCAGATGGCGCTGACGAATGCGGGCGTGATCCACCACATTGCTGCCAGCAGCACGAGCCACACGGCCAGCAGGAAGTGCCAGTACGTCGCGCAGAGGGCAACGGCACGCTGGGTGTGCTCGGTGTTCTTTCGCAGGCGTGCAACTGTCACCGCCCAGACGACGAGCCCACCGATGACATGCGCCGCATGCAAGCCGGTGAACACATATAGAAAGCTGTTGGATGGGTTGACTGCCACGCCTTGCCCGGTGGCGGACAGTTGCTGCCACGCTGTCCATTGGCCGAAGACGAACAGCGCGGCAAGCACGCCACCCGCTAGCAGCCAGATCGTGCGGCGTGCTCTCGCGCGCCGTGCCAGTTCCATGGCCACGCTGGCCAGCGCCAGCACGCCGGTGTTCCACCACAGCAGCACGGGGTGCGGAACCGGCATCCAATCGGGCTCGCGCATGCGCATGGCATAGGCCAGGATCAGCAGCGAGAACAGCGCCGTCACCACGGCCATGAACACACGCAGGCCAATGCGCCCGGCGTGTGGCAATACAGGCGCGGTATCGGGAACAAAGTGGCGGGGCAGGGTCGTCATGTGCGCACCCCGCTGGCGTGGAGGATGGTGGTTCCCGGCGCGGCTTCGGTACCCATGTCGGGTGCGCCGGTGGGCGGTTCGTTCTGGGGCACGAAATCATCCACGCGGTCGGGCGGGCTGTACTCGTATGCCCAGCGGTAGACCACCGGCAGCGTCGGCCCCCAATTGCCGTGCACGGGCGGCGTCTGCGGCGTCTGCCATTCGAGCGTGGTTGCCCGCCACGGGTTGGCTTCGGCCTTTTTGCCGCGCACGAGGCTCCACGCCAGGTTGAAGAGGAACAGCAACTGCGCCACGCCCACGATGATGGCGATGACGGTGATGAACGTATTCAGCGTCTGCGCGGAGTGCGGGATGAAGCTGTAGCCCTCATACGCGTAGTACCGCCGCGGCATGCCCAGCAAGCCCAGGTAGTGCATCGGAAAGTAGATCAGGTACGTGCCGATGAAGGTGATCCAGAAGTGCGCGCGGCCCAGCGTATCGTTCAGCATGCGGCCCGTCACCTTCGGATACCAGTGATAGAGCCCGCCGAACACCACCAGGATCGGCGACACGCCCATCACCATGTGGAAGTGCGCCACCACGAAGTACGTGTTGGACAGCGGAATGTCCACGCTCACGTTGCCCAGGAACAGCCCCGTCAAACCGCCAATGAGGAACGTGCTGATGAAGCCGATGGCAAACAGCATCGGCACGGTCAGGTGGATGTCGCCATGCCACAGCGTGAGCACCCAGTTGTAGACCTTGAGCGCCGTCGGGATGGCGATGATGAGCGTGGTGGTGGCAAAGAAGAACCCGAAGTACGGGTTCATGCCCGAGACAAACATGTGGTGCGCCCAGACAACGAACGACAGCACACCGATGATAAGAATGGCCCACACCATCATCCGGTAGCCGAAGATGTTCTTGCGCGCGTGCGTGCTGATGAGGTCCGACACGATGCCGAAGGCGGGCAGCGCAACGATGTATACCTCAGGGTGCCCGAAGAACCAGAACAGGTGCTGGAACAGCAGCGGGCTGCCGCCGGCATGCGGCAGATGCTGCCCCATCGACACCACCGCCGGCACAAAGAAGCTGGTGCCCAGCGTCTTGTCGAGCAGCATCATGATGGCCGACACGAACAGCGCCGGAAACGCCAGCAGCGCCAGCACCGTCGCCGTAAAGATGCCCCACACCGTGAGCGGCATGCGCATGAGCGTCATGCCGCGCGTGCGCGCCTGCAGCGTGGTGGTCACGTAGTTGAGCCCGCCCATGGTGGCCGCCACGATGAAGATCGCCAGCGACACCAGCATCAGCACAATGCCCCATTCGGTGCCGGGCGTGCCGGGCAGGATCGCCTGCGGCGGATACAACGTCCAGCCCGCGCCGGTCGGTCCGCCCGGCACGAAGAAGCTCGCTACCAGCACCAGCACGGCCAGCAGGTAGACCCAGTAGCTGAGCATGTTCAGGAACGGGAACACCATGTCGCGCGCGCCCAGCATGAGCGGGATCAGGTAGTTGCCGAAGCCGCCGAGGAACAGCGCCGTGAGCAGGTAGATCACCATGATCATTCCGTGCATGGTGACGAACTGGTAGTAGTGGTTGGCGTCGATAAAGGCGAACTTGCCCGGAAAGCCCAGCTGCAGCCGCATCAGGTTCGATAGCACGAGCCCCACCAGCCCGATGGCGATGGCCGTGAGCGCGTACTGCACCGCGATGACCTTGTGGTCCTGGCTCCAGACGTAGCGTGTCCAGAAGCTTTGCGGTGCGTGGCCCTGGCCGTGGTCGGCGTCGGCGGGTGCGTAGGACATGGTTTCTCCTCGCTACGGTTTTGCAGCGGTCGCCGCAGCGTCGCCACCTTGCGCCTTGATGTACGCCACCAGCGCTGCGAGCTCCTGCTCGCTCAGGTCGAAGTTCGGCATGATGGGCGCGAAGCCTTTGACCACACGCGCTTTCGGATCGCGGATGAAGGCACGCAGATAGGCTTCATCGGCCACAGCGGTTGAGCCGTCGGCCATGGTCTGTGTGGAGCCGTACAAGCCCTTCCATGTCGGGCCGACGCCAGGGGTGCCATTCACCGTGTGGCAGGCGACGCAGCCTTTGGCCTGCGCGAGCGTGTGGCCTTGCTCCGCCAGAGCCTGTGCGCTGCCGCCCGCAGCGGCGGGGGCGGCCTGCACTTTCGCCTTCTGGCTCTGCTCGAAGGTGGTCTGCCGCGCGAGCCAGCGGGCAAACGATGCCTCGTCTTCCACGACCACCACACCGCGCATGTTGGAGTGCCCGATACCGCAGAGCTGCGCGCACAGGATGTCGTAGCGGCCTGCCTTGGTGGGCGTGAACCAGAACGTGGTGATCATGCCCGGCACCATGTTCATGCGCGCGCGGAACGGCGGCACATAAAAGTCGTGCAGCACATCGCGCGAGCGCGCCAGCACCTGGATCGGGCGGTTGATTGGCAGGTGCAGTTCGGGGGTTTCGATCAGGTAGTTGTCGCGTCCGTTCGGGTCAGCCGGGTTCATGCCGAACGGGTTGTCGTTGCTCATGTAGCGCACGTCGGTCGTGCCGAGCTTGCCGCCGGGGCCGGCAAAGCGGAAGCGCCATTGCCATTGCTGGCCGAGCACTTCCATCTGCAGGGCGTTTGTTGGCGGGCGTACGTAATCGGCATAGACGAACAGGCCGGGCGCGAGCAGCGCTGCCACACCCACACTGGTGACGCCGATCAGCCACCATTCCAGTCGCGTGTTGTGCGGCTCGTAGGCGGCGCGCTGGTTGGGTTGG
This sequence comes from Burkholderiaceae bacterium 26, assembly GCA_000955795.1. Taxonomy (GTDB): domain Bacteria; phylum Pseudomonadota; class Gammaproteobacteria; order Burkholderiales; family Burkholderiaceae; genus Ralstonia; species Ralstonia chuxiongensis. The sequence goes on from JYOB01000016.1 coordinate 481,421, forward strand.
CCATCGCGATGGCGATAGCGCAGGAGCGCTGCGACGACGAAGAGGTTGATGGCGACAAACAGCACGCCGGTGATGACGATGGTGATCGTCAGCGTGTCGTCCATGCGCACCCAGTTGGAGGCGATCGGGGTGATCCACCACGGGCTGGCAAAGTGAAACCCCACCGCCAGCACGACGATCAGCACGAGCGCAATCGCAAGGGCCATGGGCACCTCCCGGCGAGGGATTCCCTCAACACGCTAAAGACAGGCTAGGTCGCGCACTCGGATCGTGCAAGGCAACGTAAGGACGAGGCGCACCCAGCGTACAGATAGCGCCGATGTGGCATCTGCGTGCTGCGCCGCAATGCAAAACGGCCGCCTCCGGCATGTGTTGCCAGAGGCGGCCGCCTCCTGATGGCGCCGCTCAGCTTGCGGCGCCGCAGGAAAAAGGGGTGTGTCAGTGCATCGGTTCGCGTACGCGCCGCTCCAGCATGCCGTAGGTGATGGCCGCCGCCACCCCAAACAGCAGGTTCGCCAGTAGCGGCCCCGAGCCGCGCTCCGACACAAACCACGGAAACACGGCCGTCATGCCGTAGAAGTTCACCGCGTACGCCACGATCCCGAAGACCACGCCAACGGCCGCGAGCATGCCCGGGCTCGAATCGAAGTGGAACGGCGCGATGATGGCGCCAAGGATCATCCCCATGATGGCGCCGAGCACGAAGTGCAGCACGAGCGCCGTCACGACGATGCTGTAGCTGAACAGGGACATTTCTTCCAGTGCGCCCCGGCCCATGACCATGGCGGCGATCTTGTGGGTCGGGCGCCATGGGCTTTCATTGAGCACCATGGTCGACCAGAAGAATTCGAGCACGATGACCAGTGCGCCGCCCACGAGGCCGGCCACGCTGGCGGCGAGCCAGTCAGGCATGCGGCGCTCCCAATGATGCGATTGCATGTGCAGTTCCATACGAACCTCCTGCTGATGTATCTACGCAAGCACTTAGGAATCGGAAGCGCCACTTACGGTGCTGCAAAGCGCTGTGCGACAAGTGCCTTGTGCAAAATCAGTCTGGCAGATACGGGTGCCAACGCAAGGTACAAAATCCATGCGCATCGCACAGCACTACGGCGTTCTGCTCGAACGTGAGCATCAGGGTGTCGGCGATGGCCGGGTCTTCGATGAACAGAAGCAGGCTCGGCTCGGGCGACCACGTGTTCGCCGGGGCATCTTCCGGCGGGCCGCCTTCGCCAGAGAGCCACGGCATGCCGCGCGCGATGGCCCAGGCCAGCAGTTCGGCCTGCCGCGCAGCGTTTTCATCGGCAGACACCGCGTGGGAGAAAGGCTGGTGCGCCGTCACGAAGACGGCCCACGGTGCATTGGCTTGCGCAAGCAGAGCCGCCACACATGGGTTGACGGCATCGACGCGCAGCAGCACGTCGCCCTGCGGTGCGCTGACGCGATACCGCGCGCTGCGGTAAGCGGCAATCAACTCAGGTGCGGGAGCGGGCGGATGACGGTGCATTGTTGCGTCGCATGGTCGCGGCCATCTGATTTGGCGCAACGCAAAAGGGCGTTCGATGTCACAGAATAGCGTGTGGGTGGCCCGAACGCTGCCCCAGCACAGTCAGCACAGTCAACACAGTATTCCGACAACCACTCCCCTGCGAGGCTTGAACCATGTACAAGAAGATCCTGGTCGCCATTGATGGCAGCGAAACCAGCAAGTTGGCCCTGGCCGAGGCCGTGCGCCTGGCCAAGGCATTCCAGAGCACTGTCCGCGCGGTCTATATCGTCGACAGCCCGGCCATGCTGTTCGACGTCGGCTATTACGACCCGACCGAGCTGCGCAAGTCGTTTATCCAGGCCGGCACCGCGCTGCTGGCCGACACCGCCGCAACGCTCACCTCTGCCGGTTTGCAGCAGGAAACGGTGCTGGTGGAAACGCAGAACGTGGGTGAGGATGTGGCCGCCGCTCTGCAAGGCGAAGTGGTGCGCAGTGGCGCCGATGTGGTCGTGATCGGCACGCACGGCCGCCGTGGGCTGGCGCATGCGATGTTGGGCAGCGTGGCCGAGAAGTTCATCCGCCAGGCGACCACGCCGGTGTTGCTGGTGCGCGGCCCGGCCAAAGGCTGAGTTTCGCTGTCGTTGCGCAGGCAGGGCTTCCTGCCTGCGGGTGCCGGATATGATGTTGGGATTCGATTTGCCCCAACCCAGCGTATCCGTCGCCGCCCCATCATGAATATCAATCCCGACGCTGTGCAGCGTCGCGCCATCCGCACCCTCACCGCACTTGAAGGACGCGTGCTCGGCGTTCTGGTCGAAAAGCAGCACACGGTGCCCGACACTTATCCGCTGACGCTCAATGCGCTGGCGGCCGGCTGCAATCAGAAAACCGCACGTGCGCCGGTCATGTCCGTCACCGAAGCCGAGATCCTTACGGCCATCGACGGGCTGAAATCGATGAGCCTGGTCATGGAAGGCAGCAGCAGCCGCGTGCCGCGCTTCGAGCACAACATGAACCGCGTGCTCGGTGTGCCGAGCCAATCGGTCGCGTTGCTTACCGTGCTGTTGCTGCGCGGTCCGCAGACCGCAGCCGAGCTGCGACTGAACGCGGCGCGGTTCCACGCCTTTGCCGACATTTCATCCGTTGAAGCGTTTCTGGATGAGCTGGCTGAGAACGATCCACCCTATGTCGTCAAGCTGCAGCGTATGCCGGGGGAGCGTGAAAGCCGTTGGATGCACCTGCTGTGCGGTGAAGTTGCGCAAGCCGATATGCGGCAAGGCGACGGCGTTGACGAGTCCATCGCACCGTCTGAGTTTGAAGCGCTGAAGGCGGAGCAGAAGCAGTTGGCCGACAAGGTGGCCAGGCTTCAGGCGCTAGTCGAGCAGATGGCCGGTGAACTGGGTATCTCGATCGACAAGTCGGTGCTGTAGATGCAACCGGCCGCCCGTATCGGGCGGGGCCGGTCGGTTTGCCTTCAGCTTATGCGCCGGCCGATACGAACAACGTGCAGGCGCCTTCTTCCGCTGCGGACACATTGCGACGGAAACCCGAGAACAAGTCTCGCCCAACGCCAGCGTGGTAGTGCGACAGATCGGGCACGCTGACCTGGCGGGCATTCCACTCCGCCTCCGGCACGCGCACCGAGAGCGTGCCCGCTTCGGCATCCAGCACGACGATGTCGCCATCGCGCACACGCGCGAGCGGCCCGCCGTTGAGCGCTTCCGGCGTGATGTGAATGGCGGCCGGCACCTTGCCCGACGCGCCCGACATGCGGCCGTCCGTCACCAACGCGACCTTGAACCCGCGCTCCTGCAGCACCGACAGCGTGGGCGTGAGCTTGTGCAGCTCGGGCATGCCGTTGGCGGCCGGGCCCTGATATGGCAGCACGGCCACGAAATCGCGCTCCAGCTCGCCGGCCTTGAATGCATTGATCAGATCGTCCTGCGCAAGGAACACGCGCGCCGGCGCTTCCACAAAACGATGCTCCGGCTTGACCGCCGACACTTTGATGACCGAGCGCCCGATGTTGCCGTCCAGCACGCGCAGGCCACCGTCCGGCGAGAACGGTTCGGCCACGCCGCGCACGATGTTGGTATCGAGCGAGGCGGCAGCGCCATCGCGCCAGACCAGCTTGTCGCCGTCCAGGAAGGGCTCTTGCGAATGACGGCGCAGGCCTTTGCCCATGATCGTCGTCACGTCGTCGTGCAGGAGGCCCGCATCGATCAGTTCGCGAATCACGATGGAGAGGCCACCCGCGGCCTGGAATTCGTTCACGTCGGCCTTGCCGTTCGGGTAGACGCGCGCCAGCAGCGGAATCACGCCCGACAGGTCGTTGAAGTCGTCCCACGTGAGCAGGATGCCGGCCGCACGCGCCATGGCAATCAGGTGCAGCGTGTGGTTGGTCGAGCCGCCCGTGGCCAGCAGGCCGACGATGCCGTTGACGAAGGCGTGCTCATTCAGCACGTCGGCAATGGGGGTGTACTGGTCGCCGCTGAAGACGAGCTTGAGCGCCTGGCGCGCCGATTCGCGGGTGAGCGCTTCGCGCAGTGGCGTGTTCGGGTTGATGAAGGCGGTGCCCGGCAGGTGCAGGCCCATCACCTCCATCAGCATCTGGTTGGAGTTGGCCGTGCCGTAGAACGTGCAGGTGCCGGCACCATGGTACGACTTGGATTCGGCTTCCAGCAGGTCGGCGCGCGAGAGCTTGCCCTCGGCGTACAGCTGGCGCGTGCGGGCTTTTTCATCATTGCTGATGCCGGTGGTCATCGGGCCGGCCGGCACGAACACGGCGGGCAGGTGGCCGAACGACAGTGCACCGATCACCAGCCCCGGCACGATCTTGTCGCAGACGCCCAGGTACAGCGCCGCATCGAACATCTGGTGCGACAACGCCACGGCCGTCGACAGGGCAATCGTGTCGCGCGAGAACAGCGACAGCTCCATCCCATCCTGCCCTTGCGTGACGCCATCGCACATGGCCGGCACGCCGCCGGCAAACTGTGCGGTGCCGCCAGCATCCAGCGCGGCCTGCTTGAGCCACGTCGGAAACGCCTCCAGCGGCTGATGCGCCGACAGCATGTCGTTGTACGCCGAAACAATGCCGAGGTTCGGGCGTTCCAGCGCTTTCAGGCGGATCTTCGCTTCGCCCGGCATGGCCGCAAAACCGTGGGCGAGGTTCGTACACGAAAGCAACGTACGCTCGACCTTGCGGCCGGCGTTCTTGCGGGTGACGTCCAGATAGGCCTGGCGGGGGCCGCGGCTGCGGTCGATGATGCGCTGGGTGACGGCGGCCAAAGTGCGGTGCAGGGCCATGCGGGTTCTCCTGGGGGGTAGGTCCGGGCAGGACGGAATACTGTAATTTTCCTACAAATGCGCCGAATGTGGTGCAGGGTTTTCCACAGGTATCGCATCCGATGCAGTGCCGATAACACGGACGAGCACGCGAATTGCGTGCCAAGAGACGCGCCGAAGCCTACGCTCTGCGGCAAAAGCCTCGCCGGAAACGCTTGCCCGAGCAGTTTCACGAACGCCTTGCTCGCGATGTAGTAATACTACAAAATAAGCTAAAAACACGTGGTGTCTTGCTAGTCAGCTAGGCTAGCCTAATCGATGGCTCACACACAGGAGATGACGATGTCGGTGCCCGCATTCGACATGGTGTTGTTCGGCGGTACGGGCGATCTTGCCCGCCGCAAGCTGATTCCGGCCTTGTTCGATGCGCATCAGGGCGGCGAACTGCACCCGCGTGGGCGGATCTTCGCCATCGGCACGCAGCCGCTGGAGACAGCCGGCTACCTTGCCCTGCTGGAGCGCGAAACGCGCCCGACCATGCGCCTGTACTCTGGCGCGCCCGTTTCCGACGACGCCTGGGCCTCGTTTGCCGAGCGCATCGTTTATCAGCAGGTCGACGCCCGCAAGCCCGAGCAGTTCGACGGATTGGCCGCCGCGCTGGGTGAAGACCGCGCCCCAGTAACCGTGTGCTACTTGGCCACCGCCCCGGGCTTCTTCATCGACATCTGCGCGCAACTCGCCCGCGTCGGGCTGAATACGCCCAATGTGCGGCTGGTGCTGGAAAAGCCGCTGGGCACCGATCTCGCGTCGAACGAGCGTATCAATTCCGCCGTGGCGCAATTCTTTGCCGAAGACCAGATCTACCGGATCGACCACTACCTCGGGAAAGAGTCTGTCCAGAACCTGATGGCGATCCGCTTTGGCAACGCGCTGTTCGAGCCGCTGTGGCGCCGCGAGTGGATCAAGGACGTGCAGATCACCATTGCCGAGCAGCTTGGCGTGGAAAAGCGCGGCGATTTCTACGACGGTGTCGGCGCGCTGCGCGACATGGTGCAGAACCACCTGCTGCAACTGCTGTGTATCGTCGCCATGGAGCCGCCGTCGAGCCTGTCGCAAGACGCCATCCGCGATGAGAAGCTGAAGATCCTCAAGGCGCTCAAGCCGATCCCGCTGCAGGAAGTGCCCGAGAAGACCGTACGCGGCCAGTATCTCGAAGGCGCCATTGCGGGGCAGCCGGTGCAGGGCTATCTGCATGAGCAGGGCATTCCGCCGGACAGCCGTACCGAAACGTTCGTCTCGATCAAAGCCGAGATTGCCAACTGGCGCTGGGCCGGCGTGCCGTTCTACCTGCGCACTGGCAAGCGCATGCCGCAGCGCTTGGCGGAGATCGTGGTGCGTTTTCACGACGTGCCGCACGCGCTGTTTCCCAAGCCGCTGATCCAGTTTCCGGAAAACCGTCTCGTCATCCGCCTGCAGCCTGAAGAAAGCATCCGCCTGCAGTTCCTGACCAAGACGCCGGGCGCGGCGCTCGGCCTGCAGCCGTCCACGCTGGACCTGGACTTTACCGACCACGGCGGCGTGCGCCATGCCGGCGCGTATGAGCGTCTGCTGATGGACGCTGTCAATGGCAAGCTCGGTCTGTTCGTGCGCCGCGATGAGCAGGCCGAAGCCTGGCGCTGGGTCGAACCGATCATTGAAGCGTGGAACGAAGCACGCATTCCGCCCAAGGGTTACACCGCAGGCAGTTGGGGCCCGGCGGCATCGAGCGCGCTGCTCTCACGCGACAACGCTGCCTGGCACGAGGAGATGTAATGGCAATGCGCTGGCACGCAGTTCCAGACGCCGCGGCGCAGGTGCAAGCGTTGGCAGCGTCCATTGCCAACACGCTCACGTATGTGATCGAAGAACAGGGCAGCGTGTGCCTGGCCGTGTCGGGCGGGCGCTCGCCTATTGCGCTGTTTGCCGCGTTGCGCGTGTTGCCGCTGCGCTGGGCCGATGTGTCGATCACCTTGGTCGACGAGCGTGCCGTGCCGCCCGAGCATGCCGACAGCAACGCGCGCCTCGTCCGCGAGCACCTGTTGCAGGATGCGGCAGCAGCGGCGCGCTTTTTTCCGCTGGTGTTGTCACCGCACGTGCATGGCGAATCGGTTGACGTGGATGCATGCGTGGCGACTGCCAATGATCCGTTTCAGCAACCCGACGTAGTGATTCTCGGCATGGGGGACGATGGGCATACCGCATCGTTGTTTCCCGACGCGCCTGAATTGAACGAGGGCATCGATCGCACGCGGGCGCCGGCTTATCTGCCGGTGCGCCCGGGCACAGCGCCGCATCGGCGTATCAGCCTGAATCTGTCTGCGCTGTGTGCGGCGCGGCGGTTGTTCCTTTCGATCTCAGGGCCGGTCAAGCGCGGTGTGTTTGAGGATGCCGCGCGAGGCGTGGCACAGCGCGCGCTGCCGGTGAGCTACGTCATTCATCAGCGGGAGGTACCGCTCGATGTCTATTGGACTACATGAGGTGAACGCGGGCACGGGGGCCGACCAATTGGCCGACATGCTGGCCTACCCGCGGCTGGTGGCCGACGTGGGCGGCACCAACGTGCGCTTTGCGGTGGAGATGGCGCCCATGCGCCTGGCCCACATCGGTGTGCTGGCCGGCGATGACTACCCTTCGCTGGAAGCGGCCATGCGCGCGTACCTGGCATCGTTGCCGCCGGAAATCGCAACCGCCGGCGTGCGCCATGCGGCCATCGGCATCGCCAATCCGGTGTTGGGCGACCAGATTCGCATGACCAACCGCGATTGGGCGTTCTCGATTGAGGCGATGCGCCAGTCGCTGGGCTTCGACACCTTCGTCGTGCTCAACGACTTTGCCGCGCTGGCGCACGCGTTGCCGTATCTGCCCGCAGACGAGCTGGAACAGGTGGGCGGCGGGGCGAGCCTGGCCGATGCACCGCGGGCGCTGCTCGGCGCTGGCACGGGCCTGGGCGTTGCATCGCTGGTGCCGACGGCCGAGGGCCGCTACATCGCTGTGGCAGGCGAGGGCGGCCATGTCGCTTTTCCGCCGATGAACGACGAGGAAGCCGTCATCTGGCGCTTCGCACGCGAGCGCTTCGGCCATGTGTCGGCCGAGCGGCTGATCTCCGGCATGGGCCTGGAGCTGATCTACGAGGCGTTGGGTGCGTGCTTCGACCTCTGGCAGCAAGGCCCTACCTTGCGCCGCGCGGCCGACATTACCGCCATCGCACTTGGCGAGATGGAAGACGCCGCCGGCGACCACGCGCGCTGCCGTTATGCCGTCGATACGTTCTGCGCGTTTCTCGGCACCATTGCGGCCAACCTGGCGGTCACGCTGGGTGCGCGCGGCGGCGTGTACATCGGCGGCGGCATTGTCCCGCGTCTGGGGCCGGCGTTTGCCAACTCTCCGTTCCGGCGCCGCTTTGAAGACAAGGGCCGCTTCTCGGCCTATGTGGCGTCGATGCCGGTGTACGTGATTCATTCACCGTACCCGGGGCTGATTGGCCTGTGTGCAGCCATGGACCACGCAGTGGCCCAGGGACACTGACGCGGCTTTCGCGTTACTCAGGTTGATCGGCGTGATGGAGTGCGCTGCCCTTGCGCAGCGCCACTTCCAGCACCAGCGCATCGAGCAGCGCCAGGTGCAACAGGCGCGCGACCATCGAACGGTCGGCCACGGCATCGTCCACGCCGGCGGGCAGCACGACATCGGCCAGTGCCGCGAGCGGGCTGTCGGGCGCTGTGACGGCAATCACGCGCACGCCCAGTTCGCGCACACGCTCCACCGCTGTCTGCAGTTCGGGTAGCGCGCCCGATTTGGAAATGGCGATCACCACGTCGCCTGCCTGCAGCACGTTCAACGACATCGACACGAGATACGGATCGCTATACGCATTCGCGGGAATGCCGTAGCGGAAGAATTTCGTCTGTGCATCGAGCGCCACCACGCCCGAGCTGCCGAAGCCGTACAGGTCGATGCGGCGTGCGCTGTCGACCAGCGCTACCGCTGCATCGAGCGTGCGCGGATCGAAGCGGTCCTGCAGCGTGGTGAGCGAATCGATGGCGTTCTGCAGGACGCGCGTGCCGGAGGGCGACGCGATGCGCGCCGGCGCGGCGTCGCGGGCCACGTTGCCTTGCGCCAGCCGCAGCTTGAAATCCGACAGGCCATGGCAGCCCATCGAGCGGCAGAAGCGGATCACGGTCGGCTGGCTGACACCGGCCTCACGCGCGATGGCCGCCACCGGCAGGCTGAGCACCGTACCGGGCTGGCGCAGCACCCAGTCAGCCACCTGGCGTTCGGCCGGAGAGAGCGACGGGCGTGCCGTGCGAATGCGTTCGCGCAGGTCGGTCGGTGAATCAGGGGTGGCGGGGGAAGTGGTTTGCTGGGCGCTCATCTGGGCGCGGGTTCGAATGGCGGATCGCATCACGATAAAGGCAAGCGCTGCCTCGCGCAACCGCCCGGCGAGGGGTTGCTAGATGCAGCGCGCTCCGGATGCAACTGACTGTTTTCGCACTGTTGCGAGGGCAATGCGTTGGATACGGTGAACGACGCCCACGTCGTCACAAGCGGCGTGGTCCTGCAACGTCGTACACCTCAAAAGGACATCCGATGCTCCGTACTGATCTCCCCATGCAGCACCTTTCTACTTTGTGCCGTCAACTGGCTTGTGTATGGCCGCTGGTGCTCGCGGCCGGGCCGCTGCATGCCGCCACCGATTGGGTCGACACCCACACCAAAGCTTTCGTGACCGGCCCGCAACTCATGGCGCGCGGCGCCGCCAACGAGGTCGCGCCCGGCCAGACCACCGATGTGCTGATCAGCCTCAAGCTGCGCAATGAGGCCAGCCTTAAGGCGCTCGCCCGCGACGTCAACGACCCGCGCAGCCCGCACTACCGCAAGTACCTGACCAGCGAGCAGTTCCTGGCCGACCACGCGCCAACGCAGGCACAGGTGGATGCCGTGGTGCGCTATCTGCGGCAGAACGGTTTTATCGATATTGACGTTGCGCCCAACCGGCTATTGGTGTCGGCGCGCGGTACGGCGGGCACGGTCAAGGCGGCGTTCAACACGCCGCTGGTGCATTACCAGCTAGCAGGCCGCAGTGGGTTTGCGAACAGCGGTAAGGCTCAGGTGCCACGCGCACTGGGCGGTATCGTTGGCTCGGTGCTGGGCCTGCAGAACGTGGCGCGTGCGCGTCCGTTGCTGCGTGTGGGGGATGTGGCGGAAGCGCACACGTTGGCTGCGGGCACCGCGACGGGCCATTACCCGAAAGAATTCCCGGCGCTGTACGGCGCGACCGGCGTTCCGACGGCGGCAGGCACGACCGTTGGCGTCATCACCATCGGCGGCGTATCGCAAACGCTGCGTGACCTGCGTACGTTCACGAGCAACAACGGCTACGCCGCGGTGTCCACCACCACGATCAAGACCAACGGCACCAGCGGCAACTACACCGATGATCAGGAAGGCCAGGGCGAGTGGAACCTCGACAGCCAGTCCATTGTGGGTGCGGCCGGCGGCGCGGTCGGCAAGCTGGCCTTCTACATGGCCGACTTGAATGCGCCGGGCAACACGGGCCTGACCAAGGCCTTCAACAAGGCGGTGACCGACAACACCGCCAAGATCATCAACGTGTCGCTCGGCTGGTGCGAGAACGATGCCAGCGCAGACGGCACGCTCGACGCTGAAGAGGCCATCTTTACAACCGCCGCGGCGCAGGGGCAGACGTTCTCCGTGTCTTCGGGCGACGAGGGCGTCTACGAGTGCAACAACCGCGGCTATCCGGACGGCGCCAACTACAGCGTGTCGTGGCCGGCGTCGTCGCCGCACGTGCTCGCCATTGGCGGCACCACGCTCTACACGAGCGGTTCCAGCTTCGCCAGCGAGACCGTGTGGAACGAAGGCCTGGACGGCAACGGCAAGCTGTGGGCCACCGGCGGCGGCATCAGCCAGATCCTGCCGGCCCCAAGTTGGCAGGGCGGCAATGCGCGGCTGCTGCCCGATGTGTCGTTCGACGCAGCACAGAGCACCGGTGCCTACATCTACAACTACGGGCAACTGCAGCAGATTGGCGGCACGAGCCTGGCATCGCCCATCTTTGTCGGCTTCTGGGCACGGTTGCTGGCGGCCAACGGCAACCTGGGCTTTCCGGCGGCGCGCCTGTACAGCGCCATTCCGGCCAACGCATCGCTGCTGCGGTATGACGTGGTCTCGGGCAACAACGGCTACCAGGGCTACGGTTACAGCGCCGCGCAAGGCTGGGATTACCCGACGGGTTGGGGCAGCCTGAACATCGGCGCGTTGAATCAACTGATCAAGTCGGGCGGGTTCTGATTCGGGGGTGAAACTGCGGGCGGTTCTGCACAAAGTGCGGGCCGTCCGCGCGGCAGTGCTGCTAAAGATGCTTGCGGACGTCAGACTGGCTCATATTGGCGAACTGCTGAAACGCATCGGTGGGCACTCTCGTGACTTCGCGGATCAGGTTCAGTACGTCAGTGCTGACGTTCCATGACGTTTTGCCCATCGTGTACGGGGTTTTCTTCGTATCGGCGGTGCGCGGCAAAACCCCCATCCACCCGAGCACTGTCGAGCATTTCACGCAACACGGCTTGTCGGTGCAGTCGAGCTTGAGGTTGCGCGAATAGGTCAGGAAGGTATTCAGATCCTTGTTGCAGACGTCGGCCCACAGCTGGTGAAGGGCGTCCATTTCTGCGTGTCCGTGGCCGTTGCCGGTCTTGCCCTCGATAGAGCCGCCGGTGTAACGCAAGGTGACCGTGCACTCTTCTGAGCCGTCACCCGCGTCGTTGGTGCTGACAGCTTCGAAGTTGGCGAAGCCTTCTTGCAGGAAGGTAATTGCGATTTCCCCATTGCCCTTCTTCAAAGCCTGGTCCGAGAGTCGGCGTGGCATCTTCGTTCTCCATTGACGTTAAGGCGCATGCATTTGAAGCACGCCTACGACGTCATCGTGGCACTCGCCTCCGGAGGCAAACAGGTGACAAGCGTCACGACATTGGCACGGGTCGGCTTCCATGGGGCGGGCGCACCGACAGCGCTATGATGCGTTCGGCGGTGAGGGCGGGTGGCATGGATGCATGCCAGCGCGTAGGCTTCAGCGTAGGTTTCTCGAATACCCCAGGTAGACAGTGATGCGTGTGCTCCTCGTAGAAGACGACGACATGATCGGCGACAGCGTGCGCAAGGGTTTGCGCCACGACGGTTTCACCATCGATTGGGTGCGCGACGGCGAGGCAGCCGTGCACGCCATCACGGCGCCTGGCGCCGCCGGCGCAGAGTCCGGCGCCACCATGTTCGACCTCATGCTGCTCGACCTCGGCCTGCCCAAGCGCGACGGGCTGGACGTGGTGCGCGAACTGCGCCAGCGCGGCATCGCCATCCCCATCCTGATCCTGACCGCACGCGATGCGGTGGCCGACCGTGTGGCCGGCCTCAATGCCGGCGCAGACGATTACCTCGTCAAGCCCTTCGACCTGCAGGAACTGGCGGCACGCATGCACGCGCTGCTGCGCAGACAAGGCGGCCGCGCCGATCCGCTCATGCGCCACGGCGAGGTGCTGCTCAACCCCGTCACCCGCGAGGTGCTGCGTGCGGGGGTGCCAGTCAAACTGTCGGGCCGCGAGTTTGCGGTGCTGCATGCGCTGCTCGCGCGGCCGGGCAAGGTGTGGTCGATCGCCCAGTTGCAGGACAACCTTTACGGCTGGGATGAAGAGGTCGGCAGCAACACGGTCGAGGTCTACATCCACGCGCTGCGCAAGAAGCTCGGTAGCCATTTCATCCAGAACATCCGCGGCGTGGGGTATGTGATTCCACGTGAGGCGTCAACGTCGCCTGCGGAACCTGCCGACGGCGACTCGCACCAATAAGCCATGCAATCGATCCGTAAAACCCTGCTGTGGTGGCTGGCCGGCGGCCTGCTGGCGGGCATTGTCATTGCCACCGGCCTGATTTACGCGCAGGCGCGCCAGGAAGCCAACGCGCTGTTCGACTACCAGATGCAGCAGGTGGCCGCCGCGCTGCCGAGCCAGTGGATCGACCCGCCGCCGCCGGCGCTCGCCGGCATTGCCCGTGACGACGACGTCGTGATCCGCATCTGGGACGGCACCGGCCGCAGCCTGTATCTCTCGCACGCGCGGCCCGATCTGCCAGACCAGGCGGAGCTGGGCTTTTCCGACGCGAATACGCCGGAGGGCCCGTGGCGCATCTACAGCGTCGCGTTCGGGCCCGCCGTGGTGCAGATCGCGCAGCCATATAGCGCGCGGCACGAGGTGGCGGCGCGCATGGCGTTGCGTACGGTGGCACCGTTGTTGATCCTGCTGCCGCTATTGGGATGGATCGTGTGGCTGGCGGTCGGGCGCGGGCTGGCGCCGCTGGGTTCGGTGGCCAAGCAGGTGCAGGCGCGCGATGCGGCAGCGCTGTCGCCGTTGCCCACGCAGGGTTTGCCTGACGAGATCCGCCCGCTGACGAATGCTCTGAATGACCTGCTTGCGCGACTCGGCACCGCGCTCGCGCACCAGCGCGCGTTCGTTGCCGATGCCGCACACGCGCTGCGTACGCCGCTGGCCGCCCTCAAGCTGCAGTTGCAGGTGGCCGACCGCGCTGAGAACGAAGACGAACGCCGCGCCGCGCATGCCGATCTGCATCGCGGCGTAGAACGCATGATTCGCCTCGTTGGCCAGTTGCTGACGCTCGCCCGGCAGGAGCCGGGCGCTGCCGATACGCAGCGCGCAACGGTTGCGCTAGAGGCGGTGGCGGCCGACGTGGTTGCCGAATTGTCACCGGCCGCAATGCACAAGGGCATTGACTTGGGGATTGCGGTGGAGTCGCAGCCGGCATCGGTCATCGGCAATGCTGATGCGCTGCGCGTGCTGCTGGTCAACCTTGTCGACAACGCGCTGAACTACTGCCCGCGCGGTGCGCGCGTCGATGTGTCAACCGAACACACGCCCGACGGTGGCGCGCAGCTCGTGGTGGAAGACAACGGCCCTGGCATCCCTGCGGAGGAACGCGAACGCGTGCTCGATCGCTTTTATCGGCCAGCGCAGGCCCCCACGGGCGGCAGCGGCCTCGGCCTCGCCATCGTCCGGGAGATCGCGCAAGCGCATGACGCAACCCTGGCGCTGGAAGCGCGCGAGGGCGGCGGCTTGCGCGTGGTGCTGCGCTTTCCATTCAAGGCCAACGCGTAGAAACATTTTGTTTCGTGTGATGTGCGCGTGCGCCTTGCACCTTTAAGTCTCGTTTAAGTCTGCCCGCCTACGATGCCTTCAACCGATGGGCACGACAGGCGACTCCGCAGGCCGTGACCCTCGTGCTAAGCAAGAGAGGACACGACAATGACGCGTCAAACCCTGGCACGCAGTGCGGCTGGCCTGGCCGCAGTGGTCGCCGTTGCAGGCGGCTATGCCTATCTGCAGAAAGACATGATTTCGCGTGCGGTGGCGGCGCCCGTGGCTACCGCGACGGCAACAACGGCGCCGGCTCCCGGTGCTGCACCGGTGGCTGTGGCGGCGCCAATGGACTTCTCCGGCATCGTCGATCGCTACGGCCCGGCGGTGGTCAACATCAGCACCACCGCGCACGCGCAGCGCACGAGCATGCAGGGCTTGCCGCCCGGCATGGGCCCGGATGATCCGTTCTCCGAATTCTTCAAACACTTCATGCCGCAGATGCCGCAACAACGCGGCGACCAGATCGTGCGCGGACTGGGCTCTGGCTTCATCGTCTCGGCCGATGGGCTGATCCTGACCAACGCCCACGTGGTGGACGGCGCGCAGGAGGTCAACGTCAAGCTGACCGATCGTCGCGAGTTCAAGGCCAAGGTGCTGGGCGTCGACAAGCAATCCGACGTGGCAGTGCTGCGCATCTCCGCCAAAAACCTGCCGGTGGTGCAGATTGGCAGCCCAGCCAATACCAAGGTGGGTGAGCCCGTGCTGGCCATCGGTTCGCCGTACGGTTTCGAGAACACCGTCACGGCAGGCATCGTGAGCGCCAAGTCGCGCTCGCTGCCGGACGATACCTATGTGCCGTTCATCCAGACCGATGTGGCCGTGAACCCGGGCAACTCGGGCGGCCCGCTGTTCAACCAGCGCGGCGAGGTGATTGGCATCAATTCACAGATCTACAGCCAGACCGGCGGCTACCAGGGCCTGTCGTTTGCCGTGCCGATCGATGTGGCGATGAAGGTGGAGCAGCAGCTTGTGTCCACCGGCAAGGTCACGCGTGGCCGCCTGGGCGTTGCGGTGCAAGAGGTCGACCAATCGCTTGCCGACTCCTTCAAGCTGCCCAAGCCAGAAGGCGCATTGGTGAACTCGGTGGAAGACGGCGGCCCCGCAGCCAAGGCCGGCCTGCAACCTGGCGACGTGATCCTGCAGATTGGCGACGCGCGCATCGACCGGTCGGGTGATCTGCCCGAGCAGGTGGCCGACATCAAGCCGGGCTCCACCGTGCCGCTGCAGATCATCCGCCAGGGCAAGCAGACCACGCTGACTGTGACCGTCGGTGCGGCCAAGGACGCCAAGGTGGCGTCCAGTGAAAAGGCTGCACCGGACCAAGGCCGCCTGGGCTTGGCGGTGCGACCGCTGCAACCGGAAGAGAAGCGCCAGAACGGCCTGCCTGGCGGCCTCGTGGTGATGGACGTAACCGGCCCGGCGGCCAAGGTCGGCATCCAGCCCGGAGACGTGATCCTGTCGCTCAATGGCACGCCGGTGTCATCGGTGCAGGAGTTGCGCACGCTGGTGGATCGTGCCGGCAAGCATGTCGCGCTGTTGGTGCAGCGTGACGATACGAAGATCTTCGTGCCTGTGGATCTGGGTTGACGTAGATCTAGGCTAGGCGCTATCTCTCCTCGAATAGCCGGTCCTCTGGGGCCGGCTTTTTTGTTTCCGTCTTGCCGGCCCTCCGGCTCTGTCGGGAAAACCCTGCCTTGACTTCTAATATATCAATTAATAGATTTTGATATATCAGGAATTGGCTCACCGGGGACATGCCTGCTCGCAAGGATGCAGTCCTCCGGTAGACGCCAACACAGAAAGCAGAGAGGAGACGCATGCAATACCCCCGCCACCGGCGGTGGGCGCCAACTCGCGCCCATACGCTTTTCGCGCCTTCACGACGCACGTTGCAGCGCAATACCGGCGCGTGCTGATCCGCCCATTCGGCGCTCGTATTCCCACGCGCGCCCGCCCCCGCCAAATGCGCGCTGCTCCGCCTGCGAGCGACTCGCACGCGCGCTGAATTCACACCCATACGAAGAAAACGAGGAGAACAACACGATGACCCATTCAAGAGCGGTGCGGCCAGCGCGTGCCTGCATCGGCCTGATCTGCCTATCTGTCAGCCTTGCGTTGGCCAGCTGCGGGGGTGGTGATGGCAGCAGTAGCGACATCGCCAGCAGCGGTGGTGGTGTCGCCACGAGCCCTGGAACCGGCCCTGGAGTCGGCACCGGTACATCTACGACAACGTCCACTGCGCTCTGGCCGGCCACGGCGCTTTCTGATCCGGCCGTGCAGGGCAAGGAGCCGTCGCTGCCCACCACGGTGTGCGCGACCTTGAGCGCCACCTTGACCAAGAACAGCAAGGGGCTGCTTGACGCGTCGGTGGATGCGCCGCCGGCCGACTCTCAGCCCGACACCGCCAACATTCAGGCGGCCATCAACGGTTGTCCTGCCGGACAAGCGGTGAAGCTGGTCAAGGGAAGCCAAGGCCAAAACGCTTTCCTCAGTGGTCCGATCGTCTTGCCGGGGTCCGTCACGCTGTGGGTCGATGCGGGGGTGACGCTGTTCGCCTCGCGTAAGCCGTCTGACTACCAGATCAGCGGCAAGAACAATTGCGGTGAAACCGCCAGCAGCGACAACGGCTGCAACGCGCTCATCACAACGACGCCCAATGGCAACGGCGTGGTCGGCGACGGCGTGATCGACGGCCGCGGCGGCGAAGTGCTCACCTCCGGCCTGTATGCCAACAAGCTCACGTGGTGGGATGTCGGCGCGCTGACCAAAACCATGAGCAACGCCAGTCAGAACAACCCGCGCCTGATCCAGGTGAATGGCGGCAGCAACTTCAGCCTCTATCGAATTACGTTGCAGAACGCGCCGAAGTTCCACGTTGTCACCAGCGGCGTCAGTGGCGTGACCGCCTGGGGCACCAAGATCCTGACGCCCTCGCTCGAATACTCCGTGGCAGGCTACCAATGCGCAGCCAACACGATGCCGGTCGTCTCAGGTTCGCCCAATACCACCACGCCCAGCACCTGCTTTACGCCTGCCACCGTCAAAAACACAGACGGCATCGACCCCGGCCAATCGCAGAACGTGCTCATCGCGTTCAACCACATCAGCAACGGCGACGACGGCATCGCAATCAAGTCGCACGCCAGCACCACGGGCCCCGTTTCCAACGTGCAGATCCTGCACAACCGCTTCTATTTCACGCACGGCATGTCGCTCGGCAGCGAAACGGACAGCGGCATGAACGGCATCACGATCCGCGACCTGACCATCGACGGCTTTGACATGGGCGCCACCAGCGGCTTTCGCATCAAGACTGACGATAGCCGTGGCGGTGAAGTCAAGAATGTGACGGTTGACGGTGTGTGCGCACGGCGTCTGCAACAGCCGATCGTAATGGACCCGTACTACGGCGACGCTTCCGGCTCGGCCAAGGCGCTCTATCCGAACCTTCACGACATCACGGTGCGCAATTTCCGCTACCTGGATGTGGCCGGCTCCGTCTATGACGGCGCCAACGCGGCCTTGCTGCTGCGCGGCTACCAGTCGCAGAGCCAGTTCAACTATCTCTACAACGTCGTCTTCGACAACGTGGTTTTTGATTCTCTGCCGGGTTGGGCAGCGACCAAGCTGACGAATCCCGTGCCGTCCTATGCGGAGTTGACGATGGGTTCGGGGCCGGTGTCGTTTGCCAGCCTGCTGCTCGCGGGCCAGGACATCAACCACGTGCATATCTTCGACAACCGGACGGCAACGCCGGCGCCCTATGACTGCTCGAGCGCGTTTGTGGACTTCCCCGCAGTGAATGCGCCGATGTCGATTCACTGAGCGCAACTGCGTCCCGCTCATACCAAAAGAAGAAGAGGAGACAACAATGACAAGAACGTTCAAGCGCGCAGTTGTGGTTGCAGCCCTGCCAGCCCTGCTGTTGGCGGGCTGCGGCGGAGATGGTGGCACCGGCACTGCCAGCGCTACCACCGGCGGAAGCGGCGGCTCGGCTACAACGGCCAGCCTCGCTTCTGTGAATGTGTCCGAGACCGCCAGCCAGACGAGCGCCGCCGTTGGCGACCGGGTGATCTGGACGATCACCGCCGTGAACAATGGAAGCGGCGCCACCGGGGATACCGTTTCGCTGGTGGCCACCGTGCCCGGCAACGTCGGCGGTATCGCGGTGAACGCGCAGGGTGCAACATGCGGCCCGGCAGTCAGCACGCTCACGTGCACGATTCCTGCGGGGCTCGCAGCCGGAGCCGCCGCGACCGTCACCCTGACGGCCACGGCCACAGCCGCCGGTAGCCTCACCAGTTCTGTTTCGACGTCCGGCGAAGGGGTGTCGGGCTGCGCGGCCCAGGGCAGTTGCAGTACGTCAGTGACGGTCGCGGCGGCTTCCGGAGGAACGGGGTCTTCCGGTGGTTCGTCGTCAGGCTCGACGAACGCGGTCGGGTTGGTTCCCGCCAATGGAGAAACCGCCGCCTATGTCGACACGCGGCTGCAACTCAGCTTTGACGCCACACCTACCTTGGGCACGACCGGCTTGATCAAGGTCTTCAATGCCACCACGGGCGCGCAGGTCGACCAGATCGATATCAGTGGCGCACCGGTCACCGCCGGCGGCGAAACGCAGACGTACATGCCGGCCGCCAACACCGAGATCGACACGCTGGGCAACAACACCGGGCTGACCCAGTGGCGGTACGTGTACTACACGCCGGTCACGATTTCCGGCAACACAGCCACCATCCGCTTGCACGACAACATGCTCAGCAACGGCACCAAGTACTACGTCACCATCGACAACGGTGTATTGGCCGGCAAGATGAACGGTACCCCCTTTGCGGGCATCACCTCGCCTACGGCGTGGACCTTCACGACCAAGGCCGCCCCGGCATCCCAGACGGCCGTGACCGTCGCCAGCACCGGCACGGCTGACTTCCGCACCGTACAGGGTGCGCTCGACTGGATCATGCGCAACAGCAGCGCGAACGCGTCGGCCAGCAAGACGATCACGATCCAGGATGGCAGCTACAACGAGCAGCTGTTCCTGCGTAACGTGAATAACCTGACGATCTCGGGCCAGAGCCAGGCGAGCACCATCGTCTACCAGGACAATTCGGAGTCTTACAACCCGGGCACCGGCGGCAGCAAAACAGCACCGGCGACAACGCTGACGACGGAAGGCAGCGGCACCCGGCGCGCCCTGGGGGGCGGAAGATCCGTCCTTCTGGTGGAGGGCTCCGACCTGCTCAAGCTCACCAACTTCACGTTGCAGAACTCGCACGTCAGACAGTCGAACTTCAACAACCAGGCCGAGGCGCTTTACTACAACACCTCGACCCTGACCGCCAGTCGCATGGTGGCAAGTTTCATGAACTTCCTGAGCGCGCAGGATACGATCCAGACCAAGGGCTGGGTCTGGTATTACAAGTCCTACATTGCGGGAAACGTCGATTTCATTTGGGGCTCGCCCTATGCAGCGCTGTTCGAGCAGAGCGAGCTGCATACGACGTTTGACCCGATCGCCGGTTCGGGCGGCAGCTACAGCGTCAACGCCATCATCCAGGCACGTGCGGCCACGGGTTACCCGGGCTTCGTGGTGCTCAACAGCGCGTTGACCGCGGATGCCACGGTGCCTGCGGGGACCACTTATCTCGCACGATCCCTGACCGGTGCCACCCAGGCCGCGAACAGCTACTGCACCCAGCAGTACACGGGCACCGGCAGTTTCGGCAATGCTCAACTGTATTGCGACACAGCCGCATACATCAGCACGAAGATGGGCGCACACATCGCAAGCGGCGGCTGGCAAGATCCGAACACCAACGGCGCCATGGCACCGTACCCCGGAACACCAACCGCAACCGCAGGGTGGCGTGAATGGCTGAGCATGGACGCGGCCGGCAATGCGCTGAGCATGTCGGGTCGGGATACCCAATACGCCACCAGCGCCATTGATTTGAGTGGGCTCAACACCACCGCCAAGGTGTTCGCCAGCTTCAAGGATGGCAACGGCGCGAGCTGGACGCCCACGCCCTGATTTCACGGACAAGCGTGACGGATGCAGCGGCGCGTGCCCTTT
The DNA here is from genome assembly GCA_000955795.1 of Burkholderiaceae bacterium 26. Lineage (GTDB taxonomy): Bacteria > Pseudomonadota > Gammaproteobacteria > Burkholderiales > Burkholderiaceae > Ralstonia > Ralstonia chuxiongensis. The sequence goes on from JYOB01000016.1 coordinate 501,531, forward strand.
CAGGACCGCGCCGTTTTTTCATGGGATCAGCGGGTGGTGCAGAGCCTTGCCGTTGCACGGTCCAGAGCAATCTGATGCAGGGTGTCGAGCGATTTCTCATGCACGACACGGCCGATGTCGTTCGCCACCTGCACCGGGCAATCCGCCTGGCCGCGTGCGGGGGCAACATCGCGCAAGGCTTGCAGGATGGATTTCTGCAGCCCGTCCAGCTTGGGGCGGATCACATCCGGCAGGCTCTGCCGCTGCGCGGTGGGCGCAGCACCGGCCCGTCGCCAGTCGTTCAGCAGGGCGTATTGCACCTCCTTGTTCGCCTCGATCTGGTCTGTGAAGACATTACTCACGTCTGCCGCCGCCAAGCCGTAGGCGGGCGCCTGCGCCGAGGCATTGGCGATGACCTTGTCCTCGCGCGCCGGGTCGTAGACCGACTGGCCGCTGTCCCATTTGCTCAGCGCAACCTGGTCAGCGGTGACCAGGCGATCGGCCAGATGGCGGAGTAGCGGCGCGAAGGCGCCCTCCTGGGCGTGGGCCTGAGTGGCGAAGCTTGCAGCCAACAACAGAGTGCAGGCGATTCGGGGTGTCATCAACGTGTTAAGGGCGTTCTTCATGCTAGGTACCGGTCGATTGCCGCGTGTCATGAAACTGGGAGCGGCCATCATACCGAAGCGCTGATCGGGCGACGTGGGCAACGTTGTTCCGATGCCCGCCGTTAGGGCGTTTGCACGTGCTGTCTGCCATAAACCCAGGTATCATGCGGGCTGCGCGCCGTGTTTGTCTGCAAAGCCTGCGGCGGCGCGGCTAGCTGAGCATACGACGATGGATTTTTACCCCGATCTGGAAGGTTTGCCGCTGTTTGCCAAACCCGCTTTCGGCTGGGAGGAACCAGCGTCGGCGTCGACAGCCGAAACGTCCCCCACCAAACCCCGCCGCTTGCGCCGATGGCGCGGCCCAATCACGCATTGGGAACGCGGCTACCGCTCCCACTACTACCGGGACAAGCGCGGCAAGAAGCTCGGTGAAATCCACCTGAGCCCGCGCGGTCAGGCGCCGCTGCTTTACCGCTGGCTGGCCGGCACGCTCTCGGGCATCGAGGGGTCGCTCACGCACGCGCGCATGCGGGTGGAAGAGGCGATCGGGTTTGGGATGCGGCAGATGGCGCTGTTCTGAGCCACCCGCCCGGCGTGCTGCTGGGCACGGCCGATGCGTCCACTTTGGGTTCACCACGACGAGGAGAACCCATGCCAACCATCGTCCGCATCTTCACAGACCACGCCGCTGCTGAGGCAGCCCGCCAAGCCGTGTTGAACACCGGCCTCACGCTGGAGCGCGTCGCGCTGTCGCACCAGGGTGACGAGGCAGGTGCGTTGTGCGGCAACTTCCTCTGCGGCGACTACGAGCCCGGCGGCGAAAACGCCGAGACCTACGAGCGCAAATTCCAGAACGTCGTGATCGGCGGGCGCTTTCTGCTGACCATCGACGCCGAGCCCACGCAGGTGGACGCCGCCGAAGCCGCGTTGCAGCCCGCTGGCGGACATGCCGTAGACGATCTCGGACCGAAGCCATGACATTGCGCGGCGGTTCCCGCACGCAAGGGCTGTCATCACACCATCGACGCCACCGGCTGCGTTGATTTGCGGCTTTCGAGTTTGGCTGCGGCAGGGCATGTCGTGCCCCACGAGCCGGTGATGTCCCCAATGCGCCACTTTTCGTAGAATCCCCGCCACAGAAGACTTGCGGGAGTGCTCATGCTGGATCCTGGCGTCGCCATTGCCACGTCGGCACTGATGAGCTTTGTGCTTCTGGGGCTGCTCGGTTCGTTGCTGCGCGCAGGCAAGTCCGGCATTGCCGAATGGTTTGGTGCCAATCTGGCCGTGGTGCTGGCCCTACCCTTGATTCTGCTGCGCGGGAAGATTCCCGACAGCCTCTCGGTTGTTGTGGCGAACGTCCTGTTGGCGCTCGGTGGCGCTGCGTACTACGCGGGCTGCGCGCGCTTTCTCGGCCGTCGGCCGCAGTGGCCGATCTTGCTGGCAGGCGTGACGGCGGTAGGGGTGGCGGTCATCTACTGGCGCTACGCCGTCGACAGCATCCCCATGCGGGTGTTTTCGACCACGCTGTTTTCCGCCGCATTCTGCACGGCACTGACGTGGATGCTGGTACGCCATTCGCCCGCTGGTCGACCGGCCTATCCGTATCGGGTAACGGCCATCATTGCTTTTGTGTTCGGCGTTTGTCAGCTCGTACGCGGCATCTATTTCCTGACGCTGGATGCGGCTTCCAGCCCGAGCATGTTTGCCAGCGCCGGCAGCGTGCTGCTGCTCGTGGTGGCGGCGGCGATCATGCCCATCCTGTCGATGTCGGCCATGCTGATGGTGCATGACGCGCTGCTGGCCGACGCGCGCGATGCGGCCAACCGCGATTTTCTGACCGGTGCGCTGTCGCGCCAGGGCTTTGAGGCGCTGGCACGCCGCCATGTCGGCCGTGTGCAGCGGCACGCCAGGCCGCTGGCATTGCTGATTCTCGATCTGGATCATTTCAAACGCATCAACGACAGCCTCGGCCATGCCGCCGGCGATGCGGTGCTGCGCGCGTTCGTGCAGATGGCGCAAGCGCAACTGCGGCCGACCGACGTGCTTGGGCGCATCGGTGGCGAAGAGTTCGCGCTGCTGCTGCCCGACAAAGACAGCGGCAACGCCATGTACCTCGCAGATCGCTTGCGCAAAGCTGCTGCCGCGCAAGTTGTCATGGCCGGTGCGCGGCCCTGCCGCTACAGCATCAGCGGTGGCGTGGCGGCGTGGCAACCCGGTGAATCGTTCGACCGGTTGAGCGCACGCGCAGACCGCGCGCTGTACGACGCCAAGCATCAGGGGCGCAACCGGATCTGCGCTGCCGATGCTGGCAACGCCGGTGCGGTGGCGTAGCGCCGCCCGCAAGGCAACGGCAATCCGTGCGGCGTAGCATTTCGCTCCTAAATTTCAACGGGAGCCCGCCATGTCGAAGACACAGTATTACGCCGCTACCACCCTGGACGGCTTCATCGCCACGACGGATCACTCGCTCGATTGGCTGATGCAGTTTGGCTCACTGGAAGGCACGAGCTACGACGGCTTCATTCGCGACGTCGGCGCGCTGGCCATGGGTGCGTCCACCTACGAATGGCTGCTGCGCGAACTGGCCAAGCCCAGCCCTGAGGGGCAAACGCAGCCATGGCCTTACGTGCAGCCTGCGTGGGTCTTCACATCGCGCACGCTGCCGGTGGTGCAAGGCGCAGACATCCGATTCGTGCGTGGTGATGTGGCGCCCGTCCACCGCGACATGCTCGCCGCAGCCGGCGGACGCAATCTCTGGATCGTTGGTGGTGGGGAACTCGCCGGCAAGTTTCTCGATGCAGGGCTGCTTGACGAACTGATCGTGCAGGTGATGCCTGTCACGCTGGGCACCGGGCTGCCCCTGTTGCCGCGCCGCATCGTACAGCCTGCGCTCAAGCTCACTTCCGCCGTGCCCTACAAGAACACCTTCGTGGAGATGCGCTACGAGGTTGCTCGCGGGTAGCGCCGGGGCCGGATGACCGAGCCAAGCATCGCGGCGCATCAGCAAGTTGCCTGCCCGCAGCGCCCAATACGGCGCCATTTCTTGCGCTTCGGTACGCCGCCGTTTTGCGCAAAACCTGTCGATTTGACAACGCTGTCGGCGTCTCCTTTTCTGGACTGGCTTTCCGTCCACCAGGCAGGAGATGACGATGCATCGACAGGCTCACTTTTTGATCCGGCGCCGTGCGGCGAACGTTGCCGCATGGCTGGCGTTCGGTTTGGCGGCGTCGTCCGCATTGGCCGATGTGGGCGTGGGTGCCGCGCTGCCGCCGTCGCCCGACAAGCTCTACGGCGATTTGTTCGTGGCGGTGCAGACCGCGCAGGTTTATCCGGACCAGAAGACGTTTGTCGATGCAGTGCCCAAGGCCGCGCCCGCGGTCATCCTGCAGGCGTATCAGGCGCAGAAGAACGTGCCGGGTTTCTCGCTCAAGGCGTTTGTCGATCAGTACTTCACGCCGCCGGTGGAGTCGCCCGTGACACCGCCCGCGGGGCAGTCCTTGCGCGCGCATATCGACTGGCTCTGGCCGGCGCTCACGCGCACGACGACCACCGCCCCTGACAACAGCTCGCTCATTCCCCTGCCAAAGCCATACGTCGTGCCGGGCGGGCGTTTTCGCGAAGGCTATTACTGGGATACCTACTTCACGATGCTCGGGCTGCAGGAAGCCGGCCGTGAAGATCTGGTCGACAACATGCTCGACAACTTCGCCTATGCCATTGATCAGTTCGGCCACATCCCGAACGGCAATCGCACGTATTACCTCAGCCGCTCGCAGCCGCCGTTCTTTGCGCTGATGGTCGAGCTGGCCGCGCAGCAGGAGGGTGATGCGGCGCTCAAGCGCTACCTGCCGCAACTGCGCAAGGAATATGCGTACTGGATGCGCGGCGCCTCGACTACGCCCGCTGGGCAGGCGAGCAGCAACGTCGTCGTCATGCGCGACGGCGCTGTTCTCAACCGCTACTGGGACGACCAGGACACCCCGCGCCCCGAGTCCTATCTGCAAGACGTGACCACCGCGCAGCAAACACCCGCGCGCCCTGCCAACGAAGTCTGGCGCGACCTGCGCGCAGCGGCTGAAAGCGGGTGGGATTTCAGCTCGCGCTGGTTTGGCGACAACGCCACGCTGGGCACCATTCGCACCACGTCGATCGTGCCTGTGGATTTGAACAGCCTGATGTTCCAGCTGGAGAAGACCATTGCGCGGGGCTGCACAGCGGCGCGCGATTTTGCGTGCACGGTCGAGTATTCCGTGCGCGCCGGAAAACGTGCAGTCGCCATCGAGCGCTACCTGTGGCACCCCGCCGGCTACTACGCAGACTACGATTGGCAGCTCGGCCGCATTCGCGACAACAAGTCTGCCGCGATGACGTATCCGCTGTTTGTGGGCGCAGCACGGCCAGACCGCGCGTGGAAGACGTTGCAATGGACGCAGCAGGCGCTGCTGCAGGTGGGCGGGCTGTCCACCACCACCTTCAAGACTGGCCAGCAGTGGGATGCGCCCAACGGCTGGGCGCCGCTGCAATGGATCGCGCTGCGTGGTGCGCAGCGGTACGGCTGGCAGCCACTCGCGCAGGCGATCGGCGAGCGCTTTCTCGGCAGCGTGGAGCAGCTCTACGCCAGCCAGCAGAAGCTCGTCGAGAAATACATCGTCGATGGAACGGGCACGGGCGGTGGTGGAGGGGAATACCCGTTGCAGGACGGGTTTGGCTGGACCAACGGTGTCACGCTCAAGCTGCTGGATGCGTATGGCCGCGGGCAGTAAGCTGGCGGTTTCATCCGCCACCACGAGCGCCTCGCATGCCCATCGAACTTGACCGCGACGTCCGCGAAGAGGCTGTTCAATCCATCCAGCGCTACTTCACCGAGCACATGGAAGAGCGCATCGGCAACATCCAGGCCGGTGCGCTCCTGAGTTTCTTTCTGGAAGAGATTGGCCCGGTGGTCTACAACCTTGCCGTGCAGGAGGCGCAGGAACGCTTGCACACGCGCGTGGCCGAGCTGGACTACGAGTGCCACCAGGAGCCGTTCGGATACTGGAAGAAATTCGACAAGCGCCGATAGTTCCCCGCTACCATGCTCGGATTCCATCGGGCTGCTTCGCTTCCATGTCTTCCTTGCGCGCATTCTTCAGCACGGCCTTCCGCTGGCAGCGCGGCCGCCAGGGCACCGGCTACGACAAGATGCTGCTGGCCACCGCGCTGTGGCCCATTCCGTTCGACAGTTACCTGATCCGCTATCCGGACGGTTCGGAAATTCCGCCGCATACCGACCCCGTCACCAACGGTCGCCACTATCGGCTGAACATCGTGCTGAAGTCGCCGCGGGCGGGCGGCGAGTTCGTCTGCGCCCGACTGATCTTCCAGACAAAGCGCATCAAGCTCTTCCGCCCCGATGCGTGCGAGCACAGCGTGACGCGCGTGGTAGGTGGCAGCCGATATGTGCTGTCGGTGGGGTGGGTGTTAGGGCCGCGCGCCTGAGGGCCGGGAACAGAACCGTGATGCACGCATTTACCGCCAACCCCTGGTTCCAGAGCCTGCCGCCGCGCGCGGCTGATGCGCTGCTCGAAGCCGCGGTGCCCCTGCACATCGCGGCTGGCGCATTTCTCTTTCGCCAGGGCGATCCGATGGACGTTAGTTCGCACGCGTTCTTTGGCGTGGCCAGCGGCGCGCTCAAACTTTCCATCTTCAACGCTGACGGAGATGAGGCGATCCTCACGTTGGTGGAGCCAGGCAACTGGTTTGGCGGGGTATCGACGCTCGATCAACAACCGCGTGGCCATTGCGCAATCGCGCTGGAAGATTCGGACGTGCTGGGGGTGAGCGTGGCGCGCTTTGAAGCATTGATGCGCGATGCCGCATTTGCCGGAGCGATTGCGCGGCTGGTGGCTGCGCGCTTGCGCCTGGCGTATGGCTCGCTGGCGAGTGCGGCGCTGCACTGCACGCGGGCGCGTGTGGCGCGGCGTATCGCTTCACTGGCGCACGGCGATGTGTCGCAATCGGCAGAAGGGCGCGCGAGCATCTCCACCTCGCAAGACGCGCTGGCGATGATGCTGGGCATCAGCCGGCAGACGCTCAGCAAGGAGCTGCAGGCGCTGGTCAAACTCGGCGCGATTCGCCTGCGCTATGGCCACATCGAGATTCAGGACATGGCGTTGTTGTTGGACGCGAGCGAAGCCGGCGCCGACTGACCCGCAGCCCGCAAAGCCGCCAGCAGATCGTTGCCCGACCAGCTCGGGCGTGTGGCGGCAGATTCGGCGGCATGCACCATCGCACACAGTTTCGCGTTCACGGGGGCGCGTTGCCCCAGGCGCTCGGCCAGGCGCACAACTTCGCCGTTGATCCAGTCGACTTCGGTCGCGCGCCCGGCGGCCAGGTCGTCGGACATGGACGAACGCGCGAGCGGATCGATGGCGAGCATCCTGCCGCCCAGCCGCGCAAACACCGCATCGGGCGTGGCGAGCAGGCGTGGAATCCAGGCGGGCGGTATGGGCGTCAGCTTGGCGGGCTGGATGCCCGCACGCGACAGCAGCCGCAGCGCCTCCATTTGCGCCAGCGCCAGGCAGCGCCGGTACGCACGCTGCGACAGCTCTTCCTTCAGCGGCCGGTTGGCCAGTGCGTTGATGGCGTTGTTGAGGTTGAGCAGCAGCTTGGCCCATTGCACGGCTGCCATGTCGGTCCGTTCCGTGAGCGGCAGACCCGCGCGGAGGAAGTCACCGAGGAACGGCTGCAGCATGGGTGACGCTGCCACTTCCAGCTCACCGCCCGTGCCTTGATGGAAAGCGCCGGGGCCAGGCTGCATCACATTGAAGGGCACCATGCCGGCCAGCACGGTGTGCTGCGGCAGGGTGGCCCGCAGCACGTCGGCATTGCCAAGACCGTTCTGGAAGCTGATGACAACGGTACCCGCGCGCAGCACGGGCTTCAATGCATCGGCCACGGATTGCGTGGCAGCAGATTTGACCGTGACGAGCACGAGATCGGCATCGGCGGCAGCGCCGGGGTCGGTCACGTAGCGCACCTCAGCCGGCGGTACCTGCCAGCTGCCGTTGCGATAGTCCGTCAAGGTGAGGCCGTGCTCGCGCAGTTCGTTGCCGATGCGCGCGCGGCCGACCAGCGTGACATTGGCGCCGGCCGCCAGCAGACGGCCACCCAGATAGCAGCCGATCGAGCCGGCCCCCACGATGCAGATCTTCGCCATGCGTCTCCTTGTTGTTGCGCTGGCACCTCAAGCCAGGCGCGGCACCTCGTACACCAGGGCCGGCTGCAGTGTATCGATGGCTTCCACCGGCTCGGGCGGGCGCCACATGAACAGCGAGAAGGTCATCTTCTCGGGCGTCACGTCGATGATGGTAAAGCCGTTTTTCTCGGTTGGGCGCAACGCCTCCTGCATGGCGACGGACAGCGCGGGCGTGGTCTCGATGCTGCGGAATGCCGACGGGAAGGCGAGGTCTCCGGTGCCGAGCGTGCCGGTCATGACCGTATGCACGGGGTGTGCGAATGCCAGATCGCCCGAGCGCGACATGGACCCAGCTGCTGATGCATGGAAGTCGCCCTGCACGATTACGGCCGCGCGCTGCTTCTGCTCGGCAAGCGCCGCCACCAGGCGCTGGTGCTGCGTGTGCCAGCCGGCCTGCCAACCGGGCTTAGGCTGGTTGGCGACGAGGCGGCCGGTCTTCCTGTCGAGCAGATCCGGATACCAGTCGCCCAGCTTGCCCGACGAATACGCAAAGGGCAGCGATGGCACGTGGAATAAATGCGCGGTGTCTTCAGCGCGCGTGCGTGCCACGAGCCAGTCTTCCACCCATTGCGGCACCACGCGTGCGTGGATGCCCTTGTTGTCGAGAAAGCGCCGGCAGTCGTACAGCACGGCTTCGAGCAGCGCGCCGTAACGCAGCGTGCCGAAGGCGCTGTTGGTGTCGGCAGGCATGCCGGCCTTGTCACCGCCGGGCAGCCACACGGGGCGGTTCGCGTCGGGCAGGAACTCGGGGTAGTAGCGATGTTGCGTCAGCTCTGCACCCACCAAGCCGTACGGCTCTGGCGGCAGGGTGGCCACCTTGTCGTCAAACTCGTCGTTCTCGAACGTGTCGTGGTCGTCGGTCAGGAAATACGCGGGGGTGGAGCGCAGCGTGGTGCCGTACAGCCCGCTGATCTGGTAGTCGCAGACGCGTGTGAAGATGGCTTCGTTCTTCGGGTGCGACATCGGCACAGACGTGTCGAGCGCGCCGCCAAACTTTGCCCACATCAGTTCGCGCACCTGGCGTGCGAACGGCTTGTTCTGCGAGGTCTGCAGATCCCAGTAGATGTGGTCGCCGTTGGCGATAACGGTGTCGGGCGCGAATGACATCCCGCGCGCGAGCAGGCGCCGGCGGGCGGTCATGTCCAGCCATGCGGTCTTGCCGGCCACCGGCGGGCCATCGTAGCCGCCTGCGCAGGTGTAGGCCAGGATGCGCAGGCGCGCGGGCGTGGCGTCGGGTGCGGGGAAAGTCCGCAGCGGCCATGTGTCGGCCAGCGGTTTGCCACCGGCATCGACAATGCGCAGCGTGTATGGCGTGGCGGGCTGCAGGCCACGCACGTCGAAGCGCCAGAAGCGGCCGGCGGCATCGGTTTGCTCGCCGGCGACGCGCTTGCCGTTGACCATCAGCCACGGCGCACGCGCAAGCGGCGCCTGAAACGATGCCTTGATGAGAAAGCGGTCGTGGCTTGCCGCCGGAATCAGATGCGCGAGCTGGCCGGCATGCCAGTTGGCGTCGGTTGCTTGCGCGCCTTCTGGCAGGCTCAGGCCCAGCGCGCCAAGGCTGGCAGCGGCAGTGCCTAGCGTCAGGAAATCGCGCCGGCTCATGCCGTGCGCGGGGGTATGCGGCGATTTATGGGAGGGCATCGTCCATCCTCTGGCGTGGTGCGGAGACGCCATCGTGCCGAGACGTGCGCAGGCTGAATGTTCAGCTTTTGACAATTTAGGGGTAGGCCCCAATGCGGTCGGCTCGTCGCACCAATGACAAACGCCCCGATAGCCGAAGCCACCGAGGCGTTTGTCATGTCAGACGATGCCGGAGCCGCCGCTTAGTAGCCCCACACCTGCATTTCGTCGAGCGAGTAACCCCATTGCGTGGCGCGCTGCGTGCCGTACATGCGCACATAGCGGCCGCTGCCCTTGAGGTTGGCCAGCGATGTGTGGCCCCACGAAGCACCGCTCGAAGTCGAGTAGATGTTCGTCCACGTCACGCCATCATTCGAGGTCTGGATGTAGTAGACCTTGGCGCCTGCGTCCCAGTACAGATCGACGCCGGTGATGGTGCGGGTCGAGCCCAGATCCACCATCAGCCATTGCGCGCCGGCCACGCCTTCCACCGAATCCCAGCGCGTGCTGGTGGTGTTGCCGTCAAACGCATAGGCCGGGCCCAGGCTGGCGCTGTAGCTGGTGGACGCGCTGGCGGGCTTGCCTTGCGAGAGCAGCGTGATGGCCTGTGCTGCGGCCGTCGGCGTGCCCGGGTAGTAGTTCGAGCCGAGCTTCGCCTTGGTCGTGTCCGAGTTCACGCCAAACTGCGACAGGCTCCAGCGCTGACCGTTGCTCGCATCGCCCAGGTAGAGCTGGTAGCCACCGGCGCTCGTCGACGAGAAGAACACGTAGTTCGTGCCGTTCACGGGCGACGGGTCGGAGTTGTTGCTGTTGCAGTCGTTGAGCGTGAGCTGGTTGGGCGTGTCGCTCGGGTTGACCTTGGTGTAGATCTGGTCGGCCTGGCTGGTAGCGTCGTGCCAGCGGGCATAGAAGACGGTGCCGTCCGCGCGCACGATCGGGTAGTACGTCGCCAGGCCCGCCGGCGTGTCAAACGCCACCTTGGTGGTGCTGCCCACGGTCTGCTTGTAAAGGCCCATGCCCGAGCCCGTGCCCGTGGTGTAGTAGACGGCCGTGCCGTCCGGCGTGGCAAACGGCATCGAGTTTTCCAATGTCGGTGCCGTGCGCGTGAGGTTCACAGTCGAGGTGAAGACGGGGCCTGAGCTGGTGTACGACAGCGCGGCCTGCATGACATCGCCGTTCTGCTTGAAGAACAGCGATTTGCCGTCCGTGCTGAACTTCGGATCTTCATTGCGCGTCTGGCCGGTGCTGTTGGTCAGGTTGATCGGCATGTTGGTCGAACCGACTTGCCAGAAGAACACGTTCCATGCGTTGTTGGTGATGCCCATGAAGGCGATCCACTTGCCGTCAGGGCTGAACACCGCGTTCATCGGGTCCTGGATGCCCCAGGCTGCCTTCGACACCTGCTGCAGCGTGCGTGCCGAAAAATCGTAGATGAAGAGTTGGCTGGTGCCATCGCCGTAGCTGACGTAGCTGTGATACGCGAGCTTGCCAGTCAGGCTGGCGGGGAACGTCGTGTTGGATTGCGTGGGCGGATTGGCAACGCAGTTGGCCTGGGCACCGGCAGAGAACAGACCGAGGGCCGCGGTGGCGACAAGGCCAAGAGAAATCAGAGTGGAGCGCATGAAACGGGACTTCCTATGCAAATGGGTCAGTGGGGCGGGGGCAACCGCCGCATTAAGTCCGCGTCACTTTTCTGAATTTGGGCAAAGCTCCGCCAATTCCGGGAAATCCGGATTTGAAAAAGCGCCACAAACCGGGGGAGTGACGAAGATAAAGACGCGCCAAAAAACCCTGTTGCTTCGTACCGTCGTGTTTCTTGTCGGGGCCTCGACTACATCGAGAGGGCGAGTCGCGGACCAGACTGTAAGGGTTTCGCTGACACTGTGAAACCCCAATAAGAACGCCGTTCTTGCCCTAATTCGCTGCCGTGGTAGCGAATCGCCACACGTGCGTGTAAATCTGACACGTCAAATTTTCCGCACGTCGATCAAACTGCACGTGCGAAGTCGATATTGTTATTTTTACTGCGGCGTTTTGCCGCGCGGCGACGGTGCAAACCTTGCTGGGTGTCGCGTTTGCGCACCATCCTGAAGTGGCGCCGGCGCCCGCTTTGCGGCGTTTTCGATACGGCAAGCGGGTCATGCGCAGCGAGGCGCACCTGCACCGCCCGCAACCGCCATTGGCGGAAGCCGACGATACGAATTCGGCCTACCCGACGTTGTAAAAAAACCGCCCCGCGTAGCCCGCTTGCAATGGCGAGGGCGGGCATGCCGCATAAAAGCAGATTTAAATAGTGGATGTTTTTTTGCGCAAAACTGTTTGGCAATCAATTAATTTATTTCTGTATTGCGCTATTCCTATATTCGAGAAAATCCACTAATTGCATCGACTACGCATGGCCTGCAATTCGTTTCGGATTATGTATAGTTTCAGCACGCCAACGATTGCTCTCAGCAAAACGCAAGGCTGATCACGCTTTTCGACCGTTTGAAATGAGGAAAGCCGATAAGCGGGAATGGGCGCGGGCATGGCGATTTAGGGTGTGCTCTGGAGGTCGAGGGAATGGGCGTTCACAACCAAGTGCCGCATGGCTGCGCAATATCCTGGCGGGCGGCATTGCTGCGCGAGTTGAATGCCCTGCGCGATCCCGATGCAGTCATCCGCTGCCTGCAAACGGCGGTGGTTCTGCTCGGCTTCGACTATTGCGCCTACGCCTTGCGTGCAGCCATTCCGATCACGCGCTTCAACACCATCTGCTGGAGCACCTATCCGGAGCCCTGGTGCGAGCACTACCGGGTGTGCGGCTATCTGGCGATCGATCCCGTGTTGCAGTTCGGGCAGCGCTGCGTCAAGCCAATGCTGTGGTCCAGCATCGCCACGGCAGACGCGTTGTTCTGGATGGACGCGCGCCGCCACGGGCTCAACCACGGTTGGTCGCACACCATACGAGATCACACCGGCATCTTCGGTACCTTCAGCCTGGTGCGCCGCGCCACGCCCATCACCGAAGAGGAGCTGGCCGCGAGCGAGCCCGAAATGATCTGGCTGAGCCAGCGCGCGCACGCCAGCATCAGCACGCTGATGGCCGAAAAGGTCTTGCCCGATGCCGCCGCGCGCTTGAAAGAGGTTGAACGCCAGACGCTGCACTGGACGGCCGAAGGCAAGACAGCGGCCGAAGTCGCGGCCATCCTGGAGATGACCGAGCGCAACGTGAACTTCCACATCCGCAACGCCATCACCAAGCTCAACGCCGCCAACAAGACGCATGCAGTGGTAAAGGCCGCGTTGCTCGGGCTGATTCCCGCGATGCTGTAGCGCAGGCGCAGAGATGTCAGGCCATGGCCCGCACGGCAGGGGCAGGGCGCATGGCCTCCAGATGGAAGCCGTTTTCGCTTTGCTTGGCGCGCCGCTTGGCCAGGGCGGCGGCGGTGCCGATGTCATCGCTGTTGTGCGCGGCACCGGGGTACACATGGAGCGCGCCCACCGCAATCGTCACGAAGCGGAAGAATGCGGGCAGGCCCTTGCGGTCTTCTGCATGGATGCCGCCCGCCGCGCGATCCGCCGGCGTGTACATGGCGAGCGCGTTGGCGTTGAACGCCGCCATGGCCTGCGTGATGCGCGCCTGCCAGTCGGCGCTCTGAAACAGGATCAGGAAATCGTCGCCGCCCACGTGGCCGAGAAAGTCGCGCGTGGGCTCGCATGCGTTGGCCAGCACGACGGCGGCCATCTTCAGCATCTCGTCGCCTTGCCAGTAGCCGTACTGGTCGTTGAAGGGCTTGAAGTGGTTGAGGTCGACATAGCAGGCGTAGAACTCCGCGCGCGCTTCCAGCAAACGTTCAATGTGCAGGTTCAACGGAATGTTGCCTGGCAGGAACGTGAGCGGGTTGGCGTAGCGCGCGGCCTCGATGCGAATTTCCGTGACGGTGCGCACCAGCTCTTCACCGGTGCCCAGGCCCAGGTAGCGGCCATGCTCGGTGATGATGAAACCATCGGTCAGGTAGCGCTGGTCTTCGCTCATCAGCAGCGCCGACATGTCTTCCAGCGAAGCGGATTTCTCCACCAGCACCGGCTGGCGGTTGGCAAACGCCAGCGCCGGTTTCTTGCCGTACAGCTCGCGGTGATACGGCATCGCATAGCGGTCGATGAACGCTCGGCGTGCGATGAGCGCGAGCGGACGCTCGTCTTCATCAAGCAGCGCCACGGCGTGCAGATCGGGGTGGCGGTTGAACAGGTGCAGCACGTCGTCATTGCTGCTGCGCAATGGCAGCGTGGGCGCCACGCGCAGGAGCTTGCTGGCCGTGATGGCGCGCCAGCCTACGCGCACAGCCTGTGGAAACACCGCAATCTGCGAAGACTGCAGCACGCGCGCCGCGTGGCTCGACATGTCGCTCGCGGGCTTGTCTTGTGGGCGTGCCAGGAAGAAACCCTGTCCGAAGCGGATGCCCAGGTCGCGTACCACGCCCAGTTCGTCTTCAGTCTCCAGCCCTTCGGCAATGATGCTGGTGGCGCCGCCTTTGAGCGTCTGTTGCAGCGTGCGTGCCATGTCCAGCTTGGCCGGGTGCTTGGCAATGTCACGCAGGAAATATTTGTCGAGCTTGATGAAGTCGGGCGTGAGTTCGATCAGCAGGTTCAGGTTGGCATTGCCGGTGCCGAAATCGTCCAGCGCGCATTGCAGGCCAAAGTCGCGTGCCACCGACAGGGCCTCGGCAAAGCTGGCCAGATCATCGATGGGCGTTTGCTCGGTCAGTTCGATGACGATGCGCGAGGGGTGCAGGTCGTGGTCGGCAATGGCATGCAGCAGGCGGGCATGGTCTTCCAGCAACTGGCGTACGCCCAGTGCGCTGAAGTTCAGAAACAGCTTACCCGGCAGCCGCATCGCCGAGAAATTGGCGATGGCCAGGCGCGCAGCGGTGGTCTCCAGCGCAATCGTGCCTGCTGTGTCCGATGCAGCGCCAAACAGCGCTGCGGGCGACTCCATGGCCGAACCCACCGGCCCGCGCAGCAGGGCTTCGTAGCCGAGCACCTCGGTGGTGGACAGGCGGAAGATCGGTTGGAACACCGTGCGCAGCATCTCGGGCGCAATGCCCGCGGGCAAGGGAAGCGGTGAGAAAGTCATGACGTTGGCGGCAGACGCAAGATCGGACATTCCGCTAAACGACCCGCTGAACACAGAGTTGAATGAACTTTTTGTGACGCACGCAGCGGCGCGGGTTCGCGGGAGATGGTCCCCACCACAGAGGGGCGTGGTTCAGAATGCGCGATGCGCGCGCGCCTTCATCGGGCGCTGTCCATTTCGATCCTATTCACGCCGTGCTTGACCCTCACATTGTGTGAGGTCCTAGCCTGTGTCCAAGCCAGAAGACAGGAGCCACCATGTTGTTGAAAGTGGGCGATCTCGCCAAACGCTGCGGCCTCTCGGTGCGCATGCTGCATCACTACGACGCCATCGGCCTGCTCACGCCTTCGGCCCGTTCCGACAGCGGCTACCGGCTGTATGACAAGGCTGACGTCGCCCGTCTGCACCAGATTCAGGCGTTGCGGCGCTTCGGCATGTCACTAGCCGATGTCGGGGCTTTCCTGGCCAATCCGGACATCCCCCTGACCACGATCGTGGAACGGCAGATTGCGATGCTCGATCAGCAGATCACGCAAGCCAGCGTGCTGCGCGATCGGCTGTCGCGGCTGCACGGCCAGCTCGTGCGCAAGGAAGAGCCCGAATTGACCGAGTGGCTCACAACCTTGGAATGGATGACCATGAAGAGCGGTGTTGGGTTGTTTACTTACAGATTCGTCGCCGCACCGTTGACTGACGTTCGGGTGTCCCAACATCAATTGGCAAACCTTGGGAAAAGAACCTGTAACAGGTGGGGATCTTTTAACGGTCGACGATCCGGGCGATGTGCTCCCCCCTGCTATTGAGCCGCCTGGAGGTGTTTGACAGCCCAGGGCCGAGGCCTGAGTAGCAGCTTCAGGTCATTCTCGCGAAGGCCTGGCGCTTACGACTAGCAACAGGTCGCATCGAACTGGATACGTGAACAATCAACTCCGGCAATCCCTCGCGACCCTGTAATGGGCTGCCCTCGCCAATGGCGTTTGACGCATGGTCGTGCGTCAGGATGTGGGAACCGTCTATCAGAGGGAAAATGGTGGGGCTACGCTGCCCGTACCAAAGGGGAGATGATGGCTGAGTGCCTTGACCAAGCCCAATTGGCAGATCTGGCCGGCATGTCAACGAGCTGTGGCCGTTTCGCTGTGTTTGGACTGCGGCACTGTGGTCGGTGCGTGCCTTGCATGGTCCGCCGTTCAGCTTTTCTTCGGTCCGGCATCACCGATACCACTGCCATCTATGTTCACAACGATCTGAAAGCCGCGCAGCCGGATAAGGGACCGAATGACGTGGCCGCAGTCGCGACTGCTGTGGTGAAAGTCGAGGACGATGGCATTCGTGCCTTCACTGCGGGGCAGTTTGCCTTTGCGGAGCGGTCTAGCCGCGTTGCGTTTGAGGGCGTGGTCGAGCGAGGACTGCAAGAATTGGGTGTCCTACTGCGCTCGCACGGTGTCCTGTGATTGACTTCCACTCACATCTTGACCTCTATCCCGACGGCCTAACACTGGCACACGAGGTCAATCGCCGCAACGAGTTTACCCTTGTCGTCACGACCAGCCCACGCGCCTTTCATGCAACCTCGCGAGTATTTTGCGGGTTGCGAAACATCCACGTTGGCCTTGGCCTTCATCCCGAAGTTGCGGAGGCAAAGGCCAGTGAGCTGGACGCTCTGGTTGCAGGAGTCAAGGACGCGAAATTTATCGGTGAAGTTGGACTCGATGGCTCGCGAAGATTTCGAAAGTCCATTGAGCTACAGGAGCACATTTTTCAAGCAGTCCTCGCTGAATGTGGCCGACAAGGCGGCAGAATCGTGAGCATCCACTCCCGCGGAGCGGTGCAGCGAACTATCGAAACGTTGGCTAGAGCACATGACGTAGGCTATCCAGTTCTGCACTGGTTTTCCGGAGGAGTCACCGAGCTTCGAATGGCCGCACGCCTCGGCTGCTGGTTCAGCGTCGGGCCTGCCATGCTTGCCGGCGAAAAGGGCCGCAGCTTGTTGAGCCACATGCCATTGGACCGCGTCCTTCCAGAGACTGATGGACCATTTGCTACGGAGGGAGGCGTTCCCCTGAAGCCCTGGGATGCGTGGAAAGTGTGCGCCACGCTTTCAGAGGTGTGGGCGCTGCCTCGCACCGCTGTTGAAGAACAACTGAGAACCAATCTTAACCGTCTACTTGGCAGTCAAACCTGACGTGAAAGGGGTGGCTGATGGGACCTCCTGGCGTTGATCGGATTCGATGCTAGAGTGATTCCGGCGCCGTTTCGGGAGCGCGTTATGCCTTACAACAAAGGTCCGGACAGGCTTGGTGCAGCCTGGGCTGTCGATATGCAGGCCCATTTGCCAGAGAGGCGCTTGGCGGAAGCAACTCGCTTGATGGCTTGGGCGCGCGACCGTAAAACCGGTGCCCCACGCTACATTCTTGAGCTCGACGAAAATCACCGTGGTGCCCACTGCGACTGCGAGTGTGTTAGTTGCGGCGGCGCACTGATCGCGGTAAATGCTGCCCGCGAAACCTACCTGCGGCGGCCGCACTTCCGCCATGCCGCTGGCACCGAAAAGCATTTGTGCCTCGTACTGGCGGCACGCGCTGCCCTTCTGGCGACACTGGAGAGCACAGGCTACCTAGACCTGCCGAGCCATCGGCGCACGGCGCGCATCACCGGCCTCTCCGGCAGCTTTTATGACGCGTGGGTCGACGCGCCGTCCGAGCGAGTGCACATCGCGTCCTGTTCGTTTTCAGATGAGGCTGCGGCGATCGTCACGCTCGACGATGGCCGGGAACTGCACGTCGTTCTCGTAGGCAGCCACGCGAGCGGTACGGACGGTGCGCAGCATGCTGCGATCGAGGTGCTGGTCGACGATGTGGCGCTGGCCGGCATGAGTCCGGAGGAGTTGCGCCACCGTACGCGTCTGCTCGTGAGCAGGGCGCAGTGGTGCGGCCACTGGCAAGACAATGTCCTACTTGATTCTGCGATGAATCAAGCTCGCGCGCGAGCTGCGGATGCGTTCGACCTAGTCGACGGAGAGACTGGCCTGCCCGACGCTGCGACACCACAAGAGATTCGTGAAACGCTGCTGCACAGGAAGGCCAAGGAGATCCTCGAGCGCGAAAAGCGTCTCATGGTTCCGCAGATGAGCGTGACCGAGCGCTCGCAGCAATGGCCGCAGGAAGCCACTACCCGCAAGTGCCGCGACGCGCAGGCGCTGGAGCTTCAGTCAGTCGCACTTGAACAGCGCATGGGTCGGATCATCCCGGATGTTACCGCCGTCACGGTAGTCAGGCGATGGGGTGTCGGCGCTGCGGCACGCAGTGTAGATCCAAGTCCGCCGCCTGGCCTGCTGCACGGTAGGGTAGTACACCTCACTGTCGGTTCCACTCCTCGGGCCTTGAGGATGACCGACCGCTTGGGATTGCAGATTCAACCGGTCGATGCAACACACTAGAGACTGCACACCTCGGCCAGTTGCAGTCAGGTTATTCGCGGCACATGGGTGAAGACGGTTGAACGTTGCATCGTTCGAACGCCCGCCATCCACATTGTCGTGTGCCGTTGCGATGTCACTCGGCTGATGTCTTCTAGTTGCTCTTGTGAGCATCGAAACTCGGGAAATATACCTTTCGCAGTGCGAGAATCAGAGCATTAACGGCTAGGGTGAGAGGCATTGAGTGTTGTGATTGCGCCTGTCATGTCAACTCCCGTTTCTGCTATTGCTTCGCATTGATCCGATCAGAGCGCCTTTCCAGCACCTTCACGGCAGGCAGAGGAGATTGCGGCCAGCATAGCGCTCAACATGGCATCGCAGCTGTGTACCCCCGACAGGGCAGTTTTGCGATTGAACAAAAAGAACGGCACCTCGGATACGGCCGCAATGCCGGCCGGCTTTCGTGGGCGCCCTCGCCGACTCTTGGAATGCCGTGGGTGCTCCGGGTTCATGCCAAGCAACGATTCCGCAATGGCGGCGCTAACCCCAACGTCGGCCGCCAGTCGTCGCAGTACCGTTGTGCATCCGATGTTCTCCGCGTCGATGAAATAAGCCTTGAATATCTGATCAATCAGTAGCTCAGCACGTATCAGTGTGCTCTGCCTAGCGACGTGTTCAACCAATCGGTGTGCGGCATCCGTATTGGGCAGGATGCGGATACGTGAGAAATCGAAGGCGATGCCCAAGGCTTTCCCCGCCTGTTCCACTTGCACGCGGCGGGCCGCTGCAGCCATGCGGCTGCCTGTACGCGTTAGATAAAGTGAGTGATAGGGCAATCCTTCTGGCGGGGTATCCGGCAGCACGGGCCGACCGTGCCAACGCACATCGACGCTCACATCGGGTCGGATTTTTTCTAACTGCTGGATCGCCAAACGCAAGCTGCGTTTGCCCACCATGCTCCACGGACAAATGAAATCAAAGCCCACATCGACGACCAGCGTTTGCCGATCGCGCGGGATTGGATTTCCCTCCAGCGGGAGAAGATCAGAGCGGCTCATAACTCAGACAGGTGCTCTGTATAAGCGGTCGATGGATGCATTGACGCGTCGCTGTTGTCGCGGACCAATGCATCAATGTGCAGAGAGTGTCTAAGGCGGCGTGCTCTGTATTTCTGAACAAATCCAACGGGCGCTAGTGATGCACGACGACGATATCCCCGGGCGTCCGTATCCAGAATCGTTCAGATTTGGTTGATTGATCGGCGCCTATCCTGAAGCTGCTGTAAACGGCATCGCTTGACTACCTTTCCGTTGGCCTGGCACCTGAAGAGGTGGCCAGGCTTTTTTCATTGAGCGCGATGGAGGGGCGGCCCGGCGACCGCACTCCAGCCTCTTATTGGCCCGCCCGCCATATGGGGGCTTGCTGTTTTCAGAACGAAAAATGCCCGACGACGCAAGCGCCGCCGGGCTCAAGGAAACGATGAAGCCTGGACACACAAGTCCGAGGCAGCCGAAGCGTAGCGACGACGGGGCGATCAGAATCTGAACGAATCTGACTCCGTCACAACGACACCACAGCATGACTTCGTGGTGCGCCGCACTTTTTGCATTTCGCGCTTTCCTATCGCAGAAAGCCGCTTTTTTCCGCCAACGCCCAATCTCACGCCATTTGGGGTTTTCGCCTGGATGGGCGGCAACGTTTGCGTTGGTAACACTCCCAAGCGCGCTAATCAGGCGCCTCAGGGAAAGCCCCAGCACTTCCTTTTCAATCCGTTTGCTAACCTAGTTAAGCGCTTAACAACGACGCCAAGGCAAACAAGAGCCGAGAACGTGCGTGAAAGCCGTCGGAACACCAATTCTGGTGTATTTGGAGGAAGAGAAAAATGAAACGTAAATATTTGGCCGCGCTGTTGGCCATGGGGCTGGCGGGCGGCGCGTATGCGCAGTCCAACGTCACTTTGTGGGGGCGTGTGGGCGGTGGCGTCGAGTACCTCAGCAACATCAAGACAGCCAACGGCTCGGGCTCGAAGCTGGCGGAAGGCAGCCAGTGGGGTACCAGCATTTGGGGCATGAAGGGCACCGAAGAGCTGGGCGGCGGTAATCAGGCGTTGTTCTACTTGGAAGGTGCGTTTGCGTCTGACACGGGCAACCAGGGTGGCGGCAAGCTGTTCCAGCGCGGTGCATGGGTGGGGCTGAAGAACAACGACTACGGCTTCCTGCGTCTGGGCCAGGGCAACACCATCAACAACTACATCTGGCGCTTCGATCCGTTCCTGTTGGAAGACTACTCGGCGTCTACGTTCACCAACTACCGCAACGGTTCAAAGCTGGCGAACGGCATCCGCTACGAGTCGCCCAATTTTGGCGGTTTTGAGTTCGGGGCCCAGTTGAACCTGGGTGAAAGCCCGAACGGCTTCCGCAATGGGCCGCAGGACTCGGTGCTGAGCAATATCGGTATGGCGTATGGCGTCTCGGTCGCTTATGTTCAGCCGACGTGGGAAGTGCGGGCGCTGTATGACGAGGTGAACAACCAGAACGGCAAGCTGGACAACCTGTTCATCGCGTCGCGTGAGTTTTTCCTCGGTGCGAAGGTGCAGATCACGCCGCGGTTGCTGTCTCAAAGCGGCTGGGCCCACTACACGGCACCGGATACGGCGCCTGGCCTGTCGCGCGTGGCGAACCATTTCTGGACTGGCTTGACCTACGATGTGACGCCGCGCCTCCACGCGCAGGGTGCTGTGTACTACATGAAGGTGGGCCAAGGCCAGTGGACGGCCGATCACGATGGTGCGGGTCATGGCCTCATGCTCAATCTGGGCGCCATGTATGACCTGTCCAAGCGCACGTTCCTGTACGCCACTGTGGCGCACATGAAGAACAGCGCGAACGCCAACTTCTCGGTGCGACCCACCGCGCCCGGTTATGGCGACCCGGTCAACGGTAACGGCGCTTCGCCCGCTCCGGGCAGGTCGCAGACCGGCGCCTACGCCGGCATCATGCATAACTTCTAAGCCCGCGCTTGCCGCTCAAGGCGATCTGCTCGGGGTAAATCCCTAGATTCTCAACATTGATTGACCTTGTCTCAGGCGCCATACTAAGTAAAACAAGTTAAGCGCTTACCAAAATCAAAAGTAGGCCACCTGAATCACCGATCCTTAGATGTCCGGTGATTCAGGCCTCGAGTCCCATCGTGGAGGAAGACATGCAGTGTCGTTACAAGAAAATTCTCGCCGGCGGTTTGCTGGCAGCGACCGCAGTAGCTGCGCAGGCAGCCGTCGTTGAGCTCAATGTGAGCGCTTGGAAGGGCGGCGCAGCCGAGCCGGCTGCCATGCCGGAGCTGATCGCCAAGTTCGAGAAGGAAAACCCGGATATCAAGATCAAGTTCGACTACATCGCCCGCAATGACACGACGACGATCATGTCGTCGCGCTTGCAGGGCGGCGCTGCGCCGGACGTGATGATGGTGGACCGCCCGCTCATGCGTCAGTGGGCTGCCGCAGGCCAGCTCATGGACCTGAGCACCGACCCCACCATCCA
This sequence comes from Burkholderiaceae bacterium 26, assembly GCA_000955795.1. Taxonomy (GTDB): domain Bacteria; phylum Pseudomonadota; class Gammaproteobacteria; order Burkholderiales; family Burkholderiaceae; genus Ralstonia; species Ralstonia chuxiongensis. Next base: position 523,039 of record JYOB01000016.1, read on the forward strand.
GAAGCTGGCGCCCGACGTGAAGCCGCTGGCGCAGATTGGCGGCAAGTACTACATGGTGCCGATGGAAGTGGTGGGCATTGGCCTGTTTGCCAACGAGACGCTGCTCAAGAAAGCTGGCGTGGAGCGCGTGCCGACCAACATCAGCGAGATGAAGGCGGCTTGCACGAAGCTGCGCGCGGCCAACATCACGCCACTGCTCTTGCCGGCCAAGGACGGCTGGGCGCCCGCCATGCTGGCCCTGACCATGGGCCTTGCCCCCAGCGTGAAAGCGAACCCGTCATTCGTCAGCGACGTTGTGGCTGGCAAACAGAAGTTCTCTTCCAACCCGAACTTCAAGCAGGCCATCGGTGCGCTGAAAGAACTCGCGGACGCCCACTGCTATGACCCGAAACTGAACGTCGGTATCGACCCGTGGGGTCTGGGCCTGACGGAGTTCACCGCTGGCCGTGTCGCGATGATGCCGCAGGGCGCCTGGAGCATCCAGAAGTTCACTGTGAACGGCAAGCCCGCAGTCGATTTCGTCTTCGCGCCGTTCCCGGGGCTCGACAGCGGGAAGGCTGCTGGCCTGGACTTGCTCGGTACGGCATGGGCGATCAACGCAGCGGCGAAGCAACCGGCCGCGGCCAAGCGTTGGCTGCAGTTCTGGGCCAAGGAAGAGAACCTGGGCAAGTTCCTGGCAGCGGATGCGGCGTTCAGCCCGTTCGCGAACAGCCAGTACGCGGGTCCGGCATCGGGGCGTCTGTATGCAGAGGCGCGCAAGGCAGGCAACACGGTGCCGCATCCGAAGGGCGATTTCTCCGCAGCGTTCATCCAGGAAATGCAGAAGAGCATGGCCGGCTATCTCCTGAACATCAATCAGGATCAAGGTGCAGTGCTCGCGCGTTGGGACAACGCACCGCAACAGCAGTAAGGGTCGCTTTGACCTGAGTCGGGGCTGCGATTGGTTCGTGGCCCCGGCCGATGGAAGAGAAAAATGAACAAGAGAAACCACCTCCTATGGTTCGCGCTGCCGGCGCTGATCCTGTACGCGATATTCGGCATCTACCCGCTGTTCAGCGCGGTCAAGCTGAGTTTCACGAACTTCAGCGGTGTCGGTACTGAGACCTGGATCGGCCTGAAGAACTACGCCGAGATTCTGTCGAATCCGGAGTACTTCAGCGTGCTGAAGGTCACGCTGGCGTACTGCGCCATCGTCGTGACGATCCAGAACACGCTGGGGCTTCTCTTCGCGGCGCTCTTGTTCTCCTTACCCAAGATTCGTAGCGGCGCGCGTGTCGCGCTGCTGGTACCCAGCATGTACTCGGCGGTGATTGCCGCGTTCGTCTGGCAATACATCTACTCGCCGCTGGGCGGTGGCCTCAACGAGGCCCTGAAGGCGTTCGGCCTGATTGACCTGCAGCAGATCTGGCTAGGCGACCCGAGCATTGCCTTGTTTGCAGTGGCCGCGGTTCAGATCTGGATGTACGTGGGCTACTCGACCGCCATCTTCCTGGCCGGCTACATGAGCATTCCGACGGAGCTGTATGACGCAGCCCGCATCGACGGTGCCAACGCCTGGCACCGCTTCACCAAGATCGATATTCCGCTGCTGGCGCCCTCGTTCACCGTGAACATCACGCTGAGCACCATCGGCACGCTCAAGAGTTTCGAACTGCCGCTCGTGCTGACGCATGGCGGCCCCGACGGCGCGACCACAACGCTGGGTCTGCAGATCTTCAACAGCCTTTTCGGCGAATACCGCTTCGGTTTCTCGAGTGCGTTGTCCATCGTCATGCTGATCATGATTGCGACGATTGCCTACGTGCAGAACTGGATGCTGCGCAAGCGGGAGCAAGCACTATGAAAGCCATTTCCATCTCTGCGCCGTCGCGGCAGTCGCAGCGCAATCCAATCTTCAAGCTGCGTAATCTGCCGGACATGCTGCGCGGTGCGCTGGCCATCGGTATTGCCGGCGTGATTCTGCTGCCGATCTTCTACATGCTGATGATGTCTGTGCGCTCGGGCATGGACATCGCCGCGAACCCGCTGGGCTTTCCGCACACCCTGCAGTGGGACAACTACCTGCGCACGTTTGCCGAGATGAACTACTGGCGCAGCGTGGCCAACACGATCGGCATCACGGTGGCGGTGACCGTGCTGGTATCGGTGATTGCATCCATGGCGGCGTATCCGTTGGCCCGCTTGCGTTCGAGGCTGTCGAACGTGCTGTACGTGTTGCTCACGCTTGGGTTGACGATTCCGATGTTCGTCAGCCTGACACCGACCTATCTGCTGCTGCGCAACTTCGGTCTGCTCAACAGCTATGCCGGGATCATTCTTGCCTACACGGTGCTGAACCTGCCGCTGGGCGTGTTCTTCTACTGCAGTTTCCTGAAGAGCATTCCGATGGAGCTGGAAGAGGCGGCCATCCTGGACGGCTGCACGCCTTGGCAGGTGTATCGCCACGTGATCTTGCCACTGCTGCGCCCAATTACCGGCACGCTGGCGATGTTCGTGACCTTGCACGTGTGGAACGACTTGGTCTATCCGCTGTTGTTCCTGCAGGACGAGCACAAGTTTCCGATTACGGTCTCGGTGTTCCGTTTCATCGGCACGATGGACGTCGACCCGACCAAGCTGTTCCCGGCGGCGGTCCTGGGCACGCTGCCGCTGCTGGTGATGTTCCTGATCCTTCAACGACAGATCGTTGCCGGCATCACGGCCGGTGCGGTGAAGGGGTAATCATGGCCGAGCAACAGTACGGTATCCGTGGGCGTGTGTTCGTCGTCACTGGCGGCGGGGCAGGCATCGGGCTCGGCATCGTCAAGGTGCTGGCAGGCCAGGGCGCGCGCGTCGTCATGGCCGAATGCAACCCTGAAGGTGCGCGCACAGCTGCGGCGCTGAACGTGGCGGGGCTCGATGTCCGCTTCATCCAATGCGATGTGGGTGATCCGAAGAGCATCGAGTCGTTGTTCTCGCAGGTACGTAGCGATTACCCCAAGCTCGACGGCCTAGTGAACAACGCTGGGCTCACGATCCACGGCGATTTCCTGGAGGCGACGCTGGAATCGTGGGAGCGGATGGTCAACGTGAACCTGCGCTCGATGTTCCTCTGCACGCAGCACGCAGCGCGAACGATGATCGGCACGGGCGGTGGCGCCATCGTCAACATCTCGTCGAACCACGCGGGTGCGAGCACGGAAGGTTTTGAAGGCTATGCCGCTACCAAGGGCGGCATCACGGCGATGACGCGTGCCATGGCGTGGAGTCTTGGCAAACACAGCATCCGCGTGAACTCCCTCAGCCCCGGGCTGACGTTGACGGACCACATTGGCCAGCTCATGTCGGACAGGCCGGACCTCGCGCGCTTCTATGTCGCCATGCATGCGACGCAGCGGATCAACCAGCCGGAGGACGTTGGCCAACTCGCCGCGTTCCTGCTGTCTGACGCCGCCATCAGCATGACGGGCGCAGATGTGATGGCAGACAACGGTGTCTCTGCCCATCTGGTTAATCGCAACGGAATTTGAAAATGAAAATTACCAAGCTCGAAGTTTTTCCGGTCGCGCCTCGCTGGCAGTTTCTCAAGGTGGAAACGGACGAGGGCATCTCCGGTTGGGGCGAGCCGATTGTCGAGGGCCGCGCAGCCACGACGGCCGAAGCTGTGCACGAGCTGTCTGACTACCTGATTGGCAAAGACCCGCGGCAGATCGAAGACCTGTTCCAGGTCATGTACCGCGGTGGCTTTTATCGCGGTGGCCCGGTGCTGAGCAGCGCCATTTCCGGGATCGAACAAGCCTTGTGGGACATCAAGGGCAAGGCGCTCGGTGTGCCGGTGTATGAACTGCTGGGTGGGGCGGTGCGCAACAAGGTGCGGCTGTATGCCCACGTGCAAGGGGCGACGCCGGAAGACTGCGCGGCCGCTGCCAAAAAGCTGGTGGTATCGGGTTATACGGCACTGAAGATGAGTGTGACGTTCGAGGCCGACTGGGTAGAGCGCCCTTCGTCCATTGACGCCGCGGTCAGTCGATTCGCCGCCGTACGGGAAGCGGTGGGCCGCGACGTTGGCGTCGGCATCGATTTCCACGGACGCGTGCGTCGTTCGGTCGCTAAGGTGTTGGCCAAGGCCATCGAGCCATACAGCCCGATGTTCTATGAAGAGCTGCTGCTGCCGGGCAACAGCGATGCACTGCGTGAAGTGGCCCGTAGCTGCGCCGTTCCGCTGGCGACCGGCGAACGCATGTTCACGCGCTGGGACTTCAAGCAGGTGCTGGAAGACGGCGTGGTCGACATCATCCAGCCCGATGTGAGCCACACCGGCGGCATCTGGGAGCTGCGCAAGATTGCGGCCATGGCGGAAGCCTACGACGTTGCCGTCGCGCCGCATTGCCCGCTGGGTCCGATCACGCTGGCGTCTTCCCTGCAGATCGACCTGTGCACGCCCAATGCTTTCATCCAGGAGCAGTCCACCAACGTGGCCTATCACACCGATGACAACGCAATGTTCCGCTATCTCAAGGGCGACCCGTTCAATTTCAACGCGGGTTTTGTCAACCGCCTGGAGGCACCGGGCCTTGGCATCGACATCAATGAGGATGCGGTACGTGCGGCGGCAGAGACGGGGCACCGTTGGCGCAATCCGCTTTTCCGTCTCGAAGATGGCTCCCTCGCCGAGTGGTAAGCGCGGCAACACCTAGGAAGAACGATCATGGCAAAAGTTGCACTGCATCACATCGGCAAGCGTTATGACGACGGCACTGAAGTCATTCGCGATGTCAGCCTCGAAATCGAGGATGGGGAGTTCATGGTGTTTGTCGGGCCGTCCGGCTGCGGCAAGTCAACCATGCTTCGAATGCTGGCGGGTCTGGAAGACATCACGCGCGGCGATCTGATGATCGGGGAAAAGCGTGTGAACGAGATTGCGCCGTCCAAGCGCGGCATCTCGATGGTGTTCCAGAGCTACGCCCTGTATCCGCACATGTCGGTGTACGACAACATGGCATTCGGCTTGAAGCTTTCCGGCGTCAAGGGCGAAGAACTGGACAAGGCGGTGCGCAATGCCGCCGAGATCCTCAAGCTGACGCCGCTGCTGGAGCGCCGCCCGAAGGCGCTGTCCGGCGGCCAGCGGCAGCGCGTGGCAATCGGCCGGGCCATCGTCCGCAAGCCGAAGGTATTCCTATTCGACGAGCCGCTCTCAAACCTCGATGCTGCGCTGCGCGTGCAGATGCGGATCGAACTCGCACGCCTGCACAGCCAGCTTGAAGCCACGATGGTCTACGTGACGCACGACCAGGTCGAGGCGATGACGCTGGGCGATCGCATCGCCGTGTTCAACGCGGGGCGCATCGAACAGGTTGGGCGCCCCCTTGAGCTGTACAACCGGCCCGCCAACCAGTTTGTGGCGACGTTCCTGGGCTCGCCCAGCATGAATATCCTGCAGTGCAGCTTCATGGTGGACAGCGCTGGCGGTGCGCGTCGCGCACTGGTTGGCAACAAGACGGTCATCGCGTTGGGTGAGGGACGCAGGGCGGCTCCGTCCAACGAGGGTTCGATTGGTATCCGCGCTGAGCATATCGAGATCGACGCAGCGGGTGCCCTTGCTATTCCGGCGCGCGTCATCCTGATCGAGCACCTCGGCGAGATGGCGATCGCCTACGTTGAGATCCCCGGCCACACCGAATCCGTGGCGGTCAAGCTGCGCACCGAAACCGTGGAGTACCAGATCGGTCAGGACGTGAGCGTGAGCTTCCCGCCGCAAAACCTTTTTGTCTTTGATGCCGAGGGCACCACGGTGTATTGACTGAGAGCGCCCACGCAGTCTCGATAACGACAACAAAGTCAGCTACGGAATTCAAACGATGCAAGTTCAATTGGTGCAGGCCGCCAACGCAATTCTGGGTGAGGGCCCGCTTTGGTGCACGGATGAGCAAGCGCTCTACTGGGTCGACATCATTCGGCCCTCGGTGTACCGCTATACGCCAGGTGTCGGCCAGACAGGCGTCTGGACCCTGCCGGAAAGCGTTGGCTGTATCGCCCGCCTTGGCGACGGGCGCCTGCTGGTGGCCATGCGAAGCGGCTTGTCTGAGCTGTCCACCATTGATGGCTCGCTGACTCGCCTGGCATCGATTGAACACGCCTCTGCGCAACATCGATTCAACGACGGCGCGGTCGACCCGCAAGGGCGCTTCTGGGTCGGTTCCATGCGTGAAGGCGGCCCAAGCCTTGGGAAGCTGTATCGCTTTGGCGGGGACGATGACCCTCTCGAGATCGACGACCACTGGGGCATCCCCAACGGTATGGGCTGGAGCCCGGATGGCACGGTCATGTACGCAACGGACTCTGCCAAACGCACCATCTGGCGCTTTGCCTATGAAAAAGACAGCGGCACGCCCAGCGACAAACGCGTGTTCGCGACGTTTGAAGAAGGCGTGCCTGACGGCCTGACCGTCGACGCCGAAGGATGTGTCTGGTCCGCTCTGTGGGACGGGTGGCGCGTTGTCCGCCTCAGCCCGGATGGCGAGCTGATGTCGACGGTGCCGATGCCCGTACAGCGCCCGACCAGTGTGGCGTTTGGCGGCGAATCCCTCCAGACGCTGTATGTCACTTCGGCAACGATCAATGTCGGCAACGCGGGCCTCACGGCCGGTCCGCTGGCCGGCGGCCTGTTTGAGGTCGAAACGGCAGTGCGTGGGCTCCCTGCACCAGCCGCACGGCTGAATGCAAATGCGTTGGTACGCGCGGATGGTGGAGAGGTGTCGGTATGACAGCGCAAGCAACCCCGGTCACCGTGGAGGGCACCTCGGCTGCACCCACGGCCAAGCCTGCTTTGGTGGCGGTCGATTGGGGAACCTCCTCGTTTCGCGCGGCCATTGTTTTGTCGGACGGCACCATCTTGCGTGCGATGTCGGCGGGCAAGGGCATCGCGAAGATTCCGGGCCGCGACTTCGGTCATGCCTTCAAGCAGTTGTTGTCCAGTTGGGAAAGCGAACTTGCTACCTTGCCCATCTACCTGTGCGGCATGGTCGGAAGCCGGCAGGGCTGGGTGGAGGCCGGCTACGTAGAGTGCCCAGCGGGCTTTGAAGACATCGCCCGCGGCATGACCCGCCGCAATATCGACGGCATGGATCTGCGTTTTATCCCGGGCCTGCATCGGTATGACGATGCCACTGGCCACGACGTGATGCGCGGTGAAGAGACTCAGGTGATCGGTGCAATGGCGTTGGAGCGCGAGCGCGTGGTAGTCACACCAGGGACGCACTCCAAATGGATCCGTTCACAACGCCAGACCGTTCGAGATTTCCGTACGTTCATGACGGGCGATGTGTTTGCGGCAATGCGCAGTCACACCATTCTTGCGTTCTCCATGGGCGAGGAGAAGGAACACGCGTTGCCAGGCGAAACAAGCTTCGAGCAAGGCGTAAAGCAGGGCTTTCTGTCGAACAACCTGATGGGCGATCTCTTCTCCATCCGCACGCGTACGTTGTTCGAAGACCGCGGATTTCACGCTCCGAGCTATCTGTCTGGGTTGCTGATTGGCAATGAGTTTGCTGCGGGTGCTGCGGCGTATCCGATTGTCATTCGGGATGGGTTGACATTGGTGGGCTCGGCAGCGCTGATGCCGTTCTACGTGCGGGCCGGGCAATGCCTGGGCATTGAAGTTGAAGTAGTGGATGGGGAAGCCAGCGTATTGGGCTGTTACCAGCTTGCGCGATTCAGTGGAGAAGCATGATGGTGCAGTCGAACAATATTGAGGCCTTTCGCCAGCGCATGGCGCGCTGCCCGATCGTGGCGATTTTGCGCGGTGTGTGCCCCGATGAAGTCGTGGCGATCGGTGAGGCGCTGGTGTCCAACGGAATCGACATCATCGAAGTGCCGCTCAATTCACCGGACCCGCTTGAGAGCATTCGGCGCCTGCAGACGCATTTTGGAGACGCCGCACTGATTGGTGCCGGTACCGTGGTCTCGGTCGACGACGTGGATCGTGTGCGAGAAGCAGGCGGTGCGCTGGTTGTGTCGCCCAATATCAATCCGGACGTTGTGCGCCGGACGGTGGCATACGGCATGGTGTCGTTGCCAGGCGTCGCCACGCCAAGTGAAGCCTATATGGCCCTGGAGGCTGGTGCGCATGGGCTGAAGGCGTTCCCTGCTGACCAGATCGGATGCGCCGCGCTTCAGGGATGGAAGTCGATTCTGCCTTCCGGCACGCGGTTGCTGGCCGTTGGCGGCATCGATGAGATCACCATTCCGCGCTATCGGGCGGTCGGTATTTCGGGTTTCGGGGTGGGCGGGAGCTTGTACAAGCCTGGCTATTCGCCGGTGCAAGTGGGGCACCACGCAAAAAGGCTGCACAATGCCTGCCGGAATTGAGCGCGGGCTCGTCGACGCAGGTGTCTCCATCGCCGATCGAACCCTGTCGCCATTCATGAACACTTCAGCTGCGTATCGAATTTCATGACTGAGAAAAAGAGTGCACCTACCCTGAGCGACGTCGCCACTGCGGCCAATGTCTCCACGGCGACCGTTTCCAAATACATCAACCGGATTCAGCGTTTTTCGCCGGAGGTGGAGGCACGCGTCGCCGCGGCGATCAAGGAGCTTGGATACCACTCCAACCCGATGGCGCGCTCAATGGTCACGGGGCGGTCCAAGACGCTGGGGCTGTCCATTCCCGATATGCACAACCAATACTTTGCCGGGCTGGTGCAGGGGGCGAACCGCGTGGCGATGAAGCATGGCTACAGCGTGCTGCTGGTGGATAGCGAAGAAAACGCAAGCCGCGAACGTCAACTGCTGGAAGACCTGTGCATGCGTGTCGACGGTTTGATGATCCATTCCAAGCTGCGTCAGGAAGAGATGGAGTGGATCCACGAGTTGCCGAAGCCTTTCGTCTTCTTTGATCGACGGGAAGACGAGGGCAAGCAGGAGATCGATTCGTACAACCGCGATGCCGCCTACATGGTGGCGAACTATCTGGCGAAGAGCGGTCATCAGCGCATTGCCTATATCGGCTTTAACAAGTCGCGCGCCGATATGGAGCGCTACGCAGGCGCGCGTGCGTGCCTGGAGGCCTACGGTCTTGACCTACCGCGCTACGAGACGGACGCATCGTCCCCGCAGGAGGGCGCGCGGATCTGCTCCAAGATCATGCTGGGTGCTGGGCACGTGGATGCAGTGATCTGCTTCAACGATATGATCGCGATCGGCTTCTTGAAGCAGGCCGCTGAACTTGGTTTCTCCGTGCCCGAAGACTGCTCGGTTGTGGGCTTCGACAACATACCGTTTTGCGAATACGTGACCCCCACCCTGACCTCCGTCGACATGGGGGGCGAGCGCATCGGCGCGCTGGCCACGCAGCATCTCATCGATATTCTCAGCGGCAGAGAATCAAAGGCGTCTCTGCCCGAGCCCAAGCTGATCCTGCGCAAGTCCACGCAGGTGCGCAAGCAAGATCTTTAGTCAGGAACGTACGAAGAGCGTGTTATGAGTTTCGAATTCAATCAGGAAGCCCTGCTTGAGGCAGTGCCCGGGCGTTGTCATCGCATTCTGTTGACCGGTGCCGCGGGCAATCTTGGCGTGGTTTTGCGCGAACGCCTCAAGCGCCGCGCCGACGTGGTTCGTGTGTCGGATCTCGTGGAGCTGGGCCACGCCGCCCCCGGTGAAGAGGTGGTCCATTGCGATCTGGCCGACGCAGCGGCGGTGCACGAACTGGTGCGCGATGTCGACGTCATCGTGCACTTTGGCGGTGTCTCGGTCGAGCGGCCGTTCGAGCAGATTCTTCCTGCAAATATTCAAGGCACGTTCAACGTTTATGAAGCCGCACGACGCCATGGCGTGCGTCGAGTGGTCTTTGCAAGCTCGAATCATGTGACGGGCTTCTATGGGCAGGATGAAGTGATCGACGCTTCCGTTCGCCCGCGGCCCGATGGCTACTACGGTGTCAGCAAGGCGTTTGGCGAGAACCTCGCGCAGATGTACTTCGATCGCTACGGCATCGAAACCGTAGCGCTGCGCATCGGTTCGTCGTTCCCGGTTGCGAAGGACCGCCGGATGCTGGTCACCTGGTTGGGCTACGACGATCTCGAACAGCTGGTCTGCCGCGCGATGTTCATGCCCAATGTGGGCCATACCGTTGTCTACGGCGTGTCTGCAAACCGCGACCATTGGTGGTGTAACGCGCAAGCGGAGCACCTCGGTTTCTTGCCCGTGCAATCGTCCGAGCAATTCCGGGCGCAGGTCGAGACGCTGCCGCCATTGGACAGCAACGATCCCGCGGTGCTGTACCAAGGCGGGGCATTCACCGTCCAAGGGCCGTTTGGCGATTGATGATGGTGACGTCCGTTGAGCGCGTAGGGGACATGTTGTGCACGGTGGGCGAGAGCCCCGTCTGGCACACCGAAGAGAACGCCCTGTATTGGACCGACATTCCCGCTCGCATGCTGTGGCGTTGGGATGCGGAACGCGGTGCCACGAGTTGGCCGCTACCTGAAATGGCAGGCTGCATTGCCCGGACCGCCGATGATGGCTGGGTGCTGGCGATGGAGTCGGGCATCTTTCGAGTGGTGCATCCGGAGGTCGGGCAGTCATTGGCGCCGTTGCACAAGCTCGTACACGTTGATCACGGTCGCGACGACATGCGTTTCAACGATGGCCGTTGTGATCGTCAAGGGCGCTTCCTCGCCGGGACGATGGTGCTCGACATGGGGCTGGCTGCGACGAATGGCCGGTTGTACGGTCTCGACAACGCCGATGCCGAATTGAGCTGCGTGCTCGATGACCTGATCGTGCCGAATGGCCTGGCCTTCAGCCCCGATGGATGGACCATGTACCTCTCGGATTCACATCCGGACCGCCAGGCAATCTGGGCATTCGACTATGACATCGACAGCGGTACGCCGCATGAAGGGCGGCTGTTTGTCGATATGCATGCCTACCCTGGGCGCCCCGATGGCGCCGCGGTGGATGTCGACGGCTGCTACTGGATTTGCGCCAACGACGGGGGCCAGGTTTTGCGCTTCACCCCGGAAGGGAAGTTGGACAAGAGCATCGCCCTGCCCGTGCAGAAACCCGCCATGTGCGCTTTCGGTGGGCCCAATCTCGACACGTTGTTCATCACGTCCATTCGGCCGGGCAACGTGACAGACGATCTTGCCGGCGCCATGTTCGCGGTGCCTTCCGTTGGGCAAGGTATTGCCGAGACACCGTTCGGGAAAGCGTAAGGCGATTGGGTGGAGGGTGCGTGCAGCTCTCCTCCGGCGTGGATGGCGGAGTTTGCAGATGCTGGTGTATTTGATCGAGGACGACGATTCGCAGTCGCAATATCTCCAAGCGGTGTTATCGCGCGCCGGCTATACGGTCGAGTGCTACTTCGACGGCGCCGATTCCCTGCGAGCGATGCGCAGGTTCGCCCCGGATCTGGTGGTGCTGGATCGACGGCTGCCCGATATCGACGGGCTCGAAGTTCTTGAATGGATCCGACGCACCTACGTCGATATCCCGGTTGTGATGCTGACAAACGCCGCGCTGGAGTGTGATATCGTCGCGGCGCTCGAAGCGGGGGCGGACGACTACCTGATCAAGCCGATCAAAGAAGGCGAGCTTGTGGCGCGGATCAAATCGCTGGTGCGCCGAGTCAAGCGCGAAGCCGCCAAGAAGGACGAGCAGGTGTTTGGCATGTACACCCTCAACTACAAGGAAAGGGCGGTACACATGGGCGGGCAAGCGGTCTCGCTCACCCCAAAAGAGTATGAAATCCTGGAGCTGCTGGTGAGAAATGCCGGCCGCCTCATTTCGCGTGAAGCGGTGCTGAACCGCATTTGGGGCAAGGTCCATGACCTGACGCATTCCCGCTCGCTGGACACCCATATCTATCGGTTGCGCCAGAAGCTCCATCTTGGGCCACCCAGCGGTGTTTGCCTGCGTGTCGTGTATTCCCACGGCTATCGACTGGAGTGTCTTGACAACTGAAGCGACCCTGGCACTTACAGGGCGCGACCCGTCGACATTTGTTGTGAATTGATAGGCCGTCCGTCACCAATACTGAATCAAGTCCACCGAATGCTTCCCCGGTATTTCCGGTGGATGTGATCGTTGCACCTTCCCCGGGTGTGTATCGATCGACGCTCCGTTCCGCCGGCGATGCCTCCCATTGCCGGTTTTTTTCGTCTTTGAGTAAAAAAATGCCCGGGGATCATGCGATCGCCGGGCACTGGAACACGATGGAACTTCAAGCAAAAAACACGCGGCTTGAAGAGCTGTCAGGATAGGGCGAATCCACGCGGTTGAATCTGAACGATTCTCGCCGGTCTTTAGGGCAAAGCAAAATCCAAAGGCATCATCATGCAGGCCACGATTGACGTCCAACGGCAACCCAATCACGCGCGTACGTTTTGTGGAAGGCGCGCCTTCTCAACACTTGGATGCGGCGAGCTCGAGCTTGACGAAGCCATGGCAATCGCAAAACGCTACGGCATCGCGTGCATCGAGTTGCGAACCGTGGGTGGTAGCGTCGATTTGCCAAGCCATCTTGCATCGCGGTATCGCACACCCGAGGCATTTGGTGCGGCGGTTGCTGCGATGCCGGCACGCGTGACTAGCCTGGGCACATCAATGCAGTTGGCGAATAATTCAGAACAGAGCCGCGCTGAATTTCTGGCCTACGTGGGCTGGGCGGAAGCCTGTGGTGCCGAGACGCTACGTGTATTCGATGGCGGCATGGCGGCGGACAGCAGCGAGATCGAAGCAGCCGTCTCGACATGGCGCTGGTGGCAGTCATTGAAGTCAGCACACGGCTGGAACGTGGACGTCGTCATTGAGACGCACGATGCGTTTGCCGTTGAGGCGAATCTCTTGCGCCTGCTCGACGCGATCCCGGACTGCAAACTCCTCTGGGATGCTCACCATACCTGGCGCAAGGGCCAGAGTGAACCAACTCGGACGTGGGAGCTCGTGCGCGATCGGGTTCAGCATATCCACATCAAGGACAGCGTGGCTGACGCTGCATGCGCGGCCGGCTATCGCTACGTACTGCCCGGAGACGGTGCACTCCCCATGAAGGATTTGCTAGCCGCGCTGTACCGGGACAGCTACGCCGGTATCCTCAGCCTGGAGTGGGAACGCCATTGGCATCCGGAGCTGCCCACCTTGGAGCAAGCTCTGGATGCGGCAGATCTGCACGGTTGGTGGCCGCGATGATTGCAAGCCCCGGGGGCGCCACGTTTTTAAACCCCCGGGGCCAGCTTCTTGGCGGATCGTCGCGTCTTAGTAGTTGAAATTCGCAGCGATGCTGCGGCCGTGCGCGGCGTTGACGTTCACCGAGAACTTGATGGTCGGCTGGAGTTGGATCACCGTCACCGCGCTATCGAGCATGCCGGCGCTGCTTGCTGCGTGATTGAGTGTCACCGTGATCGAGCCCGTATTCGCCTCGGTCGGGTCGGACACCGCCAGCGACACTCCGTTCGCAGTTTCCGCCACCGTGACAGATGCTTTCGCGGAGCTCGTCAGATAGCTCTGGCCGCCATCCGTCACGGTGCCGCCAGTGGATGTCCAGAAGTTGGCGCCGATGACCTTTGTCACTGCACCGCTGCTCGGCGTGTACTTCACCGCGTGAATGCCGTTGCCATTGGAGAGCACTGACATGCCCGGACTCGACGCGATGGTGTTGACCTCCGCGGCGCTCTTGTTGGGCAGCAGCACGTAGGCGTAGCTTCCCGATGTCGGATCGGTGCCATGCGGAATCGCCAGGCTCAGGTAGTTGTCGGTGACAGAGGTGGCTGAGCCGGTGCCGACGGTGTTCCACGAACTGGTGCGGGCTTCTCGCAGAGCGGTCAGGGTCTGTGGGCTGAAGAAGAGATAACCGACGCCCTTCGATCCATTCGTACACGGGTTGTTCAGTGCGGGGCTGCAAGTGCTTTGACTGCTTCCCTGAACATGGGCCCAATTCACGCCGGTGATGGTTTGAGGACCGGCTCCAAGCGTCGCGGTAGTGTTGCCGGAATTGTTGATCGTCAGCTTGTTGTCGCCACCAGCCGATCCGGTATACGGCGCGATCAGGCGCCGGTTATCGACGATCGTTTCGACCGGCCGACCGACGTTGTCGGCAATGTCAGAGCCTAGGGCGATGACGCGGTCGTCCATCATGAACCAGGATTTTTTGCCAGTCAGGTTGGTCGGGCTCGTGCGCGGAGACGGCTCACGCGACAGGAAGCCCGACATGTCGAACTCCATGCCGGCAGAGGTGTACGCGTTCAGAACGCTGGAGCCGCCAGTCCAACGCAGGTTGCCAGCAGCATTGCCATAGAAGGCCCAGTTGACGGGCGCGGTGAAGCTCGCCCCATCCACCGTCGTGCCTGACAGACGGCTGTAGTCAACAGTCGCCCAGTAATTGTTCGAATACTGTTTCTCATCGTCTGTGTAGATTGCTGTGCGGCCCGCACCCGTCAGCCATCCCTTCTTGTTCTGGTTGTTGCCAAACTCGAATGAGGAGATGCGGTCCGAGAACATCGACAGCGCAAAGCCGAACGTAGGCGTGTGATGGACGGCTTGCGCCATGCTGGCGAACATGCGACTGGCCTGCAACTGCGTGCCGGTTACCGAAGTGTTTGCTGCCAGCGCTTTCATGCGGGTCAAGTCGAACACGCTCATGCCCGAGAAATAGCAGTTGGAGGTGCAGCCCGCAGCTTGGCTGAACACGGTATCCGACTGCATCCAGCCCTTGACCGTCGCATTGATCTGCGCCGCGGTCGCGGCATCTGCCGCATCGGCGATCCGTCGCATCGATACCGCCATGGTGCGGCCCGCGACATGGTCGGTCGTGGTCGGAACGGAGATCATCCGCCCGCGCGTCATATCCATCATCGCGCCTTGATAGATCAGCGGCGTGATGGTGTTCTTTGCCCATCCAGCCACCGTCTGGATCTCTGAGGTGGAGAAGCTCCACGGCGTGTTGCTGGTCAGATACATGAGGTTGGTCATGTCATCGACCAACACGCCGCCGTAGTTTCCAACGTAGCTCAGATAGTGATGCTGAATGAATGAACCGTCGGCATAGAAGCCGTCATCCGTGGTGACGGGCAGATATGCAGGCTGCATTGCGGCGCGTGCCGCAGTGATCTTGTCGCCGTCGTCGGCCAGCAAGCCGCTGAACACGCGGCCCATGACCTTATCGAGCAGGTTGGCGCCCGTCATGGCGACGGGCGGTGTTGCCGCCGGCCATGTTTGATTGGTCGGATCCGCGTTGAAGTGGTCCATTGCAGCAACATAGTTGTTGCGCAGGTCGGCAGGCACCTTGTCGTCGAGGGTGATCAGGATGTTCCCGAGGTTTTTGGGAATGCCGATTTCCCAATCCCACCAGTTGTCGTATTGGGCGACGCTGGGGTTGTACTTGTTGGCATACAGCCATTGCAGCGCGTCGACGATGTTCGCCAGCAGCGTGGGGTCGCCGTACAGACTCGAGCCTTGGGTGCTATACCCAAACATCATGTCTTGCACGCGCAAGAAATTGTTCCGCAGGTTGCTGCTGGCAGTCCACGTGCACAGGTCACTCCACAGGCAAGTGGTGCGGCTGGCGGCGGGGATCATCGACGTCTGATTGGTATTGGCGGTGTTGCCAATCGCAGTGACCTTGCTTTGGACATCCGGGTCGGACAAGTCCATGTTGCCGCCCGTCATGTAGGTCTTCCACTGGGCTCGCATTGCGGCGGTCGTGGCTTGGATACTCGGGCCAGGGGCCGACGGGGAGGGCGTGTTCACTGTCGGCTGAGACGGCGCGGCGGCGACGTCATCGGTGCCGCCGCCGCAACCGCCTACCAGCGTAGAGATTGCCAGGAGAATCGAAAGATGTGTCTTCAACTTTCGGGACGGAATTGCTTGGGTCACTGTGTTTCCTTTTCTTTTTGATTGCGTTGCTCGAGGATGTTTTGAGATGCCGCCTTGGTGAGTTCTTGTTGGTGTAGTGCGCGCGAACGAAGGAGGTGTCAGCGTACGCACGCAAGCGGCCGAGAGACCAGAGGGGGGTCTCCCAGCCGCAAGTGTCAGAAGGCTGTTACCGTTTAGTAGTTGAAATTCGCCGCGATGCTGCGACCGTGTGCGGCGTTGACGTTGACCGAGAACTGGATGGTTGGCTGAAGCTGGATCACGGTCACCGCGCTGTCGAGCGTGCCGGGGCTGCTGGCAGCATGGTTGAGCGTCACCGTGATCGAGCCAGTATTGGCTTCAGTCGGATCCGACACCGCCAGCGAGACACCACTTGCCGTTTCCGCCACCGTGACCGATGCCTTGGTCGAGCTGGTCAGATAACTCTGGCTCCCGTCGTTGACCGTGCCACCGTTGGAGGCCCAGAAGTTGGCGCCGACAACCTTGGTGATGGAGCCACTTGCCGGCGTGTACTTCACCGCGTGGATGCCGTTGCCGGTCGAGCCACTGGACAGGATCGAAAGGCCCGAGTTGGAGGCGATGGTGTTGACTTCCGCCGCGCTCTTGTTGGGCAGCAGTACGTAAGCGTAGCTTGCCGCCGTCGGGTTGGTGCCGTGGGGGATCGCCAGGCTCAGGTAGTTGTCGGTTACCGAAGTGCTTGAGCCGGTGCCGACAGTGCTCCATGAGCTGGTGCGCGCTTCGCGCAGGGCGGTCAGCGTCTGCGGGCTGAAGAACAGGTAGCCGATACCCTTCGAGCCGGTGGTGCACGAGGAACCGTTCACCGCCGGACTACACGTGCTTACGACGCTGCCCTGCAGATGCGCCCAATTGACGCCGGTAAGCGTCTGCGGTCCAGCGCCAATGTTGACGGTGGTATTGCCGACATTGTTAATCGTCAGCTTGTTGGTGCCACCAGCGCCGCCGCTATAAGGTGGCAGCAGGCGACGGTTGTCGACGATGGTCTCGACTGGGCTGCTGACATTGTCGGCAATGTTGGAGCCGACAGCAACGATGCGGTCGTCCATCATGAACCAGGACTTCCGGCCAGCCAGGTTGCTTGGGCTGGCACGCCCGAGACCCTCCTGCGAGTAGAAGCCTGACATGTCGAACTCCATGCCCGCCGAGGTGTAGGCACTCAGCACGCTCGAACCGCCAGTCCAGCGCAGATTGTTCAGAGCGTTACCGTAGAAGGCCCAAGCGGTGGGCGAGGTGAAGGCGGCGCCGTCCGACGTGATGCCAGGCAGGCGGCTGTAGTTGACCGTGGCCCAGAAATTACCGCCAAACTGCTTCTCGTCGTCGGTGTTCATGGCGGTCATGCCGGCGCCGGTCAGCCAACCAAGCTTGTTCTCGTTGTTGCCAAACTCAAATGAGCTGATACGGTCTGAGAACATCGACAGCGCAAAGCCGAACGGGGAGTTCGTTGTGGTGTTGGGGTTGGTTACGGGGTTGAAGTGCACAGCGCGGGCCATGCTGCCGTAGATGCGACTGGTTTGCAGTGTCGTGGGAGTGACCGTCGAGTCTGCCGCCAGCGCCTTCATCTTCGTCATGTCGTACAGACTGAAGCCGGAGTAGTAGCAGTTGGAGGTGCAGCCAGCGGCCTGGCTGTACACCGTGTCGCCTTGAATCCAGCCTTTCACGGTCGCGTTGACTGCCGCGGCGGTCGTTGCGTCGAAGCCATCCGTCAATCGGCGCACGGAGGCGGCCATCGTCCGGCCGTCAACGTGGTCTGTCTCGGAAGAGCGGGAGATCTTGCGCCCCCGGGTCATGTCCATCATCGCCCCCTGATACATGAGCGGCGTGATGCTGTTGTTGACCCAGCCAGCAACTGTCTGGAGTTCTGTGCTGGAGAAAGCCCATGACGTGCCGTTGGTCAGGTACATCAGGTTGCTGACATCGTCGATCATCGGGCCCCCATAGCCGCCCATGTACGGGATGTAGTGGTGCTGAATGAACGAGCCGTCGGCGTAGAAGCCATCATCCGATGTGACAAGGGGGTACACCGCCTGCATTGCAGTCCGCGCAGCGTCGATCTTTGTCGTGTCGTCAGCCAACATGCCGCTGAACACGCGACCCATGACCTTGTCCAGCAGATTTGCGCCCGTCATGACGGTGGGCGGCGTGGTTGCGGGCCACGTTTCGTTGGTCGGGTCGGCGTTGAAGTGGTCCATCGCCACGACGTAGCTATTGATCAGTGTCGATGGCAGTTGGCCGTACATCGTGATCAGGATGTTCCCGAGTATTTTGGGAATGCCGATTTCCCAATCCCACCAGTTGTCGTACTGCGCAATGTTCTCGTTGTAGTGGTTGTCGTGCAGCCACTGGAGCGCGTCGGTGATGTTGGCGAGGAGCGTCGCGTCCTGATACAGGGTTGAGCCCTGGGTGCTGTAGCCCAGCATCATTTCCTGAACGCGCTTGTAGTTGTTCGTGAGATTCGAGCTTGCCGTCCACGTGCACAGATCGCTCCATAGGCAAGTCGTGCGGCTACCCGCGGCGATCATCGAGTTCTGATCGTTGTTGGCGGTGTTGCCGATGGCGGTGACTTTGTTGCTGATGTCCGAGTCGCTCAGGTTGAGCGTGCCCCCCGAGATGTAGGTTTGCCACGCCGTCCGCATCGCCGCGGTGGTGGGGTTACCCGCGTCCTTGGGTTTTAGCGAGGTGCTGGTTGGGGCCGCCTGGGTTGTCATGGCATCTGAACCGTCGCCGCCGCAACCGCCCATCAAGGCGGAGACAGCAAGAGCAATGGCAAGGCTCGTCCTGAGCTTGGCGGGGGTGTGGAGCATCAACATCGGGTGGGTCTCCTCAAACGATTCTGTTTTGTGTTTATGTGCGGTTAAGCGTTTACCAAAGTAGTTTGTAAACCGGAGACTAGGTATCAGGGATTTCACTACGCATGGATGCAGGAAGACGTTATTGAATAGGCATCTATGTGCACTCTGTCTAAGAGCGCAGGTCTGCCACGGCAAGCAATTAAGCGGTTACCTTATGGTTTTCAAAATAGGACGAAGGCAACAGGTGGCGTATGAGCGGCAGCACTGCCAAGGCGGCAGCACGTGCAAGCTGGGAAGGGCGCGCGGGACCCGGTGGGCCTATCGCGCGTCTATCGCTTGGCGATGAGCCGGCAAACCGCGCTTTTCGTTTCGCCAGGAGCCAGAAGGTGCAGTCCCTTGTGGTGATGAATCGCGTCGGCCAGCCCCATCCAGGGTTCGATGCAATAGAAGTCCGCATCTCCGCTGCGTTCCGTCCAAGTCGTGATGGCATACCAGGGGTCTGGCGCGCCATCCACTTCGATACAAATCTGGCGCCCATGCGGTATGCCCGCGCACGCAGGGATGGTGAGATGAGCGGCTCCGGGGCCCTTCAGGACGTGATAGCAATCCTGCAGCATGGGATCGTCCAGGCGATATTGGGCGATCCCGTCCTTAAGATCCGTCAAGCGTCCGTCTGGCTGTTGGCGCGACGTCCAGGCAGGTGGCATCCGCAGGAGACTGGCGCGGCGCTGCGTTCGGTGTACCGCGAAGTAGAAGTGGTGCCCCGCATAGAACGGCATTGGTGGGGCGACATCCGCGCCTTCCTGCCCCGCCCTGTGCGTTACCGTGATGGTGGTCTCGAGCCCATCTTCAAGGAGGCGGTATTCGACCGCAAACTCGAAACCGAACGGGTAGTAGACGCGCGTGGCGGGCGTGTCGCGCAGTGCCATGGTGATGGCACGCCCAGCTTCGAATGACGTCACCTCGAACGGCAGTTGATGCGCAAAGCCATGTTGAGGAAGTTCGCGAATGCGCCCTTGAGCGTCACGCCAACGCCCTTGAACACCATCGACGAAATGCCTGCCGATGAACGGAAACAGCAACGGGTTACCACCGCGAATCTGGATGGGGCTGGACCAATCCGGCCGCTCTGGCCAATGCAGTATCTCTTCACCGCGGTGGCGCCATCGCATCAGGCGCCCACCCATGTCAGGCGCGACGAAGAGGGCGCTGTCGCCGTTGCCAAGACAGACGACGTTGCCCTTCTGAGCGCGCATGATGAACGGGCACGTGTTCAGCGGGTGAGCTTATCGGCTGGCCAATACGTTCGGTACGAGCGGCATTCCCTGCCACACCGTCGGCGTATCAAGCAGCTCCACTTTGGTGATGGCTTTGTCGCCCGGCACGTTGATGGTCCACAACTTAAAGCTGCTGCCACTGGTGGCGTCTGTTGTGCTGGTTGCCGGTGTTCCAGTCGGGCTGAACCAGGGGCGGAAGCCTCCTTGCAGGATGCGGGTGATCTGTGAGCCATCGGCGTAGGTCACGCGCACCGAGTAATCGCAGCCGCTGGCGTGGCAATACCACGCATAGCTGCCGGTGTTGGGCACGATGGCTGCGCGGTCTGCGGAGCTGGTCGGATCAAACGTGCGGATGAGGTTGCCCGTGAACTGCAGCGGCGGATAAATCTGCGAGACGCCAGCCGTACCCGCACGGCTATAGGTGATGGCGATGGCGTAGACCGGCAAATTGCTCTGCGTCGGCAAGTTCTGGTTGATGCCGTAGAGGCCGTTGTCTGTCGTTGTCGGTGTGTAGGCCACGCGCGCTTGGGCGTTCGTATCCCATTTGCTGTAGCCGGTCGGTGAAGCCGAATCGACGAGGATCTTGCCTTGCAGCCAGGCCTGCATCTTCCCGGTATTGAAATCGGAGAAGGTCGCGAACTTGTAGCCGGGCGACTGATCGCCAGCGCCCCCTTGCATGGGGTCTTGCTTGATGCAGCGGCCGGCAGAATCCGTCTGGTGGTTACTCGCACAGTTCGCGTAACTGCTGGCCGTGGTTGGCACGCGGATGTCCAGGAACTGATTGTGATTGGGGTCGTAACCCCACACCGAGCCCGTCAGGCTACCGCCCGCATATGGGTAGCTCCCGCCGTTGTATGCATCTCCGGCATGCGGCAACCCGAAGGCATGGCCCTGTTCATGAATGAAGATGCCGGTGTAGTTCTGGTCTCCCACACCAACGTTGCCGCCGCCCAGGCCTCCGCCAAGAAACACCGGCCGGTTCGTCACCGGGTCGACCGGCAGAATCGGCGCGTAATACTGGTTATTGGTCGGGCCTTCACCGTTAGCATTGCGCAGGCCTTGAATCAGGCTGAGGACCGAGCTCATCACTGCGTAGCCTTCTTTCTGCTGGCTCATCGCAGTAACGACATAGGCAGGTTGTGCAACACCAGCACTGTCAGTGCGCGGTGCGATCACCATGTTCGACCAAGACACGCGTCCGAGCGAATGGTTTGTCGCCGACAAGGCAGAGACGGGCCATTTGGCGAGAATTTCCTGCTGCGTGACAGCGTCCGGCGCTTTTGTCGTGGACAGCGGCGTCGTGTTCGTATCGTCGGCACCGAAGAGGTAGAACGGCAGCACCCGCAATGTCATGTCGGCGTTGGTGCCGAAGCTCGGCGCCTGGCTCGCGCTGGCCGCATAGTTGGCAGCTGATACGCGGAACGACGTGCCCGGCACCATCCAGGTGGCTGGCATCGTCACGCTCCAGCGGTCGGCCGCATAGGGTCGGCCATTGGATTCGGTGGGCGGCAGGGCGGACGGCGCATTCAACGCAAGGTTGCCGATCAACGTACCGCTGCGCCATGCTTCGAGCACTGGATATTTCACATCGGTCTGCGCGATCGCGATGAGCGCCAAGGCGGAGCGGTTGCCAACCAATTGAAGCGAGGCGCTATCGTTGGCCAGCTTCCAGGAAAGGCCCGCACTCGGTAACACGTGGGTCTGGGCGAATTCGACCGTGGTCAGCGTCAATGGGCTCGCAGTTGGAGAAGTGGAGCCAGGTTGTGTATCAGAAGGAGGGCTCCCTGTCGTGCCGCTGTTCGGTGTGTTTGTGGCTGTCGAGGTGCCGTCTCCTCCTCCGCAGGCGGTCAGCAGCGCAGCCGTAGCGGCTGCAACCCAAAAACTACGGTTCCGAGTTGGCACGAGGCTCACGGCGAGATTCTCCGGCTTGGTGTGGTTCGAAGGACTTCGGGCACGAGCTGCAGTCACCGACGAGACGGCACCCCGCTTTGTTGGGGCTCCATCATCGGCCTCACGGCCCTTGCATAGGTTAGGTGGCTATGCAGCACGCTAGCGTAAGCCGACGCGATCACTCTAATGTCAACAATTCTGAAGGTGATCGGTGGGTAGAACTAGGACGTTGCTAGACCGCGAGAGTCCTCCCATGCTGTCGATGGTGGAGAGACCTCAAGCCGCATTGAGACGCCCATGTGCCGTATGCCGAGCAGCTCTTGGCTAACGCTCAAGCAATGTTGTCCGCCATGGTATGAGCCAGAGTCGATTGGGCTAAAAAAAAGCTTGGTGCAGAGACGCGCACATCTTTCGGGTCGTCGCCTCGAAGGCTGAGGAAATTTACTCTCCGCGCCATCAAAAAAAAATGAGATCGATATTGAAATGCTACCTAATGGAGAAATTTTCAATTTTTCGATCAAAAAAGAAATTTTTATTTTTATTAATTTAATTAATTTTCACATATTCGTTGACCGAATTTTGAAAAGAAGCGGTTTCCTATAATCGGAAGCGTTAAGCATCCATTGTCGCTCGCAACAGCGAGTTGACGACGACGCCTATTCCTCGACACGCGTTCCGAAAAAGGCCTGCGATGAGGTTCGTGCTGGCAGACGAAAATTTGGTGGTAGCAGGTCGCGCCTATAAGGGGTTCCCTTTGCTCGTAGGTGATGATGGTGCACCAATACAACCGGCTCAAGATTGGCTGTGGGATTTGCTTGCGACGACCGGTCGCATCTCTAGCAGGCGGACTTGGGAGAACTACGGTCGTGCCATCTACGATTTTTTCGCATTCTCGCTGACCAACAATCATGATTGGTCAGTTGCTCCGCCGCCGGGCATGCCGAGTGCAATAGACGCATGGCGGGAGTGGTCTAGGGGAACGTTGGAATTGGACGCCAGCACTATCAACCCACGTATACGAGTCGTCGTTCGGTTCTATAAGTGGGCTATCAAGAAAGGGCACATTGATCGACTTCCATTCGACTACGAAGCTCTACGAAGTTTTCGCCCGGCACGATTTCATTTTGAGGGCGACGCCACCAGCGAAACGCAGGCGAGTCCTAAAGTGTTGCTCAGAGAGCGGCGCCGAGTGATCCGGTTCTTGATCACAGACCAGATCGTCGAATGCCATCAATCGCTCTCGAATCTCACGCATCGTTTGATGTTCGAACTGATGGTGAGGACTGGGCTCCGGCAGAGTGAGTGCCGCACCTTCCCCGACGCCTATGTGTTCGATCCGTCGAAGCGCAGGGACCTCCATCCGGGCCAGAAGATTCGCGTTCGTCTTGATCCGCTGAAGATGGAGATAAAGAACTCCACACACAGAGAGATCGACGTACCGTACGACCTCATGGAAAAGCTCTGGGCGTACTCGCTGCGACAGCGACAGCGCCGCGCCAATGCTGATCGTGAGGGACGAGTGATTCCTCACCTGTTCCCAACAGAGGATGGTGCACCCTATAAAAAAGACAGCATCGCCGGGATCTTCCGTGACCTGTCCAAGCGGGTTGGCTTCCGTGTCACGGCGCACATGCTCCGGCACAGCTATGCCACTTACTTGTTGTGGAGTTTGCGTAAGAGCGAGACATTCGAGGGCGAGCCTCTGCTGTATGTGAGGGACCGCCTAGGGCACGTTAACGTTTCCACTACAGCCGAGTATCTTCACCTAGTCAACTCGCTGGAGGGACATCTCATCTTGGCTCATGAAGACGAGATCGATCGGTTGTTCTCGCCGGACTGGCCATCGGGAGGCCGAGGATGAGAAAAAAGAAGCAGTTCAGTGCTCGCGCCCCTATAGGCGTTGCGCTCATTCCGGAGGACCGGCGAACCGACCCGGCTGCCAGGGTACTCATCAAACTCCCAGAGAACTTATACGGCCGCCGCAACATTGATTTGAGGCGTTGGCTAGGTAAAGGCATCGATGCCTGGGTTTTAGCCTGCGCTGACCAAATATGTGTCTTTATAGCTAGTGGGGAATTTTCTCCCGTGACCATCTCCCACTATGCAACGAGCGGTTTGAGATACTTGTTCGAGTTCATCTTGGAATCCGGGGAGCCAACCCGGCCGCAGGAGATGAAACCGCACCACCTGCGTCTCTATGTTGGCTGGCTCAAACATAAAGACTGGGCCTACCTCAGCCAGAGGAATCACTACGTCTTCACAAAATCGGTGCTAGAAGCTCTGGTTAGGCGTGGGGTCATCCTTGACCAAAAGGGCCTCTTCCCCGCAAATCCCTTTCCAAATGTCCGCAGACAAGCAAGCGGTGTCACGGCACTGTCCCAATCAGAGCGGTCGCGTCTGGCGTATGTCTTGCGCGACGAATTAGTCGCAATCCGCGAGAAGCGTTTCGAAGGCACAGAGAGCGCCGCGTTAGTTGTGCAGGTGCTTGCTGTGGCCATCCGTACCGGTGCCAATCCAGCACCTCTTCTCGAAGCTAGGCGAGACTGTCTTCGGCAGCATCCGTTCTTGCCAAATTTGATGCTATTGGAACTATTCAAGCGACGAGGCAACGCCACAAAGGTCGTGAATCTGCGCTACTCCAGAAAAGAGGGAAATTCTCTGGCAATTCCAATGGATGGAGTCGCGCTAATTCGCAGCGTACGAGAAGCCACCGAATCGCTGGTGACTGAGGCCACGTCCGAGTGTCAGGACAGACTATGGCTGTACAGAGCTGAAGGAGGGAGCAATGTTGGTCGTGTCGTTGCGTTGAAGGGGCAAACATTGGCGATCGGCATTTCTGCCTTGGTCGCTCGGCGCGACTTGCGCGGGGACGATGGTAACCCGCTTTGCCTTAACCTTTCGCGCCTGCGTAAGACGTTGGAACAACGTTTGTGGGCACTCTCTGGTGGCGACTTGATCGCTACAGCAGCGCTGATGGGGCACCATCCAACGGTGGCAGATAGCCACTATCTCGCTTGCACGGAGAAAATCCGCGAGAACGCCACGTTTGTTGGAGAGGCGTTAGCAGATATATATGAAAAGGGTCTAACTGATGGCAATGTCCCTTCCACCCTGCCCGGCAAGTCGCCGACAGGGCGCTGCAAAGATCCCTATAACGGCGACAGGGCGCCCAAAAACGGTAAGGCTTGCGACGACTTCCTTTCTTGTTTTGCGTGCACCAGCTACACGATCGTCGGCTCGCCAGACGACCTGCATCGTCTCTTCTCCTTCTACTGGTTTTTGAACAGTGCGATAGCGAGCGCGCGAACTGCGGACTGGCAAGCGGAATTCCGCAACACCATGAATCTGATCGACCGTTTTACTGCCGATAAGTTTGATGTCGGCTTAGTAACAGCGGCAAAGGCTCGCGCCAAGTCTGAGCCTCTACCGTTTTGGGCAGCGTACCCTTTAAACGACGCGGAGATCACGGATGACTAGACTTCGAAAAGCCACCGTCACGACCACCACCGCGGAAAGACGTTCGGCTAAAGCAAGGGGGCACCTCGCACGCGAGGATACGGTTATGGCCCACGATATATTGGCGGATCAACCGGTGAGCTTGGCGGGGCTAGCGCCTCAGGTGCGAAGCAATGTGGTCGTCAGTGCGGTACTTGATGCCGGCAACGTTGTCGTAATAGCGCGTGTCGGTGATCTCGTATGGGACATGTGGCCCTTCGTGAAGACAAAGAATGTCCCTCGTAGCGAAAAGCGCCTGGACTGGGGCACGATCCCAGAGGGGTATCGCGAGGCTTGCCAAAATGTGCTTTACGCCTACTGGAAAGTCGGTCGAATGGGGCCAACAAGGACCATCAGTACCCTACAAGGTGTCCTAAAGTCTCTGCGGCTTTTCTGTCACTATACAGCCTCGCTCGGTCTAGTGTCGTTTGGCGATGTTCAGCCCCTGCACATCGCAAATTACGTTCATATCCAGAAAACGAAGGGACTTAAAGCAGCTTCGTTGGTTGCCAGCTTTTCAGCCCTCGAACTGCTGTATGTGTTTCGCGACGAGCATGAATGCACCCTGCGGACGCACCCCTGGCCTGGCTCCAGCGCTACGGAAGTTGGTGGGCATGTGAGACAGCAGATTAAAGGGCACAAGGTAGGGCTTACCCCGCTGATACCGCCCGATGTCGCCCGGGTCTTGTTTCGACATGCCAGGTCCATCCTAAACCGTGCAGAGGAACTGCTGGATGCTCGCGATCAAGGGCTACGTTCCTTGTTTGAGGATCCCGAGATCCTCGCTATCCGGGACGCAGGTTTATACCTTGTTGGGGTACTCACCGGCATGCGTTGCGGCGAACTGTCGAGCATTGAGTGCGGAGCTGGCCGGACCGAGGTGAAAAATGGAGTCACTTTCCACTGGCTCTCCGCCACAGAGTACAAAACTAAGAAGGGGCGCGTGGAATATTTGATGCCGGCTATGGGGCACGACATCCTCCGCATCTTGGAACGTTGGTCGGAGCCTTACAGGCGGTGTTTTGCCGAGGAGATTGCCACATGCTCGCCAAAGCGTGAACGGCGTACGCCCGAGGAATTGGAACGGCTTCACATCGCTCGACACAATGTTAATTTGCTGTTTTTTGCCAAGGCCAATACGCCGCGGGCTAGGATTACAGCGCTGTCCACTGCCACAGCGAGTCGTGCGCTCAAACGATTTGCTGAAACTGCCGGCACGAATTGGCCGCTCGCCACCCATCAAATGCGCCGCTTATACGCCTTCACCTTTGTGCGGCACCGCTTGGGAGATATGCTTTTCCTTAAAGAGCAGTTCAAGCACGCGACCATCGACATGACGCAACTCTATGCCGCGAATCCACAGCAAGACGCAGCCCTATATGGCGACATCCTTAGTGAGTTGGCGATCTACAAGGCGGGAGTGGTGGCGCAGTGGCTTGAAAAGGATGAACCGTTGGCCGGTGGTGCAGCCCGCAAGATTAAGGAGTTGCGTGCCAACGATTTCCCTGGCCGCAAAGAACTGCTGACGGAGGTTTCGACGCGCGTGAACATTCGCTCGACCGGTCACTCATGGTGTCTTGCTCAAGACGAGGGTTGTGGTGGTTCCGGAATCTACGAAAAGGGAAGGTGCGGCGATTGCGGAAACGGCGTCATCGACAGTCGTTTCTTGCCGATCTGGCAGGAGGCCTACAGACACCTTCAGGGTCTAAGAACAGATGCCGCACGACTTGGGCCGGGGGCCGTTAAGCGAGTCGAGAGGGATATCGCGCAAGCAGCCAAGGTCTTGAGAGACTTAGGACTCGATATTGGCGAGGGAGGTAGGGATGCCGCGACTGCGCGCAAGTAAGGCGCAAACCTCTGACGGTCCGAATGCGCCATCTAGAGCGAGAAACCGCAAGCGCACGCTTGAGGGACTGAACCAGGCCCTGTCTCGCCTACAGCGCAACGGCGAAAAAATCACACTTAAAGCCGTGGCGGACGAAGCTGGGGTCTCCGCCCCCTTACTGAACAATCGCTACCCTGACTTCGCGGAGCAGGTGCGGGCGATCATCGGTAAGTCAGCGCGACAACAGCGCAATAAAAAGGCCGGTCTTTTGACGCAGGAGCGAGAGAAGAACCGCGAACTCCGAGAGCTGAACAAGAGCCAGCTTGCGGAAATTAAGAAGCTCGCCTCAATTAATGAGGCCCTGCGCGTTGAGATAGCCTTGTGCAAAGCCATCGCAGAAAACAAGGTGACTAGAGCGGACTTCGGGCGGAAGCGCTAGCCTGGCCCGAAATTCTTTACTTCTCGGTATTTCCTTTGTATTCAGAGATTTAGGTGCGAAGTAAATTTACGTACCAATCTCATGCCATGTACGACAAATATCTTTCGCAGGAAGAACGCGCCCGCGCCGAACGCATGGACGCCGATACCGCCCGCCACGAACGGTGGGCGGCATTGGTGTCGACCGTGCAGGATGCGATGACTCGCCAGGTGCCCTCACGCAGCAGCGAGGCGCAGGCCCTTGCCAAGCAATGGATGGCACTGCTCGCGCAGGACGCGGCACTGGACCCGGTTCTCACGGCGAAGCTGCACACGATGCACATCAACGAGCCGGCGTTGCAGGAGCGCACCGGCATCAGCCTGGAAATGCTCGACTTCATCATGGAGGCGGCGAACGAAACCAAGCTGGCGATCTACGGGAAGTATCTATCGGCGCATGAGTTGCAATTCATGCGCGCGAACTTCGGCAAGCGCGCCAATGAGTGGCCGAGCCTGATTGCGCAGGTGCGGCAGCATTTGGCCAAAGGCACGCCGGCGCATGCGCCGGAGATGCAGCAGCTTGCCCGGCAGTGGATCGACCTGTTCCGCTCGTATGCGGGCGATGATCCGCAAACGCAAGCCAAGGTGCGCCTGGCAATGGAGCGGGAGCCGGAGCTTTCCGCCAGCCCGTGGATGGGGCCAGATCTGATCGTCTATGTGCGCGAGGCGATGGAAGGGCTGATGAAGGCGGCGTAGCGGCGGCGCTGCAGACGGCGGGTTCCACGCGTTTCGACGATGACTCGGTGGGCCCGCCAGTCGTTTGCACAAAATCAGGCGGCCTCGTCCGTGGAAAGTGCAACGGCGTCGAGTTCGCGCATTGCATCTTCCGGCAACGTTATCGCCGCCGCGCCCAGGTTCTCACGCAGATGGGCGACCGACGAGGTGCCCGGGATCACCAGAATGTTCGGCGACCGGTGCAGCAGCCAGGCGAGTGCCGTCTGCATCGGGGTTGCGCCGAGTCGCGTCGCCACATCGTTGAGCGTGGACGATTGCAGCGGGCTGAACCCGCCCAGCGGAAAGTACGGGACATACGCGATGCCGTCGGCGGCCAACGCGTCGATCAGTTCATCGTCGTTTCTGTGGGCGAGGTTGTAGTGGTTCTGCACGCAGACGATCCCGCACATCTGCCGTCCTTCCGCGATCTGGTTGGCCGTGACGTTACTCAGCCCGATATGCCGCACAAGCCCCTGCCGTTGCAGTTCAGCCAAGGCCGTGAGGGGCGCTTCGATCGATCCTTCGGCCGGGCCGTGCGTGTCGAACATGATCCGCAAGTTCACCACGTCCAGAACATCCAGGCTGAGATTGCGCAGGTTGTCGTGCACGGCTTCGGTCAGCGCCTGCGCTGAGAATGCCGGCAGCCACGCGCCCTTGGCGTCGCGCCTAGCGCCGATCTTGGTGACGATGAGCAGATCGTCGCGATAGGGGTGCAAGGCTTCGCGAATCAACTGGTTTGTGATGTGCGGGCCGTAGAAGTCGCTCGTGTCGATGTGGTTGACGCCCGAGGCAACAGCCTCACGCAATACGGCAAGCGCGGCGTCGCGGTCCTTTGGCGGGCCGAAGACGCCTGGGCCCGCGAGCTGCATGGCGCCATAGCCGAGGCGGTGCACGCGGTGGCCGCCGATGGAAAACGTGCCGGCCTGAATGATGGGAGACATGGTCACACTCCTGTGTGAAAGACGAGGTGACGGCAGATTAGGCGCAAGCGCGGTGCGCGATAAGTGGACATATTCTGCACGGGCTGTGCGAAAAGGCGAACAATGAACGTCGATCTGAGTGATCTGAATGCCTTCGTGGCAGTGGCGCAAGCTAGGGGCTTTCGCGAAGGTGCAAGGTTGATGGGCGCGAGCGCATCCGGGCTGAGCGAGGCGGTGCGGCGGTTGGAGACACAGCTCGGCGTGCGCCTGCTGAACCGCACGACGCGCAGCGTCTCGCCCACTGAAGCGGGGCAGCGTCTGCTGAGCCGTCTGCGGCCGGCCTTGAGCGAGGTGGAAGCCGCGCTTGATGTCGTCAATAGCTTTCGCGAAAGGCCCGCCGGCACGCTGAAACTCAATGTGCCGATGAGCGCCGCGCGGCTTGTGCTGCCCGCCATCATCCCGGGCTTTCTCGACGCCTATCCCGAGATACAGCTGGAGGTCGTGGCCGAAGAGAGCTTTGTCGACATCTTGGCTGCGGGTTTCGACGCAGGCATCCGTTATGACGAGCGGCTCGAACAGGACATGATCGCCGTTCCGATCGGCCCGCGATCACAGCGGTTCGCAACGGCAGCGGCACCCGGCTATCTCGATCGACGCGGCCGGCCCGCCCATCCGCGCGAACTGCTCGACCACGCCTGCCTGCGCGGCAAGTTTGCAAGCGGTGCGATGCCGCCGTGGGAATACGAGCGCGATGGTGAAGTGGTTCGGGTGGAGCCGTCGGGCCCGCTGCTCGTTCGCATTGGCGGGGCGACCGATCTTGTGGTGGACGCGGCCTTGGCCGGCGTGGGTGTTGTCCATCTCTATGAAGACTGGCTACGCCCACACCTTGCGAGCGGTGCGCTCGAACCCGTGCTCGAAGATTGGTGGCGGCCGTTCCCGGGGCCATATCTCTACTATCCGGGGCGGCGCCTTGTTCCGGCTCCGCTCAGGGCGTTCATCGATTTCATCAAGGCCGCTTCGGACTAGCACGGCACTTCCAGATCTTGCGGCAGAGCCGGCTTACTGCTCGCG
Organism: Burkholderiaceae bacterium 26; assembly: GCA_000955795.1. Classification (GTDB taxonomy): domain Bacteria; phylum Pseudomonadota; class Gammaproteobacteria; order Burkholderiales; family Burkholderiaceae; genus Ralstonia; species Ralstonia chuxiongensis. The sequence continues at coordinate 553,364 of JYOB01000016.1, forward strand.
CGCCCACTGCGTGCACTGCTTGGGCAACGGGGTTCCATCGAGTTTCCGTGATGGCTTCGTAGGACCCTTGAGCCGTTTGCACAATCCACGTAGTACGCGGTGGTGGTCATGGCTCGCACACTGGGGCCGTTGTCCACTTGGCCATCGGCCGTTCGCACCATGCAGCACGTTCGCCTCATGCTTGAGTACTTTCACCCGTGGACGAATGCTGCCGGGTTTTACCTCGCGCGCGCCAAGGGCTGGTTTGCGCGTGCGGGGTTGGACGTGGAAATCGTCGTGCGTGACGATGCTCGAGGCGACACGCTCGATCATGTCATGCGCGGCGACGTGCATCTGGGCGTGTGCCCGACCCGGCGCGTGCTGGGCCGTTTTGAGATAGGGGAGCCGGTCTGCGGTGTGGCCGCCGTCAACCAGCGCAGCCTGGAAGCCATCCATTCGGTGACGGGGCGCGGCATCACCCGCCCGCGCGATCTCTGTGGGCGCCGTGTGGCGCTCAACCCCACGGTGCGTGCGCGCGCCTTGCTGGCCGACATCGTTCGCGCAGATGGCGGCGACCCCGATGCCGTGAAGCTGGTCGACGCCGGTGTGCGTGAGCTGACCTTCGATGAACTCCGCGATGGCGTGGCCGATGCGAGCTTCGGCAGCTACTGGGCGTGGGAGGGCGTGATGCCTTCGACCCTGCCCGATGCGCAGCGCCAGGTCTGGCCGATCGATGAGATTGGCGCGCCGGCCTATCACAGCTACCTGCTGGCAGCGGACGCCCGCTGGCTGGCGTGCAATGCCGGCGCTGTCAGCGGTTTGCTGATGGCCGCTTCGCGCGGGTTTGCCGCGGCCCATGCGGATCCGGCCAGCGCGCTGCCGCTGTTCGAGCGCGTCATTCCGTATTTCCCGCGAACCACGATTGCCCGGTCGCTGCGCGCCGTGTCCACCACGTGGCTGACCGATGGCGTGTGGGGCCGGCACGATGCCTCGCTCATGTCGGGCTATGCCGCGTGGCTGGCGCGGCACGGCATCGTCCGCCGGCCGCATGCATGGTCCGCCGCCGTGACGGACGCCTATTTGCCGCCGCGCGCAGCGCGTGCCCCCGAGAAGCCGTGCGTGCCAACGGCAGCGGGCGCATTGGCATACGCCCGCCCGTAGTTGTCCGGTGCCGCCGGGTTTCGATACTGAAGCGGCAGACGTTTTCCCCAACCATCCAAACACGACGCCGTGCGGCGTCAGGAGACGGTCATGACACTAGCGTCGGTGGCGTCGGTATCGGTCAGCGGCCCGAGTTGGTCCCGCGATTTTCTGCGCACCTTGCAGGTGCCTGCGAGCGATGTGGAACGGGTGGGCAGCCATGCGTGGTTGCGGGTCGAGCCAATGAGCCGCGGCGTTCGGGCGCGTGCCGACGAAATCGTCGTCAATGACGTGATGTTCGGGGTCGAGGATGTTGTTGTCGCGCATCGCCGGGCGGTGCGTGCCGGCGCGGCCGATCTGGCACCGCCGCACGGGGAGCGCCCTGTGCGCATGGCACGCGTGGGCGGTATCGGTCATGTCACGCACACGTTTGTTGAGCGCGACCCTGCTGCCGGCGATGCTGCCTTCGATGGAGCGCAGGGGCTTGACCACCTCGCGCTGTGCCTGCCTTGCCACACGATGGACGCAACAGTCGCGCGTTACGAAGCGGGCTTTGGCCTGCATGTCACGCAAACCGAGCACATCCAGACGCGCAGTCTCGGCATGATCAACACGGTGCTGCAGAACGCCAGCGGCAGCGTGAAGCTCGTGCTCTCTGCGCCCACACCGACCAGCCAGACGACGCAACTGCACCGCTTTGTCGATGTGCACGGCGGTGCGGGCATCCAGCACCTGGCGCTGCGTGTGCCTGCACTGTTGGCGCATAGCCTTGCGCTCAAACGCCACGAGGTGAACTTTGCGGGCTCCATGCCCGAAGTGTTCGACGCCATGCTGGCGCGGATCGGGCACTGCCCCGTCCCGCGCGACGCTGCCTTGGCGCTTGGCATCATGGCCGACCGCGATGCCGATGGCCTGTTGTTGCAGTCATTTCTGGCGCCGTCGCGCACGGCGGAGCCAGTGTTCTTTTTCGAACTGATCGAGCGTCAGGGCGCACGCGGATTTGGCGCGGCAAACATCCGCGCCCTGTTCGAGGCGGTGGAGCGTGTGCAGGGTGCGCCCGTGGTGGCGGCCGAGCCGCAGCGTCAGCCGGCCACGGTCTAGCGCCCAGCGCGATGGCTCATTGGGCCGTTTTGCGCTGGCGCCATTTGCGCCGCAGCTTGATGAACAGCGCCACCAATACCGACAGCGCGATCCCCCAGGGCAACAGGTAGGCCACCGCTTCAATCACGCTCGCACTGGCGCGCACCAGTGAGGGCAGGAACTCGCGTAAGGCATTGCCGACGGGCGCCCATAGGCTGCGCGCTGCCGTCTGCCGCGTGCTCAGGTCGATCGACAGCACCTCGCGGTTGACGCGGTCCATGAGGTGCGTGTTCTGGCCAGTGGCGGCCTCCAGTTCCGATTGCGTTTCCGACAGCTTTTCTGCGATCAGGATCAGGTCTTCCACCTTGGTCGCCTTGCGCTGCAGGTCGAGCAGGCTTGCGCGGTAATTCTTCAGCATCTCCAAGCGCTTGCCGACTTCGGCAATCGGCTGGCCGAGGTCGTCCACGTGGGTGCCCTGGCTGACAACGCCACCGCTATCGGTCAGGCGTTTGCGCATGGCTCGGACCCCTTCGGGGCTGGCGCGCAGGTTCAGGTGCGCGGTGCCGCCGCGCTGGTCGCGTTCGAGCTGGATGCTGGCGTCCATGACCGTGCAGTGCCATGTGACCTCATTCACGCAGGTGTCCTGCAGCTCGCGGTACAGGCGCTCCAGTTGCGGCGGATCGACTTCCAATGAGACGCGGTGCTCGTAGGCGAGAAAGCGCTGCTCGGCGCGATCGGCCATCTTGGCGCTTTCGGCGGGCGCCGGCGCGGCAGCCGTCATCGTGGGCGATAGGCCGCCGCTGGGGCCGGATTCTTCTTTCTTGCTGCAAGCGCTCAGGGACAGCGCGATCAGGAGCAGGCCGAGGAGTCGAGTCATGGGCAAATGAAATGGCGTTGGGTTGTACGCAAAGTCCGGTGGGTTGCGGCGCAGTCTAGCGCACACAGCTGAGCAGATCCCGGCAGCGCGCAGGCAAGAAAAAACGCCCGCCGGCAGAACCGGTCGGGCGTTTTTTTCTTGCGAGCAACAGCGGTGTCAGGCGCGTTGCGGCACGGCGCGCGGCGCACGCTTGGTGTCGTGCGCTGGCACGTCGTCATGTACGTGTTCGACTTCATCCAGATAGCGCGTGTGCCAGCCGCTGGCCACGCCCCAGTGGTAGAAGAACAGCGAGAGCACCGCCACGATGCCCATGTCCCAACCGTAGGGAATGTAGCCGTGGCCGCCGAACTCCGTGCTGCCGCAGTACGACAGCGCAGCGATGGTCGGCAGGTAGGCGATCATCCACCACGCGCCCTTGAGTTCCGTCTTGAAGTCGGGCCAGCCGGCCTTGGCCTGGTAGTAGAAGTACACGGGCAGCGCCACCAGCATCAGCACGATGATCTCGCCCGTCAGCGGCCACTTGGCCCAGTACAGGATGAGCGATGCGCACACAAACGCGAACGGCGCGACGAGCGAGAGCCCCGGCAGACGCAGCGGACGATGCAGTTGCGGCGACGTGCGGCGCAGCGACATCACGCTGATCGGGCCCGTCAGATACGAGATGACGGTGGCCACCGAGATGACGGCAGCCAGCGCGCCCCAGCCACGGAAGAAGAACAGGAAGATGAACGACACCGCCAGGTTGAACCACATGGCCGGACGCGACACGCCAAACAGCGGGTGCACGCGGCCGAAGATGGCCGGCATGGTGTTGTTGCGCTCCATCGCGTAGATCATGCGCGTGGTGGTGGCCATGTACGTGCTGCCGGTGCCCGACGGGCTGACGAAGGCATCGATGTACAGCACGATGGCCAGCCAGTTCAGGTTCAGCGCAATCGCCAGTTGGGCGAACGGCGAGTGGTAATCAATGCCGTGCCAGCCATTGACGAGCGACTCAGGCGGCACCGCGCCCAGGAAGGCCACCTGCAGCGCCACGTAGATCACCGCGGCCAGCAGGATCGAACCGATCACCGCGATGGGCACGTTGCGGCCCGGGTTGCGCGCCTCGCCCGCAAGGTTGATCGGGCTCTGGAAACCGTTGAACGCAAACACGATGCCGCTGGTGGCAATGGCGGTCAGCACCGCAGACCAGCCGTACGGGGCAAAGCCCTGTCCTGCCACGTTCGCGCCGGTGCCCGTGCCAAAGTTGCCCGGGTGGAAGCCCGCTCCAACCAGCGCCACCGCAGTTGCGGCCGGAATGATGAACTTGAAGATCGTGATGGCGTTGTTCGCCTTGGCAAACACCTTCACGCCCCAGTAGTTCAGCAGGAAGTACACGATCACGAGCACCGCCGACAGGACCAGCCCCGGCGGCGTCAGCTCACCGTGCTGGAAGAGCGACTGCGCCCAGGGCCACGGCCAACTGCTCATGTACTGGATGGAGGCTTCGGCCTCGATGGGGATGACGGTGACGATGGCGATCCAGTTTGCCCAGGCCGCCACGAAGCCCACCAGCGAGCCATGCGAGTAGCGCGCATAGCGCACCATGCCGCCCGATTCCGGGAACATCGCGCCCAGTTCGGAATACGTCAGGGCAATGGCCAGGATGACGACTGCGCCAATGATCCAGGTGAAGATGGCAGCGGGGCCCGCCACCTTTGCAGCGTGGCCGGCGCCGAACAGCCAACCCGAGCCGATGATCGAGCCCAGCCCGGTCAGCATCAATGCCCAGGCGCCGAGATTGCGTTGTACGTTTTTTTCCAAGAGGAGTCTCCGCCCCGGCGAGTCGGAAGTTCGACAGGGCATCGCGGTTGCTTACCAGTCCGCTTAGTTCTACCGAGGCGACGCTGTTTGGGCGTCGCCCGCCGTCCCATGTGGTGGGTGTCACCAGCCTAGGACATGCGTGTGCCGGATGATGCGTAGCATCAACCGCACCCGTCCGGCCGCGATGAAAGGCAAAACACGGTGTCTGCCTTCCGGGGGGATTCGCGTATAGTCATCGACGACGTTGTGCGGGGTGCCGCACTTGCCGCCCGATTTCCGGAGCCCGCAATGGGGCGCAATGATAGCGAAATCGTGAGCGGTTGCACCGCCTTTTTCATCGTTCCTCGCAGTTTTTTCTCCCCATGGAGTCCTCTTTCGCCACTTCGGTTGCACCTGCGTCACATGCGCAGTGGCACCGGCGCGTGCTGACGCTGGCGTTTCCCATCGTGCTGGCCAACCTGACGCAGCCGATTCTCTCGGCGGTGGATACCGCCGTGGCTGGGCATCTGCCGGGGCCGGAATACATTGGCGGCGTGGCGCTGGGCGGGGTCTTCTTCAACTTTGTGTTCTGGGGCTTTGGCTTCCTGCGCATGGGCACCACGGGGCTGGTGTCGCAGGCCCACGGTGCGGGCGACACGCAGGCATTGCGCGCGAGCGTGGTGCGCGCGCTGCTGCTGGCCTTTGCCATTGGAGCGGCATTGCTGGTGCTGCAGGTGCCGGCGATCCGCATCACGCTGGCGCTGCTTGGTGCGAGCGAATCCGTCACCCGCATGGCCGAGGTGTATTGCCACACGCGCATCTGGTCGGCGCCGTTTGCGCTGGCCAACTACGTGGTGCTCGGCACGTTGCTCGGGCGCCAGCAGGTGCGGCGTGCTTTGCTGCTGCAGGTCTTCATCAACACCGTCAACATGGTGGCAGTGCTGACCCTGGTGCTGGGGGCCGGCATGGGCGTGGGCGGTATTGGCGCGGCAACGGCGCTGGCTGACATTGCCGGGTTTGGGCTCGGCATGCTGCTGCTCTGGCTGCAACGGCCGATGGGTTTGCCGCCGCTTACGCGCACCGAACTGCTCGCCCGCGACGCCTGGCGCCGCCTGATGGGCCTGAACACCGACATCTTCCTGCGCACGCTGTGCCTCCTGGCCGCCTTCGGCTGGTTTGCCCACGCGGGCGCCAGGCAGGGCGATGTGGTGCTGGCGGCCAACGCGCTGCTGCTCAATTTCCTGACCTTCATGGCCTACGGGCTGGACGGCTTCGCACACGCGGCCGAAGCGCTGGTGGGCGCCGCCATGGGCGCGCGGGACCGCGCCGCGCTGCGCATGGCGATTCGCGTGTCGACGTTCTGGTCGGTGCTGGGGGCAGGGCTTTTTGCCGCTGTGTACGCGCTGGCGGGCGCCGGCATCATCGGCATGCTGACCGATCAGCCTGCCGTGCGCGAAGCCGCGCGCCACTTTCTGGTGTGGGCGGCGTTGCTGCCGATCGTGTCGGTATGGGGCTTCCAGTTTGACGGCGTGTTCATCGGCGCGACGCGCACACGTGAACTGCTGGTGACGATGGCCGTGGCGGCTGCCGCGTTCTGGGGCTTGTCGGTCACGCTGCAGCCGCTGTGGGGCAACCACGGGCTGTGGTTGTCGATGCTGGGGTTCATGGCCTTGCGTGGGCTGATGCTCGGGGTGCTGCTGCCGCGCGTGTGGCGGGCGCCTCAACTGCAGGCAGCCTAGGCAGCGTCAATCTGCAGCGGCTACTGCGCGTATTCCACCACCAGCAACGCCGTCGCCACCGTCTTGCCGGCGTTTGAGATGGCGTGCTGCACATCCCCCGGGTAGCGTGCCGATTCCCCGTGCCGCACCTTCTTCTCACTCGGGCCGGATTGCACGGTCACCGTGCCGCTGAGCACGGAGATGTGCTCCTTCGAGCCCAGCTCGTGCGGCTCTGACGCCAGCACGCCGCCGGGCTGGATCGCCAGTTCATACCATTCAAAGCGCGCTGCCAGGTCCACGGGGCCAAGAATCTTCAATTCGCACTTGCCATCCGGGCTTTTGATGACTGGGATGGAGTGAGCGGGGATGACCGTCACCGCGGGCGCCGCATCGGCCGCGCCTTCGGGCGACAGAAAATCTGCCAGCCCGACGCCAAGCGCCGTGGCCAGGCGCCACAGCACCGCGACGGTCGGGTTGGCCAGATTGCGCTCGACCTGCGAGAGCATGGATTTGGACACGCCCGCGCGCCGCGACAGTTCATCGAGCGACAGCTTGCGCGCCTGGCGCAGCGCTTGCAGCTTGGCACCAACGGCGGGCGGGCCATCGGCGAGGACATCGTTGGCGGGGGCTTGTGCCATCGGTTGGTATCTTGTAAATTGAACGAATTATTCGATATATCGAACATGTTCGATTTATCGATCAACGCAGTCTACAGGAGCAGCACCATGGGGACAACGCAAGCCAATGCTTCCACCGACGCCTTCTACGCGCACATCCGCCGCGAACTGGAGGCGATCGAGGAAGCCGGTCTCTACAAGACCGAGCGCATCATCACCTCGCCGCAGGGCGCGGTGATCCGCACGGCTGACGGCAAGGAGGTCATCAACCTCTGCGCCAACAACTACCTGGGCTTGTCGTCGCACCCGGAGGTGCTGAAGGCTGCGCACGAGGCGCTCGACACGCATGGCTTTGGCCTGAGCTCGGTGCGCTTCATCTGCGGCACGCAAGACCTGCACAAGACGCTGGAAGCGCGGCTGGCGAAGTTTCTCGGCACGGAAGACACGATCCTCTACGGCTCGGCGTTCGATGCCAACGGCGGTTTGTTCGAAACGCTGCTCGGCGCCGAAGATGCCGTCATCAGCGACGAGCTGAATCACGCGTCCATCATTGATGGCATCCGCCTGTGCAAGGCGCAGCGCTATCGCTACAAGCACAACGATCTGGAGGATCTGCGCGCGCAACTGAAGGCAGCCGATGCGGCGGGCGCGCGCTTCAAGCTCGTCTTTACCGACGGCGTGTTCTCGATGGACGGCACCATCGCGCGGCTGGATGAAATCCGTGCCATCTGCGATGAGTTCGGTGCGCTGCTGGGCATTGATGAGTGCCATGCCACGGGCTTTCTCGGCAAGCGGGGGCGCGGCTCGCACGAACACCGCGGCGTGTTCGGCAAGATCGACATCATCACCGGCACGCTGGGCAAGGGCCTGGGCGGAGCGTCGGGCGGCTTCACGAGCGCGCGCAAGGAAGTGGTGGCGCTGCTGCGCCAGCGCTCGCGGCCGTATCTGTTCTCGAACACGGTGGCGCCGTCCATTGTCGGGGCCACCATCAAGGTGCTCGATCTGCTGGAAGCCGACACCGCGCTGCGCGACAAGCTCGAAGACAGCGCGCTGTATTTCCGCCGCAAGATCGTCGAACTGGGCTTCGATATCAAGCCGGGCGACCATCCCATCGTGCCGATCATGGTGTACGACGCACAGAAGGCGCAGGCATTGTCCAAACGCCTGCTGGAGTTGGGCGTCTACGTGGTTGGTTTCTTCTACCCGGTGGTGCCCAAGGGGCAGGCGCGCATCCGCGTGCAGATCAGCGCCGTGCACGAGCGCGCGCAACTCGACGCGGCGCTCAAGGCATTTGAAACCGCCGGCAAGGAACTGGGGATCATCTGATGAGCACCGGCACCAGCGCGAATTTTGGAACGGCGCCGCGCATCCTCATCATCGGCGCCAACGGGCAATTGGGGACGGAGCTGGCCGCCGCGCTGGCCGAGCGCTACGGCACTGGCAACGTCGTGACCAGCGATATGGTGCCCCGTGGCCGCCACCCGCAGATCCGTCACGAAACGCTGGATGTGACCGATCGCGGCCAGTTGCGCGAGATCATCGAGCGCCACGGCATCACGCAGATTTATCACCTGGCGGCGGCGCTGTCGGCTGCGGCAGAGCAGTCGCCCACGTGGGGCTGGGCGCTCAATATGAATGGCCTGCTGAATGTGCTGGAGGCGGCGCGCAATCATCAGCTTGAGCGCATCTTCTGGCCCAGCTCGATTGCCGCGTTCGGGCCCACCACGCCCGCGGACAACACGCCGCAAAGCACGATCATGGAGCCCAAGACCGTCTACGGCATTTCCAAGCTGGCCGGCGAGGGCTGGTGCCGCTGGTATTTCGAGCATCACGGCGTGGATGTGCGCAGCCTGCGCTATCCGGGGCTGATCTCGTACAAGACCGCACCGGGCGGCGGCACGACCGACTACGCCATCGACATCTTCCATTCGGCCGTGAAGGGCGAGCGCTATACGTGCTTCCTTGATCACGACGAGGCGCTTCCCATGATGTACATGCCAGACGCCGTGCGCGCCACCATCGAGTTGATGGAGGCCCCGGCCGAGCGCATCACCCAGCGCGGCAGCTACAACCTGGCAGGCGTGAGCTTTACGCCGGAGCAGCTGGCGGCCGAGATCCGCCGGCATCGTCCGTCGTTCGAGGTGGCGTATGCGCCGGATTTCCGTCAGGCGATTGCGGCCAGCTGGCCGAACTCCATCGACGATTCGGTCGCCCGGCGCGACTGGGGCTGGAAGCCCGAATACGGTGTGGCGGAGATGACGACCGACATGCTGCAGAACCTTGCCCACCTGGCTGCACATCCAGCCTAGGCAGCTTCAGTTAGGGGAATTGCGGGCATTGCAGGGCGCTGTTTTGTGTTTCGCTTCGATCGGTTGTGTTCAACAATGCAGCATGGCCATCACTTCTCGTCCCTGCCGCATGTCTTCTTCGACGCCCGACCCCGCGCCGCGTCATCGCGACGATCCGCAGCCCGTCAAGCGCACATGGTGGATGCCGGTACTGCGCATGTCGGTGGCGGCGGGCGCGGTGGGGGTCATTCCGCACACGTCGATTCAACTGCCGTTTGCTGACGGCGCCTGGATGCTGCATATGGCTGCGGGCATCATCTTCATGGTGGGCGCCATCGACAGCCTCTTCCTTTTTGCCATGCGCCATAAGCCCTGAAGGGGCGTATCGGTCATCTATCTGCTGCCGGCCATGCCGGCAATGTGGCGCCTGCCGCGCTCGCTCGGTAAGTTTTAAAACAGGTTGTAAAAACGTTCAGTGGACAACCGGCGGCATGATCGGGTCGGTCGTCACACGTCGCGAATTCGTAACTGAATCGTTACAGAAATGAAGTGAATTTGCGGCATCGCACCAACCGATATCGCGGCCCGCCAATCCTTTGCCACAGCGGGTTTTGCTCGCCTTCTGCTCGTCACCATTTGTGCCGCAAGTGTAAGCAGATGTTGCGCTGCACGGAGGTGGCCCGATGCTTGCTCTATGTCGTGCGGTCACTCTGCATGTGCAAGGCAGTTCCGCCACCTGCAGAACAGGTTTTTCCAATAAAGCGAATCCGGAACCGGATTGGTCCCCACGGTCCACACGGCATTCGCACTTCGCTTCTCCAGAGCCGGCGCATAGCTGGCGGCAGGGCGCTTTCTCTCGGACGGTCCCGGGGTTTCGACGGTCATATGCGTGCTCGCCCGCAGCGGCTGGCTTGTGCGCGCCTGACCGGAATCGCTTCACAAGAAAACGAGGAAACCATGAAAGCAGTCCTGCTGGAGAATCATCCGTTGCTACGGGCCGGACTTGCGCAGTTGCTCGCGCATCCCACCCTCGGCCTGGAGGTCGTCGCCCCGGCATTGCCTGCGGGCATCCCTGGCGAACTGCACGCGTTCGATGAGCGAGCCGATCTGCTCATCATCGGGCTGGACGAGGCCGAGGGCCCGGTCAACGCCGGTGAATTCGCTGCCCAATTGCGCGAGGCGATCGCCGCCAGCGAGGCCAGCCACGTGGTGCTGCTGGCCGCCAGCCTCTCTGCTGAAGAAGCGCACGTCGCCATGACGTGCGGGGTGGACGCCTACTGCGCCAAGTCGCAATCGCCGGAAGTCTTGCTGGCCACGCTGCGGCTCGTGCTGGCCGGCGGCCAGTCGTATCCGGCCCTGATACCGCGTGCGACCAATGCCGCCATGCCGATGCTCTCGCTGGATGCGTCGGAAGCGGCGCAGCGGCTGAATGTGTCTCTGCGGCAGTACGAAGTGCTGGTGCTGCTGTCGCGCGGCCATTCCGTCAAGGGTGTCGGCCGCCTGCTGGGCATTTCGGAAGCCACCGTCAAAACGCACGCGTGCACGCTGTATCGACGCCTGAACGTGCGCAACAAGAGCGAAGCGGTGTACGCCGCCATGCGCGTGGGTATTCCACTGGAGCTGCAGGGCGGGGCTGCCGCCACGACCAACGTTGCATCCGCACAGACATCGGTCCAGGTGTCTGGAGATGCGCAAGATGCAGACGTGTTCGTGCAGACCGCTGCACGCACAACGCACCCGCTCCAGGCCAGCGCACCGGCCCGAGACGCGGTGATGGCGTCTTCATCCCCCCAGCCGGGGGCGTCCGACCGGACCACCACGTCGGTGACCGCATCGGGCGCTGAACTGGGTGCTGAGTCTCGCTGGGCTGCCATGACACGAGCCTTTGGAGGCGTGACGCCTGCCAAGCCGATGCGCGCCCCGGTGCGCGCCGCCAACGGTACGGCCCGCCTCGGCTGACTCAGCCCGGTCAGCTCTTCGTGCAACGCGGATGGCGTGCGCCCGCACGCGCCGCCCACTGGACATGACAACAATGACAACCCACGAGCCACTCTCCTGGAGCCTGCCGGCCGAGCGCACCAGCGCGGCCGCGGCATGGCATCCCCGCCGCTGCGCTATTGCCGCCGCCACCGTTGTGGTGGTCGGCACGGTGCCGATGATCGCGCACGCCGCGACCGACGATGCTTCCAACGCGGCCACGCGCCGCTTGATCGATTCGCAACTGACCGCCGCCGCCGCCAAGGGCCCGGCCACGTTTGCATCCACGACCGTCATCGCCGGCGGTGACGACGTGCCGGCGTCTCCGGCCAACACGCTGCTCGTTGCGCAACAGGCGGTGCCGCCCGCAGATTCGTCCGTCACGACATCGCCCGCAGCAACCGCGCCGGCCGCCACGTCGCCGATGCCTGCTGTTGAGGCAGCGCCGCCCGCACCGCGGCCCGCATCACCGTCGCCCACGGTGATCCTGCCGCCGGGCGCTCCTGCACCGGATACGGCTGCACAGGCGCCGGCCATGCCTTCAGGCCCAAGTGCTCAAGGGCCCGGCGCGCTCGAACCGCTGCAGGTGTCGCCGGAAGCGGCCAATGCAGCGGCCACCCACGCCGCCGGCAATGCGCCCGACAACGCGCCCGTAGGCGCGATGCCGACCGACCGCCAGGCGTTTCACGACGAGGTCATGCGGGAGTCGCGCGAGGGCGCCGCCACGCTCGCGCAAGAAAACCTGCGCCAGCATCCGGACTGGTTCAAGGAAAGCGAATCGTGGCACGTTGACCATGCCGCCGCCGCGCAGCGCATCCGCTGGGGGCGTCAGCAGTTGAAGGTCATCAACGGGCCGGAGCGCTTCGTCATCATCGATCAGGCTGTGGCCGAAATCGAGGCGCTGCTCAAGAAGGTGCCCGATACGCCGGAAAACGCAGAGTTCCGCCAGCAGATCGTGGCGGACGAAGTGGTGGCGCTCGCTTCGCGCGGGCGGATGAAAGACGCCGTCAAGCGCTACGAAGCCATGTCGCAGACGGGCAAGGTGCCGGCCTACACACGTGTGGCCGCAGGGGATGCCTATGCGTATCTCGATACGCCCGACAAGGCCGCCGATGCTTACGCCCGCGCGCTCAAGGATGCGGGCCCCGGCGAGATCGAAACCGGCGACGTTCAGGAAGGCCTGTTCTACGCCATGCTCGACACCGGCCGCTTTGAAGAGGCTCGCGCGCTGCTCGACAAGATGAAGGCCGACAACCCGGAGTACGTGCGCCTGGCGCCCGAAGCCGGTACGCCCAATCCCGATTACTCGCGCATCAAGCGTCTGGAGGCGCAGTACCTGATCCTGACGGGCCGCACGCACCAGGGCATTGCCGAGCTGGACAAGTGGCGGCACGAAGCGCCGTTCGCCGCATCGCTCGTCAGCGCACGTGCCGACGGCGCGATGGTGCAGACCGAGCCGTATCGCTCACGCGACATGTACAAGACGGCGCTTGCCGAGCACCCGGATGACCTGAGCGTGGTAGCGGGCTATGGCCGCGCGTCGCTAGCGGTGGACGATCTGAAGACCGCCAAGAACGTCGCCAACGGGCTGGACGAACGCTTTCCGGAGAACGGCTCGGTGCATGCGCTGCGCAAGGATCTGGACGTCTATCAGAGCCCGCAGCTCATCATCCAGTCGACGGCGGACAAGGGCAATTCGGCGTTCGCCAACAACGAGTACGGTATTGACACCAAGGCCTACAGCGGCCCGTTTGCAGACCACTATCGGCTGTTCTTCCACAACTTTGCGGGCCGTGCGCAGTTTGACGGCGCATCGGAGAGTCGCGTGCGCAACGGCGCGGGCCTGCAGTGGTTCGACACCGGCGTCGAGGTGAACGGCGAGGTGCACCAATCCGTCGGCGCGGCTGGCAAGACCGGCGGCACCCTGGATGCCACGTGGATCCCGAGCGACCACTGGAAGGTGTCGGGCATGGTCACCAACGATGACCTGGAAGTGCCCTACAAGGCGTACCAGGTGGGCGTGACCGGTAAGAGCGTCAGCGGCAACGTTCGCTACACCTGGGACGAAACGCGCTACGCATCGCTCACGTACGGCGTGTCGCGCTACACCGACGACAACCTGCGCCAGCGCGTGGCAGCGAACTTCTACCAGCAGGTATTTACCTCGCCGCGGCACACCATCGGCGTGTTGTTCGGGGCCGATACCAGCCGCAACACGATGACGGGCCTGAACTACTTCAGCCCATCGCGCGACTACAGCGGCCAAGCCACGGCCATCTGGTCGTGGACGCCCTGGCGCTACGCCGACAAGTCGTTCACGCAGCGCGTGTACCTGACCGGCGGCATGTACAACCAGCAGTCGTTCGGCAGCAGTCCGATGTACGAAGCGCGGCTGGAGCACGTGTGGCAAATCAATCGCAAGACGCAGGTGTCTTACGGCATCGGCTTTGGTCGCCATAGCTACGACGGCCAGCCTGAGAACCGCAAGTTCCTGTACCTGAACCTCAACATTCCGCTGTGATGCCCATGCAAGCTCTCCGACAACCGTCATTGCGACGATTCTTCGCCTGGATGGCACCGCGACTGGCGCTGGTCCTGACGTTGGCTTTCCTTGCCGCCGTTCGACCTGCCGCCGCCGTTCAGGTGGACTTCCTGCCCAAGCCCGATCCAGACGACGGCAAGACGTTCCGCGTGCTGTGCTTTCACGACATCCGCGACAACCTGCGTGCCAGTTTCGAAAAGCTGCCCGATGGGTTTGCCGTCGATACCAAGATGCTGACGAACATGTTCAGCTGGATCCAGGCCAACGGCTACCACCCCGTCACGCTCGCGCAGATCGACGCAGCGCGCCATGGCGGTAAGCCGCTGCCCAAGCGCCCGATCCTGCTGACGTTCGATGACGGCTATGAAAGCCACTACACGAAGGTCTTCCCGCTGCTCAAGCAGTTCCGGTTTCCCGCCGTGTTCGGTCTGGTGACGGAGTGGACCAATGCACCCCCGGGAGCAAAGATCAAGCTGTCGGACAAGCAGATCGTGCCGCGTGACTTCTTCATGAACTGGAACCAGATCCGCGAGATGCAGACCTCGGGCCTGGCAGAGTTCGCCACGCACACGGCAGACATGCACCACGGCGCGCTGGGCAATCCACAAGGCAACGAGATGCCAGCGGCGACCACGCACGAATATCTGCGCAATCTGGGCCGCTATGAAACCGATGACGAATACCGCAAGCGCGTGCGGGAGGACCTGCAGCGCAGCATCGACCTGATCCAGAAGAACACTGGCACCAAGGTGCAGACGGTGGTGTGGCCGTATGGTGCCCACAACCAGATGCTCGACCAGGAAGCCGCCAACGTGGGCCTGAAGTACATGCTGACGCTGGAGCCCGGCCCGAACACGCCGGACGTGCCGCTCACCGCCATCCGCCGCAGCCTGATGGGGTACGACACCGACACCGGTGATCTGGAGCGCTCGCTGCGTGAGCCTGTGACGCACCACGGTGAGATCAACCCCGTGCAGCGCGTGGTGCAGGTCGACATGGATTACATCTACGACCCAGACCCGAAGCAGCAGGAAGCCAACCTCGGCAAGCTGATCGACCGCATCAAGGACCTCGCGCCGCGTGTGGTCTACCTGCAGGCCTTCGCCGATCCGAAGGGCAACGGCGCCGTGGACGCCGTGTACTTCCCGAACCGGCACATGCCGATGCGTGCGGACCTGTTCTCGCGCGTGTCGTGGCAGTTGAAGACGCGTGCAAAGGTAGAGGTATACGCCTGGCTGCCGATGCTGTCGTACAAGCTGCCGGCCAACAATCCGGCGGCCACGCACCTGGTGCAGTCGCTGCCGGGTGCGCCGCAAAAACCGGGCACGGTCAAGCCGCCGCGCCTGTCGCCGTTCGATCCGCAGGCGCGCCAGATGATCCGCGACATCTATGAGGACCTGGCCAAGAACGCGATCATCGACGGCGTGCTGTTCCACGACGACGGCGTGCTCGACGACTACGAAGATGCCAGCCCCGCCGCGCTCAAGGCTTACGAGGCCATGGGCCTGCCCGGCGATATCAACAAGATCCGCCAGTCGCCCGAGCTGATGCAGAAGTGGTCGAAGGCCAAGACCGCTGCGCTGATCTCGTTCTCGAAAGAGCTGATTGCGGTGGCGCAGGGCTATCAGAACGGCCGCGACATGCTGACCGCGCGCAACATCTTTTCGGGGCCGGTGCTTGATCCGAAAGCCGAGGCCTGGACGGCGCAGAACTATGACGACTTCCTGGAGGCGTACGACTACGTGGCGCTCGAAGCCATGCCGTACATGGAAGAAGCCAAGGACCCGAAGGATTGGATGAAGAAGCTGACCGCCGCCGTGGCCAAGCACAAGGATGGCCTGAAGAAGACCATCTTCGAGCTGCAGGCGGTGGACTGGCGCAATCAGGACAAGCCAATCCCCACGACCGAACTGCGTGATCAGATGCGCGCGCTGCGCTCGGCAGGTGCCCTCAACTACGGCTATTACCCGGACGACTTCATTGCAGGCCGGCCCGATACCGAGGTGCTGCGCGATGTGATGTCGCTCAAGACGTACATCGAGACCCGCAAGCCGCCCGGTGGCAATAAGGCCAGCGTTGAGAAGCTCGACAGCAGCGCTGCGCCGCAGAGCCAGCCGCCGAATGCTGCGGCAGACAAGAAGCCCGCGACGACGGAAGCGGCCGCGCCGTCCCACACCAACAAGGCGGGAGGCTGAGATGGTGGACGCACTCACCGCCAAGCGCTGGATCTCCGGCTTTGTCTTCTACTACCCGTTCTTCATGTCGTATTTCTGGATGATCGGCGGGCTGCTGCACTACTTTCTGCTCGAACGCGGCACGCAGAACGTACGGCATCCGCTGGCACTCCTGGGGGTGAAGAGCTATCCCAAGGTATCGATCATCGTGCCTTGCTACAACGAAGAGGCCAATGTGCGCGAGGTGATCAGCCACCTCGCACGCATGCGATATCCGAACTACGACATCATCGCCGTGAACGACGGCAGTTCTGACCGCACCGGTGACCGCCTGAACGAACTGGCTGCGGAATACCCGCAACTCGTGGTGATCCACCAGTCGTCGAACCAGGGCAAGGCAATTGGCCTCACCACCGCCGCGCAGGTGACCGACGCCGAGTACCTGATGTGCATTGATGGCGATTCGATCCTGGACGTGGATGCAATTGCCTGGATGATCCGCCACCTGATGGAGAACCCGACCATTGGCGCGGTGACGGGCAACCCGCGCATCCGCACGCGCTCCACTCTGCTGGGGCGCATGCAAGTGGGCGAGTTCTCGTCGATCGTGGGGCTCATCAAGCGCACGCAGCAGGTCTATGGCCGGCTGCTGACGGTGTCGGGCGTGGTCGTGATGTTCCGCAAGCACGCCATTGAGGATGTCGGCTACTGGAGCAATGACATGCTCACCGAAGACATTGACATCAGCTGGAAGCTGCAGGTGGGCGGCTGGATGATCCGCTACGAGCCGCGTGCGCTGTCGTGGATCCTGATGCCCGAGACGTTCCGCGGCCTGTACAAGCAGCGCCTGCGCTGGGCCAAGGGCGGCATCCAGGCGCTGATCAAATACGCGCCGGCCATGGTGAGCCTGCGGCAATCGATGATGTGGCCGATCTTCTTCGAATACGCACTGTCGGTTGTGTGGGCGTACAACATGCTGATCGTTATTACGTGGTCGGTGCTCGGCTTCTTCATCACCCTGCCGCCGGAATGGCGCATGGAAGCCTTCCCGCGCTGGCACGGCACGCTGCTCTTCATCACCTGCGTGCTGCAGTTGCTGATCGGCTGCTTTATCGATCGCCGCTACGACGACAACATCCTGCGCTACTTCATCGACACCGTCTGGTATCCGGTTGCGTTCTGGATCCTGAACCTTGTCACCACGGTGGTCGGCTTTCCAGCCGTCGCCTTCCAGCGTACGCGTGCCCGTGCCCGCTGGACGAGCCCCGACCGGGGCATCCAACAACAACAGGGGAATTCGCCATGACCATGCTCGTCATTGATGTTTCGCGAAACTCGATCCGACAGTCGTTCTCGGACAAGGGTGTCGTCGGGACCTTGCACCATGTGCTGTGGTTCCGCATCTTCCGTCCGGTGCTCGTGATCTCGATCTGGGGTCTGCTGGGCCTGTACGTGGGCTACTCCATCAGCAGCGTGGGCCCCAGCGGCCTGCCATTCGAGCAACTGCGCATGTACGGCAACATCATCGCCGGCATGGGCGGGGTGCTCGTGGTGTGGATGATCCTGTCGCGGCTGGACCGTGCCATTCGCCGGAAGCTCGTGCGTGCGCCGGCAATGCCGGCTCCATCCGCCGGGGCCTCCGCTCGCGCCTCGCGCGGGGCGTTGCACGGGCAGCAGCAGCCCGCGTGGCAGCGTCCGCGCAACACGCGCCTGCTGGTGGTCGATCACGACGATGACGGCGATATCACCCACGTGCGCTCTTGGCAGGAGTGGGCGGGCCGCCCTGCACCTGTCGGCACCTCCACGCCGCCCACACCATTCACCCGCAGCCCGGAATACGACCCGGAAGAGCCGGTACTGGGCGCCCACCTCGTCAGCGAGGCGATCGTGCTGGAGAACCTCGATCGGGAAGAGCCTTCGCTGGCGCGCGTTGATGCACCTGCACAACAACCGCGCGACGTGGTGAAGGCCGTGGATGCGGTGACGGCCGAGGCCTCGGGCTTCCATCGCTTTGGCTATCGCGGGCGTCTGGGCCGCAACGATTGGGTCGAACCGCAATCGCCCGAATCCCCTGTGCAGACGTACGCGATGCGGCCCGGTATGGCCCGCCATTACGGCAGCGTGACCGCAGTGGTGCACGGCCGTGCTGCAGTGCACGCAGCGCACCGAGCCACAGAACGCCATCGCGCGCTCCATGCATTTGGTGCGCATGCACAACTGGACGATCCTTACGCGCGACTCCAACGCGTCGAACGCATTGACCCGCTGCACGGCTTCGGCCGCCGTGCCAACATCGTCGCCGACGACGTGTAAGGTCGCCCGCCCCAGCGCAGCACTCAGCGCCCCAGTGATGCGAGTCACCGGGGCGCGTTCTTTTGGGCAATTGATTTAGCGCAAACGGAGGAGGACGGACTTTTCGGTGATGCGCAATCGTTGCCGCCGGTGCGCTATACAGCACGGCAAACGGTTGATGCACCGTCATCGCCCATGCGGCCGCAGCGCCACCGGGAAGGATGACGGAATTGCCCTCTTGAATGCCGCTGCGAGGGTGCCTATGCTGGCTTCTCCTGCAAGTCCAGTTGCTCTCTCCCGGTGTTCTTGGCGGCTCTTGCAGTGCTCATGGTGTCAGTGAAAACCAAGCCCACCCCAGTCACGCGTCGCATGCCGTGACCAATAGACAAGCTGGAGACAACTGTGCTGAGTCCCCATGAATTTGCCGTTCTGCTTCTCGTCAACGACGGCGCTGAATCCGACGATCTGGATCGCGCCGATGTCGAAGCGCTCATCGAGCGACAGCTCGTTACGCTGGAGCGCCGTGGCCCCGACCACAGCTATGCCCGGGTAACCCTCCAGGGCTACATCCTGCTCAAGGCTTCCGGACACGTCCGCACCAGCGGCCGCCGTTTGATGGCTGTGTCTCACTAGGCGGTTCTTCCTCATTGCAGTGCAGCCAGTCGCTACCTGGGCGCTACGTCCAGGAAGGCGTGTGACGTGCCTGCGATCGATACAAACAGAAACACTCTCCGGCGTAGCTTGTGCGCTCGCCTGCGGGCCAAGGGGCGGGCTTCTTGCTGAACTGCAGAGGCCTATCCCGAAATTCTGACGCACGAGCGTCGGTGGGTAGGCACTCATGACAATTCAAGAGGAGCCACCCCATGAAAACCAAACACACCCTGCTTGCCGCGGTGCTGGCCATTGCCGGTACTGCTGCCCTGGCGCAGCCCATGCCCCCGCCAAGTCCGGAAGACCCGGACCATGAACGTGCCGAGCGCATAGAGCATGAGCGGCACACGGAGCGCCACGAGGAGCACCGTGAACTCCGCGCCGAGCATCGCGATATCAAACGTGACCGCGAAGCCCTGAGGCACCGCGAGCACGAGGCGCGCGAGCATGCACACGACGTTCACGAAGAGATGGAGCATCGTTGATCGGGCGTGCCCCGACCTGAGTGCCCGACTGGGCGCATATGGCAACACCAGAGAATTGGGCGTCATCCAGATGGATACGGTCGCCCGACCGTTACGTCCCCGCCCGGCGGCAAGCGCAGAAGGCGGGGACCATCAGCCCCCACCAATCCCCTGAATGATCTTGCCGCTGCCATCGCACATGGGGCAGGGGCTGCCATCGTCGCGCTGACCCGTGCCGTTGCACACCGGGCAGACCGCCTCGCCGCTGCTGGGCGCCCCCGGCGCCGCTTCGTCGCCGGGCGCGACGGGCGCAGGAGGCGTGCCGGGGATGGGATTTTCATTGTTCATGGGGTGCTCCTGAATGTGCACGAGTCGGTACGTGTCGCTTCAAGGGTGTGTGGCCGGAATGTTCGGCGGGGTCGCGGGCGGGCGCTCGCGACCCTGCGGGCTGCCGCCAGTTGATTTGTCCTTGACCACGTTGCCGTTTTTGTCCTGATGCGAAGTGGAACCGGTTCGCGGCACGTATTCGCCGGAAGGGTTGGCGCTGTCGGTGCGAGTGCGGTTGCGCGTCGCGTCACGCCCGGTGGGGCGATCGGTGCGGCTTTTGGTGCCCGTCGCGGTGGTGCTGTTTGCATGGGCGGCGGGTGCGTTATCGCTGCTGCCGGACTGTGCGCCTGTTGCTTGTGCGAATGCGGTGCCGCTGCCCAGGGCAACAAACATTGCCGCCACTGCGCAGAACGTGCGTGCGGCATATTGGGTGCAAATCATCATCGGCTCCGGTGAAGTGTCAGTGTCGGTTCCACGGACGCAACTCGCGCGCCCGTGCAGCTACTTGCCGGCAGCAAGCCGCCGCGCATGTTTGAGTGCGGTCACGATGTCGAGATACGCGCTCTCACGCGCCGCCGGCTCTGGGGCGCGCAGTGCGTATGACGGATGCCATGTCGCCAACACCGTACGGCCTTCATGGCGCACCGGCTTGTTGAAATGCTCTTGCAGGCGCGCATGTGCATCGTCGAGCAACGCCTTCAACGCGGTCGCACCCAACGCCACCACCACCGCCGGCGCTTCCTGCTGCAGCTCGCGCTTCAGCCAGTACATGCAGGCTTGCACCTCGCGCTGCCCCGGCGTTTTGTGCAGGCGACGCTTGCCGCGCAGTTCCCATTTGAAGTGCTTCACCGCGTTGGTAATGAACACCTCGTCCCGCGGGATGCCGGCGTCTTCCAGCGCACGGTCGAGCAGCTTCCCCGCAGGACCCACAAACGGCTTGCCGGCCAGGTCTTCGCCGTCACCGGGCTGCTCGCCAACAAGCATGATGCGAGCGCGCCGCTTGCCCTCGCCGGGTACGGCTTGCGTGGCGTGCCGCCAGAGATCGCAGCGGCGGCACGCGGCGAGCGAATCCGGCTGTTGGTCGGGGTCGGTCTCGTCGCTGGCGGGCGGGGAAGCGGGAGGAGGTTTCTTCATGGGCAGGCAGATGAGAACAACAACGACAAAGCAACCCGAATGCCACTGCGCCCATGTGGAACGCACGTTGCTTGGTCTCCCGCATTGACGAGGAGACCACTTTGGAAGCTGCATCGAATGTTCCATTGGACCGGCGGCGCCGGCTCGGCAACTGGCTGCCGGAAGGCGAGGCGCAACTTGCGGCGTTCCGCATCGAACTGGTTGTGCAAGCGCTGTCTCGTCCGTCAAAGACGCCCTCAGTGGCTGCCGTGCGCGCGCTTGCCAACCTGATCGATGGCGAGCCCGCATTGCGCATGCACCTCGCACGCGCCATCGACGAAGCGAAGGAGCGCGGATACGAACTCGGCTACAAGGACAGCGCAGAACTGCTGCTCGCCATTGACCACATCGTTACGTGCGCGCCGCGCTTCAGCGAGAAGGCGCTGGTGATCTGTCCGCTCAATGCACTGCTCGATTGGCCGATGTGCATGCCATCCGGCTACGCGCTGTTCCGTGACCGGCGCTTCAACGATGCGCTCGAGGCGGTGCTCAATGGCTGGAGCGCTTTCCTCAGCGGTCCGCATTCGCGTGCCTATCTGAACACGCGCGAGCCCGACGGCTGGTTCAGCCCCGAAGCGACACGGCGTATCGGCATGGAGCAGTTTTTGTGCGATCCGTCGCAGCCGTACTGGGGCTTTACCTCTTGGAACGACTTCTTTACGCGCCGCTTTCGTGCCGGCATGCGACCCGTAGCGGGCGAGGGCGACAACAAGTTGATCGTCAGCGCGTGCGAGGCCGCGCCCTACAACATCAGCCACGATGCGCGCTACGAAGACGCGTTCTGGATCAAGGCGCAGCCGTATTCATTGCGCGACGTCTTCGGACCGGGCAAGGCTCACCTCGCGGAGCGGTTTGCAGGCGGCAGCGTTTACCAGGCTTTCCTGAGTGCCTACAACTATCACCGCTGGCATGCGCCCGTCGCAGGCACCATCGTCGATACCTTCCACGTAGACGGCACGTACTACTCGTGCGTGGAATCGGAAGGCGGTGACCCGGAAGGGCTGAACGATTCACAAGGCTACAGCGCAGCCATGGCCGCACGCGCGGTCATCACCATTGCTTGCGACGATCCGGCGGTGGGCACCGTCGGTTGCGTGTTCATCGGCATGGCGGAGGTGTCGTCGTGCATGGTCGACGTGACGCCGGGCCAGCATGTTTGCAAGGGCGAGGAGCTCGGCTACTTCCAGTACGGCGGATCGACGTACTGCATGTTCTTCCAGCCCGGTGTAGTGGATGCCTTCGTCGTGCAGCCGCCGTTCTCGCACGACACGCCGCCAGTGCGCGTCAACGCCGCACTGGCGCGTGCCAGATAGCGGCGTTGATCAAGCGTCGACCTCCGCCAGTGCGTTGAGGCCCACCGACAGCATCGCCAGATCGGCCGAGCCCGCAGCGACCTGATCGGCAATCACGCGGTTGTAGCGCGCCAGCGCTTCCTGTCGCGTGCCGCGCCATGTGTCGATGAGGGCTTCGGCGCTCGCGCCAGGGGCCGCATTTTGCAACACCGATTGCGTGAGCCGACGCCGCAGTTGCCCCAGTTCTTCGAGCAGCGTCGCGCGCGCCAGCATCTGCCAATGCGTTTGTGTCGGTAGGCCGAGAATGCCGCCCTGCAGCCACCCGTAACCCAGTGGCTGGTCGAGGGCAAAGTACACGCGTGCGGCGAGCCGCGCATCGCAGCCACCGGCCGTAGCGACCTCCGCAATGTCGAGCAACGACACGCGCGCCGGCACGCCAGTTGCCACGCGGGCCAGTGCCTCCGGCACACCGGCTTCGGTAAAGACCTGCCGCTGCTGTGCGGCGGCTCGCGCAGATTCCTCCGGTTGCAGCGCGTCAATCTCGGGTGCGAGCGCATCGACCGCAGACCGGAAGTGCTCGACCGCGGTCGGCACATCCCCCACGCGTCGCCGCAGGAACCACAGCGTCGCGCGCTCATGCAACTGCGCGAGCGCCGTGAACAGGGCAGTTTGCGTTTCGTGCGGCACCTGGGCATCCAGGGCATCGACTTGTTGCCAGAGCGCGTCGAGCCGGTAGACCGCGCGTGCAACGAGGCTTGCCCACACCACGGCAAGCGGCTCTGCGCCGGTTTCTTCGGCCATCCGGTGCACGAAGGTCACACCCGCGCGGTTGACGAGCGCGTTGGCGTGCATCGTCGCCAGAATCTCGCGACGCAGCGTGTGCCGGGGGATCGACGTAGCGCAACGCGTGTGCAGCGGCTTCGGAAAATAGTCCGGCAGACCATCGGCCACGAAAGGCTGGTCGGGCAGGTCGCTGCTCAGCAGCACGTCGTACAGCCACATCTTGCTGTAGGCCATCAGCACGGCGCGCTCGGGCGTGGTGAGGCCGCCGCCGCTTGCCCGGCGGGCGTCGATGTCTTCATCGGCGGGCAGGAATTCGATCGCGCGGTTCAGGCGCCCGCCACGTTCCAGATAACGCATCAGCCGCGCCTCGGGGTCGAGCCACAGCGCCGCGCGCGTGCGTGCCAGCGACAGCGCCTGCGTCTGGAAGTAGTTGTCGCGCAGCACCAGTTCGCCCACCTCGTCGGTCATCTCGGCCAGCAGCGTGTTGCGCTGCTTGAGCGTCATCTCGCCGTCGGCCACGACCAACCCCAGCAGGATCTTGATGTTGACCTCGTGGTCTGAACAATCCACGCCGGCGGAGTTGTCGATGGCATCGGTGTTGATGCGCCCGCCATGCTGCGCGTACTCGATGCGGCCGAGCTGCGTGCAGCCCAGGTTGCCGCCTTCTGCCACGACCTTGCAGCGCAGCTCGGCGCCGTTCACGCGCAGGCCATCGTTGGCCCGGTCGCCCACCTGGGCATGCGTTTCGGTGCTGGCCTTGATGTAGGTGCCGATGCCGCCGTTGTAGAGCAGATCAGCAGGCGCCTTGAGGATGGCGTGCAGCAGGTCGTTCGGCGCCATCTCGGTGGCCGTCACATCGAGCATGGCGCGCACCTCCGGCGTGAGCGCGATCGACTTGACCGTGCGCGGGAATATGCCGCCGCCCGGGCTGATCAGCGCCCGGTCGTAATCGGCCCAGCTTGAACGCGGCAGGTTGAACAGGCGCTCGCGCTCTGCAAAGCTCGTGGCCGCATCGGGCGACGGGTCGAGAAAGATGTGCCGATGGTCGAACGCTGCGAGCAGGCGGATATGGCGCGAGAGCAGCATGCCGTTGCCGAACACATCGCCCGACATGTCGCCCACGCCCACGACGGTGAAGTCCTGCGTCTGCGTATCGACGCCCATCTCGCTGAAATGCCGCTTGACCGATTCCCATGCGCCACGCGCGGTGATGGCCATCTTCTTGTGGTCGTAGCCGACCGAGCCGCCGGAAGCGAAGGCGTCACCGAGCCAGAAGCCGTATTCGGCCGAGATGGCGTTGGCGTAGTCGGAGAACGTGGCCGTGCCCTTGTCGGCGGCGACGACCAGATAGGGATCGTCTTCGTCGTACCGCACGACATCGCGCGGCGGCACGACGCGGCCGTCGACGTAGTTGTCGGTCAGGTCGAGCAGCCCGCGCAGGAAGGTCTGGTAGCACGCCACGCCTTCGGCCAGATACGCGTCGCGATCGCTGGCGGGCGGCGGTTGCTTGACGACAAAGCCGCCTTTGGAGCCCACCGGCACGATGACCGTGTTCTTGACCATCTGTGCCTTGACCAGGCCCAGCACCTCGGTACGGAAATCCTCGCGCCGGTCAGACCAGCGCAAGCCGCCCCGCGCAACCTTGCCACCGCGCAGGTGCACGCCCTCCACGCGCGGCGAATACACCCAGATCTCGAACATCGGCTTGGGCTCGGGCAGGCCCGGCACGCGCGCCGGATCGAACTTGAACGACAGATAGGGCTTGGGCTGCCCCTGCCCGGCGTCCGGCAGGTTCTGGAAATAGTTCGTGCGTAGCGTGGCTTCCACCACGCCCAGGAACTGCCGCAGGATGCGGTCTTCATCCAGGTTGGGCACGTCTTCGAGCGCCTCGTCGATCTGCTTGCGCAGCGTTTCGCTCGCGCGCGAACGCTCGGCCTCGGCAAGGGCGGGGTCGAATCGCACCAGGAACAGCCGCACCAGCGCCCGCGCAATCGACGGATTGCCGTTCAGCGCGCTTTCCATATACGTATTGCTGAAGGTCGAACCGATCTGGCGGATGTAGCGCGCATACGCACGCAGGATGCGCACCTCGCGCCAAGTCAGGCCGGCCTGCAGCACGAGGCGGTTGAGATCGTCGTTTTCCAGATCGCCGCACCAGATGCGCGCGAAGGCGTCTTCAAAGCGCGCGCGGGCTTCGTCCAGATCGACTTCACTGCCGTCGATGGTCTCCATGCCGAAGTCGTGCATCCAGATGGGGGCGGCATCGGCGGGTTCGATGCAGTAGGGGCGCTCTTCGTTGACGCGCACGCCCAGGTGTTCAAGCATCGGCAGGCTGTGCGACAGCGATGTCGGCTGGCCGGCGCGGTAGATCTTGAAACGCAGCGCACCGGGCGGCGCTTCGAGCGGCCGGTAAAGCTGCATGGTCAGCACCTTGTCCGCCGCATTGGCGGCGAGCAGCGGCTCCATCAGTTCGATGTCGCGCACGGCAAGGCGCGCGGCGTAGTCTTCGCGGAAGCCTGCTGGAAAGGCGCCTGCATAGCGGCGCAGCAGGCGGTTGCCGCGCTCCTCGCCGCCGCGTTCGAGCAGGGCGTCGGCCAGGTCGTCCTGCCAGCGCCGGGCGGCCTGAACGATGCGGTCTTCGAGTTCGGCAACGTCCACTTCGGGCACGTTGCCCGGCTGTGTGCGCACGGTGATATGGATGCGCGCGAGCATTGATTCCGACAGCTGCGGCGTGAACTCCACGGCGGTGCCGTGATACGCCGCCTGCAGCAGGCCCTGGATGCGCACGCGCAGGTCGGTGTTGAACTTTTCGCGCGGCACGAACACAAGGCACGACACGAAACGGTCAAACGGATCACGGCGCACGAACAGTCGCGTGCGCTGGCGCTCTTGCAGCCGCAGGATGCCGAGTGCGATGTCGTGCAGCGCTTCGGCATCCATCTGGAACAACTCGTCGCGCGGGTATTGCTCCAGGATGGTGACCAGCGTCTTGGCCAGATGCCCGTCGGGTAGGAAGCCCGTGCGCCGGATCACGTCGGCCACCTTGCGGCGCACCAGCGGGATGTCTTCGGCCGGCACCATGTAGACGTTCGACGTGTACATCCCGAGGAAACGCCGTTGCCCACAGACGCGGCCTTCGGCGTCAAACAGCTTGATGCCGACGTAGTCGAGATACCCGGGGCGGTGCACGGTCGCCCGCGAATTGGCCTTGGTGAGGAAGATGGGCTCGGGCGCGTCGATGAACTTGGCCGCGCCCGGTGCCAGGCGCGTCGTGTCTGGCGTGGAGGTGTCGCGCAGCGCTTCCCGCAGCACGCCCAGGCCGGTGCCCGGTATGCCGCGCAGGTAATGGCCATCGTCTTGCGTGATCAGTTCGTAATCACGATAGCCAAGGAAGGTGAAATGCCGCTCAAGCATCCAGGTGAGAAAGGCCTGCGTTTCGGCAATCTCGGCGCGTTCCACGTCACCGGTGGCGGGCTGTGCGGCGCGTACGGCCAGTGCGTCGATGGCGGCCTGGGCTGCGGCCTGCATCGGCTTCCAGTCTTCCACCGTGGCACGCACGTCGCCCAGCACTCGCATCAGGCCGTCGTGCAATGCCTGCAGGCGTTCGGGCTCGGAGAACCGATCGACTTCGATGTGGATGGTTGATTCGAAGCGGGCAACGCCGTGGGTTTCCCTGTCCGCGTCGGCGGGTGTGTCGGGCATGTCGCCCGCAAGAGCCGCCGGGCGCTGTACGCCGCCACCGGCCGATACCGCCACGCGCATGCCTGCGCGATCGCGCTGTACGCGGTAGACGGGGTGGAAGGCGGAATGCAGCGCCAGCCCTTGCCGGTTGATCTCCATGGTCACGGAGTCGAACAGGAACGGCATGTCGTCGTTGACGATTTCAACGACGGTGTGGCCGCAGTACCAGCCATGCTGTTCGAGGCTCGGGTTGTAGACCCGTACGCGGGGTTGCCCCGACACGAATTTCTGGCCGAGTTGCCAGTGCGCCATCGCCGCGCCGTAGAGGTCGGCAACGCTGCGCGAGATGACGTCTTCGGGGTCTGCCAGGCCGTAGTAATGCCGCAGGAACGGCTCGAACAGGTCGGCAATATCGGGCGCACGTTCGCGCGCCAGGGCCACTGCATCCGCCATGTGCTGGCGGACCTTGTCTTCGTGCTGGGCAGGCATGAGGCGGCTCCCGAAGAAGGGCTGCCTCATGCTACGCCGCGTGCCCATGGCTGGCAATCAGCGTGCGCGGCGCACAGCTTTTCAGATGCCGCTGTGTGCAGTGCAGCGAGAGAACAGGTGGTTCACTCGCTACTTGTGGCGTGCATCAGCGACGCGTCATCCAGCCTTTAAGACGTTGATGCGCAGGGCCGGCTCACCCGCCGCGATGGCCAGCAGGCGGTCCACATTCGGGTGGGCGCCGGGGCGGTTGCGTGCGTCGATGGTGTGTTCGGCAAACACGGCCAGGCCGTGCTCGGCGGCCTTGGCGTCGAGCTGGCCGAACGTCTGCTGCAGGTAGTGATACACCGCCACCGAACCTTGCTTGCCGGGCTTGTTTTCGATATCAGCCACCACGGCGCCCTGGCCGTCGACAAGATCGATGCGTTCGATGCCGTCAATGGCGGGCAGTTGGGCGAGGTTGTCCTTGAATACGCTGGTCGGTTGAATCACTGCGATAGCTCCGTTGGTTGATCAGGCGGGCCGTATGTTAACGGCTCCGGCCCTGCCCGCGCGAGCTTGCGCGTTCTTCAGCGTTTGGCGCCGGCCTTGTTCACGGCAATGGCTGCCTGGATGAGCGCCTTCAACGCTTTCTCGTTCACCTTGTCGCCCTCACGGAAATCGATGGCGCGGCGGGTGTTGCCGTCCAGGCTGGAATTGAACAGGCCGGAAGGGTCGGGCACGGAGGCGCCCTTGGCAAACGTCATCTTCACCGTCTGCTTGTAGGCCTCGCCGGTGCAGATCAGGCCATGGTGCGACCACACGGGCACGCTCCATTTCCATTCCTCCACCACGTCGGGGTCGGCCGCCCGGACGATGGCGCGCAGGCGGGCGAGTATCTCGCCGCGCCAGTCGTCCAGCTCTGCAATGCGCGCGTCGATCAGTTCGGACGCGGGTGCGGCGGTGTCCTGCGTGCTCTTCTTCATGTGTCTGCCTCCGTGGTGGGCCCAAGCAAACCATTCTGGCAGGAACATGGGCCGGTAGCCACTTGGCAACGGTGGGCGAGATACGCCATCAGGCTCAGCGCCGGGACACTGAGAAACGCCTTTTTCTGCTTTTGGAATCGAGGCGAAAAAATAATGCGAGAAATAAAAAAGAAAATAAGACGGCGCTGAGTTAACGGCGATGAGAAAAATAACTTTAGCGATTTCGTGCAATTCCCCTACTTGAGTGGGGATGTCAAACGATTTCGCCGGGAATCCAAGTGCCGCGCGGGTATGCGGCGCAATGCCTGCGCACGGAAATTCAATACCGCAATGTCCAGATGGTTGATGCGACGGTCATCGATTGGTCATCTTTCGACTTTAATAATTGCGCCTCCGATGTTCAGGAAAACATATTGAGGCATCCCCCCTTTCAGGGGGTGACTGAATCGAGAGAATTTCAAATGACCATTCGTCATCGCATTACATTGCTGGTGGTGCTGATGTTTGCCGCGCTGGCGGCCATCGGCGGATACGCGGTCTACCAGACCCGCGGCAGCGCGGCAGAAGTCCGCCAGGTGACGGAGGGCGTGGTGCCGAGCGCGCTGGCATCGGCTGACCTCGTATCGCTCGTCAAGGATGTCCAGCTTGCGACGATGGTGCTGGTGTATGCCCCTGACGGCAACATCGTCGCGCAGGCCAGGGAGGACTTGAAAGCCAAGGAAGCGGCGCTGCGCGCTGCGTTGGACGTGCAGGCCAAGCGCGCCAATAGCCACGCGCAGGAAGGCCTGGTTGCGCAGGCCAAGGAAAGCGTGGACAGCTACGTCGAGGCCATCCAGCAGACCACCGACATGAAGCTCGCGGGCAAGGATGAACTGGCACAGGCCTTCTTGTTTGCCAACGTGGCGAGCTACCGCGACGTGCTGGAAAAGATTGTCGAGACGCTGCGCATCGAGAAAAACCGTGAGAAGGACGAGGCCATTGCCGGCCTGAACGGCAAGCTTGCGAGCACAGCCACCACCATTGGCGTGGTGAGCGGCGTGGCCATCGTGCTGCTGACCGTTGTCGGCATGCTGCTGTATCGCCAGATCACCCGCCCGCTCACGCGCATGCAGGCCGAGATGAGCGAGATCGCCACCAGCCAGGATTTCACGCGCCGTGTGCCTGTGGGCCGCATGGACGAGATCGGCCACTCGGTCGTCGCGTTCAACCAGATGATCGAGAAGATCCAGGAGAACGCCGCGCTGCTCAAGCAGAAGACGGCCGACATCCAGGCGATGCTGCAGAACATGCAGCAGGGCATCCTGACCGTGGTCGATGGCGGCGTGGTGCACGAGGAATACTCGATCTACCTCGAATCGATTTTCGAGACGCAGGAGATTGCCGGCTGCAAGTTGATGGAGCTGATCTTTGCCGATACCAGCCTTGGCGCCGATGCGCTGTCGCAGGTGGAAGCGGCGGTCGATGCGTGCCTGGGGCAGGACATCATCAACTTCGCGTTCAACCAGCATCTGCTTGCAAGCGAGGTGGAAAAGCGCATGCCGGACGGACGCGTGAAGACGCTCGATCTGTCGTGGTCGGCCATTACCGACGAGAGCGACACGATCCTGCGCCTGATGCTGTGCGTGCGCGACGTGACCGAACTGCGCAAGCTGGCCGCCGAGGCCAGCGAGCAGCGCCGCAACCTGGAGATGATTGGCGAGATCCTGGCGGTGAGCCAGGAGAAGTTCCAGCACTTCATCGACAGCTCCACGACCTTTGTGCACGAGAACGAACGGATCATCCGTCAGTATTCGCAGGCAGACAGCGCGGCCATTGCGGCGCTGTTCCGCAACATGCACACCATCAAGGGCAACGCGCGCACGTACAACCTGCAGCATCTGACCAACGTGGTGCACGAGACCGAGCAGACCTACCACGCGCTGCGCGAACCTGACACCGAACACACGTGGGATCAGGACTGGCTGATGGAAGAGCTGACGCGTGTGCGCGAGGCCATCGAAAACTACGCCCGCATCAATGAGGTGAAGCTGGGCCGCAAGGGCGATGCAGTGTCAGGCCATGCCACGCAAGTCGCTCCCGATGTGATGGCACGCATTCAGGAAAGCCTGCGCCTGCTGGAGTCAGCCAATCCAGGCAGTCTGCACGAACTGGTTGCGATGCGCGATTCCATTTATGAGCAGCTGCGCCTCCTGGGCAGCGAGACGGTGGACGCGCTGTTGTCCGGTGCGCTGCAATCGCTGCCGTCGCTGGCGCAAGAGCTGGGCAAGGAGCCTGTGGCCGTGCGCATCGACGACAACGGCTACCGCGTGCGCAGCGAGGCGCGCGGCATTCTGCAGAACGTGTTCATGCACCTGCTGCGCAACTCCATCGACCACGGCATCGAACCCGCCGCCGAACGCCTGGCGCACGGCAAGCCGTCTGCCGGCACGATCGACATCGACGTGGGCGTTGACCAGGGCATGCTCCAGATCACGCTGTGCGACGACGGCCGGGGTCTTGCGCTCGACCGCATTCGCAGTATCGCCATGGAGCGCGGCTGGATCGGCGCAGACCAACACGCGACCGACGAAGATATCGCGCAGTGCATCTTCCGCCCGGGCTTCTCGACCGCCGACAAGGTGACAGAAGTCTCCGGACGCGGGGTCGGCATGGACGCCGTGCTGGAGTTCCTCAAGCGTGAACATGGCCGCATCGAACTGCGCTTTACCGACGACAACAAGGGCGCCGCGTTTCGCCAGTTCCAGACGGTGGTGTGCCTGCCTGAACGGCTTGCGGTCGACAGCGTGAACGCTGCGCTCGGCGCGCAACGGGCAGTGCGCATGGATCTGGATAAGGAAGCATCGTGATGGGGGCGATTGTTCTGGCCGTGATGACTGGAGGCTTGGTCGCCGGCGTGCTGGTGTGGCTGGTCCAGCAACGGAAAGTGAATGCGATGGCGCGCACCTTGGACGAGGCCGATCGCCGTGTCGCCGATCTGTCGGCTGATCTTGTGAGGCACGCCGCGCTGGTGGAAACGGGCGGGCGCGAAGTTGTCGCGCTGGAAACCACCGTTGCCCGGATGCGTGATGCCGCTGCCGATCAGCTGGAAGTCATCGAGCAACTGCGTACCGAACTGCAGTCGGCCACGGCCGCGAAGGAACAGTGGGCGAGCCGTGCCACGAAGATTGCCGAAGAAGCGGCGCGCCTGCGCGGCCTGGCGCTGACGTTCGAGCGCTGGCATGAGCAGATGATCTCGCTCATGGAGCAGAACCACGATATGCACGCGAAGAACCAGGAGCTGCAATCCATCGTGCGGCATGTCGTGATCGTCTCGCTCAATGCATCCATCGAGGCGGCGCGTGCGGGCACGGCGGGCCGGGGTTTTGCCGTGGTGGCCAGCGAAGTGCGCGCGTTGGCTGCGCGTTCGGAAGAACTGTCGAAGAGCTATCGCAACAGCCTGCACCTCAACGATCTGACTACAACCGCCACGTTCCAGGACATCCAGGCGGGCGGCAAGATGATCACAGCGTCGCTGTCGAGTGTCGAGGCGCTGGCGAGCCAGTTTCAACATCAGCTTCACTAGGCAGGTTTGACGTGATCCGCAGCAACGCGCAAGACAGTTTCGATCGCATTTTCCGCAAGGCCGTACGTACGCGGCTTGCGCGGCAGGCGGAAGACCTGTGCCATATCGGCACCGCAGCCGAAGGCGACACCGTGAGCGGTGAGGAGGCCCTGATCCTCACCATCTCGTCCATCGCCTTCCGCCTGCTGCTGGTGCTGCGCTTTGATGACTCCGACGCCACGCGCGCCTACTTCACTGGTGAAGGCACGGGGCGTTCTTTTGAAGAAGCGCGCCTGGAAATCGGCAACCTGTGCTGCGGCGCGCTGAACCAGGAGCTGCTGCAGGTGTTTCCCGACCTTGGCATGTCCACGCCTTATGTGGTGAGCGCACGCTGCCTGCCGTATCTGGACGTGCTCAAACCCGGTTACGTGGCCGCCTACGCGGTCACCATCAACGACACGGTGCGTGTGGACGCTACCGTGTGCGTGTGTGCCCATGCCCCGCTGGACTTTGTGGCCGATGTGAGCGACGAAGTGGAATCCGGCGGTGAGTTGGAATTGTTTTGATTGGATAGATTGAGAACGAGGAAAGTGTCATGAGCAAGATTCTGGTTGTCGATGATTCGAGCACCGTCCGCGATGAGGTGGCCGGTTTCCTGAAGAAGCACGGTCTGGCGGTGGACACCGCCGTGGACGGCAAGGACGGCCTGGCCAAGATCAAGGCCAACCCCGGCGTCAGACTCGTCATCAGCGATGTGAACATGCCCAACATGGACGGCCTGACCATGGTTGAAAAGGTGCGCGGCGAGCTGGGCAACAAGACGGTCAACGTCATCATGCTCACCACCGAAAGCAGCCCTGCCATGAAAGACCGTGGCAAGGCCGCCGGGGTAAAGGGCTGGATCGTCAAGCCGTTCAAGGGCGACGCGGTGCTTGAGACCTTCAAGAAGCTGGCAGTCTGAAAGACGGAGCAGCGCAGCGGGGTGCGTCATGATCAACCCGGCGCTGCAGGGCATGGCGCCCGCGCGATTTTGGAGCCAAACTTGCTCGCTTGAAGGCTGGTTTGGCCGAGGGAGCCATCATGCAAGAGCTCGCCTTTCGCACGCTGCTGTACCGCTACTTCTTCTTCGGCTGGCTGTTCAAAGATGCCAGCCGCGGCAACCTGTTCGAACGGTCTGCCGCGTGGCGTTTCAACCAGGCGCACGCGCACTGGTTGCTCGCCTATATGCGGCGCTGGCTCTGGTGCGGGTTGCTTTTCTACGCACTGGGCGGCGTGTTGGAACTGGGGCTCAACACGCCGGGCCTGTCGGTACTGTTCTATGTGCCCAGCGCGTTGAGCGTGCCCGTCAACGTCGTCATCGGGGTGCTGTGGATCGGCCTGAAGGCGCTGCCCGGGCCGCTGCGCGAGCGGTAGACGCGCGCACGGCTAGACCGTCGCCACGAGCAGCTCTTCGGCATTGCGCGGCGGGCGCAAGCCATCGGCGCGGCCGGAGAAATAGCGCTCCGTCAACATGTCTGCTGAAATGTGCCGGGCATCGCGAAAGCCGTTTTCGCGGGCCAGCGCGAGTATGTCGGGCGGCGTGAAGAAGCTGATGAACGGCGTGCCGCTCGCGCGTGCACCTTTCTCCGCCATCTCAAGGCCAGGCCGGGCGTCTGGGTCAGCCATCTCCAGCGGCAGCAGGAACGTCATCGCCAGCATCGAGCCCGTCGCAAGCGACGCCACCTGCCGCAGCGTGGCCGCATTGGCTTCCTTCGACAGATACATGCTCACGCCCGTGGACACCACAATGGCCGGCCTGCCCGTATCAAACCCGGCCGCGACCAGCGCATCCTGCCAGGATTCGCGCGCCTCAAAATCCACCGGCACGAAGCGCAGCCACTGCGGAACGCCAAAGCCGAGTGCTTCCAGGCGCTGACGTTTCCAGGCCTGCGGGCCCGGCTGATCGACCTCAAACACCGTCATGCCTGCCGCCACATCCGGCCGGCGCTGCGCAAAGGTGTCCAGCCCCGCCCCGAGAATCACGTACTGGCTCAAACCACGGGCAGCTTGTTCGATGACGAGGTCTTCGATAAAGCGTGCGCGCGCCACAATGGACGCACGAAACGGACGCGTGAACTGCGGATCCATGTCACCGCGTTGTCGCCAGCCGGGTTCCGGCGCCAGCAACTTCAAGCCCACCTCGTCTTCCAGCACGTGCGGCGGTGCATCGCTGTGCACATGCAAGGCGCGCCACTACGCGACGCGCGCTGCTGTGCTGTCGGGGGATGCAGTTTGTGGTTCGTTCATTGCACACACGCCTCCATCGATGGATCAGTCGATCAATTGATCAATTGATCAATTCGGATGCTGATACTCGGGAAACACGGCAACGGCCTGCACGGGCTGTTTTGTCATGCAGACCTCGAACAGGCGACTGCCGAGCCACTCGCCAAGCCACGCTTGCACTGCCGGCAAAGGCTGAACGGCAAACCAGTCCGGCTCCACCGCTGCAAACTGCCGCACGAACGGGAAGATCGCCAGATCGGTCGCGCACGGCGTCGAGCCGCCAAGATAGCGTTGATCCAGCAAGCGTGATTCCAGCGGTATCAGCAGGGTTTCTGTTGCCAGGGCACGGGCCGTCTCGCGCGGCGTGGCCTCCTGCGGATAGCGGTCGGGATATTTGTAGCGATCGAGCTGGCGTTTGAACTCGCCGTCGTTGGTGCGCAGCAGGGCGAGGTTGTCGTCGGATTGCGCCCGGCGCCACCAGCCATCCGTATCGTTTGCCTCGAAGGCCCAGCGCATGATGTCGAGGCTCTCTTCCAGCACGCCGCCGTCTGTCAGATGCAAGACAGGAACGGTGCCCTTGGGAGACAGCGCCAGCAGTTCGGCAGGCTTGTCGCGCATGACGATCTCAAACGTCTGGAAGCGTCGATTGGCCTGCAGCATCGCCAGGCGCGCACGCATGGCGTAGGGGCAGCGGCGATAGCTGTAGAGCAGGGGCAAGTCTTGATTGTCGGACATCGGTGCGAATTCGAGGCTACGGATTTCGGGTGCGCCAGAGTAGCGGATGCATTGGCGCGGCGTGTTAGGCCACCAGACGTGTGTGCCCTGACCGCCCGGAGCGCCGCACCGATTGCGGCGGCTGCCCGAACACGCGGATGAACGCGCGCCGCATGCGTTCCGGATCGGCAAAGCCCACGGCGCGCGCGACCTGTTCCAGCGATTCATCACCGGCTTCCACGCGCGGCCGGGCGATTTCTGCACGGAGCTTTTCGATGGCCTTGGCCGGCGTCTGGCCGGTCTCGGCCACAAAGGCGCGGTCGAACTGCCGGCGGCTCAGGTGGGCGACTTCGGCCAGGCGGTCGACGTCCAGCGCTTCATGCAGGTGTTCGCGCGCATAGCCCAGCGCACGTGCAATGCGGCTCGATGCCGGGTCCAGCTCCAGCAAGGTCGAGAACTGCGATTGCCCGCCGGGCCGCCGGTGGTAGACCACCAGCTCGCGGGCCACGGCGCGAGACACGTCGACGCCCAGGTCTTCCTCAATGAGCGCCAGCGCCAGGTCGATGCCCGACGAGATGCCGGCCGACGTCCAGACCGGCCCGTCGTGGATGAAGATGTGGTCGCTCTGCACCTGCACCCGCGGATAGCGCCGCTGCAACAGTGCCGCCATACGCCAGTGCGTGGTGGCGCGGCGGCCATCGAGCAAGCCCGCCGCCGCCAGCGCAAAGGCGCCGGAACACACGCTCGTCATGCGCCGTGAATGCTCCGCCGCTTCCCGCACGAAGGTGATCAGCCGCGGCGAAAACGCGTCTTCGCGCGGGCCGTTGCCGCCCGAGATGATCAACGTATCGAAGACCGGATCGTCCAGGCCCTGCGTCTGCATGACGAGGCCGGGCGCGCTCTGCACCAGCGTGCCGCTTTCGGACAGCACGTCGATGCGATATGCCGGCTGCGGCGCGAGCCGGTTCGCCACGTCAAAGGCCGTCAGCGGGCCGGTGAAATCGAGCAGGCTGCAGCCCGGAAACACCAAAAAGCCAATTCTGCGCATGATGTCTTGAAATGAGGGATTAACGTCATTTAGGCCTGATGTTGCTCCGCCAGACTGCTGCTGTCAAACGCATTTCTGGAGAAACGATCATGACAACCGCGATGTGCTTACCGGCCACTTCGACGCCCATGTCGCGCCATCACCGCTGGAAGGTGCTGGGCGTGGGAGTGGCGGCCAATGCGAGCTTTTCGGCAGCGTTTTCAGGCATCCCGACAACGGCCGTGTTCATTCGCTCGGCGTATCACCTGGGCAATGCCGAACTGGGCGTGGCACTGGGCGCGTTGGGGCTGGGCATCGCTATCAGCGAGTTGCCGTGGGGTTTGCTGACCGACCGCTGGGGCGACCGCACGGTGCTGCTGACGGGGCTTGGGCTGACCGCGCTGGCGCTGTTCGTGATGGCATGTTGCGTGGCGCCGCTGCATGGCCACGTGCCGCCGCTGGCGTGGCTGGTGGGCGGCATGCTGAGCGTCGGCCTCTTGGGTGGCAGCGTGAACGGATCAAGCGGGCGCGCCGTCATGGGCTGGTTTCGCGAAGGCGAGCGGGGGCTTGCCATGAGCATCCGCCAGACCGCCGTTCCGCTGGGCGGCGGCATTGGCGCGCTGGTGCTGCCGAGCCTGGCCGCGCACGCCGGGTTTGCCGCCGTGTATGGCGTGCTGGCGCTGGCGTGTGCGTTGACTGCGGCGCTGACGTGGCTGTGGGTGCATGACGCGCCGGACACGGTGAATGTGGCAGCACACACTGCGGCGCCTGGCGGCACGGGGCCGCTGCGCGATCCGACGCTGTTGCGCATGGCCTTGGCCATTGGGCTGCTGTGCGTACCGCAAGGCGCGGTCGTCGCTTTTGCCACGGTGTTCCTGCGCGACTTTGCGCACGCCAATGTGCTCACGCTCAGCCTGACCATGGCAGCGGTGCAGGGCGGGGCGGCCGTCATGCGCGTGTGGAGCGGCCGCTGGACCGACCGTCACGGCAATCGCCGCGCCTATCTGCTTACCTGCGCGCGGTTGAGCGTCGTGCTGTTCGTTGTGCTGGCCGGCGTGGCGTGGATGACGTCGGCGCTGTCGATCGATCTGTCGGTCATGCGCGTTGCGCTGGTGGTGGCCGTGGTGGCCGGCGGCATCTGCGTATCGGCGTGGCATGGCGTGGGCTATACCGAACTGGCCACCTTGGCCGGTGCGCAGCGTGCTGGCACGGCGCTGGGTCTGGGCAACACGGGCGCGTTTGCGGCGCTCGGGCTCACGTCGCTGTGCCTCCCGCAGGTGCTGGCGTGGTCGTCATGGCCCGTGGTGTGGCTGGTGACGGCGGGCAGCGCGCTGATTGCTTGGCGTGTGCTGCCGGCGGACCGTCGGTAGGCGCGCGCCACGCCAATCCCCCTCGTTTCTTCCTATAGTGACCCGCAGGGCGCCGCCCCGCGCGGGCCCGCAAGACGAAGCAACGAAAACGAAACGAGGGGGCCACCATGCCAGGCCTGGATGTAATCGAGCACGTAGTTGTGCTGATGTTGGAGAACCGGTCATTCGACAACCTGTTCGGCACGCTGTATGCAAAGAGCGCGGAGTTCGACGGCCTGTCGGGCGAAGAGACCAATCCCGACGGCGGCGGCCAGCCGATCCGCGTATGGACGACGCCCGCGCCGCCCAACGTGATGACGCTGCCCAATCCCGACCCGGGCGAGCTGTTCACCGACATCAACCAGCAGCTCTTCGGCCAGCAGATGCCGCTGGGGCAGACGCCCACCATGCAGGGTTTCACCACCAACTACGCCAAGAACGCTGGCGACCCGCGCGACATCATGCATTTCTTCACGTCGGACCAGGTGCCCGCACTCAGCACGCTGGCGCGCAACTACGCCGTGTGCGATGCGTGGTTTGCCTCGGCGCCATGCCAGACGTGGCCCAACCGGTTCTTTGTGCACACCGGTACCGCGCACGGTTATCCGAACAACTCGCCGGTGCACTTTCCGTACTTGATGCCGACGCTGTTCAATGTGCTTGACGGCGTGGTGCCAGACGATTGGGCGGTTTATTACCACGACTTCGCGCAGTCGCTCACGCTCACGCGGCTGTGGCTGCATCTGGACCACTTCCACCTGTTTGACGATTTTCTCGACGATGCGTCCAGCGGCAAGCTGCCCTCGTACAGCTTTATCGAGCCCCGCTACTTTGCCGATCTGGACTGGCCCAACGATATGCATCCGCCGCACGACGTCGGCTACGGCGATGCACTCGTCGCCCAGGTGTACAACGCGCTGCGCAGTTCGCCGCAGTGGCACCAGACCATGCTCGTCATCACCTTCGACGAGCACGGTGGCTGTTTCGACCACGTGCCGCCGCCCGCCGTGGTGCCGCCCAGCCCGCCGCAACCCGGGCAGCTTTTCGCGTTCGACCGGCTGGGCGTGCGCGTGCCGGCGGTGGTGGTGTCACCGTGGATTCCCAAAGGCACCATCTTCCGCTCGACCGTGGCGCAGCCGTACGACCACACCGCTATCATCAAGACGCTGCGCATGCGCTACAACATCCAGACGCCGCTCACTGCCCGCGATGCCAGCGCACCCGACCTGCGGCAGGTCTTGGAATTGAGTGCGCCAGACGACAACCGCGACCCAGTCGCCGCCCGCGCCATGGCAGCGAACCCCGCTGGTTTGCAGGCCGCCCGCAACGCGCCGCTCAATGACTTCCAATGGGCCATGCACGAATCGGCGGCGATGCTCGCGCCACTTGGCACCGGCATCAGCATTGATGACCACGTGCGCAACCTGTCGACCGATCAACAGCCGCCTGTGCCCGCCGCGCAGAATGCCCAGCAGGCCGCGCAGCACATCAAGGATGTGCTGGCGTCGATGGATTTGCCGCACGCGGGGCAATGATCATGAACGCGCGCCGCGAATGTTTCACCCGTTGAACGCACGGACGCGCCGCGTGTGAAGTGCGTTTAACTAAGCGCGGTACGCGCCGTATATTCAGTACAAACCCGGACATCTTGATTAAAGAACGCTGAGTATCTGTCGTTAATTTGGCTAAAGTCGGCGCCCAGTCTGGGGTCGCGACGTTTTGTTCTTAGCAATCCACGGCAGATATGAAGACGCTCTCCATCAAGGCCCGGCTGGCGCTGGTCCTGTTTGTTTTGGCTGTATTTCTGGCGGGCGTCGGCGCGCTGGGGTTGTACGGCAACATGCGCTCCAACAACGCGCTGAAGGAAACCTATTCGAATCAGCTCGCATCCACACGTGCGCTGGGTCAGGCTATTTCGAGGCTGGTGCAAGTCCGTACGGCGCTGGATCGGGCCGTCTATGAAACGGACGACGCGAAGATCGCCGACTTGGTGAAGGCCGCCCGCGAACAGGTCAAGGCAAGCGATGACGGTTGGAATGCCTACAGCGCCCTGCCGTTTGCCACGCCCGAGGAAGAGCAGATCGCTGGCGAGGCCAAGCGCCTGCGCGATGCGTTCTTCAACGATGGTCTGAAGCCGGCTCTGGCGGCGTTCGACCGCCACGACTACGCTACCGCGCGTCCGCTGGTGCTCGACAAGCTGTACGAACTGTTCGTCCCGTACGCCATCAAGGCCGATCGTCTGAACGCCATTCAAGCAGAGATTGCCGCGTCGGCTTACAGCAGGGCGCAGTCGTTCTTCGACGGTCTGGTGTGGGCGTTCATCATCGTGATCGCCGTAGGTATCGCGCTGGCTGCCGCCTGCTACCTGGTGCTGTCGCGCGCGATCTCGCGCCCGCTGGCAGAGATGCTGGTGCACTTCCATGAGATCTCGGGCGGCAACCTGACCACCAACGTACGCATCCACTCGCGTGACGAGATGGGCCTGCTGATGGAAGGCCTGCAACAGATGCAAGCCAAGCTGAAGGAGACCGTGGTGACGGTGCGTCGCGGCAGCGAGTCGATCGCCTCGGCCACGCAGCAGATCGCAGCGGGCAACACCAATCTGTCGCAGCGCACGGAAGAGCAGGCCAGCTCGCTCGAAGAAACCGCATCAAGCATGGAAGAGCTGACGAGCATCGTGAAGCAGAACGCCGACAACGCGCGTCAGGCGAGCACGCTGGCGGTGAGCGCCTCCGAGATTGCTGTGCAGGGCGGCGCCGTGGTGCAAGACGTGGTGACCACGATGGGGGAGATCAGCGAATCGTCGCGCAAGATCACCGACATCATCGCCGTGATCGAGGGCATTGCGTTCCAGACCAATATCCTGGCGCTCAACGCTGCGGTGGAAGCCGCGCGCGCCGGTGAACAGGGCCGCGGTTTTGCGGTGGTGGCCGGTGAAGTGCGCACGCTGGCACAGCGCAGCGCGGCTGCCGCCAAGGAGATCAAATCGCTGATCGAAGACTCCGCCACGCGTGTGGAATCGGGCTCGACGCTGGTGGCGCGCGCGGGCAAGACGATGGAAGAGATCGTTGTGGCCGTGAAGCGCGTGACGGACATCATGGGCGAGATCAGCGCGGGCTCGGCTGAGCAAAGCACTGGCATCGAGCAGATCAACGAAGCCGTCACGCAGATGGACGACGTGACGCAGCAGAACGCCGCGCTGGTCGAGCAGGCCGCTGCTGCTGCGCAGGCGCTGGAAGAACAGGCGGACGAGTTGCGCCGCGCTGTGGCGGTGTTTCGCGTGGCGATGTAGAGCACGCTTTCTGATGGGTTGCCCTGGCAGCGAAATGGCTGCCGCGGCGCTACACTGCGGGGTCGGCCTTCGGGTCGGCCCCGCTTTGTTTTATGCGGTGCACTCAGAAACCGCTCATGGTTTTGCTACGCCCCCCGAGCCGCTTGCTACGAGCCATGAGCCGGTTCACATAACGATTATTCGGAGGTGTCATGCGTTTCCAGTGTCGTCGTGTTCCCGTTCGCGCCTTGGTGTCTGCAGCTGTGTTGGCATGCAGCGCTGGTGCAGTCGCTCAGACCATCCCTGCCAGCAAGCCCGCGCCCACCACGCTCACGCCCGAGCAACAGCGCTATCACGACATCTACAAAGAGCTGGTCGAGATCAACACGACGCATTCGGCGGGTGACACCACCAAGGCCGCGCATGCGATGGAAAAGCGCCTGCGCGATGCGGGTTTTGCCGCTGCCGACATGCAGGTGCTTGAGCCCTTCCCGAAAAAGGGCAACCTGGTGCTGCGCTTCAAGGGCACCGGCGCCAAGAAGCCGATGCTGTTGCTTGCCCACATTGACGTCGTGGAAGCCAAGCGCGAAGACTGGAAGACCGACCCGTTCACGCTGCAAGAGACCGACGGCTATTTCACCGCGCGCGGTGCGATTGATGACAAAGCGATGGCCTCGGCCTTCGTGTCGGTGCTGGGGCAGCTTAAGCAGGAAGGCTTCAAGCCATCGCGCGACATCATCCTAGCGTTGACCACAGACGAGCAGCGCGGCGATGTGCCGACCAACGGCGCGTACTGGATCGTCAACAACAAGCCCGAGCTGGTAAAGGCGGAGTTCGGCATCAACGAAGGCGGTGGTGGCGAGCTGCGCAACGGCAAGCCGGTGCTCCACCGCATTCAGGTGGCCGAGAAGATGTACACGACGTACGAGCTGGAAGCGCGTGACGTGGGCGGCCACAGCTCGGTGCCGACGAAGACGAACCCGATCTATGCGTTGTCAGCCGCGCTGGATCGGTTGGGCGCGTATCAGTTTCCCGTCAAGCTGGCCGACGTGACGCAGACTTACTTCGCACGCAGCGCGCCGCTGGCCACGGGGCAACTGGCGGACGACATGCGTTCGGTCGGCACCGGCAAGCTGGACCAGGCTGCGATCGATCGGCTTTCGGCCATTCCGTTCTACAACGCGCAGTTGCGCACCACCTGCGTGGCCACGATGGTCAATGCCGGCCATGCCGAGAATGCGCTGCCGCAATCGGCCAAGGCCACCGTCAATTGCCGCATCCTGCCGCACGATGATCCGGCCGATATCGATCGTCAGTTGAAGCAGGTGATCGGCAACGAGAAGATCAGCGTGCGCTACGTCAACAAGCCGCTCGCAAGCCCCGCGTCGCCGCTCAATGGCGACTTGGTGAAGACGGTGGAGGCGCTGACGCAGCAGATGTGGAATGTGCCGGTGATTCCGGCGATGAGCACGGGCGCAACCGACAGCCGGTTCATGCGCAATGCGGGCATTCCAATGTATGGCGTGTCGGGGCTGTTTACCGAGCCGGCTGACTTGCGCACGCATGGTCTGGATGAGCGTATCGAGATTGCGCGGTTGTATGACGGGCGGGAGTTTCTTTATCGGCTTTTGAAGCAGTTGGCTGAGTAATTGGGTGGCTGCGCATGTGTGCTTTTTGCGGGCGTGCGCTTTGTTGGTTGGATTTGTTTATGTTGGGTTTCGGCCCCTGGCGGGGCCGACTTACTTTCTTTGTCTTGCCAAAGAAAGGTAAGCAAAGAAAGGCGCGCCCGAGATGGCGACTTCCCCTTGGATTTGTGTCACGGGGAGGGAGGGGAGGCAAACTCGCTGCGCTCAGACAGCCTCCCCTCT
Source organism: Burkholderiaceae bacterium 26 (assembly GCA_000955795.1). Taxonomy (GTDB): domain Bacteria; phylum Pseudomonadota; class Gammaproteobacteria; order Burkholderiales; family Burkholderiaceae; genus Ralstonia; species Ralstonia chuxiongensis. Next base: position 595,687 of record JYOB01000016.1, read on the forward strand.
TTTTCCTCCCCGCGACAAAAATCCAAGGCGCCATCTAGGGCAGGGTACGGCCACACCCTCTGTGTATCTGGGTTGGCGTTTTGGCCCAGCGCCCGTGGGAGAGGCGGGTTGTTAGATGAATCCGCCGTCGGTCATTAGCGTGCGGCCGGTGATCCAGCGGGCGTCGTCGGAGGCCAGGAAGGCGATGGCGTCGGCGATGTCGTCTGGTTCGGCCAGGCGGCCCATCGGGGTCGATTCGCGCATGCGTGCTTTCACCTCATCGGGAATCGGGGCGGTCATGTCGGTGCGCGTGAGCGCGGGTGCCACGGCGTTGACGGTGATGTTGCGCGCGCCCAGTTCGACCGCAAACGCGTGGGTGAGGGCGCTGACGGCGGCCTTGCTTGCCGCATACACCGCCAGCCCTGCGCGGGGCCGGTACACCAGGCTCGACGACACGTTCACGATATGCCCGCCGCGTGTCGGCACATGCGGCAGCACCGCCTGCGTCACGAGAATTGTCGAGAAGGCATTGGTGCGAAACTGCGCGTCGAACGATGCGAGATCGATGCTGCCCACCGGTCGGTTTTCCAGGATGCCTGCGTTGTTGACAAGGATGTCGATGGCGCCGAAGGCCTCGCGCACGGTGCTCACCATTGCATCGACGGACGGTGCGTCGCTTACGTCGGCCTGCACGGCAATGGCTTGTGCGCCGGTGCTGCGGATGGCGTTGATCACGGCGTCGGCTTCTGCGGCGTTGCTGCGATAGACCACGGCCACGCGTGCGCCGTCGGCGGCCAGTCGACGCGCAACGGCCGCGCCAATGCCGCGAGAGCCTCCCGTGACGATAGCCGTGCGACCTGCGAGGCGTTGTGCGGGTGTGGATTGAGTTTGAGACATGCTGCTCTCCTGAGGCGGTGAAAGTTTCGGGAGAACAGATTACGAACCCGCCATCTGATGCGCAGCCCGCTTGGCCGCGACGCGGCGTTCCAGCATTGGAACGAGCGACGCTGCGATCAGCCCTGCTGGCGCTTGCGATATTCGGCCACTTTGTGACGGTTGCCGCAGACTGCCATGCTGCACCAGCGGCGCTTGTGCGACTTTGTACGGTCGTAAAACCACAGCGTGCATTCCGGGTGTTCGCACACGCGCACGAGCTGGAAATCGCCCTCGGCCAACAGGTGCGCGGCGGCTTCGGCCAGCGGTGCCAGACACTGCTCAACCGAATCGTTCGGGCGCAGGCGTTCGACATGCGGGGTGCCGTTTTCCCATATCAACACCGGATGGCTGGGCGCTTGCCGCAGGAACACGTTGAGCGCATCGGCGCTGGCCGCACGGCCCGCTTTGCGTGCTTCCACCAAGGTGCGAATCACCTCGCGTAGGTGTCGCGCCACGGCCAGCAGCACGCCAGGCGGGTAGCGGCCAGCCACCGGCTCAGCGAGCCAGCCCGCGCGCACCAGCCAATCGGAGACATCGACGTCGTTCTGCCAGAAATCGTGCGGCTGGCCGTTGACGTTGGCCACGGTGTTGAGCATGTCCAGGACCGGGTCGTCGGCGATCAGCAGGGGCGCATCGGCGGGGGCGGCGGCAGGTGAGGACATGGCGGTCTACGAGAAAGATGGTGAGGTAATTGTAACCAATTTAACGCTCTATTCCAGTTACTTGTTGCATGCACGTTTCAACGGGTCAATCCGGTGAAAAGCCCGCCGCATTACCATGTGTCGTCCAAGTTTCTTGCCGGAGATGATCATGAGCGCATGGCCTGACGCACGCGTGCTGGAGTTGTTCAATATCGAAGTGCCCATCGTGCTGGGGCCGATGGCCGGCGTGGCTGGCGCGGAACTGGCGATTGCCGTGGCGCGCGGCGGTGGCCTCGGTTCGCTGCCGTGCGCGATGCTCAGCGTCGAGCAGATTCGCCAGCAGGTCGAGCAGTTTCGGGCGGCCGTGCGTGGACCCATCAACCTGAACTTCTTCTGCCACACGCCGCCACAGTCAGATCCCGAGCGCGATGCCAAATGGCGCGCCCATCTGGCGCCGTACTACGCCGAGTTTGGTATCGACTTGAACGCGCAAGCGCCGGCCGTCAACCGTGCGCCATTCGATGAAGCGACTTGCGCGCTGGTGGAAGAACTGAAGCCGGAGGTGGTGAGTTTCCACTTCGGCCTGCCCTCGCCGGAATTGCAGGCCCGCGTGAAGGCCACGGGGGCGAAGGTCATCTCCGCCGCCACCACGGTGGAAGAGGCGCGCTGGCTGGAAGCGCGCGGCGTAGACGCCATCATCGCCATGGGCAACGAAGCGGGCGGCCATCGCGGCATGTTCCTCGCCAAGACGATCGAATCGCAGGTCGGCACCTTTGCGCTGGTGCCGCAGATAGCGGATGCGGTGAAGGTGCCCATCATTGCGGCGGGTGGCATTGGCGATGCGCGCGGTGTGGTGGCGGCGTTGGCGCTGGGGGCATCGGCGGTGCAGATCGGCACGGCCTATATGTTGTCGCCGGAGGCCAAGACATCGGCCATTCATCGCGCGGCGCTCAAGCAGGCAACGGACGCCGACACCGCGCTCACCAACTTGTTCACCGGCCGCCCGGCGCGTGGCATCGTCAACCGGCTGATGCGTGAGATTGGCCCGATGAGTGCGTTTGCCCCGGCCTTCCCCACGGCCGGCGGCGCATTGGCGCCGCTGCGCGCCAAGACCGAACCGACCGGCTCGGGCGATTTCATCAGCCTGTGGTCGGGACAGGCCGGCCGGCTGGCCACGGAAGAATCGGCAGAAACCATCACGCGGCGCATTGCCGCCCAGGCGCTCGAACGGCTCACCTGAGTTTTCCTGTTGCATCGTTTCCCGCGCGGGCACGCCAGACGGCGTGCCCGTTTTATTTCACATCACAAATCGGTATGCGAGCGATGGGAAAATTTTATGTAACTTGTAAAAGTTAATATCAAAGGTTACGATGGCTTCACTGCTGTTTCCCGAAACCCATCCGGAGCCTTGCCATGAACGCCCCTGCCCGAACCGCTGATCTGGTTGTCGATGCGTATGCCCCCAGCGCTGTGCGCCACCGCACGGTGGAAGTCGAAGGTGTGCGCGTGTTCTATCGGGAGGCTGGCCCAGCCGATGCGCCCACCGTGCTGTTGCTGCACGGTTTTCCCAGCGCGTCGCATATGTTCCGCAACCTGATCCCCCAGTTGGCCGAGCGCTATCACGTGGTGGCGCCGGACTTTCCCGGTTTTGGCCTGACGCAGGTGCCAAGCGGCTTCCGCTACACGTTCGACAACCTGGCGCATGTGGTCGACGGCTTTACGCAGGCGATCGGCCTGTCGCGGTACGCAATCTACGTGTTTGACTACGGTGCGCCGGTCGGCTGGCGTCTGGCGATGGCGCATCCGGAGCGGATCAGCGCCATCGTCACGCAAAACGGCAACGGCTATGAGGAAGGCCTGGGCGAGGGGCCGTGGGCGCCAGTCAAGGCCTATTGGGACAATCCGGACGAAGCGCATCGCCGTGAGTTGCATGCGATCGTTTCGGATGAGATGACCCAGTGGCAATACCTGAATGGCGTGCCGGACCCGACGCGCGTGGCACCGGATGGCTACCTGCTCGACCAGTATTTTCTGAGCCGCCCGGGCCAGCTCGATATCCAGATGGATCTGTTCCTGGATTACGCGAGCAACGTGGCGCTGTATCCGGCGCTGCATGCGTACTTTCGCGCGCACCGCCCGCCGCTGCTGGCGGTGTGGGGACGCAATGACACCATCTTCATTCCGCCCGGCGCGGAGGCCTTCAAGCGCGACCTACCGGATGCGGAGATCCACTTTGTCGATAGCGGCCACTTTGCGCTGGAGACGCACCATGCGGAAATTGGTGCCCACATGCTCGACTTCCTTGGCCGCGTGGTGAAGTAACGCGCGGGTTCAGGTCAACGGTTGCATGGTGGCTTCCGCGGCAAAGCGCTCGCGCAGGAACGCCACCAGCGCCTTCACCGACGGCGGCACGCCTGCACGCGATGGATAGAGTGCGTGCAGGTCGGCCGGCTCGGGTGTCCAGCCCGGCAACACCGTGCGCAGGTGGCCACTGTTAAGCGCGGCATGGCAGCAATGCTGCGGCAGGATGGCCAGGCCAAGCCCCGCGATGGCGGCTTCGCGCAGGGCGATGATGTTGTCGCTGGCAAAGCGTGGGCGAATCGGCAGCGCCAGCCGATGGCCGCGCGCATCCTGCAATATCCAATCGCGGCTGCGGGCGAGCGAGCCTTGCCCCAGGCAAGGGAAATCTTCCAGCGCGGCGGGCGTGTCGGGCTCCCCCACACGGGCAATCAACGTGGGGCTGGCCACCAGCACGCGCGGCGAGACCACTAGATGCCGCGCCACCACATCGCGTGAGGGCAGTGGCCCCGTGGCCGCGCGGATCGCCACGTCAATGCGCTGCTCGATCAGGTCGACGTAGGTGTTGGATAAGTCCAGCTCGATGCGCAGCTTCGGATGCGCATCGGCAAATTCGGCCAGCCAGCCGGCGACCAGCGTTTCCGCCAGCAAAGGCGACGTGCCGACGCGCAGCACGCCGGCCGGTTCGCTACGTGCTGCACCGGCCAGCGCTTCAATGGCCGCTGACGCATCAGCCATGTCGCGCGCATGCCGGTACACCGCTTCGCCCACGGGCGTGACCGATACGCGATGGCTTGAGCGTTGCAGCAGCCGCGTGCCGAGCTGCACCTCCAGCTCTGCAATGCGCCGGCTCAGACGTGACTTGGGGATGCCCGTGGCGCGCTCGGCGGCGGAAAAGCCACCGGCTTCCACCACGCGCGTGAAGAGATACAGGTCGTCGAAGCGCTTCATGTTGGTACGGGGTTGCGGTCGAACCGCATTGAAGCATAGGCGCGGGCCGGGCATTCTCGCGGGCAATGGATCAGCGCTGTACAGTGTCGCTGGGCAGGTCTGCGCGCGTCGGAATACCGCGCAGACCGGATCGGAGTCTGGCAAACCTGCGCCCGGCGCGGGCATCAATGTAAGGAGACGGCATGGACAGGCAAGGCACGCAAACGCAGGGGATGTCCCGCGATCGGCTCGCACGGGTCGAGCGCTTCATCGATGACGCTTACATTGCGACGGGCAAGCTGCCCGGCGCGCTCGTCCAGGTGTGGCGGCGCGGCGAACTGGCCTTGAACTCCGTGCTGGGCCTGGCCGACCGCGAGCGCCAAGTGCCGCTGGCTGAAGATTCGATCTTCCGCATCTACTCGATGACCAAACCCATCACATCGGTGGCGTTCATGATGCTGGTGGAGGAATGCAAGGTCGCGCTGGACGATCCGGTCAGCAAGTTCATCCCCGCATGGGCCAACCTGGGCGTGCACGCCGGCGGCTTTATGGAGGGCTTCCAGTCGCGCCCGGTCACGCGCCCCATGCGCATGGTCGACCTGCTGCGCCACACCTCCGGCCTGACTTATGGCTTTCACCAGAACACGAATGTCGACGCGGCGTACCGCCGGCTGAAGCTGGGCGATATCGCCACCGATGGCACGCTCGACGAGATGATCGAAAAGCTGGCCGGCGTGCCGCTGGAGTTCTCGCCGGGCGAGGCGTGGAACTACTCCGTTTCCACCGATGTGCTCGGCTACCTGGTCGGCAAGATCAGCGGCATCCCGTTCGAGACGTTCCTGAAGGAACGGATTTTCGACCCGCTGGGCATGGTCGATACGGCGTTTCATGTGCCGGAAGAGAAGGCCTCGCGCTTCTGTGCGTGCTACGCCGTGGGGGCGATGGGTTCGAAGGCGGTGTCCGATCGTGGGCCGGTCTTGCAGGACGATCCGCGCGCCAGCCCGTACCTGAAACCGCCCAGCTTCATTTCCGGTGGCGGTGGTTTGGTTTCCACCGCGGCGGATTACCTGCGCTTCTCACGCATGCTGCTGCAGGGCGGCGAGTTGGATGGCGTGCGCCTGCTGGGGCCCAAAACGCTGGCGCTGATGACCGCCAACCATCTGCCGGGCGGGCGCGACATGTCGAGCCTGTCGTCGCCTTCCATGTTTAGCGAGGCAGCGTATGACGGCGTGGGTTTCGGGCTGGGCTTTGCGACCACGATCTCGCAGGCGGCCACGTTGATTCCCGGCAGCACGGGCGATTTCTTCTGGGGCGGCGCGGCCGGCACCTTCTTCTGGGTGGACCCGCAGGAAGACCTCATCGGCCTGTTCCTGACGCAGGTCCTGCCGTCGTCTGCTTACCCCGTGCGCCGGCAATTGCGCACGCTTGTCTATAGCGCGATCACGGATGTGGGTGGCGCGGCGCGTTGAGCGCGTGTTGACCATCAAGGCGGCGGAGCATTTCGCGCCGCCGCCTGATCATCACGTCGCACAAGCGCTGATCAAACGTCGAACCGGACGCCTTGTGCCAGAGGCAGCGCACCGCTGTAGTTGACGGTATTGGTGGCGCGGCGCATGTAACTCTTCCATGCGTCCGAGCCGGATTCCCGCCCGCCGCCGGTTTCCTTCTCGCCGCCGAACGCACCGCCGATTTCGGCGCCCGACGTGCCGATGTTGACGTTGGCGATGCCGCAGTCGCTGCCCGCCGATGACATGAAGCGCTCCGCATCGCTCAGGTTTGCCGTAAAGATGGCGGACGACAGGCCCTGCGGCACGCCGTTCTGGATGGCGATGGCCTGCTCGGTGTCGCCGTCATACGTCACGACATAGAGGATGGGCGCGAAGGTCTCGCTTTCCATCACCTTCGTCGGCTTCGGCATCTTGACCAGCGCGGGGCGCACGTACCAGGCGTCGGTGCCCAGGTCTTCGCGCAAGCGCTCGCCACCCAGGACTTCGCCGCCTTCAGCGCGGGCCTGCGCCAGTGCCTGTTGCATGCCGTCGAAGGCCGCCTGGTCGATCAACGGGCCGACCAGCGTGCCATCGGCCAGCGGGTCGCCAATGGCAATGCTTTGGTAGATCTTTTCCAGACGGGCGAGCAGCGTATCGGCCACCGAGCGGTGCACGATCAGGCGTCGCAGCGACGTACAGCGTTGGCCCGCCGTGCCAACGGCGGCAAAGGTGATGGCGCGTGCCGCCAGTTCCAGATCCGCCGAAGGCGTGACGATCATTGCGTTGTTGCCGCCCAGCTCCAGGATCGAGCGGCCAAAGCGTTCTGCCACTTTCACGCCCACCTGGCGGCCCATGCGCGTCGAGCCCGTGGCGCTGACGACCGGCACAAGATGACTGGCCACGAGCGCTTCGCCCACATCGCGCCCGCCGATCAGCAGTTGGCTCAGCCCGGCGGGAATCGCGCCCGGCTTTTCCGCATTGAACGCATCGACAACCTGCTGCATCAGGTGCTGGCAAGCAATGGCGGTGAGCGGCGTTTTCTCCGACGGCTTCCACACGATGGCGTTGCCGCACACCAGGGCCAGCGCAGCGTTCCACGACCACACCGCCACCGGAAAGTTGAACGCCGAGATGATGCCCACCACGCCCATCGGATGCCAGGTTTCCATCATCCGGTGCCCAGGGCGCTCGCTGGCGATGGTCAGGCCATGCAGTTGCCGCGACAGACCGACGGCAAAGTCGCAGATGTCGATCATCTCCTGCACTTCGCCCAGGCCCTCGGAGGTGATCTTGCCTGCCTCCAGCGACACCAGTTCGCCAAGCGCTGCCTTGTGCGTGCGCAGGACCTCGCCCAGGCGGCGCACCAGTTCTCCACGCACGGGTGCCGGCACGGTACGCCACGCCAGATACGCCTGATGCGCGCCTTGGATGGCAGCCTCGGCCTCGCTGGCGGTATGCGATTTCACGGTCGCCAGTACCGTGCCATCGCGCGGGGCGCGGCTCGTCCAATCCGACCCTTCGTAGGCCTTCAGGTCTAGGCCGAGGGCCTTCAGTACGGTCTGCAATCGTGTTCGTGAATCTGACATGGCGCGAATCCTTGCTGTTCTCTCGTGTTCAATCAAAAAATTGTTGCGGTGCGCAGACGTGTAACGCTCAACGCTCGACGGTGCGGTTCCAGCGCTTGCTCCACTCCGGGCGCTCAGCGTTGATCACGTCCCAGTCCAGGGCAACGGCCGTCTTCAGTATGTTGTTCATCTTGTTCTGCTCGTCCGCCGCCTTGCCCTTGAGCGGCGCCTTGGGGTTGACTGGATTGTAGGAGCCGTTTTCCATGGCGAGCGCCTGGGCCTCGGGGCTGATCAGGTAGTCCGCCAGCTTCTGCGCCAAGTCGGCATCCGGGTTGTTGGCCAGCACGCACTGCGCTGTCAGCAGAACGACGGCGCCTTCCTTGGGCGCGACGAATTCCATCGGGATGCCCTTGGACTTCATCAGCTCGACCTGCGTGAGCGTGTAGGGGAACAGCGCGGCATCGCCGGACTGCATCATTTCCACCACCTTCGACGAGTTCGGGATGTACTCGACCACGTTCGGGCCGATGGTGGTGGGCCATGCCTTGAAGGCCGGGTCGACGTTCTTTTCCGTGCCGCCCTTGAGCCGGTTGAACATCAGGAAGGCATCCAGCCCGAACGACGAAGCCGGCATGGATTGCACGACCACCTTGCCCTTGTATTTCGGGTCAGCCAGGTCGCCCCACGAGGTGGGCGGCGTCCAGCCCTTGTCGGCAAAGATCTTGGTGCTGTAGGCCAGGCCCGTCAGCCCCATCGACAGGCCCACCGCGTAGTCCCCCTTGAGGTGGGCAATGGCGGGCACGGCCGACAGGTTGGCCGAAGGCTTGAGCTTTTCGCACAGCCCCATGCCGATGGCGCGGAACATGACGCCGTCGTCCAGCGTCATCACGTGCATCTGCGCCTTGCCTTTGGTCGCCTGGGCCTTGGCGAGGATGTCGGTCGAGGTGCCGGGCACGACGACGACCTTGACGTTGTTGGCCTTCTCGAACGGCGGGAACACGAACTGCGTGTAGGTGCGTTCCATGTTGCCGCCGTTCATGCCGATGTACAGCGTCTTGGTTTCGGCGTGGGCGGCGCCGGCGGCGAGCAGCGCGGTTCCGGCAGCCGCTGCAATGATGGACGTGAACGATGTTTTCGCGTGTTTCACAAGCATGGTGGTCTCCTGGGGCATCAAGTGCATCAAGCTGCGGGTGGCAGAAAGCGTTGGATGGAAAAGGGTTCGATCGGCGTGGTGGTGCGGCCTTCGGCAATCAGCTCGGCCATGACATCGCCCACGCCGGGCCCGAGCTGGAAACCGGCGCCGGCAAAGCCAAAGGCGTGGAACAGGCCAGGGCGACGGGCGCTTGGCCCAATCACGGGCTGGTCGTCAGGCAGGTTGCCCTCCGTGCCGCTCCACGTGCGGATGATGTGGGCGCCCGTAAGTTGCGGCAGCAGGGCAGCCAACTGCGGCAGCTGGCGCAGGATCGCCACGTGCGACGAGCGCGCGCGCTCGTCGTCCAATACGTAGCCGCGCCCGCCACCGAACACCACATTGCCGCGCCGCACCTGGCGGCAGTAGATGCCGCCGCCTTCCACGCCCAGGCTCCACGGCAGGAAAAACGGCAGCGGCTCGGTGACGCCCATGGTGGGCGGGATGGTGAACATCGGCACGGGCTCGCCCCATTGCGCTGCAAACTGGGCTGCCCAGGCCCCGGCGCAGTTGACGAGCGCGGAGGCTTTGACTTCCAGATCGCGGTCATGCTGCCGTGCATGGACGACGAAGCGCGCGCCATCGTGCTCGACCGATTGCACCGGCGCGTGCTCGCGCACATCGGCGCCTGCCGCCTGCGCCGCGCGTGCAAATGCGGGCGACAGCAGGCGCGGGTTGGCCTGCCCGTCTTCGGGGCACAGCGAGCCGCCGACGACCTGGTCGCCGCCCATCGGAAAGACCTTTTGCAGCGCAGCCCGGCCTTCGATGAGCTGCAACCCGAGGCCAAAGCCCTCGCTGCGTGCTGCATAGCTGGCCAGCGATTCCATGTCGGCCACGCTACGGGCGATCTTGAAGTGCCCGCTGCGCTCGTATTCGGCCTCGGTGCCGATCAGCTCGGTCAGGCGCCCCCAGATCTGGTGCGAGCGCTGGGCCAGCGGCAATTGCTCAATGGAGCGCCCCTGGCGGCGCACACCGCCAAAATTGACACCGCTTGAGCGCGAACCGCACAGGTCGCGCTCGAGTAACGTGACGGTCAGCCCGCGCCGCCGCAGGAACAGCGCGGTGGCGCTGCCCATGATGCCGCCGCCGATGATGGCCACGTCGTATGCAAGCTGCTCACGCATGGTGGCCCTCCGGTTCGATCGCCTCGGTCACGTCTAACGGTAGCGGCTTGATCGGTGCCTGACCGCGCAATCGGCCCACCTGCGCCAGCGGAACGGACTGCGCGTGCGCCAGGATTTCTGCTGCCGCCGCGCCGCACATCCGGCCCTGGCAGCGGCCCATGCCCACCCGGCACAGCGCCTTCAGCCGGTTCAGCTCGTGCACGCCGCATTCGGCTGCCGTTTGCCGCAGGGTGCCCGCGGTGACGTTCTCGCAGCGGCACACGACCAGATCGTCGCTGGCGTGTGCGGCCCAGTCATCGGGAAAGGGGAAAGCAACTTCCAGCGCGTGGCGGAATCGCTCGATCTTTTGTAGGCGCCTGCGAAGCGCAGGCAAGCGATCGGTGTCGACGGTGATTTGCCGATCCTGCAACAGGGCGAGCGCTGCCAATTCGCCCGAGTATTCGGCTGCATCGGCGCCCATGATGCCCGCGCCATCGCCCGCGAGATACACGCCCGCGACGGAGCTGCGCCGCATCGCATCAATGCGCGGCACATGGCAGCGGTGCAGCGCGGAAAATTCGAACGCGCAGCCCAGCAGATCGGCGAGCTGTGTTTCGGGCCGCAGCGCGTAGCCCATGCCGACAGCGGAGCAAGCCGTGCGTTGTTCACGGCCGGCGCTGTCTTGCCAGACGAGTCGCTCGACCCCGGCATCGCCCTCCGCGCGCAGCAAACGCACGCCGTGATGCATGGGGATGCCGTGCAGCTTGAGCCAGCCCACCAGCGCCATGCCCTTGGCCATGACGGCAGGCTGGCCCAGCATGGCCGGTGCTGCCTTGTAGCGCGCGGTGGCCGGGGCTGTGTCGAGCACCGCCACGACGTTTGCGCCGGCCTTTGCGTACTGGCAGGCCACCAGATACAGCAGCGGGCCGGTGCCCGCAAACACAACGGCATCGCCAATCGCGCAGCCCTGGTATTTGAGCGCGACTTGCGCCCCGCCCAGCGTATAGACGCCCGGCAGTGTCCAACCCGGGATCGGCAGCACACGGTCTGTGGCACCGGTAGCGACGATCACATCGCGCCAGGGCAGGCTGCTGACTGCGCGCGTCGGCACATGCAGCAGGTCGAGCAGATCGGGCTGGGCATTCCACACCAGGGTCTGCGGGTGGTAATCGATCTGAGGCTGGAGCTGGTCAAAGGCGGCATGTACGGCCTGCGCACGCGCGGCTTCGGTGCCATACAGATCAGCGGCGCTGCGGGCAAAGCCATCCGGCTGGCGGCGATAGATCTGGCCGCCGGCGCGCTGGGCTTCATCCAGCAAGATGGGCTTGAGGCCGTGTGCCAGCAGCGTCTGCGCCGCGCGCACACCTGCCGGCCCGGCACCGATGATGACGGGCGGCAGATCCTCCTGCGACTGGCGCTGCAGCGTGGGGGCGGGTTGCGTCATCACGCGGCTCCCTCGCCGCCGGCGGGTTGCGTGCAGATGTGCATGCCGGGTTCGATCATGGTCTGGCAGGCGCGCAGCGATTTGCCATCGGCCAGGCGCACCCAGCAGTCCTGGCATGCGCCCATCAGGCAGAAGCCTGCGCGCGGCTGGTGGCTGAATTCATTGATGCGCAACTGGCGTGTTTGCGTGAGCACGGCCGTCAAGATGGTGTCGCCGGCAAGCGCTTCGGCGGGCTGGCCATCCAGCACAAAAGCCACCGCGGGGCGATTGCGCTCTTTGAGGCGCTGGAGCTGCGCGCGGGCAGATGGATTTGCAGGAGCGTTCATCGTGATCTGTGTCTCAATGCTTGCCGATCAGAATCCGGTCCAGGCCGTAGATCTTGTCCAGCAGCAGCATCAGCGCGAGCGTGAGGAAGACGATCAGCGCCGAGACGGCGGCCATCATCGGGTCGAGTGATTCCGTGGCGTACATGTACATGCGCACCGGCAGCGTGACGGTGGCGGGCGACACCACGAAGATCGACATGGTCAGTTCATCAAAGCTGTTGATGAAGGCCAGCAGCCACCCGCCCGTGATGCCCGGCAGGATCATCGGCAGCGTCATGCGCCAGAACACCGTGAAGCTGCTCGCACCCAGCGAATAGGCCGCGTGCTCGACCGAGTGGTCAAAACCCACCAGCGCGGCCATCACCAGCCGCATGGTGTACGGCGTGACGATCAATGCGTGCGCGAAGATCAGCCAGCCGAAGCTGCCTTGCCCGCCCACCAGCGAGAACATGCGCAGTAGCGCCACGCCCAACACCAGGTGCGGAATGATCAGCGGCGACAGAAACACGCCTTGCAGATACTGCAGCCCCGGCGCGCGGTAGCGGACGATGGCCATCGCGGCCGGCACTGCCAGCGCAGTCGACAACGTGGCCGCCGCCAAGCCCAGCCAGAGGCTGTTCCAGAACGATTGCACGAAGTCGGGGTGATGCAGCACCTGGTCGAACCAGCGCAGCGAGAAATGATGGGTCGGCAGCGTGAGCGTTTCTTCGGGCGTGAAGGCGACGATGCACACGATCACCAGCGGTGCCAGCATGAAGGTGATGACGAGCGCGTTGAAGATGAGCGCGAGCGGTCCGTTCTTTTGCATGTGCGCTCCTTCAGCCCAGCGTCTTCTTGTAACGGCCTTCGATCATGCGGTTCCAGCCCAGCATGATGACGAGGTTGGCCGCCAGCAGAATCAGCGCGATGGCTGCGCCCAGGGGCCAGTTCAGTTCGTTCAGGTATTCGTCGTAGATGAGCGTGGCGACCATCTTCACGCGGCGCCCGCCCAGCAGCCCCGGAATGGCGAATGAGCTGGCCGCCAGGCCGAACACGATCAGGCTGCCCGACAGAATGCCCGGCATGACCTGTGGCAGCACCACGCGGCGCAAGGTGGTGAAGTGCGATGCGGACAATGACAGCGCGGCGTTTTCCACCCAAGGGTCGAGCTTTTGCAGCGAGGTCCACACTGGGATCACCATGAACGGCAGCATCACGTGCACCAGCGCAATCACGACGGCCGTCTCGTTGTACAGCAGCTTGACCGAGCCGATGCCAACGGCCTTGAACGCGGCGTTGATCAGACCTTCGGGCTCGAGCAGCATGCTCCAGCCGAAGGCGCGCACCACGACCGAGATCAGCAGCGGCGCCAGAATGACGAGCAGAAAAATCGAGCGCCAGGGTTTGCGCATCCGGCTCAGGATGTAGGCCTCGGGTGCGCCAATCAGGATGCACACCAGCGTCACAAGTGCGGAGACGCGCAGCGTGCGCCAGAAGATCTCGTAGTAGTACGGGTCCTGCACCACGTGCAGGTAGTGCACGAACGTGAAGGTGCCCGCAATCGGGCCCTTGTCGGCATCAAACGCGTTGAACGACAGGATCACGCTCAGCGCGAGCGGCACGAACAGCATTACGGCAAAGAGCGCCAGCGCCGGGCCGGTCATGCTCCACGGCACCCAGGTCGGTCTGCGGTTCATGCTGCGGTCCCCTCGCTACCGATCACGCGGACATAGCGGTCCTGCCAATCCACGCCGACGGTCTGACCCACTTCGCGCGGGGCATCGCCATCGTTGACGGCGGATACAAGCATCGCGCCCAGCGGCGTGTCGACGGTGTACATCCATTGGTTGCCGAGGAAGAAGCGTTCGGTCACGCGGCCTTCGCAGCGGCCGGTGCCGTCGGCGGTGCACGTCATCTTTTCGGGGCGCAGCGCCAGCACGACCTTGCTGCCGGCCGGCGTGCCCGGCGGCAGCGCCAGTTGCACGGAACCGACCGATGCGCGAAGTGCGCCATCGGCGCCCGACACCACCGCGGCATGCAGCAGATTGGCCTTGCCGACAAAGGTGGAGATGAACGCATTGCGCGGATGCTCATACACCGCCAGCGGCGTATCCACCTGGGTGATGCGGCCCGCCTCCATGACGACCACGCGATCGCTGATCGACATGGCTTCGGCCTGATCGTGGGTGACTATGATGGTGGTCGTGCCGACCTTGCGCTGGATTTCACGCAGCTCGAACTGCATCTCTTCGCGCAGCTTGGCGTCCAGGTTCGACAGCGGCTCGTCCAGCAGCAGCACCGGCGGCTTGATGACCAGCGCCCGCGCCAGGGCCACGCGCTGGCGCTGGCCGCCCGACAGCTCGCGCGGGTAGCGATCGATATGTTTGTCCAGATGCACGAGCGCCAGCGTCTGCATGGCGCGCTCGCGGCGTTCCGCTGCCGGGCACTTGCGCATCTCCAGCCCGAACTCCACGTTCTCGCGCACCGTCATGTGCGGGAACAGCGCGTAGGTCTGGAACACGATCCCCAGGCCGCGCGCGTTGGCCTTGGCACGGGTGATGTCCTTGCCGTCCAGCTCGATCGAGCCTTCGGTCACCTCCGCGAAGCCCGCAATCATCTGCAGGGTCGTGGTCTTGCCGCAGCCGGAGGGGCCCAGCAGCGAGACGAACTCGCCCTTGTGCACGTTCAGGTTGAAGTCCTGAACGACCCGCAGGTCGCCGTACTGCTTGGAGACATGGTTGAGGCGCAGAAAACTCATCGGTCATCCTTTGCGACTTGGGGGCGTCGCCAGACGCTTCTGTTTGAACAATATGGCTATGCTATTGCAACACCTGTGCCAAAACATCGTTACAACCTAGGTGTATACGCTGTAGTTGGAATATTTCTCATATTTATTCCGGTGAACGGAATACAATCGATCAACCGAATTCAGTCCATTCCAGCTTTATGTCTGTAGATTCCGACGACGACGCGCATCAGCGCAGCGCCATGCACCGCACCTTCCAGATCCTGCGCACCATGGCGGAGCAGCAGCACCAAGGTGTGCGCGTCACCTACCTGGCAAAGACCCTGGGAATGACGCCCGCCACCACGCACCGCCTGCTGCAGGGGCTCACGCAAGAAGGCATGGTCGAGCAGGATCAGCAGAACAAGCTGTACCGGCTGAGCCTGGACCTGTTCTGCCTGGCGGCCCAGGCCGGCGCGGTAAACGACTTGCGCTCGGTCGCGCGGCCAGCCTTGCTGCGGCTGAACGCCAGCCTGGGCGACACGGTCCTGCTGCTGGTGCGCTCGGGCTTTGATGCTGTGTGCCTGGATCGCGTGGAAGGCCAATATCCGATCCGCACCTTCACGGGTGATGTGGGCGGCCGGATTGAACTCGGTGTGGGCCAGGGCGCGCTGGTGATCCTGGCGCACCTGCCCGATGCCGAGCAGGAGGAGGTGCTGCGCTACAACCTGCCTCGCATCCGGCACTACAGCGTGTACGACGAGGTCTATCTGCGCTCCGAGGTCAGGAAGGCGCGCGAACTCGGCTACAGCGCCAAGACGGACGGGCTGCTCGAAGGCATGGCCGGCATTGCCGTACCGGTGTTCGATCGCAACGGCAACGTCGTGGCCGCACTCTCTGTGGGGACGCTTGCCAACCGCCTGAGCGCCGAGCGCCTGCCCATCGTCTACGACATGCTGCTGCGCGAGGCCAATCGGCTCACCACGCAGATCAATCCGTTCGATCCGACGCTGCGCCGCCCCATGCAATCAATGGCCGTGAGCGATACCTATCGCGCCATCTGATCTGACCGGGCGATCATGCGAGCACGCGCCCCGGGTTCAGCAGACGTTGCGGGTCGAGCGCTTGCTTGATGGTCTGCATCAATTGCAGCGCCACCGGCGCCTTGTAGTGCGGAAGGTGATCGCGCTTGAGCGAGCCGATACCATGCTCGGCTGAGATCGAACCGCCAAATCGGTGGACGGACTGGTACACCGCATCGCCAATCGCAGCCTCATGCGCGGCAACGAACGCCGCAGCGTCTGTCCCCTCAGGAGGCTGCACGTTGTAATGCAGGTTCCCATCGCCCAGGTGCCCGAAGTTGATGAGCCGCAGGCCCGGCGCCAGGGCCTGCAGATGCGCATCGGTCTGCGCTACAAAGTCGGGGATGCGCGAGATCGGCACCGAGACATCGTGTTTGATGTTGGGCCCTTCGGCCGCCTGGGCCAGCGTGATGCTCTCGCGGATGTGCCAGAGATCGTGCGCCTGCCGGATGTTCTCGGCGATGATCGCGTCGGTCACGATGCCGTCTTCCATCGCGGTTTCCAGCAGGTGTTCAAACTGCGCCCGGGCGTGCGCCTCCGATTCGCTGTCGGAGGCTTCCAGCAAGACGCACCACATCGTTTCGCGCCACATCGGCACGCGCAGATGCGGATAGTGCGTGTCGACCAGCTTTAGCCCTTCCTGGCTCATGACCTCAAAGCCCGTGAGCGCGGCAGACAGATGCCGGTGCGACAAGGCCAGCAACGCTGTGGCGGCTTGCAGCGAAGGCACGGCTGCCCACGCCGTCAATTGCGCAGCCGGTTGCGGATACAGGCGCACCGTGGCCGCCGTGATGATGCCCAGCGTGCCCTCGCTGCCGATGAACAGATTGCGCAGGTCATAGCCGGTGTTGTCCTTGCGCAGGCCTTGCAGGCTCTCCCAGATTTGCCCGTCGGCCAGCACGACTTCCAGCCCCAGGCACAGCTCGCGCGCATTGCCATGGCGCAGCACTTGCGTGCCGCCTGCGTTGGTTGCCAGGTTGCCGCCGATTGTGCAACTGCCTTCCGCGCCCAGGCTCAACGGGAACAGCATGCCGGCCTCGCTTGCCACGTCCTGCAGCGACTGGAGCACGCAACCGGCGTCCACCGTCATCGTCATGTTGGCGGCGTCGATGGCGCGCACGGCCTGCATGCGGCGCAGGCTTAGGATGACCTGCTCGCCGCTGGCATCGGGCACCGAGCCTTCCACCAGGCCCGTATTGCCACCCTGCGGCACGAGCGACACACCGGCTTGTGCGCACGCGCGCACGACCGCGGCCACTTCGGCCGTGCAGCCGGGCCGCACCACGCACAGCGCCTTGCCGCGCACGCGTTGGCGCCAGTCGGATTCGTATTCGGCGCAGTCGTCGTCGGTTAAAACATTGGCGGCCCCCACGATGTCGCGCAAGGCCGGAATCAGGTTGTCGGGTGTCATGGCTATGCGATGAAGGTTGTCTCTATTTGAGGAGGTGTCACCGCATGGCCAGCGCCACGGCTGCGGCCAGCCGCTGCACGGCCTGCTCGATCTGCGGCACCTCGGGCGCGGCGAACGACAGACGCATCGTGTTGAGTTGCGCGTTGTCCGGGTAGAACGCCTTGCCCGGCACGTAGAGCACGTGCTGCGACACGGCGGCATCAAAGAGCGCTTGCGGGTCGATCGACTGCGCGAACGTCGCCCAGACAAACATGCCGCCTGCCGGCGCCGCGCACTGCACACGGCCATCCAGCTGCGTGGCGATGCCTTGCACCAGCGCTTGCATGCGCCGTTGATACTCGATGCGCGCGCGCTGCACCGTGGCCGGATAGCGGCGGCTTTCGAGATAGCGCGCCGCCACCATCTGCGCCAGCGGCGACGTGCACAGATCCACCGTCTGTTTGGCGATGGCGCACCGTCGCAGCAGGCTGCTGTCGGCCAGCATCCAGCCGATCCGCAGCGCGGGAGCGACGGTCTTGGACAGGCTGGAGAGATACACCACCGGGTTCGTGCCGCCTCCGGCCAACCGGTCGCCCTCTGCCCGCAGCGTCGGGGGCATGGCAACGGCGTGGCCCTCCGGCGCATCAAAGCGCAGCTCGCCGTAGGGATCGTCTTCCACCACCCAGAAGCCATGGGTGCAGGCCAACTGCACGAGGGCTTCGCGCCGTTGTGCAGACAGCAGCGTGCCGCGCGGGTTGGAAAAATTCGGCACGGTGTAGAGCAGCTTGGGGCGCTGCGTGGCGGGCAACTGGTGCAGCAGGTCGGCCAGCGCATCGGTTTGCAGGCCGTGTTCGTCCATCGGCACGGGCACGATGCGGGCTTGCTCCAGGCGCAAGGCTTGCAGCGTGGCGGGGTAGGCGGGCACTTCCACCAGCACCGTATCGCCGGGTTCGATCAACGCCCGCACCAGCAGGTCAAACGCTTGCTGCGAGCCTGTGGTCACCATCGTCTGCTCGGCGCTGGCCTGGACGCCCCGTGCGCCCATCAGCGCTGCGAGCGCCGTGCGAAGGACGGGCAGTCCTTCCGTGGCGCCGTACTGCAAGGCTTGCGCGTCGCTCGCCATGGCATGGGCGGCGGCGTGCGCCAGCCCTTCGGCATCGAACAGACTCGGCGACGGATACCCGCCCGCCAGCGAGATCATCCCCGGCTGGCTGAGGTACGGAAACAGTTCGCGGATGGGCGAGCCGGCGGGGTTTGCAAACGGGGCCGCAAAGCCCGGCATGGCGGCTGGTGTGTGCAGGCCGGTCATGCGGCGTCCACGATGGGCGTGCCGCGCAGCACGGCGCGGACCTGATCGAGCGAGCGCTGCTGTGCCGCTTCGTACAACGCGATTTCGTCGTGCACGGGTGCACCCAACGCAGCCTCAAACGCTTGCTGTGCGGCGTGGGCTTGATACTGCTTCTGCTCCTCGCCGCCCAGGTTGGACTGGAAGATGCCCGCCGCGCTCACCGGCAAGAAATCTTCATACGTGATGGGATCGGCTTGCACCCAGCCGTTGGCCAGAAGTTCATCCAATGACGCATCGGCCGCCGCTGCGCTGTCGGCGTGTGCCTGGCCCGATGGCGTGAGGGTGTAGCGATAGAACGCCAGCCCTTGCGCACGCAGTGCCTCATGGGTATCCGGAAAGGCGCGGAACGCCTGGGCCAGCCGACTTTCGTAGTTGGGTGCCGCACTGCCGGCATTGCCCATGCTGCGCACCTCGGCCAGCAGTTGGTCGTATAGCGTGCGGCCCTTGCGCGTCAGGGCCACGCCGCGCTGCTCGATTTCGCCAAAGCGCGCCGTGTGGGCGCCGGCATCGTCGGTAAAGCGCACCGCTTCTTGCAGTGCCTTGAAGCTGGTCTGGCGCAGCAGGATGGGGCAGTTGCGGCGCGGCGGGCCTTCCACCACGTCCTTGGCGTCCATGCCACGTGTTGGCATGGCGGCCTGCGCGGCGTCGATGTCGAGCGTGCGCGGCGTCAGGTGGTTGATGTGGGGGCCGCGGAAGCACACCACGTCGGCCACCAGGCGGTGGGCGGCTTGCAGCGCCCGATATGTTTCAGCGTCGACCGTGGCGGTGCTGTGCCAGCGGAAGGTCTCCAGCGCTTCGCGCACAAAGGCGTCGGCATCTGCGCTGGCCAGGCCGCCGTCGGCTTCGCATTGGGCAATCAATTCCAGCACGCGCGCCGTAAAGATCTGGCGGCACGCCAGGATGGCAGCGGCCTTGTCACGCAGTGCGGCGTCAGCAATCAGCTCAAGCCGCAGCAGCGACGTGAACGCGCGAAACGGGTTGGCCAGCAACGCGGCATCGCCCACCGGGCGGAACGCCGTCGAATGCACGGGCACGCCAGCCACCGACAGATCGTAGTAACCCACCGGTTCCATGCCCATGACGGCAAACAGCCGGCGCAGCGTGGCCAGCTCGGCGGCCGTGCCGACGCGGATGGCGCCGTGGCGCTCGACGTCCAGCCGCTCCAGTTCGCCCGACTGCGCCATCTGCGCGCGCAGCGCGGGCTGGGCGTCCAGCGTGCGAGCGTTGATGTCGGCCACCAGCTCGACCAGAGTGCCGTATTGGGGCACTTCTTCGCGGTACATGGCGGACATGGCGCGCGAAAAGCGAGAGCGGATTTCGTTGGCGTGGATGAAGTTCGATGCCGAGGGTTGATGCGCGGTGCTCATGACTGAATGGGGTTTGGCAGGGACGAGGCCATGCTAGGTTGGCCAAGGAACGCCGGTCAAACGATAATCCGGCCTTAGGTCATTCCAAACTAGAATGACTAAGCCACTTCCGCACCGTACACTTCCCGCCCATGTTCCTGTCCCGCCGCTTTCTACCGCCGATGTCCCTGCTCTGCGCGTTCGAGGCTGCTGCGCGCCACCAGAGCTTCACGGCCGCCGCCGCTGAACTGCATCTGACGCAAAGTGCCGTCAGCCGCCAGATCCGCGCGCTGGAAGATCGCCTGGGCGCTGAGCTGTTCCTGCGTGAACGCCAGACCGTGCGCCTGAGCGCGGCGGGTCAGGCGTATGCGGAGGAAATTCGCGGTGCGTTGATGCGTATCTCCAGCGCCACGGTCGGGTTTCGAGCCAATCCGCAGGGCGGCAGCTTGAATCTGGCCATCCTGCCGACCTTCGGCACCCGCTGGCTGGCACCGCGCCTGCCGGCGTTTTTCGACGAGCACCCCGGTATCACCATCAATCTGACGACGCGGCTGTCGCAGTTCGACTTTCAACTGGAAGCGGTGGACGCGGCCATCCATTTCGGTACGCCGCATTGGCCGGGAGCGGAACTGGCCTTGCTGATGAACGAAACCGTCGTGCCTGCTTGCAGCCC
Organism: Burkholderiaceae bacterium 26; assembly: GCA_000955795.1. Lineage (GTDB taxonomy): Bacteria > Pseudomonadota > Gammaproteobacteria > Burkholderiales > Burkholderiaceae > Ralstonia > Ralstonia chuxiongensis. The sequence goes on from JYOB01000016.1 coordinate 616,128, forward strand.
GGCGCTGCTGGCCCGCTACGATTTTGCGCAGCCGCGCGATCTGCTGCGTGCGCCGCTGTTGCACCTGGCCTCCCGCCCCGATGCTTGGCCGCGTTGGCTGGCCAGCCATCAGGTGACGGGGGCAGAACCCCAGGGCATGCTGTTCGACCAATTTGCCACGGCCGCGCAAGCTGCCGTTGCGGGCCTGGGCGTGGCGTTACTGCCGCGTTTTCTGATCACTCACGAGCTGCAGCAGGGCGACCTGGTGCAGGCGTTGCCGCATGTGCCCGAGATGGAGAGCGCGGAGCGTTACTACCTCGCCTGGCCCATGAGTCGCGCTGACTACCCGCCGCTGCAAGCGCTGCGGACATGGCTGGTGAAAGCGGCGCAGGATTTCATGATCACGCAGCCTGCAAGGTAAGGCGCCGCGCTTTCGCAAGTGCACAGAGCAAGCAGAACGCGCGCGTTCGGCACCAAACCAACGGTGGCGAAGCAGTGCATGACTCGCCCATCGGGGTTCTGTAAAGTTCGCAGATCGAATTTGTCGGATCGGGCCAGCGGTGCTCAAAACCCGGTCGACGCAAAACAAAGCTGACGTTATCTCTCGCCCATGTCCATCCAACACGCATTGCTGACATCCCTGCTGGAAAAGCCCTCGTCGGGCTACGAGCTTGCCCGACGCTTTGACAAGTCGATGGGCTATTTCTGGAGCGCCACGCATCAGCAGATCTACCGTGAGCTTGGCCGCATGGCCGAAGCCGGCTGGGTGAGCGTGGAAGAAGAGGAAGACAGCCGCAAGAAGACGTACACCGTGCTGCCGCCGGGCCAGGCCGAACTCGCCCGCTGGGTGCTGGAGCCGACCGTGTCGTCGGACAACCGTGAGGAAGTGCTGGTGAAGCTGCGCGCCGAGGCGGTGATCGGCCCCCTCGGTTTTGCCGACGAGATGCAGCGCCTGATCGAGCAGCACCGCACGCGCCTGAACACCTTCCGCGAGATCGAGAAGCGCGATTTTTCGCGGTCTGATCTCACACGTGCGCAGCAGTTGCAGCACGCGGTGCTTCAGCGCGGCATCGTGTACGAAGAAGGCTGGCTCGCGTGGGCAGACGATGTGCTGCCGTTGCTGGAGCCAGCCTCAGTCACCGCTTAAAACTCAAGCCGTCGCTTTGCTACCGGCCGGAGCGCGCAGCGCTTCGATGTTGTTCAGGCGACGGCGCGCCACCTCGAACTCCTCGGCAAAGCGCTTGACGAGTTCCGCTGCCGGCACCACGCGCTTGACCGCGCCCACGCCCTGGCCGGCACCCCAGATGTCTTTCCATGCCTTGGCCTTGGCGCCACCGCCCGAGCCGAAGTTCATCTTGCTCGGGTCTGATTCCGGCAGCGCGTCTGGGTCCAGGCCGGCGCCTTCGATGCTCTTGCGCAGGTAGTTGCCGTGCACGCCGGTGAACAGGTTCGTGTAGACGATATCGCTGGCGGTGCTTTCCACGATCGCTTGCTTGTAGCCCTCGATCGCGTTGGCTTCTTCGGTGGCGATGAACGCGGATCCGACATAGGCCAGATCAGCGCCGGCCGCCAGCGCCGCCAGGATGGCGTTGCCGTTGGCGATTGCGCCCGACAGCAGCAGCGGGCCATCGAACCATTCGCGAATTTCGTGGATCAGCGCAAACGGCGAGGTGGTGCCCGCATGGCCGCCCGCGCCCGCCGCCACGGCGATCAGGCCATCCGCGCCTTTCTCGATCGCCTTCTTGGCAAATTTATTGTTGATGACATCGTGGAGCACGATGCCGCCGTAGCTGTGCACCGCCTGGTTCACGTCTTCACGTGCGCCCAGCGAGGTGATGACGATGGGCACCTTGTACTTCACGCACAGCTCCAGGTCGTGCTCCAGGCGGTCGTTCGACTTGTGCACGATCTGGTTGACTGCAAACGGTGCCGACGGCTTGTCGGGGTGCTGCGCGTCGTATTCGGCCAGCTCCGTGGTGATGCGCTGCAGCCAGGTTTCCAGCAGCTCGGCCGGCCGCGCATTGAGCGCCGGGAACGAGCCGACCACGCCCGCCTTGCACTGCGCGATCACGAGGTCGGGGTTGGAAATGATGAACAGCGGCGAGCCCACCACGGGCACGGACAGGCGGTTTTGCAGGATCGGGGGCAGCGACATGGCAGTCTCCGTTGGTCTTGGTATGGAATTCGGAATTGGGGGGATGGGTATTCAGGCGCCGGCCTTGAGCAGGCCGATCTTGTCGCCTAGCTTGGCGCCCATGGCCGCGCCGAGTGCCTGCAAGCCAGTGGCCGGGCGGACCATGACTTCAAACTCGACGATCTTGCCTTCAGCGTTGAAGCGCACCATGTCGATGCCCTTGAGGGCCTTGCCGCTCACGTTGGCGCTGAATTCGAGCACCACGCTTAGCCCCTCGTCGGTGGCGAAGCTGCGGTGGTATTTGAAGTCTTCAAAGACGGTGTTGACGGTGCGCAGCACCAGCGTGGTCGCCGTGCGGCCCGGGTAAGGCGTATGCGCCACGGGTGAGCGGAAGACCACGTCGTCGGCGAACAGCCGGTCGAGATCATCCATGTTGCCGCTGTCGAGCATGGCATGCCAAGCCTCGAGCGTGGCTTGCGCGGGGGCGTTCAATGTCTGGGGAATCGGCTGCGGCATGCTGGCTCCTGAGCAGAAAGTGCAACGGATTGCATCAACGTGAGATGCAACATAGCACAGCCGTGTTTTTCTATGCAACAAGTTGCATAGTGTGGCTATTCGACTTCAGACAGGATCAGCCGGCATCGTGGTCTGGGTGCTGGGCACGCACCACGATGACGGTGCGGTGCGACAGGCGTGCCGTGCGCTCGGCCACGCTGCCCAGCAGAAGGCGCGCGAGCCCGTGCTTGCCGTGCGAGCCCACCACGATGGTGTCGGCCTGCCAGCGCTCGGCCTCGTGCTCGAGCGCGTGGCCGATGTCGTCGTCGGTGGAGTCGAGCATCAGCACGCCGGTTTCAGCAGCGGTGCCGTCAGCGTCGAACAGGCGCTGCAATTCGACCAGCGATGCGCTGGCTGTGCGGTGTGCCTCTTCGCGCAATTTGTCGACGCTGTAGATTTCGCGCGACTCCGGCATGGCCGGCGATCCGATCGCCCAGACGACCCGGACCCGGCCGTTGAAGGCGCGGGCCAGGGCGGCGGCTTCCTCCACCGCCAGGTGGGCTTCATGAGTGCCGTCAAAAGCGGCAAGAATGCGTTGATGCATGGGGCGCTCCGCAGAATCGGAATGTGAATGCCTCACTGTAGCAGCGCAGGTGGGCGATGCTGCACCCGGATGTGCCCGGGTTGCGCCGCATCAAACGGGCGCCGTCGTGTGCGCAGGGTGCGCCAGCAGCAAGTCGAGCAGCCCTTGCGCCGCCACCGACAGGCTGCGCCCGTCGCGCCGGACGACATACAGCGTGCGCACGAGCCCAGGCAGCGGCAGCGGCCGCACTACCAGCTCCGGCAACCGGAACTGGAACAGCGCCAGTGCAGGAATGACGGTGATGCCCAGGTTGGCCGCCACCAGCGCGGCCGCCGTGGCCAGGTGTTCGACTTCCATGCCGCTGCGCAGCTTGGTCGGGTGCAGCGCCGCATCGAGGTATTGCCGGATGCTCGTGTTGCGCGCGAGGTGGATGAACGGCGTGTCGACGAGATCGCCCACGGCCAGCGCCTGCTTGCGCGCGAGCGGGTGATCCTGGTGGCAGACGAGATGGAAGTCGTCGGTGCAGAACGGTTGCGCGGTCAGGCCCGCCATGTCGGCGCCCATGGCCGCGATGGCGAAGTCCGCCGCGCCGCGCCGGACCATGTCGATGCACGGGTCCGAGAGTTGATCGTGCAGCGCCAGTTGAATGCCCGGATGCTGTGCAGAGAACGCGGCCAGCACGCCCGGCAGAATGCCCGCCGCGATCGACGGCAAGGCGGCCACCGTCACGCGCCCCGTGCGTGCGGCGGCACGATCGCGCAACTCCGAGAACGTCGCCTCGAAATCGGCCAGCAGGCGCAGCGCCGATTCGGCAAAGGCTTCGCCCTCGGGGGTCAGTTCAACATGGCGCGTGTTGCGGTCGAACAGGCGCACCCCGGCATCGGCCTCCAGGTTCTGGATCAGCGCGCTGAAGGCCGATTGCGACAAGTGGCACGTCTGTGCCGCCTGCGTGAAGTTCTTGTGCTCGCGCAGCGCGGCAAAGGCGCGGAGCTGCTTGACGGAGAGGTTCATGGCGATGCCGGGCGTGGTGTGCCAGCTTAGCCTGGAATCTCCAGCGTGAGCAGCGCGCTTGCGAGCGACTTGCCATGCGCATCCAGCGCCAGGGATCGCGTCACGCCGCCGGCCAGGGCGCCCTGGAGCACGAAGTTGAGCGCGCTAAGCTGCGGCAGCACGTAGCGCTCGACATCGCCGCGGACGAGTTCAGCGAAATGCGCGCGCACGCGCTCGGCCGTCACGTGCTGCTCAAGCAAGGCAAATTCTTCCGCGCATTCCGGACGAAGCGCGATGACGGAGATGCACGAGATGTCGCCCTTGTCGCCGGCGCGGGTGTGGGCGAGGTCGCGGAGGGTGCGGGGCATGTCAGCTCTCCAGAATGTGCACGGCGTGCGGGGCGAGTTCAGCGGGAATCAACGTCGATGCGACGGCGATGATCTCGCGCGCGCTCTTGGTCGCGCCTCCGCCGCCGGATGGGCCGCACGTCAGCAGGGTTTCCACTTCGTTGCCGATGCGCACGGCTTCGGCCATCGATTCGGTGCGCGCGGCCACGCGCACGCGCACTTCATACGGTTCGGCACTGGTGCGGGAAAGGGCAGCGCCATGCAGTGCATCCACGCCGATCAGCTCGAAGCGCGTCTCCGTCATCTGCACGCCTGTGAGCGCCAATCGCTCGCGCACGATGTCGAGCGCCAGCTTGCCGCGGGCCACCGCGTTTGGGCCGGCATAGCTGATCTGGCCCTCGCCGATATAGCTGTCGAGATAGCCGATTGAGACTTTCAACTGGCCCGTGCGCGGGGTGCCGGTGGCGCCTTCAATGACGACGCGGTCTTTGCCGCCGCTGTGCATGTGCACGTTGGAGAAGTCCGCCACCACGTCAGGCGTGAGGTACCGCGCGGGGTCATGGATCTCGTACAGCAACTGCTCCTTGCACGTGGCTTCGGTGACGAGCCCGCCGGCCGCGGCGACTTTGGTGATGAGCACCGAGCCGTCTTCGCCCACCTCGCCAATGGGGAAGCCCAGACGTGCGAGGTCGGGTACGTCCTTGATGCCGGGGTCGGCAAAGTAGCCGCCCGTGATTTGCCCCGCGCATTCGAGCAGATGCCCGGCAAGCGTGCCGCAGCCCAGGCGATGCCAATCGTCCATGCGCCATCCAAACGCATGGATGAGCGGCCCGAGCGCAAGCGCCGGATCGGCCACGCGCCCGGTGATGACGACGTCCGCACCTTGCGCCAGCGCCTCGACAATGCCCTGCGCGCCAAGGTACGCATTGGCCGAGACCATGCGTGCCTGCAGCGATGCGACCGGTGCACCGCCATCCATCAGCGTGAAGTCCTGGCCGCGGGCCTGCAGCAGGTCGAACACGTCGTCGCCGGTCACCGCCGCCACGCGCAGCTTGAGGCCCAGCTCGCGTGCGATGTCGCGCGTGCGCTCGGCAGCCGCCTGTGGGTTGGCCGCGCCCATGTTGGTGACGATGCGGATGCCGCGTGCCGCGCATGCCGGCAGCACGGCACGCATGCGCGCTTCGAGCAGCGGGTCGTAGCCATGCGATGGGTCTTTGCGGCGCACCTGCTGCGCGAGCGCAATGGTGCGCTCGGCCAGGCATTCGAACATCAGCACGTCGATGTCGCCGTGCTCTGCCAGTTCCAGCGCGGGTTCGATGCGGTCGCCCGAATAACCGGCGCCGCCGCCGATGCGGAATGTTTGCAACGCGGTCTTCATGCCATCACCACGGAAGCACGCCCAGCACCACGGCCACTGCGGTCATCAGCAGTGAGGCACCGAACAGGAATGGGATCGAGAATTTCTGGTGGTCTGCCAGTTCGATGCCGCACAGGCCGACCACGAGAAAGGTCGCAGGAGTGAGCGGGCTGACCGGGAAGCCGGTGGTCATCTGGCCGAGCACGGCGGCTTGCGCCACATGCACTGGCGCAACACCCAGCATCTTTGATGCTTCTGCCACGACGGGCAGCACGCCGAAGTAGAACGAATCCGGATCGAACAGCAGCGACAGCGGCATCGACAGCACGCCCAGCACCACCGGAATGTGGTGCGCCATGGCGGGCGGAATGAAGTCGACCGCCGTCTTGGCCATTGCCGTGAGCATGCCGGACTTGCTCATGATGCCGGTGAAGACGCCCGCCGCCAGCAGAATGCTCGCCATCATCAACGCGGCTTTGGCGTGGGCGTCCACGCGCTGGCGTTGCTGATCGACGTTCGGGTAGTTGATCAGCAGCGCGGCGACCACGCCCAGCATGAACATCACCACCGGGTCGACCTTGCCGCTCACCATCACGCCCATCACCACGACGGTGAGGATGAGGTTGATCCAGAAATTGCGTGGGCGGCGCAGCGCTTGTTCCGCATCTGAGAGCGGGCGTGCGACGAATTGCGCGCCACCAGCGTGGTTGGCGAGGCCCAGGCGTTTTTCTTCACGCTTGCCCAGCAGCCATGCGCAGGCAAACACGAAGATGAGCCCCGCAATCTGCACCGGGATCAGCGGGTTGAAGATGTCCGTGACGGGCATATGCAGTGACGCGGAAGCGCGGATCATCGGCCCGGTCCACGGCAGGAAGTTCACGCCGCACGCCATCGACGTCACGCACGCGAGGATGCGGCGGTCCATGCCGAGCCGGTCGTACAGCGGCAGCATGGCGGGAATGGTGATCAGAAACGCTACCGCGCCTGAGCCATCCAGGTGAATCAGCAGGGCCAGCAGCGCCGAGCCCACCACGATGCGCGGCGGGCGGCTGCCCACGGTGCGCAGGATGCGGTCGATGATCGGGTCCAGCATGCCGGCATCGGTCACGATGCCGAAGTACAGGATGGCGAAGATGAACATCCCCGCCACGGGCGCGACGTCTTTGATGCCGCCGATGATGAACTTGCTGGTGTTGAGTCCGAAGCCGCCCACAAGCGCGGCGATGACGGGAATGGCGATGAGCGCGACCAACGGCGACATGCGTTTGGTCAGGATGACGACAAACAGCGCAACGATGGTCAGCAGCCCGAGCAGTGCGAGCATGGTCTCCTCCGAGTGAGGGGTCGATGGACCCTAGGATTCGGAATCCCTGTTGGCGGGATTTAGGAGCGACTGTAGAAGTTGGGGATCTGCCTGTGAAACAGAATATTTGGATCGATTGTGCGGATTCGCCGATGAGTGGTGCCGACGCCGCCTGCCAAATCCCGGCAGAATGTCTCGCATCCCAATCCAACCACCCAACGCCGGAGCCCCCGTGAGCGCTACCCCGACCGTCCTGATCCTGCCCGGCTGGCAGAACTCCGGCCCCGAGCATTGGCAATCGCGCTGGGAACGCCTGCATGGTGATCGCCGTGTTGAACAGCGCGACTGGTTTGCCCCCAAGCGTGCGGATTGGGTGGCCGCGCTGGAAGCTGAAGTCAGCGCGGCGCCTGGCGATGTCGTTCTGGTGGCGCACAGCCTGGGCTGCGTGCTGACGGCACATTGGGCGGCCACTTCCGCTCGCGCCGTGCGAGTGCGCGGGGCCTTGCTGGTTGCACCGCCCCAACTCGATCGCGCCGACATGCCGCCAGAGCTGGCCGACTTCCGGCCCATTCCGCAGCAGCGTTTGCCGTTTCCCGCTGTGCTCGTCTTCAGCACCGACGACCCGTTCAGTGACGCAGCCTGGAGCCACAGCCAAGCCGAAGCGTGGGGTGCGGAGCCCGTCGACCTGGGCGCGCGCGGCCATATCAATGCCGAATCCGGCCTGGGCGATTGGCCGGAAGCCCGTGCCATCGTCACCAAGTGGATGAAAGACCTCATCTGACGTCACGGGAAGGCGGGGCTTGACCCTGAAGCTTCTTCAGGGTTTTGAATGGAGGCATGAAACCCGATCTCGCCTCCACCTTGCCTGTCCACGACCACGCCACGCCGGAAGCGACCGGCTGTGGCGGTTGCTGCGGTCATGCACAACCGGTCGCAAGGGACGCCGCCCAACCTGCGCATGATCATGGCCACGATCATCACGATCACGACCACCACGATCATGATCACGGCCACGCGCCCGAAGCCGCTGCTCCCGTCGATGCCGAAGCGCGCGCAGCCGCCACCGGCCGCACCGTCGTGCGCATCGAGCAGATGGATTGCCCGACCGAAGAGCGCATGATCCGCGCCAAGCTGGGCAGCGCCGACGGTGTTGTCGCGCTGGATTTCAACTTGCTCGAGCGTCATCTCACCATCCACCACACCGTTGACGATGTGGCGCCCTTCCTGGAGGCGCTACGTGCCATCGGCATGGATGGCGAGGTGCTTGAACGGCGCGATCGCCTGGCGGCAACTCCTGCGGAGTCGACCCGCATTTCGCGCCGCACGTGGCTGCTCGGTATCGGCGGCGTGACCGCGTTCGGGGCGGAGGCCATCGCTTGGTCGCTTGGCGATCACGCTTGGCCTGTGCTGGGGCTCGCGCTTGCCTCCATCGCATTGGCGGGTGGGCCGACGCTGCGCAAGGGCTGGATTGCCCTGCGCGCGCTCACGTTCAACATCAACTTCCTGATGGCGGTGGCCGTCATCGGTGCGCTGCTGATCGGCAAGTGGGCCGAAGCCGCCATGGTGATTTTTCTGTTTGCCGTGGCAGAAGCCATTGAAGCGCGCGCGCTGGTGCGTGCCCGCGATGCCGTGCGCGCACTCACCGCCATCGCTCCAGACACCGCAGAGTTGGCCGATGGCGCAGGCGGCTGGCGCGACGTGGCTGTCGACAGCGTTGCCGTTGGCGCGCGCCTGCGTGTGCGCACCGGCAGCCGCGTGCCTGTCGACGCGCGCATCGTGAGCGGTCGCGCCGCGCTGGACGAATCGCCCGTCACCGGCGAAAGCCTGCCGGTGGAAAAGGCTATTGGCGACACCATCCTCGCCGGCACCATCGTGACCGACGGCGTGGTCGAGGCGCAAGCCACGGCGGTGGCTGCGGACAGCACGCTGGCGCGTATCGCCGGCGCCATTCAGCAAGCGCAATCGCAGCGCGCGCCCACGCAGCGCTTTGTCGACAAGTTCTCTTCCATCTACACGCCCGCGATGATATTGCTGGCGTTGGCGGTGGCCGTCATCGGCCCGCTCGTCACGGCCGACGGTTGGCTGGCGTGGACGTATCGCGCGCTGGTGCTGCTGGTGATCGCCTGCCCGTGCGCGCTGGTGATCTCCACGCCGGTCACGGTGGTCAGCGGCCTGGCCGCTGCGGCGCGGCGCGGCATCGTCGTGAAGGGCGGCGTGTATCTGGAAAGCGGCCGGCGCCTGCGCGCGCTGGCGCTGGACAAGACCGGCACGCTCACCGCCGGCCGCCCGGTGCTGGATGCGGTGATGCTGCCCGACGGCGCACGCCGCGCCGTCGCAGAGCTGAACGCCGCAACCGACGCCGCGCAATTGCATGCGCTGGCAGTGGCCGCAGCGCTGGATGCCAACACCACGCACCCGATCGCCGTGGCCATCGTGCAGGCCGCTGCGGCGCACGGTGCAGTCGATGCGAATTCCGTGGAAGACCTGTCGGTGCTGCCGGGCCGTGGCGTGGCGGGCACGCTCAACGGTATGCGATGGCATCTTGGCAACGCGGCGCTCGTCGCAGAGCGTGGCTTCGACACGTCCGCCTGGCGCGCCGCTGCTGAGTCACTGCAAGCGGAGGGTATGTCCGCCGTCACGCTATGCGACGCGAACGGTGTCGTGGCGCTGTTCGGCGTGCGTGATCGCGAGCGTGCCGAAAGCGCCGAGGCCATCGCCGCATTGCGCGCGCTGGACGTGACGCCCGTCATGCTCACCGGCGACGACCGCCGCGCCGCACAGGCCATCGCCAAGACGGTCGGCATCGACAACGTGCACGCAGAGCAGCTTCCCGCCGACAAGCAACGCGTGGTGGGCGAGCTTGCCGCACAACACGGCTTCGTCGGCATGGTGGGCGACGGTATCAACGATGCCCCGGCACTTGCGCGGGCCGATATCGGTTTCGCCATGGGTGCCGCCGGTACCGCCACCGCGCTGGAAGCGGCTGACGTGGCCATCATGGACGACGACCCGCGCAAGCTCGCCAGCTTCATCCGCATCAGCCGTCGCACGGTGGCCGTGCTGCGTCAGAACATTGTGCTGGCGCTGGGCATCAAGGCGGTGTTTTTGGCGCTGGCTGTGATGGGCGACGCCACGTTGTGGATGGCGATCTTCGCCGATGTGGGCGCGAGCCTGCTGGTGGTGTTCAACGGCCTGCGTGTGATGCGCACGCGCGCCTGATTGGCAGGCGCGCGCGGGGCAACGCGATCAGCGCAAGCCGGTGATGCGCGTGTCTTTCGGGTAGGTGATCAGGTAGTCGGCCGAAAAGCGTGCGCTTTCTCCGGCCGGAATCGTCTGCTCCCACGCGATCACGCCGGGGCGGCGTTCCCAGTTGCGCTTGGCGGGTTCCGGCGAGAAGGTGGAGCGCACCTTGATGTCGTCGGACTGGCTGACCGGCGTGGCTTCCAGGATCTGCACGTCGATCGCGTCACGGTGGCGGTTGCGCACCGTGTAGAGCGCGGCCAACTGGCGCTCGTTGCGGTTGTCCAGCAGGCCCACGCTGCGCTGGAACGTCTTCGGTGTTTCCACTACGACGTTCACGAGATCGTCGCGGCCGAAGGGCAGCGTGACCTTCTGGTCTTCGCCTGCCGGATTCCACTGTGTGCTGCCAACGACCGCGCCATCGCGGCGCAGTTGCATGTTGCCAGCGGGCCAGATGCCTTCCGGGCGGTCCACCGTTGCAACGAGGTACGCCGTGGTATCCATGCGCGGGGTGCTGCGCGCTGCCAGCTTGGCGGGCAGGGTTTCGCTGGCCAGCGTGAGGGTCACCTTCTGCGCGTCCGACGGCAGTTCGGCAGCGCCTGGCACATCGAACTCGGTGGCGAAGGTGGTCTGAACGGCGTTCACTTCGAATAGCGGGCCGCCGTCCGCCTCACGTTGCTCATCGCTTCGGCTAAATCTGGCCTTGGGTGCTGGCGCCATCGCCGCTACAGGCGCGGCGGGGTAGGGCATCGCCTGCGGCGGTGGCTGAATATCCAACTGCCACGCGTACGGTTCCGGCCCGCGCGGCGTATTGCGGGGCTGGCCCGTTGACAGGCGCAGATGCACGCCGCGCCAGTCTTCGCCGGTGGATTGCGCAAGCGTGGCCTGCCGCTCGACAACGACATTCGAACGCACTGAATCCACACTCGCCTGATAGGCCGGTCGCCAGCCTGCACGCGAGGTCTGATAGCTGATGCGCAACTCACCGCCGCGCGGCGCCGCCACCGCAATGCGGACCGTGCGCAGCGTGCTGGATGCCGAGCCGTGCGCGCGTTGCAGCGCGTCGAGCTGCGCCTTTAATTCAGCGTCGCGCTTCTTCAGTTGTTCCTGGCGGGTAAAGACGTCTTGCGCGTTGCGTGCCAGCGCGTCGGTCGCGCGGCCAAGCGTCGAAAAATCGGTGGCCGGTGCGCGGCCATCGCCGCCCGTGCGTTCGCTCACGGCCTTCAGGTAGCTGGCTGACAGCGCATTCGCCTGGATCTGCACGCCAAGCGCGGCGCGTTGGTCTTCCAGCGTGCGGATTTGTGTGTCCAGCGCCGTTCTGGCGCAGCCGCTGCCTTCGCTGGGAATGCTCTCCACGCGCACATCGCGCACGCGGATGCTGCTGTCGCTTTCCACACGCAGGCTGTCTGCGTCGAACGTCATCGGCAGGCAGGTCAGTTCTACGCTGCGGGCGCCCGCGACCACCGTGGCCGTGCGCACGACCATGGCGCTATCCGGATACAGCGTGACATCGGTGATGCGCGAAGGCGTCGCTGCCTGCGCTGTGACAGCCGCGGCAGACGCGATCGCGCCAAGCGCCGTGCATGCCACGCGTTGTCGATGCTGGAATCGTGCTGCCGCAGCCGGTTTCGTCTTCATCCGCCTCACCCACGTGTCATGAAATGCGGCGAGTATCGCACGTCAAAGCGCACGTCAAAGTGACGTGCCCGGCATGGGAAAAGACCGCTCAGCGATGCACGCCGCGAATATGCCGGTGCGCGTGTTCGCCCTCGCCATGTTCATGGCTGTGGCCGTGATGATTGGCGGCGACGGGCTCTTCGTGCAGCGATTGCAGCACGCCGCATTCAGCCACCGAAGCGGCCGTCGTGCAGCGCTGCCCGATCGCCTCGATCTGACCTTTGAGATCGGTCAGCTCGGCGATGCGCGCTTCAACGTGACGCAGGTGTTCGTCCAGCAGGTTGTTGATCTCTTCGCACGAGGCCTGCGGATTGGCCTGCAATTCGAGCAGGCGGCGGATTTCTGTGTGCGCCATGTCGAGCGACCGGCACTTCGCAATGAAGGCTAGCAGCTCGACATGCTCGGGCGTGTAGACGCGGTAGTTGTTGGCGGCGCGCGCCGGCGGGGGCAACAGGCCCTGCGCTTCGTAGAAGCGGATGGTCTCGATGCTGATGCCCGTGCGCTGGGCGAGTTCGCCAATTTTCATACGCGTTGAAAAAAGAATCAGAAAACAGTCGGCTCAGCGGTGACGGCTTCAACGCCGGCGACTTTCAGGCAGGCGTCCATGCAGGCGCGGCAGGCCGTTGCGCAGGCGCTGCAATGGCCTTGGCCGTGATGATCGCATTCTTCCGCGCATTGGGAGCAGATCTCGGCGCAGTCTTCCAGAAGCAGTTCTGCGAATTCACTGTTGCGCTCCAGGAATTTGCGGGTGAGGGCGCAGTATTCCGCGCAATCCGTGCACACGCTGATGCAGCGGGCCATGGCTTCGGCGTGGCCATTCTTGCTGCATTCCGTCGCGCAATGAGTGCAAGCGGCCTCGCATGCCTGCAGCGCCTGGATCACACTGGCAAATCGCTTGGCATTCTCTTTCGCGGTCGGACGAGTGGTCATGTCGGTTCTCCTGTGGCAGTGGATGTGCACGCTGGCGCGCTTGGGAAGGGATGAGCCCGGGCAGGGCCCGAGACTCATCTCTCCAATTTAGCAACTCGCGCTCCACAGCGTGAGCCCGACTTGTGCGTTACACCGCTTGCGCCTCGCTTTTGCCGCTGCGCAGCATGCCGTTACCGGCGCGTGCGATCAGGCGATTCACGCCCCCCACCACGGCGCGAATCGATGCCGTTGTCAGGTTGGCATCCACGCCCACGCCGAATACGCTGCCCGCCACGCCCGACGCGGCCATTTCTGCAAACGCGATGGCATCGGCATTGGCGCCCTGGCCCAGCGCACGTTCCTCGTAGTGGTGGATCGACACGGGGGCCGTCAGCACGTGCGACAGCGCATGGACCAGCGCATCCAGCGGCCCGTTGCCGGTGCCTTCACAGATGTGCTCGCGGTCAGCGATGTTGACCACCAGGCGGATATGCTGGCTGCCGTCGTCGCGCTCGGTCAGGCGGTGCGATACGTAGCCGATCGCGCCGTCGCCGCGCAGATAGGTCTGCTGGAACAGTGCCCAGATGTCGGCGCCCGTGGCTTCGCGGCCGCTCTCATCGGTCAGCTGTTGCACGGTGCTGCTGAATTCCACCTGCAGTCTGCGCGGCATGGCAACGCCATAGCCGGATTCCAGCAGATAGGCGATGCCGCCTTTGCCCGACTGGCTGTTCACGCGAATGATCGAGTCATACGTGCGGCCCACGTCGGCCGGGTCGATGGGCAGGTAGGGCATTTCCCACAGCGCATCGGGCTTCTGCACCGCAAAGCCCTTCTTGATTGCATCCTGGTGCGAGCCGGAGAACGCCGTGAACACCAGGTCGCCCACGTACGGGTGACGCGGATGCACCGGCAGTTGCGTGCAGTCTTCGCAGGTCCGTGCCACGTCATTGATGTGCGAGAAATCCAGCTCCGGATCCACGCCCTGCGAATACAGGTTCAACGCAAGCGTGACGAGATCCACGTTGCCGGTGCGCTCGCCATTGCCGAACAGGCAACCTTCCACGCGGTCCGCACCGGCCATCACGGCCAGTTCAGCCGCGGCCACGGCCGTGCCGCGGTCGTTGTGCGGATGCACGGACAGGATGATCGAATCGCGACGCGCCAGGTTGCGGTGCATCCATTCGATCTGGTCGGCGTAGATGTTTGGCGTAGCCATCTCCACCGTGGCCGGCAGGTTGAAGATGATCTTGTGCTCGGGCGTCGGCTCCCATACTTCGGTCACCGCGTTGCAAACCTCCAGCGCGAAATCCAGTTCGGTGCCGCTGAAAACTTCCGGGCTGTATTGGTACGTCCACTGCGTCTCGGGCATCGTTTCCGCAATCTCGCGGATCAGCTTGGCGCTTTGCACGGCAATGCGCTTGACGCCCTCGCGGTCAGTGTTGAACACCGTGCGGCGAAACACCGGCGCAGTTGCGTTGTAGACGTGGATGATGGCGCGCTTGGCGCCCCGCAGCGATTCCATCGTGCGGCGGATGAGGTCTTCGCGCGCTTGCGTGAGCACTTCGATGGCCACGCCGTCGGGGATGTGTCCACCCTCGATCAGCTCGCGCACAAAATCAAAATCGGTTTGGGAGGCAGCGGGGAAAGCGGCTTCGATTTCCTTGAAGCCGATCTGCACGAGCATCTTGAACATGCGCATCTTGCGCTCGGCGTTCATGGGCTCGAACAGGGCCTGGTTGCCATCGCGCAAATCCGTGCTCATCCAGATGGGTGCACGGGTGATGGTCTTGTTGGGCCAGGTGCGATCGGCGAGGGCGATGGCGGGGAAGGGGCGGTATTTGGTGCTGGGGTTCTTCAACATGGTGTGTGCGTCCTGTGAGATCGAGATCGGTTTCGTACAACGGGGGCGGCCGCGCGGGCAGCGTCCGGGGTGGCCGGAATCGGGTTTGGGATGTGGCGGCCAGACAGCCACGGGCGCGTGGTCTGGCAACCGATCGGTAGTCGTAGCGAAAGCGGGATCGAGGCAGGCATGAAAGGCTCCAACGATTCGGCGCACAGGCTGCGCCACACACAAGGCCCGTCGCCGGTTAGGGCACGGACCGGTCAAATACCGGAACGAGGGGGAAAGAGAGATCTACGCGCTTACACGCGTAGTAGAGAAGCGGATAGCAGACCGCGCACGCACGAGAGGGTGCGGGCAGGAGCGGTTGGGAGGGTGGTCTGCTGGAAGTGCATTCGCTGATAGTGATGGGGAAGGCGGGGTGTTGTCAAGTTGACGGGGCGGATTCCGGACGGTTTTTTGGGGCAGATGAAACGCCGGATCCAGAGCCGACGAAAACGTGTGCTGCCCGCCAGAAGCCATGTGACGTGGGCGCCAGCAGAACCCATCCGAACCTGCTTTAATACACCCCGTCCATGCCGCCAGCCCGCTATATCAAAGGGTCTATAACGGCAAGACTCCCTCACGCCCCACAAGGAGAATCCCCCAATGGTCACGTTGAACATCAACGGCAAACCAGTGGAAGTTGATGCTGACCCGTCGACGCCGCTGCTCTGGGCGCTGCGCGACAACCTCGGTCTGACTGGCACGAAATTCGGTTGCGGTGTCGCTTCGTGCGGCGCCTGCACGGTGCATCTGAACGGCCAGCCCACGCGCAGTTGCGTGCTGCCGATCTCTGCGGTGGCCGGCCAGCAGATCACCACGTCTGAACACATCGCCGATGACAAGGTCGGCAAGGCCGTGCTCGAAGCCTGGGTCAAGCACGACGTGGCGCAATGCGGCTACTGCCAGAGCGGCCAGATGATGAGCGCGGTGGGTTTGCTGCGCACCAAGAAGAAGCCGACCGACGCCGATATCGACAGCGCAATGGCCGGCAACCTGTGCCGCTGCGCGACGTACCAACGCATTCGCGCGGCCATTCACGATGCAGCGAAATCGCTGGCCTGAGCCCCACCGGAGAATTCACGATGCGTATTCGAAATCTTGAAGCGCTGGCCGGTGGCGGCGCGCAACATCAACCGGCGTCTGCGGATGCCGGGTCGGCAACGCTTGATCGCCGCAGCTTTCTGAAACTCACGACGCTGGCCGGCAGCGGCCTGGCGCTGGGTGTGGCGCCGATGCTGGCCGGCGCGCAGGACGCCAAGGCCAAGCCGCCTTCGCCGCCGCAAGCGTTCATCATCATTGCGCCGGATAACACAGTCACCGTGGCGGTTAACCGGCTTGAGTTCGGTCAGGGCGTGCATACGGCATTGCCGATGGCGCTGGCTGAAGAACTCGACGTGGATTGGCGCAACGTGCGCGGCATGTTGGCGCCGGCGGGCGATCCGTACAAGGACCCGGGCTTCGGTATTCAGATGACGGGTGGCTCGACTGCGCTGAACCACTCGTTCCAGCAATACCGCGAGCTGGGCGCGCGTGCCCGGGCGATGTTGATCTCGGCGGCGGCTGAACGCTGGAAGGTCGATCCGTCGACATGCCGCACGGCCAATGGCGTGGTCACGTCGGGCAGCCACCACGCCACGTATGGCGAACTGGCCCAGGCGGCGATGGCGCTGCCCGTGCCCGCGCAGGTCACGCTGAAGAACCCGTCGCAGTTCCGCATTGTCGGCAAGCCGACGCCACGTCTGGATGCACGTGCGAAGCTCGACAGCTCGCTCAAGTTTGGCCTCGACACGCGCCTGCCCAACATGAAGGTGGCCGTGCTGGCCCGCCCGCCGCGCTTTGGCGGCAAGGTGGCCAAGTACGACGTGGCAGCGGCCAAGTCGGTGAAGGGCGTGGTCGATGTGCTGCAGATCCCGACCGACCGTGGCGGCACGGGCGTGGCCGTCATTGCAGACGGGTATTGGCCCGCCAAGCAGGGCCGCGATGCGCTGCAAGTCACGTGGGAAGACGCAGGCTCGACGGTGTCTACGCCCGCGCTGATGGCGGAATACAAGAAGCTCGCAGGCCAGCCCGGCACCGTGGCCAAAGCCGCGGACATGAGCGCCATCCAATCTGCCGCGACGCGCATCCAGGCCGATTACGAATTCCCGTATCTTGCGCACGCTCCAATGGAGCCGCTGAACTGCACGATCGATCTGCAGAAAGACGGCGGCAAGACCACGGGCGCAAAGGTGTGGGTCGGCTCCCAGTTCCAGACCATCGACCAGGGCGCGATCGCCAAGGTGCTCGGCGTATCGCCCGAGAAGATCGAGCTGAACACGATGATGGCGGGCGGCGGTTTTGGCCGGCGCGCAATCACCACGTCGGACTACGTAGTGGAAGCGGCCAACGTGGCGAAGGCCTATGCGGCGGCCGGGCACAACGGCCCCGTCAAGGTGATCTGGAGCCGCGAAGACGACATCCGCGGTGGCTACTACCGCCCGATGCATCTACACCGTGTCAACGTGGGCGTGGACAACAGCGGCAAGGTCGTCGGCTGGGACCACGTGATCGTCGGTCAGTCGATCCTCAAGGGCACGCCGTTCGAGGCCTTCATGGTCAAGAACGGTGTGGATGAAACCATGGTCGAGGGCGTGGTCGAAAACGACTACGGCTTCCCGATGCAGCTGACGGTGCACCATCCGGACGTGAACGTGCCGGTGCTGTGGTGGCGTTCCGTGGGCCACACGCATACGGCCTACGTGATGGAGACGATGGTCGACGAGGTGGCGCATGCGGCCAAGCAGGACCCGGTCGCTTTCCGTCTGGCGCGCTTTACCGGCAAAGAACACGAACGCCATCGTGCGGCGCTGCAACTCGCCGTCGACAAGTCCGGCTACGGCAAGCGCAAGCTGCCCAAGGGCCAGGCTTGGGGCGTGGCGGTGCATGCGTCGTTCGAATCGGTGGTGGCGTATGTGGTTGAGGTGTCGGTCGACCAGGGCAAGCCGCGCGTGCATCGCGTCACGGCCGGCGTGCATGCCAACCGCGTGGTCAACCCGATGGGCGCGGAAGCGCAGATCCAGGGTGCCTGCGTGTTCGGTCTGGCGATGATCCAACCCGGCTTTGCCATCGACATCGAAAACGGCGCCACCAAGAACAGCAACTTCACCGATTTCCCGCCCGTGCGCATGCCGGACGCGCCGCCGGTGAACGTGTTCTTCGTGCCGTCGGAAGACAACCCGACCGGCCTGGGCGAGCCCGGCACGCCGCCGATTGCACCGGCAGTAGCCAACGCGTTGTTCACCCTGACCGGCAAGCGTCAGCGCAAGCTGCCGTTCGATACGGTGTGAGTGTCATCGTAGCGTGATGTGATGGAAGCCGGCATGCAGTCATGTGTGCCGGCTTTCTTGTTCTTGCAGCCTCGTATCTCCCAGTCTTGCGGACTGATTCTTGCGTCCGCGATTGCGTTGTTCACCCTCCGGAGGAGCATGTCATGGCATTGAATATCCTGTACACCGCCCACGCCAAGGCCACAGGCGGCCGCAACGGCCACACGCAGACCGAAGACGGCCAGGTCTCGCACGACTTGTCGGTGCCCAAGGCCATGGGCGGCCCCGGCAAGCCCAACACCACCACACCTGAAGACCTGTTTGCCGCCGGCTATGCCGCCTGCTTTGGCTCGGCGTGCGACTTCGTTGCGAAGAGCATGCTCAAGCTCAATCCGAGCAACATCGAGATCCACTGTGATGTGGGTATCGGTACGCGCGAGGAAGGCGGTTTCGGTCTGAAGGTGGGCCTGACCGCACGGATCAGCGGTCTGTCGCAAGCCGATGCCGAGAAACTGGTGGCCCAGGCGCACCAGGTGTGCCCGTATTCGAACGCCACGCGTAACAACGTGGAAGTCACGCTCAAGACCGAGGTGGTCTGATGCCGCAGCGGCCTGTTGTTGGTGTGTTGCTGGCCGCAGGCCGCGGCAGCCGTTTTGATGCGGCGGGCGTGGCCAACAAGCTGCTTGCCCCGCTGCCCGACGGAACCCCCGTGGCGGTCCAGGCCGCGCGCCATCTGAAGCAGGCATTGGGCGACGTGGTGGCCGTGGTGCCCGCCGCTGCCACGCATGGCGCGCAGGTCGATCAGTTGGCCGCGCTCTTGGGCGAAGCCGGCTGTGAAGTCCTGCGGTGTGCCGATGCCGCTCGTGGCATGGGCGCCAGCCTGGCAGCCGGTGTGGCCGCGCGCCCGCAAGCCGGCGGCTGGGTCATCGCCCTGGCCGACATGCCGTGGATTGCGCCCGAGACCATCACTCAAGTTGCCAACGCACTCGACTCGCACGCTTGCGTTGCGCCCTTTCACGCCGGGCAGCGGGGCCACCCCATCGGCTTCGGCGCCGACTTCTTCGCAGGGCTGACATCGCTCGACGGCGACGAGGGCGCGCGGCGGCTGATCGATCCCGCCAAGCTCACCCGCATTGACGCCGATGACGCGGGCATCCTGCGCGATGTCGACACGCCCGCCGATCTGGCCCCGTGATCGAACGGGGCGGCCTTACAACGAAGCGCCACCGTACTCGCCCGCCAAACATGCTCCAAAGCGCGAGCGCGCACGGCGCATGCCAGTGCAATGCCTGCGGGGATCGAACCTTGGTGAGGCACATCTAGCGCTATGCCCCGCGCGTATTCGCAGCAAATTGCGGAGCGCCGCGGTTTTCGGTGCGTGTGTCGATCTCAAACATTCGATTTCGGCAGTGTGAGGTCGACGCTCCGCCGCCAGACTGCGGCGCGCGGGCCTCAGAGGCCCGAATGCGGCCCAAAAACATCCGACCCATTGGCTCTCCGAGGCCCGTGCTTCGCCGTCAAACATCCGAAGTTGCCAGGCGGAGGCTGACGCTCCACCGTCGGAGGGCCACCATCGTCTCTCAGAGGTCGAAAGTTTCGAGCTCAGACTGTCGAACGCGGCTGTTTGAGGCTCGAATGTCGCCCGCAGAGGTTCGAGCCCGACCCTTGGCGATCCATGCTCCAGCCAAAAACGCCCGAGTTCGGCATTTCCAGGCAGACGTCCGCCTCCGCGATGCGGGCGCCGGGTCTTGAGGTCGTATGCATGTGGTGTTGCGGGGATTGGCCAATAAACGCTTGAAGCGCTCGATGAGGTCCGGATACCGGCTTGTCTAGTGGCTTTGGACGTTGAGCAGCGGTACCTCGACCGCGCCAGAGAATTGATACTTTGCGCCTGCAGTGGCGGCGTGTAAGGTACTGGCTAGTTTCGGATACAGCCACCCCAGCAAGACTTCTCGCGCGAGCCGAATCGAGAACAACAATACAGATGGGGCCTTCCACCCATGACACCCGATTTGCGCGCCGCACACGCTAACTCCCACCGCGAGATGCTCAAGGTCGTCATTGCGACGTCGCTGGTCACGTGTCTTGAGCTGTTCGACTTCACGGTGTTCAGCTACTTCGCTGTGATGATCGGAGACCAGTTCTTTCCGGCCACGGATCCGATGACGTCGCTGTTGCTGGCAGTCGGTACCTTTGGCGTCGGCTTCTTCATGCGACCGCTCGGCGCCATGGTGATCGGCGCTTACGCCGACCGGGTCAGCCGCCGAGCCGCCATGACAACCACGATCTGGCTGACGGCCATCGGGACGGCCGCGATTGCCGTATGCCCACCGTTTGCAGTGATTGGCGTGGCGGCCCCGTTCATCATCATCGTCGGGCGGTTGCTGCAAGGCTTTGCCGCCGGCGGCGAGGTGGGGACGGCCGTGACGTTCGCGATGGAAGCTGCGCCTCCTTCACAAAGCGGCATTCTGGTCAGTTGGCAATACGCCAGTCAGGCTGCGGCCGCGTTGCTCGGCGCGTTGCTCGGCACACTGCTCACGAGCACGATGTCGCCGGCAAGCCTGACGCAGTGGGGTTGGCGCATTCCTTTTCTGATCGGGTTGTCGATTGTGCCCGCTGGTCTGTACCTGCGTCGTCAGCTTGCCGATAGTCCTCTGCCTCGCGCCTCCAATCGCCCCACCTCCATACCGTTTGTCGAACTGTGCCGGGAGCACGGCGGCACGCTGGCGTTGGCCACATTGACGAAAATCTGGAGCACGGTACCGGTCTACGCAGTCATTACGTATATGCCGAGCTACGTAACGCGGGTGTTGCACATGCCCCCGATCATCGGGTTCATGTCGTCGACGTTATCAACGTTGCTGTTGGTGGTGGTGTCGCCGCTGTCGGGCCTGCTGGCAGACCGGTTACCACGCCGCAAGCCAATCGTGCTCATCACATCGGGCGCGACGGCGGTCCTGGCGTACCCGGTCTTCGCGATGATGACGCATGCACAGAGCCCGTGGGCCGTCCTGCTCGGCTCTGCGCTGATCAGCGTCTTGCTGGCGCTTGGTACCAGCATCGGCGCATTGCTTGTTCTTGAAGCGTTTCCGGCGCGGGTGCGTGCCAGCGGCTTTGCGATTTCGCATGCCCTGGGCATCACGCTGTTTGGCGGCACCGCGCAATTCATCATCACCGGGCTGATCAAGTGGACGGGCGACCCGGTATCCGCTGCCTGGTATGTGGCGCCCGCGTGCCTGGTGAGCTTCGTTGCCGTGCTCGCGTTCAAGGAGCGCCGCGCTGCGGCCTGAAACCGCTCCTTATACGCTGATTGCAACCGGCTCGTTGCGCGAAACCTTCGGCCGCGCGTAAGACGTTTTGCCGGACAGCGCCCGGAAGTCTTGGGGTGCCATGTCGTATGCACGACGGAACGCGCGCGTGAAATCGGACGAGCTCTTGAAGCCAAGCCCGAACGCGATGTCTGTCACGGTCAGGTTGGGGTGCCGGACCAGTTCGCTTGCCGCCTCGCGCAGACGCAGGTGGCGGATGTAGGCACCCAGGCCGCCCTCGTGTTGAAACAGGCGATACAACGTCTGGCGAGGCAGTTGTAGCGCCTGCAGCACGCTCTCTGGCGACAGGTCTTCCTGACGCAGATGGGCTTGAATGTAGCGCCGCACGCGACCGAACATGGCAGCCCGCGCCGCCGCGCGCGCATTGCCGCTCAGTTGGGCTTGCTTGCCGAACGCAGAGACCATGAGTTGCGTGCTCGCGCGAATGGCAGTGCCCGCCGCGTGTGCGCTCATGTCTGCAATGTTCTGACTGAGTGCCGTCACGTTCTCGACGATCAGCTGCGTGAGCGGCGTCGTGTTCGCGATCAAGCGGCCGTGGATGGCTTCGGGGTCGGGAAAGATCTCTCCGACCAGTGCGCCCGGCACAAAGATGGTGGCGACCCGGCAAGCGCTGCGCTGCATGCGCACAGGCTGGCCCATGTGCAGTGTGAGGATGCTGCCAGCTGTCGGCATGCTGCCGCGCGACGAAGACGAACGCACAGCCACATCAGTGACACCACCTTCCAGAAACACGTGGAACGCGTAGTCGCGGATCGGGTCGGTCGAGATGCGCGCGAGCGAACGGTCCAGCACCATCGCATCGGACCGGCAATCGGTGAACACCAGATCGTCGACCTTGTAGCGATCGATGGCAGCGTGAAACGGCCTCTCAAGATCGGCGCGCGACGGGAGGACGTCGATGACGTGGCCGACCCGCTCTCGCCACGCCAGCAGCGGCTGCTGATGCGTTTGCGTCCGCACGTCGAAGTGGCTGTGAACGATGGAGGATTCACCCGGCGGGCGAACGTCGGGCGTGAGCGTGCACTGTTCCATGCAAGAGAGTTCCGCCCCGTGAGAATTTTGTGGTGCAGCTTTTATGTACGGCTTTTTATGGTTGGGACTGTATCGAAGAAACCGCGCGCAGCGCGGCGCCCCCCACCAAAGGGTGAGGTTCAGGACCAACACCTTGGGCGCAAAGTGACCTTGCAGGCGTTTTATGGCACTGACGATGCTTTTATATGAAGCGCGTTTGTTGTGTGTGATCGCGCCGGAGCAACGGTGCGTATTCGTGCAATTCGCGCGGCGCGATGTCGAATGCGCGACGGAATGCACGCGTAAAGCTCGACGCATCGTTGAACCCCAATCCCGAGGCAACGTCCTGTATGCCCCGGTGCGGCAGGCGCACCAACTCGTCGGCCGCCATCCGCAGCCTGCGATTGCGGATATACGCGGCCAGGCCGCCTTCATGCTCGAAGAGTCGATAGACGCTGGCGCGTGAGAAATGCAGCGATGCCAACACGCTTTCAGGCGACAGATTCGGATCACGCAGATGCATTTCCACATGCCGCCGCACCTTGCCATAGACGGCAGCGCGTACCGCCGCGCGGGCGTTGCCGGCAAAGCCCGCCTGCTGGGCGAAGGCCGCAAGGATCAGCTCCACCGCCGTGAGAAAAGACTGATGCGCTTCTTCCTTACTCAGCCCAACGATTTGCCGCCTGAGCGCGATGACATGCTCGATCAGCAGGCGCGTCAGCGGGGTGGCAGCATGGATGCAGCGGCCATGCAGCGACGCGGCATCAGGAAAGAACCGTTCCACCAGCGCGCGTGGCACAAAGAGAAGAAGGAGCCGGCCCTCAAAGCTTCGGATGGTGCAGGGCTGGTCCATGTCCAGCGCGAGGATGCTTGGCACGCGCGGAACGGGCTGCGCTTCAGTGCGCGGCTTGTTGCCCAGAAACTGCGACGGCGGCCCTTCAAGAAAGATGCTGAACGTGACATCGCGAACGCTCTCGGTCGAGACCCGACCCAACGATCGCACGGCCAGATTTGGCGCGGTGAGAAAGTCGATGAGGCTCAGGTTGTCGATCGTGTAGCGGGACAGTGATGCATCGAACGTATCCTCCGCTTGCTTGCCCGCAGGCCGAATGTCGTAGACCGGGCTCATCCGCTCCTGCCAGGCCAGAAAGCTCTTTCGTGCGTCGCCTTGAACGCTGAAATCGCTATGCACGATGCCGGGTGCGAGCGTCGGTTGCTCGGGCAACAACAGGCGGCTGAGTGGCGGCGCAGTGTGGAGCGCATCGCCGTTCAATGCAGTGCGCATCGCGGAGTCTCGAAATCGGTCCGCCATGGTGGCGCGTCACACGGCGGGCGAACGTTAGCCGTGAGCGGGCAATGTTTCATGCAAGAGCGTCCCCGTCCCGTGAGTATTTTGTGGTGCGGCTTTTATGTACCGCTTCTTATCGCTGGGACTGTATCGAATAAATCGCGGGCGACGCAGCGCTCCCCCACAAAGGGTGAGGCACGGGACCAACACTGCGCAGCGCTTTTGGCGGCACCTAAGGGCGCTGCGTCAGCGCATCCTCCATCAATCCCGTCACCTCTTCCAAGGCGCGATCGCGCGGCACGCTGTGGTGGCGCGCCGCAATGGTGCGTGCCGCGTCACGGTATTTGGGGTTGCCCAACAGATCGTGGAGCACCGCGCGGAACCCGGTCCCCACATACGCCGGCAGGATGCCAAGGCCGGCACCCATGGCGGCTACGCGCTCGGTGACCATCAGTTGCTCGATATGCTGCGGGAGAAGCAGCATCGGCACACCGGCCAGCAAGCAGTTCAATGCCGTGCCGTGGCCCGCGTGGGTGATGGCCAGCGTGCAGCCGGCAAGCAGGGGGAGCAGCCGTACGGGCTGCCGATAGAGCCGCAGGCCGCGGTGGCGGTTTGCCGTCTCCCAGCTGAGGTCTGGGATGACCGCAATCACTTCGGCGCCGGAGGCTTCCAGCGCTGTCAGCACGGTATCCAGCCAGGGCTGCACTTGTAGATACACGAAGACGTGCGGCTTGTCGGGTTGCTGCCATTGCACGCGTTCGCCCGTGTCCGGCTCGGGTATCGGGCCGAGAAAGGTGGTGCCAGGCGGCCGCAACGGGGCGTAGTGGTCCAGCTCCGGTAGCGTCAACAGCCGGGTGTGGTCAGCGGTGAGTAACGTCGTGAGCGGTTGTGGCGAATCGAACAACGCTTGGATGTTGCGCTCCACGGCGGCCTGCGTTTGCGCGTGCGCTTCAGCGTTGCTCGCTTCCCAGGGGCGGAAACACGGTGCCGGAGAGAGCGTGGGCGGGATGGTAAAGCCGGTGCCGACCTGGACAGTGCCGATGCCTGCGCGCTTGGCGGCCAAGAGCGCAAGCGGCGCGTGGTCGATCACGACCAGATCCGGTTGGAGCGTGGCATACAGGTGCTGCCAGGCTTGCACCATGCCCCCCAGCAGATCGGGCTGCGTGGCGCCATAGGTGGCGAGAATGTCGGCGTAGGTCGCAATCTCGCGGCCCAGCGTTGTGACGTTCGTCGGCGTTGGGCAGGCAAACCAGCGAATGCCGTGAGGCGCCAGGTAGCGCTGGGCCGAGGCCATCGATTTCAGCCCGAACACCACCTCGTGGCCACGCGCTTGTAGCGCCAGGGCAATCGGCAGCAGGCGCCACAGATGCCCGTGGTTCTCACCCAACTCCCACGTAAAAATGATCCGGCTCATGCACGGTCTCGGTGCGTGATGGTGCGCGTTGGCGTCGCGGGAGTGCGTGGGTGCATGCAAAGGGTTCCGGGCGATGGCGCTCGGATCTTATCGATATTTCCACGCCGCGCGGAACTTTTCAAAAACTGAGACGCACGGTCAAGACTGGCCCAAAAAAAATCGTCACTATCGGGTCCGACACACATGTGTCAGCAGTCCGGGGGGAGTCGGTAGCGGCTCAGGGCTGTCGGTCAAACGCTCGCGTGCGGCATCCGGTGCCGCGTCAGAACAGAGCCAGCCGGCAGGTTTGCCTGATCCAAGAACGTGGCTTGCAGAGGCGCGCAGAACATAACAGCGCCATTTGCCGGAACGTACCGGATTGCGAAACGGGGAAGTCGTTCGACGCAAGCAAACCGCACAGTGTTGAGGCTCGGGGGAAACCGACAGGCAGACCTTGAGCCTCAACACCTGTGGCGGGGCGCCGCTCGAATTGGCCGTTCAACCGCCTATCTCAGGTACGAAAACAATGGCTCAACGCAATCAGTTTCCTAAACAGAGCACCTTGGCGCTGGCAATCGCGGCTGCGCTCTCCAGCATGGTCCCGGCCATCGCTGCGGCCGATACGACTGTCAGCACTGCGCTCACCACCTCGCAGTTCTGGGGCGCCGGCAACTACACGGTAACCAGCAGTGGCAGCGTTTCAAGCGCTGGCACTGCGCTGGGGACCGATGGCACGCTCGGCACGCTCAGCAACAGCGGCTCGATCGTCGGGAGCAATGCCGGAATTTCCTCTTACGGTGGCTCGATCGATACGTTGAACAACGCGGCCGGCGGCGTTATCGGTGCGATCGGCCAGGCGGGGCGCAACGGCAAGGACGGCGGAATCATAATGCCGCCAATGCCGGGGCCCGGCGGGGCAGGGAGTGGGGGCGAAAACGCGTTTGGCCTGGCGGCAAGCAACATCACGACGCTGAACAACAACGGCACGATCATGGGCGTCGGCGGTAACGGCGGCGCCGGCGGTTCTGGCGTGCCCGGCGGTGTAGGCGGCGCTGGCGGTAGCGGCACGGGCCTGATCAACAGCGCGCTGATCACGACGCTGAACAACGGCGGCACCATCCTTGGCCAGGGTGGCCAAGGTGGCGCTGGCGGCACGGGCGCTGCAGGCGGCGTCGGCGGCAACGGCTTCGGCATTCAGAACCAAGGGACCATCGTCTCGCTCAGCAACACCGGCGCCATCAGCGGAACCGGTGGCAATAACGGAACCGGCACCAATGGCGCGGGTACGGGCAGCGGCTTTGGCATTTCCAACAGCGGTGCGATCACCACGCTGAACAACGCTGCGAGCGGCACCATCCAAGGTGGTGTGAACGGCATCCTCAACAGTGCCGCGATCGGTACGTTGACGAACAGCGGCACCATCAGTGGTACCAGTGGCACCTCCGTTGGCATCACAAACTACGGCGGTACGATCATCGGGTTGACCAACAACGCGAGCGGCCTCATTAGCGGTGGCGTCGCAGGTATCAACAACTTCGCCACGATCCAGACGCTGAGCAACAGCGGCACCATTCTTGGCCTCCCCTCGGGTACTGGTCCGCAGAATGCCGGTGTTGTCAACGGTGGTTCGATCGGCACGCTCACCAACAGCGGCAGCATTAGCGGCGGCGGCGTCGGTATCACCAACCAAGGAACGATCAACGCGCTGACCAACAGCGGTGTGATCAGCGGTCGCGCCCCAGGCCTCTACAACACCAGCACGATCGGCACGCTGGTCAACCGCGGAACGATCAGCGGCGGAACGGTGGGCACCATGCCTTTTGTCGCCGGCATTCTCAACGTTGGAACGATCGGCGCGCTGGATAACAGCGGCACCATCACCGGCGCCGGCAATGCCATCAACAGCACCGGGTCGATTGGCCCGATCACCAACTCGGGCGTGATTGCCGGCAATATCACGAACGGGAGCCCTCAAGATCTGAACATCAATGGTGGAACGGGCACGACATTCGGCACCCTGACCGGCTTTGGCGGAACGATCGGTAGCATCGTCAGCCCCAGCGCGGGCGTCGTATTCGGCTCGGGCAACCTGGTGCTGAATGACAACATCGGTGTCGTGCTCCCCTCTCCCATCAACCCGGCCAGCGTTCGCACGGCCGGTGCCGCCTCCACCGGTTCGGTGGCGGTGAGCAACACGGGCGCGGTCCTGCAAGTCAACAACCCGATCACCATTACCGGCACCTACAGCCAGAGTGCGGCCGGTACGCTGCAGATTGGCGTGAACACTGGTGCGGTGACCAACGGCTCGCTCACCGGCGACAGTGGCTACGGTCGACTGGTGGTTTCGGGTGCAGTGAATCTTGCCGCGGGTTCGGCCGTTTCGTTTGCGCAGGTCAATCCGTATCCGTTTGCCGCGGGTCAGCGTTATGTGATCGTTGATGCGTCCAGCACCGGCACCAACTACAACGAAGGCACGCTGCGGTATGGGATTCGCGGCTACAACAGTGTCCTGACCGGCGCCAACGTTACAGCCAACGGCCGCAGCGATCTGGTGGTGACCGTGGTCAGCGCAGATCTGATCCCGACCACGAGCCCCACGCCGGCACCCGCTCCGGCACCTGCTCCGGCTCCCGCGCCTGCACCGGTCCCCAGCCCGGCGACTGTGCCGAACGCCCAAGCGGCGCTCACGGGTCTGTCGCAGTACACGGGCATCAGCGATCCGGGCCTGCTGAACCTGTACAACGCCTCGATGGCGCTGAACCTGGGCAGCACCGACGCCGCCAACCACGCCGGCAAGCAACTGAACCCGGTGTCGCAGGGGTCGACGGCCCAGGCCGCACTGGCACCGACGCTGGATGTGCTCAACATCATCTCCACGCATGCCGACAGCATGCGCCTTGCCCAGGCCGGTGGCCTGAGCGGTGTTTCGACCGGTGAAGCGGCTCCGGCATGGGGCGTGTGGGGCCAGGCATTTGGCGGCCACGCACACCAGGGCCAGCGCGATCAGGTGGACGGCTACAGCGCCAACTTCGGCGGCTTGCTGTTCGGCGTCGATCACGCGGTCAGCGACGCATGGCGCGCGGGCGGTGTGTTCAGCTACAGCAACGCCAAGATCAGCAACACGGGCGACACCGATGGCAACTCGACGCGTGTGAATTCGTTCGGCCTGATGGGCTACGCCAGCTACTCGGGCAGCCCGTGGTACGCGAACCTGTCGGCCGGTGCCGTGCAGCAGCACTACGACACCACCCGCGCCGTCAACTTCCCCGGCTTCTCGGGCAACGCCAACGGCAGCTTCAGCGGTACACAGTACGTGGCCCGCGCCGAAGCCGGCTATCCGTTCGCCACGGCCGTGGCCACGGTCACGCCGCTGGCCAGCCTGACGTATGGCTACCTGCGTCAGAACGGCTACACCGAATCGGGCGGCAATGGTGCAGCGCTGTCGGTGGGCGCGTCGCACACGACGTCGGTCACCAGCGACATCGGCGTGAAGTTCTCGCGCGAGCTCGCAACCTCGTACGGCACGCTCGTGCCGGAACTGCAGGTCGCATGGCGCCATGAGTACAACAACACGCGCACTCAGACGCAGGCCAGCTTTGCAGCAGACCCGACGGGCCAGACCAGCTTCACGTCGTTGGGTGCCAGCCCTGTGACGGATTCGGCGGTGCTGTCTGCCGGCGTCAAGTTGCTGCGTGCGAACAACCTGAGCATCAGCGCGCGCTACTCGCTGCAAGTGGGCAGCGGGTACGTGTCGCATGCCGGCAGTCTGCAACTGCGTCAGTTGTTCTAATGACTTGAAGTGATGTGCCAATGGCGCGCTCTCCCGAAAGGGGAAGCGCGCTCATTGCTTTATGGGCAGTCGATCCGCCTGCCTCAGAGCAGGCGTCTGCGCCCCGTTCCTCTAAGCCAGAAAAGCGATACCGAAGGGCGCGTTTTTTGCGGGAAGGTGCGTGCTTCCTTCTAGTACGATCACGCGCTTGCTGTCATCAAGCGACCCTCTGGAGCCCCGCATGTCGAGCGCGCCCAACACAGACCCCATCAGCATTCCCGAAGCGCTCGATCGTGCGCATGCGCACTGGAATGCCGGCCAGGTGGCCGAGGCCGAAGTCTATTGTCAGCGCGTGCTGGCGGCATTCCCAGGCCAGGCCGATGCGCTGCACCTGCTTGGGCTCATGGCCCACGCCTACGGCAACCTTGACTTGGCCATCGCGCAACTGCGTCAGGCCTGCATGGCGCCGCGTGCCCCTGCCATTTACTTCAGCAACCTGGCCGAGATGTATCGCCAGAAGGGCATGCTGGTCGAAGGAGAGGAGGCCGCCCAGCGCGCGGTGGCGATGGACCCATCGCTCGTGCCGGGTTGGAACAACCTCGGCATCCTGCTGCAGGAAGCGGGCAAGCTGGAGCAGAGCCTTGCGTGCCTCGAACGGGTTGTGGCGCTCACGCCCGATGCTCCCGAAGCACACAACAATCTGGCCAATACCTATCGACGCCTGGACAGGCTTGGGCAAGCAGAGCAGCACTATCGCCAAGCGCTGGCGCTGAACCCGCACTATGCCGAGGCGCACAGCAACCTCGCTTTCCTGCTGACCGGGCAAGGACAGTACGACCAGGCTGCCGCAGAAGCGCGCCTGGCCATCCAGCTCAACCCGCGTCTGGTTGATGCCTACCTGAACCTGGCCGATGTGGAGGTGACACGCCATCGGCATGCCGCAGCGCTCCAGGTGCTGGACGCGTTGCAGGCCTTCGCCCCACAGCATCCCGCCGGTTTGACCGCCCGTGCGAAAGCGTTGACTCAACTTGAGCGCCTGGACGCCGCCCTCGCTTGCGCGCAGCAAGCCATGACATTGGCGCCGCGCAGTGCCGAAGCCCATCATGCGCTGGCGCAGGTGCTTCAGGCGCTGGGCAAAACCGACGAGGCGCTCGCGCATTTCGAGCAGGCCGCAGCGTTGCCCGGCACGGTGCGGGAAGAGGCGTTGATCGGGCGCGCCACGCTCCTGATGGAGTCCGGTCAGAAGGACGCGGCTCGGATGGCTTTCGACCAGGCGCTGTCGATATTTCCAGCTTCCATACGTGTGCTGACGGCACGCGCCGAGGTCAAGACATTCCATGCCGACGATCCGGATGTTGGCGCCATCGAAGCCTGGCTCGCCAACGAAGCACAGAAGCCGTTGAACGAACGCATCTCGGCGCATTTCGCGTTGGGCAAGGCCTATCTGGACCTGCAGGACGCGCCGCGCGCCTTCACGCACCTGCATACCGCAAACCAGCAAAAGCGCTCGACATTCAGCTACGACGCCACGGCGACCCAGCAATGGATGGAGCGCATCGCTGAAGTCTTCACAGCCGAGCGGATGGAGCGTCTGGCGGGCGCCGGCGCGCAGTCGGATCTGCCGGTATTCATCATCGGCATGCCGCGCTCGGGCACCACGCTGGTCGAACAGATCCTGTCGTCGCACTCGCAGGTCATGGGTGCGGGCGAGCTTTCGACGCTGCGCCTGGTGGTGGAGGGCGCCGGTCCATTCCCCGACATTGCGCAGGTGCTGAGCGTAGAGGACACGCAGCGCCAGGGCCGCGCCTACCTAAACCGTACTGAACCGTTGGCACAAGGTCGGCAACGTCTGATCGACAAGATGCCGGGCAACTTTCTGTATGCGGGACTGATCCCGCTGATCATGCCGGGTGCCCACATCATCCATTGCCGGCGCAATCCGGTGGACACGTGCCTATCGTGCTACACGAAGCAATTCAGCGGTGAGCAGCCGTTCTCCTACGATCTGGCGGAGCTTGGTGCGTTCTACACCGACTATCAGAAGCTGATGGCCCATTGGACCCAGGTCCTGCCGGCCGATCGATTCATCGAAGTCGACTATGAACGTATGGTGGATGATCTGGAGGGGGAAGCGAGACGTTTGGTGGGCTTCCTCGGTCTGCCTTGGGAAGACGCCTGTCTGCGTTTCCACGCAAACGAACGGGTAGTGCGTACCGCCAGCGTCAACCAGGTGCGCCAACCGATCTACACCACATCCAAGGGACGCTGGCACAAGTACGCCAACCATCTTGGCCCGCTGCTTGCTGCACTCGGGATGAGCGCGCCATGAATTATGTCGATGTCGCGACGATAGAACGCCAGGGCCGCGCCTTGCTGGCCGATGGGCGCCTGAACGAGGCCGAGGCGCTGGTGCGGCCATGGTTGGCATCCGGCACCGGCCCGTTGATCTTGTGGCAGGTGCTGGCCGACGCGATTCGCCCGCAAGGCAAGATTGCCGAGACACAGGCCATTCAAGAGATGCTGGTGGCCAACATGCCCGGCAATCTCACCGCGCGCTTCAATCTGGCCGAAACGCTGCTGCTGCAAGGCGATTTTGAGCGTGGCTGGCGCGAGTACCACCATCGCTACGGCATGCCGCACACCGCGGCCATCGAGCGCAAGGTGCAACGTCCGCGCTGGGACGGCCGGCCCATTCCCGGCAAGACGCTGTTAATCCACGATGAACAGGGTTACGGCGATACGTTCCAGTTCCTGCGCATGGTGCGCTGGGCAAAGGAGCGCAGCGGCGCGCGCGTCATCCTGGAGGTGAACGCGGAAAGCGCATCGCTGGCCAGCCGTTACCAAGGCTTTGATGCACTGACGGCGCGCGGCCAATTGCCGCCTGCATTCGACGTGCATTGCGAGCTGATGAGCCTGCCGATGGTGATGGGCCTGAAGCTGTCTGATTTGCCTGGTGCCACCCCGTATCTGTCGGCGGACCCGCAACGCGTGGCCAAGTGGCAGGCGCGCCTGGCCGGGTTGCCGCGCCCGCTGGTGGCGCTGGTCTGGGCCGGGCGGCCCACGCACGTCAACGATGCGAATCGCTCGATGAAGCTGGCGGACCTCGCACCGTTGTGCAGGCCCGACGTCACGTTCCTCGCCATCCAGAAAGGTCCGGCCGCACAGCAGGCCGCGTCGCCACCGCCCGGTATGTCGATGGTGACGCTCGGCAACGAGATTCAGGACTTTGAAGACACTGCCGCCATCCTCGCCGTGGCCGATCTGCTGATCTCGGTGGATTCGTCGCCGGTGCATCTGGCAGGCGCGCTCGGTCGCCCCGCATGGGTGATGCTGCCGTTCGTGCCGGACTGGCGCTGGCTGCTCGGTCGCAATGACACGCCGTGGTACCCGAGCGTGCGCCTGTTCCGCCAGCCGTCTCGTGGCGATTGGGACAGCGTCATGGGTGCCATGGCGCAGGCGCTGGCACAACTCGGGGGCGTACACGCATGACCGCTCTGTCGCCTCTCGCATCAAAGGTTTTGACTGCGATGTTCGCTGTGCTTCTGGTTGTGCTTTGCAGCCTGCTGTCCGACTGCACGACGCTGGACCGCGATGCCCACGCCGATGCGCTGGCGGCTCCGTTCCAACTGCATCGTGAGCAGGTAAAGACGGAGCACTTCGTGTTGACCGCTTTCGTGCGGATGACGCGTGCCGACCAGCCGATCACTGTCTACATCGAGGGCGATGGCCTGGCCTGGATTTCCCGCACGGAGCCATCGGCCGACCCGACCCCGCGCATGGCCACTGCTCTTGCCCTGGCTGCAGCGGACCCGGCACCGAACGTCGTGTATCTCGCCCGGCCTTGCCAGTTCACGCCAATGGCGTTGAACCCGCTGTGTGCTGTGCCGTACTGGACCAGCAAGCGCTTCGCACCGGAAGTCGTGGCATCGATGAACGAGGCCGTGAGCCGGTTCGCAGCGAAGGTGCCTGGCCAGCCCGTTCACCTCGTCGGCTATTCAGGTGGCGGCGCGGTGGCCGTGCTGGTTGCTGCACGGCGCGCGGACATCGCATCCATCCGCACCGTGGCCGGCAACCTCGATACAGAGTTCATCAACCGCCTACACGACGTCTCGGCGATGCCGGAATCGCTGAACCCGATCGATGCGGCGTCGCGTGTGGCAATGGTCCCGCAACTGCATTTCAGCGGCGCGGACGACGCCGTGGTGCCACCGGAAGTGGCGCAGCGTTTTGTGCGGGCGACCGGCGGCCGATGTGCACAGGCCAACATCGTGCCGGGCCTGGACCACGGCGGAGATTGGGCCGAGCAATGGCCGGCGCTGCTTCCGTTGGCACCCGTCTGCAAAGCACGCTAAGGAGCAAGGCATGCAGCCGGTTCCATCCACACTCTGGCTGACGGGGCTCAGCGCCGCCGGCAAGACCACAGTGGCGCTGGCCGTGGCCGAATCGCTCACAGCACAAGGCGTGCCGTGCCGCGTGCTCGACGGTGATGCCGTGCGTAAGCAGCTCTGCTCGGATCTTGGATTCTCCCGGGCTGATCGCAGCGAGAACGTACGCCGTGTGGCGCAATGGTGTGCGCAAATCAACAACACCGGCACGTGGGCAATTGCCGCCCTGATCTCGCCCTACCGCGATGACCGCGAGCGTGCCCGACAGATCGTCGGCGCGTCGCGCTTTCATGAGGTGCATGTCGCGACGCCGCTGTCCGTGTGCGAGGCGCGTGACCCGAAAGGGCTATACAGGAGTGCTCGCGCTGGAGCGATCTCCAGCTTTACCGGCATCAGCGATATCTATGAGCCGCCACTGGCTCCGGCGTTGTCGATTGATACCGGTCGGCAGTCGACGCAGGCATGTGTCTTAGCCACACTGGCGTTGCTTGGGATGACTATCGCAAGCGCCAGGCCCCCGGCGCGCCTCGCGTAGGCGCGCAACCTTGTTTGGCGGACGAGTTCGCCAATGCCGTGAGGAACTGATTCCGGTGTAGGGTCAAACTCGGTCCGTCTCGTCGTCGATAGACAAGCCTTGGCGGCGCATCGTACTGGGCGCCACGCCATACCAGCGCTTGAAAGCTTGCGAGAAGGTGGACAAGTCGGCGAAGCCAAGCCGCTCCGCGATCTCGCTGAGCGCAAGCTCACCCTCCTTGAGCAGCGCCTCGGCCATCGCACCGCGTGATTCGGCCAGCAACGCTCTGAAGGTTGTGCCTTCATCGTGCAGCCGACGCTTGAGCGTGCGTTCGCTGGTGTTCATCAGGCGCGCCATGCTGCTTAGCGTAGAAAGCGTGTTGCCTGGCGCTGCGCTCAAGTAATGGCGGATCATTGCCGCAGTGCCCACACGTAGGCGCCGCTCTTCAATGAGACGGCTGCACATCTGCTCACACATCGAAGCCGTGATGGGGTTGGCGTGTGGCAGTGGCCGGCTCAGAAATGTTCGGTCGAACGCAAGACTGTTGACGTGCGCTGAGTATTCCGGCTCCGCTGCGAAGAGCGTCCGGCGCACCGGAGAAGGCTCGCGCGCGAGTGGGGGGCCGGCTCTGAGCGTAAAGCGAGACAGTGCGAAGTCATCTCCCCCGATTTCCTGCAGCAAGACCGCGGCGGCGGCCATGTCGCGCTCCACAACAAAACGCTTCACCTCATCGGCGAGTTCCGGCTCGCCAAAACTCAGCACGGCGAGACGGCCTTCTTCGTGATACGTGATCACGGTAAATGCATAGGTGAGAGGCAGGAAACGCAAAGCCAACGCCATGGCATCGCCCGCCGTGGCGCTGCTGATCAGGCCGTAGCCCCACACCCCATACGCCGAAAAGTGGTAGCGCAGCCCCAGCTCCAGTCCGAGCCCTGGCGGATGCTTCAACAGGCGCAGCAGGTTGCCGACCACGCGCAGCTCCTGCGCCGCCGTGACTTCCATATTCGGGTCGGACAGTTGGGCCAGCGACAGCTGCGTGCCGGCCAGCAGCTTTGCCGGCGAAAGCCCGCGCTCCTCTCCGAAATCGACCAGCAAGCGCGCGCTGGCCGGGCTCCGAGTGAACTCCCAGAAACGCATACGGAGAAACCCTTGGGACGTGTCATTTGGCCCAAATACTAAAACAGTTGTCCCCGCGCACCATTGGTGTTTTCCCATGCCGGAAGCAACATCAAGCCCATCCGATATGCCGCCCCGGTGGTGCTGCACCGCACGCTCCTGACAAGACACAGAGCTTCCCGAGCCCGCAGCGCCAGCCTCGCACGTCGGATCGTCAAGCGGCTGGCGGTTCCCAGCGCTTGGCTCAAAAGACATTGTGGAGACAACAACATGGGCAACATCTTCGACTACGTCATTGTGGGCGGCGGGTCCGCCGGCAGCGTCGTGGCAGGGCGACTTACTGAAGACCCGCAGGTGACGGTCTGCGTTTTGGAGGCGGGCGGTGGCGGCAGCGAACTCGTCATCAATGTCCCGACCGGCGCCGTTGCGATGCTGCCGACCAAGCTCAACAACTGGGCATTCGAGACCTTGCCCCAGCCCGGACTGGGCGGGCGCAGGGGATACCAGCCGCGTGGCAAGGCACTGGGTGGCTCATCGGCGATCAACGCGATGGTCTACATACGCGGGCATCGCAATGACTACGATGACTGGGCCGCGCGCGGCAATGTCGGTTGGTCATATGAAGACGTGCTGCCGTATTTCCGGCTCAGCGAGCACAACGAGCGGCTCGACAACGCATGGCATGGCCGGGACGGCCCGCTTTGGGTCAGCGACCTGCGCTCTGACAACCCCTTCCAGGCCCGCTACCTGGAAGCCGCACGCCAAGCGGGGCTGCCCTTGACGGATGACTTCAACGGGGCAGAACAGGAAGGCGTCGGCATTTACCAGGTGACCCAAAAGCACGGCGAGCGGTGGAGCGCAGCACGCGCCTACCTGCTGCCGCACATCGGGCGGCGGGACAACCTGAGCGTCAAGACGCATGCGCAAGTCCAGCGCATCCTGTTCGAGGGCAACCGGGCTGTGGGCGTTGAAATGCTGCAAGGTGGCCAGCTTCACACCGTGCGGGCACGCCGCGAAGTGGTGTTGGCGGCCGGCGCATTCCAGACACCCCAGTTGTTGATGCTCTCCGGCATCGGTCCTTCTCATGAACTGGAACGCCTCGGCATTCAGACGCGCGCGCACCTGCCGGGGGTGGGCAAGAACTTGCAAGACCATCCGGATTTCATCTTCGGCTACCGGGCGCGCAGCCTCGACACGATGGGCGTGTCGATCGGCGGCGGCCTGCGCATGCTGAAAGAGATCCGACGTTTTCGCCAGGAACGGCGAGGCGCGCTCACGTCAAACTTTGCCGAAGGCGGTGGCTTTCTTAAGACCCGCGCGGGGCTCGCGATGCCCGATATCCAGCTTCATTTTGTCGTCGCGCTGGTGGACGACCATGCGCGGTCGTTTCATCTGGGTCACGGGTTGTCTTGCCATGTCTGCCTGCTGCGTCCGCGCAGCCGCGGCTCCGTCACCCTGCAGAGCAACAACCCCCACGACGCACCGCTGATCGACCCCGCGTTCTTCCAGGCCCCGCAGGATCTGGAAGACATGGTGGCGGGCTTCAAGCTCACCCGCAGGCTGATGCAGGCACCGGCGCTGGCCGAATGGATCACGAAGGAAGTATTCACCGCCAACGTGAACACCGACGATGAGATTCGCGAGGTGCTGCGGCAGCGCACCGACACCGTCTACCACCCGGTTGGCACATGCCGGATGGGCAACGACCCGCACGCCGTCGTGGACCCTCAACTGCGCGTGCGCGGTCTGGAGGGGCTCCGCATCGTTGATGCCTCCGTCATGCCCACGCTCATCGGCGGCAACACCAATGCGCCGACGATCATGATTGCCGAGAAGGCGGTCGACATGATGCTGGGCCGCAGCCGGGTCCAGCCAGCGCCACGCGAAGCGGTCTCCGTGCCCGCGCAGTCCCAATTCGATGCCTTGAAGGAAACCAGCCATGCTTTCAGCTAACCCCATCCGCCCGTCCGACCCGGCAACTCCGCACGCAGCCATCATCATCGGATCGGGCTTTGCCGGCATTGGCATGGCCGTGGCGTTCAAGCGAGCCGGGCTGCACGACTTCGTCATCCTGGAGCGGGCACATGACGTTGGCGGCGTCTGGCGCGACAACAGTTATCCGGGGGCGGCGTGCGACGTGCCCTCACACCTGTATTCCTTCTCTTTCGAGCCCAACCCGAACTGGTCGCGCACCTTTGCGCCTCAAGCGGAAATCCACGCGTACCTGCAGCATTGCGCGCGCAAATACGCCGTCGAACCGCACATCAGGTTTGGCGCCGAAGTCGCGTGTGCGCAGTATGACGAACAGCATTCGGTCTGGCGGGTCACGCTACAGGATGGGACAACGCTCAGCGCGACCCTGCTCATCAGCGGCACTGGGCAGTTGAGCCGCCCCGCCTTCCCGCAGTTGCCGGGCATGGAAACCTTCAAGGGGCACACCTTCCACTCCGCGCACTGGGATCACGACCACGCGCTGTCAGGCAAGCGCGTGGCGGTGGTGGGAACGGGCGCTTCGGCCATCCAGTTCGTGCCGGCCATCGCCGATACGGTGCAGCAACTCACGGTCTTCCAGCGCTCGCCGGCCTACATCATGCCTCGCCCCGATCGCGCCTATCGGCCTTGGGAGAAAGCGGTGTTCCGGGCGCTGCCATGGACGATGAAGCTGCACCGCGCCATGATCTACACGCGCTATGAATCTCGCGCGCTGGCGTTCACGCGCTTCAAGGGGCTTATGCGACTGGCGGTGGGCGTGCCGTTCCGGCGGCTGCTCTCAAAACAGGTTCCCGACGCCGCGCTGCGCGCCAAGCTCAAGCCCGACTATCCGATCGGCTGCAAGCGTATCCTGCTCTCAAGCGAATACCTCGCGGCCATGAGCAAGCCGAACGTTCACCTGGTCACCGAAGGCATCCGCAGGGTGACCCACGAAGGCATCGAAACCGTAGACGGCACGCACCACCCGGTCGACGCCATCATCTACGGCACAGGCTTTGCCGCCACTGAATTCCTCTCGCCCATGCGGATCACCGGGCGCGCGGGTCTGGACCTGAACGATGCCTGGCGACTGGGGGCAGAGGCATACCTTGGCTTGACTGTGCCGGGGTTCCCCAACTTCTTCATGTTGTACGGTCCGAACACGAATCTTGGGCACAACTCCATCGTCTACATGCTGGAGAGCCAGATCGCTCACGTCATCCGCTGCTGCAAGGCGATGACGGCCACCCATACGACCAGTATCGAAACGGATGCGCGCCGCTACCGGCGTTTCAATGCGCACATTCAGCAGCGCCTGGCGAAAACCGTCTGGAGCGGGTGCAAGAGCTGGTACGTGGATGCAAGCGGCCACAACAGCACCAATTGGCCGGGCTTCACGTTGACCTACCGCTGGCTGACCCGGTTTTCGAGCCTGCAGGCATACCGCCTGACGCGAGCGCTGCCAGGACCGGTGGGGCCGACCGACGGCGTTGCCGTGGCCGAACCGCAAGGGTGGTGGGAAGCGGCCAATACATGGTTCCTGCGGAACTTCCTGCGCATCGGTTTTCGCTCGCTCATCGGCCCGCCTTTTGGTGTCACCGTGCAGCGCAGCGTCGTGCGCCTGCTCTCCCCGCTCATGCCGGGTGCGAGCGGGGTGATCCGGTACCGCAACTCGGTCAACAACGTGCCGGTTGAAGTGGTGGCGCCCAAACGCGGCGAGACCGGTGGCGCCATGCTCTACCTGCATGGCGGCGCTTTTTGCCTGGGAAGCCCGTGCACGCACCGCAGCATCACGACCCGCCTGGCGGTGGAATCGGGCATGCCGGTCTGCGTGCCCAACTACCGGCTTGCGCCCGAGCACCCGTACCCTGCCGCGCTGCACGATGCACTGGCGTGCTACGACGCGCTGCGCAGCCAGGGCTATGCCGCAGAGAAGATCGTCGTCGCGGGCGACTCTGCCGGTGGCGCACTGGCCCTGGCACTGTCGCTTGCGCTGCGGGAGCGTGGCGATGCCGCTCCTGCAGGCCTGCTGCTGATCTCACCCGTGACCGATGCCACGTTGAGCGGCGACACGCTGGTGTCTGAGCGCACCCACGATCCAATGATCCGCCGCGGCTGGCTCGAACAAGGATTGCGCTGGTACCAGGCACCCGCCATGGCCGCCGAGCACGCGCCGCTCAAGGTGGATTTGCGTGGCCTCCCACCCATGCTGATCCAAGTTGGCGAACACGAAGTGCTGCGCTCGGATGCCACCCGGCTGGCAGAGCACGCCACGGGCTGCGGCGTGACGTGCCGCATTGAGGTTCACGCTGCGCGCTGGCATGTCTTTCACCTTCAATCGTTTTATCTGCGCTCCGCAGTTGAGGCCCTGCGCACGCTCGCAGATTTTGCCCGCGAGCGGATAGCGAGCGGGGCAAGCGTCGCACGTGCCGACGTGCCGCCGCTTGGATGACCAGGCATGGGGCGTATCACACCGAAGCCGCGACACGGCGCACTGATTTCCGGTGACCAAGCAAGCCAGACACGCGAGCGGATCGTGGCTTACGCCTTGAAGGCCTTTAACGAGGTCGGCGTGGCGGGCGTCACGACAACCGGCCTCTGTGCGGGGCTCGACATGAGCCCCGGCCATTTTTACTACTACTTTCGCGGCAAGGACGCGGTCGTGATGCATCTCTTCGATCGCTTCAAACGCGACATGCAGGCGCAACTCCGTGGTCGTCCGGGCGGCGCCCTGTCGGGCGAGCGCCTATCCGAACGCCTGCTCAAGGTTCTCGATTGCGTCTGGGAATATCGGTTTCTTTACCGGGACATGAATGGGCTGATTGCATCAAGCCGGATGCTTGAGCAAGGGTTCAAGGAACTGATCGACCAAAGCGTGCACGCTCTGAGCGCCGCGCTCTGCGTAGACCGATCTGAGCATCAGGGTGGGCCGCGCCTGGCTCAACTGGAAGCGGCTTGCCGCTGCGCGGTCATCGTGGCGACGTATTGGCTTTCATTCCAGTTCCTACATAACGCTAGGCAATTCAATGACCGGAACCCTATGACGCACGCGATTCACAAGGCACGCGACCAGATACTGGCATTGTTGCGGCCGTTTCTAGAGACCCCGCCGGACGACGCCTGCGCAGCAGCGTTGGACTGTGCACGGCGCGCGCGCGAGGTCGACGCGTCAGTCTCACCAGCATCATCGAAGCAGCACAATATTGCGCGGTTTGAATTGAGCCGAGACCATAATCTTCACCGGGTACGGGCTCGAAAAAGGCATTACGGGTGGCCATAGCGCCCTGGATTCCGAACTGATCGAGTGCTTCAGTGAGGCTTTCGATTAGTTCCGGATAGGGGAGGGAAGCTGCAGTCGACGAAGCGCACAATGATTCTGGCCTTGGGTGCAGGATCCCAGGCATTTGACATGGCTAGGCGCCATCTGGCTCGCCACGCTCTGTGTCGCTGGTCTGGCGCACGCTTGTCTCTCGACGAAGTCCCTCGAGCTTCGGCCGCTCCTCTGGGACAGGCTTGTTACTGGGATACTTGAATCTTGCTTCGAGCCCTGGACTAGAGCGGGAATATTGCTATCGCTAGTGCTCAGAAACCGCCGTTCCCGTTTGTGCGATCTCCTTAGTAAGTTGCATCACCGTGCGGCTGGCCAGCGTCAGATCGCCATGCCGCGACATCGCCAGCGCAATGTATCGATAGACAGTCGGGTCCACCACCTTGGCCGCCTGCAGCCGCCCTTCGCGCACGGCATTGGCGATGGCATATGGACCCAGCAGCGCGTACATGCCGCCATCCTCGACGATGCGCGTCTGCAGGCTGAGAGAATCCGCTTCCACCACGACGTTAAGAGAGATACCGCGCTGGGTCGCGAGGTGGTCGAGCCAATCACGCCAACTGCTGGGCCTGCAGAACGAAACCAGCGGCAGGCCGTTCACCACCGCAAACGGCACGGTGGGCTCGGCCAAAAGCGGATCGCCGGGTCTGCCAACCAAGTATGTCGCGGCTTCGGTGAGATAGATGTCCCCGTGCTTGGGTGTCGGGCTGTGCCGGAACAACAGCGCAAGATCGACGCTACCTTCTTCCAGCCACGTTTCCAACTGCGCACCCTGACCTTCTCGCACGCTGAGTTGCACGAGCGGATAGCGGTCGCGTAGGCGGTAATACAGCGTGCTCACCAGAGGATGCGCCGTAGAAGGAATGATGCCCAGGCGTACGGTCCCGATCGGTTTGCCGGCTGAGCTTTGAATGTCGTTGGCCAACTGCTCCGTGCCCGCCAGCCATGCCCGTACCTTCGGTGCGATGCGCTGACCCAGTTCCGTCAGCACGACGCCGCGGCCCGTCCTCTGAAACAACCGACCGCCGGCTGCCTGTTCCAGCTCAGCAATCTGACGACTGATATGGGGCTGCGTGGTGCCGTGCGCCAATGCCACCTTGCTGAGGCTGCCAAGCTCGGCGGCCTCGATGAACAGTTTCCAGCCCGCGTAATCCACGGTGTCCCCCACATCTTTGATATGTCAATTCAGTATATCTGAAATGCCTGAATTCACTCTTCCGGCATGTCTGGCAGCTCCCTAGACTGCATCGCAAGCACGTTGACCACCCAGGCGTTCCAAGGCTTCGCCGGCGACGAGCGCTCCCCGGGGCACAGCATTGCGCCCCCGGGAAGACCCATCGATCCACTCGTGAGGAGACTCCATGAAAGACATTGATCTGCGCGGCCTCGTACCCGCCCCCG
Source organism: Burkholderiaceae bacterium 26 (assembly GCA_000955795.1). GTDB lineage: Bacteria > Pseudomonadota > Gammaproteobacteria > Burkholderiales > Burkholderiaceae > Ralstonia > Ralstonia chuxiongensis. Next base: position 657,837 of record JYOB01000016.1, read on the forward strand.
TGACCCCGTTCACCCGCGACGGTGCCGTCGACCACGCGGCCATCCAACGCCTGGGCAAGTGGCTCGGCAGCTTTGACGGCGTGAAGGGTCTGGTTGTGCTCGGGCATGCCGGCGAAGGCACCTTCCTTTCACAGGATGAACAAACCGCCGTGATCGAGAGCTTCGTGAAGTCGGTCGACGGCAAGCTCCCCGTCATCGCCGGCATCACGCTCGAGGGCACGCAGGTGGCGGCGGCTGAGGCCAAGCGTGCCGTCAAGGCCGGGGCGTCGGCCGGTCTGGTCTATCCATCGCATGGCTGGCTGCGCTTCGGTTACCAAAAGGGCGCGCCGCAAGACCGCTATCGCGCCATCTACGAGGAAAGTGGTTTGCCGCTAATCCTCTTCCAGTATCCGGACGTGACCAAGGCAACGTACAACCTGGAAACGCAACTCGAGATTGCCGCGCAGCCAGGCGTGTTCGCCATGAAAAACGGCGTACGGAACATGCGCCGCTGGGATACGGAAATTCCCGTCATCCGCCGCGAGAATCCCGACCTTCAGATCCTGACCTGTCACGATGAATACCTGCTGCACACCATGTTCGATGTAGACGGTGCACTGGTGGGATACGGCAACATCGCGCCCGAGCTGCTGATCGAACTGATCGCGGCCGGCAAGGCCAAGGACTACTCCCGCGCGCGTGCCCTGCACGATAAGCTGTTGCCTATCACGAAGAACGTCTACCACCGCGGCTCGCACATGGAGGGCACCGTCGCGCTCAAGCACGCGCTTGTCGCACGGGGCATCCTCGAGCACGCCACTGTGCGCCCTCCGTTGCTGCCGCTGGAACCCGGCGCGGAGATCGACATTGCCAACGCCATGCGCTCGGCCGGGCTCACCGGCCCCGGTGCCGGTGTGGTGCAGCCTCTTGCCGCGTAAGGCAAGCAAGCTGCCGGCAACGCCTCAGGGCGTGCCACACGGTGTGAGCTGCCGCGTTGTCGGCGTGTGCACACCATAAGCGGTACCTGTCCGGGCGTGATACAAGCGCTATCAAAGCGCCACGCCCGGCGCCACAGCCGACCAACGGCTGCCACCAGAACAACAAGATCATCGATGCAGGACGCAACCCGTGGCCTCGCATCAGAACAATGACATCTGGAGACAACATGACCATCACCACGCCCGCCTTGGCACACCACGGCGTGCAGGAGACCGCGCGCACTGCGTCGGCCGATTCCGGCTTGCGTGCCGCACAGCTCCTCTTTCGTATCGAGAACGTTCCCTTCAGTCGCTGGCACACGAAGGCTCGCATCATCATGGGCAGCGCCACGCTGTTCGACGCCTTTGACGCGCTCTCGCTGGCCTTCGTCATGCCGGTACTTGTGGGACTTTGGCATCTCTCACCAGGCGAGATCGGCGTGCTGATCGCCGCCGGTTATCTTGGCCAGGTGATCGGGGCGCTGCTGTTCGGCTGGCTGGCTGAGCGTCTGGGCCGGGTGCGGAGCGCCACTATCACGGTCGGGCTGATGTCGGCTATGAGTGTGGTGTGCGCGTTTGCCGGAAACTTTCAGATGCTGTTTCTATGCCGGTTCCTGCAGGGCATCGGCGTCGGTGGCGAAGTGCCCGTGGCGGCGACTTACATCAACGAACTGTCGCAAGCGCACGGGCGTGGACGGTTCTTCATCCTGTACGAACTGATCTTTCCGCTGGGGCTGCTGGCGGCGGCCCAGGTTGGCGCGTTCCTCGTGCCGCGCTTTGGCTGGGAATACATGTTTCTGGTCGGTGGTATTCCTGGAATTCTCGTGGCGCTGCTGATCATGCGCTTGCCGGAGTCGCCGCGCTGGCTGATCGGCAAGGGTCGCTATGACGAAGCAGAACAGGTTATCCGGGACATTGAAGCCAGCACGCCCCGACGCAATCTCGACCCGCAACGCGACAGCACCGAAATCGACACGCGAGTCGCCACGCTGCTCGATGGCATTCGCACACGTCGCAAGGGCTCTTGGAAGGAACTGTTCTCGCCTCTATACCGGGGCCGAACGCTTGTCGTGTGGCTGCTGTGGGCGAGCTCTTACTTTGTTGCCAACGGCATCAATAATTGGCTTCCGAGCCTGTACAAGACTGTGTATCACTTGCCGCTGCAGGAATCTCTGCATATGGCGTCGGTGTCGAACGTACTTAGCACCTGTGCCGTGCTGGTGTGCGCCCTCCTGGTGGATCGCGTCGGTCGTCGGCGCTGGGCCATGGCGTGCTTCCTGATCAGTGGGGCCTTGCTGGCGGCACTGGCGGCGATCGGTGCCGGCAGTGCGCTGTCCGTGATGATCCTGGCATCCTCTGCCTACGCTGTAATGGGCACGACCACCGTCCTGCTGTATCTGTACACGCCTGAAATCTATCCAACCCGTATGCGTGCCATCGGCACGGGGCTGGCGACATCATGGTTGCGTGCCGCATCGGCTGCTGCACCGGCGATCGTCGGTGTGGTTCTCGCTGGCTACGGCATCGCCTCAGTGTTCCTCATGTTCGCGCTGGTGAACGTCATCGGCCTGCTGGCGGCCATGCGCATGATCGAGACCACCAACCGGGCGCTCGAAGACATCTCGCCCTAGGTATCGAGGCGCCGCCGCGCGCCATCCTTCCGCCTTCCATCCTGCATTGCCCAAAAAGGGGTCGCCATGCGCGGCCGCCTCTTGGCGGAGCGCACCCCAAAAAACCATACAAAACCCGTCGCGGTGCCACGCGCGGGTACAACACAGAGGAGACCACACCATGAAAACCACGTCCTGGCTGATCGGCATGAGTATCGGTGCAGCCGCCCCGATGATGGCCGCCGCACAGTCCGTCACGCTCTACGGCCTGGTGGATACCGGCGTCGAATACGTCAACAACGTTGGGGCAGCGAAAAGCAGGCTGGTACGCATGCCGAACCTCACAGGCACCGTGCCGTCGCGTTGGGGGGTGCGCGGCAAAGAAGACCTGGGCGGCGGTCTGCATGCCGTCTTCACGCTTGAATCCGGCTTCGCGCCGGACTCCGGCGTCTCGAATCAGGGCGGACGTCTGTTCGGCCGGCAAGCAAACGTGGGGCTCAGCGGGTCATGGGGCAAGCTGACATTTGGTCGGCAGAACACCATGCTGTTCTGGGCAATTCTCGACTCGGACATCCTTGGACCCAACGTCTATGGCGGTAACGCATTGGACAGCTACCGCCCGAATGCACGTGTCGACAATGCCATCGCTTACAAGGGCAAGTTGGGCGGCTTCACCGTGGGCGCCACCTATAGCTTCGGCAGGGATACGGTCAATGCCGGTGCCAACCCAGCTGGCACCAACTGTGCCGGCGAACTGGCATCGGACAGCCGCGCGTGTCGCGAGTGGTCGGCCTTGCTGATGTACGAAACCGGCACCTGGGGCATCTCAACCGCGTACGACTCGCTGCGTGGCGGCCCCGGCGCAGCAGCCGGCCTTACCAGTAGCAAACTGAAGGACGATCGTCTGCTTCTCGGGGCTTACGCCTTATTCGACAAAACAAAGGTGGGCATCGGGGCTTCGTTCCGCAACAACGAAGGTGGCGAGCCATCACACAGCCAGTTGTACTACGCAGGCGCCTCCTACAACATCACACCCGCATTCAACCTTGCAGGGCAGGTCTACTATCTGCACTTCAACAACAGTGCCAACAAAGCGTGGCTAGGTGCCATCCGGGGTACCTACGCATTCTCAAAGCGGACGTCGGTGTATCTCACCGGCGGGTACATCGATAACAGCGGACAGTCGAATCTGTCGGTGAGCGCCGGTGGGAGTGGAGGGACGAGCAACCCGGCCCCTGGCGGCAATCAACTCGGCGTTATGGCGGGTGTTAAACACACGTTTTAAAAAGGCAGATCGGCACATCGCATGTGCTGGTAAGCATTGCAAGCGTGGGTCAAGCCAAAGCAAATCAATACATCGCCCGATCACTGCGCTGGCTTAATGCTTGAGGAGGAGTCCCAAGAAAGAAAAGCCGCGGCTTCATGCTTTCGGCGGTCAGATGTCCCTGAAGAGTCAGTCAAAGGTCGTTATTCGTCCCTCAAGACGCCAATGAGCTTCCCGCATTGCCCACCAGCTGCTTTTAGCGAGTTTCCACAGCATTCGGCATCCGTGCGTAACACCAAAGACTTATGTTGTTAGAACGAACGGCAGACTCTCCATGCTACCGGGGCGATGAACAAGAACGCTGCTCTTTTCTTCGCCAGTAAGCCACTTCAGACGCGCGCTTGCCACGATGCGAAGGGAGATGTCAGGGCCAGGGCTCACCGGGCGAGTTCAAGCAGCTCATTTACGAATGCACGCTTACGCTCCTGATCAAACCGAGAGACCCCAAGCGCTTCCGCGAGCCACAATCCGTCCGTTGCCATACGGATGACATCAGCAACCGGTGGCGCAATCGCGTCGTGCTTCGCGCGTTCTGACCATCGAGCGTGGGCGTCTTCGTATTGCTTTCGGACCAGGCTATCTTTGCCAAAGTAAGCGACGATGAGAGCTGCCGAGGCAAGACTCTCCGTTTCAGTAGCCGCGTCGGTATCAAAGGTCGCACGTACGTACGACCGCAGCCAACGCCCCGGTCCCTGGTCTGCAAGGGCCAGTCGCTCGACAGATGCTTCGAAATTGGCAAAAGCAAATGTGAGCAGCGCGCGTACGAGTTCGTCCTTAGTCTTGAAATGGTAGAGCAGGCCGCCTTTGCTCATGCCGGCGTTGGCCGCTGCTTCATCCAGTGTCAAAGCTCCGACACCCTGTTTGAGAATGAGCAATTCGGCAGCCCGAAGAATTGCGTCTCTATTGTTCGGCCGCATCGGCAATCCTATTGTTTGCGCGGAGAGTATATCGGACCGAGGATGGGCACACCCCGAGGCTGCGGGGTTTCCCCAGGTTTGTGCTAACCGCCCCGATCCCTGTCGATCAGATGGGGGTGAACCTTGAGGGCCAGTTCCCTCCTGAGCAGAGTCCAGAGAGGCGGCCCACGTGGGGCGCCTCTCTCTATCGTGTCGCTATACCGTCATCGCACCATCTTGCCACGAGCGTCACCACGGCCTCAAACGACAAATAGCTGGCGTGGCTGCCACTTCTTCGGGCCGATGGCTCAGCATTGCGATGTGGCTGCACCGACCACCGGCCTAACAAGGTGTTGATACCACGCACCAAACTCCGCGATCTTGCTTTCCTGCGCCGAGTACGGGCCGGGTCGGTACGATTGTGACTGAATTCCCTTTTGATTGTTTTCAGTGATTGTTTTGTCTTCCAGCAGCGTGACTTGCCACACGGCTTTGATTCTTTCCGGATCGTAGTCGACGCCTTCTCGCGCGCTTTTTGCCACCAGCCAAAAGACCTCGACATCAGTCGCGAGAGGGCCGCGGGGATTGAATCGGAATCCGATAGCATGATCGCTGTTCGCGAGTAAAACGCTAACAGGATTGAAGACGCATCCAGTCTGCGCGCCGTCATGTTGGTCTTCGGGGATGATCAACGGAGCAACAGCTTTGCCGTCTAGGGATTCCGTCACATTGTCTTTTCCGATCGGCAGCCTGCCAGCGGATTGAAAGTAGGGGCTATCCGGCCCATCAGAAAACATGGCGGCTTGCCTACCAGCACGCTTTTCTTGTGCCTCCCATAGCGCAAAAGTCTTCATGTATTCGCCAGCAAGCCCATCTGAAGACCCCGGTCCAGCACCAAACGCGAGCATCTTCATCTCGTCATGGATGGAGCAGTAAGTTGCGTGAGCTGACTTGCAGTGATAGCACTCGAAGAAATTCTCTACGACCAATTTCCAATTGGCATTCGTAGGGAAAACTCGTCGGGCTGCAACCTTGGTTTCAACAAGATTGTAGCGAGCGAGCATCTGAATAAAGCGCGAGCTAAAGTCCTCAAACGAGGGTGGGACGCCAGCTGCTAGATTGAGGAAAATGAGGCCCTCGAACACTTGAACATTGCACGGGGTCAAGCTGTGCTTGTCTGGCTCAAAAGTCCCATCCATAAAACGAGCGGACTTCAGTTGGCCGGAGAGATCATAACTCCATGCATGATAGGGGCAGGTAAGAGTACGGACGCTGCCCTGCGCTTCCAAGCAGATCCTGGAACCACGGTGACGGCATACGTTGTAGTGTGCGCGGACTTTTCCCTCTTTATCCCGCACGACGATGATGCTCTCACCGCCGATGTCGACTGTGAAGTAATCGCCCGGTTTAGAAATCCGGCTTTCGTGATCTATCAGTAGCCATTGGGACTGGCCGAGTGCCTTTATGTCAGATGCATATACTTCAGGGTCGCAATATAGTTCTCTGGGCATTGAGTAGCCGTTTTTCCACCGTTCGAGAGATGCAATTAGTGTGGTATCTGCCACAGTCACTCCTTTGTGTGAGTATTAAAAGAAGATCGCATAAGGATTACAGGTCTAGTATCAAAGTACCTTCCCCTCGAGAGATGCAGGGGCACATCAAATTTTCTTCATTCTTCTCTGAATCGGTCAAAACCTCGTCCATGTGAATGACCATTCCGCTAATCACTCGAGTTGCGCACGCACCGCAAATACCCTGTTTGCAGCTGCTAGGCACTCTTACGCCATTGGATTCCAGTGCGTCGATTAACGTCTGTTGACCGCTTACCTCGAACGAGATATCGGTGCGCATCAGACGAACGAAGAACGGTAGAGAGTCCTTGGGAGACTGAATCGGATCGAACGCCTCCGAATAGACGTGGGTGTTGGGGAGGAGTCGTGTTGCAGCTTCTCTTATTGCGGATATGAAGCCGGCGGGTCCGCAAACATAAATTTCGTCGGGCGAATTATCAGAAGTCAGCAGGCTTTCTACCTTCGCGGGTACCCGGTAGCGGTCGATATCGGTGCTGACAGTGAGATTGGCGTCAAATCGCGCGAGTGAGAGCGCATCACGTAGGTCAGAAAGGTGTGACGAGCGAGCGAAGTGCTGCCATCTAAATTTGGCGCCTTCGAACGCTAGCTGGTAGGCCATCGAGACGATAGGCGTGATCCCCACGCCGGCTGAGATCAACAAACATGGCCGTCGTTCATCCCTTAACGAAAAGGCGCTGCGAGTTTCTCCGATCTCAAGAATGTCGCCGCAATTCAGTCTGTGCATCGAAGCAGAACCCCCTCTTGAGTTGTGCTCTTTCTTCACGAGAATTGAGCGCGTCGAGCAATCCCGGGGGTCATTGCAAAGCGAGTACTGGCGGACGTGCCCGCTAGGCGTCACGACATCTACATGGGCGCCTGCTTGATATCCCGGAAAGGGCTTGCCATCTGAACGCGCAAGTCCAAACAGCTTCATCTCCGTACCGATGTCTCTAACGTGGGTGACTACAACGTTCATCGCCGTCCTCTAACTATACCGTCTAGACGGTATAGTTAGAGGACGGCGGTCGACTAGTCAAGGAGATCTGATGAGGTCCCGGGTAAACGCGGAGTTACTAAGCAGCCCGGATGGAGGCTTTTAAGGTGCGCGAGTCACTCGCGCCGCAAGGATGCAACAAACGGGGCAGAGGTGCGACGCGACGTGCCAGGATAGTTTGTCACCCGGTGTCCGATGTCGATTCGAGGCCCGAGCCCGTCTCTTATCCATCGCCCCATGACTGACTACGGCCGCGGCGATCGGACTGGCGCCGCGGAGTGTCATGGGGATCGTTCGCAGGATTCTAGAGCGTCGCAGATGCCTCTTCAGAACTGTGCCGGACGGGGTGCGCAGTCTAGGCGCACCAGGAGTGCGTTACGGTGCGTAGCCTTCTTCAAGCTCGTTGCTTCGCTCCATCAGCTTGTCAAGGATGATGTCCAGTTGCTGGTGTTGGTGATCATCCAATGCAGCTAGAAACCAAGCTTCGCGCGCGGCGGCTTCCGGAAGGATGTCGGCGCAACGCTGCGCGCCGGTTGGCGTGATGGAGAGGATCAGACGGCGGCCATCATCCGGGTCTACTTGCGTCGTGATCATCTGCAGATCTACCAAGCGACGTTGCGCGCGGGAAACGCGCGCCTTGTCCATGCTCGTGCGTTGGACAACATCCGTGAAGCTGAGATCGCCGTATGCATACAGCGCCATGAGAATGCGCCACTCAGTAAATTGGATATTGAACTGCGTTTCGAACAAGTGACCAATCGACTGAGAGACCCTGTTCGCCACGACGGCCAGCTTGTACGGGATGAAATCTTCAAGTTTGCCGATCGGGCCTAGCGCCCGTCGCTTGACAGAGAGCCGGCGAGGCTTGACCGACGGGGCCGGCGATTTCGCAGCAGCAGCTGACAGGGTCGGCTTTGCCTTCGTGGATGTTTTGCTGACTCGACTGGCGCTTGCCATGTGTCCTCCAAATAACTGTTACGTGAGCTTCGCTCTTGCAAGTAATGCGTTCTGACCGTACGTGATGCCCCACAAAGCAGCGCTTGCCGCCCCAACGAGGTGCATGGACGACGCAGGATTCACCCTCTCATTGTGCCAAATCCATTTCGTAAGCAACAACTTAAATCTACACCGACGCCACGACCTCAGTCTTAGCACCTGGCATTGCATTTGCAAGTGTTTCATATGCAACGAATTGATCTAGGGAAAACACTCGTTGCCAATGAAACGAGTTGGGTACGAAACTGCATCATGAAATAGCCAGGTGGCAGACCGAGGGAGACGGCCAGCCCCCACATGTAGTTCGGCGCAACCGTGCGGTATTGATTTGGCAGGGAAGGGCACGACGGTTGGATCGCGGTGAAGTCGTACTGCGATGCAACACAGATCATCAGCCTGATGTCCTTTGAGGCGCTTCCTGATTGGCAGCCTCAGTAGCCAGTAGCGGGTTTGGGAGAACGTTAGAGCGAAAGCGCGGGGCGCTGAGCTCTGCACTGTCTAAGGAGAGTGGATTGTGAGCAGCAAAACTAAGCTAACGACGTTGGGTTTGGCAATGACTCTGGTGGGCGTCACCGCGACGTTGCAAGGAGTCGCGACCGCGCAGACTGCAGGTATGGAGAAGGGGGCAAGTCCCGATGGCAAGATCCCTGCCTATGCAGGAGCACAGGCTCCGCTGGGAGGGTGGTCATTCGGCAAGTTCCGAGGCGATTTCTGGAAGCACAAGGGTGAAAAGGCATTGTTCTCGATCGATGCCAGTAACGTCGATAAGTACGCAGCCAATCTGACCGCTGGCCAGATCGAGTTGATCAAGCAAAAGAAGGGCTACCGGATGGATGTGTATCCGTCGCACCGCGAATGCAGCGCGCCGGATTTTGTTCGGGCAAATACCGAGAAGAACGCGACTCAGGCCAAGTTGGACGCAACCGGTGAGTACCTTGAAACCGCTGCGCTTCCCGGCATGCCGTTCCCTGCGCCCAAGAGCGGAGCGGAAGCTATGTGGAACCACCTGATGCGCTATCGCGGTGTCGGGACGGAATGGCAAAAAGCCGTCACAGCAGTTTCGCCCCGTCCTGGTAGCGACGAATGGATCGTCGCGGAATCGAAGCAGGTCGTCTTCTCCCCTTGGGGCAAGAAAGGCGTATCCACGCCTCAGCAGGCGGGCTCGATCTTCAACATTTACTTCGGCTATGAAACGCCCGCCGCTCTCGCCGGACAGGGCATGGTGCAGCGCATCTTCTTCAATAAGCAACCGGAGACCTACTATTACTTCACCGGGCAACGGCGCGTTCGCCGCATGCCGTCATATGCCTACGATGCGCCGCAGATCGGTTTCGAAAACCAGTATTTGCTGGACGAGCCATGGCTCTTCAATGGTCTGCTCGACCGCTTTACCTGGAAGCTGGTCGGCAAGAAGGAAATCTACATTCCGTACAACGACTTTGGAATGTTCAATTTCAAGGCCAAGTTTGGCGACGTTTTCAAAACGCAAGGCGTAGCGCCAGAAGCACGGCGATATGAACTGCACCGTGTGTATGTAGTTGAGGCAACGGTGAAGTCTGGTGTCCGCCATGTCGCCTCGAAGAAGGTCTTCTACATTGACGAGGACAGCGGCTTGGCAGTTGCTGGGGAAGACTACGACGCCCAGGGCAAGCTCTGGAAGGTGAAGGAGGCGTACCCGATTCCCGTATACGAGTTGCAGGGTGCCTGTGACGTCGAGCCGTTCGTTCAGTACGACGTGAGCAATGGACGGTACGTTGCCGATCAATCGACCATCGGCACCAACACTGATATCCGCTGGTACGAAGAGACCAACGATCCCCGTTTCAAGGACGACTTCTACACGTCGGAGTCCCTGCGTAGCGTCAGCGAGCGATAACCAGCCCATGCATCCGGCAGGTGCCTGACAGTGCCTGCCGCACCTAGAAACGGGGAGAACATGAACAAGCAACTGATCAGAAGTGCTGTCTCGCTGGCCGTCACCATGGTTTCGGCGGGAGCCCACGCGTACGACTTCACGCTGGCCGACGATAGTATCAAAGCCTCTTTGGTGACGAACCTTACCGCCGGTGGTGGCGTTCGCACGAAGAACCCGAGCTGCTCGCTAACGGGCGATCCAAATCGCTATGGCTGTGGTGCCTCGGCCAATGTCGACCAATGGGGTTTTGGTGACATGGGCGATCTCAACTATCGCAAGGGACAAGCGTTTACAACGTACTTGAGTGCCACGAGTGAACTATTACTCACCATGCCGAGCGAAGGCTTGAAGTTCATGGCACGTGGCACTGCGTACTACGATTTCCTTGCGGACAGCACCGCCCGCACGCCGCTGTCTAGCGACGCGAAGGCGCAACTCGCACAGAACGCGCAGATCCTCGACCTTTGGGGGCAGAAGGACTTCCACATCGGTGATCAGGGAGCTCACGTTCGCCTGGGCAATCAGGTGATCAACTGGGGTGAGAGTGTTTTTGCGTCAGGCGGTATCAACGCGACCAACTCGGTTGACATCCAGAAGCTTCTGATTCCCGGTACGCAGCTTAAACAGGCGCTGCTGCCTGCGCCGATGGTGAGCTTTGCATCGGGCCTTGGCTCTGGCTTGAGCATGGAAGCCTATTACCAATTCCAATGGAACGGAAACCGGTACCCGCCTGTGGGGAGCTATTGGTCAGTAGCAAACAATTTTGGCCGCGGCGCCGTTGCGGCGACCGTCAATAGTGGCAACCCGAATGCAGGCGGCGTCGATGCTGGGACTATTGCGGTCGCAACGGGTGCGAACAGTCATGACACTAATACCATCGGTACCATCAACAACGGACTGATTAACGGGGCTTATGCAGGCCCACCGTTCAATTCCGTGGGGGTGCCTGCATCGGTGGCACTGCCAAAGAACACGCGCCCTCAGTTTGGCGTGAAGTTCGGGTACAAGCCCAGCTGGGCCGATGTGAATCTGGGCTTCTACTACGAGAACTACACGGATAAATCGCCCGTACTCTCGACATTGGCCAACGGCACGAACCAGTGGTCCTATCTGCAAAATCGTCAACTCTTCGGGGTCAGTGCGAACTTTGCATTGGGCGATTGGGCGATTGGGACCGAGCTATCGTACCGCCCCCGTGATGCTGCTTCACTAACAGGCTGCTACGGAGCCGGCGGTGCACTTGATTTTGTATCCAACGGTGTTGGTGGCTTCCAGTGCAACCAGTGGATTGACCGCAAGAAGTTTCAATACGACATCAACGGGCAACTCAACCTGACTCAGAGCGAATACCCGTGGCTGAAACTGATTAAGGCTGATGTCGCTGTATTGACGGCCGAGTTGACCTGGATTTACTACCCGGGCTTCCCATCCAATGGCACTGTGACCAGGACCATGGGCGGGGTTCCAACGACGCAGGCGCCGGCTGCAGGATACTTTCCCTGGCTGAACTACAACTCTGGCACCGGTTATCCGATTGCTGAGGCGAAGGGAACATCAAGCAGCGTAGGCGCGACAATCGACTTCAATTGGACCTACGACGGTACCGTGATTCCAGGGTGGCAGCTTACCCCAGGGATCACGTACTCGCGCGCTCTTTACGGGTACACCCCCACCTTCACTGGCAACTATCTGCAAGGTGCGCAGTCGGCAAACCTCTATCTGCTGTTGACGCAGAACCCCGCGACGTGGCAACTCGGTTTGAACTACACCGCGTTCTGGGGCGGCCACAACACTGTTGGCCAGCCATATTCCGATCGAAACTTCATCGGCTTCTTCGCGACGCGTAATTTCTGAGTGACACAGATGTACGACGCACGCGCCTTGGCGGGGCGCGTGCGGAGTGGCTAGGTATGAATAGGGGAAAGACGTGTTGGGACAGCTGGTAAAGAAGCTCGAAGACCTTTTTTTTGGACACCGAGCAGTAACACTTGGCGTGATCGCGATATTTACGGCTGTCATGGCCGTATTTGCGTTGCAGTTGCGGATGGATGCGGGCTTCGAAAAGCAGATTCCCATCGGCAATGAGTACATTTCCACATTCCAGAAGTACCGCAGCGAGCTGTTCGGAGCAAACCGCATCACAGTGGTCGTGAAGGCTCGCACCGGCACAATCTGGAGCCAGCCCGCACTTGAACGGCTATACAAGGTAACGCAAGCTGTCAGCTACCTGCCGAACGTGGACAGAGGTGGAGTTCAGTCGCTTTGGACGCCCAACACCTTTGTCAACGAGATTACCGAAGATGGTTTCCGTGCCGATCCTGTGATCGACGGGACGATCACGCCGGAGGGGCTGACGGCCAAGACGATCGATTCAATCCGTCAGGCAGCCGTCTCGGGCGGATATATCGGCGTGCTGGTTTCCAAAGACCAGACCAGCGCCATGATCACAGCCGAACTAAACGAGCGTGATGTAAACGGTGCGGCGCTGGACTATGTTGCCTTCAACCGTCTGTTGGAAAACAAGCTGCGCAAGCCCTTTGAAGACTCCTCATATGAGATTCAAATCATCGGCTTTGCTAAGCAAATCGGTGATATCGCCGACGGCGCGTCCGGGGTCCTGGTCTTCTGTGCGTTGGCTCTGTTGCTGACCGCTGGCGCGGTGTATTGGTACTGCCGTTCCGTCCGCTTCACCATTCTGCCTATTGTCTGTTCGCTCACGTCCTTGGTGTGGCAGTTCGGGACCCTGCGCCTGCTCGGTTTTGGCCTAGACCCGTTGGCGGTCCTGGTGCCATTTCTTGTGTTTGCCATCGGCGTGTCGCACGGCATTCAGCAGATCAACTACATCGTTCGTGAGCTATCGCACGGTCATTCGTCTTTTGAAGCTGCGCGTCATAGCTTCAACGGACTGCTCATTCCTGGGACGCTGGCTCTCATCACCGCCTTTGTATCTTTCATCACCCTGTTGCTGATCCCCATCCCCATGGTGAGGGAACTGGCAATCACTGCATCGCTGGGTGTGGGTTACAAGATCTTGACGAATTTGGTGATGTTGCCCGTGGTCGCCTCGTGCATGCAGTTCACAAAAGCCTACGCGGATAAGGCCCTCGAGGCACGCGAAAAGCGCGCACGGTGGCTCAAGGTACTGGCCCGCGTGGCGGAGCCGAGAAATGCGGTCCTGACGCTCGCTGCGACTGCAATTGTCTTCGGAGTTGCGGTATGGCAAAGCCGTGATCGCGTAGTTGGCACCTTGCAACCGGGGGCGCCGGAACTGCGAGAGGACGCTCGATACAACCAGGATGCAGTCGCCATTTCCAAAGGTTATGACGTCGGCCTTGACTGGTTGACGGTGGTGTTCGAGGCGCCTCAGTCGAGCGGTTGCACGGATCCCCGCATCGGCCTGTTCGAGGATGATTTCGTTTCGACTATGAAGCGCGAGCCAGGCGTGGTGTCCGTGTCCTCCTATCCGCAAATGCTCCGTACGTACAGCGAGGGATACAACGAAGGCAATCCGAAAATGTCGGTTATCCCCATCGATAGTACGAACTATGCCGCTCTAAGCGCCGAGATCAACCGGGTGCGCGGATACATGACCAAGGATTGCAAGATGACCGCAGTCCATCTTTTCCTGTCCGACCACAAGGCGGTGACGATTAAGCACCTTCTGAGCGCGGTCAAGTCGTACGCAGCGGCCAACAATCTAAAAGGACTGAATATTCGCCTTGCTGCAGGCAACGCGGGGGTGCTTGCTGCAACCAACGACGAAGTCGAGCATAGCGAAGTGCCAATGATGTTGTATGTCTACGCGGCGATCGTCGTGCTTGTGCTGCTTGCATACCGCGACCTGCGCGCTGTGATCGCCTGTTGTCTCCCACTGACTGTGGCGACTTTCATCGGGTACTGGTTCATGAAGGAGTTGCAGATTGGGTTGACCGTCGCAACCCTGCCCGTGATGGTGCTTGCCGTCGGTATCGGCGTTGATTACGCCTTTTACATCTATAACCGGCTCCAGCTGCACCTTATGCACGATGTGCCGATCGTCAAGGCGGTTGAACAATCAATCCTTGAGGTGGGTGTGGCGACAATCTTCACAGCGTTGACCTTGGCTATCGGCGTGGCGACATGGAGCTTCTCGGCGCTCAAGTTCCAAGCCGATATGGGCAAGCTTCTCGCTTTCATGTTTGTCGTGAACCTCATCATGGCAATGACGGCGCTCCCCGCCCTCGCCGTGATATTGGACCGCCTGTTTCCGCGCAAGACCGCCGTCAAGGCCTCGAGCCTGTTCAGCCATTGAGGTGATGACATGAATAAGCTTGTTCGATTCACCCATGCCGGTCTCGCTCTACTGTTTGCACTGACCGGATTGCTGTCGGCAGCTCGCGTCGGTGCACAGGTGCAAGGTGGACCCGCGAACCAGAATGGTGGTCTCGCGCTGAAGCCTGCCAAGCTTCGCGCTGATGCTTCCCAACACATGCTGCTGGGCGCTGCGCGCGCCGGTTCCCGTATCGTGGCCGTTGGTGAGCACGGCGTGATCCTCCTCTCAGATGACGATGGCGCTCATTTCCGTCAGGCATCGGTGCCCACCGACTCGACGCTGAATTCAGTGTCCTTCTCGGACGCGAAACATGGCTGGGCCGCCGGGCACTGGGGTGTGATTCTAAAAACAGAGGATGGCGGGGAGACATGGAGTTTGCAGCGCTCGGATACGACAACAGACCAGCCGATCTTCTCAATTGCCTTTCGAGATGCCAAGCACGGATGGGCGGTTGGTTTGTGGGCGTTGGTCTTAAGCACCGACGATGGAGGCGTTACCTGGAAGCAGCAGGCGCTTGATCAGTCCTCCAAATCTGGCGGTAGCGGGTTGAATCTGTACTCGGTGTTCATTGGGGACGATCAAAGCGTCTATGTCGCCGGGGAGCAGGGTACGGTATTCAAGTCCACAGATGGCGGGGTTTCGTGGCGAGCGCAACCTACCGGCTACAAGGGAAGTTTGTGGTCTGGTGCGGCTACAGCGGACCATGTGATCTATGTGGGCGGGCTGAGAGGCAATCTCTTCGCTAGCAGTGATGGCGGCGAATCATGGAAGGCCATCCGCGCAGGCGTGGGTGACTCGATTACCGACATCAAGGCCGAGAAGGATGAAGTCGTGGCTGTTGCGCTTGACGGCAGCGTCATTACGCGAAGGGCGGGGCAGTCGTCCTTCAAGGTGAGCCGTGAGGCCGGTCGCGGTGCGCTGACTGCTGTTGCGATAGCTCGGACTGGCGCACCGGTACTGTTTTCAAAAGAAGGCGTTGTGAAGAACTGACCTCGCCCTGAGTGGTGTAACGCTTTGCATTTGGGCCTGCGGTGCGCTGTGCATTGGGCGTATCTGGTGACAGTCAAAACTGGGCCCCAGTCACCGCTTAATTAATTCGTTGACAACGAAACAAACGTGCTGGAAGATATAACTCATGAACTATCCAGAACTTAAACTCTTCATCAACGGCGAATGGGTCTCCCACACCACCTCGGGCACGTTTGAAGTGGTGAATCCGGCGGATGGCTCTGTGCTCGGTACCGCGCCAATCGCCGGCCCGGCAGAGCTTGAGCTCGCGGAGCGCGCTGCGGCCCAGGCGTTCCCCGTTTGGGCCCGGATGGTGCCACTGGATCGCTTTAAGGTGATTACAAAGGCGACATCCTTGATGCGGGCGCGTGTCAATGAAATCGCACGCATCCTGACACTCGAACAGGGCAAGCCCCTAGCCGAGGCTCAGCGCGAAGTGCTTCTGAGTGCGGACATCATTGATTTCCTGGCTGAGGAGGCTAAGCGTCTTCCGCTACGGAACGTGCCGCCGAGAGTCGCAAACATCATCGCCCAAACGGTACAGCGTGTGCCGGTCGGGCCGGTGGCAGCGTTCACGCCGTGGAATTTCCCCTGCAATCTTCCCGCACGTAAGCTCGGAGGAGCGCTTGCAGCAGGCTGCAGCGTTGTCATCAAGCCAGCTGAAGAGACACCCGCCACGTGCCTCGAAATTGCCAGGGCATTTGCCGACGCGGGGTTGCCGGCTGGGGTGCTGAACGTGGTGTTCGGTGATCCTGCCCAGATCTCCGAGGCTCTGATCAGCAGCCGCGCCATTGCCAAGGTTTCCTTCACCGGGTCGACTCGGGTAGGCCGCTTGTTGGGCGCGTTGAGCGGTCAACACCTCAAGCGCTACACGGCAGAGCTGGGGGGGCATGCTCCAGTCGTCGTCTGCGCTGACGCGGATCCGGTAACGACGGCCAAACTCTCTGTGACCGCAAAGTACCGTGGTGCAGGGCAGGTTTGTGCATCGCCTATCCGGTTCATGGTGCATCGCTCAATTTATGCCCAGTTCCGAGAGACATTTGTCACGAGCACGCTTGCACTAAAGGTGGGCAATGGTCTCGACGATGGCGTGAACGTCGGGCCGCTCATCGCCGAGCGACGCCTGAGTGAGATGCAGAGCCTCGTTGATGACGCGGTCGGCCAAGGCGCGAAACTTCTGTGCGGTGGTCATCGATTGGACCGTCCGGGCTTCTTTTACGCCCCGACCGTGTTGGAAGACGTGCCGCGGACGTGTCGGGTCCAACAGGAAGAGCCCTTCGGCCCCATTGCGTTGCTTGAGCCCTTCGACGATCTGGAAGTCGCGCTCGAGCGTGCCAATTCGTTGCCTTATGGATTGGCCGCATATGTCTTTACTCGCGATCTCGCGACGGCACATCGTTTCGGACAGTCGCTCGAAGCGGGGATGGTGGGGATCAATCACTTCGGCGTTTCCCAGCCGGAGACGCCGTTTGGCGGGATGAAAGACAGTGGAATGGGGTCGGAAAGCGGCTTGGAGGGCCTGCTTGCTTACACCGACGTCAAACTTGTGAGCGTCGCAACATGAATGCTGCTGAACTGATCGAAGCGAAGTCAGGGTCTTCAACTCCTGACTTGGCGTTAAAGAACCGCCTCAAAGGGTTGTTGCTGGACTTTGGGAGCGTTATCAGCGTTTCGATATTCGAGCGTCACCGCGAGACAGAGGCAGTGCTGGGCTTGCCCAAAGGATCGTTGACCTGGATGGGGCCACTGGCGCCGGAAACTGATCCTCTGTGGCAGTCGATGCAACGCGACGAAATCACCGAGCGTGACTACTGGGCGATTCGCGCGAAGGAGCTCGGTGAGGCGGTCGGTGAACCCGGCTGGGATGTTCTGACCATGCTCACGCGCGTTCGGCAAGTAGACCCCAACGAGGTCGTGCGCCCAGAGATGCAACGGCTCATCCGAAGCGCTTGTGATGCTGGCATCAAGGTCGGCATGTTGACCAACGAGCTTGAGCTGTTCTACGGCAAGGAGTTCCTCGCTCGGATGAATGTGCTCGTGCATTTTGAGTCGATCGTCGATGCTACGCACACCGGCATCCTCAAGCCGGACCCACGTTCCTATGAGGCGGCAATCGACGCCATGGGTCTGGAGCCGCGCGACATTCTCTTTGTTGATGATCAGTTTCGCAATATTGGGGGGGGCGTGAAGGCCGGCCTCCAGACCCAGTACTTTGACTTGCGCGATGTTCCAGGCCAGATCGCCTCGATCGCAGCGCGTTTGAATCTCACGATCTAGGAGTCATCATGCAGAAGATGTCCTCTTCGGAATTGAAAGCAGCCAACGCCAGGAGCCTTTGGCATCCGATGGCTCACCCGAAGGCCATGCTGGACACGCCACCCGACATTATTGTCCGAGGCGAGGGAAGCTGGATTTGGGATATTGATGGCCATCGCATGGTCGATGGGGTTGGCGGCTTGTGGAGTGCCAACCTCGGCTTTGGCCGAACCGAACTGCGCGATGCGATCGTCGCTCAGCTTGACGAACTGCCCTACTACAACATCTTTCGCGGTACCTCACATCCGCGCGCGATCGAGCTGTCGGAGCGGGTTGTCAACCTGATGAAGCCGGACGGTGTCGCGGCTGTCTTCTTCAGCAACGGCGGCTCGGATGCCGTAGAGGGCGCACTCAAGCTCGCGCGTCAGTACTGGAAGATCAAGGGCCAGTCTGACCGGACGAAGTTCATTTCGCTAAAGCAGGGCTATCACGGTGTGCACTTTGGCGGCATGAGTGTGAACGGAAATACAAACTTCCGACGCGCTTATGAGCCTCTTCTCCCAGGGTGCTTCCACATCGATACGCCTTGGGTATATCGCAATCCGTATACCTCGGACCCCGAAGAGTTGGGCCGCCTGTGCGCGGATCTGCTTGAGCGGGAGATTGTGTTCCAAGGGGCTGACACGATCGCTGCATTTATCGCAGAGCCTGTGCAAGGCGCCGGCGGGGTCATCGTACCGCCAGCCAATTATTGGCCGTTGGTGCGCCAGATCTGCGACAAGTATGGCGTGCTGCTGATTGCGGACGAGGTCGTGACGGGCTTTGGCCGTACCGGTGAGTTGTTCGGAACCCGGCTTTGGGATGTGAAGGCCGACATTTGGTGCCTGGCCAAGGGTATCTCTTCCGGCTACATACCGCTTGGTGCGACAGCCATCTCCGAAAAGGTCGCTCAAGTGTTCAGTGAGGGCGATGCGTCGATGGGCGCGGTATCTCACGGGTACACCTATAGCGGCCATCCTGTGGCAGCTGCGGCTGCGCTGGCGACGATGGACATCATGGAGCGCGAAGACATCCTGGGGAACGTTCGTCGTCAGGGCGATCACCTGATGACGCGTCTGAAGGCGCTGGGCGAACGCTCGCGACTGATCGGAGACGTTCGTGGCATCGGTCTGATGGTTTGCCTTGAAATGGTGGCCGACAAGAAGACAAAGGCGGCATTTGGGCGGGGCGCGAAGGAAGTCAGCATGGTGGCGCGAGAAGCCTACAAACGCGGCGCGATGGTACGAACCTCCGGGCCTAACATCATTCTGTCACCGGCACTTACGATCGAACGAGAGCAAATCGACCTGCTCTGCGACGCGCTCGAAGGGGCATTCACGGCTGTGGAAGGTTAAGCGCCGCAAAGAGCGCTTCGCATAATGGAGGAAGGACTGTGGGCGATACTACTAGCCTCACAAGCGCACCATCGTCAGTGAGTTTTCGGTCAGCCGGTCTCGGTGTTCGAGCGTTGTTCGCTGCGTCGATCGGCGTGATCGTTGGCCAAATTGGGATGGTTTCCCTCCTCCAAGGAGTAGGGCTGGGCGGATGGGGGTTCATTGTGGCGCTGGTTGCCGCTTTTGGACTCGCCATGGCCAATGCTCTCGCGTTTGCGGAAATGGCGCTGATGCTTCCTAGTGCGGGCAGCCTTAGCACGTATACCGAAGCAGCACTTGGCAACTTCCCAGCCATCCTCCTGGTGTTCGCGGGCTATGTGACGCCCGCAATCTTCGGGTTGCCCGCCGAGCTGATCGTGGTGAACCAGATACTCTCAAAGGCGATTCCTCTTGGGCTGCCCCAGTTCACTTGGCCCGTAGCGCTGGTGGTGCTGTTTGCGATCCTCAATATTCTGGGTGCCGATGTATTCGCCAAGGTCCAGACGGCGCTCAGCTTTATCGTCTTGACGTTCCTGTTTGTCGCTGGGCTTGCCGCCCTTTCCGGACACGCTGCCGCTCCAGGGATGGTTGATGTGAAGACTGGGTTGTCGGCGATGGGGAAAGGCACGTCCATTCTTGGTGTGGTGGCGTTGGCGTTTTGGGTGTTTGTCGGTAGTGAGTTTGTGACGCCGCTCGTCAATGAGGCTCGCAACCCAAAGCGCGACCTTCCTCGTGCCATGATTATTGGACTGCTGTCGATTTTCATTGCTGAACTGCTCTTCGGGATCGGAGCCGCCGCGGTCGTGCCGCGCGCAAAGCTTGCCGCTTCAGCGACGCCTCATCTCGATGTTGCTTTGGCCGTTTTTGGTCATACCGCGCACATCTGGTTTGCAGGGCTTGCTTTGGTTGCTTCGGCAAGTCTGCTGAATACCCTGTTGGCGGGTATCCCGCGCATGCTGAGTGGTATGGCCGAGAATGGCCAGGTCTTCCCAATCTTCAAATATGCACATCCTCGCCGCGGCACGCCAGTCGTGGGGATCGTGTTTGTGGCCGCGCTGCCCATCATTGGCTTGATTTGGTCTGGCGGCGATCCGAATTCAATTCTGCCGTTGACGGTTGCCGCTTCCGTCGCGTGGTTGATGGCCTACGTCACGGCTCAAGTTTCACTGATCGTACTGCGCCGTCGTTATCCGACTATGCCGCGGCCGTTCAAGGTGCCCGGCTATCCGGTGGTACCCCTGGCTGCCATCGCAGGCATGGCGTATGTGATTGCAAACAGTTCTCCCGCGCCAGAGATGACCGGGCAGATCATCCGGTACATCGGGATCGTGCTGGCGTTGTTTGCAGTTGTCGGCGCGGTCTGGGTGAAGTGTGTGATGAAGAGGGGCCTGTTTGAAGCGTCGCTTCCGAAGTAACGGTTGTCTGCAGTAATCCAAAACCATTAGTTCTACATGAGTTGCCGCGGATACGTACTGAGCCTGAAGGCCGGTGCGCGTCAAAGGAGCGCGGCTGATCACAAGTGAAGTTCAAGACCGGACGCCCACGGGCGTAGGAGGCAGTGGTGAAAGCAGGGCTAAAGATCCTGATCGTCGGCACAGCGGATACAAAAGCTGACGAACTCTTGTATATGAAAGAGTGCATTGAGCGTGAAGGCGCCACAGGGATCATCATGGACGTCGGCGTCCTTGGCGAACCCACATTCGCGCCGGAGATACCGAATACCAGCGTTGCCGCCGCCGCCGGAATGCGGTTGGAGGAAATTGCTGCGTTAGGAGATGAGAACGCAGCGATGACCAAGATGGCGGATGGCGCCGTCGCACTGACTCTGGACTTGTATCGGAAAGGTGGAGTCCACGGGGTGCTCGCCTTGGGCGGCACGATGGGAACGGATCTCGCTCTTGATGTGACAGCTGCCCTGCCGCTTGGGATGCCCAAGCTCATCGTCACAACGGTCGCGTACTCCCACCTCATTCCTCCTGACCGTCTGGCGCCAGACGTCATGATGATCCTTTGGGCCGGCGGGCTGTATGGCTTGAACTCCATCTGCAAGGCAACGTTGAGCCAGGCCGCCGGCGCTGTGCTGGGCGCCTGCGGGACGGTGTCGCTGCCCGAGGCCGGCCGGCCTCGCGTCGCGATTGGCGGTCTTGGTAAATCCTGCCTGAGCTACATGGTGGACTTGAAGCCAGAGCTGGAGCGAAGGGGCTTTGAGCCGGTGGTTTTTCATTGCACGGGCATGGGCGGCCGAGCAATGGAAGCACTCATTGAGCAAGGCATGTTCGCTGCGGTGTTTGACTTTGCATTGAATGAAGTCGGTGCACAGCACTTTGGCTCGGTCGTCAACGCAGGGCCGACGCGGCTCGAAGCGGCGGGCCGGAAAGGCGTGCCCCAGATCGTTGCACCTGGTGCGAGCGACATGATCGATGTGCAGACATGGGCATCGCTACCTGCCGCTTACGAGGGGCGTCCATACCACGCTCACAACCGGCTGATTGCATCGGTGACGTCTACGACGAGCGAGCGATGCGAGCTGGCCCGCGCGATTGCAGAGAAGCTGAATTCTGCGAAGGCACCGACCGCCTTCTTGCTGCCGACAAAGGGAATTCACGCATGGGATCTGCCTGGCCAGCCGCTCCACGATCCTCAGGGCCACGCCGCATATGTGGAAGCCTTCCGCGTCAACATTAAGCCGCCGGTTCAATTCGATGTACTGAACATGCACATCAACGATCGGGCGTTTGTTGACAGGGCGCTGGAGATTTTCGACCAATGGGTCGAACAAGGCCTGATCAAAACGCGCTCGTGAAAAGCACCAACGCAAGACGTCATTAGCCAGCTTTACTACTGAATATTGTCATGACCCAAGTACTTCCTGAGCGCGCCCGCGTAGTAGTGATCGGTGGCGGAATCATCGGAGCCTCCACTCTTTATCATCTTGCGAAGAAGGGCATCGCAGATGCCGTGCTGCTGGAGCGTGATCGATTTGCCAGCGGTACGACTTGGCATGCTGCTGGCATCGTCGGCCAACTGCGCGATTCAAAGGCGCAAACCGAGCTCGCTCAATACACGACTCGGTTGTTTCAGTCGCTGGAGGCTGAGACAGGACAGGCCACGGGGTACAAAGAAAATGGCTCGATGACGGTGGCCTTGACGCCCGAGCGTCTCGAGTTGATCAAGCGTAACGTGTCGTCAGCACAGCGTATGGGCGTGCCCTGTCACTACCTGCGGCCAGAAGAGATCAGGGAACGCTGGCCGCTCCTCCGAGTGGATGACGTTCTGGGCGGGCAGTTTGTGCCCTCTAATGGACAGGTAAATCCGCTCGACGTAACGACGGCCCTGATAAAGGGCGCAAAGCAAGCGGGTGCTCAAGCGTTCGAAAACACCCCAGTCGTGGACGTTATTGTCAAGGACGGCAAGGTACAAGGCGTCCGTACGGAACATGGCGATATCGCCTGTGAAAGGGTTCTCCTTGCAGGCGGTATGTGGACGCACGCGTTCGCAAAAAAGCTCGGCGTGCCGGTCCCATTGCACGCGGCGGAGCACTACTACATTGTGACTGAGGCGCTCCCCGGCCTGGATCGTTCGACACCCGTGTTGACGGTGGCTGACGAGCGCGCATATTACAAAGAAGATGCCGGCAAGCTCTTGGTCGGCTTCTTCGAGGCGCAAGGGAATGCTTGGCCTAAGCCCGGCATGACCATTCCGAGGGATTTTTCGTTCGAAGAGTTGCCGCCAGACATGGATCACATGGAGCCGCAGCTCATGTTGGCGTTCGATCGTGTCCCCGTACTGCAAAACACCGGCATCCAGTTGTTCTTCTGTGGGCCCGAGAGCTTTACCCCCGATGGACGCGCATATATGGGGCCTTCGTCGGACGTTCGCGGGCTCTACGTAGCAGCAGGTTTCAACTCGAACGGCATCCTGTCGTCCGGTGGGGCAGGCAAAGTCATGGCGGATTGGCTCGTCGATGGCTTACCGCCGGTCAGCATGGGCGCCCTTCACGCTCAGCGTGCACTGCCGTTCCAGGCGAATACGCGTTACGTGCGGGAGCGGGTCGCCGAATCGATTGGTATGCACATGACACTGCACTGGCCGGGCCACCATGTGCATACGGCCCGCGGCGTGCGGCACTTCCCCTTGCATGACCGCCTAATTGCTGCTGGCGCGGTGATGGGCGAGCGCATCGGCTGGGAATTCCCTCTCTACTTTGACGATAAACCAAACGCGACTCTCCCGACAGAGCCCAGCCTTGCCCGTCAAGCGTGGTTCCCATTCGTTGAGCGCGAGTGCGTTGCTGCACGTGATACGGCGCTTCTCATCGACCAAAGCTGTTACGGGAAGTTGCTCGTCAAGGGACCTGATGCGCTGCGAGCCTTGGAAAAGGTGTCGGCCAACAAGATCGATGTCGCCGTTGGTGCGTCTGTCTATACCCATTGGCTTAACGAGCGCGGTGGTATCGAAGCGGATATCACGGTCTCGCGTTTGGCCGAAAGCGAGTTTCTGATCGTAACGGGCCACCCCAGCCAAGTACGGGATCGTGCATGGTTCGAAGCCCACCTGGATCCCTCGTTGCGTGTGCAGATTCACGATGCAACCTCGGGCTACGCAATGTTCTCGCTCAGTGGCCCGAAGGCGCGCGAGATTCTTGCGACTCTGACCGACGAAGATGTCTCAAACGAAGCCTTCCCCTTCGGCGCGATCCGTTTCATGGATATCGGTCTCGCACGTTGCTGGGTTCTGCGTCGCAGCTTCCTTGGCGAACTGGGTTACGAGTTTTACCCAACCACCGACGTCGCACGCCATGTGTTCGACGAACTTCTGCGTGAAGGCCAATCTCATGGTGTACGCATGGGTGGCTTCTTGGCAATGAACCACTGCCGCCTCGAAAAAGGTTTCGTGCATTTCAGCCACGACATTGGGGAGGACGACACGCCCCTTGAAGCTGGTTTGAAGTTCGCTGTTGCCTTTGACAAAGACTCGGACTTCATTGGGCGAGACGCGGTTGTACGCCAGCGCGATGGTGGTCCGATTGAGGCGCGGCTGGTGAATATGCAGGTGCGCGGGGCAACGCTCGACAACGGTCCTTACCTGTACCGCAATGAGCCAGTGTGGAAGAACGGCGAGCTCGTTGGCTATGTCACTTCGGGGGCATGGGGTTTTCGTCTGAATGGATCCTTTGCAATGGCTTCGGTCAAGCGCAAAGGTGGTGTCACGGCAAGCTGGCTTAGCGAGGGCGGTTTCGAAGTCGAAGTTGCAGGTGCTAGGTATCCGGTTGACGTGCAGTTTGCCGGCTTCTACGACCCCAAGGGCGAGCGGATGCGGGGCTGATAACTCCCGAGTCTTGATAGAGCGAAAAATGGACGAGCGTTACAGAATTCTCTTCGAACCGGTCAGGATTGGTCCGGTCACTGCAAAGAACCGGTTCTTTGCAGTGGCTCACAGTGCCGGCATGGGCTTCGCACAACCGCATCCGACTGCAGCCTTGAGGGGCATGAAGGCAGAAGGTGGGTGGGGTGTTGTCTGCACGGGTGTGTGCGAGATCGATGCGACTTCCGACATGATGGGGCACCAGAATGATCGGCTCTGGGACGAGCACGATGTCGAGTGTCATCGGTTGGCAACTGCAGAGATCCACAAGCACGGCGCACTCGCGGCGGTGGAGCTGGCTCATCTTGGTCTGGGCGCACGCAACCTCTATAGTCGCGTGCCGTCCCTTGGGCCTGCTAGTTTGAAATGCACCTCGGCATATGTTCCGGTCCAGTCCCGCGAGATGACGCTGAAGGACATCGCCAGCTTCCGTGCCGCGCACCGGGCTGCGGTTGATCGGGCGGTGCGAGCGGGGTACGACATCATCTACGTGTATGCCGGTCACGACCGAGCGCTACCGCTGCATTTCCTCTCGCGTCGCTACAACCAGCGCACTGACGCTTACGGAGGTTCGATTGAGAACCGTATGCGGCTGCTGCGAGAACTCATTGAAGACACAATCGACGAAGTCGCGGGCCGCGCCGCGGTCGCAGTTCGGTTTGCCGTGCACGATTTCTCGGGCGGCATTAGCAAGGAAGAAGAGGGTAGAGCGGTCTTAGAGGCTCTGGGCGAGTTGCCAGATTTGTGGGATGTCAACGTCAGTCCTTGGCAATTCGATTCGAGTACCGCGCGGTTTGAGCAGGAAGGGTGGCAAGAGCCTTACATCAGCTTTGTGAAGTCGCTTACCAGCAAGCCGGTTGTGGGCGTCGGACGTTTCACGTCTGCCGACGCAATGGTGTCGCAAGTCCGTCGCGGTATCGTCGATTTCGTTGGAGCGGCTCGCCCATCTATCTCAGATCCGTTCCTTCCCGAGAAGATTCAAACTGGTCGTATCGACGAGATCCGTGAGTGTATCGGTTGCAATGTATGCGCATCGACCGAGATGTACGGGGTACCTATTCGATGCACCCAGAACGCGACGATTGGCGAGGAGTGGCGTAAGAGCTGGCACCCAGAGCGCATTCCCAAGCTGGCCACTCGCGAATCAGCGCTAGTCGTTGGTGCTGGCCCCGCAGGGTTGGAGGCTGCCCTTACTTTGGCGCGTCGTGGCGCCGAAGTGTCGCTTGTCGACGCCTCGGGTGAATTGGGCGGTCGATTGAACTGGGAGAGTCGCTTGCCTGGTTGCAGAACCTACGATCGCGTGCGGGAACACCGGGTGTACCAGTTGGAACGGATGGCCAACGTCCAGATCTTTAAGGGCTCGCCGCTCACGGCGAGCGACGTGATCGACTTTGGCGCGCAACATGTACTCATCGCGACCGGTTCAACTTGGCGTCGCGATGGTGTGGGCCCATCTGCGCCGCAGGGTATCCAGGGTATCGCTGATGCATCTGCGGTGCTGGTTCTGACGCCGGAGCAAGTCGTTGAACGTCTGATCGCTGGAGGCGCGATTCAGGGGCCCGCGGTGGTACTGGACGACGATCATTACTTTGTGGGGCATTCCGTTGCCGAGCTGCTACGGGCCCATGGGCTCGAAGTCACACTGATCAGCGCGCTGCCGGACATCTCCCAGTGGTCGTACTACACCTTGGAGCTTCGACGCCTGGAAGACCGATTGGCCAAAGCTGGCATTCGATGCATTACAAAAACCAAGGTGAAGGCAATCGGGCAGGGTGTGATCACTCTTGTGGGGGGCGACGGTCCGTTTGAGATCGAGGCTGGTTGCTTTGTGCCGGTCACCTTGCGAGCGCCTAACGATGCGCTTGCACGCGAGCTCGACACACGCGAAAACGAGATCAAGAGTGCCGGAATTGTTTCGTTGGAGACGATAGGGGATGCAGTCGCGCCAGGCATGATTGCGGCCGCTGTATACGCTGGCGCGCAGGCAGCGCGCGACATTGGTGCCGACAATCCCGGCCACTTCCTTCGCGAATCCGTCGTTCTGTAATTAACTCGCCGCTGTAGCGGTGCATCTAGCGGAAGTTCTCATGTCCTATTCAACTCAGAAAGCCAATTCCTACACCCTGTGCATCACGTGCCCAGCAGCCACTGGCTTGGTCGCTGCCGTGACAACTCACTTGGCAAGCAAAGGGTGCTACATCAGTGAGCTACAACAGTACGACGATGAGGAAACCCAGCGCTTCTTCATGCGTTGTGTCTTCATTGCGCCGGCGGAAGCTGTCTCTGCGGAAGCCATTCTTGGCGCCGATTGGGCGGCAACGGCCACTTTGCACTCGATGGAATGGCGCGTCAGAAGAGGTGACGAGAAGCAGCGCGTGCTTTTGATGGTCTCGAAGTTCGATCACTGCCTGCGCGATCTTCTTTACCGCTGGGAAAGTGGCGAGATGCCGATGGATGTGGTGGGGATCGTATCCAATCATGAAGCGCTCAAGCCGATCGCCGATCGTTACCACCTGCCATTCATTCTGATTCCCGTGACGGCCCAGACGAAGCCAGAGGCAGAAGACAAGCTCCGTCGCGTGATTGCGGAATGCCGTGCGGACCTTGTCGTGCTGGCTCGGTATATGCAAATTCTGAGCGACGAGCTCTCTCGGGATCTCGCCGGTCATTGCATCAACATTCACCACTCGTTCCTGCCCAGTTTCAAAGGCGGTTCGCCTTATGCGCAGGCGCATACCCGTGGCGTCAAGTTGATCGGCGCGACGGCACACTACGTAACGGGCGACCTGGACGAGGGCCCGATCATCGATCAGGACGTGCGCCGGATTGATCACCGCTATTCCGTTGCAGAGATGCAGGCCCTTGGTCGCGATATCGAGGCCGTTGTGCTGGCCCGTGCCGTACGCATGCACCTCGAAGATCGGGTGTTCATCGACGGTAACAAGACCATCGTCTTCGCATAAGGGGAGGCTCTGTGAGCGCGCGCATTATCGATGGAAAGGCCCGGGCGGAGCGCCTGCGACGTGATACGGCCAGCGTGGTAGCCGAACTTCGTATCAAGCATGGTGTTACCCCTGGCCTTGCAGTGGTGCTGGTGGGGAACGATCCGGCAAGCGAAGTCTACGTTCGGAACAAGGCCCGACAGACCGTTGAGGTTGACATGGCCTCCTTCGAGTATCGCCTTGATGCGGGAACGTCGGAGGCCGAACTCCTTGAGCTGATCGATTCATTGAATCAGAACCCCACTGTGCACGGGATCCTTGTGCAGTTGCCTCTGCCCCGGCAGATCAACGCCAACAAAGTCATTGAGGCGATTGATCCCGCCAAGGACGTAGATGGCTTCCATCCGGTAAACGTCGGTCGCGTCGCAACCGGTGATGGTGGCATCGTCCCATGCACCCCATATGGCTCGCTGCTGCTGATCCGCGAAGCGGTGCCTTCCCTGGCAGGCAAGGAAGCCATCGTCATCGGTCGGTCCAACATCGTGGGCAAGCCGATGGCTCAGCTTCTGCTCGCGGCGGATTGCACGGTGACCCTTGCGCACTCGCGCACTACGGATATCGCTTCGGTGTGCCGTCGCGCAGACATCGTGGTGGCGGCGGTCGGCCGGCCGGAGATGGTGCGAGGAGATTGGCTCAAGCCAGGTTGTTGCGTGATTGACGTTGGCATCAACCGCGTAGCGGGGCCCGATGGCAAGTCAAAGCTGGTTGGCGATGTCGCCTACAACGAGGCACTGGAAGTCGCCGCTTCGATCACGCCAGTGCCTGGCGGTGTCGGGCCCATGACCATCGCCTGCTTGCTGCGCAACACGGTGGTTGCGGCGGCTCGCATTCATGGCCTCACGCTCCCTGAAGCGTTCTGATTGCGAGATTTAAGGATCAAAACCATGAAGGTATTGGTAGCAGTTAAGCGAGTGATTGATCCGAACGTGAAGGTTCGGGTGAAGGCCGACGGCAGCGGCGTGGATCTTGCCGGGGTGAAGATGAGTATGAACCCCTTCTGTGAGATCGCCGTCGAGGAAGCGGTGAGGCTCAAGGAAAAAGGCATCGCTACGGAAGTGATCGCAGTGTCGTGCGGAACCAGCGCGTGTCAGGAGACATTGCGGACTGCGATGGCGATTGGCGCCGATCGCGGCATTCTCGTTGAGGCCGCCGATGAACTGCAGCCGCTTGCGGTGGCCAAGCTGCTTTTTGCAATAGTGCAGAAGGAGTCGCCGGCGCTTGTACTTCTCGGCAAACAGGCCATCGATGACGATTGCAATCAGACAGGCCAAATGCTGGCCGCGCTCATGCGCAGGCCGCAGGCGACATTCGCTAGCGAACTCGTTGTCGACGGCAATGAGGCTCGGGTGACGCGGGAAGTCGACGGCGGATTGGAGTCGATCTCGGTACCTCTTCCCGCTGTGGTCACCGCGGATCTTCGCTTGAATGAGCCACGTTATGTGACGCTCCCCAACATCATGAAGGCGAAGAAGAAGCCGCTGGACGTGATCAAAGCTGAAGAACTCGGCGTGGAAACGGCTGCACGACTGGAGGTTCTGAAGGTAAGTGAACCTCCGGCTCGACAGGGCGGAGTTCGCGTCAAAGACGTAGCGGAACTGATTCGTGTGCTGAAGACTGAAGCGAAGGTGATTTAAATGAGCGTACTTGTCATCGCCGAACACAATAACCACCTGCTGCATGCTGCGACTCTGCACACCGTTCAGGCTGCCCAACAATGTGGTTCCGACGTACACGTCTTGGTCGCAGGGCACGATTGCTCGGTCGTCTGTCAGCAGGTTAGCCGTGTCGCAGGTATCTCGAAGGTCCTGGCGGCGGATGATGTCCGCTTTGCACATGCTCTTGCCGAGGAGCTTGCAGCACTTGTCGTCGCGCTGGCAACCGACTACGAACACGTGCTATTCGCGGCAACCGCAAATGGAAAGAACTGTGCACCGCGAGTCGCGGCTCTGCTCGATGTGGCGCAAGTCAGCGATGTCGTGAAGATTGTCAGCCCTGACACGTTTGAACGTCCCGTATACGCCGGTAACGCAATTGCGACGGTTCGTAGCCGAGACAAGATTCGCGTGCTAACGGTGCGCGCGACAGCGTTCGAACCCGTTTCTGCGGACGCGGGGAATGCGCCGATCTCCGGAATCGAAATACCGGCGCTTCCACCTGGTGTCACTTTCGTCGGTAGCCAACTGAACAAAAGTGAGCGTCCTGAACTGACCTCGGCAAGGATCGTCGTGTCTGGCGGGCGAGCACTGGGCAGTGCTGAGAAGTTCGCCGAGGTTCTCGCGCCCCTTGCTGACAAGCTTGGAGCAGCACTCGGGGCGAGTCGCGCCGCGGTCGATGCGGGCTATGTATCGAACGACCTGCAAGTCGGGCAGACAGGGAAGATTGTGGCCCCTCAACTTTACGTGGCATGCGGTATCAGCGGAGCGATCCAGCACCTGGCCGGTATGAAGGACAGCAAAGTTATTGTGGCCATCAACAAGGACCCCGAGGCGCCTATTTTTAGTATTGCGGATTATGGGCTTGAAGCAGATCTGTTTGAAGCAATTCCTGAGCTTGTGAGATCTCTTTAAAACTCCCTCTTCTGGCTAATCACCAAACGTAAAGACATGATCAAACATACCCCCTATTTCCATCGCCTTGTTGCTGCAGGCGCGAAGCTGCAGGATCGTGGCGGCTTTGCTACCCCGAACTTTTTCACGTCGATCCAGGACGAGCACATGGCTGTGCGTGAGCGCGTGGGCATGTTCGATGTTTATTACCAGGTTGGCGTCGAAGTGAAGGGTCGCGATGCAGAGAAGCTTCTGCAGCATGTCCTGGTCAATGATGTCCGGCGCATGAAAGATGGTGATGTGCTCTACAGTTCGGTATGCAATGATGCGGGAGGCATCATTGATGATCTGACTTGCTTCAGGTTCGCCGCCGATCGTTTCTGGCTGTCGCCGACTCCCTCGCGTGTGCAAGCGGTCGTTGAAGCCGTGGAACGCTGCATGGGCACTCTTAGCGTTACTGTCACAAACCTGGGCTACTCGAACGCCTACCTGTCCATTCAAGGGCCGCGGTCGCGGGAGTTGCTGGCCAAGCTCACAGATGCGGACCTATCCACCAGCGCTGTCCCGTACTTCAGCTTTACGCGAGGCACTGTCGCACAGGTTCCAAATGTCGTAATTTCGCGGACCGGCTATTCGGGCGAGCTCGGCTACGAACTCTTCTACCCAGTCGAGTATGCCGAACACATGTGGGACGCCGTCGCAGCGGCTGGTGCTGAATGGGAGATTCGCCCCTGCGGCATGAAGACGATGCGCTCACTGCGCATTGAGAAAATGTACGTACTGTATGGGCTCGACATTACAGCAGAGACGGATCCGATCTCCGCGGGCCTGGGCTGGACTGTGCGCTTTGATGATCGCGATTTCGTAGGGAAAGCAGCTCTCGAGCAGATCAAGGAACGAGGCCCTCAGTCTCGGCTGTGCTTGCTCGATACCGGTGCGATTCGCCCGATCGTGCATGGCGAACCCGTTCTTTACCAAGGCTCGCAAGTTTCGACGGTGACATCCGGCGACCCTGGCTTCCTGCTCGGCAAAACGTTCGCATTCACCTATCTTCCGACAGGGCTCAGCAAGGAAGGCACGCAAGTGCAGATCGAGATCAAGGACCAAGCGGAACCTGTTTCGGCGACGGTGCTGCGTAAAGCTCCCTATGATCCGGATCGGATCCGAGCCTCAATTTAATAAGCGATGGTGGTTTGCGCGGCTCCAGTCCGTATGGTTCTCGCACTCTATCTCCATTGAGTCAATTGGGAAGGGAGTGGAACGGACTTAATCCCCTCGATCAGAGGAAACGCATACGCTTCTGGAGCTGCGGCCCACACTGACTTCGTAGCGGTAGCCGTGTGAACGGCCATACCGCTCATTTCGAATGGAGAACACTCATGATTCAACTTAGCCCGCAGGCGGTCCGAGAAGCACTGGTGCGGGAACAGGAGCAATTCTCGAGGTTGCACCCTGTCTCCAAAAAAATGTTCGAAGAGGGGCAGCAGCACTACCTTTACGGTGCGCCTTCACACTGGTTTCGCCGTTGGGCAGGCAAATTCCCCGTTTATGCAAAAGAGGCAAAAGGGACGGAGCTTCAATGTGTCGACGGGCATCGATATGTAGACTTCTGCCTGGGCGATACGGGTGCCATGTGCGGCCACGCGCCCAGTGCCGTGACCAAGGCTGTATCGGCGCAATTGGATCGGGGCGCGACGTTGATGCTTCCGACCGAGAAAGCGCGCTGGGTCGGTGAAGAACTGGCCGCGCGCTTCGGTTTGCCGTATTGGGGCTTTACGACGTCTGCCAGTGATGCCAATCGTGCCGCAATACGCATTGCGAGAATGATCACCGGCCGCGAAAAGGTGCTGGTTTTCAGCGGTTGCTACCACGGGTCTGTTGAAGAGGCTCATGTTGCGCTCGATTCGAACGGCAAGATGATCATGCGTAACGGCATTCATCCGAATGCTGTCGATCACGAACGCGTTTCCGTCGTCGTCGAGTTCAACGATATTGACGCGCTGGAGGAAAAGCTCGCAGCAGGTGACGTCGCTTGCGTTCTCACGGAGCCGTTCATGACGAATTACGGGATGGTTGCTCCAGCTCCCGGATTCCACGGGGCCCTCCGCGAA
Source organism: Burkholderiaceae bacterium 26 (assembly GCA_000955795.1). Taxonomy (GTDB): domain Bacteria; phylum Pseudomonadota; class Gammaproteobacteria; order Burkholderiales; family Burkholderiaceae; genus Ralstonia; species Ralstonia chuxiongensis. The sequence goes on from JYOB01000016.1 coordinate 690,110, forward strand.
CTTACGCGTCGTCATGGCACGCTGCTCTTGGTCGATGAAACCCATACGTTCTCAAGTGGCCCCGGTGGGTACACGAAACTCCATTCGCTCCAGCCAGACATGCTTGTGCTCGGAAAAGCTGTCGGCGGCGGCATCCCTGTTGGCCTGTATGGGGTCAGCGAGGATGTGGCTCGACGGATGTGGGCACAGGTACCGAAAGTCGATCCCACCAAGGTACGCCAGAGTGCCCATCTGGGATTCGGCGGGACATTGGCTGGGAGCGCGCTTCAGGTCGAAGCAGTGCGAGCCGTGCTCGCCGAGGTGTTGACGCCTTCAGCCTTTGATCACATGGTCGGTCTGGCTAAAAGCTTGGCTCCCCGGATGCGGGAAGTGGTCAGTCAGTTCGACCTACCTTGGTATGTGGAGCAGTTGGGTGCTCGCGTGGAGATCATGTTTGCGCCTGACGCACCGCGAAATGCTGCAGACGTCGCCGCAGGGCGAGACGGTGATCTCGAAGCACTGCTGCATGTGTATTTCCTCAACCGCGGCGTACTCATTACGCCTTTCCATTGCATGCTTCTGATGTGCCCTGCTTCCGTGCAGGCTGATAGCGACAAGTATGTAGCTGTTCTCAAAGACTTTTGCGAATTCGTTGTTCGCGAGTGTCGAGTCCACGAGTGAAGGTATGAGCTACTTCCAAATGACAGGTCGGGTCGCTCTCATTACGGGTGCGCGGCCCGGGATTGGCGGTGAGATTGCCCGAGCATTGGGCTGTTCTGGCGCGGAAGTCGTGCTCGCCAACCGGACGCTAGCGGCGGCGGAGACTGTCGCCCGCGAGCTTGAAGCGGAGGGCATCCGGTCGCACATCGTTCCGTTCAGTGTCGATCGTGCAGGCATTCGCGAAATGGTAGAGCAGGCGCTGGCTTCCACGAAAGGGAAATTGGACGTGGTATGTCACAACGCCGGTGGCTGTCGTTGGACCGGGCTGGAGGATATCGACGAGCAGCTCATGGATGAAACTCTGGCGCTGAATTTGAAGAGTGGATTTTGGCTTCTGCAGGCTGCGCTGCCGGCGCTGAAGCGCAGTGAGGCGGGGCGATTTATTGCTACCTCCTCAATCACCGGCCCCCGCGTGACCATGGCGGGGGCTTCTCACTACGCTGCAGCCAAGGCAGGTGTAAACGGCTTTATCAAGACCGCAGCCTTGGAGCTCGCCGCAAGCGGTATTACGGTGAATGGTGTCGAACCAGGTCTGATCGCAAAGGACCATGGTCGCTTAAGTCAGCCGGAGACTCTGGAGAAGCTGACACGGTACATTCCGATGCGAAGGGCCGGTACACCGGGGGATGTCGCGTCCGCAGTCCTCTTTCTCGCCAGCCGTGAAGCTGGATGGATCACTGGTCAAACGATCGTGATTGACGGTGGGACAACGCTTCCAGAGTCGGGGTACGCGATGGAAGAACTGTGGACCTAGGTTCAATGCCAAGCAAGACAGAGTGAGGCGGGAACCGGAATCAATGTTCTCATCGTACGGCGCCGGGTCTACGTATACGGGACGATACGTAGACCCGGGCCGATTGTGGGGAACATGCGGCAGCCTTAAGTCAGAGACAAGGAATGGGGATTGGAATGTCACGTTTCTCAAATAAGACGGCAATTGTCACAGGAGCGGCTTCAGGGATTGGCCAGGCCGTTGTCGAGGCACTGGCGAGGGAAGGCGCCAGTGTTATTGCTGCAGACATTGGGTTCGGTGCACCTCAAGCGGCGGGCTCGGTTCCGGGGTCAGAAAGTCAGGTGCTCGATGTGCGCAGTGAGGATGACGTCAATCGTCTGGTCAATCTCGCCATCGCTCGTTGGGGCCACATTGATCTGTTGGTGAACGCTGCAGGCGTGATGGTGGCAGATGACGTAGCGGATATCACCGACGAAACGTGGCACAAGATTCTCGACGTCAATCTCACCGGCGCTATGCGTCTCTGTCGCGCTGTGACACCTCATATGCGCGACAGGGGGACCGGCTCGATCGTTAACATTTCTTCAGTCGCGGCTTTTAATGCTTCAGCCGGGATGGCTTCTTACGCCGCCAGCAAAGCTGGCCTCGTCGCGCTCACGCGTGCATTAGCGAACCGCTATGGTTCCGCAGGCATTCGGGCCAATTGTGTCTGTCCGGGATGGGTACGGACGCGCATGAGCGAAAGTGAGATGGCCGAATTCGCCCAGACAAATGGAACAACAATCGAACAAGAGTTCGAGCGCGTAGCTCAGCGTATCGCCCTTGGGAGGGTGGCTTTGCCGAGCGAGATCGCAAGTTGCGTCGCCTTCCTTGGATCCGATGATGCGTCGTTTGTAACAGGCGCAGTGCTCGTTGCAGATGGCGGCGCACGCACCGCAGCTACCGCTCGGTCGAACTGAACGTGCTCGCTTGCGATTTGGCGGTCTGCTGACGCAGAAGGCCATCGTGTTGTATGCGAAGAAGGTAATTTTCCCGGAAAGGCTAGGCGCCAGGTTGACGTCCGTACATCGCGTCTCAGCATCTATCGACCTGTGTCCATGATTTACTGATCGCCCATAAAGGCGGCACGTCGTGGGCCCTGGTGGGCGCCAACGGTGGCTTATTGCACAAGGAAAGATCGTGGCGGCGTCAGAATCTACCATCGCGCGAAACATTGTAATAACCGGGGCGGGTACTGGCATTGGTGAAGCATGTGCCAGACTTTTTGCATCGCATGGCGCGCGCGTCGCACTGATTGGTCGTCGGCGCGCTCCATTGGAGCGGGTTGCCGCTGAAACGGGCGGTCTCATCCTCGAGGGCGATGCGGCAAGTGCCGCCGACTGGGAGCGGTTTGCGGGCCAGCTACGGGATCAGGGTGGAATAGACGCGTTGATCGCATGCGCTGGCGGACTCGGTGTGGGCACGGCGGTCGGAACAAGTGATGGGGCGTGGTCTGCTGCATTGCATTCGAATCTCGACACGGCGTTTGTCAGTGCGCGTGCATGCCTGCCACAGTTGGTCGAGCGTCGTGGCGCGATTGTCTTAGTTGCGTCAATCTCGTCTCTCGCTGCCGGCGCTGGAATGTGTGGCTACACGACTGCTAAACACGCGTTACTCGGCCTGACAAAATCGTTGGCACGTGATTATGGCCCGGCCGGCGTACGCGTGAATGCAGTATGTCCTGGTTGGGTCCGGACGCCGATGGCAGACGAAGAGATGCAACCGCTCATGCAGCACTATGGCGAGTCACTCGATGAGGCCTACAGGCGAGTTTGCGCTGACGTGCCCCTGCGACGCCCGGCGACCGCCGATGAAATCGCGGCCATATGTGCATTTCTTGTATCGCCTGCAGCGTCGATCATTACTGGTGCAGCCCTTGTCGCGGATGGCGGATCGTCGATCGTTGATGTGCCGACGCTGGCATTCGATCGTCTGTAAGCAGCGGCCGAAAGCAGGAACTCATGCCGTTGGACTCGAAGGCTTACACGAAGGAACAGTAAATGTGCCTTACCAGTTAACAATGGCGGCGAGAACGACCGGCCAACCTGAATTAGTTGAGCCGGTCGAGGGTTACCGAGAAGAGGTCAAGAAGCAGAGAGCCCGCGTCTAGCTAGGGCCATTGCCTCAGTCAAGACTTGTCGGTCTCCAATGTGGTTAGCCAAAACCAGCAGAAGTTTTGCCTGAAACAAGAACGAGTCTTCCTCCGAGAGGTCTCGCTGGCTACCGATAAGTTCTTCGTAAAACCCATCCGGATCGGTGATATTGGTTTGGTGCAGGAGTGCCATGCGCTGTCTCTCGTTCAGTGGCCGGTTGCACGGCGAATAGCCGCTTCAATGCGATTTGGATCAAATGCTCGCCAGCGAGCCACCACGTGGTGGTCGGGTCGAATCAGGTATGTCGTGCCGGGCTTCCCGTCGTAACGCTCACCGAGCAATCCGTCCGCATCGAGCAGGTCACCACCCACGTGCAAGACCGGAATGTCCATGCTTGCGACACGCACGTGTGACTCAACCGGACTGTCTCCAAAGACCAGCAAGGAAAATCCCGTCGGGAGTGCGTTCAGGAACCAGCCTTCGCGCCCGCCGCTAACGACCGGTGCGTCAGCGCAGTTGGTGCCAGGAGACATCGCGCCGGAAAAAGCGTCGACGTCTACGGTATTCAGCGACGAGTTCACATAGGGGGTCGGCATTGACAGGCGTCCGCTGTTTACGAGGCGCTGCGCGAAGGGCTCGGATTCTGCGAGTTGTAAGGTCGCATCCCTAAGAATCCGACTGCCACGGCTTTTGGGTGTGATGAAGTCCGTCGACCGCGTTGAATTCTTGATGTTGTCATCTGCAGCGAAGGCCCGCTCTTCGTGATAGGAATCGATGAACGAAAGTGGTGCGGTACCGTTCATCACGAGCTTGAGCTTCCAGATCAGGTTGTCGATGTCCTGTACGCCGCTGTTGGCGCCACGTGCGCCAAAGGGAGAGACCTGGTGCGCGGCGTCGCCGGCAAAGAGAACTCTGTTGTAACGGAAGTCGTCTACGCGCCGGCATGCGAACTGGTAAACCGAGACCCACTCGAGTTCGAATTCGACGTCCATCCCAAGCATGGCCTGGATGCGAGGAATGACGTTCTCGGGCTTCTTTTCCTCGTCAGGGTCGGCATCCCAACCAAGCTGGAAGTCGATACGCCAGACATTGTCGGCTTCCATGTGCAGCAATACGCTCTGGCCGCGGTGGAACGGCGGGTCAAACCAAAACCAGCGCTCTGCTGGAAAGGGGGCTTTCATGACGACGTCCGCAATCAGAAAGCGGTCTTGGAAAAACTGCCCCTCGAAGTTGGCCTCGACCATCTTGCGTGTGTCACTGTTGGCCCCATCGCAGGCGATTACCCACTCCGCCTCCATCTCGAAGACACCGTCGGGCGTCTCTACAGTCAGGCGAGCGTGATCGGCTGCTTGTGTCAGGCTCAGTAGCTTGTGCTTCCAGCGCAAGTCGACCAGTTCGCTTTCGTTGCACGCGTCGACCAGGAATTCCTCCAGGTAATACTGCTGAAGGTTGATCATGGCCGGCATCTTGTGCCCTGCTTCGGGGAGCAGATCGAACTGATAGGCGAGGTGTTCCTGGAAAAACACCTTGCCGATCTTCCATTGGACGCCTTTTTCGACCATACGCTCGGCGGTGCCCATACGGTCCCAGACTTCAAGCGTGCGTTTCGCATAGCACAGTGCTCGGGAACCGACACTGACGGTGTTGTTGTCGTCGAGCACAATCGCCGGAATGCCGTGGCGGGCACACTCTAGCGCTGCGGTGAGACCGACCGGCCCGGCGCCGATGATGACGACTGGATGGCGCTGGACTTTGCCCGTTCGTTGCTCCTCCGTCTGGACATAGGGATACCGCGGATGTTCGTAAGCATGGGACATGATGAGATTTCCTCGGCTCAATCGTTGGTTTTGCCTGAATCGGAGAACTCGCGTTCGTGCATCCAAGCTGCATGCCGCGGAGCGCGACGCGTTGTTGACCACTCTTCCAGCATTGCCCACTTGACTTCATCAAGCCGACGCAGTTGCTCGTCAGTCGCACAGTCTGCAGCGAGCTCTAAGCGGTGACCGTTTGGGTCATGAAAGTAGATTGATTTGAAAATGCCGTGATCGGTTACGCCGACAACCGGAATGCCTGCGGCCTCCAAACGTTGCTTTGTGAGCCCAAGTACTTCCTCGCTCTCGACCTTGAAGGCAATGTGCTGCACCCACTCGGGCGTGTTCGGGTCTCGCCCCATTCGCGGAGCTTTCGGTATCTCAAAGAATGCAAGGACGTTGCCCTGTCCAGCATCCAGAAAGATGTGCATGTATGGATCTGGCTCTTTGGTTGACGGAACGTTGTCTTCCGCGATGGCTAGCACGAACTTCATAGCGAGGTGCTTGGTGTACCAATCGACGGTCTCCTTAGCGTCAAGGCACCGGTACGCAACATGGTGAATGCGCTGAATCAGCATGGCTTGTCTCCCCTTCATGGATGACATCTCGGATTGCAACTAGTAACGTTTGTTACTTTATGAGGCGATGTCGACGCAGTCAATGTGTTTCGCAAATTTATTTGTATATGGCTAAATGTGGTGTGAGTGTGGTCAGGGTGAGCGTCGGTTCGGTAACATGTGAACTCAACTTGTGATGAGGGGCCATGGAGCTGAACACATTCTTTCCGTATCGCCTCGCCCGACTCGCAGAGGTCGTGAGTCAGGCGACGGCCCAGGTTTACTCTGAGCGTTTCGGGTTGATGCGCGATGAGTGGCGAATCGTGGCCGCACTTGCAGGCCAGACGGCGATGAAGACGACGCGCCTGATGGAGAGCTCGACGCTAGATAAGATGCGGGTGAGCCGCGCGATTGCACGGCTGGAAGAAAATGGCCTGATTGCTCGCACACCAGATCCGGAGGATGGTCGTGCATGGCTGGTTGCGCTGCAGCCAGCTGGGATGGCCTTGTACAAAAAGATCGAGCCGATGGTGCAGGCTCGTGAAGAGTTCTTGCTGGCGGCGCTGAGTGAATCTGAACGCGTTGCGTTTAACGCCGCGATGGATAAGGTGTACTCGCGCGCGGAGCAACTGGTGCGCCAAGGCTAAGAGGGCGCACCAGCTTACAGCAGATGAGGGCCAAGCACTTGGCGACCATCGCCCTACCTAGTCTCGATTGGTGAGGCGATTGTCATCAATGCGACGGCGGTCGCTTAGCCCTCCAGCGTTTCCCACATCTGTTGATCGCGTTCGGCGGTCCAGATACGCGGGTCCGGATACTGCGAAGCCTCGTCATAAGCGCGCGTGACGTCGAAGGGCATGCAGTGATCAAAGATTACCCAGCTGCCATACTTGGGTTTCAGCTTGTCATACGTGGCGCGGTACACGGACTTGAGATCCATGCCTGCAGCAACGCCCTCCTTGACCGCTGCATACAGATCCGACACGAATGCCCGCGTGACATCTAGCCCCTTGGCAACCTGCTCTTCACCAACAAGCGCCGGTCCACGCCCGGGAACCAAGGCGCGCGGCTTCAGAGCGGCGATGTTGTCAAGCGTGCCGGGCCAGTCCTGGAAGTAGGCGTCCCCGGCATAGGGCGTTGCATCGAACTCGACCAGATCGCCGGATAGCAGCACGCGATCTTTCGGCAACCAGACTACTGTGTCGCCCTTTGTATGGCCACGGCCGAGCTGCAGGATCTGGACTTCGAGCTTGCCCAGCCAAAGTGTCATCTTCTTCTGGAAAGTGATGGTCGGCCAAGTCAGACCCTCTGGCACCGTCTCGACATTGCGGAATAGCCTGGGGAACCGGCCGATTTCGCTAGCCTTGTCTGCCATGCCGCGTTCCACGATCAGATCGAAAGTATCTTGGCTGGCGATGATCTGTTCTGGTTGATATGCGCTTGCACCTAGCACGCGGACGGCGTGGTAGTGCGTCAGAACGACGTACTTGATTGGCTTGTCTGTGACTTCTCGAATGCGGCGAATGACGTCCGCAGCCATCGCGGGCGTCGCCTGAGTATCTGCGACGAGCACCGCATCATCGCCAATGATGATCCCGGTATTCGGATCCCCCTCAGCTGTGTAGGCGTAGGCATGCTCGGAAAGCTTCGAGAAAGTGACCTGTTTCTCTTCTAGGTCCGCCTGCGAGGCGAACTTCTTCGTGGTGCTCATTCGAAAACTCCTGTAGCGCGGTATGCGTATGGATCGCGTAGCTTGCTAGTGTAGGTGTCATGGTTGAATTCTGCAAACGAATTTGCTTTAAGCAAATGAGGGGAGCTTCGAGGGGGTGTCCAAGTGATGCCGTGGCAGAATCCCGTCATCTCGTTGCACCGCTGTGCCGCTGGACTCCTCTCCTTGATTGCTATGCCGCGAACCAAATCTGAAGAAGAAAAAACACAACGGGCCGTCCAATCGGTTGAGGTTGGTGGGCGACTGTTGCTTGCCCTGGCAGCGCACCCCGGTCCCATGTCGCTCAAAGACCTTGCGGCGGCGGCTGATCTTCCCCCTTCGCGCGCGCATCCGTATCTGGTGAGTTTCGGCAAGCTGGGTCTCATCTCCCAGGATTCCCATAGCGGTCAGTACATGCTGGGAAGGGCCGCTCTCGAGGTCGGCCTTGCTGCCTTGCATCAACTCGATGCTGTGCGCTGTGCCACGCCAATCGCTGAGCAGTTGGCCCGTGAGAGCGGTCATGCAGTCGCATTGGCCGTGTGGGGCAATTTTGGTCCGACCGTCATTCGCATGATCGACGCAAGCGAGCCGCTGCACGTTGCCATGCGAGCAGGCACGGTAATGTCGATAGAGGGCACGGCCACAGGGCGCGCATTTGCCGCATACCTGAGTAAGGATGTCTTGGACCGGGCAATGCGTGGCGCCCTCGGAGACTCCGGAGGGGAGGCAAGGCGCCGCGCCGCCGTACGGGCACGCGATCTTCAGTCGGCCGTCGGAGAGTTGAAGCGACATGGTGTTACTCGGGCAGTTGGGAAACCGATTCCAGGGGTGAACGCCTTTAGCGCCGCTGCGTTTGACCACGAAGGGGTACCGGTAATAGTGATCACGGCGCTGGATCATGAAGCCAGGCTCTCTGCTACCTGGGATTCGCCCATGGCTACCCGTGTGCGTGATGCTGCGACACAGATTTCCCGCGAACTTGGCTGGAACGCCAGCGCACCCGCCACATCCGCTTCGGCAGCCTCGAATTGATCTGCCACCGGACGGCATGCTGACTGCTATCCGCTCTTTCCGGGTCTGGACGTCCAAGATGAGTTGGCCCGCTCGGGCGTAACGCCGGCAGCACGGTTCGGAGGGGGGGCAGAGCGGACGATTTGCCCGTGCCGTTCAAGCGCAGGCTGTCGAGCATAGGACCATTTCGTTTCGAGATCGTCCGCTGATCGAGCGGCACCCAACTAGTCCGGAATCGTTGCGGGAAACCGACGTGACCACTGCAAGGGGGGGGGCGTCTTGGTGTGTGCGCTTTTTCGGCGCCAAGCGGTGGACAAGCTTTCACCGCAATCTCTTGCTCTCCAAGAATGGCAGCTTCCGCCTAGGTTGCAGCACTTAGTCACCTACGCCCTTGCGCGACCTGACGTCTCTGCCAAGCGTCGTGCAGCCGTCTTTTGTGATTCAAAGCTCAAACGCGCTCAGGGCAATCTGCAAATTCATTTGCCGAAACCAAACTATGCCGAGTATGCTAAGTGCGTTTGCAAAGAGCAAATGCATTCGCAGATCGCCTTCCGTAGCGAACTGGCTAGTGGGACCGCCGCAAATTTGGCAGCGCAATCCACGTTTGATGTAGAGAGCCTGGCGACGCCTTGTACTGGGTGCCCCGTCGACTCGTAGCCAACCTTCGGGTGCATCTGCATGGCGAAAGTCCATTCCCACCTGGAAGACTTGGTGATGTTGATTTGACGATGCACCAGCAAAGGCGCTGGGGTGTGGAGATGGCGACCCGACAAGAGAGATCAGTATGCTGCCCGACGATGTGCTAGAGGAGCTCGTGCGAAGAACGCCACTTCGTCAATACCTAATCGAGGCGGCGTGGCATGACCTGTGTACTGAAAGCCGACTGCAGTTGCTCAGTGCTGTGGCACGCTCCGAAGACGGTTGCTTGCCTGCGTGGTTGAGCCTCTTAGGGTTGCGCGACAAGGCGAGAATCGTTCGATACGCCACCGCGCAGAGGACCCACTTTTCTCGTGCCGATAACCAGGTGAGCGCAAGCAACGCTGAGCCGCTTCAAGCCCAGTCCGACGGAGACCGTGCATTTTCGACGCAGGAGATCGTTCGCATCGCCTCCAGCGATCCCTCCAAGTTGGTGGTAGCAGTGGCTGCGCTTTCAACTGCAGCTTGCGCACCGATGGCAGGCGGTACCAGTCAATTTGAACGCTTGATATTCAGCCGGACCTGCGACGCGGCGTTCTTCGGGAACTTCGTCTTTTGGCTCAGCGCAGCGATTGACCACGGGACATCAGACGATGCGCTAGGCGAATGTGTGACCGAATACCTCGCACGGAATGACGTTAGACGTGCGCTGGCCGAGATCGCAGGGAACAATCAGGTTGATGGTTCGGACGATCACTGCCTGAACGATGCGATCGCGCTCGCTTGGACTGTCATTAAACGGGCTGGTCCGCGTGTACGTACGCAGTTGGCGCTGGTGGCGCCGACACGTCACGGGATGTTTCGGATCTCCGTTGAGCAATTGTGTGAGATGCCAAGCGATGTTCTGGCGGTGTTTCCACGCCGCGATGACTCAGAAGAGATCCGCGCAGTGCTGAAGATTATGCGTGAGGCGCCCAATCGATTCCCCGAACCAGCTCGAGCAGCTTCGGCACATTGCACAAACTCAGCCGAGACAGCAATCCAGCAGGTCACCGGGAAGGCAAGCTACAACGAGCAACAGTTAGCGTGCGGGCTTGCGGATCTTGAGCGGCAAGTGCAGGGGCTTCAGGAGCGTTTATCACAGTTGACTAACGCAACAGCCGAGAGAGGCGTCCCATACCATTGATTTGTAGCGTACTGCCGGGTGAATCTTGGGGTTCCGTTGCATTGAACGACAAGGCTCGGCGTACCGAAAGTTTCTCTCTCGGATCCAGCGCGATGGTGTTGTCTCGTGCCGGCGTAACAGCCTCCTATCAACGGTTCGACGCGTTGAGCGAAGCGCTTGACTGTCAGTGAAGGATCCCGGCCAGAAGTATCGAAAGCATCGTTTGTCATGACACCGATAGTTATTCAGCGCGACTCGTCGAATACGAGTCTCAGACGGACGGGGGGGCGCCGGGGCCAGGAGTTCTCCAGCGTACTAAAAGACGTTCGCACAATCACTGCGCGTGCACGTCAGTTGGCGAAGTCGTACTCAGCGGTCAGCGGAGAGGGGTACATCGAGACTCTGGTCTGGCTATACGAGCGCTGGTTGGCTGTGGCGGGAGGAAAAGAGAAGGTCATCATTCTCGCCTCGGTGGCGGAAGCCGGCCTATTTTCCTCCAAGTATCTGCCCGAACTGGAACACGCACGTGGATGCGCTACGAGTATGTCGTTGCGCGCCCTGTATCTGGCAGTAGAGAAGAGATCGAGGGAATTCGAAACCCGGGGATCGCGGATCACTGCGGTTCGCGCTGCAGGTCGATCTCATTAAGCATCGCGTTACCCGCAAATCGAAAGAACAGTAGAGATGACAGCAATCGCAGGTGGCGTGCTGACGGTTGATCTCCGAGCAGTCGTAGCAAACTGGCTAAAACTCGATGCAATGGGCGGGCAGGCAGCCCGATGTGCCGCTGTGGTCAAGGCGGACGCATACGGACTGGGCGCAGTACCCGTGTCACAAGCCCTCTATAAGGCCGGTTGCCGTCAATTCTTTGTGGCGGTGCTTGAAGAAGCGACGAACCTTCGGCCGCTGCTGCCTGAGGACGCGCAGATTTTCGTGCTGCACGGTTTGCTACCTGGAACGGAAGACGAGGCGTATGCGGCCGGTGTCACGCCGGTACTCAATAGCGTAGAGCAGGTGTGCAGTTGGGCTGCCCTGGCCCGCAAGCAAAGCACCGTGCTCGACGCGGTAGTTCAGGTTGACACCGGAATGCGACGCCTGGGTATCTCTGCTGACGAATGGTCCAAGATCGCTGACTCCGACTGGAGCTCGATCAGAGTTGTTTTGTTGATGAGCCATTTGGTTGCAGCGGAGGAGCCTGAAAATCCGCTGAACGATCTTCAGCTACGCCTCTTTGAAGCTGCGCGTGCGAGGTTTCCTGGCGTGCCATGCAGCCTGGCGAACTCGTCCGGCGTCTTTCTCGGGGCGGCTTGGCACTTCGATTTACTTCGACCCGGTGCAGCCTTGTATGGCATCTCACCCACTGTGGGTATTTCGAACCCGATGGAGCCGGTGATCCGCCTGCAGGGACGCATCATTCAATGGCGGCGCGTTTCTGCGGGGGACGGTGTTGGTTACAACCATACCTGGCATGCGACGGTTCCAGGACGTGTTGCCACAGTGTCGATCGGCTACGCCGACGGATGGCTGCGTAGCCTTAGCAACCGTAGCCAACTGATGCTGGGTCAACACAGGGTTTCGCTCATCGGGCGTGTTTCCATGGATACCGTGACGATTGATGTGAGCGATGTACCTGAAGATCTATTGCAATCGGGCACGCTCGTTGACTTTGTGAGCAAAGAGCATGACGTAAATGCTGTCGCACTGGAAGCCGGCACCAATGCCTATGAAATCCTCACCAGCCTTGGCAATCGATTTCAACGGCATTACGTCGACTGCTGACGACTCTAGCCTGTTTGAAGGCAAATCGATCTTGGGGGAATAGATGAAAACCAAAGCCGCCATCGCCTGGAAAGCCGGTGCTCCGCTCACCGTGGAAGAGGTGGACCTGCAAGGCCCGCGCGCCGGCGAAGTGCTCGTCGAGATCAAGGCGACCGGCATCTGCCATACCGATTACTACACGCTCTCGGGCGCCGACCCCGAAGGCATCTTCCCGGCGATCCTCGGCCATGAAGGCGCGGGCGTTGTGCTGGAGGTGGGCGCAGGTGTCACATCATTGAAAGCTGGCGATCACGTGATCCCGCTTTACACGCCGGAATGCCGGCAGTGCAAGTTCTGCCTCTCGCGCAAGACGAACCTGTGTCAGGCCATTCGCGCCACGCAGGGCAAGGGCCTGATGCCGGATGGCACGTCGCGTTTCTCGCTCGACGGCAAGCCGCTGTTCCACTACATGGGCACGTCCACGTTTGCCAATCACATCGTGGTGCCGGAGATTGCGCTGGCCAAGATCCGTTCCGATGCGCCGTTCGACAAGGTCTGCTGCATCGGCTGCGGCGTCACCACGGGCGTGGGTGCGGTGGTCTACACAGCCAAGGTGGAAGCCGGTGCCAACGTGGTCGTGTTCGGCCTGGGCGGCATCGGCTTGAACGTGATCCAGGGTGCGAAGATGGTCGGCGCCGACAAGATCATCGGCGTGGATCTGAACCCCGCGCGCGAAGCCATGGCCCGCAAATTCGGCATGACGCACTTCATCAATCCGAACGAGGTGGAGAACGTGGTCGACCACATCATCCAGCTCACCGATGGCGGCGCGGATTACTCGTTCGAGTGCATCGGCAACACGAAGGTCATGCGCCAGGCGCTGGAGTGCTGTCACAAGGGCTGGGGCCAGTCGATCATCATCGGCGTGGCCGAGGCCGGCGCGGAGATCAGCACGCGCCCGTTCCAACTCGTGACGGGTCGTGAGTGGAAGGGCTCGGCCTTCGGTGGCGCACGTGGCCGCACGGACGTGCCGAAGATCGTCGACTGGTACATGGAAGGCAAGCTCAACATCGACGATCTCATCACGCACAGGCTGCCGCTGGAGCGCATCAACGAGGGCTTCGAGCTGATGAAGCGCGGTGAGTCGATCCGTTCCGTCGTGCTGTATTGAGGTCGCTGTGAAGCACCAGAAGATCGAGTT
>JYOB01000017.1 GCA_000955795.1 Burkholderiaceae bacterium 26
TTGGCAAGACAAAGAAAGTGAGTCGGTCCCGGCAGGGAACGAAAGGGGAGTGGACCACCAAGGCCCATCCTCCCCCCTCAAACCAAATCAACGCACCCGCATCCCCGGCACCGCCCCAGAATGCGGCTCAAGAATATAGAGCCCCGGCTGAGCCTTCTCATCAGCCGCCGAAGCCGCCAACACCATCCCTTCCGACATCCCGAACTTCATCTTGCGCGGTGCGAGGTTGGCAACCATCACAGTCAGCTTGCCCACGAGATCTTCCGGCGCATATGCCGACTGAATGCCAGAAAACACATTCCGCATCTGCCCTTCACCCACATCTAGCGTCAGCTGCAGCAGTTTGTTCGATCCTTCCACGCGCTGGCAGGCGACGATCTTGGCCACACGCAAGTCGATCTTGGCGAAGTCGTCGATGGTGATGGTCTCGGCTATCGGCTCAATGACGGCAGCTCCGTTGGAGGCAGCAGTCGGTGCATCGGCGGTGGCCTGCAGCGACTGACGATTTGCTTCCACCAGCGCGTCCACCTGCTTCTTGTCCACGCGCGTCATCAGATGCGAGTACGGCTGGATCGGCTTGGCCGACGACAGTTGCGAATCGATCGAGCGCCACGTCAGCGGCTCAACGTTGAGGAACGCTTCGATGCGCTCAACCGTGGTCGGCAGAATCGGCTTGAGGTAAACGGCCAGCAGGCGGAACGCTTCCAGCGCGACCGAGCACGCGGCATGCAGCTTTTCGCGGTTGGCTTCGTCCTTGGCGAGGTCCCACGGCTTTTCCGTGTCGACGAACGCATTGACGGCATCGGCCAGCTCCATCACGGCACGCAGTGCCTTGCTGTACTCGCGCTTTTCATACAGATCGGCGATTTGGGGGGCGGCTTCGCGCAGTTGCACCATCAGCGGGTGGCCCAGCGCGGCATCGCTCACGCGACCTTCGAAGCGCTTGACCAGGAAGCCCGCTGAGCGGCTGGCGATGTTGACGAACTTGCCCACCAGATCGCTGTTCACACGGGCGATGAAATCGTCCAGGTTCAGGTCGAGATCTTCCATCGTCGCGTTCAGCTTGGCGGCGAAGTAGTAGCGCAGCCATTCCGGATTCAGGCCGGTGTCGATGTAGCTCTGTGCGGTGATGAACGTGCCGCGCGACTTGCTCATCTTGGCGCCGTCCACGGTCAGGAAGCCGTGGGCGAACACGTTGGTCGGCGTGCGGTGGCCCGAGAACTTGAGCATTGCTGGCCAGAACAGCGTGTGGAAATACAGGATGTCCTTGCCGATAAAGTGGTACTGCTCGGTGGTCGAGTGCTCTGCGATCCAGGATTCGAAATCGAGCCCGCGCTTGGCGCACAGGTTCTTGAAGCTGGCGTAGTAGCCGACTGGCGCATCCAGCCACACATAGAAGTACTTGCCCGGCGCGCCCGGAATCTCGAAACCGAAGTACGGCGCATCACGCGAGATGTCCCAGTCCGACAGCTTGGCCTCGCCTTCGTCGCCGAGCCATTCGCGCATCTTGTTGGTCGCTTCGGGCTGGGCCAGGTCGGCCACCCATTCGCGCAGGAAATTCTCGCAGCGCGGGTCGGAGAGCTTGAAGAAATAGTGCTCGGACGACTTGCGCACCGGCGTCGCGCCTGACACCACGGAATACGGATTCTTCAGGTCGGTTGGCTGGTACGTCGCGCCGCAGACTTCGCAGGAGTCGCCGTACTGGTCTTTCGCGCCGCACTTCGGGCATTCGCCCTTGATGAAGCGGTCCGGCAGGAACATCTCCTTGACCGGGTCATAGAACTGCTCGACCTCGCGCACATCGATCAGGCCGGCTTCCTTGAGCTTGAGATAGACGCTCTGGCACAGCTCCTTGTTTTCGTCGGAGTCGGTGCTGTAGTAGTTGTCGAACGAGACGAGGAAGTTGTCGAAGTCGCGTTTATGTTCCGTCCAGACGCGTTCGATGAGCTGGCGCGGCGTCAGGCCTTCCTTCTCGGCGCGCAGCATGACGGGCGTGCCGTGTGTGTCGTCGGCGCCCACGTAGTAGGTCTCATGCCCGCGCATGCGTTGGAAGCGCACCCAAATATCGGTCTGGATGTACTCGACCAGGTGGCCGATGTGAATCGGTCCGTTTGCGTAGGGCAGGGCGGAAGTGACGAGGATGCGACGTTCGGACATGAGCGAGCCAGAAAAGTGCGGGCGGGCCGCAAACAGGGCGCGGCGCGCGGAGAAACGCATATTTTAGCGCGCCCGACGGCGGCGAGCCCGTCAGAGAGGAATCTGCGGAATCGCGGGGTGTGATCGTGGGGTTGGCCCATGCGTCACGATGTCGCGCAGGGGGTGACCCAAAAAAAAAGCGCCGGTCAGAGCCGGCGCAGCTTTCCACAACGGAAAAGGAGGAGAAATCAGGTACCGCCCGGGAGGTCAGCCACGCATCGCGAGCCAGCAACGTGTGGCAAGCGGCACCTGTTTTCTATGACAGGGTTAGCCCTGAATAGGTTTCAAATAAATTTCGACGCGGCGATTTTGAGCGCGGCCGGCCTCAGTGGCGTTGTCGGCAACGGGCTGGTTCTGGCCGCGGCCTTCAGCCGAGAGACGGTTGCGGGCCACGCCGCGGTCAGTCAGGTAGCTCGCCACGCTCTGCGCACGCTTTTGCGACAGCGTCATGTTGTAGTTCGGGTTGCCGGTGCTGTCCGTGTGGCCGACCACGTTGGCGGCCAGTTCCGGATGTTGCGTGAGCGTTTGTGCCACGCTATCCAATGGGCCGCGGAACGACGGCTTGATCACCGCGCTGTCGGTGTCGAACGAAACCTGACTCGGGATGTTCAACTTGAGCGAGCCGTCGGGCTGCTCCGAAATTTGCGTGCCGGTGCCGGCGGTATCGCCAGCCAGCTTGGACTTGATGGCGCCCCAGTTGTAGCCGACGGCTGCACCGGTTGCCGCGCCCAGCGCACCGCCAATGGCGGCGCCCTTGCCGTTGCCGACCAGCGCGCCGATGCCAGCGCCCACGGCCGCGCCAACGCCGGTGCCCATAGCGGTCTGGTTTTGCTGTTCGGTCGCGCAGCCGGCGGCCAGCAGGGCGATCAGCGAGACGGAAATAAGCTTGGCTTTCATGGTTTCTCCTACGGGTAACGGGATCGGTTCTTGTGAGTTTGCCGATATCCGGCGCATCAGAGGGATATTGGGGGAGGAATCGGACGAACGACGCGCCGGCAAAATACAATAGCAAAACAGTAGATAGAGTGGCCAGGGCGCCGCAAAGTTCATGCCGCGTCACCGTTGGCCCGTCCCCCATTCGCATTAGATTTGTGGAGCAAATGTTGAGCGTAACCATCGAACAGATCACCGACGCCCTGCGCGGCGTGGTGGATCCCAATACCGAGCGCGACCTCGTGTCGTCCAAATCGGCGCGCAACATCCGGGTCGACGGCGGCGAGGTGTCGCTCGACGTGGAACTCGGCTACCCCGCCAAGAGCCAGTTCGAGCCGATCCGCAAGCTGGTGATTGGCGCGCTGCGCAAGGTGCAAGGTGTCGAAAATGTGAGCGTGCAGGTGTCGATGAAGATCGTCGCGCACGCGGTGCAACGCGGCGTGCACCTCATGCCGAATGTGAAGAACATCATCGCGGTGGCATCGGGCAAGGGCGGGGTGGGCAAGTCGACCACCGCCGTGAACCTGGCGCTGGCGCTGTCTGCGGAAGGCGCTAACGTCGGCATTCTCGACGCCGATATCTACGGCCCGAGCCAGCCGATGATGCTGGGCATCCAGGGCCAGCCGGAGTCGGCAGACGGCAAGACGATGGAGCCGATGGAGGGCCACGGCCTGCAGGCCAACTCGATCGGTTTCCTGATCGAGCAGGACAATCCGATGGTCTGGCGCGGCCCGATGGTGACCTCGGCGCTGGAACAACTGCTCAAGCAGACCAACTGGCGCGACCTGGATTACCTCATCGTCGACATGCCGCCGGGCACGGGCGACATCCAGCTCACGCTGTCGCAGAAGGTGCCTGTGACGGGCGCGGTGATCGTCACCACGCCGCAGGACATCGCGCTGCTCGACGCCAAGAAAGGCTTGAAAATGTTCGAGAAGGTGGGCATTCCCATCATCGGCGTGGTCGAGAACATGGCGGTCTACTGCTGCCCGAACTGCGGCCATACCGAGCACATTTTCGGCGCCGGCGGCGGCGAGAAGATGTGCGAACAATACGGCGTGCCCTTCCTCGGAAGCTTGCCGCTGAATCTGTCCATTCGCGAGCAGGCCGATTCGGGCCGTCCGACCGTGGTGGCCGATCCCGACGGCGCAATTGCCGGTGTCTACAAGCAGATCGCGCGCCGCGTCGCGATTGCCGTGGCCGAGAAGGCGAAGGACATGACAAGCAAGTTCCCGTCGATCGTCGTGCAGAACACCTGAGCGAAAAACCATGGATGCGAGCGAGCCGTTGTCCAACGATCGCCAGACGGAGCGCCCGTCTGTACGGGTGGCGGTGGTGTTATGCCGCCGCCCGACGGCCAACCGCTGGCAGCCGTTCCAGTGGCGGCTGGAGGCCGTCGTGCCCGATCTGGGCGAATACGGCACCGCACCGCGCTGCCTGGATCGCGCCGACGATGAAAAGGGCGACGAGCGCTGGCTCACGCCCGGCTTCTCCGTCACGCTGTTTCGCGACGAGGCCGAAGGCTACTACCTGAACGTGACTTCCGCCGCGCCCTGCTGGTTTGTGCTGTGGCGCCTGGGCGAATCGGGCACGGCTGACGAGGGCCGGGCGATTCCGCATACGGTTTCGCTGAGCTACAACGAGGCTGGGCGCTGGCTCGACGGTGGCGAGACGGTCGAAAACGTGCCGTTGGACGCCGCGGCACTGCAATGGCTGCAGGCGTACGTGGCTGAAAACTACCGGCCTGAGCCGAAGAAGCGGCGCCGGCCGGAGTCGTTCCTGCCGCCGGAAGACCGCGCAAAGTTCTGAGCGAAGCTGCCGTGAGCGACGAAACTTTCCTCTCGCGCTGGTCACGCCGCAAGGCCGCCGAGCGGCGCGGCGAGCCCGAACCGGAAGTGGCCCCACCCGCCGAGCCGGCGCCGGTTGTCGTGCCCGAAGTGTCGGCGGCCGAACCCGCGCCCGAGTCGCCACCCCCGCTCACGCTGGAAGACGCCGCCAAGCTGACGCCATCCGATGATTTCGCGCCCTTCGTCGCGCACGGGGTGGACGAAGCCGTCAAGCGTGCTGCGCTCAGGAAGCTCTTCGCCGATCCGCACTTCAATGTGATGGACGGGCTCGATACCTACATCGACGATTATTCGCAGCCGGACCCGATCCCGCCAGAGATGTTGCGCGAGCTGCGCCATACGGCGGGATTGCGGTTGTTCGAGCCGCTGGAAGAGGAGGCGGCTGCGCCGACAGGAATCGAACCGGTATCGGACGCTTCGCCCGCTGTGACCGGCGAGACGCCGTGTGAACCTGCCGATGCCGAATCGCCCCTCCCGGACGACCCCGCCCAGGCAACCCCGCATGGCGGTGCTAAGCCGTCGTCCGTAGAATAAAAAAGAGCGCCGCGCGGCAACGACCGTGCGGCCATGTCCCCACAGCCCGCGCCATGCACGTGGGCGCTCACGCACAAATCCATGCCGACGCTGCTTTGCAGTTGCAATCACACCATGCCGATCGATGCCGATGCGGTGGGCGACGCCCTGCGCGCGTCCGACGCCGCCATCGATGCGCCAGGCAAGACGCACCATCTGCTGTGCCGCCGCGAGATCGGCGCGTTCACACAGGCGCTGGAGGGCACGGAAGACGTCATCGTCGCCTGCACGCAGGAAAAGGCGCTGTTTGCAGAGGTGGCCGCGCAGCACGAGGGCGTGACGGCGCCAATTCATTTCGTCAACGTGCGCGAAACGGGCGGGTGGTCGGCGGGGGCCAGGCGCGATGCGCGTGGTTTCCGTGCCAAGACAGCGGCGCTGCTCGCCGTGGCAGGGTTGCCGGCGCCGGACCCGGTGCCGGTGGTCGACTACCGGTCCGACGGCAACGTGCTGATCGTCGGTCCTGCCGAGCGAGCGATGCCGTGGGCCGAACGCCTGGCCGACCAACTGAGCGTGACGGTGCTCGTCACCGGGCGTGATCGCGCAAGCGGTCCGCTTGTCCCGCCGATGGAGCGCCGCTGGCCCGTCCAGGCAGGCGAACTGCAGGAGGTGAAGGGCTGGCTTGGCACGTTCGAAGTGCAGTGGCGCAACCGCAATCCGATCGACCTGGACCGCTGCACCCGCTGCAACGCCTGCATCGATGTCTGCCCCGAAGGCGCCATCGACGCGCTTTACCAGATCGATCTGGATGCCTGCCGCGACCATCGCGCGTGCGTCAAAGCTTGCGGCGATGCGATGGCCATCGATTTCAGCCGTGTGGAGGCACCGCAGGCGTTATCGGGCCAATTTGACCTGATCTTCGATTTGAACGATGCGCCGGCGTTTGCCCAGCACCAGCCGCCGCAGGGGTACTTCCACGCTGGCGCAGACGCCGGCCGCCAACTGACGGCATCGCTGGCACTGCTGCAAATGGTGGGCGAGTTTGAGAAGCCCAAGTTTTTCCAATACAAGGAATCCATCTGCGCCTACGGACGTAACGGCCAGGTGGGCTGCGACGCTTGCGTGAAGGTGTGTTCAGCGTCGGCCATTGCGCCGCAGTGGAAGGACGGCCGCGGTAGCGTGCACGTCACGCCCAATCTGTGCGTGGGCTGCGGCGCGTGTACGACCGCATGCCCGACCGGCGCCATCACCTACGCCTATCCCAGCGCGCCTTACCAGGGGCGCAAGCTGAAGACGCTGCTGAGCACGTATGCATCGGCGGGTGGGCGTGATGCCGTGGTTCTGCTGCATAACGGTGGGCGCGGCCGCACGCTGATCGAGCAACTTGGCCGGGCCGCGCGTATCGGCAAGGCGCAGGGCGTGCCGGTGAATGTGCTGCCGGTCGAGGTCTTCCATGCGGCATCGACGGGATTGGACCTGTGGCTCGCAGCGTTGGCTTACGGCGCCGCGCGCGTCGCCATCCTGCTGACGGAAGACGACGCACCGCAGTACCGCGCGATGCTCGCCGAGCAGGTTGCCGTGGCGCAGGCCATGCTGCAGGGGCTTGGCGAACCGGCGGATGAGGCGGGCGTGGTGCTGATCGACGTGGCGGATGCGGCGGCGCTCGACGCGCGCCTGAGCAGTGCTGACGTATCGGCCCCGCTGCGCGGTTTCCGCCGTGACATGCCGGCCGCCACCTTTGCAGTGGCCACAGCAAAGCGCGAGACGTTGGATTTTGCGCTCGACCATCTCGCGCGCCACGCCCAGGCAACTGAGGCCGTCATCCCGTTGCCGGCCGGGGCACCGTTTGGCGCCATCACAGTGAACCGCGAAAGCTGCACGCTGTGCATGGCCTGCGTGGGCGCGTGCCCTTCGCAGGCGCTGCGCGACCAGGCAGAGCGCCCGGTGCTGGCCATGATCGAGCGAAACTGCGTCCAATGCGGGCTGTGCGAAACCACCTGCCCTGAAAGCGCCATCGCCCTCGTCCCGCGTCTGAACCTGTCGGCCGAAGCCCGCCAATCGGTCACGCTTAATGAGGCCCAGCCGTTCCACTGCATCCGCTGCAACAAGCCGTTCGGCACCGCGCAGATGGTCACGACGATGCTGGCCAAGCTGGGCGCGCACCCGGCGTTTTCGGGCGCCGCCGCCGAGCGCCTCAAGATGTGCAGCGACTGCCGCGTGATCGACATGATGCAGCACGGCGAACGCCCCGGCGCCCCGCACTGAAAACCGCGCATTCAAGCTGATCTCTGAGCCCATGACCGACGCCCAGCCCCTGCAATTCCAGCCCGCCGCCACGCCTGCCGACAGCGCCGAGGATCTCGCCCGTGCGGACCTGTACGGCCTGCTGGCCACGCTGTTCTTCCACGCGGCAGACGCCGATTTGCTGCAGCGCATTGCTGCCGCGCCGCTGGACCCGGTAGGCGACGACGCTATCGCCCCGGCAGATGCGGAAGCCGCCGCCAGCAGCGCACTTACCCAGGCGTGGCGAAAGCTTGTTGCCCGCGCCGGCAAGACCACCGCCGGGCAGGCCGACGACGAATACACCGAGCTGTTTATCGGCGTCGGCAAGCCCGAAGTGTTCTTGTACGGCTCGTACTACCAGGCCGGTTTTATGAACGAAAAGCCGCTCGTGGTGTTGCGCGACGACCTGCGCCGCTACGGCCTGGAGCGCGCCGAGGGCGTCACGGAAACCGAAGATCACCTCGCTACGCTGTGCGAGGTCATGCGTTACCTCATCGCCGGGGACGATGTTGCTGTTGCCCGCGTTGAGGAGCAGCGCGCTTTTTTCCAGCGCCATCTGGCCTCGTGGGTCGATACGGCTTGTGATGCTGTATTGCAGCATCCGCGCGCGGCTTTTTATGCCGACGTGGCGGGATTGGCAAAGGCGTTTTTCGACGTCGAGCGGCTCGCGCTGGAATTGGCGTGACCGCAATGCGTCCGGTTGCCTAAAAATTGAGCAGTCTGCCAAGAGTCGCGCCCCGCCCGCGTCACGGCGGACCGGTTCAAATCGCACTCATTGAAAAAATTCATCGGTAAATCGTCAGGAAAATCCCTGTGTGAGGGGTTTTAGGCATGGTTTTCCCATGCCGTTACTCCTAAAATGTGTTCAAAAATTCCTATTACATTCGGTCATCGGTTTGAATGAGCCGGGGAGCATCGAAATGCCAGGTCCGAACACCGTCCCTCACGCCCGCCCAGAGGCGGATTCCGCTGAATCCGCCCCCACGCGCCGCCGCTTTCTGATGGGCGCCGCCGTGGCCGCTGCCGCCGCAGGCACCGCCGCCACGGCCAGCCATCTGGTGCAAGCGCCCGCCGCCACGGCCTCGCCCCCTGCTGACACCGCGGATGACGGTGCCACCGGCTACCGGCTGAGCGAACACATTCGCAAGTACTACAAGACGACGTGGATCTGACGCGGCCGCATGCGCGCCGCTGCTACTCCATCGTCATTGCACGCACCCCACATCCTCAGGTGACCTCATGCTTCTGACCCGCAAACCGGCGGTACAGGACACCAAAGCTGCACCGGCCCGACGTTCAAACAGCCAGGGCGCCACATCGCTTGCCGGCAGTCTGGCTCGCAGCCTGGCCGGCGCACTGCCGACCATGGACCGCCGCACCTTCCTCAAACGCTCCGGCATCGGCGTTGGCGCAGGGCTGGCCGCGACGCAGCTTTCGCTGGTGAAGAAATCGGTGGTGGGTGAGGCCCAGGCCGCCGAAGGCAAGGGCGACATCGTTGTGCGCCGCACGGTGTGCTCGCACTGCTCGGTCGGCTGCTCGGTGGATGCCGTCGTGCAAAACGGCGTGTGGGTGCGCCAGGAACCGGTATTCGACTCGCCGATCAACCTGGGCGCGCACTGCGCCAAAGGCGCCGCCCTGCGCGAGCACGGTCACGGCGAATACCGCCTGAAGACGCCAATGAAGCTCGTGGACGGCCGCTACCAGCGCATCAGCTGGGAGCAGGCGCTCAACGAGATCGTCGCCAAAATGAACACGATCCGCCAGGAAACCGGGCCGGATTCGTTCTTCTTCGTGGGTTCGTCCAAGCACAGCAACGAGCAGTCGTACCTGCTGCGCAAGTGGGTGTCGTTCTTCGGCACCAACAACTGCGACCACCAGGCGCGTATCTGCCATAGCACCACCGTGGCCGGCGTGGCCAACACGTGGGGCTACGGCGCGATGACAAACTCGTACAACGACATGCAGAACGCCAAGTGCGCGTTGTACATCGGCTCGAACGCGGCCGAGGCGCATCCGGTGTCGATGCTGCATCTGCTGCACGCCAAGGAAACGGGCTGCAAGGTCATCGTGGTCGACCCGCGCTACACACGTACGGCGGCCAAGTCCGATGAATACGTGCGGATTCGTTCGGGCACCGATATCGCCTTCCTGTTTGGCGTGCTGTATCACATCTTCAAGAACGGTTGGGAAGACAAGCAGTACATCCACGACCGCGTCTACGGCATGGACAAGGTGCGCGAAGAAGTGCTCGCCAAGTGGACGCCGGACAAGGTCGAGGAAGTGTGCGGCGTGCCTGAGGCACAGGTGCACAAGGTCGCCGAGATGATGGCGATGAACCGCCCGAGCACGCTGGTGTGGTGCATGGGCCAGACGCAGCACACCATTGGCAACGCCATCGTGCGAGCCTCGTGCATCGTGCAACTGGCACTGGGCAACATCGGCAAATCGGGCGGCGGCGCCAATATCTTCCGGGGTCACGACAACGTGCAGGGCGCGACCGACGTCGGGCCCAATCCGGATTCGCTGCCCGGCTATTACGGCCTCGCTGCGGGTGCGTGGAAGCATTTCGCCTCCGTGTGGGGCCTTGATTACGACTGGATCAAAGGCCGCTTCGCCTCGCAGGCGATGATGGAAAAATCGGGCACCACGGTTTCGCGGTGGGCCGATGCGGTGCTTGAGAAGAATGACCTGATCGATCAGGACAACAACGTTCGCGCCGTCTTTTACTGGGGCCACGCACCGAACTCGCAAACGCGCGGGATGGACATCAAGCGTGCGCTCGACAAGATCGAC
This sequence comes from Burkholderiaceae bacterium 26, assembly GCA_000955795.1. Lineage (GTDB taxonomy): Bacteria > Pseudomonadota > Gammaproteobacteria > Burkholderiales > Burkholderiaceae > Ralstonia > Ralstonia chuxiongensis. The sequence continues at coordinate 10,563 of JYOB01000017.1, forward strand.
CTGCTCGTGGTGATTGACCCATACCCGTCGGCCACGGCGGCCATGGCCAACATGCCCGCCGCCGACGGCACGCCGCCCAATCCGAACCGTGCCGTCTACCTGCTGCCGGCCGCAACGCAGTTCGAAACGTCGGGCTCATGCACGGCATCGAACCGCTCGCTGCAATGGCGCGAGAAGGTGATCGAGCCGCTGTTCGAATCGCAGCCCGACCACGTGATCATGCAGGCGTTTGCCGATCGCCTCGGCTTCGGCAAGGAGCTGTCAAAGAACTACAAGATCACCGAATACAAACGCGCCGGCATGACGTGGCGCGAGCCGGAGATCGAATCGATCCTGCGTGAAATCAATCGCGGCAACTGGACGATCGGCTACACCGGGCAATCGCCGGAACGCCTGAAGGCTCACATGCGCAACATGCATCTGTTTGATGTGCGCACGCTGCGCTGCAAGGGCGGCAAGGACGCCGAAACCGGCTACGACCTCACCGGCGATTACTTCGGCCTGCCTTGGCCGTGCTACGGCACGCCGGAACTCAAACACCCTGGCTCGCCCAACCTGTACGACACCAGCAAGCACGTGATGGAGGGCGGTGGCAACTTCCGCGCCAACTTTGGCGTGGAACGCGACGGCGTCAACCTGCTGGCCGAAGATGGCTCGTTCTCGCTGGGTTCGGAGTTGACGACCGGCTACCCCGAGTTCGATCACGTCTTCCTCAAGAAACTCGGCTGGTGGGACGACCTGACCGACGCCGAGAAGAAAGCCGCCGAAGGCAAGAACTGGAAGACCGATTTGTCCGGCGGCATCCAGCGCGTGACGATGAAGCACGGCTGCCACCCGTTCGGCAACGCCAAGGCTCGCGCGATCGTGTGGAACTTCCCGGACGGCATTCCGCAGCACCGCGAGCCGCTGTATTCGACGCGGCCCGACATGGTCGCCAAGTACCCCACGCACGACGACAAGAAGACCTTCTGGCGTCTGCCCACGCTGTACAAGACGGTGCAGCAACGCAATATCGAGAACAAGGTCTACGAGAAATTCCCGATCATCCTCACCTCCGGCCGCTTGGTGGAGTACGAGGGCGGCGGCGAAGAGACGCGTTCCAACCCGTGGCTTGCCGAGCTGCAGCAGGAGAACTTTGTCGAGATCAACCCGAAGGCCGCAGCCGACCGCGGTATTCGTCACAACGATTTTGTCTGGGTCAAGACCCCGACCGGCGCCCAGATCAAAGTGCGCGCGCTGGTGACGGAACGCGTGGGCGTCGACCATGCCTTCATCCCGTTCCACTTTTCGGGCTGGTGGCAGGGCAAGGACTTGCTCGATTACTACCCGGAAGGCGCCCACCCGATCGTGCGTGGCGAGGCCGTCAACACGGCCACGACCTACGGCTACGACTCGGTGACGATGATGCAGGAAACGAAAACGACGGTCTGCCAGATCGAGCGGTTCGCATAAGGACGGGGAGATCAACATGGCACGCATGAAATTCATCTGTGACAGCGAGCGCTGCATCGAATGCAACGCCTGCGCCACGGCCTGCAAGAACGAACACGAGGTGCCCTGGGGCGTAAACCGTCGCCGCGTGGTCACGATCAACGACGGCATGATCGGCGCGGAGAAATCCATCTCCGTGGCCTGCATGCATTGTTCCGATGCGCCGTGCATGGCGGTCTGCCCGGTCGACTGCTTCTACCGCACCGAAGACGGCGTGGTGTTGCATGACAAGGACGTCTGCATCGGCTGTGGCTACTGCTCGTATGCGTGCCCGTTCGGCGCGCCGCAGTTCCCCAGCCAAGGTACGTTTGGCGTGCGCGGCAAGATGGACAAGTGCACGTTCTGCGCGGGCGGCCCCGAGAAGAACGGCAGCGAGGAAGAATTCGAGAAGTACGGCCGCAACCGCCTGGCCGAAGGCAAGCTGCCGCTGTGCGCGGAAATGTGCTCGACGAAGGCGCTGCTGGGCGGTGATGGCGATGTGATTTCCGACATCCTGCGTAACCGGGTCATGAAACGCGGCAAGGGCGCCGAGTTGTTCGGATGGGGCACGGCTTACGGCGGTGGCCACGGCAAAGGCAGCCAGGCAGCGCCGGCTACCCCGGCCGCGCCCGCCACGCCTGCTTCAACGCCGGGAGCGCAATCATGACCCCCCGAGCACCATCGACCAGCCTGCTGATCGCCCTGGGCGCTGCGCTGTTGCTCGGTGCCTGCGGCGAACGCCCGCAAGTCGCCTTTGCCTCGCACCGCAAAGACGACGCGCCAGCCTACAAGGGCGCGGAAGGCGATCCGTTCATGGCCAAGAACTGGACGCCCGGTGACCGCACGAGCTGGGAAAACCAGATCCGCGCGCGCGGCCAATACCAGAACGAGTACAACAAGACGCCATGACGCGCGCAAGCGGAGGTTCGTCCATGGGCACTTCCTGGAAACACCTTGTGATGGCCGTGTTGCTCGGCGCAGCGGCGGCGTTGGCGAGCGCGCAGCAGCCAGCCAGCGCGCCGGCCGCCAACAATGCCCCCGTCAACCCGGCCGTGCAACCGGCGCAACCGTTCTCCAACATCGTCTCGGAGAACGTGTTTGATCTAAAGAAGCGCGATCTCGCCAAAGAGGCAGGAGACCAGGCTGCACGCCGTGTCACGCGACCCGGCAACAACGCGCCTGTCTGGCGCGAGGTGAACTCCGACCAAGCGCATTACGCCAGTATTCCCGGGCTGGAAGCCGGCGTGCTGATCCAGCGCACGGGGCAGAAATGGCGGCTCTTCCGCAATGGCGTGATCACCGTGTGGGGCGGTTGGCTCGTGGTGCTGGTGCCGTTGCTCATCCTGGGTTTTTTCCTGTGGCGCGGCACGATTCCCCTGAAGGAAGCGCCCACCGGCCGCAAGATCGAGCGCTTCACGCCCACCGAGCGCTATGTGCACTGGACGATGGCGATTTCCTTCGTCACGCTGGGCGTGTCGGGCATCGTCATGCTGTGGGGCAAGCATTTCCTGCTGCCGATCCTTGGGCACCAGTTGTTCGGCTGGCTGACGTACATATTGAAAAATCTCCACAACCTGGTGGGACCGCTCTTCACGGTCAGCATCATCGTGGCCTTCGTAATGTGGGTGGGGGACAACCTGCCGCGCCGCGGTGATATGAAATGGCTGCTGAGCTTGGGCGGCATGTTTGCCGGAGAGCACGGCGCCGAAGTGCCGTCGCACCGCTTCAATGCTGGCGAGAAACTCTGGTTCTGGGGCGGCCTCGTCGTGTTCGGGCTGGTCCTGTCGGCCTCGGGCTGGACGCTCGATCGCATCGTCCCGGGCGTGGATTACTACCGCAGCACAATGCAACTGGCCGAAGTCATTCACGCCATTGCGGCAGTGGGCATGATCTGCATGTCGCTGGGCCACATCTACATGGGCACGATCGGCATGGAAGGCGCTTACCGCGCCATGCGTGATGGCTATGTCGACGAGGCTTGGGCGAAGGAGCACCACGAGCTTTGGTACGACGACGTCAAGGCCGGCAAGATCCCCGCGCAGCGGACCCAACCGCCTGCGCCGCCAGCGCCGAGCGAGCAGCCCGCCAAGTCATGACGCCCTCGACCGCCACCGATTCAAGGAACCTCACCATGCATGCATCCGCTCTGAGCCGCGCCGCAGGTATGGCACTTGCTGCCGCCATGCTGAGCCTGACAAGCGGACTGGCCGGCGCCAAGCTGCCGGCACCGACGGAAGAACAGAAGGCACAGGCGGACGTGGCGAAAGCCAAGGCCGCCTGGGGCGACAAGGTGGCTGCGTTCCAGACGTGCAAGGCCCAGGACAAGGTAGCGGCGTCCTACCAGGCCGGCGGCAAGGCTGCGCATACGCAACCGGGCGCGCCGTGCGTCGACCCCGGGCCGTTTGTCGCACCCGTGCCTCCAGCATCTGCACCGGCGGCCAAAGGGTGAACCGTTGTTGCCAATGTTGCGTGTTCATCATCCGGCAGTACAATCGTCCGCTCCCCGAGTGAACCCTGACTGGAGGTGACACATGAAGCAACTCGTGATTGCACTCGCCGCGATCGGCCTGATGGCCGGCTGCGCATCGAATACCGCGTCGACGGCCAAGGCGGCCGATTCGGGCATGGCTGCATCGGCCGTGCTGGCACCCAAGAGCGGCAGTACCGTGCAAGGCAGCGTGAAGCTCGCGCAGCAAGGCGACAATCGGGTTGCCATCGCCGTGGATATTTCCGGTTTGCCGGCTAACGGCATGTTTGGCTTCCACGTGCACGAGAAGGGTGACTGCTCCTCGGCTGATGCCATGAGTGCAGGAGGCCACTTCAACCCGACCGGCCAGCAGCACGGTGATCCGCGCCACGGCGCACACCACGCCGGCGACATTCCGATGCTGCAATCCGATGCCAACGGCAAGGCCGTCGGCTCGATCGTTCTTTCCGGTGTGACGCTGTCGCCTGGGCCCACGAGCCTGGTCGGCCATGCGCTGATCGTCCACGCAGGCAAGGACGACTATATGACCCAGCCCACCGGCAATTCCGGCGGGCGCATCGCCTGCGGCGTGATCGTGGCGAACTGATCGCCCGCACGCGGTACCTGCTCCCACGCAGGTACCAGCCGCACCATGCGCACGCTTGCCGTGCGCATTTTTATTTGAACGAAGACATTGATGCCGCTGCGCCCTGAACTGACCAACGCTTCCGTTCCACTGCTTGACGAGGTTGAAGTGCTCGACGAGTTGGGCCGCGCACGCAGTGTCTACATTCCCGGTGAGCGCCCGCTCACCGTCTACCTCGACAAGCGCGAACTGGTCACGCTGATGACGTTGGGCGGCGCGCCCGAAGCGCTCGTACTTGGCTATCTGCGTAACCAGCGCCTGGTCAACGGCATCGACGACATCGCCTCCATCCAGGTCGACTGGGAAACCGAATCCGCTGCCGTCACCACGCGCGGCGGCATCGCAGACCTGGATGAAAAGACCGCCCGCCGCACCGTAACCACTGGCTGCGGGCAGGGCACCGTGTTCGGCTCGCTGATGGACGAGATCGACGCCATCCATCTGCCGCCCGACGCGCGCATGACACAAACCACGCTGTATCGCGTGGTCGACACCATCCGTCTGCAGCAGTCGATCTACAAGCAAGCGGGGTCGGTGCATGGCTGCGCGCTGTTCGATGCGCACGGCGGGCTGCTGCACTTCATCGAAGACGTGGGCCGCCACAATGCCGTGGATGCCATCGCCGGCCTCATGTGGCTTGAGGGCATGGAGGGCGGCGACAAGATCTTCTACACCACCGGCCGCCTGACCTCAGAGATGGTTATCAAGGGCGCGCAGATGGGAATTCCGTTCCTGCTGTCGCGCTCGGGCGTCACGCAGATGGGTCACCAGATGGCGCAGCGGGTCAACCTGACGCTGTTTGCGCGGTGCACTGGGCGGCACTTTCTGCTCTACACGGGGCGCGACCGTTTTGTGGCCGAGCCAGAGGTGGCCGGCACGGTCGGGCCGCGCGGGGAGCTGCCCCAGCCGGCAGAATCCGGCCGCTGATTTGCCAGCGTTTGTTCGGATAAGGCGCGCGCAAGCCATCGGCCGCCACGGGGTTTTCCGTCACAGGTTTGGGAGTACAATCCGCGTTCCAAACCGGCCCCAGCCGCGGGCCGGCCCGCTGGCGTGACCAAATGGGGACAGTTTTCGCACCGCGAAGCCTGCCCCCATTTGTTCATCCAAGGTATCTGGACGCTCCATGAGCATCAAATCCGACAAGTGGATCCGCCGCATGGCCGAGCAGCACGGCATGATCGAACCGTTTGAGCCCGGTCAAGTGCGCGAATCCGACGGCCGCCGCATCGTTTCCTACGGCACGTCGAGCTACGGCTACGACATCCGCTGCGCCGACGAATTCAAGATCTTCACCAACATCAACAGCACCATCGTCGATCCGAAGAACTTCGACGAGAAGTCGTTTGTCGACTTCAAGGGCGATGTGTGCATCATCCCGCCGAACTCGTTCGCGCTGGCACGCACGATGGAGTATTTCCGCATCCCGCGCACCGTGCTGACCGTGTGTCTGGGCAAGAGCACGTACGCGCGCTGCGGGATCATCGTGAACGTCACGCCGTTCGAGCCGGAGTGGGAAGGCTACGTGACGCTGGAGTTTTCCAACACCACGCCGCTGCCCGCCAAGATCTACGCCGGCGAAGGCTGCGCGCAGGTGCTGTTCTTCGAGAGCGACGAGGAATGCGAAACCTCGTACAAGGATCGTGGTGGCAAGTATCAGGGCCAGCACGGTGTGACGCTGCCCAAGACCTAGTTTTTGTAGTCCGTTTCCGCGCGTTCAGGCGTATCCGGAGCGGTGCCTTTAGCTTCATCCATAAGGAACCACGATGAAATTCCGCTTTCCCGTCATCATCATTGACGAGGACTTCCGCTCCGAGAACATCTCCGGGTCGGGCATTCGCGCGCTGGCCCAAGCCATCGAGCAGGAGGGGATGGAGGTGACTGGTCTCACCAGCTATGGTGACCTGACCTCGTTCGCTCAACAGTCGAGCCGCGCGTCCACCTTCATCGTCTCGATCGACGACGATGAATTCATCAACCCGGACAGCGACAAGCCTGAGCCGGAAGCGGTTGAAAATCTGCGCGCCTTCGTGGCCGAAGTGCGTCGCCGCAACGCTGACATTCCCATCTTTCTGTACGGCGAAACGCGCACCTCGCGCCATCTGCCGAACGACGTGCTGCGCGAGTTGCACGGCTTCATTCACATGTTCGAGGACACGCCCGAGTTCGTGGCCCGGCACATCATCCGTGAAGCGCGCAATTACCTGGATTCACTGCCGCCGCCGTTCTTCAAGGCGCTGATCGACTACGCGCAGGACAGCTCGTATTCGTGGCATTGCCCGGGGCACTCGGGCGGCGTGGCGTTTCTGAAGAGCCCGGTGGGGCAGGTGTTCCACCAGTTCTTCGGCGAGAACATGCTGCGCGCTGACGTCTGCAACGCTGTGGAAGAACTGGGCCAACTGCTCGACCACACGGGCCCGGTGGCCGCGTCTGAGCGTAACGCCGCGCGCATCTTCGGCTCCGACCACATGTTCTTCGTGACCAACGGCACGTCGACATCGAACAAGATGGTGTGGCACGCCAACGTGGCGCCCGGCGACATCGTGGTGGTGGACCGCAACTGCCACAAGTCGATCCTGCACGCGATCATGATGACGGGCGCGATCCCCGTGTTCCTGATGCCAACGCGCAACCATTTCGGCATCATCGGCCCGATCCCGAAGAGCGAGTTCGAGCCCGAAACGATTGCTAAGAAGATCGCCGATCACCCGTTCGCCAGCCAGGCCAAGAACAAGAAGCCGCGCATCCTGACCATCACGCAGGGCACGTACGACGGCGTGCTGTACAACGCCGAGATGATCAAGAACATGCTGTCGACCGAAATCGACACGCTGCATTTTGATGAAGCTTGGCTCCCGCATGCATCGTTCCACCCGTTCTACGAGGACATGCACGCGATTGGTCACAGCCGCCCGCGCAGCAAGGACGCGCTGGTGTTTGCCACGCAGAGTACGCACAAGCTGCTGGCCGGCCTGTCGCAGGCCTCGCAGATCCTCGTGCAGGATTCCGAGACGCGCAAGCTCGATACGTACCGCTTCAACGAGGCGTATCTGATGCACACGTCGACGAGCCCGCAATATTCGATCATCGCTTCGTGCGACGTGGCTGCGGCGATGATGGAGGCGCCGGGCGGCACCGCGCTGGTGGAGGAAAGCATTGCCGAAGCGCTGGACTTCCGCCGCGCCATGCGCAAGGTGGAACAGGAATACGTCGGCACGAATGGCGGCAGTGGACGTGGTGACGACTGGTGGTTCAAGGTCTGGGGCCCGAACGACCTGTCCGACGAAGGCATCGAAGACCGCGAAGCGTGGATGCTGAAGGCCAACGAGCGCTGGCACGGCTTTGGCAACCTGGCTGAAGACTTCAACTTGCTTGATCCGATCAAGGCCACCATCATCACCCCGGGCCTGGACGTGGATGGCAAGTTCAGCGATTCAGGCATCCCGGCCGCCATCGTGACGCGTTACCTGGCTGAGCACGGCATCATCGTCGAGAAGACCGGTTTGTATTCGTTCTTCATCATGTTCACCATCGGCATTACCAAGGGCCGTTGGAACTCGATGGTGACCGAGCTGCAGCAGTTCAAGGACGACTACGACAACAACCAGCCGCTGTGGCGCGTGTTGCCGGAGTTCGTGCGCCAGTTCCCGCAGTACGAGCGCATCGGACTGCGTGAGCTGTGCGACAGCATCCACAGCGTCTACCAGGCCAACGACGTGGCTCGCGTGACGACGGAGATGTACCTGTCGAACATGGAACCAGCGATGAAGCCGTCGGACGCCTGGGCCAAGATGGCCCACCGCGAAACCGAGCGCGTGGCAATCGACGACCTGGAAGGTCGCATCACCGCGATCCTGCTGACGCCGTATCCCCCGGGCATTCCGCTGCTGATTCCCGGCGAACGCTTCAACAAGACGATCGTGCAGTATCTGCAATTCGCACGCCAGTTCAACAAGCTGTTCCCGGGCTTCGAGACCGACATTCATGGTCTGGTCGAGGAGGAAGTCGACGGCAAGATGGGGTATTTCGTCGACTGCGTGCGCTGAGTTTCAGCTGCGCAAAACAAAAACGCCGCGCTGAGTCAGCGCGGCGTTTTTGCTTGGAGCGTGCGGCCGATTATTCAGCCAGCGCTGCGCGCGCAAACGCAATGGCTTGCTTCACCTGCTCCGGCGCTGTTCCGCCAATATGGTTGCGCGAGGCGACCGAGCCTTCCAGCGTCAGCACGGCGTGCACATCGTCACTAATGAGGTCGGACTTGTCGCCCAGGCCGCAGATGTCACGCAGTTGTGCGACGGACAGGTCTGCCAGATCACAGCGCTGGTCGTCGCAGGCGCGCACGGCGTGGGCCACGGCTTCGTGTGCATCGCGGAAGGGCAGGCCTCGCTTGACCAGGTAGTCGGCCAGATCGGTGGCGGTGGCGTAGCCTTGCAGCGCGGCGGCGCGCATGGCGTCGGCCTTGACAGTGATGCCCGGCACCATGTCGGCAAAGATGCGTAGCGTGTCGACCACGGTATCCACGGTGTCGAACAGCGGTTCCTTGTCTTCCTGATTGTCTTTGTTGTACGCCAGCGGTTGACCCTTCATCAGCGTGAGCAGGCCGATCAGGTGGCCGTTGACGCGGCCGGTCTTGCCGCGCGCCAGTTCGGGCACGTCGGGGTTTTTCTTCTGCGGCATGATCGAGCTGCCGGTGCAGAAGCGGTCCGCAATGTCGATAAAGCCCACACGCGGGCTCATCCACAGCACCAGCTCTTCAGAGAGGCGCGAGACGTGCGTCATGATCAGGGCGGCAGCGGCGCAGAATTCGATGGCGAAGTCGCGGTCGGACACGGCATCCAGCGAGTTGCGGCACACGCCGTCAAAGCCCAGTTGCTGCGCGACGAATTCGCGGTCGATCGGGTAGCTCGTGCCGGCAAGCGCCGCGGCGCCCAGTGGCAGGCGATTGACGCGCTTGCGGGCGTCCAGCATGCGCTCGGTGTCGCGGGTGAACATCTCGACGTAGGCCAGCAGGTGATGGCCGAACACCACCGGTTGCGCGACCTGCAAGTGCGTGAAGCCCGGGACGATGGTGTTGGTGTGCTGTTCGGCCAAGTCCAGCAACGCGCTGCGCAAGGCCTTGAGCAGCCCGACGATGTTGTCGATCTCGCTGCGCAGCCACAGGCGGATGTCGGTGGCGACCTGATCGTTGCGCGAGCGGCCCGTGTGGAGGCGTTTGCCGGCGTCGCCCGCCATGGCGGTCAGGCGCGCTTCGATGTTCAGGTGAACGTCTTCCAGGTCAAGCTTCCACTCGAACGTGCCGGCTTCGATCTCCTGGCGGATCTGCGCCATACCCTTTTCGATGGCGGCGCGATCGGCCTCGGCAATGATGCCCTGCTTGGCAAGCATGGCTGCGTGCGCGAGCGAGCCCTGGATATCGAACAGTGCGAGGCGCTTGTCGAAGAACACCGACGCGGTATAGCGCTTGACGAGATCGGACACCGGCTCGTTAAAGCGGGCGGACCACGCTTCGGCCTTCTTGGCGAGTTGGGAGGTCATGGGCGGACTGCTGGAGGAGCGCGGCCGGCGAGAGCGCCAGCCGCAAATTCAGGAAACCGCGATTATATCGCCCGCAGGGCCTTTCAGCCCCCGCGCCAGGGCTAGCTACAGCGTGTTGTCGATCAGCGCGCCCTTGAAGACGACCGGCCCGGTCGGGCCCTCCGGGTTGGGCGAGCCGCCACGCGGCTCCACGCTGATGGCCAGGGCTGGCACTTGCCGCAACGGCTGCGCTACCGTCAGCCGCACGGCGCGCTGGTGCCCGATCACCCCAAGTGACTGAGGATGCCCGCCGGGCGGCAGCGCCCAGAGCTGCAAAGCCTGTTCAGTGTTGAGCGGCGTTGCATCCAGCCGCTTGAGCGATAGCGTGCCGGTGCGCGCATCCCAGGTGACGAGGACGGCCGCCTGTGCCTTCGCATCCTGCAGCACGGCCACAGCGTTGGCGACAGGCGCCTCGCGCAATTGCTGCGCCAGTCGCAGGTTCAGCCCGATCGCCACCGCCGCGACCACCGCCGCGGCTGCGGTGGCGCCGCGCCAGAAACCCGTGCCTTGCCAAAGCCGTTGCCAGAGGGCTTGCCTCGGCGGTGCCGGCTCGCGCCAGCCGAGTTGCACTTCAACCCGGCAGAGAATTTCCGGCAGCGGCGCCGTGGCTGGCTGGAGCGCGGGCAGGTCGGCCAGATAGCGTTGCCAGCGTTCGACCGTGGCGCGCACGGCGTCGTCGTGGCGAATGATTTGCTCGAAGCGGCGGCGTGCGCCGTCGCGCAATGTTCCGACCGCATATTCGGCGGCCAGCTTGTCGACGAGATCGGGGTGGCGGCGCGGGTCCATCAGGGTGCTCCGAGGCATTCGCGCAGGCGGTCCAATCCGCGCCGCATCCAGGATTTGACAGTGCCCAGCGGCAGTGACAACGCTTGCGCCAGCTCGCTGTGCGACAGGTCTCGCAGATAGGCGAGCGATATGACTTCGCGCTGCTTCGGGTCCAGGCGCTTGAGGCATTCGGCCAGCGCGCGGGCTTGCTGGCCGGCGAGCGCGAGGTCGGCGGGGCCAGGGGCGTGGTCGGCCAGGACATCGGCGTAGGTGTCATCCAGCGGCACGGATTCCTGCACACGTTCGGCATGTTGCCGGCGCAGACAATCGAGTGCGCGGTTGCGCACGATGGTGCTCATCCACGTCATGGGGGCGGCCAGATGGGGGCGGTAATCGCCGGCATGGCGCCAGATGTTGACGAAGCTTTCTTGCAAGACGTCCTCGGCCCAGTCCTTCCTGACCAAGATACGCAGCGCGAGCCCAAACAGTTTCGGTGCGCAGCGCGTATATAGCGTGCGCAGGGCGTCGCGGTCACCCAAGCCGATGCGCTGTAGCAACGCCGCCAGCTCTTCCGCGTCGGCGCTTTGGGGGCGAGCTGCCACAGCCGCCGTCGGCGGATCGGCGTCTTGCGCGGCGTGGTCGTCGGCGGTGCGCTGGAAGGTGAGCACGTGGGCAGCTTTTTGTGGACGGTTCTGCCCAAAGTGTAGGTAGAAACCGTGGTTGTGGGGGGAATTCACGTGAAAGGTGCTGAGGTATTTGCATCCAATTGGATGTGCCCTTCGTATAAGCGATCAGGCGCTGAACAAACGCCCGCGATTCGCATCACGCACCGCACGGGTCGCACTTTTCCCCACATCTGCAAGGAGACCGACGATGGACACAACTAAAGAGATGGATCAGTTGGAAAGTGACAGCCCGCGCATCGACGCGCGCCGCCGCGTGCTGCTGCGCGCGCCGGGGCTGATGGCGCTGGGCTCGCTGGCGGCGGTGTCGCTGGGGCAGTCGATGCCTGCCTGGGCCCAGTCCCAATCAGGCAGCGTGAAAGACGACGTCAACATTTTGAACGTGGCGCTGGGGCTGGAGTACCAGGCCATCGCCGCATATCAGGTGGGCGCGGAAAGCGGCCTGTTGCAAAAACCCGTGCTGGCGACGGCCGTGAAGTTCCAGGGCCACCACAAGGCACACGCGGCGGTGCTGGCGGGAACGGTGTCCAAGCTGGGTGGTACGCCGGTCATGGAAAAGAAGGTGGCGGAATACAACTTCCCGGTTAGCCAGCTCAAGACGCAGGCCGACGTGCTGCGTTTTGCCGCCGGGCTGGAGAAGGGCGCTGCCTCGGCTTATCTGGGTGTGATGCCGAATTTCTACACGCGCGACCTGACCAAGGCCGCCGCCAGCATTCTGGGCGACGAGACAATGCATTGGGCGGTGCTGCTCTCGGTGCTGGGTGAAGACCCGGTGCCGGTGGCGTTCATCAGCTAAAAGGTTTGTTGGGCCGCCACACCGGCTGCTCGTTACGGTGTGGCGGTTTTTTTGTGCGCGTCGAATGCTTCGACGATGCAATCGAGCAAGGCCCGCACGCGTGCGGTCTTGTGCAGATCGGCGTGCGTGACGAGCCAGACGTCCTGCATGCTCCGGCGGTTTGGCAGCACGCGCACCAGTTGTGGATACGCTTGCGCGCGGCGGCAAACCAGCTCGGTAATCCCAATGCCTGCGGCCACCGCCTCGAACAGCGCCAGCGCCGAGTTGCTCTGCAAGACGACACGCCCGCGCGTAATGGGCTCGCCGCAGAGGTCTTCCCACATCCACGGCACTTCATTGCGCGGATAAAGCACCAGGTCGTGCCCCGCAAAGGCCGTCCCTTCTTCCGGCTCACCGCGCGCTGCGACGTAGCTCTGGCTCGCATAGATACCGGTTTCCATTTGGCCGATGCGCCGCGCGATGAGGTCTGGTGAATCCGGCCGCACCGTGCGCACGGCCACGTCGGCTTCGCGCTTGGTCAGGTTGGCAATGCTCTTGGACGCCATGCAGACGACGTCGATGCCCGGATGCCGCTGCCGCAGCTGCGCGATGGCCGGCAACACAAAGGTGGCTGCCATCGTGTCGGTCGTGGCCACTCGGATCGTGCCGGCGAGTTGGTCGTCGATGCCGGCCACGCGGCGCTCGATGGTGTGGGCAGCCTGCTCCATTGCTTCGGCCGGCCCGATCAGCGCTTCGCCGGCAGGTGTGAGCACCAGTGCGGCCGACGTTCGCAAGAAGAGCTTGGCCGATAGCTCGTCTTCCAGCGCGGCGATGCGGCGGCCCACCGTGGCCTGATCCACGCCCAGGCGCTGGGCCGCGCCGCGCAGCGTGCAAGTGCGCGCCACGGCCAGGAAGAAGCGTCCGTTGTCCCAGTTCACATCGGGCTCCGAATATTCGTAGATGAGTGATGCAAATTTGCAGCAATGCAATGCAAAAACGCTGCTTTTTTGCATGCGTTCTCCAGCCTACACTGGGCTGCATGAAATTGCCAAACGGTTCTGCCATGTCTTCATGCAACGCCCACACCATTGCTGCCGCTCCCCGGGGTAACTTGCAACCCGATCTCAGCCGATGGCGCCGTAACGCCACGCTGGGCATTCTCACGTCGGGCGTGTTCATGGCGGTGCTCGATACGACCGTGGTCAACGTGGCGCTCATTGCCATGCGCGACAGCCTGCACAGCAGCGTCGCAGAACTTGCCTGGATTGTTGATGCCTACACGCTGGCCTTTGCCGCCTTCATCCTCACAGGCGGTTTGCTGAGCGACCGCATTGGCGCGCGCACCGTGTTCATGGCGGGGATGGCGGTGTTCATCGTGGCCTCGGCCGGCTGTGGGCTGGCGCCTTCAGTGACCACGCTGATTGCCGTGCGCATCCTGCAGGGCGTGGGCGCGGCGATGTTTCTGCCGAGTTCGCTATCGCTCATTCGCAGCACGTTTGAAGACCCGCGCGAGCGCGCCTGGGCCATTGGCCTGTGGGGCGCCATCGTCGCAACTGCCGCGGCCGTGGGCCCGGCGCTGGGTGGCGTGCTGGTCGACACCTATGGCTGGCGCAGTGCCTTCCTGATCAACGTGCCGCTGGGCGTAGTCGGCATGCTGGGCACGTGGGTGATCGTGCGCCACGTGCAGCCTGCACGCGCCAAGCCGTTCGACTGGGCGGGGCAGGTGACGAGCGCCGTGATGCTCGCGGCGCTGTGTTTTGCCGCGATTGAATGGCCGGTGCGCGGCGCGCTATCGCCGTGGGTGTGGGGTACCGCGCTGTTGACGGTGGTGGCCGGGGCGCTGTTCGTCTTGGCCGAACGCCGGGCGCGTGCGCCGCTGGTGCCGCTGGCCTGGCTGGGGCATCGCACGCTGGGCGCGGTCAACGGCGTGGGGTTTCTGCTGAATTTCGGCTATTACGGTGCGTTGTTCGTGCTGAGCCTGCATTTGCAGAATGTCGAACACCTGAGCGCACGCCAGACCGGCCTGGTCATGCTGCCAATGGCGGTGAGCCTGTCGGCGGGCAACATCTTCGCGGGCAAGCTGATGGCGCGTTTTTCTACGCCGACGATGATGCTGAGTGGCCTCGTGATCGGCGCGGCAGGTTTGCTCGCCACGTCGGCTGCGCTGACTGGCCATGTGCACATCTGGGTGGTGAGCGCAACGATGATGGCTTACGGCGGCGGCACCGCGCTGGCGATCGCGCCCATGACGTCGACCATTCTGTCTGCGGCGCCGGGCGAGCTGGCCGGCACGGCGTCGGGCTTGCTCAACGCTGCGCGGCAGACCGGCAGTTTGCTGGGCGTGGCAGCGGCGGGCGCGGTCGTTACGGTGGTGCCTGGTCTGGCGCATGCCTCGCCGCTGGTGTTTGGCCTGATGACACTGTCGTACGCCGGCGCGATGGCGATGGCGTGGATCAGCCGTCGCCCGGCCGCCACCGCGCTGGCTGCCTGATCAGCCGCTATTGCGAAGGCCAGCCGCAATCCCGTTGATCGACAGATGGATGCCGCGCCGCACGCGTGCATCGTCACTGCCGGCCTTGCCTGAGCGGAAGCGCTTGAGCAGTTCGACCTGCAAGTGATTCAGCGGGTCGAGATACGGGAAGCGGTTCTTGATGGAACGCGCCAGCAGCGGATTGTCGGCCAGGCGCTCCGACCGCCCCGTGATGGCTGCCAGCGTCTGCTCGGTCAACGTGAACTCCGCCGAGATGCGCGAGAACACCGCGTTACGCAGCTTGCGGTCATCGCACAACTGCGCGTAGCGCGACGCCACGTTCAGATCGGCCTTGGACAGCACCATGTCCATGTTCGAGAGCAGGTTCGCAAAGAACGGCCACTGCTTGTGCATGCGCTTGAGCGTGGCCAGGCGCGCGGCGCGGGCCTTGGCGTTGCCAGCGTCGTCGAGCCAGCGCTGCACCGCGCTGCCAAAGCCGAACCAGCCCGGCAGCAGCAGACGGCATTGGCCCCACGAGAAGCCCCACGGAATCGCACGCAGGTCTTCAATGCGGCGGTGTTTCTTGTCCATCAGCTTGCGCGAGGCCGGGCGTGAACCGAGGTTCAGGTCGGCAATCTCGGTGATCGGCGTGGTGGCGAAGAAGTAATCCTTGAAGCCTGGGGTTTCGTAGACGAGATTGCGGTACGCGGCGAAGGCGTTGTCCGAAAGCGCCTGCATGGCGGCTTCGAAATCTTCCAGGCCCTTTGGCCGGTTGCGCGTGGGCAGCAGCGTCGCTTCCAGCGTGGCCGCGACGATGGTTTCCAGGTTGCGCCGGCCGATCTCAGGATTGGCGAACTTGCTCGAGATGATCTCGCCCTGCTCGGTCAGGCGGATCTGCCCGTTCACCGTGCCCGGGGGCTGCGACAGGATGGCCTGGTAGGTCGGGCCGCCGCCTCGGCCGACCGTGCCGCCGCGGCCGTGGAACAGGCGCAGGCGCACGCCTTTGCGCTCGAACAGATCCACCAGCGCCAGCTCGGCCTTGTACAGCTCCCAGTTGGAGGTGAGGAAACCGCCGTCCTTGTTGGAATCCGAATAGCCGAGCATCACTTCCTGCTCGTTGCCCTGCGCCGCCAGCACGGCATCGAAGCCGGGCAGGGCAAGCAGGTCGCCCATGATCTCGGGGGCGTTGCGCAAGTCTTCGATGGTTTCGAACAGCGGGATCACCATCACGTCCAGCGCGGCGCCGCCGCCGCTGCCATTGGCGCCCGTGCGGAACATGCCGGCCTCCTTCTGCAGCAGCATCACTTCCAGCAAGTCCGACAGCGTCTCGGTGTGCGAAATGATGTAGTTGCGCACGATGCGATTGCCGTAGCGGGCACGCACTTCGCGGGCGGCGCGGAAGATGTCGATCTCCGACGTGGTCTGCTCGCTGTATGCGTGGAACGGCAGCGTCAGCACGCGCGGCTGTTGCAGCTCGCGCAGCAGCAGCGTGCGTTTGTCGGCCTCGGATAGCGCCGCATAGGCGCCTTCCACACCCGCAACCTTCAGCAGCTCGGCGACGGTCGCTTCGTGCACGTCCGATACCTGCCGCAGGTCGATCGATGACAGGTGGAAGCCGAACACATCAATCGCGCGCGCCAGCGATGCCAGTCGCGCATCGGCCAGTACCTCGCCGTGGTGCGCCGCCAAGGAGTCGATCACGATCTGGATGTCGGCGCGCAGTTCTTCTGCGTTGTTGTAAGCCGGGGCGGGGCCGACGGCGTGGCGGCCTGCGTCTTCGCCTGTCAGCTCATGGCACGTGGCAGCCAGGCGCGCATAGACGCCAATCAGCGCACGGCGGTACGGCTCGTCCACGCGGTGTTCGGAATGGTCGGGCGAGCGCTCGGCCAGCGCTTGCAGCTCTGCGCTCACATCCACCAGCGACGTCGACATCGACAGCTCCGCACCCAGCGCGTGGATCTCCTCCAGGTACCACGCGAGGATCACGCTCGCCTGCTTCCGTGCAGCGTCGCGCAATGTCGTTGCCGTGACGAAGGGGTTGCCGTCGCGGTCGCCGCCGATCCACGAGCCCATCTGGAAGAAGGGCGGCAGCGGTGCCGGTTCGCCGCGTGCGCCGCGACGCGGGAACGCGGTCGCAATGTCTTCTTCCAGTTCGCGATACAGCGCTGGAATTTCGCGCAGGAAGGTCGTTTTGTAATACGACAGCGCGTTCTCGATCTCGTCAGCCACCATCAGGCGCGTGGTGCGCAGCATGCGCGTTTGCCACAGCTTGGTGACATGGGCGCGCAGCAGCGCGGTGTTGCGCTCGCGCTCGCGCGTGGTGAGCGGTGCATCGCGTTCAGCCAGCAAGCGGGCGATTTCGCGTTGTGCGTCGAGCGTGCTCTTGCGCTGCACCTCCGTCGGGTGGGCGGTCAGCACCGGCACGATCAGCGCGGTTTCGAAGAATCGGCGCAGCACGTCGCCCGACAGCCCTTCATCCGCGGCCGACAGCAGCGCGCGCATCAGGCTGCCCGGCTGCGGCGGCGATCCGGCCAGCGCATGCACGCGGCGGCGGCGATTGTGGTGCTGGTCTTCAGCGATGTTCGCCAGGTGCGAGAAATAGCTGAAGGCGCGCACCACCGACGTGGTTTGGTCGCGCGAGAGGGTTTTCAGCAGCCGGTCGAGATCCTGCTCGGCCTGGCGGTCGCCGTCGCGGCGAAAGCGCACGGCAGTCTGCCGGATGGTTTCAACCGTTTCGAAGACGGTGCCGCCTTCCTGGTCACGCAGCACGTCGCCCAGCAGGCGCCCGAGGAAGCGGATGTCTTCCTTCAGCGGCTGATCCTTGGCCGCGGCGCTGCCCGACGAGCGTCGGGAAGTGGGGCCGAGTGATGCGCCGTTGGCTTCGTCCGCACCATTGGCCTTGGTCACCGGTTTGGAGGCGGGCTTGGCAGCCTTGATGGCCTTCGGGGCCTTGCTGGTCTTGGCGGGGGCGGCGGAAGGCTTGCGGGCGGTGGTCGCGCGCGAGGAAGCGCGGCGCGCGGCGGGCTGCGTCATGGTGTCTCCTAGGTTGGGTAGGTAAGGTGCCTGAACGGCCCTCTTTCCTGCATCACTTCAACGTGATAGCCGGACTGTCGCGAAAAAGCTGCGTGCTACCATTGCCGCATGTCTTCCAACGCCCGCCCGACTTCCCGTCAATCCCAGCTTGCAACGACTCCTGCAGCCCAGGCGCCGACCAAGCTGGTCATTGCCTCGCGCGAAAGCCGGCTTGCCCTCTGGCAAGCCGAACACGTGCGTGCTGCATTGCAAAAATACTATCCCGCGTGCGACGTGTCCATCCTTGGAATGACCACGCGCGGCGACCAGATTCTCGACCGCTCCCTCGCGAAGGTGGGGGGCAAAGGTTTGTTTGTTAAGGAACTGGAAGTCGCGCTGGCCGAGGGGCGCGCCGATCTCGCCGTGCATTCGCTCAAGGATGTGCCGATGGAATTGCCCGAAGGCTTTGCGCTGTCGGCCATCCTCGAACGCGAAGACCCGCGCGATGCCTTTGTTTCCAACGACTACGCCGATCTGGCCTCGCTGCCGGCAGGCGCCGTCGTGGGCACGTCCAGTCTGCGCCGCGAGGCTTCGCTGCGGGCGCGCTTCCCGCATCTGGTCATCCAGCCGCTGCGGGGCAACCTCGATACGCGCCTCGGCAAGCTTGATCGTGGCGACTACGCTGCCATCATCCTGGCCGCTGCCGGGCTCAAGCGCCTGGGGCTGGCTGATCGCATCCGCTCGACCATCGCGCCGGAAGAATCGCTGCCAGCAGCAGGGCAGGGCGCGCTCGGCATCGAGATTCGCGCCGATCGCGCAGACGTGCGAGCGTGTCTTGCGCCGCTGCACGATGAGCCCACAGCGCTGGCTGTGACTGCCGAACGCGCGGTTTCGCGCATTCTCGGCGGTTCGTGCCAAGTGCCGCTGGCCTCGTTTGCGCAGTGGTCGGATGCCGGCGCGCTGCGCCTGCGCGCCTTTGTCGCTTCGCAGGACGGTACCCGCAAACTTGCCGCGGATGGCGAAACCACGCCATCCACGCTGGCCGAAGCGGACGCACTTGGCGTGCGCGTCGCCCAGCAGATGCTGGCCGGTGGCGCACGCGACATCCTTGCCATGCTGGGCGCCGACGCCTCACCCGCTACCTAACTTCCACGGCTCGCCATGGACGACCACTTGCCACTGCGCTTGTCACCATCGTCGCCCGCATCCAGCACGCCGCCTGTTCAACCGGCAACCCCGCCCGTGGTGGTGGTCACGCGTCCGCGCGCGCAGGCGCCCATGCTGGTGGCGGCGCTTGAGCGCCACGGCCTGCGCACGCATCAGTTTCCGCTGCTCGACATTGCGCCGACACCCAATCTCGACGACTTGCGTGCCGCGCTGGGCGATCCCTCGCGCTATGCGCTGGTCGTGTTCGTCAGCCCTAACGCCGTGCAGCAGGCATTTGCCGCCATGCCGGAAGGTTTCCGCTGGCCGCAGGAAGTGCCTGTGGCGGTGGTGGGCCCCGCGAGCGCACTGGCGCTTGCCCAGCACGGCGTTGCGCCGCCCGCGCACCGTGTGATCAAGCCCGACACGCATGCCGACGACGCTCGTCAGGATTCCGAAGCGCTGTACGCGCGGCTGGATGTGCCCGCGTTGAGCGGCCGTGAAGTTCTGATCGTGCGCGGCAATGGCGGCCGCGAATGGCTGGCCGATCAACTGCGCGAAGCCGGCGCATCGGTCCGTACGGTGGAAGCCTATCGCCGCAGCGTGCCGGTGCCCGATGCCGCGGCGTGGCTCGCCTTGCGTGCCGTGCTTTCGGCCCGCCACGCCTGGACGCTCACCAGCTCCGAGGCCGTCCGCAATCTCGATGAACTGGCCCGTGCCAATCTGTTGCCCGCCGATCTGGATACGCTGCACGGCGCGCCATGCTTTGCTTCGCACGCCCGCATCGTCGAACAGGCCAAATCGCTGGGCTTTCGCGACGTGACGCTCACCGGCGCCGGCGACGACCGGCTCCTCGCCAGCGTGCTCGCGTGGGCCGGGCCAGTATCGGCACCCGAGCAAGCCCCGGCAAAGGCGTCAGCTGAATCAAACCCGTCTACTTCTTCTTCCACTGTGACGCAGACTCCCGTTCCCTCGGCGGCTCCCGCTTCTGCCCCTGCTTCGACACCAGCGCCCGCATCTGCGGAAGCCAAGCCGAGCCCAGTGCCTGCGCCTGCTGCTCCGCCGGCTGCGTTTGCGCCCACCATGACGGTCAACCATGCGCCGCGCCGTGGCGGTTGGCTGATCTGGGTGGCGCTGGTTGCGGTCGTGGCGGCCGTGGCCGCGCTGCAGGTGCGCAATGAGCGTCTGGCACGCGAGATCCGTCAGCACGCCCAGACGAACGAAGCGCTGGCGCAGGAGATGCGCGTGCTGTCACGTGCGGACCAGGATTCGGTTTCCCAGCTGCAACAGAAATTCGGCGCGCTGGATGCCCGCACCGCTGAAACGCGCGATCGCCAAGCCGCGCTGGAGCAGGCCAACCAAGACCTTCTGCGCAATCGCGATGACTGGCAGCGCGCCGAGATCCAGCGTTCGCTGGAGGTCACCGCCGAGCAACTGCAACTGACCGGCAATGTCGCCGGTGCACTGGCTGCGCTGCAAACGGTCGACGCGCGCCTCGCCACGCTCGACAAGCCACAATTCAACGCCGTGCGCCGGGCGGTATCGCGCGACATGGCCAAGCTCAAGGCGATGCCGTCGTTTGATCTGGCGGGTGCGGCACTGCGGTTGGATGACGCCATCAACGCTGTAGACACGCTGCCGCTCATCTCGTCGGCCCAGCCGCTCGAGACGGAACAGGCTGCACAGGCGCCGCATGCTGCCGTGAAACCCACGAAGAATGCCAAGGCGCGCGCTGCGGCTGCGTCGGCCCCGGTTGCATCGACGCCGCCAAATGCCGGGTGGTCGGCAGGCGTGCGTGCCTGGTGGGGTCGCCTGTGGAACGACGTGCGCGGCGAATTGGGCCAAATCGTACAGGTGCGCCGCGTCGATCAGACCGAGGCGCTGCTGCTCTCTTCCGACCAAGCGTGGTTCCTGCGCGAAAACCTCAAGCTGCGCCTGATGAATGCGCGCCTGGCGTTGCTCTCGCGTAATGACGCTGTGTTCCGTGCCGACCTGGGGCGTGCCGATACGCTGCTCGCGCGCTATTTCGATACGCAGTCTTCGCGCGTGACCACGGTGCAGAATCAACTGTCGCAGGTGCGCGCGACGGCCGGCACGCTGCAGGTGCCGACGCTGGCTGACAGCCTTGCCGCCGTGCGCGGTTCGGGCAAGGAGTGAGCATGCGCTGGGTATTCTGGGTCGCGCTCCTGTTTGCCGCCGCCGTTGGGCTGGCGTTGTTCACTGAACTCAACCTGAGCAACGTCGTGCTGTTCTACCCGCCGTACCGGGTCGAGATGTCGCTCAATTTCGTGCTGGCTGCGTTGCTGGCGACGTTCGTGGTGCTGCATCTTGTGATGCGCCTTTTCCACCATGTGGCCGGCATGCCGGCGCGTGCTGCCGCGTATCGCGAGCGCAACCGCATCCTGAAGGCATCGGCCGCGTTGCGCGAAGCAATGGAGAGCTTGTTTGCCGGCCGCTTCGGCCATGCGGAACGCCAGGCACGCGAAGCCCAGGCCTGGGAGCCGCAGCGCGAGACGGCTGCGCTGATCGGCGCCCGTGCCGCACACCGCATGCAGGAGACCGAGCGCCGCGACGCCTGGATGGCCGAAGTGTCGTCGCCCGATCGTGAGCAGGCGAAGCTTGTGTCGATGGCCGAATTGCTGGTCGACGCACGCGATGCGGAAGGTGCGCTGGAGAAGATCGCGCAACTGCAATCGCAGGGCTCTCGGCAGATTCAGGCGCAACGCATTGCCCTGCGCGCGCATCAGCATTTGAAGAACTGGAGCGAGGTGCTGCGCCTCACGCGCGCCCTGGAAAAGCGCAACGCCATCCATTCCGTGCTGGCCGCGCGTCTCAAGCAGATGGCGTGCGAAACGCTGCTGGCCGAGCGCCGCCACGATGCCGATGCGCTGAACAGCTTCTGGCGCGAACTGACCACGGAAGAACGCCGCTCGCCGCGCATTGCCTCACAGGCGGCGCTGTATTTCGCGCAGCTTGGCCGCACCGATGATGCCAAGCGCATTGTTGAAGATGGCCTGAAGGCGCATTGGGATAGCCGCCTGATCCGCCGCTACGCCGACTGCGCAGTGCCGGGCAAAGCCCTGCCGCTGATCCAGCAAGCCGAGAAATGGCTCGCCCAGCATCCGGTGGATGCCGATCTGTTCTACACGCTCGGCATGCTGTGCTTCAAGGAGCAGCTCTGGGGCAAGGCGCAGTCGAACCTGGAGTCGGCATTGAAGTATGTCGATGCGGATCACTCTGGCAACCTACGCGCCCATGCACATCTGGCGCTTGCACAGATGTTCGAGCAGACCGAGCGCATGGAAGACGCGCAACGCCACTACCGGCAAAGCGCATTGCTTGCCGTGAAATGAAAAAGGCCGGGGATGACCCCGGCCTTTTTTCTTGGCGGTGACGGCGCCTATTTGTTCACCATCCGTGCTGGTACGGAAAGCGTGAGGATCGCACCCAGCACCATCGACGCGGCCAGCATGTACATGCCCGAATCGGTGCTCTGCGTTGCGTCTTTCAGCCAGCCGACGGCGTAGGGGCTCAGGAAGCCCGCAAGATTGCCCAGCGAATTGATGAGCGCAATGCCAGCGGCGGCACCCGTGCCGGCCAGGAACGCAGTCGGCAGGCTCCAGAACAGCGGCAACGTTGTCAGGATGCCCATGGTGCCGAGTGTGAGGGCGGCCATGGCCAGCGTGGTGTCGGTGTGCCACACGGCTGACAGCACGAGCCCGACCGCGCCCACCACCGCGGGAATCGCGATGTGCCAGCGGCGCTCACGCAGGCGGTCGGCGCTGCGGGCTACCAAGACCATGGCGACGACCGCCGCGCCGTACGGAATCGCCGTCAGCAGGCCCACCGAGAACGGATCGGCCACACCGGTCTGTTTGATCAGTGTCGGCAGCCAGAAGCTGACGCCATACAGGCCCATCACGAAGGTGAAGTAGATCAGGCTCATCAGCCACACGCGCGGGCTGGCCATGACGGTGCGGATGGGCGGGTCTTCCTTCTCGGCGTCTTCGGCGGCGATGTTGCGGGCGAGCAGCGCTTTCTCTTCGTCCGTCAGCCACTTCGCGTGGCTGATGCGGTCGTCCAGATAGGCCAGCACAAAGATACCGACGATGATCGAGGGGATGCCTTCGATCAGGAACATCCACTGCCAGCCGGCCAGGCCGTAGACGCCGCTAAACGCCTTCATCGCCCAACCCGAGATGGGGCCCCCGATCACGCCCGACAGCGCAATCGCCGTCATGAAGAAGGTGGTGGTGCGCCCGCGCCGCTGCGCCGGATACCAGTACGTGAGGTACAGGATGATGCCCGGGAAGAAGCCGGCCTCTGCCAGACCCAGCAGAAAGCGCATCACGTAGAACATGGCCGGCGTGGTCACGAACATCATGGCCGCCGAGATGATGCCCCACGAAATCATGATCCGCGCAATCCAGATGCGCGCGCCCACGCGATGGAGGATCACGTTGCTCGGCACTTCAAAAAGGAAGTAGCCGATGAAGAAGATGCCCGCGCCAAGGCCGTAGATGGTCTCGCTGAACTTGAGATCGTTGAGCATCTGCAGCTTGGCAAAGCCCACGTTGACGCGATCGAGATACGCGACCACGTAGCACAGCAGCAGGAATGGAACCAAGCGCCACGTCACCTTGCGGTAAGTGGCTTCTTCAAATGCGCTTGTGGACTGGGGCGGCAACGTGCCTGTGCCGCCGACCGGTGAGGTGGGTGGGGTGGTGATGGCCATCGGGTCTCCAGAGTTATTGTGAGTTCAGGCCGAGTGCTCCTCGTTACCTACCTCGGCCTGGAAAACCGCCACAGCATTCTGCGCTTCTCGGGCGAATGCGCCAAGACGCCCGCCGGCAGGGTTTATACGCAGCGCCCGCCGTCCACTTCCAAACACGTGCCGGTAATGAACTCCGCTTCGTCCGACGCCAGGTACAGGCATGCGTTGGCCACATCCTGCGGCGTGGAAAGCCGCCCCATCGGGATCGTCGCCAGGAAGCGCGCGCGGTTCTCGGGGGTATCGGGTACGCCCATGAACTGCTCGATGAGGCCCGTGGCGCCCATCACCGGGTTCACGCAGTTCACGCGGATCTTGTCGGGGCCAAGCTCCGCCGCCATCGCCTTGCTGGCCGTGATGACGGCGCCCTTGCTGGCGTTGTACCAGACGAGCCCCGGCCGCGGCCGGATGCCCGCGGTGGACGCCACGTTGACGAACACGCCGCCGCCGCGCTCGCGGAAGTGCGGGACGATGTGATGTGCAGTCCAGTAAATGCTCTTTACGTTGACGGCCATCACGCGGTCGAACTCGTCTTCGGTGATCTGCAGCAGGGGCTTGTTCTTATGCGTGGTGCCGGCGTTGTTCACGACGATGTGCAGATCGCCATAGCGCGCCAGCGTGGCGCCCAGCAGCTTGGCGACGGAGTCACCATTGGACACGTCGGCCTGCACGAAATGCGCATCGCCGCCGGCCACGCGAATAGCGCTGGCCACGCGTTCGCCGGCCTCCGCATTCAAGTCATTGACGACGACGCGCGCGCCTTCGCGGGCAAAGGTGTTGGCGATGCCCTCTCCAAAACCCGAACCTGCGCCTGTGACGATGGCGATTTTGCCGGCAAGCCGCATGGTGTCTCCTCGTGTTGTGGGTGGATGTTGCGTTGCGCCTTAACCGTGACGGATGGCGATGGTCTTGAGCGTGGTGAAACCGTAGAGCGATTCAAAGCCCTTTTCGCGCCCGTGGCCCGATTGGCCCGTTCCGCCGAAGGGCAGTTCAACGCCGCCGCCTGCGCCGTAATTGTTGATGAAGACCTGGCCGGCTCTGAGTTTGCGTGCGAGGCGCATCTGGCGGCCACCGTCGTTCGTCCACACGCCAGCTACCAGGCCGTACGGTGTGCCGTTGGCCAGGGCCAGCGCTTCGGCTTCGGTATCGAATGGCATGGCGGCCAGCAGCGGGCCGAACACTTCCTGCTGTGCGAGGCGGTGCGTGTGCGGTACATCACGCAGCAGCATCGGTGCCTGGTAGTAGCCGGTCTCGGGCGCCTCGGGCACCACCTGGCCCTGCGCCATCACCGGAATGTTGGCGTGCTGCGCATCCGAGACGAAATCCCATACGCGCTGCTGCTGCTTGGGGTTGATGAGCGGGCCGCAATCCAGGTCCAGTGACGAGGGGCCGACCCTAATGGATTCAAGCACCATGGCCAATCGATCCAGCATCGCCTCGTAAACGCTGCGCTCGATCAGTACACGGCTGCCGGCAGAGCACGTCTGCCCGGCGTTCTGGATGATGCCGTTCACCACGGCTGGAATAGCCGCTTCCAGATCGGCGTCGGCAAACACGATCTGCGGAGATTTGCCGCCAAGTTCCAGCGTCACGGGCACGTGGTTTTCCGCGGCCGCTCGCACAACGGCTTTGCCCGTTTCCGGTGACCCTGTGAACGACACATGATTGATCCCGGGATGCGCCGCCAGTGCCGCACCTGCTTCGTGGCCATAGCCGGTCACGATGTTGAGTGCGCCATCGGGCAGGCCCGCCTCGGCGGCCAGCTCGGCCACGCGCAGGATCGACAGGCACGCGTCTTCCGCCGGCTTGACCACGCACGCGTTGCCTGCCGCCAATGCAGCGCCCACGCTGCGCCCGAAGATCTGCATCGGGTAGTTCCACGGGATGATATGCGCCGTTACGCCATGGGGCTCGCGCACGGTCAGCACGGTGGTATCGGCCGGGTAGGGGATGGTTTGCCCGTGCAGCTTGTCGGCCGCACCGGCGTAGAACTCGAAGTAGCGGGCCACGGCGCGGGCGTCGGCGCGCGCCTGGCGCATGGGCTTGCCGGTGTCGCGGGCTTCCAGGCGGGCCAGCTCTTCTTCGTGATCGGCCAGGCGCAGGGCCACGCGCATGAGCAAGCGGCCGCGCTCGGCGGGTGCCAACTGGCCCCAGACGCCCTCGAACGCACGCCGCGCCGCATGCACGGCCACGCTGATGTCGGTGGCGTTGCCGCGCGCAATCTCGGCAAAGGATTGGCCGTCGGACGGATCGAACACCTTGATGCGCATGCCCGAATCGGGCGACATCAGACGGTTGGCGATGAAGTGCTGGGCATGCATGGGGGGTTCCTGCAAAAGATCGGCAACGCACGATTTTCGCACGGGCGCGGCGTTGTCAGGGGAAGCGGCCGGGTGTCAGGAGCTATAATGCCCGCCGACAGTTTTTCACGCTTCTTTCTAACCATTTGCGTCGCGTTTTTACGCACTTCGCGCATTCCGGAGCATTTCCATGAGCTTCAACAACGTCTCGCCGGGCAAGGACATCCCCAACGACTTCAACGTCATCATCGAGATCCCGGCGCAAAGCGACCCGGTCAAGTACGAAGCCGACAAGGAAACCGGCCTGCTGTTCGTGGACCGCTTCGTTGGTACCGGCATGCGCTACCCGGCCAACTACGGCTTCATCCCGCAGACGCTTTCGGGCGACGGTGACCCGGTCGACGTGTTGGTCGTCACGCCGTTCCCGCTCATCCACGGTTGCGTGGTGCGCTGCCGTGCCCTGGGCATGCTCAAGATGACGGACGAGTCCGGCGTGGATGCCAAGCTGGTTGCCGTGCCTGTCAACAAGCTGAGCCCGGCCACGGCCCACATGACCGACCTGTCGGACATCGGCCAAAACCTGCTGGACCAGATCAAGCACTTCTTTGAGCACTACAAGGCGCTGGAAGCCGGCAAGTGGGTCAAGGTCGAAGGCTGGGGCGGCATTGAAGAAGCCCACAAGGAAATCGCCGACGGCGTTGCCAACTATAAGAAGTAAGCGATTTCAGGATTTTGCCGTACGGCATGTCTGACAAATCCCGGCCTCCGGATGGAGCGCCGGGATTTTTTCTTTGCGAAGCGGTCATCGGCGCAGCACGCGGAGATTTGTCGACTCGCGTCCGGTCGCCATTTGCACCCGGGACAGAGCTGCAGTATGTGTTCTGTGATATTTTTCACGAATTTCGCATACTTACCGCCCGGTAGTTCTGCTACACAGAGATTTAAGAAACGCTCATTTGCCCACCGGAAACGGCCCCTCTAGACTCCCCGTCAAGTTTGACTCCAACCCTTGGTACTGCGATGTTGAACAAGACCGTTGTCGTTCCCGTGCTTTCCGCTGTGGCCATGGCCGCATTCACTGTGTGGGCGCTGCTGGTTGGTCCGCCGGACGCTGCCCACGCTGGCGAGCGTGCCGTCGCATCGGCCCCTGTGGCGGTGGATTCAAGCACTGCACACTGCGTGATCGCTCACCAGAAGCCTGCCGCGCCCTAAGTTTCACCTCCGCGTCCGCCGTTCGTGCGGACGCTGTCTTTCCCGCCTCCGCTGTTTTCCCCTGGCTAATCCGATTCTGATCGTTGCCTGAACGGCGAGCGGTCCGTCAGTTCGTCGAGATACGCTTCCATACCGGCCGTTTCGCGGTCGAGGAACCTGCTCACTGCATCGGCAAATGCCGGGTGTGCGAGCCAGTGTGCCGACAGCGTCGCAACGGGCTCGAAGCCGCGCGCCATCTTGTGCTCGCCTTGCGCGCCACCTTCGAACGTGCGGATGCCGTGCGTGATGCAGTACGTCAGCGGCTGGTAATACGCCGTCTCGAAGTGCAGGCAAGGGTGGTGCTCGATCGCGCCCCAGTAGCGGCCGTACATGACGGACGCTTCGGACCGCGTGTCGACTACCAGCAGCGCGCTGGCGATGTCATTGCCGTTGCGCGAGGCGACCACCAGCAGCAGGTTTTCCGGCATCGTCTGGCCGATCTGGCGGAAGAACTCCAGGTTCAGATACGGCGACGAGTGATGCTCGCGGTAGGTGGTGCGATAGCAGCGGTGGAAGAAGCGCCAGTCAACGTCTGTCGCCGCTGCGCCAGGCACGTGGCGGAACGTAATGCCCGCGTCGTGCACGCGACGGCGTTCGGCGCGGATATTCTTGCGCTTCTTCTGCTCCAGCGCGGCCAGAAAGTCGTCGAAGCTGGCAAAGCCCGGATTGCACCAGTGGAATTGCACCCCTTGCCGCAGCAGCATGCCTGCCGCACGCATTTGCTCGGCCTCGCTGGCGGTGGGAAAGAGCACATGCAGTGATGACAACTCGCTCTGCCGCGCAACCGCCAGTAACGTGTCGAGCAGCGCCGCGCGCGCAGCCGCATCCCGCGCCAGCAGGCGCGCGCCCTGTACCGGCGTAAACGGCACGGCGGACAGCCATTTCGGGTAGTACTCCAGCCCATGCTGCGCGTATGCATTGGCCCACGCCCAGTCGAAGACGTACTCGCCATAGGAGTGGCCCTTCACATACAGCGGTACGGCCGCAGCGAGCACTTCGCCATCGGGGCCGTCTTCCCACAGCGTCAGGTATTGCGGCGACCAGCCGGTGTCAGGCGATGCGCTGCCGCTTTCATGCAGCGCATGCAGGAAATCGAAACGCAGGAAGGGCGTCGCCTCGGGCTGCAGGGCGAGCAGGGCGTCCCACGCCTCGCGGCCGATGTCGCGCAGATCGGTCACAAGTCGCATGCGATAATTGGTCAATTCGTGCCGCGAACCAGCGCGCGCTTGGGGCTCGGGAACAAGGGGGCGAGAGGTCATGCCGCCGATTCTAATTCCAGCTTCGAATGCCGCGCTTGCAATCCACATTGCCCCCATGACCGTCTCTGTCGCTCTCGCCCAGATCAACTGCACCGTCGGCGATTTCGCCGGCAATGCTGCCCGCATCGTCGCCGCCGCGCGCGAAGCGCACCAGGCTGGTGCGCGCATTCTGCTCACGCCGGAACTGTCGCTCACGGGCTATCCGCCCGAAGACCTGCTGCTGCGCCCGGCCTTTATCGATGCCAGCGCGCGCGCTCTCGATGCGCTTATTGCCGAGCTGGCGGTCTTCCCCGGTTTGCACGTGCTGATCGGGCACCCGCAACTCTCGCTGGAAGCCCCGGCGCCCGGCCTGTTGCCCAAGCCCACGAACAGCGCCACAGTGGCCGCGGACGGCCGCGTGGTCGGCCGGTACAACAAGCTGGAACTGCCCAATAACGAGGTTTTTGACGAGAAGCGCTACTTCCAGCCCGGCACCGAGCCCTTTGTGTTCGAAGTGGACGGCACGCGCTTCGGCATCGTCATCTGTGAAGACGCCTGGTATGCCACAGCCACGGCCTATGCCAAGGCTGCCGGTGCGCAGGTGGTGCTGATCCCCAACGCTTCGCCGTATCACCTCGACAAGGAAGACCTGCGCGAGCGGATCATCGGTGACCGCGTGAAGGAATCGGGCTTGCCGCATGTCTATGCGAACCTGGTCGGCGGGCAGGATGAGCTCGTCTTCGATGGCGGCTCGTTCGTGCTCGATGCCGAAGGCAACGTCGTCGTGAGGATGGGGCAGTTTGTGGAGGGCGTCGGCTACGCGCAGTTCGATGGCGGACGCGCGCTGCCGGGCACGATCGTGCCGGAGCCTTCGCTTGAAGCCCAGGTGTACGAGGCGCTCAAGCTGGGCGTGCGCGATTACCTCGGCAAGAACGGCTTCCCGGGCGCGATCATCGGCTTGTCGGGCGGCGTCGATTCCGCTTTGGTGCTGGCGATTGCCGTCGATGCGCTGGGCGCGGATCGCGTGCGCGCGGTGATGATGCCCTCGCGTTACACCGCAGATATCTCGTGGGTCGATGCGCGCGACATGGCGGCCCGCCTGGGCGTGCAGTACGACGAAATCGCCATCAGCCCGATGTTCGACGCCTTCAAGGGCGCGCTGGCGGAGGAGTTCCGCGGGCTGCCCGAAGATGCGACGGAAGAGAACATCCAGGCGCGCATTCGCGGCACGCTGTTGATGGCGCTGTCCAACAAGAGCGGCCGCATCGTGCTGACGACCGGCAACAAGAGCGAAATGGCGGTCGGCTACTGCACGTTGTACGGTGACATGGCCGGTGGTTTTGCCGTCATCAAGGATATCTTCAAGACGCTGGTCTACCGGCTGTGCCGCTACCGCAATTCGTTGTCGGAAGTGATTCCGGAGCGCATCCTGACCCGTGCGCCGTCGGCCGAGCTGCGCGAGAACCAGACCGATCAGGACAGCCTGCCCGAATACGATGCACTCGACGCCGTCGTGCAGCGCTACATGGAGCAGAACCAGCCGGTGGCCGACATCATTGCTGCGGGGTTTGCCGAGGCCGACGTGCAGAAGATCGTGCGCCTCATCAAGATCAACGAATACAAGCGGCGTCAGGCGCCAGTGGGCATTCGCGTGACGCAGCGGGCGTTCGGACGCGACTGGCGGTATCCGATTACGTCGCGCTTCAAAGAGTAAGCCGCCGTCATGCTCGACTACTACGCCAAGCGCGCCCCCGAATACGAGCGCATCTATGCAAAGCCGGAACGGCAGGGCGATCTGGCGTGGTTGAAGGCGCGTGTGCGCGATCTGACGCGCGGTGCGCGGGTGCTGGATCTGGCATGCGGCACCGGTTTCTGGACCGAGGCGATGACGGACGCGAGCAGCATCGTCGGCGCGGATTTCAACGACACCGTGCTGCGCATCGCGAGCGGCAAGGGCATCCCCGGAGCGTCGTTTGTGCGCGCCGACAATGACGCGCTACCGTTTGCGCCGGCAACATTTGACGTGATGACGGCAGGTTGCTGGTGGTCGCATGTGCCGCTTCAGGACTTGCGCCAGCACGCCGAAGGGCTACACCGCGCGCTCGGACCTGGCGTGCGTGTCCTGTGGTTCGATAACCAGTATGTGTTCGGCTCAAGCACGCCCATTGCCTACAACGATGAACATGGCAACACGTGGCAGCGCCGCCCCCTGCGCGACGGCAGCGAGCACGATGTGCTGAAGAACTTTCCCGACGATCCGACGCTGCTGCAGACGGTGGCCGGCATCGCCCAGGATGTGCGCATTAACCGGCTCCAGTATTATTGGACGCTTGAATACTTCACCAACTAGTGAGCGAGACACCATGAAACAAATCACCGCCATCATCAAGCCCTTCAAACTGGACGAAGTGCGCGAGTCGCTCGCCGACGTGGGGGTGACCGGCCTGACCGTCACCGAGGTCAAGGGTTTTGGCCGTCAGAAGGGCCACACTGAGCTGTATCGCGGTGCGGAATACGTGGTCGACTTCCTGCCGAAGATCAAGATCGAGGTGGTGGTGGCCGAGAGCCAGGTCGAAAACGTGATCGACACCATCGTCAAGGCCGCCAAGACCGGCAAGATCGGCGACGGCAAGATTTTCGTGATGCCGGTGGAGCAGGTGATTCGCATCCGCACTGGCGAGAAGGACGAAGCGGCGGTCTGAAGCCGTTGTCTGTGGCCGGCGCGCTCGCGCCGGTCAGCGCTGATCAACGCGGCAGGGTGATGTTCCAGCGCAGCGTCGCCAGCCGCCCAATCACGATCGCCAGCGTGGCGATCACCACGGACACGCTTGGCAGCAAGTCCGTGTGCGTCAGCCCGACGTAAAGGAAGCACCCGAGAAACGCGCACGTTGCGTACGGGTGATTGTCCCGCAGCAGCATGGGCACTTCATTGCAGACGACATCGCGCAGCAGGCCGCCAAAGGCCGACGTGATCACGCCCATCATCACCGACACGAAGATCGGCATGCCCGCATCAAGCGCCAGTTGCGTGCCGAGCACGCCAAAGAGCCCCATGCCGATGGCGTCGGCCACGATCAGCACGCGATCAGACACCAGTTGGCTGACCAGCCGGATCACCCAGTTGGCGAACAGGCTCATCACGAACAGCGCAAGCAGATATTGCTCGTGCTCGATCCAGTAGAAGGGCCGCCGATCCAGCAGCAGATCGCGCAGCGTGCCGCCTCCGAACGCGGTCAGGAACGCGACGATGAACGCGCCCACGGCGTCGAGCCGGCGCCGTTTGGCCTCGGCCAGCCCAGAGATGGCAAACGAGAAGACCGCGAGGATCTCCACCCAGTGCATCACCAGCTGCAGGCGGGTCACGTGCATATGCGTGTTGTTCTTGTTGTGAGCCGTTGAATGGGCGGACTGCGCTTCAGGAGCCGTGCGGCTGGCGCAGCAGCACCAGCACCGCGCCAGCGCCCCCGGCCGTGTTGCGCGGCTCGACAAAAGCGATCACTTCTTCCTTCTGCACCAGCCACGAGCGCACCTTGCCTTTGAGCACGGGCGTTTTGTCGGGCGAGCCGAGGCCCTTGCCGTGGACCACGCGCACACAGCGGATGCCACGCTGCACAGCCCGGCGCAGGAAGGCTGCCAGCGCCTCCCGGGCTTCTTCGCGGCGCATGCCGTGCAGGTCGATCTGGTCTTGCGTGGCCCACTCGCCGCGGCGCAGCTTCTTGAGCACGTCGTCGCCAATGCCGGGGCGGCGGTAGGAAAGCGTGTCGTCGGTCTCGAGCAGGTTGTCGACGTCGAATTCATCCGATAGCGAATCGCGCAGCACGGTCTGCTCTTCGGCACGCGAATGCACGGGATCGGGCGCGGGCGGATTGCGCGGATGCTCGACTCGCTTGTTCTGGCGCAGCGCGCTCACCTCGCCGATGCTGGCACGAAACACGTTGGCTTCTTCTGCGGCCTTGCGTGCTGCAGCTTCGGTGCGCTGGCGTTCGGCCTCGCGTGCCTCCGTCTCGTGCTTGAGCTGGTCACGCAGGCTGGCCAGGTCGGTCAGGCTGAGCTTGTTGGCGGGGGAGGGGGCGCGTTTCATGGTGAAGGGCAGGCGAGCACATCAAGGTGGAGCGTTTGTCGATTATACGAAGGTGCCGCACATGGCAAAACGGCCGATGGTCACCCATCGGCCGTGTTGTTTGCGCCCGGAAGCCCCGGCGCGATGACGCTTATTCCAGGCTTTCCAGGTAGCGCTGTGCGTCCAGCGCGGCCATGCAGCCCGTCCCGGCGCTGGTGATGGCCTGGCGGTAGATGTGGTCTTGCACGTCGCCCGCCGCGAACACGCCCGGGATATTGGTGGCGGTGGCCATGCCGTCCAGCCCGCTCTTCGTGCGGATGTAGCCCGTGTCGTTCATGTCGAGCTGGCCGCGGAAGATGTCGGTGTTCGGCTTGTGGCCGATGGCGATAAACACGCCCGCTACCTTGAGCTCTTCGGTCTTGCCTTCGTTCTCGTTCGTGCCTTTCAGGCGAGCGCCCGTCACGCCGGAGTCATCGCCGAGGATTTCGTCGAGCACCATGTTGGTCTTGATCTCGATCTTGCCTTTCTTCTGCTGCTCATGCAGGCGGTCGATCAGGATCGGCTCGGCGCGGAACTTGTCGCGGCGGTGGATGAGCGTCACCTTGCTGGCGATGTTGGCCAGGTACAGCGCTTCTTCCACGGCGGTGTTGCCCCCACCCACCACGGCCACTTCCTGGCCCTTGTAGAAGAAGCCGTCGCACGTGGCGCAGGCAGACACGCCGCGGCCAGCAAACGTCTCTTCCGACGGCAGGCCCAGATATTGGGCCGAAGCGCCGGTGGAGACGATTAGTGCGTCGCAGGTGTATTCGCCCGAATCGCCCACCAGGCGGATCGGCTTTTCATTCAGATGCGCGGTGTGGATGTGGTCGAACAGCACTTCGGTCTTGAAGCGCTCGGCGTGTTCCAGGAAGCGCTGCATCAACTCGGGGCCCTGCAGGTGCTCCTTGTCAGCAGGCCAGTTTTCCACGTCGGTGGTGGTCATGAGCTGGCCGCCCTGCGCCAGGCCGGTGACCAGCACAGGGTTCAGGTTGGCCCGGGCAGCGTAAATCGCGGCCGTGTAGCCGGCGGGGCCGGAGCCAAGGATCAGCACTTTTGCGTGTTTTGCCATGATGCGTTCTGTGTGTGCGCGGCACGAGGGGTGGAGCGCCGCCGTGCAGGCTAGGTGAGGGTGATGGGCGCCATTATAAAGTGGCACCCCCTCGTCCGCCCGGTTGTAAATTCCAATGGCGGTGATAGGGCCGCGTTACAATCCTCGGCATCGCATTTGTGCAGTCCTTTTGTGCTGTCATCAAGCCGCGCGGCCTTGCCGAAGCGGCGCACCCGTCTCCCGCATGGCTCGAGCTTCCACCACTCCGACAACCCGTACCGATCCCTCCGCACTGCCGTCCCGCATTGGCCGGCTGCTGGGGGAGGTCCGCTGGTTCCTGTTGCTGGCGGTGACCATCGCCTTCCTGATCATTCTTCTGTCATACAACCGGGCCGACCCCGGTTTCACCCACGCCAGCCAGGTCGACGAAATCCGCAACCTGGGCGGCCGCGTGGGCGCGTGGCTGGCCGATCTGCTGCTGTTTGTCTTTGGCGCGTCCGCCTACTGGTGGGCGGTGCTGCTGGTGCGCAAGGTCTGGCGCGGCTGGCGCGAGCTGATGTCGGACGAGCGCCTGCCGCGCACCTCCATGCCGCGCGTTGACGCCAGTGTCACGTGGATCGGCTTTGCGCTCATCCTGGCTTCCAGCATGGGTCTGGAAGCGATCCGCATGTATTCGCTACACATGAAGCTGCCGCGTGCGCCTGGCGGCGTGCTGGGCGACGTGATCGGCGGGGCGATGCAGCATTCGCTGGGCTTTACCGGCGGCACGCTGGCGCTGCTGTTCACGTTCCTGGTCGGGCTGTCGCTGTTCTTCCATTTTTCGTGGCTGAACCTGGCCGAGCAGATTGGCGCGGGCGTCGAGATGCTGTGCGTCGGCTTCAAGACGCGCCGCGAGAGCAAACAGGACCGGGCCATTGGCGAGGCAGCCAAGGTCGAGCGCGAGGAAGTGGTCGAAATCCGCCGTGTGCGTATTGAAGAATCGCCGCCGGTGCAGATCGTGCGCCCGACCGCCGTGGTCAAGAGTGAACGCGTGGAGCGCGAGAAGCAGCAGCCGCTGTTTGTCGACATTCACGATTCCGACCTGCCGCCGCTCGCGCTGCTCGACCCGATCCCGCCGGTTGTGGAAACCGTAAGCGCCGAGACGCTGGAATTCACCTCGCGCCTGATCGAGAAGAAGCTCAAGGATTTCGGCGTGGAAGTGCAGGTGGTGGCGGCCTATCCGGGGCCGGTCATCACGCGCTACGAGATCGAGCCTGCCACGGGCGTGAAGGGCAGCCAGATCGTCAACCTCGCCAAGGACCTGGCGCGTTCGCTGTCGCTGGTGTCGATCCGCGTGGTGGAGACGATTCCGGGCAAGAACTGCATGGGTCTGGAGCTGCCGAATCCGAAGCGTCAGGCGGTGCGCCTGTCGGAGATTCTCGGCTCGCAGGTCTACAACGAGAGCGCATCGCAGCTGACGCTGGCGCTGGGCAAGGACATCGCCGGCAAGCCGGTGGTGGCTGACTTGGCCAAGATGCCGCACTGCATGGTGGCCGGCACCACGGGCTCCGGTAAGTCGGTCGGGATCAACGCGATGATCCTGTCGCTGCTGTACAAGGCCAAGGCCGACGCGGTGCGCCTGATCCTGATCGACCCGAAGATGCTGGAACTGAGCATCTACGAAGGCATTCCGCATCTGCTGTGCCCCGTCGTGACCGACATGCGCCAGGCCGGCCACGCGCTCAACTGGGCCGTGGGCGAGATGGAACGCCGCTACAAGCTCATGAGCAAGATGGGCGTGCGGAACCTGGCAGGCTTCAACAAGAAGATCGAAGAAGCCGCCGCGCGTGAAGAGAAGATTCCCAACCCGTTCAGCCTGACGCCGGACGCGCCGGAGCCGCTCGACAAGCTGCCGATGATCGTCATCGTGATCGACGAACTGGCCGACCTGATGATGGTGGTCGGCAAGAAGGTCGAAGAGCTGATCGCGCGGATCGCGCAGAAGGCGCGTGCCGCCGGTATCCACCTGGTGCTGGCGACGCAGCGACCGTCGGTGGACGTGATTACGGGCCTGATCAAAGCCAACGTGCCGACGCGGATTGCGTTCCAGGTCAGCAGCAAGATCGACTCGCGCACGATTCTCGACCAGCAGGGCGCCGAAGCGCTGCTGGGCATGGGCGACATGCTGTATCTGGCGCCTGGCACCGGTTTGCCGGTGCGCGTGCACGGTGCGTTCGTGTCGGACGAGGAAGTCCACCGCATCGTTGATAACCTCAAATCGCAAGGCGAGCCGAACTACATCGAGGGCATCCTGGAAGGCGGCGTGGCCGATGGCGAGGGCGGCGGAGATGGCTTTGGCGGCGGCGCGGGCCTTGTCGGTGCCGGTGGCGGCGAGGCCGACCCGCTCTACGACCAGGCCGTCGACGTGGTGCTCAAGAACCGCCGTGCCTCGATCTCGCTGGTGCAGCGTCACCTGCGTATCGGCTACAACCGCGCCGCACGTCTGCTCGAAGACATGGAGAAGGCGGGCCTTGTTTCTGCCATGTCTGGCAACGGCAACCGCGAAATTCTGGCGCCCAACCGCAACGGTAACGTCGTCGAAGAGGAATGACGCTGCCCGCACGCTGCGCGCATTTGCCGTTACATCGCGTTACCGCGCGGGCGGAATGTTCGGGCGCGGCCGGCTACTAAGAATAAGATCAACTGAAACCGGGATTCCTATGTTTGTGTTGAAAGCACGTCACCTGATGGCCGCCGGACTGGTCTCGCTGGCGGCGTGGTCCGCCGGCGCCTATGCGGGTGCAGTCGAGCAGCTCAACGCCTTCGTGAGCAACGTCAGCACCGCGCGCGGAGAGTTCGTCCAGCGACAAGTGAAGGGCGGCACCAACGGCAGCCCGTTGCGCGTGGCCGGTACCTCCAGCGGCGATTTCGTTTTCTCGCGCCCGGGCCGTTTCGTCTGGCGCTATGTGAAACCGTACGAGCAGCAACTCTCGGCCGACGGCCAGATGCTTTACATCTTCGACAAGGACCTGAACCAGATCACGGAGCGCAAGTTGGACGCGTCGCTGGGCTCCAGCCCGGCAGCCATCCTGTTCGGCAGCAACGATCTGGCCAAGAACTTCACGCTCAAGGAAGGCGGTACCAAAGACGGCATCGACTGGGCCGAACTCACCCCCAAGGCAAAGGACACCCAGTTTGAGCGCATCGCCATCGGTTTTCGGAGCGGCGAGCTGCAGGGGATGGAGCTGCGCGACGCCTTCGGCAACACCACCTTGCTGACGTTCTCGAACATCCAGAAGAATCCGCAACTGCCGGCCAACGTGTTCCGCTTTACGCCGCCCAAAGGGGCCGACGTAATCAAGCAATGACGCGTGCAGGCCGGTTTTCGACAAGGAGACCGACCATGCCTTTGCCGTTCACCACGTCGCTGCACCGTGCAGCCGCTGTTGCCGTTGCAGCGTCAGCGGCGGCCGTCTTTACGGGATGCGCCTCCACCGGTGCGTCCCGTTTTGACGTTGATTCCTTCCTCACCGCGCCTGACACCGTGCTCGCCGAAGCCTTGGTCAACAAGGATTTCCTGCACGCGACCGAGCTGCCCGGCGCCGAGTGCAGCGCATTGGTGAAAGGCCACGCCGGGCAGGTTGTGCCGATCCAGGCGCCGGTTGATCCGCGCTTGCCCGAGGCTTCCGCGCGTCAGCCGTTCGTGATTCAGCCGCCGGCCAGCGAGAACGTCTGGCTGCTCCTGCGCGCGTCAAACGGTGTGCAGTCGTGTCATGGGCCGCTGCCGGCCAAGGCGTTCATGGGGCTCGTGCAGCGCGCGTCAAACTGACCGCGCGTTGCGCGAAGGGGTGCCGGGGTTGCGCCCGGTTTCTGCGACAATCCCCGGATGAACGCTTCCGCATCCCTCTTTCCGGACGCGCCCGCCCACATGCCGCTGGCCGAGCGCCTTCGCCCGCATTCTGTCGACGAAGTGATCGGCCAGCAGCATCTGCTGGGGCCGGGCAAGCCGCTGCGCGTGGCCTTCGCGTCTGGCGAGCCGCATTCGATGATCCTCTGGGGCCCGCCCGGCGTTGGTAAAACGACGCTGGCCCGCTTGATGGCCAACGCGTTCGATGCGGAATTCATCGCGCTGTCGGCTGTGCTCTCCGGCGTGAAAGACATCCGGGAGGCCGTCGAGCGCGCAGAGCAATTCCGCGCCAATGGCCGTCGCACGCTCGTGTTCGTCGACGAAGTTCATCGCTTCAACAAGAGCCAGCAAGACGCATTTCTGCCGCACGTGGAAAGCGGGCTGTTCACCTTCATCGGCGCGACGACGGAAAACCCCTCGTTCGAGGTGAACGGTGCATTGCTCTCGCGTGCCGCGGTGTATGTCCTCAAGAGCCTGTCCGACGATGAGCTAAAGCAGTTGGCCGAACGTGCGCGCCAGGAACTGGGCGGGCTGGAGTGGGCGCCAACCGCAGTCGACGCCATCGTCGCCTCTGCCGATGGCGATGGCCGCAAGTTGCTCAACAACATTGAAATCGTCACCCGCGCCGCGCGTTCGCAGGCCGAGGGCGATACCGTTCCGGTGGTCGACGAGGCGCTGTTGGCCTCCGCGTTGTCGGAAAACCTGCGCCGCTTCGACAAGGGCGGGGACGCGTTCTACGACCAGATCAGCGCACTGCATAAATCCGTGCGCGGCTCCGACCCGGACGGCGCGCTGTACTGGTTCTGCCGGATGCTCGACGGGGGCGCCGACCCGCGCTACCTCGCGCGCCGCATCGTGCGCATGGCGTGGGAAGACATTGGGCTGGCCGACCCGCGTGCCGGACGCATCACGCTGGACGCAGCGGAAACGTACGAGCGTCTGGGCTCGCCGGAAGGCGAGCTGGCGTTGGCCCAGGCCGTGATCTACCTGGCCATCGCGCCCAAGTCGAATGCCGGCTACAACGCTTACAACGCAGCCCGCGCCTTCGTCAGCCAGGACAAGTCGCGCAACGTGCCCGTGCATCTGCGCAATGCGCCGACCAAGCTGATGAAAGAACTCGGCTACGGCCACGCCTACCGCTACGCGCATGACGAGCCCGAGGCCTACGCCGCCGGCGAAACCTACTTCCCCGACGATCTGCCCCCGCAGAACTGGTACGTGCCGACGCCGCGCGGCCTGGAAGGCAAGATCGGCGAGAAGCTGCGGCACCTGCGCGAGCTGGATGCGCAGTGGCATGCCGAGCGGGACAAATCCTCTCGCAACAAATAATCCCCCGGGCCGGTACGATAAAATCGGCCTTTTCGATCATTCAGATCGCTCGCAATCTTCGGTTTCCTTTTTTTCCCCACCATGCTTGATATCCAACTGCTGCGCAAAGACATCGACGCCGTCTCCGCGCGCCTCAAAGATCGCGGCTACGTGCTCGACGTGGCCGGCTTTGCAGCGCTCGAAGCGGAACGCAAGGCCATCCAGACCCGCACGGAAGAGCTGCAGGCACGCCGCAATAGCCTCTCCAAGCAGATTGGCATGCTCAAGGGCAAGGGCGAGGATGCATCTGGCGTGATGGCTGAGGTGTCGGGCATTGGCGACGAGCTAAAGGCGTCTGCCGCGCAACTCGACGTGGTGCAGGCCAAGATGCAGGACCTGATGCTGTCGATCCCGAACCTGCCGCACGAAAGCGTGCCGGCCGGCCGCGACGAAACGCAGAACGTTGAAGTGCGCCGCGAAGGCACGCCGCGCGCATTCGACTTTCCGGTCAAGGACCACGTAGACCTGGGCGCCGCATTGGGGCTGGATTTTGACGCGGGCGCCAAGCTGTCGGGCGCGCGATTCACTGTCCTCAAGGGGCAGGTGGCGCGTCTGCATCGCGCACTCGCGCAGTTCATGCTAGACACGCACACGCTGGAGCACGGCTACACCGAGGCGTACGTGCCGTACATCGTCAACGCAGCGTCGATGCGTGGCACCGGCCAGTTGCCGAAGTTTGAGGAAGACCTGTTCCGCGTGCCGCGCAAGATGGGGCACAGCACAGAAGAGGAAGACGGTGAGCGCGTCGAGAACTTCTATCTGATCCCGACCGCAGAAGTGCCGCTCACAAACCTCGTGCGCGATGAGATTGTTGCCGCTGATGCGCTGCCGATGATGTTTGCTGCGCATTCGCCGTGCTTCCGTTCCGAAGCGGGGTCGTACGGCAAGGACACGCGCGGAATGATCCGCCAGCACCAGTTCGACAAGGTTGAGATGGTGCAGATCGTGCAGCCTGAAACCTCGGCCGCCGCGCTGGACGCCATGACCAACTGCGCCGAGAACATCCTGCGCAAGCTCGAACTGCCGTTCCGCACCGTCGTGCTGTGCACCGGCGACATGGGCTTCGGCAGCACCAAGACGTACGACATCGAGGTGTGGATTCCGGCGCAGAACACATACCGCGAGATCAGTTCCTGCTCGAACATGGGCGACTTCCAGGCGCGCCGCATGCAGGCGCGCTTCCGCAACGCACAGGGCAAGCCGGAACTGGTGCACACGCTCAACGGTTCGGGCCTTGCCGTGGGCCGTACGTTGGTGGCGGTGCTGGAGAACTACCAGAACGCGGACGGCTCGGTCACGGTGCCGGCGGTGCTGCGCCCGTATTTGGGCGGCCAGGAAGTGCTGAAGCCGGCAGTTTGATCGAGTGGCGCCGACCCTCTTGATCTGGCCGGAAAAATTCTGTTATAGTCGCGGTTTCGCGATTCAGCGACCCAGTTACCGGAGAGGTGGCAGAGTGGTCGAATGTACCTGACTCGAAATCAGGCGTACCGGCGACGGTACCGTGGGTTCGAATCCCACCCTCTCCGCCAAGATGTACTCCGAACCGGTGCAAGTCGGTTCGGAGATGAAGAAAAAAAAGCCCGTGGAGCAACGCTCCACGGGCTTTTTTTCTTCTAGAGGGTCCGAGGTGGTTCGTTGCAATCCGGAACGCCGAGGGGTGCTTTTGGGGGTATGCCTGTCTGCCTGCAATGCTAGATACCCCCTCATGCAGTTGACTGGCCTACAGGTCCGTAAAGAAAAACCAGGCGAGCTTGTGGAACGTCAGCATGGCGGTGTCCGTGTCAGGCGTGTTGGCCAGCGCGTCGATACAGGGTGATTGGCATAGCAACTCGTCAAACGTCCTGTGCCCAGCGCTCGACCAATTCTGCCGGAATCGCCTGAAACACCTCCGAGAAGGGCTTGCCAACAAGGGATTCCGCCTGTCGAAGCAGCACCGAAACCGGGCTGCTCGGCTCATGCACTTCAAACCACGTGCGAGCGAGACGGATTTGCGTCAGCGCCGTATGACGGTTAGTCGGCATGGCGTCGGTGAGTTCTGCGCAAGCAGGTGGCGCTTCAGCGTGTACAGCATGTAACGCTCTAGTAGCCAGTGCCAATGGCAACGCTGCTGCAACCGATGGGGGATTCGCTTGAGGCATGTTCGCTGCTGTTGTGGGTGCTACCAGTTCAGGGTGGCCGATCAGCTGCAGCAGCCGGACCAAGGGCTTCAGATCGGGCGTGTGATCGGGCAGGGCAGCTTCGCTCCAGCGGAGGATGGCGTGTGCCAGCACGCAGGCTTCGTCCATCGCCGATATCTGGGGTAGCCCCTGCTCGCGCAACGCTTTCAGTTGCAGCCGTACCGATTCCGGCGCCAGTGCATCCGCCGGACGCGGAACACCGAAAGCGCGCTCAATGTCGCGCACCTGTAAGCGCATGGCGTTACTGCCCAACGTGATCTCGCGCACATCGGCAAGCAAGCCTTGCGGATCGGCCAACACAGCCAGTGCGTTTTCACGCAGGTCCGGGTCTTCTTCCCCATCAATCTCAAGCTGAGGATGAATCTGCTCCGGAAAGGCCGTCAGCAGCGCATACAGCAGCGCTAGCCCATCGCGCAGCCCCTCGGCCTCGTCCAGCCGTGTGCGACACCGCAGAAAAAGCGTCAGCAACCGGATGTCCTTGGTCCGCAACAGAAGACGCTGGCAATCGCGTTCCAGTTCAGGCCAATTCAGTGCCTCGGTCGGCGCCACAAAGTCTCCGTACTGGGGCGCCTCGCGCGGGGTGGTACGGGCTTGCAGCACCACAAACTCCGTGTCGTATTCAAGGTCCGGACCACATGGCTGATCCTCACTGATCGGCAACGCCAACTCGGCAAACCGGATCGTGGCTTCGGATGCAGGCTTGGAAGCCTTAGCCGTCAAAATCTTATTGAGCAACATAGTGTTCAGGTTGGAAAACCATGCCCGTAATGGCGCGGCTCGTATCGGGCTGCCCAAGCCAAGTCGACCATCCCAGCCGCTCATCTGCGCCTAGCACGGCCGGCGGGGCAGATTGTGGATGCACTTGCAGCTCGACTTCCCACTCATACTCAAAGCCCACAAAGCTGCGCACCCACTCCACCAGCACGGGCAGATCGCGTCCCTTGGGAGTGAAGTTCAAATACTGTTGCAGGTTGAGTGGCCCGATAATGAGCCGAAACGTGTGCTGGCGATCGGGCACAGCCTCGCCGAGCAAGGCGCCTTGCCCCATCACGCTGGCTGCTCCCGGGCGGCCGAGGTGGCTGCACTCGGCAGCATCCAGTGCAATCCAATGCAGCACAAACTCCTGCAGCTGCACCGGCACCCCAAAGAAATGCGATAGCGCCGCCACGATGCCGTCCGGGCTACGCGACTCCCGCACATGGTGGGCACTGGCTGCCAGGCGCGCGTGCTGTGGCAGCGCACTGCGAGCAATCTCGTCAGCGTCCGCTCCCGCCAGCCAGCCGATGTAGCGCGAAAACACCTCCTCGTCAGGCCGGTCCAACCCAGTTGCCGCTTGTGAGCTAGCCCAAGCCTGATAGAACTGCGTCAGCGCACGGTGGTGGAAGATGTCGAGAAACGCAGCGGAGGTGTTGTCATGGTGCTTCGCAGTCCGCTCTCGAACGATTTCCGTCAGGTGGATCGGCAGCGCGCCATTGGGCCCCAGCATGCCCAGGCCGAACAACTGGATATGCAAGCCATCGGCGCGCTGCTCCACTTTCGCAATCTCGCGCGGCGCAAAGGTGAGCGAAGCCACTTGCCCGATGCGGAAGGGTTCCGCCTGCGGGCGGGGTGCGCGACCGACAGGTGCCGACACTCTTTGACCGGTTGCGGGACGATGCACCACAGCGGCAAACGGAAGCCGCTAACGAATACACGGTCACGCGCACGCAGATGCGCGAGATCCTCCAACGCGATCTGACTTACTTGCTGAACACGACCAATCGCGAAGACGAGATCGATCGGACACGCTACCCAGAAGCAGCGAGTTCCACCATCAAC
Source organism: Burkholderiaceae bacterium 26 (assembly GCA_000955795.1). Taxonomy (GTDB): domain Bacteria; phylum Pseudomonadota; class Gammaproteobacteria; order Burkholderiales; family Burkholderiaceae; genus Ralstonia; species Ralstonia chuxiongensis. Next base: position 53,518 of record JYOB01000017.1, read on the forward strand.
TATGGGGTAGTCGCACGGAAGCCGGCCGAGGCTGGATGCCATTGCGGGCATGGTCAATGCGTACTACACCACGCTGGTGGTCGCCAACAATGCGTTGGAGATCCTCGCAATGGGGTTGCGGTTGGCATCCAGCTACGCATACGCGTGATCGCGCCCAAGGATTGGCCGCAATCGCTTATCAGAAAGATCGGGTTCGGTTGCCTGTGGCAGGTGGATAGCGCCGATGCTGCCTACGTGAATGGCGAAGTCGATCTGATACGCCTGACTTCTGAGCTTTAGAGAGATGTCCAAGAATCCAATGGGACCACATGGCCCCGCCAAGAATCACCTTCTCAGATTGGCCCAGCCATTGTTTTGGCTGCTCGACGAGCTATCACCTGAGTTGGAGTCCGCCGCCAGACTCGACGCACTCAAATCAGAAACACGCACGCGGCTTGAGGCCTTCAAGCAGGCCAGCCAAGCTGCGGCGCTCAGGGTTGACGCCATTGAGGCCGTGCACTACTGCTTTTGTGCAGCCTTGGATCAAGCGGGTAGCCGCGTCCGCGGGCGAGCCAACGGCTTACGGGGTGCCTGGCTGCAACATGGCCTGCTAGCCCAGTTCTATGGCGAACGGAACTATGGCGAGCGTTGCCGTGGCTGGCTTGCCAAGCTGCAGGAGACGCCCAATGCCAGTGAAAACGCGTTGGAAGTGATCGGCCAATTGATGGAGCGCGGGTTGCGGGATGAGCGCGGCATGCCGTTGCCCAAAGCTTGGCCCGTTCACGGTCATACGCAAGTGGCCACCATAACTCCGGTCGCAGCATGGCAACGCCCGCATGTGGCCGTCGCCAACGCATACGCCGAGCATCAACGCATCCATGTCGCGGTGGGTCATTCCACCGCCGAAGCCCAGGCGCCGGAAGTGATGATCACCGTCGGCATGCCGACCCCAGAGGCGCCGCCCGCTCAAGAAGAACCACCGCGCCGTAGTTGGCGACTGATCGTGACGGCGATGGTGGTGGCCGCGCTCGTGCTTGGTCTTGCCTTTGTTGCGTACCGCCAGCACCTCGACAACCAGGCGCTGGCAAGCCGAGTGGAATCACTTTCAGCACAAGTCACGAAGCAGCAAGCCTCGCTGGAGGATCGCATTGCCCACGCGTTGGCGTCCGAAAACGGTGCCAACCAATTTGGCTTGAGCACGGAAGGCGATCGCATCTACATCGTCTTTAGCAGCGACCTGGGATTCGCTGCCGGCCGCGCAGACCTGACCCCGACACTTGCACACCAGCTTGAGCGGCTTGCAACGGTGCTGGCCGATTCGGGCGGCAAGATGACGATCGTGGGACATACCGACGATTCACCCGGTGCTCGTGGCCGCACGGAAACCAATCTGGCGCTATCAGCCACCCGCGCCATGGCGGTAGGACGCAATCTACAAGCACACGGTGTTGCGGAGAGCCGCATGTCCACCATGGGCCGTGGGGCAAAGGAGCCTGTTGGCGACAACCGGACCGCAGCGGGCAGGGCATTGAATCGACGCGTAGAGATCGTGCTGGACCGAACGTAAGGACGTGCGCCTTGCCAGCGTGTTCCGCCCTACATGTATTGATCTATTACACGACGCCGCAGTTGCGGCTCAGGAGACCAGAGCATGAAACGCAGAATCGCCGTTGTGGGTGACGCATTGGAGCGGGGAGGGCACATCTTGCCCTATGGCGGGCGGAGCAGCGGCTTTGGTGATGCACGGCACCAAGTAGCCCTGATTGGCGGCGAGGCCTACTGCGAAGCCTGCAAGAGCATCGGTGTGATTGCCAAAGCCGGAGGTCCTCGGCGTATCCGGTTCATGGGCGAAACCGCATTAGACAAGGATATTGTGCTTTGCAAGTGCGCCACGCCGCCGATCATCATGGCTCAACTGGCGGGCAACGCGTGGGGTGATGACATGGTGGAATCAATGAGTGTGGTGCCGAGCCCAACGACATCAAGCGCGCAGCAAGATGCCAGCACCGATAGTGGTACCGATGCGTTGTCATACTTGAATGGTGCCTTTGATGAGCAGCTTCACCTGCTCAGCCCTCAAGGCATTCCGCTTGCCAACATGGCCTACCGGGTGACGTTGGGGGATGAAAGTGTGTACTCGGGAGTCACGGATGCGCAGGGGCGAACTCGGCGGATACGAACCTCCCAAAGAATGAGAGTGCTCCGCATTGAGCTGCATCCGGATGGCTTGGATCAGGAGGCTTGACGTGAGGGCCTACGAGGAGAATCCACCCCGGGTATGGACATATAACGTTGACAGTGGGCTGTACACCACTGCTGAAAATTTGGGCACCTCTGTCGCAACGGTGGTGGTTGAGAACGTCAATCTTTACAACTACAAGGATCTTGAGGGCATTACCCGAGAAGAGCTGTTTACATGGATCTTGGTTGATAAAATTCTTGAACAGTTCACGGGCGTTGATATTGCAGCAGCTGCTGCAATTGTGGCTGGCGGAAACTACATACCAACAAGAGCAAAATTTTCCGGTGCTACCAAAGGAACATCGCCAGCTTCCCTGGTGTCGAGAAAATTATTGAACAAGCAGATGCCATTTAGAGCGCCAACGATTACAGGAACATCATTACGGACGTTGAGAATACGGTACACCCAGCACCTTGGAGCGTGGGTTGGTCGAGCCGTTCCGGTTGTGGGCTGGGTTGTTATGGCGTATGACGTCGGGGAAATTTTAAGAAAGACACTTGTAACATATAATTCGATGGCGCATAAGGGGGATAGGTTGTGGTGAATAATTTGATTTGGGAGAGGTTGGCCTCGGTGGCAAGGGGGCATACTGGGGTAAGCATATTTGGATCAAAAAAAATGGATGTATCTCGTCTCACTGATGTTGTAAATGACATGGGGTTGGAGGGGGAGTTGGCGACTGATTTTATGGAGGCTATTGAGTCGGAATTTGAGGGCTTTAGTTTTAATGACAGTAGGGGGGATTTTTATTTTCCGAATTATTTTGAGCCTGGGCTTGGTTGGGTTGGGAAATTAATTGCGTTTTTTTTTAACAGGAGACTAATAGAGTTGGATAGGGTGGGGAAATTTCCTATCACTCTCGGCATGTTAGAGGATGCGATATCTAGGGGGTATTGGGAGACGGCGAGGTATAAAGATTGGCCCAAAGCACCTCATGCATGACTGCGATGGCTTGCCCCGAAGGGGGACTCGAACTTTAGATGACAAAGCCACTGTGTGATCTGCTTCTCGATCTGACCGAAAGGTGAAGTCTATGTAGTACCGGTCGCAGGTCGATTTACCGCTAACGAAGGTGGCGCGCTAAGACGGGCCTCAGTTGCGGGGGCCGGTATCGTCCTGCAGCCGGAGGACGCCCTAGCCAATGAGCTTGCCAGCGGCCGTCTTGTCCAGGTATTGCCGGCATGGTCATACAGGTCCACCCCGGTACACCTTGTCTATACGCCAGACCGTCGGCCAACGGCGAAACTGCGCAGCGCAATCGATTTTGTCGTTGCGCGCTTTGGCGTCGATGCTCCGTGAGTGGCCGCTTCGCTGATCTGAATCAGTTGATCTGACGCTGTCGCTTGGGCTGGTCTCACTCAAGGCTCAACATGGTTTGCCGCCCGCGCCAACATGTTTTCGATCTGCTGGTCCTTCTCTTCCCAGAGCTGGGCGAGCCAGCGGTGGAAATCGCTACGGAAGGCGGCGTCGGTGCTGTAGTCGTGCGTGCAGAAATCCGGTGGGATCGGCAGCTCGCGGATATGCACCATCACCCGACCGGCCCGGCCGCTGGCCAGTTGCCAGAAGCTCGGTGTGCCGTCTGGGTAGGCAATGCTGATATCGAGCAGCGACTGGAACCGCCCACCCATGGCATTGAGCGTCAAGGCCAGCGCGCCGGCCTTTGGCTTGAGCAGATGGCGATAGGGCGACGATTGCGTCTGGTGCTTTGCGGGGGTGTATCGCGTGCCTTCGGCAAAGTTCATGACGCTGGTCGGCACATGGGCGAACTTGGCGCAAGCGCGACGTGTGGTTTCGCGGTCTTGATTGCGCAGTTTGGGGTGTTTGCGCAGCGCCGCTTTGGAGTGCCGACGCATGAACGGGAAATCCAGCGCCCACCAGGCCAGACCGATGACCGGCACGTAGATCAACTGCTGCTTGAGGAAGAATTTCAGCAGCGGTATGCGCCGGTTCAACACCCGCTGCAGCACAAAGATGTCCACCCATGACCGATGGTTGCAGTTGACCAGGTACCAGCCCGCGTAGCGCAGGTTGTCGGCACCTTCAACGCTCCACGGCTCGCGTTGCAGCACGCCGATCCAGGCGTTGTTGCAACCGATCCAGCACGTGGCGACCCAGTTGAGTATGGGATCGATCCGGCGGCGGACTGCCGCTGCCGGCACCAGCAGCTTGAACGCCGAGAGCGTGAACAGCGGCACGCTCCAGAACAGTGTGTTCAGGGCCAGCAGGATTGAGCTAAGCGTGCCCAGTACAAAGGCAGGCAGGACGCGAATCAAGGCTCCTCCAATGAGCGCCGCCGGGTGGCCCCGGCAGGCAAAAATCGTGATTTTGACGATACGCGAGCGTAGCGCGGATCGGCCGCCCAGACCATGCGCTGCGTCAGGATTCATGCTTCGTATCTGAGGGCGAAAAAAAACCCTTGGTGTTGGCCAAGGGTTTTTCCTGCTCAGGTACGGCTCAGAACGAATGCTTCAGCCCCACACCTGCCAGCACCGTCTTCGCGCCCGGCGCAGTGCCGCCCGCAACGATGGAAGTTTTGAGGCTTTCCAGCGGATCGGCCGTGCCCACCGCGCCCGCATTGACGTACACGAGCTGCGCATACAGCGTGGTGCGTTTGGAAAATGCGTAGTCGTTGCTCAGCACGATCGACTTGGTGGAGCTGTCGTGCGCGCTGCTTTCGTACTTGCTGTAATAGCCGGCCAGCGTGGCGGTATTGGCGGGGCTCCACTTGTAGTCGAGCCCGGCGCCGATCGATTTGACGTCCGATACGCGTTGGCCACTCGGCGCGTTGTTGGTCACGCCAATGTAGTTCACCCGGCCCGTGAAGGCACCGAATGGCACGGCCACACCTGCGCTCCACAAGCGGCTGAGGGTCTCGCCCGTGCCGCTGTCCGCCGTTGACTGATAGCCGAGGCCGACTGTGACCGGGCCCGTGTACGTGGCACCCAGCGAGAGTTCATTGCCGCGCTTGAAGCTGCCGGCGGTCTCGCCAAATGAGTACGCAACGCCTAGCCACACGGGGCCGAAGTTGTTGGAGTACTGCAGTGCATTGCCAATGAACACGCCGACGTCGTTGCCCGGGTTGGTGCCGGCGCCCATTGCGTTGCCCGGTGCGGGCAGTTGGTTGTAGGCCCAGCCGTACAGATTCGAGAACTGCTCCTTGAAGCCGCGCGCTTCCGTGCCGATCGTGCCGATGAGCGCCGGGCTGTACTGGCGCCCCAGCGTGATCGCGCCCCAGTTGCCGCTCAGGCCGACGTTCGCCTGCCGGCGGAACAGCTCGGAGCTGAAGCCGGGGCCGGTGGTGAGCGTGCCGGTGTCGCTGCTGAAATGCCCTTCGAGGTTGAAGTTGGCCTTCAGGCCGCTGCCCAGGTCTTCTGATCCCTTGAGGCCCCAGATGCTTGGGCTGATACCGCCCGAATGCATTTCCGTGATGCTGCCGCCGGCTGCGCTGCGGTTTTGATACTGGAGTCCGGCATCGACTGTGCCGTAGATCGTGACCGACGATTGTGCGATGGCGCCGCTCGCTGCACAGCCGAGGGCGGCTGCAAGGGCGGTCAGGACGCAGGGTCGAAGGCGTGTGTTCTGCATGTTGTCTCCGTATTGTCGTTGTGTGATGCGTCCATTGAATTGGCTCGGACGCATGCGGTGTTGGCGCTAAACACGCGGGGCGCGCGCTCAACGTCGGCGGGACTTTGCAATATGCGTACCACGACGTTCGTCGCGCATTGCACGGAGTTGCAGTCCGTTGCTTAACGTTTGCGGATGCCTGCGGCTGTGCGTGTGATGTGGCGTGGCGGGACAGTTGATGCAACACATGTCCGCTCTCTGTTGCGCAGTGGAGCAGCCGCGGTCAGACCCTTGGCGCGCTTTGCATCCAGCGATCTTCGAGCTCGCGCCACGCACGTCCCACGTTCAGCGCGTGACGGGGGTCGAAGTTGCGCCAGTCGCGATAGGCGTCGCCCGGGATGTACGCGAGCGCGCGAGCTGCATCGCCACCGGCTTCAATGGCGCGCGTGATCGCGCTGTCGAGCATGTCGAGATAGGCCAGCGTCGGTTCCAGCATCTGCGCCGGTGTGCCGATGGCGGTGCCGACGACGATGGTGGCGGGCAATTGAACAAGCCCACGCAATGCTTGGCGCCAACCGATCAGCGAGCCGTCCTGCAGGTCTGGAATGCGCTGCCGATATGCCAAGCCACCGGTGCACAGCACGCCGCGCTGCGGCGCGTACAGCACCGTGTCGGAAGCGCTGTGCGCAGCCGTACAGACATGGACTTGCCACGCTGTCTTGCCGGTGTGCAGCCAATCGCCATCGCGCAATGCGGGCTCGGGATAGACGATCTGCGTTTCGTGCATGACGCGCGTACCCAGCAGGGCGGTCAGCCGGGCCAGACAAGTGTCGCAACGCTGGCGCATCAGGTCGGCGGTGGCGGCCGATGCCAGGAAGGCAGGGCGCGGCTGCAGTTGCGCGAAAGCCGCGTTGGCGAGCACGTGCTCCGGGTGCGCGTGCGTGTTGACCACCCAGCGGATGGGTTCCGCCGTGATGTGCCGGATGGCCGCGATCAGATGCTGTCCCCATCGCGCGTGCGGGCCAGGGTCCACCACGAGCACGCCGTTGCCGGTCGTGTGCACCAGGGTGGGCACGACTTCTCCGGCATTCGCGCGCGAGGCCTCTGCGTTGACAGCGCGCGCAGCGTACAGGCCATCCTGCAGGCACAACAGCGTAACGCGGGCGGGTGCCGCAGACGCCGTCGGCGCCGGATTGATCAGGGTCGCGAGCATGATGCGCATCCAGCGTCGCCGCGCGGGGTCTGGCGCCATGTCAGGGCGCCAGCGCGGCGTTCTCGTAGCGTGGGTAGAAGCGGGTCACGTTGCGCACGTACTCCGCGGGCATTCCGCCCCATTGCGCGTAGGGCGCGTCTACCGGCATGGCAATCACCTCAGCAAGGTCGCGTCCTTCTGCGGCCGCGCGGCGCATGCGTGCCTCGAGCCATTGCAGGTACTGGCGTGTCTGTGCAATGGCATCGGCCTTGCCGAGCGCGGGCCCGTGGCTGGGGATCAACACGCGCGCACCGCTGTCGGCAACGATCTTCTGCAACGCGTCCAGGCTGGCCAGCCAATGCGCAATGTTGGCGTGCGGCGTCGTGGGAATCCGGTCTCGAAAGGCAATGCCGCCGGCGAAGACGACACCGCTGGTCCGGTCCACCAGGACGAGATCGTCATCGGTATGCCCGTCGAGCCGGATGAGGTCGATGCGGTGGCTGCCCATGGTGCGTGTGCCGGGCGTCAATGGCACGCTGGGCGGTGTGGATACCGTGTTCTGCATCCACGCGCCGCAGATGCGGTAGAGATTGTCGGCATAGGCCGCGCCTTCGCGTTGCGCACCCGCAATGGTGCCGGGCAGGGCCTGGGCGCCGATATCCGCATAAGCCTGGTTGCCGAAGAAATAGTCGGGATGCAGGTTGAGGTTGAACACCCAACGCACCGGCGCCGATGTGACCGTGCGGATGGCCTGGCGCTGCTGTTCGCCGTACAACAGCGACGGCCCTGTGTTGATGACGAGCACGCCGTCGCCGGTATCAATAAAGCCGGTGTTGATGATGTTGCAGCCGTTGCGCGCCGAGAAATCTGCGTTGGCGCCTTCCAGGATCCAGACGCCGGGCGCAACGGGGTGCGGTACGAGTTGGTAATCGGGACCGCTTGCGCGTGCGGCAGTCCACATCGCCAGGCATAGCAGGAGGAAGCCAAACCGTTGGTGCCGTCGGCTCATCGTGTCACCTGTGCGCGGATGCGGTTGCCATTGTTGTCGACGCCGGCCACGCTGATGCCGCGTTCAACAGGGCCCTCCAGATCGAACGAGAAGATCGGGTTCTCGGCCACGGGTTCGAACAGCGCCAGTTCAAGCATGGGCTGACGCCGGGCATCGAGCAGGTTGAGCTGTTCGATATGGAAGGACGGAATGCCCGCCACCAAGCCCGTGTCCATCGGATGCATCACGCGCAGGCGGATGCGGCTGCCTGCGCTGTTGAAGCCCGGAAACACGCGCGACTCCACCTGGTTCAGCGTGGTGCTCCACGTGGAGTTCTGGCGGGTGGCCCCGGGCAGCGTGCAGCCGCCGCCGGTGGCGTCCACCTGCAAGGTGCCGACATGCCAAACACCGTCCTGCGTACGCGCCGCCACGCGCACCGCAGAGGCCTCCTGCAGCTTGAACCGGAACGACAGCGCCGGGCGCACGTGCATCGGGGCGAATTCCAGCACCTTGCGGATCGGGTTGCGGTCGACCACGACGACGATGCGCTCGACCTTGCCGAGCGCCGACGCGTCAAAGGCAATCGGCACCTGCATCGGGTCTTCCGCAAATGCCGGCCCAGTGATCCTGATGCGGCTGTCGAACGTTGTTGGCGCCGCGCCAAACACCTCCTGCTGAATCGTCGGCCAGAGTGGCGAGCCTGCCGGGTCAATGTTCGTATCGGCACGGGCCTGCCAAGACAGGCACGCAACGGCCAGCGTGGCAGCGGCAGCATGGAGTGAGGCCGTTCTCATCGTGTGCCTTGCAAGGTTCAGATGAACGGCCCGTGTTGCGAAAGTCATGCCATGCACGCGGTGGGTCCGCACGCACATCTCTCGGCTGTTCAGGTGATGGGGCGTTGAGCTTTGCAACACCTGTTGTTCCATTCTGGAACAGTCAGGCGAGCCAATCGGCGTGAACGGGCGATTGGGAGTGGATGCAGCATCCACCGCAGGGGATGGCCCGGGTTTTGCAGATGACGAGCGGACACAGCGCAGACAACGACGCTGCGGTCATCACTCAAACATCAGGAGACAACCCATGCGTTACGCTCATCCCGGCACTCCCGGCGCCATCGTTTCGTTCAAGCCGCGCTATGGCAATTTCATCGGTGGCGAATTCGTGTCGCCGGTCAAGGGCCAGTACTTCACCAACACCACGCCTGTGACGGGCGAGGTGATCGGCGAGTTCCCGCGCTCGACCGCTGAAGACATCGACCGCGCGCTCGACGCCGCCCATGCTGCCGCTGACGCCTGGGGGCGCACCTCGGTGCAGGACCGCTCGCTGATCCTGCTGAAGATTGCCGACCGCATCGAACAGAACCTCGAGCTGCTGGCCGTGACTGAAACGTGGGACAACGGCAAGCCCGTGCGTGAAACGCTGAACGCCGACATCCCGCTGGCTGTGGACCACTTCCGCTACTTCGCCGGCTGCATTCGCGCACAAGAAGGTTCTGCTGCCGAGATCAACGAGCACACCGTGGCGTATCACATCCACGAGCCGCTGGGCGTGGTCGGTCAGATCATCCCGTGGAACTTCCCGCTGCTGATGGCTGCATGGAAGCTGGCGCCGGCGCTGGCTGCCGGCAACTGCGTGGTGCTCAAGCCGGCCGAGCAGACCCCGCTGGGCATCTGCGTGCTGATGGAACTGATTGGCGACTTGCTGCCTGCGGGCGTGCTCAACGTCGTGCACGGCTACGGCAAGGAAGCCGGCGAGGCATTGGCTACCAGCAAGCGCATCGCCAAGATCGCCTTCACGGGCTCGACGCCGGTGGGCTCGCACATCATGAAGTGCGCGGCCGAAAACATCATTCCGTCGACGGTGGAACTGGGCGGCAAGTCGCCCAACATCTACTTCGAAGACATCATGCAGGCCGAGCCGAGCTTCATCGAGAAGGCCGCCGAAGGCCTGGTGCTGGGCTTCTTCAACCAGGGCGAGGTGTGCACGTGCCCGTCGCGCGCGCTGGTGCAGGAATCCATCTACAGCCGCTTCATGGATGCGGTGATGACCAAGGTGGCCGCCATCAAGCGCGGTGACCCGCTCGACACCGAGACCATGGTTGGCGCGCAGGCTTCGGAGCAGCAGTTCTACAAGATCCGCAGCTACCTGGAGATCGCGCAGGAGGAAGGTGCCGAATGCCTGGTCGGCGGCGATGTGGAAGTGCTGCCCGGCAATCTGTCGAAGGGCTACTACATCAAGCCGACGCTGCTCAAGGGCGACAACAGCATGCGTGTGTTCCAGGAAGAGATCTTCGGCCCGGTGATTGCCGTGACGACGTTCAAGGACGAAGCGCAAGCCCTGCAGATCGCCAATGACACCGACTTTGGCTTGGGCGCCGGTCTGTGGACGCGCGACATCAACCGCGCATACCGCGTGGGCCGCGCCATCAAGGCAGGGCGCGTGTGGACGAACTGCTACCACCTGTATCCGGCGCATGCAGCGTTTGGTGGCTACAAGAAGTCGGGCGTGGGCCGCGAGACCCACAAGATGATGCTCGACCACTATCAGCAGACCAAGAACCTGCTGGTGAGCTACGACACCAAGCCGCTCGGCTTCTTCTGATGGTGTAGCAGGACGGCTGGCGCATGGTCATCGACACCCGTGCGCCAGCCGCTGACCTGCGAGGCAAAGACCTCGCCGGCGAAAAAAGAAGAGGAGACATGGCCATGCGCCCACCACATGCACTGCCGCAACGCGCGCAGGTGTCACCCCCATCGCCGCAGCTTCCCAGCCGGCAATAGCTCTCGCCACGCTTTGACTTAGGGATGTGCCGTTGGCGCGCCCGGGCTCGGCGAACGAGAAACACCAGGGAGACACTCCGTGCATTCGAATACCAGCCGTTCGGGCAAGGACGCCAGCCGTCTGCGTAACGCCGCGCCGCGTCTGGCCGGCGGGGTGGCGGCGCTCGCTGCGGCGGGCCTGTGCTCGCCGGCGCTTGCCGAGGACCCGATCATTGCGGTGGCGTTGCCAACCGCCCAGGTCGTCGGCTCAACCCCGATCGATAGCATTGGTGTCCCGCTGTCGCAGTTTCCCGCCAATGCCCAGCGCGTCAGTGCAAAGGATGCCCGCGAGCAACGCAGCTCGAATCTGGCGGACCTGTTGAACGACAACCTCGGCCAGGTCAGCATCAGCAATGGGGCGGGCAATCCGTACCAGAACGACATCAACTACCGCGGGTTCCAGGTGTCTTCGCTGCTGGGCGTGCCCATTGGCGTGTCGGTCTACTTTGATGGCGTGCGGATGAACGAGCCCTTCGGCTCCATCGTCAACTGGGATCTCATTCCCATGAATGCGATGTCCAGCGTCAACATCCTGCCGGGCTCCAATCCGATGTTCGGCCTCAATACCTTGGGTGGCGCGCTTGTCGTCAACACCAAGAACGGAAAGGACAACGCCGGCACGTCGATCGAGGCGCTGGGTGGCTCGTTTGGAAGGCGCGCGCTGAGCTTCGAGACCGGCATTGTCGACAAGGCGCACGGTACCGATTACTTCGTCGCCGGCAACTTCGACCGGCAGGACGGCTTTCGCGACCACTCGGGTTCGAACGTCAAGCAGCTGTATGGGAAAGCGCGGTGGCACGGCAACGACGGCGCTACCCAACTGGAGCTGTCGGCTGCACTCGCAGATACCTCGCTGAGCGGCACGCAGTCGTTGCCGATGGACATGATGGCGAACCGCAGCGCGGCCTATACGTGGCCCGACACCATCTCAAACCGGATGGCGATGCTGAACCTGAAGGGCAGTCATTGGCTGAACGACACCAATCAGCTGGCCGGCAGCCTCTACTACCGCAAGGCCAACCTGCATAACGTCAACAGCAACGCGCAGCTGGACGACGGCTGCTTCAACGACGATGGCTCGCTGGCAACAACCACCGCAGGTGGCATCACCGCCTACAAATGCGCGAACAAGGCGCCGAATGGCACGGCGGTGAATGCCGTGACCAGCGCCACTGCGCTCGCGCTGGGCTACGGCCGCTGGACGAACGCCATCAACACGAGCGTCGTCGATTCCGCCACGCATGAAGACACGGTGGGATCGTCGCTGCAGTGGTCGAATTTCAGCCAATTGGCGGGACACAACAATACGTTCACGTTTGGTGGTGCGTTCGATCATTCGCGCATCACCTACGACCAGACCACATACCTCGCCCGATTGATCGACTATCAGGCCGTGGTGATTCCCAACCAAGAGTACGGATTCACCGCCAATGGATTGGCACCGTCGGCGTCGAACCCGGCGTCATTCACGGGCAGCAACGTGATTGGCGCGGTCAGCCTGTCGTCCAACGTCAACAACTTCAGCGCGTATTTCACCGATACGTTGAGCGTGACGGAAAAGCTGAGCGTGACGGCATCCGGAAGCTTCAACTACACCACGCTCAACCAGGGGGGCGCCAACAACAAATACCTGAACGGAGACGGCGGCTACTCCTGGACGGACGACGTATCGGGCGTGTCGTACTACAACCCCGGCTATGCGAACGCCTATCGGTATTCGAACGCTGGATCGGGCGCAGCATCCACCCCAAACGGTGTGCCGGCCGGGGCGGTGGCAGGGCCGGAAACCAACAGTCTGGCCGGCTCGCATCACTATCACCGGTTCAACCCGGCATTGGGATTCAACTACGACCTCGGAGCCGGGCAGGGCATCTTCGGCAGCTATAGCGAATCGATGCGCGCGCCGACATCGATCGAGTTGTCTTGCGCCGATCCAAACAGCCCGTGCTCGCTGCCGACCGGGTTCAACGGTGATCCGGACCTGAAAGCCGTGGTGGCCAAAACCATCGAGTTCGGCGGCCGCGGAAAGCTGGGCAAGTCCACCTACTGGAGCGCGTCTGTCTACGACTCGCGCCTCAGCAATGACATCCAGTTCATCGCCACGTCAAACACGTACGGCTACTTCGCCAACGTCGGCGAGACGGAGCGGCGCGGCTTTGAACTGGGCGCGAGCACGAAGATCGACAAGTGGTCGTTGTCGGCCAACTTTGGTTATGTCGATGCGATCTACAAGTCGGCATTCACCACGGCCAGCGGGCAGAACGTCGTCAGCGGAAACAAGATCCCGGGCATCCCCGCAAAGACGCTCAAGCTTGGTGCGTCGTACGCCTTCAGCCCGAACCTGTCGATGGGCGGGAACGTGATCCTGGTCAGCAAGCAGATCGCGCACGGCAACGAAAGCAATGCCGACCCGAACGGCCAGGTAGCCGGCTACGGCCTCGTCAATCTGAACCTGCACTACAAGCCGACGAGAAACCTCGAAATCTCGGCGTACATCAGCAACCTGTTCAACAAGCGCTATTCCACATACGGCCTCTCGGGCACCCGGAGCATCTACACGCTGGCGACGCAGCAGTTCATGACGCCGGCGTCGCCACGCGCGATCTGGATTGGCCTGACGTATTCGTTTGGAGGCAAGGGCTCCGGTGCCGACAAGGACTGAGCCCCTTAGAAGAGACGATCATGAATGCATTGACCTACTACATCCGGATTGCCACGTTGATCAGCGTGGGTCTGGTATCGACGCTGCAGGCAGTTGCCGAGGTGCCGGACCCCGTCGCCTATGTCACGAATCAGGGCGGCGGCGTGACCGTGCTGAGTGCACGCACGCTCAAACAGGTTGACGAGATTGCCGTGGGCAAGGACCCGCGCGGCCTGGCAATCACGCCCGATGGCCGCTGGCTGCTGACGGCCAACCAAGGCAGCGCCGATGTGTCGGTGGTTGATACGGACACACGCAAGGAGATCAAACGCATCGCAGTCGGCAGGAATGTCGAATTCATGCGCATCTCGCCCGACGGCCGCCGGGCATTCGTGACTTACGAACCGTCGTCGGAGGGCGGCCCTCCAGGCAAGAGCGATCGAGCCGGAAAAGAAGAAAAGGGCGAGAAGGATGAAGCCCCCGCTGAAGTCGCGATCATCGATCTCAGCCAATGGGCCGTGGTGGGCCGCATCAAGGCCGCCCGCGAGACCGAAGCCATCGAGTTTTCACCGGAGGGCAAGTTGCTGCTGGTGGCGAACGAGGGTGACAACACGGTCGGCGTCTACGACTTGTCCACGCTTAAGCAGATTCAGTCGGTGGATGTCGCGCCGTTCGGCAATCGGCCGCGCGGCATCAAGATCGCGCCGGATGGAAAGACCTATGTGGTGACGCTGGAAAACTCGAACAACCTGTTGTTGCTCGACGCCGCTTTCAAGCCAATCAAGACCGTGCCCACTGGGCAGGGGCCGTACGGCATCGCGTTTGACCGCGAGGGCCGATACCTCTGGGTGGCCGCCAGCCGCGCAGATCAGCTGCAGGTGTTCGATGCCCGCACCTTTGCGCCGGTGGCCACCATTCCGGTGGGCAAGCGGTGCTGGCATTTCAGCTTCACGCCTGGCGGGCAGAAGCTGCTGCTTGCCTGCGGCCGCTCGAACAGTGTGCAGGTGATCGACGCGCAGAAGCGCGAGGTCGTCGATACGCTCCCCGGTTACAAGCTGCCCTGGGGTGTGGTGACCTATCCAACCTCGGTGGGCACGCTTGATGCGCCGCGCTGATCGACCCACCACCGCACCGGCGCCTGCCTACGCGGGCCTGCCGATCGCTTTGCATTGGGTCAGCGCCTTGGTGCTATGCGGGCTGTTCGCGCTGGGCTACTACATGACGGGTCTGGCCAAGGGAGCGCCCGGAAAGGCCGCCTGGGTGAATCTGCATAAATCGCTCGGCCTGACGGCGGCGCTGGTGATTGCGTGGCGTGTAGCCGTGCGCTTGCGCCGGGCTGCGCCGCCTTCGATTCCGGGCCTGCACTGCTGGGAGGCGGAGCTTGCGCGCATCACCCACCGCCTGCTCTACATGTGCATGGTCGTCATGCCGCTGTCGGGTTACCTCGGGTCTTCGTTCAATCAATACGGAACGCGCTTCTGGGGCGTGCCCTTGCCGCGCTGGGGTTGGGTCGACAGCGCACTGCAGCACATGTTCTACACGGTACACAGCACGACGGCCGATCTGCTGCTCTGCCTGGTTGCGCTCCACGTTGCCGGCGTGATCAAGCACCAATGGCTCGATGCACAGCAATGCGTGCAGCGCATGTTGCCGGGCGGGCGCACGCGCGCGCTGTAGGCCGCGGTTTGCGCGTGGGCTGCGTTCACGGCGTTGCTCCATTTCGCAACAGAACACACGATGTGTTGCGGTATGGCACGCAACACCGTGCTGCAAGTGGGTCAGAACCGTGATTTCACGGCGTTTTCCGATGGCACGGGATTTGCCCTGAGTCCGACCGGTGTGACATCACACTGCCGGACCTGGACCATAAATAGAGGTAGAGGAGACAAGAATGAGGACACTACGAGTGATTGCACTTGCGGCTGCAATGGCGGCAGCAAGTGTTGCCGTGCACGCGGCAACGCCCCCCGTTACCGATGCCATGATCGAGAACGACGCGAAATCGTCGAACGACGTGCTGACCTGGGGCATGGGTACGCAAGGGCAGCGCTTCTCCACGCTCACCAAGATCAACACGAAGAATGTCAGCCAGCTCGTGCCGGCGTGGTCGTTCTCGTTTGGCGGTGAGAAGCAGCGCGGGCAGGAAGCCCAGCCGCTGATCTACAACGGCAAGATGTTCGTCACGGCGTCGTACTCGCGCATCTACGCGATCGACCTGAAGACCGGCAAGAAGCTGTGGAAGTACGAGCAGCGTTTGCCGGAAGGCATCATGCCGTGCTGCGACGTCGTCAACCGTGGCGCTGCGCTGTACGACAACCTGGTCATCTTCTCCACGCTGGATGCGCAACTGATCGCGCTCAATCAGGACACCGGCAAGATCGTCTGGAAAGAGAAGATCGAAGACTACGCCGCCGGCTACTCGACGACCGCCGCACCGCTGATCGTGAAGGGCATGGTGCTGACGGGCGTGTCGGGTGGCGAGTTTGGCGTGGTGGGCCGTGTGGAAGCGCGCGATGCCAAGACCGGCCAGTTGATCTGGTCACGTCCGACGGTCGAAGGCCACATGGGCTACAAGTACGACAAGGACGGCAACAAGACCGAGAACGGCATGACGGGCACGCTCAACGCGAGCTGGCCCGGCGAGACGTGGAAGACCGGTGGCGCATCGACGTGGCTGGGCGGCACGTATGACCCGCAGACCAACCTGGTCTACTTCGGCACCGGCAACCCGGGCCCGTGGAACAGCCACCTGCGCAAGGGCGACAACCTGTATTCGTCGTCGACGCTGGCCATCAACCCGGACACCGGAAAGATCGTCTGGCACTACCAGAACACCCCGAACGACGGGTGGGATTTCGATGGCGTGAACGAGTTCGTCACGTTCGACATGGACGGCAAGCGCGTCGGCGGGAAGGCAGACCGTAACGGCTTCTTCTACGTGAACGACGCGAAGAGTGGCAAGCTGCTCAACGCGTTCCCGTTCGTGAAGGTCAACTGGGCCACCAGCATCGACCTCAAGACCGGCCGCCCGAACTACGCACCGGAGCACCGGCCAGGCGATCCGGCGCAAGCCACGGGTGAAGAAAAGAAGGGCAAGGCGGTGTTTGCCGAGCCTGGCTTCCTGGGCGGCAAGAACCAGATGCCGATGGCTTACAGCCCGCAAACCGGTCTGTTTTACGTGCCCGCCAACGAGTGGGGCATGGAGATCTGGAACGAGCCCGTCAGCTACAAGAAGGGCGCGGCCTACCTGGGCGCCGGCTTCACCATCAAGCCTCTCAATGAGGATTACATCGGCGCACTGCGCGCGATCAACCCGAAGACCGGCAAGATTGAATGGCAGATCAAGAACAACGCCCCGCTGTGGGGTGGTGTGATGACGACTGCCGGCGGCCTGGTGTTCTGGGGCACGCCCGAGGGTTATCTGAAGGCGGCCGATGCCAAGACCGGCAAGGAGCTTTGGGAATTCCAGACCGGCAGCGGCATCGTTGCGCCGCCCGTCACCTGGGAAGACAACGGCGAGCAGTTCGTGGCCGTGGTGTCGGGCTGGGGTGGTGCAGTTCCGCTGTGGGGCGGTGAAGTGGCCAAGCGCGTGAACTTCCTGGAGCAGGGTGGTTCGGTTTGGGTGTTCAAGTTGCACAAGAACTGACGTGCTGAGTTGAGCGCTGTGCGCCCTGTGCGGCGCACAGCCTCTCGCACAGCTTCATGGAGTTTCAGATCGTGATCATGCGTAATGGAGTGTTTTCGTTGCTGGCGGTAGCGTGCGCAGCAATTGGCGCGGCACCCGCCCACGCCGCCCCCGACATGCAGGCCCTGGCCGACAAGAGCGGCTGCTTCTCGTGCCACAGCATGCATGCCAAGATCGTCGGCCCAGCCTTTGCCGACGTGGCCGCCAAGTACAAGGGCGATGCTGACGCGCCGACCAGGCTGGCGCAGAAAGTGCGCGACGGTGGCAAGGGCACGTGGGGCCGCATCCCAATGCCCCCGCATCCCGACCTCAAGGAAGACGAAGCGAAGCAGCTGGTGGCTTGGGTGTTGAGTTCAGGCTCCTAGGCTTCTACGTTGTTCGCAAGAAAAGAAGAGAGGGCCGGCGTTGTCCGGCCCTCTCCGTTTTCTATGTATGACCGCGCTCTATGGCTGTGTCAGCCGGCGCGAATTCGCATCCGTCCGGAACACGATCGGCACTTCGCCGGTGCGCGTGTCCCGCATCTGCCCGAACCCGTTCATCGCAGCCATCCGGCCTTGCAGCACCACCTTCTGCAGCGCGCCGTGATCTGCCGACTTTCCACATACCGGGTCCGTGCGTGTCGCATCGCCCGTCAACAGGTACGCCTGACAGCGGCAGCCGCCGGCATCTTCCTCGCGCGATTCGCATGACTGGCATGGCTCCGGCATCCAGTGCGTGCCGCGAAAGCGTTGGAAGGCGTCGCTGCTTCGCCAGATGTCGCGCAGCGGCTGGCTGAGCACGTTCGGCAGCTCCAGCCCCGGCAGCATGCGCGCCGAGTGGCAGGGCAGCGCAACGCCATCCGGAGCGATGCCGAGGAATGTGGTACCCCAGCCGTTCATGCACTTCTTCGGGCGCTGCTCGAAGTAGTCCGGCACGACGTAAAGCAATTGGCATCGGCTGCCGATGCGGGTCCGGTAGTCGTTCACGACAGCCTCGGCGTCGCGCAGTTGCTCCAGGGTGGGCATCAGCGCCAGGCGGTTCTCCCATGCCCAGCCGTAGTACTGCGTGTTGGCGAGTTCAAGGTATTCGGCGCCGATCTCCAGCGCCATGTCGATGATTGCGCCCACGTGCGGCAGGTTATGCCGGTGCATCACGCAGTTCATCACCATCGGATAACCGTGGGCCTTGATCAAATCCGCCACGCGGCGCTTCAAGTCGAAGGTGCGCGTGCTCGACAGAAAGTCGTTCATCTCGCGCGTGGAGTCCTGGAACGACAACTGGATGTGGTCGAGCCCCGCCGCCCGCAACGCCCCAAGCCGCGCATCGGTCAGGCCTACCCCGGACGTCACGAGGTTCACGTAGAACCCGAGCCCATGCGCATGCGCGACCAGCGTTTCGAGATCCTTGCGCAATAGCGGCTCGCCGCCCGACAGCCCGAGCTGCACCGCACCCAGGGCCCGAGCCTGGGTGAACACATCGCACCACTGCTCGGTAGTGAGTTCCCGATCGTGCCGCGTGTAGTCCACCGGGTTGGAACAGAAGGCGCAATGCAGCGGGCAGCGATAGGTCAGCTCGGCCAGCAGCCAGAGCGGCGGACCGGGCATCGGCGTGGCGGCCGGCGCCAGCAGCGAATCGGCCTCAAACGAGCCAGCCGCGTTCAAGTGCATGTTTGACAAAGGCGTGGACCTCCGGAGCGATGCCCTGCACGCCAAAGGCGGATTGCAGGTCGTCGATCAGCATGTCGAGGGTATGGGCACCGTCGCAGCGCTGCAGGATCGCAGCGGCGCTGTCATTGAGGGTGACCATGCCCTCGGGGTACAGCAGTACCCAGCTCTGCTGCATGTCTTCCCATTGCAGCCGGAAGGTCCGGTGCAGCATGGGGTGGGCCGGATCAGGCAAGGGAGGGCTCATGTGCGTGGGCCTGTTGGATGGCATCGAGCATCGACCAGAGGATGTCGAGCTTGAACTGCAGGATGTCCAGCGCACGCTGTTGCTGCTCGGGCGTGCGGAAGTAGTCGAGTGTCACGCGCAGGCCGTGCTCGACGTCGCGCGAGGCCAGCGGAATGCGTGAGCGGAAGTACGCCAGCCCTTCTGGCTGCACCCACGGATAGTGATCGGGCCAGCCGGCCAGCCGTTCCTTGTGGATGTCCGGCGCAAACATCTCCGTGAGCGACGAGCACACCGCCTCCTGCCACGGCGCTCGGCGCGCAAAGTTCACATACGCATCCACCGCAAAGCGCACGCCCGGCAGCAGATGCTGGTGAGACCACAGTGCGTCGCGCGTCAGGCCCACGGCTTCGCCCAGCCGCACCCAACTCTCGATGCCGCCGGGGCGCGCATCGTCGCCATCGTGATCATGAATGCGGACGATCCACTCGCGCCGCGTTGCCCGGTCAGGGCAGTTGGACAGGATGGCCGCATCCTTGAGCGGGATGTTGACCTGGTAGTAGAACCGGTTCGCAACCCACGTGCGGATTTCCTCTGGCGTGCATTCGCCGGCGCGCATGCGCAGGTTGAATGGATGATGGATGTGATAGCCCGCCTGCTTCGCGCGCAACCGCGCTTCGAAGTCTTCGGCCGTCCACGCAACAGGATGTGTCATAGCGAGATTTCCATGCCGTCGTAAGCCACCTCGATGCCGTGCGCCTCCAACTCGCGGCGCTGCGGCGAGTCTTCATCGAGGATCGGGTTGGTGTTGTTGATATGAATGAGCACCTTGCGCTTTGCGGGCAACTGGTCGAGCACTTCGATCATGCCGCCCGGGCCCGATTGCGCGAGGTGGCCCATGTCGGCTGCCGTCTTGGTGGAAAAACCAAGCGAGAGCATCTCGTCGTCTTGCCAGCAGGTGCCGTCCACCAGCACCACGTCGGCCGCGCCCATTTCGTCGAATACATGTGGTTCGACGCGGGCAAGGCCGGGCGCGTAGAACGCCCGCCGGCCGCTCTTTCTGTCGACGATGCGCAAGCCGATGTTGTCGCCCACGCGGCGCGCGTTGCGGCTGGGTGAGTAGGGCGGCGCCTTGCTCTCCAGCGGGATCGCCGTCAACGCCACATCGTCGAGCGGAGGCACCGAAAACGCCGTGCCGTCCAGCGCCAGCGCGCGCGTGTCGAGCCCGCAGTAGTGCGACAACATGCGTGTGAGCGGGAATGCGGTGGACAGATCGCTGATGACGGCCGCGCTGGCATAGACGGGCAGCGCTTGCCGATGCTCGCGCAGCATCAGCAAGCCGGTCACGTGGTCGATCTGCGCATCGATCAGCACGACGCCCACGATGCCCGTATCACGCGGCGCGCGTGCGGGTTGCAGCGCCGGTGAACTGCGCAGTTGCGCGAGGATGTCCGGCGAGGCATTCACCACGATCCAGTTGTGTTGGCCGTCGCCGAGTGCGATGGACGACTGCGTGCGCGGAGTGGCACGCACGGTGCCGCGCCGCACGCCATCGCAGTTGCGACAGTTGCAGTTCCACTGTGGGAAACCGCCGCCGGCGGCCGAGCCGAGAACCCTGAGTATTGTCATGATGCAAATCCAACGTGTCGGGCGGATTGAGCAAGAAGTCGGCCAGGGGATGGCGAAAAGGCATGCAAGCCGCGAGCCGAAAAAAAAGCCCGCCGTGAAGAACCGGCGGGCCTGTGGAGCCTTACGTGCTCAGCCGCGCAGCATCAGCGGTTGGCGATGTACATGGTGATTTCGAACCCGAGTCGCAGTTCGGTATAGGCGGGCGTTGTCCAGTTCATGTCTCCTCCTTGAGGGTTGGCATAGTTAGTGAGTGCACTGCGTTGTTCAGCGGCTGACGCAGGCGTTTGCCGAACACAGCCGCGTCGTCATCAAGGCAACATCCATGCCCACTTCCGACTGGCCAACCACCTCCGCCCGCCTCAACCTGCGTACGCCCGACAGCCATTGCCTGCATGTGCGCCAATGCGGGCACGACAGCGGTGAGCCGTGGCTGGTGCTGCACGGCGGCCCGGGCAGCGGTTGTGCGCCCTCGATGGCCGCGTGGTTCGATCCGCTGCTGCATCGCGCCGTGCTCCCGGACCAGCGCGGCGCCGGGCGCTCACGACCGGCCGGCACGCTACGGCGTAATACGGTGACGGCGCTGCTGGCCGATCTTGAGCAACTGCGCGTCGCACTTGGCATTGAGCGCTGGGGCGTGGTCGGCGGCTCATGGGGCGCAGCGCTCGCGCTGGCCTACGCCGATCGCTTTCCCGATGCCGTATCGGCGCTGGTGCTGCGCGGCGCTTTCCTGACCGGTTTCGACGATGTGCAGGCGCTGTTCAACGCGCGCGGCGCTGGCCGTGATCTCTTGCGGAGCGTCGACGGGCGCGGCGAGGGTTTTCCCGCGGCCCGTGGTCGCCTTCTCGTTGCAACAGACATGTTGCAGCCTGGTACAACTGTTCAGAAATTGAACATCGTCAGGGCGTGGCAGCGTGCGGAACATCGGCTGTTGGGTCTGCCGCCGCAGACACGTCGCCAAACATGGCAGCAGCGCATGGCCCTCGTACGCAAGTATCAGTTGCAGGCGCATTACCTGTATCGGCGGGCGGGGCTTGGGAAATCAGCGTTGCTGCGGGCGGCTGCGCGTATTGGCGCGAGGGGATTGCCGGTGACGCTGCTGCATGGGCGGGAAGACAACGTTTGCCGCCCCCGGAATGCGCTGCGATTGTCTGCAGCGATACCGCATGCGCGGTTGGTGTGGGTGCCGGGTGGGCACCTGGCGGTAGGGGAGATGGCGAAAGCGCTGGGCGCTGCCATCCGTGCATCGGCGTGGTCAGTCGCTGTCTGAGGGCAAGCCGCCGGCTTCGTCGATCCTGCGATAGATCGTGTTGCGTGAAATGCCGAGCGCCTTTGCTGCAGCGGAGATGTTGCCGTTGTGCGCCTTCACGGCCGCCATGATCGTCATGCTTTCCACATCGGCCAGCCGCTTAGGCTGGGAGCCGCCCACGCTTTGAGTGACGGGCGGCACAGCCGCTGTCGGTGCCACCGCGTTTTCTGCAGCCGGCTGATCGCCATGGCGCGCCTGCCAGTCTTCAAGAAAATCGTCAGGCAGATGGTCTTCGGTGATCTCTGGCGCGCCTTCGGCCATCAGCCGGGCGGTGCGCAGTAGATTGCCGAGCTGGCGGATGTTGCCGGGCCAGTGGTAGCTGCGGAACTTCTGCATCACGGCTTCGCTGATGGGGGGCGCGTCGGCCTGTTCGAGCTTCAGCAGCTTGTCGGCCACGACGTCCAGGTCGGTGCGCTCGCGCAATGCCGGCAGGCGCACGACCAGGCCGTTGAGGCGGTAGTACAGGTCTTCGCGGAACTGCCCGCTGGCCACCATCTCGCGCATGTTGCGGTGCGTCGCGCACACGACCGTCACATCCACCTGGATCAGCTTGTTGCTGCCCAGCGGCGAGACCGCACGCTCTTGCAGGGCGCGCAGCAGCCGCGCCTGCAGGTGCAGCGGCATGTCGCCGATCTCGTCGAGGAAGAGCGTGCCGCCGTTGGCCAGCACCATCTTGCCGATGCCGCCCTTCTTGCGCGCGCCGGTAAAGGCACCTTCTTCGTAGCCGAACAACTCGGATTCAATGAGCGCTTCCGGAATCGACGCGCAATTCACGGCGATGAAGGGGCCGGCGTGGCGCGGGCTGTCGGCGTGGATGGCACGCGCGAGCAATTCCTTGCCGGTGCCGGTTTCGCCCAGAACCATGACAGGGATGTCCTTGCCGATGACCTTGCGCAGCTTGCCGATCACGGTCTGGATCTGCGCATCGCCGGTATCCAGTGCCTCCAGGCTTGCCGGTTGCCGCGATGGCTCGATGTAGGCCCGGCGCGGCGCCGTGTCGTGGTCGGTCGAACGTTCTGCGCTCATTGCGCCGCCCACCATGCGGTTGGCCGGCCGCTTCCATTCGACGCGAGCAAATACCTTCACGCCGCTGGGCAGCTGCAACTGCACGATGCCTGCCGCCGCGGTGCGTTCCCGGTCGATCAACTGCGACATCGACAGTCCGAACAGCGACGAAAAGGTATGTGCTTGAAGCGCGCGGATCGACAGGCCGAGCTGGAACTCGCCACTGCGGTTGGCCGACAGGAAGCGCCCCGCCGGCGTGAAGGCCGCAATTCCTTCGACCAGCGTGCCGATGAATTCCGGACGCGAGTGGAAGTGGATGCACACCACGTCCTGGAACGTGTTGGCAAACAGCTGGTTCTCGATCATCTGGGCCGACATGCGCACCAGCGCCATGGTGTGCTTGTGGAAGCCACGATGATCGCCCGTCACATCGAGCGCACCCACGGTGGCGCCGTACGGATCAAAGATCGGCGCACACGAGCAGGTGAGGAACTGGTTGGCTTCGAGGTAGTGCTCCGAGCCGTGGACCAGCGTGGGCTTGCCGTCGGCCAGCGCCGTGCCGATGGCGTTGGTGCCACGGCTCGCTTCCGACCACAGCGCGCCCGGCTGCAGGGCTACTTTGCTGGCCTGGGCCAGGAAATCGTCGTCGCCCATCGAATGCAGGATCAGGCCCGACGTGTCGGTCAGGATCACCATGCTCTGCGTGTTGACGATCTGGCTGTAGAGCGTCTCCATCACGGGCAGCGCGTGCGTGAACAGCGACTGGCTGCGCTCGATCTCGGTCTTCAGCTCGTTGTGCAGCACCGGGCAGAAGTCGGGCGATTCATAGGGCCGCAGGCCGTACGACTTGGATCGTTCGTGCGATTGCGCGATCAGTTCGGGCTGATCGTGCGGTGCGTCACCGAGCGTGGCCGGGGCGTTGTCGGAAGCGCGCGTGCCGGCTGCCGCGTGAGGGGTCATGGTGTGTCTCCTAAAACCTCGCCCGCAATCTGTGTGCGGGTCGGCCGGATCGCCTCAATTAACCAGGGAGCGAACCGGAAGTGTTGCGCCATGAAGCAAGACCCTTGCCAGGGTGTTGCATTCCTGAGCACCTGTGCCAACCCGTACCTCCGATATCCGGAGCGTTTGGCGGATCTTGGCGGTGTCTCCCGGCAGATTTTCGACTTGGTATGGCTCTTGCAGAAATGCCTCCAAAAATCGTTTCAACGACAACAAGGAGACACTCTTGAAAACGCCTCAAAACTTGCTCGCGCTGCTTTCTGCCTGCGCATTTCTGGCCGCGGGATTGCCCGCAACCTCATCCGCTCACGGCGATGTCACGCCGCAGGCCGTAGACACGCACACCTTACCGCAACTCGGCGCCGATTGGCGTCAGGACAATCCATACCGGACCGGTCCCGCACACGACGAAGCGCTGCGGATCGGCTCCTCCGGGTTCAACCAGAACTGCGCGCGCTGCCATGGGCTGGAGGCCATCTCCGGCGGGATCGCCCCCGACCTGCGCAAGCTCGACACCGACTGCATGTCGTTGGCCGATGCCAAGAAGAAGGAAGCCTGCTACGGCGAGGTGTCGCAATACTTCACCGCCACCGTCCGTCACGGCCGCACCCGTGACGGCCGCGTCTACATGCCGCCGTTTGAGAACGTGCTGACCCAGGAAGCGGTCTGGGCGATCAAGACGTATCTGGAATCGCGCCGCGTAGAGGACTAGTAGGTCGGCCTGCCTCAGTTGGCAGCTTGGCGAGCCGGTGCTGTCCCTGCCTTCGTGTGCATCGGCTCGCTCATTTTTTTTTCCGCCTGGAGATGTCTCATGAACGCCCGTTTTCGGTTGGCTGCGGCCGGAGCTTTTCGCCGCCTTGCCTGCCTCCTGCTTGCTGCGGCAGCCATGGTGTTGGGCGCCGTGCCGGCACACGCCGACATGGCGAAGATCCGCCAGAGCGGCGCCCTGAAGGTCGCGCTGTACAAGGGCCTGCCACCGTTCTCCGATAACGTCGGGGGGCAATTCAGCGGCATTGATGTGGCGCTTGCCAATGCGCTCGGCAAGCAGATGGGTCTGTCGGCGTCGTTGCTGCCCTTTGATGCGGATGACGACGGTATGTCGGGCGACCTGCGCAATATGGTCTGGAAGGGGCATTACCTGGGGTACGGCCCGGCCGACGTGATGCTGCATGTGCCGGTCGACCCGAATTTCATTCGCCAGAATGGCCAGGTACTGATCTTCGCGCCGTACCTTCGCGAAGGCTACGTGCTGGTGTACGACAGCGAGCGCGTCGGCAAGGTCAGCAGTTTCGAAGACCTCGCCGGCCAGGCGACTGGCGCCGAGCAGGGATCGGGCGGCGCAAGCGCGCTGCTGTCCAGCGCCAACGGCGCCCTGCGAGACAAGGTGAAGATCTATCCGGAGGCCAACGAGGCGCTGCGTGCGCTGTTCTCCGGCCAGATTGCCGCGGCAATGGTGACGCGGGCGCAATATGAAAGTGCGCTGAAGGCGCAGAATCAATCTGCCACGCGCTTTGTGGCGACCGAGCTGCAGTCGCCGCTGCTGCCTGCCCGTGGCTGGGCGATCGGCATGGCCGTCAAGGCGGATCAGCGTGAACTGGCGCAGGCGCTGGAGAGCGCACTCAATGCACTGCGCGCCAGCGGCGAGCTGCAGCGCATCTTTGCGCAATACGGCGTGTCGATGGTGGCACCGTAGGCGCCACCGCCTGCACACGGAGCCGAACGTGTCGACGTACCTGATGCGCTGGCCGTGCGGGCTGCCCGCTCCGGCCAGCTCACGCGCTATGCCTTCTCCGCCGCGGCGTGCTTGGAGGGCAACGCGCTCACGTTGTCGTCAAACTGCGAATCCACAGGGATTTTCGAGAAGTGGTGGATCTTCGGCGCGTGCGAGTCGTCGACCTGCGCGTCGTGCGGGTCGATGAACGACATTGCCGTGCGGCGCTTGAGCATGTGCGAGTCACGCGCTTGTGATTCGCGCCACAGCTCGGCCGTGAACTTGAGACCAGCGCGCAATGCGTGGGCGCTTTCCTGCTTGCCCTTGCGCTGGTCGGAGACGCGCTCGATGCCCTTCTTGACGACGTCTTCCAGGAACGTGATACGGGCGCGGTAATAGTCCGCGTGCATTTGTGCATCCATCACGCGCTGCTCTGCCTGGTACAGCTCCATGCGCAATTCGCTTAGCGCGCGTTCGGCCTGCTTCTCGGGAGAGGGTGCGTGGCTCAAGGCCCAGTTTGCAATCCACCGCAACATGGTCAAGCCCTCCTGTCTTGCGGTGTCCGCCGCCGGTGGGAAGACACCGTTCACTGCCCGCGCATTGATCGGAAGTGATCGCCGCTTGCCAAACAGACTAGCAAAAAAACCGGGGCGATTGCGCTAGTCCACGTGCATGCCTGTTGTGAAAAGGAAGCATGGTCCGTTTGGCTGAGAGGCGCGCGGGCCAAGTTCTGGTCTTATAGGCGGATTGCCTCGTGCATACAGTTTGCGAGGCAAACGTCACCTGCCTGCGCAAGCGATTGCGCACATGGCGGCGCCCTTTTCTTGGGCGAGACGTCAGCGGAACCGGTACGTAAGCGAAGCCATGGCCGTGGTCTGCTGGCGGCGCTGCGTGATTGGGCTGTCGGCAGCATCTCCTTGCAACCGCGCAACCGTGAGCGAGCCATTGGCCGTCCACCGATCATCGAGCTTGCACGTGACGATGGCATTGAAGTGGATGTCGCGCAGCCCCGCATGCGTGGCAAATACCGGCAGGCCCGAACGGGCGCTCTGCCCATCGTCCACGCCAAAGAACGTACGCATGTACTGACCGTTCGTCCATGACACGCCGGTGCCAAGGCTGAACAGCCAGCGGCCGAGCGGCGCGCTTGCGTAGACATCGGCGTTGGCGATCAACCCCTGGCGGTTACCGAGGATGTCCTGCTCCGCATCGGTGGACAGCGTGAGGAACGACACCGTGTACTGCGCGAACGCCTTTGCGCGCACCGTGGCATTGACGTTGCCCAGACCGTTCAGGCGCGCGTCGTCATGTGCATGGCGCCAAGTCGGGTCGAACTGGAAGTTGCCGCCCACCTGCCACGTGTCGTTGTTAGCCAGGTACACGCCTGCAAAGTCCATCCCCCTGGAAAAGAACCGGCGCTTGTATTCGATCTCCTGATCGATCCACGGAAACACGAAGCTCGATTTCGCACCTGGGTACTTGGGCGACATGTAAATCGCGGGGCCGACAGCGACGCTCCAATCGCTGGCTTCGGCGCTGTTTCCTGCGCTGCTTGCTGTGCTGGTGGTGGGTGCGGTCTGTGCCCGGGCGGTGCTGCTCAATGCGCCGATGGTCATCAGAAGGAAGAACGCAAAGCGGGGCAGGGCGCGCGAAGACAGCGGCATGGGAGAGCAGGAATTCGAAAGGAATGTGAGCGAAGGAAACAGCGGGCACGCCATTCTAGTGGAACCGCCCGAACGCTGGATGACGGTGTGGCCGTCGCCTTCACAAAGCAAACCACCCTGCCAGCGTTGTCCGCTCGACAGGGTGGGCGTGACGCGACGCTAAGCGGGCGTTGAGGGCTTGGCGCTCAGATGATGGTTGCGATTGCCCGCACTCAGAACCGCGCAAACAGCTTGACGCCGTCGCCTAGCTTGCATGTGTACGAGACCTGGCTTTGCAGCGTGTAGGCGGGCATGGCGAAGATGTACGAGGCAAAGCGCGCGGTGCCATCGGCCGTGATGGTGTAGCGCAGGAATTGTGTGATGGGCGCACCATCACGGCCGACGGTGAAATGGGTGTCGGCAAAGCTGAGGGTGTGGTCCGGTTGGATCCGGTATGCATTGACGGTGAGACCGCCGCGCGTCTGTCCAGCAGGCGTGGTGTTGGTGTCGCCCTTGCAGCGCGACAGATCGATGGTTGCCGTCATGGGCTTGCCGGCGCTTAGCGCCTGTTCGGCTGTCAGCACGTCGGGCAGGGGAATGGTTTGCGCGCCGGCCAACAGCGGCAGGGTTGCAAGGGTTGCAAGCGCGGCGAGGGGTAGCGCGATCGGTTTCTTGGTCTTTGGGAGCATGCGTGATGTGAGTCGCAGGGGGGCGATAGACAAACAACTCCGGTCCGCCATGCAAGCTGGGCCGGGCGGGGAGACACGCGTGGATCGTAGAAGAGATCATGCTCACCCACAACGCGAGATCGCGCCCCGATGCTCAACTTTGCTCATCCAAATAAAAAACGCCGGGAGTGCCCGGCGTTCTTCATGGCGCGACTGCCTTATTGCTTGGCGGGCGCAGCGGCCTTCGGTGCCGAAGCAGCGTCGGTCTTGGCTTCCGACTTGGCTGCAGCCTTGTGGGCCTTCTTGTGGGCGCGCTTCTTTTCGTGCTTGGCTTCAGCCTTCGGTGCCGAAGCGGCATCGGTGGTCGTCGCTGCAGCGGTCGCAGCCGGTGCAGGTGCCGCGGCCGGTGCGGACGCGGTGCCAGCTGCGAACACGGGGGCTGCGAAGGCACCAGCAACGATCAGAGCGGCCAGGGATTGAGCGACTTTCATGTGAGACTCCTTAATCAGATACAAGCGGGATATTGGGACTCCAGATACATGGATCTCGTCCCATTTGCGATCCATGCCTCCAAAAACGTCTCACATTGAGAGCGCGCTGACCGCCGTTTGTAAGCGTTCTGCCCACGGTGTAAGCGCGCGTAACAGGGTAGGTTTCACGGCATCCAATGTCTGTTGCGATGGGTTGAGACACATCAAGGCCCAGCCCTGCGCATCGGCGTACCGTCAGGCTTCGGGTGGACAACCGCTGACGCGTACACCACACTGCGTGGTGATGCGTGGGTCATTTCGATGGCAGGCCGCGCATTGCATCGCGGGCGTGGGAGCGCAATGGGTCACGCTCCATCCGATACCGGTAGCGCCACAAACCAGTCTCTTCTATAAGGACAACACGATGAACAAGCTTCTGGCCGCCCTCGTGGCAACAGTCTTCAGCGCCGGCGCGTTTGCGCAGGCGTCCGCACCGGCAGCGGCTCCGGCTCCTGCCACGGCCGCGCCGGCACCCGCCGCGTCGGCACCTGCCGCGGGCGAAAAGGCAACGCAACTCCATAAGAAGAAAAAGAAACGCGACCATCGTCCGAAGCATCAGGACAAGAGCGCGTACGGCGTGGGCGGCTGATCTGCAGTAGCCCGCCGATTTTCTGCACACCAAGGCGCCGGCCTCCTAGAAGGGGCCGGCGTTTTGTTTTGTGCGAGCCGAAAAGATTCACGTTAAAGTCGCTTGACTTAGAGTGCGCTCTAACTTCTAAGCTCCGTTCATGACCACATTCCTGACCATCGCCCAAGTTGCAGAAGCCACCGGCCTGTCGACGCATACGCTGCGCTATTACGAGCGCATCGGCCTGCTCGACAGCGTGCAGCGGCGCGATAACGGCCATCGTGTCTTCCGCACCGAAGACATGAGGTGGCTTGAGTTCCTGCTGCGCCTGCGCGATACCGGCATGCCGATCGCGCAGATGCAGGAGTACGCCGCGCTGCGGCGGCAGGGCGACAGTCTGGAGAGTGTGTCGGCGCGCCAACGCCTGCTGGAATCGCATGCCGCGGCGCTGGAAGCGGAGCTGCGCGCACGGGCCGAAACGCTGGCCGTGCTGCGCGTCAAACTCGTCGTCTACGACGGCATCCGGGCTCGGATTGAAGCCGTGGAAAACGCGTCTGGCTCTGCTTCCTCATCTTCCAAATCGAAACGCCAGCCGAAACGCCAACCGAACGAGGACGCGCATGACACCGAACACGCACACAGCACAAGCCGAAAACCACGCCAACCTGCAGGACGACCGCTACGCACGGGGCTGGCAAAAGCTGAAGGAAGTCGATGATGTGGCTGGCGAGCGCGTGGTCGAGGCCATGGCCGACATCTCGCCCGACCTCGGCCGCTACATCGTCGAATTCGGGTTTGGGGATGTCTACTGCCGCCCGGGCCTGACGCTGCGCGAGCGCGAGATCGCCACCATTGCCGCGCTCACGGCGCTGGGCAATGCGGCACCGCAGTTGAAGGTGCACATTGCGGCGGGGCTCAACGTCGGGCTCACGCGCACGGAGATCACCGAGACGATCCTGCAGATGGCGCTATACGCGGGTTTTCCGGCGGCGCTTAACGGCATGTTTGCCGCCAAGGAAGTATTTGCTGCTCACGACGCCGAGGGCGCGGCCCCTGCCGGCGGATCGATGCGCCGCGAAACCAGCAACTGATCGATCCGGTGGTTGTCGATGTCGAGCACTTCAATATGCAGTGGCCCGATGTCGACGGTTTCGCTCTTCTTGGGAATGCGCTTGAGTGCGTAGATGACCAGCCCGGCGAGGGTTTCGACGTGGTGTTCGCCGGGCAGGTCGTCGAGGTCGAAGGCGCGTTTGACGTCGCCCAGCGGCGTGACACCGTCGATCAGGCATGAGCCGTCATCGCGGCGCACGATCTGCTCGTCTTCGCCCAGGTACAGGATGTCGCCCATCACCGCGCCGACAATGTCGTCGAGCGTCACAACACCCACCACCAGCCCATATTCGTTGACGACCGCGCCAAAGCGCTCGTGCATCTCGCGAAAGCGCGTGAGCGCCTGCGACAGGTTGAGCGTGTCGGGCAGCACCAGCAGATTCTTGTCGTAATGCTTGCTGATGTTGCGGATCACGGCCGAGGACTCTTCCGACAGGATCTGCTGCAGGATGTCCTTGGACGCGATGAAGCCGAGCACCGAGTCGATGTCTTCGCGGCAGACGAGGTATTCCGCGTGCGGCTGCGCAATGATCTTCATCTTGATCGACTCCACCGGTTCGTCCACCGTGAAGTAGATCACCTCGTCGCGCACGGTCATCACCGAGGTGATGGTGCGCGATTCCAGCTCGAACACATTTTCGATCATGGCCAGTTCGTGCTTGCGCAGCACGCCGGCTTCCGCGCCTGCGCCCATCATGGCGGCAATGTCTTCGGTGGTGATCTGGTCGACGCGGTGCGTTGGCACGCCAAACAGCTTGAGGAACATGTCGGCCGCCCCATTGAACAGCCACACCACCGGCCGCAGCGCGCGCAGGCACGACTGCATCGGGCCGATGACCGACAGCGCGCAGCGCTCGGGGTAAAGCACGGCCAGGCGCTTGGGCAGCAGGTCGGCAAAGAGAATGAACAGCGCCGTCACGATGATGAAGCCGGCGATGCTGCCGATACGTTCGGCGCGGGCGGCAGGCAGCCAGTCGCCCAGCGCCCCCGCCAGCGGCCCCGAGATCTGGCTGTCGCCGATGACACCGGCCAGGATGGCCACCGCATTCACCCCGATTTGCACCACGGTGAAGAAGTTGCCAGGCATGTCCTTGAGTTGCAGCACGCGCAGGGCGCGGGTGTCGCCGTCGTCGGCCAGGGTTTGCAGGCGGGTGCGCCGCGATGCCGTGAGGGCGATTTCGGAAGCAGAAAAAAAGGCGCTGATCAGGATCAGCAGGGCAAAGATGAGGGCGGACATGATGGCGGGGGCCGTCCGGGCAAGTCGCGTCGTTGCGCAGCGACAACTGCACGGTCGCGTGGAATGTGGCTTCGAATGATCATGGTGCAGCGCTGATCGCTTTGTCAAACCACGGCGTGCGCGGATGATCTCAAACAATTGTTTATGTCCGAGGAGGATAGACGGCCATCCAAAATGTGGTTTGCCGTGTACCCGCGGCATCGGCGATACTTCACCTTCGGACACATTCTCTCGGTATGCCTTGCGGGG
The DNA here is from genome assembly GCA_000955795.1 of Burkholderiaceae bacterium 26. Lineage (GTDB taxonomy): Bacteria > Pseudomonadota > Gammaproteobacteria > Burkholderiales > Burkholderiaceae > Ralstonia > Ralstonia chuxiongensis. The sequence continues at coordinate 85,149 of JYOB01000017.1, forward strand.
CCTGCGTTTACGGGCGGCAACCGGGAAAAAACAGCGGTTCCGGACGGCGCCACCACAGGCGCCGATCTTCAGTGCCGGCGCAGATCGGCCTAATTGATGCACCTAGTTGCATAGCGGAGTGCCAGTTCATGTGGGTTCTCAGCCGTTTACAGCGGCGCACCGGGGGGAAACGGGGGAATACGGCAGGGACGATCGCGCGGTTGGCTGGGCTTCTTGTCGCAGCCGCCGTATCGATGCCTTGTACGACGTTTGCGCAGCAAACGCCTGCCACCACCGGGTCCGGTGCGTCTGCGGTTACATCTTCCGTCTCGGCCAGCGCGCCGAACATCGCGTGGTACTACGGCGACAAACCGCCCGTGGCGCAGTTGCGCGCCTTCGATGCCGTTGTCGTGGAACCGGACCACGGGTTCGATCCATCGCAGTTCAAGACACCCAAGACGCAGTGGTACGCCTACGTGAGCGTGGGCGAGGTCACGCCAGAGCGCAGCTGGTACAAGGAATTACCCAAGGCCTGGTTGTTGGGCCGCAACGCGGCGTGGGCCTCGCGCGTGGTGGACCAGGCCCAGCCCGAGTGGCCGGCGTTTTATGTCGAACACGTCATCAAGCCGCTGTGGGACAAGGGCTACCGGGGCTTCTTTCTCGATACGCTCGACTCGTATCAGTTGGTGGCCAAGGACGACGCCTCGCGCGCGGCGCAGGAAGCCGGCATGGTGCGGGTGATTCGCGCGATCAAGGCGCGCTATCCGGACGCCAAGCTGATCTTCAACCGCGGGTTTGAGATCCTGCCTCAGGTGCACGACCAGGCGTATGCGGTGGCGTTTGAATCGCTGTATCGCGGCTGGGACCAGGGCAGCAAGCAGTACAAGGATGTGAGCGACGCGGACCGCGAATGGCTGATGGGCCATGTACGCCAGATTCGCGACGACTACCACTTGCCCGTCATCGCCATCGACTACTGCCCGCCGACCGACCGTGCCTGTGCACGCGAAACGGCCAAGCGCATCAAGGCGCAGGGCGTGGTGCCGTACGTGACCGATCCAGACCTGTCGACCATTGGCGTGGGGCGCATCGAGGTGTTGCCGCGCAAGGTGCTGATCCTGCAGGACCGCGATCCGCGTACCACCATTGACACCAGCGAGGGCGTGCGCTTCGTGGCCACGCCACTCAATTTTCTCGGCTACGACGTCGAGTACGCCGACATCAACAAGCCGCTGCCCGCTTCGGTACCGCCCGACCGCTACGCCGGCGTGGTGGTGTGGGTGAACACCAGTCCGATCAAGCAGGTGGCGGCGCTGTCTTCGTGGGTGCGGCAACGTATTCATGACGGCGTGCACATCGCCTTTCTGAACCAGTTCGGCCTGCCGGTGGACGGCAGCATGGCCGACATGTTCAAGCTGCAGTTGGTGCGTGGGCGTGCCAACGGGCCGCTGTCGGTGGTGTCGCAAGACAAGATGATGGGTTTTGAAATGGCGCCGCAACCGGAGCGCCGTGAAGCCCAGCCGATCAAGGTGAGCGCGAATGGGCAGTCGCTGCTGCGGCTGAAGTCGGGCAACTTTGAGTTTGATGCCGCTGCCATTACCGATTGGGGCGGCTACGTACTGAATCCATACGCGGTGTTCTCCATGGACACCGTTGAGCAGGCGCGTTGGGTTGTCCAGCCGATCGAGTTCCTGCGCCGCGCGCTGGCGCTGCCGGACATGCCGATCCCCGATGTGACCTCTGAAAACGGCCGCCGACTCATGCTCGTGCACGTGGATGGCGACGGCTTTGCCTCACGCGCCGAGTTTCCCGGCCCCGAATATTCCGGCGAGGTGCTGCTGCAGGACGTGTGGGAGAAGTACCGTATCCCGACAACACTGTCGGTCATCGAAGGCGAGGTGGGCGCAAGCGGCCTTTACCCCAAGCTGACGCCGCGCCTGGAAGCAATTGCGCGCCAAATGTTCGCGCTGCCGTACGTCGAACTGGGCACCCATACCTATTCGCACCCGTTTGATTGGAGCCGCACCGTGCCCGGCGCCGCTGCTGATCGGGCCAAGGAAGGCCCGGGTGCGGACAAGGGCGGTGGCGACACCGCATTCACGCTGTCCATTCCCGGCTACAAGTTCAGCCTCGACCGCGAGATAGCGGGCTCCATCAACTACATCAACGAGCGTCTGGCCCCGCCCGGAAAGCGCGTGAAGGTCCTGCAGTGGTCGGGCGACTGCCAGCCCCCAGAGATTGCCGTGCGCATGGCCTGGGACGCAGGCGTGCTCAACATGAACGGGGGCGATACCACCATCACGCGCAGTTCGCCATCATGGACGGAGATTGCGCCGCTGGGCATCGACAAGGGCCCAGGGGCTTACCAGGTGTTTGCGCCAAACCAGAACGAGAACGTCTATACAAACGATTGGACCGGGCCGTTCTATGGTTTCGATCGCCTGATTGAAACGCTGCAGTTGACGGACACTCCGTATCGCTTCAAGCCGATCAACATCTACTACCACATGTATTCGGGCACCAAGCTTGCGTCGCTCAAGGCCTTGAAGAAGGTCTATGACTACGCGTTGTCGCAGCCCGTGTTCCCGATCTATTCGACCGAATATGTGGTCAAGGTGCTGGACTTCCGCAACATGGCCATCGCCCGAGAAGTCGGTGACGACAACACCTGGGTCGTGCGTGGCGATGGCGATCTGCGCGAGCTGCGCTGGATGGCGCACGGTACGCCGCGCCTGGCGGATGCGCAGGGAGTGGTTGGGTATGACAAGGCGGCCGGCGGCATCTATATCCATCTTGATGACGGCGCCGCACGCTTTACGCTCGCACCGGAGGCGGAACCAGCCAAGCCGGCGTACATTGCGGAAGCCGCTGCCTTTGTGCGCAATTTCGCACGAAACGGTAATGAGTTGAGTTTCGAGGCGGGCGGCTATTACAAGCCGTTCGTCCGTCTGGCCAACGCAGGTGCCTGCCGCGTAAAGGTCAACGGCAACCCAGCGCGCACCGCCCGCGCGCAAGACAACACCGTGCGCGTTGATCTGACAGGAGCTGCTGCGCAAACCGTGACCTACCAACGTATCGATGTGGTCTGCTGACCTGACCCCGCGTGAACGGCTGCTGCCAGCCTGGCTGATCGGCACCCTGGGTGCGCTGATCGGGCTGGCGCTCGCCTTGATGTTCCCCCGCGAACGTCTGGAGGCGCGCCTGCTGGAGGGCGGCAAGGTGGATGCGCTGTCGGTGGCCTACCTGGAAGCCTGGCTGCGCGTGCGCCCGAACGACGGCGAGTTCTTGAGCGTGCTGGCTGCCCAGTACGTGCGCACGGGCCGCCTGGCAGAAGCTGAAGCCATGGTCGCGCGCATGCGCGCGCAGCACGACAAGACGCTCGACCGTGAAGCGCTGCTGCTCGATATCGCCATCCGAGAGCAACGCGCCTACGCGCTGCAACCGAACGATCCGCAACGCGCCGCCATGCTGGTTGACCTGCGTGGTCTGCTCAAGCAGGCGCTGGACTATCGCTGGACTGCAGCCGAGCTGGAGATGCTCGCCGCCAAGTCGCGTGGCTTGGACCAGGGGGCGATTGCCATCCAGTTCTATCAACGTCTGGCAAAACAGGACGTGGCGCGCGCCGCGCAATGGCAGGCACGTACTGCTGAGATTGCGCTGGGCGTGGGCGAATACCGCGCCGCTGCCGCCGCCAACTTTGCCGCGCAGGCGACCGCCAAGTCGCTCGACGAACAGCGCCGCTACTTCATCGCCGGGCTGAAGGCACTGCAGGCTGGCAATCTGCTCGACGATGCCATGACAGAAGCGCAACGCCGAGTTGGCCCGCTGATCGACGATACCGAAACGCTGCGCTTTCTCACGCGCCTGGCGATGGCATGTAACCGGCCGGATCTGGCAGACCAATACGCGCGCCGCCTGCTGCGGCTGTCGTGGCATCAGGCCGGGGAGGGCATTGCCTTGGCCTCCGGTGTCGCCCGTCATGACTGGGCATTCGCGGGCCGGCCTGAACCGCTGCCAAGCCCTGCAGACCTGGTGTTCATGGATGGCCCGGAAGGCCTGGCGCGTCGACAGCGCCACGCTGCGCGCATTCGCCCGGTAGCGGATAAGCAGAACAAGGCTGACGATGCGGCTTCGTCCTCGCAACCGTCGGGCGCACAGGCCATCGCCCGCGGGATCGCCCCGTTCAATGCCGAAGACTACGACCTCGCGTTCCAGGTTTTCATGGGCAGCGGCAATCTGAACGACGCCATGCGCGTGGCCGAGGCCGCCGTGCGTCAGCGCCCCGATCTGAAAATCTGGACCGAACGTGCCGCGCAGGTGGCTGAGTGGAACCGCCAACCGATGGCGGCGTTGAACTATTGGCTGGCGTACGCGCAATCCACTGGGGATGACGCGGCCTGGCACCATGTGTTGCGTCTGGCGCCCGCGCTCAACGAAGACCACGCCTATCTGGCGGGACTGCGCTACCAGGCAAGCCGCAGCCCGGGCGACATGAAGTTGCTCGACCAGATCATCGCGGCGTACGAGCGCCTGGGCGAACCCGTGGAAGGGCTGGCGTATCTGAACAGCATCGCGCGCGGGCCGCACCGCCAGGTGGTGCTGGAGCGCTACGCCAATCTGGCCGAGCGCGCAGGCAAAGACGATCAGGCTTACGACACCTACGTGCGTCTGCAGAAGGAGTTCGGCCCCAACGCGCAGTACGCGCTCAAGCTGGCGAACATCCTGTACGTGCGCGGGCAGTTCGCGCAGGCGCTTGCCGCCATGCAGGCCGCAGACAAGGCGGCCACGCCAACCGATGATCTCTACTGGCGGACCTTCGCCCAGCTCGCGCGTCTGAACCAGCGTGATGATCTGTCTCGTCAGGCGTATCGACAGTTGCTGATCGGCGGCAAGGCTGAGCCAGACGATCTGACAACGATGATCGATTTCTACGACGCCAGCCCCATCGATGCTGGCCGTCTGGCTGAACTCGCCTTCCGGAAGGACGGCACGATGGTTCACCTGCAGCAGGCCATCTACTACTACACGCGTGCGCGCGCCTTCCGCCGCGTCGAGGGGTTGCTGGCCTCGCTCACGCCGGAACAGCGCAAAGCGGCCGAGCGATCCGCCGGCGTGCTGGGCGCGCGCGCCGAGTATTTCCGCCAGAGCGGTCAGTGGGATGCCGCCATGCGTGACTTGCGGCGCGCTGTGTCGCTGCCTGATGCGGGCAGCGATGTGAAGGCCGCCTTCCTGTGGGGCTTGCTGGATTCCGGACAGAACGCCGAGCTCAAGCGCGCATTGGCGCTTTGGCGTAGCGAGGCCGAAAACGATTCCGCGTACTGGGGTGCCTACGCTGCCGCTGGCCTGCAGCTGTTTGACGCCAACCTGGCGCTGCGCTTCCTGGGCCGCCAGGGCAAGTCGATGCAGACCGATCCGCTCTGGTTGCTGGCCTATGCCGATGCGCGTGAAATGGCCGGTCAGGCCGATGCTGCCTGGGCGCTGCGCCGCGAGGCCTGGTGGCTGCTGTGGCGCGCTGAAGACACGACAGGCAACGGCAAGGCCAACCCGCCCGCGGGGCGCCGCGTCGGCACGCGCGTCACGGTGGGGGATGGCGATGCGGTGCCGCTGGAAGAAGATGCACGCGCTGAATTGCGCGCCCGGCGCATCTCACTGGCGCAAACATTCGGGTCTGGCGACCTGGCGCAGCGTCTGCTGATCGAGCTGCTGCGCGATGATCGCCGCGCGACGAAGCAGGCCCGCGAAGGTGGCCGCTCGGCAATGGACAAGTCCGAGCTGGGCGATATCGACACGTTGCCGCCCGAGCCGCCACAGACCCCCGCCGACAAGCGCAAGCAGGCCCGCGTGAGCGATCAGCTTGTTTCCGCCGTGGCCAAGGAGGCCGCGCTGGGCTGGGCGCTCTCGCAGGAGGCGAACGATCTGGCGCGCGCGTGGCTGCTCCAGCAATACACGCGTCGCATGACACGCCCGGCCTATGCCGAGATCTCCATTGCCCTGGCCGAGCGCGATCTGCAGACGCTCAACCGCCTGCTGGACGACACGCCTGACCGCATTCCGCTCTACAACCGCATCGATGCCAACGTGATGACGGACCGCCTCGGCGAGGCGCAGCGTCTGTCGTTTGAAGGGCTGACCACCGCCCCCGATGACGAGCAACTGCACGAACGTGTGCAGGAGACGCTGCTGACGAACGCGCAGGCGCTGGAGCCGCGCGAGACGTGGTTCAAGCAGGCGCCGCTGACGTACTTTGAGAGCAGCGCCGCCGCCGGTATCCGCCTGACCGATCACTACAGCATGCTCGTGCGCGCCACCCAGCGGAACCAGCGCTCGACCGACGATACGCAGTTGACCGGCGTGCCCGCGCAGGATCGGCAGGTGGATTGGATCTCGCAGTACCAGACGCAGAACACGCAGTGGAAGGGCACGGTGGGTTGGCGCCAGGGGCTGGGCTCGCTATACGCCTTCCGGCTGGACGGCCTGCTCGGCCAGGTTGGACCGGTCGGAACCGAACTGTCGATCGGTCGCAACCAGCCGGCCAATGAAACGCCGCAACTGCGTGTGGGCGGCGTGAAGGATCTGTTCTCGATCGGCAACAACTGGCGCCTCACGCAAAACGAATACGTGCGCGCTCGCGTGGAAGGCGACCGCTTCTACGGGCAGGATCGCTCGTTCCTGGGCAGCGGCATGGTGTTCGATGGCGAAATCGGTCACCGCTTCCGGGTGGAATATCCGGACTACACGATCCGCGTGGTTGGTACCGTCGCACGCTACAACGCAACGGGCACGGTCAGCCCGTTGATGGCTCGCCTGCTTCCTTCGGGCGCCGCCGCCGACGTTGACCAGATCATGCCGCGCTCGTTCAACCAGTTCGGCATGCTGTTTGGCTTCGGCACGGATTATCTGGACCGCTACACGCGCGCATGGCGGCCCTTCATGGATGCGGGCATGCTGCATGACAACCGCGAAGGGTGGGGCGTGCAGGCCCAGCTTGGCGTGGCAGGCAGCGTGTTTGGCAACGATCATCTCGCGCTGTACATCGAGCACCAGTCGATTACGCGCGCGGGGACATCGCCGCTGACGGAGATCGGCCTGCGCTACCGCTGGCTCTACTGACAAGCAAGAACAAGACAACGGGGAAAGAACGAGATGAAGCACACAACGGAAGACTCCAGGGAGAACGCGATGACACCCTTGATCAACAAGATGAAAGCCGGCCGCCGGCGCTGGCTGGCCATGGCAGCGGGCGTTGGTGCGGCGCTTGTGTTGTCCGCCTGTGCGGTGGTTGACAGCGCGCGTGCGCCGGCAACCAGCGCGTCGGATGCGTGGGTGGTCCTGCCCATCGCCAACTACACCGAAACGCCGCAGGCCGGCCTGCGTGCGGAGACGATTGCAGCCAGCATTCTCAAGGCGCGCGGCTTCTCCAACCTCAAGCAGTATCCAGCCAACCTGAACAGCGAGTCGCTGTTCGAGCCCGCCGAGCGCGAGGCCGTGGCGCGTGCGCTGGATTGGGCGCGCGGCGAGAAGGCCCGCTATGCCCTGACCGGCGCCGTGGATGAATGGCGCTACAAGGTCGGCGTGGATGGCGAGCCCGCGGTCGGCATCACGCTGCAAGTGATTGACGTGCAGACCGGCAACGTGATCTGGAGCGCGGCCGGCAGCCGCACCGGCTGGAGCCGCGATGCCGTGTCGGCGGTAGCGCAGAAGCTGCTGCGCGAACTGCTCTCGCCACTGGGCCGGGGCTGATGAAGACCGAGTCGGCAGGTTCCGCTCAATCGGCTGGCCGCGCCGCCGCCGACGGGCGCGGCCAGGGTGGGCGAACTGAGCGGCGGCGCAACGCGCAAGGCATTGGTGCGTCCACCTGGTATGGGCGCCTGATTGCTCCCGCCGTGTCCAGCCCGAGCGCTGTGCTCGAAACGCTGGGTACGGTGGTAGTGGCTATTGGCGTCGTCTGGCTGTTCGCGCCGGACAACCCACTGCTGCTCGGCTACGGCTTTCCGTGGATCTGGCTGGTGCCGCTCATCCTGGCGCTGCGCTACGGCACACTGCTCGGCGCGCTGGCCGCGCTGGTGGTGCTGGGCGCCTGGGCCGTGTTCTACGGACAGACGGCCGCTGCCGGCAGCTTCCCGCGCATGTACTTCCTGGGCGGCCTGATGCTTGTGTTGGTCGGCGGGCAGTACGGCGACATCTGGGGCGCGCGGTTGTCGCGCGCCCGCACCGTCAATGGTTACCTGAACGACCGGCTGGCGGCGCTCACCAAAAACCATTTCCTGCTGCGCCTCTCGCACGAGCGCCTGGAAAACGACCTGTTGGCCAAGCCGACCACGCTGCGCGACACACTCACGCAGTTGCGCAATATCGCGCTGGCCGCGCGCGAGCACGGCACGGCCGAGAACGCGCCTGATGTGGCGCAACTGCCCGGCGCCGAGCCGTTCCTGCAATGGACGGCGCAGGCCTGCCAACTGGAAGTGGCGGCCATGGTGCGCGTGATCGGCAACCGCATCGACACCGAGCCGGTAGCCCGCGTGGGTACGCCGTTCGACATCGTTGCCGATGATCCGTTGATCCGCCATTGCATCGACACCCACACGCTGGGCCACCCGCAGGCGCCCGAGCTGCGGAATGTGAACAACCCCGAAGACGGCTCGCGCTACGTGGCGTGCGCGCCGGTGCTCTCGGGGGCGGATGAGCTGATCGGCCTGGTGGTCGTGCATCAGATGCCGTTCCTCTCACTGTCGTACGAGAACCTGCAGTTCCTGCTCGTGCTGCTTGGCTACTACGCCGACGGTGTGCGCCACCTCACCGTCAGCTCCGAGATCCTGGACCTCGTGCCCGATGCGCCGTACGAGTTCGCGCTCGACCTCGGCCGGCTGGCACGCCTGCATCGCGACACCGGTATCGATTCGTCGGTGGTGGCGCTCATCTTCCACCAGGACGAGGCCAGCGATGCGCTGTTCGAGAGCGTCGTGCGCAGCCGCCGTGCGCTGGATGTTGTCTGGCAGGCAAACGGCAAGAACCGCCGCGCCATCATCACGCTGATGCCGCTGTCGGGCGCGGGCGCCGTGTCGGCCTATCTGGTGCGCATTGAAGACAGCCTGCGTGCGCAGTTCGGTGTCGACTTCGAGGGCGCACATATCAGCGTGCAGACCTTGCATGTGACCGGCGAGCATCCGGGCGAAGCACTGCAGCGCTTCCTCTCGCGCTGCCATCTCGACGGATAGAGGCGGTCAGGCCATGCGGATCGACCATGTTTAAGCTCACGCTCGGCGGCATCGCGGCCCAGATCGCGGCAGTGGCGATGGCACTGCACGCCGGCAACAGCCTTGCGCTGCTGCTGTCGTGCCTGATGCTGCAGGGCACCGCCGCCGCGCTGATCGGCCTGGCTGCGTGGCGCTTGCTGCCGCGCCGCTATCGCGTGCCGTTCGTGTGGACGTATGGCTACCTGACGGCGCTGTGCTTTTTTGTGCCGGTGGCCGGCGTCCTGCTGGTGCTCGGTAGCCTGCTGCTCGCCAAGCTGTTTCCCAAGCCCGAAGACGACAAGGACATCGCCGATGTTGGGCTGCCGGTGTTCGTGGCGCATTTGATCTCACGCGTGACGCATGGTGGGGGTGCGCGGCTGCGTGCACAGCTCAGCAACGAGCGCGCGCCGGTGCAGAGCCGTATGACTGCGCTGGTGGCCATGCAGTCGATGCCCACGCGCACTGCCAGCCCCGTGCTGCGCGACCTGCTGGCCGATCCGGTGGACGATATCCGCCTGCTGGCCTACGGCATGCTCGACAACGCCGAGAAGGTGCTCACGCAAAAGATCCTGGCCGAGCTGCCACGCCTGGAAGAAGCCACCACGCCCGAGGCGCGCTACGACATCAACAAGCGCCTGGCCGACCTGTATTGGGAGCTGATCTATCAGAACCTCGTGCAGGGCGACGTGTACCGCTACACCGCCGAGCAGGTCGAGCGCTACGCCAGCGCCGCGCTCGACATCCAGCCCGACAACGCCGCGCTGTGGTACATGCGCGGCCGGCTAGCCCTGTCGCGCCGCGAGCCCGATGTGGCCGAGTCCCACCTGCGCCGTGCTGAATCCCTCGGCTTCCCGCGAGACCGCCTGCTGCCTCCGCTGGCCGAGGCCTGCTACCTGCGCCGCGACTATGCCGGCGCGCGTGCGGCGCTGGCGCAGTTCTCCAGCCGTTCTCCGCTGCCGTTGCTGCGCCCGCTGTTGCGCTACTGGACATCATGAGCAACGACCACTTTCCGCGCGCCCAGTCTGCCGACGTTGCGCTGCTGCTTGAAGGGACCTTCCCCTACGTGAGCGGCGGGGTGTCGAGCTGGGTCAACCAGATGATCCGGGCGTTTCCGGACATCCGCTTTGCCATCGTCTTCATTGGCAGCCGCCGTGAGGATTACGGCAAGCCCGTCTACGCCATTCCCGACAACGTGGTGCACCTGGAGTGCCACTACCTGTACGACTTTCCGCCGCCGCCGCTGGTGCAGGCCAGCGGCGGCGATGCCGCAGCGTTCGAGCGCTCGCGCAAGCTGCACGACGCGTTGCGCGATCCGGCAAACAAGGAAGAGACGGCTGACTTGATTCGCGCCTCGATTGCAGACCTGCGCGACGATGGCCCGTTGGCCGAGGAGCAGTTCCTCTACAGCCACCGCGCGTGGGACATGATGACGGACTACTACCGGCGCTATTGCACCGACCCGTCGTTCACGGACTACTTCTGGACCGTGCGCATCATGCACAAGCCGCTGTGGCAGCTTGTGCGCATTGCCGAAAACCTCATCCCGGTGAAGGTGTTCCATACCATCTCGACCGGCTATGCAGGCTTCCTGGGAGCGCTGCTGCGCTATCGGCGCGGGCGTCCGCTGCTGGTGTCCGAGCACGGCATCTACACCAAGGAACGGAAGATCGACCTGTTCCAGAGCCAGTGGATTCGTGACAACCGCAGCATCTTCGAGAAGGACATCGCGCAGATCAGCTACTTCCGCGATCTGTGGGTGCGGTTTTTCGAAACCATGGGCCGTGTCTGCTATGACGCGGCCGAAGACATCGTCGCGCTGTACGAAGGCAATCGGCAGCGCCAGGTCATTGACGGCGCGCCGGCCGAGAAGACGCGCAGCATTCCCAACGGCATCAACCTGCCGCGCCTGGCCGCGCTGCGCGAGAAGCGCCAGGCCAACGTGCCGCACGTGATGTGCCTGATCGGCCGGGTGGTGCCCATCAAAGACGTGAAGACGTTCATTCGGGCCATGCTGACCGTCACGCGCGAGATGCCCGATGCGGAAGGCTGGATTGCCGGCCCGGAAGACGAAGACCCGGAATACGCGCAGGAATGCCACAGCTTGGCTGAAAGCCTGGGCCTGGGCGACCGCATCAAGTTCCTGGGCTTCCAGAAGATCGACGACATCCTGCCGAAGGTGGGCGTGCTGGTGCTGAGTTCCATCAGCGAGGCGCTGCCGCTGGTGGTGCTGGAAGGGTTTGCCGCGGGCGTGCCGTCAGTCACGACCGATGTGGGTTCGTGCCGGCAACTGCTGTTCGGCCTGGAGGGTGAAGACGCGGCATTGGGTGCGGCCGGCGCCGTGGTGCGCATTGCCGACCCGGCTGCCCTGGCCGCCGAAGTGCTCACACTGCTGCGCGATGAAACGCGCTGGCATGCGGCCCAGGCCGCTGGCATTGCCCGCGTCGAACGCTATTACACGCAAGAGATGATGGTCGGCAGCTACCGCGAGCTGTATACGCGCCTGCAGACGTTGCCCGACATGAGTACCGAGCACGGTGCCAAGGCCGCTTCTGTCGCTGCGGCGGCCTGCCCGCACCACGCTCAGCAGAACAAGCCACATGAGGGAGCCCGCTGATGGCCGGCATTGGTTTTGAGCTGCGCAAGATGCTCAAGCGCGACAGCCTGCTCGGGCTGCTGCGCGCCTACACCTACGCCGGCATCATCAGCTCCGGGCCGTGGATTCTCTCCATCGTCGGGATTCTGCTGATCGGTATCCTGAGCCTGCCGTTCGTGATTCCCGGCTCGCTCATCACGCAGTTCCAGGTGTCGGTCACCTACCTGATTGCGGTCAGCCTGATCCTGACGGGGCCGCTGCAGCTTGCCTTCACGCGCTTTACGTCCGACCGCCTGTTCGAGAAGCGCGACGACCTGATCCTGCCCAACTACCACGCCGTGTCGCTCGTAATGACGCTGATCGCGGGCGGGCTTGGGCTGCTCGTCATCGTGTTTGCGTTTCCGCAGCAATCGGCCATCTACCGGCTGCTGATGCTGGCCGGTTTCGTGGTCATGGCCAACATCTGGATAGCGGTGATCTTCTTGTCGGGCATGAAGCAGTACAAGGCGATCGTGTGGATCTTCCTGGTCGGCTACACGCTCACCGTGCTGCTGGCGCTGCTGTTTAACCGGTTCGGGTTGGAAGGGCTGCTGCTGGGGTTCGTGACGGGGCAGCTCTTCTTGCTGATCGGCATGGCCGCGCTCATCTACCGCAACTTCAGCGGGCGGCGCTTCGTGTCGTTCGAGGTGTTCGACAAGCGGTTTGCGTATCCGTCGCTCATGCTGATCGGGCTGCTCTACAACCTCGGCATCTGGCTCGACAAGTTCATGTTCTGGTACGCACCGGGCACGGGGCAGCAGGTGATCGGGCCGCTGCACGCGTCGGTCATCTACGACATTCCGGTGTTCCTGGCGTACCTCGGCATCATCCCCGGCATGGCGGTGTTCCTGGTGCGCATCGAGACCGACTTTGTCGAGTACTACGACGCCTTCTATGACGCCGTGCGAGGCGGGGCATCGCTTGAGCACATCGAGGACATGCGCAACACGATGGTGCAGACCATTCGTGCCGGCCTGTACGAGATCGTGAAGATTCAGGCGATGGCCGCGCTGGTGCTGTTTGCCGTTGGCGCTGCGGTGCTGCGGGCGTTGCAGATTTCCGAGTTGTATCTGCCGCTGCTGTATGTCGACACCATTGCCGCGAGCTTGCAGGTGGTGTTTCTGGGCGTGGTGAACATCTTCTTCTACCTGGACCGGCGCCGCGTGGTGCTGGCGTTGACGGCGGCGTTTGTGGCGCTCAACGGCGTGTTGACGTGGATTACGTTGCAGCTCGGGCCGGCCTGGTATGGATACGGATTTGCCGTGTCGCTGCTCTTGGTTGTGATGGCGAGCCTGGTGATCCTCGACCGGAAGCTGGATCGGCTGGAGTACGAGACGTTTATGTTGCAGTGAGGCTGGCCGACAGCCTCCGTTGCTGTCTGGAACCCCGCCCGCGACACTTCAACCTCCGTTCTCGACCCTTCAAGCCTCGCGCACCGCGCTCCATGCGCCAGCCGCGAGGCTTTTTGCTTGGCGACTGCTGCTTTTTGCAGCAACACCATGATGCTTTTTGCTCGGCCATTGAGGCTTGGGGAGTGGAGCGCCGGGGTTTTTGCTCCATGGTTGGGCCTTGGAGCTCGGCAATCGGCGGTTTTTGGTCGAAAGTTTCGAGCTCAGAACTCGGGGGATGGAGGTCCGAACTCGGCGCTTCGAGCTTTTGACTCGGCGAATGGAGTTCCGAACTCGATGGATGGGGTTCTTTGCTCGGCGGTCGCAGGCCCGAACCTCACGTTCCGCGGTTTTTGCCTCGCAATGTGCTTGCGCGTGGGGAGCTGGAACACGGGCGGTACAGATCAGAAGGGCGGGTTGCTTTCCCCGGGGACGGGCGGAGGAGCGTTAGGGGATGGTTTTGATGGCGTGGTGAGTGGCCGGCGCCCGTCTCCAAATCGAGACGCGCACGCCGAGTGGATGGGCTACCAGTAACGATGCTGCGTTTAAATCGGCCCGTTTGCTGGGAAACGCTGATATGAAAACCTGATCGGCAGATTCAGCTGGCTTTGCGCAAACTTCACCCGATGCGGTGCGTTGGATTTGCAGCATCAATTCGATTCTTGCCGGCCGGGAATGGGGTCGTGCTGCAAGGCGGATGAAAGGCCGGCCGAGAGAAACTTCTCTTGGAACGGGGGTTCAATGAAAGTTACGACAGACAGGCGTTCAGCTCGCATGCAGGCTGACCTTAAGATCAGCGTTTTTCAAGGCGTCTATGCTTGCCCCCGCTCCTCTTGATTGCCGCCTGTTCACGACAAAGAATCGGCTGAATCGTCCTGTTGTGCCGTCGTCCCCATTTTGATGAAACGTCCGTCGTTCTCTGCACAGCTCACCATCCTTTGGGGGCTTGTTGCGATCATCCTTGCCACGCTTCTCGTGATCGTCTGGGTGATGGTTCGCTCCGCGGCAGACCATCACGTGGCAAATGCAAAGCTGCAGGCCGCGACAGCGTGCGATGCCGTCGCTTCGCGCTATCGCCAATCGATACTGCCGACCGACGCCGTTGCCAGTGCCGACCTGATGCGCGGCATCCTCGACGTTGTGCTTGCCTCTGCGCCGGGCGTGGAGGGCGGCTTCTGGTCACCACACGCGGGATCAAGCCGGAATGGCTTTCTCGCCTACGCGTTCCCGACCTACCAGGGCAGCGGTATCAAGCGGGACGTCCCCGAGGCTGAAATTCCGCTGATCCTCCGCGCATTACAGGCCAGCCTTCAGGGGCGGCAGCCTGCAACGGACGCTGTGGTGAACCGGCACGATGCCGTGGTCGCCTCCGCCTGCGCGGTACAGGGCCAACAAGGCGTGCTCGTCTGGACCATGACGCGAGCCCAGCCCGCGCTTGGGCAATACGGCAGAGATCTGGTGACCGGCCTTGCCATTGTGCTGACCGGGATCCTAGTGATTGCGGTGGCCTTTGGGGTTGTCCTGCGGCGGTGGAAGCGCCAACTGGGACAACTGGAAATGGCCTTGCCGCCCCGCGGTGATGCCGCCCGCCTGCCACTGGTGGGTGAACCGGATCTGGATCGCATCGTCGAGGCGTTCAATGGTTACGTGGCGCGGGCAGAGGCGCTGCAGCACGAGACGGCCAGACTGGGGCAACGGCTGGCGCAGGCTGAGCGGTTCAGTGTGCTGGGCAAGCTGGCGGCGCAGGTCGCGCACGAGATACGCAACCCGACTGGGGCCATGCGGCTCAAGGCTGAGAATGCGCTGGCGGGTGACAGCAAGCGCCAGCAGGAAGCGCTTCGGGTCATCCTCGAACAAATCGGCAGGATCGAAGCGCAGTTGACGAGCCTGCTTGCGCTGACGCAGCCCGTCCGCCTTCATGTGCAAGAGGCCGATGTGGCGCAGTGGATGGATAACGTGGTCGGGTCGCATCAGGAGCTTGCCCAGCAAAGGCGCGTGAGCTTGGTCTCAACGAGCGACGTTCGGGAGGAAAGCGACGATGCGCCACCCAGGCCGGCCCGGTTCGATCAGGAACAAATGCGCCGCGCGCTCGACAACCTGCTCATCAATGCCATCCGGCATGCCGGCGTTGGCGGTGAGGTGACGGCGCTTGCTACACGCCCCCATGTTGGCAGCCGCGCTTATCTCAGGATTACCGTTTCGGACACCGGCCCCGGTGTGCCGCCTGAACAGCGCGCGCACATCTTCGAGCCATTTGTGACTGGCCGCGTCGATGGGTCCGGACTCGGCCTCGCCGTGGTCAGCGAGGTTGCGGCCGCTCATGGGGGCCGGGCATGGCTGGACGAAACCTCGGATACCACCTCATTCGTAATGGAAGTGCCATGGCAACCATCCTCATAGTCGATGACGACGATGCGTTTCGAGAGGGCTTGGCCGAAACCCTGACCGATCTCGGACACCGCGTGGTCGAAGCCGCATCGGGACAGGCCGCATTGCAGATGCTTGGCGACGGGCAGCCTGCCGATTGCGTGTTCCTCGATTTCCGTCTGCCCGATCTGAATGGCCTGGATGTACTTGAGCGCCTGGGCGAAGAACCGGCGCTGAAAGCCATTCCGGTCGTCATGCTCACGGCATACGCGAGTTGCGACAACACCATCGGCGCCATGCGCCTGGGGGCCTTCGAGCATCTGACGAAACCGGTAGGGCGTCGCGACATTGCGGTGCTGCTGGAGCGCGTCTTCTCGGCCAACCAGCCGCGCGCCTTGTCTTCTCATGCCGGCACGCCGTTTCTTGACGAGTCCGAGACTGACCGGCCTCAGTTGCTGGGTATCAGCACTGCCATGCGCACGGTACAGAAGCAACTGGGCCGCGCCGCCATGACCGACTCCACCGTGCTCATCACCGGTGAGACAGGAACTGGCAAGGAGGTGGCGGCGCGGGTGCTGCACGCCTCGTCAAATCGGCGGGCCGGGCCGTTCGTTGCCGTCAATTGCGCGGCCATACCGCATGATCTGCTTGAGAGCGAGCTGTTCGGGCATCGCAAGGGTGCATTCACGGGTGCCACCACCGACCGTGTCGGAAGGCTCGTTGCGGCCAACGGCGGTACGTTGCTGCTGGACGAAGTTGGTGACATGCCCACCGCAATGCAGGCGAAGCTTCTGCGCACGCTGCAGGAGCGCCACGTAACGCCGCTGGGCACGAACCGGGCCATACCGATCGACTTGCGGGTGGTGGCCGCCACGCACCGTGATCTCGACACCATGGTGGCGGCGGGACAGTTCCGTCAGGATCTGCACTACCGGCTCAACGTTGTGGCGCTGCATTTGCCGCCCCTGCGCGAGCGCGTGGCCGATATCGTCCCGCTGGCTGAATATTTTCTGGCTTCGGCCGTGCGCGCGACGGGGCGCCCGATGCATCTTTGCGCTGAGGCGCAGCGCATGCTGGTCGAGCACGCATGGCACGGTAACGTGCGTGAGCTGAAGAACGCCATGGAGCGCGTCTGTTCGTTGGCACCCGGGCCCACCATCACCGCAGATGATCTATCGTTTTTGCGCAGGCCAACTGCGGCGCAGGAGCGGCCGGTGCCTTCCGACCTTGTCGAACTCCCACTCGCCGAAGCCGTTGAGCGCGTCGAGCGTGCCGTCATCACCCATGCGCTGGCGCTGGCGAATGGCAACCGAGCCGATGCCGCGCGCCGGCTTGGCATCAGCCGGCAGTCTCTCTACACAAAGATGGCGGCGCTCGGGTTGAGTTAAAACGTCAAGAAATCAGACACCCGGTGTCCACCAAGCGGGCATCCCTGGGCGGTATGCCCCCGCCGGAGCCTTGTCGCATCACGGTTTCCAGGATGGCATGGCACTTGCAATTCACTCCACGCCCCGCGACGGGAGTGAACCATGCAGCGCACCGAGCCCACCTTTCCAGCACGACATACCGCGCATCCCCCCGAGCGTGCTCCGCAACGCGTCTGCTGTGCTGTGCCCGTCGGCCTTGCCCCCTCACATAGCGCCTGTCCTGTGAAGGCTGGCGTAGCCAATACGGCACCGTTCTGTCCTCAACCGCTTCCGGTGTGGCCTGCAGCACGGCGCAAGTTCATGGCCGTTTTTCGACGTCCACTTTGAAAGAAGCACGACTGATGCATCCGATCGACCCAGCACGCCTGGCAGAAGCACAAGGCACTGTCACGCAATTTCTGATGAACGAACACGGCGACCTGGACGGCTTCATTCTCGACGGTACCTGGCAGGTGTATTTCCCACCGAGCATGTCGGCAAGCGTTGCGGCGCATGTCACACAAGGCGACACCGTGCGTGTACAAGGCGCCGCGCCACGCAGGACCGACGTCATGTCGGTGTTTGCGATTGAAGCCGAAGATGGCGAGACCATCGTCGATGAGGGACCCGGGCGCAATCGGAACCACGATAACGAGCGGGACGTGCAAAGGGTGCCTGTTGATTTGATCGGCACGGTGGTGCTGCCGCTCTATGGCCCTAAGGGCGAGCCATGCGGTGCGCTGCTGGGGGGCGGCACTTCGCTGCGCATGGCAGTGCGCGCCGCAGAGGAACTGGCGAGGTATCTCGCGCCTGGCACGCGCGTGCATGCGTGGGGAGAGCTCGTCTCGAGCGAGTTGGCCAGCACGCTCGATGTGGCCGCCATAGCGTTGGCCAGCGATGGCGTTGCGCACCCGTCTACACGGGCAGGCCGGGAGAACGCTGCTCGATGACGATGCACGCCCTCACAACCGGAGCCAAAACCAAACCAGAGCCGCACGCCAGCCGCACACCGTCCGCACGCAGCCTTCGGGGCCTCGACGCGCTCAGCTTCCTGATGGCCGATGTCCGGGACGGCGTCGGGCCTTTTCTCGCGGTATTCCTGAAGGGGACGCAGCACTGGTCTTCGGCGGATATCGGTCTTGTCGTGGGTGCAAGCGGGCTGGCCGGCGCGATCGCCCAGATACCGGCGGGCATGTTGGTAGACGCCGCGCGGGCGAAGCGCGCCGTGATTGCCATTTCGGCCGGTGTAATCGGCCTGGGTTGCATGCTGATCGCATGGTCGCCCACGTGGTCCGTCATCTTTTGCACACAGCTTGCCCTGGCGCTCGTCTCGGCGGTCGTCGGGCCGTGCCTCGCCTCGTTAAGCCTCGGCATCGTCGGGCACCGCCGGCTGCCTGCACGTGTGAGCCGCAACGAGGTCTTCAACCACGCCGGCAATTTCAGCGGCGCGATCTTGGCCGCAACCGTCACGCACTACGCAGGCACGCTGTGGCTGTTCTACATCGTCTGCGCCTTTTCTGTGGCAAGCGCGTTTGCGGCGGCGCTCATTCGACCAGCCGACGTTGACTATGAGATCGCGCGCGGCGGCGAAATGCTGCACTCGGAAAGCGGGGCCGGGAAACCGCAGCCGATCCTGGACGTGTTCAAACGGCGCGATCTGCTGGCGCTGCTCGCCACAGTTGTGCTGTTCCATTTTGGCAATGCAGCCATGCTGCCGCTTGCAGGGCAGATGATCGCCGTAGAAGCCCCGCACAAGGGCGTGCAGTGGCTCGGCGCGTGTGTAATCGCGGCGCAGCTCGTGATGATTGTGGTGGCAGCAGCAGTCGGACGCGCAATCAAGGCCGGTGTCGGACGGAAGAAGCTGTTTCTCATCGCGCTGGTGGTGTTGCCAGTGCGCGGCGTTCTGTTTGCACTGGCGAGCAGCCCGTACGCCGTCATTGCAATCCAGCTTCTGGATGGCGTGAGCGCCGGCATTTTCGGCGTTGTCATCACGGTCATGCTGTCCGACATGATGCGCGGCACCGGGCGCTTCAACCTTGCGCAAGGCACCGTTTCGCTGGTCGTGGGCATTGGCGCAGCACTCAGCAATCTCACCGGCGGCCTGTTGGTCGACCGCTTTGGCTTTGCCGCCGCGTTCCTCGCACTCTCAATCGTGGCCGTTGCGGCCATCTTCGTCTTTGCGGTCTTCATGCCTGAGCGCTCATCGGCTGAAGAGGCCACCCAAGTCGCGCATTCAGGCGCGTAATTCTGCAGTGAAACCAGGAGCGAAACGGCAGCACAACGCAAGGCAGCACAATGCAGTTTGAACGGCACGAGCCGTACCGTGATTTGAATAAAACGTCTTCAGAGAAAGACTTTCCTTTTGGATGGGGAGCAGTATGAAAGTCAGGACACAATTACTTTCCGCGTTCGCGGCGCTCGCCGTTCTGGTGGCGATCGTGGCTGCCATGACGTGCTATCAGTTGAACGCACTCAGTGCGAAGTTCGGGAATTTCGAGCGTGGCCTTTACCTGAGGTCCACCCTGGTTGCGGCGGTGCAATTGAATGTCGAGCGAAGAGCTGTTGCCGCACGCAATCTCGTGCTTGCCGACACGGATGCAGACCGGCGCACCGCAGCAGACGCGGTAGCCAAGTCCCATGCAGGTGTGCAAGCCCAACTGGCGCGCCTGGAAGATGAGGCCAAGAGCGGCCCGGATGCCACCGACAAGACCCGCGCCCTGGTGGCCGCCATTCGCGCGGTGGAGAACCGGTACGGCCCTGTTGCGCTGGCCATCGCGCAGTTGGCCGAGACCGGCCATCGCGACGCCGCAATCGACAAGATCAACCGGGAATGCGTGCCGCTGCTTGCCGAGCTCGACAAGGCTGTTGAAGCGTATGACACGTTCGTATCCACCCGATCGCGCCAGGCGGTGGAAACGGCACAGGCGTATGCAACCACGGCCATGTGGATAGCCGTGGCGGCAGGGCTGTTTGCGTTTGCGGCAGCCGGTGTGCTGGGTATTGCCATTGCGCGCAGCGTGTTGGGCGCACTCGGGGCGGAGCCCTCAAGTCTGGCCGCCATTGCTACCCGCATTGCCGGCGGCGATTTCCGCGAACAGGAAGCGTTCAGGATCGCGCCAAGTGGCAGCGTGCTGTCTTCAATGAAGCAGATCTGCCAGGGCCTGGGGTCGCTTATCGGCCGCGTGGGTGACGCGGCGCAGTCGGTTTCTGCTGGCTCCAGCCAGATCGCCAGTGGCAACGTTGATTTGTCGAGCCGCACGGAAGAACAGGCCTCCGCACTGGAGGAGGTGGCCTCCAGCGTGGAAGAGCTGACTACGACGGTGCAGCAGAACGCCGCCAATGCGCGAGAGGCTGCCACGCTGGCGGTCAATGCCTCTGACGTTGCCAAACAAGGCAGCGACGAAGTGGACAACATGGTTCAGACCATGGGCAAGATCAGCGCTGGCTCGGTGCGCATCAACGAGATCACGGCGCTTATCGAGGGGATCGCGTTCCAGACGAACATCCTCGCGCTCAACGCAGCGGTGGAGGCCGCACGTGCCGGTGAGCAGGGTCGCGGCTTTGCGGTGGTTGCCAGCGAGGTGCGCACGCTTGCGCTGCGGTCGTCTTCTGCGGCCAAGGAAATCAAGGGGTTGATCGAATCGTCGCTTGAGCATGTGCGCGAAGGTGACGTTGCCGTGGGGCGTGCGGGGCAAACCATGCGATCCGTTACCACGGCCGTGGCTAACGTCACGCGGCTGATCGAGGACATTGCATCTGCCAGCGCCGAGCAGAGCCAGGGTATTGCCCAGATTCACACGGCCGTCTCGGAAATGGACCAGATGACGCAGCGCAATGCAGCGCTGGTGGAAGAGGCGGCAGCTGCATCGCAGGCACTGGAAGAGCAAGGCAGCCTGCTTGCGGAGTCCGTGAAGCATTTTCAGGTTGCCTAGAACACGCATGCGCGAAGTGCGCTCGTGTTGTTCTGCGCTTTGAGGGCGGACCTGAATGGTGACCGTATGAAATGGAGCTGACGGCATGGTGGCAGGCGACACGCACAGAACTGACGAGAAAGGTCGAGAAGCGTTGCACGAAGACGATCGCTCTCACCGTACCCCCGCTGGCCCAGATCCTGATGGGCGTTCTTGCCGTCACCGTCTTTGCAGCCGTGATGTTCGATGTGATGAATGCGGACGGTTATCTGGGCGCCTGGTACACGGATGTCACGGGCTACAAATGGCCTTGGTCAGGCCGATGCCTGCTCTTGCCGTGCTCCCACCGCTAGGCCATTTGGCACCTTACGCGGTGCGAGGTACTGCCCGTAGGCTCAGGGCAGCGATATCGGGTCGTCGACGAGATAGACGAAGGAGGAAATGATGCGAGGATGGCGGATTCAACACTTCGACGGCTGTGCGATACACGTGCTGGTCGTGCCGGGCAGTAGAGGGCGGCTCGGTTATTCATACACCGGCTTCGTCTGCGCACGCGAGAATGAGGCAATGATCTATCCGCGCCTGGAACGTTTTCATAACGCCTCGGCCGAGTTCGATTCAGCCGAGGCAGCCGTTGCGGCGGCGGTGGGGCAAGGAAAAGCCATTGCTGCGCGCTTGCTCACCCTGCGCGGAGAGGAAAACGCTCCGTGTTTCACGGCCAGTATGCTGTTGGCCTCACCTTTCCGTGCAGGGCGCGACGCAGACAGTTGACCGCGGGGGGCAACCAACCCATAGCCCCACAACATCCCCCCCAACAACTCCGCATTTGCCCAACCACCGCTGGGTTCCTTAAGCTGCACCCGACATTCCAAATCTCGCAGCTTCTTCATGCAAATAGCAGTAGTGGGCGCCGGCATCATCGGCATCAGCACGGCCTATGCGCTGGCTCAGGAAGGCCATCAGGTCACCTTGGTCGAGCGGCATCCGGGCCCGGGCGAAGGCACCAGTTACGCCAACGGCGGCCAGTTGAGCTACAGCTATGTGGCGCCGCTGGCGGGCCCCGGTGTGCTGTCGCATGTGCCGGGCTGGCTGCTGCGCCGCGATTCGCCGCTGCGCCTGAAGCCGTCGCTGGACCCGGCATTGCTGCGCTGGGGGTTGCGCTTTATCGCGGCCTGCAATCGTGACCGGGCCGATCGCACCACGCGTGAGTTGCTCGCGCTGTCGTTCTACAGCCGAGCACGCATGGAAGCGCTGCGGGAGGCGCTGCCGGATCTGGCATTCAGTTTTGCCCGGCGCGGCAAGCTGGTGGTGCATCGCGATGCTGCGGCGTTTGAATCGGCTCGCGCGCAGGTGGGCTATCAGGCCACGCTCGGGTGTGAGCAGCATGCGTTGTCCGCCGATGAGGCGGTCGCCCACGAGCCCGCGCTTGCCGGCGTGCGCGACCAGATTGTCGGCGCCATCTACACGCCCGACGAAGATGTGGCCGATTGCCACCAACTCTGCGTCGGCTTGTTCAACCGGCTGCGCGCGATGCCGAACGTGACGCTGCGCTTCAATACCGGTGTTGAAGCGTTGTGGACTGAAGGCCGCCGGGTGCGCGGCCTCAAACTGGCCGATGGCGAGCAAGTTGCCGCCGATGCGGTGGTGATGGCAGCGGGCGTGACCAGCGCCAGGCTGCTCAGCCCATTGCGCATCGACCCGGGCCTGTACCCGCTGAAGGGTTACAGCATCAGCCTGCCGCTGGGCGAGGGCGATGTTGCTCCGGTGATCAGCGTGACGGATGCTGCGCGCAAGATCGTCTATGCCCGCATCGGGCAGACGCTGCGTGTGGCGGGCATGGCTGACCTGGTGGGCTGGTCGACGGCGCTGGACACGCGCCGCGCGCAGACGCTGTATGACGAAACGCGCGCGCTGTTTCCGGGCGCCATGCGGGCGAATGATGCGGGTGCCGATGCCGCACCCTGGGCTGGCATGCGCCCTGCAACACCAACGGGTGTGCCCGTGGTGGGCGCATCGCCGGTGGAAGGGTTGTGGCTGAACGTGGGCCACGGCGCACTGGGCTTTACGCTGGCGCTGGGTAGTGCAGGTTTGTTGACCGATCTGATTGCCGGTCGCAAGCCCGCGATTTCCCCAGTGCCGTACGCGCTGGCCACGTGACACAAGAACGAGATTCAAAAGACCGAGCGCGCAGGCCCGATGATGCGTATCTGGCCCGTGCCAATTGGTAACCCAAGTAGTCTGGAGCGAACACACCCATAGGAGGGGAAGCATGAAGACCTTGCATTCGACCAAACGTATTCTGTGTGGCCTGACGCTGGCTGCGGCTGGCGCGCTGGCAGTGCTGTCGACCGGCGCGCAAGCGCAGTCGAACGACACGCTGGCCAAGATCAAGCAATCGGGCGTGATCTCGGTGGGCTATCGTGAGTCGTCGATTCCGTTCTCGTACCAGGCCGACGCCAACACGATCACTGGCTACTCGCAAGAGATCTCCAACATGATCATCGCGGGTGTGGAAAAGACGGTGGGCAAGAAGCTGCAGGTCAAGCTCACGCCGATCACGTCGCAGAACCGCATCTCGCTGTTGCAAAACGGCACGATCGACTTCGAGTGCGGCTCGACCACCAACAACCTTGAGCGCCAGAAGCAGGTGGCGTTCTCGAACAACATCTTCATCTACGGCATGCTGATGCTGGTGAAGAAAGACTCGGGCATCAAGGACTTTCCCGATCTGAAGGGCAAGACCGTGGTGACCACCGCCGGCACGACCGAAGACCGCATCCTGCAAAAGATGAACGGCGAAGCCAAGGATGCCGACAAGATGAACCTGATCCTCGCGAAGGATCACGGCCAGGCGTTCCTGACGCTGGAATCGGGCCGCGCTGTGGCCTTTGTGATGGACGAGCCGCTGCTGTATGGCGAGCGCACCAAAGCCAAGAACCAGGCCGACTGGGTTGTCACGGGCAAACCGCTGCAGACCGAAACCTACGCCTGCATGATGCGCAAGGACGATCCGGCGTTCAAGAAAGTGGCCGACGACGTGATTGCCGACCTGATGAAGTCGGGCAAGGCGAACGATCTTTACAAGAAATGGTTCCTGTCGCCGATTCCGCCAAAGGGCCTGAACCTGAACTACCAGATGACAGCCGGCATGAAGGAGCTGTACGCACATCCGAACGACAAGGCCATTCAATAACCTGCCCACCATCCTACTGCGCGGTCCGATCTTGGCCCTGTGATGCTCACCGTACCGATGTACGGTTGCGCTTCTCGGGCCAACCTCGGACCGCTCGCTACGGATCGTGAACAGGTTTAAGCGGACGGCAAAGAAAACGGGGGACATCGTCCCCCTATTTTTTTGCGCGCCGCCTTGGTTCAGGCGGGTTCGCTCCACGGCGAGCGGATGTCGGCCAGGAAGCGCTGCGCGCGCGGGTGTTGCGGGCGCTGGAAGAAGTCTTCCGGCGTGGCGCGCTCCAGCACCTGGCCTTGGTCCATGAACAGAACGCGGTCTGCCACCTCGCGTGCGAAACCCATCTCGTGCGTGACGCAGACCATGGTCATGCCGTCGCGGGCGAGGTCCTTCATCACCAGCAACACCTCGTTCACCATCTCCGGGTCCAGCGCGGAGGTCGGCTCGTCGAACAGCATGACGGGCGGTTTCATGGCCAGGGCGCGCGCGATGGCCACGCGCTGCTGCTGGCCGCCCGACAACTCGCCGGGGTAGGCGCCGGCCTTGTGCGGCAGCCCCACGCGTTCGAGCAGGCTCATCGCAAAGTCCTTCGCTTCCTGCGGCAGCATGCGCTTGAGCTGCACCGGCGCGAGCGTGCAGTTCTGCATGACCGTCAGGTGCGGAAACAGGTTGAACTGCTGGAACACGAAGCCGATGCCGCTGCGCAGCAGGTTGACGTCCACGCCGGGCGCATGCACCTCGTGTCCGTTCACG
Source organism: Burkholderiaceae bacterium 26 (assembly GCA_000955795.1). Classification (GTDB taxonomy): domain Bacteria; phylum Pseudomonadota; class Gammaproteobacteria; order Burkholderiales; family Burkholderiaceae; genus Ralstonia; species Ralstonia chuxiongensis. The sequence goes on from JYOB01000017.1 coordinate 110,005, forward strand.
ACGATGCGGCCTTTCTGAATGGCTTCGAGCCGGTTCAGCGTGCGGATGAGCGTCGACTTGCCCGAGCCCGACGGCCCGCACACGACCACCACTTCGCCCTTGGCAACGGTTTCGTTGATGTCGACCAGCGCGTGGTAATCGCCGTACCACTTGTCGACGTGTTCGATCGTGATCATGTTCATGGTTTGGACGGAGCGCGCGCTGCAAGGCGGCGCTCCAGATAGAACGCCACGCGTGTCAGGCTGAAGCACATGATGAAGTAGCTGATGCCGAGCAGGCCGTACACCTCGGCGGACTTGACCATTACAGCGGTGCTGATCTGCCCCGCCACGAACGACACCTCGGGCAGGCTGATGATGTAGCCCAGCGAGGTCTCCTTGATGGTCGAGACAAGCTGGTTGACGAGCGACGGCAGCATGTTGCGCAGCGCCTGCGGCAGGATCACCCGCCGCATTGCTTGCATGTACGACAGGCCGAGCGAGCGGGCGCTCTCCATCTGCCCGCGCGGCAACGCCTGGATGCCCGCGCGCACGATCTCTGCCAGATATGCGCCGTCGAAAATCACCAGCGCGGTCAGCATGGTGCTGAACTGATCCGTGCGCTGGCCGGTGATGGAGGGCAGCAGAAAATACGCCCAGAAGATCACCATCAGCAGCGGCGTGCCGCGCACCACGTAGACGAGCGCGGTGGCCGGCCAGCGCAGCGCGGCGATCGGGCTCACGCGGCACAGGCCCAGGATAATGCCCATCGGCAGCGCCAGAACGAGGCCGGCGGACGCCAGCAGGAACGTCAGTGCCAGCCCGCCCAGCGGCCCGTTCGGGTACTGGCCGATCAGGTAGTAGATACCGTAGGTTTGAATGAGATCGAGCATGGCTACAGCGTCCGCACGGGGTAGCGATGCTGATACCAGGCAGAGAACACCGTGATCGCAATCGAGATGGTTAGATAGGCTGCGGTGGCAAACGCAAACGCCTCAAAGCCGCGGAAGGTGGCGGACTCCACCTGCTGTGCCTGGTACATCAATTCGGCCACGCCGATGACCATGGCGATGCTCGAGTTCTTCCACAGGTTCAACGTTTGGCTTACCAGCGGCGGTACCGTCACGCGCAGCGATTGCGGCAGCACCACCAGGCGCATGGCCTGCAGGAACGAGAGTCCGAGCGCGCGGCTGGCCTCAAGCTGTTCCTTCGGGATCGAACGGATGCCGCTGCGGATGTCTTCCGCCATATACGCGGCGGTGTAGAGCACGAGCGCAATGACGGCGCTGGCGGCCTCGTAGTTCATGCTGTAGAGCCAGTCCCGGATGAACTCCGGCAGGATCTGCGGCGCGCCGAAATACCAGAACAGCATGTGGGCGAGCAGCGGCACGTTGCGGATGGCTTCGACGAAGGTCTGGCCAATGCCGCGCAGCGGTGCGGCCGGCGCCAGGCGCAGCAGCGCCACGACGATGGCAAGCGGCAGCGCCAGCACGAAGGCCAGCACTGAGAGCTTGATCGACAGGAAAAAACCGCTGACGAGCCATTGGTGATACTGCCCAGAGAGCAGCATCGACAAATCAAAATGGGGCATGGAGATTCACCGCCCAGAACGGCGTCCGGGCGGCCCGACCTTTAACGATTAATCGATCTTGTCGGTAGAAATCTTGAAGGTGCGCTGCGGGAAGGCCATCTTGGTGTTCGGGCCGAACCACTTGTCGAACAGCTTCTGCGCCTCGCCGCTCTTTTCCATGCCGAGCAGCACGTCGTCGACCTGCTTTTTGAAGGCCGGCTCGCCCTTGCGGATGCCCAGTGCGAGGTGTTCGGTCGACAGGTTTTGCGGCAGGAGCGCGTAGTCCTTCGCTGCCGGACCCATCTTGGCCATGTTGCCGATCAGCGTGGTTTCGTCGTTCACGTAGGCGACGCCCTTGCCTTGTTGCAGGGCCAGCAGCGCCTGCGGGCTGTTGTCGAACGAGACCACATCGGCGTTCTTGATGGTCTTGGCAATGTTGGCTTCCATGGTCGAACCCTTGACCGTCAGGAGCTTCTTGCCATCAAGCTGGGCGAGCGACGTGATGCCGCTGCTCTTCTTCACCATGGCCTTCTGGCCCGTGATGAACGTCGACACCGAGAAGTCGATCTGTGCCTCGCGCTCCTTGTTGTGCGTGAGCGAGGCGGCCAGCAGGTCCACGCGGCCTTGCTGCAGTTCGGGCAAGCGTGCGGCTACGGCCAGTTGCTTGAGCACGGGCTTGACGCCCAGGCTCTTGGCGATGGCATCGCACATGTCGACGTCATAGCCGACGATCTCGCGGCTCATCGGGTCTTTCAGGAAGCTGAACGGCTCGTCGGTGCCGAGCACGCCGCAGACAAGTTCGCCTTTCTTCTTGATGTCGGAAATTTGATCAGCGTGTGCGGTGGTGGCGATCAGGGTTGCCGCAGCCAGGATGGCTGCACCCGCAAATTGCGTCAGACGTCGGTTTGTTTTCATCGGATTTCCTCCTTGACGACTTGGGTGGTGAACTGTGTGCGAAACGAGATCAGATCGAGGATCGCCCGCGAGCATACCGGCGTATGCGCGATTTGCATGCGCGCACTTCGGATAACCATATGACTGCGAGCAGAATGCCCGCGCCAGGCCCGCGCGGAACGCCCAACTATAGTCCATGCCGACGCGGCGGAGATGGCGGATGGCAAGCAGGGCGGGGTGCAATGCACAGGCGGGTGTTGGGGTTGCCGGGTTGCGCGCGTGCAGCCCGGTAAGGCTGGCGCAGCAAGGCAGGGGCCCGGCAGATGTTGGATCAAATGAGACTTTGTCTGCCATTAATGACATGGCAGCCGACCGCGCTCCATCAGGGGATTCCCGGGGCAGAGCGTGGGGTTAGAGCGTGCCGCAGATCGATTCGTTGATGGGCACGTCGCCCACGGTCTCGTGATCGTTGCCGCGATAGCGGTAGACCAGGCTCAGGCCGAGGCGCGTGAGGATGCGCACGTCGCCGTTGTTGCAGATGTTCTTCTGCAGGATCGGCACGAAATTCAGCCGAAAGCCCTGCGACGCGGCCGAGTGCGCCGCGTAGTTGGTCAGCGTGATGACGAAGACGAGGTTTTTCTTCTGCGCCAGCGAGCATTGCGCCAGCGAGGTTTCGCGGTCGAGCGGGACGGGGGTGAAGCGGTTGATTTCGGCGCAAGCCTGGGCAAGGGCACGGTCTGCATTGCGGGCGGGGCCCGTGAGGGCCGGCACGCCGGCGGCGGCCGTGCTGCGACCCGTGGCGGCGCCCACCAGCATGCGGGCCAGCGGCGTCAATTCCTGCATGGCCGTCGCCAGCGTGGTCGATTGGGCCCACACAGGGCTGGACAGCAACGGCAGGGCAAGCGCCAGGATGCACGAAGCATGCGCCCGGCGTTGGCGGCCTTTCACATCCAGACCGGTGTGAATGGCGGTGTGTTGAGTCACAGACATCCTCTTTGCCCACGGAGCCACAATTTTATTGAAAAAACTGTCGGGATGCGAGGCGCGCAGCGCATTGGGCGCTGCTGCCTTTAACTCAGGTCAGGTTCGTACCCGCACCATGGCAGAAATACGCTCGGCCGCCTGCTGCAGCGGACCGAGAAACTGCTTCGTCATCTGTTTGCCGGAAGTCCGGTTGGCCTGCCCGCTGATATTCATGGCGGCGATGATATCCCCTGCGCGATTGCGGATCGGCGCCGACAGCGAAATCAGCCCTTCTTCAAGCTCCTGGTCGACCAGCGCCCAACCTTGTTGGCGCACGCCGGCAATGATGTCCTTCAGTGCGTCGACGTCTGTGATGGTGCGTTGCGTGCGCGCCCGCCGGTCCGATTCACGCAGTGCGATGTCGAGCCGATCCTCCGGCAGGCCCGACAGCAATACGCGGCCCATCGACGTACAGAACGCGGGCAGGCGGCTGCCGACCGACAGGTTCAGCGCGATGATCTTTTGCGTGGGCACGCGCAGAACATAGACGATCTCCGTCCCATCCAATACCGAGGCTGAGCAACTCTCGTGCACCGTCTGCACGAGTTCTTCCATCACCGGCTCGGCCAGATTCCAGAACGGCATCGAGGTGAGGTAGGCGAACCCGAGATCAAGAATCTTGGGCGTGAGGCGGAAGAGGCGGCCTTCAAAGCTGACATAACCCAGGCTGACCAGCGTGAGGAGGATGCGTCGGGCGCCGGCGCGGGTTAGGCCCGTGGCCTCGGCGACTTCGGAGAGCGTTTGCTCGGGGCGTTCGGCATTGAACGCGCGAATGACCGACAGCCCTCGTGCAAAGGACTGGACATAGGAATCGCTGGGCTTTTCGGTAGGCAGTTCGGCAGCAGACATGCAAAGAAAGACAAAAGCGGTGCAGTGGCCTCAAGACTACTGACATTGCCCCGGTTTCGCTACTCGAACGTCTGATCGGCATGCGTACGCCTTGACACGCTCGGGAGGGGAGGCGTAGATTCGTTCTTGGATCGAACGTGAGTTCGTATATCGAACAAATAAGGGAAAGCAAGCGTGGGCCGGACAGCAAAGGCCTGTGTCGATCCAATCGTCAAACAGGAGACTCGCACGCCGCCCGTTGCGGCTCGGCCATGTCCGGCCCCCGCGATGCTCCGAACCGCGCCAGCCATCGAGAATGTGCGGCGCCCTTGCCGGAGAATGCACGTGATCAACAAGCTTTGTCCGTCTGTGGAGGCCGCCCTGGCCGATATCCCGGACGGTGCCACCATCATGATTGGCGGGTTCGGTACCGCCGGCATGCCATCGGAACTCATCGACGGGCTCATCGCGCATGGCGCGCGTGAACTGACCATCATCAACAACAACGCCGGCAATGGCGAGACGGGCCTGGCCGCGCTGCTCAAGGCGCGCCGCGTGCGCAAGATCGTCTGCTCGTTCCCCCGCCAAGCCGATTCGTATGTGTTCGATGCGCTGTATCGCGCCGGCGAGATCGAGCTGGAACTGGTGCCGCAAGGCAACCTGGCCGAGCGTATCCGCGCCGCAGGTGCCGGCATTGGCGGCTTCTTCTGCCCGACCGCTTATGGCACGCAATTGGCCGAAGGCAAGGAAACGCGCATCATCGACGGCAAGCCGTACGTATTCGAGTTGCCGCTGACCGCCGACTACGCCCTCATCAAGGCGCTGCGCGCAGACCGCTGGGGTAACCTCGTTTATCGCAAGACGGCACGCAACTTCGGGCCGGTGATGGCGATGGCGGCCAAGTGCACCATCGCGCAGGTCAGCGAGACGGTGGAGCTTGGCGAGTTGGACCCGGAGCACATCGTCACGCCGGGCATTTTTGTGAAGCGCGTCGTGCAACTCGGCAGCGCTGCGCAAGCCAAGGAGGCCGCATGAGCAGCAAGCAGGGGCCCCGCATGGCGGGGATGCGCGCGTCCGCGAATGCAGGCCGTCGCCGACACTACCAAGACAAGATGAACGCTATTCGTCAGGAGGCGACCGCATGAGCGCCGAAACCACCGCCAAGATTCAACGCTGGACGCGCGATCAAATCGCTACGCGTGTGGCGCGTGACATTCCCGATGGCTCAGTCGTCAACCTGGGCATCGGCTTGCCGACGCTCGTGGCCAATCAGTTGCCGGCCGACCGCGAAATCATCCTGCACACCGAAAACGGCCTGCTAGGCATGGGCCCTGCACCCGCGCCCGGGCAAGAAGACGAAGACCTGATCAACGCCGGCAAGCAGCCCGTCACCATCAAGCCCGGTGCATCGTTCTTCCATCACGCCGATTCGTTTGCCATGATGCGTGGCGGCCATCTCGACTATTGCGTGCTTGGCGCCTTTCAGGTGTCAGCCACGGGCGACTTGGCCAATTGGCACACCGGTGCACCCGATGCAATCCCTGCCGTGGGCGGCGCGATGGATCTGGCCATCGGTGCCAAGCGCGTCTTCGTCATGATGGAGCACCAGACCAAGCAGGGCGAAAGCAAGATCGTTCCGTCGTGCACGTATCCGCTGACGGGCATCGGCTGTGTCGATACCATCTACACCGACCTCGCGGTGATCGACATCACGCCCGAGGGGCTGGTGGTGCGTGAGATGGCCGACGGCCTCGATTTCGATACGCTGCAGACGATGACGGCCGCGCCGTTGCGTCGTGCCTAGAACTATTGGAGACAGAACAATCATGACCGAAGCCTTTATCTGCGACGCCATCCGGACCCCCATCGGCCGATACGGCGGCAGCCTGTCTGCCGTGCGCGCGGATGACCTTGGCGCGGTGCCGCTCAAGGCGCTGATGGCGCGCAACCCGCAGGTCGACTGGTCGGCCATCGACGACGTGATCTTCGGCTGCGCCAACCAGGCGGGCGAAGACAACCGCAACGTGGCGCGCATGTCGTCGTTGCTGGCCGGGTTGCCGGACAGCGTGCCGGGTTCGACCATCAACCGCCTGTGCGGCTCGGGCATGGACGCGACCGGCACCGCTGCGCGCGCGATCCGCTCGGGTGAGACCGCGCTGATGATCGCGGGCGGCGTGGAGAGCATGAGCCGCGCGCCGTTCGTGATGGGCAAGGCCGCGAGCGCCTTCTCGCGCGATGCCGCCATCTACGACACCACCATCGGCTGGCGCTTCATCAACCCGCTGATGAAGGCGCAATACGGTGTCGACTCGATGCCCGAAACCGCCGAGAACGTCGCCACCGACTACAAGGTCAACCGCGAAGACCAGGACCGCTTCGCGCTGCGCAGCCAGGCCAGCGCCGCGCGTGCGCAGGAAGACGGCACGCTCGCACAGGAAATCACGCCGGTGACGATCCCGCAGAAGAAAGGCGATGCCATCGTGGTGGACCGGGATGAACATCCGCGCGCGACCAGCATGGAAGCACTTGCCAAGCTCAAGGGCGTGGTGCGTCCGGACGGCACCGTGACCGCCGGCAATGCTTCGGGCGTGAACGATGGCGCCTGCGCGCTGCTCCTCGCCAATGAAGACGCCGCCAAGCGCTTTGGCCTGACCCCGCGTGCACGCATCGTCGGCATGGCGACCGCTGGCGTGCCACCGCGCGTGATGGGCATTGGCCCGGCACCGGCGTCGCAGAAGCTGCTCAAGCAACTGGGCCTGACGATTGATCAGATGGACGTGATCGAGCTGAACGAGGCGTTTGCTGCGCAGGGTTTGGCAGTGACGCGCCAACTGGGCCTGCGTGATGACGATCCGCGCGTCAATCCGAATGGCGGCGCCATCGCGCTGGGCCACCCGCTCGGTATGAGCGGCGCGCGCCTGGTGACGACGGCGATGTATCAGCTGCAACGCACGGGCGGACGCTATGCACTGTGCACGATGTGCATCGGCGTGGGGCAGGGCATTGCGCTGGTGATCGAACGCGTTTGATACGGCCATGACCAGCGGACTGCTCGATCGCGCATTCTCCACACCGGCCATGTTGGCGGTGTGGTCCGATGCGGCCACGGTGCGCGCGATGCTCGATGTGGAGGCGGCGCTCGCGCAGGCCGAGGGCGCGGCGGGCGTGATTCCGGCGCAAGCCGTGGCGCCGATTCGCGCGGTGTGCGCCAACGTCACGTTGGACTTGGACGCGTTGGGCAACGCCGCTGCCAGCGCGGGCAACCTGGCAATTCCGCTGGTCAAGCAACTGACTGCCGCCGTCGCGCAGCACGATGAAAACGCCGCGCGCTACGTGCATTGGGGCGCGACCAGCCAGGACGTGATCGATACCGGTCTGATGCTGCAGTGGCGGCAATCGGCGGAGTTGATCGAAGCAGATTTGCAGAAACTGGCGGACGCGCTGGCCGCACTGGCGCAACGTCATCGCAATACACCGATGGTGGCACGCACGTGGTTGCAGCAAGCCCTGCCGACCACGTTCGGGCGCAAGGTTGCGGGCTGGCTGGAAGCGGTGCATCGGGCGCAGGATCGCTTTGCCGCGTTGCGCGCGCATGTGCCCGCGCTGCAGTTTGGCGGGGCGGCGGGCACGCTTGCCAGCCTGGGCGAACATGCACGTGCCGTTGCTCAGACGCTGGCGCACGTGCTTGACTTGCCGCTGCCAGCGCTGTCGTGGCACGGCGAGCAAGATCGAATCGCCGATATTGGCACCACGCTTGCGCTGCTGACCGGCACGCTGGGCCACTTCGCGCGCGATCTCTCGCTGATGATGCAGACAGAGGTCGGCGAGGTTGCCGAGCCGTCCGGTGCGGGCAAGGGCGGATCTTCCACCATGCCGCATAAACGCAACCCGGTCGGTTGCGCGACGGTGCTGGCTGCGGCCACGCGCATGCCGGGGTTGGCGAGCACGCTGCTGTCTGCGCTGCCGCAGGAGCACGAACGCGCGCTCGGCGGCTGGCAGGCGCAATGGGCGACGTTGCGCGAGATGGCTTGCCTCGTGGCCGGCGCACTCGATCGCATGCGTGAGATTGTTGAAGGTTTGCATGTTGACGACGCTCGCATGCGCGCGAATCTGGACCTCACGCACGGCCTGATCCTTGGTGAAGCCGTGATGCTGGCGCTCGGCGCAGATCTTGGTCGCCTGCAAGCGCACCATGTGGTCGAAGCGGCCAGCCGCAAAGCCGTACAAGAGAGCAAAACGCTGCATGACGTGCTGGCCCAAGACGCCGACGTCCTGCGCATCTGGGGCACCGCCACGCCGCAACGGCTGAGCGCGCTGCTCGATCCCACCCATTACCTTGGCGATGCGGGCGCCGCTGTCGACCGCGTGCTCGCGGAACACGCTCGCCGCCACCCCTGAACACGCATTCCACGGAGACACCATGCCCTGGCTTGAACACGACAACGTCCGCCTGTATCACGAATTCGATGATGGGCCCGCCACGGGTAAGCCGGTGCTTGTGCTGTCGAACTCGCTAGGCACCAACCTGGGCATGTGGGAGCCGCAGCTCGAAGCGCTGCGTCAGCACTTCCGCCTGTTGCGCTATGACCAGCGTGGCCACGGCAAGTCGAGCGTGCCCGACGCGCCGTTCGGTGTCGCACAGCTTGGCGGGGATGTGCTTGCGTTGCTCGACCACTACAACATTGAGCTTGCGCTGTTCTGCGGCCTGTCGATGGGCGGCTTGACTGGCCTGTGGCTGGCCGCGTATCACGGCGAGCGCTTCCCGCGCATGGTGGTGACGAACACCGCCGCGCTGATCGGCACGCAGCAAAGCTGGAACACCCGCATCGCGCAGGTCGAACAGGGCGGTATGGCTAGCATTACGGAAACCGTGCTGGAGCGCTGGTTCACGCAGGGCTACCGCGATGCCAACGCAAGCCGCGTCGACATCGTCAAGGCGATGTTGCTGTCGACGCCGGACGCGGGCTACAACGGCAACTGCGGCGCGATTCGCGATGCGGATTTACGCGCGCAGCTGCCGGACATCCGCGTGCCGATGCTGGTGATCGGCGGCACGCACGATATCTCCACGCCCGCCGCTCAGACCAAGCTCATTGCCGACGGCGTGCCCGGTGCGCAATACATCGAACTCTCCGCTGGCCACCTCGCCAACTGGGAGCAGGCTGACGGCTACACCGAAGCGCTGGTCAGCTTCTTGACGACGGGCGTTGCGCGCGAGGTCTCCCATGGATGATCGCGAACGCTACGCTGCGGGCATGGAAGTGCGCCGCGCTGTGCTGGGTGATGCCCACGTCGATCGTGCCAACGCCGCGCAGACCGAGCTGACCGCACCGTTCCAGGATCTCATCACGCGCTATGCCTGGGGCGAAATCTGGACACGCCCCGGTTTGCCGCGCCACACGCGCAGTCTCCTGACGATCGCCATGATGGTCGCCCTCGGCCGCGACGGTGAGTTGCGTCTGCATCTGCGTGCCGCTGCCAACAACGGCGTCACGCGCGACGAGATTCAGGAAACGCTGCTGCAGACCGCCATCTACTGTGGCGTGCCGGCGGCCAACCATGCGTTTCATCTGGCGCAGACGGTGTTTGCGGAGATGGACGCGGAGGCCGCTTCGAAGACGTAGACGCAGAATCCTCCGTCTCGGGTAGGCGCCACGCAACACACCGGGAAAATGGCCGCCGACGCCGCCTGCGCGTGATTGTGAACATCCGGGGCAGGTCGATTACTTCGTGTTTTTGCGTTTAGCGGGCCGATGGCCGGGCTCGCGCCATTCATCCGCCTCGTCGTTGAACAGCGACGACACCAGCGCGCGGAACCATTGGTTGCGCGTGTCGTTATGGAATTTGCGATGCCAGTGCTGCTTGAGATCGAAGCTCGGCAGCTCCAGCGGCGGCTCCATCACGCAGATGTTGGCGTGCGATTGCATGAACGACAGGCCCACCGCGTGCGGCACCGTCGCAATCAAGTCCGTGCGCGCCAGGATGAACGGAATGCTCATGAAATGCGGTGTCAGCAGCGCTGGCTTACGGCGGATGCGCTTGCGTTCCAGAAACCGCTCGTACAGTTCCTGACTGCGCCCCTCCGCGCGCACCACGGCGTGCCCGTATTCCAGGAACTGCGCCATCGACAGCTTTGTGTTGCCGCCGCGCGTGACGGGATGATCGGCGCGCACGATGCATGTGAAATAGTGCGTAAACAGCCGCTGCTGGAAGAAGTTGTTCTTCTTCAAGTCAGGGAAGTAACCCACAGCCAAGTCGAGCGAACCGGTCTCTAGCGCGCGCTCGATCTGCGCCGGCGGCAGCGATACAGACTGCACCGACGCCCGCGGCGCCTGCCGCGCCATCGCCTCGACAATGCGCGGCAAAAACACCATCTCGCCCACGTCTGACAACGAGATCGAGAACGTATGCGTGGTCGTGGCCGGATCGAACGCGCCGGTTTCCAGAATGCCCTGCTGCACACGCGCCAGCACATCGCGTGCTGCAGGAATGAGCGCCAGCGCTCGCGGCGTCGGCTCCATGCCGCGCGAGGTGCGTACAAACAGCGGGTCGTCAAACGCGGCACGCAGCTTCCCCAGCGCGGTGCTCACGCCAGGCTGGCTCATACCGAGCTGTTGCGCGGCCATGCTCACGCTGCGCGCGTCGTGCAGCGCCAGCAGGATCGGCAACAGATTCAGGTCAAAGTCGGGCAGGGTCGACATGGCAAACGTACTATCTGAATTAGCGATAAAGTTTATCGTCAATATTGCATTGTGCGATATCAAGGCACAGGCCAACAATGGTTGCCAGAACGATTCCAAACACCTCTGGAGACAACCACCATGCGCACCCAGGTCGCCATCATCGGCGCGGGCCCGGCAGGCCTTCTGCTCGGGCAGCTTCTGCACCGCAACGGCATCGACGCCGTCATCCTCGAAACCAAGAGCCGCGCGTACGTTGAAGAGCGCATCCGTGCCGGCGTGCTGGAGCAAGGCACGGTCGATGTGCTTAACGAAGCGGGTGTGGGTGATCGGATGCGCCGCGAAGGGCTGGTGCACCACGGCATCGATCTGCTATTTGGTGGCAAGCGCCATCGCATTGACCTGACGGCGATGTCGGGCGGCCGCTCGATCACCGTGTATGGGCAGCATGAGGTGGTCAAGGATCTGATTGCGGCGCGCATGGAGCAGGGCGCTCCGCTGCTGTTCGATGTGAGCGATGTGTCGGTACACGACATCGAGTCGGCCACGCCTTCGGTGCAGTTCGTCCACGACGGCGTGCCGCAGACATTGCAATGCGATTACATCGCCGGATGCGATGGCTTTCACGGCATCTGCCGGCAAGCGATTCCGGCGCAGCGGCAAGCGGTGTTCGAGCGCGTGTATCCGTTTGCCTGGCTTGGCATCCTGGCGGAAGCCGAGCCCGCCGCGGAAGAGCTGATCTACGCGAGCCACGATCGCGGCTTTGCGCTGTTCAGCATGCGCTCACCCAAGATCACGCGGCTCTACCTGCAATGCAAGCCCGATGAGAACCTGGCCGAATGGTCCGATGCGCGCATCTGGGATGAACTCCACACGCGACTCGAGAACAACGACGGCTGGCGCCTGAAGGAAGGCCCGATCCTGCAGAAGAGCGTCACGCCGATGCGCAGCTTTGTCTGCGAGACGATGCAGTACGGCCGCCTGTTCCTGGCGGGGGACGCCGCGCACATCGTGCCGCCCACCGGCGCGAAGGGGATGAACCTGGCTGTGGCTGACGTTCGCGTGCTGGCTCAGGCGCTCACCGCGCGCTACAAGCAGGACGACACCGCCCAGCTTGCAAGCTACTCCGAACGCTGCCTGCAACGCGTCTGGCGCGCCGAGCATTTCTCGTGGTGGATGACGTCGATGCTGCATCGCTTTGACGACCACACGCCGTTCATGCAAAAGCTGCAGCGCGCCGAGCTGGACTACGTGACCAGCTCACCGGCCGGGGCCCGCGTGCTGGCCGAAAACTACGTCGGTCTGCCGTTTGCCGATACGGCGGCCGGTGCGTCGTTGAGCGTAGTCAGTAATTCCAGGGCGGCGTAGTCGTCGGCTTGGACAGCGCAATGCGGGAGACCAGCGGGTGGAAGCCTTGCCCGCGCGAAGCCGTGTAGACCTTCTGCGCGTTGGTGGTCTTCAACGCGTAGTCGATCGTGAAGACGGGCACGTTCCCAGCGCAGTATTTCTGGAGTTGGTCGATCGTCCATTGCGTGTCATCTGCACTGGCGGCCTTGTCGCCGCCAGAGGCGCTGCCCCACGCGGCACCCGCACTGCCGCCGAACCACGTGTCTTCCTGCGAGATGCCGTCGATTGTTGCCAGCAAGGTTGATCCACCGCCGTCGTCGATCAACGAGGGTGCGTTTTGCTGGATCACCGCGAACTGCGGATTGATGGCGCGGCCCGCTGCACGGATTTTGGCGATGAAATCCACCATGGCCTGCGCCGGGTCGACGCCAGCCGCCTGGGCCGCGTCTGCCACTGAAGGCTCGGCGTACGCCTCGACCCAATCCAGATAAACGCCATCGAACCCTTCGCGCGCCAGTTGCGCGACGGCGCCGTTCGGCCCGAGCCAGAGCGCTTGCCAGCGCGGATCCCAGAACGCTACGGGGTAGTCACCGGCCCAGCCATCGGGGTCGGCCTTGATGATGAAGTCGGGCGTGCCGGGGCCGTCAGCCGTCGGTGCCTTCCAACTGGACGCCCAATAGGTGCGGAAGTTTTCGGCCTCGCCAATGTCGATGTAGGCGAGCACCTTGCGCGCGGAGCCGTCGGGCTTGGTGCGCAGGCGCGCCACCATGTCGACGGTGTTGAAGTTCTCCAGCCCTTTGACGGTGTTGTTGGCCTCGATCACCAGCATGTCGTACGGCTGCGCGTCCAGCGCGTCAATCTGCGCGCTGGTTGTCATGCCCTGCAACTGATACATCCACGTCTGGACTCCTGCCAGCGGCGAGGTACCGTTGACTCCGCAAACGGGTGTGGTTGTTGTGGCGGCGATCGTTTTCGACTGGGCGTTCGCCGCATTGGAAGCTGCGCTGGCTTGCGGGCTCAATGACGAACCACCGTCGCCGCCACCACAGGCAGACAGCGTCAGCCCGGCACACGCCAGGGCAATTGGAGAGATCAGGCGCATTGTCACTCTTGAAAGGATTGGGAGGCGGTGCCGTGCTCAGAGCGTGTGTATCCGTTTGAATGCCACGGCAGGCACCAATCAATCCAAACTAGCACAACCGGATCACGCTGCCCCGTGCGGCCGGGGCGTGACGTTCTGAAACTTCTTTAGACTAGCGTTTGTCGTCGCTTCGGACCTCTTTGCCATGGCCGATTGGTCTGCGCATGCTGTGCCGTGCCCGAAGTTAAACGTTGCCGTCGCTTTCATCGCCATGCAAAACGCACGGGTGTATAGTCAGACAGCACTCGACGTTCAAGAAGGGGGCATTTCAGATGGACACTTCGCCGGCGGGCCAATACAAAGGCTTCGACATTTATCCGTTGGCTTTCCAACATGAACGCACGGCACGCTGGCCCGAGGCCAGGGAAGATCGCAGCTACAACGCAGCCGTGATGATCTGTCGGGCGGGGGAGTCGCCCGAACCAGGGCAGACCCAGGTCTTCCGCCTCTCGGGGGACCGGCAATTCAGCAATGTGGGTGCTGCGCGCATTGCAGCGCTGCGCTTTGCTGAGAGCATCATCGATGGTGACGTGCCTGAACTGTCGCTTCCCGCCGACGGCGCCTGAACCCGCGGAAGCTCCCCGTGGTAGAATAGAAAGCGAATCCGGCTCGCCTCCGCGCCAATCCTGGCCGGTAGCAGCTGAGTCCAGCACCGGGGAATACCCCGCGCCGAGTCGGGCGGCGCGCTTCTGCGACCGCCACCCATCCTCGCTCTCGCTTGCACGAAACGGCGCGCGCCACTGGCGGGCGCGATTTGTGTTTCGTGCAACTCGGTACCCCCCAAGCCCGCTGTCCGGGCAGATGATCGCGGCGTACCGCTGCATGCATCCTAGATGCGTGTGGCGTGGTTCGGGTGGGTCATCACATCATTGCAACCATCGGCGCAGCCGCGTGCTGCATACAAAGGAACGAGTTTGGCCAAGGAAGAACTGATTGAATTTGAAGGGGTGGTGTCTGAAGCACTACCCGACAATCGTTTTCGCGTGCAGTTGGAAAACGGCGTGGAAATCTGGGCTTACGCATCGGGCAAGATGCAGAAGCACCGTATCCGCATTCTCGCGGGCGACCGCGTGAAGCTGGAGATGTCGCCGTACGACCTCACGAAGGGTCGCATCAACTACCGGCACAAGTAAAAACGGCTGTGCCGCCAAGACGTCCACCCCGTGGGCGTTTCGAAGAACCGCGCGTCTGCCCGACCCGCGGTTTTTTTATTATTGCTGCGTAAGCAGCGTTAAATTTCGTTGATCTCCCGACAACATCCGGTATCATGCCGCTTGGCTGCCAACGGGGGGAACGCAGTTGGCAGCCAACTGAAGTGCAGGGCTTGTCACATTTTTCAAGCCGCGTGCTGCCCTCGGGCGAGCTCGCGCCAGCTGTACCAGTCCACTCAATAAGCGCACGGCCGTTGATCGATCAATCGACTCAGCAGGACCTCTAATCGCGCATCCATTCGCCGACCGGGGCGTCATCTGACGCTCGCACCCGTTCGGTGTTCAGTGTGTCAAAGGAGTCACACCACATCGGGATACCGCACAGGTAGGACGGCGCTTGTCCATCGCAGTACTGGGCGTAACGTTTTTGCGTCCGAGGGAATAGAAAATCACAATGTTGGAAACCAAGAAAGCAGCACAGAGGGCGGCGCGCATGAGCCTGCGCGCTTTGGTGGGTCTGGCGGCGGCAACAACGCTGACAGGCCTGGGAATACAAAATGCCTCGGCGCAGGCCACGCGCCCGAAGGCACCCATCTACGGCGTCACGCTTGATGACGTCAGCAAAATCAATGCGATCGTGGCGTCGCTCACGCACCTGCCGTACAAGCCGACCGTGCGCGTGGTCTTCGACCCGGGTACATCGGCAGCCGACTATTACGCACCGCTGGTCAAGCTTCATCAAGTCGCCTACGTGATGGGCGAAGTGATGGATTCGTACTATTTCCCGGTCGACCCGACCACTTACAGCGCACGCACCAACGAGTTGGTGAGCACGCTGAAGGATGTCGTGGACGTATGGGAGATCGCCAATGAAATCAACGGCGAATGGTTGCGTGCCAACCCGAGCGGTCCGACCGCGACGGCAACGTCGCAGGAACAGCAGATCGGTCAGATGGTCGGCAATGCCTACGACATCGTGAAGGGCGCGGGTGGCCTGGTGTCGGTGACGATGTACTACAACGACGATGGCAAGGGCACCAACTGCTACGAACTGTCGATGGACTCATGGCGTACCTGGGCGACTAATTTCCTGCCGTCCCGTGTGCTCCAAGGTGCGGACTACGCACTGTTCAGCTACTACCCGTACCAGGACTGCCCAGGTTTGAATCCGTCGTGGGCAAACGATTTCAAGTTGCTTGAAAGCATCTTCCCGGCTGCGAAGGTGGGCTTTGGTGAGATCGGTACGTCTAGTACGTCGGCGCCCCTGTCGGTGCAGCAGAATCTGATCAAATCGTATTACCCGATGGGTACCACCACGATGGCAGCCGACCCGCGCTTCATCGGCGGCTACTTCTGGTGGAACTACGTTGAGCAGATGCTGCCGTACAGCACCAGTTCGTACTGGAGCTTGCTGAACAACACCATCAAACCGCTGACGGCGCCGCAATAAGAAGGGCTGCAGCCTCTCCTCGCAAAAGGGTGGAACTCCGCGCCGGACGGACGGGACACGATCCGGCAACAAAAAACCCGCGTCAGCTCACGCTGCGCGGGTTTTTTCCATGGCGACGCGCCTATTGGCTCAGCCGCGCGCAGCCAGATAGGCTCGGAAGTCGGCAGCGACTTCCTTGTGCTTGAGCGCCAGTTCTACCGTTGCCTTCAAGTAGCCTAACTTGCTGCCGCAGTCGTAGCGCACGCCTTTGTAGCGATAGGCGAGCACCTGCTCTGCGGACAGCAACGACTGGATGGCGTCCGTCAGTTGCAGTTCACCGCCCGCGCCCGGTTTGAGGTTGCGGATGTGTTCAAAAATGCGCGGCGTGAGGATGTAGCGGCCGACCACGCCCAGGTTGGACGGCGCGTTTTCCGGCGCCGGCTTTTCGACGATGCCCGACATCTTGATCACGCTGCCGTCCTCTTCCCACGGCCGGCCATCGACCACGCCGTACGAACGGCTCTGCTCGCGGTCAATTTCTTCCACGCCAATTACCGAGCAGTTGTAGTGTTCGTACAGGTCGACCATCTGCTTCATGACGGGCGGGTCGCCGTCCAGCAGGTCGTCAGCCAGGATGACTGCGAAGGGCGCGTCGCCGACGAGCTTCTCGGCGCATTGCACGGCATGGCCCAAGCCCAGCGCTTCAGGCTGGCGCACGTAGAAGCAATCCACATGCGACGGCTTGATGGAGCGCACGACCTCGAGCAACGCGGTCTTGTGCTTGGCTTCAAGCTCTGCTTCCAGCTCGTAAGCCTTGTCAAAGTGATCTTCGATGGCGCGCTTGCTGCGGCCGGTGACGAAGATCATCTCGGTGATGCCGGCGGCCATGGCTTCTTCCACGGCGTACTGGATCAGCGGCTTGTCCACGACCGGGAGCATTTCCTTCGGGCTGGCCTTCGTGGCCGGCAGAAAGCGGGTTCCGAGCCCCGCGACGGGGAAAACGGCTTTGGTGACGCGTTGCATCGTGGTTTCCTTGATATCGATTGTTCTGGGCGCTCAGGCAGCTTGTACCGGCAGCCGTGCAATCTGGGCTTCCAGCTTGGCCAGCGTGGCTTTGAAATCCGTCACGCGCTTTTGTTCCTGTTCCACAACGGCGGCCGGCGCGCGGGCGACGAACGATTCGTTGCCGAGCTTGGCTTCGCACTTGGTGATCTCGCCGCGCAGGCGGTCGATTTCCTTCGACAGGCGCGCATGCTCGGCGGCCACATCGATCTCGATTTTCAGCAGCAACTTGTTCTCGCCGACGATGGCGACCGGTGCGCCGGCACCGTCCTGCTCCATGGCGGCCGCATCCGTGTAGACCTTCACTTCAGACAGCTTGCCCAGCGCTTGCACGTAAGGTGCCGCCACCTGCAGGAATTCGGCCTCGCCATTGGCGTACAGCGGCACGCGCTGTGCGGGGGAGATGTTCATCTCACCGCGCAGGTTGCGGCAGGCGTCCACCAGTGTCTTCAACTGCTGCACCCACTGCTCGGCCTGCTCGTCGATCTTGGACAGCGCGGCGCGCGGGTACTCCTGCAGCGCGAGGCTTTCGGTGCCATCGCCCTTGGCGCGGCCGGCCATCGGCGCAACCTTCTGCCAGAGTTCTTCGGTAATGAACGGAATGATCGGATGGGCCAGGCGCAGCACCGTTTCCAGCACGCGCAGCAGCGTGCGGCGCGTGGCGCGCTGCTGAGCCGGCGTGCCGGTCTGGATCTGCACCTTGGCCAGCTCCAGATACCAGTCGCAGTATTCGTCCCAGACGAACTTGTAGATGGCGTTGGCGATGTTGTCGAATCGATAGTCGGCAAAGCCTTTCTCGACTTCGGTTTCCACGCGCTGCAGCAGCGAGACGATCCAGCGGTCGGCCTGCGAGAAGTGCAGGTAGCCTTCGGGGCCGCAATCACCGACGCATTCCTGCATGCCGCAGTCCTGGCCTTCAGTGTTCATCAGCACGAAGCGCGTGGCGTTCCAGAGTTTGTTGCAGAAGTTGCGATAGCCTTCGCAGCGGCCCGGGTCAAAGTTGATGCTGCGGCCAAGCGTGGCGAGCGAGGCGAAGGTGAAGCGCAGCGCGTCGGCACCGAATGCGGGAATGCCTTCGGGGAATTCCTTGCGCGTGCGCTTTTCAACCTTGGGTGCGTCCTTTGGGCGGCGCAGGCCGGTCGTGCGCTTGGCCAGCAGCGGCTCCAACGCGATACCGTCGATCAGATCCACCGGGTCGAGCGTGTTGCCCTCGGACTTGCTCATCTTCTTGCCTTCCGAATCGCGCACCAAGCCGTGCACGTAGACGGTGTGGAAGGGCACTTCACCGGTGAAGTGCAAGGTCATCATGACCATGCGCGCCACCCAGAAGAAGATGATGTCGTAGCCCGTGACCAGCACGGTGGACGGCAGGAAGTGCTTCAGTTCCGGCGTATCGGCCGGCCAGCCCAGCGATGAGAACGGCACCAGCGCGGACGAGAACCACGTGTCCAGCACGTCGTCGTCACGCGTGAGCGTGCCGGTGTAGCCCTTGGCCGTCGCTTGGGCCTTGGCTTCTTCTTCGGTACGGCCGACGTATACGTTGCCGGCTTCGTCGTACCACGCCGGAATCTGGTGGCCCCACCACAGTTGGCGCGAGATGCACCAGTCCTGGATGTTGTTCAGCCACTGGTTGTACGTGTTGACCCACTGCTCGGGCACGAGCTTGATCTTGCCGCTCTGCACGGCGTCTAGCGCTACTTCAGCGATGGAGCGGCCCGGGAAGCGCGTGCCTTCCGGCGCCGGTTTGCTCATGGCGACGAACCACTGATCCGTCAGCATCGGCTCGATCACGACGCCGGTACGGTCGCCGCGCGGCACCATCAGCGTGTGCTTTTTGACTTCAGCCAGCAGGCCCTGCGCTTCGAGGTCTTCGACCATCTTCTTGCGCGCGTCAAACCGATCCATGCCTGCGTACGCGGCCGGAGCATCGGCAACGATCTTCGCGTCGAGCGTCAGGATCGACAACTGCGGCAGCTTGTGGCGCTGGCCCACGGCGTAGTCGTTGAAGTCGTGGCCCGGGGTGACCTTGACCACGCCGGTGCCGAATTCGCGGTCGACGTATTCGTCTGCAATCACCGGGATCTTGCGATCGGTCAGCGGAAGGTGAACGAACTTGCCGATGAGGTGGGCGTAGCGCTCATCCTCGGGGTGCACCATCACGGCCGTGTCGCCGAGCATCGTCTCGGGGCGGGTGGTGGCAACCGTCAGGTGGGTCAGGCCGCGCACAGCGTCCGGTTCGGCCAGCGGATAGCGGATGTGCCACAGCGAGCCTTCTTCCTCTTCGCTCACCACTTCCAGATCGGATACGGCAGTGCCGAGCACCGGGTCCCAGTTGACGAGGCGCTTGCCTCGGTAAATTAGGCCCTGCTCATACAGACGCACGAAGACGTCGCTGACCGCGCGCGACATCTTCGGGTCCATCGTGAAATATTCGCGCTCCCAGTCGATGGAGGCACCCATGCGGCGCACTTGGCGCGTGATAGTCGAGCCCGATTGCTCCTTCCATTCCCACACCTTCTCGACGAACTTCTCGCGGCCCATGTCGTGGCGCGACACGCCTTGGGCATCCAGCTGGCGCTCGACGACGATCTGCGTGGCAATGCCAGCGTGGTCGGTGCCCGGTACCCACAGCGTATTGGCGCCGGCCATGCGCGCGTGGCGCGTCAGGCCATCCATGATGGTCTGGTTGAACGCGTGGCCCATGTGCAGCGTGCCCGTCACGTTCGGCGGCGGGAGCTGGATACAGAAGTCGGGCTTGCCGGCTTCGAGCGTTGCGCGGGAGACGCCCATCGCTTCCCAGGCCGCGCTCCACTTCTGCTCGATGGTGGCGGGTTCGAAACTCTTGGCGAGGGACTGGTTTTGATCGGTCATGCTGACAGGGCGCGCAATCGGCGTAAAAAGACGTTTGGCCCAGGAAAATGGCGGGCGAAAGCTTGGAATTATACGGCGTGTCGATGTCCGGCACGGGCGAAGCGGCGAATGCGGCCGGTATAATTTCAGGATTCTGCCGAGGCTCCTCCCGCATGTCCGACCTGCTCGCCAATCTGAACCCCGAACAACGCGCTGCCATCACCCTTCCCGATGAATCGGCGCTGATCCTGGCGGGGGCGGGCAGCGGCAAGACGCGTGTGTTGACCACCCGCATCGCCTGGCTGATTCAGAGTGCGCGGGTGTCACCGTTGGGTGTGCTGGCAGTCACGTTTACGAACAAGGCGGCCAAGGAAATGACGGCCCGCCTGCAGGCCATGCTGCCGATCAACACGCGCGCCATGTGGATCGGCACATTCCACGGCCTATGCAACCGGTTGCTGCGCGCGCATTACCGCGATGCCGGCTTGCCGCAGACGTTCCAGATCCTGGATACACAAGACCAGCTCTCCGCCGTGAAGCGCTTGCTCAAGTCGCTCAATATCGACGACGAGAAATTCCCGCCAAAGAACGTCCAGTACTTCATCAATGGCGCCAAGGAGCAGGGCCTGCGCGCGGGCGATCTGGAAATCGCCAACGAGTACGACCGCCGCATGGCCGACCTCTACGCCGCTTACGACGCGCAATGCCAGCGCGAAGGCGTGGTCGATTTTGCCGAACTGCTCCTGCGCTGCTACGAACTGCTGCGCTACAACGACGCCATCCGCGCGCACTATCAACGGCGTTTCAAGCACATTCTGGTTGACGAGTTCCAGGATACGAACAAGCTGCAATACGCCTGGCTGAAGATTCTGGCCGGCCTCGGCGAGCCCGGTGTCTCGCCCAACGCTATCTTCGCGGTGGGCGACGATGACCAGAGCATCTACGCGTTTCGTGGTGCCAACGTTGGCAATATGGTCGACTTTGAACGCGAATTCCGTGTCGAGCACCGGATCAAGCTGGAGCAGAATTATCGCTCGCACGGCCACATCCTCGATACCGCCAATCACCTGATTTCGCACAACACGCGTCGGCTGGGTAAGAACCTGCGTACCGATGCCGGCCACGGCGAGCCGGTGCGTGTCTACCAGGCCGCGACGGATGGACAAGAGGCTGGTTGGATCGTCGAAGAAATCCGCGACCGTATTGCCAGCGGTACGGCGCGTTCGGAAATCGCCATCCTCTATCGCAGCAACGCGCAGTCACGAGTGATCGAGCACGCGCTGTTCTCGGCCGGCATCGCCTACAAGGTGTACGGCGGCCTGCGCTTCTTCGAGCGCGCGGAAATCAAGCACGCGCTGGCGTACATCCAGCTGCTGGAGAACTCGGATAACGATGCTGCGTTTGGCCGCGTGGTGAACTTTCCGGCGCGCGGCGTTGGGGCGCGCTCCCTGGAGCAGTTGCAGGATGCGGCGCGGCTGTATGGCATCTCGCTCGCAGCGGCGGTGCCGTATCTCACGGGCGCGGCGGGCACCAAGTTGTCGGCGTTTGTCCGTCTGATCGAACAGATGCGTGCCGACACGCGCCAGATGACGCTGCCCGAGATCGTCCAGCACGTCATCCACGCCAGCGGCCTGATCACGCATTACCAGGGCGAGAAGGAAGGCCAGGACCGCATCGAGAACTTGCAGGAACTGGTCACCGCAGCCCAAGCCTTCGTTGCTGAAGAAGGCTACGGCGTCGACGCGATTGCGACCGCGCTGCCGGTGCGCCACGACGCCATGCTTCGCATCGAAGGCGGCGAGATCGATACCGCCTCTGAACTCGTGACCGACGAGACGCCCGCGGAGATGACGCCGCTGGTCGCGTTTCTTACGCACGCCTCGCTCGAAGCAGGCGACAACCAGGCCCAGGCCGGCCAGGATGCCGTGCAGATGATGACCGTGCATGCGGCCAAGGGGCTGGAGTTCCACGTCGTCTTCATCACTGGGCTGGAAGAAGGCCTGTTCCCGCACGAAAACAGTCAGATGGAGAAGGACGGCCTGGAGGAAGAGCGCCGCCTGATGTATGTGGCGATTACGCGCGCGCGCGAGCGGTTGTATCTGTCGTTCGCGCAAAGCCGCGTGCTGCACGGACAGATTCGCTACCACATCCGCTCACGCTTCTTTGACGAACTCCCCGAAGAGACGCTGAAGTGGCTGACGCCGCAGCACTCGGGTTATCAAGCCACCCGCCGTGTGCAAGGCGATTCCGCCTGGGGCAAGGATTGGTTCAAGCGCCCCGAGCGCGGCGATGACGACGCCTACACCGGCCGCCCGACCGGCGGCATGGACACCGGCAAGAACTACGCCGATGCCAAGCGCGCAGAGGCCACGGGCTTCCGCGTGGGCCAGTCGGTGTTCCACAACAAGTTCGGGGAAGGCGTCATCACGACGCTCGAAGGCGAGGGCGCCGAGGCGCGCGCTCAGATCAAGTTCAACCGCCACGGGGTGAAGACGCTGGCGTTGGGCATCGCCAAGCTGGACCCGATCAACTGAGCGTCGATCGGGCCATCGGGCCGATCAGGCCGCTGTGTCAGTCGTCTGGCCGGCGGCCTGTGTCACGTTGAAACAACCGCGGTACGTGGCATAGAACGAGCAGTACAGCACCGCCATCACCAGAATCCGGTACGGCGTGGCGATGATCGGGGCGATGTTGTTGGCGCCGCTCGATGCGAACAGCGCATCGATGAACAGCGGCACGGCGATCAGCAAGATTGCGACGAGCACGCCGTACACGATGAAGGCCGCCCGATTGCGCCACACGGTCATCCAGCTGAAGAACAGCGCCTTGCCGACCGGGATGCCGTGCCATGCCACCAGCAACGGCGCAAACCAGAACAGCACCGCCACCGGGATGTACAGCACCGAGCCCATCACCATGGCGAGGTAGAACTCGCGGATCGCCTCAGTCGTGAGCGGTTTGTCGCTGACGACGGTCATGAGCGTGTCAACGTCCACCATCGTCATCAGCACGCCGCTGACCACGAGAACCAGCACGCCATAGATGCCGCCAAGCTTGAGCAGGCCGCGCCTTGCATCCTTGCCGTATGCGCGAAAGCCCGCGATGAGCGACGCCGGCCCGACGCGCTTGCCCGCCACTGTGTCGCGGCAGGCCGACATGAAGCCCACAAAGATGGCGGGATTCACCAGCAGGATGGCGAACACACCAATCGGCGGCACTAGCAGCATCAACAGGTTGACCGCGAACAGATAGATGAACAGCAGCAGCAAGAATCCAATCGGGTTCTTGCGAAACAGCCACGCACCCTGGCGCAGCCAGACGTAGCCTTGCTTGGCCGGTACTTCAATCAGTTGCATGGTTGGGGAAGATCCAGAGTCAGGGCGCTCGCGCCAACCCGTTCACGGAGCACGCGCTCGAAGTGGGTGGGGTCATGCGGCTTGAGCAGTTCGGCGTCGCGCGGCAGATAGAAATCCCACAGGCGCGAGACCCAGAAACGATAGGCTGCGGCACGCAGCATGTCTTGCCAGTGCCGCGATTCGGCGTCTGTGAACGGACGCTCGGCGTGATAGGCGTGGAGCATGGCCCGTGCCCGCTCGGCATCCAGCACGCCCGTGGCCAGGTCGATGCACCAGTCGTTCACGGTGACGGCCACGTCGAAGAGCCACTTGTCGACACCGGCAAAGTAAAAGTCGAAGAAGCCGCCCAGGCGTTCCGGCTGGCCATCGGCGGCCGGCTCGAACAGCACGTTGTCGCGGAAGAGATCGCAATGGCACGGGCCTTCGGGCAGCGCGGCGTAGTCGGCGCTGGCGAAGAAGCGTTGTTGATGCGCGAGTTCGTTTTCCAGAAGCGCGCGCGTGTCGCCGTGCACGAAGGGCACGACGTCGGGCACGACTTCGTTCCACCATGGCAGGCTGCGCAGGTTCGGCTGATGGCGTGGATAGTCGCGCCCCGCCAGATGCATGCGCGCGAGCATGTCGCCGACGATGGCGCATTCCGACACCGTGGGCGCCAGGTTCGAGCGGCCCGCCAGGCGCGTCACGATAGTCGCCGGCTTGCCGTTGAGCGTGCGCAGGATCTCGCCGTCGCGCCCCGGAATCGGCGCCGGCACGCTGATGTCGTGCTGCGCCAGATGCTGCATCAGATACAGGTAGAACGGCAGTTGCTCGAACGTCAGCCGCTCGAACAGGGTGACGACGTATTCGTGCGTCTGCCCATCCTTTTCCGTTGTCAGGAAGAAGTTGGAGTTTTCGATCCCGGACGGGATGCCGCGAAATGCGCGCACGGCGCCCACATCGTATTGGTCCAGCCAGAGGGAGATCTCGGCGTCGGAGACCGGGGTGAAAACAGCCATGCTTCAGGAACGGGAAACGGGTGGAGGGAAAGCGGGCCGGTCCACCGAGGAGCCGGCCTGCAGGCGCCGCGGTTGCGGCACAGGCTTAGAACTTCAGGACGTTGACCGAGGGCACACGGTCGATATCGCCGCGCTCGCGGATACGCGGCGAGCTGTCTTCCGGCTTGCTCAGGTTGTACGACGTGCCCATGCCCGACTTGACATGGATATCCGGCGCCTGGCCCTTCTGGAAACGGTATTCCTCCACCTGCGTACCGTCGTTGTCGCGGTAGTCGAAGCTCGGCTTGACGCGCTCGTTGTGGATCGCGCCGTGGGTCGGCTTGGAAATCGGCTGATTGTTGATCGCCTTGACGTCCGGCAGGTCCAGTCCGGCGCTGTCGGATGTCACTTCGGCGTGCGCGGGTAGGGCGAGGCAGAAAACGGCGCCTGCCAGCAGCCCAGCGTGGCGCATCAGGCGCGCGGCATTGGCAAAGCCGGAGTGGATGGGGGCGGACGGGTGAAGCAGCGAATCCATCATGGACTCCGGCGGATGATCTGAGACCCTACATTCTAGCAGTCCAGCCTCCCGCCATCGTCCGTTCGCGTGGTGCCAAATGCCACACCCAAGATTACAGATAGAACATTTCTTCCTTGGGCGGAATCGGCGAGGTGCCTTCGCGCTTTTCGTAGAACTCGTAGACGGCGTCGAGCGCGTCCTTGGGTTCGTCGACGATGCGCATGATGTCCAGGTCGTGCTCGGCAATCAGGCCCATCGGCAGCAGCGTAAAGCGGAACCAATCCAGCAGGCCCTTCCAGAAATGGCTGCCGAACATGACCACCGGCACACTGCGCGACTTACCCGTCTGGACGAGCGTGAGCACTTCAGCCAGTTCATCGAGCGTGCCGAAACCGCCGGGCATGACGATGAACGCATCCGAGTTCTTCACGAAGGTGACCTTGCGCGTGAAGAAATGGCGGAAGCGCATCGAGATGTCCTGGTATCGATTGCCTTGCTGTTCGTGTGGCAGTTCGATGTTCAGGCCGACGCTGGCCGACTTGCCGGCGTGGGCGCCCTTGTTGGCCGCTTCCATGATGCCGGGGCCTCCGCCGGAGATGACGGCGAAGCCCGCATCCGAGAACAGCCGGGCGATTTCGATGGTGCGTTCGTAGTACGGCGAATCCTCGCGCAGGCGCGCGCTGCCGTAGATCGAGACGGCCGGACGGATCTCCGAAAGGTACTCCGTCGCCTCGATGAACTCTGCCATAATCGTGAACATCTGCCAGGAGGCGCGCGCTTTCTTTGCGGTGGCGCGTTCTTCGTCGGCGAGTGCCCGCAGGCTGGGGATCATCTTGCGATCGGTACGGCCGTGTGTCGCGTCAGTTTGGGGCTCGTGTTCAACGCCCACTGTCACGTTGACGTCCATGTCGGCCGTGGTGGCCTGGCGCGAGGGGCTCACACCGGTCAGTTCAGCCGCCGAAACCTCCGTCGCGGAAGCACCAGCAGCCTGCTTTGCCATGCCGCCTTCAGCAGAAGCGCCATTATCGGAAACGCCTTTTGGCGTTCCAGTCACTTTAGAGTCCATGGGAATGTCGGAAAGTCAAGAAACGCTGTTGCTCGTCGATGGCTCGAGTTATCTATACCGTGCCTATCACGCACTGCCCGACTTGCGAAACGGAGAAGGGTTTCCTACGGGGGCCATCTACGGCATCGTGAACATGCTGCGCAAACTGCGCAACGACTACCCGGCCAAGTATAGCGCCTGCATTTTCGACGCCAAAGGCAAGACCTTTCGCGACGACCTCTATCCGGCCTACAAGGAGCATCGCGCGCCCATGCCCGACGACCTGCGCGCGCAGATCGAACCAATCCACGAAGCCGTACGGGCATTGGGTTGGCCCATCCTGGTGGTGGAGGGCGTCGAGGCCGACGATGTGATCGGTACCCTGGCCGAACGGGCGGCTCGCGAAGGCGTCCGGACCATCGTCTCAACGGGCGATAAGGACCTCGCCCAACTGGTGAATGACCACGTCACGCTGGTCAACACGATGACCAATGAAACGCTCGATCCGGCTGGCGTGCAAGCCAAGTTCGGCGTGCCGCCCGAACGCATCGTCGACTATCTTTCGCTGATTGGCGACACCGTGGATAACGTGCCGGGGGTGCCCAAGGTCGGCCCGAAAACTGCGGTGAAATGGTTGTCGGAATTCGGCACGCTCGACGAGGTCATGGCGCGCGCGGGCGAGATCAAGGGCGTGGTGGGCGACAACCTGCGTAACACGCTTGAGTGGCTACCCAAGGGCCGCGAGCTGCTGACAGTGAAGCTCGACTGCGACCTCAGCAAAGAAGTACCGACATTCGATGCGCTGATCGACGGCGGCGAAGACAAATCCAAGCTCGTCGATTTCTTCTCTCGATACGGCTTCAAGACGTGGCTGCGCGAAGCTTCTGGGGAAGCACTGCCCGACACGCGAAGCGTGGGCGCCGCGCGCAAGGCCGCGACGCCGGTGAAGAACTACGCCGGCGAGGCTGCGCAACTGCAAGCCCAGGCCACTCTGTTCGACGTGGAAGCGCCGCCCGACGAGATCAAGTATGAGACGGTGACGACCGAAGCGCAGCTCGAATCATGGATGCAGCGCCTGGATGAAGTGGACCTCGTCTGCATCGATACCGAGACGACCTCCATTGACCCGATGCTTGCGCAGTTGGTTGGCATTTCGCTGTCGGTCAAGCCGGGCGAAGCTTGCTACATTCCGGTGGCGCATCGCGGCCCTGATGTGGCCGGGTTTGATGCTGCGGCGCAGCTCTCAAGGGACACCGTGCTTGCGCGCATGAAATTGTGGCTTGAAGATGAGTCGCGCAAGAAGGTCGGCCAGCATCTGAAGTACGACGCGCACGTGTTTGCCAACCATGGCATCGCGCTGCGCGGCATCGAGCACGACACGATGCTCGAATCGTACGTGCTCGAATCCCACCGCAATCACGGCATGGATGCACTGGCCGAGCGCGTGCTGCACTTGAAGACGATCACCTACGAAGCTGTGTGCGGCAAGGGCGCGTCGCAGATCGGCTTTGATGAGGTGCCCCTCGATCGCGCGACCGAATACGCGGCGGAGGACGCCGATATCACGCTGCGTCTGCATCGCACGCTGTTCCCCAAGGTGGCCGAAGACGACAAGCTGCGCTACGTCTACGAGCAGATCGAAATGCCGACCTCCATCGTGCTGCAGAAGATGGAGCGCAACGGCGTGCTGATCGATGCCGATCGCCTGGCCAAGCAGAGCAACGAGCTGGGCTTGCGCCTGATCGATCTGGAGGCCGAGGCGCACAAGCTTGCCGGGCAGCCGTTTAACCTCGGCTCGCCCAAGCAGATCGGCGACATCTTCTTCAACCAGATGAAGCTGCCGGTCATCAAGAAGACCGCGAGCGGTGCGCCGTCGACCGACGAAGAAGTGCTGCAGAAGCTGGCCGAAGACTACCCCCTGCCGAAGCTGCTGCTCGATTACCGGGGCCTGGCCAAGCTCAAGTCCACCTACACCGACAAGCTGCCGAAGATGGTCAACCCGCGCACTGGCCGGGTCCACACCACCTACGGTCAGGCGACGGCGGTGACGGGCCGTCTGGCCTCGACCGATCCGAACCTGCAGAACATTCCCGTGCGCACGGAAGAGGGGCGGCGCATCCGCGAAGCGTTCATCGCCCCGGAGGGCAGCGTGATCGTGTCGGCTGACTACTCGCAGATCGAACTGCGCATCATGGCGCATCTGTCACAGGACGAAGGCTTGATGCGTGCGTTCCGTGAGGGCCAGGACGTGCACCGCGCAACAGCCGCCGAAGTGTTCAACGTGACGCCGCTGGAGGTTTCACCCGACCAGCGCCGCGTGGCGAAGGTCATCAACTTTGGTCTGATCTACGGCATGAGCGCGTTCGGGCTGGCCAGCAATCTGGGCATTGGGCGCGACGCTGCCAAGCTTTATATCGATCGCTACTTCGCCCGCTACCCCGGCGCCGCGAGCTACATGGAAGAAACCCGCCAGAGTGCGCGCGAGCAAGGCTACGTGGAGACTGTTTTCGGCCGTCGCCTGTGGCTGCCGGACATCAACGGCGGCAACGGCCCACGTCGTCAGGCTGCCGAGCGCGCCGCCATTAACGCGCCGATGCAAGGCACGGCGGCTGACCTGATCAAGCTGTCGATGCTGGCTGTGCAAGGTTGGCTCGAGGCCGAGGCGATGCGCTCGCGCCTTGTCATGCAGGTGCACGATGAACTGGTTCTGGAAGTCCCGCAGGACGAACTGGCTCTGGTGCGCGAGCGTCTGCCCGAGCTGATGTGCAGCGTCGCAACGTTGCGCGTGCCTCTGGTGGCCGAAGTTGGCGTGGGTGCCAACTGGGAAGAGGCGCACTGACGCAATCGCTTGCCGCCTGAGCGCCGCCCTGTAATACAAGGCGTGGCGCCGGTTTGCCTGCCGAGGCAGCCTGCGGAGGGCCTTGGCATGCGGTTGTCATGATTCGCCATATCCATGCATGCGGGGTTGCGGTGAATTTTGCGTTGCAGCAGACTGCACCTGACAGATCACGTGATCGAAAAGATTCAACGGCTCCAGGAGAGGCACATGGCAGGGCAGACGGATGGCGCAGGCGAGGCGAACGGGCCGCGCATTGTGGTGGTCGGCGGGGGCGCTGGCGGGTTGGAACTCGCAACGCGGCTGGGCGACAAGCTCGGCAAGCGCGGCGCAGCGCAGGTCATTCTGGTCGACCGCAACCCCACACACATCTGGAAACCGCTGCTGCATGAAGTCGCCGCCGGCAGCATGGATCCAAACACGCATCAGCTCGAATATGCGGCGCAGGCGCGCTGGCACGGCTTCGAATTCCAGCAGGGCGAGCTGAAGGGCCTCGATCGTGCCGCCAAATCCATCATTGTGTCCGGATGCGTTGACGCCGACGGCACCGAGGTGCTGCCCGAGCGCGCAATTGCGTACGACACGCTGGTGCTGTCCATCGGTAGCGTGACGCATTTCTTCGGCGTGCCGGGCACGGCCGAGCACGCCATCGCCCTCGACACCGCATGGCAGGCCGAGCGCTTCCGCCGCAGGCTCATTGCAGCGTGTATGCGCGCACAGAACGGTATGGGCGATGCGCGTCCGCAGGTGGACATCGCCATCGTCGGTGCGGGTGCCACGGGCGTGGAACTGTCGGCAGAGTTGCGCAACACCGCCCACGTGTTGGCCGCATATGGCCTGCACAAGCTGGACCCGCGCCACGACATCCGCATCCATTTGATCGAGGGCGGCCCGCGCATTTTGCCGGTGCTCAAGGAGCGCATTTCGGCAGCGACCACCAAGCTGCTGCACAAGCTCGACGTGGACGTCATCACCAGCGAACGTGTGACGGAAGTCACCGCCAGCGCCGTCAACACGGCCAGCGGCAAGTCCATTCCGGCGGATCTGACCGTGTGGGCTGCAGGCATCCGTGCACCGTCGGTGCTGGGCGAACTGGGGCTGCCGGTGAACAAGCTGGGTCAGATTGTCGTCTCGCGCACGCTGCAGGTGGAAGGCGACGATTCGATCTACGCCTTTGGCGATTGCGCAAGCTGCCCGTGGCCCGAGGCGTCGACCAGCGTGCCGCCGCGTGCGCAGGCTGCGCATCAGCAGGCCACCTATCTTTTCGACGCGTTGCGCAAGCGCATGGATGGCAAGCCGGTCCAGCCGTTCGCGTTCAAGGATCTCGGCTCGCTGGTCTCGCTCGGCCATTTCAGCGCGGTCGGCAGCCTGATGGGCGGGCTGATCGGCGGATCGATGTTCATCGAAGGCCTGATGGCACGGCTGATGTATACGTCGCTGTATCGCATGCACGTTCTGGCGCTGCACGGTTGGGTGCGCATGTCGGTGGATACGGTCATGCACTGGCTGCGCAGCAAGACGAATCCGCGGGTCAAGCTGCACTAGGCTGCTCCCTGTACTTGTGCTGGTTGCCTGGCTCGGCAGCAATGCAACCGCTTCGGTAGACTAGCCGCTTCGTTCACCGTAACCGCCCGAGGGCGCGAGGAGAGTGCGATGCAGCTTGATGCAGAAGTGGAGAGCCTGGTACCCGGCCGCAGCTTTGACCGTCGCGGCTTTATGAAGACGGCACTGGGCTCGGCCTTTGCGGCTGCGGTGCTGCCGGTGACTGCGCAGACGATCCATACCGATTTCAACGGGCTGACGGCGGGTGAGGTGACTGTGCTCGTCGGCGATTTCAAGATGCCGGCCTATCGCGCCCAGCCAGAAGGCAAGACGAAGCTTCCGGTGGTGATTGTCGTCAGCGAGATCTTTGGCGTGCACGAATACATTGCCGATATCTGCCGGCGCTTTGCCAAGCTCGGCTATCTGGCGATCGCGCCTGAGTTGTTTGTGCGCCAGGGCGATCCGCGTGCTTACGGCACGGTCCAGGAAGCCGTCGCCAACGTGGTATCCAAGGTGCCGGATTCGCAGGTGGCGGGCGATATCGACGCCACGATCGCATGGGCCCAGGAGAACGGGGGCGACGCGGCGCGTATCGGCATCACCGGTTTCTGCTGGGGCGGACGTCACGTCTGGTTTGCCGCGGAGCGCAATCCCAGCATCAAGGCTGCAGTGTCTTGGTACGGGCCGCTGAAGGGCAATCCGAATCCGCTGCAACCGGCTTCGCCCATCGACAAGGTGGACGAATTGAAGGCGCCCGTGCTGGGCCTCTACGGCGCGAAGGACACCGTGATCACGGAAGACGTGCGCGACACGATGAAAACCGCGTTGGAAAAGTCCAAGAACCCCAAGGCGCACGCATCGCGCATCATCGTGTATCCGAATTCGGGCCACGCATTTCATGCCGATTACCGCCCGAGCTATGTGAAGGCCGACGCGGAAGATGGTTGGAAGAAGTGCCTCGCCTGGTTCAAGGATCACGGCGTGGTGTAGCGCCTCCACGCGCTGACCATGGAAGGCCCTCGCAGTCGCTGGGGCCTTTTTCTTTTGTCTGTGCTGGCAAAGGTTGATAAAGCGGCATACAATTCGCCCTTCTTGCAACTCTGTTGCGTTTATTGGCTCCCGCTGCGTCACCTCCGCATGACCTTCGATACCACCCTGTTAGGCATTCTTCTCGCCACCGCGCTGTCTGGCATCGGCAGCATGGCGGGCGCCGCCGTGCTGTCATTGACGGTGCTGTCGCGCATGGTCGATCGGATGGTCAGCTTTTCGGTGGGCGTGCTGTTGGCCACGTCGCTGCTGCATTCGCTGCCGGAGGCGTTCGAATCGCATCGCGGTATCGAGCCCAACACGCATGCGTTGTTCGCCACGTTGCTGGCCGGGTTGTTGGGTTTCTTCCTGCTGGAAAAGATCTCGCTGATCCGCCATTCACACCACCATGAGGGCGATGGTCACGGCCATCACCACGGCCATGACAGGCAGGAAGCTGGCCGCAGCGGCCTGATGATCTTGGTTGGCGATGGCTTGCATAACTTTTCGGACGGCATCGTCATTGCGGCGGCGTTCCTGGCGGACACCAAGGTAGGCATCGTCACCGCGCTGGCGATTGCCGCACACGAGATTCCGCAAGAGATCGGCGACTTTATGGTGCTGCTCAACGCCGGGTTCACCAAGACGCGCGCCTTTGTCTACAACCTGCTCTGCAGTGTTTGCGCGCTGGTGGGCGCGGTGCTCGGCTACTACTTGCTGGACCGCCTGACGTCGTGGATTCCATACGTGCTGGTGGTGGCGTCGAGCAGTTTCATTTACATCGCCGTGTGCGATCTGATGCCGCAGATGAAGCGCCGGCCGCGCTGGCAGGAATCGGCGGTGCAGGTCGCGTTGATTGCAGCGGGCATCGCGATGATCTTTTTGCTGACCGAAGGTTTGCACGGTCACGCGCACTGAGGTGCCGCATTCGCTTCAAGAAAAAAAGCCCGGTCGATGCCGGGCTTTTTGCTGCACGCCAGATTCGCAGATTACGGATTCGGCCCGGTTACCACTGGGCGCGATGGATCGCTGCACCACTCGCTCCAAGAGCCGGCGTAGAGCGCCGCGCCCGTCAGGCCGGCGATCTCCATGGCCAATGCGTTGTGGCAGGCGGTTACGCCAGAGCCACATTGCAGCGTCGCGTCTTGCGGCCGGGCACCGGCCAGCACGCCATCAAACTCGGTACGCAATTGCGCCGCAGGCTTGAACGTGCCGTCAGCCTGCAGGTTGTCGCGGAAGAAGCGGTTGCGCGCGCCCGGGATGTGGCCACCAACAGGGTCGAGCGTTTCGTTTTCACCGCGATAGCGGTCGGGGGCGCGGGCATCGACGACGGGCTTGTCGGCGTGGCCCAGGTATTTCTGCACGATATCCGCAGTCACCATCTGCACGAGCGAGGGCTTGCGCGTGATGTTGCCGGGCGTGGCGTTGAGCTGCGGTTCTTCGGGCACGATCTGGTCGACGGGGAAGTGCGCGGCTTCCCAGGCCTGCAGGCCGCCATCGAGCACGGCCGCATCGGCATGGCCGACCCAGCGCAGCAGCCACCACAGGCGCGCGGCGTACATGCTGCCCTGGCGGTCATATACGACGACTTGCGTGTCGTCGTTGACGCCCAGTGCCTGCAGGCGCGCAACCAGCGCTTCTGCATCGGGCAGCGGGTGGCGGCCGTTCGTGCCGGTTTTCGGGCCCGATAGCTCGTTGTCGAGATGCATGTAGAACGCGCCGGGCACATGGCTGGCGTGATACGCATCGCGCCCCGCGGCGGGGTTGGCGAGGTCAAAACTGCAGTCAATGACGGCCACCGCTTCGGGGGCGCTCTGCTGCAGGGCGGCCAGTTGCGGTGCGGTAATGAGGGTGGCGTAGTGAGCGCGTTCGCTCATGGCGGCAATCTCCAGGGTCGATCAAACTTCCGGGTGAATCTCGGCTTCCGGGCCGGACACGGCTGTCTGCGGCGTTGGATGCTCGGTGCCCGACTGACGGGCGCGCATGACGGTAGTCACGATGCCGCTGCCGATGATGAGTGCCATGCCCGCCCACGACAGCGCGTTCAGGTGGTCATTCCACAGCAACATACCCCACCCGCTCGCAAAGACGATGCCGGTGTATTGCAGGTTAGCAGTCAGCAGCGTGTTACCGCGTTTGTAGGCACGCGTCATGGCGGTCTGGCCCAGCGTGGCCAGAAGCCCGACCGCCAGCAGCAGTGCCGCGCTGTGCAACGTATGCGGCTGCGCGCCGCCGATCAGCATCCAGACGCCGCCGGCAATCGCGCTTACCAGAGAAAAATAGAACACGATGCGTGCCTCGTTCTCGCCCAGGTCGCCCAGTTGGCGGACCTCCACATAGGCGAGGGCCGTGAACACGCCCGACACAAGCCCCACCATGCCGCCGGCAAGTTGAGATGGCCCGCCGCCCACGCTCGGTTGCAGCAGGCACAGCACACCGACAAACGACATCAGGATTGCAACCACCATTTTCTTGTCGGCGCCCGCGGCTTTGCCGGCCATTGCCGCACCCGCGCCGATGATCAGTGCAATCCACACCGGCGACATGTAGTTCAGCGTCATGGCCGTCGCCAGCGGCAGCAGGCTGATCGACGTGAACCACAGCAGGAGAGACGTCACGCCGAACACGCTGCGCTTGATGTGCGCCATGAGGTAGGGCGTGCGGATGCCCGCGCCGGTCTTGGCCAGGATGGCGCCCATCAGCGTCATGCCGATCACGCTGCGGTAGAACACGATCTCGCCGGTGCTGTAATGCGCCGAGGCCAGTTTTACGCACACGCCCATCGCCGAGAAGGCGAATGCGGCAAGGATCATCCACAGCGATTGGCGAGAGGAGCTGTCGGCCGTCTGGGCGGCAGTCTGAGCAGCGGTAGCAGTGTCGGCAGGCATGGCGAGGGGCGAGGGCGAAAAAAAACGGTGCGGCCTGTGAGGGCTGCACCGTTCCTATTGTGACGCGGAAGCCGGCGGATGCCTACCTTCAGTCGTCGCCTAGTAGTCCATCACGCGTCGATACCACTCGTGGAAGTGCTGCATGCCGTCTTCCATGGGCGATTGGTACGGGCCAACTTCGCTGGTGCCGCGCTTGAGCAGGGCGAGGCGTCCGGCGTCCATGCGCTCGGCGATCTCGTCGTCCTCGATGCACGTTTCCATGTAGGCGGCGCGCTCGGCTTCAACGAATTCGCGCTCAAACAGCACGATCTCTTCCGGATAATAGAACTCGACCACGTTGCGTGTCTTTGTCGGGCCCATCGGATGCAGCGTCGACACCACGAGCACGTTCGGATACCACTCGACCATCACGTTCGGGTAATACGTGAGCCACACCGCGCCGTACTTCGGCATCTCGCCGTTGTTGAAGCGCAGTACGGCGTCATGCCACTTCTGGTAAGCCGGTGTGCCGGGTTTGCGCAAATTGGCGTGGATGCCGACCGTCTGCACGCTGTGCCACTCGCCAAATTCCCATTCCAGGTCGTCACACGAGACGAACTGGCCCAGGCCTGGGTGGAAGGGCACGACGTGGTAGTCCTCGAGGTACACCTCGATGAAGGTCTTCCAGTTGTAGTTGCAGTCGTGCACCTCGACGTGGTCGAGCATGTAGCCGGAAAAATCGAGATCACGCGCCACGCCCAGGCGTGCAAGGTCTTCGCGCACGTCACGCTTACCCTCGAACAGCAGGCCGTTCCAGTTCTGCAGCGGCGAGCGCGACAGATGCACGCATGGTTGCTTCTCGAAGTGCGGAGCGCCCAGCAGGTCGCCCTTCAGGTCGTACGTCCAGCGATGCAGCGGGCAGACGATGTTCTGGGCATTGCCGCGCCCATTGAGCATGATTGCCTGCCGATGCCGGCACACATTGGAGAGCAGTTCGACGCCGTTCGGGTTGCGCACCAGCACGCGGCCTTCGGCCTCGGCGGCAAGCGTGTGATAGTCGC
Organism: Burkholderiaceae bacterium 26; assembly: GCA_000955795.1. Lineage (GTDB taxonomy): Bacteria > Pseudomonadota > Gammaproteobacteria > Burkholderiales > Burkholderiaceae > Ralstonia > Ralstonia chuxiongensis. The sequence continues at coordinate 145,182 of JYOB01000017.1, forward strand.
CAACTTCCGGGACCATCAACTCATGGCCGACGTAACCGGGGCCATGTTTGAACAGACGTTCGATTTCAGTTTGATACAGCGCCTCGTCGAAGTAAGCAGAGACGGGCAACTGGGTTTCAGACGGCACTAAATTCAGTGCGGCGCTGAGATTGGACATTATCCCCACTCCCAATAACGGTGAAAGCAGTGAACAACCCAACCATCGACAAGATCGATTTGGGAAAGGACGCCATCGGCAGGTGGCCTAGGGTCTGTTGAGGTAGGAAACGAGCGCTTGCTGGCCCCCGCTTGGGCCAACGACCATACGTTCAATGGGCCAACAGACCCAAACCATCGTGCGGAGCGGCGTACACCGGCCCGGCCTTTGGAGGAAAGGGGGCGATTGTACCCCAGAGAAATTGATAAGTCCCTGATTTTCGAACCCTTTCCGCTTCCAGCCGCCCGACCGTCAGGCTGACGATGCCCCGCCTTGCCAGCGCAAACCGCTATCCCGCGCCTTGCGGGATGTGCGCGGAACGCACGCGGAATTGCCGTAAAATGCCAGATTGTCCTTTTCTGATTCGCAATCGGCATGCCCCGTGCCTCAAACGACGCCTCCAGCAGCGCGTCCGCCACTCCCTCTGCTACGCCCGCTTCCTATGAGGCGGCCATGGCGGAACTCGAAACCCTCGTCGCCAGCATGGAATCCGGTGAATTGCCGCTGGAAGCCTCGCTTGCGGCGTATCGACGCGGAGCCGAGCTGGTCAAATACTGTCAGCAGGTGCTGGAACGCGTCGAGCAGCAGGTGCGCGTGCTTGATGGCGATGCCCTGAAGCCGTTATCCGACGACAGCAGCGCCAACGAGCAAGGCGATGCATGAGTGATTTCGCCCAATGGATGGCGTCTGTGGTCGCGCGCACGGAAGGTGCACTCGAGCGCGCGCTGCCGGCCGAAACCGTCTCGCCGCAACGCCTGCATGCCGCCATGCGCTACGCCACGCTAGGTGCGGGCAAGCGTGTGCGCCCATTGTTGGCGCACGCCGCTGGTGCGCTGGGCGACGCATCGCCTGAGGCACTCGACGGCGTAAGCTGCGCGGTGGAGATGATCCATGCCTATTCGCTCGTTCACGACGATATGCCGTGCATGGACGACGACGACCTGCGCCGGGGCCGCCCGACCGTGCATCGCGCCTATGATGAAGCGACGGCACTGCTGGTGGGTGATGCCTTGCAGACGCAGGCGTTCATCGTGTTGGCTGAGCTGTGCGCCGTGAGCCAGGCGACGCGTGCAGTGTTGGTGGCTGAATTGGCGCGCGCTTCCGGTTCGCTCGGCATGGCGGGCGGTCAGGCGATCGATCTGCAAAGCGTCGGCATTGCGCTGTCTCAGGACGAATTGGAGGCAATGCATCGCATGAAGACCGGTGCCTTGCTGCGGGCGAGTCTGCGGATGGGCGCGCTCTGTGCTGGCGTGAATGCCGCAGCCTTGGAGCAGGTTGATGTTTATGCCGGCGCGGTCGGTCTCGCGTTCCAGGTGGTCGACGACATCCTCGATGTGACCGCCGATACCGCCACGCTGGGCAAAACCGCTGGCAAGGACGAGGCCAACGACAAGCCGACTTACGTGTCCATCCTCGGGCTGGACAAGGCCCGGGCACTGGCCGACGAGCTGCACGCCGCAGCGGGTGCGGCGGTTGCCCAACTTGCCCGCGAATCGGGCAAAGCCCGTACCGATCGATTGGTCGAAATGGCCGACCTGATCGTGCGGCGTGGCCACTGAACAACATTGCATAGACGGTAGAAGTCTTTGCCAAAACGCCTGAGCGGCGGTCCCACATGACGTACGAACTTCTGAACACCATCGACGATCCGGCCGACCTGCGCCGACTGGACCGCCGCCAACTCGGGCCGCTGGCCAACGAGCTGCGCGCCTTCGTGCTCGATTCCGTCTCTCAAACGGGCGGCCATCTGTCGTCGAACCTGGGGACGGTCGAACTGACCATCGCGCTGCATTACGTCTTCAACACGCCGGAAGATCGCATCGTGTGGGACGTCGGTCACCAGAGCTATCCGCACAAGATCCTGACGGGCCGCCGCGACCAGATGGGCTCGCTACGCCAGTTGGACGGCATCTCCGGCTTCCCGCGCCGCAGCGAGAGTCCGTACGACACGTTCGGCACCGCGCACTCGTCCACGTCGATTTCGGCTGCGCTGGGCATGGCCCTGGGCGCCAAGACCAAGGGTGAAGATCGCGTCGCCATTGCCGTGATTGGCGACGGCGCGATGAGCGCCGGTATGGCCTTCGAGGCGATGAACAACGCGGGCGTCTATAAAGACCTGCCGCTGGTGGTCGTGCTGAATGACAACGACATGTCGATCTCGCCGCCGGTGGGGGCGCTGAATCGCTACCTCGCGCGGCTGATGAGCGGGCAGTTTTACGCGGCCACCAAGAAGGGCGTGGAAAAGCTGCTGTCGGTGGCGCCGCCGGTGCTGGAGTTCGCCAAGCGCTTCGAGGAACACACCAAAGGCATGTTCGTGCCGGCCACGATGTTCGAGGAGTTCGGCTTCAATTACATCGGCCCGATCGACGGACATGATCTCGAGTCGCTCGTGCCGACGTTGCAGAACATCCGCCAGCGCGCACGCGAAGGTGGTGGCCCGCAGTTTCTCCACGTCGTCACCAAGAAGGGCCAGGGCTACAAGCTGGCCGAGGCTGATCCAATCCTCTATCACGGCCCGGGCAAGTTCAACCCGCAAGAGGGCATCAAACCTTCCGGGCGCCCGGCCAAGGTCACGTACACGCAAGTGTTCGGCCAATGGCTGTGCGATATGGCGGCGGCCGACAAGCGGCTGGTGGGCATCACGCCGGCCATGCGCGAAGGCTCTGGGATGGTGGAGTTCGAGCAGCGCTTTCCGGACCGCTATTACGACGTCGGCATCGCCGAGCAGCACGCTGTCACCTTTGCTGGCGGCCTGGCGTGCGAGGGGCTGAAGCCTGTTGTCGCCATCTATTCGACGTTCCTGCAGCGCGGCTATGACCAGTTAATCCACGACGTCGCACTTCAGAACCTGCCGGTGGTGTTTGCGCTGGACCGCGCCGGTCTGGTCGGTGCAGACGGCGCCACGCACGCAGGCGCTTACGACATTGCCTACCTGCGCTGTATCCCCAACATGATGGTGATGACGCCGGCCGACGAGAACGAATGCCGCCAGCTGTTGAGCACCGCGTTTGCGCAGGACTGCCCGGCAGCAGTGCGCTATCCGCGTGGTGCAGGCACGGGCGTGGCGGTGCAGCCGACGCTGGAGCCGCTGCCGGTAGGCAAGGCCGAAGTGCGTCGCGCTTCCACGGCTCCGGCAGGCCAGCGCGTGGCGATTCTGGCGTTTGGCTCAATGGTTGCCCCGGCTTTGGCAGCGGCTGAACGTTTGGACGCGACCGTCGTCAACATGCGCTTCGTCAAGCCGCTCGATGTGGCCTGCGTGCTCGAAATGGCCCGCACGCACGATTACGTGGTCACCGTGGAGGAAGGCTGCGTGATGGGCGGTGCAGGCAGCGCCTGCCTGGAAGCGCTGGCTGCCGCAGGTGTCGCTACGCCGGTGCTGCAGCTCGGCCTACCCGACCGCTTTGTCGACCACGGCGATCATGCAGCGCTACTGGCGCAATGCGGGCTGGATGCCAACGGCATCCTGGCCTCCATCCGCGAGCGCTTTGCCGTACAGCCGCGCGCTGCAGCCCCGCGCGTCGCCTGAGTCACCTTTGGCTTTGAGCCATAGGCAGAATCAATCACCCGTATTGCATCCACGGGTATGAGTAGTTGACTGCAGAGGTAGGAAATTTCTTTTACACTCCGCCAGTCTTATTTGTGAATTGTGTGCGCAGTCGCGGGATTGGCCGATTCGATCACTTGAGGGGTGGTCACCGTCAGCCAGGTTCCGCGGTTTCACACTCGTTGCGTACCGGCCGACTGCGATGGCCGGGCGACCGTAAAGGAAACCGATCATGAACGATATGAACCCAGCTTTCGCGATGCCGGACGTGCAGTCCAGCCACGATACCCGCCAGATCCCCATTCAGCGCGTTGGCGTGCGCGGTGTGCGTTACCCGATGTCGCTGCAGACCCCCTCGGGCGTGCAGAACACCGTCGGCACGTACAACCTCGATGTGCATCTTCCGGCTGACCAGAAGGGCACGCACATGTCTCGCTTCGTCGCGCTGCTCGAAGAAGAGCGCGAGCCGCTGAATCTGGCGCAGTTCCAGTTGCTGCTGGAAAAGATGCTGGAGAAGCTCGAAGCCGACGCCGGCCGCATCGAAGTCCACTTCCCGTATTTCGTCAGCAAGACCGCCCCGGTGTCGGGCGTGCAATCGCTGATGGACTATGAAGTGACGATGATTGGCGAAGTGCGCGACGGCCACACTACGGTCCGTGTCAAGGCGCTGGTGCCGGTGACGAGCCTGTGCCCGTGCTCGAAGAAGATCTCGCAATACGGCGCGCACAATCAGCGCTCGCACATCACGATCGACGCCGAGCTGGCCGCCGATACGCCGGTCGAATCGCTGATTCGCATGGCCGAAGAGGAGGCATCGTGCGAACTGTGGGGCCTGCTCAAGCGCCCGGACGAGAAGTTCGTGACCGAGCGTGCGTACGAAAACCCCAAATTCGTGGAAGACCTGGTGCGCGATATCGCCATGCGCCTGAACCAGGACGACCGCATCGTGGCCTACACGCTGGAAGCTGAAAACTTCGAGTCGATCCACAACCACAGTGCTTATGCGCTGATCGAGCGCGACAAGCGCACCGATAAGTAATCGACGCTGCGCCAAAGAAAAATGCCGCTCAACCGAGCGGCTTTTTTCATGCTTGCTGGATACGGATGTCTTCGAGGTCCCAGCGTGGTGTCACGCCGTAGCCGTAGCCGTCCTGCACCTGGGTGGGGTCGGCCTGCAGCCGCATTGCCCCGGCAAAGGCAATCATGGCGCCGTTGTCGGTGCAGAACTGCAGGTCGGGGTAATAGACGCGCAGGCCGCGCTTTTTGCCCTCGGCGTTCAGGCCATCGCGCAACTGGCGGTTGGCGCCCACGCCACCCGCCACGACGATGCGCTTGAGGCCATGTTCGCGTGCCGCGCGCAGCGTCTTCTTGACGAGCACTTCGACGATGGCGTCGACAAATGCGCGAGCAAGGTCGGCGCGTGGCTGGTAGCAGGTCTCGCTGTCGGTCAGGTTGAGCTTGCGCACTTGCGTGAGCACCGCAGTCTTGAGGCCCGCGAACGAGAAATCGAAGTTGCCCGAATGGAGCATCGGCCGAGGCAGGTCGAATACGCCCGGGTTGCCGAATTCGGCCAAGCGCGACACGGCAGGGCCGCCCGGGTACCCGAGGCCGAGCAGCTTGGCGGTCTTGTCGAAGGCTTCGCCGGCGGCGTCGTCGAGTGTTTCGCCAAGCAGAGTGTATTGGCCGACGCCATCGACGCGCATCAGCTGCGTATGCCCGCCCGAGACGAGCAGGGCCAGGAACGGAAACTCAGGCCGGTCTGCCTCCAGCAGGGGCGAAAGCAGATGCCCCTCCAGATGATGCACGCCCACCAGCGGTTTGCCGAGCGCAAACGCCAGCGCATTCGCCACCGAAGCGCCCACCAGCAGCGCGCCCGCCAGCCCCGGGCCTTTTGTATAGGCAATGGCGTCGATGTCCGCGCGCGTGGCGCCGGCTTTGCCAAGCACCTCTTCGAGCAGCGGAATCACGCGGCGGATGTGATCGCGCGAGGCCAGCTCGGGCACCACACCTCCGTATTCGCGGTGCATGGCGATCTGGGAATACAGCGCATGGGCGCGCAGGCCAACCGCCGTGTCGTACAGGGCGACGCCGGTTTCGTCACAAGAGGATTCGATGCCGAGAACCAGCATGGCAAGCGGGAGTGAGGAATTGCAATGGGAAGGCCGCCGAAGATAGCACAAGTTAAAATGCGCGGTTTCTTCAAGAATAGGGCGGCGCAGCCATCATGATGCGGTGCGATGTAGCGGTGATCGGCGCGGGCGCGGCCGGGATGATGTGCGCGGCTGTGGCTGGCCAGCGCGGCACACGCGTGGTGCTGATCGATCACGCGACGAAGTTGGCGGAGAAGATTCGCATCTCCGGCGGCGGGCGCTGCAACTTCACCAACGTCAACGCGGGGCCGGCCAACTACCTGTCGAACAATCCGCACTTCAGTCGCTCGGCGCTGGCGCGGTACACGGCCCAGGATTTCGTCAGCCTCGTTTCCAGCTATCGCATTCCGTATCACGAGAAGCACAAGGGCCAGCTTTTCTGCGACGACAGCGCGGAAGACATCATCCGCATGCTCGAAACGGAATGCGAGCGGGGCAATGTGACCTGGCGAACCGGCTGCTCCATCGCTGAAATCGGCAAGGACGGCGAGGCATATCGTCTGTCGACCAGCGCAGGTGAGATCGTCGCCAACAAGGTGGTGATCGCCACGGGCGGCTTGTCCATCCCCAAGATCGGCGCGACGGATTTCGGGTATCGCATCGCGCGGCAGTTCGGGTTGAAGATCGTTGAGACGCATCCGGCGCTGGTGCCGCTTACCTTCAATGCCGAGCATTGGGCCCCGTTCTCGGCATTGTCCGGCGTGTCGATGGAAGTGGATGTGACCGTTGAGCAGCCTGCGGGCAAGGGCGGTCGAAAGGGCGGCGCCACGACGTTCCGCGAAGACTTGCTGCTCACCCATCGTGGGCTGTCCGGCCCAGCCGTGCTGCAGATCTCCAGCTTCTGGAATTCGGGCCAGCCGCTTGTCATCGATCTGCTGCCCGACGCTGACGCCGCACAGTGGCTGTGCGATGAGAAGTCGGGCTCACGCAAGCAACTCGGGACGGTGCTGGCGCAGCGCTTGCCGGAACGCGTCGCGCAGGCGTGGTGCGCCACGCACGGTGCCAACCCGCAGGCGCCGATTGCCGAGTTGCCGGACAAGGTGCTGCGCATACTTGGCGGCGCGCTGAACCGCTGGGAGCTGACACCGTCCGGCAGTGAAGGCTATCGCAAGGCCGAAGTGACGCGCGGCGGGGTCGACACGCGCGCGCTGTCATCCGCCACCATGGAGGCGCAATCTGCGCCGGGCCTGTACTTCATCGGCGAGGTGGTCGACGTGACGGGCTGGCTTGGCGGCTACAACTTCCAGTGGGCGTGGGCCTCGGCCGTGGCGGCGGGGGAGGCTGCGTCCGCCCGCTGATCCCCCACGGATCGGTCCTGGAACTGTTTGGGTTCTGTGCTACGATCAGTGATCCATTTTCAAAGTTTGCAACCCGCTGGGCCCACCGTCCAAGCGGGTTTTGCCGTTTATCGGAGTTCAGAATGTCGCAGTTGTCCCTCAAGGCACAGATCACGGAAGACATGAAGGCCGCCATGCGTGCCAAGGAAGCAGATCGTCTGGGCACGATCCGTCTGTTGCAGGCTGCCATCAAGCAGCGCGAGGTGGATGAGCGCATCGAACTGGATGATGCTGCCGTGCTGGCCGTGATCGACAAGATGCTCAAGCAGCGCAAGGATTCGATCACCGCATTCGAGCAAGCCGGCCGTGACGATCTCGTCGCCAAGGAAGCGGCAGAGGTGGCCGTGCTGCAGGTCTATATGCCCGCGCAACTGTCGGAGGCTGAAGTCGACGCCGCCGTGCGTGACGCCGTGGCCAAGGCTGGCGCAACTGGCCCCCAAGACATGGGCAAGGTGATGGGCATCCTCAAGCCCGCCCTGGCCGGCCGCGCCGACATGACGCAAGTCTCAGCACGCGTGAAGGCCGCTCTGGCTGGCGCCTGAATCCCTTCCACACTCGCAGCATCCAAGGGGCGCACCCCGCGTGATCCCGCAGCCGTTCATTGACGACCTGCTCAACCGCGTCGATATCGTCGACGTGGTGGGCCGTTACGTGCAGTTGAAGAAGGGCGGCGCCAACTTCATGGGGCTGTGCCCGTTCCATAACGAGAAGTCGCCGTCGTTCTCGGTGTCGCCCACCAAGCAGTTCTATCACTGCTTCGGCTGCGGCGCGCACGGTTCGGCCATCGGCTTCCTGATGGAGTTTTCCGGGCAATCGTACGTCGAGGCCATCAAGGACCTCGCGCAGTCCGTCGGCATGGTGGTGCCCGAAGAGCGCGGTGGCTTGCCGCCTGCAGCGCGGGCCGAGCAGCAAGCCAAGACTGTCGCACTGGGCGACGTCATGGCCCGCGCCTGTGAGCACTACCGCAAGCAACTGCGCAGTGCACCCAACGCCATCCAATACCTAAAAGGCCGCGGCCTGACTGGCGAGATTGCCGCGCACTTCGGCCTCGGCTATGCGCCGGACGATTGGCAATCGCTTGAAGCCGTGTTCGGTCCGTATCGCGAAGACGCCACCGCCGCACCGCTTATCGAGGCCGGGCTCGTCATCGAAAGCGAGAAGACCAGCGCCGATGGCTCGCACCGCCGGTACGACCGCTTTCGCGATCGCATCATGTTCCCCATCCGCAATACCAAGGGCGTGGTGATCGGCTTTGGCGGCCGGGTGTTGGGGCAGGGCGAGCCGAAATATCTCAATTCCCCCGAAACGCCGCTGTTCAGCAAGGGCACCGAGCTGTACGGCCTGTTCGAGGCGCGCAACGCCATCCGCGAGTTCGACTATGTGTTGGTCGTGGAAGGCTATATGGACGTCGTCGCGCTGGCGCAGCTCGGGTTTGCCAATGCGGTGGCCACACTGGGCACGGCCTGCACGCCCGTCCACGTGCAGAAGCTGCTGCGGCAGGTCGATACCGTCATCTTCTCGTTCGACGGGGACAGTGCGGGGCGCCGTGCTGCACGTCGTGCGCTCGAAGCGTGCCTGCCGCACGCTACCGACAACAAGACGATCAAGTTTCTCTTCCTGCCCTCGGAGCATGATCCGGATAGCTTCGTGCGGGAAGAGGGCACCGAGGCCTTCGCCCGTGAAGTGCACAACGCGATGCCGCTGTCGCGCTTCCTGCTGCAGGCCGTGACGGAAGACCTCGACATGCGTCAACCCGAGGGTCGTGCCCGCGCGCAATACGAAGCCAAGCCGCTGCTGAGTGCCATGCCTGCCGGCGGCCTGCGCCTCCAGATCGTGCGCGGCCTGGCCGACATGACAGGCACCACGCCCGCCGACATCGAAGCGCTATGCGGCCTTCGCAGCGACCCGGCCCAAGCGGGCCGCATGACACAAAAGCGCCCGCGCGTGGCGCGCACCGCACCCACCGCGCTGGAGCAAAAGGTGCTTCGCCTGCTCATGCGCTATCCCGCACTGGCCGCCCGGCTCGACGCCGATGCCCGCACGCAGTTGACTGCGCCACAATTGCCCCAAGGTGAGGTGTTGGCGGTTTTGCTGGCCGAATGCGATGCTGTCGGTCCGGAAGTGCACTTCGGGGCCTTTGTCGAGCGACTTGGTCAGACGCCCCAGGCCGAAGCTTTTGCCGCGCTGCGTACCGCCGTTCTCCAGGATGACATTGAACTGGAGCCGGCCATTTCCGAATTCGATACCGCCGTGCAAAAGATGCTCGCCGAGCCACTCAAGCGCGAGCTGGAGATGTTGCAGCGCAAGATGGAAGCCGGCCATGCCGGCGACGAAGACAAGGAGCGCCTGCGCTGGCTCGTGGGCGAAATCAGCCGCCGTCGACAGCTCGTGTAGTGCATGGGCTGCAGAGCCAACCGCCAAGCTGGGCGGGCAATTGCGGGTAGCCCCTTGATTTTTCAGGCGAAAACCCGATTTTCGTTTAGACCGGCTTGGTCTGGCGTGCTAGAATAGCCGGTTTGGATTGCAAGTCCTTTTTCCCATTTTTGGGGGAGTGAGCGTGCCCATGGTGAAGGTGAAGACCTCCGCGAAGGCCGGTTCCAAGGCCAGTCCTGCTTCTGATTCTGCCAAGCGATCCTCATCGGCGCGCGGCTCGGGAGGAGGAAAGACCCCAGCGGGAACGGCGAAAGTCGCGAATGGTCGGACCCATATGGGGCGGGCAGGATCGACAGGAGTGAAGGCCACTGCGCCGGCAAAGACGGGGAAAACCCAGCCGCGCCAGACCGCCGATATCGCTGTCGCCGCCAAGACTGTCAAATCGACAGCGCGCACAAAGGGCGCGATCCAATCTTCAACCTCAGGCAAGGTCTCGACGTCGATGAGCACGAGCGCCAGACCTGGCGGCACAGCCGCTTCCGTCGCACTCAAGGGCAAGACAACCACCGTGGCGAAATCGAAAGTTACCGAAGTCGAGAGCAAGCAGACCACTGCCAGCGCAAGCGCAACCAAGACGGGTACTGCTCGTACCAGCACCGCAGCCAAGCCAGCCAAGGCAACCGCGGAAGACACCAAGCGCACCGCCCAGGCAGAGGCCACCCCCACAACTCCTCCCGCGCCCCGCGCCGAGGCAGCAGCCGAGCCCAAGAAGCGCGGCCGCAAGCCCAAGGCAGAGACGCAGGCAGACGACGACAGCAGCACGGACGTGACTGAAGAATTTGACACCCCCGCCGCTCCGGCACCGAAAACCGAAAAGCTGAAGGCCCGTGACCGCAAGGCCAAGGAAAAAGCCCTGCTCAAGGAATTCGCTGCCTCGCAGCAAGGCGGTTCGGAAGAAGAGCTCGAGGCTCGCCGCCAGAAGCTCAAGGCGCTGATCAAGCTGGGCAAATCGCGCGGCTACCTGACCTACGCCGAAATCAACGACCACCTCCCCGACGACATGGTCGACGTGGAGTCGCTGGAAACGTTGGTCGCCACGCTCAACGACATCGGCGTTGCCGTGTACGAGCAGGCGCCGGACGCTGAAACGCTGCTCCTGAACGACAACGCACCTTCCGTGACCACGGAAGAAGAGGCTGAAGAAGAAGCTGAAGCCGCGCTGTCGACGGTTGACTCCGAATTCGGCCGCACGACCGACCCGGTCCGCATGTACATGCGCGAAATGGGCACGGTCGAGCTGCTGACGCGCGAAGGCGAAATCGTGATCGCCAAGCGCATTGAAGCCGGCCTGAAGGACATGGTCATGGCCATCTCGGCGTGCCCGGTCACCATCTCTGAAATCCTCGCCATGGGCGAGCGCGTTGCCAACGATGAAGCCAAGATCGACGAGTACATCGATGGCTTGATCGACCCGAACGCTGAAGCCGATGCAGCAGCTGCTGCTGAGGAAGAAGAGGAATTCGAGGAAGAGGAAGCCGCAGAAGAGGTCGACGAAGAGGAAGACGAGGACGATGAAGGCGCCGGCGCTGCCGCAGCCTCGGCCCGTCAACTCGAAGAGCTCAAGCAGGCTGCGCTGGTCAAGTTTGGTGTGATCGGCGAGCAGTTCGACAAGATGCGTCGTGCGTTCGAGAAGGAGGGCTACAAGTCCAAGCCTTACGTGAAGGCACAGGAAGCCATCCAGGCCGAGCTGATGACGATCCGCTTCACGGCACGCAACGTCGAGCGCCTGTGCGACACGCTGCGCGGCCAGGTGGACGAAGTGCGCAAGCTCGAGCGCGCCATCCTGAACATCGTGGTCGACAAGTGCGGCATGCCGCGCGGCGATTTCGTTGCGCGCTTCCCGGGCAACGAGACCAACCTGAAGTGGATCGAGACCGTGGTGGCTGACGGCAAGCCGTACAGCACCATCGTCGAGCGCAACGTGCCGGCCGTGCACGAACTGCAGCAAAAGCTGATCGACCTGCAGGCCCGCGTGGTGCTGCCGCTGACCGAGCTGAAGGACGTCAACCGCAAGATGTCGGAAGGCGAGCGCCGTGCCCGTGAGGCCAAGCGCGAGATGACCGAGGCCAACCTGCGTCTGGTGATCTCGATCGCCAAGAAGTACACGAACCGCGGTCTGCAGTTCCTCGACCTGATCCAGGAAGGCAACATCGGCCTGATGAAGGCAGTGGACAAGTTCGAATACCGCCGCGGCTACAAGTTCTCGACGTACGCCACGTGGTGGATCCGTCAGGCCATCACGCGTTCGATCGCCGACCAGGCACGCACCATCCGTATTCCGGTGCACATGATCGAGACGATCAACAAGATGAACCGCATCTCGCGTCAGATTCTGCAGGAAACCGGCAACGAGCCGGATCCGGCAACGCTGGCCGAGAAGATGGAGATGCCGGAAGACAAGATCCGCAAGATCATGAAGATCGCGAAGGAGCCGATCTCCATGGAAACGCCGATCGGTGACGACGACGACTCCCATCTGGGCGATTTCATCGAGGACACGAACACGCTCGCCCCGGCCGAAGCGGCCCTGCATGGCTCCATGCGTGGCGTGGTGAAGGACGTGCTCGATTCGCTGACGCCGCGCGAAGCCAAGGTGCTGCGCATGCGCTTCGGTATCGAAATGAGCACCGACCACACGCTGGAAGAAGTCGGCAAGCAGTTCGACGTGACCCGCGAGCGTATCCGTCAGATCGAGGCGAAGGCACTGCGCAAGCTGCGCCATCCGAGCCGTTCCGACAAGCTGAAGAGCTTCCTCGAGGGGAGCTGATTCTGTAGCGAAGCAGGCGATTTTCCGAGTGGGCTCGCGCCCACTTTCAGGTAAAATCCCGCACCAGGCCCGGCCTAAGCGCCGGGTCTCTTTTTTTCCCGTTTCACAGGGCCGGACGCCGTGCTGGTTGCAGGCAGCGGACTCATAATCCGCCTCCGAAAGGACACCGTGGGTTCGAATCCCACCCGGCCCACCATCTTTCTTCTCCCGCCTTTTTTCCCTTCATCCGCGTTTGCGTGCCGTTTTTATCTGGCGGCTTTCTCTCGCCTTGCGCGCGTTATCGTCACGGGATCGTATTTTGCTACTTCAGTGATTTTCGGCGAAATATATTCATTTCGAAATAATTGAATAACACCGCATTGCGTTGGCATTCCCCCAATCGGAGGGGGGAGTTTAAAACGCTTCAAACGAAACCGTTTCATTCCCTCGTTTGAAAAACCGTCAAACCGCGCCGCGCCTGCTTGCGCGGGGGATTGCGGTCGCTGTTTTGAATGAAATCTCTATTTACTTCATACTCTGAGCGGACCATAGTTTCGGCCATAACGATAAGTAAATAGCCAGTAGCGTACCCTTCGGAGACACAGGATGTTACGCATTCAAAACGGGCCCTTCCAGCATTCCGCTTCTGCGCGTGCCCCCGCGCGTCATCGCCATCGTCGTCACTGCAGCAGCGGTGGCGAGGCTCGTCCACGCTAGCAGCATTACCTCGATTTCTTGGGATCGGCACCCTGCCGATCTGCGTGATACCCGGTAAACCATCGGGTAACGCGGCCAAAGCTCGTCCGCCGTTTTTGTAGTTTGCAGGTCGATCTGCCGACGGGGCAGGTCGTGCGCTGTCGGCTGTCGTTTGCCGGCAGGCGGGGTATTGACCGGCTGTTGCACACATTCGCCGGCCCAAAACACAACAAGTTCCAAAACGTGAGGAGACAACCATGGGTAGTCGACATCATCTTTTTGTTGTCATGGCAACCAGTTGCATAGTGGCCATGCCGTTTATCGGCGGGTGCGGTGGGGCGGATGACCCCGGCTCGTCGGATGTTGCGCAGTGTTCGGGCAGTTCCTGCCCGCCTAGCGGAGCGGTCACCACACCCAGCACGCCGACCAGTCTGTGCCCAGCGGCGCTGGACTACACGACCACGTACACCGGCGGCTCGGGCAGCGGCGAGTACATCAAGGTCAAGTTCGATACGAGCAAGAACACGTACCAGATGCAGTTTCTGGAGTCGTCGGTGCCGACTTCGGCGGGCCAAGTCAACACGACCCGCAAGGGGTTGACTATCGATGGCACGTTTGTTCATCCGACCAACTTGCCGACCCCCGAGCAGAACCGCTGCGCTTTCGTGCTGCAGTCGGGCAAGACGGCGGACAACAGCTACTCGATCACCGTCAATCCACAAGACCCGCCGATGCTGTTTGTCGGTCAGGGCATCGTGGGCGGCGGCATTCCGGGGGCGACCATCCAGTTCGACGGCATCCAGCCGATTCCCGGCGTCGTGATTGGCGCAGTGCCGTCGCGCACGTTCGATTTCTATCCGTTCCTGGGCTTCTCCGAGACGGTGACGGATTTCTCGCAGGTCGCGGGGCGCTACAACCAGGTCGGCGTGCACGTCACGCCCACGGGCTCGGGCAGCCAGACCTCGGCACCGCAAGGTTGGCAGCCTGACGCTGTCAACTGGACGCAGACGTTGAACGCAGACGGCACGTGTACCGCGGAAGGCATCGACTATTCGTGCCACACGACGGGCACGCCCTGGACGCTGCGTCAGAACACCGATGGCTCGCAGGACAACGTGTTCGTCAGCAACCCGACCAGCGGCAGCGTGCCGTATCCGTATGTCGGCCAGGTCTCGCCGCTGGTGCTGCTGGCGCCAAGCCAGGCCAAGGGCATCCTCATCGCCGGCAAGCTCAACGGGCAAGTGGTGCCGGTGGTGATCCGTGTCGGCTACTCGCATAGCGATGCGACGAACCTGCTGGCTTCGGTGGCGGACGACCAGATCGGTATCTCGATCCTGTCGCCGGCGACGGCGATCCCGGCCAACGCGCTCAAGGGTGGCTATGTTGGGGCGACCAGCGGCTCGGCTTGCGGCGTGGTCACCAACAACGGTCCGAGCGGTGCACCTGCCAGTGGCAACGGCTTGAACGCGACGATCGATCACCCGGAACTGTCGGGCTCCTTTAGCGGCGGTTTCTTCCACGCCAACGCCGGCAACTGCAGCGACGGCACGGCCGTGTCGACGCTGGCCGCCAACTACACCTCCACGCTGTTCCAGAACGGCACCGCAGCCTTCATCAACCCGCTCACCTCGCGTGTGACGGCGCAGTTCGGCCTGGACTACACGCAAACCTCGCCGGGCAAGCTGATCGTGACCGCGCAGAACGACTTCAACGCGCAAGGCGCCAGCGGCAACGTCGCGTTGTTCAAGGCGGGCGACACCGGCGTGGCGGTCAAGGTGGGCAACGTGTACGCGATGCTCATGAACAACAACAAGTACAACCCGTTCTTCACGGTCGGTGCATTCGTCCAGTGAAGCGTGCAACAACGAAACCACATGCGGCGGCGTGCGTGACCTGTGCACGCGGCGCTGCCGCAGCTGAACAACAACATGGAGGAGACGCAAATGCAATGGCGTAAATGGTTGGTCGTGCTCGCGTGCGCGCCGATGGTGACAGCATGCGGAGGAGGCGGAGATGATTCGCCGGCTCCGGTGATCCAGCGCCTGTGTCCGCAGGCCATCGACTACAACACCGTGTTCACCGGCGGGTCGGGCTCGGGCGAACTCGTGAAGGTGCAGCTCGACACGACGAAGATGACGTACCAGATCACGTATCTGGCCTCGCCGATTCCGGTCAAGACGGGCACCGTCGCGCCCACGCGCGATACGGCCCCCAACAACGTGCAGACCGGCACGCTCACGCAGGAAACAGCGCTGCCGACCGAGAAGCTGAACCAGTGCGCGTTCCGCTTGAATAACGCAAGCCTCGATCCGAGCCGGCCTGCGCGGTTCTTCCTCGGTCAGGGTGTGCTGGGCGGCACGATCCCGGGAGCGACGATCCAGTTCGACGGCATTGTCGGCGTGGGCAAAATTCCGCAGACCACGTTCCCGTACTACCCGTTCATCAGCTTCTCGAACACCGAGACCGATCTGAACAAGATCGCCGGCAACTACAACCAGCTCGGCTACCACCAGGTGCCGTCGCAGAACTTCTCGCAGCAGGCGGTCGATGCGCGTTTCACCATCAACGCGGACGGCACCTACACCGAGTGCGACAACCTGGGCGTGAAGAACGGCGGGGCCTGCCTGACGTCAAGCGCGACGGTCAACCAGAAGCTGACGCTGCGCAGCGATGCGCCGGCCTTCACCACGCTGAACTATCAGCCGCAGGTGCCGGCAACGGTGTCGTCGCTGGATCCGGCCAAGGCGGGCAAGGGCGTGATGATCGTGGGCAAGCTGTATGGCCAGCTCGTGCCGATCTTCATTCGCGTCGGTGCGGCCAATTCCGATCTGACGGCTGGCCCCCCGGTGGCGGATGACGAGTCCGGCATTTCGATGATGGCGCCGGTCGGCAACATCGCGCAGGGCTCGCAAGACGGCGAATACACGGGTGTGGACAGCACGTTCAACTACCGCGCGACGGCGCTGGTGGGTGCGCAGGCCACGATGCTCGATCCGTTCAATGCGTCGCAAGCAGCGCTGGCGCGACCGCTGAACCTCGACTTTACACAGACCGTCCCGGGCGTGATCCGCACCACGCAGACCAGCGCACCGGCCGGCTCGGCCCCGACGGGCAAGCTGATCTTCACCGGCAAGACCTTCGGCTTCCTGGATATGAGCGATACGAAGAACCCGTACTTCACGGTAGGCGCCTTCGTGCAGTGACGTTTCCGGAATAACACGCCACGGGGCGCGGCACAGACAACCGCGCTCCGCTCAGAACAACAGGAGGAAGCATCATGAAGAAACTGACTGTCGCATTGGTGGCGGCCTGCGCATCCGCAGGTGCCATGGCGCAGCAGGCCGGTGACAACGTGGCGACGGTGGGCTGGTTCCACATCATGCCGCAGGATTCAAGCAACAACCTGACCACCAGCGTGATCAATGCGCCGATCAACGATCCGCTGCGCTTGCCGGGTAGCTTCACGTCGCCCAACAGCGGGCTGCGGGTGAGCAACGCCAACACGCTGGGCCTGACGCTCACGCATTTCTTTACCGACAACATCGCGCTGACCACGATTGCCGGCGTGCCTCCGGAATTCAAGCTGACCGGGCATGGCGTGATCCGCGCGCCCGGGCCCGCCGGCGCACTCGGCCACGTCGATCTGGATGACCCGTCCAATCAGCCGGCCGTGCGCAAGGCGCGCCAATGGAGCCCTGGGGTCATCCTGCAGTGGTACTTCGGGCACGCGCAGTCGACGTTCCGTCCGTTCGTGGGTGTGGGCGTGGTCTACAGCTTCTTCACCAACATCGAGCTGAATCCGTACTTTGCGGCGGCGGTGAATCGCGAACTGGGCAGCGTCCTGGCAGCGGGGGCGGGCAAGCCGGGGCCGACGTATGTGGAAGGGAAATCGTCCGCCTCGTGGGCGCCGATCTTCAACCTCGGCGCGAGCTACGCGATCAACAAGCAATGGGCATTGACGGCAACGGTCTCGTATCTGCCACTCAAGACCGAAGCGGCAACCGTCATCAAGGCGGCGGACGGGACCACGCTGGCGACCACCAAGACCACGCTCAAGGCCAATCCGATCATCACGTTCGTCGGGGTGTCGTACAAGTTTTAGCTGGGTGTCGGCTGTCTGCGCCTGGCTAATTGGCGCGGCGTGAATCGAGCGGGAACCGGTTTGCGCCGCATTCTTAAGGCGGTTTCTACCGTCAGTTCTAGTGAGGCAATAAATGAGCACACGTAAAGTCGTATCTCTTGCAGTTGCACTCGCACTTGCCACCGTAGCAGCCACACCCGCACTTGCCGTCACCGTTTCGCGTGTCGATGGTCAAGCCATGAACCCGAACGGCGAGCCGTTCTCGGTGACGGGCCAGACCACGTTGTCCAAGGGCTCGATCAGCGCCAATTGCACAGCGACCTTCACCGGGACGATCACGCCCACGGGCATCGTCAACATCACGTCCACATCGTTTACCGGCGGCGGGACGTGCGGCCTTATCTCGGGAACGACCCCGTGGACCGGCCAGGCCGACAGCACCACCCAGCTGTCGATCAACAACGCAGGGGTCAGCGTGTTCCTGCTGGGTAACTGTGGCCCCAGCAAGGTCGTGACCGCCTGGAACGACCCGAACTCGTCGCTCACGTTCACCAACGCACTGCTCACGCCGGACTGCACGGTGAGCGGCACGGTGGTATCGACGCCGAAGTTCCACGTGCAGTAAGCACGTACCCGGTTGACGGCCGGTTGCGCAGCCGCCGTCGATTGGTCTGAAGCATGGGCCCGGCATGTCGGGCCTTGTTTCTTTTTGCGGACCGGTTTTCTGTCTGAGCAATACCCCTGTCGCCAATGGCGGCAACGCAATGCGCTGGGCGGTGGCATGATCCGGCTTCCGCCGCTGCACCGGGGCAGCGGTCTTTCCCAGGAGCCAAAACATGCGTTTGCTCACCTCTGTCGCCGTGGCCGCCGCGATGGCGGCATCCATCGGATTTGCCCACGCCCAATCCGCATCAGGCGTAGCCGCCCCCGCTACGCAACAACGCACCCAGGTGCCCGGCTATTACCGCATGGCGCTGGGCGACGACGTTGTGACCGCCCTCTACGACGGCTACACCGATCTGCCCGCCAAGACCTTGCTTGGCCTAAATGCGAAATCGGTGCAGAGCCTGCTGGCGCGGATGTTCGTATCGAACACGCCGGGCATGCAGACGGCGGTGAACGGCTTCCTGATCGACACAGGCGCCAAGCGCATCCTCGTCGATACGGGTTCGGGCACGTGCTTTGGCCCGACGATGGGCGGTTTGGCTGGCAACGTCCGTGCGTCCGGTTACCAGCCGGAGCAGATTGACGCCGTGCTGCTGACGCACCTGCATCCGGACCACGCATGCGGCCTCTTGACGCCGCAAGGCCAGCCGGCGTTTCCGAACGCGCAGGTGTATGTGGCCGCGCCGGAAGCCGATTTCTGGCTGAGCGAAACGATCGCCGCTTCCAAGCCGACCGACATGCAACCGTTCTTCAAGATGGCACGCGACTCGGTGGCGCCATATGCCGCCGCGGGTAAGCTCAAGCAATTCAAGCCGGGCGACGAGGTGGTGCCGGGCGTACGCTCGGTGATCGCCAACGGGCATACGCCGGGGCACAGCGGCTATCTGTTTGCATCAAAGGGACACAGCCTGCTGGTGTGGGGCGATATCGTGCACAGCCACGCGGTGCAATTCCAGCACCCAGAGGTCGCATTCGAATACGACGTCGACAAGAAGGCAGCTGTTGCCTCGCGCCGCAAGCTGTTTGCGGAAGCCGCGCGGGACAAGCTTTGGGTCGCAGGCGCACATCTGCCGTTCCCGGGCCTGGGTCACGTGCGCCGGGACGGCAACGCATTCGCCTGGGTGCCGATCGAGTACGGCCCACTGCGCACGGACCGCGCTGACTGATCCCCCGATTGGCTCGTCAGGCGCCCGCCGGCCGCTTCATCTTGCAAGTGGTCGGCAGGTCCAGGTCTTTGGCCGGGGTTGTGCTCTCGGTTTTGTGGCCCCATTGGGTGCCGTCGTAGCCGACCTTGACGGTCTTTCCGTCCACCGGGGCGATGGTCGATACTACCTGGGGCAGCAACAACTGGTGGTCGACCTTACGCATCGTGACGTCACCCAGAAAGCTCTGTTTCTGCATGCCTTCCAGTGCCAGCGCAATCTTCAGCGGATCGGTGGAATTGGCTTTGCGGATGGCGTCCGTCACGAGTTCGACGGACAACACGGTGCGCGGGGCGAAGTGTTCGCCAGCAGGTGTCTGGCGCACGCGCGCATCCATCTGCATCAGCTGCGCGTCACCGTTGCCGGGCGTCCATTCAGACACCCACGTCACCTTGCCGATCTTGGCCTGCGACACTGCCAGCACGGTGCCCGGGGCGCCCGCGCCGCTGTGGTTCAGATAGCGCACGTCGTAGCTCATGTCGCCAGCGGCCTTGATGAGCAGGTTCAGGTCTTGCCCCCAGTTGCCGGTGAGGAGTGTGTCGGCGCCCGTTGCCTTGGCCTTCGAGACGTAAGGCGCGAAGTCCTTCACCTTGCCGATCGGGTGCAGCGTCTCTCCGGTGAACTGCACGTCGGGCCGCGCGGCTGAGATCATCTGCTTACCCAATGAGGCCCACAGCCGGCCGTGTGCGTAGTCCTGGTTCAGCGAATAGACCTTACGGATATCGGGCTGCGTTTTCACAAAGTTGGCCAGCGCGCGCATCTTCATTGCGGTGTTGGCCTCGGTGGCGAAATGCCAGAAGCTGCAATGCGCGCCCGTCAGGTCAGGGTCGATCGATGCGTAGTTGATGATTAGCACGCGCTTGGTCGGATTGCGCTCGTTGTGCTTGGTGGCGGCATCCACCATGGCGGCCACCACGGAAGAGCCCGAGCCGCCGGTGAAGACGATCTTCGCCCCCGCATCGATGGCGCTTTGCAGGGCCGACAGACTGTCTTGCGCCGACAGCTTGTTGTCATAGGTCGACAGCTCGTAGCGGGCACCGTTCAGCACGCCCTGCGGTTGTGCGTTGGCGTCGTCGATGCCGAGCTTCAGATTCGCCAGAAACTGCTCGCCCACATTCGAGAGCGGCCCGCTCAGTTGATCGATGAACGCCACCTTGATCGGGGCCGGGTCGGCGGCGTAGGCCAGTGGTGCGCACGAGAGCGCCCCGGCACAAGCCAATGCGGACAAGGGACGGGCAAAGCGGATCACTGCGGGCATGTCTCCTCCTTGTGTGTGTTCTCGTCTACCAGGTGTCGATGAAGCGGCGCGTGGCTGGGTCGCGCGCGTGCCGCGGCTGCGCAGGCGGCGTCGATTGCAGCCCGCGCAACAGCCAGCGGCGCGTATCGGCCGGGTCGATCACGGCGTCGATTTCGAGATAGCTGGCGATATTGAGCGCACGGCCTTCCTCGTAGGCGGCATCGACCATCTTGCGGAACAGCGCTTCGCGCTCGGCAAGGTCTTCCACCGCTTCCAGCTCTTTGCGATAACCCAGGCGGATGGCGCCTTCGATGCCCATGCCGCCAAACTCGCCGCTCGGCCACGAGGCGGTGAAGAACGGCGCGTGGAAACCGCCCGCGGCCATGGCCATCGCCCCGAGGCCGTAGCCTTTGCGCAGCACGACGGTGAAGAAGGGCACGCGCAAGTTGCCCGCCGTCACGAACATGCGGCTGACGTGGCGTACGGTGGCGGTTTTCTCCGCGTCCGGCCCGACCATGAAACCCGGTGTGTCGCATAGCGAGACGATGGGCAGATCGAACGCGTTGCACAACTGCATGAAGCGTGACGCCTTGTCGGCCGCTGCAGAATCGATGGCGCCGCCCAGGTGGCGCGGATTGTTGGCAATGCAGCCGAAGGCGCGACCCTCGATACGGATCAGCGCGGTGATGATGCCCACGCCAAAGGCCTGCCGCAGCTCCAGCACGGAACCTGTATCGGCCAGCGCGTCGATCACGGCGCGCATGTCGTAGCTGCGCATGCGGTTTTCGGGAATTACGTGGCGCAGGTGGCGCACGTCGTCGGCTTCCCAGTGGGCGAGCGGGCCCTGGAAATAGCTCAGGTAGCGGCGCGCGACATCCACGGCTTCGGTCTCGTCTTCGACCAGGACATCAATCACGCCATTGGGCGCTTGCACGCTCACGGGGCCGACCTCTTCGGGCGCGTAGATGCCAAGGCCGCCGCCTTCGATCATGGCCGGGCCGCCCATGCCGATGGTGGCGTCACGCGTTGCGATGATCACGTCAGCGCAGCCCAGCAGCGCAGCATTGCCCGCAAAGCAGCGGCCCGACACGATGCCGACGGTCGGCACCAACCCCGAGAGGCGCGCGAAGTGAATGAAGGTGGGGCAGTCGAGGCCGCTGACGCCGCGCTTTTCAGTGTCGCCCGGCCGGCCGCCGCCGCCTTCGGCAAACAGCACAACGGGCAGCTTCCATTGCTGCGCCAGCTCCAGCGCGCGGTCGGTCTTCTTGTGGTTGAAGGTGCCTTGTGTGCCAGCCAGCACGGTGTAGTCATACGCGAGCACCATGCAGCGCGCGTCCTGATCGGGAAAGTGTATGCCGTTGACGGTGCCAATGCCGGTGATGATGCCGTCAGCCGGTGTGGCGCGAATCAAGTCATCGAGCGCGCGCCGTTGACGTTGCGCGGCGATGGCGAGCGCGCCGTACTCGATGAATGAGCCGGCGTCGCACAGCTGGTCGATGTTCTCGCGCGCGGTGCGCTGGCCGGTCTTGCGGCGGCGGGCAACGGCGTCCGGGCGGTTCGCGTCGAGGCCGAATGCGTGGCGGTCGATGACGGCCTGCAGGTCGGGGCGAACGCGCTCGAGGTCGATCTCTGCGTCGGCAGCAGCGTCGTCGTGTTGTGCATCGCTGGGCTGAAGCACGGCCAGCGGCTGGCCCTCGCGTACCGTTGCGCCCGGCTGAGCGCAGACCTGCAGCACGCGTCCGGCCGCGGGCGCGATGACAACGTGCTCCATCTTCATCGCTTCAATCACAGCCAGCACATCGCCGCGCGCAACCATGGCGCCGGCTTCTGCGTCGATCTGAATGAGCGCACCATCCATTGGCGCGGTGAGAACTTCAGCATCGTCAGGAAGCTCGTCGACGAATGATGTTGCGGGCGAGAGGTCAGCGGTTGCGACCGACGTGGCGTGCAGCGCGGGATGGGCTTCGCCATTGCCAGCGGCCAGTTCGGCGAGCTTCGCATCGAGGAACTGCGTGTGCACGGCGTTGGCCTGCACGTCGGCGTCGTGCAGCAGGTCTTGCAGCAGACGCTTGTTGGTGGCCAGCCCTTCGATGCGGAATTCACACAGCGCGCGGTACGTCTGTGCCAGCGTCTGCGCATACGTGCCGTGCGGTGCGTGGACGATCAATTTGGCCAGCAGCGAATCAAAGCGTGGGTTCGGACGGTAGCCCGCATAACCGCAGGTATCGACGCGCACGCCGGGGCCGTTGGGTGGTTCGAATGCCGTGAGCGTGCCGGTGGACGGATGCGGTTGTCCGGATGCATCGATGGTCTCGGCATTGATGCGCACTTGCACGGCGTGGCCGCGCGGTGC
Organism: Burkholderiaceae bacterium 26; assembly: GCA_000955795.1. GTDB lineage: Bacteria > Pseudomonadota > Gammaproteobacteria > Burkholderiales > Burkholderiaceae > Ralstonia > Ralstonia chuxiongensis. The sequence continues at coordinate 167,823 of JYOB01000017.1, forward strand.
GATTGGCCGGGCAAGCCCCAGGTCGGTGAGCGAGGCCCCTCGCGCCAGAGCCAGTTGCGTCATCACCAGGTCGACACCCGTCACCATCTCCGTGACGGTGTGCTCGACTTGCACGCGCGGGTTGGCTTCCATGAAGTAGAACGTGGGGTGCGGCGTGCCCGCGCCTTCCACGAGGAACTCGAACGTGCCGATGCCGCTGTAGCCCGCCGCTTTGGCAAGCGAGACGGCGGCGTCAGCGATGCGCGTGCGCAGGGCGTCGTCCAGCGCGGGGCTGGGCGCGATCTCGATCAGCTTCTGGTGACGGCGCTGCAGGCTGCATTCACGCTCGCCGAGATGCACAACGTTGCCATGTGCGTCTGCAACGATCTGGATTTCGACATGGCGCGGCGCGGGCACCAGCGCTTCCACATAGACGTCGCCGCCACCACCTGCAGCGGTGGCTTCAGAAACACAGCGCGCATACGCGTCGGCAATCGCCTGCGCATCGTGCACCGCGCGCATGCCGCGTCCGCCGCCTCCGGCCACGGCCTTGATCATCATGCCGTGCGAGGGTGGCAGCGCGGCGAAGAAGGCGCGCGCATCTTCAAGCGTGGTCGCGCCTTGCGTGCCGCTGACGATGGGAATGCCGGCCTCGTGCGCAAGCGCCCGCGCACGTGCCTTGTCGCCGAAGAGGTCGAGCACGCGCGGTGATGGTCCGATGAACTGCACTCCGGCCTGTGCGCACTGGCGCGCGAAGGCGGCGTTCTCACTCAGAAAGCCATAGCCCGGGTGAACCGCATCGGCGCCGACGGCGCGTGCGGCCGCTAGGATGGCTGCGCCGTCGAGATATGCGCGCGGGCCGGTGCCGGGCAAGGGCACAGCTTCGTCGGCGCGCAGTGGATGCAGCGCGTCGCGATCGTCTTCGGAATAGATGGCGACGGAGGGCAAGCCCATCGTGGCGGCTGCGCGGGCAATGCGAATGGCGATCTCGCCGCGATTGGCGATCAGCAGTTTGCGAAACGTCATGGAACGGTGTGAGTTAGATCTGTTCAGCGAGTGGAGCGAGGTCCTGCTTGCGCACCTTGCCGGTGGCCGTGAGTGGCAGCGCGTCGACGATGCGCACGACAGGCACCTTGTAGATGGCCATGTTTTCGCGGCACCAACTGGTGAGCGTGGCGTCATCCAATGTGCCGACGGCCTCGGGCCGCAGCATCACGAAGGCGACGGGAAGCTGGCCGCGTTGTTCGTCAGCGCGGCCTACCACGGCAGAACCGAGGATGGCCGGATGCTTGCCGAGCATGGCTTCGATCTCCGCCGGGAATACGCTCATGCCGTTGACCTTGAGCATCTCCTTGCGGCGGCCGAGATAGTGGACGTAGCCGTGTTCGTCGATGCAGCCGATGTCGCCGGTGTGAAACCAGCCGTTGCGCAGCGTTTGCGCGGTGGTGTCTGGCTTGTTCCAGTAGCCTTTGAGCAGCGTCGGCGTGCGCACGCAGAGTTCGCCTTCGGCGCCGATCGGCATCAGTTCGTGCGTGTCGAAATCGCAGATCTTGAAGTCGGTGCCCGGCACCGGCAGACCCACGAAAATCGGTTGTGACCGCAGGTCGAAATCGTCGTCCTGCATGCCGACCGTGAAGCTGTTGCAGGTCTGCGTTTCCGTCATGCCCCAGGCGCTCTCGGCCATCATCGAGCCGGTCAGTTCACGCCATGCACGGCGGTACTCGGGGTTGAGCTTTTTCACGAACGACGACACGCCCGTATGCCGCAGCGAGCGTAAGTCGTACGCATGCACACGCGGATGCGCCATCACCTCGGCCGCGCTGTCGACAAGCATCGAGCCGTTGGTCACGCGGTAGCGCTGCACGCCAGCCATGAAGGCTTCCGCATCCCAGCGGGCGAGCAACACCAGCGGCACGCCAAGGAAGGCAGGGAAGATCAGCCCGGTGTTCTCCCCGGCAATCCAGAACTGCGGATAGAAGCTGAGCATGACGGTGTCGGCATCCGCGCGCAGCGACACGGCCGAGAACGCGGCTGCCATATCCACCATGTCGCCCTGCGTATGGATGCAGCCCTTGGGCAGCCCCGTCGTGCCGCCGGTGTAGTTGAGCGCGGCAACTGCATTGAGTGAGGCGGGCGGCAGGGGAATCGGCGTGGTCTGTGCCAATGCGGGCAACAAGTCGATTGCATCGTCGCAGGCCACCGGCGGTTCGGTCAGCATTGCCGGGAGCGGCAGCGTCGGCTGTGCGGGGAGCACGTCTGAGTAACGGGTGACGAAGACGTGCTCGATCGATGTTTCGGCACGCACGTCACGCACCAGCGGCATGAGGCGATCGAGTGCGACGATGGCGCGCGGTGTCGCGTCGCTCAGCGCATGCATCAACTCCGCTCGCTGCGACAGCGGGCTGATCGGCACATACACGGCGCCCAACTTGAGAATGCCGAAAAACACCGCATTGAATTGCGGGCAGTTGGACAGGAACACCGCAACGCGGTCGCCCGCGCCAATGCCGTGTAGCGCGAGCAGCGCGGCGAAGCGGTCGGAGAGATCGTCGAGCTGGGCGAACGTCGTGTCGTGCCCGTAAAAGTGGATGGCCGGTTTGTCTGGCGTGGTGCGCGCCCAGTGCCGCAGATAGTCGGTGAGGGCAGCGCGCCCGATCGGGTAATGCGGCTCGCGGGGGGTATCGACCGGCCATGCGCGCGCCCAGAGCGCGCGAACGCGGCCGAGATACTCGGACTCGTCCATCGCCAAAGCTTGTCTCCGTTGGGTTGTGCAGTGCGTGCGCGCAGCGGCGCCGCACTATCTATACTGAAAAGTAATTTTTTATACCAACGGGTAAGAATATAGAAAGCGTTCTTTGATGCGTCAAGCATTTGAGCGCGATGATGTCGCCAAGATGCGCGTATGCCACGGCGCATACGCTGGCGACATGCGAAAATATGCGCCATGTCCATCGTCCGCAAATCTGCCGTTTCCGACGTGCAACCGTCTGCTGAAACCGAGGCGCCCGAAGCCCCCGGCGTAGCACCGCCGGCCACGCGCCCGCACATCGCCGAGCGGCAGGAGGCCCGCCGCCGGCAGATTCTCGACACAGCCGCGCAGCTCTTCTTCACCAAAGGCTATGCCGGCATGACGATGAGCGACCTGTGCAGCGCGCTGGGCGTGACCAAACCGGCGGTGTACTACTACTTCACCGACAAGTACGAGATCTTCGACATTCTGTGTCGCGAGGCCGCACAGGTGTGTCTGTCGGCCATCCGTGAGACCGCCGACCCGGCCCTGCCCGTGCGGGAGCGCCTGCAGGCGTGTCTGCTGGAAATGGCGCGTCGTTGCATCGACTGCCACTACGCCGCGGCGCTCACGTACCGCGATCGGCAATACCTGCGCCCCGAAACGGTGGAGTGGCTGCACGGCATGTCGCGGGCGTATTACCGCGATCTCTATGCGCTGCTCGACGAGGGCAAGCGCGCCGGCGTGTTCGACTTTGGCGATGCGCGCGTCGCCGCGCACTCGATGGGCGGTGTGATGGGCTTCATGTACACGTGGCACGATCCATCGCGCATCGACGCCGGCGTACTGGCGCACGAGCTGTCGAGCGCCATGATGAAGATCATTCTGCCGGCCGCTCCGGCATCTGGCGTTAAACGCGCGTCTTGAGCGTCGCGCCGGCCGGCGCCTTCGGCAACGCAGGCAGGCGGAAGACTTCGGGCGTCATCAAGTCGATGCCGCAGTCGAGCGTCTCAACCCAGTCGATGAACCGGTTGACCATGGCTTTGCCATGGAAGGCTTGGCCGTGCTGCGGCACGATCCATTCAATATCGAGCCCTCGCACCATCTGCGCCCACAGCCGGCACACGCGGTTGCCGCTCATGTAGCGGCGGTGGAAGGGCGCCATCAGCGGCAGGTGCGCGTCAAAATCTTCCACGGGCTTGGCGGCCACATTGGCGTGCACCATCGACGCCCCCAGATCGCCTGAGAACAGGATGCGCGATACCGGATCGTAGAACTGGAAGTTGCCCTCGGAATGCAGGAAATGCGCCGGCACCGCCAGCAGATGGGATTGCCCCAGCGGAATCGCCATGCCCGTATCCGGGATCGGCACGATGCGGCCTTCGGTCTTGCCGACGCTGCAGAAGTGGGGCAGAAAGCGTTCCCACACGCGCGAGATCAGGATGTCGCAGCTTGAGCTCGTCAGCCACCGTCCCGCCGAGGCGACGATGTCGGGGTCCGCATGCGAGGCCAGCACGTAGTCGAGCTGCTTGGGCGGAAAGTACCGGTTCATCGCCAAAAACAGCGCGTTGTAGGTCATCTGACCCCCTGGGTCGATCAGCGCGCCGTGGCCGTGATCGACGATCAGGAATTGGTTTGTCTGCACCGGCAGGTCATCGTGATCGTCGACCAGGTCGGAAAACATCAGGCAGACGTGCTCGGGCGTTTCATAGAGCGTGGTGACCATGGGAGAGCGCAGCCGCGGTTGGAATGCTCCGATGGTCGCGCAGCGCGGGGCGGCCACACTTGATCCGTGTCAAGGCAGGTGTGACGCCGGCGTTGGCCTGGGTGGCCGATCATCCGGCCCGGGCTGAGTCTCACGTGATAAACTCTTGATCTTTAACGCTTTGCGCGAGCCGCACGCGGGTTTTCCGCTTGGGTCTGGCGCGCCGCCATGCCAACCGGCATGCCGCATCTCCCCCTATGAATACTGCAACGATGTCTGAAGCGTCAGAAGCGCCGGCCAATGAATCGGTGACATTCGACAGCTTCGGCCTGCATCCGGACGTCCTCCGCGCGCTGACCGAAAGCGGTTACACCAAGCCCACACCCATTCAGGCTGCCGCCATTCCGGTGGTGACCGCCGGCCGCGACGTCATGGGCGCAGCGCAAACCGGCACCGGCAAGACCGCCGGTTTCTCGCTGCCGATCATCCATAATCTGCTGCCCGACGCCAACACGAGCGCGTCGCCGGCACGTCATCCGGTGCGGGCGCTGATTCTCACGCCCACGCGCGAGCTTGCCGACCAGGTGTACGACAACGTCGCCAAGTACGCGAAATACACGGCGCTGCGCTGCGCCGTCGTGTTCGGCGGTGTCGACATGAACCCGCAGACGGAGCAACTGCGCCGCGGCGTGGAAATTCTCGTTGCCACGCCGGGCCGTCTGCTCGATCACGTGCAGCAGCGCAGCGTGAACCTTTCGCAGGTGCGCATGCTGGTGCTGGATGAAGCCGACCGCATGCTCGACATGGGCTTCCTGCCCGACCTGCAGCGCATCATCAACCTGCTGCCGGCGCACCGCCAGACGCTGCTGTTCTCGGCCACGTTCTCGCCCGAGATCAAGAAGCTGGCCGCCAGCTACCTGCGTCATCCGCAAACCATTGAAGTGGCACGCAGCAACGCCACGGCAGAGAACGTCCGCCAGGTCATCTACACGGTGCCGGACAACCACAAGCAAGCGGCGCTCGTGCATCTGCTGCGCCAGCGCGCAGAGCAAGGCCTGCCGCGCCAGTGCATCGTGTTCTCCAACAGCAAGATCGGCTGCTCGCGCCTGGCGCGCGCGCTGGAGCGCGAAGGCATCAACGCCAACGCCATCCACGGCGACAAGACGCAGACCGAGCGCATGCAAACGCTCGAAGCCTTCAAGCAAGGTACCGTGGATGTGCTGGTCGCCACCGACGTGGCGGCGCGCGGTCTCGATATCTCGCAGATGCCGTGCGTGATCAACTTCGACCTCCCGTTCAACGCGGAAGACTACGTGCACCGCATCGGCCGCACGGGTCGTGCCGGTGCTTCCGGTGACGCACTGTCGCTGTTCGCGCCAGGCGATGAGCGTTTCCTGGCCGACATCGAAAAGCTGATCAAGCGCAACCTGCCGCGCGAGCAACTCGCTGATTTCGATCCGACCGGTGAACAGGCGCGTGACCGTGAACGTCGTGAGCGCGACGAAAAGCGTGCCCGCAGCGAAGTCCGCCGCTCCCGCGAGCGCGACGATCGCAACGGTGCCCGCGTGTTGGATCACACGATCGTGCGCCCGCCGTTCCGCCCATCGGACGACCCGTTCTTCAATCGCCCGTACGAATCGTCTCTGCCAGCGGAATCGGCAGAAGCTGCCAAGCCAGCGCAGGCGACCGGGCATCCGCGTACCGCCAAGCGCCCGATTGCGGCGCTGCTTGGTGGCGTGCCGCGCAAGCGTTAAGTCAGTCTGTCGAAAACGGCGGCAACTATGCCGCCGTGGTCAATCGTGCAAGGCGATTGGCCCATGCCGGGACGGCGTCCCGGTAGAACTCCTCCACATCCCCAGCACGAATGTCCAGCCCGAGGTGCTGTGCCGCTTCCGTTAGCGCGGCCAGCGGTTGACTGCGGTTGATGGCGCGTGCGCCCGTCTGCTTGCTGAGTTTCTCGCCGTCGGCGTTCACCACCACGGGCACGTGCAAGTAGCGCAACGCCGGCAGCCCAAGCAGCTGCTGCAGATAGATCTGGCGCGGCGTCGAGTCGAGCAGGTCGGCGCCCCGCACGACGTCCGTGATGCCTTGCGTGGCATCGTCCACCACCACCGCAATCTGGTACGCCCACATGCCGTCCGCGCGCTTGAGCACGAAGTCGCCTACGGCTTCAGCCAGGTTCTGGCATTGCGTGCCTTGCCAGCGATCGTTGAAGCAGATGGTGGCGGCATCGGCACCCGGCACACGCACGCGCCAAGCGCGCGGCGGACGGCCGTGCAGCCCGTTGCGGCACGTGCCGGGATAGATCAGGGTCTGGTGACGCACATGCCCATTTGCGTCGATGCTGGTGACGGAGTCCGCAATCTCGCGGCGCGTGCAGCCGCACGGGTAGAGGCTGCCGTTCGCCTGCAGTTGCTCCAGCGCCTGTTCAAAGCGTGACAGGTGCGTGCTTTGCCACTGCGGCGCCTCGTCGGGAATGAGTCCGAGCACATCAAGTGTGGCGAGGATGTCGCGGTCGGCGCCGGGCACGTTGCGCTGGAAATCAATGTCTTCAATGCGCACGAGCCACGTGCCGCCATGTACGCGTGCATCCAGCCAGCTCGCCAGCGCAGTGACCAGCGAGCCGATATGCAGCGGCCCCGTTGGCGAGGGCGCAAAGCGGCCGCGGTATTGGCCGCGCGATGACGTAGTGGATTCCGGAAAATCGAGATTGGCTTGGGACAACGCAACGCTCCAGGCGCAGAGGTCGATGGCGCTATTGTGCGCGATTTATCTGCCCCGGGGCGCCTACTGCATCATCAGGGCCTGCCCCAGACGCGGGTCTTCCAACTTGTCGACCCACCATTGCAGCGCCTTGCCGCGCATGTTGTTGCGCCAGGCAACCTGAAACGTGCCGGCGCGCTTGTCTTCGGTGGTTTCCTTGGCGATCAGCACGCCGGAATCCAGATACGGCTGCGCCAGTGGCACCGGCAGCCAGCCGCAGCCCAAGCCACGAATCTGCGCCTGCACCTTGTCAGCCATGGACGGCACCACCAGCGTGTCCTGTCCGGCCATCACGCCGATGGTGCGTGCGGGCAGATTGCGCGATGTATCTCCCACGGCAACGATGCGATGCCGCGTGATGGCGGTTGCCGGCAACGGCTCCTCCATTTGTGCCAGCGGGTGATGCGCCGCCACCGCAAAGATGAACGGAATGTTGCCCACCGTGCGCGTCTGGATGCCCTGCACCTGCATCACCTGTGCCGGCCCGATCAGCAAGTCCGCGCGGCCGGAGAGAAGGGCGTCCCACGTGCCGGCTAGCACCTCCCGGCAGAAGCGCAATCGCGTGGCGGTGTTTTCGGCGTAGAAATCCTGGATGACCGGCAGGAGTGCGCGAAAGTGCACGAGATCGTCGACTACGATGGTCAACGTGGCTTCCCATCCGGTGGCGAGGCGCTTGACGCGGCGCGCGAGTTCGTCAGCGGCCTGCAGCAGGTGACGGCCTTCGTCGAGCAGGGCACGGCCAGCGGGCGTGAGTTCCGCTCGGTGGCGGCGTCGGTCAAACAGCAGGACATCGAGATCGTCTTCCAGCTTGCGCACCACGTATGTGAGCGCCGACGGCACTTTGCCCAGTTCGTGCGCCGCGGCGGCAAAGCTGCCCTTGCGTTCGATCGCGTCCAGCACTTCCAGAGATTCCAGCGAGAGCGCCATGTTCAGAATTTTTGATGTATTGAATCAAAGCTGTATCGCGTAACTATAGACAATCTGCGTACCATTCACACATCGATGCAGTAATTTGGATAGGAGATTCATCAAAATGATTGAAATCCGCCCCTCTCAAGATCGCGGCTACGCAGACCACGGCTGGCTCAAGTCGTATCACAGCTTTTCGTTTGCCGATTACATGGACCCGGACCACGTTCAGTTTGGGCCGTTGCGTGTCATCAATGAAGACCGCGTCGCCGCTGGTATGGGTTTTGGCACCCATGGCCACCGCGACATGGAAATCATCAGCTACGTGCTGGATGGCGAACTGGCGCACAAGGACAGCATGGGCAACGGCAGCGTGCTGCGCCCGGGCGACGTGCAACGCATGACGGCTGGGACAGGTGTGCGTCACTCCGAGTTCAACCACGCGCAGGACCAGACCACGCATTTCCTGCAAATCTGGGTGCTCCCCGCACAGTTGAACCTCACGCCTGGCTACGAAGAACGCCATTTTGACGAGGCCGCCAAGCGCGGCAAGCTCGCCCTGATCGCCAGCACCGATGGTCGTGACGGTTCGGTGAAGGTGCACCAGGACATGGCGCTCTACGCCGGCAAGTTTGATGGCGCAGAAACTGCGTCCTTGGCCATCGCAGAGGGCCGCCGTGCTTATGTGCACGTGGTTCGCGGCAAGGTGAGCGTCAACGGTCGCACGCTGGTAGGCGGCGACGCAGCCAAGCTGACGCAAGAAGAGGCGGTGACGCTCTCTGGCGGCGAAGACGGCGAAGTGCTGGTGTTCGATCTGCCGTAATGTTCGTGGCGCACCCTGTGTGCGCCATTTTTCTTTTCCGTTGTTCCCCGCGGTACCCCAACTCCAAGAGGATTCCCATGGCACGAGTTGCAGTCGTTTATCACAGCGGTTATGGCCACACCAAGAAGCAGGCCGAGGCCGTGTTTGCAGGCGTGCAAGGCGCCGGCGCCGAAGCACACCTGATTTCGGTCACAGACGTCAACGATGACACGTGGGCGCTGCTGGCCGGCGTCGACACAATCGTCTTTGGCGCGCCGACCTACATGGGCGGCGTTTCGGGGGACTTCAAGAAGTTTGCCGATGCATCGTCCAAAGCATGGTTCACCGGCGCGTGGAAGGACAAGATCGCCGCGGGGTTCACGAATTCCGCATCGATGAATGGAGACAAGTACGCGTCGATCCAGTACCTGTGGACGCTGTCGCAGCAGCACGGAATGATCTGGGTTGGCACGGGCATGATGCCGGCCAACAGCAAGGCCGCCACGCGCAACGACGTGAATTTCCTGGCGGGCTTTGGCGGCGCGCTGGCGCAATCGCCGTCTGATGCGAGCCCTGAAGAAGGCCCGTTGCCGGGCGACCTGGAAACCGCCAAGCTGTTCGGCGAGCGCATTGTTGCCATCACCAATCAGTTCGTGCGCGGCCGTCAGTAAAGCGAGTCGGTCAAAGAAAAACGCCGGCATGTCCGGCGTTTTTTGTTGGTGCGCTGTTAGGGCTCAGAAGCGCGTGCCTGCTCCGCAGAAGACGCCGCGGTTCGAGCCACCCTCGCAGCTCGTCGCGCAAGCAGCCAATGCGACAAGGCATAGCGTGCCGACGAGGATGGCGGCCGCAAGGCGTTTCATGCAGCGGCCCGCGTTTGGCTGCCCGCGCAATGCGGGCAGCGCTGGCCGGGGATGTAGTCGGGTGACTGCTGTTCTTCCGGCGTCACCACAGCGCGGCATGCAAAGCACTGCTTCGGTCCCGCCGGCAGCAGTTCGGGGTTGAGCGCTGTGCGGTGGTCGAACACGAAGCAATCCCCGTCGTAATGGGCTCCGCCCACTTCCTCGAAATATTTGAGGATGCCGCCTTCGAGTTGATAGACGCGCTCGACGCCGATCTCCTGCATGTGGATCGCCGCCTTTTCGCAGCGGATGCCGCCGGTGCAGAACGACACCACCGTCTTGCCGGCAAAGTCGTCCTTGTGCGCGGCAATGGCGGGCGGGAATTCGGTGAATTTCTTGAGGTTGTATTCGACGACGTTCTTGAAAGTGCCGACGGCAACTTCATAGTCATTGCGCGTGTCGAGCATCACTACGGGGCGGCCCTCGTCGTCGTGGCCCTGATCGAGCCAGCGCTTGAGGTCCGGCGGCGCAATCGACGGTGCGCGGCCCTCTTCCGGGCGGATCAGCGGGTGGCGCATGGTGATGATTTCTTTCTTCATGCGCACCAGCAGGCGGCGGAACGGCTGGTGGTCGGACAGGCTTTCCTTCGGTGCCAGGTCAGCAAAACGCGGGTCGGCGCGCAGCCAGCCCACGATGCCGTCAATGGCTTCACGCGAGCCGGCCAGAAAGATGTTGATGCCCTCGGGCGCCAGCAGCACGGTGCCCTTCAGCTCGCGCGCCTGGCACTCGGCCAGCAGGGCGGGGCGCAGGGTCTCGCGGTCATCGAGGGTGACGAATTTGTAAGCGGAAATATTGACGATCTGCATGTGCTGCCGCGCCATTTTTTGGCGCCTTGGGTAACCCGTTGATTCGTAAGCCGAAATTATAGCCGCCCGAGGAGCCGCGCGGGGTTGTCGATGATCAACCGGACACGCCCCGAATGCTTTACGGAAGATGTCACCCGGTACAATACGCGGATGAATTCGCCGCGCTTCGTCCACCTCCGCCTCCACTCTGAATATTCCGTCGTCGATGGCAACGTCCGTCTGGACGATGCCGTCAAGGCCGCCGCCAAAGACGGCATGGGCGCCTTGGCGCTGACCGATCTCTCCAACGCCTTCGGGCTGGTGCGCTTCTACAAGGAGGCGCGCGGCAAGGGCGTCAAGCCCATCGTCGGCGCCGACGTGTGGATCACCAATCACGACGAGCGCGACAAGCCGGCACGCCTTCTGTTGTTGGTGCGTGACAAGCAGGGTTACCTGAATCTGTGCCAGCTGCTGGCCCGTGCTTGGCTCTCCAACCAACATCGCGGCCGCGCGGAGATCGCCCCCGAATGGTTCGACGAGCCGGGCGTGGAAAACGCCCCCCTGGCCACTGGCCTGCTGGCGCTCTCCGGCGCCATGGGCGGCGATATCGGCATGGCGCTGGCCAATGGAAACGATGCGCTGGCGCGCAAGCTGGCGACGAATTGGTCGCGCGTATTTCCTGGCGCGTTCTACATCGAACTGCAGCGCGCCGGGCAAACGGGTACCGAGGCCTACATCCAGCAAGCCGTGAAGCTCGCATCGGCCATGCAGTTGCCGGTGGTTGCCACGCATCCGGTGCAGTTCATGACGCCGGACGATTTCACGGCCCACGAAGCGCGCACCTGCATTGCGGAGGGCGAACTGCTCGCCAATCCGCGCCGTGCCCGTCGTTTCACGACCGAACAGTATTTCAAGACGCAGGACGAGATGTGCGCGCTGTTTGCCGACATCCCGTCCGCGCTGGCCAACGCAGTGCAGATCGCGCAGCGCTGCAACCTCAAGCTGGAACTGGGCAAGCCCAAGCTGCCGCTGTTCCCGACGCCCGATGGCATGTCGCTGGATGACTATCTCGTCCAGCTTGCCAAGGAAGGGCTGGAAAAGCGCATGGAAGTGCTGTTCCCCGACGAGGCCGTGCGTGAATCCAAACGCGCCGAGTATTACGCCCGCCTGGAATTCGAGACCGGCACCATCATCAAGATGGGCTTCCCGGGCTACTTCCTGATCGTTGCGGACTTCATCAACTGGGCAAAGAACAACGGCGTGCCGGTGGGGCCGGGCCGGGGCTCGGGTGCCGGTTCGCTGGTGGCGTACGCGCTGGGTATTACCGATCTGGACCCGCTCAAATACAACCTGCTGTTCGAGCGTTTCCTGAACCCGGAACGTGTGTCGATGCCCGACTTCGACATCGACTTCTGCCAGCACGGCCGCGACCGCGTCATCCAGTACGTGAAAGAGAAGTACGGCAAAGACGCCGTCTCGCAGATCGCCACCTTCGGCACCATGGCCGCAAAGGCCGCTGTGCGTGACGTGGGCCGCGTGCTTGATCTCGGCTACAACTTCGTTGACGGCGTGGCCAAGCTGATCCCGTTCAAGCCGGGCAAGCTCGTCACGCTGGAAGAGGCCAAGAAGGAAGAGCCGCTGCTGGCCGAGCGCGAAGCTAACGAAGAAGAGGTCAAGCAGCTCCTGGAGCTTGCGCAGCGCGTGGAGGGCATGACGCGTAACGTCGGCATGCACGCGGGCGGTGTGCTGATCGCCCCGGGCAAGCTGACCGACTTCTGCCCGCTCTACACGCAAGGCGGCGAAGATGCCGGCGTCGTCAGTCAGTACGACAAGGACGACGTGGAAGCCGTCGGCCTGGTCAAGTTCGACTTCTTGGGCCTGACCACGCTCACGATCCTCGACTGGGCCGAGCGCTACATCCGCATGCTCGATCCGTCCAAGGCAGATTGGAACTGCAGCCAGATTCCGCTGACGGACAAGAAGGCGTTCGACATCCTGAAGTCGGCCAACACGGTTGCTGTGTTCCAGCTGGAAAGCCGCGGCATGCAGGGCATGCTCAAGGACGCCAAGCCTGACCGCTTTGAGGACATCATCGCCCTGGTGGCGTTGTATCGCCCAGGCCCGATGGACCTGATTCCGAGCTTCTGCGCGCGTAAGCACGGCCGCGAGAAGGTCGAGTACCCCGACCCGCGCGTCGAACCGGTGCTCAAGGAGACCTACGGCATCATGGTCTACCAGGAGCAGGTGATGCAGATGGCGCAGATCGTGGGCGGTTACTCGCTCGGCGGCGCTGACTTGCTGCGCCGAGCGATGGGTAAGAAGAAGGCCGAAGAAATGGCCGAGCACCGCGCGCTGTTCCGCGCGGGGGCGGCCAAGGACGGGCTCTCCACTGAAAAGGCCGATGAAATCTTCGACCTGATGGAGAAGTTCGCCGGCTACGGCTTCAACAAGTCGCACGCGGCTGCCTATGCGCTGCTGGCGTACTACACGGCTTGGCTCAAGGCGCATCACCCGGCCGAATTCATGGCAGCCAACATGTCGCTCGCCATGGACGACACCGACAAGGTGAAGATCCTCTACGACGATGCCCGGGGCAAGAACGGCCTGACCGTGCTGCCGCCGGATATCAACGCGAGCCAGTATCGCTTTGCGCCAACCGACGCCAAGACCATCCGCTACGGCCTGGGTGGCGTGAAGGGCAGCGGTCAGGGCGCGATCGAAGACATCCTGCGTGCACGCGAAGACGGCCCATTCAAAGATTTGTTCGACTTCTGCGAGCGCGTTGACCGCCGCCAGGTGAATCGCCGCACGATCGAAGCACTGGTGCGTGCCGGGGCCTTCGACAGCCTCCACGACAACCGCGCACAGCTGCTCGCCTCGATCGGCCTTGCCATGGAAGCCGCCGAGCAGAAGGCAGCGGCCGCCAACCAGGTGTCGCTGTTCGATCTGATGAGCGGCGACGACGCCGAGCAGCATCGCCCCGAACTGGTCGACGAGCCGGCCTGGTCGACCAAGCGCAAGCTGCAGGAAGAAAAGCAGGCGCTGGGTTTCTACCTTTCTGGTCACCTGTTCGATGAATGCCGCGACGAGGTGCGCCGCTTTGCACGCACGACGCTGGCTGATCTGGCCCGCGAAGTGACCGACAAGGGCAATGGCGGTGGCTATGGCAACCGCGATGCGCGTAACAAGACCGTGGCCGGTGTGATTGTCGGCCAGCGCACGCAGATGACGCAGCGCGGCAAGATGCTGATCGTCATGCTCGACGACGGCTCTGCCAGCGAAGCCACCGAAGTGACGGTCTTCAACGAAGTGTTCGAAGCCAATCGCGCGCTGTTCAAGGAGGACGAAGTGCTGATCGTGCAGGGCAGCGCCCGCCACGACATGTTCACTGGCGGCGTGCGCGTGACAGCCGAATCGGTTATGGACATGACCCAAGCGCGCGCCAAGTTTGCGCGGGCGATCCGTCTGTCGATGAATGGCGATTCAACGGCGGCCAAGCTGCGCGACCTGCTCTCGCCGCATGTCGCGGCGGATGGCAATGGCGTCTCTGTGCGCATTAGCTACGTCTGCGAGCAGGCCTGCTGCGAAGCGGTGCTCGGCGACGCCTGGCGCATTGTCCCTAGCGAAGCGGCAATCGCCGCGCTGCGTCAGGCGCTGGACGCCGAGAACGTGGCAACGGTGTACGAGTAGTTCGAAGATGGCGCAGGGGGCGCCATCGCCGGGCACAGGCTTGGCACGACTGCAGTCTCAATACGATTATTACTAGAGCATCCATGAACGTCGGAATCTCGTGCAACGCGCTGGGCTACAGCGGCGGCAGCGAGCGCTACGCGATGGACCTGGTGCGCGGCCTGCATGAGCGCGACATCCGTCCCGTGTTCTTCGCCAAGATGGTGGACAAGGCGCTTCCCGAATATCGCCAGGTCAAGGCCGTTGCATTGCCCACACGCAAGCTGCCGGGCAAACTGAACGACCACGCTTTCGGCTGGCTGGTGCGCTATCTGGCCAAGCGTGAGCACATCGATCTGATGATCGGCTGCAACCGTACAGGGGCATCGGATATCGCCATTTGTGGCGGTACGCACGTTGGCTATCTCAAGAGCTTTTCCAAAGAGGCTGCCTTTTGGGACCGCCAGCAGATCGCGCTGGAACGCCGAGACTACGTACGCTCACACGTTGTCGTTGCGCACTCGCGGCTGATGGCGCAGGAAGTGCTGGACTATTACGACATTCCCGCAGCCAAGGTGAAGACGGTGTATCCGCCGGTGAGCGAGACGAAGTTCTCGCCGGTGGACGAGGCCGAGCGCCAGCGCCTGCGCGATGAACTGGGCTTTGCGAAGGATCGCGTCACGTTTGTGTTCCCGTCGTCGAGCCACAAGCGCAAGGGCTATCCGCTGCTGGAGGCGTTCTTCTCCAGCACGAATTTGCCGGTGCAGCTGGCGGTGATCGGACGGCCGGTGTCGTCGTCTTCGCCCAACATTCGCTACCTGGGATACCGCAAGGACATCGAGAACGTCTACCGCGCTTCGGACTACACGATCCTCGCTTCGCACTACGAGCCGTTCGGGCTGATCGGGGTGGAGTCCGTGCTGTGCGGGACGCCGGCCGTGCTCGCAGCCAATATCGCCTGCACTGAGGTGATCTCGGAACAAGGAGCGCCCACCTTCAATCTGGACGATCCAGCCACGCTGGCGCGCACGATCGAAGCCGCTGTTGCCCGTGCGCAGGCCGGCCAGGCGCGCTTGGCGAATCCGCGTGAGCATCTGCGCTATGACCCCAGCATCACTGCTCACATCGATGCCTTGTTGGCGCTTGCACCTGGCGCGGGGACATTGCGATGAGCGGCTTGACGCAACGTAGCCGGACGCTGATATCCAGCGTGCCGGCGGCTCTGGCCGTGTTTGGAATCGCCATCCTGCCGGCCTTCATGCTGTCGGTGCGCGGCGCAGCGTTCCTGTCGTTCTTGCTGCTACTTGTGGCCGCGATCTGGTCGATGCTGGCCGCACCCGCAGACGTCATGAGCCGACTACGAACGATGTGGCGCGAACATCGCTGGCTGATTTTGGCCATGGCCGCCATGCCGACTGCGATGCTGATCAGTGCGCTACTCAATCCTGCTGCGCCGCGCAATGTGCCGTTTGCCTATGGCAGGCTTTGGTTGTTCGGATTGGTGCTGTTTGCGCTGTTGCAATTGCGTCCTAAACAGTTGGAGAGTGTGCAGTGGGGCTGCGTTGCAGGGGCCCTCGGTTCGGCGGTGTGGTCGTATCTTGAGCTGCGAGCGGGAAGAGCCGGCACTGTAGGCGCGTTTTCCAACACCATTCCGTTCGGCAACTTATCGTTGTTGATGGGATTGTTCGCGCTGATATCGATCGGTTGGGCGAAAAATGACGGTTGGCCTCTGATTGGACTGCGTCTGGCAGCGGGAGGCGCTGGACTCTATGCGTCGTACCTGTCCCAGGCGCGCGGCGGCTGGATCGCAATTCCCATCCTGCTGCTGATCGCCGTGGCGACGCTGCGGCATGTGAGTTGGAAGAAGCGAGTGACTGCCTTGCTGGTGTTCTTCGCGCTGTTGGCGGCGGTATGCGTGTCGTCGAGTATGGTGCGGACCCGCTTTGATCAGGCGATGGGGGACATCCATGCTTATCAAGCTGGTCAGACCAATACCTCGGTCGGCATCCGCTTCCAGCTCTGGAAAGCGGCCACGCTGATGTTGACGCGCCATCCGCTCGCCGGGGTGGGAAGAGGCCAATTCGAGCCCGCTCTCAAGGCGATTCACGCGGAGGGCCTGATCACGCAGGAAGCGACTGCCTTCGAGCATGCACACAACGAGTTTCTATACAATGGCGCCACGCTTGGCGTGCTGGGCATCGGCGCATTGTTGGCGCTGTACCTGGTGCCTGCCGCGTACTTTCTGCGCGCCGCCCTGTGCGACGATCGCATCCTGCGCACCACGGGGGCGATGGGCCTCACGTTATGTGTCGGCTTCGTACTGTTCGGGCTGACCGAGGTGATGCTGATCATCGCGCAGACGGTTGTGTTCTACAGCGTGATGGTGGCCGTATTCACCGCGCATATCCATCGGCGCCGGCAGCAGCTTGGCGCCGCTCCTGTTCTCTGAGATTGTTTTCGCATGTCCGCATCCAATCGAGCCACGCTCGCCGTCATTATCGTCGCCAAGAACGAAGCCGCTGATATCGGCGACTGCATCCGTTCCGTGCGCGACTGGGCGGACGATGTCATCGTCTTCGACTCGGGTAGCACGGACGGCACGCAGGACATCTGCCGCCAACTCGGTGCGCGCGTGTTCGAGACCGACTGGCCCGGCTACGGCGAACAATCCAACCGTGCCCTGCGCGAAGCCCGTACCGACTGGGTGCTCTCGCTGGACGCCGATGAGCGCATCAGCCCAGAATTGCGTGCCGAAATGATCGCCGTACTCGAGTCGGGCAGCTCGCACACTGTTTATTCGATGCCGCGCAGCTCGAGTTTTTGCGGCCGCTTCATGAAGCATTCAGGCTGGTGGCCGGACCGCATTCGTCGCTTTTTCAAACGCGAGCAGGTGACGTTCTTCGACGCGCCGGTGCACTCGCACCTGGTCTTCGAGGGTACGGTCG
The DNA here is from genome assembly GCA_000955795.1 of Burkholderiaceae bacterium 26. Taxonomy (GTDB): domain Bacteria; phylum Pseudomonadota; class Gammaproteobacteria; order Burkholderiales; family Burkholderiaceae; genus Ralstonia; species Ralstonia chuxiongensis. The sequence goes on from JYOB01000017.1 coordinate 185,007, forward strand.
GCGACTTCCGCGCGCCGATCATTCACTACTCGATTCCCGACCTGAAGGCTGCGCTCGACAAGGCCAACGATTATTCGACCGCCGGTGCGGCGGCCGCCTATGCCAAGGGCAAGCGTGCGTCGCTCGGCAGCGCGATCGGCCACGGGCTGTGGGCGTTCATCCGTACGTACGTCATCCAGCGCGGCTTCCTTGATGGCGCGGAGGGCTTCATGCTCGCCGTGTCGAACGCGGAAGGCACGTACTACCGCTACATCAAGCTGATGATGCTGCATCGTCATGGCAAGCGCTGAACCGCCGCGTCGCATTGCTCTCATCGTTACGACGTATAACCGCCCGGACGCGCTCGCCCGCGTTCTGGCGGGGTGTGGCGCACAGACTGACCGCGCATTCGACGTCGTCGTGGCCGACGACGGTTCACGCGCTGACACACGCGTAGCGGTCGAAACGGCCGCCAAGACCGCGCCGTACCCGCTGCGCCATGTCTGGCATCCAGATGATGGCTTTCGTGCCGGTGAGATACGCAACCGCGGCGTGCTGGCGACGGATGCCGATTACCTCGTTTTTCTCGACGGCGATTGCGTGCCGCGCCCGGATTTCGTGGCCCGGCACCGCGCGTTGGCCGAGCAGGGGCGCCTGCTGTCTGGCAGTCGCATCCTGCTGAATGAAGCGATGACGCTTGAGGTCGTCGCCCAGCAGATCGATATCCACCTGAAGGACCGCGCGTATTGGTTTGCCGCCTGGCGCGCGGGCCGCGTCAACAAGTTCCTGCCGCTATTGGTGCCGGGTTTGCCGGTGCCGCGAACGTTCAAGGACACCAGCCTGCGCGGGATCAAGAGCTGCAACCTCGGTGTGTGGCGCAGCGATTTCGAGCGCGTGAACGGCTTCGATCAGAGCTTCGTCGGGTGGGGGCATGAAGACGCCGATCTGGTTGTGCGCCTGTACAACGCCGGTGTGCGGCGCAAGCGCGGCTTCTGCGCGACCGAGGTCTTCCACCTATGGCATCGCGAACAATCGCGCGCGCAGGAGAGCCCCAATTATCAACGCATGATGGCTCGCCGGAATACCGACATCATCCGCGCGGAAGTCGGGCTTGCGGAACTGCGAGAGCAAGGCGCCTGAGCGGCGCCGTCATGCTTACCAAGTCTTCTTCTGCTTGGTGATGCCGAGGAATGGCCGCACGAAGATCTGATAGAGGAATTTGCGCACAAAGATCTGGTGCAGATGATGGCCGACACCGAGCCGGTTATCGGCTTCGCGGCTTTTGATGGCGCGATCGGCTTCGAGGTTGGAGCCGCTATCAAAGTTCTGCACGCCAATCACATAAGGCACGACCGCACGGATCTGCACAATGCCCTCGCGCTCGAACTTGTACCAATAGTCTGCTGCTAGCCACACGGGATAAAGCTGTTCGACCATGCGCTTGGCTGCAGCACGCGTGACGAAATAGCCATGCGCGAGCCACTGGTAGTTGGCGAGTTTGACCGTGCGGTGGTCAGCTGTGAGCGATTGGGCGCTGCGCTTGTAGTAACGGTCGATGTGTGTGAGCAGGATGACGAGCGGTTCTTCCGGTGACACGCTCTGAGCCAGCGCATCGAGCACGGCGGGCACATCGGGCCCGAGTTTCGCGTCGTCTTCGAGGATGAGCGCGTAGGGCAGATTCTGCTCGATGATTGCCCGGTAGACGCCAAGGTGGCTTAGTGCGCAGCCGACTTCGCCGACGGTCAACTCTCGGCTCTGGCCAATAGCGCGCGCGTGGTCATAGTGGCGCGCAAGTTCGTCGGCGGGAAGTGTCTTGCCGTACACACCGGGGAAGCGGCTATGCGGCAGGCCAAGCGCATCGAGCTGGCGTTCCAGCGCCTCGCGGCGACCGGCATCGTGGTCAAGATTGATGAAAAACGTGGGAACGCGCGAACTCATTGCGGAAGCGTCAGGTGATGCGTCGGTCCGTCTTGACCGGGGATTGCGCAGCAGGATGGGCCGGGTGGTGGATTGCCGCTAAAATGCCGGGTCGCCCGTCTGTCGGATGACAGCCGCTGCAACGCACTTGATGTCGGCAGAGCCGACCGCCATGCGACGCAAGCTGCCCACCCTCATTTGAAAACGCCGTGAGTATACAAGCAAAGTCTGATCACCCAGCGCCCGCCAAGCCGATGCTCAAGCGGTTATGGGGCTACCTGCGCCCCGAATTGACCGCTTTCATCCTGGCGATGGTTGCCATGGGCGTGGTGGCAGCCACGGAGGGGATCATCCCCAAGGTCGTGAAGGATCTGCTGGATCAGGGCTTCGGCGGTGAATACGCCGGCAGGCTGTGGCAGGTGCCGGCCATGCTGGTGGGCATTGCCGTGGTGCGCGGCATCGCGCAATTTGCGTCGACGTATCTGTTGAGCCTCGTGTCGAACAAGGTGCTGCTGAATCTGCGGATGAAGATGTTCGAGCGCCTGCTGCAGGCGCCGGCTTCGTACTATCAGCGCAATACGGCGGCGTCGATCATCAACGCGGTCATCTTTGAGGTCAACCAGGTGCTGCAGGTGCTGACCGGCGTGTTCATCACGCTGGTGCGCGATTCAATGACGGTACTGGCGCTGCTGATCTTCCTCTTCTATACCAACTGGCGCCTGACGCTGGTGGTGGCGGTGATCCTGCCGATCATCGGGTTGCTGATGTCGCGTATCAACCGCCGCCTGCGCTCGCTCAATCGCGAGAGCCAAAACCTGACCAACCAGGCCGCCTATGTGGTGGAAGAGGCCGTGGGCGGTTACAAGGTCGTCAAGCTGCACGGCGGCGAAGCGTATGAATCGCTGCGCTTCAATGCCATGACGAATCGTCTGCGTGGCTACGCCATGCGCGTGGCCGTGGCTGGTGGCCTGAACCAGCCGGTGACGCAGTTTCTGGCCGCGCTGGCGCTGTCGATCATCCTGGCCATTGCCATGATGCAGGCGCAGGCCAATCAGACCACGGTCGGCGGCTTTACCGGCTTTGTGATGGCGATGCTCCTGCTGATCTCGCCGCTCAAGCACCTGACCGACGTGAATCAGCCGCTGCAGCGCGGCCTGACTGCCGCCGAGTTCATCTTCGGCCTGATCGACACGCCGATCGAACCGCAAGAAGGCGGCAAGAAGATCGATCGAGCCCGCGGCGATGTCCGCTTCGACAACGTCACCTTCCGCTATGGCGAAGATGGTCGGGCGGCGCTCGACAACGTGAATCTGCATGTCAAGCCGGGCGAGGTTGTCGCGCTGGTCGGGCCGTCGGGCAGCGGCAAGACCACGCTGGTGAATCTGCTCCCGCGTTTCTTCGATCCGACCTCGGGCACGATCTCGCTTGATGGCGATGCGCTGGCGGATCTGGCGCTGTATGACCTGCGCCGTCAGATCGCTTTCGTGAGCCAGGACGTGGTGCTGTTCAACGACACCATCGCTGCCAACGTCGCCTATGGCGCGCGCGACGCCTCCGAGATCGACATGGCCCGCGTGCGCCGTGCGCTGGAAGCGGCCTACCTGACCGATGTGGTCGACAACCTGCCCGAGGGCATCGATACCAATGTCGGCGACAACGGTTCGAAGCTGTCCGGTGGCCAGCGCCAGCGCCTGGCGATTGCCCGTGCGATCTACAAAGACGCGCCGATCCTGATCCTGGATGAAGCGACTTCCGCGCTGGATTCGGAGTCGGAACGCCAAGTGCAGGCCGCGCTCGAACGGCTGATGGAAGGCCGTACGACGCTGGTGATCGCGCACCGTCTGTCGACCATTGAAAACGCCGACCGCATCATCGTGCTGGAGCACGGCAAGATTGCTGAAGCCGGTACGCACCGCGAACTCATCGAGCGCGATGGGTTGTATGCTGGACTCCATCGCATCCAGTTCGCTACCCAGTAAGCCTTGCCTTTCGGGCGGCGTGCTCAAGATGCTCACATCAAAGGAGACATCGTGACGACCACCACACCGCCCATCAGCCGGTTCCCCGTTCCTGAACTGGCCGACATTCCCGAAGACATCCGTGCGCGCATCCTGGAAGTGCAGGAGAAGAGCGGCTTTGTGCCGAACGTCTTCTTGGCGCTCTCACATCGGCCCGACGAATGCCGCGCCTTCTTCGCGTACCACGATGCGCTGATGCTGCGCGAAGGCAGCAGCCTCACCAAGGGCGAGCGCGAGATGATCGTGGTCGCCACGTCCGCCGCCAACCAATGCCTGTATTGCGTGGTCGCGCACGGCGCCATTCTGCGCATCTACGAGAAGAAACCGCTGGTGGCCGACCAGATCGCCGTCAATTACCGCAAGGCCGACATCACGCCGCGCCAGCGCGCCATGCTCGACTTCGCGATGAAGGTCTGCACCGCTTCGCACACCGTCAATGACGCCGACTATGAAGCGTTGCGCGCGCATGGTTTCGATGATGAGGACATTTGGGACATCACCGGTATCACCGCCTTCTTTGGCCTGTCGAATCGCATGGCGAATGTGATTTCGATGCGGCCCAATGACGAATTCTTCCTGCTTGGCCGCTTGCCACGCGAGAAGAAATAGGGCGCAACGGGCCTACGCCGTCAGCTCGCGCAGCGCTTCGAGCAGCTTGACGGCGGGGCTCGGCAGGATGCCGTGGCGGCGCCGGAACGCCGTGAGCGTGCGGCGCGCGACCAGGCCGGGTATCGGCAGTGGCTCGATCACGCCGGCACGGCGCTCCGCATCGATCATCGGTTCGGCCATCCAGCTCAGGAAACCGGAGCGCGCCACCAGGCTCTTGAGTGCCGTCACCGAGCGCGTTTCCACCACGATGTTCGGCAAGCCAAGTCCGGCTGCCTCGAATATCTGACGCATGTGCTCGTACGGGCCGGTGCCGCGCGGCGGAACGGCCCAGAATGCATCCAGCGTATCGGCCAATGTCAGGCCAGGGCGATGGCGCAGCGAATGCTCCGGCGACGCGACCACGAAACTCGCATCCTCCCAGCGGCAATCCGCGATGGCGATGATTTCGTCGGTATCTGGCATCGCCATCGACAGCGCGAGATCGATCTCGTGCTTGACCAACCCTTCGGCCAGCCGGTCCCATACGCCTTCCAGTATTTCCACGCGCAAGTTTGGCCAGCGGGTTACCACAGTGCCCACGGCCAACGGCAAGACATAGCTTGCGATGCTGCCCACTGCGCCCACGCGGATCGTGCCCTTGGCAAGCCCGCGCATCGCGTCGATCTCTTCCTGTGCGTAATCGGCCTCGCGCTGCAGCAGCGACGCGTGCGGCAGGAGTGCCTGCCCGATCGCGGTGAGCTGCATTCCCTTGGAGTGCCGCTCGAACAGCGGCGCGCCCACTTCGTCTTCCAATCGCTTGACGATGCGGCTGAGCGCCGGCTGCGTGACGTGCAGAACCTCCGCCGCACGCCCAAGGCTGCCGGCGGAGACGATGGTGGTAAAGGCGCGTAACTGGCGTAGATCGAAAGTCATGCTAAAAGGTAATGACTTTGACGAAATAATTCAATATCGCGTTAATCGCTACGGATTCCATACTGGCAGTCTGTTTCAAGGAGGACTGCCTGTATGACCCGCACTTCGCTCGCGCTGATCACCGTGCGCGACGCCACGATCGACCTGCTGCGCCGGCTCGGCATGACCCACGTGTTCGGCAATCCGGGCTCGACCGAGCTGCCGATGTTTCGCGATTTTCCGGAGGATTTCCGCTACATCCTGGGCTTGCAGGAAGCCGTGGTGGTCGGCATGGCGGACGGCTTTGCGCAGGCTACGGGCAATGCCGCGCTGGTGAACCTGCATTCGGCGGCCGGTGTCGGCAATGCCATGGGCAACATCTTCACAGCCTTCAAGAACCGCACGCCGCTCGTGATTACCGCCGGGCAGCAGGCGCGGTCCATTCTGCCGTTCGATCCGTTTCTCGCTTCCAACCAGGCGACGGAACTGCCGAAGCCGTATGTGAAGTGGAGCGTCGAGCCCGCGCGTGCGCAGGATGTGCCGCTGGCGCTGGCCCGTGCATATCACATTGCGATGCAGGAGCCGCGCGGCCCCGTGCTGGTGTCGATTCCCGTGGATGACTGGGACCAGACGACGGAGCCCGTCGCCGTGCACGAAATGGCCACGGCGGTACGGCCCGATCCGGTCACGCTGGCGCGCATCGGCGACTTGCTGGACGCGGCGCAGCGGCCGGCGTTCGTGGTGGGGGCTGCAATTGACCGCGCTGGCGCGTGGGACGCCGTCGTGCAACTCGCCGAGACCCACAACGCGCGCGTGTTCACCGCGCCGATGGCCGGGCGTGGCGCGTTTCCCGAAGACCACCCCCTTTTCGCCGGTTTCCTGCCCGCGATGCGCGAGAAGATCGTCAGCCTGCTGCAAGGGCACGACGTGGTGTTCGCGCTCGGCGCACCGGCGTTTACGTACCACGTGGAAGGCCATGGTCCGCATGTGCCGGTCGGGGCGAAGCTCGTGCAGTTGATCGACGATCCAGCGACTGCTGCCTGGACGCCGGAGGGCATTTCCGCCGTTGGCAACATTCGCCTGGGCGTGCTGGACCTGCTCGCCCGCGCAGCGCCACCGTCACGTCCGCTGCCCGCGCCACGCGTCAAATCGCAGCGAGCCGAGCCGGGGTCGCCCATGTCGGTCGCCTTTGTTCTGCAGACGCTCGATGCCGTGCGCGGCCCGGCAGACATCGTCGTCGAAGAAGCTCCGAGTGCACGCTCGACCATGCACACCTACTTGCCGATGCGCCGCTCCGGCGCCTTCTACACCATGGACAGCGGCGGATTGGGCTATGGCATGCCCGCTGCCGTGGGTGTCGCGTTGGCCACGCCGGGAACGCGCGTGATCGGCCTGATTGGCGATGGATCGAGCATGTATTCGATCCAGGCGCTCCGGAGCGCCTCGCTACTTGAGCTTCCCATGACGTTCGTGATCCTGAACAACCATCGCTACGCCGCGCTACAGGAGTTTGCGCCGGTGTTCGGCTTTGCCGCCACCGATGTGGTGCAGGGCACGGATCTGACGGGTATCGACTTCGTCGGTCTGGCCCGCGCCATGGGCTGCACTGGCGAGCGCGTGAGCGAACCGCATGCGCTGGAAGCCGTGCTGCGCACCGCGCTGCAATCCAGCGGACCAACCTTGATTGAAGTGGAGATTGCCTGATGACAAGTACGAACATTGCCCCGTCGGACGCGGCGCAGACCATCTCGATGCTGATCAACGGCGAGCGCGTGCAAGCTGCCAGTGGTGCGGTGTTCGAGCGGCGGAATCCGCTTGACGGCACCGTGGCTACGCGTGCACCCGCCGCAACGGTGGACGATGCGCGCCGCGCCGTCGATGCCGCTGCAGCAGCATTCCCAGCCTGGGCCGCCATCGGCCCGAGCGAGCGCCGCGCGTTGCTGATGCGTGCTGCGCAAGCGCTCGAAGCCAAGGGCGAAGCTTTTGCCGCCGCAATGGCTGCGGAGACCGGTGCCTCTGCGCTGTGGGCCGGCTTCAACGTGCATCTTGCTGCCAGCGGTCTGCAGGAAGCCGCCGCCATGGTCACGCAGATCGCGGGCGAGATCATTCCGTCCGACGTGCCGGGCAGCGTCGCCATGGGCGTGCGTCAGCCCGCCGGTGTGGTGCTCGGCATTGCGCCGTGGAATGCACCGGTCATCCTCGCGGTGCGAGCGATCGCACTGCCACTGGCATGTGGCAATACCGTCGTGCTCAAGGGCTCCGAGATTTCACCGGCCACGCACGGGCTCATCATCGAAGCCCTGCAGGAAGCGGGCTTGCCGAAGGGCGTCGTCAATTTCGTGACCAACGCCCCGGCTGATGCGGGCGCGGTGGTTGAAGCGATGATTGCGCACCCTGCCGTGCGTCGCGTCAACTTCACGGGGTCCACGCGCGTGGGCCGCATCATCGCGCAGACGTGCGCTACGCATCTGAAACCTGTTGTGCTGGAACTGGGCGGCAAGGCGCCGCTTCTGGTGCTGGCCGATGCGGATATCGACGCCGCTGTTGATGGCGCAGCGTTTGGCGCGTTCGCCAACTCGGGTCAGATCTGCATGTCCACTGAGCGCATCATCGTGGACGAAACCATTGCCGATGCGTTTGTTGCCAAGCTTGCTGCGAAGGCCGTTTCGCTGCCGCTGGGTGATCCGCGCAAAGGGCCGGCGGTGCTCGGCTCGGTGGTCGACATGAGCGCGGTGGAACGCTGCAATCACCTGATCGACGACGCGCTCGCCAAGGGCGCGAAGCTGCTGTGCGGCGGTAAGGCTTCCAGCACGTTGATGCCCGCCACGCTGCTCGACCACGTGACGCCCGACATGCTGATCTACGCGGAAGAATCGTTCGGTCCCGTCAAGGGCATCGTGCGTGTGAGCGGCGACGATGCCGCCGTCGACTGCGCGAATGACAACGCATACGGTTTGTCGTCCGCCGTGTTCAGCCGCGATGTAGCACGCGCGATGAACGTCGCTCGCCGCATCGAATCCGGCATCTGCCACATCAATGGACCGACCGTCCACGACGAGGCGCAGATGCCATTCGGAGGCGTCAAGGCAAGCGGCTTCGGGCACTTCGGCGGTCGCGCTGGCGTGGCCGAGTTCACCGAGCTGCGCTGGATGACGGTGCAGACCACGCCGCGCCACTACCCCTTCTGAGCTGAGATGCCAATGAGGATCGCAATTCTTGGGGCGGGCGCGATGGGTTCGCTGTTTGGCGGGTTGCTGGCCGAAGCTGATCAACACGTCACGCTGCTCGACATCAACGATGCGCATTTGCACGCAATCACCACGCACGGGCTGCGGCTGGAAACTGATCGCGGCGATCGTCACGTCCGCAACCTGCAGGCGCTGCGCCCGGGCGATGCGACAGAGGTGCCCGATTTGCTGATCGTCTTCACCAAGGCTATGCACACGCGCGCAGCACTTGCGAGCGTGCGTCACCTGGTTGGCGAGTCAACGCATGTGCTGACGCTGCAGAACGGGCTGGGCAACGTAGAGGCGCTGGCTTCTGTCGTGCCATCGGAACGCATCTTCGTTGGCGTGACCACGTGGCCGGCGGACCTTGCTGGCCCAGGCCACGTGCGCTCACACGGCGCAGGTGCGATCCGCCTGATGAGCGCAGACGGCGAGCGGCCTCCGATGCTCGCACGCGTGGTGGATGCGCTATCCGCCGCCGGCCTGAACTGCCAGGCAGATGCGAACGTATGGGGCGCCGTGTGGGAGAAGGTCGCCTTCAATGCCGCGCTCAACCCGCTGTGCACGGTGCTGAACCAGCCTGTCGATGCGCTGGGCGCGGTGGAAGACGGCCCAGCCTTGGCGCTGACCATCGTGGACGAAGTGCTGGCTGTGGCGCGCGCCAGCGGCATCAACGTCGATGCCACCAAGGTGAGCGACAACGTGCGGCATGCCATCGTCGCACATCGCGGGCATAAGCCGTCGATGCTGCAAGACGTGTTGGCCGGACGTCCGACCGAGATCGAATCCATCAATGGCGCCGTGGTGGCGGCGGCGCGCCGGTATGGCGTGCCTGTGCCACACACCGAGACGTTGATGCAATTGGTGCGCTTGGTGCAGGCGAGCACCGTGCACCAGCAGGCGCCTTAGCAGGCCGAGATACGCAAGGTTTCATTCGATGGCGCGCAGACGCCACCTCAACGGAGACAACCACATGAAGTGCAATTCCAGATTGCCGAGCGCGGCGTCCAAACGGGGGCCGGTATGAACGGAAACCAGACCACGATCGATATCGGCACGGTTCTCGACGATGGGCCGTTTTCCCTCGCGCAGAAGTTGGCGGTGCTGCTTGCGGCCTTCGCCATCGTCATGGACGGCTTTGACGGCCAGTTGATCGGCTTCGCCATTCCCGTGCTCATCAAGGAGTGGGGTATCACGCGCAACGCGTTCGCCCCGGCAGTAGCCGCCGGCCTGGTCGGCATGGGGTTGGGCAGCGCGTTGGCGGGCCTGTTTGCCGATCGCTTCGGGCGACGCTGGGCGTTGATCGGGAGCGTGTTCGTGTTTGGCGTAGCGACGTGCTCGATCGGTTTTGCACCCAATGTGGCGACGATTGCCGCGCTGCGATTGATCGCCGGCCTGGGCATTGGTGGCGCGCTGCCAAGCTCCACGACGATGACGGCGGAATTCACGCCTGCGCGTCGCCGCACGCTGGCGGTGACGGCCACCATCGTGTGCGTGCCACTCGGCGGGATGTTGGCGGGGCTGTTTGCGGGCCACGTGCTGCCGCTCTATGGCTGGCGTGGCCTGTTCTGGATTGGCGGTGCGCTGCCGCTCGCGCTTGGATTTGTGTTGATGGCTGCGCTGCCTGAATCGCCGCGCTTCCTGGCGCGACGTCAATCGCACTGGCCGCAACTGGCGCATCTGCTGTCGAAGATGGGGCGCGATGTGCCCGCCAATACCGCGTTTGCCGATGTGGCGGGTCAGAAGGTCATTCAGCACGCGAGCTTCCGCTCGCTTTTTGCCCCGGGGCAGGCGCGCGATACGGTGGCGCTTTGGGCGGCCTTCTTCATGTGTCTGCTTGCCGTGTACGCTGCCTTCAGCTGGCTGCCGACGATGCTTGCTTCAGAAGGCTTGAGCGTGAGCGTGGCGGGCTCGGGGCTGACGGCGTACAACCTAGGCGGCGTGATCGGCGCGCTTGTGTGCGCGGTCGCCATTGCCCGATGGGGTTCGCGCTGGCCCATGGCGCTGTGTTGCGTAGGCGCGGCCGCAAGCGCTTTTGCGTTGCAAGGCGTCGACGCCAAGTTGAACACGAATCTGCTGATCGTCGGGCTTGGGCTGCACGGGCTGTTCGTCAACGCTGTGCAATCGACGATGTATGCGCTGTGTGCCTACGTTTATCCAACGGCGGTGCGCGCAACGGGCACCGCATCGGCGGTGGCGTTCGGACGGCTGGGCGCGATTCTCAGCGCGTTTGCCGGCGCCATGGTTATCACCGCCGGTGGGTCGGTGGCCTATCTGGCAATGCTCGGGATCGTGATGTTGGTGGTGCTGGCCGCGCTGCTCGCCATGCGCGAGCAGATTCCGCGTCTGACCGAGCGTGCGCGAGCATCCATGGCAGCGGCGCCGGTTTCGCACGGCAGCCCGGTCAAACCGTAGCTGCCGCGCTGGGAGCAGTGCTACATCAGGATGATGTCGTACTGCTCCTGGCTGGCCGCCGACGATTCCACCTGCAGCGAAATCGGCTTGCCGATGAAATCGCCCAGCATCGCAAGGTGCTGGCTTTCTTCTTCCAGGAACAGATCAATCACCGATTGCGAAGCAAGGATGCGGAATTCGCGCGGATTGAACTGCCGCGACTCGCGCATGATCTCGCGCAGGATGTCGTAGCACACGGTGCGCGGCGTCTTTACCTGCCCCTTGCCCTGGCACACCGGGCACTGCTCGCACAGCACATGTGCCAGCGATTCGCGCGTGCGCTTGCGCGTCATCTCCACCAGCCCAAGCTGCGAGAAGCTGTTGACGGTGATGCGCGTGCGGTCGCGTGACAGCGCCTTGCGCAGTTCCGCCAGAACCGCGTCGCGATGCTCGGCCGACTCCATATCGATGAAGTCGATGATGATGATGCCGCCCAGGTTGCGCAGCCGCAGTTGCCGCGCGATGGTGTGGGCCGCTTCCAGGTTGGTCTTGAAGATCGTGTCGTCGAAGTTGCGTGCGCCCACGTAACCGCCGGTGTTGACGTCGATGGTCGTCATCGCCTCGGTCTGGTCGATCATCAGGTAGCCGCCTGATTTCAGGTCGACCCGGCGCGACAGCGCGCGCTCAACCTCCGCCTCGATGTTGTACAGATCGAAGATCGGTCGTTCGCCGGTGTAATGCGTCAGGCGCTCGACCACGGCCGGCGTGTACTCTCGCGCAAACTCGACAAGCTTCTGATGGTTCTCGCGCGAATCGACCTGGATGCTGCGCGTTTCGTCCGTCACGAAATCGCGCAGCACGCGCTGGGCGAGGTTCAGGTCCTGGTAAAGGATCGACGGGGCGGGCAGGGTGGTCGCGTTATGACGGATGGTCGCCCAGATCTTGCGCAAGTAAGCAACGTCGTTGGCAAGCTCTTCGTCGGTCGACTCTTCGGCGATGGTGCGCACGATGAAGCCACCGCGTTCCTCAGTGGGCACCATGGCGGTCACGCGCGAACGCAGCGCTTCGCGCTCGGCCTCGTTGCCGATTTTTTGCGAGATGCCGATGTGCGGGTCTTGGGGCAGATATACCAGCGTGCGGCCAGCAATGCTGACCTGTGTGGACAGGCGTGCCCCCTTGGTCCCGATCGGGTCTTTGATGACCTGCACCATCAGCGCCTGACCCTCGAAGAGCGTCTTTTCGATGGCGACCTGCGGTGTGGGCGGCGCGTCTTTGGCATCACGCGGGTGCCAGATGTCGGCCACGTGCAAAAACGCTGCGCGCTCCAGTCCGATATCGATAAAGGCCGATTGCATGCCGGGCAGCACGCGCACCACCTTGCCAAGGTAGATGTTGCCGACCAAGCCGCGCGTCAGCGTGCGCTCGATGTGAAGCTCTTGAACAGCGGCTTGCTGGACGATGGCCACGCGCGTTTCTTGCGGCGTGATATTGACGAGGATGTCTTCGGACATGGGGGTACCTGGAGAGCGGGTTTCAGCACCCGCCTCTGGGCCGGACAGCGTTGCCCGAAGCGTGTCTTGAAACCGGCCCTCGCACGCTGTCCGGCGCGTGCATCAATGGCCGGTCAGAGAGCGCGAGTTACAGCGTGGTTCACAGCGTGATGCCCGCTTGTGCGAGCAGTGCTGCTGTCTCGAACAAGGGTAGGCCCATGATACCCGAATAGCTTCCCGATATATGGGCGACAAAGGCGGCTGCGCGACCCTGGATGCCGTACGCGCCGGCTTTGCCAAAGGGCTCGCCGCTGGCGATGTAGCGGGCAATGTCGTTGTCCGTCATTACGGCAAAGCGCACGTCGGAAATGGACAGCGCGTGCATCGGCGTGCCGCTGGCGGTGACGACCGTCACGGCGGTCAGCACACGATGTTCGCGGCCAGACATGGCGCGCAGCATGCGGTGGGCATCGGCGGCGTCGGTCGGTTTGCCGAGGATCTCGCCGCCCAGGCATACCGTGGTGTCGGACGTGAGGATCGGCAGGGCAGGGAGGTTGCGTGCGATGCGGCGGCGTACTGCGGCCTGTGCTTTCAATGCGCAGACACGTTGGACGTAGTCATCGGGCGTCTCGCCGGAGAGCACGGCTTCCAGCGCTTCGGCATCTTCATTGTCGTCGGCCAGCAGCAGCTCGAAGCGCGCGCCGATCTGGCACAACAGCTCCTGCCGCCGCGGGCTTTGCGAGGCGAGATAGAGGTGCGGCGCGCCAGGTGCATCCATGGTCATACGCGGTGGTACGGGTGGTTCTGCGTGATGCTCCACGCGCGGTAGAGCTGCTCGGCCAGAAGCACGCGCACCATGCCGTGCGGGAGCGTCAGGCTTGATAGGCGAATCAGCGTGCGAGCCTTGGCCTTGAGCGCTGGGTCCAGCCCATCCGCGCCGCCGATCACGAATGCGATGTCGCCGCCTTCCTGTTGCCATCCGGTGAGGGATTCTGCCAGTGCGACTGTGGTGAGGTCTTTGCCGCGCTCATCCAGCGCGATCATGCGGCAGCCCTTGGGCAGCGCGGCTTCAATGCGCGCTGCTTCAAGCTGCATGACGGTGGCGGCGGTGCGGCTGCCGGAGCGCTGCTCGGGCTTGATTTCGCGCAGTTCGATGCGCAGTTCGGGCGGCATGCGCTTGGCATATTCAGAGAAGCCGTCCTCGATCCAGGACGGCATCTTGTGCCCGACGGCAACGATCAGCAACTGCATCGCGAGACTGCGCGCTCGACGTTACGCTGCGCGTTTCTTGGCCGGAGCGCGCTTGGCTGCCGTCTTGGTCGCCGTTTTTGCGGCGGTCTTGGTGACGGTCTTGCCGGTACCGGATGCGCGCTTGGTGGCCGGCTTTTTGGCGGCTGTCTTGGCGGGAGCCTTCTTGGCCGGTGCTGCGGCCTTGGTCGGGCGCTCGCCTGCCAGCTTCGGCTTGGTGGTGCGGCGCTTGGCCGGCGTGACCTCTTCGGCCTCGTCTTCCTCGTCGTCGTAACCTTCGCTGGCCTTGGGCAGACCGCGCTTGCCGGTGCCGCCCAGTTCGATGCGCACCGGCTTGTCGCCCCAAATCTCTTCGAGGTTGTAGTACTGGCGCAGCTGCGGCTGCATGATGTGGACCACGGCGTCGCCGCAGTCGACCAGCACCCATTCGCCTACGTCTTCGCCTTCCACGGCGATGACGTGGCCGCCGGCTTCCTTGACGGCGTCACGCACCGATGCGGCCAGAGCTTTGGTTTGGCGGTTAGACGTGCCGCTGGCGATGACCGTGCGGTCGAACAGTTCGGTCAGGTGGGTCGTATTGAAGACCTTGATGTCTTGCGCCTTGACGTCTTCGAGCGCGTCGACGATCACGCGTTGTAGTTTGCGAATATCCATACTGAGTGAGAAGAACGTTTAAAAGGCGAGAAAAAAAGGTCGAAAAAAAGCGCGTGAATGCAATCAATCACGCGGTCAAGCACTGACCGTGCCATTGGCACGGCGGTACAGCGAATGCGATTGGATCAGGTCGGCCACGCCGGCGGGCAGGTCGCTGTCGCAGCGCGCGCCGGTGGCAAGCTGCCGGCGCAGGCGGGTGGATGACAGGTCGACAGCCAGGGTCTGGTCGATCCACATATGGCCTGCGGGTGCGCATTGTATCAATGCCGTGTCGCCCCGGCGCACATCGAGTTCGCGCTGCACCGGCGCATGCAGCGCCTGCAGGTCGAAACCGGGGCGCGTGGCGACGCACAGGTGGACGTATTCGAACAGGTCCTGCCAGCCGTGCCAGGTGTCCAGGCCGACGAGCTGGTCGGCGCCCATAAGCCATGCCATGGAGGTATCCGGGCCGTAGACGCCGCGCAATTCACGCACGGTGTCGATGGTGTAGCTGGGCCCGTGGCGGTCGACTTCCATGCTGCTCGCGTGGACACGGGTGCGGCCACCTTGTACCGCCTTGGCGGCCAGTTCGGTCATGGCAAAGCGCAGCGGGGCAGGCGTGATGTCAGCGGCTTTCTGCCAGGACACGCCGGTCGGAATCCACAGCAACTCATCCAGATCGAGGCGGGCAATGCAGAGCTCGGCCAGGGCGATGTGGCCAACGTGCGGCGGATCGAACGTGCCACCCAGCAAGCCAAGCCGATAGGGGCGATCGAGATCGGGGCGCACGAACGTGGGAAGCGTCATACCCAATCGCGCGCCGGCAGGAAATCGGTGTACAGCGCGGCCTCCGGTGAACCCGGTTCCGGCTGCCAGTCGTAGCGCCAGTTGGCCACCGGCGGCATCGACATCAGGATCGATTCCGCACGGCCGCCGCTTTGCAGGCCGAACAGCGTGCCACGGTCAAATACCAGATTGAACTCGACATAGCGGCCACGGCGGTAGGCTTGGAAGGCGCGTTCGCGCTCACCGTAGGGGGTGGCATGGCGTTGTTCGGCGATAGGCAGCCAGGCCGGCAGGAAGGCGTCGCCCACCGAGCGCATCATCTCGAAGCTGCGCTCGAAGCCCAGCTCCGCAAAGTCGTCGAAAAAGATGCCGCCGACGCCGCGTGCTTCCTTGCGGTGTTTCAGATAGAAATAATCGTCGCACCATTGCTTGAAGCGCGGGTACAGCTCGTCGCCGTAGGGGGCCAGGGCGCCCTGACAGGTGCGGTGGAAGTGTGAGGCGTCTTCGGTGAAGCCGTAGTAAGGCGTGAGATCCATGCCGCCGCCAAACCACCAGACGGGCTCGGCGTCGGGGCGCACGGCGACGAAGCAGCGCACATTCATATGCACCGTCGGCACGTAGGGATTGCGCGGGTGGAAGACCAGCGACACGCCCATTGCCTCGAAACCGCGCCCCGCCAATTCTGGCCGGTTGGCGGTCGCCGAAGGGGGCAGGGTGTCACCCATCACGTGCGAAAAACCGACGCCCCCACGCTCAAGCAGCGCGCCGCCTTCCAGAATGCGAGTGCGACCGCTGCCGCGCAGGCGCTCGGTGGGCGGCTTCTCCCATGCGTCGGTGACGAACGTGCCGCCGTCCAGGGCGCTGGCGGCAGTGGTGATGCGGTCCTGCAGGTCCAGCAGGTAGGCGCGGACGGCTTGGGTATCCATGCGATCAGAGGGGGCCGCTCGAAGGGTCGAGTCAGGCCGAGTCATACGGTTGTCACCATTGTAGCGGGCGGGCAGCCGGGGCAAGTCGGGGATCACCCGGGGTGACGGATGCCGCGCCTGCCCCATGGTGGGGCATCAGCGCGGCCGGCTATCGCTCAATGGCGGATGGCGCGATGGCCGATATCGGTCCGGTACTGGGCACCGTCAAAGTGGATCTGCTCGATGGCGTTGTATGCAGCACGCTGTGCTGCTTTGACGGTATCGGCCAGGCCAACCACGCACAGCACACGGCCGCCGTTGGTGGTCAACACGCCGTCCTTGAGCGTGGTGCCAGCGTGGAAGGTGACGCTGTCTTCCGTTTCCTTCGGGATGCCGGTGATGACGTCGCCCTTGCGCGGCGTGTCCGGGTAATTGTGCGCGGCCATGACCACGCCCAGCGCGGTGCGGCGGTCCCAGTCCAGCTCCATGCCGTCGAGTTTGCCGTCGATGGCGCGGTCGAGCACGTCGTACAGGTCGGTCTTCATGCGCGCCATGATGGGCTGCGTTTCCGGATCGCCCATGCGGCAGTTGAATTCGAGCGTCTTGGGGTTGCCTTCCGCGTCGATCATCAGGCCGGCATACAGGAAACCAGTGTACGGAATGCCGTCCTTTTCCATGCCGCGGATGGTCGGCATGATGATCTCGCGCAGCGCGCGGGCGTGCAGCGTGGGCGTGACGACCGGCGCGGGCGAGTAGGCGCCCATGCCGCCCGTGTTGGGGCCGGCGTCACCGTCGAGCAGACGCTTGTGGTCCTGGCTGGTGGCCAGCGCCACGACGTTCTTACCGTCGCACACGACGATGAAGCTGGCCTCTTCGCCGGCGAGGAATTCTTCGATCACAACGCGTGCACCGGCGTCACCCAGGCGGTTGTCGGCCAGCATCATGTCGATGGCGCTGTGCGCTTCTTCGGCGGTCATTGCCACGACCACGCCCTTGCCGGCGGCCAGGCCATCGGCCTTGATGACGATCGGGGCGCCTTCCTGATCAATGTACGCATGTGCCTGCGCAGCATCGCTAAAGGTCTGGTACTTGGCGGTCGGAATGCCGTGGCGGTGCATGAACGCCTTGGCGAAATCCTTCGACGATTCGAGCTGCGCGGCGGCCTTGGTCGGCCCGAAGATGCGCAAGCCTTTGGCGCGGAACAGGTCGACGATGCCGGCGGCCAGCGGCGCCTCTGGCCCCACCACCGTGAAGTGGATGCCTTCGCGCTCGGCAAAGGCTGCCAGCACTTCCGGATCCGTGATCGGGAGGTTCTGCAGGCGCTTGTCGAGCGCCGTGCCGCCGTTGCCGGGGGCCACGTATACCACCTGCACCTTGGGCGAGCGTGCCAGCTTCCATGCCAGGGCGTGCTCTCGACCGCCCGAACCGACCACCATCACTTTCATGCTGTACCTACTCAAAAAATCGAAATCTGGAAAACAAAAACGGCGATCGTGAGGTCGATCGCCGTTATGCGCGTGTCCGGGACTTACTCCCCGATGACCGCGTTGGTGAAGACTTCCTGCACGTCGTCCAGGTTTTCCAGGACGTCGAGCAGCTTCTGCATCTTGACCGCGTCTTCGCCGGTGAACTCGACTTCGGTCTGCGGCTTCATGATGACTTCGGCCAGTTCCGCCTTGAAGCCGGCGGCTTCCAGCGCGGTCTTGACCTTGGTGAAATCGTGGGGCGGGCAGATGACTTCGAGCGAGCCGTCTTCATGGGTGACGACATCGTCGGCGCCGGCTTCGAGCGCGGCGTCCATCAGCTTGTCTTCCGGCGTGCCGGGGGCAAAGATGAACTGACCGATGTGGTCGAACAGGAACGCGACGGAGCCCGATGTGCCCATGTTGCCGCCGTACTTGTCGAAACCGTGGCGGACTTCAGCCACGGTGCGCGTGCGGTTGTCGGTCAAGCAGTCGACGATTATGGCGGCGCCGTTGATGCCGTAGCCCTCGTAGCGGATTTCTTCGTAGTTCGCGCCTTCCAGGCCACCCACGCCGCGCTGGATGGCGCGGTTGATATTGTCCTTGGGCATGTTCGCGTCGGTGGCCTTGTCCATGGCCAGGCGCAGGCGCGGGTTGGAGTCGGCATCGCCGCCGCCCAGACGGGCCGCCACGGTGATTTCCTTGATCAGGCGCGTCCAAACTTTGCCGCGCTTGGCGTCGGCAGCGGCTTTCTTATGCTTGATATTGGCCCATTTGGAATGACCGGCCATGAAACTCTCCGAGCGGAATGCGGTGGGATCTGGCGCCCAGATGGCGGTTTGACGCCACCTGCACGCTCTATAATCGGTCGCGGATTTTAGCATGCTGCACACGCCCGCCGCCCCGTCCATCCGGTCGACTTGCTGGTGTGTCATCCCCCCCAGATTGATCCTCGTCCAAACGCCATGACCGATCCCATCCTGATTGCCAAGAACGCCAAAGCGGAGTTGGTGCTGCTGCCCCAGCTCGCCAACCGGCATGGCTTGATCACCGGCGCCACCGGCACCGGCAAGACCGTCACCCTGCAAACGATCGCCCAGGGCCTGTCGAAGATCGGCGTACCGGTTTTCCTGGCCGACGTAAAAGGTGATCTGACCGGCATTTCGCAAGTCGGTCAGTCCAACGACAAGCTCAAGGCCCGCCTGCAGGAACGCGGTCTGGAAGAGCCGCAATGGGCCGGTTGCCCCGTCACGTTGTGGGATGTGTACGGCGAGCGTGGCCACCCCGTGCGCGCCACCGTGTCCGACATGGGCCCGCTGATGCTCTCGCGCATGCTGGAGCTGAACGACATCCAGGCCGGCGTGCTGAACCTCGTCTTCAAGATTGCTGATGACTCGGGCCTCGCGCTGCTCGACATGAAAGACCTGCGCGCGATGCTCCAGCACGTTGGCGAGCATTCGTCGGACTACACGAACAAGTACGGGAATATATCGTCGGCCAGCATCGGGGCCATCCAGCGCAACCTGATCGCGCTGGAAGAGCAGGGCGCCGACCAGTTCTTCGGCGAGCCGATGCTCGACATCAATGACCTGATGCAGACCGTGCGCGGCCAAGGCGTGATCAACATCCTGGCGGCCGACAAGTTGCTCAACGCGCCCAAGTTGTACGCGACGTTCCTGCTGTGGATGCTTTCTGAGTTGTTTGAGCATCTGCCCGAGGTGGGCGACGTGGACAAGCCCAAACTCGCTTTCTTCTTTGACGAGGCGCATCTGCTGTTCAATGACGCACCGCCGTCGCTGCTGCAGAAGGTGGAGCAGGTGGTGCGGCTGATCCGCTCCAAGGGCGTAGGCGTGTACTTCGTGACGCAGAACCCCGCCGACGTGCCGGACACGGTGCTTGGCCAGCTCGGCAACCGCGTGCAGCACGCGCTGCGGGCCTTCACGCCGCGCGATCAGAAAGCCGTGAAGGCGGCGGCCACCACGATGCGAGCAAATCCGGAATTCAGCATCGAAGAGGCCATTGGCGAATTGGCCGTGGGCGAGGCGCTGATCTCCATGCTGGATGAGGGCGGCCGCCCGGAGATTACGCAGCGTGCGTTTGTCGTGCCGCCTGCATCGCGCATCGGCCCGATCTCGGACGACGAGCGCCGCGAGCTGATGACCAATTCGCTGGTGGCCGGACGCTATGACCAGGCAATCGATCGCGAATCGGCGTACGAGATCCTGAGCGGCCGCGTGGCAAAGGGCGGGCCGGCATCTGCGCCGGCACCGGGTTCCATCGGCACGGATTTCGGTGCATCGACAGGTTCAGTGCCCGCACCGGCGCCAGCGCCAGCGCAACAGGAGAGCGGCGGATGGCTTGGCGATGTCGGCGCAATCCTGACGAAGGGTACGGGCCGCAGCGGCCGTGGCGATTCGATTGTCGAAACGTTGGCCAAGTCGACGATGCGCACCATCGGTTCGACCGTCGGGCGCGAAATCGTGCGCGGCGTGCTGGGCAGCATTCTGGGCGGATCGAAGAAGCGCTAAGCGTGTCCGACGCACCAAAGACAACAGCCGGCATTGCCGGCTGTTTTTGTTTGCGCTGGCAGCGTGCGATCAGTTTTTCGTGCCGAACAGGCGGTCGCCCGCATCGCCCAGGCCCGGGATGATGTAGGCGTTTTCATCCAGGTGCGAATCGAGCGACGCGACGAACAGCTTCACGCCCGGATGCGCCTGCTGGAACACCTCCACGCCTTCGGGCGCCGCCACGAGCGCCAGGAACAGGATGCTCTCGTCGGGCACGCCGCGCTTCTTCATCACGTCGACAGCGTGTACGGCCGAGTAGCCGGTGGCGACCATCGGATCGCACAGGATGAAGGTGCGGTCCTCTAGGTCCGGCAGGCGCACGAGGTATTCCACCGGGCGGTGTTGCTCGTCTCGGTACACGCCGATATGGCCGATGCGTGCCGACGGAATCAGTTCCACCAGCCCGTCGCTCATGCCCACGCCTGCGCGCAGCACAGGCACCACGGCCAGCTTGCGGCCCGCGATGACGGGCGCTTCCATCGGGCCCATCGGCGTGTCGATGTGGCGGCTGGTCAGCGGCAGGTTGCGCGTGATCTCGTAGCCCATCAGCAGCGTAATCTCGCGCAGCAGCTCGCGGAACGTGCGCGTGGACGTGTCCTTGTCGCGCATGTGCGTGAGCTTGTGCTGGATCAGCGGGTGATTGAGGATGAACAGGTTCGGAAAGCGCGGATCTTGTTTCATGGCGACAAGGGATTCTCAGATGGGGCGCATTGTACCGGCGCGCCCCGTGTCGATTCTGGAGGCGCTCAACGGCGGCCGCGCATCAGGATCACATACACCACGGCCGAAATTGCCAGGCCCACGAACCATGCATACGTGTACAGCGCTTCGAACACGCCCGGCACGCTGGCGACGAACCCGGCCTGCTTGAAGAAGCCCGGCAGATTGGGCAGCACACCAATCACAAGCGCGACGATGGCGCGGCCGTTCCAGCCGTTGCCGTACCCGTAAGGGCCGTCCAGCCGGAACAGCTCGCCGGTCTTGAGCACTGTGCGGCGCACCAGGAAATAGTCGACCATCATGATCCCGGCCACGGGGCCTAGCAGTGCGCCGTAGCCGACCAGCCACGTGAAGATGTAGCCCTTGGTGGTTTCCAGGATCTTCCACGGCATCATCGCCAGGCCGATGCCCGCCGTGATGTAGCCGCCGATGCGGAACGAGATGCGATGCGGCGCCAGGTTCGAGAAGTCATACGCCGGCGACACCACGTTGGCGGCGATGTTCGTCATCAGCGTGGCGGTGATCAGTGCCAGCAGGGCCACGATGACCGACGGGCCCGTCATCTTGCCGGCCAGCGTGACCGGATCCCAGATGGCCTGACCGTAGATGACCACCGTGGACGACGTGACGAGCACGGCCACCAGCGCCAGCAGCCCCATCGGCAGGGGAAGCCCGATGGCTTGCCCGACAAGCTGATCGCGCTGGCTGCGCGCGAAGCGGGTGAAGTCGGGAATGTTCAGCGCCAGCGTGGCCCAGTAGCCCACCATGGCAGTCAAGGACGGCCAGAAGAAGCCCCAGAACTCGCCGGCGCGCTTGCCGCCTGCCGAGAACGCCGACGGCGCCGACAGCATCGGGCCAAAACCGCCCGCGTTGATATACGCCCACCAGACCAGGCCAAGTGCGGCCAGGATCAGCAGCGGGGTGGCCAGCGCCTGGAAGCGCTTGATCGATTCGAGCCCCTTGGTGATCAGCCAGATGTGCAGCGCCCAGAACAGCAGGAAGCAGAATCCCTGGCCCGGGTTGATACCCAGCCCCGGAATGTTGCCGCCCACCAGCATGTTGTCGGTGACCACGTTGAGGATCGTGTAGATCGCCTGACTGCCCAGCCACGTCTGGATGCCGAACCAGCCGCACGCCACGATCGCTCGCAGAATGGCCGGCAACTGCGCGCCGCGCACGCCGAACGACGCCCGCACCAGCACAGGGAAGGGTATGCCGTACTTGGTGCCAGCGTGGCCCACCAGCACCATCGGCACGAGCACGATCAGGTTGCCGAGGAACACCGTCAGCACGGCCTGCCACCAATTCATGCCCTCGCTCATCAGGCCCGACGCCAGCATGTAGGCCGGCACCGACACCACCATCGATACCCACAGCGCGGCGTAGTTGGTCGCCGTCCAAGTGCGGGCAGCCTGCGGGGTGGGGTTGAGGTCTTCGTTCCAGAGGGTCGGGTCGGGTGCCCCGGCGGCGTCCGCAGAGAATGCGGCGGAGGTGGTTTGGCTCATGTCGATGTGGAATCCGTTGTCGTTGTAGATATTCGGAATGCTGGCGCGATTGTACGGCGGTCCCGTGTGCCCCAAAGCGAAACCTGTGCCACGTGCGGTGCACCCCGCGCCGGAACGTTTTGTTGAATTCCAATACAATCGACGACGCTCTCCAACGCCGCCCGCATCTCTCTCGCGCCCCGCTGTGACCACCGCGTCTTCTGCGTCTTCCACTCCCGCAAGAACCACCGATACCGGCGGCCTGCTGCTTGCCTCCGCGGGCGCCGTCCTGTTTTCCGCCAAGGCCATCGTCGCCAAGCTGATGTACCGCTATCAGGTGGACGCCGTCATGGTCATCACCCTGCGCATGCTGCTGGCGGCGCCGCTGTTCATGGCGATGGGGTGGTGGCAGTCGCGCGGGGCCGAGCCGCTGACCGTGCCAGACCGCTGGCGCATCGTCGGCTTGGGGCTCATCGGCTATTACCTCTCCAGCTTTCTCGACTTCCTCGGCCTGCAGTACATCACGGCGGGGCTGGAGCGGCTGATCCTGTTTCTAACGCCGTCGTTCGTGCTGCTGATTACATCGACGGTATTCAAGCGGCGCATCACCGGCTTGCAGTGGGTGTCGCTGGCGCTGGCCTATGCCGGCATCGTGCTGGTGTTCGCGCACGACCTCAACCTGGGCGGCAACAACGTGTGGCTGGGCGGCGGATTGGTGCTCGCCAGTGCCATCAGCTACGGTATCTATCTGCTGGCCAGCGGTGAGCTGGTCAAGCGCGTTGGGTCGATGCGGCTGGTTGCCTATGCGATGTGCGTGTCGACCGCAGCCTGTATCGTCCAGTTTCTGGTGCTGCGGCCGGTGTCGGCGCTGGTGTTGCCCTGGCAGGTGTATGGGCTGTCGGCCATCAACTCGGTGTTCTGCACGGTGGCGCCGGTCACGATGACGATGATGGCGGTGGCGCGTGTGGGTGCGCCGGTGGCCTCGCAGGCGGGCATGATCGGGCCGGTGTCAACGCTGCTGCTTGGCTGGTGGCTGCTGGGCGAGCCGATCACGATTTGGCAGATTGCCGGCAGTGCGCTGGTGCTTGCCGGGATGGCGCTGCTGTCACGCCGTCGCGGCTGACAGGCGGCCAATCCAGATAACAATCACAAGGAGTCAGACAGGATGGATTTGGGGCTGAAAGGCAAGCGTGCGCTGGTGTGCGGCGCAAGCAAGGGATTGGGCTTTGCGTGCGCCGACGCGCTGGCCGCTGAAGGCGTGGACGTGGTGATTGTCGCGCGCGGTGCCGAAGCGTTGTTGGCAGCGGCCGAGCGCATCCGCACGGCGCACGGCGTGCGCGTGGAAGCCGTGGCCACCGACATCACCACGCCGGAAGGCCGCGCCGAGGCGCTGCTCGCATGCGAGCGACTGGGCGGCTCGCCCGACATTCTCGTCAACAACGCGGGCGGCCCGCCGCCGGGCAACTTTCGCGACTGGGACCGCGAGGCATGGAATGCTGCGCTCAACGCGAACATGCTCACGCCCATCGATCTCATCAAAGCCACCGTCGACAAGATGATCGAGCGCCGCTGGGGCCGCATCGTCAACATCACCAGCGGTGCGGTGAAGGCACCGATTGACGTGCTGGGTTTGTCCAACGGCGCGCGCTCCGGGCTGACGGGCTTCGTGGCGGGCCTGGCGCGTGAAGTCGCCAAGCATGGCGTCACCATCAACAATCTGCTGCCGGGCCAGTTTGAGACCGACCGCCTGACCAAGACGCTGGAAGCTGGCGCCAAGACCGCTGGCATCAGCGCAGAAGAAAATTTCGACCGCAAGCGGCAGGGCAATCCGGCTCGACGCTTCGGCCAACCGGCCGAGTTTGGCGCCGTGTGTGCTTTCTTGTGCAGCCAGCACGCTGGCTACCTGAATGCGCAAAACATCCTGCTGGATGGCGGCAGCTTCCCTGGCACCTTCTAAGCCAATCACGATGACCACTCTTACGCCCGAAAGCGCAGCCCGCAAACGCCGCGTCGCCCTGATCGCACACGATCACAAGAAAGACGACATGGTCGCTTTCGCACAAACGCACCGAGCCTTCCTGTCGCAATGCGATCTGCTGGCGACCGGCACCACCGGTGGCCGCTTGGAGAAGGAGGTCGGCCTGACCGTGCAGCGCATGCTGTCCGGCCCGTGGGGCGGGGACTTGCAGATTGGCGCACAGTTGGCCGAAGGCCGTGTCGACGTCGTCATCTTCCTGCGCGACCCGATGACGCCACAGCCGCACGAACCCGACATCAACGCGCTCGTCCGCGCCTGCGACGTCCACAACATTCCCTGCGCCACCAACCTGGCCACCGCCGACCTGGTGATGTCTGCCCTGCAACGGGTGGCGCCCGATCCGAAGGAGATCCACGCATGACACAAGCGAAAGCCATCCGCATCTTTGAGACCGGCGGCCCCGAAGTGATGCAGTACGTCGATGTCGACGTGCCCGCGCCCGGCCCCGGCGAGGTGACGGTCAAGCAGCACGCCATCGGTCTGAACTACATCGACGTGTATTTCCGCACGGGGCTGTATCCGCAGCCGCTGCCGGGCGGCATCGGTATGGAAGCGTCGGGTGTGGTCGAAGCCGTCGGTCAGGGCGTGACGCACGTCAAGCCTGGTGACCGCGTGGCCTATGCCGGCCGCCCGACGGGGGCCTATGCGGCGGTGCGAACCATGCCGGCCGACATTCTCGTGCGCCTGCCGGATGCGATCGACTTTGAAACCGGCGCAGCGATGATGCTGCAGGGCATGACCGCGCAATACCTCATTCGCGACAGCTATCGCGTGCAGCCCGGTGATACGGTGTTGTTTCACGCAGCCGCGGGTGGCGTGGGTTTGATTGCGTGCCAGTGGCTCAAGGCGCTCGGCGCCACCGTGATTGGCACCGTCGGCAGCGATGCCAAGGCTGAACTTGCGCGCGCGCACGGCTGCGATCAGACCATCGTCTACACGCGCGAGAACTTTACCGAGCGCGTGCGCGAAATCACCGGCGGCAAGGGCGTGCCGGTGGTCTACGACGGCATTGGCAAAGATACGTTCACGGGTTCGCTGGATTGCCTCGCGCCGCGCGGGATGATGGTCACCTACGGCAACGCATCGGGCCCCGTGCCGCCGGTTGACCTCGGTGTGCTGAGCGCAAAGGGCTCGCTCAAGATCACGCGCCCGACGCTGATGACCTACACGGCGCGGCGCGAGCTGCTGGAACCGATGGCGGCAGAGTTGTTTGATGTGGTGAGCAGCGGCAAGGTGAAAATCGAAATTCACCAACGCTACGAACTGCAGAACGCGGCGCAGGCGCACCGCGATCTGGAAGCGCGCAAGACGACCGGGTCGACGATCCTCTTGCCGTAAGGTGGAAAGTTACCGCCCGGTGGGCTTCACACGCCGGGCGGCGGCAAAGCGCGCATCCTCGCGCACGCGGTCGGGCAGGCCGCGCAGTAGCATGTGCAACGCGAGCGGCACCAGCACGATGTCGTCCACCCAGCCGATCACCGGGATGACATCCGGAATCAGATCGATCGGCGATACCACATAGCCCACCAGCAGCAGCGCAGCCGGGGCAAGCCACCACGGCTTGTCCGGATGGCGCAGCGCAAACCACAGCAGGCGAGCGTCGTTGCGCACCACGCTCCACAGGCGGAAGAGTCGTCCGAACATCGTGGGCTCCTTGATGAAAAGCCGGCGTCACATGAGAGCGTTTGACCGGCAAACCATCGTATCAGCTTGGGGAAACCGCCCGGTTTTCAAGTCAACATTAGGCGCCATTGCCCATGAAAAAAGCCGGCCCTCTTGCGAGGTGCCGGCCTTTTTTTTGCCGCAACGAACCTGTTCACGGTCCGTAGCGAGCGGTCCGAGGTTGGCTTGAGAAGCGCAGCCGTACATGGGTACGGCGAGCATCACAGAGCCAAGATCGGACCGCGTAGTAGGACCGTGGGCAGGTTAGCCCGGAATCTTGCCTTCCACGCCGTCGACGTAGAACTTGATGCCGTGCAGGAAGCCGTCATCGGCGACCTTGTCGGCGGGCAGGACTTCCTTACCGGTGTTGTCCTTGAGCGGGCCCTTCCAGATCGGTGCCGAGCCGTCGATGATGCCCTTCTTGCGGGTCTCGACCAGCGCCTTCACGTCTTCCGGTACCACGGCGTTGTACGCGCCCAGATCGATCGCGCCTTCCTTCAGGCCCCACCACACGGTTTCCGGCTTCCACTTGTTTTCAAGCACGTCGCCGACGACCTTGGTGTAGTACACGCCCCATTTGTTGATCGAGGCGGCCAGGTGGGCTTTCTCGCCGAACTTGGTCATGTCGCTGTCCCAGCCGAGCGCGTAGACACCTTTCTCTTGTGCAGTTTGCACGACTGCCGCGGAGTCGGTGTTCTGCATCAGCACGTCGACACCTTGCCCGATGAGGGTGGTGGCAGCCTCACGCTCCTTGCCCGGATCGAACCACTTGTTGACCCAAACCACGCGGGTGGTTGCCTTCGGGTTGACGCTGCGCGCGCCCAGCGTGAACGAGTCGATATTGCGGATCACTTCTGGGATGGGCACCGAACCCACCACGCCAAGCTTGCCCGACTTGCTCATCTTGCCGGCCACCACGCCCGCCAAGTACGCGCCTTCATACGTGCGCACGTCGTATTGGCCGAGGTTGTCGGCGGTCTTGAAACCGGTGGCGTGCTCGAACTTCACGTCCGGGAATTCCTTGGCGACCTTGAGCATCGATTCCATGAAACCGAAGCTCGTACCGAAGATGACTTTGTTGCCTTGCGCTGCCAAGTCGCGGAACACACGCTCGGCGTCAGCAGCGCTTTCGGGCACGTTTTCGACGAAGCTGGTCTTCACCTTGTCGCCGAACTTGGCTTCAACTTCCTTGCGGCCGGCGTCGTGAGCGTATGTCCAGCCCGCATCGCCCACCGGGCCGACGTAGACGAACGCGACCTTCAGCGGCTCATTGGCCGGTGCCGGTGCGGCAGCGGCGGGGGCCGAGGAGGCGGCCGGCGCGGCGGTCTTGTCGGCTGCGCCTTCGTTGGATTTGCCGCAACCCCAGAGGGTCAAGGCAGCGCCGGCGGCCAGGGCGGCCAGCGTGATCCTGCGGGTAACGTTCATCGATTTCTCCTGTTGTGTGGCTCGTTGACTGTGTTGAAGCTTGAAGCAAAAGACGGGAATGCAGAAGCCTTGGGCAGCAGTTTAGGCAGCCCCTGGGCGGAACGGCTTGCCGAGCGATGCGGGCATGTTCAGGCGAATCCAATCCGGATTGCGCGAGATGATGGCCAGCACGACGATGGTGGCGGCAAACGGCGCCATCGACAGAATCTGCGACGGCACCGATACGCCCATCCCCTGCAGGTAGAACTGCAGGATCGTCACACCGCCAAACAGCAGCGCGCCGAACAGGATGCGCATCGGGCGCCAGGTGGCAAAGGTGGTCAGCGCCAGGGCAATCCAGCCGCGGCCGGCGACCATGTTCTCGACCCACATTGGCGTGTAGACGAGCGACAGGTACGCGCCCGCCAGCCCGCAGCATGCGCCGCCAAACAGCAGCGCGCCAAAGCGGATGGTGCGCACCGGGTAGCCGAGCGCGTGAGCCGACTCTGGCGATTCACCAATCGCGCGCAGCGTGAGCCCCGCGCGCGTTTTGAACAGGAACCAGGCAATCGCGCCGCACAGCAGCAGGCTGAAATAGACCATCCAGTGCTGCGCGAACAGGGCAGGGCCGACGAACGGAATCGACTCCAGCCCCGGAATGCCATGCGCCTGCGCCGGCAGCGACATGCCGACAAAGCGCTGCCCCATGAAGGCGGACAGCCCGGTGCCGAAGATCGACAAGGCGAGGCCCGTCGCGACTTGGTTGGTGACGAGCACCAGCGCCAGCCACGCGAAGAGGGCCGCCATCACCATGCCGGCAATCGCGCCGGCGGCAAAACCCAGCAGCGGAATCTGCGTCTGGTAGCCGACCATGAAGCCGACCACGGCGGCCACCAGCATCATGCCTTCGGCGCCGAGATTGAGCACGCCGGAGCGCTCGTTCATCAAGAGGCCCAGGGCGGCCAGCAACAGCGGGGTGCCGGCGTTGATCGACGCGGCGATCAGGGGAGCGAGACTTTCCATGTGTGAGGCCTGATCAGTGATGCGCGCGCCAGCGCAGGCGGTATTCGATGAGCGTGTCGCAGGCGAGCAGGAAGAACAGCAGCATGCCCTGGAACACTCCGGTAATGGCCGACGGCAGGCCCAGGCGCGATTGCGCAAGCTCGCCGCCGATATAGAACAGCGACATCACGATCGCGCCCAACACGGTGCCGACCGGATTCAGGCGACCGACGAATGCCACCACGATGGCGGCAAAGCCGTAGCCGGGGGAAATGGACGGCAGCAGCTGCCCGATCGGGCCCGTGACCTCAAAGGCGCCGGCAATGCCTGCCAGGCCACCCGACACCAGCAGCGCCGTCCACAGCGCCGCACGCGACGAGAAACCCGCGTAACGGGCCGCTTGCGGCGCCAGCCCGCCCACCTGCAGGCGATAGCCCGCAAAGCTGCGGAACACGAACAGCGTCATCGCCGCGGTCATCACGAGCATGAACAGAAAGCCGACGTGCAGACGCGTGCCGGCCACGAGCGTCGGCAGAACAAATGCGCTGTCGAACACGATCGACTGCGGAAAGTTCATGCCGTTCGGGTCCTTCAACGGCCCGTTGACCACGTACAGCAGCAGCAACTGCGCGATGTACGTGAGCATGAGCGAGACGAGGATCTCGTTGGCATGAAAGCGATCGCGCAGCAGCGCAGTAATGGCGGCCCACAGCGCCCCGCCGATCAGGCCGGCGACGACGGCCAGCACCAACGCAAAGCTGCCGGGGATGGCGGGCGTGGGCGTATCGAAGTAAATGATCGTGGCCGCCGCGAAGATGCCGCCGACGATGAGCTGCCCCTCCGCGCCGATATTCCACACGTTGGCGCGATAGCACACCGACAAGCCCAGTGCGCACAGCACCAGCGGCACGGTCTTGAGCAGCACTTCACCAATCGCGCGTTTGCTGGCCAGAGGCTCGACCAGAAACACGCGCATGCCTGCCACCGGGTCCTTGCCCAGCAACGCGAACAGCAGCAGGCCAAACACCATCGTCAGCACCAGGGCGATCAGCGGCGAGGCATAGGCCATGGTGCGCGACGGAATCGCGCGTAGCTCCAGCGAAACCGGCAGCGCCAGGCGGCTGCCATGCATGACGTCAGCCATGGGCCACCTCCGAGGTTACTGCCGGCGAAGCCGCGGCTTTGTCCCACATGCCGCTCATCCACAGGCCGATCTGTTCGCGGTCGGTGGCATGCGTGGGGGTAGAAGGGGAGAGGCGCCCGTTGGCGATCACGTGCAGGCGATCGCACAGCGCAAAGAGTTCGTCGAGTTCTTCCGACACGATCAGGATGGCGCAGCCCCCGGCCTTGAGCGCGAGGATTTCGTTGTGGATCTGGGCCGCCGCGCCCACGTCCACGCCCCAGGTGGGTTGCGCGACGATGAGCACGCGCGGCGCGCATTCAATTTCGCGGCCGACGATAAATTTCTGCAGGTTGCCGCCCGACAGGCTCTTGGCCAAGGCATCCGGGCCGCCGGCCTTCACGCCAAATCGGCTGATGATGCCGCTGGCCAGTTTGGCCGCAGCCTTCTTGTCGATGAGCCCACCACGCACCTGCGGCGCACGCTGATGCGTCAGCAGCGTATTGGCGGCCAGCGACAGCGATGGCACAGCGCCGCGCCCGAGGCGCTCTTCCGGCACGAACGACAGCCCGCGCTTGCGGCGTGCACGCGGGTCGAGCTTGGCGACTGGCTCGTTGCCGATGCTGATGGTTTGTGCCGGGGCGCGGGTGTCTTCGCCCGACAGAGCCGCCAGCAACTCCTGCTGCCCATTGCCCGACACGCCGGCAATGCCGACGATCTCGCCGCTGCGCAGTTGCAGGGCGATATCACGCAGCTCCGTCGCAAAGGCGTGCGCCTTGGGCAGCGACAGGCCGGCCACTTCCATGCGTACCTCGCCCGGTGTGGTCTGCGGGCGCAATTCGCGCGGCGGCTCGCCGCCGATCATCATGCGCGACAGCGACGCCGCCGTTTCCTGGCGCGGGTCGCACACGCCCGTGACCTTGCCCATTCGCATGACCGTGGCGGCGTGGCACAGGGCCTGGATCTCGTCGAGCTTGTGACTGATGTAGAGGATGCTCGTACCTTCTGCCGCCAACTGGCGCAGCGTCACGAAGAGCTTCTCGACGGCCTGCGGTGTCAGCACCGAGGTCGGCTCGTCAAGAATCAGCAGGCGCGGCTTGGTGAGCAGTGCACGCACGATTTCCACGCGCTGGCGCTCGCCGACGGACAGCGTGTGCACATGGCGATGCGGCTCCAGCGGAAGGCCGTATTTCTCGCCCGTGCTGCGCACCTGATCGGCCACGTCGCGCAGGTCGGTGCCGGCAGGCAGGCCGAGCAGGATGTTCTCTGCCACCGTGAGCGTGTCGAACAACGAGAAGTGCTGGAACACCATGGCGATGCCCAGCGCCCGGGCCTGGTGCGGATTGGCGATCTCGACGCGCTGGCCGTCGAGCAGCATCACGCCGGCGTCGGGCTGCACGGCACCGAAGATGATCTTCATCAGCGTCGACTTGCCGGCGCCGTTTTCGCCCAGCACGGCATGGATCTCGCCCGGCGCGACAGTCAGGCTGACGCCGTCGTTGGCGACCACGCTCGGGTAGCGCTTGGTCATGCCCGTCAGCGACAGGCGTGGTGGGAGTGGTGTCACAACAGTTGGCTCGTGGTTTCCGTGCCGCTCACCGTGCAGGGTACGCAGCGGAGGCGGTCTCTTTTTGGGTGTTGACGACACTTCACAACAGGTAACGCCGATGCAGGTTCGCGCCGACGCATCGCAGCAATCATCATGGTTGCGTGATGCTTGCCATCAACCACAAATTATATCGTCCGGCACCGCTCCAGACGGGGATTTCGGCCCGCTTGCGACTGCCTCGTACGAGGGGTGGCAGAGTGCAAATCCCGTGCCGGGCCCATGGGGGCCATTTGCGGGTTCCAGCTTGTCATGCCGACGTATGCAGGTTGCACGCGCAGCCCTTGGACGGGGCGCGCACGCCGCCGTGCACCTGACCGGTGCGCGCCCCCGTGGTTCGCCACTTTGCGCTAAAGTCCTCGGTTTGCTTCGGCGCGGGCCGCACGTCAGCTGCCGCGTCCCGCTCTCCCTTCATGACTGCTCCCGCTCCCGCACGATCCCGCATGCCAGGCCCGATTCCAGGCTGGCTCCTCCTGCTTGGCGCGCTCACGGCCATCGGCCCGCTGTCGGTCGACATGTATCTGCCCAGCCTGCCGACCATCGCGCGCGATCTGAATACGTCGTCGGCCGCGGCGGGGCTCACGCTGACCGTCTTCCTGATCAGCCTGGCGATCGGCCAGCTCATCTACGGCCCGGCCAGCGATCGGTTTGGCCGCAAGCCGCCGCTCTATATCGGTCTGGCGATGTACGTGGCTGCATCCATTGGCTGCGCATTTGCCAAGGACGCCACGATGCTGGCCGTGCTGCGCGGCGTGCAGGGGTTTGGCGGCTGCGCGGGCATGGTCATCGCACGCGCTGCCGTGCGTGATCGCATGGACCCGGCCGGCGCCGCGCAGGCGTATTCCACGCTGATGCTGGTGATGGGTGTGGCGCCCATCCTAGCGCCGATGATTGGCGGCGCGGTGCTGCAGTTCGCAACGTGGCGGGTCATCTTTGCCTTGCTGACGGCGTTTGGCGTGCTGTCGCTGGTGGCGGTGCACTACCTGATGCGCGAGTCGCTGGCGCCCGAGCAAGCGCGCAAGCTGGCAGTCAGCCACGTGCTGCGCGACTACTGGGAACTCCTGCGCGATCACCATTACGCCGCCTATATGTGGTGCGGCGCGGTGTTCCTGTCGGGCATGTTTGCGTACATCACCGTGTCGTCGTTCGTGCTGATCGACGGTTATGGGCTGACGCCCTCGCACTACGCGTGGGTGTTCGGCAGCAACGCGGCTGGGATGATCGCGGCATCGCGCGTGAACGTGCGGTTGGTGCGCAAGTATTCGCCGGCGCGCGTGTTGCGCCGGGCGCTCTGGGTGCCGGTTATCACCAGCGTGCTGGCTGCCGCCGCCGCCGCGGCGGGTTATACGCCGCTGCCGCTCGTGCTCGCGGCTTTGTTCTGCTACATCGCATCGATCGGCTGCATCTCGCCCAATACAGGCGCCCTGGCCATGGCAGGGCAGGGCGCGCGTGCGGGTACGGGCTCGGCGCTTATGGGCGCCATGCAATTCGGCCTTGGCATGGTGACCGGTACGGTGGTCGCCGCAATCGGCCAGACTGCGCTGCCGCTGCTGGGCATGATGGCGGTGTGCGCCGTCGCCGCGCTGGTTCTGGGCCTGCGCATCACGCGCGAAGAGCCCAGCGCCTGATTCCCGCGCTTTCCTCTGTTTCTCTACGCCTCTTGTTCTAGAGGCGTCTTCCTCTTTTCATATGACTCGGGCATAACATGCCCGTCACGCTGACCGTGTCCGGCACCTATGATGAGTGCAGCCGGACCGCGTTCAGCCGCGACTTGGCCCTGAGTGACTAAGGGTTACTTCTTATACAGAATTTATCGACAATTTATTAACGTATCGTTTTCGTTTTCAATCGCGCATCGTTTTGCCGGGATCTCCCCGTCAACGGCGCACACGAGACGGGGGTCAAGTTGCAGTGCACGATTCACCGGCTGGGAGAACTGGCGCTGTTGTGCGAAGTGCCGCCACCGGCCACCCTGACTTGCCAGCAGCGCATCTGGGCGATGGCTTCGCGTGCGTCCAACTGGGCGGGCGTGGTCGACGTGGTGCCCGGCATGAATAACCTCACGCTCGTGTTCGGCCCCATGGCCGATGCGCAGCGATTGACCACCCAACTGCGCGAAGCCTGGGAAGAAAGCCAGGCGCTGGTGACCGACGGCAAACTCGTCGACATCGAGGTCGCGTATGGCGGCGACGAAGGTCCCGATCTGCGCGAAGTCGCCAAGCACACCGGCCTGAGCACGGCCGAAGTCGTGCGTCGCCACACCGCGCCCGAATACATCGTTTATTTCCTGGGCTTCCAGCCAGGCTTTGCCTACATGGGCGGGCTCGACAAGTCGCTCGCCACGCCGCGCCGCGCGGAGCCGCGCATGGCCGTGCCGGCCGGCTCGGTGGGCATCGGCGGTGAGCAGACGGGCATCTACCCGGCCGCGTCCCCCGGTGGCTGGCAATTGCTTGGCCGCACAGACGCGGCGCTCTTCATGCCGCAGCGCAATCCCCCCACGCTGCTCTCGCCTGGAGACCGCATCCGATTTGTTGCCTCGAAGGTGCGCGCATGACTTCGAAACCCCAACCCATGATCGAGATCGTGCGGGCCGGCGTGCTGGCCACCGTGCAAGACCTGGGCCGCACCGGCTATCGTCGCTTTGGCGTTTGCACGTCGGGCGCGCTCGATCCGCTGTCGCTGTATGTGGGCAACCGCCTGGTCGGTAACCGCAGTGATGCGGCGGGCATCGAATTCACGCTGGGCAACGCCACGCTGCGCTTCCACGCCAATGGCCTGATCGCGCTGACGGGCGCGGATTGCCGCGCCACGCTTGACGGCGCACCGGTGCATGCATGGCGCGCCATCCCCGTGCAGCGCGGTCAGACGCTGACCTTGCGTGTGGCGCAGGGCGGTGTGCGTGCGTATCTTTGCGTGGCCGGCGGCATCGATGTGCCCGAGATGATGGGATCGCGCAGCACCGATCTGAAAGCCGGCTTCGGAGGCCTCGAAGGGCGCCCGCTGAAGGACGGCGACAGGTTGCCGGTGTTGCCTGCAGACACGACGTACGCCCCCGACATCAGCGGCGATACCGTTGCCGTGAAGGCCGCTCGCTGGACATTCGACCGTGCGCAAAAGGACACGCCCGTCATGCGTGTGTTGCCAGGTCCCGAATACGACGATTTCGTTGCCGATGCGCAAGCCGCGTTCTGGGAATCCGACTGGACGCTCACGCCCAACAGCAACCGCATGGGCTTTCGCCTGCAAGGGCCGGAACTCAAGCGCAAGAAGCAGCGCAGCGGCGATCTGCTCTCGCACGGCGTGGTGCCGGGCGTGATCCAGGTACCGCCGTCGGGCCAGCCCATTGTGCTGATGGCCGATGCGCAAACCACGGGCGGCTATCCGAAGATCGGTTCCGTCATCCTGGCCGACCAATGGCGCCTGGCGCAGATTCCACTCGGCACGCGCGTGCGCTTCGAGCGCGTGACGCTGGAGCAGGCCGAAGCCGCCCGCGCCGACGTGGCACGGTATCTGCAGCAAATTGAAACCGCGCTGGATTGGCAGCGCCAGGGCATTCTGTCGAGCGCGCACCGCACCGCCAAGACGCGACTGAACGCCTGATGCACCGGAAGACAACACCATGACTGCAATTGATCTGAACGCCGACCTTGGCGAAGGCTGCGATACCGACGAGGCGCTCCTCACGCTCGTGAGTTCCGCCAACATCGCCTGCGGCTGGCATGCCGGCGACGTCAACACGATGCGCCAGACCGTCGGTTGGGCGCTGCGCCAGGGCGTGTCGATCGGCGCGCATCCGAGCTTTCCTGATCGCGAAAACTTCGGCCGCACCGAGATGCATCTGCCGCCCGATGAAATCTACGCGGGCGTTCTGTTCCAGATTGGCGGGTTGTCTGCCATCGTGCGCGCGCAGGGCGGCAAGCTGGCCCACGTGAAAGCGCACGGCGCGCTGTACAACCAGGCCTCGCGTGACCGGCCCCTGGCCGTCGCCATCGTGCGCGCGATCCGTGATTTCGATCCGTCGCTGGTGGTATTCGGCCTGGCGGGCAGCGAACTGGTCAAGGCAGCGCGCGAACTTGGCCTGGAGGCCAAGGAAGAGGTGTTTGCCGATCGCGGGTACAACGCTGACGGCTCACTCGTCAAACGCGGCACGCCGGGTGCCCTGATTGACAGCGAAGATGCCGCGCTGGACCAGACGCTGACGATGGTGCGCGAGCAGCGCGTAAAGGCTATCGACGGCACGTGGGTTCCGATCCGCGCGGAAACGGTTTGTCTGCACGGCGACGGCGCGCATGCGCTGGCGTTCGCGCGACGCATTCGGGAACGGCTTGGCAGCGAGGGTATCGCTGTTCGCGCCGGCGCCTGAGCCACGGCCCCGTTCTTCCAGCGGGGCTTTTTATTAACTTGGGGGGAAGCACCACATGGGTACGGCAGTGAATCTATGGCCGCTGATCGGGGTGGCCGTCATCATCGCGGGGTTCATCCTGCGATTCAATCCGATGCTGGTGGTGGCCGTGGCCGCCATCGCTACCGGCTTTGCGGCATCGATGTCCATCGACCAAATCCTGACGGCGATCGGGACGGGCATCATCAAGACGCGGACGTTGCCGCTGATCATCCTGCTGCCGCTCGCGGTGGTGGGTTTGCTCGAGCGTCACGGCTTGCGTGAGCACGCGCAGAACTGGATCTCGCGCATTCAATCGGCCACGGTGGGCCGTCTGCTGATCGTCTACCTCGCCGTGCGCGAGCTGACGGCGGCAGCGGGCTTGACGAGCCTCGGCGGGCATCCGCAGATGGTGCGTCCGCTGCTGGCCCCAATGGCCGAAGGTGCCGCCGAAAACCGCTTCGGCAAGCTGCCGGCGCCGGTGCGCGAACGCCTGCTGGCCTTCTGCGCCGCCACCGACAACGTCGGCCTGTTCTTCGGCGAAGACATCTTCGTGGCCTTCGGCGCCATCGCGCTGATGCACACGTTCCTGCTCGGCTCGGGCATCGACGTGGAACCGCTGCACATCGCGGTGTGGGGCATCCCGACTGCGGTCTGCGCGTTCCTGATCCACTCGGTGCGCCTCAAGCGCCTGGACGGCTGGCTTGCCCGTGAGATGGGTGCCGCCGCTAACACCAACGCGGCCGCGGCCAAGCAGGGGTAAGCCATGATTCTGTCGATCAACTATCTGTACTGGCTGGCCGGGATCATCCTGACGATCACCGCGCTGATGACCTTTGCCGACAAGAACCACCCGCGTCGCTGGACCACGGGCCTGTTCTGGGCGATCTTCGCCGTCATCTTTCTCGTTGGCGACAAGATCCCGCCGATCGCGGTGGGCGTCGGCGCCGTGTTGATGGCACTGCTGGCCGGCACAGGCGGCGTGACACTGGGCAAGCATGGCGAACTGCCGGCAGAAGAGCGCCGTGCATCCGCCAAACGCTTGGGCAACCGCCTGTTCATTCCGGCGCTGACCATTCCGCTGGTCACCGTCATCGGCAGCGTGTTCCTGAAGGACATCAAGATCGGTGGCGATTTGCTGCTGGATCCGAAGAACCAGACCTTCGTATCGCTGGGCCTGGGCTGCATCATCTCGCTCGGGCTGGCGTGCTGGTTGACGCGCGACACGCCGGTGCAAGCCATGCGTGAATCGCGTCGGCTGACGGAGTCGCTCGGCTGGGCGCTGGTGCTGCCGCAGATGCTGGCCATGCTGGGTCTCGTCTTTGCCGATGCCGGCGTGGGCAAGGCTGTCGCGCACCTGACCACCGCCTACATCAACATGGACTATCGCCTCGTTGCGGTCGTTGTCTATTGCGTGGGCATGGCGCTGTTCACCGTCATCATGGGCAACGGCTTTGCTGCCTTCCCGGTCATGACGGGCGGCGTGGGGGTGCCGATCCTGGTGGGCGTGTTCCATGGCAACCCGGCGGTGATGGCGGCCGTCGGCATGTTCTCGGGCTACTGCGGCACGTTGATGACCCCGATGGCGGCCAACTTCAATATCGTGCCGGCTGCGCTGCTGGAGTTGTCCGATAAGAACGCTGTGATCAAAGCGCAAGTCCCGACCGCGCTGCTGTTGCTTACAGCCAATATCCTGCTCTTGTACTTCCTGATGCTCCACTAATCGTGTTTAATGCGTCGCGTGCGGTGTGCGTCACGCGGGCGGTTCTTCGCCCGCCGACGCCACCAAGCGCGATCGCTGCCCGCGAGACAAGGGCATGCGGTCGTAGACCTCGCATCGTGCTCTTTCTCCGGGGGGATTCATGAGCAGCCAGATGACGAGCGGCCGTTCCATGTCGGGACGCCGCTTTCTTTGTGTTCTTGCAGTTAGCGCCCTGTCGCTGATTTCCGCCGCGCAAGCCAGCGCGGAAACGCTCCGAGTGGCCACGCCGTATCCGGCCCTCAATTTCCATACGCAAAACTTGCAGGCCTTCGCCAGCGCCGTCAGCAGCGCCACCAACGGCGGGCTCAAGCTTGACGTCTATCCGAACGGCACGCTGCTCAAGCCGGCCGCCATCTTTGATGGCGTCAAGGACGGCAAGGCTGAGGCGGGCGAGGTGATGCTTTCGACGCTGGCCCAGCGCGATCCGCTCTTCGGCGTGGATTCGATTCCCTTCGTGGTGTCGGGCTACAACGATGCGCGCCTGCTGTGGGATGCCTCGCGCCGCCATATCGAAGCGCTGATGAAGGCCAACGGATTGCGCCTGCTGTACGCCGTGCCCTGGCCGCCGCAGAACCTGTATTCCGAAACACCGATCGCCCGTTTGTCCGACCTGAAGGGACATCGTTTGCGCACCTATAACGCGGCGCAAAAACGCATTGCCGAGCTGTACGGTGCGCAGGCCGTGCAGGTGGAAGCCGCCGATCTGACCGCCGCGATTGCCGGCGGCCGGATCGACACCATGGTCACCTCGCCGTCCACCGGTCTGGAGACGAAGGCGGGGCAGCGCATGACCTATTACTACAAGGTCAATGCATGGATCCCGAAGAACGCTGTGTTCGTGAATGAGGCGCGCTTCGCCAAGCTCCCGCCGGCAATGCAGCAGACCGTGCTCAAGCTCGCCAAGGATTACGAGGCGCGCGGCTGGGATTCGAGCCGCCAGACCTATGAGCGCGACGAAGCCGAGCTCGCCAAGACTGGCGTGCGCGTGCTCAATCCGGACGTGACGCTGCAGGGCGATATGCGCCGCCTGGGCGAGCGTCTGACGCGCGAATGGCTGCACACCGCGGGCACGGAAGAAGTCGACATCCTGTTGAACTTCGAGAACAAGCGCAGCAAGGCAAACTGACGCCGCAACGCGCTTGGGCATGATGTTCGACGGACGTTTATCATCGTTTTAGTCTTACGCTGCACGCAGGAGAACGTCATGCCTACCGTCCTCGTCACCGGTTTCGATCCGTTCGAGAACGAACCCCTCAATCCGTCGTGGGAAGCGGTGCGCACCCTCGATGGCCAAGGAATTGCCGGCGCCGAGATCGTCGCACGCCAGTTGCCGACCATCTTTGGTGAATCCAACAAAGTGCTCGGCAAGTTGCTGCAGACGTTGAAGCCGGATGTGGTGATCGCCGTGGGGCAGGCCGGCGGCCGCGCCGAGATGGCCATCGAGCGCATCGCCATCAACGTCGACGACGCACGCATTGCCGACAACGCCGGTAAGCAACCCATCGATATCGCTATCGCAAGCGACGGGCCGGCCGCGTATTTTTCAACGTTGCCGATCAAGGCCATCGTGCGCGAACTGCGTGCGGGCGGCGTTCCTGCGTCGGTGTCGCAGACGGCGGGCACCTTTGTCTGCAACCACGTCTTCTACGGGCTGATGCATGCCATCGCCCGTCACAAACTGCCAACGCGCGGCGGCTTCATCCACATTCCGTATCTGCCGTCGCAGGCAGCCAAGCATCCGGGGCAACCGAGCATGGCGCACGACACCATCGTCACCGGCCTGCGCATTGCCATCGAGACAACGCTGCGCACGTTGCACGACGTACGCGAAACGGGCGGCCAGTTGCACTGAGCCAACGCGGCGGCGCAGCGCGCGCTGGTCAGTCCGTGAAGCGCGTATGCCGTTGCAGTTCGATGCGCACCGGCGTGCCTGGGGCCGCATAGCCTGAGGCGATTGGCGCCATGTCAATCGGTGCCGGTTCGAATTCGATGAACGCAGATTCATCGTCGTGCAGTGCGCCTGGTTGTTCCGACTCGTACGTCGGTGCTGGCTCGACGACCCGCACAAGCATGCGCGTCCGGATCGATTTCACCGGCAATTGCGTCACCGCCGGCGATGCAGCAGCGATGACTGGCGCGGCAACTTCTGCATGGTTAAACGCTATGTCGGGAGCCTGCGCGGCTGCCGTTGCGGCTTCGGATTCGTCGGGCTCTTGGATTTCCACTGACGCGACAGGTTCGGCAGGAAGGTTCTCGAGCGGAACGCCCGATGCGGTCGGCTGGGCGATGGTGGCCACGGCAGTCTGATCCGGCTCTGCGGCCAGTTGCCGGTGCTGCCCGGTCTGCCAGCCCAGCAGCGCGGCGGCCAATGTGCAGGCTGTGCCAATTGACAGCGCGGTCATGCGTTGGCGCCATTGCCCGCGGGTGGCCGTGCCGGCTTCACCGCAGGTTTTGGCGGCAAGATCGGTGGACGCACGTACCTGTGTATCGACGATGGCCGGCGCCTCGTCGAGCGGTGGCCCGAAAGGCGGCGGCATACGCACCAGACCCGGTAGGCGCAGGTGTCCGTCGATGATGAAGTTGGGGGATTCCAAAATCCGTCTCCGCTGATGGCCGCAGCGGACGTCAAAGCAAAGCCGGCTGCGCAAGCAGGCGCCATGCTAAGCGGTGGATGGACGGTGGTCGATCAGATTGCTCTTAAGTCGATGCGGGCTGCATCGAAGGCGGGGAGGTCGCTGGCCTGCCGCTTCTGCTCCAGGCCAGGAAGGTGAATGCCGAAGGCCGTTACGGTGCAGGCGACCAGTGCGGATCGTTGAGCTGCTTTTCCAGCAGGCGGATCTGCTGCTGCAGTGATTCGACCTGGGTCTGGTACGCGCGGCGCTCGATGTCCAGGGCTTTGGTCTCTTGGCGCATGGTCTGCTGCTCGGTCAGCATCTTCTGGCGCTGCACCTGCATGATGCGCACTTCCTGGCTGAGCGATGCGGCACGCTGCTGAGCTGCCTGGGCTTCGCGCTCCAGTTGCGCCTTCTGGCCAGCCGTGACGGCGCGGCGCAGATCATCTTCGGCCCACGTCCGGGTCTGGCTGGCCAGCGTGTCGTATGCACCTTCGGCCGGGGCGACCGACGCAAACTTGTACACACGCCACAGTTCCTTGCGATACGACAGGGCAACGTAGGCCGTGGTGTCTTCGTTGACGAGCAGCAGGCTGGTGCCGTAGTCGCCGTTGTAGGTCGTGCGCAGTTCGGTCAAGCGCTTCTGCGCAAGCAACTGCTGTAGTTCAGCAACGGTGCCGCCCGACGCTGCCGTGGACACTGCCGGCGCTTGTGGCGCGCTGGCTTGCGCGTGGACGAAGCCGGCGCCTGCAACCGAGGCTGCGGCAACGAACGTGAGGACGGTTCGGCGGAGTACGAGGGACATCGCAAAGTTCAGAAATCGGAGGCGACGCGACTATATCAGCTTTGCGCTCCAGGCCCCGCAGCGAGCGGTCCGATTTGACGTTCCGCAGCTTTTGAATCATGGCGGCGTCGCGCCTCGGCGACGATGCACTGCCATTCGTTGCGGGAAACGCGCTCGCGGAACATCTCGATCAGGAAGTCGCCCAGGTTCTGACGTGGCCTGGCCATGCCGAGCGTGGCCTTCAAACGTCTCAATTCGTTCTGCAGACGCGTGACCCGTGCCCGCGCTTTGGCCTGTTGCAATGAGCCGACGGGGAATATTTTTACTGACGCTTCGGCCGCTGCCAGCGCTCGCACAAGATCGGCACGTCGCTGTTGAAGTGGCTCAGTTCCGTCGTTGTGATTACCGAGGCGAGATTGCGTGTCCTCTAGGCGAGCAAGGGCGTGGCGCATTTCGATGCTCCTGTATCGGGTCTAGGTACCCGAACCCCGACGCCAATCGGGGTGGCCGGGCACAAGGCAAGGTTGGCGTACCGGCGATACAGGAAACCGGCGAGCGCGAGCGCTCCCTCACCAAGGCCCGGCCATAGGAGGCGCTTGATGAACGGGCGTAAAAAAACCGCCAGCCGGCGGTTACCCGCCTGTATCTGCTCCCGGACGCCAATCCGAGGTCACGTTGTGTGCGTGACGGGCGGCAGTATAGCGCAGGGGTTGCGCGCTCTTTGTGCCAAGTCGTGAAGCTGAGAAGCCCCGATGCCGATCGGCCGGCGCGTAAATGCTCCCTCGCCAAGGCACGGCGAAGGAGAGGGCGGGTGTCAGCGGTTCTGCATCTCTTTGAGCCACAGGCTCATCAGCCCAGCGCGGCCGCGCACGCCGAACTTGCGATAGACGTTCGTGATGTAGGAATGCGTGGTTGAAACGGCAAGGCCGAGTTGTTCCGCAATCTGCTTTTCTGCGGCCTCGGTCAACAACAGCTGCAATACCCTGGATTCATGAGGCGCCAGACGCGCTTGCAGTTGCACCAGGTGGCTCTGCTCCGCCAGGGGCCGCGTTGCGGTGACGTCACGCGCCACGCCGATGCGCAGTCGGTGCTCGACGCTCCACTGCGCCGACCATGACAACTGGACATCGGTGCCAAGCTGGTGGCGATAGCGATTCTCGAACCCGGTGCACTTTGCACCGGCCTGAACGCGACCGGCCTCCCTTCGGGTTCTGTCGCGGTCGTCCGGCGCTACGAGTTCAAGCATGCTTTGCCCGATCAGCTCGGCTGGCCGATAACCAAGGAGGTCTTGCCAGG
Organism: Burkholderiaceae bacterium 26; assembly: GCA_000955795.1. Taxonomy (GTDB): domain Bacteria; phylum Pseudomonadota; class Gammaproteobacteria; order Burkholderiales; family Burkholderiaceae; genus Ralstonia; species Ralstonia chuxiongensis. The sequence continues at coordinate 227,005 of JYOB01000017.1, forward strand.
CCGCGTTGGCGTGACGGATCCGCCCACGCTCGTCGACCAGAAAGACGCCATCCGGAAGACTATTGGCCAAAGCGATCGCGCTCACATCATTGAGGACTTCCATGGTCTGCCGCGTTTGGTTGCAATACAAAAGAACTGATGGCCAGGCGCCGATGTGCATGACCAAGCTGGGTCGTAATCCCAGACAGCGACAAACGGTTGCACAAGGCTGTGATCATTGACAGCGCTGCAAGCGTTTGCCGCGTCCCGGAATATGCTGATCCGTGCCCGCTGCACCAAAAAGCAGCAGGCACGAGCGGCGTCTGCTGGCAGGTTCATGCCCTCTAATTAGCAGGCTGCCAGTCAGAATAGCGTCTGCTATCGTTGCCCACAATATACGGTGTCAGCATCATGCCTAATAAAAATGTTCAGCACCCGTGCGGTTCCATGGGACCGACGCGGGGCGGGCAACGGGGAAAACAGCAAGTCGCTTGGCCGTCGTAGGCCAAACCGACTCGTAAACACGGGGTGAGCGGATTCTCCCCGGCCTTTTCGAGTCGGCGTTCCGGCGACATTGCTTCGGCGTTGATGCGCAGGCCCTCACCAATAAGCTTATTGGTGAGAGAAAAATAAGAAGAGTTGTACCTTTTTTGAAGAACGGGGAAGAGTCTTCATGCGCTCGACCAACCCCAAGCCCGGGGGCTTGGGGGAAGCGTTTGCGTCCTTGGCTTTGGTCGCGACGCACAGCAGCGGCGGTCAGGTTATTCCATTCGAGAAAAGAATAATCAATAAGCCGGTTTTGATTTAGCGCCCGAATAATATGGATTTGATTTGCAAGGTAAGGTTGTACCAAGATCGCGGACGTTATTTTGCGGTCTTGGTCGCACCGGACACGATGTGCTCCAGCACGGGGCGAAACGCAGCTGAAGCGCTAACAAATCTAGGCCGGTCTATGGCCGAGAATCCTCTCCCTCAACCGGTCGATTCGATAGAGCCGAAGGAGCGCAAGAGAGGAAGTCAGGTAGCAGGGCCCACGCCCCATCCTCGCGAATTTCCCCGCGCCATACCCATCGCAAAACGCCTCCTCAACGAGCGTTTCGGCAAAGCCACCTTGCGAGAACTCTCAGAAAAGCTGGGATTAGAAGACGTCACGCCACAATTGCTGTCTTCTTCCATCGCGGGCAATGGGGCGAAGCGGGTTCGTCTGGCCATTGCCAAGGCGCTTGGAGAAGATCCTGATGCGCTTTGGCCAATGGCGCGGCACTAACACGGCACGCGCTATTGAAGACCCGCAACTGGCACAAGTGGAAATGCCTGCAGAACGGCGTTGTCAATCGACGCGGCGAGGAGTGCGGGAGAAATCGGGATTGCCTTGTAGCAAGGCAGGGACTGGCGGAAGCGGTGTCCTTCTAACAGGTGTCTAGCGCGGCCTCCACCAATCTGAAATAGCCCCGAGGAGCCCTTATATCTACTGGGTCAGTGGGTCGATTGGTCTTGTATTGTCCGATACCGCCTCATAGAATCTATTCAACTAGTGTGGGTAGAGGTGAGGGTAATGAGGCAGGAAAGTGCGCGCAGAGCCATTCATACACTTTCTGCGGTAGCGGTCAGCAAGCTGACGACGCCGGGTTATCACAGCGATGGTGGCGGCCTGTATCTACAGATCTCTCCGACCGGTACGAAGTCGTGGATTTTTCGGTTCAAGATCAATGGCCGCGCTCGCGAAATGGGGCTCGGTTCGATATTGGGGGTAGGGTTAGCTGATGCCCGTAGCAGCGCTGCGGAATGCCGCCGTCAGCTCGCCGCTGGTATCGATCCGATCGAGGCCCGAAAAGGGGTGCGCGCGCAGGTGCGCCTAGAGGCTGCCAAGGCCGTCACCTTTTCATATTGCGCCACGGCCTACATCGACGCCCACCGGCTGGGTTGGCGCAATGCTAAGCATGTCTCTCAGTGGGAAAACACCATTGCGGCTTATGCTAATCCCGTGATCGGCTCACTTCCCGTGCAGACAGTGGACACGGGGCTCGTGATGCGCATCCTTGAACCAATTTGGAGCGTAAAGCCGGAGACGGCTTCTCGCCTTCGCGGCCGCATTGAGTCGATTCTGGACTGGGCAAAGGTGCGTGGCTTTCGGCAGGGTGAAAATCCAGCTCGCTGGCGAGGGCACTTAGAGGCGCTACTACCGGCTCGGTCGAGGATTCGAGCGGTCAAACACCACGCTGCGCTGCCATATCAAGAGATCGGCCAGCTCATGGCAGACCTTCAGGATCAGCCTGGCATCGCCTCCTTGGCGCTGGCGTTCACGATCTTGACGGCGGCACGCACCGGAGAAGTCATTGGAGCCAAGCGTGCCGAGTTCGATCTGAAAGAGCGCGTCTGGACGGTGCCGGCCGAGCGCATGAAGGCCCGGCGAGAGCACCGCGTCCCGCTTTCTTCGGCGGTGATTTCCCTTCTGTCTGCCGCGGAGCCCTATCAGGTCGATGACTATGTGTTTCCGGGCGCGCGGCCCCAAAAACACCTATCCAACATGGCGATGCTCATGCTGCTGAAGCGTATGGGACGCGCTGACCTGACGGCGCACGGATTCCGCTCAACGTTCCGGGACTGGGCTGCAGAACAGACGAACTATGCACGCGAGGTAGCGGAAGCCGCTTTGGCGCATGTGGTGGGTGACAAGGTTGAGGCCGCGTACCGCCGCGGCGACATGTTCGACAAACGGCGTCGGCTCATGAATGAGTGGGCTCGGTATTGTGCCGTGCAGAGTGGGTCGGCGGAGATAGTGCCGATCAATCGAGCGACTGGCTGACTAACCGCGCCTGACGGCATCAGGCAAAAAGCGGCAGGTTCGATGCGCCAACATCGAACCTGCCTGACCACAACCAAGCTAATAAGGAGCTTGATCATGGCTGAAGCAGATTCTATCGCGCAGGATCCTGTGCCTACAAAAGAGCAAATTCAGAGCGCAGGCGGCCGAATCGCTGATCTGTATCTCACGCTTGAGGCGATGCACGACCTATGTCACGAGCAGATCTGCGGTGGGTTGTCCAGCGATGACCCAGAGACTGCGATGAAGTTTGTACTTCTACGCGCTCTGCTGAGGGGCGCTGCGCGAGACGCCGAGACTTGCGCATGGATCCTGAGTGGGGACAGGGAATCCCCAGGATTCTTCGAAGGGCATTTCGGCTCAATCTGATTGCATGAGGCGGCAGTCGAGGAGCGGCAACTCCAAGACCGCCTGACCACAACACGACCTGTTAAGGAGGTTCGTACCATGGCTGAAGCTGATTTTAGCAACGCTATCAAGCAAGAGCTCCGCATTCGCACCAATCGCGGCGGAAGCCGGCTATTTGAAAACACCAATGAGATGCTGTTCTTCGCAAGGGAGACAGCTACCGACCTGGCTTCGCTCACAGCAGTTCTCGAAGGGGCGGCCGATGCTGAACCGGGATTTCTGGCTCGTTCTATTGGAACAATGAACGACATAGCTTGGCAGCTAGAGCAAGCGTTGGAAATTCTTTACGCAGCAGCAGAACAAAAACGGAAGGAGACCTGATCATGGCAAACGCAGGCACCTTCAACGCTCAAGAATTTTCCCTCGACCAGTTGGACGAGCTGGTAAAGCGGTCCTCCCAGCTTGTCGCGCTGCTTGCCACTTTGCGTGGGGTGGGCTACCAATCATTCAAAGTCTACAGCGAGGAGATTCAGGAGAACACATTATGGCTGGCTGGCGACTTGGCCGAACAGATTCATGACGGGCTTCTGCTTTCGTCCGAAGGGGGCAAATCATGAGCTGCGAATATCTAGTTGTCCCGCCAAAGGTTTTTCCATTTCGCCCTGTGGACCGTCCTTTGCCCTCGGCGAGGACGGATGGCGACCTGCCCCGATCCAACAGTGACGTCGTTCGCCTTTTGCCAAGAAGGAACGCCGGCAGCGTGAGTGGTACGCAAACAGAAGCGCGAAAGTTCGGCGTCATTCGCATCATCCTTCAACCGGACGGCAGTCATCAGTTCATCCGCGATGGTGCCTACGCTTCATCTCGCGATTTGAGCATGCAAGCCTTGGCCGAAGTGGTCGCGGCGCTCGCGACGCAAGGCCTCGAACACGAATAGGGGCGAACATGAGAACCGAACGTTACTCTACGCGCGATCGATCCTATGGCGCATGGCATCGTGCCCCTTCGATCGGTCGTTACCTCAAAGGTGCGCAGGCCGAATCATTGACCATGGCGGACTTGGACTCTGTGCTGTTCACTGAGTACGAGAACGGCAGCAAGCTCCCGCTCGCACTGGTGGAGGTGGCGCGCGACATCGGCCAGGACAAGCCGGCTGGGGTCCTCCGGAGGCTCGCAGAAATGGCTGACGTACCGGCGTTCGTGGCGCTCTATACGCTATCGGAGCGGGCCAACCCAACCAACCCAAACTGGTGTGACATCGAGGCGTTCAGGGTGCAGCGTCTGTGGCCTCGGCCGGAGGGCCGCTGGCGCATGCTCACGCCCGCACAGTGGGCGCGTGCGCTTGTACAGATCCGCAGTTGGCAACTACGCCGGTTCGCTGGTCGAGAAGCTGCAAACGATAGCCGGTACTGAGGGGTGGTCATGAAACAAGTGAGTAGCGTGGGCACTACAAACGCAGGCCAATTGAAGTGGATTGGCGACGATCTTTGCGCGGACCGTGGCCGGCCAGCGCTCATCCACCTTATCGACGAGAGCGGCAAGAACCTGTATCTCGGTCTTGCCGACGTGCTTGCTCGTGCGGGTGCGGTAGACACGTACGGATTGGGGCGCGTTACGTCCTGTGCTCGCTTTGCGGCAGAGCATGGCTATCTTCATCCCGCCGATGCGGAAGCTTGGCGGCAATGGTCGAACGCGCGGCAGTAGGGGCACACCATGGCTGCCAAATGGGCTTACGTCGAGGTAGACCAAAAAGGCGTAAAGGACGCTGCTGCCTGGCTTAGAGATGAGTTTCGAGCACCGGACTATGTCACGATGCTCTCAGACGCTGATTCTGCTGAACTGCGGGATCGAGCCATCAGGCTGGGCAACTTGTTCGCGAAGCAGGCCACCCGGAAGCGTTCCCAAGAGACGTTCCAGATTCGGCTGCCACGTGATCTCGCCGAGTGGTTCGGTTACTTCTGTTGCCGACCTGGTTCCAGCCTCATGCCATTCCGCCCGGGCTGGCTCGTTTCGAGAGCGTGTATGCAGGCGTCACTGGCCCGCGCCGGCCCGCCACGGCTTGGCGGTAAGCCGTTGGTTGACCGCGCATCCAACTTGGTGAACCGAGAGGAGCGCCATCGCAAGCGCCTCCAGGCGCGTATCAAAGAAAACAAACGATTCGAGGAGATGCTCCGCCGCAATGGCGGGAGTGTGTTGGGTCGCATCTAGAAATACTCCGGAAATTACGCCATCGCGGAGTCACCTTCCGTTCAATACCTTACCGACATGCGGTATCGCAATAGATGCCGCAAGACTCTAGGAGAGATCCATGTCGGTAAGTTTCAAGGGCCTGCGCCCCCCAAAAGCAGCTGAGAAGCTGGGCATTGGCTTGTCCACTCTCTGGGCTCGTGCCAAGAACGATCCTGAATTTCCTCGCCCCGTGAAGTTGGGGCCGGCGACCACCGTGTTCCTTGAGCACGAACTGGACGCTTACCTTGCTAAGTGCGCCGCCGAAACACGTCAAGCTGCGTAAGCGGGGATTCCATGCAAAGGTTCAATCGCACGCCTGCTGCGCAGTCAATTCCGCGTCGCTTTGGAGGTCCAGGTTGGCCCCCGGTCCGACAGGACCAAATCCGCGGCGAATGGTGGGTAACGAAAGACCTGGTGTGGCCCGCCGTAGTTTGGAATGGCGCGCATTGCTGGGCTTACCTTCACGATCTCGGGCCAGACGCGTTGCAATGGGTGATGGAACGCCTTCGCCGTGCTGAACTTGACCGTCAGCCGGTTGGCATCATCAGGTGGGACGTCTGATGTCCATCAGAGTTATGACGCTCGTCTGGGAGAGCTTTCCGCGCGGCGGGTCTGACATGCTCGTCATGCTCGCCTTAGCTGACTGGTGCAACCACGACGGGGCATCCCTTCACCCATCGATGCGAGCTATCGCCGAAAAGTGCCGGCTCTCCGAGGTCCAGGCGCGTCGCATCATGCATGGACTTATCGCCGATGGATTCCTGTCTGTGATTGGAAACGCGTCAGGGGGGGCCCCCGGGACAACGCGTCAATACCGCATCCAACTCCATCGTCTGAGGGCTGTCTCCAGCGATAGCCGTACCCCTATCGCAGATGGGAGCCCTACGGCTATCGCCAGTGATACCCCTATCACGCGCGATAGGGCTCTCATCCACGATCGAGACGCCTCTCACGGGCGATCGGATACGCCTCTCGCCGGTGAGAGCCAAACCGTTATTGAACCGTTAGGAACCACCAGATATGCGGTTTCCAAGCCGGCAAAGTCGGATAGCTGTCCGCATAAAGAGATCATCGACCTCTACCACAAGAAGCTCCAGATGTGTCCTCGCATTCGCGCGTGGACACCGGCCCGAGCACAAGCGCTGCGCGCACGCTGGAATGAAGAGCAAAAGCGCCAGAACCTCGGTTACTGGGAGCGGTTGTTTGAGTACATCGAAGAATCGGAATTCCTCACTGGCCGATCTCGCGCACGAGACGGGGGCAAGCCGCCGTTCATGGCTTCCTTGGATTGGATCGTCAAGGCAGAGAACTTTGCCAAGATCATCGAAGGCCGCTATCACCATCAGGAGGCTGCATGAACGCTCCTATGGAAGTGAACCTGGAAGGCCGTCTGACGGCCGTTGCATCCGAGCACGCCGTCCTCGGTGCGCTGCTGCTCGACAACGACGTCTTGGACCGCCTGGGCGATCTGCAGCCTGGCCACTTCTCGGTTGCTGACCACCGCGCAATCTTCGCCGAGCTGCGGCGTCAGATTGGCGCAGGGCAGCCGGCTGACGCAATCACCGTGTTCGAGCGCTTGTCCGCGGAAAGCCAGCATGCCGCAGACCTCGGCTACATCACCTCGCTCGCAACAAATGCCACCGGTACGGCAAACGCCGAGCGCCACGCTGCAATCATCCGTGAGAGAGCGGTACGCCGCGCGCTCGTAACGCTGGGAAGTGAACTCGCCGACGAAGCCAAAGGCTCGGCGGCGGAGGCCCCGGCGCTCATCGACAAAGCGTCGTCGCGACTGGAACAGCTTGCGCAGGCACGTGTTCGCCAAGAGCCGGTTCACGTGTCGGCCGGCCTGATCGAGCACTTCAAAGCCCTTGGCGAGCGCGAGCAAGGCGGCAGCCGCGCAATCTCCACCGGCTTTCCTGCGATCGACGAGCGCCTGAATGGTGGGCTCCGCGGTGGCGAGCTGATCGTTGTCGCGGCTCGGCCGAAGATGGGCAAGACGGCATTCGCGCTGGGCATTGGCCGGCATGTTGCACGGACAAGGCAGGTAGGTTTCCTGTCGATGGAAATGCCACAAGCGCAGATCCACGACCGCAACCTGGCTGCGGCCGCGGGAGTGCCGCTGTCGTACCTGCTGAATCCGGGTTCGATGAGCGAGGACGACTGGTCTCATGTCACGAAGGCTGTGGGCGAGCTGGAGCAGCTTGGCCTGTGGATCGACGACCAGCCAGCCCTTCGTCTGCTCGAGGTACGAATGAAGGCAAAGCAGATCAAGCGCAAGGCCGGGCTCGATGTGCTGGTCATCGACTACCTGCAGCTCATGGAGGGCGACGGCGAAACCCGCAACGCGCAGATCGAGGGCATCACGCGCGGGCTTAAAGGCTTGGCCAAGGAATTGGGCATCTGTGTTGTCCTGCTCTCGCAGCTCAACCGGAACCTGGAGCAACGCCCGAACCGGCGCCCCATGCCTTCTGATCTTCGCGACTCAGGAGCGATCGAGCAGGACGCCGATGCGGTGTTGTTTCTCTACCGCGATGAGGTCTACAACCCGGACACGTCCGAGAAGGGCATCTGCGAGGTCGACATTGCGTTGAATCGCCAGGGTGAGCCTGGGAGGGTGGCCCTGTCTTTCGTTGGCTCTCAGACCCGTTTTGAGCCCTTGCAGAGGCATTGGCATCCGCCGAAGCCGAAAAGCAAGCCTGTGGCGTCTCGTGGATTCGAGGAGTGATGCCGTCATGAACACGCACATCACATTCAAATGCTCGCGAATTTCTCGTTTCGACGGTTGGCATCTTGGGCGCGGGCTCGTCATCAATCCCCGTTCGGCGGAGAGAGCAACCGCTGCATATCAAGCTGCGACAACGGTTTGCGGGTTGAGTGCCGGTTTTACCCACCTTGCTACCCACGTAGCTATTCGTCAGTCGACCACGAGCGATCACCCGGTTATACGCGGGGATACGTCACAACTTGTTCCACCTTTCCGCGTGAAACGTGGCCCTTATCTGAAGAAACTCAAGGCTTATGGAGGTTTTCACATGCCACGCCCACGCCTGCCGCGCGATCCTCGCGGAAAGAAGATCTACGACGAAGCCGACCCCTATCTGCTGGCACGGAAAGAGGTGCGTGACAGGTTTCCTCAGCTCATGAAGGTGGCGCTCGAACAGGCCGAGAAAGGGGAGTCAACGTTCCTGGTTCGATTGCTGAATTACCTGGAGGATCAGCCTGTGCGGCTGCCGTCACTGAGTGCTGATTCGAGCGCGGCCGACATGGCATCGGACGTTGCCAAGTGGGCTGCAGTTGGTGGCATCAGCGTCGAGACGGCGCGCCGCATGATCGCCCTCTTGAAGGAGGCGCACGCATTCGTGAAGCGCAGCAAGACCATCGACGCGATGATCGCGGCGTATGAGAAGGCTGGGCAGCCGGTTCCTGACCGTGTCCACGCGATGAGGTGTGAATGATGAGCGGCGAACTTACAGACCTTGATCTCGTAAAGGCTCGACGCGTCCTCATCGCGACAATGACGCCCGTCGAAAGTTTGGCAGACCAGTTGCAAAGGGCGCGGGAATTGGCTGACTTCAAACCGATTCTCGACAAGCTCTCGGTTGATGAACAGCGCGATCTCCTCGCTGCCCTCGAAGCTTGCTCCTCTGGGGAGGGAGAGCCCGAAGGCCAGGAGGCCTGGACGGATATGCCGGAGATCGCGGGCGACCCGCAGCGTGATGACGCAGGGCGGCCGTCGTTGATGGTCCCTGCCACCCGTCCTACGGACTTCAGAGAGGCGATGCTCTGGGACAGGTTGCAAGACGCCAAAGCTCGCATGCGCAAGTGTCGACTCGATCATCCGGAGCCCGATACGCCCGCCGAGATCGCTGCGCGGATCGTTGAGTCCGCTCGGACCAACGCTACTGAGCAGCTTCTACAGCCTAAGACTGCAACTGAGCGGGAAGAGCGCGCCAACGAAGAGCGAAGTCGTTTCGCCCAGGAAGCACGTCTGCACCGTCAGATGGAAGCCGATCAACTGACCCTGCAGCAGGCGGAAGCACGCAGGGCCAAAACCCGATACGAAACCAACCCTTGGGGGGAATGACATGACACAAACATCTGATGATCTCGCGCTGCAAGCCATCTACGGCAAGGCCTACGGGCCAGCGCACAAGGACAAGCTGCAGGACGAGGAATCCGCGCGCAGAGCCGTAGATCTCTCCCGCCAACCGGAAATCTACGACGCCAGTGTGCAGGCTGGCTTCACGCCGGCCCGCTCAGTGTTCGGGGCGAGCACCGACGAAATGCTGGGCCTTCGCCCCGGCGTGGCCGGTCTGCTGCCTGCAGACATCGACTGGGAAGACGCCGTCGATACGCAGCCCATGGTGATCGACGATCTGCTCTCGGAAGACTGTGAGTCGGCCATAGATCGGGACATCCGCGCCTGGCTCGCAGACAACCAGAACGCCATGCCGACGACGCAGGAGCTGCTCACAAATGCGCTGCACTACGTCCAGGACTGCATCACGCGGTCCGACGAGATGGAACTTGCAGAGGCCATGCAGCGGCTGGGCTACGAGAAGACTCAGCGCCGTATTGCCGGTAGCCGTGTGTGGGTCTGGGTGCGCGGTGCTGACGAGCCGTCACAGACCCCCGATTCCACGTCACAGACCTGATTTCCGCACGCATCGCGTCGGTGCGCGCGAAGCATCAACCTTAGACCATAGGACATGACCATGAAGAGCCTTCAAGAACTCCGGGCCGAGCAGGCCAAGCTGCAGCGCGAGGCCATCGCGCTGAATGGAAAAGCACAGTCAGGCGACAAGGCAGCGGCCACCAGACGCAGCGAGCTTGTCACATCGATCGAATACCTCGGTGTACAGATCGCCGAGGCAGAGGCTGCCGAACAACTCAAGCACGGCGTGCAGCGCATCGAGCAGGCCAAGGACGCTGCTGCAGCAAGTGTCGAACTGACTGCGCAGGTCAGCGCCATCCTGGCACAACGAGGCGAACTGGCGAAGGAGGCCCAGGCGATGGCAACCGATCTCGGGGCCACGCTGCACAAGCTGATGCAACTCCATCGTGGAGCGGGCGACCTCGTGCGCAGAAGCATGCCGGTGGCCGAGTCAGTTTCGTTGGACACCGACGAAATGGGGATTGTCCGCAGCGTGTTGAGCGCGATGCTCCATGTCGCCCAGGTCGATCATGAGGATGCCGTGCGCAGCCTCGAATCTTTGAATTTCGGGCTTATCCGCGCCACCGAGGACGTTAGCGATACGGTCGAGCATCAGAACCAGTTCTTGATCAGCATTCGCCAACGGTTCGACCAGCGATGGGCTGACTACGTGGCCGACCTGGAAGCTCCGAAGGAGGCAGCGTAATGGACCTCAGCGCCCTGTATCCATCGTCGAGCACGGGCTCGGGCATCACCAGCAGCCCGCTTTCAGAGCCGGCTGCAGCCCCCGCTGTTGCCCCTGAAGCGTCCCCTGCAAAGCCGACGACGCCTGAGGCTAGGAATGCCCCACCGCCCGTTGAGCGCAGCTACACGGAGCTGTCCGACGAAGAGGACCCGGACGATCCGAGCCGCTATCTGCCGAAGAGGCTGCAGACCACCGACGAGGACGGTATCGACGAAGAGGATGCCGCAGAGAAGCCCGTTAAGCAGCACGAGGTCGAAGAGGCGCCACACATCGACGCGCGGCCAAAGATCGATGCGGCCTTCATGAACGCCCGCGACACCGAGCCGGCCGCCACCAGCGTGACTGACTTTGCGTCATTCGCGCGATCGGTCGAAGGCGTCGAGCCGATCCCCGAGGGTCTTCAGGCCATGGTCAAGCTCGGACTGGGTGTGACTGCCGCGCGCGCCATCTGGGACTCAAGCGTGGAGGCGGTGCGCAGCCCGATTAAGACGAACGAGGAAGGCGCCCGTCAAGCGCTCAGCGAGGATTACGGCGACAAGTTCGAAGCAAAGCTACAGGCGGCGAAGGGGGTCATCGCCGAGGCTGAAAAGACATACCCGGCGATTCGGCAGTGGCTATTCGACACAGGGCTAGGAAACTCCCCCGAGTTCATCAAGAAGGTCATTGAGTTTGCGGAGCGCCGCGGATGACTCTTCCGTCTCAACAGAAGCAACTCCTTCCAACATAAAAGCAGCAACTTGCGCTAGCCGGCTACACCTTTACACAGCCACCGCGCAACCGCAAGGCAACCTAACAGGTGATGCCTTGACGATTTCGACGACTTCCAATTCTGCTGTTGCCCAGGGCAACGGCGTTACAACCAGCTTTTCCTTTAGTTTCCCGGTGCCTCTGGCCTCCTATCTGCAGGTGTATTACGCAGATACGACGGGGGCTATCTCGCTGCTGCCGCCATCCTCATATTTCGCGAGCGGCATCGGGACGGCCGCTGGTGGGACGGTGACATATCCACTTGCTGGCAATCCGATCCCAATCGGATCGAGCCTGCTGATCAAGCGCGTCCTTCCGTATCAACAACTGACGGACATCATCAACCAGTCGGGCTACTACCCGAACGTTGTTGAGAATGCGCTCGACAACCTGGAGATGCAGATTCAGCAGTTGGCGCAAGGCCAATCTCTGTCATTGCAGGTTCCGTTTTCGGTATCGCCGGCAAGCCTGGTTTTTCCGAGTGCTCTAGCGCGCGCCGGGAAACTGGCCGGCTTTGATGCGAGCGGCAACGCGATCGCGTATCCGATCACGGCATCTGTTGGCGCTGGCAACCTGACCAGCGAAGGACCATTTGTAGCTGGTACAAACTTCACGCCTGGCGTTACCACGACGCTTACGCTGACGCAGTCGTATGGATCCCCGTCCAATGTGCAAGTGCACTTCGACGGCACCTACCAAGGCACAGACCAATACAGCCTAAGTGGTAACAGCCTGATCTTCACGTCACCTATTCCGGTAGGCGTGAGCAAGGTGTATGTGGTGGGCGGTACAACGCTTTCGAATTTCGTCCCCGCTCAGTCCTCTGTCGATGACCAGCAGTTGGCTTGGGGCAACATCCTAGGGCGCGTAACCGATTCTGTCGCGGCCATGGCTGCACTTAACCCGGCCACTTATACGCGATCGTTCCCAGCAGGTTATTACGCGCCAGCGGACGGTGGTGGCGGCCCATATGCCTATAGCGCGTCGACTCCGCAAACCCTAGCCAATGGCGGCACGATCATCGCGTCGACCTTCCAAGGCGCGACGGGCTGCTGGTTGCTCGAATCCACTTATAGCGTTTCCTTCAAACAATTCGGCTCGAAGTTCGACGGCGCCAACGATGACACGATCACCAACCAAGCCGCGCTGAACGCGCTGCCAAAGATAGGCAAGCTGACGATGCCGCCAGGTACGTCGATCACCGGCGTTCTTACGCTGCCCGTAGGATCGACTTCAGGATGGATCATCGAAGGTGCAGGCGTCGGCGTTTCCATCCTGCAGGAAAAGACAGTCAACCAAGGAATTTTCGGCGCGCCGAACGGAATCGTGTTCGGCGCCGAGTTCCGGTCATTTTCACTCAAGTGTCATGCCTCATCGAATGGCTCTGGCGCGGGCATTCTCGTCTCGGGCTATTACAACACCAAATTCAGCAAGATCGGTTATCTGTCGAACGGTACCGGATACTGGGCAAACCTCTTCCTGTTGTCGGCCTCTCCGCAGCTTTCGTATGGCAACACGATCGAAGGTATCCACATCATCAATCAGGTCGGACCATCGGTGCCGATCTCGTTCGGCAACAACGGTGCAGGCGTCAACTACAACGCGAACGCATGCCGCATCAGTGGCGGCCTGATCGCCAACAACACGATGATCGGTACGTGTATCGATGCGACGCGAAGCATCAATACGGTGATTGAGCGAGTCTGGCTGGAGAACAACAGCAACACCACTACCAATACGGGATTGCAATCGGATGCCTCAGGTGGCGTCGCCAGCGGTAAGGGCACGATCATCCGCGACAACTACATGGAGTTGTTGAGTCCGTATGTCGTCTATCCAAGTTATTCGGATGGCCCGTCGCACAACGGCTTGGTTGTTGGTAACAACTTCTCGGCATCATGGCAGACGACCACCACGTTCTTTAACAACGGTGGCGGGGCTCCGATTGGCAATCTTTGGGTCGGCAATAACGAAAACGGTACCCCGATCCTGTTCTCCGGCGCAGGCGATACCAACCGCAAGATTGGCTCGACGCTAACTAACGCTCAAGCGCTTGCTCTGATTCCTGCCATCTCTAACTACAGCGGCGTAAGCGGCTCGCTTAGCGTATCGAGCACTGCTGTTCAGGATGTGGACATGGAGGGAAACATCTACTTCATGTGGAACTTGTCCTGGGTGTCATCGAACGGCGGCGCCAATCTCGCATCCACCTTCTCATTTGCAGCGCTCACCGGCTACTCGCTCAAGACGCTAAACGCCACGGCAAATACCCCACTGCTGAACAATACCCCTGTGCCATGCAGCATTGACGTGGCCAATGGTCGCTTCACCGCGGCCATGCCGTCTACGACAACCTATGGCCTTTTCGTTCAGGCCACCTTCAAAAAGACCTGGTAAAGCTGCCAAGGACACCACCATGAAACGGATTCTCTCCGGCATTTTCGTAGCGCTCTTTGCGCTGACCGGCTCGGCCACGACTACACTGCGTTGGACTTGGCAGCGTCAATAGCTCGATGCGTTGCAGCGTTCGCCATATGATCGCGGTCACGCAAGAAACTATGGGGAGGAAGTGATGGAGCGGGGACTGCGTGTCTTGGTGGGAATGGTTGGAGTACTGCTGGTAGTGGGCTGCGCTCCTTTGGGGCAGCTAGAGTCCGACCTAAAGGGAACGATTGGGCGGCCCGCATCTGAAGTTGTGGATGCGTTGGGCATGCCCAGCAGTGAGCGGACGATTGCTGATAGGCACTATCTGGTTTGGGAACGATCCTATTCCACGTCTGTGGCTGCGCCCAGCGCTACCACTACTGTCGGCAACTTCAACACAACGCGGACCGCGGGCACCTTCTCAAGCACAACGCTCGGCACGTCTTACGAGTCGGCTAACTACAGTTGCAAGCTTGTCTTCCAGATCGGCGACGACCAGCGCGTGGCTCATGTCCGATACGACGGCAACCTTGGCGGGTGCAGTCCCTATATTGATCGGCTCAATGCATACCGAGAAAAGGCCGAGGCCGCCACTTTGCGGCCCGCTGACTAATCAATGGCGTCGTAGAACGTTTTGCTGATGACTTGCGGAAGGGTTTGGAACGTACGCAATAGCATCGGCGTTACGTCAAGTCCGCTTAGCTTGACGTCATCCGTGATGTGGGCGAGGCGTTGGCCGGCGAAATCGCAAGTGGTGACCCAGGCATGCATTACAGCTTGAGGCTGCGGAAACTGCTCAACGATGTCAGGAGATACCTTCTCCAATGGTGTTCCGTCTCGTTTTTGATAATGCTCTATGCCGATGTCGCTGGGGCGGCGATCTTTGACGGCAATAAGCTTGGATGGATTTCCACCACTTCTTAACCCGAGAAACTCGAGCAAGAGGCGCGAGTAGATTGCCGCCATGCTGGAGATTGTTTGCGTGTAAGCAATGAGGATTGTGCTGTCAACGGGGATGTCGACATTTTCCAGCGAGATTTCAATGCGATCTAGCGGGTGGTGCTTCTTGCTCAGTGAGAGAGCAGTGATGCCAGCTTGGATACTCTGCACGTAGTATGGGATGACCGTATGTCTTGCTTCGAATAGCCGGTTCCCTCTAGCCATACCTAGCGTCATTTCATTCTCCGCGTGCAAGTTGCTCCGTGCCAACAACTGTCTGTCGAAGCCATCAACCAAGAGGGTCCATCATCGTGGCTTCGCTCGGCAACGTGGCTCGGATAGTCGCTGCCAATCGGTCTGCGGCGTCCTGGAGATTGTCAGGCGACCAGATGATGGTTACTAGGTGGCTGGTGTCGAAATGCACCTTTCGCCGGCCGCGCTCATCGACCGCATCCCATTCGGCTTGCCGGCACGTGTAAATCACAGGGCGCCCCAGTCCTTCTGCGAAACCAGCTTCCCAGTACGCGCCGTTGTTTGCGTGGGTGAGGTCGGCGATGACAAAGCGCGCGGTCCGCAAAGCGACCCGCAGTTGGTCATCGATGAGGCCGGCAGGTTGATCGTCAGTAAGCAGCTTCAGTTCGAAGCCTGCGCGTGCGACGGCCGGTTTGAAGTACTGGTTGACCGCCCTGATGAGGTCCTTGTCGAACTGCATTGCCATGAAAGCGAAGTGCGACTCAACTTGTGCCTGCTTCAATGCCTCGTAGCGCCTCCACCCATTCATGGTCAGGCGAAGGGTTGGGTCGCTGAACTGTCCCGCACCACGCTCCAATAGTGCCCGTGCTTCAGGCTCTTGCAGTAGCCAAGAGAGGTCGGCGTGCGGGTTGTCCGGCGTTATTGATGCCCCGACCCATGCCGATAGCTCGGAAATCTGCGTGGGAACACGATGACTTGCTGACATCTGTCGTTCCCCCACCCAAAGGACCAACCTGTCGATTTGCTCGAGAGGCTTGGGCAACGGTTCGCCAAGGGCGAATCGGTCGAGTTCCGATTCAAAGAGAGTTACAGGTTGGCCAGGGCGCTGTTGGCAACGAAGGCGGTGGCTCAGAACCGCTCGCTGCCCCATCGGAAGTTGCTTGATCGACTGGATGAGAGGGCCAGCGAGTTGATACTCGCCGCATCTCCGGCAGCTGAAGCCGATTAAATCCGCGGCGAACGTCACAGGTGCTGCCGCCAATGCATCCCCACAGATCGGGCACGGACCCATGTTGTTTTTTCCTCACTATGCGACGCAGGCGGTCTGAGCGTCGGATTCTTAAGTGGGGTTGTGGTGTGGGTAGACTGATGACCCGGCCAAAAACCCGCTCTGTATAAGGGTCTACGGGTGGTTCTGGCGGAAGCGGTGAGATTCGAACTCACGGATGGGTCACCCCATCGGCAGTTTTCAAGACTGCTGCCTTAAACCACTCGGCCACGCTTCCTTCGTGCTGCGCTGCTCGTTGCGAGCAAGGGCGCCATTGTAACGGTACATGGCGCAACTTGGCACCGGTTACCGTCAGTTTTCGTCGTCAGCCAAGAACAATTCCTGCAAATCGTTGAGGAATCGCTGGCCCAGCTCGGTCGGGCGGATGGCGACATGGTCGCGCGTGAGCAAACCGCGCTGCTCGGCGGTATCGAGTTCACGCTCGATTGAGCGCAGCGGCAGGCCGGTGCGCTCCTGGAACAGCGTGACCGGGAAACCGTCGGTCAGGCGCAGCGCATTGAGCATGAATTCGAACGGTAGGTCAGCGGCGTCGACTTCGCGCTGCTCCTGCATCACCGCCGCACCGCCGGCCGTCTCAGCCTGACGCAGATACGTGTCCGGATGCTTGTGCCGCATCTCGCGGATGACCCGATGCGGAAAGCTCAGCTTGCCGTGCGCGCCTGGCCCGATGCCGAGGTAATCGCCGAACTGCCAGTAGTTCAGGTTGTGCTTGCAGCGGCGGCCCGCCTTGGCATACGCCGAGACTTCGTAGTGCTCATATCCCGCTGCAGCCAGCCGCGCGTGAATCCAGTCCTGCATCGCAAACGCCGTGTCGTCATCCGGCAGCGCGGGCGGGTATTTGGCGAAGTACGTGTTCGGCTCTAGCGTCAGGTGGTACAGCGACACATGGTTCGTATCGCATGACAACGCGGCCTCCACATCGGCCTCGCATTCGGCCAGTGTCTGGCCCGGCAGGGCGAACATCAGGTCGAGGTTGATGTTGTCGAAATGCGCGCGGGCGATGTCGATTGCGGCACGCGCTTCAGCGGCACTGTGGATGCGGCCAAGTGCTTGCAGGTGCGCGTCGTTGAAGCTCTGGACACCGATCGACAGGCGGTTCACGCCGCTGGCGCGGTAGCTGCGAAAGCGTTCTGCCTCAAACGTGCCCGGGTTGGCTTCCATCGTGATCTCGGCATCGGCGTCAACCGGCAGCAGCATGCGGATATCCGATAGCAGGCGGTCCAGCCCTTGCGCCGACAACAAGCTGGGCGTGCCGCCCCCGATGAAGATCGTATGCACATGCCGGCCCCACACCATCGGCAGCGCAGCTTCCAAATCCTGCCGCACTGCAGCCAGAAAGCGCTCTTCCGGGATACCCTGGTCTGGCTCTGCATGCGAGTTGAAATCGCAGTACGGGCACTTGCGCACGCACCACGGCACGTGCACGTACAAGGACAGCGGCGGCGAGGCGGGCAGGCTGATCTTGCCCGGCTGCAGGAAGACGGAGGTGACCTTGTCACCGGTCTCAGCGGCGGTTGCGGAAGGCGTCTTGGCTGCGCCGGCGGGGTGAATCGGGATCATCGGAACTTCAGGCGTTTTCAAAGGTGCGCAGCCGTTCGACGAGCTGCGCGAGGGCTTGTGCACGATGGCTCACGCTGTTCTTCTCGGCCTTGGTCAGTTCGGCGGCGGTCTTGCCGAGATCAGGCAGCAGGAAGTGTGGGTCGTAGCCGAAGCCGCCGTCGCCACGCGGGGTGTCGATCACCTCGCCAAACCAGTTGCCTTCGGCAATGATCGGCTGCGGGTCATCCGCATGGCGCACGTAGACGAGCACGCAAACATAGTGTGCGCCGCGATCGGCCTTGCCGGCCAGTTCGCGGACGAGGCGGGCGTTATTGGCGGCATCCGATTTCGGCCCACCCACCAGTTGCGCATAGCGCGCGGAATACACGCCCGGCGCGCCGCCCAGCGCATGCACGCAGATGCCGGAGTCGTCTGCCAGCGCGGGCAGGCCAGACGCGCGGCTAGCGTGGCGCGCCTTGGTGAGCGCGTTTTCAACAAACGTCGCATAGGGCTCTTCCGCCTCGGGAATGCCGAGCGCGCCTTGCGGCGTCACGTCAAACCCGAGGGTGCCCAGCAGCGCGTTGAACTCGGCCAGCTTGCCCGCGTTGTTCGATGCGAGAACGATTCTGCGCATGGCAGTGCCGATCACAAGCCCAGCGCTTGTTTCTGCAGGCCGATCAGCGTGCGGATGCCTTGGTCTGCCAGGTTCAGCAGTGCATCCATTTCGGCGCGCGAGAACGGCGTGCCTTCCGCAGTGCCTTGCACTTCCACAAAGCCACCGCTGCCGGTCATGACGACGTTCATGTCGGTATCGCAGGCGGAGTCTTCAGGGTAGTCCAGGTCGAGCACCGGTACGCCATCCACCACGCCCACAGATACGGCAGCCACGAAGTCCCGGACCGGGTTGCCCACCAACAGGCCCTTTTCGCGCATGACCGAGACAGCGTCGTATGCGGCGACGAACGCGCCGGTAATGCTGGCCGTGCGCGTGCCGCCGTCGGCCTGCAGCACGTCGCAGTCGAGATGCAGTGTGTGCTCGCCCAGCGCGCGCAGATCGAACACCGAGCGCATTGCGCGGCCGATCAGGCGCTGGATCTCCTGCGTGCGGCCGGTCTGCTTGCCGCGTGCGGCCTCGCGGTCGGAGCGCGTGTGCGTCGAGCGCGGCAGCATGCCGTATTCGGCTGTCACCCAGCCCTCGCCGCTGCCTTTCTTGTGCGGCGGCACCTTGGGCAGCACGCTGGCCGTGCAGAGCACTTGTGTGTCGCCAAAGCACACCAGCACCGAGCCTTCGGCGTGGCGCGTGAAGTTGCGGGTGAGGGTGACGTGACGGAGTTGGTCGGGCTGGCGGCCGCTGGGTCGCATGTGGGGTCTCGCTGAGGAAAACGGTTAGCCCGACATGATACCGGCCCGCGCTGCGCTCGGCAGGGCGGGCCGGATGAGGACTGCGCGACGGCGGTCAGCGCGTCAGATTGCTGGTCTTGTCGATGGCGGCCCGGATTTCAGCGATGGAGCGCTCGATTTCCTCTTCCGACATCAGCCCTGATTCGCTTTGCGGTGCGTCCAGGATGGACGTGGTGAAGGCGTTCAGCGGGAGGGTATCGGTCTGCACCGAATCCTGCGTGGTGGTCACCGCGTCCAGCTCCCACATCATGGAGATGGCGGTGGTGTTGTCTGCGGTGTCGCCCGCATTGCGCAGCGCGCGGGCAATCAGCTCGGGAATCGCCTGCGTGACCGAGAAACTGGTGCAGGTATCGACCAGTTCGTCTTCCTCCACGCTGCCCCACAGGCCGTCGGAGCACAGCATGGCAACGTCGCCCGGCTCCAGGTTGACCGGTCCGCCGATGTCGATCAGCGGCAGATTGGGCGAGCCCAGGCAGTTGTAGATCTTGTTGCGCTCGGGGTGGTGCGCCACCTGCATCGGCAGCACACGGTCTTGTTGCAGCAGGTTCTCGATCTTGGAGTGATCGCGCGTGCGCGTCACCAGTTCACCCTTGCGCATCAAATACATGCGCGAATCGCCGGCGTGCGCCCAGTGCAGCGAGCCGCGCTGGGCCAGCGCACAGACGATGGTCGTGCGCGGCGCATCGGGCAGGCCGTTCGTCTCGGCATAGCGATGGATGTCGCGATGCGCGAGCATGATGCTCTCGTGCAGAAAATCACGCGGATTGCGGATCGACGGACGTGCGTGGCGCTGGAACTGGCGCGCCATGGTTTGCAGGGCTTGCTGGGCCGCAACTTCGCCCAGGGAATGCCCGCCCAGGCCGTCGCACAGCACCATCAGCATGGCATCGCGCGTGAAGCAGTAGCCCATGCGGTCCTGGTTGACGCGTCGCGCGCCTTTTTTGCTTTCCTGATAAACCGAGAATCGCATTGCGGCTAGATGAGTATTCGATGTGGAGATGCGGTGCAGCGGCAAGTCCCACCTAGTGTTGCACCGTTTGAAATCATACTCCGCCTATTGGCGGCAACCTGGCTGTCAACTGTCCCGGCGGCGCAACAGGCGGGACATGAAACGTGTCGTCAAGGCCTCTTTTTCTTCTGGCACGGGGCCGCCCAGAGTGACAGCGGTCAGCGCTTGCAGCTCGGTCAGCGCGTTGCTTTCTTCGCGCAGCACCTTTTGCAGGCGGAACACACTCTGCGGGCGTTCTTCGGGCTTCATCTTCAGGCACCAGCCAACCAGGTCGATCAGGCTGGCCGTATAGACCTTGCGCAGGCGTTCCAGGCCTTCTTCCAGCTTGTCGTCTTTCTCACGCTGCGTGGCTTCCTGGGGCGGCGTGCCGGCCATGCAGGCATAGATCGTGGCGCCGATGCTGTAGATGTCCGTCCACGGGCCCAGCTCGTTGTGCTTGCGGTACAGCTCCGGCGCGGCAAAGCCCGGCGTGTACATCGGCTGGAAGCGCGAGGCCTCGGCGGTGAGCGTCTGCCGTGCGGCGCCAAAGTCGAGCAGGATCGGCGAAAAATCTTCGCGCAGGTAGATGTTGCCGGGCTTGATGTCGAGGTGCAGCAGCTTGTGGATGTGGACTTCGCGCAGCCCGCTCATCAGGTCATGGAAGACCTGGCGAATGAAGCGCTCGCGCAGCATCTTCAGCTTGCCTTGCTGACGCGCGGTGAGGATGTGCTCCTGCAGCGTTTTACCCTGCTCATACGTCATCACCATGTAGACGGTGCCGTTTTCCCGGAAGAAATTGAGCACGCGCACGATGGCAGGGTGGGAAATCTTGGCCAGCGACCGGCCTTCTTCAAAGAAGTATTTGAGCCCGAGGCGGAATGCGCTTCCGCTTTCTTCTGGCACGACCGGAATCAATTCGCCCGGCGCACGACGCGCCAGCGAAGACGGCAAATACTCCTTCACGGCCACCGGCGTCCCATGTTCGTCGGTCGCAAGATAGACGAAGCTGAACCCCCCGCTGGCCAACTTCTTTACAATACGATAATTGGACAGCAAGGTACCGACCGGCAATGGCGCACTGCGTGGCTGTCCTGAGCCTTTTGACTCTGTCATGGGTTTGTGTGGCGAAATGGCTGTCGGATTCTCCCTGACCAGTCCACACGTTGTAAAGCGACAAAAGGTGGGGGATTCCCCGCCAATTCCGGGCGTTAAATAACCGCCGCCGGATTTCCTGATTCGACCAAGCACAACACACCACGATTCCATGATCTACAGCATGACCGGCTACGGCGTTGCCACACGCCAAGCAGCCTTTACCGACGCCCATGGCGCACCCAGCGGGAGCGTCGCTACCGTCTCGGTCGAATTCCGCACCGTCAACTCACGCTTTCTCGATCTGCTGTTCCGCGCTCCGGAGGAGTGCCGCGCCTTCGAGCCGGCCCTGCGCGAAATGCTGATGAGCGCACTGTCGCGCGGCAAGCTGGAATGCCGAATCAACCTGCAGCGCCAGGAAGCCGCCAGTGATGTCGCGGCGCTCAATGTGGACCTGCTGCAACAACTTGCCAAACTGGAGCAGGCGGTCACGCGCCACCTGCCGGCATCGGGTTCGCTGCGCATGGGCGAAATCCTGCGCTGGCCCGGCGTCCTGGCCGAGCCCCAACTGACGCAAGACGCGCTGCGCGATGCCGTGGTCGAGGCTGCCAAAGAGGCGCTCAAGCAACTTCTGGAATCGCGCCGTCGCGAAGGCGATGCGCTCAAGGCCGTGCTGCTTGACCGTGCGGACGCAATGCTCGCCATCGTCGACAAACTGACGCCGATGGTGCCTGTTCTGATCCAGCAGCATCAGGACAAGTTGACCGAGCGCCTGCGCGAGGCGTTTGGCCTGGCTGCGCCCGAAGGCACCCCGGCGCTGACGCGCGATGAGCTGTCAGAGCGCATCCGCCAGGAAGCCACCGTCTACGGCATCCGCATCGACATCGCCGAAGAACTCGCGCGCCTGCAAGCGCACTTGCGTGAGACGCGCCACATCCTGGAGAAGGGCGGCCAGATCGGCAAGCGCCTGGACTTCATGATGCAAGAGCTGAACCGCGAGGCAAACACGCTTGGCTCGAAGGCCGCCGCGAAGGAGCTTGCCGATGCATCGATGGAACTCAAGCTGCTCATCGAGCAGATGCGCGAGCAGGTCCAGAACCTCGAATAACTCGAAACGATAGAACTAGAACATGCCATCCTCTCAAGCGCACTCTGCCGTCGATACGCCCATCGAGAATCATTTTCCGGGCAGCCTGTTCATGGTCGTGGCGCCGTCGGGCGCCGGTAAGTCGACGCTGGTGAATGCGCTGCTGGCGCAGGATTCGTCGATCCGCCTGTCGGTCTCGGCCACGACGCGCAAGCCGCGTCCGGGCGAGCAGCACGGCCGCGAATACAACTTCATGACCGTCGAAGAGTTCAAGGCTTGCCGTGATCGCGGCGAGTTTCTCGAGTGGGCCGAGGTGCACGGTAACTACTACGCCACTTCACGCGTGTGGATCGAAGAACAGATGCGTGCCGGCACCGACGTGCTGCTCGAGATCGACTGGCAGGGCGCCCAACAGGTGCACCAGCGTTTTTCCAATGCTGTCGAAATCTTCATCCTGCCGCCATCGCTCACGGCGCTGGAAGAGCGCCTGAAGAAGCGCGGTCAGGACGAGCCCAACGTGATCGTGCGCCGCCTGCTGGCTGCCGGCTCCGAGATGGCGCACGCCCCCGAAGCCGACTACGTGATCATCAACGAAGTGTTCGATACCGCATTGGCCGAGTTGAGCACCGTGGTGCAGGCCACGCGTCTGCGCTTCGGTGCCCAGAAGGCGCGCCACGGCGAGCTGTTCGTCGAGCTGGGCATTCACTGAGCAAGCAGCGCAATCGCGTTTTTCAGCGTGATTGCGAAAGTGTGGTAGCGGCCGTTCCCCCGTGCTGTCCGAGGGAAGTGCTGCGCTGCTGCTAAAATATCGAGATCAACAAGATTTGCCACCAGGTGGAGTTTTCATGGCGCGTATTACCGTCGAAGATTGCTTGAAACAGATTCCGAATCGCTTCGAACTGGCATTGGCCGCAACGTACCGCGCCCGTCAGTTGGTGCAGGGCCACACGCCCAAGGTCGATGCCAAGGACAAGCCGACCGTGACCGCATTGCGCGAAATCGCATCCGGCCAGGTTGGTATCGAGATGCTCAAGAAGGTTCCGTCCTGAGCTGACACGCATTAACTTGGCATTACCTGGCGTGGTACGCTGCCTCGGTCACTGATCGTTCTTGCGATCTTTCATGGATGTGAAAGCCGCGAACGCACTAGACCCCGGCATGCCTACCTCGCCCGCTTCTTCGCCCAGGACCCAACATTCCGCCACGCACGGCAACAACGTGCCGTCGGTGGAATCGTCTGCGAGGTCGTCCGGTCCTGCGCTGGACGTCTCTACGGGTCCTTCCGGGTCTTCCACTGCTTCCATCGTTTCCATGCCGTCCTCCGCTTCCGGCTCCGGCCCCGCGTCGCCTCGTACGGGCGCGCCGAACTTGCCTGATCCGCGTGGTGCCGACCTGGTAGGGGAGCGCGCAGCCCTGCCGCCAAAATCGCACAAGGGCACAAGCGCCGAGGCGCCTGAGCAGACGGCTAAGCCTGAGGGCGCCGACACCCTTTTCATCGACGCGGTGCTTGAGCAGACCTATCGGCATCTGTTCGGCCCGACTTCGCAGCCCGCGGCACCGCCTCGCCAGCAGGTCGTCTCCATTTCGGGGCTGGCCGAGAAACTGTCGTATCTGAAGCCGGCTGATCTCAAGCTGGTGAAGGAAGCGTTCCACTTCTCCGACGAGGCGCACCTCGGGCAGTACCGCCAGAGCGGCGAGCCGTACATCACGCATCCCGTGGCCGTGGCAGAGATCTGCGCAGGCTGGAAGCTGGATGTGCAGTCGATCATGGCGGCGCTGCTGCATGACGTGATCGAAGACCAGGGCGTGACCAAGAGCGAACTGGCCGAGAAGTTCGGCCCCAAAGTCGCAGAACTGGTCGACGGCCTGACCAAGTTGGACAAGCTCGAATTCCAGAGCCGCGAGCAGGCGCAGGCGGAGAGCTTCCGCAAGATGCTGCTCGCGATGGCGCGCGATGTGCGCGTGATTCTCGTCAAGCTCGCCGACCGTACGCACAACATGCGCACGCTCGACCACGTGCCGCCGGAAAAGCGCCGCCGCATTGCGGGCGAGACGATGGAGATTTACGCGCCGATCGCACACCGCCTGGGCCTCAACACGACATATCGTGAGTTGCAGGAACTGAGCTTCCGCATCGGCTCGCCGTTCCGGTACGCCACGCTTGAGAAGGCGGTGAAGGCCGCGCGTGGCAATCGACGCGAAGTCGTGAGCCGCATTCTTGAAACGGCCCAGCGTGCGTTGACCGATGCCGGCATCCCGGCCGAGATGACCGGCCGCGAAAAAACGCTGTACAGCATCTACCGTAAGATGCACGACAAGCAGTTGTCGTTCTCGCAGGTGCTGGACGTGTATGGCTTCCGTGTGGTGGTCGACACGCAGATGCAGTGCTACATGACGATGGGCGCGCTGCACAGCCTGTACAAGCCGATGCCCGGCAAGTTCAAGGATTACATCGCCATCCCCAAGATCAACGGTTATCAGTCGCTGCATACGACGCTGGTGGGCCCGTTCGGCACGCCGGTCGAGTTCCAGATCCGCACGCGCGAGATGAACCAGATTGCGGAAGCCGGCGTGGCCGCGCACTGGATGTACAAGCAGCACCACGACGAGCCCGATCGCGCGCAGCAACAAGCGCATCAATGGCTGCAATCGCTGCTCGACATTCAAAGCCAGACGGGGGATTCGCAGGAGTTTTTGGAGCACGTCAAGATCGACCTGTTCCCGGATGCGGTCTACGTGTTCACGCCCAAGGGCGAGATACGTGCACTGCCGCGCGGCGCCACGGCGCTGGACTTCGCCTACGCGGTGCACAGTGACCTGGGCAACCAGTGCGTGGCGGTCAAGATCAACAACGAGTTGCTGCCGCTGCGCACGGAGCTGAAGAACGGCGACATCGTCGAGGTGGTGACGGCGCCGTACTCGAAGCCGAACCCGGCGTGGCTCACGTTCGTACGTACCGGCAAGGCGCGTGCGGCAATCCGGCACTTCCTCAAGACGGCCAAGCTTGACGAGGCGATTCAACTTGGCGAGCGCTTGCTCGAACAGGCGCTGCGTCAGATCGGCATCGACATGAAGGCCGTGTCTGCCCAGGTGTGGGAACGCATCGTGCAATGGACAGGCAACAAGGCGCGTGAAGATGTCTTCGCGGATCTCGCACTCGGCCGGCGGGTGGCGGCCGTGGTTGCGCGTCGCCTCGAAATCCTTCTGCAGGAAGGTGGCCACGACGGCGACGAGGCGTTGATGGCAGCCGTACACACCTTTGCTGGCGAAGAAGCCCCCGCCGTCACCGTCAGCGGCGACGAAGGCATGGCGATGGTGTTCTCGTCGTGCTGCCGCCCGATTCCCGGCGACCCGATCGTCGGCTACATCGGCAAGGGTGAGGGGTTGCAGATCCACGTGCAGGAATGCCGCGTGGCCAAGCGTCTGCATGGCAAGGATCCGGAGCACTGGATTGATGTCATGTGGGCCGAGCATACGACGCGTGCATTCGACGTGTCGATCAAGGTGCTGGTGCGCAATACGAAGGGCATTCTTGCCCGCGTAGCAGCGGATTTGACCTCGGCTGACGCAAACGTGGCCCACGTATCGATGGAGCAGGAGGGTCATCAGGAGGCGACGTATATGACGTTCCTGATTCAGGTGCACGACCGCGTACACTTGGCCGATGTGATGCGCGCGCTTCGACGCAACCCGGATGTGATTCGCATTGCGCGAGATCGCGGCGGAGATTGATGCTCCACGCAAAAACAAAAAGGCGAGGCCAGAGGGCTTCGCCTTTTTTGTTTGTGGCTCGCTTGCGGCGAACGCAAGAGCGCTGTGACATTGCGCGTATGCGAGACGGATGCGGGCAAAAGAAAAGGGCTTCCATTTCTGGAAGCCCTTTTCGTTCTCGTATTAGGTTGGTGCGGCTGGCAGGATTCGAACCCACGACCCCTTGGTTCGTAGCCAAGTACTCTATCCAACTGAGCTACAGCCGCAACCGAGAAATGAGATTATACAGAGATTTTCGGTCTTGTGAACCCCCTTCTTCACTTTTTCTTCGAGAGGGACCAACTTTCTATAATGGAGCCTTGATCCACCGTGGCTTCCATCATGAACAAGGCTTTCGTCCGGGAAGATTCCGGCGATGACGAAGACGATCTGCCCGAGGGCGCAGCGCCCTTGCCGCCGGGTTCCAAGAACTACATCACGCCAGCGGGCTACGAGCGCCTGCGCACCGAGCTGATGCACCTGATCGACACGGAGCGACCCGAAGTGGTTGGCATCGTGTCGTGGGCTGCATCCAATGGTGATCGCTCTGAGAATGGTGACTACCTTTACGGCAAGAAGCGCCTGCGCGAGATCGATCGTCGCATCCGTTTTCTCACGCGCCGTATCGAGAAGGCCGAGGTGGTCGACGCCAGCTTGCAGGGCGACAACGATCAGATCTTCTTTGGTGCGACGGTCACCTACGTCAACCAGCGTGGTGATGAGACTACCGTCACCATCGTCGGCATGGACGAGGTCGATCTGGACATCGGGCACGTGAGCTGGATCTCGCCGATTGCGCGTGCGCTCATCAAGGCGCGCGAGGGTGACACTGTGCCGCTGCGCACGCCGACGGGCGTCGAGCAGATCGACATCCTCGAAGTCAAATACCCGCCGCGCACACCTTGATTGCTGGACTCAGGCCGGATGTCCCAGGCAGTAAGCGCCGAAGGCGATCACCGAGCAGGCCGACAGACGCCGCGCCGTGAGCGATTCCTTCAGGAACAGTCGGCCGAGCAGCGCGGCAAACACCACCGACGTTTCGCGCAGGGCCGACACGGGCCCCATGGGCGCGAGCGTCACGGCCCAGATGACGATGCCGTACGCGATGAGCGAGACCACGCCGCCGCCAAACGTCTTGAGCGTAGTTGCGTCTCGCAGGTCGATGTTCAACGGGCCTTTCCACACGCGATAGAGCAGCACCATCGGCAGACCGTCGAGCATGAACAGCCATGCCGAGTACGCGTTTGCATTGCCTGCTGCTCGCGCGCCGATACCATCGCACACCGTGTAGCACGCGATGAATACGCCCGTGGTGAGCGCCGCCAGCGTCGAGCCAAGGTCGGCCTTGCGGCCGCGCGCCAAGCTGAGGATGCCGCCGCTCACCAGCACCACGCCCGCCAGCGCAATCACACCCGGCATTTCGCCCGCAAACAGCGCGGCGCCCATCGTTACCAGCAGTGGCGATGATCCGCGTGCAATCGGATACACCTGCCCGAACTCGCCAAACCGATACGCGCGTGCGAGGAACACGTTGTAGCCGACGTGCAGCACTGCGGATAGCGCAACATACGGCCAAGCGGCCGGCGCGGGCAACGGCAACGCAATCGCCATCGGTATTGCCGCCACGCCCGAGGCCAACGTCATCAACGTGATGGCGCGCAGGCGGTCGGAGCCGCTTTTCAGCAACGCATTCCACGAAGCGTGAAGCAGGGCGGCGCAGAGAACCAAGGCGATAACGGCGGGGGTCACGATGACGATGGGCGTGAAGTGAGAATCGGGTCGATTTTTCTCACTCGATGCTGTGTCAGCGAGAGCAAGAAGGCGCCAGCGTAGCGCCGTAAAGTGTGGTCAACAATCGATATATACTGACTCGATCTGTGCAAAAAACTCACGCGACATGCGCAAGCTGCCCCCTCTGAATGCCGTGCGCGCCTTCGAATCGGCGGCGCGCCATCTGAGTTTTACGCGCGCGGGCGAAGAACTGAATGTCACGCATGGCGCGGTCAGCCGTCAGGTTCAGGCACTGGAGGCGTGGCTGGGTGTGTCGCTGTTTCGCAGGCTGAATCGGCGAGTGGAACTGACCGATGCGGGCCAGCGCTACCTTGCCGAGATTGGCGTAGCGCTTGATCGCATCAGCACGGCCAGCCAGTCGCTGCGCGACCGCGATGCTGTGCGCATCCTCCGTGTGAACAGCATCCCAACGTTCACGATGCGCTGGCTGATTCCACGGCTCTCGACGTTTCAGATGCGCTTTCCGCGCGTGGAGGTTCGACTGACCACGTCCATCGAAGAGATCGAAGACTTGCCCGATCATTTCGACGTGATCATTCGCGGCGGGCCGGAGATTCACGCGGGTTTCCAATCGGGGCGCTTTCTGGACGAGAGCCGCTTTCCGGTGTGCAGCCCGGTGTTGCTGGAGCGCTTGCCGCTATCGACGCCGTCCGACTTGCGGCATCACACGCTGCTGCATTCGGACACGCTGCCTTCGGTGTGGCCAAGCTGGCTGGTGCTGGCAAGCGTGCCGAATTTGCGGCCCGCGCATGCGCTTACGTTCGAGCATTTCTATCTGTCGATTCAAGCCGCGATCGATGGGTTGGGTGTCGCGATGGGCCCATCGGCGCTCATCGCGGATGACCTGGAGGAGGGGCGTCTTGTGGCGCCGTTCCCGAATCTCTCGCTGGTCGCACGCAGTTACTACTGGTACAGCCCTGCGCGCAATCTTGGTGACGAAGTGGTACAGGCGTTTTGCGCGTGGCTGGGCGAGGAACGACCGCAACGTCACGCAAACGTGAACACGTTTCCGCTCTCCGGTAACGGAGGTAACGCCGCGTAACACCCTAGAGGCGACGGCGGAACCCGATGCTACGATCCATTCAAGTTCGATTGGTTTGAGAAGGAGGTCCTCACATGAAGAAGAACGCATGGATTCTCGCTGCATGCTTGGCGGCTGCCGGTGTGGCCGGGTCGATCGCTTTGCCTGCACAGGCACAAGTGTCGATCGGTGTGCAGATCGGCCCGACCTACGCGCCACCGGCGCCTCAGTACGAGCCTGTGCCGGTCTTGCAGCCGGGCTACGTATGGGTGCCGGGTTACTGGCAATGGCGCGATGGCCGCTATGTGTGGCGCCGCGGCTATCGTGAACATGGCCGACCGGGTTACCACTGGCGCGAGCCGCGTTGGGAGCAGGGTCCGCACGGCTGGCAGATGCGTGACGGTGGCTGGGATCGCGGCGACGACGGCCGTTGGCATGGCCGTGGCCGGGATCGCGACGACCGCTACCACTGCCCCCCGGGCCACGCGCGCAAGGGCGAATGCTGATGATGCAATGACAGGCCGGTCATGTACCGGCCTGTTTTTTGCAGGCAAGTCTGTCGATGCCGCAACCGCCAAGTGAGAAGTTGCGGCGTCTTCCGGGAGGCAACATGACAATGGAATCGAATTGGCGCACCGAGCTGTACAAAGACTTCGACGTCTACGTACTGGCCATTCCCCGTGCCGAGCGCAAATCGGACAACGGCGGGCAGGGGCCCACGCAGTGGGATTTTGTCGTGCGCATCTGCGAGTCCGGCGCGGATCCGACGGCCGTCGAAACGCTCGTCGCCCACTCGCATGACGAGCGCCCGCTGCCCACGCGCGAAGCCGCCGAAGATGCCGGCCTTACGCGCGGCTATGGCTTGATCGATGAATTGCTGGGACGCAACCCCGTCCAGCAGTCGATTGATCTCTGACGCGCGCTTACGCCGCCAGCGCTGTGTCGCGAACGTGCCGGCGCGCGAATTGCCACCAAAGCCACGTCGAGTCGGGCCCCGGCGCGTGGAAGGCATAGCGCGGGTCGCCGCCGCTCCAGGCGTGGCCCGCGGCGGTGAGTTGGCACAGGCTGACGATGCATTCGCCATCACGCATGTCGTTGCGCAGGACATAGCCGTCGCCGCGGGTAGTTTCTCGTGAGACGTTGCCCCCATCGCCCAGATGATTCAGTGCGCGGAATTGCGCGGCCAACTGCGCCTGGTTGGCGGGGTTGACGGCCTCGTCGCGCAGGCCGTGCAGAAGCATCGTCGGCATGCCGGGGTAGGTGGGCACGTTCACCACGCTTGAGAGCGCCTCGACAGCGTCGACGCGTGCCCCGCGACGCATCAGGTTCAATGCAGACGCCGGTGAGCGTGCCACGCCCAAGGCCGGGCCAGAGTGCAGTGCCAACGCGGCGAACAGTTTCGGATGACGCAATGCCATCAGGCCGGCCAAGCCCGCGCCGGCTGACAACCCTGCCAGATACACACGCGAAGGGTCGGCGCCAGTTTGCGCGAGGGTTTGTTCGATCAGTTGAACAATGCCATCGGCCTCGCGCGCGCCGGCGTGCTCCGGGTCATACCAATGCCAGCAACATTGCGGATGCGCGCGGCGCGGCTGCTCCGGATACAGCACGATAAAGCCCTCGCGGTCTGCCAGTGCGTTCATGCGTGTGCCATGCGCCAGCACTTCTGCCGATTGCTTGCAGCCATGCAGCATCACCATCAGGGCGGGCGGCTTGCCTCCGCGTGTAGGCGGTGTGTAGAGCCAGTATTCCGGCCGGCGCGCCACCACGGCGGGCGACTCAGGTTCGTAGATGAACTGTTCGCGCACGAAGGTTCCCTGGGTGGGCGTGGGGCGTACGCGGCGCGGGTTATCGCGGCGTGCGGTTGGCTTGGGCGGCTTGACCGGTTTGGGCGGCCATGACTGGCGGCCAAAGCCCGGCGTGGTCAGGGCGTCGACTAGCCGGGTGATGGATTTCATCCAAGTACGGTGCATGGCGGCGGAAATGGGCGCGGATGAGGACGATGGTGCCCGTGCTCTCCGAAGGGCCGCAAGTGGTTTCGATATTGGTAAGACAGTGTGCCAGTGATTTTGTTGCGTTGCAGCATTCAAAGTGGGTGAAGCGCCTCTTGAGTGCCTTATCGGGCCGCAAAGTTTGCAATTGCGCGTGAGACTGTCATGGAGACACCGCAGGTGAGCGGCTACACTGCCGCGACGGGCCAGCCCCCCCCCCGGGCATGCCCTTCTGCATTCCCGTTCCCCGTTGTGTACTTATGGAGGTCGTTATGGGTTTTTTTGACTTCATCAAAGAGGCTGGCGAGAAGCTCTTCCACGGCAGCGCTGCGGCCGCGCCGGCCGATGCATCGGCGGATGCCGATGCCGCCAAGGCAGCCGACGATGCCAAGGGCCAAGCCATCCAGGACTACATCGCGCAGCAGGGCCTGAGCGCCACGGCGCTGTCAGTGCAGGTTGAAGGCGATGCTGCCAAGGTATTTGGCGTAGCGCCCGACCAAGCCACGCGCGAAAAGATCATCCTGTGCTGCGGCAACGTCGAGGGCATCAAGTCGGTGGATGACCAGATGTCGGTCAACACCGAGTCGGAAGAATCGCAATGGCACACGGTGGAGCGCGGCGACACGCTCTCGGCCATCGCCAAGAAGTTCTACGGCGATGCCAACAAGTACCCCGCCATCTTCGAAGCCAACAAGCCGATGCTGTCGAATCCGGACAAGATCTATCCGGGGCAGAAGCTGCGCATTCCGGCGGCGTGATTCGTTTCGGAAGACGCAAAGCAAAAAGCCCAGTCGATGAAGACTGGGCTTTTTAATTCTGGTGCCGCTGACCGGAATCGAACTGGTGACCTTCGCATTACGAATGCGCTGCTCTACCGACTGAGCTACAGCGGCGTCGGAAACAGCGATTCTAACAGAACTTTTTATCGCTCTGCAAGAACCGCTGGAACAACAGTCTTACGTGGCGTCGTTACGCTGTTTTCTTGGCGTCGAGGTGATATTGCGTGACGCGATCCACCTCGTTCTTTGACCCCAGAACCACCGCCACGCGCTGGTGCAGCTGTTCGGGCTGGATGTCCAGAATGCGTTGCTCGCCGTTGGTGGCTGCGCCACCGGCCTGTTCCACCAGGAAGGCCATCGGGTTGGCTTCGTACATCAGGCGCAGCTTGCCGGCCTTGCCGGGCTCGCGCTTATCCCAGGGGTACATGAAGATGCCGCCGCGCGTGAGGATGCGATGCACGTCGGCCACCATCGAGGCGATCCAGCGCATGTTGAAATCCTTGCCGCGCGGGCCTTCGGTGCCGGCCAGGCATTCGTCGATGTAGCGGCGCACGGGCGGGGCCCAGTGGCGCATGTTCGACATGTTGATGGCGAATTCCTTCGTGTCGACCGGAATCTTCACGTCTCGGCTGGTGAGGACGAAGCTGCCGACTTCACGGTCCAGCGTGAACATGTGCACGCCATTACCGACGGTCAGCACCAGGGTGGTCTGCGGGCCGTACACGGCGTAACCGGCAGCGACCTGCTTTGCACCGGGCTGCAAGAAATCGGCTTCGGTCACAGCCTGGCCTGCTTGGGGCATGTGCAGCACCGAGAAGATCGTGCCGATCGACACGTTCACGTCGATGTTGGACGAGCCGTCGAGCGGATCGAACAGCAGCAGGTATTCGCCCTTCGGATAGCGGTGCGGAATCTCATAGAACGATTCCATCTCTTCCGAGGCCATGGCGGCCAGGTTGCCGCCGTATTCGTTGGCTTCGAGCAGGACTTCGTTGGCGATCACGTCCAGCTTCTGCTGGGTTTCGCCTTGCACGTTGCCGGTGCCGGCCGAGCCGAGCACGCCGGCCAGCGCGCCCTTGTTGATGCTGTGCGAGATCGCCTTGCAGGCGCGCGCCACGACTTCGAGCAGCAGGCGCAGCTCGGCCGGGATGGTGTTGTGCTCGCGCTGCTCTTCGATCAGGTAGCGGGTGAGGTTGATGCGCTTCATGGGTTCTCCTGAGACGGGCGCGATTTTACGATACAAGCGGTGACATTCAGGCCAGCGCCTTGCCGACGATCTCACGCACATCGCGCGAGAGGCTCGGATGTGCCGCCACGCGCTTGAGCGCGTCCTGCATGGCGTCGCGCAGTGTGGGCACGTATTTGCGCCAGCGGTCCAGCGCGCGTGCCAGGCGGGCGGAGACCTGCGGGTTGATGGCGTCGAGCGCGAGCACCTGCTCGGCCCAGTAGGCATAGCCGGAACCATCGGCGGCGTGGAACTGCGCGGGGTTGCCCGAGCAGAAGCTGAAGATCAGCGAGCGCGCGCGGTTCGGGTTGCGCAGCGTGAAGGCCGGATGGGCCATCAACGCGCGCACGGTGGCCAGCGTCGGCTTGCCGGCGGCGCCCGGCTGCATGGCTTGCAGCGAGAACCACTTGTCGATGACGAGGGCATCGTCGGCAAAGCGCGTGTAGAAATCGGCCAGTGCGGCTTCGCGGCCCGGGGCATAGCTGGTGACCATCGCGGAGAGGGCGCCCATGCGGTCGGTCATGTTGGTGGCGCGGGCATATTGCTGTTCGGCCAGGGCCAGCGCCTCGGGGGCTTCGGTTTCCACCAGATAGCCGAGGGCGATGTTCTTGAGCGCGCGCTTGCCTGCAGACACAGCATCGGGCGAGTAGGCGCCTTCGGTCTGGTTGTCTTGATAGGCGCGCAGCAGTTCCGCGTTGAGCTTTTCTGCCAGCGTGCGGCGCAGCGTGCGGCGGGCGGTGTGGATGGCAGCCGGATCGGCCACGTCCATGCGCTCGGCCAGATAGCCTTCGGCCGGCAGGATCAGCATCTGCTCGCGGAAGGCCGGATCAAGCGAGGTGTCGGCGATCACGGCACGCAGGGCTTCGACCAGCGCCGGATCAACCACCGGCGCGCGGCCGTGCTGGATGTCGGTCACCATGCGCAGCAGCGTGTCGGTGGCCAGGCGCTGGCCGGCTTCCCAGCGATTGAACGGGTCTGAATCGTGCGCGAGCTGGAACGTGAGCTGCTCGGTCGTATAGCCGTATTCGACGACTACCGGCGCCGAGAAATTGCGCAGCAGCGAGGGCAACGGCGCTTCGGCCATATCTTCGAAGACGAAGGTCTGCTTGGTTTCAGTGAAGTCCAGTACGCGCGTGGTCACGGGCGAGGGCGATGCGGCCTCGCCATGCAAACGCAGCGGCAAGTCGCGGCCTTGCTTGTCGATCAGCCCGATGGCAAATGGGATGTGGAACGGCTGCTTCTGGATGCCGCTGGTGGTCTCGATGCCGACCGGCTCGCAGCGCTGGCGCAGCGTGAGCGTGTAGGTGTGCGTGGCCGCATCGTAGTGACCGTCAACGGCCACGACCGGCGTGCCGGCCTGGCTGTACCAGCGGCCGAATTGCGAGAGGTCGCGGCCGTTGGCATCGGCCATGGCAGCGCGGAAGTCGTCACAGGTGACGGCTTGGCCATCATGGCGCTGGAAGTACAGGTCCATGCCCTTGCGGAAGCCGTCGCGGCCGAGCAGGGTCTGGTACATGCGCACGACTTCCGCGCCTTTTTCGTACACCGTGACGGTATAGAAATTATTAATCTCTTCGTAGCTGTCGGGCCGCACCGGGTGGGCCATCGGCCCGGCATCTTCCGGAAACTGCGCCTGCCGCAGCACGCGCACATCTTCGATGCGCTTCACGGCACGGGCGCTGGCTGCGGCGGCTTCGTTACCGGCGGCTGCGGCCATGTCGGCGGAGAATTCCTGATCACGGAACACGGTCAGGCCTTCCTTCAGGCTCAGCTGGAACCAGTCGCGGCAAGTGACGCGGTTACCCGTCCAGTTGTGAAAGTATTCGTGGCCGACCACCGATTCGATATTGGCGAAATCCACATCGGTCGCCGTCTCGGCATTGGCCAGCACGTATTTCGTGTTGAAGATGTTCAGGCCCTTGTTTTCCATCGCGCCCATGTTGAAGTCGCCCACGGCGACGATCATGAAGCGGTCGAGATCCAGCTCCAGGCCGAAGCGGCGTTCGTCCCAATGGATCGAATGGATGAGCGAATCCATCGCGTGGCGCGTCTTGTCGAGGTCTTGCGCTTCCACCCACACCTGCAGCAGCTTCTCTTTGCCCGAAGCTGACTGGATGCGCTCTTCGATGCACTCCAGCTTGCCCGCCACCAGCGCGAACAGATAAGACGGCTTCTTGAACGGGTCGTGCCACACGGCTTCGTGGCGGCCGTCCGGCAGGTCGCGCTCCGACATGAGATTGCCGTTGGACAGCAGCACCGGATAGTCCGCTTTCGATGCGCGCAGCGTGACGGTGTAGACCGTCATCACGTCCGGGCGGTCGAGGAAGTAGGTGATCTTGCGAAAGCCCTCGGCCTCGCACTGCGTGAAGAAGTTGCCGTTGGAAACGTACAAGCCCATCAGCGACGAATTGGCTGCGGGATTGCAGTAGGTGGTGAGTTCCAGGGTGAAGCTGGTGCCAACATCGGCAGGCACGGCATCGATGGTGAGGGTGTCGCCCGAGGCTTGCAGGCCGGACAGCGCTTTACCGTCGACGGTTGCGGCGGCCAGTTCCAGCCCTTCACCCACCAGCACGAGAGGCTTGCCGGCGTCCGTGCGCGTCATGCGCATGCGGTTGACGACGCGGGTGCGCTCGGGCACGAGATCGATCTCCAGGGCCACTTCGTCAATGCGGAAAGCGGGCGCGGTGTAGTCCTTGCGGTAAATCGTGACGGCGGTATCGGTGCGCAACATCGGTAACATCCTCGTAGAGGTACGCAAAAGGCCATTGTACTCAGGCCCTTGGCGGGAATCTTCCGCGCGGGGCGTCACTCTGAGTAACAGAGTGCCCGCAGCCCGCTTCCGGGGCCCGCGACCATCTGTCTGATTGAGAGTAGGGGGATTTTCTATGTGGAAATGGATCAAGACATCGGGCGTCTGGCCGATGGCTGGCGCCCTGATGGCGGCCAGCCTGCTGGCGGGCTGCGCGAGCACGGTCACCAGCCAGGTGACGGCGTTCCGGCAACCCGGCTGGACCGACAACCCGCCGCGCACCTATGCCTTCGAGCATACCGCAGCGCAGCAAAACGATCTTGAACGCCAGACCTACGAGGCCTGGACATCAGACCAACTGGCCGTCCACGGCTTTACCAGCGTGCCGCGCGCCAGCGCGCGCTATCTGGTCCGCCTTGACTATTCGACCGCCACGCGCCTCGTGCAGGTGCGCCAGCCCGTGTACCCGGATCCGTATTGGGGACCGGGGCCCTGGGGGCCATGGCGTAGTCCTTGGGGGCCCTGGGGCCCGTGGGGGCCGCAATATGTGGATACCAACGTGCAGGTGCCGTTCTATGCCTATCACGTGGAAATTGACGAGGCAGCCACCGGTAAGCGCGTTTATCAGGTGACGGCGCAAACGCAGGGTGGGGATGGATCGCTGACGGCGGTGATGCCGTACCTGGTACGCAGCGCATTTGCCAATTTCCCGGCGCCGAATGCGCAGCCCATCGTCGTAGAGCTGCCTGTTGATCCATCGGTGAAACCGGCGGCGAAACCGGCACCCAAGTAGTGCGCCAGGGTGGGTTTTGGCCGACGGTCTACGTTAGAATGCATGACCTAATCTGTAGGCCGCCAGCCGTATCCCGCTTGAGCGTTGTCACTTCGTCCCGTCTCGCGCCGACCGCCACCCCTGGCCGGCGCTGCCTCCGCCCCGTCGCTACCCTCTTGACGGTGCTGCGCAACGCGTGCGGCCTCACCCCCGGTTTCTCTCTGTTCCCACTGTTTTTTGCCACTTCGTCTCAGGGAGTTTCTGCCTGAGCGCATGTGCGCCTCATCTGCGGAACTCCCCATCAGGATTCATTGCTATGAACGACAAGCTTCACGACGCCTCGCCGGATTCCCAAGACCAAGGGGCCGAGGCCGAACTGCGCCGCGCGGCGTTTGAATACCACCGCGCCCCCACGCGCGGCAAGATTGAGGTGCGCCCGACCAAGGCGCTGATCAACCAGCGCGACCTGTCGTTGGCATATTCGCCTGGCGTGGCGTATCCGTGCACCGCGATTGAGCAAGACCCGTCGCTGGCGGCGGAGTACACCTCGCGCGGCAACCTCGTCGGCGTGATCACCAACGGCACCGCTGTGCTGGGCCTGGGCGACATCGGGCCGCTGGCCAGCAAGCCGGTGATGGAAGGCAAGGGCTGCCTGTTCAAGAAGTTTGCCGGTGTCGATGTGTTCGATATCGAATTGGCGGAGCGCGATCCGGACAAGCTGGTCGACATCATTGCCTCGTTGGAGCCGACGCTGGGCGGTATCAACCTCGAAGACATCAAGGCGCCCGAGTGCTTCTACATCGAGCAGAAGCTGCGTGACCGCCTGAACATTCCCGTTTTCCACGATGACCAGCACGGCACGGCGATCATCTCGTCGGCGGCGCTGCTCAACGGCCTGAAGGTCGTCGGCAAGGACATCGGCAGCGTAAAGGTGGCCGTGTCGGGCGCGGGCGCCGCGGCCATCGCCTGCCTGGACGTGATGGTGGGCCTGGGCGTCAAGCGTGAAAACGTCTACGTGGTCGATTCGAAGGGCGTGATCTATGTTGGCCGCGACGCCAAGATGGAGCCGAACAAGGCACGCTATGCGCAAGACACGTCGGCCCGTACGCTGGCCGACATCGTGCGCGATGCAGACGTGTTCCTCGGTTGCTCGGCCGCCGGTGTGCTGACCGCCGACATGGTCAAGACCATGGCTCCGAAGCCGATCATCCTGGCACTGGCCAACCCCGAGCCGGAAATCCGCCCGGAAGTGGCCAAGGCCGCGCGCCCGGACTGCATCATCGCCACGGGCCGTTCGGATTACCCGAACCAGGTCAACAACGTGCTGTGCTTCCCGTACATCTTCCGTGGTGCGCTCGACTGCGGCGCCACCAAGATCACGGAAGAGATGAAGCTTGCGTGCGTGAAGGCCATCGCGGAACTGACAGAAGCCGAAACGAACGACGCAGTGGCGCAGGCTTACGTCGGCCAGGACCTGACCTTCGGCCCGGATTACATCATCCCGAAGCCGTTCGATTCGCGCCTGATCGAGAAGATCGCGCCCGCCGTCGCCAAGGCCGCGGAAGAGTCCGGCGTAGCCACGCGCCCGATCAAGGATCTGGATGCCTATCGCGCCCAGCTGAGCGACTTCGTGTATCACACGGGCTTGACCATGCGCCCGGTGTTCTCGGCCGCCAAGGCCAACCCGAAGCGCGTCGTGTACGCCGAAGGTGAAGAAGAGCGCGTGCTGCGCGCCGTGCAGACGGTGGTCGACGAAGGCCTGGCCAAGCCGATCCTGATCGGCCGTCCGCACGTGATTGAAATGCGTATCCAGAAGGCGGGCCTGCGTCTGAAGCCGGGCGTGCACTTCGAGCTGGTGGACCCGGAAGATGACCGCCGCTATCACCAGTACCACACCGCTTATCACGAGCTGATGGGCCGCAACGGCGTGACGCCGGACATGGCGAAATCGGCGCTGCGCCGTTCGAACACGCTGATCGGCGCACTGCTGGTGCGTCTGGGGGATGCCGATGCGCTGCTGTGCGGCACGGTTGGCCGCTTTGATGCCCACCTGGAACACGTGCGCGACGTGATCGGTCTGGCCCCGAACGCCAAGGTCTTTGCCGCCATGAACGGCCTGATGCTGGAGAAGCACACGCTGTTCATCACCGACACGTTCGTCAACGAGATGCCGAGCGCTGAAGAACTGGCCGACATCACCAAACTGGCGGCGGAAGAAGTGCGTCGTTTCGGCCAGGAGCCGAAGGTGGCGATGCTGTCGCACTCGATGTTCGGCTCGTCGAAGAACGCATCGGCCCGCCGCATGCGCGCGGCGTATGACCTGCTAAAGACCGAAGCGCCGAATCTGCAAGTGGAAGGCGAGATCCAGGGTGACGCGGCGTTGTCCGAAGATATCCGCCACCACTTCCTGCCGAAGAGCGCCTTCTCGGGCAGCGCAAACCTGCTGGTGATGCCGTCGCTCGACGCTGCCAACATCGCGTTCAATCTGCTCAAGATCACGGGCGGGCAGGGCGTGACGGTGGGCCCGATCCTGCTGGGCGCGGCCAAGCCGGTGCACATCCTGAACCCGTCAGCCACATCGCGCCGCATCGTCAATATGACGGCGCTGGCTGTGGCGGATGTGTCGGCTACACGTTGATCGGTTGATCCGACCGCTGGGCCGCTGAAGGTTGGCGGCCCAAAAGAAAACGGCGCCTGGGGAAAGTCCAGGCGCCGTTTTTCTTTGCTGCCGACTGCTTAGAACTTTGCGCGGATGCCCACGCCGAAGGTGTCTGCCGAGCTGAGGTTCGTCACCTTGTCGCGCATGTACGCGGCGTACACATCGGTGCGCTTGGACAGCGAGTAGTCGTAGCCGACCGCCCACGTGTTGCGCTTCACGTCGGCCGCGCCCGAGGTTTTCGTGTACGCGTACGACGCCAGGATGCTGCCCGGGCCGACCGGCACCGACACGCCCAGTTGGCCGCCGTTGCTCTTCGCGTCGCCCGAGTTGATGGCGTTCTTGATGTACTGGTACTGACCGTACACCTTGACCACGCCAAAGTCGTACGTGGCGCCCAGTTGCGCGGCGGTCTGGCGCGAGAAGCCTGCCACCAACGCGTTCAGGTCACCCGGCGCGCCGTCGAAGCGCACTTGCTGGAAGGCTGCCGTGGCCGCGAAGTTGCCGTGGAAGTACAGGAAGTTGCCACCCCACTTGTTCTGGCCGTTGTGGCCAGCTTGCTCGCCCGCGCCGTAGATGAGGTTGGCGGTCAGACCGTTGAAGTCCGGCGTGGAGTACATGATCGAGTTGTTCCAGCCTGAATCGCCCACCAGACCCGA
Source organism: Burkholderiaceae bacterium 26 (assembly GCA_000955795.1). Taxonomy (GTDB): domain Bacteria; phylum Pseudomonadota; class Gammaproteobacteria; order Burkholderiales; family Burkholderiaceae; genus Ralstonia; species Ralstonia chuxiongensis. The sequence goes on from JYOB01000017.1 coordinate 266,655, forward strand.
GATGCCGCCGGGGCCGCTCAGGCCGTTGCCGAGATAGGTGTGGAACACCATCGGCGAGAACGTGTACGAATCGATGAACGGGTTGAACAGGATCGTCGAGACAAAGTACGGCGGCGTCAGGCGGCCGAGCTTGATCGAGCCCCACGAGCTCGATTGCAGGCCCACGAACGAGTTGCGGGCGAAGAACGTATCGCCGTCAAAGCGGCCGGACTTGCCGGTGTCCGGGCGGAAGAAAGCTTCCAGCGTGAAGATTGCCTTCAGGCCGTTGCCCAGATCTTCGCTGCCCTTCATGCCCCAGTACGAGGTCGACATACCGCCCGAGTTGACGCCCCAGGCGCGATCCGATGCGCCCAGGCTCTTGGTGGCGCCGGCCCAGGCGTCCACCTGGCCGTACAACGTGACGGATGACTGCGCTTGCGCACCGGCACTTGCTGCCCCCAGTGCCGATGCCACTGCCAGCGCGGCCACGCCACGCTTGAATTTCGACTGCATTGCTACCTCCTTTGTTGTTGAAGATCACTGCGGGTTGCGCCGCATTCTTTGATGCGGTCGCAGGCCGGCTGGTCAGGCTCCATGCCGATCGGTGTCCCATGCCCCATGACACCGCGCCCACAGCGTTGTTTTTGCTGATGAACCTGAAAAATCAGTTTGCTGCGATCAAGTCGGTCAGGCGGAAACCTGCGATTCGATGAATCTGTTCGAGCGACGTACGCAGCTCGGTATCGCGGTCGTTCTCAACGCGCTTGCTGAAGTTCTCGATGATTCCGTAGCGGTCATAGCCGCGTACTGCCAGGATGAATGGGAAGCCGAACTTCTCGTTGTACTGGGCGTTGAGCGCCTGCAGGCGCGCAAACTCTTCCGGCGTGCACAGGTTCAAGCCCGCGCCGCTTTGTTCGCGCGTCGACTCGGCAGTCAGTTCACCGCGCACGGCGGCCTTGCCGGCCAGCTCCGGGTGGGCGCGCACCAACTTGAGCTGAGGCTCAATGCCTGCGGTATCCACAGCATTGCGCATGGCGGTTGCGAGCGCCTCGGCCGAAGCAAACGGGCGCTGCGTGGCGGCCTGTTCTGCAACCCACGGGGAGTGCTCGTAGATGCCGCCCAGGACTTGCACGAACTGCGGTGCGTCCATACCGTTGAGTTGCGAGAGGGTGTAGGTGGTCTGGCTCATGCTGCGGTGCTCAAAACGGGTTGCTTTGCATACGGATGGTTCTGGATCCAGTGTTGCGCGATGTCGATGCGTCGGCAGATCCACACCTTGTCGTGCGATTGCACGTAGTCAAGGAAGCGCTGCAGCGCACGGAAGCGCGCGGGGCGGCCCAGCAGGCGGCAGTGCATGCCGATCGACAGCATCTTCGGCTGCGCGAGCCCGTTGGGATCGCCTTCCTCATACAGCACGTCGAAGGCGTCCTTCAGGTATTGGTAGAAGTGGTCGGCCGTGTTGAAGCCTTGCGGGCTGGCGAAGCGCATATCGTTGGTGTCGAGCGTGTACGGCACCACCAGGTGAGGCTTGCTCTCGCCCGACGACGTTTGCACTTCGGTCCAGAACGGCAGGTCGTCGCCGTAGTAGTCGGCGTCGTAGGCAAAGCCGCCGTGCTCGACCACCAGGCGGCGCGTGTTGGGGCTGTCGCGCCCGGTGTACCAGCCAAGCGGCGCATTGCCGGTCAGCTCGCGAATGATCTCCACGCCGATGCGCATGTGCTCGCGCTCGGTGGCTTCGTCGATGTTCTGGTAGTGAATCCAGCGCCAGCCATGGCAGGCGATTTCGTGGCCCAGATCAACGAAGGCTTGGGTGAGGTCCGGATGGCGCTGCAGGGCCATCGACACACCGAAGATCGTCAGCGGCAAACCGCGCTTTTCAAACTCGCGCAGGATGCGCCACACGCCTGCACGCGAGCCGTATTCGTAAATGCCCTCCATGCTCATGTGGCGGTCGGGGTAGGCCGCAGCGCCGATGATTTCAGAGAGGAACTGCTCGGAGCCCGCGTCGCCGTGCAAGACGCAGTTTTCACCGCCTTCCTCGTAGTTCAGGACGAACTGCAGTGCTACGCGCGCGCCGCCCGGCCAGTTGGCGTTGGGCGGGTTCTTGCCGTAACCGATGAGATCGCGCGGATAGTTATTGTTTGTCATGGTTTTTTCATGTCGAGGAGACTTCATACAACACCGGTCAGACAGTGGAATGCGGCTTTCCAAATTCACGACATCACAGCGGCGTCATGAACAAGACAAAGCGGCATCGCATCAGGCCGGAACTGCCCGGGCAGCCTGCGCCAGTTCCAGCGCGAGCCTCCGGTGAACCGTGAGATGGGCGTCGAGTTCGAGCGTGGTCAGGCGGCCGTCTTCGACGACCACGCGCCCGTTGATCACGCTGTGCGCCACATTGGATGGGGCGCAGAACACCAGCGCTGCGACAGGGTCGTGGTCGGCGCCGGCAAAACCGACCTGGTGACGATCGAAGCTGACAAAGTCGGCCGACATACCGGGAGCGAGCGCGCCGATGTCGTCGCGGTTGAGCACGCGTGCGCCGCCGAGTGTGGCGATCTCCAGCGCTTCGCGCGCGCTCATCGCCGCGGGGCCAAAGCCGACGCGCGCGAGCAGCATGGCCTGGCGTGTTTCGCCGAGCATGTGTGCCCCATCGTTCGACGCGCTGCCATCCACGCCCAGGCCCACCGGCACGCCGGCATCGCGCATGGTGCGGATGGGTGCAATGCCGGAAGCCAGCCGCATGTTCGAGCACGGGCAATGCGCCACGCCGGTGCCGGTGCGCGCAAAGACGTCGATGCCGTGCGCGTCGAGCTTCACGCAGTGCGCATGCCAGACGTCGCGGCCGACCCAGCCGAGGTCTTCCGCGTATTCCGCCGGCGTCATGCCGAACTTCTCGCGCGAATATGCGATGTCGTTATCGTTCTCGGCCAGGTGCGTGTGCATCGACACGCCGTAGCTGCGTGCGAGCTTGGCCGATTCGCGCATCAGGTCGCGCGAGACGGAGAAGGGCGAGCACGGCGCCACCACGACGCGCAGCATCGAATGGCGATCGGCGTTGTGCCAGGTTTCGATCAGGCGCTGCGTTTCTTTCAGGATGCCCTCTTCGCCTTCGACCACGCGGTCCGGCGGCAAACCGCCCTGGCTGCGACCCACGCTCATGCTGCCGCGCGCGGCGTGAAAGCGCATGCCGATCTGCTGCGCGGCTTCGATGGAATCGTCGAGCCGGCTGCCGTTCGGATAGAGGTACAGGTGGTCGCTGGAGGTCGTGCAACCTGAGAGCAGCAGTTCTGCCATCGCCGTGAGCGTGGACACGCGCACCATTTCCGGTGTGAGGCCTGCCCACACCGGATACAGGTTGGTGAGCCAGCCGAACAGTTCCGCATCCTGCGCGGCGGGCAGGGCACGCGTCAGGCTTTGATACATGTGATGGTGCGTGTTGACGAAGCCCGGCGTGACCACGTGGTCACGCAGCTCCATCACGCGCACGTTGGGCTGGCCGATGGCCTCGCGATACTGCGACGGCAGATCCGCAGTGGCGCCGACCCATTCGATCACGCCACCGCGCGCAACCAGCGCGCCGTCCGGGATCTCGCGGCGTTGCGCATCCATGGTGACCAGCACGTCGGCATGGCGGGCGATCAGAAGCGGGTCGTTGTGCGCGACAGTGGCGTTCATGCAATTACTCCGTGCCGTGGGTGTTGGCAGCAGCGTCGCGCATTGCGTGCTCGGCCGACTGCATGCCGTTGTAGTAAAGATTCAGGATGACCGCGACCAGCGTGCCCAGCACGATGCCGCTGTGCGTGATCGGCTCCAGCCAATGTGGCAGGTACTGGAAGAAGGTCGGCGCCAGCGTCGGGATCATGCCGAAGCCGATCGAGATCGCCACGATGAACAGGTTGTGGCGGTACTTGTTGAAATCGATCGAGCCGAGAATGCGCACGCCCGTGGCGGCCACCATGCCGAACATCACGATGCCCGCGCCACCCAATACGAACGAGGGAACCGACGCCACGATGTGCGCCATCTTCGGGAACAGACCCATCGCGATCAGGATCAGGCCGCCCATGGCTGCCACGAAGCGCGAACGCACACCCGTGACCGTCACCAGCCCCACGTTCTGCGAGAACGAGGTGTACGGGAATGTGTTGAACAGGCCGCCGATGACCGTGCCCAGACCGTCGGCGCGCAAGCCGCGGGTAAGGTCATCGGTGGAGAGCTTCTTGCCGGTGATTTCCGCTAGCGCCAGGAACATGCCGGTCGATTCGACCAGCGTGATCATCATCACGATGCACATCGAAGCGATGGCGCCGAAGTGGAAGGTCGGCATGCCGAAATGCAGCGGCGTGATCACGGCCACCCAGTCGGCCTCGGTGATGCCGGCAAAGCTCACCTTGCCGAACGCCATGGCGATGAACGTGCCGATCACGATGCCCAGCAGCACAGCGATGTTGCCGATCAGGCCGCGGCCGTACTTCGTCAGCAACAGGATGATGACGAGCACTGCCAGCGCAATGCCCAGGCCGCTCAGATCGCCGTAGGCCGGATTGGGCACGGTCTTGAGCACGCCATCGACCATCGTCTTCATGGTCGGCTGGCCACCCGCAGCCCAGTTGATCCCCACGCCCATCAGCGACATGCCGATCAGCGTGATCACGGTGCCCGTCACGACCGGCGGGAAGAGCCCAAGCACGCGCCCCATGAGCGGCGCGACGATGATGCCGAATATCCCCGCCGCAATCACAGCGCCGTAAATGCCCAGCAGGCCGATGCTCGGGTCGGTGCCGATGGCGATCATCGGGCCCACCGATGCGAAGGTCACGCCCATCATGACCGGCATGCGAATGCCGAACTTCCACACACCGAAGGCCTGGATGAGTGTGGCAAGGCCGGCGGCAAAGAGATCTGCGTTGATCAGGAACGCAAGCTGTTCCTTGGGCAGATGCAGTGCACCGCCCACAATTAGCGGCACTGCCACGGTGCCTGCATACATCACCAATACATGTTGAAGGCCCAATGCGAGCAGGCGTCCGTACGCCACGCGCTCATTGGTCAGGTCCGCCGTGGGGGCGGCGATGGTACTGCTTGCCATAAAGGTCTCCTTTGGGTGGTAAGCCGGACGGCGTCCGGCTTGGAGCCTGCCCACGTCTCTGCTGCGCGACCCCTGGCTTGGCCTTGTGACACCCGCCGTGCGCATGCAGGGCTGTGTTTCCCGGGCCAACCTTGGGGTGGTTGCTGCGGAGCGTGAACAGGTTCTTGGACGGCCGGCCTCTGTCGTGCCAGCTCGCCCGAAACAGCAAAACCGGTCCTAGACTTTGTCCTTCCCGCCGCGCGGGCCCAATACCGAACGCAGATCGAAATCAGCGGGCGCTTCGGGGCGCACGCGATCGGCGCAACATTGCAAGTGCTGGGCCATGTGGGCCTGTGCAGCGCTGGCGTCGCCGCGCTCCAGGGCATTGAGGATGTCGAGGTGTTCGTCGAACGAGCATGCGTTGTTGCCCGGGGCCTCGACGCTGGCGATCATCAGCGTGGTGCGCGACACCAGCCGGCGCATCATTTCGACCACCAGCGGATTGCCCGATTGCTCGGCCAGCGCCACGTGAAATTCCGCAGACAGGCGAATCCAGCGCGGGCGATCCTGCGTGACAAACGCCTGGCGCTCCTGCTTGACGAGTTCCATCAGGGGCGCAACGGCCGCCTTGGGGTTGCTGCTATGGCCAACCTTGTCGAGCACCGCGCGCTCCAGGATCTGGCGCAGCTCGAACATGGCATGGGCTTCGTCGATGGAGGGCGCTGCGATGAACGCGCCGCGGTTAGGCTCCAGGTCAACCAGACCGTCGGCGGCCAGTTGGGAGAAGACCTTGCGCACCGTATGACGGGCGGTGGCATAGATTTCGCACAGTGCATGCTCCGTCAGCTTGGTGCGCGGGGGCAGGCGGTGTTCCATGATCGCGTCGTAGATCTCGTGATACATCCGTTCTTCGACCGACATGCGTGTTGCCCCCGATGCCTTGGCGCCCGACTTCGACGCCACTTCCGTGGAGACCAGCTTGAGATTCTTGGACATGGCAGACCTGCCTTTCATTAGTGCGCCGCGGCATGAGCCACTGCGAAAACCTGTTGACAATTATTCATAGCCGCCTTCAATATTGTCAACAAAATGCGTTCGGTAATCCGACAAACTAGGGAAATCCCTGTTTCGAGCCTGGTCTAGGGACACGGCCGAGACACGGCGTCGGACCCAGAACGAGCGACGGCTTTGCCGGTTTGGTATGCCCTTCCCCAATGGAGGGCAGGCGTAAACCGGCTGGACGCGCGCCGGGATGCGTGCACAGCACGTACCGAGCGAGCCCCGACGCCAGCCCTTGTCACACAAGGGTTTGGCGCGAGGTGCAAGTGGAGGCAGCGGCGCTTCTGAAAATTCGAACTACAGAGGAAGACAAATGGGACGCTTGACCACCCATGTGCTCGACACCGCCGCAGGCACGCCGGGTCAAAACCTGGCGATCGCACTGTTCAAAATTGTCGACAATCAACGGCAACCGATCAAATCGGTTCGCACCAATCACGATGGCCGTTGCGATGCGCCGCTGCTGGAAGGCGACGCGCTGCAGGCTGGCGTGTATGAACTGGACTTCGGCGTGGGCGAGTATTACCGCGCCGCCGGCGTCAAACTCCCCGAGCCCGCGTTCCTGGACGTGGTGACGCTGCGCTTTGGCGTGGCCGATACCAGCGCGCACTACCACGTGCCGTTGCTGGTGTCGCCGTGGTCGTATTCGACCTATCGCGGCAGCTAACAGGGCAGGGAGTCATCATGGAAGGCTATATCCTCGACTGGGCCAACTTGCTCTTGCGTTGGCTGCACGTGATCGTCGCGATCGCGTGGATCGGTTCGTCGTTCTACTTCGTCTGGCTCGATAACAGCCTGACCAAGCCGAGCGCACCGGACCTGAAGGACAAGGGCGTCGATGGCGAGCTTTGGGCCGTGCACGGAGGCGGGTTCTACAACCCGCAGAAGTACCTGCTGGCACCGAAGCAACTGCCCGACCATCTGCACTGGTTCTACTGGGAGTCGTACTCGACCTGGATGTCGGGCTTTGCCCTGCTGACGGTGGTGTACCTGTTCAACGCCAACGTCTACATGATCGATCGCAGCGTGTTCGACATGACGGCGACGACGGCTGTGCTGCTGGCGCTGGGCTTCCTGATGGTCGGCTGGCTGGTGTACGACACCATCTGCCGCGTGTTCGGCAAGAACGACCGCGTGGTGGGTATTCTCGTGGCGATCTACGTGGTGATCGCGGCGTTTGCGGCGTGCCACCTGTTCTCGGGCCGTGCAGCGTTCCTGCTGATCGGCGCGATGATCGCGACCATCATGAGCGCCAACGTGTTCTTCTGGATCATTCCGGGGCAACGCAAGGTGGTCGCTTCGCTCAAGGCAGGCGAGAAGCCGGACCCGATCCACGGCAAGCGCGGCAAGCAACGCAGCGTGCACAACACGTACTTCACGCTGCCGGTGCTGTTTGCGATGCTGTCGAACCACTACAGCATGACGTACGCCGCCAAGTACAACTGGGCCGTGCTGGTGCTGATCATGCTGGCTGGGGTGCTGATCCGTCAGTTCTTCATCCTCAAGCACAAGGGCGTCGTGAACTGGGGCTATCCGGCAGCCGGCGTGGCAGTGTTGCTGGGTGTTGCGGTGTGGCTCGCTCCGGTGTCGCGTCCGGCAGCACCGGCGGAAGGCAGCGCTTCGGCACCCGCAGCCGCAGGCGCCGCTGGCGGTTCGGATTTCGCCAAAGTACAGGCAGTCGTTACCGCACGGTGCTACCAATGTCACTCGGCTCATCCTACCCTGATGCCTTCGCCGGCTAAGGGCGTGTTGCTCGATACGCCGGAAGAATTGGGCAAGCATGCGCAGCTCGTCTATCAGCAGGTCGTGCAGCAGAAGCTGATGCCGTTGGGCAACGTGACGCAGATTACCGACGACGAGCGCACGATCATCGCCAAGTGGTTCGAAGGCGGCGCCAAGACGAACTGAGGCGCACGCTGAGCAACAACGGAAGGGTTTATCGGAGCATGCCATTCGTTCCCTAGCGGGTGGCATGACCGGTGAGGGTTGAACGGGGCTGCGGCCCCGTTTTTTTTTTCGTTTCGCCTGAAGCGTCTGCAGCGATGTGTCCTTGGCTGGGCCCGATTCGCCTCTGCCTCACCGGCCGCAAGGGGCGCCGGCAGGGCAGCCCCAGAGCCTCGGATTGACGACTTACTTCCCGACGCCCAGCAACGCCAGTACACCGAGCACCAGGAAGATCAGCGCCGCAATCCGATGCACCAGCGTGATCGGCATGCGTGCGGCGAACTTATTGCCCATTAGCACGGCCGGCACGTTCGCCAGCAGCATGCCGACGGTCGTGCCCGCCACGACAGAAAACACGTCGTTAAAGCGTGCGGCCAGTGCCACGGTCGCGATCTGTGTCTTGTCGCCCATCTCGGCAAAGAAGAACGCAACGATGGTGGTGCCGAGAATGCCCAGCCCGCGCTGCGCAGTTGAAGGCGCCTCTTCGTCGTCGAGCTTGTCCGGAATCAGCATCCACCCAGCCATGGCGATAAAGCCCACGCCCAGGATCCATCGCAGCACGTTCTCGCCAAGCATGTGCGTGATCCAACCGCCGACGGCGCCGGCCAGGGCATGGTTGACGAGGGTGGAGATGAAGATGCCGAGGATGATCGGCACTGGTTTGCGGAAACGCGCAGCCAGCAAGATCGACAGCAATTGCGTCTTGTCGCCGATTTCAGCGAGCGCGACGATGCCGGTGGAGACGAGAAAGGCTTCCATGTTGTTGTGGTGTCCGGGCCGTATGCGAACCAATGACGCGCCACTGCCGGCCCTGTCCGCAGTGGGTTGTCATCGGTCTCGCCAGGCCCGTCACCGGGTGCCGGGGTGGCACCCTGAGTGCGGCTGACCACGCCATAACCACCTGTCGTTGCGACGGCGGTCAAGTCTGTTGACGTGGCCCTCGAAGTGACGACTTCGAGCGGCTACTCCCCAATGGAAGCCGCGATTATAAGTGCATCAAGCGTTGGCGCCAACCGCAAATTTCGCGGGTTCGCCCTGCACGTAAGTGGCGGATACAGCACGGTCCTCGCCCAGCAGGGCCAACGAAAACAGCAGCTCTTCCAATGTTTCCGAGCGCGCATTGCGGCGGGCCAGCAGCGGCGTGGCAGCCGGGTCCAGCACGATGAAGTCGGCTTCCGCACCCGGCACGAAGCTGCCGATGCGGTCTTCCCAACCGAGTGCTTCAGCGGCGCCGCGCGTGGCCAGGTAGAACATGCGCAGCGCAGTCAGGTGATAGCCGCCCATGCGCGCGACCTTGTGCGCCGTGCCCATCGTGCGCAGCATTGAGAACGAGCTGCCGCCGCCAACGTCAGTGGCCAGCGTGAGCGCCAGGCGGTACGCGTCGTTTTTGTGGAAGTTGTACAGGCCGCTGCCCAGGAACAGGTTGGACGTGGGGCAATGCGCCACGGCCGCACCGGATTCCGCCATGCGTTGGCGGTCGCTGTCATCCAGCCAGATGGCGTGGCCGTAGAAGGCGCCCTTGCGCAGCAGGCCGTAGCGATCGTAGACGTCCAGGTAGCTGCGCGCATTCGGGAACAGGTCAGCCACCCATTTCACTTCGTCGGGGTTTTCCGCGACGTGCGTCTGGATGAAAACGTCCTTGTATTGCTTGGCGAGTTCTGCGCAGGCTTGCAGTTGCGCTTCGCTCGAGGTGGGCGCAAAGCGCGGTGTGATGGCGTAGGCCAGCCGGTCCTTGCCGTGCCAGCGCGAGATCAGGTCAGCCGTGTCACGCGCCCCCGATTCAGCCGTGTCGCGCAGGTATTCCGGGCAATTGCGATCCATCATCACTTTGCCGGTGATCATGCGCATGCCGCGTTGCTGTGCTTGCATGAACAGCGTCTCGGCCGAGCCGCGATGCACGGTGCTCCACACCATCGCGCTGGTCGTGCCGTTGCGCAGCAGTTCGTCGAGGAAGAACGAGGCGACGCCGGCGGCGTACTGCTCGCTTTCGAAGCGGCGCTCTTCCGGGAACGTGTACGTCTCCAGCCAGTGCAGCAGGCCCGGCGAGGGCGACGCGATCATGTCCGTCTGCGGGAAATGGATATGCGTGTCGATGAAGCCCGGGACGATCAGCTTGCCGCTGTAGTCGTGCAATTGCGTGCCGGCGGGCAGGTCTTCGCGCAGCGCGGCATAGTCGCCGGCCTGCACGACCTTGCCGCCGGCGACCACGAGCAGGCCGTCTTCCCAGTACTCATAAGCATCGCGCTCGCGATACTGCGGATCGTGCAGGAAATGCAGCACACGGCCGCGGTAAGCGTGAACGGTGTTGGAAGTCGGGGGCATCGTGGTCATGTCGTCTCGTGGATTTTTAGTGTGTGGCTTTCCAGTGGTCGTCAACCTTGGCAAGCCACAGGGCTTTGTCCTGTTCGGGCAGGAAGGACGCCTCGAAGCTGTTGCGTGCGAGCGCATGGGCATCGGCTGCAGACAAGTCAAGGGCGTTGAAGGTGGCGAGCCAGTTGGCGTTCATGTAGCCGCCAAAGTAGGCTGGATCGTCGGAATGCAGCGTCACAGCGCAGCCGGCGTCCAGCAGTTGCTTGAGCGAGTGGTCGCGCAAGTCAGGGTAGACCTTCAGTTTTTCGTTCGACAGCGGGCAGACCGTTAGCGCGATGCGCTCGGCGGCCAGACGTTTGACGAGTGCCGCATCGTCGATGGCGCGTACGCCGTGGTCGATGCGCTCCACCTTGAGGATGTCGAGGGCGTCGATCACGTATTGCGCCGGGCCTTCTTCCCCGGCGTGGGCGACAAGGCGCAGGCCGAGTTCCTTGCAGCGCGCGAATACGCGTGCGAATTTTTCCGGCGGGTTGCCGCGCTCGGACGAATCCAGCCCCACACCGATGATGCAGTTGGCCGGGTCCTGGATATAGGGCAGCGCAGCTTCGAGCGTGTCGAATGCGTCTTCCTCGCTCAGATGGCGCAGGAAGCAGAGGATCAGGGCGCTGGAAAAACCATGCTCGCGCTCGGCGTCATCCAACGCGCGGACGATGCCGTGAATGACCACATGCATGGGCACGTTGCGCGCGGTATGCGTCTGCGGGTCGAAGAAGATTTCGGCGTGGTGGACGTTGTCGGCCAGGGCGCGTGCGACATAAGCGGCGGTCATGTCGTAGAAGTCCTGCTCAGTCAGCAGCACGCTGGCGCCGGCGTAATACAGATCGAGAAACGACTGCAGATCGTCGAAGGCGTAGGCTGCGCGTACTTCTTCCACCGACGCATACGGCAGCTTCACGCCGTTGCGCTCGGCCAGCGCGAACATCAGTTCAGGTTCAAGCGAGCCTTCGATGTGGATGTGCAGTTCAGCTTTGGGGCTGGTGGCGATGCGTTCTGCAAGCGCGGAAGAGATCGGCATGATTAGACAGGCGTGGGGACTCGGTAAGGGACCGCCGCGCCGCTGCTGGCGCTGGTGAGCGCGTGCTGTTGCAGCTCTCGCACCTGCAGCAGTTGCGCGACGATGGATACCGCAATGATATCCGGCGCCTTGTCCACGATGCCTGCCACGCCAATCGGACACACCATTTCCGGCAGGCGGGCCGGGTCCACGCCGTGCTCGACCATGCGATGCTCGAAGCGCGCGCGCTTGGTCTTGGAGCCGATCAGGCCGAAGTAGGCAAAGTCCGTGCGGCGCATGATGCGTTCGCACAGCGCGAGGTCCAACGCATGGTTGTGCGTCATGACCAAGAAGTAGCTGCCCGCGGGCGCTTGGTCGATCACGGCTTCCGGCGTATCGGTGGATTCGATGACGACGTTCTGCGGCACTTCCGTGGGGAAGGGGAACATCGCATCGCGCTCGTCCACCCACGTGATGCGGCAGGGCAGATGCGCCAGCGCGCGCACGATGGCGTGCCCGACATGGCCCGCGCCGCACAGCACGATCGACATGTCGGGCGGCAACACGGTTTGCGTGAAGCCGCTGGCGTCCAGTTGCACGCCGGCCGCGGCTGCGTCGCCGATGCTTGCTTCAACCGCCACCGCCGGATCAGCGCAGACGAAGCGGCGCAGGCTGCGGCGTTGGCGCATGGCGTCGTCGGCCATTGCGATCCACTCCACATCGCGCGCGTCGAGTCGTTCTAGCGACAGCCGCACCACGCCGCCGCAGCATTGGCCGAGCGCAGGCCCAAGCGGAATGCGTACGAACTGGCGGCGAGCTTCGCCGGTGGCTTCAGGCGTGTCCATCATCGCCTGCGCGATTTCCATCGCGCGCCATTCCAGATGGCCGCCGCCGATGGTGCCGAAGAAACCGTCGGTGCCCACCAGCATGAGCGTGCCTGGCTCGCGCGGGGCGGAGCCCTGCACGTCGGTCACCGTGACCAGCACGCACGGCTGCCCGGCCTGCACGGTGGCAAGCACATCGGCGAAGCGGAAGGGGCGCAGTTGCGTGTGGTCCATGGGGGCTCCCAACTCAGGCGGACAGCGGGGCGCTGCGGATGGCGTCGACGGCCTTGAGGATTTCCTCGCTGGTGGCCGGTGCATTCAGCGGTGGGCTCGTGCGGCCATCGCCCACGGCAGCCACCGCATCGCGAATGGCGAAGAACACCGAGAACGGCAGCAGCAGCGGCGGCTCACCCAGCGCCTTGGAGCGGTGGATGCTGTCTTCCACGTTGGCGTTGTTGAACAGGTGCACGCGGAAGTCCGTCGGGCAGTCATTGACCGTCGGGATCTTGTAGGTGGACGGCGCGTGCGTCATCAGCTTGCCGTTTTTGTTCCACCACAGCTCTTCGGTCGTCAGCCAACCCATGCCTTGGATGAACGCGCCTTCCACCTGGCCGATGTCGATGGCCGGATTGATCGAGCGGCCGGCGTCGTGCAGCACGTCGGCGCGCAGCAGGCGCCATTCGCCTGTGAGTGTGTCAACCACCACTTCCGAGACTGCCGCGCCATAGGCGTAGTAGTAGAACGGACGGCCCTTGAGCTTGGCTTGATCCCAGTGCAGCTTGGGCGTGGCGTAGAACCCGTCGGACCACAATTGCACGCGGGCAACGTAGGCCTTACCGATCAGTTCGTTGAACGGCACGCGGCGTGCACCGATTTCCAGATGGTCGCCCAAGATTGCCACGGTCTCGACGGGCACTTCGTAATGCTCGGCGGCAAACGCGATCAGCCGCTGGCGGATCTGGCGTGCAGCGTCCTGAGCGGCCTTGCCGTTCAGGTCACTGCCGGTCGATGCAGCCGTGGCCGACGTGTTGGCCACCTTGCTGGTGTCCGTCGCCGTCACGCGGATGCGCGTGAACGACACGCCCAGTTCGTGTGCCACGACCTGCGCAACCTTGGTGTTCAGGCCCTGGCCCATTTCGGTGCCGCCATGGTTCACGAGGATCGAGCCGTCGTTGTAGACATGCACCAGCGCGCCGGCCTGGTTGAAGTGCTTCACGTTGAACGAGATGCCGAACTTCACCGGCGTCAGCGCCAGGCCGCGCTTGAGCACGGGGCTCGTCGCATTGAATGCGCGAATCGCTTCGCGGCGGGCGCGGTAGTCGGACGTTGCCTCCAGCTCGTCGAGCAGTTCATGGATGACGTTGTCTTCCACGGTCTGCCCGTACGGCGTGACGTTGTTCTTGTCCTTGCCGTACAGATTGGCGCGGCGTACATCGAGCGCGTCCTTGCCGACCGAGCGCGCGATGTTGTCCATGATGTACTCGATGGCAAACGCGCCCTGCGGGCCGCCGAAACCGCGGAATGCTGTGTTCGACTGCGTGTTGGTGCGCGCGCAGAAGCCGTCGATCTCCACTTCGGGCAGCCAGTAGGCGTTGTCGAAGTGGCAGATGGCGCGCGTCATCACGGGGCCCGAGAGGTCGGCCGAAAAACCGGCGCGCGACGTCATGTCCACCTTGACGCCCTGGATGCGTCCGTCGTCGTCGTAGCCGGCTTCATAGGCGAAGCGGAAGTCGTGCCGCTTGCCGGTGATCATCATGTCGTCGTCGCGGTCCGGACGCAGCTTGACGGGGCAGGCGAGTTTCCATGCCGCCAGCGAAGCGCAGCAGGCGAACAGGCCCGACTGCGATTCCTTCCCGCCGAAACCACCGCCCATGCGACGGCATTCGACCAGCACCTGATTGGCGTGCCAGCCCAGCATGTGCGACACCATGTGCTGCATCTCGGTCGGATGCTGCGTCGAGCACCACACGTGCATGCCGTTGTCTTCCTTCGGCACGGCGTACGAGATCTGGCTTTCGAGGTAGAACTGCTCCTGGCCGCCCAGCGACATCTTGCCGGCTTCAGAGTGGGGGGCTGCGGCGATGCGCTCAGCCGGTTCGCCGCGCTTGAGGTGCATCGGCGGCAGCACCGACTTGCCGGCGGCACGCGCTTCTTCAGGCGTCAGCAACGGGGGCAGGACTTCGTATTCGATATTGCCCAGACGCGCCGCGCGGCGCGCCGCATCGTGCGATGTGGCCACCACGATGAACATCGGCTGGCCGATGAAGTGCACCGTGTCGGTCGCGAGGATCGGGTCGTCGTGGATGATCGGGCCGCAATCGTTCGTACCGGGAATGTCGGCCGACGTGAACACCGCCACCACGCCGGGCGCGGCCTTCACGCGATCCAGATCCATGTTGACGATGCGCGCATGCGCCTGCGTGCTCATGCCGAGCGCCGCGTGCAGCGTGCCGGCCAGTTCGGGAATGTCGTCGGTGTACGTGGCAGTGCCCGCAACATGCAGGTGCGCAGACTCATGCGGGCGCGACACGCCCACCACAGCACCGCGCTGGCCAGGCATGGCCGCAGCAATATCGGCTTCAGCCAGCAGGAAGGCTTCGGTTTGCTTGTTCATGTTCTTACGCTGCTGTGAGGGTATTCAATTCGACCGCGCGCACATTGATCTGTTCGGGCGCGAGCGGTGCATCGGTGCGGGTTTCCAGCCAGAAGCGGTACACCGTGTTGGCAGCCGATATGCGCCGGTAATTGTCAGTGGCGCGCATGTCGGTCAGCGGGGTGTAGTCGCGCGACATGGCTGCCATGGCAGCACGCACGGTCGCTTCATTCCAGGGCTGGCCGACGATGGCGTTTTCCGTCTCCGTCGCGCGCTTGGACGTTGCCGCCATGCCGCCGTAGGCGATGCGTGCGCTGCGCACGCGGGTTTCGCCATCCTGGTCGTCCAGCTCAATGGCCAGCGCCGCGCACACGGCAGAGATGTCTTCGTCAAAGCGCTTGGACAGTTTGTACGTGCGGAAGCGCAGAGCATCGCGGCCCTCACGCGCGGGGATGCGCAGGCCAGCAACGAATTCGCCCTCTTCCATCGCGTTCTTCTGATAGGCGAGGTAGAGGTCTTCGAGTGGCAGCTCGCGGCGGACTTCGCCACGTTGCAGCACGACACGCGTGCCGATGGCGATGAGCGCAGGCGCGGAGTCACCAATCGGCGAGCCGTTTGCGACGTTGCCGCCCAGCGTGCCGGCATTGCGGATCGGCAACGAGGCAAAGCGCTTCCACAATTCCGTCACCTCAGGGTAGTCCGCAGCCAGGAATTCGTAGGCCTTTTCCAGCGAGACAGCGGCGCCAATCTCGATCCAGCCGTCGCGCTTTTCCAGTGCGTACAGGTCGGCTACCTGACCGATGTACAGGATGTCGCCCAGATCGCGGAACTGCTTGGTGACCCACAAGCCGACGTCGGTGCTCCCGGCCAGGATGCGGATGTTCGGATGCGCGGCTTTTATGGCGGCAAAGGCCGATGCGGTGCGCGGTGCGTAGAAGCGCGATGCGTTTTCGGTGCCGACCGGCGCATAGCTGAAGGTGTCCTTACGTTGCAGCTTGCGCAACGTGTCGGCCAATTGCGTGCGATCGATGCCGGCCGGGGAGGGCAGCTCGAACACGCGTTCGCCGGCGTCGATGATCGGGCGGTAGCCAGTGCAGCGGCAGAGGTTGCCGGTGAGCGAATCGCAGATGGTTTGGCGGGAGGGGATGGGCGCCTGATTGCCGGTGTTCTCGTACAGGGCGTAGAGCGACATGACGAAGCCTGGCGTGCAGAAGCCGCACTGCGACCCGTGGCACTCCACCATGGCCTCTTGCACCGGATGCAGCGTGCCATCCTTGCCGCGCACGTCTTCTACGGTGAACAGCGCCTTGCCGTCGAGCGTGGGCAGGAACTGGATACACGCGTTGACGGCCTTCAGGTCGACGCTGCCGTCTTCCTGCAGTTCCCCGAGTACGACGGTACAAGCACCGCAATCGCCCTCGGCGCACCCTTCCTTGGTGCCTGTGCAGTGTGCGTCTTCACGCAGGTATTGAAGCACCGTCCGGGTGATCGGGGCGTCCGTGACGGTGCGCACCTGGCCGCGGTGGAAGAAGCGGATGGGCTGAGTCTCCATGGGGGTTCTACGCCTGTTTGTGTGTGTAACGGAACCATAGCACCGGGCCAGGAATGCAATATTTGGCCCATGTGATAACCCGCATCGGAAAGCCAAAATCCGGGGTATACCCGCCGGTAGCGGTCTGGCGGCGCGGCGTGCAGGTGACATACACTGACAGCGTCCCCAAGCACTTCTTTTAGAAGGGTCGGCGCAGCCGATACCCGCCTCCAGATGCACGGCAAAGATCACCTCGATACCTACCTCCTGCGCGTTCTCTACACGCTGCTCACCGAGCAGAGCGTGACGCGTACGGCGGTCAAGCTCGGCCAGTCGCAGCCGGCCATCAGCAACACGCTCAAGCGCCTGCGCGAGATCACCGGCGACGCAATCCTGGTGCGTGGCAAGAACGGCATGGTGCCGACCGAGCGCGGCCATGATTTGCTGGCGCTCGCGCAGCAAAGCCTGGAGGCGATGGAACGCATCGCTCGCCCATCGCAAGAATTCGACCCCGGCAACACCACCCGCACGTTTCACCTCGGTGCGCCGGATTACCTTGATGCCTTTTTCCTGCCCAACATCGTCGAGCGTCTACGCAAGCAGGCGCCGCAGGCCAAGCTGGTGGTGCATCCGCTCAATGCGGGCGTCGATTACCTTGCCGCGCTGGAGCAGGGCGGCATGGACCTGGTGATCGGCAACTGGCTGTCACCGCCCGAACATCTGCACATTTCGCCGTTGTTCGACGATGAAGTCGTCTGCATGTTGGGGGCGCAGCACCCGCTGGCGCGCAAGGGGATCTCGCTCAAGCACTACGTGGAAATGCCACATCTAGCGCCCGCGCCGTATGCCGTCATGCAGCGCAGCATGATCGATCAGGCACTTGCGGAGCAGGGGCTGAAGCGGCAGATCCAGGTGTCGCTGCCGTACTTCGGGCTGGTGCCGTATGTGCTGATGCGCACCGATCTGGTCTTCACCACCGGCCGCCAGTTCGCTGCGCACTGCGCCCAGTATTTGCCGATCCGGATCCTGCCGACGCCCATGGCGTTCCCGAAGATGCGCTTCTACCAGCTCTGGCATGAACGCAGCCATGCCGCGCCCGATGTGATGTGGCTGCGCCGCATGATCGGCGAGGTGGCGGCCGAGTTGCCGCAGCATTCGCAGTTGGAATCGGCGGTGGCCTGAAGCTGCACCGCCGCTGCTCTGCCATGCCGCCGCGCGGGGGCTACTTTCCGCTTGCGACCGCCTTCCCATAGTCCGGGAAAAACACCTGTTCCCCGTTGACCTTGAAGCCGGCAATCACCTGCTGACCCTCGGGTGACGTGATCCATTCGATCAGCCTGGTCGCATCGGTGTAGTTGACGCTGGGGTATTTCTTCGGGTTGACCGCGATGATGCCGTACGGATTGAACATGCGCGGGTCTCCGGCCAGCACGATGTCGAGGCCCGTCTTGGCGCGGTAGGCGCCGTAGGTTGCGCGGTCCGAGAGCGTGTAGGCGTTCATCTGCGCGGCCATGTTCAGCACTTCACCCATCCCGAGCCCCGCGCTGACGTACCACGGCTTGCCCTTCGGATCGATGTTGGCTGTCTTCCAGTAAGCCTTTTCCATGACGTCGGTGCCAGAGTTGTCGCCGCGCGAGATGAACTTGGCGCCGGCTTTTTCGCCCGCCGCGGCAATGGTCTCCATCCCCTGGACGACGTTTTTCTGCCCGCGTACGTGAGCCGGGTCTGCCTCGGGTCCGACGAGGATGAAGTCGTTGTACATCACGTCGCGGCGGTCGATGCCGCCGCCTGAGGCGACGAAGGCGTCTTCCAGTGGGCGGGCGTGAACGAGCACCACATCCACATCCCCCGATTCGCCCAGCTTGACCGCCTTGCCGGTGCCAACGGCAATCACCTGCACATGGATGCCAGTGGCCGCTTCAAACTTTGGTAACAGGACTTTCAGCAGCCCGGAATTTTCGGTGCTGGTGGTGGTGGCCATGCGGAGATCGCCAGCATATGCAGCGGTGGCGAGCGCGAGTGTCATGCAGATGACTGCAGACAGCCGAAGGGTTTGGGACAATCCGGGCATGTTGTGGGGGTAGCGGGAAGGCGTGGACGCTTTATGTCGGATACTGCATGATGGCAGCAACGTCGGGGGCGGTCAGCGGCCACGATATGCCCGCCCCGGGGATGAGCAGGATTGTTCTCCCGGGCCACGGCGGAAGTAAATAGGAAACCATAAACATAATGACATTCCAGTTCGAAGTATTTCCGGTGGTGGGGCCGGACGACAACCCGCGCGCCAACGGCAAGGTGTTTCAGTTGCTGCGGGCGGTGCGCGAGACGGGGTCGCTGCACCGGGCGGCGAAGCAGGTGGGGCTGTCGTACCGGCACGCCTGGGGGGTGATGCGGTCGTGGGAAGAAATGCTCGGCCGCTCGCTGCTCGACATGGAGCGTGGCCGGGGCGCCTCGCTCACGCTCTTTGGCGAGCGCATGTTGCGCGCCGAGATGCGGCTGCGTGAGCAGCTCGATCCGGCGCTGCACCAAGCCATGGGGCAGTTCCTCTCCGAGCTGGAAGATGCGTCCCAGTCACAGGCGCGCATCCGTTTCTCGGGCAGCCATGACCCGGCCGTGGAAGTGCTGGCTGAGACGTTCGCGCGGCAAAGCCACGGTGCCCACATCGATACCGTGTTTTGCAGCGCCGTTGAAGGGCTGATCTGCCTGCAGGAAAAGCAATGCGAGGTGGCCGGCTTCTATGTGGCACCGCAGCAGGGTGCGGGCTCGATCGCGCATCAGACGTTGCGCAAGTGGTTGCGCCCGACCGCCGTGCGCCTGATCGCCCTGGCCGATCGCGAGCAGGGGCTGATGATGTCGGCGGAATGGGCCGGGCGGGTGCAGTCATTGGGCGACCTGGCGCGTACCCAGGCGCGCTTCATCAACCGCCAGCGCAGTTCGGGCACGCGTTTGCTGTTCGATCAACTGCTGGTGGCAGCGGGGCTGTATCCCGACCAGATCCATGGGTATGACGAGCAGGAGTTCTCCAGCGACAAGGTCGCCGTGGCCGTGCAGGAAGGACGAGCGGACGTCGGCTTCGGCCTGCGCCCGGGCGCCGAAGCCCATGGCCTGCACTTTGTGCCGCTGACGCGCGAAACGTATTACCTGGCGGTGCGCCGCAATGACGCGCTGTCGCCCTGGGTGCGCGAGCTGATCGAGCGCATCGGTCAGCCGGCCTTTCGCGAAGGACTGGGCCACCTCGCAGGCTACCGGCCGACCGAGCACGTTTCGCTGCTGACCGCAGAGCAGGCGCTGCCCTGGCATGCTGACGAGGCCCGCACGCTGGCCCGCTGAAGTCGTGCGAACATGACGGGGTTTGCGCGATCGAGCGCCCCGTCCATGTTCTGCCCATGTCACGTTTTTCCGTCTGGACCCAAGCCCTGCGCATGCTGCGCCGCGACTGGCGCGCCGGTGAACTGAACCTCCTGCTCGTCGCGCTGGTGTTGGCCGTAGCAGCGCTGGCGTCCGTCAGTTTCCTGGCCGACCGCATGCATGCGGGGCTGGAGCGCGACGCGCGTCAGCTGATCGGCGCGGATGTGCTGATTGTGTCCGACCAGCCGTTGCCGCCCGACATTGAGGCGCATGCGCGCGCGAGCGGCCTGCAAGTCACGCACACCGCCACCTTCCCCAGCATGGCGAGCACGTTGGCCAAGGGCGCCTCGGGCGAACCGGTATCGCAACTCGCCGCCATCAAGGCCGTCGACGTCGGCTACCCGCTGCGCGGCACCCTCAAGGTGAGCGATGACGGGCGCGATACCTTGGGCGCGCCCTTCCAGGGCATTCCTGCCGCAGGCACGGTGTGGGTGGACGCACCGCTGCTCGAAGCGCTCGGCATTCGCGTGGGCGATGCGATGCGCCTGGGCACGCGCACCTTCAAGATCGCTCACGTCATCACCCAGGAACTTGATCGCGGCGCCGGCTTCATGAATTTCGCCCCCCGGGTGATGCTGCCGATGTCGGATCTGGGTTCGACGGGCCTCGTCACCTACGGCAGCCGGGTCACGTATCGCCTGCTGGTGGCTGGCCCCGATGCCGCTGCCAGCGCGTTCCGCACCTGGGCCGAGAACGAAGCGAAAACGCGCCAGCTGCGTGGCGTGCGCGTTGAATCGCTGCAGAACGGCCAGCCGCAGATGCGCGAAACGCTGGACCGCGCCGAGCGCTTCCTCTCGCTCGTCGCCTTGCTGGCCGCGATGATTGCCGCCGTGGCCATCACCATGGCCGCGCGCCGCTACACCGCGCGGCATACCGATGCGGTAGCCGTCATCAAGTGCCTGGGGCTCAAGCAGGGGCAGATTCTCGGCACGTTCGCGCTGGAGTTTTTGTTGATCGGCGTGCTGGGTTCGGCCGTGGGCGTGGCGCTGGGTTATGGCGCGCACTGGTTGTTGCTGGCGTCGCTCGGTGATCTGGTCACGGTGACATTGCCCGCGCCATCTGTCTGGCCCGCGGTCGTGGGCGTGACGGCGGGGCTGGTGCTGCTCATTGGTTTTGCCGTGCCGCCGTTGCTGAGCCTCGTGCGCGTCGCACCGCTGCGCGTGCTGCGGCGCGATGTGGCGGAGCGCGCCGTTGCCGCGTGGATTGGCTATGCGCTAGGAGCGGCAGCGTTCTTTGCGCTGCTTGTGGTGTCCGCGCGCGACGTGAAGCTTGGGGCGCTGACGGCCGCCGGGTTTGCCGGCGCCATCGTTGTGTTTGCGCTCCTGGCTGCCGGCGGATTGCGCGCGCTGGCGGTGTCGCTGGGACGTGGTCGTGCGCTCGGCGTGGGTTGGCGCTTTGCGCTGGCCGTACTGGAGCGCCGTCGTGGCGTAAGCGTGCTGCAAACCGTGGCGCTTGCCGTCGGGTTGATGGCGCTGCTGTTGCTTGCCATGACGCGCAATGACCTGATCCGCTCGTGGCACAACGCCACCCCGGCCGATGCGCCCAACCGTTTCATCATCAATATCCAGCCCGATCAGGTGACGCCCGTGGCGCAAGCCCTGGCCCAGGCCGGCGTGGCCGACCCGAAGCTCTACCCCATGGTGCGCGGGCGCCTGACGCAGGTGAATGGCCAGGTGATCGACCGCCAGACCTATGCCGAATCGCGCGCCCGCAACCTAGTCGAACGCGAATTCAACCTGTCGTACGCCACCGAGCCGCCGCCTGAAAATCGCATTGTTTCCGGCCAATGGTTCAGCGGGCAGAAGCCCGAGGCCTCGGTGGAAGAGGGCATCGCCAAGACGCTCAACCTGCACCTGGGTGACGTGCTGCGTTTCGACGTCGCGGGGCAGACGGTGGATGCGCCCATCACGTCATTGCGCAAGCTCGATTGGAGCTCGATGCGCGTGAATTTCTTCGTGATCCTGCCGCCCGTGGCGCTGCACGACATGCCGCAGACGTATGTGACCGCATTCCGCATTCCCGCCGGCCAAGCTGATCTGCCGGCCAAGCTCGTGCGTGAGTTTCCGAACCTCACGGTCGTCGATACCGAACTGATCCTGCAGCAGGTGCAGGGCGTGCTGGATCAGGTCACGGCGGCGGTGGAATTCCTCTTCGTCTTCACGCTGGCGGCGGGTGTGTTGGTGCTGTATGCCGCGCTCTCCGGCTCGCGTGACGAGCGCTTGCGCGATGCCGGCGTGCTGCGCGCGCTTGGCGCCGGCTCCGCCGTGGTGCGCCAGACGCAGTATGCAGAAGTGCTGATCGTTGGCGGCCTGGCCGGGCTGATGGCCGGCGTGGGCGCAATCGCCATCGGCTGGGTGCTCTCGGCGCACGTGTTCGATTTTCCGTATCGTTTCAACCCGGCGATCCTGCCGGTGGGCATCGTGAGCGGCATGGCGTGCGCTTTCATCGGCGGCTGGCTAGGCTTGCGCGACGTGCTGCGTCGCCCGGCCATGGCAACGCTTCGTGACGCATGACGACGCCCGAATTTTTTGATGTGACTGACGCTGTATGACTGACGCAACTTCCGGCCAGGAACCCCTGGCGTTTGACCTCATTGGCGGCGAAGCGCGTGTGCGCGAACTCGTTGACCGCTTCTACGACCTGATGGATCTGGAGCCCGAGTTCGCCGTGCTGCGCTCGCTGCACCCGCAAAGCCTGGATGGATCGCGCGACAAGCTGTTCTGGTTCCTGTGCGGCTGGCTGGGCGGCCCAAATCATTTCATCGAGCGCTTTGGCCATCCGCGCTTGCGCGCGCGCCATCTGCCGTTCGAGATCGGCACGCAGGAGCGTGATCAGTGGATGCGCTGCATGGCACTCGCCATGCAAGACATCGGCTTGGACGAAGCCCTGCAGATGCGACTGATGCAGGCGTTCTGGCAGACCGCCGACTGGATGCGGAACGTGCAGCGTTAAGGTGCCGCGCTAGAGCGCACCGTACAAAAACAGATTCAAGGAGACCCCGATGATCGGTTTGCCCACCGCCGACGATGTGCTCGCGTTCTGGTTCGGCAACGCGCCGCTGGTTGACGCACGGCCGGAATGGTTCACCAAATCCGACGCGTTCGATGCAGAGATCCGCGCGCGCTTCTTGCCGGTGTGGGAAGCGCTTTCCACGGGCGACGCCGACACCTGGATGGATACGCCGCTTGAAGCCATCGCGCGCATCGTCGTGCTCGACCAGTTTCCGCGCAACATGTTTCGCGGCAGTGCTCGCGCGTTTGCCAGCGACGCGGCTGCGCTGTACACCGCGCAGATCGTCGTGGCCGCAGGATGGGATGCGCAACTGCCGACGCGCCATCACCGCATGTTCTGCTACCTGCCGTTCGAACACAGCGAGTTGATGTCTGCGCAGGATGAATCGATTCGTCTTTACACGCGCCTGCGCGATCAGGAAGGTGACGCGGACTCGCTCATCTGGGCGGAGAAACACCGCGAGATCGTGGCGCGCTTCGGGCGTTTTCCACATCGCAACGAAGCCCTCGGGCGCGTTTCCACACCCGAGGAAGTTGCGTTTCTGACCCAGCCAGGGTCGTCGTTTTAGGCCAACGGCGCCTTTCCGCTCAACGGCTCAGCACCGAATACATCAGCGTTCCCGAAAAGGTGAGCAGTACGAGCGCTGCACCGCGCAGCAGTTTGGGCGTGTGAGACGCCCACGTGCGCCGTGCCGTGAGCAGCATGCCCAAATACGACCAGCCGATAGCAATGGGCACCAGCACGACCAGGAACGTGGCGATGGTCCGCCCAAAATCGGCTGCCGACTGGAATGCTGCGAGCGGAAAGAGCGTGCTTGCAAACAGCAGCGCTTTTGGGTTCATCAACGTGGTGAAGAACATGTCGCGCAAGCTGACAGGATTCGCCGCAACGTGCTGCAGTGCACCGCTTTGTCGCCAGATCTTTGCGGCCAAGTAGAGGATGTACGCGGAGCTCAGCAGCTTGACGACGGCCGGCAGCCACGGCTGACTGACCGACAGGGCGGTCAGGAAAAATCCCCACAGCGAAATTGAAGTGACATAGCCCAGCGCCTCTACGGCAATGAGCGGGCTCGTCCGCCGCACGCCCACCTTGAGGCCGGACGAAAGCAGCAGCGTATTCGTCGGCCCCGGCATGATCAGCACCAGGGACGCGTACAGCGCCA
The DNA here is from genome assembly GCA_000955795.1 of Burkholderiaceae bacterium 26. Classification (GTDB taxonomy): domain Bacteria; phylum Pseudomonadota; class Gammaproteobacteria; order Burkholderiales; family Burkholderiaceae; genus Ralstonia; species Ralstonia chuxiongensis. The sequence continues at coordinate 290,602 of JYOB01000017.1, forward strand.
TCGTAAGCAACGAATCTTGCATGGGCCCTACGTGCGCTCGCGACGCTCCGACCACTTGTCGACCGTCTCGCGCGGGGCGCGCGCCAGCATGTCGATCAACGCGGCGGGGTCGTCGCTTACGTGCAGCAGGTCAGCGTGGTGGCGCTTGAGGAAGCCTTCCTGCACAGCATGGTCGATAAAGGCGAGCAGCTTGTCGTAAAAGCCCGCCACGTTCAGCAGGCCGATCGGCTTGTTGTGATAGCCGAGCTGCAGCCACGTGAACGTTTCGAAGAGTTCTTCATACGTGCCAACGCCGCCGGGCATGGCGATGAAGGCATCTGCACGATCGGCCATCATCTGCTTGCGCTGGTGCATGCTGTCGACAATGTGCAGCTCGGTCAGGTCTTTATGGCCGACCTCCTTGCGCACCAGCGATTTCGGGATGATGCCGATGACCGGGGTGCCGCCTTGCAGCACCGCGTCGGCCACCACGCCCATCAAGCCAACGTTGCCGCCGCCGTAGACGAGCGTGAGGTCACGCTTGACCATCTCGTTGCCCAGCGCGATGGCGTTGGCTTTGTATTCCGGGCGCTCGCCCGGGCTGGAACCGCAATAGACGCAGATCGATTTCATTGAGCAGGCGTGTTGTTGCTGGGGGTGCCGATGGGCGGATCGTTGCTGCGGCTCACCGCCAGCAAATCGAACGCCCGCCGTGGCTTGCCGCGCAGGTAAGGCGCGAGGATCGACAGGATGTGGTAGCTCGCGCCGTGCAGGTGGTCACGGATCGCGTTCTGGTCGTTGTACTGGCGCGGGTGCTGCACGAACTGGAACGACAGCCAGTAAGTGGCGATCACTACGATGTTGGTGCAGATGACGTCGATTTGCTCGGCCGTGGCTTCCATCTCGCCGTCTTCGATGAACTGGTGGCAGATGTCCATGGCGAAGTGGCGCTTTTGCTCGACGATGCGCTTGAAGTTCAGTTCAAGCATGCGGTTGCGTGCGAGCAGATCGTTGATGTCGCGGTAAAGGAAGCGGTAGTTCCACAGGAACTCCGACATGTACTGCAGGTAGCCCCAGGTCTCGTCGAGTGTGGCCTTGTGGTCATCCGGCAGCTTCAGACGGCGCGCGATCTCCTGCTCGAACTGCACGAAGATCGAGTTGATGATGTCGTCCTTGTTGCGGAAGTGGTAGTACAGATTGCCCGGGCTGATCTCCAGCTCTTCGGCGATCGTCGTGGTGGTGACGTTGGGCTCGCCCAGGTCGTTGAACAGGCGCAGCGACACTTCGAGGATGCGATCGCGCGTGCGGCGCGGGCCGGTGGAATGCTGCTTGGTTTCCATTGACTGCCAAGGCCGGTGGCCCTGTCTCCGTGGCGTATTGGTGCCCGGATTATAAGAGATCGTGCCCGTGCAACGACCCCCACATGCTGTGGGGCAGACATTACCAAACGTTGTCGCCGGTTTTCGCTGGTGTTCCTAATGCAACAGCGACGCCACCCACGGCCAGGCGATCGCTGCCCACGTCCCCACGCACAGCAGCAGGGCCAGCATGACGGCTGCGCTGCCGAAGTCCTTGGCGCGCTTGGACAGCCCGTGCTGCTCGAGCGAGATGCGATCGACCGCCGCTTCCACGCTCGAATTGAGCAGCTCGACAATCAGCACCAGCACCAGCGTGCCGAGCATCAGAATGCGCTCGACCACCGTGGCGGGAATGACGAACGCGCACGGCAGCAGGATTGCGCATAGCGTCAGTTCCTGGCGGAACGCGCTTTCCTCGTCGATGGCGAAGCGGATGCCGCTGATGGAGTTCTTGAGCGCAAACCACGCCCGCGTGATGCCGCGATTGCCTTTATGTGGGTTGTCGGCCGGCGAGTACGCCCCGGCAGCAGGCGGTGCGGCCGGATTTTCCAGTCGCTGATCTGGCGGGGTGGTGGGCTTCATGGAACGCAACGCTCAAGCACCCGCGGCAGTGGACGGCGCGGCGGCCTTGGTGTTACCGGCCGGCGTGGCGGGCATCGGGCGCAGGTGCGCGAGGAATTGCTCCGAGGCCGCGCGCCACGAGAACTTCTCTGCATGCGCACGCGCCGTGGCGCGGTCGATACGCAGCGCTTCCAGGCACGCTTCGCGCAAGTCTTCGCGCAACGCACCGGCCGGCGAATCGCCAAGCACGTCGATCGGACCCGTCACCGGATACGCGGCAACCGGCAGGCCGCTGGCCAGAGCCTCCAGCAGTACCAGGCCGAACGTGTCGGTGCGGCTCGGAAAGACGAACACGTCGGCCGAGGCATACACCTTGGCCAGTTCCGGTTGCTTGAGCACGCCGAGGTAGCTGGCGTTCGGATACTTCGCCTTCAGCCCCGCCAGGGCGGGGCCTTCACCGACCACCCATTTGGAGCCCGGGAGATCCAGCTCCAGGAAGGCTTCGACGTTCTTCTCCACGGCCACGCGGCCGACGTACAGGAAGATCGGATGGGCCGTGTTGAGCACGTTGCTGCGCTGGGCGGTGAAGATGTCCAGATCGACGCCGCGCGTCCATAGCACGCCGTTGGTGATGCCGTAGTCGGCAAGGTCTTTCAGCACTACGGGTGTCGGCGCCATTACCGCCTGGGCAGGGCTGTGGAACCAGCGCAGAAAGCGATACGTCCACGCCAGCGGAATGCCGAAGCGCGCCTGCACGTACTCCGGAAAGCGCGTGTGGTACGCCGTCGTATAGGGCAGCTTGTGGCGCAGTGCGTAGGCGCGTGCGGCCAGGCCCAGCGGGCCTTCGGTGGCGATGTGCAGCGCCTGCGGGGCGAACTTCTCGATGCGCTCGCGCACGCGCTTGGCCGGCAGGATCGACAGGCGGATTTCCGGATACGTCGGGCACGGCACCGTCTTGAATTCCAGCGGCGTGATCATGTCGACGATGTGCCCCATGGCTTCCAGTTCGCGGCGCGTCTGGGTGAGGGTACGGACGACGCCGTTGACCTGCGGTTCCCAGGCATCGGTGACGATCATGACTTTCACAGGCTCTCCTTGGGGGGTAGGTTGGGCTGCGGTGTGCTGCACGAGGTCGATGCTGGTGTTGGTCATAGGGGCTTCCATTAGGCGGCGGCCGCAGCGGCACGGCGTGCGCGGCGGGAAGTGCGCGGCGCATCGAGCAGATGCGTCCAGTAGACGATCTGCAGTTCGCCTTCCACGGTTTCGACCAGGGCAGAAAGGCTCTCCACCCAGTCGCCGTCGTTGCAGTAAAGCTGGCCGTCGATCTCGCGGATCTCGGCTTTGTGGATATGCCCGCAGACCACGCCGTCGCAGCCGCGGCGGCGCGCTTCGTCCGTCATCACGCGCTCGAACGAATTGATGAAGTTGACTGCGTTTTTGACCTGATGCTTCAGGTATTGCGACAAAGACCAGTACGGAAAGCCAAACCGCACGCGAATGCGGTTGAAGTGCCGGTTCATCGCCAGGATGAAGGTGTAGAGCGAGTCGCCCACGTAGGCCAGCCAGCGCGCGTGCTGCATCACGCCGTCAAACAGGTCACCATGCACAACCCACAGGCGCTTGCCGGTGGCGGTTACGTGCACCGCGTCTTCAGCGACTTCGATATCGCCAAAGTTCAGGCCGTGGAACTGACGCGCCATCTCGTCGTGGTTGCCCGGGATGAACACTACGCGAGTGCCTTTGCGCGCGCGGCGCAACACCTTCTGCACCACGTCGTTGTGTGCTTGGGGCCAGTACCAGCCCTTGCGCAGTTGCCAGCCGTCAACGATGTCACCCACCAGGTACAGCGTGTCGGACTCGTGGTGCTTGAGAAAGTCGAGCAGGTAATCGGCCTGGCAGCCCGGCGTTCCGAGATGGATGTCCGACAGCCAGATCGTGCGGTAGCGCTGGATCTTTTCGGCGGGCGGGTCAGTGTCCGAGTCAGCTGAGTGGTCCGGCGCCAACGTGGAAGCCGGCGTGGCGACCGGTGCTTCGTGCTCGCGCACATCGCCGCGGCCCGCCGGCACAGCCGAGCCCAGCGCGCCGGCAGCGGCGAGTCCGGCAGCCATTTGCATCAGAGTCGGTGGAGCGTTCCAGTCGGAACCGGTGAGGGGAGCAGCGCGAAAGCGTTGCGCAATGCGGCGGAGGAAACCAGGGCGCGATGGCAGATTTGGCAGGACCATGTCGGCAACAGAGGCTGCGTTGGACGGATTTCGCCATCGCCGCATGAAAGCGCCGTGTCAGAAACATGACCGTCACATGACGTGTTTGCCGGGAAGGGGGTGGGCGTGCGCCAGAGACCTGCGCCAGGCGCGCGTTTCAAGCGGATGGGATCGCGGCGGTGCCTTCGATGCGTGCGAGTTCCGTCAGCACAGCGTCGCGCACGCGTGCGTCGCATAGCAGCGACACATGACCGATGCCCGCAAACGGAATGTGCCGCGCCCCTTGCAGCCAGGACGCACCGGCCGGGCCGACGATGGAGTCGTGCCACGAAAAGATCGACGTGATGCGTGCTCGCACGTCTGGCGTTTCGGACGCTGCAAGCTGGCGCAGCCAAGGACTCGCCCAAGCCATCTGGCGAACGTTATGACCGCGCCCGGTACGCGCCATTGCCGTGCCCCGATGCGGTGTGCCTAGCGTGATGATGTGAGCAACGGAGCCGGGATCCGATTGGCGCAGCAGCGCTCGCGCGGCGAGCCCGCCCATGCTGTGGCAGAGCAGAACGGGTGCGCGGCCATGCATGCGAGTCAGGCGCGCGACGGCAGCCGCAATGTCGCGGGCGTAGTCGTCGATGTCGCCCAGCAGCGGCATGAGATCGATGGCATCCGTGGGGTGCCCGGCGGCGGCCACGTATTGCTGCATTGGCAACCACACCGCGCGATTGCAGCCGTAGCCGTGGATCATCAGCACAGGCACGCGGTTGCCATCGCCCGCTGGCGCTTGGAACGCAGCGTGCGCCCGGAACGGTTGCAGCACATTGAACATCCACGCCACGGATACACATTCGCGCAGCCAACACCCGATGAAGCCGGTGACGCCGATGCGGTGTTCGCGCGGGACGGGCATGCGGTCCCACACAGGGTCGTCCGGTATCGCAGTGCCCAGGCTCTTCAGCGACACCAGGAACGCCCATCCGACCGAAAGGAGATAACCCAGCACCAGCGCCGCACCAGCGAGCAAACTCGCAGCCGGCCAACTCCAGCCGCCCCAGTAATGCGCCGCCCAGCCAACCGCCAGCGTCGCCGCACATTGCAGCGCCACGGCAATGCGGCGCGCAGTGGCCGCGGTCAGGAAGGCGAGGGGAACAGGCGAGGTGGGCAGATCGGCGCGCGTCATGGTGGAGGTCGCCGCTGCGCGTGAAACCGATCAGTCGCGCACCAGCCGCGTGCCGGCCAGGCGATCGTGCAGGAACTGGCGCTGCGGATCGAGCCACGCCAGCGCGCCCCAAGCCAGCAGGCACGCCAGAGCGACACCCGCGCCAGCCCAGCGGGACGCCCCGCTCAGGTGGATCACGCCGACTGCCACGGCCACCCACACCCACGCCAGCAGATAGCGCGCAACTGCGCGGCCCAGCGAAATACGGGATCCATCGGCGTTGACCACGCGCATGCGCCACGTCTGCATCGCCAGCGTCTGGCCGCGCTTGCGCCAGAACCAAACGAAGTACAGACCCAGCGCCAGAAAGCCCCATACCTGTAGCCCCACATCGCCGGTGCGCGCCAGGGGCGGCAAGATCAAACGCAGGAGCAGAAAGACAGCCGTGGCGCCAAACATCACGCCAAACAGCAGCAGGCCCTCGTAGAGCATCGCGGCAAGACGGCGGCGCAGCGTGGGCGCGGCAAGCGGATCAGGCGCCGCAACGGGTGAAGATGAGGAAACGGAGGTGGCCATCGAACAGAGTGTGAGCGCCGTCAGCGCAGTCCATCATGTGCCGGCGAGCAGGGTCGCGTGGCACGTGGTTCGGATTATGCCAAAGGGTTTGCCGGCCTCAGCCGCCCAACACCGTGGAGGGTGGCGGATTGCCTGATTCTCCACCGGTGGTGGTGGAAGGTGCAACAGGGTGCACAGGCGTGAGCGGCGCGCTTGCAGGTGCAGGTGCGGTAGCGGCAGGTTCGGGCGCAGGGGCTGCAACCGGCGCGGATGCCGTAGCGGTCGGCTTGCTCGTCGGCGCCGACTTGGTCGTACCCGGTTTGGTGCGCGCACCGTGATGGACGGATTTGGCCGCGTCCTTCGCCAAGCGTGCGCCGCCCGGCAGCGCTGTCACTGCTGTCGGATGCTTTTGCGCCTTGGCCGCGGCAGCCAACGCTTTCTTCTGCTCTTCGGTCAGTTGCTGGTAGCTCTGCCAGGCCTCGCTCTTCTTCTGCACCGGCAGCGACTTGGTGGTCTGGAAATTCTCACGCGCGCGGTGGCGTTGCTCCGGCGTGAGCTTGACCCAATCCGCCATGCGCGTCTGCAGGCGCTGCTGCTGAGCCGGCGTGTATTTCGGATATGCCCGGGCGATCTGCAGCCACTTTTGGCGGGCCAGTTCTGGCAGGCCGTTCCATTCCGGGGCCAGCGGCGCGAAGATGCGCTGCTGCACGATGGTCAACTCGGCCCAGTTTGGGTGGACGGCGGGCAGCGGATTGGTCGCGGGCGGTGTCGGCAGATCAACCGGCGCGTTGACTGTCACGCCCGATGCCGCCGCAGGCGACGAAGTGGCCGGAACCTGCGCGATCGCAAGGCCTGCCATCAGGCTGGCGGCACCGATCAACGTAACGATGCTGGCACGCAGGCACAGGGTCTTTGCGCCTCGCGGTGTTTGGCCGGGGGTGTGTTGGAAGTTGCTCATCGATCAGCCTTTCACTGATCGTGCTTGAGGTACTGATGGAAGCCTTGATCGGCGTAAGCGGCCAGCGGCAGATCATCGAGCAGCATCGCAGCATCGACCTCCGCGAGCTCGTCCACGCGTTGCTGCTGTTGCCACTGATAGATGCCTGCGAGGCCCGCCACCAGAGCGATGGTCGGCCACAGCAGGCCGAGGCGACGCAGGACTGCGGCGGCGCGTTGCAGCGGGGAGGGCGCTTCGCCTTCCGTCTCGAAAGACACGGAGCCGACGCCCGGCATCGCCAAGGCGGGCGAGCGCACCGTGCTGGGCACTTCCGCTTTCTTGTGCGCAAGCGCCGTCCGGCGCGCCGCCGCGAGGCGGTCGCGTACGTCGGGCGGCAACTGTCCGGCCGACTCATTCAGAGCGGTTCGGACGGCATGCACAAAACGGCGTTCTCGGAGTTCTACCTTGTTCATAGTCGGATCCCTCGCGCCCGCAGCGCTTGGGCCAGGGCGTGTGTTGCCCGCGAGCAGTGCGTTTTTACGCTGCCCTCGGAACAGCCCATTGCCTGGGCTGTCTCGGCAACATCCATGTCCTCCCAATAACGCATCAGGAAGGCCTCCCGTTGACGTGTGGGCAGCTTCTCGATTTCGCGTTCCAGGATTTCCAGCATTTGCGAGCGCTCGAATTTGTCGGCGCTGCTTTCTGCCGCTGTGGTGCCGGCTTCGCTTTCGATCAGTTCAAGCGGGTCGGTGTCGTCGCCGTCGGCGTCGGTGCGGAAGCTGGAGAACAGACTCACCCAGGTGTTGCGCACCTTGGAGCGGCGAAACCAGTCGTGAATCGTGTTCTGCAGAATGCGCTGGAACAGCAGCGGCAGCTCGGCGCATGGCTTGTCGCCGTATTTCTCGGCCAGCTTGATCATGGCGTCCTGCACGATGTCGAGCGCGGAATCGTCGTCTCGGACCGCGAAGACCGCCTGCTTAAAGGCGCGTTTTTCGACGCTTAAAAGAAAGGCCGACAGTTCCTGTTCAGAGGCCATACAACGGCGGGTGCGAATCCTGTGAGGCAGCCGCGCGAAAATTCACATTCACAGGATGTGATGATCACGCCGCGTGGCGTCAACGGCCTTGGCCGTGAAAAATGTTGCGATGCTAGCAAAAATGCGGCTCCGCGGACAGTCCGGCTGCCGGATGCTCCGCCCGGAGAGGGGAGTCGCGCCGGCGCTGGACCGCCATGCGGCATTGCAGTATTATCCTCGGTTCACAACATCTGTGGTTTGTCTCATCTGGCCGCCCATCAGGCGGACCATCCATGCAGACGCGCACCGCTCAAATCCGCGCCACAAGCCCGGTAGAGAGCATCCAAACAATTTTTTGCCGAAAATTGCAAAGGACTGACATGAATATGCCAAGCGCGGAATTTTCCCACGCCAATAGCGGTTCATCTGCCGACATGATGGGGGCTGACATCCTCGTCAATGCGCTCGCGGCAGAGGGCGTCGAGTTCGTCTGGGGTTACCCCGGCGGCGCGGTGCTCTATATCTACGACGCGTTCTACAAGCAAAACAAGATCGAACACATCCTGGTGCGCCATGAACAGGCGGCAGTCCATGCGGCTGACGGCTATGCGCGCGCCACGGGCAAGGTCGGTGTCGCCCTCGTGACGTCCGGCCCGGGCGTGACCAATGCCGTGACTGGCATCGCCACCGCTTACCTGGATTCGATCCCGATGGTGATCATCACCGGCAACGTGCCGACGCATGCCATCGGCCAGGACGCCTTCCAGGAGTGCGACACCGTCGGCATTACCCGTCCGATCGTCAAGCACAACTTCCTGGTCAAGGACGTGCGCAACCTCGCTTCGACCATCAAGAAGGCGTTCTACATCGCCGCAACGGGCCGTCCGGGTCCGGTGGTGGTGGATATCCCCAAGGATGTCTCGCGCGAACTCTGCAAGTACGAGTATCCGAAGACCATCGAGATGCGCTCGTACAGCCCGGTCAACAAGGGCCATTCGGGTCAGATCCGCAAGGCGGTCAGTCTGCTGCTGCAGGCTGAACGCCCGTACATCTATTCGGGTGGCGGCGTGGTGCTTGCGGAGGCCAGCGAAGAACTGCGCCAACTGGCTGCGCTGACTGGGTACCCCGTGACGAACACGCTGATGGGCCTGGGCGCTTTCCCGGGCACCAGCAAGCAGTTCGTGGGCATGCTGGGCATGCACGGCACGTACGAAGCCAATATGGCAATGCAGAACTGCGACGTTCTGATTGCCATCGGCGCGCGTTTTGATGATCGCGTGATTGGCAGCCCGGCACACTTCTCGTCGCAGCCGCGCAAGATCATCCACATCGACATCGATCCGTCGTCCATCTCCAAGCGCGTGAAGGTCGACATCCCCATCGTCGGCAACGTCAAGGACGTGCTGCAAGAGATGATCGCCCAGATCCAATCTGGCGAAGCCAAGCCGAACAAGACGGCGCTGGCCAAGTGGTGGGAGCAGATCGAGCAGTGGCGCAGCGTCGATTGCCTGAAGTACGACCGCACGTCCGAGATCATCAAGCCGCAGTACGTGGTCGAGAAGATTTGGGAACTGACCAATGGCGACGCCTTCGTCTGCTCCGACGTCGGTCAGCACCAGATGTGGGCCGCGCAGTTCTACAAGTTCAACGAGCCGCGCCGCTGGATCAACTCCGGCGGCCTGGGCACGATGGGCGTGGGCCTGCCGTACGCAATGGGCATCAAGAAGGCGTTCCCGGACAAGGAAGTTGTCACCATCACCGGCGAAGGCTCAATCCAGATGTGCATCCAGGAACTGTCGACCTGCCTGCAGTACGACACGCCGGTGAAGATCTGCTCGCTCAACAACGGCTACCTGGGCATGGTGCGTCAGTGGCAGGAAATCGAGTACGACAATCGTTACTCGCACTCCTACATGCAGGCGCTGCCTGACTTCGTGAAGCTGGCCGAATCGTATGGCCACGTTGGCATGCGCATCGAGAAGACGTCCGACGTCGAGCCCGCGCTGCGCGAAGCCTTCCGACTCAAGGATCGCACCGTGTTCCTCGACTTCCAGACCGACCCGACAGAAAACGTCTGGCCGATGGTCCAGGCAGGCAAGGGCATTTCTGAAATGCTGCTCGGCGCGGAGGACCTCTAATGCGCCACATCATTTCCGTCCTGCTGGAAAACGAACCGGGTGCGTTGTCGCGCGTGGTCGGCCTGTTCTCTGCGCGTGGCTACAACATCGAGACGCTGACGGTCGCCCCGACTGAAGACGCTTCGCTGTCGCGTATGACGATCGTCACGACCGGTTCGGACGACATCATCGAGCAAATCACCAAGCACCTGAACCGCCTGGTGGAAGTCGTCAAGGTCGTCGACCTGACCGAAGGTGCGCACATCGAGCGCGAGCTGATGCTCGTGAAGGTGCGCGCGGTCGGCAAGGAGCGCGAGGAGATGAAGCGTACGGCGGACATCTTCCGCGGCCGCATCATCGACGTGACCGAGAAGACCTACACGATCGAGCTGACCGGCAACGGCAGCAAGCTCGACGCGTTTCTCGATGCCATCGATCGCACTGCCATTCTTGAGACCGTCCGTACGGGCGGCTCGGGCATCGGCCGCGGCGAGCGCATTCTGAAGGTTTGAGCCGGCGCGTGCGTGCTGCCGGACCCCATCGATATTTGAAAATTAGGACATCAACATGAAAGTGTTTTACGACAAGGACGCCGACCTCTCCCTGATCAAGGGCAAGAACGTCACCATCATCGGCTACGGCTCGCAAGGCCACGCCCACGCCCTCAACCTGAACGACTCGGGCGTGAAGGTGACGGTCGGTCTGCGCAAGAATGGCGCGTCGTGGAACAAGGCTGTCAATGCCGGCCTGCAGGTCAAGGAAGTGGCCGAGGCTGTGAAGGAAGCCGACGTCGTCATGATCCTGCTGCCGGACGAGCAGATCGCCGACGTGTACAAGAACGAAGTGCACGGCAACATCAAGCAAGGCGCCGCATTGGCATTTGCCCACGGCTTCAACGTGCACTACGGTGCCGTGATCCCGCGTGCCGACCTGGACGTCATCATGATTGCCCCGAAGGCTCCGGGCCACACCGTGCGTGGCACGTACACCCAAGGTGGCGGCGTGCCGCACCTGATCGCCGTGCACCAGGACAAGTCGGGCGCCGCACGTGATATCGCCCTGTCGTACGCCACCGCCAACGGCGGCGGCCGTGCCGGCATCATCGAGACGAACTTCCGCGAAGAAACCGAAACCGACCTGTTCGGCGAGCAAGCCGTGCTGTGCGGCGGTACCGTCGAACTGATCAAGGCTGGTTTCGAGACGCTGGTGGAAGCCGGTTACGCTCCGGAAATGGCTTACTTCGAGTGCCTGCACGAGCTGAAGCTGATCGTCGACCTGATCTATGAAGGCGGCATCGCCAACATGAACTACTCGATCTCGAACAACGCCGAATACGGCGAGTACGTCACCGGCCCGCGCGTCGTGACGGAAGAGACCAAGAAGGCCATGAAGCAATGCCTGAAGGACATCCAGACCGGCGAATACGCCAAGAGCTTCCTGCTGGAGTACAAGGCAGGCCAGCCGACGCTGATCTCGCGCCGCCGCCTGACCGAAGAGCACCAGATCGAGCAAGTTGGCGCCAAGCTGCGCGCGATGATGCCGTGGATCGCCAAGAACAAGCTGGTCGACCAGACGAAGAACTGATCGTCCCGCGACTTGTGCGAGAAGAAGCCAGCCTCCGGGCTGGCTTTTTTTTATGCTGATTCCAGGGCGGCAAACATTGTTTCAAGTGCTGGCGCGGCCCCGTGTCGGCTAGAATGCCGCATTTCCTTCAAGACGCTGTCGAGGTCTGATTTGAACAACACGTATCCGCATCCCATCATCGCCCGCGAGGGTTGGCCGTACTTGGGCGGGATTTTCATCGTCACGCTCATCGTGCAGGCTGCCGCCGGCTTCGGCTGGGCTTGGCCGTTCTGGGTGCTGACGCTGTTTGTGCTGCAGTTTTTCCGCGATCCGGCGCGCGCTGTGCCCACGCAGGCCAATGCGATTCTGTCGCCGGCCGATGGCCGCATCGTCGCCGTCGAGCAAGTGCGTGACCCGTACGCCGATCGCGACTCGCTGAAGATCAGCGTGTTCATGAACGTGTTCAACGTGCACTCAAACCGCGCGCCGGTCGACGGCACGGTGCAACAGGTGCAGTACTTTCCGGGCAAGTTCGTTAATGCGGACCTGGACAAGGCGTCGCTCGAAAACGAGCGCAACGCCATCGTGCTGCGCCGTGCCGATGGCCAGCTCGTCACTTCTGTGCAGGTGGCGGGATTGATCGCGCGGCGCATCCTTTGCTATACCAAGGCAGGCGAAGCGCTCGCGCGTGGCCAACGCTATGGTTTCATCCGCTTTGGCTCCCGCGTTGATGTGTACCTGCCGCTGACGGCACGCCCGCGCGTGACCATTGGCGAAAAAGTGTCCGCCACGCTTACGGTGCTTGCAGAGCTGGACTGACTGACCCGGAGGCCGCCATGCCCGCGTTCAACCGACGCAAGAAGCGTTTTACCGCCGGCAACGTGACGCACTTGCGTCCGCTGCGGCACAACCAGCCGCGTTCGGATGACGACGATCTTGAGATCGTGCGTCCGCGCCGTCGCGGCATCTATCTGCTGCCCAACGCATTCACGACTGCGGCGCTGTTCGCCGGCTTTTTCGCGATCGTGCAGGCGATGAACCTGAACTTTGAGACGGCTGCGATCGCCATCTTCGCGGCGATGGTGCTCGATGGGATGGATGGCCGCGTCGCCCGCATCACCAATACGCAAAGCGCGTTCGGCGAGCAATACGATTCGCTATCGGACATGGTGTCGTTCGGCGTTGCGCCGGCATTGGTCATGTACGAATGGATCCTGCGCGATCTGGGTAAGTGGGGTTGGCTCGCGGCGTTCGTGTATTGCGCTGGCGCGGCATTGCGTCTCGCACGCTTCAACACGAACATCGGGTCGGTCGACAAGCGCTTTTTCCAGGGCATGCCGAGCCCGGCAGCCGCAGCGCTCATCGCGGGTTTTGTCTGGCTCGCGATCGACAACAAGCTGCCGGTCAAAGAGCTGTGGATGCCGTGGGTGGCCTTCGGGCTGACGCTGTATGCAGGGCTGTCGATGGTGTCGAACGCGCCGTTCTATAGCGGCAAGGCGCTCGACGTTCGTCATCGCGTGCCGTTTGGCGTGATGGTGCTCGTGCTGGTGTTGTTCGTGGTGATATCGAGCGATCCGCCGGTTGCGCTATTTGGCCTGTTTGTTGGTTACGCGGTATCGGGCTATCTGCTGTGGGGCTGGCGTGCGCTGCACGGCCAACAGGGCAGCCCGCGCTTGCCGAAACAGGCATCGGGCGACGCGCATGAGTGACCGATGCGCTGCACCAATGTGCGCTTGCGCCGATTTTTGAATTCGTCTATAGTCGTTTGCATGCTTTCGCACCCGATTTCCATTCTGATTACGCTAGTCTCGATTGGTGGCCTACTAGGTCGTCAGGTCGGGACACGCGCATAGGAAATCGCAAGACAAGGCAAGCACAAACCGCCAAGTTTTCGCGAACCAGAATTCACAGCGCCCCGGCCTGCAACCATGCACGCCGGGGCGTTTTGCATTCTGCGCCGCAAAAAACCATTCGAGACATCCACTAAGACCGACGCCAAAAACGTCACCCCCACCAAGGAGCCGCCATGAGCGACAAACTCATCATTTTCGATACCACCTTGCGCGACGGCGAGCAGTCCCCTGGGGCTTCGATGACCAAGGAAGAGAAGATCCGCATCGCCAAGCAGCTTGAGCGGCTCAAGGTGGATGTGATCGAAGCCGGCTTCGCGGCCAGCTCCAACGGTGACTTCGAGGCGATCCGGGCGATTGCGCAGTCGGTCAAGGATTCGCGCATTTGCTCGCTGGCTCGCGCGAATGACCGCGATATTTCCCGCGCCGCCGAGGCGCTCAAGCCGGCCGGCCAGTTCCGTATCCACACGTTCATCGCCACATCGGCGTTGCACATGGAGAAGAAGCTGCGCATGTCGCCGGATCAGGTGTACGAGCAGGCGCGCCTGGCGGTGCGCTTCGCGCGCCAATTCACCGACGACATCGAGTTCTCGCCGGAAGATGGCAGCCGCTCCGACATGGATTTTCTGTGCCGCGTACTGGAAGGCGTGATCGCTGAGGGCGCGACCACCATCAACCTGCCGGATACGGTGGGCTACGCGGTGCCGGAAGGTTATGCCGCGCTGATCCGCTCGGTGCGCGAGCGCATCCCGAATTCCGACAAGGCGGTCTGGTCGGTGCATTGCCATAACGACCTTGGCATGGCGGTCGCGAACTCCCTGGCCGCTGTCAAACTGGGCGGCGCACGCCAGATCGAATGCACGATCAACGGCCTGGGCGAGCGTGCCGGCAATACCAGCCTCGAAGAGGTCGTGATGGCCGTGAAGACGCGTCGCGACTACTTCAACCTCGACGTTGGTGTTGATACCACGCAGATCGTGCCGGCATCCAAGCTGGTTTCGCAGATCACCGGTTTCGTCGTGCAGCCGAACAAGGCGGTCGTGGGCGCCAACGCGTTTGCGCACGCTTCGGGCATCCACCAGGATGGCGTGCTCAAGGCGCGCGACACGTACGAAATCATGCGCGCCGAAGACGTGGGCTGGACGGCCAACAAGATCGTCCTGGGCAAACTCTCGGGTCGCAATGCGTTCAAGCAGCGCCTGCAGGAGCTGGGCATTGAGCTCGAATCGGAAGCCGAACTGAACGCAGCCTTCACCCGTTTCAAGGAGCTGGCCGATCAGAAGGCCGAGATCTTTGATGAGGACATCGTCGCCATCGTTTCGAACGAAGCACAGCACAGCGAGGGTGAGCACTTCCGTTTCGTGTCGCTGGCCCAGCGTTCGGAAACCGGCGAGCGTCCGCACGCGCGCATCGTCTTCGTTGCGGACGGCAAGGAAGTGACGGGCGAGGCGGAGGGCAATGGCCCGGTTGACGCGACGCTCAACGCGATTGAGAGCAAGGTCGCCAGCGGCGCCGAGCAACTGCTGTATTCGGTCAACGCCATCACGACGGGCACGCAGGCGCAGGGCGAAGTGACGGTACGGCTGTCCAAGTCGGGCCGTATCGTCAACGGTGTGGGTACCGATCCGGACATCGTCGCAGCCTCGGCCAAGGCCTACCTTGCCGCGCTGAACAAGCTGCAAGACAAGAGCAGCGAAAAACTCAACCCGCAGATCTGATCGCGGGTTCTACCAACACACGCAGGAGTCAGCCCAGACCCCAACACGATTACCACTGAGCGCGCACCCGGTTATCCACCGGAACGCGAAGCGGGTGCGGCGGCACCGGACACGTCAGGAGCGTGCGCCATGCCAGCCGTCTTTGAGAGCGATGTCTGTGCGATCCACGACATGGCCGACCCGAATGTCCACGCCAGGCGATGCGCCTCGCGTGGATGTTGCCGTTCTGGCGTTTAGCCCTGGCTTACCGGCTGGAATCGTGATCGTGGTCGTACATCGGGTCGGGGCTGACCTGCGTGAGGCGCACGATGCCGTCGCGATCGAAATAGAAGTTCATCAGCGATGGCCACACGCCCTCTTGCCTAAAGCGATACGACCACACCTGCCGATCCATCAGCCGGAAATAGGCGGTCTCTTCGGGCTTGCCGAACGCCTGCAGCACGTCAGCTCGCGTCGCTGTGCCGACGCGGATCTGCGCAAAATCCATCGTGGTCAAAATCTGCCGGAACGAGACGAGCTTCCCGCTGGCGTCGAAGTCGGCGGCATAAGTAAATTGCCCATAGGGCTGCGTCGGATATAGCCAGCGCGTGCCGCCATCCGCACGCGGATACCGCTCGGGTGGTTTGCCGAAGCGAGCTTCCACGGCAGAAGCGGGTTGGCCGAGCAGCGCTTCGCCGGTTTGCACCGGCGCCAGCACGGTACATGCGCACATTGACGTCAGCGTTACACCGAGCAGCGCCGCGCGCTGCCACGTCGATCGAATGCTCACAATGGTTCTCCCGGGGCTTTCAGTGTAGGAGCCCGTGCGAGCTGTGTTGGCTTGTGCCGACATGCAACGGCGCTTTACCATCCGCGCTTCACGGAGATTTGCCATGGTGTTTCGTTGGTTTGTGGCCGCGCTGGCGGCTGTAGGATTGTGTGGCGCGGCAACTGCCCAGCCTGAAGCCGCGCCAATCCGGCTGGCCCTGATTGAAGGGTTGTCGGGCCCATTTGCCAATGCGGGCGAGGCAGTGGATCGCAATCTGCGCATGGCCATTGAGAACGTCAATGCGCGCGGCGGTGTGAAGCTGCCCGATGGTCGTCATCCGCTTGCGCTCGTGCGCTTCGATAGCAAGAACACCGTTGACGAATCCTTGCTGCAATTGCAGGCGGCCACGGATGCGGGTGTCCGTTTCGTGCTGCAGGGCAACAGTTCGGCGGCCGCGGCAGCGTTGTCGACGTCGATTTCGCGCTACAACGACCGTCATCCGGACTCGCGCGTGCTGTTCCTGAACTACGCCGCCGTCGATCCGTCGCTGACCAACGAGGCATGCAGCTTCTGGCATTTCCGCTTCGACGCGTCGGCCGACATGCGCATGCACGCGCTGACCGAAGTGATCCGCGCGGACAAGGCCATCAAAAAGGTCTACCTGATTGGGCAGGATTACACGTTCGGTCGCCAAGTGGCGCAATCGGCGCGTCAGCAGTTGGGCGAGAAGCGGCCGGACATAGCGATCGTTGGCGAGGTGCTGCACCCGATCGGCAAGGTGAAGGACTTCGCGCCGTATGTGGCGCGCATTGCCGCGTCGGGTGCGGATACGGTCATCACCGGCAACTGGGGCAACGATCTGACGTTGCTCGTCAAGGCCGCACGGGATGCCGGGCTCAAGGCGCGCTTCTTTACGTTTTATGGCAACTCGCTCGGCGCGCCTGGCGCGATGGGCGAAGCCGGCGTCGGTCGTGTGGTGGCTGTGGCGGAGTGGCATCCGAACCTGGGTGGAGTGAAGTCCGATGCGTTCTACAAGGCCTTCCGCGCCCGCTACCCAGCGCCCGCCGACGATTACCCGCTGCTGCGCGACCAGATGATGGTGACCATGCTGGCCGCGGCCATCGAGCGGGCCGGCTCTACGGAAGCTGCGGCCGTGGCACGTGCGCTGGAAGGCGCATCACTCGACAACGGCTTCCACCGCATCACGCTGCGGGCCGAGGATCACCAGGCGATCCAGCCGCTTGTCGTTACACAGATGGAGCGCGCGGGCACGCCCGGCACACCCTTCGATATTGAGGGCTCAGGCTACGGCTTTCGCACACTTAAAGTGATTCCAGCTTCGCAAACCGCTTTGCCTACGACCTGCAAAATGGTGCGCTACTGAGCGGGATGAGACAGAACTGTCGTCAGGGCGGGGTTCTGGGCTATAATCGTGGTCTTGCTGTCCAGGCCGGTTTTGGATCGGGTGGGTGGCAAGATCATTGTTCAACACGGCACCAACGGCGGCTATTCAGGCGCTGCAGTGTCCGCAAGTCAAAGGAATCAAAATGTCCGTCGCTGACATCAAGAAGCAAGACATCGTCAAAGATAACGGCCGCAGCGCCAACGACACGGGTAGCCCGGAAGTGCAGGTTGCACTGCTGACCGCCCGCATCAACGAACTGCAGCCGCACTTCAAGGCGCACATGAAGGATCACCACAGCCGTCGCGGCCTGCTCCGCATGGTGAGCCGTCGTCGCCGTCTGCTGGACTACCTCAAGAGCAAGGACGCTGACCGTTACACCGCGCTGGTTGCAAAGCTGGGTCTGCGTAAGTAATGGTGGGTATCACGCACTGCGCGTGATGAAAAGTGCCTGCGTCAGCGTGCTGATGCAGGCATTTTGTTTTTGGCGGCCGCGTTTGTGGCCGCGCCGGGCAACCGGTGAGTGATGGCAGCCGGCCGATTCAATCGATGAAGCGGCTGCCAAGGACCGGAGGCGGCAGGAAGCAGGGCCTTGTGTCATTCCAGCGCGGCGTTGGTGCCAGCGCGGCGCTGGAATGGCATAAAACACACCTCTGCAACCGCACCGTCTTCCGGAACGTGTTTGTCGCGGCGTAAATGGAATCGACTTTGAATCGTCGGTGCCGCGAATACCGAACAGGAGAAAACATGTTCAATAAGATCGTCAAAGAATTCCAGTGGGGCGGCCATAAGGTCCGCATGGAAACGGGTGAGATCGCCCGCCAGGCGAGCGGCGCTGTGCTGCTCGACATGGACGACACCGTTGTGCTCGCTACCGTGGTGGGCGCCAAGAACCCGAAGCCGGGTCAAGACTTCTTCCCGCTGACCGTCGATTACCTCGAGAAGACCTACGCTGCCGGCAAGATCCCGGGTGGCTTCTTCAAGCGTGAAGGCCGTCCGTCGGAAAACGAAACGCTGACCTCGCGCCTGATCGATCGCCCGCTGCGTCCGCTGTTCCCGGAAGGCTTCTACAACGAAGTCCAGGTCGTCATCCACGTGCTGTCGATCAACCCGGAAGTGCCGGCCGACATCCCGGCGCTGGTCGCTGCTTCGGCTGCGCTGGCTGTGTCGGGTCTGCCGTTCAACGGCCCGGTGGGCGCTGCCCGCGTGGGTTACAAAGATGGCCAGTACCTGCTGAACCCGAACCGCGCGCAACTGGCGCACTCGGATCTGGACCTGGTTGTGGCCGGTACCGAGCGTGCCGTGCTGATGGTCGAATCCGAAGCGCAGCAACTGTCGGAAGAAGTCATGCTGGGCGCCGTCGTGTACGGCCACGAGCAAATGCAGATCGCCATCAACGCGATCCACGAGCTGGTGCGCGACGGCGGCAAGCCCGAGTGGGATTGGCAAGCGGCTCCGAAGAACGAGGCGCTGACCGCCAAGGTTTCCGAGCTGGCCCTGGCTGATCTGCAAGCCGCTTACCAACTGCGCCAAAAGTCGGCCCGCAGCCAAAAGCTGAAGGAAGTCTACAAGTCGGTTGCCGCCAAGCTGGCCGAAGCCGGCGTGGAAGCCGACGGCGTGGAAGTCGACAACATCCTGTTCGAGCTGGAAGCGAAGATCGTGCGCGGCCAGATCCTGAACGGCGAACCGCGTATCGACGGCCGCGACACCCGCACGGTGCGCCCGATCGAAATCCGTTCGTCGGTGCTGCCGCGTGCGCACGGCTCGGCCCTGTTTACGCGCGGTGAAACGCAAGCGCTGGTGGTGGCGACCCTGGGCACCAAGAGCGACGAGCAGATCATCGACGCGCTGCAAGGCGAGTACCGTGACCGCTTCATGCTTCACTACAACATGCCGCCGTTCGCTACGGGCGAAACCGGCCGCGTGGGCAGCCCGAAGCGCCGCGAAGTCGGCCACGGCCGTCTGGCCAAGCGTGCGCTGATCCCGGTGCTGCCGAAGGACGATGAATTCGCTTACACGATCCGTCTGGTGTCCGAAATTACCGAGTCGAACGGTTCTTCGTCGATGGCTTCGGTCTGCGGCGGCTCGCTGTCGTTGATGGACGCTGGCGTGCCCATCAAGGCGCACGTGGCTGGCGTGGCCATGGGCCTGATCCTGGAAGGCAACAAGTTCGCCGTGCTGACCGACATCCTGGGTGACGAAGATCACCTGGGCGACATGGACTTCAAGGTTGCTGGTACCGACGCTGGTATCACCGCGCTGCAGATGGACATCAAGGTGCAGGGCATCACCAAGGAAATCATGCAAGTGGCACTGGCGCAAGCCAAGGAAGGCCGTCTGCACATCCTAGGCAAGATGCAGGCTGCCATGGGCGGCGCGCGGACCGAGCTGTCGGAGCACGCTCCGCGCATGATCACCGTCAAGATCAACCCGGAGAAAATCCGCGACGTGATCGGCAAGGGCGGTTCGACCATCCAGGCGCTGACCAAGGAAACCGGCTGCACGATCGACATCCAGGAAGACGGCACGATCACCATCGCGTCGACGTCGTCGGAAGGCATGGCGGAAGCCAAGCGCCGCATCGAAGGCATCACGGCAGAAGCCGAAGTGGGCAAGATCTACAACGGCACCGTGCTCAAGCTGCTCGACTTTGGCGCAATCGTGAACATCCTGCCGGGCAAGGACGGTCTGCTGCACATCTCGGAAATTGCCAACGAGCGCGTGAACCAGGTTTCCGACTATGTGAAGGAAGGCCAGGCTGTGCGCGTGAAGCTGCTGAGCACCGACGAGAAGGGCCGTATGCGTCTGTCGATCAAGGCTGCCAAGGCTGAAGAAGGCGACGTGCCGGCCGCTGCCCCGCAAGCACCGGGTGCAGGCGACGCTGCCTCGCAACAGCAGCAGCAACAACAGCAGTAAGCGAGCGGTTTTCGCCATGAAAAACGGCTGGACAATGTCCAGCCGTTTTTTTGTTTACACTGCGTCGCGAGTTCTTCCCGTTGCCCTTTCGCGCCCCATCATGAGCCGCCTGTTCGAGCAAAATCGCATCGCCATCGTCTGGGATTTCGACAAGACGCTAATCCCGCGCTACATGCAAGTGCCGCTGTTCGATCGCTTCAACATCTCCGAGCAGGCTTTCTGGGACGAAGTGGCCGCAGGCTCGCGCGAAATCGAATCGCGCGGCCAGAAGGTCAACCACGAAACGTTCTACCTCAATGTGCTGCTGCGCCATGTGCGCGACGGCCGCATGAGCGGTCTCGACAACGCCACGCTGCGCGAACTGGGCGCCGAACTTGAATTCTTTCCCGGCGTGACCGATTTTTTCGAGCGCAGCAAAGAGTGGGTGCGCCACAACGCTGCCTACCAGGCGTTCGACATCAAGTTGGAGCACTACATCGTCAGCACCGGCCTGACGGAGATGATCAAGGGCTCGCCCATCGCCCCATACATCGACGGCGTGTGGGGCTGCGAATTCCTGGAGGCGCCCGACAGAAACGCGGACGGCCGGCGGGTCATCTCGGAAGTCATCTACGCCATCGACAACACCACCAAGACGCGCGCGCTGTTCGAGATCAACAAGGGCGTCAACAAGCACCCGGAAGCGGTGAGCGTGAATTCGTCGATTGCCGAGGACGAGCGCCGTGTGCCGTTCGCCAACATGATCTACGTGGCTGATGGGCCGAGCGATATTCCGGCGTTTTCGGTCGCGCGCAAGGGCGGTGGCCGCACCTATGCGGTCTACAACCCCGAGAGCCCTCGCTCGTTCGAGCAGGCCGACAACTTGCGTGCCGATGATCGCGTCGACATGCTCGGCCCGGCTGACTATCGTGCTGGCTCGCCGACGGAGATGTGGCTCAAGTTGCATATCGGCAAGATCGCCGATGGCATTGTTCACGGCAAACAAGAAATCATGCGCGAAACCACGCGCGGCATTCCGCAGCACTTTGTTGAACCGAAGCGTAGCGTCTCGTAACGCGCGCGCAGCGTCGTAACCCTCATCGATCCGATTCCCATGAAAGCGATTGAAATCACCCAGTACGGTGCCCCTGAAGTCTTGAAGCTTGGCGAGCGCCCGATGCCGGAGGCCAAGAGCGGCGAGGTGCTGATCCGTGTGCGCGCAGCGGGCGTGAACCGGCCCGATGTGTTCCAGCGCACGGGAAACTATCCGGTGCCGCCCGGTGCCTCCGATATTCCGGGGCTTGAAGTTGCTGGCGAGATCGTCAGTGGCGATCTGGCACACGCCGACAATCGCTACGGCCTGAAGGCGGGTGATCGTGTTTGCGCGCTGGTGCAAGGCGGCGGCTATGCGGAGTTCTGCACGGCGCCGCTGGGCCAAGTCCTGCCGGTGCCGGCCGGCTTGTCGGATGTCGAAGCCGCTGCATTGCCCGAGAACTATTTCACCGTGTGGTCGAATGTGTTCGACCGCGGCTTGCTGGGGCAGGGCGCGCATGGCGCCGATGAAACGCTGCTCGTGCAGGGTGGCTCCAGCGGCATTGGCACGACCGCGATTCAAATCGCGTCAGCATTGGGTCACCGCGTGTTTGCCACCGCGGGCAGCGCCGACAAGTGCAAGGCCTGTGTCGACCTCGGGGCCACGCGCGCCATCAACTACAAGACCGAAGATTTCGTCGAGATCGTCAAGGCCGAGACTGGACGCGGCGCCGACGTGGTGCTCGACATGGTCGGCGGCAGCTATGTTGGGCGCGAAATTGCCTGCACCGCCGATGACGGCCGCATCGTATTGATCGCGTTGCTCGGCGGCGCGAAAGCCGAGGTGCCACTGGGCGACATTCTGCGCCGTCGCATTACGCTGACCGGCTCGACGTTGCGCCCGCGTCCGGTTGCATTCAAAGCGGCCATTGCGGCCAATCTGTATGAAACGGTCTGGCCGTTGCTGGCGTCAGGGCGCATCAAGCCGGTCATCCACGAGGTTATGCCAGCCGCGCAAGCGGCGCAGGCGCACGCGTTGATGGAATCGAGCGCCCATATCGGCAAGATCATGTTGGTTTGGGATTGATTCCAAGACGCCAAAATTGACCCCGTTTTTGTCGCCACGGTAGAATGTCGGGTTTATTTGACAGTCGACCGGGCAAAACGTGAACGCAAGACCGAAGCTGGTGGTGGGCAACTGGAAGCTGCATGGCAGCCTGAGCGCGAACGCCGCGCTGCTTGAACAGATCAAGTCGGCAGGCAAAACCAACGCCACGCTGGCCGTATGTGCGCCATTCCCGTACCTGGCACAGTGCCAGTCCTTGCTCGCCGGTTCGGCGGTGGGTTGGGGCGCACAGGATGTGTCGGCTGAAACGCGAGGCGCCTTCACCGGCGAAGTGGCGGCGTCGATGCTGTCGGAATTTGGCTGCGGCTACGTGATCGTCGGTCACTCCGAGCGTCGCTCGTACCACGGCGAAACCGACGCGCAAGTGGCGACCAAGGCGCTGCGTGCACTGGAACATGGCATCACCCCAATCGTCTGTGTGGGCGAAACGCTTGCGCAGCGCGAAGCTGGTGAGACCGAGCAGGTGGTCGCCCGCCAACTGGATGCGGTGCTGGAAACGCTGTCGGTTGAGCAACTGGGTCGTATCGTCGTGGCGTATGAGCCGGTTTGGGCAATCGGCACGGGCAAGACGGCAACCAGCGAGCAGGCGCAGGCTGTGCACGCATTCCTGCGCGCCCGCGTTGCTGCCCGCGACGCAGGTGTGGCGCAGCGCTTGGCGATTCTGTACGGCGGCAGCGTCAAGCCGGACAATGCCGGCGAGTTGTTTGCAATGGCGGACATCGATGGCGGCCTGATCGGCGGCGCATCGCTGAAGGCAGAAGATTTCCTGGCGATTGGTCGCGCATAAACGACGGATCGAGTCGTCATGTCACACATGTGCGACTGCAACATATTATTGAGAGAAACGAAATGGCAATTCTGAAGACTCTACTGCTGGTGGCGCAAATTCTGAGTGCGCTCGGCGTGATCGGCTTGGTGCTTTTGCAGCACGGCAAGGGCGCGGACGTTGGGGCGGCGTTTGGCTCTGGCGCATCGGGTAGCCTGTTTGGCGCTACCGGCTCGGCAAACTTCCTCTCGCGCACGACGGCCGTGCTGGCCACCGTGTTCTTTATTGCCACGCTGGCGCTGACGCTGATCGGCACCAACAAGGGTAGCGTGTCGGCAGGTGTGATGGGTTCGGTCGCGCCTGTTACGTCCACGGCCTCCGCCCCGGCCGCGTCGGCTCCTGCTGCCGCTCCGGGCGCCGCTTCGGCGCCGGCTGTGCCCAAGTAACTTGATGTAATGATCGCGGCGTGCCGTTGAGGTTTTCCGGTGCGTCGCGAGGCATAAGATTTTTGTTTGTGCATTGAACAAAAGCGTTGCTTTGCGGTAGAATGCAAGGCTTGAAACAACGCGGGGAACGGCAAGGGCGTTAAGTCTCAACCGGCTTCCTGATAAAGTTTCTTCCCCCAGCCGACGTGGTGAAATTGGTAGACACGCTATCTTGAGGGGGTAGTGGCGAAAGCTGTGCGAGTTCGAGTCTCGCCGTCGGCACCAATCAAATTCGGGGTCTGTTCAACGGGATGTTCCGCACAGGCCCCTCCGCAAGACGGCGCGTAGTCGAGGCGTCGTAAGGCTGCGGACCCGGCGCCTTCGATGGGGCGACAAGGCGCCGCCTGCGGGCAGTGCTGTTGCAACCATTCAAAAAGGCGGGCGTCCCTTGAACCTCGAAGCCTATTTCCCCGTACTGTTGTTCATCGTTGTCGGCGTTGGCCTCGGCCTTGCTCTGATGACCATCGGCCGAGTCCTCGGTCCGAACAATCCCGATCCTGACAAGCTCTCGCCGTACGAGTGCGGCTTCGAAGCATTCGAAGACGCGCGCATGAAGTTCGACGTGCGCTATTACCTCATCGCCATCCTGTTCATTCTGTTCGATCTGGAGACCGCGTTCCTGTTCCCCTGGGGCGTGGCACTGCGTGAGATCGGTTGGCCGGGATTCTTCGCGATGGGCGTGTTTCTTCTCGAGTTTCTCGTGGGCTTCGTCTACATCTGGAAAAAAGGCGCGCTCGATTGGGAGTGATGTGAAATGGCGATCGAAGGCGTACTCAACGAAGGCTTTGTCACGACTACCGCTGACAAGCTGATCAACTGGACCCGTACAGGGTCACTCTGGCCGATGACGTTCGGCTTGGCCTGCTGTGCTGTCGAAATGATGCACGCTGGCGCATCACGTTATGACCTGGATCGTTTCGGCGTGGTGTTTCGCCCGTCGCCGCGTCAGTCTGACGTGATGATCGTGGCCGGCACGCTGTGCAACAAGATGGCGCCTGCGCTGCGCAAGGTGTACGACCAGATGGCCGAGCCTCGCTGGGTCATCTCGATGGGTTCGTGCGCGAACGGCGGCGGTTATTACCACTACTCGTATTCTGTCGTGCGCGGCTGCGATCGCATCGTGCCGGTCGACGTGTACGTGCCGGGCTGCCCGCCGACGGCAGAAGCACTGATCTACGGCATCATCCAGCTGCAGGCCAAGATCCGTCGCACCAACACCATCGCGCGCAAGGCCTGAGATGACCGACAAGCTCGCCACCCTGAAGGCCGCGCTGGAAAAAGCGCTGGGCAATCGCGTTCAAAGCCTGACCGAATCGGTCGGTGAACTCACCCTCGTGGTGAAGGCTGCCGATTACCACGAGGTCATGCGCACCTTGCGCGATGACGCTTCGCTCAAATTTGAGCAACTGATGGATCTGTGCGGCGTCGATTATGCCGACTACGGCGACGGTGCCTGGAACGGGCCGCGTTTTGCCGCTGTGTCGCAACTGCTGTCGATCACGCACAACTGGCGCGTTCGCGTACGCGTGTTCGCGCCGGACGACGACCTGCCGGTGGTGGCGTCTGTGACTACGATCTGGAGTTCCGCTGACTGGTTCGAGCGCGAAGCGTTCGACCTGTACGGTCTGGTATTCGAGGGCCACCCGGATCTGCGCCGCATCCTGACTGACTACGGCTTCATCGGTCACCCGTTCCGCAAAGACTTCCCCGTGTCGGGTTACGTTGAAATGCGCTACGACCCGGTGCAGCGTCGCGTGGTCTACCAGCCGGTAACCATCGAGCCGCGCGAGATTACGCCGCGTGTGATTCGCGAGAATCAATACGGTGGTCTGAAGCACTGAAGGGCGCCCGATCATGGCAGATATCAAGAACTACACCCTGAATTTCGGTCCGCAACACCCGGCCGCACACGGCGTGCTGCGCCTGGTGCTCGAGCTGGACGGCGAAGTCATTCAACGTGCCGATCCGCACATCGGCCTGCTGCACCGCGCGACTGAAAAGCTCGCCGAGCAAAAGACCTGGATTCAGAGCGTGCCGTACATGGATCGCCTCGACTACGTGTCGATGATGGTCAACGAGCACGCTTACGTGATGGCAATCGAGCGCCTGCTGGGTCTCGAAGTGCCGCTGCGTGCGCAGTACATCCGCGTCATGTTCGACGAGATCACTCGGATCATGAACCACCTGATGTGGATCGGTTCGCACGCGCTCGATGTGGGCGCCATGGCGGTGTTCCTGTACGCCTTCCGCGAACGCGAAGACCTGTTCGATATGTACGAGGCGGTTTCGGGCGCGCGCATGCACGCAGCCTACTACCGTCCGGGCGGCGTCTACCGCGACCTGCCTGACACGATGCCGCAATACAAGGCATCCAAGGTGCGCAACGAGAAGGCCCTCGCCGCCTTGAACGAGACGCGTTCGGGTTCGCTGCTGGACTTCATTGAAGACTTCACCAACCGCTTCCCGAAGTATGTTGATGAGTACGAAACGCTGCTGACCGACAACCGGATTTGGAAGCAACGTCTGGTTGGTATCGGCGTGGTGAGCCCCGAGCGCGCCCTTAACAAAGGTTTCTCCGGTGCGATGTTGCGTGGTTCGGGCATCGAATGGGATGTGCGCAAGAAGCAGCCGTACGAAGTGTACGATCGCGTCGATTTCGACATCCCGGTTGGCGTGAACGGCGATTGCTACGACCGTTATCTGGTGCGCGTGGAAGAAATGCGCCAGAGCAATCGCATCATTCGTCAGTGCATCGAGTGGTTGCGCAAAAACCCCGGTCCGGTGATCACCGATAACCACAAGGTGGCGCCGCCGTCGCGCGTTGACATGAAGACCAACATGGAAGAGCTGATTCACCACTTCAAGCTCTTTACGGAAGGTATGCACGTGCCCGAAGGTGAGGCATACGCCGCCGTTGAGCACCCGAAGGGTGAGTTCGGCATCTACGCAATCTCCGACGGCGCCAACAAGCCGTACCGTCTGAAGATCCGCGCACCTGGCTTTGTTCATCTGGCCGCGCTCGACGAAATGGCGAAGGGCCACATGATTGCCGACGCAGTGACGATCATCGGTACGCAAGACATCGTGTTTGGCGAGATCGATCGCTGAACCAGCAGGAAACAAGGTTTGACGCGCAGGCAAGCGCGGCTGTGAAACGAGGACGCACGCCGGGGTAAGGCAGCTAGGTAACACGCCCCGCGTCCCGCACCAATCGCAACGAACATGCTATCAGCAGAAGCTCTCAAGGAAATCGACCGGGCGGTCGCGAAATATCCCGCCGACCAGAAGCAGTCCGCCGTGATGGCGGCGCTGGCGGTCGCGCAGAGCGAGAAAGGCTGGGTCTCGCCCGAAGTCATGCAGTTCGTGGCCGAGTACCTCGAAATGCCGCCGGTGTGGGTCGAGGAAGTGGCGACGTTCTACAACATGTACGACACCAAGCCGGTGGGCCGCTTCAAGCTGTCGGTGTGCACGAACTTGCCGTGCGCGCTGTCGGGCGGCGAACGCGCGGCCGATTACCTGAAGAAGAAGCTCGGCATCGGTTTCAACGAAACCACGGCCGACGGCAACTTCACGCTGAAGGAAGGCGAGTGCATGGGCGCGTGCGGTGATGCGCCGGTCATGATCGTCAACAACACCCACATGTGCAGCTTCATGAGCAACGAGAAGCTCGACGCGCTGATCGCCGACCTCCAGTCGAAGGCGCCGACCACCGGAGCAGGCAAGTAAATGACCTCTCTGCACGATCGACATATCCAGCCGTTGATTCTCGCCGGCTTGAACGGCGACAACTGGCATCTTGAAGATTACGTCAAGCGCGGCGGCTATCAACAGCTCAAGCGCATCCTTACCGAGAAGATCACCCCTGAACAGGTCATTGCTGACGTGAAAGCGTCGGGCCTGCGCGGCCGTGGCGGTGCAGGTTTCCCGACCGGCCTGAAGTGGAGCTTCATGCCGCGCCAGTTCCCGGGCCAGAAGTATCTGGTCTGCAACACCGACGAAGGCGAGCCGGGTACGTTCAAGGATCGCGACATCATCCGCTACAACCCGCATGCGTTGATCGAAGGCATGGCCATCGGCGGTTACGCGATGGGTATCACCGTGGGCTACAACTATATCCACGGCGAAATCTGGAACGAATACAAGATCTTTGAGCAGGCGCTTGAAGAAGCGCGTGCTGCGGGTTTCCTGGGCGACAACATCCTGGGCTCTGGTTTCAACTTCCAATTGCATGCGCACCATGGCTATGGCGCGTACATCTGCGGCGAAGAGACCGCGTTGCTTGAGTCGCTGGAAGGCAAGAAGGGGCAGCCGCGTTTCAAGCCGCCGTTCCCGGCGAGCTTTGGTCTGTACGGCAAGCCGACCACCATCAACAACACCGAAACCTTTGCCGCAGTGCCGTTCCTGCTGTCCATCGGTCCGGACAACTACCTGAAGATGGGCAAGCCGAACAACGGCGGCTCGAAGATCTTCTCCGTGTCCGGCGACGTGGAACGTCCGGGTAACTATGAGATCCCGCTCGGCACGCCGTTCTCCAAGCTGTTGGAGCTGGCCGGCGGCATGCGCGGCGGCAAGAAACTCAAGGCGGTCATCCCGGGTGGTTCGTCGGCGCCGGTGGTGCCGGCCGACCTGATGATGGCCTCCGACATGGACTACGACTCGATCGCCAAGGCTGGTTCGATGCTGGGCTCGGGCGCTGTGATCGTGATGGACGAAACGCGCTGCATGGTGAAGTCGCTGCTGCGCCTGTCGTACTTCTATTTCGAAGAGTCGTGCGGCCAGTGCACGCCGTGCCGTGAAGGCACCGGCTGGCTGTACCGCGTGGTCGACCGCATCGAGCACGGAAAGGGCCGCCAGGAAGACTTGGACCTGCTGAACAACGTGGCCGAAAACATCATGGGCCGGACCATCTGCGCGCTCGGCGATGCCGCCGCGATGCCGGTCCGCGGCATGCTCAAGCACTACTGGGATGAGTTCGCGTATCACGTCGAACACAAGCAGTGCATGGTGCCCACCTACATTTAAGCGTGGCAGAACATGGTTGAAATCGAAATCGATGGCAAGAAGGTTGAGGTTGCCGAAGGCAGCCTGGTGATGGAGGCAGCTCGCCAGACGGGCACCTACATTCCTCACTTCTGCTATCACCGCAAACTGTCGGTCGCGGCCAACTGCCGGATGTGCCTCGTCGAAGTCGAGAAGGCACCCAAGGCGCTGCCGGCCTGCGCCACGCCCGTCACTGCGGGTATGAAGGTCTTCACAAACTCCGAGAAGGCGGTGAAGGCCCAGAAGTCCGTGATGGAATTCCTGCTGATTAACCACCCGCTGGATTGCCCGATCTGTGATCAGGGTGGTGAGTGTCAACTGCAGGATCTGGCCGTGGGCTACGGCAAGTCTGAATCGCGCTACCAGGAAGAGAAGCGTGTGGTGTTCCACAAGAACGTGGGCCCGCTGATCTCCATGGAAGAGATGACGCGGTGCATTCACTGCACGCGTTGTGTCCGCTTTGGTCAGGAAATTGCCGGCGTGATGGAACTGGGCATGCTCAACCGTGGCGAGCATTCCGAGATCACGACGTTCGTCGGTCAAACCGTTGATTCCGAGTTGTCGGGCAACATGATCGACTTGTGCCCGGTCGGCGCACTGACCAGCAAGCCGTTCCGTTATTCGGCCCGCACGTGGGAGCTGGCACGCCGCAAGTCG
Source organism: Burkholderiaceae bacterium 26 (assembly GCA_000955795.1). Classification (GTDB taxonomy): domain Bacteria; phylum Pseudomonadota; class Gammaproteobacteria; order Burkholderiales; family Burkholderiaceae; genus Ralstonia; species Ralstonia chuxiongensis. Next base: position 319,760 of record JYOB01000017.1, read on the forward strand.
GTGTCGCCGCACGACGGACTGGGCGCGAACGTGATCGTCCAGACGAAGAACCAGCGCGTCATGCGCGTTCTGCCGCTCGACAACGAAGCCATCAACGAATGCTGGCTTTCCGACAAGGATCGTTTCGCCTACGAGGGTGTGAACAGCGACGACCGTCTGACCCAGCCGATGCTCAAGCAAGGCGGTCAATGGAAGGCTGTCGACTGGACCACCGCGCTGGAATATGTTGCCAACGGCCTGAACGAAATCAAGCGTGACCACGGCGCTGAGCAAATCGGTGCATTGGCCAGTCCGCACAGCACGCTGGAAGAGCTGTTCTTGTTCCAAAAGCTGGTGCGTGGCATTGGCAGCGACAACGTCGATTTCCGTCTGCGTCAATCCGATTTCTCCGTCAAGCCGACGGGCGCTCCGTGGCTGGGCCTGCCGATCGCCGATGTGTCGCTGCTGCAGCGCGCGCTGGTGGTGGGCGCCTTCTTGCGTAAGGATCATCCGCTGCTGGCTGCGCGTCTGCGCCAAGCGGGCAAGAAGGGTGCGCAACTGAACATGATCAGCGCCGGCGGCGAAGATCTGCTGATGGCCGCCACGCAACTGCTGGGTGCACCGTCGCAATGGCTGTCGCTGCTGTCGCAAGTGGCGGTGGCCGTGGCTGCTGCCAACAACGTTGCCCGTCCGGGCGGCACCGATGGCATCGAAGCTGGTGACGTTGCCAAGCGCATCGCCGCAAGCCTCGCTTCGGGCGAGCGTAAGGCTGTGTTCCTCGGCAACGCTGCTGTAGCACATCCGCAATTCTCGCAACTGCACGCGTTGGCTCAGTGGGTTGCGCAGCAGACCGGTGCGACGCTGGGCTTCCTGACGGAAGCGGCCAACACCGTGGGCGGCTACATTGCCGGTGCGCTGCCGCAAGGCAATGGCCTCGACGCCGCCGCCATGCTGGCGCAACCGCGTCGTGCTTACGTGCTGCTGGGCGCCGAACCTGAATTCGATACCGCGAATCCCGTGCAGGCCCGTGCGGCGCTGGACCAGGCTGACACTGTGATCGTGCTGGCGCCGTTTGCCTCTCGCGCGGCACTCGAGTACGCCGATGTGTTGCTGCCGACCGCGCCCTTTACGGAAACCTCCGGCACCTTCGTCAATTGCGAGGGTTTGCCGCAAAGCTTCAACGGCGTTGTGCGAAGCCTAGGCGATTCGCGTCCGGCGTGGAAAGTCCTGCGCGTGCTGGGCAATCTGCTGAACGTGTCGGGCTTTGAATACGACAGCTCGGAAGTCGTGCGCGACGAAGTGCTGGCGAAACCGGTGACCGCCCGTTTGTCGAACACGACGACTGCACAGACCGCTGCTCCGGCAGCCCCCGCGACAGGCATCGAACGTCTGGCCGATGTGCCGATCTACCACGCCGATCCGATCGTGCGCCGCGCTGGTTCGCTGCAACTGACGGCTGCAGCACGCGCCGCCGTGCGCGCTGGCTTGCCGGCTGATCTCTACGCGCAACTCGGTCTTGCCGATGGTGATGCCGTGCGCGTGACGCAAGGGCAGAGCAGTGTGGTGCTGCCGGCCGTGCTGGACAAGTCGCTGGCTTCCGGTGTGATCCGCGTGCCGGCTGCCACCGAGGCTTCGGCTCAGCTGGGTGCCATGTTCGGCGCGGTGAGCGTTGAGAAGGTTGAATCGTCCGCGTTGGCGGCTACGGTGTAAGGGTCAACATGATCGAGTCGATTACTTCTTTCGGTACCGCCACCTTCGGTGGATGGTGGCCGCTGATCTGGACGCTGGTCCGCGCGGTCTGCATCATTCTGCCGCTGCTGCTGTGCGTCGCTTACCTGATCCTGTGGGAGCGCAAGCTGATCGGCTGGATGCACGTGCGTCTGGGCCCGAACCGCGTGGGTCCGATGGGCCTGCTGCAGCCGATTGCCGACGTGCTCAAGCTGCTGCTCAAGGAAGTCATGGTGCCGAGCGCGGTCAGCCGTGGCATGTACATCATCGCGCCGCTGATGGTGCTGATGCCCGCCGTGGCGATCTGGGCGGTGATTCCGTTCCAGGCCGAAGCCATGGTGTCGAACATCAACGCCGGTCTGCTGTACGTGATGGCGATTAGCTCGGTGGGCGTGTACGGCGTGATCCTGGCCGGCTGGGCTTCGAATTCCAAGTACGCATTCCTGGGTGCGATGCGCGCGTCGGCACAGATGATTTCGTACGAAATCGCCATGGGTTTCGCGCTAGTGACCGTGCTGATGGTGACGGGCAGCCTGAATCTGTCGGACATTGTTAACTCGCAGAACCGCGGTTTCTTTGCGGGTCACGGCATCAACATTCTTTCGTGGAACTGGCTGCCGCTGCTGCCGATGTTCGGCGTCTACTTCATCTCGGGTGTGGCAGAAACGAACCGCCACCCGTTCGACGTGGTGGAAGGCGAATCAGAAATCGTGGCCGGCCACATGATCGAATACTCGGGCATGGCGTTCGCGCTGTTCTTCCTGGCCGAGTACATCAACATGATCGTGATCTCGGCGCTGACGGCAACGCTGTTCCTGGGCGGCTGGGCTTCGCCGATTGATGCACCGGTCCTTAACTGGATTCCTGGTTTCTTCTGGCTGCTGATCAAGGTTTTCCTGCTGCTGTCGGTCTTTATCTGGCTGCGTGCATCGTTCCCGCGCTATCGCTATGACCAGATCATGCGTCTGGGCTGGAAGATTTTCATTCCGCTCACTGTGGGCTGGCTTGTCGTCGTCGCCATCTGGTTGGTGTCGCCGTGGAACATCTGGAAGTAACGGGACAATAGGAAGGCACCATGTTGCTTGCCATCAAGGAATTTTTTAACAGCCTCCTCTTGAAGGAACTCTTCAAGGGGCTGGCGCTGACCGGGCGCTACCTGTTTGCGCGCAAGATCACTGTTCTCTTTCCGGAAGAGAAGACGCCGCTGTCGCCGCGCTTCCGCGGTTTGCATGCACTGCGTCGCTATCCGAACGGCGAAGAGCGTTGCATCGCTTGCAAGCTGTGCGAAGCCGTGTGCCCGGCTTTGGCCATCACGATCGAGTCAGATCAGCGCGACGACGGCACTCGCCGCACCACGCGCTACGACATCGACCTGACCAAGTGTATTTTCTGCGGCTTCTGTGAAGAGGCTTGCCCGGTGGACGCCATCGTCGAGACGCACATCCTGGAATACCACGGTGAGAAGCGCGGCGACCTGTATTTCACCAAAGACATGCTGCTGGCCGTGGGTGATCGCTTCGAGCCGGAAATTGCGGCCAACAAGGCGGCCGACGCAAAGTACCGCTGATTCAGAACGTCCGCCGTGCGGTTGGCGGGCGGTGCAGTTGACATCCCGGTTGGACAACGGCTCTTTGAGAGCCAACCAGTTGCGGTGGCGTCACGCCATCGCGGCTTTGGACAAGCGCGTGCCGCAAAACGGCCCGTGCCAGGATCATGGAAATCACGACGATCATCTTCTACTGTTTCGCGCTCGTGCTGGTGCTCGCAGCGCTGAAGGTCATCACCGCGAAGAACCCGGTGCACGCGGCGTTGTTCCTCGTGCTCTCGTTCTTCACCGCGGCGGCGATCTGGATGCTGCTCAAGGCGGAGTTCCTCGCCATCACGCTGGTGCTGGTCTACGTTGGGGCAGTGATGGTGCTGTTCCTGTTCGTGGTGATGATGATCGACATCGACATCGAGCACCTGCGACGCGATTTCTGGACTTACGTGCCGATGGCAGCCTTTGTGGGCGTGGTCATCATCCTGGAAATGACCGTCGTGCTGACCAAGACCTTCATGGGGCGCGTACAGCCGGTGCAGGAGTTGCCGAAGGGCTTTACCGGCCCGAACACGCAGGCGCTCGGGAAACTCATCTATACCGATTACATCTATGCCTTTGAAGTCGCTGGCGCGGTGCTGCTGCTGGCGATTGTCGCGGCCGTGGCCCTGACCGCCCGCCGCCGCAAGGACACCAAGGCCCAGAACGTGTCCGATCAAATCCGTGTGAAGCGCAAGGACCGTGTACGTCTGGTCTCGATGCCGTCTGAAAAGTCGGCTGGCGCAGCTTCGGCTGAATCCAAGAGCTGAGCCCCGGGAGAGAACCCATATGTCTTCGCTATCCCTTGCCCATTACCTCGTGCTCGGCGCGGTGCTGTTTGCCATCAGCATCGTCGGCATCTTCCTGAACCGCAAGAACGTCATCGTGCTGCTGATGGCGATCGAATTGATGCTGCTGGCGGTCAACCTGAACTTCGTCGCGTTCTCCCATTACCTGGGCGATCTGGCAGGGCAGGTGTTCGTGTTTTTCATCCTGACGGTGGCCGCGGCGGAATCCGCGATCGGTCTCGCCATCCTGGTGGTGCTGTTCCGCAATCTGGACACCATCAACGTCGACGATCTGGACAGCCTGAAGGGCTGACCTCCGCATCCACCTATAAGAAGCGTTCCATGGCTACCACGCTCAATCCCAACCTGCTGCTGGCGATTCCGCTCGCGCCGCTGGCCGGCGCAGCGATCGCTGGGCTGTTCGGCACCAAGTTCTTTGGCGAGAAGATCGGCCGCACGGCATCCCACAGCGTCACCATCCTCGGTGTTGCGATCGCCTTCATCCTGTCGGCGCTGACGCTGTCCGACGTCATCAACGGCGCCGGTTACAACGGCACCGTCTATGAATGGATGACGGTTGGCTCGCTGAAGATGGAAGTCGGCTTCCTCATCGATTCGCTCACGGCGATGATGATGTGCGTGGTGACCTTCGTCTCGCTGATGGTGCACATCTACACCATCGGCTACATGGCGGAAGATGACGGCTACAACCGTTTCTTCGCTTATATCTCGCTGTTCACCTTCTCGATGTTGATGCTCGTGATGAGCAACAACTTCCTGCAGCTGTTCTTCGGCTGGGAAGCGGTGGGTCTTGTGTCGTATCTGCTGATTGGCTTCTGGTTCAAGCGTCCGACCGCCATCTACGCCAACATGAAGGCGTTCCTGGTCAACCGCGTGGGTGACTTTGGCTTCGTGCTCGGCATCGGTTTGCTGCTGGCCTACAGCGGCAGCCTGAGCTACGCCGACGTGTTCGCCGCCCGCGACAACCTGGCCACGATTGGCTTCCCTGGCACTGATTGGCACATGCTGACGGTCGCCTGTATCTGCCTGTTCATTGGTGCGATGGGTAAATCGGCGCAGTTCCCGCTGCACGTATGGCTACCGGACTCGATGGAAGGTCCGACCCCGATTTCTGCGCTGATTCACGCGGCCACCATGGTGACCGCCGGTATCTTCATGGTCGCGCGCATGTCGCCGCTGTTCGAGCTGTCGGACACCGCACTGTCGTTCGTGCTGATCATTGGCGCCATCACTGCGTTGTTCATGGGTTTCCTGGGCATCATCCAGACCGACATCAAGCGGGTGGTGGCGTACTCCACGCTGTCTCAGCTGGGCTACATGACCGTCGCACTGGGCGCATCGGCTTATCAAGTGGCCGTGTTCCACCTGATGACGCACGCGTTTTTCAAGGCGCTGCTGTTCCTCGGCGCGGGCTCGGTCATCATCGGCATGCACCACGATCAGGACATGCGCAACATGGGCGGCCTGCGCAAGTACATGCCGATCACGTGGCTGACGTCGCTGGTGGGGTCGCTGGCGCTGATCGGCACACCGTTTTTCGCGGGTTTCTATTCGAAGGACTCGATCATCGAAGCGGTGCGTGAATCGCACCTGCCGGGCGCCGGGTTCGCTTACTGGGCGGTACTGGCCGGCGTGTTCGTGACCGCGTTCTACTCGTTCCGCATGTACTTCCTGGTGTTCCACGGTGAAGAGCGTTTCGGCAAGGCCCACGCCCATCACGACGATCACCATGAAGAGGAAGAGGGCGACCACGATCACCACCATGGTCTGGCTCCGGGCCAGAAGCCGCACGAGTCGCCGTGGGTTGTGACGGTGCCGCTGGTCCTGCTGGCGATTCCGTCGGTCATCATCGGTGCAATGGCAATCCAGCCGATGCTGTTCGGCGAGTTCTTCAAGCACGGCGTGGTGTTCTCGGAAGTCATCTTCAATGCTGACAACCACGAAGCTATGAAGGTGTTGGCCGAAGACTTCCACGGCTGGATCGAGATGGCGCTGCACGGCTTTACGTCGGCACCGTTCATTCTGCTGCTGGCGGGCGTCGTGTTGTCGTGGTTCTTCTACCTGAAGCGCCCGGATATCCCGGCAGCGATCGCCAAGCGTTTCTCTGGCGTCTACAAGCTGCTGGACAACAAGTACTACATGGACAAGATCAACGAGATCGTCTTCGCCAACGGAGCGGTCAAGTTTGGCCGCGGCCTGTGGAAGGGCGGCGATCAGGGAGTGATCGACGGTGTTGTCGTTAACGGCAGCGCGCGTCTGGTGGGCTGGTTCGCGACTGTCGTGCGCCTGCTCCAGTCCGGCTTCATCTATGACTATGCGTTCGCGATGATCATCGGCACGGTTGGGCTGCTGACGTATTTCGTGTTCCTGGCAGGCAAATAAGGGATTACAAAAATGGTTCTGTCTTTTGCGATCTGGCTGCCGATCTTCTTCGGCGTGCTGGTGCTGGCCTCGGGCTCAGACCGCAATCCCGGTTATGTCCGCTGGATGTCGCTGATCGGCTCGCTGATCAGCTTCGTGATGACGCTGCCGCTGATTACGCGTTTCGACAAGACGACGGCTGCAATGCAGTTCGTCGAGAAATCGTCGTGGATCGAGCGCTTCCATATCAGCTACTACTTGGGTGTCGACGGCATCTCGATGTGGTTCGTGGTGCTGACCGCGTTCATCACCGTCATCGTTGTCATTGCCGCCTGGGAAGTGATCACCGAGCGTGTGGCGCAGTACATGGCCGCGTTCCTGATCCTGTCGGGTCTGATGATCGGCGTGTTTGCGTCGCTCGACGGTCTGCTGTTCTACGTGTTCTTCGAAGCCACGCTGATCCCGATGTACATCATCATCGGCGTGTGGGGCGGCCCGAACCGCGTCTATGCGGCATTCAAGTTCTTCCTGTACACGCTGCTGGGCTCGTTGCTGACGCTGGTTGCGCTGCTGTATCTGTACTTCCACAGCGGCACGTTTGAAATTCTGCAGTGGCATCAGGTCAAGCTGTCGATGAACGAGCAGATCCTGATCTTCCTCGCGTTCTTCATGGCCTTTGCCGTGAAGGTGCCGATGTGGCCGGTGCACACCTGGCTGCCAGACGCCCACGTGGAAGCGCCGACCGGCGGTTCCGTGGTCCTGGCTGCCATCATGCTGAAGCTGGGTGCCTACGGTTTCCTGCGGTTCTCGCTGCCGATCGCTCCGGATGCAAGCCATAGCCTGTCGGCATTCATCATTGCGATCTCGCTGGTCGCCGTGATCTACATCGGCTTGGTCGCGCTGGTGCAGGCCGACATGAAGAAGCTGGTCGCGTATTCGTCGATCGCGCACATGGGCTTCGTCACGCTGGGCTTCTTCATCTTCAACGAGATCGGCGTCGAGGGCGGTATCGTCCAGATGATTTCGCACGGCTTCATCTCCGGTGCGATGTTCCTGTGCATTGGCGTGCTGTATGACCGCGTGCACTCGCGCCAGATCGCCGATTACGGCGGTGTGGTGAACACGATGCCGAAGTTTGCGGCGCTGTCGGTGTTCTTTGCGATGGCCAACTGCGGCCTGCCGGCAACCTCGGGTTTCGTCGGCGAGTTCATGGTGATCCTGGGTTCGGTCAAGTTCAATTTCTGGATTGGTTTGCTGGCCGCCACGGCACTGATCTTTGGTGCTGCGTATTCGCTGTGGATGGTCAAGCGCGTGATCTTCGGTGATGTGACCCACAAGCACGTTGCCGAATTGAAGGACCTGAATTGCCGCGAGTTCTTCATGCTGGGCGTGCTGGCGATCGCCACCCTGTACATGGGCCTGTATCCGAAGCCCTTCACCGATGTCATGCATGCGTCCGTGGTCAACCTGCTGACCCACGTGGCTCAGTCGAAGCTGTAAGCAGCGAGAAGAAACTATGCAATCGTCCTCCTCTATTGCGGCTTTTGCCCCAATCGTTTTTCTCGCGCTGGGCATTGGTGCCGTCAACTGGATTGACTTGGCGCGCGGCCAGAAGCGAAGCAGCGTGGCTTACCCGGTTTCGTTGGTGATCACGCTGGTGCTGGCCGTGTGGTTCGGGCTGAACGCCGCGAACGGTGAGACGCACTACGTCTTCGGCAACATGGCCGTCATCGACCCGATGGCCAACGTGCTGGCGTCTTTCTGTGCGCTTACGCTGTTTGCCACGCTCGTCTACACGCGCCGCTATCTGGCCGACCGCGACATGTACGCAGGTGAGTTCTACATGTTTGCGCTGTTCACGCTGGGCGGTCAGGTGGTGATGATCACCGGCAACAACTTCCTCGTGCTCTATCTGGGCCTGGAATTGCTGTCGCTGGCGTCGTACACACTGGTGGCGCTGCGCCGCCGTTCGAACGTGTCGTCCGAATCGGCCATGAAGTATTTCATTCTCGGCGCCCTGGCTTCGGGCCTGCTGCTCTACGGGATGTCGATGCTGTACGGCGCGACTGGCTCGCTGGAGCTGGGTAAGGTGTTTGACGCGATCAAGAACGGCGAGATCAACAAGACGATCCTCGTGTTCGGCGTGGTGTTCATCGTTGCTGGTCTGGGCTTCAAGCTGGGTGTGGCACCGTTCCACATGTGGGTGCCAGACGTGTACCAAGGCTCGCCGACGGCCGTGACGCTGCTGATTGCCGGCGCACCGAAGGTGGCGGCGTTCGCGATGACGTTTCGCATTCTGGTGGAAGGCCTGCTGCCGCTGGCGTTCGATTGGCAGAACATGCTGATCGTGCTGGCCGTCGTGTCGCTGGCTATCGGCAATATTACGGGCGTTGTTCAGACCAACTTCAAGCGTCTGCTGGGCTATTCCACCGTCTCGCACATGGGCTTTCTGCTGCTGGGCTTGGTGTCGGGCGTCAGCTCCGGCAAGCCGGATTTGACGGCCCAGGCCTACAGCGCGTCGATGTTCTATGCGATCACCTACGTGCTGACCGCATTGGGTGGCTTCGGCATGGTCCTGCTGCTTGCACGCAAGGGCTACGAAGCGGAAGAGCTTGCCGACCTCAAGGGCTTGTCGAAAAAGAGCCCGTGGTTTGCGCTGCTGATGCTGTTCATCATGATGTCGCTGGCGGGCCTGCCGCCGACGGTTGGCTTCTACGCCAAGCTGTCGGTCCTGGGCGCGGTGGTTGATGCCGGTATGCCGTGGTTGGCCGTGGTGGCGGTGCTGTTCTCGTTGGTGGGGGCGTTCTACTACCTGCGTGTCATCAAGGTCATGTACTTTGATGCGCCGGCAGACGATGGCCCCGTGGAGGCCACCTTCGGCCTGCGTTCACTGCTGTCGGTCAACGGCTTGCTGGTGCTGTTGCTGGGTATCTTCCCGGCCGGCCTGATGGCTGTGTGCTATCAGGCAATCCGCCTGACGTTGGCTTCGTAAAACGCCGAGCGCTATGAATACGTCGACGGGCGGACTGTTTGTCATCGCGTTGGCACTCATCTGTGCCAACCTGCCGTTCGTCAATCAACGCGTGCTGGCGCTGGTGCCGGCACGCTGGCCTCGCAAGCCGTTCTGGCTGCGCGGCACCGAGCTGATTGCCATGTACGTTGTGGTTGGGCTGATTGGCTTTGGTATCGAATCGAACCAAGGCAATGCTTTTCCGCAAGGCTGGCAGTTTTACGCGATCACCGCTTGCCTGATGCTGGTGTTCGCGTTTCCCGGCTTTACGTGGCAATACCTGATTCGCCATCCCCGCGATTCCCGTTAATTCCCGCCGGGCAGGTTTCTCGCTGTCTCGGCATGAGAGAGCGCCATGTCCGATCACACCCCGCTGAACGCCACCCCTGATGCGACGCAGGACCCGGATGCCGGTCTGCGCGAGACGCAGGTCGCATCTGCGTTGATGCACCAGGGCAAATTTCTCACGCTCAAGCACGACATTGTTCGCCTGCCGGACGGCCGCAATGCCAGCCGCGAATACCTGATTCACCCGGGCGCGGTGATGATGATTCCGCTGTTCGATGACGGCACCGTGCTGATGGAGCGTCAGTTCCGCTACCCGGTCGGGAAGGTGATGATTGAGTTTCCGGCAGGCAAGCTCGATCCGGAGGAAGGTGCGCTCACATGCGGCAAGCGCGAACTGCGCGAAGAAACCGGCTACACGGCCGAGCGCTGGGACTACCTCACGCGCATTCATCCGGTCATTTCGTATTCCACTGAGTTCATCGACATTTATCTCGCGCGCGATCTTAAACAGGGTACGGCAATGCTGGATGAAGGCGAATTTCTCGAGACCTTCGTCACGCCGGCCGGGCAACTGATCGATTGGGTGCGCGAAGGTAAGATTTCCGACGTGAAGACCATCATCGGAACGTTCTGGCTTGAGAAGATTCTGTCAGGCGCGTGGACGCCGGGTGCCGTCTGAGGCTCTTATAGGCGTCGTGTGATCACACCGTTTTCCTGTCGTTGCTACCATAGCGAACGGTCGTGCGAAAAAATTAGCACGACCGTTCACAAATTTTCGAATCGGGGATACACTCATCCCCATGCGCTGGACCGATCATGAAAGTGCTGGACCTCCGCTGTGCCAATGACCACCGCTTCGAAGGCTGGTTCGGCTCCGATGCCGACCTGCAATCGCAGCAAGAGCGCGGGCTATTGACGTGCCCAGTTTGCGGTCACAACGAGGTCGAGCGTTTGCCGAGTGCGCCCCGCCTGAATCTATCGTCGTCTCGTGCGGAGACCGCCCAGAAAAGCGGCACCGCCAAGGCAGCTGAAGGCGAGAGCGGTGTGCCCGCGACCCTGCAACAGCTCTACCTGAAAGCCGTGCGCCATGTTCTTGCCAATACCGAGGACGTCGGCGAGCGGTTTGCAGAAGAAGCGCGCCGCATGCATTACAACGAGGCGCCGGAGCGGGGTATTCGCGGGACGACGTCTCGGGAGGAAGCGCAGGAACTGGCGGAGGAAGGCATCGACGTGATGCCGCTGTTGGTGCCCGACGCGCTCAAGCAGCCCGTGCACTAGCAGCCCCCATTCAGGTCCGCGCCGGTCCGACAGAACGTTCTCCACCGATTTGCCACGGTGGGGAGCCAACCACAGGAGACAGGCATGGATCTGAACTACTCGGCGGCCGATGATGCGTTCCGCCAGGAAGTCCGCGGCTGGCTGGAAGCCAATCTGCCCAAGGACATCCAAGACAAGGTGTTGAACCACCGCCGCCTGAACCGCGACGATTTCGTACGCTGGCACAAGGCGCTCGCGGCCAAGGGCTGGTCGGTACCGCACTGGCCGGTCGAGTGGGGCGGCACCGGCTGGTCTCCCATCCAAAAGCACATCTGGGACGAAGAGTGCGCGCAGGTCGGCGCGCCCGGCGTGCTGCCGTTCGGCGTCAGCATGGTCGCCCCTGTGATCATGAAATACGGCAATGAAGCGCAAAAGCGCTACTTCCTGCCGCGCATCGTTGATTGCACCGATTGGTGGTGCCAGGGCTATTCGGAGCCCGGTTCCGGTTCCGATCTGGCCTCGGTGAAGACCCGCGCCGTACGCGAAGGCGATCACTACATCGTCAACGGTCAGAAGACCTGGACCACGCTTGGCCAACACGCCGACATGATCTTCTGCCTGGTCCGCACGGACCCGGATGCGAAGAAGCAAGAGGGCATCTCGTTCCTGCTGATCGACATGAAGACGCCAGGCATCACCGTGCGCCCGATCATCATGTTGGACGAAGAGCACGAAGTGAACGAGGTGTTCTTCGACAACGTCAAGGTGCCGGTCGAAAACCTGATCGGTGATGAAAACCGCGGTTGGACGTACGCTAAGTATCTGCTCGGCCACGAGCGCACGGGCATCGCGCGTGTGGGTAACTCCAAGCGCGAACTGGCGTTCCTCAAGCGTGTCGCTCTGCAACACCAGAAGAACGGCAAGCCGCTGCTGCAGGACCCGGTATTCGGTGCCAAGGTGGCGTCGCTGGAAATCGAACTGCTGGCACTGGAGATGACGGTGCTGCGCGTGGTGTCGAGCGAGAACGCCGGCAAAGGCCCCGGCCCCGAGGCGTCTCTGCTCAAGATCAAGGGCACGCAGATCCAACAGATGCTGACCGAGCTGATGGTCGAAGCCGTGGGGCCGTATGCCCAGCCGTTCGACCCGAGCTACCTGGAAGGCGACACCTCGCAGGCCGTGACGGGCGACAACGATGCCGCGCCGCTTGCGCCGTACTACTTCAACTATCGCAAGACCTCGATCTACGGCGGGTCGAACGAGATCCAGCGCAACATCATCTCGCAGATGATCCTTGGCGTCTGAGCAGAACGGCGACAGAACACATAGCGGAGACAAACATGGATTTCTCGTTCACCGACGAACAGAAGCAACTGGCCGATGCAGTGCGCCGCTTCATCGACAAGGACTACGGCTTTGAGGCGCGCAACAAGGTTGTGTACTCGCCGGAAGGCGTGTCCCAGGGGCATTGGGATGCGCTGGCCGAACTGGGCTTGACCGCGTTGCCAGTGCCGGAAGCACAAGGCGGTTTCGACGGCCGCGCAATGGACCTGCTGGTGGTGATGCAGGAACTCGGCCGCGGCCTGGTAGTGGAGCCGTACCAGGCGACCGTGCTGGGCGCGCAGGCGCTCAAGCTCGCGGGCGGGCAGGACGCCTTGCTTGAAGAAGTCGCCGGCGGCGCTGTGAAGCTGGCCATTGCCTTTGGCGAACCCCAATCGCGTTACGAACTCTTCAATGTCACGACGCGTGCTGGGCAGCAGGGCAGTGGCTGGACGCTCACCGGCGAGAAGGCGGTTGTGGTGCATGGCGCGCAGGCAGACAAGCTGATCGTCTCGGCGCGCACGGGCGGCGAAGCGCGCGATACGTCGGGCCTGTCGCTCTTCGTGGTCGACCGCACTGCCGCCGGCGTCACGGTCAAGGACTACCGCACGATCGACAACCTGCACGCTGCGGATATCCGCTTCGACAACGCACCAGCAACGCTGCTTGGCGCCGCGGGCGAAGCGTGGGAAACGATCGACGCCGTGGCGGATCTTGGTTGCGTGCTGTTGTGCGCTGAAGCGATCGGCCTGATCGACGCGCTGAACGCGGCAACGCTTGAGTACACCAAGACCCGTCAGCAGTTTGGCGTGCCGATCGCGCGCTTCCAGGCATTGCAGCACCGCATGGTCGACATGTTCATCCATGGCGAGCAAGCGCGCTCGATTACCTATCTGGCCGCTGCGCACTTTGAAGATGGCGACGTCGAGGCACGCCGCCGCTACGTGTCGGCTGCCAAGGCGCGCGTCGGCCAGGCTGCGCGTGACGTTGGCCAGGAAGCCGTGCAACTGCACGGCGGCATGGGCGTGACGAACGAACTGCCGGCCGCGCACATGTTCAAGCGGCTGACGATGATCAACACGACGCTGGGCGACGTGGACCATCACCTGGCACGCTTCGCATCGCTGCCTGGCTTCCAGCAAGCGGCGTAACGGCAAACCTGAACGCCCCGCATTCGTGCGGGGCGTTGTCATTTGGAGGAGACGATATGGCGGAGAACGAAAGGGCAGAAGCAACGCGATCGTACGACTTTTACTTCGATGATTTCGAAGTCGGCCGTACGCTGCAGATGGGTACCTACACCGTCACCGAAGAGGAGATCCTGACCTTCGCGCGGCAGTACGATCCGCAGCCGTTCCACATCGATGCGGAGGCCGCCAAGCACAGCATCTACGGCGGCATCATCTCGAGCGGCTGGATGACCTGCTCGATCATGATGCGGCTGATGGTGACCGGCTTCCTCGGCAAGGCGGCCAGCATGGGCTCGCCCGGCGTGGATGAAATCCGCTGGATGAAGCCGGTGTACCCGGGTGACACGCTGTCAGTGTCGAGCACATGCATGGAAGTGCGCCCATCGCAGTCGAAGCCGGATCGGGGCGTGGCCGTCAACCGCTGGGAGGCACACAATCAGCGCGGCGAACTCGTCTGCACGGTAACGGGCATGGGCCTGTTTGGCCGCCGCCCGAAGGCTTGATTCCACGTCATCGCATCACAACAAGGAGACAACCCAGATGCGCATCATCGAATCGCTCGACGAGTTGAAAGGCTTGATCGGCCAGGAAGTTGCCGTGAGCGACTGGACAGAGATCACGCAGCAGCAGGTGAATCTCTTTGCCGAGGCCACGGGCGATCACCAGTGGATTCACGTGGATGTCGAGCGTGCGAAGCGCGAGTCGCCGTTCGGAGCGCCGGTTGCGCACGGTTTTCTGACGCTGTCGCTGCTGCCGATGCTGATGGCGAACGCGATCGAGATGGCCGATGTGAAGATGGGCGTGAACTACGGCCTGAACAAGGTCCGTTTCACTGCACCCGTGCCGGTGGGCAGCCGTGTGCGCGCCCGCGTGAAGCTGGTGGAAATGGAAGCGCTGCCGCCGTTGCCTAATGCGCCCACGCTGACGGGCGCGCAAATGACCTGGGCTGTGACCATCGAACGCGAAGGGCAGGAGCGCCCGGTTTGCGTGGCCGAATCGATTTCGCGCCGCTATTCCTGAGTCTCGCTTTTCGTACGTTCACAAGGCCGGCGCAATGCCGGCCTTTCTTTTTGCCTTGTCTTTCTCTTGCACTCAGCTTGTTTTGTGCTTGTCTGCGCGCGCCCCAAGCGGGCGCATCCTGCAGAACAAATGCGCGTTCTTGGCGCGGCTTTGGCACTGTTTTGGCGCGGATTTCCCTTCGAATGAGCCAAATGCGATGGCACGGTAGTTGCAATTTTGGGCCCCGGGGAGTCGTTCTCGCCACCAATAAACCCAAGGAGCCGCAATGAAACGTCGTGAGCTGTTGAAGCTGTCTGCCGTCGCCGCCGCAACGCTGTTGTCTGTGTCGAACTTCGCGTTTGCTCAGGCAAAGGACCCAATCAAGGTCGGTATCCTGCATTCGCTGTCGGGCACCATGGCCATCTCCGAAACGTCGCTGAAAGACGTGGCGCTGATGACGATCGACGAGATCAACAAGAGTGGTGGCGTTCTGGGCCGCAAGCTGGAACCGGTGGTGGTGGACCCGGCTTCGAACTGGCCGCTGTTTGCCGAGAAGGCGCGCGGGCTGCTGACGCAGGACAAGGTGGCCGTCACGTTTGGCTGCTGGACGTCGGTGTCGCGCAAGTCGGTGCTGCCGGTCTATGAAGAGCTGAACGGCCTGCTGTTCTACCCGGTGCAGTACGAAGGCGAAGAGATGTCGAAGAACGTCTTCTACACCGGCGCGGCACCCAACCAGCAAGCCATTCCGGCGGTGGAATACCTGATGAGCAAGGAAGGCGGCGGCGCCAAGCGCTTCTTCCTGCTTGGTACCGATTACGTCTACCCGCGCACAACCAACAAGATCCTGCGCGCGTTCCTGCACAGCAAGGGCGTGAAGGACAGCGACATCGAAGAGGTCTACACCCCGTTTGGCCACTCCGACTATCAGACCATCGTCGCCAACATCAAGAAGTTCTCGCAGGGCGGTAAAACCGCCGTCATTTCCACCATCAACGGCGATTCGAACGTGCCGTTCTACAAGGAACTCGGCAACGCTGGCCTGAAGGCCAAGGATGTACCGGTGGTGGCGTTCTCTGTGGGTGAAGAAGAACTGCGCGGCATCGACACCAAGCCGCTGGCCGGCCAGTTGGCAGCATGGAACTACTTCATGTCGGTCAAGAACCCGGTCAATGACGACTTCAAGAAGAAGTGGGCTGCGTGGGTCAAGTCCAACAACCTGCCGGGTGGTGACAAGCGCGTCACCAACGACCCGATGGAAGCGACCTACGTCGGCATCATGATGTGGAAGCAGGCCGTGGAAAAGGCCGGTTCCACCGACGTGGACAAGGTCCGCAAGGCGATGTACGGCCAGCAGTTCAAGGCCCCGTCGGGCTTCACGCTGGTGATGAACAACAACCACCACCTCAGCAAGCCCGTGATGATCGGCGAAGTGCGCGGCGATGGTCAGTTCAACGTCGTGTGGAAGACGCCGACGGTGATCCGCGCCAAGCCGTGGAGCCCGTACATCCCCGGCAACGAGGGCAAGCCTGACATGGTCGCAAGCAAGTGATGTGGTCAGGCGGGCCGGCCATGTGTCTAACGTAGCCGGTCCTTTGAACGACGCTGTACGACGTGGCGGACCGGTTTCGACATCGACCGCCACGTATCGGATTGCCATGATGCGCCTGTCCCGATTCTTTGCCGCGCTGCTGTGCGCGGTCTGTCTGGCTGCGATGCCCGCGGTATCTGCGTGGGCTGCCGGACAACCTTTGACCCAGGCGGATCTCAAGCCGCTGGCCGAAGACGATTTCGACGCCAAGGTAAAGACGCTCAACGCGCTCACTGCTGCGCCTGCCGAACAGGCCGGCCCGATTCTGCAAGCGTTGCAGAACGACGCGCTGTTCTTTGCCCCCGCCGCCGGCATGGTGCGCCAGGACGGCGAGCGCTACCTCGATGCGATTTCGGGCCAGCCCGTGACCGTCAAGGCCGACGACCTGCAATCGCTCACTCTGAACAATGCCCTGCGTGCGCAAGTGGACAGCGCGGCGAGCGGCTTTGTGCTGCAATCGCCCGATCGCGCGGTGCGCGCGCAGGCCGTCGATACGCTGCTCGCGCATCCGGAGACGGCATCACGCCCCATTGTCGACGCCGCACGCAAGCATGAGACCGATCCGGAGTTGCGCAGCAAGCTGCATCTGCTGTGGGCCAATCTCGCACTCGACGACGGCACACATGCCGAGAAGCTCGAAGCGCTGAAGCTGCTCGCGGGCGACACCAACCCGCAGACCCGGCAACGCATTGCACCGCTGCTCGCGAAAGACAGTGGGGCGGATGGCGAGCTGCGTGCCGCAGCACAGCAAGCGCTCGATAGTCTGGCCGCACAGGAACGCAAATCTGAACTGATCGGCAACCTGTTCGCGGGCCTGAGCCTGGGCTCCGTGCTTTTGCTGGCGGCGCTCGGGCTGGCCATCACCTATGGCCTGATCGGCGTCATCAACATGGCGCATGGCGAGTTCCTGATGATCGGTGCGTATGCCACGTATGTGGTGCAAACGATCTTTCGCAACTACTTTCCGAATGCCTTCGACTGGTATCTCCCGGCAGCGCTGCCTGCCGCGTTCCTGGCCGCCGCCATCGTCGGCTTTGCGCTGGAGCGCTTGGTGCTGCGCCATCTGTATGGCCGCCCGCTCGAAACGCTGCTCGCCACGTTCGGGATCAGCCTGCTGCTGATGCAGGCGGTGCGCTCCATCTTCGGTGCGCAGAACGTGGAGGTGGCCAACCCGAGTTGGATGAGCGGTGGCGTTGCCCTGACGCAGGGCCTTGTGCTGCCGTACAACCGGCTTGTCATTCTGTTGTTTGCGCTGGCCGTGGTGGCGATTGCGTGGGCGGTGCTCAACCGCACGCGCCTGGGCCTGTTCGTACGTGCCACCACGCAGAACCGCACGATGGCCGCCTGCGTTGGCGTGCGCACCTGGAAGGTCGACAGCTACGCGTTCGCGTTTGGCGCGGGCATTGCGGGGCTGGGCGGCTGCGCGCTCTCGCAGATCGGCAACGTCGGGCCGGACCTCGGCCAGAGCTACATCATCGATTCGTTCATGGCCGTGGTGCTGGGCGGGGTGGGGCAGTTGGCCGGCACGATCATCGGGGCGTTC
Organism: Burkholderiaceae bacterium 26; assembly: GCA_000955795.1. Classification (GTDB taxonomy): domain Bacteria; phylum Pseudomonadota; class Gammaproteobacteria; order Burkholderiales; family Burkholderiaceae; genus Ralstonia; species Ralstonia chuxiongensis. The sequence goes on from JYOB01000017.1 coordinate 337,405, forward strand.
GGGCTGGGGCTCATCAACAAGTTCATCGAGCCGTTCTATGGCGCGGTGCTGGCGAAGATCATCGTGCTGGTGCTGATCGTGCTGTTCATCCAGAAGCGTCCGCAGGGGCTGTTCGCCCTCAAGGGCCGCAGCGCCGAGGCCTGATATGACGACGACCAAGTTCTCTCTCGATATTCCGGCGCGCATGCCGTTGCTGTCGCGGCGCGGGTGGTCTGCGCTGGTGCTGGCGTCGCTCATCGTGTGCATTGGCGCGCCGGTGTGCGCACTGCTGGTGCCGGAGGGCAGCCCGCTGCATCTGTCGGCGTATGCGCTCACGCTCGTCGGCAAGATCATGTGCTACGCCCTTGCGGCGCTGGCACTCGATCTGGTGTGGGGCTATTGCGGCATCCTCAGCCTCGGCCACGGCGTGTTTTTCGCGCTGGGGGGCTATGCGATGGGTATGTACCTGATGCGCTCCATCGGCCGCGAAGGTGTGTACAAGAGCGATCTGCCGGACTTCATGGTCTTTCTCGACTGGAAAGAGCTGCCCTGGTTCTGGCACGGCACCGAGCACTTTGCCTGGGCCGCGCTGCTGGTGGTGCTGGTGCCCGGCGTGCTCGCGTGGCTGTTCGGCTTTTTTGCGTTCCGCTCACGCGTCAAGGGCGTGTACCTGTCGATCATCACGCAGGCAATGACGTATGCGGCCATGCTGCTGTTCTTCCGTAACGAGACGGGCTTCGGTGGCAACAACGGCTTTACCGACTTCAAGCGCATTCTCGGCTTCCAGATCTCTGCGTTGCCAACCCGCACCGTGCTGTTTGTCGCCACGTTCGTCGCGCTGGTGCTGGCGTTCATTGCGTGCCGCGCCATCGTCACGTCCAAGTTCGGCCGCGTGGTCACCGCCATCCGCGATGCAGAAGCACGCGTGATGTTCTCCGGCTACAACCCCCTCGGCTACAAGCTGTTCGTGTGGACGTTCTCCGCCGTGCTGTGTGGCATCGCAGGCGCGCTCTACGTGCCGCAGGTCGGCATCATCAACCCGGGCGAGATGTCGCCGGGCAATTCGATCGAGATGGCGGTGTGGGTGGCCGTGGGCGGGCGCGGTACGTTGATCGGACCGATCATCGGTGCGTTCCTGGTCAACGGTGCCAAGACGTTGTTGACGGCATGGGTGCCGGAATACTGGCTGTTCGTGCTCGGCGCGATCTTCGTGCTGGTGACGCTGTATCTGCCGAACGGTGTGCTGGGCCTGATGGGCAAGCTGCGCATGAAGAAGCGGGTGCCCACGCAAGCCAAGGCACCCGAAGCCGCGACCGTCACCGGAGACCACGCATGAGCACCTTTACCGAACTCCCCGACCGCGCGGAGACCGGCACCGCCACGGGCATGGGCCACGTGGTCGAGCCGGACACGATCGACGTCTCGCACGGCGCCATCCTGTACCTCGAAGACGTGACGGTGCGCTTCGGCGGCTTTCGCGCACTGAACGCGCTCACGCTGTCGATCGACCATGGTGAGCTGCGCTGCATCATCGGCCCGAACGGCGCCGGCAAGACCACGATGATGGATGTGATCACCGGCAAGACGGGGCCACGCAATGCGGACGTGACCGGCCGGGTGTTTCTCGGCCAGACCATCGACCTGCTGCGCCTGACCGAACCGCGCATCGCGCAGATCGGCATCGGCCGCAAGTTTCAGAAGCCGACCGTGTTCGAGCAGCACACCGTGTGGGAGAACCTGGAACTGGCGATGAAGGCTGACAAGCGCTGGTGGGTGTCGCTGCGCGCGCGTCTGCTGAACGACGGCCGCCAGCGCATCGAAGAAACCCTGGGTCGCATCCGCCTGGAAGCGGAGGCGTATCGGCCCGCCGGGCTGCTCTCGCACGGGCAGAAACAGCGGCTTGAGATCGGCATGCTCTTGATGCAGCAACCGCAACTGCTGCTGCTCGATGAACCCGTTGCCGGCATGACGGATGAAGAGACGATGCAGCTCGCTGCGTTGCTCAACGGCCTGCGCGGCACGTGCTCGATCATGGTCGTGGAACACGACATGGAGTTCGTCGCCGCGCTGGCCGGAGCCGAAGGGCGCGTGACCGTGCTGGCCGAAGGCAGTGTCCTCGCCGAAGGCACGCTCGATGCCGTCAAGCGCGATGAGCGGGTGATCGAATCCTATCTGGGGCGTTGATATGTTGCAGGTCCAACAACTGAACCAGTTCTACGGCGGCAGCCACATCCTGCGCAATGTCAGCTTCGACGTCCCGTCGGCCAAGCTGACCACGCTGCTTGGCCGCAACGGCGTCGGCAAGACGACCTTGCTCAAGTGCCTGATGGGCGTGGTGCCCACCGCCAGCGGTGTGATCGATTGGGAAGGCCGCACCATCCAGAAGCTGCCCGCGTACGAGCGCGTCTCGCAGGGCCTTGCCTATGTGCCGCAGGGGCGCGAAATCTTCCCACGTCTGACGGTGGAAGAGAACCTGCTGATTGGTGCAGCCGCCAAGCGTGCGCCTTCCAAGGTGCCCGATTCCATCTACGAGCTGTTTCCGGTGCTCAAGGAGATGAAGGGCCGGCGCGGTGGCGACCTGTCCGGCGGCCAGCAGCAGCAACTGGCCATCGGGCGTGCGCTGATGAGCGAGCCGCGCCTGCTGATCCTGGACGAACCGACCGAAGGCATCCAGCCGTCGATCATCCAGGAGATCGGCCGCACGCTGCGCCGCCTCGTGGACGAGTTCGGCATGTCGGTGCTGCTGGTCGAGCAGTACTACGACTTTGCCCGCAGCATTGCCGACCGCTACGTCGTCATGAGCCGGGGCGAGGTGATTGCCAGCGGCGACGGCGCCAACATGGAGGCTGATGGCGTGCGCGATCTGGTGGCGGTTTGACGCACAGGTGTCGTGTGAAAAAGTCGGGTGCCAAATGTGCGGCATCTGGCTATGATGGAAAACCTTTCCGTTTGCTTAGGGCGGGGTCCAACCTGAAGCGCACAGCCGCGTTTCATGAGGGATGCCTCCCGATTGCATGACCGATGCGCCATCCCGATTTTCCTGTTCCGCCGCAGGCCTCCGCATTTGCATCCTGGGAAGCCTCATTGCGCCTGGCATTTGCGCGGCGCGGCGAGCGCACCGTGCTGGCCACCTGCCGGCATCAGGGGCCCCTGCGGGTGCAGAAGGCGCTATATCCGGAAGGCGAGGCCGTCTGCCATGCCGTCATGCTGCATCCGCCCGCAGGCATTGCCGGCGGCGACGTGCTCGATATCGACATCGAACTCGGTGCCGATGCACATGCGGTACTGACCACGCCCGGCGCCACCAAGTGGTACAAGTCGCTCGGCCGCACGGCCACGCAGCGTGTTGCCATCCGCATGGATGCCGGCGCGCGGCTCGACTGGCTACCGCAAGAGAACATCGTCTTCAACCAGGCCTGCCCGATCATCGACCTGACGCTGGATCTGGCACCGGGCGCCACCGCCATCGGCTGGGACACGACCATGCTCGGCCGCCATGCCGCCGGTGAATCGTGGGCCGAAGGCCGCATCGTCATGCGCACCGCATTGCGTTGCAACGGCCAGCCGCTGTGGATTGAATCGGCCGCGTTCGACACGCAATCGCCCATGCTGAACGCGACGACGGGCATGGCCGGCTTCCACGTCGTCGGCACGCTCTGGGCCGTGGGCGAAGGCGCGACCGATGCCCTCGCCGAATCGATGGCCGAGCACCTGCCGTACAACGACGACCTGCGCGCAGGCGTCACGTGCCTCACGCAAGATGCGCCCGGCCTGCCAAACGTTTTGCTGCTGCGCGTGCTCGCACGCCGGCCCGAAGATGCACGCGCTCTGTTGTCGCAGACATGGCTGGCGTTGCGCGAACCGATGCATGGCGTAGCGGGCCGTCCGCTGCGCCTCTGGTCTACATGACGGCCACTTGATGGCCACTTGATGGCGACGTGACCTCGCATCGTCCGATCTGAACTGAACTGAATTGACCCTCACCGAAGAGAGCCCCTCGTGGAACTGACCCCGCGCGAAAAAGACAAGCTGCTGATCTTCACCGCCGCCTTGCTGGCCGAGCGCCGCAAGGGCCGCGGCCTCAAGCTCAACTACCCGGAAGCCGTCGCCTTCATCAGCGCCGCCATCATGGAAGGCGCACGCGACGGCAAGACCGTGGCCGAGCTGATGCACTACGGCACCACGCTCCTCACGCGCAATGACGTGATGGACGGCGTGGCCGAGATGATTCCCGACATCCAGGTTGAAGCCACGTTTCCGGACGGCACGAAGCTCGTCACCGTCCACCACCCGATCGTTTGAATTTTGAATTTTCAAGTTTGAAGCCCGCACGCCACTCACCACTACGAGTCCTGCCATGACGCCTACCCTGTCTCGCTTCGTCCGGCCCGCTGCCGCCATCGCGCTTACGTTTGGCGCCTCCATTGCGTTTGCCCACCCTGGGCATCCGGGCCATACCGCCGAGGGCAGCCTGCTCGCGGGGTTCCTGCATCCGCTCACCGGCGCAGATCACCTCCTGGCAATGGTGGCCGTGGGCGTGTGGAGCGCACTGGCCTCGCGCTCGGTGCGCGACGCGCTGTGGGCGCCGGTCGCCTTTGTCGCGTTGATGATCCTGGGCGCGCTGCTCGGCGCAGGCGGCGTGGCCTTGCCGATGGCCGAGCCGATGATCGCCGCATCGCTGCTGGTGTTCGGCCTGCTGATTGCCGCACGCGCCCAGCTGCCGACCTGGGGCGGTGCACTGCTGTGCGGCGCGTTCGCGCTGTTCCACGGCTATGCGCACGGCACGGAATTCCCCGCAGGCGCGCAAGCCATGTTCCCGACCTTCGTTGGCGGCTTTGCCGTGGCAACGGCGCTGCTGCATACCGCTGGTATCGGCGCGGGCTTTGCACTGAAGCCGCGTCTGGCATGGCTGGCGCGTCTGTCGGGTGTGGGCGTGGCGCTGTACGGTGCCGGCCTGCTGGCGGCGGCTGTCTGAAGGGGCGCGACATGATCCCCGGTGAACTCCTGCCGCAAGACGGCGATCTCGAACTCAACGCAGGCCGACCCACGGTGACGGTCACGGTGGCCAACACGGGCGACCGCCCGGTGCAGATCGGCTCTCACTACCACTTCTATGAAGTGAATGACGCGCTGCGCTTTGACCGCGAAACTGCGCGCGGCTTTCGGCTGAACATCGCCGCCGGCACCGCCGTGCGCTTTGAGCCGGGGCAGGAGCGCACGGTCGAACTGGTGGCGCTTGCGGGCGATCGCGTGGTCTACGGCTTCGCCGGCCGTGTGATGGGCAAGCTTTGAGCGAGGCACGGACATGACATTGAAAATCTCCCGCCGCGCGTATGCGGAAATGTTCGGCCCCACAACCGGCGACCGCGTCCGCCTGGCCGATACCGAACTCATTGTCGAAGTCGAACGCGACTTCACCATCTACGGCGAGGAAGTGAAATTCGGCGGCGGCAAGGTCATCCGCGACGGCATGGGCCAGAGCCAGCGCGAATCGAAAGACTGCGCCGACACCGTCATCACCAACGCGCTGATCATCGACCACTGGGGCATCGTCAAGGCTGACATTGGCTTGAAGCACGGCCGCATCTCGGCGATCGGCAAGGCGGGCAATCCGGACATCCAGCCCGGCGTGACGATCGTCATCGGCCCCGGCACCGAGATCATCGCGGGCGAGGGCATGATCGTCACCGCCGGCGGCGTCGACACGCACATCCACTTCATCTGCCCGCAGCAGATCGACGAAGCGCTCAACAGCGGCGTGACGACGATGATCGGCGGCGGCACTGGCCCCGCCACCGGCACCTACGCCACCACCTGCACGCCAGGCCCGTGGTACATGCAGCGCATGCTGCAGGCCGCTGATGCGTATCCGATGAACATCGGCTTTCTTGGCAAGGGCAACGGCAGCCTGCCAGGCGCGCTGCGCGAGCAGATCGACGCGGGCGCCATCGGCCTGAAGCTGCACGAGGACTGGGGCTCCACGCCGGCCGCCATCGATTGCTGTCTGGGCGTGGCCGACGATACCGACACGCAGGTCGCCATCCACACCGATACGTTGAACGAATCGGGCTTTGTCGAGGCCACCGTCGCTGCATTCAAAGGCCGCACGATCCACACGTACCACACCGAAGGCGCGGGCGGCGGGCACGCGCCCGACATCATCCGCGTGTGCGGTGAATCGAACGTGCTGCCATCGTCCACCAACCCGACGCGGCCGTTCACCGTCAACACGCTGGACGAGCACCTCGACATGCTGATGGTGTGCCATCACCTCGATGCGTCCATCGCCGAAGACATCGCCTTTGCCGAGAGCCGTATCCGCCGCGAGACCATCGCCGCCGAAGACATCCTGCACGACCTGGGCGCCTTCTCGATGATCTCCAGCGACTCGCAGGCGATGGGCCGCGTGGGCGAAGTCGTGCTGCGCACGTGGCAGACCGCGCACAAGATGAAAGTGCAGCGCGGCAAGCTCGCCGGAGACCCGAACGACGCGCGCGGTGGGCACGACAACTTCCGCGTGAAGCGCTACGTAGCGAAGTACACGATCAACCCCGCGCTCACGCACGGCATTGCGCACGAAGTGGGCTCGGTTGAAGTCGGCAAGTGGGCCGACCTCGTGTTGTGGAAACCTGCGTTCTTTGGCGTGAAGCCGAGCCTGATCCTGAAGGGCGGGATGATTGCCTCCGCGGCGATGGGGGATGCGAATGCGTCGATCCCGACACCGCAGCCGGTGCACTATCGGCCGATGTTTGGGTCGGCGGGTGGGGCGCTGGGGCGGACTTCCTTGAGCTTCCTGTCGCAGTCGGCTGCAGCTGCGGGGGTGGCGGAGCAGTATGGGTTGGCTAAGACCATTGCGGAGGTCAAGGGCACGCGTACGGTGACCAAGGCGCACATGATCCATAACGACTGGCAGCCTGACATTACTGTTGATCCGGAGACGTATCAGGTGGTGGCGGATGGGACGGTGCTGACTTGTGAGCCGGCGGAGGTGTTGCCTATGGCGCAGAGGTATTTTTTGTTTTAGCGGGTGGGTTGGGGTGGGCTGGTTTCTTGTTGTTGGTCCATCCCTCGTATCGTCCCCTGCCGGGGCCGACTCACTTTTCTTTGTCTTGCCAAAGAAAAGTAAGCAAAAGAAAGGCGCGCCCGAGATGGCGACATCCCCTTGAATTTCTGTAACCGTGCGGAGAACGGGAAAACTCGCTTCGCTCAGACAGTTCCCGTTCTTTTTTCCGCCCGCTTACAGAAATTCAAGGCGCCATCTAGGGCAGGAACGTCAACGGCCAAACCGACGGGGCGCTGCGGTAAGGGGTGAAACTGACTTGAATGCGGTGCGGTGCGGTGCGGTGCGGTGCGGTGCGGTGCGGTGTGCGTGCGGGGCCAGTCCGAGCGCTGGTGCGAGTGGAGCGACGGACATGCGACGGATCGAGAAGCGACAACGGAGTAGGGCGCAGGCAGAAGATGGTGTGCTTTCCCCTTGCCCTAGATGGCGCCTTGAATTTCTGTTGCAGGGAGGAAAAAGGAAGGGAAACTGTCTGAGCGCAGCGNTTGGCAAGACAAAGAAAGTGAGTCGCCCCCGGCAGGGGGTGAAACAGCAGCAAACCACCAAGGCCCGCCCCGGCAGAAAAGAAGAAAACGAGCCTCAAACCTCGAAGTCCCAGCCTCAGACCCCCAACCACGACCCTCTGACCCTCAAATTCGATACTCCAGATATCGAATAAGAGCCAACGAAACAAAGCAATTCGGCCACAGGCCCCAATCTGGACAAAACGAGACGCAACCGAAGCAAAAATGGTGATTTTTTCGAGCCTCCGAGGGCCACGCTTGATGCAAAAAGCCTCGTGCTCCAACCTCCGAGCCCGACGTTCGACCCTCAGAGCTCGAGATTCGAAACCAAAAGTGTGAAAGTCGGAGTTCAGAGCCCCACCGTTGAGTGTCCGAGCTTGGCAATTGAGCCTCAGAGCCTGACGATTGAGCCTCTGAGCCTGACGATTGAGGCTCAGAGCTCGACCTTCGAGGCTCGGACCCTGGTATTTGACAGGCTCAGCTCCAAGCTGGAGCCGTCATCAGATTGTGAATAGGTTCCAACGATGCTTTCCATCACTAAACATCTCCCCGCGCCGCACGGCCTGGCCTCCGTGCTGGTCAAGCGTGCGCCTAAGCTGGTGCTCCCATTCCTGGAGCGCAGCCGCAGCCGCCTGCGCGCCACCCTCGACGATGGCCGTGACGTGGCCGTCGTACTGCCGCGCGGCACCGTCATGCGTGGCGGTGACGTGCTGGTCGCTGAAGACGGCGCGCTGGTGGAAGTGCAGGCCGCACCTGAGCAAGTCCTGCGCGTGACGAGCGACAACCGTCTTGCGCTGATGCGCGCTGCCTACCACCTCGGCAATCGCCACACGCCCGTGCAGGTCAGTGCAGATGCACTGCAGCTCGAAGCCGATCCGGTGCTCGAAGACATGCTCGTGCGCCTGGGCGTGACCGTCGCACATGTTGAGGTGCCGTTCGAACCCGAGGCGGGCGCATACGGTGGCGGCCATCGTCACGGCCACGATGCGACGTTCGAAGAGGACTACGCAGCCGCGCAGGCGCTGTACCACGAGCATCACGGGCACGATCACGGTCACTCGCATGACCATGGCCACGCGCATAGCCACGATCACGCGCACGACCACGCGCATGGGCACGACCACGGTCACGACGAAGGCCATGTCCATGGACCCGGCTGCGGCCATCATCACCACCACCATGACTAACGCGGCACAGCTCACCGCCTTGCTGCATCTTGCGTCCCCCGCGCTGCCGGTGGGCGCGTTCAGCTATTCGCAGGGGCTGGAAGCGGCGGTGGACGTGCGGCACGTGGCGGATGAAGCGTCGGCTGCGGCGTGGATTGCCGAAGGGCTCGACGTGCTGGCCGCCTGCGAGGCACCGCTGTGGCTGTTGCAGTTCGCTGACTGGCAGGCAGGCCGCTTCGATGCCGTGGCCGAGCGCGATGCGTGGTTTCTCGCCACGCGCGAGACGCGCGAGCTGCGGCTGGAAACATCCCAGATGGGCTGGTCGCTCAATCGCCTCATCCAGCAGATGGAATGGGGCGATACCGCACTGCGCAGCGCATTGGCCGCGCGTGCCTCCGTGACCTTTCCGACGGCCTTTGCCGCCGCCGCTGCCGCGCTGAATGTCGACCCGCACGACGGCGTGACGGCGTACTGCTTTGCTTGGGTGGAAAACCAGATGGCGGCGGCAGTGAAGGCCGTGCCGCTCGGGCAGGCTGCGGGGCAGCGCATTCTCTTCGGTCTGCACACTGCGGTGGCGCGTGCGGTGGAAGAGGCCACGCGCCGTGCGGCATGTCATCCGCCTGAACTGTCTACGTTTTCACCGGGGCTGGGCGTGTTGTCCGCCCGGCACGAAACGCAATACTCACGACTCTTTCGATCCTGAACCTGAACATCATGCGAACCAAGAAACTTCCTGCCCTGCGTGTTGGCGTGGGCGGCCCGGTGGGCTCCGGCAAGACCACGCTGCTCGAAATGCTCTGCAAGGCCATGCGCGAGCGCTATGACCTGGTGGCCATCACCAACGACATCTACACGAAGGAAGATCAGCGGCTGCTGACCATTTCCGGCGCGCTGCCCGCCGAACGCATCATGGGCGTCGAAACGGGCGGCTGCCCGCACACGGCCATCCGAGAAGACGCGTCGATCAACCTGGAAGCGGTGGATCGCATGTTGTCCAAGTTTCCAGATGCGGATGTGGTGTTCATTGAGTCGGGCGGCGACAACCTCGCGGCGACGTTCAGCCCCGAGCTGTCGGATCTGACGATCTACGTGATCGACGTGGCAGGCGGGGAGAAAATCCCGCGCAAGGGCGGCCCGGGCATCACCAAGTCGGATCTGCTGATCATCAACAAGACGGACCTGGCGCCATACGTCGGGGCGTCGCTGGAGGTGATGGAAAGCGACACCCGCAAGATGCGCGGCGATCGGCCGTTCGTGATGTGCAATCTGCGTGCGCAGGGTGGGTTGGAGGAAGTGATCCGCTTTATTGAGAAGCAGGGGATGTTGACGGCGGCTGCCTGATGTTGCGGCACTTGCAGGCGCCGCGCTGAGTCAAAACGCTGACGCGCGCGTTGCGGAGGTGAGTGATGAAGACGCTGCATGCTGCGGTGCTGATGACGGTGGTCTTGGGCGCAGCCGCCTGCGCGCCGACCATCGTCGGGCCGTATTACACGATGGATGTACGGCTGGCGGACGGGAAACCCGTGCGGTGTGCGGTCAATCAACCGGTGCGCTTGCCGAGCCCGCCGCCGGAGCCGCTGACAGTGCGCGAGCGTAACGAAGCCGAGGTGCTGGCGACGCAGCCTCTGCGGTTGCAGACGGGGCCGCGGTCGCCGTATCCGACGGTCTACACCGCGCCGGACGTGCAGTGCTTCGCATTGCCCCGGTAACGCGATCAGGCGTCTTCCGTCAGGTAGCGCCAGAGCGCCTGCGCCACCGGGCCAACCGGGCGCGCACGCAATCGCGCGGCAACGATGTCGAGCCTGGTGGTGGACGGCGTCAGTAGAGTCCGGGAATGAGGCGCCACGTTCGGGCGCGGTACGCGTCGTACTCCGCGCCGAACTGCGATTGCAGCAGGGCTTCTTCGGCACGCATGCGCGCCACCAGGGGTGGGATCAGCAGGAGCGTCAGCACCACACCGGCCAGTGCCCGGAACGTCAGTCCCCAACCCAGCGTGCCGATCAGCAACCCCAGGTAGCTCGGGTTGCGCACGTATTGGTAGATGCCGCCGGTCACGAGCGTATGGCCGGGCTGGATCGCGACCAGTCCGCTGAATCGATTGCCCAGCACATACACCGGCCACACACGCAACGCACCGCCCGCGGCGTAGAGCACGACACCCAGCCAACGTACGGCATCGCCATCGATGCACCAGAGGTTGAGCCGGTCCGTGTACGCCGGCAGCCATGCACTGGCGAAGCCGATCACGCCAAACACCGGCAGCACCCAGCGGTTGGATCGATCTTCACGTTCTCCGGGGCTGAGGTTGCCGCCGGCAAGCAGTGCGGCGATGGCCAGCAACACAGTGATGACCACCAGCGCGACGCGTGCGGGGTGGGCCAGGAACGCACCCACGCCACCCCAACCGAGCGCGGCAAGGCCGAGATAAACCACGATGGACACCGCAGCCGCGAGGCCCATTTTGAGTGAGGCTGCCATAGCGTTTGTGCACGAACGCGTGAGTGAGGTGAAGCCAGTGTAGGCCGCTCGCCAGCGCCCCGCAGTGACGACTTCCAAAAGAAAAAGGCCGCATCACGCGGCCTGTTTTTCGATGCGAAGAAGCGGAATCAGCGCCGCTCGTACTGCGTCGCACCGAAGAGGATTTCCTTCGCCTTATCGTCCTGCACAGCAGGCCGTTCGTTGGCCAGCACCTTCACCGCGCGCTGCACGGCGGGGCGTTCTTCAATGGCTTCGAACCAGCGCTGGAGCTTTGGGTAATCCGACAGCTCGATCCCCTGGTTCTTCCAGCTGCGCAGCCAGGGCCACGTCGCCATATCGGCGATGGAGTAATCCGCGCCACCCAGGAATTTCGATTCGCTCAGGCGCTTGTCGATCACGCCATACAGACGCTTGGCTTCGTTCGTATAACGGTTGATCGCGTATTCGATCTTTTCAGGCGCGTAGATGCGGAAGTGGTGCGCCTGGCCGAGCATCGGGCCGACACCGCCCATCTGGAACATCACCCATTGCAGCACTTCATATTTGCCGCGCACGTCGTCGGGCATGAACTTGCCCGTCTTGCCCGCGAGGTACAGCAGGATCGCGCCCGATTCAAACAGCGAGATCGGTTTGCCGTCGGGGCCGTCCTGATCGACGATCGCCGGGATCTTGTTGTTGGGGCTGATCTTGAGGAAGTCGGGCTTGAACTGGTCGCCGGCGCCGATGTTGACGCCGTGAACGCGGTAAGGCAGCCCGCATTCTTCCAGCATGATGTGTACTTTGTGGCCGTTGGGTGTGGCCCAGCTATAGACGTCGATCATCGAGTTGGCTCCTTGGCTTCAGGCCGGGAAGAGAGGTGCAGGCCACCAGCAGCCTGCAAAGTGTTCCATTCCAGCACAGAACGCAGAAACGCGCAGACGCCGGGCAGAGGCGAAAAAAATCCCCGCTCAAGGCGGGGTTAAGGAGTGAACGGTACAGCCGTGCCGCAGGTCAGGAGCCGCGTGTGACCGGCATGTCGGCAACGTCTTTCAGGTGCAGATGCTTGGCCAGTTCCAGCTTGGCGATGGCCGCGCGGTGCACTTCGTCCGGGCCGTCGGCCAGGCGCAGCGTGCGTTGGTGCGCGTAGGCCGAAGCCAGCGGGAAATCACCCGACACGCCGCCGCCGCCGTGTGCCTGGATCGCCCAGTCGACGATCTGGCAGGCGATGTTCGGAGCCACGACCTTGATCATCGCGATCTCGGCCTTGGCGACCTTATTGCCGACGGTGTCCATCATGTACGCGGCCTTGAGCGTGAGCAGACGGGCCTGCTCGATCATGCAGCGCGCTTCGGCAATGCGTTCGTGCCAGACGCTGTGCTGTGCGATGGCCTTGCCGAACGCAATGCGCGACGACAGGCGCTTGCACATCAGTTCGAGCGCGCGCTCAGCCACGCCGATGCTGCGCATGCAGTGGTGGATGCGGCCCGGGCCGAGGCGGCCCTGTGCGATCTCAAAGCCGCGGCCTTCGCCCAGAAGGATGTTGCCCACCGGCACGCGCACGTCTTTCAGGTCGACTTCCATGTGGCCGTGCGGCGCATCGTCGTAACCGAACACCGACAGCGGGCGCATGACCGTGATGCCCGGCGCATTGGCCGGCACCACGATCATCGATTGCTGCTCGTGGCGGCCGGCATCCGGGTTGGTCTTGCCCATGACGATGTAGACGGCGCAGCGCGGGTCGCCAGCGCCCGACGACCACCACTTGCGGCCGTTGATGACGTATTCGTCGCCCTGGCGCTCGATGCGGCATTCGATGTTGGTGGCGTCCGACGAGGCGACGGCCGGCTCGGTCATCAGGAACGCGGAGCGGATCTCACCGCGCAGCAGCGGTTCGAGCCAGCGGTCTTTCAGTTCTTCCGAGGCGTAGCGCTCCAGCGTTTCCATGTTGCCAGTGTCGGGCGCGGAGCAGTTGAACACTTCCGGCGCCCAGGGCACGCGGCCCATGATTTCGCACAGCGGGGCGTATTCGAGGTTCGACAGCCCTTCGGGCGCGCGCGGCGAGCGCGGCAGGAACAGGTTCCACAGCCCGGCCTTGCGTGCCAGCGGCTTGAGTTCTTCGATGACCTTGGTGGGAATCCACGCGTTGCCGGCACGGCGGTTGGCTTCAACTTCTTCGTGGAAGCGGTGCTCGTTCGGGTAGATGTGCTGGTCGAAGAATTCGAGCAGGCGTGCCTGCATTTCCTTGACCTTGGGCGTGTAATCGAAATTCATGGTGTCTCCTCAGTACATCGAACAAGCGCCTCGAACGGGCAACCATCAACTCAGTTCAGACCGGCTCGGCCATCCGTCAAATACGTCCGCCGAGCACGGCAAATACGGCACTCGCGCGCGCAATCAACCGGTCGCCGCGATGGAAGAGCGCCTGCGCAAAGGCCAGCTTGCTGCCCGTGCGCAATCCCTCCGGGGTGATCTCAATCCAGTCGCCTTCTCCGGCGGAGGCGATGAAATCCACAGTCAGGCTGGCGGTGGACATGGCCAGGGCGCCGCCGGTGCCTTCGCCGGGCTCGGCCAGGCAATAGCCAAGCGCCGCATCGGCCAGCGATGCCACCACGCCGCCATGCAGAATGCCGCGCCGATTCAGGTGGTGGTGGCCGACATGAAAACCCATCACCATCGACGCGCCCATCCCCTTGGCATACACCGGCCCCAGCATCGTCAGGAAAGGGCTTGGCTTGTTCAGCAGGACGAAGCCCGTCGGCACGGAAAGATCGGTGGTGGTGGTGGTCATGGCGCGAGGCGCAACTCCCAAGTGGTGTCCGCAGAATAAGCCTTCGCCTACAATAAGAGAAATGAATTTAGTAGATTACGGTCCATCAATACCATGCATATCTCCCGGGTCGACCTGAACCTGTTTGTCGTCTTCGATGCGATCTACACGGAGGGCGGCATCACGGCGGCCGCGCGCACGCTCAACCTGACGCAGCCCGCCGTGAGCCACGCGCTTGGGCGGCTGCGCGAGTTGTTTGACGACCCGCTGTTCGAGCGCCGTGGGCAAGGCATGGTGCCGACGCCACTGGCGCGCACGCTGATCGCCGAGGTGCGCAGCGCGCTCCAGGGCTTCGAGCGCACTTTGCGCGAGGGCACGCGCTTCGACCCTGCCACGAGCGAGCGCCGCTTCACGTTGTCGATGCGCGATGCGCTGGAAGCCACGCTGCTGCCGCCGCTTATGGCCGCCATTGCCAAGGAAGCGCCGCGCATCGATGTGACGACCGTGCGTGGAGACCGCCGCCAGCTCGAAACCGAGTTGCTGGCAGGCACCATTGATGCGGCTGCGGACATTCTGCTGCCGGCATCTCCGGCCATCCGGCATGCGCCGCTGCTGACTGACCCCATGGTGGTGCTGGCGCGCCCGGGCCACCCCATTGCAAACGCGCCGTTGACGCTGGAGCGCTATCTGGCGTGCGAACACGTGCACGTGTCGTCCCGGCGTCGCGGGGCAGGGCTGGAAGATGTGGAACTGCGCCGGCTCGGCCATGAGCGGCGCGTGCGGCTGCGTTGCCAGCATTACCCGGCCGCCTGCCGCGTGGTGAGCTGCACGGACCTCCTCGCCACGTTGCCGATCCGCTATGCGCGCATCGCCAATGAACCGTATGGCAACGTGATGTTGCCGCTGCCGTTCAACGTGCAGCCGCTTGAGCTGTACCTGTACTGGCACACCAACAGCGACCAGGATGCCGCCAGCCGCTGGCTGCGCGATCACGTATTCGCCGCGATGGCGGAGGTGGCGCTGGACGATGCCGTGGCGGCATTCGCCGACGGGCGTTGACGAAGGCAGAAGCGGACGCAATCAGCGCCGCCGCAACAACCAATAAGAACGCCTACGTATTTACCGTGACGGCCGACTTGGCTTTGGTGGCCTTGACCGGCTTGGGCGATGTCGTTGCCGCCATTGCCGACGGGAACGGGTAACGCGCGCTGAACTCCGCAAAGCGCGCGGCAAGAAAGTCTGCACATGCCGTCAGCCGCGCTGGTCGATGGCGGCGCGCAAGGGCGACAAGCTGCAGCGGCGTGGGTGCATGGCTCCACGCCGGAAGTGCCACCTCCAGCCGGCCGGCGCTTACGTCTTGCGCGACATCCAACCACGATTTGAACGCCAGGCCTCGCCCCGCGATTGCCCAGTCGCGCACCACGGCGCCGTCGTCGCATTGGAAATCACCGCGCACGTCGATCGGGGCAGGGCCGCTGGCGTGCGTGAGTTGCCAGCGCGTGACGGGCTCGCCGTTGCGCAGCAGGATCAGGCAACGGTGGTCGGCCAGGTCGCTCGGGTGTGCGGGCCGGCCATGCTGCTTGAAGTACGACGGCGCGCCCACGATCACGCGCGGGTGCGACGCCAACGGCCGCCGCACGAGCGCCGAATCCTGCAGATTCCCGTAGCGCAGCGCAAAGTCGAGGTCTTCGCGCATCAGGTCGGCCAGCCGGTCACCGAGCACCAGCGTGACTCGCACGCCGGGATGCTCATCGCAGAACGCGTCGAGCCATGGGCGCAGGATATGTCGCCCCAGGTCTGATGTGGCCGCAATGCGGATGGGGCCAGACAGTTCGGTGCGATCCTGCCCCAGGCTTTCTGCGCCTTCGTCCAGCGCTTCCAGCGCCTGTCTTGCATAGCCTAGATAGCGCTGACCGGCTTCGGTCGGCCGCATGCTGCGCGTGGTGCGCTCGAACAGGCGGGCGCCGAGTTCGGTCTCCACACGTTTGAGCGCTGCGCTGGCGGTGGCGGGCAGCCAGCCAAGCTGACGCGCGGCGGCGGAAAGGTTGCCGGCGTCAGCAATGCGCACCAGCAGGCGGAGGTCGTCGAGGGCGATCATTGTCAAAGCAGGTTTGGAGAATCATCAAAGCATAGCCAGATTATCTTGCTTTTGTTTGATGAAAGAATGGCCTCAATCGATTGACGGTTTTTTCTTTCCTCTTTTCAAAGGAGCATTGGCATGACTTCGAACACGCAGGACCAATCGGTGGTGGTATTGGGCGGTACGGCCGGTATTGGCCAGGCGGTGGCACGCGCGGCGGCAGCCGAAGGGGCGCGCGTGACGGTGCTGGGGCGCTCAGCCAAAGCGGCGGACGGTGTGCATGGCATTGCCGTTGATGCGAACGACACGGTATCGCTGGCTGGCGCGTTGGCTCAGGCAGCGAGGTTGTCGCCCAGCGGCAAGATCGATCACCTTGTCATCACCATCGGCTCGCGCACGAGCCCGCCGCCGTTTGCTTCGTTGCAACGTGCCGACCTCGAGCAGGCCTTCGGCACCAAGCTGTTTGCCGCGCTGATGGCGGTGCAGGCCGCCTTGCCGCACCTGGCCGAACGCGCATCGATTACGCTCACCTCTGGCCTGCTTTCTCGCAAGGCCACGGCGACTGGCTTGCTGCGTGGCTCGATCAATGCTGCAGTGGAAGCCGCCGCCAAGAATCTGGCGAAGGAACTCGCACCGCGCCGTGTCAACGTGATCAGCCCTGGCGTGGTGGATACGGAAGTGTGGGGCGCCCCGGCCGATCGCGAGGCCATGCTCGCGCGTATTGGCAGCGGCTTGCCGGTCGGCCGTGTTGGCACGCCGGAAGACCTTGCCCAAGGCTATCTGCTGGCCATGACCAACGGTTTCATGACCGGCGCCATCATCGACATTGAAGGAGGCGGTTTGCTATGACACCTGACAGCGACTGGACATTCGACCACGTGAACTTTCACGTGGCAGGAGATGCGCCAATCCTGAAGTTCTTCGCCGATGTGCTCGGCTGGAAACCGGGGCCGCGCCCGGCGTTTCCGTTTCCCGGCACGTGGCTGTACCAGAACAACGATGCGCTGGTCCACCTCGTGACGCAGGAGGGCGACACGCCGGAACTGGTGTTTTCGCACATCGCGTTCCGCACCCGGAAAGATGCGGCCGACGTGCTGGCCGCGGTGCGTGAAAGTGGTATCCCGCACCAGGTAAGAAAACACCCCGCGCGGCCTGCCGCACAGATCTTCGTGCAGTTGCCAGGCGGGGTGGTGGTGGAGCTGGAAGCGCCGATGTCCGGTCCGCTGGACGCGGCGCGCGACTACGAGTAAAGCCGCCGCTGAGTGAGGCGCAGCGTCAGGCGCCGGCCTGCTGGGCGTACTTCCAGCCCAGTTCTGCCATCGGGCGGGCGCGTTTGCCTGCCTCCAGAGCTTGCGCCGAAGACGCCGTGCCATCCACCACGCGCTTCATGATCCCCTGCAGGATGCCGGCAATGCGGAACATGTTGTAGGCGAGGTAGAAGTTCCAGTCGCCCGTGATGCGGCGGCCGGTGCGTTCTTCGTATTGGCGGATGTACTCGGCTTCGGTGGGAATGCCGAGTGCGGCGAAGTCCAGACCCGCCACGCCGCGGAACTGCCCCGGCTCGATGTGCCAGCTCATGCAGTGGTAGCTAAAGTCAGCCAGCGGATGGCCCAGCGTCGACAGCTCCCAGTCAAGGATGGCCAGCACGCGCGGCTCGGTCGGGTGGAAGATCAGGTTGTCGAGCCGGTAGTCGCCGTGAACGATGCTGGTGATTTCCTCGGCTTCCTGCGGCACGTGCTTGGGCAACCATTCGATCAGGTTGTCCATGGCCGGAATCGATTCGGTTTCCGACAGCTTGTACTGCTTGCTCCAACGCTCGATCTGGCGTGCGAAATAGTTGCCGGGTTTGCCGTAATCGGCCAGGCCGATGGCGGCGTAGTCGACGGTGTGCAGTGCGGAGATGACGCGGTTCATCTCGTCATAGATGGCGGTGCGCTCGGCGGGCTCCATGCCGGGCAGGGCCTGATCCCACAGCACGCGGCCCTGCACGAATTCCATGATGTAGAAGGCGCGGCCGATCACAGCTTCGTCTTCGCAGAGTGCATACATCTTCGCGACGGGCACGTCGGTCTTGGCTAGCGCATCCATCACCCGGTACTCGCGTTCGATCGCGTGTGCGGACGGCAGCAGCTTCGCCTTCGGTCCGGGCTTCGCGCGCATCACGTACGTGCGCGACGGCGTGATCAGCTTGAACGTCGGGTTCGACTGGCCGCCCTTGAACTGCTCAACTGTGAGCGGGCCGGCAAAGCCTTCAACGTGTTCGCGCATCCACGCCTCGAGCGCGCCGATGTCGAACTTCTGCTGATCCGCTACCGGGCGCGTGCCCTCGAAGGCTGAGAAATCCTGCTGGTCCGTCTGTGCCATGGGTGTGTCTCCGAATCTTGTTGGGTATCTGGAAAGTTCAGGCAGCCGGCTGGCGATGCTGGAGGTATTGCTGCAGCAGCACCTCCATCGTCGTCAGCCGCGAGCCGAGATGCGTAGGCGAGGGCGCCGAGAAATTGCTCATGCGCAGCACCCAGTCGGTCGGGGCATCGCCAACGTCGAGCACGTTGATGCAGCCGGCGGTCTGCGCGAGGCTGCCGAAGAACACGCGCTCGCCGCCGGTGATGGCGTGCGAGAGGATCGCGCGGTTGGTGCCGCCATGCAGCACCAGCAGCACGGTGTCCCAGTCGGTTTGCGCGCGCAGCTGGGCGATTGGCGGAATCACCCGGTCAAGAAATTCGCCGATGCTCTCACCGTTGAGGAAACGCCGGTCTTCCGACACCGTGCCTTCAAACGCGCCGATAAAGGCTTGCGCGAGTTCATGCTCCGGAATTTCCGCCAGCTTGCCGCCGCGGATCTCCTGCAGCTCGGGCCAGTGTTCAAGCGCGATGCCGCGCTCCTGCATCGCTGGCATCTCGGCCAGCACACGCTGCGCGGTTTCGACCGTGCGCGGCAGGCCGCTGACGATCACGCGGTCGAAGACGATGCTTTCGGCGGCAAAGATCTTGCCCGCAGCGGTGGCTTGGCTGCGGCCAAGTTCGTTGAGCGGCACGGCCTCGGGCGAGGGAATGGGGCGGCCGGTTTCGTCAAAGTACGTCACGGCGCCATGACGCATCAGATAGACGCGTCGGCGCTGAGGTGTCGGGAAGGGAACCATGCGGGCCGGAAATTAGCGGTATTGAGGTTTGCGCTTTTGCAGGAACGCCGAGATGCCTTCGTTGCCGTCGGCGTGGTGCAGCGCTTCGACAAAGCTGTGCTGCTCGGCCTTGAGGTGATCGTGCAGCGAGGCGTCTTCGGCGTGGGTGATCAGGCCCTTGATGCGGCCCACCGCATGCGGCGATTGCGCAGCAAGTTTTTCCGCCAGTGCCAACGCCTGATCCAGCGCCTCGCCGGGTTTGACCACTTCGTTGATGAGGCCGAAGTGCGCCAGCCGCTCCGCGCCAACAGGCTTGCCGAGCATGATGATTTCGCTCGCCAGCGGGCGCGGCAGGAAGCGCGCGATGTGCCACGAGCCGCCGCCGTCCGGCGTGAGCGCCACGTTCACGTACGCCATCACGAACTTTGCATCCGACGCGGCAATCGCAAAGTCACACGCCAGCACCAGCGAGAAACCTGCGCCGGCTGCCGGGCCTTCCACTGCGGCAATCACCGGCTTGGGAAACGTGCGGATCGTCTCGATCCAGTGGTTGAGCGCGTCGATGCCTTCTTCCTGAACGCTTCTCGGTTTGCTCCGGTTTTCCAGCAGGCGGTTCAGGTTGCCGCCCGCACAGAAGGCATTGCCTGCGCCCGTGAAGATGACAGCGCGGATCTCGTTGTCGTTGGCGGCGCGGTCGAGCGCTTCCATCGACGCGGTGTACATCACCGGGTCCAGCGCGTTGCGTGCGTCTGGGTTGGACAGCGTCAGCACCAGCGTCGAGCCGATGCGTTTGGAGAGCAATTGCGCGGTCATGGCGGCCTCGTCAGAGTAAGCAGCAATCAGGCATCAGGCGTCAGCAGCGACATGCCAACACGGGCACGGCGCAGCAGCCACGGGCTCGGGCGATAACGCGGGTCGCCATAGAGCGTGTAGAGGTTTTGCAGGACTTCCAGGATGGCGTTCGTGCCCAGCGTATCGCCCAGTGCCAGCGGCCCTTGCGGATAACCGAGACCCAGCGTGACGGCGAGATCGATGTCCGTGGGCGTAGCAATGCGCTGCTGTGCGATGTCGCACGCGATGTTGACGATGCATGCGACGATGCGCTGCGCGACAAAGCCGCCCGAGTCCCGGATCACCGTGACGGGCACCCCGTCGGACGCGAGCAAGCCGTGTGCGGCATCGCGGTAGGCCGCATCTGTGGCGGGTGTGGTCATCAGCGTGCGGCGCTTGGTGGCGGCAAACGGATAGAGCGTGTCGAGCGCCACGGTGCGACGTGCTTCGAGCCCTTCGGCGGCCACGCAGGCCGTGGCATCCAGGCCGCGCGGCGTGACGATGATCAGCGCATCGGCGGACGGTTTGGAACCGGCTTCGGGCGTGATGCCCAGATCAAGCAACAGGCGCTGCGCAGCGGCGTGGCCGGCGTCATGCGCGCGGCTGATCCACACCGAAGATGGGCGCGCAGAAGGTGCAGGCGTCTCAGCGAGGACTTGCTTCTGTCCTTCCGGATAGCGGTAGAACCCTTCGCCCGTCTTGCGGCCCAGAATGCCGCCCGCAAAGCGCACCGCCGTGATCTGCGATGGACGATAGCGCGGCTCGTCGTAGAACTGGCGGTAGACCGATTCCATCACCGGATGCGAGACATCCAGCCCTGTCAGGTCCATCAACTCGAACGGCCCCATGCGGAAGCCAGCCTGCTCGCGCATGATGGCGTCGATGTCCGCATATGCCGCCACACTTTCCTGGGCCACGCGCAGGCCCTCGGTGTTCATGCCGCGCCCGGCGTGGTTGACGATGAAGCCGGGCATGTCGATGCAACGCACGGCGGTGTGGCCCATGCGCTTGGCCAGTGCGGCCAGGGCATCGCCGGTAGCGGGCGCGCTGCGCAGGCCGTCGATGACTTCGACCACCTTCATCAGCGGCACCGGGTTGAAGAAGTGAAAGCCTGCGACACGTTCGGGGTGCTTGCATGTCGCGGCAATCGCGGTGATCGACAGCGACGATGTATTCGACGCCAGGATCGCATCCGCGCGGACGATGTCTTCGAGTTGACGTAAGAGGTCGCGTTTGACGTCCAGCTTCTCGACGATGGCCTCGACCACAAGATCGCAGTCGGCCAGGTCGGTCAGGGCGCCTGCCGGAATCAGTCGGGCGATTGTGGCGTCGGCGTCATCCACTGTGAGCTTGCCCTTGGCGGCCAGCTTGGCCAGCGTGTCGGCCAGCGCCGTGCGTGCGGCCTCCACGGCTTGCGGGTTGGCGTCGAACAGTTTGACGCGCAAACCGGCCTGGGCCGCGATCTGCGCAATGCCACGCCCCATGGCGCCCGTGCCCACAATCCCGATAGTTTGCATATGAAATCCGCTGCGATCGAAAGAAGTCTGGCTAAAATAGCACGAGCGTGCGATTTCTGGCATCCGCACCGACCATAACGGACGGCCAAATTACCAAGGAGACGGCTTCATGCTGACGCTATACGGTTTTTCTGCGAGCAACTACTACAACAAGGTCAAGCTCGCGCTGATGGAAAAGGGAATTGCGTTTGAGGAATCGCTGCGCTGGCCGGACCAGACCGACGGTGAGGTTTCGCCGCTGCACAAGGTGCCGTATCTGGTGGGTGAGGACGGTGGAATGTGCGAATCGCAGGTCATCATCGATTATCTGGAAGCGCGCTACCCGCAACATCCGCTGATTCCAGCCGATCCGTTCAAGGCGGCCAAGGTGCGGGAGATCGTGACGTTTCTGGAGCTGCACCTGGAGCTGGTCGCGCGCCAGCTGTTTCCGGAAGCGTTCTTCGGCGGCAAGATCAGCGACAACCTGAAGGTGAAGGTGCGCGAGCAACTGCAGAAGAACATCCCGGCGGCGGCCAAGCTGTTCAAGTTCTCGCCGTATGTGGCGGGTGACACGTTCACCATTGCGGATTGCGCGGCTATCGTGCATTTCCCGCTGGTCAGCCAGGCCACCAAGATCATCTACGGTGAAGACCTGCTGGCGCAGGTCGAGGGCGTCAAGCCTTACCTGGCCAAGATGGCCGAGAACCCCAACGTGCAGAAGGTGCGGGCGGACAGCAAGGCCAATCTGGAACAGATGCTGGCGCACTACGCCAGCAAGCGCTGATCGGCTTTAGCCTTACGGTCTTACACCTTCGACAAACGCTCCAGGGCAACTTGGAGCGTTTCGTCTTTCTTGGCAAAGCAAAAGCGCACCACGCCCGATTCGTGCGGCTGCGAGTAAAACGCCGACACGGGAATCGCCGCCACGCCAATCTCGCTCGTCAGCCACTTGGCGAACTCGACTTCGGGCAGATCGGAGATGGCGCTGTAGTCGACGCACTGAAAGTACGTGCCCTGGCAGGGCAGCAGCTTGAAGCGCGTCTTCTCCAACCCCGCGCGGAACAAGTCGCGCTTGTGCTGGTAGAACGACGGCAGCTCCAGATACGGACGCGGATCCGCCATGTAGTTTGCCAGGCCGTGCTGCATTGGCGTATTGACTGTGAACACGTTGAACTGGTGCACCTTGCGGAACTCCGCCATGAGCGCGGCAGGCGCGGCCACGTAGCCGACTTTCCAGCCCGTCACGTGATACGTCTTGCCGAAGCTCGACACCACGAAGGCGCGCCGCGCCAGCTCCGGAATGCGCGCGACGGACGCATGCTGCACGTCGTCGTACACCATGTGCTCGTACACCTCGTCCGAGAGCAGCAGCACGTTGGTGGGCGCCAGGATCTCGGCCAGCTTTTGCATGTCATCCGCATGCCAGACCGTGCCGGTCGGGTTATGCGGTGTGTTGAGCATGATCAGGCGCGTGCGCGGCGTGATGGCCGCGGCGAGCGTGTCGAACGGGATGCGGAAGTCCGGCGCGTTTAGCGTGATGGGCACGACCTTGCCGCCTGCCAGTTCGATCGACGGGATGTAGCTGTCGTACGTCGGCTCGAAGACGATGACTTCATCGCTGGGATGCACGCAGCACAGCACAGTCGTCAGCAGCGCCTGCGTGGCGCCGGCGGTGACGGTGATCTCGCGGTCGGCATCGTAAGTGTGACCGTACAGATTGGCGATCTTCGCGGCAATGGCCTGGCGCAGTGCAGGTACGCCCGTCATCGGCGGGTATTGGTTCAGGCCCGCGCGCATGGCATCGGACACCGCATCGACGATGCGCGGGTCGCAATCGAAATCCGGGAAGCCCTGGCCCAGGTTGACGGCCTGCTTTTCCACGGCCAGCGCCGACATCACGGTGAAGATGGTGGTGCCGACATTCGGTAACCGCGAGGGCGGCGGCGCGATGGGCGCGAGCGATTCAACAGTGGTCATGACAAGACGGCTTCAGGCTTGATTTGGGGTGGCAGCGAGGGCAGCGGTTTCCAACTGGACCAGCGCGACGAACTGCTTGGGCGGCAGCACCGCCACGTCGCAATACTTGGCCATGCGTCGCTTGAGCTTGAGCACGGCGCGGTCCTTGGAAACGAGATAGGCAACGCCGGCGGCATCGGCCAGCGCGAGAAATTTCTGGTCGTCGCGATCCTTGCATCGCGGGACGAACGCTTCGCCTTGCGTGCGGGCGGCTTCTTCAGGATCGGCAACGGACCGTGTCACGCGATCGACCCACGCCAGAGCGGCTTGCGCGTCGACGGCGTAATGCGCGAATTGCGGGTAATCCAGCACGCGGCGAAGCTCTTCGCGACATGCCGGGCTGATGATGGCGTCCAGCCGGCCGGCATCAAGCGCAGCGCGGATCGGTCGCGCAACCGCATCGTCGAAGATCAGGATGTCGACCCAGATGTTTGAGTCCAGCACCACGCGCGGGGCCAGAGCCTGGGTGGAGTGGGTGAGGGCGGCAGCGTCTGCCATTCGATACAATTCCAGACTTGTGAACCGCGATTCTGACATGATCATCGTCCTCTCGCCGGCCAAGTCGCTCGACTACGACACACCGCCGCGCACCAAGATCCACACGCTGCCCGATTTCATCGAGCGCTCCGCAGAACTCATTGAAGTGCTTCGCAAGCTGTCGCCGGCCCAGATCGGCACGCTCATGCACATTTCCGACCCGCTGGCGGCGCTCAATGCCACGCGCTATGCGGATTGGTCGTCCGAATTCACCGCCGAGAACAGCAAGCAGGCCGCGCTGGCTTTCGACGGCGATGTCTACGGCGGGCTCGACGCCAATTCGCTGGCGGTCGACGATCTGCAGTTCGCGCAGAAGCATCTGCGGATTTTGTCGGGGCTGTACGGCGTGTTGCGCCCGCTCGACTGGATGCAGCCGTATCGCCTGGAAATGGGCACGCGCTTGGCCAATCCGCGCGGCAAGGATTTGTACGCCTTTTGGGGCGACGACGTGACGCTCGCGCTCAACAAGCTCTTCAAGCAGGACGACGACCCCGTGCTCGTGAATCTTGCTTCTGAAGAATATTTCAAGGTGGTGCGGCCCAAAGTGCTCAAGGCGCGCATCGTCACACCGGTTTTTGAAGACTGGAAGAACGGGCAGTACAAGATCATCTCGTTCTACGCAAAGCGTGCACGCGGTCTGATGGCGCGCTACGCGATCGAGCACCGGATCACCGATCCGCGCAAGCTCAAGGTGTTCGATGTCGACGGCTATGCCTTTGCCGCTGCCGATTCCGACGACGAGCGCTGGGTCTTCCGCCGCAAGCTCACCTGATGACAGGATCCGACATGACAGCCACTCAGCCGCACATCTCCAGCGCGTTCGACAGCGGCGCCATCGAAATCGTCGATGCCGCACGCGCCGATGCCATTCGCCTGCGGATTCGCCGCGATTCGCACGCAGACTTCATGCAGTGGTTCCACTTCCGGCTGCAAGGCGTGCAGGGCCAAGCCTGCAAACTCGCGCTGGAAAACGCCGGTGAATGCACCTACGCCGCCGGCTGGAAAGACTACCGTGCCGTCGCCTCGTACGACCGTGAGCACTGGTTTCGTGTGCCTACTCGCTATGACGGCAAGACGATGACCATCGAGTTGACGCCCGAGCATGACAGCATCTGGTTTGCATACTTCGAGCCGTACTCGGATGAGCGCCACCTCTCGCTCGTGGCGGCCGCGCAAACGAAGCCGGGTGTGCGCACGCAACGCTTGGGGCAAACGGTCCAGGGCCGTGACATGACCAGCATCACCGTCGGCGAACCTGGCCCTGGCAAGAAGAACGTGTGGATCATCGCGCGCCAGCATCCGGGCGAGACGATGGCCGAGTGGTTCGTTGAAGGGCTGCTCGCACGTCTGATGCGTCAAGGTGCCTGGAGCGGCGATCCGATCGGCCGCGTGCTTGCCGAGCGCGCCGTCTTCCATATCGTGCCGAACATGAACCCGGACGGCTCGTCGCTGGGCAACTTGCGCACCAATGCCGCCGGCGCCAACCTGAACCGCGAGTGGATGGAGCCCGACGCGCAGCGCAGTCCCGAAGTTCTGGCTGTGCGTCAGGCCATCGAGCAGACCGGCGTCGACCTGTTCTTCGACATCCATGGCGATGAGGCGCTGCCTTATGTGTTCGTGGCGGGCAGTGAAATGCTGCCGGGCTTTACCGATGCGCAGCGTGCTGATCAAGACCGCTTTGTCGCGGCCTTTCTGCGCGCGTCACCGGATTTCCAGACGCGATACGGCTACGAGGCCAGCAAGTACAACGAAGACGCGCTGAAGCTCGCTTCCAAGTACATCGGCCACACCTACGGGTGCCTGTCGTTGACGCTGGAAATGCCGTTCAAGGACAACGCCAACCTGCCCGACGCACGTGCGGGCTGGGACGGCGCCCGCAGCGCCGCGTTGGGCGCGGCCATGCTGCAGGCGATCCTGGAGTATCTCGGCTGAAGATAAGCGCCGCGCCGCCTGTGTGGGCGGCGCGCTGCACTTAGTTGGAGGACGACTTCTTCGTCGTCTTCTTGGCTGTCGACTTGGCGGTGGATTTGCTTGCGGTCGTCGACTTTGTCTTGGCCGTGCTGCTGCCCTTGGCGGACTTGGCTGTCGCTTTCGTCGAGGCCTTGCCCTTGACCGAGCTCTTGCCGTGTGCCGCCGCACTGGTCGTGCAGCGATGTCCGCGGCGGCAGTGCGTGCGCGCTTTCGACGACGAAGGTGCAGCGGCTGGCGCGGCGAACGGCTGGCCATTGGCGTCGAGCAACTCATACGCCAGCATCATCCCTTCGTCATATCCGCAGCGCACGCGCACTGGCTCCCATTGGTCATTGCCCGTGCCGCGCTTGTGCACGGCGGCATTGAAGCTGACCACGCTGGACACCTTGATCGCGCCTTGCTTGCTGGACGAGAAGCGGGAGTCCCACGGTTCGACCTTGGCTTGGTCGTTAGAGAGCGCGCCGGTTGGCAGGCGGAACTGGTCGAAATTGGTTGAGCGCGGGATGATCCAGCTCGCATGCGCGGCGCAGTCGGCCACGTCGGGGCGGGCCCCTTCCGATTGAATCAGGCGGTCACGGGTTTGTGCGCGGTATTCGGACAAGCTCATCTTGTCCTTGGAGGGCAGATTGACCGTCGTTGTGCCGCTGCTATTGGTCGCGTCGAAGACGATGGGCGGCGTGGTCGGGACGGGCTGAGTGGCCGGCTTGGCTGGCGCGGTGGGGATGGTCGGCGTGGCGTTGGTGGCCTGGGTCGACCCATCGGTCGGTTCAGTCTGCAGGTTGGAGCAGGCGGCCAGCAAAGCGACGACGCCGAGACAAAGTAGTTTGGGTCGCAACATCACGAGTTACAGGGTGTCGGCGTGGAAATCGCCATGATAGAGGAAAGCTAAGGATGAAAGTTCCTGCTAGTTACCCCAAAGCGTCCCCAACGCGGCACATCCGGAGGATTTGCTGTAACAGCGCGTTACGGCAAGGTGTTGGTTACCAAGTGATCATCATTGCTTGGTGAACAACCACGCGAGCGACCATTCGTCGGTGCGCGCCTCGTAGCGGATGCCCTTGCGCATGGCCCACGTGGCCAGTTGGTGATGCGACGGGATGATCGCGTAGTCGGTCTGCGCAAAGCGCGCCGCGGTCTTGGCGGCCTGCTCGTGTGCCTGTTCGCTCGAGACCGTCGACAGCGATGTCTGCACCAGTTTGTCCAGTTCCGGATTGCTGTAGCGGCCCCAGTTCCACGAGCCGTAGCCGGTTTGCGGGTTGGGCGTGCCGAGGATGCTGCGCAGCGCCACATCGGCCGCCACCGAGCCCCAGCCGAGCATCATGAACGAGAACTCGCCCTGACGCGCGCGCGAGAAATACGCCGCCACCGGCAGCGTTTCCACCTTCGTCTGAATGCCGATGCGCGTGAGCAGCTGTGCGGTGGTTTGCGCGACCTGCGCATCATTCAGATAGCGGTTGTTGGTGGCGTGCAGCGTGAGTCCGAAGCCGTCCGGATAGCCCGCCTCGGCAAGCAGTTTTTTCGCACGAGCCGGGTCATAGGCAATTGGCTTGCCGCCCGGATGCCCGAA
This sequence comes from Burkholderiaceae bacterium 26, assembly GCA_000955795.1. Taxonomy (GTDB): domain Bacteria; phylum Pseudomonadota; class Gammaproteobacteria; order Burkholderiales; family Burkholderiaceae; genus Ralstonia; species Ralstonia chuxiongensis. Next base: position 364,953 of record JYOB01000017.1, read on the forward strand.
GATCTGCGGCGACACGATGCTCGATGCCACTACGCCCTGGCCCTCAAGCACGCGGCTGACGATGGCATCGCGGTTGATGGCCAGCGCGATAGCCTCACGCACGCGATGGTCCTTGAGCGGGTTCTTGGCCAGCGGCTTGCCAGACTTGTCAGTCACGAACGGCGACACATCGCGGCTCTGGTCCATCTGCCAGAAAATCGTGCGCCACGACACCTGCTGTTCGAGGTGGAACCTCGGGTCCTGCTTGATGCGGGGGACGTCCGCAGCCGGTACGGCCTCGACGACATCCACATCGCCCGAAAGCAGCGCGGCCGTGCGCGCGGCATTGTCGGTGATGATCTTGAAGGTCACCTTGTCCCACTGCGGCACGCGGCCCCAATAGTGCGGGTTCTTCTTCAACACGATTTCCTGCCCGCGCGTGAAGTGGTCGAACAGGAACGGCCCCGTGCCGATCATGGTGCGGCCCGCATCAAAGTCTGCCTGCGCCGCGTTGGCCACTTTCTTCGGGATGATGGGCAGGCTGTTCAGATCGTTCGGGATGCTCGCGTAATTGGGGGTCGACAACTTCAGCCGCACCGTGAGCGGATCGACGATCTGTACGTCGGTAATCGACTTGGTATAGCTGGTGAACGGGCCGGGGCTGTTGGTCAGGCGCGCCGGACGCTCGATCGATGCCTTTACGTCTTCGCCGGTGAACGGCGTGCCATCACTCCACTTCACGTTGGGGCGCAGCTTGATCTCCCACGTGTTGGCATCGACAGGTTTCCACGAGGTCGCCAGGCCGGGCGTGTAGCGGCCGTTCTTGTCGAGGAAAACCAGCGACTCGAAAATATGCAGCGCCATGGCGTTGTTGGGGCCGGCGTTGTTCCATTGCGGGTCCATCGACGTGACGTCGGCGGACAGGCCAATGCGCAGGTCATCGGCTTGCGCGGCGAACGGCACCGCGGCAGCCGCAGCCAGCGCGCAAGCGGCAAGGTTGCGGATCAAGGCGCGGATGGGAACACACAAGAGGGGACGGGTTGTCATCGGGAGGCTCCTGGGGTTCGGGCAATGATGCATGTGGCGGAAGACCGTCATTGTGCCGCAGCCCGGCCGGGCACGTGCGACGCAAACCGACAATCAATATGAACGATGGCGGAGCAATAAAAAAGCCACCCGGAGGTGGCTTTGATAACGTGCGTTGCCGATCAGTGGAACAGCGGCTGCTGTGTCGGCGCGTCTTCCGGCATTTCTGCGTGGACGATTTCGGCCGCGCGGTCTGCGTAGAGCGGGGCGCCGCAATCTTCGCAGTACTCGGGCTCGAAGAGCTGGCCGTGGCGGAAGATGTCTTCGATGCCGCAGGCGCGCAACTCGTCGCAGATCTGCTCGAGCGGACTGCCCGGTTCGCCTTCCGCGGTGACATCCGTGGCTCCACCATCGCGGCCGTACACGGGCCAGACGATGCCGTAGATGAGTTCTTTCTCGCCACGCACCGTGAACGCTACGCGATATTCCTCGATCTGCTCTTCGCCGAATGCGCCGATGATGGCGCCGAAGCGGTTGGCCGGCATATCGAGCGCGCCCTGCAGGTAGTTGACGGCAGCGCGGACGGTCAGCGGGCGGATCTGCTTGTCGGACTCGCGGCAGGACAGGAAGAATGCGTCGGGCAGCAGCAGGTCGAACTCGCAGCCAGGCATCAGTGTTGAGATGGTCGGCGTGACTTGCTCGCGCCATTGCTCCAGGCAGGCGGAGCGCTCTGCGTGGTGCTCCTTGGCGTCTTCCTGCCAGCGGAACAGCGCCTGGCCGTGTTGCGCGACGACGATCGCCACCAAGTAGCGCGGATCGGCCAGGATCGGAGCTGTCTCGGGCATGTCGCGCAGTTCGACCTTGGCCGGCTGACCGGACAGCGCATAGGCCGCCAGCTTATGCGTGAGCGCAAAGGTGTCGGAATGGGTGCGCGGCAACTGGTCGATGCTGTACAGATACGGCGCGAGCGCCACGCGAGCGTTTGAAGCCATCACGTGGGCCTGCAGGTGCACCTGTAGCGTCTGCGCCATCTCGGGCTTGATCGTGCCCGACGGGATCATGTAGCGCGTGTGTGCCAGGATGGGCGCTGCGATCAGCAACGCGTCATATTCGACGCCACCTGAGCTGAGGATGGCCGATTCGGCCAGTGTCTCGGCCTGTTCGGCCAGCACGTCGGAAGCTTCCTCGTTGTGTTTGAAAAGATGGTCTAGCGCGGCGTCGAGCGCGGTCTGGCTGCCGTTCTTGAGCAGCCGGGAAAGACGTTCGGACAGCCTTTGTTCCCAATAAACGTCTTCGATGCGGCTGCCTGACGCGTCGAGCGCCAGCGCATCGGCCACCAGCCGTTCTGCATCGGGGGAAAGACGTTGGGGAGCCTTGGAGCGGAATCCTGCCATGCTGTGCCGTACCGGTCGTTGGAACAATGAAAGGGGCGTTATTTTACCCTTGTACGCTGCTGCGCGACGCCTATTACGAAACGCATAGGCGAAAACGTTAAGGCTTGGCCGCAGGCGCCGATGCTCCCGCTGCCACGCTGCTTGCGGCCGCAGGTATGGAAGCCGCTGTGGGTTCTGATGCGGCCGGCGCGCTGGCTGGTGCCGTGTGCGTCGCGGCAACCGGCTCGGAAGCAGCCAACGGCGGTGGCGGGGGCACAGGCGCAGCTGCTACAGCGGCGGCTGAGGTCTGGGCGTCGGTCTGCGGTGCCTTGACCAAGATGTAGAAAACGGCAGCCGCCACGACGATGAAAGCTAGTACCACTTGGGCCATGGGTGCGGGACTCCAGCAATGAGACGACCAGGCGAGGGCGGACGGCAATTTCGACACCACCGGGGCGAGCACATCACGCGGCCTATTCGGCACACTGTACCAAAGCCTGCTTCCCGATTGGAGCATCGTCACCTTGTTTGATTCGGCAGGCAATAAAAAAACCGGCTCCGAAGAGCCGGTTTCAGTCCTGCACTAACGCAGCGTAATGGCGTGAAGCTTAAGCCGCCAGCAGCTGACGCAGCACGAACGGCAGGATGCCGCCGTGCTTGTAGTAGTCGACTTCGATCGGCGTGTCGATGCGCAGCAGCACTTGCGCACGCGTGGTCTCGCCGTTTGCGCGGTGGATCACAAGGGTGACATCCTGTTGCGGCTTGATTTCGCCGTCCAGGCCTTCGATGTCGAAGGTCTCGTCGCCCACGATGCCGAGCGATTGGGCCGAGTCGTTGCCCTTGAACTGCAGCGGAAGCACGCCCATGCCGACAAGGTTCGAACGGTGAATACGCTCGAAGCTGCGTGCGATCACGGCCTTCACGCCCAGCAGCTGCGTGCCCTTTGCGGCCCAGTCGCGCGAGCTGCCCGTGCCGTACTCTTCGCCACCGAACACGACCGTCGGCGTGCCGTCGGCGATGTACTTCATGGCGGCGTCGTAGATCGACATTTGTTCGCCGCTCGGCTGGAACAGCGTTTCGCCGCCTTCCACGCGCGAGCCGTCAGCCTTGGCCGGGATCATCAGGTTCTTGATGCGCACGTTGGCGAACGTGCCGCGCATCATCACCTCATGGTTGCCGCGGCGCGAGCCATAGCTGTTGAAGTCGGCCTTGAGCACGCCGTTGGCCAGCAGGTACTTGCCGGCCGGCGACGTTTCCTTGATCGAACCGGCCGGGGAGATGTGGTCGGTCGTCACGGAATCGCCGAACACGCCGAGTGCGCGTGCGCCCTTGACCGATGCCGAGGCAGCAGCCGGCGTCATGCCAAAGCCTTCGAAGAACGGCGGCTCGGCGATGTATGTCGACTTCGGCCAGTCGTAGACTTGACCCTTCGTGCCCTTGACGTTGGCCCACAGCTTGGACGGCTTCTTGACCTGTTCGTAGTTCGTACGGAACGTGTCGGCGTTCATTGCGAACTTCATCAGCTTGGCGATCTCGTCCGAGGTCGGCCAAATGTCGCCCAGATAGACGTCCTTGCCCTTCTTGCCCTTGCCGACCGGCTCGGTCATCAGGTCGCGCGTCACGTTGCCGGCGATCGCGTAAGCGACCACCAGCGGCGGGGAGGCCAGGAAGTTTGCGCGGATGTTCGGGTGAATGCGCGCTTCAAAGTTGCGGTTGCCCGACAGCACGGCGGCAGCAACGATGTCGTTCTTCACGATGGCTTCGTTGAGTTCCGGCGTCAGATCGCCGGCGTTGCCGATACAGGTCGTGCAGCCGTATGCCGTTACGCCAAAGCCCAGCTTCTCCAGGTACGGCAGAAGGCCGGCGGCTTCCAGATACTTCGTCACCACACGGCTTCCCGGGGCGAGCGACGTCTTGATGTGCGGCGCGACCTCCAGGCCCGCTTCGACAGCCTTCTTGGCCAGCAGGCCCGCCGCCAGCAGCACGCTCGGATTCGAGGTGTTCGTGCAAGAGGTGATGGCTGCGATCAGCACGTCGCCGCTCTTCACGTCGACGCCGTTGGTGGTCGTGAAGGTCTTGTCGAGGTCTTCCGATTTCTTGTTGAAACCGTTTTCCGCGACCGGCTTCGAGAACAGCGACGAGAACGTCGACTTCACGTTGCCGATTTCGATACGGTCTTGCGGGCGCTTCGGGCCAGCCAGCGACGGGGCCACCGTGGCCAGATCCAGCGTCAGCGTCTTGGTGTAGTCGATTTCGCCGGCCTTCGGCACGCCAAACAGCTTCTGCGCCTTGAAGTAGCTCTCGAACGCGGCGATTTCTTCCTTCGTGCGGCCCGTGCCCTTGAAGTAGTCGATGGTCTTGTCGTCTACTGGGAAGAAGCCCATCGTGGCGCCGTATTCCGGAGCCATGTTGCCGATCGTGGCGCGGTCCGGCAGCGACAGGCTGGCCGTGCCTTCGCCGAAGAACTCGACGAACTTGCCGACGACCTTCTCCTTGCGCAGCATTTCGGTAATCGTGAGCACCAGGTCGGTGGCCGTGCAGCCTTCGCGCAGGCGCCCCTTCAGCTCAACGCCCACGACGTCCGGCGTCAGGAAATACACCGGCTGGCCCAGCATGCCGGCCTCGGCCTCGATGCCGCCCACGCCCCAGCCCACCACGCCAATACCGTTGATCATGGTGGTGTGGCTGTCGGTGCCGACCAGCGTATCCGGGTAGTAGACGCCGCCCTTCTTATGGACGCCGCGCGCCAGGTATTCCAGGTTGACCTGGTGGACGATGCCGAAGCCCGGCTGCACCACGCCAAACGTGTCGAACGCCTGCATGCCCCACTTCATGAACTGGTAGCGCTCGTTGTTGCGCGAGAATTCCAGCTTCATGTTCAGGTCCAGCGCCTTCTTCTCGCGGAAGTGGTCGATCTGCACCGAGTGGTCCACCACCAAGTCGACCGGCACCAGCGGCTCGATCTTCTTGGGGTTCTTGCCCATGCGCTCTGCCACGTTGCGCATGGCGGCCAGGTCAGCCAGCAGCGGCACGCCCGTAAAGTCCTGCAGCACCACGCGGGCAACCACGAACGGGATTTCATCAACGCGCTCGGCGTTGGGCTTCCAGTTGGCCAGTTGCGCAACGTGCTCTTCGGTCACCTTCTTGCCGTCGCAGTTGCGCAGCACGGACTCCAGCACGATGCGGATCGACACCGGCAGGCGCTCGATCGCCACGCCCAGTTCCTTGCCCAGTTGCGGCAGGGAGTGGAACTTGCCGGTCTGGCTGCCGTTGATCTTAAATTCCTTGAGTGTTTTTTTCAGATTGTGGGGCATGGCATGACTCCAAGGCTTGAGGATTGCGCGGGGTGCCGGGGCGCCCCTTGCGGATACATCAAATCGACAAAATCAATCACGTACAAACCGACAAACGCGTTGACCGGCCTGGCTTCTGACCGGTCGGGTAATCCGCCACGACCCCGCTGAACGTCTTGCCGCCGTTGATGCGGGCGGTGATGCCATGGGCGATCGGACGCTTCTTGGCGTCGTGGTCATTCGTGGTGAAAGGCTGGTCTTCCACGCGGGCAATATTCATGCGCAGCACATTGGTGCGCTGGCCGCGGGCGATGGCATCTTGGTGATCTTCGATTGCCTTGCGGCCGAAGAGGGGCGTGCCTGGAGCCGTCGTGCCCGTCGTGCCATCTGACAGGACGGTCCCAGACACAAAAGGCCCACGGAGCCCGGCGCATCCAGACAAGGTCACATCGTCGACGATGACCTTGTCCAGATTCGTGCGGATGTTCGCAACCGGTGCGGACATGGGCGGCTCCTGTAGGCCTTTTGCGCGATATCGCGTTATTGCTGGGCCGGTTGGGCTGCGCCCGGCGCAGGGGCCGGAGCGGGGGGCGGGCTGTCCGGCGCCATCAGCGGCAGGCCGGCCGGAGCGCGCAGGGCGCCCGCTTGCGTCGGGGCCGGTGCGCCGGCAGCCATTTCGGCAGTCTGGCACTCATCGGCCAGACGGTGGCCTTCGTTGCGGTCGAACAGCATGGCCTTGGCAGGGATCACCACCAGATCCATCCCGGTCTTCTGGTCGAAGTAACGGTCGGCGCCCGTGCGGGTCATCTGGCGCGGCAGCAGGTAGTTCTTGCCCTTCCAGTACATCGTAATGATCTGATCGCGCGCCATGTCGCCCTTGAGGTACATCTCGTTGCCAAGCTCGCACTTCCATTCGACGCCTTCCGGCTTGACGGCAGCAACAGGCGCGGCCTTCTTGGCCGCATGCTTCTTGGTCCAAGTCTTCTTGGTCGGAGCCTTCTTGGCAGCCGGCTTCTCTGGGGCCTGAGCGGCTGCATATTGCGATGCAGCCAGCGAAAGAACGCCAGCACAGGCGCCCACGATGAATTTGTTCATAGGGTTTCCTTCGGTAAGACAGAGTGGGGGAGGCGGCTGCCAGGCCACGGGACGCCACGGCATTTCGCACACCGGCCGGTATTTTGACCGATTTGGACGCTGCGCCCAACGTTCTGTTACATGCTTGCCCGACCGCTCCGCCAAAAGGGGGTGTCGTGCTTGCGCCAGCGCCGTTTTTCGGGTTGTTCCCGGGCAGCTTGCCCCCGCAGTTTTGCCTTCCGTTCTCCTTGTTTGCGGTGGTGTGGATCTTGGCCCGGCTCAACTGCGATTCTGTGCGAACAGCGCGTCCAGCTTGGCCTCGTAGTCGTGGTAACCGATGCTGTCGTACAACTCCATGCGCGTCTGCATGGTGTCGACCACATTTTGTTGCGTGCCATCGCGACGAATGGCGGCGTAAACGTTCTCTGCGGCCTTGTTCATCGCGCGGAATGCCGACAGCGGATACAGGATCATCGACACGCCTGCGGAGGCCAGCTCATCGCGTGTGAAAAGCGGCGTCTGGCCAAATTCGGTGATGTTGGCCAGCACCGGCACCTTCACCGCGTCGACAAACTTGCGGTACATCGACAGTTCCGTCATCGCCTCGGGAAAGATCGCGTCCGCGCCCGCTTCCACGCAGGCCACGGCACGTTCGAGGGCGCGGTCGAACCCTTCGACGGCCAGCGCATCGGTGCGGGCCATGACGACAAAGCTGGCGTCGGTGCGCGCGTCGACGGCCGCCTTGATGCGATCGACCATCTCGTCCTTCGAGACGATCTCTTTGTTGGGTCGATGGCCACAGCGCTTGGCGCCGACCTGGTCTTCGATGTGCATGGCGGCGGCGCCAAACTTGATGAGCGACTTGGTCGTGCGCGCCACGTTGAAGGCGGAAGCGCCGAAACCCGTGTCGACGTCCACCAGTAGCGGCACGTCACACACATCGGTGATGCGGCGGACGTCGGTCAGAACGTCGTCCAGGCCCGATATGCCGAGGTCAGGCAAGCCCAGCGAGCCCGCAGCCACACCGCCGCCCGACAGATAAATTGCGCGATAGCCGGCGCGTTTGGCCAGCAGCGCGTGGTTGGCGTTGATGGTGCCGACCACCTGCAGTGGCGATTCTTCAACCAGCGCCTGGCGGAAGCGCGCTCCTGCGCTGGCTTGGGTGTTTGCCGTCATGGCGAATCTCCTTTCTATGCCCGTCACGCGAAGAAGCGCGCGATGGCGTCAGCCGGCATCTCCACGCCGGTGGTGTGCGCGCGTTGCAGCACGGCCCACCAATAGCGATAGCTCGCGCGGTCATGCAGCCGGCCTTCATGCTGGATCGGGCCCCACGCGGCATCCTGCGCAGCCGCAAGAATGGCGCTCGCGTGTGTCACTTCTTCGTGCGATGGGCGGAACGCCGAAACGATCGGCGCGATCTGGTCCGGATGGATGCTCCACTTGCGCAGATAGCCAAACTCGTTGCGGGCGCGGGCGGCATCGGCGCCGGCGCGGTCCGGGTGCTTGATGTCGGTGCTGACGTTGTGCGATGGCACCTTGCCGTGCGCGTGGCACGCGGCGGAAATGTCGGTCAGTGCGCGGCGAATCAGCGGATGCTCGAACTGCTCAGGCGAGCCCATCGCCGCGCCGGGAATCGCACCGTTGTGCGCTGAAACGAAATCCATCAGGCCGAAACTCAGGCATTCGACCTGTACCAGCGAGGCGATATCGAACACCTGCGCGAGCGCGCCATGCGTTTCGATCAACACGTGGATCGGCAGGTGTCGCGCAATGCCCGCCGCCTTGGCGGCCTGGTTGATGCGATCGGTTACGCGCGCCACTTCCACCACGTCACGCACCTTCGGCACGGTCACGTAGGCGAGGCGGCTGCCGGCAAGGCCGACGAGGATGTCGACGTCTTGCGTCCACGCATCGTGGTTCGGATCGTGGATGCGCACGCCAACGCGGTTGAATCGGTTGTCGTCGCTGTTGATGAGCGCGGCGGCCAGTTCGGCATGTGCGCGTTCCTGGCCGACGGCGGCGCCGTCTTCGCAGTCAAACGTGATATCGAAAACGGGGCCAAGGGCTTGTTGCAGGGCGAGCGACTTGCGCATCAGTTTTTCTGCGCCCGCATAGTGGTCGCAGACCGGCAATTGGGCCGGCAGGGCATCGTCCTGGAACAAAACCTCGGTGGGGTGCACGGGTTGGTATCGGTTGGGCGGCGTGCGTAACGCCTGCGTTTTGTTCGAAATGCAGGTGTAAAAAAACCGGAGGGTTCGCTGCCGATCCGCTCCGGTTTCTTCTTTTAGATCATGCGGATCACAGCAGATGCTGTACGCCCGCACGCTCGCCTTCCAGCTCGTCGAGCGTGATCTTGATCTTGCCTTGGCTGTACTCGTCGATTTCCAGGCCTTCGACGATCTTGTACTTGCCGTTCTCGGTGGTGACCGGGAAGCCGAACATCACGTCCTTCGGAATGCCGTATTCGCCGTTCGACGGGATGCCCATCGTGACAATCTTGCCGTTGGTGCCGAGCACCCAGTCACGCACGTGGTCGATGGCGGCGTTGGCAGCCGAAGCAGCCGACGACAGGCCGCGCGCTTCGATGATGGCGGCGCCGCGCTTGCCAACGGTCGGGAGGAACACATCGTTGTTCCACACCGGGTCGTTGATCATGTCCTTGACGCTCTTGCCGTCGATCGTGGCGTAGCGGTAGTCGGCGTACATCGTCGGGCTGTGGTTGCCCCACACGAACAGCTTTTCGATGCTCGACACCGGCTTGCCGGTCTTGGCTGCGATCTGCGACAGGGCACGGTTGTGGTCCAGGCGCAGCATGGCGGTGAAGTTCTCGCGCGGCAGGTCCGGCGCCGACTTCATGGCGATGTAGGCGTTGGTGTTGGCCGGGTTGCCGACCACCAGCACCTTGACGTTGCGCGAGGCCACGGCGTTCAGTGCCTTGCCTTGTGCCGTGAAGATCTGGGCGTTGGCCGACAGCAGGTCCGCACGCTCCATGCCCGGGCCACGGGGGCGGGCGCCCACCAGCAGGGCCACGTCGACGTCCTTGAACGCGGTCATCGGGTCGGAATGCGCTTCCATGCCAGCCAGCAGCGGGAATGCGCAGTCTTCGATCTCCATCATCACGCCTTTGAGCGCCTTTTGGGCCTTCTCATCGGGGATTTCCAGCAGTTGCAGGATGACGGGTTGATCCTTGCCCAGCATTTCGCCGGCGGCGATGCGGAACAGCAGGGCGTAACCGATCTGTCCAGCAGCGCCGGTCACTGCGACGCGCATGGGTGCTTTTGCCATGAGAACTCTCCAAACGGTAGTGAAAGCGGATCGCACTGCGCGCGGCGCGCATCCCGGCAGGATGTCGGTGCAGCCTCGCAGGCATTGCCGGCAACGGTCGGCGCCTCGTGGGCGGTCGGCTCGGAAACGGCAAGAGCCTCGCAGTTTACTGCGTCCGCATGACGATGTGGAAACACACTTGCGATTGACCTTTGAGCCGTCGTGGCGAGTGTGGGGGCCGTCGCCCGGAACAGGCGCGAGTGTAGGTCGGTGCCCGCGGGAAAGTCAATGAATCTTCTGTCTTATATAAGACATAAGACATTCTATAAACGGGCTGGACGCCCTTGTCGCTTTTGTGGTGAAATCGGCAGTTATGTCGAGCACACCCAGCCCTCTATCCGCTGCGATGCCTCCTCCTCCGGGCGGCGAAGGCGGCGCATCGCCCGCTTCTGCGGGAGGCGGGGGCGGCTCTCCCACCTTCAGCCCGCTGTATCAGCAGATCAAGACCCTGATCCTGCAAAGCTTGCAGGCCGGCGAATGGAAGCCCGGCGAGATGATCCCGAGTGAGATGGAATTGGCCGCCCGCTACAAGGTCAGCCAAGGGACCGTGCGCAAGGCGATCGACGAGCTGGCGGCCGAAAACTTGGTCGCCCGGCGCCAGGGCAAAGGCACCTTCGTTACCACGCACTACGAAGAAGGGGTGCAATTCCGTTTCTTGCGTCTGATGCCGGAGCAGGGTGAGCAGCACTATCCGAGCAGCCGCGTGCTGGAGTGCAAGCGTATGCGCGCTCCGGCCGAGATCGCACGCCTGCTCGAGCTCAAGGCTGGCGACAGCGTCGTGCAGATCCGCCGCATCCTGTTTTTTTCGGGCGAACCGACCGTGCTGGAAGAAATCTGGCTGCCGGGGGCGAGTTTCAAAGGGCTGACGGCTGAAAAGCTGACCGAGTGGAAGGGCCCGATGTATGCGTTTTTCGAGGCGGAATTCGGTGTCCGCATGTTGCGTGCTACCGAGCGCCTCCGTGCGGTAGCGGCTGACGCGACCACGGCTGAGCTGCTGTCAGTTGCAGTTGAATCGCCGCTGCTCTCGGTGGAACGCGTGTCGCACACGTTCGGCGACAAACCGGTGGAGATACGTCGTGGCCTGTACGTCACGACGCGGCACTACTACCAGAACGAATTAAATTGACGACGCGTTGCCGGGCCCGATTCGTGCGGGCCGTTGCCACTTCGGCGGCATCGCGGTTTGTGCGTCGCGCAACAGCGTATTGCGCGTCATGAAGGCAGTGTAGAGAGGACAATCGGCCCCCGTATCACGCCACTGGCAGGCGAGGGCAGGAAGCACAAAAGTGGAGCGCGTCGCATGGAATTAATGGTGCGCTGCGCAACAAAAGCGCGCTAGAATCTCGCGGATTTGTGCAAAGCTGTTTTGTTTGTTGATTAGCCAATTGGGGTCTGACCATGGCAGAAGCCATCAAGAAAGCCAGGCCGGTATACAGGAACATCGGTTTGGGCGATATCGCCCGTTACCGCTTGCCCTGGG
>JYOB01000018.1:0-43596 GCA_000955795.1 Burkholderiaceae bacterium 26
CGAACGCGTCTGTTCGACCACCCGGCCCGGCTGCCTCCGCCACTTGGTGCGCGCGAAAAACGAGGTTACGCAGGGCCTGCACTTCCATCACCAGCCGCCGCACGACGGGGTCGTGGCCATAGCGGTCGCCGATGATCTTGAGCTGCGCGTTCGTGAGCGCGGGGTATTCGATGCGGAGGGGGTAGGGCATGGCGCGAGTACTGTATGTTTATACAGTATCGTTGGCCGGAATCTGCGCGTCAATGTAGACAATGCAGACGTGGAGGGAGGCGCACCTAAATGCGCGCCTTCAGCCAGAGCTCATGCCCGGTCAGCGCTGCCAGCGAATCCAGCTCGCCAAGGCCAGCAGTACGCACAGGCCTGCCAGCCACAGCGGCAATCGAGTAAGACCGAACATCGCCGCTCGGTAGCTCGGGAGTGAGGCGTACCACTCTGCTGCTTCGGGCTGGGCTGACAGCGTGTACGTCAAAAAATGAGCGGTGACGACGGCAAGCCAAGCGCCAACAATTACCCGCGTGCGAGCCATAGCTTGATTGCGTTGTTTACTTCGGCGGTGATCTCGGGGGCTGCCAACCTGTCCGTGTAGATTGACCGGCTACCCGACACGCCGGGCGCGGAGTACTGAACGGCGTGCGCCAGTTCGTCCAGGTAGGGGCCACCTCGGCGCCGATACTTCGCAGCCTCGTCGCTGTTGAGCCGCATCGTGAAGCCGTAGTACGCAAAGCTGTGATTGCAGTTCACGTCGAGGTACAGCTGCTGCCCGTCTTTGAGCAAGTACCACGCGTGTGGGCCATATTCGAGGACTTCCACTCTTCCCTCAATTTGATCTTGTCGTTCTATGCGGCAAAGAGATGTTCGCTATGTCGCGGATGAGTGTAGCGCTTCAAGCTGGACCAGTGCCGATGCCCGTCACTGCCACGACGTGCTGGATACTTGGAGAGTCGATTTGCCAGCAATTTGCCAGCATTTCACTTTTCACCGCATGGGTAAGCCAAATTGCTGGGGTTCGAGTCCCCTCCCTCGCACCAAAACTCCCTTTGAAGATCAACGACTTAGATTTTTAGATCAATAAAAATCTAGCCGTTCTCTTGTCAGATTTACGCGCGGTTTGCCTGCATCTTGGATGCGAGACCGTGGGCAGTTGCGCGTGCGACGTCCGAATATCTGCTCCGCTGCGAGCGGAAAAAAAAGGGCGACCAACCGGTCGCCCTTTCTTTTCGCAATGCGCATCAGCGCCAGGATGCTGTGCCGATGCATGCCGGGTTAACGGGACTTCTTTGCAATGTCCTTCGCCGCTTCCTTGACGTCGCCCGCATCCTTGCGCGCTTGACCACCGGCCTGCTGAAGGTCGCCCTTCAATTCCCGCGCAGGATTGTTCGTCGCTTTACCCACGGCCTCGTTTACCTTGCCCTTCATTTTCTCGACAGTACCTTTCACTTGATCCTTGTTCATGATCCGCTCCTTTGAAAATGCGCCCTTGCGCATGGGAAAGGAATAGCAGGCAACGTGCCTGCAGACGACTTGATCGGATCGCACGATGGTGCCCTTCAGCGACACGCTCGCATGAAATTGAATTGGGGCGAGGACGCTTCAGCCGTGGTTTACCCGCCGGCACACGGCTCCACGCCGAAGCGTAGACATTGAGGTCCGGCGGACTCTATGGGCAACTGCACTACGCATCCGGCGTTCCGAGCGCCTTATTGATCCGCAGCGCCACCAGCGTCCCAACCACGCCTGAGAGCAGGTACAGGCTCACCGCACCGAGCCCGAACAGTGACGACAAACCTAGCGCCACGAGCGGCGCGAATGCTGCACCGAACAGCCATCCAAAATCGGTGGTCAAGGCAGCCCCGGTGTAGCGGAATCGGCTTTCGAAGTTGGACGTGACCACGCCGGCCGCCTGGCCATACGACAGCCCCAGCAGACCAAAGCCGACCAGGATGAAGATGTCCTGCCCTGCAACACCGCCATCGAGCAGCCAGGGCGCGGCCAGGCTGAAGATGCCGATCAGCACGGCCATGGCCGCCAAGGTGGTGCGTCGGCCGAAACGGTCTGCGATCAGGCCGGAGACCAGCGTACCCACAAACGCAATCGCAGCACCGATGATCTGGACGGTCAGCACGGCTGGCACCGTCTGTGTCTTGCGTAGCGACACCCATGACAGCGGAAACACGGTGACCAGATGGAATAGCGCGTAGCTTGCCAGCGCGGCAAAGGCGCCCAGGAAGATATTGAAACCCTGCGCGTTCACCATCTGCAGGGTGCTAATGGGCTCGAGCTCTTCTTCCTCCAGCAGTTGCGTGTATTCGTGCGTGACCACCAGCCGCAGCCGCGCAAACAGCGCCACCACGTTGATGGCAAAAGCGACGTAGAACGGATAACGCCAGCCCCAATCGATAAATTCCTGAAAACTCAGGCTGGTGTAGAGGAACAGGAACAGCGCGCCAGCAATGATGAAGCCGGTGGGCGCGCCCAGTTGCCCGACCATGGCGTACCAGCCGCGCTTGTTTTCTGGCGCATTCAATGCCAGCAGCGATGGCAGACCGTCCCACGAACCTCCAAACGCGATGCCCTGCATGAAGCGGAACAGCGCCAGCAAATAGATCGCCGAGTGGCCGATCGATGCGTACGACGGCAAGAACGCAATGCCGACCGTGGCCGTGCCAAGCAGGAACAACGACGCTGTCAGCTTGGTGCTGCGCCCCCATCGGCGCTGGATGCGCATGAACAGCGCCGTGCCAAAGGGGCGGCCGATAAAGGCGAACGAGAAGACCGTGAAGCTGAACAACAGCCCAGCCAGTTCACTCGCAAACGGAAAATAGACCGTAGGGAAAACCAGCACCGAGGCGATGCCGTAGACGAAAAAATCGAAGTACTCCGACGCTCGCCCGATCACGACGCCTATGGCGATCTCTGCCGGTGCAACTTCATGGTGTCCTGGTGCCGGAGGTGCAGTGGGCGACGCGCGATGCTGGTGGGTCAGACTTGCCATCGTGGAGTCTCCATCGAGATTTCGGGGGAGGGGGATGTCGTACGGCGATCTAAAAGTCCGTCATCACAAGACCAGAATAGCGCCTAAACTGCAACGACAAGTCGAAAGATCGTTGGGCCATCCCAGCGCGACGTTAACCAAACGCCACTTCCGAGACCCATGCCACGCTTCAATGCTGTAGTGACACCCCTTGGAATTACGGAAAGGTCGCTTTGGCGAGGTGCAGCAATTGCCTTGTTGGTGACCCTTGCTGGTTGTAGCAACGCCGTGCTGTTGTCGCCGGCTGGCGACATGGCGGTGCGACAGCGGGATTTGATCATCATTGCAACATGCCTGATGTTGCTGATCATCGTGCCCGTGATCTTTCTCACGCTGCTGTTTGCGTGGCGATATCGGGAGAGCGCCGAAAACGCGAACTACAACCCCGATTGGGACCATTCCACTGTGCTGGAGCTGGCCATCTGGGCTGCGCCGCTGCTCATCATCATCACGCTGGGCGCCATCACCTGGGTCAGCACCCACCAGCTAGATCCGTATCGGCCGCTGACGCGGCTGGACCAGAATCGTCCGGTGCCTGCCGAGACCAAGCCACTCACCGTGGAAGTGGTGGCAATGGACTGGAAGTGGCTGTTCGTCTATCCCGAGCAAGGCATTGCCACTGTCAACGAGCTGGCTGCACCCGTCGACCGCCCGATTTCGTTCCACATCACGGCCACCACGGTCATGAACGCGTTCTTCGTGCCGTCGCTGGCAGGCATGGTCTATGCGATGCCGGGCATGGAGACGAAGCTTCATGCGGTGATCAACCGGCCCGGCGTTTATGACGGGTTCTCTTCCAACTACAGCGGTGCGGGCTTCTCGCACATGCGGTTCAAGTTCCATGGGCTGTCGAACGAAGAGTTCGACCGGTGGGTCCAGCAGGTCAAGTCGTCGGGCACGCCGTTGTCGAAGGACACTTATCTGAAGCTGGCCAAGCCCAGCGAGAGCGAGCCCGTGCAGCGCTACGCCAGCGTGGCGCCAGACCTGTATGACCGCATCCTGAATCGCTGTGTGGATGGCCAGGCATGCCTGGCAGACACCATGGCGAGCAACCGCAACGTGAGGCGCTTCGACCCGTCGGCGGAAATCTGTACCGCCAGCAACACGGCCGATGCCATGCCGATGTTTGCGCCGGATGCGGCCATCAACGATGGTCGAAGGCTGTTGCGGTAGCCGAGGGCCCCGAGTCGTTTCGGCCCTTTGCGCTTTTCAGCTCTTTCAGTCCCTTTGACGTTTTTCGCCAACATTGATCGGCCAGAATTGGTCAATACAGGCACAGGTGACATCCATGCCCGAGCGTTCCGAACTCGCCAACATGATCTTTGGCCGCCTGACGTGGGAGGCCATTCCGTATCACGAGCCAATCCTGCTCGCTACCTTTGCGGTCGTCGCGCTTGGCGGCCTTGTGGTGGTCGGGGCGCTGACGTATTTCCGGCTCTGGGGCTACCTCTGGCGTGAGTGGTTCACGAGCATCGACCACAAGAAGATCGGCATCATGTACGTCGTGCTGGGCATCGTGATGCTGCTGCGCGGTTTTGCCGATGCCGTCATGATGCGGATCCAGCAGGCGGTGGCCTTTGGCGACAACCTTGGCTACTTGCCGCCGCATCACTACGACCAGATCTTCACCGCGCACGGCGTGATCATGATCTTCTTCGTGGCCATGCCGCTGGTGACGGGGCTGATGAACTTTGTCATGCCGTTGCAGATTGGCGCGCGCGACGTGGCGTTTCCGTTTCTCAACAACTTCAGTTTCTGGATGACCACGGGCGGCGCCGTCTTAGTGATGATGTCGTTGTTCGTGGGCGAATTCGCACGCACTGGCTGGCTGGCCTATCCGCCGCTATCGGGCATCCTTGCAAGCCCCGATGTGGGGGTCGATTACTACATATGGGCATTGCAGATAGCGGGCGTCGGGACCGTGCTATCGGGCATCAACTTGCTGGTCACCATCGTCAAGATGCGCGCGCCCGGCATGACGCTGATGCGCATGCCGATCTTCACGTGGACGGCGCTGTGCACCAACGCGCTGATCGTTGCAGCGTTTCCAGTGCTGACGGCCGCCGTGACGCTGCTTGCCTTGGACCGTTACGTCGGCACCCATTTCTTTACGGTCGAGCAGGGCGGCAGCGCGATGATGTATGTGAACCTGATCTGGATCTGGGGCCACCCCGAGGTCTACATCTTGGTGCTGCCCGCGTTCGGCATCTTCTCGGAAGTGGTCGCCACGTTCTGCCGCAAGCGCCTGTTCGGCTACGCGTCGATGGTGTACGCGACGGTCGTGATTACCGTGCTGTCTTACCTAGTGTGGCTCCATCACTTCTTCACTATGGGGTCTGGCGCCAGCGTCAACTCCTTCTTTGGGATCACGACGATGATTATCTCGATCCCAACCGGGGCCAAAATCTTCAACTGGCTGTTCACGATGTATCACGGCAAGATCCGCTTCGAGCCGCCGATGCTGTGGACTATCGGGTTCATGGTCACGTTCGTGGTGGGCGGCATGACGGGCGTGTTGCTGGCGGTGCCGCCGGCAGACTTTTCGCTGCACAACAGCCTGTTCCTTATTGCGCATTTTCATAACGTCATCATTGGCGGTGTGCTGTTCGGCCTTATGGCGGGCATCACCTATTGGTTCCCCAAAGCGTTTGGGTACCGCCTCGTATCGTCGTGGGGCAAGGCTTCGTTCTGGTTCTGGTTTGTCGGCTTCTACTTCGCCTTCATGCCGCTGTACTGGCTGGGCATGCTTGGCGTAACGCGCCGCATGAACCATTTCGATGATCCCTCCTTGCAAATCTGGTTCCAGATCGCCGCGTTTGGCGCGTTGCTGATCGCTATCGGGATCGCCTGCTTCCTGATCCAGCTCGTGGTCAGCTTCCGGCGCCGCGAGGAACTGCGCGATACGACAGGCGACCCGTGGAATGGCCGCACGCTGGAATGGTCAACGTCGTCGCCGCCGCCGCAGTACAACTTCGCATTCACGCCGCTCGTCCATGACGCCGATGCCTGGTGGCAAATGAAGCAGTACGGCTACCGGCGTCCGCAGGAGGGCTTCAAGCCCATTCACATGCCCAAGGGCACCGCCGCAGGGATCGTGCTCGCGGGGCTGTCAACGGTGTGCGGCTTTGCGCTGATCTGGCATATCTGGTGGCTGGCCATCCTGTCATTCGGGGCCACGATCGTCTCGGCAATCATTCACACCTTCAACTACAAGCGCGATTACTACATCCCGACGGAAGAGGTGATCCGGACCGAAGCATCGCGCACCCAACTGATGGCAGGCCATGGCTGACACGACCGCACCTCTGCATGTGACCGGCCCCACGGGTACCACCACGGTGGATGACGTACCGCCAGGCGGCTACCAGTTCCACGTCACCGAAGAACCGCATGTGCCAAATGGCACGCTGCTCGGGTTCTGGCTGTACCTGATGAGCGACTGCTTGATATTTGCGTGCCTGTTCGCCGCGTATGGCGTGCTCGGCCGCGAGTATGCAGGCGGGCCCACCGGGGCAGAGCTGTTCGAGCTTCCGCTGGTGGCGCTCAACACATCGTTCCTTCTGCTGTCGTCCATCACCTACGGCTTTGCGATGCTGCAGATGCAGCAGAACAAGGTCTCGGCCATGCAGATCTGGCTGGCCATCACGTGGGTCTTCGGCGCTGCGTTTCTTGCGGTGGAGCTTTACGAATTCGCGCACCTGATACACGAGGGCGCGGGACCCACGCGCAGCGCGTTCCTGACCTCGTTCTTCTCGCTGGTCGGCACGCACGGGCTGCACGTCACGTTTGGCCTGATTTGGTTGATCGTGCTGATGCTGCAAGTGTCAAAGCACGGGCTGATCACTGCCAACAAGCGCCGGCTGATGTGCCTGTCGATGTTCTGGCACTTTCTGGACGTTGTCTGGATCGGCGTCTTTACCTTCGTCTACCTGATGGGAACGCTGCCATGAGCGCGCAAGATCAAACGATGAACGGCCACGGTGATACCCACGATGGTCATCACCACGAAGAAGAGATCGGACCGCACGCCACGTTGGGCGGCTACCTGACGGGTTTCGTGTTGTCCGTCTTCCTGACGGCAATTCCGTTCTGGCTGGTGATGGGGAACGTCTTCGACAGATCATCGACCACGGCGGTGGCGATCCTGCTCATCGGCGCGGTGCAGATTGTGGTGCACATGATCTACTTCCTGCATATGAACGCCAAGTCAGAGGGCGGCTGGAACATGCTGTCGCTGATGTTCACGCTGGTGCTGGTGGTCATTACGCTCAGCGGTTCGCTCTGGGTGATGTACCACCTGAACGCGAACATGATGCCGCATATGCGTGCGCCAGTGCAGTCGAGCCCCGTCAGCCTGCCGGTCCGCACACAGTAGGGCTGGCATGCAGGCTCCAGAAATCATCGTCACCGACGCGGCGGATGACGAATCGATCCAGGTCATTGGCAACGGGCTGAACCACTTCAACGATCAACACGTCGGCTATGGCGACCGGCAACCGCTTGCGGTGCTGGTCCGTGATCCGCAGAGCGGCGACGTGGTGGGCGGCGCGAGCGGGCGGACATCGCTGGGGTTGCTATTTCTCGATCTGTTCCATCTGCCCGAGACGTTGCGCGGCATGGGCGTTGGCACCGAGGTTTTGCGCAGGTTTGAAGAAGAGGGCCGCCGCCGCGGTTGCCGCTCGGCGGTGGTCTATACGATCAGCTTTCAGGCACCGCAGTTTTACGAACGCAACGGCTGGGTGCGGTTTGGAGAGGTCCCTTGCGACCCGCCCGGTACGAGCCGGATCTTCCTCAGCAAGACGCTGTGAGTTAAGCCCTCAAGGCTTCACGTTCTCTTGCGCAGCGGCTTCGAGGTACTCGAGAAAGCGGCTTGCTACCGGCTCTGCATCGCCCGTGCGTCGCAATGACAGCACGGGTGATTCTTTTTTGCCGCCGGCCAGCGGAACAAAGCTGACGCGCGCCTCGCCAGCGTGCTGCAGCGTCTTGGGTACGAGCGCCACGCCCATGCCGAACCCCACCATCGTCACCACCGTTTGCCACAGCCGTGCCTCGTGACGAATCACGGGGCTGAAGCCAGCATCTACGCACAGCGCGATGATCAGGTCGTGATAGTGCGGCGACACCGTGCGTGGGAAGAGGATGAACGGCTCTTGCGCGAGCGCGTCCAGCCCCAGGCTCTTGCGATGCGCCAGCGCGTGACCAGCGGGCAAGCAGGCGACGAAGGGTTCCGAGAAAATCGGCGTGGAAACGACTTCGGCGGGAAACGTGCCCCAGTACGCGCAACCCAGGTCGATCTGCTGGCGCTGGATCGCCTGGACCTGCTCACCGGTGTTCATCTCGCGCAGGATGATTTCCACGGCGGGGTGATCTGCCTCGAAGCGCTCCACCGCGCGTGGCAGGCCGCGATACAGCATCGAATTGACGAACCCCACGCGAAGCCGGCCCGCCAGCCCGTGGGCGGAGCGCTGCGTGATGCGCTCGACTTCCGCCGCTTGCTGCAACAGCTTGCGGGCCTCGTCCAATAGCACTTGGCCGGCGTTGGTAAGCGCCACGCTCTTGTTGGTGCGCGCGAGCAATTGCACGCCAAGTTGATCCTCGAACTTGCGGATGTCGAAACTCAGCGCGGGTTGCGAGATGAACAGCCGTTGCGCTGCACGCCCGAAGTGCAGCTCTTCCGCCACGGCAACGAAGTAGCGCAGCTGTTTCAGGTCCATGGCGGTCTTGTTGAACGATAAGAGACATTTATCGTACAGGACAAAACCTGTATTGGACGATTATCGATGGCGTTCCTATGCTGGCCGGACAAAACAGGAGACAGCGAGGCCACCCGCATGAACGATATCGCCCGCGAGCCGCTTACGACCCATCCCAGCGGCCATCAAAATATCCCCGACAGCCGGGGCATCAATTTCTTCCACGTCGATCCGGACCTCGGACGCCTCTTGCGTCTGCATCTGGGCGACGCCCGATACCGCGAGCTGGAGCCCCAGCTCAAATCGCTCGGCCAGCGCGCCTCGGACGAACTTGACGCCTGGGCCATCAGCGCGGACCACAACCCGCCGCAGCTACGCCACCGCACCCGCCGCGGCGAGCCCTTGCAGAGCATCGACAAGCACCCCGATTACATTGCGCTGGAACGCGTCGCCTATGCCGAGCTTGGTCTCGCATCGATGAGCCATGTCGGTGACGCCCCGCCTCCGCTGGTCAAATACGCGCTCACCTATCTTTTCGTGCAGGCGGAGTTCGGGCTGTGCTGCCCGGTCAGCATGACGGATTCACTCACGCGCACGCTGCGCAAGTTCGGTGATACGGCGTTGGTGGGGCGTTATCTGCCGATGCTCGCTTCGCGCGACTTTGATGTGCTGTACCAGGGCGCGATGTTCATGACCGAGCAGGCGGCCGGGTCGGACGTCGCCCGCATCGCCACGCGCGCCGCCTTGGAAACCGCGCCCGACGGTACGCAAACGTGGCGGCTGTACGGCGACAAATGGTTTTGCTCCAACGCGGATGCCGATCTCGCCATGGTGCTCGCCCGGCCGGACGGTGCGCCATCCGGCATCAACGGTCTGGCGCTGTTCCTGTTGCCCAAGACGCTGCCCGACGGCTCGCGCAACCACTACCGCATCATCCGCCTGAAAGACAAGCTGGGCACGCGTTCGATGGCCAGCGGCGAGATCGTGCTCGAGGGCGCCGCCGCATACCTGATCGGCGAGATCGGCCGAGGCTTCCACCAGATGGCCGACATGATCAATATGTCGCGCCTCTCGAACGGCGTGCGCGCTGCCGGCCTGATGCGTCGCGCCACTACCGAAGCGTTGCACATTGCGCGCAACCGCCAAGCCTTTGGCCGCAAGCTGATCGACATGCCATTGATGCAGCGCCAGCTTTTGAAGATGCTGCTGCCGACGGAGCAGGCGCGGTCGATGTTCATGCAGATCGCGCAACTGCTGCCGCTGGCCGATGCGGGCGACGCGCAAGCCGCCAAATGCGTGCGCATCCTGACGCCGCTCATCAAGTTCCGCGCTTGCCGCGATGCGCGCCGCGTGACCGGAGATGCGATGGAAGTGCGCGGCGGCACTGGCTACATCGAAGAGTGGAGCGATGCGCGCCTCGTGCGTGACGCCCATCTGGGCTCCATCTGGGAAGGTACGAGCAACATCGTCGCGCTTGACATTGCACGCGCTGTGAAGCGCGAAGGCGCGTTGGAGCCGCTGCGCGCCTATCTCGTCGGCATGCTCGATGGCGTCACGCTGCCGCCGCAGAGCGATGCGTTGCTGCGCACCACGCTCGACCGCGTATGCCGCGCAATCGCCAAGGTGGCTGAAGACGGCAGCGACGAACTGGTGCGTCAGGCCGGCTCTGCGCTGTATCACATCACCACGGCTATCTTCATGGCGGTGGAAGGCGTGCGTCTGGCGCCCGACCATCGCCGGCTGGCGCTTGCGCATCTGGTGCTGCGCCACAAGCTGCTGCCGGTCGATCCGCTGGCCTTGCCAGAGAACGATGACGCATTGCTGCTCGATGCACTCGTCAAGCAGCGCGAGGTGTCGTTTGCGCTCGCCGTGCAGGCCTTGCCGACTGGAGATGCGCAATGAGCGCAATCCAGGGCGCATTGCACGGCCTGAAGGTCATCGACCTGAGCCGGGTGCTCGGCGGCCCGTATTGCACGCAGGCACTTGCCGATCACGGCGCGCAGGTCATCAAGCTGGAGCCGCCCGTTGGCGACGAGACCCGCACCTGGGGCCCGCCCTTCGACGAGAGCGATATCGCCTGGTACTTCAACGGGGTCAACCGCAACAAGCTCGGTATCTCGGTCGACTTGTCGAACGAAGAGGGCCGCGCCGTGCTCTGGCAATTGCTGGAAGACGCCGATGTGCTGGTCGAGAACTTCAAGCCTGGCACGCTCGCTCGCTGGGGCATGGATTTCGAGCGCGACCTGCAACCGCGCTTTCCGCGCTTGATCCACTGCGCCGTTTCCGGCTTTGGCCCTGACGGCCCGCTCGGTGGCCTACCCGGCTACGACGCCGCCATCCAGGCGATGGCTGGCCTGATGAGCGTCAATGGCGAGCGCGATGGCGGCCCGATGCGCGTCGGTCTGCCGATCGTCGACATGGTGACGGGGCTCAACGCGCTCGCCGGCATCTTGCTCGCACTGGCCGAGCGTGAGAAGAGCGGGCGCGGGCAATCGATCGATATTGCGCTGTATGACTGCGGCGTGTCGCTGCTGCATCCGCATCTGCCTAACTACTTTGGCTCGGGCGAGGTGCCGCAGCGCAGCGGAAATGCGCACCCGAACATCGCGCCGTACGACAGCTACCAGACCGGCACCGCGCCGATTTTTCTGGCGGTGGGCAACGATCGCCAGTTCGCCAAGCTGTGCGCGCATATCGGTGCAACGGAATTGGCGCAAGACGCGCGCTTTGCCGACAACCGCAGCCGCTGCGCGCATCGCGCGGAGCTGAAGCACGCGCTGGAAGCACAACTGGCGCGCTTCGACTGCGAGACGCTTGCGCAAGACCTGATCCATGGCGGCGTACCGTGCGGGCCCGTATTGAGTGTCGATGTAGTGGCGCGCCATCCGCATACGCTGCACCGGCAGATGGTGGTCGAGCTGGGTGAGTACCGCGGGACCGGCTCGCCGATCAAGCTGTCGCGCACGCCGGCGACGTATCGCAACCCACCACCTGCGCTCGGTGCCGATACCGATGCCGTGCTCGCGTCGCTCGGCATTGACGCAGACACCCGTCAGCGCTTGTTCCAGGCCGGCGTTCTGAAATGAAATAAAGCAGATTCACCACACAAGGTAGACAGCCCAGCAGAGGCTGCGCCAAACCGGCAGTACCACCAAGGAGACAAACATGCCTCACCAGCCTGCGCCCCAGACCGACGCGGCCGCAAACCTGCAACCGCGCCGCGCTGCGGTAGCTGCGTTTATCGGCACCACCATCGAGTGGTACGACTTCTACATCTACGGCCTTGCTGCCTCGCTTGTCTTCGGCAAGGTGTTCTTCTCCAAGACGCTGGACCCGGGCATCGCCACGTTGCTGTCGTTCGTCACGCTGTGGGCAGGCTTTGCGGCGCGACCCATCGGCGGGATCATCTTCGGCCACCTTGGCGACAAGATCGGCCGCAAGACCACACTCATCATCACGCTCATCCTGATGGGCGTGGCGACGATGGGAATCGGCCTGCTTCCGGGCTATGCGCAGATCGGCATGTGGGCGCCAGTGGGCTTGGTGGTGCTGCGCGTAATCCAGGGTGTGGCGGTGGGCGGCGAGTGGGGCGGTGCGGTGCTGATCGCCAGCGAGAGCGCGCCCAAGCGCAAGAGCATTCTGTACTCGGCCTTTGCACAGCAGGGTTCCCCAACGGGCAATCTGCTGGCGACGATGGTGTTCTTTGCACTGAGCGCGTTGCCGACGCCGCAGTTCATGCTGTGGGGTTGGCGCGTGCCGTTCCTGCTGTCCGCACTGCTGGTGATTGTCGGCATGGTCATCCGCCTGAAGCTGGAAGAGTCGGATGACATGAAACGCGTGCTGGCGCAGAAGAAGACCGTCAAACTGCCGCTCAAAGACGTGGTGCGAGACCACTGGGGCCTGGTGCTGCTGGGTGCGGGCACGCTGCCGCTCATTCACGTGACGTACCTGAAGAGCAACTTCGCGCTCGCATGGGCGACGAAGGAGCTCGGCTACGCGCAGGAGACCTTCCTCGGCATCATCGCGATTGCGTTGGTAGTGCAGTTCGTCACCCAGCCAATCGGTGCATGGCTGGTCTCGCGAATGGACATGCGTCGAGCCATCTGCCTGATGGTGCTACCCGAATTCCTGCTCATGCCGGTGATGTTCTTTGCCATCGAGACGAAGGTGGTCTGGATTGCGCTGCTCGGCATGTGCTTGGCAACGATTCCGCATTCGATGTTCTATGGCGCCATCGGCGGCATTCTGGCGCGCGTGTTCCCGACGCGCATTCGCTATACGGGCTTGTCGCTGGCGTATCAACTGTGTTCGCTCGTGGTGGGCGGCGGCACCCCTGTGTTTGCGCAGTGGATGCTCAACAGCAGCGGCAATATTGTGGGGGTGGCGGTGTCGTCGGCGCTCTATGCGCTGGTGTCGCTGGCGTGCACGCTGGTGCTGCTAAACCGCACGGGCTATCGCGCAGACGAGTTGTCCACCGCCGAACGCGCAGATGCAATGGATCTGGGGCAGGGTGACGCTGATGTCTCCCGGCCGCTCAACGGCCCCGTGCGCAAGCCGGTGCCCGCTGTCTGAGTTGCTGTGGGCACCGTGTCCTACACGAAATGTGCGGTGGCGCACCTGCCGCACGTTCCCTACGATGGCAAGGCGAGCCATACGAAACGGGGAAGCGTGCCATGTCCATCTTTGACGAGAACGAGCATCGCGAGGCCTTCTGGGAAACCGTGCGCCAAGCGATTGAGGCGCGCCACCAAGCTGATGAGGCCCGTCGCGCCGGGCAGTTGACTGGGCTGGCAATCGGCCTGTCTGTGGGCGCGCTAGCGGTTGCGCTGATGGCGTGGCGGCGCCGGTCCCGCGACGACGTGACCTGAAGCCATCTTGCTGCTCAACGCCGAATCCTTGCGCTCCCTTCTGGATTCCCGGCTATAGGACGCGGCGGAGGTGCTGCCCGACACCCTCATGCGTGGGCTGGCAGCGCTGTAGAGACTGGATGGAGGCGGGGCGCCCTTATCTGGCCGCAACAGCCAAGCATCCGACGATCGTGCAGGTGGTGAGTCTGGACGACCCGGCCTGCGGCCTGAAGACGGCAGACGGACTGCTTCAGATCAAGGCGCAAGGGAAGGGCGGCGTTACAATTCGCCGCTTCCTCCCAGGGTGTTTCATGCCACGCGGCCTCGTTCTCGCCACGCCTCAGCTCACGTCGGACGGCACACCGTTCTCCGCGCAATACGACGACGTCTATCACAGCTCTGAGGGCGGTCTGGCGCAGGCGCATCACGTGTTCCTGGGCGGCAACCGCTTGCCGGCCGCATGGCAGGGCAAGCGCACCTTCACCATCGTCGAGACCGGCTTCGGCCAGGGCCTCAATTTCCTAGCCACGTGGGCTGCATGGCGCGACGATCCGCAGCGTTGTGCGCGGCTCGATTTCGTCTCGATCGAGAAGCATCCGTTCGATCGCGCTGGCTTGTCGACTGTGCATCCGAAAAGCGGCGCGCTGGCCCCGCTGGCCGAGACGCTCCGTCAATCATGGCCCGTGCCAGTACCCGGAGTGCATCGCCTGGAGTTCGATGGCGGCCGCGTGACGCTCACGCTGCTGTTTGGGGATGCGATGGAGACGCTGCCCCAACTGTCGTGCGCCGCCGACGCGTTTTATCTCGATGGGTTTTCTCCTGCAAAGAACCCTGATTTGTGGCAGCCGCGCGTGTTCAAGCAGCTCGCGCGGGTCGCTCGCGCCGGTGCGACATTGGCCACGTACACCGCTGCAGGATTTGTGCGACGCGGCTTGCAGGAGGCTGGTTTCGAGGCGCGCAAGGCACCCGGTTTCGGCTCCAAGCGCGACATGACGGTCGCGCAGTTCCCAACCCATTGGCGCACCAGGCGCGGACCAACTGAAGCGCCCGGCTGGAGCCAACATCACGCCATCGTGCTTGGCGCCGGGCTCGCGGGCTGCTCCGTTGCGGAGCGGCTCGCATCGCGCGGCTGGCGCATCACGCTCATCGACGCAAACGACGGCCCCGCGCTCGGCACGTCGGCGCATCGCGCAGCGGCCATGCACCCGCATGTGTCCATCGACGACAGCGTGCTTTCGCGCCTTTCGCGCACCGGCAACTTGCTCGCACGCCGCCATTGGGACGCACTCGATCGCGCCGGCTTCGCCACAGGTTTCCAACCCACCGGCGTGCTCCAACTCGCCGAACATGCCGACGACGCCGTCGAGCAGCAACGCATCGTGCAAGCGCTCTGCTATCCGACGGATTACATCGATTGGCTCGACGTGGACGAAGCCGCCCGGCGCGTCGGCGCCAGCGTGCCGCAGGGCGGCTGGTGGTTTGCGCAAGCCGGCTGGGTGGCGCCGCCTGATGTTTGTCGCGCCAATCTCGCCGCCGCTGGCACCGCAGTTGATGCGCGTTGGAATACACACGTCGAATCGCTGCGCCAAGTCGGTGATCAATGGAATGCGCTGGATTCCCAAGGCGAGGTGATTGCGAGCGCGCCGGTCGTCGTCCTCGCCAACAGTCTTGGTGCCGCACGCCTGGCTCCGCTCACATCTGCGTCGCTCAAACCAGTGCGCGGTCAACTCACCGATGTGCCCATCAGCAGCTTGGAGCCGGGTGCCGCGTGGCCGAAGGCGGTTGTCTGCGGCGATGGCTACTTGCTGCCCGCCGAATCGGGTGCGGAGACGGTGCGTACAGGCTCGTCGTTCCAGCCGGGCGAATCCGATCTGGCTGAGCGCGTCGCCGATCACGCAGCCAATCTCGGGCGACTGGCCAGGTTGCAGCCAAAGCAATCGGGCGCGCTGGCGCAGTTGGATCCTGTAGAACTGCGTGGTTATGTTGGTGTGCGGTGCGTCTCCGCCAATCGATTGCCGTTGATCGGCCCGCTGGTGGATGAGGCGGCGGCCATGGCGCCCGACTTCCGTTTGCGCGGCCCGCATGCGCAACTGCCTCGCCTCGCCGGGCTGTATGCCGCACTTGCGTATGGGTCGCGGGGCCTCACGTGGTCGGTACTGGGCGCGGAGATGCTGGCAGCCCAGATCGACGGTGGTCCGCTGCCGCTGGAATCCGATCTGGCCGCAGCGCTGGATCCCGGCCGCTTTATCCTGCGTGCATTGCAGCATCGACGCGCGCAGGAGCAGGGCGCCTCACCCGCGGAAACCGAAATCGCGAGGCCTCTGGATTAACGCGCCGTTTGAAGGGTTTTCCAAGCGTTCTGACCCAAAAAAGCAGGGCCGCCGAACGTTCCATGCCATAATATGCGTTTTGCGTTTGCCAGCCTGAACGCGCCCGTTGTGCCGTGCATTGTGCAGTCGAGCGGCCCTCGCGCCGCATTCCTGCAAGCCCGGCAAGACCAAGAACTTTGAACCACGGCTGCTGCTGGCGCTGCGCCGTTCGACGCAACCATTTTCTGAATCTGGAATTACGACCATGTCGAATATCGAAAACCTCGGCAAGCTTGATCGCAAAGTGACCCTGGCTGTCCCGAAGGCCGAAGTGGAGCAAGAGAAGCAAAGCCGTCTGGCGCGTCTGTCCAAGACCGTCAAGATGTCCGGCTTCCGCCCGGGCAAGGTCCCCATGAAGATGGTCGAGAAGCAATACGGCCAGCAAGTCGAATTCGAAGTCCGCTACGACAAGGCTGCCCGTCAGTTCTTCGACATCACGAATGAGCAAGGCGTGAAGGTTGCCGGCCAACCGCGCTTCGAGCTGAAGACCGAAGGCGTGGCCGATGATCAAGTCGCGTTCGACGCCACCTTCGAGGTGTATCCGGAAGTTAAGCTCGGCGATCTGGCCGGCGCGGAACTGACCCGCACCAAGACCGAAATCACCGATGCCGAGATCGACAAGACGCTCGACATCCTGCGCAAGCAACGCGTGCACTACCACCCGCGCGGCGAAGCCGGCGAGCACGGCGACGGCGGTGCAGCCGTTGCACAGGATGGCGACCGCGTGACGGTCGATTTCGTGGGCACGATCGATGGCGTGGAATTCGCCGGCGGCAAGGCTGAAGGTTTCAGCTTTGTGCTGGGCGAAGGCCGCATGCTGCCTGAGTTCGAACAAGCCACGCTGGGTCTGAAGCAAGGCGAGTCGAAGAAATTCCCGCTGGCATTCCCCGAGGACTACCACGGCAAGGACGTCGCCGGTAAGACGGCTGAGTTCACCGTCACGCTCAAGCAAGTCGAGTGGGCACACCTGCCGGAAGTCAACGAAGCCTTCGCGCAATCGCTGGGCATCGCCGACGGCAACCTCGACAAGATGCGCGCCGACATCCGCGAAAACCTCGAGCGTGAAGTCAAGCGCCGCACGCACGCGCTGCTCAAGGACCAAGTCATGGAAGCGCTGCTGAAGGTGGCAGAGCTGGACGTGCCGAAGTCGCTGGTCGAGCAAGACCAAGAGCGTCTGGTCGAAATGGCTCGTCGTGACCTCGAGTCGCGCGGCATGCCGAACGCCAAGAACATGCCGATCCCGGCCGAGATGTTCACGCAGCAAGCTGAGCGTCGCGTGAAGCTGGGCCTGGTGCTCGCCGAAGTCGTGAAGGCCAACGGCCTGGAAGCCAAGCCGGAGCAGATCAAAGCCGAGATCGAAGAGTTCGCCAAGAGCTACGAAGATCCGAAGGAAGTCATCCGCTGGTACTACGGCGACCAACAGCGCCTGGCCGAGATGGAGGCCTACGTGCTCGAAAACAACGTGGTAAATTTTGTGTGCGACAAGGCCAAGGTTACTGACAAGGCCGTGTCGTTCGAAGAGCTGACCGCCACGCCGGCGCAAGGCTGATTCGATCGATAGAGTTTCCGAAATAAGCACCGGAGAACCGCATGATCCGCAATGAACTGATCGACCAACTTGCCCGCACTCAGGCTTCCGCGCTCGAAACGCAGGGGCTTGGTCTGGTGCCGATGGTGGTCGAACAGTCTGGCCGCGGCGAGCGCGCCTACGACATCTACTCGCGCCTGCTCAAGGAGCGAGTGATCTTCATGGTGGGCGAGGTCAACGACCAGACTGCCAACCTCGTGGTGGCACAGTTGCTGTTCCTGGAAAGCGAGAATCCGGACAAGGACATCTCGCTGTACATCAATTCCCCGGGCGGTTCGGTATCGTCCGGTCTGGCGATGTACGACACGATGCAGTTCATCAAGCCGGACGTGTCCACGCTTTGCATGGGTATGGCGGCTAGCATGGGCGCATTCCTGCTGGCGGCCGGCGCGAAGGGCAAGCGATTGGCCTTGCCGAACTCGCGCATCATGATTCACCAGCCTCTGGGCGGTGCACGTGGCCAGGCCTCGGACATCGAGATCCAAGCGCGCGAGATTCTGTACTTGCGTGAGCGCCTGAACACCGTGCTTTCGGAAGCGACCGGTCAACCAGTCGACAAGATCGCGCGCGACACGGATCGCGACAACTTCATGAGTAGCGAACAGGCCAAGGAATATGGCCTGATTGACCAAGTCATCGCCAAGCGCTGAAGTGTCAAAATCATGCGTCGATGTGCGCGGTAGGCGGTATTGCCGGTGCGTTCCACGGCACACCGGTTAACCGCGTCAAACATGTCAAGCGGTGTCAAAAACGAGGCCTCGCGCCTCGTTTTTGCTTTGAACAACACCTGCGGATCGTCGCCAGATAATTTGGCGTATGATGCTGCCAAGAACTACTGGTAATCGTTATGGCGGACAAGAAAGGCTCGACTGGCGAAAAGCTGCTGTACTGCTCGTTCTGCGGCAAGAGTCAGCATGAGGTCAAGAAACTGATTGCCGGCCCCTCGGTCTTCATCTGCGATGAATGTATCGACCTGTGCAACGAGATCATCCGGGACGAAGCTGCCATCTCCGAAAAGGAAGGTGGCTTGGCGGTCAAGTCCGATCTGCCCACGCCGCATGAAATTCGCCAAAGTCTGGACCAATATGTGATCGGTCAGGAGCAGGCCAAGAAGATCTTGGCGGTGGCGGTTTACAACCATTACAAGCGTTTGAAGCACCTCGGCAAGAAGGATGATGTCGAGCTGTCCAAGAGCAACATCCTGCTCATCGGGCCGACTGGCTCGGGCAAGACCCTGCTTGCTCAAACGCTGGCGCGTCTCTTGAACGTGCCGTTCGTAATCGCCGACGCCACTACACTGACCGAAGCCGGTTATGTGGGCGAGGATGTCGAAAACATCATCCAGAAGCTGCTGCAGAATTGCAATTACGAGGTAGACAAGGCCCAGCGTGGCATCGTCTATATCGACGAAATCGACAAGATTTCGCGCAAGTCTGACAACCCTTCCATCACCCGGGACGTTTCTGGGGAAGGTGTGCAGCAAGCGCTGCTCAAGCTCGTCGAAGGAACGATGGCGTCGGTGCCCCCGCAAGGTGGTCGCAAGCATCCGAACCAGGACTTCCTGCAGGTGGATACGACCAACATCCTGTTCATCTGCGGTGGCGCGTTCGATGGTCTGGAGAAGATCATCATGCAGCGCTCCGACAAGACCGGCATCGGTTTTGGTGCGGAGGTGCAGAGCAAGGAAGAGCGTGACGTCAGCGAAGTGCTGCCGCAGGTCGAGCCGGAAGATCTCATCAAGTTCGGTCTGATTCCCGAGTTGATCGGCCGTCTGCCCGTGGTGGCGACGCTGGCCAAGCTCGACGAGGCTGCCTTGATGGAAATCCTGGTCGAGCCCAAGAATGCAATCGTCAAGCAGTACCAGAAGCTGCTGGCAATGGAAGGGGTGGAACTGGAAATTCGTCCGAGCGCGCTTACGGCAATTGCCCGCAAGGCAATCAAGCGCAAGACGGGGGCGCGCGGTCTGCGTTCCATTGTCGAGCACGCTTTGATGGATGTGATGTATGACCTCCCCAACCACAAGGGTGTGCAAAAGGTGGTGATCGATGAAAGTACGATCTCCGACGAAGGCAAGCCCTTGCTGATTTACGAAGAGCAACCCAAGGTTGCAGGTTCCAACTGACGCGAATGCCCGGCCGGGATGCGCCGTATGCGTCCCATGCAGGAAGCCGTTCGCTCGCGAGCGGCTTTTTTTGCTTCGGGAAACCGGGTCGGCATGCGACTTGCAGCAGCGGTCTTGTAAAACCGTCGCTGTGCCCAATTTAGCCCTTACATGACTTTCTGGGGAAAATAATGTCCGGAACCCAACTTTTACCCGCTGAGCAGATTCGCCTGCCGCTGTTGCCGTTGCGTGACGTGGTGGTGTTTCCGCACATGGTGATTCCGCTGTTCGTGGGTCGCCCCAAATCCATCAAGGCGCTGGAAGCTGCGATGGAGGCGGGCAAGAGCATCATGCTCGTGGCGCAAAAGACCGCCGCCAAGGACGAGCCGACCGACAAGGATCTCTACGAGGTCGGCTGTATCGCCAACATTCTGCAGATGCTGAAGTTGCCGGACGGCACCGTGAAGGTGCTGGTCGAGGGCACGCAGCGCGCCAACATCCTTTCCGTTACCGACGACGAATCGCACTTCTTCTGCGAAGCTGTGCCCGTCGGTCCGGAGCCCACTGAATCGGCCGAGACCGAGGCGCTGCGTCGCGCCATCGTGTCGCAGTTCGATCAGTACGTGAAGCTGAACAAGAAGATCCCGCCTGAGATCCTGACTTCGCTGTCGGGCATCGATGAGCCGGGTCGCCTGGCTGACACCATCGCCGCGCATCTGCCGATCAAGCTCGAGCAGAAGCAGAAGATTCTCGAGATGTTCAACGTGACCGAACGTCTTGAGAGCCTGCTTTCGCAACTCGAAGGCGAGATCGACATCCTGCAGGTGGAAAAGCGCATCCGCGGCCGCGTCAAGCGCCAGATGGAGAAGAGTCAGCGCGAGTACTACCTGAACGAGCAGGTCAAGGCCATCCAGAAGGAACTGGGCGAAGGCGAAGAGGGCGCCGATCTCGAAGAGCTGGACAAGAAGATCAAGGCCGCCCGCATGCCGAAGGAGGCCAAGAAGAAGGCCGAGTCCGAGTTCAAGAAGCTCAAGTTGATGTCGCCGATGTCGGCCGAGGCAACGGTGGTGCGCAACTACATCGACACGTTGGTCGGTCTGCCGTGGCGCAAGAAGAGCAAGGTCAACAACGACCTGTCGAACGCCGAGCAGGTGCTGGATCAAGACCACTACGGCCTGGAGAAGGTCAAGGAACGCATCCTTGAGTACCTCGCAGTGCAACAGCGCGTCGACAAGCTGAAGGCGCCGATTCTTTGCCTCGTGGGGCCGCCGGGTGTCGGCAAGACCTCGCTCGGGCAGTCGGTGGCGCGTGCAACGAACCGCAAGTTCGTGCGCATGGCGCTGGGTGGCGTGCGTGATGAGGCCGAGATTCGCGGTCACCGTCGTACGTACATCGGGTCGATGCCGGGCAAGATCCTGCAGAGCCTGACGAAGGTCGGGGTGCGCAACCCGCTGTTCCTGCTCGACGAAATCGACAAGATGGGCGCGGATTTTCGCGGCGACCCGTCGTCTGCTCTGCTCGAAGTGCTGGACCCGGAACAGAACCACACGTTCCAGGACCACTACATCGAGGTGGACTTCGATCTGTCGGACGTGATGTTCGTAGCGACGTCGAACTCGCTGAACATTCCGGCACCGCTGCTGGACCGGATGGAAGTGATTCGCCTGTCGGGCTACACGGAAGACGAAAAGGTCAACATCGCCCGCCGCTACTTGCTGCCCAAGCAGATCAAGAACAATGGTCTGAAGGACGGCGAGATCGAGGTGACCGAAGCCGCGCTGCGCGACATCATCCGCTACTACACGCGGGAAGCTGGCGTGCGTTCGCTGGAGCGCGAGGTCTCGAAGATCTGCCGCAAGGTCGTCAAGCAACTGCTGCTGAAGAAGGAAGCCAATACGTCCGTGAAGGTCGATTCGGAGAACCTGGACAAATTCCTTGGCGTGCGTCGTTTCGACTTTGGTCTGGCCGGCAAGGAAGACCAAGTCGGCCAAGTGACCGGTTTGGCATGGACCGAAGTGGGCGGCGATCTGCTGACCATCGAAGCCGCGCTGATGCCGGGCAAGGGCAACATCACCCGCACGGGTTCGCTGGGCGACGTGATGAAGGAGTCGGTCGAGGCTGCGCGCTCGGTGGTGCGTTCGCGTTCGGCGCGCCTGGGTATCAAGGATGAGATGTTCGAGAAGCGCGACATCCACATCCACGTGCCCGAAGGTGCGACGCCCAAGGACGGCCCGTCTGCGGGTATTGCGATGACGACGGCGCTAGTGTCTGTGCTGACCGGTATTCCGGTGCGCGCTGACGTGGCGATGACCGGCGAAATTACCCTGCGCGGTGAAGTGCTGCCGATTGGCGGCTTGAAGGAAAAGCTGCTGGCAGCACACCGCGGCGGCATCAAGCTGGCGCTGATTCCGGAAGAGAATGTCAAGGACTTGGCGGACATTCCGGACAACGTGAAGAACAGTATCGAGATTCAGCCGGTGCGCTGGATCGACAAGGTGCTGGAACTCGCGCTGGTGCGCAAGCCGGAGCCGCTGCCGGAAGAAGAAGCCAAGCCGGCACCCGCCAAGGGCGACGACGGCAAGTCGCAGGAAATGGTGCATCACTGACACCGTAGCCTGCCAAGGTTGAAGAAGGGCCCGACATGTTCGGGCCCTTTTTCTTTGCGCAGGCTGCGACGTGTGGCACACGGTTCTTCGCCTTGACACGTCGATTGGCGGCCACTTTAATGAATCCACACTAGCGGGTGTTCGGGGAGGTGGCACGATGAACAAGACAGATCTCATCGACCATGTGGCGGCGCAAACTGACATGTCAAAAGCCGCGGCGGGGCGCGCCATCGACGCGCTGATCGACGGCATCAAAGATGCGTTGTGCGAAGGTGGGTCGGTCACGCTGGTCGGCTTCGGTACGTTTCTCGTCGGCAAGCGATCCTCACGTAATGGACGCAATCCGCGTACGGGGGCGGCCATCACGATCGAAGGTGGCAAGGTTGCGAAATTCAAACCTGGCAAAGCGCTAAAAGATGCGCTAAACTAGCGGGCTTTGGTGCTCGTGAGTGACAACGCGGGCGCCGGACAGTCCGGCTCACGCCGGCAGTACGAACGGGTGCTTAGCTCAGTTGGTAGAGCAGCGCCCTTACAAGGCGCGGGTCGGGAGTTCGAGCCTCTCAGCACCCACCATCGTTCGTATTGCCGCTCCAGCGTCGGATGGTCCGACCCAATTTGGAGCGGTAGTTCAGTCGGTTAGAATACCGGCCTGTCACGCCGGGGGTCGCGGGTTCGAGTCCCGTCCGCTCCGCCAAATCCTGTGCAAAGGCCCGATTCGTTCGGGCCTTTGTCTTTTCAGCGGCGAATGCGTTGCAGGCCATGCTTGCGCGCTGTGCCGCGATTGTCCGGAATGTCGGCGGCACCTGATAGAATCGCCGGATTTTCCATCTTCCATTCACCTCCGGTCCAGCATGCTTGATTTCGTACGTACGCATCGGCGCTTGATGTTTCTGGTGCTGCTGATTCTGGTGTTCCCTTCGTTCGTGTTCTTCGGCGTGCAGAGCTATTCGAGCTTCATGGACAGCTCGCATGACGCGGCCAAGGTCGACGGCAAGGTCATCTCCACCAACGAAGTCGACGCGCGCGTGCGCGAGCAGACAGAGCGTCTGCGCCAGATGCTTGGTGCGCAATATGATCCGCGCCAGTTCGAAGGTCCGCAGATGCGCCGCGATGTGCTCGACGGCATCATCCAGCAACGCGTCTTGGCCAATGAGGTTGTGCGTGCAAACCTGACCATCTCGAACGAGAAGATTCGCGACACTATCCTGCAGATTCCGGCCGTGGCAGCGCTGCGCAAGCCGGATGGCTCGTTCGATCAGGAAGCCTACGTCCGCCTGCTTTCCGCGCAAAACATGACGCCCGAGCAGTTGGAAGGCAATCTGCGTTTTGAGCTGTCCCAGCAACAGATTCCGCAATCGATCGTGTCGTCGGCGTTCGTGCCGAAGTCGCTGGTGGAGCGACTGATCCAGGTACGCGATCAGCAACGCGAAGTGCAGGCGCTGCTGTTCAAGCCGGCTGACTACGCTGCAAAGGTCAACCCGGACGACAAGGCGATTCAGGCTTATTACGACGCGCACCAGCAGGAGTTCTCCGTGCCGGAGCAGGTCAAGGCCGAGTATGTCGTGTTCTCGGGCGAAGACATGATGAAGCAGATTCCGGTCACGCCTGAGCAGATCAAGGAGTACTACGACCAGAACGCTGCGCGCTTCAAGACCCAGGAAGAACGCCGCGCCGCGCACATCCTGATCAAGCTGCCCGACAACGCCAAGCCCGCCGACAAGGAAGCCGCCAAGAGGAAGGCCGAAGAAGTGCTTGCCGAGGTGCGCAAGAACCCCGCGAGCTTTGCCGAGCTGGCCAAGAAGTACTCGGGCGATCCGGGTTCGGCTGCGCAGGGCGGTGAACTGGGCTTCCTGGGCAAGGGTGCGACCGTGCCTCCGTTCGAGAACGCTTTGTTTGCGCTCAAGCAGCCGGGCGACATCAGCGATGTGGTCCAAAGCGATTTCGGTTTCCACATCATCAAGCTGGAAGAAGTGAAGGGCGGCGGCGTGCAGCCGCTGGAAGCCGTCAAGCCGGAGCTTGAACGCGAACTGCGTACGCAACTCGCCAACAAGAAGTATTCGGAGCTGGCTGATGCGTTTTCCAACACGGTGGAAGACCAGTCCGACAGCCTGAAGCCGGTGGCTGACAAGCTCAAGCTGCAGATTCAGACGGCCGACAACGTGACCCGCACACCGAGCCCGGCGCAGTCAGGCAGCCCGATAGGCAACGACAAGGTGCTCAAGGCGCTGTTTGCAGACGACGTGATCAAGAATCACCGCAATACGGCCGCCATCCAGGTGGGACCGACCACGCTGGTTGCGGCGCGGGCGGCGGAGTATCGTCCCGCCACGGTCAAGAAGCTGGCGGACGTGCGTGAGCAGGTCAAGGCCAAGGTGATCGCCGAGCAAGCGGCTGCGCTGGCCAAGAAGGCTGGCGAAGAGAAACTGGCCGCAGTGAAGCAGAGCAACAGCGCCGATGGCTTCAGCGCAGCACAGACGGTCTCGCGCCAGCAGGCACAGGGCACGTCGCCCGCTGCACTGACGGCAATCTTGCGTGCTGATGCGACCAAGCTTCCGGTCACCATCGGCGTGGACCTGGGTGCCCAAGGCTACGCGCTGTATCGCATCAACAAGGTGCTGCCGCCGGCCAACGTGGACGAGGCGCGCCGCGCTGCCGATGCTCAGCAACTGGCTCAGGCCGCTGGCCAGACTGAGTTCAATGCCTACTACGAAGCACTGAAGGCGCGCTCGAAGGTGAAGATCAACAGTAACGTGATTGACGCCAGCAAACCTGCCAATACGGCAGAGGACTGATACGGCGCGCAAAAGTTAGCCTGACGAAAAAGCCCCCTCGACATCGAGGGGGCTTTTTTTTCGTATTTTTTTGCAGGCGACTAGTCCAGCGGTTTGCCGATGCGCGCGAGGCGCGGCATGTACCAGTGGTCCGGGTTGAACGATACTGCCACGTGGGAAGTGCGGGCGATCAGGTTCTTGCGCGGTACGAGGCCGAAGTAGCGAGAGTCGCGGCTGTTGTCGCGGTTGTCGCCCAGCATGAGGTAGTGGTCTTGAGGGACGGTGATGGGGCCGAAGCTGCGCAATGCTCGCACTTCCGGCAAGACCATCACCGTATGCTCGCGGCCGGGCAGCGCTTCGGACCAGAGTTCGTGCGGCAGCGTCGCCGTCGCTTGGGGCAACGCTCCGGGCGCGACGTCCGGCAATGGGGTATAGGCGATGTGCTGGTGGTTGATGTAGAGCGCTTCGCCGCGCATTTCAACGACATCGCCAGGTAGGCCGATCAGCCGCTTGACGAGCTTCGTGCCATCTTCCGGAGAGGAGAAGACCACGACTTCACCACGTCGCGGCTCGTTGCCGCGTTTGAGCCAGACGGTGGTGGCCGGTACGCGCACGCCGTAAGCCAACCGGTTCATCAGGATGTAGTCGCCCTCGATGAGGGTGGGGTTCATCGAGCCGCTGGGCACGACTGCCCAGTCGGCAATGCAGGCGCGGAAGGCAAAGAGCAACGACATGCCGACCAGGAACCGCTTGTTGTCGCGCGCTGCACGCAGCCCGTTTGCCAGAAGCTTCATGGTGTCCGCCCGTGTGAGATGTGGCCGCGCATGCGACTTAGGAACCCAATGCGCCTGGTGGCGCAAGTCCGCGCGGCAGAATTGTCATCTTCCGACCCGGGCTTTGAGAAGAGGTTCCAGTTTGGGCCACACGTTATCGAGCATCGTCGGTTGCGCCGCGGCAATGGGGTGGATGCGGTCTTCCTGGAACCAGTCTGGCCGTTGCGCAACGCCTTCGAGCAGGAATGGCACCAGCGGCAGCTTGTACTGCTGCGCCAGCTTGCCGAACATGGCGAAGAAGCGCTCGCTGTAATCCGGGCCGTAGTTGGGCGGGATGCGCATGCCCACCAGCAACACCTTCGCGCCGGCTGCTTGCGAGGCTTCGATCATTGCCTTCATGTTGCCCTCGCTGGATGCAAGCGAGAGGCCGCGCAGCGCATCGTTGCCGCCCAGTTCGAGAATCACGACAGAGGGCTTTTCGCGTGTCAGCACGGCGGGCAGGCGTGAGCGGCCGCCGGCCGTGGTGTCGCCGCT
Source organism: Burkholderiaceae bacterium 26 (assembly GCA_000955795.1). Lineage (GTDB taxonomy): Bacteria > Pseudomonadota > Gammaproteobacteria > Burkholderiales > Burkholderiaceae > Ralstonia > Ralstonia chuxiongensis. Next base: position 26,314 of record JYOB01000018.1, read on the forward strand.
GATGCTTGCATTGGCGACGCTATAATCGGGCTTCCGTTCTTTGAGGCGCTTGTCGAGCAACGCGACCCAGCCTGTGCCTTGCGCAAGGCCGTATCCCGCCGACAGGCTGTCACCCAGCACCACCACGCGATGCGATGCCGGCGCGCCTTGTGCTGCAGCCATCTGCGCGAGTGGCAGCATGCCGAACACTGCGCAGCCAAGCGCTGCTACAAGTGACTTCACGCTGCGTCTTCTACTACCTACCAGTCCAATCATGTCGTCTTCCGCTACCTGGGTGATTGAAGTCGATTCGCTGCACAAGACTGTGCGCGATGCCACCGGTGAGTTGCCTATTCTGAGCGATGTTGCCTTCCGTGTGGAAAGGGGCGAGACATTGGCGATTGTTGGCGCTTCCGGTTCGGGAAAATCGACGCTGCTTGGGTTGCTCGCAGGCCTGGACTTGCCGACGTCGGGCTCCGTCAAGCTGCTGGGCAACGACCTGTTCAAGTTGGATGAGGATGGCCGTGCGGGCGTGCGCGGCAGCCACGTGGGCTTTGTCTTCCAATCGTTTCAGCTGCTGCCCCATCTGACGGCACTTGAAAACGTGATGCTGCCGTTGGAGTTGCGTGGCGATGTCAGCACCGCCGAAATGCGCCGTCGCGCCACGGCTCTGCTAGAGCGCGTCGGCCTGGGGGCACGGCTGTCGCACTATCCCAAGACGCTGTCCGGTGGCGAGCAGCAGCGCGTGGCCCTGGCACGCGCGTTCGTGACCGAGCCCGCCATTCTCTTTGCCGATGAGCCGACCGGCAGCCTCGACACCGCCACGGGCGAGGCCGTAATCGCGCTGATGTTTGAGCTCAACCGCAGTGCCGGCTCCACGCTGGTGCTGGTTACGCACGACCGCTCCGTTGCGGCGCGTTGCAGCCGTATTCTCACCATCGAAGCCGGGCATCTAGTCGGCGACGAGACCGTCACCGAACTCTGAACGTTTGCGTCAGAGTGCGGCTTTGGCGCGGCGGATCAACGCCGCGGTCGAGGCATCATGCGCCACAGAGGCGGGCGCACCTTCCAGCTCTGCCTGGATCGGCTTGGCGAGTTTCTTGCCAAGCTCCACGCCCCACTGATCGAACGAGTTGATGTTCCACACCGCGCCCTGCACGAAGGTGCGGTGCTCGGCGCAGGCAATGAGCGCGCCGAATGACGCGGCGTCGAGCCGTTCCATCAGGATGGTCGTGCTCGGACGATTGCCTTCGAACACCATGTGTGGCACCAGCGCTTCGTCGGTGACGCCGCCGGCGCGGACTTCATCGGCGGTGCGGCCGAGCAGGAGCGCCTCGCCCTGTGCGAAGCAATTGGCGAGCAGCTTGGCGTGGTGGCCGGGCAGGCTGCGCACCGGCTCCAGCGTGGTGATGAAATCCACCGGCACGATCTGCGAGCCTTGGTGGATCAGCTGGAAATACGCATGCTGTCCGTTGGTACCAGCCGTGCCCCATACGATGGGACCGGTGTCGGTATCGATGGCTGCGCCGGTACGCTGCACGGATTTGCCGTTGCTCTCCATCTCGAGCTGTTGCATGAAGTCGGTCAGCAGCTCCAGTGGCGCGCAGTACGGCACGGTACAGGCACTCGCCGCGTCGAAGAAGCCGCGATACCAGACCGACAACATCCCGAGAATGAGCGGTAAGTTTTCGCGCGGCGCGGCTGTGGCGAAGTGACGGTCCATCGCGCGCGCGCCGTCGAGCATCGCTTCAAATTGCCGCGGCCCGATCGCCAGCACGATCGACAGGCCCACCGCCGACCACAGCGAGAACCGCCCGCCAACCCAATCCCAGAACGTGAACATGTTGTCCGGGTCGATGCCGAACTGGACGACCGCCTCGCGGTTGGTAGAGACGGCGACAAAGTGGTGCTTGAGCTGGCTTTCCGCCACGCCATGCTCGACAAACCAGCGGCGCATGCTGTGCGCGTTGGCCATTGTCTCGAGCGTGGTGAACGTCTTGGAGCAGACGATGGCGAGCGTGGTGTCCGGGTTCAGATGGTCGAGCGTTTCGGCCAAGTCCGTGCCGTCGACGTTGGAGACGAAATGCACGCGCACCTGCGGCACGGCAAGGTGGTCGAGCGCGCGGCACACCATGCGCGGGCCGAGGTCCGAACCACCGATGCCGATATTGACGATGTCCGTGATGCGCTGGCCGGAATGGCCCGTCCACGCGCCGCTATGCACGCGGTTGGCGAAGTCGTGCATCTGGGCCCGCACGCGCAGCACTTCGGGCATGACGGGCTCGCCGTCTGCGCGATAGTCGTCATCCGCTTGTCCCCGCAAGGCCACGTGGAGGACGGAGCGGTGCTCGGTGTTGTTGATGCGGTCGCCGCGCAGCATGGCGTCGCGCAGCGTGAGCACGCCAGCCTCGTCGGCCAGTTGCAGCAGCAGGGCGAGCGTCTCAGGGGTAATGCGGTTTTTGGAGTAGTCCACCGTCAGGCCAGCCGCTTCCAGCGTGAAGGCGCGTACCCGTTCCTCGGCGTCCGGCGCGGCAAACCAGTTGCGCATATGCGTCGCGCGAATCGATTCAGCATGTTGCGTCAGAGACTGCCAGGCGGGTAGAGCTGTGGGCATACGGGCGGGATGTGACGTGAGATTGGTGCGGGAAAACGAATGCGCAGTATAACGGCGCTGTATGACGGCTTTCTATCGGCGAACGTCCGACGCCAGCAGGGCGTTGAGAGCACGTCGTGCCGGCGCGCATAGCTCGCTGGCGTGCAAGCCGATGGGGCCGACGCCCGCCTGGACAAGATCGTCAGCAGCGCGACCATGCAGCCACACGGCCGCGAGTGCGGCTTCGCGCGCACCCATGCCTTGCGCAAGCAAGGCGCCGATCATGCCGGTCAGCACATCGCCTGTACCACCAGTGGCGAGTCCGCCGTTGCCGGTGGGGTTGACGGCCGGCGAGATGCCCGGCGCCGCGATAACCGTGCCCGAGCCCTTGAGCACGACCACCGCGCCCGTCCGATTGACAAGCGCCTTGGCGGCGGCCAGCCGATCGCGCTGCACGGCGTGCGCATCGGTATGCAACAGGCGCGCAGCTTCCAGCGGATGCGGTGTCAGTACCAGCGGGACACCGCTTCCGGCCAGTTGCGTGAGGCGCGCGAGCAGGGCCGGCGTTTTCGCAAATAGGTTGAGTGCATCGGCATCGAACACGGCGGGCGTGCGCGCCGAGAGCATGCGGTCCAGCAGATGTTCGAGCGCAGCTTCTGACTCTTTGCCGGTGCCCATGCCCGGGCCCACGGCGAGCGCCTGCATGCCGCCCAGATCGAGGGCGCCCCAGGTGTGCAGCATCAATTCAGGTTGCGCGGGGTCGACACGCGGTGCATCGGTGGCAAGCGAGACCACGTGCACCTTGCCAGCGCCTAGATAGAGCGCACCGCGCGCTGACAGCAGCGGCGCTCCGACCATACCGGCCGCCCCTCCCACGATTGCCGCGCTGCCGTATGTGCCTTTGTGGCCGTTATGCCGGCGGCGCGGCACGTGCGCGAGCCAGCGTGACGGCGTGTTGACGAAGGCGTCCGCTTCAATCACGCCGTCATAAGCGGTCTGCGCGGCTTGCAGGTCGGCCAGCGCAATGTCGCCGGAGGCGTCGCGGCCATCGCCCGTCAGCAAGCCCGGCTTGACGGCGAGAAAGGTGATGGTGGCACGCGCCTGGATAACGGGCGAATCTGAGGCGGGCGGCTGGCCCGTATCGCCATTCAGCCCAGAGGGAATGTCCAGTGCGTACACCGGCAGGCCGCTGGCGTTGATGGTGTCGACCAGCGCTGCATGCAATCCCGTCAGCGGCCGGGCGAGTCCAATACCAAAGAGGCCATCGACGATGGCTGAGGTGGCCGCCGGCACGGAAGCCGTCGCGTGCAGACGTTCGATGGGGACATTGGCGGCACAAGCCTCCGTCCAGGCGCGGCGCGCATCGTCGGGCAGCTTGGCGGGGTCTGCGGCAAGCCACACCGTGACGGCGCGCCCAGCCAGATGCAGCACCGTTGCCGCAACGAGCGCATCGCCGCCGTTGTTGCCTGGGCCGGCAACGAGCAACACGTGCCCATGTGGCGCGCGCGTCTGTAGCCAATCGGCGGCAGCTTCGCCCGCGCGCGCCATCAGGGTGAAAGGTTCGAGGGATCGGTAAGCCGCCGCTTCCAGTGCGCGGATGCCGGCCGTGCCGAAGAGCAGGTCGGCGCCGGTGTGTGCGGCCAGGGCACCGTCGATCAGGATTTCGCGCCAGGCGGGGTGTGAGGACATGGCAACTACGCTTTCCACTGTGCAGACATGACGATCTATTCTCTTACAATAGCCCGCGTTTCTGGTCCTTTCCCAGCCCGTTGCAATGTCCAAATCGCCGACCACCCCGAAAGCTGATCTGCCGCAATCCGCAGCCAATGAAGACGCAGGCAAGGGCGGGCCGATCGTGTCTTCGTCGCACTTGGTGTCGGCGCGCAGCCCAGAACTGTCGGAGTTCGAGTTTGCGCTCAACACCGCCTACAACGCCTACAACCGCTGGTGCGTGCGCTGCATGGCAGCCGCCGGCGTGCGCGACCTGACCTTCCTCGATGTGCTTGTGGTGCACCACGTCAACCACCGCGGCCGCGCCAAGCGTCTGGCCGACATCTGCTTCGTGCTCAACGTGGAAGACACCCACCTTGTGACGTATTCGCTCAAGAAGCTGCAGGGGATGGAATTGGTGGAGGGCACGCGCAATGGCAAGGAAGTCACCTACACCACCACCGAAGCCGGCGAAAAGGCCTGCGCCCGCTACCGCGAGATTCGCGAGCAGTGCCTGACCAGCAATATTTCGCCCGGCGGCGAGGAAAATGCCGAGATTGGCGAGCTGGCGCGCCTGTTGCGCGTGCTGACGGGCCTGTACGAGCAGGCCGCACGGTCCGCCACGTCGCTGTAAAACGGGCGTTTTCGGCCAGTTGCAGCCGAGGCAGCGCCATTTTCGGCCGATTTGAGGGTCGGTAACGAGGGCAGGGCAAGGTACAATAGCGGTTTCCCCGCGCACGCCGGGAACTCCTCCTTCCAGCTACTGCCTGCCTTGCCCACCATGGCGCATTTCTCGTGCTTTCCCGGCGCTCTCGCGCTGTCCGCCTTCCGTCAGCAACGCCTGCTTTCCACCCTCAAGCGCATCGATCCCGATATCGATGCCGTCAGTGCCCAATACCTGCATTTCGTGGCCGCCGACACGCCGCTGTCGGCCGATGAATCTGCCCGTGTGCAAGCGCTGCTGACCTACGGTTCGCCTGCTCCGGCCGATGTCGAGGGCGACCGCTTTGTGGTCATCCCGCGCTTCGGCACGATCTCGCCGTGGGCCAGCAAGGCGACGGAAATCGCCCGCCACTGCGCGCTGCCGCAAATTCATCGCATCGAGCGCGGCGTGGAATTTACCGTTACGTGCAAGAAGGGCCTCATCCGCAGCCTGACCGGTGCCGCCAAGCACCTGGACGACGCCACCCGTGCCGCCGTGGCCGAGCACTTGCACGACCGCATGACGGAAACCGTGATCGACACGCGCGAAGCCGGCTATGGCCTGTTCGACGTGTTGCCCGCTAAAGCATTGCGCTTTGTGGACATTGGCGGCGGCCATGATGCTGGACGTCGTGCACTGGAAGCCGCCAACGTCGAGATGGGCTTGGCCCTGTCCGATGATGAAATCGACTATCTGGTCGACGCCTACCGCAAGCTCGAACGTAACCCGACCGACGTCGAGCTGATGATGTTCGCGCAGGCCAACAGCGAGCACTGCCGCCACAAGATCTTCAACGCCGACTGGACCATCGACGGCGAGACGCAGGACAAGTCGCTCTTCGCGATGATCCGCAACACGCACCAGCTCGCGCCGCAGGGCACGATCGTCGCGTATTCGGACAACGCCGCCGTGATGGAAGGCGGCATGGCCGAGCGCTGGTTCCCGCACGCAGGCACGGAAGGCACGACGGGCGTGCCGCAATACGGCCGCCGCGAAGCGCTCACGCACACGCTGATGAAGGTGGAGACGCACAACCACCCGACCGCCATCTCGCCGTTCCCGGGCGCGTCGACCGGCGCCGGCGGTGAAATCCGCGACGAAGGTGCAACGGGCCGCGGCGCCAAGCCCAAGGCGGGCCTGACCGGCTTTACCGTGTCGAACCTGCTGCTGCCGGAAGCGGTGCAATCGTGGGAAAACGCCCGCGATACGGCGCAGCCCGTGGCACACCGCAACCCGAATGAAGCCGCACCTGGCCCGGTCGGCAAGCCTGACCGCATCGCCTCGCCGCTGCAGATCATGATCGAAGGTCCGATCGGCGGTGCTGCGTTCAACAACGAATTCGGTCGTCCCAACCTGGGCGGCTATTTCCGCGTCTACGAGCAGAACGTTGGCGGCACCGTGCGCGGCTATCACAAACCGATCATGATTGCCGGCGGCATCGGCAATATCGACGCTGGGCACACGCACAAGCACGGCCTGCCGGCCGGTACGCTGCTGATCCAGCTGGGCGGCCCCGGCATGCGCATCGGCATGGGCGGCGGCGCTGCCAGCTCGATGGCCACTGGCACCAATACCGCTGACCTGGACTTCGATTCCGTCCAACGCGGCAACCCCGAAATGCAGCGCCGCGCGCAGGAAGTCATCAACGCGTGCTGGGCACTGGGCGAAGACAACCCGATCCTGTCGATCCACGACGTGGGCGCGGGCGGCATCTCCAACGCTTTCCCGGAAATCGTCGACGGCGCCGAGAAGGGCGCGCGCTTCGACCTGCGGCAGGTGCATCTGGAAGAATCCGGTCTCAGCCCGGCGGAAATCTGGTGCAACGAATCGCAAGAGCGCTACACGTTGGCGATTGCCCCCGGCGATTTCCCGCGCTTCCAGGCCATGTGCGAGCGCGAGCGCGCGCCGTTCTCGGTGGTCGGTTTCGCCACGGATGAACAGCAACTGCAAGTCGTCGACAGCGACACTGCACCCGATGTCGCAGAGCACTTCCCCGTCAACATGCCGATGGACGTGCTGCTCGGCAAGCCGCCGCGCATGCACCGTGACGTGCACCGCGTCGCGCAGGAATTCCCGGAAGTCGATGTCACCGGCCTGGACCTGGAAGTCGTCGCGCGCGACGTGCTGCGCCACCCGACCGTTGCCAGCAAGTCGTTCCTCATCACCATTGGCGACCGCACCGTTGGCGGCCTGAACACGCGCGACCAGATGGTCGGCCCGTGGCAGGTGCCGGTGGCCGACGTGGCCGTCACCACGCTGGACTACAAGGGCTACGCCGGCGAGGCGATGACGATGGGCGAGCGCACGCCGCTGGCCGTCATCAACGCCCCTGCATCGGGCCGCATGGCCATCGGCGAGTCCATCACGAACATCGCCGCTGCACCCATCGACTCGCTCACGCAACTAAAGCTGTCGGCCAACTGGATGGCCGCCTGCGGCGTGAACGGTGAAGACGCCCGCTTGTACGACACCGTCAAGGCCGTCGGCATGGAGCTGTGCCCGGCGCTGGGCATCAGCATTCCGGTGGGCAAGGACTCGTTGTCGATGCGCACCAAGTGGGAAGACGAGGGCGCTGCCAAGGAAGTCGTGGCGCCCGTGTCGCTCATCGTCTCGGCGTTCGCGCCGGTGACGGACGTGCGCAAGACGCTCACGCCGCAGCTCAAGCAGGTTGAATCGGCCAACGCGCCGGCCGACACCACGCTGATCCTGATCGACCTGGGCCGCGGCAAGAACCGCATGGGCGGCAGCATCCTGGCGCAGGTCACGGAGCAGATCGGCAACAGCGTGCCCGACGTGGACGACGCCGAAGACCTCAAGCGCTTCTTTGCGGCCATCCAGCAACTGAACGCGAGCGGCTCGCTGCTGGCGTACCACGACCGATCGGACGGCGGCCTGTGGGCGACTGTCTGCGAAATGGCGTTTGCGGGCCACTGCGGCGTGTCGATCAACGTCGACATGCTCACGCTGGACGACGCAGCCGACCATGGCGACGCCAAGAACTGGGCGCAGCAAGTCTCCGGCCGCCGTGCCGACCTGACGCTGCGTGCGCTGTTTGCCGAAGAGCTTGGCGCCGTCATCCAGGTGCCGCTGGCCCAACGCGACGCTGTGTTCGCGGTGCTGCGCGAGCACGGCCTGGCCGGCTGCAGCCACGTGATCGGCGCGCCCAACGCCAACGACCACATCGAAATCTGGCGCGACGCCAAGAAGGTGTTCAGCGCGCAGCGCACGGAACTGCAACGCACGTGGACGGACGTCTCCTGGCGCATCGCCAGCCTGCGCGACAACCCCGAGTGCACGCAGAGCGAATACGACCGCATCCTCGACGCCGAAGACCCGGGCATTTCGCCCAAGCTCACGTTCGACATTGCGGAAGACGTGGCCGCACCGTTCATCGCCACGGGTGCCCGCCCGCGCATGGCGATCCTGCGCGAGCAGGGCGTGAACTCGCAGATCGAAATGGCCTACGCGATGGACAAGGCCGGGTTCGACACTTACGACGTCCACATGAGCGATCTGCTGGCTGGCCGCACCACGCTCGCCGGCTTCAAGGGGTTCGTTGCCTGCGGCGGCTTCAGCTACGGCGACGTGCTGGGCGCGGGTGAAGGCTGGGCGAAGACGATCCTCTTCAACAGCATGCTGGCCGAGCAGTTTGCGGCGTTCTTCAACCGCACCGATTCGATCGCGCTGGGCGTGTGCAACGGCTGCCAGATGATGGCGAACCTCGCACCGATCATCCCGGGCGCCGGCGCATGGCCGAAGTTCACGCGCAACCAGTCGGAGCAATACGAAGGCCGCCTGGTGACCGTGCAGGTCGAAGCATCCCCGTCGATCTTCTACGCGGGCATGGAAGGCAGCCGCATTCCCATCGTGGTTGCGCACGGCGAAGGCTATGCCGACTTCTCCCAGCAGGGCGACATTGGCAAGGTGGCCGTTGGCCTGCGCTACGTCGACAACCGCGGCGAAGTCACGCAGACGTATCCGCTGAACCCGAACGGCTCGCCGCAGGGCATTGCCTCGGTGACGACGCATGACGGCCGTTTCACCGCGCTGATGCCGCATCCGGAGCGCGTGTTCCGTGCTGTGCAGATGAGCTGGCATCCGAAGGAATGGGAAGCCGCCGGCGACGGCAGCAGCCCGTGGATGCGGATGTTCCGCAATGCGCGGAAGTGGATGGCCTGACCTGTCTGCTGCACCAGTAAAAAACGCGCCGAGGTGACTCGGCGCGTTTTTTTTTTGCCCTTGGCGAGGGCAGCAGACCTGGCACAGCAGGGCTTACCAATGGCCAGGGCAATATTACCTAGGCAAGTGTTATATTTCGCGCGCATGCGCCCCCATCCATAAGTCGAAAAAACGGTATCCACCGGACGGCGCGCCAGAGAACGACAACACAAAAATGGGTCGATTGCGCCGCGGTCCTGCCTCTCAGTGGCCAGCGCCCGACCCATGGGTCTATGCAACGAGGGGATCAACATGAACCGGGTCTATCGGCTGGTCTGGAGCCGCACCTTGCGTGCTCCGCAAGTGGTGTCCGAACTTACGAGGGCGTCGCGCGGCGGTGTTGACGCCAGCCCTGACGCGAAGCACGCGCGTCGGCGCACCTCCATCATTTCGATCGGCGTATCACTCGGTCTGGCCGGCGCGGCGCTGCCGGGTTGGGCCGCGACCTGCTCGTCGGGCACGATTGCCACCTGCAGCGCCGCTGGCGGCAACGGCATTCCAAACCGCAGCGGCAATGGGGGCAACGGCAATGGCCAGGGCGGCGGTTCATCGACACTGGGTGGCGGCTCAGCCACCGTCCAGGTTCCGGGCGGGCCGACTTCCGGCGGGACGGGCGGTACCGGTGCCACGAACGACAGTGGGCAAGGCGGCCCCGGAGGAGCCCCCGATGTGGTGCTCGCTGGCGATGCCGTGATCAACGCGAACGCGCAGGGCGGGGCTGGCCAGGGCTTCGATGGATTCAATTTCGCGGGGGGCGGCGGAGGCGGAGGCGCCGGCGTGTATTCCACCGGCACCAGCGTCACTGTCAACGGCGGCGTGACCGTGCAGGGCGGCACCGGCGGAAATGGCGGTGCCGGCACATCGGGGTCGGCCTCCAACGGCGGCGGCGGCGGCGGTGGCGGCGCAGCGTTTGTCATGGTGACGCCGGCTGCCGACGTGAACAACCAAGGCACCCTGGTCGGCGGCAATGGCGGCAACGGAGGTGGCGGCGGAAACCCGGGCGGCGGCGGTGGTGGTGGCGACGGGTTGCTGACCTTGGGCTCCGGTACTCAGGTGACCAACATTGGGACGATCGTGGGCGGTGTAGGCGGTGCCAGTGGTGGCGGCGGCAGCACGGCCGGGACCAGCGGCGCGGGCGTCAATCTGGCTGCCGGGTTCAACGTGCTTTCCAACGTCGGCACGATCACTGGCGGGGCCGGCAATGGCGGTGCCGCGGGCGCGGGCGTCATTTCCAACGGTGACGTCATCGTCAATGGCGGCACCATCAGCGGTGGGCTGTACAGCGACGGTGTCACGCGGGCGGCTGCCATCCAGTTCAACGGGGCGAACAACACGCTGCAACTGCTGACGGGTTCCAACATCATCGGCAACCTCGACGTGGCGGCGGGGGCAGCAGCCAAGATCACGGCTGGCAGTGCAGGCCTCGCGCTGTCCAACAACGTCACGCTGGGCGATGCCACGTCGCGCGTCACGCTCGATGCGACCACGACGAACCTCGTGGTGTCTGGCGTCATCTCGGGCGCGGGCAGTGCAGCCGTTACCGGCAGCCGAACGATCACGCTGACAGGCAATAACACCTATACGAGCGCTACCACCATCACCACTGGCACGCTCGCGCTGTCCGGTGCCGGAAGCATTGCGGCGTCCTCGGGCGTGGTCAACAACGGCACCTTCGATATCTCTGCGACGACGTCTGGCGCCACCATCAGTGCGCTGACAGGCTCCGGCGCAGTCGCCCTGGGTGGCCAGACGCTGACCTTGTCCAACGCCGCCGGCACGTTCAGCGGCGTTATCGGCGGCGCAGGCGGGCTCACGGTGGCGGGTGGCACGCAAACGCTGTCGAGCACAAACGTCTTTACCGGCGCAACGACCATCAACGCGGGCACGCTAGCGCTGTCGGGTGCAGGCAGCATTGCGACCTCCGGCGGGGTGGTCAACAACGGCACGTTTGATATTTCTGGGACGACGTCCGGCGCCACCATCAGCACCCTGACGGGCTCTGGTGCAGTCGTGCTGGGCGGCCGGACGCTGACTTTGGCGAATGCGGCCGGGACGTTCAGCGGTGCGATCGGCGGTACGGGCGGCCTCACTGTTAGCGGCGGAACACAAACGCTGTCGGGCGCGAACGGATTTGCTGGTGCGACGACGATCAACGCCGGCACGCTGGCGCTCTCGGGTGCCGGCAGCATTGCCGCGTCCTCGGGCGTGGTCAACAACGGCACGTTCGATATCTCGGCGACGACCTCGGGCGCTGCCATCAACGCCCTGACAGGCACGGGCGCCGTCGCCCTGGGTGGCCAGACGCTGACCTTGGCGAACGCAGCGGGTACGTTCAGTGGCGCGATCGGCGGGACGGGCGGCCTCACGGTCGGCGGTGGCACGCAAACGCTGTCGGCAGCGAATGGGTTCTCCGGGGCAACAACCATCAATGCAGGGACACTCGCGCTGTCAGGTGCCGGCAGCATTGCTGCGTCCTCGGGCGTGGTCAACAACGGCACGTTTGACATCTCCGGTACGACGTCCGGCGCAACCATCAATGCCCTGACGGGCTCCGGCGCAGTCGCCCTGGGCAGCCGGACGCTCAACTTGGCGAATGCCTCTGGCACGTTCAATGGCGCCATTGGCGGCACGGGCGGCCTCACTGTCAGCGGTGGCACGCAAACACTGTCGGGCGTGAACACGTATAGCGGGGCCACGACCGTCAACGCCGGGACGCTGGCGTTGACGGGCGTCGGCCGCCTGGCGTCGGTTACGACCGTCGCGCTCGCAGGGGCAACGTCGGCACTCGATCTGTCTGCTGGCGTGAACCAGACCGTTGCGCATCTCTCCGGCGTCACGGGTAGCCGCGTGGTGCTGGGCGGCGCGCTCACGCTGGCTGACGACTCATCCCAAACCTTCAGCGGCAGCCTGAGCGGCAACGGCGCGTTGATCAAGCAGGGCACGGGCACGCTCACGCTCAATGGCGTTAGCAGCGGCTTCGCCGGGTCGACCACGGTAGCGGGCGGCACGCTGGCGGTCGGCGATGCGGCAAACGCCAGCGCCGTGCTTGGCGGAAATGTCCTGGTGAGCGCGCTTGGCACCCTGCGCGGCCATGGCACGGTCTCGGGCGATATCAGCAGCAGCGGGGTGGTCGCGCCGGGCGGCTCCATCGGAACGCTCTCAGTGGGCGGCAATTACACGCAAGGCTCGACTGGGACGCTCGCCATCGAGGTCAGCCCCACGGACGCATCGCAACTGCGTGTGGGCGGAGCGGCAGCGCTTGGCGGCTCGCTGGCCATCATGTTCGATCCGGGCACCTATACCGCCCGCCGCTACACCGTGCTAAGTGCAGCCAGTGGCGTGACGGGCCGCTTCGCAAACGTCAGCACAGCAACGGCAGGAGCCAACCTCGGCACGTTGCAGACATCGGTGGACTACGGAACGAATGCGGTCGACGTGCTGCTCGCTGAAGCAACAGGGCCCGGCACCCCCGGCAGCCCGACCGTCGTGGCGCCAACAAAGACCTCCATCTATACGGCGCTGGGTACGACAGCACTGCTGCAGGCACAGGGCGTCAACTCAACGCTGCTCGGCCGGTTGTCGGGGCCGCAGGACGCCCCCAGTGGTTCCAAGGATGTGTGGGTCATGGCCAGCGGTTCAAGCACAAAGGTGGGCGGTACGGGCAATGCGCCGGGCTTCCTCACGCACGCCTATGGCTTCCTCGCGGGCGCGGAGGGCCGCCTTGGCGCTGCCACTCTGGGCGCGGCGGGCGGCTACACGCACACCACGCTGGGCGAAGACACCACCGGCGCATCGGGCGCCATCGACACCCTGCGCGTCGCGCTTTACGGGGCGCAGCCGATGGGCGCCGTCAACCTGTCGGCCACGGTCGGCTACGGGCTCGATTTCTTCTCGCAGAAGCGGCCGTTTGGCAGCGTTGGTACTGCCGAGGGCGATCATCTGGCGCACGAATTCACCGCTGCCACGCAAGCCAGCTTGCCCATGGAGATGGGTGGCCTCCGCCTCGCGCCGCACCTGGGCCTGCGGTATGCCTACGTGCGCGGCAGCGGCTTCGGCGAGAACGGTGCCAACGGCCAGAACCTGCAAGTCGGCCCGGACAGCACGCGCAGTCTCCAACCGTATGTGGGCGTCACGCTCGACAAGGCATTCGGCGATGCCGTGCGCCCCGTCAACGTGCAACTTCGCGTGGGCTACGCGCACGAGCTGATGAACGCCGGCCGCGTCGTCCAGGTCCAGAGCCAGGACGGCACCGTGTTCGCCGCCCCTGGCACCGACCTGCCGCGTTCGTTCCTGACAACTGGGGCGAGCGTCACGCTGCAGGCTGCCAAGGCAACCACGGTGTCCTTGGGCGTTGATGCGACCATCAACACGAGCCATGTGTCTGCGCAGTCCGCCTACGTGCGGGTCAACCACAGGTTCTGACGGAACAGGGCGTGCCGATGCGCACGCTGCGCCGATCGACGAATAACGCGCCGGGGCAACTCGGCGCGTTTTTTTTGCTGAACCACGCGTGTCCGGCATGTTGACCTGCATCAATGGCAAAAACGGCCTGACGCCTAGATTTCCGTAGAGAGGGCGCTGTAGCAGCCAAAGCCGACAGAGCAACAGAGCAACGGAGCGCGGGACGCATCCATGGAGACGCAAATGAAGACGATTCGCACACTTGCTTCCACGCTTGTCGTGGCCGGCCTAACGGTTGCTGCCGGAAGCATCCACGCGCAGACGCTCGAGAAGATCGCGGCGGCAGACAAGATCACGGTTGGCTATCGTGAAGCGGCGGTTCCGTTCAGCTACTTGCTGGGCCCGAACAAGGCCGTGGGATTCTCCGTCGATCTGACGCAAGCCATCGTCGACGATGTGCGCGCACGGTTGAAAAAGCCGTCTCTCCAGGTCGACGCGATTCCGGTCACCGGCACGAACCGGATTCCGCTGCTGGTCAATGGCACTTACGACCTCGAGTGCGGATCGACCACCAACACCAGCGCGCGGGGCAAGGAGGTGGCCTTCTCCATCAACTTCTTCTACGCGGGAACGCGTCTCCTGACCAAGCGCGATTCGGGCATCAAGAACTACACGGACTTGGCGAACAAGACTGTCGCCAGCACTGCCGGCAGCACGAACGAGAAGGTGCTGAAGAAATTTGCCGTCGACCACAACATCGACGTCCAGATCATCTCCGGCAAGGACTATGCAGACGGGCTGAAGCTGGTCGAAACCGGCCGAGCGTCGGCATTGGCGCTGGATGACGTGCTGCTATACGGCCTGCGTGCCAATTCTGCGAATCCGGCGGCGCTGGAAGTTGTGGCGGAAACCCTGCAGGTTGAGCCGTACGCCTGCATGGTCCGCAAGGACGACCCCGCCTTCAAGCGGCTCGTGGATGCAACCATCACGCGACTCATGAAATCCGGCGAGTTCACAGCGCTGTACAAGAAATGGTTCGAGTCGCCCATCCCGCCCGCCGGTGCAAACCTCGACATGCCGATGAGCGACGCGCTGCGCGCCAATCTGAAGAAGCGCAGCGACAAGCCGGCACAGTGACTATCGCCCGCTCGATGCCGTTTCCAGGTTCGGCGCCAGCAGTTCTGCCATCCAGTTCATGAACACCTGCACCCGCACCGGCAAATTCCGCCGGTTCGGATACACCAGCGACACCGGCATCGGCGGCGGCCGAAAATCGGGCATCACCTCGACCAGCGTTCCGTCCGCAATCGCCGATGACAGCCCCGCATACACCGGCGCCTGGATCATCCCCAGCCCCGCGCGGCACGCAGCGTCGTAGCTCTCCGCCGAGCTGACGGTCACCGCGCCCTTCATCGGCCGGAACGCGGAGCGGCCATCCACCGTGTATTCCCACCCCGGCGACTTCGTGCCTAACGTCTGCACGTAATGGACGATGCGATGGTGGTCGAGGTCTTCAAGCGTTTTCGGCATGCCATGGCGTGCGATGTAACTCGGGCTTGCGCAGTTGACCTGATGCAACTGGCCCAGCGGCCGAGCGATCAGGCTGCTGTCGGTCAGGTTGCCGATGCGCAATACGCAGTCGAAGCCTTCACGCACCGGGTCAACACGGCGGTCTGTGCTGGAGAGTTCGATTTCCAGCTCAGGGTGCGCGTCGAGCAGCGCGGGCAGGGCGGGAATGACGATGCGGCGTGCAACGCCCACCGGCATGTCCACACGCAGCCGGCCGCGCAGCGCCTGGGGGCTCTGGCGGAACATCGTCTGCAGCTCGTCCATGTCGGCCAGCAGGTCCTGGCAGCGCTCGTAGAAGCTCTGGCCGTCTTGCGTGAGCTGCACCTTGCGGGTGGTCCGGTGCAGCAGGCGCGTGCCGAGCATCGTCTCCAGCTGCTGCACCGCCACCGAGGCGGCCGGCTTGGGAATACTCAGCGCTTCCGCCGCACGCGTGAAGCTGGCAAGTTCAGCCACGCGCACAAAAATCTGCATGGCTTCGAGTCGGTTGGTGGACATGGCGGGCGGGTGGATTGTTATCTGTGGGCAAACACAGCGATAGGATAAGCGAGATTTATTCTTTGTTTGTCGCCCAATACCATGCTCTCACGGTGTTCGACACCCATCCAAAACCCAACCGGAGAGCAAACATGACGCAGACCCACACCCCCATCGCGATCGTCACCGGCGGAAGCCGCGGCCTTGGCAAGAACATGGTGCAGAAGCTGGCCCAGCGCGGCACCGATGTCATCTTTACGTACCGCAGCAACCGTGCTGAAGCCGATGCCCTCGTCGCGGAACTGACTGCCCAGGGCCGCCGTGCCGCCGCCTTGCAGCTCGACGCCGGCAAGATCGCTACGTTCCCCGCCTTTGCTGATGCCGTGCGCGGTGTGCTGGCGCAGTGGAAGGCCGAGCGCTTCGATTACCTCGTCAACAACGCCGGCGTTGGCGTGCATGCCGCCGTGGCAGAAACCACCGAAGCCCAGTTCGACGAACTGATGAACGTGCACTTCAAAGGCGTGTTCTTCCTCACGCAGATCCTGCTGCCGCTCATGGCGGACGGTGGACGCATCGTGAATATCTCGTCGGGGCTGGCGCGCTTTGCGCTGCCGGGCTACGGCGCGTATGCGGCAATGAAGGGCGCAGTGGAGGTGCTGACGCGTTATCTGGCCAAGGAACTCGGCCCGCGCGGCATTGCCGTGAACGTGGTGGCGCCGGGCGCAATCGAGACGGACTTTGGCGGCGGTGCGGTGCGCGACAACGCCAATCTGAATGCGATGGTGGCTTCCAATACGGCGCTGGGGCGCGCTGGTGTGCCGGACGACATCGGCGGCGTGGTGGCCTCGCTGCTGTCGCCGGATAACCGGTGGATCAATGCGCAGCGCATCGAGGCTTCGGGCGGGATGTTCCTGTAAGCGGCGCGCCTCCCCGCGCATGGGGTTCAGAACGCCAACTGTGGAGTTCTGAACCCCATGCGTCGAGCTCCGAGCTCGGGACGTCGAGCAAAAAGCTCCATGCGTCGAGCTCCGAGCTCGGGACGCCGAGCAAAAAGCTCCGTGTGTCGAGCTCCGAGCTCGGGGTGCCGAGCAAAAAGCTCCATGCGTCGAGCTCTGAGCTCGGGACGCCGAGCAAAAAGCTCCGTGTGTTGAGCTCTGAGCTCGGGACGCCGAGCAAAAAGCCCCGTGTGTCGAGCTCCGAGCTTGGGGCGCCGAGCAAAAAGCTCCGCGTGTTGGGTTCGGAACTGGGAATTTGAGGGCTTGATGCTTGACGCGGCGGTTCATCGCTTGTTTCACCCCCTGCCGGGGGCGACTTACTTTCTTTGTCTTGCCAAAGAAAGTAAGCAAAGAAANNCGCGCCCGAGATGGCGACTTCCCCTTGGATTTTTGTAACCGGGCGGAGACGGGGAAAACTCGCTGCGCTCAGACAGTTCCCCGTCTTTTTTCCGCCCGCTTACAAAAATCCAAGGCGCCATCAAGGGCAGGAACGTCAAAGGCCACACCGACGGTGTGCTGACCTGAGTGGCTCTGGATTGTGTTGTTGTTGCTGGCTTTGCTTCGCGTGGTGTTGTGGGTGCCTGCTGCACTGGTGATCGATGGTTTGGCCTTTGACTTTCCTGCCCTATGCGGCGCCTTGA
>JYOB01000018.1:43675-75427 GCA_000955795.1 Burkholderiaceae bacterium 26
TGAAACAAGGGATGCACCACAAGAAACAACCCAGCCCAAAACCAAAAACCGTTACGCCACCGCCTTAGCCGCAGCCCGCCCCCGCAACCACTCAAACGTCAGCAGCAGACCCGTCGAGAACACAATCAGAATCGTCGCCAGCGCCGCAATCGTCGGCGAGATGTTCTCGCGAATACCGGTAAACATCTGACGCGGCAGCGTCACCTGATCCGCCCCCGCAAGGAAGAGCGTGACCACCACTTCATCAAACGACGTGGCAAACGCAAACAGCGCCCCGGAAATCACGCCCGGTGCGATGACGGGCAGCGTGATGCGGAAGAACGTCATGACCGGGTTGGCACCCAGCGACAAGCTCGCCCGCACGAGGTTGTGGTTGAACCCTTGCAGCGTCGCCAGCACCGTCGTCACCACAAACGGCACGCCCAGCGCTGCATGCGCGAGGATCAGCCCGATATACGTGTTGGCCAGGCCCAGCGGCGCGAAGAACAGATACATGCCCACGCCGACCACCACCACCGGCACGATCATCGGTGACACCAGCACCGCCATCAGCAAGCCCTTGCCACGGAAGTCGGCCTTGTTCAGCCCGATGGCGGCCAGCGTGCCCAGCACCGTTGCCACGATCGTGGCTGCGGGCGCGACGATGAAGCTGTTCTTGGCCGCCATGCGCCATTCGTCAGACGTGACGAGGTTCTGATACCAGCGCAGCGAATAGCTCGGGATCGGGTACGAGAGGAACGTGCTCGACGAGAACGACAGCGGCACGATCACCAGCACCGGCAGCACAAGGTAGAGCAACGTCAGCACGGCCAGGCCACGCAGCGTGAAGTACCAGATGCGCTCAGTGAGCGAGGTGTGCGGGGCAAACATCGGTTTGGCGAGTTTCATGGTCGATGTTCTCCGTTAGCCGACACGAACCTTGGGCCGCGTAAAGCGCCCGTACACCGCGTACAGCACGAGTGTGGCCAGCAAGAGCAGGGCGCCCAGCGCGCAGGCCATGCCCCAGTTGATGGTGACGTTGGTGAAGTAGGCCACGTAATAGCTGACCATCTGATCGTTCGGGCCGCCCAACAGCGCCGGCGTGATGTAGTAGCCCAGCGCGAGGATGAACACCAGCAGCGCGCCGGCCCCGATGCCCGGATACGTCTGCGGCACGTACACGCGCCAGAACGCGGCAAACGGATGGCTGCCCAGCGACACCGCAGCGCGCTGGTACGTGGGCGGGATCGACTTCATCACGCTGTACAGCGGCAGGATCATGAACGGCAGCAGGATGTGCGTCATCGAGATGTACACGCCCACGCGGTTGAACAGCAGCGCAAGCGGCTCCTTGATGATGCCGAGGTCCATCAGCCCGTGGTTGATGAGGCCTTCGGTCTGCAGCAGCACGATCCACGCTGCCACGCGCACGAGGATGGACGTCCAGAACGGGATCAGCACCATCACCATGACCAGATTGGCACGGCGCTCCGGCAGCGAGGCGATCCAGTACGACAGCGGGTAGCCCAGCAGCAGTGCGAACAACGTGACCATCGCGCTGATGACGAAGGTGCGGATGAACACCGTCACGTAGATCTGCTCGTCGGGGTCGGTTGCTTCGATATGGCCGAAGGCATCTTGCCGGTGGTCCAGCGCGGCCAGCAGATAGAACGGCGACGTGCGGCTGCTGTTCTTGGCGATGGCCTGCCAGTACGTGACATCGCCCCAGCGGTCGTCGAGTTCGAGGAGCTTGGCGCGCGTCTGGCCGGGCGTCAGCGTCAATGCCTTGCCCTGGTCATCGGCCAGCGGCATGGCGCGTGCCGTCTTGGCGACCAGCGAGCGGAAGCCCGGAATTTCAGTGTTGAGGCGGCGGGCCAGTGCGCCCATCGCTTCACCTTCGCTCACGATCGTGAGGTCTGCGGCAAGCGCGGCGTAGGCGGCGTCGGCCGGCGGGCTCTTGCGGTCCCAGTCTTTCAGGGCGATGACCGTCTTGGGCAGCGCATCGGCCACCTCGGGGTTCTGCACGGCGCGCGTGAGCAGGGCGCCGATCGGCACGACAAAGATGAGCAGCAGGAAGATGGCGAGCGGCGCCACCAGCGCCAGCGCCATGGCACGCCTGCGCGCCTCAGCGCTCTTCAATTCGCGTTTGAGTTTGGCCGTCGAATCAGGAACCGATTCAGCCGCGATCGTCATGGTGTTCAATGCTGCCTCGCCATCGCTACGGGAATTCGTCCGCGCGGTTGCCTTGCCAAACCGGCAGGGCACCGCGCGGTCACTGCGTTACACCGCTATGCGGTTACTTCGAAGCCCACGAGGCGAAACGCTGTTCCAGCTCGTCGCCGTGGTCGGTCCAGAATTGCAGGTTCTGCAGCACGGCGTTCTTGGCGTTCTCCGGGGAGTTCGGCATGTTGGCCTGCGTCTTCGCGTCCAGCGCCTTGATAGCCGCTACGTTGGCCGGGCCGTAGGCGATGTGCTTGGCGTATTCCTGCTGCGGCTTCTGCGACAGCGTGTAGGCGATGTACTGCTCGGCCAGCGCCTTGTTGGGCGTGCCCTTGGGGATGGCCCAGTAGTCCAGGTCGTAGATGCTGCCGTTCCAGACCACCTTCAGGTTCTTGCCTTCGCGCTGCGCGGCGTCGATGCGGCCGTTGAAGGCGGTGGACATCACCACGTCACCCGCCACCAGGAACTGCGGCGGCTGCGCGCCAGCTTCCCACCACTGGATGTTCGCCTTGAGCTGGTCGAGCTTCTTGAACGCGCGGTTCTGGCCGTCCTTGGTCGCCAGCACCTTGTAGACGTCCTTGACGGGCACGCCGTCGGCCATCAATGCGAATTCCAGATTGCCGCGCGCACCCTTGCGCATGCCGCGCTTGCCCGGGAATTTCTTCACGTCCCAGAAATCGGCCCAACCGGTCGGGGCGGTCTTGAGCTTGTCGGCGTTGTACGCCATCGCGGTCGACCACACGAAGAAGCCCACGCCGCAGGTGCTCGGCGATTCGGGGATCAAATCGGTCTTCTTGGCGATCTTGCTCCAGTCGAGCTTCTCGAACAGGCCCTCATCGCAGCCGCGGCCGATGTCACCCGATTCGACTTCCACCACGTCCCAGTTGACGTGCTTGGCTTCGACCATGGCCTTGATCTTGGCCTGCTCGCCGTTGTACTCGACCACGGTGACCTTGTTGCCGGTCTGCGCTTCGAAAGGCTTGTTGAAGGCGGCCTTCTGCGCGTCACCATTGGCGCCGCCGAAGTTGACGACGGTGATTTCCGCAGCATGCGCGCCGAATGCAATGGCGAACGCGCCGGCAAGCATGCTCAAACGCGTCTTTGCGATGTGTTTCATTCCTGGCTCCTCTTATTGGCGTGTGGGTACAACGTGTGGTCTTGGCATGCGGGCAGGGTTGCCCGCGTGCGTCATGCAAAAACGCGCAGGTGTTCGGGTGCGAACTCAAGCTGGATCGGTGCGCCGGGCGCGAAGCCTTCGAGCGCGCGCGTGCCCAGCGGCACTTTCACGAAACATTCGGGCTGATCGGGCAGGGCGCAGCGCATGCGCACGTGGTCGCCAAAGTAGACGAGGCCGCGCGTCTGGCCCTGCAACGCATTGCCGGCAGCGGAGGCGCCCTCGGCCAGGCGCATGCGCTCGGGCCGGATGCAGCCGGTGGCGGTGGCGCCCACATTGGCGCCGGCGATATTGCGGCCCATGATGCGGGCGCCGTCGTTCAGCTGCAGTTCGCAGTAGTCGCCTTCGACGCGGGTGACGGTGCCGCGCAGCGTGTTGCTGTCGCCGATGAAGTTGGCGACGAACTCGTTGCAGGGGCGTTCGTAGAGGCTGTCCACCGTGTCGAGCTGCTGCACGATGCCCTTGTCGAACACGGCCACGCGGTCGGACATGGTGAGCGCCTCGCCCTGGTCGTGCGTCACGTAGACGAAGGTCACGCCGAGTTTTTCGTGCAGCGATTTCAGCTCGTACTGCATGTGTTCACGCAGTTGCTTGTCGAGTGCGCCCAGCGGTTCGTCCATCAGCACAAGCTTGGGCTCGAACACCAGCGCGCGCGCCAGTGCAATGCGCTGCTGCTGGCCGCCCGAGAGCTGCGCCGGGTAGCGCTTGGCAAAGCCTTCCATACGGACCATCTGCAGGGCCTTGTGCACGCGGTCTGCACGCTCGCTGGCGGGGATCTTGCGCACCGTCAGCGGGTATTCCACGTTCTGCGCCACCGTCAGGTGCGGAAACAGCGCGTAGTTCTGGAACACCATGCCGATGTTGCGCTTGTGCGGCGGCACGTTGTTGAGCAGGGCGCCTTCCAGGCGGATCTCGCCGCCGGTCGGAAATTCGAACCCGGCCAGCATCATCAGGCACGTGGTCTTGCCCGAGCCGGAGGGGCCGAGCAGGGTCAGGAACTCACCCTGGTAGATGTCCAGGTCCAGATGCTTGACCACGAGGGTCTCGCCGTCATACGTCTTGCGTACACCGCGAAAGCTGACGATCACGTCGTCCGTCTTCATTGCTGCCTCCTGCCGTTCTCCGATCCTTTCGGGTCGGTCAACATGCCGTGTTGTGACGAATTGTTGATGGACTATAGCGGCTCATTGTTCTGCAAAGTGGACCCAATCCTGGTTATTTGATGGAGCCATTTTTGGCGGCACCTCACGCGCGGCCTACGGGCGTGCGGCCCGTGGCACCACAATAGGGAAAACCCCGGATGCCTTGCCCGAGCAAGCTCGGCGGCCGATCGTGCAGTCGTGGCGACGTGTTTGAGTTTAGGTCGTACGCCAGCCCACGTGCGGCGGGCATAACAGAGCGCGGATGGAACCAATTTTGGCGGAACAGCGGGCCGCTCGGGGCGCGTGGAAATGGTGCGCCGCGTCGTCACGCAAATGGTGCACAGCGTTGGGGAGGTGTGTGGTGCGCTAGGAAGACAATGTTGTCGTGCAGCAACCTGCGTTCAGGCGGCCGGCTCTTCAGCCAATGCCAGCGCCAGGTAGACGCTTACGGTCAGGCCCCCACCGGGCGTTTCCGACAGCGCGACCGTGCCGCCGTGCAGGCGAGCGATCTCGCGCACGATCGCCAGACCCAGCCCGCTGCCGTCGTGGCCTTCCGATGCCGCACCGCGATAGAAGCGGCCGAATACCGCATCGCGCTCGGGTACGGCAATGCCGGGGCCATCGTCTTCCACTTGCAGCACGGCCTGCTCGCCGAGCATCGCCATCGCCTGCCGCTTGACCCGCAGCGTGACGCGCGCGCCGTTTCCGGCGTAGAGGATGGCGTTGTCGAGCAGGTTGCCGATCAGTTCCTGCAGCCATTGCGGCTCGCCGGCCACCGTCACGGGTTCGCCTTCAAAGCCGAGATCGACGCCGGATTTGCGCGCGACGGGCGCCAGTTCCAGCGCGACATCCCCGGCCAGCGTGTCGAGGCGCAGCGGCTGGAGTTGCGGTGCGTAGCCGCTGTCGGTCTCCAGGCGGGACAGCGATAGCAGTTGCTGCACGCCCCGCGCGGCCTCTCGCACGGTACCGTGCAACGGCTCAAGATGGCGGCGGATGCGGTCTCCATCGGGTTCGCGCAGGGCGAGTTCGGATTGCGCCTGGATCACGGCCAGCGGCGTCTTCAATTGATGTGCGGCATCGGCAAAGAAGCGCTTGCGAGCTTGCACCATGCGCAGCAGGCGCGCCACATACTGATTGATGGCCTCGACCAGCGGAGCGACTTCCGCGGGCAAGCCCTGCTGCGGTAGCGGGGCAAGCTCATCGGTGCCGCGTCCGGCAACGGTTTCGCTCAGTTGGCGCAGTGGCCGCAGACCCCGCCTGATGCCCAGCCAGACGATGCCGACCGCCAGCACCACCAGCAGGCCCTCTTGCTGGAGCGAGCCCGCCAGGATCTCGTGCGCCAGCGCCTCGCGCGGCTCCAGGGTCTCGCCTACCAATAGCCACACGAGCTGAATCTGGGCAGACTGGGCGTCGCGCACCGGCACGGCCTGCGCGGCCAGGCGCACGGGCATGCCCTGGAATTGGCTGTCGTAAAAGACGGAGCGATATGGCGCCGGCCGCCGCCCGGTTGGCATGGGCAGGTCGTCATAACCGGTCAGCGTCTTGCCGTTGGCATCGGTCAGGCGATAGAAGACGCTGCTGCCAGTTTCCGATTGGAGAACGTCCAGCGCGAGGTAAGGCAGGTCGATGGCGAACTGCTTGTCGCGAAGGCGCACGCCCTCGCGCATGGCCTTGAGCGACGCTTCGAGCGTACGGTCGAACGCGGCGTTTGCAGCCGTCATGGCCCGCGCATACGTGAGCCACGCGTCGAGCGCGAGCAGCCCCATGAGCGGTAGCAGCAGCCAGAACGAAAGCTGCCGGCGCAGCGTGGGCGGGCTCATCGGCTTGCGTTCGCCGGCGTGCTGGGCGTGGCTTCCAGCAGATA
Organism: Burkholderiaceae bacterium 26; assembly: GCA_000955795.1. GTDB lineage: Bacteria > Pseudomonadota > Gammaproteobacteria > Burkholderiales > Burkholderiaceae > Ralstonia > Ralstonia chuxiongensis. The sequence continues at coordinate 50,055 of JYOB01000018.1, forward strand.
CCCGAGCCCGCGCAGCATGACGATGGCCACGCCGCTGCCGTCGAGTTTCTTGCGCAGGCGGTGCACGTAGATCTCAATGGCATCGGCGTTGACCGATTCATTGATGCTGAAGATCTTTTCCGAGATGGCGGCTTTGTTGACAGCGCGGCCATCGCGCAGCATCAGCACCTCCAGCACGGCGCGCTCGCGGCCGGTGAGGGCGAGCAGTTCGCCATGAAGCGTGAAGGCGCCGCTGATGCCGTCGTAGTGCAGCGGGCCGCATTGCAGCTGCGTGCTTTCGTGGCCGTGGCTGCGTCGGATGAGCGCTCGGGCGCGGGCCTCCACTTCGGTCAGGTCGAACGGTTTCGCAAGGTAATCGTCAGCCCCGAGGTTCAGGCCGCGCACGCGTTCTTCCACGGCGCCATGCGCGGTCAGGATCATCACCGGCAGCGGGTTCTTGCGCGCGCGCAGGCGGCGCAGCACTTCCAGCCCATCCAGCCGGGGCAGGCCAATGTCGAGAATGGCGAGCGCGTAGTCCTGCGTGGTGAGCAGCAAGTCGGCCGCGTGGCCGTCATGCACGCAATCGACCGTGAAGCCGGCCTGGCTCAGGGCTTCTTCCAGCGTGCTGGCCAGCTTCAGGTTGTCTTCCACCAACAGGATGCGCATATCGGACGTCTCTCAATCAGCCGCAGAGGAATACAGACATCGCCGCATGTTTTGAAGCTAGGGAAACCCCCGAGAACGCCGCGACACACTGCGCCAATTTCCCGGCAATCGAAAGTGAACTGAAAGTGCGCCCCTCATACGATCCGTCCCGCCCAAAGCCCCTGTGACTGGGGCTCTTGCGCAAGGACAACGAATAAGGGAGACCTGATGAACAAGACTTCGATGGCGCTGGCAGTGGTTGCGTTTGCCACCGCCACCACGGCCGGCACGGCCGCCGCTCAATCCTCCAACGTGACCCTGTACGGGATCATGGATTCGGGTATCGAGTATGTGAACCACGCTGGCCCGAACGGCGGCAGCGCCACGCGCCTCGTCTCGGGCGGCAAGAACACGTCGCGCTGGGGCATGCGCGGCACGGAAGACCTTGGCGGCGGCCTGAAGGCCGTGTTCAACCTGGAAAGCGGCATCGCCATCGACACCGGCAAGCTCGACACCGACAACACGCTGTTCGACCGCCGCGCCGTGGTCGGTCTGGCTGGCGGTTTCGGGCAGGTGGTGGCAGGTCGCACGTTCACGACCACGTACGACTTCATGCTGCCGTACGACCCGATGGGCTACGCGCCGAACTACTCGTGGGCCACGTCGTCCACGGCAACGGGCGATCGCAAGGACGGCCTGTTCTCGCGCGCCTCCAACGCCGTGCGCTATGACGGCAAGTTTGGCGGTCTGAAGCTGGGTGCCACCGTGGGCTTTGGCGAGGCGGCCGGCAACTTCAAGAGCAGCTCCAAGTACGACCTGGGCGTCGGCTACAGCGTGGGCGGCTTCTCGGCCGCAGTCACGTGGGATCGTCAGAACGGCGCAGGCACGAGCACCACGCCGGCAGATACGACCGATTACATCCAGGGCATTCACGCCGGTGCCAGCTACGACTTCGGTGCACTGAAGCTGTTTGCGGGCTATCGCAACTACAAGCGCGCCTTTACCACGGCCGCCGCCAGCCTGCGCAGCGATATGTACTGGGCGGGCGCCAGCTACGACGTGACGCCGGCCTTCACGCTGTACGGCGCGGTGTACAAGCAGAACATCAAGGACGGCACGGATGCCGATCCGATCCTGTTCTCTGTGCGCGGCCAGTACGCGCTGTCCAAGCGCACCACGGCGTACCTGTCTGCCGGTTATGCCAAGGCCAAGAACGGCCAGAACGTGAGCCTGTCGCGCGACGTGATCGGCTACGCCAACAACCAGGTTGGCGTGACGATGGGCCTGCAGCACCGCTTCTGATCGGCCGATCGACCGATCGCTGTAACGAACACGGGCACCTTCGGGTGCCCGTTTTGTTGGATCGGCGCGCTGTTCAGCAGGCTATCAGTCGAGCGCCGGGCGGGATTTCAGCATCCGCCGCACGTCTTTGAAATCGTCAAAGGCGGCAAGGTCTTGCTCGATATTGCGGACGTGTTGGCGGAGCGTAGCCATGTCGATGTCGAGCTTTTGCAAAACGGCGTCCGGCGGCAGCGCCCCGAACTGCTGATACCCGTACGTGTACCGAAACGTCGTCTCGACGCGATGGATTTGCCGGTCCAGCTCGCGCACCTGGTCTTTCAGGATCTGGTTGTAATGCGTCAGCCGCGCTTCGCTGATGTGGTTGATTGAGCGTTGGTCGATGTGTTCAAGCTCAAGCTGCAACTCCAGCAGTTGCAGCAGGTTGTTCTTGTCGTAAGCCTCGTTGACGCGCTGCATGAGCCGGGTCTTCCGGTCCCGCTCCTGCGGATCGGTTTCCCGGTCGGGGTGCAGGGCGCTGGCGAGCTTGCGATAGACCTCGCGGATGGACAGGCTGATCTTCGCCTGTTCGTCTTCTTCCCGTGCTTCTGCGGCAAGTTGCTTGGGAGATTTCTGCCGGGCGGCCCGGCGGGCTTCACGCTTGCTTGCGGCGGCGGCCTTTTTCTCGGCGCGTTGCTCCATGTGCGCGCGGGCGCGTTGCAGCAGCGCTTCCTCTGAATGGTCATCCGTGTCGTCGCCCAGGTCGACCCCGAGGGCTGCTTCCAGCCTCGACTTCATCTCTGCGGCTTGCAGTGCGACTTCCCGGTCGAAGTCCGTGCCGCTGTATTTGTTGTAGAGCGCCTTCAGGCTGGTGTCTTCATCAATCAGATCGCGTGCCAGATCGACGATGAGGGCGGATATCTTGCGGCGCTCGGCTTTGGTAAAGCCGTCGTGCTCATAGACCTGGTCGAGGCTGCGCACAAGGCGGATCTGCAGCTCGGTGCGGGTTCGCTCCAGCGGCAAGAACTCGCTGGCATATCGACGCTGGAACTGAACGGTGGCCGCCTCCCAGTCAGCCAGCCGCTTGCGCCGATTCTCAATTTGCTTGATCAGCGCGTTGAATGCTTTCTGGCCCTTCGACAGCGTTGGTGCGTCGTCCGCGTGCTGATTGGGCGCAATGCTGATGGCAGGGCGGTGTGCCTTGGTCATGGAGCGGAAATGTCGCGGGCTCCGCTAAGGGAGCCCGGGCTGTGTGTCATGTGGCGGTGGTGCCGATTCTGAGCGCCGCAGTGGCACTCAGAAACAGGATCAGTCGAGCAACAGCGCGTCGTCGTCCACCTTGGCGCCGCGCGTTTCCTCGAACTTTTGCAGCAAGTGCGGCACGTCCAGGCCGCGGCGTTCCTCCCCTTGCACATCGAGGATCACGTTGCCCTGATGCAGCATCACCGTGCGATCGCCGTAGTCGAGCGCCTGGCGCATGGAGTGGGTCACCATCATCGTCGTCAGCTTGCTTTCCGAGACGATCTTGGCGGTCAGCTCCAGCACGAAGGCGGCCGTTTTCGGGTCCAGCGCGGCGGTGTGCTCGTCCAGCAGCAGGATGCGCGACGGCTGCAGCGACGCCATCAGCAGGCTCACAGCCTGGCGCTGGCCGCCGGAGAGCAGGCCGATGCGATCGGTCAGGCGGTTTTCGAGGCCCAAGTCCAGCCGGCGCAGTTGCTCGCGGAAGATCTCGCGCCACTTGCGGTTGGTCGCGAACTTGAAACCACGACGCTGCCCGCGGCACATGGCCAGCGACATGTTCTCTTCGATGGTCAGGTTTTCGCAGGTGCCGGCCATCGGGTCCTGGAACACGCGGGCGACCTTGTCGGCGCGTTGCCACGCGGTCTTGCGCGTGACGTCTTCGCCGTCGATGGTGATGCTGCCCGAATCGACGATGTAGTCACCGCTGATGGAGTTCAGGAACGTCGACTTGCCGGCGCCGTTCGAGCCGATCACAGCCACGAACTGGCCTGACGGGATCTCCAGCGACAGACCGCGCAGCGCGCGCGTCTCGATGGGCGTGCCGGGGTTGAAGGTGAGGGTGAGTCCTTGTGCGCTCAGCATGTCAGTTCCCCTTGGTAGCGGTCTTGGCGAACTTGCCGAACACCTTGCGGCGCACACCGGGCAGCACGAGGGCGATCACCACCAGCGCGGCGGTCACCATGTTCAGATCCTGCGCCTGCAGGCCGATGAAATCGCTGTTGAGCGCCAGGGCGATGAAGAAGCGATACAGGATCGCGCCGACCACCACGGCCAGCGTGGTCAGCACCAGGCGGCGTGCCGGCAGCACGGTCTCGCCGATGATGACGGCGGCCAGGCCGATCACGATGGTGCCGATACCCATCGACACATCGGCGCCGCCTTGCGTTTGCGCGTACAGCGCGCCGGCGAGGGCCACCAGTGCGTTCGACAGCGCCATGCCGGCCAGCGTGGCAGCGCCGGTGGCGATGCCCTGGGCGCGCGCCATGCGCGGGTTGGCACCCGTGGCGCGCAGCGACAGGCCGATCTGCGTGGAGAAGAACCAGTCCACCAGCAGCTTGACGACTACCACGACCACACCCAGCAGCACGGGGCGGAACACGTAGTCGGGCATCCAGTCCGGCTGAAGCAGCGAGAAGACCGTCGGCTCGGAAATGAGCGGCACGTTGGGCTTGCCCATGATGCGCAGGTTGACCGAGTACAGCGCGATCATCATCAGGATACTGGCGAGCAGGTCCATGATTTTCAGGCGCACGTTGAGCCAACCCGTGATGAAGCCGGCAGCGGCACCGGCCAGGGTGCCACCCAGCGTCGACACGAACGGATCGTGTCCGCCGGCGATGAGCGTGGCCGCCACAGCCCCGCCCATCGGGAAGCTGCCGTCGACAGTGAGGTCAGGGAAATTGAGGATGCGGAAGGAGATCAGCACCCCGAGCGCCACGAGACTGAAGATCAGACCGATCTCCAGGGCGCCGAGCAATGAAAACAGTGACATGACAGAGTAGGGCGCAGTGGTTGGGCACCGGCCTGTGTGCAATGAACGGGGACGCCTGTGGGTAGCAGCGTAAGCGCCCGGCCATTATGCGGCGGATAGCCGCGTTGGGGCTCGGGCCGCCAGACCCGCGCGAGGCCGGCTCCGTCAAGCGGAAGCCGACCCGGCGCCTTGCGAGTTACTTGATGACTTCCTTGGCGTCCTTCAGCAGGTCCGCCGACAGCGTCACGCCTTGCTTCTTGGCCGCGCCTTCGTTCACGAACAGCTCCAGGTCGGTGCTGCCGGCCGAAGCAATCGCGCCCGGCTTCTCACCCTTCAGGATGCGGGCGACGACCTTGCCGGTCTGCTGGCCCAGCTTGTAGTAGTTGATGCCCAGCGCGGCGATGGCGCCACGCTTCACGCTATCAGTGTCGCCGGCAACCAGCGGAATCTTCGCTTCGTTGGCTACCTTCACCAGCGATTCGTACGCCGACACCACGTTGTTGTCGGTGTTCGTGTAGATCACGTCGACCTTGCCGATCAGGTTCTTGGCGGCCGGGGCGATGTCCACGGTACGCGGTGCAGCCGATTCGACCAGCGTCATGCCTTGCGCCGACAGCAGTTTCTTCAGCTCAGTGACGACCACGACCGAGTTGGCTTCGCCCGGGTTGTAGACCATGCCGATACGCTTGGCATTCGGCACCACGCGCTTGATCAGGGCGATCTGCTTGTCCAGCGGCAGCTTGTCGGACACGCCGGTCACGTTGGTGCCGGTCGGCGCCCAGCTCTTGACCAGTTGCGCGGCAACCGGATCGGTCACGCCCGAATACACAACGGGGATCGACTTGGTGGCTGCCACAACAGCCTGCGCCGATGGGGTAGCGATGGCGACGATGGCGTCCGGCTTGTCGCCGATGAACTTGCGGGCGATCTGAGCGGCGGTGGCAGTGCTGCCTTGTGCGCTCTGGTATTCCCACTTCAGGTTCTTGCCTGCGTCAAAACCTTCGGCCTTGAGTTGTTCCTTGGCGCCGTCGCGGATGGCGTCGAGCGCCGGGTGCTCAACGATCGCGAGCACTTCGACCGACTTGGTGGCCTGGGCCAGTGCCGGCGCGGCTTGCAGCAGTGCCATCGGAATGGCAGCAAGCGCGGCAATGCGGAAGGCGTGCTTGAACGGGGACATAAGGATCTCCTGTTTCCTTTTGGGTGGTTTCGCTCTGGCGGCGAGCGGGATATGCCCGTGCCGGCGTGGTTGGTTTTTCAGACCTTCTTGATTCTTGAGTGCACCGAAGCAGTGCAATGCCGGCGCACGTGGGCGCACATTATGGGACAAATCGCAATGCTTTTCAGCAAACACTTCAAAAGAACTCGGTGGGCAGAAGGGGGATTCCGGTTGCGTGCGATGCAACGCAGCCATCAAATCAAAAAGGGGCACGAGGCCCCTTTTTTCACTGCCCCAACGGGCTGCTGCTTACTGGATCTTCGCTTTTTCGCGCAGGTCTTTCAGCATCGCCTGGAACTTGCTGCGTTGCCAGTTCTGGTCGCCCATCATCATCTCAAGCAGTTGCGGCTTGACGTCTTCGTACGACGGGATCTTCGCGTCGCGCGTGTCGTCCAGGCGGATCACGTGCCAGCCGAATTGCGTCTTGACCGGCGTCTGCGTGATCTGGCCCTTCTTCAGGCCGGTAAGAGCTGCCGAGAATTCCGGCACGTAGGTGCCCGGGTTCGCCCAGTCCAGATCGCCGCCGTTGGCGCCCGATCCCTTGTCCTTCGATTGCGCCTTGGCGATGTCTTCAAACTTCGCGCCGGCCTTCAGCTTGGCAATGATGGCCTTTGCGTCGGCTTCCTTGTCCACCAGGATGTGGTGGGCGTGGTATTCCTTGCCGTTGCCGAACTGCGCCTTGATCTTTTCGTACTGCTTGTGCAGTTCGTCTTCGGTGGCGGGGCTGTTCTTGACGTAGTCCTCGAACTCGGCGGCCACGAGCACGTTCAGGCGGGCCGATGCCAGCTGTTCCTGAATGTCGTCGCGCTCCAGCAGACCGCGCTTGGCGGCGTCCTGCTCGATCAGTTCACGGTCGACCAGCATGTCGCGGGCCTTGGCACGCAGCTCGGGCGATTCGGGCTGGCCCGACTTCTTGATCAGCGCGTCCACCTTGGCGCTCGGAATGGCTTTGCCGTTGACCACCGCGGCATTTTGCGCCATGGCCGGAGCAACGGTCGCAGCAAAGGCAACAGCCAGCAGGCTGGCAGTGAGGCTGGAAATCTTCATGGGATTGCGTTCGAGGGAAGGACGAGTGAGCGTGGAATGCGCTTACGTGTTTTCTTCGGGAGTGACCGCGCGGATCGCCAGCGCATGGATTGCCGCCGGCCACAGCGTGTGCAGCGCATCATACACCATGCGATGACGCGCCAAACGGTTCTTGCCAGCAAAGGCAGGGCTGACAATTTCGACGTTGTAATGTCCGCCGCCGGAGGCCGCGCCGGCGTGTCCGGCGTGCTTGGCACTGTCGTCTTCTACGACGAGGTGGACGGGCAGGAATGCCTCGCGCAGGAGGCGTTCGATTTCACGCGGGTCGGCGGCCATCAGCGGTCGTCTCCGATGTTGGCGTCGTTGGCCGCGTTGGCAGGGCGCTCCTGCATATGGCGCGCCAGCCAGACACTTTGCACGAGGATGAACACCACCATCAGCCCCATCGACCCGAACAGCTTGAAGTTGACCCACACGTCGGTGTCGAAGTTGTAGGCCACGTAGAGGTTCAGGCAGCCCATGGCGAGGAAGAACAGGGCCCACACGAGGTTCAGGCGGCCCCACATCGACTCGGGCAGCGATACCTGCTGCTCCATCATGGCGCGGATGAGGTTCTTGCGAACGAACACCACGCTGCCCAGCAACACAACGCCAAACAGCCAGTACAGCACCGTCGGCTTCCACTTGATGAAGGTTTCGTTGTGGAAGATGAGCGTCGCGCCGCCAAACACGCCGATGATGAGCAGCGACAGCCACTGCATGGCGTCGACCTTGCGGTGCTTGAACCACACCCAGGCGATCTGCAGCACGGTGGCGACCATTGCGACGGTGGTCGCCACATAAATACCGGCCACCTTGAAGGCAGCAAAGAACAGGATGACCGGGAACAGATCGAACAGGAATTTCATGCGGGAACGCGCTTAGGTGGGCAGGTGCGGAAGATCAAGCGCCGAATTTTAGCGCAGCCGAGTTGATGCAATACCGCAAGCCGGTGGGTGCGGGGCCATCTTCGAACACGTGGCCGAGGTGCGCGCCGCAGTTCTTGCACTGCACTTCGATGCGCAGCATGCCGTGCGAACGGTCGGTTTTCTCAGCGATCACCTCGCCGTTGATGGGCTGGAAATAGCTCGGCCAGCCGCAGCCAGCATCAAACTTGGTCGACGATTCAAACAGCGGCGTGCCGCAGCAGACGCAGTTGTAGACGCCCCGGTCCCAGTGGTCCCAATACTTGCCCGTGAAGGGCCGTTCGGTGGCGGCTTCGCGGGTGACGCGGTATTCGATGTCGGAGAGTTGGTCGCGCCATTCGGCGTCGGATTTCGTGACGGTCATGGTGATGAGACTCCTTGTTGGATTCGGCAACCGCGCGATGGAAGCGATCGGGCGGCTGACGTTGTTTGTCGTGCTGTTGCGGCAATCCTGACAGGCGCGGATTAGAGCATGGTGTCAGTTCCGGCGCATCACGCCTGCCCGCATGTCGGCATGCCGGATCACGACGAGCAACTCACTTCCAGTGAAGACGCCCAATCGGGCGCAGGCTGCGCGTAGTGCTCGAAGTCGGGGTGATCGTCAAACGGGCGGGCCAGCACGGCGCGCAGGTTTTCGACTTCGGAGAAATCCTTTTCCTTGGCGCGGCGGATGGCGATTTCAGCCAGGTGGTTGCGCAGCACGTATTTCGGGTTGACGCGGTGCATGGCTGCTACGCGCTGGTCGTCGGATTGCGGCTCGGCTTGCAGGCGCTGGCGATAGGCGGCAAGCCACGCGTCTGCGGCTGCGCGATCGAAGAAGAAATCGCGCACGCTGCGCGCTTCTGCCGCGGCGGGCGTGTCGTCGCGACGCACCTCGGCAAGGTGGCGGAAGAACAACGTGTAATCGGTGCGCTGGGTGTGCAGCAGCTTGAACAGGTCGCCGAAGAGGGTTTCGTCTTCGTCCTGCGCGGTGGAGAGGCCCAGCTTGGCGCGATAACGTGCGTAGAAAGCTGCGCCGTACACGTCGCGGTACGTCAGCAGCACGTTTTGCGCGGCGTCGATGGCGGGTTGAGCTTGTGCTTCGTCGCTCAAGTTGATGAAAACGCCGGGATCTTCGCCAAACAGCGGCAGCAACGCCTGCGCGAGGCAGAAGAGGTTCCAGTAGCCGATCTGTGGCTGCTGGGCATAGGCGTAACGGCCGCCGGTGTCGGAGTGGTTGCAGATGTGGTTGGCGTTGAAGCCATCCAGGAAGCCGAACGGGCCGTAGTCGAGCGTGAGGCCGAGGATCGACATGTTGTCGGTGTTCATCACGCCGTGGCAGAAGCCAACGGCTTGCCAGTCGGCCATCAGTTCAGCGGTGCGGCGGGCGAGTTCACGCAGCAGGGCCAGATACGGTTGCGGCTCGCTGCGGCAGGCGGGGTAGAAACGGTCGACGACGTAATCGGCAAGTGCGCGCAGCTGGGGCAGTTGTTCGCTCGCCGCAAAGTGCTCGAAGTGGCCAAAGCGCACGAACGACGGTGCGAGGCGCGTGACAACGGCGGCGGTTTCGATCTCTTCGCGGCGAACGGGGGCGTCAGCGCCGGTCACGCACAGGGCGCGGGTGGTTGGAATGCCGAGGCCGGCCATGGCTTCCGAGCACAAAAATTCGCGGATGGACGAGCGCAGCACAGCCCGCCCGTCACCCATGCGCGAATACGGCGTACGGCCGGCACCTTTGAGCTGGACTTCGCAGGGGCCTTCGGCGGTCTGCAGCTCGGCCAGCAACAGGGCGCGGCCATCGCCCAACTGCCCGGCCCACACGCCGAACTGGTGGCCCGAATACACGGTGGCGAACGGATCGCTCCAGGGGGCGACGGCGTTCCCGGTAAAGACGGCCAGCCCGGCGGGGGTGTCAAGTTCTGCTCGCGCAAGGCCGAGCGACGCTGCGGCGTCCGGCGAGAAGCCCACCAGATAGGGCTGGCCAATCGGTCCGGAAGGCATGGGCATCGGCGGCAGGCGCGTCAGAAAGCGTTCGCCCAGCGCTGAGAAGCCAGAGGTGGCAGCGGGGCGGCCTGCCCAGTCGAAATGGTTCGCAAGGGAATCGTCAGGCAAGGCGGCGGGGGAGGCAGTCATTGGATGGGGCGGCAGGGCATGCGGCGGATAGCACAGGAAACGGCGCAAAAACAGTGCCGAACCTTCAAATGTTGTGCGCTTTGCAGCGCAGCAAAATACGCTTTACGTAGGGGAAAACGCCATGTTGAGACGCAGCAACGCTATCGCGTATTGTACTTGCGAGTAAAGAAAGCTGCAGCCTGCGAACCCTTGCACCACAACGATTCACAGGGTTTTTCAGATGGCCGGGTAAACATGGGGGCCGATGTGGCAGCGCACAACAATATCCCGTTGACGTACTTGACGATCACGGGAACAATCGGCCAAAAAATAGAACGGTTGTTCAGTTTTTTCTAGGAGACACCATGGCCCTGATGGGACAAATGATGAGCGCCCCTTTGCTCATCTCGACCATCATCGAACACGCCGCGCGCAATTCCGGTTCGACTGAAGTCGTGTCGCGCCGCGTCGAGGGCGATATCCATCGCACCACGTACCGGCAAGTGCGAGACCGCTCCAAGCAACTGGCAAATGCGCTGGCCGCACTCGGTGTGCAGCCCGGCGAGCGTGTCGGTACGCTGGCCTGGAACGGCTATCGCCACCTTGAGATTTATTACGGCGTGTCTGGCTCGGGTTCCGTATGCCACACCATCAATCCGCGGCTGTTTCCGGACCAGATCGCCTACATCGTCAATCACGCTGACGATCAGTACGTTTTCTTCGACCTGACGTTCGTGCCGCTCATCGAGGGCATTGCACCGCATTGCCCCAACGTGAAGGGTTGGGTGGCGATGACCGATCGCGCGCACATGCCCACCTCCAGCGTGCCGATGCTCTGCTATGAAGAGCTGCTGGACGCGCAGAGCGCCGACTACACCTGGCCGCAGTTCGACGAGAACACCGCAGCCGGCCTGTGCTACACGTCGGGCACCACGGGCAACCCGAAAGGCGCGTTGTATTCGCATCGATCGACGGTGCTGCATTCGTATGCGTCTGCGTTGCCGGATGCGCTTGGGTGCTCGGCGCAGGACGTGATCCTGCCGGTGGTGCCGATGTTCCATGTCAACGCCTGGGGGCTGCCGTATTCGGTGCCGCTGGTGGGCGCCAAGCTGGTCTTCCCCGGCCCAAAATTGGATGGCGCTTCGCTGTACGAGCTGTTCGAGCAGGAGAAGGTGACGTTCTCTGCCGGCGTTCCGACCGTGTGGCTGGGCTTGCTGCAACACGTGCAGGTCAACAAGCTTCAATTCTCGACGTTCCGCAAGACCGTGATTGGCGGTTCGGCTGCGCCGCCGGCCATGATTCGCACGCTCAAGGAACTGGACGTGGAAGTCATCCACGCGTGGGGCATGACGGAGATGTCACCGCTGGGCACCACGTGCAAACTGATGGGCAAGCATGCTGACCTGTCCGATGAGGCAAAGCAGCACGTGCTCGAGCGCCAGGGTCGCGCCATCTACGGCGTTGAAATGAAGATCGTCGATGCTGAAGGCCAAGAACTGCCGTGGGACGGCAAGGCCTTCGGCGATCTCTACGTGCGCGGGCCGTGGACGATCCAGAGCTATTACCGCAACGACAAGTCGCCGCTGGTCGACGGCTGGTTCCCGACGGGCGACGTGGCGAACATCGATGCCGACGGCTACATGCAGATCACCGATCGCAGCAAGGACGTGATCAAGTCAGGCGGCGAATGGATTTCGTCCATCGATGTGGAAAACGTGGCCGCCGCGCACCCCGGCGTGCACATGGCCGCGTGCATCGCGTGCCATCACCCGAAGTGGGACGAACGCCCGCTGCTTGTGGTGATGAAGAAGCCCGGTGTGGAACTCACGCGCGAGGAGATGCTCAAGTTCTTCGAAGGCAAGGTCGCCAAGTGGTGGATTCCAGATGACGTGGTGTTCGTCACCGAGATTCCGCTCACGGCCACCGGCAAGATGCAGAAGCTGAAGCTGCGCGAGCAGTTCAAGGATTATCAGTTCCCCGCTGTACAGGCTTAGCGACATATAGAAACCGCCGCCCGTGCATGGGTCACCCCGGCACGAGGACGGCGGACGTAAGACAACCGGATCAGGGCCGGCCGCCGCGCGACAGACACGTCGACGCGGTGGAATGAAGCCCGGGCGCGTTGCAACCTGGAGACGCAAGCAGCCGCACGCCCACCAGTGGCACGCGGAGAGTGACTCGCCGGCGGCTCCACCACATGAAGGAGACACGCATGACGAAGTTCCGTCCGTTGGTTGTGGCTGTTGCATGTGTTGCGGCAATCGGTGGGGCAGTCCTGCCCACTGCATCGTCCGCCGCCGAAACCGTGAAGATCGCCTGGATCGATCCGTTGTCCGGCCTGATGGGCGCGCTGGGCCAGAACCAGTTGCGCAGTTGGCAGTACATCGCCGATCTCGCCACGCAGAAGAACTGGGCCGGCGACGGCACAAAGTTCGAAGTGGTGGGCTTTGACAACAAGCTCTCGCCGCAGGAAAGCCTGACGGCCCTCAAGCAGGTGGCCGATCAGGGCATCCATTACATCGTGCAGGGCAACGGCTCGAGCGTCGGCATGGCGCTGGAAGATGCCGTGGCCAAGTACAACGAGCGTAATCCGGGTAAGGAAATCGTCTACCTGAACTACGCTGCGGTGGATCCGGACATGACGAACAGCAAGTGCAATTACTGGCACTTCCGCCTGGACGCCAACTCCGACATGAAGATGGAAGCGCTGACCAGCTTCCTGGCGAAAGATCCGAAGGTCAAGAAGGTCTACCTGATCAACCAGAACTATTCGTTCGGTCATCAGGTAGCGCGTGCGGCCAAGGAATATCTCAAGCGCAAGCGTCCGGATATCGAGATCGTGGGTGAAGACCTGCACCCGCTGGCGCAAGTGAAGGACTTCTCGCCGTACGTGTCGAAGATCAAGTCGTCGGGGGCCGATACCGTCATCACCGGCAACTGGGGCAGCGACCTGGCGCTGCTGATCAAGGCCGGCAAAGACGCGGGCCTGAACGCGAACTTCTATACGTACTACGCATCGACCACGGGCGTGCCGACAGCGATGGGCTCGGCAGGCGCAGATCACGTGAAATACGTGGGCTACTGGAACGTCAACAACGACGGCTACAAGGGCGCCGATATCGTCGAGGGCTACAAGAAGAAGTACAACGACGATTACTACCTCATGGCTTCGTATACTGGCATCGCCATGCTGGCCAAGGCCATCAAGCAGACCAAGTCCATCGAGCCTGCCAAGGTTGCCAAGGCCTTTGAAGGCATGAAGGTCGACAGCCTGAACGGCACCTTCGAGATGCGCGCGTCTGACCACCAGGGCCAGCAACCGCTCTACATCGCCACCTGGGAAAAAACCAACGGCAAGAACGTCAAGTTCGACCAGGAGAACACCGGCTACGGCTGGAAGACCGACGCTGTGCTCGATCAGTACGTCGCGTCGCAGCCGACCTCCTGCCAGATGAAGCGTCCTCAGTAAGGCCGCGGGTGGTGTGCCGAAGGGCTGCCCGATGCTATCGTGCGGCGATGTTTTAAACGGAGTCCATGGGCCACGCATTGATGCGTGCGTCCCATGCTCCGCCGAATCTGCTGGAAGGGCTGCAGCGTGGAATTTCTAGTCATCAATCTCTTGAATGGCATCAGCTACGGGCTGTTGCTGTTCATGTTGTCTTCGGGCCTGACGCTGATCTTCAGCATGATGGGCGTTCTCAATTTTGCGCATGCCAGCTTCTACATGCTGGGCGCGTATTTCGCCTATGTCGTCAGCGGCTATCTGGGCTTCTGGGCCGCGCTGATCGTGGCGCCGCTGCTCGTGGGTGCGCTGGGCGCCGTGGTCGAGCGCTACGGCCTGCGCACGGTGCACCGCTATGGCCACGTCGCCGAACTGCTGTTTACCTTCGGTCTGGCCTATCTGATTGAAGAAGGCGTGAAGCTGGTGTGGGGCCTGCCCGCCGTGGCGTACCGCGTGCCGGACGCACTGGACGGCCCGCTGTTCACGCTGTTCACCTCGTCGTTCCCCAAGTACCGCGCCTTCATGATGCTGGTGTCGCTGCTGATGCTGGTGGGCATCTTCCTGCTGCTCACACGCACGCGTATCGGGCTTGTCATTCAAGCCGCGCTCACGCATCCGGACATGGTGGAAGCGCTGGGCCACAACGTGCCGCGCGTGTTCATGCTGGTGTTCGGCGGCGGCTGTGCGCTGGCCGGCTTGGCGGGCGTGATTGGCGGCAATGCCTTCGTGACCGAGCCATCGATGGCGGCAGCGGTCGGCTCCATTGTCTTCGTGGTGGCGGTCGTGGGCGGCATGGGGTCTCTGGTGGGCGCGTTCATCGCGTCGCTGCTGATCGGCTGCATCCAGACCTTTGCCGTCACGCTTGATATCTCGGTAACCAGCGTGCTGGAGAACATCGGCGTCACGCTCAATCCGGACGTGCCGCTCATCTCTGTCTGGAACCTGACGATTGCGCAAGTCGCACCGGTGCTGCCGTATCTGCTGCTGGTGCTGATGCTGATCTTCCGCCCGCGTGGGCTGATGGGTACGCGGGAGAGCTAAATGGAACGCACCATGCACCAACAAGCGCAACAACAAGCCGCGCTGCCGGCCAACGATCGAGCGCGGACGATGAAATTCAAGCCGGTCAATCTTGCCCGCTGGCTACTCTGGAGTGTCACCGCGCTGGTGATGATCGTGCTGCCGCTTATCTGGCCGCAGGGCTTTGCCATCACGCTGCTCTCGCAGATGGGCATCATGATCATCTTCGCGCTCTCGTACAACATGCTGCTTGGCCAGTCCGGCATGTTGTCGTTCGGGCACGCGGTGTACGCCGGCCTGGGTGCCTTCATGGCTGTGCACGTGCTCAACAAGATCGGCGCCATGCAGACGCTGGGCATCGGCGGGCCGCTTGCCGTTGCGCTACTGCCCATTGCGGGCGGCCTGGGCGGCGCGCTGTTCGGCGTGATCTTCGGCTATGTCACCACCAAGAAGGCCGGCACGACGTTCGCCATGATCACGCTCGGTATCGGCGAGATGGTGTTTGCCAGCGCGTTGATGTTCCCGGACTTTTTTGGCGGCGAGGGCGGTGTCTCCACCAACCGCAGCATTGGCGACGCGCTGTTTGGCGTGACGTTCGGGCCGGGGCGCCAGGTGTATTACCTGATTGCCGCGTGGTGCCTGATTTCGATGGCGCTGATGTATGCGTGGACGCAGACGCCGCTGGGCCGCATCGCCAACGCCGTGCGCGACAACCCCGAGCGCGTTGAGTTCATCGGCTACAACACGCAGCGTGTGCGCTTTCTGGTGGTGATTCTGTCTGCGTTCTTCGCGGGCATTGCCGGCGCGCTGTCGTGCATCAACTTTGAGATCGTGACGGCGGAGAACGTATCGGCAGTGCGTTCGGGCTCGGTGCTGCTGGCGGCCTTCATTGGCGGTATGGGCAGCTTTTTCGGGCCGATCATCGGCGCGGTGCTCACCGTGTTCTTTACCGTGGCGCTGTCGGGCATCACCAAGGCGTGGCTGCTGTACCTGGGCTTGTTCTTTGTGCTGATGGTCATGTATGCGCCGGGCGGCATTGCCAGCCTTCTGGTCATGCACCTGCCGATCATGCGGCGCGGCAAGCTCAAGACGCTGCTGCCGGCTTATGGCGTGGCGATTGTGCCGGCCGTCATTCTGCTGGTTGCGTTGATCTCCACCGTGGAAATGATCTACGCCGTGCAGGATGACGCCTCGGGGGGCGTGGCCACGCTGTTTGGCCTGTCTGTCGAACCGAATACCTTCAAGCCGTGGATCGTTACCGCCGTGCTGTGGCTGGTGGGCGCCTTCGGCCTGCGTGCCGCGGCTGGCAAGCTGCGCACCGCTTGGGACAACGCATTGCAGGAGCCGCAACCATGAGCCAACCGATATCTGGGCCGACCGCTGCGCTCGAGTTGCGCGATGTTCGCAAGCGCTTTGGCGCAACTGAAATCATTCGAGGGGTCAACCTCACCATTGGCAAGGGCGAGCGCCATGCACTCATCGGCCCGAACGGCGCTGGCAAGTCGACCACGTTCAACCTGATCTCGGGCCGCTTCCCGGCCAGCTCCGGAAGCGTGCGCCTGAACGGTGAAGAGATCAGCGGCCTGGCGCCGTTTGAGATCAACCGCAAGGGCCTGTCGCGCAGCTTCCAGATCACCAACATCTTTCATCGGTTGTCGGTGTTCGAGAACCTGCGCTGCGCGGTGCTCTGGTCGCTCGGCTACAAGTATTCGTTCTGGCACAAGCTGGCAGAGCTGCGCGACGCACGCGAGCGCGCTGAAGAAGTGCTCGAGCAGATCGGCATGACACATCGGCGCGATGCCGCCGCAGGCCTGCTGACCTACGCCGAGCAACGGGCGCTGGAAATCGGCGTCACCATTGCGGGCGGTGCCGACGTGATCCTGCTGGATGAGCCAACCGCCGGCATGAGCCGCTCCGAATCCGACCACGCGGTGGACCTCATCCGCAAAGTCACGGTCGGCAAGACGCTGGTGATGGTCGAGCACGACATGAGCGTTGTGTTTGGCTTGGCCGACCGCATCTCGGTGCTCGTCTATGGCGAAGTAATTGCCACCGACACGCCCGAAGCCATTCGCAATAACCGCCGCGTGAAAGAGGCCTACCTCGGCACCACGCTGGACGAACCTGCAGGAGCGCATTGATGGCAACAAATACTCCAATGTTGGAGGTGCGCGACCTGCACGCGTACTACGGCAAGAGCCACATCCTGCACGGCGTCGACATGCACGTAGGCGAGGGCGAGATCGTTGCGCTACTCGGGCGCAATGGGGTGGGGCGTTCGACCCTGGCCAAATCCATCATGGGCATGGTCCGGCACGAAGGCGAAATCCTGCTGCGCGGCAAGAGCGTGAGCGGCCTGCGAACCTTTGAAGTGGCGCACAAGGGCATCGGCTATGTGCCCGAGAACCGAGACATCTTCCCCACGCTGACTGTCCGGCAGAACCTGCTGCTTGGTGAGAAACGCAACCCGAGTCAGCCCAAGCCGCGCTGGCAGGTGGAAGACATGTATCAGATGTTCCCGCGTTTGAAGGAGCGGGAGAACACGGCTGCAGGTGTGCTGTCGGGCGGCGAGCAGCAGATGCTGACGCTGTGCCGCACGCTGATGGGTGACCCCGATTTCATCATCATCGACGAGCCGACCGAAGGTCTTGCGCCGCTGATCGTGACACTCGTGGGCGAGTACCTGAAGACGCTCAAGGAGCGGGGGATTTCCGTGCTGCTGGTGGAGCAGAAGCTGGCCATTGCCCTGGACATTTCACAACGCGTCTATGTGATGGGGCACGGGCAGATTGTGTTTGAAGGAACGCCCCAGCAGTTGAAAGCCGATGCGAAAGTCCGGCAGGAGTGGTTGGAGGTTTAAACGCTGTAGGTCAAACCACGCTGCACCGAAAGCCCGCATGGACATCCGTGCGGGCTTTTTTCGGGCGGTCAGTTGACAACCGTGCCTGCTGCAGTGGCTTTGGTGGCGCTTCCGGCTTGCTGCAGATGCTCCCCGCTGAACTGCATCTCCGAGTACTTCACGAACCGCGTCTTGAATTTCCAGCGGTAAGCCAGCCAGATCGCGACAAACAGGATCACACCGCAGTACGTTGCGATGAAGGCGCCAAAGTTTTCCACGGGTGCAAACAGCGCTTTGGTGTTCTGCCCAAGAATGATCACCACGCACAGGATCGCCACCATGATTGGCCCGAACGGGAAGAACGGCGACCGATACGCCAGTTGCTCCACAGAATGCCCCTGGCTCGTGAACCCCTTGCGGAACCGGTAGTGCGCCAGCGCAATGCCGAACCACGCGATGAAGCACGTTACCGCAGACGTATTCAGCAGCCACAGGTAGACCACTTGGTCGCCAAACAATGAACTGAAGAAGCACAGCGCGCCAACGGCGGATGTGGCCAGCAGCGCGCGGTGCGGCACGCCGTTGGCCGACACCTTGGCAAACCAGCGCGGCGCCTGGCCTTCGAGCGACAGGTCGTACAGAATCCGCGTCGACACATAGAGGCTCGACGTGCCGGAAGACAGCAGCGCGGTCAGCACCACCGCATTCATCATCCCGGCGGCAAACGCGAGGCCCGCATGCTGGAACACCAGCGCAAACGGGCTGACGCCGACGTCCGTCGCTTCATTGCGCAGCAGGTTCGGGTCGGTGTACGGCAGCAGCACGCCGATGATCAGGATGGCCAGCACATAGAACAGCAAAATGCGCCAGAACGTCTGGCGGATGGCTCGCGGGATCGTGCGGGAGGGGTTCTCCGCCTCGCCGGCGGCAACGCCAATGGTTTCGACGCCCTGGAACGAGAACCCGGCAATCATCGCCACACCGACCATGGCCGGCACGCCGCCCACGAACGGCGCATCGCCCACGGTGAAGTTCTGCCAACCCGACTGCGGCCCGCCGTGCATGATGCCGAAGATCATCGCCAGACCGATCAGCAGGAACACGATGATCGTCACCACTTTGATCATCGAAAACCAGTATTCCGCCTCACCAAAGCCGCGCACGGAGAAGGCGTTGAGGCCGAACATGAGCAGCAGGAACGCGGCGCTCCAGACCATGCCCGATAGGCCCGGAAACCAATACTTCATCACCAGCTGCGCGGCGGCCAGCTCCACAGCCACGGACACGGCCAGCGCAAACCAATAGTTCCATCCCAGCGCAAAGCCGAAGCCTTCTTCCACATATAAGCGGCTGTAAGTTACGAACGAGCCTGAGACGGGCAGGTGCACCGCCAGCTCACCAAGACTCGTCATCAGGCAATAGACCATCACGCCGATCAGCGTGTAGGTCAGCAGTGCGCCGCCGGGGCCGGCCTGCGCAATGGATGCGCCGGACGCGACGAACAGCCCCGTGCCGATGGCGCCGCCCAGGGCGATCATCATCAGGTGGCGCGAGCGCAGGCGTCGGCGCAGTTCGGATTGGGCTTCGAGGCCGGTGGGGGTGATGGATGTGTGCATAGCCGGTGGCGCCGGAGCGGGCGCCCCAATGAAAACGCCCGCCGGATGCTGCGCAAACGGCTGGCGGAGCGGGTGTGATTACTGCGTAGAGTTCGCGACGGTTGGCAATTCAGGGCCGGGGTCTTGGCCGGCCAGCGAATCGCGCAGCACGGGCGGGCGCGGGAAGTGCATGTCCTGGTAACGGACAATGCCGCCGCCACGCACGAGCCGGTAGCCGATCCAGATCAGGAAGAACACCGGGATGCCGATGTACGTGGCGATCACCGCCGGCCAATCAACGGTGCCTGTGGTGAACGCCTGGTAGTTCTGGCCGAGCGTGATGACCAAGCACAGCCCAAACGCGAACAACGGGCCATATGGGAAGAACTTGGAGCGGTACGGCAACTGCGCCGGATCATGTCCCTGCGCCACGAGCCCCTTGCGGAAGCGATAGTGACTGATGGCAATGCCGAGCCATGCCACGAAGCCGGTCATGCCCGAGGTGTTCAGCAGCCACAAGTAGACCGTCTTGTCGCCATACAACGAACTCAGGAAGCAGAGCGCGCCGACGGCGGTCGTGGCCAGCAGCGCATTGCGCGGCACACCGTTCCGGGTGAGTTGCGCAAAGATGCGCGGCGCGCGGCCCTCGGTGGCCAGGTTGTAGAGCATCCGCGTGGACGCATACATGCCCGAATTGCCGGCCGACAGCACAGCCGTCAGGATCACCGCATTCATCAGGCCTGCGGCAAACGCCAGGCCTGCGTGCTTAAAGACGAGCGTGAAGGGGCTCACGCCAATGTTCGTCACTTCCGTCGACAGCAGATTGGGATCGGTGTACGGCACCAGCACGCCGATGATGAAGATCGCCAGCACGTAGAACAGCAGGATCCGCCAGAACACTTGCTTGACCGCACGCGGAATGGTGCGCGCCGGGTCGGCCGATTCGCCGGCCGCCACGCCAATCAGCTCCGTCCCCTGGAACGAGAACCCCGCGATCATCGCCACGCCGATCATCGCCGGCAGCCCACCCACAAACGGCGCATCGCCCATCGTCAGGTTCTGCAGGCCCGATTGCGGACCACCCTTCAGGATCCCGAAGATCATCGCCAGGCCAATGCCGATAAAAAGGATGACGGTGACGACCTTGATGAGTGCGAACCAGTATTCCGCCTCGCCAAAACCGCGCACCGAGATGGCGTTGAGCAGGAACATGATGGCGAGGAACACAGCGCTCCACAGCACGCCCGGCACATCGGGGAACCAGTAATGCATGACGAGCTGCGCGGCCGCCAGCTCAACGGCAATCGTCACGGCCCAGTTGTACCAATAGTTCCAGCCAAGCGCGAAGCCGAAGCCTTCGTCCACATAAAGGGCGCCGTAGGTGGCAAACGACCCGGAAACCGGCATGTAGGCGGCAAGCTCGCCGAGGCTGGTCATCAGGAAATAGACCATTGCCCCGATGAGGATATAGGCGGCAAGCGCGCCTCCGGGGCCTGCCTGCGAGACCGACGCGCCCGAGGCGACGAAAAGCCCGGTGCCGATCGACCCGCCGATGGCGATCATGGTGAGATGGCGCGCGCGCAAGGTGCGGCGCAAGCCCGGCGTCTCTGAGGACGGGGTAGCGTGTTCTGACATGGATACAGAGTGGTCGATTTTGCTCGGATCGCGAATCAAATCGACGAAATGTGACGAGACGTCCCCGCGCCTGGTGGGCGTCCGGCGAACGAAATGCGCGACTCTATCAAAACCGTCACGTAGCGGGCAAAAAATCCATGCTGCGGCACACGCGTTTGAACCCGTCGGGGCCCGCCGCATCGCCCGCCAGACGGCGCCGTGCAGCGCAAAAATAAAAATTGAACGACCGTGCTATTTTGTGTATTCTGTGTCGAGTCGCGGCCTTACCGCGCGTTAAAAAAACGATAGTTGAGAGACAGTTCAACCGCGAGGCACGGTGCGCCTGATCAGCCGGCCCTCGCATCACCAAAGGAACCAGCATGACTGCGGAGTACAAGGTCCAGGACGGCGTTGCCGTCATTACGCTCAGCAACCCGCCCGTCAACGGCCTTGGCCACTCCACGCGCCTGGGCATTGTCGAAGGCATGGTCAAAGCTGGCGATGACGCCAACGTCAAGGCCATCGTGATCACCGGTGCGGGCAAAGCCTTCTCGGGCGGCGCCGATATTCGCGAATTCAATACGCCCAAAGCGACGCAAGAGCCGACGCTGCACGCCGTCATCAAAGCCGTTGAGTCGAGCAACAAGCCGGTCGTGGCGGCCATCCATTCGGTGGCAATGGGCGGCGGGCTGGAACTGGCGATGGGCTGTCACTACCGTGTGGCCGCACCGGGCGCGCAGATCGCGCTGCCGGAAGTGAAGCTGGGCATCCTGCCGGGAGCAGGCGGCACGCAGCGTCTGCCGCGCGCCATCGGCCTGGAGCCGGCCTTGAACATGATTGTGTCCGGCAACGCCATTCCGTCGGAAAAGCTGGCCAAGAGTGGCCTGTTCGACCAGATGATCGAAGGCGACCTGATGGCCGGTGCCATCGATTTCGCCCTGAAGGCCGCTGCCGAAGGCAAGCTGCCGAAGCTGCGCGATCGCAAGGTCGAGCACGACAACCCGCAAGGTTTCCTGCAATTCGCGCGCAACACCGTGGCCGCGGTTGCCAAGAACTTCCCGGCGCCGGGCAAGTGCGTCGACGCTGTGCAGGCCGCAGTGGAAAAGCGCTTTGACGACGGCATCAAGTTCGAGCGCGACTTGTTCATCGAACTGGTGAATACGTCGGAATCGCGCGCGCTGCGTCACGCTTTCTTTGGCGAACGCGCTGCCAGCAAGATCCCCGATGTGCCGGAAGACACGCAGGTGCGCAAGGTGGAGAAGGTTGCTGTGATCGGCGCCGGCACGATGGGCGGCGGTATCTCGATGAACTTCCTGAACGCAGGCATTCCGGTCACGATGCTGGAAACCAAGCAGGAAGCGTTGGACCGCGGCGTCGCCACCATCCGCAAGAACTACGAAAACAGCGCCAAGAAGGGCAAGCTCACGCAAGAGAAGGTCGAGCAGCGCATGGCCCTGCTGACCCCGACGCTTTCCTACGACGACATCAAGGACGCCGACCTCGTCATCGAGGCCGTGTTCGAAGAAATGGGCGTCAAGGAAGTCGTGTTCAAGAAGCTGGATGAAGTCGTCAAGCAGGGCGCGATCCTGGCATCGAACACGTCCACGCTGGATGTCGACAAGATCGCCAGCTTCACCAAGCGCCCGCAAGACGTGGTCGGCATGCACTTCTTCAGCCCGGCCAACGTGATGAAGCTGCTGGAAGTCGTTCGCGGCAAAGAGACCGCCAAGGACGTGCTGGCCACCGTTATGAAGCTGGCCAAGGCCATCAAGAAGACGGCCGTCGTGTCCGGCGTGTGTGACGGCTTCATCGGCAACCGCATGATCGAGCAATACAGCCGCCAGGCCGGCTATCTGCTCGACGAAGGCGCGCTGCCGGAGCAGGTCGACAAGGCCATCGAGAAGTTCGGCTTTGCGATGGGCCCGTTCCGCATGGGCGACCTGGCCGGCAACGACATCGGCTGGGCCATCCGCAAGCGTCGCGCCGTAGACAAACCGGACATCGTCTATTCGAAGACCGCCGATCTGCTGTGCGAGATGGGCCGTTTCGGCCAGAAGACCGGCGGTGGCTGGTACGACTACAAGGCGGGCGACCGCAAGCCGTATCCGAACCAGCAGGTCAACGACATGATCGTCCAGCACTCGAAGGATCTGGGCATCACGCGCCGCAAGATTTCGGACGAAGAAATCGTCGAGCGCCTGGTGTTCGCGCTGGTCAACGAAGGCGCAAAGATCCTGGAAGAGGGCATTGCCTCCAAGGCGTCGGACATCGACATGGTCTACCTGACCGGCTACGGCTTCCCGCTGTTCCGCGGCGGCCCGATGCTCTACGCAGACACCGTCGGCCTGTACAACGTCGCGCAAACCATGCACCGCTACAGCAAGGGTTACCACGGCGAAGCCTGGAAGGTCGCGCCGCTGCTGCAGAAGCTGGCCGACGAAGGCAAGGGCTTCAACGGCTGATGCGCGGCTAACGCACCAAGCAACTAAGCAACCGCCATGCAACTCACGCCCACCGATTGCCTGCTGATCATCGACGTGCAGAACGACTTTCTGCCCGGCGGCGCGCTGGCCGTGCCGGAAGGCGATCAGGTTATCCCGGTCGTCAACCAGCTCTCCAGGGCATTCGGGCGCGTGGTGCTGACGCAGGACTGGCACCCACACGAGCACGTGTCGTTCGCAGCCAACCATGCGGGAACGCAGCCATTCGGCACGATCGAGCTTCCTTACGGTCAGCAAGTGCTGTGGCCAGTGCACTGCGTGCAGCACAGCGCAGGCGCCGCGCTGGCTGACGACCTGGACGTGCCGCATGCGCAGTTGATGGTTCGCAAGGGCTATCACCCGCACATCGACAGCTACTCCGCATTCTTTGAAGCGGATCGCAAGACGCCGACCGGCCTGCTGGGCTACCTGCGCGAGCTTGAAATCAAGCGCGTGTTCTGCGTTGGGCTTGCCACGGATTTTTGCGTGGCGTGGTCAGCACTGGATGCACGTGCCGCCGGGCTGGAAGTTGCCGTCATCGAGGATGCGTGCCGCGCGATCGATCTGAATGGGTCGCTTGCGCAGGCCTGGCAGCACATGACGGATGCGGGCATCGCGCGGTTGCAGTCGCCGGACGTTTTGAACACCTTGTCTTGAACGGATAACGGAATACATCGGGCGCTGCCGAAGCTGCGCCCGCCACCAGATACGAGGAGCAACACCATGACCGAAGCAGTCATCGTTTCCACCGCACGTACCGGCCTGGCCAAGAGCTGGAAGGGCGCCTTCAACATGACGCACGGCGCTACGCTGGGCGGCCACGCTGTTCAGCACGCCATTGAGCGCGCCAAGATCGAGCCGGGCGAAGTGGAAGACATCCTGATGGGTTGCGCGAACCCGGAAGGTGCAACGGGCGCCAACATTGCGCGCCAGATCGCCCTCCGTGCCGGCTGCCCTGTGACCGTGCCGGGCGCAACCGTCAACCGCTTCTGCTCGTCGGGCTTGCAGACCATCGCCATGGCCGCGCAGCGCGTGATTGCCGATGAAGGCGACATTTTCGTGGCGGGCGGTGTCGAATCCATCTCGTGTGTGCAGCAGGAGATGAACCGCCACATGATGACCGAAGGCTGGCTCACCAAGCACAAGCCGGAAATCTACTGGAACATGCTCCAGACCGCCGAGAACGTCGCCAAGCGCTACAACATCGCCAAGGACCGCATGGACGAGTACGGCGTGCAAAGCCAGCAGCGCGCCGCCGCCGCTGCTGCTGCCGGCAAGTTCAACGACGAAATTGTCCCGATGACGACGGTGATGGGCGTGGCCGATGCCAAGACCGGCCAGCTCATGACGCGCGAAGTCACGATCTCCGCCGACGAAGGGATTCGCCCCGACACGACGCTTGAGGGTGTGGCAAAAATTCGCTCCGCAGTGCCGGGCGGCGTGGTCACTGCTGGCAATGCCAGCCAGTTCTCCGACGGCGCATCCGCCGCTGTGGTGATGAATGGCAAGGTGGCTGCCGCCAAGGGCCTGCAGCCGCTGGGCGTGTTCCGCGGCTTTGCCGTGGCAGGTTGCGAGCCGGATGAAATGGGTATCGGCCCGGTGTTTGCCGTGCCCAAGCTGCTGAAGAAAGCCGGCTTGAAGGTTGACGACATCGGCCTGTGGGAACTGAACGAAGCATTTGCCGTGCAGGTGCTGTACTGCGCAGACAAGCTGGGCATTCCGATGGACCGTCTGAACGTCAACGGCGGCGCCATCGCCGTGGGCCACCCGTATGGCGTGTCGGGTGCACGCCTGGTCGGCCACGCGCTGATCGAAGGCAAGCGCCGCGGCGTCAAGTACGTGGTCGTGACCATGTGCATCGGCGGCGGCCAAGGCGCAGCCGGCCTGTTCGAGGTGCTCTAAACAGACAGGCTCCCGCATGAAAACGGGAGCCTGTTTTGTTTGTGCCAGAGCTGGCTTGATCGCCAGCCCATGCACCCAGACGGTTTGGCCGTTGCTGTTCTTGCCCTTGATGGCGCCTTGAATTTCTGTAAGCGGGCGGAAAAAAGAAGGACCGCTGTCTGAGCGCAGCGAGTTTCGGTCCTTCTCCGCCCGGTTACGGAAATTCAAGGAATCTTTCGCCATCTCGGGC
>JYOB01000018.1:75432-179416 GCA_000955795.1 Burkholderiaceae bacterium 26
TTTCTTTGCTTACTTTCTTTGGCAAGACAAAGAAAGTAAGTCGGCCCCGGCAGGGGACGAAACACAGGATGCACCAACATCATGTCCTCGAAACTGCTATCCCGCCGCGACCTCAGCTTCCTGCTCTACGAATGGCTCAACGTCGAATCGCTCACGCGCATTCCGCGTTACGCAGACCACTCCCGCGAAACCTTCGACGCCGCGCTCGACACGTGCGAGCGCATCGCAACGGACCTGTTCGCCCCGCATAACAAGAAAAACGACCAGGAAGAACCGCACTTCGACGGCACCAAGGTCCACATCATTCCCGAGGTCAAGGCAGCGTTGGACGCCTTCAACAAAGCGGGCCTGATGGCTGCCGGGCAGGACTTTGAACGCGGCGGCATGCAACTGCCCACCGTGGTCGAAAAAGCCGGATTCGGCTTCTTCAAGGCCGCCAACGTCGGCACCAGCTCATACCCGTTCCTCACCATCGGCAACGCGAATCTGCTGCTCGCGCACGGCACGCCCGCGCAAATCGAGACCTTCGTGCAGCCCGAGATGGAAGGCCGCTTCTACGGCACGATGTGCCTGTCGGAGCCGCAGGCAGGCTCGTCGCTGTCGGACATCGTCACGCGGGCCGAATACGAAGGCGAGTCGCCACTTGGCGCGCAATACCGTCTGACCGGCAACAAGATGTGGATCTCCGCTGGTGAACACGAATTGTCGGAGAACATTGTCCACCTCGTGCTGGCGAAGATCCCTGGCCCGGACGGCAAGCTGATTCCCGGTGTGAAGGGCATTTCGCTCTTCATCGTGCCGAAGTTCCTCGTCAATGCCGATGGCTCGCTCGGTGAGCGCAATGACGTGGTGCTGGCCGGCCTGAACCACAAGATGGGCTATCGCGGCACGACCAACTGCCTGCTGAACTTTGGCGAGGGCACGCAGTTTCGCCCGAAAGGTGCAGACGGCCAGCCGCGCGCCGGCGCCATCGGTTACCTCGTCGGCGAGCCGCACAAAGGCCTCGCGTGCATGTTCCACATGATGAACGAGGCGCGCATCGGCGTTGGCATGGGCGCAACGATGCTCGGCTACACGGGTTATCTGCATGCGGTGGACTACGCGCGCAATCGTCCGCAGGGCCGTCCGGTCGGGCCGTCGGGCAAGGATGCAGCGTCTGCGCAAATCCGTATCGTCGATCACGCTGATGTGCGTCGCATGCTGCTGGCGCAGAAGGCGTACGTGGAAGGCGCGCTGGGCCTGAACCTGTATTGCGCCAAGCTCGTCGACGAAGAGCGTGGCGAAACCGATGCGGCCAAGCGCGCAAAGCTCGGCCTGCTGCTCGACATCCTCACGCCGATTGCCAAGAGCTGGCCGTCGCAGTGGTGCCTGGAAGCCAACAGCCTGGCAATCCAGGTGCACGGTGGTTACGGCTACACGCGCGAATACAACGTCGAGCAGTTCTACCGCGACAACCGCCTGAACCCGATCCACGAGGGCACGCACGGTATCCAGGGCCTGGACCTGCTGGGCCGCAAGGTCGTGATGCAGGACGGGGCAGCCTTCGCCGCGCTGGGTGAGCGCGTGCAGGCCACCGTCGGCCGCGCGTTGGAAACCGACGATGAAACGCTGGTCGGCTACGGCCGCGCGCTCGGCATGGCCACACAGAAATTGGCCAAGGTCACGCAAACGCTGTGGGCCGCTGGCGACCCGCGCGTAACGCTGGCGAACGCCTCGGTCTATCTGGAAGCGTTCGGCCATGTTGTTGTCGCGTGGATCTGGCTGGAACAGGCCCTGTCTGCCGCAAAAGCGCTGCCGAATGCGCAGGGCGAAGACGCTGACTTCTATCGCGGCAAGCTGCAGGCCGCGCGCTACTTCTTCCAGTGGGAACTGCCGAAGATCGACCCGCAGATCGCACTGCTGGGCTCGCTCGACACCACAACGCTGGACATGCAGGACGCTTGGTTCTAACTACGATAACGACACAGGAGACACCATGGGTACGCTCAAGCATCTGTTTGATCTTTCCGGCAAGACGGCGCTGATCACCGGCGGCTCACGCGGGCTCGGCCTGCAGATTGCCGAAGCGCTAGGCGAGCAGGGCGCGCGCATTGTTCTGTCTGCCCGCAAGGCCGATGAACTGAAGGAAGCGCAGGCACATCTGAAGTCGCTCGGCATCGAAGCGGACTGGATTGCCGCTGACGGCGCCATCGAAGCCGACATTCAGCGCCTGGCCGATGAGGCCTTGGTCAAGCTCGGTCATGTCGACATCCTCGTCAACAACGCGGGCGCAACGTGGGGCTCGCCGGCGGAAGACCACCCGGTCGAAGCCTGGGACAAGGTGATGAACCTGAATATCCGCGGCCTGTTCCTGCTCACGCAGCAGATCGGCAAGCGTTCGATGATCCCGCGCAAGTACGGAAAGATCGTCAATGTGGCGTCAATTGCGGGCCTGAAGGGCAATCCGCCGGGCTCGCTGGACACGATTGCCTACAACACCAGCAAGGGCGCGGTGGTCAACTTCACGCGCGCGCTGGCCGGTGAGTGGGGCGAGCACAACATCACCGTCAACGCAATTGCGCCGGGCTTCTTTCCGTCGAAGATGACGCGCGGCTCGCTGGAAAAACTTGGTGTGGACAAGCTGGCCGAGCGCTCGCCGCTGCATCGCATTGGCGACGACGAAGACCTCAAGGGCGTGGCCGCGCTGTTCGCGTCGGATGCCTCCAAGCACATCACCGGCCAGATCCTCGCCGTCGACGGCGGCGTGAGCGTGGTCTAATTTCGGCTGCTTCTCACTCTTTCTGACGCAGCATGAACGCAGACAACAACGGTTTTCCGATCGACATCCCTTTCCTGAAGCTTCTCGGCATGCGCTGCCTGAAGGTGGCCGATGGCGAGGGCGTGGTCGAGCTCGCACTCGAAGCGCAGCACATGAACAGCTGGGAAATGGCCCACGGCGGCGTGACCATGACGATGCTCGACGTCGCCATGGCCATGGCCGGCCGCTCGGCAGATGCGCATGGCCGCGGCGTGGTGACGATCGAGATGAAGACGGCGTTCATGCAGCCCGGGCGCGGCACGCTCAAGGCGAGCGCCCGTTGCGTGCATCAGTCCACCACCATGGCGTTTTGCGAAGGCGAGGTGCGTGATGCCGATGACAAGCTGGTCGCGCGCGGCTCGGGCACGTTCAAGTTCGTCAAGCGTATGCCGCCGCCGCGCACCCCCGAACCCGGCGCGGACGGCTGACCAGACAACACCGCAGTTGCAGTACCCAGTTGCACGCCGGACAGCGTCCGACACACAAAAAGAGCAACCACGGAGACAAGCATGCAACACCCTGCGCGGCGGACGGCGTCTGCCCTTGCCATCACTCTGCTTTGCTGCACCGGACTGACCATGACCCTGGAAGGATGCGCCTCCAACCCCGCGCCGGCCGACGCACCGGCAGCCAGTGCATCGACCGCCGTGCAGCCGCCGCCGGCGCCCAATCCGCCGATGCAGAAGCCGCTCACGGCCGACGAATCTGATCCGAACAAGATGGGCTGGATGCAAGGCTTCCCGCCGCCGCCCGATCGCATCATCCGCTTTGATCTGGCGGGCAACATGTTCCCGCGCACGCGCTATGGCTACAGCCACGTGCGCGAGTTTGTGCCGACGCGCGTGGTGTGGCACGGCGACGGTCCCGTCAGCAAGCTGCCACGCGCAGAGCGTGACATCAGCGGCGTGCTGTTCACCGATCCGAACGGCACGCGCCGTACGTTTGCCGAAGCGCTCAAGCTGACCTACACCGACGGCATCCTCGTCATGCACAAGGGCAAAGTGGTCTACGAGCGCTACTTTGGCGCGCTCGATGCGCATACGCAGCACATCGCCATGTCGGTCACGAAATCGTTTGTCGGCACTCTGGCCGCCATGCTGGTGGCCGACGGCAAGCTCGATCCGGCCGCGCCCGTTACGCAGTACGTGCCGGAACTCAAGGACACCGCCTACGGAGACGCCACCGTGCGGCAGGTCATGGACATGACCGTGGGCGTGCGTTACTCCGAAAACTATGCCGACCCGAACGCCGATGTCTGGGCGTACGCCCGCGCCGGCGGCATGCTGCCGCGTCCGGCTGGTTACAAAGGCCCCGACAATTTCTACGATTACCTTACGACGCTGCGCAAGGAAGGTGAGCACGACGCGGAGTTTTCGTACAAGACCGTCAACGCTGAAACGCTGGCGTGGATCGTGCGCCGTGCGTCGAACAAGTCGCTGGCGGCGCTGCTGTCTGAGCGCATCTGGCAACCGATGGGCGCACAGGATGACGCGTACTTCTCGGTCGACAGCATCGGTACGGAATCGGGCGGCGGCGGGCTGAACACCACGCTGCGCGATCTGGCGCGCTTTGGCGAGATGATCCGCAACGACGGCCGCTTCAACGGCAAACAGATCCTGCCCAAGAGCGTGATCGAAGACATCCGCCGCGGTGGTGACCCGGCCAAGTTTGCCAAGGCAGGCTACACGACGCTGCCCGGCTATTCGTATCGCAACATGTGGTGGGTTTCGAGCAACGACCACCACACGTTCGAAGCGCGCGGCATCCATGGCCAGCGCATCTATATTGATCCGGTGGCCCAGATGACGATCGTGCGCTATGCCTCGCACCCGATCGCAGCCAATGCTGCCAACGATCCGGTCACGCACCGCGCATATGCGGCGCTAGCCGAGTATTTCGTGCAACACAAGTAACAACCCGACCCAACACCGATATCCGATATTCAGGAGCGTTTTTCATGTCGAAGACCTATCAGCGCATCGTTCTGGCTTCGCGCCCGCAAGGGGCCGTGACGACCGACAACTTCCGCCTGGAGACGGTGGAGATTCCGGAACTGCAGGACGGCCAGGTGCTGGTGCGCAACCATTTCCTCTCGCTCGATCCGTACATGCGCGGCCGCATGAACGACAGCAAGTCGTATGCGCAGCCGCAGCCGCTTGATGAAGTGATGATCGGCGGCACCGTTGGCGTGGTGGAAGCGTCCAAGAACCCGTCGTTTGCCGTGGGCGACAACGTCGTCGGCATGTTCGGCTGGCAAGAAGTGGGCGTGTCGGACGGCCGCAGCATCCAGAAGGTGGATACGCGCCACATTCCGCTGTCGGCGTATCTCGGCTCGGTCGGTATGCCGGGCGTGACGGCGTGGTATGGCCTGAACAAGATCATGCTGCCCAAGCCCGGCCAGACCGTGGCGGTGAGTGCTGCTTCCGGCGCAGTGGGCAGCGTGGTGGGGCAGCTTGCCAAGCTCAAGGGCTGCCGCGCCGTGGGCTTTGCCGGCGGCAAGGACAAGTGCGATTACGTGGTCAACGAACTGGGCTTTGATGCCTGCATCGACTACAAGGCCGCCAAGGATCCGAAGGAGCTGTACAAGATGCTCAAAGAGGCTACGCCCGATGGCATCGATTCGTACTTCGAGAACGTGGGTGGCTCGATCCTGGATGCCGTGCTGTCGCGCATGAACCCGTTCGGCCGCATCGCTATGTGCGGCATGATCGCCGGCTACGATGGCCAGCCGCTGCCGCTGCAGAACCCGCAATTGATCCTGGTATCGCGCCTGACCATCGAGGGCTTCATCGTCTCCGAACACATGGACGTATGGCCGGAAGCACTGCGCGAACTGGGCGGTTTCGTGGCGCAAGGCAAGCTGAAGTTCCGCGAGAGCGTGGCAGAGGGCTTGGCGAGCGCACCGGAAGCGTTCATGGGCCTGCTCAAGGGCAAGAACTTCGGCAAGCAACTTGTCAAGCTGGTTTAAGTTGTGCCGCACGCGGACTGTCAATCGCTTGACAGTCCGCCGGGCGAGGGCCGCCACAGAATGGCCCCACCCACAACGAACGCGTGAAGGAGACACCATGAACGCACCTGAAACGACGCAAGCCAAGCGGCCCGACAGCATGGCCGCCAGCCTCAGCCCCGAGGCAGCTGCCCGCTATCGCAACCTGCCACGTCCGCCGCAATTTGCCACCGTGGCCGAAGAGCGCCTGCACCGCAAACAGCGCCTGGCTGCAGCGTTCCGCCTGTTCTCGAAATTCGGTTTCGACGAAGGCGTGGCCGGGCACATCACGGCGCGCGATCCGGAACACCAGGACAGCTTCTGGGTGAACCCGTTCGGTGTGCATTTCAGCCAAGTGACGGTGTCGAACCTCATCCGCTGCGATCACCACGGCAACGTGGTTGAAGGCGATTACCCGGTCAACGCTGCAGCGTTTGCGATTCACTCGCGCGTGCATCAGGCACGACCGGATGCAGTCGCCGCTGCGCACTCGCACAGCACATATGGGCGCGCGTGGTCCACGCTCGGCCGCAAGCTCGATCCGCTCACGCAGGACGTGTGTGCGTTCTACGAAGACCACGCGCTGTATGACGATTTCGGCGGCGTGGTGGTCGAGCTGGACGAAGGCCAGCGCATTGCAGAAGCACTCGGCAACAACAAGGCCGCCATCCTGCAGAACCACGGCCTGCTGACGGTCGGCAAGACGGTCGACGAAGCAGCATGGTGGTTCATCACGATGGAGCGCTCCTGCCAGGTGCAGTTGCTGGCCGAAGCCGCCGCTGCCCGCACCGGTGGCGCACCGCGCACGATTTCCGATGCCGCTGCCCGTCAGGCGTATTCGATCGTCGGGTCGGCGCAGGCGGGGTGGTTCCAATTCCAGCCGCTATATGCGCGCATCGTCAAAGAACAACCCGATCTGCTCGACTGATCGGCATTGCAAATCCCTGGAGCACGCATGACGGACCTGATCCTGCATCACTACGCCACCTCGCCGTTTTCTGAGAAGGTGCGCTTGATCCTTGGCTACAAGGACCAGCCGTGGAAGTCCGTCACGGTGCCTGTGATCCTGCCCAAGCCGGATGTGATGCCGCTTACCGGCGGCTACCGGCGCACGCCGTTCCTGCAGATCGGCGCGGACATTTATTGCGATACCGCGCTGATCGCGCAGGTGCTGGAGTCGATTCATCCCGCACCGACGCTGTATCCCTCAGACCATGCCGCAGCGGTGTTTTCGATGGCGCAGTGGGCCGATACGACGCTGTTCTGGGCCACCGCAACTTTCGTGACGCAGCCGGCGGGCTTCCAGAGCCTGTTCGGTGATGCACCGGAAGCCTTCGTCAAAGCCTTCGTGGAAGACCGCAAGGCAATGCGTGTGGGCGGCACTGGCTTGCGCACGCCGCTGCCGGAAGCCACCTCCACGCTGCAGGTGTTCCTCGCGCAACTGGAGCGGCAGTTTGCAACAGGCGAACGCATCTTCCTGTTTGGCGAGCAGCCGACCGTGGCCGATTTTTCCGTCTACCACTGCCTGTGGTTCATCCGCCGCGCAACGGCGGTGGCCGGCATCCTTGATGCGCACCCGGAAGTCGTCGCATGGATGCATCGCGTTGCGGCATTCGGTCACTCGCAAGCGCAACCGATGACGCCTGCCGAAGCGCTGGACATTGCCAAGGCCGCCACACCGCGCGCGCTGACTGAAACGAACGCCACCTTCGACGACAGCCACGGCCTACCCAAAGGCACGCGCGTGACAGTGGCCGCGGTTGACTACGGCGTCGATCCTGTTGAAGGGGACCTCGTGGTCTCCACACGCGACAGCGTCGGCGTGCTGCGCGAAGACCCGCGCGTCGGCCAGGTGGTGGTGCATTTTCCGCGCGTCGGTTATGCCGTGCGCAAGGTTGAGGCGGCAGGCTGACACGGCTTGGCCATCTCGATCGCTTTTCCTATTACAACGACATCAGTGAGACACGTATGAAGCAATTCGCAGGCGGTGTGGCCGTCATCACGGGCGGTGCGTCGGGTTTCGGCAAGGAGTTCGCCAAGAACGCTGCCGGGTTGGGCATGAAGCTGGTGCTGGCCGATATCCAGCAGGATGCGCTGGATGCCGCGGTAGCCGAATTCTCGGCGCAGGGCGTGGAAGTGATTGGCCTGCGCGTCGACGTGTCGAAAGTGGAAGACGTGCAGGCGCTGGCCGATGCGGCCATCAAGGCGTTCGGCAAGGTCAACCTGCTGTTCAACAATGCCGGCGTGGGCGCCGGTGGCCTCATCTGGGAGAACACCGAGCGCGACTGGGATTGGGTGCTCGGCGTGAACCTGCACGGCGTCATCCACGGTGTACGCATCTTCACGCCGCTGATGCTGGAAGCCGCCAAGAAAGATCCGTCATACGAGGGCCATATCGTCAATACGGCGTCGATGGCGGGGCTGCTGAATGCGCCGGCCATGGGCATCTATAACGTGTCCAAGCACGCGGTGGTGGCGCTGTCCGAATCGCTGTATCAAGACTTGAGCCTGGTGACCGAGCAGATCCATTGCTCGGTGCTGTGCCCGTACTTTGTGCCGACCGGCATTACGCAGTCTGACCGCAACCGCCCGCAGGATCTGGCCAACACGGCGCCGCCCACAAAGTCGCAGCTGGTTTCACGGGCTATGTCGGAAAAGGCTGTCAGTTCCGGCAAGGTCACCGCCGAGCAAGTCGGCCAGATGACCTTCGACGCGATCCGCAACGCGGGCTTCTATATCTACTCGCACCCGCATGCGCTGGCGCCTGTGCAACATCGCTTTGAAGACATCATCTCGCAGCGCAATCCGTCTGATCCGTTTGAAGGCAAGCCCGACGTGCGCGCGCGTCTGGTCGATGCGCTGCGCGGGTAATTCCACCTCTACGACTGCCACTACTCCGAGATCGCCATGAACACTGCAACGGCTGCCGCTATCACGGAATCGCAATTCGCCGATCTGCCTAACGGCACGCGGCTGCATTACGCCAGCGCCGGCAAGCGTGGCGCGCCGCTGATGCTGTTCGTTCACGGCTTTCCGGAATTCTGGTACGAGTGGGAAGCGCAGCTTGGTGCATTTTGCGACACGCACTTTGCCGTTGCGCCCGACATGCGCGGCTACAACCTGTCGAGCAAGCCGGCGGCGGTGGATGCATATCGCCCGAAGTTCCTGGTGCAGGATCTGACGCAGTTGATCACGGCGCTGGGCTACGAGCGTGCCATCGTGGTGGCGCACGACTGGGGCGGGGCAATCTGCTGGAACCTCGCCATCCAGCATCCGGAGGTGGTCGAGCGGCTGGTGATCGTCAATTCGCCGCATCCGTGGGTGTTTGCGAATGCGCTGCTGAGCGATCCGGCGCAGCAAGCCTCATCGGCGTATATGAACTGGTTGCGCCAGCCGGGTTCGGAAGACGCGCTGGCCGCCAACGACTTTGAAAAGCTCGAAGGTTTCTTTCACGGCATGGGGCAGCCGGTGGCGGAATGGTTCACGCCCGAGGTGCGAGCGCGCTATCACGCTGCCTGGAGCCAGCCGGGCGAGGGCGGCTCCCACGGCCTGACCGGTGGCGTGAACTACTACCGTGCCTCACCGTTGCATCCGCCCACCGAGGGCGTTGCGCCGTTGCGCATTGACCAGATGCCGCCCGAGGCGTTTGTCGTGAAGGTGCCTACGCTCGTGATCTGGGGCGAGATGGACATGGCGCTGCCGAAAAGCCTGCTCAATGGGCTGGAGCGCTTCATTCCCGACATGCGCCTGGAGCGCATTCCCGACGGTACGCACTGGGTCGTGCACGAACAACCGGAGCGCATTACCGCGCTGATCCGGTCGTTCGTTTCCTGAGCGCCTGCGTTAGTTACATCGACTCCGCCAGCATGCGGCGGTAGTCGTCCGCCGTGGCGATGCGCGGGTTGGTCTTGTGGCAGTGGTCGAGCAGGGCGCCTTCCACCACGTGTTCCAGCGCATCTTCGGGCACGCCCATCTGGCGCAGGCCGGTCGGCAGGCCGAGGCGCGCCGTCAGGTCATGTACCGCCTGGGCGAGGTCCGCGCCGGCCGGAAGATTCATCACGCGGCGCATGCGCGCGTAGCGGTTGTCTCGCACCACCGTCTCGGCCGTCTCGTTGAAGCGCAGCACCGCCGGCAGCACCACTGCATTGAGCGTGCCGTGGTGCAGCCCCGTTTTGCCATTGACCTTGACGCCGCCCAGCGGGTGCGACAACGAGTGCACGCACCCCAGGCCCTTCTGGAACGCCATCGCACCCTGCATTGATGCGCTCATCATGTTCAGCCGCGCATCGCGGTCAGCGCCATCGCGCGTGGCGCGCTCGATGTTGGCCCACGCACGCTCGAGGCCATCCAGCGCAATGCCGTCCGCAGGCGGGTTGAACGCGGGTGCGAGAAAGGTTTCGATGCAATGCGCAATCGCATCCATGCCGGTGGCGGCCGTCAACGCAGGCGGCAGACCCAGCGTCAGTTCCGCATCGCAGATGGCTGACTTGGGCAGCAGGTGCCAGGAGTGGAAGCCGAGCTTGCGGCCGTCTTCCAGGATGATGATCGCGCCGCGCGCCACCTCGCTGCCGGTACCGGCCGTGGTGGGGATCGCAATCAGCGGCGCCGCCGCTTCGGTGATCTTCGTGCTGCCGCCCTCGATGGTCGCGTAGGTGGTGAGCGGCTCCGGGTGCGTGGCCGCAATCGCAATCCCCTTGGCCAAATCGATCGACGAACCACCGCCGATGGCGATCAGCCCGTCGCAACCGGCGTCTTTGTATTGCGCGGTGGCCTTCAGCACCATCGCCTCGGTCGGGTTGGATGGTGTCTCGTCGAACACGGTGACGGGCAGGCCGCCCGTGGCGTCAATCGCGCGCTGTGCCAGTCCGGCGGCAGCCACGCCTTTGTCGGTCACGATCATCGGCCGGCGGATGCCGACGCGTGCGCATTCGCTTTTCAGTTCGTTGACGGTGCCAAAACCAAGGTGAACGTGGGTGAGGTAGAAGATGAGGGCCATGCTGTCTCCGGATGGTGATTGTCGGCGTCGCCCGTCTTGCCGTGCGGGCGTGGTTCAATGGATACTCCGATGATAGCCAAATTAGAACGATCGTTCAGTTCTTGCCCTCATGCAGCACCCGTCTCTCGACTCGCACGTCGCCCAGTTACTCGATCTGGTTGCGCGTGCCAAGCGTCCGCCGCTGAATGCACTTGACCCCGCCGACGCCAAGATCGCCTACGAAAAGAGCAGCCCCATTGTCGATATCCCGCCCATCCCGCTGGAAGCCGTGCACGACCTGACGGTAACGGCGCGCGATGGCCATGTCATTCCCATTCGCACATACGCGGCGCGCGAAGCCAGCTGGGCAGATCCATTGCCGCTGCTAGTGTATTTCCACGGCGGCGGTTTTACCGTGGGCAGCATCAAG
Organism: Burkholderiaceae bacterium 26; assembly: GCA_000955795.1. GTDB lineage: Bacteria > Pseudomonadota > Gammaproteobacteria > Burkholderiales > Burkholderiaceae > Ralstonia > Ralstonia chuxiongensis. The sequence goes on from JYOB01000018.1 coordinate 86,621, forward strand.
ACACACGACCAGCTTTGCCGGTCGCTGGCGGCCAAATCGGGGGCGATGGTGTTGTCGGTGGATTACCGGCTTGGGCCCGACTGGAAATTTCCAACCGCAGCGAACGACGCGTTCGACGTACTGCAATGGGTGTTCGATGAAGCCGCCACCATCGGCGCCGACCCGGCACGCATCGCTTTCGGCGGCGACAGCGCGGGCGGTACGCTGGCTGCTGTGAGTGCCATTGAGGCACGCAATCGCGGCTTGGCACCGGTGCTGCAACTGCTGATCTACCCCGGCACCACCGCGCGTGAATCCACACCGTCGCACCGCGAGTTTGCCGAGGGCTATTTGCTCACGCAGGAGATGATTCACTGGTTCTTCTCGCAATACCTGCGCAGCGACGCTGATCGCGACGATTGGCGTTTCGCCCCGCTCGATGCCGGTGGCCACGGCGCGGACGTCACCGGCGTGTGCCCCGCGTGGATTGCCGTGGCGGGCTTCGACCCAATCCGCGATGCCGGCATCGGCTATGCCAACAAGCTGCGCGCAGCGGAGGTGCCGGTCGAGCTGAAACTGTACGAAGGCATGATTCACGACTTCTTCAAGATCGGGCGCTTCGTGCCGGCTGTGGAAGACGCGCACCGCGATGCCGCCAACGCGCTACGCCGCGCCTTCGGCACCGAAACCGAATCCACATAACCCGAGCAGGAGAGGAGACCACATGGCGATCGAGGATTTCCGCCACAGCACGCCGCTGCGCGTGCGCTGGGCCGAAGTCGATGCGCAGAGCATCGTCTTCAATGGCCACTATCTGCTGTACGCCGATGTGTGCATCACCGAATACTGGCGCAGCATCGGCGTGCGGTATCCGGTGGATGTGGTCGACACCTTTGGCGTGGATTTCTACGTGGTCAAATCCACGCTCGAATATCATGCCTCCGCGCGCTTTGACGATGAGCTGGACCTGCGCTGCCGTGTGGCGCGTCTGGGCCGCTCCAGCATGCGCTTTATCATCGAGATGTATCGCGCAGACGAGCATCTCGTCACCGGCGAGGTCATCTACGTGTGTGCCGACCCTGCCACGCAGACCTCCGCGCCGATTCCCGATACGCTGCGCGAACGCATCCTCAACTTTGAAGTTCTGAAGCCTGAAGTGTGAGAACTGAGCATGACTGCCCCTGAATCTGTCCGCCCGCTTGCTGGTGTTGAAGTTGCCCGCTGGGACGCCGTGCGCGAAGAAGCCCGCGCCATCCGCTACGACGTGTTTGTCACCGAACAAGGCGTGCCCGTTGAACTGGAGTGGGACGCGTGGGATGACCAGTGCTGGCACGCGCTGGCACACGACACAGCCGGGCGCCCTGTCGCCACGGGCCGCCTGCTGCCCGACGGCCATATCGGCCGGATGGCGGTGCGCAAGGAAGCGCGCGGCACGGGCGTTGGCGCGCGTGTGCTGGAAGCCTTGATCGACAAGGCGCAGTCGCTTGGCTACCCCGAACTGATCCTGAACGCGCAAACCCACGCCATGCCGTTTTACACGCGCGCGGGCTTTACGGCCGAGGGGGAAGAGTTTGAAGAGGCCGGCATTCCGCACCGGACCATGCGCCGCGTGCTTACACGTTGATGTCCTGGGCGGCCCTCGCAATGGCTGCGATGGCCACCTGCGCTGCCGGCGACGCGGTTCTGCCGTGCAGCCGCACAATTCCCGTCGTGGATGGCGGCGATAGCCAACCCTTCACCGCCAGCCGCACCAGCGCGCCGCTCTCCAGTTCCTCCCGCACGGCGGCGTCCGTGGCACCCAGCACGGTGTCCGTCGTGAGCGCAACCGTCTTCAATACGCCGTAGTTGTCGCACTCCAGCGCGATGCTGGCCTCCTGACCCGCCGGCAGGCCAAGCAGCATCGCCAACTCCACCTTCGACGGGCTCAGGAGTTTCGGTACGGCAATGCCGTATTCCCAGACTTCGCGCAGCGTGCGCGTGCGCCCCGCAAGCGGGTGGCCAGCCCGTACGTAAAGGTGAGGGGGCTGCCCTCCAATCAATTGGATATCGAGCGCGGCATCTTTCGGCATGTCGCGCACGTCTGCGGCGAAGAATTCGATGTTCTCGCTGCGCAGGCTCTCCAGCAGTTGCACCCAATTGCCGACCTCCATGCGCAGTGCGACTTGGGGATGCTTATGCCGCAATTCCTGCAGTGCCTGGGGCATAAGCGTGGCTGTCAGCAGCGGGCCGACACCGAAGGCCGTGTCGCCGAGTTGGCTGTTGCGATACAGATCAACGTCGCGTTGCAGGCAGCGCGCCTCGAACAGCAGGCGCCGCGCGCGTTCGATGACGAATTCGCCGGCGGGCGTCGGGCGTACATCACCGGTTTCGCGATCGAACAGGCGGATGCCGAGATCGTCTTCAATCGCCTGGATGCTCCGGCTGAATGCGGGCTGGCTCAGATGCACCGCTTGCGCGGCACGCGCGAAGTGCAGCGTGTCGGCAAGGGCTACGACGTGACTCAGGCGGCGCAAATCCATGGCGTTGCGTTCTGTGCATCAAATGGATGTTCATTATGCATTGGACGCATTGATGGCGCACTCCTAGGCTTGTCTCCACAACAAAAGCGAGGAGACACCAATGAGTTCGCACATGGAGCACGCGCTGATCGTCGCCTGCATCCTTGGATTTGCCGTCATGGAGTTCGTGACGCGGCGCTACCAAGCCAACGTGCGCGGCCGCGCGACCGCCAACGATGCCTGGCTCGAGGTGCTGATGTTCATCAGCCTCGTCGCCGTTACGCAGCCGATCGCGCTGCTGGGCAGCAATGCATTGTGCAACTGGCTCGTTCCGGCGCAGCACAACGCGTGGGCGGATCTGCCCTGGTGGGCTATGACCGGGTTGCTGCTCATCGGTGACGACCTCACGCAATACCTCTGGCACCGCGCCTCGCACACGCCGCTGCTGTGGCCGCTGCACCGCGCGCATCACAGCGCGTCGTACATGAGCGTGCGCATTACGTACCGCAACAACTTTTTCTACTACCTGATGATGCCGGGGCTGTGGATTGGCGGTGTCGCCGTGTATCTGGGCTTTGGGCCCGTCTATGCGGCGTATCTGGTCGCCAAGCTGGCCGTCATTGTTGGCGCGCATTGCGCCTGGCCGTGGGATGCACCGCTGTATCGCATCCGCGCGCTGCGTCCGTTGATGTGGGTGATCGAGCGGACGATTTCCACGCCCGCCACGCACTGGGCCCATCACGCGCTGACCAACGTCGATGGCATTGGCCACTACAAGGGCAACTTCGGCAACCTGCTGTTTTTCTGGGATGTGCTGTTTGGCACGGCGCATATCACGCGCAAATATCCCGCGAAGATTGGTTTGCAGGATGACGTGCTGTTCGGCGCCGAACCCTGGACGGCGCAGATGTTCTATCCGCTGGTGCAGTCCAAGCGCGAACATTCGGCATTGCGCCCGGGCGGCGCCGCCGTCACCGAAATGGAGATGGCAAGGGATCAGGCCGCGAGCGCCAAGCAGGAAGCGGCCTGAACGGGGCGGCGCTTACGTATCGGCGTGCGTGACGGTATCGAGCACGCCGAGGTAGCGCGTCTCACCAATCTGGCCTTCCGCGTTGAAGCGGCGCTCGGTCACATCAAAGCAGCCGTCGTGGCGGATGCGCACGATGGTGCTGGCGCGCGTGCCATAGCGCGGCGAGCGGATGAAGGCGGCAGAAAGCAGCTTCTCCCATTCGGGGGCTACGCCCGTGGCGGGTAGGGAGGCGGTCGGCGCTTCTCGGGTTTCCGAAAGCAGATCGAGATAGCGCGCCACATCCAGCGCGTTGCCGTGCCGACCCGTGTCTGCGGCCAGGGCCTCGGCAAAGGCGGCCATGCGATGCCGCACCTTGAACCACGGCGTATCGAGCAATGCGTTGGACAGCCCGTACAGGCCGGGCGCGAGCTTGCGTGGCGCTTCGGCGCGGTTGCTCGTCCACCAGAGTTCGTCGCGTGTGGCGGTCAGCAGGTTGTAGCCGTTGTATGCACGGTCGCGGGCGGTGAGGCTATCGAGATAGGCGGGCACCGACATATCGTCCGCCGTCAGGAAATTCGAGACGAGTTCCCCGCGCGAGCGCGCATCGGGTCGGCGCTCGGACGGCGCACGGTAATTCGTCAGCGCGGCAAAACGGCCGTCGCGCGTCATGCCCATCCATGTACCTGCGTGACCAACCACCTCGGCCATGTCACGCCCGGCCAGCACGTTGGGCGCGTCGCTCCACCACGCCAGCGGCGCGGCAGGGCGGTCATAGAATTCGTCCCGGTTGGCGGCCACCACCAGCGCGTAGTCGGGGTGGGCGTGCCAGGCCGTGAGAATCAAACACATGAGCACTTCCTTTGAACATGCCGCGCAACGAACGGCCAACGGTCAATGTGACGACCTGTGTTGCGCGGGCTTCGGCCAAGCATAGCAGCCTGCCGAATTTTTGCGATGCCGATTGCGGCAGGGCGCCGTCAGCTGTTTTCTAGATCGACAAACAGCTCTGCATGGCGTTCGCCCGCGACGAATTCACGCGGGCCGCCGGTTTCCCACAGAGCCGCCAGCGTGGCAGCAAATGCGGGCGGGACATCGTTGTAGGACTCCATCCACGTGGCCTGGCCGTCGCGTGTTTCGGGGCGGCGCATCAAGGCGCCTGCCACGCCTGTCGCTTCTTCCACGGTATCGAGCCAACGCTGCCAGCGCGGTAGCGCAGCGGCAGCGTCATGCTCGGCGATGCGGAAGTAGACGAACAGGTGGTCGGCCATGGTGGAGTCCGGTGTCAGGCGTTTTCTGAAACGGGAATGACGTACGGCAGGTTTTGCAACGTCAGCACTGGGCCGTCCGGCGTGGCCAGGTGGATAACGGTGTCGAGCGCGTCCAGCTTCAGCTCGACCAGCAGATCGGTGCCGCCATCCGGCGCCATGGCTGCGTTGACCACCATGCCGCACGGTTGGTTCGGGTCGGTTGCGCTGTAGACCTCAGCACCGGCCGACGTGGGTGCATTCACGTGCGCGCGCTGCATGCGCCGCTTGAGCGTGCCGCGATACTGGCTGCGCGCCACGATTTCCTGCCCCGGGTAGCAGCCCTTGCGGAAATCGACGCCGCCCAGCAATTCCAGGTTGACCATCTGCGGGACGAACTGTTCCTGCGTGGGCAGGGTGATGTGCGGCACACCTGCTTGCAGGCTCAGCCAGTCCCACACTTCGGTGCCGACCAGCGACAGGCGCGACGACAACGTCTTCCAGGCGTCCTGAAAATGCTCGGCATGGACCATCCATTGATAGCGGGGGCGTCCGCCAGCATCCGGCAGGCGGACGACCGCGCCGAATTGCTGGCCCACCGTGGCGGGCTGCTGCGCCACCGCATTGACGGTATCCGGTTCAGGCAACACGGCACCGGCCTCGCGCAGCGCTTCCGCCGCATCGGGCCCGGCGACGCCGATGGCGATGAACTCGTCCATCGGGCGCAGCTTGGCCTTGGCGCGCAGCACGAACATCGACAGGCGCTTGGTCAACGCCGGAGCGATCGCCTTGTCTGTCTGCAGCACGATCGTATCGGCCTGACGCCACACCAACAACGTGGCAAGCAGCCGTCCCTTGGGCGAGCAATATCCGGCCAGACGCGCCTGGTTCAAACCAAGGCCTGTAACGGCGTTGGTGAGTTGGTTATGCAGGAACTCGGCCGCATCTGCGCCTTCGACGGCGATGCGCGCAAGATCGGTCGGTGCGCAGAGCACGCTGCCGCGCGTGGCGGCGTCAAATTGCACGTCGAGCGGCGGAAAGCTCAGCGTATCGACAAAATCGTGGAAGACATCGTTCATGGTGTGCGGGGCGGCCTTGGATAGACCGGTATTATATTGGGCTGTCTAAAGGGCAGCTTGTGCCCTGTCTATCCATTTCAAGAGTGCGGAAATCGCCGGTGTCGGCCGGCTCCGCACGCAGATTCGCAACAGAATGTTCTCTTTTCTCAAACGCTTGATCCTGCTGGCGATCCTGATTGTGCTGGCAGCAGTAGGCGGTGTGGTGTGGTGGGCCCAGCAACCGGTGAGCCTGTCGGCCTCGCCGCTGGAGGTGGTGATCAAACCGAACTCGAGCGTGATCTCGGTCGGCAAGCAGCTTGCCAACGCCGGCGTCGGCGTGCAGCCGCAGTTGTTTTCGGTGCTGGCGCGCGCCACGGGCAACGCCAAGAGCCTCAAAGCCGGTGGTTATGCGCTGGAAACCGGCGCGACGCCCATGTCCATCCTCGACAAGATGGCGCGTGGCGAGGTGACGCATTACGTCGTTACTGTCATCGAGGGCTGGTCGATGCGGCAGATGCGGGCGGTGGTTGACGCAGAACCTGCGCTCAAGCACGACACCGCCGGCATGTCTGACGCAGACCTGATGCGCAAGATCGGCGCGCCCGAAACCAACCCGGAAGGCCTGTTCTTTCCAGACACCTATCTTTTTGCGCGCGGCAGCAGCGATGTGGAGCTATACCGCCACGCCTATCAGGCGATGCAGAGGCGCCTGAATGACGCCTGGGCGAAGCGCTCGCTGGATCTGCCCTACAAGACGCCGTACGAAGCGCTGACCATGGCCTCCATCATTGAGAAAGAGACTGGCCAGAAGCTGGAGCGCTCAATGATTGCCGCCGTGTTCGTCAACCGGCTGCGAAAGAACATGCTGCTGCAGACCGATCCGACGGTCATCTATGGCCTGGGTGCCAGCTTTGACGGCAATTTGCGCAAGCGCGACTTGCAGACCGACACGCCGTACAACACGTACACGCGCACGGGCCTGCCGCCCACGCCGATCGCGTTGCCGGGCATGGCGTCGCTGCAGGCGGCGCTGAACCCGGCACCGTCGGATGCGCTGTATTTCGTGGCGCGCGGCGACGGCAGCAGCCAGTTTTCGACCAACCTGACGGACCACAACCGGGCCGTCAACAAATATCAGCGCGGCCAACCATGACCGGCAAGTTCATCACATTCGAAGGGATCGACGGCGCGGGCAAGAGCACGCACCTCGCGTGGTTTGCCCAGCAGCTGCAGGCGAAGCTCGCTCCCCAGGGCAAAAAGCTGGTCGTCACCCGTGAGCCGGGCGGCACGCCGCTGGGTGAGCGACTGCGCGAAGTGCTGCTGCACGAGCGCATGCACCTGGAAACTGAAGCGCTGCTGATGTTCGCCAGTCGCCGCGAGCACATCGCCGAGGTGATTCAGCCCGCGCTTGACGCGGGTGACTGGGTCATTTCCGACCGCTTTACCGACGCCACGTTCGCCTATCAGGGCGGGGGCAGGGGCTTGGCAATCGACCGGCTGGAGGCGTTGGAGCGCTGGGTGCAGCAGGGTCTGCAGCCGACCAAGACCATCCTGTTCGATCTGGCCCCCGAGATTGCCGCCGCGCGCTTGGCCGATGCCCGCACGCCAGACAAGTTCGAAGCCGAGTCCGCGCAGTTCTTCCTGCGCACGCGTGCCGAATACCTGCGCCGCGCGGCAGCCGAGCCGGATCGATTTGTCGTGCTCAATGCCAACCGGGAGCGAACCGATATCCAGAAAGACTTAGAGAATCTGCTTGCAACGCTCTGATTTTGCAGGCAATTTCGGATACGGAAATAATGGTTTCACGACTAGTTTTTGCATCAACAATCTGACGCAACCCATTGATTCATGATGCTTTATCCCTGGCAATCCGCTGATTGGGCCCGCCTGCAGGCCATGCGGGCCAAGTTACCGCACGCGATTCTGCTCAACGGCCAGGCAGGCACCGGCAAGCGCGACTTCGCCATGCATTTCGCGCAAGGCCTCTTATGCGATACGCCCGTCGCTGACGGCCAGCCGTGCGGCACATGCGCGGCCTGCAACTGGTTTGCGCAGGGCAATCACCCGGATTTCCACCTCGTGCGCCCCGAAGCGATGGAAGACGCGCCCGAGACCGAGAAAGACGCCGACGGCAAGAAAAAAGCACCGAGCAAAATCATCCGCATGGAGCAGGTCCGCAACCTGATTGAGGCGGTGGGCGTCGGCACGCACCGGGCGGGGTTGCGGGTGGTGGTGCTGTATCCGCTCGATGCGTTGCAGACTGAGGGCGCCAACGCGCTGCTCAAGACGCTGGAAGAACCACCGCAGAACACCGTGTTCCTGCTGGTGACGGACCGAATCGACCGCATCCTGCCGACCATCCTGTCGCGCTGCCGGCAGTTTCCGCTGCAGCCGCCGCAGCCCGACGCCGCGCGCCAGTGGCTGGAGCAACAAGGCGTGCCACACGCGCAAAGCCTGCTGGCGGAGTTTGGCAATGCGCCGCTGGCCGCGCTGGCGGCCGCCGAGTCAGAGGACCGTCCGCTGCTGCAATTTTTGCTCGAACAGCTTGGCCAGGGCGCGAAGCTGGACGCGCTGGCCACGGCTGATCATTTACAAAAATTGTCGGTCCCGGCCGTTCTCAGTACCATGCACCGGTGGGTCTTTGACCTGATGGCGGCGCGGTTGGCGGGGCGTCCGCGCTACTTTCCGGCGCAGCGCGATGCCTTGCAACGCTGCGCAAACACCATCCCGCTGGATCGCCTGGAACGTTTTGCGCGTGCCTTGCCGCAACGGCGCCGAACCGAGCAACATCCGCTGGCGGCAAGGCTCGTCATCGAAAGTCTTTTGCTGGATTACCGGCAGCTCTTTCCGGCTGCCTGAACCCGAACCTGCACCTGAACGTTTGCACTCTCTGGACACCCTGTGAGCACTGCACCTCTTCGTACGCCCGGCACTCCTGTCACCCCTGGCACGCCCACTGCGGCTGGCACGGCTCCGGGCGCGCCGACCCGTCCGGGCATCGTGTCGCTGGCCATCAAGGATGAAGCCGGCCTGCACGCCGCCTACATGCCGTTCCTGAAGAACGGCGGTATCTTCGTGCCCACGCAACGTCCTTATCGGATCGGCGAGGAGGTCTTCCTAGTGCTGTCACTGCTGGACCGCCCGCAGAAGTATCAGGTGGCCGGCAAGGTGGCCTGGATCACCCCGGTGGGCACCCCCGCCAAGACGCCGGGCATTGGCGTGCATCTTGGCGAAGACGAGCAGTGCCGTGTGCTGCGTCGCGTGATCGAAGAGTTGCTCGGTAAGCAGATCAACTCGCAGCGCCCGACGCAAACTCTCTGATTCTTTCCTGATACGGCGCAAGAAATTTGCGGCGTAAATTACTGATTATTCGATGTTTGTTGATTCTCACTGCCACATCAACTTTCCCGACCTGCGCGCGCGCCTGCCTGAGCTGCTGACGCGCATGCGCGAGAACCGCGTTACCCATGCGCTGTGCATTTCCGTCACGCTGGAAGATTTTCCGAGCGTGCTGGAGATTGCCGAGCAGGAGCCCAACGTGTATGCGACCGTGGGCGTGCATCCCGATGCCGAAGCGGATGTTGAAGAAGGCAGATCCATTGAAGAGCCCACGCTGGAGCGTCTGCTGACCCTTGCTGATCACCCGCGCGTGGTCGGCATTGGCGAGACCGGTCTCGACTATTACCGCTTGGGTGACCGCACCGTGGCCGACATGGAATGGCAGCGCGACCGCTTTCGCACGCATATTCGCGCGTCGAAGCAGACCGGCAAGCCGCTGGTGATCCATACACGCTCGTCGGCCGACGACACGCTGGCCATCATGCGCGAAGAGGGCGCGGACGCCGCTCGCGGCGTCATGCATTGCTTTACCGAGACCTGGGACGTGGCCAAGGCCGCGCTGGACCTGGGGTTCTATATCTCCTTCTCGGGCATCGTGACGTTCAAGAACGCGGTGGATCTGCAGGAAACCGCCAAGAAAGTGCCGCTGGACCGCATGCTGATCGAGACTGACTCGCCGTACCTTGCGCCGGTGCCGTTCCGCGGCAAGACTAACGAGCCGGCGTATGTGCGCCACGTGGGCGAATTCCTGGCGACGCTGCGTGGCGAACCGCTGGAGCGCATCGCAGGTGTAACAACAGAGAATTTCTTCAATCTATTCAATGCAATACAGCGATAACTTGACGCAAATGATGAACAAGATCGCGCTGGCTGCGGCGCTGACGATGGCGTTGTCAGGCGCAGCATTCGCCACGCCGCAGGACGATCTTCGCAACGCCGTCGAGTACAACCGCCCGGCGCTGGTGCAGAAGTACATTGCGCAGGGCGTAGACCCGAACTTGAATACGCGCGATGGCACGCCGCTGCTTGTGGATGCGCTCAAGGACAAGAACATTGAGGTGGCCGAGGCGCTCATCCGCGCCAAGAACATCGATTTCGAGCGCACCAACGCCGCCGGCGAAAACGCGCTGATGATGGCCGCCTACCAGGGCCTGCTGCCCATCGTGAAGCTGCTGGTGGAAACCTACGACGTGGAGGTCAACAAGACCGGCTGGACCGCGCTGCATTACGCCGCCACCAACGGGTATGACGACATTGTCAAATACCTGCTCGACCACGCGGCCTATATCGATGCGGAAAGCCCCAACGCGAGCACGCCGCTGATGATGGCGGCCATGGGCGGGCACATCACGACCGTCAAGCTGCTGCTGGACGAGGGCGCCGACATGAACCTGCGCAACCAGCAGAAGATGGACGTGATCGACTTCGCCAAGCGGTATCACCAGGATGAAATTGCTGCGGGGTTGGAGTCTCGTCGGCGCAAGCTGGCGGCGCAGGCCGGCCAGCCAGCTCCGGCGGCTGGCCCTCAGCCTGCCAAGGCAAGCGCGCCGGATGCACCAACGCCAATGCCGATGCCGGCACCCAAACGGGACGCAGCGGCACCCAGCCCGGCTGGTCAGGATACGATCGGCACACCCACCAACATGCTGTTTGACAGCAATCGCTAGACGCTAGACGCGCGGCCTGAATGGCGCGGCAATTGAGCCTCGGTGCCGGTTGTGATGCGCCTCACGCCCGCCGCGCCAGCCGCACCCCGGTGAACTGCCACCGCTGGTGCGGATAGAAGAAGTTGCGGTACGTCGCCCGCAGATGCCCCTCGGGCGACACGCACGATCCGCCACGCAGCACCATCTGGCTGCACATGAACTTGCCGTTGTATTCACCCACGGCCCCTTCGGCCGGCTCAAAGCCCGGGTACGGTCCATAAGGGCTGGCGGTCCATTCCCACACATCACCGAACAGTTGACGCAGGCTGCCGGCCTCGGCGATGCCGTGGTCGGGCAACGGCCGTAGCGCGCCCCGTCCGGCGAAATTGCCTTGCACGGGCAGACCTTCTGCGGCGTGCTCCCATTCGGCTTCAGTCGGCAGGCGGGCGCCGGCCCAGCGGGCGTAGGCGTCGGCCTCATAAAAGCTGACGTGCGTGACGGGCGCATCCAGATCCACCGGCTGCAGGCCGTGCAGCGACATCTGCTGCCAGCCTTCGGCTTCGTCGATGCCGGCGCGCCAGTAGAGCGGGGCATCAATGCCTTCGCGCTGCACCCACGCCCAGCCGTCGGACAGCCACAGGGTTGGCTGCCGATAACCGCCGTCCTGCATGAAGGCGAGCCACTCGCGGTTGGTGACAGGATGCGTGGCCAATGCATAAGGCTCCAGCCAGACGGTGTGGCGCGGACCTTCGCAATCGAACATGAACCCCGTATCGGACTCGGTTTTGCCGATCTGCACAGCGCCGCCCTGGAAGCTGACCCAGCCCGGTTGCGCGGGCGCCGCATGCACGCGCGGCGGCGGTGCGTCGGCATAGGCCGGGCATAGCGGGTTCTGTGCGAACAAGTGGAGCAGATCGGTCAGCAGCAACTCCTGATGTTGCTGCTCGTGGTGCAGGCCGAGCGTCACCAGGCGGGCGAGGTCATCGGTTACACCATCCGCCAGCAAGCGCTGCATGGCCGCATCAACGTGGGCGCGATAGGCTCGCACCTCACCGAGCGTGGGGCGGGTGAGCATGCCGCGGTGCGGGCGCGGGTGCCGTGCACCCACGGTCTCGTAATACGAATTGAACAGGTAGCGGTAGCGCGCATCCGGCGAGCGATAGCCCGGTACGTTCGGGCCCAGGATGAATTCTTCGAAAAACCACGTCGTATGGGCCAGATGCCATTTGGCGGGGCTGGCGTCATCCATGGATTGGACGGTGGCATCGGCGTCCGACAATGGCGCGGCCAAGGCCAGGGATTGCGAGCGGACCACGCCGTAGTGTTGCATCAGCGCGGGCAGGGCGGTGGTCGGCACATCGAAAACGGGCGATACACGCATGGTGTCTCCAGAGCAGGCAGCGAGAACAGCACAGCAGCAAGTGGGCCATGCCGCCGCGCACGCATTGGCGCACGCCGCTTGCCCATTTTCGTAAGAAGCATATGCGAGCTTTGTAACTTTGCCACGCACAACACCGGCGATGCTGCATTGCGGCGACGGCTGCACTGCAGCATCGATTGTCATGAAATAGTCACTGCGCGCACCTAGGATGTAAACGTTTACAAATTCCAGGGGGCACGCAGTGGGCAGCAGCATCAAGGACGTGGCGACGCATGCCGGCATTTCGATTGCCACGGTATCGCGGGCGGTCAACACGCCAGAGCGGGTGAGCGCATCGACGCTGGCCCGTGTGCAGGCCGCCATGGATGCGCTTCACTACCGCCCGAACGCGCTGGGCCGCCAGCTGCGCGCCGAGCGTACAGGCTTGCTGGGCGTGGTGCTGCCGTCGCTGGCCAACCCCGTATTTGCCGAATGCATGCAGGGCATCGAGGAAGCCGCGTCCATCACGGGCCAGCGCGTGATGCTCATGACGACCGCCTACGACCGCGAGCGTGAAGCCCGCGCCATCGAGACCATGCTCGAGCAACGCGTCGACGGCCTGATCCTGACCGTGGCCGATGCCGCCGCCAATCCGCATCTCGATCGCCTCGACGCCGAGCGTGTGCCTTACGTGCTCGTCTACAACGACACGGTCGGCCAGGCGCGCATTCCTGCCCGCTGCTGCGTAACGGTCGATAACCGGGCGGCCGCGCGCGACGCCATTCGTGCGTTGCTCGCGCAGGGGCATCGTCAGATCCGCATGCTCACTGGCACGCTGGCGGCGTCGGACCGTGCGGCGCTGCGTCACGACGGCTACCGCGAAGCGCTGGAAGCGGCCGGCATTGCGCCGCAGCCGCCCGTCGAAATTGATTTCAATGCCGATGCCATGCTGCCCGCCGAGCTGGCCCGCCTGCTGGCCCCGCCGCGCCCGACCGCCATTTTCTGCAGCAACGACCGCCTTGCGCTGCTCACGATCCGCTCGCTGCGCGAGATGGGCCTGCGCGTGCCTGAAGACGTGAGCGTGGTCGGCTTCGATGGCCTGGCGATGGGGCAGTGGCTTTCGCCCACGCTTGCGACGGTGGCGCAGCCGCATCGCCGGATCGGCACCGACGCAGCCATGGCACTGGCTCGCCGCATCACCGGCGAGGCGGTGCCCTCGATTACGTTGCCGCACCGTCTGCTGGCGGGCGGCACGCTGGCCCGTGCGCCGGCTGAAGCGTCTCTCTCCGTTGTTTCTTCCCTCACGTCTGATACGCAAGGAGCGTCTCGATGAAACGTCTCGTTCAATGGCTGCGCGCGTGCGGCCTCGTGGCTGCCGGCGCATTTGCCGTCGCTGCGCCGGTGCAAGCCCAATCGGCCGGCCAGCAAGTCGCCATCTGCTACAACTGCCCGCCCGAATGGGCCGACTGGGCCAGCCAGATCAAGGCCATCAAGGAAAAGACCGGCATCACCGTGCCGTTCGACAACAAGAATTCCGGCCAGGCCATCGCGCAGATGCTGGCAGAGAAATCGCACCCCGTGGCTGACGTGGCCTACCTGGGCATCACGTCCGCGTATCAGGCCAAGGAGAAAGGCCTGGTCACCAACTACAAGCCCAAGCACTGGGAAGACATCCCGGCCGGCATGAAAGACCCGGATGGCGCGTTTTTCTCGATCCACTCCGGCACGCTGGGCTTCTTCGTCAACAAGGACGCATTGGAAGGCAAGCCCGTGCCGCGCTCCTGGAAAGACCTGCTCAAGCCCGAATACAAGGGCATGGTCGGCTACCTGGACCCGAGCAGCGCCTTCGTCGGCTACGTGGGCGCCGTGGCGGTCAACCAGGCGCTGGGCGGCACGCTCGACAACTTCGGTCCGGCCATCGAGTGGTTCAAGCAGTTGAAGAAGAACGCGCCGATCGTGCCGAAGCAGACCGCCTACGCACGCGTCGTGGCAGGCGAAATCCCCATCCTGCTCGACTACGACTTCAACGCCTATCGCGCCAAGTACAAGGATCACGCGAACGTGGAATTCGTGATCCCGCAAGAAGGCACGATTGCCGTGCCGTATGTGATGAGCCTGACGGCCGGCGCACCGCATGTCGAGAACGCCAAGAAGGTGCTCGATTTTGTGCTGTCGGATGAAGGCCAGACGCTGTGGGCCAACGCCTACCTGCGCCCGGTGCGCGCCAGCGCCATGAGCAAGGAAGCCGCCTCGCGTTTCCTGCCGGCCAGCGAATACGCCCGCGCAAAGACGGTCGACTTCAACAAGATGGCAGCCGGCCAGCAGGCGTTTGGCACCCGTTACCTGAACGAGGTCCGCTGAGCATGAGCACCGTCACCCGAACCACCTTGCCCGACGATGCGGTATTGCCCGCACGGTGGCGGGTGGCGTTGCTGGCGCCGGCAGTTGCACTGTTCTGCGCGTTCTGGCTGCTGCCGATGGCCGCGTTGCTGCGTGTGAGCGGCAGCGATGGCCTGATCGCCACATACACGGCCGCGCTGACCACGTCGCGCTATCTGAGCAGCCTGTTCTCGACGGTGGTGCTGTCGGCGGCGGTCACGCTGGCGACGCTCATTCTCTCGACCATCGCCGGGCTCTTTCTGGTGCGCCACAACGTGCCGGGCAAGCGGATGATTACCGCCATGCTGACGTTTCCGCTGGCGTTTCCAGGCGTGGTGGTCGGCTTCATGGTGATTCTGCTGGCGGGCCGCCAAGGCCTGCTGGGCGACGTCACGCACAAGCTGGTCGGAGAGAAATGGGTGTTCGCTTATTCCATCGGCGGCCTCTTTCTCGGTTACCTGTATTTCTCGATTCCGCGCGTGGTGCTGACGGTCATGGCAGCGGCGGAAAAGCTCGATCGTTCATTGGAAGAAGCGGCGCGCTCGCTGGGCGCATCGTCGTGGCAGGTCACGCGCGATGTGCTGGTGCCGGGCCTGGCGCCCGCACTTATCGCCTCCGGCGCCATCTGTTTTGCCACGTCGATGGGCGCGTTCGGTACGGCCTTCACGCTCGCCACCGACATCGACGTTTTGCCGATGACGATCTATACCGAGTTCACGCTCAACGCGGGTATTGCGATGGCGGCAGCGCTGTCGGTGGTGCTTGGCGTCGTGACGTGGCTGGTGCTGGCGATTGCGCGTACGGCGGCTGGCGGACAAGCGGGGGCGGCAGCATGAAGCGCGCCTTGTCTGCTGCCCAGTGGGCAATCACGCTGCTGCTCTGCCTCTTTCTGATCGTCCCGGTCGTCCTGTCGATGGCCGTGGGCCTGACGCGCAACTACATCCGCGGGTTCAAGAGTGGCTGGACGCTGGATTGGGTCGCCCAGGTCTGGGATATGTATCAGGCGTCGATCTGGATGTCGCTGCTGGTGGCGCTGTGCACGCTGGTGATTGTGCTCGCGGCGGGCGTGCCGGCGGGCTATGTGCTGGCGCGGCGCCAGAGCCGCACGAGCCGCCTGATCGAAGAATTCCTGACGCTGCCCGTGGCGCTGCCGGGCCTGGCGACGGCGCTCGGGCTGATTGTGGCTTACGGCGGCTTTGGCGGCTTTCGCGAGAGCTTGTGGTTCATCGTCGTCGGCCACGTGGTGTTCACGCTGCCGTTCATGGTGCGCTCGGTCGCAGCCGTGGCTGCGGGCCAGAACCTCAAGACGCTGGAGGAGGGTGCTGCCAGCCTGGGCGCATCGTTCTGGCAGCGCTTTCGCACCATCGTGCTGCCCAACGTGCAGCCCGGCATCCTGGCTGGCGCGTTGACGGTGGTGACGCTCTCGGTGGGCGAATTCAACCTCACCTGGATGCTGCACACGCCCGAAACCAAGACCCTGCCGGTCGGACTGGCCGATACCTATGCGTCGATGCGGCTGGAGATTGCCAGCGCCTACACGCTGATCTTCTTCGTCATGATCGTGCCGCTGCTGGTGCTGATGCAGCGCTTTGGCGGCCTGCGAGTGAACAACGGAAAGGCTTCCCGATGAGTACCGAACCTCTACACCTCGCCCCCGTGCCGATCCGGCTGCGCGGCTGCGGAAAACACTTCAGCGGCCAGCGCGTGCTGGAGTCGATGGACCTCGATATCGCCGCCGGCGAGACCGTCGTGCTGCTCGGCCCGTCGGGCTGCGGCAAGACCACCACGCTGCGCATCGTCGCCGGGCTGGAAGCGCCCGATGCTGGCGGCACCGTGCAATTCGGCGACGAAGACGTCACCGCACGCCCGATCGAGCGCCGCCGCGTCGGCATGGTGTTCCAGAGCTACGCGCTGTTTCCCAACCTGAGCGTGCGCGGCAATGTGGAATACGGCCTGCGCATCCAGCGCCGGCAGAACGGCTTGTCTGACACGCAGATCAGCGCCCGGGCGAACACGCTGCTGGAGATGATGCACCTCACGCAGTACGCAGACCGCGGTGTGGATCAGCTCTCCGGCGGGCAGCGCCAACGTGTGGCACTGGCGCGCGCGCTGGCGCCCGAGCCGCGGGTGCTGCTGCTTGACGAACCGCTCACGGCGCTCGACGCCAAGCTGCGTGAATCCGTGCGCGCAGAGATGGACCGCCTGCTGCGCAGCCTCGGCATCACGACCATCTACGTGACGCACGACCAGGAAGAGGCGATGGCTCTAGCGGATCGCATTGTCGTCATGGAAGCCGGCCGCATTGCGCAGATCGGCACGCCGCGCGAAATCTACTTCCAGCCGGCCAACCGGCACGTGGCGGATTTCATCGGGATCATGAACCGGCTTGACGGCACACGGCAGGATGGCGCGTTCGTCTGCGCGGGTGGCCGCGTCCTCGTGCCGGCTGGCGAAGGCAACGCCGTGTTTTTCCGCCCCGAAGATGCCGTGCTGGCGGACCCAGCCCAGGCCGCGCTCAAGGGCACGGTCGAATCGGCGGTGTTTCTCGGTTTCCGCACCCGCGTGCGCGTGGCGGGCGTGTCGGCCATGCCGCTGTTCATCGACGTGCCCGGCCGCCAGCAGTTTGCGCCGGGCCATGCGGTCGGCTTCGATGTTCCGGCAGACCGCCTTCTGACCCTGCAAGCCTGATGCCGATGCATTTCCTGCAACTCACCGATCTTCATATCAAGCGCCCGGGGCGACTGGCGTATCGGCGCGTGGATTCGGCGGCCTATTTGGCACGCTGCGTGGCGCATATCCTGGCGCAGCCGGCGAAACCGGATGCCATCGTCCTGACCGGCGATCTTGTGGATGCCGGCGCGCCGGAGGAGTACGCCCATCTGCGCTCCGTGCTGGCGCCCCTCGATGCAGCTGGCATCCGCATGCTGCCAGTGCTGGGCAACCACGACGGCCGCGATGCCGCACGAGAAGCGTTTGCCGATTGGCTAGCGCCCATGCAAGCCATCGCGCAGGACGCGCGCGCTTTCCAATACTGGACCGACATTGGCGACGTGCGCCTGATCGTGCTCGATACGCTGGACACCGGCCATCCGGGCGGCCGCCTGGGCGTACAGCGCCTGGATTGGCTGGCCGAGGCGCTGGCACGCGAAACGCAACGCCCGACCGTTATCGCGATGCATCATCCGCCGTTCGCCACGGGCATCGGCCACATGGACGTGCAATCGCTCGCCGAGGAAGACATCCCGGCCTTCGCGCAGATCGTGCGTGCCGCCGGCAACGTTGAGCGCATCATCTGCGGCCATCTGCATCGCTCCATTGACGTGCGCTTTGCCGGCACGGTGGCATCGACATGCCCGTCACCCGCGCACCAGGTGGCGCTGGATCTCGACCCGGACGCAGCGCCGGGGTTCGTCATGGAGCCGCCCGCGTACAAGGTCCACGCCTGGGTGCCGGGCCAAGGCCTGGTGAGCCATCTAGCGTACGTGGGCGAGTTCGACGGCCCGCACCCGTTCTTTGAGGCGGATGGCCGGCTGATCGACTAGGCCGCTTCCACGGCGGCGGCTGCCATGCGAGCGACCAACGCATCGACATCGTTTTCGGCCGATGCAATCGACGCGCGCAGTCGGTCGTCTGCAAACTCGTCGTATTCGATGGCCACCGATGCCACATCCGTGATGCCGATGTAGCCGAATGCCGTTGCAACGCCGCCTTCCACGTGGTTCATGTGGGCGATGCGCTGGCCAGGGCCGTAACCGAAATCGCCACGCGAGCTGACGATGACCAGGCGCTTGTTCATGCCGGCCAGCAGCGGCCAATAGGGCGCGCCGGTGCGGCTGCGGTCGAAGCCGAACGTGCGGCCCACACGCACGATATTGTCGATGTACGCCTTGAACTGCGCGGGCATGCCGAAGTTGTACATCGGCACGCCGGCCACGATCACGTCGGCGGCAAGCAGCTCGTCGATCAGCGCATCGCTTTGCGCAAGGCGATCGTGCATCCAGGGCTCGCGCTGCGCGGGCGGCGTGAATGCGGCATGCACCCAGCGGCCATCCACGGGCGACGGCGGTTCGGCGCCGATGTCGCGATAGACGACCTGCGCATGGGGCGCATGCTCAAGCCAGCGCTGCACGAAGCGCGCAGAAAGCCGACGTGTGTGAGAGCCATGGCGTGAAGTCTCGGAGCTGCCCAGCCGGGCACTTGAATCGAGGTGCAGTAGGCGGGTCGGAGAAGTCATTTGCGCATCCGTTTTGAGTTGAGTGGAGGTGTGGCCACTCTACGAACCGCGCTGCACCGCGACAAACGAGTTGTTTTGCGTGCCACAGCTGAGATGGATTCATCCATACCGCCCACGCGGGAAAAGCGCCCATGACACAATCCCGCGCATGCGAAAACTGCCACCCCTGAGCGCGCTGCGCGCCTTTGAAGCCACCGCGCGCCACCTCAGCATGAAGCGCGCTGCCGACGAGCTGTCGGTCACGCCCACGGCCGTCAGCCATCAGATCCGCCGCCTGGAAGACGCGCTGGGGGTGGCGCTGTTCGAGCGCCACGTACGTGCGCTGCGTCTGTCAGCCGCCGGCGAGCAGTTGTATCCCGTCCTCAATACCGGCTTTGACGCGTTTGCGCAGGCGATCGATGCCATTCGCGGCCCGCAAGCGCAACCGGCCCGGCAGCGCGTCACGCTTACCGCGCCGATGGGGCTTGCCGCACGCTGGCTGGTGTCGCGGCTGGGTGAATTTGCGACGCAGCATCCGGAGGTGGATCTGCGCATTCATGCGTCTGACACCGTGGTCGACCTGCACGGCGGCAGCGCAGACCTTGCGGTGCGCTATGGCGATACGCCCGCTACGAATCACGGGCTCATCAGCGAACATCTTTTTGGCGATGCCTATGCGCCGGTCTGCCATCCGGGCCTGAACGTCCGGTCGCATGACGATCTGGCGCGCGTGCCGCTCATCCACTCTGAATGGCAACGCACGCTGCCGCAACCGATTGGCTGGCTGATGTGGGCACGCGCCGCCGGCATTGGGCACGCGCTCAAGACCGACACGGGCATCGTGCTGTCCGACGACGGGCACGCCATGTCGGCGGCAATGGCCGGGCAGGGGGTGATCCTGGCGAACCTGCCGCTGGTGCGCGATGCGCTGGAGGCTGGCGCGCTCGTCCAGCCGTTCGCAGCGCCAGTCATACAGCGCTATGCCTTCTGGGCCGTGGCGCCATCTGCTCGGTTTGAAGACGCCGCCGTGCGCTCTGTGTGGGACTGGCTATGCGCGTGCCGGGAAAATACGGCACGCGCGCATCGCTCAAGGCAATAGCGGCGACGTCGTACGCGCTGGCGCGAACGCTTCGTGCCACGCAGCGGCAAGCTGCAGCAGCGCAAACTCCGAGCGCGGCGGGGCAATGACCTGCAAGCCCAGCGGCAGGCCGTCGGCGGTGAAGCCCGATGGCAGGCTTGCGGCCGGCACACCCGCCAGCGTGGCGCCAATCACGACCTCCATCCAGCGGTGATACGTGTCCATGGCGCGGCCGGCCACGGTCTTGGGCCAGTGTTCTTCCGCGGTGAAGGGCGCAACTTGCGTGCAAGGCAGGACAAGAAAATCGTACTGTGCGAACTGCCCCAGCAGCGCCTGATACCAGCTCGCACGCGTGGCGATTGCGCGGTTGATGTCGATGGCGGTACGGCTGCGTCCGTGCTCGATTTCCCAGATGGCTTCGGGCTTGAGCAAGTTACGCGTGGCTGCGTTGGCGTAGAGGAGCGCCAGGTTGCCCGATACGCTCAGCGCGCGCAGCGTGCACCAGCATTCCCACAACGCGTCCATCGCGAAGAAAGGCCGTACGGTTTCGACATGGCAGCCCAGCGTGTCGAACGTATCGAGCGCCTGCTCGTTGACGGCCAGCACTTCGCGGTCGACGGCAAGGTAGCCGCCAAAATCGCCCAGCCAGCCAATGCGCGCTTGCCGGAAATCACGGTGAAGCGGCTGCATGAAGCACGCCGGATCGTCACCCAGTGACAGCGGCGCACGCGGGTCGTAACCGGCCTGCGTGGCCAGCAACCAAGCGAGGTCTTGCGGATTGCGCGCCATCGGGCCTTCGGTGCCCAGTTGCTGGAAGAACACGTCGCCGGTGGGGCCGTAGGGCACGCGACCGAGGCTGGGGCGCAGGCCGTATATGTGGTTCCAGGCAGCCGGGTTGCGCAGCGAGCCCATCATGTCGCTGCCGTCGGCCACGGGCAGCATGTTCAGCGCCAGCGCAACGGCTGTGCCACCGCTGCTGCCGCCGGCCGAGCGCTCGGGGTTCCAGGCGTTGCGTGTGATGCCGTACACACGGTTGTAGGTGTGCGAACCGAGGCCGAACTCCGGCGTGTTCGTCTTGCCGATCAGTACGGTACCCTGGCGGCGGATGCGCTCGACGACGATGCTGTCGTGTGTCGGCACATTGCGCGCCATGGCAAGACTGCCCATCGCCGTCACCATGCCGGCGGCGGCCGCAAGATCCTTGGGCGCTTGCGGAAAGCCATGCATCCACCCGCCAGACAAGCCCTGCGAGAGCAGCACATCCCGCTCGCGTGCCTGGTCGATGGTCGATTCGGCATCGATGCGGGCCACGACGGCATTCACCACCGGGTTATGGCGATCGATCTGCGCGAGGAACGCTTCCATGACTTCCACGCACGACACATCGCGCGCGTGGATGCGCCGGGACAGCTCAATCGCGCTCCATTGCACGATCTCTTCGTTGGCGACCGCAGGTGTGGCTGCTTGGCTCAGATTGGCTTGCATGGCTTGACTCGAAGTTCACTTCACGCGCTCAGGTAGGTCTGCGCCAGACGCACCCACGCGGCTGCGCCCAGCGGCAACACCTGGTCGTTGAAATCGTAGCCGGGGTTGTGCACCATGCAGCCGCCGAATTCACCTTCGCCATTGCCGAGGATCAGGTAGCAGCCGGGCACCTCGTTCAGCATCCAGGCAAAGTCCTCGCTGCCGTTGAGCCCCTTGGGCGCCTGCGTGACGACGTTGGCCGCGCCCACCAGTTCGGTGCAGACCTGCTGCGCCAGTTGGGTCTCCGCCTCGGTATTGACCATGGGTGGCGTCAATTGACGATAGTCGATCTGCGCCTCGACGCCATGGGCTTGTGCCGTCAGGCTGACGATCTCGCGGATGCGCATTTCCACCAGCGCGCGCGTTTCCGGCCGCGCCGCGCGCACGTTTAGACCGATCGTCACCGATTCGGGAATCACGTTGTGCGTGGCGCCGCCGCGAATGAAACCGACCGACACCACCGCCGTGTCGTCGGGGGCGACGTTGCGTGCGACCACGGTCTGCAACGCGGTGATGATGGCGGCCGATGCGGCAATCGGGTCACGCGCACGATGCGGCATCGCGCCGTGCCCGCCCATGCCCTTGATGGTGACGTCGGCCACGTCGGAAGACAGGCTCACCGGCCCCGGCAGCACGCGGAAGCCGCCGGCCGGGACGCCAGGCATGTTGTGCAAGGCATAGACGGCATCGCACGGGAAGCGCTCGAACAGCCCGTCTTCGATCATGGCGCGCGCGCCGCACAGGTTTTCCTCGTCGGGCTGGAAGATGAGGTTGAGTGTGCCGTCAAAGTCGCGGCTCTCGGCCAGCGCTTTGGCCGCTGCGAGCAGGATGGCGGTGTGCCCGTCGTGGCCGCACGCGTGCATCTTGCCGTGGTTGCGGCTGGCGTAGGGCAGGCCAGTCGCTTCAACGATGGGCAGGGCGTCCATGTCCGCGCGAATGCCGAGACGGCGCGTGCCGTTGCCGAGCTTCAACTGCCCCACCACGCCGCTTTTGCCGATGCCGGTATGCACCTCGTAGCCCCAGCTTTTGAGCAGATCGGCCACCAATGTACTGGTCGCGCCCACCTCGAAGCCGAGTTCGGGCTGCGCGTGAATCTTGCGGCGGATGTTGACGAACGTTTCTGCATCGATATGAACGGGCGGCAGCAGATGCGGCAGCAGTTGGAACGGCGTGAGCGTGGGCGCTTTGGTCATGTCGGGCTCCGGGGTTGGCGGTGGGAATTTGGATCAATGAGTTTCGCGCGCTTCGCGCAGGCTCAGCACGGTCAGCAGCGTGATGGCGCTGCACGCCATCATGTAGAAAGCAGGGGAGAGCGGATTGCCGGTACGGGCCAGCAGCCACGTCACGACAAACTGGCACGAACCGCCAAACACCGTCACGCCAATCGCGTAGATGACCGACAGACCGCTGGCGCGCACCTTGATGGGCAGCAGTTCCATCATCATGAGCAGCATCGGCGTGGTGCCGAGGTACAGCGTGCCTGTGAGCAATGCCGACAGCGCCAGCACCAGCGGCACGCTCGGGTAATGCGTCATCAGCCAGAAGGCCGGATAGAGCGCCACCACGGTGACCAGCGTTGCGCCCACCACCAGCGGCTTGCGGCGCGGCAGGCGATCAGCCAGCCAACCCGAGAGTAGCGATGCGCCAAAGCTTGTCACCCCCGTCACACAACCGGCAAGCAGCGACAGCGAGGGCGGCAGATGCAGCTCGCGGATCATGTAGGTCGGCATGAAATAGATCACCAGATACGTGCCGACCGTCCCGCCGATGATCGCGAGCACGCCCTTGATGACGAGGCCGCCGTGGTCGCGGAACAAGGTGCCGAGCGGGCTCGGTGCATGCGTTTCGGCGGTGTGCGTTTCATCGAGGTGCGAGCGGATATACAGGCCCACCGGCGCGATCAGCAGGCCGAGGAAGAACGGCACACGCCAGCCCCAGCTCTGCAGCGCTTCCGGCGACAGGATGCCGTACAGAATGGCTGCAGTGAGCGCGCCGCACAGGGCTGCAAGGCCCTGGCTGCCCAACTGCCAGCTCACGCGAAAGCCGCGCCCGCGAATGCCGCCGGATTCCATCAGCATTGCAGTCGATGCACCGATTTCCCCGCCCAGCGAGAAACCCTGCAGCAACCGCCCGGCCAGAATGACCAGCGGACCGAACAGGCCCGCCGTGGCGTACGTAGGCGCTACCGCCAGGCACAGCGTACCGATGACCATCAGCCCGATCGTCAACGTCATCGCGGCCTTGCGCCCGTGGCGGTCTGCGTAGTTGCCGATCACGAAGCCGCCCAGCGGCCGCATCACAAAGCCGATACCGAACGTTGCCACCGCCAGCAGCAGCGAGCCATACGCACTGTCGGACGGAAAGAACAGCTTGCCGATCATCAGCGCGAAGAAGCTGTAGACCGTGAAGTCGTACATCTCCAGCGCATTGCCGATCGAGCACGCGGCAATCAGTCGGGCCTGCCCGACGGGCTTGGACACAGCAGCGACCGATGCGGTCAAGGGCGGCTGCAGGGTGGCGTCATTCATGAGGGTCTCCATCCGGGGTATTGGTAAGAGGGCTTCTACGAACCCTTGGCGCTTGCAGTATTCCGCCAAGCCGCGGTCCGGAAAAAATCGTAAATATTCATCCCGATAACCAAATAGAATCACCGTCATAACCAGCCTGTATCCGCTATCAGGGAAAGCCCGTGAAGGCGTGAGGCGGGACGCACACAAAATCGTGTGTGCGAAGAGGAAGGAGAAACCCCGTGAAGCTGCACCAGTTGCGCATCTTGCTTGCCGTGGCACAGCACGGCAGCATCCACGAAGCTTCGCGCGGGCTGCATATCTCGCAGCCGGCGTTATCCAAAGCGATTGCGGAGCTGGAACGGGAGCTTGGCGTCACGCTGCTGTCGCGCTCGGTGCGCGGCGTGAGCCTGACGGCATATGGGATGGCGCTCGTCAAACGGGCCAGCGTGGTCGAGCAGGAGTTGCGTCACGCGCTGGAAGACATCGAATCCATCCGCGGGCATGCGGAGGCTGAATTGAATATCGGCTTTACCGCCGTGGCGTCAAGCGGGCCGCTGCCGGATGCAATGGCGGCGCTGCGCAAGCGGTTTCCGAATGTCGCGCTACGCGGTTTCGAACAGCGTCCGCAGCAGATTCTGGAAGGACTGCGCGAAGGGCGGCTCGATATCGGATTGATCTCCAGCAACAGCGGCCCCGGCACGGGGAGTTTTCAGTGGGAGCCGCTGTTTTCGGTGCCGATGCGCCTAGCGGTGCGCCCGGGCCATCCGCTGCGCCGCGTGCGCAAGCTACGCCCGCTACTGGATGCCGACTGGCTCGTGCTCGACCCATTGGAAGACCCGGGCAGCCCGATGGCGAGTCTGATGCGGCTGCATCGTCTCGAAATACCTCGCCGGATCGTGCAAAGCGCGTCGAATCTGCTGGGGCTGCAATTGGCCACAAAGACGGACGTCGTCAGCATGTGGTCGGAATTTGTCTTCAGCGGCACCGGTGGGCCGCTGCGCATGGTCCCGGGCTCGCTCGAAGTCTTGCCGATGGAAGACGAACTGCCGGATTTCAACGTCTACATGGTCTACCGTTCGGCCGACCTGATGACGCATGTGTGCGCGGAATTCAGCAAGGAGATTCGGCATGCAGCGCTGGGCTATCGCCATCGCTGAACATCACGCGTCAAGTTCGGCGCCCTCCGCGCGCATGGCCCCGGGCGGCCGCCCGACCACCCGCTTGAACGCGCGGCTAAACGCAGCGAGAGACCCGTAGCCGAGCCGGTATGCAACGGCTTCAATCGCTTCGCGGTCACGCGTAATCCATTGCGCAGCGAGCCGCATCCGCAGCTCGGTCAGATAGCGCACGGGCGTCATTCCGGTGGCTGCGAGGAAGCGCTCGGCAAACACTGAACGCGAAACGCCCGCTTGCGCCGCCAGCTCCGCGACGCTCCAGTTGCGCCCGGGGTCTCGATGCAGCGCGACGATCGCGCGACCAAGTTTCGGCTCGCGCAGCGCCTGCACCCAGCCCGTCGCGTCACCGCAACCGCACTCCACCCAGCCGCGCACGATGAAAGCAGCCACCACGTCAGCCAGCCGCGCGAGGATGCCCGCAAAACCTGCGCGCTCCGAGCACGATTCACGTTCCATCGCATCAAGCATCGGGCGGATTTCCGGATAGCGCGCGAGCAGGGTGCCGACGTGCATGAACTCCGGCATCGTCCCCACAAGGGGCTGCATGCCGCCCAAATCCAGCTCCATGCAGGCGCTGAAAATGAGCGCATCACCTGGCGCCGATTCCGTACCGGCGCCAACGGACGCCACCGTGTCGCAGATCTTCGCGGCTTCAAAGCCGGCGATCTCGCGGCACGGCGCGTCTGGATCGGACAGCAACGCGTGCGGCGTGCCCTGTGGCAGCAACACCGCGTCGCCAGCCTCCAGTTGCATCGTTGTGCCCGACGCGTCGCGCAGCAGAACCGGCCCGCGCCCAACGAAGTGGAATTGCGCACGGCCCGGCGCCTCGCCAAAGCTCAGCCCGAAGGGCCGCGCTACATGGATACGGCGGTACTGGACGCCGCTCAGCCGCATGCCCAGCAGCAGCTCGCTGACAAGGTCGTGCACGTCGGGCAGGGCAGATGGCGGAGGTGAGGGCATCTCAAAATCCGGACGATTGATCAACAAGACCGGATTGTATGCCATAGACCGTCCGGCGATCGGGCCCTACCATGCGGCCTTATTGGTACTTTCCCTGATCTTTTTCTACGGACCGACGCATGAATCCCGGAATCTCCACGGCCGCTTCAATCGCGGCTCCACGTGAACCCGCCTGGGGCGCTGTTTTTGCGATGGCGCTGGGCGTGTTCGGGCTCGTCACGGCCGAATTCCTGCCCGCAAGCCTGCTGACGCCCATGGCGGAAAGCCTCGGCGTGACCGAAGGCGTGGCAGGGCAGGCCGTCACGGCCACCGCAACGGTTGCGCTGGTCACGAGCTTGCTGACCGCCGCCGTCACGCGTTCCATCGACCGGCGGCGCGTGCTGCTCGCATTTTCGGTGCTGCTCGTGGCATCCAACCTGGCGGTGGCGTTCGCGACGAATCTGACGACGATCCTGATCGGCCGCGTGGTGCTCGGCATTGCGCTGGGCGGCTTCTGGACCATGGCCACCGCCACCGCAATGCGGCTCGTGCCTGCCGCGATGGTGCCGCGGGCGCTGTCGATCATCTTCAGCGGCGTGGCCGTCGCAACGATTGCCGCTGCGCCGCTGGGCAGCTACTTCGGCCATTTGATCGGCTGGCGCAACGTGTTCCTGGCGGCAGCCGGGCTGGGCGTGATTGCATTCGTGTCGCAGGTCGCGACGTTGCCATCGATGGCGCCAAGTGGCACGACGCGCCTGCGCACGCTGATCGACGTGCTGCGTCGCCCGAGCGTCGGCATCGGGATGTTCGCCACGATCCTGGTGTTCACCGGGCACTTTGCGTTCTTCACGTACCTGCGGCCGTTCCTCGAACAGGTTGCAGGCGTTGGCGTGAACGGGCTGTCGGCGATCCTGTTGGGCTACGGCATTGCCAACTTCGTCGGCACATCGCTCGCCGGCCGTGTGCTGGAACACCGGCTGCGGCCAATGCTGATCGCAATGCCCGCGCTGATGGTTGTGCTCGGCATCGCGCTCGTGGCGCTAGGCCGTGCGCCGGTCATTGATGCCGTGCTCATCGCCGTGTGGGGCATGGCGTTTGGCGGCGTACCGGTGGCGTGGTCGACATGGGTCACGCGCACCGTGCCTGATGAAGCCGAAAGTGCTGGCGGCCTGATCGTCGCGGCTGTGCAGCTCGCGATTGCAACCGGCGCGGCAGCGGGCGGCGTGGTGTTCGACGCGAACGGCGCGGCGGGTGTTTTCATTGGCGCGGCCGTGGTGCTGGCCATTGCTGTTGCGACGATCATCACGGGCGTGCCCAAGCGCCTGGAGGTGGTCCCGGCAATGGTTGAGTGACATGGTGAGATGCGCGCCGCTGGGCTGGTCGGCTATGGGCTGGGTCGGTCCAGTGCGCGCCATCTATATTTCTCATAATTTGCATTATGTTAAATAACAGATCGACCGGCATCCACCGGTCTCGCCTCACACCCCACTAAGCCTTCTTCAAAAACTCCGGCTTGAGCAGATAGCTCACACCATCAATCTTGCAGTCGATCGGATGGTCACCCGGGACCAGCCGGATGTTCTTCACCTTGGTGCCCGCCTTGAGCGTGCCCGAGCCACCCTTGAGCTTCAGATCCTTCACTAGCGTTGCCGAATCGCCCGCATTCAGCGGGTTGCCGTTGGCGTCCTTGATGACCGCCTCCGCCTCAACTTCTTCTTGCTGCGCCGACGGATTCCATTCGTGCGCGCAATCCGGGCAGATATAGAGGTCGCCGTCCTGGTAGGTGTTTTCGGAGGCGCATTGCGGACAGGCAGGAATCGTAGACATATCGAGTGGCATGAAGCGGC
Organism: Burkholderiaceae bacterium 26; assembly: GCA_000955795.1. GTDB lineage: Bacteria > Pseudomonadota > Gammaproteobacteria > Burkholderiales > Burkholderiaceae > Ralstonia > Ralstonia chuxiongensis. Next base: position 114,419 of record JYOB01000018.1, read on the forward strand.
TGAATTGGGGCCCGCACTATACCAGCCGGAACCTCCTGGATGGTTTGACCCTTGTCACGCCGATATGCGCCACGCCAGCAAGAAAACGGGCCCCCTCGCCAACGGGGGGCCGTTTCCATCTCGCTTTTGAGGGCGTCAGGTGCGACGCCCTCAAGGCTGCCGTGCTCAGTTGCCGAACAGGCTCTCCAGCGCGCTGATCGTCGTTGAAAGGGTCGCGGAAACCGTACCCGTTTTCCCAGCATCGATCGCAAGCGCCACATCGCCCGTGGAGGCAAAGGATGCGCTCGCCTGATCCTCCGTGGTGGCAAACGCCACGGAGCCGGCGCTCGGTACGCCCGAGGCGCCCACGACCAACGGCGACGTCGTGGTCAGCAACAGGTTTTCGTTGCCCGAGGGCGTTGTGAAATTCAGGTTGCCGGAAAGCTTTACCTCATCCGTAAAGGTCAGCAGCGAAAGCGCATCATCCAGACGCCAGCCTGCCAGCATGATGGAATCCTGGACGCCATTGATGTTGCGGTTCACGGTTGCGTCATTGGACGTCGCAATGTATTTCAGCGTGCTGTCGGGCTGCGGAATCGATTTGGAAATCGTCATTGTTCCATTGAATGTCATTGAGGCCGTACCTGCCTGCGCACTCAGATTATTTGCGGTGACGGCCGCGACAAACGAAAAATCCTGCAGGTTTGCTGTCGGGCCCGATGCCGCGTTGATGACAAATGACATTCCGCCATTAAGCGTCGTCAATAACGTTGCGCCGGCAATTTCAATATTCTGCTGGCAATTCGCGAACGTCATGCTGGCGGTATCGCCTGCCGAGATGCTGCCCGAACCATCGCGATCGTCGAATGTAATAAATGCGGTGCCTCCGCCCGTGCAGTTGGACGAGAAGTTCCCAGGGCCCGCCTGGCTGCCCGCAGCGATGACGGAGAAGAGGCTGATCGCGTAGAGGCTGTACGTATCGCGAGAACCAAAGTACGTATAGGCGGCAGCGGTCCGCGCATTCACGTAACCGTTGGCAGGGTCCGCCAGCCGGATGGAGGAAGGTTGCTGCGGCACGGGGAGAACGGCACCGCCCTCATCATCGCCGCCCCCACACGCGGCCAAAGCCGCTGCCATTGCAGTGATCAGCGCTGTCTCCAGCAATGTCTTCATGGCGAACTCCTTAATTTTTTTTAACGAAGATTAAGCAATCCATGCTAGAGACATCAGCTTATGCACCGTGGATTTCATTGCATTTGATGATTAAAACTTCATTGATCCACCGCAACACAAAATTCACCTGAAAATAATCTGCCAAAGCAGAATCTGCTTACACTTTAAATTCAATCCATTCACTGAACATCCGACTTTCTTTCGCTTGACCGCCCTCGCCTCTGCGCGTCATTGCCTTCGCTTTTTCGCGGACATCGCCGCTCGTTCAATTTGTGGGCAATCCGTCAAGTGCGCGACAGGCGCCGGTCTTCGTTCTATGATCCAGCCTTCAACGACCGTTGCTGAACAGGAGAACCACCATGGGCGAAGCCAAACGACGCGGCTCACAGGCCGACCGCATTTCTCAGGCGCACGCCCGGCTGGACGCGCTGCGCCCTGAGAAACTCGTCTGCGGCGCCTGCCAGACCGCCTTTACCGAATTCGAAGGGATGGAGCCGCGCGACATGCCCGGGATCCACGCGATCTTCGGTGGCGAATGCCCGAACTGCGGCGAGAGCGTGATCTCGTTCAACGGTGAGCCCGAAGCCGTAGCCGCCGCCATGCTGGCGTACCAGGACGCCATGGAAGACGCCAAGCTCGGCGCGCAGACGCAGGAGGGAAAACACGTGCCCTACGTCGACGAAGAAGACAAGCCCACGCAACACTGAAGCCGCCATGCAGAACACGCCAACGCGCCGCTACCGCCACTACAAGGGCGGCGAATACGAATGGCTATGCGAGGCCACGTACGAGCCCGATCCTGCCATCAAGATGACGGTCTATCGCGCCGCTAACGGCACGATCTGGACGCGTCCGTCAACGATGTTCCATGAGATGGTTGAAGTCGACGGCCGGCAGGTACCGCGCTTTGCGCTGATGGACTGAATGCCAGCCGACACCATCTCCTTACGAGCGGGCCTGCGGGCCCGTTTTACGTATTGGCGCGACCGCAGCGGCGCCTGGGCTGCGCGCCATGGCCAATTGGCTGCTGGGCTGCATGAGTTTGTCGTCTTCGGCATCAAACAGGCGTGGGCATGCCTGTTCGGCGGGCTGATGGTCGCCCTGCTGATCGGCACGCATTTCTGGTATCCGGCCAACGCACCGATTGCCCGTTACGACGCCCTGACGATTGCCGCGGTCATCATCCAGATTGCCTTGCTTTGGCTGAAGCTGGAGACGTGGGACGAAGCCAAGGTGATCTTGATGTTCCATGTGGCCGGTACAGGCATGGAGGTGTTCAAGACTGCGGTCGGTTCGTGGATTTATCCCGAGGCGTCGGTGCTGCGCATCGGCGGCGTGCCACTGTTCACGGGCTTCATGTATGCCTCGGTGGGTAGCTATATCGCGCGGGCGTGGCGAGAGTTCGACTTGCGCTTCTCGCAGCACCCGCCGTTGGCCGTGACGGCCCTGCTCTCGCTGGGCATCTACGCGAACTTTTTCCTGCACCACTATTGGTGGGATCTGCGCTACGTACTGATGGCGCTGATTGCGGTGGCATTCCGGCGCTGCTGGATCCACTTCCGCATTGATCGCGTCCACCGGCGCATGCCGTTCCTGCTGGGCTTCACGCTTGTGGCGCTCTTCATCTGGCTCGCAGAAAACATCGGCACGTTCACGCGCACGTGGCTCTATCCGAACCAGTTGCAAGGCTGGGAGATGGTGTCCATCGCCAAGCTCGGCGCCTGGTTCCTCCTGACCATCATGAGCTACGTGATGGTTACGCTGGTCAACCCGCCGCGGCCCGTTTCTGACGCTTGAACCAGGCATGCTCGCCCGGCGCCCAGTCGCGGAGCTCGAAGGTGATGTGCACGCGGCGCGAGAACTGCAGGTAGACGCCGCACGTTAGGGTCAGCGCCGCTGCAACTGCCACGCCGTCGATAAAGGTCGAGCGCGCTCCCGGAATGCCGCCCGCCATCAGCATGAGCCCGATCAGTGGCGGCAGCAGCGCCATGTGCACGAGCATGGCCGGCCGGAACGCGCTGTCGTGCGTGGTAGCCAGTACCAGGACCGTCACGCAGGAGATCAGATAAAGCAGCGTGGTCAGGTTGATCGCCCCGCTGCCCGGCGCGTTGGCATCAAACAGATCGGCCCCGGCCAGTTGCAGCGCATCCATCGACAACCCCTGCCAGAACACCCACGTTGGCCCGGCGATGGCAATGGCCAGCACCCACGGCAGCCATCCGGCAATGCCGTACAGCGGATGTTGTCCCGCTGCGATCGGGTCGATGTCGACCCAGCGATGCGTCAGCATGATGCACCCCCAACAATGCGCACCCGTTCTGGTGACGGTTGCTTTCGGCAAGCGCCGGCGGCGTCTGCCTCCCCTACTTTCTAGCTTAGGTCGCTGCGCAAAGCTCGCAATGCAGGAGGAACCCTGAGCGCACAATCGGATTGCGCTACCTCAACTGCCGGTCAGCTATCGGCGGAACAGTCGCGGGCGGTCCGGATCGTAGAGCGGGTCGGGCGTGATCTGCGTGAGCTGCAATACACCGGCGGGGTCAAAGTAGAAATGCATCAGCGACGGCCAGACGTCGTCCGCCTTGAAGCGGTACGACCAGACCAGGCGGTCCATGCGCGGGAAATACGCGGTTTCGACTGGCTGGCCAAAATGCCGCAGCACGTCATCTCGGGTCCAGACACCGATCTTGGCCTGGGCAAACTCAAGGCTGCTCAACACTTGCTTGAAGGCGACGAGCTTTCCGCTGGCATCAAAGTCGGCCGCGTAGGTGAACTGGCCGTACGGTTTGGTCGGATAGAGCCAGCGGGTGCCGCCATCGAGCGGATAGGTTTCGCGCGGCGGCCCAAACTGCGCCTGCACCGCGGGCTCGTCCGCGCCCACCAGGCGTTGGCCCTTGGTGACCGGGGATTCCAATGCCGCACATCCCGCCGTGGCCGCAACCACAATCGCTACCGCCGCCCAACGCATTGCGTGCATGACAACCGCCCTCGCCAAACTGAGTCAAGCCGGTAGTTTATCGCCGTGCGTCAGCTCAACGCGCGAGTAGCGGCGTGATATCGAGGTGCGTTGCGGCAAGGCGCGCATCGGCGTGTGGCAATCGCGGGATCGTGCCCAGATGCGGTGCGTTGATCCAGCGGCGCAAGGTGGCGACGTTGTCGTCAAGCCCTGCCATGGCCGAGTCGACCACGTTACCGACCCAGCCGGCCAGATGCAGGCCGCGTGCGGCAATCGCCTCGGCGGTGAGCGCGGCGTGGTTCAGGCAGCCCAGGCGCAAACCGACAACCAGCACCACCGGCAAGCCCAGCGCCACAGCCAATTCTGCGGTATCAAAGTCGTCCGACAGCGGCACCCGGAAACCTCCGACGCCCTCCACCACGACGGCATCCGCCAACGATCTGGCATGTGCAAACGCATCGAGAATCGGCGGCAGCGTGATCGTCACGCCTTCGCGCGCTGCGGCCAAATGCGGAGACATCGGCGCGTCGAGCAGCCATGGACACACGGTATCGAGCGGCAGATCGACTGACGCAGCGGCCCGCAGTTGCTCGACGTCTTCATTGGTACGCGTGGGCGCGCCCGCCAGCGTGCCGGCAGCAATCGGCTTGAGGCCTGCAGCGCGGTAGCCAGTGTCAGCCAGCTTGGTCAGCAATGTCGCGCTGACCAGCGTCTTGCCGATCTCCGTATCCGTGCCGGTGACAAAGCAATCGAAGCGCGCGGGCATCTCAGGCTGCCTTGGCCGGCTGTAGCGATTGGCCGGCCGTTTCCAGCGCCTGGGCAAGGCGTTCGATGTCCGCATCGGTATGTGCGGCCGACAGGGTGATGCGCAGGCGCGCCGTACCCGCTGGCACCGTCGGCGGGCGGATGGCGGCGATGCGGATGCCTTCGCGCTCGAGCGCAGCGGCCAACTCCAATGCGGGTGCGTTCTCGCCAATCACGATCGGCTGGATGGCCGTGGGCGATGGCATCCATTGCCAGCCGAAGCGCGCGGCCAAACGCTGCGCATGCGCACTCCACACGGCGATATGGCGATCGAGGCGCGCGCGACGTTCAGCGCCCTCCTTGCCTGCGATCAGATCCAATGCTGCCTCCACTGCACACGCAATGCCCGGCGGCGTGGCTGTTGTGAAGATGTACGTGCGCGCGCGCTGGACCAGCCAGTCGATCACCAGTTGGTGCGCGACGATGGCCGCGCCCGATCCACCAGCGGCCTTGCCGAAGGTGCCGACATAGATGAGGCGTTTCGAGCGCACCCCGAAATGCGACAGCACGCCCGAACCTTTTTCGCCGAGCACGCCCAAGCCGTGCGCGTCGTCGACGATCAGCCAGGCATCGTAGCGTTCGGCCAGCGCGAGCAGTTCGGGCAGCGGCGCGATGTCGCCGTCCATGCTGAACACGCCGTCAGTGACGATCAGCTTGTTGCGGCTGGTGCTCGCGGCCAGAAGGGCTTCCAACGCAGCCACGTCGACGTGCGGATAGACCTTCACGGGCGCCCGCGACAACCGCGCGCCGTCGATGAGCGAGGCGTGGTTCAGCGCATCAGAAAAGATCGTGCATTCCTCCGCCGGGCGGATGCCGCCGGCCTGCGCCATGGCACTCACCACGGCCAGATTGGCCATGTAGCCGGTACAAAAGAACAGCGCGTCTGCCTCGGGAATGTGCTCGGCTTGCAGCGCCGCCATGCGTGCTTCCAGCCGCGCGTGCGCGATCGAATGACCGCTGACCAGATGCGATGCGCCGCTGCCGAAGCCATATTGCTGCGTGCCATGCGTCACCGCTTCGGCCAAGGCGGGATGCGCTGCCAGGCCCAGATAATCGTTGCCGCAAAAGCCAAGAATGTCGCGCGGTTCGCCACCGGACACGCTGATGCGCTGGCTGCGGTCCGTCGGGCTGTACGCGGTGCGGCGCACGCGGCGCAGGTGTGCGGCGTCGATGGCGTCCAGGCCTGCCTGCAGGTCGTCAAGCAATCGCATAGGTGTGTCCTTCTGTTTCGCCCGTAACTTGGGCCAGCGTGTCTTCAAGCGTCTGCAGCGTGCGTTCGACCAGCAGGTCGGTCTCTTCGTCGCTCAGCACATAAGGCGGCAGCAGATAAACGGTGTTGCCGATGGGGCGCAGCAGCAGCCCCTGCGTGCGTGCCGTCAACGCAAAGCGCTCGGCAAAACGGGCGCCGGCCACTTCGGGGTGCACGTCGAACGCGGTGATCATCCCCGTCTGCCGCAGATGGGCAAAGCGCGCATCGTGCGACAGCGGCGCCAGCCCCTGGGCGATGCGCGCGGCGGTCACGCGGTTACGCGCAAAGACGTCTTCTTCAGCAAACAGGTCGAGCGTGGCCAGTGCCGCACGGCACGCCAGCGGGTTGCCTGTGTATGAATGCGAATGGAGGAAGCTGCGCACCGGTGCATCCTCGTTGAAGGCGTCATAGATGGCATCACGTGACAGCACGATCGATAGCGGCAGATAGCCGCCGCTGATGCCCTTCGACAAACACAGCAGGTCCGGCCACACGCCAGCCTGCTCGCACGCGAAGAACGTACCGGTGCGGCCGCAGCCAACGGCAATTTCATCTGCAATCCAATGCACGCCAAACTCGTCGCACAGCGCACGCACGCCGCGCAGATAGCTCACGTCGTGCATGGCCATGCCGGCGGCGCACTGCACCAGCGGCTCGATGATGACGGCGGCGATGGTGCCGGCGTTGGTGCTCAGGCAATCGCGCAGCGCGGCCAACGCGCGTTCGGCCACGTCGGCGGCGGTCTCGCCCGGGCCTGCCAGACGCGCGTCCGGCGATGGCACGCGATGCGATTGCAGAATCAGCGGGTCATACGCATCGCGGAAGATCGCGACATCGGTCACGCCCAGCGCGCCGAGCGTTTCACCGTGGTAGCCGTGTTCCAGGCAGACGAAACGGCTGCGCGCGCCCTGCCCTGCATTGCGATGGGCGTGGAAGCTCATCTTGAGGGCGATTTCCACGGCAGAAGCGCCGTCGGAGCCGAAGAAGCTGTGGCCCAGCACACCGCCCGTCAGGTCGATGAGGCGCTCGGCCAACTCCACCGCCGGCCGATGCGTGGCGCCCGCCAGCATGACGTGCTCCAGCGAATCGAGCTGCGTCTTGAGTGCCGCGTTGATGTGCGGATTCGCATGGCCGAACAGATTGACCCACCAAGAACTGGTGCCGTCCAGGTAGCGCTTGCCGTCAAAGTCGATCAGCCACGGCCCCTGGCCGCGTGCGATCGGCAGCGGTGGCATGGCATCGAGCCGTGCATTTTGGGTGCACGGATGCCAGACGGCCGCGCGGCTGCGCGCCTGCCACGCCGTATTGGCGCTGGGCGCGCCGTCAACCGGCACCGGAATTGGGGGATACGCCATACGAGACCTCCTCGAAACAGAAGCGGGGGATTCGGCGGCGTATGGTAGAGGCCATGTTGATCAAACAACAAGCCCGCACGTTTGGACAAATTAGCGACATGAAACCGGAAAAAGACGGAAGAAAAGCGCTTCGTCGGTGGATTTCCAACGTCCTGCGCGGAACTTGTCGTTAAAAAATCTTTTCCGGCGCAATAAAAAAAGGCCTCAAAAGTCACATTGAACGGACCTCGTCCAGCCGATCTTAGAAGTTGCGCCAGGGAACATGAGGCCTGCGGGATTATTTACTTTGAGTGATGTTCAGAATGGACCGGACGTTTGCGTCGCGTCATTGCCCCGCTCTAGGGATAACCCTATACTCGGGAAAACCCTAGATAACGCAACGAGAGAAAACATCATGATCCAGCAAGCCTATTACACCCCCAAGTTCGCCGGCCAAGCTCAAGTGCAGGCCGCCCGTCGCCCATCGCTGCTGCGCGCAGTGGTCAACTTCTTCCGCAGCGGTTGGGATGACAACCTGGTGTACGCAGAAGTGGTCGGCAAGTCGGGTTCGTACCTGGGCTAAAGCCTGCGGCTGAATCGTCAGCCATGCCGCAAAGGCACGTAAAAAAACGGCGCATCGGCGCCGTTTTTGTTTGGGGCGCTTCACGCGCACCTAGCCCAAATCTCCACCGCCCACCGGCAACACCGTCCCGGTGATGTACGAGGCCTCGTCCGAAGCCAGAAACAGGATCGCCCGCACCTGCTCGTCGATCGTTCCATAGCGGTGCATCAGGCTGCTGGCGATGGTCTGGTCAACGATGCCCTGATACCAGACGGCCTCCTGCTCCGACATGGGCGCCGTGTTGCGCGGAATCTTGCGCGGTGGCGCTTCCGTGCCGCCCGTGGCGACGGCATTGACGCGGATGTTGTCCTGCGCATGCTCCAACGCCAAGCTAGCCGTGAGCGCATTCACGCCACCCTTGGCCGCTGAATACGGAATCCGATAGATACCGCGCGTGGCAATCGACGACACGTTGACGATCACGCCCTGCCGGCGCTCCACCATGTGCGGCAGCACGGCGCGGCAACACCACAGCGTGGGAAACAATGAGCGGCGTATCTCCGCCTCGATCTGCGCTTCTTCATAGTGTTGATATGGCTTCGCCCAGATCGTGCCGCCGACGTTGTTGATCAGTGCGTCAATGTGGCCGAAGGCATCGAGCGCGGCCTGCACGGCATGCTGAGCGCCAGCGTAGGTTTCCAGATCGGCCGTAGTGGCGTGGGCCTGGCCACCCGTCGCGGCAATCTCGGCCTGCACCTCGTAGACCAGCTCTGCTCGATCCGCCAGCAGCACCTGGGCGCCCTCTTCTGCCAGCGCCAATGCCACACCACGCCCGATACCTTGGGCCGCACCCGTCACGACGACGGTCTTACCTGAGAATCGTTGCATGCTCATGCCGCCTTCGCCTCCGGTACTGCATTGGGCGTGAATTTCTCGTAGTAGAAGCTGCTGGGCTTCACGCCCTCGTCGTCAAAGTACTTGCGCACGGCGTCGACCATCGGCGGCGGCCCGCACAGATAGACATCCACGTCGCCATCGTTCAGGGCGTTGGCGGGCACGTGCTGCGTCACCCAACCCTTGCGCGGATGATTCGACGCTGCGTCGGCCACGACGGTGGCGTAGGTGAGGTTCGGCAACCGCGCTGCGTAGGCTTCAAGCGCATCGACCTGCACCAAGTCGAGGTCACGGGTCACGCCATAAATCAGATGCACCTTCTGCTGCGAATTGGTGCGTGCCAGCACTTCAAGCATCGACAGGAACGGCGCGAGCCCAGTGCCGCCGGCAAGGAACAACAGCGGCCGCTGCACATTGCGCAGATAGAAGCTGCCCAGCGGCCCGTGCAGATCCAGCTTGTCGCCCGGCTGTGCGGTTTCCAACCAACGGCTCATCACGCCACCGGGAATTTTTTTGATCAGGAAGCTGATCTTCGATTCTCCGGGCGCGGATGAGAACGAATACGAGCGGTGCTGGCCGCTGCCCGGCACGCCGATGTTGACGTACTGGCCAGGGAGAAACACCGGCGCAGTGGCATCCACGTCCAGTTCCAGCACGACGGCTGCGTCGTTATGCAATTCGACTTTCGACACCGTTGTCCCGAAGCTGCTCTGGCCAGTCTTGCAGCTGGTCGACGTGGTGGGCACCGCAATCACGCAATCGCTTTGCGGCACCATCTGGCACGTCAGGACGAGGCCCGTGTTCTTCTCGTCTTCGGTCAGGGCGTCGTCAATGTAATCGTCGCCGAGGTCGTAGCTTCCGCTCTCGGCGCGGCACTTGCACGTTCCGCACACGCCATCGGAGCAATCCATGGGCAGGTTGATCTTGGCGCGGAAGGCGGCATCGAGCACCTTCTCCCCCGCTTTGCAATCGATGAAACGGGTCACACCGTCCTCGAAGTTCAATGCGACTGTGAAACTGGACATGGGATACCTCCGCTGCCTTGGATACGTGGGTGCAGATCAGACGTGATAGACGTCGAGCACCTGCCGGATGTAGTCGTTCTTCAGGACGATCTTCTTTGATGCGATCAGAAAGCCATCGCCAGCGCGGCGCAGAGTGACGAACATCGTGCCGAAGAAGTGGTCGGTGGTTTTGTACCGGTGGCTGAGCGTGTGAAAGTTGTAGCGCACGTCGACTTCATCGCCGCGTTCGGCAACGACTTCCACGTTGGCGACGGTGTGGCTGGTTCTCGGCTCCGGCGTTGAAGCGCCGCTGCGTTCGGTCTTGATGCGGAAGACGCGATCCTCCAGCCCGCAGCGATCGGCGTAGTACATCAACGAGATCTGGCTTTGCGGGTCGTCTGTCAACTGGTCGTCGTCATCCCATGCGGGCATCCAGTAGGTGACGTCTTCTGCGTAGCATTCGAGCCACGCGTCCCACTGACGGTCGTCAAGCAGTCGCGCCTCGCGGTACAGGGCGGCGCAGATGTTCTGGTAATCCGTGCTCATGCCGGCACCCCCTCGCATTCCTGCTTGAGTGCCTCGCGCATGACGCGCACCCAATATTCGTGCTGGCAGACGAACAGGCCTTCGTCTTCACTGCGCTCGCCCGAGATGAGCGGCTTCAATCCCATCCTGGTTGCATTCTCGTCGGGGCCATGAATCCACAGCGGTGCCCCGCGCGACAGGTCGTTCCACAGCGCAGTGGTGCCGGCATATCCGTTCTGGCAGGCGCGGAATTCCTCCAGGTCATCGGCGGTGCCCATGCCGGTGACGTTGAAGAAATCCTCGTACTGGCGGATGCGCGTTGCACGGTCGGTTGCGCTCTCGCCTTTCGGCGCGAAACAGAAGATGGAGACCTCTGTCTTGTCGACACTGATTGGCCGGACCACGCGAATCTGCGTGCTGAACTGATCCATCAAAAACACGTTCGGATACAGGCACAGGTTGCGGGTCTGGTTGACGATGAAGTCCGTCTGGATTTCACCCACGCGCGCCTTGATTTCGTCACGGTGCGCATAGACGGGCCGCACCTCCGGATTCATCGTCTTGGTCCACAAGAGGATGTGGCCATGCTCGAACCCGTAGACGCCCGCCACCGACTTGCTCCAGCTGTTCGCATCCACCGCCTGCGTGCCGCCTTCCTTGCGCCGCCCCATCGTTGCGGCGTAGTTCCAGTGCACGGTGCTCACGTGGTAGCCGTCGCAGCCGTTCTCCATCTGCATCTTCCAGTTGCCGTCATAGACGTAGGAAGAATTGCCGCGCAGCACTTCCAGGCCATCTGGCGACTGATCGACGATCTGGTCGATGATCACCCGCGCTTCGCCAAGGTAGGTCTCCAGCGGCTGCACGTCGGCATTGAGGCTGCCGAACAGGAAACCACGATAGTTCTGGAACCGCGCCACCTTCTTCAGGTCATGCGAGGCATGCGTGTTGAACTGCACCGGATACTCGGTGGTCTTCTCATCCTTCACCTTGAGCAGCTTGCCGGTGTTGGAAAACGTCCAGCCGTGGAACGGGCACGTGAAGCTGCCCTTGTTGCCATGCTTGCGGCGACACAGCATCGCGCCCTTGTGCGCGCACGCGTTGATGACCGCATGCAGCTCCCCGGTCTTGTCGCGGGTGATGACGATCGGCTGGCGGCCGATCCACGTGGTGTAGTAATCGTTGTTGTTCGGAATCTGGCTTTCGTGCGCCAGATACACCCAGTTGTTCTCGAAGATGTGCTTCATCTCAAGCTCGAACAGATCTGGGTTGGTGAAGATGTCGCGGCGGCAGCGGAAAATGCCGGCCTCTTCGTCATCCACCACTGCGGTTGACAGCAGTTGGTCCAGTTCGCTGGCTTTATCAATCAGGGCGGACATGGTCTTCTCCACGTTGAGGCACTCGGCCTCAAGCCTCGGCCGAAGCGCGCAGGCGATTCACGCGCTGGTTGTCCTTGCCCTGAACCAGCGGCGTCAGGACGACATTGAATTCAATGTCCTTGTACGCATCGGCCTTCAGGGCGAGCGCGGCACCACCGGTTTTCTCCACCACGTGCGGAATCAGTTCTTCGCGTGTGGCATAGGCAAAGTCGTCCCAGATCAGCGGATCGCCTTCGATGTTGAATTGCGTCGTCAGCTTGCGGTGGCCATTGCTCGTGACGAAGAAGTGCACATGCGCCGGCCGGTTGCCGTGGCGGGCAAGCCCGTTCAGCAGCTGCTGCGTGGCACCTTGCGGCGGGCAGCCGTAGCCCACGGGCATCAGCGTGCGGAATTCATATTTGCCATCGGCACCGGTCCTGACCGCACCGCGCAGGTTGAACGGGCTTTGCGCACCGGTCGGATCGAAATGCGAATAGAAGCCGTTCGAGTTCGCATGCCAGCATTCGACCACCGCGCCAGCCACCGGCTTGCCGTCGTCACCGGTCACCGTGCCGTGAATGATCAGCGGGCCCGCAGCCGGATCCGGATCGATATCGATCCTGGACACGCCATCGCGCACCGTCGTGCCCGCCACGTACAGGGGACCCTCAATCGTGCGCGGCGTACCGCCGTTGATGCCAAGCGCCTCGTCCGCAGCGTCCATGCGGATATCGAGATACTTCTCCAGGCCGACGCCAGCCGCCAGCAATGCGGCCTCGCCGTCCTGGCCAAGCTTGTTCAGGTAGTTGATGCCCGCCCAGACTTCATCCGGCGTAATGTCGAGGTCGTCGATGGCCTTGAACAGATCGGCCAGCAAACGGTGGGTGATCTGCTTCAGGCGGGCGTTGCCCTCCTTGCCATCCAGATTGGTGGCGGCCTTCAGCAGGTCCTGCACTTCTTTCGTTTGGAATACGCGCGCGTTCATGATGGGTGTCTCCACGTGGTTTTCTGGGGGGAATGTCTCAGGCGGGATCTCAATCGTCCGTGCCGTGAACTGACGAGGGGTGACGGCACAGCGGTGTCACCGAAATCTCCATGTACGGAAACAGCGGCAGCGCCGTCAGGATGTCGTGCAGTTCTGCGTTGCTCTGCACGTCGAAGATGCTGACGTTCGCGTACTCGCCAACCAGGCGCCAGATGTGGCGCCACTTGCCGCTGCGCTGCAGATCTTGTGAGTAGGCTTTCTCGCGCGCCTTGATCTCGTTGGCGACATCGGCGGGCATGTCGGCCGGCAGGCGGACATCCATGCGAACGTGGAACAGCATCGTGGGCTCCTTGGTGGGGTGTCTTGGTCTGGTTGTTCTTATTGGCGGCGCAGACGCGCCAGCTTGTCGCGGTCAATCTGGATGCCAAGGCCGGGGCCGGTGGGCACCTGCAACATGAAGTCGCGGTACTGCAGTGGCTCGGTCAGCAGTTCTTGCGTAAGCAACAAGGGGCCAAACAGCTCGGTGCCGAACTGCAGTTCGCCAAAGGTGGAAAACACGTGGGCGGAGGCTGCCGTGCCAACGGCGCCTTCGAGCATCGTTCCGCCGTACAGGCCGATGCCCGCAAGCTGCGCGATGGCGGCGACTTGCATGGCCGGCACGAGGCCGCCGGATTGCGCGATCTTTACTGCGAAGACGTCGGCGCTTGCAGAGCAGGCCAACTCAAATGCATCCAGCGGACCATGCAGCGCTTCGTCGGCCATCATCGGCACGGCGAACTGGCGGGCGAGGCGCTCCAGCGCGGCGCGGCTTTCTGCGCGCACCGGCTGTTCAATCAGGTCGATACCGCCGGCCTGCAACGCGGCGATGCCGTTGGCGGCATCAAGCTCGCTCCAGGCCTGGTTGACGTCCACGCGCACGCTCACGGCGTCGCCCAGGGCGCGCTTGATGGCCAGCACGTGGGCCACGTCGTCTGCCACCGGGCGCAGGCCGATCTTCAGTTTGAAGATGCGGTGGCGGCGCTCAGCCAGCATCGCCTCTGCCTCGGCAATGTCTTTCTTCGTGTCGCCACTGGCGAGCGTCCAAGCCACCGGCAGCACATCACGCAGCCGGCCGCCCAGCAGCTCCGACAGCGGTACGCCAAGCCGGCGGGCCTGCGCATCCAGCAGCGCCGTTTCCAGCGCGCACTTGGCAAAGCGGTTGCCCTGGATTGTCTTTCGCACCTTTGCCATGGCAGCCGCCACATTGCGGGCCTCCATGCCGATCAGCAGCGGCGCGATGTGCGTATCGATGTTGACCTTGATGCTCTCGGGGCTTTCTTCGCCGTAGTTGAGCCCGCCAATGGTGGTGGCCTCGCCCCAACCTTCGATGCCGTCTTCGCAACACACATGCACGAGGACGAGCGTCTGCGTATGCATGGTGGCGACGGACAGTTTGTGCGGACGGATGGTGGGCACATCCACTAGAATGGCCTCGATCGAGCGAATCATGTTTTCCAGGTATCAGAAGAACTGCTATCAACGTGGAATCCAGATTACGCAACGCGATTTATTGCGTCCAACACCGATTTAGTATCAGTTTCATACCCATCAGGTATAAAAAATGGAGCTGCGCCACCTTCGCTACTTCGTTGCCGTCGCTGAAGAGCTGAACTTCACGCGTGCCGCTGAACGGCTGCACATCGCGCAGCCGCCGCTCTCGAGGCAGATCCAGCAGTTGGAAGAGGAAATCGGCGTGCTGCTGTTCGAGCGCGGCAGCCGCCCGCTCAAGCTCACCGAAGCCGGCCGCTTTTTCCACGCGCACGCGCGGCAGTTGCTCGCGCAAACGGCAGAACTTGCGTCGATGACGCAGCGCGTGGGTCAGATCGAGCGGCGCATGTCCGTCGGCTTCGTGGCGTCGACGCTGTATGGGATGCTGCCGAAGGTCATCCGGCGCTTTCGGGCGGAATACCCGATGGTCGATCTGACCATGCACGAGATGACCACCATGGACCAGATCCAGGCGCTCAAAGATGGCCGCATCGACGTCGGGTTCGGCCGCATCCGCTATGAAGACCCGAACGTGCGGCGCATCCTCCTGCGCGATGAGCGATTGATCGTCGCGCTGCCGTCAGGCCATGCGCTGCTGGACGGCAGGACGACCGTATCCCTGCGCGACCTTGTCGGCGACACGCTCATCATCTATCCACGCACACCGCGTCCAAGCTATGCGGACCAGGTGCTCGCCCTCTTCCACGACCGCGCGCTCGAACCCAGCAAGATCTACGAGGCACGGGAATTGCAAATTGCGCTGGGGTTGGTCGCCGCGGGCGAAGGTGTGTCGGTGGTGCCGCGCAGTGTGGCGGGTTTGCGGCGCGAAGATGTCTGCTACATGGAACTCGACGATCCGCAATTGGTCTCCCCCATTATCTTCAGCACGCGCCTGCTCGACGAGTCTGAAGACATCCAGGCCATGCTGGCGCTGACGTATCGGTTGTATGACGAGCAGAAGATCCCGTATTACGCGCCCTCGTAAGGCTTGCAATGGTGGCACCAAAGTTACAAGCCGCTGGACACGACGGCCGCATGGGCTAGATTGAAGCAAGGCGCCCGTCCGCCTGCGATTGGAGCGCAAGCGAGTGAAAAGAATACGCCGCCCCATCATCATCAAGTTGGCCCTCGTCGTGGCGCTGCTGCTTGCGATGGCCGCCTTGCTTGTCGCTCACGAATTCCGCACCTCCGCCTGGCAAGCCCGCTACTTCGCGCATCTGGCGAAATCGCAAACCTTTCCCGTCAAGCCGGGGCCAAACAATTCGGCCCGCTACCCGAACTCCGGCCCCTACGACCAGCGGCTCGGTTATCACGACCTCCCCACGTTTCTAGACCGCCTGCGCTCGCGCGGTTACATCGTTGCCCAGCAGGCCCTGCCATCCAAAGAGATGGTCGCGCGAATGGACAGCGGCATGAATCCGCCCTATCGCGAGAAAGACCAAGCCGGCCTGGAATTGCTCGACGACGATGGCCGGCCGATCTACCGCGTGCGGCACCCCGAACGTGTGTATGACAGTTTCGCGTCGGTACCGCCGCTGCTGGTCAACTCGCTGCTCGCCATCGAAAACCGAACGCTGTTGCAGACCGAATACCCCAAGCGCAACCCGGCCGTGGAGTGGTCACGCCTGGCGCGCGCCGTGTGGGACCGCGCCCTGCATGCCGTCAACCCGGCGCATGAATCGCCCGGCGGCAGCACGCTTGCCACGCAAATCGAGAAGTACCGCCACTCGCCCGAAGGCCGCACCGATTCCCCCAGCGAAAAGCTGCGTCAAATGTTTTCAGCATCCGCGCGCGCTTACCTGAACGGGGAAGACACCACAGTCACGCGCCACCAGCTCGCCGTCGATTATCTGAACACCGTACCGCTGGGGGCGCGCGCCGGGTTTGGCGAGATCCAGGGGATTGGCGATGCGCTGTGGGTCTGGTACGGACGCGACTTCGCACAGGTGAATGGGCTGCTGTCGGCCAACTCAGCCGCGCCACTCGCAGACCGTGCGCTGGCGTACAAGGAGGCGTTGAGCCTGCTCGTATCGCAGCGGCGGCCGTCGTATTACCTTGAGAACCTCGATGAACTCGAAACCTTGACCAACGCCTATCTGCGCGTGCTGGCCGTATCCGGCGTGATTCCGCCAGCGCTGCGCGATGCGGCGATCGCGCAATCGCTCAAGCAGCAAGCCCTGAACACCCGCGTGCCGCCTCCGCCCATCGAGCACAAAGGCACAAACGCCGTGCGCGTGAATCTGGCGGGCATGCTCGGGATCTCGCGCATGTATGCGCTCGACCGTCTCGACCTGACCGCCAGCAGCACGCTAGATGCGCCGTTGCAGCGCGATATCTCCACTGAGCTGCGCAAGCTGCGCGACCCGGCACAAGCCAAGGCCGCAGGCCTCGTCGGCGACATGATGCTGGAACGCGGCGACCCGCGCGGCGTGACTTACAGCTTCACGCTCTATGAACGGGCGCCGGGCGGCAACCGCGTGTTGGTGCAAGCCGACACGTTCGACAAGCCGTTCGACATCAACGAAGGCGTCAAGCTGGATCTGGGCTCAACGGCCAAGCTGCGCACGCTGGTGACGTATCTCCAGATCGTGGCCGAGCTGCACAAGCGCTATGCCGACCAGCCTGCGGCCGCGCTGCGCAAGCTCAACATCCCCGTGCAGAATCCGATCGAGCGCTGGGCGGTGGACTACCTCGCCCACACGCAAGACCGGTCGCTCAAGGCGATGCTCGATGCATCGATGGAGCGCAAATATTCCGGCAACGCTGGCGAATGGTTTGCCACCGGCGGCGGCATGCAGAGCTTCGAGAACTTCGAGAAATGGGAAGGCACGCAGAACTTCACGGTGCGTGAGGGGCTCAAGCACTCCGTCAATCTCGTGTTCGTACGGATCATGCGCGACATCTCGCGCTACTTTCAGCACCAATTGCCCAACGCCGGCGCCGAGGCGTTGACCAACCCCGATTCCCCGCAGCGGCAGGTCTACCTGCAACGCTTTGCCGACCGCGAAGGCAAGCTGTTCATGGGGCGGTTCTACGCAAAGTACAAGGGCAAGACCGACCAGGAGCGTGAAGCCATCCTCGTGCAAAGCACCCGCCCCACACCGGTGCGGCTAGCCACGATTTACCGCAGCATCGACCCAGAAGCCGGCCCGGGCAAGCTCGCAGCGTTCATCCGCAGCTACCTGCCAGGCGCAAAGCTGGATGAGGCCGAACTCACCAATCTGTACGAGAAGTATTCCGTCCAACGTTTCGACCTGGCCGACCGCGGCTACATTGCACGGCTGCATCCGCTGGAACTCTGGCTGGTGGCCTACCTGCGAACCCATCCGCAAGCCACGCTCGCGCAGGTGAACGAGGCAAGTGCCGATGAGCGCTTGTCCGTTTACAAATGGCTGCTGCAATCGCACCGCAAAGCCGCGCAAGACAAGCGCATCAAACAGATGTTGGAGATTGAAGCGTTCCAGCAGATTCACGCCATGTGGAAGCAGCTGGGATATCCGTTTGAATCGCTGGTGCCGTCATACGGCACGGCCATCGGCGCATCAGCAGACCGGCCGGCATCGCTGGCGGAGCTGATGGGCATCATCGAAAACGACGGCATTCGCCTGCCCAGCGTGCGCATCGATCGCCTGCGCTTCGCCGCCGACACGCCGTACGAAGTGATGCTCTGCCGCGACCCCAGCGCTGGAGAACGTGTGCTGCCGCCGGAAATTCCGCCTCTGGTCAAGTCAGCGCTGGCCGGCGTCGTCGAAGGCGGCACCGCCAAGCGGATCTCCGGAACGTTCGTTCAGAAGGATGGCAAACCCATCGCCATCGGCGGTAAAACCGGCACCGGCGACAATCGCTTCAAAACCTTCAGCCGCGGCGGCGGCCTTATCTCGGAGCGGGTCGTCAGCCGCTCCGGCGCCTTCGTCTTCTATTTGGGAGACCGCTACTTCGGCACCGTCGTCGCATATGTAGCCGGCGCAGACGCGGCCAAGTACAAATTCACCAGCGCATTGACGGTGCAAGTGCTAAAAGTCCTGGCGCCCACGCTGATGAACCACCTGAACCTGCAAGACGAGGCTCCAGCTTTCAACTGCAAGATGCCGCAGGCCACAGCGCCGGAACAGAAGTTGGATTGACCCTCACCGCAACGACCGCTGCAACCAAATCGCTCCCGCGCAAACCAACGCCACCACCGCGCCCCAGGCAAACAAATCCCCCACCGCCAACAGCGTCGCCTGCCGGTCAATCTCGGCGGAGATGCGAATCAACTCAGAGCCCTGCAACGGATGCGGCCACTGCCAGGCAGGCGTCAGCGCGCTTACGTGCCCCACCAGGTCGGTGCGATGCTGCGCCTGTCCGCGCTGCAGCAACAGCGTGGCTCCCATCGTCCCAAACGCCTGCGCCCAAGCCCGCATGATTCCCTTGAACTGGTAGGCATGGCCGAAATCCTTGGCCGGCAAATCCACGTAAGACAGCCCCGCCACCTGGATCACCACAAACATCCCCACCATGCCTTCAATCATGAACCCCGGCACCACCGCCGCCACCGAAGCCCCAGGCATGGCCACACGCGACATCCACAGCAGCGCAGTCGCCATCAGCACAAAGCCGATGGAAATCAGCACGCGCTTGGTTGGCAGCACATTCGTCAACTGAAAGTTCAGGATGCCCAGCACCACCGTCACCAAGCCGCCCAGGCTCATCAACTGCGCGGTGGTCTCGTAACGGAAGCCCAAACCGTTCTGCAGCAGGCTCGACGAGAGAAACCCCCAGGCGCTCGCAAACATGTAATAGATGGCGTAGAACACCATGCCCATCAGGAAACGCCGCTGCAGCGTCGCCCGCAGATCGACCCACGGCACGGGATGGCCCGTCTGGCGAATGCCAACCCAGATGATGAGCGTCACCACCGCAATGATCGGCACCACCTGCGCGGGCGACCCATCCGGATGAATGAAACGGGCCTGCTGGAAACCATGCAGCGCAATCAGCGCCACCAGCCCAAATGCGATGGCCGAAGGCCAGTCGAGCGAGGCGAAATCGCCCTTGCGCTCGTGCATCTTTGGGTGCGGATAGAACGCCGCCACCAGCCCGCACACCACCACCGCCACCAGCAACTGCGCGACGAAGATGGCGCGCCAGCCAAATTGCTCCGTGAGCGCCGCCGACAGCATCGGTGACACGCAACTCAGCCCGAAGATGCCGTAGATCATGCCCTTCATCATCGTGCGGCGTTCGTGCGCGGGGCTGTGCTGCACAAAGATGCGCGAGGTGGACAGCATCGGCCCGCCGCCAAACCCCTGCACCGCCCGGCCGACGATCAGCATCGTGCCGCCCTCGGCAGCCGCGCACATCAGCGTGCCGACGATGAAAACAAGCAGCGACAGCAGCGTGTGCTTCCGGTACGTCATGTGATCGGCCAGCCGGCCCATCACCAGAATCGCCAGGCTGGCCGCTGCCGCATACGCCGTCACGGCCCACAGATACACATCTTGTGACGCCAGCACCCCGCCTTCGATATGCGGCCCGGCAATCGAGAACATCAGGTTGGACATGTAGTCCACGCCCGTTGCCAAGCCAATCACCATGCCCACCATGCGCAATTCCATCCGGCTGCCGACGGTCGATGCGGCGGCCGGTTTGCGCGGTGCGGGCGGCGGAGAAACCGTGTGGTCTGTGCTTGGCGTGTTCATGCAGGGATGGTAATTTGCCTCGAAACCGGCGGAAATCGCCTGCTAACAAATTCATTGTTCAACTATGCGAACGACGGACTGGAACGACTGGGACACTTTTTGCACCGTGGCCACGCTCGGCAGCTTCACGCGTGCGGCCGATCGGCTGGGGTTGCCCAAGTCGTCGGTCAGCACGGCGGTGTCGCGGCTGGAAGGCAAGATGGGCGTGCGCCTTTTCGAGCGCAGCACACGCCGCCTGCGCCTGACCGATGCCGGTGAAGCCCTGCTGCGCGACGCCGGCCCATTGTTCCAGCGGCTGCGCGAAGTTTCGGAAGATGCCGCAGCGACGTTCCAGTCACCCGCCGGCACCTTGCGCATTGCCATGCCGTATGAGTTTGCCGCCAAGCAGCTCGCCGAGGTGGTGCTGGAAGTCATGCGCGAGCACACCGGCTTGCGCATCGAGGTGGATGTCGCGCCGCGCCAGATCGACCCGCTCGCCCAGGGCTACGACATCATGCTGACCGTGCCGCGCGGGCCGTTGCCCGATTCCGGCCTCGTCGCCCAGCGCGTCTTTGACTTGCGGCGCGCCGTGGTCGTCGCCCCGCAGCTGCTGGAGCGTCTTGGGCCGCTCACCCACCCAGACCAGCTCGCCGATTGGCCCTGCCTCGGTACCTCAAACGAAGCCGAATGGCAGTTCCGCACGCCCGGCGGCGAGACGATCAACCTGCCGCTGGACTTCCGCATGCGCACCTCCAACAGCGAGTTGCGCATGCAGGCCGCGATTGCGGGTCTGGGTGTCGCTCGCATCACCTCCGTGTTTGCTACCGACCTGATCGCTTCAGGCGCGCTTCAGGAAGTGCTGACGGATTTCCAATCCCCGCCGATGCGCGTGTATGCCGTATTTCCAGGCCGCCGCCTGATGCCCGCCAAGGTCAAGGTCTTCATGGACGCCCTGCACCGCCGCATAGAGCATTCCCGCCAACACACCGACATGCGGCCCACCTTTGTCGACGAAGCTGCCGCTTCCTGGCCGCCTGAGTCGCTGCTCTGATTTTCAATCTTCCTTTTTTATCTACGCAAAGCCATGCGCCCGTTCACCAAATTCCCCGTCTTGATTGCCGCGCTCGCTCTGAGCACCGTTGGCTGCTCTCGCGCCGAAGATATCGGCAGCGTCAGCACCAATTTCCGCATCACGGGCTCTGACAAGATCGTCATCGAAGCCTTTGACGATCCGCTCGTGCAGGGCGTGACCTGCTACGTCTCGCGGGCCCGCACCGGCGGCATCAAGGGCACGCTGGGCGTGGCCGAAGACGTGAGCGAAGCCGCCGTGGCCTGCCGCCAAGTCGGTGACATCAGCTTCGTCAAGCCCCTGCCGCAGCAGGACGACATGTTCACGCAGCGACTGTCGCTCGACTTCAAGACGCTGCACGTGGTGCGCACGGTCGATCGCAAGCGTAACGTGCTGGTCTATCTGACGTATTCAGACAAGGTCATTTCGGGCAGCCCGAAGAACAGTGTGACGGCGGTGCCGATCCCGGCCAGCCAACCCATTCCCGTCAAGTGAGACGCAAGGCGTATAGAAAGCGGTGACCGCACCACATTGGTGCGGCGCAACGCCAGCGTGGTGGCCGAGCAACGATAGACGGCGCAAAAGGGGTGCATACGTAAGCCTACGTATGGTGCATTGCGTCATCTGGTGTATGATCAGGGTATTCCCTAACCGGGATTTCCCTAAGAGGCCAATCATGCAAAACACGAACGACCTGAAGCTGACCGATCAACTCGAACGCGAACTGATCGAGCGCGAAATGTCCGAAGGTATCTACTACTATCGCCGTCCGAGCGGCCAATCGTTCTCGTTCGCCCAGTTCTTCTCGGCAATCGCGAACCTGTTTGGCACGCACCGCACCGCCAAGGCCTAACCCGCCACGCTATTGTTGATGGGCGTGTGCCCAGGTTAGCTGTATGCAGCAATCGCAGTTTCAGTAGCACCGTGCGCCGGCCGTGTGTCATCACACCCGCCGCCACACCCGCCAGGTCATGACCGCCTGGTGCCAATCGAGGGCCGGATTCCGGCCCTTTGTCATTTCTGCGGCATTTGTTTGGTTTGTCTGCGTGCCGCAGCATCGCCCTTTTTCCTCCGACCAGCTCACCGCGCTGCGGTTGTCTTCTGGTTCGCCTGTGCTTTACTGAGTAGAGCCGCGACCACCGATATCGAGACCACGCGCGCATCTTCGCAGCAACGAAGGCGCACAGCGTGGCACCCGGCGCCCATCCCCCAAGGAGACTCCCATGGCGATCAGCCTCAAGCTGTCGGTCAACGGTGCGCCCGTCACCGTCAGTGTCGAACCCCATACCCTGCTAGTCCAATTGCTGCGCGAAAACTTGCGCCTGACCGGCACGCACGTCGGCTGCGATACCGCGCAATGCGGCGCCTGCACCGTGCATATGAATGGGCGCGCGGTGAAGTCCTGCAACATCCTGGCCGTGCAGGCGGACGGCGCCGAGGTGACCACCATCGAAGGCCTGTCGAAAGACGGCGCGCTGCACCCGATGCAGGAAGCCTTTCGCCAATGCCACGGCCTGCAATGCGGCTTCTGTACACCGGGCATGGTGATGGCCGCCACGGCGCTGGTTGCACAACACCCGCATCCCGATGAACACACGGTGCGTGAGCAGCTCGACGGAAATCTTTGCCGCTGCACGGGTTATCACAACATCGTGCGGGCCGTGATGCACGGTGCCGAAGCCATGGCTGAAGCTGAGGGCGACGATGCCTCCCTGCAAAGCCTGGCCGCAGCGCGCGCCCACGCCGCCTGACCCGAGCGAGGAGACCACCATGAACGCTCCCGCAGAACCCAACAACCACCTGATCGGTGCGTCCGTCAAACGCAAGGAAGATTTCCGCTTCCTGACAGGCGCCGGACAGTACACGGACGATGTCGTCCAGGCCCACCAGTCGTACGCGGTATTCCTGCGCTCGCCGTATGCACATGCGCGCATCAAACACATCAATGCGGATGCCGCACGCAACCATCCGGGCGTGCTGGCCGTGCTCACAGGCGACGACCTGGCCGCCGACAAGGTGAACGGCCTGCCGTGCGGCTGGCTCATCCACAGCATTGACGGCACGCCAATGAAGGAGCCGCCCCACCCCGTGCTCGCGCAAGGCAAGGTGCGCCACGTGGGTGATCAGGTCGCGCTGGTGGTGGCTGAATCGGTGAAGATCGCCAAGGACGCCGTCGAGATGATCGACGTGGAATACGACGAACTGCCCGCCGTGGTCGACACTGCCACCGCAGATGCCGCCGGCACCGCCGTCCACGACGACGTGCCCAACAACACCTGCTACACCTGGGGCCACGGCGACAAGGCCGCCACCGATGCGGCGTTTTCCAAGGCCGCGCACGTGACGCAGCTCGACATCGTCAACAACCGGCTGATTCCGAACGCCATCGAGCCGCGCGCCGTCAATGCCAGCTATTCGCGCCAGGACGACAGCTACACGCTTTACGTCGCCAACCAGAACCCGCACGTGGAGCGCCTGCTGATGTCGGCGTTCGTGCTGGGCCTGACCGAAGCCAAGGTGCGCGTGATTGCGCCGGATGTGGGCGGCGGATTCGGCTCGAAGATCTTCCTGTACCCGGAAGATGTGGCGCTTACTTGGGCATCGAAGAAGGTCGGCCGGCCGATCAAGTGGACGGCCGAGCGCTCCGAATCCTTCCTGACCGACGCGCATGGCCGCGACCACGTTACGCATGCAGAACTGGCGCTCGACGCGCAGGGCAATTTCCTCGCCATGCGCGTGCATACGACGGCCAACATGGGCGCGTATCTGTCGACGTTTGCGAGCAGCGTGCCAACCATCCTGTATGCGACGTTGCTTGCGGGCCAGTACAAGACGCCAGCCATCTATGCCGAGGTGAAAGCGGTATTCACAAACACCGCGCCCGTCGATGCGTATCGTGGCGCCGGCCGGCCTGAGGCGACGTATGTGGTCGAGCGCCTCGTTGAAACTGCCGCGCGCGAGTTGCAAGTTGACCCGGCTGATCTGCGCCGCCGCAACTTCATCCGCACGTTCCCGTATGCCACGCCGGTTGGACTGACGTATGACACGGGCGACTACGAGCCGTGCCTGGACCGCGCCATCGAACTGGCCGATGTGAAGGGCTTTGCGGCCCGACGCGATGCCTCGCGCGCCAAGGGGCGGCTGCGCGGCATGGGCTATTCCTGCTACATCGAAGCGTGCGGGCTGGCGCCGTCGAACATCGCGGGGGCCCTTGGCGCGCGGGCTGGTCTGTTTGAAGCCGGCGAAATTCGTGTGCACCCGACGGGCTCCGTCACGGTTTTCACCGGCTCGCACAGCCACGGCCAGGGCCACGAGACGACGTTCGCGCAAGTGGTGGCCGATCGGCTGGGCGTGCCCATCGACAACATCGAGATCGTGCACGGTGACACCGGGCGCATCCCGTTCGGTATGGGCACGTATGGCTCGCGTTCGATTGCCGTGGGCGGCTCCGCCATCATGAAGGCACTCGACAAGATCGAGGCCAAGGCCAAGAAAATCGCCGCGCATCTGCTGGAGGCGTCGGCGGAGGACATCGAGTTCAAGGATGGCGTCTTCCGCGTGGCCGGCACCGATCGCACCAAGACCTTTGGCGAAGTGGCGCTCACGGCGTACGTGCCGCACAACTACCCGCTCGACAAGCTCGAACCGGGGCTGGACGAAAACGCCTTCTACGATCCGACCAACTTCACCTACCCGGCCGGCGCGTACATCTGCGAAGTGGAGGTCGATCCTGATACCGGCGAAGTCCACATCGACCGCTTCGTCGCGGTGGACGATTTCGGCAACATCATCAATCCGATGATCGTCGAGGGCCAGGTGCACGGCGGGCTTGGCCAGGGGATCGGACAGGCGCTGATGGAAGCGTGCGTGTACGACGAGAACGGCCAGTTGCTGACCGGCTCGTACATGGACTACGCCATGCCGCGCGCGGACAACCTGCCCAGCTTTACGGTGGAAACCGCCAAGGGCACGCCGTGCACGCACAACCCGCTGGGCGTCAAGGGCTGTGGCGAAGCCGGCGCGATCGGCTCGCCGCCGGCGCTGATCAACGCCATCGTCGACGCGCTGGCGCCACTGGGCGTGAAGGACATCCAGATGCCAGCAACGCCGCATCGTGTCTGGCAAACCATTCAAGCGGCCAAGGCCTAGGCAAAGGAGCCCACCATGTACGATTTCGAGTACCAGAAAGCCACCGACGCCCAGACCGCCGTCACCGCGCTGAAGACGCACGCCGACGCCAAATACCTTGGCGGCGGGCAGAGCCTGCTGGCAGCGATGAAACTGCGGTTGGCACAGCCGTCTACCCTGGTGGATGTGACGCGCATTCCGGGCATGTCAGGCATTCGCACGCAGCCCGGTGTGATCACGGTGGGCGCGGCCACACGCCATGCCGATGTGGCGGACAACGCCGACATCGCTCGCATGCTGCCCGCGCTGGGGGAACTGGCCGGCGGCATCGGCGACCGACAAGTGCGCGCGATGGGCACGCTCGGCGGCTCGCTCGCCAACAACGATCCGGCGGCGTGCTACCCGGCCGCTGTGCTGGGCCTGAACGCCACCGTCGTCACCGAGCGGCGCAACATCGCGGCGGACGACTTTTTCCTCGGCATGTATGAGACCGCGCTGGCCGCGGACGAACTCATCACCGAGGTGCAGTTTCCCGTGCCGGACCAGGCGGCCTACGTGAAATTCCGCAACCCGGCGTCGCGCTTTGCGCTGGTGGGCGTATTCATCAGTCGCAAGGGCAACAATGTGCGTGTGGCGGTCACGGGCGCGGCGCCGTGCGTGTTCCGTTGCACGCCGTTGGAGCAGGCGCTGGCCGCCAGCTTTACAGCAGAAGCGGCACGCAAGGTGGTGGTGCCCGCTGACGATCTGGTAGGCGATCTGCATGCCTCGCCGGAGTACCGGGCGCACCTCATTCCGGTATTGACGGCGCGCGCGGTCGAACAGGCATTGACGCACCATCACTGAGCGCCCGCCAAGGAACGGCATGCCAGTCGATTCCATCGACAACTGCATCGCGCAACTGCAAGGCCAAGGCTATTTCGCCAGCCGTGAGCTGGCCACGGCCTTGTTTCTTGCGTTGCGCATGCAGCGGCCGCTGTTTCTCGAAGGCGAGCCCGGCGTCGGCAAGACCGAGCTCGCGAAGGCGGCGGCGGGACTGCTCGGCACGTCGCTGCTGCGGCTGCAGTGTTACGAAGGGCTCGACACCGCCAGCGCGCTCTATGAATGGGATTACCCGCGCCAGATCATGGCGCTGCGGCTGGCCGAGGCCGTCGGCGAGAAGCCACGCGCCGACACGCTCTATCGCGACGAATTCCTTCTCAAGCGCCCGTTGCTGCAGGCGCTGCTACCCGACCCGCTCCATCCCGAGACACCGCGCGTTCTGCTGATCGACGAGATCGACCGCGCTGACGAACCGTTCGAGGCGTTTTTGCTGGAGCTGCTGTCGGACTTCCAGGTGTCGATTCCTGAATTTGGCACGGTGCGCGCGCAGGTGATTCCGCTGGTCATCATGACGTCCAACCGCACACGCGAGGTGCACGACGCGCTCAAGCGGCGCTGCCTGTATCAATGGATCGGCTACCCGGATAAGGCACGAGAGCTGCAGATCGTGGCGCAGCGCGCGCCCGAGACCTCTGCCCGCCTGCAGCAGCGTGCGGTCGATTTCGTGCACCGCCTGCGCGGCATCGACCTGTTCAAGGCGCCGGGCATTGCCGAAGCCATCGACTGGTGCCGCGCCTTGGCGGCGCTCAACGTGACCGAGCTTGATCCGCAGTCCGTGCAGGACACGCTGGGCGTGCTGCTCAAGTACCAGGACGACCTGGCACGCGTCGATACGCAAACCATCGAGCAACTGCTGGCCGCGCCCGCGCTGCCGGAGTAAGGCATGCAAGCGACCGTGCCGATGCAGCTCCCGATGCTGGCGCGCAACGTGACGCACTTCGTGCGGCTGCTGCGCAACGCCGGCATGCCGCTGGCGCCCTCGCGCGCCGTGGATGCCATCGAAGCCCTGAGCCATATCGACATCGGCCGCCGCGACGACGTAAAGGCTGCGCTGTCTGCCCTGCTCGTCTCGCATCCCGACGAACGCACGCTGTTCGATGCCGCCTTCAACGTGTTCTGGCGCGATCCGGACTGGGAAGGCAAGCTGCGCGCGCTGTTGCTGCCCAAGGTGCGTGGCGGCATTCCCGCAGCGCGCAGCAACCGCCTGGCCGATGCCCTGCGCGCGCAGCCGTCGACCAACCTTCCGCCGGGCCCGAAGCCCGATGGCGAACGCCATGACATCGTGGCGCCGCTGGCGTTTTCTGCAAACGAGGCCCTGCGCACGCGCGATTTCGACACGCTCAACGCTGCGGAATGGCGCACGCTACAACACATGATCCGCCGCCGGCGCGTACATCTGGCGCAGGAGCGCACGCGCCGGCTCAAAGCAGCCTCGCGCGGGCGGCATCCGGACCTGCGTGCGACCGCCCGCCAGGCAGTTCGCGCCGGGGGCGAATGGACCGGCTGGAAATACCGCCAGCCCGTCGATCGCACACCGCCGCTGGTACTGCTGCTCGACATCTCGGGATCGATGAGCCGCTATTCGCGCGCCGTGCTGTATTACTGCCACGCGCTGGTGCAATCGCGCGAGCGCATCCAGGCCTTCCTGTTCGGCACGCGGCTGACGAACGTCTCGCGGCAGCTGCGCGAGCGTGATCCGGATGTCGCCGTGCAAGCCATCGCGCAGCTTGTGCCAGATTGGTCGGGCGGCACGCGCATCGGCACAGCGCTGGCAGAGTTCAATCGCCAATGGGCGCGCCGCACGCTGTCCGGCCGTGCCACCGTCCTGCTCGTGACGGACGGGCTCGACCATGAGCATATCGACCTGCTCGACACCGAGATGGCGCGCCTCGCGCGCTTTGCCCATCGCATCGTCTGGCTCAACCCGCTGCTGCGCTTTGCCGGTTTTGAGCCGCGGGCACGTGGCGTGCGGGCCATCCTGCCGCATGTCGATGTGATGGTGCCGGCGCACCATTTCGACAGCCTGGCTGCGCTGGAGCACGAATTGGCGCATGCTCGCCGCACGCGCAACCCCCGCCCCCCAACCCCAGCCCGATCGACCGCGCCATGGAACTGACCCAGACCCATCTCTTGCCCGTGCCACTCCAGACCGCCTGGGATGCGCTGAACGACCCAGCCGTGCTGCAACGTTGCATTCCCGGCTGCGAGAGCATCACCGCCGCCGAGGGAAGCACCAACCCCGCCTACGACGTCGCCATGACCGCCGCCGTCGGGCCCGTCAAGGCGCGCTTCAAGGGGCGCATGGAACTGTTCGATGTGGCGCCGCCGCGCAGCTACACACTGCATTTCGACGGCCAGGGCGGCGCGGCCGGCTTCGGCAAAGGCAGCGCGCAGGTGCAACTCACGCCCGAAGGCCCCACGGTCACGCGGCTTTCTTACACCGCGACCGCGCAGGTGGGCGGCAAGCTTGCCCAAATTGGCTCGCGGCTCATCGATGGTGCTGCACGCAAGCTGGCCGATGAATTCTTCCAGCGTTTTGCGGCCGAATTCGGCTCCGCAGATACGGCCGGCGCCGACGGACAGGCCGCGCCGCCCGTTGACGGCATGCCGGCCACGCAGGCAATTCCCGACCTCGCAGCCGGCCAACTGCAGGCTCACGGCGCACCGCCGGGCGCCGCCCCCAACGTCAGCCCTGCGCTGCAGCCGCGTAACCCATGGCCGTGGATCATCGTGGCGTTGGTGGCCGTGGCGGCCGCCTACCTGTTTTTGCACCACGGGGCATAATCGGTGCATTCCCCGCAACAGAATCATCAAGCGCGCGAAAGCGCAGCCAACGCATCATGGACAGCGTCGATCTTGAAGTCTTGAAAACCAGCGTGCGCTGGCTGGAACAGGGGCGGCGCGTGCTGCTCGTCACGGTGGTCAAAACGTGGGGCTCGTCGCCGCGGCCCGAAGGCGCAATGCTCGCGCTGCGCGATGACGGCGTAGTCATCGGCTCGGTTTCAGGCGGCTGCATTGAAGACGACCTCATCGACCGCGTGCGCCGTGAAGGGCTGCATTACACCAAGCCCGAAGCCGTCAAATACGGCATCAGCGCTGAAGAAGCGCACCGCTTTGGCCTGCCCTGCGGCGGCACGCTGCAACTTGTGCTTGAGCCCCTGAACGCCTCCAGCGGGATCGAAGCCCTGCTGCGCGCCGTGGAGGCCGGCCAGCTCGTCGCGCGCACGCTCGACATGGCGACCGGTGTGTCGACGCTGCAGCACGCCACCGTCACCGACGGCCTGCAATTTGACGAAGCGCGCCTCGTGACGATTCACGGACCGCGCTACCGGATGCTCGTCATCGGCGCGGGACAGCTTTCGCGCTACCTGTGCCAGATCGCCGTGGGGCTGGACTACCAGGTCACCGTTTGCGACCCGCGCGAGGAATACAGCGAAGAGTGGTCGATCCCTGGGGTGGCCATGGTCCGCACCATGCCCGACGATACGGTGATGGCCATGAAGCTCGACGAGCGCTGCGCCGTCATCGCCCTCACGCACGATCCCAAGCTCGACGACCTCGCGCTCATGGAAGCGCTCAAGACGCCCGCCTTCTACGTTGGCGCGCTCGGCAGCCGCCGCAACAACGCCAACCGCCGGGAGCGGCTGAAGGAATTCGACCTGAGCGATGCCGAGCTCGCGCGCCTGCATGGGCCGGTCGGCATTTACATCGGCAGCCGCACGCCGCCGGAAATCGCCATCTCGATCCTGGCCGAAGTGACAGCCGCCAAGAACGGCGTATCGCTGCCGACCATCCTGCAAGTCGAGGGCGCCAAGGCCGCGCGCGAGATCGCTGCCAATGCCACGTCGAGTTGCGCAGTGCCGCAAACTTGAGTCAACCCTCTGATGGAATGGGGTGCTGAAAGGCACCTGAAAGGTTACATTCTTATAAATCGCTGATTGTGCGCAGGTTTCGGCCGCATCGCGTCACGCGAATCTTGCGGCCCGCGAACCCCGTTTCGTGTGCGCGGCTTCATCTGGCACGACTTGCCCCTCCCTGCCTCGAGCGTGCTGCCGATACGCGCCTCGCCGGTGCGGCAGCGGCAGTGTTGTTTGCAAGCGGGTTGGTCGCCCGTTTTGCCACCCAAGGGATTCAAGTTTTCTCGCATGAGTATTTTGCTAACCGGTGCGACCGGTTTCGTGGGCGGCGCCATTGCCGCCAATCTGGCAGCCAAAGGTTTGCTGGCCGACACACGCTTTGCCGTGCGCGGTGACACGCCCGCAGAAGGGTTGGCGCGGCTACGCAGCAACCTGCGCCGCTTCGAGTTTGCACAGGGCACGCTGGAGGGCATTAAGGAATCGCAGATCGTGCCGTTCGACCTGCGCGAAGCCGGTGCCGCCAAGCTGGGCGATCCGGAAATCATCATCAACTGCGCGGCGCTGGCAACGTTCTCGAACCACCCGTCGCTGTGGGAAACCAACGTGGAGGGCGTGCTGGCGCTGGGCCGACTGGCGGCGCAGGGCAAACGCCTGAAGCGATTCCTGCAGATCGGCACGGCCATGTCGTGCGGCCAGTTGGCGGATCGCCATGTCAGCGAAAGCTGGGATGTCCCCCCGCTGGAGCAGCACGCGGTGCCTTACACGTATTCCAAGGGCATGGCTGAGCTGAAGCTTCGCGAAGACGTGCCCGAACTGCCGTTGGTGGTGGTGCGGCCGTCCATCGTGGTGGGTCATAGCACGCTGGGCTGCGAGCCGTCGGGCAGCATCTTCTGGATGCTGCGCATGGTGGCGCTGCTGGAGACATTCAGCTGCCGCTTGTCCGACCGCGTCGACATCCTGCCCGTGGACGACTGCGCCGAGGCCATCGTGCAGCTGTCGACCAAGCCCACGCTGGCGCACGACCTCTATCACATCAGCGCCGGCGACGCGAACTCCGAGCGCATCGAAACGCTGTATCCGCGCTTCAAGCGTTGCAAGACGCCGGAAGAAGATGCCCAGGCGCTGGCCGGCTACGTGTATCAGGAAAAAATCGCCGAGAAAGCTTTGGCGCGTAAATTCCTGAGCCTGACGGGCGACGGCAATGTGCGACTGGTGGCGCGCTGCATCCACCTGTATGCCAAGTTCGCCAGCATGAGCTACGTGTTCGACAACACGCGGCTGGTGCAGGAGACCGGTTTTCAGCCGCGCTCCCTGCTCGCTTACCTCGACCGCTGCCTGGAGACGTCGGACGCCGTGCCGATCCCCGAGCAGATGCAGTGGGACTATAAGTAGCCGTCCGGCCTCCCCGGCCCGCACGGCGTGTCATGGCGCCGTGCTATAACCATCGGCGCCCTTCACCAAGACTCCGGTCACCACAACAAGGAGCCGCCGATGACGCTGCAAGCCCTCGTCCATCTCAATGTCGCCACGCTGGTGGATTCGTTCGTGAGCCTTGCCTCGGCCTTTGCGCTTGGGTCGTTGATCGGTTTCGAGCGGCAGGTCAGACAGCGGACTGCGGGGCTGCGCACCAATGCGCTGGTGGCTGTGGCTGCATCGGCATTCGTCGACATGGCCGCGCAGATCGGCACCGCATCGGACACCACGCGCGTGATCGCCTATGTGGTGTCCGGCGTCGGCTTTCTGGGTGCCGGCACGATCATGAAGGAAGGGCTGAACGTGCGCGGCCTGAACACCGCCGCCACGCTGTGGGGCTCGGCGGCTGTGGGTGCGGCGGCAGGCTCCGACCTTGTTGGCCAGGCCATTCTGATTACGCTGTTCGTGCTGGCGTCTAACATCCTGCTGCGGCCCGTGGTGGATCGCATCAACCGCACGCCGCTGGACAATCAGGCCAGCGAAGTCACGTACACGATGTGCGTCATCTCCACCAGCGAGCGCCAGAAAGAGGCGCTGGCCGATCTGGAACGCCTGCTTGAAGAGGCTCGCTACCCCGTCAGCGACCTGTCAGTCGAACCCTTTGGCGACGACCACGTAGAAATTGAAGCGATGCTGATGTCGACCGCCGTGAACGCGGCCGAGCTGGACCGCATCGTTGCGTCGCTGCAATCGCAGCCGCACGTGGCCCAGGCGTTCTGGAATCCGAGTACGACGGAATAAGCGGGTCGACGCGCCGGTCAAAGCTCCTGGCTCGCCGCCAGCGCAAAGATCTTCGCCCAACGTTTTGCTTCCTGGCGATTGCGCATCGGGATCGCCCAATCTGCCTGCGCCTGATGCTTCAGACGCAGCGCCAGAGCCCAGGCACCCTCGCGTTCAACCGCATCAGCGCCGGCAATATCAGCGAAGAGAAAGCGCGCGCTTTGCCCGTGCAACCGCAGCGTCCCGCGTTTCTGTTCGGCGTCAACGGCGACCTGGCCCCAGCTTGCGCTGAGCGACACAATCCGCTGCCCTTTCACGTTCACGCCATGAACGGCGCGGTAACGTCGGATGAAGGTGATGACTGCCCCGGCCAGCAGCGCAACGGCAAGCAGCACCGCCGCACTGCCCGCCAACGCGCCGTAAGCCGCGGCAACGCCTGCATACAGCCGGACTGCACCGTAGATCAGCAGACCAACCAGCGCGAGCGCGGCAATGATGAACGGCATGAAGCGACTCCTTGAATGGGCCAGTCGGTTATATCAACCGAAACCGCGTTCAAGGCAAGTCTTAAGTCTTTGGCGGGCCCCGTGCATCGACGGGGCGAATATCAGGCGAGGCGGAACGCTGCGATGGCGGCGTTCAAGGCTTGGGCCTGCTCCTCCAGCGATTCAGCCGCTGCGGCAGCCTGCTCCACCAGCGCTGCGTTCTGCTGCGTGGCTTCGTCCATCAGCGTGACGGCCTTGTTGACCTGTTCGATGCCGGAGCTTTGC
Organism: Burkholderiaceae bacterium 26; assembly: GCA_000955795.1. Classification (GTDB taxonomy): domain Bacteria; phylum Pseudomonadota; class Gammaproteobacteria; order Burkholderiales; family Burkholderiaceae; genus Ralstonia; species Ralstonia chuxiongensis. Next base: position 147,319 of record JYOB01000018.1, read on the forward strand.
TCGTTCGAGGCGGCGGCAATTTCGCCCATGATGTCGGTCACGCGGCGGATGGACGACACGATGTCTTCCATCGTGCTGCCTGCACGTTCGGCCAACGCGCTGCCTGTCTCGACCTTTGAGAGCGACGCCTCGATCATTTCCTTGATTTCCTTGGCAGCTGCGGCGCTGCGCTGTGCGAGGTTGCGCACTTCACCGGCCACCACCGCAAAGCCACGGCCTTGTTCGCCAGCACGGGCGGCCTCGACGGCGGCATTGAGCGCAAGAATGTTGGTCTGGAACGCAATGCCGTCAATCACGCCGATGATTTCCGACACCGTGCGCGACGACGCGCTGATCTCGCGCATGGTCGCCACCACGTCGGTCACCACGGCACCGCCCTGGCTGGCGACTTCCGATGCGCTGTCGGCCAGTTGGCTGGCCTGGCGGGCGTTGTCGGCGTTCTGACGCACGATGGAGGTCATCTCTTCCATGCTGGAAGCGGTTTCTTCCAGCGAGCTGGCCTGCTCTTCCGTGCGTTGCGACAGGTCTGCATTGCCCGCGGCAATCTGCTTGGTGGCGGCGCCGATGGATTCGGAGCCCGTACGCACGCGGCGCACGGTATCGGTCAGCGCGGTCTGCATGCGGGCCAGGCCTTCGAGCAGGCGGCCCATCTCGTCGTGACGGTCGATGCGCACACGTTCGGTGAGGTCTCCCGCAGCAATGCGGTCGAACTGCGCCAGCGCGGCGTTCAGCGGCCCCACAATCGCGCGCAGCAACGACCAGGCGCACCACAGCGCCACCACCAGGGCGACGAGGATGGCCGCCGTTACGATCACGCGAAAACGCGCGTAGGCCTCCTGAGATTCGTCGTAGTTGGCCTTGGAAAAGCCGAGCTGCTTCTTGCTCAATGCCAGGCTTTTGTCGTTGGAATCGCGGAAAGCGTTGGACACGCGCTTTTCCATGATGCCATCGGCCGTCGCACGGTCATCCGCGCGCAGCGCCTTGATGATGTCGCGCAGGCTGCCTGCCGCGGCTTCACGCGTGGTGGCGACCTCCTTGGCCAGGCGGTCCTCTTCTTCGCTGCGGGGCAGCGTCAGGTATTTCTTCCACGCTTCATCCGAGCGCGCGATCAGCTCTTCGGTACGATCGAGCAACTTCATCGCGCCCTTGTCGTTCGGATACAGCATGGCCTTGTCGAGGGCCGTGCGTGCGCGCGTAAGGCTCAAATCGGATTCGCCGAGCGCGAGCGCAGACGGAAACTGATTGGTGAAGGTTTCCTCGTGCGCATGGTTGGCGGCGCGCAGGCCGAGCAGGCCTGCCACGCCAATCAGCAAGGCAAGCAGAAACAGAATCGAAACCGAAAGCACCAGGCGGGTGCGGATGGTCAGGCGAGCAGACATGGGCGCGGCAAGAGTGGCGTGCGCGGCTCTTCACGCGGGCGCGACCATCGCGCCGGGCGGCCGGCTACCTCAGCACTATCGGCCGCGCCCCCTTTAACTTAAGGGCGAAGAGGCGAATGCATCACTAAAGCCCGCCCTTCCCGTCATTGATAGTCGAGCCGCAGCGAGATCGCGCCCTTTACCGTACCGGGGGTGACTGCGGCGTCGGTCTGGATATACGACGCCTGCATCGGAATCATGTATGAACCGCCAGTCGCCTTATCGTAATCGTCCACCTTGAGCGACGTCCCGAATTTGGCCGCGAGCCCGTCACGGCCGGTAAGGCGAATCTTCACGCCCTTTGCGGTTGAATCGGTGGCAAGCGGCAGTACGCCGGGCGTATCCACCACACCGCCCATCGGCTGGAGCGTGTATCCGACCCGGTTGTACCCCTTCGGGCAATTGTTGATCTTGATCTGAAAGTCGCGCACTCCGGCTGTTGAACCGATACCGTCCAATCTCCGTCCGACGGTGGGCGGCAGTTCTACCGCCTGACTTGGCACCGAACATGTTCCTTCGATTCTGGTCAGTGTGGCGTCATTGATGAGAAATTGGGCAGTAAGAAGACCGTTATTGGGTTTCGACATTGCTCTCATGTAGAGCGTGAAGTGAATTTTGCGGCTCGTTGTGCTGGTAGTGACGTCGCCGTCGTTTCTGAACAACTGCACTTCCATGGGGCTGGAAAATTTGATCGAGGAGCTCGAACTCGTAAATACTTCTTGAGGCTTTCCATTAACAAGAACACGCATGCTCAAGCCTATTAAATTTGTGCCAACCTCAGATCCAGTCAGTATCTCGCGCCCCCCGGTGCTGAGCATGTGGAAACTATACAATTCGCAATGGGCCTCACCACAGAGTTGCGTAGGCGTATAAGAGCGCCTCGCCACAACCGTTCCTTCGGCCATGCCACCTGGGAGCGCATATGAGCCGGAAAATGCGACAAGATCCTGGTGAGCCTCGGCGCGCTGCATCACGGCCAAACCTAAAATTGCAAACGCCGTGGTTCTCAACATTTGCGTGCGGCGTTGACTCAATCGTTTCACAATCGTCAATCTCCAAAACATAATTTCGTTCTGATGGTTTGGTTTTATGCGCAACTATTTTTGTGCCAACCTTGATAGAAATTCAATGTGCATCTCGGTGATTGCGCAATGCTTTTCCGGAGTCTTCCGCTCTGTCGGGTGGATACCACGCCCCACATTAAATGCGCCTGCCATCGTCATGCACGGCCAAGGTGGGACTCTGAATGTTCTGGAATGCCACGAAAATAGGAAAATTCCTATAAGAACAGAAACTGGGTCAAGGCCCAATTTGGCTTGAAAATCGAGAATTGCTCGGCTGACATCTGTCGTGCGGCGGCAAGGCGAGCACGGCGTCGAGCGCGTAGGAGCATGCGCTGATCGCCCGGGTCGGCACGCCGGGAACGGGGTTCCGACGCCGTTATTGCTTTGCAGCGACAACGGCCCGGTCCTTACCAGCTCTGATTACACCGCCCTAGTACGGCTTTTTGCATCACTGCGGCGCGCCTTTCTCGGGCAATCGGATCACAGATAGTCCAGCCGCAGAGAGATCGCGCCCTTTACCGTACCGGGTGTGACCGTTGCTTCGGTCTGGATATACGAGACCTGCATCGGGATCATGTATGAGCCGCCGGTCGCCTTGTCGTAATCGTCTAGCTTGAGCGACGTGCCAAATTTGGCCGCAGTACCGTTACGGTTGGCAAGGCGAATCTTCACACCCTTTGCGGTTGAATCGGTGCCAAGCGGCAGTACGCCCGGCGCATCCGCCACACCACCCATCGGCTGGAGCGTGTATCCGACCCGGTTGTACCCCTTCGGGCAATTGTTGATCTTGATCTGAAAGTCGCGCACGCCGGCTGTTGAACCGACACCGCCCAATTTCCGCCCGATGGTGGGCGGCAGTTCTACCGTCTGACTTGGCACCGAACACGTCCCTTCGATTTTCGTCAGGGAACCTTTATTGATGGAAAAATAGTTTTCGATTCTGGTGGCGCCTGTCATCGTGTATGTGAAGAACCAGAAACGAATTTGATCTTGCGTCGTGCTGCTGGCTATATCGCTAGACGAGTCTCTGATCAACTGCAATTCAACTGGCGTGGAAAATGCGACGTATGGGTCCGACAAATCCATTCGTTTTTGAGCCTTTCCGTTGACAATCACCTGCATACTCAACCCCTTCAATTCGAGAGGAGATGTCGGCCCGTCTGCTCCATAGGGGAAGGGGGCGAAGGTCATCAATCTGCACTTGGCCTCGCCACAAAGCTGTGTAGGCGTATAGAAGCGCCTCGCCACAACCGTCCCCTTGGGAAGGCCGCTTGGCAGCGAAAGTGTGGCCGGAAAAGGATAGAATTCTCTAGCCGAGGCGCCCTGTGCCGCGATCAGACACAGAACGGCGAACACTGTGCTTCCAATCATTGGCACGGCGCATTTAATAAATTCTTTAACAATCACTAGTCAATCTCCAAAACCAATTTAAGATTTTCACCAAGACGGCTTGATTTTATTTTCAGATATTTTTCACGCCAATCTTGAATAAAGTTCGCAACGCACATCGGTGATTGCAGGACAGTTCACTAGCACCTTGCATACGGCAGATTCTGTGCTCCACATTGAATGCGCCAGCTATCGCCACACACCACCAGGGTGGGATTCTGATTGTTCGGAAATGTCAGACACATAGGATGACTCCCAAAAACGACCGAAAGCTGCACCAACGGCCCGAGTCGACTTGAAAATCGAAATCTGCGCGCGTGCGTGTGTCACGCTGGCATGCAACTCGTCACGCCAAACGGAAGATGTGATCTGGAAGCGGTAAGCCGGCGCGGGGCAGCCGGAGGGGATCGGTGTTACTCAACGAGCGACACCGCGACGCGTGTGGGCAGGATGCCGACACACAATGCTCGGCCGAGCCGCATGCGAATGTGCGGCGGCTGGCCGTTATGGAAATGGCGAGTGGGACGCCAACCAACGTCAGCGATAAGGACAAGGCGACAAGCCTGAACCTGCCGCCGTCACATCACCCGTCGTACGAATACGCGCGCCGATGCCGCACCGCCTCGGCGAGTATGTCGAGCACGGGCTCAGTCTGCGTCCAGCTCAGGCAAGCATCGGTGATCGACACGCCGTACTTGAGCGGCACACCCGGTTTCAGGTCTTGGCGGCCGGCTTCGAGGTTGCTTTCCACCATCACGCCGACGATCCGGCGCTCGCCCTGCGACAGTTGCCGCGCGAGATCCTGCGCGACGTCGATCTGCCGTTCATGCGATTTGTTCGAATTCGCGTGCGAGCAGTCGACCATCACCTGTTCGCGCAACTTCGCCGCGCGCAGCGCCGCGCAGGTCGCCTCGATGTGCGCGCTGTCGTAGTTCGGCCCGCTCTTGCCGCCGCGCAGGATTACGTGCGCGTCGTCGTTGCCGCGCGTCTCGAAAATCGCGGCCATGCCCATCTTTGTCATGCCCATGAACGCATGGCTGGCGCGCGCCGCGATGATCGCGTCGGACGCAACCTGCACGCCGCCGTCGGTGCCGTTCTTGAAGCCGATCGGGCAGCTCAGGCCCGACGCGAGCTGTCGATGGCTCTGGCTTTCTGTCGTGCGCGCGCCGATCGCGCCCCACGCGATCAGGTCGGCAATGTATTGCGGGCTCAGCAGATCAAGGAATTCCGTCGCGGCGGGCAGACCGAGCGCGTTGACGTCGAGCAGCAGTTGCCGCGCGGCGCGCAGCCCTTCATTGATACGGAAGCTGCCGTCCAGGCGCGGGTCGTTGATGTAACCCTTCCAACCGACCGTCGTGCGCGGCTTCTCAAAGTAGACGCGCATCACGATCAGCAGGTCGTCCTTCAGTGCATCGCCCGCGGCCTTGAGGCGGCGCGCGTAATCGAGCGCCTGGTCGTGGTCGTGGATCGAGCACGGGCCGACGATGAGCAGCAGCCGATCGTCGCGGCCGTGCAGGATGTTGCTGATGGCCCGGCGGGTGTCTTCGACGAGCGCCTGCGTATCGGCAGGCACCGGCAGCTCGTCCAGCAGCAGCGCAGGGGAAATAAGCGGACGCACCGCGCCAATGCGGGTGTCGTCGATGCGCGTCGTGTCTTGCGTCGCGTCGGCGACGCCCACCTCGCGATCATGTGAGGGGTTGTCGAGGTTTTTCATTGCAATCTCAGAGGGATTTCAAATAGTAGTCACGGGCCTGGCGTCAACGGCGCGCCATCGCGCACTTACACCGCGCGCTTAAGCGGCCTTGCCACTGCGCGCCTGCCGATAATCTTCAGCAAACTCAGCCCATTGCTTGAGCGACACGCCTTTGCCATGCGCCGCCAGCTTCAACGCCGATTTGCGCCACGCCGTGCCAGCCGCGTAGTCCTGCACCTTTTCCACGAGATCGGTCCCATGCCGGCCACAGCCACGCAAATGACACCACGCCGCCACGCGCGCCATGGTCTGCAGCGCGTCGTCTAGGTTGGCGACCACGTTCTTGCCCGAGCCTAGTGCGACGCGGTCGGCGGTCGGCTGCAGGCTTTTGACGACGTACGATTTCGGCTTTTCGCCCTTGGCGCTGTAGACGACGCCGCGCAGCAGTGCGGGCGAAATGGCTTGCGACAGGCGCTGGATATCGACCACGCGCCCGGCCTCGCTACGCCAAGGAGCAACGCTACAGGCGTCGCCCAGCACATCGTCCCAGACACTTGGGATAGAGAGCTTGATGTCGATCAGGCGCAGCGTGGTGGGGTCGTTTTCAGGGCGAGCGAGCACGGAATAGCGCTCGAGGCCCAGACTGCCTGTGCCGGCAATCCGCCGCGCGACGTCGATGGCAATGAAACGCTGGCCGCTGCCCTGCTGGCCGTAGGCCTCGAGAATGCGGCGCGCGCGGCGGGCCTCTTCCTTGCTTGCCCGTAAAGTGCGCCGGCCGTCGATGCGCAGGGTGACTTGGTTGCCATTGCGCTCGGTGCGATCAGCCAGGTACGCCGCCCGGTTACGCTTGCGCAGGCCCCGCAGCAGATTGCGCACGATGCCAGTGGCGGTGGCCCGCTCGACCCAGCGCGGCTTGCCGTCAACCAGCGTGGCCGCATACGTGTCGAGAAAGCGCCGGCACAGGTTGTAAGCGTCTTCATCGGCCAGTTTCCAGCTAAAGGACGCCACCTGCAGGCTCGACAGCACGCGCACCAGGTCGACCGTGAACGGCGCCGCCAGCGCTTCGTCAAAGTCGTTCATGTCGAAGTAGACGAGGCCGTTGTCGCCCTTGAAGCTGCCGAAGTTTTCAAGGTGCAGGTCCCCGCAGACCAGCGTGCGGGGCGCGTCGTGCAGCAGCGCAGCATCGGCCAGCGACGCGGCATACAGGTTGTTGGTGCCGCGAAAGAATGAAAACGGGTCAGCGGCGATGGCATCCAGCTTGCGGGTGAGTCTTTCCGGATCACGCCCGGCGTTGTATTCAAGCAGGATGCGGGTGCTGTCATGCATGGTCACGGCCTCGTTGAAGTGCTTGGAGTGGAGTGCAATGCCCTCAAAAATCGAAGATTACGCGTTGATTGGCGATTGCGAAACCGCGGCACTGGTTTCGCGCGACGGGTCCATCGATTGGCTGTGCTGGCCGCGGTTCGATTCGGGCGCGTGTTTTGCCGCGCTCCTTGGCACGCCGGACCACGGACGATGGCGCATCGCGCCGCACGGCGAGGTCCGTGCCACGCGCCGGCGCTATCTGCCTGGCACGCTCGTGCTGGAGACCGTATTCGAGACCGAGACCGGTTCCGCCAGCGTGACCGACCTGATGACCGCCCGTCTGCCGGGCACCGCCGGCGCCCGGGACGACACCTCGGACCTCGTCCGTATCGTGCGGGGGCTCTCCGGCACCGTCGACATGCGCATGGACCTCACGCTGCGCTTCGACTACGGCGCGTCGATACCGTGGGTCAGCCGCGTGTCCGAAGTCACGGGGGCGCCGGCTGACGGCCCGTGCGACATGGCCGATTGCGTGCTCCGGGCCGTGGCCGGCCCCAACATGACGACGCTGCGCACCCCAGCCCCGATCCGTGGCGAGAACCTCTCCACCGTCGCGGATTTCACCGTACGCGAAGGTGAAGCGGTGCCATTTGTGCTCACACATTCGCCGTCGCATCTGCCATTACCGGCATCGATCGACGCGCTTGAAGCCCAGGTTGACATCGAGGCGCGCTGGCGAGCGTGGTCTGGCCGCTGCCACGGTGCCGGCCAATGGACAGAAGCCGTCGAACGCTCGCTCATCACGCTCAAGGCACTGACGTATCATCGCACCGGCGGCGTCGTGGCCGCGCCCACAACGTCGCTACCTGAGCAGCTCGGCGGCGTGCGTAACTGGGATTACCGCTACTGCTGGCTGCGCGACGCCACCCTCACGCTGCTCGCGCTCATGAACGCGGGCTACTACAACGAGGCACGCTCCTGGCGACAATGGCTCGAACGCGCAATCGCCGGCAGCCCGGCACAGGTGCAGATCATGTATGGCATTGCCGGCGAACGGCGCCTGGGCGAGTGGACCGTCCCCTGGCTGCCCGGCTACGAAGGCGCGCAACCCGTGCGCGTGGGCAATGCGGCCGCGATGCAGCTCCAGCTCGACGTGTACGGCGAACTGATGGACGCCCTCTTCATCGCCCGTAAAGGTGGCCTGGATGGCGACGAAGCCTCGTGGCGCCTGCAGGTCGCGCTGATGACGCACCTCGAAAGCGTCTGGCAGACGCCCGACGAAGGCATCTGGGAGGTCCGTGGCCCCTCGCGCCATTTCACGCATTCCAAGGTCATGGCATGGGTTGCGTTCGACCGCGCCGTCAAAACCATCGAGCAATTCAACGTGGACGGCCCCGTAGAGCGCTGGCGCGCCGTGCGCGATCGCATTCACGCGGAGGTCTGCGCCCACGGCTACAACGCCACGCGCGGCTGCTTCGTGCAGAGCTACGGCGGCGACGAGCTGGACGCCGCGCTCCTGATGCTGCCGCTCGTCGGCTTTCTGCCGGCGTCCGACCCGCGCATCCAGGGCACGGTCAAGGCCATCGAAGAAGACCTGCTGGTGGATGGCCTCGTGCGCCGCTACCGCACCGAAGCCGTAACCGATGGCCTGCCCCAGGGCGAAGGCGTATTCCTTGCCTGCAGCTTCTGGTATGTCGACAACCTCGTCCTGCAAGGCCGCGAGAACGAGGCTCGCGCGCTCTTCACCAAGCTGCTGGCTTTGCGCAATGACGTCGGCCTGCTCGCCGAAGAATACGACCCGCGCGTGAAACGGCTGGTTGGCAACTTCCCGCAAGCGTTTTCGCATATCGCGCTCGTGAATTCAGCATTGGCGCTATCTGCCGCGGCCGATCACGTCAGCCAGCGCACGGGCGACGCAGCTCGCCGCGCAGCTGACGACCAGCCGAAGCCGGTAAAATAGCGGCCATGACCGAATCGACCGCATTCAGCCCCATGCCAGACGACGCAACCAGTGCTTCCGACAGCACCCTGCTGGGCCGCCCAGACAGTCCGTGCATCGGCATCTGTTCGACGCTCTTCGATGAAGTCTGCCAAGGCTGCGGGCGCACGCAGCTTGAGGTCAGCAACTGGGTGTTCATGACGGACGAAGAACGCAACACGGTCTGGACGCGCATCCTTGCCGAAGGCACGGCCCAGGGCTACAACCCAGATGGCAGTCGCAAGTAGGCGCAAGCGTCAAACGCAAAAAACCCGGCCGAAGCCGGGTTTTTCATTGGTGCGGCACGCCCAGCCGATCAGGCCGTTTTCGCAGGATTGAGCTGCATCGCCTTGTACTCCAGGAACTCCTCCAGACCGTACTTGCCGTTCTCGCGCCCGTGGCCGGACTGCTTGTAGCCACCAAACGGCGCCTGCATGTTGAACGGCCCCCCGTTGATGTTGACCTGCCCCGTGCGGATGCGCCGCGCCACGCGAATCGCCCGCGCCTCGTCGCCCGACCACACACCGCCGCCCAGACCGTAGATGCTGTCGTTGGCAATGCGGACGGCCTCTTCCTCGTCGTCGTAGCAGATCACCGTGAGCACGGGGCCGAAGATTTCCTCGCGCGCCACGGTGTCAGTCGTCTTGACGTTGCCAAGCACCGTCGGCTTGACGAAGAAACCGGTGGACAGGCCTTCCGGCGTGTCGGCTCCACCGGTAATGAGTTCTGCGCCCTCTTCCAGGCCCTTGCGGATGTAACCCAGCACGCGATCGCGCTGAACGGCAGAAATGAGCGGCCCGAGGCGCGTGTTTTCCTGCGCCGGATCGCCCGGCACGTACGCGGCGGCAAACTGCGCGGCCAGCGCCTTCACCTCTTCATACTTCGCGCGCGGCACCAGCATGCGGGTGTGCGCCGAGCACGTTTGCCCAGAGTTCAGGAAACACGCCGACAACGTGCCCTTGACCGCCGATGCCAGGTCCGCATCATCCAGGATCACCGATGCCGACTTGCCGCCCAACTCCAGCGCCACGCGCTTGACCGACTGCGATGCCAGTTCGGCCACGCGCTTGCCTGCACGCGTTGAGCCCGTGAACGACACCATGTCGACATCAGGGTCGCTTGCGAGCACCTCACCCACCACGGGGCCATAGCCGGTGACAAGGTTGAACACGCCCGGCGGCAGACCCGCTTCTTCAATGACTTCCGCCAGTACGAAGGCGTTGAGCGGCGCCACTTCCGATGGCTTGAGCACCACCGTGCAGCCAGCGGCCAGCGCGGGCGCAACCTTCAGCGTGATCTGGTTGAGCGGGTAGTTCCATGGCGTGATGGCGCCCACCACACCCACCGGCTCGCGCACCACCAGCGAGTTGCCAACGTGTTCTTCAAACTCGAACGTGCTGAGCAGCTTGGCGAAATTGCCCCAGTTATAGACTGGGCCGCCCACCTGGATGGCACGCGCCAGCTTGATCGGCATGCCGACTTCGCCGGCAATCAACTGCGCCAGCTCTTCGCTGCGGGCCTGCAGGCCGTCTGCAATCTTCTGGATGTATTCGGCGCGCTTGGCAACGGGCGTGGCAGCCCAGTCATCAAATGCGGCGCGCGCCGCTGCCACGGCGGCTTCCGCATCGGCCGCGCTGCCTTCGGGAATGGTTCCCATGACGGCTTCGGTGGCCGAATGAATCACTTCAATGACGCCCTTGCCCTGCGGCGCCACCCACTTGCCATTGATGAAAAGCTTGTCGCGTTGCTGCATCGTTGGTCGTCTCGCTCTGGTGGATGCGCGATTTGCGCGTTGTGCTATCCGGGTTGCGACTGAGGCCCACGTCGCCCCCGGGCGGTTATGATCGGTCTATTGTAGAGCCAGCAGAGCGCGCGCTGCAGACGCGCCGGCCGAGGGAGACAGCATGACCACCACCATCTACCAGAAGACCGAAAAAGGTCAGGACGAGATCCGCACACGTGCGAATCACCTCGACCAGCGTCACCGCGCGGTCCTTCTGATGATCAACGGCGAAAAAACCTGCGACGACATCCTCGTCCAGCTGCAACCTCTGGGCATGACGCAAGCCGTGTTCGATGAGCTTGAGAACGACGGGTATATCCGCACGCACGTGCCCGGAGCCACTACCGTGAAGGCGGCGCCGGCCACCGCATCCGAGGCAACTGCAGAGGCGGCGTCCCCCGCCTCTGCAGCCACTTCAAAAGAGCCGGCCGCCGAAGGCTATCAACGCCTCTACCGCTTCTATACCGAAACCATCAGCCGGTATCTCGGCCTGCGCGGCTATCTGCTTGAGATGAAAGTGGAGAAAGCGGGCAACATCGCCGAACTCGTCGCCCTGCGCGACACGCTCAAGACCGCGCTCAGCAAAACACGCGGCGAGCCCGAGACCAGCAACGTGATCGCCCAGCTGGATCTGCTGATCGACGAGGCGAAAGGCTGACAGCGACGTATCCGGGCGAGCATGAAAGGCGGTCGCGTTAGCCACCTTTTTTTTTGAGCGCCGTTGAATGCGAGCGTCCACCAGATCTTGAGGTCACCGCGTCGCGGAATGGGAAAACTTCATTACCATGGCGAATCCCATTCGCGTGCTTCATGGCTGAGGACCGCCCATGCCCATCGATATCCGAGCCCTTCGTTACTTCGTCGAAACCGCGCGGCTGCACAGCTTCACGCAGGCGGCGAGTTCGCTCTCGGTAACACAGTCCACCATCAGCAAGATGGTGCGTCAGCTGGAAAACGAGGTTGGGCAGCCGCTGCTAATCCGCGAAGGCAGGCAGGTGCGGCTTACCGACGTGGGCCGTGTCGTGTACGCGCGCGGCCAGGAAACGCTCGGTGTGGTGCACAGGCTGACGCTTGAAGTCGCCGACCTGTCTTCGCTTGGACGGGGCGAACTCACGGTCGGCATCCCGCCGATGGTGAACCTGTTCTTCTCGCCCGTCGTGAGCGCGTTTCGGCAGCGTTATCCCAACCTGGCGCTGAACCTGGCCGAGTACGGCGGCAAAACTGTGGAACAGCAGGTAGCCAACGGCGAGCTGGAGGTCGGCGCCACGGTTCTGCCCGGCGACAGCGGCCTCGAACTCGCTACGCGGCAGTTTGCAAAGTACCCGATCTGGGTGGTCGGGCCGCGCAAAGCGAAATGGGCTAAGGGCAAGACCGTCAGCCTCTCTGCACTGCGTGACGAACCGCTGCTGTTGCTGGCCGAGGATTTCTCCCTCACGCGCAAGCTGCGCCAAGCCTTTCTCGAAGCCCGCATCGAGCCGCACATCGCTGCGCAGAGCGGGCACTGGGAATTCCTCGCCTCGATGGCGGCAGCGGGCCTGGGCACGACTTTTTTGCCACAGCCGCTGGTGGCCAACCTTGCCAACCGTGACAAGCTGGCTGTGGCGCGCTTGACCGCTCCCGACATGGAATGGGCGCTCGCGCACCTGTGGTCGCCGGGCCGCTATCTTTCCCACGCCGCCCGTGCGTGGCTCGCGACGTGCGAGGAAGTGCTGGGCGCCTGAGCAGCGGCGCCCACGCTTCAAGCGCTGAGAGCGGGTTCCAGGGGCTGGCTCTCATCCATAGAATCTGCCGGGGCCATCGAGCCCTGATCGCGGAAGCGCACATGCCAAGCCAACGCCTCTTCCAGCAGATGCGGGGTATGCCCGCCGCGCCGCTGCGCGCGCACAACGTAGTCGCGCAGCAGCTCGCGGTAGCGAGGGTCTGCACAGTTGCCGATGATCTGGACAGCACGCTCGCGCGGCGCCAGCCCTCGCAGATCAGCCAACCCGTGTTCGGTGACGATGATGTCGACGTCGTGCTCGGTGTGGTCCACATGGGAGACCATCGGAACGATGCTCGAAATATCGCCGTCCTTAGCCAATGACTTGGTCACGAAGACTGACAGATGTGCGTTGCGCGCAAAGTCGCCCGAGCCGCCGATGCCGTTCATCATGTGCGTACCGCCCACGTGCGTTGAATTCACGTTGCCGTAGATGTCGCATTCCAGCGCGGTATTGATGGTGATCAGACCCAGCCGGCGGATCACTTCCGGGTGGTTGCTGATCTCCTGCGGCCGCAGAACCACGCGCGTCTTGTAGCGCTCCAGCTCCGTCAGGAACCGCTTGTAGACCGGGCGCGACAGCGTGATTGACGAAGCCGAGGCAAACGCCAGCTTGCCCGAGTCGAGCAGCTCGATGGAGCTGTCCTGCAAGACCTCCGAATACATCTTGAGGTCATGGAACGGCGAGTCGATGAAGCCGTGCAGGACCGCGTTGGAGATGGTTCCGATACCCGCCTGCAGCGGCTGCAGCGTGGGCGAAAGACGGCCCGTGCGCACCTCGCGCGCCAGAAACGCATTCAGATGCCCGGCAATGGCGTTGGTCTCCACGTCGGGCGGCAACACGTTGGATGGGCTGTCATCCTGCCCTGTGATGACGATGGCCGCGATCTTGCGCGGATCGATCGGGATATACGGCAGGCCGATGCGCTGCTCCGGTGCAATGAGCGGAATCGGCTGACGATGGGGCCGCTGCACCGGGAAGAAGATATCGTGCAGCCCTTCCAGATTGGCGGGCATGTTCAGGTTGATCTCGACAATCACCTGCTTCGCCAGCACCGCAAAACTTGCGGAATTGCCCACCGACGTGGTCGGCACGATGCCGCCGTTCTCGGTGATGGCCGTGGCTTCGACAACCGCCACATCCAGCGGCGCAATCTGCCGCGAACGTAGTTGCTCGACGGTTTCCGACAGGTGCTGGTCAATGAACATGACCTCGCCTGCGTTGATCTTGCGCCGCAGCGTGGCATCGGCCTGGAACGGCAGGCGTCGGGCAATCACATCGGCTTCGGCCAGCACTTTGTCGATGTCGTTGCCCAGCGAGGCACCGGTCATCAAGGTAATGCGCAGCGGCTCGTGCGCAGCACGCCGGGCCAGGGCAAACGGCACGGCCTTGCAGTCGCCGGCGCGGGTGAAACCGCTCATGCCGACCGTCATGCCATCGCGGATCAGGGCTGCGGCTTCGTCCGCAGACACCACTTTGTCCAGCAGGGATTGCAACCGAATGCGGCCGCCGATATCAGAGGTCATTTCGTCTCCTGGGTACTTCGCCGAGCCTGCGTTTGGCGCTTCTTGGTGTGATGCGTGACGCCTCGTCCGCAGGTCTCGGCCTGTTCACTGTGATATGCAGCCCCAGTGTAGCGACGGCAATGAATTCCGATGGCGATAAAAAATCATGGAATCCAGTCGGTTTTTTCATAGATGGCCGACCTTGGTGGCGCGTCTGCCGCTTGCGGTGAAAACCAAAAGCAAAGGGCCGCACATGGGCGGCCCCTTGATTACGGCAAAGAATCGATGCTCACCCTGCGCGGCATCAAAGCTGAGCGTAGTCCTCGCTCGGCGGCACGGCGGTCAGGGCTCCGGGAAACGCGCGAGCTTGGCGGCATTTTTCGGCACCGGATACTGCGCCACGTTCATTTCCATGGCGAGCAGCGTGTAGTAACCGCAGATACCGGTCATGTCTACGATGCCCTTACTGCCGAACCGCTTTTCCGCTCTGGCATAGGTCCCGTCGGCCACGCGCTTGTTGCGGATCAGTTCGGTCGTGAAGTCATAGACGATCTCCTCGTCATCACTCATCCCGGTGGGGCGGCGGCCATCGGCAATCGCATCGGCAATACTGGGTTTGATGCCGGCCTTCAGGGCGATCGGATGGTGCACGTACCATTCGTAATCCTGGCTCCACTCCCGCGCAGTGACGAGGATGACCAATTCGCTCAGCGTGTTGCCGATGGCGGAGTGATACCGCAGATAGTCACCCATTGCCCGGGTCTGGCTCATCACCTCCGGGCTATGCATCAGGGGCTCGAACGGCCCGAATACAGGCACCTTGCGCGCAGCCTGAAAGTCTTGCGCTGCCTTGGCCTGTTCGGCGTCGTATTTGTCCGGCGGAATGGTTGGCAGGCGCTCGGCAGCGTGTGCAGACGTCATCAGCACCAGTGCGGCTGTCGACAGTAATGTCAGTACGTTTTTCAACGTGAGTCTCCTCATATGTTTTGATTGTTCTTTGCTGGCGCTGAACGCAACGGCAGGGATGCAGGTGCGGCGTTCGGCCAAGGCATTCTGGAATCGGGAGGAGGTACTGTCAACGCAGCCTTGGCGAGCGGCGCGCGGAGGGCTGATCACGATCGGACCACGCGCGTTCACCTTATGGAGACCACGGCAAAAAAAGAGGCCGCACATCGGCGGCCCCTTGATTACGTCAGAGGATCTGCGCTCAGACTTCGACGCCCTGGCTCTGCAGGTATTCGTCGTAGGTGCCAAGGTAATCGGTGAGCGTGCCGTCCGGGCGCACTTCGATCACGCGCGTGGCCAGGGCGCTAATCAACTCACGGTCATGCGACACGAAGATCAACGTGCCTTCGTACTTGTCCAGCGCGATCTGCAGCGACTCAATGGATTCCATGTCCATGTGGTTGGTCGGCTCGTCGAGTGCCAGAACGTTGTGACGGCCCAGCATCAGCTTGCCCCAGATCATGCGGCCCTTCTCGCCACCGGAAAGCACCTTCACGCTCTTCTTGATGTCGTCGGCCGAGAACAGCAGGCGACCCATCGTGCCGCGCAGCGATTGGTCATCGTCGCCGGCCTGCGTCCACTGGCTCATCCAATCCATCAGGTCGCGGTCTTCGGGGAATTCTTCGTAGGTGTCCTGCGGCATGTAGCCGACGTTGGCGTTCTCGGCCCACTTGACGGCGCCGCCGTCGACCTCGATGCCGCGCTGTACGCCGGTCTTCACGGCGCCGTTCAGCAGGCAGCGCAGCAGCGTGGTCTTGCCCGCGCCGTTCTCACCGATGATGGCAATCCGCTCGCCCGCGCGCACGGCCATGGTCAGGCCATCGAAAATCTTGCGGTCGTACGTCTTGCGTGCGTTATCGGTTTCCACCGCCAGGTTGTGCAGCTTCTTCTCCATCTCGAAACGGACGAAGGGGTTCTGGCGCGACGACGGCTTGATGTCTTCCACCTTGATCTTGTCGATCATCTTCAGGCGCGACGTGGCCTGGCGAGCCTTGGACTTGTTGGCCGAGAAGCGGCGCACGAAGTCCTGCAGGTCGGAGATGCGTTCCTTGGCCCGCGCGTTGGCGGCCTGCAGGCGTTCACGCGCCTGCATGGAGGCTTCCATGTAGTCGTCGTAATTGCCCGGGTAGACCTTGAGCGTGCCGTAGTCCATGTCGGCCATGTGCGTGCAGACCGAGTTCAGGAAGTGGCGATCGTGGGAAATGATGATCATGGTGGAATTGCGCTCGTTGAGCACCGATTCCAGCCAGCGGATCGTGTTGATGTCGAGGTTGTTGGTCGGCTCGTCCAGCAGCAGCACGTCCGGGTTCGAGAACAGCGCCTGCGCCAGCAGCACACGCAGCTTCCAACCGGGAGCAACGTCGCTCATCGGGCCCTGATGCTGGCTGGTCGGGATGCCGACGCCCATCAGCAGTTCACCCGCACGCGCTTCGGCGGTGTAGCCGTCGTATTCAGCGTACTTGGCCTCCAGGTCGGCGGCCTTCATGTAATCGTCGTCGGTCGCTTCCGGATTGGCGTAGATGGCATCGCGCTCCTGCGCGGCGGCCCACATTTCGGTGTGGCCCATCATCACCACGTCCAGCACGCGCATGTCTTCATAGGCGAACTGATCCTGGCGCAGCTTGCCCAGGCGCACGCCCGGCTCCAGCATCACGTTTCCGCCGCTCGGCTCCAGGTCGCTGCCGAGAATTTTCATGAAGGTCGACTTGCCACAGCCATTGGCGCCGATCAGGCCATAGCGATTGCCCTCGCCAAACTTGACCGAGATGTTCTCGAACAAGGGCTTGGGCCCGAACTGCATGGTGATGTTGGCGGTGGAAAGCACGTGGAAACCTTGATTTGGAAAGCGGTGATCTGGCGCGGCAAGCACATGGCCGTTCGCCATTTGGGGAACCTGAGATTTTACCACCCGGACGTGACCCGGATGGCTCGGGGCTTACGCCTTCAGTGTCGGATACCCCGACAAGTGCAGCGTAAAGCCCGTGGCGTCGACCTCCAGCTCGGCCTGGGCGCCAATCGGCAGTGTCGCCTTGGTCGGGCAATGGCCGAACGGCAAGCCTGTGACGACCGGAATCGACAGGCGTTCGGCCAGGTAATCGCGCATGGCGTCGAAATCGTAGCCGGCGTCGTACGGCGTGGTGCGATAGCCGGAGAAGTCACCCAGCACCAGCGCCTGCTGCGTCTCCAGCACGCCGGCTTGCTGTAACTGCAGCAGCATGCGTTCCACGCGGTACGGATGCTCGTTGATGTCTTCAACAAACAGGACGCCGTCGCGGATATCTGGCAGATACGGCGTGCCGATGAGGCTGCACAGCATGGCCAGGTTGCCGCCCCAGAGCGTGCCAGCGTAGCGGCCAGGCCGTGCGCAACCATTCGGTTGGGGCACATCCACGCGCAACGCATAGGTCGGGCTGCGCAAAATGCCCCAGAAGTGCTCGACCATGAATGGGTCGATGCTTTCCAGCCCGAAGTCCGAACACACGTGCGGGCCGGCAAACGTTACGCCGCCCGTGGCCGCCAGGTACGCCAGCGAGAACACGGTGAAATCGCTGTGGCCCACGATGATGGCGTCCGTCGCCTGCGCGCGACGACCGATATCGATGAAGTCGATATGGTCCAGCAAGCGCGTGAGGCCGTAACCGCCGCGGATGGCCATGGCGATTTCCTGGTCAGTACCCGTGCCGATCTGGTGCAGGTCAGCCAACCGCGCAAGTTCGCCACCTGCAAAACGCTGATGCTGCCGGCTCAAGCACTCACGGTTGACGACCGTGCAGCCCTGCGCTTCCAACGCCGCCACGCCGCGCTCGGCAATGGCCGCATCGTTCGGATAACCGGAAGGCGCAATCAGGCGGACAGTGGTCATGTGGCGGATTCGTCGGGTTCGGTGGACGCCAGGCGTGCGGCCTTCTGGCTCGCGCGGCGCTCGGCAAAGAATGCGCGCAGCATGTCGCCGCATTCCTGCGCGAGCACGCTGCCGGCGATGGCGGTCTGGTGGTTCAGCCGCGTCTCGGCAAACAGGTCGAGGATGCTGCCGGCGGCGCCCGTTTTGGGGTCGGGCGCGCCATACACGACGCGCGCCACGCGGGCATGCAGCATGGCACCGGCACACATCACGCACGGCTCCAGCGTCACGAAGACTTCGCAATCGGGCAGGCGATAGTTGCCGAGATGTTCGGCGGCCTGACGCAGGGCGCGCATTTCGGCATGCGCGGATGGGTCATGCGTGCCGATCGGTGCGTTGTAGCCCACCCCGACAATTTCGTTGCCGCGAACGACCACGGCACCCACCGGCACCTCGCCCTGCCCCCACGCGAACTTTGCCTGCACCAGCGCCTGCTGCATCCAGTAGCCGTCGCGCTCATGGGCGGACATGTCGGCGGGCGGCGTGAGAACGTGGGGCGTGGTCATGCGTGCGGGGAGATTTTTCGATCAATCCTGTTCGTGCGGACGCGCAAGCTTCACGTCGGCCCAGCAGTTCGGGGTTTCGTACAGCACGAGCTTGGACAGGCGCAGATGGTGCCCAAACGTGTTGCGAAACACCGGCTCGAGAATATCGAACGCAATCTGCGCGAGGTTCTCGACGGTGGGCACGTCGTTCAGCACGACGGTCTTGTGACCGCCTTCCATAGCATTCAGGAATTCGACCAGCTTGGTATCGCCGCGATAGACGAGGAAAGCGTGGTCCCACAAATCGACGAGGTGCTTGTTAGCGAGCTGTTTGACGTCGCCGAAGTCGAGGATCATGCCGTCGTCGGCAGCCTTGTCGTTGTGCAGGACTTCGCCGGTGAGCGTGAGTTCGAGCTGGTAGCGATGCCCATGCAGATTGCGGCACTGGCCGGCATGGCTCGGGATGCGGTGGCCGGCATCGAATTCGAGCCGGCGCGTGATGGAAACGGTCTTGGTCATGGAACAAGGTGGCGGCAGCAGGCGCCGCGAAACGGCTGGAACCGGCAGAAAACCGGAGACAAAGTGCTGCGGCCCGCCTTAGCGGATGCCCAGCATCTTATGGGTTTGCAGCGACAGGCGCCAGCGCGGCCGGCGCTGGCACAGCTCAACGGCGAGCGCCGTATTCTGCCGGGCAAGCGGGCCGTCCATGGCCTGCAGGAAGAAATGCTGGAAATCCAGCCGTTCGTATGTGTCGAGGTCCTGTCCGTCTTGCGGAATCACCACCTTCAGCTCGTCGCCGCGCGTGACGACGAGTTCGGAGCCCATCTTGGGGCTCACGCACACCCAGTCGATGCCATCGGGCACGGCGATGGTGCCGTTGGTCTCGATGGCGATTTCGAAGCCGCGTGCGTGCAGCGCGTCGATCAGAGGCTTGTCGAGTTGCAGCAGCGGCTCGCCGCCGGTACAGATGACGAGCGGCTTGCCGCCCGTGGCGTTGGCCGGCCATTCGGCGGCAACGGTATCGGCAAGTGCGTCGGCAGTGGTGTATTTGCCGCCTTGCGTGCCGTCCGTGCCGACGAAGTCGGTGTCACAGAACTGGCAGACAGCTGTGGCGCGATCGACTTCGCGCCCACTCCAGAGATTGCAGCCGGCAAAGCGGCAGAAGACGGCTGCGCGGCCGGTGTTGGCACCCTCGCCTTGCAGCGTGTAGAAAATTTCCTTGACGGCGTAAGTCATGTCTGAACGGTGGCATTCACAGGAGAACGCCGCAAAATCGACGTCATTCCCGCGCAAACCGTACCAGTGCCCACTAGTGATTAACCCAATATTGTTTCACAAATCGGGCTGTTACGCCGGGCTACCCGCAGAAGGACGTCAGCGTCACAAAGGAAAAAGCGCCCTCTGGCGTAAGCCATGCCGCAAAAATGAAGGCAGCGCCGGCCGCTGCCAACACCCATGCCACCCATCGGTTCAGTTGCGCCTTCATGCCGGTTGCGCCAGCGGCGTGCGCGCGAGTTGGCGATCATCGATCGGCCAGTGCAGCAGCGCGGCCACCACGCCGAGCGCCATCGCGCCAAACCAGATCGCGTCGTAAGAATGCAGGTGGTCGTACACCACGCCGCCCAGCCACACGCCCAGGAACGCGCCAATCTGGTGGCCAAGGAACACGAAGCCGAACAGCGTGCCGATATAGCGCACCCCAAACACCTGCGACAGCAGCCCGTTTGTCAGCGGCACCGTGCCCAGCCACAACAAGCCCATCACGATGGCAAACGCATACAACGTTGCCTGCGACAGCGGCAGCAGGATGAACAGCGCTATCGCCGCCGTGCGAATCAGGTATAGGAGCGACAGCAGATACTTGCGCCGGAACAGCCCGCCCAGCGCGCCGCAGTAATACGTGCCGACGATGTTGGCGGCAGCGATCAGCGCCAGCGCGACCATGCCTTGTCGGCCGGTGAGCCCTTTGTCGAGCAGGTACGCCGGCATGTGCGCACCGATAAAGGCGAGCTGGAATCCGCACGTCAGAAAACCGAGATTCAGCAGCCAGAAACCGCGGTGGGAAAAGGCCTCGCGAATGGCCGAACCCATGCTCTGGTGCGCTTCCTGTGCGGCAGCATTAGACGTTTTTTCGCGCAACGGCGCGGCCAGCGGCAAGAAGATCGCCATGACCACCGCCATGACCACCAGCGCCGTCACCCAGCCGACCGTGCTCAACAAGCCCTGTGCGGTCGGCACCATCACGAACTGGCCGACACCGCCCACCGCACCGGCCACGCCCAGCGCCCAGCTGCGCCGCTCAGGCGGCGTCAATCGGCTGATTGCGCCATACACGACGCCGAACGACGTGCCTGACAACCCGAGCCCGATCAGCCCACCCGCCGACAGCGTGAAGCTCAGCGGCGTACTCGCATGTGCCATCAGCAGCAAACCAAGCGCATACACCACGATGCCCGCGACTACCACTTTGGCGGCCCCGTAGCGGTCGGCCAGCATGCCCGCAAATGGCTGTGCCGCGCCCCAGATGAGGTTTTGCAACGCGATGGCCAGGCCAAAGGTTTCGCGTGTCCAGCCGTGCCCCATGGTGATCGGCACTAGGAAGAGGCCTTGCACGTGGCGGATGCCCAGCGCAAGGCCGATCACCGCCCCGCCGGCCAGTACCGGCAACCAGGGCGATTGGGTGAGAGATTTCGATGTCATGAGCGTTTTTTCTCCGGTGTGCCTGACATTCCCGCTTTGCAAGCGTGCCCAATGTGCATTTGGCTGGAATGTCGCTTGATGGCTTATTAAACTTCGCCATATCCGGGTTCTCAACTGACCTTTGAGAACGCCTTGCATGAGGAAAACGCATGTCGACACCCCTGGTTAGGCTGGCCTCCCTGGACTTGCTGCGCGGTTTCGTGGCGGTGGGCCGGCGCATGAGCATCACGCTCGCGGCCGATGATCTGTGCCTGACGCAATCCGCTG
Organism: Burkholderiaceae bacterium 26; assembly: GCA_000955795.1. GTDB lineage: Bacteria > Pseudomonadota > Gammaproteobacteria > Burkholderiales > Burkholderiaceae > Ralstonia > Ralstonia chuxiongensis. Next base: position 168,573 of record JYOB01000018.1, read on the forward strand.
TAAGTCGGCAGGTATCGGCGCTGGAAGAGGCGCTGGGCGTGAAGCTGCTGGTGCGCGGGCACCGCTCTATCGCGTTCACGCCCGAGGGTGAACGCCTGTTCCGCAGTGCCGACAGTGCCGTGCAGCAGTTGCAGGACGCCATTGGCGCCATCCGCGTGGCGGCCGAACGTCGGCCGGTGACGATCACGGCCAGCATCGGCGTGACAGGCTTGTGGCTGCTGCCGCGCCTGGCGCGTTTCCAACTGCAGTACCCCGACATCGACGTGCGCGTGGCCACCAACAACCGCCTCGTCGACCTGAGGAACGAAGGGATCGAGCTTGCCATCCGGTATTGCCCACCGGGCGATGCGCCGCCCGGCGCCATCCGGCTGTTTGGGGAGACCGTTGCGCCGGTCGCGCATCCGTCGCTGGGGTTGCGCTCGCTGGATTCCGCCGAGGCGTTTGCCGGCCTGACGCTGCTCGACTTTGACGACCGTGACCTGCGCCGCCCGTGGCTCCAGTGGACAGACTGGCTGGCTGCAGCGGGCTGGAGCCACGCCAAACCGCGCACCGTGCTGCGCTTCAACCAGCACGACCAGATCATCCACGCAGCGGTGGCCGGCCAGGGGATCGCGCTCGGGCGCCTGGAACTGATCGCCCCGCTGCTGGCCGACGGCCGCCTTGTCACCGTACCGACCATCGCGCCTGGGGTGCTCAACACGCATGCGTACTGGCTGATCCAATCCGAGCCGAACCCGCGCCGCGACGTGCGCGATGTGGCCGCCTGGATCTGCTCGGAAGCGACAACCCAGGCCACGCATGCGCCGGGCGCATCCGAACTTGCGTGACACACCGCACAATTTCGCCCAGGACCGCGACATTTACACGCCCGAGGCCCTAGCCGGAGAACTGACGGCGCTCGGCTTACCTGCCGACGCCATCCTTGCACAGGCGCAGTCCGACGCCAGCAAGCCGCCCCTGCGCGAGCAAACACACGCCGCGCAGATTCGTGGCATCTTTGGCGCTCCCACATTCTTTGTCGGCGACGCGATGTTCTGGGGCAATGACCGCCTGGACGATGCGCTCGCCTGTGCCGCAGCATTGCAGTCCAGCCCCCCTCCACTTCACACCGGATAGCCCATGCCGACCCAGATCGAAAAAGCCCATGCCTTCCGCGCGCTGCACGAGCGCAGCGGCACCTTCGTGATCCCCAACCCGTGGGACCGGGGCTCGGCCCGGCTGCTGGCGTCGCTCGGCTTCGAAGCATTGACCAGCACCAGCGCAGGCTTCGCGTTTTCGCGCGGGCTGCCGGACTATGGCGTGGGCCGCGACACCATCCTCGCGCATGTGGCCGATCTGGCCGCCGCCACGGATGTGCCCATGGCTGCCGATCTGGAAAACGGCTTTGGCGACGCCCCGGAAACCGTGGCGGAGACGATCCGTCTGGCAGGCGCCACCGGCATCGTCGGCGGCTCGATTGAAGACGCCACGGGCCGCGCTGATGCGCCGATCTATTCGCTGGAGGCATCGGTGGAACGCGTGCGCGCCGCGGTGGAGGCTGCACGCTCTCTGCCGTTTCCGTTCACGCTGACCGCGCGCGCTGAAAACCACCTGCACGGCCGCAACGAGCTGGCCGATACGATCCGCCGCCTGCAAGCCTTCCAGGACGCTGGCGCCGACGTGCTCTACGCTCCGGGCCTGAAAACGCGCGACGAGATTGCCACGGTGCTGCGCGAGATCGATCGCCCGCTCAATGTGCTGATGGGCTTTGCCGACGGCAACCTGAGCGTGGCCGAGTTGACTGAATTGGGCGTCAAGCGCATCAGCGTGGGCGCCACGCTGGCACGCGTGGCCATGGGCGCGTTCCAGCGTGCGGCGGAAGAACTGCGCACCGCCGGCACGTTCAACTTTGCACGCGATGCCGCCAGCGGAGCCAAGCTCAACGGCCTCTTTGCGCAGTTCGCCTGACCCGCGCGACCAAGCCAACGCAACCCGCCATGCCATCCTCCCCAACCGATGTAAAGCCGCCCGGCGGCCTGCGCCAGATTCCCGCCGGCATCTGGGTGCTCGGCTGCGTCAGCCTGCTGATGGACATCGCCTCCGAGATGATCCACAGCCTGCTGCCGCTGTTCATGGTGTCAGTGCTGGGGGCAAGTGCCTTGTCGGTCGGCTTGATCGAAGGTCTGGGGGAATCGACGGCGCTCATCGTCAAGATATTCTCCGGCACGCTGAGCGACTACCTTGGTAAGCGCAAGGGCCTCGCGGCGTTCGGCTATGCGCTGGGGGCGCTGTCCAAGCCGTTGTTCGCCATGGCGCCCACGGCCGGCGTTGTGCTGACAGCGCGCCTGGTGGACCGCCTCGGCAAAGGCATCCGCGGTGCGCCGCGCGATGCGCTGGTCGCCGACATTGCCCCGCCTGCGCTGCGCGGCGCGGCCTTCGGGTTGCGGCAGGCGCTCGATACCGTGGGCGCGTTTCTGGGGCCACTTCTGGCCGTCGGGCTGATGCTGCTGTGGGCTGATGATTTTCGCGCCGTGTTCTGGGTGGCCGTCGTGCCGGCGCTGTTGTCAGTAGCGCTGCTGATGTTTGGCCTGCGCGAGCCCGAGACCCACAACGGCGCGCGCCGCACCAACCCCATCCGCCGCGACAACCTCCAGCGGCTAAACGGCGCGTACTGGTGGGTGGTGATGATCGGCGCAGTCTTCACACTTGCCCGTTTCTCCGAGGCCTTCCTGGTCCTGCGTGCACAGCAAGGCGGCATTCCCGTCGCGCTGGTGCCGCTGGTCATGGTGGCAATGAACGTCGTTTATGCGCTGGCGGCGTATCCGTTCGGCAAGCTCTCAGACCGCATGAGCCATACGAAGCTGCTGGCGCTCGGGCTGGTGGTGTTGATTGCCGCCGATGTGGTGCTTGGCCTATCCGCTCACTGGAGCGTGGTCGTCGTGGGCGTGGCGTTGTGGGGCGTACATATGGGCATCACGCAGGGCTTGCTGGCAACCATGGTCGCCGATACCGCACCGGCCGATTTGCGTGGCACCGCATACGGCATGTTCAACCTGGTAAGCGGGCTGGCCATGTTGGCCGCCAGCGTTCTGGCCGGGCTGCTGTGGGACAAGCTGGGCGCAGCCGCAACGTTCCACGCGGGCGCGGTGTTCTGCGTGCTGGCGTTGGGGCTGCTGGCGATAAGAGGGAAGTCTTCCGGGCCGATCACGTGACTCCCGTGACGTTCGGCTGCACCTTGAACCAGTCCACCAGAAAATCCAGCATGGCCCGCAGCGCCGCCGGCATCTGCCTGCGCGAGCTGTACACGCCGTGAATGCCCAGCGCCTGGGGCGCGTGCTCAGGCAACAGGCGCACGAGTTGCCCGCTGGCGATCATCGGCGCAGCAGCAAACACCGGTTGCAACGCTATGCCCGCGCCCTCTCGTGCCGCTGTCAGCAACACCATCGATTCATTCGCACTCAGATTGCCGCCCACCGGCACGTCCGACGGGGCGCCCGTCTTCGCATCCGTGAACTTCCACAGGCTTTTGCCGAAATACGAATACGTCAGGCAGTTGTGAACGGCCAGGTCTTCCACGCGGCGCGGTGTGCCATGCGCGGCCAAGTACGACGGTGCCGCCACCACAACGGATTCACACACGCCCAGCGGCCGCGCAATCAAGTTCGGATCAAGGTCGTTGGTGATGCGCACGGCCAGGTCGATGCGCTCTTCCACAAGATTGATGGTGCGGTTGTCGACCACCAGATCGACGGCCGTGTGCGGATAGCGCCGCAGGTAGGCCGTCACCGCCGTGCTCAACGTCTGCTGCGCCAGGGATTGCGCACAGGCAATGCGCAGGAGCCCGCGCGGCGTATCGGCTTCGGGGCCATCCGCCACAGCCATCTGTGAAGCGATTTCCAGCATCTGGCGGCAGCGCGCGAGCGTCGTTTCACCGGCGGGCGTCAGGCCGATGCGGCGCGTGGTTCGGTGCAGCAGCCGCGCGCCGGACCACGCCTCCATCTGCGCCAGATAACGCGTGACCATCGCGCGCGACATGTCGAGCCCTTCTGCGGCGGCGCTCAGGCTGCCGCGATCGACGATCGCCACAAATACTTCGGCTGACGTGATGCGATCCATATTTGATCGATTGGCGAAACAAATATGCGCATCTTAGGTGGTTTTTTGATCGAATCAAGCAACCTAAAGTGGCGACATTGCTGCAACCACATGCAACTGGAGAAAACAATGCCCCTGCTTCGCACCTTGCTTGCCGCCGCCCTTGCAACCGCCGGCATGATTGCCCACGCTGCCGCACCGGCGCCGCTGCATCTTGAGGTCTACAACCCGGGCGACAAAGGCATCTTCCCCGTGTCGTCGGAAATCATCACCGGTGCACATGAGGCCATCCTGATCGACGCGCAATTCCAGCGCAGCGACGCAGAAGCGCTCGTGCAGAAACTCAAGGCCAGCGGCAAGACGCTCACCACCGTCTACATCAGCCATAGCGATCCGGATTATTACTTCGGGCTGGATGTCATCCGCGCGGCATTCCCGAAGGCGAAGATCGTGGCCACGCCGCAAACGGTGGCTGCCATCAAGGCGTCGATGAACGGCAAGCTGGCCTACTGGGGCCCGATCCTGAAAGACAATGCGCCCAAGACGCTCGTGCTGCCCGAGGCGCTGCGCGCCGACCGTCTGACGCTGGAGGGCCGCGCCATCGAGATCAAAGGCCTGAACGGCCCGAACCCGGCACGCACGTATCTGTGGATTCCGTCGATCAAGACCGTGGCCGGCGGCGTGGTGGTCTTCAATGGCGATCACGTATGGGTGGCCGACACGCAAACGCGCGAATCGCGCCTGAGCTGGCTGCAGACGCTCGACAGCATCACGGCGCTCAAGCCGACGACGGTGGTGCCGGGCCACTTCACCGGGGCGATGCCCAAGGGGCTGGAGGCGGTGCGCTTTACGGCGGATTACCTGAAGACCTTCGAAGTACAGGCCGCCAAGGCCGACAACTCGGCAGAGCTGGTCAAGGCGATGAAGACCGCGTACCCGACGCTGGCCGGCGATGCATCGCTGGACTTGAGCGCCAAGGTCATCAAGGGCGAAATGAAGTGGCCGCAGTAAATCGGCCGGTCACCTGGAAAACAACATGACGACGCTGCATTACATTTACGACCCGCTATGCGGCTGGTGCTACGGCGCCGCGCCGCTCGTGCAAGCCGCGCGAAACGTGCCGGGCTTGACGATCACCTGCCACGGCGGCGGCATGCTTGCCGGCCCCAACCGCCGCGCAGTAACGCCTCAGTGGCGCGACTACGTGATGCCGCACGACCACCGCATTGCAGAGTTGACTGGCCAGCCCTTTGGCGAGCCCTACTTTGAAGGCTTGTTGCGCGACACCACTGCCACGATGGATTCGGAGCCGCCCATTACTGCCGTGCTCGCCGCGCAAGCGCTTGGCGGCCGCGGGCTGGATATGATCCATCGCATCCAGCGCGCGCATTACGAAGAAGGCCGACGCATTGCCGACGTGCCTGTATTACGCGAGCTGGTAGCGGAGATCGGCCTATCGGCCGAAGCATTCGATGCGGAATACGCGCAGCAAGCCGGCGGCCCGACGCAGAAGCACATCGCACAAAGCCGGCAGTGGCTCGATCGTGTTGGCGGTCAGGGTTTTCCGACGTTTGCGCTGGAAGATGCGGAAGGCAAGCTTGGCATCATCGATATCGGCCCGTGGCTTGGTAACCCGGAGCACTGGGCTCAAGCGCTAACCCAGCACATCGGCGCGCCTGCCCCGGCCCCGAAGATCGAAGCTGATGGCCCCGTCTGCGGGCCGGACGGCTGCGCGTAGAGGCGTGCTCAGCCCTTGAGCTGCCAGCGGGCAAGTTCGTCGTAGCGCGTCTTGCCCAGCCAGCTATGGATGAGAACGAACTCGCGCACCGTCCACGTGATGGGCTCGATTGCCTTTGGCGCAAAGCCGCCGCGGTCATACAGCAGCGTGATGTGAGGTTTGAACGCCCCACGTGGCGCCGGCACGGCGGCATGTTGGAGCGCTTCGCCCAGCGCCGCCTGAAACGCCATCAAACCGGCTACACCTTCATCGCCCAAGAGAACAAACGGCCGGTGATCGCGTCGGCCATGAAAGCTCACCACTTGGTTGAACGTGGCATCGAATGCCGGCAAGGCCAGGCTGTCCGCCGCTGCGCGCACACGCGTCACGATATCGTCAGGCGGCAGATGAACGAAATCGCCCAGATGATGCAGCGTGACATGCAGACGCTCGGTGCGCAGCGCCTTGCCTTTGAAACCCACCACGGGCCGCAATTGGTCGATCAGGCGTGCAATGCGCCCTGCGGTCTCCACGTCGGGCTTGATCGCCAGAAACAGGCGATGCGCGGGCAATTGCGGGGTGACTTCGAATCCGGGAAGAGTGAGCTGGGTCACGGCAGAGTCGTCGAACGACGGTTGGCGATCCACTCATTATCGACGCCCGCATGACGTCTCGCTGAAAGTCCTGCTGAGCGCATCAAAAGCAACGCCCGGCGGTGACAACCTGCCGGGCGAAGTCTTTCCAGATGTGATGCAGCGATCAGATATCGAAGAACACCGTCTCGGCGCCGCCATCCGGGGTGTCTTGCAGGCGCACGTCGAAGGTGTAGACCACCTCGCCGTTACGCTCGCTGCGCTGGGCAATCAGCGTCTTGCGGCGCACTTCCCACTCGATGCCGTTCAGTACCGGGTCAGTACCGTTGGCTGCGGCCTCATCGCTGAAATACACGCGGGTATGCAGGCCGAGGTTGATGCCGCGTGCAAACAGGATCATGCAGATGTGCGGCGCCTGCGTGGACCCGCTGCGGCCAGCCACCGCGCCCGGCTTGATGGTGTCGAAACGATAGACGCCCGTATCGAAATCCGCACCGGCTCGCCCCCAGCCACGGAATGCCGGGTCGACGGCTTTGTCTTGCCGGTCAGCGGGATGCGCGTATTTGCCGTCGGCGTTGGCTTGCCAGATCTCGATCAGCACATCACGCACGAGCGAGCCCGAGCCGTCGTAGACCCGGCCTTCCAGCGCGATGCGTTCGCCGCGCGTGGCGGGCGTGGTCAGTACGCTGCCGAATTCCTTGTCGTAGATGTCGAAGCCAGCCTGGCGCGGTGCAAGGCCGATGTGCACATACGGGCCGCCCGTCTGCGAAGCAGTCTCGTTGAAATGCGCGAACGGAGGCGTTGTCGTCATGGCCGTTGCCTGGGCACGTTCGAGCGATTCACGCAGTGTGGTCGTGGTCATCACTTGGCTCCTTGCAGGGCGGGCACGGCGTTCTCGAAATGCGTGGCACGGCGGCCGCGCAGCGTGATGTCGAAACGGTAGCAGCGGCTGTCGAGCGGCACGTGGTTTGCCGTGTCGTGCAGTGCAATCAGGCCGCGCACCTGCTCTTCGCTGGGGATGGTTTTGATGATGGGGCACTGCGCGATCATCGGATCGCCCTCGAAGTACATCTGCGTGATCAGGCGCTGCGCCCAGCCGTCCCCGGAGAGCGAGTAATGGATGTGCGACGGGCGCCAATCGTTGATGCGGTTGCGCCACGGATACGGGCCGGGCTTGATGGTGCGATAGACGTAGTAGCCGTTGGCATCCGTCAGCATGCGGCCGCAGCCGCCGAAGTTCGGGTCGATCGGCGCGATGTATTGATCTTTCTTGTGGCGGTAGCGCCCACCGGCGTTGGCCTGCCACACCTCCACCAGCGCGTTCGGCACGGGGCGGCCGAACTCGTCGCGCACGTAGCCGTGGACGATGATGCGCTCGCCGATCGGCAGGCCTTCCTTGGCGTAGTTGAGGATGAGGTCGTTGTCGAGCGCGCCCAGGTCGTCGGCATGGAACACCGGTGCGGTGGTCTCCGACAGCGTATTGAGCGTGGAGATGAGCGCATTGCGCGGCGAGCGCAGCACGCTGGTCTTGTAGCCGGGGGTCAATGCGGGCGGATGCTGCGCGGTGTCACGCTGGGCGAATTCGCCGGTGCCGGAAAGCGGCAGGGTCATGGGGCGTCTCCTTATGAAACTTATGAAATCGTGGGAAGACTGTATCGTCGCCAAAAAGTGAAGTAAATTGACTTCTTATCGGAAAATCGATAACTCCAAGTTATGGAAAGAGTGATTTCGGCCGACCTGCCATCCCGCATCCGGTTTCGCCATCTGAGCTGCTTTGTCGCCATCGCGCAGGAGCGCAACCTGCGGCGCGCTGCCGAGCGGCTGCATTTGAGCCAGCCGGCGGTATCGAAAACGCTGGGTGAGCTTGAAGCCCTGGCCGGTGTGCAACTTGTTGAGCGCGGCCGCCAAGGTGCACGGCTCACCGCTGCCGGCGAGCAATTCCTGCGGCATGCGGTGGGCGTGACGCAGGCGCTTGATTCGGCCACTGCCGCGCTGATGGGGTCGACAGATGCCTCGGCGCCGGTCGTGCATGTGGGCGCCCTGCCGACGGTCGCGAGCAGCCTGCTGCCCCAGGCGATTGCGCATCTGCACGCGCAGCGCCCGCATGCCGGCGTGCGCTTGCGTACCGGCACCAATGTCGAGCTGCTGACCGCGCTCAAAGCTGGCGAACTCGACTTCATCGTCGGGCGTATGGCCGAGCCGGATCGCATGCAGGGGCTGTCGTTCGAACTGCTGTATGCCGAGCCGCTGGCGCTGGTCGTGCGCCCCGGGCATCCGCTGTTGATGCAGCCAGGCGCATCGGCCTCGTTGCAGGCGGTGCTGGACTACCCGCTGGTGATCGCCATGCCAGGAACGGTGCCGCGCCATCACACCGAGGCGCTCTTCCAGACGCACGGGCTGCGCTTGCCCGCGGGGGTGACGGAAACGCTTTCGGTGTCCGTCGCACGGTTGCTTGCGTGTCGATCCAACGCGGTGTGGATCACGCCCGAGCGCTCCGCCGCCGACGATCTGGCGCACGGGCAACTGGCCCGCCTGGACATCGCCACGTCCAGCACCAAGGAGCCCGTCGGCCTGCTGCGCAGAAGCGACGCCACGCCAAGCGAACTGGCCAGTGCGTTCATGGAACTGCTGACCGAACTGGCGCAGACGCCCAACTGAGCCGCCTCGCCCTCAAAAAAAATGCCGACCCCCACGGCCGGCATTTCTCTTATTTCGATGCGCAGATCAGCGGTGCGCCATCTCCACGTCATCGGCCGCATCGAAGACACTGCGATCGGTCTGCCCGAGCAACTGGCTGGTGATCGTTCCGGCAGTCATCGAGCCATTGACGTTGAGCGCGGTACGGCCCATGTCGATCAGGGGTTCGATGGAGATCAGCAACGCTACGAGCGTCACCGGCAAGCCCATGGCCGGCAGCACGATCAATGCCGCGAAAGTCGCGCCGCCACCCACGCCTGCCACGCCAACCGAGCTGAGGGTGACGATTGCCACCAGCGTTGCAATCCACACAGGATCGAACGGGTTGATGCCGACGGTGGGCGCCACCATGACTGCCAGCATGGCCGGATACAAGCCCGCGCAGCCGTTCTGACCAATGGTGGTGCCAAACGAAGCGGCGAAGCTGGCAATCGACTCTGGCACGCCAATGCGCCGCGTCTGCGCCTCGATGCTCAGCGGAATGGTCGCTGCACTCGATCGGCTCGTGAACGCGAAAGACAGCGCCGGCCAGACCTTGCGGAAGAAACGAAGCGGGTTGATGCCGTTGAGCGTAAGCAGCACGGCATGTACGCCAAACATGATCGCCAGGCCCAGGTAAGACGCCACCACGAAACCGCCGAGCTTGATGATGTCCTGCACGTTGGACACGGCCACCACGTTGGTCATGAGCGCGAGCACGCCATAAGGCGTCAGGCGAATGACAAGCCGCACGAGCTTCATCACCCAGGCCTGCGCGGTGTCGATGGCGGTCAGCACGCGCTCGCCTTTCACAGCGTCATCCTTGAGCAGGTTCAACGCCGCCACACCCAAGAACGCCGCGAAGATCACCACGCCGATGATGGACGTCGGCTTGGCGCCGGTCAGCTCGGCAAACGGGTTCTTCGGGATAAACGACTGCACCAACTGCGGCACCGAGAGGTCTGCCACCTTGCCGACATAGCTGTCCTGGATGGCGGTCAACCGGGCGGTTTCCTGCGCGCCTTGCACCAGCCCCTCGGCTGTCAGCCCAAACAGGTGGGTGACAAACACCCCGACCAGTGCGGAAATCAACGTCGTAAGCAGCAGCGTGCCGATCGTTAGCACGCTGATCTTGCCGAGCGACGCCGTGCTGTTGAGCTTGGCCACCGAGTTCAGCACCGACACCAGCACCAGCGGCATGACGATCATCTGCAGCAGTTGGATATAGCCGCCGCCAACAATGCTGAACCAGGAGATCGACTGCTTGAGTGTCGCGCTGTCGTCACCATAGATGAGGTGCAGCGCCAGGCCGAAAACGATGCCCAGCACCATGCCCAGCAGCACACGTTTGGCCAGACTCCAGCTCGCGTTCACGCGCCCCAGAGCAAGCAGGATGACGACAAAAGTCGCGATATTCAGTAAGAGCGGAAGGTTCATATTCCTTGGTGTCGCACGTTGCGCTCGAAATCGAGCCGGAATCTTACGCCAGTTGCACAAAGGTTGCCCGAGCACGGATCGCATCCAAAATGCAGGCCAATCCGCCGTAGAGCCGGCACAGGCTTGGGTTTACGGCTGACGAACTTCCGTGTGCGGTGACGAGGAATGCCCATGCGTGAATGCTCACAACGCCCAGTTCCCCCGCGCGGCAGTGGCTTTCCGAGAACGAAAAAAAACCCGCACAAGTGCGGGCTGACAAGGAGCCGAGCGATCAGGAGGTCACGCTCAGTCAGAACGAGTGAACGATACCGGTGTACGCACCCAACTGGTTCTTACCCACCGCCGGG
>JYOB01000019.1:0-56164 GCA_000955795.1 Burkholderiaceae bacterium 26
CCCAGGGCAAGCGGTAACGGGCAATGTCGCCCAAACCGATGTTCCTGTAGATGACGGTTCCATTTTCTGAATCGATTGCCACGTGGCCCTCCGAACAGACTCCAGACACAGATGAAGTTGATGAACTTGGCGCAAAGCTCGTCTTTGTGGGGTAACGATCTTCAGCGTTCACCCCGAGCTTGCAAGACCGGTAAGCATGAGCGACGCTACCGCTACGAAGGTCAATAGACTGCGCAACCGGAAGTACCAGGCTGGTATTGCCCCCCAACGTAAAAAAACGGCATCCGTCAGCCAGCAGGCTGCCAGCAGCAGCGCCATCCTGACGAGCGCGGTGCGGGGCTCGCCACTGGTGGTTACGCCCCACGCTGCGAGCGATGGCACAACGCTCCAGGCAAGCTGCAAGACATGCCTGCGCGAGGTGTTTGCCTCGCCAAGTACGAGCCCCCAGTGCACCGCACCTACAAACGATGTAATGCACGCCGCGTACACCACCAGCGAATGCTGGTATTCGCTGCTCCCCGAGGCGTCCCGCAGGCAAAGCCACGTCAACGCGATAAACGGGACGAGGCCGCCGATGCCGAGCAGGACAGCCAAGCCGCGCAAATCTTTCGGCTGCGTACTCATGACTTCGGTGGTACGAGTAGTCGCCCTTGGCCGCCATCCACGCCGATCTGCTGGCCGGTGATCCAGGAGGCTGCAGGACTGAGCAGGAATTCCGCAAGCGCCGCGGTGTCCTCTCCTTGTCCGAGCCGGCCCATCGGGTTCGTCTTGGCGAGTCGCTCCGCAACTGCTGGAGCACTTGTCAGGCGAGAAGACATTGCTGACGTGGTCAGCCCCGGATGAATGCAATTGACGCGGATATTGCGGTCCGCATACGTTGCAGCCGCCGACTGCGCCAGCGCTCCGACGGCAGCTTTCGCGCTGGCAATTGCTTCGTGATTCGGGAAGCCGGCAGTGGCGGCAACCGAGCCGATCAAGACCGCGCTCGCGTGCACTCTGTGGCGAACAGCCTGCTGTACAAACAGACGCAACACATTCCACGCCGAGAAAAAATTGGCATCGAGAGCCTGCTTGAGTTCGTCCTCCGAAGTCAGATGCAGCGGCTTGATGATGATCGAACCGACGCAGTGCACGAGGCCTTCCGGCGCGCCAAACTGAGCGACACCGGCCTCGACTGCAAGCTGAGCGCTATTCCGATCCGTAACATCGGCTGGACATATCAGTGTCGGGGCCGACTTCAGCGAGCCAGCAAGCTCTTCCAGCTTGCTCCCGTCTCGTGCAGTCAGCACAAGCGGAATGCCTGCGCTGTTCAATCGTCGAGCGAGAGCAGCGCCTACAGCGCCGCTAGCTCCGGTAATCCAAACAAATCCCATGATGACTTCTTGACGTGTGCCCAACTGAACAGCAAAGGCGCAGGGGCAGGGGGCTTTGGAAATATCGCTTGAAGCTGCTCATGGTCACCGTTGCGTGGCGTGTCGGAGCGGTTTAGCGCTCAGCCGCGTTGAGCAAGTCTTCTTGACGGACGATTTCGGCAAGCGCGGTCTCAAGCAGTTGTACCGCCCGGTTTGCGACGTTCCCGAGCCGGCGGTGCAACAGGGCGTCACGTGCCGAGCGGTATATGCACTCATCGCTATAGCGTTGGAACGCGCTGAGTTGGCTCACGAGTTCAGCCAAATGCCGAGGGCATTCGCACTGAATCGCTGAGGCGTGACCGGCTAGTGCGGCGAGTGCCTTGTCGTCGAAGCGACGGGCCGAGCGCCTGCGAGTGTCGGCATTCAAGATGTCTGCCTGGCGGAGCGCCGTAGCCCAATCGACAAGCTCTGCGACGAGCGGTTCCGGTTTGGCTTCAGCGTCGGATTGTCGGATGACGCGTATGCCGCCCAGGCCCGCGCGCTCGGTTGCGCGCGCTGACGCCTCTGAGCAGATCACGCTGACGGCTTTCGCGTGCACCGCTTCGGCCAGTGCCGCAATGCGTGAAATCGTTTCTTCCTGAAGCGAAGGAACAGAGGCTAGCAGTGCATCCGCCCTCATACCTGTGCGTGCACTTCGAATTGCCTCTTCAAGCGATCTGGGGTGCCCGCAGACACGCATGTGGGAGCAAGCGCAATTAGCGATGTCAAATGACACCGGGCCTACGATCAGAAGCGAAATGGGCTCAACGTGGGCCGCTTGAACGATGCCAGATGATTCCACTAGCGCCTTCAGAGATTCCGCATTCAAGCTCGCCACGGCACTGATTGGGTGCCCACGATCAACAAGGCCTCTGATCAGGCGCAGGCGTTCTATGTCTTCCTCTGTGTAGAGGCGTTGGCCCGAAGCGCTCTTCGGCGGCGAGACTACAGCGTATCTGCGCTCCCAAATGCGCAGCGTGGATGCCGGCATCCGAGCCAGTTTTGCTGCTTCGCCGCTTCGGTAATGCCTGGGGGCTAATGACTTGTAGAGCCTTTTCACGAGTCCTCCTCATCACCCTTGTAGGGTAATGCCCCGCTACAACGGCGAACAGCGCATTTCTCTACAGCCAACCACAATGCCCGTTGATGAGTCGGAAATGCATCAATACCCATGCTCCCGTCATCGCGCGCTGTGAGGAACTGCTCGAACATTCAACCTGGTGATTGCGCTCGCGCTTCCTCTTTCATGAATCGGGATACTGATTCAGACGCTCACGCGATTTGGCTGCACTGTGTAGAGACTATCTTGGTCCGAGCTGCCAGAAGGAAGTCCCCCTGGCGGTCTGACGTGGTTGTCTCACGCCGCACTCAGCCCGGTCGGTTGCCACTTGCCATCGGTGTAGCGTTGAAGCTCGTTGTGTCCGAACCGCCAGAGGTGAAGCCAACCGTTTCTGACAAGTTGCCGGACGACGATCTGGTTTTCAATCACCCGGTCAATGGCTTCCTGTGGCGCGTCCACCAGAACAGTCAGCCGAAGCGGCTCATGGACCCAACGCTCTCCGTCATGAAGCGACTGCCGGGATAGGCCGATTCGCAAATCGCCTCCATTGCCTTCAAATACCCCGATTGAGCTGCCGACGACGTTATGCAGGAGTTTGCTGCCGCTCCCCAGATGTTGTGGATCACATGTTGACGCGTGATATTGCCAGTTGATCCAGTGGGTCACGAGCATGGGCGCCGTCAGCAATTGATCGAGCAGGCTACCGTCGGGATCGGTGCGGTGGTCGTAATCATGTAAGAACACGCGTCCGTCGAGCACCGCACCTTGGGTCCGATAACGCGGAGCGATCACGAATGCCGCATTGCCGGCCAGCCCCCATTCCGGTCGCGTCTGTGCGCCGTCGTTGGCGCGCCGCAGGAGCTTGGTCAAGAGTTGATCATGCGGCAAACGTGCATCGACACCCAGCTTGGGCGCACGCTCGCGTCTGACCTGGTCGCAAGCGTGTTTCATTGCGTCTTCAAAGCGTGCCCAGCGCTCAAGCGCGGATTCGGGCAACAGGTCGAGGTCGAAGGCTTCGATCTCGTCGGTTGTCGTGTTATGCAGCGCCGCCACAAATTGCACCCGTGCTGGAATGTCGACGCCCAAGTTGACTAGCTCGGCGCGCACCTTCGGGTCATTGAGGAGCAGGGCCAAGGTGCGGGCATTGACCTCACCGCTTTGGCCACAGCATGCGCCGCAATCCAAAGATGCCGAATGCGCATTGTTGTTCGACTGGCTGCCATGACCGACGAGCACCACTAGTGGGGCCAGATTGTGAGCGAGCCCCATGGCGCGGAGCACGCGCGCCGCCAGGTCAGCTTTTTCACGTGGAGACTGCGACAGCAGTGCAGGTCTGCATACCTTCTTGTACCGGGAGGGCAATCCTGCCAAGTCTGCACGCGCGCGCCGCTGCGTCGACGGACGGACCCACCGCCACAGCGCGCCGGCGTAGCCCACGCCTGCAATCTCGACAAACGAGAACGCACCGCTGGGCCAGCGACTGGATTGATTCAACTGTGCGGCAACCCCGAGACGGGTGCGCCGTGCGCGTGTGACCGTACCGTCAGCAGAGGGTCCGTCTTGGCCTGTATTGAGGTGGACACTGTCTGTCACCTCCATCGAGGGCGACAGTAAGCCGGGTAGTTGCGGGCGCCGTGCCCCTGTTCCGAGCGGCGTGTAGGCGATGGGTATGCCGAAGAATCCCGCAAAGCCCACCGTCTGGACCGCCGGCCAGACGGCCTCCAAAGAACGCCGCAAGGGTTCGCTGCGGACGTCAATGCAAAACGCTGCTTGTACTTCAATCTCGGAGGGCTCAGGCGACACGCAGGACGCTCCTACACGATGCGCTAGCTGGCGCTGGTACCCGGCTTCCAGGGCGTACTGCCAAACCTCGTCGATCAGCAAAGCGTCCTCGGCCTCTGCAAGCGTTGAAGCTGCGCGGCGCCAGGCATTGCGAAGGGTTGAAATGGCGGTCTTCGTGCTGTAGTCGTCATGACACTTCTGCAGAACGGCGCCCCAGGCAAGCCGGATGGCTAGCAACTCACGCAGGTTTGGATCTTCCTTTCCGCTCTGATGGGCTTGCCACCCAAGGTAGGCGCACCAAGATGCCCAGCCATTCACCGTGAGCAATACGGCTTCCAGATAATCTGGCCAGACATCGCTGGGCAGATCCAATTGCTCCAGCGCCCAGTGCTCCGCGTCCCGGAACGTAGGCGGCAACTCCGCCAGATGCTGATCAAGATGCGGAATGCCCATCAGCAAGCCAATGCCGCGATCGTGCCGCAACGTGTCGCGCCAGAAGGCATACAGCCCATCGTTTTTCTGGATTGCCCAGTCCGACTGATTCTCGTCGAAGTAAGCGGCGCAACTTTGGCTAACCTGGTGCGTGATGGCCTCGCGCCAAGAAAGCCTCGTATGGCGCAATGGATCGGTGTCAAGTATGTCGATCAGCAACGGCAAACGTGGCGCTGACCAATCGGTGTTGATGGCATTCAGACATTGCGAAGCCGTCAGACCGGACACGTTGGCGGCGGGCAAGGCCGCAAGCGCATATTCGACGTCGTCTTTGGTGATGCGGCCAGATTGCCATGCTTGGCGCAGGCTTGGGCGTCTGGGAAACACCTGGATGCCCCCAAGCACTGCCATCCGAGCTGCCACCTGGCGAACAGGCATGCTCACCCGGCCCCAATGAGGATTGACTGCAATTGCCCGATCTAAAGGCCATGCCGGCGCGATCGCTGCGCATGCTTGTTTGCAGGCGGCTTCCATCTGCTCCAGCCGCGCAGCGTCCGTGTACTTTTCGGCCTCAAGGTTGACGCAGGCTGCGTTATGTTCCGACGTCGGGCTGGGATTGGTGGAGGAGGCAATACCGTTGTTCATGTGAACCTCTCTGAGGAGCATTTACTGGTTTGCATTCGCCTTGGCGGCCCGGGCTGCTGCGAGTGGGAAGACATCCGATCGACTTGGCGTCCATTTGGTCGGCCAGGAGCGCAACGCCAAACGGGTGTAGAACTCATCCAAGTAAAGGCCCGCATAACAGGCACGGCGCAGAGAAGCCAATGCGTGGGGAGATGTCTGCAACGCCACCAAGACGCAATGCATGGCAGCCATACCGAGCAACGCTGCAATGCCGCCACCTGTGTCGGCGTGGTCCGCTATGCCAGTTGGCAAGAGGTGGAGGACGATTGCTGCGCCCATGAGACCCGCAATACTGATCAGGCTTGCGACAAGTCGGGCCAGCAGCATTGCAGCGGTGGAGCCTTCCTTGACGGATGGCAGCCAGAGCATTGGCGCCCACGCAAGCGCCAGAATGCCGCTCCACCACCAGGGCCAGGGAACCTGATCCACCAGCGCATGAAGAAGGACGACGATGCCGATTGCGATGGCGGGGGCTGCGTACAAACTCAAGCGCGAGCGCTTTTCATGGCCAAGGAGCTGTTCCACGCGAAGCCGATCGACCACCGAGGACGCGGAGAGAAATGCGTGTGCCTTGTAAAGCGAATGACCGAGGAGGTGAAGCGCTGCCAGTGTGTACAGGCCCAATCCACACTCCATCACCATGAACCCCATCTGCGCCACCGTGGACCAGGCCAGCCGGACCTTAATGCTGATCCGGGTGAGCATGATCAACCCGCCCATGACTGCCGTGGTCAGCCCTACCGTGATCAGCAGCCAGCGAGCCGGCGCGCTCGGGCTGAGCAGCGGGGCAAATCGGATCAGCACATAGCCGCCCAGGTTCACTACACCCGCATGCAGCAAAGCCGATACGGGCGTTGGAGCCTCCATGACCTGGATGAGCCATCCGTGCACGGGCAGCAAAGCTGTCCTCAAGATCACACTGAGGGCGACGCAGACCGCGCTGACCTGAAGGCTGGCGGATATCCCTTCGCGCGCAATGTGAAGCCATAATTGCGACAGAGAACCGCTGCCCACCTCGTGCCAGGCAAACGCGGCTGCCGTAACCAGGAAGACATCTGCCAACCGGTCTGCCAAGCGCTTTTTGTGCGCGGCAAGCATTGCGAACGGTCGATCGGGATAGAAGCACAGCAAACGCTGCAACGCGACGCCGATCGTCGCCCAGGCCGCGATCAACACCACCCAATGGTCTGCGAGCAGCAGCAGGTGCACAGATGCCAACACCCCGGCAAGCGCGCCGAGATAGCTGCGTTGCCCTTGCTCGCCTTGCAGGTACCGCGCAGAGAACGCGCCGATGCAGGTGCCCAGCAGTTGGACAAGCACGGCCATCCAACCGCCGATCAGGGACAGGTGCAGCCAAGGCGAGAGGACGGAGTTGCCAAGAGGCCCGCCGGAACTCCAAGTCGCCCAGGCCAAAGAGAATATGGCGGCACACAAGGAGATTGCCGACAGCGCGATAAAGCCGTGCCAAAGTGTCGGCGTACTCGCGCGGGCGGACCGAGGAAGGAGGGTGGCCCCCCCCATCAAACCTGCCGGCAGGAGTGTCGAAACAGCCGTAAGAACGTGAACGATGTCCATGGGAAGTGCTGGCGAAAATTCGTGTGCCCGCATCTTCTCCTCTGGAAATCATTCTGTAAAATTCAATGATCAGAACGATTTGATATATAAAACAGAATGATCAGGCTGGAGCAGCTTAACTTCCATCACTTGTTCTACTTTTGGCGCGTGGCCAAGTTAGGACACCTCACGCGCGCCGCCCGCGAGCTGCACACCTCCCAATCAGCGCTTTCCGCTCAGATCCGCCAGTTGGAAGAAAGACTTGGCGACGCTCTATTCAGCCGGGAAGGACGCAGCCTGGTGCTGACCGAGACCGGCCAGGTCGTGCTGTCCTACGCCGAAGACATTTTCGGGCTCGGCCAGGAGATGCTCGGAAGATTGGTTGGCAGAAGCGAGGGAATGACGCGACTTCGCGTTGGAAGCGTGGCGACCCTCTCAAGAAACTATCAGGAGAACTGGATCAAGCCGCTCTTGGCCGACCCCGAAGTGCTACTCACCCTGGAATCCGGGGTTCTCGAAGACTTGCTCGGCCGGCTGGTCGAACACCAACTTGACGTGGTGCTCGCCAATGAAAGCGTGCCCACCAATCCGGATCGCCCTCTTCACTGTCAGTATCTCGGTAGCCAATCCATTTCCCTGGTAGGGCCAGCAGCAATCTGGAAAGGCCGAACCCTGCACATCCCAGAAGATCTTGATGGGCTTGAGATTGCGTTACCTGGGCCGCGCCACGCGCTTAGAACGCAGTTCGACGCCCTGTGCGCGTCAATGGGTGTGGTCCCCCGATTGCGAGCGGAGATAGACGACATGGCCATGCTGCGTCTGATTGCACGTGACAGCGGCTGGTTGGCTGTGTTGCCCGAAGTTGTCGTTCAAGATGAGTTGCGAGCGGGAATCCTGGTGACTGTAGGGCAGTCGACGCAATTGCAGGAACGCTTCTACGCCATCACCACAATACGCAGACATAGGCTTGAAGCGCTCGAGCGATTGCTGTCTCAGCCGGTCTAGGCAGACGCCGGACATAGCCTCAAAACTGTAGTGGTATGAGGTTGCCGCACATGGATGGAAAGCTTGTTAAGCCGTGTGGCGATCCAGGCCATCGCCGGTTGCTGTCGGACGCGTTCAAGTTCTTGGCGGGTTCTGACTGGCACGGCGCCGAACGGCTGCGGCGAGTACACAACGTCTGCATCGCGGGGTTAGGCTGATTCACGCACGGTTGGCTTGGATCAAAGAACCGACGGACGTACCGGCGGCATAGTCGGCGCCGTGTCCACGGTATCCGTAAGGAGCCCCCCATGAATGCTCCCGACAATGTCCCCAGCGTCACCCGGCATAGCCTGCTTGAGGACGTGCTCGCCATCGTTACCGGTACGCTGTTCGTGTCGCTCGGCATCACACTGTTCAAGCAGGGCGGTCTGCTGTCAGGCGGGACGGCCGGCGTGGCCTTCCTGATTCACTACGCCACATCGCTGCCCTTTGGCGTGGTGTTCTTCACCATCAATCTGCCGTTCTATTACCTGGCGGTGCGGCACATGGGATGGCGCTTCACGCTCAAGACGTTTTGTGCAGTGGCGCTGGTGTCGTGGCTGAGCGAGGTGCACGCGCATTTCGTACAGCTGGGATCGCTCAATCCGCTGTATGCGGGTGTCATTGGCGGTACGTTGATGGGCGTGGGCTTTATCGTCCTGTTTCGGCACCAGGCCAGCCTGGGCGGCGTCAACATCGTCGCGCTGTATCTGCAGGACAAGTACGGCATTCGCGCTGGCAAACTGCAGATGGCGGTGGATGTGGGCATCGTGTTGGCCTCGCTGGTCGTGGTCAGCCCGATGGCACTTGCGGCCTCGCTGGTCGGGGCGGTCGCGCTCAACCTCAGCATTGCGTTGAACCATCGGCCCGGTCGCTACGTGGCCGCACAGCCTGCCAGCACTGCCCACGAGCATGTCGGCAGCAACGGCTCGCCGGGTTCCTCAGTGGCTTAGCAAGGCTGCGGCGCGTTGCGTCGAGCATAGATTGCCTACGTCACCAGCACGCACCGCATGTAGGCGGCGATGCAGCAGTGCAGCGCAGTGTTGACCGAGCCCGTCAGCTCCAACGAGATGCCGAAGCTCTTCGGGATGAAAAACCCGCCATGCGCGCTGATGATGGGGCGTAAAGCCCAGCAAGGCAGCTGATTCCTTGCGTGCATCCTGCGCAGGCTGATGTTGCGCCGCTTCGGGCTGCACCCGCTTAGCCAGAGAACGCAGCAGCTGGCTCGTGTGCCCGTCAAAGCACCTCGACAGACTTTATTTTTCCCGATCACCGTCACCAGCAAACACGGCACGATTCCATTACACTGTTAGTTGACGCATCAATCGTTGATGCATCATTTGTATTCCTCCCCGCCGCCATGGCCGTCCACACCGCGCTCCCGCACTCCCATACCCAGGTCCTGCCGTTCAAGGAATCGCTCTTGGCGATGATCGGCATCTGCTTTGTCGTTGTTCTGGTCGCCTTCGACCAAACCGTGGTCGGCACGGCGCTGCCCACGGTGGTGGCGGAACTCAAAGGCTTTGAGCTGTATGCCTGGGTGGCGACGTCGTACCTGCTGACATCGGTGGTGACGGTGCCGATTTTTGGCCGCCTGGGAGACTTTTACGGGCGCAAGCCGTTTGTGATTGCCTCCATCGTGGTGTTCACATTGGCCTCGGTCATGTGCGGCATGGCGGGCAGCATGACGTTCCTGGTGTGGTCGCGGGCGCTGCAGGGCATTGGTGGCGGCATGCTGGTCGGCACGGCTTACGCGTGCATTCCCGATCTCTTTCCCGATGCGCGTGTACGTTTGCGCTGGCAGGTGATGCTGAGTGCGTCGTTTGGTATTGCCAACGCCATCGGCCCGACGCTGGGCGGCTGGATGACGCAGGCGTTCGGCTGGCGTTCTGTGTTTTACGTGAACATTCCGTTCGGCGTGCTGGGGCTGTGGTTTGCCTGGCGCTTCCTGCCGCATCTGCGCCAGAACGTGCACACCGGGCGTATCCGGCTGGACTGGCAGGGCGCGGTGCTGATCACGGTGGCGCTTGGTGCGCTGCAGTTGTTCGTGGAATGGCTGCCGCGGCATGGCCTGTCGTTGCCGCTATTCGGTTGGCTGGTGCTGTCGGCCGCGGCGTTCGTTGCGCTGTGGTGGTGGGAGCAGCGTGCCGAGCAGCCGCTATTGCCGTTCGACATGCTGCGCAATCCTGCGCTGGCCGCGCTGTTCATGCTGGCGTTGCTGTCGGGTTTCTCGATGTTTGCGGTGCTGTTCTATGCGCCGTTGCTGTTCCAGGGCGGGTTTGGCATGTCGCCTCAGGAAGCCGGTCTTGTGATTACGCCGCTGGTGGTGTGTATCACGTTGGGCAGCATCATCAACGGGCGCATCGTCACGCGCATTCCCAATCCCAACGCCATGCTGTATGCGGGCTTTGCGCTGCTGACCGTAGCGGTGGCCGGCATGTCGGTGTCGTCCAAGGGCATGCCGCATACGGTGCTGACGCTGCTGATGCTGCTAGCTGGGCTGGGCCTCGGTTTCGTGCTGCCCAATCTGACGGTGTTTGCCCAGCAGACGGCCGG
Organism: Burkholderiaceae bacterium 26; assembly: GCA_000955795.1. Taxonomy (GTDB): domain Bacteria; phylum Pseudomonadota; class Gammaproteobacteria; order Burkholderiales; family Burkholderiaceae; genus Ralstonia; species Ralstonia chuxiongensis. The sequence continues at coordinate 10,483 of JYOB01000019.1, forward strand.
CCGTGCGCATCTGGGCATTGCCACGGCGCTGCTGCAATCGCTGCGCATGGTGGGCGGCATGGTGGGCACGGCGCTGGTCGGCACGCTGGTGAGCGAGCGCTATGCCTCGGGCGTTGCCAATGCGCTAAGCGCAGACAGTGCGATGCAATGGCTGCGCCAGCTTGCCGATCCCGAAATTCTCATCGATCATGACTCGCAAGCCGCCTTGCTCTCGCAGTTGCATGCTGCCGGCCACGACGGTGCGGCGCTGCTCGAAGCTGCGCGCCATGTGCTGGTGGGTGCCATCCATATCGGCCTGATCGTGGCGACGGTGGTGGCGCTGATCGGCCTTTGGTATGTGCGCCGCGTGCCGCCCGTGGTGCTGCACCATGTCGAGCCTGTGCAACATACGGAATAGGCGAGACACGCCGGAGCGGTTAGGATGCGCGGTTCCCCAGCAATCTCAGCCCTGATCGATGACCTCTGAACGCGAACGCTTCGCCGTCATGCACCAGTTCGGCCGCACCTATCGTGCGTTCATGGCCGCCTTCGAGGCGCATGTCGGCCAGCCGATGCCGCGCTGGCGCATCCTGCTGGCGCTGCACGACAACACCGGCGGCGGCATGGCCCAGAAGCAGCTCGCCGAGCGACTGCAAATGGACCCCGGCGCGCTCACCCGCCAGCTCAAGGTGCTCGAGCAGCTCGGCTGGATTGAACGCACAACCGATGCGCGCGACAACCGGCTGACCAACGTGTCGCTGTCAGATGCCGGCCTGGCCATCGTGCTCGAATGCATGCCGCGCCGCATCGCCTTCATCAATGCCACGCTCGATGGGCTGCCGGATGATCTCGTCCACGCGCTGTCCGAAGCGCTGGCGCAAATCGAAACCCGCCTGGCTGAAGTGCCGGCGCTGGCCGCTGCGGCCTCCACTGCATCCGATATCAAGACCGCAGATCAGCCCGCAGACCGCTAATGCGCGCTGAATGCGTTCCGGAGACAACCATGTCCATGGTGATCAACAGCGCGCTGTACCGTAACGGCAAGCGCGAGCGTGACCTTTCCGTCGAGGCCATCAGCGACGTGCTGCACACGCCGGGCTCGTTTGTCTGGCTGGGTCTGCATGAGCCGGACAACGCCATGCTCGACCGCGTGCAGGAGGAGTTCGGCCTGCACGATCTTGCCATTGAAGATGCGCGCAATGCGCACCAGCGGCCCAAACTCGAGCTGTACGGCGACGTGCTCTTCATCGTGCTGAACACCGCGCAGATGGAAAACGGCAACGTCGTCTTTGGTGAGACGCACCTGTTTGTCGGCAGGGATTTTCTCGTTTCTGTGCGGCATGGGCCGTCGGCCTCATATTCGCCGGTGCGCGAGCGTTGCGAGCGCACGCCGCAACTGCTGGCCAAGGGCGCACCGTTTGCGCTGTACGCGGTGATGGACTTTGTGGTCGACAACTATCAGCCGGTGCTTGAACGCCTGCAGGAAGAGTTCGAGCACATCGAAAGCCAGATCTTTGGCGACACGTTCGATCGCGCGGCCATCGAGCGGCTCTATACGCTCAAGCGCCAGCTTCTGCGGCTGCGCAACGCGGCATTGCCAGTGGAAGACATTGCCGGCCAACTCGTGCGCCTGCATGAAGACGTGGTGCCCAAAGAGCTGCGCGCATATTTTCGCGACATTGCGGACCATGCGCACCGCGCGGTGGGCGCACTCGACGTGATTCGCGAAATGCTGACCACGGCCATCTCCGTGAACGTGGCGCTGGTGTCGGTCACGCAGAACGACATCGTGAAGCGCCTGGCCGGGTGGGGCGCTATTCTGGCAATTCCAACCGTGGTGTTCAGCAACTACGGCATGAACTTCAAGGGCATGCCGGAGCTGGAGCATCCGGCTGGGTACCCCATCGTGCTGGCGTGCACGGCTACCGCTTGCGTGTGGCTGTATCGCAAATTGCGCAAATCAGGCTGGATCTAGGAGACAACACATGGCGCGCTGCTGCTGGGCGGGCGAAGACCCGCAGATGATCGCGTACCACGACAACGAATGGGGCGTGCCCTCGCACGATGATCGTCACCTCTACGAGATGCTGATCCTGGAGGGTGCGCAGGCCGGGTTGTCGTGGCAGACCATCCTGCGCAAGCGGGCGCGCTACCAGGAAGTGTTCGAGGGATTTGATGCCGCACGCGTGGCGCGCTTCACGCCGGCACGCATCGAAAAGCTGCTCGCTGATCCGGGCATCGTGCGTAATCGCGCCAAGGTGGAAGGCGCCGTCATCAACGCGCGCAAGGTGCTGGAACTTCAGGAAGAAATGGGTTCGCTCGACACATTCCTGTGGGCGTTTGTCGATGGCAAGACCATCGTCAACCGCTGGGATAGCTATCGCGACGCCCCCGCCGCGACTGATGCGTCCAAGGCAATGAGCAAGGCGCTGGTCAAGCGCGGTTTCAAGTTCGTCGGCCCGACCATCTGCTACGCCTTCATGCAGGCCACCGGCATGGTCGATGACCACGAGGCCGGGTGCTTTCGCGCCGGGAAGGTCTAGTCACCAACTACCTGGCGGCAACTGGCTTGAGCTGCAAGATCCAACGTGAGAACCGGTCGGCCTCTTCCGGCGTGATCGCGTTCGGCGGCATGGTGCCGGCGCCCCATTTGCCGCTGCTGCCTTTGAGCATGCTGTTCTTCAGTTTGGCAACCGCATCAGGATCGTCCTTGTAGTGCTCGGCAATCGAGCGGAAGGGCGGCCCGATCTTGGTCGTGTCCATCGTGTGGCACGCACGGCACGTCTCTTCGCTGGAAGAAGGCGCGGCGTGCCCGGGCACAACCAGCATGCCGGACAACGCCGCAAACATGGAGAGCACTGCCGATTTCTTCAATGTCATGGATTCTGCATTTGGTAGATGCAGGCGCCCGCTGCAAGCCTGTGCAGGCGGGCGCCCGGTGCGAAAGGCTGACTAGCGATGCGGCCAGGGCTTGGCAGGTGCGCCCATCACAGGCTCGCCCAGCAACGGCGTCGACAGCGCGTAGGCGCCATCTTCCGTAAAGGCCCAGATGATGTTGCGGTCGTACTCGGTGTAGATCGCGAACACACCCTTGCCCAGCGTGTACGAAGGGAGCTGTGTCTGATCCGCAAGCGCGGGGATGAAATAGCCCGCGATGGACGGATGTGCCGGGTCTTTCACGTCATAGATCTGCACGCCCGCGTTGTAGAACGAGTACGGAACGATGCCTTGTTTCCAGCCGCCAGGCTGGCCGATGGCATTGGCACGCTTCGGGCCGTAGTTGCCTCCGCGCTGGCAGAAGCTCGTGAATGGCGCACCCTGCGGAATCTCGGGCTCGGGCAGCTTGGTCGCGATCTTCAGGTGCTTCGGGTCGCGTGCATCGACCACGAAGATGTCTTTGTACGGTTCATAGCAATCGCGGTTCATCGGATAGCCGTTGGTGAACACATAGCCCGTGCGCGCGTACTGGCTTACGTCGGCGTTGTCGTACTCCGTGCCGGCAAAGCTTGGCGGTGTGTTCACGTTGCTGAGCATCTTCGGATTGGCCGGGTCGGACAGATCGAATGAATACAACCCGAGGCCGCCCATCGCGCCAAATCCGATCTTGCCGCCCGCTTCCAGTGGCTTGGGCAGGAAGATCGGGTTGCGCGAACCCATCCATGACGTGCGGTTGCCCGCGCGCGGGTTCATCAGATAAGCCTGTTCGTGTTCAGGATTGCCGAGGATCTGGCCTGGCACCGCAATTTGCGAGACGAACTTCGGATCGGCCGGATCAGACATGTCCCACACTTGGTAGCCCGGCGAGTACAGATAGTTCGGATACTCCGTCAGCGCGTAGCTGTCATCCGGCGCGGACGACAGGATCATGTATTTGCCGCCATAGTATTCAGGCGCGTCCAGCGAGCCGGAGCCTTGCTGCTGGCCGATTGGCGCGTTGGGATGCTGGTAGTCGGTCGTCCGGGTCGCGATCAGCTTCCATTGGTCAGGCAGCGGCCCGTCCATCTCGAATACCTTGAAGCCCTTGAGCGAGTTGTAGCTGCGCTGTGCGGCCACTTTGTCGGGCTGATCGATCTTTTCGGTCATGAGGCCATAGCGGCCGATCTCGAACGAAGCGACGAGCACCGGCTTGCCGAGCTTCTTGCTCCACGCGATGGTGGCGCCGCCCAGATAGTCCTGCACGGTGTTCGGATCGTACTTCTCGCTCGAACCCTTCGGGCCCCACACGCCACCCTTGGAAAATACGACCTTGCCGTTGGCCGGATCGGTCACGTCCATGATGCGCAGGTAGTCGCGGTCGTGGATGTACAGGTAACGCTTGCCCTGAAAGTCGAGGATGTTGTTCCACGCATGAAAGGGCGAGCCGACACCCGGATAGAACGCCAGCACCTTGACGTTCTTGGCGTAGCTCTTCTTGTCCCACGAGGTCATCTCGCCAGGGAAGCGCTTGCCTTCATGCACTTCCGGCGTGGCCTTCGGCCAGATGAACTTACCGGTGGCCGGGTCCATGCCGTAGTCGACACCCGCCTTGAGCGAGGCAGGCTTGCGGTCAGGCGTCAGGCGCAACCAGCCGGCCAGGTATGGGTCTTTCACGTTGGGCGTGCCGGGTGTGCCCGAAGGCGCAGCGGCCGGTGCCTGGCTGGGTGCTGCCTCAGCCGTAGGCGCGGGGCCGGACGCCATCACTTGCGATGATGCCGTGGCCAAAATGAACGCGAGCGTCGCGCCCTGTGTCAGGGCTGTTTTCAGACGCGGATATCGCGATCGAAGCATGGGGTTTCTCCTTGGAATGAAGACGGATCAGAATGCGTGGCGGATGCCGATCTGGAAGCCGGTGGGACTCTGGCCTGCGTTCGGGTAGGCCTGCCACGTCACCGGATACGGGACCGACACGTTGTTCTTCAGCTTGATGTGCGCGACGGTTGCATACAGGTCGGTCCGCTTGGATAGCCCGTAGATGTAGCCCGCTACGAAACCCACGGCGTTGGAGACTTTCGTGTTGTTGTCGTCGTGGCGGTAGACGGCGCTTGCATAGACGCGGCTGCGGCCGTCGATGTTCCAGCGCGCGCCGAGCTGCGCGTCCCACCCGCGCGAGTTGAACGCAACGTACGGCGGGTAGGCGTAGTAACCGTTGTACGTGTGGAAGATGGCCGTGGGCTCGAAGCCGCCGATCTTGTAGACGGCAGAGAAATAGTTGTCGCGGGACGAATTGATGCGGCTGCTGTTGAAGATGTCGCGCGTGTATTGCAGCTCGCTCACGGCACCCAGGAACAGGGGGCCGCTGCGGTATTCCAGGCTTGTACTCAGGAAGCGCCCTGCACGCGTGGTGTCTTCCAGGCCCGTGGCGTACATCGCGCGGCCGGTAAAACCGAAGAAGCTTGGTGTCTTGTACTGGATGGCGTTGTCTACGCGGTACGACGCGTAGAAGAACTCCATGTTGTTGACCATGCTGAAATCGGCCGCCCAGCTCGGGTCGGCATAGCCGGCAATCCAGTACGACGGCGTGAACTGGCGGCCAAGCGTGATCTCGCCCAGTTTGTCGCTCTTCAGACCCACAAAGGATTGGCGAAACTGAGTCGCCTGCTTGCCGTCATCGGCCGAGAACATCGGCTCGATCGTGAACACGGCCCGGTTGCCGTCCCCCAGTTCCTCAACCCCGCTGATGTTGAAGCGCGAGTTGTTCAAGCCTCCACTCGACATGCGCGTGGTGGTGCCGTTGCCCGAAGAAATCAGGTGCGAGATGTTCAGATCGACGTAGCCGGACAGCCAGACGCGCGAGTCTGCCTGCGCGGTGGCGCACACGCACAGCAGGGCGCCGGCGGCGATGAGGTTCCTTTTCATTGGGTCTCCGAGTTTTTGTGTGTTTGCTGCAGGGAGGGCGGCTTGCGCAGCGGCAGATCGTTTTGTCTGCTCGTGGCTTGCGTAGCCGGCTCTAAGGCCCTTCCTGTCTGTGTTGATGCTTTCGTGTATACACAGACGGAAAAAATTATACGTAGAGAATCATTTGGATTTAGAGCTTTATTTTTTTATACAAAACGCTGATTTGGTTATAGCGGGTAGACCCGGATAGCCAGTGCGCGTCAGAACAGATGCCGGATGCCGAGGGCGTAGGTCATGGCCGTTGCGCCGCCGCTTTGCCTGTCGTAGACGCTGACGACATAGACATCTGTGCGCTTGGAGAAGGCATAGTCGAGTCCCGCTGCCGCCGTGTTGCGCGTGGTGGCTACGCCGTGCGGCGCCGTGCGGCGGGTGTTTGCCCATTCGCCCAACAGCGACAACTGCGCGGTCAGCGGCACGGACGCACCGACCTCATAGGTATGCGAACCGATGTCCGTGGCGTTTGTGCGCGTGCCCTGGATGGCGCCGTACAGCTTCAACCAGGTGAAATCGTAGGCGGCGCCGGCCAGGTAGGCGTCCTGGCTTGGGGCGGCGGCTCCTGCAACGATCCGGTTGCGTTGCACGGTCGCGACGGCGGTGAACGCCCCCGACGTGTAGTGCAGCGATGCAGCAGTGTTGTAGATGCCCGGCGCGCCGGGTTTTCCGCCCAAGGCATACACGGCTGTGGCCTTGAGGCCATTCAGGTTGGGGCTGCTGTACTGGATGCCGTCGTTCCAGACTGTGTCGCCTGCGATGGCACCGCCATATGAGGCGATGAACGTTTGCATCACCAGCGGCGAGAACAGGATCGACGCCTGGAATGGGTTGAGGGTTTGCTCACCGAGATACATCAGATTGGTGTGCCGCCCGAAGGTCAGCTTGCCGAATCTGCCTTCCAGACCGACGTAACTGTTGCGGCCCCAGAACGGGTCGGCCGACGTGCGGCCCATGCCGCCGGTGTCAGGCTGGAAAAAGCTCTCCAGCACGGCGATGGCGCGGGTGCCACCGCCCAGGTCTTCGGCGGTCTTGATGCCCCAGTAGGGCGCGGTCAGGCCGGGGGCTTGCTGCATGAGCGTTGCGGGTGGGCCCCCGCTGCGTTTGGAGCTCGCCATGTCGAGTCCAACCAGGCCGTACAGCGTCACAGAGGTCTGCGCCCAGGCGCAGTGAGAGACCGACAGGCCGGCCACGCAAAGGGCCAGCGCCGGCAACGAGCGAACGTGCATGAAGATCCCCCAGAAGTTTGGGAGTGGGCAGGGAGGCGCGGCGCAACTTGCGCTGGCCGCGCCGCGCGGTCAGGCGGTGGGCACCGCCAGTTGCACGCGCTTGCGTGCGAAGTGCTGCGACAAGCTGGCGAGCAGCGCATCCCGCTGTGCCAACCAAGACGCAGGCGAACGTCCCGCCATGTGCGGCGTGATCAGGACATCGCGATGGCGGAACAGCTCGGCCGGCACCTCGGGCTCGTTCTCGATGACGTCGAGCCCCGCGCCGGCAATCTCGCCCGCATCCAGCGCATCGAGCAGCGCCCGCGTGTCGAGCACCGAGCCGCGCGATACGTTGACGACATAGCCCGAGCTGCCGAGCGCCTGCAGGACCGAGCGATTGATCAGATGCCGTGTCTCGGGTCCGCCATTGCACGCGATGACCAGGAAATCACTCGCGGCGGCCAAAGCGGCGGGGCTGGCGTAATAGCGGCCCGGCGCGTCGGCTTGCGCGCGGCGGCCGTGATAGCCGACCTTCATCGCAAAGCCCTGCGCGCGAGCGGCAATCAACCGGCCGATGCGGCCCATGCCGACAATGCCGAGCGAGGCTCCCGTCAACGTAGGCCGAGCCTGGCGCGACTGCTGCCACCGCCCGTGCTGCACGGCAGCGGTGAGCGGCGCATAGCCGCGCGCCAATGCCAGCAACATGCCGAAGGCGTGATCGGCAACCGTTTCTGCATTGGTGCCCGGTGCATGCGTCACGACAATGCCGCGCCGCGCTGTAGCCGCAACGTCAACGTTCTCGTAGCCTGCGCCGAAAGCGCAGACGATTTCCAACGCAGGCAACTGCGCCATGTGGGCACCAGACAACCCCGTCGAGCCATTGGTGACAACGGCCCGGATCGTGTCAGCACACGGCACATCGGGCGGCATACCGTCTGGGCAGTAGTGCAGCGCGTACTGGCTGCGCAGCGCATCGACTGTCGATTCCGGCAACGCAATCAACGCAAGCACCGTGGGCGGCACCAGGGTGCTCATGACTGCGTGGGCGCCACTTCCTTCACCGCGCCTTTCCAGCCGTTTTCCGTGATGTCGAAGACCGCGCCGTCCGGCATGCGGTACTTCACCTCGTAGAACACGTTCGGGTCCTTTTCATGGCGGCCCGTCAGGTAGGTGCCGCCTGCCGCGACTACGCGCGCGGCAGTGTCTTCCACGCTGTCGACCCACATGCCGAAGTGGATCACGCCACGCACGTCTTTCAAGCCGGCGTAGCCAGGCACGGTCTCGTCCTTGAAGTTGAGCAGCGCGACGTTCATCGTGCCGTCCGTCATGTAGATGCCGCGCATGGCGTTGCCGGCGCGGCGCATACCGAAGGCCTTCTCAAAGAACTGGGCAGCGGCTTCCGGGTCTTCAACCGAAAGCGCGATGTGGCGGAGTTTGTCCATGAACGTCCTCAAAGCTTGGCGGCGTGCGCCGGGATGGAAAGTGGCACGACTGTGACTTAAGTTCACCGCGCTCTTCACTAGGTATACTACTTACATGTTGTGTATACACAAAGATGAATTTATATACCAGAATAGCTTCCAGTCACCACCCGATGGTGGTTGGCGCCAGTGCGCTTTGTCCCGAACCTTGTTTTCGGGTGCTATGCAGGAGGCTGTGGATGCAGGTTTTGCAGGAACCGCTTGGAAATCTTTGCGCCGAGCTGCGGCAGCGCTTCGCGCAGATTGGCGCGGTTTGGGGGCGCGACATCAATGCGCATCGCGATCTGGTGATCAACGCATACACGCCGCTGGTGGCCGCCGCCGCCAATGACGCGGCCGATGGATGTGAACTCCGGCGTGATGTGCCGTACGGCCCGCATGAGCGGCAGCGTCTCGATGTGTTTGTTTATACCGCAACGCGTTTGGCTGGCCACGCCGATGTGGTGGTGTTCGTGCACGGCGGTGCGTTCCTGCGCGGCAGCAAGAGCTTCAATGGGCTGATTTACGACAACGTATCGCGCTGGTTTGCGCGGCAAGGGTGCGTGGCCGTCAACGTGGAATACCGGTTGGCGCCAGACGCGCCTTACCCCGCCGGGGCGGAGGACGTGGCCGCTGCGCTGGACTGGGTGCGCACGCATGCCGCAGAACTCGGTGGCAGTTCGGAGCGGGTGTTTCTGGTAGGCCACTCGGCCGGTGGCGCGCATGTCGCCACGTATCTTGCCGATCCGGCATTGGCCGTGCGGCGCACAACGCCCGTGGCAGGCGCGGTGCTGATCAGCGCCCGCGTGGCCGCCGACGTATTACCCGACAACCCGAACGCCGCCGGCGTACGCGCGTATTTCGGGGATGACACCTCGCTGTACGCGCAGCGCTCCCCGCTCACCCATGCACACCACATCGACGTGCCGCTGATGGTGGTCGTGGCCGAATTCGAGAACCCGTATCTCGATGCCTATGGGGCGGCGTTCTTCGAGCGCGTAGCCCAGGCACGCCAACGTACGGGCCGCCCCGTGCAGGCACCGCGCTTCGTGCAGATGCTCCGGCACAACCACACCTCGGTGGTCGCGCATTTCGATTCCGGCGAGACGTTGCTCGGCAACGCGATGCTCGATTTCTTTCGTGCCTGACGGTTGCCGTTCCGCTTCGTTCATCCCTTTAGGAGATCTGCATGTCCGCATTTGGCAAGCCACGCGTGTTCGTGCCCGTCGTCACGCCGTTTCGCTCCGACCTTGGCGTCGACACACCGCGCTTTGTCGCGTTTTGCCGCTGGCTTGTCGGGCAGGGCGCGGGCCTAGCGGTGTTCGGCACCAATAGCGAGGCGAATTCCCTGAGCCTGGCCGAGCGCCGCGCCATGCTCGACGCTGTGTTTGCCGCCGACATCGACCCGGCGCAACTGCTGCCGGGCACGGGCGCCTGCGCATTGACCGAAGCGATCGAGTTGACGCGTCATGCCGTGACTGGTCATTGCGCCGGTGTGCTGATGCTGCCGCCGTTCTACTACCAGGGCGTAAGCGACGACGGCCTGTTCGCGTATTACTCCGAGGTCATTCAGGCCGTTGGCTCGGACGCCTTGCGCGTGCTGCTGTATCACATCCCGCAGTTCACGGGCGTGCCGATTTCGCATGCGCTGATTGAGCGGTTGGTTGCGGCTTATCCGAACACCGTGGTCGGCATCAAGGACAGCTCAGGTGATTGGGCGAATACCGAGGCGATGCTCAAGCGCTTTCCCAGATTTGCCGTGTTTCCAGCGTCCGAAGCGCTGCTCTGCAAGGCGCTGCCGCTGGGCGCGGCCGGTTGCATCTCTGCCACGGCCAACCTGCAGCCGCATGCGATTGCCCGCCTGCTTGCCGCTACGACGGCTGAAGAGCAAGCGACCTGGGAAGCGAAGGTGACGGCCTTGCGCACCATCGTGCAGGCGCTGCCGATGATCCCGGCGCTAAAGGCCGTGGTGGCCCATCACATGCAACACGAAGGCTGGAGCGTTGTGCGCCCGCCCTTGACGGCGTTCAGTGCAGTGCAGGCGGGGGCGCTGCTGGCGCAGCTCGATGCGCAGGGGTTCTCGATGCCGCCGGTCGAGCAGGTGGCGGCATGAATGTTTTGGATGAGGACTCAGGCGTTCGCGCGGTTGCGGTGCTGCTTCTTCAGGCGACCGAGCACGACGATCGACAGGCGTGCGGTGTGGTCGCGCATCGCGTTGTAGGCGCGCTCCGGATCGGCGCTGAGGATGGCGGAGACGATCTCGCGGTGCTCGTCGGTGGCGGCTTCAAAACGTGTGGGCGATGCCGGTTGCGCCGCCCGGAAACCAGCCAGCCGCTGGCGCTGCACCGCAATGATCGACGCCAGCGATTTGCTCTGCGCGCCCTTGCAGATCAGCTCGTGGAACTCACGATTGAGCTCGAAGTAGAGCGCTTCGTCGCCGTGCGCGATGGCCTCGTTCATGTCGCTCTCGAGCACTTCGAGCTGCTTCTTCTCCACCACGCTCATGCGTTGCGCGCTCAGGCGGCAGCACAGGGCTTCCAGCTCGCACATGGCTTCGAGCATGTCGGCCAGCTCTTCGATGCTGAATTGCGCCACCACCACGCCCTTGCGCGGCGTGAGTTCGACCAGCCCACGGACGGCCAGCTCACGCAGAGCCTCGCGGATAGGCGTGCGCGACGCATTGAAGCGCTCGGCCAGCGCCGCTTCTTCGAGCTTCTGACCTGGCTCAAGCGTGCCGTCGATGATCTCGTCGCACAGCAGTCGATAGATTTTGGAAGAGAGCGTCGTCATCGTGTCAGCGGTGGGGTTGGGCGCAACGGTGGTCTACGCAGACGTGCGTCGCATTATGCGCCAGCCGCCCCCCAGGGCAACCCGATGCGATGCATCGCACGCTGTATCAGCAATGCCGGCTGGCCTCGGGAGAACCCCATGGTCCGCCGGTTTTTCTGGAATGGGAGTATACGCTAGTTACATGTTGAATACATGGATTGGTATATGTATACAAAACAAATTCACTCATCACGACAGTGGGGACACAAGTGATCAGTTTCGGGATTGCAAGCTATGAAATGAATGGCCGCGTTGCTGCTGGATTGAGCGTGGGCGACGCGCTGTATGACATGCAGACCGTGTTGAAGGAGGCCACGGGAGACACAACGCCCATCGACGTCGATGCCCTCGTCCGGGACTGGGACCAGAGTGGCGCAGCTGCGGTGCAGCAGTTCGAGGCGGCGGCGCGCGCCATTGCCGAGGGCACCATCGCCGCCAAGCCGCTCATCGGCTACCGCCTGCGCGTGCCGTTCACGCCGCGCCGCATCTTTGCCGCTGCCTCCAACTATTACGAGCATGCCCGCGAGATGGGCACCGAGCTGGCCCCGCGCGGGGAAAGCACGCCCTACATGTTCATGAAGGCCGAGACCAGCGTGGTGCCGACGCTGGCCGAGGTGCGCATCCCGCCGCAGGCGGAACGGGTCGACTGGGAGGTGGAGCTGGCCGTGGTGATCGGCAAGCCCGGCCGCCAGATCGCCATTGAAGATGCGCTGGATTACGTGGCCGGCTACACCGTGCTGAACGACGTGAGCGCGCGCGATCTGAACCGCCGAACGGACTATCCGTTCAAACACGACTGGTTTCGCGGCAAGAGTTTCGATACCTTCGGGCCGCTGGGGCCATGGCTGGTGCCCCGTTCGTGTATTGCCGAGCCGCAGAACCTGCGCATGCGGCTGACGGTCAACGGCGAGACCATGCAGGACGGCAACACGTCGGAGATGATCTTCAGCGTGGCCGAGCAGATCCACTACCTGTCGTCGATCCTGACGCTGCAGCCCGGCGATGTAATTGCCACCGGCACGCCGACGGGCGTTGGCATGGGCCGCGGCATCTACCTGAAGCCCGGCGACGTGATGGTGGCGTCCATCGACGGGATCGGTTCGATCGAGAATCCGCTGGTGCAGGGATAGCGCACTTCGCGCACGGATCACAGTCCGGTCACACCCATCTTGACGGAGGAGACATGCTGGAACGGTTGAGTGCCCTGGCGCGCGGGCTCGTGTGGGCGGCAGGCCTGGGGGCAGGGATGTTGTCGGCAGCGCATGCGGCAGATGCCGTGCGCGTCAATCTGGCGTGGCTGCCGCAGGGCAGCACAGGCGGCATCCTGGTTGCGCAGGCCAAGGGTTACTACAAGGAGGCCGGCCTGGACGTGACGGTCATGCGTGGCTATGGCGGCCAGCGCACCGTGAACGAGGTCGACGCGGGGCTGTTCGAGTTCGGTTACGGCGACCCCGTGAGCGTGACCCTGAACCGTGCCCACGGTGGCCACACGGTGATGGTGGGCGCAGTCAACACGCGCTGGCCGGGTGCCATGTGCTACGTGGAGCGGCCTGGCTTCAAGGTGACCTCGCTCAAGGATCTGGCCGGCATGACGCTGGGCGGGGGCGGGGCATCGGCGGTGCAGAACATCGTGCCGGCGTGGCTGAAGCAGAACGGCATGGCGCCCGACGCCATCAAGCTGGTGCGGCTGGATCCGGCGGTGATCAACACGGCGCTGCTGCAAAAGCGTATCGATCTGTCTGAATGCTGGGAGGGCGCCAGCCTGGCTGTGCAACAGGCGTTTGCGCAGCGCGCGGGGCAAAAGCTGGGCAAAGTGTTCTACCGCGATTTCGGCCTCGACATGATGGGCAGCGGTATTGTCACGACCGACCGCTACATCGCGCAGCATCCGGATGTGGTCAAGCGCTTTGTTGAAGCGACGTACCGCGGCTACGCGTTCATGCGCGACCAGCCCAAAGCTGCGGTGGATGCGATCGTCGCGCAGCAGCCGCTGCTCGATCGCGCCATCCTGCAGCAGCAGATTGCCGAAACCAACAGCCTGATCTCGGACGAACCAGGCAAGCACAAGATCGGCTGGCTGCGCCCCGAACGCATCAACGGGACCGTCGATTTCCTGTCGCGTGCGTTTGACCTGGGCGGCAAGGTCAAGCCAGCTGATCTGTACACCAACCGCTTCGTTGAATGAGCGGCTACTGAATCGGGGCTACTGCCCAACCCGCCCGCCACGTACGGGCACATTGGAGTGAGACATATGAACAGCTTGCGTCCCAAGCGGCTCGGACACATGGTTTTGATGGTGCGGGACATCCAGCGCTCGGCCAAGTTCTATACGGAAGTCCTGGGCCTGAAGGTGTCGGACTGGATTGGCGATCAGATGGTCTTCCTGCGCGCTGGCGCTGACCACCATGACCTGGCGCTGTCCCAGCTGCCGAAGGATTCGCCCGACTTCAACGACCTGCCGCGCTACTCGCGCCCCGGGCTGGAGCACTTCTCCTACCTGATCGACAGCGTTGAAGAGATGGAGCGCTCCGTCAAGGTGCTGCAGGAGCACGGCGTGGAGATCGTGCGTGGCATCGGCCGCCACGGCCCGGGTGACAACTATTTCCTCGTCTTCAAAGACCCGGACGGCAACAACGTCGAGGTCTACTGCAACATGGAACAGATTGGCGAACGCGACCCGCGCCAAGCCCAGGTGTGGGAGCGCAGCATCGAGTCGTTCGACCAGTACCGCTTCGAGCGCTTTGTCGTGCCGCCGCCCCCGCACCTCGTGGCGCAGAAGGCGGGCGCAGCGGCACCCAAGGGCGAATCTGCCGACAAGGATGCCCCCGGAGACAAGTCATGAGGCGCGCGCTGGAAACCGCCGCGTTCTGGATCGTCGTCGGGCTGGTGTGGGAGTTTGGCGTGCGCTGGAGCGGCGCGCCCGAGTATGTGTGGCCGTCGTTGTCGTCCGTGCTTTCGGCGGGTTGGGAGGTGCGCGCGCAGTTGCTGAGTGACACCGTTACCACTGCGGGAGAAGTGTTTGCGGGCTTCATGCTCGCGCTGGTGAGTGGGCTCGGGCTGGGGCTGCTGGCCAGCACCTCGGCCATCGCCCGGCGCACGCTGTTTCCACTCGTGACGGCTTTGCAGAGCATGCCGAAGATCGCGCTGGCGCCGCTGTTGATCGTCTGGTTTGGCTATGGGTTTACCTCCAAGCTGGCCGCAGCGGTGCTGTTTGCGTTTTTCCCGATCGTGGTCGCCACGATGGGCGGCCTGGCGGGCGTGCCGCAGAACCTGGACGAGCACTTCCGCGCGCTGGGCGCCTCAGCTTCGCGCACGTTCTGGCATTTGCGTCTGCCTGCCGCCATGCCGGCGCTGATGGACGGCCTGAAGATCGCCATGCCGCTGGCGGTGATCGGCGCCATCGTGGGCGAGTTCATCGGTTCGGAAGCTGGGCTGGGGCATCTGATCGTGTTCGCAACGTCGAATGCGCAAACGCCGCTGTGCTTTGCGGCCATTCTGATGGTCACGGCGCTGGCGATGGTGTTCTACGCCGCCGTCGATTGGGTTTCGCGTGCTGTCTGGTGGAGAGGAGTCACGGTCTGATGGCAATCGTCAATCTGTCGCGCGCCGTGCCGCGCGAAACCGCAGTGATCGCCGCTGCCCACCCCGCAGCGCAGGATCTGATGGCCCGCGTGATGATCGATGTCGACAACGTCGGCAAGCGCTTTGCCGCGCGCGGCGGTGCCGCAGCGTTCAATGCGCTTGAGGACATCTCGATGCAGGTGCGGCAGCGCGAGTTCGTCTCCATCCTGGGGCCTAGCGGTTGCGGCAAGAGCACGCTGCTGCGCATGGTAGCGGGGCTGGTGCCTTGTGATGCGGGTGAGATCCGTGTCGACGGCCAGTCGATTGCAGCGCCAGTCCCAGAGATCGGTGTGGTCTTCCAGACCAGCAACATGCTGCCGTGGCTCACGGTGGGCGACAACATCCGCCTGGGCGCCAAGCTGCGCAACCTCCCAAGCGTGAAGACCGAGGCGCGTCTGCCGGGCCTGCTCGATACGCTGGGACTCACGCAGTTTGTTGATCGCTACCCGCACGAGCTGTCGGGTGGCATGCGTCAGCGTGCGGCCATCGGACAGATTCTGCTGCTTGAGCCACGTGTGATGCTGATGGATGAGCCATTCGGCGCGTTGGATGCCCTCACGCGCGACAAGCTCAACGTTGAACTGCTGCGCATCTGGCAACAGAGCACGCTGACGGTGCTGCTTGTCACGCACAGCATTCACGAGGCGGTGTTCCTGTCGGACCGCGTGCTGGTGATGTCGCCACGCCCCGGCCGCGTGCAGCACGATGTGAAGATCGACCTGCCTCGCCCGCGGCAACCGGACGAGATCAAGCGCGACCCCCGCTACGGCGAATACGTCTCGGAACTGTCTCGCATGATGGGCGTGTTCTGACCTGAGTGTGGGTTCTGAACGGGCGGGCGACTGCTACGATCGTGCATCGCCCGCCTTGAATGACAACAGATATGCAAGCCAATCCGCTCAGCGAGATCTCTCTGATCCGCAGGCTGAAACTGAATCAACTGATGATCTTCGAGCGCGTGCTGGAGACGCGCTCGGTCGTGCGTGCCGCCAACGAAATGCGACTGACGCAGCCCGCCGTGACGAAGGTCATTCACGAATTGGAATCGTGCTTTGACGGCGCGCTGTTCTCGCGCTCCAACCGCGGTGTCGTGCCAACGGAGCTGGGGCTCATGCTCGGCCGGCGCGTGAAGTCGCTCATGGCCGAGTTGCGCTATATGACCGACGAACTGAATGACTTCCGGCTCGGCACCAGCGGACATGTGATCGTCGGTACGTTGATCTCGGCATCAGCGCGGCTGCTGCCGCGAGCCATTGCCATGGTGAAGGCGCGTACGCCCAACGTGCTCGTTACCGTGCGCGAAGGGACGACGGCGCATCTGTTTCCAGCTTTAGCGACAGGCGATTTGGACATCGTCGTTGGCCGCTTGCCCGAGCGGGAGCTGCCGATCGCCAGTGCGTTTCCGTTGACGCACGAAGCGCTGTTCGATGAATCGCTGTGCGCGGTGGTGGGCAAGGGCTATGGCGCTTTGCCGGAGCGCGTGGCGCATCTGTCGGAGCTAGCGGGTTCGCCCTGGATTCTGCCGACCCCGGACTCCCCGGCGCGGCTGGCGGCGGAGCATCTGTTCCGCTCCGCGGGCTTGCCGCTGCCGACCGATATCGTCGAGTCGCTCTCGCTGTTGACCAACATCGGCCTGCTGCTGGAGACGCCGCGCATTGCGCTGATGCCGCGCGTGGCGGCCCGGCAGTTTGCCGATGCAGGGTTGGTGCGCATTCTTGACCTGCCGGAAACGGCCGCGTTTGGCACCGTGGGATTCTCGGTGCGCTCAAACAAGGAGCAGAGCGCAGCGTGCGGGGTCTTTATCGAATGTCTGCGGGAAGCCGCGCAAGCCACCACGCCCGGCGTCGGTAAATTTGCCTGAAAGCCACGCGCGACAAGGCGTTCGCTGGTATTCCGGTTTGGGATACTCAGCGCCGAATGTTTCATTGTTCTTCTTCGCCGCGCGTCCCTAGACTCCTGCCAACACTTCAACAAGAGCAGGAGACGTTGTGAACCAGGAACCGGCTGACGCCGCGCGCGCACCGCGGCTTTTACGGCACTACATCGATGGTGAGTTCGTGGCAAGCGCCACCACGTTTGCCGATGTCAGCCCTGTCGACGGCACGCTGGTCGCACAGGTATGCGAGGCCGATGCAGCTGCCGTTGACCGGGCCGTGCGCGCTGCACGCGCCGCTCAACTCTCGGGCTGGCGCGACACCACCCCCGCCCAGCGCGCCGATTGGTTGCACCGCATTGCCGACGGCATCCAGGCACGCTTCGAAGACTTTGTTGCCGCTGAAGTGGCCGACACCGGCCGCCCGCTTACGCAGGCCCGCACGCTGGACGTGGCACGCGGCATCGCCAACTTCCGCACGTTTGCCGACCTGATCCGCACGGCCAACAGCGAGTTCTTCGAGACGCATACGCCCGACGGCAGCGAGTACATCAACTACGTGCGACGCAAGCCGCTGGGCGTGATCGGCATCATCTCGCCGTGGAACCTGCCGCTGCTCCTCTTTACGTGGAAGGTTGCGCCTGCGCTGGCCATGGGCAACTGCGTTGTCGCCAAGCCGTCGGAAGAGACGCCGGGTTCAGCCACGCTACTGGCGGAGGTCATGCACGACGTGGGCTTGCCGCCTGGCGTGTTCAACCTGATCCACGGTCATGGCCCGAACGCCGCAGGGGAGTTCCTCACGCGACATCCGGACATCAGCGCCATCACCTTCACGGGTGAATCGCGCACCGGCAGCACCATCATGAAGACCGTCGCCGACGGTGTGAAAGAGATCTCGTTCGAGCTGGGCGGCAAGAACGCCGCAGTGGTGTTTGCCGATGCGGATTTCGACGCCGCGGTGGAGGGCGTCGTCAAATCGAGCTTCACCAATGCCGGGCAGGTGTGCCTGTGCAGCGAGCGTGTGTATGTTGAGCGACCGATCTTCGATCGCTTTGTTGCAGCGCTGAAAGAACGCACGGAGCAGCTGTGCGTGGGTGCACCGCACGACCCGGCCACCACCATGGGGCCGCTCATCTCGCGCGGCCATCGGGAAAAGGTGCTGTCCTACTTCCGCTTGGCGGTGGAAGAGGGCGCGACAGTCGTCACCGGCGGAGGTGTACCGCAGTTTGGCGATGCCCGAGACGACGGAGCGTTTGTGAAGCCGACCATCTGGACAGGTCTGCCAGACACGGCGCGCTGCGTGAAAGAGGAAATCTTCGGGCCGGTGTGCCACATCGCCCCGTTTGACGCGGAGGACGAGGTGATCCGCCGCGTTAACGACAGCGCCTATGGTTTGGCCGCCAGCATCTGGACCACGCAGCTCGCACGCGGCCATCGCGTTGCCAAGCAGATCGAAACGGGCATCGTGTGGATAAACGCCTGGTTCGTGCGCGACCTGCGTACGCCGTTCGGCGGCGCAAAGCTCTCCGGCATTGGCCGTGAGGGCGGGCGGCATTCGCTCGATTTCTATTCCGAGTTGACCAACGTCTGCGTGAGGGTCGCATGAGCACCATCGATATGAACGCGGCCGTCGCGTTGGCGCATCAACTGTGGCAAGCCGAGCAGGACCGCACACCACGCGCGCCCGTGCGTGACGCGATTGCCGCGCTTGGCGGCGATCCGCTGGAGGCGGCGTATGCCGTGCAGCGCGTCAACACGGAGCGCAAGCTTGCCAGTGGCCGGCGGTTGGTCGGCCGCAAGATTGGACTGACGTCCAAGGCGGTGCAGGCTCAACTGGGCGTCGATCAACCCGACTTCGGCATGCTGTTCGACGACATGGCGATTGCCGATGGCGAAGAGATTGCCTTGTCTCGCACGCTGCAACCGAAGGTGGAAGCCGAGATCGCGCTGGTGCTGGAGCACGATCTGCCGCACGAGCGCCACACCATTGCCGACCTGATTCGCGCGACGGCCTACGCGCTGCCTGCCATTGAGATCGTCGGCAGCCGTATCGCCAACTGGGACATCCGCCTGACCGACACGGTGGCCGACAACGCGTCCAGCGGCTTGTTTGTACTCGGCAACCGTCCGGTCAAGCTCGATGCGTTCGACGCCATCCAGTGCGGCATGGTGATGGAGCGTCGCGGCGATCAGGTGAGCGTAGGCGCCGGCGCAGCATGCCTCGGTAACCCGCTGCACGCTGCGCTCTGGCTGGCCAACACCATGACCCGTGTGAACGCGCCGCTTCGGGCCGGCGACATCGTGCTCACAGGTGCACTCGGGCCGATGGCGGCTGTCATCCCAGGCGACGTCTTTACCGCACATATCGAAGGCCTCGGCAGTGTGAGCGCTTGTTTTTCCACCCAACCGGATCCCGCGCAATGAAGGGCAAATCCAAGCAAGCTGTCGCCATCATTGGCTCCGGCAATATCGGCACCGATTTGATGATCAAGGTGCTGCGCAACGCCCAGCATCTGGAGATGGGCGCGATGGTCGGCATCGACCCCAATTCCGACGGGCTGGCCCGCGCCACTCGACTTGGCGTGCCCACCACCTCGGGCGGCATCGACGGGCTGGTCGCGATGCCCAACTTTGGCGATATCCGGATCGCGTTTGACGCGACCTCCGCCAGCGCGCACGCCCACCACGCAAAGGTGCTGCGCCAGCATGGCGTTCAGGTGATCGACTTGACGCCCGCAGCCATCGGACCTTTCGTCGTGCCAGTGGTGAACCTGTTCGAGCATGTCGAAGCGCCCAATGTGAACATGGTGACCTGCGGCGGCCAGGCAACGATTCCCATCGTGGCTGCGGTCTCGCGGGTTGCTCCTGTGCACTATGCGGAGATTGTTGCTTCCATCGCGAGCCGTTCTGCCGGCCCCGGTACGCGCGCCAACATCGACGAGTTCACGGAGACGACTTCGAAGGCCATCGAAACCGTGGGCGGCGCGGCGCGTGGCAAGGCCATCATCGTGCTGAACCCTGCCGAGCCGCCGTTGATGATGCGCGACACCGTCTATTGCCTCACCGACAAAGATGCAGACACCGTCGCCATTGCAGACTCGATCGAAGCCATGGTGGCGGCTGTCGCCAGCTACGTACCGGGCTATCGGCTCAAACAGGCTGTCCAGTTTGACCGCTACACCGCTGACAGTCCGCTGGCACTGCATGCGAATGACCGCCGCGCAGGGTTGAAGGTGAGCGTCTTCCTAGAGGTGGAAGGCGCCGCGCATTACCTGCCGTCGTACGCGGGCAACCTGGACATCATGACCTCGGCAGCGCTGGCTGCTGCCGAGCAGATCGCGGCAAGCCGCGCAGCAGCCTGACGGAGGATCGGCCATGACCACGATTACCAAGACCGACGCCAAGAAAATCTACGTCTCGGACGTGACGCTGCGCGACGGCATGCACGCGATTCGCCATCAGTATTCGCTCGAGCAGGCGGTTGCCATTGCCCGGGCGCTGGATGAGGCGGGTGTCGACAGCATCGAAGTTGCGCACGGCGACGGATTGTCGGGTTCGAGCTTCAACTACGGCTTTGGCGCACACACGGATCTGGAGTGGATCGCCGCCGTTGCCGGCACCGTCAAACGTGCCCGCGTGGCGACGTTGCTGCTGCCCGGCATCGGCACCGTCCATGACTTGCGCGCCGCCTACGATGCCGGTGCACGTGTCGTGCGCATCGCCACCCACTGCACCGAGGCGGACATCTCCAGGCAGCACATCGAGTACGCCCGCTCGCTCGGCATGGATACCGTCGGCTTCCTGATGATGTCGCACATGACCTCCCCGCAAGCGCTGAGCGTGCAGGCGAAGTTGATGGAAAGCTACGGCGCGCAATGCGTCTATGTGGTGGATTCTGGCGGCGCGCTCAGCATGCGCGATGTGGCCGAGCGCTTCGACGCACTAAAAGCAGTATTGGACCCCGCGACGCAAACGGGCATGCATGCGCACCACAACCTCTCGCTGGGTGTGGCGAACTCCATCGTTGCGCTGGAACACGGATGTGACCGCGTGGACGCCTCGCTAACGGGCATGGGCGCGGGCGCCGGCAACGCGCCGCTGGAAGTCTTCATTGCTGCAGTTGACCGCATGGGCTTGCACCACGGTTGTGACGTGAAGAAGCTGATCGACGCGGCAGAAGATATCGTGCGGCCGCTGCAGGAGCGACCCGTGCGCGTCGATCGCGAAACGCTGGCGCTGGGCTACGCCGGTGTGTATTCGAGCTTCCTGCGCCATACCGAAACAGCAGCGGCCAAGTACGGGTTGTCTGCGTTCGACATCATGGTCGAGTTGGGCCGCCGCCGCATGGTGGGCGGTCAGGAAGACATGATCGTCGACGTAGCGCTCGACATGCTGAAAGCACGCGAGTCCGCGCTGAAGTTGCCGGGCAAGGAGGCCGCATGACCGATCTCAACGCCATTGCCGCACGTATTGACGACGCAGCGCGCTATGCAGAGCCCATTGCGCAGTTGACCGACGACGCGGGCTTTTCGCTGGACGAAGCTTACGAAATCCAGCGAGCGTCGATCGAGCGCCGCATCCATCGCGGTGAAAGCATGGTGGGCGTCAAGCTGGGCTTTACCAGCCGGGCCAAGATGGTGCAGATGGGCGTCGATAGCCTGATCTGGGGCTGGCTGACCGACAGCATGCTTGAAGAAGACGGCGGGCGGGTATCGCTGGATCGCTTCATTCACCCGCGTGTGGAGCCGGAAGTGTGCTTCCTGACCAGCCGAGAGATTGACCGACCGCTCACGCTGCTGGAAGCCGCGAGCTATCTGGAAGCCGTGGCGCCTGCCATGGAGATCATCGATTCGCGCTACCGCAACTTCAAGTTCACGCTGGAAGACGTGGTGGCCGACAACTGCTCGTCTGCGGGGCTCGTTATTGGACCGTGGTCCCGTCGCTTTGACACGCTGCGTAATGCGGGCGTCCTCATGCGTGTGGATGGACATGCCGTGCAGGTTGGCTCCACTGCGGCCATTCTGGGTGACCCGCTGCGCTCTGTCGTGCAGGCATCGCGTCTCGTCTCGCAGAGCGGCCTTGTGCTGCCGTCCGGCTCGCTCATCATGGCCGGCGCGGCGACTGCCGCACACGCGCTGCCGCGCGGCGCGCACGTGCAGTGCGTGGTCAGCGCACTGGGCACCACGGAATTCACGACCTATTGAGCCATGACCTATTGAGCGCCAACAGCGCGCCAGATTGCTATGACCACTGAAACCAATCCGCAAGGACGCCTCGTTGATGGCAAGGCCAAGCCGCGTGGCCGTTTCCCGCACATTACGCGCGCGGGCGATTTCCTGTTCGTCTCGGGCACCAGCTCGCGCCGTCCGGACAACACGATTGCAGGTGCCTCCGCCGACGCTTTGGGCACGACCGAACTCGACATTCGCGAACAGACCCGTGTCGTGATCGAAAACATCCGGGACATCCTGCGCAGCGAAGGCGCAGACCTGTCGAACCTGGTCGAGATCACTTCCTTCCTGGTCAATATGAACGACTTCGCCGGCTACAACGCGGTGTATGGCGAGTACTTTGACGAGACCGGCCCGACGCGTACGACGGTGGCGGTACACCAGTTGCCGCATCCGCATCTGGTGATCGAGATGAAGGCGATTGCGTACGCGCCCAAGCGATAACGCAGGCAGCACCGCGAACAACGATAACGACAACGCCAGGCCGCAAGGAGCGAGACATGTTGACGTATGGAAAGCCGTTCAACTTCCAGCGATGGATCGATGAACACGAGCACCTCCTCAAGCCGCCTGTCGGCAATCAGCAGGTGTGGCAGGACAGCGATTTCATCGTGACGGTCGTGGGTGGGCCGAACCACCGCACGGATTATCACGACGATCCGTTCGAAGAGTTTTTCTATCAGATGCGCGGCAATGCGTACCTGAACCTCTGGATTGACGGCAAACGTGAGCGCCTCGACTTGAAGGAAGGCGACATCTTTCTGCTGCCTCCGCACGTACGGCACTCGCCGCAACGGCCGGAGGCGGGCAGCGTCTGCCTGGTCATCGAGCGGCAGCGTCCGGCAGGCGCGTTGGATGGTTTCGAGTGGTACTGCGATGCGTGTGGGCATCTCGTGCACCGCGTCGAGGTGCAGCTCAAGAGCATTGTGCGTGATCTTCCGCCGCTGTTCGAAGCGTTCTACGCCTCTGAAGACAAACGCCGTTGCCCGCAATGCGGCCATATCCACCCGGGCAAGGCAGCCTGACGCTCTGGCGCCTCATCACACGCAATCAAGAAATCGCAATCGACGATGACACTTCGAATCGACATGCATTCGCACTTCTTCCCGCCTGTCACACGGGAGGAGGCAGCGCGGCTTGATGCAGAGACAGCCCCGTGGCTGCGCATCGATGCCGATGGCGAACGCGGCATGATCATGGCGGGCGACCGCGCCTTTCGCCCCGTTTACCGCGCGCTGTGGGACCCCGCCAAGCGCATCGAAGAGATGGACGCGCTCGGCGTGGACGTGCAGTTGGTTTGTGCCACGCCCGTGATGTTTGGCTACGGCTACGACGGCGCCACCGCACATGATTGGGCCATGCGCATGAATGACCGTGCGCTCGAACTTTGCGCGTATGCGCCGAAGCGCCTGAAGGCACTCGCGCAGGTGCCGCTGCAAGACATCGACCTGGCATGCTGCGAGGCGACGCGCGCGCACCGCTCAGGGCATCACGGCGTGCAGATCGGCAATCACCTGGGGCCGCGCGATCTGGACGACGCCCACCTCGTCACGTTCCTCACGCACTGCGCTGACGACGGCATTCCCGTGCTCGTGCATCCGTGGGACATGATGACCGACGGCCGCATGAAGAAATGGATGCTGCCGTGGCTGGTTGCCATGCCGGCAGAGACGCAACTGAGTATGGTTTCGCTCATCCTTTCCGGCGCGTTCGAGCGGATTCCCAAGTCGCTCAAGCTGTGCTTCGCGCACGGCGGCGGCAGCTTCGCGTTCCTGCTCGGACGCGTGCAGAACGCATGGGAGCAGCGCGACATCGTGCGTGAAGACTGCCCGAATCCTCCCGCCTCGTATCTCGACCGCTTCCACGTGGACAGCGCGGTATTCGACCCGCGTGCCTTGAGCCTGCTTGTCGACACCATGGGCGAAGACCGCGTCTTGCTTGGCTCCGACTACCCGTTCCCGCTGGGTGAACAAAAGATTGGCGACCTCGTGGCCAACCATGCAGACCTGAGCGACGCCGCCAAGGCCAAGATCCTGGGCGGCAATGCCGCGCGCTTCTTCGATTTGCCCGATGCAGCCTGATCCAGAACGGCCGCACCACGCTCCTTTCAATACACAGCAAGACACCATGACTTTGACGATCACTCGGGACGCGTGCGCCGCATTGGATGCCGCCGATACGCTGGCCCATTGCCGCACGCGCTTCAACCTGCCCGCGGACACGATTTACCTCGACGGCAACTCGCTGGGTGCCATGCCGGCCCATGTGCCGGCACGCATGAAACAGGCGCTGGAGCACGAGTGGGCCCATGGCCTGATCCGTTCGTGGAACGACGCCGACTGGTACCCCGCACCGCAGCGCACCGGCGACAAGATCGCCAAGCTGATCGGTGCAGGGCAGGGCGAGGTGATCGTGGCCGACTCCACGTCGGTGAACCTGTTCAAGGTGCTCGTGGCTGCCACCCGCATGCAGCCGGGGCGCCGGGTGATCCTGGCCGAGCGCACGAACTTCCCGACCGACGTGTACATCGCGAGCAGCGTGGCTGAGATGACCGGTTGCGAGCTTCGCTGTGTCGATCCGGACGACGTGCTGGGCGCCATCGACGAGACCGTCGCCATCGTGTCGCTCACGCACGTGAACTACAAGACCGGCAAACGTTATGACATGGAAGCCGTCACCCGCCGGGCACATGAAGTCGGCGCGTTGATCGTCTGGGACTTGTGCCATACGGCTGGTGCCATGCCCGTGCACCTGAACGCGTGCGGGGCAGATTTTGCCGTTGGCTGCGGCTACAAGTATCTGAATGGTGGCCCCGGCGCACCGGCGTTCGTGTTTGTTGCGTCGCGCCATCTGGCGGCAATTCGCCAACCGCTGACGGGCTGGCATGGCCATGCCAAGCCGTTTGAGTTCACGCACGATTACGCACCACATCCTGCCATCGACCGCATGCTGACGGGCACCGCCCCGCAGCTCGGCGTGATTTCGCTGGAAAGCGCGCTCGAGGTATTCGATGGCGTGGATCTCGACACGCTGCGCGCGAAGAGCGTTGCGCTGGGCAACCTGTTCATCACGCTGGCCGATCAGGAACTCGTTGGCCTCGGCTGCGGGCTGGCGTCGCCGCGTGATGCCGATCAGCGTGGCAGCCAGGTTTCGCTCACGCACGAAGCTGGCTACGCCATCATGCAGGCGCTCATCGCCCGCAACGTGATCGGCGACTTCCGGGCGCCCGACATTCTGCGCTTCGGCTTCGCGCCGCTCTATGTCCGCTACGTCGATATCTGGGACACCATCGCCGCGCTCAAGGACATCATCGCGACCTGCGCGTGGAACGCACCTGAATTCCTCGCGCGCAAGTCGGTGACCTGAGCCACAGGCACCCCGGCAATCCAACGACAAACAAGCGGCCGCGCTGGTGTGGCGCCGGCCGCAGCAAGGAGACACGCCGTGAAGCAACAACGCGGATTCGACGCGATCGTCGAGCGGGAAAAGGGGCTGCACCGAGGCCTGTCCACCGGTCAGCTGTCGATGATTGCCATTGGTGGTGCGATTGGCACGGGTCTGTTCCTGGGCAGCGGTTTCGCCATCGGGTTTGCCGGGCCCGCCGTTCTGGTGAGCTACGCGATCGGCGCGCTGATTGCCTTGCTGCTCATGGGCTGCCTGGCCGAAATGACGGTCGCCCATCCGACCTCCGGTTCGTTCGGCGCCTATGCCGAGCACTACATCGCGCCGTGGGCCGGGTTTCTGGTGCGCTATGCGTACTGGTCTTCGATCATGCTGGCGGTGGGTGCGGAGGTGACGGCCATCGCTGTGTACATGAAGTACTGGTTTCCCGCGGTGCCCGGCTGGTATTGGATCGTGGGCTTTTCGGCGGCGCTCATCGGCGTCAACGTGGTCAGCGTGAAGATGTTCGGCGCAGTCGAGTACGTGTTCTCGATGTTGAAGATCGCGGCCATCGTCGGTTTCATCCTGCTGGGGGCGTACGTGGTGTTCAGCGCGCCGGCAGCTTCAGGCATTGGCCTGGCGAATTACCGGGTGCAGGGAGGCTTTTTTCCGAAGGGAGCGTGGGGCACGTGGGTGGCCGTGATCGTGTCAATCTTTAGCTACCTGAGCATCGAGATGATTGCCGTGGCCGCCGGCGAGGCGCGCGATCCGCACAAGGCCATCACGAGCGCCTTCCGGGCTACGATGATCCGGCTCGTCGTGTTCTATCTGCTGACGCTTGCGCTGATGCTTGCCATCGTGCCGTGGACGGAGGCCGGTGCCAACGAAAGCCCGTTCGTGAAAGTGATGGCCGCGACATCCGTGCCTGGCGCTGCCGGCGTCTTCAACTTCGTGATCCTGGTGGCCGCGCTGTCGGCCATGAATAGCCAGCTCTACATCACTACGCGAATGATGTTCAGCCTGTCGCGCGCTGGTTACGCACCCAAGGCGCTCGGCCGCCTGAATGCAAGCGGTGTGCCGACGGGGGCCTTGCTGCTTTCGGCAGTTGGTATTGCGGTGGCTACCGTGCTCAACGCGATGTACCCGGACAGCGCCTTCCTGCTGATGATGTCGGTGTCGATGTTCGGCGCGATGCTGACGTGGCTGATGATCTTCATCACGCACCTGTTCTTCCGCCGCCAGCACCGCGGCCAGGTGTTGGCGTTTCGCATGTGGGGGTTCCCGGTGACGTCGTTGGCGGGTGCGGGACTGATGGCGGCGGCGCTGGTTACCACCTACTTCACGCCCGAGTTCCGGATGACGCTGCTCTGCGGCGTGCCGTTCATGGTCGCGCTGTTGGTGGTGTATGGCGTGTGGTATCGCTGGCAGGCACATGCTGCCCAGGCGGTGACCTCTTCTTGATCCGGCGAATGTCCGTTATTCTCGCCAGTCCCAACATTGACGGAGTCGTTCTTCATGTCGCTGAATTTTCTCGGCATTGCCGGCAGCCTGCGCCGCAAATCCACCAACCAGGGCCTGCTGCGCGCGGCGTCCACTCGGCTGCCCGCCGGCGTTGAAATGGACGTGGCCGACCTGACGGATATTCCGTTCTATAACGCCGACATCACGGACAAGCCTGCTTCGGTGGTGCGCGTGCTCGAACAGATCGGGCGTGCCGATGCGCTGGTGCTGGCCTGCCCTGAATACAACTACTCGCTGGCGCCGGCGCTGAAGAACATTCTGGACTGGGCCTCGCGCGAGCCCAACAACGCGCTGCTGGCAGGCAAGCCCGTCGCGATCCTGGGTGCGGGCGGCGGCATGGGCACGTCGCGCGCGCAGTACCACCTGCGTCAGGTGTGCGTGTATCTGGACCTGCATCCGCTGAACAAGCCGGAAGTGTTTGCCAACGCGTTTGCTGGCGGCTTCTCTGCTGATGGCGATCTCACCGACGAGCGTATCGGGGGCCTGATCACCGAGCAGATGCAGGCGCTGGCCAACTGGACGTTGAAGCACAAGGCTTGAATAAAGCCTTGCAGTAAATGAATTACTCGCCGGCGTGCAGCGTGCGGTTGCGCCCGGCGAGCGAGCCCGCCACCAGCGAGGCCAGCGCAATTGCGCTGAACAACCAGCCCATCACGGCCCAGCTGCCGGTCAGATCGTGCAGCACCCCCATGAGATACGGCCCCGCGGCAGCCATGGTGTAGCCAATGCCCTGCGTCATGGCCGACAGGCTTGCCGCCACGCGCGCATCGGCCGAGCGCAGCACGATCAGCGACAGCGCCACGCTGAAGTTGCCGCCCTGGCCAAGCCCCAGCAACACCGCCCACCACCACAGCGTTGACAGCGGTGCATACAGGCAGCCGATCAGGCCGGCCCAGCACATCAGCATCATCAGGAACACGGCTGGGCGTTGATCGCGCCCGAGCCGCGCCACGAACGGCCCGCCCAGCGCAGTGATGAGCTGCACAAGAATCGACACCGCCACCACCACGCCCGATTGCACGGCGGATAGCCCGCGGTCTTGCAGGATCACGGGCAGCCAGCCAAACACGCAATACGCCAGCGACGATTGCAGCCCCATGTAGAACGTTACCTGCCAGGCGATAGGTTGGTTCCACAGTGACACACGCTGCAGCCGAGTGGCCGCGCCCTTGCCGTGCGCATGCCGCATGTGCGGCCACCAGCCAACAAAGGCCAGCAGCGCGGGCAGCGCCCAGAACGCCAGCGCGGGCTGCCAGCCGCCCAGCCATGCCGAAAGCGGCGCGCTTGCCCCGGCTGCCACCGCGGCACCAAAGCACAGCGCCATGGTGTAGACGCCGGTCATCAGGTCAGCCTGGCGGCCGAAATCCCGCTTGACGATGCCCGGCAACAGAATGCCCGTGACGCCAATGCAGGCGCCCGCTGCCAGCGTCCCGATGAACAACGGTGCAACGCCGCCTGCGCTGCGCAACGCAATGCCAGCCGCCAGCGCAATGAGCAAGCCGCCCACGGCGCGTTCTGCACCAAAACGCCGAGCCAACATCGCCGCCGCAGGCGCAAACAGGCCCAGGCACAGCACGGGCAGCGTCGTCAGCAACCCTGCCGTGGCGCCCGACAGCCCAGTGCCGGCTGTCACTTGTTTCAACACCGGCGACAGGCTCGACAGCGCGGGCCGCAGGTTCACGCCCACCAGCACCAGCCCGACAACGAGCAGGATCAGCGCGCCGGACGACGGGCGGTCTGCAGCGTCATGCGCGGCAGGAGAGGGCGATGTGTGTGGACGTTGGGACATGGCAGAACGGGCGTGCAAGCAAGCTGCCGATTGTAGGGCGCGCGCCGGATTGGTGCATGCGCGCCATCCAATGCCAATGATGCTGACTCCGCTATTGCGTGAGGTTGAGTCGCGCAGCGAGGTCGGCCAGCACGTCTGCGGAAGGCGCGCCGCGTTCGGCTGCCAATGCCAGCGCACGCCGTGTGAGTGCGGTGTACAGCGCGGCGTGATCGGCGCCCAATGCATCGAGCGCTTGCAGGTGTTTGTCGATGACGCCGCCGTCTCCGCGCGAGACCGGGCCTGCCAGTGCCCCAGCCAGGCCGCGGGCGCGTGCCGCAGCCAGCGTGCCGTCCACCAGCGGCCACATGGCGGCCACAGCGGCATCACGGTCGATGCCTGCGGCCTCCCACAACGTGGCGGCTTCGTGGAGTGCGCACAGCAGGAAGCTGGCGGCGTAATTGGCACCGGCGTGATACAGAGCACGTTGCCCGGCACGCACTTTCAATGGCGTGCAGCCGAGCCGCAGTGCAAAGCTGGCGAGCGCCGCGTCGTGCGGCGCATCAGCGTCAATGGCGATGGAGGCGCCGCCCAGACGTTCGGCATCGTCGGGCAAGCCGGCAAACAGAAACAGCGGATGAAAGCTGGCGGTATCCGCGCCGCACCGGCGGGCGCCGTCCAGCAAGTCGCGCTCGCCGGCGCCGCTGCAATGGATGACGAGTTGGCCGGGCCGCCAGCGTACGTTGTCGACCACGCCTGGGATGGCGTCATCCGGCATGGTCACGAACACCCAGTCGGCGGTATCCGCCACGTCTTGCGGGTCGACCGCCTTGGCGCCTGTGGCTTGCGCGAGCCACGCGGCGGGTGCGCTTGAGCGGTTGGCAACCGCCACGGTGCGTACGCCCGTGCCGTGCGCCCGAGTGGCCAATGCCCGCGCCAGCCGCCCCGCGCCAATCCAGCCCACCGAGACCGGCGTTTCGATTGCAAAAGACGTCATGGCAAACCTCGATTTTTCATGGTCTGCATCTTATAGCGAAGCCACTTCAGTAAACCGCGATGCGCCAATCAGGCGGTCGGGCGGTACGGCCGGTAAACTGCACGCCTTTGCCGGCAGCGTTTGGCCGGGCGTGAGCAAACGGTTTTCTTCAGGCGGACATGTCAGTGCAAGCAGGCGTTATGCAAAGCAAAAGTAGGGCAACCCTCATCGGGCTTATTGCGGTGCTGCTGTGGAGTTCGATCGTCGGGTTGATCCGGGGCGTGAGCCAGCATCTTGGGGCCGTAGGTGGCGCTGCCATGATCTATACCGTCGCGTCGGTGCTGTTGGTATTTACCGTTGGCTTCAATAACTTGAAGACCTTTCCGCGGCGCTATCTGGTGTGGGGCAGCCTGTTGTTCGTGTCGTATGAGCTGTGCCTCTCGCTGTCGATCGGCTATGCCAACAGCGGGCGGCAGGCGATCGAGGTCGGGATGGTCAATTACCTGTGGCCGACGTTCACGATGCTGTCGGCCATTGCCTTCAACAAACAGCGGGCGAATGCCCTGATCGTGCCTGGTGTCCTTATTTCCATCCTCGGCATTTGCTTCGTGCTTGGCGGTGATCAAGGGCTCGATATCGGCGGCATGGCCGAGAACGTCAAGGACAACCCGCTCAGTTATGGATTGGCGTTCACGGGCGCGGTGATCTGGGCGGCGTATTGCACGGTCACCAGCCGGATCGCCGAGGGCAAGAACGGTGCAACGCTGTTCTTCATCCTGACGGCGCTGGCCCTGTGGATCAAGTTTTTCGCCACGGGCGGCGGGGCGATGCACTTCAGCGTGTCGGCGCTGGTCTACCTTGCGTTGGCCGCGTCAGCAATGGGCTTCGGCTACGCGGCCTGGAACGTCGGCATCCTGCACGGCAACGTCACGGTGTTGGCGACCGCGTCGTATTTCATCCCCGTGTTTTCTGCTGCCTTGGCCGCTGCGTTGTTGCATGCCCCGCTGTCGTTCGCGTTCTGGAAGGGCGCGTCGATGGTGGTTGCCGGATCGATCCTGTGCTGGCTTGCCACGCGCGGTGGTCGCGCAAAGACGTTGTCTTCGCCCAAGTCTTCCGCCTGACGTAAGAACTGGCACACGGGACATCCGCCGTTTCTACAAATTCGCAATTAACCGCCAGGCATTCAGGAAAACCGTAGATAGAGCCAGCACGGGAACGGGGCGTGCTAGATGCCGGGTAAGCCGCTGCGCCACGACGGAACGGCGGCATACCAACACAGAAACAGGAGGCATCATGTTGAGCACCATTCTCATCATCGTTCTCATCTTGCTGTTGATCGGCGCGCTGCCGTCGTGGCCGTACAGCCGAGGTTGGGGCTACGGGCCCACGGGCGGGCTCGGGCTGATCGTGGTGATCGTGGTCATTCTTGTGCTGCTGGGCTATATCTGACGCCACGCGTCGATGCCGGTGTGCATATGGTTCTGAGTATCGCCTGACCGGTTGCCGAGGGTTGGCTGAGCACCGGAGCGGGGCAGATGTCTTGCAGGCGCTTGACTGGGCATAATCCCAGCTGCGTTCCCGAAGGACACTTCCCATGAAGACAGGTCGACACGCCGGCAGCCAAGCGCCCGGCGTTCGTGCCCGATTTGCTCCGCTGGTGCTGGCCCTGGTGCTGGCCGGCTGCGCGGTCGGGCCCGATTACCGCACGCCGCCGCTCAGCGGCACCGAAGCACCGCAGGCCTGGCATGCCACGCTGCCGCACCATGGCAGCCGCATGGCGCTGGCGCACTGGTGGGAGCAGTTTCACGACCCAGTGCTGACCCAACTGGTGGAGCAGGCGGACGCGACCAGCCCGACGATCGCGCAGGCTGTCGGCCGCGTGCGTGAGGCGCGTGCGAGTGTTTCCACCAGCCAGGCGGGGCTGCTTCCGCAACTGAAAGGCACCGGCTCTGCCACGCGGCAGGGCGGGTTTGGCGGCAGCCAGTTCGCCGGTGGCGCGGGCGGGCTGTCTGCCGGGGCGCTGAGCCCCACGCTGGGCCTTGGCACGATCACCACCTTGGCGGCGCAGGCCGATGCGTCGTGGGAGATCGATCTCTTCGGCGGCAAACGCCGCAGCCTGGAAGGCGCCGATGCGCGTCTGACCGCCAGTGAAGCCGATTGGCACGACGCGCGCGTTTCGCTCGCCGCCGAGGTAGCCAATACCTACTTGCAGCAACGCGAGTGTGAGGCGCTGGTCGACATTGGCGCGGCAACACTGTCGTCCCGGCAGGAAACGCTGCAACTGACCGAACGCAAGTTCCGCGCGGGCTTTGTCGCGCCGGCCGATTTTGCGCAAGCGCAAGCCACGGTAGGCGATGCCGTCAATGCGCTGGAAGGCCAACGTGCGCAATGTGCGCAGGGCATCGACAAGCTCGTCACGCTCACCGGCATTGACCACGATGCGCTGAACGGCCTGCTGTCCAAGGCCAGCGCGCAGATTCCGGCACCGCCCGATGCCGGCGTGCCCGATGTGCCGGCGCAGGTGCTGTCGCAACGGCCGGATGTGTCGTCGGCCGAGCGCGCGGTGGCGGGAGCAAGCGCTGATATCGGTGTGGCGGTCGCGAGCCGATTGCCGTCGATCACGCTGGCGGGGTCCATCGGCATCAATTCTTACCGCCTTGGCGGGCAATCGTTGACGACCAAGTCCTGGTCGTTCGGGCCGTCGGTGTCGTTGCCGATCTTTGACGGCGGCTCGGGCGCGGCGCGCGTGGAAACAGCGCGGGCCCGTTACGACCAGGCGCTGGCCAGCTATCGCAGCAAGGTGCGTCAGGCGGTGCAGGAAGTGGAAGATGCGCTGGTGCGCCTGGACGCTTCGGACCGCCGTGTCGACGCAGCCACGATGGCCGACGCTCAATACGCAAAGGTGCTGCAAGCGTCCAACGCCCGCTATCGTCTGGGCGCGGGCAGCCTGCTTCAGTTGGAAGACGTGCGGCGCACTGCGTTGCAGGCTTCGCAGTCTCTGGCGGCGGTCAAGCTTGAACGCGCGCAAGCCTGGGTGGCGCTGTACAAGGCCGTCGGCGGCGGCTGGCGCGACGATGCGCCCAACGCTTATCCCGATAACAAGACCACTGCGCCGACCGCACAGGGCCGCGCGCATACCGGAAACGCTTCATGACAGGACAACGAGTTTGGATGGCCGCGCTGGCCGTGATGCTGGCCGGCGCGCTGGCGGCGTGCGGCAAATCTGCGGAGAGCAAGAACAAGGAACAGCCGCCTGCCAAGCCGGCGCTGGCCGTCAACGTCGCGCACCTCGCGCAGCAGGTATGGCCGCGCGCTGCCACGGCCAGCGGTGCCGTGCAGCCGTGGCAGGAAGCCAGCATCGGTGCCGAGGTGAACGGGTTGAAGCTGGCGGAAGTGCTTGTCAACGTGGGCGATGTGGTCAAGCAAGGCCAACTGCTTGCGCGCTTGTCGGATGAAACCGTGCGCGCCGATGTGGCCGCCCAACGCGCCAGCCTGGCTGAAGCCGAGGCGTCGGCCGCGCAAGCTGCCGGCGAGGCCCACCGTGCGCATGAACTCGACAAGAGCGGTGCGATCAGCCAACAGGATCTGATCCAGTACGACACGCAAGCCAAGACTGCTGCTGCCAAGCTGGCCGCAGCACGCGCGCAGTTCGAGAGCCAGCAATTGCGCTTGCGCTACACGCGTGTGGTCGCACCCGACGACGGCGTGATCAGCGCACGCTCGGCAACCGTGGGCGCCGTGGTGTCGTCTGGCACCGAACTTTTCAAACTCATCCGCAAGAACCGCCTGGAATGGCGCGCCGAAATGCACGGCGACGTCCTGCCCCGCATCCAGCCCGGTCAGGCCGCACGCCTGCGCCGCATGGATGGCGGCCTGGTGAACGGCCGTGTGCGCCAGATCGCTCCCACCGTCGACGCCAACACGCGCAATGGTCTCGTCTATGTCGACCTGCCGCCGGAAGCTGCAGCCTCGGGCGTAAAGGCGGGCATGTACCTCTCGGGCGATGTGCTGCTGGGCGATGCGCCGGCCGCAACATTGCCGGAGACCGCCGTGTTCTCGCGCGATGGCTACGACTACGTGATGGTGATCGGCCAGCAAGGCCGCGTGCGGCAGACCAAGGTGACGGTGGGCCGCCGCCAGGACGGGCAAGTCGAAATCGTGCAGGGCATCGGCGCGATTGACGGCGTGGTCGCTGCAGGCGCGGCCTTCCTCAGCGATGGCGATGTGGTGCGTGTGGCCGCCGCCGGTACAGCCTCCGCGCCCGCCGCATCGTCGCCCGCAGCCGGAGCCAAGCCATGAATTTTTCTGCCTGGGCGATCCGTAAGCCGATTCCGTCGATCCTGCTGTTCATCCTGATCACGGTGGCGGGGCTGGTGTCGTTCAAGATGCTGTCGATCCAGAACTTTCCGGACATCGACTTTCCTGCCGTATCCGTGACGGCCAGCCTGCCGGGCGCCACGCCCACGCAGATGGAAACCGAAGTTACGCGAAAGATCGAAGACAGCATTGCCAGCATCGGCGCGATCAAGCACATCACGTCCACCATCAACGACGGCAGCTCGACCACGATGGTCGAGTTCCAGCTTGAGAAGGATGTGCAGGAGGCCGTAAACGACGTGCGCGATGCGGTCAGCCGCATCCGCGCGCAATTGCCGTCCGACGTGCAGGAGCCGGTCATCTCCCGCGTGACGTTCGCGAGCATGCCCGTGCTGACGTACGCCGTGGAAGCGACCGACATGGACGCGGAGGACCTCTCCTGGTTTGTCGACAACACGGTCAACAAGCGGTTGCTGTCGGTGCATGGCGTGGCCAAGGTGACGCGCCAGGGCGGTGTAGACCGCGAAGTGCGCGTGCAGCTCGACCCGGTGCGCCTGCAGGCGTTGAACGTTTCTGCGGCAGACATCAGCGCGCAAGTGCGCGGCATGCAGCAGGAAGCGCCTGGTGGGCGCGGCAACGTCGGCGGGCAGGAGCAGGCGGTGCGCACCCTGGGCACCGTAAAGAGCGCGCGCGAGCTGGCGCAGATGGACATCCCGTTGTCGGACGGACGGCGCATTCGCCTTGCAGATGTTGCAGACGTGCGCGACACGGCGGCCGAGCCACGCCAGATGGCGCTGTTCGACGGCAAACCGGTCGTGAGCTTCCAGGTGTTCCGCTCACGCGGCGCGAGCGAAATCTCGGTGGCCAAGGGCGTGCGGGAAGCGCTGGCTGCACTGCAGGCTGAACGGCCCAACGTGCATGTGACCGAGGTCTACAACATGGTCAAGCCGGTGTCGGACGCATACACGGCGTCGATGCACGCGCTGTACGAGGGCGCCATCCTGGCGGTGATCGTCGTGTGGCTGTTCCTGCGCGATTGGCGGGCTACGTTTGTGTCAGCAGTGGCGCTGCCGCTGTCGATCATCCCGACATTCGCGGCCATGCAGTTGCTCGACTTCACGCTCAACGGGATCACGCTGCTGGCGCTCACGCTGGTGGTCGGGATTCTCGTCGACGATGCCATCGTGGAGGTGGAGAACATCGTGCGCCACCTGCGCGATGGCAAGAAGCCGCTGGAGGCCGCCATGGAAGCGGCGCAGGAGATCGGCCTGGCCGTGGTTGCGACATCGCTCACGCTGGTGGCGGTGTTTCTGCCGACGGCATTCATGGGCGGCATCTCGGGCAAGTTCTTCAAGCAGTTCGGCTGGACCGCTTCGCTGGCGGTGCTGGCCTCGCTGCTGGTGGCGCGGCTGCTCACGCCCATGATGGCCGCCTACATGCTCAAGCCGCAGGATGAGCCCAACCGCGACGGCTGGATCATGACGCGCTACCTGCAGGCGGCACGCTGGTGTCTCGTGCACCCCTGGAAGACGGGCGGCATGGCGGCGGCGTTCTTCGTCGTGTCGGTCGCCATCATCGGGCTGATTCCGGCGACGTTCCTGCCGCCCGAAGACTGGGCGCAGCTCCAGATGACGGTGGAAAGCCCGCCTGGCAGCACGATCGCCCAGACACGCGACAACACCGAGCGCGTGCGCAAGATCGTGATGCAGCACAAGGAAGTCCGGCACGTCTATACGGCCATCGGCTCGGGCGTGATGGCTGGCGTGCCGGGCTCCAGCGGCGGCGAGGTGCGCAACGGCACGCTCACGATCTCGCTGACCGACCGGCATGATCGGCACATCAAGCAGCAGGACGTTCAGCGCCAATTGCGCGAAATGCTCGAAGGCGTGCCGGGCGTGCGGATCTCGTTCGGCGCCGTGGGCTCCGGCGAGCAACTCCAGGTGGTGTTGACCGGCGACGACCCCGCCACGCTTCAGCAGGCCGCACGCGATGTGATGCGCGATCTGCGTACCGTGCCGGGGCTCGGCGCGGTCACGTCGTCGGCAAGTCTGCTGCGTCCCGAAATCGTCATCCGCCCGGACTTTGCGCGCGCGGCACAGCAAGGTGTGACAGCCGCCGCCATCGGCCAAGCCGTGCGCGTGGCAACCGCCGGCGACTACGACGTCAACCTGCCGAAGCTGAACCTGCCGGAACGGCAGGTGTACATCCGCGTTGAACTCGACCCGAAGGCGCGCAACCAGATCGACACGATCCGCCAGTTGCGCGTGCCGGGCCGCAATGGCGCGGTGCCGCTGGAGAACATTGCCGATATTTCCATCGGCAGCGGCCCGGCGCAGATTGACCGCTATGACCGCAGCCGCAACGTCACCATCAGCGTGGGGCTGGAGGGGCGTGCGCTGGGCGATACCAACATGGCGGTGGAGGCGCTGCCGTCCATCAAGAACTTGCCGCAAGGCGTTCGCCGCATTGCCTCGGGCGATGTGGAGGGCATGCAGGAGCTGTTCAGCAGCTTCTTCCTCGCCATGTTTGCGGGGGTGCTGTGCGTGTATGCGGTGCTGGTGCTGCTCTTCCACGACTTCACGCAGCCGGTGACGATTCTGGCGGCGCTGCCGCTGTCGGTGGGCGGGGCGTTCGGGCTCTTGGCGTTGTTTGGCTTCAGCTTGTCGCTGCCGGCGTTGATCGGCTTGCTGATGCTGATGGGCATCGTGACCAAGAACTCGATCCTGCTGGTCGAATACGCCATCGTTGCGCGGCGCGCTCTCGGCATGTCGCGCACCGAGGCCATCATCGATGCATGCCACAAGCGCGCACGCCCCATCGTCATGACCACGGTGGCCATGACGGCCGGCATGGTGCCGATGGCGCTGGGCCTGGAAGGCGATGCGGGTTTCCGCGCGCCGATGGCCGTGGCGGTGATCGGTGGCCTGCTGACTTCTACGCTGCTGAGCCTGCTGGTGGTGCCGGTGGTGTTCGAAAAGGTGGATGACTTCAAGGAGTGGACGCTGCGCAAGTTCCGTGGCGTGCGCCATCACGGGCACGGGGCGGAAGCTGCGTCGGAGCACGGCCCGCGCTAGGTGTAGCATCGGGCGGTCTGTCAACGTACCGCGCTGTGGAGACCGCCCATGCCCGATGCCGTGCTGTTCCAGACCGATGGCCCGGTCTGCACAATCCTGCTCAATCGGCCCGAATGCCGCAATGCGGTGGACGGGCCGACTGCCGCGGCGCTGCTCAACGCGTTCGAGCGTTTCGAAACCGATGGCGCGCTACGCACTGCCGTGCTGGGCGGCAGCGGTGGCCACTTCTGTGCCGGCGCCGATCTGACGGCTGTGGGCGATCCTTCAAGACGCAATCATCTCGATCCCTATGGCGGCATGCCCGGCCCGATGGGCCCGTCGCGCATGGCGCTATCCAAGCCGCTCATCGCTGCAGTGAGCGGCTATGCCGTGGCGGGCGGGCTGGAACTTGCGTTGCTGGCAGACCTGCGCGTGATGGAGCGCGACGCCGTGTTCGGCGTGTTTTGCCGCCGCTGGGGTGTGCCGCTCATCGACGGTGGTACGGTGCGCTTGCCGCGCATCATTGGCATGGGTCGCGCGCTGGACATGATCCTGACCGGCCGTGCTGTGCCCGCTGACGAGGCGCTCGCCATGGGGCTTGCCAATCGCGTGGTCGGCCCCGGCGAGTCGCTGGCCGCGGCGCAGAAGCTTGCCCGAGACATCGCCGCGTTTCCGCAGCAATGCATGCTGGCCGATCGGGCGTCGGCGTACGCACAGTGGGATTTGCCGTTGGCGGCAGCGTTGCAGCAGGAAGGAGCGCGAGGTACGCCGATGGTCTTTGCCGAAGGGGTGGAAGGCGCAGCGCGATTTGTGGGTGGCGCTGGGCGGCACGGAGGAATGGACACCTCAGCCTGAGGAAAAAAACGCCAACCTGAAACAAAATGGTTGGCGTTTTTTCTTTGACGCTACTGAGGTTTAAGCCGTCGCACCTTCATCCTGCGTGGCCTTGCTGCCAGCATGCTGCGCATTCGCATGCTTGGCACGCAGGCGGCGCGTGGCTTCCACCATGCCTTGCAATGCCGCTTCCACTTCCGGCCATCCGCGGGTCTTGAGGCCGCAGTCGGGATTCACCCACAGGCGTTGCACCGGCACGACCTGTGCGGCCTTGTCGAGCAGCGCTTCCATCTCTTCCACACGCGGCACGCGCGGCGAGTGGATGTCGTACACGCCCGGGCCGATCTCGTTGGGGTACGCAAACTCGCCAAACGCGTCGAGCAGTTCCATGTTCGAGCGCGACGTCTCGATGGTGATCACGTCAGCATCCATTGACGCGATGGCCGGCAGGATGTCGTTGAACTCCGAATAGCACATGTGCGTGTGGATCTGCGTGTCGTTGCGCACACCGGAGGCCGACACACGGAACGCGCGCGCCGCCCATTCCAGGTAGCCCGGCACGTCAGACGCGCGCAGCGGCAGGCCTTCGCGGAAAGCCGGCTCGTCGATCTGGATGGCGGCAATGCCGGCGGCTTCCAGGTCGCACACT
The DNA here is from genome assembly GCA_000955795.1 of Burkholderiaceae bacterium 26. GTDB lineage: Bacteria > Pseudomonadota > Gammaproteobacteria > Burkholderiales > Burkholderiaceae > Ralstonia > Ralstonia chuxiongensis. The sequence continues at coordinate 49,045 of JYOB01000019.1, forward strand.
TCGTCACGCAGGGCCAGGGCGATCTGCAGTGCGGTCTGCTCGCGCGGCTGGTCGTCGCGCACGAAGGACCATTGCAGCATCGTCACGGGGCCGGTCAGCATGCCCTTCATCGGCTTGGCGGTCAGGCTTTGCGCGTACTTGGACCATTCAACCGTCATCGCTTCGGGGCGGTACACGTCGCCGTAGATGACCGGCGGCTTCACGCAGCGCGAGCCGTAGCTCTGCACCCAGCCGTTGGCGGTGAAGGCGTAGCCCCACAGTAGCTCGCCGAAGTATTCGACCATGTCGTTGCGCTCGGCTTCGCCGTGCACGAGCATGTCGAGGCCCAGGGCTTCCTGGCGACGCACGACATCGGTAATTTCGGCGCGCATGCGTTGCAGGTAATCCAACGCGGGCAGTTCGCCGCGCTTGTGCTGTGCGCGTGCCTGGCGAATCTCGGCCGTTTGCGGGAACGAGCCGATGGTGGTGGTCGGCAGCAGCGGCAGGTTCAGGCGGGCTTGCTGCGCTTCAGCGCGGGCAGCGTAGGGCGCGGCGCGGTCGGCATCTTCTGCGCGGATCGCGGCCACGCGCTTCTTGACGCCTGCGTTGTGCACGCGACGCGATTCGGTACGTGAGGCGATGGCGGCGCGGTTCTCATCAAGCGCCTTCTGCACGACAGACGGGCCTTCGACCAGTGCAAGCTTGAGGATCGCCAGCTCATCCAGCTTCTGGCGCGCGAAGGCCAGCCAGCCCTTGAGTTCGTCGTCGAGCTTGGTTTCGGCAGACAGATCCACCGGCACATGCAGCAGCGAGCAGCTCGGCGCCACCCACAGGCGATCGCCAAAGGCTTCGGCCAGCGGCGCCACGCGTTCCAGCACGCGTGCGAGATTCGAGCGCCAGATGTTGCGGCCATCTACCACACCAACGGAGAGGATCTTGTCTGCAGGCCACGGCGCGAAGGCGCCAAGCTGTTCCGGTGCACGCACCAGATCCAGATGCACGCCATCGACCGGTAAGGCTTTGATCACGGCTGCGTGGTGGGAAGCGGCTTCAAAGTACGTCGCGAGCAGCAGCTTCGGGCCCTTGGCGGCGGCCAGCGCCTGGTAAGCGGGGCTGAATGCATCTACCCAGGCTTGCGGCAGATCCAGCACCAGCGCAGGTTCGTCAATCTGCACCCATTCCACATTCAGCGCGGCCAGGCGCTGGAGCACGGCCGTGTAGGCCTGCAGGATTTGCGGCAGCAGCGCGAGCTTGTCGGTCAAGCCGTTGCGCGCCTTGGCCAGATGCAGGAACGTGACCGGCCCCACCAGCACGACCTTTACGCGGTGCCCAGCGGCCTGTGCTTCGCGCACTTCGTCGAACAGCCATTCGGTGCCGGGGCCAAAGTGCAGGTCCGGCGTGAGTTCGGGCACGAGGTAGTGGTAATTGGTGTCGAACCACTTCGTCATTTCCATGGCGGCGTGGTCGGCATTGCCGCGCGCGAGCACGAACGATTGCGCCAGCGTCAGTTGTGCGGCGTCAAAGCCATAGCGCGTGGGAATGGCGCCGAGCAGCGCGGCCGTCTGCAGCACCTGGTCGTACCAGGCGAAATCGCCCACGGTCACAAAATCGAGGCCGGCATCGCGCTGGGCCGTCCAGTGGCGCTCACGCAAAGCGCGGCCGGTGGCGCGCAGGTCCTCTTCGGACGAGGCGCCCTTCCAGAACGATTCGAGGGCGAACTTCAGCTCGCGTTGTGCGCCGATGCGCGGGTAGCCGAGGGTATGGATGGTCGTCATGGTGGTCGCAGGAGAGGCGATTCGTTTTTCAGTCCTGCGATGATCGGCGACCCTCGATCATGAATCAAATGATATTATTTTCGATAAAGTTGAATCGTATTCATACATTGGAAGCCGCACCAACATGCTTGAAATCCGCCACCTACGCACGCTGATCGCCCTGGCCGACGGCGGCTCCGTCTCGCGCGCCGCCGAGCGGCTGCACCTGACGCAATCGGCGCTGTCGCACCAGTTGCGCGCGCTGGAGTCGCATTACGGGCTGGCCGTCGTGCGTCGCAAGGGCCAGACGGTGGAATTGACCGAAGCGGGCGAGCGCATGCTCGAACTCGCGCAAAAGGTCGTCGCCGACATCCAGACCGCCGAGCGCGATCTTGAGCGTATCAAGGGCCGCGCGGCCGGTACGCTGCGCATCGCGCTCGAATGCCACACCTGCTTTGACTGGCTGATGCCTGTGATGGACGCTTTCCGCCAGCGCTGGCCCGAAGTCGAGATGGATCTTGTGTCGGGCTTCCATACCGATCCGCTCGCGCTGCTCAAGGATGGCCGTGCCGACGTCATCATCGGCTCCGACGCCAAGATGCGGCGGGGCGTGGTGTTCGCTCCGCTGTTTCGCTTCGAGATCCTCGCCGTGCTGCCGGTCGATCACGCGCTGCGCAACAAGAAGTGGCTGGACGCGAAAGACTTTACGGACCAGACGTTGATCACGTACCCCGTGCCCGAAGAGCGCATCGATCTGATCCGGCAGGTGCTGACGCCGGCCGGGGTCGCATTCAACCGCCGCACGGCGGAACTAACCATCGCCGTGCTGCAACTCGTTGCCAGCCGCCGCGGGCTTGCCGCGCTGCCGAGCTGGGGCATCAAGAACTACATCGATTACGAATACGTGGTGGCCAAGCGTGTCGGCAAGGAAGGCCTGTGGAGCGATCTCTACGCGGCCATGACGCGCGACTACGCACAGGCGCCGTTTGCGCAGGACTTTATCGAGACGGCCAAGTCGATCTGCTTTGCGCAGTTGCCGGGGCTGATGCCGCTGGAAGCGTAATCAAGCGCGTTCCTTCTGGGGCAGGCGCGGCAGCTTGCCTTGCAGCCCCTCTTTGAGAAAGTCCAGCAAATGCCGCGTCGCCAGCGTCCGATACCGGCTTGGCATCGCGAGCATGTAAAGGCGGCTACCAAACACGCTGAACCGATACCCGGGCAGCACGCGTTTGACGTGGCCTTCGCGCAAATCATCGGCAGCGGCGTAATAGGGCAGGATCCCCAGGCCATTGCCCGAACGCACGGCGGCCTGCAGGAACAGATAGTTGTCGGACGAGACGCCGGGGTCGAGCGTCACGAGCGTCCGCTCATCGCCCAGTTGCGCCGATAGCCGCAGCGGCTGCCCAACCGCAGGCGCGCTCACGATGGTGTGCTTGCCCAGCGCATCGAGGGTTTTTGGCATGCCATGCGCGGCCAGGTAATCCGGCGCCGCGCACAGCACCCAGTCAACCTCATCGAGCAGCGTGGCGACGAGCGATTCTGGCGGGTTCGAGACGATGCGCAGCGCCACATCCACATCTTCGCCAATCAGGTCGGACACGCGGTTGTCGAACCGCACATCAAGACGGATGTCGGGATACGCTCGCTTGAACGCCACCAGTAGCGGCGACACCAGCAGGTGCCCCAGCCCCGTCGGCACCGACAGCCGCACGCTGCCTTGCAGCGACTTTCCGAGCGAAGAGACCAGCGCATCGGCGGCGGCCATTTCGCGCAGGATGCTGCGGCCGTGTTCATAGATGCCGGCGCCCACCTCCGTGGGTTCCACGCGGCGCGTGGTCCGGCGCAGCAGTTGCACGCCCAGCGCGCGCTCGAACGCCTTCAGCCGGTGGCTCACATTGGAGCGCGTGGTCTGCAGCCGGCGTGCCGCCGCCGACAGGTTGCCCGCATCGACGATTTCCACGAACAGCTTGAGCGCATTGAGATCCATGAAGGCCAGCCAGATTGGTGAATCAGGTTCGACATTCTGTTGATGTGGGTGCGGATTGTCAAAACATGCCAACCCGGTAACATCCCCCGGGAATATCCCTCAGGAGCAGGTGACATGGCGCTCGACGACGAATCCTTCGGCCTGCTGCAGCAATCGGTGCAGCGCTTTATCCAGGAACGGCTCGTGCCGGCGGAAAACATTCTCGAGGAAGAGGATGACGTGCCCGCCGACATCGTTGCCGACATGAAAGAGATGGGCCTCTTCGGCCTGTCGATTCCGGAAGAGCACGGCGGGATTGGCCTGGCGATGGCGCAGGAATGCGAGGTGGCGTACGACCTCGGGCACACGGCGCTGGCTTTTCGCTCGGTGTTCGGCACCAACGTTGGCATCGGCTCGCAGGGCATCCTGATGGACGGCACCGATGCGCAAAAGGCCAATTACCTGCCGCGCATTGCCAGCGGCGAGCTGATCATCTCGTTTGCACTCACGGAACCGAACGCGGGGTCGGATGCCGCATCGCTGCAGACGCGCGCCACGCTGGACGGCGATCACTACGTCATCAACGGGACCAAGCGTTTCATCACCAACGCGCCGCGCGCCGGGGCATTCACGCTGATGGCGCGCACGGGTGGCGAAGGCGCGGGCGGCATCTCCGCTTTCATCGTGCCGGCCGATACGCCGGGCATCACGCTCGGCAAGCCCGACAAGAAGATGGGGCAGCGTGGTACCAAGACGTGTGATGTGATGCTCGATAACGTGCGCGTGCCGGCAGCCAACATCATTGGGGGCGTGGCGGGGCAGGGCTTCAAGACGGCGATGAAGGTGCTGGACCGCGGCCGCCTGCATATCTCGGCGCTGGCGTGCGGCATGGCGCACCGGCTGATGACCGATGCAGTTGCCTACGCCAAGGAGCGCAAGCAGTTCGGTCAGCCCATCGCAGACTTCCAGTTGATCCAGGCCATGCTCGCCGACAGCCAGGCAGAGCTTTACGCCGGCATGTCGATGGTGCGCGACTGCGCGCGCCGGTACGACGCCAAGCCCGTCGGCAAACAGGATCACGAAGTCAGCATGCTGGCCTCGTGCACCAAGATGTTCTGCACCGAGATGGTCGGCCGCGTGGCAGATCGAGCGGTGCAGATTCACGGCGGCGCCGGCTACATCGCCGAATACAAGGCCGAGCGTTTCTATCGCGATGTGCGCCTGCTGCGTCTGTACGAAGGCACCACGCAGATCCAGCAGCTCATCATCGCAAAGAACCTGCTGCGCGACTAGGCTGGCTCTAGCAATCTGCTGGAATGTGGCTCTGTTTTGGAGCCACGTTCTAGTCCAGAATGGGCGCTTTCCTGTTCGATTGCAGGGTTGCTGCCGGAGTTGCCATGTACGTTCCCGCCCACTTTGAAGAATCGCGCCCCGAAGCGCTGCACGCCCTGATCGCGCAGAACCCGTTCGGGACGCTTGTCACGCATGGCGAGCATGGGCTGGACGCAAACCACATTCCCTTCTTGCTGCTGCCGGAAGAGGGCAAGCTTGGTGCGCTGCATGCGCACGTGGCACGCGCCAATCCGGTCTGGAAAGACGTGGCGAATGGCGACGAGGTGCTTGTCATCTTCCGCGCGGGCGATGCGTACATTTCGCCAACGTGGTATCCGAGCAAGCATGAAGCCCACCGGCAGGTGCCGACATGGAACTACCGCGTCGCGCATGCGCATGGCCGTATCACCGTGTGTGACGACGAGCGTTTTGTACGCGGCGTGGTGGCACGCCTGACGCGCACACATGAGGCATCGCAACCCACGCCGTGGAAGATGTCCGACGCTCCAGCCGACTACACCGACGCGTTGCTCAAGATGATCGTTGGCATCGAGATCGAGATCACGCGCATCGAAGGCAAACTCAAACTCGGCCAGAACAAGGAAACGCGAGATATCGTGGGCGCCGGCGAGGCGCTCAGGGCCAGCGGCGAGCGTGTGATCAGCGACGCGATGCTGGCTTGCGCTGCTGCCAAGACGGAATAAGGCGGAGCGACGGACTGCTGATCCGTCGCTCCGCACTGCGTTACTTCGCGCTGCGCGCCGGCAGGATCTCGCCGCGTACTTCCCCAAAGCCCACGCGATAGCCATCGCCCTGGCACCAGCCAGTCATGATGACTTCATCGCCGTCTTCCAGGAACGCACGCGTGGTGCCCTTGCCGAGGTCAAGCGGCTGCTTGCCGTTGACGGTCAGCTCCAGCAGGCTGCCGTAGGAATCCGGTGTCGTGCCGCTGATGGTGCCGGAGCCCATCAGATCCCCCACGCGCACGTTGCAGCCGGATACGGTGTGGTGTGCAAGCTGTTGCGCCATCGTCCAGTACATCGCGCGGAAGTTTGTGCGGGCGATGGTGGTGCGCTCGCCGCCGTGGGGGCGCAGTGCGGTTTCGAGGGCGATGTCGTAAGCGTTGGGATGGCTCTGGCGCAGGTATTCCAGCGGCTCGGGCGATTGGGCCGGGTTGGCCACGCGGAACGGCTCGAGCGCGTCCATCGTAACGATCCACGGCGAGATCGATGTGCCGAAGCCCTTCGAGTTGAACGGGCCGAGCGGCACGTATTCCCATTGCTGAATGTCGCGCGCGCTCCAGTCGTTGAGGAGGACGACGCCGAACATGTGGTCCGGTGCCGCGTCGACGGAAACCGGCTCACCGAGCGCGCTGGGCTTACCGACCACAAAGGCCATCTCCAGTTCGTAGTCCAGTTTGCGGCAGGCCGAGAAGATCGGGCGCGGCTGATCGGGCAGCTTGATCTGGCCCATCGGGCGGTGCAGCGGTGTGCCGCTCACCACCACGGAGCTTGCGCGGCCGTTGTAGCCGATCGGGATTTCCAGCCAGTTGGGCAGCAGCGCGTTTTCGGGATCACGGAACATGCGGCCGACGTTGGTGGCGTGCTCGCGAGACGAGTAGAAATCGGTATAGCCCGGGATGTCGATGGGCAAGTGCATCACGGCATGTGCTTGCGGCACCAGCGCCCGGGCGTGCAGGGTGGCGTTGTCGCGCACGTGGGTGTCGGCCACGCTGAACAGTGTTTGCAGCTTCTTGCGCGTTTCCGCCCATACGGGCTTGCCCAGCGCGATGAAACTGTTGAGCTTGCCGGTGCGGAACGTACCGCGTGTTGCTGCAGGCAGCAGCCCGGCGTCATCCAGAGCGCCGAGGTCGATGACCTGATCGCCCAGCGCAACGCCGGCGCGTGGCGACGGGTTTTCCTTGGTGGAGAAGATGCCGAAGGGCAGGTTTTCCAGCGGGAAGTGGGTGTCGGGGGTGTTGGCGGATTCTAGCCAGCTTAGTTGTCGGGTGGTCATGATGGGGCGGTGGATTGTTTTATGGGCGGGTGATTCTTGACGCTGTCAGTGCATCCTTGTTTCATCCCCTGCCGGG
>JYOB01000019.1:56188-104633 GCA_000955795.1 Burkholderiaceae bacterium 26
ATGGCGACTTCCCCTTGAATTTCTGTCGCAGGGAGGGGAAGGAGCCAAACTCGCTACGCTCAGACAGGGCTCCTTCCTTTTTCCTCCCTGCAACAGAAATTCAAGGCGCCATCTAGGGCAGGGTACGGCCACACCTTCTGGATGCTCGCCTTGGCGTCAATGTGAATTCGTCGATCGCGCTTAACGCGTGGTTGGGTCGAAATGCTTCTTCAGGCCCTGCCAGCATTCGAAGTATTTGGCTTGCAACTGTGCCGATTCCGACGCGAAGCGCGTTGGGCGAATGACCGCCGGCGTTTCGAACATGAAGGCCATCGTTGCGTCGACCTTGTGCGGCTTGGTGGTGTCGCCGTTGCTGGCTTTCTCGAACGTGTCGGCATCGGGGCCGTGGCCGCTCATGCAGTTGTGCAGGCTGGCGCCGCCCGGCACGAAACCCTCTGCCTTGGCGTCGTACACGCCTTGGATCAGGCCCATGAATTCGCTTGCAACGTTGCGGTGGAACCAGGGCGGGCGGAACGTGTTTTCGGCGGCCAGCCAGCGCGGCGGGAAGATCACGAAATCGATCGTGTCTACGCCCGGCGTGTCGGAGGGGCTCTGCAGCACCAGGAAGATCGACGGGTCCGGATGGTCGTAGCTGATCGAGCCGATGGTGTTGAACAGGCGCAGGTCGTACTTGTACGGCGCGAGGTTGCCGTGCCAGGCCACGACGTCCAGCGGCGAGTGGCCGATCTTCGCGGTCCACAGGCTGCCCTGGAATTTTGCGACGAGTTCAAAGCTGCCCTCGCGGTCTTCATACCAGGCGTGCGGCGTGAGGAAGTCGCGCGGGTTGGCCAGGCCGTTCGAGCCGATTACGCCCAGGTCCGGCAGGCGGAACATCGCGCCGAAGTTCTCACAGATGTAGCCGCGCGCGTCGCCGTCCGGCAACTCGACGCGGAAACGCACGCCGCGCGGGATGACGGCAATCTCCAGCGGCTCCACGTCGACCACGCCCATCTCCGTCAGCAGGCGCAGGCGGCCTTGCTGCGGGACGATCAGCAGTTCGCCGTCAGCGTTGTAGAAGAATCGGTCGGTCATCGACGCGTTGGCGGCGTACAGGTGGATGCCGCAGCCGGTTTGCGCGTCTGGCCCGCCGTTGCCGGCGAAGGTGACGATGCCGTCGATGAAATCGGTGCCGGCCGCCGGTGCGGGCAGCGGGTCCCAGCGCAACTGGTTGGGCGAGGGCGGTACCTCGTTGAAGTTGCTGTGCAAGCGGCCTTGCGCCATGGCTTCGAACGGCAGATGCACGGCGCCCGGACGAATGCGATACAGCCACGAGCGGCGGTTGTGCGCACGCGGCGCGGTGAACGCCGTGCCAGAGATCTGTTCCGCATACAGGCCATACGGCGCCTTCTGCGGCGAGTTCTGGCCGTGAGGCAGCGCGCCGGGCAGTGCTTCGGTGGCGAACTCGTTGCCGAAGCCGCTTTGGTAAGCGGGCCGGTCCAGCGACGCGGGGGTGAATGCGTTCTTGGCCGTCGGGGCGAGCATGTTCATGGTGAAGTCCTTGGAGAAAGAGTCAGGAGCGTCTTCAGGGAAAGCGTAGTCGTTACCAAGCCATCAAGCGGGCTTGCCGGTTGTGCGACCTGAGGCAAAGCGTGCGGCGTCCGCGCCACTGGCGGCCAGCGTAAGCACCAGCACCATGCCGAACGACACCAGCGCCGGCACCGCCGCGGCCGAGAACAACGCCGGGCTGCTCCACTGCATGGCAATCAGCTGCCCGCCGATCACCGGGCCGATGACGGAGCCGATGCGGCCCACGCCAAGGCTCCAGCCAATGCCGGTCGCGCGCAGCGTGGTGGGGTAATACGTGGCGGCCAGCGCATTGACCGCAGGCTGCCCGCCGACGATGCAGAAGCCGGCCACGAACACCACCGCCACCAGCATGGGCAGCGCAGCCGCCACATGGCCGATCAGCCCAACAGTGACGCAGGCGATCAGGAAACACACGGCCAGCACGCGCACAAAGCCCAGGCGATCGATCAGCCGGCCCAGCGTGAGCGTGCCGATCACGCCGCCCACCTGCAGCGCGGTGGCTACCAGCACAGCGGTATCCGTCGGATACCCCGCATCGCGAATCAGCGTCGGAAGCCAGTTCGACAGGAAATACAGGTCGATCAGGTTCATGAAGTTGATGACCCACAGCACGAGCGTGACCTTGGCGCGGCCTTCCGTGAAGAGCGCGGAGACAGGCATGCCACGCGCGGCCGCCTCGGGCACCACGAATTGCGTCTGCGCGTTCACCTGCAGTTGCGGCGCGAGCTTGCCCAGCCAGCGAGCCAGACGTTGATGGCGCGTTTGTGGATCGCCTTTGAGCACCAGGTATTGCAAGGATTCAGGCAGCCACAGCACCATCATCACGCCAATGGCGAGCGGCACCAGACCGCCCACCAGAAACACCGCATGCCACCCAAAGCGTGAGAGCAGCGCCGCGCTCACAAAGCCGCCAAGTGCCGCGCCCACGGTAAAGCCGCATGACACCAGCATCATCCACGTGACGCGAGAGCGCGCGGGGCTGAACTCACCGGCCAGCGCCATCGCGTTGGGCATGATGCAACCCAGGCCCAGGCCTGTGATGAAGCGCAAGACGAGTAGCGCCTCCACCGTTGCCACCTGCGTGGTGGCCAGCATGCAGGCCGCAAAGAAGAACGTGGCGACGATCAGCACCGGCCGCCGCCCGAAGCGGTCGCCCAGCACGCCAAACACCAGCGAGCCGACCAGCATGCCGAACAGCCCCGCGCCAAATACCGGCCCGAGGCTTGCCTTGGTGATACCCCAATCCTTGATGATGGCCGGTGCCACATAACCCATGGCCTGCACGTCAAAGCCGTCGATGATCAGGCACAGCCCGCAGATGGCGAGCAACAGGATCTGGAAGCCGCCAACCTTGCCCTGGTCGATCAGGCGGGCGAGGTCGATGGGCGTTGATGGTGCTTCATGTGCGGCGGGGGCTGGGCGCATGGTGGTCTCCGGTGGCGGCGTTGCCGCTCTGTTCTGGATTTTTGGTATGCGCGTATTGTCCGGATTGGATGAAAATTTGGAATATCAATGCGAGAATGCGTGCTATTGATTTTATGAATGTCGAGGCGCCGCCATGCTGAATCTGCGGGATGTCGACCTGAACCTGCTGGTGCTGTTTCAGGAAATCCTGCGCGAAAAGCGCATTTCCGTCGTGGCCGAGCGGCTTGGCTTGTCGCAGCCGGCCGTGAGCAACGCGCTGTCGCGCCTGCGCCAGACCTTTGACGACGAGCTCTTCGTGCGCACGCCGCGCGGCATGATGCCGACCGCACTTGCCGAGCAACTGGCAGAACCGGTTGCCACGTCGCTCGACACGCTGCAACGCGCCTTCGGCCAGCGCACGCACTTTGAAGCGGCCACCTCCACGCGCACCTTCACTGTTGCCATGAGCGACGTCGGCGAGGTGTATTTCATGCCGGTGCTGGCGCAGCTGTGTGCCGAGCAGGCGCCCGGCGTGCGCATCGACACCAAGCGGGCCGGCGGCTTCGACATGAAGGCGGAGATGGAGGCGGGCGCCGTCGACTTGGCCATCGGCGCGTTCGATGATCTTTCCGGCGAGAGCATCTTCCAGCGCCGGCTGTTTCAGCAGGATTACGTGACGATGTTCCGGCGCGGCCATGCGCTGTCCGACGGCAAGCTCACGCTTGAGCGCTTTCGCGCCGCGTCGCATCTGGTGGTGGCGAGTTCGGCCAGCCCCTACAACGCTATCGGGCCGCTGCTGGACAAGGCGGGGATCACGCAATCGGCGCGTTTTTCAGTGCCGCACTTCGTGGCGGTGCCGTACATCGTCAGCACGACCGACCTGGTGGTGACGGTGCCGCGCAAGCTGGCCGAACGCGCGGCGCCGCCATTCGGGCTGGAGTTCGCGGCGCCGCCGCTTAAGCTACCGGCACTGCAGACCAATGTGTTCTGGCACCGGCGCTTTCATCAGGACGCCGGCAACCAGTGGCTGCGCAACGTGGTCGCGCAGCGCTTTGCAGAGTTGGAAGGCTAGGCCTCAGTCTGCCGAGACCGTGCGCTGCAATTGTTCGCCCAGGCCGGCAATGCCCAATCGCATGGTCTGCCCCGGCTTGAGATAGACCGGGTTGGGTTTGATGCCCAGCCCCACGCCCGGCGGCGTGCCCGTCGAGATGACATCGCCCGGCTGCAGGCTCATGCAGCGGCTCAGATACGCCACCAGTTGCGCGACGCCAAACACCATCGTGCGCGTATTGCCGTTCTGATAGCGATGGCCGTCCACTTCCAGCCAGAGGTCCAGCGCCTGGGGGTCGGGCACCTCGTCACGCGTGACCAGCCACGGGCCAAGCGGGCCGAACGTGTCGAAGCCCTTGCCCTTGTCCCACTGGCCGCCGCGCTCGATCTGCCATTCGCGCTCGGAAACGTCGTTGACGATGCAGTAGCCCGCCACGTAGTCGAGCGCGTTGGCTTCGTCGACGTACTTGGCGGCTTTGCCGATCACCACGCCCAGTTCAACCTCCCAGTCGGTCTTGACGGAGCCGCGCGGGATCTCGATGTCGTCGTTCGGGCCGCAGATGGCGCTGGTCCACTTGTTGAAGACGACCGGCTCGGCCGGAACCGGCAGGCCGGATTCCGCGGCATGGTCGGCGTAGTTCAGCCCGATGCAGACAAACTTGCCGACGCGCCCGACGCACGGGCCAATGCGGGGTTGCCCGTTGACTGCCGGCAGCGTGGTGGCGTCCACGTCGCGCAGCTTGGCGAGGAATGTGTCCGACAGCACGTTACCGGCAATGTCGTCGACGATGCCCGACAGATCGCGGAGGGTGCCGGTGGCATCGAGCAGGCCTGGTTTCTCTTGGCCGTGGGGGCCGAAGCGCAGCAGTTTCATGAAAAGCTCAAATCGGTTGGGGGAAAGGCATCAAGGTATCAATTTGACCAGCCGCCGTCGATGAGGTGGACCTGGCCTGTCGTAAAGGCGGCTTCGTCGGAAGCCAGATAGGCGGCCAGCGCGGCAATTTCTTCCGGCTGCCCGAGGCGCCCCATCGGCTGGCGTGCGACAAACGCAGCTTCGACTTCCGCGCGTGGTTTGCCCTGCACGCGGGCTTGTTCGTCGATGCGCTGCGAGAGCGAAGGCGACACCACCGTGCCCGGGCAGATGGCGTTGCAGCGGACGCCACGCGCCACAAAGTCTGCTGCCACGGCCTTGGTCAGTCCGATCACCGCGGCCTTTGATGCGCCATACACAAAGCGGTTCGGCACGCCCTTGATGCTCGACGCGGCGGACGACATGTTGATGACACTGCCGCCACCGCGTTCCAGCATGGCCGGCAGAAACGCGCGGATGGTCCGGTACATCGACTTGACGTTGAGGTCGAATGAGAAATCCCACGCATCCTCATCGCACTCCAGCACCGAGCCGGCGTGTACGAAGCCTGCGCAGTTGAAGAGGATGTCGATGCCGCCAAGCTCGGCGGCAAGGGCATTCACCTGCTGGGTGTCGCGCACGTCGAGGCGGCGGACGTCGAATGGCACGTCGTTCAACGCATCGATGCGGAGATCGGTGGCGATCACGCGGGCACCCTCGCGGGCGAAGCGCTCGGCGCAGGCGCGGCCGATGCCTTGCGCAGCGGCCGTCACGAGCGCGGTCTTGCCCGCCAGGCGCCCGGGAAAAGCAGCGCCGCTCATTGCTTTGGAAGCAGATAAGCCTGGCGTGCAAACAGGCGCCAGCCGTCCGGATGTTTCTTCCATACCTGCAGCACGCCGATATGCGCGGTGCTGGTCTTGCCGTCGGGCAGGTTGTTGACGGAGTCGAACACGTGGCGCACCCACGCGTTGTCGCCGTTGACCTGCACGGTCTGGTTGGTCAGCGCAATCGACTTGAATGAATTTGTGCCGTCCAGCGCCTTGAGAAAGGCTGCGTGGTCTTCCAGCTTGCCCGACGAGTGGCCGTAGGTCAGATCGTTTTCGATCAGCTTGGTGAGCGTGGCGCCGTCGCTGGCAACCATGGCGACGCGCATATGCTCCACGGCCTGCGCAACCGTATCGGCATCGGTGATGGCATGGGCGAGGGCGCTGCCGGCCGCGAGTGCAGCGGTCATGGCAACGCTCGCAATGCGGCGGACAAACGTGTGCAACGGCATGGGCAATCTCCTCTCTGGTCTGGTGTGCAGTGCACCGCGGGCGCGGTCAGAAATGGGCTTCGCGGTGCGCAGCCTGCGGCGGCAGGCTCGCGGCTTCCGGCTCGGGTAACGGCGCCGCACGGCCCACGCGCCGCACCCACATGGCGGTCAGGATCGGCACGAGAATCGCCGTGACCAGGCAGGCCGTGGCCACCAGCGCGGTTGCGGCCGGCACCATGGGTTTGAACCTGGGAATCATCTCGCCGATGATGGCCGGGTTTGCGACCGCCGCGCCGGCCGTGGACGATGCCGCCAGCCCAGCGGCGCCATTGCCGCCCGCGATGAATTTGTCGGAGAGGATGAGCGGCACGCCGGTGATGACGATCACCGTAAGGCCGAGCAAGAGGCCAGGGAGGCCGCTCTTGGCAATCACGTGCAGGTCGATGCCGTTGCCCAGCGCAAAGCCGAAGAACGGAATGAGCGGATGCACGCAGCGGCCGAACAGCTCGCGCAGTTCACTGTCGAGATTGCCCAGCGTAAAGCCGATCAGGAACGGTAGCACCGCGCCCACGAACAGCCGTGGCTCAAACACGGCAATGCCCGTTGCACCCAAAATGAACATGCTGACCAGCGGCCCGGATTCGATCGACATCAGCACAAACGCACCCGCTTCTTCCTTGGTGCCGTACTGCTGCATGACGGCGGCGTAGAGCCCGCCGTTGGTCATGTCCATCGACGTGGTGATCGCCAGCACCGACAGTCCGGCAAGGATGCCGGTCTTGATGCCCTCGTCCGGAATGAACTGCGCAGCCACCAGCGTCGCCAGCCACGCCACGGCAATCTTCGTGACGAGCAGGGTGCCCGACTTGCGCAGCACCACGCCGGTGGCATGTAGGTCGATGGTCGCGCCCATGCAGAAAAACCACACCGCGAGGATCGGCACCGTGCCGGTGATCAGGCCATTGGTGAACGAGCCGAAGTACTTCCCGGCATCGGGTGCGAACGTATGCGCGCATGCGCCCAGCAGCAGCGGCACGAGCATCAGCCCGCCCGGAATGCGGTCAATCGCCTTCTTGATCTTCACGTCTCCTCCGTGAGCCTCTATGGGCCCGGTTGGTTGGGGTCCAACATCATGGAGTGACTATAGCGGATGATATGGAACGATGTTCCATGTTTTTGGATGTGGCTGATTTATCGTTTACCCGAAGGCGCAAATGTGTGCGGTGCACCGCTATTCCACTCGATATTGGCCCGGCATCAAAAATATGGATCGACGTTCCGTATTTTTGTTTTTTGTGCTTCAATCCAACCCAGAATAGCCGGCAGCGCATGCGGATGCCGGTGTATCCCACGGAGAAATGGCATGGAAGTGCGGCAAGGAATCCACAGCGAACACGCAAAAACCCTCGACACGGCTGGGCTGCGCCGCCAGTTCCTGGTTGAACAGGTGTTCGAGCGCGATGCGCTCAAGCTCACGTACAGCCATATCGACCGGATCATCGTGGGCGGAGCGTGGCCGGCAACGCGGCCGGTGGAGGTGCCGGCATCGCTCGCCAAGTCGATGGGCGTGAGCCATCTGCTGGAGCGCCGCGAGCTGGGCGCGATCAACATTGGCGGTCCGGGCTGGGTGGAGGTGGATGGCACACGTCACGCCGTCGGCAATGAAGAGGCGATCTACATCGGCCAGGGCGGCCAGAACGTCGTCTTCGGCAGCGACGATGCTGCCAGGCCCGCCAAGTTCTACATCAACTGCGCGCCGGCCCATACAGCCTATCCGACGCGCACGATCACACTGGCGCAGGCGTCGCCCGAAACGCTCGGCGATCCGGCCACCAGCAACCGGCGCACGATCTACAAGTTCATCGTGCCGGACGTGCTGCCCACCTGCCAGCTCTCGATGGGCATGACCAAGCTCGAGCCCGGCAGCCTGTGGAACACCATGCCGTGCCACACGCACGAGCGCCGCATGGAGGTCTATTTCTATTTCAACCTGCCGGACAACGCAGCCGTGTTCCACATGCTCGGCGAGCCGCAGGAGACGCGCCACATCCTCGTCCACAACGAGCAGGCCGTGATCTCGCCAAGCTGGTCGATCCACTCGGGCGTGGGCACGCAGGCGTACACCTTCATCTGGGGGATGGTCGGCGAAAACCAGGTGTTCCACGACATGGACCACATCGCTATTGCCGACCTGCGCTGACACCATGCGGCTCGAGAATCCCTATCTCCAGAGCGCAAGCCTGTTCGACCTGACTGGCAAGGTGGCCATCGTCACCGGCAGCAACACCGGGTTGGGCGCGGGCATGGCGATGGCGCTCGCTGCGGCGGGTTGCGACATCGTGGGCGCCAACCGTTCGGACCCGGCAGAGACGGCCTCGCGCGTGGAAGCGGCCGGCCGCCGGTTTATTGACGTGCGAGCCGATCTGTCTTCGCTGGGGCCGATCGACAGCATCGTCGATGCCGCGATGGACACCTTCGGCCGTGTCGACATCCTGGTCAACAACGCGGGCATCATCCGCCGCTGCGACGCGCTGGAATTTTCCGAAGCCGATTGGGATGCGGTCATCGACGTCAACCTCAAGGGCGTGTTCTTTCTCTCGCAGGCGGTGGCACGGCAGTTCGTGGGGCAAGGTGGCCGCGGAAAGATCATCAACGTGGCGTCGATGCTGTCGTTCCAGGGCGGCATTCGCGTGCCGTCGTATACGGCATCGAAGAGCGGTGTGCTCGGGCTCACCCGGCTGCTGGCCAATGAATGGGCTGGCCGCGGCATCAACGTCAACGCCATCGCGCCCGGTTACATGGAAACCGACAACACAGCGCAGCTGCGCGAAGACCGGCAGCGCAGCGAAGAGATCCTCGCGCGTATTCCGGCCGGGCGCTGGGGCGCGCCGGACGACCTCGCGGGCGCGGTGGTGTTTCTCGCTTCGGCGGCATCGGATTACGTGCACGGTCACACGCTGGCCGTGGATGGCGGCTGGCTGGCGCGGTAGGCAAAGTCGGCAGGTGGATTGATGGAGCGCGGTATGAGACCGGTTATGCTCTCTCCAGATTTTGAAATCACGGAACCACGAGAGATGAAAGCCACGCCCCGGCAACGCAAGCCGGAAGCCCCGTCCGCCAACGAACCCGTTGATACCGGTGCCGATAAGGCCGAATCGGTCTCGGCGGTCGACAAGGTGTTCACCATCCTGGCCGCGATGGGCGAGCTTGGCGCCGTCGGCCCCAGTGAACTGTCGCAGCGGCTGGGCATGTCAAAGACGACTGTGCACCGTTTCCTGCAGTCGCTCAAAAGCCTCGGTTATGTCGCGCAGGAAGGCGACACCGATCGATACCGGCTGACCATCCGCCTGTTCGAGCTTGGCGCCAAGGCGCTGGAAAATGTCGACCTCGTCCGCGAGGCCGACACCGAGATGCGGCGCATCGGTCAGCTCACGCGCGAGGCTGTCCACCTGGGCGCCTTTGACGAAGACGCCATTATCTACATCCACAAGATCGACGCCGATTACGGCTTGCGCATGCAGTCGCGCATCGGCCGCCGCAATCCGCTGCACAGCACGGCCATCGGTAAGGTGCTGCTGGCGTACATGCCGCCGGAAGAGGCACGCGAGGTGCTGTCGAAGGTGGAATTCAAGAAATCCACGCAGAAGACGCTTGCCTCTGCCGAGGCCGTGCTGAGCATCCTGCCGCGCGTGCGCCAGCAAGGTTTTGGCGAAGACAACGAAGAGCAGGAAGACGGGCTGCTGTGCATTGCCGTGCCGGTGTTCGACCGTTTTGACCGCGTGATTGCGGGGCTGTCGATCTCGTTCCCGACCATGCGTTGCGGCGCCGATACGAAAGCGCACTACGTCGCGCTGCTGCAGCAGGCTGGCGCGGCCATCTCTTCGCGCCTGGGCCATCAGCCTGCATCCGACTGAGCGCTCTGCAGGATCAGCCGGTCCGTCCTATCCTCTGCGTTGTTTCCCGCATCTGAGCCTGTGTGCTCAGCATTCCATTTCCACCGTATTGGAGTCGATCACATGCGTTACAACCAACTGGGCCGGACCGGCCTGTTCGTTTCTGAGTTGTGCCTCGGCACGATGACCTTCGGCGGCAACGACGGCATCTGGCAGCACATCGGCGATTTGCAGCAAGCCGATGCCGAGCGCCTGATCGGGCGCGCGCTCGACGCCGGCATCAATTTCATCGATACGGCTGATGTGTACGCCAACGGCGTCGCTGAACAGATGACGGGGCAGGCGCTCAAGAATCTGAAGGTGTCGCGCGACAGCGTGGTCGTCGCCACCAAGGTGTTCGGCCAGACCGGCGACAGCGTGAACGCACGCGGCGCCTCGCGCTTGCACATCATGGACGGCATCAAGGCGAGTCTGAAGCGCATGCAGCTCGACCATATCGATCTTTATCAGATCCATGGTTTCGACCCCGCCACGCCCATCGAAGAAACCGTGCGTGCGCTCGACACGCTCGTCCAGCATGGCCATGTGCGCTATGTGGGTGTATCGAATTGGGCGGCGTGGCAGATCGTCAAGGCCCTGGGGATTGCCGAGCGGCTCGGCTGCGCACGCTTCGAGAGCCTGCAGGCGTACTACACCGTCGCCGGCCGTGACCTGGAGCGCGAGCTGGTGCCGATGCTCAAAAGCGAAGGCCTGGGCCTGATGGTCTGGAGCCCGCTGGCCGGCGGCCTGCTCAGCGGCAAATACACGCGCGAGCAGCACGGCGAACAGGACAGCCGCCGCAACAAGTTCGACTTTCCGCCAGTGGACCGTGCACGTGCCTATACGTGCGTGGATGCCATGCGCGTCATGGCCAATGCGCGCAGCGTGTCGGTTGCGCAGATTGCGCTTGCGTGGCTGCTGCATCAGCGCGCAGTGACCACCGTGATCGTCGGTGCCAAGAAGATTGAGCAGCTCGACGACAACATCGCGGCCACCAAGGTTGAGCTGACGGCGGAAGAGCTGGCGCAGCTCGATGAGCTGAGCAAACTCCCGGCCGAATACCCGGGCTGGATGCTGGAGCGGCAAGGTGAGTACCGGCGCGGCCAGCTTGCCGGAACGCGGCAGGCCGGACGCTAGTCTGTCGGCTCAAATCGTTCGCCTTTGAACACGCGGTGCGGGTTGCCGCGCTCCACATGATGATGGAGCGCGCGCCGTTGCGCACGCCGTGTTGCATCGGCTGCCGCGTCATCGTCCGCCAGCTTGTGTGCGAGTAGCAGCACGGCCAGCCGCTTGTTGGCGTGCTGGCTGCGCTCGGTCTGCACCTTCACGCTGATGCCCGTGGCGATATGCGTGGCCCGCACGGCCGATTCCGTCTTGTTGACATGCTGCCCGCCGGGTCCTGACGAACGCGTAGTCTCGAAGCGGATCTCGCTGGGTAGCGTTTCTGACGGCGCCGCACAGCGCGCCACTCCCAAGAACCAGTTCTTGCGCGCGTGCCGTGGCCGATACGGGCTCGGGCATGTCCACTGGATCGTGCCTTCCCATGCTCGAGCCACGGCGTTCTCGGAGTCGCCTTCCAGGCTGATCAAGGCGGAGCGCAGCGTGCCGGCGCGCTCCCCATCCTCCTGTTCCAGCAGTTCGAGTTGGACGCCGGCGGCTGCGGCTTCGTGTTGCAGCCGCGCGAGCGCTTTCACCACAGCCAGCTCGCATTCGGCCGGGCCTTGGGCGGAAGAGAGTTGCAGTAACACCATCAGCAGCACTCCCCACGCGTCTTGTACGTCAACACCGGGCGCAGGCGCGCGAGCACCTTGACCAGGCCGGCGTCCACCAGCGGCGCGATGACGCTCTCGATCGGCTTGTAGGCCTCGGGCGCTTCTTCGTAGATCAACCGCTTGTCTTCGCAGATGACATGGCCGCCAAGCTTGGTGCGATTGAGCTGCGCTGGCGTGAAGCGGCGGATGAGGCGGTCTTTGCACTCGCTGCGCATCCACTTGCGGCCCGCGCCGTGGGCGAGTGAGAACAAGCCGTGCTCGCTCGGGCGTGGCGCGACGAGGTAGCTGTAGTCCCCACGCGAGCCTGGGATGACGACCACGCCGGCATCCGATGGCGTTGCGCCCTTGCGGTGCAGCCAGCCTCGTTCGCCAAACACCGTGGCCGGCGCGACAAAGTTGTGATGCACGTCGAGCAGCGCCTTGCCCTGCGCGTGCAGGCGGTCGAGCATGCGACGCGCGATCAGTTCGCGGTTGGCCTTGGCAAAGTACAGCGCCGTGTCGTGGCGCGCCAGATAGGCGGCGCACGCCGCATCGTCCTGTGCGAGCCCGGCGTGGCCATACGTGCGCACCTGCTCCTCGAGGATGGCCTGGCCGAGCCCTCGCGAGCCGCTGTGCACCAGCAGCAGAAGCTGGCGCGGGTCCAGCGGTAGTTCCTCTGCGTCGTAAATCTCGTCGACGCGCTGCAGCTCAGCAAAGTGGTTGCCGCCGCCGATGGTGCCGAGTGCGGCATCGAAGCCGGTACCAGCCGGCGCCAATGCTGCGACAAGCTCGCTCCAGCTTTCGTCGAGTGGCGCATCGATGTTGCCAAGACGCTTTTCAAGCTTGTCCAGGCTGACCTTGTTGGCATCGAGATCGGTGGCCCACAGCGTCATGCCGCAGCCGATGTCGTTGCCGATCAATGCCGGATACAACCGGCCGACCGAGAAAAACGCCGCGCCGACGGGGTAGCCGCGACCGGGATGCAGATCAGGCATGCCGGCCACATGGCGCATGCCGTCGAGTGCTTTGGTGGTTTGAAGTTGTCGGATCGCGTCGCCTTCGATCCAGGTGTCGTCCGAGGCGATCAGGGAGACGCCGTCGAACAAATGCAAGATGCAATTGCCCATGAATGGTCCATATCAGGTCTGAAAAAAACTGATGTGGCAGGCCGTAGGCCGGGGCAATGCGAAGACGCTGCGAACTACAGCGCGAGAGATTCGATCAACCCAGGCAAGGGCCTGCAAAGGGGAAAGCAAGGTGACGCATGATGTTTTTTCCTCCTATGCAAAATGGTTGATCGGTAAGCGGGGCGGATACTAGCACCGCACTTTGCGCAGTCGCAAGTACGATCAAGCGTAAGTGTTGGATTGTTGAAACGCGATGGCGCTCAGGTTGCTGTTGCCGCCGGCAATGCAAGTCGCGCCGCCGCCAGCGCTTCACGCAATACCGCCATGTCGCCGATATGGTTTGCGAGCAGCAGGATGAGCTGTGCATTGAGCATCGCGCTGTGCTCGTCGTCCAGGTTGCGATGCGCGTCGATCAGCGCTTCGTAAAAATCATCGGGGCGCGGCAGATTGGGTTGCGTGTTCAGCGGCATGGCGGTCGGTATTCAGCTCAGGCGGAGACAGTGGCGTGCGGCGTTGCCGCAGGCGCAGTTTGCCCGGTGGCACGAAGCAACGCAGCGGCCAGCTTGGCAGGCTCAAGCGCGCGCCAGCGTGCACAGACGTGCTGATCGGGGCGGATCAGGTAAGTCGTGCCGGGGCGTGCGTCATAGCGTTGCGCGACTAGGCCGTCGATGTCTTCCAGCGCGGTCACGTTGGCAGAGACCGTGCCCATGCCGCCAACTGGGAAGATTGCCAGCGTAGGCAGCGGCAGCGCATCGACGTGTTCTCCGGCACCGCACAAACGCAGCGCCATGAAGCCGCCGTGCAGATGACTGAGCAGCCAATCGGCGCGGCCATCGGCATTGCGCACCGGCGCGTCAAGTGCCACCGCGCCGGGCACGAGCGCGCAGGCGAAGGGCGCTTCATCTTCTGTCTGCAATGCAGAGCCTTCCAACACCGTCGGCACCGACAGCCGCCCGCTGTTGACCAGCGTTCGCGCAAACGGATAGTGCTTGGCCAAGCGCAGCGTGGCATCGCGAAAGAGCCGGCTGACTGCGCTCTTGGGCGTGATGAAGTCGGTCGAGCGGGTGGAGTGACGGATGTTGTCGTCGGCGGCGAACTCGCGCTCGCTCGCGTAGGTGTCGAGCAGCGCGTCGGGCGCATCGCCGTCGAGCACCATGCGCAATTTCCACGCGAGGTTCTCGGCATCCTGCAAGCCGCTGTTGGCGCCGCGCGCGCCGAACGGCGACACACGATGTGCCGCATCGCCGACGAAGAGCACGCGGCCGTGGCGGAAGCGGTCCATGCGTTCGCACGAGAACGTATAGACGCTGACCCATTCCAGCTCGAAGTCGGCGCCTTCCCCCAGCAGCGCGCGTACGCGCGGGATGACGCGCTCAGGTTGCTTCTCGGCTACGGGGTCGGCGTCCCAGCCGAGCTGGAAGTCGATGCGCCAGACGTTGTCGGGCTGATGGTGCAGCAGTACCGATTGATTCGGGTGGAACGGTGGATCAAACCAGAACCAGCGTTCGCTGGGGAAGTGCGCGTCCATGCGCACGTCGGCGATCAGGAAGCGGTCTCTGAATGTCTGGCCCCGGGCTTCGAGTCCCATCATGTGGCGTACCGGGCTGCGCGAGCCATCGGCGGCGACCACGTATTGCGCGCGCTGCTCGTACGTGCCGTCGGGCGTCTCGATGGTGAGCGTTACGCCACCGGCATCCTGTGTGAGGCCCGTCACCTTGTTCTTCCAGCGCAGCTCGATGTTTGGCAAGGCTTGCGCGCGTTGAACAAGAAAGCCTTCCAGGTAGTACTGCTGCAGGTTGATGAAGGCCGGCCGCCGATGTCCAGTTTCGGGCAGCAGGTCAAAGCTGTAGAGCAGTTCGTTCTTTAGGTAGACCTTGCCGACGTTCCAGCTCACGCCTTTGTCGACCATGCAGTCGCCGCAGCCGAGCCGATCGAAAATCTCCAATGAACGCTTGGAGAAGCAGATCGCGCGCGAGCCGTTGGACAGCGTGCAATCGTCGTCGACAACGACCACGGCCACGCCTTGCTGCGCCAGATCGATGGCCGTGGCCAACCCCACCGGCCCCGCACCGACGATGACGACGGGGCGAGCTTCAGGTGTCGCGCCGGGCTGTTGCTCGGCGCACGGCGCATACGCGAAGACGCGATTCTGGAAGTCGGGATTCATGTTCAGCCTTGCAGGGCGGCCCACATTTCCTTGTCGCGCTCGGCGGTCCAGATGCGCGGGTGCTTGATGCCGCTGGCCTCATCAAAGGCGCGCGTCACGTCAAACGGCAGGCAGTGCTCGTAGATGAAGACGCTGCCGAATTTCGGGTCCATCGCGGCGCGGGTGTGCGCCATTGCGGCTTTCAGGTCCATCTTGTGCGCGACGGCTTCCTTGCCGCGCTGGAGCAGGGTGGATACGAAATCGCGCGTATAGGCGAGACCCTTGTCGACTTCGGCCGGATTGAGCAGCGCCGGGCCACGACCGGGCACGAGCTTGTCGGCGCCGAGTGCGCGCAGTGCATCGAGCGTGGCGGGCCATTCTTCGAGTTGGGCGTCACCGCAGTAACAGGCGGCGTCGTATTCGACCAGATCGCCGGAGAAGAGCACCTTCTGCGACGGGATCCACACCACCGTGTCGCCCTTCGTGTGGCCGGGGCCGAGGTGCAGGATCTTCACTTCCAGCTTGCCGAGGAAGAGTGTCAGCTCGCGCTCGAACACCAGCGTCGGCCAAGTCAGGCCCGGCACGGTTTCCACGCCGGCAAACAGGCGCGGAAAGCGTTCGATTTCCGACTTCATATCGGCTTCACCGCGCTCGATAATCATCTCGTACGTGCCGCGGCTGGCAATGATGTTCTGCGCGCCTTCTGCAAAGTAGGCTGATGCGCCGAGCACG
Source organism: Burkholderiaceae bacterium 26 (assembly GCA_000955795.1). Classification (GTDB taxonomy): domain Bacteria; phylum Pseudomonadota; class Gammaproteobacteria; order Burkholderiales; family Burkholderiaceae; genus Ralstonia; species Ralstonia chuxiongensis. Next base: position 72,002 of record JYOB01000019.1, read on the forward strand.
CGCACGGCGTGATAGTGCGACAGCACCACATGCTTGATTGGCTTGTCGGTGATGGCACGGATGCGTGCGATCAGGTCTTGCGCCATCGCTGGCGTGGCGGTGGTGTCGACGATCAACACCGAGTCGTCGCCGATGATGACGCCCGAGTTCGGGTCGCCCTCGGCGGTGTAGGCGTAAGCGTTGGGGGAGAGCTGGGTGAAGGTGACTTGTTTGGCCTCGAGGTCGGCTTGCGAGGCGAAGGCTTTGGCCATTCTGTCACTCCTGGTGTAGTTGATTACGGTTGGGGGAATTGTTTTTCAACGTGCAGGGTCCGGAAAACCTGGGTTGGGGCGTGCTAATACCAAGCCATACCGGACGCTGGCAATCATAGACCGCAGGGTCTGGGGATGCGCCTAGGGTATACGTGAATTATGATTAGAAGCATTGTTTCTACAATGCATAAAAATCAAGAAATGGCCGTCGAGGCGAAGTTGCGTGCTACGCTCGCAGCACTTTGTCGGCCCAGCCTCAGCCAATACGCCCCCAAGACATGGAGACCCCGGAAGTCGAAGACGACCTGCCACCCGATGGCGATGTTGAAGACGCGCGCGCAAACCGTGACCGTTCGGGCATCCAATCCATTGAGGTCGGCGCTCAATTACTGGTGGCGCTGACGCGTGCCATGCGGGCGATGGCGCTCGGCGATTTGGCACGCACGGCGGGTATGCATCCGTCCAAGGCGCATCGTTATCTGGTAAGCCTGCAGCGCGTGGGCGCCGTGTCGCAAGACCCGCTGACCGGCCGCTACGAACTCGGGCCGTTTGCGCTGCGCCTGGGTCTGGCCAGCCTCAACCGCTCCGACGCCGTCGTCCGGACGCGGCCGTTGCTGGCCGGCCTGCGCGACCAGACCGGCCACACCATCGGCATTGCCGTGTGGAGCGATCGTGGCCCGACCGTTGTGCATTGGGAGAAGGCCGGTGGTGCGCCTGGCGTGAACCTGCGCATTGGCGACGTCTTGCCGATGCTTAATTCAGCCACTGGCCGCCTGTTTGGCGCCTATCAACCGATGGAGCAGACGCTGCCGCTCGTTGAGCGCGAGCTGCACGAGCGTGCCAGCGACGACCTGCCGGGCCTGCCGCGTTCGCTAACCGATTACTACCGTCTGTGCGAAGACGTCCGGACTGAAGGCGCATCATGGGTCACGGGTAGCCTGCTGCCCGGGGTGAACGCCCTGTCGCTGCCGGTGTTCGGTGCGCGCGGGCAGCTTGTGCTGGTGTTGATTGCGCTGAACCTGCAACCGCTGTTTCACGCGCAGCGCGGTGGCGAGCTGGAGCACACGCTGCGCACGTTCGTGATGCGCCTGTCTGCCATGCTGCAGGCGCCTGCGGTCAGCCCCGCCAAGGCCAGCAATCGGCGGAGCAGGGCGACGCGTTAGGGTTGTCGCCAATTTCATCCTGTCGTAAGAAATTTACTATCTCGTAACTCGTGGCGCCCCCTTGCCCGGTTCACATCCGGCGCGAACTCCACGACTACAAGAACGAGGAGCTTCATGGACTTGTCGATTGCCGCCATCCTGGCGCAAGACGGCGTGACATCGGGCGCGATCTACGCGCTGCTGGCACTGGCGCTCGTGCTGGTGTTTTCCGTCACGCGCGTGATCTTCATCCCGCAGGGCGAATTCGTCGCGTATGGCGCGCTCACGCTGGCGGCCATCCAGGCCAACAAGGCGCCGCTGTCGGCCAGCATGCTGGTTGCGCTGGGTGTGCTGACGTTCCTCGTCGAGATGGGCCGCACGCTGCTGCAACCCGAACTGCGCCTGCATGCGCTGCGCACAGGCGCCATCTATGCGGTCAAATACTTGGTCTTTCCGATTGCGGTGTACATCGCCGCCAGCATGCTTGCACCGATGACGTTGCCCATGCTTGCGCAGGTCGCGTTGACACTGCTGATCGTCATTCCGATGGGCCCCATGATCTACCGCCTGGCCTACGAGCCATTGGCCGAAGCCAGCACGCTGGTGCTGCTGATCGTTTCGGTGGGCGTGCACTTCGCGATGGTGGGCCTCGGCCTCGTGATGTTTGGCGCGGAAGGCTCGCGCACGGATGCGTTCTCCGATGCGCGCTTTGATCTGGGCGCGCTCACCGTGTCGGGCCAGAGCCTCTGGGTGGTGGCTGTATCGGTGCTGATGATCGTGGCACTGTACTTCTACTTTGGCCGTACGGTGTCGGGCAAGGCGCTGCGTGCGACGGCGGTGAACCGCCTGGGTGCGCGGCTGGTCGGCATCGGGACCACGCAGGCGGGGCGTCTGGCTTTCACGCTGGCGGCGGCGTTGGGCGCACTGTGCGGCATCCTGATTGCGCCGCTCACCACGGTCTACTACGAGTCCGGTTTCCTGATCGGTCTGAAGGGGTTTGTGGGTGCGATCGTGGGCGGGCTCGTGAGCTATCCGGTGGCGGCGCTGGGCGCGCTGCTGGTGGGGCTGCTGGAGTCGTATTCGTCGTTCTGGGCGTCGGCGTTCAAGGAGGTGATCGTGTTCACGCTCATCATTCCCGTACTGCTGTGGCGATCGCTCACCACCAAGCATGTCGAGGAAGAGGAATAAGCCGATGAACACGCTGACCAAATCTTCCGAAGGCGCAGCGCAGCGCGGCTGGCTTTCGCGCAACCGCGTGCTGACCGCCTTGTTTGTGGTTGTGCTCGCGTTGATCCCCATCGTGCCCACGCCCGAATTCTGGATCACGCTGCTGAATTACATTGGGCTCTATAGCCTTGTCGCGCTGGGGCTGGTGCTGCTGACAGGGGTGGGCGGCCTGACCTCGTTCGGGCAAGCGGCGTTCGTTGGCCTCGGTGCATATAGCACCGCGTATCTGACGACGCAGTATGGTGTCTCGCCGTGGATCGGCTTGCTGGCCGGGCTGGTGATCACGGTGGTCAGTGCATATGTGATCGGCCTGATCACGATGCGCATGTCGGGCCACTACCTGCCGCTGGCGACGATTGCGTGGGGCCTGTCGTTGTTCTTCCTGTTCGGCAATCTCGAATTCCTCGGCAAGTACGACGGGCTGAACGGCATTCCTGTGTTGAACGTACTCGGTAAATCGTTGCAGACCGGGCGCGAGATGTTTTACCTGATCTGGGCCGTCGTTGTGGTCGCGGTGCTGGCGGTGCAGAACCTGCTGAATTCGCGCCCGGGCCGCGCTATCCGCGCGCTCAAGGGCGGCGGCACAATGGCCGAGGCAATGGGCGTGAACACGGCGTGGATGAAGGTGGTGATCTTCGTGTTTGCGGCGGTGCTGGCCTGCATTTCAGGCTTCCTCTATGCGCATCTGCAACGCGCGGTGAACCCGACGCCGTTCGGCCTGAACTACGGTATCGAATACCTGTTCATGGCGGTGGTCGGCGGCGTGGGCCACGTGTGGGGCGCGGTGCTCGGCGCGGGTTTGCTGACCATCCTGAAAGACAGCCTGCAAAGCATTCTGCCGAAGCTGCTGGGCACCAACGGCAACTTCGAGATCATCGTGTTCGGCGTTCTGCTGGTGCTGTTGCTGCAGTACGCGCGTGACGGCGTATGGCCGTTCATCCGCAAGCTGTTTCCCTCGGCACCGACGGCGCGTGCACCCGACGAAGCGCCGGCGCTGAAGCAGCGCGAGAAGCCGCATGCTGGCGAGCTGATCCTCGACGTACGCGCCGCACGCAAGGAGTTTGGCGGCCTTGTTGCCGTGAACGACGTCAGCTTTCAAGTGAAAGCCGGCGAGATCATCGGCCTGATCGGCCCCAACGGCGCGGGCAAGTCGACCACCTTCAACCTTGTGACCGGCGTGCTGCCAGTCACGCGTGGTGAGGTGCTGTACCGTGGTGAGCGCATCAGCGGCCAGCCTTCACGTGAGATCGTCAAACGCGGCATCGGCCGCACCTTCCAGCATGTGCAATTGCTGTCGGGCATGACCGTCCTGGAAAACGTAGCGCTCGGCGCCCACCTGCGCGGCGACTTCGCAGCGCAGGGCGGCGTGCTCGCCAGCGTGGTGCGCATGAACCAGGCCGAAGAGCAGAAGCTGCTGTTTGAAGCGCGCCGCCAACTGGAACGCGTGGGCTTGGCCGATTGCATGTATCAGGAAGCCGGCAGCTTGGCGCTCGGCCAGCAACGCATTCTGGAAATCGCCCGTGCACTGTGCTGCGATCCGGCGCTGCTGCTGTTGGACGAGCCCGCCGCGGGCCTGCGCTACAAGGAAAAGCAGGCGCTGGCTGCGCTGCTCACCAAGCTGAAAGCCGAAGGTATGAGCGTGCTGCTGGTTGAGCACGACATGGACTTCGTCATGAATCTCACCGATCGGCTGGTCGTCATGGAATTCGGCACCAAAATTGCCGAAGGGCTGCCGCAGGAAGTGCAGCAGAACCCGGCCGTGCTGGAAGCCTACCTGGGCGGCGTGGAATAAGGAGAACGCGCATGTCTGTCATCCTGGAAGTGAAGGACTTGCACGTCCGCTACGGCAAGGTGGAGGCGCTGCATGGCGCCAACCTGAAGGTGGGAGCGGGCCAGATCGTGACCGTCATCGGCCCGAACGGCGCGGGCAAATCGACGATGCTCGGCGCCATCATGGGTGCGCTGCCGACCACCGGTTCAGCCAGTGGCGTGGTCTCGTACCTCGGGCACAACCTGACCGGTCTGCCGGTGGAAAAGCGCGTGGCACGTGGCATGTGCCTTGTGCCGGAAAAGCGCGAGCTGTTTGCCACCATGAGCGTGGAAGACAACCTCGTGCTTGGCGCTTACCGGCGCAAGCGGGCGGGCGAGCGCAACTATCTAGACCAGATGGAAGTGGTGTACGACCTGTTCCCGCGCCTGAAAGAGCGTCGTGTGCAGGAAGCCGGCACGCTCTCCGGCGGAGAGCGCCAGATGCTTGCCGTGGGCCGCGCGTTGATGGCCAAGCCCCAGTTGCTGATGCTGGATGAGCCGAGCCTTGGCCTCGCACCGCTCATCGTCAAAGAAATCTTCCACATCATCAGCGACCTGCGCAAAACCGGCGTGGCAACGTTGCTGATCGAGCAGAACGCACGCGCCGCGCTGCAGGTGGCCGACTACGGTTACGTGCTGGAAACGGGCGACATGACGCTCGAAGGCCCGGCGCAGGAGTTGGCCGTCAACCCGCGCGTGATCGAGACCTACCTGGGACTGGCGAAGAAGGCCGCCTGAGCGCGGCCGTGTGCGGGATCAATCGTCGTCGTCGTGACGATGGTGCCTGCGCCATTCACGCTCACGCCAGCGTTGCTCGCGCCATTGGCGTTCCTGCCATTCGCGGCCGCGGCCATCGTCGTAGTAGCCAGGCGCAACGATGACTGGCTGCGGCGCATAGTAGGCCGGCGGCGGGGGCGGTGCGTACACGGGAGCGGGGGCATAGACCGGCGCCGGTTCGACATAAACGGGTGCGACAGGCACGCCGATTCCAATATCGACATTGACGCGGGCCAGAGCCGCCTGCGACGACAGCGCCGCAGCGGTTGCCAGCACGAACAGCGCGAAGTTCTTATGCATGTGGGAATTCCTCAAGACGTCGCACTGTAGTTGAACCGGGCGCGCGCAGTCTTACAGAAGATATACAGATGTTGCAAATTGTAACGGAGTGACGCGATGGCCGCTCACGGCAATGCGCGTTCCATCAATTCGGCATCCTCGCCGTAGATGGCGTGCAGGGCTCCCGACGCGGCGCTATCCATGTCGACGGACTGATAACCAAGGCGGCGCCAGAAGCCATCCGCGCCTTGCACCGCCACCAGCCGGGATCGGCTCAGGCCCTGTGTCTGAGCGCGGGCAGCCGCAAGGGCGTAAAGCCGCTCGCCCAACCGCTGGCCACGGCCCCCGGGTGCGATGGCCATGTCATGCACAAACCAGAGAACATCGACAGCATCCGTGGCGGGTAGCGGCACGTGCAATTTGGGCGGCGTCCATGCGTGCCACGCATGCGAGAGCAGGTACCCGACCACTTCGGAACCACGCAGTGCGACCAGGCACATGGCCGGGCTGCGCGCCCAGCGGCTGGCGAGCGCATCGCCCGGTTCCAGAAACCCGTCGCCGTAGCACGCCTGCTGCACGGCCAGGATGCCGGGCAGGTCGTCTGCAACGATCGGGCGGATGGTGAGTTCGGACATGGGTGCGCGACTGGCCGAAAAACGGCAGAGTTTACCGGACGCATCCCGCCCATCATGCTGTTTTCGCATAACGTCAGCGCACATCGGTATTCGCGGCATGGCGCACGTATCCTGTAGATTCGTTGGCAGGGCAGTCCCGCCCGCGCCTGAATTCCTTCTCCCAGCATGTCCCGAATCATCTTCCTGAACGGCCAATACGTGCCAGCCGCCGAAGCCACCGTCTCCGTCATGGATCGTGGCTTCACCTTTGCCGATGGCATTTATGAAGTGACCGCCGTGGCGCGCGGCAAGCTCGTCGACAACGACGCGCACCTCGCCCGCCTGACCCGCTCGCTGTCCGAGATCGGCATCGACAACCCGTACACAGCCGCCGAATGGACGCACGTGTGCGAAGAGCTGGTGGCACGCAACGGGCTGGAGGAGGGCGTGGTCTACATGCAGGTCACGCGCGGCGTGGCCGAGCGCGATTTCGGCATCCCGGCAGACATCACGCCGACGGCCGTGGCGTTCACGCAGGTCAAGTCCATCGTCGACAGCCCGCTGGCGAAGAAGGGCGCAACCGTGGTGACGGTGCCCGACCTGCGCTGGAAGCGTTGCGACATCAAAAGCGTGGGCCTGTTGCCGCAGGTGATGGCCAAGCAGATCGCCGCCCGCGCCGGCGCGCACGAAGCCTGGATGACCGATGGCGACCGCGTGACCGAAGGCGCGTCGTCGACCGCATTCATCATCACCGCAGATAAGCGATTGATTACGCGTCCGCTGTCTAATGCCGTGCTGCCGGGCATCACGCGCGTGTCGATCCTGGCGCTGGCGTGCGAACATGGCCTGATGCTGGAGGAGCGCACCTTTACCGTGGCCGAAGCCCAGCAAGCCGCCGAAGCGTTCTACACGAGCGCGTCGACGTTCGTGATGCCGGTGGTGTCCATCGACGGCGTGCAGATCGGCAACGGCCAGCCGGGCCCGCTCACGCAGGCACTGCGCACGCTGTATCTGCGCTTTGCCGGCGTGGACGTTGCCGAGCCCATTGGCCAGATGTGATGTAAGCGGTAGCGCCATCGCGGTAGAATCGCCCGCTAAGTTTTTGGAGCAAGGCGAGATATCCCATGAAAACAGGAGGCTGGCGCTGGCAAAGCGCCATCGCGGCGACCGCTCTGGTTGCCGCGCAGTGGGCAGCGATGCCCGTATCCGCACAAACCGTGTCTGCGTCGGCGGCTGTGCCGACAGCGTCCGCGCAAGCCGTGATGGGCGGTGCGGCACCCGCGCCTGAATCGGCCAGCACGGATTCCCGCTGGCGCCGGTTCGAGAGCATCAACGGCATCGTTTCGTATATCGACCGGCAATCGGTCAAGCCAGAGCCAAGCGCTGAGGCGGATGCCTACTCGCATACCGTGCACTTCCGGCTGCTGCGCAACGTGCTGCCAGACTTCACGATCAAAACGGCCGATGGGCAGCCGATCCGCTCTTCGGTCAAGCAGGTGGTGCTCGATTGCGCGCGACACAGCTACACGGTGATTGCGCAAACGCTCTATCGCGCGCGCAATGCCAGCGGCAAGCCGCTTTACCAGATCCACTACGGCGACGAGGCGCAAAGCCGCTCGCTGCGCGAAGGCAGCGTGTTCGAATGGATTGCCGGCCGCTTTTGCGGGGTGGGCCGCTAACGCTGTGGTCAGCAAGGGCGGCGTCAATGCCGCCCGGCGTGGTCAGATCGGCGCAGCTTCCCGGCTGTCGCTTCCGTTCTCGCTTTCTTCGCGGCCTCGTGCGTAAGGCTGCCGCTCCTGCTCAAGCTCCGGGTATCGGCGTGAAGCGAAACCCATGGCGGCTTCGTACGAGCCAAACTGGTTGGACTCGGCGGCCACACCGTCGTTGACCAGGATTGCGTACCACTTCCCGTAGAGCGGGCCGTACACCACGACCTTGCTTTTCATTGTCTTGTCCCTGTTTCTTGTATCGATTACCGGCGACGCGGTTTGCGCGAAGCGGCGGCTCGAGCCGTTCGGGCGCCAGGTCATGGCGCGCTGTCAGCGTTGTGGCGGACGATGATTACAGTGTGTTACACGCACGTCAACGTTTGCGTTGGGCGCAATGCTCTAGTTGCGTCAGGTCGTTGCCAGAGTGCCGGCCACGCGGGCCTGCCGCAATTCGGCGGGCTCGTGGCCGGATTCGACATAGTCGGCAAAGCGGCGGATGCAGTCCGCAACCCAGTCGGGGCGACGCAAGGGCAGCCAATGGCCGGCGTCGACCTCGTGGCGCCAGTAGTGTGATACCCAAGCTTCAACCGCGCGCGTAACGGCGGGGCTGACGTAGCGATCGCGCGTTGGCACGATCAGTTGCACGGGCGCATGCGGCGCACGCGCCTGCGGGCGGGCGAGGCGGTCCCGAAAATTTGCACGATACATGCGCACGCCGTTGCAGGCATCGCGCACAAGCGTCGGCCGCTGGGCCTCGATGCGAATGCCTTCCGTCTTGTGCAGCCACCACGGCCAGGCGCGCGCCACCCATAGCCGCCACGACCATTCGGGCACCAGCGGCAGGTGAAAATAACCCACGTACCACGACTGCAGCCGCTGCTTCCACACCGCGCGCTTGGCCGTCCATGTGCCGGCATCGAGCTGCGTGCGCATCCAGTGGCCGACGTGGTCCAGGCACGGGCCCGAGATCGACGTGTACGACGCGATGCGCCCGCGCAGCCGGTCGGTCGTTACCGATTCCCAGCTATGGATGGAGCCCCAGTCGTGCCCGACCAGATGGAAGCGCTCGCCGGGCAGCAGCGCATCGGCCACGGCGGCAAGGTCGTCGACAAATTGGGGGATGCGGTAACCGGTGGTGTCTGCGGGAGCGTCCGACAGCCCGGCACCGCGCACGTCGAAGGTGAGCACGCGGCGATCGCGCGCCAGGGTATCGCGCACGCCGTGCCAGACAGAGCTGTCGTCCGGATAGCCATGCACGAGAACCACGGCGGGGCGGTGCCGCGCGGAACCGTCGGCGGGCTGTGTCATGCGGGCATGCAAGCGAATATTGCCGGAGCGCACCACGTGGCTGCTGTGCATCGGGTCTCCAGTGAAAATGGCGGGTGGAATCTCTGCAGCCTACGGGGTGAACAGGCGATGCTACAACGCGTGTTTTTACCCGTTTCAAGCAGCGTGTGAAGCACTCGGCGCGGCGTCCGTCTGCAGCAATGGAGTGGCCGCGGCGAAGGCCGCCAGATGCTCCAGCAACGTACGCACCTTGCGTGGCAACTGCTGCTGCGGCCACACCGCGTAGATGGGCCGCTGCGGTGTGCGCCATTCCGGCAGCAGGCGCACCAGCCTGCCTGCCTCCAGCGCCTGATGGCAGAGCGTGCGCGGACAGTACAGCAGACCAAGGCCCGTTTCGGCCAGCGTCACGCCCAGTTCGATGTCGTTCAGGTCGCAGCGACCTTGAGGCTGCATTTCGATGGTTTCCGCGCCATCGGGCGACGTGAAGCGCCATGCCGAGAGCGGCGACGACACCAACAACCGATGCTGCTGCAGTTCATCTGGATGTGTCGGCGCGCCATGCTCGGCCACGTACGCGGGCGACGCCACCAACACCATTCCGATGACGCCCAGCCGGCGCTGCCGCAACTTCGGGTCGTCCTGCTGGCCGACGCGGATGGCAAGATCGGCGCCATGCCGCCACACGTCTTCATTGCGGTTGCTGAGCGACAACTCCAGGCGGATCTCCGGCCACGTCGCCATGAAGCTGGCATACGCGGGTGCGAGCAGCCCGCGCGATAGGTTCAATGGCGCAAGCACGCGCAGGGTGCCCTTCACCTGGTTGAGGTCGTCGTCGAGCGTGGCCGTGGTTTGCGCAAGCGCGGTCAGCAGCGGGCGGCATTGCTCATAGTAAAGCTGGCCTTCCGGCGTCGGTTTCAGGCTGCGGGCGCTGCGCAGCAGAAGCTGGCAACCCAGCGCTGTCTCGAGCTTCTGCAGACGCCGCGTGAGCGTGGCGGGCGGCAGGCTGGCGTGACGGGCAGCGGCCTGCAGGCTGCCGTGGTCCACGATGGAAACAAAGAGAGCCAAGTCGTCGAGCATGATTCCATTTTCGGAATTTAAGTTTCAATAAACGTCTATAGTTTCTTGAAACGCGGTTGTCTAGCATACCGTCAATCACATTTGATGGCTTGCAAGGAGAACCGCCATGTCGATGCCCGTTTCCACTCCCACACGTCTTCGTGTCATTTTTGCCTGGCTGATGTCCGGCCTGATGTCGTTGTTGATGACGGGCTGGATCGGCTGGATCAACGCCGGTATCAGCTCCGACTTTCTCGCCCGCTGGGCGCATGCCTTCGTGCTGGCCTGGCCGGCTGCCTTCACCATCGTGCTGATTGCCGCGCCGACGGTGCAGCGGTTGACGCAGCGTCTGGTGTTGCCCAGTCCCGTGCAACCCTGAAAAGAAAACAGCCCACCGGGAGGACGGTGGGCCGCAAGGTTGACAGCAGGAAAGACCGATTGAAACGGACGCCGGACTGACATCCCGTTGGGTCCGGCGATATGGCTGGTACAACACCCGACCCTTATCGTGGTGACGCTGATGTGCGTGGAGATCGCACTGCCCGATACCGGGTCGTGACCGGGCCATGGAGCGCACTTTAGTGGGTCGAGGCTTTCGGCAAACTTTCTTCCGGCAATGACTTGTCTCCGGACAATCCCTAGGGTCGGGGCGCTGCACACGCGCTGCTGGCGTCGCGCCACATGGCAGCCGGGGAGGGGGCGCGGAAGCACAAGCTAAGCCAACGGTAGGAAAGCCGGCTGCCTGGCTGGCAGAATGCGCGAGCGTTGCCACCCATTCAGCCAACCATGCCCGCACCTTCCGACCTCCTGATTCGTCCCATCCACCAAGACGACTTCACTGCCTGGAAACCCCTCTGGGATGGCTACAACGCGTTTTACGGCCGCGCTGGCAAAACAGCCTTGCCCGACATCGTCACGCAGACCACCTGGCAGCGTTTCTTCGATGAAGCCGAGCCGGTCTATGCCATGGTTGCCGAGCGGAGGGGAGCATTGCTGGGCATCGTGCATTTCCTATTCCACCGCAGTACCACGCAAGTGCAGATGAACTGCTATCTGCAAGACCTTTTCACCGCCGAAGCTGCACGCGGGCAGGGCGTCGGTCGTGCGCTGATCGAGGCGGTCTATGGCCGCGCCGCAGAGGCAGGCTTGCCGCGCGTCTATTGGCAGACCCACGAAACGAACACCACGGCGATGAAGCTTTACGACACCGTGGCTGAGAAATCCGGCTTCGTTGTTTATCGCAAATTTCTGTAGGCCTGCGGTGCGGGAATCGTGCGTTCACGAAAGACCCCGTGCATTCCTGGTATCGGCGTGGCAGTCGGTCGGGCAGAGTGGGGGCGTGCTGCTGCGTTGTCAGCGCGGCAGCCTCCACTATTGCCACTGCAAAGGAGTTGCCGATGTCTGCCAATGAAACCCGCCCGCCTGTTCCACCGTTCACTCTCGAATCTGCCACCGAAAAGGTGCGTCTGGCCGAAGACGGCTGGAACAGCCGCAACCCGGAGCGCGTCGCACTTGCGTACACGCCGGATAGCCAGTGGCGCAACCGCGCCGAGTTCGTCAATGGGCGCGAACAGATCGTCGAATTCCTCACGCGCAAGTGGCGCAAGGAACTCGACTATCGGCTGATCAAGGAACTGTGGGCATTTGGCGGCAACCGCATCGCCGTGCGCTTTGCGTATGAGTGGCACGATGATTCCGGCAACTGGTTCCGCTCATACGGCAACGAGAATTGGGAATTCGACGCACACGGCGTGATGCAGCGCCGTTATGCCTGCATCAATGACCTGCCGATCAAGGCGGATGAACGCAAGTTCTTCTGGCCGCTTGGGCGTCGCCCGGATGATCACTCCGGGTTGTCTGCGCTGGGTTTGTGACGCAGTTTGATTAAAGAAAACCGCCCGGTTTCGGCCGGGCGCTTTGCATTCAGCCGTGCAGTTGATCTAGCGCGCGTCGTCGCCAGGTCGACGGGCTATCGCCCGCGAGCCGCTTGAATACCGTCGAGAAATGCGCCTGGCTCTGAAAGCCAACCTCCAGCGCGATCTCAACCACCGAGGCATCTATTCGCGTCAGCAAGACCTTGGCGCGCTCGATGCGCCGATGCAAAAGATACGCGTGCGGGCGTACGCCCGTAGCGGCGCGGAACTGAGCAGCAAAGTGCATGCGCGTAAGGCCCGTCGCCCGTGCAACGTCTTCCAGCCGCACCGGGCGGCTGAGATTCTCTTCGATATAAGTCGTGGCCAGCCGCAGGCGCCACAGCGGCAGCGGCGAGAGCGCCGCTCGAGCAGGGCGGCATTCATCAGGAGTGGTGGGAAAAACGGAAGTCACGGTTTTATGAGACAGGTCTGTCTACATCATTGAGTAGACAGGTCTGTCTGTCAAGGCCATACTGAAACATTGCCTTCACGTTCATCAACATGGCCAAGACTGCCGAAACCCTCTCCGCCCGCGATCGCATCATGGAAACCGCCGAGCGGCTGTTCTTGCAGGAAGGTTTTCGTGCCACCGGCATCGACCGAATCATCGCCGAGTCTGGTGTGGCGAAGATGTCGCTGTACCGGCATTTCCCGTCAAAGAGCGATTTGATCGCGGCCTTCCTGGATGCACGGCACGAACGGTGGATGGCGTGGTTTCGTGAGGCGACGGAAGCGCGCCTTGCCAGGCGTGCTGACCTCGACGTGCTGGCGGACGTGTTGGCCACCTGGTTCGACACCGAAACGTATCGAGGTTGCGCGTTCATCAACCTCGTTGCCGAATCCGGTACGGAAACCGGTGATGCGCAGTTGGTGGAAAAGGCCGTTTTGCATAAGGCCGAGCTGGCGACTTATCTGGCGGAGTTGGCGAAGCGTCTTGGCTATCCGCGCCCGAAGGCCATCGCCGAAGAAGCGCTGCTGTGCGTGGAGGGGATGATCGTGCGCTACCAGATGACCGGGGGGCGCTCGGTTGTCGATGCAGGCCGACGTCTGTTAGCGCGCCTGCGCTGAAGGGCGCCCCAGGCTTTTGGTTGGCTGTCTGACCAGCGTGTGACGCTGGCTTTCCTTTTTAAAATCATAGGGTAATCCCGCATCTGCGATTTCGAAGACGCGGTCTATAGTTGCACCTGTGTTCCAGATATTAACAGACGTTTCATAGGTAAAACAAGCGAAACGTGATGGAGTCGACAGAAATGCAACCGCAATACAACCCAGACCTCGCTCCGTGGGAGCCGATTTCTCCGAACAACGTCGCTGGCAAGGGCCGTGTCGAGCGCCCGGGTCACGTCGCCAATCTGGTGTGGCAGACGCGCGCGACCGAGCCGACTGCCTATGAAAACCAGTTGGCCGATTCGCTGGAAGCGGCATTCCTGGGTGGCGCACAAACGCCGGCCGACATCGTGGCCGTACTGAACGAGCGCGGCCCGCGCAATGTCGCCGGCGGTGAGACCTGGACGGAAGACACGTTCCTGGCCGAGATGCGCCGCCTGGGCGCCTGAGCCGGGCTGGCTCCAACACGATTCGACGCCGCATCGCCCGCAGAGGCGCCCGGCTCAACCCCATCAGAAGAGGCAAGCAATGGAAGGCAACAAGGAAGCGCAGAAGGAAGCGCGCATCAACACCGGTCTGCGCAACTACTGGTATCCGGTGGCGGCGTCGTGGAATGTGAAGAACGCGCCGGTCGGCATTACGCGCCTGAGTCAGAACATCGTGCTGTGGCGCGATACCGCTGGCCAGGTGCATGCGCTGGAAGATCGCTGCCCGCACCGCGGGGCGCGCCTGTCGATGGGCTGGAACCTGGGTGACCACGTGGCTTGCTGGTACCACGGCGTTGAAGTGAACGGCCAAGGTACGGTGACGAGCGTGCCCGCCGTTGATGCGTGCCCCATGGAAGGCAAGACCTGCGTGCGCAGCTACCCGGTGCAGGAACGTGCCGGCGCCATCTTCCTGTGGTTTGGCGACAAGGCTCCGTCCGATTTCGACGACGCTGTCGGCACGCTGCGCTTGCCTGAAGAGCTGACCAGCGACGAGCACAGCCACTTCCTCTGCTTCGCGCATTGGAACGTCAACTACCGCTATGCCATCGACAACGTCATGGACCCGATGCACGGTGCATACCTGCACGCCGTGTCGCACTCGATGGCAAGCGGTGAGAAGAAGGCCGTGATGGAAGTGGTGGAAACCGATCACGGGATCATGTTCCAGAAGACCGGCCAGCGCGGCGTGAATTTCGATTGGACCGAGTTTGGCGAGACCGGCACGATGTGGCTGCGCCTGTCGATTCCGTATCAACCGAAGGTTGGCCCTGGAGGCCCGTTCACCATCATCGGCATCGTGACGCCGGTGGATGAAGAACACTGCATCGTCTACTTCTGGCGCACGCGCCACGTGCAGGGCTGGCAGCGCGACGTGTGGTGCTTCCTGTATCGCAACCGCCTGGAAGGCCTGCACTGGGATGTGCTGGAGCAGGATCGCGTGGTTCTCGAATCGATGGCCCCCGAGGCGCGCGATCACGAGACGCTATACCAGCACGACATTGGCATCACGCGTATCCGCCGCGTGCTGGCACGCCGCGCTGCCGCCGAATTGGCCGATGCGCCGGTCGCCATGCTCAAGCCCGTTCCCACGGAAGCCCAACATGCCTGAGCGCCATCCAACTGCCGGGCTGCTGGCTGGCCGCAAGGTGCTCGTGACGGGCGCTGCGCGCGGACTGGGTCTGGCGTTTGCCAAGGCGATTGCCGAAGCCGGTGGCGCGGTTGCCCTGGCCGACATTCTTGGCGAGCGCGTGCAGGAAGAGGCTGCGGCACTGCGCGCGGCGGGCTTCGACGCACATGGCTTTGTGCTTGATCTTGGCGATCCGGCTTCCATTCAGGCGTGCGCTGCGGCAGCTGTGCAGGCTCTGGGCGGGCTCGATGGTCTCGTCAACAACGCGGCCATCACCAACTCGGGCGGGCGCGACGCATCGTCGATCGACGTTGACACCTGGGATCGCGTGATGAACGTCAACGTGCGCGGCACGTGGCTGATGACGACAGCCTGCCTGCCTGCACTCAAGGCATCGGGCCGCGGCGCGATCGTCAACTTGTCGTCGGACACCCCGCTGTGGGGCGCGCCGAACCTGCTGGCTTACGTGGCCAGCAAGAGCGCCGTCATTGGCATGACCAAGTCCCTGGCGCGCGAATGCGGCGCAGACGGCATCACCGTCAACGCCATCGCGCCAGGCCTGACGCTGGTAGAAGCCACCGAATACGTGCCGGCGCACCGCCATGCGCTGTACCGCGACCAGCGCGCCATCTCGCGCGATCAGCTGCCCGACGACGTGTGCGGTGCCGTGCTGTTCGCGCTGTCCGATCTTTCCCGATTCGTGACGGGCCAGACGCTGGCCGTCAACGGCGGTTTTGTCATGCAGTAATGCATCCACACTCCATTCAGAAGAGGTATTCGATGAGCGATCTCTCCGAACAACAGCAAGTGCAACGCACGTGGGACCGCCCGGAAGGCGCGTCGTTTGAAGACTGGATGAACAGCCGCGTGGCGCGTTTCGCCACCCGCCGCTACGACTGGGATGCCCTCAAGTTTCAGGCCGACTACGACCCGAAATACCGCCGCGCGCAAATGCGCTACCTCGGCACGGGTGGCACGGGCGTGGCGGCCGACACCAATACCGTGCCGGCAGAGCACTTCACGTTTTCGACCATGGTCATTCCGGCCGGTCACGAAGGCCCGGCGCACCTCCACACCGATGTGGAAGAGGTGTTCTTCGTCATTCGCGGCAAGCTCAAGCTTGTGCTGGAGAAGGACGGCGAACGCTACGAGACCATCCTCACCGATCGCGACCTCGTTTCGGTGCCGCCCGGCGTGTACCGCGAAGAAATCAATATCGGCGATGAAGATGCGCTGATGTGCGTGATGCTGGGTGCCAAGAAACCGATTACGCCGACGTACCCGCCCGAGCATCCGCTCGCCAAGATCAAGCGTTGATGCCATGAGCGTGCAGGCTGTCATGTCCTCCCATCCGTTCCGTGTTGCCGACGCACTGGCCGCGCTCGGCGGGGTGTTTGCCGAACACACCGTCGCGATCAATGTGCGCGGCGATTGCATCGGCTATCGGCAATGGGGCGAGAGCGGGCCGGTGGTGGTGCTGTTGCACGGCATCAGCTCCAGCGCCGCGTCATGGCTGCCTTGTGCCCAGGTTCTTTCGCAAACCATGCGCGTGCTGGCATGGGATGCGCCGGGCTACGGCAATTCCACGCCGCTTGAACAGGCCACGCCGCGCGCCGCCGAGTATGCGGTGCAGTTGCGGGCATGGCTGGCTGCGCTGCATGCGACACCCGATGTGATCGTGGGTCATTCGTTGGGTGCGTTGATGGCATCAGCGTATGTGGCCGACGCGCCAACGACGATGCAGCCGAAGCACCTGCTGCTGCTGAACCCCGCGCAGGGCTACGGCCAGCCGGGGCAGGAAGGCAAGTCGCTGGCCGTGCAAGCGCAGCGTCTTGCAACGCTGGACCAGCTCGGCATCGACGGCATGGCGGAGTCGCGCCACGCGCACCTGCTGCGCCCGAATGCCACCGACGAAGAGCGCGCCTGGGTGCGCTGGAACATGAAGCGCCTCAACGATGGCGGTTACCGCCAGGCCGTGGCGATGCTCAGCGGCGACGACATCGGCGCCTATCTGAGCAAGCGCCCCGCATCGACGCCGGCACAAGTCGCTTGCGGCGATGTGGATGGCATCACGCCGCCGCAGGGCTGCGAAGCGCTGGCCAAGACGTTTGGTCTGCCGTTCGCACTTGTGTCGTCTGCGGGACATGCCTCCTATATCGATGCGCCTGACGCTGTCGCAGGCTTGGTCGAACAAGCCGTTT
This sequence comes from Burkholderiaceae bacterium 26, assembly GCA_000955795.1. Lineage (GTDB taxonomy): Bacteria > Pseudomonadota > Gammaproteobacteria > Burkholderiales > Burkholderiaceae > Ralstonia > Ralstonia chuxiongensis. The sequence continues at coordinate 88,988 of JYOB01000019.1, forward strand.
TCTCCCAATCTCAAAACGCCTAAGCGCCAAGACGTATGAGCAACGACCTCATTCCAGAAGACGTGCAGGAGAAGTACATCGTGCCGGGCCTCGAACGCGGCCTGCGCCTCCTGTGCGAATTCAGCCACAAAGACCGCGTATTGTCGGCGCCGGAGCTGGCACGCCGGCTGAAGGTGCCGCGTTCGACGGTATTCCGCCTGCTGACGACGCTCGAAGTGATGGGCTTCATCGAGCGCGTGGACGGCGGTCGCGATTTCCGTCTCGGCATGGCGGTGCTGCGCCTGGGCTTTGAGTATCTCGCCTCGCTGGAATTGACCGAGTTGGGCCGTCCGCTGCTCGATCGCCTGCGTGACGACATTCATTACCCATGCAACCTCGTCGTGCGAGATGGCCGCTCGATCGTCTACGTGGCGAAGTCGGTCGCTCCCACGCCGTTCACCAGCTCGGTGAATGTGGGCACGCGCCTGCCGGCACATGCCACGGTGCTGGGTCGTGTGCTGCTGGCAGACCTGTCGCTGGCGGAGTTGCGCCAGCTTTATCCGGAGCCCCAGCTGGAGGTGTTCTCCGCCAACACGCCGCGCACGGTGGAAGAGCTGTTCGAGATGGTCCAGCGCGACCGCGAACACGGCTACGTGCTGCAGGAAGGCTTCTTCGAAGCGAACATCTCGACGATTGCTGCGCCGGTGCTGGACCGCGCAGGCAAGGTGGTGGCGGCGCTCGGCACGACCATTCCGTCGCCGCGCATTGAGCCCGCACAACTCGATCTGATGATCGACAAGGTGCGCGCCGCTGCTGGCGAGCTGTCTTACCTGCTGGACTACCGCCCCGTCAGCGGCAAGGTCGTCAACCTGTTCCGGGAATGACCATGCCGATGATCGACCTGACTGGCAAGACCGCTGTCGTGACCGGAGGCTCCTCCGGCATCGGCCTGGCCACCGTTGAATTGCTGCTGGAAGCCGGCGCCGCCGTGGCGCTGTGCGGCCGCAATGCCGAACGTCTCGCACAAGCCGAGCAAGCGCTGCGCAGCCGCTTCCCGAGCGCCAGGCTGTTTGCCGCAACGTGCGACGTGCTCGACGCCGCGCAGACGGCTGCGTTTGCCGATGCCGTGGAGCAGGCGCTCGGCCCCGTCGACATGCTGGTCAACAACGCCGGCCAGGGCCGCGTCTCGACGTTCGCCGATACCGACGATGCCGCGTGGACGCAGGAGCTGCATCTCAAGTTCTTCTCCGTGATTCACCCCACGCGCGCTTTCATGCCGCAACTGGAGCGCTCGGAGCACGGCGCGATCGTCTGCGTGAATTCGTTGCTGGCGCAGCAGCCCGAGCCGCACATGGTGGCCACCTCGGCCGCGCGTGCGGGTGTGCTTAACCTTGTGCGCTCGATGGCGACTGAATTTGCACCGAAGGGAGTGCGTGTCAACGGCATCCTGATCGGGCTGGTCGAGTCCGGCCAATGGCGCCGCCGCTTCGAGGCTCGCTCCGAAGAAGATCGCCATCTCGACTGGGCCGCTTGGACGCGCCGCCTGGCCGCGCAAAAACATATTCCCCTTGGACGCCTGGGCCTGCCGGAAGACGCAGCCCGCGCCATTCTGTTCCTTGCCTCGCCGTTGTCTTCGTACACCACGGGCAGCCACATCGATATCTCCGGAGGACACTCCCGTCATGCTTAATAGACAACAACAGGAACCACAACTGGTCACGGTGGGCCACGCGATTGCAGCCTTCCTGGAGGCTTGCGAGGTCAAGGCCGCCTTTGGCGTCATCTCGATCCACAACATGCCCATCCTCGATGCAATGGGCGAGCGCGGCAAGATCCGCTTCATCATGGCGCGCGGTGAAGCCGGCGGCGCCAACATGGCCGATGCCTATGCCCGTACCACGGGCGGTCTGGGCGTATGCCTGACCAGCACCGGCACCGCTGCCGGGAATGCGGCGGGCGCCATGGTTGAGGCACTGACCGCTGGCACGCCGTTGCTGCACATCACGGGCCAGATCGAAACGCCGTACCTGGATCAAAGCCTCGCGTACATCCACGAAGCGCCGGACCAGCTCACGATGCTCAAAGCCGTTTCCAAGGCGGCCTTCCGCGTGCGCAGTGCCGACACCGCCATCAGCACGATGAAGCTGGCTGTGCAGACCGCGCTCACGGCCCCGGCCGGCCCGGTGAGCGTGGAGATTCCCATCGATATTCAAGCCGCGCTGATCCCGATGCCGGACGATCTGCGCCCGCTGCAGGTGCCACAGCATGTGCCGTCGGCCCACGCGCTGGACGAACTGGCTGAACGCCTGTCGCACGCACGCCGTCCGATGCTGTGGCTGGGCGGTGGCGCCCGCCACGCTGCGACGCAGGTCAAGCGCTTGATGGATCTGGGCTTTGGCGTGGTTACCAGCACGCAGGGCCGCGGCATCGTGCCGGAAGATGATCCTCGCTCGCTGGGCGCGTTCAACCTGCACAAGCCGGTCGAAGCGTTCTACCAGACGTGCGACGCAATGGTCGTGGTTGGCTCGCGCTTGCGCGGCAACGAGACGCTCAAGTACGAACTGAAGCTGCCGCGTCCGCTGTACCGCATTGATGCAGATGCGTCGGCAGAAGGCCGTTGCTACGCCAGCGACTATTTCGTGTGCGGCGATTCGGCCCTTGCGCTGGAAGGCTTGGCGGATCGACTGGAAAAGAAGATGCAGACCGATGCGGCATTCGCTGCCGACCTGCACGCGGCCCATGAGACGGCGGTGCGCGGCCTGATCGATGGCCTCGGACCGTACGCAAAGCTGGTGGATGCGTTGCAAGCCGCAGTTGGCCGCGAGTTCAATTGGGTGCGCGATGTGACGGTGTCGAACAGCACGTGGGGCAATCGTCAGCTGCGTATTTTTGATTCGCGTGCTGGCGTCCATGCGCTGGGTGGTGGCATCGGCCAGGGTTTGGCGATGGGCATTGGCGCGGCCATCGGCTCCGCCGCCACCGGATCGGGCAAGACCACGTTCTGTCTGGCCGGTGACGGCGGCTTCATCCTGAACCTGGGTGAGCTGGCGACCGCCGTGCAGGAGCGCGCCAACCTCGTCATCGTGCTGATGAACGACAAGGGCTACGGCGTCATCAAGAACATCCAGGACGCGCAGTACGGCGGCCGCCGCCACTACGTGGATCTGCACACGCCGGACTACGCGGCACTCGCGCATTCGCTGCAGTTGCGCCACCGCCGCGTATCGGATCTGGCCGACGTGGGCAGCGCGTTGACCGAAGCCACCAGCGGTGAAGGACCGTTCCTGATGGAGATCGACATGCTCTCCATCGGCAGCTTCAAGACCATCTTTGCGGGCCCGCCCGTCAATCAGCAGGCCAAGGATGGCCAGGGCGAACGCGCCGCCGAGCGTACGACGGTGGTGGCGTGAACCTGCGATCGAGCCAATTCAAGGAGCCGGACATGCTGCATGTATCGATGGTCGGGTGCGGAGCGATCGGGCAGGGCGTTCTGGAATTGCTCAAGAGCGATCCGGATGTCTGCTTTGACGCCGTGATCGTGCCCGAGCACGCGATGGACAAGGCGCGCGAGGCCATCGCACCGTTCGCGCCGAATGCGCGTGTCACGACGCGTCTGTCGGCCGACGCGCATCCTGATCTGCTGGTCGAATGCGCTGGCCACGACGCGCTGGAAGAGCATGTGTTGCCGGCGTTGGAGCAGGGCATTGATTGCCTGGTGGTATCGGTGGGCGCGCTGTCCGAACCGGGTGTGGCTGAACGGCTGGAGGCAGCGGCACGGCGTGGCAACGCGCAGGTGCAGTTGCTGTCGGGCGCCATTGGCGCTATCGATGCACTGGCCGCCGCGCGTGTCGGCGGGCTGGATGCCGTGACCTACACCGGCCGCAAGCCGCCGCGCGCCTGGAAGGACACGCCAGCCGAGCAGCAGTTTGACCTGGATGCGCTGCACGAGCCGACCGTGATCTTCGAAGGCAACGCCCGCGAAGCTGCACGCCTGTTCCCGAAGAATGCCAACGTGGCTGCCACGTTGTCGTTGGCGGGCTTGGGGCTGGAGCACACGCACGTCAAGCTGCTGGCCGATCCGACGGTGGACGAGAACATCCATCACGTTGAGGCGCGCGGCGCCTTTGGCGGCTTCGAGTTGACGATGCGCGGCAAGCCGCTCGCGGCCAATCCCAAGACTTCTGCGCTGACGGTGTTCAGCGTGGTGCGTGCGCTGGGCAACCGCGCGCACGCCGTTTCGATTTGAGCGAGGCCATTGCGCCATGACTGTCTCTACCCTTAACGCAACCGCAACGTCCTTGCTGCCCATCTGCATCGCAGGCGAATGGCGCCTTGGCACTGGTGAGCGCTATGTCACGCGCTACCCCGCTACGGGCGAAGTGGTGGCTGAACTCAACGCTGCCAGCGTCGCCGATGTGGAAGAGGCTGTGGCCGGTGCCTACCGCGCCTTCCTTTCCAGCGGTTGGGCGCAGCGCAAGCCGCACGAGCGCGCCGTGGTTCTGTACTGCGTAGCCGAGCTGATCCGCTCGCGCAGCGAAGCGCTGGCCCAACGCCAGCGCCTGGACAACGGCAAGCCGATCAACGAGACGCGCGCCCTGGTGGCAAGCGCTGCGGCCACGTTCCAGTTCTTCGGTGCCGCATGCGAGACGCTGGAAGAATCGCTCACGCCTGCGCGTGGTGATTGCCTGACGATGAGCGTGCATGAGCCCATGGGCGTGGTGGCGGCCATTACGCCGTGGAATTCGCCAATTGCCAGTGAAGCGCAAAAGATGGCGCCCGCGCTGGCCGCAGGCAACGCCGTCGTCGTCAAACCGGCCGAAGTCACGCCGCTGATGGCGCTGGAACTGGCCGCCATTTGCGAAGAGGCGGGCGTGCCCAAGGGCATGATCAGCGTGCTGCCCGGCAAGGGCTCCGTCATTGGCGACGCGATCACGAAGCATCCGCTGGTGCGTCGCGTGTCGTTCACGGGCGGCACGAACACCGGCCGCCACATCGCGCACATTGCAGCCGACAGGATGATGCCGGTGTCGCTCGAACTCGGCGGCAAGTCGCCGACGATGGTGTTTGAGGATGCTGATCTCGACCACGCGGTCAATGGCGTGCTGTACGGCATTTTCAGCTCGTCGGGCGAGTCGTGCATCGCTGGGTCGCGCTTGTTTGTGGCGCGTTCGCTGTACGAGCCGTTCATGGATCGCCTGGCCGCTGCCGCTGCACGTCTGCGTGTCGGCAATCCGGCCGATGAATCCACGCAGATGGGCCCGCTGATCACCGATCGCCACCGCGAGACGATTGAGTCGTACGTGGCGATGGGCGTGCAAGAGGGCGGCCATCTGCGCACGGGCGGGTTGCGCCCGGAGATCTCCGGCTGTGAATCGGGCTACTTCTACACGCCGACCATCATCGAAGGCCTCACCAACAGCGCACGCATTTGCCAGGAAGAGATCTTCGGCCCCGTGCTCGTTGCCATGCCGTTCGACGATGAAGACGAACTGATCGAACAAGCCAACGACAGCGTGTACGCGCTGGCCGCCGGCATCTGGACGCGCGATTACAAGCGCGCGTGGCGGATCGGCCGCGCGGTGCAGGCCGGCAACGTGTGGATCAACACGTACAAGCAGTTCTCGATTTCGACGCCGTTTGGCGGCTGGCGCGACAGTGGCCTGGGCCGCGAGAAGGGCCGCCTCGGCATCCTGCAGTACATGGAGCAGAAGAGCCTCTACTGGGGCCTGAACGAACAACCGCTGGCCTGGGCCAACGCCAACTGAAGCTGAGGCAAACGCCCGGACCACAGGAGATGAAGATGAACACGATTCGAGGCATCGACGAAATTGTCTACGGTGCCGACGACCTCGCCGCCTGCAAGCAGTTCTTCCTGGATTGGGGCCTAGCCCTGCAATCGGAAGACGCCGGTGGCCTGCTGTTCGAAACGCTCAACGGCTGCCGCGTGCGCGTCAAGCGCACCGACGATGCCTCGCTGCCCCCCGCCATGGAAGCCGGCCCGACGCTGCGCGAAGTGATCTGGGGCGCCGATTCGCAAGCGGTGCTCGATCGCCTGGTCGACAAGCTGGCCGATCAGCCAGGCTACGTCCACGCCGACGGCCGCGTTGGTTGCATTGACCCGAACGGCCTGGCAGTGCGCGTGCAGCTGACCACCAAGCGCGATATCGACGTGCAATGCGCTGAGATGAACACCTGGACGGACAAGCCGCGCCGCAATCAACCCAGCCCGATCTACGAACGTGCCACGCCCATTGAAGTGGGTCACGTGGTGTTCTTCGTGAAGGACGTGGTGGCCACCGAGCGCTTTTACATCGACAAGCTTGGCTTCGTGCCATCTGACCACTACCCAGGTCGGGGCGCGTTCCTGCGCTGCGAGCCGGAAGGCGGTCACCATGACCTGTTCCTGCTGCAAACGCCGCAGGCCAAGAGCGGGCTCAACCACGTCGCTTTTACCGTGCGCGACATCCATGAAGTGTTCGGCGGTGGCATGCATATATCGCGCTGTGGATGGGACACGCAACTGGGCCCGGGGCGACACCCGATTTCGTCGGCGTACTTCTGGTACTTCAAGAACCCCGCCGGCGGCCTGATCGAGTATTACGCCGATGAAGACCAGCTCGACGCCGACTGGCAGCCGCGCGATTTCGAACCCGGTCCGACCGTGTTTGCCGAATGGGCCATTGACGGTGGCATTGACGGCAACACACGTCGGCAGAAAAACGTCGTCGGCCCGGAAGGCAAGTTCCTGACGGAAAAGCGCTGAAACGTTGCAGAGAGACGTGCTATGAATTCCCCCCTCAACCTGCGCGTGCATGCCATGCGCTACGAAGCCCAAGGCATCGTGAGCGTGGAGCTGCGCGATGTCGACGGCAAGACCTTGCCCGAGTACGCCCCGGGCGCGCATATCGAACTGCATCTTGGCAACGGGCTGGTGCGCAGTTATTCGCTGTGCGGTGCGCCGGAGGTGCGTGATCGCTATGTGGTCGGCGTGCTGCTCGACCGCAACAGCCGCGGCGGCTCGCGCTACGTGCACGAGCAGTTGCGCGTGGGCTCGACGCTCAAGATCGGCGGCCCGCGCAATCACTTCGAGCTGGACGAAACCGCGCCCCGCACGGTGCTGGTCGCGGGTGGCATTGGAGTGACGCCCATCGTCTGCATGGCGCGCCGTCTGGCCGAGCAAGGCAAGACGTTCTCGATGCTGTACTGCGCGCGCTCGCGTGCCGAAGCCGCCTTTGCCGAAGAGTTGGCCGCGCATGGCGATGCGGTGCGCTTCCACTTGGATGCGGAAGCAGGCGGCCCGCCCGATCTGAAAGCGCTGCTTGCAGGACATCCGGCCGACACGCATTTCTATTGCTGCGGCCCCGGGCCGATGCTGCGGGCTTTCGAGGCCGCTTGCGAGGCACTCGGCTACACCAACGTCCATATCGAACGCTTTGCGGCAGATCCCGGTGTGGAGTCGGTGCAGGAAGGGGAGTACCAAGTCAAGCTTGCGCGCAACGGTGCTGAGCTGTGCGTACCGGCAGGCAAGTCGCTGCTCGACGCGCTGCTCGAGATTGGCGTCGAGGTGGAACACAGCTGCAAGGAAGGCGTGTGCGGCTCGTGCGAAACGCGCGTGCTGGAAGGCGAGCCCGACCACCGTGACAGCGTGCTCTCCAAGAGCGAGCGCGCATCGAACCAAACGATGATGGTTTGCGTATCCGGCTGCAAGGGCAAGCGCCTGGTGATTGATCTGTAAGCGCAGGATGGTTTAGGCGCCGGCCTGACCAGCCGCGCCCTCTTTTTTTGCGCCGTGTTTTTCTTTTAAACGACGTTTCGCATACGAAACAAAACAAGAACCACAACCAGCTCGTCCACCAAGACGGCGATAACAACTGGCGGGGCGGACACCTCGTCCAGTGGAGGAAACAGCAAATGAAGACAACCTTGTTCGCCATTGCGGCGATGAGCCTGGCTGGCACGGCGGCGGCCCAGAGCAACGTGACGCTGTACGGCAGCATTGATGAAGGCGTGGCCTACATCAATAGCCTGAAGAGCGGCGCCGCCAGCGGCTCGGCCCTGCGCATGGACCCCGGCACCATGCAGCCGGACCGCTTCGGCCTGCGCGGCTCGGAAGATTTGGGCGGTGGTACGCAGGCCATCTTCCAGCTGGAGTCGGGTTTTCTGGGTGACACCGGCAACAGCGTGGTCGCCGGCAAGCTGTTCAACCGGGCGGCGTGGGTGGGCCTCACCAACGATCGCCTGGGCAACATCCAGCTCGGCCACCAGGCGGACTTCATGTTCGATTACCTCGGCCGCCTGAGTAACGGCTTCCAGCTCACCAACTTCTATCTGTTCCACCCGGGCAACTTCGACAACCTGGCCAACCAGTTCCAGATCGACAACGCTGTGCGCTACGTCTCGCCCATCTTCGGCGGGCTGCAGCTGGGCGGCATGTACGGCTTTGGCGAGGTGCCGGGTTCGCCGTCGAAGAGCCGCAGCTACAGCCTGGGTGCGTACTACACCAACGGCGGTTTCCGTGCGGCAGCGGCCTATACCGCATCCAATGACCGCGCGCTGGACATCGCAGGCCGCCTGGGAATCACGAACACGCTGGGCACGACGCTGGTGCCGGGCGTGATGACGCCGATGAGTTCGGTCAAGTCGTTTGGTACCGGCGCGCTGTATCAGTTCAGCAGCCTGCCGGTCCAGATCAACGTTGTCTACACGCAAACGCGCATCACGCTGGGCGGCGCCAATGCTCGCGCACAGAACGTCGACCTGGGCACGGCATGGCATTACAGCGCCGCCAACACGCTCAACGTGGGCTATACCTTCAGCAAGTACGAGGGGGCGCGTTGGAACCAGTTCAGCCTGGGCAATGTGTATGCGTTCTCCAAGCGCACGCAGGTGTACGTTCAGGGTACCTACCAGCGTGCCGCCGGCGACGCGAAGTCCGCTGCCATCAACGGCGTCGGTGTGGCGGCGCAGCGCAACCAGCTCGTTGTCAGCACCGGCGTGCATCACTCGTTCTGACGTCCTGCCCCCACGCGCGCCGCTGGGCAGCGACCCAGTGGCGCATCAACTTCCTCTGGAAGGAGCTTCACATGAAGCCAGGTGTTTTGATTGACAACGGAATTGACCACGATGGGCCGCTGGGCGCGATGAGCCTGGGCAAGATCGTTGCCCGCATCGAGCGGCTCAAGAGCAACGGCATGCACGTGCGCGCGCGTCTGCTGATCGGGCTTGCGACGTTCTTCGATGGTTTTGACGTGATCGTCATCGCGGCTACGCTGCCGCTGCTGATTGCGCAATGGCACCTGACGCCGGCACAGATTGCTTTTGTGATTGGCGCGCCCGGCATCGGTCAGTTGATCGGTGCGCTGGTGTTCCCCATGCTTGCCGAGCGGTTCGGTCGCGTGCGCATGATCGGCTATAGCGCAGGCATTATCGGCTTGATGAGCCTCCTGTGCGGCTTGGCGCCCAGCTTTGCCTTATTTGCGGCACTGCGTATCGTGCAGGGCGTGGGCCTGGGAGGCGAACTGCCCGTGGCGGCCACATACATCAACGAAGTCACGCGCGCACATGGCCGCGGGCGCTTCGTGCTGCTCTATGAGGTGGTGTTTCCGATTGGTCTGCTGGTGTCCAACGCGCTGGGCGCATGGCTGGTGCCGCATTTCGGCTGGGAGGTGATGTACTTCCTCGGCGGCATTCCGCTGGTGCTGTTCTTCACGCTGCCCAAGGCCGTGCCGGAGTCCCCGCGCTGGCTGGCGACCAATGGCCGGATGGCCGAGGCGGACGCAGCGCAGGCTCGCTTTGAAGCCAAATCGAAGGAACCGTTGCCTCCGCTGGGCGATACCTCGGCATTCGAGCAGATGTCGCATCGCCACCCGAAGCGCGGTATGCGCGATCTGTTCGGCCCCGTGTACATCAAGCGCACCGTGGTCGTGGCCATGCTGTGGGCGACGTGCGGTTTCATCCAGTATGGTCTGTCGACATGGCTGCCGACGGTCTACAAAACAATCTATCACGCGCCGCTGCAACTGGCGCTCAACCTGGCGGCGCTCGCTTCAGTGCTGGGTGTGATCGGCTCGTTGGTCTGCGCGATGATCGTCGACAAGGTGGGCCGCAAGCCGGTGATGGTGGTGTCGTTCGTACTGTGCGGCGTCTCGCTGGCGCTGGCCGGGCTGCTGCACGAGCAGTCGCTTTATGTGGTGGCGGGGTTGTGCTCGTTGGCGCTGGGGTTGATGGCGTGCGGCTTCATCACCGCATATGTCTATACGCCGGAGCTTTACCCGACCAACATCCGCGCGATCGGTTGCGGCATGGGCGGCGCGTGGCTGAAGATTGCCGCCATCTTTTCGCCAATGCTGATCGGTTCGACTATCGGCTCGGGCAATGTCAGCAATGCGTTCTTACTGCTGGCCGTGGTCCCCATACTGGCCGCGATCACCATCTACTTCCTCGGCATCGAAACCAAGGGGAAAGTGCTGGAGCAGCTTGAGCTGTAAGCCGAGGCTGTCGACGGTCGTAAAAACGGGTGGGTTGCGCTCACCTGAGCACGCCCCCCCGTTTTGCTTCAGGCAATGGTGTGATCCGCCATTAGTTCCAGCGCGCGCACCATGGCCGAGTGGTCCCATGCCTTGCCGCCATTGGCGGCGCATACATTGAAAAGCTGCTGTGCAGCGGCGGTGTTCGGCAGGGCGATGCCAAGCTTGCGAGCGCCTTCCAACGCGAGGTTCAGATCTTTCTGGTGCAGCTCGATGCGAAAGCCCGGATCAAACGTCCGCTTGATCATGCGTTCGCCATGCACTTCGAGAATGCGCGAGGAGGCAAAGCCCCCCATCAACGCCTCGCGCACACGTGCCGGATCGGCCCCGGCCTTGGAGGCGAACAGCAGCGCTTCGCCTACCGCCTCGATGGTCAATGCCACGATGATCTGGTTGGCCACCTTGCAGGTCTGACCAGCACCGGAGTCACCCACGTGCGTGATGTTCTTGCCCATCAAGGCGAACAGCGGTTTGGCACGCTCGAACGCGGCTGCTTTGCCGCCAACCATGATCGTGAGTGTCGCATCGCGTGCACCGACTTCACCGCCTGAAACGGGTGCATCAAGGTAATCCGCGCCCAGCGCTTCGACGCGCTTGGCAAAGGCCTGCGTTTCAATCGGCGAGATCGAACTCATGTCGATGAAGAGCTTGCCTGCAGCCAAGCCCTGCGCAACACCCTCTTCGCCAAACAGCACATCGGCTACGTCCGGCGTGTCCGGCACCATGGCGATGACGATGTCTGCGGCTTGCGCCACCGCCGTTAAGCTGGCGACAACCGTGGTGCGCGAACGCAGATCTTCCGGCACAGAATGCTTGCCGCTGACGATCAGTGTGTGGTCGCCCTTGAGCAGGTTGCGGGCCATGTGAGCGCCCATGATGCCAAGACCAATGAATCCGATGGTAGCCATGATGTTCTTCCGAAGGCGTCTGTGTGATGGGGATGGGGAGCGTGGGTCACGCCGCAGCGCGTCTCACAAGCGTAGATCGACGCACTGATGAAGACTAGCCGGCGCCGCCATGCTGTGCGCTCCAAGATGCATTAGAGCCGCGCCCGGCGGGCGTTTGCGACGCGCGATGCCCATACGGAGATGAGATCCGGAAATAAGGGCCGAGAATCGTCATTGCTCGTGCAATGGTTTTGGAGACCCCTCTCCTAGACTGAAAACGTGCCGATAAGACAGCTATCGGGGCACGCCGAGATGGGAGGGGATATGTCCACCACAGCCACCGCAGCAGCCAACTGGATCGTCGTCCTGACATGCGCGTACATGGAGTACAGCACGTGGCGGGGTGTCAGCGTCTACCGCCGCACGGTCGGCTATGAAAGCGTGGTGTGGTGCTGACTAACGTGCCGCAGGCTTGGGCAGCAACCTTCGGATGAGATCGCCATGTGTCGAATACTTCGCCAGCAGCGCGCCATCGTCGGCCAGTTCGAACTCGCTGAACTCGAACCCCGGCGCAACGGTGCAGCCGACCAGCGCATAGCCATGTTCACCCGGCACGCGCTCGGCCGCAAACCAGCAGCCTGCCGGAACCACCGCCTGGTACACCGTCATCGCGTCGTCGGGCGCATTGCCCAGACGATGCGTGCTCACCGTACCGTCGTCCTCCAACACATGCACATTGAGTGAGTCCCCCGCATGGAAGTGCCACAACTCGTCCGACTGGATCCGATGCCAGGCGGAATATGCATCATCCGCCAAGAGGTAATAGATGGCGGTAGCAGCCGCACGTTCGACGGGCGGGACGCCTCGCTGGACGCGTTCCTCACTGCGATAGGTTTCGCGATAGAAGCCGCCTTCCGGGTGCGGTTCGAGACCGAGGCGGGCGATGAGGTGCTGAGCAGCGGCGGCGGGAGGCATGATGAAAAACCTTCGGCTCAGTTCTGCTGACGTCGGAACGGAAAGCGCTGCTGGTTGACGAAGCCGTCGGGCATGTAGTCACCTACTACGCCGTACTTCTCCGGGAAGGCCTTTTTCGATTTGACTGCGGTACCGAACAGGTAATCGATGAAGGCGAAGTGCGCGGCGTAGTTCTTGTCGATCGCTTCGTCTTCCGACGAGTGGTGCCAGTGATGGAAATCCGGCGTCACGAAGATATATTTCAACGGCCCCCACGGCAAATGCACATTGGCGTGATTGAACACCGCCTGGAAGCCCACGATGATGATGTAGACATCGACCACGGCTTTGTCGAATCCCAGCACGAACAGCGGTCCCAGCACTGCCACTCGCGTGACGATCAGTTCAAGAATGTGCTGACGCGAGCCGGCCAGCCAGTCCATGGTCTTCACGCTGTGGTGGACGGCATGGAAGCGCCAGAGGAACGGCACCTCGTGATACGCGCGGTGCGTGACGTACTCCATCAGGTCGGCTACGAGCATGCACAGCAGCAGCTGTGGAATGAACCAGATGTGCTGGACCATTTGCTGGAAGTCCGCATGGACCATCCATCCGAACACGCGGTGGATCACGAAGTTCACCACCAGCAGCACCAGCCCCACGATGAAGTGGTTCACTGCAAAGTGCGCCATATCGGTCTGCCATTCCGCCCGGAACACCGGCTGCTTCTTGTAGAGCGGGAATAGCTTCTCAAGCAGCACGAAAATCGCCGTCGAACCCAGCAGGTCGAGAATGAACCAATCCATGCCGATATACGGCGTGTGATCCGGAAAATCGCCAACCGGCACGCGCGAGCCGCCCAGCGCAACGGCAACCACCACAAACAGGAACGCCAAGCCGTTCAGGCGACGGCGGTTATCCAGCACGATATTCGCCAGCGATAACCCGCCCGAGATCAGCAGAGAGACAAACAGAATCTGCCGAATCACATCCACTGAATACGCGCGCCGCAATTCGGGCGTCGTCAGATACTGGGGAAAGTGAAACGCCAGTACGCCCAGCAGGCACAGAAAGCTCAGCACCAATGCGAGGATGGTTCCGATCATGCCTCGGCCGAACTTCAGGCCGCCGTTGGCATGCAGCAATGCATTGGCATCGCGGATCGTCGCGTCGGCCACGCGGACGATGGCGGGGTGGTGTTCCTCTTCGGGCAATGGCGCTAAAGGCTTTTGGGACGCATCCATGGATCTGACTCGCAGTATTGTTTTGTTTTATTAACAATGCGATTACCAAAAAGATATTGGCCCTAGTTCGCATTGCTGCGCGATTATACGGACCGGTTTCAGGTATTCAACGGCGCAATTCTTCTGCGTATAAATGATTTGCGATTGCCGCGCTCCCTCCCTGCGCGGCAGCGTCAGGAAGCTGCATCTGCAACGTTGGATGCGCGTCGCATGGCGTTGCCTTTCCGCGCAAGGCCATGCATTGTGAGGCCCGCGCCTGATGGGCGACCGACGATACAAGACTAGAAGGGGAGCAACCATGTCAGAAGGATTTCACGTGCACGGCGCGCATGACCACGCGCTCGAGCATGCGGCAGAAAGCGGCCACGCCGACAGCTTTGCCGGGCGTATCGCCGTCATGACGGCGATTCTTTCGACAGCCGGCGCTGTCTTCGGTTACCAAGGCGGCGCCACGCAAAACGCTGCGCTACTCGCCAAGAACGAAGCTGCCATCCATAAGACCGAGGCCGCCAACCGCTGGGCCTACTATCAGGCCAAAGGCCAGAAGCAGGCCATTGCCGAGTTGACCGCCCAATTGCCCGGCACCGATCAGGCCGCCGCCAAGCGCGAAGCCCAGCGCTACGCCGCCGAGAAAGAAGACATCCGCCGTCAGGCTGAAGACCAGGAGCGCCTGGCCAAGGAGGCCGATGACGCGAGCGAGCTTGCCGTGCACCATCATCACCGGTGGGCGCAAGCGGTGGTCGCCATTCAGGTGTCGATCGCGCTGGCAGCCATTACATTGCTCTCGCGCCGGCGCTGGATGCAGGTGCTTTCGTACGGTGTTGGCGCTGTCGGCGGTGTCGTGGCCGTGCTGGCGCTGTTTCACATCTGACTGCGCTACGGCGCCGGCGGCTAGGGCGGTTGCGTGCCGATATACCCAGCCGCCAGAATGGCGCGCTTGCAGGAGGCGTCCGCCTCCATGGATCTGGAGCAAACACCATGGCATTTGAAATGTGGATGCGGCGCGCGTTAACGATTGCAGGCTTGTTGGCTAGCGCCTGCGCCTTGGCGGCCGGCCCAGCCGTCGAGCCGGGGGAATACGTCTACATCCTGGGCGGGAGCGCGAGCGGCACGATGACGGTCAAGGGCAGCGGCTTCAATATCGCCACTATCGGCGGCAACTGCCACACGTGCGCGATTGAAGGTACGTTCCAAGGCCGAGTCGGCATCGAGAAAGACGAGGGCAAGTGCCGCATCGCCGTATCGGGTAATAAGGATGCGCTCAAGCTGGATTCCTCCGCCACCGCCGAGGCGTGCCGAGATTTCTGCGGCATGCGCGCTATGTTTGATGGTGACTACCGCCGTGCCCCGGCCGCCTGCACAGACCGCCAGCGCCAGGCCCGCATCGGCCAAGCTCACAAGCAATATGCCGCCAAGGATTACGATGCAGCCCGCACAACGCTGCGTTCGCTGCTCTCCGATTGCGATCCCTTCATGGATTGGATTGAGCGCGACAAGGCCCGCAGTGATCTTGCCGTAACTGAATACCATCGCGGTGACAACGCCCAGTGTCTGGCTGTGCTGTCTGAGACGACTGCCGTCAAAGCACAGAAGGACGCATCACTGTTCCTGCCGCCGTGCGACGCTGACAACTACGCATCGACCAGCAAGGCGATTCTCTACAACCAGGGGCTGTGCAAGGCGCCGGTCAAGCACTGATGTCAATGGCTTCTCTATAAGTAAGAAGGGCGTTCCGGAACTACTGGCCTGCCCATCTGTGTCGCGCGCAGGCCTGGTGAGGCGTTCGGCGGCCTCTCAACCCCGCCATACCGTGTGGCCACATCGCGTAGTGGGCAGGTAATTAGCAAGATTTTTGCGGGTGCCTCACAAAAAGAGCTTGCCAGCTGTGCATCCACACATTAGTATTCGCCCCTCGCTGCAAAACACAGCGCCGAAACGCAGGTTGAGGCGGTGGAGTTAGGTGGTGGAGAAGCAAGGTTGGAGCGGGTTTGCGGTCGATTGGGTGGTTGGCGATTGGCGGTGGACTGAGTGGTGGTTGGCAGCGAGTTGATGATAA
>JYOB01000002.1:0-173664 GCA_000955795.1 Burkholderiaceae bacterium 26
TCTTTCGCCATCTCGGGCGCGCATTTCTTTGCTTACTTTCTTTGGGCAAGACCAAAGAAAGTGAGTCAGCCCCGGCAGGGGATGAAAGAGGGGATGGACCACCAAGTCCAAAAACAACCCCAAAAAGACTACCCGTGCCTCCGCGCCGCCAACCCCACCCCACTCACCAACAAAACCGCAGCCGCCACCTCAAGCCCATGAGGCCATCGAGCCTCATAGATAAACCCATACAACAACGCAAACACCGTCTCAAACACAATCAACTGCCCCGACAGCGTCAGCGGCAACTTGCGGCTGGCCGCATTCCACAGGCTGTTTCCCAGCACAGACGCCCCCAGCGCCACCCCCATATTCACCAGCCAGAACATCCCCCACGCCGATGCGGGCTGCGCTGAAGCCGTCGCCATGCCGGGCATGAAAAACGCCGGTACGGCCAGTGCCAGTGACAACCCCCCAGTCGCAACGCCAGTCAACAACGACCACTCCCGGCTGGTGAACTGCGGCCGCGCGCGCAGGTACCGCGCATTGCACACCGCATACACCGTCCAGCACGCCAGCGCGCCCGCGGCCATCAAGAGCCCGATGAAATAGGTTCTGCCGCCCGCACTCGAATGCACGTCGGGCGCATCCAGGTAAATGCACACCACGCCCGCAACCGCCATTAGCAGCGGCAGGGCCAGCCGGCGCATGGGCAGGCTGCCCCGTTCTGCTGCACCGGCCAGCGTGACCGTCACCGGCAGCAGCCCGACAATGAGCGATACCGGTGCCACGCCCGCGCGCTGCACGCCACCCGCCACGCACAGGTAATAAAGAATGTTGCCCGGCAGCGATAACAGCAGCAGCGCCACCCAATCGCGCCGAGTCGGTTTGCGCCACAGCGTGCGCCACACCGGCAGCGCGAGCGCCAGCGACAACACGCCATACAACACATACCGCGCCGCTGAAAGCGCCAGCGGAGAGAACTGCGGCAGCATCTTCGGCGCAACGAAGATGACGCCCCACAGCGCCCCGGCCGCGACGCCGTAGCCGATGCCCGTGAGGTGGTCACGCCGTGCGTCGTGCTGCGTGTGATGAAGATGCGTTGCAGTGGAGGTGTCGCCAACAGCCATGGAGCGCCTGTCCGGAAAGATCAATCGAACCGGCACTCTGCGCGTGCGCGCGCCGCGCGTCTTGGCGAAGACGGCTGCGCTTTGGCAAAAACGGAAATGGCAGGCAGGGCTAGCGCCGCACTGCTGCGGGCGTGATGCCGTGTGCGGCCTTGAGGTGGCGCGTGAGGGCGCTTTGGTCGTAGTAGCCGGTGCGCGCGGCAACCTCGGCGATGGGCAGGGCGGTGGTTTCCAGTAGCGTCAACGCATGCCGCAGACGCACCTGGGCCAGATGCGCGTGCAGCGTGGTGCCATATGCAGCACGGAACAGCGTGGCGAGGCGACGCGCGCTCACGCCCACGTCTGCGGCGAGCGCATCGACGGTGAGCGGCTCGGCGTAGCGGTGTTCGATGGCGTGCCATACGCGCTCGGCACGTGCATCGGCGCGTGCGCGTATCTGCGTGGACTGGTTGGCCGGATGCGCGGCCAGCGTCGCCAGCGCGAGTGACGACCACGCATTGGCCAACACCGTGTCGACGACGGGCGCGTCTTGCAGCCAGGTCGTCAGCGCGCGCAGGCCCGGCGTGAGCGGAAAGAACACGCGATCGGCCAGGCCGCCCAGGCCGGGGGCATCCACGGTTTGCCCGGGAATGTCGAACACGATGAAGCGGTTGGCGCCCGTGGCTTCAAACGCATGCGTGGCGCCGGCCGGGATGAGCGCGGCGTGGTGCGTGTCGACGCGGCCGCCGCGGCCGTCTACGTCCATCTCCAGGATGCCGCGTGCGGGCATCACGACCTGCATGAAGTCGTGCGAGTGCGGAGGTGCGGCAAGGCCGTAAGTGCGGAAGTCCAGCATGGTGCCGCCGAGAATAGCACCGGCATCCGCCCAAAAAAATACCCGGCCACAGATCATGCTGCGCCGGGTCTCGGAACTTTCACGGAAAGAGGATCCGTGAGAAGAGGAACACGCATATCGTGCGCTGCCTGCATGACAGCGGCATGTCAGCCGCGCCTGCGCACTCATTCCTCCTGGATCGTCACCTTGTCCGGATAGAACGCGAGATAGCCCGCCACTTCACGCGCGACGGGTTTGGGCTGTTCGTACGTCCAGACGGCGTTGTCGACGCGCACGTCGCCGGCCACGATCGTGTAGTACGAGGCATCGCCCTTGTACGGGCAATGCGTGTGATGCTGCGTGCGCTCCAGCAGGTTCATCTGCACATCGTCGCGCGGGATGTACTGCACCGGCGGGTACGACGCCTCGCGCAGCGTGCGCGCCAGATGCGTGCTGGCGATGGTGAAACCGTTGAGAGTCACTGTCACGCGGCGCGGGTTCGACTCCACGGTAATGGGGTGATTCGGATCGATATCTGGCATGCGGCACTCCTGCAGTTGGGCGAGGGAAGACGCTTTCACTGTAGCAAGCGCCGCGCGCGCCTTCTGTCGCCGCCCCGGCTTACCAGTGCGTTTCCGATTCCGGCGTGGACGAGACGCGGTGGATCGCCAGGTCGGCGCCCATGAATTCGGCCTCGCGGTCCAACCGCAGCCCCACGACTTTGCGCAGGGTGCCGTACACCACCGTGCCGCCAATCAGCGCAATGACAATGCCGCCCGCCGTGCCCGCCACCTGCGCCCAGAACGACACACCGCCCAGGCCGCCCAGCGCCTTCAGACCGAAGATGCCGGCCGCGATGCCACCCCACGCACCGCACAGGCCATGCAGCGGCCACACGCCGAGCACGTCGTCGATGCGCCAGACGTTCTGCACGCGGGTGAACATCCAGACAAACAGCACGCCCGCAATGCCGCCGACGGCAAGCGCCCCCAGCGGGTGCATCACGTCGGAGCCGGCGCACACGGCCACCAGGCCGGCCAGCGGGCCGTTGTACGAGAAGCCCGGGTCGTTCTTGCCCATCCACCACGCGGTGAGCGTGCCGCCCACCATGGCCATCAGCGAGTTGATGGCAACCAGGCCGCTCATCTTGTCGAGCGTCTGCGCGCTCATCACGTTGAAGCCGAACCAGCCCACCGCCAGCACCCAGGCGCCGGCGGCCAGGAACGGGATGTTCGACGGCGGATGCGCGGCGATGCGGCCGTCGTCTTTGTAGCGGCCGTGGCGGGCGCCAAGCAGCAGCACCGCCGGCAGCGCGATCCAGCCGCCCACGGCATGGACAACCACCGAGCCGGCAAAGTCATGAAACTCCGCCCCCGTCACGCTCTGCAGCCAGTGCTGGATGCCGAAGCGCTCGTTCCAGGCGATGCCTTCAAAGAACGGGTAGACGAAACCCACCAGCACGAAGGTCGCCGCCAGTTGTGGCTCGAAGCGCGAGCGCTCGGCAATGCCGCCCGAGATGATGGCCGGGATGGCCGCCGCGAAGGTCAGCAGGAAGAAGAACTTCACCAGCTCGTAGCCGTTCTGCTGGGCGAGCACGTCGGCGCCGGTAAAGAAATTGACGCCGTACGCGATCGAATAGCCGATGAAGAAGTACGCGATGGTCGACACGGCAAAGTCGACCAGGATCTTGACCAGCGCATTGACCTGGTTCTTCTTGCGGACGGTGCCCAGCTCAAGGAACGCGAAGCCGGCATGCATGGCCAGCACCATGATCGCGCCCAGCAGGATGAAGAGCGCGTCGCCCCCGGTTTTGATGGAGTTCATTGCGGTTGTCGTGCGGGTTGAGGGTCAGCGCCATCCGGGTGCAGTGCATGCCCACAAATGACGCAAAAAGCGCCGACAGATGCAAAAGTTGTTCCAACCGTGTGCAAAAAGGTGACATGGCGCACCACGGCCGTGCGCGCGCCGTCGTTCTTGGGCGCCGCGTTGGGGTTGGCCCGAAATCGGTGCGCGATTGCTTTGAATTGGTGCGTCTGAGGCGGTTGATGCGCCGTGGTGGTGCGTCTTGGCGCGGAAGGCTACGGCTTGGCGCCCGAGACGCTGAACGATGCCGCCACGGCGTTCCACAGCGGCTCGTTCCGCAAGCGCACGGTGCTGGCCTGTTCGGGCGATGTGGCGGGAGACTGCATATGCAGCATCAGCAGCGCGCCGTCGGTCGGCACCATGAAGACGCGGCCGACCAGCGTGTTGCCCGTGGCGCGCGGGATATGCGGGCCGGGCGATTCGCCGATGTAGCTGGCCCACACGCCTGGGCGCCCGCCGAACGATTGCGTGCCCCAGCCAATGAGCCGGCAAGGGGCGGCCACAGCTTGCTTGACGGCATCGCGCATCCAGCGAGGCTCGCGGCTCTCAGGAACGGTTTCGGGGTCCCCTTCGGTGGGGTGCACGATCAGTTCAACGCGCGACAGCCCCGAGCCGCCCTGGTTGGCCCACGCGCCGATCGCCACCCGCGCCGGGTCGGGCTTGCGCGGCGGCGTGGGCGGCACGCGCTCCCAGGAGAACGGCAGCCGCAGGCCGAGGCTCGCGCCGCGCGCATTCGGCCAGTCAGACAACGTCACGGCCTGGGTGAAGCGGCTGCTCAGCTCATCAGCGGGGCGGTCGTCGTAGACCACCGCCAGCAGCGTCTGCAGCGTGGCGCGGTCTTGGTTGCCCTGTGCACGCTCAACGACGCGTTCGGCCAGGGCGTGGGCGGTCTGGGCCGTCTGGGTGGCGGTCATCACGCTGGGCTGGTGGATATCGAGTGCGCGCTCGATCAGCAACTGCCGCTCGTCGTCGGATAGCGGAATGCCGGCGATCAGGCGGCGCGTGCGGGCCAGCGCCTGCGGGAACGCGTTGTCGAATTGCGTACGGGCGCGGATCAGCTCTTCACGCTGACCGGGAAAGCGCTGGATGGCGCGGTCGAGCGCCTGCGTCTGCACGGTCAGGAAACCAAGCACGCTGATCAGCCCCGGGATGGCGCCGGGCGTGTAGTCCCACGCCAGGGCGTGGCCGGACCACGCCAGCAAGGCGGTCAGACACCAGCGCATCGTTGCGCGGCTTGGCATTGGAAGTTCCCCCTGTGGCCGGACCCGTTTCCGACCAAAATCCGACTCTAACGATTTGTATCGATTGTGTGCAAGATGGGTGTTGCACCGAGATCGGACCGTTCCCGCCCCGCCATTTGCGCAAACAATGTCGGCGACCGTGCGGCCGGTTGACGAGTGCGTCAACCCCGAAAATACTGTCTGTTCGACCCGCCGACCGGCTCGCATCGCCTTGTGCGTCGTACAACACATCCAACGCCGGCGCCCACTTTTCGAAGGTGGAGACATGACCGATCTTTCCGCTGCCCGCGCGGCCGATCCCTCGCCTGCCAGCGAGCCTGCGCCGGCGCGCAACAAGGTGCGTTTCGTGACGGCCGCATCGTTGTTCGATGGGCATGACGCGTCGATCAACATCATGCGGCGCATCCTGCAGTCGATGGGCTGCGAGGTGATTCACCTCGGGCACAACCGCTCGGTGGACGAGGTGGTCAACGCGGCGCTGCAGGAAGACGTGCAGGGCATTGCCGTGTCCAGCTACCAGGGCGGCCACGTCGAATACTTCAAGTACATGATCGACGCGCTGCGCGCACGCGGCGGCGAGCACATCCAGGTGTTCGGCGGCGGGGGCGGGGTGATCGTGCCGACGGAGATCCGCGAGCTGCAGGACTACGGCGTCGCGCGCATCTACAGCCCCGAAGACGGCCAGCGCATGGGCCTGGCCGGCATGATTGCCGACATGGTGCAGCGCTGCGATATCGATCTCTCCATCTATGCGTCGGCCACGCTGGAGCCCGTAGCCAACGGCGACCGCCGCGCCCTGGCGCAATTGATCACCGCACTGGAATCGGGCCGCATCGATCCGGCGTTGCGCGAGGCCGTGCACGCGGCTGCGACGGCTGCGCCGACGCCGGTGCTCGGCATCACGGGCACCGGCGGCGCGGGCAAGTCTTCGCTCACCGATGAGTTGATCCGCCGCTTCCGGCTCGACCAGCAGGACGCGCTGCGCATTGCCGTCATCTCGATCGATCCGTCGCGGCGCAAGTCGGGCGGCGCCCTGCTGGGCGATCGCATTCGCATGAACGCGATCAACCATCCGAACATCTTCGTGCGCTCGCTGGCCACGCGGGAGGCCAGCCGCGAGATTTCCGACGCGCTGCCCGACGTGATTGCCGCATGCCGTGCCGCCGGGTTCGATTTCATCATCGTTGAGACCTCCGGCATCGGGCAGGGCGATGCGGCCATCGTGCCGCATGTCGATTTGTCGCTGTACGTGATGACGCCCGAGTTTGGCGCCGCCAGCCAGTTGGAGAAGATCGACATGCTGGACTTTGCCGATCTGGTGGCGATCAACAAGTTTGATCGCAAGGGCGCGCAGGACGCGTGGCGCGACGTTGCCAAGCAGGTGCAGCGTAACCGCGAGCAATGGCATGCCCGGCCTGAAGACATGCCGGTGTTCGGCACGCAGGCCTCGCACTTCAATGACGACGGCGTGACGGCGCTGTATCACACGCTGGCCGATCGGCTGACCGAGCGCGGCATGGCGCTGGCCGAGCGCACGTTGCCGCGCCCGGCCGGCAAATGCTCCACCAGCCACGACGCCATCGTGCCGCCCGCGCGTGTGCGTTATCTGGCGGAGCTGGCCGATACGGTGCGCAGCTACCACCGCCGCGTTGATGCGCAAAGCCGCCTCGCGCGGGAGCGCCAGCAGTTGCGCGCCAGTCATCGCATGCTGGAGCAGGCCGGCGCCACGGTGCAGACGCTCTCCGCGCTCGACAAGCAAGCGGTCGAGCGCGACGCGCAGCTCGGCGCCGTCGAGCGCAAGCTGCTCGCCATGTGGCCCGACCTGCGCCGTGCGTATTCCGGCGACGAATACGTCGTGAAGATCCGCGACAAGGAAATCCGCACGCAGCTCACGCACACCACGCTCTCGGGCACCACCATCCGCAAGGTCGTCCTGCCGCCCTATGAAGACGACGGTGAAGTGCTGCGCTGGCTGATGCGCGAGAACGTGCCGGGCAGCTTTCCGTACACCGCCGGCGTGTTCGCCTTCAAGCGCGAGAACGAAGACCCGACGCGCATGTTCGCGGGCGAGGGCGATGCCTTCCGCACCAACCGGCGCTTCAAGCTCGTCTCCGAAGGCATGGAGGCCAAGCGGCTGTCCACCGCATTCGACTCCGTCACGCTCTACGGCGAAGACCCGGCGCTGCGCCCGGACATCTACGGCAAGGTCGGCAATTCGGGCGTCTCCATCGCCACGCTCGACGACATGGAAGTGCTGTACGACGGCTTTGATCTGACCAGCCCTGCCACGTCGGTTTCCATGACGATCAACGGACCGGCGCCGACGATCCTCGCGATGTTCATGAATACCGCCATCGACCAGAATCTCGCCCGGTTCCGCGCGGACAACCAGCGCGAGCCGACGCAGGACGAGGAGGCGAAGATCCGCGCGTGGGTGCTGCAGAACGTGCGCGGCACGGTGCAGGCCGACATCCTCAAGGAAGACCAGGGGCAGAACACCTGCATCTTCTCGACCGAGTTTTCGCTCAAGGTGATGGGCGATATCCAGGAATATTTCGTGCACCACCAGGTGCGCAATTTCTACTCGGTGTCGATCTCGGGCTACCACATTGCCGAGGCGGGCGCGAACCCGATCTCGCAACTTGCATTCACGCTGGCGAACGGTTTCACGTATGTGGAGGCGTACCTCGCGCGCGGCATGCATATCGACGATTTCGCGCCGAACCTGTCGTTCTTCTTCTCCAACGGCATGGACCCCGAGTACAACGTGCTGGGCCGCGTTGCGCGTCGCATCTGGGCGGTTACCCTGCGAGACAAGTACGGCGCAAACGAGCGCAGCCAGAAGCTGAAGTACCACGTGCAGACGTCGGGCCGGTCATTGCACGCGCAGGAGATCGCCTTCAACGACATCCGCACGACGCTGCAGGCGCTGATCGCCATTTACGACAACTGCAACAGCCTGCACACGAATGCCTACGACGAGGCCATCACCACGCCGACGGCCGAGTCGGTGCGGCGTGCGCTGGCCATTCAGCTCATCATCAACCGCGAATGGGGCCTGGCCAAGTGCGAGAACCCGAATCAGGGCAGCTTCATCATCGATGAACTGACGGACCTGGTGGAAGAAGCCGTGCTGCAGGAGTTCGAGCGCATTGCCGAGCGCGGCGGTGTGCTTGGCGCGATGGAAACCGGTTACCAGCGCGGCAAGATCCAGGAAGAGTCGATGCTGTATGAGCAGCGCAAGCACGATGGCTCGCTGCCCATCATCGGTGTGAATACGTTCCGCAATCCGGACGCCGAGAGCGTGGTGCCGCCGCACATTGAACTGGCACGCTCAAGCGAGGAGGAAAAGCAGAGCCAACTCGCGCGGCTGCAGGATTTTCACGCGCGGCACGCTGCAGAGGCGCCTGCCATGCTGCAACGCCTGCAGCGCGCGGTGATCGACGATCAGAACGTGTTTGCGGTGCTGATGGACGCGGTGCGGGTCTGCTCGCTTGGGCAGATTACGCATGCGTTGTTCGAGGTGGGCGGGCAGTATCGACGCAACATGTAGCCGCCGCGCGTGGGCTCAAGCGTGCGTGGCGGGTTCAATCCATGCCGGCAGCACGCCATGCCCGCCGCGCGGGGCACGCCACACTTGGCGCGCTGCCGCCGTCACGCTGTCGATGAGGGGTACGGGAACGTGCGGTTGCAGCTTCTGTGCAAGGCCGGCCAGCCCGGCGCCGCCCAGCACGATCGCGTTCACCGCGTGGCGGCGCAGGACGGTGGTACACGCGCCAATCAGGATCTGTTCCGCAGCATCCGGCGCGGCGTAGAGCGCAGCCCCGTCGAGTTCGACGGTATGGATATCGCGCACGGCGTGGCCGCCTTCAAGCGTGGGCAGCAAGCGCTCCAGAATCGGCCCCCATGCATGGCCACCCGTGATGACAGCGCACGTGCCGTACGTTGCAGCTTCCATCAACGCGGCTTCTGCAAGGCCGGTGACGGGGCACGGCGCTACCTCGCGCAGCGCGAAGAGCCCGGGGTCGCCAAAGCAGCCGATGATGGCGGCGTCGGGTGCGGGCTGCTGCGCCCTCGTCCATGCGTCGAGCGCGGCGTGCGCGGCGACTGCGTAACCGACCTCGGTTGCGATATAGGGCGCCCCAAAGCGCGCGGTGACGGATTCCACGATCACATCGCCGGGCAATGCGGCCTGCATGAAGCGCGTGACGGTCTGCGTGAGTGCGCTCGTGGTATTCGGGTTGATCAGCAGCAGCCGGCGCGGCCCGGCCGATTCCGTAGCGAGGGTCATTGGCGCGCGTTCAGTCAATGGTTCAGTCAACCCGCCCGGCGCTCTGGCGGCGGCGCAGTCGAACAATGGCCAGCATCGTCAGCCCCATCACCACGAACGACACGACGGTGGTGAGCGTGCCCAGCGCGTAGATGGACGGCGTCGTCACGGTGGTGGTCAGTCCCTGCAGTTCGAGTGGCAGCGTGTTGACGTCGCCGATTGCCTGCGAGGTGCGCGCGATCTCGTCCCAGCTCAGCGTGAAACCGAACATGCCCACGCCGATGAGCGATGGCGCGATCAACGGCAGTACGACGTGCCGGAACGTCTGCCAGGGCGTGGCCCCGAGGTCGCGCGCGGCTTCTTCGTAGGCCGGATTGAAGCGGTTGAAGACGGCGAACATGATCAGCAGCCCGAAGGGCAGCGTCCACGTGAGGTGCGCGCCGAGTGCGGAAGTCCAGAGGCCAAGTGACGATCCAAAGCTGTCGGCCTGATCGGCCATGCCCAACGCGGTGAGCAACGCCTTGATGCCCGTGTCGATCAGCCGGAACTGCAGGCCGATGCCGAGCGACACCACGATCGACGGCATGATCAGGCTGGCCACCGTGACGTAGAACAGCGCACCACCGCCACGCAGCCGCTTGCGAAAAGCCAACGCTGCCAGCAGCGAGAGCCCCATGGTCAGCGCCATCACGACCGCGCCCAGCGCAAGTGAGCGCCGGAATGCCGCGCCGATGTCGACCACGCCCAGGCCTTCGGCAAGCTGGCGATACCAATGTAGCGACAGACCATTCATCGGAAATGTCAGGCCGCCTTCTGGGCCCTGGAAGCTGAGCGCGAAGATCGTCAGCATCGGCCCATACAGGAACAGCACAAACAGCGCGAAGAGGCACGCCAGCGGCCAGAAGCCGGGGGCGCGTGGTTCACGAAAGCGGGCGCGCATGTCAAAGCTCCTTGCGGATGTCGACCACGCGGGTCAGGCCCCAGATGATCATCAGCACGGTCAGCAGCAGCACCACAGCATTGGCTGCCGCCAGCGGAAACTGCAGGTACGAGGTCTGCACCTGGATCATCTTGCCGACGGAGGCGATCTGCTGGCCGCCCATCACGCCCACGGTAACGAAATCGCCCATCACGATGGTCAGGATGAAGATAGAGCCGATCAGGATGCCGCTGCGCGACAGCGGCACGATCACGTGCCACAGCGTTTGCCAGGCACTGGCGCCAGCATCGCGCGCGGCCTCGAGCAACGCGCGGTCGATGCGCATCATCGAATTGAAGATCGGCACGATCATGAACATGGTGTAGAGGTGCACGTAGGCCAGCAGCACCGAGAAGTTCGAATACAGCAGCCAGTCCTGCGGCTGCCCGGTCAGGTGCATGGCCTGCAGGGTCTGGTTGACGAGGCCGTTGCGCCCCAGCAGCGGAATCCACGAAATCATGCGGATCACGTTGGAGGTCCAGAACGGCACCGTGCAGATCACGAACAGCAGCGTCTGCACCGCAGCCGAGCGCACGTGGAACGCCAGGAAGTACGCCAGCGCAAAGCCCAGCACCAGCGTCAACGCCCAGGTGCCGAGCGCAAAGCGCAGCGTCGACAGGTACGTCGACGCCGTCACGCACAGATCGCCGTATTCATTGAGATGGCCGCAGCCTTCCCACAGCTTGGCGTCGTTGCGCAAGGTGAAGGTCGGCAGCAGCGCGTACTCGTTGAAATCCCAGAAGCTGACCATTGCGACCAGCCCCAGCGGGATCAGAAAAAACACGACAAACACCGCCGCAAACGGCAGCGCCTGCAAGCCTGGACCGAGCGAGCGTCGGGCGCCGGCGGCGGGTGGAGTGGACGGCGTAGACGGCGTAGAGGGTGTCATGGCGATGGCGACGTGCTGAGGGCGTCAAGCGGCGACAAACTCGTTCCACTTGCGGACCATGTACTCGTTTTCGTCCATGACTGCGTTCCAGCAGGCGATGCCGCCCATGCGCTGTTCGTAGCTGCCGCCGTCGCGCACGCTGCCGGCCTTGGCGAGCAGATCGCCGTGCGGGCTCTTGATGTCCTTCGCGGCGGGTTTGCCTTCCATCCAGTAGGCCCACTCGTACGGCTCCATCTTGGCCTTGGCCGTTTCCAGCACGGCGCTGTAGTAGCCCTGGCGGTTCAGGTAAGCACCGGCCCAGCCGTCGAGGAACCAGTTGATGAATTCGTACGCCGCATCGAGCTTCTTGCCCGACACCGTCTTCGGAATGCCAAAGCCCGCAGCCCACGCGCGATAGCCTTCCTTGAGCGGCTGGAACGTGCAGTCGATGCCCTTGCTGCGCACGGCCGTCACCGCCGGGCTCCACATCGACTGGATCACCACCTCGCCCGAGGACATCAGGTTCACGCTTTCGTTGAAGTCCTTCCACAGCGCGCGGAACTGGCCGGCCTTCTTGGCTTCAATGAGCGTCTTGATGGTCAGGTCGATCTCGGCGCGGGTCATGTTGCCCTTGTCGGCGTACTTGTGCAGGCCCTTGGCTTCCACCACCATCGCCGCGTCCATGATGCCGATGGAAGGGATGTTCAGGATCGACGCACGCCCCTTGAATTCGGGGTTCAGCAACTCGGCCCACGAGCTGATGGGGCGCTTGATCAGGTCGGGGCGGATGCCCAGCGTGTCGGCGTTGTACACGGTCGGGATCAGCGTCATGAACTGCGTGGGCGAGGTCGCGAACGTGGTCGCATTGGCGCCCGGCAGGTACATGACCTTCTTGGGCGCGGTGCCTTGGTCGCCCACCTTCTTGCCCGCCACCTCGCCCTTGGTGAACAGCGACGTGATCTTGTCGGCGTTCTTGATGCGGCGCGCATCGATGCCAAGAAGGTTGCCCGTCGGCACGATCTTCTTGAGCGAGAAATATTCCGTGTCGATCAGGTCGAAGCTGCTCGGTGCGGTCACGGCGCGCTTGGTGATCTCGTCAGTGGTCACGGCCACGTATTGCACGCGGATGCCGGTGTCGGCTTCGAATTTCTCGGCGATCAGCTTGTCCTGGTTGACGGCCGTACCGAGGTAGCGCAGGGTCAGTTTCTCTTGCGCATGGACGGCTGGCACGACGCCGGTGGCCAGAATGGCAGCCATGCCCTTGAGTGCGGTGCGGCGGCCGGCCTTGAAGTCGTTGGAATCGTCAGACATGTTGCAACCCCTGATAGGAAGGTGAAGGCAGCGCCTGAAGCCGTCAGGCTGCGGATTGGAATGGTTGAGCCGGTTTGTCAGGCCGCTGGCAGGCCCGGTAAGCGGTGGGCCTGTGCGGCATCCCACGACGCCCAGATGGGCTGGTGCAGCGCCAGGCTTGCAATGGCGGTGTCGGTCTCGGGCAGGCTCACCGTCACGCGTTGCGAGGGCGAGAGCACCACGCCTTCCACGCTCACCAGGACATGGGTGCCCTGGTATTCGATGTCGCAGATGCGGCCGCGCACGCGGGGGCGATCTCCGGCTGCAGATTCATCGGCATGCAAGGCCATGCGGTCGATGCGCACCGCAACCGGCCCATGCGCGTCTTCCAGCAGGTTGTGCCCGCCGATGAAGGTCGCGACAAACGCTGTGGCCGGCTGGTTGTAGACCTCGCGCGGGCTGCCGGCCTGTTCGATGCGGCCGTGGTTCATCACGACCATCTGGTCGGCCAGGGCCATCGCTTCTTCCTGCGAGTGCGTGACGTGCACGAAGGTCAAGCCAAGCTCCTGCTGCCAGCGTCGCAATTCGGCACGCATCTGTGTGCGCAGGAACGGGTCGAGCGCAGAGAGTGGTTCGTCCAGCAGCAGCACGCGCGGCTCCATGATCAGCGCACGCGCCAGCGCCACGCGCTGCTGCTGGCCGCCCGACAACTCGCCGGGCCGACGCTGCGCCAGGTGGCCCATCGCCACGCGCTCCAGCAGCGCCTGCGCGCGCCGACGCCGTTCACGTGTGTTGATGCCGCGCATCTTCAGGCTGAAGGCCACGTTTTCGAGCGCGCTCAAGTGGGGAAACAGCGCGTAGCTCTGGAACATCATGGCCGTGCCGCGCGAGGCCGCCGGCAGATTGGTGATGTTGCGATGACCCAGCAGGATGTCGCCGTCGCTCACATGTTCGTGGCCGGCAATCATGCGCAGCGTTGACGATTTGCCGCAGCCCGAAGGCCCCAGCAAGCAGCAATAGCTGCCGGCCGGCACGCGCAGGTTGATGGCGTCGACGGCCACGGCATCCTGTGCGTAACGCTTGGTCAGCGCAACGAGTTCGAGGGAGTCGGCGGCGGGGGCGGTGGGTGCGCGGGTCATGTCGGGTTGGTGCAATAGGTGTGCCTGTCTGCGCGCGGCAATTTCGGCGCGAGCGCGCTTGGCATGCGTCGTTCTGGTGCGTGAGGCCGCTTGCGCGGGCAGCCGCGCCACATACCGGGGCAGGCGGCGCGGCCGGCTTCGCGTGCGTTAGAAGCTGTGGCGCACGCCCAGCGCCACCGAGGTCTGGCTCGTGCCCGGCACACCGCCGCCGATGGCGCCCGACGAGGTATTGACCAGCGCTTCCGTCGCGCTCGACGAGTTTTTCAGGTACGCCACGTTGGCTACCAGCGTGGTGCGCTTCGACAGGCTGTACAGGCCCAGCAACCGATAGACCATCGAGCTGTTCGACAGCGTCGAGTTACGGCGGTACAGCACGTCGGCGGAGCCCGTAAAGGCTGTGGTGAATGCGTAATCGACGCCGCCTTCCACGGCGAAGGCCTTGCGCGCCGACATGCTTGGGATCGACTGGAACGCACCTGCGCCGCCCACATCCGCCCGGGCGGCGCCGAGCCGCAGTTTGGTCGCGCCAAAGGTGTAGCTGCCGCCCACGGTGATGAGCTTGTAGAGCGAGCCGGTGCCGCTGCCATCGCGTTCCTGGTCGTAGCTTGCGGCCAGATACAGCGGGCCAGCGCTATAGCGCCCCGCCAGGTTGAACAGCGAGCCCTGCGAGATGGAGCCGGCCGCTTCGCCAAAGCCGTACATCGCACCGAATTGCGCGCCGCCCAGCGTGGGCGACACGTACTTGACGGTGTTGTTGTAGATCTCGCTCACGGCGTCGAACTCGCTGAACTTGAAGATCGAGCCCGAGTTGTAGCCGCCCTTGAAGACGCTGCCCACCAGCCAGTCGTCGTTGAAGTTCCACTGCTTGCCGGCCGTGAGCGTGCCCGACGACGAACTCAGCCCGACATACGAATTGCGCGAGAACAGCGTCCCGTCGGACGACATGCGCCCGTTGCTCGGGTTGAAGCCGGCCTGGAGGTTGAACAGCGCATTCACACCGCCGCCCAGGTCTTCCTTGCCGCTCAGCCCGAAGTTGGACACGCCGAGAATGCTGTCCGACACGCCGGTCAGACTTTGCGAGCCGTTGCCGGCATGGTTGGTCCAGCTCACGCCGGTATCGATGACGCCTGACAGCGTCACGCTCGATTGCGCAGCGGCAACGCCGGACAGCCCGAATGCCAGGGCGGCAGCGCCCAGCTTGGTGGTGGTGCTCATGACAGGTGATTCCCCTCAAAGATTTGGCGCGACCGCCTTTTCAAGGTCAGTGGCCGCTCCCGGCATTGCGTTCTATGTTGAGTACAAGCTTTGTTTAGATTGTGCACAATCACGCTTGTCTACATGCAGTAACCGTGCCAAGCAAAATGGACGGTTTTCGCTTGCTTCTGGTGCAAGAATGCCAAAAACATGGGGAGATTTCTTGAGGATGCCGCACCAACGCTGTCAGATTCAGCATCAGTTTTGTGCACAATCCAAGCGGTGTTTGCTCGATTAGAATGGCGAGATGCCAGAGCCCACGACCCCTCCGATCTCCCAGCCACGCCGCAACAACGCCGAAGTCGACGCCCGCATTTCGGACGCGGTGTACGACGCCATCCTCGAACAGAAGCTGCCGCCCGGCACCCGCCTGGTCGAGGCGCAGCTATGCAAGGCGTTTGGTATTACACGGGGGACATTGCGCCGGGTGCTTGTGAAACTGGCGCATGAGGGGGTGGTCGAGCTGCAGCCCAACCGCGGCGCGACGATCGCCGTGCATGACGCGACGGAAGCGCGCCAGGTCTTTGGTGCGCGGCTGATTCTGGAAACCGGCTCGGTACGCGAACTGGCGCAGCACGCGACGGCGGAGCAACTCACCGAGCTGCGTGCACTGGCGGCTGCCGAACACGCCAGCCGTGAATCCGGCAACTGGCGCGATTGGATCCGCCTCTCGGGCGATTTCCATATCCAACTGGCCGAGGCGAACGGCAACCCCATCATCACGGCGATGCTGCGCACGCTGGTGGCACGCACCTCGCTGCTGATCGGGCTCTATGAATCCCCCGCGCGGCCGAGTTGCGGCCACGACGAACACCTGGCCATTCTCGATGCGGTGGAGCGCCGTGACGGCGAGCGCGCCGCGCGGCTGATGGGCGAACACCTGGGCGAGTACATCGCTGCGCTGGAGCTTGAGCCCCGGCAGGTGGAGACGATCGATTTCTCCAAGCTGTTTCGCCGCGTCAAGGTCTGACCGGGCGCCGGCCTAGCGCTGCATGACGGCCAGGGCCACGAGGATGCCCGCGGGCGGCAACACACACCAGAACGACAGCGTTGCAAACGCCAGCGCGCCTAGCACCGCCCCGACGGCAAAGCCGGCAAGCGGCGGCACCATCTTGCGCAATCGCGTGCGAGCAACATCTTTCTGCGTACCACTTGGCGACAGCAGTTCCACTACGTCGATCACGATCTGCGTTGTGTTGCCGGTCATGATCGTCGTGGGCGCATGCTCCGACAGCACGATGCGCGCCTTGGCGTTTTGTACGCCCATCGCCGCGACGCCGATCAGCCCGACAACAATTGTGGCCGGTGCATCGGCCGATTGAATTGGCAGGGCCAGCAACCCCGCCACCATGAACGCCAGCAGCAGAACGGCCTGCGCGAGCAGCAGCGGACGCAGCGGCGCCACACCGCGCCGCGTGAGCGACGTCACGGCCAGCTTGGTCGCCGCCACGGCCAGCACGAACATGGGCAGCGCCAGCAGCTTGGCCAGCACGCCTTGTCCGGAGCCCGCCAGCTCCAGGCCGATCATCACGAAGTTGCCAGTCACGTGCGCGGTGAACAGCCCAAACAACGCCGCAAAGCCGACCACATCCACATAACCGGCGACGAACGCCAGCAGCGTTCCCTGCGCGATCAGGAAACGCGCCGACGCCGGCGTGGCCGTTGCGGCCGCCACAGTTTCAGAAGGCAAAGCACGAACACCCGAAGGCGCCCCAGAAGCCGCGGAAGTCGGTCGTGGGCACGTTGGCCGTGCGGGCCTTCTGGTGCGCATGGCCGTGCACGGAACACGAGCCAACGCACTGGTGCACCTGCTGCTGCAACGGTGCGGCCGGCCGCCAGTGCCCCGGCACGCGCGCCACGGGCGACCACTCGGGCAGCACCGGAATCGGCGGCGGCCCGAACTCGGAGAACTCCGCTGCCCCGTAGACGATGCGTCCCCCCACCACCGTCAGCACCGATTCGATGGTCTTGATATCGGCCTCGGGCACGCTAAAGAAATCCGCCGACAACGCTGCCAGGTCGGCGAGTTGCCCGACCTTGATCTGCCCCTTGTTGCCCTGGTCTGCCGAGAACCACGCGCTGCCGTGCGTGTACAGCTCCAGCGCCACCTCGCGCGGCAGCCCCTCCGGATACAGCGCCATGCCGCCCACGGTGCGCCCGCTTGCCAGCCAATACAGCGACGTCCACGGGTTGTAACTCGACACGCGCGTGGCGTCGGTGCCTGCGCCCACCGGCACGCCTTCGGCCAGCATGCGCTTGATGGGCGGCGTTTGTTCTGCGGCGGCGGCGCCGTAGCGGTCGACAAAGTATTCGCCCTGGAAGGCCATGCGATCCTGGATGGCGATGCCGCCGCCGAGTGCGCGCACGCGCTCGATGTTCTTCGGCGAAATCGTCTCCGCATGGTCGAAGAACCACGGCAGGCCGTTGAACGGAATGTCGCGGTTCACACGCTCGAACACGTCGAGCATCCGCGAAATCGATTCGTCGTAGGTGGCGTGCAGCCGGAACGGCCAGCGTTGCGCGACGAGGTGGCGCACCACGGTTTCCAGCTCCTGCTCCATCGTCTCGGGCAGGTCGGGGCGCGGCTGCAGGAAGTCTTCAAAGTCGGCCGCCGAGAAGACGAGCATTTCGCCCGCGCCGTTGTGGCGGAAGAAATCATCGCCCTGGCGGTATTGCACGCTGCCCGTCCAGTTCTTGAAGTCGGCCAGCTCCTCTTTCGGCTTCTGCGTGAAGAGGTTGTACGCGATGCGGATGGTGAGCTGGTTCTGCGCGGATAGCTCGCGGATGACTTCGTAGTCTTCCGGATAGTTCTGGAAGCCGCCGCCTGCGTCGATGGCGCTTGTCACGCCCAGGCGGTTCAGCTCTCGCATGAACTGGCGCGTGGAGTTGACCTGGTATTCCGGCGGCAGCTTCGGCCCCTTGGCCAGCGTCGCGTACAGGATCATCGCGTTGGGCTTGGCGATCAGCATGCCGGTGGGCTCGCCCGATGCGTCGCGCTGGATCTCGCCGCCCGGCGGGTTCGGCGTGTCCTTGGTGTAGCCGACCTGGCGCAGCGCCGCGCGGTTGAGCAACGCGCGGTCATACAGGTGCAGCACGAACACGGGCGTGTCGGGCGCGGCCTGGTTCAGCTCTTCGAGCGTGGGCATGCGGCGCTCGGCAAACTGGAATTCCGTCCAGCCGCCCACCACGCGTACCCATTGCGGCGACGGCGTGCGCGCAGCTTGCTCCTTGAGCATGCGCATCGCGTCGGCCAGGGAGGGCACGCCTTCCCAGCGCAGCTCGAGGTTGTAGTTCAGCCCGCCCCGGATCAGATGCAGGTGCGAATCGTTCAGGCCGGGGATGACGGTGCGCCCGCGCAGGTCGATGACCTGGGTGGCGGCGCCGCGCTGGGCCATCACGGCGGCGTCGTCGCCCACGGCAACAAAGCGGCCGTCACGCACGGCAACGGCACTGGCGGTGGGGCGTTCGCGGTCGACCGTGTGGATGCGGCCGTTGTGCAGGATGAGGTCGGCGGTCATTGCGTCAGTATTTGGGATAGATCGAAAAACGTCCGGGTCCGGCAATCAGGACCGTGGTGAAGATGATCAACAGCATCCATCCGAACTGGCCCTCGGCAAGCGACCAGTCCGGATGCACCACCAGCATGGCCACCAGCAACGTGGCGACGATGGGCAGACACGCCAGGCGCGTGAGCACGCCGAGCGCAACCAGCAGCGGACACAGGGTTTCGGACAGAATCGCCAGCAGCAGTGTGGGGGCGGCGCCCATGTGGAACGGGTCTTCAATGCGCGTGAGCTCTTGGCTGTAGTGCAGCACCTTGGGCAGCCCGTGCACGGCAATCAGCAGGGCGCTGCCAGTCAGGCGCAGGAACAGCAGGCCAACGTGCAGGGCGGTATCGGCAGGGGCCGCAGCGTGCGAGGGGTCGAGCGAAAGGCGTGTCATGGCGTCAGCTCGGGTTGCGCGGCGTGGTGCCGCCGGTGGCGGCAAGGTCCGTTGGTGGCGCCTCGGTTGGCACTTGGGGCGGTGCGCCCGTGATCTTCGGCACGCACTCGTGGCGGAACCACGCCATGGTGATCGGCTCGCCGGCCAGCAGGCGCTGCGCAGCCGGCACGACCTGTTCGCCGATCAGCATGCCGAGCAGCCCGACCAGCGCAATTGCCGGTGGCGCGGGCGATCGGACGTGCAGCAGCGCATAAATCACG
Source organism: Burkholderiaceae bacterium 26 (assembly GCA_000955795.1). Lineage (GTDB taxonomy): Bacteria > Pseudomonadota > Gammaproteobacteria > Burkholderiales > Burkholderiaceae > Ralstonia > Ralstonia chuxiongensis. The sequence goes on from JYOB01000002.1 coordinate 19,027, forward strand.
CCGACCAGCATGCCGACGCCAATGGAGATGAGGTAGGGCTTCAAAGCGAGGGCTCCAGATCCAGAATGCGAAGGGCGACGCGCTCAAGGTGCGCCGCCCGCGCAGGTCAGCCGGTGATAAACGCCAGCAGGTCCGCGTTGACCTTGTCCGCTTCGGTCACGCACATGCCGTGCGAGCCGCCCGGATAGACCTTGAGCGTGCCGCTCTTCACCAGTTCCACGCCCAGCTTGGCCGAATCGTCGATCGGCACGATCTGGTCGTCGTCGCCATGCAGGAACAGCACCGGCACGTCGATCTTCTTCAGGTCTTCGGTGTAGTCGACCTCCGAGAATTCCTTGATGCACAAATACTGGCCGTGAATACCGCCCGTCATGCCCTGCGCCCAGAAGGCATCGATGGTGCCCTGCGAGACCTTCGCGCCCGGCCGGTTGAAGCCGAAGAACGGCGTGGCGAGATCGCGGTAGAACTGCGAGCGGTTGTCGGTCACACCCTTGCGGATGCCGTCGAACACGTCCATCGGCAAGCCGTTCGGATTGGAGGCCGTCTTGAGCATGATGGGCGGCACCGCGCCGATCAGCACCGCGCGGGCGACGCGCTTGGTGCCATGACGGCCGATGTAGTGCGCGACTTCGCCGCCGCCGGTGGAATGGCCCACCAGCGTGGCGCCCTGGATGTCGAGCGCGTCGAGCAGCGCAGCCAGGTCGTCGGCATAGGTGTCCATGTCGTTACCCTGCGACGGCTGGTCGGAGCGGCCGTGGCCGCGCCGGTCATGCGCGATGACACGAAAACCCTTCTGCACGAGGAAGAGCATCTGCGCGTCCCAGGCGTCGGCATTGAGCGGCCAGCCGTGCGAGAAGACGACGGGCTTGCCGCTGCCCCAGTCCTTGTAAAAGATGCGCGTACCGTCTTGGGTGGTAATCGTTTGCATGGGAATGAGAGAGAGGGTGGTGGCTGATTGAATGGGCGACAGGGCGGCACATGCGATTGCGCACGCGTCGCCCGGCCGGAGCAGCGTCTTCTTTTGTATGGGGCAGCGCGATCAGTTGGCTGCCACGGGCGCCAGCGCCTCGTGCGGCGTTGCCGTGCGTTGCGGTGCCTTGTGCACCATCGTGTAGGCATAGTCCACACCCATGCCGTAGGCACCGGAGTGTTCCTTGACCAGCTTCATGACGGCGTCATACGTGTCGCGGTGGGCCCAGTCACGCTGCCATTCCAGCAGCACCTGTTGCCACGTCACGGGCACCACGCCGGCCTGGATCATGCGCTGCATGGCGTAGTCGTGCGCCTCCTTCGACGTGCCGCCCGAGGCGTCGGCGACCATGTAGATTTCGTAGTCCGCATCGTGCATGGCCGACAGCGCGAAGGTGCAGTTGCACACTTCCGTCCACAGGCCCGAGACGACCACCTTCTTGCGGCCGTTCTTTGCCAGGGCATCACGCACCTTCTGGTCGTCCCAGGAGTTCATCGAGGTGCGTTCGAGCAGTTCCTGATCCGGAAACACATCGAGCAGCTCCGGGTAGGTATAGCCCGAGAAGCTCTGCGACTCGACGGTCGTAATGGTGGTGGGGATGTTGAAGATCTTCGCGGCCTTGGCAAGGCCGACGGTGTTGTTCTTCAGGACCTGGCGATCGATCGACTGCACGCCGAAGGCCATTTGCGGCTGGTGGTCGATGAAGATCAGTTGACAGTTCTGCGGGGTAAGGACTTCCAGCTTGGGATTCATGGCCGTATCCGGTTCCGATAGGAGATGCGAGGGGGGCGCTGCAGATCTGACGCCGCATCGGCGCGGCGCGATCAACGGCCCATCCATGATAGGAAGTTGCGCACCGGGCGCAACGCCTCAATCGGCGAGTGCAGTTTTTGCGATTGCCGAACAATCGCCGCGACTTCCCGAAATATTCCATCGGTACCCTGGACACGCGCGCCGGTCGTGGGATTCGGCGCGCGTGGCCGTCAGCGGATCCAGCCGCGCTCGAGCAAAGGCGTGTCCCACGCAGGCTCGCCGGCATGGTGGCTGGCCAGGCAATCGATCAGTGCGCACACCTTGACCGCCTGACGCTGCGTCGCCGGATACACGGCAGAGAAATGCAGCGGCGTCAGGTCGTAGTCGGCAAGCACCGGCACGAGGCGGCCGGCGACCAGATCGTCGCTGATGACGAGGGTGGGCAGGCAGGCAATGCCGGCGCTGGTGAGGGCATAGTCGCGCAGCAGATGCACGGAATTCGAGCGCACCTGCTCGGGCAGGTCCATCGCGGGGCCGGCCTCGCCGTTGCGCGAGAACACCCAGCGCTTGCGGGTCGGATAGCCGGAGTAGAGCGCCAGCGAATGCTGCAGCAGATCGGCGGGTTGCTGCGGCATGCCGTATTCCTCGACGTACGCCGGGGTGGCGCAGAACATGCGCCGCAGCGGGAACAGGCGCCGCTCGATGAGCGAATCGTTGATCGGCGGGAAGATCTGAAACGCCACGTCGAACCCTTCGGCAATCGGGTCGACCACGCTGTCGTCGACCACCACGTCGAGCTGGATATCGGGGTACTGCGCCCCGAACCTGGCCAGCGGCTCGGCAAAATGGCTGAGCGCGTACCCGGGCAGCATGCGGATGCGCAGCTTGCCGGCGGGCGTGGCGCGCAGGCCGCGCATCTGGTCGGTCAGGTCTGTCAGCATGCAGACGGCTTCCGCGCATTGCTTGTAATAGGTCTCGCCCACTTCGGAAAGACGCACGTGCCGCGTGCTGCGGTGAAACAGCGGCGCTTCAATAAAGCGCTCCAGTTGCTGCACGCGGTTGGTGACCACCGAGTTGGTCACGCCCAACTGGCGTGCGGCCTCGGCAAAGCTGCGCGTTTCTGCCACGCGCACGAAGGCTTCAATACTGAGAAAACGGTCCATTTCCAGCGTCCTTGCGCCTGAGAGGAAAGAGCGGCGCGACGCCGGCCATCATACGGCGATCCGGTGGAATGTGACGCGCGCGTCAGCAAGGCTTTTCTGTGCATCGCCGCGTCGTTTATCCTCTGCAATCTGTTTCATTTCCATCTCGCATTCCAATACCAAACGAGGAGCAGTTCATGGCAATTCAAGTCGTCGGCATCGTCGGTGCCGGAACAATGGGCAACGGCATTGCGCAAGCGTGCGCCGTGGTTGGGCTGGATGTGGTGATGGTGGACATCAGCGATGCCGCCGTGCAGAAAGGCATTGCCACGGTGGCCGGCAGCCTGGACCGCCTCATCAAGAAGGAAAAGCTGACCGAAGCCGACAAGGCTGCCGCGCTCGCACGCATCCACGGTTCGACCAGCTATGACGATCTCAAGCGCGCCGACCTCGTCATCGAGGCCGCCACCGAGAACTTCGACCTGAAGGTGAAGATCCTCAAGCAGCTCGAGGCTGCGGCTGCACCGCACGCAATTGTGGCGTCGAACACGTCGTCCATCTCGATCACCAAGCTGGCCGCCGTGCTGCAAGACGCGAGCCGCTTCATCGGCATGCACTTCTTCAACCCGGTGCCGATGATGGCGCTGGTGGAAGTCATTCGCGGCCTGCAGACGAGCGATGCGACGCATGCGGCGGTGGAAGCGCTGGCCAAGCAACTGGGCAAGACGCCGATCACGGTCAAGAACAGCCCGGGCTTTGTCGTCAACCGCATCCTGTGCCCGATGATCAACGAGGCGTTCTGCGTGCTGGGCGAAGGTTTGGCGTCGCCGGAGGAGATCGACGAAGGCATGAAGCTCGGCTGCAACCACCCGATCGGGCCGCTGGCGCTGGCCGACATGATCGGCCTGGACACCATGCTCGCCGTGATGGAAGTGCTGTACACCGAGTTTGCTGACCCCAAATATCGCCCGGCCATGCTGATGCGCGAAATGGTGGCCGCCGGCTACCTGGGCCGTAAGACCGGTCGCGGCGTGTACGACTATCGCAAGTAAGTCAGCTGCGATTCTTCACGGCATTCGCGCTGTCCGCCAACTGTCAGGCCGGATTCGCGCGAACTGTCCGCAAGTGTGCATGGAGGCGGTGTGGGGATGCGTCGATGATGACGTATCGCCACACCGTTTTTTCTTCCCCACACTCCGGACGCCATCATGTCGCGCTACGCCTTCCGTCTGCTCAACGTCTTTGCCGAATCCACGTTCGGCGGCAACCAGCTCGCCGTCTTTGAAGACGGGCGGGGCCTGGACGACGCCACCATGCAGGCCATCGGACGCCAGTTCAACCTGTCCGAGATCACGTTCATCTTCCCCGACGACACGGATGGCGCCACGGCGCGTTTCCGCATCTTCACACCCGATTACGAGATGCCGTTTGCTGGTCACCCATCGCTTGGGACCGCGCAGGTGGTGCGCGAACTGTACGGCCCAGGCAATGAACTGACGCTGCGTTGCCAGTCGGGCATCGTGTCGCTGACGGCGCAGGACGAGGGGTGGTCGCTCGTGCCGCCGCGCTCGGGGGCGTTGGATACGCGCGAAGCCGATCCGGCCATCGCCACGATGCTTGGGCTGGATGCGGATGCGCTGGCGGGCCCGCCGCTGTGGGTTGACGCAGGCATCGAGCAACTGATGGTGCCGGTCAAGACGCGCGCCGATGTGGAGCGCGCCCGGCCCGACCCGTCAGCCTTCGATGCGTGGCCGCGCAGCCGCAACGATGGGCGCAACGCCTACGTCTTCACCATGCCCGCGCCTGGCAGTAACGATCCGGTGGTTTCGCGCTTCTTCTTCGAATACGGCACCGGCCTGTGGGAAGACCCGGGCACCGGTTCGGCGTGCGCCAACCTGGGCGGCTGGCTGCGCGCGACGGGCCATGCGCTGCCCGCCAGCTACCGCATCGAGCAGGGCGCCGCAGTGAGGCGACCCTGCCACCTGACGCTGCGTGTGGATGCCGACGGCACGATCCACGTGGGTGGCCGCGTGATCGAAATCGGACGCGGCACGTTGACGATTTGATCGGTCGACTAGGCCGCGCGGGCCGACGGTGTGAGCTGCTTGCAGAAGAACGTCGTCCCGCAGAATGCGCCGTCGGGCATCAGCGCGTAATTGGGCACCACGCCCACGCGCTGCCAGCCGGCGCGTGCGTATAGCCGCTCGGCATCGCCGCCCGTCACCGTGTCGAGCACGAGCACCGTCTTGCCTTCGGTGCGCGCCTCATCTTCGATGGCGGCCATCAACCGCTGCGCCACGCCCTTCCGACGCGCGCGGCGGTGCACGAGCATCTTGGCGACGTCGGCGCGGTGCGGCTGGTTTTCCGGCTGTGAGAGCACCAGTTGCACGGTGCCGTGGATGGCGCCCGCTTCATCCTCGGCAATCAACAAGGCGCGCTCGCCGCACGCCACGCCTTCGGCAACGTTGCGCCAGAACGCCTGCGCCTTGTCGCGAGACAACGGCCACATGAAGCTCACTGACGCGCCGCCTTCCACGCAATCGATCAGCACGTCGGCCAACGCATCCACACACGCGCTTGCCTCGTTGGCGCCGACGCGCCGGATGGTCAGGGTGTCGATCATCAAGGCCTCCAGTGGGCAGCGGACACGGTTGTCAGCGCGACGAGGTAACGGGCCGGCCGCCGCGTGGGGTTGTGATAGACGATCGGGCAGTCCAGCCGCATGGTCAGGCAGTCGCCTGCATTGAGGCGCCAGTGTGTGTCGCCCACGGTCATTTCCATCGAACCTTCGATCACCCACACCTGCTGGTGGATTTCGGCATCGCGCGCGCCGGTGTCGTAGGCCACGCGCTCGCCGGGCGGAAAGTGCACCTCAACGAGCTGCAAGGGCGAACGCGCCGCCGGCGACAGGTTGCGGCGCACGTAGCCCGAGCCAGGGTCGGTCCACTCGGGCTGATCTGCCGCGCGTGATACCGGCGACGGTTCCACGGCCGGCACGGAACTGTCTTCGAACAGCGAGGCAAGCGTCACGCCCAGCGCGGAGCTGAGCCGATCCAGCACCGCAGCGGTCGGGCTGCTCTGGCCGCGCTCGATGAGGGAGATGGCCGAACGGCTGACCTGGCTGCGTTCTGCCAGCGCGTCGAGCGAGAGGCCCTGGGCGTCGCGCAGTTCGCGCAAGCGGTGAGCGATGCGTTGGTGAATGTCCATGTTCTCCAGTTTAGTGGAAATTATTATCTAGTAAACTGGAATATTGATGCCGAGGCTGAGTGGCCTTGCTGCGGGTAGTGACTTGCCGAGCGTCGGTCAAATATCGCGATTGCTGCTAGATTGCCCAGCCACGCAAATTTTTTTCGCCAGTTTCTAGACGATTGGTCTACAGGAGCTTGTCATGCCGCAACGCGAAGCCGTCAACCGCCGTATTGTTCTCGCCAGCCGCCCGAGCGGCACGCCCTCGCCTGAGAACTTCCGAATCGAAGAGACTGCCGTGCCCACGCCGCAAGAAGGCGAGGTGCTGCTGCGCACGTTGTATCTGTCGCTCGACCCGTACATGCGCAATCTGATGGATGAAGTCGGTCCCGGCTACGCACCGCCGGTGGACGTGGGCGCGCCCATGGTGGGCGGTACCGTCAGCCGCGTCGTGGCATCACGGCACGCGCAGTTTCGCGAGGGTGACGTGGTGCTCGGCGCTGCCGGTTGGCAGGACTATGCCGTTGCTGCCGGCGAGGGGCTGACTGCGCTGGGCGATATGCCCGAGCCTTCATTGGCGCTGGGCGGGCTCGGCATGCCGGCGTTCACGGCGTATGTCGGTCTGCTCGACATCGGTCAACCCAAAGCTGGCGAGACGGTTGTGGTGGCCGCAGCCACCGGGGCTGTCGGTGCGGTGGTCGGGCAGCTGGCCAAGCTCAAGGGCGCGCGCGTGGTCGGCATTGCCGGCGGCGCGGACAAATGCCGCTACGCCGTCGACACGCTCGGCTTTGACGCCTGCCTTGACCGCCGCCAACCCGACCTTGCAAGGCGCCTGGCCGACGCCTGCCCGGACGGCATCGACGTGTACTTTGAAAATGTGGGCGGCGAGGTGTTCGACGCGGTGCTGCCGCTACTGAACATTGGGGCGCGCGTGCCCGTATGCGGCTTCATTTCGCACTACAACGACGAGGCCACGGCCGGACCCGACCGCCTGCCCAAGGTGACGGCGACCGTGCTGCAGAAGCGCGTGCGCATGCAGGGTTTCATCATCCTCGACCATTACGCCAGCCGCTACGACGCCTTCCAGCGCGACATGCGTGCGTGGGTTGCAGCCGGCAAGGTGAAGCTGCGCGAAGACCGCATCGACGGGTTGGAGAACGCCCCGGCCGCGTTCATCGGCCTGCTCGAAGGACGCAACTTCGGCAAGCTCGTGGTGCGGGTGGCCGAGGCCTGACCGCGCGCTCGGCCGCTCTTGGCTATTGGGTTGCAGCGTCCCGCCGCTGTACGGCGGGCGGCAGCCACGATGCATCGAGTGCCGCCTCCTTGGGCCAGGTCAGTTGCATACGCAGCAGGAACGAGCCGGTGGGCGGTGGCAGCCAATTGTTGCGCATGCCCTTGGGCGGTGCGCGCTGGATCAGGATGTCGAGCGAGCCATCGCGGTTCAGGCGCGGGCGATCAGCTTCGCTCAGCACGTTGCGCAGGCCCGGGCGTTCGATCGCGCGGCGCGGCTGCCCGGCAGCGGACAGGGCAGCGATGGCCCAGCCGGCATTCTCGGGCGGCAGTTGGTTGCGCTCGAAATGCAGGACGTAGCGGTGCGTGCTGTCCAGCGCCATGCCGTTGGCGTCGGTCGTGGCGGTGGCGATGAGCATGTCCTGCGGCAGGTCGGTGCCGCCGCCGTTCCACGCCACGATGGCGCGCTGTGCGTAATCCAGCCCGTAGGCGCCGATCATGCGCGGGATGAACCAGCCATTCTGCGTGACGGACGGTTGCTTGACGGCCAGCGCCAGCGTTTCGCGCGCGGCCGCCACCCCACCCTCCATCACCTTCAGGTTGGCGGCGCTCACGGCTTTGGCGTCGAACGGCGCACCAGGCACGATGCCCAGATCACGCAGCGATTGCAGCATCGTGGAGTCGGCTGCGTGCGGCGGATTGTCCTTGAGCAGCTCGGCAAAGCGCGTGAAGTAGCTGTTGGCGTCCAGCGCGGTGACACGGCGGCGCGCGGCATCCAGGCTGACGTCTAGGTCGGTGGCCTTGTCCGTGTTCACCTTTGCCCCGGCTTCGGCCTCGCGCGGGGTGGTTTTGCCGAAGGCCTCCAGCGGGGTGATGCGGTAGCGGTCCTGTATGCGGCGTGCGGCGGTCAGGTCGCGCGGTCCGGCCACCGGCGTCCGTGCCACCACCCAGACGAGGCTGGTCGGCGCGGCAATCTGTTTGACGCCCGTGGGCAGCGTGCCCTCCCAACCCGGCGGCGTGATGGCGTAGTGCGCGGCACGCGCCCCGGTGGTGCGGTTGCCGAGCGATTCGAACACGTCGTTCCACCCGTCGTGCAGCGCCACCCAGAGGTGTCGGCGACCGGCGTCGGGCAGGCTCAGGACGACCGGGCCGTTACGCAAATCAATGAAAGCGCTGCTGGCGAGTACGTCTACGCGGGCGCGCACGCCGGCGGGCAGGGCTTCATCTTCCAGCGTGCGCTGGTGCATGAACGTGCCGGCGGGCGCCAGCGCAGACGTGGTCTGCAGCAGCGCATCGGTCATCATCAACGGAAACGCGTAGACATAGGCCGAGCGCACGAGCGCTTCGTTCGGTTGCGGCAGACGTTGCTCGATCGGTGCCGTGGTCGCGGCGTTCTGGGTGGAGCAGCCGGTCAGGCCCAGGGTAAGCGCCGAGGCCGCCACGCTCAGCGCCACAGCCGCCAGCTTGGTAAGCGGGCGCGCGGGCGCAGGGCAGTGCGTCATCTTGTTCTCCTTTTGTCGTCGGTGCGCGCAACAGGAAAGCAGACGCCTGTCGAACATCCCCCCAAGGATGCTTGCGCATACGGTTGCGCGGTAGCCGATCCCATGGCTCCGCGCATGTCGTGTCTTGAATCTCTGGAATGTAGAAGCGCGGCCAGCGCAAGTCAATTCAAGTGCAGTGGGGCATGCACGCCTAGTTGTGGGGCGGGCAGAGTCTAGAGGCGCAGGTGCAGCGCAAGACGCAACTTGGCCGCGTCATATTCGGCCTTCAGGCGCGCCACGATTTCGGCGGCGGGCGGCAGATCGGCAATCTGCCCCACCCCTTGCCCCGCGCCCCAAATGTCTTTCCAGGCCTTGGCGCGCGAGCTGCCATCGCCAAAGTTCATTTTGGATTTGTCGGCCTCGGGCAGGGCGGCCGGGTCCAGTCCCGCGAGTTCGATGCTTTCGCGGATGTAGTTGCCGTGCACGCCCGTAAAGAGGTTGGTGTAGACGATGTCCGACGCGGCCGCTCGCAGGATGGCCTGCTTGTAGCTTTCGGCCGCGTGGGCCTCCTGGCTGGCGATGAAACGCGTGCCGATGTAGGCGAGGTCCGCACCCATGGCCTGCGCGGCAAGGATGGCGTCGCCTGTGGCAATGGCGCCCGACAGCGCGATCGGTCCGTCGAAGATGCGCCGTACCTCGCCCACCAGCGCAAATGGCGACAGCGTGCCGGCATGCCCACCCGCACCCGCAGCCACCAGAATCAGGCCGTCGACACCGGCTTCCAGCGCCTTTTCGGCATGGCGCAAGTTGATCACGTCGTGCAGAACGATGCCGCCGTAGCTATGCACGGCATCCAGGATCTCCTTGACGGGCGCGCGCAGCGAGGTGATGAAGATCGGCACCTTGTGTTTGACGCAGGTGGCCACGTCCTGCTCCAGCCGCGCGTTTGAGTGGTGCACGATTTGATTGACGGCGATCGGCCCCACCACTTCGTGCGGATGCGCGGTGCGGTAGGCGGCCAGCTCCTCGTTCATCTGCGTGAGCCAGTCGTCCAGCATCTCGGCCGGGCGCGCGTTGAGCGCTGGAAACGCCCCGACGATGCCGGCCTTGCATTGCGCCAGCACCAGTTCCGGATAGCTGACGATGAACATCGGCGAACCGATCACGGGCAGCGTCAGGTGCTGCAGCATGGGCGGCAGGTGCTTGGCGGCGGGCATGGCGTCTCCTGGTTGGGCAAACCGGCACGACAGGGGCAGAACACGTCGTTTGATTATAGGAACGATCCCGCACCCCGCCGTGCGCGGTCTACCCGTCGGGCTCAGGCATCGGCATGCTGCGTCAGCAGTTCAATGAAGGCGCGGTTGAAGGCGGGCAGGTCATCGGGTTTGCGGCTGCTGACCCAGTTGCGGTCGGTCACCACTTCGCGGTCCACCCACATGCCGCCGGCATTGCGGATGTCGTCCTGCAGCGTCGGCCAGCTCGTCAGCGTGCGCCCGCGCACCAGGCCCGCAGACACCATCAGCCACGGCCCGTGGCAGATCACGGCGATCGGCTTTTTCGCCCGCTCGAACGCTTTCACAAAGGCCTGCGCGGCCGGCACGACGCGCAGTGCATCGGCGTTGAATACCCCGCCGGGCAGCATCAGCCCATCGAAGTCGTCAGCCTTGGCTTGATCCAGCGTCAGGTCCACCTTGAAGGTGTCGCCCTTGGTGGCGTGGTGCAAGCCCGTCACGCTTGGGCCTTTCGGCGCGACGATGCTGACCGTGGCACCGGCGGCTTCCAGCGCCTGCTTGGGGCTGGCCAGCTCAGCCTGCTCGAACAAATCGTCGACGAGAACGGCGATGCGCAAGTCTTGCAATGGGGTCATGGCGAACTCCTTGTCAGGGGAAATCGAAAGAAGGGAACGGCAGTGGACGGTCCCGCAACGCGCGTGCCCGCTCTGCGCTAGCATGCGGAGCATTCGCCACGCATCACTTCACCCAAGACTGATCACCGGAGACTTGCATGACCACGCCGCTTTCCATCGATGCCGCCACCGCTGCTGCAGACGCCGCGCTGTTTCCCGGCTTTCGTCCGTTCCGCCAAATGGTCAACGGGGTGGAGATCGCGGGGGTGATCGGCGGCAGCGGTCCGCCGCTGCTGTTGCTGCATGGCCATCCGCAAAGCCATGTGATCTGGCACAAAGTCGCGCAGGAGCTGGCGCACGATTACACCGTCGTCGCGACCGATCTGCGCGGCTATGGCGCCTCATCCAAACCGGCCGGCAGTGCCCGGCACGCCGAATACAGCAAGCGAACCATGGCGCAGGATCAGGTGGAGGTCATGCGCGCGCTCGGCTTCGGCCGCTTCCGGCTGTGCGCGCATGATCGCGGGGCGCGCGTGGCGCATCGCCTGTGTGTTGATCATCCCTTGCATGTCGAGCGGGCCATGCTGCTCGACATCGCCCCCACGCTGGCGATGTACGAGCACACCGACATGGCGTTTGCCTCCGCCTACTGGCATTGGTTCTTCCTGATCCAGCCGTCGCCGTTTCCTGAGACGCTCATCAACGCCACGCCCGATTTCTACATCGGCAAACTGATGGGCCTGCGCCACTCGGGGCTCGAACCGTTCGCCCCGGAAGCAATGGCGACCTACGCCGCCGCCATGCGGGAGCCCGCCAGCGTGCACGCCATGTGCGAGGACTACCGCGCCGCTGCCACCATCGACCTCGAACATGATCGCGCCGACCGCGACGCCGGCAAGCGCGTGAGCGTGCCGCTGCGTGTGCTGTGGGGTGAGCATGGCGTGATCCAACGCTGCTTCAAGCCGCTGGAACTGTGGAGTGCCGTGGCGGACGACGTGAGCGGCGGCACCGTGCCGTGCGGGCATTACGTGCCGGAAGAGGCGCCGGAAGCGCTGCTCAAGGAGATGCGGGCGTACTTCGCCTGAGGCAGCCGCCTAGGCGTCGGCCCACTCGCGCAGCAGGTTGTGATACGTCCCCGTCAACGCGATGACCGACGGGTCGTCCTGCCCCAGCAGCCCCATCAGCCGCTGCAGTTCCGTATCCATCTGGAACAGCAGCGTGCGATGCGCGTCACTGCGCACCATGCTTTGCAGCCAAAAGAATGAGCAGACGCGTGCGCCGCGCGTAACCGGCGTCACGCGGTGCAGGCTGCTGCTGGGGTAAAGCACCATGTCACCCGCCGCAAGCCTGACGCGGTGCTCGCCGAAGGCGTCGTCGATCACGAGTTCGCCCCCCTCGTAGTCTTCGGGCTCGGTCAGGAACAGCGTGCAGGAGAGGTCGCTGCGGATGCGGAAATCGGTGCCGCGCAGGTGGCGCACGGCGTTGTCGACGTGGTTGCCGAAGGTCTGGCCGCCCGCGTAGCGATTGAACAGCGGCGGGAACACCTTGAGCGGCAACGCGGCGGAGAAGAACAGCGTATTGGCCGAAAGCGCATCCTGGATGAAGGTACCGACCTCACGCGCGGCCTGCGAGCCCTCGGGCAACTGCATGTTGTGCTTCACCTGGCCTGACTGCGCGCCGGCGGTGATCTTGCCGTCCACCCATTCGGCGGCATCGATGATGGCGCGGCACTGCGCAACCTGTTCCTTGGTCAGGACGTTGGGAATCTTCAGCAGCATGATGGTTCGGTGTCCAGCGCAGCGGCCAGCACGCGCAAACGCGCATCGGGATGGCCGGCAAGAAAGTCATGCGCCTTCGCGAGGAAGGCCGGTGTGGCGGTGCGCGGCACGGCGCGCATCCAGGCGAGGGCGTCATCTGCGCGGCTGGCGAGCGCGAGTAGGCGCGCGGCATTGAACTGGCCGCGGAAGTCACCGCCCTCTGCGGCGCGCAGGTAGCAGCGCAGGGCCATTGCCGTGTCAGCCTCGACTTCCCAGCCGTCTTCATAGAAGCCACCGAGCACGTTGATCGACTTGGCGTGGCCCTGTGCGGCCGCAGCCCGGAAGAGGGTGAAGGCGCGCGCGCGATCAGCCGGAATGCCGCGGCCGAGCTGCAGGCTCGTGGCGTAGTTGTACTGCCCCCAATCGAGGCCGGCAGCGGCGGCACGCGCGTACCAGTGCGTGGCGGTCTTGTCGCAGGCGGGCGCGCCCCAGCCGTGCTCGTAGCAGCGACCGAGCATGTTGGCGGCCATGGCGTGGCCTGACAGCGCGGCCGTCTTGAACCAGAACAACGCTTCGGCCGGTCTGCGTTCGACACCGCGGCCATCGAGCAGCCATTGGCCGAAGATGGCCTGCGCTTCCGTGTGCCCGCGCCGGGCGGCAGCCGCCAGCCAGCGTGCGGCGCGCTCAGCAGGGCCAGTCAGCACGGCGTGGATGGCATCGACCACCGCCGCATCGGCAGCGGCAGCTGCAGCGTGTGCCGACATCAGTAGCGGATGCCCAGCGTCAGGATGGCCGTGCGGCCAGGTGCCAGCGATGCGTAATGCGATGCATACGCCTGGTTGAAGTACACCTTGTCGAACACGTTCTGCACGTTCAGCTGCAGGGTGGTGTGCTTGTCGATGCGGTACGCGGCCATGGCATCAAAGCGCCAATACGCCGGCACCCACTTCGGGTTGGCAGGGTTGCTGCTGCCCCACACCTTCGAGACGTAATACGCGCCGCCGCCGAGCGTGAGTTTCGGCATCGGCTGATACGTCGTCCACAAGCTGAAGCTGTTCTTCGGCGTGTTGGGGAAGGCCGTTCCGTTGGTGCCGCCAAAGGCTGCGCCTGCGCCGCCGTTGTTGCGCAGCTCGCTCTTCAGATACGTGTATCCGCCGAATACCTGCCAGCGGTTGGTCAGCGCGCCCGACCAGCCCAGCTCGAAACCGTCGACGCGCTTGTTGCCGGCCATGGCGGCGGTGCCGTCCTGCTGCACGATGCGCGCATTCGTCGTTTCAATGCGGAAGACGGCGGCTGTTAGCGCAAGCTTGCTGTCCAGCACGTTCCACTTGGTGCCGAGTTCGTAGGCGCGGTTCTTTTCCGGGGCGAGCACGTCGCCGCGATTGCCCGAGCGGTCTGGCGTCAGCGCGCTTGTATCGGCACCCTGGCCCGCCACCGAGCCCGACGGCGTGGAAGACGTCCCGTACGCCACGTAGATGCTGCCGTTCTGAGCAGGCTTGAAAACGAGGCCGAGCTGGTAGTTCAGCAGGTTGTCGTCACGCGAAAAACTTGAACGCACGCCCTGCGCATTCGCCGACGTGGTGGCCGATGCCGAATAGCGGTCGAAGCGCAGGCCGCCGTTGACCTGCCAGCGCGGCGACAGCTCGATGGTGTCGAACACGTAGGCCGATTGCGTGCGCACGGTCGTCTCGGCCGGATTGTTGTTGAGCTTGATGCTGCCCGCCCAGGGGGCGTTCGGGTTCGGGTTGAAGAGATCGGTGCAGTTGTAGCCGCCGGCCGCGCCGATGCCGTTCGGGCAGCGGTTGCTGCCGGTGGCCACCGCGTATGTGTCATTGCGGCTGCGCTCGCGCGAGAACTCCAGGCCCGCCGCATAGCTGTGCTTAAGGCCGCCGGTGTCGAACTTGCCCGTGGCTTCCGTCTGGTTGGCGACGGTGTTGGCCACCGAATATCGCGAATTGGTGCGGCGCCAGACCATGCCGTAATAGATGTTGCCCTGGCTGTCGTCGGGCTGCGTCCAGACGGTGTCCTGACTTGTGCGGGCGATGCGCGTGGTGTTGCGCAACTTCAGCGCGCGCGACACATCGTGCTCCAAAGAGAACGTGCCCATGTCGGCGCGGTCGCGGCGGAAGTCGCGCGACAGGCCGTAATAGACGCTCCGGTCGACATTCACGGGCGCGCCGTCTCCGGGGCCGAACAGTTGCGGGCGGCCATCGGTGCGGCGGTTGAACGTGCCGTTGTTGTACGGAATGCCGGTGTCGGGCGTGTCGTTCGATTGCAGGTGGTAGTACGACAGCGTGGCGCGCGTGGGCGTGCCCAGCCCAAAGGCGATGGACGGCGCAATGCCCCAGCGGCTGAAGCTCGTCACGTCGCGGCCGGCAACGGCGGTGTCGTGGGCCATCGCGTTCAGGCGGAAGGCGGCGTGCTCGCCGATCTGGTAATTGCCGTCAGCCGTGACACGTTTGTACGCCGCGTTGCCGACCGACAGCGTGCCCTCGGTAAAGTGCTCCAGCTTGGGCGTCTTGGTGACGATGTTGATTGCCCCGCCGGCCGCGCCGCGCCCTCCATACGCACCCGACGGCCCCTTGATGACTTCCACCGATTCCACGTTGAACATCTCGCGCGATTGCGCACCGATGTCGCGCAACCCATCGAGGAAGGTGCTGGCCTGCGCGTCGTAGCCGCGGATGAACGGGCGATCGCCCACCGGATTGCCGCCTTCGCCTGCGCCAAACGCGATGCCCGGCACCGTGCGCAGCGCCTCGGTGAGCGTGACGGAGCCGGTGTTCTGCAGCACCTCAGCCGGAATGACTGTGACGGACTTGGGTGTATCGAGCAGCGGCGCGGTGAATTTGCCGCCGGACGCGGCATCCGTCTTAAAGCCGCTGCTGCCGGTCACGGTCTGCTCAGGCAGGGTGGCCGATACGGCGTCCTTCTTTGTGTCGGCCAGCGCTGGCGCTGAAGCCACGGCAAAGCTCATCGCGCCGGTTAGATATCCCACGACCGAATGTTCGGTGCGCTTGCGTTCCGTCTGTGCTGCGTACATGGCGTGCTGCCCCTCCCCAAAAGTTCTGGTTACATGTGTGTTGCAAATGAGAATTGTTATCGTTTACATGTGAACGAGTCAACGCACCGGCTGGCAAATTCCTTACGAACGCACAGGGTTCGTCATATAAATCAGGGGGTTATAGCGCCGCGACGCTGCTGTAGAAAATTGTTGAAAGCTATGCCACTCGAACGCTTCCATTTTTTCAATCAAATGATTTAGTATTGCCGGGCAGGTTGTCCAACCGAATCCCTTTTCGAGGCGAACATCGCGTGAGCACGGACCCGGAACTCCTCATCGAGCGGCGCGGCCAGGCGCTGTGGCTGACCATTCAGCGCGAAGACCGCCGCAACGCGATCAACGCCGCCGTGCTCGAAGCGCTCACAACTGCGTTGACCGACGCCAGCCGCGACACCTCCGTGCGGGCCGTGGTGCTGACCGGCACCGGCACGCGTGCCTTCTGTGCCGGCGCCGATCTGCAAACCGGCCAATCCTTTCGCTTCGACTATTCCCAGCCGCATCAGGCCTTGGCCGATCTGTTTCGCCAGGCGCGCCGCTGCACCGTGCCGCTCATTGCCCGCGTGAATGGCGCTTGCGTGGCGGGCGGCATGGGCTTGCTGGCGATGTGCGATCTGGCGGTGGCCAGCCGTCGCGCCACGTTCGGCTTGCCGGAGGTAAAAGTCGGCGTGTTCCCCGCCCAGGTGTTGGCCGTGCTGCAGCACCAGTTGCCGCGCCGCGTGCTGAACGAGCTGTGCCTGACGGGCGAACCGATGAGCGCAGAACGCGCACTCGCCGCGGGCCTCGTCAACGAAGTCGCAGAGCCTGAAGCGCTTGATGGAGCGGTCGATGCGTTGCTTGCGCGGCTGCTGGACAAATCGCCGTCGGCCATCCGGCGCGGGCTGTACACGCTCAAGCAGGTGGAATCACTCAGCTTCGAGCAGGCCATGGCGTTTACCGAAAGCCAGATCGGCCTGTTCGCCCTGACCGAAGATGCGCAGGAAGGGCAAGCCGCCTTTCGTGAAAAGCGCGCTCCTAACTGGACGGGCCGCTGACATGCGCAAGGACACCGTTTCCATTGGCGGCGCCGGCGGTTTCTGGGGCGACAGCATTACGGGCCCGATGCAGCTGGTCGCCTCGGGCCGCCTCGACTTTCTTGTCTTCGACTACCTGGCCGAGCTGACCATGTCGCTGCTGGCCAGCGCGCGCATGAAGAACGTCGAGCTGGGTTACGCCACCGACTTTGTGAGCGTGGCGATGCGCGCGGTGCTCAAGGATGCGCTGGCGCAGAACATCCGCATCATCGCCAACGCGGGCGGCGTGAATCCGCGCGGATGCGCGGCGGCGCTGCAGGCGTTGGCCGATGAGCTGGGCGTGCGCGTGCGCATTGCCGTGGTGGAAGGCGACGACGTCTTGCCGCTGCTGCCCGCGCTGCGCGACGAAGGCGTGCGCGAGCTGCAAAGCGGCCGCCCCTTGCCCGACAAGGTGGTCAGCGCGAATGCGTATCTCGGCGCATTGCCGATCAAGGCGGCGCTCGATGCGGGCGCGCAGGTCGTCATTACAGGGCGATGCGTCGACAGCGCCGTCACGCTCGGCGCGCTGATGCACCACTTCGGCTGGGCAATCGATGATTACGATCGCCTCGCTGCCGGTAGCCTCGCCGGGCACATCCTTGAATGCGGCTGCCAGGGTGCGGGCGGCCTGCATACCGATTGGGAAGCCGTGCCCGACTGGGCGCACAGCGGCTACCCGATCGCCGAATGCCGGGCCGACGGCAGCTTCATCGTCACCAAGACCGACGGCACGGGCGGGCTGGTGACGCCCGCTACCGTGGGCGAACAACTGCTCTACGAAATTGGCGACCCGGCGCGCTACGTGCTGCCCGACGTGGTGTGCGACTTCGCGCAGGTGACGATGGCGCAGGCAGGCGAGCATCGCGTGGAAGTGCGCGGCGCACGCGGCCTTGCGCCCACGCCCGATTACAAGGTGAGCGCAACGTATGCCGACGGCTACCGCGCGACTGGCCAACTCACCATCGTCGGCATTGACGCCGATCGCAAGGCGCGCCGCACCGCCGAGGCGATTCTGGAACGCACGCGCGGCCTGTTCCGCCAGCTTGGTCTGCCGGATTACAGCGCGACGCATATCGAGACGCTCGGTTCGGCGTATCTGTTCGGGCCGCATCAGCCGAACGTGCCCCGTTTTGAATCGGTGATGTGGCTGGCGGTGACGCATCCGAGCAAGCAGGCGCTGGAACTGTTCGCGCGCGAGATCGCGCCGGCGGGTACGTCGTGGGCGCCGGGCACGACGGGCGCAGGTGGGCGGCCAAGCGTGGTGCCCGCCATCAAGCAATACGCCTTCCTGATCGACAAGGCGCGCGTGCAGGCGCGCGTGACATTGCTGGGCGGGGAGGGCTTCGACATTGCCGTGCCGACGGGCGGTGCCGCACTCGAGGCATCCACCGCGGCAGCTGCATCGGATGCCTTGCCGGCCGGCCCAACGCGCGAAGTTCCCCTCATCGAACTCGCCTATGCCCGCAGCGGCGACAAGGGCGACACCTCCAATATCGGCGTCATCGCGCGTCGGCCTGAAGACCTGCCGTTGCTGCGCGCGCAATTGACGGAAGACGCCGTCGCGGCGTACCTCGCGCATGTCGTGAGGGGGCGCGTCACGCGATACGACTTGCCCGGCATCCACGCGCTCAATTTCGTGTGCGAGCAGGCGTTGGGCGGTGGCGGCATGGCCTCGCTGCGCAACGACCCGCTCGGCAAGGGCATGGCGCAGGTGCTGCTGACGATGCCGGTGCGCGTGCCGGCCGACCACCCTTGATTGACGAGGCGATCATGCTCTCAGGCCTGCTGCCGTCTGCCCGTTTCGATGCCGATCACGATACGTTTCGTGAGACCGTTCGCCGCTTTGTCGACAAGGCCGTGATGCCAAACATCGATGCATGGGAAGAGGCCGAGACGTTTCCGCGTGCGCTGTATCGCGAGGCGGCGGCTCTCGGCTTGCTCGGCATCGGTTTTCCGGAGGAACACGGCGGCACGCCGGGTGATTTGTTTCTGGAACTGGCGATGATCGAAGAGCTGACGCGGGCGGCCAGCGGCGGCTTGCTCGCATCGCTGTTCAGCCACACGATCGGCGCGCCACCCATCGTGGCGGGCGGATCGGCAGAACTGAAGGCGCGCGTGCTGCCGGAAATCCTGTCGGGCGAGAAGATCAGCGCGCTCGCCATCACCGAGCCTTCGGGCGGGTCGGACGTTGCCAACCTCGCCACCCGTGCGGTGCGCGACGGCGATCACTACGTCGTCAACGGCAGCAAGATCTTCATCACCTCCGGCATGCGCGCGGATTACATCACCGTGGCCGTGCGCACGGGCGGCGCGGGGGGCGGTGGCATTTCTGTGCTGCTCGTGGAGGGCGATACGCCGGGCCTGACGCGCACGCCGCTCAAAAAAATGGGCTGGTGGTGCTCCGACACGGCACAGCTGCATTTCGACAACTGCCGCGTGCCCATCGGCAACCTGCTCGGCGTGGAAAACCGCGGCTTCGAGCTGGTGATGCGCAACTTCAACCACGAGCGCTTGGCGCTGGCGATGCAAGCCTACGGCTTGGCGCGCACGTGCCTGGCCGAAGCCGTGGAATGGGCCACGCAGCGCGAAACGTTCGGCAAGCGCCTCGTCCAGCATCAAGTCGTGCGGCAGAAGCTTGTGGCGATGGCCACGCGCATCGAAGCCACCCGGGCATTGCTTGAAGACCTGATGCACCGCATGCAGGCCGGCGATTCACCGGTCGCGCAACTATGCATGCTGAAGAACTTCGCCACGCAAGGCCTGCAATTCTGCGCCGACACGGCCGTGCAACTGCTTGGGGGCATGGGCTTCATGCGCGGCACGAAGTCGGAGCGCATCTATCGTGAAGTGAAGGTCTACATGATCGGCGGCGGCGCCGAGGAAATCCTCAGTGATCTTGCCGCGCGCCAGCTCGGCTGGGCCTAAGGGCCTAACGCGCGCATTCAGGGAGAGAACCATGTATCGCTCAGTCTTTCGACCGGGGCTGTTTCAAGGGCAAGTGGCCGTGGTGACGGGTGGCGGCAGCGGCATCGGCCGGTGCACGGCGCATGAGTTGGCGTCGCTGGGGGCGGCGGTCGCGTTGGTGGGGCGCAATGCCGAGAAGCTTGCCGCCGTGCGCACGGAGATTGTCGAAGCCGGCGGCACCGCGCACACCTA
The DNA here is from genome assembly GCA_000955795.1 of Burkholderiaceae bacterium 26. Classification (GTDB taxonomy): domain Bacteria; phylum Pseudomonadota; class Gammaproteobacteria; order Burkholderiales; family Burkholderiaceae; genus Ralstonia; species Ralstonia chuxiongensis. The sequence continues at coordinate 38,661 of JYOB01000002.1, forward strand.
CGTTTGCAATATCCGCGATGAGGCCGCCGCGCAAGCCACGGTCGCGCAAATCTACCGCGAGCACGGCCGCATCGACGCGTTGGTCAACAACGCCGGCGGCCAGTTTCCAGCGCCGCTCAAGGACATCTCTGCCAAGGGCTGGGAAGCGGTGGTGCAGACGAATCTGACAGGCGGTTTCCTGATGGCGCGCGAGTGCCTGAACCAGGCGATGCAGCAGCACGGCGGCGCGATCGTCAACATCGTCGCCGACATGTGGGGTGGCATGCCGAACATGGGCCACTCCGGCGCAGCGCGCGCGGGCATGGTCAACTTTACGGAGACGGCCGCGTTCGAGTGGGCGCAGTACGGCGTACGCGTGAACGCGGTGGCGCCCGGTTACGTGGCGTCGTCGGGCATGGATGCGTATCCGCCGTGGATGGCCGAGACCATCCGCAGCATGCCTTCGACGGTGCCGCTTGGGCGCTTTGCCACCGAGGCGGAAGTGTCTTCGGCCATCGTGTATCTGCTGTCGGAAGCCGCGGCGTTCATCACCGGCACGACGTTGCGCGTGGACGGCGGCCGCCCGAACGTGCGGCCCGGGTCGCCTATGCCGGCACCGCGTCATGGCGCCGAGCCGTTCAACGGCTTCCACCTGGCCGTGACGCCCAAGGTGCTGCAAAGCGAGGAGGGCCGCAATGCCGGCGCTTGAATCGCGCATCGTGCCGCAGAGCGACGCGTACCGGCAGAACCACGCCGCGCTCATGGAACTTGTCGGCCGGCTGCGCACGCTGGAAGACCGCACGCGCGACAAGTCCGAAGCCTCACGCGCGCGTTTCGAGCAGCGCGGGCAACTGCTGCCACGTGACCGGCTTGGCCGCTTGCTCGACGCCGGTGCGCCGTTTCTGGAGCTGTCCACGCTGGCTGGCTTTTGCCTCGATCACGCCGACCCGGCGCGCTCGATTCCTGGTGGTGGCTTTATCGCAGGCATCGGCTGGGTGAGCGGCGTGCGCGCGATGATCATCGTTGACGATGCGGGCATCGACGCAGGCGCCGTGCAGCCGATGGGCATCGAGAAGTTCCAGCGTGCCCAGGCTATTGCGCTGGAGCAGAAGCTGCCGTTCATCCATCTCGTCGAATCGGCCGGCGCCAACCTGTTGACCTATCGCGTGGAGACTTTCATCCATGGTGGCAGCGGTTTCTATTGGCTCGCACGGCTGTCGGCGGCAGGCATTCCGGTGATCAGCGTGGTGCACGGGTCGAGCACGGCGGGCGGCGCATACATGCCAGGTCTGTCGGACTACGTGGTGATGGTGCGTGATCGCGCGCGTGCGTTTCTCGCTGGTCCGCCGCTGCTGAAAGCGGCCACGGGTGAGATCGCCACCGAAGAAGAACTGGGCGGCGCACAGATGCATGCCAGCACGTCGGGCCTGGCCGAATACCTGGCTGAAGACGATGCCGATGCACTGCGCATCGCACGCGAACTTGTGGCTGCGCTCGACTGGAACCGCAATGTACCGGCCGCGGATCGGCCCTACGTGCTGCCGCGCTTTGATGCGGAGGAATTGCTCGGCATTGCGCTGACCGATCACCGCAAACCGCTCGACATGCGCGAGGTGATTGCCCGCATTGCCGATGGATCGGATTTTCTGGAGTTCAAACCAGACTACGGCCCCGCGACGATCACGGGGCACGCGTCAATCTGCGGCATGCATGTCGGCGTCATCACGAACAACGGGCCGCTGGACCCGGCGGGCGCCACCAAGGTGGTGCATTTCATTCAGGCGTGCTGCCAGTCCGATACGCCGCTGCTGTATCTGCAAAACACCACCGGCTTCATCGTCGGCAAGGCGTCGGAGCAGGCCGGCATGATCAAGCACGGCTCCAAGATGATCCAGGCCATGGCCAACGCCACCGTGCCGCGCATCACCGTGCATTGCGGTGCGTCGTTTGGCGCGGGCAACTACGGCATGTCGGGGCGCGGTTTCTTTCCGGATTTCTGCTTTAGCTGGCCCAACGCCAAGACGGCCGTGATGGGCGCTGAGCAGGCCGCCGGCACGATGGCGACGGTCATGGCCGCGAGCATGCAACGCAAGACGCAAACCGTCGACCATGAAGCCATTGAAGCGATGCGCGCCAAGGTGATCGACACGTTCGAGCGGCAGTCAGATGCGTTCACCATTTCGGGCCGATTGCTGGACGACGGCGTGATCGACCCGCGCGACACGCGCAAGGTGCTCGCCTGCGTGCTTGGAGTCTGCGACGAAGCGCGCCGCCGCACCCTGCATCCGATCCAGTTTGGCGTTGCACGCCCGTAGCTACCCCGAACCCATACACGAACAGCCCAGGACAACCGGAGCGAGACACCATGCACTTCACCCACGAGCATCAGGAACTGCAGCGCAACCTGAAACGCTTCATCGACAGCGATATCAACCCGTACGTCGATGAATGGGAAGCAGCGGAGATGTTCCCCGCTAAGCAGCTCTTCAAGAAGATGGGCGAGCTTGGCTTTCTCGGCATCGCCAAGCCGACCGAGTTTGGCGGCCTGGGCCTCGACTATTCATATGCGATGGCGATGGCCGAGACGCTTGGCCACATCCATTGCGGCGGTGTGCCGATGGCGATTGGCGTGCAGACCGACATGGCGACGCCCGCGTTGGCACGCTTCGGTTCGGACGCGCTGCGCGCGCAGTTCCTGGCCCCCGCCATCAGCGGCGATGCCGTGGCGTGCGTGGGCGTGTCGGAGCCGAGCGCCGGCTCCGATGTGGCCAGCATCAAGACCACTGCGCGCAAGGACGGCGACGACTACATCATCAACGGCAGCAAGATGTGGATCACCAACAGCCTGCAGGCCGACTGGATGTGCCTGCTGGCCAATACGTCGGACGAGCCCGCCCACCGCAACAAGTCGCTCATCATCGTGCCGATGAATACGAAGGGCGTGTCGGTCGGCAAGAAGATCCGCAAGATCGGCATGAACTCATCGGACACCGGCCTCATCTACTTTGACGACGTGCGCGTGCCCCAGCGCTACCGCATCGGCGAGGAAGGCAAGGGCTTCACGTACCAGATGCTGCAATTCCAGGAAGAGCGCCTGTGGGCCGCGGCCAGCAGCCTGGCGACGATGACGATGTGCATCGAGACCACCGCCGAGTACGCGCGCGAGCGCAAGCTGTTTGGCGCCAGCCTGCTCGACAACCAGTGGGTGCACTTCAAGCTGGCCGAGCTGAAGACAGAGGTGGAAGCGCTGCGCGCGCTCACGTATCGCGCGTGCGATCTGTACATCCAGGGGCAGGACGTGACGGAGCTGGCATCGATGGCCAAGCTCAAGGCCGGGCGCCTTGCGCGCATCGTGCCCGATGCCTGCCTGCAGTTCTGGGGCGGCATGGGCTTCACATGGGACAACCCGGTCTCGCGCTATTACCGCGATGGGCGTCTGGGCTCGATTGGCGGCGGCGCGGACGAGGTGATGCTCGGCATCATCTGCAAATACATGAACACGCTGCCGGGCAAGAAGGGCTGAGCGATGACAGCACCGCATGCCGCTTTCCGCTCGATCCTCATCGCCAACCGTGGCGAGATCGCACTGCGCATCATGCGCACAGCGCGCCGCCTTGGCATGCGCACCATTGCCGTGTATTCCGAGGCTGACCGCGATGCCCCGCACTGCCGCGCGGCTGATCTTGCGTTGCCGATTGGTGCATCGCAACCGCAGGTGTCCTACCTGAACATTGCGGCATTGCTGGAGGCCGCGCGCAAGTCGGGCGCGCAGGCTATACACCCCGGCTACGGCTTCCTTGCGGAGAGCGACGCCTTTGCCAATGCCTGCGCAGACGCGGGCCTCGTCTTCATCGGGCCGCCTGCGGATGCCATCCGCGCAATGGGCAACAAGGCCGGCGCCAAGCGCCTGATGGAAGCCGCTGGGGTGCCGTGCGTGCCGGGTTATCAAGGCGAGGACCAATCCGCCACGCGCATGGCGCACGAAGCCGTGCGCATCGGCTATCCGGTGATGATCAAGGCGGCCGCCGGTGGCGGTGGACGGGGTATGCGGCGCGTGGACCGCTCAGAGGACTTTGCGGCCGCGCTGCAGTCCGCCCGCTCCGAAGCGGAGAACGCGTTTGCCTCCGGCGAGCTGATCCTGGAGAAGGCCATCGTCGAGCCGCGTCATATCGAGATTCAGGTGTTTGCCGATACGCATGGCAACGTGGTTCACCTCGGCGAGCGCGATTGCTCGGTGCAGCGCCGGCATCAGAAGGTGATTGAAGAATCGCCGTCGCCCGCCGTGTCGCCCGAGCTGCGCGCGCGCATGGGTGCGGTGTCGGTGGCGGCGGCGCGCGCGATCGGCTATGTGGGTGCGGGCACGCTGGAGTTTCTGCTCGCCCCGGACGGCGCGTTTTACTTCATGGAGATGAACACGCGCCTGCAGGTGGAGCATGCGGTGACCGAAGCGGTGATCGGCGTCGATCTGGTCGAGTGGCAGCTGCGTGTGGCGCTGGGCGAGCCGTTGCCACTGGCGCAAGACGCCATCGATGCACGTCGCGCACAAGGCGGGCACGCCATCGAAGTGCGCCTGTGCGCAGAAGACCCGCAGCAGGATTTCCTGCCGCAAAGCGGCACTGTTGCCCGCTGGCGTGCACCGCAGGATGTCCGCACGGACCATGCATTGGCCGACGGGCTCGTCGTCTCGCCGTACTACGACTCGATGCTTGCCAAGATCGTCTCGCACGGCACCGACCGCGCCGATGCATGCCGACGTCTTGCGCACGCCTTGGACGATTGCCTGCTGCTGGGTCTGCCGACCAACCGGGCGTTTCTGCGCGATTGCGTGGCGCATCCGGCGTTCCTTTCCGGCGATGTGTCGACCGCGTTCATCGACCGGCATTTCCCCGCGGCGATGCGTCATGCGGCCGTACCTGATGCAGCGGTTTGCCAAGCGGCTGCCGTGCTGCTCACGCACCTGTGCCAGGACACCGCACGCCGCTATCCCGCAGAACTGCATGGCTGGGCCAGCAGCCGCACGTATCCCACGCTGTGCCGCTTCTTGCTTGATGGCGAGGCCATCGAGATGCGTGTGCGTGCGCTCGGTGCGCAGCGGTGGGAATTGACTTGGGACGGCGGTGCCACGCAGGCGGCCCTTGTGTCAGCGGCCAACGACCGCGTCACGCTTGCGCTGGGCGACACGCTCCACGCGGTCGACTACGCCTTCACCGGCGACGCATGCCACTTCGTGCTGAATGGCGTCGAGCACATCGCAATCGACGCCACATACACCAAGGCAGAGCGTGACGGCACGCAAGCCGGCAGCGGCCGGATCAGCGCCCCGATGAACGGCCGCGTGGTTGCCGTGCACGTGGCCCAAGGCGAGGCGGTCTGCGCCGGTCAGGTGCTGCTGGTGGTCGAGGCGATGAAGATGGAACACAGCATTGCCGCGCCGCTCGCAGGCGAGGTGAAAGGGTTATTCACCCAAGTCGGTGCACAGGTTGCGCCCGGCGGGTTGCTGATGGAGATTGCCGCGGCCTGACGGCTGCACTGCTGTCCTGATCCATCGTTTCGTCGTGCAGTTCATGCGGTCAATGCAGTCCATAGGAGACGTCCCATGTCCGAAGCCACGCCAGACACCATGCTTGAAGCCAACCTGCTGAACCGGGTGACGCTGGGCGATACGTTGCATCGCAGTGCACGAAAGTTCGGCGCGAAGGTCGCGCTGGTCGATGGCCCGCGTCGCATGACGCATGGCGAACTCAACGCAGACAGCAATCGCTATTCGCACGCGCTGCTTGCAAGCGGCCTCACGCCCGGCGACAAGGTGGCGATGGTGTGTGGCAACTCGGCGCAGTTTCTGGTGGCCGCGTACGGCATTCTCAAGGCGGGGCTGGTGTGGGTGCCGATCAACGCGATGCTCGGCTCGGACGATGTGCGCTATATCCTCGAACATGCCGAGGCGCGGCACGTGGTGATCGACGCGGCGCTGTACCCGGCGCTGCGTGACACGCTGTCGGCGCTTGCTTTACCCGCGCACCAATGCTTCGGCGCACCGGTTGCCGATGGCCCGCAAACCGTGGAGCAAGCGCTGCAAGGCCACGCCGATACGCTGCCCGCCGTGGCGATCGACGATCGCGATCTCGCGCTCATCATGTACACCAGCGGCACGACCGGCCGGCCGAAGGGCGCAATGCACTCGCACCGCTCGGTGCATGCCGCGTTGATGTCCAACATCGCCGGCCTGAATCTGAACGAGACCGACGTGTTCTCGTGCCTGCTGCCGATGTTCCACTGCGCGCAGTTTGCGACCGCCGCGTCCGCGATGATGGTGGGCGCCACGCTCGTCGTACAGCGCGGCTTTGATCCGGCGGCGCTGCTCGATGCGATTGCCAACGAGCGCATCACGCAACTGTTCGGCCTGCCGCTCATGTACGCCGCGCTGCTGCACCATCCGCTGCGTGCGCAGCGGGATCTCTCAAGCCTGCGCCTATGCCTGTATGCGATGGCCCCGATGGCCAAGCCGCTGCTCGAACGCCTGATTGCCGAGGTGTGTCCGAACTTTGCGCTCGGCTCCGGCCAGACCGAGATCTTCCCGATGACGATGTACTTCGCGCCCGACCAGCAACTGCGGCGCACCGGGAACTACTGGGGCCAGCCCTGCATGGTGAACGAGGCGGCGATCATGGACGATCAAGGCAATCTGCTCGGCCCGAACCAATTGGGCGAGATCGTGCATCGCGGCCCCAATGTCATGCTCGGCTACTACAAGGACCCGCAGGCCACCGCCAACGCGCGCCGCTTCGGCTGGCACCACACGGGCGATCTCGGCATGTGGGATGCCGATGGCCAGCTCCAGTTCAAGGACCGCATCAAGGACATGATCAAGACCGGCGGTGAGAACGTGCCCTCGGTCAAGGTGGAAGAAGTGTTGCTGCGGCACCCGGCGGTGGCGAACGCCGCGGTGGTCGGCTTGCCGCATGTGCACTGGGTGGAAGCGGTGGCAGCGTTTGTCTGCCTCAAGCCCGATGCACAAGTCGATGCTGCCGCGCTGCAGGCGCATTGCAGAGAGCATCTCGGTAGCTTTGAGGTGCCTAAGCACATCGCCGTGGTCGACAAGCTGCCCATGACGGCGACCGGCAAGATCCAGAAGCACGTGCTGCGCAGCGCCAACCAGACGCTGTTCGAAGGCGACGCGCGGTAGCGAGGACTAGGCCGCCGGCTGGGGCGGCGTGCGCAGGATGAACAGCACCGCCTGATCGGCCAGCGCGTCAATGCTGATGCCCGCGCCAGCCTGATACCACTGCGCTGTCCAGTTGAGCGCGCCGAACATCAGCAGGCGGTCGACAGGCGTCGGGTGTGCCCATTCGCCGGAGGCACGCAGGCGGTCGATCACGCGCGTCCAGATGTCTTCGTAACGGTCCTTGAGCGCGATGATGCGCTCTTGCGCATGCGCATCGAGCGAGCGCCACTCATACAGCATCACCGGAATGAAATCCTGGTGGGGCGCAAGGATCGTGTAGAGGTGCGCGCGCACGAGTTGGCGCATCGCCTCGCGTGGCGGCAGGTCGTCGATATCGATGGCTTCGATGTCGGCCAGCGCCACAGTCAAGCCGTGTTCGATCACGGCTTGCAGGATGTCCTGCTTGGTCTTGAAGTGGTAGAACCAACTGCCTGCATGGACGCCCGTGGCAGCGGCAATGTCGCGCACCGTGGTGTTGCCGTAACCCTTCTCGCGGAACAGCCTGGCCGATTGCTCGATCAACGCGCGGCGCAAGCCCTCGTTGGCATCCTGCGCGGGGCGGCCGCGCTTGCGGCGCGGCGCTTCTGCTTCAGTGGCGGCTTCAGTGGCGGACTCGGGCGGATTGGATGTGGCGGGTTTCGGCATGCCCAGGCGAAGAGAAGAGGCGTCGCTGCATTGTAGCGGGGCATCGCCACCGCGCGGCATGTCAATCGCGGTTCAGGATGCGGCCGTGTTCGACCGTGGCGGCGCCTGCCTTGACCAGCGCCGCGATCGCGGCATCCACCAACGTTTCCATCGATTGGCTTGCGAAGAAGCGCGCCTGCAAGCGCGGCATCAGCGTGGTCTGCGTGAACCACGCAAACAGCGCGTCGTGCGACAGCGCCTGCTGCTCCAGCAGCTTGAACTTCACCAGCACGCGAATGGCGTGCAGCGCGTTGCGTTCGGGGTCTGCACGCAGATACGCAAGCCGCCCCAGCGATGCGTCAATCGCGGCGTTGACGCTGGTGAACGGCCGGCCGTGTCCGGGAATCACCACGCGCGCGTCGAGCTGCGCGATGCGCTCAAGAATGGCCTGCTGCTCGGCAAAGCCGCTTTCGCCCTCAAGCTCTGGAAAGATCACACCAAAGCCGCGCTCCCACAACGCATCGGCAGAGATCAGCACGCGCGTATCGGGGTTGAAGAGGATGACCGCGTGCGGATCGTGCCCAGGTGCACTGATGACCTGCCAGTCGACGCCGCCCAGACGCAACGTCATGCCGTCGGCGAGGCCCGCGTCGGGATCGCGATCGGGCAACGAGAAGCGTGCGCATTCCTGGCCGGTGGGGCCGTAGCTGAGGGCGTCGGTATCCCAGCGGCGCACGTCGTCGATCTGCGCCGCAGGCACACGCGTGTGACTGCCGTAGATGGCCTGCAGCGCAGCATTGCCGCCGCAGTGGTCGGAGTGCAGGTGCGTGTTCAGCAGACGCCGCAGTGGCCTGCCTTGCAGGGCGTGCTGCACAAGCGCCACCGTTTGCGGGGCGTGCGTGAGGTAGCCGGTGTCCACCAGCGCGCAGCCGCCATGCGCTTCGTCATCGAAGAAAAGGACGTTGTTGGACGACAGCCAACCGCGCTCGAACACGCGCATCGAACCAGGCAAGGTGACGATGTCGTGTTCGGCCATGGTGATGGGCGCTCAGGCGCAGGGCGTCTCGTTGAGCCAGGCGCAGGCGCGCTCGGGCAAGGTCTTCCACACGGCCAGGCGAGCGGTGTCGTTCATGGTCGACCAGGCGGCAATTTCGTCGATGGTGCGCATGCAGCCGATGCACAGGCCGTGCGCCTCGTCCATCTTGCACACGCTGATGCACGGCGACGACACTGGCTGAGCGCGCTCGGCCTGCGCGCGGCTATTGCGCAGCTTGCCGAGCGAGAGCTTCAGTTGCGCGCGGGTGCAGGTGTCCATGCGTGTTCGATCAGTCGCGCTGGGCGATGTCGGCCACAGGCGCGCCCGTCATGGCTTCGAGTTCCGCGGGCGTCAGGTTGAACACGGCGTGCGGGTGGCCGGCTGCGGCCCACACGCTGTCGTACTGGAACAGGTCGCGGTCGAGCAGCATCACGGGCTTGACGGCATGCCCCACCGGACACACGCCACCGATGGCGTAACCGGTCTTCTCGCGTACGAACTTCGCATCGGCCTTGGCCAGTGCGCCCACGTGCGCGGAAACCTTTGCCTCGTCGACACGATTGGTGCCGCTGGCGATCACCAGCACCGGCACATCGTCTTCCGCGCGACGGAAGATGATGGACTTGGCAATCTCCGCCACCGAGCAGCCCAGGCCGGCAGCCGCTTCGGCAGACGTTTTTCCGGTGGCCGGCAGCATCACGATGGCTTTTTCGTAGCCGAGCGTGCGCAGGTGGTCGGCCACGCGTTGGGCAGATTCAGGCAGCGGGGCGTTCGTATCGGTAGCGGTCATCGTCGTTGTTCTTGATGGGGTTTCAGATGCAGGCTTGGGCGATCTGGTCCTGCAGCTTGAGCAACAGCGCGCGGCCCGCACGGGACGCGGTGGGGCGGCCGATGGCTTGCGAGATGAAGTCGCCCGCAAGCACGACCTTGTCCAGGTCGATGCCGGTGCGGATACCCAGGCCGTGCAGCAGGTACAGCACGTCTTCGGTGGCCACGTTGCCGGTGGCGCCCTTGGCATAGGGGCAGCCGCCCAGCCCCGCCACCGAGGCGTGGAAGATCGCGATGCCGACTTCCAGGCTGGCGAGGATGTTGGCCAGCGCCTGGCCGTACGTATCGTGGAAATGGCCCGAGAGGCGGTCGATCGGGAACGTCGCAGCGGCGGCTTCCATCACGGTTTTCACCTGCCCGGCGGTGCCCACGCCGATGGTGTCGGCAATGTCGATCTCGTCGCAGCCCAGATCGGCCATGCGCTTGATGACGTCCACCACCGACGACACCGGCACTTCGCCCTGATACGGGCAGCCCAGCGAACACGAGATCGACCCGCGCACGCGAATGCCCGCATCCTTGGCGGCCTTGGCCACCGGCACAAAGCGTTCGATCGATTCGGCGATCGTGCAGTTGATGTTCTTCTGCGCGAAGGCCTCGCTGGCGGCGCTGAAGATCACGATCTCGTCCGCGCCTGCTGCAGCAGCGCCTTCGAAACCCTTCATGTTGGGCGTGAGCACCGAATACAGCGTGCCCGGCCGACGCTGGATGCGCGCCATCACGTCGGCGCCATCGGCCATGGCCGGCACCCACTTGGGCGACACGAACGACGCGGCTTCCACGTTCACGAAGCCGGCCTCGGACAGCCGGTTCACCAGTTCGACCTTGGTGTCGGTGGAAACCGGCGCCTTCTCGTTCTGAAGACCGTCGCGCGGGCCGACCTCGACCACTTTCACGAAATGCGGGTAGCTCATCTCAGTAACCTCGTTGCAGATCGACGATGCCGGCAATCGGTTCGCCGGCTTCCAGCGCGCGGATCTTGCGCGCGATCTGGGCAATGCTGACCTCACGCAGCGTCAGCGCCGAAATGTGCGGCGTGATGTGGATGCGCGGTTCGGTCCAGAAAGGATGGTCGGCGGGCAGCGGTTCGGTGCGGAACACGTCGAGCGCGGCGCCCGCAATGTGGCCGCTGCGCACGGCGGCCAGCAGGTCGTCTTCCACCAGATGCTTGCCGCGCGCCACGTTGACAACGAACGCGCCCGGCGCGAGCTGACCGAGCAGCTTTGCGTCGATCACGTTTTCCGTGTCGGCGGTCAGCGGCAGCACGTTCACCAGCACGCGCGTGCCGGCAAGGAAGCCGGGCAGGGCATCGCTGCCCGCACGGCAATCGACGCCCTCGACGTGCTTGGCAGAGCGGCTCCAGCCGCGCACCGGAAAGCCGAAGCCCGCCAGCGTCTTGGCGATGTGCGTACCAAGTACGCCCAGGCCCAGCACGCCGACGACAAACTCGTCGCGGTTGAACGGCTTGAGGAAGCGCCACATCTTGGCTTGCTGCTGGCGCTCGTATTCATCAAGCCGGCGGAAGAAGCGCAGCACCGCATGCGTGACGTATTCGCCCATCTGCGCGGCCATGCCGGCGTCGTCCAGGCGCACGATCGGCAGGCTGTCCGGAATGGCATCGGGCGATTGCGCGCGCAGGCCGAGGATGGCATCGACGCCCGCGCCCAGGTTGAACACGGCGCGCAAATCGCGACGATCGCGCAGCATGTCGGCGGGCGGCTGCCAGACCACGGCGTAATCAGCGTCCTGCGCCGCACCTTGTTCCCACACCGACAGCCGTGCCTCAGGCAGTGCCTGCGCAAAACCGTCGAGCCAGGGTTGGGGCTTGCCGTCGGGCGTGTAGATCTGGATGTGCATGTGGGGCGACTTCAGTGCGGGTAGTTGACGTATACGTCAAGCAGTGTAGCAGGGGCCGGCAACGCGCGTTGCCGGCCCGCTTGCGCGTCAATCAGCCGTCACTCCGCCGGCTTGAACGCCAGCAGCTGCACGCCTTCCGTCACCTGATCGCCCACGCCGTAGAGCACGGATTCGACGACGCCGTCGGCAGGTGCGGTGAGCGTGTGTTCCATCTTCATGGCTTCCATCACGACGAGCGGTGCGCCTTTGGTGACGGTCTGCCCTGGTGCGGCCAGCACGGCGATGACCTTGCCGGGCATCGGCGCGGTCAGCTTGCCACCTTCGTCGTCGGCTTCGCCGGCATGGGCGAGCGGGTCGTGGCGCTCCAGCGTCCAGTGCGCGCCGCCGGTGAAGACGTGGAACGTGTCGCCGTCGACATGCACCTGGCCGGTCGCCTTGTGCGAGCCAAGCGCGATGGTGAAGGTCTCGGCGTGGCGCTGCGAGGTGAAGGGCGCTTCATGCCCGTTTGCTTTCAGGCGCGAGCCGTCGCGGCCGTAGACGAGCGTGGCGTCGACGGCCTGATCACCGTGCGAGAAGCGCAGCGTGCGCTCAGCCGCGCCGTTCAGACGCCAGCCGCTGCCACGCGCCCACGGCGAATGCGGATCGCGTGTGTCCGTGCGCAGGCTGCGTGCCTCGCGGGCAAGCAGCGCAGCCACGGCCAGGGCGATGGCGTCCTGCGGCACCGCCGGGGCTGCCGGGAACAGCGTGTCGTGATTGCGCGCGATCAGGCCGGTATCCAGATCGGCGGTCGCAAACGGCTTCGATGCGACAAGGCGGCGCAGGAAGGCCACGTTGGACGACAGCCCCACCAGGTGGAAGTTGCCCAGCGCCTGCAGCATGCGCGCGAGCGCTTCCTCACGGTCACGGCCCCACACGATGAGCTTGGCGATCATCGGATCGTAATAAGGGCTGATGGCATCGCCTTCGCGCACGCCCGCGTCGATGCGCACGGCGGCGGGTTCGCCATTGGCCTGCGCGCCCACGGTAAATTCCACCGCCGCCGGCGTGCGCAGCACCTTCAGCGTGCCGATGGACGGGAGGAAATCGCGCTCGGGGTTTTCTGCGTAGATACGTGCTTCCAGCGCGTGGCCGTGGATGTGCAGCTCGTCCTGCGCGCGCGGCAGCGGCTCGCCGGAGGCCACGCGCAATTGCCATTCGACGAGGTCTTCACCCGTGATCATTTCAGTGACCGGATGCTCGACCTGCAGGCGCGTGTTCATCTCCATGAAGTAGAACGTGCCGTCTTCGTCGACGATGAACTCGACCGTGCCGGCACCCACGTAGCCCACGGCGCGCGCGGCAGCCACGGCGGCTTCGCCCATCGCGCGGCGACGGTCCAGCGTCATGCCGGGGGCGGGGGCTTCTTCCAAAACCTTCTGGTGGCGGCGCTGCACCGAGCAGTCGCGTTCGAACAGATAGACGGCGCCGCCGAAGCTGTCGGCAAACACCTGGATTTCAATGTGGCGCGGGCGCGTGAGGTACTTCTCGATCAGCACGCGGTCATCGCCAAAGCTGGAGGAGGCTTCGCGCTTGACGGAGGCCAGCGACGCTTCAAATGCATCGCTCGATTCCACCACGCGCATGCCCTTGCCACCGCCGCCCGCACTCGCCTTGATGAGCACGGGGTAGCCGATGCGATCAGCCTGCGTGCGCAGGAATGCGGCGTCCTGGTTGTCGCCGTGGTAGCCAGGGACGAGCGGCACGCCGGCCTTTTCCATCAACGCCTTGGCCGCGCTTTTGCTGCCCATGGCTTCGATGGCCGAGGCCGGCGGGCCGACGAAGATGATGCCGGCGTCTGCGCAGGCCTTGGCGAAAGCTTCGTTTTCCGAGAGGAATCCGTAGCCGGGGTGGACGGCCTGGGCGCCGGTGGCGCGCGCGGCTTCGAGGATGCGGTCGGCGCGCAGGTAGCTGTCGCGGGCGGCGGGCTCACCGATGTGGATGGCTTCGTCGCAGGCCGCAACGTGGCGGGCATTGGCGTCGGCATCGGAATAGACGGCGACCGTGCGGATGCCCAGCTTGCGGCAGGTGGCGGCGACTCGGCAGGCGATTTCGCCTCGGTTGGCGATGAGGAGCTTGGTGATCATTGGTGTGTGTCTCCGGTGCTTTCTGTCTGCATCTTTTGCACTTTTGGTGCATCCCTTGTTTCATCCCCTGCCGGGGCGGGCGGTGGTGGTGCATCCCTGTTTCGTACCCTGCCGGGCACGACCTACTTTTCTTTGTCTTGCCAAAGAAAAGTAGGCAAAAGAAAGGCGCGCCCAAGATGGCGACCCCTTCCTTGAATTTGTGTAACCGGGCGGAGATGGGGAAAACTCGCTGCGCTCAGACAGTTCCCCATCTTTTTTCCGCCCGCTTACACAAATTCAAGGCGCCATCAAGGGCAGGAACGTCAACGGCCAAACCGTTGGTGTGCATGTCCTGTCAGGCGCTTGTTTGTTGCTGTGTTGCCGTTTGCTTCGCTCCGCGTCTTGCCGCGTACCCACCACTGCGTTTGCACTGCGATGGTGGGGCCGTTGATGCCCTAGATGGCGCCTTGAATTTCTGTTGCAGAGAGGAAAAAGAGAGGAGGCTGTTTGAGCGAAGCGAGTTTGCCTCCTCTCCCTCTCTGCGACATTTGGCAAGACAAAGAAAGTGAGTCGGGCCCGGCAGGGCGCGAAAGGGGGATGGACCACCAACAAAAAAACCATCCCCACACCAAAAACATCAGTCGGCAGGCGTAATGTCGATATGGCAATGCGAAGACTGCGACCCCGCATGCGATTCATGGTGCATGTGATCCTGCACCTCTACCCGCATCCCCAACCGCGCCAACAGCTTCCGATCCGCATCCGCCTCCGGGTTATCCGTCGTCAGCAGCTTCTCGCCATAGAAGATCGAGTTGGCGCCCGCCATGAAGCACAGCGCCTGCAAGGCATCGTCCATCGCCTCGCGGCCAGCGGAGAGCCGCACCATCGCCTTGGGCATCGTGATGCGCGCCACGGCAATCGTGCGCACGAAATCGAACGGGTCCAGTTCTTCATTGCCCGCCAGCGGCGTGCCTTCCACCTTCACGAGGTTGTTGATGGGCACCGAGTCCGGATACGGTTCCATGTTCGCCAGCTCGGCGATCAGCCCCGCACGCTCGTGCACCGATTCCCCCAGCCCGACGATGCCGCCGCAGCACACGTTGATACCGGCGTCACGCACATGCTCTAGCGTGTCGAGCCGGTCCTGGTATGTGCGCGTGGTGATGATCTCGCCGTAGAACTCGGGCGCGGTGTCGAGGTTGTGGTTGTAGTAATCCAGGCCCGCGTCCTTCAGTTGCGCGGCCTGTTCCTGCTTGAGCATGCCCAGCGTTACGCACGTCTCCAGCCCCATCGCCTTCACGCCGCGCACCATGTCGGCCACGGCATCGAGCTGATGCGGTTTCGGATTGCGCCAGGCTGCGCCCATGCAGAAGCGGCTCGCACCGTTTTGCTTGGCGCGCGATGCGGCTTCGAGCACGGCGTCGATCGGCATTAGCTTTTCCGCCTCGACACCCGTGTCGTAGCGGGCCGATTGCGGGCAGTACGAGCAATCTTCGGGGCAGCCGCCGGTCTTGATGGACAGCAGCGTCGAGAGTTGCACCGCATTCGCATCAAAGTTGGCGCGGTGCACCTGCTGCGCCTGGAACAGCAGGTCGTTGAACGGCAGCGCGAACAGCGCTTCGATGGCTTCGCGGCTCCAGCGCGCGTCGGGCGCCTGGCCTGGCGTGACCGGCGCCTTGGCGGCGTTCGGAACGAAGTTGAGCGGAGTGGATTGCATGAGGACTTCCTTCAAGTGATGCGTGGTTTCGTTGTTATGCGGATCAGGCCGGCAGCAGCCAGTTCGGCTTGCGCTTGCCCAGAAAACTCTGCACGCCTTCGCGGCCTTCATCCGAAGCGCGAATGGCGGCGATGCGTTCAGCGGTGTCGGCCAGCAGTGCGTCGTTGACCGCAGCACCAGACACCTCGCGCACGAGCCGCTTGCTCTCGCGCACGGCGTTCGGGCTGTTGGCGACGAGCGCGGCAGTGATGTCGGCCACCTTGGCGTCGAGGGCATCTGTGCTAACCAGTTCATGCACGAGGCCGAGGCGATGCGCTTCGGCAGCCGAAAAGCGTTCTGCGGTGATGAAGTAGCGGCGCGACGCCTGCTCGCCCAGGGCGCGAATCACATACGGGCTGATGGTGGCCGGAATCAAGCCGAGCTTCGCTTCCGACAGGCAGAAGTTGGCCGTGTCGACGGCAACGACGATGTCGCACGCGGCGACCAGGCCGACGCCGCCGGCATACGTGTCGCCCTGCACGCGCGCAATGACTGGCTTGGGGCAGGTGTAGATGGCGCGCAGCATTTCGGCCAGGCGCAGCGCGTCGGCGCGGTTCTCGTCATCCGAGTAGCTGGCCATCTTCTTCATCCAGTTCAGGTCGGCACCCGCGCAGAACGCAGGGCCGTTGCCCGACAGGACGATGGCGCGCACGCTCGGCTCATTGGCCAGCGCGCGAAACGCGCCGGTCAGTTCGGCGATGACCGTTTCGTTGAAGGCGTTACGCACGTCGGGCCGATTCAGCGTGAGCGTGGCGACGGCGCCGTGCTGCGCGAAGGCGAGGGTCTCGAAAGCGTTCATTCGGGGTCCTTGTTGGTGTCGGACTTGGGGTCGTCTGCGCCGGAGGCTTCAGCGTTGCTGCCCGGTACCGCCGCTTGCACAGGGCCTGCCGGCAGGCCGAGTTCGCGTAGGAAGGCATCCACCTGCGGCAGCCAGATGGCAAGCCCTGCATGGCTTGCAAACATGCCGTGCGAGTCGCTCTTGAAGTTGCCGAAATCCACCAGCCGGCCTTTGCCGCCGGCACTGGTGTAGGCAGTGAACATTCTGTCGGGCATCGGCTTGGGCCAGTAGCTGTCGTTGTCGCCGTAAAACCAGAGCGACGGGTAGCGTGACTGGCGGCCGTACGTCTCGAAGGCGCGCACGAGGTTGCCTTCCCAGTCGACGCAGGTGTCGTTGCGCAGGCCGCCGGCAAAGTTCACCAGCCCACGCACGCCGGGGTAGGCGATGGTGCCGAAGGCCAGCGTGGTCAGGCCGCCATGCGACTGGCCCATGACGACGATGCGGTTGCGGTCCACGTACGGCTGCGCGGTCATGTAGTCGAGCGCGGCCACCACGTCTTCGGCCTGGATGATGCCGTTGGCTTCCACGTTGCAGCCGCTGCCGATGTACGCGCCGCCGGATTTGGAAAACCCCTGCCGCATCGGAATGGCCACCACGTAGCCGCGCGCGACCAGCGCCGCAGCCTGCTCGCTGTAACGGGCACGCGCTTGGAATGCCGCCTTGCCGCGCGCCTTGCCATGGTTGAGCACGATGAGCGGGAAGGGGCCGTCGCCGGCCGGCTTGTAGACGGTCGTCTCCAGCTTGAGCGTGAAGATGCCCGCAGACTTGGGCACCTCCACGATGGTCTCGCTGATGCCGGACGGCGTGGTCTCGCTCGCATGCGCGGCCGCGAGCAGCAGCGCGCAGCCGACGGCTGCCCAAGCGCTGCGCCACGTTCGCGCGGTGATGCTGTTCACTGCAAATTCCCTGGTCGATGGGCGGCCGCTTACATGCGGAACACGCCGAAGTTCATGTCGCCGATCGGCGCGTTCAGGCTGGCCGACAGGCCGAGGCCCAGCACGCTGCGTGTGTCAGCCGGGTCGATCACGCCGTCGTCCCACAGGCGCGCGCTGGCGTAGTACGGATGGCCCTGGCGCTCGTACTGGTCGCGGATCGGTGCCTTGAAGGCCGCTTCCTCATCCGCGCTCCATTGACCGCCCTTGGCCTCGATGCCGTCGCGGCGCACGGTGGCGAGCACGCTTGCGGCCTGTTCGCCGCCCATTACCGAGATGCGCGCATTCGGCCACATCCACAGGAAGCGCGGCGAATACGCCCGACCGCACATGCCGTAGTTGCCCGCGCCAAACGAGCCGCCGATGATGACCGTGAACTTCGGCACCTGCGCCGTGGCCACCGCCGTCACCATCTTCGCGCCGTTCTTGGCGATGCCTTCGTTCTCGTACTTGCGGCCGACCATGAAGCCGGTGATGTTCTGCAGGAACACCAGCGGAATCTTGCGCTGGCAGCACAGCTCGATGAAGTGCGCGCCCTTAAGGGCCGCTTCTGAAAAAAGGATGCCGTTGTTGGCGATGATGCCGACCGGGTAGCCCCAGATGCGCGCAAAGCCGCAGACCAGCGTGGTGCCGTAGCGGGCCTTGAATTCGTCAAACGCAGAATCGTCGACGATGCGGGCAATGACTTCGCGCACGTCGAACGGCTTGCGCGTGTCGGTCGGGATCACGCCGTAGAGTTCTTCGGCGGCGTAGCGCGGCTCGATGGGCGCGTGAATCTGTACCTGCTCGGGCTTGCGGCGGTTCAGGTGCGCGACGATGCTGCGGGCTTGCGCCAGCGCGTGCGAATCGTTGTTGGCGAAGTAATCGGCCACGCCCGACAGCCGCGTGTGCACATCGGCGCCGCCGAGGTCTTCGGCGCTAACGACTTCGCCGGTTGCTGCTTTCACCAGCGGCGGGCCCGCTAGGAAAATCGTGCCTTGTTCCTTGACGATGATCGATTCATCGCTCATGGCCGGCACATAGGCGCCGCCGGCGGTGCACGAGCCCATCACCACCGCGATCTGCGGGATGCCCTTGGACGACAGGTTGGCCTGGTTGTAGAAGATGCGGCCGAAGTGATCGCGATCAGGAAACACGTCGTCCTGGTTCGGCAGGTTGGCGCCGCCCGAATCGACGAGGTAGACGCAGGGCAGGTGGTTCTGCTCGGCAATCTCCTGTGCACGCAGGTGCTTCTTCACCGTCATCGGGTAATACGTGCCGCCCTTGACCGTGGCGTCGTTGCAGACGATCACGCATTCCTGGCCCGAGATGCGGCCGATGCCGGTGATGATGCCGGCGCCCGGGGCGGCGTCGTCGTACATGCCATACGCCGCCATCTGAGAGAACTCCAGGAACGGCGTGCCGGGGTCGAGCAGTTGCTGCACGCGGTCGCGCGGCAGCAGTTTGCCGCGGGCGAGGTGCTTGGCGCGGGCGTCTTCACCGCCGCCCTGGGCGATGCGCGCAACCTTGTCGCGCAAGTCGGCGACGAGCGCGCGCATGGCATCGGCGTTGGCCTTGAAGTCTTCGGCGCGGGGGTTCAGCTTGGTCTCTAGCGTCGGCATGGCAGCAGTGCAAGAAGGTCGGTGCGGTTCAGTCAGGGAAGGTGCCGTCGACGTACAGCCAACGGCCTTCGGCGGATTCAACGCCGCTGGCGTCCAGGCGGACGAAGCGGCTGGTTTCATGCAGGCGATGCGCGCGGCCGCCCACCTTGTAGCGCGCGACGAACTCCACCGTCGCGTGCGTGGCGTCTTGCGGCGTGTGGCGCTTGACGTCCAGGCCGAGCCAGCGCGTGGCGGTGGCCTCTGCTTCACTGGTTTCCAGATCGACAGGGCAGGTGGACGGATGCCAGGTGCGGCGCAGATACGCCGTGTCGCCCAGCACGTAGGCGCTGTAGCGCGAGCGCATGAGCTGCTCAGCCGTCGCCGGCACGGCGTCACCCGCGTGGAAAGGGCCGCAGCAGCGCGCATAGGCGCCGTTGCCGCAAGGGCAAGCGTCGGCTGGGCCGATGGGCCCGGTTTGTGCGGCAGGCATCAGGCCAGCAACTCCGGCAGTTCACGCATGTCGGTGAACGTGCGGGTGGCGCCGGCGGCGATCAGCGGGCCGGGCGCATTGCGGCCGGCGTATGCCAGCACCGTCATGCCGGCAGCGTGCCCGGCGGTGACACCCGTGGGGCTGTCTTCGATCACCAGGCAACGCGACGGCGATACCCCCAGGCTGCTGGCGGCCAGCAGATACACATCGGGTGCGGGCTTGCTGCGCGCGACTTCGGTCGCCGAGAAGATGCGCACGTGCGTGGGCTGGAAGTGCTCGATCAGCCCGGTGCGGTTGAGCTGCAGTTCAACTTTCGTGCGATCGGCGCCCGAGGCCACCGCCATCGGCAGGCCCAGCCTGGAGAGCACATCGATGGCGTGCGCGATATGCGGCACGGCTTCCACCTCGGCTTCGAGCAGCGCGTTGCGGCGCGCGTGGAAGGTGGACAGCCAGTTCGGCGGCAGCGGTTCGCCGCGCATCTCGGCAATCGCATCCAGTTCTTCGCGGATGGCCTTGCCGAGGAAGCGCTTGATGGAATCTTCCGGGCTGATGCTGATGCCAAGCTCGGTCAGCATCTCCCAGATCAGGCGGTTGACGAGCGGTTCGCTGTCGACCAGCACGCCGTCGCAATCGAAGAGGATCGCGTCAAAGCGCGGGTGGTTCGAAACAGAGGAGGTCACTGCAGTCATGCGTTCTTCGTAAAGGGTTCGTCGGCGGCGGCTGGTACATCCGCCGCCTTCGTGGAGGTCGTCTTATATGCGTCCGTCGCGCAGCAACGCTTCAATCTGGTCAAAGCGGTCGAAGCCCCAGAAGGCTTCGCCGTCGACGATCACGTAGGGCGAGCCGAACACCCCGCGCGACATGGCCAGGTCGATTTCGGCCTTGAGCTGATCCTTGATCTGCTGGCTGCTTGCGCCGGCGTTGAGCGCGGCACCGTCGATGCCCATGGCGTCGGCAATCTTCATTACCTCCGCCGGTTCGCCGATGTTGATGTCGTCGACAAACAGCGCGCGGTAAAGCGCACGCGCAAAGTCGATGGCGCGGTCACCGCCGTGGTGGTCATGCACCCACAGCGTGGCGCGCGCTGCGTATTGCGTGGGCAGTGGGAAGTGCGTCGGCTTGCGGTATTCAATGCCGTTGAAGCGTGCGGTGCGCTCGAAGTCTCGCCAAGCGTAATCGCCCTTGAGCGGCACCTGCGGCAGCGGGGAGCCACCGGTGGTCTTGAACACAACCCCCAGCAGGATCGGGTGCCATGCCGTCGCCCGGTTGTACCGCTGGGCGAGTTCTTCCACGCGCGTGCTGGCGAAGTAGCCGTACGGCGATGAGAAGTCGAAGTAGAAATCGATGGCCCCGTTCATGATGTGCTCCCCTGTTGTGCTGCGCCTTCCCCGAAAATGCCTACGCCAGAGCGCGGGCGATCAAGATTTTCTGGATATCGCTCGTGCCTTCGTAGATCTGGCACACACGCACGTCACGGTAGATGCGCTCCACCGGGAAGTCGCTGACGTAGCCATACCCACCGAAGATCTGGATGGCATCGGAGCAGACGCGCTCGGCCATCTCGCTGGCGTTGAGCTTGGCCATGGCCGCCTCTTTCAGGCACGGCAGCCCGGCGTCTTTCAGGCTGGCGGCATGCCAGACCATCTGTCGTGCTACGTCTACGCGCGTGGCCATCTCAGCCAAGCGAAACTGCACCGCCTGATGCGCGAACAGCGGCTGGCCGAAGCTTTCGCGCTCCTTGGCATACGCCAGCGCGGCTTCGAAAGCCGCACGCGCCATGCCCACGCTCTGCGCGGCAATGCCGATGCGCCCGCCTTCCAGCCCGGACAGCGCCATCTTGTAGCCCGCGCCTTCTTCGCCCAGCAGGCAATCGGCGGGGATGCGGCAGTCTTCGAATACGATCTGCGCCGTGTCGGACGAGTGCTGGCCGAGCTTGTCTTCGAGCCGCGCGACGATGTAGCCGGGCGTGTTGGTCGGCACCAGGAACGCGCTGATGCCGCGTTTTCCCGCTGCCTTGTCGGTCACGGCCATGACGATCGCCACGTCGGCATGCTTGCCGCTGGTGATGAACTGCTTCACGCCGTTCAAGACCCAGTGGTCGCCATCTCGCACGGCCGTGGTGCGCAGCGCCGATGCATCGGAGCCGACATGAGGCTCGGTCAGGCAGAAGGCGCCAAGCATCTCGCCGCGCGCCAGCGGCACGAGCCACCGCTGCTTCTGCGCGTCATTCGCAAACGCCATCAGCATGTTGCACACGGGGCAGTTGTTCACGCTGATGACGGTGGAGGTGCCGCCGTCGCCGGCAGCAATTTCTTCCAGGATCAGCGCCAGCGACAGGTAGTCGAGCCCCGCGCCGCCCAGTTCTTCCGGCACGGCCACGCCATAAGCGCCCAGCTCGCCCAGCTGGCGGTGCACGTCTTTCGGGAAGGTCGCTTCGCGGTCCCATGCGGCTGCGTGCGGCACGATCGCCTCGCGCACGAACGTGCGGATGGCGTCGCGAATCATCTCTTGCTCTTGGGTCAGCAGCATCGTTCCGGCCTCACCATTCAATGACGCTGCCGTCGTAGTTGCGGAACCCGCCGTTGTCGGCGCGCGTGGCACCGGCAATCACGCGGCGGATGCCGGCCACGCTCTCCTGCGGCGAGATGGCCGCGCCTGCACCGCCCATGTCGGTCTGTACCCAGCCGGGGTGGAAGGTCAGGCACGTGGCGTTTTTGGCGTCGATCGACACCCCGCGCAGCACGGCATTCACCGCCGCCTTACTGGCGCGATACAGCCAGCCTCCGTTGCCTGTCATGTCCCCAATGCTGCCCATGCGGCTGGAGATGACGGCGAGCACGCCGCCGGCTTCGGCGCCCCCCGCACCATGATGGCCGGCTTCCACCATCGGCAGCACCGCAGGCAGCACGCCCATCGGCGCCCACACGTTGGTGTGCATGACGGCATCGAAATCCGCCTGGCTGACGGGCGTGGCGCCCTGCGTGCGCGGGCCGTAGATGCCCGCCACGTAGATCGCCACGTCCAGGGCTTCGCCGTCCAGCTTCCATGCCAGGCCGGCAACGGCATTGGCGTCGGTCAGATCGAGCACGTGCGTTTCCGCGCCCAATGCCTGCAGCGCCTGCGCGGCTTCTTGCGTGCGCACGGTGGCAATCACGCGCCAGCCATCCGCACGGTATTGCTTGACGGTTTCCAGGCCGATGCCGCGCGACGCGCCCAGGATGAGCGCGGTGCGCGTGCGGCGGGACGTTGCGTTCGTCATGCGCGTGCCTTAGTAGAGTTCGATGCCGACAGCCGTGGCTTCACCGCCGCCGATGCACAGGCTTGCCACGCCGCGCTTGCCGCCGCGGTGTTGCAGGGCGCCCAGCAGCGTCGCGATCAAGCGCGCGCCAGACGCGCCGATCGGATGGCCCAGCGCGCACGCGCCGCCGTTCACGTTCACTTTTTCGTGCGGGATGTGTAGGTCGTGCATGGCGGCCATCGGCACCACGGCAAACGCCTCGTTGATCTCGAACAGGTCAACGTTGCTCGAGTTCCAGTCGAGCTTCTTGAACAGCTTGTCGATGGCTGTGACCGGCGCCGTGGTGAACCAGCCCGGCGCTTGCGCGTGCGTGGTGTGGCCCAGCATCACCGCCAGCGGCGTGATGCCGAGTTGCTTGGCAGTCGACTCGCGCATCATCACCAGCGCGGCCGCACCATCGTTGATCGACGAAGACGACGCGGCCGTCACCGTGCCGTCTTTCTTGAAGGCAGGCTTGAGCGAGGGGATCTTGTCGACCTTGATGCGGCGCGGGCCTTCATCGGTATCGATGACGGTGTCGCCGGCTTTGCTCGACACCGTAACGGGCGTGATCTCCCAGCGGAACGCGCCGGATTCGGTGGCCTCCTGCGCGCGGCGCACGGACGTCATCGCGAAGTGGTCCTGGGCCTCGCGCGTGAATCCGTATTTCTCGGCGCAGTCCTCGCCGAAGGTGCCCATCGCACGGCCCTTGTCGTAGGCGTCTTCCAGGCCGTCGAGCATCATGTGGTCGTAGATCATGCCGTGGCCGATGCGATAACCGCCGCGGCCTTTCGGGATCAGGTACGGCGCGTTGGTCATGCTTTCCATACCGCCCGCAACCACAACGTCCAGCGACCCTGCGAGCAGCGCGTCGTACGCGTTCATGGCGGCGCGCATGCCCGAACCGCACATCTTGTTGACCGTGGTGCAGCCGACTGACAGCGGCAGGCCCGCGCCCAATGCGGCCTGACGTGCCGGTGCTTGCCCCTGCCCCGCAGGCAGGACGCAGCCCATGATGACTTCTTCAATCTGTTCCGGTTTCAAACCCGCACGCTCGACTGCCGCGCGGATGGCAGCGGCGCCGAGTTGCGGAGCAGTGAGGCTGGCGAGTTCGCCCTGGAAGGCGCCCATTGGGGTACGGGCGGCGGAGGCGATGACGATGCGGTCGGACATTTCTGCAATCTCCTGGAACTGTGCTTGGGACAGGTTCTGCACTTGTGGTGCAGGGTTTGTGTGTCTCTTGCTTTTTGCGTGGGCCTTGGTGGTCCATCTGCGTTTCGTCCCCTGCCGGGGGCGACTCACTTTCTCTGTCTTGCCAAAGAAAGTAAGCAAAGAAAGGCGTGCCCAAGATGGCGACCCCTTCCTTGAATTTTCGTAACCGGGCGGAGACGGGAAAAACTCGCTTCGCTCAAACAGTTTCCCGTCTTGCTTCCGCCCGCTTACGAAAATTCAAGGCGCCATCTAGGGCAGGAACGTCAACGGCCAAACCGTTGGTGCGCATGTCCTGTCAGGCGCTTGTTTGTTGCTGTGCTGCCGTTTGCTTCGCCCCGCGTCTTGCCGCGTACTCACTACTGCGTTTGTGCTGCGATGGTGTAGCCGTTAATGCCCTAGATGGCGCCTTGAATTTCTGTTGCAGGGAGGAAAAAGAGGGGAGGCTGTTTGAGCGAAGCGAGTTTGCCTATCCTCCCTCCCTGCGACATAAATTCAAGGAGTCTTTCGAAACCAGGGATGAACCACCAACAAAACCCCATCCCCAAAAAGAAATTCAGAACCCCACCGGACTAGGCGTACTCCCTTCCTTCCCATAATTCAGCCAAGCCTCACCAAGCTGAGCATGCAGTTCCTCATTGGAATTTGCCGCCATCCCCAGATTGCGCAACATCCCGTCCTTCACGCCGTAAATCCAACCGTGAACGGTCAGCGGCTGCCCGCGATCCCATGCGTCCTGCACGATCGTCGTCAGGCACACGTTGTTGACCTGGTGGATCACGTTCAGCTCGCACAGCCGGTCGTGCTGATCCTGCTCACGGACCACCGTGCCGAGATACGTCTCGTGTTGCTCGGCCACGTCACGCACGTGACGAATCCAGTTGTCGGCCAGCCCGAAACGTTGCTTCGTCAGCGCTGCCTTCACACCCGAACAGCCGTAGTGGCCCACCACCGTGATGTGCCGGATCTTCAGCACTTCCACCGCAAACTGCAGCACCGACAGACAGTTCAGGTCTGAGTGCACCACCACGTTGGCGATATTGCGGTGGACGAACACCTCGCCGGGCGGCAGACCGATGATCTGGTTGGCAGGCACGCGCGAATCCGAGCAGCCGATCCAGAGGTATTCCGGGTTCTGCTGGTTGGCCAGGTTGGAGAAAAAATCCGGGTCTTCAGCGTGGACGCGCTCGACCCATTTCCGGTTGTTCTCGAACAGCTCTTTAATGCGATGTGGCATGGTTTCCCGTCGTGTTGAAAGGGTTAAGCGGCGGCGCGCTGCAGCGTCGTGTTGTCTTGCGCTGCGTTGTCGGGCGCGCTCGCGCCGTAGCGATTGACGAAGCGTTCGGCTGCGTCATACGCGTAGAAATCGTGCATCTGCCCGGAGAGCAGGCGCTCCTTGTACCCCTGCCACATGGAGGCTTCGAAGAAGTCTGCGTGGTGTTTGAGGAAGGCTTCGCGCACGCGCGGGTCGCCAAGCAGGAACGTGCGGTATGTCTCTGGAAAAATGTCGTGCGGGCCGACGCTGTACCAGACCTCGCCGGACATCTCTTCTTCTTCGGTGCGCGGCTGGGGAACGGTGCGGACGTTGCAGTCGGTGAGATATTCGATCTCGTCGTAGTCGTAGAAGACCACGCGGCCGTGGCGCGTCACGCCAAAGTTCTTGTACAGCATGTCGCCCGGGAAGATGTTCGCGGCGATGAGTTCCTTGATGGCGTTGCCGTATTCGATGATGCCGTGTTCGACTTGCGCATCGGTGCCTTCGTGCAGCCAGATGTTCAGCGGTGTCATGCGGCGCTCGATGTAGACGTGGCGGATGACGATCTCTTCGCCGCCGTCGTCGCTGCGCTGGTATTCGACCATTGAGGGCGCGTGCTTCTCCAACTCCTTGATGAGGTCCTCATCAAAGCGCGAGAGCGGGAAGGCCACGTCGGAATACTCCAGCGTATCCGCCATGCGCCCTACACGATCGTGGCGCTTCACTAGCTGGTACTTGCTCTTGATCAGCTCGCGCGTGGTTTCCTTCGGCGGCGGGAAGTAGTCCTTGATGACCTTGAACACGTACGGGTACGAGGGCAGCGTGAACACCAGCATCACCAAGCCCTTGATGCCGGGCGCGATGATGAACTTGTCCGACGAGTGCTGCAGATGATGCAGGAAGTCGCGATAGAACAGGTTCTTGCCCTGCTTCTGCAAGCCGAGCGAGGTGTAGATCTCGGCGCGCGGCTTGCGCGGCATCAGGTCACGCAGGAAGGTCACGTAGGCAGACGGAATCTCCATGTCCACCATGAAATACGAGTGCGTGAACGAGAATAGGATCAGCAGTTGTTCTTGCTGCAGTAGCACCGTGTCGAGCGAGAGCTGGCCCGCGGCATTGCGCAGGATTGGCACGGCCAAGGGGAACGTCTTGTCGCCGTTGATCACGCGGCCAATGATGTACGCCGCTTTGTTGCGGAAGAACAGCGACGACAGCACATGGATCTGGAAATTCGGCGCGATGCGGAAGTCGCCGAAATGCTCGCCCACCGCGCGCACGATGTAGCCGATGTCGCGCTCGAGATCTTCAAACGGCGCGTTGAGCTGGAAGTTGTGGACGATGCGCTCGAAGCAGGGGCCCAGGCCATCGCGCGTGCCGGGGTAATAGGCGCGGTACGTCGGCTTGGTGGGCGACTCTTCGTTCTCGATGTATTCCGTCGAGATGGCCGGGCGCACGAAGATGAAATCGTTGTTGAAGTACGAGCGGTGCAGGATGCGCGTACATACCGAGTTGAAGAAGGTCTCGGCGCACTCGGGCTGGTGATGGTTGGTCAACAGGCCGATGAAATGCAGCTTGATCTGTCGCCAGATCTCGTCGTCGATGTTCTCGGCGTCGTATTCGTCTTCCAGGATGACGGACGCTTCGCGCACGCGCTCGTCGTAGTAGGCGATGCGGTCCCGCTGCAGTTGCTGCAAGCCGGCCCAGTCCCCGGTCTCGAACGCGGTCTTGGCCTGTACGCTCACTTCCCGGAACAAGCGGTAGTGCTTGTCGAAGCCGTCGAGCATCGTGCGGGCGACGTCAAAGGCGATCTGCGACGAGAGGAGCTTGGGGAAATGGGACATGGCGTGTGCGCG
This sequence comes from Burkholderiaceae bacterium 26, assembly GCA_000955795.1. Lineage (GTDB taxonomy): Bacteria > Pseudomonadota > Gammaproteobacteria > Burkholderiales > Burkholderiaceae > Ralstonia > Ralstonia chuxiongensis. Next base: position 65,499 of record JYOB01000002.1, read on the forward strand.
GGGAGGGCAGGGAAGCGGCGAAACCAGCAAACCAGGCAGACCTAGATTGTAGGGTCTTCGGTGCCGTGTTCGCGTCCTGAAACCGTTGCGCCTCCTTATCCGTTTGGCTGATGGCCCCGTGCCACCAGCCCGCCTGCTCCTGCCCGTTACATCGTCTCTGCGTACAGCTCCCGGCCGATCAGCATGCGGCGGATTTCCGACGTGCCGGCGCCAATTTCGTACAGCTTGGCGTCGCGCCACAGGCGGCCGACCGGGAATTCGTTGATGTAGCCATTGCCGCCCAGGATCTGGATGGCTTCGCCGGCCATCCAGGTAGCCTTCTCGGCCGTGTAGAGGATCACACCGGCGCAGTCCTTGCGCACCTGGCGCACGTGGTCGCGGCCCAGCGAGTCGAGGTTCTTGCCCACCGTGTACAAGTACGCGCGGCATGCCTGCAGCGTGGTGTACATGTCGGCCATCTTGCCCTGGATGAGCTGGAATTCGCCAATGCTCTGGCCGAACTGCTTGCGGTCGTGGATGTACGGCGTGACCACGTCCATGCAGGCCTGCATGATGCCGATCGGGCCGCCGGAGAGCACCGCGCGCTCGTAATCCAGGCCGCTCATCAGCACCTTGGTGCCGCCGTTTTCCTGGCCGAGGATGTTTTCCACCGGCACTTCCACGTTCTCGAACACCAGCTCGCCCGTGTGCGAGCCGCGCATGCCGAGCTTGTCCAGCTTCTGCGCCACCGAGAAGCCCTTCATGCCCTTTTCGACGATGAACGCCGTCATGCCGCGCGCGCCCAGTTCGGGTTCGGTCTTGGCGTAGACGACCAGCACGTCGCAGTCGGGGCCGTTGGTGATCCACATCTTGGTGCCGTTGAGCACGTAGCGGTCGCCTTTCAGCTCCGCGCGCAGCTTCATGCTGACGACGTCAGAGCCGGCATTCGGCTCGCTCATCGCTAGCGCACCGACCCATTCGCCAGACACCAGCTTGGGCAAGTACTTGGCCTTCTGGGCTGCCGTGCCGTTGCGGTGGATCTGATTCACGCACAGGTTCGAGTGCGCGCCATACGACAGGCCAACCGACGCCGAGGCGCGGCTGATTTCTTCCATGGCGATCATGTGCGCCAGGTAGCCCATGTTGGCGCCGCCGTACTCCTCGGCCACTGTGATGCCGAGCACACCCAACTCACCCATCTTGCGCCACGCGTCCATCGGGAACTGGTCGGTGCGGTCGATTTCGCCGGCACGCGGTGCCAGTTCGCCCTGCGCCCAATCGCGCACAGCCGAACGCAGCATCTCGATGTCTTCGCCCAAGTCGAATTTCAGGCCGGGCAGATCAATCATGGTGGTCTCCTTGGGCGCGGCTCAAGCCGCTGGTGTCTCTGAGTAATGGGTCCGGCGCTGTGCGGTGTGCGCCGCTTGTGGCGGGCGCACCGGTGCCGGAAGGGTGCTTCAAGGTGTTGCGTATTGTATTGACGTTTACGTAAACGTCAATGCCAGGTCGTTACGTAGATTTGCGGAATCAGGCGGCCTTGCGTCGCTTGGGCGGCTTGCCCGTTCCGGCCTGCGCCTCTTCCAGCAAGCGGCGGCACTGGCGCTCATGCTGGTCGATCTCGGCCAGTTGCGCGTTCAGATCTTCCAGTTGCTGCGTGAGCACCGCACGGTGTTGCGCCAGCGACGCCAGGAAGCGTTCCAGTTGCGGCACCGTATCGCGCGGCGACTCATACAGATCCAGGATCTCCTTGATCTCGCCCAGCGACAGACCGAGCCGCTTGCCGCGCAGGGTCAGCTTCAGGCGCGTGCGCTCGCCGGCCGAATACACCCGGCGACGCCCGCCCGGGCCTTGGCGATCCGGCGCCAGCAGGCCCTGGTCTTCGTAGAAGCGGATGGCGCGCGGCGTGATGTCGAACTCGCGGGCAAGGTCGGTGATGGTGAAGCTTGCGTCGGCAAGCTCACCGGCATCGCCCGATTCAAGATCGGCGGCGAGCGCAGCGGCGGCAGACGGAGTGGAGGCAGACATGCGGCGGGGAACGGAATAACGACAGAGGTGTGATGACACATGCACGCCAGGCTGCGACATTAAGTTTTCGCTTAAGATGGAAGACCGGCGGCAAATTGACGTTTACGTTAGCGTCAATGACGCCAAACCGCAATCGCAAAGACCGCCCCGAAGCACCCAAAGGCGGCGACCGAGACCACATCCCCATGAACGCGCTCGAACACCAACTCGACTATCCTTTTGGCGACACGCTTCCCGAAGGCGGCACGCGGTTTGAAGTCGCCCCCGGCGTCTACTGGCTGCGCATGCCGCTGCCCTTTGCGCTCGATCACATCAACCTCTGGCTGCTGCGTGATCGGCAGGACGGGCAGGAGGGCTGGACGATCATCGATTGCGGCATCAACCACGAAGCAATTCGCGGGTACTGGGAAACGATCTTCGCGAACCACCTCGACGGCCTGCCGGTGCTGCGCGTGCTGGTCACGCACTGCCATCCGGACCACGTTGGCCTCTCGAACTGGCTGTGCGAAGGCGGCGACGAAAAACGCTGGAACGTGCGCCTGTGGATGAGCCTGGGCGACTACGCCTTCGCGCGCATGCTGGTGGGCGGCACCGGCGCATCGAATGCCGGCGGCGAATTTGCCGCGCGCCATTTCGAGCGCCACGGCTTGACGGACCCGACCTCCATCGAAGGTATCCGCAACCGCAAGGATTACTACAGCACGCTCGTGCCGGGCGTGCCCAGCCAGTACCGCCGCCTGATGGACGGCGATGTCGTTTCCATCGGCAAGCACAAGTGGCGTGTCATCACTGGCTTCGGCCATGCGCCCGAGCACGTCGCGCTTTACAGTGAAGATGCCAACGTGCTGATTTCCGGCGACATGGTCCTGCCGCGCATTTCCACCAACGTGAGCGTGTTCGATCTGGAACCCGAAGCGGATTCGCTCACGCTGTATCTGGATTCGCTGGGCAAGTACGAGCCGCTGCCGGCCGACGTGCTGATCCTGCCATCGCATGGGCGGCCGTTCCGCGGGTTGCATACGCGCATCCAGCAACTACGCGACCACCATGCCGATCGGCTGGCTGAAACGTTGGCTGCGTGCAAGGCCGCGCCGCAATCGGCACGCGACATCGTCAACGTCATCTTCAAGCGCCAGTTCGATGTGCATCAGATGACCTTCGCGATGGGCGAGGCGCTTGCCCACCTGCATGCGCTGTGGCATCGCGGCGAACTGGTGCGCGAAACCGGCGCGGACGGTATCGTTCGATTCCACGCAGCTGCATAAACTCAATAACCCGTGCCTTTCAACGGAGCCGCCCATGGCTGACCAGCATGACGTTCTCGACGACAGCGCCGTCGTCCTGCCATTTCCCGCGCAAACGCCGACCGCGCCGTATTACGCGGTGATTTTTTCCTCCACCCGCACCGACGGCGACAACGGCTACGGCGCCATGGCCGACCGCATGGTGGAGTTGGGCCGCAGTATGCCGGGGTTTCTCGGCATCGAGTCCGTACGCGATGAACTGGCCGGCGACCAGGGGCGACCGGGCATCACCGTGTCGTATTGGTCGTCGCTGGAGGCCATTCGCGAGTGGAAGAACCAAGGCGACCACCTTGCCGCGCAGAAGCTGGGGCGCGAGCAGTGGTACGCGTCGTACCACCTGCGCATTGCCAAGGTGGAGTACGACTATGGGTTCGAGCGATAACGCATCGCTGTGGCCAACAAAAAACCCGCCAACCGGCGGGTTCTTTTTTGGCTGCGGCCGGATGGTTCAACCCTAGCGCAGGGTCTTCGCAAACTGCCCCAGGTATCGCACGCCGTCGATTGCGCGGCTGCCGTACCACGACACCATTTCGCCATCGACGAGATAGACCGGTTTGCCGATCTGCTTTTCCAGCGCGTCGACATGCTCTTCGGTAAAGCTGTAAGGCTCGGTGGAGAGCAGCACGCAGTCGATGTTGCGTACCACCTCATCGCTCCAGCGGAACGTCGGGTAGCGCGTGTCCGGCCGGTTGGGGCGGGCGCAATCGCCGCTCTTGTCGGTGCCGCATTGCACGGGCGCCGGATCGTCCGGCCACGTATGGCAGTTCACGAGCTTGAGCATGCGCGAGATGTACGTGTCGCGCGACACCGTCATCCACGGGTCTTGCCAGATGGCGTACAGCACGCGGTGCGGCAGAAAGTGGCGGTCGCGCAGTGCCTCCAGCTCCTGCCTGAGCGCATCGGATAGCTTCTGCGCCTGCGCTTCGCGGCGAAAGATACCGCCCAGCAGCTGGTATAGCGCGAGGTTGTCTTCCGGCGAGCAAGGATGCGTGACGATGATGTGCGGGATGAATTCGCGCAGCTTGTCGACGGTCGGGCGCGTGTTCTCGTCAATGTTGACGATGACGTGCGTGGGCGCCAGTTCGCGCAACTTGTCGAGTTTGACGGTCTTGGTGCCGCCGACCTTCGGTACGTTGCGCACCGCTTCGCGCGGGTGGATGCAGAAGCCGGTGCGGGCGACCAGTTGATCGCCCAGGTCAAGCGAGAACAGCAAATCGGTAATCGAAGGGACCAGGCTGGCGATGCGCGGTGTGGTGTCGACAGGGGCGTGCGCGATGCCAGCCGCATCGGTGTAAGTCATGACGAAATCTCGGGGTTGCGGGGTTTGCGCCCGGCGCGCGCAAATGCAAAGTCATAGAGCCCGCGCGGCAGCACGTGCAGCAGCTTGGCGACGATGCCCATCGGCCATGGCAGCACCGTGAAGCGCACGCCGCGATGGATCGCATTCACAGCTTTCTGTGCGAAGCGGTCCACCGGCATCAGGAAGGGCATCGGATACGGATTGTGTTCGGTCATCGGCGTCTGGATGTAGCCGGGGGCGATCGTCACCACGCGCAAGCCAAGCGGGCCGAACTCCACGCGCAGACTCTCCATCAGCTTGATCACCGCCGATTTGGAGGCGCTGTACGCCGCCGCGCCGGGCAGCCCGCGCACGCCCGCCACGCTCGCAATGCCGACCAGCGTGCCGCCAGGCTGCCCAGGTTTGGCGCGTGCCAGCATCGGCCCGACGAACGGCTGGAACGTGTTGAGCACGCCCATCCAGTTGGTGTCCATCACGGTGGCAAAGGCTTTCAGGTCGCCGGGTTCGCGCAAGTCTGTGCCGACCGAGATGCCTGCGTTGGCGATCACCACATCGGGCAGCCCAACTGTGGCGATAAAGGCGTTGGCCACGTCGCGCATTGAATCAGCGCTACGCACGTCGGCCGCGTAGCAATGGCAGCGGCTCTGGATACCGGCAGGCAGCGTCTGCACAAACTCATGGAGCGCGTCGACACGTCGTGCGACCAGCCCGATCTTGGCGCCCTGCGCTGCGTACTGACGTGCCAGTGCCTGCCCGATCCCGCTGGAAGCGCCCGTGATGAAGACGATCTCGCTCATGTCGATGTCCTGTTGGTATGAAGATGCGAAGAAGGCCGAGGCACAAAAAACGCCCGCACAGGGGCGGGCGTCGATGGCGGTGTCACGCCCGGGCAGAGGCCCGGAAACGCGGCAACCCGTCACATCTTGCGGTTGCGCACCTGGTCGACGAGGTAGTCGAGCGTTTGGGCGGCGCCCACGTTGCTGCCTGCATCTGCCGGCGAGGTGGTGTACTTGCCCTGCACGACCACGGTCGGTACGCCTTCGATCTTGTACTGATCGGCCAGCTGCGCGGCGCGTTTGGTATTGGCGTTCACACTGAACGAGTTGTAGGTGTCGCGGAACTGCTTTTCATCGACGCCGTTTGCGGCCATGAACTTGGCGATGTCATCCAGTTCGGACATCGAGCGGTAGTTCTTGTGCAGCTGGTCGAACACGCGGTCATGCAGCGTCTTGCCGCTGGCGTCCTTGGCGTCGAGCTTGCCCAGCGCTTCCAGCGTGTAATAGATGCGGGTATGCGGCTCCAGCTTGGCATTGAAGGCCACCGGCACGCGCTTGATCACCACGTCCTTGCCTTGCTTGGCGACCCACGCCGTCCAAGTGTTTTCAAAGTCGTAGCAGTGCGGGCAGCCGTACCAGAAGAACTCCGTCACTTCGATCTTGCCTGCGGGCACGGGCTGCGGCGTTTGCAGCACTTTGTATTCCTTGCCGGCGGTCGGCGCGGCATTGGCCGGCGCGGTCATCAGGAAGCCGGCGCCAGTGGCGAGGGCGATCAGGAAAGCAGCGAGTTTTTTCATGGTGAATGGACGACGGATTAGACGACGAACTGGACGAAGTAACGGAAAAACCAGCGAAATCGAGTGCTGAACCGCTCGACGCGGGTGTCAGCGTAACTGAATCTCAGGTTTCTGACCGATCACAGCCCGCGGGGTTCAAAGCGGGCTGCGCGGACTGCACGTTACTGGCGGGCGAAGCGGATGACCGACGATTCCACGCCTGTCGATTGCAGGCGGCTGCGCACGGCGGTCATCTCGTCGAGCGAGTTGAACGGCCCCAGGCGCACGCGATACATGGTGGCGCCGTTCACCTCGCGCTGCGTCACCTTGGCTTCAAAGCCTTGCATGGCCAGATTGCCCTTCTGGCGCTCAGCGTCTTCGGAGGATTTGTAAGCGCCAACTTGCAGGAAATACCCCGTCTTGGCGGCATCCTGGCGAGCAATCTCGGCAATCGGGTCCGTCACCGGCTTCTCGTTTGAGGCAGTGACCGGCGGCTTGGGCGGCTTGGCGCCCGGTGCGCTTGCCATCTGCGGGGTCGAGCTCGGTTGGGCCGGGTGAATGGTGATGCCCGGCGGCGGATTGTTCTGCTCGGCGGTCTGATCGACCGGCTTGGCCGGCACGCGGCTCCATAGCGGCGCGTTCGGGTCCGCCGCCTGCGGGGCGCTGGCCTGCGGCGCGGGTTGTGCCGGCGCCGGAAGCGTGTTGACCACGTTGCCCGCTTCGCTCGGCTTGGGTTGCGCGCCGCCACGCGACACGAACGGTACCGGGGCCTTGGTGATGTACACCGCTACCACCACGGCGATCGCCAAACCGACGATCAAGCCCAGCACCAGACCCAGAAACGTGCCGCCCCGTTGCGAGCGGGCACGGGAAGATTGCGTATTGCGTGCCATGTCGATCCTTCTAGAAGCGCCCGATTATAAGAGCGCCGTGTGATGCCAAATCGTGCGCATTTACATCTTTTGCGGCGCGGACACGCCGATTACCGCCAACCCGTTGCGCAGCACCTGACGCGTGGCGGCCAGGAGCGCCAGGCGGGCACGCTTGACGGCCTCGTCATCGACCAGCACGCGATCGGCGTTGTAGAACGCGTGGAAATCGCCCGCGAGGTCGCGCAGGTAGAAGGCCACGGCGTGCGGGGCCAGTTCGCGTGCGGCATCGGCCAGCATGTCGGGGAATGCGGCCAGGCGTTGCACCAGGGCTGTCGCCTGCGGGCTGACGTCCGGGCCCGTCACCGCAGCCAGATCGGCGTTGGTGAGCGACGCAGGATCAACGCCTGCGCGTTCGAACACCGAGCAGATGCGCGCGTGAGCGTACTGCACGTAGTACACCGGGTTCTCGTCGCTTTGCTTGAGCGCCAGATCGACGTCGAAGACGAACTCGGTATCGGCCTTGCGCGACAGCAGGAAGAAGCGCACGGCGTCGCGGCCACGCGTGAAGCGCGCGGGCCAGTTCGGCTCACCGGCATCCACACAAGCGCGAATGGTGTCGACGCCGGCTTCGCTCTCTGCGTCACCGTTGGACCATTCGATCAGGTCGCGCACGGTCACGTACGAGCCGGCGCGCTTGGAAATCTTGACCTCGGCGCCGTCCTTCATCACCGTGACCATCTTGTGCAGGACGTAATCCGGATAGCCCTTCGGGATGCCGATGTTCAGGCCCTGCAGGCCGGCGCGCACGCGGGCGATGGTGCCGTGGTGGTCGCTGCCCTGGACGTTGATGACCTGCGTGAAGCCGCGGCCCCACTTGGTCGTGTGGTACGCAACGTCGGGCACGAAGTAGGTGTAGGCGCCGTCGGACTTGCGCATGACGCGGTCCTTGTCGTCACCGTCGTCGGTGGTGCGCAGCCACAGCGCACCTTCCTGCTCGTACGTCTTGCCGGCAGCAACAAGCGCGTCCACCGTCTGCTGCACCTTGCCTTCGGTGTAGAGCGACGATTCCAGGTAGTAGCGGTCGAACTTCACGCCAAAGGCTTGCAGGTCGATGTCCTGCTCGTTGCGCAGATACGTGACGGCAAAGCGGCGGATGGCTTCGATGTTTTCCACATCGCGCTCGCCCGTCACGGGTTCGCCATCAGAGGCGCGTACGGTCTTGCCGGCGAGGTAATCGGCGGCGATGTCGGCAATGTAGTCGCCGTTGTAGGCGGCTTCGGGCCAGTTGGCGTCACCGGGTTTGAAGCCGCGCGCGCGGGCCTGCACGGAGACGGCCAGGTTGTGGATCTGCACTCCGGCGTCGTTGTAGTAGAACTCGCGGTGGACCTTGTGGCCTTGCCAGTCGAGCAGGCTCGCCAGCGCATCGCCCAGCGCGGCCTGGCGGCCGTGGCCGACGTGCAGCGGGCCGGTCGGGTTGGCCGAGACGAATTCCACCAGCACGGGCGCGCCGTCATGTGTATTGGCGGCGCCGTAGCGGTCGCCTTCCGCAAACACGGCGGCAATCACGTCGGCGCGTGCGGCGGCCGACAGGCGCAGGTTGATGAAGCCAGGGCCGGCGATCTCAACGGCGGACACCAGGCGTTGGCCGCGGGCATCGGCGCGGATGGCGTCGGCGATCTTGCCGGCCAGCTCGCGCGGATTGGTGCCCAGCGGCTTGGCGAGCTGCAGCGCGACGTTGCAGGCGATGTCGCCGTGCGCGGCCTGCTTGGGGCGCTCCAGGACGATCTCCGGTCGGGCTTGGCCCTCGGGCAGCAGGGAGCCGACGGCGTCGGACAACAAATGGGCGATCGTCTGTTTGTGGGAGGGCAGCATAAAGAAACCATGACGCCGGCAGTGCTGAAATGGATTGAAATCCAGTTCTGGCGCCGCCAGTTGCGTTGTTCGGGGAAAAGTACGAAATTTTATCAGGTGAGCCGTGGTCTCAGAGGTATCCGCCCCCAGTCATGGCAATCTGCGGCTCCCCCACCCAACCAAGGGAAACAAGAAATCATGATCACCTTTACTTCGCACGCTTCGCAAAAATTCTCGATGCAGAAGGATCTCGCCATGGTGTTGCTGGGCGTGATCGGCAAGACGCTGGGCGAGCGCGGTGTCATCACGCCCGAAGAAATGCCCCACGCCATCGATCGCCTCAAGCGCGCCATCAAGGATGACACGCACCAGGCACATATCAAGGTGGCCGAACTTTCGGCGCCCGAGCTGGACGAAGACGGCGAAGAAGAGCCGCCGCATCTCGGCCAGCGCGCCTATCCACTGCTGCACATGCTGGAAGAATCGCTGGTCGAGAAGTCCAGCGTGCTCTGGGGCGTCTGAATTTCGGGCGCAGGCCCAAAAAAAATGCCCGGCCGCCAAACGGGGCGGTCCGGGCATCCGGCCACACGGGCCGGGAGCGGGGGAGGGGGCTGGCGCGTTGGCCGGTGTCTCGTCCTGCTGCGTTTGCGTTATTGGTCGTGGAGCATGTCGGACAGTTCGTCCGCGTGTTCTTCCTCAACGGCCAGAATCTGTTCCAGCACGCGCCGCGTGGTGGGGTCTCGGTCCCCGATGTAGCGGATCATCTCAAGGTAGCTGTCGATCGCGATCCGCTCGGCAACCAGGTTCTCCCTGATCATCTCGACCAAGCCGTCGGCTTCCACGTATTCAGAATGGCTGCGCGTGGACAGGCCTTCCGGGTTGAAGTTGGGCTCGCCGCCCAGTTGCACGATGCGCGTGGCGATGCTGTCGGCGTGCGCTTGTTCCTCGTTGGCGTGCACGAGAAATTCTGCGGCGATCGGTTCGGCGTTGATGCCCTTGGCCATGAAGTGATGGCGCCGGTAGCGCAGCACGCAGATCAGCTCCGTGGCCAGCGCCTCGTTCAGCAGCCGCAGCACGGTTTCCCGATCGGCTTTGTAGTCTTCGGTCACCGCGCCTTCCTCGATGTGCTTGCGGGCACGTTCGCGCAAGGTTTTGATGTCGGTGAGGAAGCCGCTTTCCGAGGGGGCGGCGACGTTGGTCCGGCTCATGTGTTTGCTCCTGCGGGGTGATTGGCGGGGTGGTTTATTCGCTGGCGTCGCGTCGGCTGCTGCCGCCGGCCAGCGCCACAACCAGCCCGATCGCCGCGCCAATCGCCACGGCTACACCAACGGACTTGAATGGCGCCGCGGTAATGGTTTCTTCGGTGCGATCGAGCGCCCAGTCCATGCGTTCGCGGGCTTGCTGCGCGCGGTCGTTGGCGGCGCGGCGCAGCTGGTCGGCACGCGCATGCAGCGTGCGGCTGGCGCGCCTGGCTTCGGCGCTGCCTTCGTCGGTCAGTGTATGGATGGCGTTTTCAAGCGAGCGCAGCAGGCTCTGCACGTCTTCCACGGCGGGGCGAGCGGCGTAGCGGGCGTGGTCGACGGCGTCGCTGGCACTGTTCATGGCGCGGTGCGCGCGATCATTGACGTCATCAATTCGGCTTCGGACGCGTTGGCTGGCAAAGAGTGACATGGTGAAGCTCCTCATCGTGGCGCCGCGGGACGCACGCACTGGCGGCGCGGGTGGTTTGGGTGCGATTTCGGCTTTTGCGAAAGCGGGCCGCATGTCAATGGCTTAGCAAGACACGGGCCGCGCTCGCGCCTGGGCGGTCTGCGCTAATCGACGGCCTTGAAGACCGTGACGCCCAGCACCAGAAACAGCACGAACAGCACCACGAAGATGAAGAACAGGACCTTGGCGATACTCGCCGCGCCTGCGGCGATGCCGGTAAAGCCCAGCACGCCGGCCACCAGGGAAATGATGGCAAAGATGAGTGCCCATTTCAGCATGTTGTCGTCTCCGGTTCGGATGGATGGGATGCAGGGCGGCGGCGCGTTGCGTGAGGCCGGCGCCCTGTCGCGTACTCCCACGCACATCGCGTGCCTGACCGGGGTGCGCCCCAAGTGTCGCCCGGGGCGCCCACGCGGTATCATCCGAATTGCCAAAAAAACACAAACGCAACGCGCGCCGCGTCGGGCGGTTTGACGCGTTTCCTATGGGTCTGCATGCCATGCGGTCATCCTTGCGCTCCACTCTGCTGCTCGCCGGCGGCATTCTGCTGACGCTCGGGGTGCTGATTGCCTCGGAGACGGGCAACATCCGCCTGAGCCAGGGCTATCGGCAGGTGATTCAGTCGCAGCAGGCTGAAACCGCCATCAACGAACTGCTTGCCGAGCTGGTGAACGCCGAGGCCGGGCAGCGCGGTTTCCTGCTCACGGGCAAGGACGAATATCTCGATCCGTACAACAAGGCCATTCCGCATATTCATGCGTTGATGGCAGAAATCCGTGATCACTACGCCAACGATCCGGATGCGCTCAAGCTGTTCTCGGAGACTGCGCTCCAGGTGAGCCGCAAGCTTACCGAGATGGAACTCACGCTGATCTACGGCAAGCGTGACCTGGAAGTTGCGCTCGATCTGGTGCGCACCGATTTCGGCAAGGCATCGATGGAAGCGGTGCGGCAGGGGCTGGATCGGCTGCGTCAGCGCGAGATCGCCACCGTGGCCCGCAGCCTAGAACACGCCGAGCGCGATCTGGCGCTGTCGCGCTACGGCATTGCGCTCATCACGGCGGTCAACATCATCCTGCTGGTGGTGCTGGGCATGCAGCATGCCAAGCGTCTTGCCGTGACGGAGCGCGAGCGCGACATGGCGGAGGAAGAAAGCCAGAAACTCGACCGCATGGTGCGTGAGCGCACGCGGCAGTTGTCCGACTTGGCCGCCCACTTGCAGCGCGTGACCGAAGACGAGAAGACGCGTCTCGCGCGCGAGCTGCACGACGAGCTGGGCGCCATCCTCACCGCCACCAAGATGGACCTGCACTGGCTGCGTTCACGCATTCACGCCAACGAGCCGGCCATGAGCGAAAAGATCACGCGCGTGATGGCCCACGTGGATCAGGGCATCCAGATCAAACGCCGCCTGATCGAAGACCTGCGCCCGACGATTTTGCTCAACCTGGGTTTGGTGGAGGCGCTTTCGCAATTGACGGAGGACGTCGGCACGCGCAACGGCTGGCATACGGAAGTGAGCCTGCCCGACGACATGCCCAAGCTGACCGACGATGCGGCCATCGCGCTGTATCGCATCGTGCAGGAATCGCTGACCAACGCATCGAAATACGCGCATGCGACCACGGTGTCGGTGGCGCTCGATGTGGATGACCAGGGCGTGCGTTTGCGCGTGCGCGACAACGGCCGTGGCTTCCCGGCCGATATCGAGCGGCGCCGCATGGTCGGCCATCACGGCCTGCTGGGGATGGAGCAGCGCGCCATTGCGCTGGGCGGCACGCTCGTCATCGATTCAATGCCAGGCGGTGGTGTGACGATCATCGTTGAGCTGCCTCCCACCGATGCCGTATTCGACCGAGGTGCGGCCAACGAGCCGTCTGGCATGCAGGCGCTGACTGGCGGTATTGCGCCCGCGCCGGGCCACGGTGGTGCGACGGTGTAAGTCGCCCCGCGTGATGTCAACGCCCAAACAAAAAGCCCCATCGCGGGGCTTTTTGTTTTTGATGCCGGTGTAGCTGACGGCGTTACATCTTCTGCTTGGCGTTGTCGGCCGAGTTCTCCAGCTTCTGACCACCGGTCTGGAGGTCCTTGCCGGCACCGGCCATGGTGTTGCAGCCGGCCAGGAATACACACGTCAGTGCAAGTGCGGCACACAAGGTCTTCATCGAACGCTCCTTGGGGGTGAGAAATGGCGTTGGGCGCGCGCCACGACAGCCGACGCGGCGGGCGCGAAGAATCTCAGGGGTGAAAGTGCTGCGCGGGCTGCTGGCGGGGGCGGCCGACGCCGGCGCGCTCTTCGATCACCTCGAACACCTTGTCGAGTTCGAGCGATTTGTCGAAGAAATAGTTGGCGCCTGCCTCAAAGCAGCGCTGCCGATAGGTCGGCACTTGCGCGTGGTTGGTGTAGACGATGCGCACGCTGGGCGACGCTTGATCGCGCAACGTTTGGAGGACCTTGAAGCCATTGCCCTGCCGCAATTGCAGGTCGACGATCACGACGTCGTAGTTGCCTTGCCCGAGAAGGCCCAGCGCCAAGTCTTCGGTGTCTGCCCACTCGACCGTCGCTACGAACGCGGAGGCCTTGAGGTATTCCAGCACCATGCCGCGAAGCACCGGGGAGTCCTCGATCAGGAGGACACGCAGGCCACGGGTGGAGAGGGTGACGGCTTGATCCAGCATGGGTTGATGTTAGCCAGCGGGTTGCCGAGGTGGTATCAGGCGTTGTCCTACATGCCAGTTGGGTTTGCGGCGCGCCGAGGCGGTTTGGCGCCCAACCGGGTGCTACTCGACCAAGCCGTTTTTGATGGCGTAATACGTCAGATCGGCATTGGATTTCATGCCCATCTTTTCCAGAATCCGCGTGCGGTAAGTGCTCACCGTCTTGACGCTAAGGAACAGCTCTTCCGCGATGATCGATACCGATTGCCCGCGCGCCAGCTTGCAGAAGATCTGGAATTCGCGCTTGGAAAGTGTCTGGTGCAGGGGTTGATCGGTCGGCTTTTCCAGACCGCCAATCAGCAGCTCGGCCACCGTCGGGCTCACATAGCGACGGCCTTGCGACACGGTGCGAATGGCCTTCACCAGCTCATCCGGCGCGCTTTCCTTGGTCAGATAGCCCGATGCACCCGCGCGAATCAGGTTGATGGCGTACTGGTCTTCCGGGAAGGTCGACAGGATCAGCACCGGCAGATCAGGATGGCGCTGGCGAGCGAGCTTGAGGGTGTCGATGCCGTTGCGATCGGGCATGGAAATGTCGAGCACCACGACGTCAAAGGCGCCGGTGCGGAGTTGCTCCATCACCTCTTCCCCGCTGGCCGCTTCCCCCGCGACTTCGATGTCCCGCTCTTCGGACAGGAACTGTCGAAGGCCGGCACGGACGATCTCGTGGTCGTCCGCAATCAGGACGCGAATCATGCTGCTCCTTATGAGCGCGCTGGGCGGGCTGCCCGGCTCTGCGCGCTGCGCTTGTTGGTTCGATACGACAGCAATTGTATCGGACTGTTGCGCCGAAACGGGGCTCCTCTTGCTGGCGCGGGCGGTGGGAGTTGTCAGCGTTTCCATAAAAGACCTCAGGAATGTGCATGAATCGCAACATGTCGATGCCTGCCACTGAGCAATCCACGTGCCTGGGCGTGTGCGCCCAAAGAAAACGGGGCGGAAGAGTTCCGCCCCGGGGTCGCTAGGGTGCGCCGGGCCGTGCCCGGCTATCCCGTGTAGTGACGTGTTACTTGGTCTGGGTAGTGGCCGTGGCGTTTGCGCCGGCGTCGGCGCTCAGGCCAGGAGTGGTCTCAGCCTTTGCAGCCTTGCCCGACTTCTCTGCCGACTTTTCCGTCTTGCTGACCGACTTGCCGACCTTGCTGGCGGTCTTGTCGATGCCGGCTTCCGCCTTGGCCTTGTGTTCGTGCGCGGCCTTGGCGCCGTGCTCAGCCTTGGTGTCCAGTTGGCTCTTGGCGGACTCGGTGTCCAGTTTGGCGCCCGCATCGGCCTTCAGGCCTGCGCCAGTATTGCCTTGCGCCGGAGCCACGACAGCCGTGCCGTTGGTTTGCAGCGATGCGCCGGCCGACGGGGTTTGCGCGTTGGCGTAAGCCGAAGCAGCAGCGATGGCGATGGCGGACAGGGAGATCAGCAGCTTGTTCATGGAAGAGACTCCTTTCGTTCTGAACGGCCACGCGAAGGATTCGTCGCGGCATCACTCTGTGTGTGTTGAGTGAATGGGTTCAGTCTATGGAGCCCTTCCGGTTACGACTGTTAGGGGGTGTAAGCCTTTGTAATGTAAGGATCGCCCCTCTTGAAACCCCGGCGAAGCCAATGCCGGTAAGGGTTTGCGGACGTAAGACACAGTGTGGATCACGCCATGTCTTAAACGTCTTGTCACAGAATCAGAGATTCGGCGCGAGGGCGCGCTCCACAAACGCGCGGTCTTCACCGCTGCGGGCGATCATGTCGTCCACTTGATCCTGTCCGATCTTGCCCAGCGTGAAGTACGTGCTGTCGGGGTGCGACAGGTAGAAACCCGAGACGGACGCAGCCGGCGTCATCGCCAGCGCTTCGGTCAGGTTCATGCCGATCTCCTGCGCGTCGAGCACGCGGAACATGTCGCGCTTGACCGTGTGCTCCGGGCAGGCCGGGTAGCCGGGCGCGGGGCGGATCCCCTTGTACTCCTCGCGGATGAGCGCGTCGTTGTCGAGCGTTTCATCCGCCGCATAACCCCACAGGTCGCGACGCACGCGGGCGTGCAGGCATTCGGCAAAGGCTTCGGCAAAGCGATCGGCCAGGGCCTTGAGCATGATCGCGCTGTAGTCGTCGTTGTCGGCTTCGAACTGCTTCTCGCGCTTTTCCACCCCAATGCCGCCCGTCACGGCAAACAGACCGATGTAATCGGCAATGCCGGTGCTCTTGGGCGCGATGAAATCCGCCAGGCAGCGGTTCGGGCGCATCACGCCATCGATGATCGGGCGCTCGCTTTGCTGGCGGATGTTGCGCCAGGTGAGCGCGACTTCCGAGCGCGATTCGTCGGTGTAGATCTCGATGTCGTCGTCGTTGACGGTGTTGGCGGGCAGCAGCGCGATCACGCCGTTGGCCGTGAGCCAGCGCCCGGCGATCAGCCGCGCGAGCATGCTCTTGCCGTCGGAGAACACGCGGCGGGCTGACTCACCCACGATTTCGTCGTTGAGGATGTCCGGGAATTTGCCGGCCAGGTCCCACGTCTGGAAGAACGGGCCCCAGTCGATGTACTGCGCGAGTTCGTTCAGGTCGTAGTTGCGGAACACGCGGCGGCCGATGAACTTGGGCTTGGGCGGCGTGTAGTTCGACCAGTCGATCTTCGTCTTGTTGGCGCGCGCGGCGGCCAGCGACACCATCGGCTGGGCCTTCTTGTTGGCGTGCTGCGTGCGGATGCGGTCGTAATCCGCATGCAGCTCTTCGACGTAGCGCGCGGCGCCTTCGTCCGACAGCAGGCTCGAGGCCACGCTCACTGAGCGCGAAGCGTCCGGCACATAGACGACCGGGCCTTCGTAATTTGGGGCGATCTTCACGGCGGTGTGCACGCGGCTCGTCGTCGCGCCGCCGATCAGCAGCGGGATCTTCTTCACGCGGAAGTATTCGTCGCGCTGCATTTCCGATGCCACGTAGGCCATCTCTTCGAGCGACGGCGTAATCAGGCCCGACAGCCCGATGATGTCCGCGCCTTCCACCTTCGCCTTCGCCAGAATCTCGTTGCAGGGCACCATCACGCCCATGTTGACGACTTCAAAGTTGTTGCACTGGAGCACGACGGTGACGATGTTCTTGCCGATGTCGTGCACATCGCCCTTGACCGTGGCGATGACGATTTTGCCGCGCGAGCGTACGTCGCCGCCGGCCGCTGCAATCTGGCGCTTTTCTTCTTCGATGAATGGAATCAGGTGCGCCACCGCCTGCTTCATGACGCGGGCGGATTTCACCACCTGCGGCAGGAACATTTTCCCGGCGCCAAACAGGTCGCCGACGATGTTCATGCCGTCCATCAGCGGGCCTTCGATTACCTGGATCGGGCGACCGCCTGCAGCAAAGATTTTCGCGCGGACTTCTTCGGTGTCTTCGACCACGTAATCGTTGATGCCATGCACGAGCGCGTGGGCCAGGCGCTTTTCCACCGGCTCCTGGCGCCAGGCGAGGTTTTCTTCGCGCTTGGTGCCGCCGCCCTTGTAGCGGTCGGCAATTTCCAGCAGGCGATCGGTCGCATCCGGGCGGCGGTTGAGCACCACGTCTTCCACGCGGTCGCGCAGTTCGGGGTCGAGGTTCTCGTACACACCCAACTGGCCGGCGTTGACGATGCCCATGTCCATGCCCGCCTGAATCGCGTAGTACAGGAACACGGTGTGGATCGCCTCGCGCACCACGTCGTTGCCGCGGAACGAGAACGACACGTTGGATACGCCGCCGCTCACCTTTGCGTACGGCAGGTTCTGCTTGATCCAGCGCGTCGCTTCGATGAAGTCGACCGCGTAGTTGTTGTGCTCTTCGATGCCGGTGGCCACCGCGAAGATGTTCGGGTCGAAGATGATGTCTTCCGGGGCGAAGCCGACCTTGTTGACCAGGAACTCGTAGCTGCGTTTGCAGATTTGGGTCTTGCGCTCGAACGTGTCAGCCTGGCCTTGTTCGTCGAAAGCCATGACCACGGCGGCCGCGCCGTAGCGCCTGATCAGCTTGGCATGGTGCGCAAACTGTTCTTCGCCTTCCTTGAGCGAGATGGAGTTGACGATCGCCTTGCCCTGCACGCATTTCAGACCCGCCTCGATCACGTCCCATTTGGACGAATCGATCATGATCGGCACGCGCGCGATATCGGGCTCCGAGGCGATCAGGTTCAGGAAGCGAACCATCGCCGCCTTGGAATCGAGCATCGCCTCGTCCATGTTGATGTCGATGACCTGCGCGCCGTTTTCGACCTGCTGGCGCGCCACGGCCAGCGCCTCGTCGAACTGGCTGTTCAGGATCATGCGCGCGAACGCCTTCGATCCGGTGACGTTGGTGCGCTCGCCGACGTTGACGAACAGCGTGTCCTCGCCGATGTTGAACGGTTCGAGGCCCGAAAGACGCATGGGGCGCATGGAGTGGTCGGTCATGATGGTGCGGGGTTCGGTCAGGCGGCGGCGTATTCGCCGAACTTCAGCAGGTTGCCGTGCGGGTCGATCACGTAGAGCTCTTTCATGCCCCACGCGCGCACCGCCGGCGGCGCGAGCTCCAGCCCGCGCGCGGTGAATTCTTCAAACAGGGCCTGCGTGCTCGGTACACGCAGGTAGCACGACGTGTGCTCGGCAATGCGGCGGTCGTCGCACAGCCAAAAATGGATCTCGGCGCCATCGCGGCTGACGATCAGGTAGTCGCCTGCAATCAATTCCTGCGAGAAGCCAAGCCGCTCCGTATAGAAGCGGGCCGACTCCTGCAGATCCAGCGAGGCCAGTACGGGAATGGTGCTGTCGATGCGTGCGGTCATGTCGATGGCGGGAGTGATGCCCGAGCTCAAGCGGCTTCCTTGTACTGGCCCGGCCATGCGCGCGGCTTGCGATTCGCCACGCGCTCGGCAATCGCCTTGATGTGCTCTGGCGTCGTGCCGCAGCAACCACCCACCAGGTTCACCAGGCCGGCCGATGCAAACTCGTCGACCAGGCTGGAGGTGACCTCGGGCGTCTCATCAAAACCGGTGTCGCTCATCGGGTTGGGCAAGCCGGCATTCGGGTAGCACGAGACGGCCGTGTCGCAAATCTTCGCCAGCTCGGCAATGTACGGGCGCATCAGCGCGGCGCCCAGCGCGCAGTTCAGGCCAAAGGTGATCGGCTTGGCGTGGCGCAGGCTGTTCCAGAAGGCCTCCACGGTTTGGCCAGAGAGAATGCGGCCGGAGGCGTCGGTAACGGTGCCGGAGATCATCACGGGCACGCACTCGCCGGTGTCTTCGAAAAGCTGATCAATGGCGAACAGCGCCGCCTTGGCGTTGAGCGTGTCGAAAATCGTCTCGACGAGGAACACGTCCGCGCCGCCTTCGAGCAGCGCTTTGCCCTGCTCGTAATACGCGTCGCGCAGCAGGTCGAAGCTGACGTTGCGGGCGCCCGGGTCGTTCACGTCGGGCGAAATGCTGGCGGTCTTGGGCGTCGGCCCAAAGGCGCCCGCCACGAAGCGGGGCTTGTCCGGCGTGCTGTATTTATCGCAGGCCTCGCGTGCCAGGCGGGCGGCCACGACGTTCATCTCGTACGCCAGCTCTGCCATCTTGTAGTCTTCCTGCGCGATGGTCGTCGCACCGAAGGTATTGGTTTCGATCAGGTCGGCGCCGGCCGCTAGGTATTGCTCGTGGATTTCACGGATGACGTCGGGTCGCGTGAGCACCAGCAGCTCGTTGTTGCCCTTCACGTCGATCGGGTGGTCGGCAAAGCGCTCGCCGCGGTATTGCGCCTCGGTCAGCTTGTAGCGCTGGATCATGGTGCCCATCGCGCCGTCCAGTATCAGGATGCGCTCGCGCAGCAGCGCGGGCAGGTTGGCGGCACGGGTGTAGGGCAGGGGCGCGGTCATGGGAGGGGCTCCGAGGTGCTGCGGCCGGTCAAATATTCAGAATTTGCGGCCAAAGGTGAATTTTACCAGTCGCATCAATGACTTGCCGCTGTTGTGGGCAATCGCGCTCCTATAATCCACATCACGCCCTTTGCCCGCCCTGCCGCCTGCCATGCAACTGCTCGATCCCACAGACGCCCACGCCTTCCTGGAACGCACGCCCGCCGCGCTTTTTGTCGACTGCCGCAGTGAAATGGAACACCTGTTCGTGGGCCATCCGGCCGGCGCCCATCACGTTTCATGGAATGACGGCCCGCATTGGGAGGTGAACCCCGAGTTCGTGCCGACCGTGCGCAAACTGACCGGCCATGGCGTCGAGCGTCCCATTGTGCTGATCTGCCGGAGCGGCAATCGCTCAGCCGCTGCGGCGCACGCACTGGAAGAGGCGGGTTTCCGTGATGTCTATGTCGTGCGCCACGGCTTCGAGGGGGACCTAGACAGCACGCGCCATCGCAACACGCTCAACGGCTGGCGTCATGCGGGCCTGCCGTGGGAGCAATGCTAGAAGGACGCTATCGAACCGATAGTCGATCGACACATAAAAAAACGCCCGGCAGCGCCATGCTCCGGGCGTTTTTTGTTGATCCGTCTGGCGGGCGATCTTGCCCGCGCGATAGGTCAGTGCATCGTCACCGGCTGCGTCATCACCGTGTCGAATTTGCCGAGAAAGTCGTCGACTTCTTCAACGGTGGGCTCGCTGGCGATCAGCTTTTTCACATCCTCGCGGAAATGCTCGGCCAGCTCGCCGCCGAGGAAGATTTCACGTTTGAGGTTCTTGTCCACGATCTCGTAGCCACCCGCTGCCAGCATGGCGTGTTGGCCGTCTACACCGAACTCAACAACACAGTAGTTGTCGCTGTTGTAGATCATTTGCATGGTGCACCTCCGAGGCGTCAATCGTCTTGCTGTTGTGGGGACTGCTCTACTGCTGCACCGGGTAGATGGGGCCCACGACCACGACTTCAAGGGCCGATCAACTCCCGCCTCCTGACCGTTCTGCCCCATCTGCTCCTTGGGCTTAATGATCGGTCACAAAGTTCGCGAAGGCGAGGCGAAATGTGTGACGTGCGTTGTGATCGCGTAACAAGACCTTTCCGCTCCTGCACCGAAAGAAGCAACCGGCCTTCCGCCGTTTGGCGGGTAGACGACGGGCCGTGTGCGGGGCGCTTGCAACTATCGACAAGGCAAGCAGGCCTTATGGCGTGTCACATTGGCTCCCGCATCCTGCGTGCCCGAAGAACTCATCCAGATCGGCGAGAAAGGCCTCCTCCTGTTCGATAGGGGCCAAGTGTGCTGCGTCGGGAATCACTTTCAAACGGGCGTCGGGGATGTGCGAGGCGATCTCCTGCGCTACTTCCACCGGCGCACCGGTGTCTTGTTCGCCGGTCATGACGAGCGTTGGACAAGCGATGCGTGCAAGCGAGCTGCGTGTGTCGAGCGCCTTGATGGCCAGGCATGCACCGACATAGCCGTGCGGTGGCGTGGCGCGCAGCAACTCGCGAATGCGTTCAACAACGTCGGGGTGGGCTTCACGAAACGGCGTGGTCAGCCAGCGCTGTATCGTGGGTTCGACAATGCCGCTCATGCCGTGCGCTTCGACTTGGCCGATGCGTTCGTCCCACATGGCGTGCGCTGACACCGGCGTGTAGCACACGGTGTCGCACAGCGTGAGCGAGAGCAGTCGCTGCGGGTGCCGCACCCCCAAAATTTGCCCGACCATGCCGCCCATCGACAGGCCAACGAAATGCGCCTGTTCAATCGACAGCGCATCAAGCAGGGCGGCCACATCGTCCGCTAATTGGAACAGCGTGTAGGCGCCGTGCGGCGCGCTGGTCTTGCCATGGCCGCGTGCGTCATAGCGCAGCACACGGTGGCGGCTGGCCAAGCGTTGGGCGATGCTGTCCCACAGTTGGTGGTCCACGCCCAGCGCGTGCGCAAGCACGACCCATGGGCCATCTGCACCGTCGGTACGGTAGTGGATATCGATGCCGTTGGCGCGCACCGTGCCGGAGTTGGAGAGGGCGTTGGCGTCCATGTCAGCCTCCTTCCTGGGACTGGTAGACCAGATCGAATTGCATGCCGTTGGGCTCGGTCTGGCGCAGGCGTACTGGGAGCCAACCGTGATCGGCAGACAGCCAGATCTCTACACGCCGTTTGTCATCTGCACGGCGCGGCAGTCGTATGAAGTGTTGTGCACGAATCGTGCCGTTCGGCGTGTCGATGGTTTCCTCGCCGACATGCTGGACGCGGGCTACTTCCACGCTGTCGGTATCGGCGATCGGGAATTCCAGCGTAAGGCCCGGGCTGGCAATGCGCGCGGGGCCGCCCCGGGCCAATCCGGTCAATTGCAGGAAGACGCTGAAGCGGTCTTGCGTGCCCTCGGGCAACGGAAGCACGGCCGGCGAGCGGGTGAAAGTGACCGTGGGTGCGCCCTGCACGCCGGACGCCGGTGTGGGCTCGACAGCGTAGTGGAACGTCGTCACGTCGTGTTGTCGGCGCCCGCGCACTTCTTCGTAGCGCGCGGGTGTTAGGCCATATGGGCCGACGGTGCCGGCGCTGCGAAACGCGAGTTTGCCGAAGAAGAGCGGCAACGGAATTTCCACGGCGAGCGTGTAAGTTTTGCCATCGGTGGCCCAGCGGATCACGCCATCTTCGTTGCGCACGCCGTTGACGTAAGTGGCGTACCGCAGCGTGGTCGATGGTGGCAGCGAGAATGCGTCGCCCGGCGGTGCAGGCGGCCCGCCCGGGCCTTCGCCGCTCAGATCCTTGACCACGCCGGTATCGCCCGAGGCTTGAGCGCCAGCGCTGGTGAATTCGGATGGATCCATGCTTGCCAGATCGGGCGCCGGCGACGTGGGTGTCGGCGCGAGAGCAGGCGGGGTATGCGCACGCGGACGGGGCGGAGCCGGGCGGGGCTTGGGCGCAGCCGGGGGCGTTGGCGGCTGCACGGGCTCGGGATGCAGCAACAGCGCGGGGATGATCTGCTCAGGCGCCGGCGGCCACGTCACCTGACGGCTGCGCGCGATCCACACGACGGCAATGACGTGCAGCACGAGCACGGCCAGCAGCACGAGCCCGAACCGGCCAAGCCGATAGATGCGACGCCTGCGGGGTTGCATGCTGTCGGTATTCAGTTCGTCAGGATTGCGGGGCGATGGGTGCAACGTATCCAAGATCGGCGGAAAGCTGTTGTGCGGCCAGCCGCAAGCGCCGCTCCAGCGGGCTGCTCCAAGTGGTGTCGAAGGTGCTTTGTGCGCCCAACGCGATCAGCACGAGACACAATTGGCCGTTGGCGTCGAACACAGGCAGCGACATCGCGTTGATGCCCGGCAATACGCCGCCGTGGATGCGCGAGGCGCCATGCAGGCGCACGTCGGCGCAGATGGCGTCGTAGGCTTCGAGCGTTTGCGGCAGCTCGGGGTTCTCAGTGCTCGGGGTATTCCCTGCTGCCGTAATGCGGTCGAGTTCGCGCTGGATGAACGAGCGCGTTTGCGCACGCGGCAAGTAAGCGCCGAACACGCGGCCGGTGGCCGAGTTCAGCATCGGCATCACGTCGCCCAGGCGCAGGCTGACCGTTACGGGATGACTGGCTTCTTCCCAGTGAACGATGGCCGGGCCCTGGTTGCCCCAGACGGCCAGGCCGATGGTGTGATCGATCTCGTCGCGCAGCGCGGCGGCTGCGGGCCGGGCGCGGCGCATCGGATCTTGCCGGTTCAGGCTAACCAACCCCATTTCCAGCGCGAACGGGCCCAGGTCGTAACGGCCTTCGGGCGTTTGCGTGACGAGCCCCAGGCGCGCAAAGCTCACCAGATAACGGTGCGCCTTGGCGGGGTTCATGGGCGCGGCACGCGCCAGGTCGCGCAGCATCATCGGGCCATCGGTGTGCGTGAGCACTTCCAGCAGCCGGAAGCCGACTTCGATGGACTGGATGCCCGAGCGCGCGGGCGCATCCAGCTCGCCATCGGCATCGGACTCCAGGTCGAGATCGGTGTCGGCGGGCAGCGGTGACATGGTGAGGGGTGATGGGTCGGTTCGGGCCAGTTTAGCCGATGCAAGGTGTACCATCCGCGCAGCCTTTTTTCATACAACGCACATGAAACTCGCCACCCTCAAGGATGGCTCGCGCGACGGTCAGCTGGCCGTGGTCTCGCGCGACCTGAAGACCGCTCACTTCGCCACGCACATCGCCGGCACGCTGCAGCGCGCGCTGGACGACTGGGCCTTCCATGCACCGCAGTTGCAGGATCTGTACGACCAGCTCAACGCGGGCCGTGCGCGCCACCCGTTTGCGTTTGACGCCGGCAACTGCATGGCACCGCTGCCGCGCGCGTACCAATGGGCCGATGGCTCGGCCTATGTGAACCACGTTGAACTGGTGCGCAAGGCGCGCGGCGCCGAGATGCCCCCCGAGTTCTGGACCGACCCGCTGATGTACCAGGGCGGCTCGGATGACTTGGCTGGCGCGCATGACCCCATCGTCTGCCGCAGCGAAGCGTTCGGCATCGATTTCGAGGCAGAGGTGGCCGTTATCACCGGCGATGTGCCGATGGGCACCGAGCCGGCCGTCGCTGCCGAGGGCATCCGCCTGATCGTGCTGGCCAATGATGTGTCGCTGCGCAATCTGATTCCGACGGAGCTGAGCAAGGGTTTCGGCTTCTTCCAGAGCAAGCCGGCCACGTCGTTCTCACCCGTGGCCGTCACGCCCGATGAATTGGGCGGGGCCTGGCGCGAACGCAAGGTGCATCTGCCGATGACGGTGCGCTGGAATAACAAGAAGGTTGGCCAGCCCGAGTGCGGCACCGACATGGTGTTCGACTTCGGCCAGCTGATCGCGCATATCTGCAAGACACGCAATGTGCGCGCGGGCAGCATCGTCGGCTCGGGCACGATTTCCAACGTGGACCGCAGCAAGGGGTACGCGTGCATCGCCGAGAAACGCATGCTCGAAACCCTCGAATCCGGCGCGCCCGTCACCGAATACATGCGCTACGGCGACACCGTAAAGATCGAGATGTTCGACGCCAATGGCGTGTCGATTTTCGGGGCGATCGATCAGGAAGTCGTTGCGCCGGGCACGCAAGCGTAAGGCTTACGCGGATTCCGCTGCCGTCTTCGGACGGCGCCCCCGCTTTGGCGCCGCGGCACCCGTTGTCAGCGCCTGCCCGTGATACCCCAGGCGCAGCGACAGCGTCCGCCCGGCTTCGCGCAGCAGCCGCGAGGCGGGCCCTTCCAGGCTCGAATCGAATACGCTGGACAAGCCCAGCGCCGTGATCGCCCCCGCCAGCTTGCCTTGTGAATCGAGCACCGGCACGGCTACCGAATCGATGCCGTGCACCAACGTGCCGCCGATGCGCGCCACGCCCTCCTGCCGCACCGCCTGCCAGCGCGCGCGGCAGTTCAGCCAGTCGGTCAGGCCGGCCTTGCCGGCGCCGGGGCCGCGCAGTTCGCGGTCGATGAGCGAGACGATCTGGATTTCGGGCATCCAGGCGGCGCACGCCTGGCCCGTGGCGGAGTTCAGCAGCGGCATGACCGAGCCAACCCGCACGTTGACCGCCACCGGCCGGCCGCTGTCTTCCCAGCGCACGATGACGGGGCCGCGCGCGGTCCAGATCGACAGAAACACGCTTTCGTTCAGCCGTTCGGCCAGCTTGGGTAGCAGGTTGCTGCCCTCACGCACGAAATCCACGTCGGACAGCGCCGACAGCCCGACCTGCAATGCCTGTGCGCCCAGCCGGTAGCGGGCGGAGGCGGGATCCTTCTCCACAAAACCCATGCGTTCCAGCGATACCAGATAGCGGTGAACCTTTGCGCGCGGCATGCCGAGCTGCCGGCCCAGTTCAGAGACGGCGTGTGCGCCACCGGCATGCGCCATCGCCGAAAGCACGGTCAGCGCAATCTCGGCGGACTGGATGCCAGCGCTGGTGCGTTCAGGCGCGGCGTCGTCTGCGGGCAATTCGTCAGGCGATGTATCCGGCGGCAGGGGAGCGTCGATGGGCATCTTGAAGTCTCGGGTGTCGCTTTATAAGATACGCGTTACGTAAAAAGATACAACCGGCGCGGCGGCCCCTGCGCGCTGGAAAAGACCTCGAACCCGGGAGACGCCATGAAGCTGTCGATCTTTTCCGTGCAGGACCACTACCCCGACCGGCCCCGCAGTCTGCCGCAACTCTACGCAGACGTCATCGCCCAGGCGCGTCATGCCGAAGCGCTCGGCTACGACACCTTCTGGGTGGCCGAGCATCATTTTCACGAGTACGGCGCCGTCCCCAACCCGGCGGTCTTTCTCTCGCATCTGGCCGCGCAGACGCAACGCCTGCGGCTGGGCACGGCCATCTCGATCCTCACCTTCCATCATCCGGCCACCGTGGCCGAGAGCTACGCGATGGTCGATGCGCTCTCAGGCGGGCGGCTGTCGCTGGGCGTGGGCTCCGGCTACCTCAAGCACGAGTTCGAAGGCTACGACGTCGACCCCGCCATCAAGCGCGAGCGCTTTGACGAAGCGTTGATGCTCGTCGAGCGCTTGCTCGCTGGCGAGCGCGTGCACCATGCGGGCAAGTTCCACACGCTGCGCGACGTGCGCCTCAACGTGCTGCCGGTGCAGGCCCGCGTGCCGATCCACGTGGCGATCCTGCGGCGCGAGGCGGCGTATCACATTGGCCGGCAGGGGCGGCGCATGCTGTTCGTGCCGTACGCGTCGGTCGACAGCTTCGACGACATCCGCACGTTGATGGACGATTACCGGCGCGGTTTGGCCGAAGCGGGCATTGCCGACACGTGCGGCATGGCAGCCGTCGCGCTGCACACGCACGTGGGCCCTACCGAAGCCGCCGTGCGCGCGACGGCCGCCGACGCGTTCGACCTGTACGTCGCCACGCGCCTCTACGCGCGCCGCCAAACCTACGACGATGTGCTGGCAAGCGGCCTGTCGCTGTTCGGCACGCCCGACGCGGTGGCCGAGAAGCTCGCTCGGCTGTCCAACATGGGCGTCGACCACGTGATGGCGCTGCATAACTTCGGCCTGATGCCGCAATCGGCCGTGCTCGAATCGATGCGCGCGTTGATGGAGGAGGCGTTGCCGCGTGCCGGCATCACTGCGCTCGCTGCCTGAACCTGTCTAGCCTGGGCGACTCCGCATCGCCAAACCGTCGCAAAACCGCTACGCTCTTTGCCAAACCACGGGAGGAGACCCCCAATGCAGCGACCGAAGTGGCGGCACGCAGGCGTACTGGCTGGTTTGGCTTTGCTGTCTTCCGCCGCGCTGGCGGACATCCGCATCGGGGTGACGGTGTCGGCCACTGGGCCGCAGGCCTCGCTGGGGCAGCCCGAGAAGAACGCCACCACGCTGTGGCCACGCGAGATCGGCGGTGAGCGCGTCGACGTGATCGTCCTTGACGATGCGTCGGACACCACGCGCGCTGTCACCAACACGCGCAAGCTGATGAGCGAGTCCAACGTGGACGTGATCGTGGGTTCGTCCACGACGCCGAATACGCTGGCGATGATCGACGCGGCGGCCGAGGGCAAGACGCCCGTGATCTCGCTGGCCTCATCCGCCAGGTTGGTCGAGCCGATGGATGCGAAGCGGCGCTGGATCTTCAAGACGCCGCATTCGGATTCGCACATGGCATCGCTCATTGCCGAGCACGCCACCGCGCACGGCGTGAAGACCATCGCCTACATCGGTTTTGCCAATGCGCTGGGCGAGGCCTTCCTGGCGGAGGTGCAGCGCTTTGCTGATCTTAAGCACATCCGCATCACCGATACCGAGCGTTTTTCGCCCACCGACAACAGCGTGACCGCGCAGGTGCTGCATCTGCTGGCCAACAAGCCCGACGCGGTGGTGATTGGCGGCTCCGGCACGCCCGCCGCGCTGCCGGCCCGTGCGCTGGCCGAGCGGGGCTACACCGGCAAGATCTACTTCAATCACGGCGTTTCCAACAACGATTTCGTCAGGCTGTGCGGCAAGGATTGCGAAGGCGCCTACGTGCCGACCGGCCCCGTGATGGTCGCCGCGGAATTGCCCGACACCAACCCCGCCAAGAAGCAGGCGCTGGATTTTGCGCGCCGCTACGAGGCCGCCTTCGGCAAGGGCAGCGTGTCGATCTTTGCCGCCTACACGGGCGATATCGGCTTGCTGCTGCAGCGTGCGGTGCCGGTGGCGCTCAAGCGGGCCAAGCCGGGCACGCCGGCCTTTCGCGAGGCGCTGCGCGATGCGCTGGAGCAGGTGCGCGACCTGCCCACCAGCACCGGCGTGGTCAACATGAGCCCGCAAGACCACGTGGGCCTGGACCAGCGCGCCCGCGTGATGGCGCAGATCCGCAGTGGCCAATGGCGCCTGGCCGATACAGCGAAGTGACGATAGCGCACATCTCGCGTTGCACGCGCGATCTCATCCGCTATGCTTGATCCATTACCTCGGACGCCATGACCTCGCTCGCTCCCCGCTTTGCCCGCTACCAGGCGCTGACGCTCGTCCAGCACGGCCCCATCCTTGAAATCGTGATGGGCGCGGCGCAGTCGGCCAACCGCAAGCTGTCCACGGCCGATGCCGGCCTGCACCGCGAGCTGGCGGAGATCTGGCGCGATGTGTCCGCCGAGCCCTCGGTACGCGTCGCACTCATCCGCGGCGAGGGCAAGGGCTTCTCGGCCGGCGGCGATCTGCACCTCGTCGAGCAGATGGCCGAAGACTTCGACGTGCGCACCCGCGTCTGGCACGAGGCACGCGACCTTGTCTACAACGTCATCAACTGCGACAAGCCCATTGTCAGCGCCATGCACGGCCCGGCCGTGGGGGCAGGGCTGGTCGCCGGATTGCTGGCCGATATTTCCATCGCCGCCAGGGACGCCCGCATCGTCGATGGCCACACCCGCCTGGGCGTGGCAGCGGGCGACCATGCGGCCATTGTCTGGCCGCTGTTGTGCGGCATGGCCAAGGCCAAGTATTACCTGCTGCTGTGCGAGTCCATGACCGGCGAGGAGGCCGAGCGCATTGGGCTGGTCTCGCTGGCCGTGCCCGAAGCGGACCTCGTCAACCGCGCATTCGAAATCGCCGAGCGCTTGGCGGCAGGTTCGCAGACGGCCATCCGCTGGACCAAGTACGCGCTGAACAACTGGTTGCGCATGGCGGGCCCGAGTTTTGATACGTCGCTGGCGCTTGAATTCATGGGTTTTGCGGGCCCCGACGTGCGTGAGGGCATTGCGAGCCTGCGCCAGAAGCGTCCGCCCACGTTTGATGGCGCCTGATGGGAAACACGCCCGCACGCCCGACCCCGACCGATTTGTAGGAGACACCATGTTCACCCAGATGCCCAATTTCGCTGAAGGCGGTTTCGATTTTCTGCGCAAGCTGTGGGGCGGCGGCTTTGCCGGGATGGCTGGCGGCATGCCCAACATGGCCAGCTTTGCCGCGCCGCCGATGGATCTAGAGGAAATCGACAAGCGCATCCATGACCTGCGCGCTGTTGAGAGCTGGCTGCAACTGAACGCCAGCCTGCTGCGCACGGCAATCCAAGGGCTGGAAGTGCAGCGCGCCACGCTGGTCGCCTTGCAGACCTTCGGCTCCGCGCTGTCGCCAGATGCCATGAAGTCCGCGTTCGACGGGCTGACGCCGGGTGCGACTTCCACTGACGAAGAATCCAAGCCCGCGTGGCCGCACACGGCCGCCACAGCCAAGCCGGCCGAAGACGAACCGCCGCCCGAAGACGAGGCCGAGGCCGAGGCAGAAGAAGACACGGACGACGACCAAGCCGAAGCCCGCGCCGAAAATGCACAGGCTCAGGCCCAGGCCGCCGCGCAGGCGCAAGCTGCTGCACGTGCCGCCGCGGCTGCGCTGGATCCCTCGCCGTGGTGGAACATGCTGCAGCAGCAGTTCAACCAGATCGCCAGTTCGGCTGCCGCCGCCATGCCGATGCCGCAGAACTTGATGCCGGGCTTCCCAGGCGGCTTCCCCGGGTTTGCCGGTGCGCCGGGCGCGGAAGGGTTGGATGCGGCGCCGGAAGACATCGAAGAGAAGACGGCGCCGGCCAAGCCCAAGCGTGCTGCCGCCAAGCCGGCGCAGAAGCCGGTCACCAAGACGCCTGCGGGCAGCACGGCCAAGCCAGCCACCAAGAAAGCGGCTGCCAAGAAAGCGCCGGCGAAATCTGCGCCGCGCAAGCCCGCCAACGACACGCCCTGATCGATGTCGCCGGACTGCACTGCGCTCTTGATGATGGGCGGCGGCGCGCGGGCCGCCTATCAGGTTGGTGTGCTGCGCGGCATCGCGGGGTTGGCGCAGGAGTATGCGCCGGGTGTGGCACGCACGCCGTTCGACGTCATTTGCGGCACCTCGGCGGGAGCGATCAACAGTCTGGGCCTAGCACGCGGTGCGCAGGATTTCACACTCGCCACCGAGGCGCTCACCCAGCTCTGGGGCAGTCTGCACGCCGATCGTGTCTATCGAACGGACGTCGGCCGCGTGGGCTCGAGCGGCGCCCGGTGGCTGACCGCGCTGGCGTTCGGCTGGATGACCGGCCGCACGCCGCGCGCACTGTTCGACAACACACCGCTGCGCGAACTGCTGGAATCGCAACACGACGGGAAGCAGGTGCAAGCCGCATTCGAGGCTGGAGCGCTGCGCGCGCTGGCCATCACCGCGCTGTCATACACCACTGGGCGCCACGTCACGTTCTATCAATCGCCGCACGTGGTGCTGCCGTGGCGGCGTTCGCAGCGGATTGCGGTATCAGACGAGATCGGCGTGTCGCACATGCTCGCGTCGTCGAGCATCCCGTTCATCTTCCCCGCCGAGCCTGTGCCGCTCGAAGGTAATGACGAATGGTTCGGCGACGGCACGATGCGCCAGATGTCGCCACTGAGCCCGGCCATTCATCTGGGCGCGACTCGCATTCTGGTGGTGGGCGCCGCGTCGCGCTCGCAGCCGGGCTGGTACGACACGGTGCCGGCGTCCGGCTATCCGTCGCTCGCCCAGATCGCGGGGCAGGCGCTGGCGAGCATCTTTCTAGACGGGCTCTCGGCCGATATCGAACGGCTGCAGCACGTCAACGCAGTGGTGGCCCGCAACCCCGAGATTGCCGACGCGCGCGACGGCTGGCGCAAGATCGAAGTGCTGGTGATGGCGCCGTCTGAGCGCATCGAGCTGATTGCGTCGCGCCACGTGCAGCGCTTGCCGGGCACGGTGCGCGCGCTGCTCAAGCCGTTGGGCGGTACCGAGGCGCGCGGTGCGGCATTCGCCAGCTATCTGCTCTTCGAACCCGAGTTCACGCAGGAACTGATCGACCTGGGCGAGCGCGATGTACAAGCCCGCCGTGACGAGCTGGCCGCGTTCCTGTACGGCGCGATTCCGGACACGATGCGCGCAGCCTGATCAGCGCGACGAGCGTGTCGACGGTTCAGCCAACAGCGCATCGATGCGCTTGATGAGCGCTGGGTCGCTCGGCTCGACGCTGCTCGGGAACACCGCCGCCACGCGGCCGGTGCGGTCCAGCAGATATTTGTGAAAGTTCCACTTGGGCGGCTGGCCCGTCTGCGTTGCGAGCCACGAATACAGCGGCGACGCACCCGCGCCAACCACCGCCGTCTTCGAGAACATCGGGAATTTCACGCCGTACGTGTTGTAGCAAAAGTCGGCGATCTGCTTGCTGTTGCCGGGCTCCTGTTGAAAGTCGTTCGACGGAAAACCCAGCACCGTCAGGCCCTTGTCGCGGTACTTGGCGTACAGCGCTTCTAGCCCTTCGTACTGATGCGTGTAGCCGCAATAGCTGGCGGTGTTGACTACCAGCACGACGCGGCCGGCGTACTGGCAGAGGTCTTGCGGCGCATCATCCTGCAAACGCTTGACGCGAAAGTTCAGGCTGGTAGGGCAGGCGCCTGGCGCGGCCGATGCTTGCGCAGTGGTTGCGGCACTCGAAGTGGCAGCGTGCCCCGTGCGCGGCAGCAGCAATGCGATGACCGCAATGGCAATCGCAATCGCGATCATCAGCAAATGATGTCGACGCAGCACCCCCGACGCATGCAGTTGCAGGCGCGGGCGTCGCCCGGAAACGGTGGCGGAAAACAACATGGCGAATCTCCAAAAGCGGACGCTCAGCCGGCGGGCCGGAGTTTGTCTTTAGTCTAGGGTATAACGCCCCGGGGTCGCACCAGGTGAAATGTGCGGTATGCGTTGCGCGCCATTCGCCCCACGAATTGCAGCGCTTCCTATACTGGAAACCTTGCTGGGCGGTGCCCGGTCCGACACAAAAGACGACGGCCAGCGTGCTGTCGATCACATCGCGGTGTACCGCGAGACAACGCGCGGCCGCATCGCGCGTCAGGGGGTCGCCAAGCCACGTTGCGGTTGTGGCGCCGGCAGGCCTGTTGTCACGAGGAAACGGGCAGACACAGAACTTTGCTCCGGCAACCCTGAAAATCGGGGGTTGGTCAAGCATGTCTGCTAGAATCCGCCTGCAAATTCAAAGGCTTACCATGCTCTATCCCGAATTGTTCAAGTCGTTGGAAGCGGTCCGCTGGAATATGGAAAAGGATATTCCGTGGGATACGTTCGATGCGTCGCTGTTGACCGACGCGCAAGCGCAGACCATCAAGATGAATGCCATCACCGAGTGGTCAGCCCTGCCTGCCACCGAGATGTTCCTGCGTGACAATCGCCACGATTCCGATTTTTCGGCGTTCATGAGCGTGTGGTTCTTTGAAGAGCAGAAGCACTCGCTGGTGCTGATGGAATATCTGCGCCGCTTCCGCCCCGAACTCGTACCGACCGAAGAAGAGCTGCACAACGTGCGCTTCGAGTTCGATCCGGCCCCGCCGCTGGAAACGCTGATGCTGCACTTCTGCGGCGAGATCCGCCTGAACCACTGGTATCGCCGTGCCTCTGAATGGCACACCGAGCCGGTCATCAAGGCGATCTACAAGCATCTGTCGCAGGACGAAGCCCGCCACGGCGGCGCCTACCTGCGCTACATGAAGAAATACCTGGGCCAGTTTGGCGACAGCGCGCGCAGCGCATTCGCCAAGATCGGTGTGCTGATGGCTTCGGCGCGCCGCACCGAAAAGCCGCTTCACCCGACCAATCTGCACGTGAACAAGGCGTTGTTCCCGCAAGACACGGTGCAATCGCGCCTGCCGAACCCGGACTGGCTGGAGCACTGGCTGGACGAGCAGATCAAGTTCGACGCCGGCTGGGAAAAGAAGGTCATCGAGCGCATCCTGCACAACATGGGTCTGCTGTTCGAGCGTACCTTCGAAACCGTGCAAGACCTGAACCGCTACCGCAAGGAACTCAACGCACGTCTGCTCGGCTCGGCCGAACAAGCCGCCTGATCCTTGCCACTGGCAGTGAGCGGCCCATCGATTCGATGGGCCGTTTTGTTTTCCACTCCGATTTCGCTTTCGCCATGACCGCTCGCCAGCCTGCGCCCGCCTTTGAACAGAAGATCTGCGACTCCGCCGACGTGGAGGCCCGCGTGCGCGCCTTGCCGCGCCCAGTGGTCTTCACCAACGGCGTGTTCGACATCCTGCATCGCGGACACGCCACGTATCTGGCGCAGGCGCGCGCACTGGGCGCTTCGCTGGTGGTGGGCGTGAACACCGACGCCTCGGTACGGATGCTGGGCAAGGGTGATGACCGCCCGCTCAACACGCAGGCCGACCGCCTGGCCGTGCTGGCTGCGCTGGAGGCGGTGAGTCTGGTGGTGTTGTTTGCCGAGCGCACCCCGGTCGAACTCATCCAGCGCGTGCGTCCCGACATCTACGTCAAGGGCGGCGACTATGACATCGATGCGCTGGAAGAAACGCGTGTCGTGCGCAGGTGGGGCGGTACGGCCCTGGCGATTCCGTTCGAGCATGACCGCTCGACGACGGCGCTGCTCAAGCGCGTGCGCGCGTCGTCCTGAACGCTTAGCGCGATGCCGTGACCGCCGCGCAAGCGTGCAGGTCTTCGGCGCCCAGCGTTTTCTTAAGTGCGGCCAGTTGGGCTGCGACGCCCGACGCCGCATCGGCGGTGGTCGTCACACGCAGCGAGGTCTGCGAGCCGAGCCGGCGCGTTTGCGTGACCACGGCCGTGCGCACGTCCTTGGCGCGCAGTTCATCCAGACGCTGTTGCGCGCGCTCCTTATCGCGGAACAGGCCAAGCGATACCACAAACGTATTGCCTTCCTGCACGATGGCTGAATCCGCCACGTTGCGGCGCTTGAGTTCTGCCACCTTGCGATCGGCGTCGTCGCGCGTGTCGCGGGCCGGCATGTGGACCCACCAGCGGTTGTCTTCCTGACGCGTGATGCGCTCAACCTGCACGCCCGCCAGTTGCTTGAGCTGATCGATGCCGCGCGTGGCCTGTGCTTCTGTCAGGCCGCCGAGTTCGGTGCAAGTGCCGCCGCTGTCAGCGGTGGTCAGAGCCGTACGCTCGATGTTCGCCTGCGGGCCCGATGCGGCGGGCGAGGAAGCCGACGGCGGCGAGTCCGGCGCCGATTTCGGTACGGCGGTGGCCGGTGCAGAAGCGGGTGCCGGTTCGAGAATACGGATTGCTTCGGTCCGGATTTGGCGGCGCATGCGATCGGGTTCGCGCTCGCTCTCGAACCAGGCCTTGGACACTTCGGGCCCGAATACGCCGGTATTGGCCGCGAGCAGAACGCCATTGACGAGCAGCAGGAGCAGCAGGGCGAGGCGAAGCGTCATGGTGCGAACGGACGTGGATTCGGATGGTGGCTCGGAATGCAGGAACACAGCAGCAACAACGGTAAGACGTCAGACGAAAACTGCAGCCCGGCCGACCGAGGCTACGCCAACGTCGCGGCGCCTTCCCGGCTCGCGCGCGCCAGCACCTGAAGGCCGAGCAGCACGAGATTATCGTGCATCTGGAACGGCATGCGCAGATGCGGCCCCAACGCGGCGCGTGCTCCGCCGCTCAGCACGCAGCGTGCCGGGCCGGGGTATTGCTTCTGCAGTGCCATCCACGTCTGCGCAATTGCACCCGCCTGGGCGATAACACAGCCCAGCGCGATGGCGTCCTGCGTATTGTCGGCCCAGGGCGGCGCAACGACGTCGCCGGCACTCAGGTAGCTGACATCGACTTCGGGCAACTGCGCCGTGTTGCGTGACAGCGCGCGCATCATCAACGTGAGGCCGGGAAGGATCAGGCCGCCGGCAAACAGGCCATCGGGCGTGACGATGTCGAGGGTCGTGGCGGTGCCTGCCGTCACGAGCAGCAGGGCCGTGTCGGGCCACAAGTGGCGGGCGCCGACCGCGCCCACCCACCGATCAGTGCCAAGCTGCGTTGGGTCGCGATACCCGTTGCGCAGGCCGGCGGTGGCATCTTCCGATGCCGCAATGCGCACGCGTGCCCCGTCGAACACGCGGGCGATGCGCGCGGTGAGTGCATCGCGCAGCGCCGGGCCAGCCACCGCGCTGATCCACACCTCGGGTGGGGCAACGCCGGCGGCGTGGCAATCGCGCCAGTCTTCCACCAGTTCAGCCAATCGATCGTGTGCGCGGGCGCCGGCATGCTGCCAGGGCGTGCCGCCCGGTTCTTCGGGCAGGGCGAGTTCGGCATCGGCACCACCGGCAATCCACGCCCACTTGATGCGTGTATTTCCCGCGTCGATCAGCAATAGCGGACGGGCGGGGGCGGCGTGCGCGGCAGAGACTTTCAGGCGCGTCATGGCTGCTCCGCGTCTGCGCTGCGCAAGGAAACCTCGCCGCTGTGCACCCACTGCACACGTCCGCCGGATTCGATCGCCAGGCGGCCTTGTGCATCGATGCCATGCGCCACGCCCTCGAGCACCATGGTGCCGTCCTGCCACAGGCGCACCCGCTCGCCGGCAAAGGCATCGCGGGCGGCAAACGGCGCAACGAATGGCGCCAGGCCCTGTGCGCCGAAGCGCTGCAGGTGTTCACCCAGCGACGTGAGCAGCGCCGAGAACACGGCATTCGGCTCTGGCGCATCCACCAGTTCTTCCACGCCCGACAAGCCGCGGCCCAGCGTGCTTTCCAGCACGCGCGGCCGTTCCAGGTTCAGGCCGATGCCGATGACGGCCCAGGTCCGGCCCGGCTCTGTCCGCACGGTCTCGACCAGGATGCCGGCCAGCTTGCGCCCCGCTATTTGCACATCATTGGGCCATTTCAGTGCGAGCGCCTGTCCGCTCCCGCCCCGGGCTTCCGCGTACCCAGCCACGGCGTCGGCCACGGCCACACCCACGGCCAGGCTCAGTCCGCCGAGCTGCGCGGGCTCGCCCGCAAAGGCACAGGCGATGGAGAAGGTCAGGCCGTGGTCGCCACCCCACGGGCGACCTTGGCGACCGCGCCCGGCGGTCTGGCGCTGCGCGGCCAGCACGCGCGCGCCCAGCAGCGGCGCGGCGCCGGCTGGGGCGGGAATCGTCGTGTTGGCAGGCCAGGCGGCATCACGCACGGCGGCCATCAGGTCGGCGCTGGTGGAGCCGGTGGTCTCAACGACATCGACAGGCCAGCCGGCAGCCGGGCCGCTGGGCTGGATGCGCTCGCGCGCAAGGCGCCACCGCGCGGAGGGTTCGGCAAGAGACATAAAAAACGGGCGATCAAGTTCGCGCTAAGAATGCGCGCATTGTACGAGCGGTGCTGCAAACACGGGACCGGCGCTTGCTTCAAGCGATGCAAAGGCCTCACAGTGTGGCAGCCAGTGTGACAGCGTTTGGCGGCGCGTTGGCTACAATTCGACCGATATCCGGCATCACCGCTTACGGAGAACCGTTTGATCACCAGCCGTACACCGCAGCTTGAGGTGCGCGTTGTCGATGGACGCTCTGTCGCCTTTCTTTCCGGCGACTGGACCACGCTCGCGCTGGCCGAGCGCGCCGGCGTGCGTAGCGCGCGCCAGCAGATCCGCGCCGGGCTGGACAACGCCAACGCGTGGTGCCTGACCGAAGTTGGTCGTATCGACCACTTTGGCGCGCAATTGCTCTGGCGCGCCTGGGGCAACCAGTGGCCCGAACATCTGGATGCCCGTCCCGACCAGCGCCGCATGCTCGATCGCGTGGCCAAGCTCGACCCCGGCGGCTGGAGGCAGCGCTTGGCGCCGCGCATGAACCCGGTGGCGATTCTCGGCGAGGGCATGCTCGACTTCTTCGATCACGCCCGTAACGGCATCGCCATGGTCGGCCAATTGATGTTCGACTTCGGCAGGTTCGTGCGCGCACCGCATCGCGGGCCATGGCGCGAGATCTCCGCCAACATCTACAGCACGGGCTACAAGGCGCTGGGCATTACGGCGCTGGTAGGCTTCCTGATCGGCATCGTGCTGAGCTATCTGTCGGCCAACCAGTTACGCGTGTTCGGGGCCAGCATCTTCATCGTCAACATTTTGGGGATGGCCATCATCCGCGAGCTTGGGCCGGTGCTGGCTGCGATTCTGGTGGCCGGGCGTTCAGGTTCAGCCATCACCGCGCAGATCGGCGTGATGCGGGTGACTGAAGAGCTGGATGCGATGCGCGTGATGGGCATCTCCCACGGCTTCCGGCTGATTCTGCCCAAGGTGATTGCGTTGGCGATTGCCATGCCGCTGCTCGTGGCGTGGACGGATCTGCTGGCGCTGGCGGGCGGCATTCTTGCGGCCAAGTTCCAGCTTGATATCAGCCCGACGTATTTCATCACCTCGCTGCCCGATGCGGTGCCGGTAGCCAACCTGTGGCTCGGCATCGGCAAGGGCGTGGTGTTCGGCATGCTGATTGCGCTGGTGGCGTGCCACTTCGGTCTGCGCATCCAGCCCAACACGCAGAGCCTGGGCGAGGGCACGACTACGTCCGTGGTGGTGTCGATCACCATCGTCATCCTCGCGGATGCCGTGTTCGCCATCCTCTTCAAGGACGTCGGGATATGACGCGCCCCCGCCATCCGCATATCGAGCACGCCGGGGCGCCGCCGGCGATCACGCCCGCGCGTGAACGCGTGATCGAGGTGCGCAGCGTTACCAAGCGCTACGGCAAGGTGACCGTGCTCGACAACATCGATCTGGACGTGTTTCGCGGCGAAGTGCTTTCCGTCGTCGGCGGCTCGGGCAGCGGCAAGACGACGCTGCTGCGCCAGGTGGTGGGGCTGGAGAAACCCACCTCGGGCACGATCCACATCTTTGGCGAAGAGCTGACCTGCCAGGTGGGCAACGATCTGCAGTCGATGCGCAACCGCTGGGGCATGCAGTTCCAGCACGGCGCGCTGTTCTCTGCGCTGTCCGTGATCGACAACGTGGCGTTGCCGATGCGCGAATTGCGCACATTGCCCGACGCGTTCGTCCAGCGCGTGGCGATGCTCAAGCTGCAGATGGTGGGGCTCAAATCGACCGATGCCGACAAGATGCCGTCGGACCTGTCGGGCGGCATGATCAAGCGCGTGGCGCTGGCCCGGGCGCTGGCTCTGGAGCCGGAACTGGTGTTTCTTGACGAGCCGACCGCCGGGCTGGACCCGCGCGCGTCGGACGATTACGTTGCGCTCATCCGCGAGTTGCGCCAGGAGCTGGGCCTGACTGTGGTGATGGTGACGCACGATCTCGACACGCTGGTAGCGCTGTCCGACCGCATTGCCGTGCTGGCGGATCGCAAGGTGGTGGCGGCCAAGCCGCTGGAGCAGATCATTCAGATCGATCATCCGTTCATCAAGGAGTACTTCCTGGGTGAGCGGGGCAAACGGGCCCTGATGGCGCTGGGCCCGCAGATGACGGAGGCGGTGGCTGCAGCCTCGCTTTCGACGCAGGAGGATTGATGGAAAACAAGGCCCACGCATTCCTGGCCGGGCTGTTCACGATCGGGCTGGTCATCTTCATCGGGCTGGCCGTCATGTGGTTCAACCGCGACCAGACCGTGCGCGTGCCGTACGACGTGGTCACGCGCTCCACCGTCAACGGGCTGAACCCGCAGGCTTCCGTGAAATATCGCGGCCTGGACGTCGGCAAGGTCGACAGCATCCGCTTTGACGACAAGGTGCCGGGGCAGATCGTCGTGCGCGTGCTGGTCGACAAGGATGCGCCCATCACCACCACGACGTATGGCCGCTTGGCGTACCAAGGTGTGACGGGCCTGGCCTACGTGCAGCTCGACGACCGCGGCTTCGACAACAGCCAGCACGCGCCCAGCCCGGTGCGACTGGCCACATCCCAGAAGGACCCTGCTCGCATTCGCATGGATGCCGGCTTCCTCGACGAACTGGACAAGCGCGGCGACCAGATGCTCTCCAAGCTCGATCAGACGCTGAACTCGCTGTCGATCATGTTTGACGACGAGCATCGCCAGCAGATCACGGCGTCGCTGCAATCGTTCCAGAAGACGATGGACGCCTACAGCACGCTCGCGCAGCAGGCTGAGCCGACCATGCGCCGTCTACCCAAGATTGCCGACAACCTCGATTCCACGCTGGTGGCCACGCGCAAGCTCACCCAGTCGCTGTCCGACCCGAAGGGGCCGTTGATGACGACGCTTTCCGGCGCCGGGACCGATCTGACGGCGGCTACGCAATCAATGCAATCCGCCGCCAATGTGCTGACCTACGAAACGCTGCCGCAGCTCAACGGCTTTGCGCGTGAGGCTCGCCAGGCAGTGCGCGGCTTCGACCATGCCGTGACGGACTTCAACGCCCGGCCGCAGAGCGTGCTGTTTGGCCCCGCGCCCGGCGTGCCCGGTCCCGGCGAGACCGGCTTCACCGCGCCCGCCGCCCGCGCTGCGGCCCAGCCCTGAGGAGATTCCATGCCGATGTTGTCTGCTGTGTTCCGCCGCTCGCACGTGCTGCCTGCTTTGATGGCGCTGTCGCTTCTGGCAGCTTGCTCCAGCGCGCCCGTGGCGCCCGCCGCGCTGTATGACTTTGGGCTCGCGCCGGCCGCCAGCGCGGGCGCACGCCTGCCCACCGCCTTGCGCGTGGCCGACGTGGCCGGCCCCGGCTGGATGGACGGCAATGCCATCTACTACCGCCTCGCCTATGCGCAAAGCCAGCGCACCGACGCGTACGCCAACAGCCGCTGGGTGGAATCGCCCGTGAGCCTGTTCGACGCGCGTTTGCGCAATGCGGCGGCCGCGCGCGGCCATGTGGTGGGCTATCCCACGCCCGATGTGCCGAGCCTGCGTATCGAGCTGGTCGACTTTTCACAGGTGTTCGACAGGCCCGAAACCAGCCGGGGCGTGGTGCGCCTGCGGGCAACGGTGTCGCTGGCGCGGGGGGTGATCGACCAGCGCGTGGTGCAGGCCGATGCGCCTGCGCCCAGCCCTGACGCTGCGGGTGGGGTGACGGCGCTCACGCAGGCGTCCGACAAGGCCATCGGCGAGGTGCTCGACTGGGTGGCGGGTTTGCCGCTGGCGGCGTCAACCTCTGCCGTGCCTGCAACGCCCGGCGCTGCATTTGGCACGCGCCGGCGCTGATACCTCAGCCTCTCCACCGGATGGAGGAACCATCCGTGATGAGCGGCATCGGACGCTATCATGGGCGGTTTCTTCCGGGCATGTCCGCTCCTCCTTCTAGATAGCTGCTTCTTCCGGTGACGGACTTCCACTCGCAACCCGCCGTACCCACTCCGCATCGCCACTCGCCGCTTGCACGCGCCGGGCTGGGGTGGTTCGTGCTGTTGGTCGTCTACGCAAGCCTGTATCCGTTTGCCGGCTGGACAGACGCCGGCGTCTCGCCGTTTGCCTTCCTGAGCGCACCGCTGCCGCGCTACAACACCGGCTTCGACATGCTCACCAACGTGTGGGGCTACATGCCACTGGGCATGCTGACGGTGCTGGCGCTGCATCCGCGCATCACGGGCTGGCGTGCGGTGTTGCTGGCGCTCCTGGCGGGGTTGCTGCTCTCGGGCGCCATGGAAGCGATCCAGACTTATCTGCCAACGCGCGTTTCCTCCAACGTCGATCTGGCGACGAATACGCTGGGCGCGCTGCTGGGTGGCATCGTCATGCTGCCGTTTGCGGCGCGGCTGATCGACCGCGGCGGGCTGCGCCGCCTGCGCCGCCGCTGGTTCGAGCCGCATGCCACCTTTGCGATCCTGCTGATGCTGGCGTGGCCGTTTGCACAGATTTTTCCGCAGGAATTCCTCTTCAGCATGGGCGGGGTGATCCGCAGCATCCTGCTCGATCCATCGCCGGATGCGTTTGTCGTCAATTTCCTCAACGGCTGGTTTCCGGAGCTCTTCGACTGGCAGGACAAGCTGACGGCGCACCCGGAAGCACTGCAGCGCCAGGAACTGCTGGAAGCGCTCATCACCGCTTGCAGCTGGATCGGCACGGGGCTGCTGGCCAGCGTGGCCATGCGCCGGGGGGCGCCCACGCTGCGGCTGTTGGCTGCGCTGCTGGCCGGCGCGCTGCTGGTGAAGGCGGGGGCGACACTGCTGCAGTTTCCGCTGGGCGGCGCGTGGGATTGGCTCTCATCCGGCGCGCGTTTCGGGCTGGTCGTCGGCTCGCTGGTGCTGGTGCTGCTGGTGCGCCTGCCGCGCTGGCTGCGCGGCGCGCTGGCCATGGCCCTGCTGATCGCGCTGATCATCTTGTCCAACGTGCTGCCGCCGAGCCCCTATTCGTGGGTGTCGGCGCAAAGCTGGCGGCTGGGGCGGTTCGTCCATTTCAACAGCCTGTCGCAATGGATCGGCTGGCTGTGGCCGTTTCTCGGCCTTGGCTACCTCGCCTGGCGCGCCGAGCAGACGCAGCTGCAGCGGCGCGCCAGACGTCAGGCGCGTTGAGCACGCGCTGTCGCCGATGCCGCCTCTGGTGACGCCACGCGCCGCACCGCAATCAGCGCCGCCAGTGCCGCAAGGTATACCGCGGCCATGGCGACAAAGCCTGCACGCCACCCAAACAGACCCGTCGACAACCCCGCCACGCCCAGGCCGATGAGCGCGCCGCCCTTGGCTGCGCTGCTGCACAACCCCAAGGCAAAACCTTGACGATCTTCCGGGCTGGTTTCTGCCACCAGGCTGTTGAGGACCGGCAGCAGCCCGCCCAGGCACAGACCCCACGCCAGGCGCGCAGCGATGAACGCGGCTTCCCCTTGCGCAAAGCCTTGCCAGAGCGCAGTAAGGCCGCAGACGGCGGTCAACGCACAAACGCGCCCCAGCGTGACGTGCACGGGCAAGCCTGCAAAACGCTTGGCCCACCAGCGCGCAGACAACGCCAGTGTCGCGGCCGTAGCGCTGTAGGCCAGACCGGCCAGCATCACCGACCGATGCAGCGTCTCGGTGATATACGGCGCGAGGAAGCTTTGCGGCATGACGCGCGCGGCCTGCACTGCCACCATGCCAAGCAGCAGGCCGATCACCAAACCGCCCA
Source organism: Burkholderiaceae bacterium 26 (assembly GCA_000955795.1). Classification (GTDB taxonomy): domain Bacteria; phylum Pseudomonadota; class Gammaproteobacteria; order Burkholderiales; family Burkholderiaceae; genus Ralstonia; species Ralstonia chuxiongensis. Next base: position 106,928 of record JYOB01000002.1, read on the forward strand.
GCGGAGCGCGACGTGCCTGGCGAGCATCGGCGTTCGGCTCGGTCTCGGATCTCGGAGCGCGCTTGATCGCGGGTAGGCAGAACATCGCCAGCGGAATGCACGCCAGGATGACCACCGCGCCCGCCGTGTTGGCCATGCGAAAGCCCATCCACCCCACGAGCCACGCACCGACCGGTGGCGCCATGAAGCTGCCGCACGCCGTGACGGTCTGCAGATCGGCGAAGACGCGCCGGCGCATGTCGGCGGGCGCCACGCGCATGGCGTAGATTTGCGCGGCTGCAAGGAAGCCCGCCAGCCCGCCTTGCACCGTGCGCGCCAGCAGTACGCTTGCTGCTGAGTCTGCATAGACCGACCACAGCTGTGATGCCGCCAGCGCGACCAGCGCCCGCAGGATCATCGGCTTGGGCCCGACGCGGTCGGCCAAGCGGCCCCACCATGGCGCGGTGACGAGCGTGGCGGCCATCGGCGCAAAGTACGCTGCGCTAGCCACCCACGCGAATGGCACGTGCGGCACCGGCGACAGCTCACGCAGGAACAGCGGCCAGAACGGCCCCGTCATTTCCATCGCGCCCATTGAAAGGGCCTGGATGACGAGGAGCCACCGGATGGCCGCCCGCCACGCGTCCACAGTCGTTGCCGGGTTCATGCGCGAGCTGCTGCGGCCAGCGGATTGGGCAGCGCGGCATGCATGTCGTCAGACTGGTCGCGCAGACGCATGCGGACGAACGTCTTGAACGTCCATGGCGCTTCGAGCAGCGCGTGGCGCTCGCGCATCCAGGTGTCGGCATCCAGCGCTGGGCGGTTGGCTTCGAACACGGCGTGCATGGCGTCATGCCACTGGCGTAGCCCGACGACGCTGCCGTGCTCGGGAAACAGCGCCAGCGCCAGTTCACCGATATGGCACAGCAGGAAGGCGTGGATCAGCTTCTTGCGCGGGATGTCCCGATCGGGATACGTGGTGTGGCCGGCACGGAACGGCTCGATCGAGAAGCCCTGTGCCTGCAGCGTCGGCAGCGCGATCTTCACGTCGCCAAAGTCGCGCACAACCAGCCGCACCGGCATGCCGGCCGCGTCGATGACGACGAAGGTGTTCTGCTGATGCGCCTCCAACGCAATGCCGTAACGCAGATACAGGCCGACGATGGCCAGAATGGCGACGCGCAGGTAAGCCTCGAAGAAACGCGCGGCCCGCTCGGCACGCGTGCCGTCGGCTTGGCGCGCCAGCACGGTGTCGAGCAGCAGGGGCGCCGCTGCCTGCGTCATGTCGGCGGTGAAGTCCGGCGTGAAGAGGGCACCGACCGGCAGCAGCCGCGCGTTGCCGGCAATGCGCGTGGTGGGGTTGTCGCGCACGATCATCGACAGATGCCGGGCGCGATCGTCATCCGTGCCAGCCACGTGTATACCGTGGCGTTCGGGCACGATCGACAGGACGCTCGCCAAGCCTGCATCGATCGCGAGAATGCGTTCCAGCAGGGCGCTCACGCGCGGCCCCATCACTGCCGATTTTGGCGATACGGTGCGCTCAACGCTGGTCAGCCGCATGCTGACCGGCAGCTTGAGCATCGGGCCGCCCGGCGCGTCGGTCGCGGCCACGGTACGGAATGACATTGTCGGGCGGGCGGCAATGCTGATGTCCGGCAGGTTGATCAATTCGCCGGCGGCGAATTCAGCGGCGAAGGTCTCGCCGAGCGTCGTGTCGCGCTGCCAAGGGTGAACGGGCAGCGGCAGCCACGCTTCGGGCGCAAGCTGGCGTGCCAGCAAGGCTTTGCGAAACGCCGCCATGGCTTCGGGGAAGGTCGCTGCGAACCAGTTGGCGTACGGCTGCACACCGTCCATCGTGGTGACCTGCAGGCGATGCGCCGCGACGGCCACCACGCCGATGGGCACCTGAGCCTCGAACTCTGGTGAGAGCGCGATGACCTGTTCAGGCGCGAGCCCCAACCGTGTCTTGTAGGCTGGATGCCACGGATGCCCGCCGGTGCCCCACTGCTCGGTACGCGCCAGGGCGTGCGGCGTGCCATCGCCGCAGAGCAGGGCCAGCGCGTCCTGCGACGCCGCAACGCGATGCTCGGCGGCTAGACGCTCGCCCCAGCCCAGTCGATAGGCCTGGCACAGCGTGTCGTTGTCCTGGCTGTTGTCCAGTTCCGTCGCAAGCCGGGCGATGGCGGCCAGGCGGTGGGCGTCGGTGGCATCGCCAATGTCCAGCATGGGCGCGAGCCAGTGGAGCAGGGCGGATGGACGTTCAATGGGCGTCGGCGGGCGGTCGTGCGCCAGCACAGCGACGTCGCCCGTCAATGTCCAGCTGCCGAGCGCGCCCGGCCGCAAGCCGGTGAAGCGCAACAGCACGCGCTGCTGCCAGATCGGCAGCAACGTCACATCGGCGCGGGTATCGGCGATGAGTTGATCTGCATTGAGCAGCGCTTCACGAAACAGCGCCTGGAGCAGGCGCGACAGCACCCGCCGCCGTGCCAGTTGTTGTGCCGCTGACCAATGCTCGGCCTGCACGCCAACTTCGAGCAGCGCGGGAATGGATTCAAGACGGAAGTTGCCGGCCGCGGCGGCAGCGGATGCGGTTTGGGTCTTGGCGGCGGTATCGGATCGACGTTGCACGAGGGCTCCTACGGGACATGAGCGTGTGCAGGCGAGCGGGGCTCGGCCCTGCAACACAGGGGGTCCAGATGTAGGGGCCGCTTCAGAGACAGGCGGGAATGCAACGCCCTCCCTGAGGGGCTGCAAGGGAGGCTCGTTCTTCTAGGTATGTGCGCCACGCAAACAGCCTGGTCGGCTGCGCGGTGGCGCCATTTGGTGCGCTGCAGTGTAGATGAGAATGATTCGCACTTGCAACACTATTCCATCAATGTGCGAGATCGGGTGACGGAGCCGACGCGTGCCGTCTTCACGTAACCGACATGAATCCTTTCTACCTTAGCGCGTGGTGAGTAGACGGCGCGCGCAGCACAGTCGGACTCGCCGATGTCATCTGGAGGTCATCTGTGTCTGCCAACCGAAATGCCAGCGCTTCACGCCGCGTGCCTGCGTTTGTGGCGGTGCTGCCGCGCTGTTCGCGCTCGTGTTGAACGGTTGCGATGCTTCTGACCCACATGTGCCTGCCGTGGTGCGCGCGCCGGCTTCCGCGCCGCCCGCCTCGCCGCCGCACGCGGTTGCCTCGCAAAACGGCTTGGCACCGCCTGTGATTCATACCGTCGACTGACTTTGTTCGTTGCGTTCAGTCAGTCGCTGCCCCGTGTTGTTCCCCCCCACCCCCCAAATACACAGACATCAGGACGAGAACATGACCTCCAACAGTCGCCGTGGTTTTCTCCGTTCCGCCGCCCAGTTGGCTGCCGCATCCGCAGCCATGGGCGCGGTGCCCGAAGGCATTCGCAAGGCGCTGGCGATTCCCGCTCATAACGCGCACCGCAATATCGAAGACGTGCAGCACATCGTGATCCTCATGCAGGAAAACCGCTCGTTCGACCATTACTTCGGCACGCTCAAGGGCGTGCGTGGGTACGGCGATACGCGCACCGTCACGCTGCCGACGGGCAAGAGCGTGTGGCACCAGCCGCTGGCCGGAGGCGTGGGCGAAGTGCTGCCGTTCCGCCCGAGCGCGCCGGATCTGGGCTTGCAGTTCCTGCAAGACCTGCCGCACGGCTGGAACGACACGCACCTTGCCGTCAACGGCGGGCGTTACGACGGCTGGGTCCCGCACAAGGGCACCACGACGATGGCGTACCTGACGCGCCAGGACATTCCGTTCCACTACGCGCTGGCCGACGCCTTCACCATCTGCGACGCCTATCACTGCGCCACGCCCACGTCGACCGATCCGAACCGTTACTACATGTGGACGGGCTACGTCGGCAACGACAACGTCGGCGGCGGTCCCGTGATCGACAACGCAGAAGCCGGCTACGGCTGGTCGACGTATCCGGAAGTGCTGGAGGCTGCCGGCATCTCGTGGAAGATCTATCAGGACATCGGCACCGGGCTGGACGCCGCCGGCTCCTGGGGCTGGACGAGCGACGCCTACATCGGTAACTACGGCGACAACTCGCTGCTGTACTTCAAGCAATACCAGGACGCGCAGCCGGGCAACCCGCTGTACGACAAGGCGCGCACCGGCACCAACGCCTCGGCGGGCGACGGCTACTTCGACATCCTCAAGCGTGATGTGCAGAACGGCACGTTGCCGCAGGTGTCATGGATTGCCGCGCCCGAGGCTTTCTCGGAGCACCCGAACTGGCCAGCCAACTACGGCGCCTGGTATATCGATCAGGTCTTGCAGGTCCTCACCTCCAACCCCGAGGTGTGGAGCAAGACCGCGGTGTTCATCACCTACGACGAGAACGACGGTTTCTTCGATCACCTCGTCCCGCCGTTTGCATCGTCGGGCAGCAATGGGCTGTCGACAGTCGACACCACGGGCGAATACTTCCCGGGCAACAGTACATACGCAGCCGGCAGCTACGGCCTGGGCCAGCGCGTGCCGATGCTTGTGGTATCGCCGTGGTCAAAGGGCGGCTACGTGTGCTCGGAAACGTTCGACCACACGTCGATCATCCGTTTCATCGAGCAACGCTTCAAGCGCACGCACCGCGTGAAGTCGCCGAACATCTCGAAGTGGCGTCGCGCCGTGTGCGGTGATCTGACATCCGCGTTCAACTTCGCCACGCCCAACGAGGTGGTGCCTGCATTGCCGAGCACCGCCGCCTACGTGCCGAAGGACAAGCTGCGCCACGCCAGCTACGTGCCGCTGCCGCCGCTGGTGCAGGCCGTACCGAAGCAGGAAGCCGGTGTGCGCCCGTCGCGCGCCCTGCCGTACGAACTGTTCGTGCGCGGCCGCCAGGATGAAGCCGCCGGCAAGTTCCAACTGGAATTCGTGAACACCGGCGACGTGGGTGCAGCTTTCCTCGTCTACACCGCCGGCAGCTCCGACGCGCCGCGCACCTACACGGTAGAAGGGGGCAAGCGCTTGTCGGACAAGCTGGCCGTGAGCGCGGGCGGCGCCTACGACTTCACGGTGCACGGCCCGAACGGCTTCCTGCGCCGCTTTGCCGGCAAGCTCGCGCTGTCGGGCCTGCTGCGTCCGCATGGCCATGCGTTGGAAGTGAAGGAAGGCTATGACGTGGCCAACGGCAACCTGCAACTGCGCCTCATCAACCACGGCCGTGCGCCCACCGTCTTCACAATCAAAAGCGCTTACACGGGCGAGAGCGTGCAGCGCGAAGTGCGCGGCGGTGACGATGCGTCGGTGTACCTGGACCTGCGCAGCCAGCACGCCTGGTACGACTTGACCGTCACGGCCAGCACCGATGCCGGCTTCGAGCGTCGCCTTGCCGGTCACGTTGAGACAGGCCGCGTCAGCGCGTCTGATCCGGCGCTGAGCGCATAAGCGGTACCCACGCAAAAACGGCCCGCCGGCGTGGTCTGCCGGCGGGCCGCTTTTTTTCCGACGCTTCTGCGTCAGAGCTGCTTCGTGTACGTGCGTGCTTGATACAGCGCCAGCGCGCTCAGCCCGACGATCACCACGATCGCCAGCACATCGGCAAACGGATAGCCCCAATATTGCGTCATTGCGTTGTCTCCTTCGGTTCGATGTCGAGCAGGCCGGTATCGGCCATGCGTTGACGGCCAAACTCGGTGATGGCGTAGCGGAAGTGCACCTTGCCGGTGGCTTCGTCCAGCGTGTCTTCAGCCGTTTGCACCAGGCCGCCGGAGTAGAGATCCGCGAGGATGGCGCGAATGCTGCCCGTCCAGTATTCGTCTTCGGGTTTGCTGTATTCAATGCAGGTGCGATGGGCGATTTCGCTGTCCCACAGCGTGTCGTTGCTCGCGAGCAGTTGCAGAATGTAGCCCTTCATGTGCAGCTTCATGCGTGCGTCTCCGTGGTTGCAGGTGCCACGCCGCCGCGGATCACTTCCAGGTTTTCGGAGCTTTCCGACACCATCACGAAGCCGCCGAAGATCACCAGCGCCAGCCCAATCAGGAAGTACCACTCCGGAAACTGCAGCGTGAAGATGGCGGTGAAGAAGGTGGCGAACATCGCGTAGAACGCGCCCAGCGCCTGACCGCGCCCCACGCCGATCAGCGGGAATGACTTGTACCAGGCCACCGCGCAGAACGAGAAGGTGACGCCGCCCACGACCAGCCACAGCAGCGCCTTGCTGTGGACAATACCCGAGGCAATCTCCGTAACCGGCACAGGCACATGCGCAAACAGCGCGATGGCCGGCAGGATGAAGACGACCCAATAGATGGCCTCGGCGGTGTAACGGATGGAGACCCCGCAGTCAGGGTCGGTCACGTCCATGGCGCGGCCCACGATCGCGCCTTCCAGGCCCCAGCCGATCGCCGCCATGGCGCCGCCCAGGTAGCCGATCCACTGATTGCCGCCGCTGTGCGATTCGGCCATCAGTGCCGGCGCGTAGATCGCCACGCCGCCCAGGATGATGATGGCGATGCCCACCGCCGCCCGCGCGCTGATGCGCTCGTTGTACCAAAGCTTGGCGACCGTCGCGCCCACCACCGGATATAGCAGCCCGGCCACTGCCGCGAACACGGCGCCGACATAGCCCATCGCCAGATAGGAGCCGAAGTTGGCCATCAGTCCGCCGACGACTGCCGCAATGAAGTACCAGCGCGAGATCTTACGGAACTGGCCGATGGTGCGGAAGTAATCGCCCAGCTTGCCGAGGGAGCCGAGCCACACCCACTGGAAGAGCGTCACCATGACGCTATGGAACGCCGTGATGACGGCCGCGCAGACAAGGAAGACGCGCGGATCGGAAAGGTCCATCGTGGCAAACGGAGATTCATGCCAGACGGCCGTGCCCGGCACATACCAGGCGCCCCAGAGGATGGCCGCCCATAGCGCCCAGCGGTAGCCCCATTGCAGCGTGCGTCGATGATGTGCCGCGCGGGCGGCAGAGGAAGAGGCCAAAACGATCTCCTTGTTCTGTAGGCGCCAGGTGCAGAGAAAACACGTGTGACGCCTTAGTTACTGGAGGTTAAGAAATTAACTATGAGTTCTTTGGAGTCTATGCCGGCCCTCCAGGCGTGCCGGAAAAAGTCGCAATGATTGACGGGATTGTCAGAAGTTGACGTCTGGGACGTCAGGCAAGACCCAGGCTACGACGTGCCCATCTCCAGCACCGTATCCACCACACTAATCAGGTGCAGCGGTGCGTCGGTGGCCGGGTCGCGCGCCAAGGACGTGGTCATGCGCACTGGCACTGCCGAGCCATCGCCGCGTACCAACTGCAGCGAGAGCGCATACGCGGGCACCGTACCGGCCAGCAACTCGCCGTATTGACGCAGATGACTAGCGAGGTCGTTGCGGTGGGTAAGGTCCAGCAGCGTGCGTTGCTGCAGCGCCGTTTCAGGCTGGCCCAGCAGCGTGCACAGCCACGGGTTGGCGCGCAGGCAGCGGCCTTCCAGGCTGACCTGGGCGATACCGACCGGCGCCTGCTCGAACAACGTCCGCAGCTTCGCCTCGCTGTCGCGGAAGGCCGCTTGTGCTTCCACTTCAGCGGTAATGTCCTGCGCCGCGCCGATCATCGTAGGCTTGGCTGCGGAAGGGTCCTGCGCTTCGCCTTCCTCACGAAGATGGCGACGCGAGCCGTCGGGCAGGGTGATGGTGTATTCGACGCGATACGGCTGCCGTGAGGCGACGGCCCGGTCCAGCACGGCCTGCACACGGGCGCGATCCGCGGGAACGATGGCGTCCAGATAGCGCGCCATCGTCACCGGCGTGGATTGCGGCGCCCAGCCGAAGATGCGGTAAGCCTCATCCGTCCAGCGGCAGGCGTCGCTGCCGGGCTCCCAGATCCAGCTGCCGAGGTGTGCGATCTGTTGCGCCTTGGCCAGCAGCGCCTCCGAATCACGTAACGCGGCTTCGGCCGTGTGGCGCTCGGTTGTGTCCAGGCTCAGGCCGATCATCTTGACCGGGCGGTCCTGCGCGTCACGCACGAGCGTCGCACGTGAGACGATCCATCGCACAACGTCGGGCGCGGGGGCAATGCGGAATTCATGCTCGTAGACGCCCCCCGCACTCAGGTTCTGCGAGACCGCGGCCTGCACACCCGGCACGTCTTCGGCGAGGACGCACTGCCAAAAATCTTCCAGCGTGCGGATCGGCCGGCCAAACAGGCGCGCGACATTCGGCGAATAGGCGACCGCGTCCGTCAGCAGGTTCCACTCCCACGTGACCACGCCGGAAATCTCCTGCGCGAAGGTCATGCGTGCCTCGCTTTCCATGATTGCGGCGATGTGCTTTTGGCGGCCTTCGCGGGCGCGGGCGTCGGTCGTCAGGCTCGCTTCCAGGTCGGCCAGGGCGCGGTCGCCGTAGCGCAGCCAAAGCCAGTTCACGCTCAGGAAGCGGGCCAGCGCCAACAGATTGGCGTATTCGATCTCGCCGCCGCGCGTCCATTTGTGGACAGCGGAGGGTGACACCCCCAGCGCTGCCGCCACTTGCTTGAGCTGGATGCGGCCACGCGTCAGCACGCCTTTGAGGCGGCCGGCAAAGCTGTCTTCATCGAGCGGGCCGTCTGGCGGCGAAAGTGCTGCGGCGGTCATGGAGTGGATTTACTGGGAGTGATTCGCGACAGTATAGCGTGCCGAATATAGCAAAAATCTATTCAAATTTGATGTTGTTAGGTCATAACGATTGGCCTGAAGCAACTAATTTTTCCTAGACTAGTCCAAAATTCTCCAAAGGTAAATAAAAACACCAACAGTGAATTTACGGGTCGCCGCATCCGATTGGCGTCTGACAGGACACCATGGTGCCGGCATTTCGGGCGCCGACTTCTTTGTGCGCCCCCATCATCCATAGGGGTACTCGATATGACGCAAGCTTCCCTTTCAACCGATTTCCGTTCTGCCACCCTGGCTCCTCGTCTTGATCTCTACATCGACGGTCAGTGGGTGCAGCCCGAAGGCGGCGTGTACCGCGACATCGTCGATCCCGCCACCGAAAACGTCCTGACGCAGGCCGCCGATGCCTCCGTGGCCGATGCGCAGCGCGCCATTGCTGCCGCCCGCCGCGCATTCGACGAAGGCCCGTGGCGCCAGACCGGCACGCGCGAGCGTGCGCGCCTGCTCAATCGCATTGCCGACGCCATCGACGCCGACGCCGAGAACCTGGCGACGCTCGAATCGCTCAACACCGGCAAGACCATCATCGAAAGCCGCTGGGACATGGACGGCATTGCTGCGACGTTCCGCTACTTCGCGGGCCTGGTCGCCACGGAATCCGGCCTGATCAACGAGGCACCGGACACCGTCATCAGCCGCACGCTGCGCGAGCCGGTGGGCGTGTGCGGCCTCATCACGCCGTGGAACTACCCGCTGCTGCAAGCCGCTTGGAAGATCGCGCCGGCGCTGGGCGCGGGCAACACCGTCATCGTCAAGCCGAGCAACCTGACGCCGCTGACCACGCATCGCTTTACCGAGCTGCTGATTGAAGCTGGCGTGCCGGCGGGCGTGTTCAACCTCGTCACGGGCGCAGGTGAAGCTGGTGCCGAGCTGTCGCGCAACCTCGATGTGGATCTCGTGTCGTTCACGGGCGGCGCTGTTGCAGGCGCGGCAGTCATGAGCGCCGCTATCGGCAACTTCAAGAAGATCGGCCTGGAGTTGGGCGGCAAGAACCCGAACATCATTTTTGACGATGCGGATTTCGATACCGCCGTCGATTACGCAGTCAACGCGGCGTTCTTCCATGCGGGCCAAGTGTGCTCGGCCGGATCGCGCCTGATGCTGCAGGATGGTATCCACGACCGCTTTGTCGATGCGCTGGTCGAGCGCGTCAAACGCATCCGCGTGGGCAATGGCTTCGCTGAAGGCACGGAGATGGGCCCAGTGCAATCCGCCTTCCAGCGCCAGAAGATCATCAACATGATTCAGGCCGGCGTGCAGGAAGGCGCGGTGCTGCGTTGTGGCGGCAAGGCACCGGAAGGCGAGGCATTCCAACGAGGCTTCTGGCTGGAGCCGACCGTGCTGACCAACGTGCGTGACGACATGAAGATCGCCACCGAAGAAATCTTCGGCCCGGCACTGACCGTCGAGCGCTTTTCCACCGAAGAAGAAGCGGTGCGCCGTGCCAACGCCACGCCGTTCGGTTTGGCAGGCGCTGTGTGGACGGCCGACCTGAACCGCGCCAACCGCGTGACCCGCGCACTGCGTTTCGGCACCGTGTGGGCCAACGACTATCACCCGTACTTTCCCGAGGCACCGTGGGGCGGCTACAAGGCCAGCGGCATTGGCCGTGAGCTGGGCCGCGGCGGTCTGGACGAATACACCGAACTCAAGCACAGCTACATCAACCTCGCTCCGCAGCCGATGGGCTGGTTCGGTGCGGACGCTGAGTAAGAACGGGAGGGCATGTTTTGACCACGAATACCGCACAGGAATATGACTACATCATCGTGGGCGCCGGCTCGGCTGGCTGCGTGCTGGCTGCGCGCCTGACCGAAGACCCGGACGTGACCGTGCTGCTGCTCGAAGCAGGCGGTCCCGACCACCGCTGGGATTTCCGCACGCAGATGCCCGCGGCGCTGGCGTATCCGCTGCAGGGCACCACGTACAACTGGGCCTACGAAACCGAGCCCGAGCCGCACATGAACAACCGCCGCATGTCGCAAGGCCGTGGCAAGGGGCTGGGCGGCTCATCGCTCATCAACGGCATGTGTTTCATTCGCGGCAACGCGATGGACTACGAGCGCTGGGCGAGCGATTTTCAGTTGGACGATTGGACCTATGCCGACTGCCTGCCGTACTTTCGCAAATCGGAAACGTATGACAAGGGCGCCAACGACTGGCATGGCGATTCCGGCCCGCTGCAGGTGACCACGCCCAAGCACGACAACAGCCTGCTGTTCCACGCCTTTATCGAAGCCGGCGAGCAAGCCGGTATCCCGGCCACCGACGATCTGAACGGCTATCGCCAGGAAGGTCTGGGCCCGATGGACCGCACCGTGACCGCCAAGGGCCGCCGCGCCAGTACATCGCTGTGCTATCTCGACAACGCACGCAAGCGGCCCACGCTGACCGTGCTGCCGCGCGTGCTGGCTGATCGCGTGATCTTCGACGGCACGCGTGCCGTGGGCGTCGAGGCGCTGATGGATGGCAACCGCGAAACATGGCGTGCGCGCCGCGAGGTGATCGTCACCAGTGGCGCCATCGCTTCTCCGCAGTTGCTGCAGCGCTCAGGCGTGGGCAATGCGGATGACCTGCGTGCGATGGGCATCCACTCGGTCGCGCACCTGCCGGGCGTGGGCGAGAACCTGCAGGACCACCTGGAGATGTACATCCAGTACGAGTGCCTACGTCCGGTGTCGATCTACGAAAACACGCTCTGGTACAACAAGCCGAAGGTTGGGCTGGAGTGGTACATGCACGGCACCGGCGCCGGCGCCAGCAACCACTTCGAGGCGGGCGGCTTCATTCGCAGCGATGACAGCTTCGAGTGGCCGAACATTCAGTACCACTTCCTGCCGCTGGCCGTGAACTACGACGGCAGCAACCCGGTGAAGATGCATGGGTTCCAGTGCCACGTGGGTTCGATGCGTTCTCCGTCTACCGGTTACGTGAAGCTCGCTTCGCGCGATCCGCGTGACAAGCCGCGCATCCTCTTCAACTACATGGCGCACGATGTGGATTGGCGCGAGTTTCGCGCCGGCGTGCGGATCACGCGCGACATCATCGCGCAGCGTGCCTTCGATCAATATCGCGGTCGCGAAATCAGCCCCGGCCCGAGCGTGCAGACCGACGCCGAGATCGATGCCTTCGTGCGCCATCACGCCGAGACCGCCCTGCATCCGTCTTGCACCTGCAAGATGGGTTCAGCAGACGATCCGATGGCAGTGGTTGACAACGAAGGCCGCGTGCACGGCTTGGAGGGCCTGCGCGTGGTCGACGCGTCGATCATGCCGCGCATCGTTACCGGCAACCTGAATGCGCCGACGATCATGATGGCGGAGAAGATCGCCGACCGGATTCGCGGTGTGGCGCCGCTCGCGCGCTCCGATGCGGCGTTCTATGTGCATGGGAAATCGCCGCTGCAGGCGCCAGCCAAACCGCTGGTCGCCAGTGAACTGGTGGTGCCCTGATGCGCTGGCGCAAGGTCGCGACGATGGTGGGCGGGGCGGCGGCGTGTGCTGCTGTGCTGCCCGCGCTGGCGGATGACGTGCCGGCCAGCGAGGACAAGCGCTGGTCGGCCAATGCATCGGTTGTTTCGCAATATGTGTCGCGCGGCCTGCGCCAGACATGGGGAAAACCTGCCCTGCAAGCCGGCGTTGATTACACCGCGCCAAGCGGTTTCTATGCCGGTGTGTGGGGCTCCCAAGTCAGTGATCACGTCATCGCAGGTGCGCATGCCGAGATCGATACCTACCTCGGCTATGCCGCGACCGTTGCGCATGGCGTGGAGTTGACCACCGGGCTCTACCGCTACTGGTACCCCGGTACACGCTACGACAAGGCTGTCGGCGGCGGCCCCGCCACCGGCTACGACTACACGGAATGGATGGTCGGCGCCGGCTGGCGCGGCGTGTCGGTCAAGCTATGGACCACGCTGTCGAACTACTTCGGCTTCGATGGCAATTCGCTGGCTGACGGCATCGATCGCGGCAGCCGCGGTTCCACCTACGCCGAAGCCAACCGGGCCGTGCCCTTGCCCAACGACTTCACACTCGGCCTGCACGTCGGCCACGAGCACGTGCGCAACCACAGCGCATTCAGCTTCACGGATTACCGCATTGAACTCTCGCGGCCCATCAACAAGTTCCTGACGCTGTCTGCTGCTTTGACTGGTGCGGATGCATCTGCCTATGCGCATCAGCTCTCCGCGCGCAATGGAGCAGATCGCATGACGCTCGGCCGACGCACGGTCGCACTCAAGTTGACGGCCACGTACTGAGCGGCGGGCGACGGCGCTCTACCTGCAACCCTTTCTCCACAACCTCTGCTTTCAAAGCACACACCATGGCCTCCCTGGGTTTTACCGACGTTGTCGGTCTGGTCGGCGTCGCCGCTTATGTTTCTGCGCACTTTGGCGTGCAGGTCCTGCATAAGCCGCCGACTGGCGCATTCGCCGTTCGCCTCAACCTGCTTGGGCCGATTTGCATCCTGATTTCGCTGATGGGCTCGTTCAATCTTGCGTCGTTTCTCACTCAGTTCTTCTGGCTGGCGCTGACGCTAATGGGTTGGTGGCGCAATAAGCAGGCGGGGCGCCCGGTAGCGGAACCCGCTGGCGCGCCGCGCCCGGGGCACCCGGCGCAGCAGTAGGTTCGCCCTGCCAGCCAAAAACCGCGTCTACGTGCGCGGTTTTTCTTTGTTTGAAAGCGTGAGGGCCTTCGTTGAAATGTGATTTAAGAGGCTCTCAATCAATGCAATGGGTTAAGCCATCGAATAATTGTTGAGTAAAAAAGAACAGTCTTTTCCTTGATCGATTATTTATTCATTGAGGGCAACGATCTATTCTGATCACAAGCGCAACGAACTGAGCGCAACCGAATATCCAGACAGATCAGGAGCCCATCATGAACACCCGTCTCGCAACCGCTTTCTCCCGTAACGCTTTGCTGGCCCTGGTGGCCACGGTTTCGGCTTCCGCCGCTCTTCTGACGGCTCAGCCGGCCGCCGCTGCTGTCCAAAGCAGTGCTGATCCGTACACGCAAGGTGCCGTCGCCAAGGCTGATCCGTACACTCAGGGCGCTGCTGCCAAGTACGACGTCTATACCCAAGGTGCCGATCGCCAAGCCGATACCTACGGCTATCTGTCGTGGAAGAACGACCGCTTCGATCCGTACACTCAAGGTGCTGTCGGCAAGGCTGACCCATACACCGATGGCGCAATCGCCAAGGCCGATCCGTACACCGACGGCGCTGCCGCCAAGTACGACGTCTACACGCAGGGTGCTGATCGTCAGGCCGACACCTACGACTATCTGTCGTGGAACGGCGATGCCTCGTATCCGAAGGATGCCGCTTCGCGCGTCTGATCGAACCGCATCAAAGCAAAAGGGCCTTGGGGTGCAACCCAAGGCCCTTTTTGTTTGTGCAGTGGCGCTGCTTCGTGATCAGACCACGCCGGCTTCGTGTGCTTGCTGATCCGCATGGTACGAGCTGCGCACCATGGCGCCCACGGCCGCGTGCGTGAAGCCCATCTCATACGCCTTCTCTTCGAACATCTTGAAGGTGTCCGGGTGCACGTAGCGCAGCACCGGCAGGTGGTGGCCCGACGGCGCCAGATACTGGCCGATCGTGAGCATGTCGATGTCGTGCTCGCGCATGTCGCGCATGACTTCGAGGATTTCCTCATCGGTCTCGCCCAGGCCGACCATCAGACCCGACTTGGTCGGCACGTTCGGGTTGCGGGCCTTGAAGTCCTTCAGCAGCTTGAGCGAATGCGCGTAGTCGGCGCCGGGGCGGGCCTGCTTGTACAGGCGGGGCACCGTTTCGAGGTTGTGATTCATCACGTCGGGCGGGCATTCCTGCAGGATGTCCAGCGCCTTTTCCAGGCGGCCGCGGAAGTCCGGCACCAGCACTTCAATGCGCGTGGCCGGCGACAGGGCGCGCGTACGCGAAATGCAATCGACGTAATGCTGAGCGCCGCCGTCACGCAGGTCGTCGCGGTCGACGCTCGTGATGACGACGTAGTTGAGCTTGAGTTCGGCGATCGTCTTGGCCAGATTTTCCGGCTCGTTCACGTCGAGCGGGTCTGGGCGGCCGTGCCCGACGTCGCAGAACGGGCAGCGGCGCGTGCACTTGTCGCCCATGATCATGAACGTGGCCGTGCCCTTGCCGAAGCACTCGCCGATGTTCGGGCAGCTTGCCTCTTCGCACACCGTCACGAGGTTGTTGGCGCGCAGGATGTCCTTGATTTCGTAGAAGCGCGAGTTGCCGGTGGCGGCACGCACGCGAATCCAATCCGGCTTTTTGAGCTTCTCGGCCGGCACGATCTTGATGGGAATGCGTGCGGTCTTGTCGAGCGACTTCTGCTTGGCCGTCGCGTCATACGGCTTGTTCGACGGGGTGGCAGGGGTGGCGACTTCAGTGGCGCCGGCGGCGGAATCGGTCATCGTGTTCTCCGCACGGGCTCGCGGCTCGTGCATTTCCGGGCGCTATGCGGTAGCGGCCTCGGCGGGGTGCGCTTGCGCGCGTTGCTGCAATTGGGCGACCAGCGCATTGGCCAGGCCGCGGGAAACGGGTTGCCAGTCGTTCGCATCGACGGCGCGTCCGGACGCATCACGGGCGCCGGCGGTCACCATATCGACGGTTTCCAGGCCGGCATAGCCACACGGGTTGATCTGCGTGAAGGGCGACAGGTCCATCGCTAGGTTCAGGCTCACGCCGTGGTAGCTGCAGCCGTTGCGGATCTTCAGGCCCAGCGCGGCTATCTTGGCGCCCGCATGCGGCCCGCTCGACAGGTAGATGCCGGGGGCGCCAGCCTTGCGTTCGGAGGCGACATTATACGTGGCGAGCGTCTCGATGACGGCCGCCTCGATGGCGTCGACCAGCGCCTTCACGAATAGTCCGCGTCGGCGCAAATCCAGCAAAAGGTAAGCGACGACTTGGCCGGGGCCGTGGTAGGTGATCTGGCCGCCACGATCAACTTTCACCAGCGGGATGTTGCCGGGAGCCAACAGATGTGCCGGATCGCCCGCCAAGCCGAGCGTGAACACCGGCGGGTGTTCGACCAACCAGATCGTGTCGGGCGTATCGGGGCCCCGCTGCGCGGTGAATGTCTGCATTTCGTCGAAGCAGGCGGCGTAGTCCTGCAAGCCGCGCTCGACGATGTCAATCGGAATCATGCCCGCGAGTGTAGCGCAGGGCCGCTAACGGCGCCCCGCGCCTTTGCCCGCTTCGCTTGCAGGGTCGAGCAAAAAAATGCCGGCGCGATGGGAGGCATCGGCGCCGGCGTCGGCTTTTGCGGCAGATGCCGCAAAGGAGGCTAGGAACAGGTTTCGGGCTCAGGCGGCCACGACCGGTGTGTCGGCGTGCTCGTTCCAGCCGAGTGCGGCGAGTGTGTGGCGCCATCCGTTCGTGACGTGCCACGGCTGGCGCGGCATGTGGCCGTCGGTGGCTTCCACGGCCAACGCGACTGGGCCGAGGGCTTTCGGGTCGACCGAGACGACGATTTCTTCACCGCGTTTTACGGCAACGCTGCCGCCCGCGTGCAGCCATTCGTCGCCGGCTTTGTTCTCGTGTGTGATCCATACGTCGTGCCCGCAGGCTTCTTCGACGCGCAGATTCTGGTTGGCCGGCATGCGCAATGCCACCACTTCGCCGGGCTGCAGAGTGAATACAATTTTTGTTAGTACAGCTTTCATGATCGGCTCCTTCACGGCAGTGGGATGGGGCCTTGCCGTTGAAGGAATTCTAGGTGCTTGGTTGCCTTGTACCAAACGATATATATTGCGTTTCTTGATAGTGCAGCTCACATAAAAATCACGCTGACCTACGAAAATCCGGAGGGAAAGATGACCGAAATCCGCGAACCGATGCGCTTGCCGTCACTTGGCGCGCTGCGGGTGTTCGAGGCGGCGGCCCGCTATGAGAGTTTTTCGCGTGCGGCGACGGAGCTGTTCGTTACGCACGGCGCCGTCAGCCATCAGATGCGCACCCTGGAGGATGAGCTGGGCGTGCCGCTGTTCGAGCGGCGCGGCAAGCGCGTCATGCTCACCCACGCGGGCCGTGCATACGCCGATCGCGTGCGCGAGGCGCTCGACCAGATCGCCCAGGCCACGCACCAGCTGCGCGCCGGCAACCGCGACAACCGCCTGGCCATCAGCACGATGCCGTCGTTTGCCGCGCGTTGGCTGACGCCGCACATCGGCACCTTCATCGAGCGCCATCCCGAGTTGGAAGTGGAGCTGTTCTCCAGCCCCGCGCTGGTCGACTTCGCGCGCGAAGAGGTGGACGTGGCATTGCGCATGGGTTCGGGCAACTATCCGGGCCTGTACGTGGAAAAGCTGCTCGACGATGTGTTCTTCCCGATCTGCAGCCCCGCGTTCAACGGCGGACGGTTGCCACGCACGCTGGCCGAGATGGCGAGCATGACCTTGCTGCGCAGCGAGGGTGAGGCATGGAAGCCGTGGTTCGATGCGGCCGGCCTTGAGGGGTTTGTCGAGCCACGCGGCGGGCTGATGTTCCAGGATTCGTCGTTGCTATTGCAGGCCGCGGCAGCGGGGCAGGGTATTGCGCTGATCCGCCCGACGTTGGCCTTCAATGACCTGCTGACCGGTCGCGTGGTGCGCCTGTTCGAGACGACGATCCCATGCCCATGGAACTATTACTTCGTGTGCCCGCACAGCGCGCTGCAGACGCCGAAGATGCAGGCGTTCCGCACGTGGCTGCTGCCGGAGATTGCGGCGTTCAAGCTCAAGCTGGCGGGGCTGATGAACGACAACGCGGTGTGCCTGGGGCACGTCTCGAAGGGCTGAGCCCGGCCATCGAAAAAAACGCGCTGACAAAGCAAACGCCCCGGCATGACCGGGGCGTTTTGCTTTCTGCTTGGTGGCGAAGAGGTGCGTTACAGCACGATCTTCACCATCGGGTGGCTTGTCAGCGCCTGGTACAGCGCGTCGAGCTGTTCGCGGCTCGTCGCACGCACGATCACCGTCAGGCCCAGGTAGTTGCCGCTGGAAGACGGGCGTTTTTCCAGGCGCCCCTCGTGGAACTCCGGGTCGTGCAGACGAACCACCTCGACAATGGTCGCGGCAAAATCGTCATGCATCGGCCCCATCACCTTGATGGGGAAATCGCTCGGGTATTCGATGAGCGACTGTTCGGGCGGAATGTGGCCCGGCGGGGGAGTGTGAGAGGAGGTCATGTCGAAGTAAATGAGGGCGATTACTTCTTTTTAAACCACAGCTTGACCGCGTCGATCGTGCGGCCGACGAAGCCGGCTTCCGGCACCGCTTCGAGCGCCACCACCGGGAACTCCGACACTACGGTCGAGCCGTCCATCACCTTGACCGTGCCCAGTTGCTGGCCTTGCGCGATCGGGGCGATCAGCGGGTCCTTGCGCTCGAGCACAGGCTTCAGGCGCGCACCTGCGCCCTTGGGCACCGTGATCCACTTGTCTTCCGACACGCCCAGTTTCACGTTTTTGGCCTGGCCCTTGTACACGTCGGGCGTCTGCAGCGCTTCCTTGGCCTTGTACAGGCGCACCGTATCAAAGAACTGATAGCCGTAGTTCAGGACTTTCAGGCTCTCCTGTGTGCGGATAGCGTCGCTCTTGGTGCCGACGATGACCGACAGCAGGCGACGATTCGCGCCCGGCACGTCCGGCAGCGGGCGGTTGGCCGAGGTGACGAGGCAGTAGCCGGCCGACTTGGTGTGGCCGGTCTTGCCGCCATCGACCGTCGGGTCGAGCCACAGCAGGCGGTTCCGGTTGGACTGCTTGATGTTGTTATAGGTGAAATCCTTCTGCGAATAGAACTTGTAGTCCTGCGGGAAATCCTTGATCAGCGCCGAAGTCAGGATCGAAAGATCACGTGCGGTGGAGTAGTGATTCGGATCGGGCAGGCCCGCGGCGTTCGCGAAATGCGTGTTCTTCATGCCCAGACGCTCGGCTTCGCGGTTCATCAGCATCACGAAGTTGGTCTCGGTGCCGCCCACGGCCTCGGCCAGCACCAGGGCTGCATCGTTGCCCGACTGGATGATCAGACCTTGCGTCAGCTCTCGCACAGAAACAGGCTTGCCGGCCTGCAGGAACATGCGCGATTCGTCGGTCTTGACCGAGCGCACGGTCTCGGTGGGCGTGATCATCTGGTCGTACTTGAGCTTGCCGTCGCGCACGGCTTCGAAGACCAGATAGGCCGTCATCAGCTTGGTGAGCGAGGCGGGCTCGATGCGTTCGTCCATGTTCGCGCCGCCGAGCACCTGGCCGCTGGTCACGTCAGTCAGCATCCACGAGCGGGCCGCGACCTGCGGGGCAGGTACCGGTTGCGCCATGGCGGGCAGCGCGGTGACCAGCACGGCGGCTGCTACAGCGGTTGCGGCGGCGGAATGGAGGGCGAGGGGCGTGAAATGGGCGAAGCGGGTCTGCATGTCGGGTCCTGCGGTCTGCTTGGAGTTCAATGGCGCCGCCTGCCAGAAAAAAGGGGGGAGGCGCGGCGTCCGGAAAATCAACGGGTTTGGTGTTACGGCTGCGGCGCCCAGGCGCCGGTAATGAGCTGCCGGATCAGATGCAGCTTGCGGTGGAAGAAGTGATCGGCGCCCGGGATGACGATCACGGGCAGCTCCTGAGGGCGCGCCCAATTGAGCACGTCGATCAGCGGCACGGTGTCATCCTGTTCGCCGTGGATGATGATGGTGTCGGCCGGCACTGGCGCGACATCCCAGCGGGAGGTGGCGGTGCCGACCAGCGCCAGACGCTCGGCAGGCGTGCCGGCTTCGGCCAGGCGACGTGCCACCTGAGACACGACAAAGCTGCCGAATGAGAAACCGCCCAGTGCCACAGGCAGCGTGGCCACGTCGGCGGACCATTCGGTCTGCGTGCGCATCCAGTCGAGCACGGCCAGCATGTCGTCCTGCTCGCCGATGCCGTTGTCGTGCGTGCCTTCGGTCTTGCCCACACCGCGAAAATTCAGGCGCACCGTCACATAGCCCAGGCCGACGAAGGTGCGTGCCAGCGTCTGCGCGACCTTGTTGTCCTTGGTGCCGCCGAACAGCGGATGCGGATGGCCGATCAGCGCCAGGCCGCGCGGCGCGGTGTCCGGCTGGTCGATCGACAGGTCGATCTGCCCGACGGGGCCAGGAATCAGGCGTTCTTCGGTATGAACGTTCATGGAAAAGGGAAAAGCAGATGCAGTAAAGCCGGGCTCACGCGTTGGCAGGGCGGTCGACCATCAGCCGTTCGACCGGTTTGCCTTCAACCAGATGGCTCTGGATGATTTCGTCGATGTCTTCCTTGTCGACAAAGGTGTACCAGACGGCCTCGGGGTAGACCACCATGACCGGACCGAGTTCGCAGCGGTCCAGGCAGCCGGCCTTGTTGATGCGCACGCGGCCCTCGCCGTTGATGCCGAGTTCCTTGCAGCGCTTCTTGGCGTATTCCTGCATGGCCTTCGCGCCGAAATCGGCGCAGCAGCGCGAGCCGTCCTCGCGTTCGTTCAGGCAGAAGAAAACGTGGTGCTTGTAATGGCTGCTCATGGGCGGACCGAGAAGGCTGGGAGGGCTGCGTGACGGCACGCGCGGCAAGATGCAAATGGCTTCCTGGCGTCGCGCACCCATGTGGATTTGCGTAACGAGCCGGCATTATACGGCCCCGATGTCCCCATTCCTTCCTGGATACGAGTGCGACGCGACGGCGCGATGCTGCATCGCAACACGTTTTCCGGATGTCTGGACACCTTCTGTGCGCGGATTCCGGGATTGACGACGGCTGAGGCGGGTGCCATCGTAGTCACACCGAGGTGGGACAAGGGTTGGCGGGCCGCCAGTGCTTGAGTTTGACGTTGGCATAGCCCTTGCAATAAAGAGCGACCTGCTGCGGGAGGCGCCGGACACATCGGCGTATCGAGGCAGGAGAGAGACCACACCAGGGCGGGTCGGACCGGGCGAGCAGTTGAGCGCACGGCCGGTCTGTGACACTCGAGGAAGACATGAAAAAACCGTTCTATAAAATCCTGTACGTACAGGTGCTGGCGGCCATCGTCATCGGCGTTCTGCTGGGCCATTTTTCGCCCGCACTTGCCGTCAAGATGAAGCCGCTGGGCGATGGCTTCATCCAACTGATCAAGATGGTGATTGGGCCGATCATCTTCTGTACTGTCGTCTCCGGCGTTGCCGGCATGCGCGACATGAAGAAGGTGGGCCGCGTGGGCGGCAAGGCGCTGCTCTACTTTGAGATCGTCTCGACCTTCGCGCTGGTGATTGGCTTGGCCGCGGGCCACATCTTCAACCCGGGCTCGGGCTTCAACGTTGATGTGAACACCATCGACGCCAAGGCTGTTGCCCAGTACGCCGCCAAGGCGCATTCGGCCAGCACGGTCGACTTCTTGCTCAACATCATCCCGAGCACGGTTGTCGATGCCTTTGCCAAGGGCGATATCCTGCAGATTCTGCTGATCGCGTTGCTGTTTGGCGGTGCGCTTTCGGCCATCGGTGATCGTGCACAGATCGTCACGGACTTCATCGACCAGGTCGCGCACGTGTTCTTCCGCATCGTGCACATCATCACGCGCGTGGCCCCGATCGGTGCCTTTGGCGCCATGGCATTCACCATCGGCAAGTACGGCGTGATCTCGCTGGTGCCGCTGCTCAAGCTGGTCGGTACGTTCTACCTGACGGCCATCATCTTCGTGGTGGTGGTGCTGGGCATCATCGCGCGGCTGGTCGGCTTCAACATCTTCCGTTTTGTGTCGTACATCAAGGAAGAACTGCTGATCGTGCTGGGCACGAGCTCGTCGGAATCGGCGCTGCCGCACCTGATGGAAAAGATGGAAAAGCTGGGCTGCTCGAAGTCGGTGGTGGGCCTGGTGGTTCCGACCGGTTATTCGTTCAACCTGGACGGCACCAACATCTACATGACGATGGCGGTGATCTTCATCTCGCAGGCGCTGAACATCGAGCTGACCTGGACGCAGCAGCTGACCATCCTGGCCGTTGCCATGCTGACGTCGAAGGGCGCATCGGGCATCACCGGTGCGGGCTTCATCACGCTGGCCGCAACGCTGGCCGTGGTGCCGGATATTCCGGTGGCGGGCATGGTGCTGATTCTCGGTATCGACCGCTTCATGAGCGAATGCCGTGCCCTGACCAACATCACCGGCAACGGCGTGGCCTGCGTGGTGATCTCGGCCTGGGAACGTGAACTGGATCGCGCCAAGCTGGCTCGCGTGCTGTCGGGCGACCGTAGCGATGAGCGCGTGCCGGCCACCCCGGCAGTTTGATCGATCCAATCTGGCTGGCGCCTGCGGGCGCCGGCGCTTGAAAGCGCAAAGCGTATGATTGCGGGGCCTGTCCTTCCAGACGGCCCCGCTTCTTTTTGGGGATGCACCTCGTGAAGCACCTCGGCGGCATGCCGACTGCGGGCGCGGCGTTGGAAGGCACGGCAACACTCTCTGCCGCCGACCTCCAGCCGATGTCCGATCCCGATTTCTCCCTGACCAGCGCCTCCGGCTCGCGACGCGGCTTCTGGTGGCTGGTGGCGCTCGGGCTCGTGGTGGTGATGGCCATGGTGTGCGCAACCACGTTTGTGGTGGCGTGGAACCGGGGGCTCACGCAGGCCCAGCAGGCCGCGGGCGGGCGGGTCGATCGCTATGCCGCCAACCTCAAGAGCACGCTCGACCGCTACGAATACCTGCCCGCGCTGGTGGCGCTGCATCCGTTCATCCACGATCTGCTCGCCAATCCGACGCCTGCCAACGTCGACCGCGCGAACCGCTATCTGCGCGAAGTCAACGATCGGGCGCACGCCACTGCGACCTACGTGATCTCCCCAAGCGGCAAGGCGCTGGCCGCATCCAACTACAACCAGCCTGACAGCTTCGTCGGTGCTGAATATCTGTTCCGGCCGTATTTCCAGCAGGCAGCGGAAGGCCACGTCGGGCGCTTTTACGGCATTGGCATCACGCGCGAAGAGCCCGGCTATTACATCTCGCAGCCGGTCATGCAGGACGGTCGCGTGATCGGCGTGACGGTCGTCAAGCTCAACCTCGAATGGTTCGGCCGTGCCAGCCACGACGCGTCGGAACCCGTGATGGTGGCGGACGAGAACGGTGTGATTTTCCTGTCGTCCGTGCCCGCGTGGCAGTACCGCACGGTGGAGCCG
Source organism: Burkholderiaceae bacterium 26 (assembly GCA_000955795.1). GTDB lineage: Bacteria > Pseudomonadota > Gammaproteobacteria > Burkholderiales > Burkholderiaceae > Ralstonia > Ralstonia chuxiongensis. The sequence continues at coordinate 129,714 of JYOB01000002.1, forward strand.
CTCACGCCCAAGCTGCAGGCGCAGTTGGAAGCGACGCGCCAGTATTACCGCAAGCAAATCACGCCACTGCCGCTGCAGCCTGAGGCACCTGCCTTCCTGCGATTGACCGGACGGTTGCCGGAAGGTGCAGAACTGATTCGCGTTGGCGAGCGCACGAACGCCACGCGCTATCTGCAGGTTTCGCGTGACCTCGTCGAGCCGGACTGGACACTGATGTACCTCACGCCTGTGGACCCGGTGATGAGCGCCGCCCGCAGCGCCACCGTGGCGGCGGCATTTGCCTTTGCGTTTGCGTGCCTGCTGCTTTTCTACTGGCGCCAGCGCCGCCTGCGCATGATGGAGATGCTGCGCAGCCGCCGCCTGCTCGAAGCCGCGTATGACCAGCTCGAACGCCGCGTCGAAGACCGCACGGCCGACCTGATGGCCACCAACGAACAACTGCAACACGAGATCGTCGACCGCACGCGCGCCGAGGCCGAGTTGCGCGCCACGCAGGACGAACTCGTGCAGGCCAGCAAGCTCGCGGCCTTGGGCCAGATGGCCGCCGGCATCACACACGAACTCAACCAGCCGCTGGCCGCGCTGCGCACGTTCTCAGACAACACGCGCATCCTGCTTGAACGCGGCCAGCACGGCGCCGCCACTGACAACCTGCAGGCGATTGCCGACCTGACCGAGCGCATGGGCAAGATCACCGCGCAGCTCAAGCTGTTCGCGGGCCGCTCCCGGCGCAAGGTGGTGGATGTGCAGGTGCGCGTGGCGCTCGATCACACGCTCGCGCTACTGCGTCCGCGCCTGGGCGACGTGGCACTCGAACTGCGCTGGCATATCCCGGAAGCAGATGCCGTTGTTCGCGCGGATGAACTGAAGCTGGAGCAAGTGCTGATCAATCTGATTGGCAACGCGCTCGATGCGATCAACGCCAATGAACCCGCCCGCGCCGGACGCATCGACATCAGCATCGGTCCCGCCGAGGGCGCGCCGTCGCAGTCGAACCAACTGACCATCGCCGTGCGCGACAACGGCCCTGGCATTCCGCCAGATGCCATGCCGCACCTGTTCGAGCCGTTCTTCACCACCAAGGAGATCGGCCAGGGGCTCGGCCTTGGGCTGGCGATCTCCACCAGCATCGCGCGCGATTTTGGCGGCTCGCTGTCGGCTGCCAACATGCCGGGTGGCGGTGCGCAATTTACGCTGACGTTGGTACGCGCCGACGTCACCTCCGCGGCGTCCACCTGATCCGTTTTCTACACAGACTCGAACCATGTCCGAAGGCTTGAACGTTCTCTTCATCGAAGACGACCCGCCTGTGCGCCAGGCCACCGCGCAGAGCCTGGAACTTGCCGGCTTCAACGTGCAGGCGTTCGGCAGCGCCGAAGAAGCCGTGGGCAAGATCGACGCAAACTTCCCCGGCGTGGTCGTCAGCGACCTGCGCTTGCCGGGCGCAAGCGGCCTGGACGTGCTCGCGCACTGCCAGTCGTTTGGCACGGGGATTCCCGTGGTGCTCGTCACAGGCCACGGCGACATCACGATGGCCGTGCAGGCGATGCGCGAAGGGGCGTTCGATTTCATCGAGAAACCGTTTCCCGCCGAACGCCTGACCGAAACCGTGCGCCGTGCCGTCGAGCGTCGCGCGCTGGAGCTGGAAAACCGCGCACTGCGCCGTGAACTGGCCGGCCCGGCGGCAGGCACGCGCATCATCGGGCGCTCGCCTGCGATGGGCGCAGTGCGCGCGCTGATCGAGAATGTTGCGACCACCGATGCGCCGGTGCTCATCAACGGCGAGACCGGCACGGGCAAGGAGCTGGTCGCGCGCAGTCTTCACACGCTCTCGCCGCGTCACGACAAGCCGTTCATCGCGCTGAACTGCGGCGCCGTGCCCGAACAGATTTTCGAGAGCGAGATGTTCGGCCACGAAGCTGGTGCGTTCACCGGTGCGGGCAAGCGGCGTATTGGCAAGCTCGAACATGCCTCGGGCGGTACGCTGTTCCTCGACGAGATCGAGAGCATGCCGATCGCGTTGCAAGTCAAGCTGCTGCGCGTGCTGCAGGAGGGCGCGTTGGAGCGGCTTGGCTCGAATGCTTCGGTGCGCATCGACGTGCGCATCGTTGCGGCTGCCAAGGGCGATATGGAAGCGCTGATTGAGGCGGGTGGGTTCCGGCGCGATCTGTACTATCGCCTGAACGTTGTCGTCATCGATTTGCCCCCGCTGCGCGAACGCCGCGAAGACATCATCCCGCTGTTCGAACATTTCCTGCTTGACGCCGCCGTGCGCTATCAACGCCCGCTGCCGATGCTGGCTGAGCGCCAGCGCCACGAGCTGATGCAATCGAACTGGCCCGGCAACGTCCGCGAACTGCGCAACGCGGCCGATCGTCTTGTGCTTGGCGTGGGCCGCACGCCGGTCGTGCCGGATGCATCGGAAGACGGCATGCCGCTCAAGGAGCGCGTCGAACGCTACGAGCGCACCGTTATTGCGGAAACCCTGGCGCGCACGGGCGGCTCGGTGCACCAGGCGGCGGATATTCTGCAGGTTGGCCGTGCGACGCTCTATGACAAGATCAAGCGGTATGGCCTTTGACTTGGCACGCCCGCACGCAACAACGCCCGGCATCAACCGGGCGTTTTCTTTTTGCGCTCAACCCAGAATCGGATGGGCATCCGCCACCGGATATCCGCGGTCGTCTGTCGGAATCCGCTGGGTTTGGAATGCGATCAGCAATGCTTGAAACTTGCCGTCGATTTCCACGATGACAGCACCATCCTGCTGTGTGCCGTTCTCGCGCGAATGGTCCTTCACCCCCGGTGTATGCACGACCGGGTTGCCCTGGTTCATGTGGGTTTCGTGCAGGCCGTTGTGCTGCGGCTCGAACAGGAAGCCGAAGCCGTAGACCGTTACGTCGGTGCGCGGTGGCCAGCCTTTGCGGTCGTCGTCGCCGGAGCTGCCGTGGTAGACGTAATCGATCGGCGTGGCGGTGCGGTCCAGCATCAGCATGTCGTCGACGAGCGCGTTGATGTCGTTGTGCTCGGTCTCGGTATCCAGCGCGATCGGCCGCATGTTGGGAAAGTCGACCAGCCCGGCGTCGCGTACGTAGTCCAGACGTGGGAAGCCGTTCTCGTGCAGCCCGGGGGCCAGCGCAGCCAGGTCGGCGGTGATCGGCAACTGCAGATCGGCCGTCCATTGATACAGCACGTGATAGCCGGCGGCACCGGCGCCCGGCATGCTCGAGTCGGATTTCACGTTGGCGAGCACTACGAACTCCGAACCATCCGGCGCTTCTGCCACGATCGCGTAATGCGGATTACCGTTGTAGCCCTCCAGATAGGGCACGCCGAATTTCAGCTTGCCCTTGAACATGCAGTAGTGATTGGCCATGCAAACTCCATCGAACCTAGGATTGACGGACCGCCATTGCAACAGGCCCGCGTGAACCTAGTGTGGAACGTGCATCGTCCAGAAACAAAAACGCCCGGCGTTGACCGGGCGTTTCGTCTGAACTGCGGGGAGGCGCGGACCGCTCAGGCCTGCTTGCCCAGCGTCTGCTTGAGCAGCGCGTCGAACGACGACCATTCCGGTTCGCCCACGTAGCGCTTGAGGATGCGGCCATCGCGGTCGACCAGGAACGTGGTCGGGGTGAGCTGCACGTCGCCGAAGGCCTTGGCGGCCGAGCCGTCGGCGTCCATTGCGACCTTGAAGGGCAACTGGCGCGTCTGGCTGAAGTTCATCACGTACATCGGCGCGTCGTAGTTCATCGCCACGGCCACATATTCCAGACCTTCGCCCTTGTACTTGTTGTACGTCTGGATCATGTTGGGCATTTCCTTGATGCACGTGGCGCAGCTCGTGGCCCAGAAGTTGACGAGATAGACCTTGCCCTTCAGGTCCTGTGTCGAGAGCTTTTTGCCATCCAGCAGCGTGAAGGTGGCGGCGGGCACCTGCTGCCACGGCGAGAACGCACGCCAGCCGAACCAACCGGCCACAGCCAGCACCAGCACGATCACAGGGAGCAGCCAGCGGCGCCCGCCAGACATGGCGGTAGCAGGGGCTGCGGAGGAAGTCAGGGTCGAGGCCATGTCGGCAACGGATCTGGAAGGGAATCAAACATCTATTGTAGGCCCGCCGTGCCAGCGCCGCATGTCAACCGCGACAATCCGTCCATAGAGCGATTTTCGCGTCACTTTCCATTGGCGAGGGCGGCTTCGTACAAGGCCAGGTCCGTGGAGGAAAAGCAGCAAAAGGTGATCGTGTTCAGGCTGGCGCCGTGTTCTCGCGCGGCACGTACGGCAATCGGCGCCGCCAATTGTGGCGGGAAGCCGTACACGCCGGTGCTGATGCATGGGAATGCGATGCTGCGAACGTCGTGCTTGCGCGCCAGTTCCAGACTGTTGCGGTAGCAGGCGGCCAGCAATCCCGCCTCGTCTTGCCGGCCGCCGCGCCAGATCGGCCCGACGGTGTGAATGACGTAGCGGGCTGGCAATCGAAAGCCGGGCGTGAGTTTGGCCTCACCGGTGCGGCAGCCGTGGAGCGCGCGGCAGGCGTCCAGCAGTTCCGGCCCCGCCGCACGGTGGATCGCGCCATCGACGCCGCCTCCGCCGAGCAGCGAGCTGTTCGCCGCGTTGACGATGGCATCGCAGTCCAGCGTGGTGATGTCGGCGCGCAGGGCACGCAAGGTGACGGACGGGATTGGCATGGCGCGGTCCTTGGCGGGCGGAGGGTGGGCGTCTCTGTCCGATAATAGGCGCCTCGGAAACGGACAGAAAACCCACAGGAGGCGACGTGGCAGTCACAGCAACGGCAGGGTGGCGGATCGGGTTGGGCGCGGCGGCGTGTGCGCTGTTGATGGCCTGCTCCCCCAAATACGACTGGCGCACGGTCCATTCCAACGAGGGCGCCTACGCCGTGGATTACCCTGCCAAGCCCACCGCAGAAGCCAGGCCCATCGCCATCAACGGCCAACGCATGCCGATGACGATGCAGGCCGCCAGCGTCGACGGCACGCTGTTCGCCATCGGCGTGGTGGAACTGCCAGCGGATGATCCAGTCTGGCGCCAGCGCGCGGTGGAGGCGCTGCGCAATGGCTTGTCCGCCAACTTGAAGGGCCGCGTGACCGAGCACGACATCGCCGTGCAGACCGCTGCGCAGCCGCCTTTGTCATTGCCGGCGGTGGAATTGATCGCCCAGGGGGCAGGCGGGGACGATCCCGCGCCGCGCCGGCTGACCGCGCGTGTGGTGGCCACTGGCAAGCGCGCATATCAAGCTGTCGTGCTGGAATCGGGCGATGCCGCACGGGATGCGCGCCAGCAGGAGCAGGTCGACCAGTTTCTCGCCAGCTTCCATCCGTACTAGGCCCTAGGCAGGCCCGAGCGCATTGGCCGCAGCCGGTGCACAATCGTCGTCTTCCGCTTTACCGCAACACAACTCACTACATCACGGGGAACCATCATGACGTTGCAAGTCTGGCTGGCCTTCTTTCTGGCCGCCTGGGTGATCGCCATCTCGCCGGGGTCGGGCGCCATCCTGTGCATGAGCCATGGCCTGACGCATGGCGTGCGCCGCACGTCGGTCACGATTGCGGGGCTGGAACTGGGCATTGTGGTGATTCTGTTCATTGCGGGCGCCGGGCTGGGCGCGCTGCTGATTGCGTCGGAGCACGCCTTTACGGCCATCAAGATCATCGGTGCGATGTACTTGATCTACCTCGGCATCGTGCAATGGCGCACACCCATTCAGATCGCCAAGCCGGCTGAGGGCGAGCCCGTGAAGGTGTCGGGCAGCGGTGCGCGTCGCCGCTTCCTGGTGGGACTGCTGACCAATCTGACGAACCCGAAGGGCATTTTGTTCATGGTGGCTGTGCTGCCGCAGTTCATCGATCCGGCCAAGCCGCTGCTTTCGCAGCTCGGCATCTTGGCGGCGACGATGGTGTTCGTCGACTTGATCGTCATGCACGGTTATGCGCTGTTGGCCTCGCGGGCGCAGCGGCTGTTCCGCAATCCGCGTGCGCTGCGTTGGCAGAGCCGCTTCTTCGGCGGCATGCTGATGAGCATTGGCGCGGCGCTGTTTTTCGTGAAGCGGCAGACTGCCTGAATTTCACACGCCACCCCCAGGGCCACTCGCCAAGTGGGTCGAAGGCGCAGCGCGTGGATGGAAGCTAATCCGCCTTCACCCCGCGTCGATACTGAATTGCCTCGCCCACATGCGCCGCATCGATCTGCTCGTCGCCGGCCAGGTCGGCAATCGTGCGGGCGAGCTTGAGCACGCGCGCATACGCGCGGGCGGACCACGAAAAGCGCGTCATCGCGTGGCGCAGCAAGCCATCGGCCGCATCGGTGCGGCTGCAATGCAGATCGATTTCATGACCGCCCAGCAAGGCGTTGCGCTTGCCTTGCCGTGCAAGTTGTCGCGCGTGCGCAGCAGAAACCCGCTCGGCTACGTTGAGCGTTGGCTCACCAGGCGGCCCGTCGAGCAACTCTTCCTGCGAGGGCGTTGGCACTTCGATCTGCACATCGATGCGATCGAGCAGCGGCCCCGAAATGCGCGCCTGGTATCGCTCCACTTGATCCGGCGTGCAGCGGCACGCCCGCAACGGATGCCCGCGATAGCCGCACGGACACGGGTTCATTGCGGCAATCAGTTGGAAGCTGGCAGGAAAGTCTGTCTGATGCGCGGCGCGTGAGATGGTGATGTGGCCGGTCTCCAGCGGCTCACGCAGGACTTCGAGCACGCGGCGCTCGAACTCTGGAAGTTCGTCGAGGAATAACACGCCCTGATGCGCCAGCGAGATTTCGCCCGGCCTTGGCGTATTGCCCCCGCCCACCATCGCCACCGCAGACGCCGTGTGGTGTGGTGAACGGAATGGCCGCACCTTCCAGCGCCGCGCGTCGAAGCCGCGCGTGGTCAGGCTCATCACGGCGGCGGCAGAAAGCGCTTCGTCATCGCTCATGTCCGGCAGCAAACCGGGAAACCGTTGCGCGAGCATCGATTTGCCGGTGCCGGGCGGCCCGATCATCAGCATGGAATGACCGCCGGCGGCGGCCACTTCCAACGCGCGCCGCGCTTGCGGCTGCCCGCGCACGTCAGCCAAGTCGGGATAGCGGATGTCCGCGTCGACCGGCGCAGGCAATGCGGGGGCGAGCTTGCGGTCCGGTGCGCTCAAGTGGTCGCACACCTCGATGAGCGTGCGTGCAGGAAGGACTTTTGTGCCGCTTACGAGCGCGGCTTCGGCGGCGTTCTCGGTGGGCAGCACGAAGGCGCGGGCAAGCGGTGTGTCGCCGTCGGCGAGGACGGGGTTGCGCGATAGCGCATACGCCATCGCCAGCGCCCCGCGAATCGGCCGCAGATCGCCGGACAGCGAAAGCTCGCCCGCAAACTCGTGCGCGTCCAGATGCGTGTGCGGAATCTGGCGGCTGGCGGCGAGGATTCCCAGCGCGATCGCCAAGTCGAACCGGCCCGATTCTTTCGGGAGATCCGCGGGCGCCAGATTAACGGTGATTCGCCGTGCCGGAAATTCAAAGCGGCTGTTCTGGATCGCCGCCCGTACGCGATCCTTGCTCTCCTTCACCTCGGTGTCGGGCAGACCGACCATGGTGAACGATGGCAGGCCATTCGCCAGATGGACCTCCACCGAGACGGCTGGCGCATCGATACCCGAGAGCGCGCGCGAACGCAGTACGGCGAGGCTCATCGCACGCCCCTCCGAGGGAATTCACTGGCAAGGCGGAGGGCGTGGTATCGGTGCATGGCGTGACGGAGCGTGGCGGTTGCGGAACCCTCCACTGTGCCAGCCGCGTTGCGCCGCCATGTTCACCGGCATCCAAATTTGACGATCGTCGTTGGCATGAGAGACGAGCGAAAAAAAACCGGAGCACTGGGCTCCGGCTTCGTTGTCGGCAGATCAACTCACGGGAAGGCCGGCATGGCCGTGTCTTCGCCGCTGAAGTGGCCTTCGGGATGCGTCTTCTGCAGCAGCGCGCGTACCTCTTTCACGCGCGAGCGCGGCACATCGACCATCAGCAGGATCTGCCCATCCTCCACTGCCTGCTTGAACGGTTTCAGGCGGCTGTTGGGCACCGAGCTGCCGATCATGCTCGAGGCCCAGGCGCCAAACAGCGCACCAACGACGGTGGTAATGCCGACCATGCCCCACTGCGGCCCTTCGCCGATGATCGGAAAGATCGCTGCCACGATGCCCGCCAGCACGCCCGCACCCCCGCCGATCACCAGCCCATTCTGGGTGGCGTGGACGATGTCCGAAGTCTGGAGGATGTTGGCTTCGTGCAGGCCGGTGAGATCGACGCCGGGCTTGGAGACGAAGTGGATGTGGCGCTCGGTGATGCGCGCCAGCAGGAGGTCGTTCATCACGCGCCGGGCGCTGACGACGTCCGGCATCAGGAAGTAGAGACGATGTTGCATGATCTTCTCCTCAAGCGCGGTGCGCGCGCGCCTTAAGGACGTTCTAGATCAGTTCGTCAGCCGCAACAAGGCGGCGCATCGATCTTTTCGCTGTGCGCCGCAGCAAGGGTGCGGCGGCCGGCACCGCAGCCTTGCAGATGCGCGCCAGGCGCAACATCCGGCGGATTACTGATCAGCCGGGGTAGCTGACTTGAGTTGCGCTTCCAGCGCGGCCACGCGCGTTTCGAGTTCTTCCAGACGTGCACGCGTACGCGCCAGCACTTGCGATTGCACGTCGAATTCCTCACGCGTGACCAGATCGAGCTTGGAAAAGCCCTGCGTCATCATTGCGCGGACATTCTTTTCGATGTCGGCCGCCGGCGAGTTACGCAGCGCTTCGCTCACGCGGTTTTGGAAGTCGGAAAAGAGATCGGTGGGTTTCATGTTGTTTGCTCCGTGGGTCGTGCTGTCTGCGCCAAGCCGGTGCATGCACCGCAACTGTGCGAGGAAATTGCTGTGCCGTGGTGCGAAGGCCTGCGTTTGGCGCGTGGTTTCGGTGCTGCCGGCCGCGATGGTACCGGCTGAGCGCTTCGAACGGCACACCTTGCGTCAAATCTCGCTGCGATGCGGCATTGGCGGCGCCACACAAACGGGGACAGAACGACGGGTCGCAGTTTCCGCTCCCGGCCGTGCAGGCCACTGCATAAGGCTGAAATCACTCTATCACATGGTTTTTATCGCGCCATGGCGGTGTAGGCCACCATGACTGAAAGCCGCGTCTAGCAACCTTTGGCGGGCAGCGATTGCCGCCCCGCGCGACCCGTCCCCAATTTCTTCCGCTTTCCGCTGCCGCGGCAGCGTGACGCTGTAACCGAAGACGCCCTCCAATCCGACGACATCGACATGGCATGACAGTTGCAGAACTGGAGCGAATTTTTTTCCATCGCCGTTGCGACTTTCTAAAGGGGGAGAGCCGTTATGAAGCAGTTTGCGTACGCAGCCAGCCTTGTACTCCTGACCGGTGCCGTTGCCGGTGTGAGCCAATCCGCCATCGCGCAGTCTGCACCTGCGGCTGACGCACCGGCCGCCGCGCCCGCGCCGGCGCCTGCTGCGCTCACGGCCAACGTCACGCTGGCCAGCCAATACCGCTATCGCGGCATCATGCAGACCAACAACAAGCCGGCCATTCAGGGCGGTTTTGACTACGCCATTCCGGGCGGTGTGTTGCCCGAGGGCTTCTACATCGGCAACTGGAACTCGTCGATCAGCTGGTTGAGCGATTCGAACTCGAACGTCTCCGCGCCGATCGAGATGGACTTCTACGGCGGCTACAAGACCGAGATCGTCAAGGATGTGCCGATCGACGTGGGCGTGCTCCAGTACTACTACCCGGGCAGCTATCCCGACGGTTTCACGCGTCCGCACACGACCGAAGGCTATGCGCAGATCGGCTACGGCCCGGTCACGTTCAAGTATTCGCACGCGTTCTCGAACCTGTTCGGCACGCCTGATTCGCATCACAGCCAGTACTTCGATTTGTCGGGCAACTTCGACACCGGCTTCTGGGGCCTGACGCTCAACCTGCACGCCGGCTACCAGCAAGTGCCGCATCAGACCGTGCGCGCCTCGTATGCCGACTGGAAGGTCGGTGTGACGAAAGACTTCGGCAACGGCTGGGCGGCGTCGCTGGCCTACATCGATACGAACGCTTCGCGCGCGTTCTATACGAACACGCGTGGCAACTACATGGGCAAGGCCACGGCCCTGCTGTCGATCACCAAGACTTTCCAATAACGATGCGCGGCGGTGCTCCGGTGCCGCCGACCGAGGAGGAACCAGCATGAAACTCATCATGGCCATCATCAAGCCGTTCAAGCTCGACGAGGTCCGCGAGGCGTTGTCCGAAGTGGGTGTGTCGGGCATTACCGTCACGGAAGTCAAAGGCTTCGGACGTCAGAAGGGTCATACCGAGCTTTACCGCGGCGCGGAGTACATCGTCGACTTCCTGCCTAAAGTAAAGATCGAGGTGGCCGTGCCCGACGACGTGGTCGAGCGCGCCGTCGAGGCCATCGAAAAATCTGCGCGCACCGGCAAGATCGGCGACGGCAAGATCTTCGTGGCCGAGGTCGAACAAGTCATCCGCATCCGCACCGGTGAGACCGGCGGCGACGCCCTATAAGCCCCAATCCGCCAAGGAAGAGGTCAAAACATGAAAACCTGGTTCACACGATTCCTGACGGCTGGGGCCGTCGTTGCCGTGCTCGCGGGCGCCGTGATGTCGGCGCCGGCCGTTGCACAGGACAAGCCGGCGGCTGAAGCATCGGCGCCGGTTGCAGCCGCCGCTGCTTCCGAGCCGGCCGCTGCTGCACCGGCTGCAGCCCCCGCCGCTGCTGCAGCTCCGGCCGCCGCAGCTGCTGCGCCTGCTGCACCGGCTGCCGCTACACCTGTTCCCAACAAGGGCGACACGGCGTGGCTGCTGATCTCCACCGCGTTCGTCATCCTGATGACGCTGCCCGGTCTGGCGCTGTTCTACGGCGGTCTGGTGCGCAAGAAGAACATGCTGTCCGTGCTGATGCAGTGCATGGGCATCTTCTCGCTCATCATCATCCTGTGGGCCGTCTATGGCTACAGCTTTGCGTTCACCGAGGGCAACGCGTTCTTCGGCGGGCTGGATCGTCTGTTCCTGAAGGGCCTGACGCCGGATTCTGTGGCCGCCACCTTCAGCAAGGGCGTGGTGGTACCGGAATACGCGTACTTCGCCTTCCAGGGCGCATTTGCGGCGATTACCTGCGCGCTGATCATCGGCGCCTTCGCCGAACGTGCGAAGTTCTCGGCTGTCCTGCTGTTCGTGGTGTTGTGGTTCACCTTCAGCTACCTGCCGATCGCCCACATGGTCTGGTTCTGGCCGGGTCCGGACGGCTTTACCGACGCCAAGGCGGCCGAGGTGATGACGGCCAAGTCGGGCTGGCTGTTCCAGAAGGGTGCGCTGGACTTTGCCGGCGGTACCGTGGTGCACATCAACGCTGCTGTGGCGGGTCTGGTGGGTGCCTTCCTGTTCGGCAAGCGCATCGGCTTTGGCCGTGAGGCGCTCAAGCCGCATAGCCTGACGCTGACGATGGTTGGTGCTTCGCTGCTGTGGTTCGGCTGGTTCGGCTTCAACGCCGGTTCGGCCCTGGAAGCCAACGGCAGCGCCGCGCTGGCCTTCGTCAACACGCTGCTGGCAACCGCCGCAGCCGTGCTGTCGTGGAGCTTCGGCGAGTGGTTTGGCAAGAGCAAGCCGTCGATGCTGGGTGCTGCATCCGGCGCTGTGGCTGGCCTTGTGGCCATCACGCCGGCTGCCGGCTTTGTCGGCCCGATGGGTTCGATCGCGCTCGGCATCATCGCCGGCCTGCTGTGCCTGTGGGGTGTGAATGGCCTCAAGCGCATGCTGGGCATGGACGACACGCTGGACGTGTTCGGTGTGCACGGCGTGGGCGGTATCCTCGGCGCGCTGCTGACCGGCGTGTTCGCGGCACCGAGCCTCGGCGGCACCGGCATCTACGACTATGTCGCCAACAAGGTTGCCGACGATTACTCGATCGGCGGCCAACTGTGGATCCAATTCCAGGGCGTGGCGACCACGGTCATCTGGTCCGCGGTGGTGGCGTTCATCTCGTACAAGATCGTCGATGCCATTGTCGGCCTGCGCGTGCCGGAAGAAGAGGAGCGCGAGGGTCTGGACATCACGTCGCACGGCGAAACCGCCTACGAAGACTGACCATCTGTCTCATCCTGCAAAAGACCCGGCTGCGCGCCGGGTTTTTTGTTACGCCGCCCCCCGAGCCGGACGTCCTTAAGTCCGATGTAAAAAACCTTCAATTGCCTCTCGTTATGCGGACGCTTACATTGCAGACGTGGTTTCCTCCACCTGCAGAACGCTCCCCGTATCTGTCAGGCTATTCCCCAAGCGCGGCAGCCCCGCGCTTTTTTTTGTCCGTCTTTTTTGTGTGGCTTGCTGCACTGCCGCACTGCGCCTCTTGCGAATCCCCGCTCCTGACCGCATATCGATAGCCCGCTGTCGTCTGCAAGCTATTGCCTGTTCCTCTACAATCGGAGTGGGCGATAAATAACATCAATAGGAAGGGTATGGTTCCGCACTTGATCACCGCGCTGAACGGGCCGCTGCTCGAGCTCGAGCAGAAGATTCTTGACGCCACGCCCGCCATCGAACGCTGGTTCCGCCTGGAATGGCAGGAACACACGCCGCCGTTCTACTGTTCCGTCGATTTGCGCAACGCCGGCTTCAAGCTGGCGCCGGTCGACACGAACCTGTTCCCGGGCGGCTTCAACAACCTCGCGCCCGAGATGCTGCCGCTGGCCGTGCAGGCCGCCATGGCTGCCATCGAGAAGATCTGCCCGGACGCCAAGAACCTCCTGCTGATCCCCGAGCGCCACACGCGCAACATGTTCTATCTGCAGAACGTGGCGCGTCTGTCGCAAATCATGCGCCAAGCCGGGCTGAATGTGCGCCTCGGATCGCTTTCGGAGGACATCACCGAGCCGACGCCGATCGACTTGCCTGATGGGCAACGCCTGGTGGTCGAGCCGCTCAAGCGCATCGGTACCAAGGGCCGCCGCTTGGGCATGGAAGATTTCGATCCATGCTCGATCCTGCTGAACAACGATCTGTCAGCCGGCGTGCCGCCCATCCTCGAAAACATCAACGAACAATATCTGCTGCCGCCGCTCCATGCCGGCTGGTCGCAGCGTCGCAAGACCAACCACTTTGCCGCCTACGACGAAGTGGCGAAGAAGTTTGCCAAGCTGATCGACATCGACCCGTGGATGGTCAACCCGTACTTCACCAAATGCAGCGGGCTGGACTTCCATGAGCGTGCCGGCGAGGAAGAGCTGGCTCACGCCGTGGAGACGGTGCTCAAGAAAACCGCCAAGAAGTACAAGGAATACGGCGTGACCGAGACCCCATACGTGGTGGTCAAGGCCGACGCCGGCACCTATGGCATGGGCGTGATGACCGTGCGCGATCCTTCCGAGGTCAAGGGCCTCAACCGGAAGGAGCGCAACAAGATGAGCGTGGTCAAGGAGGGCCTGGAGGTCTCCGAGGTGATCGTGCAGGAAGGCGTGCACACCTTCGAGAAGATCAACGAAGCTGTGGCCGAGCCCGTCGTCTACATGATCGACCGCTATGTGGTGGGTGGTTTCTACCGGGTTCACACGGGCCGTGGCGTGGACGAGAATCTCAATGCGCCGGGCATGCATTTCGTGCCGTTGCCGTTTGCGTCGAATTCGCTGCCGGACAGCCATGCCAAGCCGGGCGCCGGCGAGCCGAACCGCTTCTATATGTACGGTGTGGTGGCGCGCTTGGCGCTGCTGGCTGCCTCGCTCGAGCTTGAGAAGACCGACCCTAACCCGCTGATCTGATCGGCTGTACCCCGCTGCAGAAGGAACCGCCATGCGCATCCTGTTCATCGTCGATCCGCTGTCGACGTTCAAGACTTACAAGGATTCCACCTTTGCGATGATGCGCGAGGCGGCGGCGCGCGGCTATGCCATCTACACGTGCCTGCAGTCACAGCTCACGCTGGCGAACAACGTGGTCGAAACCGTTGCGACGCCTATTGCCCTGACCGGCGACGAGCACGACTGGTATCGCGCCGGTGATGCGCGCCTCCTGCCGCTCACTGGCTTTGACGCGGTGCTGATGCGCAAGGACCCGCCGTTCGACATGGAGTACGTCACCAGCACGTGGCTGCTGGAGATTGCCGAACGTCAGGGCGCTCGCGTGTTCAATAAGCCGCAGGCGATTCGTGATCATTCGGAGAAGCTCGCCATCGCGCAGTTCCGCGAGTTCACCGTGCCGACCGTCGTGTCGCGCGATGCCAAGCGCCTGCGCGAATTCCACGCCGAGCAAGGCGACGTCATCTTCAAGCCGCTCGACGGCATGGGCGGCGCGGGCATCTTCCGCGTGGGGCCGGATGGCATGAACCTCGGGGCGGTCATCGAATCGCTCACCGACAACGGCGCGCGCACGATCATGGCTCAGCAGTACATTCCTGCGATCCGTGAGGGCGACAAACGCATTCTCCTGATCGGCGGTTCGCCGGTGCCGCATTCGTTGGCGCGCGTGCCGATGGCCGGCGAAGTCCGCGGCAACTTGGCTGCGGGTGGCACGGGCAAGGCGCAGCCGCTGTCCGAGCGTGATCAGGTGATTGCGCATGCACTTGCGCCCGTGCTCTGGCAGCGTGGCCTGCTGCTCGTCGGCCTGGACGTCATTGGGGATTACCTCACCGAGGTCAACGTCACCAGCCCAACGTGCTTCCAGGAAATCACGCAGCAGACGGGCTTCAATGTGGCCGGAATGTTCATCGATGCACTGGAGCGCGCCGCAGGCAAGAGCAGCGGATTGGCGCGCAAGCCCGCCTGATATGGCGGCATGGCCCCTCCGCCGAGGGTCCTCCACAAGGGGGAGGTCCGGTACACGGCCGCTCAATTGCGCCAAATGGCCCTGATACAATCAGCGTTATACCGATTCGCTTTTCGATCATGGCAGGGATTCTGATCATCGCTCATGCGCCGCTGGCCAGCGCACTGCGCGACTGCGCTGCACACGTCTATTGCGGTCCGCCCGAAGGGCTGGTCGCAATCGATGTCCTGCCCGATGCCGAGCCGGCTGCCGTGCTGGCTCAGGCGCGCGACAAGCTCGCCGAACTCGTTGAGGCCAACGGCGCACTGGTGCTGACCGACATCTTCGGGGCCACGCCCGCCAATATCGCTTCGCGCCTAGCCGATCCGGGCCGCGTGCGCGTGCTGGCCGGCGTGAATCTGCCGATGCTCGTGCGCGCCATCTGCTATCGCTCCGAAAAACTCGAACAACTTGCCGCCAAGGCTCTGGCCGGCGGCGCGCAAGGCGTACTGCAGGTCGGCTCGACAGCCGTTCAGAACCAGGTTGCCAATCATCCAGACAAATATGCTGCAGAGGGATATCACCATCATCAATAAGCTCGGGCTGCATGCCCGCGCCTCCGCCAAACTCACGCAGCTCGCCAGCAAGTTCGACAGCCAGATCAAAATGTCGCGCAACGGCCGCCAGGTCGACGCCAAGAGCATCATGGGCGTGATGATGCTGGCTGCGGGCATCGGTTCCACCGTCACGCTGGAGATCGACGGCCCCGACGAGCACGACGCCATGGATGGTCTCGTCGCGCTCATCAACGATCGCTTCGGCGAAGGCGAGTAACCCGCCCGCCGCATTCCACTTCAACGCCGCTCCGGCCAGCGTCTATGCCTTTTACCCTGCACGGTATTCCGGTCTCGCGCGGCATCTCCATTGGCCGCGCCCACATGCTGGCGCGTGCGGCGCTTGATGTGTCGCACTACCTCGTCGACGAAGACAAGGTCGACGCCGAGGTCGAGCGCTTGCGCAGTGCCCGCGCCACCGTGCGCACCGAATTGGCAGCACTCAAGCGCGACCTGCCCACCGATGTGCCCGAAGAGATGGGCGCCTTCCTCGACGTGCACGCGATGATTCTGGATGACGCGTTGCTCTCGCAGGTGCCAGAGACGTTGATTCGCCAGCGACGCTACAACGCAGAGTGGGCGCTCACAACGCAACTTGAAGAGCTGATCCGCCAGTTCGGCGAAATCGAAGACGAATACCTGCGCGAGCGCAAGGCCGACATCGAGCAGGTGGTCGAACGCATTCTGAAGGTGCTGGCGGGCGCGCCCGCGTTGGCGCCCGCGCCGGTGGCGGTCGGTTGCGATCCGGATGCTGGCATGATCGTCGTGGCGCACGATATTGCGCCGGCCGACATGCTGCAGTTCCGTGGCCAGACCTTCGCTGGCTTCGTGACCGACCTGGGCGGTCGCACCTCGCACACCGCCATCGTGGCGCGCAGCCTCGACATTCCGGCGGCCGTGGGAGTGCATAACGCGAGCACGCTGATTCGCCAGGACGACATCGTCGTCATTGATGGCGACAACGGCATCGTCATCGTCGATCCGAGCGCGTCGATCCTCGAGGAATACCGCCACCGCCGCAGCGAAGGCGAATTGCAGAAGAAGCGTCTCGAACGCCTCCGCCATACGCCCACCGTCACGCTCGACGGTACGCAAATCGATCTGCACGCGAACATCGAAATGCCGGAAGATGCGGCCGCGGCCGTCAAAGCCGGTGCCGTGGGCGTGGGCCTTTTCCGCTCCGAGTTCCTCTTCATGAACCGTCGCGGCGCGCTGCCCGACGAGGAAGAGCAGTTCCGCGCGTATCGCACCGCCGTCGAATCGATGATGGGCCTGCCCGTCACGATCCGCACCATCGACATCGGTGCAGACAAGCCGTTGGACATCCGCGACGACGTGTTCGAGACTGCGCCCAATCCGGCGCTGGGTTTACGCGCGATCCGCTGGTCGCTCTCGGAGCCGGCAATGTTCCTGACGCAGTTGCGCGCGCTGTTGCGGGCGTCTGCGTTTGGGCCCATCAAGATTCTTGTGCCGATGCTCGCGCACGCCCGCGAAATCGACCAGACGCTCGAATTGCTGGCACGCGCCAAGGCTTCGCTCGATGCCGATGGCGTAGCCTATGACCCGGCCATCAAGGTCGGCGCCATGATTGAGATTCCGGCCGCCGTACTGATCCTGCCGGTGTTCCTGCGTCGCATGGATTTCCTCTCGATCGGCACGAACGACCTGATCCAGTACACGCTCGCCATTGACCGTGCCGACAACGCGGTCGCCCATCTGTACGACCCGCTGCATCCGGCGGTACTGCAATTGATCGCGCGCACCATTCGCGAAGCGCATCAGGCGGGCAAGCCGGTTTCGGTGTGCGGTGAGATGGCGGGGGACGCCACCATGACACGCCTGCTGCTGGGCATGGGCCTGACCGAATTTTCGATGCATCCGTCGCAGTTGCTGAGCGTCAAGCAACAGATCCTGCGCTCGGACC
This sequence comes from Burkholderiaceae bacterium 26, assembly GCA_000955795.1. Lineage (GTDB taxonomy): Bacteria > Pseudomonadota > Gammaproteobacteria > Burkholderiales > Burkholderiaceae > Ralstonia > Ralstonia chuxiongensis. Next base: position 147,044 of record JYOB01000002.1, read on the forward strand.
GCCCCCGCCTGATGCGCGAAGCGGAGCGCCTGCTGCACGCCTGCGAACCGGCCGAAATTGAAGAGGCGCTGAGCGCGCTGGCGCGAGCCTGAGTCAGGCGTTCGCAAAGCGCCGGCTGCACTGAGTGTCGTGCCGGCGCATCGTCTTTTTCGAGCGAAATTTCTCTGTAAGTGATTGAAATGACACGTTTTTCTCAGGAAAGACGGGTCGCCTGCACCTGCATGCCCCTCCGATCAGAATGGGGTCGAACAAGAATTGTTCTCATTTCGATTCTCTGCTATTCTGGTTTCACAGCGCGCGTTCTGAGCGCTGCGGAGGAACCCCGTGTACGTCTGTATCTGCAACCAAGTGACCGACCGCGAAATCCATGGCGCCGCCCGTCTGGGCGTATCAACGATGGACGAACTCGCTGAAACGCTCGGCGTGGGTACATGCTGCGGACAATGCCGGGACTGCGCCAAGCAGGTGCTCGCCGAAGCGGTGAGCTGTGTCCCTGTCGATCAGATTTTGGGCCGTGCAAGCACGCATGCCATAATCGAACGTCGCGACGAGCCCGTCGCCAATGATCAGGCCCTCGTGCCCGGTGCATTGGCTGCCTGATTTCCCGTCTTTTTTCTGTCGCCGCGAATTGCCGCCCTGGCGTTGAGCCTCGGTGGCATTTGTTGCTTTCTAGCTAGGCACAGGGCTCGCTTTGAACGGACGCGTGCGTGCGTCCATCACCGCAGTTGCACTTTGCTGGAGCCCCAAGAATGAAAGGCGATAAGAAGGTCATCCAATATCTGAACGCCCAGCTCAAGAACGAGCTGACCGCCATCAACCAGTATTTTCTCCACGCGCGCATGTACGGCCACTGGGGGCTCAAGCGCATTGGGGACCATGAGTACAAAGAGTCGATTGGCGAGATGAAGCACGCCGATCGCCTGATCGAGCGCATCCTGATGCTCGACGGCCTGCCCAACCTGCAGGACCTCGGCAAGATCTTCATTGGCCAAGACACGAAAGAGATCATCGAGTGTGACCTGAAGCTGGAGCGTGCCGCACACGGCACCGTGGTCGAGGGCATCGCTTACTGCGAGTCGGTGAAGGACTACGTCAGCCGCGAAATCCTGGTCGACATTCTGGATGACACTGAAGAGCACATCGACTGGCTGGAAACACAGCTCGAGCTGATCGACAAGGTTGGCATTCAAAACTACCTGCAATCGCAGATGGAGCCCGAGGGCGAGTAAGTCTCGTCAGGCGGCAAAAAAGAAGGAGGCCTTGGCCTCCTTTTTTGTTGCGTGCTTTCGGGCGCTTCAGTGTGTGCCACCGCAGACGGGGCATGACGGCTGGCGAGCGATCCGCATCGTCGTCCACTCCATCGATAGACCGTCGAGCATCAGCAGACGACCGGCAAGCGAACGGCCGATGCCGGCAATCAGCTTGAGTGCCTCCGCGGCCTGTACCGTACCAACCATGCCCACCAGTGGTGAGAACACGCCCATCGATGCACACGCCACTTCGGGCGCAGGCTCGTCGGGCGGGAACAGGCAGGCGTAGCAGGGGCCGCCGGCAAGGCTGTCGAACACGCTGATCTGTCCGTCAAAGCGGATGGCGGCGCCCGATACCAGCGGCACCCTAGCCTGCACGCAGGCAAGGTTGGTGGCTTGGCGCGTGCCGAAGTTATCGGAGCAGTCCAGTACCACGCTCACGCCATCAAGGAGCGCAACGATCGCATCCGCATCAAGCCGGCGCTGCACGGCATTCACGCGAACGTCCGGGTTCAGTCGGGCGATGGCCGCCCGCGCGGATGCCACCTTCGGTTGCCCGACCGATTCCGTTGTGTGGATGATCTGCCGCTGCAGATTGGTCAAATCCACCGTATCGTCGTCGACGATGGTGAGCGTGCCCACGCCCGCCGCCGCCAGATAGGGCAGGGCCGCAGCGCCCAGCCCGCCCGCACCGATGACAAGCGCGTGGCCCTCAAGCAGGCGCGTCTGTCCCTCGATGCCGATTTCGTCGAGCAGGATATGGCGCGAGTAGCGCAGCAGTTGATCGTCGTTCATGGTGGTGCAATGAAAAAGGCCGTGCATTGCACGGCCTCGTAAGTTTGCCAGTGTTTGCCGGCAGGTGTCTTAACGGGCGCCGGTGGGCTCCGGTGCGGGCTGCACGCCGCTAGCGGGAACATTCGGCTTCGGTGCAGCCGGCTCGGAAGCCGGAGCCGCCTTGCCCTTGGGCAGCTTGGCCGGGGCGCTCGATTCCTTGGCCGCCGGCGATTTCACTGCCTTGTCCGGCACCGCCGCCGCCGCTTCCAGCACCGACTTCGAGCGCTTGACCGGCTGACCCTTCAGGTCGGCAACCGCCTGTTGCAGCATGAAGTCTTCCGCCGAACCGAACTCGATCGGCTTCTTGTTGCGCTCTTTCTCGCGCTGCTCGGGCGTCTTCTTGGCGTTTTCTTCTTCCAGGCGACGCAGTTCTTCGATGCGGCGCTTTTCGCGCTCGGTCATCTCGGCTTCTTCCGACTCCTGCTTGTTGTGCAGGTGGCGTTCGGTGTCGATTTCGCGCGTGATCAGCGCATCGTCCGGGTCGCCGTCCGGGTTCTGGTCAACCGGAATATCCGGGCGGATGCCCTTGGCCTGGATCGACTTGCCCGACGGCGTGTAGTAGTACGCGATGGTCAGCTTGATGCCGGTGTCGTTCGACAGCGGACGCACCGTCTGCACCGAGCCCTTGCCGAACGTCGTCTTGCCCATCGTCTTGGCACGGTGATGGTCCTGCAGCGCGCCGGCCACGATTTCGGAGGCCGAAGCCGTGTAGGCGTTGGTCAGCACGATGATCGGCACGGTCTTGAACTCTGGGTCCAGACCGACCAGCGGATCGGAATCGAAGTTGCTCAGGCGGTAGTTGGCGAAGGTCGCCTTGTACGTACGCTTGGCATCCGGCACCTGGCCGTTGGTCGAAACCACCGTCGCGTCCGGCGGCAGGAACGCGGCCGACACGCCAACTGCAGCTTGCAGCACGCCGCCGCCGTTGTTGCGCAGGTCCAGGATCAGGCCCTTCAGGTGGGCGTCTTGTTTGGCCAGGTCATTGAGCTTCTTGGCCAGGTCCGGCACGGTGCGTTCCTGGAAGCTGGTAATGCGCACCCACGCGATGCCGTTGTCCAGCATCTTGGCCTTGACCGACTGCACCTGGATCTCGGCGCGGGTGATGGTCAGCGGGAACGTGCGCTCTTCCTTCTTGCGGTAAATCGTGAGCGTGACCTTGGTGCCCGGCGCGCCGCGCATGCGCTTGACGGCTTGCTCCAGCGGCATGCCGCGCACGGGTTTGTCGTCGATGCGGGTAATCAGGTCGCCCGGCTGCACGCCGGCGCGGAAGGCCGGGGTGTCTTCAATCGGGTTGATGACCTTGACCAGGCCTTCTTCCTGCGAGATCTCGATACCCAGACCGGCGAAGCGGCCCTGGGTCCCTTCCTGCAGCTCCTGGAAGTCCTTCTTGTCCAGGTAGGCCGAATGCGGGTCGAGGCTGGCGACCATGCCCTTGATGGCTTCGGTCAGCAGCTTGTCGTCGTCCACCGGCTCGACATATTCGCGCTTGATCTGGCCAAAGATGTCCGCCATGAGCCTGAGTTTCTCCAGCGGAAGCGGACCGACCGTCGCGTTTTGCGCAGTCGCGGAAAGCTGGAGCGTCGCCAGAACCCCGGTGACGAGGCCGATGGCGATCAGGCTGATGTTCTTGAGCGAAGTTCGCATGTGTCGAGCGTGGACGTGGGAACAGTAGATAAACAGGGCCCGGGACGGCTCGCGCACATCCCGGGCTACAGGCTTCGACAGTATAAAGGCGTTGGAGTGCCGTAGCGTCCGTTACGGATTATTTCGACTTGCCTTGGCTGGCCACCGCTGCCAGCGACGCGGCAATCGCTTCCTGGTCGCCCAGGTAGTAATGGCGGATCGGCTTGAGGTTGGCGTCCAGCTCATACACAAGCGGCGTGCCGTTGGGGATATTCAGGCCGACGATGTCTGCGTCGGAAATGCCGTCCAGGTACTTCACCAGCGCGCGGATGCTGTTGCCGTGCGCGGCGATCACCACGCGCTTGCCGCTCTTGATGGCCGGTGCAATCGATTCATCCCACAGCGGCATCACGCGGGCGACGGTGTCCTTCAGGCATTCGGTCAGCGGTACCTGCTCGCGCGTAAGACCTGCGTAACGGGGATTGCCGAAGGCGTCGTTGTCGGCGCCGGGCTCGAGCGCGGGGGGCGGCGTGTCGTAGCTGCGGCGCCATACCAGGACTTGCTCGTCGCCATATTGCGCGGCGGTTTCGGCCTTGTTCAGGCCCGACAGCGCACCGTAGTGACGCTCGTTCAGGCGCCACTCATTACGGGTCGGGATCCACATCAGATCCATTTCATCCTGCACATGCCACAGCGTGCGGATCGCGCGCTTGAGCACTGAGGTATAGGCCAGATCGAACGTGAAGCCGGCTTCACGTAGCAGTTTGCCGCCTTGGCGGGCCTGGGCGACGCCGGTGTCGGTCAGGTCGACGTCGACCCAGCCGGTGAAGCGGTTCTCCAGATTCCACGTCGATTCGCCGTGGCGGATGAGGACGAGCTTGTGCATGACTGCCATGATGAGAAGTGAGAAAACCTGCGTGCGGCTAGCTGCGGCGACGTGTCGTACGTCATCGTGCAGCCGCTGAAACCGACTATTTTATAATGCCGCGGGCATTGGGCTCCCGAATCGTTCGGCTGATGTCCGCCCACTAGACTTGCCCCGACCCATCCCAGGAAACCGATACCGTGAAGTTCTTCGCCGATTACAACAACCTCGCACTGCTTGCCGTCGCCATCGTTTCTGGTTTGCTGCTGCTCTGGGCGCCCATCCAGCGCCGCATCGCGGGCGGTGGCGGCGCCAAGGTGAGTGCACCGGTGGCCACCCAGCTCATCAATCGCCGTAATGCCGTGGTGGTGGATGTGCGCGAAAGCGGTGAGTACGCAGCCGGTCATTTGCCGCAAGCCAAGCACGCGCCGCTCGGGGAACTTGCCGGCAAGGCTTCCGGGCTTGCAAAGAACAAAGAGACCCCCATCATCCTCGTATGCCAGACCGGCCAGCGCGCTGGGCGGGCGCAAGCAGTCCTGAAGCAAGCCGGTTACAGTGAGGTGTATTCGCTCGAGGGCGGATTGGCCGCCTGGCAACAAGCGGGCCTTCCGGTTGTGAAATAAAGATACGAGGTTGAAGTTATGGCGCACGTGGTCATGTACAGCACCACCGTCTGCCCCTATTGCGTGGCAGCGGAACGACTCCTGAAGCAACGCGGCGTCGAGCAGATCGAGAAAATCCTGATCGATCGCGAACCCGGCAAGCGCGAAGAGATGATGACGCGCACGAACCGCCGCACGGTTCCGCAGATTTATATCGACGAGCGCCACATCGGCGGCTTCGATGATCTGTCTGCGCTGGACCGCGAAGGTGGCTTGGTTCCGTTGCTGGCTGCCTGATTCGGCGGCCCGGTTTGGCGACCTGCGCACCATACAAAAACGCCCGGCTTTGACCGGGCGTTGTACTTTTGGGCCGGCTCTCATAGCAGGCCCCATTTGGTCATGTACCATACGCGTTTTGCGCGGCGGACGCTTCCGCCAAGCACTGACCACATTCCATTTGAAGGCGAGTCATGAGCGACCAGCAACAGCAGCAACCGGGCCAGGATGGCCAGCCGTTCTTCAACATCCAGCGCGTCTATCTGAAGGACCTGTCGCTGGAGCAACCGAACTCGCCGCACATCTTCCTCGAGCAAGAACAGCCGTCTGTGGAAGTGCAGGTAGACGTCGCCGCTTCGCAACTGGCTGAAGGCGTGTTTGAAGTGACCGTCATCGGTACGGTGACGACCAAGGTGCAAGAGAAGGTCGCGTTCCTGGTGGAAGCCAAGCAAGCGGGCATCTTCGATATCCGCAACGTGCCGGCCGAACAGATGGACCCGCTGCTGGGCATTGCTTGCCCGACCATCGTGTACCCGTACCTGCGCTCGAACATTGCCGACACCATCGGTCGCGCCGGCTTCCAGCCGATCCACCTGGCCGAGATCAACTTCCAGGCGCTGTACGAACAACGCCTGGCCGCTGCGATGGAGCAGCAAGGTCAAGCCGGCGGCGCTGGTCTGGTGATGCCGGACGGCTCGCAGGCCACGCACTAATCAGTAGGCGCACTGCGCCAGAAGCCCGCGCCAGCCGCATGCTTGCGCGGGCTTTTTTTTGCCCGACCTGTTGCTCGATCTTTGCCTGACCGATGTTGAACACGCGCATGCGAATTTCCGTTTTGGGTGCCGGTGCCTGGGGCACTGCCCTGGCCAGCCACGCCGCACAATCGCACGATGTCGTGCTGTGGGGGCGCGACGCGAACCTCGTCGCGCAAATGGCCGCCACGCACATTAACGCGCCGTATTTGCCGGGCATCACGCTGCAGGCGTCGTTGCATTTTTCCGCTGATTTGCAGGTCGCTCTCGACCATGCGGCGGGCGACGACGGACTTGCCGTCATTGCCTCACCCGTCGCCGGGCTGGCTGACCTGGCGCGCACGATTGCCGCGCACGGCCGCGCGCGCAACTTGATCTGGCTATGCAAGGGTTTCGACCCCGAGACCAGCGCGCTACCGCACGCCATCGTCGCCGATGTGTTGAAGGCGTCGGGCCGTACCGACCTCGCTGTCGGTGTGTTGTCTGGGCCGAGTTTCGCCAAGGAAGTCGCGCAGGGTTTGCCGTGCGCCATGACCGTCGCCTCGACCAGCGAGGCGCTGTGCAAGCTCACGCAGCGCGGCTTTCACCATCACGCGATGCGCGTGTACGCGAGCGATGACCTCGTCGGCGTGGAAGTAGGCGGTGCCGTCAAGAACGTGCTGGCCATTGCGACAGGCGCTGCGGATGGCCTGGGCCTGGGATTGAACGCACGCGCCGCACTGGTCACGCGCGGGCTGGCCGAGATGACGCGCCTGGGCTTGGCGCTTGGCGGTCGGCCGGAAACATTCATGGGGCTGACCGGCATGGGCGATCTGCTGCTGACCGCCACCGGCGATCTGTCACGCAACCGCACGGTCGGGATGCAGCTCGCGCAGGGCCGCTCGCTTGACGACATCCTCCACAGCCTCGGTCACGTCGCCGAAGGCGTGCGCTGTGCGCGTGCCGTGGCCGCTCTGGCACGCGCCAAGGGCGTGGACATGCCGATCACCTTTACCGTCTGTGAAGTCCTGTTCGAAGGGCTCTCCGCTGCGAAAGCTGTCGAGCGCCTGCTCCAGCGTGACGCCAAATCCGAATCGGCACGTTAATCACACTTCAATAAAGGTGGAGGGCGTCCGGCTCAGGCGCCGCCCGCGAACCCGTTTTGCCGCCACGCTTCGAACACCACCACCGCCACGGTGTTCGATAGATTCAGGCTGCGGTTGTCCGGTCGCATCGGCAGGCGAATCCGCTGGGAAGCGGGAAACCACTCGCGCCGCTCTTCCGACAATCCGCGCGTTTCCGACCCGAAGACAAACCAGTCGCCTGGCTGGAATGCCATGCTGGCAAACGGCGTCGAGCCGCGCGTGGTGAGCGCGAACATGCGCGCGGGATCGGGCTGCGCATCGCGCAGGAAGGCGTCCCAATCAGCGTGCACGCGCATCGTCGCGTACTCGTGATAGTCGAGCCCCGCGCGGCGCATGCGGGCATCTTCGAGCGGAAAACCCAACGGTTCAATCAGATGCAGCTGCGCGCCCGTATTGGCGCACAGGCGGATCACATTGCCCGTATTGGGCGGAATTTCGGGCTCGACAAGGACGACATTGAACATGATCGGGCGGCAGGAGGAATTTCGGCGGCGAGCTTATCCACATTGGGAAGGGTTGTCACCTCGCCACAGCTTGGCGCAGGTGGCGCGACACAATGTCGCATAAGCACGGAATCAGGGCGTGCGCAAGGCAACAACGTTGGTGACGCGGGTGGCGCCGGCGCGTTTGAGTTGCGTGGCAATCTCGCCCAGGGTCGTGCCGGTGGTCATCACATCGTCAACGACGCCGACGTGGCGCCCCGCGATGCGCGCAGGCTCGGCGACAACGAATGCACCGTGCAGGTTTGTCAGCCGCTCGGCACGGTCCAGCGTGGCCTGCGCGGGGTTGTCGCGCACACGGTGCAGGGCGTTGGCTTGGCCGGGAATGTCCAACTGGCGCGCCAGCCGGCGGGCAATCTCCCACGCCTGGTTGTAGCCGCGCGAGCGCAGGCGTGCAGGCGAGAGCGGCACCGGCAGCAGCACGTCTGGCAAGTCGCCCGGCGCAGCGGCGAGCGCGTTGCCCAATTGGCCGGCCAACCATGCCGCCAACGGCAATTGCGCCCGAAATTTCAACCCGGTGACAAGATGGTCAAGCGGCCAGTCGTAGTCGGCAATGACGACGGTCGCGTCAAAGTCGGGCGCGCCGGCTAAACAGGCGTGGCAATGTCGGGCGGTGTGCCGCGCCTCCAGCGCAATGGCACATTGGATGCAGCGCCGCCTGTGCAACTGCGGTGCCAGATCGCCCATGCAGCCGGCGCACACCAGGCTGCCCTGTACCGCGCCGCAAAGCGCACAGGCGCACGGCAACAGATGACGCAGGCCGGCGCGAAACCATACCGATAACGCGTGTTTATGCATGCAAAAAGCCGCTATCCAAGCCGATTTGCGGCCACTGCGCTATCGGACGACGCCTCAAACTGCGGGCCGGTATACTTGGCAACCGCAGTATTCCGCCCCGTCTTGTCGATGTCTGATCCCGCTCTTGTTCGTCCTGCCGCCTTGCGGCGCGCCTTCGATCGCCGCGCCGCGCGTTTCGCCGACGTGGATTTCCTGCTGCGCGAAGTGGGTAGCCGCATGCAGGATCGGCTGTCCTATATCAAGGCCACGCCCGCGCGTGCGCTGGATTTGGGCTGCGGCCTGGGACAAGGCTTGGCGGTACTGCGCGCGCAATATCCGGACGCACAGATCTGCGGGGTCGACTGGTCGTCCGCCATGCTGGCGCAGGCGCAGAAACTCGACCCGCAGCGCACCGACGCCGGGTGGCTAGGCCGGCTGCTGAAGAAGCGGCCCGTCTTTGATTTTGTTCAGGCGGACATCCGCGCGCTGCCGTTTTCCGGGGCGTCATTCGATCTGCTGTGGTCGAACCTTGCGCTGCACTGGGACCCGGAGCCGCACGCGATCTTTCCGGAATGGCACCGCATCACCACGGAGGGCGGGCTGCTGATGTTCAGCCTGTTCGGCCCCGACACCTTGCGCGAGCTGCGCAGCGCCCTGGCTGGCATCGACGCGGGCGTCCACACGCTGCGCTTTGTCGATATGCATGACATTGGCGACATGCTGGTGCATAGCCGCTGGTCCACGCCCGTCATGGACATGGAGCAGCTCACGATTACCTACGAAACGCCGCAGGCGCTGCTGGCCGACGTGCACTTGCTTGGCGGCATGGCTGGCTTGACCGACGAAGCGGGCCGCGGCCTTGCTGGCGCCGGTCTGCACACGCCGCGCTGGCGCCAGCGGCTATTCGACGCACTCGATGCGCAACGCAATCCCGACGGGCTGATTCCGCTCACCTTCGAAATCGTTTACGGCCACGCCTGGAAGCTTGCTCCGACCCAGCGGCAGGCGCTGGACGAGCAGGGCAGGGCGATGATTCCAATCGATCAGATCGGCCGCAAACCGCGCGCCTGAAACGCTTTTAATGCGGAAACGGCATTGACCGCACCTTGTCAAGCCGGGACTTGCATAAAGGCGCTTTACCTTGTTTGGGGTCAATCGCGGCCATATAATGCGCCAGTTTGTCGCAGCAGTCCCCCAAAGGCCTATCCCGTTTTTTGCCACGGGCGAACCGTTCGGGTATGCATCCGAGGCAGGAGTGGTTCAATGCACGACATTGAAACCGCGCTCCACCCAGCATGCGGCGCGTCCACCATCTCGGAATCGCCGCGCAAGAACTGGCTCATGAAGCGAAACTGCTCGCTTTCAACCCGCCAGACTGGCTGGTCCACCCCCTTGGTCGTCATTCCCCTGTTCGTAATCGCTTGGTTTTTTTGTATGGCAACGCGCGTGACTGGTGTCGCCTGATGCGGGGCTGGAGGTCGCGATTCTCGGATGGGCATTGCTGTACTATGCCCGCCACGCCTCCGATTATGGGCAGGTCAAGCTGGAGATGGCCGGCCCGTGATCTAGCAGGTGAGCGTCAGGCGGCGCAAGCTTGCGGACGAGCTTTCCCGGTGTTGGGACACGGGCAACCAACCCAGGTCTCATGAGCCGCGCACCGGGGCAGAGTGGAATCTGTCAATTGGGTAGATAAAAAATGAAAATGTTGAATAAGACATTGGCAAGTTTGCTGGCGGCAGGCTCCCTCCTCGCCCTCAGTCAAACGGCCCTGGCACTGGAAGACATGCCGGGCGGCCCCGCAGTGCGGCAGCTCAATCTCGCGCCCCCGGTCACCAAGATCGCCGCCGAGATCCATTGGCTGCACTGGATGATGCTGATCATCTGTGTCGTGATCTTCATCGGTGTATTCGGGGTGATGTTCTACTCCATTTTCAAGCACCGTAAGTCGGTCGGCCACAAACCGGCGACGTTCCACGAAAGCACCACGGTTGAAATCATCTGGACCATCGTGCCGTTCCTGATCGTGATCGGGATGGCGCTGCCGGCCACCAAGGCCGTGGTCGCAATGAAGGACACCACCAATTCCGACCTCACCATCAAGGCCACCGGTTACCAGTGGAAGTGGGGTTACGACTACCTGAAGGGCGAAGGCGAGGGCATTTCGTTCCTCTCCACGCTCACCACGCCGCGTGACCAGATCAACAACCAGGCGCCCAAGTCGAACACATACCTGATCGAGGTCGACAACGAACTGGTCGTGCCGGTCAATCGCAAGGTGCGCATCGTCACCACCGCCAACGACGTGATCCACTCGTGGATGATCCCGGCGTTTGGCGTCAAGCAGGACGCGATCCCGGGCTTCGTGCGCGACACATGGTTCAAGGCTGAGAAGGTCGGCGTGTATCGCGGCCAGTGCGCCGAACTGTGCGGCAAGGAACATGCCTTCATGCCGATCGTGGTGCGCGTGCTTTCGCAGGACGACTACACCAAGTGGGTCGACGGCAAGAAGAAGGAAATGGCCGCCAAGGCCGATGACCCGACCAAGACCTACACGCTGGAAGAGCTGAAGTCGCGCGGCGAGAAGGTCTACACCGCCAACTGCGCGGTCTGCCACCAGCCCAACGGCAAGGGCGGCGGTCCGTTCCCGGCGCTCGATGGTTCGAAGATCGCGAATGGTCCGCTGGCTGACCACGTGAATATCGTCCTGCATGGCAAGAATGCGATGCCGCCCTGGGCTTCGGCACTCAATGATGTGGAAATCGCCTCGGTCATCACGTACGAGCGCAACAACTGGGGCAACCACACGGGTGACCTGCTGCAGCCGACGCAAGTGAAGGACGCGCGCGGCGGCAAGATGCCCGAAGGCGGTGGCGCCAAGACCGCCGCAACTGAATCCGCCGGCAAGGTGGCGTCCCAACAAGCGAACGCGGCCGAAGACCGCAACGCTGGCTGATTGATCGTCTGCGTGACGAACCGAACCCTAGGAGTTCCTCGATGAGCACCGCTGTTACGCACCCGCAAGATCACGCGCACGGTCATGGAGACGACCATGCGCACGACCATCCGCATGGCTGGCGCCGTTGGCTGTTTGCGACCAACCACAAGGACATCGGTACGTTGTACCTGCTGTTCTCTTTCATGATGCTGCTCTCGGGCGGCACGCTGGCCTTGCTGATCCGCCTTGAGCTGTTCCAGCCCGGCCTGCAGTTCTTCCATCCGGAGCTGTTCAACCAGTTCACCACGCTGCATGGCCTGATCATGGTGTTCGGCGCGATCATGCCGGCCTTCGTGGGCTTTGCGAACTGGATGATTCCGCTGCAGGTTGGCGCGTCCGACATGGCCTTTGCGCGGATGAACAACTTCAGCTTCTGGCTGCTGCCGCCTGCGGCACTGCTGCTGGTGGGCTCGTTCTTCGCACCGGGTGGCGCCACGGCTGCCGGCTGGACGCTCTATGCACCGTTGTCTGTGCAGATGGGCCCGGGTATGGACATGGCGATCTTCGCGATCCACATCATGGGCGCATCGTCGATCATGGGTGCGATCAACATCATCGTGACCATCCTGAACATGCGCGCGCCCGGCATGACGCTGATGAAGATGCCGATGTTCTGCTGGACGTGGCTGATCACGGCGTACCTGCTGATTGCCGTGATGCCGGTGCTCGCGGGTGCGATCACCATGGTGCTGACCGACCGCCACTTCGGCACGAGCTTCTTCTCGGCTGCAGGCGGTGGTGACCCGGTGATGTACCAGCACATCTTCTGGTTCTTCGGGCACCCCGAGGTGTACATCATGATCTTGCCGGCGTTCGGCATCATCAGCCAGATCGTGCCGGCCTTCGCACGCAAGCCGCTGTTTGGCTACAGCTCGATGGTGTATGCCACGGCTTCCATCGCCATCCTGTCGTTCATCGTGTGGGCCCACCACATGTTCACGACCGGCATGCCCGTGACCGGCCAGCTGTTCTTCATGTACGCGACGATGCTGATTGCGGTGCCGACCGGCGTGAAGATCTTCAACTGGGTGGCCACGATGTGGCGCGGCTCGATGACGTTCGAGACGCCCATGCTGTTCGCAATCGGCTTCATCTTCGTGTTCACGGTGGGCGGCTTCACGGGTCTGATCCTGGCCGTGGCCCCGATCGACATCCAGCTGCAGGACACGTATTACGTGGTGGCGCACTTCCACTACGTGCTGGTGGCCGGTTCGCTGTTTGCGCTGTTCGCGGGCTTCTACTACTGGGGTCCGAAGTGGTCGGGCTACATGTACAGCGAGACGCGCGGCAAGATCCACTTCTGGGGTTCGATGATCACCTTCAACCTCACGTTCTTCCCGATGCACTTCCTGGGCCTGGCTGGCATGCCGCGCCGCTATGCCGACTATCCGCAGCAGTTCGCCGACTTCAATGCCGTAGCGTCGATCGGTGCCCTGGGCTTCGGCCTGATGCAGGTGTATTTCTTCTTCTTCGTGGTGCTGCCGTCGTACCGCGGTGGCGAGAAGGCCGCCGACAAGCCGTGGGATGGCGCGGAAGGCCTGGAGTGGACCGTGCCGTCGCCGGCGCCGTTCCACACCTTTGAAGAACCGCCGCACGTGAAGTAATGCAGGTTTCGCGGGGCGGGCTGCCGATCCTGGCGCTGGCCCCGCGATCCTCCGGACAACGATGTCGAATCCAGAAAAAAGCCTAACACCCGAGCAACGCGCCGCCAATCGCCGCCTGGGGCTCATCCTCGGCACGATCGCGTTGGTTTTCTTTCTGGGTGTGATTTTCAAGCGCGTGGTGTTCGGCTAGCCCGACAGGCGACGCGCCGATCGCCGAACCGAGATTTCGCGAGACCCCTATGAGCCAGACACCGGCGCAGCCGGACCCGTCCCAAAACGACAAAGCCCTCGAGCGCGGCCTGAATCGGTCCATGCTTGGCAAGCTCGCCGTTGTGGTCGTGATCATGTTCGGCTTCGGCTACGCGATGGTGCCGCTGTACAAGAAAATCTGCGAGCTCACGAACATCAACGTGTTGAACTCACGGGATGAAGATGGCGGCGCGCTGCGCAACTCGCAGGTCGACAAGACGCGCACGATCACGGTGGAATTCGATTCGAACAGCCAAGGGCCGTTCCGCTTCCGCCCCGTCAAGAACAGCATGGATGTGCACCCCGGCGAGATCAACCAGATCGTCTACGAGGTGGTGAACAAGGAGGGGCGTACGGTCGAGGCGCAGGCCATCCCGAGTTACGCGCCCAAGCAGGCAACCGAATTCTTTAAGAAGATCGAGTGTTTTTGTTTCAAGCAACAGACGCTGAAGGCCAACGAATCACGCGAGATGCCGGTGGTGTTTGTGATTGATCCGGATCTTCCCAAGGACGTGAAGACAATCACCTTGTCCTACACTTTCTTTGAAATCCACGCGCCGTCGGCCATTGCGCCGGCGATGCCGACCAAGGGAACGTGAGGACATGGACGAACTGAAGGAAGCGACCAAGCGACGCGCGTCATTCGCACAGACGATGAAGGCGGTGTTCTGGTCCTTCTTCGGTGTGCGCAAGGGCCGCGATCATGACCGTGACATGGCGCAGTTGAATCCCGTGCACGTGATCATCGCGGGCATTCTGGCGGCGGTCATGTTTATCGTTGTGCTGCTGTTGATCGTGCGGGCAGTTGTCGGTTGAGGATTGAGAAGGTTGAGGAGACGGCCCTCGCAGCATGGGCTGGGCAACATCAAGTGGATTCCTAAAAAAATAGAGCTGGAGAAAAAGAGATGAGTGCGAATCGAGCAAACGCTCCGTACTACTTCGTGCCCGGGCCGTCGCGGCATCCGATTACGGCAAGCCTCGGCCTGCTGATCGTGCTGTTGAGCTCCGCTGCGTGGGTGAATGCTCAGCCCTGGGCCCCGTGGACGTTCCTGATCGGCCTGCTGTGGTTCCTCTTTGTGCTGCGTGCGTGGTTTGCCGATGCCATCTCCGAATCCGAGACCGGCAAGTACGGCGACCGCGTGGATGCCTCGTTCCGCTGGTCGATGAGCTGGTTCATCTTCTCGGAAGTGATGTTCTTCGCGGCGTTCTTCGGCGCGCTGTTCTATGCCCGCACGATTGCCATGCCGTGGCTCGGCGATCTGAACAACAAGCTGCTGTGGCCCGACTTCAACGCGCTGTGGCCGAATGCCGGCCCGGCTGGCACGGTGGCGCCATTCACGACGATGGGGCCGTGGCCGATCCCGACCATCAACACGGCGCTGCTGCTGACTTCCGGCGTGACGCTCACGTGGGCGCACCATGCGTTGCGTGAAGGCAAGCGCGCCCAAGTCATCCAGGGCCTGCTGCTGACGATCCTCCTGGGCTTCACGTTCATGGGCTTCCAGGCGTTCGAGTACATCCACGCCTATCACGAACTGAACCTGAAGCTGACCTCGGGTATCTATGGTTCAACGTTCTTCTTGCTGACCGGCTTCCACGGCTTCCACGTGACGATGGGCGCGATCATGCTGTCGGTGGTGCTGGGCCGCGTGATCAAGGGCCACTTCACGCCAGAGCACCACTTTGCGTTCGAAGGCGCCGCGTGGTATTGGCACTTTGTGGACGTGGTGTGGCTGGGTTTGTACGTGGTGGTGTACTGGCTGTAAGGCAGTATGGGATTGGAGTGGCGCCCTTTGCGCCGCTCCGCAGCCCGGCCACGACAGGCGAAGACAATGCCGCAGACGGGACACCGCTGCGGCGTTTTCGTTTTTCTGGCGTGAGCGATTTGCTGCGGCTATTGGCCGAAGCGGATGCCGGTACTGTGAATCCACCCCAGCCGGTTCGCGACCAAGATGAAGATGAATAGCGCGATCGAGAACCCGACGCGGAACATCAACGAGCGAACGGTGCGGTTGCTGTGGCCCTTGTCGCGCATCAGGAAGAACAGTGCGGAGGCAAGGCTGCCGAGGATCAGCAGAAACGCAATGGCAACGACGATGCGCATGGAGGGTTGCGGGTTGGGCGACGAAGGGTTGGAAATGGCTGCCGAGCATTATCGCACCGAGGCTGCGCAATGACCGTGCGCGTGCCGATGTGGCGTTGGTTTGCGCCTGTGCCGATGCTGGCGGGCGTGGCGCTGATTGCGCTCACGTGCGCGCTCGGGCGTTGGCAGCTTTCGCGTGCGCATGAGCGCATCGAGCGGCAGGCCCGCATCGTGGCGCTGGAAAATGCGCCCGCCCAACGCATCACTGCTCAACCTGTGACGGCAG
The DNA here is from genome assembly GCA_000955795.1 of Burkholderiaceae bacterium 26. GTDB lineage: Bacteria > Pseudomonadota > Gammaproteobacteria > Burkholderiales > Burkholderiaceae > Ralstonia > Ralstonia chuxiongensis. The sequence continues at coordinate 162,864 of JYOB01000002.1, forward strand.
ATTCAGTGATGTACCGACCGGTGCTGCTGCGCGGAACGTTCGACGTGGCGCACACGGTGCTGCTGGAAAATCGCCCACACGTCACCAACGACGTATCGCGCCCCGGTTTTGAGGTGCTCATCCCGCTCAAGCTGGAAGGGGCGGGCGGGCGTGCTGTGTTGGTTGATCGGGGCTGGCTGCCGCGCGATCTGGCCGACCGCACGCGCATCGCGCCATACAGCACGCCGGCGGGCGAAGTGCAGGTCGAAGGGATGGCGGTGCCACATGCCAGCCGGGTCTTCAGCCTGGGCCGCAAGGATGGCGCGGATGAAGTCGGCCAGCGACTTAGGCAGAATATCGACCTCGACGCTTTCTCGCGCGAAATCGGCGTGCCGCTCCAACCGTTTGTGGTGCAGCAGCAATCCGACGCGCAGGACGGCCTGTTGCGCGATTGGCCGCGTGCAGACTTGGGCGCCGATCGCAATTACGGCTACGCATTCCAGTGGTTTGCGATGGCAGCGGCGCTGCTTGGGCTGATGGTCTTCTACAGCGTGCGGCGTTATCGCCGCTTGGCGGGCGCGTCGGAGCCCGTTTGAATACGAACTCGCGTTGCGGCTTAGTGCCGCAGCTGAATGTACTGGGAATCACATGGTGAATCAGGAATCCGCACCCGGCGCGCCCGGCACTCTTGGCGCGTCCGAAGACCCGCGCATCGACGCGCGCACGCGTCGCGGCCGCTTGATGATGCTGTTCCTCCTGCTCGTGTGCGCGTCGCCGGTAATCGCGTCGTACCTTGCGTATTACGTTTTCACGCCAGCCGGCGGCAAGGCGGCGTATGGCGCGCTGGTCGATCCGCAGCGCCCCATTCCGACGGGCCTGATGGTGCAAGACGAGCACGGCACTGAAGTGCCCCTCGCTAGCCTCAAGGGCAAATGGTTGATGGTGTCCGTGGATGGCAGCGCCTGCGACGACAACTGCGCGCGCAAGCTCTTCACCATGCGCCAACTGCGCATCGGCCAGGGGCCGGACCGCGACCGCATCGTCCCTGTCTGGCTGGTGACTGACCGCGGTGAAATCGACCCGCGCCTGATCAAGGCCTACAACGACGATTACGGCGCCGTGCGCTTCCTGCGCGCCCCCGAGTTGCCGAAGAGCTGGCTGGGCGATGGCAAGGCGCCACCCACGGATCATCTCTTCCTGGTCGATCCGCTTGGCAACCTGATGATGCAGTTTCCGAAAGATCCGGACCCGAAGAAGGTGCGCGCAGACATGACGCGGCTGCTGAAGTATTCGCGCATCGGATAAGCCATGCTGCTGCAACTTGCCTCCATCGGCATCCTGATCGCGTTGATCCCGCTGTGCTACGTGCTGGTCAAAGGGGATCGCAACAAGTACCGCAAGCTGGTGTGGATCACAGCCTTTCTGACGCTGGACCTCATCATGTTCGGCAGCTTCACGCGTCTGACCGATTCGGGTCTTGGTTGCCCGGATTGGCCAGGTTGCTACGGCACGTCCAACCCGTTCCACGCTCGTGACGACATCCATGCGGCGCAGACCGCCATGCCGAGTGGCCCCGTCACGTGGATGAAGGCGTGGATCGAGATGACGCATCGCTACTTTGCGCTTGCGTTGGGCGTTCTGATCATCACGCTGGTGGTGCTGGCGTGGGTCAAGCGCAAGGAGCTGAAACAATCCCCGTGGTATGCGACAGCCGTGCTGGCGTTGGTATGCGTGCAGGGCGCCTTTGGTGCCTGGACGGTCACCCTCAAACTGCAGCCGGCAATCGTGGTGACGCACTTGCTGCTGGGCATGTCGTTGCTGGCCGCGCTGATCTGGCTCGGCTGCAAGAATGATGTGCCGCGTGTGGTGGATGAACGTGGTGCCTCGTTGCGCGTTGCGGCGGCCATCGGGCTCGCGCTGCTTGTCGTGCAGATTGCGCTGGGCGGCTGGGTCAGCACGAACTACGCTGTGCTGGCCTGTACAGATTTTCCGCTGTGCAACGGCCAGTGGGTGCCGCCGATGGACTTTGCGCACGGCTTCACGTTCTGGCGCCAACTCGGCAAGACCGCCGGCGGTGACTTTATCTCGCACGATGCGTTGGTGGCTATCCATTGGACCCACCGCGTGTTTGCGGTCGCTGTGCTGAGCTACCTGGCGTGGCTGGGCCTGCGCGCGCGTCGCATTGGCGGCATCGGCCGTGTCGCTACGGTGCTGCTCGTCGTGCTGGCCGTGCAATTGGCGACCGGCCTCTCGAACATCGTGCTGGGCTGGCCGCTGCTGGCTGCCGTGGCGCATAACGGCGGCGCGGCTGTGCTGCTGCTGCTGATGGTGCGTCTGCATTACCTGATCGGGCTCGCACAAGCGCGGGCGCCGATGCCTGTGGCGGCCGCCGTCGTCTGAAAGCTGTCTGACCGTTTTTTATGAATACCGTGGCAACCCCAACAACTTCCACTCAACTTCCTGGCTGGCGAACGACCGCATCGCAGTATGCGGCGCTCACCAAGCCGCGCGTCACGCAGCTTGCCGTGTTTTGCGCCGTGATCGGCATGTTCCTGGCCACCCCGGGTATGGTGCCGTGGCCGGTGCTGATTGGCGGCGCGGTCGGCATCTGGCTGTTTGCCGGCGCTGCCTTCGCCATCAACTGCCTCGTCGAGCGCAAGATCGACGCGATGATGCGCCGCACGGCCTGGCGCCCCTCAGCCAGCGGCGAGCTGGGCACGCGCCAGATCCTGGTGTTTTCGGTGGTGCTGGGCGGAGCGGGCATGTGGACGCTGCACGTGTTCGCCAACGACCTGACGATGTGGCTCACATTCGCCACCTTCATCGGCTACGCGATCATCTACACGCTGCTGCTCAAGCCGGCCACGCCACAGAACATTGTCATCGGCGGCTTGTCTGGCGCGATGCCGCCGGCGCTGGGCTGGGCGGCTGTCGCCAACAGCGTGCCGGCCGAGGCGTGGATCCTGGTGCTGATCATCTTCACCTGGACGCCGCCGCACTTCTGGGCGCTCGCGCTGTACCGCCGCGCAGACTACGCAAAGTCCGGCCTGCCGATGCTGCCGATCACGCACGGCGAGAAATACACGCTGCTGCATATCCTTCTGTACACGCTCATCATGATCGCCGCGACCATCCTGCCGTTCGTCTACGGCATGAGCGGCTATATCTATTTGGCGACAGCGCTGGTGCTCGGCTTCGGCTTCCTCTCGTATGCGTGGCGCATGTACCGCAAATATTCGGACGCGCTGGCGCAGAAGACTTTCCGCTATTCGATCATCTATCTGTCGATCCTGTTTGCCGCGCTGCTGGTGGATCACTACTTCAAGTTCGGCCCGGCGCTCATGCAAAGCGCGGCGCTGTGACGCACGGCACCGCCAGCAAGCATGTGCCGTTGGCGGTACGCTAGGCGGTCTGTTTCCAACACGATGACCATGCTCTCTTTCCGACACCTCCGCGTCGCGCTCTTCGCCATGCTGGCCGTCGCCGTGCTGGCGCTGACGGCGTGCAGCGACAAACCCGCCTTCAAGAACCTCGACATCACTGGGTCCAAGAGCTTCGGCACCGATTTCTCGCTGACGGACCACACCGGCAAGCGCCGCACACTCGAAGATTTCCGCGGCAAGGTCGTCGTTATGTTCTTCGGTTACACGCATTGCCCGGATGTTTGCCCGACCACGCTGGCCGAACTGCGCGCTGTGATGGAAACCCTCGGCAAAGACGCCGACCGCGTCCAGGTGCTGTTTGTCACCGTCGACCCGGAGCGCGATACGCAAGACTTGCTGGCCAAGTACGTGCCTGCGTTCGATCCGCGCTTCATTGGCCTGCGTCCGGCAAACGAAGCTGAGCTGAAGAAGGTCGCGTCCGACTTCAAGGTGTTCTACAGCAAGGTGCCGGGCAGCTCGCCCGACAGCTACACCATGGACCACACCGCCGGCAGCTACATGTTTGATCCAAAGGGCAACCTGCGGTTGTTCATCAAGCACGGCCAGGGCCCTGAGCCGATCGCCCACGACATCAAGCAATTGCTGGCCGACTGATCTCCGATCGCCGCTCAAAGAAAAAGCCCGCCAAATTGGCGGGCTTTCTTTATGGCGAGGCGAGCAGCTTAGGCGAAGGCCTGCAGCGCACCCTTCATCTTCTTCATCGCGGCCGATTCGATCTGGCGAATGCGCTCGGCTGACACACCGAACTCGTCAGCCAGCTCGTGCAGCGTCGAGCCGCCCGATCCGTCGTCATTCACGTTCAGCCAGCGGGCTTCAATGATGCGGCGGCTGCGGTCGTCCAGCTTGGCGAGGGCAGCTTCGATGCCTTCACTTTGCATGCGGTCGTTGCCGCGAGCTTCGATCACGCGGGTCGGCTCGTTGTGCGTGTCCGCCAGATAGGCGATCGGGGCAAACGACTCTTCGCCGTCGTCCATCTGGCCTTCCAGCGCGATGTCGCCGCCCGAGAGGCGCGTTTCCATCTCGCGCACTTCAGCGCCCTTGACGTTCAACTCGGCCGCCACGGCGTCGATCTCATCCGACGTGAAGGTCGCCTGCGCGTCCTGCTTGTGGCTGCGCAGGTTGAAGAACAGCTTGCGCTGGGCCTTGGTGGTGGCCACCTTGACCATGCGCCAGTTCTTCAGGATGTACTCGTGCATCTCGGCCTTGATCCAGTGCATCGCGTACGAGACGAGACGCACGCCCTGATCCGGGTCGAAGCGCTTGACGGCCTTCATCAGACCGATGTTGCCTTCCTGGATCAAGTCGGCATGCGGCAGGCCGTAACCGAGATAGCCGCGGGCGATCGACACCACCAGACGCAGGTGCGAGAGCACCAGACGGCGGGCGGCATCGAGATTGTCGTTGTCGCGGTATTCGCGGGCCAGACGCTGTTCTTCTTCGGCCGTCAACATCGGCACACGGTTGACGCTCTGGATATAGGCGTCGATGTTGCCCAGGTTGCCGGGGAACGCCAGCGCCCATCCATTACCGGCGTTGCCGGACGGCTGGGTGGCGATTGCGGAAACGGTATTCACGGGGATGACTGCGTTCACTCAGGACTCCTGTCGAAATCCAGTGGAGGTTTGGAGAGGCATCTTAGCACTCCAACCGGATGAGTGCTAATAGGACATTTTTGTCCGGTTAATAGTTCCTGTAAATCAAGGTTCATTCATCAATAGTGTGATGTTTGCGCCGCAACAAAAAGCGTGTCATACGCAGTCATAGACCGTGGCGGGCGGTATCGGTTCTAGACTATGCCGCCGTGTTGCGGCCGCGTGACTTAGCCCAATAAAGTGCGCGATCGGCTTCGCGCAGGGCGGCGTCTGGGTCGCGTACTTCCGAGCCCGGGCAGGCGACGCCAATGCTCGTGGTGACGTGCAGCACCGTGCCATCCGGCAGGTGGATGGGCGGACGGATCGCTCCGACGATCTTTTGTGCGGTGTGCAGCGCATCATCCGGGGCGTCAATCGGGTCGAGCAGGATGATGAACTCGTCGCCTGCGAGGCGGGCGACGGTGTCGGTGCGGCGCACGGCACGTTGCAGGCGGTGCGCGACCTCCACCAGCACAGCATCGCCGGCGGCGTGGCCGTAGGTGTCGTTGATGTGCTTGAAGTGATCCACGTCCAGATACAGCACGCCCAAGGGCGCAGGCAGACGCTGACGGCGTTCCAGCGCGGCGCGCAGGCGCTCGTAGAGTTCGTAGCGGTTTGGCAGGCCGGTGAGTGCATCAAAGCGGGCCATGCGCGACAACTCCATCTCGCTGCGTTTGGCTTCGGTCACGTCCTGCACGAAGGCGTAGAAACCGCAGCGGCCGTCGCGCGCTTCACCGGCATCAGGCACGAGCTGGCCGCGGAAATGCCGGGTGCGGCTGCGCGGGCCGGCGGTGTGCGGCTTTTCGTACCACGGCGCGGTGATCTCGAATTGGACGGATTCTCCGCGCTGGGCGCGCACCAGATACGGTGCCAGCAAGGCGTACGTGCCCGGCGTGAACACCCGTTCCGGCGTTTGGCCGCAGACCTCCTCGGGCGTGCGCTGCAGCCAGCGTGCATGCGTGACGTTGCAGAAGGTGAAGACGCGGTCGGGGTTGATGTGCGACACCAGCAGCGGCGCGTTGTCGAGCACGAGCTTGAGTGCGCGTTCGCTGCGCCCCAGGGCCAGCTCGGCACTCGTGCGGGCCGTCAGATCTTGCAGTACCGAGAAATAGCCGCGCAGCGTGCCGCGATCATCGTAGTCGGGAAAGTAGTGGCCGCTCAGGTAGCGGGGCACGCCGGTGCGCATGGACTGCATCTCGAATTGCACCGGGTAACCGGCCAGCACCTCCGTCATGTAGGGCAGCAGCGCGCAGTAATCCTCGGGGGCGTAGATGTCGCGCACATGGTGGTCGAGCATCTCGTCTTCATCGCGGCCGAAGGCTTCGAGCAGTGTGCGGCTTGCAAAGCGGACGATGCCGTCGGGGTCGACATAGCTGAGCTGCGCGGGCACGTTGTCGGCTACCAGGCGGAGTTGTTCGCGGCTGGCACGCAGGGCATCACGCCGGCGTTCGAGGCTTTCGTTGGCGGTGCGCAGCGCACGTTCGGACGCGGCCAGCCGGTTGGCAAACGGCCGCACCGTCAAGCGGATGGCCAGCACGCTGCCGATCATCAGGCACAGCATGAAGGCCGCAAGCCGCTCGAACTGCACCCGCATTGGGGCATACAGCTCGGCGCTGGCGATCTTGCTGATCAACGCCAGACCCGTGTGGCCGATGGGCGTGTAGCTGAACGACGTCGGCATGCCATGGATGTCCTGCCACTGGCCGTAGCCAGCCTCGCCCGCCAACGCCAGGCGCGACGGGAGCGACCTGTGGTCGACCGTAAGTGGCGGCAGCTCGAACACATAGGCATCGAAGCGCTGCGGAAACGACATGGCGCGGCCGCGCGCATCAAAGCCCGACATCGCCAGCGTTTCGGTCATCCCCGTACCGCGTTGGCTGTTGTAGCGGCCGGTCATATGGGCGAGCGGTTGCTCGGCGACCAGCCAGCCGATCTGCATGCCGTCTGCCATGACGGGCGTTTCGGTGCGCATGGCAAAACCGTGTACCCATTGCAGCGTGACACGCTCGGGCGCGAGGCCGGCGTGCACCCGAATCGACAGCTCGGGTTCAAGCGTTTGGGTGCCCAGGCTGACGACGCCCTCGCCCGCGAGCGTACGCAGTTGCAGGTACGAGTAGCCTTGCTCGCGATACGCCTGCAACGCACTCTCGCTGCGCAGGCGCGCTGCGTTGTCGGCCGGATGGCGCAGCACTTCCTGGATGTGCGTGGCGGCGGCCACCAGGCGCGGGCTTTCCGCGCGCATGGCCAGGAGTCGGTCGAACTCTTCTGCGTAGCTGGACAGGGCTTGCGCCCGTGTGGTGCCGAAAGTCAGTGTGGCGCTATCCACCTGGATGATGAACGCCGTAATGGTGGCCCCCAGGCTCGCCAGCACCACACAGCCGCCGCTGGTCCACACGATGGTGTCTTCCGGCGACAAGCGCAGGCGCAACAGACCAGGATGCCGGGCCACCGCGGCGCACAGCGTGCCCGTGACCACCAGCAGCGAGCAGACAGCAGCCGCGTCCGGGGCACGCCATCGCAGCCACGCCGGGTACAAGTATTCGAGTGCCATGGCGCGGCCGAGCAGGTCGCCTGCGCAGAGCAGCATCGCGAAGCCGATGAAGCCCCAGAACCACTGCGCGCGGTGCGGTTTGCGCAGGGTGGGCACGAGGCTCAGTGCGATTGCTGATGCGGCCATCGCCAGGGCGTGGCTGGGGTGCATGCCGCCAATCCATCCGGTCACCCATTGGCGGTCGAGCCAGACGTGCAGGCCAGGAAAGTCCAGTCCGATCGGCCATCCCGTGATCATCTCGGCCAGCCGCAGCGCGGACAGCAGCGCCACCGCGCCGCTCAGCCCGCGTGCTGTCGGATCTGCCCAGCGGGCGTTTGGTCGCACGGTCCCGACTAGCAGCGCACCCAGGCCAGCGCCCAGCAGCGTCAGGTTGATCCCCGTGGCAAACACGATCAGCAGGCGGTCCGTGCCGAGCTTCACCGCCCATGGCCAATGCTGCAGCCAGCCGACCACCACGGTCAGCCCAATCAGGACGAGGAGAAAGCCGATGCCGCCGGCAATGGCGACAAGCGGCCGGCGAGGAACCATGCGGGTGACGCGTGAGCGGGGCGGTTTCAGGGCGGATGTCTTCTAACCGGAAGATCGGCGGAAAACCGCGCCGCTTGAGCGTTTTCACCCAAATGGGTGGGCTGAATTGCCATGTCTGCAATGTCGAGTGATCGAAGCGCCAATGAATGCGATGCGCTCAGCACATCGCGTCACCTCGCGTGCCGTCACGCAAGTTAGCTACACTGCCCGGACATCGCAGACACCGTCACAGGAGCCGTCATGACCATCGTCGTCAGCAAGGACACCGAAGGCCTTTTTCGTCACAAGATCACCTTCCCTGAAGGCGTGACCTACACCGACGTGCCCAAGCCGGCGGGCGAGGGCAGTGCGCCCGATCCGCACGCCTACTTTGATGCGGCACTGGCCAGTTGTAAGGCGCTGACCGTCACGCTGTATGCGCGCCAGCGCAAGTACCCGCTCGATTCGATCGACGTGGCCGTCGAGCACGACGGCAGCCAGGAGCGCCAGGGCCGCTACAAGCTGCGCACCGTCCTGACGCTGCACGGCGATCTGAGCGACGAGCAACGCGCCGACCTGCTGCGCGTGGCCGGCAAGTGCCCCGTTCACAAGCTGATGACCGAGGTGGAGATCAGCGTCGACACCGAACTTGCCGAGCGCGCCTGAGGAGCCTTCCGTCATGACTTCCATTCAGCACATCATTGGCCCGCACGTGCGCGACCTGGGCGGTTTCTCGGTCAAGCGCGTGCTGCCCTCGGCGGCGCGCCAGACGGTCGGGCCGTTCATCTTCTTTGATCACATGGGCCCCGTGGATTTCGCCCCCGGCGAAGGCATCGACGTGCGCCCGCACCCGCACATTGGGCTGGCCACCGTCACGTATTTGTTTGACGGCAGCATGGTCCACCGTGACAGCCTCGGCAGCGTGCAGACCATCACGCCCGGCGACGTGAACTGGATGACGGCCGGCAACGGCATCGTCCACTCCGAGCGCTCGTCGCCCGAGGGGCGTGAAAAAGGCGCGCGCGTGCATGGCATCCAGACCTGGGTGGCGTTGCCGAAGGATCAGGAAAAGGTGGACGCCAGCTTCGCCCACCACGCCGCCGACACGCTGCCCAAGCTCGAATGCCCTGGCGTGCAGGGCGTGGTCATTGCGGGGGATGCGTTTGGGCTGACGTCGCCCGTGAAGGTGAGTTCGCGCACCTTGTACGTGGCGCTGGAACTGGCGGCCGGGGCGTCGCTGGTGATTCCGCCCGAGCATGCAGACCGCGGGCTGTATCTCGTCGACGGCGCCGTCACCATCGACGGCGAGGCGCTCGACCCGCATCACCTCGCCGTGCTGGAACCCGGCGGCGACGTGACGCTCACCGCGCAGGCATCGTCACGCGTGATGCTGCTGGGCGGCGACCCGACCGACGGCCACCGCCACATCTACTGGAACTTCGTCGCCAGCGACAAGGCCGACATTGAAGACGCCAAGCAGCGCTGGGAGAACGACGCCTTCGCTCACGTGCCGGGCGAGACGGAGCGCATTCCGCTGCCGTCCAAGTAAGACCGATCGATCGATCAGGCAGCCTGCGCCGGTCGTGCACACCGCACGATCGCGCGGACCTGCTTGGCGATCGGCTCCGGCACCGGCTGCTTGCCGTCGAGCACCGCTTCAATCCACCGCGCCGTTGCAGCCACGTCCGTCCCCGCAGGCAAGTCAGGCGGCGCATCGCTCGATCCTTCCACCGCTTCAATCACGGTTTCGTGTGATCCGTCGTGCAGCCACTCCACCGCGCTGCCGCGCCGCGCGTCAGCCACGGTCTCGCCTTCGGTGCCGCGTGCGAGCAGCACATTCGCCGGATGGCGCAGGAAGTAATCGGTGAGCGTGTCGCGGTATTCCGGGTGCGTGTAGCTGACCAGCCGTAGCGCCTCGTGCGGGGCGTGTCCGCCAATGGGCTGCAGCATCTTCACCACCGTGTGGGCCGAATTGCGCAGGCCGACGATCTCGCGCTTGTCCAGCAGCGATGCCAGCTCGGGCGATAGCACGTCAATCGGCACGAACGCCAGCCGATCGCTCTCCAGGCGCTCGCGAGCATCGTCCATCTGTTCGCAGACAGGCCAGCCAAGCGCTTCGAACAGCGCGGCCGTGGTGATGCGGCCGTCGAAGCGGCGGATGCCATGCACCAGCACCGGCACCCCTTCGCGCGCCAGCAGCTTGGCCAGCAGCGGCACGAGGTTCGGCTGGCGGCGGGCACCGTTGTAGCTGGGGATCACCACTGGCAGCACGGGCTCCGGCACCACGCGGATATCGGGCGCGGGCAGCGGTAGGCAGTGCGCGTGCGAGGCTTCCAGCATGCCGTCCAGCTCTTCCGGCGTCTCGCCCTTGATGCGGTAGGCCATGAGGATGGCGCCGAGCTGTACGTCGGCCACGCGGCCCTCGAGCATGGCGGCGAAGAGGGCATGCGCATCGTGTTTGACCAGTGCGCGCGCGCCATCCGCGCCGCGGCCGATTTCCTTGATGAAGCGGGCAGCGGGGAAGGGCCCGGTGGTGAGGGCGTCTTCAGCGGTGTTGTCGGGGAGGATGGGAGGGGCTGGCATTGTTGGTGAGGACGTCGTTGGCGTGGGGTTGATCATAGCGCTGTGAATTGCGCTGGCGCCATGTTGGGGTTTGGTTGTTTTTAGCTTGGTGGTTCATCCCTGGTTTC
>JYOB01000002.1:173681-249369 GCA_000955795.1 Burkholderiaceae bacterium 26
TGGCGAAAGATTCCTTGAATTTGCGTAACCGGGCGGAGGCGGGGAAAACTCGCTGCGCTCAGACAGTTCCCCGCCTTTTTTCCCCCCGCTTACGAAAATTCAAGGCGCCATCAAGGGCAGGAACGGCCAAACCGATGGCGTGCCGAGGTGAGCGCTAAAACTCGCGCTGAGTGCAGAGCGACGGACACCGGACACCGGACACCGGACGCAGGACGCAGGACGCAGGACGCAGGACGCAGGACGCAGGACGCAGGACGCAGGACGCAGGACGACGGGTTTGGCGTGTAAGACGAAGTTCCGTACAGGCAATAGATGGTTTGCTTTTCCCTTGCCCTAGATGGCGCCTTGAATTTCTGTTGCAGGGAGGAAAAAGGAAGGGGAACTGTCTGAGCGCAGCGAGTTTTCCCCTTCCCCTCCCTGCGACATAAATTCAAGGGGAAGCCGCCATCTCGGGCGCGCCTTTCTTTGCTTACTTTCTTTGGCAAGACAAAGAAAGTAAGTCAGCCCCGGCAGGGGATGAAAGGGAGGCAGACCACCAAGGCCAAAATCAAAAACCAAAAATTCAGGCCGCCTCCGCCACCGGATGCCGCTGCTTCCGATACAGAAAATCCAACACCGCCGTCCGACAAGCGTGATACGCCGGATCATCAGCAAGAGCCATCCGATCCCGAGGCCGCGGCAAATCCACCCTCAACACCTCACCGATCGTCGCAGCCGGCCCATTCGTCATCATCACGATGCGATCCGCCAGCAGCACCGCTTCATCCACATCGTGCGTGACCATCACCACCGTGCTGCCGGTAGCGGCCACGATCTTCAGCAACTCATCCTGCAGATGCGCCCGCGTGAGTGCGTCCAGCGCGCCAAAGGGCTCATCCATCAGCAGCACCTTCGGCTCCATGGACAGCGCCCGCGCAATCCCCACCCGCTGTTTCATCCCGCCAGAGATCTCGTGCGGATGCTTCTGCTCGGCATGCGTGAGCCCCACCAACGCCAGCGCCGCATGCGTGCGCTCACGCAACTGCCCCTTCGTCTCCGTCTTCCCAAACACACGCTCGACGGCGAGATACACGTTGTCAAAGCACGTGAGCCACGGCAGCAGCGAGTGGTTCTGAAACACCACCGCCCGATCCGGCCCCGGCCCGGCGATCTCGCGTTCGGCCAGGATCAACCCACCCGTGGTCGGCCGCGTGAGCCCGGCAATGAGATTGAGCAACGTCGATTTGCCGCAGCCCGAGTGCCCGATGAGCGCGATGCACTCACCGCGCGCGACGGTCAGGTTGATGTCGCGCAGGGCAACGAACGGGCCCCTCTTGGTCTTGAACGTCTGCCCGACGTTTTCGATGCGCAGGAATTTATCTGTCATGGCGATCCCCCCAATTTCCCTCAAACCGCGTCGTACGAGAAGCGCCGTGCAATCGCCAGCAGCGCGTGCTCCAGCAGCAAGCCCACCACCCCAATCACGAAGATGGCGATGACGATGTGCTCGACCTTCAGGTTGTTCCATTCGTCCCAGAGCCAGAAGCCGATGCCGACACCGCCGGTGAGCATCTCTGCCGCGACGATCACCAGCCACGCGGTACCGATGGACAGCCGCACGCCGGTCAGCATGTACGGCAGCACGGCGGGAAACAGCACGCGCGTGAACACCTTCCACTCAGACAGGTTCAGCACACGCGCCACGTTCAGGTAGTCCTGCGGCACGCGCGTCACGCCCACGGCGGTGTTGATGACCATCGGCCAGATCGAGCAGATGAAGATCGCCCAGATGGCCGCTGGGTTGGCCGACTTGAACAGCAGCAGCCCGATCGGCAGCCACGCCAGCGGCGACACCGGCCGCAGCAGGCTGATGATGGGCGAGGCCATCGCATTGAGAAACGCAAAGCGCCCGATGATGAAGCCTGCCGGAATGCCGATGACCGCGGCCATGCCGAAGCCCGCACCCACGCGCGCCAGCGACGCCAGCACGTTCCAGCCCACACCTTGATCATTCGGGCCGTTGCGGTAGAACGGATCGGCAAACAGCGCGACCGCTGCTTTCCACGTCACTGCCGGTGTGGGCAGCGCCGGGATGGCGGTGGCGATGCCCTGCCACGCCAGCACAAACAGCACAAAGCCCAACACGGGCGGAAAGCCGCGTACCACGGCGGCGACAAACCAGTCGCGCACGGCAAAGCGGCGACGTTCAGGGGCGGCGTCGGACTGCACGCCGGACAACGTTTTGACGAGCGTGTTCATGTCGGGCTCCATCGACGTGAGGGACCGCAATCAGAAATTCAGGAGGGCAGCGGCGTCAGGCTTTCAGCTTGAAACCGTCGGCATACGCGGCGGGGTTCTTCGCGTCCCACACCACGCCGTCGATCAGCTTGGCCGTGCGCATGTCGCTCTTGGGCAGCGGCGTGCCGGTGGCGGTTGCGGCCTGCTTGTAGATGTCGACGCGGTTGATCTGCTTCGCCACGGCCAGGTAATCCGGATGCGCCTTCAGCAGGCCCCAGCGCTTGTGCTGCGTGAGGAACCACATGCCGTCTGACAGGTACGGGAAGTTGACCGCCCCATCGTGATAGAAGCGCATCGGGTCCGGGTCGTCCCAGGTCTTGCCCAGACCATTCGAGTAGCGCCCCAGCATGCGGTCGAGAATGATGTCCATGTCGGTGTTGACGTAGGACTTGGCAGCAATGGTCTCGGCCGTCTTGCGGCGGTTTGATGCCGACGCATCGATGAACTTGCTTGCCTCCAGCACCGCGGCTGTGAGCGCGCGCGCCGTGTTCGGATACTTCTGCACGAACTCGGCCGTGGTGCCCAGCACCTTCTCCGGGTGATCTTTCCAGATGGCTTGTGTGGTCTCGGCGGTAAAGCCGATGTTGTCGGCAATCGCGCGGGCGCCCCACGGCTCGCCCACGCAGAAGCCATCCATGTTGCCCACGCGCATGTTGGCCACCATCTGCGGCGGCGGCACGGTAATCGCCTTGGCGTCCTGCAGCGGGTGGATGCCATGCGCGGCCAGCCAGTAGTACAGCCACATCGCGTGTGTGCCGGTCGGGAAGGTCTGCGCGAACACATATTCGCGCTTGTCCTTCGCCATGACGGCCTTCAACGATGCGCCATCCTTCACGCCCGCTTCCTTGAGCTTGGATGACAGCGTGATCGCCTGGCCGTTGTTGTTCAGCGTCATCAGCACGGCCATGTCCTTCTTGGGGCCGCCAATGCCGAGCTGCACACCGTAGATCAAGCCGTAGAGCACGTGCGCCGCATCCAGGTCGCCCGACGCCAGCTTGTCGCGCACACCGGCCCACGAGGCTTCTTTCGATGGCGTGATCTTGATGCCGTACTTCTTGTCGATGCCCAGCGTGGACGCCATGACCACCGAGGCGCAGTCCGTGAGCGGGATGAAGCCGACCTTCAGCTCGGTCTTCTCGGGCGCATCGGAGCCGGCGGCCCAGGCGCCGGCACGCACCAGCGGATCGATCAATGCCACGGCACTGCCTCCTGCAATCGTCGCCGCGGCTTTCATGATGCTGCGGCGCTTGGGGTTGATCGGGTTGACGAGGGCGTCGGTCTTGTCTGGCGCGGCCATCCATGGCTCCAAAGAAAAGGCGTCCCGACGCAGGACTGCCGCCCATCCGCAAAGAGGGTCGCGCTGCCGTGCATCGGGACGCCGTTGTCCCGTGCCGATACCCACGTTGGCACCGGCTTCGAAGCGACACTTGCAAGGGGTATGCCAACGTTGAGCGGTGGGGCTCGGCGTTTCGCGTTCGGAGCTCCACGGGCCGAGCTTTTTTCTCGGCGCCCCGAGCTCAGAGCTCCGCGTGCGAGGCTTTTAGCTCGGCAACCGGAGCTCAGAACTCGACGCGCGAGGCTTTTAGCTCGGCCGTTGGAGTTCGGAGCTCGGCGCGTGAGGCTTTTTGCTCGGCGGTTGAGGCTCGGAGCTCGGCGCGTGAGGCTTTTAGCTCGGCGGTTGAGGTTCGGAACTCGGCGTGTGAGGCTTTTAGCTCGACGATCGGGGTTCGGAACTCGGTGTGTGAGGTTCGGAGCGCCGCGCGCGACTGGTGCGTTTCCAGCGCCGGAGTTGTGCGGCGCACCAAAACTGGGCGGTGGCCCGACCGCTCAACTGGCCATCACATCGATCACGCGTTGGGCGGCTTCCACCAGCTTGATGTTGCGGTCCATCGCCATCTTGCGCAGGCGTTTGAAGGCGTCGTCTTCCGACAGGTTCATCTGCTTCATCAGGAGGCCCTTGGCGCGTTCAAGCACTTTGCGTTCGGCCAGCTGCGTCTTGGCGGTGTCCAGCTCGGCGCGCAGTGCACTCTCGTGCTCGAAGCGGGCGTAGGCCACGTCCAACACAGCCTTGACGCGCGTGGGTTTGATGCCGTCGACGATGTAAGCCGTGATGCCGGCGGCAAACGCCGTCTTGATGCGCGTGGCGTCGTCGTTGTCGGTAAACAGCACGATCGGGCGCGGCGCATGCTGTGTGGCCACGCAGACGTGTTCGATGGTGTCCCGCGCGGCCGATTCAGACGCGACGATGACCATGTCAGGCTGTGTCTCGGCAATGCGCTCTGGCAGCGTCAGGTCGGCGTCCGCCAGGCCCACATCCACAAAGCCAGCCTCGGCCAGTCCGGCGCGGATCAGCTCGAGGTTGATCTGTTCAGCATCGAGCGGATCGCGCACCAACAGCACGCGCATCGGCGCAGCCGGGTGTAGGGCGGCGGGCGGGGCAGATGGGGCGGGTGGTTTCGTTTGCATGGTGCAAAGTGGGGCAGGGTGCACGCCACTCATGCAAGAACCGCGCCGGGCCGGTGCGGGTGTATTCTCGCAAACTCGTCGGTCGCCGGGGGGCGGTGGCCGCAGTGTCCCCACCTGTTCCAATCCAGCTTAGCTTCAGGAGACCCGCATGACCGAGTTCGTCGTCACCCCGCCCGCCGTCAATGGCATTCCCGTCCGTGGTGGGCAGGGCCAGTTTCCGGTGCGCCGTGTGTACTGCGTCGGCCGTAACTACGCCGCCCACGCCCGCGAAATGGGCTCCGACCCCGACCGCGAACCGCCGTTCTTCTTCTGCAAGCCGGCCGACGCCGTGCGCTACGTTGCCGACGGTGAGACCGGCCAGTTCGTCTACCCGACCGAAACCAAGGATTGCCACTACGAGATCGAACTGGTGGTCGCCATCGGCACGGGCGGCCGCGACATTTCCGTGGAAACGGCAGCCAACCACATCTACGGTTACGCCATCGGCCTGGACATGACGCGCCGCGACCTGCAGAACGCAGCAAAGAAGGGCGGCCGCCCCTGGGAAACCGGCAAGGCGTTCGACGGCTCGGCACCCATCGGGCCGATCGTCCCTGCCAAGGATGTCGCCCACGCAGACAAGGGTGCCGTCACGCTGTCGGTCAACGGCCGTGAGCACCAGCGCGGTGACCTGTCCGACCTGATCTGGTCGGTGCCGGAAACCATTGCGTATCTGTCGCGCCTGTTCGAACTGCGCCCCGGCGATCTGATCTACACCGGCACGCCCGAAGGCGTCGGCCCCGTGGTCGTCGGCGACCTGATGGTCGGCAAGATCGACGGCGTGGGCGAGCTGCACGTGAAGGTCATCTGATAGACCCGATAGAAGAGTCAGAAGCCATGTCGATCAAGCTGTACAACTATTTCCGTAGCTCGGCGTCGTTCCGTGTGCGCATTGCCCTGGAGGTCAAGGGGCTGCCGTACGATTACGCGCCGGTGCACCTGCTCAAGGGCGAGCAGATGGCGCCGGATTTCGTCAAGCTGAACCCCGATGCGCTGGTGCCCGTGCTGTGCGACGGCAACGATGTGTTGAACCAGTCTTTGGCGATCGTCGAGTACCTGGAAGAGACGCATCCCGAGCCCACGCTGCTGCCGGGCTCGCCGAGCAACCGCGCCCACATCCGTGCGATTGCGCTGGCCATCGCGTGCGAGATCCATCCGCTGAACAATCCGCGTGTGCTCAAGTACTTGAAGAACACGTTCAACGTGGAAGAAGAGGCGCGCAACGACTGGTATCGCCACTGGGTGAAGCTGGGGTTTGCGGCGCTTGAGGCGCGCTTGTCGGCGTCACCGCTCACAGGCGCCTACTGTGTTGGCGACACGCCAACGCTGGCCGACGTGTGCCTCGTGCCGCAGGTATTCAACGGCAAGCGGTTTGATGTGGCGGTGGAGGATTACCCGACGCTTGCGCGCATCTTTGAGCACTGCATGGCGCAGGAGGCGTTTCAGAGGGCTGCGCCTGCGGCGCAGCCGGATGCGGTTTCCGCGTAATCTGCAGCGTTACTGCGCAAAACAAAACGCCCTGATCGAGTCAGGGCGTTTCTACGTTGAAGCGTTGCGCGCGAGGGTGGTCAACCCAACAACGCATCCGCAAATTCCCGCGCAGAGAACGGCTGCAGGTCTTCCACCTGCTCACCCACGCCAATGAAGTACACCGGCACCGGCCGCTGCCGTGCGATGGCGGCCAGGATGCCGCCCTTGGCGGTGCCATCCAGCTTGGTGACGATCAGGCCCGTGAGGCCCAGCGCTTCATCAAAGGCTTTGACCTGCGCGAGGGCGTTCTGCCCCGTGTTGCCGTCGATCACCAGCAACGTTTCGTGCGGCGCCGTGGCCATCGCCTTGGCGGTCACGCGGCGGACTTTCTTGAGTTCTTCCATCAAGTGCAACTGCGTGGGCAGGCGGCCGGCGGTGTCGGCCATGACGATGTCGATGCCGCGTGCGCGTGCGGCGTTCACCGCATCGAAGATCACGGCGGCCGGGTCGCCCGATTCCTGCGCCACCACCGTGACGTTGTTGCGCTGACCCCAGACCACGAGTTGTTCTCGCGCGGCGGCACGGAACGTGTCACCCGCGGCCAGCAGCACCGATTGGCCGTAGGTCTGGAAGTGCTTGCATAGCTTGCCGATGCTGGTCGTCTTGCCGGCGCCGTTGACGCCCGCGATCATGATCACCATCGGCTGTTCGCGGCCAAGCACCATGGTTTTTTCCAGGGGGTGCAGTAGCTCGACCAGCAAGTCGCGCAGGGCGGTCTTCACCCCTTCGGCGGTTTCGATGCGCTGAGCCTTGATGCGGCGGCGCAGTTCGCCCAGCAGGTATTCGGTGGCGTCGACCCCGGCGTCGGCCATCAGCAGCGCGGTCTCCAGCTCTTCGAACAGCGCTTCGTCCACCTTCACGCCAACGAACAGCGTGGTCAGGCCCTTGCTCGTCTTCGACAGGCCGGAGCGCAGGCGTGACATCCAGCCCTTGCGGGCCTGTTCGATCACGGCGGGCGTGGGCACGGTCTCGACATCGTCGGCTTGCACGTCGAGTGCGGGCTGCACGGCAGGTGCGTCCGGCACGGCAATGTGAGCCGGCGGTGAAACAGGTACGGGTGCGGGAGCGGGTGCAGCGACGGGCTGGGGGGCTGCAACCGGGGCGGGTACGGGCGCGGGGGCAGGGATGGCAGCCGGGGCAGGTGCCTGCGCGGCTTCGGGCGCCACTGCGGGCGTGGGTTCGGCGGCCGGTTGGGGCTCTGCCTTGCGCTTCTTCCAGAAACTAAACATCGTAAAAGGCAGTCTATTTCGCCGTTAGAATCAAGCGTCGAATTTTATCAGACAGCCCTTATGCGCTCTTCCATGCGAATCGTTTCAAACCGGGCTCGGTCGCGAGTCTGGCTATTGGCCGCGACGGCCCTGGCGGCGGGCCTGCTGGCCGGCCATGTTGGCGCGCAGGAACTGGCCGCTGCACCGGGGCGCCCGGTGGCTACCGCCAGCGGCGCCAAAGTGGGCGCCAGCCAGTCCGACACGCACGAATACAAGCTGCCCAACGGGCTGCAACTGATCGTCAAGGAAGACCACCGTGCCCCCACCGTGGCGCACATGGTCTGGTATCACGCCGGCAGTATTGACGAGCACAACGGCACCACGGGTGTCGCCCACATGCTTGAGCACATGATGTTCAAGGGCACCAAGACTGTCGGCCCCGGCGAGTTCTCCCGCCGCGTGGCAGCCCTGGGCGGCCGTGAAAACGCCATGACCACGCGCGACTTCACGATGTATTTCCAGCAGATCGAGAAGTCGCACCTGGCCGATGTGATGGGACTTGAAGCCGATCGCATGGCCAATCTCCAACTGACCGACAAGGAGTTCAAGCCGGAGATGAACGTGGTAAAGGAGGAGCGCCGCATGCGCATCGACGACTCCGCCCGTTCCACTGTCTACGAGCAGATGCTCGCCACGCTGTTCAACGCCGCGCCGTACCGGAACCCGACCATCGGCTGGCCGGGCGATCTCGACACGATGACGGTGCAGGACGCGCAGAACTGGTACCACGCCTGGTACACGCCCAACAACGTCACCGTGATCGTCGCGGGCGATGTCAACCCCGATGAGGTTTTCCGACTGGCGCAGCGCACCTACGGCAAGCTCAAGCCGCATGCGCTGCCGCGCCGCTATGCGCAGGAAGAGCCCAAGCAGATGGGCGTGAAGCGCATCTGGGTGAAGGCGCCTGCCGAGAACCCGTACGTTGTGCTGGCGTACAAGGTGCCGCGCCTGAGCGATGTGAAAAAGGACGTCGACCCGTACGCGCTGGAAGTCCTGTCGGCCGTGCTGGATGGCTATGACAACGCGCGCCTCTCGAGCCAGCTCGTCAAGGGCGAAAAGCGTATCGCCGACGACGTCAACGCTGGCTACGACGGCCTGAACCGCGGCCCGTCGATCTTCCTGATGGACGGCACGCCCGCCGACGGCCATACCACCGCCGAGATTGAACAGGCCCTGCGCGCGCAGATCGAGCGCATCGCCAAGGAGGGCGTGACCGATGCCGAACTGAAGCGCGTCAAGGCGCAGGTTGTGGCCGCCCAGATCTACAAGCGCGACTCGGTGTTCGGCCAGGGCATGGAGATCGGCATGAACGAGATGAGCGGCCTGTCGTGGCGGTCCATTGATCGCCAGCTGGAGAAGATCAAGGCCGTGACGTCGGCGCAGATCCAGCACGTGGCGCAGACGTATTTCAGCGAAGACAACCTCGTCGTCGCCACGCTGCTGCCGCAACCGATCGATCCCAACAAACCGGCGCGCAAGCCTGTTCCTGGCATGCGCGAAGAAGGAGGGCTGCGTTGATGCGCGCCATGTCTCTGACCCTGAAGACGGCGCTGGTCGCCATTGTTGCCGCGGCGGCGCAGAGTGCTCTGGCCGCGCTGCCTATCGAGCACTGGACGGCGCCGACCGGCGCGCGCGTGTTCTTCGTGCCGAGCCCGTCGATCCCGATGCTCGACATCAATCTCGACGTGGATGCGGGGTCGCGCTATGAGCCAGCCGCGAAGGTGGGCCTCGCCTCGCTGACGGCCGGCATGCTTGACAAGGGCGTCGCCGCGCAGGGCAACGCGCCCGCGCGCGATGAAGCGGCAATTGCCGATGCGTTTGCCGATGTGGGTGCGAGCTTTGGCGGCGGTGCGGGCGGCGATCGCACAAGCCTGCGTCTGCGCACGCTGTCCGACCCGACCGAGCGCGGCCCGGCCATCGCGCTGATGACGCAGATCGTCTCGGCGCCGACTTTCCCAGACGCTGTGCTCGCGCGGGATAAGCAGCGCTTGGTGGCCGCCATCCGCGAATCGCTGACCAAGCCGTCGGTGCTGGCCGAGCGCGCGTTCGGCAAGGCCATCTACGGCACGCATCCGTATGGGCAGACCGCTTCGCCGGAAACGGTGGAGAGCATCACGCGTGACGACATCGTGCGCTACTACCAAGCCAACTACACGGCCAAGCGCGCAGTGGTGACGTTGATCGGTGCGATTAGCCGTAAGGAAGCCGAGGCCATCGCCGAGCAGATCACGCGCGGCCTCCCCCCTGACGGCGCCACGCCGCCAGCGCTGCCCGACGTGAAGATGCCGCTGGCGAAGGCGGAGACGATCCGCATTCCGCATCCGGCGCAGCAGGCGACCATCATCCTTGGGCAACCGGGCATCGCGCGCGGCGACAAGGATTACTTCCCGCT
This sequence comes from Burkholderiaceae bacterium 26, assembly GCA_000955795.1. Classification (GTDB taxonomy): domain Bacteria; phylum Pseudomonadota; class Gammaproteobacteria; order Burkholderiales; family Burkholderiaceae; genus Ralstonia; species Ralstonia chuxiongensis. The sequence continues at coordinate 183,654 of JYOB01000002.1, forward strand.
GCTGGTCGGTAATTACGTGCTGGGTGGTGGCGGTTTCAGTGCGCGCCTGACCAACGAAGTGCGCGAGAAGCGCGGCCTGACGTACAGCATCGGCAGCTACTTTGCGCCAGCCGCGCAGCCCGGTCCGTTCGAGTTGGCGCTGCAGACGCGCAAGGACCAGACCGAAGAAGCGTTGGGCGTGGTGCGTGACACCGTTGCCAAGTTCGTCGCCGATGGCCCGACCGACGCGGAACTGAAGGCCGCCAAGGACAACCTCGTCAACGGTTTCCCGCTGCGCCTGGACAGCAACCGTAAGCTGCTGGACAACGTGGCAAACATCGGCTGGTACAACCTGCCGCTCGACTACCTGGACACGTGGACGCAGCGCATCGCGGCTGTCACGCGTGACCAAGTGCGTGCGGCATTCCAGCGTGCACTGCAACCGCAGACCATGGCGACGATCGTGGTGGGCGGTCCGGGGAAAGTCGCTGCGAACTGACGCACGGCGGCTGAATTCGGAAAAGCCGGCGGCATCTCCCGCCGGTTTTTGTTTGCGCTGGCACTACAATCGCGCCCATGGCACCTCGTACCTCCAGCTCCAAAGGCCCCAAGGCCAAGACCGCCACGTCGCATGCGCGCGCACCGCAGCAGGTTCGCATCATCGGCGGGCAATACAAGCGCACGCCGCTCCCGGTGGTCGACGCCGACGGCTTGCGCCCGACCAGCGACCGCGTCCGCGAAACCGTCTTCAACTGGCTCGGTCAAGACCTGACCGGCTGGCGCTGCGCAGATATCTTTGCCGGCACTGGTGCGCTCGGCTTTGAGGCGGCTTCGCGCGGCGCCGCGCACGTGACGCTCATCGAAAACCACGCCCCGGCCGTGCGCGCGTTGCACGCGATTCGCGACAAGCTGGGCGCGCGGATGGTCGACATCATCTCCGGCGACGCCTTTGCCTGGCTCGCCCGCCAGCCCGATGCTGCGCTCGATGCGGTGTTCATTGATCCGCCGTTTGCGCAGGACTGGACACTGCGGGCATTGGAAGCCGCAACCCGGGTGGTCAAGCCAGGAGGCGTGATCTACGTTGAAGCGGCACAGCCATTGGTGGATGTGAGTACTGATTCACATGGCGACGAGCCGGGCGCCGGCATCGCGTTGCCTGCCGATTTGGTGCTTCACAAACACCTGCGCGCCGGTGCGGTGCATGCACATTTGCTGCTCCGCAAAAACGGTTAAACTACGCCGCTCGCAACCGATGCATGAGCATCGAGCGGCACCTGCAACGCGGGTGCGCTCGGTCGGTATCGGTGGCCCAGGCGGCAGGCTCGGGACCTGCTGCGCTCGATAACGCAATGGTGTCCGAATGCAGTACCGGCGCGGCAATGTCCCACGCCGACGCTTGCGGATGCTCTTTTCCCCTTGGTGGAGGAACCATGGTGATCGCGGTTTATCCCGGCACTTTCGATCCGTTCACGCGCGGCCACGAAGACCTCGTGCGGCGTGCGTCCAATATCTTCGACGAGCTGATCGTCGGGGTGGCACAGAGCCCGAACAAGCGGCCGTTCTTCGCGCTGGAAGAGCGCATCGAGATCGCCCGTGAAGTGCTCGGCCATTACCCCAACGTGCGGGTGGAAGGGTTTTCCGGCCTCTTGAAGGATTTCGTGCGCAAGAACAACGCGCGCGTCATCGTGCGGGGCCTGCGTGCCGTGTCAGACTTCGAGTACGAATTCCAGATGGCCGGCATGAACCGCTACCTGCTGCCGGACGTGGAAACCATGTTCCTCACACCGTCGGATCAATACCAGTTCATCTCGGGCACGTTCGTGCGCGAAATCGCCGTGCTTGGCGGTGATGTGAGCAAGTTCGTGTTCCCGTCGGTCGAAAAGTGGCTCAAGGAAAAGACCGGCAAGACGGAAGGGTCGGGCAAATCGGAATAAAATGACGCTTTGGCGAGCGCTGGCTCGCCGGCCATTTCAAGGAAGGCATCATGGCGCTCATAATCACCGATGAGTGCATCAATTGCGACGTATGCGAGCCTGAGTGCCCCAACGGCGCGATTTCGATGGGCCCGGAGATCTACGTGATCGACCCGGGCAAATGTACCGAATGCGTCGGCCACTTTGACGAGCCTCAGTGCCAGCAGGTCTGTCCGGTGGATTGCATCCCCAAGGACCCGGCCCATGAGGAAACGCACGAGCAGTTGATGCAGAAGTACACCCAGCTCACCTCAGCACCACCACGCGCAGCGTGAGCACACAAAAAAAGAGACGGCTTTGGCCGTCTCTTTTCATTGGTGCCTACTGTTTCGTTGGCAGCACGCTTACTGGATCGGCAGCAGATCTTCCGGCCCTTCGTACGCATAGCCCGGCTCGCAGACGATGCGGTAGTGCGGGTAATGCGGACGCGGCGGGCGCGGCACGATCGGTGTGGGCGCCACCGGCGCTTGCGCGAACGGCTTCGGGCCATTGCCAGGTTGGCGTAGCGCGCCCGCAGCCGGCGCGGGAGGTTGGCGGATCACCGGCATCGGCGTCGGATAGGGTTGCGGATATGGCGCCGGGTACGGCAACGGCCCCACGTAGACGCGATGGCAGTAGCGAACGCCTTCCTGCGCAACCACCACTTTCTGCTGTTGCTCGCGGCGAGCCTGTTCCGCCGCCTGCGCGGCCATCTGGGCCTGCCGGGCATCTTCCGCTGCCTGCGCTTTGCGGCGTGCGGTTTCCATCTGCTGCACTTCGGCGGCTTCGGCACTGGCGCGTTCGCGGGCAGCTTTTTGATCGGCGGCGCTGGGCGTGTTGTCGATCATTGGCACGGGCTGCGCGCGCGTACCGCAGGGATGGTCGGAATAGGTCGTCTGGCCGTTCTCGCTGCAGCGATACACCTGCGCTTGCGCCGGCAAACTAGCCGCCAGGCAGAGCGCCAGCCCCGCCAGCACGGCGGCGCGTGAGGTCAGTTTGGCGAACGGTGTCATGGCGGTTCCTGGGTGTTGGCGGATCAGCGTGCGGTGTGCAGGCGCATCATGGCTTTCTCGGCGTTGCCGGCAATCAGTTCGGGTAGCGCATCCAGGCTCTGATCGATGGCACGGTCGATGAGGTCCTGCTCTTCCTTGCGAGGCGCTTTGAGCACGAAGTTGGCGACGTCATGCTGACCGGACGCTGCCGTGCCCGGCGGCAACAGGTTGCGCGGGTGGCCAATGCCCAGCCGCAGCCGCCAGAACTGTTGCGTGGTCAGATGTGCGGCAATGTCCTTCAGGCCGTTATGACCACCCGAACCGCCGCCGAGCTTGAGCTTGACAGCGCCGGGCGGCAAATCCAGTTCGTCATGCACGACCAGGATCTCATCGGGCATCACTTTGTAGAAGCGGGCCAGCGCCACGGTGGCCAGGCCGGAGCGGTTCATGAAGGTTTGCGGCTGCAGCAGCCACACCTCGTTGCCCCAAAGGTTGGCGCGCGCTGCATAGCCGTGAAAGCGCGTCTCGTTGCGCAGCGTCACGTTGCCCATGCGCGCGAGTTGGTCGACCAGCCAGAAGCCGGCGTTGTGTCGCGTCGCCGCATATTCGGCCCCCGGATTGCCGAGGCCGACGATGAGTTTGATCATGCGATTCGTATCAGGTTGAGGTGCAGGAAGCGCCCCTTGATCGTACAAGCATAGCTGCTTTCCGCAGGCTGGAGGCGGTGCGCCGCGCGCCGCTCAGGCAGAAAAAAAAGCCCGGCGAGACAGGCTCGGCGGGCTTCTTTCGCTCGCACCGAAGTGCGAGGTGCGGCAACTTAGGCTGCCGGCTTGTCTTCGCCTGCAGCAGCGCCTTCTTCGGCGGCAGCGGACTTCTCGCCAGCCGGCACGCTGATGTTGGCAACAGCCGGGTTCTCATCGCCACCGTGGGTGAGGATGGTCACGCCCTTCGGCAGCTTCAAGTCAGCGATGTGCAGGGTCTGGCCGATTTCCAGCGTACCCAGATCCACTTCGATGAACTCGGGCAGGTCGGCCGGCAGGCACGACACTTCAACGTCGTTCAGGATGTGGTTCACGATACCGTGGCCCAGCTTCACGCCAGGAGCAGTTTCCTGATTCATGAAGTGCAGGGGCACCTTGACGTGGATCTTTTCCTTGGCCGACACGCGCTGGAAGTCGACGTGCAGAACCAGTTGCTTGAACGGGTGCAGTTGGAAGTCACGCAGCAGCGCCTTTTCCACCTTGCCAGCCACTTCGATGTCGAGGATCGACGAGTGGAAGGCTTCCTTCTTCAGCGCGTGGTACAGCGCGTTGTGATCGAGTTCGATCAGCTTCGGCTCAGCGCCAGCGCCGTAAATGATGGCCGGCGTCTTGCCGGAATTGCGCAGGCGGCGGCTCGCACCAGTGCCCTGAACGCTACGCTCGAAAGCGACAACTTTCATGATTGCTCCAAACGAAAAAGACGACTCGCGACCAAGCCGTCTGGTGAACGGGGCGCCATATTGCGCCCCGCAGACACCGCAGAAGTGCCGTCTAGTCGACGTTTTCTGCAGTAAAGCCTTGAATTATAACAGTAAGCCGCTCGGGTGCCGAATCATTCCGCAAACAGCGACATGATCGAATCACCGCGCACGATGCGGGTGAAGGTCTCGGCCAGCAGCGGTGCCGTCGAGAGCTGGCGGATCTTGCCGCACTTGATGGCGTCTTCGCGCAGCGGGATGGTATCGGTCACGACCACTTCGTCGAGCGCCGAGTCTGCGATGCGGGCAGCTGCGCCACCCGACAGCACCGGATGCGTGCAATACGAAAACACTTGCTTGGCACCGCGCTCCTTGAGGACCTGCGCGGCTTTGCACAGCGTGCCGCCGGTATCGATCATGTCGTCCATGATCACGCAGTTGCGGCCGTCGACTTCGCCGATGATGTTCATCACCTCAGCCACGTTGGCCTTCGGGCGACGCTTGTCGATGATCGCCAGATCCACGCCGAGTTGCTTGGCGAGTGCACGTGCGCGCACCACGCCACCGACGTCAGGCGACACCACCAGCAGGTCTTCGTAGTTCTTCTTGCGCAGGTCTTCGAGCAGGATCGGCGACGCGTAAATGTTGTCGACCGGGATATCGAAGAAACCTTGGATCTGGTCAGCGTGGAGGTCCATCGTCAGCACGCGCTCGACGCCGGCGACTTCCAGCATGTTGGCCACGACCTTGGCCGTGATCGCCACACGCGCCGAACGCGGGCGACGGTCCTGGCGGGCATAGCCGAAATAGGGGATGGCGGCCGTGATGCGGCGGGCAGACGCGCGCTTGAGCGCATCGACCATCACCATCAGTTCCATCAGGTTGTCGTTGGTCGGGGCGCAGGTGGATTGCAGGATGAACACGTGCTTGCCGCGCACGTTTTCCTGGATCTCAACCTGGACTTCACCATCGGAGAATCGGCCGACGAGGGCCTTGCCTAGCGGAATGCCTAGGTGCTTGACGACAGCTTCGGCGAGTTTCGGGTTGGCGTTGCCGGTAAAAACCATCAAGCCTTCGCTGCTCATCGGGGCACCTGTTTTTCGACTTCAGACGCGCCGGTTAGTTAAAGCACCAACCGGGCTATTGCTGGGAACATGAGGAAGAAAATGGCAGGGGCGGAAGGATTCGAACCTACGCATGCCGGAATCAAAATCCGGTGCCTTAACCAGCTTGGCGACGCCCCTACACAACCTATCGGTTACCGCCTCCATTGCAGAAGCGATAACTGCAAACCTTACAAAGCAAATCTTGCGAGCGGGTGATGCGTCAGACCTGCCGCACACCGACCTTCCCATTCGGAAGGCACCTGATCCGCTACCGCTTGCGCATGCTCGACGTTCTCGAACGGAGCAAACACGCAGGCACCGGATCCGGTCATTCTTGCCAGAGGGCTGAATTGACGCAGCCAGACAAGTGCTCGGGCGATTTCGCCGTATTTCCTTTCCGCCACCGCTTGTAGGTCGTTGCGACCGTAAGCGAAAACAATTTGTTGGTCAGGAAAGTCCGTAATTATGGTGAGTGGCGTATCGCGTGTCAACCCTTCATCGGAAAAAATTGCGGGGGTGGGCACATGCACACGTGGGTGAATCACCACGAAGGCGGCCGGCGGCAGCGTGACGGGCGTGAGTTCTTCGCCGATGCCCTCGGCGAAGGCGTTCTGGCCGAACACAAAGAAGGGCACGTCGGCACCGAGCTTGAGGCCGATCGCCATCAGTTGCGTGCGTGGCAGATCAAGGCCCCAGAGGCGATTGAGCGCGAGCAGCGTGGTGGCGGCATCAGACGAGCCACCGCCAATGCCGCCGCCCATCGGCAGACGTTTTTCGATGGCGATGTCGACGCCGTAGGTGCAGCCCGTTTCCGCTTGCAACAGGCGCGCGGCGCGGATGACGAGGTCATCATCGGCGGGCACGCCCGGAATATCGGTGATGCGCACGAGGCGGCCGTCGGTGCGGCGCGTGAAATGTAGCGTGTCGCACCAGTCGATCAACTGGAAGACGGTTTGCAGCAGGTGGTAGCCATCGGGCCGGCGGCCGACCACGTGCAGGAAGAGGTTGAGCTTGGCGGGCGCTGGGCAATCACGCAGCTCGACGGGTGCGGAAGACATGGCGAAGCGTGGCGTTACTGGTCGAGCACGAGCCGCACCGAGAGCGGTCCATTGGCGCCCTGCGGGCGATCAAGATCGAGTCGGCGGATGCTGGCCTTGGCGCCGTCGGCATTATTGCCGTCGTCAGTCCAGGCGACGTAATGGACAGTCCAGCCGTTCTGCTCGATGGTTTCGGGGCGCGATTGCGCATCACGTGCCACGCGTGCCGGTGTGCCCGGAGTGGGGCGGGCGCGCAGCCAGTCGCGCAAGCCGGAGACCGGCAGCGAAAAGCCGAGCGCATCCTGCATCAGCGTGTCGACTTCGGGGGCGCGGCGCGGCGGCTGATTCGGCAGCTCAAGCGTGGCGCCCTGGTTGCTCTGGCTGACGATGGCCAGCGTCTGGCCCAGCGGCGACATCAATTCAAGCTGCACGTCGGGTCCGCGCTCACGCCAGAGGAAGTTGCCGACGGCGCTTTGCTCGGCGTTGTTCTGCGTGTAACGGGCCGAGAATCGACCCTGATAGCGCGTGACGGAGGCATCGGCGTCTTGCGTGCCGGCGAAGAGATCGTTGGCTGGCCGCAAGCTTGCGCAGCCGCTGAACAGCGCGCAGCCAGCGCCGAGCATCAGCGCGCCAAGCGCGCGCGTGAACCGCATCGCCATCAATTTGCACTCACGGGAACATTGGGCACCGGCTGGCCGAAACGGCGCAGCGTGTCGCGCAGCGTGGTGTCGTTCACGTCGAGCTTGGACGCTTCGATCCAGATCTGGCGCGCGTCGTCCTGCTTGCCCGATTGCCACAGCACTTCGCCCAGGTGTGCGCCGATTTCGGCTTGCGGGGCGGCAGCCCACGCCTTGCGCAGGATGTCTGTGGCGGCGGGCAGATCGCCGCGACGGTATTTGACCCAGCCCAGGCTGTCGGCGATGTAGGGATCATCCGGCGCCAGTGACACGGCTTTCTCCAGCAGCTCCTGCGCTTCCTGCAGGCGCACGTTGCGATCGGCCAGCGAGTAGCCGAGCGCGTTGTAGCCGATGGCCTGGCCGGGGCGCAGGTCGATCACCTTGCGCAGCAGCGTTTCCATGTTGTCGTAGTGGCCGTCGTGCTCTTCGAGCATCGCCAGTTGGTACGTGTATTCGACGTTGTCCGGATCGCTCTTGAGCAACTCGTTGACGCGGGCGCGGGCGCGGCCGTAAGCCTTGGCGTCCATCAGCATGCCGATTTCTGCCTGGCGGATGCCGTCCATCAGGGCCTGGCGGCGCGGGCCATCGGGCACGTCTTCGGAATCGGCGACGAGCTCGTCAAAGGTCTGTTGTGCCTCGTCGATGCGGCGCAGCTTGCCGAGCAACTGGCCGCGCTTGATGCCGGCTGCCAGTGCGGTCTGGCCATCGGCGGCGCCGTTGGCGGAACCGGTGATCTTGTCGACCCAGCCCAGCGCGCCGGCGTAGTCGCGTTTTTCCTCGGCCAACTGGGCGAGGCCCTGGTAGCCAGGTTCGGGGCTCAGGGTGGGCGACTTGGCGGTGGCCGTGACGTATTCCTTCAGGTAACGCTCGGCGTCATCGTACTGGCGCTGCTGCAGGTTCAGCAGGCCCAGTGCAAGCGTGATGCGCGCATCGTTGGGCGCGATCTTCTTGAGCGTTTCGAATTCAGCGCGCGCCTTGTCCTGCTGATTGCGCACGAGGTACATGCGGGCGAGCGCTAGGTGGCCATCGATGGAGGCTGGCGCGGCTTTCAGGAAACTGCGCAGGCCGGCGATGGCGGCATCGGGATCGCCGTCGGCACGCAACTCGGCGGCGAGGATGGCGGCATCTTCATAACCGGGTCGCAGCTTGAGCGCGGTGTCCAGTTCCGTCAGTGCGCCGGGGAGATCCTTGGCGGCAACCTTCGCGCGTGCCAAGGCCAGATGCGTTTCCGGGCGCTGCATGTCATGCGAGGCGATGCGCTGCAGCGCGCCTACGGCACCCGCCGGATCGCTGCTCTTTGACATCTGCTGCTGCAATTGCAGCAGGGCATCGGCACGCTGGCCGGGCGAGACCTTGTTCAACTGCGCCTGCAGCATCGGCTCGACTTCCGACCACTGGCCCGTCGCCACCAGCAAGAGCTGCTGCACTTGGCGGGCCGGCATGGACGTTGGCGACAGTTCCACCCACAGGCGCGCGGCGGTCAGCGCTTGCGCGGGGGAGCGCGTCAGAAACGCGATTTCCGTGGCTCGCTGGGCAAAGCGGGGGTCGCGCGTGTCCTGTGCGAGCGCGAGGTAGGTGCGGTACGCCGGCTCGACCAGCCCACGCTGCAGCGACACTTCCGATGCCAGCACGCGGTACATGATGTCTTCCGTGAGCGCGACGCGCGGCAGATCGGTGCGCTCCGAGCTCGGCAGGCCGGTGCGCGGGCGCGAGCGTTCAATCTGGATGGCTGCGCGGCCGCCTGCGCCGCCTTCCTGTGCCGCCTGGGCAAGGAGCGGGGCGCCAGCAACCGACTGCGACGACCAGGCCGGCAGGCTCGTCAGCCCTCCTGCCACCAGCGCGGCCAGAAGGGCCGTTCGGCTGCGCAGGAATCGCCGCGGGCGTTGCGTCGCGGGCGAACGGGAGAGGGCGTGAGGCATGGTCTCGAAGCTCCAGATGGGGGTTCGGGGCATTGTAGCCTGACCGCTACAATCGCCCGCATCGTAAAAAAGGTTGGAGCAGCACATGGGATGGAGGTTCGATGCCTGAGTTGCCGGAGGTCGAGGTCACTCGCCTGGGTTTGCTACCGCATATTACGGGGCGACGTATCGTGCGCGCCGTGGTGCGCCATCACGGCTTGCGCTGGCCGATCGATCCGGCGTTGCCGGAGTTGCTCGCGGGCTTGACTGTCACGCGCTTGCTGCGCCGGGGCAAATACCTGCTCATCGAATGCATGCCCGCGGTAAGTCAATCCGCAGCCCACGCCGATGCCGCAGGCGGCTGGCTGTTGATCCACCTGGGCATGACCGGCACGTTGCGCGTGCTGGAGGCGCCCGTGCCGCCCGGCCCACACGATCACGTCGATGTCGAACTGGCGGACGCAACTGGCGTACCCGTCACACTGCGCTATCGGGACCCGCGCCGCTTTGGCGCTGTGCTCTGGCACGCCGGGGACGAAGCCGGCTTGGCCGAACACCCGCTGCTGCGCAACCTCGGCATTGAGCCGTTCGACGCGCGATTCGACGGCGACTGGATGTTTGCCCGCACGCGGGGGCGCCGGGTTGCCATCAAGTCGGCGCTGTTGGCAGGCGACATCGTGGTCGGCGTGGGCAATATCTATTGTTCGGAGAGTCTGTTCCGCGCCGGGATTCGTCCGACCACGGCGGCGGGCCGCATCAGCCGGCCACGCTATGCGGCGCTGGCTGAGGCCATTCGCGCCACGCTGGCCGATGCCATCGCGCGTGGCGGCAGCACGCTGCGCGACTTCGTCGGGTCAGACGGACAAAGCGGCTACTTCCAGCTCGAAGCTTTCGTGTACGACCGCGCTGGTCTGCCGTGCCGAGTGTGCGGCACACCGATCCGCCAGATCGTCCAGGGGCAGCGCTCCACTTTCTACTGCCCGACCTGCCAGCGCTGATCGGCCTGCCAAGGGCATCGAAAGCCGCCTGAAAATGTGGTGCTGGAGCGATCTGGCCGCCATTTCGCAAGGTTTTTGAAGTGGGGTGTCCGGCCGCCGATGGCATCCCGCAACACTTGTCTGCCAGGGCTGGAGAACCTTGCGGAAAGTTCGCCCGGAAGCTGGCGGTTCGCTGTATCGTTCCACCTAAATTTGTGCATTTCTGTGCCGTAATTGGGCGGAACAGCGATGTCGAGGGGCGCGCGCATTTTTCTTTGCGGTCGGGTCGCGCACACAATAAGACAGAACGATGAACAACACACTGAGCACACAGTTCGAGCAGTACAGCGCCTGGCGCGCTTCGGTACTGCAGTCGGTGGGGGAATTCCAGGACTGGCTGCAAGCCCAGGAGCTGTACGACGCCCAGGCTGACATGCGCGCGCAGCGCATCCGCGGCGTCCTGCGCAGCGACAAACTGAAGGTTGCCTTCATTGCCGAGTTCTCGCGCGGCAAGAGCGAACTGATCAACGCCATCTTCTTTGCGGACTTTGGCCGCCGCATTTTGCCGTCGTCGGCGGGCCGGACCACGATGTGTCCGACCGAACTGATGTACGACGAAAGCTACGCGCCGTCGATCCGCCTGCTGCCGATCGAGACGCGTCTGCATGACGCATCGACGGCGGATTTTCGCGATGCGGGCAGCCACTGGCTGTCGGTGCCGCTCGATCCGTCGTCGCCCGAGGGCATGCTCGAAGCGTTCCGCCACGTGGTGGAAACAGTGCGTGTGCCCAAGGAAGAAGCTGAACAACTGGGTCTCTATAACGACGCCGACCCCGACGCCGCGTTCTCGGTGGATGCCGCAGGCACGGTCGAAGTGTCGAAGTGGCGTCACGCGATCATCAATTTCCCGCACCCGATGCTCAAGCAGGGGCTGGTGATTCTGGATACGCCGGGCCTGAACGCGATCGGTACCGAGCCGGAGCTGACGCTGCGCCTGATTCCGGATGCGCATGTCGTCGTGTTCGTGCTGGCAGCAGATGCCGGCGTGACCAAGAGTGACCTGGAGCTGTGGCGCTCGCACGTGGGCGGTGGTCAGCGCAAAGGCTGCATCGCGGTGCTCAACAAGGTCGATGGCCTGTGGGATCCGCTCAAGTCTGAAGAGGAAGTCGAGAACGAAGTCAGCCGCCAGATCATGACGACGGCGCAGGTGCTAGACATCGATGTCGAGCGCGTGTATCCGGTGTCGGCGCAGAAGGGCCTGGTGGCCAAGGTCAGCCATGACCATGAGCTGCTGGCCAAGAGCCGGCTGCCGGAGCTGGAGTCGGTGCTGTCGGATCAGCTGATTCCGCAGCGTCGCGAGATCGTCACCGAGCAAGTGCAACTGGCGGTGAAGGACATGGCCACCGGCGCGCAGCAACTGCTGCAGATGCGCCGCCGCGACATTGTCGAGCAGTTGTTCGAGCTGCGCGGCCTGCGCGGCAAGAACCACACGATGGTCAAGCACATGCTGATGCGCGTGCAGGGCGAGAAGGAAGAGTTCGAGCAGAGCATCGCCAAGTTCCAGGCGCTGCGCACGGTGTTCGGCCGGCACAGCGCAGAGATCATTAAGAGTGTGCAGCTCAAGCAGATCCGCTCGACGATGCGCGAAGCACGCGAGAAGATGAAGGAGCGCGTGTTCTCGCGCGGCCTGCGCGACGACATGGACAAGCTGTTCGGTCACCTGACGGGCCTGGTGCGCGACGCGGCCAACCGCATCGACCAACTGCACCAGATGGTCGATGGCATGTACAAGAAGTTCAACGCCGAGCACGGCTTCACGCTGTCGCCGCCGCTGCGCTTCCTGGGCACGCGCTATGACGCCGATCTGAAAGAAACGCTGATGCTCGCGCACAACCATTTTGGCGCGTTCAGCTTCCTGACCCGTCCGAAGCCGCAACTCGTGCATGGTGCGTTCTCGACGGTGGCCAGCCGCGTGCTGGATACCTTCCAGGACATGAACCGTGACATCGAGATCTGGCTGAAGTCGGTCATGACGCCGCTCGAAGCGCAGGTGCGCGATCACCAGAAGCAACTGCGCAAGCGCGTGGATTCGATCGAGCGCATTCACGAGGCGACCGATACGCTGGAAGCGCGCATTACTGAACTCGAAGCGCTGCTCAATACGCTGGATGAGCGCAGCGGCACGATCGCCCAGTACACCGATCGCATTCTCGCGGCCGGAACGATTCTGGAGCGGCAGTCATTCGCGGCCTGACGCGCATCGCTGGTCACGGAGAAGGCGCCTGAGGGCGCCTTTTTTGTTCTGGTAGGATCGCCGCCAGCGCGCATCTTCTGCTCGCCGCTTCCTCAACACACGCATGACCGCCACCCCTCGCCGCACGCGCCGCGCCGCGCAACCTGCTGCCGTATTGCCTTCGCTCCCCGATGATTTTGCCGTGCGCGTCATCGCATGGCAGCAGCGTCATGGCCGCCACCATTTGCCGTGGCAGAACACCGGCGACGCATATCGCACGTGGCTGTCAGAGATCATGCTGCAGCAGACGCAGGTGAGCGCAGTGCTGGGCTACTACGCACGCTTCATCGAGCGCTTCCCGACCGTGCAGGCGCTGGCCGCTGCGCCTGCAGACGACGTGATGGCTGCGTGGGCCGGTCTCGGTTACTACACGCGTGCGCGAAACCTGCATCGCTGCGCGCAGATCGTGGTGGCGGAGCACGGCGGCATCTTCCCGCGCGATCCCGACGTGTTGGCGACGCTGCCGGGCATCGGCCGCTCGACCGCGGCGGCTATCGCAGCGTTTTCGTACGGCGTGCGTGCGGCCATTCTGGACGGCAACGTCAAGCGCGTGTTTGCGCGTGTGTTCGGCATCGATGGCTTTCCTGGCGACAAGCGCGTGGAAGACACGATGTGGCGCATCGCCGAAGCCGTACTGCCGCGGGCCGAAGGCATTCAGCCGTACACGCAGGGTTTGATGGACCTGGGGGCCACCGTTTGCACGCGCGGCAAACCGGCATGCCTGACCGGCGAACGCGCCTGTCCGCTCGAATCGCTATGCGAAGCGCGCAGTACCGATCGCGTGATGGAATTGCCCGTGCCGCGCCCGCGTAAGGTGATACCCGAGCGTGCAGCGACACTTGTCATCGCGCTGCACGCCGACGCGGTCCTGCTGCAGCGTCGGCCGCAACGGGGCATCTGGGGTGGATTGTGGTCTTTGCCGCTGGTGGGTGAGATGGACGACGCGCTCGACGCGCATCCGTTGGATGTGGGCACGGTGCGTAGTGCCGCGCAGGCATATGGTGCGGTCTCGACCGTGGAAATGGCTGGCGCGCTCACGCACACCTTCACGCATTTCCGCCTGCATATGCACTTGCTTCGCGCAGAGATCGCCACGCCCGCCGCGCTCGACGAAGACTGGCGTTGGGTACCGCTCGCGCAACTCAATTCGGTGGGATTGCCTGCGCCGGTGAAGTTGGCGCTGGAGACGCTGGTGCAGCCAAGCCTGATCTAGCCAGTTCGGCCGGGCTTGGCTGATACGGCATCACAGAATGTGATGCTGCTTCATGTACCGATGGACGATCTCGATGCGCATGCCGGCATCCATCAGTTCCATCAACTTCTGCTTGGCTTTGAGCGGCACCGGCAGCAGTTCACAAAGTCGATTTGCGACCCAGCTGGGGCTGGTCCACTCGTAGGGCTCCGCCATCGGGACGTTGCCATCTTCGCGTGATCCGAGTGTGGTGATGATGCGGCGCAGGGCGCCCACGCAATCGTCGAAAAGTTCGCCCTTGCAGTCTTCCACGTCTGCGCCGATGGGCTCGACCGTGCCGCGCATGAGGCCGTCGGGCGTAGTCTCGAACGAAAGCACCTTGAAGCGCTGCGTGCCGCGCACCTTGATCATGAGCAGGCCGAGTTGCTCCATGTCGCATTCGACGATGTGGGCGATGCAGCCGACGTCGACCGGTACGGTTGGGCCATCCGTGACGGCAGCTTCGTTGCCGCGCTCGATCAGGCAGACACCGAACGGCGTCTTGTCGCGCAGGCACGTGCGCACCATGTCGATGTAGCGGGCTTCGAAAATGCGTAGCGGGAGAAGGCCGCCGGGAAACAGCACCGTGTGCAACGGAAACAGCGGCAGCTCGGTGGGCAGCGGCGGCAGCGGCGAGAACGGTGAGAGAGCGATGTCTTCTTGCATGGACGGGCTTTCAGCAGACGGCGGCAAGACTTTCGCGTGGCGCCGCGCAAGAAGCCGCATCCAATGAGGCTGGCCAACGCGCTCGGTGTGTCTGGCGCGCAGTTCAGCCGTCTACGGCCAATTCGCGGTGGCGGACCAACACATTACCATGCGCGCGGAAGTACGTGGCAAGCCGTTCTGCGATGTACACCGAACGATGCTGGCCGCCCGTGCAGCCGATCGCGACGGTCAGGTAGCTGCGGTTGTCTGCGATGAAACTCGGCAACCACTTTTCCACGTAGGCGCGAATATCCTCTGCCATTGCAAGGACCATCGGCTGGCTTTGCAGGAAATCGATGACGGGCTGGTCGCGGCCGGTGAGGGGGCGCAGTTGCGTGTCGTAGTACGGGTTGGGCAGCGAACGCACGTCGAAGACGAGATCAGCATCGGTCGGCACACCATGCTTGAAGCCGAACGATTCGAACATCAACGTGATGTCATGCGGCTCGTCGCTGATGAATTCCTTGATGTACGCGCGTAGGGCATTCGTGCGCAGCGTGCTGGTGTCGATGCGATGGGCCGGATCAGCAAGCGGGCTCAGCAGCTCGCGTTCCATTTCGATCGCTTCGATGAGCGAGGTGTCCAGGCCCCTGGCGGCCGCTTGCACGTTTGCGGCGGTGTCAGGGCGGCCGTTACGGATCGACAGCGGATGCCGACGGCGCGTCTCGGAATAGCGCTGCACCAGCGCGTTCGTGCTTGCTGTCAGGAACAGCATGCGCACGTCGTGTTCCTTGCGCAGCACGGTGACCGTCTCGGGGACCTTGCGCAGCGATTCACGGCTGCGGATGTCAGTGGCCACGCCCAGATGCGTATAACCCTGGTCCGCCAGGTAGCGCGCCAGTTCGGGAATGAACTGCGCGGGCAGGTTGTCGACGCAGTAGTAACCCGCGTCTTCGAGCACGTTCAGGGCGACCGATTTCCCTGAACCCGACATACCGGTGATGAGAATGATCCGCATGCCGCGAGGATAGCATCCCTGTATTGCAAAGCAGCGACCAGTAAAAAAGGCGACCGATCTGGCCGCCTTTTTTTACGAAGCTAAAGGAATGCTCAGCTCTTCGAGAGGCACTCTTTCTGGGCGTTCTTGTAGGCGTCGCCCTTCTTGCCCTTGTTGGCCTTAGAGCACGCCGCCATCTTTTCCTGCTGCGTCATCGGCTTGGCGGCAGCGGCCGGCTTGTCAGACAGACAGCCTTTCATGAAAGCCTTGCGCTCGTCGCCCTTCTTGCCGGCGGCGTCCATGTTGCATTGCTTCATCTTTTCTTGCTGCGAATTCTTGGCTGCCGGAGCGGCTGCAGGTGCGGCCGGCGCGGCTGCCGGTGCGCTGCCTTGGGCGAAAACCTGGCCAGCCAGGAACGGGAGCGCGAGGGCGCAAGCGGCAATCAGTTGTTTCATCGTCGTGTTCTCCTTGGGTACCGTCAGAAGAGCGGGCGAAGACGGCCGCCGCGCTCGCGATGAACGCCGCCGCGTGCGTGCTCGGCGCATTCCCCTCCCACAACGGAGAGGTCGCATGTCGGGTTGACGTTTCCCATCAAAAACTAGGGTAAAACCGGCCCGATAGCGAAACTTTGTGGCGACTTTGTTAAAGCAGGCGACCCTGAGGCGAGTGCGAGGCAGCTTCGGCCTGCATGGCGGCGCGCTGGCGGTCCATGAAGTCGCGCAACGTATCGATGCCGCGCAGACGCAAGATCGTGTTGCGCACGGCGGCTTCGACCAGCACGGCCAAGTTGCGGCCGGCTGCCACCTGGATCTTCACCATGTGAATGGGCAAGCCGAGCACATCGAGGTACTGCGAATCGAGTGGCAAGCGCTCGAACTCGCCATCGTTGCGACGCACGAGCTGGACGATCAGCTTGATCTTCATCTTCCGGCGCACCGCCGTCTCACCGAAAATCGTCTTGATGTCGAGCAGGCCCAGACCGCGCACTTCCAGCAGATTCTGCAGCAGCGGCGGGCAGCGGCCTTCGATAAAGTCCGGCCCGAGGCGAACGAAATCGACTGCGTCATCGGCCACCAGACCGTGGCCGCGCGAGATCAGCTCTAGGCCCAATTCGCTTTTGCCCAGGCCAGAATCGCCCATGATCAGCACGCCCATGCCGAGGATGTCGAGAAACACCCCGTGCATCGTCACGCGCGGTGCCGAGATGCGCGACAGATACAGGCGCAGATGATCAATGACCGCAGCCGACGAAATCGGCGACGTGAACAGTGGCGTGGACGAGCGGGTGCAGCGCAGTTCCAGATCGGGCGGCGGATCCACGCCATCGGCCACGACCAGGAAGGGCGGCTCAAGCAGGATCAGCTCGCCCATCTGCCGCTTGCGGTTTTCTTCCGACAAGCGCTGGTAATAGGTGATCTCGGGCTTGCCGAGCACCTGGATGCGATTCGGGTGGATAAGGTTCAAGTGCCCGACCAGGTCGGCAGCAGATGTCGCTTCCTTGGCGAAATCCACGTCGAACGCGCGGTCCGCGCCCTCCAGGCCGGCGACCCACGACAGCTTCAGATCAGCTGCGTTGTCGTCAAAGATCGATTGGGCGATGACGCCGGTCAGTTCCATAGCAGGGCACAGTGGTGCCGACGGGGCATAGCGCGTTCGCAATCGGTTGCGCTTGCCACCGATTGCGCTGCGATCAGGGCCGCCAGTCGGTCAGTAGCTGGTGAATCGCCTCGGGCGACGGCAGGGTGGCGAGGCCTTCGCGCATGTCTCGGTCGGACAGCAACTGGGCGATTTCAGAGAGGATTTCCAGATGCTGCTGGGTGGCCTGTTCGGGCACCAGCAAAAAAATCAGCAACGAGACGGGTTTGCCGTCCGGTGACTCAAAAGGCACCGGCTCGGACAGGCGCATGAATGCAGCCAGCGGTTGCTTGAGCCCCTTGATACGGCCATGCGGGATCGCCACGCCGGCGCCCAGACCCGTGGAACCAAGCGACTCGCGCGCAAACAGGTTGTCGGTGACGACTGCGCGCGTCACGCCGTGGTTGTTCTCGAACAGCAGGCCGGCCTGTTCAAATACCCGCTTTTTGCTGGTTACGCTGACGTCGAGGGCAATGTTCCCGGGCGGCAGCAGTTTGGCCAAGCGATTCATGTGCAATGCGTGAAATGAGCGGCGTCCTTCTGCACCAAGATGGCGCGCGGACAATGGGGTCATTATAGACCACGTGCCGCGCGGCTTTGTGCGGCGCACCAGCGGCGCACCGCGTAGGGCAGAGAAGCGAATCCCCCAGGGGCTGCGATCAGCCGATGCCGGCAATGTGCGCGCGGCATCGACCCTGTTTTTGCCAGCATCGCGCCAAAAACCGCGCCACGCCAGCATTCATACTTTCGTCAGATTTTAGCCCGACTTAAATCCGTTGCAATCGGATTCGTCACGAATGCACCACGGCATAAAAAAACCGCGCCAACTTGGGGCGCGGTTTTTGCGGTGCCGTCCTGCTATTGCTGCATCTGCACGGCCTGGAGGGCTTGGTGCTTCATGCTGTCACGATCGTGCCCTTGCACGCGGTCCTTGTACTTGATCACTTGCCTGTCCAGTTTATCGACGAGTAGGTCGATGGCCGCATAAAGATCTTCATGGTGTGATTCGACGAAGACGTCCTTACCCTTGAGGTGCAAGTTGATTTCCGCGTACTGACGCCGATCCTTCTCCTTGTGGTTATCGACCGATAGCAACACGCTGACGCCAATCACCTGATCGAAGTGCCTGATCACACGCTCCAGTTTCGTTTCCACGTACTCACGCAAAGCGGGCGTGATGTCCAGGTGGTGTCCACTGAGTTTGAAGTTCATAGCGGTTCTCCTTCTCAAGATGAGCCGCACCGGAACTGCCCGCGATGCGGCTATAAAGACTTGCGCAAATTCACTGCAGGGATCTTGAGGGCTTCGCGGTATTTGGCCACCGTCCGACGGGCCACCACGAATCCTTGTTCGCCTAACAGCTCGGCAATTCTGCTATCGGACAGAGGATTCTTCGGGTCTTCGGCTCCTACAAGTTGCTTGATGAGCGCGCGTATCGCGGTGGATGACGCGGCCCCGCCGGTTTCCGTCGATACATGGCTGCCGAAGAAGTACTTCAACTCGAACGTCCCCATCGGGGTCGCCATGTATTTGTTGGTTGTCACACGGGAGATCGTGGACTCGTGTAGACCCAGTGTATCGGCTATTTCCCGCAAAACCAAGGGGCGCATGGCGATTTCGCCGTGCGTGAAGAAGCTCTTTTGACGCTCGACAATGGCTTGCGAGACACGCAGGATCGTATCGAAGCGCTGCTGAATGTTCTTGATCAGCCAACGTGCTTCCTGCAGCTTCTGCTGCAGATTGGCGGCACCCGATTCACCGCGGCTGCCGCGCAGGATTTGCGCGTACATGTCGTTGATGCGCAGACGCGGCATGACATCAGGGTTCAGTTGCGCCATCCAGCCAGCGCTCGTTTTACGCACGATCACGTCAGGCACTACGAAATCCGCCTCAGCGCGGCCGAACGCATGACCCGGGAACGGTGTCAGTGAACGAATCAGCTCATGCGCTGCTTTCAGTGCGGGTTCGTCGACGGACAGTGCCTTCTTCAGACGCGTGTAGTCGCGCGCGGCCAGCAGTTCGAGATGCTGATTGACGATGATGAGCGCCAGCGCTTTCGCAGGCGAATCGAGCCGATGCAATTGCAGTGACAGGCATTCAGCAGCTGAACGTGCGCCGACGCCGGGCGGGTCGAAGCTCTGCAGCATGCGCAGCGTGGCTTGCAGTTCGTCGAGTTCGACTTCGAGTTCGGCGGGCAGATCCGCGAGGATTTCGTCGAGTGTGCCGGCCAGATAGCCTTCGTCGTCGAGCGACTCGATCAGGAAAATGACGAGGCCCTTGTCGCGCATCGACAGCTTGAGCGGCGCGAGTTGCTCCATGAGGAATTCGCGCAGGCTTTGTTCGGCCTCGCGCAATTGCAGCGGGGCGCGGTCGTCTTCGTCGGATTGTGGTTTGCGGGCGAAGTCGTCAAGGCTCCAGTCGGAGCGGTCGGAGCCGTAATCGCTGTCGAAATCGGCGCCGCTGTCGTGGCTGTTCTCGTAGCTGCTGTCCGAGCTGTTGCTGCTGTCGGCACCGTTGGGTGCGGGCGGGGGCGATTCGGTGGGTAGGGGCGTGGCGGTGTTGCTTTGCAGCGCGTTCACGGAGCCGTCCGCGCCAATGCGCGCGGAGGTGTCGAGCCACTCGTTTTCCCGCTCCAGCAGCGGGTTTTCGGTCAGAGCCTGCTCAACTTCTTGTTGCAGTTCGATGGTCGACAGCTGCAGCAGTCTGATCGATTGCTGCAACTGCGGCGTGAGCGCGAGATGCTGAGAGAGACGGAGCTGGAGCGACTGTTTCATGCGGGCTATTCTATGCCCAACACTCGGTCGATGGAACGGATTTTGCTTTAAGGTGCGGCTTTGCCACGTCCTTAAGGCGTAGGCGTGCGGCGTGGCTTACATCCGGAAGTTATCGCCCAGATACACCTTGCGTACATCCTCGTTTTCGATGATCTGTTCAGGCATGCCCGCGGCCAGGACGGTGCCTTCGCTGATGATGTACGCGTGATCGCAGATGCCCAGCGTTTCTCGCACGTTGTGATCGGTGATCAGCACGCCGATATTGCGGTCTTTCAGGAAGCTGACGATGCGTTGAATCTCGCCCACCGCGATTGGATCGACGCCGGCAAACGGCTCATCGAGCAGGATGAAGCGCGGCGATGAGGCCAGTGCGCGGGCAATCTCCACGCGGCGACGTTCGCCACCTGAGAGCGACAGCGCAGGGTTGTCGCGCAGGTGGGCGATCTGCAAGTCGTCGAGCAGGCCATCGAGGCGGCGGTTGACTTCGTCTTGCGAGAGCTTCTTGCCGTTCTGTTCCTGCAGCTCGAGCACCGCGCGGATGTTTTCCTGCACGTTGAGCTTGCGGAACACCGACGCTTCCTGCGGCAGATACGACAGGCCCATGCGCGCACGCTGGTGGATCGGCAGGCGGCTGATGTGTTCGCCGTCGAGCACGATGTCGCCGGCGTCCAGCGCCACCAGGCCGACGATCATGTAGAACGAGGTCGTCTTGCCCGCGCCGTTGGGGCCGAGCAGGCCGACCACCTCGCCACTTTTAACGTCAAGCGACACGTCCTTGACCACCGTGCGCGTGCCGTAGCGCTTCTTCAGATGGCGGACGACCAGCGTGCTGGAAGTCGTGGCCTGCGGCGCTGCAGTTTTGGGGGCGAGGGTGGTGGCAGACATAAGCGAAACAGAAAGGACAGGCGGTGCGGATCAGGGCTTGGCGGCCGGGCTGGATGCCGGCGCGGCAGGCGTGCTTGTGCGCGGTGCGAGAACGGCGCGCACGCGGCCCGACGGGTTGGCGGAGGTGGCGTTTTCCGCGCCGCCCGAGGCCGTGTAGAACTCCTTCTGACCGTCGTACGTGATGATCGCGCCGCGGATTTCGTCGAGCTGCGTCGCGCCTTGCAGGCGCTCCATGCGTGCGCGGGTGATCAGCTTGGAAATCTCTTGCTTGCCGTCGTATTCGATGCGCTCGCCCCAACCCTGGATGTATTCGTCGACGTTGTCCCGCTTCTGGCGAATGAAGGCGAGATTGCCGGGCTTGGATGTGGCGACGGCGTAGTTGTAGCCCTCGGGATCGGTCCGCAGATCGGCCTCGTCTGAGCGCAGCACCAT
The DNA here is from genome assembly GCA_000955795.1 of Burkholderiaceae bacterium 26. Lineage (GTDB taxonomy): Bacteria > Pseudomonadota > Gammaproteobacteria > Burkholderiales > Burkholderiaceae > Ralstonia > Ralstonia chuxiongensis. The sequence continues at coordinate 204,623 of JYOB01000002.1, forward strand.
GGTGCCCTTGGTCAGCACTACGTTGCCGGTCAAGTGGTAGACCTGCTTCAGATCGTCGTAGCTGGCGTTGTCGGCTTCGAGCACGAGCGGCTTGTCGCGGTCGGCGCGCTCGGCGTGCGCGGGTAGGGCCGGGAGCAGCAGCGCAGCGAGGATGGCGAGGCCGGCAGCACGGAGGGAATCAGTCATGGGGATCACGTCGGAAAAGGGCGCGGTCGGTGGGCGTAGTCAGGTGTCGGGGGCAGAGTTTACTGCTTTGGCGCCCCAAGCCCTTCGATTCGGCCGCGCACATTGCCCAGCAATTGTACTTGGCGCGTCACGTTGTTGAAGGTGAGGCCATTGGCGTTCATGATCGACGGCCCCCGATGCAGCTCGACCGGCTTGTCGGTGCGCACGATGTCGTCGTTGAGCAGCACCTGGAAGTACGTCGAGTCGGCCGTCATCAGAGGGTCCTGGCGGGCGTCGGGGCCCTGCGCGCGGATGACCTTGGCGTTGTTGTACAGATCGATGATGGTGCCGTCGCCGTTCATCTTGCCGAGGTCTGCACGGGCGGTGACCTGCGGGCGGTCGGGCGCATACACGCGCAGCGCGGGATACGTGACGTCGTAGGTCAGGTCGTCCTCATAGTGATTCATGTGGACGCCGGTGAAGCGGTATTTGGTCGTGCCGGTCTCGTCCAGCGCGGTGGCCGAGATGCCGTCCATCGTGTAGTCGGCGATGTGGCGCTTGGGCTGGGTGGCGGCTTCGTCGGTTTGCGGCGTGTTGACTTGCACGAGCAGGAACGTGACGCCGCAGACGATCGCCATCAGCAGAATGGGCAGCCCGCGCAGCATGACCTGCAGCACGGTGGAGACGAGGCGTTGGGAGCGTTCGCTGGCCATGGAGTCAGAAGGATTGCGGGGCCTGCAGCAGTTGCGCAAGCAGGTCGTCGTAGGCGCCTTGGGCCTTGAGGATCAGATCGGCGACTTCGCGCACTGCGCCGCGTCCGCCCGTGGCCTGGGCTACATAGTGGGCGCGGCTGCGCAGTTCGGCATGGGCCTGGGCGGGGCAGGCGGTAAAGCCCACCATCGTCATCACCGGAAGGTCGGGCCAGTCGTCGCCCATGTAGCCGGCGTCGGTGGCCTGAAGTTGCGTGGCGGCCAACAAATGGGCAAATGCCTCGCGCTTGTCGGATACGCCTTGGTACAGATGTTCGATGCCGAGTTCCCCGGCGCGCCAGGCCACGATCTCGGATTGCCGTCCGCTGATGATGGCCGTGGTGACGCTGGCCTGTGCCAACAGCTTGATGCCGTGACCGTCGAGCGTGTCGAACGCCTTGCTGATCTCACCCTCAGGGCCGACCAGCAGACGGCCGTCTGTCAGCACGCCATCCACATCGAACACCATCAGACGCACGCGCGCGGCGCGTTCCATTGCCTGCGGAAAGCGAGCGTCGATGTTGCTGTGAACTGGATCGGCCGGGGTGGTCATCAGCGGCGTGGGCGGGTCAGATGACCTTGGCCCGCGTCAGGTCGTGGATGTGCAGGGCGCCGACCAGCAGGCCGGCGGCATCGACCACCAGCAACTGGTTGATGCGGTGCGTTTCCATGACTTCGACGGCTTCAACGGCGAGCTGGTCGGGACCGACCGAGCGCGGGTTGCTATGCATGACCTCGTGGATGGGCACTGTGCGCCAGTCGCGCGGGGTTTCGAGCAGGCGGCGCAGGTCTCCGTCGGTGAACACGCCCACGGCGCGGCCTTGCGCATCGACCACGGCGGTCATCGCCATGCCCTTGCGGGTGATTTCCATCAGCGCCTGTGACAGCGGCGTGTCTTGGTTCACGCGGGGGATGGCGTCGCCGGCGCGCATGACGTCACGCACGTGCGTCAGCAGCTTGCGGCCGAGCGAGCCGCCCGGATGCGAGCGCGCGAAGTCTTCGGCACCGAAACCGCGTGCGTCGAGCACGGCCACAGCCAGCGCATCGCCCAGCGCGATCTGCGCAGTGGTGCTGGCGGTGGGGGCAAGGTTCAGCGGGCAGGCTTCGACATCGACGTGCGAGTTGAGCACCACGTCGGCGTGCTTGCCGAGCGAGGACGCCGGGTTCCCCGTGACGGCGATCAGCTTGGCGCCCATCCGCTTGACCAGCGGCAGGATGACGTTCAGCTCCGACACTTCGCCGGAATTGGAAAAGCCGATGAAAACGTCGTCGCGGGTGACCATGCCGAGATCGCCATGGCTGGCTTCGGCCGGGTGCACGAAGAAGGCCGGCGTGCCGGTCGAGGCCAGCGTGGCGGCAATCTTGCGCGCCACATGGCCCGATTTGCCCATGCCGGAGACGACGACGCGGCCGGTGCAGCCAAGCACCATTTCGACCGCGCGCGCAAAGTCGGCGGACACCTGGGTTTTGAGACCGAGTACGGCTTGCGCTTCGATGTCGAAGGTTTGCTGCGCCAGCGCAAGCGCTCGATCCGGATTGAAATTCGCTATCATGGCGGCGAAGTATAACAACGATTGACACTGGCCCTGATTGGCTGCCGTTCGTTCTGGCATTGCATTTGGGCTGGCTTTGCGGGGAGTCGCGGGGCGTGCGGGCGCTCCGTTTTGCTGCGCCGCGGCATTCAGCTTTCAAATCACTTTTCTGCCCGTCGCCACGCCGTCATTTTTTTGCTCTGCGGCGTCTCGCGTATCGCGTTCTTCGTTTATATCCTGGCATCGGTCTTGCAGCGCCTGCGTGCTCGCTTGCGCACGCACCGTCCTGATGCGCGGCATCTGGCCCTCCTGTCCAACCTCTTTCGATTGGTTTTTCGCGTCGCATGCATTCGCCGCTGGAACTCACCCTCGTGTTGCTGGCCGCCGTCGTGATCGGCGTGGTGTTGTTCCGGATGCTGCAACTGCCGCCGATGCTGGCGTACCTCGTGGTGGGCGTCCTCATCGGGCCGAAGGCGACCGGGCTGGAATCCGATACGGCGCAGACGCGCTATCTGGCGGAATTCGGGGTGGTCTTCCTGATGTTCTCGATCGGGCTGGAGTTCAACCTCTCCAAGCTGCGTTCGATGCGGCGGCTGGTGCTGGGGCTCGGGGCGTCGCAGGTGGGGCTGACCATCCTGCTCACGATTCCCGTTTCGATGGTGCTGTCCCACTGGTACCCGCTGTCGTGGCAGGCAGGACTGGCGCTGGGCGGCGCGTTGGCCATGTCGTCCACGGCCATCGTCTCGAAAATGCTGGCCGAGCGTCTGCAGCTCGAGACCGAGCATGGCCGCAACATCATCAGCGTGCTGCTGTTCCAGGATCTGGCGGTCGTGCTGCTGCTGATCGTGGTGCCGTCATTGGGCAAGAACCCAACGGACCTCGTGCTCGCGCTGTCCATTGCCGCGCTCAAGATCACCGTCGCGCTGGTGCTGATCCTGTTCCTGGGGCAGAAGCTGCTGTCGCGCTGGTTCCACCTCGTGGCGGCGCGGCGCTCGCAGGAGCTGTTCATGCTGAACCTGCTGCTGGTCACGCTGGGCATGGCCGCGTTGACCGAGCGGCTGGGCTTGTCGATGGCGCTGGGCGCGTTCCTGGCCGGCATGCTGGTGTCGGAAACGCCGTACAAGCTGCAGGTGGAAGAAGACATCAAGCCGTTCCGGGATGTGCTGCTGGGGCTGTTCTTCGTGACGGTCGGCATGCTGCTGGACCCGCGCGTGGTCTTCGAGCATTGGGCGCTGGTGCTGGGCTTGGTGATGGCGCCGGTGCTGTTCAAGTTTGTGCTGATTGCGTTGCTGGCACGTGCCTTTGGTTCGGGAGGCGGCGCGGCGATCCGCACGGCGCTCGGGCTGGCGCAGGCCGGTGAGTTCGGTTTCGTGCTGCTCAACCAGATTGACGGCATGAGACTGATCGACCCGCTGCTCGGCCAGGCGATCCTGGCGGCGATGCTGCTGTCGATGCTCCTGGCGCCATTCCTGATCCAGTACAGCGACGTGATCGCCATGCGGCTGTCGCGCACGGACTGGCTGATGCAATCGCTGGCCATGACCAAGATTGCCGCGCAGAGCATTGCCACCGAGCGCCACGTCATCATCTGCGGCTACGGGCGCAGCGGCCAGAACCTGGCGCACATGGTGGAGCAGGAGGGCATCGGCTATGTCGCGCTCGACCTGGACCCCGACCGCGTGCGCGAAGCTGCGGCCGCGGGCGAGCATGTCGTCTACGGCGATGCGGCGCGGCGCGAATCACTGGTGGCCGCCGGTATCCACCGCGCAGCGGCGGTCGCCGTTACGTATGCCGATACGGCGTCCGCATTGAAGGTGCTGCACCACGTGCAGGCGCTGGAGCCGACCCTGCCCGTGATCGTGCGCACCATCGACGATGCCGACCTGGATCGGCTGCAGCAGGCTGGCGCCACCGAGGTCGTCCCCGAAATTATCGAAGGGAGCCTGATGCTGGCCTCGCACGCGCTGGTGCTGCTGGGCGTGCCGCTGCGCCGCGTGGTGCGGCGTGCGCAGGAGATGCGTGACGCACGTTACAGCCTGCTGCGCGGCTACTTCCATGGCCAGGATGACGAGGAAGACATGCTCGAGCGCGACGCCGTGCGCCTGCATTCTGTGCCGCTGGCAAAGGGCTCGCCGGCCATCGGCCACAAGCTTGGCACGATGGGGCTGGAGACGTTCAAGACGTCGGTCACGGCGATCCGGCGCCAGGGCATTCGCGCGCTCGATCCCGATCCAGACACGGTGCTGGAGCTGGGCGATATCGTTGTTCTGCGCGGCACACCCGAGGGGCTGCAGATGGCCGAGGAGCGGCTCTCGCCGCGTTGATGCCAGCGCTTACTTGATGAACGCTTCCAGCAGCGGCCCGCGTGAGCGGCGCGGCGGCGGGGCATCCGCCATGTTGGCCGGCAGGCCATCCAGCACCGCCGTGGCATCGAGCGAACTGATCGACACCCGCGTATCGGCCGGAATGCGCCCCTCCTGCTTCAGCATGAGATAGCGCAGGCAGCAGACGCGCAGGAACGACGCGAAGTTCGCCACCTCGCCGCGACGCTCGAACAACTCGTCATAGAGCTTGCTGATGAGCTGGTTGACCGTCAGGCCGTCGCGCTGGCCAATCTCTTCGAGCACCTCCCAGAACAGGCACTCCAGCCGCACGCTGGTCGCCACGCCGTGCAGGCGTAGCGAACGCGCGAGGCTATCGTAGGAATGGGGATTGGCGCGGATGAAGATTTCGCACATGGCCGGGGGCTCCTGGGGCGCCCGGCGTGCGGGCAACCGGATCAGTGTAGAACCCGCGTGCCCAGGACTTCAAGAAACTGTGCCAACCACGCCGGATGTGCCGGCCAGGCGGGAGCCGTGACCAGCTTGCCGTCGGTGTGGGCCTGGTCGACGGGGATGTCCTTGAAGCTGCCGCCCGCCGCCGTGACTTCCGGGCCACATGCCGGATACGCCGAGCACGCCTTGCCTTCCAGCACACCCGCCGCCGACAGCAACTGCGCACCGTGGCAGATGGCCGCGATGGGTTTGTCCGCATGGGCGAAGTGCCGCACGACATCAAGCACGCGGGCGTTCAGCCGCAGGTATTCGGGCGCGCGGCCGCCGGGCACGACAAGTGCGTCATACGTTGCCGGGTCGACGTCGGCGAAGGTGGCGTTGACGGTGAAACGATGGCCGGGCTTTTCGGAGTACGTCTGCGCGCCTTCGAAATCGTGAATGGCGGTCGCGACGGAATCGCCAGCGCGCTTGTCCGGACAGACGGCGTGCACCGTGTGGCCGACCATCTGCAGCGCCTGGAAGGGGACCATGACTTCGTAGTCCTCCACATAGTCGCCGACCAGCATCAGAATTTTCTTTGCCATTGCCGCGTCTCCTGTATGGTTGGGGTTTGCCCATTGTGGTTCGGCGCCATTCGGCCCGGGTGGTAACCCATTACCGCAGACCACGTTTCCTGCTTTCCGTTTTTGCCATGAACCAAGTTCCCCCTCACCAGGCGGCGCTGCTCACGCCGTCGTCCATTCCCGCTTCCACCGAACTGGGCGATGTATCGCGCTACCTGCGCGACCGCATCCGCACGGTGCCGGACTGGCCGCAGGCCGGGGTGATGTTTCGCGATATCACGCCGCTGCTGCAGGACCCGAAGAGCCTGCGCGTGCTGGTGGACGTATTCGTCCATCGCTACATGGGGCAGGGACTGAATCTGGTGGCGGGCATCGATGCGCGTGGATTCATCCTCGGCTCGATCGTGGCGTATGAGCTGAACCTCGGCTTTGTGCCGATCCGCAAGAAAGGCAAGCTGCCGTTCAACACCGTGGCCGAGGAGTACATGCTCGAATACGGCAGCGCGACGGTGGAAATCCACGCCGATGCCTGCAAGCCCGGAGATCGCGTCCTGTTGATCGACGACCTGATTGCCACCGGCGGCACCATGATGGCCGGCAAGCGCTTGCTTGAACGGCTGGGCGCGACGGTGGTGGAGGGCGCGGCGATTGTCGACCTGCCCGAATTGGGCGGCTCGCAACTGCTGATAGACGGCGGGCTGCCGCTCTTCACGGTCTGCCGGTTTGATGGGCACTGAGCAGGCACCCGCTGCCTTTGCGTGATGCGCCAGCCGCATACGCTCATGTGACAAAAATATGACGTTCTACTGCCGCGCGCAGTAGCATGATCCTTTCCATTTCCCCTGCGCCCCGGGAGACGTCGATGCCCCACGTATTGCTGTTCCTGCTGACCTCGATTGCCATCACGGTGATGCCCGGGCCGGACAACCTGCAAGTGATCGCGCGCGGCGCAAGCCAGGGCCGTAAGGCGGGTTTGTCTGCGGCGGCGGGGTTCGCGTCGGGCTGCCTCTTTCATACGACGCTGGCGGCGCTCGGGCTGGCCGCAGTGCTGCAATCGTCCCCTGTGGCGTTCCAGGCGATCCGCTGGCTGGGTGCAGCGTATCTGATCTGGCTGGGCATCCAGGCCCTGCGCAGCAAGGGCAGCATCGGCGCGAATCGTGCTGACGCGCAGGCGGCCCCAGACCTCTGGCAGGTGTATCGCCAGAGCGTCTTTGCCAATTTGCTCAACCCGAAGGTGACGCTGTTCTTCGTGGTGTTCCTGCCGCAGTTCGTCGATGCGCAGGCCGGTCATGCTGCGTTGCAGATGTTGCTGCTGGGCGGCGTGTTCATGGCGCAGACCATCGTCGTGTTCAGCCTCTACGGTTGGTGCGCGGCCGCGCTGGGCGGCTGGATGCGCCGCACACCGCGTGCCTCGCTGTGGCTCGACCGGGTGAGCGGCTGTATTTTCATCGGGCTGGGGCTGCGGGTTGCCCTGACCAAATAAGCAAGACTGCACGGCAACAATGATCACCCTGCTTAAGCTGCTTTCCGGCGTCGCCCTGTTGGTATGGGGCACGCAAACCGTCAAGGTCGGCATGTTGCGCCTGTACGGCGCGGACTTGCGCCGCCTGTTGTCGCGCAGCGTATCGAACCGATTCTCTGCACTACTTGCCGGCATTGGCGTGACATGCCTTGTGCAGAGCAGTAACGCCACGGCCACCATCGTCGGGGCGTTTGTTGCGCAAGGGCTGATGGGCGTGTCGTCGGCGCTGGCGATTCTGCTGGGTGCCAACGTGGGCACGGCCATCATGGCGCAGGTATTTGCGCTGGACTTGTCGTGGCTGTCGCCGCTGCTGATCTTCTTTGGCGTGATCCTGCATCTGTCGCGCAAGGGCAGTGCGGTGGGACACTTCGGGCGGGTGCTGATCGGCCTGGGCCTGATCATGATGGCGCTGGAACTGATCTCGGTCGCGTCGAGCCCGATGGTGGAAGCCAATGCGCTGCGCGTGCTGCTGAGTTCCTTCTCGTCAGACACCGGCCTGAACATGTTGATTGGCGCAGTGCTCACGCTGCTGTGCTATTCGAGCCTGGCGGTGGTGCTGTTCTGCGCGACGCTGGCGACGTCCGCGGCGGTGTCGGTCAAGGTGGCGTTTGCGATTGTGCTGGGCGCCAATATCGGCAGTGCCGTGGCCGCATTGGCGACCACGCCGTCATCGAGCCAGGCCGCACGCCGCGCAACGCTCGGAAACTTGCTTTCGCGCATGCTGGGTGCCGCGCTGGCGCTGCCCTTTCTGGACAAGCTGGCGGAGTGGGCGCCGCACGCGGGCGTCGCACCACAGCACGTGGTCGTGGCGTTTCATGTGGTGTTCAACGTGGCGTTGGCGGTGCTGCTGATCGGCTTCACCGATACGATGGCGCGCCTGTGCGCGCGCATCCTGCCGGGCGGCGCGCATATCGACGATCTCGTTGCGCCGCGTTATCTCGATCCTTCGGCGCTGGCCACGCCAACGTTGGCGTTGGGCAATGCGGCGCGCGAGGTACTGCGCATCGGCGATCGCGTTGAGCACATGCTCGACAACACCCTGCGCGTGCTCAAGACCAACGACGTACGCCTGCTGCAAACCACCCGCGCCATCGACGACGAGGTGGATGCGCTTTACACCGCCATCAAGCTTTATCTCACGCAACTGAGCCACGAAGCGCTGGACGCGCGCGAGGGCAAACGCTGGGCCGACATCATCTCGCTCACCATCAACCTGGAGCACGCTGGCGACATTCTCGACCGGCTGCTGCAGGATGTGCGCGAGAAGAAGATCGCCCACAAGCTGGCCTTTTCCGAGGCCGGCATGGAAGAGCTGGAAGACATGCACGCACGCCTCGTCACGAACCTGAAGCTGGCGCTATCGGTGTTCCTGACGGGGGACCTGCGCAGCGCGCAGAAGCTGATGCTTGAGAAGGCGCACTTCCGCGATCTGGAGAAGCGCTACTCGCGCAGTCACCTCACGCGAGTGTCCGCCCAGACGGCCGAGAGCATCGAGACCAGCTCATTGCATCTGGACATCATCAGCGATTTCAAGCGGTTAAATTCGTTGTTCTGCGCGGCCGCGTATTCCGTGCTGGATGAAGCCGGGGCGCTGAACCGCAGCCGCATGAAAGACGCGGATGACGTGGAGACCGAGACGGCGCCAGCCGGCCACTGACGCCCGCATGCTAAAAAAAAGCGCAGCCGAAGCCGCGCTTTTTTGTTGCCGGATGACCGCGCTCACTTCCGCTTGAGCAGCGGCGCGAGGTATTTGCCGGTAAAGCTTGCCTTGCTCTTCGCCACATCCTCGGGAGTGCCCTTGGCGATGATCTGCCCACCGCCGGCACCGCCTTCGGGCCCGAGATCTAGCAGCCAGTCCGCCGTTTTGATCACGTCGAGGTTGTGCTCGATGATCACGATCGTATTGCCGTGATCGCGCAGCTTGTAAATGACCTTCAGCAGCAGCTCGATATCGTGGAAGTGCAGGCCGGTGGTCGGCTCATCCAGGATGTAGAGCGTGCGGCCTGTGTCTCGCTTCGATAGCTCCAGCGACAGCTTCACGCGCTGCGCCTCGCCGCCCGACAGCGTGGTCGCCGATTGCCCCAGCCGGATGTAGCCCAGGCCCACATCCAGCAGCGTCTGCAGCTTGCGGCGCACCACGGGCACCGGCGCGAAGAACTCGTGCGCCTGCTCCACCGTCATCTCCAGCACTTCGGTGATGTTCTTGCCCTTGTAGAGCACTTCCAGCGTTTCACGGTTGTAGCGCTTGCCGTGGCACACGTCGCATGGCACATACACGTCGGGCAGGAAGTGCATCTCGACCTTGAGCACGCCGTCGCCCTGGCACGCTTCACAGCGGCCGCCCTTGACGTTGAAGGAGAAGCGGCCGGGGTCATACCCGCGCTCCTTGGCCGACGGCACGCCGGCAAACAGCTCGCGGATCGGCGTGAACAGGCCCGTGTAGGTGGCCGGGTTCGAGCGGGGCGTGCGGCCAATCGGCGATTGGTCGACGTTGATGACCTTGTCGAAATGCTCCAGACCGTCGATGCGATCGTGCGCTGCGGGCTCCGGCGTCGAGCCGTACAGATGGCGTGCCACCGCGTGGTAAAGCGTGTCGTTGATCAGCGTCGACTTGCCCGAACCCGACACGCCCGTGATGCACGTCAGCAGCCCCACCGGAATGTCCGCCGACACATTCTTCAAGTTGTTGCCGCTGGCGTTGATGATGCGCAGCCAGCGCTCTTCATCGGGCGCCGTGCGCTGCTTGGGCACCTCGATGCGGCGCTTGCCCGACAAGTAGTCGCCCGTCAGTGACGCCGGCGATTGCTCGACTTGCTGGGGTGTGCCCTCGGCGATGATCTGGCCGCCGTGCACGCCGGCACCGGGGCCGATGTCGACCACGTAGTCCGACGCGCGGATCATGTCTTCATCGTGCTCCACCACCAGCACCGAGTTGCCGAGATCGCGCAGGTGCTTGAGCGTGCCGATCAGCCGATCGTTGTCGCGCTGGTGCAGGCCAATGGATGGCTCGTCCAGCACGTACATCACGCCGGTCAGGCCCGAGCCGATCTGCGACGCCAGCCGAATGCGCTGTGCCTCGCCGCCCGAGAGCGTATCGGCGCTGCGCTCCAGCGACAGGTAATCGAGCCCGACGTTGTTCAGGAAGTTCAGCCGCGCGGTGATCTCCTTGACGATCTTGTCGGCAATCTCGCGCTTGGCGCCGTGCATGTTCAGCGTCAGGAAATACGTAAGCGCATCGCGCAGTGGCCAGCCGTTGATCTCGTAGATGCCGCGTGCCTGCTCGGCTTCGCCAATCTTGACGAAGCGCGCTTCGCGGCGCAGGCGGGTGCCGTGGCACTCCGGGCACTGCTGGTTGTTCTGGTACTTGGCCAGCTCCTCGCGCACGGCGATGGAGTCGGTCTCTTTGTAGCGCCGCTCCAGGTTGGGGATGATCCCCTCGAACGCGTGCTCGCGCACCGTGGTCTTGCCGCGCTCGTTGATGTACGTGAACGGAATCTGTTGCGTGCCCGAGCCGTGCAACACGACCTGCTGGGTCTCAGGCGGCAGGTCTTCAAACGCGACATCGATGTCGACGTCATAGAACGCCGCCAGGCTCTGCAGCATCTGGAAGTAAAACTGGTTGCGGCGATCCCAACCCTTGATGGCGCCAGAAGCGAGCGACAGATTCGGAAAGGCCACCACGCGCTTCGGATCGAAGAAGGTGATCTGGCCCAGGCCGTCGCAGTGGGGGCAGGCGCCCATCGGGTTGTTGAACGAGAACAGCCGCGGCTCCAGCTCCTGCAGCGAATACGAGCAGATCGGGCAGGCGAACTTGGAGCTGAAGCCGTGCTCCTTGCCCGTGTCCATTTCCAGCGCGATGGCGCGGCCGTCTGCTAGGCGCAGCGCGGTTTCGAACGACTCGGCCAAGCGCTGCTTGAGTTCGGGGTTGACCTTCACGCGGTCGACCACGACCTCGATCGAATGTTTGTCGTTCTTCTTGAGCTTGGGCAGGTTGTCGACTTCGTAGACTTTTGCTTCGGCCTCGTGCGCGGTACCGCCGCCCGAGCGGATGCGAAAGCGCACGAAACCCTGTGCCTGCATCGCTTCAAACAGGTCGACGTGTTCGCCTTTGCGGTTGGCCACCACCGGCGCCAGGATCATCAGCTTGGTGTCCGCCGGCAGCGCCAGCACGGCATCCACCATTTGCGACACGCTTTGCGCTTCCAGCGGCTGGCCGTGATCGGGGCAGTAAGGCGTACCGGCGCGCGCATACAGCAGGCGCAGGTAGTCGTGGATCTCGGTAACGGTGCCGACTGTGGAGCGTGGGTTGTGGCTGGTGGCCTTCTGCTCGATGGAAATGGCCGGCGACAGACCTTCGATCAGGTCAACGTCGGGTTTTTCCATCAGTTGCAGGAATTGCCGGGCATACGCCGACAGCGATTCCACGTAGCGCCGCTGCCCCTCCGCATACAGCGTGTCGAACGCGAGCGACGACTTGCCCGACCCCGAAAGCCCGGTGATCACGATCAACTGGTTGCGCGGCAGATCGAGGTTGATGTTCTTCAGGTTGTGGGTGCGGGCCCCACGAATCTTGATTTCGTCCATGTGCGGCTGAGTGCTGCTGAATGCGGCGTCGGAGTGCAGACCGCCTGCGGCAATCGGCGGGAGGCGTGGAAAAGGGTAAGCCTGCTAATATACCGAACTTCGGTTTTGCTGGTATCTGCTCCCGGATGGGGCAATCCGTGAAACCGTTCAAGTGTCCTTGTCGCCGCTTTTTCTTTCTGGTTTTTGCGGCGGTTTCCGCACCATGACCTCCGCCTCCCCATCCATGACTTCCGCTTCCGGCCGCATGAACGGCCTTGAGCTGCGCGCGGCCGCTTCGCTGGCCGGCATCTTCGCGCTGCGCATGTTGGGTTTGTTCATGATCATGCCGGTCTTCGCGGTATTCGCGAAAACGCTGCCCGACGGCAACAACACCCAACTCGTCGCCTTCGCCATCGGCGTATATGGCCTCACGCAGGCGGTGCTCTATATCCCCTACGGCTGGCTATCGGATCGCTTCGGACGCAAGCCCGTCATCGTCACGGGCCTGGTGATCTTTGCGGTGGGCAGCCTGGTGGCGGCGTTTTCGCACAGCGTCGCCGGCATCGCCGTGGGGCGTGCCATCCAGGGCGCGGGCGCGATCTCGTCGGCGGTGATCGCCTTCGTGGCCGATCTCACGCGCGAGGAGCATCGCACCAAGGCCATGGCCATGATCGGCGGCAGCATCGGCTTGTCGTTTGCCGTGGCCATCGTGAGTGCGCCAATCATCTTCCGCTGGGTCGGCATGCCAGGCATGTTCACGGCGATTGGCGTGCTGGCCATCGTCGCCATCGGCGTGGTGGTGTGGGTGGTGCCCAACCCGCCGCGGCCGCCCGAGCATGTGAAAGCGCCGTTCCGCGAAGTTTTGCGCAACCCTGAACTGCTGCGCCTGAACTTTGGCGTGTTCGCCCTGCATGCCACGCAGACGGCGTTGTTCGTCGTGCTGCCGCACATGCTGGAAGCCGCCGGCTTGCCGGTTGATTCGCACTGGAAGATCTACCTGCCGGTGATGGGCGTGTCGTTCGTGCTCATGGTGCCGGCCATCATTGCCGCCGAGAAGCGCGGCAAGATGAAGATCGTGCTGCTGTCGGCCGTGGCGCTGGTGATGGTGGCGCAAGTAGCTCTGGGCGAGGTCAATCCGACGCTCGCCGCGCTGGCGATCGCTCTGCTGGTCTACTTCCTCGGTTTCAACGTGCTGGAAGCGTCGCAGCCGTCGCTGGTGTCGAAGTACGCGCCGGGCGTGCGCAAGGGGGCGGCCATGGGCGTGTACAACACGACGCAGGCGCTGGGCCTGTTTGCGGGCGGAGCTGGCGGCGGCTGGATTCTGCTGCACGCGGGGCAGCATGCTGTATTCCTAAGCTGCGCTGCGCTGGTTTTTGCCTGGCTTATAATTGCGAGCCCCATGCAGATGCCGGCGCTGCGCCGACACTAACCCGGGCCCACGGCGGCATCACTTCAATTACCTTCGGAAACTCATATGGCGTCCGTCAACAAAGTCATCATCGTCGGCAATCTCGGCGCCGATCCTGAAACGCGTTACATGCCCAGCGGCGACGCTGTCACCAACATTCGCGTGGCAACCACCGACCGTTACAAGGACAAGGCCAGCGGCGAAATGAAGGAAGCCACCGAATGGCACCGCATTGCCTTCTTCGGCCGCCTGGCTGAAATCGCCGGCGAATACCTGAAGAAAGGCTCGTCGGTCTACATCGAAGGCCGCCTCAAGACCCGCCAGTGGGAAAAGGACGGCCAGAAGCAATACAGCACCGAGATCGTCGCAGACCAAATGCAGATGCTCGGCGGCCGCGGTAGTGAGGGCGGCGGCAGCGGTGGCGGTGGTGCTGGCTACTCGCGCGGTGGTGAAGGCGGCGGTGGTGGCGGCGGCTACGGCGGTGGCCGCAGCCAAGGCCAAGGCCAAGGCCAAGGCCAAGGCCAAGGCCAAGGCCAAGGCGGTGGCTACTCGCGTGGCGGCGAAGGCGGTGGTCAGGGCGGCGGTGCACGCCGTCAGCCTGCACCGTCGAACGGCTTTGAGGATATGGACGACGATATTCCGTTCTAGTGAGTCGTTTTAGGACGGTGTAACTAACTAGCCTGCAGCCCTTTGGGTTGCAGGCTTTTTTGTTGTTTACGTTTTTTGGGGGTGGGTTGGACTTGCAGTAAACCGGGCAGTTTCTATTGTGTAAACAATCCCGTAGGGCGGCGGTGCTTTGACGGGGTTGCTGGAGATGCCTTCCGTCAGCATGGGGCCGGCTGAAGTGCTTCCTGGTGGAGCAGACCAATTTTCAGTGCCCTAGCGTTGACGTGCTGCAATCGGTCCACGAGTTGGTTATCAAGCACATCTGCGCGGGCCGTGCCGCTGGCAGGCGGCGTCAGGTCAGTGGACCGACCGCCTTTGTTCGGGCCGCACACCTGCTATTGAGCGGGGTCTTTTACTGCGGAGTGGGGCGATGACGGTGCGCTACACAATCAAGCAGCCTCTCTTTGCATCCGGCGAACGCTTTCCGATGCTGGTGGACCGCCAGACCGGCTCCCCGCTGTTTGATCCGACGGTCTTTACGCTGACCGAATTCCGGATGTGCAATCGGGCCAGTGCCACCATCGAGCAGGTGCTGCGCGCGCTGATGCTCTTTCATCTGTTTTGCGACAAACACCAGATCGATCTCCTTGCCAACATGCGGGACGGGCGGTTGTTGGAGCTGGGTGACATCGACGCGTTGGTTCGGTTATGCCGTCTTCCGATGACGGAGGTGGAGCGGCCAGGGGAGGCACGCCCATCCCAGCCAGTCAGGACGAAGACTTCCTCCCTTGAGCATTATCGGGCTGGCCCGAAGGCGAGCAAGGCGATTCCACACGTCATCGGCCACCATGCGGCCACACGTCTACGCTACATCGCTCGATACATTGGATGGCTGGCGGATCGGCGTATTCAACACCTGGGCGCCAGTCATCCGATGCGTGCGCCGCTGCGCCTGGCGAAGGACCTCACCGTCCAAGGACTCCTCACTCGGATCCCAACCGATAAGACGCGCGGCAAGAAACGCAACAGCGCTCACCGGCGTAAAGCTCTCGACGAAGCGGCGCAAGAGCGTCTTTGGCAGGTGATCGCTAGGCACTCGCAAGAGAACCCATGGAAGGGCCGCCACGTCAGGGCGCGCAACGACCTGATCGTTCGGTGGTTCATGGGGCTCGGCATACGGCGTGGTGAGCTCCTTGGCATACGTGTCACCGATATCGATTTCCGCACGAACCAAGTGGTGATTGCCCGGCGCGCGGATGACCTTGACGACCCGCGGCCACACGAGCCGAACGCCAAAACCCTGGCTCGCTTGCTGCCGCTCAGCGACGATTTGGCACGACGCACACGCCAATACATTCTGGAGGAGCGACGTCGCTGCCCACGAGCGCGGCAGCATGCGTTCTTGTTTGTGGCCAATGGTGGAGCGCCCCTCTCCTTGCGGGGATTGAACGGGGTCTTCAGCAGGCTGAGCAACCAGTGCCCTGAACTCCCCAAGATCTTTCCGCATTTGTTCCGGCACACCTACAACTACAACTTCTCGAAGATTGCAGATGAACGGCACTTAAATTCGGAGCGGGAGAAGAAGGTGCGGTCCCATCTCATGGGCTGGTCGGAGACGTCCGGTTCGGCTGAGGAGTACACCTACCGAGAGACCGAACGAGAGGGTCGAGAAGCGTCGTTGCAACTGCAGGAGAAGATGGGAAAACCACGTCATGACGGTGCACAGTAGCAGCGCTCCTGTCGGCGATCCACAGTACGTTGGGCTTCTTCCCAAGACTGCCACGGCGCGCGGTGGCTGTGTGTTCGAGCCTAGAAGCGACGTCTGGAAGCTGAGAGAAGGAACGTACGAGGTCACGCTCCGATTTAACAAACTTCCTCAGTCAACGGCCGATTTTTCGGTGGCATTCAAGACTGTATTGCTTTGGTATGCGGAAAATCGGGCTGCACAGTATGTGACCTCCTTGTTCTATCGCAGCAAGAAGCTTTTCTTGTTCAAGTCTAGTATCTCAGGGAAGCCCTTGTCCGAAATCACAGACGTCGACCTTCTCAATTACAAGAGCAATATTGGACCGGACCGGGAATGGTACTTAGGGACATTGTCAGGGTTCCTGGAGCAATGGGCACTTCTGGGACTAAACGGTGTCACGGAGAGCGCGCTTTTACTTCTTACCCAACTACGGCTGAAGGGCTGTCCGAAAGGTGTTGCGATTGCAACGATGGACCCAACCGACGGGCCACTTACCGCGCTCGAACTTGAGGCCATACAAGCAGCCTTGAATATTACGTACGCGAGCAACAGCGTCAGCCTCGATGATTATGTCCTGTGCTGGTTACTGATGGCATTGGGTCAGAGGACAAAGCAGTACGCGGCATTGAGGGTTTCCGACATCAGGCCGGTCCCTGCGGGCGACGGCTCGTTGACTTACGTTTTGAGGATGCCCAGGGCAAAAACGGGCTCGAGCGACCCCCGAGCAGAGTTTAAAGATCGTGTACTAAGCCCAGATTTAGGGCCCCTCGTGATGAAACAAGCGGCTCAAGTCAAGGCACGCTTTGTTGGCGTATTGGTAGACGTGGAGGAAGCGCCAATGTTTCCCGGCAAGTTGGTGGACGAGCCGATTGCTGGGTATGAATACCATCGGACGTCAGATCAACTCCGCGACCGGATCATCTCAACTTTGAGCAAACTGCTGGTCAGCTCTGAGCGCACGGGTGACCTGGTTCACATAGGCCCTCGGCGATTCCGATCGACAATAGGTACCAGGGCAGCCGAAGAAGGCTACGGCGAACTGGTGATCGCGGAGTTGCTGGACCATTCAGACACGCAAAATGTTGGGGTCTATGTGCGCGCCACACCGGCGATTGTCGAGCGCATTGATCGTGCGCTGGCCATGAACGTTGCGTCAATGGCGCAGGCCTTTGCCGGGACGCTGATCGACGGCCCTGAGGAGGCGTCCAGGGCGGACGATCCGAGTAGCCGAATTCGCGCACCAGCGATCACGGGGAACTTTGCCGCGATTTCCAGCTGTGGGAAACACGGCTTTTGCGGATTCCTCAAGCCCATTGCCTGCTACACCTGCAAGAGCTTCGAGCCTTGGTTGGATGGGCCGCATGAACAGGTGCTGGAGTATTTGCTCGCAGAGCGCGAACGCCTCTTCAAGGTCGACAAACGTATCGCTTGCGTGAACGATCGGACCATCTTCGCGGTGGCTGAGGTTATTCAGCGCTGCGACACTGAACATCTCGTAAGACAAGAATCACATGGCTGACGTGTTCACGTTTATGCCTCGGGTCGAGGCCGATGCCAGTGAGAATATGGCTCGCTTTGTCGAGCTATGCCGAACGCGATTGACTGTGTTTGGGCAGTCGCTGCCTTTCGATGAGGATGTGTGGGATGTATCGGACACCGTCCATATCAAAGGCAAACATCATGCGGTGCTCGTCGTGTTCAGCAATTTCGAGACGGCGAAGAAAAAACGCGGTCGGGTCATGATGAGTGAGCCGTTTAAAGCGTTCGCAAAGTCGTACATTCGCTACCAACACGCCATGCGGCCGACGAAGAACATCAGTCAGCGCGTGGCCGCGTTGCGGTCGCTGGAGGCTGCGCTCAAGGAAGTGGGCACCTCGGATCCGGTTCAGATTACTGCCCAGATTTTCAATCGGGCAGTACAACTGCTGAGAGAAAGTTTAACCGGGGCTACCGCCTACCGGACGGCTGGTCAGCTGGAACTGGTTGCCCGTTTCCTTACGGACCACAACCTGGTGATCGTTCCCATGCAATGGCGCAGTTCGCTCCCTCGGCCTATCGATACCGAGCGGGTTGGCAAGGAGGCCGATGAGCGCCGCGCCGCGAAGATGCCGAGTGAGGCGGCGCTGGAGTCTTTGCCGAAGATATTTCGTCTGGCGGCGGGAACTGGCGACGTGCTGGTGTCTTCTGTGGCCGCGATTCTCTGCGCCGCGCCAGACCGCATTTCAGAAGTGCTTGAGTTACCCGCGGACTGCGAAGTCCGCCAGTCAGTCAAGGAATCCGGTGCAAATGCTTACGGGTTGAGATGGTGGCCAGCTAAGGGCGCTGAGCCCATGGTGAAGTGGATCATCCCGTCGATGACCAGTGTTGTTGAGGAGGCGATCGGAAAGATACGGAAGGTCACGAACGAGGCACGACGGATCGCACGCTGGTACGAATTGAATCCCGACAAAATCTATCTTTCCGAGGATGTCGAGCACTTTCGCGATGCGGAGTGGCTCAGCATGGCAGACGTTGGACAGATCGTCTTTGCTGTGCCCGTATCGAATAACACAGCCTGGGCCTGGTGCAGGACAAACGCGGTTCCAACTCGGGCACGAGGGAGAAAGATCTATGTTCGCTTCTCCGACGTAGAGGCAGCAGTATTGAACATGCTTCCCCGTGGGTTTCCAGTCGCGCATCGAACCAACGGGATGGCGTACAGCCAGACGCTCCTGGTACTGCAGCGAAATGAGCTGCACGAGAGTAGGGCCACAATGCGCAGTGCTATTGAGGCGGTCTCATATCTTCAGATTCGTGATCGGCTCGGCGGTCGGTCGGAGTTCGGCATCGAATCACTATTTGAGCGCTACGGCTTCTATGAACCGGATGGCAGCAACATTCGTGTAACGCCCCACCAGTTCCGCCATTACCTGAACACGCTCGCGCAGATCGGCGGCTTGAGTCAGCTCGATATTGCGAAATGGTCGGGAAGAAAGGATGTCAGGCAGAACCGAGCCTACGACCATGAGACGCCGCAGGCCATCGTCGAACGGATTCGATCGGTCGTGCGGGAGGACACGCGGCTGTCCGGGCCGGTGGCGACACGACCACGAGCCGCATTGATCCCGCGGGACGAGTTTGCGCGGTTGAAAGTTGTCACAGCGCACACGACGGATTTCGGCTATTGCATCCACGACTATGTGATGTCGCCCTGCCAATTGCATCGGGATTGCCTGAACTGCGGTGAGCAGGTCTGCATCAAGGGGGATGCGGAAAAGGAGGCCAGAATTCGGCAGGCGCATGCAGAGGCACGGCGACTGCTGGTACAGGCGGAGCAAGCCGAGCGCGAAGGTGAGTTCGGCGCGCGCGAATGGGTGGAGCATCACCGTCTTCTAGTGGACCGCCTGAACGGACTCGTGGACATCCTGGATGACCCCAAAATTCTGCGGGGGGCAGTGATTCAACTCAGGCCCGCTGACATGCCATCGCGGCTCGAACACGCGGCGCAAGCCAGGGCGCGTCTGTTGGGGCTGGAGGATGATCTATCGCCACCGCGACTCCCGCGGCCCAGCGGGGAGGCCACATGAAGAGGCCCAGGAGCCGTAACCTTGGCGACGAGGAGATCGCCGACATCGCCGCGATTCTCGATGGCTGGCGCGGTAAGTTGAGCTGGGATAGCTTGGTGGAAACAGTCGCAAGTCGTACTGGGCAGCAATACACGCGGCAGGCGCTCCATCGGCATGAGCGAATTCGTCTGGCTTTCGCCGTTCGAAAGAGAGCGCTATCCGGGCAGAATGAAGAGGAGCCGAAGGAAGCCGAGTCGCCTGAATTGAGGATTGCCTTGGACAGGATCACGCGGTTAGAGGCAGAGAACCAGCGGCTGCAGGCAGAAAACCAAGGGTTGCTGGAGCAGTTCGCTCGGTGGGCGTACAACGCTTACACGCGAAATCTCACGAAGGAGTTCTTGGACAACCCCTTACCTCCAGTCGATCGTGCGCGTAGCGATAGGCCACGTACGGGCAACAAGAAGCGATCCAACCGATCCTGATCAATTCGCGAACCGGAGCGCGATCCCATTGCCAAATGCCCCGAAACACGTACTCCGGGTCGGTTGGTGTTTGTTGTCTCTGAGAGATTGGACGTACAGGCTGAAGGCTATGACTTCCGCTTTTGAAGCAGTGTGGCGGGTTCGACCTGCAGTGCGGTGGCGATGCGTTCGATGTTGTAGATCGTCACGTTCTTCTCCGAGCGCTCGAGCATACCCACGTAGGTGCGGTGTACGCCTGCCTTTTCGGCAAGCTGCTCCTGCGATAGTCCAAGCGCAATGCGTCGACGCCTAACATTGTGGGCGAAGATGGCAACGAGTTGGCATTCATGAGGTGCAACGGACATGCAGCAAATGTCCGTCGTTGCACACTATGGTTCTACATACTATGATTAGCAGTTTTTGACGGCGATGATGGTTTTAGCTAGGGCGAGAGTGGGTTCACGCCTTGTTGCTGGATGCTCCGTCGTTTGCTTCAGGAACTGAGACATGTTGCTCACGGAATATGGCTATGAGGCGAGTCAACCTGCATGGCTATCCTCGCAACTACCCTTCCAGTCTTGGCGCTACGTCGGCATTGGAGCCGATTGGCGGTGTTTCCTAATTGATCGAGGGCCGAACAATCCAAGCACTGCGAAGCTCTTGCGGGCGTGCCTCGTGACATCCCCTGAACAGTTGCGTGAGGACCTACGGTCCATTTGTCAGGACGGCTATCGCGTGTACGTCTTTGACTTCTCCGATGCACGTGAATCCGAAAGTCAACTGGTGCCGCTTATTGCCCTGTACAGCTACGTTGCGGCTGGCACGACGTGGTTCAGCTACATGACCCACGATGGGAGGATTCAGCCGTGCATGCCCTCGCAGCCTGCGCCATCCACAGACGCTGATTGGGCGGTGGAATGGGCGGAAGGCTGGACGCCAGTGAAGCAACGCGAAAGCTACCTAACCGTAGCTACCCGACAATGGAGGGCCAAATGACTGACGTCCGAGTCCGAACTGGCTTCTTGATCCGTTCAAACCAGCTTCCGGTGGGGCCGGCGTGATCAAGCGCAAATTCGCACGTCATCAGAGAGGCGGCCTAGTTGCCACACGACGCCGGTCACGCGACTTTCGAGTGGCGATCAGGGCGATTGCCGCACGCGTTGGTGCGAAAGAAGTCAACGTTGCAGGTACACCGATGTCTGTCTTCAAGAGGCACTATACCGCTGTGCTCAAACGCTCCAAAGCCGGTTCGATCGAGATCGTCTGTCAGGGTGCAGAGCCGTTCGTGATTCTTGGAGCGAAACAACTTCATGCTCTGGTTGCCAGTCTAGAACGCGATCATGCCCTCGCGGAAGTTGATGTGCCCTGAATGCTGAGTCACCGAGATAGGTTGCCATGCAGGCAGATTTGGATGTGCTGCGCGATTTGACCATTGCGCGAGTGACGGTTGATAACACCCACTACGTCCGCCTCGTTGATATCCCTGAGCCATTTCGCGCGGAGTTCCGTGCGTGGATGCGCTTCGGAGCTTGTCCTGGAATCGAGGGGGAGGAGCGGTGCGGTTGTATGTACGAGCACGACTTCGAGGGCTACCGCCAGGAGCGGCTAAGGGGGATCTATCGTAAATGGCAGGGCAAGGCGCCATGGGAGTTGTCGCACTATGAGCCGCCGCCAACGAACGACGATCGGAGGTAAGCGATAGGTGAGGTCATCTGTCGCACACGAGGAAGTAATGAGGGAGGCAACAACTGATTCCGCAAGGGCAATTGCACGGAAGAGCAAGCTAGCTCGCTGGAGGAAACGGCATCGAGCATGGAGGAGCTAACCTCCACAGTAAAGCAGAATGCCGACAACGCCCATCAAGCAAGTGCTCTTGCAAACAGCGCCTCGGATATCGCTATCAAGGGTGGCGAGGTAGTTGGCCGCGTGGTGGAAACCATGACCGGTATTAACGAGAGCAGCACCAAGATTGCCGACATCATCGGCGTGAGTGAGGGCATTGCGTTCCAGACAAATATTCTGGCCCTGAACGCGGCGGTTGAGGCCGCTCGCGCTGGCGAGCAGGGGCGTGGCTTTGCCGTGGTGGCCGGCGAGGTGCGCAGCTTGGCTCAACGCAGTGCGACGGCTGCTAAGGAGATCAAGCAACTGATCGGTGATTCGGTGGGGCAGGTGCGGGACGGCGCCACGCTTGTCAAACACGCAGGTGCGGTGATTGAGGAAGTTGTGGTTGCCGTCAAGCGTGTAACGGACATCATGGGTGAGATTTTGGCGGCGTCGGAAGAGCAGCGTTCCGGCATCGAGCAGATTCATCAGGCTGTTACGCAAATGGACGACGCCACACAGCAGAACGCAGCGTTGGTCGAGCAGGCTGCTGCTGCCGCGCAATCCCTTGAAATGCAATCGGCAAAGCTAAAGGACGCCGTATTCGTGTTCGAGCTCGATGAGAGTGTTCCTTTGGGCGAGTGAATGGTCCCATCGCGCGTTTGCACGCACATGGGTACACCGTCAAGACAATTGCCCTAGTCGTTAATGAACTCCTCGAATTTCCGATGCAAGAGCCGGTTCGGAGTCCGAGTCAGACGTTCAGCGTCAACCAAATACGATCCAATCGATTTAGGTTTGTGTCCCAGTTCTCGATTTGCAAGTGCGGATACCGCGCCAAACAGGGCTCCGGCGCACAGGCGAAATGGTGTGTAGGGGTCGCCTCCTTCAAGCGTAGGCAGGGCAACGAACGTTACAGCGGCGGGCAATCCGACCGAAAGAAGGCTGCAGACGCTGGACTTCCCGAAGAAGCCAATCGATGCGCTGTACTCTGCCTTTGCATGCTCAAACCGCTTGATGAAATCTTCGACAATGTACTTCGCGTGTTGCTTATTGTTGCAGCGAGAGATTTCTTCCTGGAGTGACTTGAGTTCCTTCTGGAATGCGACCCGCAACTCGACCGTCTCCTCGCGAAATCTAAGAATCGAATCGATGGGAACGGCGCCCAGGTCGTCCGGCAGAAGATCGTCGATGGCCAGATTCGCGAGATACGCGTCGGCGTGCTCGTCATACACTTGGTCGGTAAAGCTGCCTTCGTTCGCGAAGTAGGTCCCGACTGCCCAATAGTCAGATGAGTCGGTAGTCAGATCAAGCGCGCGCTGCTGAGCAACAGCCGTGGCGAGATAGAACATGTAGCCGCCTGCGTGTTCGTGCGGAACTTCCAGGAAGCCATCGGCGGTTAGCCGCTGGGCAAGTTGTTCAAACAGAGGGACAAGTTTGGCGTCGATTTTGTCAGGGTTGATCCGAGTAAACGTCTCCGTCGAGAAGCCCGCAGGCCATACAAGCCGTGTATCTGGAGATTCGCGGGAAGCGTAGAAATCTAGGAAGCGATGGGCGGCCTTCGACTTCTCAGCAGCATCCACAGTCAAATTCTGTACTACGCCTGCAGTAACGGCCGTGATTACTTCCGGTTGATCCTCGGGGGTATATCCGTTGGGAACAATCCGGTGTATGCGATCCCAAACCAGCAGAGAGCGTTTGAGAGCATCAAGGTCGCTGAATTCGATTGACGGATAGTGCAGTGCGTGGGGCATATACCTGGCGTGAACTTAGAAAGATGCAGGTGCCGAATGACAGGTCCATCATTCGCGCTCCTGAAAGGTGTATCGGCCATCAGAGCGACAGCCTAGAGTAGGTATCAGGCTCGGCTGCTCAGCAAGCCAAAGCGCCCATTGCCCTTAGAGCCGGTAAACGTCTCAATTCGAGCAAGGTCCCGGATAGCAACTGGCGGATCGGAGTTCTCTATGATGATGATCTGAACCTCGGTTGCCAAGCTCGCGAGGTGCTTGTAGAAGTGCTCAGCGAGGTTTGTAGCCTTAAGTTCGGCCTCATCCTCGGAAAGCTCACCATGCCTCGACGTAAGTGGCTCGCGATATGTCAACAATGGAGTGTCGAGGACGAGAAAGGCCGGGTGAGGCAGCTTATTCTCGATGCAATAGACGATGACCGCCACATTGAACGCGGCATGGAGTATCGCCCGAACCCCCTTACCGTTGGCAGCGCGGAGCTTGCCACGAATTGTGATGTCCTTATATTCCGCGTCGAACTGGGCCTTGTCTGCGTCAGGGAAGCGCCACAAGCCCAGCACAGTCTTCACGGTCTCGCCGAAAGCGAACACGGTGGTCGCATCAGGGCCTACTGGCGCCGGCACACCTCTGCGTTTAGTGGGCTCTGCATCGATTTCCGCGCGCCTGACTTCTAGCTTCGCCTGCCGCTCGTAGAGGTCTAGGAGTTTTGTAATCTCGACGCGCTTCCCGCTATACGTCTCATACGATTCTCGCAGGGAGGCTTCTTGCGGGCGCGCCTCCTGAATGAGTGCATTCAGTCTTTCAGTCTCGGTGTCGAGATTCGCGATCGTCCTGCGCAAGCCAGAAACCTCAGCCTCAAGCGAGGCGACTACATGAGTCAGCTCTCGTTGTTCGCACTCGATTTTTCGGGCTTCAGCGGCCGCAGCTGCATGGGCCATTGAGATTTCGTCTGCCGCGTGATTGTGCTTCTGCGCATCTGGAGGTGCACCGCATACCGGGCACTCCATTCCAGTCATCGCCACAAGCACATAGCCACCCTCTTCAATTGACTGCAGGCGTTCCAAGTCCGAGCTATACACGGCCTGCAGTTTGGCAAAGCGCTGTAACGTCAGGTCGAGTTCGGTTGCGCGTTCTTGCAATTCGTGACACCGGTCGATTGTGCGGCGCCGGTTAGTTACGAGTGAGTCAAGCTCACGCTGTGCAAGCCCAATCTTTGGGAGCAAGTCCGAGAACTCTTGATCCAGCCGGTCGAGTTGTGCTTCTGCCTCTGCCCAGCCGATCTGGTTCGCACCGAGCTCTGAGTTGATCTGAGCAATTAGTTCATCTACCAGTTCAATTTTTGCGTCCTTCGCCGCCTTGCGCACCTTCTGTTGCGGAAGTGTCACGGCAGCCGCGTCATCTCGACCAGTGAGGAGGAGCTTGAAAAGGTTCTGCTCAAACGTCCGTTCGGTAGGCGCACCCGAGACATAAACAGGGCTCCTGGCGGCGATGATGTCTTCTTCGGACACCACGGCATAAGGCGACAGTAGATTGATAGACAGAGTGGTCTTCGTCCCGTCGGCATCACGCACGATCTGCTTGCGAGCGAGCCCCATCGCATCCAACAGCATGTACGAGACGTTGTTGGTACGTTTCGCGTCGTGTCTCGGACTCAGACTCGCGCTGCTGCCTGAAATGTCGCCCCTAACCAGCCCTTCGTAGAGCTTGAACGGGCCCCCTTGGGTCGCCCGATAGAGTGTGACCTCGCCCCGGCCGGGCAACGAAAGGCCCAGCCAAACCGCATCGTATGACGCGATTTCATCAATAGCTGGCAGGCTCTTCGAGACACCAAGCATGAACAGAATCGCACACGTGGCGAAAGACTTGCCCGTGTTCGACGCCCCATAGATGATGTTCAACCCATCTACGAACTTGAGATCAACGGGCTCGGTATTGGGACCGGTGAAGGCAATATGGCGTAACCGGATACCACTCATTTCGACAATCCCGCTTGTGTCTCGTCAGTTCCGAATTCAGCTGTCCAGCGCCCGATTCGCTCTTCAACAAGTGACCGAATCTCTGTCGTGTCCAATGCTGCAAAACGTTCCGCCATCCACCTCGCTCGCTGCTTGAGCGCAACCGAATATGGGGCTTGCAACAAGTCAAGGTAACTTGGCGCGTCTTCGCTGGCAGAGAACTCGATGCCGGCCTCTGTTTCGAATACCTCAACCAAGTGCACCTGCTGCATCATGCGTAGGCTTTGCTCGACCAACTGGCGACGCACCAACAGCTCACCCGTGCGGTTGGGCAAATCGGGGTGCAGGCTTTCAGGCACGTCTTGCCCACCTAGGTCTCCTGTATGCACTACAAGATGGTCTAGCCAGGTCATTTCCAGGAGATCGCAGCGCCGTGGGTAGAAAGCCTCCAGTACCACGAGTGCTCGAATCCCTGTCTCAAGCGTGCTGTTAAAGGGGTAAGCAGCCGAATAGTTGTGCTCTAGCGATGCCATGGCAGTCGCCCCTCATTCGCAAACTGATGGCAGGTACCCTGCTTGACCTGTGGGCCCGCGTGTTTCCCCAGGACGCCGGACGGCTGCAGGACGGCAGCCTGTTTCATTACCTCTTTGAGTCTTACCCAGCCATTTGCATGTTCGTCGCCGTACGCTTCGACGACACCGTGGTAAACCTCATCCTTGAAGGTCGTTAGATAGTCGTGGGGCGTGGAATCGCGATAGAAGCGGTCGAATGCCATTGAGTCGAAGAAGCGGGTCCGCTGATCAAGCAGATGCTGACCGAACTCTGCTGAGGCCAAAGCGGTCGCCGCGTCCGGGAATGTCCCCGGACCCTTCTCCTCGTAAAGTTTGAGAAGCTGCCCAATATATACAGATTCGCTGTCCTGAATATTGACCGGAACAACGCCTCGTGGCGAACGGCCAGGATCATCGCCGAACCATTTGACCAACGCAGGCTTACAGGCTCGATCGTTTACGAGCCGCGTCGCGTCAAGCCAATGAATCTGAGTGAAATCGAAAGCGCAAATTGCGGCTTCGATATCTGAGGTGAGGGAAATGAATTGATTTTCGACAAGCCGCCCCGCAATTTCGTTATCCCATCGGCTGAGGAAGGCTTGCCTGAATTGCTCGGGGTGAGCGATGAAATGTTGCACACGTCGAACAACTCCACGCGGCGCCACAAAGGTGTAAGAGCGCGGAAGCGAGTATTCACCGGCGGCCGAATGCATGAAGACTTTGCCCAACTCGATGAGAGCGGCGCTTTCGGACAACTTGGTACTGAGTTGCTTACACTGGAAGTTGTCCCACGGACCCTCCATGCGCCTATCGGTGGCGTACCCGGTGACGTCACGCCCCATGTCACCCGTTCCGCGCCACAGTTCGTGAGAGTGATACTCCCTGCAGCGTTGGGCAAGCCAGTCGTCGACAAACTCCTCAAGGTCGGCCGCAGACAGCGCGCAGATTTGAACAGCGTGATTGATACGCAAGAACGCCCCCCCACCTGAATCATTTTTCTTGGATTATATGTGTGGAGATGCCAAGTTGGATTATTGCCACGCCAGAGCGTTGCATATACTTGGGGCTGGATTTGCGGCTCCGGCCACCCACCGCTCCAACATTCGCTGTCGGCGCAGGGCCGGCGCATAGGACGTGTGCGGGATGCTCATCTAGTGCACACGATTCGTTGCCGCCACTAGTCGCCCGCTTTCTGCCCGTGTCGACTCAGCAAGTAGCGCGTTGGGATGCCGGAAGACGATCCGAGGCTTGTCACTGCAAGTCCGTAGCTTGACGCCCGTACAGGGGTTCGCCGCGATGATCTTCAAGTCCCCAGGGGTAGTGGAACAGTTTAGATGCGGAGGTGAGAATCCGCTTTCATGCTGTCCGTGTTCGATTGCGGTCGCTTGTCAGTGATGACGCCACACAAGCAGCGCATCCGGAGGCAGCTGGTTGATGTTCGCGGCGCTGAAAGCACGTAGTCAGGCTTTCGGCCCAATCTCGGACGAGTGCCATCTGCAGCGCGTAATAATGCGCTATCTTACTGACTGCCATGCAGGCAATTTCGTCACTAGACGAATAGAAGCCGACTGGCTGGATTGGTAAAAAATAGAAAAAGAACCATTGAATATCAACCGAGGCGGGTGATGGCACACGTATTTGGTGGTGAGTGGACTGAGCAGAAGCTGGTGGCACTCAGAAAGTACCTTGAAGCGTATCGGAAAATATTCACTGCGAACGCTAAAGCAAGGTATTACCGCACGGTCTATATCGACGCTTTCGCTGGCACGGGAGAGCGGAGCGACAAACCGCACATGCCACCAAACCAGTCGCTACTGGACGCGGTTGTGACAGAAGAACCTCTATCCACGTTCCTGCACAAGGGTAGTGCTCGGATTGCTCTCGAGCTCAGTTCGCCATTCGATGAGTATGTATTTGTTGATAAGAATCCGGCTCATACAGCCGAGTTGTCAGCAATGGTCGAGCGAGATTTTCCACATCTGGTTGATCGGTGCAAAATCTATACAGCTGATGGTGCCGAGGTTCTCCACGAGCAACTGGCTTATGGCAAAGATTGGTCAAAGACGCGGGCGGTGCTGTTCCTTGATCCCTATGGGATGAGTATCCATTGGGATCTGATCGCACGGATAGCGAAGACCAAAGCAATCGACATGTGGTTACTTTTCCCTTTGGGCCAAGGTATCAATCGATTGCTGAGCAAAGATCATCTTCCGATGCCAGCACACGAAGCAAAGTTGACGGCCGTGTTGGGCACGGATGCTTGGAAGCAGCGCTTCTATTCGACACACGTCCAAACGGACCTCTTCGGCGAAGAGCATTGCCAGAGTCACAAGACGGCAACGTTCGAGAACATGATTTCCTTTCTAAAGGAAAGGTTGTCCACGGTCTTCGCGGGTGTCGCGCCCGACGTCATGCTGTTGGAGAATTCGAAGGGTAGTCCGCTCTATGCGTTGTGTTTCGCCGCGGGGAATCCCGCTGGTGCTCGCCCTGCGATCAGCATCGCTTCCGATCTGCTGAGAACCCGGCTATAGTACTGGATGTTTACACAGTATTCATCATGGCTGCCACGACTTCGATCGAATGGACCGAAATGACCTGGAATCCGGTAACGGGTTGCGTCAAGGTGAGCCAGGGCTGTAAGCACTGTTATGCGGAGACGATGGCCAAGCGGCTCCATGCCATGGGTGCCGCTAGGTATAGCAATAAATTTGCACCAACGCTGCACTGGGACCTTGTCGATGTGCCGAGGCGCTGGAAGAAGCCCCGAACTGTGTTTGTGAATTCAATGAGTGATCTCTTCCAGGAAGATGTGCCACTCGAGTTCATCCAGGCGGTCTTCCAGACGATGGTCGAATGTCCACAGCATACTTTCCAGATTCTGACCAAGCGCGCCGAGCGTCTTCTCGAGTTGGCGACAAGTTTGCCCTGGCCGTCCAACGTGTGGATGGGAGTCAGTGTTGAAGACTCCCGCGTAGTCGACCGAATTCATTACTTAGCTGCCACTCCGGCGCAGACTAAATTCTTATCTTGCGAGCCCCTTATTGGTCCACTCGAAGACCTCTGTCTGACAGGGATTGACTGGGTCATCGTTGGAGGCGAATCCGGCCAAGGCGCCAGGCCTATGGAGGAGGTTTGGGTGCAGTCCATTCGACGTCAATGTCGGAGCGCTCGCGTTGCTTTCTTCTTCAAGCAGTGGGGTGGGGTCCGCAAGGGTAAGAATGGCCGCCAGCTCAACGGGCGCACCTATGATGAAATGCCGCGGAACAGGAAGGTGATTCCTATTCAGCCCGCAGCGTGACAACGATAGTTGTCTGCAAATGCGTTTTCTCGTTGCAGCGGGGGCGACTATTCTTCGAGCTAGGGGGGCTTGAGTAGGGGGCTGATCGACGAGACGCCACCAGTTCAGGAAGCCTTGCGTTCGGCCCTGATCCTCCTCGTACGGTTCGCCTTCTTCTGAGATTCCCCGTGGATGATGACGCCGGTTACGACAAGGCTCTCGACGATTTCGCGTTGGACCAAATGGATGGCGCTCGCTGCATGAACAGCTCAGGACTCACACAACCGCTCATTCCGCTGCCGCTCCATACCGCCTTGGCTTGCCGCGGTTGGGCTCGGTATGTTGCAGAGGGTGTAGAAGGCGATTCTGTCCCGGCTGAACTCGACCGTCTAGGCAATCTGATTGGGGCTCGTGTTGAGGGCCGTGCCGGCGCACTCATGGAACTTATTCGTCCTCAAACCGCAAATGATGCGCATCCACGCTCGTTGAGCGCGCGTTACGGGATGGGCGAGTTTCCACTCCATGTTGAGCTTAGTCATAGACCTCGACCTTGTCGCTACATTCTTTTAGGTTGTATAGAGCCGGGGACGCTGAGCGTCCCCACGTTGCTGCTCGATTGGTGGTCCCTCGACTTTACGCACGAGGAACTCGATCTGCTCGGGAACGCGCCCATTCTTGTTCGAACTGGTCGGCGCTCGTTCTATTCGACCATCCTGTCCTCTGATCGCGCCTTCCTTCGATACGATCCGGCATGCCTTGAGGCTGTTGACGAGCGAGGAGAGGCAGCCCTGGAGTTGGTCGAGCAACGGCTGGCTGCAGGCCTACCGGATGTTCACTATTGGCGCCGAGGCGATATCTTGATCATCGACAACTGGCGCGTTTTGCACGGGCGCGGAGTGTCGGAGCTTGGCTCTGAACGGTGCCTTGCGAGGATGCTCATCAATGCCTAACGACGTCTTCATTGCTATCAACGGCGACGCACTTCATGGGAAGTCAACGGTTTATATCGGTCGAGCTCTTAGAAGAAAAGGAGACGGCGATCTTGATGAGTATCAGCTCTGGGCCTCACTCGCGTTGGAATTGCTAGGTAAGGCCGCGCTCGCACGCAAGCACCCGAGCCTTGTAGTCGATCCCACTCACTATCAGTCGTTGTTCGTTGCTGCCGGTATCAATGTCACAACGGACGTAAAAACCATTACTGCAAAGACGCTATTCGAGCGCCTCGCACATTTGGTGCCTCGGTTTGATAAGGTCATTCAGAAATTCTGCCAGGACATTTCAGAGCGTCGCAACGCCGAGCTCCATTCTGCCGATATCCCGTTCCGGACCATGCGACTTGATGCTTGGGAGGCACGGTACTGGCATGCCTGCGACACCATCCTTCAACACATGGGATCCTCGCTTGAACAATGGCTTGGCGCCGCAGATGCAAAAGCTCCGAGGCAACTACTTGATGAGGCGGCCAAAGCTCTCGTCGCAGCTGTACAACTGCGTGTTGCCGCAGCGAAGGAGCAATTTGGAACCCTGAAGAAGGCTGAACGGGAGCGCTTGGCGGCGGAAGCCGCCTTGAGGGAGCCGCAACATCAAGCCGCACTTTTCAAGGGTGGGTACGATGAAATCTGGAAGGAAGACTGCCCGGCTTGCAACTGTCGAGCCTTCATGACAGGAGAGCAGACCGGCGAGGATATCAATGAGGAGCGGGACGAGGACGCCATCTGGGAAATTGTCGATCGTGAATTTGTAGGCGAAGAATTTCGCTGCCCGACGTGTGACCTAACGCTCATGGGAAGCGACGAGATCAATGCCGCTGGCATGAACTACATATACGAGGACCAGCAGGAACGCGAGATGGAGTATGAGCCGGATTACGGCAACGATTGATTCGCGGATCTGCAGCGCGTTGCTGCATGAGCGCTGACAAGACAAACCGGAGGCCGGAAGATCTAAATCCATTAGCCTGGACGGGCGGTGACAGTGAAGCGCGGTTTTTTCCATGCCAGGCAATGTGCACGACGCTACGCGTTCCGCGCGCCGCGATCAGCGCTCGCTAATTTCCCGCCGCATCGCGTAGTCGTAACGTTCACCCAAAAAATGGGTGAACGAGATCTCGATCACCTCGCCTTCAGCAGTGCTGGACGGGCCGGCGTGGAGGTGCTGAGCAAGCGCGGCCGCATTCCCAGTTGGGAAAAGCTGTTCTTGCTCACGTCCCTGTGGGAACCGCGCCGAGGTCAGGTGGCCGAGCGGGCTGCTGCGGCAATATGGTCGATGCAGGATTTGGAACATAGTAGAAAACCCAATCGGAATACTTCTTGAGCCGATTGAAATTCTCGAACGGTGCGCTGAAATTCGCCTGCCGGATCGGCTCGAGCTCCGAGCGACTGTGCAATCCCGCCACCCCCCCTTCTGGAGACATGAGCAGCGCCCAGTCGTTGCGTTGCGTGATGGGGTCGGGGTAGAGCGAGCGCAGGTAGCGTCGCGGTTGCGGGTAGCGCGGATCGCGCAGCAGCGCTTCCAGTGTCGGTGGGAAACGAGGTTGGCCAGGAGGCGTGGCATCCACGTACAGCTGCAATGCCCGACGATACTGGGCGCCCACATACAGTAACTGGTCCTCGGCTTCGCGACGGTCGGCGAGTGCTCCAATCCTCAGTGCTGACATACCCACCAGACCCAGTATGGCGATGAAGATCAATAGCGCCAGCAACGCAAAGCCACGCTGGCCATGCCGGTTACTTGGCGTCATAGCGAACTGAACGGCGTGCCGTCCCGGGTCGTGCCTTGCGCACTACTATGCAAATCGTAAAGTTTACCCAGGTCGGGGTCGCTGGGCGCAATAACAGTCCAAGTTGCGTTGCTGTCAGTGATCGGATCGACGGGCAACGCATGGAGGTATCGCCTAGTCACCAACTCCTGCAAGTCCTCGGGATAGCGCCCGGTGTCACGGAAGTACTGATCGATGGTCTGACGCGTGATGCGCAGGTTCTCCTTCAGGACGGTTTCCTTGGAGGCGTCGACGCTACGGAAATAGCGAGGCAATGCCAGCGAAAGCAGCAAGGCTACGATGCTAAGCACCACCAACAGTTCGATCAGCGTGAACCCTTTCGGCCGGTATCTCACGCGTTGGCACAGGATGGACTGGATCAGCACGGGTTCACCAGCGGTTGTAGGGAATACCGTTCAAGCCCACGGTCGAGGAGCGTGAGTAGACATCGAAGACATCACGCCCTTCGGCGGGCGCATCGGGCTCGCTGTCGTAGCTGCGTCTGCCCCAGGTCTGTGCGTCGCTCAGTGTCGAATCGTGCACCATCGGATCTCTTGGAATGCGGCGCATGAAATAGATCTTGTGCTTCTCAGGATCGCGCGCGTCCTCGACCCCATCGACCAGCATTTCGAGCGTTGCAGGATAGCCGCTATCCCCAACAGAACGCACCATGCGTCCAGAGTCGTAGGCTTGCTTGTAGGCGTCGATGCCGCTGCGGATTTCACGAAGCGCCAGTCGGAGATCCTTTTCTCGCGTCCGCTGAACTTCTAATTGTGCGACGGGCAGCACGAGTACGGCCAGCACAGCAAGAATGGCTAGGGTGACAAGCAGTTCAATCAGGGTGAAGCCGGCTGGCCGACGATGAGATCGGGGCATCTGATTGGATCGTCCAAACCACATTACATTCGTTTCCCGGTTACTGCGATCCGGCGGTGATCGCCAGCGTCTGAACTGACGTTGGCAACGGTACGGCAGAGCCATCGGATCCCGTGGCGGAAATCGATAGCACCTTCAATTGGGTGGACCCAGTGGTTTTTAACGGCATGAACGTCAGCGACACCAGTGGGCCTTGCCCTGTTGCGCCGGCAGACGCGTTGGCAGTCCGTGTATCGCTGATGAATATCTGGCCGGTAGACGCATCCACCCGCTGCGAGAACGAGGTTTGAGTTCCATCCGCATTGAGCGCCGTACCCTCGGCGACGTTGACTAACTGCATGACGGAGGGATCATAGCCCAACATCAATGTCGCGCTGCGCACGGGCTGCTGGGTGCTGAGAATCAGTTGCTGCTGGACGCTAGTTCCCGTTGCAGCTTGGGCGGCGCCCGACCACGTCAGGTTTGCGGAAGCGGCCGTCCCGCCACCGGCCGCACCAGTGGCGGTGCTTGGCGTGCTATTTCCCCCATTTACCATTGCGCCTGAGTTATCGACCGGGTTGCCTGTGGCGTCCGTGCTCCGCTTGGAACCGGACGGGGTGGGCGCGGAGCTAGGCGCTGCACTCGTGGGCGAAACGGTGGCACTTGCGTTAGAAAGCGGTACTGCCGAGTTGCCTACGGGAAGCTCGGACACGCCCCGCAGGCTGGACTCGGTACCTGAGGCGAAATCGATCAGGCGAGCCTCGGGCCTCAGCGGATTGCGAATCAGATGAGGTGTAATAGAGAGCACAATCTCGGTACGCTTTTTTGTGTCGGCGTGATCCGAAAACACTCGTCCCAGCACCGGAATATCGCCTAGCCCTGGAATCTTCGTAACAGTGCGGGTGTCCTCATCGTTGATCAGGCCGGCCAGGATCTGAGTTTCGCCATCCTTCAAGCGCAGCACTGTAGATGCGGAGCGCGTGCCAATCTGATAGGCCACAGTTCCGCTGGTGGTGGTGATCTGGTTGGCAATATTGCTGACTTCCAGTGCCACCTTAATGGAGACTTCGTTGTCGATGGTGATGGTTGGTGTGACTTCCAACTTCAACCCGACGTCCAGATATTGCACGCTCTGTGACACGAAGCCAGTGGAGGTTGCCGTGGAGGTGATATTCGGTACCTTGTTACCGATCAAAATCTTGGCCGCCTCCAGATTCTTCACCCGAATCTTCGGGTTGGCCAACAGCTTCACGTCGGTATCCGTGCCTGTCAGATTGATCGACAAAGGAGAAATCGTTGCGCCTAACGTGCTTTGAGTCGGGTGAAGCAGATCCTGCAATGTGAGCGTGCCGCCTGAAACTGATGACAATGGCGTCAAAGACAGCTTGGGAGGGTAGGTCACGCCGATCTCATCGAGTCGGTCCTTGTTGACCTCCAGCACGGACACTTCCAGCATCGTTTCGGGGGTTGGCAGATCTTGAAGTGCGACAACCTTCTCGGCCATCTCGATAACATCGGGCGTATCACGCATCATGATCATGTTTTGCCCCTTGTCCACCACCAGGTTTTGCACCTTCAAGATGCTCTTCAAAGTGGTCGCCATCTGCTCGGCGCTGACATTGGTCAGATAGAACGTGTGCACGCTGAGTGCCTGATAGTCCTTTTGTTTGGCTGGTAAGTTCGGGTAGATCAGGATGGCGCTGGCGTTGATGACTCTCTGTTCGAGTTGATTGGTCGTCAATACGACCTCAATCGCGCTCTTCACTGTGACGTCTTTGAGAAACACCGAGGTCTTTTGATCGGCCTTGATGTCTTTGTCCAGCACGAAGTTGATGCCCGAGGTTGCGGAGAGCACGTCGAATACCTGCTTGAGCAGGGCATCCTTGAACTGAATCGAGATCTTGCGCTGCAACGCCTCAGTAGGAGCGAGCTGCGACGCAGGAGGGGCCGATTTCTCCAAGATCGACCTAATCAATGCACGCGCAGCCGGGTTATTGGGGTCTTCGGCCAGAATCGCTCTCGCCTTGGCCATTGCTCCAGCGTTGTCTTTCGCATCGAAAGCGAATTGCGCGTCCAGTTGCATCTTGGCGTACCGTGCGTCGCGATCGATACGGTCTAGTGCGAGAACGGCCCTGGCATTGTTTGGGTCAATCGCCAGCACGCGACGCAGCAGCTGAGCGCGCTCTCCGGAGCTCGCGCCCGCCGGCAGTCTCTGCTCCTGAGCCATCAAATCGTTGACGGCACGCTCGCGCAACGTCATATAGGTCATCTGCAACTCTGTGTTGCTGGGTTCCTTGACCAGCGCCACGCGCAACTGCGCAAGACTCTCTTCGAGCTTGCCTTGTTCGAACGCCGATCGAGCCTCCTGAAGGACGGGGGATTGGGCGCAGGCGGCGAGCAAGACCGCGCACGCAGTCCACAGCGTCAAACGAAGTGCGCTGCGCCAGCGGTTAAGGGGCGTTGAAATTAAGCGCGCACTAGAACTCGTCGCACATGGCAGCGTCTTGGGCATGGGCCGACAGTCGGCCCCACTGCCAAATTTTCTGTTGTTCATTCGATCTGCAGTGTTTGCCGCTCGTGCAGCGGTAGATATTCGAAGGTCATGATCGGTGGCGTGATCGACAGCACCTTGTATTGGCCGTCGATACTGTCTTTCTCCCCCACCACCAGCGTGGTATCCCCATTGGCTAGAAATACCTGCCATGTCTGACCAGATTGTTCTTTACCGAGGTATGTGAAGGGCAGCGCAGGAGCTGTTGGCGCGACAGGTTCTGCCGGTGCACCGGCGGACTGTGCGGGAGGGGCCCAACTATGCGCGACGAACAGGCTGCGCGATTCGTCGCGCTGCATATGTCCGATTAACTGCTCACGGGGGGCAAGTTCCAGCACCATTTCGGGAGAGTTCGGCAACGTTTCCGGCGTTAAGGGCCGTGGTTCTACCGCAGCGCGAGGTCCGCTGGCGATCCCTCCGCGGGTCCCTTCGACGACTGTTGGAGGCTTGTCTTGGTTACCCCAGACCGCCAAGCAAACGGCCGCCAGAAAAGCCGCTCCCATTGCAATGTGTCGGGGCTTCAAGGCGCCTCCGCCGTTGCATGTTGGACGTCTGCTAGAGACGGTTGACTCGTTGCGATGGAGTCGGAGGATGTCGTCACTGGAGTCGTCGAGGGCCCATTGCGCCGGTACAGCGTCAGGTGCAGCTTCGCCTCTACCGCATCGGCTGCGACTGAACTGCGTTTGAACTGAACCGTGTCCAGCGAAGCAAAAGGCAGATGTTGCAGCGTGGTTTCGCAGAACGTACGCAGACTGCTATAGGTGCCGGTCAATGGGAGTGCGACGCCTTCCAGCGTCATCCCTGCCTTGGGCGCTGTTGCATGATCGTAGTTTGCTTCCGCTACTGTGAGCCCCGCATCCTTGGCGTAGGTTAGTAGCGAGCTGAGGCTCTGTTCGAACGAATGCTCGTCACCCAGCATCTTGAAAAAGGCTTGAGCCCGCTGGGTGGCAAGCTCGGCGCGACTCAACGCATGCCCCGGGACACTTGACGCGTTACGCTGCGCCAGGCTTCCCTGGATGGCCTGGATCGTCTCGCTGTTCCGCTTTTCCAGCCAAGGCTGTGCGATCCAGTGCAAAGTGGCGGCGCAGACCAGCAGTGCGACGCCGACCCAGATCAGCCAATTCTGCCGGTGCAACGTCAAACGCAGCCTCAAGGCGAGGTTGCTTGGTACGCGCACTCTCATGCTGCTCCCTTGTGCGATTCGCTCGCCGCGGGTGCTTGTAGTCGCTCGGGATACCGCCAGTTCAAGGTCAGCGTGAAGCGCACTGGGTGATAGGGATCCTTGGCGTCCACTTGGTGCTTGTTGAGGGACACCGACTGGACTTCGGGGCGCGACTTAAGGCGCTGGACGTACTCGATCATGTCGTCGACCGTCGCTGCCTCGGCGCTGAGTTTCAGCACTGAACGATCGGCATCGGGCTCCAGTGAAAGCAATGCAACCGTCTGTGGTGTGGCCAGCTCCAGCATGTCGAAGAGATCCCGCCATGGCACGTTAAGGCGCCGCACGGCGCGGTTAACGGTACTGACCTGCTCGGGTGTCAAACTCTTGATGGACTGTTCTTGTTGATGTGCCAAGACCTGCGTGCGCTCACTTACCCGTACCAGGCGCTCGCTGAGCGACTGATACTGTTGGACTAAGTGCACCACGTGGGGCAGCGCGAGGCCAGAACCCAGCATCCCTGCAACGATCAGCATCAGCGCTGTACTGGTGGGTGCAAAGCGCGATCTTGTGCTGGCCGCAAAGTCGATATGCAGTCGCTTCACGCTTGTGGCTCCCCAGCTGGCAGGTACGGCGTTTCGGGCGTCGCCTGCTGTTGCAGCGGCTCACGAGTGGGCGCCGGCATCAGATGTTGGATGGCGCATCCGTCGACGCTCTGCCCGTGCCAGTGGTGCACCGACTCCCCGGCCACATATAGGGTGGTTGGCAAGGCCAGACCCCATTGCAGGCTTGTACGCCGGATCACGGTTCGAAGGCCATCAATGTTTTCCCATCCCGATGAAGTGAGCTGGGAAACTGCTGCGGGTCGCCCCCCGGATGTGGCCACAAGCATGGCGTGCTGCGCGCTGACATCAGCGACCCACGCTTGCTGCTGACGCATACGTGAAGCACACTCGTTCCAGGTTTGCACGAAGTGCGAGCACACGCTATCGAGACGGCTGCGTCGCAGGGATGCGACAGCTGCAAGCGTTCGCATCAGGGATTTCGGCAGCGCGCAGACCAGAAACGGGTCACGGGCGTGCCAGTCGCCCATACACATCCAGTCGTCAGCCGGGTCGCCAAACAGCGACTCACAGCGCAAAGCGCTAACCAATTGCAGTTCCCGCAGACCCGCAACGCGTTCTGGGGGGCTGAGCATAAAGAATCGCGCCAGTTCGTTATCGACCAGCACTGACCAGCGAGCGCGCCGCGGTAGGCGTAGTTGGCAGAACTGCGTGAGCGTGGTCGAGAACTCTGGCTCGCACGCGATTCCAGGGTGTTCCCCAGTCGCCTGTTGTTGCCATTCGCGTCCGCGTGCCCCGCGCTTGCTGAGGACAAGCGTTCGTTCTGTGATCTGCAAGCGGTAGCGGTCAGGACTGAAGAGTGACACGTTTGACCTCCTCCAGTGTTGTGATGCCCGCGCATGCGAGTTTGAGGGCCGCATCACGCAAGCTGCGGGTGCCGTGCTTGGCGGCCACTTCTTTCAGGTGTCGTACCGGCGCCTTGTTCACGATCAACTCGCGTAGTTCGTCGTTGAGCGACAGTATTTCCGCGATCGCGGTGCGGCCCTTATAGCCGGTTCCACGGCAATCACCGCAGCCCGTGCCGGCGCGTAGGCGGTAAGCTTGCACATCCTCAGCCCGCAGACCCAGGCGCGAGAGCATTGTGGGATCGGCGTCCGTGTCTCGGGTGCAATGCGGACAGTTGTTGCGGATCAGGCGTTGCGCCCAGATGCCGTTGAGTGCAGAAACGAAGGCATAGGGATCGATACCCATATGCGTGAAACGACCAAACACATCGAACACGTTGTTGGCATGCACGGTCGTAAGCACGAGGTGACCAGTCAGCGCAGATTGCACCGCGATCTCGGCCGTCTCCCGGTCGCGAATTTCTCCCACCATGATCTTGTCGGGGTCGTGCCGCAAGATCGAGCGCAGGCCTCGCGCGAAGGTCAATCCTTTTTTGTCGTTGACAGGGATCTGCAAGATTCCCGGCAGTTGATACTCGACGGGATCCTCGATGGTGATGATCTTGTCGCGGCCGTTGTTGATTTCTGTGAGCGCTGCATACAACGTTGTGGTCTTGCCAGAGCCGGTCGGCCCGGTCACCAACAGCATGCCGTAGGGTTCATCGCTCAGCCGGCGCAAGGTGACCAGGGACGCGTCATCGAAACCTAAAGCCTCCAGCGACAACGCACCATAGGACTCGATCATGGCGCGCTTGTCCAAGATGCGAATCACCGCGTCCTCGCCATGAATGCTTGGCATTACCGAAACCCGCAGGTCAATGTCCCGGCCGTTGGACTCGACCTGGAAACTCCCGTCCTGCGGCACCCGTCGCTCGGAGATGTCAAGTTCCGCCAGGACTTTCAGGCGCGAGATCACCTGTGCCGCCAAGTCGCGCCCGGTGATCGAGCGGGCATGGTCGAGCACGCCATCGACGCGGTACTTGATGGTGAGCCCCGATGCGGTGCTTTCCAGGTGTATGTCGGAGGCCGTCGCCCGCAGCGCGTCGTATAGGGTCGAGTTGACCAGTTTGACCGCGGGGCTGGCGGCCACACTGACTGACGCAAAGGACAGTACTTCTGTCGCGCGAGATCCGCGAGCTTCTTCGTGTGCGTCGGCGACAACACTGTCGACAGCACGCACTGACTGTTCTTGCTTGGCGAGGTAGGCTTGGATATCGGATCGCAGCGCCACGCGAAAATCCACCGTAGCCCCTGCACGGGCGGCAAGCCAACTCTGCAGCTCCATATCAAAAGGATCTGCAACAACGGCGAGGATTTGATCCGGCGTCTGCAACAAGACCGCGTGCCGGCGCATCGCCTCCACAAGCGGCAGCCGATCGAACCTCGGCTGACTTTGGTCCATCTGCTGGGTGTCGACCACCGGCCAGCCGAGCACTTCTGCCAGCCAAGCAGCGAGGGTGCGCAAGCGCCCATCGTAGAGAACTTCCAATTCCTGCATGGGCGATAGGCCCAAGGAATTGGCACGTTCACACACCGCGTGTAAGTCATCAACGCTCAGGACAGCGTCTTTGACCTTGTCATCCGTGCCCGGTGACGCCCGTGAGGACAATTGGCTCGTGTCTGTCATTGCAGGGAAGTCGCCAGGTCGAAGATCGGCAGGTACAGCAGCACAACAATGACCCCGACGACCACGCCGATCAGCAGCATCATGATTGGCTCGAAGGCTCGGGTGAACCGGTCGATAAAGCGGGAGATATCGTTGTCGTAGAAGTTGGAGGCCTGAATCAGCATGGCCCCCAACTTGCCAGAGCGCTCTCCTACCCGCAGCATCCGGAACGAAATCGACGTCGTCAGGCCGTTGTCATGGAAGGTGTCTGCAAAGGGTGCCCCTGCTTCGATGGCGTGGCGTGCACGTTGCAATCTATCCAACACGTGGCGCGAGACAACACCCTCGCTCATGCGTAAGCCCGCCACTGCGGGGATACCGCTTTCCAGCAGCATCCCCAGCGTCAGGTACAACCGGGACATTTCATACAGCTGCACGCGCGGTCCCACCGCCGGCAGCCGCAACACCCCCCGGGACAGAGCTCCACTCTTGTGCAGGCGTGCCGCCGCAACAACCGTTGCGGCAAGGGTGCCCACCATTGCAATCACTGTCGATAGGGCGTGTTCGGCTACAAACTGGCCTGTGCCCAGCAACCAAGCTGACATCAGCGGCAATTCGCGCCCCGAATCCTTGTAAATAGAAGCAAATCGGGGGATGACGTAGCCGCCGAGAAAAATGGTAACCAAGCCCCCCACAACCATGAGGATGGCCGGATAGATCGACGCGCTGACGATCTTGCTGCGTACCACATCCACGCGCTGCTGATACTCAACATAACGCGCCAGCGCTGCGGGCAGTGCGCCGGTGGTCTCCGCCGCTTGCATCAAGCCAACATACAGGGGAGAAAATGCCTCTGGCATCGCCGTAAGGGCCGCGGAAAAGCGTTGACCTTCGCGGATAAGGGCGATGAGTCTTTGCAGGACGCTTCGCGCTTCAGGTGCAGCCTCTTTCTCGATCAGGCCCTCAAGTGCCTCCATCAGCGTCAAACCGGCAAGCAGCAGAGCGTGCAGTTCCTGACTGAATAACAGCAGCGAAAAGCGCTTACGCCGCCAACCTGTGGCGGCCCGCGCCACTCGCGAACTGCGGATGCCCAGCGCCTGCAGTCCTTGGTCTCGTATCTGACGTAGGGCGTCCGCTTCGCTCCGCGCCTCGACGCTGAGCAGCTGGATCGCATTCGAACGGGATAGGACGCGTACTTCGAACTTCACGCGAGTCTCCTCCGGCTACCAATGCGGCCGTCAGGGGCGGACGATGTCGGCGTTTTCGCCGCTACCGCCCGGCTGGCCGTCCTTGCCGTAGCTGAGGACCTCGTATTCGCCGTTGGCGCCGGGAGCGTGGTACACGTAGGCGTGCCCCCACGGGTCCAGCGGCACCTCGCGTTTGAGATAGGGGCCGCTCCATTTGGTGCCGGCCGTAGGCGGCGCCACCATCAGCGCTTGCAGACCTTCTTCGGTGCTCGGATAGCGGCCGACGTCCAGCCTATAAGTGTCCAGAACCTTTTCAAAGGCTTCCAACTGGGCCTTGGCCGTCGTGATCTCCGACTTTCCGATTTGGGAGAAGTATTTCGGCCCAACATACGATGCCAGCAAGCCGATGATGACCAGCACGACCAGCAGTTCCAGTAGGGTGAAGCCGTGCAGTCCTCGGCTCGGTCGAGCCAGGGCGGAGCGGCGCTCGTTAGAACATCTTACGGATGCCATGATTCGTCAGGGTTAGGTACTGGTATCGCCGCAGCAGCTCAGCGATACGCTGCCTGGGGGTCTGGGTTCAGCCTAGCTAGAGCTTGCGGACTGGTGGTCAGCGCTTCCAGGAACGCGATCAGGTCCTGACGCTCCATGGGAGTGAGCAGCAACGGTCGGCCTTGTTCGTTGCTGCGGTAGTAGACCTCATAGTCGACTGCCTGCAAGAGCGTGGGCACACCGCCATCGTGCATATAGGGACCCGTCTTCGCCACATTGCGCAAGCTGGGCGTGCGAAATTTGCCGATGTCCTTAGGATCGAGGGACACTACAAACCGTCCTAATTCGGCGAAGTCGTCATTCGAGAGAATGATCTGGTCCAGCGGCACGCCCTTCTGCTTCTGCGTAGCCAACTCGGTAGTCAATTGCGCCAAATGCCCACTAATGCGTTCCATGCCGACCGACAGCGCATGAAATTGGTTATCAGTAAGCAGGGCGTGATCACGTTCGATGGTGTGGCATGTGGAGCAACGGGCGGTTCCCGTGAATAGGGTTAGCCCTCGCACAGCGCTCGCGCTGAGGGCGGTTTTGTCGCCTCCAAATGCATAGCGATCGAATGCTGAGTCGCCAGCACGCAGTGTGCGTTCATAGGCAGCCAATGCTTGCGCAACTTGCTCAATACGCACTTGGGATACTTCGCTAGCTCCGAAGGCGTGCTTGAAAGCCTCCACGTAGTTCGGGTCCTGCGCGATTACATGAAGCACGGCCGCGTCATCCGGCATGCCCATTTCTCGAGGATTGGTCAGCGGCCGAAGAGCTTGGCTTTCGAGTGTGGGATCTCTACCTTCCCAGAATTGAGAGGTGTTATATGCAACGTTCAATAGGCTTGGCGCGTTGCGGGTCCCCAAGCGCTCTCCGATCCCTTTGGAAACGCGCAGGCCATCGTCGAAGAACTGGTCCGGTGAGTGGCAACTCGCGCAACTGCGAGTGCCGTCACTACTGAGCCGCTGGTCGAAGAAAAGTTTTTGGCCCAGGGCGATCATCGCAGGGCTTGGTGGACGCCCCTCGACTTTGGGCAGACCGAGAAGATCCGATTCCGACGTGCTGGCTGCCGGTGCTGGCCAAGGCTGAACAGCCCAAGCTAGGAGAACGAGCGCACCCGTCGCTGAGAGGACGGGTAGCGCTCTTCGAGCCCTGTTGCGCAATGCAGGCAGGGATTCACGTACAGAAAATGCAACCAGCATTGAGCGACGCGAACGCGAAGCAGCCTGGCTGAAAGGCCATCGTGCCAACGGACCGACCCCCTGAACTTATTTTATTGAACCGAGACGCAAAACGATGCCGTCACCTTGGTGGAGGTGATATTTGACATGGTCGATCACGGGATTTTATTGGCGGAAAAACGTGCCTTACTTTCCAAGCATGTTGTCACTCACGACTTAACGCTGTCAATGGGCGGCTTGTTGCGAAAACGTGAATGGCGAGGGTGTATTCAGGGTCGCAAATAACACAATTCCTGATCGTGGAGTGTTATGGATTCTTTAAGGAGAGTACCCCTCTTCGCCAATATTGCGATTTTCTAGACAAGCTGGCAGGCTGCCGTTCGCGCGGGCGCCGGTCCTGTTAAATGGAGCTGTGTGATCTCGTTGGAAGCTTGTCACTGAACCGGCTGATTACGGTTTTGTTACGGCAATTCATACGGCTGGTGATTGAGGGGTATGTCCCTTGGTTCCCAAACAGCACGAGTGGTCGAGAAGTGAGTTTCAAGTGCAGTGGTATTACCTGCGTTGCCGCTTGCCGGTCTAATCGATCGGCTCCTGCTTAGAACGAAGAACAAAGAACGAAATACCCAGGGGGTGGACCCATATGGCCAGGTCCGAAAATGTTTTTGCGCAAAGCGCAAGTGGCATCGTGCGCGCTGCGCGTGGCAAGTTCTCTTTTTCGTTCACTGATCTGGCTCGGGCGTTTGCGTTTCTCGCCATAAGCAGTGTTTTATTTGCAAGCAACGCTGGTTATGCCGCTAACACCGGGTTCGTTTATGACGACCTCGGACGTCTCATTCAGGTTGTTGCTCCAGACGGCACCAGTACCCAATATGCGTACGACGCGGTCGGCAACATCACGGCAGTCAAAGCGAGTACGGCGAATACGCTGGCTATTGCGAGCTTCTCGCCCAGCGGCGGCCCTGCGGGCACCAGCGTCACGATCTTAGGCATCGGCTTTAGCACCACGGCAAGCGCCAATTCGGTCGCGTTCAATGGCGTGGCTGCGGCGGTGACCGCAGCGAGCGCCACAGCTCTCCGCGTCACAGTTCCTTCTGCCGCCACAACCGGACCAATCTCGGTTTCCAATACGAACGGCACCGCTGTTTCTTCGACCAATTTTGTCATTGGCACGAGCGCGGCACCACCTACCGTCACCGGCTTCACTCCATCGCTGGGCTTGGCCGGAACTTCGGTCACGATCACAGGGACTGGATTCCAGCCTGCGACGGCAGCCAATAATGTTGTATTTGGCGCCGCCCAGGCGCAAGTTACCGCAGTCACTGCGCCGACGCAGGTTGTCGCGACGGTGCCTCAGGCCGGGTCTGGCAAGATCTCGGTTACCACAGCCAATGGCAGCGCAATCAGCGCGAACGATTTCTACGTCGTGCCCACGGGAGTGTCGC
Organism: Burkholderiaceae bacterium 26; assembly: GCA_000955795.1. Taxonomy (GTDB): domain Bacteria; phylum Pseudomonadota; class Gammaproteobacteria; order Burkholderiales; family Burkholderiaceae; genus Ralstonia; species Ralstonia chuxiongensis. Next base: position 248,393 of record JYOB01000002.1, read on the forward strand.
CGAGCACGATTGTGGACACGCAGCGTATCGTTCCGGACGGTGCGGCGACGACCTCCACCCTGGGCACGGCAGGCAGCGCTGGATTATTCATCTTTGACGCTGTGGCGGGTCAACGGCTTGGGCTCGGGGTCGCCAACTTCTCGCCTTCGCCTGCAAACGGCAGTCAACAACTTGCACTGAGCGTCTACGGTCCCTCCGGTGCCGTGCTGGTTTCGTGCACAGTTACTACAGCGAACAAGTGCACCCTGCCGGCAATACCCCAGAAGGGTACTTACCGCTTGCTGGCACGAATCGATGGTTCTCACACTGCCAATGTTTCGCTGCTTCTGACAACTGAACAGTCCGGGGTGCTGACCGCTGGCGCTCCGGTGACGACGTTCGCGACGACCCGAACGGGCCAGAACGCGCGTTATACGTTCACCGCGACGGCGGGTCAGAACCTGAGTCTGGCCTGGAGTGGAGCGACGTTTGCAGGCTCCAGCAGCAATCTGTCGGTGGTTGATCCGCAGGGCAACACGGTGGCGAACGCTTGGTACATCGGCAGCGCGAACCAGCCGAGCGGCGTATTCCAGCTGACGAACCTGCAGAAGAGCGGGACGTACACGGTGTTCATGGACCCGTACCAGGCGACGACGGGTCAGATCGGGTTGCAATTGCTGGCCCCGGCCAGCGGGACGCTGACGGTGGATGGTCCGTCGCTGGCGATCAACCAGGTGGCGGGTGCCACGGGCCGCTACAGCTTCACGGGAACGGCGGGTCAGACGCTGGGCTTGGGCCTGGACACGCTGGTCACGACGCCCAGCGGGGGCTATGCAGCGGTTGCGGTGGTAGCACCGGACAAGGTTACGACGCTGGCCAATTGCGGCAACTTCACGGCGCCAGGCAACAGCTGCAACCTGACGCTGCCGAGCGACGGCACGTACACGGTGGTGGTGACGCCGGGCAGTGCGAGCACGGCGCTGACGGGCAACCTGACG
>JYOB01000020.1:0-118336 GCA_000955795.1 Burkholderiaceae bacterium 26
CTTTGGCAAGACAAAGAAAAGTGAGTCGGCCCCGGCAGGGGACGATACGAGGGATGGACCAGCAACGCCATTAAGCCGGCGCTCCCGCAGCAGGCGGCTCATCAGCAGCCCGCGGCACCTTTCCCTCATCCGGCCCACCAACCCGCGTCATCCACTCCTCAAACGCCGCAGAAGTCCGCAACACCGTCCCCGGCGCCGCCAGCGGCACGTGCGCCTGATCAAACGCATCCTTCAGCACAACGTTGAACGCCCGCAGCACGTCAGCCTGCTTCTGCGGACGGGTCTTGAACCGCCCCTTGACGATCATCGCGCCGCCTTCGAAGCGGTCCAGCCCGAAAATTTCCGCACCGCCGAGCAGCGTGTAGGCAAAGCGCGGCTCACCAGCAATCTGATCAGCCGCCGCGCGCACGAGATCGATCGCCTGCTGCGGCTCTGCCTCCATCGACACGCGCACTTCAAAATCGGCGAACGAATAATCGCGCGACAGATTGCGCACGGTCTTGATCTGGCTGAACGGAATCGACAGCACCGCACCCGTGCCATCGCGCAGGCGCGCCGTGCGGATGGTCAGGTTGATGACGGTGCCTGTGGCCACCCCCACGTCCACCGTATCGCCCACGCTGATGGTGTCTTCCATCAGGATGAAGATGCCGGTGATGAAATCCTGCGCCAGCGACTGCGCACCAAAGCCCACCGCCAGGCCGATCACGCCGGCGCCGGCCACCAGCGGCGTCACGTTGACGCCCAGGTTGGCCAGCACGCCAATGCTGGCCGTCACCACCAGCGTCACCTTCAGGCCATTGCGCAGCAGCGGCAGGATGGTCAGCGCGCGCGTGCTGGGCTGCGCCCGCGCCGAGGCCGGCGACAGCGCCCGCAGGATCGCCGTGTCGAGCAGGATCCAGACAAGCCAGGTGGCAAAGACGGTGCTGATCAGGCCCACCATGGCATCGGCGATGCGTTTGCCGTTGACGGAGCTGTGCGCCACCTCCACCAGCGTGTGGCCCCACACGCGCAGCACCAACTCAAGAAAGGCGATCCAGATGACAAGTTTGATCAGCGCACCAACGAAATGCTTGAGCCGCTCCACGTAAGGCGAACTGCGCGCCAGACGCAGTTGCGAGCGCCAGTTCGCGCGGGGGCGGATCAGCGCCGACAGGAAGAACGCCGCCACCAGCAGCAGCGACGTCATCACCGCGCGGCGCGCCACCACGTCAACGTTGTCGGGCGTCGTCAGCGTGGCCACGACGGTGGCGCTCGCCAGCACCACCACGGGCACCGGCCAGAACGCGGCCAGCAGACGGCGGACCTGGTTGCCCGCGTGTTCGCCGCTGCGCAGCTCCAGCGGGCGGTTGGCGATCAACTGCCCAATCGGCCGGCGCGCCCACAATGCGCCCACCGCCAGCATCAATGACGCCACCACGTTGCACACCGTGGCCAGCAGCAGGCTGAGCGAGCCGCCCAGCACCAACGCAACGCGCGGATCAACCAACGCATCGCCGCAAGCGCCCAGACTGGCCGTCAGAAAGATTGGCCACATACCGTGCTTGAACAGGTATTCCACCGCCACGCGCCGGTGCGCGCTGCCGGAAAAGAGCGAGAACAGCATCGCCACGCCCGCCGTGATGATCGCGCCCCATACGATGGCGTAGGCGAGCACCAGCGCCAGGACAAAGCCGGGCGAGGCATCACGCTCCAGCCGCATGATGACGGCAAAGGAAATCGCCCATGGGCCGATCTTGCGCGCCGCGTCGATCAGCAACGCCCGTGTGGTCGGATGCGGCCCGAGGGCCGCCGTGAAGCCAAACACACGGCGGATCAACCAGCCCAGGCCGAGCAGGCCACCGGCAATGGCGGCCCAGATGCCCACGGTGCTGGCAAAGTCGGCGGCCAACGGCAGGCGTTTGTCGGGCGAGAGTAACAGGCCGGCGTTGCCGCTGGCGGCCTCGATACGACGCAGCCAGTAGCGCGGCGCGCCGGCTTCCACATCGGCCTGCAACGAGCCGTTCTCGATGAGCGACGCCACCGCGCCCAACAGACCGGGCGCCTGTTCGGCCTGCACCTTCTGCTGCGCGCTCATGCCGTCGCGCAACTGCTTCAGTTCATTGACGAGGGCCGTGCGCTGCTGGTCGTTGTTGAGCAGCGTGATGACGGTGTCGAGCGACTGGCGTGTCTGCGCGGGGTCGGCTGCCGGCGCCGATGCGCTGGCGGTGGAGGTTGGCAGCCCGGCCAGCTTGGAAAACGACACCGGGGCAGCGTCGGCCACGTTGGCGACGCACGCCATCAGCAAAAGCAGGAACGATGCGAGCGGCCACAGTCGCCGCGTCAGGAAGAGAGAATGAGTACGCATGACAGGGAAAGCGATCGTCCAGACATCGACCACGGCACGATACGCGAATTCCCCGGGCACACAACCTCAGCGCTTGGCGCCCGGTGGCAGCGGCGCCCGCTGCCAGAGCCAGGCGGCCGTGCCGAGCGCACATGCCATGCAGCCCATCACCAGGGCCACCACCCCGGGCCAGCCCCACGGTGCGTAGAGCTTGCCGCCTGTCGTACCGATCAGGCTGGAGCCCAGGTAATACGCCAGCAGATACAGCGCAGCAGCTTGCCCCTTGGCACGCTGCGCACGGCGCCCAACCCAGCCGCTGGCGACCGCATGCGCGCCGAAAAAGCCGAAGGTCAGCAACGCGATACCGCCAATCACCAGCGCCAGCGGCCTCGCCAAGGTCAGCAGCACGCCTGCCGACATCAGCGCCGTGCCCGCCAGCAGCATGCGGCCCCGGCCATGGCGATCCGCCAATCGGCCAAACCATGCGGAAGCGCCAATACCCAGCAGGTACACAATGAAGATGCCGCCCACCGCCGTCTGGCTGAGGGCATACGGCGCATCGAGCAAGTGGAAGCTCGCATAGTTGTAGATCGTGACGAAGCCGCCCATCAGCAAAAAGCCCATGGCGAACAACGAACGCAGGCCCGGCTCGCGCAGATGCGCACCCAGCGTGTCGAACAGATCGCCCAGCGCCACACCCTTGCGCGGCACAAAACGCCGTGACGGCGGTAGCAGCCACAGGAAGGCCAGCGCCGCCAGCAAACCCAATGTGCCGGTAAAACCCATGGCAGCACGCCAGCCGAAGTGGTCGGCCACGGCGCCGGTCAGTACGCGCCCGGCCATGCCGCCAAAGGCCGTCCCGCCGACATACAGGCCCATCGCCATGCCAAGCCCTTGCGGATGCACCTCTTCGGCCAGATACGCCATCGCCACCGCCGGCACGCCGCCCAGCACAACACCCAGCAGCGCCCGCGTGGCCAGCAACCCGTGCCAGCCCGGCAGCACTGCCGCCGCCAGCGTGAGCACCGACGACAGCACCAGCGACACGCCCATCAGCGTCTTGCGATGGATGGACTCCGACAGCAACCCCGCAAACAGAATCGCAAACGCCAGCAGCAGCGTGGACACCGACAGCACCAGGCTCGTCTGCGCGGGCGTGAGGCCAAAGTCGTGCGCCAGCATCGGCATGAGCGGCTGCACGCAATACAGCAGCGAGAACGTGGAGAAGCCCGCCGCGAACAGCGCCAGATTGGCGCGCAGATAACCGGGATGGCCACGGACCAGCCAGTGGGAAGAATCAGCGGGTTCGATGGCTGGCGAAGAAGAAAGTGGAGCGTTCACGGCGGGCGGGTTGAAACAAGCGCAGAGGCAAGCGCCTATTATCGTTCGCAGGCACTGTTCCCGCTGCGATGCGGCATCGCTCTTGCTGCGCAGCTCCCACCACGCTTATCCGCCCGACCATGGAAACCACGCTCTACTACTGGCCCGAAATCCAAGGCCGCGGTGAATTCGTCCGGCTGGCGCTGGAGCAGGCCGCCGTGCCCTACACAGACCTCGGCCGAGAAGACGCGTCCGCCATCGAAGCGTTTCTCGACGATGCGGGCATTCCCACGCCGCCGTTCGCGCCGCCGTTCCTGGTGGCCGGCCCGCTGGTGATCGCGCAGACGGCCAACATCCTGCTCTACCTTGGTCAGCATTACGGCCTGGCTCCGCACGACGAAGCCGGCGGCCTTTGGACGCACGGCCTGCAACTGACGATTGCCGATTTTGTGGTGGAGATTCACGACACGCACCACCCCATCGCGTCAGGCGAATACTACGAAGACCAGCGGCCCGAAGCGAAGCGCCGCACGCAGGATTTTCTCGATCACCGCGCGCCCAAATTCCTGCATTACTTCGAGCGCGTGCTCGAGCGCAACCCCGCTGGCCCGACATGGGCCGTGCGTGATGCGCTGACGTATGTGGATTTGTCGCTGTTCCAGATCGTGGCGGGGCTGCGTTACGCGTTTCCGCGCCACATGCAGCGATACGAGCGCGAGCTGCCGCATCTGGTGGCGCTGCACGATCGCGTGGCGGCACAGCCGAACATCGCGGCGTATCTGGAATCGCCGCGGCGCATTCCGTTCAACACGATGGGCATCTTTCGCCACTACCCCGAGCTCGATGCGCTGAAATGACAAAACCCGGCGCAGGCCGGGTTCGCATGGAGGTTCAATCGTTCAGGCCGCCAACGGCGTAGTAACGGGCAACTGGCGGGGCAACCGGCTGCGGATGTCTTCCAACGCTGTGGGCCAGCTCTCGATGGCCGCCAGATCGTGGATGTCCTGCAGATCGATCAGCAGATCCACCACCTGATCGTCGTCGACATTCACGCCGGAGCAGCGCAGCGCACACGCGAGCGCATCGTCGCTCGGCACACGCAGCAGGCTCACGCCTAGGCGCTCGATCGCGGCGCAGTAGAACGCATCGTCAATAAGGATGCCGACGCCGCAGCGGCGGTTGTCGAGCCCGCGATAACGCGGCTCGCCGTCGGCGTCTTCAGAGCGGCATTGCTGTGCGAGCAGGTGTGCGCGCACGCGTTCAAAAATGTCCTCGATGGCGAGGAACGTCCCCTTCCCTTTCATGGCGTCACCTTCTATAGGGTGATCTGTGACCGGCCGGTCGGTCAGAATGTATCGACAAGAGCGCCGCTCAGGCCGAATTGGCGCGCAATCGACTGCAGGCGGTCCTTCCACTCCCACGTGCCGAACACGTCGTGTGCGTTCTGCAGCTTGGAGAGCAGCTCGACGGTGTCGCGGTCGTCCACGTCGATGCGCGCACGCTTGAGCGCGCGGCGCAACGCCATGACGCCAGCATCCATGTAACGCGGAATCTCGTTGGTGGGCTTGAGGATGTAGCGCACCGGCACGCTTTCCATCGACGTGGTGTAGTCGCGCACGCCGATCAGGTTGCCGATCGGGCAGCAGCGGCCGCCCTGGCCGTGGTACGCCGCACCGCCGCGCGGCAGGATGGCAGCGCCGCCCTGTCCGAACAGATGGCGGACTGCGCCGTCGTAGATTTCTTGTTTGCTGAGATATTGCGTCTTCATGTTGTTTCCCCTGACCCCAGAGTGCAGGCGTCGCCGATTCGATTCACTTCCGACTTCCGGCCTGACGTTGCGTCCGACGTCGCACAATCTGCCATCCGTGCGATCTATCTTGGTTCAGGATGCACCAGAACCATGGGCCGAAAAAGGACCGGAATGTAAGTCATTTTTACCGTTTGCTTTTTGGCAACGGATTGCCCGCAAAGGTGCGCCAGTCAACGCTTTACGGGTGCTTCAGACACCACGCGATCGGACTGTTTTGACATGCGCTGATGCGCGTTCGCAACAGCATGTGCGCACGACTGCGCGCACGTGGCGCATGCGTCGTAGGCGCGGCGCTTACATCCCGATGATCTGGTCTGCGTGGCCGAGGCAGAAGCCACGTCGGTCATGGTGCCCACAGGTGGGCATCACCTCGTAGCCGGCAGCGCGCAGCAACACCGCGCGCGCGGCCACCTCCACCGGAGGCAGGGGCTGCCCCGAGTCTTCATCGCGCACCAGCCGGCCGAGTTGGGCAAACGGCTGGCGCAGCAGATGGTCCAGATCCAGCGATCCGCAGTACCGCATCACATCACCTTCTTCAAAATGGCGGCGGCACCGCGGTGCGCCGGTTACATCGATTCGTCTGCCAGCTCAGGACACGCAACGAGCGTCCGGCGCACACGCGCATAGGCGGCACGCTGCGCCCAGATCGCGTCGGTCAGGGCCGCGATGAGCGCGTCGCGAGGCAGGCTTTGCGGTGCCACGCCGAACTGCGCTTCCACGGTACGTAGAGCCTCCGTCACTTCGCTTCGCCATCGGGCGTCGAGTCGCTGGGTCATGTTGTTCTCGTTGGGTCGGTTCTGGCGCGGTGGGCGGCGGGCTTGTGCCCACTCTGGCCGCGCTGGGAAGGGATTGGCGGAATGGGTTCCGCTCTTGTTTGTGAAGAACGGCACACGGGGCCGAAACTTGATTGCTGCGGCGGGGGGTAAACCGGCTCCTCCGTTGCACTTGGCGACACCCGGCGCCTCTCCGCCAAATGGGCTCCCCCATTCGCGCAGCAACTTCGGCGGGTGCCCGTGGCCCAATCGGTTCTGCAACCGCCACCGAGCCACCGATGAAGATGGAGCGTCACGTGTCCCGACTGTCTTTCCTGCGCCGTACCGTACTGACCGTTGCCTGCGCGCTGGCCTTGCCCGCCGTTGCGACGGCCGGCGCCCCAGACCCACGTCAATACATGCATGGCGTTGGCGCGGTGCCTGCCGCAACGGCCAACACCTTCAACGTGTTCTTCAGTGCCTCGGGCCTGCCGCCGCGCGGCGCCGATCGCAGCGGCAGCTGGCCGCACGATGTCTATGTCGCGCAATGGCACGCCGACACGGGCGTGCTCGATGCCCCGCGCATCTTCATCCAGAAGCCCGAAGCGCAGGAGCCCGTGACGGTGGCCCGCAACCGCGCGGGCCAGGTGATGGTGTCATTTGAAGACGGCTGGAATGCGCCGGAAAACGTCAACCAGCGCTTCGGCATCTACGACACCGCGCTGCGGCCCATCAAGCCGTATCCGCAACTGGTGGAGTCCGGCGGGCACTCAGGCCATATCACGGCGGTGGGCGACCGCTTCGTGGTGTTCTATTCCGACGGCTGGATCACCGGCGGCGGCGTCGACAACCTCGGCAGCGGCAACGGCGTCTACCTGAAGGTCTACGACGGGCGCGGCCGTCGCCTGCACAACGTCGATGTTGCCGATGGCCGGCGCGAATGGTGGCCCATGGTGGCAGGCGGCAGCACCAATGCGTTGCTCGCCTGGCAGCAGTTCGTGCCGGGCCAGACCGAGGCCAATCTGAAGATCGCCGTCTTTGATCCGGTCAGCGGACGCGTAACGGGCGAGCAGCTTCTGCACAAGCATCTGCAGTACTACACCTACAGCGTCACGTGGATGCCGGCGATCGAGCGGTACTTGCTGGTGGGCGTGGCCAAGGGCAACGGATTTGCCGATCTGATCGACACCACGGGCAAGGTGCGCGCATCCATTTCGTGCATGCCGGCAACGGTGCGCGAGGCGGGCATCACCGTGAACCAGAACACCGCCTACACGCCCGCCGCTGATGGCCGCCTGCTGCAACTGCAGGCGGGGCCGGATTCGCTCACGCTATCGGCCACGCTGCTGAACACCGACGGCAAGCGCGTGCAATGGCGCCCGGTGGGCAGCACCGGTTTGCTGCGCACGTCGGGCGCAATCGACTGGATGTCGCTGACGGAAAAGGGGCTGGAGCAGTTGCACTTCGACCCCGCCAAGACGCAGCCGGCCAACGCGGTCGACCAGTGCCGCTAGCGCGACAGGCTCAAACGTCCGTAACAAGCACGCGCAGGCGTACGAGACCATCCCACCTGGCGTGGATGGCATCGGCAATGCGGGCGATTTCGGCGGCCAGTGCCGGCGGCAGGACCAGATCGACCTCCACTGCACCATCGACGTAGTGGAGCACGCAGTGGCGTGCGTCCAGCGGCGTGCCGGACGGCAGCAGTTGTGCCAGCACGGCGTGCAGCGCATCTCGGTCGGGTAGCGGCACGGGGTCGGTCGCGATGTGCTCGCGCGGGTCGACGTGAATCTGCACGTCGAGCACAGCCATCGCGATATGTGCCGTCAGTACATTGGTGCGCGCCCGAACGGCAATCGCATGGCCCTCGCTCACGGAGACGCGCGGGTCCACCTCGATATGCGCATCCACCAATGCCTGGTCGCCTGTCACACGCGTACGCAGATCGTGCACATTGATCACGCCCGGCGTGGCTTCCAGGCTGGTCCGGATCGCCTCCACCTGCGCGGGCGGCAAGGCGCGGTCCATCAGGTCGTTGAGCGCCTCCCAACCAAAGCGCACGCCCACACGGCCAATCATCAGCCCGACGATGCAGGCGGCCGCCGGGTCCAGCCAGTGATAGCCCATCAGGTTGCCCGTCACGCCAATCGCCGCCACCAACGACGACACCGCATCGGAACGCGCATGCCACGCATTCGCAATCAGCATGCGTGAGTTGATGCGCTTGGCCACGGCCAGCATGTAACGGAAAAGTCCTTCTTTGGCCGCCAGCGCGATCAGTGCCACGACCAGCGCCGGACCATGCACCGGCGTCGGCCCCTGCGGCGAGCGCAGGCTCTCCACCGCGGCCCAGATCATGCCCGCGCCCGCTCCGATCAGCAGCAGCCCGAGCCCCAGCGACGCGGCGTTCTCGTAGCGCGCGTGGCCGTATTGGTGATCTTCGTCTGGCCCCTTGTGGCTGTTGCGGTTGGCAATGAAGACGATGCCATCGGCGATCAAGTCGGACAGCGTATGCAACCCGTCCGCCACCAGGCCCTGCGAATGCGACCACAGCCCCGCCGTAATCTGCCCTGCCGAGAGCAGGCAATTGACGCCCGCGCTCACCAAGGTGGAGCGCTCGGCGCTCTGCTTGCGTGCGGCCGCAGAAGGTGCTGTCGAGGATGTGGGCGTCATGGGAAATCGATGCGATCAAGCGTGCGAGGAAATCGCCAGCATTGTGCCACGCACCGGCGCACCGCCTGGGTCCGAAATGATGGCCACGATCGCAACGCGCTGCGACAAATATGCACCAAAAAAGCGCGGATTGGGGCGTATTTATAGGACGTTTCCGATGTTCCACCCTGGAGGCTTCGGCGATTCTCAGCAATGCGGCAAACACGTTGCCGCACGTTACACGCTCGGAGACACGTCGACATGCATCCCACCATCCAAATCGTCATTGCAGATGATCACCCTGGCGTGGTGGCAGCCGTGCGGCGCCTCGTATCGGGGGTCGACGGCTTCGAGGTGGTGGGCGAGGCCAGCAACGCCGATGAGCTGCTCGCCGTGCTCGGCCGCGTGCGTTGCGACCTTGTCATCACCGACTACGCCATGCCTGGCAGCCGCTATGGCGACGGCATCCTCCTGCTCGAATTCCTCGTGCGCCGCCACCCCGACCTGCGCGTGATGGTGCTCACCATGCTTGAGACCCGCGCGCTGATGAGCAACATCCTGCGCGCTGGCGTCAAGGTCATCGTCAGCAAATCCGACGAGCCGCATCACATCCTCGAAGGCATGCATGCGGCGGCGGACGGCCGCATCTATCTCTCGCCAATGCTCAATGCCAAGCTGCTCTGCCGCAACGGCGAACCGCAGCCCGCCCACGACGACCCGGTCGCCAAGCTCGGCAAGCGGGAGTTGGAAGTGCTGCGCATGTACGTGACCGGCAAGACGGTCAGCGAGATTGCCGTGCAGCTCAACCGCAGCGTCAAGACCATCAGCTCGCAAAAGCAGACGGCCATGCGCAAGCTCGAGCTTGGCACCGAGGCGGCGCTGTTCGACTTTGCCGTGCGGCACGGACTGCTTGGCAGTGGTGAGGCCTGACACGATGGCCCGCGTCACGCGTGCGGCGTCTGCTCGCCTGCGCATCGGTATCGGTGCAGGGTTGCTCGCCTGCGCCGTCGCACTGGGCTGGGCGGGTGGCACGCGCGATGCCGACGCGGAAGACGCGGCGCAGGCCGTCCAACGCCTCACGCAGTTTCCGTCCAAGGTGACCGTGGGCGTCATCAGCGATGCCATGGCGCCGCTGGAAGGCGTCGAAGCCGACCGGCTCAGTGGCTTCTCCGGCGATCTGCTGATGCATCTGATTCCGCAGGATCAGGTACGCGTCATCCCGCACGTCTTCGCACGGCGTGACGACCTGCTCAAGGCGGCGTGCCGGGGCGACGTCGACATCATCATGAGCGTGGCACCCCGCTCGCAATACGATCACTGCCTCATCTATTCCGCGCCGTATCTGGAACGCCCCACCGCGGTGGTCGCGCGCAACGACAACACGCAAGTCGCGCAGAACCCATTTGCCCCCGGCATGCGCATCGCCGTCGAGCAAGGCTCCTCGCTCGAAGACGAGTTGGCTGGGCAATACCCGAGCATCCGCCTGATCAGCACGCCCACGGCGGCCGACGCCCTCGACGCCGTGCTGCATGACGCGGCAGACGCTTACGTGGGCGTGACCTATCCGACGCGGGAGTTGATGTCGCAGCCGCGCTACCGGCGGCTTTCGATCGTGCAGCTTGTAAACCAGCAGGTGGACGCGCTGCACTTTGCCGCGCCGCGCGGGCAGGCAATGCTGATCCGCTATCTGGACCGCCATCTTGCCCAGTTGCCCGACGCGACGATGAGCGAGCTGCGCGCGCGGTGGATCACGCAAGGTGGCGGGTCCTCCGTGGGACTGCAGTTGTCGGACGACGAGCGGGCCATGCTGGCATCGCTGCCGCCGCTGCGCTACGCCGCTGATCCTGACTACATGCCGTACACCTTCAACGGCACGGGCGGCGCGATCCTCGGCATCTTTCCCGAATACCAGAACTTTCTCTCGCGTACGCTCGGGTTGCGTTTCGAGCGGGTGGCCGTGCGTGACTGGGCGGAGGCGATCGAGAAGGCGCGCAGCGGGGAGGTCGACATCCTGCTCGGCATGTCCGACCAGGATTCCCGACCGCCGGGCTTTACGTTCACGCAGCCGATCGATGCGACGCCGATGGTGATCGTCGGGCGCAGCGACGCGCTCACGGTGGCCGCGCTGCCCGAACTTTCCGGCAAGACCGTCGCTCTGCCGGCGAGCGACACGCTGACCACATTGCTGCATCAAAACGTACCGAAGATCCGCATTCTTCCGGCGCGCTCGGTCAACGAGGCGTTGTCCATGACAGCGACCGGAGAGGCCGATTTCACCATCGTCAACCTGCCGGTGGCTGACGCGCTGATCCGCCATCACTTTCCAGGCGAGCTGAAGGTTACGGGTTCGGCAAACACGGTCGAGAGCATCGGCGTGGCCGTGTCGGCGCGATACGCTGCGCTGGTGCCGCTCATCAACCGCGCGCTCTTCGCCATGCCTGAAGGCGAGCAGGTAAGCATCCGCAACAAGTGGCTGTCGGTCAGCTACCAGTTGGGTCCATCCGCTTCAGCCGTGCTCGGCAGGTTCGGCCCGGCGGCAGCGCTGGTGCTGGCGGCGCTGGTGGCGCTGTTCATCAAGCAGATGCAACTGCGCCGCGAAAACCATCAGCGCCGCCGTGCCGAAGAAACCCTGGCCCGCCAGCTGAGCTTCCAGCGCGCGCTGATGGAAGCCGTGCCGTTTCCGCTCGTCGCCAATGACGCCGCACACCGTTACGTTGCCGTGAATGCGGCGTTCTGCAACATGTTCGGCCGCACACGCGCGGCGCTGCTCGGGCATACGCCGCAGGAGCTGGGGCTGTATTCGGTCGGCGACGCGGTGCCGCTGTCCGATATCGACAGACGCGCGGCGCAGGCCGGTGAAAGCACGCGCGAAGAGCTCATCATCGAGACGCCGGACGGGCAATCGCGCAACGTGCTGTACTGGATCGAGCCGTTCCATCTGCCGGATGGTCAACCTGCTGGCACCGTCGCCTCGCTGGTCGATATCAGCGAGATCCGCGAAACGCAGGCGCGGGCCGAACGCCTTGAGCAGCGCCTGCGCGAGGTCACCGAATCGCTGCCGGCGCTGGTCTACCAGTTTGAGCTGCCGCCCGGCCAAGCACAGGGGCGCATCACTTACGTGGCGGGCAAGGCGCACGAAACGCTTGGCGTTGAGCCCCAGGATTTGCTGGGCTACCTGTCCACGCCCGAACTGCTCATTTACCAGGACGACCGGGAACGGATTCTTGAGAGCGTGCTGACCTCCGCGCAAGAGCTGACGCCGTTCGACCAGCGCTTCCGCCATGTCAGCCCGGACGGTTCGGTGCGCTGGCTGCACGCGCGCTCGATCCCGCACCGCGAGGCCGACGGCCGCACGGTCTGGAACGGCTACCTGAGCGATGTGACCACGGAGCGCGAGCAGGCCGACGCGCTGGAAGCCGCCAAGAACGCAGCGGAATCGGCGTTGCACGCGAAAGACCGCTTCCTGGCCATGATGAGCCACGAAATCCGCACGCCCATGAACGGCGTGCTTGGGCTGGTCGAATTGCTGCAGCAGACGAAGCTCGAAGGCGAGCAGAAGCAGATGGTCTCGCTGGTGCAGGATTCGGGGCGCGCCCTGCTGCACATCCTCGATGACATCCTCGACTACGCAAAGGTCGAGGCCGGCCGGCTGGATATCTCGCCCTCGCCGACAGACTTGCGCGAGGTCTTTGACGGCACGGTCGGGCTGCTGGCAAGCCGCGCCCACGAGAAGGCGCTCGCCGTGCACGTGGATGTGGCCGCCAACGTGCCGGCCAGCGTCTCGGTCGACAGCATTCGTCTACGGCAAATCCTGTTCAACCTGCTTTCCAACGCCATCAAGTTCACCGACACCGGCAGCGTGCGGCTTTCGGCAGAATGCACGCGCCTGACGGACGACACGGCGCACCTCGCCATCTGCGTCTCCGATACGGGCATCGGCATCTCACCGGGGGTTCAGGCCACGCTGTTCGCGCCGTTCGTGCAAGCCGAGCGCTCGACCACACGCCGCTACGGCGGCACCGGCCTGGGCCTGGCGATTTCTCGCCAGCTTGCCGGCCTGATGGGCGGCAAGCTCGTCATGGAAAGCGTTCCCGGGCACGGCACGGCAGTCACGCTGCACTTGGCCGTGCCGATGCTCAAGGCGCGGTATGCGTTGCCGCAACTGGCGGGCTGCAGCGTTGCCATTGTTGTGGACGACCCGGCCGTGCGGCACAGCCTCACGCAGTTCGCGATCGCGGCCGGACTGCAAGCGGGCCCCGCCGCTAACGCCGACATCCTCTTCACCTCCACCGCACAGGCAGAGGCGCACGCCATCCGCATCACCCCGGAAGCGTGCTATTCCGGACCCGGCAACACGCTGAGCATCAATCCGCTGAACTGGCACGCATTTGTGCAGGCGTGCGAGCGCGCGCTTCCCCGACCCGACCATGAGCCGATCGCCAGCGCGGCGGTGCACGCACAGCCCGCCGTCGCCCCCTGTGACGCGCCGGGTGCGCACATCCTCGTGGCGGAAGACCACCCGATCAACCGCGAACTGATCGCCAAGCAACTCCGCCTGCTGGGTTATCGGGTCACGCTGGCCGAAGATGGCGTGGTCGCGCTCGAGCGCCTGCACGAACACCGGTTTGACGCGTTGCTCACGGACTGCCACATGCCGCGCATGGACGGCTTCGACCTGGCGCGGCACATCCGCCATGAAGAGCGCGCCGGCGGCCCTCGCCTGCCCATCATCGCCATCACGGCAACAACGCTGGCTGAGGAGCACGCGCGATGCCGTGCCGTGGGAATGGACGCAAGCCTGCTGAAGCCGACCACGCTTGTCACGCTGCAAGAAGCGCTGTCTGCGCTGTGGAGCCACGAAGCCGCAAGCGCAGATGCGCCCCCGGAGGCGCCATTCGCCCTGTCGCTCGACGATCTGCACGCCGCGCTGGGGGCCGACCCCGCCGCAGCCGGGTTGGCACAGGTCTTCCTGTCGTCGCTGGCTGAGGATGCGCAGCGGCTCCAACCGCTACTGGACGCAATGGACCGCGCAGCGCTGCGCCAGTGGGCCCATCGCACCGGAGGCGCGCTGGCGCTGCTGCACAACCCGAGCGTCGACGCCGTGGTGGAAGCCTTCCGCCGTGCCGTGCATGACGGTAGCGAGCGTGACATCCGCGTCTCCGGGCGCCATGCCACGCGGCTTCTTGCGCACATCAACGCGTTGTTGAGTGCCTTCGCACCGGCGGCCGCTGACGTTGTGCACCGCACGCAAGTGACGGATTCATAAGGGAAAACCGTTTCAAGCGATCGATGCATCGCTTTTAGACGTGCCATTCCAATCGCCCGATTGACTCGGTTCTGGCGGCCTCCTACGATGACATCGACCAATGTCACATTAAGAGGCGCCCAAGTGGTGCCCACGGAGACACCACGTGAACGCACGGACCGATTTTCCGCGCCCCGACGCTTTTGCGCCGACCCCGCGCAGCCCTGACGCCCCCGCCCTGATCGATGCTGCAATCATCGGGACGGGTTTTGCTGGCCTGGGCATGGCGATCCAGCTCAAGCAAAACGGCATCGACAACTTCCTCGTCTTCGAAAAAGCGGGGTCTGTGGGCGGCACGTGGCGCGACAATCATTACCCCGGCTGCGCGTGCGATGTGCAATCACATTTGTATTCGTTTTCGTTCGCGCCCAATCCGGACTGGTCGCGCATGTATTCGCCGCAGCCGGAAATTCGCGCGTATCTGGAGCGCTGCACCGATGAATTTGGCGTGCGCCCGCACGTGCGCTTCCATCACGAACTGACGCGCGCCACGTTTGACGAAGCCGCCGGCGTGTGGAATCTGGAAATGGCCGACGGCCGCCGCTACCGCGCCCGCACGCTTATCTCCGGCATGGGCGGCCTGAGCCGTCCGGCGTGGCCGAACATTCCCGGCATCGAAACTTTCCAGGGCAAGGCTTTCCACTCGCAATTGTGGGAGCACGATTACGACCTGCGCGGCAAGCGCGTGGCCGTGATCGGCACGGGCGCCTCGGCCATCCAGTTCGTGCCGCAGATTGCGCAAAAGGTCGGCCGCCTCGACCTGTATCAGCGCACGCCGCCGTGGATCCTGCCCAAGCCCGACCGCAAGGTGTCGCGCGCGGAGCATTGGCTGTTCCGCCACCTGCCGTTCACGCAAAAGCTGATGCGCACGGGCATCTATTGGATGCTGGAGTCGCGCGTGCTCGGCTTCGTGATTCATCCCAAGCTGATGAAGGCGGTGGAGCGCATGGCGCGCGGTCATATCAAGCACCGCATTGCCGATCCCGTGCTGCGCGAGAAGGTCACGCCGAACTACACCATCGGCTGCAAGCGCATCCTGATCTCGAACGACTATTACCCGGCGCTCACGCGCGAGAACGTCGACGTGATCACTTCCGGCATCGCGCGCGTCGAATCCAACGCCATCGTCACCACCGACGGCACGCGGCGCGAGGTCGATTGCCTGATCTTCGGCACGGGCTTTCATGCAACGGACCCGTTCCCGCGTGGCGTGCTGCTTGGCAGCCAAGGCGTGGACATTGTCGATGCGTGGGACAAGCACGGCGCAGAGGCCTACCTGGGCACCACGGTGTCGGGTTTTCCGAATTTCTTCATGGTGGTGGGCCCGAACACGGGGCTCGGCCACTCGTCGATGGTGTTCATGATCGAGTCGCAGATGGCGTACATCGTTGACGCGCTCAAGTCGATGCGTGCGCACAACGTGGCGGCCATCGACGTACGTCCCGACGTGCAGCGCCGCTTCAACGACGGCATCCAGAAGCGGCTGTCGAATGCGATCTGGTCGGCCGGCGGCTGCGTGAGCTGGTACCTCGATCCGAAGACGGGCAAGAACACGACGCTGTGGCCGGGTTTCACCTGGCAATTCCGCCGCGCCACGGCGCATTTCCGGCTGGCGGATTACCGCACGCGCCCGATGGCCGTACCGAAGGGCGTGCCCCTGCGCGTACCTGCCCGCACGGTGCCCGCCGCCCAGAACACCCCTAACGAAGAAGTGCTCGACCGCGTCTGACGCGCGTCAGCCCCAAGGAGACCACGCCATGAAGTCATTCAACAACCAGGTTGCCGCCATCACGGGTGCCGCGTCGGGCATGGGCCGCTCGCTGGCGCTGCAGCTGGCACGCGAAGGCTGCCATCTCGCGCTGGCCGATCGCAATGAAGCGGCGCTCGCGCAGACGCTGCAACTGGTGCGTGCGCATGAAGGCGACCGCATCCGCGTGACCACGCATGCGGTTGACGTGGCCGACCGCGCCGCCGTGTATCGCTGGGCCGAAGAAGCGGCCGCCGCGCACGGCAAGGTCAACCTGATCTTCAACAACGCGGGCGTGGCGCTGTCCAGCACGATCGAAGGCATGGAAGACGACGAGCTGGCCTGGATCATGAACATCAACTTCTGGGGCGTCGTGCACGGTACCAAGGCGTTCCTGCCGCTGCTCAAAGCAACGGGCAACGGCCACATCATCAATACGTCGAGCATCTTCGGCATCTTCGCGCAGCCGGGCATGGGCGCCTACAACGCCAGCAAGTACGCCGTGCGCGGCTACACAGAAGCGCTGCGCCAGGAACTGGATCTGATGAACTGCGGCGTGTCGGCCACGTGCGTCCACCCGGGCGGCATCAAGACCAACATTGCCAAGTCGAGCCGCGTCTCGCCGAGCATGAACGGCTTCCTGGTGCGCGACGAGCAGCAGGGCAAGGCGGAGTTCGAGAAGTTCTTCATCACCTCGGCGGACAAGGCCGCGCAGGTGATCCTGGATGGCGTGCGCAAGAACAAGCGCCGCGTGCTGATCGGCCCCGACGCCCACGCCGCAGACGTGATGGCCCGCGTGCTGCCCGCGGCGTACCAGGCGCTGGTCGTGCGCGAAGCCCGCCGCACGCGCAAGAAAGCCCTGCGCGACGATACGTCGCCGGCCACCGTACGCGCCAAATAAGGGGCCGCCGATGAACACGGCCACCACCAGCGAACTGTTCGCCAGCCCCCCGCGCGCGAACCTGCTCAACGTCGCCCGCGCGATGCTGCGCCCCGGCCGCATCGGCCTGCGCAGCATCGGGCGCGACGTGCTGATCGCGCGCTACGCCAAGCCGCAATCGCGCTACCTGCCGCTGATGGGCACGCGCGTGCATTACACCGATGAAGGCGCCGCTAACTCGGAAGGGACGTTGCTGCTGATCCACGGCTTTGGCGCATCGCTGCATACGTGGGACGGCGTGCTGCCGCAGCTCACGCGGCGCTACCGCGTCATCCGGCTCGACCTGCCGCCGTTCGGCATCACCGGCCCGCTGCGCGACGCACAAGGCCACCCGCGCACGATGGAGCTACCGCTGTACCGCGACTTCATCGACGCGTTTGTCGATACGTTGGGCTTGTCGAAACTCACGCTGATCGGCAACTCGCTGGGCGGCATGGTGTCGTGGGACTTTGCCGTGCGGCACCCGGGCCGCGTCGAGAAGCTCGTGCTGATCGATTCGGCAGGCTTTCCGATGAAGCTGCCGATCTACATCGATCTGTTCAATCACCTGGGCGTGCGGCTGACGTCGCCGTGGATGCTGCCCGAGGGGATCATCCGCGCCGCAACGCGCGATGTGTATGGCGACCCGTCGCGCGTGTCCGAACCCACGCTGCGCCGCTACGCCGATTTCTTCTATGCCGACGGTGCACGACAGGCCATCGGCAAGATGGTGCCGAAGTTCCGCTTTGACGATGTCGATACGAGCGGGCTGGCCTCGATCCGAGTGCCAACGCTCATCCTCTGGGGCCAGCGCGACCGGTGGATCCCGCCCGCGCATGCCGGTGAATTTGCCCGCCGCATTC
The DNA here is from genome assembly GCA_000955795.1 of Burkholderiaceae bacterium 26. Lineage (GTDB taxonomy): Bacteria > Pseudomonadota > Gammaproteobacteria > Burkholderiales > Burkholderiaceae > Ralstonia > Ralstonia chuxiongensis. Next base: position 17,695 of record JYOB01000020.1, read on the forward strand.
CCGGCGCCACGCTGCGCATGTATCCGGCACTCGGCCATATCCCAATGGAGGAAGACCCCGTGCGTGTGGGGACCGACCTCTGTGCATTCCTCGATCAAGGGCGCGCGTCGACGCGCCTTTCAGAAACCACATTCCAGGAGAACCGCCCATGATGCCAGTCCGCCGCGACGTGCATCCTCACCTGCCTGCTGATCGCATCAGCAACTGGCACGAGCGAGGCCCGCACGTCACCCACTTCCTGAACGCGCTGTCGATCTTCTTCCCGACCGGCGAGCGCTTCTTCATGGACAGCGTGCGCAACTACCGCCATCTGGTGACCGACCCCGAACTCAAGCAGGCCGTGGCCGGTTTCATTGGCCAGGAAGCCATGCACACGCGCGAGCACGTGCTGTACAACGACCTGCTCGACCGGGCCGGCCTGCCCGCCACGCGCATCGACCGCTTTGTCGGCAAGTTCCTGAATGTGCTGCGCAAGTGGACGCCGAAGTCACACCAGTTGGCCGTGACCGTGGCGCTGGAGCACTACACCGCCATGCTGGCCGGCCAGGTGCTTTCACATGAAGATGGCCTGGGCCGCAACTCGGAGCCCGGCTACCGCCAGGTCTGGCTGTGGCATGCCATGGAAGAGACCGAGCACAAGGCCGTCAGCTACGACGTGTGGAACCTCGCCATCAAGCCGGGCCTGCGCCGTTACATCCTGCGCACGTCGACGATGCTGCTAACCACGCTGATGTTCTGGTCGATGGTGTTCTACGTGCATCTGCGCCTGATCTTTGCCGATCGCACCTGCAAGAACAAATTCTTCGGTCTGGGCAAGGCGTTCCACTTCCTGTGGATTCACCCGGCGCCGTTGCGCAAGATCATTCCGGAGTTCTTCGACTTTTTCCGGCCCTCATTCCACCCGTGGGATGAAGACAACCGTGACGCACTTGCACGCCTGCCCAAGCTGATTTCGGAAATCGAAGCCTATGCCGCTGCAAACGGCGAGGCGCCGTCGCCGTCGATCCGCCGCAAGCTCTCAACCGCAGGTGCAGCCGGGTCTTGAGCAGGCATTCAAAACGCCTGCAGCACCCGTCGTATCAGGATCAAACTAGAAATAGATAAGGCGCGCCCCACGCATGGGCGCGCCGGAGACACTAGCCTTTGTCCGGCCCGGGTGTGCTGCCCGGAGGTTCATGCATGTGCTCGATGACCTGCGCCACGCGGTCGCCCAGGTATTTGTTGGCGGCCGTCTCAAGCGCGCGCATCAGCTCGGCTTCAACCGCCACCAGCGCCAGCGGACGGATGCGCCAGATCACGTCGACCAGACGCGGCACGTCTTCGACCGGCGGCAGATCGCTGCCGTATTTGTCGAGTTCGCGCACGACCATGGAGACGAGATCGTCGGCCACCGCCTGCGTATGCGGCCGGGCACGCTCGATGATGTCGAGCACTTCGACCAGCGGGAAACCGGCCTTTGCCATCTGCGCGCCGGCCAGCAGTGCTTTCGGGCTGCGCGCCAGATAGCCGAGGCCATCGGGTTCAAGCAGGTCAAGCGAAATGGCCCGCGCCAGCGCCTGACGCGACATGGCACGGCCAAACAGCTTGGCCAGCGCCAGAAGCGAGTAGTGCTTGGGCGACTCATCCGACCACGGGCTGGCGATGGCGGATTCGAGCCCGAGAATGGAGCGCAGGTCATGGCCCTCGACGATTGCCTTGAGCAGCTCCTGGATGTTGGAGAGCGTGTAGCCGCGCCCGAGCAGGTGATTGATGAGCTTGAGCCGCCCCAGATGCGCCTGGGTGTAAATACCCACGCGACCACGCCGTTCAGGCGGATCGATCAGGCCGCGATCCTGATACGAGCGGACGTTGCGGACAGTGGTTTCAGCCGCGCGCGCCAGTTCATCGATGGTGAACTCGCGGGCAGGCGGAATGGCGGGTGGACCGGCATCGCCGGTTGGTTTGCGGGCAGGCATGCAAAAAATTCTACACGAGCGCGGCAGCAGACCGCGCCGGTTGCCGGAACGTTTCCGGTGCGTTTCTCACGACGAGGAGACCGTCGATGTGGGACTTGACCTTGCGTCATCGTAATAGCGCGCTCCGGGCTGCGGGCGCGGTGGTTGCGGCGTTGCTGCTGCAAAGCTGCGCCACCGCCGGCGACGGACACGGCGCCATCGAAGCTGAAAAAGCCAAACAGCTTGAAGACGCCCGGGCCCAGGCGCGCGCGCCGTTCCAGTCGGGCAACCTCGCCACGCGCGAGGTGCGGCCCGCCACGCTGCGCGATTCCGGCCAGCCCGATGCGATCTCGTATCTGCGTCATGTCGATTTCCGCTTCGATGGTGGCGTGGGCTTTCTGGTCGATCAGCTCGCGCTGCGCATGGTGCCGCGTGCGCCAGGTGATCCGGTGTGGCTCGACGATGTGTCGTCGTACACGCTGCAGCCCGTGAATGGTTCAGTGCGCGTCACGGCAGAGAGCATGGCCGCGCTGTTCAACACCGTGGTCTTTGCGCGCGGGCCGGGCGATGACCCTCCGCTGCGCAACTTCAGCTTCTCGCTCGACGACGGCACGCTCGACATGCGCGCCGAGATGCGCCGGCGCGGCGCGTGGGTGCCGATCGAACTGCGCGGCCCGCTGGTCCTGCGCGACCCGCAAACCATCGTGTTCCGCCCCAACGTGGTCAAGGTGCGGGGCCAGGATGCCAGCGCGCTGATGGGCGCCGCGCATATCGAACTGGCCGATCTGTTGCCGGTGTCGACGCCTGCCGTGCAGCTGGCGGGCAGCGAGATCGTCATGCAGGTGCCCAAGCTGTTTCCGCCGCCCGCGCTGGATTTGAAGCTCTCCGCCATTCGCGTCACGCGCGAGGGGCTGCTCATGCAGATCGGCGATGGGACCCCGCAGATGCCGCCGCTGGCCAACGTCGCTGATGCGCAGCGCCCGTACATCCTCTTTCGCGGCGGTGACATCCGGTTCATGCGCTCGATGCCGATGAATGCGCGCATCGACATCGTCGTGGCTGATCCGGCCAAGCCGTTCGTGTTCAACCTGTATCGCTATCGCGATCAGCTTGTGGCTGGGTCGCTGCGCTTCTCGCCCGATGGCGGCATTCGCGTGCTGATGCCGTCGTTCGACACACTCAGCGCCGCCAGAGCCGCCAAGGCACCTGCCGTCGCCAAAGCGGGCAAGCCCGCTCTGCAACTCGCCAAGAGGACCGCGCCATGATCGCCCCCGCCTTCGCTCTCGCCGCCCTGATGTTGCGCTTGGTGTTGGTGACGCTCGGCTTGACCGGGCTTCTCGGCAGCGCCCTCGCCCGCGCGGCCGAGCCGCCGATGGCCAGCGCGCAACGCAAGGAGTTGACCACGGTACGCCAGCAATGGGCGCAACGCTGCGACCCATCCTCCGGAGCGCCTAACGCCAGCGGCCCCGCCGTTGCGCGCGACTCGGGCACGGCACCGCCCGTCGTGCAGATGCGTGATGTGGATTTCCGCATCACCGGCGACATCGGCTTCCGTGTGCACCAACTCACCGCGCAGCTCGTGCCGCACAAGCCCGGCCAGCCCGTCGACATGGACGACCCGAGCCAGTTCGACATCCGCATCCTCGGCGGCGAAGTGACGGTGCCCAAGGATTCGCTCGACGCGCTGTTCAACCGGTATCTGCTCGACTATTCGCCGCGCTCGCTCAATGCGCTCTCGCTCACGCCGGGCGATGGCGTGCTCGACGTGTCGGGCGGGCTGAAGCTGCGCAATCATTTTCCCGGCGTGTGGCTGCCGTTCGGCATGCGCGGCACATTGGCGCTCAAGGAATCGCGCTACCTCGTCTATACGCCTACCGAGGCCCGCGTGATGGGCATCCAGACGCTGGCGCTGCTCAAGGGGATGGGGCTGGAGTTGTCGCAGCTTGCGCCGCTCAATCGCGACGGCGCCAAGCTGGACGGTAATGACATGGTGCTGGACCAATACACTGTGTTTCCCCCGCCGCGGCTGATCGGTCAGATGAAAACGGCGCGTGTCACGCCTGACGGGCTGGTGCTCGGCTTCGGCCCTGCGCCGGCCCTGTGCGCGTCTGCGCCCACCGACGCGGCCAGCCGCATCTGGATCCAGTCAGGTGACCTGAAGATGTACAACGTGCTGGTGACCAACAGCCGCGTGCTGGTTACCGATACATCAACGCACGGGCCGCTGCGCTTCGACCTGTATCACTACCGCGAGGCCGCTGCGCGCGGCACCACGCGCATGGATGCGGACGGTACGCTGCGCGTCGACCTCGCGCCGGCAGCGGCCATCCAGTAACGCCGTCGTCAGCGCGCTATTTTTGGCAAACGGCGTGCAGGATCGCCTCGCCTTCTGAGCGCGGCACGACGGCTTCCCAGCGGGGGCCGTCGATGTTTTTGGTGAGCACCGTGGCGTGCTGGCCGTCCTGGATCAGCGCGCTGACCGGCAGGATGCGCCCTTCCTTGCAGTCGTAGACGGACGTGCGTGTGTCGTACTGATACGCCCTGCCGTCGGATAGCTTGCGCGGCGCGTCATAGGCGTCGCGCGTCGTGGCACGCACGGTGCCATCCTTGTTGTGCTCGATGGAGTCCTTGTCCAGATAGAGCGAGCCGCCGTTGTCGGCCAGCGGGGCCAGCTTGACCCAGTTGTCGGCCGCCATGGCGGTCGAGCCACCGATTGCCAACGCGGCAGCCACCCAGTAGATCAGCGTCGTTCGTTCCGTTCGCATCGCAACCTCCGTTTGCCTCATTGCACAGACGTACGCGGGGTGAAGCAGCAGGGCTGCCTCGTTCTCCGCACATTCGAATTACGCGTAGCAAACGGCATGCCTCACGCGCGTCATTGCCGGGGCACGCAACAAAAAAGCCCGCACGGGGCGGGCTTCTTCGGGAATGCGGGACGGCTTACTTGGCAGCGGCGGCCATGTAGTCGACGGCGGCTTTCACGTCGTCATCGGAGCCGGCATAAGTGCCCTTGGGCGGCATCGCGGCCTTGCCGTGCAGCGCGGAGTCATACAACTTGGCCTTGCCTTGGGCAATGCGCGGCGCCCAGGCGGCCTTGTCGCCAAACTTGGGCGCGCCAGCCACTCCGGCGGCGTGGCACATCTGGCAAGTCGACTCGTAAACCTTCTTGCCAACCTCGCCTGCAGAGGCTTGCGGTGCGGCAGCTGCAGCCGGCGCGGCCGGTGCTGCAGCGGGTGCCGGCGCAGCAGCGGCCGGAGCGGGGGCGGCCGCCGGAGCCGATGCTTCCGATGCTGATGCTGCAGCCGGGGCTGCACCCGCGCCCGCCGGTGCAGGCGGTTCCTGCAGCTTGCCGCCAGCGGAGTTGGCCATGTAGACGATGGCGCGTTCGATTTCGTAGTCGCTCACGTCATCCGGCGACGTGCCGCCGCGCGCGGGCATACCGCCCTTGCCGGCCAGCGCCACCTTCGTCAGGCCATCCAGGCCCTGCGGCAGGCGCGGACCCCAGCTTGCCGCGTCGCCGAACTTGGGCGCACCAGCCACGCCTGCTGCGTGACAAGTCGCGCAGACTTCCTTGTAGAGCTGCTCGCCCGTCTTGAAAACGTGCGGTGCGTTCGGGTCTTTCAGTTCGAGTTGCGCAACGGGCTTGATGCGATCGTTGACCGCCTCTTCCGACATGCCTGAACCGCCGGCACCCTCTCTGGCACCCAGGCCGACGTAATTGGCCAGCAGGATGATGATGAGAATCGGAACGACAAAGGCGGCGATCACCGCGATGATCAGCTGCTTGGGGGTCTTGATCAGAGGCTCGTGTTCGTCGTGTTGCGCGTCGCTCATGCTCAACTCTCAGGATGGTGAAACCGCTCTTGGAGCCCTCAGAGCGCCGCCGGCAAGGTCACGAGCATCGCCGGCAGGCGTGGGGGCCGCATTGGATCGCGATGAGGGCAGGAAGACCATGGCGATTCAATCGCCGCGTCGGCCCAGACAGACCTGTCCCCGTCTTTCTTCTGGCAAATAACGCGCGATTATATCCGTAATGCTTTGGCCTTTGACACGCGGGACAGCCCTAGGCGCCGCTTTTCGACCTGCGTCAAAAACCCAACGAAACGTTGCAGCAGCAGGCCTCGTACCCAGGGGTTCCCGGGCGCGCGATGGACGCTTGCGCCCAAATGCGCTATCCTGCGGGGCTTCTCTTTCGGTGCGTTCTGTGCCGATATGCGCCCGTAGCTCAATGGATAGAGTACTGCCCTCCGAAGGCAGGGGTTGCTGGTTCGATCCCAGCCGGGCGCGCCAAAAAATCAAAGATTTACGCTACTTGTACGGTTTTCCGACGCCAGAACCGCGCTTCTGCCGCAACGTGCAGGCCTGCCTATTCCCGAACCTTATTCAGCTTCCCAGCCTTTTTCGATTCATCGATCGCGCTGCGGGCACGCTTAGAAAATAGTCACCTCATCAGGAGTTAAGCCGTGAGCCGTTACTGGAGCGATATCGTTCAGCAACTTGTGCCCTACGTCCCGGGCGAGCAGCCAGCCATCGCGCGGCCCATCAAGCTGAACACCAACGAAAACCCGTACCCGCCGTCACCGCGCGTGGTGGCCGCAGTCTCTGCGGAGCTGGGGGAGACGGGCGAGAACCTGCGCCGCTACCCCGATCCGCTGTCGCGCCGGCTGCGCGAGACGGTGGCCGCGCAGGTCGGCCTCAAGCCTGAGCAAGTCTTTGCGGGCAACGGGTCGGACGAAGTCTTGGCGCATGTCTTCCAGGCGCTGCTCAAACACGACAAGCCGCTGCGCTTCCCGGACATTTCGTACAGTTTCTACCCGACCTACGCGCGGCTTTACGGCGTGCAGTGCGAAGTGGTGCCGCTGGCGGACGACTTCTCCATCCGCGCCGAAGACTATCTTGGCGACGCAGGCGGCGTGCTGTTTCCAAACCCGAACGCGCCGACCGGCCACGCGTTGCCGCTGACGGAGATCGAACGGATCGTCGCCGCGAACCCGTCGTCGGTCGTCGTGGTGGATGAGGCCTATGTAGATTTCGGCGCGGAGTCCGCCATTGCGCTCATCGATCGCTATCCGAATCTGCTCGTTGTGCACACGACGTCGAAGTCGCGCTCGCTGGCCGGCATGCGCGTGGGCTTTGCGTTCGGGCATACGGCGCTCATCGAAGCGCTCAATCGCGTGAAGGACAGCTTCAACTCGTATCCGCTGGATCGCCTTGCGCAGGCGGCTGCCCAAGCGGCATACGAAGACGATGCGTACTTTCGCGCTACGTGCGCGCGCGTGATGACGAGCCGCGCGCGGCTGACGCAATCGCTGCAGTCGCTGGGGTTCGAGGTCGTGCCGTCGATGGCGAACTTTGTGTTCGCACGGCATCCAGCCCACGACGCGGCAACGCTGGCAGCACGGCTGAAAGAGCAAGCCATCTTCGTGCGCCATTTCAAGCTTCCGCGCATCGACCAGCATCTGCGCATCACGGTCGGCACCGATGATGAATGCGACGCATTCTTAAAGGCGCTACAAAGTCTGCTGGCGTAAGCACCCACGCGTCTGCGGCAAATTGCCACCGGTGTTGACCAGCCATTTGGGCGACTGCGATTGCGCGGAGGGCGGCATTCCTCGACCACTCGGTGCATCCCCAGCATTGCGTGGTGTGGATCAAAGGCCACGAAAGCAACCGATTGCTGCACTCAGGTATGCGGAACATTGACCGTACGCAGATGCTGCCGGCCGATTGCTGTGCCAGAATGCACGAGCGGGTAAATGGCGCGCCGACGCCGTCCGCTGTCCCCTAGGGTGAGCCTGAGCATTGCACGGGCGGCACGGGACGCCACACAACACACTCCCACAAAAGGAATCAGCATGTCCAATCGTCGTCAATTCCTGAAGAGCATTCCCATCGTGGCCGCCGCAGGCGCCGTCATGTCGATGTCGGACCTGGCACTGGCTGCACCGATGGTGGCGGAAACCGACCCGCAAGCCAAGGCGCTGGGCTACGTGGCTGACAGCGCCAAGGCCGACAAAGCCAAGTTCCCGAAGCACACGCCGGATCAGCATTGCGGCAACTGCGCCCTGTACCAGGGCGGTACAGCTGCGCAAGGCGGTTGCCCGCTGTTCGCCGGCAAGGACGTCGCCAACAAGGGCTGGTGCAGCGCCTGGGCAAAGAAGGCTTGAGCGAAGCGGTATCGCGCGCAAGCAAAACGGACCCTTCGGGGTCCGTTTTTTATGGGCGCGCCCTCTACAATGCGTGCCATGCCGTTCACATTCACACCCACCGTCCTCGTCATCGACGACGAACCGCACATCCGACGCTTCGTCCGCGCTGCGCTGGAGGAGGAAGGCTGCGAAGTCCATGAAGCCGACCGCGTCGAGCGCGGCCTGATCGAAGCGGGCACGCGTCAGCCGGATGCGGTGATCCTCGATCTCGGCCTGCCCGATGGCGATGGCATGCAGTTGATTCGCGAGTTGCGCACCTGGACGGAAGTGCCGGTGCTCGTGCTTTCGGCTCGGGTGGATGAGCGCGACAAGATCGACGCGCTCGATGCTGGCGCGGACGATTACCTGACGAAGCCGTTTGGCGTGGGCGAGCTGATTGCGCGCCTGCGCGTGCTGCTGCGGCGCCACGCCAAGCGTGGCGAAGACGGCGGCAGCATCATCCGCTTCGGCGAGGTGGAAGTCGACTTGGCGCGCCGCCTGGTCAGCCGCAATGGCCAAGCCGTGCATCTCACACCCATCGAATACCGGCTGCTGGCTGTGCTGCTTGGCCGCCGCGGCACCGTGATGACGCACCGCGAACTGCTGCGCGAAGTCTGGGGCCCGGCGCATTCCGACAGCAGCCACTATCTGCGCATCTACATGGGCCACCTGCGCCACAAGTTGGAACGCGATCCGGCGCGGCCCGACCACCTGCTGACCGAAGTCGGCGTCGGGTACCGCTTCACGGCGTAAGCCGGTTCACTGTTCCTTGATGCCTGCGGCGCGGACGATGCGGCCGTTGCTGTCGTATTCCGCGCGGATGGCCGCGGCAAACTGTTCGGCGGTGCCGCCGGCCGGCACCACGGCTGCCTGCGTGAGGCGATCACGCAGATCGGGCGCAGCCAGCGCTTTGTTGATCTCTGCGTTCAGTCGGGCAATCACGGGCGCAGGCGTCTTGGCCGGCGCGAACACGCCAAAGGTCGACGCCATGTTGGCCTTGGCGTAACCCAGTTCGGTGAAGGTCGGCACGTTCGGCAGCGTATCGAGCCGGTGCGGCGCGCCCACCGCAAGCGGGCGCAGCTTGCCACTCGCGATGTGTTGCATCAGCGTGGGGCCAACGTTGGTCGACATGACCTCCACCTGGCCGCCCAGCGCATCCGTCAATTGCTGGCCACCGCCCTTGTACGGGATGAGCGTGATGTCCACATGCGCCTGCGACTTGATCTGCTCCAGCGCAAGATGCCCCACGGTACCCAGGCCAGATGTCGACCAGCGGATCGAGCCCGGCTTGGTGCGCGACTGGCTCAGCATGTCGGCAAAACTCTTGCCTGTGAATGCCGGCGTGCCCAGCAGGATCATCGGGGCGTACATGACATTGGCCACGGGCGCGATGTCTCTCTGCGGGTCATACGGCAGCTTGCTGAAATGCGGGTTGAGCGTGAGCGGGCTGACCGACGAAAAGCCCAGCGTGTAGCCATCTGGCGCCGCCTTGGCCACGGCGTCCATACCGATGCTGCCGCCGGCTCCGGCGCGGTTTTCCACGACCACCGGCTGCCCCAATTGCGCCGACAGCTTTTCGCCCAGCGCACGCGCCACGTTGTCGGAAATGCCACCGGTCGGGTACGCGACGATGATGCGGATCGGCTTGGCCGGATAGTCCTGCGCTTGCGCAGGCACGGCAGCAAGCAGCGGCAGGCCGGCGCACAGCAGCACGGCAGAGGCAATCAGACGGCGGCGGGCAGTACGTGCGGAAGTCATGGCGCAATGTCAGAAGAACGAAACAGAAACCAGCATTGTAGGCGGATGCCCAGGCAGCCTTGTCCGACGACGTACAAAAACTGCAGGCAAAAAAAAGGCGCCCGAAGGCGCCTTTTCCGTTCCCAATCGAGTGACAGCGTCGATTAGAAGATGTGGCGGATACCCACGCCAACGCTGGTCTGGTTCGACTTGCCAGTGCCGGTTGCGTTGCCGCCACCCGACAGTTCCGGCAGAGCCGCGTCCTTGACCTTGTTGTAGTCGACCGTGCCATACACTTGCGTGCGCTTGGACAGGGCGTACTCGGCCAGCAGGACACCGGTGTAGCGCTTGCCGTCGTTGCCGGCGGTCAGAGCAGCGTTCTTGATGCTGTCGTAGTAGAACGCGCCCGTCAGAGCCAGGGCCGGGGTGATGTTGTACGTCACGCCCAGGATGCCGACGTGGTCACGACGCTTCGTGGCGCCCGGGGTCAGGCCAGCGCCCGAGGTGGCGTTGCCGTAGATGTTCAGGCCGAAAGCGCTGCCGCCGACGCAGTTTGCCGAGCTGTTCACGCAACCCGTTGCGTCGCTGCTGTCGATGTAGCCTGCGAACAGCTTGGCTGCAGCGATCGTGTAGTTACCGCCGATACCCCACACGGTTTGCTTGTTGCCAGCAACGTCCTTGTGCTGTTGTGCGAAGGCGCCGATGTAGGCCGGGCCGAATTCATAGGCCACCGTGCCGCCAACGTACGAGTTCTGGCTTGCAGCGCCAGCCACTTCGCCAAAGCCGTAGGCCAGGCCGACCGACAGGCCGTTCCACTTGCCTTCGTACTTCAGCATGTTGGATTCACGCAGACCGGTCAGGCCGTAGTACATCCACGAGTTGCCGTCGTAGTTACCCACGCCCAGCGGGTCGAAGTTGCCGCCGGTCGTGAAGCCGAAGTTGTATTGACGGCCCAGCGTGATGGTGCCCAGGTCCTTGTTGGACAGGCCCACGAACGATTGACGGTTGAACAGCGTACCCGAGCTGCTCATCTTGCCCGAATCCGAGTTGAAGCCGCTTTCCAGCACGAACAGTGCCTTGTTGCCGCCGCCCAGGTCTTCCGAGCCCTTCAGGCCCCAGCGGCTGTTCGACACAGCACCGCTTTCCATCTGGGTCACGCTGTTGCCAGCTTGGTTGGCGTTGTTGATGTAGTGAATGCTGGTATCGACAATACCGTACAGCGTCACGCTCGATTGGGCGTAGGCAGAACCTGCGAACAGGGCGCCAACTGCAACCAGAATGGCAGACTTTTTCATGTGGGCTCGTAATAAAAGAGTTGTCTCAAACCGCCCGACCCCGTGTGCATGAGGTTGGGCTCCTCCGTTTCCTTAACTTCCGTGTCGGAAGTGCCGCGCAAATTTAACAAAAGCCCATATGCCCGGCAAAGTAATTCACGGAATCGTTCTACCAAGTGTGGTACGCGCGCATCGCTCTTAATGCACTGCACCAAATCGGCCTACGGCAAGGCTTGCCAGCGCATCGCGCCCTGCTGTGGTGCACCAAGGCGGACCGCCGGCTTTGAACCGCTCTCTTGATTAGACAAAAAGGTTGGGGGATTGCCGGGGCGTTACGCCATTGGCGCGATATTCAGCGCCGTTCACGCTGACTTGCATCATTTCGGCGCCGACAACAAACCGTTCGTCGCACCACCGTGGATACGGCATGCCCCCTGACCTAGGCTGTACACCGTGGCAGGACATCAAATGACCACAAACAAAGCCGAAAATCAGTTGAAGAAGGAGTTCGCCATGCGACTCAAGCAAATGGGGTTGGCCGCCATGTTGGCGGTCGGAGCCCTCGCGGCTGGCAGCGCTTGGGCACAAGCCAGCCGCGTGGAAGTGTTCGGCCAGAATGCGCGGGCCGAACGGTTTGACGTTTATAGCGACGGTGCCCGCACCGGACGCTTCGACACGTATACAGAAGGCGCACGCAGCGGCCGCTTCGATCCGTATTCGGACGGCATGCGCAGCGACCCGGCCGGCCGCTCCCGCGACGGCGGCGGTACGGTCTACGGATACCCGGTTCCGAATTGATGCGCCGATCGGCATTCACCGCGTTCGTCGCGCATTGATCAATTACGGGCCGGTCTCCAGGCATCCTCCGTTTTCCGCCTCTTGGCCCACTCTGGCCCCGCTGGTGATGCGCCAGCGGGGCTTTTTCATGCGCTCAGATGAGCTTGTCGAGCGTGATCGGCAGTTCGCGCACGCGCCGGCCGGTGGCGTGATAGACCGCGTTGGCGATGGCCGCCGGCACGCCCGTGATGCCGATCTCGCCAATGCCCTTGGCGCCCAGCGGGTTGATGTGCGGGTCCGCCTCGTCCAGCACGAGGATGTCGATGTCGGGCACATCGGCGTTGACTGGTACGTGGTACTCCGCCAGGTTGTTGTTGACGATGCGGCCGTAGCGCGGGTCGAACAGGCTCTCTTCGAACAGCGCCATGCCCATGCCCCCGACGATGCCGCCCATGAGCTGGCTGCGGCCGGTCTTGGCGTTGAGCAACCGCCCCACGCCGTAGCTCGCCACGATGCGCGAGACGCGAATCACGCCCAGGTCAGCATCAACGTGCACCTCGGCAAACACCGCGCCGAACGAGTGCATTGAGTACTTCTGCTTTTCTTCGCCCGGCGCCACCTTGGCGGTCACCTCGATGGGGCGGCCGTAGCGCGCGACCACGGCGGCCACGGGCTCACGCGCCCCGCTTCGGGCACTCAAAAAGCCGTCGGCCACGGTGATATCGCTTGCGGCCACGCCATGCAGCGGCGAGCTGGCATCGGCAATGGCTGCGGCAATCAACGCATCGCGAGCCTGCGCGCCGGCGGCCTGCACGGCGGGCGATACGCTGGCCACGCTCTGCGAGCCGCCCGACACCGGCGCCTCGGGCATGCGCGTATCGCCCAGGCCAAAATGCACGCGGTCGACGGGCATGCCCATGGCATCCGCCGCCACCTGCGTCATCACCGTGTAGGTGCCGGTGCCCAGATCCTGCGAGCCGGATTCGACCTGCGCCGTGCCGTCGGGCAGGTAGCGCGCGGTGGCGCCGGCCGCGCTGCGGTTGGCAGGGTACGTGGCCGTGGCCATGCCCCAACCGATGCGTGTGTTGCCCTCGCGCATGCTGCCCGGCTGCGGGTTGCGGCGCGCCCAGCCGAAGCGCTCGGCACCAGAGCGGTAGCACGCGGCCAGCGATTTGCTCGACCACGGGATGCGTTTTTCCGGGTCTTGCGCGGCGTCGTTGCGCAGACGCAGCTCCACCGGATCGATGCCGAGCGCGTAGGCCATCTCATCCAGCGCCACTTCCAGTGCGAACGTGCCAGTGGCTTCGCCCGGCGCGCGCATGAACGTCGGCGTGCCGACGTTCATGCGCGCGAGCCGATGCGTGGTCCGCTGGTTGGGCGTGTCGTAAAGCATGCGGGTAACGATGGCGCACGGCTCGGTCCAGTCTTCGATCATCGACGTGGTGGTCAGCGAGTCATGCGAGATGGCGGTGAAGCGGCCATCGCTGGCGGCGCCCAAGGCGATGCGCTGCTCGGTGCGAGGACGCCCGCCGACCGGGCCGAACATCTGCGGGCGTTCCAGCACCAGCTTGACGGGCCGCCCCGCCTGGCGCGCGGCCATCGCCGCCAGCACCACGTGCGACCACACCGAGCCCTTGCAGCCGAATCCGCCGCCCACGAACGGGCACACCACACGCAGCTTGTCGGGCGACAAGCCGAGCGTCTTGGCAACGGTGCGGCGCACGCCCGAGACGTATTGCGTGCTGTCGTACAGCGTGAGCGAATCGCCCTCCCACACCGCGATGGTGGCGTGCGGCTCCATGGGGTTGTGCGTCTCCATGGGCGTCCCGTAGACGGCCTCGACGCGCTGCGACGCCTGGGCCATGCCGGCGGCCATGTCGCCGCGCGCGGTGTCGGCCGATTGCGTCTGCACCTTGCCGGGCGAGTGCGCATCGGTGCGGGCGGTTTCGAAATCGAGCCGCGCGGGCTGCTGGGCAACCTCCACGCGAACCATGCGGGCTGCAGCCTGGGCGTGTTCCAGCGTGTCGCCCGCCACCAGCGCAATGGGCTGGCCGTTGTAGTGCACCTGATCGTCCTGCAGCAAAGAAAGAGCGCGTCCGGCCGGTGGTTCCAGCGCCGGCTTGCCGCCGTTGGGCAGGCGCGGGGCGTTCTCGTGCGTCATCACCAGCAGCACGCCGGGCATGGCCTGCGCGACGTGCGTATCGACCCGCGTGATGCGTCCGGCGGGCACTGTGCTTTGTACCAGCACGGCATGCGCCAGGCGCGGCACCTGGAACTCGGCGGAGTAGCGCGCCTGGCCCGTGACTTTGAGCAGACCGTCTGTGCGGTCCAGCGGTTGGCCCACGTTGCTCATGCCACACCCCCAGTCGGATTGGTGGGATTGGTCGGATTGGAAGCCACCGTCAGCGCGCGTGCCACCGCCCGCTGTGCGAGCGGCACCTTGAAGCCGTTGTCGCGCAGCGGCTGTGCGCCCTGCACGGCCAACGCGCCGGCCTGGGCAAACAACTGCGCGTCCAGCACCTGTCCCGCCAACATCTGTTCTGCCGCATGCGCGCGCCAAGGCTTGTGTGCCACGCCGCCCAGCGCAATGCGCGCCTCCCGGATCGTCCGCCCATCCGTCTGCAACGCCAGCGCCGCCGCCACCGACACCAGCGCAAACGCATAGCTCGCGCGGTCGCGCACCTTCAGGTAATGCACCTGCGTGCCGAACACTGGCGGCGGCAAGTCGATAGCGACGATCAGCTCACCGGGTCGGAGTGTCGTGTCGATTTCGGGGTGCGCTTCCGGCAATCGATGGAACGCGTCGATCGGGATACGCCGCTCACCGTGCATGCCGTGCACAACCACCGTGGCATCCAGCGCGGCGAGCGCGACGGCCATGTCCGACGGCTGCGTCGCCACGCACGCATCGCTCGCACCCAGGATGGCGTGCATACGGTTGAAGCCCTCGCGCGCCGCACAGCCGGAGCCAGGCTGCCGCTTGTTGCACTCCGGGTACGCCGTGTCGTAGAAGTAATGGCAGCGCGTGCGCTGCATCAGGTTACCGCCGTTGGTGGCCATGTTGCGCAACTGGCCCGACGCGCCCGACACAATCGCTTCGCTCAGCAGCGGATACCGCGAGCGCACCAGCGGATGCGCCGCCGTATCGGCATTGCGCGCCATCGCGCCCAGGCGCAGGCCACCGTCAGGCAACGCGCGAATCTGCGCCAGCGGCAGGCGGCTTACGTCCACCAGCCGCTGGGGCTGCTCGACGCCGCCTTTCATCAGGTCCAGCAGGTTCGTGCCGCCGCCGATATAACGCGCGCCTGGCTCATGGCCCAGGCGCACGGCAGCTTCGACGGAGGACGCACGGTCATAGGCAATCGATTGCATGGCGGCTCCTCAGGCAGCGTTGCCAGACTTGGCAGCCACCACGCGAATCGCCGCCACGATGTTGGGGTACGCACCGCAGCGGCAGATGTTGCCGCTCATGCGCTCGCGTATTTCATCTTCGGTCAGCGCGACGGGGCCTTCATTGCCCAGTGCCGCGGGCGACGTGACCGTGCTGGGCATACCGTGGCGCGCCTCCTCCAGCACCGCCACCGCCGAGCAGATCTGCCCCGGCGTGCAATATCCGCACTGAAACGCGTCGTGCTCGAGAAACGCGGCCTGCACCGGATGCAGCGCCGTGCGGTCGACCACGCCGTCATGCGCGTGTGCCAATCCTTCGACGGTGGTGATCGCCTCGCCCTCGTGCATGATCGCCAGCGTCAGGCAACTGTTGATGCGCCGGCCGTTCACGAGGACGGTGCACGCGCCGCACTGGCCACGGTCGCAGCCTTTCTTGGTGCCTGTCAGACCCAGCACTTCGCGCAGCGCATCGAGCAACGTCACACGCGGCTCGAGCGACAACGCATACGGCTTGCCGTTGATATTGAGCGATACCGGCCGCGCAGGCGCCAAAGCAGCGGGACGTGCCGGGGCCGACGCAGAAGTGCGCGCGCCGGCCGACTCGTGCGGCAGCGCAAACGCCGACGCCGCAGCTGCCGCGCCCTGCAGAAAGCCGCGCCGGCTCGGGCGCGCGGGTGACCCATCCGGTTCGTCGGCGGGGTCATTCGATGCTGGAAAGGGATGTTCAGACATGGCGCACGCTCCACCGGCCGGTGGCGGCCGTAGCTGGGGACATGCGTCAGGGGAAAGCAAGCGGAATACCCGGCACCCGGGCGTTGGGGAGTCGCTGAGCAGCGGCTTCGCGGAGGGGAATTGCTGCGGCGCGTGTAAGGCTTACGCGCCGCGTTGCAGTGCGGTTACCTGGCCGGGCCGACGCGATCGCGCGACACATCCATGACCATGCGCGTTAGCAGGTACAGGCGCGGCACGATGGAATTCAGGTCGACATATTCGGCGTCATTCGAGTGCGCGCCAAAGCTCGCCAGACCGAAGCGCTCGATCACGGGCGCCTTGGTTTTCGAGGCGGCAAACGCGGCATCGGTGCCGCCGCCTTCGGCCTTGTCGTCAATCTCCAGCGTCTTGCCGAGTTCGCCGTAGATCTTCTGGGCGTGCTCGGCCAGCGCGCGCGACGCCGGCGTGGCTTCCAGCGGCGGGCGGCGGCGCTCGAACCGGGCCGAGACCTGCGTATCCGGAATCAGCTTGTTCTTGATGCGCTCGTTGACCGTTTCTTCCAGCTTGTCGGCATCGGCCGCGCGCAGCAGGCGCACATCGGCCTGGGCGCTGGCCACGGCCGGGATCACGTTGCGGTTGGTGCCCGCCTGCGCCACCGTCCAGTTCACCTTCAGGCCCGTTTCGGGCTTGGACAGATCGCGCATCTGCAGCACCTGGTGCGACAGCTCATACAGCGCGTTGCGGCCCTGCTCCGGCGCGCCGCCCGCGTGCGAAGCCTTGCCTTTCACATCCAGCAGGATCGCGCCGATGCCGCTGGTGGCGAGCGACAGCTTGTCGGAGGTCACGCGCGTGCCTTCGCACGAGAACACGGCGTCCTGCTCGGCGCCCAGCTTGGCCTGCATGGCCCGCGCGCCCGGCGAGCTGATCTCTTCATCGCCGTTGATCAGCACCGTGAGCGTGCCGTACTGCTTGAAGTTGACGGCCTGCAGAATCGATACCGTGTGCAGGATGACCGCCACGCCGTTCTTGTCGTCGGCAATGCCCAGGCCGTAGGCGCGCTCACCGTCGATGCGGAATGGCTGGTGCGCAAGCATGCCCTTCAAGTACACGGTATCCATGTGCGCGATCAGCATGATGTTGCGCTTGCCCTCGCCCTTGAAGCGCGCAAGCACCATCTTGCCGATCTTCTCGGGCGTGTCGGCCATGCGGTAGGCGTGGTCGCTGGGGTCGATGAGCTTCACGTCGCCGCCCATGCCGCGCAGGCGCTCGGCGATCACGCCGGCAATCTTGTCCAGGCCTTCGATATCCTTGCTGCCCGATTCGATCGAGACCAATGTCTTCATGGTGTCGATCAGCGCCGGTTTTTCCTGCTGGGCGCGCTTGTAGATTTCAGCCGGCGGCACGGCGGCGGCATGGCCGGCAGCCAGCACACTCACCATTGCGATGACGGCCAGCAGTGCCGGGCGCATGCCCTTGGGCAACAACGGGGCTCTCATGAATGTTTCCTCACCTGTTCTTAGTTATGGTCTGCAACAAAACGGCGATTTTTGCACGCCCACCTGAGCGTTGCCCGAGGGCTATCCCCCCTTTGGATAGACGCATGACACCGCGCAAAGGAATACTGATAGAGATGCGTAAAACGAAAGCGCCGGGCTGACACTCTCGCTACAATTGCTGCCATGCAATACATCCATGTCGTCAACGGCGATGTTGCCGGCGCCACGCTCAAGCAGGCGCTCGCACAGGCTGGCCGTCCCGATTCCGTAGTCGTACTGCGCGACGATCTCGCCGTCGGGCCGCTGGTCGACGTCGATAGCGTCGCCATGGCGCGCTCCGGCTTCTGGCAGCGCGTGGCGCCCAACAGCAATATCGACTTCGCCGCCGAGATGCGCGACGCCCTTGCGTCGCTCGCCGATCTGCGCGATGCCACTACCGAAGTCGCCATCTGGCACGGCCAAAGCGCGTCGGACCAGCTCATGCTGCGCCGGGTGGCGTTCCACCTGCACCAAGCGCCCCAGCGCATCAATGAAGTCGGCATGGATGTGCGCGAACTTGAGGCGCCCAACGGTCAAGGCCCGCTGACGACCATCGGCATGTACTCGGGCGCCCGGCTGGCGCGGCGGTTTTCGACCATCGCGCCGGTGTCGGTGCTGCGCATCGGCCGCCTGGCCTACGAATGGCAGCAGACCGTGCGCGAGAACGCCGATACGCGGCTGTGGAAAGGCAACACGCTGGTACCGGTGTCGTACGGCACGGTGGATGAAGTGATCCTGGAGCACGTTCCCAGCGACTGGGCCAGCGCCCGCGACGTGGTCGGCAGCATCATGGGCGCCATCGACGGGCTGCTCGCCAGCGACTGGTTCGTCTTCTGGCGCTGCCGCGAACTGGTCGGCAACGGCCAGTTGCTGCTGCGCGGCGAGGCCGATTCGCTCAGCACCTGCGAACTGCGTCGCAATGTGAGCGTGGCCGTGTAAGCGCCGCCTGAAACCTGGATCTGCCCCGAGGAGCGCCGAAAGCGCTCCTTTTTATTTGTTCGCGCTGCTTGCGCCTGAACCGCGTTTGTAACCGGCGCGAGTCAGCCGTCTCGGCGGAGGCCTGCGCGCGCGGGACAATCGATCGGGGTTTCGGCGTCACTGCCGTCGACCTCGTTGGCGAGATCGGTATCAGGCTGCGTGCCTTCCACGTCGCTATGGACGTCGCCTTCGCCCCACGGCATGCCGGATTCGCGCAGGCGCTTGCGCTGGGTGCGGTCGCGCTGAAACATTTCCGCCAGTTCGTCGCGCCCCTGCTGTGCAAGTGACACAAGCTTCTTCTGGTCGCGGTAAACCGGGTAGACCTGCTCCATTGAATTGAGCGTGTGGCGGCGGAACGTCTGCGCGATGCGGTGCGCTTCGTATGGCTCCTTGCCCAGCCCTTCCAGCACCCGGCGGCTGAGCATGAGCGAGCCCTCGAACATCTCCCGCTCGATCACTTCCACGCCGCGGTCGCGCAGTTGGTACACGTGTGACACGTTGCGCGCCCGCACATACAGCTTCAGATGCGGAAAGCGCTCGCGCACGCGGTCGACCACTTCCAGATTGGTTTCCATGTCGTCGATGGCGACGACCATCATGCTGGCCTTGTCGGCGCCGGCGGTTTCCAGTAGGTCCATGCGCGTGGCGTCGCCGTAGAAGACCTTGAAGCCGAAGCGGCGCAGCATGTCGATCTGGTCCGGATCGTGATCGAGCACGGTGGCGCTATAGCCCTGGCTGTAGAGCATGCGGCCGACGATCTGCCCGAAACGGCCGAAACCCGCGATGATGACCTGGTTGTCCTGGGGCTCGATGGCGTCGGGCGCGCGCTTCTTGCCATCCATCAGGCGCGGTACCAGCACTTTGTCGTGCAGCAGCAGGAGCAATGGCGTGGCGGCCATCGACAGCGCCACCACGAGGTTGAGCGCAGCGGCCGTCTCCGCCCCGAGCACATTGCCGGCGACGCCGGGGCCGAATACCACGAACGCAAATTCACCGCCCTGCGAGAGCAGGAACGCAAACAGCCACGCCTGCCCGCGCGCAATGCCAAAGCGTGTGGCCAGCAGGCGCAGCGCGCCAATCTTCACCGCCAGGAACACCGCAACGAGCCCGATCACGGCGACCGGCTGGCGCATCAGCACGCCAAAGTCGATCGACATGCCAACCGCCAGGAAAAACAGGCCAAGCAGCAGGCCCTTGAACGGCTCGATGTCGGTTTCGAGCGCGTGACGGTATTCGGAATCGGCCAGCAGCACCCCGGCAATGAAGGCGCCCAGCGCCATCGACAAGCCCACGCTGTGCATCAGCAGCGCAATGCCCACCACCAGGAGCAGCGAAAAGGAGGTGAACATCTCGCGCATGTTGGTGCGGGCAATGGCGCGCAGCACCGGCCGCAACACCGTGCGCCCGCCAAAGATGACTGCCGCCACCACGCCCACCGCCTTGGCCGCAGCCACCCAGCTATGGCCGCCGGATGCGTCGCTTGCATCGGTCGCCAGCAGCGGCAGCAGCGCAATCATCGGGATGGCCGCAATGTCCTGGAACAGCAGGATGCCGAAGCTGGCCGTGCCAGCGGGCGTGCGCATGAGGTTGCGCTCGGAAAGCGTGGCCAGAGCAATCGCCGTGGACGACAGCGCCAGCCCCAGCCCCGCCACCACGGCCGCGCGCCACGGATGGCCCACCGCCATGACCGCCAGCCCGACGGCCAGCGCGCACACCACAATCTGCAGCCCGCCGTAACCGAAGATGCTGCGCCGCAGCGACCACAGCCGCGCCGGCTCCAGTTCCAGGCCAATCACAAACATCATCAGCACGACGCCGAATTCCGAGAAGTCCAGAATCGACTGCACGTTGGTGATGAGCCGCAAGCCCCACGGCCCCACGATCACCCCGGCCAGCAAATAGCCAAGCACCGAGCCCAGCCCCAGCCGACGCGCAAGCGGCACCGCCGCCACGGCCGCAGCCAGGTAGATGACGAAATTGACGAGCAGATCGTGCGATTGCATGGGCAAGGAAGAGATCAGAAACCTCAGGCGGCGGAATCCGCGTCGGTCGGGAGCCAGGGATGCAGCGCGGCGCGCACCTCGGCGATATGGGCGTCGATGACGTCGGCAGGTACGTCGTCAGCATCGTGCAGCACGTGCGGTGGCTGCCATTGCATGCCGCACAGCGCGGCGGTCTGCTGCAGCGGCAGCAGGAACATGTCGAACGTGTGGCCGTGGATGCCATCCGGGTTGTAGGAATGCGCGCGGCCGCCGGTGGTGGCCAGCACCATCAGATGCTTGCCGCGCAAGGCGGTGCCGCCCGGCCCGTAGGCCCAGCCCATCTCCAGAACCACGTCGATCCACTCCTTGAGCAGCGACGGCGTGGCGTACCACTGCACCGGAAACTGGAAGACGATCAGCTCCGCCGCTTCCACCGCCTCCTGCTCGACGCGCACGTCGATGTCGAAATCGGGGTAATGCCAGTAAAGGTCGTGCATGGCCACGCCAGGCAAGCTGGCCAGCGCACGTGCGAGCGGCTTGTTGGCGCGTGAACGGCGCGGCGCGGGATGCGCGTAGATCACAAGAATGCGCGAGGGCGTCATGGAAAATCAGGAGGCTGGGGCGTCTTGATGGCGCATCTTCGCACGGCTATTGTTGAGCAGCGTTACGGGCGGGGATGGCGCTTCGAGTGGCGATGTAACGTGCGCAGCACCTAAAAAGCGTGCCTTCCCTCGTTCTTGCGCGACGCAGCATTTACGTTGTTGCCGCACCACACCGCTGGAAGCCGTGCTCGGATGCGCTAAATCAATGATTTATCGGGAAATCCGGCGGAAAGTCTGACACCAGACTTACGGGGAAACCCTGATTGCACTACAATAGCATGGTGCATTGCACAACACTCAGTTGCACCCGATTGAGTGCCCCGGAGGTGCCATCCGCGCCTCCGATTCATCACTTCGCTGCCTTCCACTGAAGCGCGCGATCAGAACAGGAACCGTGTCGTGAACCCGCTCGAACTGAGCAAGGCCATCGGCGTCGTCACCCAGGACGACATCGACAAAACGGAAGCAGCGCAAGGCGCGCCGCGTTCCACCGTGCTGGTGCGCGAGCTTGCTGCGCACCACCGGTCGCGCCTGCTCAAACACCTGCTCGCCCTGGGCGAGGAAGACCGCCTGCTGCGATTCGGCCAGGTGGTGCGGGATCACGTCATCGAGGCGTACGTCGACAGCATCGATTTCGACCACGACAAGGTCTTTGGCGTCTACGACGAGCGCTTGGAACTGACCGGCGTGGGCCACCTCGCCTACCTGCGCGACAACCCGCAAGGGCGCGTGGCGGAGTTCGGCGTGTCAGTGTCGGAATCTGCGCGCGGCAAGGGCGTGGGCAGCGCGCTGTTCCAACGTGCCGCCATGCATGGCCAGAACACCAAGGTGCGTACGCTGTACATGCACTGTCTGTCGCGCAATGCGGCCATGATGCACATTGCCAAGAAGGCCGGCATGCGTGTGCAGTACGCCTATGGCGAAGCCGATGCCTACCTCGAATTGCCGCCCGCCGACACGATGAGCCTGCTAACGGAAGCCATCGACGAACAAGTGGCTGACCTGGACTACATGCTCAAGCGCAACCTGCGCGATGTGCGCCGGTTCGGACAGCGCTTCTGGCGCTCGCTGGTGCCGCAAAAGCGCGCTGTGTAACTGCTTCGCCCAATAAGAAACGCCCGGTTCCCGCCGGGCGTTTTTGTTTTGCATGGCGCTTTTGAATTGCTCGCAATTTAATGCAAGTCATTTCAATAAAATAATATCTGCAAAAAGCGCCGTCGATATTCCCGGCCTTATTTTGTGATGCCAGTCCGACGTGCCATTACGCATATTGAGTAATTTGATTTAAATCCCTCAAGCTCCCGCCATACCGCTCGATAGTGCATTCGTTATCGATTATGACGGGGACAATCATGCGCTTCTCGAAAATGAAGGTGGCCACCCAACTGGCGTGGGGTTTTGGCGTGACGATGGGGCTGCTCGTGCTGCTCATGGCATTCAGCCTGCAGCGCATGTCAGATTTTAGGCGGCTGCTGGAAGACACCACGGAAATCAACGCCGTGGAAGCCAAGCTCGCCGCAAAAATGTATTCAAGCGTCACTGAACGGGCATTGGCTTATCGGAATATCGTGCTGCTGGAACAGCATGACGAAATTCAGCTCGAACTGAGCCGTATTGAAAAGCAGGAGGCCCTGTACAGCGAGGCCGACCGCAAGCTCGGCCGCATGTTCGACACGTTGCCGGACACCACCACCGAAGAAAAAACGCTGCTTGCGCAAATCCGGCAGCAGACTGAAATGGCCGCGCCGTTCGCAGCGCGCGTCAAGGCGCTGATTGCCGCCGGCCACAAGGAAGACGCGTACAAGGTGCTGCGCTTCGAATTCCGCCCCGTACAGCGCGCTTGGTGGGACCTGCTCGGCAAGCTGCAGGCGTTTGAAGAAAAGCTCAACGACGAAAACACCGCCAAGGCCAAGTCGAGCTATGTCGACAGCCGCAACTGGCTGCTGTCGCTGAGTGTGCTGGCGCTCCTGGTGAGTCTCGCGGCCAGCGTCCTCATCACGCGCGGGCTGCTACGCAAGCTCGGCGGCGAGCCCGGCACGGTGGCCGACATTGCCACTCAGATCGCCGGCGGCAACCTGGCCGTGGTCATCGACACGCGTCACGACAATCCGGCAAGCCTCATGCACGCCATGAAGCGCATGCGCGACAGCCTCGCGACGATTGCCGAACAGGTGCATACGAGCACCGACACACTGGCCACGGCATCTGAGCAGATCGCCACCGGCAACTTCGATCTGTCCACCCGCACGCAGGAACAGGCCTCGGCGCTGGAGGAATGCGCCGCGTCGATGGAAGAGCTCAACGCCACCGTCAAGCAAAACGCCGATCACGCGCGGCACGCCAACCAGCTCGCCGCCACGGCTGCCGAGGTCGCTACGCGAGGCGGCACGGTGGTGGCGCGCGTGGTGGACACGATGGGCGCGATCAGCGAATCGGCACGCAAGGTGAGCGAGATCATCGGCGTGATCGACAGCATTGCTTTCCAGACCAACATCCTCGCGCTCAATGCGGCCGTGGAAGCGGCGCGCGCTGGCGAGCAGGGGCGCGGCTTTGCAGTGGTCGCCAGCGAGGTGCGCGGGCTGGCGCAGCGCTCTGCCGCGGCAGCCAAGGAGATCAAGCTGCTGATCAGCGATTCGGTCAACCACGTGGATGCGGGCAACACGCTGGTGGAGCAAGCCGGCACCACCATGCAGGACGTGGTGACCAGCATCCACCGCGTGACCGCCATCGTGACCGAAATCATGGGCGCGACCGACGAGCAGGCCAGCGGCATCGACCAGATCCACCGCGCCATCACGCAGATGGACGAAGTCACCCAGCAGAACGCCGCGCTGGTTGAAGAAGCGGCCGCAGCGGCAGAATCGATGCGCGAGCAGTCGAGCCGACTGGTGGGTGTGGTGAGCGTGTTCAAGCTGACAAACCAGGCGAAAGCCGCAGCCCCCGCAGCGCGCATCGGCTATCACCAACCCGCCCTGTTGCCGGCCTGAGCCGGAGGACGCCGCGATGAAATCTGCCCTGTCTTCCTGCGCCGGCCCCGCTGCACGCAACGTCTACTGGCATGCCGGCTCCGTGGCTGACGAAGCCCGCGCGCATCAGTTCGGCCATGCGCCGCTCACGTTGTGGCTCACGGGCTTGAGCGGCGCGGGCAAGTCCACCCTCGCCTATGCGGTGGAAAAGCGCTTGTACGAAACATGCCAGCGCTGCGCCGTGCTCGACGGCGACAACCTGCGCCATCACCTGAACCACGATCTCGGCTTTACCGAAGCCGACCGCACGGAAAACCTGCGCCGCGCCGCCGAGGTGGCGCGCCTCATGAACGACGTCGGCCTGATCGTCGTGACAGCGTTCATCTCGCCGCTGCGCTCCGATCGCGAGATGGCGCGCGAGATCATCGGCGCAGACCGGTTCGTGGAAGTGCACGTGTGCACCACGCTCGATGTGTGCGAGGCGCGCGACCCAAAGGGGCTGTACGCCCGGGCGCGCGGCGGGCAGATCCCGCAGTTCACCGGCGTTTCGTCCCCGTATGAGGCACCGGAGGCGCCGTCGCTGCGGCTCGATACCGGCGCCACGCCACTGCTGGCAGCCACCGCCGCGCTGCACGCTCACTTGTCCGCCTGGCTGGACACCCGTCAACCGGAGACCGTTCGATGACCGCCCTGCCACGCCCCGTCCTGATGGTTCCGCTGCGCCGCTGCGGCAGCCATGCGCTGCGCCTGCGCCTGAACTTCAACCCCGCGTTCTACGCGCCGTATCCGCTGCACATCGTCGACTTCATGCCGCTGGTGCCGCTGTACGGCAACCTGGAGGACGATCGCGCCTACTTCCGCCTCGTGACCGACGTGATCGGCCTGCAGGCCGCGAGCATGGTGAAATGGCCCGGCATGGTGTTTGATCCGGTGGAGGTATTCGAAACCCTGCGCGACCAACCGCGCAGCGTGCATCGCGTGGTGTGGGAACTGCTGCTGCGGGCGGGCGCACAGCACGGCGCCCGGGTGGTCATGGACAAGTCGCTCGACAGCGTTCACTACGCCGCTGAACTGATGACGCTCTTCCCGGACATGCGTTTCCTGAACGTGGTGCGAGACCCACGCGCGCAGGTCGCGTCAATGAACCGCGCGATCATCCACGACTTCGACACGCTGCTGAACACGCAGACCTGGGTGGCCGCGCACCGCGCCGCCAACGCCCTCATCGCCCGGTATCCGGAGCGCACGTGCACCATCCGCTATGAAGATTTCCTGGTCGATCAGGAAAGCACGTTGCGCCGCGTATGTAGTTTCCTGGAGATCGATTTCCTGCCGCAGATGCTGGATGTCTCACGCTCGGCCGAAGCGCGGCAGATTTCGCGGTTGTCAGCGTTGTGGACGTCCAATTGTTTTGCGCCCATCACGGCCAATATCGACAAATTCCACCAGCAGTTGTCGATGGACGAAATCGCGATCATCGAAACCCTGGCGCGCGACGACATGACCCGCTACGGCTATGCCCCGTTGACTGCCGCCAACGCCCACATCGAAACGCCCGAACTGGAAGCTGCGCGCATGCGCTCTGAAGCCGACCGCCAGACGGCGTGGCGCGCGCTGGAAACCGACAACTACCGTGATTTCGTCTTGCGCCGCCACCGCGCTGATTTTCTGGGCAGCGTGCGCGAGCGGCTCATGCTGCAAGCGATGACGGCGGCGGCCGTCAAACCCACGGCACCGCATCGGCTGGAGGCGCTGGCCGACCCGGCTGCGTTTGAAGTCACGGACTAGCCGACGCCCCCGCTTGGGTGCCGATGTGTTGCCGTGGACGGCCGCCAGCCGCCAGCAAGGTACATAAACAGCCCTTAACACGCCGCTGACGGGCGCTGGCTACCATGCCCCTCCATAGGTCAAGCAACCACGGAGGGGCACATGGTCACCAAGGCCCAGGTCAAACCGAAAACCGATTTCGAGCGCTGGCAGGATTACATCAACACCTCCGCCCAGCACCCCGACCGCTGGAACGGCTACGACTGCGATATCCAGTCTGCGGTGGCGGAATACAACCGTTACCTGATGGGCAACGCCGGTTACCTGCCGCTGGACTGGCAGATCGTCAAGGCGATGGTGTGGGTCGAGACCGGAGCAGATTCGGAAGCGTGGCAGACCAAGCCGATGCAGATCGGCAACTTGGGGGACCCGGGGTTGAATACCCTGCTGCGCGGCGAAGAGGGCAGCGACCTGATCGTCCCTCCGGCCATCCGCACCCGGTTGAACGCGGGCCTGGCCCGAACGGTGCCAGCTTGGAACATTCGCGCTGGCATCGGCTACCTCCTCACACGCATGGCGAAGTTCGACGTCCGGAGCGTGCGCGATACCGACGACAAGGTCTATGAGGTCACCGTCAAGGCGGGCGACAGCCTCGACAAGATCGCCCGCGCGCAAGGCTCAACCCTGGCGGAAATGCGCGCGCTCAATCCGAATGCCGCAACACTCAAACCCGGACAGGTGGTCAAATACCGCAAGGCCGCCCTGCGCAAGGTGATTGCCGGCTGGCGGCCTGTGACGACGCAAAACATTGCCGTGCTGTACAACCACGGCGACGCCGCGTACATCCGGAAACTCGATTACGTGCTCACGCTCATCCCGAAGATCGGAACCGCCGCATGCAAGTAGGTCGCCTCCTCATCGCCATGTCGCTGCTGGCCGCGCAATCGGCCATGGCTGCAGATACCCTGACCGGAACCTTCCGCGGCGATGGCCGCGCCTGCTACGGCGCCTTGTTCCTCCGTCCGAAGACCATCGAGTGGAACGCCAGCTTCTTCAAGTGCGGCCCAACCCGCTACAAGGTGATCGAGCAGGACTTGTCGGGCGAGCATCCGCACGCGGCGTTCAAGCTTGAAGACCACCGCAAGCGCTGCGGCCTTGCCGTCATCGAGGTCTCGCGCTACAGCGAGTTCTCTTGGAGCGTAAAGGGCTACCAAACGATGGAGGCTTACCAGAAGCGCGAAGAACCCGGCTGGAAGGATTCCGCCGACCCCGCGCGGCAGGTCGCCCTGTGCGGCATGCGCAAGGAATAGCGCGCGCACCGCGCCGCCGTCATGCAGCCGCTCCAACGCTTCGCTCTGGAGAAACACAGCGGCCCGTATGAGCGGTGGCCCATGCGCACGCGTGTGATCGTCGACGGCACGTCGCACCCCACGCTCACCATCCCCGGCTACGAGTTGCTACGGCAATACCAGACGGATCTCGGCTTCGTCCTCATCACCAGCTACGACTGCCCGTTTGAGGAAGCGGTCTCCGTCACACTCGTTGCTCCGGACCTCTCACGCGCCATCAGCACCGGCACCATCGGCGCGGCGTATTACACGTTCTGGCTGGATGACGTCGAATGGCTCGACGCGAACCACTTTCGCCTCACCTGCGAAGACGCCGTGGGCGATTGGCTGGTCACGCTGCGCGCCCGGCATATCCCGGTGTTATCTCCAGCCGTCTTCATCAAGCGCCGCGTGGCGCCGCCGGTCAAGCCCGCGGTGTAGAGTGATCGGCCACCGCTTGAACGACACCCGCACCGCCATGACCGACGACGAACGCGCCATCCGCAACGTAGTGGACACCTGGCTCGCTGCCAGCAGAAACGGCGATCTGGCCACCGTGCTCAGCCTCATGACCGACGATGTGCTGTTTCTCACGCCCGGCCAGGCGCCTTTCGGCAAGGAAGCCTTCGCCAAGATGTCCGAAGGCATGAAGGACGTGCACGTCGACGGCACGAGCGATATTCAAGAGGTGCAGGTATTTGGCGACATCGCCTATCTGCGCAACGCCCTGCACATCGTCGTCACGATGCCGGATGGGAAGGTGGCGCGGCGCTCAGGGCAGACGTTGACGATTCTGCGCAAAGAGGTGGATGGGAAGTGGCGGGTGGCGCGGGATGCGAATCTAGTGGTGGCGGACTCAGAAAACTAATACGGCTATGGTTTTCCTCGCAATCAGCCCCGAAGGTTTGCAGCACGCGCTACAACTAGCAAGCGGGGCGAACTTGCCTATCTGGTGCGGAACGGATGCAATATCCGACGTTGAATACGCCAAACTCGCCGGACGCAATGTATCGCGGTTTATCTATCCGCTGCGCGAGGCCTCCGCAGAAGTGCTACAAGATGCTGTCGATACGATTGCGGAGCATCATCCCGGTGAGCCCGTTTGGGTAGAGCGCCTGACGTCGACCTAGCCCCCTGCGTCATGCGACTTTCACTTGAACTACTCTGGCGCGACCCCGACGACGACATGCTCGAACTACGGCTGTCGCTTCATAGCTCGAATCAGTTCGTCACCGTCGACTTCTACGATTACGAGCCCAGCTTGGCTAAGTGGGGCGAGCACTTGATTGCGTTCCCAGCCGGCATCGATGACGAAGTCGCTTTTGAGAAAGGCGCCAAGGGAGACAACAGCAATCTCTGGCTTACCATCCGCGCTTTTGTGGCGAACGGTGATGGCGCTACAGCGCTAGAGATCGAATACGAAAAGCGCGGTGACCGGCTGGACCGCCAGAGGGCTCATTTCGCAGTTCCCCTTGAGGCTGCGGCAATCAATCGCTTGGGCGCCGCATTGAAATGCTGGAGTCCCACGGATCATACACCGCTCGTATTCAGCGATGGCTCACTAGAACCCGCCTGATTCCGCCTTACTCACCGCGCTCTTCATGAAACACGTCCGGTTCGCCCTCAAACCACCACCGGCAACGCCGTCGTATCTTTAATCCGCTCAAGCGCAAAACTGCTCTTCACATCGATCACCGCCGGGTGCGCAAGCAGCTGGTCGCGTATGAAACGCGCGAAGTGCTCCATGTCTTCCACGAACACCTTGAGCAGGTAGTCCATCTCGCCGGTCATGGCGTAGCACGTGACCACCTCCGGCCACGTCGCCACAGCCGCGCGAAAATTGTCGGACGGGCCTTTCCCTTTGGGCGCACCGCCCTGCTTTTCCAACCGCACGTTGATGTATGCCGACAACCCGAGCCCGATCTTGGTCGGGTCGAGCAGCGCGGCGTATTGGCGGATGACGCCGCTTTCCTCCAGGCGGCGGATGCGTCGCAAACACGGGCTGGGCGACAGATTCACCCGCTCGGCGACTTCCAGATTGGTGAGGCGGCCGTTGTTCTGCAGGACTTCCAGGATCTTGCGGTCGATCTTGTCGAGTTCCACTTTATTCATTTTTGTTGCTCCGCACCAATTAATTCGGCAATTTTCTTGCGCAAATTTAGCAAGGTGGGCACAACTTCGCAATTTTTGCTTGGACCGACACTCCTACACTGCGAGGATCGTCAAAGACCTGAGCGCTGTCACAGCGCCCGCCCCGCAGGAGACTCACCATGCAATTCACGCCTTGGGAAAACCCGATGGGCACCGCCGGTTTCGAATTCATTGAATACGCCGCGCCGGACCCCGTTGCCATGGGCAAGCTGTTCGAGAACATGGGCTTTACCGCCATCGCGAAGCACCGCCACAAGAACGTGACGCTGTACCGCCAGGGCGAGATCAACTTCATCATCAACGCCGAGCCGGATTCGTTCGCGCAGCGCTTTGCGCGTCTGCACGGTCCGTCGATCTGCGCGATCGCGTTTCGCGTGCAGGATGCAGCGTTCGCCTACAAGCGCGCGCTGGAACTGGGCGCCTGGGGCTTCGACACCCACAGCGGCCCGATGGAGCTGAACATTCCGGCCATCAAGGGCATCGGCGATTCGCTCATCTACCTGGTGGACCGCTGGACCGGCAAGAACGATGCGAAGGCCGGCGACATCGGCAACATCAGCATCTACGACGTCGATTTCGTGCCCATCGCGGGCGCCAACCCCAACCCCACCGGGCACGGCCTGACCTACATCGACCACCTGACGCACAACGTCTACCGTGGCCGGATGAAGGAATGGGCCGAGTTTTACGAACGCTTCTTCAACTTCCGTGAAGTGCGCTACTTCGACATCGAAGGCCAGGTCACGGGCGTGAAGAGCAAGGCGATGACGAGCCCGTGCGGCAACATCCGCATCCCCATCAACGAGGAAGGAACGGAGAAGGCCGGTCAGATCCAGGAGTATCTGGACATGTACCACGGCGAGGGCATCCAGCACATTGCGCTGGGCTCGACCAACCTGGCCAACACGGTGGATGCACTGCGCAGCAACGGCATCACGCTGCTCGACACCATCGACACCTATTACGAACTGGTCGACAAGCGCATCCCCGGCCATGGCGAGGATGTGGCGGAGCTGAAGAAGCGCAAGATCCTGATCGACGGCGCCCCGGGCGATCTGCTGCTGCAGATCTTCTCCGAGAACCAGCTCGGCCCGATCTTCTTCGAGTTCATCCAGCGCAAGGGCAACCAAGGTTTTGGCGAGGGCAACTTCAAGGCGCTGTTCGAGTCGATCGAACTCGACCAGATGCGCCGCGGCGTGCTCAAGGCCGACGATCAGCCAGCCTGAAAACCCTCAACTTCAGGCAAGCTGTACCCGCACCCCGGTGGTTCGCCATCGGGGTGTTTTTTTTGGGGCGTGAGCGGCAGCGGCCATCCGACACTGGCCCCGGAGCAAAACCGGCCACACCCGCCTTGCGCCTCGCTGAGGATGCGGATTGGCGTGGCAATAAAAACGGCGCCCGAAGGCGCCGCTTGCGTGCGGAGACTTAGGCGAAGCGTCACTCGCCCTTGGTGGCCGACGGGCCGCCCGGCATGGCCGCGGCTGCAGGGGTGTTCTTCTGAGCCTTGCGGGCATCGTGGCGGGCCTTCATGTAGGCGCGGATTTCGTCTTCGGTGATCTTGCCGTCGTGGTTGGCGTCGATCTGGTCGAAGCTCTTGGCAAGGCGCGGCATGCCGGCCTGCACTTCGTCCTTGCTCAGGGAGCCGTCGTTGTCCTTGTCGGCAGCCTTGAACCTGGCGTCGAAGCGTTGCGCCATCTTTTCGTGCATCTCGCCCTTGTGGGCCTTGTGCCAGGCGGCCAGCTCGTCCTTGCTGAGTTGGCCGTCGTGGTTGGTATCGATCTGGTCGAAGTTCTTCTCAAGCCAGGTGTGACCCTTGGCTTCGTCGCGCGAGATCTGGCCGTCGCCGTTGGTGTCGAGCGCCTTCAGGCCGCCGCCGTGGCGGCCCGGCTTGCCGGCAGGGGCATTGGCTTGCGGCGCAGCCTGCGCCGCGGCCGGTGCCTGTGCGCTGGCGGCTGGGGCGCTGGCATCCTGGGCGCGGGCGTTCATGCCCGACATGGCCAGGAACAGGGCCGAGGTAGCGAGGAAGGCTTGGACAGCACGTTTGTTGGTCATGGTCAGCTCCTTTTCACATGGACTGTGTAGCGGATTAGAACCCGACAATGCCGACGCGTTGCCGGCTTTTACACGCTGTTACCCCGATGACACGCGCTGTAATATGCGCCCGCCACTGCACGGCGGGGCCGTTCAATGCCTATTGGTTGGCGCCCGGCTGGGGGTTATCGCCCTTGCGTGCGGCCGCAGCCGCGCGGTGGCGCGGGCCGACGATACCGCCGCCCTGGCTGGCAGGCTCGTCACCCGTGTTGATCTGAGCGGGCGCAATGGGCAGCATGGCGCCCGGCATGGCGGTATTGGCCGGGTTGTTGGCAACCGGCGGCGCGGGTGGCATAGCGGGCGTCGATAGCGGAGCTGCAGCGCCTGCAGGCGGTAGCGGCAGGGACGGCGCATGGCGATTGGCCGGCGACACGCCCGCCACGGCGCTGGCCGGCAGCGGAATCTCCTGGCGCGTGCCATTGCGCTCGATCACCACCGAGCGCGCCTTGATTTCCACCAGCTTGAGGTTGGACGACAGCGACTTGCCGGCCCGCACGGCCTGCGGCGCACCGCCATCCACCGACACGATGGCTGCGCCTGAACCATCCGCCAGATCGGCCACCACGCCCATCACCTGCACATCGCGCGGGCCGTTCTGTGGGCCGCCGCCAAACAGCGTGACGGCCGCGCCGGTCTCCAGCGCGTCGGTCTGGGCAACACGTGCCTCGCGCGGCGTACCCAGCGAGCGCAGCGAAGACAGCGTCAGCACCCAGTGCGTCAGGAGCGCACACAGGGCAGCAAACAGTACAAGACTGAGCAGACGGGACGACTGTCGAGCGTTCATGAAATGAGGCGAGGCACCGTAGGAATACGCCGATTCTATCCGCCCTTCATGCCAGTTCGGTGAACAGCTTGGAGGTGCGGCTCTAGAGCCAACGCAGCATGACCTTCCCATGCAATATATGGTCATATGTCACGGATATACTGTGTCTCTTCCCCTTATTGCCAACTCTGTCGCCATGATGCAAGGCCAACTTCGCTCTTCCTTCCGCCAGCGCGCCCTCGCCCGACAAGCAGCGCGTGGCTTCACCCTGATCGAAATCATGGTGGTGGTGGTGATCCTGGGCATCCTCGCCGCGCTGGTGGTGCCGAAGATCATGAGCCGTCCTGACGAGGCGCGCATCATCGCCGCCAAACAGGACATCGCGTCCATTTCGCAGGCGCTCAAGCTCTATCGCCTGGACAACGGCCGCTACCCGACCACCGAACAAGGCATTGGGGCGCTCGTCGCCAAGCCGACCACCGAGCCGATCCCCAACAACTGGAAAGGCGGCGGCTATCTGGAACGCCTGCCCAAAGACCCGTGGGGCCACCCGTACCAATATCTGAACCCGGGCGTGCGCGGCGAAGTGGACGTCTTCAGCTTCGGCGCAGACGGCCAGGCCGGCGGCACGGGCAACGACGCCGACATCGGCAACTGGGACAACTAAGCCAGCGCCGTCCCCTCAACCGCCCGCTCACCATGCTCGGTCATCCACGCCGCCGGCATCCTCGCGGCTTTACGCTGCTGGAGTTGCTGGTGGTGGTGGTCATCATCGGCATCGTGCTGGCCGTGGTGGCCGTCAACGCCACGCCCAACCGGCGTTCGCAACTGGCCGACGATGCGCAGAAGCTGGCCCGCCTGATCGAGCTCGCACAGGAAGAGGCGCAGCTCACCTCGCGCCCCGTGGCTTGGGAAGGCGATGCGCAGGGCTGGCGCTTCTACGAATCGACTCCGAATGGCTGGCGCTTGCTCAACCGGGACGTGCTCGCACCGGGCCACTGGCGCCAAGGCATGGACAACGTACAGATCGTCGCCGGTGCCGCTGCGGTGCCAGGCGCGCCGCAGCGCCTCGTGTTCGGCCGTGAGGCGATTGGTTTGCCTTGGCGCGTGGCACTGACCTCGCAGGGCTCGCGCGTCGACGTGGTATCCGACGGCGGCCCGCGCGTGCTGACGGAGACGCAAACGCAATGACGCGCAGCCACCGTCCAACGCGCACGCGCGGCTTCACCCTGCTCGAAGTGCTGGTGGCGCTGACCATCGTGGCCGTGGCGCTGACCGCCACCATGCGCGCCATGGGCAGCATGACCACCGCAAGCGACTCCCTGCAGACGCGCATGATCGCCACCTGGAGCGCTGAAAACCACCTCGCCAACCTGCGCCTGGCACGCGTCTTCCCAGACCCCGGCGCGCGCGGTTTTGCCTGCCCGCAAGGCGATACGCAACTGTGGTGCGAAGAGACCATCGCCACCACGCCCAACCCGGTGTTCCGCCGTGTGGAGGTGTCCGTCTATCCGGACGCGTCCAAATCCGTGCGACTGGCCTGGCTCGTGACTCTATTGCCGAACGATGCGCGCAATGTCTTCTAACCGTTCGGCGCGCGGCTTCACCCTGCTCGAACTGCTGGTGGCGATCACGCTGCTGGCCATCCTGGCCGTGATCGCCTGGCGCGGGCTGGACAGCATGACCCGCACGCACGAGGCGCTGGCCCAACGCGACGAACGCATCGAAGCACTCAAAACGGCTTACGCCCAGTTCGACGCCGATTGCACCCAGCTGGCCGATCCGAACACCTTGTCGCGCTCACCGGTGGAGGTCGACGCCAACCGCGTGCTGATGGTGCGCGACCGCCGCGACGACGGCCAGCCGCCCGCGTGGCAAGTGGTGCTCTACCGCATCGTCGACGGCCGGCTCGAACGCCTCCAGACCCAACCGATCACCAACCGCGGCGACCTGCGCAACGCGCTGGACAACCTGCGCCAGGGCGGTGTGGGTGCTGCGCGCTACCTGCTCGCCACCAACGTCGACAGCATCAGCGCGCGCGCGTGGGTCGAACCCGGCGGCTGGATGGACAACACGGGAGCGCTGTCTGCGGCGCTGTTCCCGGCCGGCAGCAATACCACCACCCTCACCGGCTTGCCGTCGGCTTCCACGCCCAGCGCGTCGGCGCCGCCGGCCAACAGCCCGGGCGTGGTGGTGCCGGCCGCCTCGGTGCGCGCGGTGGAACTGGCATTGCTCGTGCGCATGACGCCGCAGGGCACGCCGCAGCGCTTCACGCGCATCTGCATGACGGGGCTTTGACATGGCGCGATGCTCCCGTCGACTTGCCCAACGTCATCCGCATGCCGGGCGCCAGCGCGGCGCGGCCATCATCACGGCACTGCTGGTCGTCACGCTGGCCGTGGTGATTGTGTCGGGCATGCTGTGGCGGCAGCAGGTGGAGATCCGCGCAGTGGAAAACCAGCGCCTGAAAGCGCAGGCCACGTGGATTGCGCGGGCCGGCATCGACTGGGCGCGCCTCATCCTGCGCGATGACCAGCGCCGCACCGGCGCGGTGGACCATCTGGGCGAAATCTGGGCCGTGCCGATCCAGGAAACCAAGCTGTCGGACTTCCTCGGCAGCTCGCTGCGCACGGATACGGCCGGCGAAGAGTCGTACCTGTCGGGCCGCATCTTCGATGCCCAGGCACGCTTCAACCTGATGAACCTGTTGACGGCGCAGACGCTCGGTGCGCGCACCATCATTACCGGCCGCGACAAAGACGCCATCAAGGCTTACGGCCTGCTGCTGCAGTCGCTCAGCATCGACCCCAGCCTGGCCAATGTCACGGCGACGTACCTGGCGCAGATGCTGGGCGGCTTCCAGTCGATCGAAGGCATGCAGGGCGGCCAGCAAGGCGGCGAAGACAGCGGCGGCAGCAACAGCAATGGCCCACGACCGCTCGACGACGTGGCCAGCCTACTGACGATCCCCGGCTACACGGCGGACATGATCGCCAAGCTGCGCCCCTACGTGATCGTGCTGCCCACCCGCACACAGATCAACGCCAACACGGCCAGCGCCGAAGTGCTGGCCGCCGTCATCCCGAACCTGAGCCTGGACCGCGCCCGCTCGCTGGTGCAGGCGCGCGACCGCGCTTACTTCCGCAACATCGGCGATGTCACGAACCAGTTGCGCGGCATCGCGCCCGGGGTCGACACCACCGCCGCGGCCAATCTGCTGGACGTGCAGACCCACTATTTTCTGGTCTACGGCATGGCCCGCCACGAGCGCGCCCGAATCGGGGAAGTGGCGCTTGTTTCACGTGGCGATCCGATCAACAATAACGCGACCCGCATCGTCTGGGTCCGCCGCATCGACGAGATTCCGTCATGACGGCGGCGCAACACCCCTCTACGTGCGTACGCGCCGCTTGTAGACAGACCCTAGCCTTCGCCGTATTGTCATCCGCATCGTTCAGCATCGCGGGTTTTGCGCAATCCGGCGCTTCCGTTGGCAGTTCGCATTCACACTCTCAAGATCAATAGAGGAGCGGTTTGACGACCTCCCTGTACGTGCGCCTGCCGCACCGGCCCATTCAATCGCCCGAACGCTGGTCGGCGGGCGCGCTTGCCTCCGTACCCTTCGCGCTGGTGCGTGAAGAGGGCGCACAAGGGCCGCAACGTGTTCAGCGCGAAGGCACGTCGCGCACCGACGAACTGCCCGCGGCTGACCGCCTGATCCTTCTGCTGCCCGCCGCCGACGTGCTGCTGGTGCCGGCCAACGTGCCGCCGCTGGCGCTGCCCAAGCTGCGCCTGGCCTTGCCCAACCTGGTGGAAGAGCGCCTCGTGCAGGACGCGCAGCAGTGCCATATCGCCCTCGGGCCCCGCCTGGGTGATGCCCCTACGCGTGGCTGGCGCGCGCCCCGCGAGCCGCAGTCGCGCGCGTTGATGATTGCCGACCGCGCGTGGGTCCGCTTCATCCTCGATACCTTTGCCGGCCACAAGCATCGCACCTGCCATCTGCTGCCCGCGCAGCTTTGCGTGCCGTTTGAAACGCCTGCCGCAGCCGCAGTGCCGATTGCAGGATCGGCAAATGCCGTCGAACGCTCGGAACCATCGCTCGACGCTTCCGCTGCCGCTGAACCCGCAGTCGACGCGCCTGCTGCTGAAACCGTGGCCGCGGTCACCCCGGCAACCATCGCACTCGATGCGGCACCGCCGTCTGACCCAGACGCGCCCGTCGCCATCGACATCACCGTACGCACCGGCCGCGCCGAGGGCTACGGCCTGCGCGTGCTGCCGGCCAACCTCGGCAACTGGCTGGGCATTGCTCCCACGCCGGCCACGCTGATGGTCTCGCCCGCGCTGCGAGAGTTGGCGCCCGCTCTGTCGGCCGACCCCGCCGCCGCCACGCTGGACTGGTCCACCTGGGCTGCCGGCGCACGCGACGCCCTCGCTTCGGGCGAAGCCGATCTCTGCCAGTTCGACTTTGCCCGCGGCGGCGTGGCCGGCATGGACTGGAGCCTCTGGCGCCTGCCGATCGCGCTGGCCGTGCTGCTGGTGGTCGTGCAGCTCATCGGCATGAACGCGCGCTGGCTCACGCTGCGTGCCGAACAGAAGCGGCTCGATACCGCCATGCGCGCGCAATTGCAGACGGCATTCCCGAATACGCCGGTGATCCTTGACCCGCCCGCGCAGATGCGCCGCCAGGTCGAACAACTGCGCTTGGCCGCCGGCAAATCGGCGCCGGAAGACTTCTTGCCGCTGGCCGATCGCTTTGCCCAGGCTGCCTCCGGGCTCGCGCCCGATGCGCTGCTCGCACTCGATTACCACGGCCGCGCGCTCACGGTCACGCTCAAGGACGGCACCGACACTGCCAGCCTGCGCACCGCCGCCCGCAATGTCGGCCTGAACATGGACACCGCCGAGGCCCCGCGCGGCGCAGAAGCCACCGTACCCGGCTCGCGCTGGACGGTCTCCATCGCCCAATAACGATTCCTCCATGGCGACTTCCTCCTCTTCTTCCCGATCGTCATCCCGCCGGCTGCCGCGCATTGGCGTGCCGGACTCGGTGCGCGATGCGGCCACGACCTTCTGGATGCAGCGCGATCCGCGCGAACGCCGCATCCTGGCCGGCGGCGGCGTGGTGCTGTTGCTCGTGATCGTCTACCTGGTGTTGTGGGAGCCGGCCTTTGAAGGCCAGCGCCGCATCGAGAAAGCCCTGCCGCAGATGCGCACCCAACTCGCCGAGATGGAAACGCTCGGCCAGGAAGCCCGCGGCCTGTCTGCCATTGCCGCTGCACCCGTGCCGCGGGGCGCGGAACTGCAGCAGGCGCTCAACACGAGCCTGACCAACCACGGCCTGAAGGCCACGCGGATGGCGATGTCGGGCGAGAGCGTGCAGGTGCAACTGGACAAGGTGCCCTTTGGCGCCGTCGCCGAATGGCTGCAGGAGGTGCGGCAGGCGCAGCGCATGAAGGTGATCGACACGAACATCAAATACGTGGGCGCAACGGCCCTGGTCAACGTGACGGCGACGCTGCAAGGCCCTGCCGCCGCGGGCCACTGACGGGTCCGATCGTGCCGATGGGAATTGAATCACTGCCGCCACTGCGCCTGCGCCGCCGTGCCGAATCCGACGAGCGCACGAGCTTCGGCTGGCGCGTGCTGTGGTGTGGCGTGGCGCTGCTGGCCGTGGGCGTGACCGTGGTGGCGCAGTATCCAGCCGCGTGGGCGGCCGAACGCGTCGCCGCGGCCACGGGCCACCGTGTGTTGCTGGCCGACAGCCAAGGCAGTATCTGGCACGGCAGTGCAACGCTGGCGCTGACCGCCGGCAACGGGGGCGCTGATGCGACCGTGCTGCCGGGCCGCCTGTCGTGGTCGATCGACATGCTGCCGCTGCTGACCGGCACGCTGCGCGCGCACCTGACGCACGATCGCGCGCTGGAGAAGCCGGTCACGCTGACGGTCACGCCGGGGCATTGGGACGCAGAGGCTGGCACGGTTGCATTGCCGGCATCGTTGCTGGAAGGCATTGGCGCGCCGTTCAACACGCTCAAGCTGGATGGCCGGCTGCGGGCGCAGTGGACGCCGCTCTCGGGCCAATTCGGCAGTAGAAAGGGCCAGCCGAACACCGCTCAGGGCGCGCTGACTGTCACGCTTGAGCAGGTATCATCCAGCCTCAGCCGGGTGCGGCCGCTGGGCAGTTACCAGGCCGTGGTGTCGTTTGGCGGCGTGAGCGGTGCGCCGATGCAGTTGTCGCTGTCAACGCTGGCCGGGCCGCTCACCCTGCAGGGCCAGGGCACCCTTGGGTCCAACGCACATTTTGACGGGGTGGCCAGTGCCACGCCGGAGTCGGAACCGCAATTGATTGGCCTGTTGAGTCTGCTGGGCCCGCGTGACGGGTCACATCATCGACTCCGCTTTTGATCCTCAAGCCGGCGCGCGAGCCAGCGTGCCGACAACCATGAACGAGACCATGTACAACGCCTCTTCCCGACTCACCGTTCGCGCCATCGTCCTGGCATGCTGCGCAACAATGGTGGCCGGCTCGATGCCAGTCTTTGCCGCCCCGCCGAGCGCGGCATCTGCCCAGAACGGCGCCGTCGGCAACCCCGGGGATGAGGTCTCGCTGAATTTCGTCAACGCGGATCTGGACTCGGTGGTCAAGGCCGTGGGCCAGGCCACGGGCAAGAACTTCATCGTCGACCCGCGCGTGAAGGGCACCGTCAACCTCGTCACCGAAAAGCCGGTGACGCGCGCGCAGGCGCTGGAATCGCTGGGCTCGATCCTGCGCATGCAGGGCTACGCGATAGTCGAGGGCAACGGCTTCACCAAGGTCGTGCCGGAAGCCGACGCCAAGCTGCAGGGCTCGCCCACGAGCGTGGGCGCGGCAGGCTCGCGCGGCGGCGAGCAGGTCGTCACGCAGGTCTTCCGCCTGCAGCATGAATCGGCCAACAACCTGGTGCCGGTGCTGCGCCCGATGATCGCGCCCAACAACACGATCACCGCATACCCGGCCAACAACACGCTGGTCATTACCGATTACGCCGACAACCTGCGCCGCATCGGCCGCATCATCGCGTCGATCGACACGCCCGTGGCCGGCGAGACCGAACTGATTCCGCTGAAGAACGCCGTGGCCATCGACGTGGCGGCTACGCTGCAGAAGCTGCTCGACCCGTCGGCCGGTGGCGCAGGCGGTGCGGGCGCCGGCGCGGCATTGTCGGACCCGAGCCTGCGCACGTCAGTCGTGGCTGAGCCCCGTTCGAACAGCGTGATGGTGCGTGCGTCGAGTGCGGCACGCCTTGCGCAAGCCAAACAACTGATCGCCAAGCTGGACGTGCCGAATGCGCGCCCGGGCAACATCTGGGTGGTGCCGCTCAAGAACGCCAACGCGGTGCAGCTGGCCACCACGCTGCGCGCGATCGTGGCGGCCGACGCCACGCTGTCGGCCTCGGCATCGACCGGGCCGGGCGGCCAGAGCGCCGCCCAAGGCGCGACCTCGCAGCAGGCCGGCGGTGTGAACACCTCGCAGAACCAGAACACACAGAACACCAATTACGGCAGCGGCTCGGGTTCGGGCAGTGGCTCGGGCAGCGGCAGCTCTTCGTTCCGCGCCTCGTTTGGGCAGAACAACACGCCGACCACCGGCGGCATCATCCAGGCCGATCCGGCCACCAACGCGCTCATCATCACCGCCAGCGAGCCGGTCTATCGCAACCTGCGCGCCGTGATCGACGACCTCGACGCGCGACGCGCGCAGGTCTACATCGAATCGATGATCGTGGAAGTGACGGCCACCAAGGCGTCGCAGTTGGGCATCCAATGGATGGCCGGCGCGGGCGGCCCGACCACCTTTTTTGGCGGCGGCACCAACTTCGGCAGCGGCGCCAATAACCTGATCAACCTCGCGGGCACGATTGCCACCATCACCAGTGGCGGTATCGGCAGTACGGCCGCGCAGACTGCCGTCGGCACGCTCTCAAACAGCGTTGGCCAACTCAACGGCGGCAACTTCGGGGTGTTCAACAGGGGCAGCGGC
Organism: Burkholderiaceae bacterium 26; assembly: GCA_000955795.1. Classification (GTDB taxonomy): domain Bacteria; phylum Pseudomonadota; class Gammaproteobacteria; order Burkholderiales; family Burkholderiaceae; genus Ralstonia; species Ralstonia chuxiongensis. The sequence continues at coordinate 57,892 of JYOB01000020.1, forward strand.
TTGGGCGCCATCCTCAGCGCGCTGGGCTCGGATGGTTCGGTCAACGTGCTGTCCACCCCGAACCTGATCACGCTCGACAACGAAGAGGCCAAGATCCTGATCGGCCAGAACGTGCCGATCACGACCGGCTCATATGCGCAGACCGGCGGCGCGGCTTCGGTCACGCCGTTCCAGACGTTCGACCGCAAGGACGTCGGCATCACGCTGCGCGTCAAGCCGCAGATCACCGACGGCGGGCTGGTGAAGATGCAGATCTTCCAGGAGTCGTCTGCCGTGGTGCCGGGCACGCAGAATGCGGCGCAGGGCCCGACCACCAACGTGCGCTCGATCGAAACCAATGTGCTCGCTAACGACGGCCAGGTGGTCGTGCTGGGCGGCCTGCTGGAAGACAACTACCAGGACGGCGAGCAGAAAGTGCCGGGCCTGGGCGACATCCCCATCCTGGGCGCGCTGTTCCGCTCGGAAAACAAGACGCGCGTGAAGACCAACCTGCTGGTGTTCCTGCGCCCGATCATTCTGCGCACGGCCGATGCCACGGGCGCGCTGTCGGACAACCGCTACAACTACATGCGCGACACGCAGCAGGGCTTTGTCTCGCCGAACATGCTGCCGACCACGTCGGACAAGGACACGCCGGTACTGCCCACGCCCAGCGCCATGCGCCCGGCTGACAATTACGGCGATGTGTCGATCGTGCCGAAGGGCCCGGCCGGCACGCAGGTGCCCCCGGGCGCCCCGATGCCGATGCCGCAAGGCACCACGCGCAGCCAGCCGCGCCTGCAGAACTTCGCGGCGCCCACTTCGGGCGGCTACGACGGCAACGCGCCGCGCAATGGTGGCTGACAACGGACAACGAACCATGGCAACGCAAGCTTCCACCACCGACGTCAGCACGCTCGAGCCGCCCTCGCAGTCCGCCGTGCGGCTGGTGCCGTATGCGTTTGCGCGCGACGCCAAGCTGCTCGTCGCCCGCCAGGACGTCGACACGCTGGAGGTGTGGGTCTGCCCTGAAACCTCGCGTACGGCGCTGGCTGAACTCGGCCGCGTGTTCGGCGCGCTGCAGTTGGTGACGCTTAGCGCGGCGGCGCTGTCCACCGCCACACAAACGGCCTACAACGCCCAAGACGGCAGCGCAGCCCAGGTGGTGGGCGAAGTGGAAGGCGAAGTCGACCTCTCGCGCCTGATGCAGGACATCCCTGCCGTGGAAGACCTGCTCGAATCCGAAGACGACGCGCCGATCATCCGCATGATCAACGCGCTGCTCACGCAGGCCGCGCGCGAAGGCGCCTCGGATATCCACATCGAGCCGTTCGAGAATGCATCCGTGGTGCGCTTTCGCGTCGATGGCACGCTGCGCGACGTGGTTCGTCCCAAGAAGGCGCTGCACGGCGCGCTCATCTCGCGCATCAAGATCATGGCGCAGCTCGACATTGCCGAGAAACGCCTGCCGCAGGACGGCCGCATCACGCTGCGCGTGGGCGGTCGCCCGGTGGACGTGCGTGTGAGCACACTGCCCACCGGCCACGGCGAGCGCGCGGTGCTGCGTCTGCTCGACAAGGAAGCCGGCCGCCTGGATCTGAGCAAGCTCGGCATGGGCGCCGGCACGCTGGCGCGCTTTGACCACCTGATCAACCAGCCGCACGGCATCGTGCTCGTCACCGGCCCGACGGGTTCAGGTAAGACGACCACGCTGTACGCGGCACTGTCGCGGCTCGATTCCGCTTCCACCAACATCATGACGGTGGAAGACCCGATCGAATACGACCTCGACGGCATTGGCCAGACACAGGTCAACCCGAAGATCGACATGACGTTCGCCAAGGCCCTGCGCGCCATCCTGCGCCAGGACCCGGACGTGGTGATGATCGGCGAAATCCGCGATCTGGAAACCGCGCAGATTGCCGTGCAGGCCTCACTCACGGGCCACTTGGTGCTGGCGACGTTGCACACGAACGATTCGGCCTCAGCCGTAACGCGGCTGATCGACATGGGGATCGAGCCGTTCCTGCTGTCCTCATCGTTGCTGGGTGTGCTGGCGCAGCGGCTGGTCCGCCGCCTGTGCGTGCATTGCCGCCGCGAAGAAGTGCTCGAACTCACGCCTGCGGAAGTGGAAGCCGTGGCCGGCACGCCGGTTGCGGATGGCGTGGCACCCGCTGCACCGGCACGCAAATCGGTGTGGCATCACGTCGGCTGCGACCGTTGCAGCAACTCCGGCTACCAGGGCCGGACCGGCGTCTATGAACTGCTGACCGTCACACCTGAAATTCAGACGATGATCCACCGCCAGGCCGCTGAATCCGAGATCAAGGCGTTCGCCATCGGCCAGGGCATGCAGACCATGCGCATGGATGCACAGCGCTGGATCGACACAGGCGCCACGTCGCTGGAAGAAGTGCTGCGGGTCACACGCGACTAAGGCGCGATCAAACGAATAGCGCATGCCAGCCTTCCGCTACGAAGCCGCCGACGCCACCGGCAAGACCGACAAGGGTGTCATCGAAGCCGACAGTGCACGCCAGGCGCGCACGCTGCTGCGCGCACGCGGGCTGACGCCGCTGGTGGTCGACGCGCTGGGTGCGCAGGCCACAAAGCGCGGCGGGTCGAGCTTCGGCAAGCGGCTCTCGGCGCAGGAAAACGCGCTGGTCACGCGCCAGCTCGCGAGCCTGCTGGTGGCAGGTCTGCCGCTCGATGAGGCACTGGCTGCGCTGGCCGATCAGGCCGAACGTGCATACGTCGGCGAACTGCTCGCTGCCATCCGCGCGGAAGTGGTGGGCGGCAGCTCACTCTCGGTGGCGCTGGCGCAGCATCCGAAGGATTTTCCGGACATCTACCGCGCCCTCGTTTCAGCGGGCGAGCACTCGGGCAACCTGGGCCTTGTGCTCTCGCGCCTGGCCGACTACATCGAGAGCCGAAACGCGCTCACCTCCAAGATCAAGCTGGCATTCACGTATCCGGCGATCGTCACTGTGGTGGCGTTTGCCATCGTGATCTTCCTGCTGTCATACGTGGTACCGCAGGTGGTGAGCGTCTTTGCCAACACCAAGCAGAAGCTGCCAACGCTCACGATCATCATGCTGTGGCTGTCGGATTTTGTGCGGAATTGGGGATGGCTCGCAGCGATCGTTCTGGTGGCGATCGGCGCGCTGATCCGCAATCTGCTCAAGCAGCCGGCATTGCGGTTGTCGTGGCACAAGTGGCTGCTGACAGCGCCGCTGTTCGGCAAGCTCGTTCGCGGCTATAACACCGCGCGGTTTGCCAGCACGCTGGCCATTCTCACCAGTGCCGGTGTGCCGATTTTGCGGGGCTTGCAGGCAGCGGGGGAGACGCTGAACAACGTCGCGCTCAAGACCAATGTGGAGGATGCGTCCACGCGGGTGCGGGAAGGAACTTCGCTGGCGCGGGCCTTGGCGGCGCAGAATCAGTTTCCGCCAGTGCTGGTGCATTTGATTCGCTCGGGTGAGGCGACGGGCAATCTGCCGGCGATGCTTGAACGGGCTGCGCAGGGTGAGGCGCAGGAGTTGGAGCGTCGCACATTGTTTCTGACTGGCTTGCTGGAGCCGGCGTTGATTTTGACGATGGGTGTGGTGGTGTTGTTGATCGTGTTGGCGGTGTTGATGCCGATTATTGAGATTAACCAGTTGGTGCACTGAGTTTTTTTGTTGGTGGTCCACCCCCCTTTCGTTCCCTGCCGGGACCGACTCACTTTTCTTTGTCTTCCAAAGAAAAGTAAGCAAAAGAAAGGCGCGCCCGAGATGGCGACATCCCCTTGAATTTGTGTGACCGTGCGGGGAAGGAGGCAAACTCGCTGCGCTCAGACAAGCCTCCTTCCTTTTTCCGCCCGCTCACAAAAATTCAAGGCGCCATCAAGGGCTCAACGTCAAAAGAAAAAGGCCAACCCGTCGTGAGGTTGGCCTTGTCGCTTGGGCTGGCGCTGCGATGGTTTGGCCTTTGACTTTCCTGCCTTAGATGGCGCCTTGAGTTTCTGTTGCAGAGAGGAAAAAGGAAGGGAAACTGTCTGAGCGAAGCGAGTTTTTCCCTTCCACTCTCTGCGACATAAATTCAAGGAATCTTTCGCCATCTCAGGCGCGCCTTTCTTTGCTTACTTTCTTTGGCAAGACAAAGAAAGTGAGTCAGCCCCGGCAGGGGATGAAACAAGGGATGTACCACTAAGACCAAAACAAAACCAACTAGCACCCCGTAGCCCTCACGACATCACCGCATCCCTCACCGGCGCACGCGCACTGTCCCTCCACTCCTGCACGTAGTCAGGCGTACCTGCAGGCGCGGCGTCCACCACAGGCGGCAGCGGCAACAGCGCCATCGGCAGCACGCCGGCCCACACCGGCAAGTCGAGGTCTTCAGCATCGTCCTTCGGACCACCCGTGCGCACTTTGCACGCGGCCTCATCCAGCGGAATGCGCAGCACCGTCGTGGCGGCGAGTTCCTTGGCATTGCCGGGCCGTACCTCTTGTGAACGGCCCGGCGCGAGGACTTCCATGAAGGTATCGAGCACCGCGGGCTTCTGCTCATCGGGCACGACTTCGAACGCGCCGTAGATGACTGCCGAGCGATAGTTCATCGAATGATTAAACGCCGAGCGTGCCAGCACCAGCCCGTCGATGTGCGTGATGGTCACGCAGACCTGCGCCCCACTGCCCGCCAGCTTCAGCATGCGACTGCCGTTTGAGCCGTGAATGTAAAGGTGGTCGCCCTCGCGCCAGCACGCAGTCGGGATGCAATGCACACCATGCTCGTCGGCGAAGGCGATGTGGCAGACGTAAGCCTCGTCGAGGATGGCGTGCAGCGTGGTGCGGTCGTAGTGGCCGCGGTGCGCGACGCGGCGCACACGGGTGCGCGCGGTCGGCGATGTGGCTTCTGTGCTTGACATGCAAAGCTCCGAAATCGTAATCGATATGCCGACGATAAAAAAACCGTGGCACCATGCATAGACCCACCAAAATGCAAAATCTTGGAGCCACGATGGATTACGGCGTCCTGCTGTCGAACTACGAACGCACCGCGATGCACGGCGAAGGCGTCGCCCGCGCCTCACAGCAGCATCGGCTATATGCCTGCCTGCGTGCAGCCATCCTCAGCGGACAGATCGAGGAAGGTACGCGCCTGGCGCCCTCGCGCACGCTGGCCGAAGAGCTGGGCATCGCGCGCAACTCGGTGCTCTACGCCTACGAGCAACTCGCCACGGAGGGCTTCGTGCTGAGCCGACGGCAAGGCACGATGGTAGCGCGCGTCGGCCTGCAGCAGACGCCCGCGCAGGCGCCCGAAGCCCCGGCCCAGCTGTCGCGCCGCGTGAAAGACCTCGAACGCCCCCGCGGCGGCATGGACGACCTGCTGCCCTTCTTGCCCGGCACGCCAGCACTGGATGAGTTCCCGCTGGCGCAATGGCGCCGCTGCATGGAACGCGGATGGCGCCGCATCGGTCCCGGCCAGATGGGCTACGGCCCGGTCGAAGGCAATGTTGCCCTGCGCCAGGCCGTGGCGGAATACCTCCGCGTTTCGCGCGGCGTGCGCTGCGACGCGTCGCAGGTGTTCATCACCGACGGCACGCAGAACAGCCTCGACATGTGCGCCCGTACGCTCGCCGATGCGGGCGATACCGCGTGGATCGAAAACCCCGGCTACTACGGTGCGCGCGCCGCCTTGCTGGCCGCAGACATGCGATTGGTACCAATCAGCGTCGACGCCGATGGCCTCGCTCCGCGCGAGGAAGACTGGCGCGACACGCCGCCAAAGCTCATCTACATCACGCCGTCGCACCAATACCCGCTGGGCGCGGTGATGAGTCTGGAGCGTCGTCTCGCGCTCATCCAGCACGCACGCGCAGCCGGCGCGTGGATCATCGAAGACGATTACGACAGCGAGTTCCGCCACACGGGTGCGCCACTATCCGCCGTGCAGGGCCTGACGGAGGATGCACCGGTCATCTATCTCGGCACGTTCAGCAAGATGCTGTTCCCCGCGCTGCGCCTGGGCTATATGGTGGTGCCGCCCGCGCTGGCGCCCGCGCTGAAAAAGACGGCAGGTGCGCTGATGTTGCGCGGGCGCGTAGCCGAGCAGCTCGCCCTGGCCGAGTTCATCGAGGCGGGGCATTTCACGCGGCACCTGCGGCGCATGCGTCGTCTGTATGGCGAGCGCCGCGATGCGCTGCAGGCAGCGATCGAGCAACACCTGGACGGCATCGTCACCGTATCGGGCGGTGCTGGCGGCATGCATCTCTCTACGCGGCTCGATGCGCCGGTGCGCGACACCGAAGTCAGCCGCGCCGCCCGTGAGCAGGGAATGGTGTTGCGGCCGCTGTCGCGCTTCTGCCTGCCCGGCACGCTGACCGCGCAATACAACGGCCTCGTGCTCGGCTACGGCAACGTGCCGGCCGAAGCGATGGATGGATTGGTGATTCGCATGCGCGACGTGATCCAGAGGGTCGCGAGCTGATCATCAGGTGGCCATCTTCGTGGCAGCCGCCAACGCTGCCATGGTCCAACCTGCGCCCAGCAACACGCGGCGGGTGTGCAAGGCATCCCGCACATCGTCGTCAATCGCATCGCCCAGATAGCGCAGGCGCTTGTCGCACACCTCCACGTAGCCCGATGCGTACCGCGCCGCCAGCGATTGCCAGAGCGCATGCGCGCCGGCCGACTGCCGCGCCCCGCTCATCAGGCACATGCCGCCATCCAGCGCGTGCTGATACACCGCCGACGCCAACCCGCGCCGCTGATACCCCGCCGCATATTTCGAATGCGGTGCGCGCAGGATGCGGTCTGCACGCTTGTCGAGCTCAATCAGCCGGTTGAACACCGTGCACCCCGCAAAGCGCCCCGCGGCCACATCCTCAACGTAGACGTAAATTTCGCCATCCGCCTCGCGCGTGTGCAGGCGGAAGCCTGGCAAGGTGCCGTCGTCGAATGTCATGCCGTGCAGCGGCGTGCCGGGCGTGTGCATGCGCTCGTACAGCGCATCGAGTTCGCGCTCGATGTCATCGCTGCCGTGCTCGACGTCGATGCGCAGGCCGAGCGGCAGAACCCAGCGCTGCAACTGCTTCAAAACGGAACCCAGCATCGGTTGCTCGACGGGCGGCGGGATGGCAAGCGCGCAGCTCATGGCGCCTCCCAATATCCGCTGACCAAACCTTCAGGACGCGCGAGCGCCTGCACGCGTGCGCTGACGGGCCAGTCGGCCATGCGCACCGCCAGCCCGGCATAGACGCCGTAGCCGAACCCGGCCGTGATCTTGCCGCCGGCCTCCACGCCCTCACCCGCGCGGATGGCGCCGCCAGCCTCAATGTAGCCGCCAGCCCGGATGCCCCAACCCGCTTCGAGATGCGTGTCGGCGCAGAGGTTGCCGCCGGCGAAGATGCCGTTCGCGCTCACGATGCCGGCCTCGCTGATCACCTCGCCGCCAGCGCGCAGGCCCTTGCCGCAACGCACGTTGCCGCGCGCCGCCAGTGCCTCGCCGATGAGCAAATCCGCAGCCGTATCGATGTCGGCATCGCAATGCAGGTCGCGATGCACGCGCACGAGGCCGCCGCAACGTAGCGCGCCGGCGGCGGTCAGGCTCCAGCCCACGCGCACGTCGCCGCCAACATGCACGGCGCCGTCGCAGTAAAGGCCGGCCTTGGCTTCCACATCACCGCCCGCGGTGATCGACTCGCCTGCACGTACGCCGCCGCCCGCGCGGATGGCCTGGCCGGCGCGCAACACGCCATCGACGTGAATGCCGCCGCGCACGACGATCGTGCCGGCAAAGACGAGCGCATCGGCCTCGATGTCATCGGCTTCGAGCACGGCGTCGGTCGGGCCGAAGTTGTCGAGCAGCCAGATCGCATCGGTAATCCGGCCTTCGCGCACGAGGCTGTCGAGCAGGTGTTGGTAATCGGTGCCGCTGTGGCGGTTGCGGATGTACCAGCGGTAGCCATCCGCGCAAGGCCGCTTGGCCTTGACGAAGTTCTGCGTAAGTTCCATGGCGGTTCCTGCGCCCGCCGCGCCGGGTTGTATCAGGCGAAGGCAGGCGTACCGGCGCCGGCGCGTGTCAGCACCAAGCCGGGATGAAAAAGAAGCGGAAGCGGGGCGGGCCGTACGGGGCAGGTGCGCCAGCTTGTGGCGACACCCCGCACGGCTTACGAAAGCCGGGCGAGCAAGAAGTGCCGGATGGCCGCGTGCGTGCTGAATCGATCGTGCGAGGTGCCGCCGCGCAGGCGCGCACCGGCCGCCGGCAGCGTATGCCGAGGTTGGGCAGTGGCGAAGGCGGTAGCGATCACGATCGTGGGTTGAGGAATTCGGGCGGAACTGCGCAGGATGGCGGCGCAGCTTCTGAAAGTCCAGGGGTTGCGTGACTTGGTCGCGGCTTCTTCACCGAAGTTTGCCGATTTCGCCGCAAACGTTGCATGCACCGCACAACCGGCGCAACCCCGTCCTCCAACGCAGTGCATGCGTGCACCGGACACCACAACCAAGGGAAAACCCACCCCCATTCTTGCTGCGTTGCACGGTGTTCGGAATGTCACGCGATGCTACGATGCCTCGACCCACGGCTGCATGCCAGTTTCCACAAGAAGCGGCGCAGGCAGCACCAAAAGAGACCTGCTGTCGGTGATCCCGACACACCCACCCGGAGCACGCATGAATGCCCCTCTGAACGACGCGCTACGCCGCGCGCTCGAAACCATTTCCCTGGACGACAAGTACACGCTTGAGCGTGGCCGCATCTACATCAGCGGCACGCAGGCACTGGTGCGTCTGCCGATGCTGCAGCAGGAGCGCGACCGCGCCGCTGGGCTGAACACGGCGGGCTTTATCTCCGGCTACCGCGGCTCGCCGCTGGGCGCGCTGGACCTGGCCCTGTGGAAAGCCAAGAAGCATCTGGCGGGGCACAACATCGTCTTCCAGGCGGGGCTCAACGAAGACCTGGCCGCCACGGCGGTCTGGGGCTCGCAGCAGGTCAATCTGTATCCGAACGCCAAGTTCAGCGGCGTGTTCGGCATGTGGTACGGCAAGGGGCCGGGCGTGGACCGCACGATCGACGTGTTCAAGCACGCCAATTCGGCAGGCTCGTCTGCGCATGGCGGCGTGCTGGTGCTGGCGGGTGATGACCACGCCGCCAAGTCGTCCACGCTGGCGCACCAGTCCGAGCACGTCTTCAAGGCGGCCGGCATTCCGGTGCTGTATCCGTCCAACGTGCAGGAATATCTCGACTACGGCCTGCATGGCTGGGCGATGAGCCGCTACTCCGGCCTGTGGGTGTCGATGAAATGCGTGACGGACGTGGTGGAATCGTCGGCGTCGGTGGACGTCGACCCGCATCGCGCACAGATCATCCTGCCCGAAGATTTCGTCATGCCGCAGGGCGGGCTGAACATCCGCTGGCCCGATCCGCCGCTGGTGCAGGAAGCGCGCCTGCTCGACTACAAGTGGTACGCCGGCCTGTCTTACGTGCGTGCCAACAAGCTCGACCGCGTGGTGCTCGATTCGCCGCAGGCACGCTTCGGCATCATGACGGCCGGCAAGGCGTACCTCGACGTGCGTCAGGCGCTGGTCGACCTCGGCCTCGACGAGGAAACCTGCCGCCGTATCGGCATCCGCCTGTACAAGGTCGGCTGCGTGTGGCCGCTGGAAGCCCACGGCGCGCGGGCCTTTGCCGAAGGGCTGCAAGAGATCCTGGTGGTGGAAGAGAAGCGCCAGATCCTGGAATACCAGCTCAAGGAAGAGCTGTACAACTACCGCGACGACGTGCGCCCGCGCGTGTACGGCAAGTTTGACGAGCGCGACAACGCCGGCGGCGAATGGTCGGTGCCGATGGCCAACTGGCTGCTGCCGGCGCATTACGAGCTGTCGCCCGCGCTGATTGCGCGCGCCATCGCCACGCGCCTGGAGAAGTTCGAACTGCCGTCGGACGTGCGCGCGCGCATTGCCTCGCGCATCGCCATCATCGACGCCAAAGAGAAGGCGCTTGCCAAGCCCCGCGTTACTGCAGAGCGCAAGCCGTGGTTCTGCTCGGGCTGCCCGCACAACACGTCAACCAACGTGCCGGAAGGCTCGCGCGCGCTGGCCGGCATCGGCTGCCACTACATGACCGTGTGGATGGACCGCCGCACCGACACCTTCAGCCAGATGGGCGGCGAAGGCGTGGCGTGGATCGGCCAGATGCCGTTCTCGGGCGACAAGCACGTGTTCGCCAACCTGGGCGACGGAACGTATTACCACTCGGGCCTGCTGGCGATTCGCGCGTCGATCGCGGCCAAGGTGAACATCACCTACAAGATCCTCTACAACGACGCCGTGGCCATGACGGGCGGCCAGCCGGTCGACGGCCCGCTGTCGGTGCCGCAGATTGCCGCGCAGGTGCATGCGGAAGGCACATCGCGCATCGTCATCGTCACGGACGAGCCCGAGAAGTACAACGCTGCCATCAAGCTGCCAGAGGGCGTGACGGTGCACCACCGCGATCGCCTGGACGCGATTCAACGCGAACTGCGCGAGGTGCAAGGCACCAGCGTGCTGATCTACGACCAGACCTGCGCAACCGAAAAGCGCCGCCGCCGCAAGCGCGGCACGATGGTCGATCCGGCACGCCGCGCGTTCATCAACGACGCGGTGTGCGAAGGCTGCGGCGATTGCTCGGTCAAGTCGAACTGCCTGTCGGTCGAACCGCTGGACACGGAGCTGGGCACCAAGCGCAAGATCAACCAGTCGTCGTGCAACAAGGATTTTTCGTGCGTGAACGGCTTCTGCCCGAGCTTCGTGACGGCCGAGGGCGCGCAGGTGCGCAAGCCCGAATCGCACGGCGTGTCGATGGAAGGCCTGCCGCTGCTGCCGCATCCTGAGCTGCCCGCCATCCAGCGCGCGTACGGCGTGCTGGTGACGGGCGTGGGCGGCACGGGCGTGGTCACCATCGGCGGCCTGCTCGGCATGGCCGCGCACATCGAAGGCAAGGGCGTGACCGTGCTCGACATGGCGGGCCTGGCGCAGAAAGGCGGCGCCGTGCTCTCGCACGTGCAGATCGGCGAGCGTCCGGATTCGATTCACGCCACGCGCATCGCCATGGGCGAGGCGGACCTCGTGATCGGCTGCGACGCGATTGTCTCGGCGTCGGACGAAGTGCTGTCGAAAGTGCAGCACGGCCAGACGCGCGCCATCGTCAACAGCACGGCTTCCCCGACTGCTGACTTCATCAAGAACCCGAACTGGCGCTTCCCGGGCAGCTCGGCGGAGGCGGATATTCGTGCGGCCATCGGCGATGCCTGCGCGTTTGAAGACGCCAACACGCTGGCCGTGCGCCTACTGGGCGACGCCATCTACACCAATCCGCTCGTGCTGGGCTTTGCGTGGCAGAAAGGCTGGCTTCCGCTGACGCACGACGCGCTCATCCGCGCGATCGAACTCAACGGCGTGGCCGTCGAGAAGAACAAGACCGCGTTCGAATGGGGCCGCCACCTCGCGCAAGATCGCGATGCGGTGCTCAAGCTCGCCGACGATGCGCCGCGTGCCAAAGCCGACGTCATCGCCCTGCCCTCGCTGGACACGCTGATCGCCCGCCGTGTCGATCTGCTGACCGCGTACCAGAACGCAGCGTATGCCGCTGAGTTCCGCGCGGTGGTGGAGCGCGTGCGTGCAGCGGAAGCTGCCGTGGTGGGCGCAGGCCAGCCGCTGGCGTTCACGGAAGCGGTGGCGCGCAACCTGTCGAAGCTGATGGCGTACAAGGACGAATACGAAGTTGCTCGCCTGTACACCGACCCGGCATTCCTCGACAAGCTGCGTGCGCAATTCGAAGGCGAGCCCGGCCGCGATTACCAGCTCAACTTCTGGCTTGCGCCGCCCATGATTGCCAAGCGTGACGAGAAGGGCCACCTGGTCAAGCAGCGCTTCGGTCCGAACACGATGCGCATCTTCAAGCTGCTCGCCAAGTTCAAGGGCCTGCGCGGCACGGCATTCGACATCTTCGGCAAGACCGAAGAGCGCCGCACCGAGCGCGCGCTGATCGGCGAATACCGCGCGCTGGTGGATGAACTCGCGCGGGGGCTAACGGCGCAGAAGCTGGGGCAGGCCGTGGAACTGGCTCGCCTGCCGGAAGACATCCGCGGCTTTGGCCATGTGAAAGAAGCCAACCTGGCGGCGGCGCGCATCCGCTGGAACAAGTTGCTGACACAGTGGCGCGATCCGGCGGCGGCACAGCAGGCAGCCTGATCCGCGCAGCTTTAGGCATCGCCATGAAAAAACGGAGGCTTCGGCCTCCGTTTTTCTTTGCGCGCGTCCGCTTCGTCAGCCCGGTGCGATCTGCTGTGCGTAGTCGTACAGATCCTGCAGGATGTTCTGCGCGCGCGCGTCGCCTTTTTCCGTGGCTTCCGCGCCCCATTGTTGAAGCCGTTCGCCGAAGACCTCGAAGGTCAGATAGCCATCGCGGCCTTCGAACAGGCGCTCGGCGCGCAGCTGCTCCCACTGCTCGTATTCCTCTTCGTTCAACGTATCGGGAAAGTTGCGCGCGCGGTAGCGGAACAGCAGCTCAGGCAGGCGTGCATCGGCAAAGTCCGCATGCAGGCGCGCGAGTTGTTCGCCGCTGAGCGTGCGCAGTTCGTTGAGCATGCGGCGGTCGTCGTTACCGACAAATCCGCCGTAGAGGTTCTGGTCAACGTCTTCGATCGGCTCCAGCTCGCGGGCGTACACCTGACGCCACGTATCACGCATGTCCGGCGCACCCTGGGCGATGGCAGCGTGGCGTTCAATGGTGGCGAAGTCGATGCCCCAGCGTTCTGCCTGCGCGGGTTGCAGCGTCTTCATGTTGCTGATGACGATGGGCGACTTGTTGATGTGGATCGACTTGATCGGCAGCCGCGTGGTGCCTTCGTCCAGATCGGCCGTACGCGTAAACATGCGTTCGCGGATCGTCGCGACATCCATGTGGAACAGCTCCGACGGGTCGAACGCCAGGTCCCACACGATCAACTCGTTCTTGTTGGTCGGGTGACCGCCCAGCGGCCACACCACGGCCATGCAGCCGCGCTCCACGCCGTACATGCCGGAAATATGCAGCAGCGGCCGCGGCGCATCGCCGATCTCGGCCACCACACGGTCTTTCTTGCGCAGCGCCAGACAAAAATCGAACAGGCGCGGCTGCGCGTTGCGAATGAGGCGCGCCAGCGCAATCGTCGCGCGCACATCCGACACCGCATCGTGCGCTGCCTCGTGCACCAGACCGTTGGCCTTGGACAGATGCTCCAGCTTGAAGCTCGGCCGGCCGTCTTCGTGCTTTGGCCATTGGATGCCTTCCGGGCGGAGCGCCCAGGTGGTGCGCACCACGTCGAGCAGATCCCAGCGCCCGCATTCGTTCTGCCACTCGCGTGCGTACGGGTCGATCAGGTTGCGCCAGAACAGGTGGCGCGTGACCTCGTCGTCAAAGCGGATGGTGTTGTAGCCGACGCCGATGGTGCCGGGCGTGCCCAGTTCGCGCTCGATGGCCTGGGCGAAACGGTATTCCGGAACGCCCTGCCTGGCGCACTGCTGCGGCGTGATGCCGGTGATGAGGCACGACACCGGATCGGGCAGCCAATCGTTGGACGGCTGGCAGAACAATTCGACAGGCTCGCCGATCTCGTTCAGCTCGGCGTCGGTGCGGATGCCCGCAAACTGGGCCGGACGATCACGGCGCGGCACGGCGCCGAAGGTTTCGTAGTCGTGCCAGAGAAAGGTGGGAGTGACGGGCAAGGCAGCAGCTCGTTGGAAAGACTGAAGATGCCGGCATGCTAACAGTGTTGACGGTCCCGCTGGCTCGCCCTGGCGGTTGACTCACATCAACCCGCTCCGGGCAGGCGTCGACCAGACTGGTATCTCCCCCCAACCAGGAGATGTCTCATGGCCCAGTCGATGAAAGCTGCGGTTGTCCATGCGTTTGGCGAGCCCTTGCGCATTGAAGAAGTGCCGGTTCCCACACCTGGGCGCGGGCAGATTCTTGTCAAGATCGCGGCCTCGGGCGTCTGCCACACAGACCTGCACGCTGCCGATGGCGACTGGCCCGTCAAACCCAGCTTGCCGTTCATCCCCGGGCACGAAGGGGTCGGCTATGTGGCGGCGGTGGGCGAAGGCGTGACCGCCGTCAAGGAAGGCGACCGCGTGGGTGTGCCATGGCTCTACACCGCCTGTGGCCACTGCGAGCACTGCCTGAGCGGCTGGGAAACCCTCTGCCACGCGCAGCAGAACACCGGCTACTCCGTCAACGGCGGCTATGCCGAATACGTACTGGCCGATCCGAACTACGTCGGCCACCTGCCCGCGCAGGTCAGCTTCGAAGAGATCGCACCGATCCTCTGCGCGGGGGTGACCGTCTACAAGGGCATCCGCATGACGGATACGCGGCCCGGCCAGTGGATCGCCATTTCCGGCATTGGCGGGCTGGGACACGTGGCGGTGCAGTATGCGATCGCCATGGGCCTGCACGTGGTGGCCGTGGACGTGGCGCCCGACAAGCTCGCGCTGGCACGCGAGTTGGGGGCCAAGCTCGTCGTCGATGCCTCGCAGCAGGACCCCGCAGCCGTGATTCAGAAAGAGATCGGCGGTGTGCACGGCGTGCTCGTGACGGCGGTGTCGCGCAGTGCCTTTGCACAAGCGCTGGGCATGGTGCGGCGCGGCGGGACGATCTCGCTCAATGGGCTGCCGCCGGGCGATTTTCCGCTGCCGATCTTCTCCACGGTGCTCAATGGCATCACGGTGCGCGGCTCGATCGTCGGCACGCGGCGTGATCTGCAAGAGTCCCTGGAGTTTGCCGCCGAGGGGCTGGTACGCGCCCACATTCACCGCGACAAGCTCGACAACATCAACCAGGTGTTGGCCGATCTGAAGGCCGGCAAGGTGGATGGCCGCATCGTCCTGACGCTCTGAGTGCCACCGCCTGGCGGTGCGAGTAAGCTGCGGGCATCACATCCGCTTGCCCCACCGCCATGCGCATCCTCTTTTTCAGCAGCCACCGTTACGACGAAGACAGCTTCCGTGCCTCAGTCGCGCGCGGCGGTCACAGCTTCGACCTCGTTTTCCAGCGCGCGCACCTTGACGCGCAAACGGCGTCCCTCGCAGCGGGCTTTGAAGCGGTGTGCCCGTTCGTGAATGATTGCCTCGATGCGGAAGTGCTCGAAGCGCTGGCAGCGGGCGGCACGCGCCTGATTGCGCTGCGCTCGGCAGGCTTCAACCACGTCGATCTGCCGGCTGCGCAGCGCCTGGGGCTGACGGTGGTGCGCGTGCCGGCCTATTCGCCGCACGCGGTGGCCGAGCATGCGGCCGGCATGATCCTTACGCTCAACCGGCGGCTGCACCGTGCCTGCAATCGGACGCGCGAAGGCGATTTCTCATTGGATGGATTGCTGGGCTTCGACCTGGCGGGCAAGACCGTCGGCGTGGTCGGCACCGGGCAGATCGGGCAGGTGTTCGCGCGGATCATGGCGGGCTTCGGCTGCCAGTTGCTGGCATTCGATCCGTTTCCGCAGGCCTCTCTGACGGCGCTGGGCGTGCGCTACGTGCCGCTGCCGGAATTGCTGGCGCAGGCCGATATCGTCAGCCTGCACTGTCCGCTCAACGCCGGCACACATCATCTGATCGACGCCAGCGCGCTCGCCAGCATGAAGCCGGGCGCGATGCTCATCAACACGAGCCGCGGCGGCCTTGTCGACAGCCCCGCCCTGATCGACGCCCTTAAGACCGGTCAGCTCGGCCACCTCGGGCTTGACGTGTACGAGGAAGAAGCAGATCTGTTCTTCGAAGACCGCTCCGCCGACGTGCTGCAGGATGACGTGCTGGCGCGGCTGTTGAGCTTTCCCAACGTCATCGTGACCGCGCATCAGGCGTTCTTCACGCGCGAGGCGCTGGCGGGCATTGCCGACACCACCCTCGCCAACGTGACGGCCTGGGTGGCCGGCGCGCCCGTCAATGTGGTGAAGGCCTAGACCCGCAAATCAAGCTGCCTTGGCTTTCGGCTGGGACAGCTCGCTTTCGCCTTCCTTCACGTAGATGGAGTTGCGAGGCTTGGCCAGCACGCGTCGCACCATCGGCTCGAAGAACGAGAGCGGCAGGTTGTCGTAATCGGCCATGAAGGCGGCGGCGTCGTATTTGGCGCAGAACTCGGCCGTGCGCTCAAACAGCTCGGGCTGGCTGCGGTACTGTTCGCGCAGGTTGCGATCGAGCCCCAGATGGTGGAAGAAGTAATAGCCCTGGAAGATGCCGTGCTTCTCGACCATCCACAGGTTTTCCGGGCTCACGAACGGCTTGAGGATGGCCGCGGCGATGTCCGGATGGTTGAAGCTGCCCAGCGTGTCGCCAATGTCGTGGAGCAGCGCGCAGACCACGTATTCCTCGTCGCGGCCGTCGCGGTGGGCCAACGTTGCGGTTTGCAGGGAATGCGCGAGACGGTCGATCGGGAAGCCGCCGCAATCGCCGTCGAGCAGCTTCAGGTGCGCGAGCACGCGGTCGGGCAGCGCGCGGGCATAAGGCATGAACTCGGCCGAGATGGCGGCCCAGTCCTCGCGGGTGCCGTGCTCCATGTGGGAAAACGTTGCGCGCGGGGCGGTGTGCTTCGGATCGGTCATTGGGGGTGTCTCCTTCGTCGCCGGAATGGTCGCGTCGGTGCCGCGTCGTATTGTCGTATTGAATGGCTGCGCGGCTGATGGGGCATTCTCTGCCCGGCGCTTGCATGCAGACTGTCAAGCGTTTGACAATGCTCGAACTGCCTTCGCCGCATCCTGCCGTCATGCCTGCAGACGCCTCCCATACCGCCCCGGCTCCTACGCCCTCGCAGCTCGCGCAGGGCTGGCTGCGCGACGCCCCCGCCGATCTGCTGGCCGAGATCGCGCCCACCGCGCGCCTGGTCACCTACCCTGACGGCGAATGCATCCACCCGCACGGCGGCCCGGCGCAGGGCATGTTCCTGATCGTGCGCGGCCGCGTGCGCATCAGCCGGACGACCGACGGCGGCAGCGAACTCGTCTACGGCGTGCTGCGCGCCGGCGAATGGTTTGGCGAGATCGCGCTCATTGACGGGGGCGGCCGCACGCACAGCGCCCATGCGCAGGGGCCCACCACGCTCGTCCTGCTTGGCAGCGCGGCGTTTGCGCGCGTGGTGTCGGCCTACCCGGCCGGCATGTGGGCGCTGATGCAGCAGCTCTGCCAGCGCATCCGCCTAATCTTCGACGAGTTCGAGCACGCCAGCGAAATGCCCGCCGATGCGCGGCTCGCCCAACGGCTGCTGCAGCTCGCCCGCGCCGGCGATGGCCGCACCGTCGCCGCCAGCAATGAAGAGCTGGGCCGGATGCTGGCACGCTCGCGGCAGACGATTTCCAAGTACCTGCAGGCTTGGCAGCGCGCAGGCTGGATCCGCTGCCATTACCGCACGGTCGAGATCATCGACACGGCAGCTTTGCGGCGGCTGATCGACGGTCACGCTTCCTGAGCTTGCCCTGCGCATGGGGCACGCGCGCCGCAGCCTGCGCCGATAGAATGGTTTTTTGCCGCGCAGATCTGGCCGCCCTCCACCGCTCGCACTTCCATGAACCCCATGTTCTCACCGGGCTCGCCCGAGGGCCGGCGCCTTGTGTTGTTGCTCGGCCTCGCGCAGGTGGTTTCGTGGGGCACGCTGTACTTCAGCTTCACCGTGTTTCTGGCACCGATGCACGACACGCTCGGGTGGGCGCGGCCGTTTTTGGCGGGTGGGTTTTCACTCGGCCTGCTGGTCTGGGCACTGTGCTCGTTCTGGGTTGGGCGCGCGCTGGACCGCTGGCCTGCGCGCCGTGTGATGGGCGCAGGCACCGTGCTGGCGGCGGGCGGCCTGCTGGCGTGGTCATTCGTTTCGAACGAGACGGCCTTCCTGCTGCTCTGGCTGCCGATGGGCCTGGCGATGGCCACCACGCTCTACGACCCGGCCTTCGTCGTGCTTCGCCAGGCGTTTGGTGATGCGTATCAGCGCCCGATCATTGGCCTCACGCTGATTGCCGGGTTCTCCAGCACGCTGTGCATTCCGCTCGCGCAATGGGGCGTGGAGCACCTCGGCTGGCGGCAAACGCTGCAGCTTTTTGCGCTGGCCCATGTGCTGATCTGCCTGCCGATCCATGCCCGCCTGCGCGTGCGGCCGCCCATGCTCGCCCCTGCAGCAGCGCTTGACCCGGCAGCAGCGGTGCATGCCTCGGCATGGCGCATGGTGTTGCGCTTGCCGGTGTTCTGGGCGGTGGTGCTGGCCTTCGTGGCCACCAGCCTGATCGCCACCGTGCTCGGCGCGCACCTGATTCCGCTGCTGACGGAGAAAGGCGTGCCGACCAGTCGCCAGTTGCTGATCGCCGCGCTCATTGGCCCCGCCCAGGTGCTCGGGCGGCTAGCCATGATGCGGTCGCGCCCGGCGCACCCGGTGCGCATTGCACCGTGGACGTACGGCGCCATGGCCGCAGCGCTCACGTTGCTCGCGCTGTCCGGCGGGCCGCTGCTGATCGTGTTCGCGCTCGTCTACGGTGCTGCCAACGGCATCAACACGATGGTCCGCGCGATTGCGATGCCGGAGCTGGTTTCGCCCAACCAGTACGCCACGCTCAACGGCCTGATGATGACGCCCGTGCTGTTGGCGCAGGCCAGCGCCCCATGGCTGGGCGCCCTGCTCTGGCGAGCCAGCGGCGGCTATGCAGCAGTCGAATGGGCGATGGTTGGAGCCGCCCTCGTCGCGCTCGTGGCCTTCGCCTATGGCTTGCGGCACGCGCAAAAACGCCACGTACCTACCGCTGCGTCGCGTACAGGGGTGACGCAATCGTCATGACGCATTCACCACTTTGAGCGCAGGAGATTGCTTTTAGGAACCTTTGGAAGCGCACATCTGTCTTGAAACATGGGACGTGATGTTTCATTCTCATAGCAAGGGCGGTCCGCTTTTTGCGAGATTGCCGACGGAGGAAGCGCCTTGTCACAGGTTCATCTGGAAACATCTGAGAGCGAGCGCATGCCGTGGTCGGTCCAGGAGATCGCTTACGACAGCATCGACGTGGCACGCGTACGCGAAAACGGCACGCTGTTCTACCTTGTTGCCAGTGCGTCGTTTGTGGAGAGTGGCTCTGACCTCTATGCCAGCAACCTCGCCCAGTACTACGCCGATCGCCCCGAAACCGCGCACTGGCTGATCCACCATTGGGAACGCGAAGAGCTTCAGCACGGCCTTGCCCTGCGCCGCTACGTTGAAACCGTATGGCCCGAGTTCGACTGGGAGCGCGGCTACGCCCGCTTCTTCGAGGAATACTCGGTCACCTGTTCGGTCGACCAGTTCGAGCCCACGCAGGCGTTGGAAATGGTCGCGCGCTGCGTCGTCGAAATGGGCACCGCCACTTTCTATCGGGCCATCGCCCAAGCCGCGGCTGAGGCCGATGAACCGGTGCTGCGCGACCTCGCCAGCCGCATCTCGGCCGATGAAGTCCGACATTACAAACACTTCCTGCGTTTCTTCAACGAGTGCAACGCGAGCGAAGGCGTCGGCCGCGCACGCGTGCTCAAGGCGCTCGCCTCACGCCTGCGTGAAATCAAGAACGAAGATTCGATGATCGCCCTGCGCAATGTGCTGCGTATCGAGCGCAGCCAGGAAGATGTGCCCGAGGCTGATGTCCGCGCGCTGAACTCGCGCGTCAGCGCGCTGGTGCGCTCTTATCTGCCGCTGGATATGGCGGCCAAGATGTTGCTCAAGCCGCTGCGCCTGCGCCCGGGGTTCGAGCGCTCGATTCGGCCGCCCCTGGTGGCCGTGGTGCGGCGGGTGATCCTGCATTAGACCGCCGCGCACGAACGAGGCGCCAACAAAAAACCCGGGTTGAAGCCCGGGTTTTTCTTATCCAGCCGACCACGAACCGCTTCAGGCCAACCGGAACACGTCCACAGCGCCGCGCAGTTCCTGGGCCTGTTGGCGCAGGCTCTCGGCGGCGGCAGCCGCTTCTTCAACCAGCGCAGCGTTCTGCTGCGTCACCTCGTCCATCGACGTGACCGCATGGTTGACCTCTTCGATCCCTTGCGACTGCTCGCGCGAGGCGTGGCTGATCTCGCCCATCAGACCGGCGATGCGTTCCACGCGCGTCACGATGTCCTGCATGGCATCACCGGCGCCGCGTGCGGCCTGGTTGCCGGCCTGCACTTCTTCAACCGAACGATTGATCAATTCCTTGATCTCCTTGGCGGCCGCCGCGCTGCGCTGAGCGAGGCTGCGCACCTCGCCGGCCACGACGGCAAAGCCCCGGCCCTGTTCGCCTGCGCGGGCAGCTTCCACGGCGGCGTTCAGCGCCAGGATGTTCGTCTGGAAAGCGATACCGTCGATGATGCCTGTGATGTCAGCAATCTTCTGCGCCGTGGCGTGGATGCCAGACATGGTGCCGACCAGCCGCTCGACCGTCTGCCCGCCGGCATTGGCCGCCTCGCTGGCGGACTGCACCATGTCATGCGCGTGGTGGGCGCTCTCGGCGTTCTGGCGCACGGTGGCGGCCAGTTGTTCGATGCTCGATGCGGTGCGCTCCAGATTGCCAGCCTGCGCTTCCGTGCGGGCGGAAAGATCCGCATTGCCGGCCGCGATCTGGCCGGTGCTCGATGCGATGGTGGAGGCGCTTGCGCGAACCTTGTCGACGATGCCCGAGAGGCCATCGCCCACGCCGTTGACAGCGCGCATCACCTGGCCGATTTCATCGCGGCGGGTGGTGGGCAGGCGGTGCGTGAGATCGCCCGCAGCCACACGCTGGGCCGCGTCTACCACCTCGGCCAACGGCGTGCTCACAGTTCGGCGCAGCATCCAGTACAGCCCGCCGGCCAGCAGCGCACCGAGTGCCAGCCCCAGCAGCAGGAAGCGATTGCGGGCGGCAAGCAGATCGGCGTTGAGCTCATCTACGTAGGCCGTGCCGGCAATCACCAGTTGCCAATCCGGGTATTGCGTGAAGACCGTCAGGCGCTCACGCGCGGTGCCACCTTCCGTGTCGGCCAGCGTATGACGCAGCGTGCCGTCCTTGCGCGCGATCATCTCGCGCACCCAGGCTTGGCCGGCGGCGTCTTTGGCGTCGAGCAGGTTCTTGCCTTCGCGGTCTTGCGTGTGGTCGATCAGCACCTTGCCCTGATCGGCGCCGGGCTTGCCGTCGATGACGAAATAGCCGCCCGTCTTGCCGATGCCGTGCGAGCGGATCTTGTCCTTGAGCAGCGCCAATTCCGAGCGCACGTCCACACCCACATACAGCGCGCCGATCACCTTGCCCGACGCATCGCGCACGGGTTCGTACTTGCTCATGTACGGCACGCCAAACAGCCACGCCAGGCCGCGGAACGACTCGCCGGCCATCAGGGCTTTGTAGCTGGGGTGGGCGCGATCGAGAAGCGTGCCGATCGCGCGTTCGCCGTTTTCCTTCTTGAGCGACGTCGTCACGCGCACGAAGTCGTCACCGGTGCGGGCGAACACGGTGGCGATGGTGCCGCCGGTGCGCGCGAAGAACTTGTCCGGCACGGTGAAGTTGAGGTTCAGGACCGTGTCACCGCTTTTGAAGGTAGGCGTCGGCTTGCCCGCCACTTGCACGGTTTGCGCCGGGTCCACGCTGTAGGGGCCGGGCGCGGCGTCGGCAAAGGCGGTCAGAAAGCGGTCGGCCTCGGTGCGCATGGTGCCGTCGAACAGGCCGATCATGTCGCGCATGGCGGCCTCCTGGTTGTGCATGGCCGATTGCGTATTGGCTTCCAGCATGCGCAGGCTCGATTGCGAGTTCGCCAGCGCAAACATGCCGAACACCGCCACCAGGGCGATCAGGCCAATCACGGCCAGCCGGGTACCGAGGCTGGTTGGGGGTTGTGAAACTTCAGAAAGGGGCGCAGACGCTCTCATGCTTTTTTCCCTGGGGGTCGTCAGTCGGGTTAACAACGGATCAACCTTGAAAAGCTTGAGCGCAAACGTTTTGCAATCCGCTATGTCCGGAGAATCAGACATGCGTCTGCGCTTCCAGACGTCTTTTATCGCAAGTTAGCTCAACGTGTTGGGGCGTGAGCTTGGCGGGGTTGCCCGCACCCAGGTCGATGCGCCAGTCAGCGCCATGTGATGCACTCACTTCGCGGCCGTCCACGGTCGCCCGGCAACGGGTTGCATTGGCAAAGCGGATGAACGGTCGCGTATAGCCGGCAACGTCGACCGACAGCGAGCGGCCATCCGCACTGCGTTGCCAGTTCGACAGCCTGCCGCTGGCATCGCGCACGTAGGGCTGCGTTGGCGCGGCGGTGTTCAGGGTGAAGCGCGCCGAGCCGCTGGTCAGGTGGATGTAGGTGCCGCCCGGGCCTGCAGCGTAGCCAGCCACATCGCGTGCATCGGCAAGGCGCGGCACGCCCGGCCCCGCCCAGCGCACGGTCCGCAGATCGCCATTGCCGCGCACGACCCAGGCATCGCCGTCACGGGCAACGGCCATGGTGCGGAAGTCGAGCACCTTGCGGATGTAGTCCGACGCGTAGATCGGCATGACCGGCTGCGCGACAGCCCAGTCATACACCTGCCGCAAGGCGGTAAGCGAGGCCAGCTTGGTGCCGGAATACATGTGGTAGTAAATGCCGATCGGCTTGAAGCGATAAGGTTTTTCGGTCAGTTCAAACGTTTCGATGGCGCGCGAAAAGCCGTAATACGGGCCGTGCCAGAGGTTGGTGTAGATGTTCTCGTTCTGGTCGGGCGCAAATACCTGGAAGAGGCCATCGCCTTTGTCCACGCCAAGCGGCGCGACGGCCGTCCAGCTCGGGTTGGAGCGCGTGATGTAGGTGTCGCCGCCGTTCATGTTCAGCACCCCGGCCTCGACCGTCTTCTGCACGGCAATCGGCGGCACCTGGCCATTGCCGCTCCAGAGCAGCACCTTCACGCGCTTGCCCGGCGGGGCCAGCCTGGAATTGATGTAGTGGATGGAGCCCGCGATCTCGCGGTCGAAACTGAAGCGGTAATTGGGGATCCTCAACGAGAAGGCGGTGTCGGTGCCTTCGGGCGTTTCGGCAGAAGTCGGATCAGGCGGGTTGGTAGTAAGCAGCCAGTTGAACGGGTGCGAGAACGTGTGGCTGGCCAGTTCCACATAGGGCTGCGCAAAGATGCTGCGCGCGATCGGCTCAAGCTGCGGCGTGAGCTTCGGGTACACACCGTCGGCCGCCACTTCGCCCTCGATGATCGACACGGTAGTCGGCACCTTGTAGCGATCCAGAATGTCGCGCAGCAAGGCCTGGCCGGAGAACTCGCCGGGCGGGAACTCGGTGCGGGAGGCGAATCCGTCGCCGTCGATATGCACGGTCATCAGCCGTCGGCCGTTCTCCGTGGTGGTGTCAGGCACCGGCATGGCGGGCAGTTGCAGCGCGCGGCGCAGAAAATCCAGTGGCTGGATCACCCAGCGCGCCTGGTCGACATCGGGCATGCGAAATACACCGAAGGGCTGCAGCACGTAGCCACCCCACGGCATGATGGCCGCCGCATCGTAGGTGTAGCTGCCGGCCGAGAGCCGCAATAGCGATTGCGCTCCCGCCACACCGGGGTCCACCTGCACGCCCACGGCCATGCGTCGATCGGGATGGGGCTGCAGCTCGAAGCCCATCATCGGATCATGCGAGACGATGGCAAGGGGCCCCGCCGGCGTGCCGGACACGGCTCGCAGACCTAGCATCTGCGCCGTGGCCGCATCCATGTTCAGCCCGAACTGGTTGAACATCGCCACACGCACGCCGGCGCCCATCGTGCGCCTGAGCCACGACGCCCACGCGCCCGGTCGCGGTGCGTTGCCGTCGAACCAGGTGACGACGCCGGCATAGCGGTCGGGCGTGACGGTCGGCAACGGCTTGTTGGCGTCGGCAAACTCGGTGCGATAGCCCAGATAGTTGATAGGCATGGCCAGATAGAGCACCGAGGGGGCGGTGTTGCGGCTGGTGCCGGGCTCCTGAGCTTCGACCAACAAGACACGGCGCGGCATCACTTCCAGCCGGCCAATGCCGATGAAGTCCGCGCCCGGTGTGGTGGCGTAGCTGGTGACGCCCGCAGCGCGCGCCACGTTGGCGGTCTCCCGCAGACAGGTGCGGTTGTAGTTGACGCAGTAATCGAGCGCGACCGCCGGCAAGTGATACTGCGCCCCGATGTTGCGCAGCGTAGCAATGCGTGCGGCGCGGTCGGCATCGGGCACATCGCGCAGACCTTCGCCGCCGGTGCGCTCACGCACCAGACCCGCCGTCACGACGCCGGACAACTGCGGCGCCAGCGTCTCGACCCAGGCCGTGCCGCCAGCCAGCAGCTTCGTCTGCGGTGCGCGTGCGTGCAACGCCTGAACCAGCGCCGCAACGGAATTGGCGGCATCGGGGGCACTGCGTTGGAGCGCGTCCAGCCCATCGAGCAGGAAGCCTCGGTAGCCTTGCGCGAGCAGCGGCGCAAAGACCTGGTCGATCACATTCGCAGGCCAGGCACTTGAGCGCATCGCATCGGTCTGCTGCGTCAAATCTACGCGAGCGAACCAGAGCGTGGACGATGGCTGTTTCGGATCGAAACTGCCGGCGGTTGCCGGGTCCAGCACGACCCAGTCGAAGGCTTGCAGTTCAGCGACGGGCACATCGCGGCCGTAGTAAAAGGCCATCTGCGGATCTGCAGGCGCAGGCGTTACCGGCTGTTGTGCGCGCGCGGCCGCAACGCCGAACGCCCACGTAACGGCACCCAGCCACGCCGTCCGCCACCACAAACCCATGCTGCCCACAACTCGCTTGCCCTGCATCCCAATCCTCAAAAGTCAGTCCGACTTTTATTGTGACGGGCTGCAGGCCGATTGCAATGTTTGTGGCTTAGGGGGACGTGCCCGCCACGCTGCCCTGGGGCACGTGGCGGGGCAAGCGGCTCAGTAGCCGACCACCGTGTACTGCGGAAATTCAGCTTCGAACGCTTTTTCCAGGTCGTCGACGCTGGCGACTGCGGAAGTGTAGACAGCGGTTGTCGTGCCGCTGTTGTACGCGAGCGTGACGGCCCAGGCCGCGTGCGCCTGGTTGACGCGATCGCGTGCGGCCTGAGCCGCCAGTTGACCAGGGCCGTTGTCAGGTTTGGTTCCGTAGACTTTGCAGTTGGACATGGCAATCACTCCGAAGATGTGGAAGGAATGCCGCCAGCGCACGGGCGAGGACACGCTCGGTCTGGCTGGTCTGCGATCTCGACGATACGGGCGAACAGACGCGCTGCCGGCTTGTCCCGCCGGCATGCACCAGCGACACGGCCAGCGTAAAAGCCGGGGCCGCGCGCCGGAATGGTGCGTTCGTCAGGGCTGACGTTCTAGAACGCCGACTTCACCACGCCGCCATCCACGCGCAGCGCAGCGCCCGTGGTGGCAGATGACAACGGGCTCGCCACATAGGCAACCAGGTTGGCCACCTCCTGCGTGCTGGCAAAACGCTTGATGAGCGAGGTCGGCCGCGCTGTCTCGAAGAACGTCTTCTCGAACGCTTCGAAGCTCTGGCCGCCGGAGAGCTTCTCGACAAACTCATCCACGCCTTCGGAACGCGTCGGCCCCGGCAGCACGGCATTCACGGTGATGGCCGTGCCGGCGGTCAACTCGGCCAAGCCACGCGAGAGGCCCAGCAGCGCAGTCTTCGTGACGCCGTAGTGGATCATCTCCACCGGGATCTGCACGCCGCTCTCGCTGCTGACGAACACGATGCGGCCCCAGTTCTGGGCGCGCATGCCGGGCAGATACGCGCGGGACAGACGCGCGCCGCTCAGCACGTTCACGTTGAAGAAGTGCTGCCATTCGGCGTCGTCGATTTCCTCAAACGGTTTGGGGTCGAAGATGCCGAGGTTGTTGATGAGGATGTCGACCTTGGGAAAGCGGGTGACCAACGCGTCAGCCTGCGCCGGGTTGGACAGGTCACCGGCAAAGCCCTCGACCTGGGCGTCGGGCACCTCGGTGCGCAGGCGCGAAATTGCGTCCTCAACGGACGCTTCCGTACGGCCGTTGACGATCACGCGGGCGCCTTCGGCGGCCAGTGCTACAGCAATGGCATGACCGATGCCTTTGGTAGAGCCGGTCACGAGCGCGAGCTTGTTCTGAAGGTGGAGGTTCATGGCGTTCAAAAAAGGAATATGGAGGAGGACGAGCACGCCGCGCCACATGCGTCGGCTGCCACGTTTCAACCATGATACGAACCATCCCACCCCTTGGCAGCCGCAATCGTTTTGCAGCGATATCCAACGAGATTTGACGATCCGCGTTGGTATCGATCCCGGCTTGACGGCCTGGGCAAGCGACGATTAGTGTGCAATGAAGCACGCCAGCGTTACGGGAATGCGGCGCGCCTTACAAGCCGGATCACCGGCAGAACGGGGAGCACCACCATGAGCATCGACGTACAGACACCTGAGGCCGCCGACACCAGCACCAGTGAAGGCGCCTACCAGCTTGACACCATGGACCGCGATACCAACATCGGTCGGCTCGTGCATCGGGTCCGACACGCGTTGGTGACGCACATCGACAGTGCCCTGGCATCGCTGGACCTGACGGCCGCGCAGTGGACGGTCGTCATCTACCTGGCCGAAGACCTGGCCACCACCCCGGCCGAACTCTCTCGCGCGCTGCACTACGATCCGGGTGCGATGACGCGGCTGATCGATCGGCTGGAGAAGAAGAACATCGTCAAGCGCGCACCCAGTGATGCGGATCGCCGCTCGGTGGTGGTCTCGCTCACCGAGCAGGGCCGCGCGCTGTATCCGGAAATCCGGCCGCTGATCATCGATGTGCTGAACCACCTGCTGCGCGGGTTTTCGCAGGCCGAGGTCAAGCAGTTGGAGAACCTGCTGCTGCGCGTGCTGCATAACGCCTGACCGGTTCAGGCGTTCGCGGTTCGGTCATCTGAACCGACGGCGTTGCCGGCGTGCAGGGCATGGCTTGGGCGCCTCTCAGCGCTCACTGCCCCTCAAGCTCGTGCTTGATCTTGAACAGCTCGGTATCGGTGCGAATACCCAGCTTGCGATAGGCAGATTGCTTCTGCGAGCTGATGGTCTTGATGCTGCGCGCGAATTTCTCGGCAATGTCCGTAACCGACATGCCGTCAAGGCAGCAGCGCAGCACTTCGCGCTCGCGCGGGCTGAGCTCGGAGCGGTCGAGCAGTGCAGAGAGCTTGCTGCCATTCGCGGTGGGCGGGGGCGCATCGGCAGAAAGGGCGTCGCTCTCCATCTCGGCAGCCAGCGCGGCGTTCAGGCGCTTGCCGCCCGTAGCCACGGTGCGAATGGCACGCACCAGTTCCGACAGCTCCTCTTCCTTGCCGACAAACCCGCGCGCGCCGGCATGCATGACCATGCCAACCGTCGCCTTGTTGTGATGCGCCGAGGCCACCAGAATCTTCAACTCCGGATAGCGCACGCGAATCAGGCGGATCAGGTTCAGTCCGTCGATCTCAGTGGGCCCCAGCGAATAGTCCATCAGCAGGACATCCACCTCGAAGGTGTTGTCCTTGAGTGCCCGCACGATTTCGCGGCCTGACGCAAACATGCCGGCGACCTCGATATCAGCCTCTTGCTTCAGGCGCGCCGCCAGACCATGGCGAACCACCGCATGATCATCCAGCACGACCACGCGGATCGGTCGGGTCGCGGTCCAATTCATGTTCGCAGGTTCCTATTCGACTTGTTTTGCATGACTGCGCAGGCTCGCTCGAACGGGCACCGCACAGCCAAACGTGTCACATATTAATGTCTTCATGCCCCGACCTGAACCTGGCTGAATCGAGGTCAAGGGTTGCGAGGACAATTATTTGGCTTCGACGACCGTGTCGTCGCGGGCATAGATCGAGCAGTTCTGATAACGCTCCTTGCACGACGACACCGCACGGAATTCAGCGTTCTGGCCCCACTCGTAGACGAATTGATCGCCATCGGCAGCCACGAAGATTTTCGGCCACGGCTTGCGCAAATACGCACCAAAGGCGGCTTGCGATTTCGGGCCCAGTTCACCGGGCTTGCGCAGCTGTGGAGCAGTGGCCGCTGCAGGCGTCGTATTGGCTGCCACCGACGACGCTGCTGCAGCGCGCTCGGCCAGCGCTTTTTGCGCACGGGCGGGAACATCGTTGATCCACTCGGCGGGCGCTGCAAAGTTCAGGTTCTGTCCGTAGACGGCGGACACCATGCGCGACGTGATGCCGACCAGCCGCGCGTTGCTGTCGAACAGGCCGCCGCCGCTGGAGCCCTGCGAGATCGCTGCCGACGTCTGGATCGCCTTGAGCTCGCCGTTTTCGTCATGCCGCAGCGACGAGATCAACCCCTCGCTGATCGTCAGGTCAAACCCCAGCGGATTGCCGATTGCGTAGACCTTCTGCCCCGTCACCAGCGTGCTGCTCGGGACAATGGTGACGGCGGGGTAGTGGAAATCGGCAACGCGCAGCTGGCACAGGTCACGCTGCACGTCGGGATACAGCAGGCGTGCGCCAAAGCTGGCGTTGCCGCGCTTGAGGCTGACCTGCTTGCCGCCGCGCAGCACGTGGCAGTTGGTCACGGCCAGCCCGTCGCCAATCACCACCGCGCTGCCGATGGCCAGCGGCTGGCCGGCAGCGTTGGATACGCGCACCTCCCAGATGCTGGGCGCGACCTTGGCGAACACTTCGGCCGGCTCCAGCGCAGCCGCCGGCAACGCTGCCAGTGCCGATGCAGTGGCCAGGAACGTGTGGATCATGAAGGCGGTGCGGCGGGTCATTGCGGCGTCAGCAAATCGGAAAGGTCGCTCAGCGTGGTGGAGCCGTCTTCGGAACGCGTTTTGTCGCGCATGAAAGCCACGTCCGCATCGGTCAGGTCGGGGCAGCTTCCAGTGCCCCACGAGGGGTTGATGCGGTAGGTGCGATAGCGCGCGTTGATGGCATGCCACGACCGGCCGTCGTCAGACTCAACCACGCCGGCGCGGCACACATGGGCGTTGGTGGGGTAGCTGGCCGTCATCTTGTACTGCTTGCCCGCCTGCGGCACGAACGTCGCCGACACACCGCAGCGATAGATGAGCGTGCCCGAGGTGCGGATGAAGCTGGCCCCCAGCGCGGTCGGCACACCGGCCAGCACGCGGATCGGCCGCGTCGCATCCGCCGGCTTGAGCGCGGTGCGCGGGTTGCCGCAATACTTTGCGTCGTCAAACGCGAGGATGGTGGCGTTGGTGCTGGTCAGCGGGCGGACGAAATCCACCGTGGCCGTGTTGGCGCCGGCAGGCGGCTCCGCATAAGGCGCTGCGCAGCCCGTCAGCCACAGCGCGCCCCCGATTCCGATGGCCGCAGCAATCGTTCGGCTCGTCATACCCAATCCCCCCGCGAGTCTTGTGTTTGGTGTGTTTGTGCGACTGCGCACAAGTGTAACCAAAGGTGGTGCGAGGGGACGGCCGCGGCGGCGCACAGGCGTTGCTTGCGCGCGTCGCGTGTTGGGAAGTCCGCTCAGGCAAGCGCCGCATCGATGCGCGCCCGCGTGCTGCGGCGCGCGCGCTCGAATACCGCCATGTCGCCCATCAGAAACGCCACGTTGGCGTTGGAACGAAACGATTCGATTTCGAAGACGAGCTGATCGACCTCGACATCGGCGCGCAATTCACCGGCCGCCTGTGCCGCGGTAATCGTCTCGCGAAAGCGGGCGCGCATCTCCTCCCGATGCCCGCGCACACGGTCCTGGATGGCGCCTGGCCGCGCGCGGTATTCGTAGCTGGCCGCGCAGACAAAGCAGCCACCCGGCGACGCCCCACTGGCCACGTAGTCGAACCAGCCTTCGGTTAGCGCACGCAGGCGGGCAAGCGGGCTTTCCAGCGCCAGCGCCGGTTCAACGACCATCTCGCGGTAATGCACGACGCCCGCGTCCAGCGTGGCCAGTTGCAGCGTTTCCTTGTCGCCGAACAGCACCTGGATATTGCCCTTGCCCACGCCCGCATCCGTGGCCACGCGGCCGATGGTCAAACCCTCCAGCCCGTCGGTGGAAGCGATGGCGGTGGCGTGCTCGAGCACCTGGGCGCGCGCACGTTCACCACGCTGGCGGCGGCCGTCGGTCTCGTTCATGGCAATGCCCTATCGATGAGTGGGGACAACGCAATCGGCGCTTGACGTGAGCCAACTGCCCTCTAGTATACGTACGACCGTATATTAATAAACCGAGATCCCCCATGTCAACGGAATCCCTTTCTGCCGCTGGCGTTGCCTCGCCAGCCAAACGGCACTGGCCCGCGTTGGCGGCCCTGCTGACCGGCAACTTCGTCACGATTCTCGACCTGTTCATCGTCAATGTGGCGATTCCGGACATCCGTGCCGGTCTGCACACCAGTTTTGCCGAAATCCAGCTCGTGATGGTCGGCTACAGCGCGGCGTATGCGGTGTTCCTGCTCAACGGCGCCCGCCTGGGCGACCTGTTCGGGCGCAAGCGCATGTTTCTGGTGGGCATGGCGTTGTTCACGCTGGCATCCGCGCTGTGCGGTCTGGCGACAACGCCGTGGATGTTGATTGCCATGCGAGTCGGCCAGGGCCTGGGGGCAGCCATTCTGATGCCACAGGTTATGGCTTCGCTGCGCGTGCTGTTTGACGGCGACGCACGGCGGCGCGCGTTCGGCACCATGGGCGCGGTGCAGGGCGTGGCGGCGTCGGTCTCGCAGATCATCGGTGGCTGGCTGATTGCGCATCCGCTGGCGGCCAACGTGTCGGGCTGGCGCGCGGTGTTTCTGGTGAACGTGCCGATCGGCATTGCCGCGCTCTTGGCTGCGCGCGCCTTCGTGGCGGAATCGCGTGCGCCGGTGGCGGCGCGGCTGGACGTGCACGGCGCCGTGGCAGGCGCGGTGGCGCTGGCGATGCTGCTGGTGCCGATCATGCAGGGCCGCGAGTCCGGCTGGCCGTGGTGGTCGTGGGCGGTGCCGCTGGCCTCGCTGCTGGTGTTCCGCCACTTTGTGCGCGTAGAGCAGGCGCTGTCGGCCGCGGGCCGCGTCCCCATCATCGAGATGGCGCTGTTCCGCAACCGCAGCTTTGTGCTGGGCGTGCTGGCGATCTTCCTGTTCTACACGGCCATCAGCTCCTACTTCCTGGCGCTGACGATCTTGCTGCAGTTCGGGCGCGGCTTGTCGGCATTGGCAGCGGGGTTGGTGTTTACGCCGGCGGCCATCGCGTTCTTTACCGGCTCGCTCACAGCGCCCCGCCTGGCTGAACGCATCGGGCAGCGCGCCCTGCTGCTCGGCGTGGCGATCTTCGCCGTGGGCATGGTGGTGCTGGCGGCAATGGCGCAACTGGGCGCGGGCACCGCTTGGCTGATCCTGCCGCTGATGCTCAACGGCTTTGGGCAAGGCATGGTGATTCCGCTGTCGCTCAACACCATCCTCAGCGGCGTGGAAACAGCCCAGGCCGGCATGGGCGCCGGCACCGTCACGACCATGCAGGCCGTCGGCAACGCGGTGGGCGTAACGGTGGTGGGCGTGCTGCTGTTCTCGCTGCTCGGCCAGGTGGATGGGGCAGATGGTGCGGTGGCGATGGACGCCGCCACGCACGCCGCGCACTACGGCCATGCGTTCGCGCTGGCGACGCTCTACAACGTGGGTGCGACGATACTGTCTTTCGTGCTCTTCTGGCGTGCCTGGCGCCGGCACGCCTGACCCACGCTTACTTGCGCACCCAGCCGCGACGCACGCACGGTGCCAGCACCACACCATGCAACGCCAGCCCCAGACGGTGCAGCGGCTCCGACAGGGTATGCGCCACGCGCCCGCTGCACAGCCAGGCGCTCAAGGCCGACACGGCCGCCGCGCCCAGCATGTCGAACGGATAGTGCACACCCAGGTAGATGCGCGCCCATGCCATCGGCAAGCCCAATAGCGCCAGCAACACACCCACGCGCCGCAGGCGTGCGTTCCACATCAGGCTGAACGCCACGGTCCACAGCGCGGTGAGGTGGTCGCTGGGGAACGACGAATCCGGCGCGTGCGGCAGCAGATTGGTGCCCAGCGCAATCGCAAACGGCCTCGGGTGATACCACGCGAGACCGAAGCCAACGTTGATCGACAACGCCAGCGCGGCAGCCACACCGGTCTGCAGTGCCTGGCGCCGCGTGGTCGGCTCGCCCCAGAGCCAAGCGGCCACGAGCGTCAGCGGCACCAGCCAGATCGCGTATTCGGCAAAGGCCATCGCCAGCCAGACGGTCGTGGCTGAAGCGTCGGCCGGCGCGTTGATCCAAAGAAACAGCGTGTGATTGAGTGATTCCATACAGCGTCGGCCAACGGCCCGAGTGATTCAACAACGGCGTGAGACCCGGCCCACACTACGGAAGGTTCCCTTCAATTCCCTTGGAACCGGCCTGTGGATAAGCCTAGGCCACCTGACTTAGGCCAGCCGTAGCGATGCTCCCGATCCTTGCCTAGGCTTTTCCCGCCGCCAGGCGCTGCCTATGATGTAGGCACACCGACACGCAAGCAGGCCGGATACACAATCTCGAACCCCGGGGGGTGGATGGAAAGTTTTCTGATTCAGCGAGCCACAGGCCGGCAAGCGATGGTTGCCGGTGCGATCGCGCTGCTGATCCTGTTGACGCTGGCTGTGGCCGCACCACGTGCAGGCCTGCAATGGCCGGCGATCAACCCGTTCATGCCGATGTGCGCCTTGACGGTATTCACCACCGCCGGCATTGCCGCGTTTCTGCTGGGCGCGCAGTTCACCGTGACGCGACAACCGATGCTGGGCGCGCTTGGCGGTGCCTATGCCTTTACCGCGCTGGCCGTGGCGCTGCAATTGCTGACCTTCCCGGGCGTGTTCTCGCCCACGGGGCTGTTTGGCGCCCGCCCCACCACTGCAGCATGGATGTGGGTGTTCTGGCACGGCGGCTTTCCGCTGTTCGTGATCCTGGCGGTGCTCCTGCGCGATCGGCTCTCGCGCGATGCTGTTGCTGACGGGCGCGTCGGCCGGTGGGCCTCGCTGCTGATCGGCGGGCCGGTGGTGGTGGGTGGATTGCTGTGCAGCTTTGCGGTGCTGACCGACCTGCCGCCGCCGCTGCGCGCCAGCAATGGCAACAACCCTGTCGCGGTCGTCCTGTGGGCCATCAACGCGGTTGCCGTGCTCGCGGTGGTGGCCAGCGGCCGCTTGCGCGCGGTGCTCGACGTTTGGCTGGCCATTGCCGCGCTGGCCTGCCTGACGGACACCACACTCAACCTGCTGAGCACAGACCGCTTTACCGTGGGCTGGTACGTCGCGCGCCTGTTCAGCATGTTCGCGCCTGGGGTGCTGGTCTGCTTGCTGGTGTGGGAAGTGACCACGCTGTACCGGCGGCTGTTCGAGGCGCACGTCTCGCTGCAGCAGGCGTCCATGCATGATGCGCTGACGGGCCTGTACAACCGTACCTACTTCAACGAGCGGGTCGACAGCCTGATCAGCACAGCTCAGCGCAGCGGACAGCCGCTTTCGCTGGTGATGGTCGATGTCGACCACTTCAAGCGTTACAACGATGCCTTCGGCCACCTCAAGGGCGACGCGTGCCTTGCCGCCGTGGCCCATGCACTGGCCGGCGTCGTGCGCCGCACTGCAGATTTCATCGCACGCTATGGCGGCGAGGAATTCGTCGTCGTCCTGCCAGAAACCGATGCCAATGAAGCGCAGGCCCTTGCCGAGCGCGCGCGTGAAGCTGTGCTGCGTCTACGCATCGAAGCCACTGCGCCGTCGCGCTACGTGACGGTCAGCGCCGGTTGCGCCACGTCGGTGCCGGGTAACGGTGCCCTCTCCATCGACACGCTGGTCGAGACCGCTGATGCCGCGCTCTACCGCGCCAAGGCGGCCGGACGCAATATGGTGATGAGTGCGCAGCCGCTGCCGGCCGCGCTCACGTAACGCACGTCAAACGAAGAGGCGGCCATGACGTTCATCCATCGTTGCGCCCTTGCCATTGCGCTGGCGCTGCCACTGCTGGCCCACGCGCAAATCGACACGCAGACGCTGCGCGCCGGCGCTTCGCGCGCGCCGGATCTGACTTTTCCCGACAAGGTGAGCGAACTCGGCATGCTCACCACGCCGGCCATGGCGCTCTACAAACCCGCCGGTGATGGCCCCTTCCCTGCGCTCGTGCTGCAGCATCAGTGCAGCGGCCTGGGTCATGGCAAGCGGCAGAACCAGGCCATGCTCGAATGGGCCCGCCGCGCGGTAAGCCACGGCTATGTGGCATTGCTGATCGACAGCCTCGGCCCACGCGGGGTTGAGTCGGTGTGCATGGGCCCGCAAGGCGGCGTGACGCCCATGCGTGGCGTGCGAGATGCGCTGCAGGCAGCCGCGTATCTCCGCCAATTCGATTTCGTCGACAAGACCCGCATTGCCCACGCCGGCTATTCCTGGGGCGCGATGATGGGCCTCGGGCTGAGCAGCAAGCACTGGGCAGAAGCGCTGGGAGACGGCACGCGCTTCGCAGCCGCCGTCGCGTTCTACCCTGTGTGCTCCGGTCTCAAGCTGCGCAACGGCACTCCGCTCGACATCCTCAACCCCGACATCGACCGCCCCCTGCTCGTGCTGATGGGTGAAGCCGACACCGAAGGCCCCGCCGCAGAGTGCGTCTCCAGGTTGCAGGCCGCCAAGGATGCCGGTGCGCCCGTGCAGTGGTACGTCTATCCCGACACCACGCACTGCTGGGACTGCCAGCGCCTGAACAACTTCAGCAAGACCGACGTGCGTGGCCATCAGGTCGTCTATCACTACAGCCCGCAAGCCACGGAAGACTCAGAACGCCGTATGTTCGAGTTTCTCGATCAAGCCCTGCAGATCAAGCGCCCATGAGCATTTGGTTCGCCCGTCTTTGCTGTCTTCTTTATTTCTTCTGTATATAAAAATAGTAGTAGTAGATAACGGTGGATGGTTTCTGTGGATAGCTGCAGAAAACGCTTTCGCATCAACTGCTTGCGAAATGCACAACCCATCGGACAGCGTGTGCCGTGGCGTGGATGACTCGTGCAGAGTGCGCCCCACCCTCTTGGCAGACACCAAAGTTATTCCCGTGCTGTGGACAACCTGACCCCGGACAGCCAACACAGTTGTCCCTGAAGTTCTTCACGTGTTTATCCACAGCGGCAATCGCGCTCATGCACGGAGTTACTTTGCCGGCCCCCGCCCCACCCGAGCCGGAAAAGACTCCACGAGCCAGTCAATGAACACTCTGAGGCGGTGCGTGACGTGGCGCGTCTGCGGATAGACAACATGGAAGGGGTAAGGCGCGGGCCGCCACGGCTTCAGGATTTCCACCAGAGCACCGTCGTTGATCGCCGCTTCGGCCGCATAACCAAAGGTCTGCACGATGCCCAGGCCCGCAAGGCAGGCGGCCAGATGCGCATTGCTCTCGTTCACGCCGATGCGATGCTCGACTTTGATCTCAGTCTTTTCGCCGTCGCGCTCGAAGCGGAATGGAACCGCCCGCCCCGACTGGCTGAACACGTAGCTCACCAGCCGGTGGCCATTCTTGAGTTCATCGGGATAAGCCGGCGTGCCGTATTGCTTGAGGTATCCCGGGGTGGCGCACGTGACCAGCGGCGCGTTGCCCAGATGGCGTGCGACCAGGGACGAGTTGTCCAGCGGGCCACCACGAATGACGCAGTCGACGTTGTCCGCAATTAGATCCACCGAGCGGTCTGACACGCCCAGGTCGATCCTGATCTCTGGATAGCGCGCCGCGAATTCCGGCAGCAGGGGAATGAGTACATCGCGCGCTGTCGAGCCGCCGACATCGATGCGCAAGGACCCGCGCGGCCGCCCGCTTGCGAGGCTGAACGAGGCATCGATGTCTTCCAGATCGCGCAGGATGCGCGTGCTCTTGGCGTAGTAATCCTGCCCTTCCGGCGTCACCGTCACGCGCCGTGTCGTTCGCTGCAGCAGGCGCACACCAAGGTGCGCCTCCAGTTCCTGCACCTGCTTGCTGACGGTGGCAATGGGCATGTCGAGCGAATCGGCCGCCCGCGTAAAGCTGCCAGCCTCCACCACGCGGGCAAAGGAACGCATTGCCATTAGTTGATCCATTCGAGTGCCCTCTGTGCTGCGCGTGCATCCGCCAATTATCCACAATTGTGGATAGTAATTCTGTTTGCAGCGCTTTTTCGAAAAGTTTCTGGGCCCTACAGTGCCTCCATGCCCAACGCGACGGGGCGAACGCAGAACAAGGCAGCACCCGGCGCGAGGTCATTCATCCAAACCTGAAATCACGACATGGAGCACATCATGAGCAAGCAACTGGAAGGCAAGATCGCCCTCGTCACGGGTGGCAGCAGCGGCATCGGCCTTGGCGCCGCCAAGGAACTCGCGGCCCAAGGCGCGCGCGTGTTTATCACCGGCCGCCGTCAGGCTGAACTTGATGCCGCCGTCGCAGAGATCGGCGCTGGGGCCACCGCACTGCGGGCCGATGCGTCGGTGCTGTCGGACCTCGACGCCGTCTATGCCCAGATCGCCAAGATGGCCGGCAAGCTCGACATCCTGTTCGCCAATGCTGGCGGCGGCGACATGATGCCGCTGGGCGCCATCACCGAAGAGCATTTCGACCGGATTTTCGGCACCAACGTGCGCGGCGTGCTGTTCACGGTGCAGAAGGCACTGCCGCTGCTGACCGACGGCGCATCGATCATCCTCACGTCGTCGACGGTTTCCGTTCAAGGCACGGCCAACTTCAGCGTCTACAGCGCCAGCAAGGCGGCGGTGCGCAACTTCGCCCGCTCGTGGGTGATGGATCTGAAGGATCGGGGTATCCGCGTGAATGTGGTGAGCCCCGGCCCGATTCGTACGCCGGGCCTTGGCGGCCTCGCATCGGATGAAACGCGTCAGGGGCTGTTCGACTTCCTTGCCGCTCAGGTGCCGCTGGGCCGCCTGGGGGAGCCGGCCGAAGTGGGCAAGGCCGTCGCGTTTCTTGCCTCGGATTCGGCAAGCTTTATCAATGGCATCGAGTTGTTTGTTGACGGCGGGATGGCTCAGGTTTGAGCGTCGGTAGCCGGAAGCGGCTACCAACCTCCAGGCCGCCTGCGTACAAATTGCAAAGCGAATGCTGAACAGCATGCAATGCGTGCGGGCAGCCAATCCTTGGCCAGGCATTTTCTGGCGCCTCATCGCAATGGCCGTGCCTGCTTTGATTGCTGTCGCCGGGCAGCATATTCTTATGCAGATGCACGGGAAGCGACTTCCAACAGGTTTGCCTTGGGCGCTCGAACCCGTTGCGATGAGGGCTTGGTATGGATACCAACGCAGGCAGATTGCGAAGACTGGGAAGCGATGCAGCAATCGCTCACGTGCCCGTGGAGGAGCGTTATCGCACCTTGGTGGACGCGATACAGGACTATGCAATCTTCCTGCTGGATCCGACAGGTCACATTGCCAGTTGGAATGCCGGTGCCGAACGCATCAAGGGCTATCGCGCCGATGAAGTCATCGGCCAGCACTTCTCGGTCTTCTATCCTGCCGAGGCAATTGCGCAGAACTATCCAAGCGAAGAGCTCAAGCGTGCCGTCGCCCTTGGCCGCTGGGAAGACGAGGGGTGGCGCATACGCAAAGACGGCTCGCGTTTCTGGGCCAACGTGGTGATCACTGCTCTGCGAGATGACGACGGCGACCTGATCGGCTTTGCCAAAGTCACCCGAGACCTGACCGAGCGTGAGCGGCTCAAGCAACTTGAATACGCGAGCGAGCTGGCAGCACGCGTCGAGGCCACTCGCGAAGAAGAAAAGAAGCGTATTGCACGCGAGCTTCATGATGACCTCGGCCAGCAACTGACGGCGCTGAAGATGATCATCACCGGCCTGCTTGCCGATGAAGGCACCACGCCAGAAGGCCAGGCGTATGCGCGCGAAAGAACACAGACTATGAGCCATGCCATCGACCACGCGCTGGCGTCGGTCCGCCGTCTTGCCGCCGGCCTGCGGCCGACCATGCTCGACGACCTGGGGCTGCTCCCCGCGCTCGACTGGCTTGTCACCGATTTCGGACGACATACCGGATTGCGGGTCGCGCTGAATTGCAACACGCATATGGTGGCGTTCAACGACACCGCCTCCACCGCGCTGTTCAGGATCGTGCAAGAAGGTCTGACCAATGTTGCCCGACATGCGACGTCGGCAACGGAAGTGGTGATCGATCTCCGATGCGACCGGTCGAGTTGCGAGCTCACGATTCGCAACGATGGAGCTGTTGTCACGCGCTCAGCCGAATCGGTCGCCGGGCGGCCGCCGTCATCAGGTATCGCGGGCATTCGTGACCGCGTGCGCCGCCTGGGCGGGACTTTCGCAGCGGGACCGCTTTCACAAGGCGGGTACCGCATCCAACTTTCGATTCCGCGAAAAGCGGTTGAACTCGAATAGAAAGCCCCGGTTACGAGCGAGGCTTCGTCGCAATGATATTGCGCGCTGAACAGGTTCGCTTTGTCGACGGAGTTGCCCGCTCGGCGGTCTGCAATGTAATGGACTCACCGCCCGCTTCGTCACGCTGCAGCAACACGCTGCCTCCAGGCAGCTTCTTGGCCACGGCAGTGTTACTCGGGCTTTTCCGCGCTGATCGCGTGGTGATGCATTGAGCCGGAGTCGTGCCCCGCCATGGCGTCATGACCGTGATCGGTCAATTGGGCGTCAAACCATTGGTGCAGCGCGGTAACGAGGGGGCGCTGATCGCTCTGATAGATGATCTCGGCGCCGTTGGACAGCTCGCGATAGCTTATTTTGAGCTCACCAGGCTTCGCGGCGCGCAGTGCCGCCAACCCGGGCATGGCATTGCCATGGATATGCTCCGGCCCTTCGAAGTCGCCGGCGGAGAATTGCCGGGCGATCATTGCCAAGTGCTGGCGGATCAGCGCGGCCTGGCTGGGATCGTCCCGCTTGGTCACGACCTGCTGGACACCGCCGTTGGCCGTCTTGGTAAAAATGTGGGTGGTTGCCGAGAGGGAGAATGGCATGACGTCCGCCCCCCGCTGAGCGACGTCCTGCTGACGCGCGGACGTGTCGGCAATCGCGGGGGAAGACAGTATTCCTGCGGTCAGCAATGCGGCGAGTAGATAAGCCACTGATGTGCGCGGCATGAATGTCTCCCGTGTCGGATACAGCGCAGTCTAGCGTTACCGTCTGCCGCGCACTATGACTGGAATCATATCGTGCGGTTTGGCGCCGGCGGCGCGCATTCATGGCATTGCCGCGGCAGCCATCAGCGGCGACGCAATGTTCGGCACCGCTTCCCGAGACCGTGCGGTACCAAAGCCGGAAGGCATTCATCGATCGGCGCCACCAGGCATCGATGCGCGCAAGCAGGAGAGAACATCAT
Source organism: Burkholderiaceae bacterium 26 (assembly GCA_000955795.1). GTDB lineage: Bacteria > Pseudomonadota > Gammaproteobacteria > Burkholderiales > Burkholderiaceae > Ralstonia > Ralstonia chuxiongensis. The sequence continues at coordinate 97,119 of JYOB01000020.1, forward strand.
GGTGCGAACCGTCAGCGCTCGTCGTTCTGTGATCAAGGCCGCGACATACCGGATCGTGATCATGTGCCTGGACTTCGGCACCCTTTATCTGCTTACCGGCACGGTTCACCTGGCAGTCGGTTTCATGATCGCCAGCAATATCTACACGTCGATCGCCTACTTTGCCCACGAACGCATATGGGCTCGCGTCAAGTGGGGAGTCTTCGAAACGTAGATGAGCGGCCGTCCCTCGACAGAAACAGAGAACAGCGACGGATTCGCATATACGAACCCCATGGGCAGTGCGACGCAGAATGCCCGCGCCGCCCGCACAGCGTGCAATAGTCGTCCATGACAATGACCTTTATCGAGAGCCGGGTGCCACCAGGTTCAGTATCGGAGGGCCACCCGGCCGCCGCTATCAGAGGACGCCAATTGTCTTGTCCGGGCGTGCCCTTGTTTCTGTAGGTCAATCCCGCAGGCGCTGTCAGTGCAGGCTGACAGCATCCGGCGCCGCAGATTGTCGTGTGCGCAGTGCCGCTCAGGCTCTGGAAGCCACCCAGATCTTTTTACGGTTCAGCAGCAGCGGAATTACGCCGATGACGATGCCTCCCATCCCCACGACGTTGGTGACCCAGTCGAAGGTCGGGATGCTGTAGAGCGCAATGAAAAACAGGAAGAGCCCGCTCGCTACCGGCCAGATGACATGGGTGATGGCGACCCACGGGCCCTGCGTCAGCACCTTGCGGTAGTACCAGCCGCAGGCGAGCCCGGTAAGCCCAAGGTAGAAGCAAATCTGGAAGCCGATGGCGGTAATTGAATCCTGCAGGATGACGTTGATCGTCGGCAGATAGGACGACACGAACAGCAGAACGAGCCCCGTGATCCAGATGAAGAAGATGGCGATGTGGGGCGTGCGCCAAACCGGATGCAGCCGCGCATAGCGTGCGTGAAGTGCGCCGTCGCGACTTTTGGCAAACAGCGTGCGCGTGAACTGCAGCATCTGGGTTTCGACCGTTCCTACCGTGCTCAGCAATACCGCGACGATCGCGACGTAGCCCCAGGTCGGCCCAAACAACTTCTCCGCAATGGCGAAAATGATGTTCGTGTTGTAGTGCTGGATCTCGGCATCGGACAGGCCAAGCTGCGTAATGACGATGAAGATCAGGAAGAACGCCATCAAGAACACCATCGACCAGAACGCGGCCCGACCGGGGGTGTGGTTGGCGTCCCGCGTCTCTTCGCTGAGGTTCATCGTCACGTCCCAGCCGTAAAAGAAGAAGATCGCTACCAACGCGCCGTTGGCGAACATCTTGGGCGTGAACGCGAAAGGCCAGAACCAGACCCACGAGAACGGATGCGCTGGCGTATGCGGGAACACGATGAAACTCGCGACGATGATCGCGAGCAGGATGATGCCCTCGACGATCGTCATCAGCACCTGCACGTAACTGGTGAGCTTGATGCCCTTGACGACCACCGCGCTGACAATGGTGAGCCATGCTGCAGCGATCAACGTTACGTAGTGCACGTTGTTCATCATGGGCCGATCAAAGATGAGCAGCGTGGCATTTGCCGCCGGAATCATGGCAGACACCATGAACACACAGCACAGCACCAGAAGCGCCCAGCCAGCAAGGAAGCCGAGCGCACGCCCGAATACCATGCTCACCCACGAATATGAGGTGCCGGCGCTCGCCAGGGCGCGATTCATATTGATGAACGCGTAGGCGATGCCAAACATGATCAACCCGCACACCAGAATGCTCGCCGGTGACTGCGTGCCAGCCGTCCCGATGATGGTGGAAGTCGTAATCTCGATGCTGTAGGCCGGTGCCGTGCCGGCAATGCCCATGATCACCGATTCGACGACGCCCAAGGAATCGGCATTGAGCTTGGCTGGTTGGTCCATGGGGTAGGCGACTCCGGGTCGACATTGGGCAATAGACCGATTTTTACCCTGTGCCGCATGTGCCGGCAATAGGGGCCTCTCTGGACCGGTCTCTGTCTTTGGCGGGGGCTAGCCGCTCGGTGCTCCAAGCCCTCGACGCCGTCGATCGTCAGTAGCACGGCAGGTTCGCGGTCAGCAGAACAGCTGGCCCGCTGGGGGCCTGCATTCTTCAGGCCGTCGAGGCCCCTGGCAGAGTAGGCCCGCGCTTTACACCACGGAAGAGAATGAGCGCCACGCCGAGCATGATTCCAATGTCTGCGACGTTGAATACACCCGTTCGCAACTGCCCGATGCCTATGTTCAGAAAATCAAAAACCCGGCCATCGTAGACACAACGATCGAACAGGTTGCTGAGCCCTCCACCCAGAATGCAAGCTGCCGCAATGACTTCGGTACGGCCCAGCCTGGGTGAACGCAGCAGCCACACCAACAGGCCGACCAGAATCGCTAGAACGCCGTAGATGAAAACGATATTGCGAGTGGCATCGGACATTCCCGCCCCGAGGCTTAGGAACGCGCCGTGGTTATAGGTGGGTAGAACGAGAAGGCTTCCTGAAAGCAATGACACGACTTCGCCGGGCGTCAGGATTTGCTTGAATATGGCCTTCGTCGCCTGGTCGATGATGATCCAGGCGAGCGCGCCAAACAGCGCTGTGGCAACTCTTTGTTTCGTCGTCATTCGAGAGGTCATCTGCAGGCGGGCCCCCATTCTAGTCAGAGTTGGGCGCCGCGAGCGGGTGCTCGGGGGTTGTCAACGACCGCAATGACGGTATCGACCCCGCCGCCTTTTGCCGCTAGCGGCCGCCATTTCCGAACGACTTAGATTGGCTACGCATATTTGTCGCCCACCGTACTGCGAATCGAATGGGTGTCGTAGACGATGATCATTCGCTCGATGAGCCCGTTGTCGTCAAATTCAAAAACATCGACGCACTCAAAGCGCACCGCCGTCCCATCTTTGAGCCCCCAGTCATAGATGAAGTAACCGGTCGCACGTCGGGCGCCCATCGTGCTGACGCAGATGTCGATTGGCGTGATTTTGCTTTCACCAGATGCCGCTTCGACCTTCGCAAAGAATGGCGCGGGATGCATCCACCCGAGAAACGGCGAGAAGATCTGGGCATCCGGCGTGAACAACGCACAGATCGCCGCAACATCGCCGCGCTCCAATTCCTTGAGATAGTTGCGAACCTGCCGCGTGTATAGTGCTTCGGGCGATGTGGCCATGTTCATTCTCCGGTCATTCGTTGACAACTCCGCACGCTCGTGCGGACGCGCGCCAGATGCACGCACGATATCGATGCACCGATGTCCGAACAATCGAAAAATCCGCAACCCGGGTATGCGGCCCATGCATACCCCTTGGCCGATCTGACGCGGGCACTCCCGCCGCTGGCAGCGTTCCAGTCGTTCGTCGCCGCGGCGCAACTCGGGAGCATCAGCAAAGCCGCAGATCATCTGTGTCGAACACAGGGCGCGGTGAGCCGTCAGATCCAGCAACTGGAATCGCACTACCGGTGCGCAGTTTTTGTGCGCCACGCATCAGGGCTCACGCTGACGGCGGAAGGAAGCGAACTACTGACCGTAGCCGTCAGCATCCTCACGCAACTGGTTCAACACGCAGACATTCACGCCAAGACAGCGTCCGTCGTCACTCTGCGGGTGCCATCGACGTTTGCGATTCGTTGGTTGCTGCCGCGGCTGGCAGACATCAATGACGCCTTGCCTGGAACAGAACTGCGCATCTCCACGTCGGCGGACGACACGCCGGATTTCACTACGCCCGACGTCGACGCCATCGTCGTTCGGGGAACCGGCCAGCGGGCGGGTATGGATGCGGTTCCGTTGTTTGCCGAGCAACTCACACCGATGTGCACGCGCGAAATGGCCGCATCGCTTGTATCGCCAGCCGATCTTGCTCATGTCACCTTGCTCCATCCCGGACAGAGCCATGAGGAGTGGCGATGCTGGCTGGAAAGCGTTGGGGCACCTCGCATCGACGCGGATCGTGGGCTCGTTTTCGATACCCTCGAGTTGACGCTCACCGCTGCGGCGGAGGGGCATGGCGTTGCAATCGGTGATCCGCGGATGGCGAGAGACCGCCTGCGGGCCGGGACGCTGGTCACGCCTTTTGTCGATGTGGCGCAAAACGGCTTGTCGTACTTCGTCGTCTATCCATCACAACGAGCTGCCCAGTCCAAGATTCGCGCCCTCGCTGACGCCTTGTCTCGGCTTGCGCAAGAAGACTGATTGCTGTCGAGGAATACAGCCCGTACTGCGACGTGCCGTTGCTGCTGCATCGACATGCCGTCTGACAAAAAAAGGCCCCGGCCGGGACGGGTGGCCGAGGCGAGCTAGGACTGCATGGACGACTAGGGAGAAGGAGGAGCCTCCCCTTAATTTTCCAGGGGCGGAGTCTATGGAAGGGGCCCTGCCGAGGCAATTCAACAATTCTCAGCGGTAACGCCCCTCCCCGGAAACGCGTAATCCATTGTTATTGGTTGTAGCGCCGTCTGGGCGCTCAACGAGCCGACCGCTCGACCACGACTTCGCTCACCTGCACCATCGGCACGATATCGGTGTAGTTGGGGATATCGCCCAGGATCTCGGCGCGGTGCGGTTGAATGGCGGCCTCGTAGGCTTCGATCGATTCACAGATGAACGCGCACATCGCCACGTAGGTAGGAGGCTCACCGGGTGCTCTGCCAGCCAAACCCTTGTCGACGGTGTAGTACGCGCAGGCATTGCCCAACCTCGCCTTCACCAGGGGCATGTGGCGTTCGCGGTAGTAGTCGTGGTCGAAGCGCGCGCCTTCGGCGTAGGGGTACATCACCGTCACTTTGATCATGCGCTTCTCCTTGTCGTGAGCTAAGGCTTGAAGAATAGCGTGACTGCGGTGGGGCAGAATCGAGCGCCATCTTGGTGGCCTGCGACGCAAACGGTACTGCTGTGGCAACTCAAAGTGAGGCGTTGGACAATCTGTTTTCAGCAACAGCAGAGGTCGATGCCACGGTCTGCGCCCGGCCACAAGCGGTCGGCCGACAATGGTCAACATCGCCCGCGACCATCCGGTTTCGCAAAAGGATTCCGGATGCCCGTTCACAAAGGCCCTACGTTCGATGCTCGAGATGTCTACATCGAAGATCCCTTTGAGGAGGTGATGTTTCGATGGGAGCATCAGACAAGGAAGATTTGCGTTTGCTTCTATGGGGACCGTGAATCCTCTGAACCCGTGCCGCATGACAATCGCCTCTTTAACGATGCGCTGCTGTACGGCGACGAAATTGGTCGTCTGCAATACGGGCTGAAGGAGCGCGGGGGCAAGTAGGACCCCGCCCCAATCACGGCGTCCGCCCACGCAACAGCACCAGAAAAAATAGCTTGCAATTCAATAGCGCGCTACCTATATTGTCACCCATGAACACACGCAAGCCTTCCTCCGCACGCCGCGACCTCGCCCTGGACGAGCAGCTCTGCTTTGCGCTGTACTCGACCATGATCGGGATTAACAAGGCGTACCGGCCGCTGCTCAAGGCGTTGGACCTGACCTACTCGCAGTACCTCGTGATGCTGGTGCTGTGGGAGCAGGATGCGCAGACGGTGTCGGAGATTGGTGATCGGCTGTTCCTCGACTCCGCCACGCTCACCCCGCTGCTTAAGCGGCTGGAGGCATCCGGGCTGATCGGGCGGCAGCGCTCGGCGGAAGACGAGCGCCGGGTGATCATCTCGCTCACGGCCGCCGGCAAGGCCCTGGAGAAGCGTGCCGAGAAAGTGCCGGCATGCATGGCTGCGGCCATGGAGTGCGCGCCAGGCGAGCTGGAAGAACTGCGCACACAGCTGAATGCATTGCGAGGACGGCTCTTCAAGAACGCCGCCTGAGCGCACACGTATAGCCCGCGGGCGCTTGATCGCGTCCGTTTTTTTAAACCAATTAAATAGCGCGCTATTTAATAGCAAGCAATATTGCATGGCCTCGACAGCCTATGCATGCACCTCCACCCCTCTCAAAGGAGAACCACCATGTCGATCGAAAACGTCCTCTACCGTGCCAATGCTCGTGCCACCGGCGGCCGCGACGGCCGCGCCATCACCGACGATGGCCGGCTCGAAGTCCGTCTGACCACGCCGACCGAACTCGGCGGTGCGGGTGGCGAAGGGACCAACCCCGAGCAGCTGTTTGCTGCGGGCTACAGCGCGTGTTTCCTGGGCGCAATGAAGTTCGTTGGTGCGCGCGACAAGATCCGCGTGCCGGCAGATGTGTCCGTGCAGGGCAGCGTTGGCATCGGCGCCATTCCAAACGGCTTTGGCATTGAAGTGGATCTGAAGATCAGCCTGCCCGGCATGGACCGCGCCGAAGCGCAAACGCTGATCGACCGCGCGCACATCGTCTGCCCGTATTCCAACGCGACGCGCGGCAACATCGACGTGCGCCTGAGCCTGATCTGACCCGCACGTCCATTCACACCATTTCCCCATCAACCGATTGGAAGCACTGCCATGAATCGCATGACCAGATTTGCCGCCGGCACCCTTCTCTCTTTGGCAGCAAGCGTCGCGCTTGCTGCGGGCAGCCCGGGCGTGGAACGCAACACCCAGGCTTTCCTCGATGCGTTGTCCGCAGGCGGCGGCAAGCCGCTGGAGACGCTGTCACCGGCCGACGCTCGCGCCGTGCTGGTGGGCGCGCAAGCCGCCGCAAAGGTGTCGCTGCCGCCCGCCGACGTCAGCCAGAAAACCATCACCGTGGATGGCAAGCCGATCAGCCTGACGATCGTGCGGCCCGCCGGCGCGAAAGGTACGTTGCCCGGCTTCATCTTCGTGCATGGCGGGGGCTGGATACTGGGCGACTTCGCCACACACGAACGCTTTGTGCGCGATCTGGTGGCTGACTCCGGCGCCGTCGCCGTCTTCGTCAATTACACGCCGTCGCCCGAGGCGCGTTATCCGGTGGCAATCAACCAGATCTACGCCGCTACCAAATGGGTGGCTGAAAACGGCGCCCAGATTGGCGTAGACGGCAAGCGGCTGGCCATTGCCGGCAACAGCGTGGGCGGCAACATGGCGACCGTGGTGGCGCTGATGGCCAAGGCGCACGGCACGCCCGCACTGCGCGCGCAAGTGCTGTTCTGGCCGGTCACGAATGCCAGCTTCGAGAACGCGTCGTACGACGAGTTTGCGCAGGGGCACTTCCTGACGAAGCCGATGATGCAGTGGTTCTGGAACGCCTACACGACCGACCCGGCGCAGCGTCAGCAAATCTACGCATCGCCGCTGCTGGCAACGCCCGATCAGTTGAAGGGGCTACCGCCCACGCTGGTGATCACGGCCGAGAAGGATGTGTTGCGCGATGAGGGCGAAGCCTACGCACGCAAGCTCGATGCCGCGGGCGTGGACGTCACGGCTACGCGCTACAACGGCATGATCCACGACTTCGGCCTGCTCAATGCGCTTGCCGGCGTGCCGGCAACGCGTGCAGCGCTGCATCAGGCCAGCGAAGAACTGAAGGCGCGGTTGAAGTAACCGGCTGAGCGGGACGTCACCGCCCACGCCTCATTGCAATCGCCGAGGAAGAGCGCGTAGGCAGGCTCACAGCTCAAGACAGAAACCCTGCCTTGCGCAATGCTTCCTCGGCCGCCTCGTGGTCCTGGGCAGCGCTGCCCCCAGAAATGCCGATTCCGCCCACCAGACGCCCTTCGTAAAAGATCGGCACGCCGCCGCCCACCGGCATCAGGCGCGGATGGTGCGCCAGCGGGGCAACGGCGGGCTCAGCCATGTACTGGTTCCATTGATGCGTGGCCATGCCAAACGAGGCTGCCGTCCATGCCTTGTTGATGGCGACGTCAGCGGTCAGGAAAGGCGCAGCGTCCGCACGCTCGAACGCGCGCAGGTGCCCTCCTGCATCGGTAATGGCGATGGTCGCGGCAAACCCGCGCGCGGCACTGGCCCGACGCGCCTGCGCCAGCAAGGCTTGCGCGGCTTCCAGGCTGATCGTTGCCGTGGGGACGATGGGGGATGTCATGGTGAGTCTCCTTGTCCGAAGTCAGAAGTCAGAAGAGTTCAGGCGTTGGCGACAACGACTTTGCCGATCATGTTTCCGGCTTCGACCAGCGCATGTGCCTTGATCAAGTTCGCGGCGTTGATGCCATCGATGCGCTGCGTCAGGGTGTGCTTGATATCGCCGCGATCGACCAGTTCGGCCACACGGCGCAGCAACGCGTGTTGTCGGGCGATGGTGGCGGTGGTGAACATGGCGCGGGTGAACATCAGTTCCCAGTGAATCGAAATGGATTTCCCCTTGAACGGGCCGATGTCCAGATCCGCCGGGTCATCGATCAGGGCGAATTGCCCCTCGGGGCGCAGCACAGCCGCGATCTGCGGCACGTGAGCGGCGCTCTGGTTCAGCCCGGCCACATGCGTGACGTGCGCAATACCAAGCGCTGCCAATTGCGGCGCCCACGGTTGACGGTGATCGATGACGTGGTGCGCGCCATGCGCCAGCACCCATTCACGGGTTTCCGGCCGCGAAGCCGTGCCGATCACGGTCATCCCCGTTAGCGCGCGCGCCAGCTGGGTCAGGATGGAGCCGACGCCGCCGGCTGCCCCCGTCACCAGCAGCACGCTGTTCTCGGTCGGGTCGGCCGCCTGGACGCGCAGACGATCAAACAGCAGTTCCCACGCAGTGATGGCTGTTAGCGGCAGCGATGCGGCCTGCGCAAAATCCAGCGATGCCGGCAAGGGGCCTACGATGCGCTCGTCCACCGCATGCAGTTCGCTGTTGGTGCCAGGCCGGGTGATGTCGCCGGCATACCAGACACGGTCACCTGGCTTGAAGCGCGTGGCCAACGGGCCGGCCGCGCGCACGATGCCTGCTGCGTCCCAGCCGGCAATGCGCGCTTGGCCCTCTGGGATGTCTCCGCCCCGCCGGATCTTGGTATCGACCGGGTTGACCGACACCGCTTTGACTTCCACCAGCAGGTCGTGATCGCGAAGTTTAGGCGTCGGCAACTCGATGTCTTGCAGCGCCTGGGGATGGCTGATGGGGTGGTTCTGATAGAAACCGACGGCTTTCATGCACGCTCTCCAAAGAGTGAATGAGGGCCATGCTATCTTTCAGCGATATGCGGATAAACGGGCCGAACGCCCAAACACTTTCGGCATTTCAATGAAAATCATCCGCCTCGATGACGTGCAAATCTTCGTGCACACGGCTGACGCCGGCAGCTTCTCAGAGGCGGCACGCCAGCTGAACATCGCCCCCGCGCAGGCAAGCGCGTCTGTGCAGCGGCTGGAAAAGGCGCTGGATGCTCGCCTGTTCACACGGTCCACGCGCAGCATGCAACTGTCAGAGGCCGGAGAGCGCTACCTGCCGCATGCGCGCGTCATGCTGGGCGCGCGGGAGCAAGGCGAACAGGCGCTGGCTGGTGGTCGGGAAACACTCTCCGGCCCGCTGCGGCTCTCTGCCCCGTCCGATTTCGGGAGAAACCTGCTCCTGCCGTGGCTCGACGATTTTCAGCACCAGCACCCCGGTTTATCGGTGCACCTGAAACTGAGCGACCGGTCAGCCGACCTCATCCGCCAGCCGCTGGACTTTGCCGTGCGCTACGGGGCGCTGCCAGATTCATCCCTGCTGGCCATCAAACTGCTCGACAACAACCGGCGTGCGTTGTGCGCGGCGCCCTCGTACATCGAACAACATGGCGCACCGGCCAAGGTGGACGACCTGCGACGCCACAACTGCCTTCGGTATATCTGGAGCGAGCAAGTCCACGAACGCTGGCGCTTCACGCTGCCCAGCGGCGAACGCACCGTGGCAGTCACAGGAAATCGCGTGAGCGACGATGCCGATGCGGTGCGCCGCTGGGCCATCGCAGGCGAAGGCCTGCTCTATAAATCGCGACTGGACCTCATCGACGATTTGAAGGCCGGCCGGTTGGTCGAGATCTTTCCGCAGGACTATGGCGAGCCCGCCCCGCTGCATTTGATTTGCGCCCACCGTGCGCAACTGACCCCCGCCATCAAGGCACTGAGTGCTTTCCTGCGGGAGCGCTGCATGGCCCTGCTCGCCAGCTACTCGCCGCAAGGTTCGCCATCCGAGTAACGCAGCGGCAACCGACTCTGGCTGAATCCTCTTCGACCCGATCGACCTGATCGACTGGTCCGCCGCCCACCCCTCTTTGAGCGCGCAAACGTACAACCGTTGCGCCGTCTCTCTTTGCAGGCACGCCCGTGTCTTGTGGCGCTCAAAAAATGTTGATCCGTATCAGGCGAATGCCCCCGGAAGGTTTGACAGCTGCGGCCATAGCGCCTTTCATGGTCGTACGTGCTGGTGAAAAAACCGAAGAAAAACATTGGGGAGGGACACCATGCGACGTCTCATTACTGCGCTCCGTGCGCTCACGGGGCTGCTGATCGGTGCGCTTTTGGCGTGGTCGGGACAAGCCAGTGCGGTACCGGCTTTTGCCCGTCAGACCGGGATGGCATGCATGGCGTGCCATGTCAGCTTTCCTGAACTGACACCCTTCGGCCGCTTCTTCAAGATGACCGGCTATACGCTGGCCAACAACAAGACGATTCCGCTCTCGGGCATGGTGCAGATTTCACGCACCAACACGCGGACCATCGATCAGGAAAATTTCGACTTCGTTCGCAACGGAGACACGGTTCCGCAGCAGGTGAGCCTGTTCTACGCGGGGCGCATTGCGGGGCCCGTGGGTGCCTTCGCTCAGTGGACGTACGACGGTATTGCGCACCACAGCGCGCTGGACAACACCGATATCCGCGCTGCATGGCACCTCACGCGCGAGGACGTCGAGTTCATCTACGGCGTCACGGTCAACAACAACCCGACGGTGTCTGACGTGTGGAACAGCACGCCGGCCTTCGGGTATCCCTATGCGGCGCCCAGCATCGGCGTGCCTCCCCTGGCGGGCACCCTTGTCGACGGCGCCCTGGCGCAGCAGGTGGTAGGCGCCAGCGCATACGCATTCTGGCAACGCCATATCTACGCAGAACTGGGCGCCTATCGGACTGCCGATCAGGCCTTCTCTGTGTTCCGTGCCGGGCAGGACACCGCAACCCCGGGCGGCGTTGCGCGCTTGAGCGGCGCGAACCCGTACTGGCGTCTGGCATACAACCAGGAGTGGGGCTCGCATTCGGTCATGTTCGGCACATTCGGCTTGCTGGCCAACCGGTATCCCGACAACACCATGCCGGGCACACCAACCGATCGCTTCAAAGACTATGCGCTCGACGCGCAGTACCAGTACTTGACCATGACCCATGCCTTCACGGCGCAGATGGCATGGATCCACGAGCAACAGAACTGGCGGGCGAGCTTCCCGAGCGGTGGCATCGGCGCGGGCCCCACTCCGGCCAACCCAACCGATCATCTCGATACCTTCAAAGCCAAAGCGTCGTACTACTACCAGCGCAAGTACGGGGGGTCGGTCGCGTACTTTTCAACAACAGGCAACGCAGACCCCGGCCTGTACGCCCAAGCGCCTGTGACGGGCAGCGCCAACGGGCGACCAGACACACAAGGCGTGATCCTGGAACTGGACTATTTACCGCATCCGCAGATCAGGCTCGCGTTGCAGTACACGTGGTTCCTGAAGTTCAACGGCGCCCACGCCAATTACGACGGCAACGGCAGAAACGCGGTCGACAACAACACGATTTACCTGCTTGGCTGGTTCATGTTCTAGCCGTAGGTCACGCGCGAAGATGCGAGGGGGGAGAACGCCATGAAAGGATTCCATCAGCCCAGGCGAGTCTGGCTGACCGCGCTGGCAGCGTTGGCGATGATCGGCTGGTCGAACATGGCGGGTGCGCAAGATGGCGAGAAGCTTGCCGCGCAGCTGTGTTCTTCGTGCCATGGGGTGCACGGCAAGAGCGAAGCGCCGATGTTTCCGCGCCTGGACGCACAGATGCCGCAGTACCTGGAAGCCCAGTTGAAAGGCTTCCGCACCCGTGGCCGCGGTGAGACCGATGCACAGGCCTTTATGTGGGGTATTGCATCGCAGCTGGACGATGCAACCATTGCATCCTTGGCCGAATACTATGCGCGGCAGACAGCACCTGCCGGCCCTGCCGGTGACCCGGCACTGATGGCGCGCGGCAAAGAGATTTTCGAGCACGGCCTGCCTGCGGAAGGCGTACCAGCATGCGCGTCGTGCCACGGGGCGCATGCGCAGGGCAACGCAACCTTCCCGCGACTTGCCGGCCAGCATGACGCCTATCTCTTACGGCAGATTACGGTATTCAAGAACGGCACGCGCGCCAACGCTCCCGTGATGAGCGCCGTTGCACACACGCTGTCGGACGACCAGGCGAAAGCGGTTGCTGCGTTTTTGCAGGCTCAGTAGCGGGGGTGCAGAACCAATCGGCCTAGGTACTCAGCAGCCGGTTGCCCGCCTGCAGCGAAATCTCGTTGGCCACAATCCGCTCAAGCTCCAACCAGGTCACGGGCAACCGTACAAACACGCTGTTATTGTTGTCCGACGAGACGCACAGCTTGATGTGGCTGACCTGGTTGTTCACCCCGCACCCAACATGAAGGATGCGCGTGGTCGCAGACGGGTGCCACACCACGTTGCCGAGAAAGTATGTGTGAGCGCTGCCCCGCTCCACTGGGTCGGTGACCAAATCGAACGTGCTGCTCAAGAATGTGTGAAGCTCGTCGATCGTCATGTTTGAACGTAGCCCCAGCCGTTCGTCAGCATCCTTCCATCCTGCGCAGCGGTTTGCGTTTTTCGAGCGTACCGGGGAACGTGCTTTCTTGGCCGAAAGCCGTCAATCACGACAGCGTTTCGACAACGAACATCCGCGCTTCCTGGGCTTCCTGCCGATCGGCCTTGATCGGCGCATATGTCTCGGAATTGTAGAAAGCTAGCGCTTGGGCCAGCGTCGGGAACTCGAACACACCGGCCATCGGCAACGGCGCTTCATCGCCCTCCAGAACCTGCGCGACAGGGCCGAAGTGCAAGATTCGCCCACCCGCCTCTTGCAGTGCAGCTTGAAAGCGCGGAGCAAGCGCCGCCTGCTTGGCAGAGTCGATGATGCGTAGATTGACGTGTACGTATGCCGGCATTGTGCCTCCGAAATAATGCATATACATTATTAAGGGAAGGCAGGATTGTCAAACGGGGTAGGCATGAAGGGTTTTGATCCAGAGGCTTTGAAGAACGTTGCTGCGGAGTGTCCGGGCTTCCAGGCACGCGCAACGGCGCGCGCACTCACGCGCTACTACAACGCCTGTTTCAAGCCGCTCGGGCTAACGGCGGAGCAGTTCAGTCTCTTGGTTGGTATCGGTGAAGCCGAGGGGACGACGCTGGTCGAGCTAGCGGATAAGGCCGGGGTCGACCCCACTACCCTCAGCCGATCTGTTCAGAATCTGGAAAGCCGAGATTTGGTCCACGCCACTGGCGGACGCGGCCGCGCTGGAAAGCAGTTGACCCTCACCACATCCGGGCGTCGACTCGTGGCCGTTGCGCTCCCGGTGTGGAGTTCAGCCAAAGCAGAACTTGCAGGTCAGATGGGCGATAAGGAGCTTCGTTCAGCAACGCAGGCAATGGCGAAACTGGCCAACGCCGCAGAGTCCTCGCGGGCGTAGGGCTTCCCGCCTGTTCACGGCGCAACAGCGCGTCGACGCCGCGCTGGGTGCACCTCAGTTTCTAACCCGCCGACGCTCTAGTGCTGCGCGTCTTTCGCGGCACGATCGATCAGATTGGCCACCACGGCGGGGTGTGAGACCAACGACATATGGCTCGACTTCACAGTCGTCACGCGGGCTCCGATCTGTTGGGCCAACGTGCGCTGCACTGGCGTCTTGAGCGCATGGTCTTCTTCGGTAATGAGATACCACGTTGGCTTGTCGTGCCAAGCCGCATGAGAGACTTTGCCTGCAAAGGCAGATACGGAAATAGGGACCTGCGTAGCAGCAAGAATGCGCGCACGGGGCTCGGGCACATCGCCCGCCATGACGTCGCGATAGGCTGCCGGGTCGTCGAGCCAGATGAAGCCTTCATTGTCGGGCTTCAGGCCATCCATGGGCGCCTTCAGGCGCGTCAGCAGATCGGACACGGATTCTCCGCTGTCCGGTACCAGCGCAGAGAGGTAGACGATGCCTTTGACGTTGTCTGCGTTCCCCGCTTCAGTCACCACGGCACCGGCATACGAGTGCCCCACCAGAATGACGTCTCCCGACTGCCGGGCAAGAACGCGGCGGGTGGCAGAAACGTCGTCCTCCAGAGAGGTGAGCGGGTTCTGAACAGCGGTCACGTGATAACCCTTGCGCTGCAGTGCTGCGATGACCTCAGACCAACTGGATCCGTCAGCAAACGCACCATGTACCAGGACAATGTTCTTGATGGAGTGCTGCACTTCCTTTGCCTCGCTGGTTACGGTGAATAGACTGGCCGTCAGTCCGAACATGATGACTGCAGCTTTCAGCCATCGCAAAGCGGCCTTGGAGCGTGGGGATGCCTTCATAGACGGGTCTCGCACGGTGGATGCGGAAAAAGGTGATGCAGATGCCTGAATCTACTGCCGTGAGAAGAGCGTGCTCAGATACGCACGAACGTCACGGATGGCAGCTTCGCGTGCCTGGGCGTTGGCTCCGACATGCGGGCCCAATTGAACGCATGCATCCTTGAACGTGAATTCGGATTGCGTGGCGAGGTTGATCAATATCCCCTTCTCGTCTTCAGCAATCTCGCACGCCCGCACGGTTTGCGAGCCCTTGGCAACTGTGGGTGCCATGTCTAACGGCAGATCGAATGCGTGAGGCGCATCGGGGTACACCGTCATCGCAACGTCGTTACCGGCCTTGCGCAGGCGCTCCACATAAGCCGCGCATTTTTGGGGCGGGTCGTAATCGTCCGCAGCGCCATGAAACTCCCGGATGGGGGCATCCACGTCGGTGTCATCCCGATAGCGCGTCATGCAGTCGGGATAAAACGGAATGTATGCCTGGAAGCGCGCACCGCTGGTATTCCACAGCCGGTGAAGCCTGCGCATTGACGCATACAGCGTGGCCTGCCCGCCTCGCGAAAAGCCCATCAGCACGATCCTTTTGGAATCGATTCTCGGATGCTGCGCCAGCACGGAAAGCGCACCATATGCGTCGATGATGAGATTCAGCCGACCCAGTTGGCTTTGGTCACGACTTGTCGAAACAATGCCTCGCCCCGTGAAGCCGTCGATGGTGAAGGTGGCGATGCCCATGGCATTGAATATGCGCTCCCACATCTCGATGTTGGGGCCAATGCCGCTGGAGCCGTGAATGAGCACCACCGCCGGCTGGCGGCCACTCGCCTGGGCCAGGCGCAGCACGCCGCCCACCATCACGGGCTTTCCATCTTTGCTGCCGGTCAAGACCTGAGTGTCCGACAGCGTGAACGACGGAATCGCGTGCACTTCAACATGCGCTGCAATATCACCGCTTTGCGCGTGCGATGCGGTGGCCCAGCAGCACAGGGCAAGGGCGAAAACAGTCAACCACTTCATTGCCTATCCTCCTGGCGTCAGCCTTCGGTTTTGAGCGTACCGCGCGAAATCGGATCTCGCTCCGACGATTCGAATAATGCCCTGAAGTCGCCTTCTCAGCGTGCTGACGAAATAAGTCCCAAGCCTGACCGCAATGCGCGTAGATTGGGCATCAGGCGCTGGCCCTGTCAGCGCACTCGGCAGTCAGTGCAGAGCCTTCGATGCCGACCTTGCCGTTCTTCGCTGCGTTCGCAGCAGGAACGATAAGAGCCTAAGGCGGTTCACCCCTTTACGGTGGGACGTGTTCTGAAGCTAGGGCTGAGATCCTGGCGCAAAGAAATAGCGCAACCCGGAGGCAATATGACACGCACCACCGAGTATCGCGGCTTTCAGATTCATGTGGATCTCGTTGAGACGTCTGAAGACATGTTTGATCTGTGGTTCCGGATCGAAGGACCCATTGAGACCGCTGGCGTGATAGCGCTAGGCAAGCGGATCAAGATTCATGGGGGACCCTTTTCCAAGCGTTGGGCGCACTTGGTAGGAGAGGTGGCGGGGCGTGCCGCGGTGGACGTCATTCTTGGCCCTGAGGATGTTCCTCCGGCCACGCAGGAATGGTAAGCAGCGCAGGTGCCTTACCAAGTGCAGATTGCTTGGTCAGTCGCCATTGGCATATCGGCCTTCGGCTCAGCGCTTGTGAGCGCTTGAACCTCGACGCGAGGGCGGGTCGGCTCAACATCGCCAAAGATCATTGCGATGGGCACTTCAGTGGCATCGCGCCCCGTACCAATCCGCAGGAGCCCCATGGGCATCGATCCGTTTGATGGATCGAGCAGATTCCACTGGTTGCCCAGGTACACCTCTACAAATGCGTGGAAATCATTTGGGCCGAGAGCAGGGTCGGCTCCGTAGTTGACGCTCGTCGCGAAACGGGCCGGAATGCTTAGCGCGCGACACAACGCGATCATCAGATGGGCGTAGTCCCGGCATACGCCATGCCGATCCACCAATGTGTCCACCGCAGAGGTTTGCTCGCTCGTGGATAGCGGGATGAACTGCACATATCGGCAGACCCAATCCCGAATCGCAAGGACAAGCGCATACCCGCGCTGATACCCGCCAAACTCCCGGCGCGCAAATGCCATGAGGCGGTCGGATTCGCAATAGCGGCTGGGCGCCAGGAAGGGAATAACATCCAGCGGCAAGTCCGCAATACGAACTTCAAACAGTGACTGCGGTGGTGTGAGCAAGTGGCGCATATCAACGGTGGCCACATAGTTGATGGCGAGATGGCCGCGCGGTGCTCGCACCCGTAGATGACGATTCAGTAAGGCCGATTCCGTCTGAAGCGTGGTCGGAATCGCAGGGGTCAGTTGCAGCGATTCAGCAACGATTGTCTGGCGCGCGGTCTGCGCCGCGTGAAAATTGAAGATGAAGTCTGCGGCCTGATCGCGAATCTCATAAGCCAGGCAGATTGAGTACTGCATTCGAACCATTCGAACTCCTGACGCCCGGCATGGCTGGGTCGCTTGCGTAGACGGTGGCCCTTGAGAGCGCCACCGGACAGACCTTCGGATTTGACCTCATAGGACGGTCTACTCGCCAGCCATAGATTGGCCCGGCACAAGCCCATTGATGATGTCTTCTGCGCCCTGCGTGGCCGCGCGCTTCGCAGCGCCTACGTTGTCCCATGGCTCGCCTCTTAGACGAAAGACGCGGGAGCGCTCATCATCCATCGTCTCGCCTTCAAGACAGATGACGACCGAGACGCTGTACGCGCGGTCGGGGCGTTTCTCGTGCCACTCGCGCGGTGGGTTGAACGGGTAAATCAGGGGGTAAATCGCGAACCCTTTGTAGAAGGATGTCGGGTAGGTGTCCATGGTGGATCTCCCATAGGAAAAGCGAGCGGGCCGGGCTACGCCCTTGGTGCTCTGATGGCAAGGCGAGAATGCCCGGGGGCGGGTGAAGTGCGAGCCGTGCTGGAAAAACGACTCGGAGGGGCAGCTTGGGAGGCTGGATCGAGGTAGAACGTCCGCGACGCGCCGATCAGAGGCGAGGCAAATTTCTCTTGTGCCGGGGCCGACGATGCGCCCCGTTGATATCCGTACCCCACTCTACTCCGATATCGGGATCGTGGGCCCGGGTATTTCTGGCGCTACGCGTCACATTGCGCGCTGTGATGCGGCGGGTTGCCAAGTCAGCAATGCAAGTCGTTCATCCGCCCGCGCGTTGAACGAGTTGGCAGGGCGCACTCACCGGCCCCGGACCCCGGCAAGCGCAGTACGCGGTATGCCTGTCGCGAGCATGTGCCGACGGTCAATACGCAATCATCGGCTTTTAGAAATCACGTCACGCATGTATTGATTCAAATCGCGAAAATCTTGAACGGTCCAGGAGTGCGGCGCCAGCTTTACGCCGTTCTCCCTCAAGGTTCTCGGAATCAGGTCTCCGTTCGGGCGAAGTATTACGGATGAGACGATGACGCCCGGATAATCATTGAGTCGCTTTTTGAACGCAGCGGTCGTGAGGTCAGGCGTGGGGGGATTGCTTTTCTTGGCCAGTGGCCCCGTGCCCTTGATATCTGCGCCGTGGCACATCGCACATCTCTGTACGTAGAGATTTTTCCCGTTGATGTTTTGCGCGAAGGATAGTGATGGTTGAGTCAACGCCAACGCTCCTAGCAAAACGATGAACAGTTCTCTTGCTTTCATTTGGTCTTGTCGTATCACGCAGATTGCCGGGCCCGGGAGTATAGACTCGTAGGCGCGGAATGGCCGTTGTTGGCTGCGGATTCAACCGGTCGATGCAACAAATTGATGGAATCGTTCCGCAGGTTCCAATGGAACGCCAATAGGCATGTGGGCGTTGTCCGTGCTCACCGACTACCGCTGATTAACCTCTTCGCGAAATCCTGGCACGCCCCTTCGAGGGGGAGACAGCCGTACCTTAAATTTATGGAGTCCTTGTATGACCGAATTAGGCGCGCACGCCGCCAGCGTCAACGTCGAGCTCTTCAATGCGACGCAACAGCAACAGGTCATCGACACCATCCTTTACGTGCAAAACGTTGAGTTCAAGGTGGGGCTTTCACTTGAGGACCAACCAGACCTCTTGGACATCGAGACGCACTACGTCGCGACTGGCGGGCAATTCTGGGTCGCCCTGGCGCAGGACGGCCGAGTTGTCGGCACCATTGGCCTGCAGGCAAAACCGAATGGCATCGGCATTCTCAAAAAGCTATTCGTGCTGGCGGACTACAGAGGCAAGCAAACGCAGTGTGCGGCGAAGTTGTTTAACGCCGTCATCGAGTTCGCTCGCTCGTCTGGCATCGTTTCCATTGTGCTCGACACGCCGTCGATCGCAACGCGCTCTCATGCTTTTTACAAAGCAAATGGATTTCGGGAGATCCCTCAGACTGAGGTGCCAGTGAAGTACGACTACGTGGACCGGAACTCGCTCTTCTTCCGCCTCGATCTCATCTGACGCTGTGGAACCGGATCTCGGGGAAGGCATTGTCTACAAGTCGGGCTCGCCCAGTTCACGCTTGCCCAGCATGGGATAGCGTCCGTTCCGTGACCCCACGCGGCTAGCTAAGAGCCGCTAACAAAACCGGGGCCCCGCGCAGATTAGCGGCTCTAGTTCGATGCGGATTGGGTCGGAGCGGTACCACTGCCGCGTATGAAAGCAAGAACGGCATCGGCGACAGACTCGTCCGTCGTATTGAACGAGAACACGGTCGACAGATGGTCATGCCCCGCCAAGCGGACAAACGAGGCGCAGCGGTCCAGCCGGCAACGTGCGTTCTGCAACTGCAGCGCCTGGCGCTCGAAGGGCGGCGGCTCCAGCGCGCTCACCGCCACCAGCGTGGGCAGGCGGGTCCGCACAAGACCCTGGAAGCTGGAGCGCTCAGCATAGCGGTGTGGGTCATCACCGAAGTACGCCTTGAGTGGGGCGCTCGGCTCCGCGGTGGTTGGATCGACGATGCCGGCCGACAAGAGGATGACCCCGGCCAGCCCCGTTGCAGACTGCCCCTGAAATTGCTGTTGCCCAACGTACGACCCGACCAACGTGCCGCCCGCTGAGTGCCCAAGTAGGTAGACGTGTAGCGGGTCGCCACCCTGCATAGCGATGTTCTCCTGTACCCAGCGCGTGGCCAGACCTACATCTTCGGCGCCGGCCGGCCACGGGTTCTTTGGCGCCAAGCGATAGTTGATGTTGACGCCGACCATGCCGTGGTGTGCGGCCCACAGCATCACATTGTCGTAGAAGGGGCTGTCGGCAGTGTGCTTGTCCCCCGAGACGAAACCGCCACCATGCACGAAGATCAGCACGGGGCGTGGTGTGGTGGCGGGCGTGTCTGGCGCGAACACGTCGAGCCTTTGCGCGGCATCTTTGCCGTAGCTCACCTCGCGCGTGACGCGCGTGCCCACGTACGACTGATGCTTGAGAGTGGGTGCGTACAACGCGGTCACAGCCGGTAGGTCGACGGCGTGACCGATGGCGTTGAGCTTGCCGCCGATCTCGGGCGGAACTTGGGCCACCGCGTGCAGGGCAACAAGCGAAAGGCTACAGGCGAAGGTGTGGCGGATAGACATTCTGAATTCCGGTGAACTGATTTTGCGCAAAGGGTGCAGTGTCGAGAACCGCGCGAGATTCGACGCCTCCACGTAGAGACCATCGGAGACCGATTCCTAGAAGCGCGTGGTCAGATCCACCGCCCAGGCCGGCAACCAGTTCACCACCCAGGTTTCCAGATGCTGGTCGGCCCGAGTCAACGTCATCACACCAAGCACCATGAGGATGACGCCAAGCACCGGCTTGCCCAGTCTGCCCGCAGACAGCAACCGCCCGCGCAGCTTCGCCAAGGTGGCGTTTGACAGCCTACCGAGCAGCATCAGGGGGGTGCCGGCTCCCAGGCCGAACAAGATCATCAGCAGCGCGATCTTGCCAAGGTGGCGCCCCTGAGCAGCCAACGCGATTGCGGCGCCCAGCGTCGGCCCCGCGCAGGGACTCCAGATGGTGCCCAGTGCCAGGCCCACAAAGAACTGCCCGCGCAGCCCGCCAACGTCGAGGCCAGACAACCAGCTCTGTCCAACATTGGCAACACCGGCAGTGGCCATCACAAAGCGCCGCTGCAGAGCGGGCAGCAATAGCATGCCGCCAGCCGCCACGAGCAGCCATGCCGAAATGCGCCGTAGCACCTCTGCATCCAGCCCGATCGTGACTCCAACCGTGGCAACGAACATTCCCATCGCTGTGAACGACAGCGCCAGGCCCGCTGTCAGCGCAGCTGCGCCCCAGCGATGCGCTGATGCCGCGCCCGCCAACACGATGGGGAGTAGCGGCAGCACGCAAGGCGACAAGGTCGACAAGACGCCGGCCACATAGCCCAGGCCATAGGTTCCCAGTCCGAATTCCATGTCGTTCCTGTCTATCGGTTGCGGGTTGCGGTCATGGCGGCGCTACTGCAGCGGCTTGGCCAACAGCGCGGCAATGGAATCAGGGTTGGTGTCCCCCACAGAGCGGCCGAGCTCGGTCTCGCCCTTGAAGGCGATCAGGGTGCTGCGGGAGGTGACCTTAAGCGCGGCCTGCACGCCTTTGTCCGTGTCGAAATCGACGCGCATCACCGTCAGGCTCTTGAATCGGTCTTCGGATTCCAGCGCAGAAATCACCTGCGCCTGCTTCTTGCACACCGGGCACCAGGGCGCATGCACATGCACCACAACTGGCTTGCCTGCTGCACGCAGGTCGTCAAACGACTTCTGGTCAAAGGCCTGCTCGCCAGCATGGGCAAAGACACCAGACA
>JYOB01000020.1:118442-118802 GCA_000955795.1 Burkholderiaceae bacterium 26
TGACGAAGAATTCAGGAAGAGGCTGAGGCCTCGCAAGGTAGAATCCGCCGACCAGGCAATGCCCCGGGGGCTCGGCAAAAAACACCATGCGCATCCTTGTCGTTGAAGACGAAAAAAAGCTGGCCCAGGCGATTCAGGAACACCTTGAAAGCGAGCGATACGACGTGCGCGTGGCCAGCACGGGGGAGGAAGGTTTCTTCCTGCTGGGCACGGAGCCGTTTGATCTGGTGGTGCTCGACCTGATGCTGCCAGGGCGCTGCGGTATCGAAATCCTCTCGACGCTGCGCGCACGCGATGCAGCCACGCCGGTGATCATCATCACGGCGCGCGACACGGTAGAAGACCGCGTGCACGGCCTGG
>JYOB01000021.1:0-380 GCA_000955795.1 Burkholderiaceae bacterium 26
GAGATGGCGAAAGACTCCTTGAATTTATGTTGCAGAGAGGGAGTGCAGGCAACTCGCTTCGCTCAAACAGGCCTGCACTCTTTTTCCTCTCTGCAACAGAAATTCAAGGCGCCATCTAGGGCTCCAACGGCCAGACCATCGACCACAAGTGCAGTAGGAACCAGCAGCACAACGCAAAGCAAAGCGAGCAACAACAGCACCAAACGAGAGCCAGCTGGGACAGCGCACAGATTGCGTGGAAGTTACTGCCCTAGATGGCGCCTTGAATTTGTGTAAGCGGGCGGAACAAAGACGGGGAACTGTCTGAGCGCAGCGAGTTTTCCCTGTCTCCGCCCGGTTACACAAATTCAAGGAAGGGGTCGCCATCTTGGGCGCGCCTT
>JYOB01000021.1:391-13310 GCA_000955795.1 Burkholderiaceae bacterium 26
CCCGGCAGGGGGTGAAAGGGAGGTGGACCGCCAAGGTCCAAACAAACAACCCCACCGGAAACACCAACATGCGCCGCTTCCGCAACACCAAAATCCTAGCCACCCTCGGCCCCGCCAGCAGCGACAAAGACACCATCCGCGCCCTCTTCGACGCCGGCGCGGACGTCTTCCGCTTGAACTTCAGCCACGGCTCGCACGAAGACCACCGCAAGCGCTACGACACCGTGCGCGCGGTGGAGGCCGAGACCGGCCGCCCCATCGGCATCCTCGCTGACATGCAAGGCCCGAAGCTGCGCATCGGCACGTTTGCCGACGGCCGCGTCGTTCTTAAGAACGGCGATCGCTTTGTGCTCGACCGCGACCCGACGCCGGGTGATGTCACCCGCGTGCACCTGCCGCACCCCGAGCTGTACGCGGCTGCCGCGCCGGGGCAATCGCTGTTGCTCGATGACGGCAAGATCCGCCTGGCGGTGGAAGCCGCCGATCCGACGGCGATCGTCACGCGCGTGGTCGATGGCGGCCCGCTGTCTGACCGCAAGGGCGTGAACGTGCCGGATGCGGTGATCCCCATTCCGGCGCTCACCGAGAAAGATCTGCGCGATCTGGACTTCGCGCTGTCGCTGGGCGTCGATTGGATCGCCCTGTCATTCGTGCAGCGCGCCGAAGACGTGATCGCCGCGCGCGAGATCATTGGCGACCGCGCCGGCCTGCTCTCCAAGATCGAGAAGCCCGCAGCGCTACTGCATCTGGAAGACATCGTGCAGGCGTCCGATGCGCTGATGGTGGCGCGCGGCGACTTGGGCGTGGAGCTGCCGCCCGAGCGCGTGCCTGGCGTGCAGAAGCGCATCCTGCGCATGGCGCGCCACCACGGCAAGCCGGTGGTCGTGGCCACGCAGATGCTGGAATCGATGATCGAGGCGCCGGTGCCAACACGTGCCGAAGCCTCCGATGTGGCCAGCGCCGTGTATGACGGCACCGATGCCGTGATGCTGTCGGCCGAGTCGGCCAGCGGCAAACATCCGGTGGCCGCAGTCAGCATCATGAACCGCATCATTGCTGAGACCGAGCGCGACCCGCTGTACCGCAACCTGATCGACGCGCAGCATCAACCGCCGCTGCCCACGCGCCAGGACGCCATCTGCGCGGCCCTGCGCGACGTGACGCACATCCTGGGCGCGGTGGCCACCGTCACTTACACGTCCAGCGGCAAGACCAGCCTGCGCGCCGCGCGCGAGCGGCCGCTGGCGCCCATCGTGAGCATCACGCCGCGCCTGGATACGGCGCGCCGTCTGGCGATCACGTGGGGCGTGCACAGCACGGTCAGCCCCGATGTGAGCAACGTCGACGAGATGGTGGATGCGGCGTGCCGTGCCGCTGCGCGTGAAGGCTTTGCCGTGTCGGGCGATCAGATTGCCATCACGGCGGGCATGCCGTTCGGCCAGGCCGGTTCGACCAACCTGCTGCGCCTGGCGGAAATCTGGCCGCAGACGCTGGCCAGTGCGCAGACGCAAACCACTGCACTGCAGCCCGAACCGGCAACGGTCTGACGTCACCTCGGGTCAGTAGGCGGATCAGACCACTTTGGAGTAGCGCGGGACGAAGGTGACGGGCTTGCCCTCGGCTTCCACCGCGCGCTCCGTGCCTGCCTCGCGCAGGTGTGAATCGAACACCATGGCGATGCGGCGCACGAGCAGTCGCCCTTGCGGCGTGATGACGATACGCTCGTCGCCCACCTTCACCAGCCCGGCTTCCTCCAGAGGTGCCAGCGCCTGCAGCTCGTCCGCAAAGCTGCGTTTGAAATCCAGCCCGTGGCGCGCGCCGAATGCGCGCATGTTCAATTCGAACCCGCACATCAACTCGCCAATCAGCGCGCGGCGCACGTGGTCATCGGGCGTGAGTGACATGCCGCGCAGCACGGCAAGTTCGCCGGCGTCGATACGTGCGTAATAGGCGTCGAGATCCTTCTCGTTCTGCGCATACACATCACCCACGCGGCTGATGGCGGACACGCCAAAGGCCAGCATGTCGCAATCGGCGTGCGTCGAATAGCCCTGGAAATTGCGCTGCAGCCGCCCTTCGCGCTGCGCGATGGCGAGTGCATCGTCAGGCCGCGCGAAGTGGTCCATGCCAATGTAGACATAGCCTTCGGCAACGAGGCGCTCCACCGTCATCGCCAGCAAATCGAGTTTTTCGTCTGCGGTCGGCAGCGTGAGCATGTCGATGCGGCGCTGCGCCTTGAACAGATGCGGCAGGTGCGCATAGCTGTAGACGGACAGCCGATCAGGCGCCATCTCCAGCACGCGATCCAGCGTAGCGTTGAACGTTTCCGTACGCTGATACGGCAAGCCGTAGATCAGGTCGAAGCTGATCGACTCGAAGCCCAGCCGGCGGGCGGTGTCGACCACACGGCGAGTCTCTTCCACGCTTTGGATGCGGTGGACCGCGCGCTGGACGTCGGGGTCAAAGTCTTGAATGCCGAGGCTTGCGCGGTTGAAGCCGATTTCGGCCAGTACCTCAAGCGTGGCGTCGTCGGCGTGGCGTGGGTCAAGTTCGACGGAGATCTCGCCATCGTTGGCCAGATCGAAATGCTCACGCGTGGCGGCCATCACGGCGCGCATTTCGTCGTGCGCAAGGAACGTGGGCGTGCCGCCACCCCAATGCAACTGCGTCACGCGGCGCAGCGGGCCAATCTGGTTGGCCACCATCGCCATCTCGCGGGCGAGGGTTTCAACGTAGCGTGCGCTGCGCGAGTGATCCTTTGTGATGACCTTGTTGCAGCCGCAGTAGTAGCAAAGGTTCGCGCAGAACGGCAGGTGCATGTACAGCGACAGCGGCGCATGCAGCGCGGGTGCAATCGTAGCGCGGCGGTGTAAGGCGTCGAGGTAATCGGCGTTACTGAATTTGTTGTGAAAGCGGTCTGCCGTCGGGTACGAGGTGTAGCGCGGGCCGTGCGTATCAAAACGCTGCGCGAGCTCGCGCACCTGCGGCGCCGACCAGCGGAAGGCGGTGTCATTTGCGGCGGACGGATCGTCGGCCGGCTTGGCGAACGGAAACATGGGGCGGTTCTAGTGGGGGCGATGGCTCATCCTAAAACCGGGATGTGGGCGCCGCGTTGATGTGTGTCAACGTCGGTCAACGCCTGTTCCAAAGCGTTGCGAGCTGCACGCGGGCCGTCACAACGGCACAACAGCGCAGTTCGGCGACGGGTCTTTTCGGGGTTTTGTGCTTTTGGTCCATCCCTTGTTTCATCCCCTGCCAGGGCTGAAACAAAGAATGCAAAAAAAACCAATCAAGAAGCCACAGGCTTCTTCGCCGCCAGCAACCCCTTCAACGCCCCCAACCGATCCTTCGGCGACATCGCCGGCATGGTGTCCTCGGGCGTCGGCCCCGCATCTTCGCCAAGCTTCATCTCGGCGATATAGCGCGACGGCTCACACACCACCGTCTCCCGAGCCCGCTTGCGCTTCTTGCACCAGCTGATATGCAGACTGCGCTGCGCCCGCGTGATGCCCACATACATCAACCGCCGCTCTTCTTCGATCTTCTCGTCGGTCAGATCATCGTCTTCGCGGCAGTGCGGCAGGATGCCCTCTTCCACGCCCACCAAAAACACATGCGGATACTCCAGCCCCTTGCTCGCATGCAACGTTGAAAGACGCACCGCATCCGGGTCTTCTTCCTTGCCTTCGAGCATGCTGATCAGCGCGATGGTCTGCGTGAGCTCCAGCAGGTTTTTGCCGGCATCCATCAGGCCATCGGCATTGTCGAAACCGGTGGCATCTTCGTCATCCTCTTTCTCGGGCTTGGTGCCCTTGCGCTTGAGCCAGTCGAGAAACTCCAGCACGTTGGTCCACTTGTTCTGGGCCTGGCGCTCGTCGTAGGTGTCATACAGGTAGGCCTCGTAATGGATGCCTTCCATCATCTCGTCGAGCAGCGTGGCGGCGGGTTCTTTGGCGGCCCGGTCCGACAGCCGCACGATGAACTCGCAAAACACCCGCAGCGGTTCGAGCTGGCGCGGCGCCAGTTGGGCCTCGATGCCGCCCATCATCGCCGCCTCGAACAACGACACCTTGGCTTGCCCCGCGAACGAGCCCAGCACTTCGAGCGTCGCATTGCCAACGCCGCGCTTGGGCGTGGTGATGGCGCGGATAAACGCAGGATCGTCATCCGCGTTGGCAATCAGCCGCAGGTAGGCGCATAGGTCCTTGATCTCGGCCTTGTCGAAAAAGCTCTGGCCGCCCGAGAGCACGTACGGAATGCGCTCGCGGCGCAGGATCTGCTCAAACAGGCGCGCCTGGAAGTTGCCGCGATACAGGATCGCGTAATCCCGAAACTGCGCGCGACGCTCGAACTTGTGGGCAGAGAGCTTGAAGACGACGCTCTCGGCTTCGTGCTCTTCGTCATTGGCGCTTGTCACGTTGATCGCGTCGCCCATGCCATGCTCGCTCCACAACGTCTTCTCGAACAGCTTCGGGTTCTGCGCAATCACGGCGTTGGCCGCGTTCAGGATGCGCACCGTGGAGCGGTAGTTCTGCTCCAGCTTGATGACCTTGAGGTTCGGGAAATCCGTCTGCAGCAGCTTGAGGTTGTCGAGCGTGGCGCCGCGCCAGCCGTAGATGGCCTGATCGTCGTCGCCCACCGCCGTGAAGGCCGGCGCACGCAAGTGCGAGCCGCCCGCCAGCAGCTTCAGCAGCTGATACTGGCAGGCGTTGGTGTCCTGGTATTCGTCGACGAGGAAGTAGCGCAGGCGGTTCTGCCACTTCAGGCGCACCTCTTCATTGCGGGCGAACAGCTCGGCAGGAATACGGATCAGATCGTCAAAATCCACCGCCTGATACGCGTGCAGCGTCGCAACGTAATTGCGGTAGACGAGCGCCGCCTGGTGGTCATCGACGTTGTTGTTGGCGAGCGCTTCGGCAATCGCGGTGTCCGGGTCGACGAGACCGTTCTTCCACAGCGAGATCGTGCTCTGCACGCGGCGGATCAGTTGCTTGTCGGTGGTGGCCAGCTGCTCCTGGATCATCCCGAAGCAATCGTCCGAATCCATGATCGAGAAGCGCGGCTTCAGGCCCACGTGCTCGGCCTCGGCGCGCAGAATCTGCACACCGAGCGAGTGGAAGGTACACACCGTCAACTGCTTGATGGGAATGCGCTTGCCGTCTTCGCGTGTCTTGCCGTCCATCAGCTTGGCCACGCGCTCCTGCATTTCCTTGGCGGCCTTGTTGGTGAACGTAACGGCAGCGATGTGACGCGGCTCAAACCCCTTGTTCAGGATCAGGTGCGCGATCTTCTGCGTGATCACGCGCGTCTTGCCTGAGCCCGCCCCGGCCAGCACCAGGCACGGGCCATCGAGGTAATGCACACCTTCGGATTGGGCAGCATTGAGCCCGTGGGCGAGACCGGAAGACATGGGAAGAGGCAGAAGAAAAAGCAGGCGGGAACATACAGCGGAGGGCGATGGTAGCACGGCGCCTTTGCATCGATTGAGCCTGCGCCAAGCCACCTGCGTCGAGCCTGACGGAGGTGCGCGAAGCTGCACCGCATGCGTTTGCGCCCCCCGCTTTTCGCACGGGCGTTACACCGCTTACGCGCCGTTACACGAACCGCGTAAGCGGCCATGTGCGGCACCCCGTTATGGACGGGACAGCGGCTGAATCGGTCGGCCGCCCACCGGAGAACCCACCATGCACCGCATCGTCAAAGCCCTGGCCGTTACCGCCGTCGCCCTGTCCGCCACCACCGGCGCCTTCGCCCAGACGCAGTGGCAGAAAGACCACCCGCGCCGCGCCGAGGTCAACCACCGCCTGGCCAACCAGAACAAGCGCATCCACAACGAAGTGAAGGAAGGCGAGATCACCAAGGGCCAGGCGCGCCAGATGCACCGGGAAGACCACCAGATTCGCCAGGAAGAGCGCGACATGGCGGCTCAAAATGGCGGCGCCATCACCAAGCAGGAGCAGCGCACGCTGAACCAGCAGGAAAACCAGGTCAGCCGCCAGATCGGCAAATAAGTCAAAGCCAAAGCAAGACCAACCAACACCCGCACTCCGGCCACACGCTTGGAGCTTGGCGACCTCGCCAGCTTCCGAGGGTGTGGCCGTTGTCTTTGGCCTTTGACGTACCTGCCCTAGATGGCGCCTTGAATTTCTGTTGCAGGGAGGAAAAAGAGGGGAGGCTGTTTGAGCGAAGCGAGTTTGCCTCCTTCCCCGCACGGTCACAGAAATTCAAGGAATGGTTCGCCGCATCGGGCGCGCCTTTCTTTGCTTACTTTCTTTGGCAAGACAAAGAAAGTGAGTCAGCCCCGGCAGGGGATGAAACCAGGGATGCACCGAAAGCATAAAAACCAGCCCTCCTCTCAAAAGCCGCCAAGTCCACCCCAATTGACAATCCCATCCCCCTTCCGTAAATTCCGCCCATCCATCCGGGAGAGCGTGCCCGCCGTACACGGCAAGGCGCCGCCGAAGGGGTAGCACCCGAAAACTCTCAGGCATCCAGGACCGGGCGGATCGGCGGACATGCGTCCGACCGCACTCTGGAGAGCTGGCGCCGCACGATCACTGCGGGCGCCCACCGAAGGGGCTCACGAACGGCGCGCACCGCTATGCGCCCCGCTTCGCAATCTCTCAGGTACCAAGGACAGAGGGGCCATCTGCGCAGCTTGTTGATCTTCATGGCGTCACCATGAGGGATCAGGCTGTGCAGATGGCCTTTTTGCTTTTCTGGTTCCCGATCCATGCGCCGCGCCCAAGCCACGGCGGCGCGCTCAGCCGAGAGATTCCATGACGCTCCAACACACGCCGCTCAATGCCATCCACCGCTCGCTGGGGGCCCGCATGGTCGACTTTGGCGGCTGGGACATGCCCGTCAACTACGGCTCCCAGATCGAAGAGCACCACGCCGTGCGCCAAGACGCCGGTATTTTTGATGTCTCGCACATGTGCGTGGTCGACCTCACGGGTGCACGCGTGCGCGACTTCCTGCGTGGGCTGCTCGCCAACAACGTCGACAAGCTGCAAACGCCCGGCAAGGCGCTCTACAGCTGCATGCTCAACCCCAAGGGCGGCGTGATCGACGATCTGATCGTCTACTTCTTCCGCGAAGACTGGTTCCGCCTGGTGGTCAACGCCGGCACCGCACCGACGGATCTGGAGTGGATCGTCGCGCAGAACGCTGCCGCCGGCACCGACGTGACGATCACGCCGCGCCGCTCCGACAACAACGCTGGCGCCGAGCCGCTGGGCATCCTGGCCGTGCAAGGCCCGAATGCGCGGGCCAAGACGTACGCCGCGCTGCCCGGCACGCAGGCGGTAGGCGAGGCGCTCAAGCCGTTCAACGCCGGCTTCGTCACCGTGGAAAACGTGGGCGAGATCATGGTGGCCCGCACCGGCTACACCGGCGAAGACGGTTTCGAACTGGTCGTGCCGGCCGCGCAGATCGCCGGTGTGTGGGAGCGTCTGCTGCAAGCAGGTGTGCGCCCGGCCGGCCTCGGCGCGCGCGACACGCTGCGCCTGGAAGCGGGCATGAACCTCTACGGCCAGGACATGGACGAGCACGTCTCGCCGCTCGACGCGGGCCTCGCCTGGACGGTCGATCTGCAAAGCGAACGCGACTTCACCGGCAAGGCCGCGCTGCAGGCTGGCGGCCAGCGCGAACAGTTCGTCGGCCTGATCCTGCGCGACAAGGGCGGCGTGCTGCGCGCCCACCAGAAGGTCATCACCGCTGCCGGTGACGGCGAGATCACCAGCGGCACGTTCAGCCCGAGCTTGTCGCTCTCCATTGCACTGGCGCGCCTGCCCAAGGACGTGGCCGTCGGCACCGACGTACAGGTCGAAATTCGCGACCGCAAGTTGACCGCGACTGTGGTTAAACTGCCGTTCGTGCGCAATGGCAAGGCGCTGGTCAGCTGAACACCAAATCTGCATCCCCCAATACCAATCTTCCGGAGAAACCTTTCATGAGCAACGTCCCCGCCGATCTGAAGTACACCGAACACGACGAGTGGATCCGCGTTGAAGCCGACGGCACGCTGACCATCGGCATTACCGACTTCGCACAGGACGCGCTGGGCGACATCGTCTTCCTGGAGCTGCCGGACGCTGGTCGCGCAGTCGCCAAGGACGAGGCGATTGCCGTGGTCGAATCGGTCAAGGCCGCTTCCGACATCTACGCCCCCGTTTCGGGCGAGATCATCGCCAACAACGCCGACGCTGCGGGCGCGCCCGAGTCGGTCAACGCCGGCGCCTACGAGGCGTGGCTGTTCAAGATCAAGCCGACCAACGCCGACGACGTGAACGCGCTGATGTCGGCCGAGCAGTACGCCGCCAAGATCGGCTAAGCCGGTCACCGAAGCCGATGTGCCTGACCCGCACATCGGCGCTTTGCCTGAATTTCGAGCCCTTGCCATGAACGCTCCGCACCCCGCTTCCTCGGCGCTTTCTGCCGAACGCCCCACCCTCGCCGCCCTGGAGGCGCGCGACGCCTTCGCGCACCGCCACATCGGCCCGTCACCGGAAGAGCAAGCGCAGATGCTTGCTGCGCTCGGTTTTGATAGCCGCGCCAAGCTGATCGACGCCGTAATCCCGCCCGCCATCCGCCGCCAGGACGGCATGCCGCTGGGTGAATTCACGCAGCCGCTGACCGAAGAAGCGGCGCTTGCCAAGCTGCGCGGCATCGCGGGGCAGAACCGCGTGGCCAAGAGCCTGATCGGCCAGGGCTATTACGGCACGCACACGCCGGGCGTCATCCTGCGCAACATCCTCGAGAACCCCGCCTGGTACACGGCGTACACGCCGTATCAGCCGGAAATCTCGCAGGGCCGCCTGGAAGCGATGCTGAACTTCCAGCAGATGGTGATCGACCTGACCGCCATGGACATCGCCAATGCGTCGATGCTCGATGAAGCGACCGCCGCTGCCGAGGCGATGACGCTGCTGCAGCGCATTGGTAAATCGAAGTCGACCGTGTTCTTTGTGGCGGACGACGTACTTCCGCAAACGCTGGAAGTCGTGCGCACCCGTGCCGAACCGATCGGCGTGCAGGTGGTGACCGGCCCGGCGGCCGACGCTGCCAAGCACGACGCGTTCGGCGTGCTGCTGCAATACCCGGGCGCCAACGGTGCGCTGCTGGGCGATCTGGCGACGTACCAGGCGCTGACCGATGCGGTGCATGCTGCAGGCGGCTTGGTCGTTGCGGCTGCCGACCTGCTGGCGCTCACGCTGCTGGCCGCGCCGGGCGAATGGGGTGCCGACGTCGTGATCGGCAACACGCAGCGCTTTGGCGTGCCGTTCGGCTTCGGTGGCCCGCATGCCGGCTACATGGCCGTGCGCGATGCGTTCAAGCGCTCGATGCCCGGTCGCCTGGTCGGCGTGACGATCGATGCGCAAGGCAATTCGGCCTACCGCCTCGCACTGCAGACGCGCGAGCAGCACATCCGCCGCGAGAAGGCCACCTCGAACATCTGTACCGCACAGGTACTGCTGGGCGTGATGGCCTCGATGTATGCCGTCTACCACGGCCCGCAAGGCCTGAAGCGCATCGCCCAGCGCGTGCACCGCCTGACCGCCACGCTGGCCGCCGGCCTGCGCGCGATCGGTTACACGCTGGAAGCTGACGCCTTTTTCGACACGCTGACCGTCGCCACCGGCGCGCGCACCGCCAACCTGCACATCGCGGCACAAGCGCACGGTATCAACCTGCGCCAGATCGACGATGCACGCCTGGGTATCTCGCTGGACGAAACGGTCACGCGCGCGGATATCGTTGCGCTGTGGGAAGTCTTCGCGCACGCCGCACACGCTGCCGCGCCGGACTTCGACCAGACCGAAGCGGGCGTTGCCGATGCGTATCCCGCCTCGCTCGTGCGCCAGAGCGCGTACCTGACGCACCCGGTGTTCAACGCGCACCACTCCGAGCACGAAATGCTGCGCTACCTGCGCAGCCTGGCCGACAAGGATCTCGCGCTCGACCGCACGATGATCCCGCTGGGATCGTGCACGATGAAGCTCAACGCCACCGCAGAAATGCTGCCGGTGACGTGGCCCGAGTTCTCGAACATCCACCCGTTCGCGCCGGCCGACCAGACCGTCGGCTACCGCGAGATGATCGACCAGCTCGAGCAGATGCTGTGTGCCGCAACCGGCTACGCGGCCGTCAGCCTGCAGCCGAATGCCGGCTCGCAGGGCGAATACGCTGGCCTGCTGATCATCCACGCCTACCACGCCAGCCGCGGCGAAGCGCACCGCAATGTGTGCCTGATCCCGTCGTCGGCGCACGGTACGAACCCTGCATCCGCACAGATGGCCGGCATGCAGGTTGTTGTCGTGGCGTGCGATGAGCGCGGCAACGTCGATCTGGCCGACCTGGAAAAGAAGGCCGCCGAGCACAGCAAGAACCTCGCGGCAATCATGATCACCTACCCGTCCACGCACGGCGTGTTCGAGGAAGGCGTCAAACGCGTCTGCGAAATCGTGCACAGCCACGGCGGTCAGGTCTACGTGGACGGCGCCAACATGAACGCCATGGTGGGCACTGCCGCACCGGGCCACTTCGGCGGCGACGTCTCGCACCTGAACCTGCACAAGACGTTCTGCATTCCGCACGGCGGCGGCGGCCCGGGCGTCGGTCCGGTGGCCGTGGGCGCGCACCTTGCACCGTTCCTGCCCGGCCGCGCAGCCTCGGGTGAAGACGCCAGCCAGAACATCGGCAACGTGTCGGCTGCAGCGTTCGGCTCGGCGTCGATCCTACCGATCTCGTGGATGTACATCGCGATGATGGGCGCAGAGGGCCTGACCGCCGCCACCGAGACGGCCATCCTGTCGGCCAACTACGTGGCCAAGCGGCTCGCCCCGTATTACCCGGTGCTGTACACGGGCGCGCACGACCTGGTGGCGCACGAGTGCATTCTCGACATCCGTCCGCTGCAGAAGGAATCGGGCATCAGCAACGAAGACATCGCCAAGCGCCTGATGGACTTCGGCTTCCACGCACCGACGATGAGCTTCCCGGTGCCCGGCACGCTGATGATCGAGCCGACCGAAAGCGAGCCGAAGGTGGAACTCGACCGCTTCATCGACGCGATGATCGCCATCCGTGGCGAGGTCGACAAGGTGGTCTCGGGCGAATTCGACCGCGAAGACAATCCGCTCAAGCACGCACCGCACACCGCAGCCGTGGTGATGGCCGATGACTGGTCGCACAAGTACACGCGTGAGCAGGCCGCCTACCCGGTGGCATCGCTGCGCAAGCAAAAGTACTGGCCGCCGGTCGGCCGTGCCGACAACGTCTACGGCGACCGCAACCTGTTCTGCGCCTGCGTGCCGATGAGCGAGTACGCGCAAGACTAAAGCCGGCGACCCCAGGCGCGATTGTCATCGCGCCGCGCCTCAGGCGGCCGCCTCGCACCACGGGGCGGCCGTTTGCATCTGAACACCCCGTGTGCGGGCGGCCACAAGCCGACCCGCCCCTTTTGCAAAACGCCCCCCCGGAGCCTCACCCCATGGCTGTTTCCGTTTTCGACCTCTTCAAGATCGGCATTGGTCCGTCCAGCTCGCACACCGTCGGGCCGATGCGCGCCGCGCTCATGTTCGCCTCCGGCCTGGAAGCCGATGGGCTGATGCCGCAAGTCGCCAGCGTGCGCGTCGAGCTGTATGGCTCGCTGGGCGCCACCGGCAAAGGCCACGGCACGGACCGCGGCGTCATCCTCGGCCTGATGGGCGAGGCACCTGACACCATCGACCCCGACACCATCGATGCCAAGCTGGCAGCGTTGCGCGCATCGCAATCGCTGTCGCTGCTGGGGCGTCACGCGATGCGCTTTACCGAGAAGGAACACATCGCCTTCTACCGCCGCGAAGCGATGGCCGAGCATCCGAACGGTATGAAGTTCCATGCCTTCGACGCTGCCGGCGAACGGTTGCGCGAGGCGCGCTATCTGTCAGTCGGCGGCGGCTTTGTCGTCACGGCCGGCGCGCCGAACACGCAGGTGCTCGCAGCGCATGACCAGTTGCCGCACCCGTTCCGCAGCGGCAAGGAACTGCTGGCGATGTGCGAATCGACGGGCAAGTCCATTGCCCGACTGATGCTCGAAAACGAACTGACGACGCGCACGGAAGCTGAAGTGCGCGCTGGTCTGCTCAACATCTGGCACGTGATGCAGGCGTGCGTGGCGCGCGGCTGCCGCACGGAGGGCGAACTGCCGGGCCCGTTCCACGTGCGTCGCCGTGCGGCTGAGCTGTATTCACGGCTCACGGTGCAGGCCGAGCGCACGCTGTCCGACCCGCTGTCAGTCATCGACTGGGTGAACCTGTATGCGATTGCCGTGAACGAAGAGAACGCTGCGGGCGGGCGCGTCGTCACGGCACCGACCAACGGCGCAGCGGGCATCATCCCGGCGGTGATGCATTACTACGACCGCTTTGTGCCCGGCGCGAACGACAACGGCGTGGTGGATTTCCTGCTCACCGCCGGTGCGATTGGCATGCTCTACAAGATGAATGCGTCGATCTCCGGTGCAGAAGTCGGGTGCCAGGGCGAAGTCGGCGTGGCGTGTTCGATGGCAGCGGGCGCGCTCGCTGCGGTGCAGGGCGGCACGCCTGCGCAGGTGGAGAACGCGGCTGAGATCGGCATGGAACATAACCTCGGCCTGACTTGCGATCCTGTTGGCGGGCTGGTGCAGATTCCGTGCATCGAGCGTAATGCGATGGCGTCTGTGAAGGCAGTGAATGCGGCGCGCATGGCGTTGCGCGGGGATGGCACGCATTATGTTTCGCTCGACTCCGTGATCAAGACGATGCGGGAGACGGGGGCGGATATGAAGACGAAGTACAAGGAAACGGCGCGGGGTGGGTTGGCGGTGAATATTGTGGAGTGCTGATTTTGGTTTGGGTTTTGGTTTTGGTCTTGGTGGTGCATCCCTTGTTTC
>JYOB01000022.1 GCA_000955795.1 Burkholderiaceae bacterium 26
TTTGGCAAGACAAAGAAAAGTAAGTCGGTCCCGGCAGGGAACGAAAGGGGGATGGACCACCAACAAAAAAATTCCCCCCTCCGAGTCCCAAACTCCGAATTCGCCATAACAAACCGTGCAGACCAGCCTTACTGAATCACCAGCCCATTCGGCCCCACCACCCCCAGTTCCACATAGTTCGAGCCGGGCCGCGTACGGTCGGAAAAATCCACCATAAACCCGCCACCCACATCGAAATTGCGCAAGTGGGCCAGCTCGCGGCGCACCTGGTCACGCGTGGGCTTGGGGCCCGCGCGGCGCACGGCTTCGGCCAGCACCTTGGCGGCCACAAAGCCTTCCACCGCCCGGAATGAAAGTTCGACATCTCTCGCACCCACGGCGGCGCGTGCGCGGTTGAATTCGCGGATGAGGGGGTTGACGCCCTTGCTCGGGTTCGGCACCACAAGCGCCAGCGAATAGCCGCGCACCGCATCGATGCCAGCCACCTTGAGCAGGATGCCCGGGTCGATGGACGACAGGCCCAGGAGCTGTGCACCGCCGCCGCGCGCGCGGTATTGCTTGATGAACTGTGCGGCGGGCTCGGCAGTGGCGCCCAGGAAAATGGCCTGCACATCGGTGCCGAGCAGCTTGTCGACAGCGGCGCTCACCGAGGCCGTATTGCGCGGGTACGAGGCGGTGGCAGCAATCGTGAGCTTGTACGGCTTGAGCGTGCGCTCCACGCCGGCCAGCACTTCCTTGCCCAGCGCATCGTCCTGATACAGCACGCCGATGCGCGTAACGCCGATTGTGACCAGCGCCCCCACCATCTTGTCCATCTCCTGCTGGTAGCTGGCCTTGATGGGGAAGACCAACGGATCGCCGGTCATGCTGGAGGCCCCCGTGGCGGGCCCGACCAGCGGCAGGTTGGCTTCAGCCAGCACGCCGCTGCGCATGAGCGCTTCCACGTTGGCAGTGCCGACCACGGTGAGCGCCGCCACGGGGTTGTCGATCTTGGCCATGTCGCGCACGTTGCGCAGCGTCTGCTCGACTTTCTGCTCGTCGTCGCGGGCGACCAGGCGGATGGTCTCGCCGTTGATGCCGCCGTCGAGGTTGAGCCAGTCGAAATACAGGCGTGCCCCGGCATTGAGCGCCCGCCCCGTCGCGGCTTGTGTGCCGGACAGCGGCAAGGACTGGATGATGCTGATGTCGGCGCGGGCGGCCGGCGCTGTCAACGCAGCCATGCATGCCACACACGTGGCAAGCGCGGCCCACGGCCGCAACCATCCCATCGCCCCGCGCGCCCCCCGGCTACGCGTGTGATTTCCCGTTTGCATTGTTCGCACCCATGTCGCCGCGTGCCTCGTGGGCAACGGCGTTTTTTGTCGAGACCGCTTGAGCGATCCGCTTTGTTGTGTGGCGCCAGACATCTTCAGCGCCGGGCGATAGCCTGCCATCGACATCTGGCTTCGACAAGTCCTGCCGGCGCATTTACACTGGCCCGACCGTTTCTGTCGCAAACCCGCCATGCCACAGCGCATCCTGCCAACCGATATTGAAGGCCGCACGCCGCCCTCAGCGGCGCATCCGGTGCGGCTTTACACGCGGCAGATGGAGGCCAACACGCGGTTTCCGCGCCACACGCATCCGTGGGCGCAGGTGGCGTATAGCCACAACAGTGTGCTGCGCGTGCAGGCCGGCGACACCGCCTGGGTGGTGCCGCCCTCGCGGGCGATCTGGATTCCGCCCGGCATCGAGCACGAAGTGTGGGTGGTCGAAGCCGCCTTCCTGCGCACGCTGTATGCCGACCCGTCCGTGGTGACCGGCGCGCTGGCGCAATGCCGCGTGATGGAGGTGTCGCCGCTGCTGCGCGAGCTGATTGCCGCGATGGACGTGCGCCAGCCGCTGCCGGCCGCGCGCGAGCAGGCGCTGGCCATGCTCATCCTCGACGAGCTGCGCCGCAGCGCCCCGCTGCCGCTGGATTTGCCCATGCCCGCCGACAAGCGCCTGCGCGCCCTGTGCGAACGCGTAATGGCCGACCCCGGCACCTCTCTCACCTTCGACGCGCTCGCCCGCGATGTAGGCGCCAGCGCCCGCACGCTGGCGCGGCGCTTCCGGGACGAACTGGGCGTGAGCTTTTCACAGTGGCGCCAGCAAGCCGTGCTGGCCAGCGCCATCCCGATGATGTCGCAGGGCATGCCGCTGTCGCGCGTGGCGCAGGAGCTTGGCTACAACAGCCAGAGCGCGTTCTCTGCGATGTTCCGCCGGGCGTTCGGCAGCAGCCCGAGCGCGTTTCTGCATCGACCGGGCGGCGACGACGCCTAGCCCCCAAAGTGGAGACGATCCTGCCGCGCCTACAGCGGCGGAATTTCCATCGCAGGCAGCAGCACCGCAAAGCGCGCACCGCCCGCCGTTGCCGCATCGAGGCGGACCTCGCCGCCATGCACCAGCGCAATACGCCGCACGATCGCCAGCCCCAGGCCGAAGCCCCCGGTGTGGCGGTCGCGGCTGGCATCCAGGCGCAGGAACGGCTCGAACACGCGCGCGCGATCCGGCTCGGGAATGCCGGGGCCGTCGTCTTCCACCGTCAGGCGCAGCGCACCGGCGGGGCCCGCTTCGGCGCGGATGGTGATGGTGTTGCTTGCATAGCGCGCGGCATTGCGGATCAGGTTGAGCAGCGCACGCGCCAGCAGGCGCGGGTCGCACACGTGATGCGCGGGAGCGGCATCGGCATGCACGGCCAGGGTGAGCTGGCGATCGGCCACGTCGTTGGCGACGCTGGCGACCACGCTGTCGAGCCATTCTCCCAGGGCCACGCGCATCAGCACGAGGTGCGTGGCGCCCTGCTCCAGACGGCTCAACGCGAGCAGCTCGCTGACCAGTTCATCGAGTTCGCGCACATCGCGGCGCAGCGCATCGAGCCGCACGTTGCGCTGTGCTTCCGACTCGGGCGACTGCAGTAGCGCGATGCCGAATTCCAGCCGTGCAATCGGCGTCTTCAGCTCGTGCGAGATGCCGTTCATCATCTCGCGCTGGTGCTGGATTGAGCCCTGGATGCGCTCGGCCATCTCATCGAACTGGCGCGCCAGTGCATACACGTTCGAGCGCTTGCGCAAATTGGCGCGTGTCGCCAGCTTGCCAGCGCCGAAGCCGCGCGCCGCATCTTCCAGCACGCGCAGGTCGCGCCAGTGCATCCAGACCCAGAGCAGCAGCGGCAGGAGCGCGGCAATGGCGATCAGCGAATAGGCGATCAACTGGATGCCGAGGTAGTCCATGTCCTCGCTGTGGGCGTGCAGCACCGTGCCGTCGCGCAGCGGCAAGTAGTAATCCTTGCCGTTGGTCATCAGCACGAGCTTGTGCTCAGCCAGATCACGCCGCTGCTGCGCCGAGAAATCCGGCACGGTATCCGCATCGATGATGTCGAACGTCTCCCACGCGTTCTTGTTCAAGCGCGCGATGGCGGCATCGCGGCTGGCAGGATCGGTGCGATCGGCGTGGTCGAGGTACTCCTGCAGGACGAAGGCGTAACCCTTGCGCACTTCGCGCTCGCCGTGCGTGAGCGTGTCGTGGAACATCCATACGAACGACTTGTTCACGCCGATCAGCGCGAGCGCGGCCGCCACAACAACCATTGCATACAGCTTCAGTAACGACTTGAGCATGGTTCAGTCCTCCCACGCCGACGGGCTGAACAGATAGCCGCGTCCCCAGATCGTCTTGATCTTGTGCGGCTCGGGCGAGGCGTCGCCAAAGCGGCGGCGCAGGCGCGAGATGCCCGAGTCGACGGTTCGATCCAGCCCGTCGAACTCGATGCCGCGCAACTGCTTGAGGATGTCGTCGCGGCTGAGCACGGTGCCGGCGGCGCGCGCCAGAATCAGCAGCAAGTTGAACTCCGCCGTCTTGAGGTCGACCGGCTGGCCGCGCCAGGTGACGGCGCGGTTGGGTGGCGAGATGGCGAGTTCGCCAAAGACGAGCGTGTCGTCGCGCGGCGCCACCGGCTCGGACGTCGACATGGCCGGCACCGAACGGCGCAGCAGCGCGCGAGCCCGGGCAACGAGCAGGCGCGGCTCGATCGGCTTGAGCACGTAGTCGTCGGCGCCAATCTCCAGCCCGGCCACCTGGTCGTACGTATCCACGCGTGCGGTCAGGATCAGCACCGGCACGCGCGAGAACGCGCGGATACGCCGGCACACTTCCATGCCGTCCATGTGCGGCAGCATCAGGTCCAGGATCACCAGCGCAGGCTGGTGTTCGCGCACGGCGGCCACGGCGATGTCGCCACGGCGCACCACTTCGACTGCAAATTCATAGTTGCCCAGGTATTCGCTGACCAGTTGCGCGAGGCGGTCGTCGTCTTCGATCAGCAGCACCTTGGTCTTGAGCGGCGCGTCGGTCATCGCGGTCATCGCCCGTACCCCCGTTTCTTCTTGTGTTGGCGCGCAGTGTACGGCGCCGGCCTTGCGAGCGGATGGGGCGAAGAAACTTGCAGACACTCGCGCACAATTGCGCACAACTTCCCGGCAATTTCCAGACAGACGTGCGCGTGGCATCTCGCCAGACTGCGGGCTCTCTCTCAAGAGGTCCAACAAGAGGTCCTACGTGCTCAATCGTCTCTCCCCCCGGTTCTCCATCGCCTATCTGGCCGTGCTCTCGGGCATGTGGCTGTCGCCGTCTTCGGTGTATGCCGACGATGCGTCGTATTCGCTATCGCTCAACGCGGGCGTAGCCCCACGCTACCAAGGCAGCAAGCAGTACGCCGTGACGGCCGGCCCCGGCTTGCGGGCAGATTTCGGCAACGGCTGGTTCATCGACCCGACCCAGGGCGGCGCGGGCTATGCCATCCGCTTCCTGAACGGCATGTTCGCATCGGCCGCGCTGTCGTACGACCCCGGCCGCTCCGACACCAACCGTTACGGCCGCCCCGGCTCGGATCACCTCAAGGGCATGGGCACCGTCAAGGGCTCGCTGCTGGGCGTGGTCACGGTGGGCGGCAAGCTCATCGGCGACACCACGGGCAGCGCCACGCTGGAAGTGCCCATCACCAACCGCGAGCGCGGCTGGTCGGGCCACATTGACGTGGCGGCACCGGTCGTGAGCTGGGGCAGCGACAAGATCACCGTCAGCCCGAGCCTGCATTTCGGCTCCAGCAAGTACATGCAGACGTACTTCGGGGTGACGCCGCAGCAGTCGGCCAACAGCGGCTTCGCCCAGTACAGCGCGGGCAGCGGCCTGCAAGCCGCCACGCTCACGGTGGCCTGGACGCACGAGTTTTCGCGCCACTGGGCGGTGCAGACGGCGTTTGGCACATCGCGCCTGCTGGGCAACGCGGCCAAGAGCCCGATCGTGCAGAACAAGCAGAGCTACTTTGGCGGCACGGGCGTCGTCTACACCTTCTAAGCGCTCCCCAGCTCAAACGAGGGCATCGAGCCACGCCACTGTTTCACGCCACCACGGCGCACCTGACGATGCCCGGAAGAAGCCCATGTGGCCGACGCCCTTTGCGCCCAGCGCTGCGCCGGCCACGTGCCGGCGCGTCACGCGCGTGGCAGGAAACTGCGCGACCAGCGCATCGATGGCGTTAGCCGGTGCCAACGGGTCATCGTCAAAACCCCAGGCGAGCAGCGGCACGGCGAGCCTCGGGTAACGCGAGGTATCCAGCCCGCTGCGCGACGCAAAAAGATAGCCGCGCTGGCGGGCAAAGCGCGCCCAATCGCCCAGGATGGCGGCCGGAATCGACATCGGCCCCATGCCGACGGCCGCCAGCGGCAGCATGCCGCCGCGCACTCGCGCCACCGCCAAGGGAATCCGCACACGCAGCAGCCAAGCAAATTGCGGACGGGTCAGCAGCCCGCGCCACGGCCACAGCCGCGCATCTGCCAGCGGCACCGCTACGTGCGCCAACGCATCGGCATGCACGATATGCGGTGCCAGCCCCGCCAGTTGCCCGCCCGCGCTGTGGCCGAGCACGACCAGCTTGCGGCCGCTGCAGCCTTCGGGGACGAGCGTGTCGTGCACCCATTTCAGCACGGCGTCGATGTCCTGCCGGCCCCAATCGGCAAAGCGCGGTGTACCTGGGCCGGTCGCAGTCGCCTCGCCAATACCGCGGTAGTCGAACGTCACCACGCGCCAGCCTGCCAGGCACAGGGCCCGCGCAAACGCCGCGTAGAACTGGCGCGGCACGCCCAGCGCCGAGCAGATCACCACCGTGCCGTGCGCGCCCAGCCCAGGGCTGGTGACGGTCACAGGCAGCGTCCAGCCGTCGGCTGTGCGGACGTGGTCGTCGCGGGTGGGAAGGGCCTCGGCGGGGTAGTCGATCGGTTCGCGCTGCATGGGCACTCCGCTCGGGGTCTTGGGATGGGCTCAGTATTGGCGCCGCGGCGAACGGTCACAATTACGCGACAGGTAATCGCGGCAGCTACCTGACTCTGCTTCAATAGGTAACATGACATCCGCCAAGCCTGCCTCCTCATCCTCGTCTTCGTCCGCCACCGACGACACCCTCATGCTTGAAGA
Organism: Burkholderiaceae bacterium 26; assembly: GCA_000955795.1. GTDB lineage: Bacteria > Pseudomonadota > Gammaproteobacteria > Burkholderiales > Burkholderiaceae > Ralstonia > Ralstonia chuxiongensis. The sequence goes on from JYOB01000022.1 coordinate 6,490, forward strand.
CGCTGAAGCCGCCCAAGTGGCGATCGAGCCGCCGCAAGCAGCACTGTCGCGCTTTCCGCAGTTGCTGCGCTTCTGGCGCACGCGGCGCGGGTATAGCCAACTGGCGCTGGCCCTGGCAGCGGGCGTGTCGCAACGGCACGTGAGCTTTCTGGAATCCGCGCGCGCGGCGCCCAGCCGGAACATGATCCTGCAACTGGCAGAGGAGCTGAACGTGCCGCTGCGCCATCGCAACCAGATGCTGCTGGCGGCCGGTTTCGCCCCCGCTTATTCCGAACAAGGCCTTGCCACGCCGGCCGATGAGGCCTCGCCGATGATGCAGGCGGTGCGTCATGCCGTGAAGCTGATCCTTGATAAGCAGGCGCCGTATCCGGCCATCGTGCTCGATCGTTTCTGGCATGTGCTCGATGCCAATGCCGCGCATCGCCGCCTGATGCGCTGGGCCATCGGCGATGATCGGTCCGAAGGCGCACCGGGCGCCGTCAACATGATGAAACTGGTTTTCGACCCGACTGCGCTGTGGCCGGCCATCGCCAACCGCGATGTCGTCGGCAGCTACCTGGCCCGGCGCGTGCGGCAGGAGCTGGCGCTGCAAGCCATCGACCCCGCCACGCAGCGGCTGCTGCACGACATCCGCGTGATGCAACCGGCGCTGTTCGATGCGGCGGACGCGCCGGCAACCCCCGCGCCCGCACACGATGCCGGCGATCCACCGCCTTTCCTGCCCATTTCGCTGCAGCGCGACGGCGTGACGATCTCGCTGTTCTCCACGCTCACCACGCTGGGCACCCCGCGCGATGCGGGGCTGCAGGAGATGCGCATCGAGTGCTTTTATCCGGCGGATGAGGCGTCGCGGCGGGCGCTGGAGCGTATTACGTTGTAAGTTGCATTCGATTGCAACGAGAATCATTCTCATCTATATTGGCCGGTCGATTGCCTCCCTCCGGCGGCCCTTGCGCCGTTTTGTGCTTCATGACCGACCTGTCCCATCCCCCGCTTTCGGCCGAGCCCAGCGCCAAACCGGCGGCCAAACCGCGCCCCGCGAAGGCCAAGGCTGAACATCCCGCCAATCGCCGCGCCACGATCGTCCGCTGGCTGCGCAAGACGCACGGCTGGTTCGGGCTGTGGGGCGCGGTGATGGGCCTGATCTTCGGTGTGTCAGGCATCTGGCTCAATCACCGCGCGGTATTGAAGCTGCCCGTGGCGCAACAGCGCACCAATACGCAAATCGCCCTGCCCGACCCCGCGCCTGCCACGCCCGAAGCGATGGGCGCCTGGCTGCAGCAGACGCTGAACATACCGGAGCCCGCCACCCGCACGCGCGTGGAAAAAGCCAAGCCGGTAGCCTGGGCCGAGCGCCCTGCCAACGGTGAAGATGCCCCGGGCGGGAAGAACGCCGACGCGCCACGCGAACCCGCCGCCAAGCCGCTCATGCAACCCGAGCAATGGACCTTCAACTTCGGCAGTGCGACCACGCAGATCCAGGCTGAATACTGGGCCGGCAACCGCTCAGTATCGATCCGCCAGACCGACAACGGCTTCCTCGGCACGCTGATGAGCCTGCACAAGGGCGTCGGCATGACGGTGCCTTGGATTCTGCTGGTGGATACGCTGGCCGGCTGCCTGATCTTCCTGTCGATCTCGGGCCTGTGGCTGTGGGTCATGACCACCAAGCGCCGCACGGTCGGCTGGACGATCTTCGGGCTGGGGAGTCTGCTGGCGATCGGGCTGGCAATCTCGCGGCTCTGAATGCCGCATTGCAAAGGATGGCGCCTGCGTGGCGCCATTTTTTTCGCCTTCGCCGTTTACGGGCGGTCGACGCTGCGCTCGGTGAGCAGCCGCTGAATCGCACGCATGCGGGAGCGCACCATCTCATCGCGGCGTTGCGCCACGCAGGTCATCAGGATTTCGATGACGGTCAGGTGCACCAGATACGCCTCGGTGCCAACCCGCATCACGGCATCTTCCGGCACGTCCACCGTCAGCGCGATCTGCGCGCGTTCGGCCAGCGGCGTGCCCGCCTGGGTGATGGCGATCACGCACGCGCCCTGCTCGGCCGCATAGGCGATCGACTCGAGCAGATACGGCATGCGCCCCACGTGCGAGAACGCCACCACGACGTCAGACGCGCCCAGCATGGCGGCCGACACGAGCTGCAGATGCGCATCAAAGTAAGCGTTGGACGCCAGCCCCAGCCGCATCAGCCGCGCTTGCATGTCGTTCGCCATGAACGATGAGGCCGCACCGGCCGCATAGCAATCGACGCGGCGGGCGCGGGCGATGCGCTCGGCGGCGGCGTCGACTTGTGTGGTGGACAGCGATTCACGCAGCTTGGTCAACGCCCGCGTAGCACCGTCAATGACCTTGCTGGCGACCAGTGCCGGCGGGTCAGCCCGGCCGACATGGCCGGGCAGCGTTGGCTGCGCGTGCGCCAGCTCGGCGGCCAGCGTGGCCTTGAACTCGCGCAAGCCTTCAAAGCCGAGCGCCTGGCACATCCGCACGATGGTCGGCATCGACACGCCGGCGCGCACGGCCAACGTCTCCACGGATTGTTCGAGCGACAGCTCCGGCGCTTCCAGAATCAACCGCGCCACACCCTGCTGCGCCGGCGAAAGCGCGGGCAGCTTGTCACGCAGGGCGTTGAGCACGGGAACGGAGAACGAGGGCATGGCGGTACGCGGGTGGCGATCAGAAATCAGCGTCGCCAGTGTAGCGGCAGCCCCGTAGCACACCGCCCGCCCGAGGGAAAACCCCCAAGAATCTGTAAGCCGGCGGTTTACGCTCAGTGCCCCTTCAGCGGGCAACGCCCCAGCCGGCGCGACGTGTGCGGCGCTTTGCCGGTGCATGCGTAACTTCAACCCTTACAGCACAGACTTGCCTGAGAGTCGGCCCCCGAGCCAGGCCGGAAAACCCGTTCCGGCCGACACAACAGTCGTTACGACAATAAGGGAGCCACATGACCATTTCGATCCGTTCCATTCCGCTATCGGCCGTTGCACTGTCGGCACTGCTTGCCTGTGGTGCTGCGCACGCGCAATCGAGCGTCACGCTGTACGGCGTGATGGAAACCGGCCTGCGCTACAGCACCAACAACGACGCCGCCGGCCACGGCAAGGCCGAGATGGCGGGCGGTTACTACAGCGGCAGCCGCTTCGGCATTCGCGGGTCGGAAGACCTGGGCAACGGGCTGAAGGCCGTGTTCCACCTGGTCAGCGGTTTTGCGCCAGACACGGGCGTGGGCTCCACCAACGACATGGGCCTGGGCGGCTACAAGCCCACCACGCCGGCAACGTCGCGCCTGTTCGGGCGCCAGGCGTATGTCGGGCTGGAAGGCGGGTTCGGCTCGCTGACGTTCGGCCGGCAAGAAAACCTCGTCTTCAACACGGCCGGCCAGTACGACGCGCTCTCCATTGGCAACCTCGGCGCGACAGCCTGGCACGTGACCGCCACCGGCGTGCGCATCGACAACTCGGTCAAGTACGTGGGTGATTTCAACGGCTGGCGCCCCGGCGTGATGGTCGGCATGGGAGAGCAGGCAGGCGCGTTCTCAGCAGGTAACTACAGCGCCCTGTCACTCAACTACGCCAGTGGCCCGTTTGCCTTCGGTGGCGCGTGGGAGCAGCAAAAAGACCTGCAATCGGTCGGCACCCGCACGTGGACGACCGGCGGCAGCGTACAGGTCGGCCCCGCAAAACTGATGCTCGGTTACATCAACTACCGCGACGGCACATCCACCAAGAACGACCTCATCCTGGGCGGCGTGAAATACGACTTCAGCGGACAGTACAACCTGGTGGTGGGCGGCATGGCCACGCGCCAGCGCGACCCCGACGGCCTGCGCTACACCGCCTACGCGATCATGAATTACGTGGTCAGCAAGCGCACGTGGCTGTACGTCGGCATGGACTACACCCACCAGAAGGACGCCGGTACCGTGCTCGCAGCCGCACTGCCGAAGTCCTCGCAGACCGGCGTCATGGCCGGCATGCGCCACGGATTCTAAAACGAAGACACGGCCTGGGCGCCAAGACGTGCGCCCAGACGGTTCGGCCGTACCCTGCCCTAGATGGCGCCTTGAATTTCTGTTGCAGAGAGGAAAAAGAGTGCAGGCCTGTTTGAGCGAAGCGAGTTGCCTGCGCTCCCTCTCTGCGACATAAATTCAAGGAATCTTTCGCCATCTCGGGC
>JYOB01000023.1 GCA_000955795.1 Burkholderiaceae bacterium 26
GATGAAACCAGGGATGCACCAAAAGCAAAAAAACCAAGCCCATAAAGCGACCCTAAAACCACGCCGAGAGCCCCTCACACCACCTGCGGTTGCACCCCAATCTACCCATTTCGAACCAAGGGGTTTCACTAGGTTGCACCTTCAAGATCGCCAGGCGTATGATCCGCCCAATTTGCCGGCCACAAGCTAGGCAATGGCAGCTCTGGATAGGAACCCACATGGCTACAACCACCCTCGGGGTCAAGCTGGACGATGCTTCGCGTGAACGCCTCAAGCGCGTTGCGCAGTCCATTGACCGCACGCCGCACTGGCTGATCAAGCAGGCGATCTTCACGTATCTGGACCAAGTGGAGCGGGGGCAGCTGCCAACTGACGCAAACGGCACGGCGGCGGATGGCCTCCCGTCCGCCGCCGCAGCCGTCTCGGATGTGCACGAGGGTGACGAACCCGCGGTGCAACCGTTCCTCGAATTCGCACAAAGCGTGCAACCGCAATCGGTCTTGCGCGCTGCCATCACCGCCGCTTATCGCCGGCCGGAAACCGAAGCCATTCCGATGCTGCTGGAGCAGGCCCGTCTGCCGGGCGCGCTCGCCTCGGAAGCCAAGCAACTCGCCCGCGATCTGGCTGGCAAGCTGCGCACGCAAAAGGTCGGCACCGGCCGCGAAGGGCTGGTGCAGGGCCTGATCCAGGAATTCTCCTTGTCGAGCCAGGAAGGCGTGGCGCTGATGTGCCTGGCCGAGGCGCTGCTGCGCATTCCCGACAAGGCCACGCGCGACGCACTCATCCGCGACAAGATCAGCAACGGCAACTGGTATTCGCATGTCGGCCAGAGCCCGTCGCTGTTTGTGAATGCCGCCACCTGGGGCCTGTTGCTCACGGGCAAGCTGGTCGCCACGCATAACGAAGCGGGGCTGTCGAAGGCGCTCACGCGCATCATCGGCAAGAGCGGCGAGCCGCTGATCCGCAAGGGCGTGGATATGGCGATGCGCTTGATGGGCGAGCAGTTCGTCACCGGCGAAACCATTTCTGAAGCGCTGGCCAACGCGCGCAAGTTCGAGGCCGAAGGCTTCCGCTATTCCTACGACATGCTCGGCGAGGCCGCGATGACGGAGGAAGACGCGCAGCGCTACCTCGCGTCGTACGAGCAGGCAATCCGCGCGATCGGCCAGGCGTCGGGCGGGCGCGGCATCTACGAAGGGCCGGGCATCTCGATCAAGCTGTCGGCGCTGCATCCGCGCTACTCGCGCGCGCAGCACGACCGCACGATCAACGAGCTGTATCCGCGTGTGAAGGCGCTGGCGATGCTGGCGCGTGAATACGACATCGGCATCAACATCGACGCGGAAGAAGCCGACCGCCTGGAGCTGTCGCTCGACCTGCTGGAGCGCCTGTGCTTTGCGCCCGAGCTGGCCGGATGGAACGGCATCGGCTTCGTGGTGCAGGGCTACCAGAAGCGCTGCCCGTTCGTGCTCGACTACATCATCGATCTGGCCCGCCGCAGCAAGCACCGCCTGATGATCCGCCTGGTAAAGGGCGCGTATTGGGACAGCGAGGTCAAGCGCGCGCAGGTCGACGGCCTGGAGGGCTACCCGGTCTACACGCGCAAGGTCTACACCGACGTGTCGTACCTCGCTTGCGCCCGCAAGCTGCTGGCGGCGCCGGAGGCGATCTTCCCGCAATTCGCCACGCACAATGCGCACACGCTGGCGGCCATTTACCACATGGCCGGCCAGAACTATTACCCCGGCCAATACGAATTCCAGTGCCTGCATGGCATGGGCGAGCCGCTGTACGAGCAGGTCGTCGGCAACAAGCCGGGCAAGCTGAACCGCCCGTGCCGGATCTACGCGCCGGTCGGCACGCATGAAACGCTGCTGGCCTACCTCGTGCGCCGTCTGCTGGAAAACGGCGCCAACACCTCATTCGTGAACCGCATTGCGGACGAGTCGATTCCTCTGGACGACCTCGTCGCCGATCCGGTGGCGGTGGTGGAAAAGATGCACGCCGATGAAGGGACGCTCGGCCTGCCGCATCCGAAGATTCCGCTGCCGCGCCACCTCTACGGTGACGTGCGTGCCAACTCGTCGGGCATTGACCTGGCGAACGAGCAGCGCCTGGCGTCGTTGTCGTCCGCTCTTCTTGCGGGCACGAGCACGGTCTGGAACGCCGAGCCGACCATCGGCGACACGCCGTATGCAGGCGGCACAGCGCAGCCCGTGCGCAATCCGGCCGACCTGCGCGATGTGGTCGGCCACGTGAAGGAAGCCACCGAAGCCGACGTGGACGCTGCGTTGTCGGCCGCCGCCGCTGCTGCCCCGATCTGGCAAGCCACTCCGCCTGAGGCACGCGCCGCCTTGCTTGATCGCGCAGCAGACCTGATGGAAGGCGAGATGCAGCACCTGATGGGGCTGATCATTCGCGAGGCGGGCAAGACGCTGTCCAACGCCATTGCCGAAGTGCGCGAAGCCGTCGATTTCCTGCGCTATTACGCGGCGCAGGTGCGCGGCGGGTTCTCCAACGACACGCATCGTCCGCTGGGCCCCGTGGTCTGTATCAGCCCGTGGAACTTCCCGCTGGCGATCTTCACCGGCCAGGTGAGCGCAGCGTTGGCCGCCGGCAACCCGGTCCTGGCCAAGCCTGCCGAGCAGACCCCGCTGATCGCCGCTCAGGCCGTGCGCATCCTGCGCGAAGCCGGCGTGCCGGCTGGCGCCGTGCAACTGCTGCCGGGCCGTGGCGAGACCGTCGGCGCCGCGCTGGTGAAGGACATGCGCACCAAGGGCGTGATGTTTACCGGCTCGACCGAAGTCGCGCGCATCCTGCAGCGCACGCTGGCCGGCCGTCTGGACGCCAACGGCGCGCCGATTCCCCTGATTGCGGAGACGGGCGGCCAGAACGCGATGATTGTGGATTCTTCCGCGCTGGCTGAGCAGGTGGTGGCGGATGTGCTGTCGTCTGCGTTTGATTCGGCAGGCCAGCGTTGCTCGGCGCTGCGCGTGCTGTGCCTGCAGGATGACGTCGCCGACCGCGTGCTCGCGATGCTCAAGGGCGGCATGGCCGAGCTGGCGATGGGCAATCCGGATCGCCTCGCCACGGATGTGGGCCCGGTGATCGACGCCGAAGCGCGCGACAACATCGTCGGCCACATCGAAGCGATGCGGGCCAAGGGCCGCCGCGTGCACCAGGCGCCTGTGCCGGCCGCGTGCGCGCACGGTACCTTCGTGCCCCCGACCGTGATCGAACTCGACAGCCTGTCGGATCTGACGCGCGAGATCTTCGGTCCCGTGCTGCACGTGGTGCGCTGGAAACGCTCCGGTGACAACGCCGGCCTGACCAAGCTGATCGAGCAGATCAACGGCACGGGCTACGGCTTGACGCTGGGCATCCATACGCGTATCGACGAGACCATCGCGCACGTGGTGGATCGGGCGCACGTCGGCAATCTGTATGTGAACCGCAATATCGTCGGCGCAGTGGTGGGCGTGCAGCCGTTCGGCGGCGAAGGGCTGTCGGGCACGGGCCCGAAGGCCGGCGGCCCGCTGTATCTGCTGCGTTTGCTCTCGACGTGCCCGCAGGACGGCATGCGCACCGCGCTGCAACTGACCGCAGGTGCCGGCACGGAAATCGACACCGATGCGCGCCGCGCGCTGCTGGCGCCGTTCGACGCGCTGACGGACTGGGCGCGCAAGCAGGCGCCTGAGCTGGCTTCGCTGTGCGAACGCCTGGCTGCAGCCTCGGCCACGGGCGCCACGGCCACGTTGCCCGGCCCGACAGGCGAGCGCAACACCTACACGCTGCTGCCGCGCGAAGCGGTGCTGTGCGTGGCGGCAGATCCGGCCGATTGGCTGCGCCAGTTGGCGGCTGTGCTGGCCGTGGGCAGCGTGGCGGTTGTGCAGGAAAACCCTGCCATCGAAGCGGTACTTCGGGGCTTGCCGGCGGCAGTACAATCGCGCGTCCGCGTGGTCGGGTCGACTGACGAAGCGGCGTTTGATGCGGTGCTGCACCACGGCGATTCGGACCATCTGCGCGCGATTTGCGAAGGACTGGCACGACGTGCCGGCCCCATCGTGGGCGTGCAAGGCCTGCCGCATGGCGGGGAAGGGCTGGCGCTGGAGCGCCTGCTGATCGAGCGTTCGCTGTCGGTCAATACGGCCGCGGCGGGTGGCAACGCCAGCCTGATGACCATCGGCTGACGGGGAGCACGAGCAGGATTCGCAGCGCCATCCGCACGACGGGTGTGGATGGAGCGCGAAGCGGGAGGAGGGCGACGGTGATCCCGTCGCGCTATTGATCCAAATTGCGTTTGAACTAGGAGACGCACAAATGAAATTGAAGCAACTGTGTCTGGCGGCGGCGCTGTGCGCGCTGGGTAGTGCGGCATCGGCCCAAGAAGTCATCAAGCTGGGCTACGCCGGCCCGATGACCGGTCCTCAAGCCCAGTACGGCAAGGACATGCAGAACGGCCTGACGCTGGCGGTCGAGGAATTCAACGCCACGCATCCGAAGATCGCCGGTAAGGAAGTCAAGTTCCAGCTGATCTCGGAAGACGACCAAGCTGACCCGAAGACCGGCACCACCGTCGCGCAGAAGCTGGTGGACAGCGGCATCAAGGGCATGCTGGGCCACTTCAATTCGGGTACGACCATCCCGGCCTCGCGCATCTACAACAACGCCGGCATCGCAGAAATCGCGATGGCAACGGCACCGGAATACACGAAGCAAGGCTACAAGACGACGTTCCGCATGATGACCTCCGACACCCAGCAGGGTTCGGTGGTCGGCACGTACGCCGTCAAGAAGCTGGGCTACAAGAACATCGCCATCGTTGATGACCGCACGGCTTACGGCCAAGGTCTGGCGGACGAGTTCGAGAAGGCCGCCAAGGCTGCCGGCGCCACCATCGTGCGTCGCGAGTTCACCAACGACAAGGCCAGCGACTTCAAGTCGATCCTCACGCAGATCAAGGCCAAGAAGCCTGACGCCGTGTTCTACGGCGGCGCGGAAGGCCAATCGGCTCCGCTGGTCAAGCAGATGCGCGAACTGGGCATGAAGTCCACGCTGATGTCGGGCGAAATGTCCAAGACCGACGACTTCATCAAGCTGGCTGGCGCGCAATCGGCCGAAGGCGTGGTGTGCTCGCTGGCCGGTCTGCCGCTGGAACAAATGCCGGGCGGCGCTGGCTACAAGGCCCGCTATGAGAAGCGCTTCGGCACGCCGGTGCAGACGTACTCGCCGTACGCCTACGACGGCGCAATGGCCCTGATGCAAGCCATGGTCAAGGCTGGCTCGTCGGATCCGAGCAAGTACCTGCCGATCCTGGCCGCGACCAACATGCAAGGCGTGACCGCCAAGCACTACGCCTATGACGAGAAGGGCGACCTGAAGGACGGCGGCATCACCGTCTACAAGGTCACCGGCGGCAAGTGGGCACCGCTGGAGAGCGTCGGCGGCAAGTAATCCGACCGGCTCTCAGCCATTCGCAGTATGAAAACCGCCCTCCGGGGCGGTTTTTCTTTGCCCGTGGCCCAAGGCCCCAAGCGCAGACTTGTCGCTTTCTGCATCCAAAACCATCGATCTATCATTAAATATCGTGTAACGCGGGCCTAACGCGTGTCAGTGCTTGGCTGACTTTTCCAATCGGGTGCTTCGGGTACCATGTCGCCCATGACAGGACTTCACGATCTCTTCCCTTCGTGGCCGCCCGAACCCGGCGGTCTCTTCTGGATCGGACTGGCGCTGGTCGGTGCGGCGTTGTGCGGCGAGTTTGCGCGCGCGGCGCTCAAGCTGCCGCGCATCGTCGGCTATGCGGCAGCGGGGCTGGTGGCCGGCGTGCTTGGCCGCCCACTCATCGACGCCGACATGCTCGACCAGACCCACATCCTGATCGAGATGGCGCTGGCGTTGGCGCTGTTCGAACTGGGTCACCGGTTATCGTTCGAGTGGCTGCGTGCCAATCGTTGGCTCTTGCTCACCAGTGGCTTCGAGAGCCTGCTGACCTGGGGCCTGGTCACCTGGGTGCTGCAGTTGTTTGGCGTGGCGGCGCCGGTGGCGGTGGCCGCAGGCGCCATCGCGGTGGCCACGTCCCCGACGGTGCTGCTGCAACTCAAGAACGAACTGCGCGCCGAAGGCCAGGTGACGGAGCGGTTGCTCTCGTTGGGCGCGCTCAACAGTATCTACGCAAGCGTGCTGGCGCCGCTCACCGCCGGCTGGTTGCACAGTGAATATGGCCACTGGGCGGCGGCGCTGCTCCATCCGCTGTACCTGCTGGCAGGTTCCGTGCTTCTTGCCTGGGTGGTCGGCAAGGTGGGCCATGCGCTGTATCACCGCATGGCGGGTGACGATCACTACGCGTTCCTGGTGCTGGTCGGCCTGGTGCTGTTTGCGCTGGCCATGGCCAAGCTGCTCAAGCTGTCGGTACCGCTCACGCTGCTGCTGGCGGGCGTGGTGTTCAAGCATCAGGACGATCACCCGCGTGTGTGGCCATCGCACTTCGGCAGCGCGGGCAGCATCCTGATTGTGGTGATGATCGTGTCGCTCGGTTTGCCGCTCAAGGCGTCGGACTGGGTGATCGGCGGTGTGGCGGCGGTGGCGTTGGTGCTGTCGCGCTTCATTGCCAAACTGGCGGCCACGACGGCGCTGGGCTCGTTCTCGGGCCTGTCGATGCGGCAGAGCATCGCGCTGGGCCTGGCGCTTGGGCCCATGTCAGGATTGTCATGGTTGCTGATGCACGATACGGCGGCACTGTATCCACAAACCGGCGGGCCGCTTGCGGCCATCATTCTTTGCACGCTGGCGATCCAACAGATTGTTGCGCCGATCCTGACCGCGCGTTCGCTGCGCTGGGCAGGTGAGGTGCGACAAGACGAAGGGAGGCACTGAGCCCCATGTCCCTCGAACCGTTCTCGAAATCCGAAGCCCTGACATTTGGCGTCGAGCTGGAATTGCAGCTCGTCAATCGCCATGACTACGATCTCGCGTCAGCGTCGCCCGACCTGCTGCGCATGCTCAAGGGCAAGGAATACCCAGGCGACATCAAGCCGGAGATCACTGATTCGATGATCGAGATCTCCACCGGCATCTGCCACAGCCATGATGAAGCGCTCTGGCAGTTGCGCGAGATGCGCGACCGCATGGCCGACGCCGCCACGGCGCTGAACATCGGCATCTGCGGCGGCGGCACGCATCCGTTCCAGCAATGGAGCCAGCGCCAGATTTCGCAATCGCCGCGCTACCAGTACATCTCGGATCTGTACGGTTACCTCGCCAAGCAGTTCACCGTGTTCGGGCAGCACGTGCATATTGGCTGCCCGAATCCCGACGATGCGCTGTATCTGCTGCACGCCATGTCGCGCTACGTGCCCCACTTCATTGCGCTGGCCGCGTCGTCACCGTTCGTGCAGGGCGTGGATACGGGGTTTGCTTCCGCGCGCATGAACTCGGTCAGCGCCTTCCCGATGTCGGGCCGCGCACCGTTCGTGCTGACGTGGGATGCCTTCATTGCGTACTTCGACAAGATGCACGCCACCGGCGTCATCGAAAGCATGAAGGACTTCTACTGGGACATCCGCCCCAAGCCCGAATTCGGCACGATCGAAGTCCGCGTGATGGACACCCCGCTGACCGTCGAACGCGCGGCCGCCATCGCCGCTTATATCCAGGCATTGGGCCGCTGGCTGCTGCTCGATCGCCCGTTCATGCCCGTGGAAGACGATTACCTCGTCTACACCTTCAACCGCTTCCAGGCATGCCGCTTCGGGCTGGCCGGCGAATACGTCGATCCGGCCACGGGCAACCGCGGCGCGCTGGCTGATCACATCCTGGAAACGAGCAAGGTGCTGTCGGCACACGCCGAAGCGCTGTCGTCCGAAGGCGCGCTCGACATGGTGCGGGAGGTGGTGGAGGCGCGTGATGCGGATGCAGAATGGATCCGCGCGGCGCAACGTGAAACCCGCAACCTGCACGAGACTGTGCGACGCGGTTGCGGGCGGTGGACGCAGCAGGCGGCAACGCAGCCCGCCTGATGCATCAAGGAACGGTCAGTCGTTGCGGACCGTTCCTGGCGCTTCAAGCCACCGCTGCATGAAGACGAGGTCGAGCCACTGGCCGTGCTTGATGGCCGCCTCGGGCATGCGGCCAACTTCTTTAAAGCCGAGCTTTTCGTGTAGCCGGATCGAGCCTGCGTTGGCGCCGTCGATGGCGCCAACAATCAGGTGTTTGCCCAGCGCAGCGGCACGCTCGCACAGTGCCTCGACCAGCAGGCTGCCCAGGCCCTTGCCGCGCCAGTCGCGATGAATATGCACCGAGTGCTCGACGGTGGTGCGAAAGCCCGGGTACGGCCGGAAATCCCCAAACGATGCAACGCCCGCGACTTGCCCGCCATCATCGGCCACCAGCACCGGATACCCCTGCGTGGCACGCAACGCCAGCCACGCGGTGCGGTCTTCCAGCGTGACCGGCGTTTCGGTGTAGATCGCGTTGGAGGTGGCGATCACGTCGTTGTAGATGGCGAGGATGGCTGGCAGATCGGCCTGCGTTGCGTCGCGGAGCAGCATGATGCGTGATGGGCTCAATGGGTCGGGCGCACCGCCAGAACACGGCGCGCGAAGGCCCAGCATACCAAGGCGAACACGATCAGCCCAAGCCATTGCGCTGTGCCTTCAAACGATGCGCCCACGATCGCCAGCGGCGCATCCTTGCCTGTGGCCCCGATGACGGCCGCCATCAGCACGCCTACCAGGCTTTCACCCACGATCAGGCCCGACGCCAGCAGCACGCCGTGGCGGTTCGGCACCTCGGCATAGCGCGCGTACGGCACACCGGCCGCCTGCGCACGCTTGGCAAGAATCTTCTCGATGATCCACGCCAGCACCGCACCGGTCACCAGCACCGTGCTGATCGTCGGCGGCAGGTAGATGCCGATGCCCACCGCCAGCACCGGCAGCCGGGCGACACCGCCACGCTGCTTGAGCGCCCAGTCGACGGCGATCAGCAGCATGCCAATGACGATGCCGGCAATCACCATGTTCCATTCCAGTTGGTGCGTGAAGATGCCGGTGGCAATGGCCGTCATGAGCGTGGCCTGCGGGGCGGAGAGCGCCTGCGCAGCGTCCATGCCGGCACGCGGCAGCGCACCCGGAAAGCCATACGCGTTGTATAGCAGCTCCAGCACCGGCGAGATGACTGCGGCACCCGCGACGCACCCGATCAATAGCGCCACCTGCTGGCGCCACGGTGTGGCACCAACCAGCCAGCCCGTCTTCAGATCCTGCAGGTTGTCATTGGAGATGGTCGCCACGGCCACCACGGCCGACGTTGTGAAGATCGCCAGCGCAATGCCCAGCTTGCTCGCTTCCGGCGAGCCCACGATGCCGTTGTCCGCGCCGATGGCCAACAGCAGCAGCGACACCAAGGTGATGGCGATGATGCCAATGCCTGAAATCGGGCTCGACGACGAACCGATCAGCCCGGCCATGTAGCCGCACGCCGCTGCCACCAGAAAGCCGAACACCACCGCAAAGATCACCGCGCAGGTGATCAACGTCCAGCGCGAGCCGGCCGACAGCATGGTCGGCGCCAGGAACGCGGCAAACGTGATCACCAGCACCACGACCATGGCCAGTGTGACCAGCAGAATCCAACGCGGCGCCATGTCCTGCTCGGTGCGCTGCGCGCCATCGGCCTTCGGGCGCAGGCTGCCGAACGAGCGCTTCACGCCGTGCACCACCGGGCCGATCAGCGTGCCCAGCGTCCACACGGCCGCCACCGCAATCACGCCTGCACCGATAAAACGCACCTGCGTGCGCCACACATCCGTACCGAACGCAGACAGCGCCTTGCCCGCCGGCACCGGCGTGATGGAGGTCAGATACGGCACGGCGATGCCCCAGGCGATCACCAGGCCCACCAACATGGCCAGCCCGGCCACGAGGCCGATCAGATAGCCAGCGCCTAGCAGTGCCGTTGAAAAGCCCAGCGGCAAGCGCACCACCGCGGCCCCCGCAGCGAACCACCAGCTTGCCCCTTCGCCCAGCAGGCGCAGACCACTGGTTGCAAACGCCACGATGGCCGCGACGATGCCGCCAGCAGCCAGATCGCGCATGCCAGTGGCGGCGGGCACGGCGTCAGCGTCCGAGCCATCCGACGTTTGGCCGCTGCCCACGCGCAGGATTTCCGCCGCCGCCACGCCTTCGGGATAGGGCAGGTCGCTCTGCACCACCATCGCGTGGCGCAGCGGAATCGTGAACACCACGCCGAGCATGCCGCCCGCCATGCAGACCCCAAACGTTTGCCAGAACGGGAAACCTTGCCAGTGCCCAATCATCACCAGGCCGGGCAGGATGAAGATGATGGAAGACAGCGTCCCGGCCGCAGACGCCTGCGTCTGCACCATGTTGTTCTCAAGGATGTTCGTGCCGCCGAGCATGCGCAGCACCGCCATGGAAATCACCGCTGCGGGAATCGCCGATGAAAACGTCAGGCCGACTTTCAGGCCGAGGTACACGTTTGAAGCGGTAAAAATTACGGTGATGATGGCACCGAGGATCATGCCGCGTAGCGTCAGCTCGGGCAGGGTCGCTGCCGAAATGTGCTTGGGAGGATGGAGGGATTGCATCCTGCGGATCTCCAAAGAGGGTTCTTGTGGCGCGGATTATAGGAGTGGATGGGGGCGGGGGCTTGTTGGATTTTTTTGGTGTGTCCTCTAGATTTTTTGTTTGTGGTCCATCCCCCTTTCGTTCCCTGCCGGGACCGACCTACTTTTCTTTGTCTTGCCAAAGAAAAGTAAGCAAAAGAAAGGCGCGCCCG
>JYOB01000024.1:0-1018 GCA_000955795.1 Burkholderiaceae bacterium 26
TGAAGCACCAGAAGATCGAGTTCTACCGTCATCCGGCCGGTGGCTGGGGCGCGCTTAAAAGCGTTGCGCATCAACTGCTGTCGCAGGGCATCGCGGCCAAGGGTGCCAAGACGATGCTGTCGGCCAACCAGCCCGACGGCTTCGACTGCCCCGGCTGCGCCTGGCCTGACCGCGACCACGCCTCCACGTTTGAATTTTGCGAGAACGGCGTCAAGGCCGTGGCCGCTGAGGCTACATCCCGCCGCACCACGCCGGAATTCTTCGCACAGCACACCGTGCGAGAGTTGGCCGACTGGTCCGACTACGCGCTCGAAGACCAAGGGCGCCTGACGCACCCGATGGTCTACGACGCGGCCAGCGACAAATACGTCCCGATCGAATGGGATGCCGCCTTCGCGCTGATCGCGCAGCACCTGCGCGCGCTGCCCGATCCGAACCAGGCGATCTTCTACACCTCCGGCCGCACCAGCAATGAGGCGGCCTTCCTCTACCAGTTGTTCGTGCGCGCCTACGGCACGAACAATTTCCCCGACTGCTCCAACATGTGCCACGAGCCTTCCGGCACGGGCATGCGGGGCAGCATCGGCGTTGGCAAGGGCACCGTCACGCTCGACGATTTCACCAAGGCTGACGCCATCTTCATCTTCGGACAGAACCCGGGGACAAATCACCCGCGCATGCTCGGTGAGCTGCGCGAGGCGTCCAAGCGCGGCGCCAAGATTGTTTCGTTCAACCCGCTGCGCGAGCGCGGGCTGGAGCGCTTTGCCGATCCGCAAAGCAAGATCGAAATGCTGACGCTGGGCTCCACGCGCATCAGCACGGAGTACCACCAGGTGCGCATCGGCGGCGACCTGGCCACCGTCAAAGGCATCATCAAACACGTGATCGAGCGTGACGACGTGGCACGCAGCCGCGGACAGCCCGCCATCATCGACCACGCCTTCATCGCCCAGCACACCGGCGGCTACGACGCCTTTGCCGCCGACGTGCGCGCGGAATCGTGGGCGACCATCGAAGC
>JYOB01000024.1:1082-1585 GCA_000955795.1 Burkholderiaceae bacterium 26
GCCGGTGCGTGCCCCGTGCGCGGCCACAGCAACGTGCAGGGCGATCGCACGATGGGCATCTACGAAAAGCCCGCCCCTGCGTTTCTGGATCGGCTGGAGCAGGTCTTCGGCATTCAAGTGCCGCGCGAACATGGTTACGACACCGTCGGCGCCATCGAAGCGATGCAACAAGGCGCCGCGCGCGTGTTCTTCGCCATGGGCGGCAACTTCGCTGCGGCCACGCCAGACACTGCCGCCACGTGGGCGGGCCTGCGCCAGTGCGACCTGACCGTGCACGTGACCACCAAGCTCAACCGCAGCCACGTCGTGCACGGCAAGGCCGCACTGATCCTGCCGTGCCTGGGCCGCACCGAAGTCGACCAACAGGCCGGCGGCACGCAAGGCGTGACCGTGGAAGATTCGATGAGCATGGTGCACATGTCGGCGGGCATCAATCCGCCGGCCTCGCCGCATCTGCTGTCGGAGCCGGCCATCGTGGCGCGGCTGGCGGAAGCCACGCTGCC
>JYOB01000025.1:0-267 GCA_000955795.1 Burkholderiaceae bacterium 26
CCAAGCCCAACCCCAGTGTCTGGCCCGCCGTCCCCGTGAAGCTGTAGCGGCCCGTCGCACCCGCCACCTGGCTGATCGCCAGCGAGGGACCATCCACCGTCAGCGTCCCACTGGCCGGGGCCAGCAATTGCAGCCCGACCTGACCTGTCGTCGCCAAGTACAGGTCCACGAAGACTGTGTAGGTGCCGCTCTTCTGCAGATTCGTCAGCTGGAGTACGCCGTTCGGTTGCCCGTCGCGGCCGAGATTCCCGGTGTTCGCCACGGCGT
>JYOB01000025.1:373-525 GCA_000955795.1 Burkholderiaceae bacterium 26
TGGACAGCGTCAGGTTGCCCGTCAGCGCGGTGTTTGCACTGCCCGGCGTCACCACCACCGTATAGGTGCCACTGCTCGGTAGCACCGGCAGATTGCAGCTGTTGCCAGCGGAACCGACGTCGTAGCAACTGACCAGCGTCGTGACGTTGTCC
>JYOB01000026.1 GCA_000955795.1 Burkholderiaceae bacterium 26
GCCCGTTACCGCTTGCCCTGGGCCGGTAAGGTGTCCATCTTGCACCGTGCCAGCGGTGCGCTGATGTTCCTTCTTCTTCCGTTCGTGCTGTACTTGTTCGAGCAAAGTCTCACGTCGGAAATCAGTTTCGCCAAGTTCACGGCGCTTCTGTCCAACGGCTTTGCCAAGGTTGTCGTCCTTGCCCTCATCTGGGCATACCTGCACCACTTCTGCGCCGGCATCCGTTACCTGATCCTCGATCTGCATATCGGCATCGACAAGGCCTCGGCCTCCAAGTCGGCTGTGAGCGTGCTGATCGTCAGCCTGCTGCTGACCGTCGTGTTCGGCGCCAAGCTGTTCGGCCTGTTCTGAGGAGTCGAATGATGGCAAATAACAATATCGGTCCCAAGCGCCTGGTTGTCGGCGCGCACTACGGCCTGAAGGACTTCCTCGCGCAGCGCGTCACCGCCGTGATCATGGCGGTCTACACCGTCGTGCTGCTGGTCTCGTTCCTGCTCTCCAAAGACACGTCTTACCAAAGCTGGGCGGGGCTGTTCTCCAACCAGTGGATGAAGATGCTGACGTTCCTGGCGTTCGTGTCGCTCACGTATCACGCCTGGATCGGTGTCCGTGACATTTGGATGGACTACGTGAAGCCCGTGGCAGTGCGTTTGACGCTGCAAGTGTTGACGATTCTGTGGCTTGTTGGTTGTGCGGGCTACGCAGCTCAGATTCTCTGGAGGGTTTAAGACATGGTCGCAGTCAAGACTGGGCTGCCGCGCCGCAAATTCGACGTCGTGATCGTCGGTGCGGGCGGTTCGGGCATGCGCGCATCGCTGCAGCTGGCAGAAGCCGGCCTCTCCGTGGCCGTGCTGTCCAAGGTTTTCCCCACCCGCTCGCACACCGTTGCGGCGCAGGGTGGTATCGGTGCTTCGCTGGGCAACATGAGCGAAGACAACTGGCACTATCACTTCTACGACACCGTCAAGGGCTCCGATTGGCTCGGCGACCAGGACGCGATCGAGTTCATGTGCCGCCAGGCACCGAACGTGGTCTATGAGCTGGAACACTTCGGCATGCCGTTCGACCGCAACGCCGACGGCACCATCTACCAGCGTCCGTTCGGCGGCCATACGTCGAACTACGGCGAGAAGCCGGTGCAGCGTGCCTGCGCCGCGGCTGACCGCACCGGCCACGCGCTGCTGCACACGCTGTATCAGCGTAACGTCAAGGCCAAGACCCACTTCTTCGTCGAATGGATGGCGCTGGATCTGATCCGCGACCAGGACGGCGACGTGCTGGGCGTGACCGCGCTGGAAATGGAAACCGGCGAGGTCTACATCCTCGAAGCGAAGACGACGCTGTTCGCCACGGGCGGTGCAGGCCGGATCTACGCAGCTTCCACCAACGCCTTCATCAACACCGGTGACGGCCTGGGCATGGCAGCGCGCGCAGGCGTCCCGCTGGAAGACATGGAGTTCTGGCAGTTCCACCCGACCGGCGTGGCCGGCGCGGGCGTGCTGATCACGGAAGGCGTGCGTGGCGAGGGCGGCATCCTGCGTAACAAGGATGGCGAGCGCTTCATGGAGCGCTATGCCCCGACGCTGAAGGATCTGGCGCCGCGTGACTTCGTGTCGCGCTCGATGGACCAGGAAATCAAGGAAGGCCGCGGCTGCGGCCCGAACGGCGACTACGTGCTGCTCGACCTGACCCACGTCGGTGCCGAGACCATCATGAAGCGCCTGCCGTCGATCCGCGAGATCGGCCTGAAGTTCGCCAACGTCGACGCCATCAAGGAACCGATCCCGGTGGTGCCGACCATCCACTACCAGATGGGTGGCATTCCGACGAACTATCACGGCCAAGTCGTGGTGCCCAAGAACGGCAACCCGAACGAGGTCATCAACGGCTTCTACGCGATCGGCGAATGCTCGTGCGTGTCGGTGCACGGCGCCAACCGCCTGGGCACGAACTCGCTGCTCGACCTGGTGGTGTTCGGCCGCTCGGCGGGCAACCACATCATTGCGCAGAACCTGAAGAACCGCGAGCACAAGCCGTTGCCGGCCGATGCAGCGGACCGCGCACTGTCGCGCCTGGCCAAGCTCGATTCGTCCAGCTCGGGCGAGTACGCGCAGGACGTCGCCAACGACATCCGCCGCAACATGCAGTCGCACGCCGGCGTGTTCCGTACGCAGAAGCTGATGGATGAAGGCGTCGAGCGCATCCTGGAAGTGGCCGAGCGCGCTGGCAGCATCCACCTGAAGGACAAGTCCAAGGTATTCAACACCGCGCGCGTCGAAGCGCTGGAAGTGGCCAACCTGGTGGAAGTGGCAAAGGCGACGATGGTGTCGGCCGCCGCCCGCAAGGAATCGCGCGGTGCCCACGCGCACAGCGACTTCCCGAACCGCGACGACGAAAACTGGATGAAGCACTCGCTGTGGTACAGCGAAGGCAACCGCCTCGACTACAAGCCCGTGCAGTTGAAGCCGCTGTCGGTGGAATCGGTGCCGCCCAAGGCGCGTACGTTCTAACGGATAAGAAGGGCCCACAAAAATGAAGCGTATTTTTGAAGTCTATCGCTACGATCCGGACAAGGACGCAGCACCCCGCATGCAGACCTACGAGGTTGAACTCGACGGTCACGAGCGCATGCTGCTCGACGCGCTGGTCAAGCTGAAGAAGCTCGACGAGTCGATCGCGTTCCGTCGCTCGTGCCGTGAAGGCGTGTGCGGCTCCGACGCCATGAACATCAACGGCAAGAACGGTCTGGCCTGCCTGACCAACATGCGTGAGCTGCCCGAGAAGATCGTGCTGCGCCCGCTGCCGGGGCTGCCCGTGGTGCGCGACCTGATCGTGGACATGACGCAGTTCTTCAACCAGTACCACTCGATCAAGCCGTACCTGATCAACGACGAGCCGCCGCCCGAGAAGGAGCGTCTGCAGTCGCCGGAAGAGCGTGAAGAGCTCGACGGCCTGTACGAGTGCATTCTGTGCGCGAGCTGCTCGACGTCGTGCCCGTCGTTCTGGTGGAACCCGGACAAGTTCGTCGGCCCGGCTGGTCTGCTGCAGGCGTATCGTTTCATCGCCGATAGCCGCGACCAGGCCACCAGCGAGCGTCTGGACAATCTGGAAGATCCGTATCGCCTGTTCCGCTGCCACACCATCATGAACTGCGTCGATGTGTGCCCGAAGGGCCTGAACCCGACCAAGGCCATCGGCAAGATCAAGGAATTGATGGTGCG
>JYOB01000027.1 GCA_000955795.1 Burkholderiaceae bacterium 26
CTGGTTCTTACCCACCGCCGGGTTGTTGTTGGTTGCTTCCACCGAGAAGTTGGCGGTAGCGCTGTTCTGCACCGTGCCGACGCTCGCGTACAGCATCGTGCGCTTGGACAGGTTGTAGTTCGCGCCCGCCATGAACAGGTTGGCGTTGCCACCGCCGTGGTTCACGTTGACGCGATAGGCTGCGCCGATCAGCGTCAGCGCCGGTGTAACTTCGTAGTTGATGCCCAGCCAGTAATGATTGGCCTTGGTCGGGGCGCCCGCTGCCGCATCCGGCGCAGACAGGTTTTCATACGCGGCAAACAGCTTAGCCTTGCCGATGGTGTACGTACCGCCGATCGTCGCTTCCTTCGAGAAGTTGAAGATGTCGCTGAACTTGCCGTTGCCGTCGCGGATCACGTCGTAGATCGCGCGCACTTCCAGCGGGCCGGCCGTGTAGACGGCGGACACGCCATCGCGGCGGCTGTTCGTGAACGAGCCGGGTTGTTCGCCCAGGCCCGTCTGCAGGCCAAACTGGAAGCCGCCCCAGGTCGGGCTCTGGTATTCAACGATGTTGTTGGCACCCTGCCAGTTGCGCCCGCGCACCAGCGTGGCCGAGCCGATGAACTGCTGCCCGGTCGGGTCCAGGAACCAGACGTCATTGCTGATGAAGAGATTCTTGCCGGCCGTCAACGTGCCCCAGGTCGGGCTGGACAGGCCGACATACGAACGGCGGTTAAAGAGCGCGTCACCGTTGGTTTTGCCCTGGGCCGCGCCAAAGCCGGATTCCAGCCGGAAGACCGCCTGCAGGCCACCGCCCAGATCCTCCTTGCCCATGAACCCGAACATGCTCGTGCCCCACTGGTTGTCGGCGGCGCGCCAGAGGCTGCCGCCCGGCGAGGTCGCGGTGGG
>JYOB01000028.1 GCA_000955795.1 Burkholderiaceae bacterium 26
TTGTTTTTGTGCGAGGGAGGTGGGATGTTGCCGGGGTCTGGCTGGCGGATCGAAGCGGCAGGTCAGCAGCGAAGCGTTCGCGCAAAGACAAACACCCCAGCTCTTTGCTGGAGCTGGGGTGTTGATGGGAGAGCCTGGCGATGACCTACTTTCACACGGGAATCCGCACTATCATCGGCGCGGAGTCGTTTCACGGTCCTGTTCGGGATGGGAAGGGGTGGTACCGACTCGCTATGGTCACCAGGCTATGACTTGTTGCCACGTTGACGAGGTCAACGCGACCAATATGGGAATGTAGATTTGGGGTTGTGATTTGTGAGTATCAGGCACAAGGCGGACCCAGCCGGAAACATACCGGTTATAGGATCAAGCCGCACGGGCAATTAGTACTGGTTAGCTGAACGCATTACTGCGCTTCCACACCCAGCCTATCAACGTCCTGGTCTCGAACGACCCTTCAGGGAGATCAAGTCTCCAGGGAATCCTCATCTTCAGGCAAGTTTCCCGCTTAGATGCTTTCAGCGGTTATCTCTTCCGTACATAGCTACCCTGCGATGCCTCTGGCGAGACAACAGGTACACCAGCGGTACGTCCACTCCGGTCCTCTCGTACTAGGAGCAGCCCCCGTCAAGATTCCAACGCCCACGGCAGATAGGGACCAAACTGTCTCACGACGTTTTAAACCCAGCTCACGTACCTCTTTAAATGGCGAACAGCCATACCCTTGGGACCGGCTACAGCCCCAGGATGAGATGAGCCGACATCGAGGTGCCAAACACCGCCGTCGATATGAACTCTTGGGCGGTATCAGCCTGTTATCCCCAGAGTACCTTTTATCCGTTGAGCGATGGCCCTTCCATACAGAACCACCGGATCACTATGTCCTGCTTTCGCACCTGCTCGACTTGTCGGTCTCGCAGTTAAGCACGCTTTTGCCATTGCACTTTAGGTACGATGTCCGACCGTACCAAGCGTACCTTCGAACTCCTCCGTTACACTTTGGGAGGAGACCGCCCCAGTCAAACTGCCTACCATGCACTGTCCCCGACCCGGATTCACGGGCCAAGGTTAGAACCTCAAACAAACCAGGGTGGTATTTCAAGGTCGGCTCCACCGAAACTAGCGTCCCGGTTTCAAAGCCTCCCACCTATCCTACACAGATCGGTTCAAAGTCCAATGCAAAGCTACAGTAAAGGTTCATGGGGTCTTTCCGTCTAGCCGCGGGGAGATTGCATCATCACAAACACTTCAACTTCGCTGAGTCTCGGGAGGAGACAGTGTGGCCATCGTTACGCCATTCGTGCAGGTCGGAACTTACCCGACAAGGAATTTCGCTACCTTAGGACCGTTATAGTTACGGCCGCCGTTTACCGGGACTTCAATCAAGAGCTTGCACCCCATCATTTAATCTTCCGGCACCGGGCAGGCGTCACACCCTATACGTCCACTTTCGTGTTTGCAGAGTGCTGTGTTTTTATTAAACAGTCGCAGCCACCATTTTATTGCAACCCCTTCGTCCTTCTGGCGCGAGCCAGTCAAACTACAAGGGCGTACCTTATCCCGAAGTTACGGTACCAATTTGCCGAGTTCCTTCTCCCGAGTTCTCTCAAGCGCCTTAGAATACTCATCTCGCCCACCTGTGTCGGTTTGCGGTACGGTCTCGTATGACTGAAGCTTAGAGGCTTTTCTTGGAACCACTTCCAATTGCTTCGCGACCTAAAGTCGCTCGCCCCACACCCTTGAATCACGCACCCGGATTTGCCTAAGTGCCATCTCCAATGTAGGGACCGGGACATCCAACACCCGGACAACCTTCCGCGATCCGTCCCCCCATCGCATCATACGACGGTGCAGGAATATTAACCTGCTTCCCATCAGCTACGCATCTCTGCCTCGCCTTAGGGGCCGACTCACCCTACGCCGATGAACGTTGCGTAGGAAACCTTGGGCTTACGGCGAGGGGGCCTTTCACCCCCTTTATCGCTACTCATGTCAGCATTCGCACTTCTGATACCTCCAGCATCCTTTACAAGACACCTTCACAGGCTTACAGAACGCTCTCCTACCATGCACTTACGTGCATCCGCAGCTTCGGTATATTGCTTAGCCCCGTTACATCTTCCGCGCAGGACGACTCGATCAGTGAGCTATTACGCTTTCTTTAAAGGGTGGCTGCTTCTAAGCCAACCTCCTGACTGTTTTAGCCTTCCCACTTCGTTTCCCACTTAGCAATATTTAGGGACCTTAGCTGGCGGTCTGGGTTGTTTCCCTCTTGACACCGGACGTTAGCACCCGATGTCTGTCTCCCGTGATTGCACTCTTCGGTATTCGGAGTTTGCTATGGCGGGGTAATCAGCAATAGACCCCCCAACCATGACAGTGCTCTACCCCCGAAGGTGAGACACGAGGCACTACCTAAATAGTTTTCGGAGAGAACCAGCTATTTCCAAGTTTGTTTAGCCTTTCACCCCTATCCACAGCTCATCCCCTAACTTTTCAACGTTAGTGGGTTCGGTCCTCCAGTACGTGTTACCGCACCTTCAACCTGGCCATGGATAGATCACTTGGTTTCGGGTCTACACCCAGCGACTGAACGCCCTATTCGGACTCGCTTTCGCTACGCCTTCCCTAATCGGTTAAGCTTGCCACTGAATGTAAGTCGCTGACCCATTATACAAAAGGTACGCCGTCACCCGTTTCCAGGCTCCGACTGTTTGTATGCATGCGGTTTCAGGATCTATTTCACTCCCCTCCCGGGGTTCTTTTCGCCTTTCCCTCACGGTACTGGTTCACTATCGGTCGATTACGAGTATTTAGCCTTGGAGGATGGTCCCCCCATCTTCAGACAGGATTTCACGTGTCCCGCCCTACTTATCGTACACCTAGTTCCACAATACTGTTTTCGCATACGGGGCTATCACCCACTATGGCCGGACTTTCCATTCCGCTTTGCTAACAATACTGCTAAAGAGTACAAGGCTGATCCCATTTCGCTCGCCACTACTTTGGGAATCTCGGTTGATTTCTGTTCCTGCAGCTACTTAGATGTTTCAGTTCACTGCGTTCGCTTCTGTTACCTATGTATTCAGTAACAGATGACCCATTCGGGCCGGGTTTCCCCATTCGGACATCTGCGGATCAAAGCTTGTTTGCCAGCTCCCCGCAGCTTTTCGCAGGCTACTACGTCCTTCATCGCCTGTAATCGCCAAGGCATCCACCACATGCACTTATTCGCTTGACCCTATAACGAGTATGTCTCGCTATAGGCTGAGTTCTCGCGTTGTGCCGTATTCCAAGACAATCTTTCGATTGCTCTGGTAATACTGGTTGATACAATCACAACCCAGTGTCGCGTTTGAATGTGCGTCTCATCAACGCACCGCGACACCTTTACTACATTCCATATTGTTAAAGAACAGCCGAGTTATCACTCGTCTTGGCTAAGCCAAACGCAAACACCGCATTCATCGACATCTTTGTCGATGCTTGCGTTTGGCAACCAGAAGGTATTGGTGGAGGATGACGGGATCGAACCGACGACCCCCTGCTTGCAAAGCAGGTGCTCTCCCAGCTGAGCTAATCCCCCAGTCACGGTAGAGAACAACTTCCACCGTCCGTAACTTGGTGGGTCTGGTAGGACTTGAACCTACGACCCCCGCCTTATCAAGACGGTGCTCTAACCACCTGAGCTACAGACCCTTGGCTGTAACATCAAACAAACCGATAAGTGTGGACGCCTAACGTCGGATGCACGCTCTTAAAGGAGGTGATCCAGCCGCACCTTCCGATACGGCTACCTTGTTACGACTTCACCCCAGTCATGAACCCTACCGTGGTAATCGCCCTCCTTGCGGTTAGGCTAACTACTTCTGGTAAAGCCCACTCCCATGGTGTGACGGGCGGTGTGTACAAGACCCGGGAACGTATTCACCGCGGCATGCTGATCCGCGATTACTAGCGATTCCAGCTTCACGTAGTCGAGTTGCAGACTACGATCCGGACTACGATGCATTTTCTGGGATTAGCTCCACCTCGCGGCTTGGCAACCCTCTGTATGCACCATTGTATGACGTGTGAAGCCCTACCCATAAGGGCCATGAGGACTTGACGTCATCCCCACCTTCCTCCGGTTTGTCACCGGCAGTCTCTCTAGAGTGCCCTTTCGTAGCAACTAGAGACAAGGGTTGCGCTCGTTGCGGGACTTAACCCAACATCTCACGACACGAGCTGACGACAGCCATGCAGCACCTGTGTCCACTTTCTCTTTCGAGCACCTAATGCATCTCTGCTTCGTTAGTGGCATGTCAAGGGTAGGTAAGGTTTTTCGCGTTGCATCGAATTAATCCACATCATCCACCGCTTGTGCGGGTCCCCGTCAATTCCTTTGAGTTTTAATCTTGCGACCGTACTCCCCAGGCGGTCAACTTCACGCGTTAGCTACGTTACTAAGGAAATGAATCCCCAACAACTAGTTGACATCGTTTAGGGCGTGGACTACCAGGGTATCTAATCCTGTTTGCTCCCCACGCTTTCGTGCATGAGCGTCAGTGTTATCCCAGGGGGCTGCCTTCGCCATCGGTATTCCTCCACATCTCTACGCATTTCACTGCTACACGTGGAATTCTACCCCCCTCTGACACACTCTAGCCGTGCAGTCACCAATGCAATTCCCAAGTTAAGCTCGGGGATTTCACATCGGTCTTGCACAACCGCCTGCGCACGCTTTACGCCCAGTAATTCCGATTAACGCTTGGACCCTACGTATTACCGCGGCTGCTGGCACGTAGTTAGCCGGTCCTTATTCTTCCGGTACCGTCATCGACCCCAGGTATTAACCAGAGCCATTTCTTTCCGGACAAAAGTGCTTTACAACCCGAAGGCCTTCTTCACACACGCGGCATTGCTGGATCAGGCTTTCGCCCATTGTCCAAAATTCCCCACTGCTGCCTCCCGTAGGAGTCTGGGCCGTGTCTCAGTCCCAGTGTGGCTGATCGTCCTCTCAGACCAGCTACTGATCGTCGCCTTGGTGGGCCTTTACCCCACCAACTAGCTAATCAGACATCGGCCGCTCCTATAGCATGAGGCCTTGCGGTCCCCCACTTTCACCCTCAGGTCGTATGCGGTATTAGCTAATCTTTCGACTAGTTATCCCCCACTACAGGGCACGTTCCGATGTATTACTCACCCGTTCGCCACTCGCCATCAATCTAGCAAGCTAGATCATGCTGCCGTTCGACTTGCATGTGTAAGGCATGCCGCCAGCGTTCAATCTGAGCCAGGATCAAACTCTTCAGTTCAATCTGCTGTTTTTCGCTCTTTACGAGCGGTCGCTCACTCTCAGAATCTGACTTGAACTTTCGTTCAAACCTTACTTCTGTGCGAGCACTTCATTACTTGTTAGCTAGCGGATCGAAATCCGCCGCATCCAGTATTAAGCGCCCACACTTATCGGCTGTTTGTTTGTTAAAGAACTTCGCGATCAACTTTGTTCACCGCGTCGCTGCGTTGTCTGCAGCAGAGAAACGAGATTATGCAGAGCTTTTTCGTCGCTGTCAACAACTCGTCGAAGAATTTTTATCATCAACTCGCTGCCAAC
>JYOB01000003.1 GCA_000955795.1 Burkholderiaceae bacterium 26
CCCGGCGGTGGGTAAGAACCAGCTGGGTGCGTACACCGGTATCGTTCACTCGTTCTAAAAAACCGCTCATGATCCTGTTGCGCGCCCCGAACTCGACTGTGCGACGTTGCCGCTTCCCAACGATGTCTTCATGGGTGGCGGCGCTTTCCAAGTCAACCTCGGGCCGCTCGCCGCGGATCATGAAAGGGTTTTAACCCCGGGCCCGTCCCACGTCACACCACGCAATGCCACGCATGAACATCCTCACCATCGATACCGGTACCACCAACACACGCGTCACGGTCTGGCGCGATGACGTTGCGCTCTGCCAGGCTGCGCGCCAGGTTGGCGTGCGCGACACCGCCATCACCGGCAACCGGACGACGCTGCAGCGCGGCGTGCAGGACACCATTGAAGCTGCGCTGCAGAAGGCTGGTTTCGGTATGAGCCAGGTCGACTTGGTACTGGCGTCCGGCATGATCACCTCGAACGTCGGCCTGCACGAGGTACCGCACCTGGTGGCGCCGGCCGGCCTGCGCGACCTGGCGGCGGGGATGGTGCAGGCGACCATCCCCGAAGTGTGCGCCCAGCCAATCTGGTTTGTGCCGGGCGTACGCAATCCGGTGGACAACCTGGGCCTGCACAACATCGAGTCGATGGACATGATGCGCGGCGAAGAAGTCGAGACCATGGGTTTGGTCTCTCGCCTCGGCATCACAGAGCCGGCGGTGATCGTGCTGCCGGGTTCGCACTCGAAGTTTGTGCATCTGGACGCGGACCAGCGCATTACCGGCTGTGTAACGACGCTGGCCGGCGAGCTGCTGCATGTGATCACGCACAACACCATCTTGGCCGACGCGCTCGACTCCGACTTTGCTACCGAGGTCGATCCGGAAATGCTGCTGTCCGGCGCGCGCAGCGCCAGCAGCATCGGATTGGGGCGCGCCTGCTTCATGGTGCGCACGCTGGGTCAGTTCACGATCTACGAGCGCAATGCGCGGGCCAACTTCCTGCTGGGCGCGGTGCTGGGCGCGGATCTGCTCACGCTCAAGAACAGCAGCGCGATTCGCATGAACCCGGGCACGCAGTTCGTCATCACGGGCAAGCCGCTGCTGCGCGAAGCGCTGGCCGTGCTGGTGTCGGACGACGATTTCTTCTCAGGCAAGGTCACCGTTACGAGCAGTGAACAGCAGGAACACTTGGCCGGCAGCGGCGCGATCGCCATCGCACGCGAGCGCGGTCTGGTCAAAACCTTGAAGGTGGCGTAAGCCCGGCGCCCACGCCATCCCATCTTTCATCCAACGCAGAACAGATGCCGCAAAGACGGCATCGCAAGGAGACAACATGCAACAACAACGACGCGGGACATTCAAGGCCATTGCGGCCGCCACGCTGTTCGCCATGGCCGGCGGCCTTTCGGTGTTTGCCCATGCAGCCGATGACGTGAAGATCGGCTTCCTGGTCAAGCAGCCCGAAGAGCCGTGGTTCCAGGACGAATGGAAGTTCGCAGACCAGGCTGCCAAGGAAAAGGGCTTCAAGCTGGTGAAGATCGGCGTGCCCAGCGGCGGCGAAGTGCTGACTGCCATCGACAACCTGGGCGCGCAGCATGCGCAGGGCTTCGTGATCTGCGTGCCTGACGTGAAGCTCGGACCGGCGGTCGTGGCCAAAGCCAAGCAGAACAACCTCAAGCTGATGACGGTGGATGACCGCTTGGTCGATGGCAGCGGCAAGCCGATCGCGTCGGTGCCGCACATGGGCATCTCGGCCACGAAGATCGGCGCACAAGTGGGCGACGCCATCGCGCAGGAGATGAAAAAGCGCGGCTGGAATCTGTCGGAAGTTGGCGCCATCCGCATTGCGTATGACCAATTGCCGACGGCCAAGGAGCGCACCGACGGTGCAGTCGCCGCGCTCACCAAGGCGGGCTTCCCGGCTGCCAACGTGCTGACCAGCCCACAGGCCAAGACGGATACCGAAGCCGCGTTCAACGCCGCCAACATCACCTTGACCAAGAACCCCAAGTTCAAGCACTGGATTGCCTTCGGCCTGAATGACGAAGCCGTGCTGGGGGCCGTGCGTGCAGCGGAAGGCCACGGCCTGAAGCCGGCAGACATCATCGGTGTGGGCATCGGCGGCAGCCAGTCGGCGCTCAACGAGTTCGCCAAGCCCGAGAAGACCGGTTTCTTCGGCACCGTGTTGATCAGCCCGAAGCGCCATGGCTATGAAACCTCGCTCAACATGTACGAGTGGATCAAGAACAACAAGGCGCCGGACCCGCTCATCCTGACCAGCGGCCGCCTGATGACCCGCGACAACGAGAAGCAAGTCCGCCAGGAAATGGGTTTGTGATCTTGCGGATAACGTTGTTGAAGGAGACTTGCCATGTCGGCGTTTCTTGAGTTTCGTGGCATCAGCAAGGTGTTTCCGGGTGTGCGGGCGCTGTCCGATGTGTCGTTCGGCATCGAATGCGGCCGCGTGCACGGCTTGCTGGGCGAGAACGGCGCGGGCAAGTCGACGCTGTTGAAGATCCTGGGCGGCGACTATCAGCCCGATGGTGGGCAGATCGTCGTCGAGGGAAAGCCGACGACGTTCCCGACCACGCGGGCGGCACTGGATGCCGGCATTGCCGTCATCCACCAGGAGCTGCAGACGGTGCCCGAACTGACGGTGATGGACAACCTGCTGCTCGGCCACCTGCCGGCCAGCGGCGGGTTCATTCGCCAGCGCGAGGCGATGGCCTGGACGCGTGAACAGCTCGGCCGCATCGGCGTCGATCTGGACCCGCGCGCCAAGCTGAAACACCTGTCGATCGGGCAGCGCCAGATGGTCGAGATCTGCAAGGCGATCCTGCGCGATGCGCGTGTGATTGCGCTGGACGAGCCGACGAGTTCGCTGTCGATCCGCGAGACCGACATCCTGTTCCGCCTCGTGAAAGACCTGCGCGCGCAGGGCCGTGCGCTGATCTACATCTCGCACCGGCTCGACGAGATTTTCGAGCTGTGCGACGGCTGCACGATCTTCCGCGATGGCCGCAAGGTGGCGGATTTCCCGTCGATGGCCACCGTCACGCGCGACGAGCTGGTCGCGCAGATGGTCGGTCGCCAGATCGACGACATCTTCGATTACCGCGCGCGGACGCTGGGCGACGTGCGCTTGCAGGTGGATGGCCTGACGGGCCCGAAGCTGGCTGAGCCGGCAAGCCTGTCCGTGCGCCGTGGCGAGATCGTCGGCCTGTTCGGGCTGGTGGGCGCGGGGCGGTCGGAACTGGCACGGTTGATCTACGGAGCCGATCGCAAGACGGCCGGGAGCCTCACACTCGACGGCGCGCCGATCCGCATCCGCGATGTGGCCGATGCCATCCGCCAGGGCATCGTGCTGTGCCCGGAAGACCGCAAGGAAGAGGGCATCATCGGCTGCCGCTCGGTGTCGGAAAACATCAACATCAGTTGCCGGCGCAACCAGCGCCGCTTCGGCCTGTTCGTCAATGACAAGCAGGAGACGAAGACGGCTGACCACTACATCATGCGCTTGCGCATCAAGACGCCAAACCGCGAGCAGCCGATCCGCCTGCTGTCGGGCGGCAACCAGCAGAAGGTCATCCTGGCGCGCTGGCTGGCCGAAGACGACATGCGTGTGCTGATCATCGACGAGCCCACGCGTGGCATCGACGTCGGTGCCAAGAACGAGATCTACCAGGTGCTGTACGAGCTGGCCGAACGTGGCGTGGCCGTGCTGATGATTTCCAGCGAATTGCCGGAAATCCTCGGCGTCGCCGATCGCGTGCTCGTAATGAGCGAAGGTCGCATCGCCGGCGAACTGCCGCGCGAGCAGGCCAATGAGCAGGCCGTGCTCAAGCTCGCCCTGCGCCCTGAATCTGCGCCGCTGCCGTCTGCGCCCATGCCGCCGTTGGCCGCCTGAGAACCCCGGAGTCCAAGATGTCCCAGTCTCAACCCCTGCAACATTCCGATGCGCTCGCCGCATCGGCACGCTCTGCCATGAACAAGACGCGCCTACTTCGCCTGCTGGACGATTTCAGCCTGCCGCTGATCTTCGCCATTCTGTTTGCCGCGCTGTCGTTTTCGGTCGAGTACTTCTTCTCGTGGCAAAACATGGTGGGCCTTGCGCTCTCCGTCTCGCAGATCGGCATGGTCGCCTGCACGATGATGTTCTGTCTGGCGTCGCGTGATTTCGACCTGTCGATCGGCTCCACGGTGGCGTTTGCCGGCGTGCTGTGCGCGATGATCATCAACGCCACCGGCAGCATCGCGCTTGGCATCGGCGGCAGTCTGGTGGCAGGCGCGATCATCGGTGGCGTCAACGGTTTCGTGATCGCCAAGCTGAGGATCAACGCGCTGATCACCACGCTGGCCACGATGGAAATCGTGCGCGGCCTCGCCTTCATTGCCTCGCATGGGCAGGCGGTGGGCGTGTCCGACATGGACTTCTTCGACCTGGGCAACACCATCGTCTTTGGCGTGCCGACGCCGGTGTGGGTGGCGGGGCTGTGCTTCGTGGTGTTTGGCGTTTTGCTCAACAAGACGATCTACGGCCGCAATACGCTGGCGATTGGCGGCAACCCGGAAGCGGCGCGGCTGGCGGGCGTGAACGTCAACATGACGCGCATCGTCATCTTCCTGATCCAGGGCGTGGTTGCTGCGCTGGCGGGCGTGATTCTGGCGGCGCGCATCACCAGCGGCCAGCCGAATGCGGCGCAAGGCTTTGAGCTGAACGTGATCTCGGCCTGTGTGCTGGGCGGGGTGTCGCTGCTGGGCGGCCGCGCCACCATCAGCGGGGTGCTGGTCGGTGTGTTGATCATGGGCACCGTGCAGAACGCGATGAACCTGCTGAATATCGACGCGTTCTACCAGTACCTCGTGCGCGGCGCGATTCTGCTGGCAGCGGTGCTGGTCGACCAGTTGAAGAACCGCGGCGGCCGTGAGTGAGGCTGCGCACATGACAACCGCAACCACGCTCTCTGATCTGCGCTGCACGCTGGGCGAAGGCATCGTCTGGGACGACGCCCAGCGCCTGCTCTGGTGGACCGACATCCAGGAATCGCTGCTGTGGCAGCACGATCCGGCGACGGGGCAGGAGCGCCAATGGCCGTTGCCGCAACGCGTGGGCTCTTTTGTGCTGACGGACGAGCCCGGCGTGCTGATCCTGGGCCTTGCCAAGAACATCGCCCGCTTCGACACGCGCACCGGCACGCTTACGCTGCTGGCTGAGGTTGAGCCCGATAACCCGACCACGCGCGTCAACGATGGCCGCGCCGATCGCTCCGGCAATTACGTCTTCGGCACCATGCACGAAGGCGGCCCCGAACCCACCGGCAGTTTTTATCGCTTCACGCCGATGGGCGCGCTGCAGCGTCTGGCTCTGCCCCACATCGCCATCGCCAACAGCATCGCCTTCAGCCCCGACGGCGAGACCATGTATTGGTGCGACACGCACAGCCGCCGCATCCAAGCATGCGATTACGACGGGCAGACCGGCGCAGTCGCCAATATTCGCGTCTTCGCCGATCTGCGCGACCAGGATGCCGAGGGTGCCCACAAAGGCTCGCCCGATGGCTCGACCGTCGACGCAGACGGCTGCCTGTGGAATGCAGAGTGGGGCGGCAACCGGCTGACGCGGTACGCACCGGATGGGCGCGTGCTGGCGCGCATGTCCGTACCGGCATCGCAGCCCACGTGCCCGGCATTTGGCGGCGAGGCGCTCGATACGCTGTATCTGACGACGGCGCGCGACGGTTTGTCGGCGCACCGCCTGGCAGAAGACGTGAACGCCGGCGCGACGCTACAGCTTGCCGTACCCAACGTACGAGGATTGCCGGAGGGCCGGTTCGGCCATGCCTACGTTGCGGCTTGAAAACGGTGTGCTACGCGCCGAGGTGCTGCCCGAGGCGGGCGGCGGGTTGCTGCGTTTTGATCTGCTGCGCGATGGCGATGTTGTGCCCATCTTCCGGCCGGGCGAGGCAGACGCTGCCCTGCGCGATCCGAGAACGCTGGCTTGCTATTCGCTGGTGCCGTGGTCCAACCGCATCGGCGGCGGGCGCTTCCCGTTCCAGGGGCAGACCATCGAAGTGCCGCGCACGCGTGACGACGAACCGTATCCCCTACATGGTCACGGCTGGCTGATGCCGTGGCATGCCGTGTCGCAAACAGACACGTCCGTTGAACTCGCTGCGGTGGTCGAGCAGGGGCGCCCATTCCGCTATCAGGCGGTGCAGCGATACACGCTGATGGGCAACACGCTGACCATCGCGCTGACAGTACGCAACGAAGGTGCGCCGCTGCCATTCGGGCTGGGCGTGCATCCGTTCTTTCCGCGCACGCCCGATGTTCGGTTGCGTGCGGGCGCAACGGCCATGTGGCAATCCGCGCCGGACTATCTGCCGACGGACCTGCAGGCGCCATCTGCGGATGCAGACTTTCGCAAGCTCCGGAAGCTGGAGGAGAGCGCCGCCATCAATCACAGCTTTGAAGGCTGGGATGGCCGCGCCGAGATCGTCTGGCCCAGCCGCCGCATGTCTGTGCAAATTACCGCCGACACGTCGCGCTATGTGCTGTACACACCGGTCGCGTACGACTTCTTCTGCTTTGAGCCGGTTGACCACGCGATCAATGCGCACAATCTGCCGGGCTTGCCGCAAGACCACGGCCTGACCATCCTCGGCACCGGGCAGAGTCTGCAGCGCAACTATCAATTCACCGTGAATGGTTTTGACGCATGACCGCTTCTCCGATGTCTTTTCCGCCGCGTCTCGCAGGCAAGGTCGCCCTGGTGACGGGCGCCACGCAAGGCATTGGCGGTGCGATTGCCAAGCTCTTCGCGCAGCACGGCGCCCGCGTGATCGTCAACACGCTGGTGCGTGACGCGCGCGCCGAGGCCTTCGCCGCCGAAATTGGCAACAGCGTCGGCAACGACGACAACATCCTCCTCGTACAAGCCGACGTGCGCGACCGCGCGCAGATCGACGCGATGGTCGCCGCAGGTGTCGAGCGCTTTGGCGGGATTGACGTGCTGGTCAACAACGCCGGCATCAACGTGTTTTCCGATCCGCTCGAGTTAAGCGAGGACGACTGGGCGCGTTGCCTTTCCGTCGATCTCGAAGGCGCGTGGCATTGCGCGCGCACCGTGCTGCCGCACATGCTGGCGCGCGGGGCGGGCAGCATCGTCAACATCGCGTCGGTGCATGGACACAAGATCATTCCGGGCGCGTTTCCGTATCCGGTGGCCAAGCATGGGCTGATCGGGCTCACGCGTGCGCTGGGCATTGAATATGCGGCGCGTGGTATCCGCGTGAATTCGATTTCGCCAGGGCTGATCCTCACGCCGATTGCCGAGGCCGGCTTTGCCGCCGCACCTGACCCCGAAGCCGAACGCCGCCGCCAGGCCGAGCTGCTGCCGTGCAAGCGCATCGGCGAGCCCGAAGAGGTGGCCTACACCGCGCTGTTCCTCGCTTCCGACGAGGCGCGTTTCATCAACGCGACCGACATCCTGATCGATGGCGGGCGCTCGCAGCTCTATCACGAATGACCTGGACAACCCACCTTCCGCTGATTGCCATCCTGCGCGGCATCCGCCCCGACGAGGTGCTCGCGCACACGCAGGCGCTCGTCGATGCCGGCTTCGATGCCATCGAAATCCCGCTGAACTCGCCCGACTGGGCGCAGAGCGTGCAGCTTGCCGCACGTGCTTTTGGCGACCGCGCGCTGATCGGTGCGGGCACCGTGCTGCGCCCCGAAGACGTTGACCTGATGGTCGCGGCCGGCGGCAAGCTGGTCGTCACGCCCAACACGCATGCGCCGGTGATCCGCGCCGCCGCGCACGCCGGCCTCGTCACCTGCATTGGCTGCATGACCGCCACTGAAGCCTTTGCCGCGCTCGATGCGGGCGCGCAGGCACTGAAGATTTTCCCGGCCGGCGCGCTCGGCCCTGGCTACGTGCGTGCGCTCAAGGCCGTGCTGCCACCGGAGGTGCCGGTGTTTGCCGTTGGCAGCATCACGCCGGAGAACCTCGCCGATTACCTTGCCGCCGGCTGCATCGGCGCTGGTCTCGGCAGCGACCTTTATCGCCCAGGCCAGCCCGTCGAGCGCACGGCCGAACGCGCGCGCGCCTTCGTTACCGCCTACCGCACCGCCCAATCCGTCCGCACCTGAACGCACCATCGATCCATGAAAATCACCCGCCTGACCACGTACCGCCTGCCTCCGCGCTGGATGTTCCTGAAAGTCGAGACCGATGAGGGCGTCACCGGCTGGGGCGAACCCGTCATTGAAGGCCGTGCGCGCACGGTGGAAGCGGCGGTGCACGAGCTGTCCGATTACCTCATCGGCCAAGACCCGAGCCGCATCAACGACCTCTGGCAGACCATGTACCGCGCCGGTTTCTACCGTGGCGGCCCGATCCTGATGAGCGCCATCGCCGGCATCGATCAGGCGCTGTGGGACATCAAGGGCAAGGTGCTGGGCGTGCCGGTATACGAACTGCTCGGCGGTCTCGTGCGCGACAAGATGCGCACCTACAGCTGGGTCGGCGGCGACCGTCCGGCCGACGTAATTGCGGGCATGAAGGCGCTGCAAGCCGGCGGCTTTGATCACTTCAAGCTCAACGGCTGCGAAGAGATGGGCATCATCGACACGTCCCGCGCCGTGGATGCCGCGGTGGCGAAGGTTGCGGAGATTCGCTCTGCCTTTGGCAACACCGTCGAATTCGGGCTCGATTTCCACGGCCGTGTTTCTGCGCCGATGGCCAAGGTGCTGATCAAGGAGCTGGAGCCGTATCGGCCGCTCTTCATCGAAGAACCGGTGCTGGCCGAGCAGGCAGAAACCTACGCCCGGCTGGCCGCCCACACCCATCTGCCCATTGCCGCCGGCGAGCGCATGTTCTCGCGCTTCGACTTCAAGCGCGTGCTGGAAGCGGGCGGGGTATCGATTCTGCAACCGGACCTGTCTCACGCCGGCGGCATTACTGAGTGCGTGAAGATCGCCGCAATGGCCGAGGCTTACGATGTGGCCTTGGCGCCGCATTGCCCGCTGGGCCCCATCGCCCTGGCGGCCTGCCTGCACGTCGATTTCGTGAGCTGGAACGCCACGTTGCAGGAACAGAGCATGGGCATCCATTACAACAAAGGCGCCGAACTGCTCGATTACGTGCGGAACAAGGCCGATTTTGCGTTGGACGGCGGCTATATCCGCCCGCCGCGCCTGCCTGGCTTGGGCGTGGATATTGACGAGGCGCTGGTCATCGAACGCAGCAAGGAAGCTCCCGACTGGCGCAACCCAGTGTGGCGCCACGCCGACGGTTCTGTGGCGGAGTGGTAAGCCGGGCGGGGGAGGGGACGTCGTAGCACGTTTTACTGACCGCGATCACCCCAGCCGGGTCATCCCCGTCTGGTAAAATCGCGGTTTTCCCGCCTATCTCCTGCCGCAGGTTCGCATGACCGCCCCCGCCCTCCACTCGAATACCACCCAGCCTACCCAGTTGATGGCCAGCGCCATTCGCGTGCTTGCCATGGACGCCGTCCAGCAAGCCAATTCGGGCCACCCCGGCGCGCCGATGGGCATGGCGGATATCGCCGTGGCACTGTGGAGCCGCCACCTGCGCCACAACCCGCTGAACCCGCGCTGGCCTGATCGCGACCGCTTCGTGCTGTCCAACGGCCACGGCTCGATGCTGATCTACGCGCTGCTGCACCTGACCGGCTACGACCTGCCGATGTCGGAGCTGAAGAACTTCCGCCAGCTGCACAGCAAGACCGCCGGCCACCCGGAATACGGCATCACCCCGGGCGTGGAAACGACCACCGGCCCGCTCGGCCAAGGCATCACCAACGCCGTCGGCATGGCGCTGGCCGAGCGCCTGCTGGGCCAGGAGTTCAACCGCCCGGGTTTCGACATCGTCAACCACCACACCTATGTCTTCCTGGGCGACGGCTGCCTGATGGAAGGCATCAGCCACGAGGCTTGCTCGCTGGCCGGCACGCTCAAGCTGAACAAGCTGATCGCGCTGTGGGATGACAACGGCATCTCGATCGACGGCGACGTTGTCCACTGGTTCAACGACGACACCCCGAAGCGCTTCGAAGCGTACGGCTGGAACGTGATCCGCGCCGTGGATGGCCACAGCGTTGACGCCGTTGACGCCGCCATTGCCGAAGCCAAGAAGTCGGACAAGCCGACCCTGATCTGCTGCCGCACGCTCATCGGCAAGGGCGCGCCCAACAAGGAAGGCGGTCACGATGTGCACGGCGCCCCGCTGGGCGGCGTTGAAATCGCTGCCGCGCGCGAAGCGCTGGCCTGGCCGCACGCCCCGTTTGAGGTGCCGCAAGCCGTGTACGACGCGTGGGATGCCAAGGGTCAGGGCCATGCATTGGAAAAGGCCTGGAACGCGCTGTTCGATGCGTATTCCGAGCGCCACCCGGCCGAAGCCGAGCAGTTCGAGCGCCGCATGCGTGGCGAACTGCCGGAAGCCTTCGACAAGGCGGTCGCCGAGTTCATCGAGAAGTGCGAACTCAAGGCTGAAACCATCGCCACCCGCAAGGCCAGCCAGAACACGCTCGAAGCCTATGGCCCGGTGCTGGGCGAGCTGCTTGGCGGTTCGGCCGACCTGACAGGCTCGAACCTGACCAACTGGAGCGGCAGCAAGGCCGTGCGTGTGGATGCCTGGGGCAACCACATCAATTACGGTGTGCGCGAGTTCGGCATGAGCGCCATCATGAACGGCATCGCGCTGCACGGCGGCTACATTCCGTACGGCGGTACGTTCCTGACGTTCTCCGACTACAGCCGCAACGCGCTGCGCATGGCAGCGCTGATGAAAATCCGCTCGATCTTCGTGTTCACCCACGATTCCATCGGCCTGGGCGAAGACGGCCCGACGCACCAATCCATCGAGCACGTTGCCAGCCTGCGCCTCATCCCGAACATGGATGTCTGGCGCACCGCCGACACCACCGAAACCGCCGTCGCCTGGGCCGCTGCCATCCAGCGCCAGAACGGCCCAAGCTGCCTGATCTTCAGCCGCCAGAACCTGCCGTTCCAGGCGCGCAACCCGGCCACGCGCGAAGCCATCGCTCGCGGCGGCTACGTGCTGCGCGATGCCGCCAACGGTAAGCCGGACGTGGTGATCATCGCCACCGGCTCGGAAGTTGGCCTGGCGGTGGGTGCAGCAGATCAGCTTGCCGCCGAGGGTATCCATGCGCGCGTGGTGTCGGTGCCTGCCACGACCGTGTTCGACAAGCAGGATTCCGCCTACAAGGCGAGCGTGCTGCCGGCCGGCGTGCCGCGCATCGCCGTGGAAGCGGGCGTGACCGATTTCTGGTGGAAGTACCAAGTACAAGCCGTGGTCGGTATCGACACGTTCGGTGAATCGGCCCCGGCGGGCGTGCTGTTCAAGCACTTCGGCTTCACGGTCGAGAACGTGGTGAACACCGCCAAGAGCGTCATTGCTTAACTGAATTTGCGTACGCGGCACCCACGAGGTGCCGCGCTGGTTTTTATCGCACCGTCGATTTCTTTTCTGCTATCAGGAGACTGACCATGACCATCAAGATCGGCATCAACGGCTTTGGCCGCATCGGACGCATGGTGTTCCGCGCCGCCGCCGCCAACTTCAAGGACATCGAAGTCGTTGCCATCAACGACCTGCTCGAGCCCGACTACCTGGCGTACATGCTCAAGTACGACTCGGTGCACGGCCGCTTCGACGGTGAAGTGTCGGTCGACGGCAACACGCTCGTCGTCAACGGCAAGAAGATCCGCCTGACCGCCGTGAAGGATCCGTCTGAGCTGAAGTGGGGCGAAGTCGGCGCCGACGTGGTGATCGAATCGACCGGCATCTTCCTGACCAAGGAAGGCGCGCAGAAGCACATCGACGCGGGCGCCAAGAAGGTGATCATGTCGGCCCCGTCCAAGGACGACACCCCGATGTTCGTGTACGGCGTGAACCACGAAACGTACAAGGGCGAGGCGATCATCTCCAACGCTTCGTGCACGACCAACTGCCTGGCACCGGTTGCCAAGGTACTGAACGACAAGTGGGGCATCAAGCGCGGCCTGATGACCACCGTGCACGCTGCCACCGCCACGCAGAAGACCGTTGACGGCCCGTCCAACAAGGACTGGCGCGGCGGCCGCGGCATCCTGGAAAACATCATCCCGTCGTCCACCGGTGCCGCCAAGGCCGTGGGCGTGGTGATCCCGCAACTGAACAAGAAGCTGACCGGCATGTCGTTCCGCGTGCCGACCTCGGACGTGTCGGTTGTCGATCTGACCGTCGAGCTGGAAAGCGCTGCCACGTACGCTGAAATCTGCGCCGAAATGAAGGAACAAAGCGAAGGCGCGCTGAAGGGCGTGCTGGGCTACACCGAAGACAAGGTCGTCGCTACGGATTTCCGCGGCGATGCACGCACCTCGATCTTCGACGCCGAAGCCGGCATCGCACTCGATGGCACCTTCATCAAGGTCGTGAGCTGGTACGACAACGAGTGGGGCTACTCGAACAAGTGCCTGGAAATGGCGCGCGTGGTAGGCAAGTAATCCCGATCAACGGGACAGACGAACGCGCCTTCGGGCGCGTTTTTCATAGGTGAGCAAAGCGGAGCAGCCGTCACAGCCACGCGTCACTCGGCACACGCTCGATCCCGGTTTGTTAAGAACTGAAAAGAAACGTTTGCGGATGGGCAAGTTTCGAATTCGCGCCACAGGAATTCGCTTTGAAAATCGGGTTGCAGTCCGTACACTGAACAATTACTACATTGTGATGTGGCGGGCTTTTGTGCCGCATCCGACCCATTGCCTCGGCAATGGTTGCCTTTCCAGTTTTCCAACGTGTTCGAGCCAAGGCGTCCCATGGTCAACGTCGATACCAAGCTGCTGGTGATTTTTGTTGAGCTGCTCAGCAAGCGCAACGCCACCTACGTGGCTGAAAAGATGCACATGACCGCACCGGCTGTCTCGCATTCGCTGGGCCGTCTACGCGAAATTTTCGACGATCCCCTCTTCATCCGTGTTCCGCATGGCCTGACACCCACGCCCAAGGCGCTGGAGCTGGGGCCC
Source organism: Burkholderiaceae bacterium 26 (assembly GCA_000955795.1). GTDB lineage: Bacteria > Pseudomonadota > Gammaproteobacteria > Burkholderiales > Burkholderiaceae > Ralstonia > Ralstonia chuxiongensis. Next base: position 13,041 of record JYOB01000003.1, read on the forward strand.
AAGGTGCGTGAGATGCTCGACTTGTGGGCCGCCATCAACGAAGGCGACATCGCCACGTTTGACCCGGCCGAGGCGACCGGCACGTTCAACGTCAGCTTTGCAGGCACGCTGGGCGATGCGCTGTTCGATCGCTTCCTGTTGCGCATCAAGCGACTGGCGCCGGCATTGCAGGTGCGCCTGACCGAGTCGTCCTCGTGGGAAGCCGATGTCGCCGCCATGCGCGCCAACGAGCTGGATCTGGCGTTCTCGCCGTTCCCCACGCGCCATCCCGAGATCATGGAAGAGGTCGTGACCTCGTTCAACATGTGGGTCTGCGCACGCAAGGACCACCCGATCCTCGGGGAACGCTGCACGCTCGAGCAATATCTCGATTGCGAGCATATCTTCATCGCGCAAGGCAGCCCAGGCAGTCGCGTCGCGCCGTCGCTCATTCCGCTGGACTACGCCTTGCAGCAGCGCGGCCTCAAGCGCAACTCGACCATGACCGTGCATAGCTGGCGCACACAGGGCGAGGTGGCTGCCCAGACCGACATGATCTTCACGGTCAACTCGCTGATGAAGGATATGGTCTGCAAGACGTACGACCTGAACGCGTTTCCGTTGCCGGCTGAGCTTGAAACCGTGCTGGGCCTGAACATGCTGTGGCACCGCAGCCGCAACACGCATCCAATGTTGGTGTGGGCGCGTCAGCTCTTCAAGCAGGTTGTGGCCGAATACACCGGGCAGGCGTCGGGCGCTCCGGCCCATCCGCCCGTGCAGGCCAATGAGCACGGCAAGGCCGAGAAAGGCGGCCAGGGCGACGCAGAAAAGGAGGGCGAGACGCGGTTGTCCGTCTGACATCCGCCATCTCGCCGCTCCAATGAAAAACGGCCGCAGACGATGCGGCCGTTTTCTTTTGGATAACGCTTCAGCGCTTTGGCCGGTGCGGGCAGGCCTCCTTCGAGCAATTGCCGTAGAGCGACAGCGCGTGCTCCTGCAGCGCAAAGCCGCGCGCACGGGCAATGCTCTGCTGGCGCTGCTCGATCTCGGCATCGAAAAATTCTTCCACGCGGCCGCAATCGAGGCACACCAGGTGATCGTGGTGTTTGCCTTCGTTGAGTTCGTAGATCGCCTTGCCGGATTCGAAGTTGTTGCGTGACAGCAGCCCCGCCTGTTCGAACTGCGTCAGCACGCGATAGACCGTGGCCAAGCCAATGTCCATGTGCTCGGCGAGCAGGATGCGGTACACGTCTTCGGCGCTCATGTGGCGCTCTTCGCTGGTCTGAAAGATCTCGAGGATCTTCAACCGCGGCACCGTGGCTTTCAGACCGATGTTCTTGAGGTCTGCAGGACTCGGCATGCGCCAGGCTCCCTAGAGTACAATGTTCGGATTCCAATCATAAGGGTTTTGGCGGCAAAAGTCCTATTGACGGGCCTGCACGATGTGCCTGGCCCTCGCCGATTCCTCCCGTACCGGCATGTCCGGAACCGTTTGAAGGCCGATCGCTCATGACCTTTTCCTTTGCGCGCAGTCCTGTCCGTTTTGCCCACGTCGCCCGTCGCGGCGGTCTGTTGGTGGGTGCCATGCTCGCTGCGTCGGCGTTGCTGGCCGGATGCGGCACCTATGACAGCACCACGCGCAAGATCGCCAATGCCATCACGCCGTATCGCATCGATATCGTGCAAGGCAATTTCGTTTCGCGCGAACAAGCGGCGCAGCTCAAGGAAGGCATGACGCGCGACCAAGTGCGCTTCGTACTCGGCACGCCGCTGTTGACGGATATGTTCCATGCCAACCGCTGGGACTACATCTTCTCATTCAAGCGTGGCAACACGGCCGTTGTGCAGGAACGCAAGCTGACCGTGTGGTTTGACGGCGATCGCCTGGCCAAGTGGGTGGGCGCCGATGAACTGCCGTCCGAATCGGAGCTGATCTCCGAGATCGATGGCATCAAGCGCCCGAAGAAGGATGCCGCGCAAGCCGCTGCTGCTGCGGGTGCCGCACCGGCAGCGCGCGCGCCGTCGATTCCGTCGGCTGAAGCAGCTGACCGTGTGCAGTCGACCACCGGCTCCAAAAACAGTGTTGACGTGACGTTGCCGGAGCGCCGCACTGGTGGTGGCGGTACCGACACCAGCGTTCCGCCGCCGGCCACCACGTCGCCCTGAACGCCCAGAGGCGCGCGTAGCCGGAGCATCGGCACACCATCTTCGAGCGAGCGGCGGACGGGTTCCGCCGCTTGTGCGTTTTACAGACCGCTTTCTCTTTTGCAGCTTTTCGCTTCCACCGACATGAAAATTGCGATTGCAGGCGCCTCGGGCCGCATGGGCCAGATGCTGATCGACACTGTACTGCGCACGCCGGGCGTGACGCTGGGCGCCGCGCTGGACCGCACCGGCAGCGACGCCGTGGGACAGGATGCCGGCGTCAAGCTCGGCAAGACCACCGGCGTGATTGTGACCGACGACGTGCGTGCGGGGCTCTCGCAGGCCGACGTGCTGATCGATTTCACGCGTCCTGACGCAACGCTCAATCACCTGAATGTGGCGCGTGAGCTGGGAACTGCCGTGGTGATCGGCACGACCGGTTTCACGGCCGAGCAGAAGGCCAGCTTCAAGACCTACGGTGAGTCGATCGGCGTGGTCTGGGCGCCAAACATGAGCGTGGGCGTGAATGCGACCTTCAAACTGATCGAAGTCGCAGCCAAGATCCTGGCGCAGGGCTATGACGTGGAGATCATCGAGGCGCATCACAAGCACAAGATCGACGCGCCGTCGGGCACCGCGCTCAAGATGGGCGAAATCGTGGCCGAGGCGCAGGGCACCAAGCTGGCCGATCGCGCGGTCTATGCCCGCGAAGGCGAGACCGGCCCGCGGGAACTGGGCACCATCGGTTTTGCCACCGTGCGCGGCGGCGACATTGTGGGTGACCACACCGTGCTGTTTGCCGGCGATGGCGAGCGCATCGAGATCACGCATCGCTCCAACACGCGCCAGTCGTATGCCGAAGGCGCCGTGCGCGCTGCGGTGTACGTGGCCGGCAAGAAAGGCTTGTACGACATGAACGACGTGCTCGGCCTGTAAATCAGGCGGGCAGGAACGGGCGCCGGCAGGCCTGTCCGGCGCCTTTTTTCTCCGCTCGCGATCGCCCGGATGGGGCGGGTGGCGACGGTATAATCGGGCCTTTTCCGTTATTCAATCCGGCTGCGCGCGTTGGTGGCGCGGCTGCAATCGCCCGGGGCACCTCGGACGACCCATCACCATGCAAGACAAATACTCCCCGTCTGAAGTCGAACAGCAAGCGCAGCAACACTGGCAGGCCCTGGACGCCTACCGGGTGACCGAACACGCGCGCGCTGCTGACGGCTCGGATAAGCCCAAGTTCTACGCCTGCTCGATGCTGCCGTATCCGTCGGGCAAGCTGCACATGGGCCACGTGCGCAACTACACGATCAACGACGTGATGACGCGTCAGCTGCGCATGAAGGGGTACAACGTGCTGATGCCGATGGGCTGGGACGCCTTCGGCATGCCGGCGGAAAATGCAGCGCTCAACAACGGCGTGGCACCGGCTGCATGGACCTACGACAACATCGCTTACATGAAGAAGCAGATGCAGTCGATGGGTCTGGCGATCGACTGGTCGCGGGAAGTGGCGACCTGCAGCCCCGACTACTACCGCTGGAACCAGTGGCTGTTCCTGAAGATGCTCGAAAAGGGCATCGCCTACCGCAAGACCGGCACCGTCAATTGGGACCCGGTCGACCAGACCGTGCTCGCCAACGAGCAGGTGATCGACGGGCGCGGCTGGCGCTCGGGCGCGGTGGTGGAAAAGCGCGAGATCCCGATGTACTACCTGGGCATCACGAAGTATGCGCAGGAGTTGCTCTCCGACCTCGACCCGTTGGGCTGGCCCGAGCGCGTCAAGCTGATGCAGCAGAACTGGATTGGCAAGAGCGAGGGTGTGCGTTTTGCGTTCCCGCACAACATTTCCGGGGATGACGGCAAGCTGATCAACGACGGCAAGCTGTATGTCTTCACCACGCGCGCCGACACCATCATGGGCGTGACCTTCTGCGCCGTGGCCGCCGAGCACCCGATCGCTACGCACGCCGCGCAGACCAACCCGGCACTCGCCGCGTTCATCGAAGAGTGCAAGCACGGCAGCGTCATGGAAGCCGACATGGCAACCATGGAAAAGAGGGGCATGCCGACGGGCCTGACCGTCACACACCCGCTCACGGGTGAATCCGTGCCGGTGTGGGTCGGCAACTACGTGCTGATGACCTACGGCGACGGCGCCGTGATGGGTGTGCCCGCACACGACGAGCGCGATTTTGCCTTCGCCAACAAGTACAGCCTGCCCATCAAGCAGGTCATCGACGTGAAGGGTCAGCCGTACGACACGACCACCTGGGCCGAGTGGTATGGCGACAAGGAACACGGCGTGCTGTTCCACAGCGGCAAGTACGATGGCCTGAACTATCAGCAGGCCGTCGACGCCGTATCCGCTGACCTGGCCACCAAGGGCCTTGGCGAAAAGAAGACCACCTGGCGCCTGCGCGACTGGGGCATCTCGCGCCAGCGCTACTGGGGCACGCCGATCCCGCTGATCCATTGCGAGAGCTGCGGCGTCGTGCCGGTGCCCGAGCAGGATCTGCCGGTGCGCCTGCCCGAAGACCTCGTTCCGGATGGCACAGGCAACCCGCTCGCCAAGGACCCCCGCTTCCTGGAGTGCACGTGCCCGTCGTGCGGCAAGCCCGCGCGCCGCGAGACCGACACGATGGATACGTTCATCGACTCGTGCTGGTACTACATGCGCTATACATGCCCGGACGGCGCCAGCATGGTCGACGCCCGCAACGATTACTGGATGCCGATGGATCAGTACATCGGCGGCATCGAGCACGCGATTCTGCACCTGTTGTACGCGCGCTTCTGGACCAAAGTCATGCGTGACCTGGGCTTGGTCAAGTTCGACGAGCCCTTCACTAACCTGCTCACGCAGGGCATGGTGCTCAACGAGACTTACTACCGCGAAGATGCATCGGGCAAGAAGCAGTGGATCAATCCGGCCGATGTTGATGTGCAGACCGACGAACGCGGCCGCCCGATGGGTGCCACGCTCAAAGCCGATGGCCAGTCGGTGGTGATTGGCGGCGTGGAGAAGATGTCGAAGTCGAAGAACAACGGCATCGACCCGCAAGCGCTGATCGACCAATACGGTGCCGACACGGCGCGCCTGTTCACGATGTTCGCCGCGCCGCCCGAGCAACAGCTCGAGTGGAACGACGCCGGTGTGGAAGGTGCCTCGCGCTTCCTGCGCCGCCTGTGGAACTTTGGCGTGGCGCATGGTGACGCGATTCGCGCCGGTCACGGCAATGGCGTCGTGGCGGGTGCAACGGATGCCGATCGCGCGCTGCGCCGCGAGCTGTACACCGTGCTCAAGCAGGCCAACTACGACTACGAGCGTCTGCAGTACAACACCGTCGTCTCGGCGACGATGAAGATGCTCAACGCGTTGGAAGGCGCCAAGGACGCGGGCGCCGATGCGCGCCGCGAAGGCTTGGGGCTGCTGCTGCGCGTGCTGTATCCGGTGGTGCCGCACATCACGCACGTGCTGTGGAAGGAACTGGGCTACGCCGGCGCGTATGGCGACTTGCTCGACGCCCCGTGGCCGCAGGTCGACGAAGGTGCGCTGGTGCAGAGCGAGATCGAACTCGTGCTGCAGGTCAACGGCAAGGTGCGCGGCAGCATCGTCGTGCCGGCCGATGCCGACCGCGCCGCCATCGAAGCGATTGCCGCCAAGGATGAGGCGGTCCAGAAGTTTGCTGAAGGCAAGCCGCCCAAGAAGATCATCGTGGTGCCGGGCCGTCTGGTGAACGTGGTGGCCTGATCGGCCATCCCACTCAAGGAACGCATGGTTATGTCGTTGTCCCGAGGTTTGTCCCGCCGCCGCTTTGGTCGCTCTGTCCTTGCCGTGGCGATCGCGCTGCCGGCGCTGTCCGCCTGCGGTTTTCACATGCGGGGCAATACCGACTTCGCGTTCAAGCGGCTGTACATCAATCTGCCGCAGAACTCGCAGATGCGCGCGCAGCTGCGGCGGCTGATCGACAACGGCTCCGACACTATCATCGTGTCGGACAAGAAAGACGCCGATGCGCTGCTCGACGTGCTGGCCGAAGACCGAGTAAAGACCATCTCGTCGCTCACGCCGCAGGGTGTGGTGCGCGAATACCGCATTACGTATCGCTTCCGCTTCCAGCTGCGCGATGCGCACGACAACCTGCTGATCCCTCCGTCGGAAATCACGCAGTTCCGCGATCTTTCGTACAACGAGACGCAGGTGCTCGCCAAGGATTACGAAGAAGCGGCGCTCTACCGCGACATGCAGGGCGATACGATCAACCAGCTTGTGCGGCGTCTGGCCGCTGTGAAGCTGCCGTCGTAAGCGGCGGATCAGGGCAAGGTTTGCCATGCAATTGCGGCTCGATGCGCTCGAAAGTCATCTGAAGCAGGCCACCACCAAGGGGCTCGCGCCGCTGTACGTGGTGCACGGCGACGAGCACCTGCTCGCACTGGAAGCTGTTGATGTACTGCGCCAGGCCGCCCGTGCGCAGGGCTTTACCGAGCGCGAGGTGATGAGCGTCGAGCGCGGTTTCTCGTGGTCGCGCGTGACCGAGGCGCAGCAGTCGATGTCGCTGTTCGGGGATCGCAAGATCGTCGAATTGCGTATTCCGTCCGGCAAGCCCGGCAAGGATGGCGGCGAGGCACTGCGCGCATTGGCTGCGGGTACGCCGTCCGGGCCGGCCACCGACACCCTCACATTGATCACGCTGCCGCGTCTGGACTTTGCGACCGCCAAATCTGCGTGGTTCGCGGCGCTGGAAGGCGCGGGCGTGTCGATCAAGATCGATTCGGTGGACCGCACCAAGCTGCCCGGCTGGATTGGCGAGCGCCTGGCACGCCAGCAGCAGCGCGTGGAGCCTGGCGAGCCCGGCCGGCGCGCACTGCAGTTCATTGCCGACCGTGTGGAAGGTAACCTGCTGGCCGCGCATCAGGAAATCCAGAAGCTTGGTCTGCTGCATCCGCCGGGCGTATTGACGTTCGACGATGTGCACGATGCGGTGCTCAACGTGGCGCGCTACGACGTGTTCAAGCTGTCTGAAGCCATGCTGGCGGGCGATGTGCCGCGGCTGGTCCGCATGCTCGAAGGCCTGCGGGGCGAGGGCGAAGCCACGGTCTTGGTCCTCTGGACGTTGACCGAAGAAATTCGCGTATTATCAAAAATCGCCTCGGGCGCGGCCCAGGGCAAGCCGGTGGCGTCCATGCTGCGGGAGCTTCGGGTCTGGGGCCCGCGCGAGCGGCTGGTGCCGCAGGCGGCGCAGCGGCTGTCGCAGCGCGAGCTGGAAGGTGCGCTCTCGATGGCTGCCAAGCTGGATCGGCAGGTCAAGGGATTGCGCGAACCATCGCTTCCGGCTGAACCATGGGATGGCCTGCTGCAACTGGCGATGCGCATCGCGCGGCCGGGCAGCCTCCCGGTGCCGGCCTGATCCGCGCCATCGGCGCAAGCCTCCGAATTGTCCTCACACTGAATTTGCCGGCAGCTCGCCGGTCGCGATCATCATGAAGCAGCTCGACGTGAACGAATACATGGCCCTGGTCGGCCGTCAGGCGCGCACCGCCTCGCGCGGCATGGCACGTGCAGGCACCGCGCAAAAGAACCGCGCGCTGTTGCATATTGCAGCCGCAGTCCGTCGCGATGCCGCCAAGCTCAAAGAGATCAACGCACGCGACGTCGAGCGCGCCCGCGCCAACGGCCAGGATGCTGCTTTCATCGACCGCCTCACGCTGACCGACCGCGCCATCGACACCATGGCCGCAGGCCTCGAGCAGATCGCCGCGCTGCCCGACCCCATCGGCGAGATCAGCAACATGAAGTTCCGCCCGACCGGCATCCAGGTCGGCCAGATGCGCGTGCCGCTTGGCGTGATCGGCATCATCTATGAGTCGCGCCCGAACGTGACGGTGGACGCCGCGGCGCTGTGCATCAAGTCAGGCAACGCGACCATTCTGCGCGGCGGCTCCGAGGCGATCGAATCAAACGGCGCGCTGGCGGCGCTCATCGAGGAAGGGTTGGCCGATGCGGGCTTGCCTGCCAACGCCGTACAGGTTGTGGCCACCACGGATCGCGCGGCGGTCGGCAAGCTCATCACCATGACGGAGTATGTCGACGTGATCGTGCCGCGCGGCGGCAAGAGCCTGATCGCGCGCCTGATCGAAGAAGCTCGGGTGCCGATGATCAAGCACCTGGACGGCATCTGTCACGTCTACATCGACGCCGATGCCGACATCGAAAAGGCCGTGCGCGTGTGCGACAACGCCAAGACTCAGCGCTATGCGCCGTGCAACACGATGGAGACGCTGCTCGTGTCGCGCGATGTGGCTGCGCGCGCGTTGCCGCCTCTGGTGAAGATTTACCAGGACAAGGGCGTTGAACTGCGCGTATGCCCGGCCACGCGCGCCACGCTGGAAGCTGCCGGCTTCGGCAATCTGAAAGATGCCGTTGAGGCCGACTGGCACACCGAATACCTCGCGCCGATCCTGTCGATCCGCACCGTTGACGGCCTGGACGCCGCCATCGAGCACATCAACACCTACGGCTCCGCGCATACCGATTCCATCATCACCGAGAATTATTCGACCGGCATGCGCTTCCTGCGCGAGGTCGACTCGGCCAGCGTGATGATTAACGCGTCCACGCGATTTGCCGATGGCTTCGAGTACGGCCTGGGCGCCGAGATCGGCATCTCGAACGACAAGCTGCACGCGCGTGGACCGGTCGGGCTGGAGGGGCTGACCTCGTTGAAGTACGTCGTGTTCGGGCACGGCGAGATTCGCACCTGATATCGCTTGTTGCACGTAAAGCGCCGCCACGAGCGGCGCGACGTTTTTCTCGATCGCGCTTCACACCATTCACGGGACTGTTCGCATGCTCTGGGTCAAAGCCTTTCACATCGTCTTCATTGCGTCTTGGTTTGCCGGGCTGTTCTATCTGCCGCGCATTTTCGTCAACCTGGCGATGGAAACCGAGCGCGCGGCCATCACGCGCCTGCTGATCATGGCGCGTAAGCTGTTCCGCTTCACGACCATGCTGGCGATTGTCGCGATCCTGCTTGGGCTGTGGCTGTTCCTGGGATATCACATCGGGCTGTATCCGCCCAATGGTTGGATGCACGCGAAGCTCGCGCTGGTGCTCGTGACGATCGGATATCACCACGGTTGTGGCGTGCTGCTGCGCAAGTTCGAGGCGGGCGCCAATAAGCGCTCCCACAAGTTCTACCGCTGGTTCAATGAACTGCCGGTGCTGTTGTTGCTGGCGATTACGATCCTGGTGGTCGTCAAGCCGTTCTGAGACCACTGCAAAAGGATTCTGACGGCCCAACCCCTCCTTACCGTACGACTTGTACTGTCTGCGTCGGCGTTGAACCGTCAGAACCGCTTCGCTTCATTTTGCAGTGATCTCTAACTATTTTGTCTTCCGATGGCAACTGCTTACTTCGCGCCATGCCCCCGTGGGCTAGAACAGGCGCTGGCCGATGAACTGGCCGAAATCGCCATCCGCCCGGAGGTGGATGAGCTGGCCGCGTTCGAGGTGGGCCGCACCGTGCCGGGTGGCGTGCACTTCTTCGGCACGCAGGGTGCGGCGTATGCCGTCAACCTGCACAGCCGCATCGCCAGCCGCGTGCTGATGCGCCTCGGCTCGCGCGGTTATCGCTCGGAAGACGACATCTACGCGCTGGCCGCCGCGCAGCGCTGGGAAGACTATTTCACGCCCGACGAGATGATTCGCGTGGATGTGACCGCGCACAAATCGCCGTTGCAGAGCCTGAAGTTTGTCGGCCTGCGCGTGAAGGACGGGGTGTGTGACCGCTTCCGCCAGCGCATGGGCGCGCGGCCCAGCGTTGACACCGTCTCGCCGGACGTGCGCATCTACGCCTACCTGACCGAGACCGACTGCACGATCTACCTCGACACCACCGGCGAGCCGCTCTTCAAGCGCGGCTGGCGCCAGGAAAAGGGCGAGGCGCCGCTGAAGGAAAACCTTGCAGCCGGCATTCTGCGCTTGACGGGCTGGACGGGTGCCCACGGCATGCCGTTCTACGATCCGATGTGCGGCAGCGGCACATTCCTCGTTGAAGCTGCGCAGCGCGCGCTTGGCATTGCGCCGGGCGGCCAGCGCGCCTTCGCCTGCGAGTGGTTGCAGGACCACGACGCCAAATGCTTCAAGCGCCTGCGCGAAGCCGCCGCCGATGCTGCCGCCGCCTCCATGCGCCGTGCGCCGCCGTTGGTTGCTGGCGCCGACATTTCCACCGACATGCTTGCCTATGCCGCCGCCAACTGGCAGCGTGCCGGTCTGCCTGGCGAGCCTGTGCTCAAGCAAGTCGATGCGCGCTTCGGCAAGCCGCCATTCGAGACCGCCGGTGTGTTGCTGATGAATCCACCTTACGGCGAGCGTATTGTCGTGCGTGGTGCACACGGTTCGCGCCGCCGCCGGCCGGAAGGCGAGGGTGAGGAAGACGGCACCGTGTTCGAGCGCGCCAGCCGCGCCATGGGCGCCCCGCGCGACGATGGCCGCCGTCCGATGCGTGAGCTGCGTCAGCCCGAACCGCCGCCGCCGATCGACCCCGAGGAAGAGGCCGCCGCCAACGAATTTGCGCAAGCCTTTGCCGGCACGCTCAAGCGCGACTTCGCCGGCTGGAAGGCGTTCGTCTTTACCGGCGATCTCTCGATGCCGCGTCGGATGCGACTGAAGGAATCGCAGCGCACGCCGCTCTACAACGGCAACATCGAATGCCGTCTGTTCCGCTTCGACATGGTGAAGGGCGGCATGCGCGATCGGCCCGAGCGGCCCGCACAGGGCGATGCTTCAAACGGCAACGCCGACGCATAAGCATCGGCGTTTGTGACAACTGCGGGCCTGCTTCAGGCGGCCTGCAGATCCTGGAAATGCTCCATCCACGCCGCGAGTTGATCCGGCGTGAGCTGCGTCTGGTTGTCGAGCAGGCGCAGCTTGACCGTCGCACCATCGCGCTCGGCCGTGAGCGACCAACCCTTGCCATCGAGCCACAGCAGGAACGCCAGCCACTTGGCATGCGATTCCGACACCTTGTGCGTGGACGCCGCCTCCAGGAATTCCGTCAGCGCGGTGAGATCCACTACCGCCGCCGCATCGCTGCCTGACGGCGAGACCTTGCCGTCAAGCACCTCGGCCAGCACTTCCAACGCCTGCGCCGCGGGCTTGCTGTCAAAGCGCGATGACAGGTCCACATATGCCTGCCGCACTGCGTGGCTGAACTCGCCGGTACGCAGGCTTTCTTCGCCGATCAGCTCGGTGTAATCCTTCATCGCCCAGTCGGGCTGTGCCAGCGATTGCAGACCCACGGCGGCGGCGGCACGCAGGTAATCGTTGACGGCGCTGAACGACGACAGCCCCGACACCGCGAGGTACAGCGTCTGCAGTGCGCCGATGCGATGCGTAAGCGTTTGGCTCTGGCGCACGGTCATCTTTTCGCGCAGCAGCGCGTCACGTTCGCGACGCAGATCGGAGAATTCCAATGCCTGCTTCAGTTCCACACGTAGCGCGGTGATGTCCCACGGCTTCTTGATGTAGCGGTGAATCTGCCCCTGGTTGACTGCCTCAACCGTGTCTTCGATTTCGGAGTAGGCGGTAGTCAGGATGCGCACGAGGTGCGGGTAGCGCTCGCGCGCGTAGCGCAGCAACTCGTTGCCGAGTTCACCAGGCATGCGCTGGTCTGACACGAGCACACCCAGCGTGGCGGCGTGCTGGTCGAGCATGCGCTTGCCTTCTTCGACCGAGGTGGCGGTGACGACCGGCGCCAGTGAACCGATGGCACGGCCGAAGTAAGTCAGCGCCAATGTTTCATCGTCCACGTACAGGATCTTGGGCTCGTTGCCCCCGGGATTGGTCATCCGTCACTCCTCATAGCAATTGCAGTCGATACGGCAAACGCGCGGATCACGTGCGGCCTGGTTCGTAAGTCTTGTGGTCTTGTCATGGGAACGTCAGAGTCACGCGCGTGCCTGCGCTGGGTGCGGAATCAATCGCAATCGCTCCCCCGAACGATTGCATGATCCGCGTACAAAAAATCATGCCCATGCCGTTGCCGCCTTCTTCGGCGCGCGTCGTCACGGGGTCGATGGTCAGCCGCGCGAGAACGTCGGGCGCGATACCGGGGCCGTTGTCCTCGATCCGGATCATGTGCTGGGCGTTGCCGGCGTCAGGCAGACGGCTGGCGACGATTTCAAGCTTCGGTGCATTGGTGTGCCGCAGCGCCTGCAACGCGTTGCTCGTGAGCGACGAGAGCACCAGCATCACGCAGTTGGGCAGCGTCTGGATCGGAAAATCGTCTTCCACGCGGTACGACACCCATTCGCGCTGCGCGTTCGTAAACGGGTATGTGTCGAACAATGAGCGGATCAGCCCGCCCGCGCTGTTGGGCGTGGCTGCTGTGCCGGGCTTGCCGTACGTGTTGCGCACGGAGTTCAGGAACGTGGCGATGACCGAGAGGCAATAGCGCGCGTTGTCCTGCACGCGATCGGCCGCGCGGCCGATTTCGGGCAGCGCGCCGGGCGTGGGTTCGTTCTGGTCCACGCGCATGCGGATGCCGCGTGCAAAGTTGGAAATGGCCGCCAGCGGCGTGTTCAACTCGTGCGCAAGAAAGGCCAGCGTTTCGTCGATTGCCATGAGGCGCTGGGTACGCAAGAGGCGGTCCTGGCGCAGTGCCAGCGCCTCTTGCAGCGAGCGCCGCACGTCTTCGGGCTGATAGGGCTTCTCCAGGATCTTGAACACGCGCCCGGTGTTCACGGCCTGGATCAGCAGGTCCTTGTCGGCATACGCGGTGACGAGGATGGTGGCGATGTCGCCGTATTCCGCATCGATGAAGCGCAGCAGCTCGGTGCCGTCGCCGCCCGGCATGCGGAAGTCGGTCAGGACCACGCTGATGCGTTCGTGCGAATCGCGTAGCACGGTCTTGGCCTCTTCGACGCTGTTGGCCGTCAGCACCTCGTAGCCAGTGCCGATCGTGCGCGCGAACCATTTGCAGGCCTGCGCTTCGTCGTCGACGTAGAGGATGGTGACGGTGTCCGGCGTGGTGTCCATGATGCGTCTACTCCGAGCGCGGCAGATCGAACGTGAAGCGCGCCCATTCGCCTTCCTGGCTCGTCACGGCCAGGGTGCCGCCATGACGCTGGATGACGCTGTAGCTGATCGACAGGCCGAGGCCCAGGCCCTTGCCGACATCGCGCGTGGTGAAGAACGGCTCGAACACGCGCGACAGGTTTTTCTCTGAGATGCCAGGGCCGTTATCAGTCACCACCACGTGGAGACGGTTGTCGATCCATTCGGCGGCAATCTCGATGCGTGGGTTCTCGCGCTGCACCTTTTGCATGGCAAGCGCCGCGTTCGACAACAGGTTGATCAGCACACCGATGATGGCCGCCTCATCGCCGCGCACGAGCGTGTCCGGCGGCAGTTTGCGTTCGAGGGTCACACCGCGCAACTCGTGGCTGGTCAGGCGGATGGCGGAGTCAATGGCCTTTTCTGCCAGGAACGGCGCATTTGCCTCGCCTTTCTCAGGGCTGCGGTAGGCGAAGGTTTTCAGGTCCGACACGATGTGCTGCACACGCTGCATGCCTTCCTTGGCATCGGTCAGGCATTCGAGCAGCATCGGGCTGCCCTTGGCGGTGGGGTCTTCCTGCGCCACAGCAATCGCCATCAGGCAGAAGTTGACCGGGTTGTTGATCTCATGCAACAGGCCTGCCGACAGCGTGCCGATGGCGGCCATCTTTTCCTGCTGCAGAAGCTGGCCCTTGATGTCGGTGAGGTCCTGATTGGTCCGCGCGAGCTGCTCGTTCTTCTGCGCAACTTCTTCCTTGAGCCGGAAAAGCTGGAAGCGCCCGCGCTCATTGAAGTACGTGTACAGCGTGCTCGTCGCAATCGAGAACAGGATGAACAGCGAATGCACGATGAAGATTTCGCGCGACTGGATGCCGCCCGGATGCAACGTGCACGCAATCACCCAGAAGATATACGTGCAGGTGCCGAACAGCACGGCTTGCAGAAAGCCGATCGGCATCACCATGCCCACCGCGTAGATCGCCAGGTTCAGCCCCGAGTAATACGGAGAACTGGCGCCCTCGGTGTCGTAGATCATCCACGAGATCATGATCTGCGGACAGATCAACCAGAAGAACGTCAGGCTCTGCACATGCTCTTCGCCCCAGCGCGTATAGAGCACAAGCAGGGCGCCGAACATGATGAGCGAGGTGATGACGCGCAATGAGGCGAACAGCCAGAGCTTGTCCACATACATGCCGTAGTCCAGCCCGACGCCTGCCAGTACCAGCACGATGCCGGTCACGGCCGCCATGCGGCTGAAGACGAGCCGGAACTGCTTCAGCTCGGCCTGGTATCCGCGATGTGTAATGGGCTCCATGCGTGTTCCTGGGCAGCGGATTAAGCGGCGGATGTGGCAAGCCCGGCCACGCTGGCCTGGGCGAATACGTTGACGCCGGTCACGTCGGTATAGACACGCACGTCGTGCGAGCCTTCGGGCAGCAGCTCGGTCATCAGCGGTTCATCGCGATAGACGAGGTACCACTCCAGCACGTGTTCCATCACGAACCGCATCGGGTTGTTGCCGTGCACGTTGGTCGCGAGGATGGCGCCGCCCCGGCGCGTGCGCGAAGCAAAGTAGGCAAGCAGCCGCTGGCAGACTTTGTTCGAGAGGTAGTCGAACAGGCCGGCGCAATAGACCGCATCGCAATCTCCGGCTTGCGGGCTGTCGGCCGTGATGCGGCGTTTGAGCAGCTGGTGCACCGATTCATGCACGAAATCGACAGTGACGGTCTTGCGCGCGCGGTCCATCGCACGGCGCATCTGCTCGCGGGTGTAGTCGAGCGTCTCTTCACTGAAATCCACCAGTTCGAACGACAGCAACGTTGGTTCCGGATGCTGCTGAATGAAGCGCTGAATTTCCACCGCCGGCCCGCAGCCCACGTTGAGCACCTTGAACGTTCGGCCCGCCGCCTTGGCTTGCGCGGCCAGATCGCTCAGATACTGCACGAGAATGTCGATGCGGTTGCGGTGTGCCTCGGCCACATCGGTCCGCAGGAAGGCGGCGTTGACGATCTGGAAGTACGTGTTGGGCCCTTCGCGCGGGTCTGAGAGGATCTGGTTGACCATCTCATAATCGCCCGCGTAGCCCAGCGGCTTGGTGTATGTGCGATAGATGAACGGCGCACGCAACAGCAGCGGATGCAGCGCGGCTTGCGCGAACGTGCGGTGCGCCGGTGCAAGCTCCGCCTCGACCTTGCCTGCCTCCGACTCCAGCCCATCCATGTAGCCCTTGAGCTTGAGCATGATCGGCTCGGCCAGCTCCTGAAAGACATCCATGCGCAGCTTGTTGTCTTCGCGCGGCAATGTCTTCGACAGATCCACCTGTTCCACCCAGCGCGACACTTCGGCCAGGAATGCACGCATCTCATTGACGACGATCTGGTAGTCGCGGTGGATGCGGAACCGTTCCTGCCATTCCTGCACGAACGTTCGCGCTTCTTCGCCCACGGAGGCCGGCGTGTCGGCCACTTCCGATAGCTCGCGCCATTCGTCGATCAGCGTGAGCGAAACGACGGCGGTCAGGCCCGTGTTCACCAGGCTGATCACCACGGCCTTGCCAAGATAGGCTTGCCGCGTCCCCATCTTGATCGCGAGTTCGGACAGCACCTCGCTTACCTGCACGATCGAGTACGGGTTGTAGATCTCCATCACCAGGGCACGCCGCTGCAGCGTGATGATGGTGCCGCGGACCTGCTGACCCTGTGAGTTACGGAAGCTGACCGCGGGATCGATTTGGTTGGGTGAGTACACGGTGCGAATTTGCCGGAGACTTCAGGGAAAACGTCTGCCAAGCGGGACGCTCACTCCAACAACCGTGCACCCGGGGTCGCACCGCGAATCCGGGCACCGCGAATACGACGCGCCCCGCCGACACTGCCGGGCATGCCGCCGCATCAGTCGTGAAAGCGTGTTTGAAGCCGTCCGCTGGCCGTGCGCAATACGCGCCAGCCCGGGCGTCTCTCGCCCAAACCCGCTCCGAGAAGATCGGGGAAGATGATCGACTGCAGCCGGCGCCGTCAGTATTGCTACCGCGGCACCTCTACTGCCGGCCGATCAACAGCGTGGCAACGGGAATCGTGCAACCGTGAACCATGACCAGATTGGAACGATGCACTCCCCTGACATCCGCAACGCGCGCTGCTTGAACGCGCGGCCCGCTGCTGCATCCCAAATCGTCCCTCAAGGAGAATCCCGCACAGTAATGAACTTGGGGCGCCGTATCGAGTGTTGCATGCCGGTACCCTCGTTCGCCATGATGCCGCAGCTATGCCACGCACGCATCAGGGCGATTCAGCCGGGCCATGCTCTGACGTCATGGCTGCCGAATGATGCAATCGATTGTACTTGCCGAATGTGACCCACACAATGCGGAAACCCGCAGGGCAGAGCAAAGCGGAAACACCGCCTCAGCGTGATTTGCGGCCGGTGAGCGCGTCCGGATCCTGCTTGTAGTTGGTGAGGAATTGGGTGTAGCTGTAGACCTGTGCCGGCAGCAGGTGGCTGGGCATGTCGAACAGCGCGTAGTAGTACGGCTCTCGCCCCTGGCAAACCTCTGCGGGCAGGCAATATTGTTCCCACTCCACACAGGCCGGGGTGTACATGCCATCGCCAGGCCAGAAGAACGGGACGATCTGCTTGTCGTGCAGGCCCTTGAGCAGCGCGTCGGGCGCGTTGTACGCCTCGGCGTTTTCCAGGTGCGTGAGCATGCTCGCGTTGGTCTCGATGACCATGAGCGTGGCGCGCCCGTCGGCCGTGAGCAGCAGCACGCCGGCGGGATGCGGATACAGGTAATACTCGATGAATCGGTAACGCGTGGACAGCTCGCGCACGAGCCGTGTGATCGCAGGGTCCGACAGGAAACTGAACGAATGGCGCGACAGCAGATCGCGCAATGTGCTCGACAGGTTGCTGAAATAGCGGACCTGCAGTGATTCGATTTCCGCACTGAGCCGCTCCGCCATCGCCGGATGGTCTTTCTTGATGTAGCGGTCGATCAGGCCGTCGTTGAAACCCTGCACGGCGATGTTCTCGTCGGCCATGCCCGTGAGCAGGATCGTCATGCACGGCAGATCTTTGAGCTTGGCGCAGAACTCCAGCCCGTTCATGCGCGGCATGGAGTAATCCACCACGATGACGGAGGGTTGCAGGAAACGATTGACCTCGTGAATCTGACGGTAGACGCGATCAACGTCGAGCTGGATGGTGCGGCGCTCGGTCGAGAACGTCAGGTCATCGTGCGTGACGCGCACCGGCAGGAAACCCGGCATGCGAAGCGAATGCCACTGGCGCAGCCACGCCAGCGCCTCTTCCGGATCGTTGAAGGCCAACAGTGCGCGCGATGGGTCCATCTGGAACCCGAGGCTTTCCACGAACGATTGGCTGTCGTCGACCACCACCGTCAGGGTGGGGTGGAAATAGACCGGCAGGGCGCTGTCCTGTTGCATACGTCGGGAGGAATCGGAAGAGGGCCGGGTGCAGCGCACGGCCGGTGTGGCCGACGCTGCCCGTTTGCACTACGTTACTGCCTGCCGCCGCCGGGAGCAAGCGGAACCCGTCTGACCTGACGGCGCGTTGACGGCCGTCAGTGCACCGCCTTACTCGACAGATTTCACCATGTCTTCGACGACCTTCTTGGCGTCGCCAAACACCATCATCGTTTTGTCCATGTAAAACAGTTCGTTATCGAGCCCGGCGTAGCCGGCGTTCATCGAGCGTTTGTTCACGATGATCGTCTTGGCCTTGTAGGCCTCCAGGATCGGCATGCCAGCAATGGGAGACTTCGGGTCGTTCTTGGCCGCCGGGTTGACCACGTCGTTTGCGCCCAGCACCAGCACCACGTCGGCCTGGCCGAACTCACCGTTGATGTCTTCCATCTCGAAGACCTGGTCGTAGGGCACTTCGGCTTCAGCCAGCAGCACGTTCATGTGGCCTGGCATGCGGCCTGCGACCGGGTGGATCGCGTATTTGACGGTGACCCCCTTGTCCGACAGCTTTTCGGTCAGCTCCTTCAGGGCATGCTGCGCACGCGCCACCGCCAGGCCGTAGCCGGGGACGATGATGACCGTCTCGGCGTTGCCCATAAGGAAGGCTGCATCGTCCGGCGAGCCCGATTTGACCGGGCGCTGCTGCCCCGCGCCACCTGCCGCTGCCCCGGCGGAAGCCTCCGAACCGAAGCCGCCCAGGATCACGTTGAAGAACGACCGGTTCATCGCCTTGCACATGATGTAAGACAGAATTGCACCGGACGAACCGACCAGCGAGCCGGCAATGATCAGCATCGGGTTGTTGAGCGAGAAGCCGATGCCCGCCGCCGCCCAGCCCGAATACGAGTTCAGCATCGACACCACGACCGGCATGTCGGCGCCGCCGATGGGGATGATGATCAGCACGCCCAGCACAAAGGCGATGGCCGTCATGATGATGAACGGCAGCCAGTTCTGGCTCAGGAAGAACAGGATGCCGAAGCCGAGCATGGCCACCGCCAGCAGCAGGTTCAGCATGTGCTGGCCGGCAAACTGCACCGGCGCGCCTTGGAACAGGCGGAACTTGTACTTGCCCGACAGCTTGCCGAACGCGATCACCGATCCGGAGAACGTGATGGCGCCCACAAACGTGCCGATGAACAGTTCCACGCGGTTGCCCAGGGGTAGCACGTTGTCACCAGCCATCGTGATGCCGAACGCCGACGGTTCGGCCACGGCGGCCACGGCAATGCACACCGCCGCCAGACCGATCAGCGAGTGCATGGCCGCCACCAGCTCGGGCATCTTGGTCATTTCGACCGTGCGTGCCACATAGGCGCCGATCCCGCCGCCAACCACCAGGCCCGCGAAGATCAGGATGAAACCGGTGGACGTGCCGCTCTCGGTGCCGGCAAACATCTCGGCCTTGAGCTTGTAGATAAGCGCGATGGTCGTGACAGCGGCGATCGCCATGCCGGTCATGCCGAACGCATTGCCACGCCGCGCCGTGGTGGGGTGCGAAAGCCCCTTGAGCGCTTGGATAAAGCACACCGACGCCAGCAGGTACAGCAGGGTGACGAGGTTCATGCTCATTGCTTGGCTCCCTCAGACTGTCCGCCCTTGGCCTTCGGCTCTTTCTTCTTGAACATCTCCAGCATGCGCTGAGTGACCAGGAAGCCGCCAAACACGTTGACCGCTGCCAGTGCCACCGCCACCACGCCCATCGTGCGGCCCAGGCCCGTCTGTGTCAGGCCGGCTGCCAGCATGGCGCCGACAATGATGATGGCCGAGATGGCATTCGTCACAGCCATCAACGGCGTATGCAGCGCCGGCGTGACCGTCCAAACCACGTGGTAGCCGACGTAGATCGCCAGCACGAAGATGATCATGTTGATCACCGTGTGATTGACCAGCTCCATGAGTGCTCCTCCTCGCTTCTTGGTCGATGTGCGAAGCGGCCCTGTCATGCAGACATGGGCCGCCCGGCGCGTCAGGTTTTCTTGATGGCCTTGATCTTGTTGCCCTCGCCCAGCAGCACGACCTTGGGCTTGTAGCTGGCGACTTCCTCTTCGTTCATCGGCGCGTAGGTGCAGATGATCAGCAGGTCGCCCACGTGAGCGCGGCGCGCAGCAGCACCGTTGAGCGAGATTTCGCCCGAACCGCGCTTGCCCTTGATGATGTAGGTCGAGAAACGCTCGCCGTTGTTGACGTTGTACAGCTCGATCTTTTCGTATTCGCGCATGTCGGCGGCGTCGAGGAGGTCCTCGTCGATGCCGCAGGAGCCTTCGTAGTCAAGATCGGCCTGGGTGACCGTCGCGCGGTGCAGCTTGGCGCGAAGCATGTTGCGTTGCATGAAGCTTTCCTTGAAACAAAAATGAAATCGCCACTGGCGGCCAGACCGGGTCGTGATACCCGCCGGGCCGCCGTCTCCGTTCTTATTTGGCGGCGCTCGTGGCTGCGGGAGCGCGCACCACCTGGCCGGCCTGACTGAGCAGGCAGGCGGCCACGATGTCGTCTTCGCGGTTGATGTTCAGGCCACCATCCTTGTCGATGATCAGCTTGAGGAAATCGAGCACGTTGCGGGCGTAGAGGGCAGAGGCGTCGGCCGCCACCATCGACGCGAGGTTGGTGTAGCCCACCAGCGTGACGCCATGCTTGACGACCACACGGTCGGCTTCGGTCAGCGGGCAGTTGCCGCCTTGCGCCGCCGCCAGATCGACGACGACCGAGCCCGGCTTCATCGCCTGCACGGTGGCTTCGGACAGCAGCGTCGGCGCGCGGCGGCCCGGGATCAGCGCGGTGGTGATGACGATGTCGGCCTGGCTTGCGCGCGTGTGTACGAGTTCAGCCTGGCGGCGCATCCAGTCGGGCGGCATCGGGCGGGCATAGCCGCCGACGCCCTGGGCGATTTCGCGCTCTTCGTCGGTCAGGAACGGCACGTCGAGAAACTTGGCGCCCAGCGATTCGATCTGCTCCTTCACGGCCGGGCGCACGTCAGAGGCTTCGATCACGGCGCCCAGGCGCTTGGCGGTGGCAATCGCCTGCAAGCCCGCCACACCGGCGCCCAAGATCAGAACGCGCGCGGCTTTTACCGTGCCGGCGGCCGTCATCAGCATCGGCATGAAGCGCTGATAATGGTTGGCTGCCACCATCACGGCCTTGTAGCCGGCGATGTTGGCCTGCGAAGAGAGCACGTCCATGCTCTGCGCGCGAGTGGTGCGCGGTGCCGCTTCCAGCGCGAACGCGGTGACGTTGGCGGCGGCAAGGCGGGCCGTATTTTCGTCATCAAACGGGTTGAGCATGCCGACAAGCACCGCGCCCGACTGCATCTGCGCCAGTTCGGCCGCTTCCGGCGAGCGCACCTTCAGCACGATCTGCGCGCCGAGCGCTTCGGCCGCGGTGCCGATCTTGGCGCCGGCAGCCACGTAAGCGTCGTCGGGCTGGGCGGCGGCTACGCCGGCACCCGATTGGACCGTCACCTGATGGCCAAGCGCCACGTACTTTTTCACCGTTTCCGGGGTCGCGGCAACGCGCGTCTCGTCCGCCCGCGTCTCCTGCGGGATGCCGATGTGCATCGTGTTCTCTCCTCGCTGATTATGTTTAGGATGCGCGCGAAGTGAACGAAGGCGCGCTGGATCAGGATCGACGTGCAGCTTACCCGAACTTTTTGGCGCACGGACGCTCATCGAATGCCATGTCGAATATCCAAACCGACCTGGAATGTGGGGCGATTCTGCGCAAACGTGTGCTCAATTGTTCACAACCACCGCGCGGGCGGCATGTGCCTATCCCAACATCACTGGCAAGCGGGGAAGGCGGCCTCCAGCTACAATAACGCCTTGTTTTTGTTGCCTTTTTGCCATGAACCAAGCTGTCCGCTGGAAACCCAGCGTTACCGTCGCCGCCGTCATTGAACAAGATGGGCGCTTTCTGCTGGTTGAGGAGCACACCGATGTCGGCTTGCGCCTGAACCAGCCTGCCGGCCATCTCGACCCAGACGAAAGCTTGGTCGACGCAGTCGCGCGCGAGGCGATGGAAGAAACCGCGTACAGTTTTGTGCCGACCGCCTTCCTGGGCTGCTACATGGCGCAGTTCCAACCGCCGCAAGGGGATCCGGTCACCTATGTGCGGATGGCATTTACCGGCGAGCTCGGCCCCCAAGACCCGCGCCGCACGCTGGACGACGGCATCGTCCGCACCGTGTGGATGACGCCGGATGAAATCCGCGCCAGCCGCGAACGCCATCGCAGCCCGTTGCTGCTCGCCTGCGTCGAGGATTACCTAGCTGGCAAGCGCTACCCGCTCGACATCATCCATACGCACGCCAGCGTGTACGGGTTCGGAGCGCAGCCATGAGCAAGAAGCGCATCGTCGTCGGGATGTCCGGCGGGGTGGATTCGTCCGTCACCGCGTGGCTGCTCAAACAGCAGGGTTACGACGTCGTGGGCCTGTTCATGAAGAACTGGGAAGACGATGACGACAGCGAATACTGCTCGACCCGGCAGGACTGGATCGACGTGGTATCGGTGGCCGACCTGATTGGCGTGGACGTGGAAGCCGTCAACTTTGCCGCCGAGTACAAGGACCGCGTCTTTGCGGACTTCCTGCGCGAATATTCGGCTGGCCGCACGCCCAATCCCGACGTGCTTTGCAACGCCGAGATCAAGTTCAAAGCCTTCCTCGATCACGCGATGGCCCTGGGTGCCGACACGATCGCGACCGGGCACTACGCCCGCGTGCGCGAGGTCGATGGCCGCTTCGAGCTGCTCAAGGCGTTCGATCACACGAAAGATCAAAGCTACTTCCTGCACCGGCTGAACCAGGCACAGCTCTCGCGCACGCTCTTCCCGCTGGGCGAGATGCCGAAGACGAAGGTGCGTGAGATCGCCGCCGAAATTGGCCTACCGAACGCCAAGAAAAAGGATTCCACCGGCATTTGCTTCATCGGCGAGCGGCCGTTCCGCGATTTCCTCAACCGCTACCTGCCGACCAAGCCCGGCCCGATCAAGACGCCCGACGGCAAGACCATCGGCGAGCACATTGGCCTGGCGTTCTACACGCTGGGGCAGCGCAAGGGCATCGGCATTGGCGGCAGCCGCGACGGCAACGGCGATGCCTGGTACGTGGCCCGCAAGGACATGGCGGCCAACACGTTGTATGTGGTGCAGGGTCACGATCACCCGTGGCTGCTAGCGCACACCGTGCACGCTGATGATCTGAGCTGGGTGGCCGGCCAGGCACCCGTCGAAAGCACCCATCTTGGCGCCAAGACGCGTTATCGCCAGGCGGATGCGCCTTGCACGGTCGAGCGCGCCGCAGATGGCGCGCTCACGCTGACCTTCCCTGAGGCGCAGTGGGCTGTCACGCCAGGCCAATCCGCCGTGCTGTATGACGGTGAAATCTGCCTGGGTGGCGGCATTATTTCGTCCGCTGAACCCGCTGTCGTGGAAAAGGCGGTCGCCTGATCGGTTTTTGCAACACTGCGTTGTGTCGGCTGCGGCTGTTGCGGCACTCGTTTAAGCTTGCGCCCTGATTTGTCTCACACAGGGTTGGTCATGCTGCCACGTCGCTACTGGGCCTTTGCGGGCGTTGTGCTGTTGTTTGCCGTCACCGCGGGGTTTGCGATAGCGGGGCGTCTGCATTGGGTGTGTGCGGTCATCCCGGGCATGTTCGTCATCCTCGGCGTGCACGACATCACGCAGACGCGCCATTCGGTGCTGCGCAACTACCCGCTCTGGGGCCATTTCCGCTTCCTGTTCGAATTCATTCGCCCGGAAATCCGCCAGTACTTCGTTGAAGACGACACCGACGAAAAGCCGTTCTCGCGCGCCCAGCGCAGCATCGTTTATCAGCGCGCCAAGGGAGAAGTCGATAGCCGCCCGTTCGGCACCGAAGTCGATGTGAAGGTGGCGGGGCACGAGTGGATCGGCCACTCGCTGGCGCCCACGCGCATTGCCTCGTCGGACTTTCGCGTGATGGTGGGCGAGGGCCGCGCCAAGCCGTATTCCATGTCGGTGTTCAACATCTCGGCGATGAGCTTTGGGGCGCTGTCGGGCAATGCCATTCGCGCGCTCAACCGCGGTGCGAAGCTCGGCAACTTCATTCATGACACGGGTGAGGGTTCGATCTCGCCGTATCACCGCGAAGAGGGCGGAGACCTGATCTGGGAAGTGGCGTCGGGCTACTTCGGCTGCCGCGACGCGAACGGCCGCTTCGATCCGGACCGCTTTGCCGAGCAGGCGCGCAGCCCGCAGGTGAAAATGATTGAGGTGAAGCTGTCGCAGGGTGCCAAGCCGGGGCACGGTGGCGTATTGCCTGCCGCCAAGGTGACGCCCGAGATTGCCGCCACGCGTGGCATTCAGATCGGCAAAGACTGTATTTCGCCGGCCGCGCACTCGGAGTTCAGCACGCCACTGGGGCTGCTGCAGTTTGTGGACCGGCTGCGCGTGCTGTCGGGCGGCAAGCCGACCGGCTTCAAGCTCTGCATCGGGCATCCGTGGGAGTTCTTCGGCATCGTCAAGGCGATGCTGGAGTCGGGCATCCTGCCGGACTTCATTGTTGTCGATGGCGCGGAGGGTGGCACGGGTGCGGCGCCGCTCGAATTTACGGACCACGTCGGCACGCCGCTGCAGGAAGGGCTGCTGCTGGTGCACAACACGCTGGTGGGTGCCAACCTGCGCGACAAGATCAAGATTGGCGCGTCAGGCAAGATCGTCACGGCGTTTGACGTGGCGCGCACGCTGGCAATGGGTGCCGACTGGTGCAACGCTGCGCGCGGCTTCATGTTTGCGCTCGGCTGCATCCAGGCGCAGAAGTGCCACACCGACCGCTGCCCGACCGGCGTAGCAACACAAGACCCGTCTCGGCAGAAGGCGCTCGTCGTGCCCGACAAGGCGGAGCGCGTGCATCAATATCACGCGCACACCTTGCATGCGCTGCTGGAACTGACGCAGGCTGCCGGCTTGCAGCATCCGGCGGATTTTCGCGCGCACCACATCGTGCGGCGCGTGTCGGGCAACGAGGTGCAGTTGCTCTCCGCGCTGCTCAAGTACCTGGAACCCGGCGACCTGCTGGCCGGGCGGTACCGCTATCAACTCTATGAGCGCTACTGGCCGATGGCCCAGGCCGAACGGTTTGATCCGGTGGCCGTGTAACGCTCGCGGCTTTCCATTGATTATTGCGGCTGGGTTTCCATGAAACTCGGCCGCTTCTCAATGCGCGTGTAGAACGAAGCGAGATTGGCGTGACGTTCGCGCCAATCGATCTGCGGCTGGCGGAAATCCAAGTAGGCAAGCGCGCAGCCGACGGCGATGTCGGCCAGCGTCAGGTGGTTGCCGTTGCACCAAGTCTTGTCAGCCAGGCCTTGCGACATGGCTTGCAGCGCCTGATCGATCTTGTGGGTCTGGCGCGCGAGCCACGTTTCGCTGCGTTGCTCGGGCGTGCGCTGCGTATGTTCGATGCGCAGCATGAGCGCGGCGTCGAGCAGGCCGTCGGCCAGCGCCTCCCAGCAGCGCACTTCCACGCGTTCACGGCTCGAAGGCGGAATGAGGCGCGCCACCGGCGACAGCGTGTCGGCATATTCCGCAATCACGCGCGAGTCGAACAGGGCGCCGCCGTCGTCCATCACCAGGCAGGGCACTTTGCCCAGCGGGTTGAACTGGTGGATTTGCGTACTTGCGCTCCACACGTCTTCCAGCACGAACTGGTAGTCGATTTTCTTTTCAGCCAGGACGACGCGCACCTTGCGGGTGTACGGGCTGGCATGCGATCCGATCAGTTTCATAGGCGTGTCATGTTGGAGGCGGAAGTATAGCTGCGCACTTTCCCGAGTGCGCTGCGCGGCGCCCGAACCCAACTCAACCAAACGGAGGCTTGCTTTAGGCCGGATTGGCCATGAAAGACAGGTGCCGGGTGGTAAAATCGCGGGCTCGCTTGGGTGCGCGTATGCACCTTGGTTCAACGCGCAACGCCCCGTCCGGGTTGTCCGGATTGAGATTCCCTTCACATTTTTCCCCGCCTGCCATGTCGTCGCTTTCTGCCCTGACCGCTCTGTCTCCCATCGATGGCCGCTACGCTGCCAAGGCCGATCCGCTGCGCGAGTGGCTGTCGGAAGCCGCTTTTATGCGCAACCGCGTGAAGGTGGAGGTGCACTGGCTGATCGCCCTGTCGCAGGCCGGCCTGGCCGAGATTCCGCGTTTCTCGGCAGCCGCCGAAGGTGCATTGTTGGCGCTGGTCGAGAACTTTGCCGAGGTAGACGCCGCCCGCATCAAAGAGATCGAAGCCGTCACCAATCATGACGTGAAGGCCGTCGAATACTGGATGAAGGAGCGGGTCAAGGGCAACGCCGAGTTGGAAGCTGCCAGCGAGTTCATCCACTTCGCCTGCACGTCGGAAGATATCAACAACACCTCGCACGGGATGATGCTCAAGGGCGCGCGCGACACCGTGATCGTGCCGACGCTGCGCCGCGTGCAGGCTCGCCTGGTGGAACTTGCCCACGCCAACGCCGACGTGCCGATGCTGTCGCGCACGCACGGCCAGCCGGCCAGCCCGACCACGCTGGGCAAGGAAATGGCCAACGTGGCCGCCCGCCTGGACCGCGCCATCCGCCGCATCGAAGCCGTTGAACTGCTGGGCAAGATGAACGGTGCCGTGGGCAACTATAATGCGCACCTGTCGGCATATCCGTCGCTGGACTGGGAAGCCTTCTCGAAACACGTGATCGAGACGCGCCTGGGCCTGACGTTCAACCCGTACACCATCCAGATCGAACCGCACGACTACATGGCCGAGCTGTTCGACGCCGTGGCGCGCGCCAACACGATCATCCTGGATCTGGACCGCGACGTCTGGGGCTACATCTCGCAGGGCTACTTCAAGCAGAAGACCAAGGCCGGCGAGATTGGCTCGTCGACCATGCCGCACAAGGTCAACCCGATTGATTTCGAAAATTCTGAAGGTAACGTTGGCCTGGCCAACGCGGTGCTGCGTCATCTGTCGGAAAAGCTGCCCGTGTCGCGCTGGCAGCGCGACCTCACGGATTCGACCGTGCTGCGCAACATCGGCGTGGCGTTCGGCTACAGCCTGCTCGCGTACGACGCCTGCCTGCGCGGCCTGGGCAAGCTGGAAACCAACCCGGCACGCTTGGCTGAAGACCTGGACGCCTGCTGGGAAGTGCTGGCCGAGCCGGTGCAGACCGTGATGCGCCGCTACGGCATCGCCAACCCGTACGAGCAGTTGAAGGAACTGACGCGCGGCAAAGGCATCTCGCGCGACGCGCTGCGTGAATTCATCGGTACGCTCGCGATTCCCGAAGACGCCCGTAAGTTGCTGCTGGACATGACGCCCGGCAGCTACATCGGCAAGGCAGAAGAACTGGCACGCCGTATCGCCTGATTGTTTCAAAAATTTGGTGGTGCCGTGTGAAGAACGGCCCGCTCTCGAATTCGGGGGCGGGCCGTTTTGCTTTGTAGCTTCCGAAGAAGCTTTTGCCCGGCCGCTCCCATTGACATGCCTAGTCAATCAAAAAATTTGAATTTCTCGATGAACTTAAGGCTGCCTTGGCCGGTCGGATCGCGCAAATAATGCACAATCGTTTGGCGTCGTGGTCATACCCACAGGCGCCGCCTACTGAGCGCTCCAAAATACCGAGGGAACCGATGTCACAAGCCGCCCACTCGAATCTCGCCATGCGCGGCGCCGCTGACCACGGCGCCTATGCCAAACCCGCGATTGCGATGCACTGGATCGTCGCGCTGCTGATCTTCGCGGCCTTTGGGCTCGGTCTGTACATGACCGATATCCCGGGTTTTACGCCCACCAAGCTGAAGCTGTTCTCGTATCACAAGTGGATCGGCATCACGGTGCTGATCTTTGCGGTGCTCCGTGTGCTGTGGCGCCTGACGCACCCCGCCCCGGGGCCCGTGCCGGGCATGCCAAAGTGGCAGCACG
Source organism: Burkholderiaceae bacterium 26 (assembly GCA_000955795.1). Lineage (GTDB taxonomy): Bacteria > Pseudomonadota > Gammaproteobacteria > Burkholderiales > Burkholderiaceae > Ralstonia > Ralstonia chuxiongensis. The sequence continues at coordinate 40,632 of JYOB01000003.1, forward strand.
CCGCCGCGGAAGCCGCGCACGTCGGGCTGTATCTGCTGATTCTTGCTGTGCCGTTGACGGGTTATCTGCTGAGCGTCGCAGCCGGCGTCAAGGTCGTCTATCTCGGCCTGTGGGAACTGCCGATGCCGTTCGACAAGAGCGATGCGCTGAAAGACATCTTCAGCATGGCGCACGAATGGCTGAACTGGACCATGGCGGCCATCGTCGTGCTGCACATCCTGGCTGCGCTCAAGCACCACGTCGTCGATCGTGACGGCACGCTGCGCCGCATGGTGCCTTTCCTCCGCTGATTTCCAAACGCGCCGCTGCACGGTGTGCCGGCGCTCTGCCTTTCCATCCTGACCAAGACTGCCGGCATGGCCCGGCCTGACTGAAGGAGTCTGATGATGAAACGTTTTGTGCGCCCCCGCGCCATTGCCCTGGTTGCTGCCGGCGCGCTGTCGATCGCTGCCGTATCGGTATCGGCCATCGCCCAGGTGGATGCCGCCAAGAGCAGCGTCACCGCCACCGGCAAGCAGCTCGGTGTGCCGATGGATATCAAGTTCGGCAAGTTCGACGCCGCCGTCAATTACAACCCGGCCAATGTGGCTGCCTCGACGGCGAAGGTCGACATCGACGTGACGAGCGTTGACGTCGGCAGCAAGGAATACAACGACGAACTGAAGAAGAAGGACTGGTTCGACACCGCCAAGTATCCGAAGGCGACGTTCGTATCGTCCGCATTCAAGCCTGGCGCGGGCGGCAAGGTGGATGTGGTCGGCAAGCTGACCATCAAGGGCGTCACGCAGGACGTGACGGCACCTGTGACGTTCAAGCAGGAAGGCGCTAATCAGATCTTCGAAGGCGCGCTGCCGGTCAAGCGCAACGTATTCAAGGTGGGTGACGGTGAGTGGAAGGACACGTCGGTCGTCTCGGACGACGTGACGATCAAGTTCCGCGTTGTCATCGCCAAGAAGTAACCAGAAGTCTCAATCCAACGATTTTCGGCCCCCGTGTGCCGCTTTTATTCCGCAGGAGTTCTCATGAAATTGCGTACCCTCGTTGCCGCACTGTCGGCCGTTGCTGCCACTGCCGCCTTTGCTGCACCGGCCACGTACCAGCTGGATCCGAGCCACACCTACCCGAGCTTCGAAGCTGACCACATGGGCGGTCTGTCGAAGTGGCGCGGCAAGTTCGAGAAGTCCAGCGGCACCGTGACGCTGGATCGCGCCGCCAAGACTGGCAGCATCGACGTGACCGTGCAAACCGACAGCATCGACTTCGGTCTCGCCAAGATGAACGAGCACGCCAAGAGCGCCGAGATTTTCGATGTGGCCAAGTACCCGACCGCCACGTTCAAGGGCAACTTCACGAAGTTCAAGGGCGACGTGCCGACCGAAGCCGAAGGCCAGTTGACGCTGCACGGCGTGACCAAGCCGGCCAAGCTGGAAATCGACGCGTTCAAGTGCATGCAGCATCCGATGCTCAAGCGTGAAGTCTGCGGCGCCGATGCCGAGATGAAGTTCAAGCGCGACGACTTCGGCGTCGACTACGGCAAGGCCTACGGCTTCAACATGGAAACCAAGCTGAAGATCCAGGTGGAAGGCATCAAACAAGACACCAGCGTAGCGCAGCAATAAGCCTGGCAAACGTCACAGCCAATGAAAAAGCCCCGCAGCTGCGGGGCTTTTTTGTTGCCCGAAGAATGAGTCCTCCGGGCAGTGTGGGGCAGTCTCTTCAGACCTGCGCACCGAAGTTAGGATCGTCTTCTTTCGGGCCGCCGGCCTTCTTTTCAGACTTGACCAGGTCTTCACGCTTGACGCCTAGCCACATGCACAACGCGGCTGCCACAAACACCGAAGAGTAGATACCGAACAGAATACCGATCGTCAGGGCCAGAGCGAAGTAGTGCAGCGTCGGGCCGCCGAATACCAGCATCGACACCACCATCATTTCGGTCGACCCGTGGGTGATGATCGTGCGCGAGATGGTGCTGGTAATCGCGTGATCGATCACCTCGTGCGTGTTCATCTTGCGGTACTTGCGGAACGCTTCGCGGATCCGGTCGAAAATCACCACGGATTCGTTGACCGAATAGCCGAGCACCGCCAGCACCCCCGCCAGCACCGACAGCGAAAATTCCCACTGGAAGAAGGCGAAGAAGCCCAGGATGATCACGACGTCGTGCAGGTTGGCGATCACACCCGCCACGGCAAACTTCCATTCGAAGCGGATCGACAGGTAGATCACGATGCCGATCACCACGAACAGCAGCGCCAGCAGGCCGTCGGTGGCGAGTTCCTTGCCGACCTGCGGGCCGACGAACTCAACGCGCTGCAGCTTGGCGTCAGGGTTGACGGCGTTCAGGGCCGTCATCACCTGCTGGCTTTGCACGGCCGAGGCGATGGGCTTGCCGTCCGGACCGTTCTTGAGCGGCAGGCGGATCATCACGTCGCGCGAGGTGCCGAAGTTCTGCACCTGCGCATCGGCATAGCCGAGCTTCTCAACGTCGCCGCGGATCTTCGGCAGATCGGCGGCCTGGGTGTAAGCGACTTCCATCACCGTACCGCCAGTGAACTCCACCGACAGGTGCAGCCCCTTGTGGAACAGGAAGAAGACAGCGGCGATAAACGTCAGGAACGACAGCGCGTTGAGAATCAACGCGTGCTTCATGAACGGAATGTCGCGGCGGATGCGGAAAAACTCCATGGTCTGCCCTTTGTGGCGACCGCCCCTTTTGTGCCGGGGCGGTGCCGGTTATGCGAGATTCGTTGTGGGTGGCGTGATTACTTGGCGGGCGATTGCGTGTTCGTATTTCCCGGCTTCCACACCTGCCCGATCGCGACGCTCTGCAGCTTCTTCTTGCGGCCGTACCAGAGATTCACGAGACCGCGGTTGAAGAACACCGCCGAGAACATGGACGTGCCGATCCCCAGGCAGTGCACGATCGCGAAGCCGCGTACCGGGCCCGAACCAAAGGCAATCAGGGCCAGACCGGCGATGAGCGTGGTCACGTTCGAATCGAGGATGGTTGCCCAGGCGCGGTCAAAACCGGCGGCGATGGCCATCTGAGCCGATGCGCCGCTGCGCAGCTCTTCACGCACGCGTTCGTTGATGAGCACGTTGGCGTCAATGGCCATACCGAGCGCCAGCGCGATTGCCGCGATACCCGGCAGCGTGAGCGTGGCCTGCAGCATGGAGAGCAGGGCGATCAGCAGGAACACGTTGACGCCCAGGGCTGCCACCGAGAACGCACCGAACAGCATGTAGTACAGCACCATGAACACCGAGATGGCGAGGAAGCCGTACAGCGCTGAATCGAAGCCCTTCTTGATGTTGTCGGCACCCAGCGACGGGCCGATGGTGCGCTCTTCGATGATCTCCATCGGCGCCGCCAGCGAGCCTGCACGCAGCAGCAGTGCCAGATCCGAAGCTGCCTCGGTCGAGCCCATGCCAGTGATCTGGAAGCGCGAGCCCAGTTCTGACTGGATGGTCGCCACCGTCAGCACTTCGCCCTTGCCCTTTTCAAAGAGCACGATGCCCATGCGCTTGCCGATGTTGTCACGCGAGACATCGCGCAGCATGCGGCCGCCCTGGCCGTCGAGCGTGATGTCGACCGACGAGTTGTGATTCTGGTCAAAGCCGGCCGAAGCGCTGGTGATGCGATCACCGGTGAAGATCACCTGCTTTTGCAGCAGCACCGGGGCGCTGCGGCCTTGCGTGAACAGCTCGTCGCCCAGCGGCACCGGATCGCCGGCACGCGGCACGAGCGGCGCGTTCGGATCTGCCAGGCGCGCTTCCAGTGTGGCGGTGCGGCCAATGATGTCCTTGGCCTTGGCCGTGTCCTGCACGCCCGGCAGTTGCACGACGATGCGGTCCGGACCCTGCTGCTGGATCACCGGTTCAGCCACGCCGAGTTCATTCACCCGGTTATGCAGCGTGACGATGTTCTGCTTGACCGCGTTGTCCTGCACTTCCTTCATCGCAGCGGCGGTGAAGGTACCGGTGAGCGTGGCGCCGTCGGCGCTCTTGTCCACGGTGTAGGCCAGTTCGCGGGTCGAATCGGCCAGCAGCGCACGGGCGCGGTCGGCCTCGTCCGGGGTGCTGAACTTGATCGTGATCGTGTTGTTGTTGCGGTCGATGCCGCTGTGGCGGATGCCCTTGTCACGCAATTGCGTGCGGATGTCGCCGGCCAGCGAATCGAGCTTCTTCGTCACCGCGCCGTTCATGTCGACCTGCAGCAGGAAGTGCACGCCACCGCGCAAATCGAGGCCCAGGAACATCGGTTTGGCAAAGAACGGCGCGCCACTCAACCAGCGCGGCGAGCCCGGCAGCAGGTTCAGCGCCACGATGTAGGTCGGATCCGTTTGATCGGTGTTCAGGCCGCGGGCCAGGACGTCCTTGGCCTTGAGCTGCGTGTCGGTGTCGGCAAAGCGCACGCGCACGCTGGCGGAGGTGCCGTTGTTGTCAAAGAACACGCCGTCAGGCTGAATGCTGGCCGCGGCCAGCAGGCTTTCGACCTGCTTTTGCACGTTCAGGTCGACCTTGACGGTGGCCTTGCCCGAAGACACCTGCACAGCAGGTGCCTCACCGAAGAAATTCGGCAGCGTATAGAGGAACCCAATGGCAAGCGCCACCAGGATCACAATGTATTTCCAGAGCGGATAGCGATTCATCTTGGAATGCAGAGAGGCGACGCCGAGGGCGCGGGCGCGGATTCTTAGAATAGGCGCTGCCTGGGGTTCCGGCGCCAGCGCAATCGTGCGCGGCGCCGGGATGGGCCGATTTACAGTGCCTTGAGCGTGCCCTTGGGCAGCACGGTCGTCACGGCGCTCTTCTGAACGGTGATTTCGGTGTTGGCAGCGATTTCCACGGTGACATACTGCTCAGCCACCTTGCTAACCTTGCCCAGAATGCCACCAGCGGTGACGACTTCGTCGCCCTTGGCCAAGGCTTCGAGCATCGCCTTGGTTTCTTTCTGGCGCTTCATTTGCGGGCGGATCATGATGAACCACAGCACCACGAACATCAGGATGATGGGCAGGAAGCTCATCAGGCCACCCGCGGCACCACCAACAGCCGGTGCAGTTTGCGCGTAAGCGTCGGAAATCAGGAACACGTCAGAACTCCGTAATGGTTCGTCAATCGGTCAAAAATCGGACCCGACATTCTACCATTGCGATGCTGCGGCAAATGGGCGCGTCCAGCGCCCTGATGAGGCGCCTTTACAGCGCCCCGCGCGCGCGGTCTGCGGCAAAGCGCGCCTGGAATGCGGCAAAGCCGTGCGACTCGATGGCGGTGCGCATCTCGGCCATCAATTCCAGGTAGTAATACAGGTTGTGGATGGTGTTCAGGCGGGCCCCCAGGATTTCGCCGACGCGCTGCAGGTGGTGCAGGTAGGCGCGCGAGAAGTTGCTGCAGGTGTAGCAGCCGCAGGTCTCGTCCAGCGGACGCGGATCGTTGCGGTGTACCGCGTTCTTGATCTTGATGTCGCCAAAGCGGGTGAAGAGCCAGCCGTTGCGCGCGTTGCGGGTCGGCATCACGCAGTCGAACATGTCGATGCCGCTGGCAACGCCCGCCACCAGATCTTCCGGTGTGCCGACGCCCATCAGGTAATGCGGCTTGTTGGCAGGCAGACGCGGCGCCACGTGCTGCAGCACGCGCATCATGTCTTCCTTGGGCTCCCCGACCGACAGGCCGCCGATGGCGTAGCCGCCGAAACCTTCGCCGCCTGCATCGGCGTCAATGGCTTGCAAGCCGGCGAGCGATTCATCGCGCAGGTTTTCGAACATGCCGCCCTGGACAATGGCGAACAGCGCGTTCGGATTCTTCTCGCGCTCGAATTCGTTGCGCGAGCGCTGCGCCCAGCGCAGGCTCATGCGCATCGAGGCGGCGGCTTCGGCCTCGGTTGCGGGGCGATCGCCAATCTTGTACGGAGTGCATTCGTCGAACTGCATGACGATGTCCGAGTTCAGCCGGCGCTGGATCTGCATCGAGATCTCCGGCGACAGGAACAGCTTGTCGCCATTGATGGGTGATGCAAACGTCACGCCTTCTTCGGTGATCTTGCGTAGATCACCCAGCGAAAACACCTGAAAACCGCCGGAATCGGTCAGGATGGGCTTGTCCCAGCCGTTAAAGCCGTGCAGGCCTTTGTGCGCGTCCATCACTTCCAGCCCGGGGCGCAGCCACAGGTGGAACGTGTTGCCCAGGATGATCTGCGCGCCGATGTCCTTCAGCTCCGCCGGCGACATCGCCTTGACCGCGCCATAGGTGCCCACCGGCATGAAGATGGGCGTTTCCACCACGCCGTGGTTCAGGGTCATGCGGCCGCGTCGGGCGAGGCCATCGGTGGTGAGCAGTTCGTACTTGAGCATGGTCAGAGCGATTGGGGTTCGCCGGGTTCGGAGGGAGCGCGCATCAGCAGCATGGCGTCGCCGTAACTGAAGAAGCGGTAGCGCTGGGCGATGGCGTGCTGGTAGGCGCCTCGGATGGCGCCCATGCCGGCAAACGCCGATACCAGCATCAGCAACGTCGATTTAGGCAGGTGGAAGTTGGTCACCAGCAGGTCGACGGCGCGGAAGCGGTAGCCGGGGGTGATGAAAATGTCGGTCTCGCCACTGCAGGCATTGAGCGTGCCGTCCGGCTGCGCGGCCGATTCCAGCGCGCGCATCGACGTGGTGCCCACAGCGATCACCCGGCCGCCGGCCGCGCGCGTGCCGCGGATGGCTTCGGCCAGTTCCGGCGTGATTTGGTACCACTCGCTGTGCATCCGGTGCTCGGCGATGTTTTCCACGCGCACTGGCTGGAACGTGCCCGCACCCACGTGCAGCGTGAGAAAGCCGCGCTGGATGCCCATGGCGTCCAGCTTGGCGAACAGCGCATCGTCGAAATGCAGGCCCGCCGTGGGGGCCGCGACGGCGCCCGGGTTGCGTGCATACACGGTCTGGTAGCGCGTCTCGTCAAAGCTGTCGGGGTCGTGCTCGATGTAGGGCGGCAGCGGCAGGCGGCCGTATTGCTCGATCAGATCCAGCGCCGGCTGCGGGAAACGTAACGTAAAGAACGGCTCGGCGCGGGGGCCGACCGTCACGTCAAAGGCGTCGGCCAGGCGAAGTGTGGTGCCCTCGACGGGCGACTTGCTGGAGCGGATTTGCGCCAACACGGTGTGCTCGTCCAGCAAGCGCTCAACGAGCACCTCGACCTTGCCGCCACTGGCCTTGTGGCCGAAAAAGCGTGCCTTGATGACCCGCGTGTCGTTGAAGACGAGCAGGTCGCCGGGGCGCAGGTAGTCGACCAGATCGGCAAACTGGCGGTCTTCAAAATGCACGGCATCTTCCGCACGGCACACGGCCAGCAGGCGGCTCGCGGTGCGGTCGGGCAGGGCGGTTTGTGCGATCAGCTCGGGCGGCAGATCGAAGTCGAAATCGGACAGCGTCAGCATGAAAAGTGGCGCAGACGTGGATTGCGCCAAGTGATGGTGGCGGGCGCCGGTACAATCGGGCGACTCGCAAAGTTCGCCATTGTAAACGCCCTGTGCCGCCTCGCGCCCGTTCCGCAACTGATGCTGCTCCTATGCCCGACGCTGATACTGCGCCGGCGCCGAAGCCAAAACGCGCAGCCCCGGCAGACAAGCCAGCCAAGGCAGCAGCCAAGACCGCCCGCCCGGCGGACAAACTGGCCAAGCTCGGCCTGCACCGCGACGTCGATCTCGTCCTGCATCTGCCGATGCGCTACGAGGACGAAACCACGCTCCTGACCATTGCCGAAGCCACGGCGCGGGCCAATACCGGCTGGGCCGCGCAGGTGGAAGGCACGGTGACGCGCAATGAAGTGGCATTCCGGCCGCGCCGGCAACTCGTCGTGCATATCGCCGATGACTCGGGCGAGCTGGTTCTGCGTTTTCTCAATTTCTACGGCAGCCAAGTCAAGCAGATGGCCGAAGGCGTGCGCCTGCGTGTGCGCGGCGAAGTGCGCGGTGGCTTCTTCGGGGCCGAGATGGTGCACCCGACCGTGCGCGCCGTGGCGGAGGATGAACCGCTGCCCGATCGCCTGACACCGGTGTATCCCAGCACGGCCGGCGTGGCGCAGGCCTATCTGCGCAAGGCGATCCTGAACGCGCTCACACGCACGCCGCTGCCGGAAACGTTGCCGCACAGCCTCATCACTGGCTCGCTAGCGCCGCTCAAGCTGATGACGCCGGCCGACGCCGTGCGCCTGCTGCATCAACCGACGCCCGATGTCGACGAGCACAGCCTCGTCGAGCGCACGCACCCGGCATGGCTGCGCATCAAGTTTGATGAACTGCTGTCGCAGCAGCTGTCGCTCAAGCGTGCGCAGGCCGCGCGCCGCATGCGTAATGCGCCCATCCTGCGCGACAGCGGCAAGGATGGGCTGCTCGCGCGCTTCATGAATGCGCTGCCGTTCAAGCTGACCGGCGCGCAGGCTCGCGTATGGGAAGAGATCCGCGCCGACCTAGCCCACCCGTACCCGATGCAGCGATTGCTGCAGGGCGACGTGGGCAGCGGCAAGACCGTCATTGCCGCGCTGGCAGCATGCCAGGCCATCGATGCCGGCTGGCAGGCCGCCCTGATGGCGCCAACCGAACTGCTGGCCGAGCAGCATTACCGCAAGCTTTCTGCCTGGCTGGAGCCGCTGGGCGTGGACATCGTCTGGCTGGCGGGCAGCCTCAAGCGCAAGCAGAAGGACGAGGCGGCCGCGCGCGTGGCGGCCGGCACGGCGCAACTCGTAATCGGCACGCACGCGCTGATCCAGGATGCGGTCACGTTCGCGCGGCTCGGACTGGCCGTGGTGGATGAGCAGCATCGCTTTGGTGTGGCACAGCGGCTTGCCCTGCGCGGCAAGGCGAGCAATGGCGATGCTCCCGCTGCCGCCAACGCCCAAGTGCCGCACCAACTGATGATGTCCGCCACGCCGATCCCGCGCACGCTGGCGATGACGTATTACGCCGATCTCGACGTCTCCGCCATCGACGAATTGCCGCCCGGCCGCACGCCCATCGTCACGCGCCTGGTAAACGATGCGCGCCGCGACGAAGTGATTGAACGCATCTACGCTGCCGCACGCGAAGGTCGGCAGGTCTATTGGGTTTGCCCGCTGATCGAAGAGAGCGAGGCGCTGCAGCTGCAGACCGCCGTCGAAACCTTCGAGACGCTTTCCCAGAGCCTGGAAGGTTTGAAGGTCGGCCTCGTGCACGGACGCTTGCCATCCGCCGAGAAGGCCGCCGTGATGAGCGCCTTCGCCGGCGGCGAGCTGCACGTGCTGGTGGCCACCACCGTCATTGAAGTCGGTGTGGATGTGCCCAATGCCTCGTTGATGGTGATCGAGCACGCCGAGCGCTTTGGCCTCGCGCAGTTGCATCAGCTACGCGGGCGGGTGGGCCGCGGCACGGCGGAATCGGTATGCGTGCTGCTGTATCAGGCGCCTCTGTCGCCGACGGCCAAGCAGCGTCTGCAGACCATGCGCGAAACCACCGATGGTTTCGAAATCGCCCGGCGCGATCTGGAGATCCGTGGCCCCGGCGAATTCCTGGGCGCGCGGCAGTCGGGTGAAGCGATGCTGCGCTTTGCCGATCTGAACCACGATGCTTGGCTCGTCGAATTTGCCCAAGGAGCGGCGGACGACATGCTCGCCCGCTTTCCGGAAGCCGTCGACACCCATCTCAAGCGCTGGCTGGGCGAGCGCGAGCACTACCTGCGCGTCTAAGGCCGGCGGCGCACGGTTTTTTAGTGCGCCAACTGCGCCTGCTTGCGCAAGCGCTTGGCCCTGTACATCGCACGATCGGCCTGATCGAGCAGGGCGGCGATCTCCGTCAACTGAACGTTTTCTTCGCCGGATATCAGTTCTTAAGTTTAGCCGACGGTCGGTTCCAGCCGTATCAGCGTGATCTCCGACGGCGCGCCGAACCGCTTGGGCGGGCCCCAATATCCCGTGCCACGGCTGGTGTAGATCCACAGGCGCCCCAGCTTGTGCAAGCCAGCCGTAAAAGGCTGCTGCAGTGGAACAAACAGGCTCCACGGCCAGAACTGGCCGCCATGGGTGTGCCCGGACAGTTGCAGGTCGAAGCCCGCCTCCGCTGCGGCCGGGGCACTGCGCGGTTGATGCGCGAGAAGGATGGTGGGCGTCACGCCGGGCGGCGACCCAGCCAGCGCCCGGGTTGGATCGCTCGCGTGTGTAGCGTCGAACTTGCCCGCACTGAAATCGGTCACGCCCGCGATCACCAGCGGCGCGCCGTTGTGTTCAAGCACCGCATGCTCGTTCATCAACACGCGCATGCCGAGCCGCTCGAACTCCGACACCCAGGGGCCGACCCCTGAGTAGTACTCGTGATTGCCCGTCACCGCAAAAACGCCGTGCCGAGCCGACATGCCGGCCAGCGGCGCGATATGCGGACGCAGCACGTCAACCTCGCCGTCCACCAGATCGCCCGTCACGGCGACGACGTCCGGTTGCAGCGCATTGAGCCGCTCGACCACGCCCGTCACATACGCACGCTTGATGGTGGGCCCGACGTGCAGATCAGTGATTTGCGCAATGGTGAAGCCGTGCAGCGCGGCAGGCAGGTCCGCAATGGGCACCGTCACCCGAGCGACGCGGGGGATGCGGCGCGCGTTGACATAGCCGATCAAGGTCACCAGCAAGGTGAGGGCGACGACGAGCAGGGCCGAGTCGTGGCGATAGGCCTGCGGCAGCACGATGAGCGCCACGTCGCGCAGCAGCGTCAACACCAGCAGAGACGAGAACAGGCCCATCAGCAACGCGCCAAACCAGGTCACGCGATCCGCCAGCGAGATGGGGCGGATCACGAAGCGCGCAGCCATCCCAGTGGGAATCATCACCGTCGATACGAGCAGGAAGATGACGCCTGCAGCCCAGCCTGCGCCGTTCCAGCCCAGATCCGGCAGTAGCCGCCATCCGATGTAGAGATGCAGCGCTGCCATGAGCGCCACTGTCGTTGCCAGAAAGCGGCGTCTGCCGCGGGGCAGGGATCGGCTGCCGTTAGGTTCGTCACTCATGTTGGGGCGGCTCCTTTTTTGTCTCGGTGGGGCGTATCCCCGGAAGATGGGGTGGATGGCAGCGTTGTCAATGCCGGGGCCGTCGTTCGAACACCAAGCAATATTGCACGTCCCTTGGTAAAATCTATCGACATCCCCAAGCCGATTGATCGTCATGACGCTCACTGAACTGAAATACATCGTCGCCGTCGCGCGGGAACGCCACTTTGGGCGTGCCGCCGAGGCCTGCTTCGTCTCGCAACCGACGCTGTCGGTCGCCATCAAGAAGCTGGAAGACGAACTGGCCGTGCAGATTTTCGAGCGCGGCGCATCGGAAGTGAGCGTCACGCCCGTGGGCGAGCAGATCGTCACACAGGCGCAGCGCGTGCTTGAACAGACGATGGCGATCCGCGAGATCGCCAAGCAGGGGATGGACCCGCTGGCCGGGCCGCTGCGCCTGGGGGTGATCTACACGATCGGGCCGTATCTGCTTCCCGCGCTCGTCAAGCAGATGATCGACACCGTCCCGCAGATGCCGCTGATGCTGCAGGAGAACTTCACCGTGCGGCTGGTGGAACTGCTCAAGCAGGGCGAGATCGACTGCGCCATCATGGCCGAGCCGTTTCCCGAAGCCGGCCTGATGACGGTGCCGCTGTACGACGAACCCTTTGTCGTGGCGGTGCCGCGCGGTCACGAGTTGGCCAAGGCGTCTTCGGTGGACCCGGAAGCGCTCAAGCAACAGACCATGCTGCTGCTCGGCAACGGGCATTGCTTCCGCGACCATGTGCTCGGGGTGTGCCCGGAGCTGTCGCGCTTCTCGCAGAACGCGGACGGTATTCAGAAGACGTTCGAAGGTTCGTCCCTGGAAACGATCCGCCATATGGTCGCCAGCGGCGTGGGCATTACGGTGCTGCCGCGCACGTCGGTGCCGAGCATGCAGCCTGCCGCCACTGATCTGCTGAGTTACGTGCCGTTTCAGGAGCCGGTGCCCGACCGCCGCGTTGTTCTGGCCTGGCGCAAGAGTTTCACCCGCATTGCCGCGATCGAAGCGGTGGCCAAGGCGGTCGCGCAATGCGAACTGCCCGGCATCAAGCTGTTGCCGCCCACCCCGCTGATTCACTGATCCTCTTAGATATCCGTTGGCCGTCATCCCATGGCGGCCATAGCGCACGCCTAACTGATAGATAAAAACAATCAAATATACGTGTCGATAGTGCAAAGGTAGACTGTTTTCCATGGTGAGCGCATCGCTCACTGCCCAATCACCGTGGAGCCCGTCATGTCCCTGCCGCTTGCCTCGAACACCGTCGCGACCGTGCTGGAATGGCTCGCTGCCTATGGTGAATCGCACTGACCTGATGAATGCATGAAGCTGCCCGCGCTTGTCGTGCGGGCGTCAGGAACGCGCGGGGTCGCAAGGAGAAAAAAGCATGGCAATGGTGCGGATGTTTGTTTCGGAATGGCAGGGGTTTGCGGGCACCGTGCGCGCGTCGCAGGCAGAGGTGCCGACGCTGTCCGGCATGCCCGGCAGTGCGGCCGGTGGGCTCGGCACGCGCGCTGCAGAATCCGCCCGCCTGCAACGCAAGTGGGTGCGCAAGCAGATCGGTCTAACCATCGTGGCTGCCGGCGCTATGATCGTGCTCCTGCACGGTATGGTGCAGCTCATGGTCTGATGACCGGCCTGATGCTCGGTTGCCATCCGCTGTGCGTTTCGTCATAGGACGATGCGACGATCGGAACTTGCTGCGCGAGCGGCAACCGAAAGAAGGCTCGAAGCACGCGTGGCCCGACGCTGAATCAAGGCAAGGGCATCGCGTTTTTGCACACCACTTCATAGGGGAATCCAGATGGCAAAGAAGAACAACGGCGCGACTGCCGCAGCCCAGATCAACATCGGCATTGCTGACAAGGATCGCAAGAAGATCGCAGAAGGCCTGTCGCGCCTGCTGGCCGATACCTACTCGCTGTATCTGAAGACGCATTACTTCCACTGGAACGTCACCGGCCCGATGTTCAACACGCTGCATCTGATGTTCGAGACGCAGTACAACGAACTGTGGAATGCCGTCGACCCGGTTGCTGAGCGTATCCGCGCGCTGGGTTATCCCGCACCGGGCTCGTATTCGGAGTTCGCCAAGTTGTCGTCGATTCCGGAATCGAAGGGCATTCCCGAGGCGATGGACATGGTGCGTGAGCTGGTAGCCGGCCACGAAGCCGTGACGCGCACCGCCCGCAGCCTGTTCCCGGATGTCGATAAGGCCGCCGACGAACCGACCGCCGACTTGCTGACGCAACGCATGGACATCCACGAAAAGACCGCGTGGATGCTGCGCTCGCTACTGGCTTAAGGCTGGCTTGACGGCCGTTCGCCAAGTTTGCGACAGGCGTTTCGACAGCAGCGAATTGCGTCCCTCCCGCAAGCCCGTTGTGTTGCGGGTGGGGCGGCATCAACCCCCATGACCTAAACGAGAGAATCATGACGACTGAAGCCAAATGCCCGTTTTCCGGCCATGCTCCCGCTGCTTCGCACGCCTTCGGTGGCGGTACGGCCAATAAGGACTGGTGGCCCAATCAACTGCGCGTTGATCTGCTGAACCAGCATTCCGAGAAGTCGGATCCGCTCGGGCCGAAGTTCGACTACCGCAAGTCATTCAATGCGATCGACTACGACGCCCTCAAGGCCGATTTGCGCCGCCTGATGACGGATTCGCAAGACTGGTGGCCGGCAGACTTCGGCCACTATGGCCCGCAGTTCATCCGCATGGCATGGCACGCTGCCGGCACGTACCGCACGGGTGATGGTCGTGGCGGCGCAGGGCGCGGCCAGCAACGATTCGCACCGCTCAACTCCTGGCCCGACAACGTCAACATCGACAAGTCGCGCCGCTTGCTCTGGCCGATCAAGCAGAAGTACGGCCAGGCAATCTCGTGGGCCGACCTGCTGATCCTGACCGGCAACGTGGCACTCGAAACCATGGGCTTCCGCACCTTCGGCTTTGCCGCGGGCCGTGAAGACACCTGGGAACCGGACAACGATGTGTACTGGGGCAGCGAGACCACCTGGCTCGCGCCCACCAACAACCCCAATAGCCGCTACTCGGGCGACCGCAATCTTGCGAACCCGCTGGCCGCCGTGCAAATGGGCCTGATCTATGTGAACCCGGAAGGCCCGGACGGCAACGGCGATCCGCTGGCTGCTGCACGCGACATCCGCGACACCTTCGCCCGCATGGCGATGGATGACGAAGAAACCGTCGCGCTGATTGCCGGTGGCCACACCTTTGGCAAGACGCACGGCGCGGGCGCGGCGACCCACGTTGGCGCCGATGTCGAAGCGGCTCCGCTGGAAGCGCAAGGCCTGGGCTGGGCGAGCACGTTCGGCACCGGCAAGGGCGCCGACGCCATCACCAGCGGGCTGGAAGTCACCTGGACGCAGACCCCTGCGCAATGGAGCAATTTCTTCTTCGAAAACCTGTTCAAGTACGAATGGGTGCAGGAGAAGAGCCCGGCCGGCGCGCTGCAATGGGTGGCCAAGGACGCCGAGGCGATCATTCCGGGCCCGACGCCCGATTCGCCCAAGCGCAAGCCAACCATGCTGACGACCGACCTGTCGCTGCGTTTCGATCCGGCGTACGAAAAGATCTCGCGCCGCTTCCTCGATAACCCGCAGGCGTTTGCCGAAGCCTTTGCCCGCGCCTGGTTCAAGCTCACACACCGTGATCTCGGCCCGAAGTCGCGTTACCTCGGCCCCGAAGTGCCGCGTGAAGACCTGATCTGGCAAGACCCGCTGCCGGCTGCCACGCACAAGCCGACCGATGCCGATATCGCCGACCTCAAAGCGAAGATTGCTGCTTCCGGTCTGTCGGCCTCCGAACTGGTTGCGGTGGCATGGGCGTCTGCCTCGACCTTCCGCGGTTCGGACAAGCGCGGCGGTGCCAACGGTGCGCGCATTCGCCTGACGCCGCAGAAGGACTGGGCGGTCAACCAGCCGGTGGCCGGCACGCTGGCCAAGCTGGAAGAGATTCAGCGCGCCTCCGGCAAGGCTTCGCTGGCCGATGTGATCGTGCTGGCAGGCAGCGTCGGTATCGAACTGGCCGCCAAGGCTGCCGGCACGACGATCACCGTGCCGTTCGCGCCGGGCCGCGTCGATGCCACGGCCGAGCAAACCGACGCCGCCTCGTTCGCGCCGCTCGAACCGGTGGCCGACGGCTTCCGCAACTACCAGAAAGCCGACTACGCGATGCCGGCCGAAGTGTTGCTGCTCGACAAGGCCCAGTTGCTGACGCTGACCGCACCTGAGCTGACCGTGCTGATCGGTGGCCTGCGCGCCATCAACATCAACGCGGATGGTAGCCAGCACGGCGTATTTACCGCCACGCCAGGCGCGCTGACCAACGATTTCTTCGTCAACCTGCTCGACATGGGCACCGAATGGAAGGCCGCCGGCAACATCTACGAGGGTGTTGACCGCAAGACGGGTCAGCTCAAGTGGACTGGCACACGCGTCGATCTGGTGTTCGGCTCGAATTCGATCCTGCGTGCGCTGGCCGAGGTGTTTGGCAGCGCCGACGGTAAGGAGCGCTTCATCAGCGAGTTCGTTGCCGCTTGGGTCAAGGTGATGAATCTCGACCGGTTCGATTTGGCCGCCGCCTAAGCTGCTTTCGGCGGGACTAAAATGGCGCCTTGCCTCGTGCAGGCGCCATTTTTCTTTGGTGATTTCCATGCAATCGTCCGCCGCCCAACCCAGCCGCCTCGTGCTCTATGCGCGCCTGATGCGCATGGACAAACCGATCGGCACGCTGCTGCTGCTGTGGCCGACGCTGTGGGCGCTATGGATGGCCGCTGATGGCCATCCGCCGGTGTCGCTGGTGGTGATTTTCACGGTCGGTACATTCCTGATGCGCTCGGCTGGCTGCGCCGTCAACGACTGGGCGGATCGCGACTTTGACAAACACGTCAAACGCACCAAGGAGCGGCCGCTCACCGCTGGCCTGATCGCCCCGTGGGAAGCGCTGGCGGTTGCCGCGGTGCTGTCGCTTATCGCCTTCATGCTGATCCTGCCGCTCAATGCGCTGACCAAATGGATGTCGGTGGCGGCCATCGTGATTGCCGGCACGTATCCGTTCTTCAAGCGGTTCTTCGCGATTCCGCAGGCGTACCTGGGTATTGCGTTCGGGTTTGGGATTCCGATGGCGTACGCAGCGGTGCAGGATCAGGTGCCGCTGCTGGCGTGGCTGATGCTTGCCGGCAATGTGTTCTGGGCCGTTGCCTACGACACCGCATACGCGATGGTCGATCGCGATGACGATCTGCTCATCGGCATCAAAACGTCGGCCATTACGTTCGGACGCTACGACGTGGTGGCGATCATGCTGTGCTACGTCGGTTTCTTCGGGATCATGGCCTGGGCCGGCCACGTGATGGCGCTAGGCCTGGCGTATTGGATCGGGTTTGCCGCCGCCGTGGCGTTGTCGCTTTGGTATTACCCGATGCTGCAAACGCGGGATCGGATGAAGTGCTTTTTTGTTTTCCGGCATAACAATTGGCTGGGGGCTTGTTTGTTTGCTGGTGTGGCGGGGGCGTATTTGCTGCGCTAGGGCGTTGCTGGTCCATCCCGCGATTCATACTCAGCCGGGGATGGACCGACAGGTTCAATCCCGCCCAAACTCCTCCCCCATCTCCTTACCGCGTGCCGCCGCAGCATGCATCGCACGCACAAAGGCAGCCTTAATATCAGCCCCCTCCATTGAAGTGAGCGCCGCATAGGTCGTCCCACCTTTGGATGTCACGCGCTCGCGCAGCACCTCAACCGGCTCAGCTGATTGGCCTGCCAGCGTGGCCGCGCCAACAAACGTTTCCACCGCCAACGTGCGCCCATCCTCCGCCGACAGCCCCAGCTCCTGCGCCGCCTGCTGCATCGCCTCGATGAAATAGAACACGTACGCCGGGCCGCTGCCCGAGATGGCGGTCACCGCATCAATCTGCGCCTCGGCGGGCACCCACACGCTCTTGCCGACGGCATTGGCGATGGCGCTCGCTGTTGCGCGGTCGTTATCCGACAGGCCCGCATTGGCAGCCAGGCCAGTCATCCCCAGGCCGGAGAGCGCTGGCGTATTCGGCATGGCCCGCACGATACGCGCATGACCATTCAGCCAGCGCGACAGATCCTGGATCCGGATGCCTGCCGCCACCGACAGCACTAGGCTGTCACCCAGGTGCGGGGCGATTTGCGCGCAGACCTCACGCATCTGCTGCGGCTTGACTGCCAGGACGATCACGTCGCGGTCGGCCATTTCTGCGCCGGGGGCGGCAGCGGTGCGGGCGCCCCAGGTTTGTTCGGCGCGGCTGCGGGCAGGCTCGGTCGGGTCCACCACCACGATGTTGGCGCCGTGCGCGCCCTTGGCAATCAGGCCGCCGATGAGGGCCGCCGCCATGTTGCCGCCGCCGATGAAGCCGAGTTTCAGAGTGTCGAGCATGAGAGTGGTGGTGTGAAAGAAAACAGGAATTCAGGCGTTTGCATACTGCCGCGCCCCGAAGATGGCGCTGCCGACGCGCACAATGGTGGCGCCTTCGGCAATCGCGTCTTCCAGGTCGGCGGACATGCCCATCGATAAGGTATCGAGCGGGATGCCTGCCTCGCGCAGCCGACCTGCCAGGGCGCGCAGATCGGCGAACGGCTTGCGCTGCGCGGCAGGGTCTTCGCTCGGCTCAGGCACGGCCATCAGGCCGCGCAATTGCAGGCGGGGCAGCGCCGAGACGGCTTGTGCCACGGCAAGCACTTCATCGAAATCTGGCATCAGACCATGTTTGCTGGCCTGGCGGCTGATGTTGATCTCAAGACAGATCTGCAGCGGCGGCAAGGTGTCGGGGCGCTGGGCCGAGAGGCGCTCGGCAATCTTGAGGCGGT
This sequence comes from Burkholderiaceae bacterium 26, assembly GCA_000955795.1. Lineage (GTDB taxonomy): Bacteria > Pseudomonadota > Gammaproteobacteria > Burkholderiales > Burkholderiaceae > Ralstonia > Ralstonia chuxiongensis. Next base: position 58,530 of record JYOB01000003.1, read on the forward strand.
CGACGCTGTGTACCCAGTCGAACTGCTCGGCCACGGCGCGCGTCTTGTTGCTCTGCAGAGGGCCGATGAAGTGCCAGTGGATCGGGTCGGGGCCTGTGCGCAGGTCGGCCAGCGCGTCGATCTTGGCGATGCCTTCCTGCACGTAGTTTTCGCCGAAGAGGCGTTGCCCTGCAGCATGTGCGGCGCGTACGGCATCGGCGTCGAACGTCTTGGAAACGGCCAGCAATGTGACACCCGCAGCATCGCGCGAAGCCAGTGTGCAGGCCGTTGTGATCCGTTGACGCACGGCTTGCAAGTTGGCGGCGATTACAGACATAATCCGGCGACGTTTGTTACAAATAAACAAGGTTCCGGCACGTCAAATCAACGGCTCGGAGCGCGTCTGGAGGCGCCATTGCGACGCCCGGGCGACATAAAAAAGTCGGGGGTCATTATAAGATGGACATCGCGCAGCTTCTGGCGTTTTCCGCCAAGAACAAGGCGTCGGACTTGCACCTGTCGGCCGGATTGCCGCCGATGATCCGGATCCACGGCGACATGCGCCGGATCAACGTGCCACCGCTCACGCACCAAGATGTGCACTCCATGGTGTACGACATCATGAGCGACGGGCAGCGCAAGGTCTACGAAGAAAACCTGGAAGTCGACTTCTCGTTTGAGATCCCGGGGCTCTCGCGTTTCCGGGTCAACGCGTTCAATCAGAACCGCGGCGCTTCAGCCGTGTTCCGGACGATTCCGTCGAAGGTGCTCTCGCTGGATGACCTGAAGGCGCCGGCGGTGTTTGCGGACCTGGCGATGAAGCCGCGCGGCCTGGTGCTCGTTACGGGCCCGACCGGTTCGGGCAAGTCGACGACGCTTGCCGCGATGGTCAATCACCGCAACGAAAACGACATGGGCCACATCCTCACGGTGGAGGACCCGATCGAATTCGTGCACGAATCGAAGAAAAGCCTGATCAACCAGCGCGAGCTTGGCCCGCATACGCACTCGTTCGCCAATGCGCTGAAGTCGGCACTGCGTGAAGATCCGGACGTGGTGCTGGTCGGCGAATTGCGTGACCTCGAGACCATTCGCCTTGCGCTCACCGCCGCAGAAACCGGTCACTTGGTGTTTGGCACGCTGCACACCAGCTCGGCCGCCAAGACCATCGACCGGGTCGTCGACGTGTTTCCGTCAGACGAGAAGGAGATGGTCCGGACCATGCTTTCCGAATCGCTGGAGGCGGTGATCTCGCAGACGCTGCTCAAGACGCGTGATGGTTCGGGCCGGATTGCCGCCCACGAAATCATGATTGCCACGCCGGCCATCCGTCACTTGATCCGCGAGAACAAGATCTCGCAGATGTACTCGATGATGCAGACCAGCAGCGGCATGGGCATGCAGACGCTCGACCAGTGCCTGTCGGAGCTGATCAAGCGCTCGGCGATCAACTACGCAGACGCGCGCGCTATCGCCAAGAACCCGGACGCGTTCGCGAACTGATACGCGAACTGATGCGCTGACCCACACGTCAGCGCGCTTTCCAATTCTCTTCAGGAGGGGCACGCCATGCTGGACCGCGAAGCCGCCACCAAATACATCCACGAACTCTTGCAGTTGATGGTGAACAGCCGTGGCTCGGACTTGTTCATCACGTCGGAATTTCCGCCCGCAATCAAGGTGGACGGCAAGGTCACGCCGATTTCGCAGCAGCCGCTGAATGCCGTGCAGGCCGTCGGTCTGGTCAAGTCGATCATGAACGAGAAGCAGCTGCGCGAGTACGAAGACAGCTCGGAATGCAACTTCGCCATCACGGCGCCGGGCGCGGGGCGTTTCCGCGTGTCGGCGTTCATGCAGCAGGGCCGCGCCGGCATGGTGCTGCGGACCATCAACACAAAGATCCCGACGCTGGGTGAGCTGGATTTGCCGCCGATCCTGAACGAGATCGTGATGAGCAAGCGCGGGCTGGTGATCGTCGTGGGTGCCACGGGCTCGGGCAAGTCGACCTCGCTGGCGGCGATGGTGGGCTATCGCAACGCGAATTCGTATGGCCACATCATCACCATTGAAGATCCGGTGGAATACGTGCACACGCACCAGAACTGCGTGGTGACGCAGCGTGAAGTGGGCGTGGATACCGAGTCCTGGCACGTGGCGCTGAAGAACACGCTGCGCCAGGCGCCGGATGTGATCCTGATCGGCGAAATCCGGGACCGCGACACGATGGAATACGCCATCCAGTATGCGGAGACCGGTCACCTGTGCCTCGCCACGCTGCACGCCAACAGCTCAAACCAGGCCATTGACCGGATCATCAACTTCTTCCCCGAAGAGAAGCGTCAGCAGCTGCTGATCGACTTGTCGCTGAACCTGCGCGCGATGATCGCGCAACGCCTGTTGCCGCGTCAGGGTAGGAAGGGGCGCGTGCCGGCAGTCGAAATCATGCTGGCCACCCCGCTGGTGCAAGACCTCATCTTCAAGGGCGAGGTGCACGAGCTGAAGGAGGTCATGAAGAAATCCCGCGAGCAGGGGATGATCTCGTTCGACCAGGCGCTGTTCGATCTGTACGAGGAAAACAAGATCACCTACGAGGATGCGCTGCGCAATGCGGACTCCCTCAACGATCTGCGCCTGCAGATCAAGCTGCACAGCAAGCGCGGCGGGCAGACAGATCTATCTGCCGGCACTGAACATCTCAACGTCGTGTGATGTGTCGAAAGCGCTACACCATTTGAGGTAATTTGCGGCGCACAACGTTTGCGCCGCTCGGAAGGCCACCCGGGCCTCATGATCTTTCCTTAATATTTGCTGAGAATTGCCGTTTAAGCGGTGAGCGGGCCTGCCAAGTCATCGGCGGGCGCGCATCAAAACGATAAAAGCAACAGCAAATCCGGGTGGGTAAAAACGTGGCAAGCAAGCCGAGGTGTCAGCGCGCGCGGGCGGCGCGGGGCTTTACGCTGATTGAGCTGATGATCACAGTGGCCATTGTCGGCATCCTGGCGATCATTGCGTATCCCAGCTACGTCCAGTACATCGTCCGCTCCAATCGGGCAGCGGCGGAATCCTTCATGCAGGAAGTGGCGTCCGCGCAGGAGCGCTTCCTGCTCGACAACCGTGCCTATGCGTCGAATCTGGCCACGTTGCAATACGCCAGCAACGTGCCGGCCAACGTTTCGCCAAACTACACCTTCACGTTGAGCGCCAGCAGTGTGCCGCCGTCTTATCAACTGGCGGCGAATCCGCAGGGCTCGCAGCAGGTAAACGACACCGCCTGCGGCACGCTCACCCTGACGAATACGGGTGCCAAGGCGGCGTCCACTGGCGCCACGAACTGCTGGAAGTGAGGCGAGCCATGAATATCCTGCGCAAGCCCATTCAAGGTTTCACGCTGACCGAGCTGATGGTCACGCTGGCCGTGCTCGCCATTCTCGTAACGATTGCCGTGCCGTCGTTCTCGGGAATGATTGCGACACAGGCCACGCGCAATGCGTCGTTCGATCTGTCGTCCGCCGTGTCGTTGGCGCGGGCGGAGGCTGTCAAGCAGAACACCATCGTCACCGTATCGACCAGCAGCACTTGGGCGGCCGGATGGACGCTGATGGCGGGCACGCCCGCCACGGTGATCCGCACATTCGGCCCGTACAGCGGCGTGACCATCGCGGCGAGCAACGGCAATACGCTGTCGTTCGGCAACGATGGCCGACCGACTGCAGGCGGCGTCACGTTCCAGGTCACGCCGACGAGCGCGTCGCAATCGGTCTCGTCGAGTTGCGTACAGGTGGGCGGCACCGGCCGCGTCGCCGTGGTTTCGGGGACGTGCTCATGAGCGCCATCGCACATTTGTCACATCGCCGGTTACGCAAGGCCGGGCAGCGTGGGTCGACCCTGATCGAGATCCTGATTTCGGTCGTGATCCTGCTGGTGGCGCTGCTGGGCGCGGCCGGAATGATGGTCCGCTCGAACCAGTCCGAGATGGAGTCCTACCAGCGCGTGCAGGCCCTGACGTTGTTGCAGGACATGGCTGCGCGGCTCAATGCCAACCGCCAGGTGGCCTCGTGCTACGCCGTGGCCGGTGCGATCACCACGGCCGGCACGGGCGGTGTCTCGGCACCCAGTTGCACGACTGGCACGGCCGCGCAGCAAGCCACTGTCACCACCGATCTCGCGGCTTGGAACAATGCGCTGCTCGGTAATACGGAGACTGCCGCCAGCGGCACCGTTGCCCTGGGCGCCATGATCGGCGCGCGCGGCTGTATCGAGGCCGTCGACACGGTCAACCAGATCTATCGCGTGACCGTCGCATGGCAAGGCATGGTGCAGACCGTGGCGCCGGCGCTGCCTTGCGGCAGCGGCAGCGGTAATTACGGTAACGACGCCTATCGGCGTGCCATTAGCGTGCAGGTGCGCATGGGGGTGCTGTCATGACGCCGAACCGCACGTTGCGTCGTCTGCAGCGCGGGATGTCGCTGGTCGAACTGATGGTCGGCATGACGCTGGGGCTGTTGCTGCTGACCGCGTTGGCAAGCCTGTATGCGTCCACCTCGCAATCGCGCGTGCAGCTGGGCAACAGCGCCACGCAGATCGAGAACGGCCGCTATGCGCTCGACATCATCAGCCAGGAAGTCGCGCTCGGAGGCTTCCTTGGCGATCTGAATCTGCTGGGAACCTCAGCGCTGGCCACGCCCGATGTGTGCGCAAGCGCCACCAACGCACTTGGCTTTACCAACAGCCCTGCGACGGTGCCCGTTGCCATCTACGGCTATGCCGCCAATACGAACCCGGCAACGTGTTTGCCGAACCTGTCGCCCAATTCGGAAATCCTCGTGGTGCGCCGCGTGTCAACCGCGGCCGTGTTGCCCAGCGCGATCGTTGCTGGTCAGACCTACCTGCAGGATTCGTTCTGCAGTACGGACACCGCCCCCTTTGTCTTCAGCAGCAACAGCGCGGACTTCGCGTTGAAAGACAAAACCTGTACAAATGCTGCCCCGGTGCGCCAAGTCAGCGTGCGAGCGTTCTACCTTGCCACGTGCGACCGCTGCGGCACCGGCGGCGACAGCATTCCCACGCTCAAGATGGTCGAGTTCTCCAATGGCGCGCTGCAGCCGCCCAACTCAATCGCCCAGGGCATCGACGACGTGCATTTCGCCTATGGCGTAGACATGGACGGCAACGGTTCACCCGATTGCTATGTCGCCAATCCGGGTATCGACAACAGCGCCGCGTGCACCAATGTGACCGGCTACAACTGGACCGCGTCCGCTGCGACGAACTGGAGCAACGTGACCGCCGTGCGCATCAACGTGCTTGCGCGCACGCTGGGCGTGTCGCCGGGCTGGACGGACACGCGGTCTTACGACATGGGTCGCGGCACGCTCACCGCCCCTTTCAACGATGGCTATAAGCGACACGTCTATGCGGAACTCGCACGCGTCGCCAATGTAGCCGGCCCACGGGAGTAGCCATGCGGCGCTTATCGGTTCGCCAATCGGCACGTCAGTCGGGTGTGACGCTTGTTGTCACGCTGATCTTCCTGGCGATCTTCATGGGCATCGTCGTGATGATGATGAACTCGGGCGTGATCAACACCAAGATCGCCGCCAACCAGCAATACGGCCTGGAAGCGCGCAGCGCCGCGCAGCAGGGCATTGAGCAGGTCATCAGCGTGGATTTCACCTCCAACCCGGTCGCGACCAACGTGCCGGTGGACGTGAACGGCGATGGCAAGACGGACTACACCGCGCAGGTTGCCGCACCAACATGCCTGGCAACCAAACCGATCGCCAACACGCAATTGACCACTGATACGACCAGCCCCAACTTTGCCGCCGACTCGTCCTGCTTCGGCGGCGTGAACAACAACTCCGACACCGGCATCCTGACCGCCGCCGGTACACCGGGTGGCATGTCGAATTGCAGTGCGACGCAATGGGATGTTGCCGCCACCGTCAACGATGCCAACGGCACGGCCGTGAACACCACGCTGCATCAGGGCGTTGCAGTTCGCGTGCTGACCGGCGCGGCGTGTCCGTAAGCCAACGCGCAAAGCCAGGAAGAACCCATATGCGCTCATTTGCTCAACGATTTGCGTTTGTCGCCACGGCACTTGCGCTGTCAGGCGCTCAACCCGCTAGTGCTGAAGACATCGATTTGTATACGGGGTTGCAGCAGAACGCCGGCAAGCCCAATGTAGTGATCATCTTTGACGATGGCGCCAACTCTGACGCCAACGCGTCGTTCACATGTTCTGCGACGGGGTTGACGGTGGCCAACCCGAGCAAAAGCTCGGGAGCCGAGCAGTGCGCTCTGTACGGTGCCGCACAGTCGATTGCCAACAATCCTTCGCTGCTGGGCAACGTCAATCTTGGTCTGATGATGTTTGACCCGAAAAGTCCGGGCGGCCTGTTCAGGTTTCCGACGGCGAACCCGAAGTCATCGCAGACACTGCAGTTGATGGACAGCACGGGCGTGAACAGCCTGCTGTCGTACCTGCAAAACCAGTTTCCCGGCGATCTGAACGGCAATAACGTCCAGACCTCCGGCGCAATGCAAGAGGCCTGGTCGTTCTATGCCGGCTACAAGAACACCGGTGTGACGGGGTTGTCAGGCACGAAGTACACGTCGCCCATCACGAACCCCTGCCAGCGCAATTTCGTCATCTACATTGGCAACGCCACCAACAGCGGTCACCCGGCTGAAAGTGACACGCAGATGCTGGCGGCGCTTCAGGCGGCGGTGCCCACGCCCACGGCTGCACAGACGACGCAAATCGCCATCAACAGCAAGTACGCGTCCAACTGGGGGGACGAGTGGGCACGCTACATGTACCAGAGCGATCTGCAAGGAACGGCCAACACCGCCAACCCGCAGAACGTCATCACCTACGCCATCACGGTGACGGACGGCAAGAATCAGGACTACGTCACCTTCGACAACAGCATGGCCACCAACGGTGGCGGCAAAGCCTACACCGTGCAGCTTGGCGACGTGGCGGGCCTGCAGGATGCACTGCTGTCGATCCTCAATGAAATCCAGGCGGTCAATAGCGTGTTCGCGTCGGTCAGCTTGCCGGCGGCCGTCAACGCGCAGGGCCAGTTCCTGAATCAGGTGTATATCGGCATGTTCCGCCCTGACGCGACGGCGGCACCGCGCTGGATGGGCAATCTCAAGCAGTATCAGGTGGGCTACGACGCCAACGGCAGCCTGCAGCTGCTGGATTCCGTTGGCAACGCGGCGCTTAGCAACGCGGGCACGGGTTTCATGTCCCCCAACGCGATCAGCTTCTGGACGGCCGATCCGCCGCTGTCGTTCGGCTCAAGTGGCTATGGCAGCAGCCTGGCCAACTGGCCGAGCAAGGGCTTCTGGCAAAACAGCCCTTCCAGCAAGGGATGGGCATTCGACTCTCCAGACGGGGAAGTTGTAGAGAAGGGAGGGGCCGGCGAAATGCTGCGCGCCCAGTTCCTCACGAGCCAGACTGGCCGTACGCTACTGACTTGCAATGGTGCAGGCACCTGCCCGACCAGCACGGCCATGCCGACATTCGATACGGCCAACACATGGCTGGCGGGCAACTCGGGGCTGAACGCCATCAATTCCTACAACGGTACGAACGGCGCCCCCACTATCACTTCGAGCGAGCAGACCAACTTCATCAACTGGGTACGCGGGCGCGATGTGTACGCGCTGGATAACTCCAAGGTTGCTGGACAAGAGGCGGAAACCGGCCCCGGCTCGCCGGTGACGATCCGCCCGTCGATCCATGGTGACGTGTTGCACTCCCGACCGGTGGTTATCAACTACGGCGGTACCACCGGTATCGTGGTGTTTTACGGTGCCAACGATGGTGTCTTCCATGCGATCAATGGCAACCAGTCGACTGGTATCAACGGCGTGCGCCCTGGCGGCGAGCTCTGGGGTTTCATCCCACCGGAGTTCATTGGCAAGCTGAGCCGACTTTATGCCAATTCGCCGGAGGTGAAATTGTCCACCACGCCGAATGGCATCACGCCGACGCCAACGCCGCGCGATGACTTCTTCGATGGCAGCACCACCGTCATGCAGGACCAACGCAACGCGACCAGCCCGCGCACCATCATCTATCTGACCGCGCGACGTGGCGGCAGCTTGATCTATGCGCTCGACGTGTCGGACCCGCTCAATCCGCGCTATCTCTGGTCGCGCAGTAACAGTGACATTCCCGAACTTGGCCAGACGTGGTCCAAGCCGCGCCTGATGCGTGTGGCCGGTTACGCCAACCCTGTGCTGATCATGGGCGCCGGCTACGATGCATCTTCCGAAGATAGCGACCCCGCGCCCGGCACCGACACCATGGGGCGCGGCATCATCGTGCTTGATGCCTACAGCGGCGTGCCGGTGTGGAGCGCTTTGGCCAACTGCACCGGTGTGACCGGCGTGTGTGTGAAGAACACCAGCCTCACGCGTTCGATCGCCTCCGACGTCACGGCGGTCGATCGCACAGGCAGCGGCTACATCCAGATGGCCTACGTGGGCGATCTGGGCGGCAACATTTGGCGTGTGGATTTCCAGAGTGCATCTGGCAATACGCCCGCCAACTGGGCGCTGACGCAGTTTGCGTCACTGGGCGGCGCGGCCAACACCAACAACGCGCGCAAGTTCTTCTATGCGGCCGATGTGGTCCCCACTGCGGCGTTCAACGCCGTTTTGGCAGGCACGGGCGACCGTGAGCACCCGCTCTATTCGGCTTCTACAACGCCGGGCACTGCCTACAACGTGGTTAACCGCTTTTATATGCTGAAGGACCCGAATCTCGGCCCCGTGCCGGCGGGATGGGTGCCGTTGACGGAAGCCAACCTCGTTGATTCCACTTCGACGGCGTACAGCGGGACGGGCTCGGGCTTCTACATCACGCTGCCGAATCCAGGCGAGAAGGTCGTGAACGCCCCCCTCACGGTGGCAGGCTACACCACGTTCGGAACCAATACCCCGGCGGTTCCATCTGCCGGTGCGTGCTACCCGAACTTGGGCATCGCACGCACGTATTCAGTCAGCTTCCTGACGGGCACCGGCCAGAACCCGAATCGTTCGGTGGTGCTGGATGGCGGCGGCTTCCCGCCCTCGTCGGTCTATGGCGTGGTGCTGGTGAACAACGGCAATGGCGGTACGACGTCAGTGCCGGTGTGCTTCGGCTGCGGCAATCAGACGGGCACCGGTGGAGGCGGCTCCGCGCTGGCCCCCGTCCAAGTGACACCTAAGGGCCTCGGCAAACGCAAGCGCACATTCTGGTTCTCCGACACCGACAAGCATTGACCCGCATCGCCCCTCAACGGCCCGCCCAGCGCGGGCCGTTACAATTCCGGACAGATGCCGGAGCACCCCGTTCCCGCAACCATCCGGAGAGTAGCCATGAGTGACGTCTACGCATTCGAGGCCGATTCGTTGACCGGCCAGCGCGTGCCGCTGTCGCAGTACAAAGGCAAGGTCCTGCTGATCGTGAATACGGCGAGCAAGTGCGGATTCACGCCGCAATACGCCGGTCTGGAGGCGGTGTACAAGCGGCTGCATGAGAAAGGTCTCGAAGTGCTCGGCTTTCCGTGCAACCAGTTCGGCAAGCAGGAGCCGGGCGGCGAAGACGAAATCGGCGCGTTCTGCGAGAAAAACTACGGCGTCTCGTTTCCGATGTTCGGCAAGATCGACGTGAATGGCTCGAACGCGCATCCGCTCTACAAGTGGCTGACCTCGGAAAAGCCCGGCGTGCTCGGTATCGGAGCGGTCAAATGGAACTTCACCAAGTTTCTGCTGCGCCGTGACGGCACGGTCTACAAGCGCTACGCGCCCCTGACCAAGCCGGAAGAGATCGCCGACGATATTGAGCGGCTGCTGGCGGAGCCGGATCCCGCCTGAGGTTGCGTCAGTCCGACGACCCCCGGACCTTGCGCATGAAATCCGCCAGCGAGCGCTCGGCGGACTCGGCAAAGTGGCGCTCCAGAATGTCGACCTTGACGCAGCGGTCGAGGCGGAAGGTGCGGTAGTCCTGACGGTGCTCGCACCAGGCGGCCACCAGCCAGACTTGTCCCCAGAAGAACAGGCCGAGCGGCTGGATGCAGCGCTCGGTCAACTGGCCTTGCGCGTCCCGGTAGGAGAGTCGCGCAACGGCGTGGCGGCCAAGCGCCGCATGCAGCGTGTCAAAGACCTGCTTGACCTCGCTGCCCATGCCGTAACCGGGCGCAAAGATGCGTGTGGTCTCGGCTTCGTTGCGGCGCTCCGCGGGCAGGGCGCCCATCAGTTTTTCCAGTGCCGCTTCCACCGAGTCGGCCATGGTGCCGCCGCCCCATGCCTTGATCATCCGCGCGCCGGCCACCAAGGCTTCGACTTCATCGGCGGTGAACATGAGCGGCGCGAGGTCGAAGCCGGCGCGCATGCGGTAGCCGATACCGGCTTCGCCTTCGATCGGCACGCCCGAGACAGACAGGTCGCGGATGTCGCGGTACACCGTGCGCTCGGACACGCCGAGGCGCTCGGCCAGCATGGCCGCCGTGGTCAAACGGCGGCCTCGCAGGATCTGGGCAATCTGGAACAGGCGGTCAGCGCGGCGGGTCATGCGCGGCATTGTAGTGGCCTTCTGCCCGGGTGCAATGCGCATAGGATGACAAGCCCTATCCCTACGCGCCGAAGGGCGTCAGCTCACGTTGCGGGTGGATGTCCACCACGTCGACTTGCTCGCCACGGCGCAGCATGCGCTTGCCCAGCCGAGGGAAATCGGCAATCTCGATGTTCAGGTGTTCGCCGCCGCACAGATAGACGAGGTCTTCCTTGCCGCAGTTGCGCAGGTGGTGCGCGATGCCCGTGGGGAACGCCATGAAATCACCGGCGCGCACGGTGAACATGCTGTCGGCGATTTCAGCCTGCGCTTCGCCCGAGAGGATGTAGATCCATTCCTCTTCACGCTGGTGCGAGTGATAGACGAATGACTCCTTGCCCGGCGGCACGCGCGCGAAATTCACGCCAGTGCGCTTGAGGCCGAGCAGCCGGCCCATCATGGTGCCGTGGATTTCCGACAGGCTGTTCCAGGGGTGAGAAAACGACTGCGTGCGCGCGGTGATATCCGCGGCACGCATGAGATACGGGGATTGGCTCGGCATGGTGTTCTTCTCTGTCTCGTAGTAAAGGCCGGCGCCCGCGCACCGGCCTCGGGGGCGTTACTGCTGTAGCAGGTACGCCTGTGTCTTGGCGTCCGGTTCGTGCAGGCCGACGCGGTTGCCTTCGGTATCGACAATGTGGGCGATGCGGCCCATGTGGTCCGGCAGCGTCATCGGGCCGAATACGCATTGGCCGCCGCTGCCGTTCACGCGTTCGAGCACGGCATCGAGGTTGGGTGCGTTCAGGTAGACCACGCTGCCCTTATCGGACGGCGCAAAGCCTTCGCCCTTGACCAGTGCACCGTGGATGGTTGTCTCACCGGCCGGAAAGACGCCCATGGTCAGATCGCCCATGTCTTCCTGCTTGAGCTGCGTGTCGAAGACGTTCTCGTAAAACTTCACCGCGCGCGGGAAATCGTTGGCGGGGATTTCAAACCAGTTGATCACGCTTGCCATGTTGTCGCTCCGGTTGATGAGGCAGGCGGTTGGGGGAACCTGTCTCGTTAAGGTGGAGCGATTCTGGCGGGGGGCTCCTGACAGCGTTCTGTCAGGAGCATTCAGGAGGATTGCGGAGTGTGTTGCAAATTGCCCAGGCAGTGAAGGCCGGGCGGAGGGGGAAACAGTTCAGTGCGGAATCCAGCCCGCCAGCAGCGGCACCAGCACCGCTGTCAGCACGCCATTCAGGCCCATGCCCAGCGCGGAGAACGCACCCGCCTCTGGATTGACCTGAAACGCGCGCGCCGTACCGATACCATGCGCCGCAATGCCGGTAGCAAAGCCACGCACGCTGTACTCGCGCACGCGCAGCAGGTTCAGCAGCCGCGTCGTGGTGGTCGCACCGACAATGCCGGTAATGAGCACCAGCACCGCCGTAATGGTCGGTGCGCCGCCAATCTTCTCCGAGATGCCCATGGCGATCGGGATCGTCACCGATTTCGGCGCCATGGAGCGTAGCGTTTCGGGCGATGCGCCCAGCAGCCATGCAATGCCCACTGCTGACACCACCGCCACGATGGACCCCGCCAGCAGCCCACCCATCAGCGGCAGCGCGTGGCGGCGCAGCTTCGCCCATTGCTGGAACAGCGGCACAGCCAGCGCGACGGTGGCCGGGCCCAGCAGGAAGTGCACGAACTGCGCGCCGTCGAAGTACGTCTTGTACGGCGTGCCCGTCAGCGTGAGGAGTGTGCCCAGGATGACGACCGCAATCAGCAGTGGATTGACCATCGGGTTGAAGCGGCTGCGTTCGTGCAGGCGCACGCCGATCAGGTAAGCGATGAGCGTGGCGGTCAGGCCCAGCAGCGGGCTCGCGGCCAGGTAGACCCAGAGTTGGTGCAGGTTGGGAGCCATCGCGTTCATGGGGCCAGCTCCTCGTGGCCTTCGCCGCCGCCGTGGTCAATGCGGCCCATGCGGCGCATCAGCGCGCGGGTGACGAGTGCACCGGCGGCGATCGATAGCCACGTCGACACGACGGTCGCCACCACGATCGGCAGCCATTCCTGGCCGATGCGGTTCAGTTGCGTCATGACGCCCACGCCGGCCGGCACGAACAGGATGGTCAGGTGCCGCAGCAACTCACTGACGGTGCCCTGCATGACTTCAAGCACGCGGCCTTTGTCTACCAGCAGGTAGATGACCAGCAGCACCATGCCGATCACCGGGCCGGGCACCGGCAGGTGCAGCGAATACGTCAACAGCTCTCCCACCGACTGGAACGTCAACAGGATCGCGAAGGTTTGCAGCATGGGGCCTCCGGGTAAAACGAAGCGCCAAGTATAGAACCCGGCTGCGTTCGTTTCAGGCCAGCATGCGGTCGACCAGCTCGATCCAGTGTTCAACCGGCGTGTCCGTGCCGCTTTGCAGATGCGTCACGCAGCCGATGTTGGCGGTGACGATGCGCTCGGGCTGCGTCGCTTGCAGCTTGGCGAGCTTGTCGTCGCGCAGGCGGTAGGCGAGCTCCGGTTGCAGCACCGAATACGTGCCCGCCGAGCCGCAGCACAGATGGCTGTCGGCGCAGAGCTTGACGTCTACGCCCAGCGATGCGAGCAGCGTTTCGACCGCACCGCGAATCTGCTGACCGTGCTGCAGCGTGCAGGGTGGGTGCCACGCCACGCGCGGCCGTTGCGCCTCAGGTTTGGCCTTCTGCAGAAGCTGCTGCGAGAACGCCGGCAGCACCTCGCACAGGTCGCGCGTCATGGCGGACACGCGTGCTGCGCGCTCGGCATAGGCCGGGTCATCGCGCAGCAGGTGGCCGTATTCCTTGACCATCGCGCCACAGCCCGAGGCGGTCATGACGATGGCCTCAGCGCCGGCTTCGATATGCGGCCACCACGCATCGATGTTGGCGCGCATGTTGCCGAGGCCGCCCGCGTGGTCGTTCATGTGATAGCGGATGGCGCCGCAGCAGCCCGCGCGGTCTGCGCTGATGAGCTGCACGCCAAGCTTGTCGAACACGCGCGCCGTGGCCGCATTGATGTTGGGCGACATGGCCGGTTGCACGCAGCCTTCGAGCAGCAGCATCTTGCGTGCGTGCGCGGTGCTTGGCCGCATGCCGGCGTGAGGTTGCTTGGCCGGAACCTTGTTGCGCAACACTTGCGGCAACATCGGCCGCACGGCCTGCCCGAGCTTGAGCGCGGAGCCGAACAGCGCCGGCCGTGTCAGCCCCTCGCGCAGTGCCCAGCGCACGGCGCGCTCGCCCAACGGGCGTGATTCACCTTTCGCGTCGAGCTGGTCATCGACAATCTTGCGGCCGATCTCGACCAGGCGCCCGTAGGTCACGCCGGATGGGCAGGTCGATTCGCAGTTGCGGCAGGTCAGGCAGCGGTCCAGGTGCAGACGCGTGGCCTCGCCGGCAGGTTGGCCTTCCAGCACCTGCTTCATCAGGTAGATGCGTCCGCGCGGGCCGTCCAGTTCGTCGCCGAGCAGTTGGTAGGTCGGGCAGGTTGCCGTGCAGAAACCGCAGTGCACGCACTTCTGCACGATGCTTTGGGCTTCTTCGCCCTGAGGGGTGTTGCGCAGGAACGCCGCGAGCGTGATTTGCATGATGGGGCTTGCGTTAGAAGTCGGCGTACAGACGGCCCGGGTTGAAGATGCCGTGCGGATCGAAGCTGTCCTTCAGGCGCTTGTGCACGGCCATCAACGGCGCGGCGACGGGCGTGAAGATGTCGCTGGCGCGGTCGCCGTTGCGGAACAGCGTGGCGTGGCCACCGGCTTTGCGCGCAGCATCGCGAATGACGTCAGCCGATGTGTTGGCGGTGTCGATCCACCAGCGCTGGCCGCCGCCCCATTCAACGAGTTGCTCGTCGGCCGAGGCATGACCGAGCGCCAGCGGCGGCGTGGCCGGGGGCAGGGCGATGCGCCACAGCGGCAGGCTGCCTTGCACGGCGCGCGCAAAAAATGCATGCGATTGCTCGCGCAGGTCGCGCCAGAACGCGGCGCCTTCTGCGTCGTCAACGCGCTCGCCGCCAAGCTTGGTAATGGCCGCGCGCACAGCCGCATCGGCGCCGCTCAGGCGTACCCACAGCGCACCGTCGATCCACGCAGACGCCGCGATCGGCAACGGCTGGCCGCCCCAGCGGTTCAGGGTATCGATGGCCTCGCCTTGTGCCATGGCAAAGCGCAGCGTCGCATCGCAGAACGGCATCGGCAGCACCTTGAGCGACACCTGCACGATCAAGCCCAGCGTGCCGAGCGCGCCGGCCATCAGGCGCGAGACGTCGTAGCCGGCCACGTTCTTCATCACCTGGCCGCCGAAGTTGAGCATGTCGCCGCGGCCATCCATGACGACGGCGCCGAGCACGAAATCGCGCAGCGCGCCCACCGACTGCCGGCGCGGCCCGGACAGGCCGGATGAAAACGCACCGCCCACCGTTGCCTGTCGGCCATTCGCTGCAAAGTGCGGGGGTTCGAACGCCAGCATTTGCCGGTGCTCGGCCAGCGCGGCTTCGATCTCGACAAGCGGCGTGCCGCTGCGCGCCGTGATGACGAGTTCGGCGCAGTCGTAGTCGACGATGCCGGACCATTCGCGTGTGTCGAGCACCGTGCTGTGGGGTGCCGGTTCGCGGCCGTAGAAATCCTTGGTGCCGCCGCCACGCAGCGTGAGCGGCGTGCGGCTGTCGACGGCGTTGGCGATGGCGTCACGAAAGCGCGAGAGCGCGGGCGAAAGGGCGGTGTCTGGGGTGATTGGCATGTCGAACTTTCTGGCGGGCAGCTTACTGGCTGCCAGCTGTCTCCGTTGGAAGCAGTGGGAGCCGGGTGCCGCAGCGCTTGCAGAATGCGGCGTCTGTGTCGTGACGGTCGAGCGTGCAGCCGCTGCACGCGCGGGTCTGCGGTGGGGCGGCGGAGGCAGATCCTTCGCGCATGGTGTTCACCAGTTCCGCGCCGATGATCCCGGTCGGGAACGCGATGATGCTGTAGCCGAGGAGGATGGTGAGCGAGGTAATGAACTGGCCCAGCGGCGTGCGGGGCACGAGGTCGCCGAAGCCCGTGGTGGTGAGCGTGACGACCGCCCAATACATGCTGACCGGAATGCTGGTGAAGCCATGCTGCGGCCCCTCCACCACGTACATCACCGTGCCGAGGATGATGGTGATGATGAAGACGGTACCTAGGAACACGAAGATCTTGTGCCGCGCGTTCAACAGCGCACGCAGGAGGATCTGCGCCTCTTCAAAGTAGACCGTGATCTTCAGTATCCGGAAGATGCGCAGCAGACGCAGCAGCCGTACATCGAGCAGGTAGGCCAGCTCGGGCACAAAGATCGCCAGCCACGTCGGCAGGATCGAGATGAAATCGATGACGCCGTAAAAGCTGAGCACGTAACGCCAGGGTCTGCGCACCACGAGGATGCGCATGACGTATTCCGCTGTGAACAGCAGCGTGAAGAGCCACTCGAGCACCGTGAACAGGGTGCCCGCGCGGCCGCTGACGCTCGGCAGGCTGTCGAGCATCACCACCAGCACGCTGGCGAGGATGGCGCCAAGCAGGGTCAGGTCGAACAGCCTGCCGGATCGTGTTTCGGCTTCAAAGATGATGGTGTACCAACGCGCGCGCCAGCCGCTCTCGGGTTTGCCGAGATACTCGCCAAGGCGCGCATTGTGGGCGTGCCATCGGTTGCGGCTGGTGCGGGGCGGACTCCTCATGGCCGTCGCGTGCTCAGAAGCGGGGCAGGTCCGGATGCGGCAGCAGGCCGTTGCGCACGTGGAGCTTGCCGTATTCGGCGCAGCGCGCGAGCGTGGGGATGGCCTTGTCCGGGTTCAGCAGGCGCACCGGGTCGAAAGCCGCTTTCACGCACAAAAAGGCGTCACGTTCTTCCGCCGAGAACTGCACGCACATCGAGCTGAGCTTTTCCACACCCACGCCGTGTTCGCCCGTCACGGTGCCACCGAGTTCGACGCAGGTCTCGAGGATATCGGAGCCGAACAGTTCGGCGCGGTGCCACTCGTCCTGGTCTTCGCCGTTGAAGAGGATGAGCGGGTGCATGTTGCCGTCGCCCGCGTGGAACACGTTGATGCATCGCAGGGCGTACTTCTGCTCCATCTGCTGGATGCGCCGCAGCAGCGTGCCGATATGCTTGCGCGGGATGGTGCCGTCCATGCAGTAATAGTCCGGCGAGATGCGGCCTGCTGCCGGGAAGGCATTCTTGCGGCCGCTCCAGAACTTCAGGCGCTCGGCTTCGCTTTGCGACACCTGGATGCGCGTGGCGCCCGAGGCGCGTAGCACTTCGCTCATGCGGGCGATTTCTTCGGCCACCTCTTCGGGCGTGCCGTCGGATTCGCACAGCAGGATGGCCGCCGCATCGAGGTCGTAGCCAGCGCAGACGAATTCCTCAACAGCGGCGGTGGCGGGCTTGTCCATCATTTCCAGCCCGGCCGGGATGATGCCCGCGGCAATCACGTCGGCCACGGCGTTGCCGCCGGACTCCACGTTGTCGAAGCTCGCCATGATCACCTGCGCCAACTGCGGCTTGGGGATCAGGCGCACGGTCACTTCCGTCACCACGGCCAGCATGCCTTCGGAGCCGATCACCGTTGCCAGCAGGTCGAGGCCCGGTGCGTCGGGCGCTTCGCTGCCGAACTCGACGACCTCGCCATCCATCATCACCGCGCGCACGCGCAGTACGTTGTGCACGGTCAGGCCGTATTTCAGGCAATGCACGCCGCCCGAGTTTTCATTGACGTTGCCGCCGATGGTGCAGGCGATTTGCGAGGACGGATCGGGCGCGTAATACAGCCCGTGCGGGTTGGCGGCTTCCGAGATGGCGAGGTTGCGTACGCCCGGCTGCACGACCGCCGTACGGGTATAAGGATCGACCTTGACGATGCGTTTGAACTTGGCCAGCGACAGCACCAGCCCGCCCGGCGTCGGCATCGCGCCGCCCGAGAGGCTCGTCCCGGCGCCGCGTGGCACCACGGGCACGCCCATGCGGTGGCACACGCGCAGGATTTCGACGACCTGCGCCTCGGTATCCGGCAGCACCACGGCCAGCGGCACCTGCCGGTAAGCGGCGAGGCCATCGCATTCATACGGAGTGGTGTCTTCGCGCTCCCAGAGCAGTGCGTCGTCGGACACGATCTGGGACAGTGCAGCGGTCAACTCGGCCTGCAGGGCAGTCAGATCGCGGGCGGCGGCGGACAACGACGATGGCGCATTCATGGGGTGTCTCTCATGGTTCTGCCCGCCAGCGGTGGCCGGGGTGGGAGGCACTATAGCCCGGCCGCCGCGCCGCGCGGCGTGTTAAGGACTTTTGCTGCGATGAATTTGGCTCGCCGGGGTGGCCAATGTGGTTCATCGCGATGCAGCAAGGGTTCACTGTTCGTTCGCGGAGGTCCGACCTGCACGATCGAGCCTTCGACCATCGACGGTGGTGCTCAAACCGTCGAGCTTCACACTAAAAGTTTCGAATCTGAGGTTCCTCTACCTCACGCGTGAGGCAAATAGAGTCGGCGTTGATGAAAAAAGCAGCAACGTCGGAGCAAAAAGGGCGGTGGGTCCGACCTCTGAGCTGCGATGTCGGACCTCCGAGGTCCGACGTTGCTGCTTTTTTCATCAACGCTGAGGCTTCAGAGCCTCAACGTCGATACTAAAAGTTTCGAATCCGGTGGTTTGAGGTGTAGCCGCGAGGCTCGACTGCCCACAACTGAACGGCTTACCAATCCAGCCCAAGCAACCAATCCACAAACTGCCGCGCCTCGGGCTTCATCGGCGCCTGTTCGCGCTGCACGATGTAATAAGCATGCGGCGACGTCGATTCGATGTCCAGTAGCCGTACGATCTGCCCCGAGCCCAGCCAGTTGCGCGCCATCGCCTGCCGCACCAGCGCAACGCCTTGGTTGGAGGCCACCGCCTCGAGCATCAGGCCGATGTCGTTGAACAGCGAGCCGGTGGCGGGCTCGGGTGCGTCCAGCCCCGCCGCCTCAAACCACGGGCGCCACGGCTCCAGCGGGCTGCGCAGCAGCGTGAGGTTCAGCAGCTGCGACGCTTCGGTGATGGTGTTGCCGCTGATCTGCTCGAAGTATCCGCGCCCACATGCCGGGAAGACCCGCTCGTTGAGCAGCAGCGTCGTCTTCAGGTCCGGATAGCGGCCGGTGCCGTAGCGGATCTCGACATCGGTGTCCTCGGCTTTCACGTCGAGGAACGGGATGGAGAGATGCAGTTCCAGATCAATGTGCGGGTACAGCCCGTTGAACTCGGGCAGACGCGGCACGAGGTGCTGGCGGCCGAACGTGGGCGGAATCGCCACGCGCAGGCGCGCGCGCTGCTTGCTGAATTCCGGCCGCGCCAGTTCGTGCAGCGTGTCGAGCGCGACTTGCACGCTGCGCAGGTAGCGCGTGCCGGCGGCGGTGAGCCGCAGCGCTGTGCCGGTGCGCACGAACAGGTCTTCGCCCCATAGTTCTTCGAGGTTCTTGATGCGGTGCGATACCGCGCTGGGCGTGACGGACAGTTCTTCGGCCGCACGCGCGAAGCTTGCGTGGCGCGCCCCCGCCTCAAAGGCAATCAACAGATGCAGCGGAGGAACGCGCTTGAAGACGGAGGACATGCGGGCAGTCGCTGGTGGGTGAGTCGGTTACAGGTGGAAGATCTTGCCCGGGTTCAGGATGTGCTTCGGGTCCAGCGCCTGCTTGATGCTGCGCATCAGGTCGATCGCATCGTTGCCGTGTTCGGCGATGAGGAAGTCCATCTTGTGCAGGCCCACGCCATGCTCACCCGTGCAAGTGCCGTCCATGGCGATCGCACGCGCGACGATGCGCTGGTTGATGCGCTCGGCTTCTTCCAGTTCTTCCGGCTTGTTCGGATCGATGAGCAGCGCGACGTGGAAGTTGCCGTCGCCCACGTGGCCGACGATGGGGGCGGGCAGTTGCAGCGCGCTGGCGAGCAGGTCCTTCTCGGTTTCCACCACGCAGTCGGCCAGGCGCGAGATCGGCACGCATACATCGGTGGTGACGGCGCGGCAGCCGGGCTTGAGTTGCAGGAACGCAAAGTAGGCGTTGTGCCGGGCGTTCCACAGGCGGCTGCGGTCTTCGGGGCGCGTTGCCCATTCGAAGCCTTGGCCTTTGTGTTCAGCGGCGATCTGCTGGACGGTCTCGGCCTGCTCCTGCACGCCGTGCTCCGAGCCATGAAACTCGAAGAACAGCGTTGGCATTTCGGGCAGCGTGAGCTTGTCGTATTGGTTGATCGCGCGGATGGCGAGCGCGTCGACAAACTCCACGCGCGCAATGGGCACGCCCATCTGGATGGTGTCGATCACGGCGGACACCGCATCGCCCATGCTCGGGAAGGCGCACACGGCCGCGGACACGGCTTCGGGCTGCGGATACAGCTTCAGCGTGATCTCGGTGATGATGCCAAGCGTGCCTTCGCTGCCGATGAAGAGGCGCGTCAGGTCGTAGCCCGCCGACGATTTGCGTGCACGGTTGGCTGTCTTGATGATGCGGCCGTCAGCGGTGACCACTGTCAGGTTCAGCACGTTCTCGCGCATCGTGCCGTAACGCACGGCGTTGGTGCCGGACGCGCGCGTCGCGCACATGCCGCCGATGGACGCATCCGCCCCCGGATCGATCGGGAAGAACAAACCAGTATCGCGAATCTCGGTATTGAGCTGTTTTCGTGTGACCCCCGGCTCGACCGTCACCGTCAGGTCTTGCGGGTGCACCGACAGCACGTGGTTCATCTGCGACAGGTCGAGGCTCACGCCGCCGGCCACGGCCAGGAGATGACCTTCGAGCGACGATCCGGCGCCATACGGGATCAGCGGAATTTCGTGTTCAAAGCAGAGTTTGGCGACGGCTGCGACTTCCTCGGTGGTCTGCGCGAAGACGACGGCGTCGGGCAGCATCGGGTCGTAAGCGGATTCATCGCGGCCGTGGTGGGCGCGTACTGCTTCGGTGGTGGAGATGCGGTCGGCGAAGCGGGTGCGCAGCGCGTCGAGCATCGCAGGCGGAATCGGCTTGCGGATGCACTGGGAGGGAGGGGCTGGATGGTTCATGGCGTCTCGCGTGGGGCGGCGGTCTGAAGCCGGCTCGGGCTGTCATTCTAACGCCGGGGTCATGCCGCCCTTGCGATAATGGCGCCACCAATATTGACGCTATACAGGGAGACGCACCGTGGGCAACCGCCTATCCAAAATCGCTACCCGCACCGGCGACGACGGCACCACCGGCCTCGGCGACGGCAGCCGCACGGCCAAGGACAGCCTGCGTATCGCCGCCATCGGCGACGTCGACGAGCTGAACTCGCACATCGGCGTGCTGCTCACGCAAACGCTGCCCGACGGCGTGCGCGCCGCGCTCACGGCCATCCAGCACGACCTGTTCGATCTGGGTGGCGAATTGTGCATTCCCGGCTACACGATGGTGACGACCGCGCACGTGCTGCGGCTCGACCAATGGCTGGCCGATTACAACGCCGATCTTCCCCGGCTGGCCGAATTCATCCTGCCAGGCGGCAGCCACGCCGCGGCACAGGCGCATGTCTGCCGCACCGTCGCGCGCCGTGCCGAGCGCAGCATCGTCGCGCTGGGCCGCGCAGAGACCATCGGCGAGGCGCCGCGCCAATACGTCAATCGCCTGTCGGACCTGCTGTTCGTGCTGGCGCGCGTGCTCAATCGCGCAGATGGCGGCACGGACGTCCTGTGGAAGCGAGACGAGCACAAGCCGACCTGATCGCAGCCGGCGCACCAAACAAAACGGCCCGGTACGCAACCGGGCCGTTTTGCTTTGCAGCGCGTGGATCAGTTCACGCTGGTCGGCGTGGTCGTGCTTTGTGCCACGGCAGCCAAGCCTGCCAACTGCCCTGGCGTCGTGATGGTCAGCACTTGCGATGGCGTCGGCGCCGGGAAGCCAGCCTCGGTCAGCGCTTCCTTGATCGTGCGGTTGGTGTCGAAATAGACCTGCCAGTAGCTGTCATTGTGCGTGTACGGGCGCACGGCCAGCACGGGCCCCACCAGGTTGAACTCCAGAATCTCCACATCGACGGCCGGATCGGTCAGCACGTTTGGAATGGCGGCAACCTTCTCCTTGAGCAGCGCGATGGCGGCGCGGTGGTCGGCGCTTCCGGCCAACTGCGCTTTCAACTCGACGCGGCGGTAGGGGTTCAAGGTGTAGTTCTGGATCGTGTCTGCGAAGATCTTGCCGTTGCCGACCATCGTGACCACGTTGTCCGGCGTGTTGATCGTCGTGGCAAACAGGCCGATCTCCTTGATCGTGCCCGTTACGCCACCGGCCGTCACGAAGTCCCCTACCTTGAACGGCCGCAGCACGATCAGGAACGCGCCCGCCGCAAAGTTCGACAGCAGGCCCGACCACGCCATGCCGATGGCCACACCGGCTGCGGCAATCAGCGCCGCGAACGTCGTCGTCTGGATGCCGAAATAGCCAAGGATGCCGATCACCAGCAGCACGTTCAGCGTGACGGTGATGATGGAGCCGACATAGCGCAGCACGGTCGGATCGACCTTCTGTCGGCTCAACGAGCCTTCGACCATGCGCACCGCCAGATTGATCAGCCAGCGGCCGACGACCCAGAAGACGATGGCCGCGAGAATCTTCATACCGACGTCGGTGGCGTATTGCGCCACGATCGCCTGGTACTTGTTTGCGGTGTTGACGGCGGTGTCCGCCAGGGTGTCTGCCATGGATGCCTCCGGGAGAGCAGGGGGGGATCCACCTACGATATGTCAAAGGCAACGCACTTGTGTGACTTTGATACTTCCTGTTCACATTTGTTGTAGATCCGGGCTTGCGCGGCACACAAAGAAAAAGGACGCCCGCAGGCGTCCTTCCCAACTCATGCGGATGGCGTCTTAGTTGCCGCTGCCCGGCACCAGACGGCGCTTGCGCACGGCGTCGGCCAGCGTTTCCAGCACCTTCACCGAATCGTCCCAGCCGATGCACGCATCGGTCACGCTCTGGCCGTAGGCTAGGTCCGACACCGGCGTGCCCTGCACGTGGTCCTGGCGCCCCGCATTGATGTGCGATTCAACCATCACCCCGACGATGCGGTTGTCGCCGGCAGCCATCTGGCGGCCGATGTCTTCGCACACCGGGATCTGGTTCTCGTGCTTCTTGCTGCTGTTGGCGTGCGAAGCGTCGATCATCAGGCGCGCGGCCAGGCCCGACTTGGAGATGGCGTCGCAGGCTTCCTGCACGCTGGCGGCGTCATAGTTGGGCGCTTTGCCGCCGCGCAGGATGATGTGGCAATCCTCGTTGCCGGCCGTCGACACGATGGCCGAGTGCCCGCCCTTGGTGACCGACAGGAAGTGGTGCGGCTGCGATGCGGCCTTGATGGCGTCCACGGCGATCTTCACGTTGCCGTCGGTGCCGTTCTTGAAGCCGACCGGGCACGACAGGCCGGAAGCCAGCTCGCGGTGCACCTGGCTTTCGGTCGTGCGCGCACCAATCGCGCCCCAGCTCACGAGATCGGCGATGTACTGCGGGCTGATCACGTCGAGGTATTCTGTGCCGGCGGGCAGGCCCAGCTCGTTGATGTTCATCAGCAGCTCGCGCGCGGTGCGCAGGCCGTCGTTGATCTTGAAGCTGCCGTCCATGTGCGGGTCGTTGATCAGACCCTTCCAGCCGACCGTGGTGCGCGGCTTCTCGAAGTACACGCGCATCACGATTTCCAGCTCGTTCTTGAAGCGCTCGCGCTGCTCGACCAGGCGGCGGGCGTAGTCCATCGCCGCCTTGGTGTCGTGAATCGAGCACGGGCCGATGATGACGATCAGGCGATCATCCATGCCGTGCAGGATGCGGTGCATCGCGTTCCGGCTCTGGTAGATCAGGTCGGACACGGTGTCGCTGCACGGGAATTCGCGGATCAGATGCGACGGTGGCGTCAGCTCTTTCAGTTCGCGAATGCGCAAATCATCGGTGTTCTTCGGCATGGAATGCTCCGGGGATGTGTCTTGAGTTCTATTGGAAACGTCTACTGTGTTCGGATCATGTTTCGCGTCGGTGCCGGGGTGGGGCAGGTGACTGGGCGAAAAAAAACCGCCAGGGTCGCTGGCGGTTTTCGGTATCTGCTGGGTGCTTTATTTTTGCTGCAAGCGCCCCTCTCCTTCCGCCAGCGGTGCGAGATGCCAAAAGTAAAAGTAAAAAAACTTGGCGAAGGACATGAGAGGAAAACGCGTCGATGCAGGAAAAATTGTGGCGCAGAGGTGACTTGAAACTACTGCGCCGCACCAATCGAACCGTCTTTATAAACCCTTTTTCTGGGGGCCGCAAGCGCGGAATTTCCGGGCCTGCGGTGCCAAAACGACGGTTTCAGGGCAATCAGGCCGTGCCGCCTACCGTCATGTTCTCCATGCGCAGGGTCGGCTGACCGACGCCCACCGGCACGCTCTGGCCTTCCTTGCCGCACACGCCAATGCCCGAGTCGAGGCGCATGTCGTTGCCGATCATCGTTACGTGCTTGAGCGATTCCGGGCCGCTGCCGACCAGCGTCGCACCCTTGACCGGGGCGGTGATCTTGCCGTCTTCGATCAGGTAGGCCTCGCTGGCCGAGAAGACGAACTTGCCGTTGGTGATGTCGACCTGACCGCCGCCGAAGTTGACCGCATACAGCCCCTTCTTGACGCTGGCGATGATCTCCTGCGGGTCCTTGTCGCCGCCGAGCATGTAGGTGTTGGTCATGCGCGGCATGGGCAGGGCGGCGTAGCTCTCGCGGCGGGCGTTGCCGGTCACGGGCATCTTCATCAGGCGCGCGTTGAGCGTGTCCTGCATGTAGCCCGTGAGGATGCCGTCTTCGATGAGCGTGTTGCACTGCGTGGGGTTGCCCTCGTCGTCCAGGTTGAGCGAGCCGCGGCGGTTGGCAAGCGTGCCGTCATCCACCACGGTGACGCCCTTGGCGGCCACGCGCTCGCCCATGCGGCCGGAGAACGCCGACGAGCCCTTGCGGTTGAAGTCGCCTTCCAGCCCGTGGCCGATAGCCTCGTGCAACAGCACGCCGGGCCAGCCCGGGCCGAGCACCACGGTCATCGTGCCAGCCGGGGCCGGCTTGGCTTCCAGGTTGACGAGTGCGGAGGAGACTGCCTCGTCCACGTATTCGCGCAGCAGTTCGTCGGTGAAGTAGCCGTAGGCATAGCGGCCGCCACCGCCCGAACTACCGATTTCGCGGCGCCCGTTCTGTTCGGCAATGACAGTCACGGAGATGCGCACCAGCGGGCGCACATCCGCGGCAATCACGCCGTCGCTGCGCGCGACCAGCATGACGTCGTATTCACCGGCCAGGCCGGCCATCACCTGGACCACGCGGGGGTCTTTGGCGCGGGCAAGTTTTTCGATCCGCTCCAGCAGGGCAACCTTTTCCGAGGCCGTCATCGAATCGAGCGGGTCGTTCGGCGCATACAGCGAGTGGCTGCCCGGGGTGCTGGCCAGGCTGCTCGCCACCTTCACGCGGCCGGCACCGGCCTTGCCGATGGTGCGCGTGGCGCCGGCGGCCTGCATCAGCGCGGGCAGGCTGATGTCGTCGGAATAGGCAAACGCGGTGCGGTCGCCCGAGACGGCGCGCACGCCCACCCCCTGGTCGATGCTGAAGCTGCCGGATTTGACGATGCCTTCTTCCAGGCTCCACGCCTCGTTACGGGTGTACTGGAAGTAGAGATCGGCATAGTTCACGCGGTGCGTGAAGATGTCGGCCAGCGCGCGCTGCAAGTGCGCTTCATCAAGGCCGTACGGATCGAGCAGCACGCGGCGCGCGATGGACAGATTCTGGATGGCGATGTCGCCTGCGTTCATGATCGGTTCTCGCAAAAAAATTCGATTGGCTTACATCACGCGGTGCTTGAGCGCCGGCAGATCCCGGCGCACTTGTGCGATGCGGGCGGGGTCCATGTCGCCGATGGCAACGCCTTCGCCCTCAGGCACGGAGGCGATGATTTCACCCCACGGGTCGACGAGCATTGAATGGCCCCACGTGCGGCGGCCGTTTTCATGGCGCCCGCCCTGCGCGGCGGCGAGCACGTAACACTGGTTCTCGATGGCGCGGGCACGCAGCAGGATTTCCCAGTGCGCGGCTCCCGTCACGTAGGTGAAGGCCGCCGGCATCAGAATCAAGTTCAGGTTGCCTTGCGACGCCAGCGCCCGGTACAGCTCCGGAAAACGCAGGTCGTAGCACACCGACATGCCCACGCGGCCGCACGGGGCATCGAAGGCGACGGGCGTGGCACCGGGCTCGATGGTCCGGGCCTCGTCGTAGCGCTCTTCACCGCGCACGAAGTTGAACAGGTGGATCTTGTCGTAGCGCGCGACACGCAACCCGGTCGGGTTGAAGGCGAGGGACGTATTGCGCACGCGCTGTTCGTCTTCGCACCACATCGGCAACGTGCCGCCGACGAGCCACAGCTTGTGACGGCGCGCGGCATCGGCGAGGAAGGTCTGGATCGGGCCGTCTTCGTCGCCCTCGCGGATGGCGACCTTGTCGCTGTCCTTGCGGCCCATCATGCAGAAGTATTCAGGCAGCAACGCGAGTTGCGCGCCCTGGGCGGCCGCCTCGGCAAGCAGCGCATCTGCGCGCGCCAGGTTGGCGTCCACGTCGATGGCCGTCACGGTCTGGATGGCGGCGACGCGAAAAGGTGCATCGAAAGGCGCATCCATGCCGGATGCGACGGGGGCCGGAGCAACGGTGGTCGAAGTCATGGCGCCTATTTTGCCGAGGTTTGCGATTGGCTGCCCGAATTACCGTTGGACGCGACTTTCTCGATCTTCGGATCCGCCCAGCTACCGGTCACGTGGTATTGCGTGACGAATGCCTTCGACAGCTGATCGCCCAGGACCAATTGCGCGGCCAGCGTGCCCAGCCCGAGGGCCGGATTGATGAACGCCGCCGCCAGCGAGGCCGACGTGGCGTCCACCTTGGGCGTGACCTTCACGCGTAGGTCCTGCGTTTCATCGAGGATGTTGGCCGAGCCCTGCATGGCCACCTGGAACTGCGGGCCCTTGACGGCGAAATCTTCGGTGTGGGCCACGCCGCTGGCGATGGTGCCGGTGGCCGCCACGCTCTCGAACGGCGTGCCGCGGCCTGTGGCGCTGCGCAAGTCGGTCGCGAAATGCAGCAGCCCCTGCAGGCTCAGCACGCCGGCCAGCTTGGCCAGGCCCGGATCGACCGGCAGGAACTGGCCGCGCTCCAGGTTCAGCGCCATGCGGCCATTGAGCGTGGGATAGTCGATCGACATGGGTGAGCCGCGCCAGACCACGCAGCCTTCGAGCTTGCCCTTGGCACCGTCGATCACCTTGGCGAAGCCCATCTTCTGCAGCAGGTCGCCGGTGTCGCGCAGGTCGAGGTTGAAGTCGAGCAGCGTCCGGCGCTCGGGATCATCGCCACCGCCGCGCAGGCGTCGCGGGATGCGCCACGTGCCATGCGCCGTCAGCGTGGCGGCGGGCTGCTCGATCTTCAGCGTCTCAAGCGTCCAGACGGGCGCGCCGTCGGTGATCTGATTGCGCGCCTTGATCTCCAGCTTGCCGAGCGCCTTGCCACGCAGGTCGAATTTGTCGGCAACGAGGTCGACCGATGGAATTTCCTGCGAGCTGCTGGCCAGCGATTCGGTGAGCGCAGTCTCTTCCTTCGCATCCGGGATGCTCATGCGCGACAGGCGCATCGTCAGCTCGCCGAAGGGCACGGCAGCACTCTCGGCGTGCCAGCGCGCGCTGCCCGCAATTTCGCGCGAATCAATGGTCGATTGCCAGTTGGGGCCGTCGCGCGTGGCGTCAATGCGCACGGCGTTGAAGTCGCGGCCCAGGATGCGCAGCGTTTGCGCGCGCGCGCTCAGGTGGCTGGGCAGATATGCGCTATGGCTGTCGGAGGCGTTGGTGGCGTTGGTGGCGTTGGCCACGTGTTCGGCGGCAATCTGGCTGGCGCTCTTGTCTGCGGCGGGCGCGGCAAATACCTGGCGCCAGGCGTCGATGTCCAGCTGATCCAGCGCCAGGTTGGCCTGCACGCCTTCCTGCGGTTGCGGCACGGGCTGCCGTACGCCGATGCCGCCTCGCAGCACCTCGACGCCGTTGCCCGTGTTGCGTTGTTCGTAGCGGGCGCTGACGATATTACCGACCTGCAAAACGATTTCGTCGATGGCGTTGTTGGACGCCAGCGGCTGCATCTCGAAACGCACCGGCAGCGGCTGCCCGGCGGCCTTGTTGAGCGGTGCCGGCAGGCGCACCGTCATCGGCGTGAGGTCGGACTGCACCTGGATGAGCGGGCGATGCTGCTTG
Source organism: Burkholderiaceae bacterium 26 (assembly GCA_000955795.1). Lineage (GTDB taxonomy): Bacteria > Pseudomonadota > Gammaproteobacteria > Burkholderiales > Burkholderiaceae > Ralstonia > Ralstonia chuxiongensis. The sequence continues at coordinate 86,320 of JYOB01000003.1, forward strand.
ACGCTGATGGTCGCGCTGTATGGCGCGCTGCCCTCCAGCGAGCGGGCGACGGCGGCCACCGGGCTGTTCTCCGGCGTCGTCTCCCGCAGCCCTTGCGCCGATGCGGTGCCCGCCACCTGGATGCGGATCGTGCCATCGGGCGCGGTGCCCCCCGTGGGGCGGATTTCGCCGCCGGCAAAGCGCGCGCGCAGATTGTCGAAACCGATGCCTTTTTGCGTAAAGGTCAGCGCGCCGTTCACATCGGTGAGCGGTGGCGCCTGCGGAACAAGCGTGACGTCATTGCGTACGAACGTGACGCTGCCCTGGGCGCGCGTCGAATGCATCTCGTGTAGCGGCAGGTCCAGCTTGAGCGCCAGCGTGGCGTTGCCCTGGGCGCGCGCGTCCTTCGTGAAATGCCCGATCCACTGGCCGATGGGACTGGCCTCGACGTATTGCAGGAAGTTTTGCGTGGCGCCGTCGCCGCGACCATCGATGGTGAGCAGCGGGCTGTGGTCGCCCATGTCGGGCAGGCTGCCATTCACGTCCTGCAGATTCACGCCCATTACCTTGGCGCGCGCCACCTTGAACGCCAGGGATGCCCGATCGAAGATCACCGTGCCGTCGATGTTGGTGAACGCCGGCCAGTCGCCCGGGTGCGTGGGCACGCGGCCCGGCGGGTTGTGCGCGGCTTCAGGCGGCGCAGACTGGTACGTCACGTCCTGGATCGGCACTTCCACGCGGAAGACGCCCTTGTGCGGCGGCCGGAACGGGAAGTCGTGCAGATCGCCCGCCAGCGCGAAATCGACGTTGCTGGCCGTACCCGCTTGCAGCGCACCGCCCAGGTAGTCACGCAGATGCTGGCCGATCGACAGCGGCAGGTAGCGCGGCACCCGTGGAACGTTGGCGCGGTCCAGCGTGCCCTTCAGGTCGATGGTCCCGAGATGGCTGGTGTCTGGCGCGTGACGATAGCTGCCTGTGATGCGCGCCGACAGGTCGTCGTTGGAGAACGCAAGGTTGTCGCTGGTGACGACCAGTTCCTGCTTGCGATACGTCCAGTTGAACGTGCCTTGCAGCCGGTCCAGCGGCACGCGGGCGTCGGCAAAGGTGCCGGGCAGCAGCAGGGCGGTGTCGTTGGACTCAATGCGCAGCGTGCCTTTGTCGTTGGAGAAGACCGCGTTGCCGGAGATGTTTTCCACGCCGGGCACGGCTGGCTCGGGATGCTGGCCCGGCGGCACCGCGGGCAGCGCGCCGGGGCCGAACGACACCTGACGCATCGTGGCGCGGCCCGTGAAGTGCACGGGCGCCGGCGCATTTGGCCGCCAGCGGGAGACATCGCGCTGCCAGTTGATGTCGAGATCGTCGATGCGGCCGGACGGTTGCTTGGTACGCAGCGGTTCGAGCACGCGGGCGGGCAGCGGCAGCGCGGTGGCGATGTTGCGCAGGTCGGCCAAATCCAGTGTCGTGGCTTTGACTTGCAGGCTGCGCAGGGCATCGCGCGAGTCGAGCGCCCACCCCACGTTGACGTTGCGCAAGCCGCGCGGCGTGCCGGCCGGGTTGGTGGGCGCCTGGATGCCGGGGCCGGCCAGTTCGGGCGCCGACGGAGGTTGGGCGGGTGGGTTCAGCGGCTGCCAGAGCAATGTGTCGACGCGCAAGGTGTGCTCGCCGCGCGCGTTGCGCTGATGCGTGGCCAGCGCCTGGAGGCTGCGCAGCTGCAGCGGGTCCAGATCCTTGCGGACCTGCAGATCGAGCTGCTGCCCCGTCAGCCGAGCCTGGCTGCGCGTGAACACGCCGTCGGCAAACTCCACCGAGCCGTCGGACGTGAGCGTGCCGCTTTTGGCGGCGGCCAGCACGGGAACATAGTGCTGCACGGAAGCCAACTGCAGCGTATCGACCTGCCAGGAAGCCTGGCCGTGCCAGTGGCGCCAATCGCCGGGGCGGGCCAGCAGGTCGTGACGGAAATCGGCGTGCAGTTTGATGGGGCCGTTGAACAGCGTGGGCGAGGTGCCGCTGGCCTCCAGCCGGTGGCGCGTCGGGCCGCTGCGTAGCTGCACCCGCACATTGCCCAGCGCCACTTCGGGCAGCTTTTGCTGCTCGTCGAGCCAGCGGACGGCGCCTTGCTGGAAATCGATGTCGCCTTGGGAGAGGAGCTGGTCGAGGAAATCGCTGTCGCCGCCGGTGTTTGGGCCGAGCGGCATGCCCGCAACGAGCAAGGCGCCCTGCGCATTGCGCCGTACCAGCACGTCGGCCTGGCTGGCGTGCAGGGAGGCAAAGGTGATCTGCATGCGCAGCAACGAGCGCCAGGACAGCCGCGCCTGCACGTCCTGTACCGCGAAGGTGCGACGGCCTGCGGTGTCGTGCGCGTCGATGCGCTGGGCGCGGAAGGCCGGGTGCCAGCCCTCCCAGTAGGTTTCAAGCGAGCCGATGCCGACGGTGGCGTGCAGTGCGCTGGACGCCTCGCGCTCCATCCAGTCGCGCGCCAGGCTTGCGCGCGGCCACAGGATGAAGCGCACCGCCAGCATGCCCACGATGGCCAGGATGGCCAGCGCCGCCGCCGTCTTCCAGAGCACGCGCCACAGCTTGCGCCAGATCGGGGCGCGGAAAACAGTCCCAATGCCCGTGCCGATCCGGCTGACGAATCGCACCAGCCACGCCCAGGCCGTGGGCCGGCCCACCCCGCGTGTGGACAGGGTGCTGGCGTGTCCACCATCGGACTTCGGCGATTCTGGGGGCTGGGACGGGCGAGGCATGATGCGGATTATCCGATATTCAGGAGGCGGCGCCATATTTGGAGTGAGGCGTCGCGCCTGCCTAGCGGCAAGCACGCCCAATGCCCGTGAACGTTGGTGATCACGGATTGCCCTGCGTATACCGGCACGCATTTCAGCGAGAATGGATGCTTCCGCCAATGCTCAATGCGTCCGCATGACTGATTCCGCCTTGTCCGCCCAGCCGTTTTTGCAAGCTCCGGCCCGCGCGCCGGAGGCTCCCGCTGCTGCACTGCCTTTTGCACTTGCGTATTCGCGCTATCTCCAGCGCCAAGCGCAAGCGCGCGAGGGCTGGGCCGAGCGCGTGCAGGCCGGCGCAGGGCAGCCGATTGACGTGGCGTGGCTGTCGGCGCGCTTTACCGAGCTGTTCGACACCAAGGCCGTGGAGGTCGAGACTGCGCTCAAGCGCGCCTTGCGCCTGCTGCGCAATGAAGTCTTCGGCACACTGGTTGAGCGTGATTTGTCCGGCGCCGCGACGCTCGATGAGGTCACGGGCACGATGACCGACCTGGCCGAGTTTGCGGTGCGCACGGCCATTTCCGTGATCGGCCAGGAACTGAGCGCGCTGCACGGCCAGCCGATCGGGCAATCCTCCGGCGAGGTGCAGGAGCTGGTGGTGGTCGGCATGGGCAAGCTGGGCGGGCGCGAGCTGAACGTCTCGTCCGACATCGACCTGATCTTTCTCTACGACGATGATGGCGACACGCAGGGCGGCCCGCGCCCGCTCTCCAATCACGAATATTTCACGAAGCTTGGCCGGCGGCTGATCAACGCGCTGGCCGATGTGACGGAGGACGGCTACGTCTTCCGCGTCGACATGCGCCTGCGCCCGAACGGCGATGCGGGGCCGCTTGCGTGCAGTCTGGGCATGCTCGAGGAGTACTTCGTCGTGCAGGGCCGCGAGTGGGAGCGCTACGCCTGGATCAAGGGCCGCGTGATCACCGACCCGACCAGCCCGCATGCGGCCCGGGTCATTCAACAGTTGGAGCGCGTGACGGGCCCGTTCGTCTTCCGGCGCTATCTCGATTACGGCGTGATCTCCGCCATTCGCGCGCTGCATGCGCAGATCCGCAACGAGGCCGCCAAGCGCAGCAATGGCGCCAACCAGCAGCGCGATAATGCGGGCCACCTGCAGGCTCGTTCGCCCAACATCAAGCTCGGGCGCGGCGGCATTCGCGAGATTGAATTCGTCGCGCAGGTGTTTCAGCTCATTCGCGGCGGGCAAGACTTCGGGCTGCGCGTGCGGCCCACGCTGGAGGTGCTGCGGGCGGCGTCGGAACGCGGCCTGATCGACGTCGAAGCCGTGGCGCGCCTGACTGAGGCCTATCGCTTCCTGCGCCAGCTTGAACACCGCCTGCAGTACATCGAGGACGCGCAAACGCACAACCTGCCTGGCTCGCCGGAAGACCAGTTGTGCGTGGCGCGCATGATGGGTTTTGACGACTATGTGGCGCTGGTCGCCAAGCTTGAGGCGTACCAGGACGAAGTCGCCCAGCATTTCGATCAGACCTTTTCCGACAAGCAGGACAGCCAGCCGCCGTGCGCCGCCGTCTGGCATGCGGACCTGCTCGACGATGAGCACACGGAGACCGCCCGCGCACAGCTCGCCGAACTCGGCTACGCAAATCCTGACAGCGTGCTGGAGCGGCTGCGCGCGACGCGCAATTCGCCGCGTTATCGCGCGTTGTCCGAAGTCAGCCGCCAACGTTTTGACTTGCTGATCAACCGCGCGCTTGACCAGGCATCGCGGCAGACAGATGCCGATGTCACCATCGCACGCTTTCTCGATTTCTTTGACGCGATCAGCCGGCGCTCGTCGTACCTCTCGCTGCTGAGCGAATATCCGCAGGCCATGGAGCGCGTGGCCCACACGCTGCATGCGTCGCGCTGGGCGGCGGACTATCTCACGCGCCATCCGCAACTGCTTGATGAGCTGCTCGACGTGGAAGCGCTGTCGGCCGAGCCCGATTGGCCCGCGTTCCGGGCGCGCGTGCGAGACCGTTTGCAGGCAGCGTCCGACCATGTCGAGATGCAGATGGACATCCTGCGCCAGGAGCACCATGCGGAAACCTTCCGGGTGTTGCTGCAGGACCTGCAAGGCATGCTGAGTGTCGAGCACATCAGCGACCGGCTTTCCGATCTGGCAGATGCCGTGCTGGACCTTACGCTTGAAACTGTCTGGCAGCAGGTTTCGACACGTCACCGCGAGGTGCCGCGCTTTGCCGTGGTTGCCTACGGGCGGCTCGGCGGCAAGGAACTCGGCTATGCGTCGGACCTCGACGTCATCTTCCTCTACGACGACGATGACGAACGCGCGCCCGATGTCTACGCGTCATTCGCGCGCAAGCTCATCACGTGGCTGACGAGCCATACCGCCGCAGGCATGCTGTTCGACGTCGATACGCGCTTGCGCCCGAACGGTGCCGCGGGTTTGATGGTCACGCACTTCGAAGCCTTCCGCCGTTATCAGATGCGCGAGGGCGACAACGCCGCGTGGGTGTGGGAGCACCAGGCGCTCACGCGTGCACGCTTCTGCGCGGGCGATGCGGAAATCGGCGAGCGCTTCGAGGCGCTGCGCACCGCCGTGTTGCGCCAGCAGCGCGAACCTGGCCCGCTGCGCGACGAGATCGTGGCGATGCGCGAGCGCGTGGCGGAAGGTCATGCGAATCCCACGGGGCTGTTTGATCTCAAGCACGATCGCGGAGGCATGGTCGATATCGAATTCACCGTGCAATTCCTGGTGCTTCTGCATAGCGCGGCGCATGCCGAGCTGACCCTTAACAAGGGAAACATCGCGCTACTGCGCATGGCTGGCGAACTCGGGTTGATTGACGCGACAGCAGCCGCGCAAGTGGCCGATGCCTATCGGGACTTCCGCGCGCGTCAGCACAAGTTGCGACTCGACGGGCAATCCGTTGCCCGCGTACCGGTCGACACCTGCGCGCACGAGGCCGCTCGCGTACGTGCGTTGTGGGAGCAGGTGTTCGGGCCCGCGCAATGAGGGTGCATCGGCAAACGCTGCACACGTGGGGCGCATGCGCCGGTGTGGCCGCGCTGTCGGCGGCGTTCTCGTTCGTGCCGTGGCTGTATGCGGTCGGGCTGTATCAACGCGAGGCCGTGCGCGGGGGGCAGTGGTGGCGCATCGTGACCGCCATGTGGGTGCATCTGGACCAGTGGCATTGGTTGGCGGATGCGATGGCGGCCGTAGGGCTCATCCTGCTGCTGGCGCGTGTGTTGCGGCCGCAGGTCATCGTTGGAGCGCTGGTGGCGTGCGGGGTGCTTGTGCAGATCGCACTGCTCAATCAGCCGACGGTGCAGTGGTACGGCGGGCTCTCCGGCGCGCTGCATGGCCTTGCGGCATGGGGCGGGCTACGGCTGCTGAAGCCATCCACGGACGGGGCAGAGGATCGTTTCTCACGCTGGATTGGCGTGGCGCTGTGCGCGGGCGTGCTGGTGAAGGTGTGGCTCGAACAGTCGTGGCTGTCGCCCATCGCCTATGACCCGCACTGGGGGTTTGGCGTGGTGCGTATCGCGCATGCCTTTGGCGCGGCCAGCGGGTTGCTGGTTTGGGTGTTGGGGGAGTGGCGCCTTCGCGACAATCGGCTGCGTAGGTAAGCAGCGGAAAGCCCGACGGGACAAAGCGGGAGTGGGAAAAGGCCCGCGCCCAATCAAGGCGCGGGCCGAAAGTACCGATAGGCTTACTTCACGCGACGCCGACGGCCGGCCAAGCCGGCGGCCAGCAGCAATGCTGCGCCGCCCAGGCCAATAGCGCCGCCACCGCCGCCACCGCTGGACGTGGTCGTCGCAGGCGGGGTGGTGGTGCCGGTGCTCGCTGCTGCTGCAGTGACTGTCACGTTGGCGGTATCGGTGGCACTCGCGCCGGTGTTGCTCGTCAGCGTTACCTTGAAGGCGTAGGTGCCCTCGGCCGATGGCGTGAAGGTAGCGGTGTAATTGCCGTTGCTATCGGGGCCGGCAGTGGTGAGGCTGACGGACGGCCCAGAAGTTTGCGCCCACTGCACGCTCGTAATGGTATTGACGAGGCCTGCATTGCCGGTTGCTGTGAGCGTGACCGCGTTGTTTGCGACCACTGTGCTTGCCGACGTCGATGCGTGCACAGTCGGATTGCCCTTCGCCAGCGCAACGGCGGCACCCGCATCCAGCATGCCGGCGCCGCAGACGCCCGTATGCGTTGCGCAGTATGTGCCGGCCGGGAATGGGCGAGCCGACTGCTGGAGGACGGTGGCAATCTGATCTGGTGTCAGCGAGCTGTTGACCGACAGCATCAGCGCGGCGACGCCTGCCACGTGTGGCGTGGCCATCGAGGTGCCGCCTTCGGCGGTGTAACCGTCTGTGGTGGCCGTGGTCGTGCCCATGTTCGTCACCGACGCAACCAGCGCTCCCAGGCCCGGGACTACCGAACCGTTACCACCGCCAGGCGCACTGAGCGTCGTGCCAGTGCCGACGTTCGCGTAACTGGCTCTGTCGCCTTCGAAGGTATGCGCCGTAACGGCGATGGTTCCTACGCAGTTGGCGGGCGTACCAATGGTCGTCGTGTTGCCTTCATTGCCAGTTGCCACCACGATGGCAGCGCCGCGGGCACGTGCGGCCGAGATGGCGTTTTGCGTGGGGGTATCGCAACTGCCGACGCCGCCCAGGCTCATGTTGACGACCTTGGCGGGGGCCGTATTGACCGTGCTGACGCCGGTAACGGTGCCGCCAGTTGCCCACGTCAGTGCATCGATGATGTCAGAGCTTGAACCGCCGCATTTGCCGAGCACGCGTGCCATCAACAGGCTGACGCCCGGGGCGATGCCGGCGACGCCTATGCTGTTATGTTGCGCGACGAGTTGGCCGGTGACGAAGGTGCCGTGCCAGGAACTGTTGGAGGGCGACAGACCACCGCAGAGCGTCGGGTTGCTGGTGATATCCGTGCTGGTGACCCAGTCGCCCGGATCGGTCGGGTCGCTGCCACGTCCGGCGCCACCTTGATTATTGACAAAGGGGTTCGTGATGAAGTCGTAACCCTGGTTGATGTGCGCCCCCGACAAGTCGGCGTGGCCTGCAAGAATGCCGGTATCGAGCACGGCGACGCTGACGTTGCTCGAACCTTTGGTCGTGTCCCAAGCGGTGGTCACGTTAGCGCCACCCACCGTTGTCGCACCATTGGCGGGCACAATGCTACCGACCGTGACGACGTTGTTGACGGTGCCGGTCGTAGGGAGCAGGTTCCATTGGTATTGGAACAACGGATCGGACGGCGTGGAAGCCGCATGCCAGATCCGGTCTGGAGACACATATTCAAATTGGCCGCTGGCTTCCATGCGCTGGGCCACGGCCTGTGCGTCTGCTACCGACATGGTTTGCGGCAACGTGACCACATGAGCCCCGCCCGACATTGCGCGCTTGTACGTCATCGGCAACTGTGCAGCGGCCGACCAGCGTTGCACTGCCGCAACGTTCACGCGCGTTGCCGTCTCCGCGGATTGCAACTGGGATGTGCCGCCGCCGCTCTTTTCCTTGACGATCAACTGCGACACCCATTGCGTCTGGGCGCCAACGTTTGCGACCGGGCCGACGGCCAGTGCCGGGACAGCGTGATACGACACCAGTCCGAGCGCTGCCAGCGCACGAACCAACCCCCCTGAGATACTTCTTGTCATTCGAATTACCCCTTCTTTTATGGACATATTGCGAAATTCGCGGCGGTATTTTCGCTGATGAGTGTGAAAGGAGCGTTTTATTTGTTATTAGGGGAAAACCCTAATACCCTTGAGCGGGGCAGATATCACATCACATTAGGTCTGACGCTGGAAGAAAAACGCGCGCTACCCGATGCTGGGTTTTCAGTGAGCGAAGGTGTTGAATGCGCTACTTCGCATTTGCGCGGACCGACCGCCTAACGCGAGCGGTAGTAATGCGCCCGCCTCAATCTTGGTCTAGCGAGGAAGCCTCCATGCCGGCCGTGGTGTCGGTTTCTGGCTCGCGGCTGTTCCTTTTCCGGATCACGCCGACGGTATCGGTGCGGCTGAATGCCGTACGAGACCGATTACCATCAGCGCATGAGCAAAGCCCGGGGTGGCAGATTTCTCCGGGGTAAATAACATTTATTGTTAATAATTGCTACTTGATTGTTGAGATAAATCAACACTGCGCCGAGTAAATGATTCGGGCACAAACGTATTAATCGTAGGCCGCGTACGCGATGACTTGCGAGCCCGAGAATGGAGCTCAGAGAGGAACAGCAGAGGAAGAAAGTCAGACGCCCACACCAAGCGATGCGGGCGGGGTAGGTAGTGTCAGTTGTGGTCTCGACGCCGGCATGCGAGCCCCAGCGCCATCAGCAGCGCTGCGCCCGCCAGCGGGATGGCCCCGCCGCCTCCGCCACCACCGCCGCTCGTACCCCCGGTCGATCCGCCCGACCCCGTGCCACTGCCCGCGCCTGCAGGGGCTGTGTTCTGGGCATAACTGACGGCACCGGCGGTATCCAGCAGGCCAGCGCCGCAGATGCCGGTGTTCACAGCGCAGAACGTGCCGCTCGGGTGCGGCCGCGCGGTCTGCTTCAGGCCAGCCAATACTTGCGCATTCGACAACTGTGGCTGCATGCTCAGCATGAGCGCGATGGTGGCGGCTGTTTCAGGTGTCGAAAAGCTCGTACCCGCCACCGATTTGACCGTCGGGTTGCCGACAGTCTGTGCACCATCGTTGGAGTCGGCCTGGATAACGGACACGGGCTCCGCACAAGTCGCCGGAGTCGTACTCGTCACGACCTTCGAGTTGCCGCAGCCCCCCCCTGGCGCGGACAACGCCACCTGCGGCCCCACGTTTGCGTAGCTGGCGTTCTCGCCGCTGTCGACGTGCGCGGTGACGGCGATGGCGCCAGCGCAATTGGCCGGTGCATCAACGGTCTGTGCGGCTTCATTGCCGGCGGCGGCCACTACGATGGCGCCACGTGCGGCCAACTGGTTGACGGCGTCTTGTTCTGCCGCAGAGCACTGCGTGGTGCTGCCCAGGCTCACGTTCACCACCCGTGCCGGGTTGGCGTTGGTCGGCACGCCAGATACGTTGATGCCGCCCGCCCACAACATGCCGTCTACCGTGTCGGACAGCAGCGCGCCGCATTTGCCCGACACGCGTACCGGCACGATCGGCGTGTTCCAGCCGACCCCTGCGATATCGACGGTGTTGTTTGTCTGGGCGGCGAGCACGCTGCTGACCTCGGTACCGTGCCAGCTGCTATTGGCGATATCGCTGCTGGTGCAGCCCGAAATGTTTGCGACATCCGTGCTCGTTACGCCATCGCCTAGGTCATGCGCGTCCGTTCCGCGGCCGAAGGTGTTACCGGCGCGCGCCGGGTCGGAAATGAAGTTGTAGCCCGGCAGGATCTTGGCTGACAGGTCGGGGTGATCGGTATAGCCGGTATCGACCACCGCCACCACGATGCCAGTGGAGCCCTGCGTGATGCTCCACGCCGCGGCCGCGTTGATGCCGCCCGGCACCAGCGCCGGTGCGGCCAGGTTGTTCTGCGTGGCGAACAGCGGATCGTTCGGAATGGTGTTAGGCCGCAGGATGCGATCAGGCACCACATAGGCCACGCGGGCATCCTGCGCGATCTTGTGGACGGTGGCCTGGATGCTGGCGGCATCGGTCAGCCCTGTGCGCATGAGCTGCGCGTTGGTGCCCAGCGTGCGCTTGACCTGCAGCGTGCTGCCCGCCGCTTGCGCTACCGACAGCAACCGGTTGTCCGCCTCGCTGGCGGAGAGCGTCTTGCGCGTGCCGCTCGTGTCGTCGCGCCATTTGATGATCAGGTCACCAGTGTATTGCGGCAGCGGCGCGGCAGCTGTAGCGACCTGGCTGCCCATCACCCAGGCAAGACAGGCAAGGCCGGCGCCCGCGCGGAGCCAAGACTTCAACCGGAAGAGGGAGGGGGTCATCAGCGGGTGCTCCGTGGGGTCTCGTTGTAATGAGAAACGTCGTCAGGATGTGATCGTTGACATACCGTTACACAAAACCAAAGGTAGCACGCGACTTGTCCGCTTGGTGTGGCGGCGACGGCCGATCACGTTTGCGAGGGGAAAAAGGCCGGTTGTGAGTTGCTGCTGAAGCAGAATGCGGGCCCGGCGACGGAACGTGGAGCAGGAAACCGGACGCCACGCGGCGCCCGATCTTTCACAGTGTGGAGCGGTGTCGCGGTGGTTCAGCGTTGGATTTTCATGATGCGATCCGGGTCGGCCGAGGCGATGCCGGGCGTGCCGCGCAACGCTGTCACTGCGCCATCCAGCGTGGCCGATGCATCGCCCGAGCTAGCGCGCACCACCCAGAACCCGCCCGACATCGGACGTACCACCGCAAAGGCCAGGCGCGGCGTCGCGCGTGCACCGGCAGCATCCAGCACGCCTTGCACGGTGGCGGACGACGTGGTCGGCGTGCTTAGGCCAATGATGACGTCGCCCAGATTGTGTGCAGCCGACACGGAAGCTGGAGGCTGGGTGTTGGCCGAGGTCGGGTCCATGGCAGGCGGTTTTCCTGGGTCAATGGCCGGAACGGATTTGCACGCGGTCAGCAGGCACAGGCCGAGCGCTATCGCCAGCGCAGGCTTGGCGGACGACAGCAGGGATCGAGGGCGGGCAGCCGGTTGGATCGTGCGGGCCATGCGGGCCATGAAGTTCTCCTTGGATTCGGTAGAGGATGTTTGTCGCGTGTGCAGCCGGAACCTTCGTGCCAACCCTGGCAGCAATGGTTCCGGTATAGGCGATCACTGTGCCGCGCGGCGGGATTTCCGCGCCGCGGATTCCGGTGCCGATTGCGCACGGCCCGCGGCGAGCATCTCGTCTGCGTGGCGCCGCGTGGTGTCAGTGAGCGACGCGCCGCCCAGCATGCGAGCGATCTCGTCCACGCGGGCGGTGGCGTCCAGCACCACGAGGTCGGACCGCGTGCTGCCAGCCACCGTCTGCTTGGCGACCTGAATGTGGTGATTGGCGAGCGCGGCCACTTGCGGCAGGTGAGTGACGCACAGCACTTGGCGGCGTATGCCCAGTTCGCGCAGGCGCCGGCCCACGACTTCCGCAACCGCACCGCCAATGCCGGAGTCCACTTCGTCGAAGATGAGCGTGGGCGTCGGGCTGGCCTCGCTTGCAATCACCGAGATGGCCAGGCTGATCCGCGCCAACTCGCCACCCGAGGCGACTTTCGCCAAAGGCCGCGGCGAAACGCCCGCATGCCCGGCGACGAGGAATTCGACCTGCTCCAGCCCCGCCGCGCCGCCGTGTTCCAGCGCGTGCAGCGCGATGTCGAAGCGTCCACCGGCCATCGAGAGGCCTTGCATGGCGCCGGTCACCGCGTCGGCCAGCTCGCGCGCGGCCTTGGCGCGGTCGCGCGACAGCGATTGCGCGACCGTCATATACGCGGCGTGGGTTTGCGCTTCCTGGGCCTGCAGGGCATCAAGATCGGATGCAGCTTGCAGCGCGGCGAGTTGCGCCTGGCGTTCAGCCAGTTCAGCCGGCAGCGTTTCGGGGGCGACGCGGTATTTGCGCGCCATGGTGTGCAGCGCTTGCATGCGCGCGTCGACTTCGGCCAGTCGGTCCGGGTCCAGCTCCGCGCGATCAGCATAGCGAGCCAGCGTGTGCACGGCTTCCTGGATCTGCACCTCGGCCGGTTCCAGCGCGGCCAGCACGTCGGCAAGCGCCGGGTCGATCTCGGCCAGTTCACGCAGCGTATGGAGCGTCGCGCCCAGTTGCGTGAGCACCGCGCCTTCCGATTCGGACAAACCATCCAGCGCCGCGCGCGTGCCTTCGATCAGGCTGGCTGCGTGCGACAGGCGGTGGTGCTCGGCCTGCACGTCTTCCCACTCGCCCGGTTGGGGGCCAAGCTTCTGCAATTCGTTGACCTGCCATTCGATGCGCTCGCGCTCGAGCTGGACTTCGCGCGACTGCTGCTCGGCAGCTTCACGTGCGCGCACCACGGCGTGCCATTCCCGGTAGCGTTCGCCGACCACGCGCACGGCACCTTCCAGGCCCGCGTGGGCGTCGAGCAGGCTGCGCTGCGCATCCGCCTTGAGCAGCAGTTGATGCGCGTGCTGGCCGTGGATGTCGACCAGTTGCTCACCCACTTCGCGCAGCTGCGCCAGCGTGACGGCCGCGCCGTTGATGAAGGCTTTGCTGCGACCTGCGGCATCGACCGTGCGGCGGAGCAGAATCACGCCCTCGTCGTCGTGCAGTTCATGCGCCTCGAGCCATGCGGCCACATGCGGATGCACGTCGAACTCGGCGGTGATGTCGGCACGCGGCGCGCCTTCGCGCACGACGGCGGCATCGGCGCGCTCGCCCAGCGTGAGTGCAAGCGCATCGATCAGGATGGATTTGCCCGCGCCGGTCTCGCCCGTAAACACGGTAAAACCGTCGGCCAGATCGAGATCCAGCGCGTGAACGATGACGAAATCGCGGATGGTGAGGCTGCGCAGCATGGAAGAGGTGTTAGAGCCGGTTGTCTTCGGTCGGGTACTCGTGCCAGTGCAACTTCTTACGCAGCGTGGCGTAGTAGTTGTACCCGATCGGGTGCAGCAGCCGCACCGTGCGCTCCGAGCGGCGCACCACGATGCGGTCACCGGGTAGCAAGGACGTGAGCGACTGCATGTCGAAGTTGACGCTGGCATCGCGCCCGCTGGTGACCTGGATGACCACCTCCGCGTCTTGCGGAATGACGATCGGCCGGTTCGACAGCGAGTGCGGTGCGATAGGCACCAGCACCAGACCCGAGAGCGCCGGATGCAGGATCGGCCCGCCTGCGGACAGTGCATACGCCGTCGAGCCCGTGGGCGTGGAAACGATCAAGCCGTCCGAACGCTGGTTGTACATGAAGAAGCCGTCGACCGACACCGCCAGCTCCACCATGCCCGAGGTGCCCGAGCGGTTGACCACCACGTCATTGAAGGCGAGGGCGGAGAAGATGACCTCGTCGTCGCGCACGACCTGGGCCTGCAGCAGCGTGCGGGTTTCGGCCTCGTAGCGGCCCGATAACATGTCGGGCAGCACGGTGTGCACGTCGTCGAACGGGATGTCGGTCATAAAACCGAGCCGCCCGTGGTTGACGCCGATCACGGGGACGCTGGCACCGGCCAGGTGGCGCCCGATGCCGAGCAGCGTGCCGTCGCCGCCGAGCACGACGGCCACGTCGGCGTGGCGCGCCATCTCTTCGGGCGGCAGGGCAGGGTAATCCTGGACGCCGATGTTGAGCGCCGTGTCTCGCTCGAACACAATGTCATGCCCGCGCGCGGCAATGCACGACGCCAGTTCCATGAGCGGGCCGGCAATGTTGGCGGCCGAATACCGGCCGACCAGCGCGACGGTCTTGAAAGGCGAAACAGGCGAAGACGAGGCGGCGGGAGCTTGCGGGGCCACGGCGGACGGGGGAATCGACATGCGCGCATTACACCATATCGATATGGCCGTCGCCACGTCGGCGCGTGTTTAGTGGAGAAACGCCGACATCACCCGTAGACGGGCGCCGATTTTGCGTAAAATTGAAAAATCATGGACAAGCGCGCCACCATCCTCCTCAAGACCCTGATCGAACGGTATATCGCCGAGGGCCAGCCCGTGGGCTCGCGCACCTTGTCGAAGTATTCTGGGCTCGACCTGTCGCCGGCCACCATCCGCAATGTGATGTCCGACCTGGAGGAGATGGGCTTCATCGCCAGTCCGCACACCTCGGCCGGGCGCGTGCCAACGCCGCGCGGCTACCGCCTCTTTGTCGATACGATGCTGACGGCCAGCCCGCTGGATGTGCTGAGCACGCACGACCGCATGGCGCAGCAGATGGTCGGCGCGATTGCAGAGCAGGTGCGCACGCAACTGGCGTCGCATGGCTCGGAATCGTCGCAGCGGGTGATTGCGGCGGCGGCGCAAACCTTGTCCAACCTCTCGCAGTTTGCCGGCATCGTGATGACGCCGCGACGCACGCATGCGTTCCGGCAGATCGAATTCCTGAGGCTGTCGGAGTCCCGCATCCTGCTGATCGTCGTCACGCCCGAAGGTGACGTGCAGAACCGCATCATCCATACCGATACGCCCTACACCCCGTCGCAATTGGTCGAAGCCGCCAATTACATCAACGCGCATTACGGCGGCCAGACGTTCGATGCGGTGCGCGAAAGCCTGCGCGGCGAGCTGTCTGCGCTGCAGGCCGACATGACCGCGCTGATGCAGGCGGCCGTGGAGGCGGGCAGCAGCGCGGCGTCGGAGGAAGAGCCGGTCGTCATCTCGGGCGAGCGCAAGCTGCTGGAGGTGGAAGACCTGTCTTCGTCCATGGACAAGCTGCGCCGGCTCTTTGCGGTGTTTGAGCAGAAGACTGGCCTGCTGCAACTGCTGGACGTATCGAGCCGTGCCGAGGGCGTGCAGATCTTCATCGGCGGCGAAAGCAGCCTTGTGCCGCACGAAGACATGGCCGTCATCACCGCGCCGTACGAGGTGGACGGCAAGATCGTCGGCACGCTGGGCGTGATCGGGCCGATGCGCATGGCGTATGAGCGCGTGATCCCGATCGTGGATATCACAGCCAAGCTGCTATCCAGCACACTCAGCCAGTACTGAAACAACGCCGCCTGTGGCGGGCGGAGTTGCCCGCCAATGTCTCAGGCTGAAAACTGCTCGAACGCCGCCAGCGCATGCGTGGCGTACATCATCGAAGGGCCGCCTCCCATATAGACGGCTGTTCCCAACACCTCTTCGAGTTCGGCGCGGGTTGTGCCAAGTTTGACCAACGCTTGGACATGGAAGCCGATGCAGTCGTCGCAGCGGCTGGCGATGGCGATTCCTAGCGCCACCAGCTCTCGGGTCTTTTTGCTCAGTGCGCCATCTTTTGTGCCGGCTGCCGCCAGTTGGCTGAATGCCGTCATCAACTCCGGCTGCGATTCGCGCAAGCTGCGCATGTGCGCAGACACATCTTTGACCACGCTTTTGAATTCGGGCATGCCGCTCATGACAGTGCTCTCCTGGGACGGGTGTGGAGTGAGGTAGCGGGCTGGGCATATCGCATAAGCCGCCGCGCATCCTTTTCGAGCATTCTCGTCCGCGCCCCGGAACGAGGTCATGATGTAGCGCAACGAGGCGCTCAGAAACTGCCTGTGAACTGATACCGCCCGCCCGGGTGCCACATGGTTGCCACCGAGGCGACCTGGCCCTGGGATAGCGTCTTGCGCCGCAGCATCAGGCAGGGTTCGCGCACATCCATGTGCAGCATTTCGGCGATCTCGCGCGGAGGCAGGCGGGCCTCGATGCCGTAATCCACACCCTGCAATGGGGCGGCACGCATCAGGTAGGCGTTCGGCGTGGTCTGTGTGAAGTCTTGCTCCATGTATTCAGGCGCCAACGCTGCGTTCACCCAACGGTCTTCCACCTGGATCGGCAGGTCATTTTCGAAATGCACGATCAGTGAATGGAAGAGCACGCGGCCCGCCGGCACGCCAAACGAAGCGGCCATCGCTTCGTTGGCACGGGCACGCTCCAACTTGTGCAGTTCGGCGCGGTGCCTGTGGCCGCGCGTTGCGATTTCCTCGGCAATGTTGCGGATTGCCACCAGCGTTGCCTGGAACTTCTGCTGCGCGACGAACGTTCCCAACCCCTGTACGCGCGTGAGGATCTGCTCGGCGGTCAACTCGCGCAGGGCGCGATTGACCGTCATGCGTGACACGCCAAACGTCTGCGCGAGCGTGGTCTCCCCCGGGATCATTTCGCCTTCTTGCCACTCGCCGCTGCGGATGCGCATGAGGATGTCTTCCTTGATGCGCTGGAAGGCCGGGGTGCTGGCGGACGGGTCGTGTGACATGGACGTGGCTTGCGGTGCGGTTTGGGCGGCCGATGTGATGTGCGGATGGCGGTCATCATCAGGGTTTGCTCTTAGCTTGTAAAGTTTTCTTGCCTAAGTTGTATATACAACATAAGATGCGCTCCATGACAAAGGAGTTCGCAGGAGACCTCATATGAACGCCCCGACCAATGCTGCCCACCTGACCAACGACCCGCGCTACGACGCCTCGCGTGAAATCCGCGCCCCGCGCGGCACCGAGCTGCACTGCAAGAGCTGGCTGACCGAAGCGGCTTACCGCATGCTTCAGAACAACCTCGACCCCGACGTGGCCGAAAACCCCAAGCACCTCGTCGTGTACGGCGGGATTGGCCGTGCCGCACGCGACTGGGCCTGCTTCGACAAGATCCTGGAAACGCTGCGCGAGCTGAACGACGACGAATCGCTGCTCGTGCAATCGGGCAAGCCGGTGGGTGTGTTCAAGACCCATCCGGATGCGCCGCGCGTCTTGATCGCCAACTCCAACCTCGTGCCGAAGTGGGCGAACTGGGAGCACTTCAACGAGCTGGATCGCAAGGGCCTGTTCATGTACGGCCAGATGACCGCTGGTAGCTGGATCTACATCGGCAGCCAAGGCATCGTGCAAGGCACGTACGAGACGTTTGCCGAAGCCGGCCGCCAGCATTACGACGGCAAGCTGGCTGGCCGCTGGATCCTGACCGCCGGCCTGGGCGGCATGGGCGGCGCACAGCCGCTGGCCGCCACGCTGGCCGGTGCCGTGTCGTTGAACATCGAATGCCAGCAATCGAGCATCGATTTCCGTCTGCGTACGCGCTACCTGGACAAACAAGCCAAGGACATCGACGACGCATTCAATCTGATTCGCCACCATTGCGAGCGCGGCGAGGCCGTGTCCATCGGCTTGCTCGGCAATGCGGCGGAAATCCTGCCGGAGCTGGTCAAGCGTGCCCGCGCCGGCGGCCTGAAGCCGGATCTGGTGACCGACCAGACCTCGGCACATGATCTGGTCAACGGCTACCTGCCGGTTGGCTGGACGGTCGAGCAATGGCGTGCTGCGCAACGCGATCCGTCGCAGCACGCCCGCCTGACCGACGAGGCCGCGAAGTCGTGCGCCGTGCACGTGCAGGCCATGCTCGACTTCCAGGCCATGGGCATCCCGACCGTCGACTACGGCAACAACATCCGCCAGGTCGCGTTCGACCAGGGCGTGAAGAACGCCTTCGACTTCCCGGGTTTCGTGCCGGCCTACATCCGTCCGCTGTTCTGCGAGGGTAAGGGCCCGTTCCGCTGGGTGGCGCTGTCCGGCGACCCAGAAGACATCTACAAGACCGACGCGAAGATCAAGGAACTCTTCCCGCACAACGCGCACGTGCATCGCTGGCTCGATATGGCGCGCGACCGCATCGCCTTCCAGGGCCTGCCCGCACGCATCTGCTGGCTCGGCCTGGGTGAGCGCCATCTGGCTGGTCTGGCCTTCAACGAGATGGTCAAGAATGGCGAGCTGAAGGCGCCGATCGTGATCGGCCGCGATCACCTCGACACCGGCTCCGTGGCGAGCCCCAACCGCGAAACCGAAGCCATGCGCGACGGCACCGACGCCGTGTCGGACTGGCCGCTGCTCAACGCGCTGCTGAACACAGCCGGCGGTGCGACGTGGGTGTCGCTGCACCACGGCGGCGGTGTCGGCATGGGCTATTCGCAGCATTCGGGCGTGGTGATCGTCGCCGACGGGACGGACGCTGCGGCAAAGCGTCTGGGCCGTGTGCTCGTCAACGATTCGGGCTCCGGCGTCATGCGCCATGCCGATGCCGGCTACGAAACCGCCATTGCCTGCGCCAAGCGCAACGGTTTGAATCTGCCGATGATCGGCTAAGTTAAAGACATCCCGCTCGTATTGCTATGAACACCATGACCACGCCCCCCATCCTCACACTGCAACCGGGCGAAATGTCCTTTGCAGATCTGCGTCGCGTATGGCTCGCCCCCACGCCTGTCGCCCTGTCCGGCGACTGCGCGGCCGCGATCGAGGCGTCGGCCGCCACCGTGCAGGCCATCGTCGCCAAGGGCGCGCCTGCCTATGGCATCAACACCGGATTCGGCCTGCTGGCCAAAACGCAGATCGCTACGCACGAACTGGAGCGCCTGCAACGCAATCTGATCCTGTCGCACGCCGTGGGCACGGGTCAAGACCTGAGCGATAACGTGGCGCGCCTCGTGCTGCTGATGAAGGCGGCCAGCCTCGCACGTGGCTATTCGGGCGTGCGCCGGGTCGTGATCGACACGCTGCTGGCGCTGCTGAACGCAGGCATCGTGCCGTGCATTCCGTCCAAGGGTTCGGTGGGCGCGTCGGGCGATCTGGCACCGTTGGCGCACATGACGCTGGCGCTGCTGGGCGAAGGCGACGTCCGCGTGAATGGCGTACGCACGCCGGCACGTGCGGCACTGGCTGCCGCCGGCATCGAGCCGATTGCGCTGGCCGCAAAGGAAGGCTTGGCGCTCATCAACGGCACGCAAGTGTCGACCGCGCTGGCACTCAACGGCCTGTTCCTGGCTGAGCGTCTGCTGCAAGCCGCCACCGTGTCGGGTGCGTTGTCGGTGGATGCCGCCAAGGGCAGCGATGCGCCGTTCGACCCGCGCGTGCACGCCGTGCGCGGCCAGCCTGGCCAGATCGCCACGGCCGCGGTGTACCGCAACCTGCTGGCCGGCAGTGCCATCCGCCAGTCGCACCTCGTGGGCGATAAGCGCGTGCAAGATCCGTATAGCCTGCGCTGCCAGCCGCAAGTCATGGGCGCGTGTTTCGACCTGATCCGTCAGGCCGGCGCCACGCTGCTCACCGAAGCCAACGCGGTGACTGACAACCCGCTGGTTTACGCCGACGCCGGTGAAGTGATTTCGGGCGGCAACTTCCATGCGGAACCGGTCGCGTTTGCGGCTGACATGCTCGCGCTGGCAATTGCCGAGATCGGTGCGCTATCCGAGCGCCGCATCGCGTTGCTGATCGACTCCACGCTGTCGGGCCTGCCGCCGTTCCTGGTCGAGCAGCCGGGTCTGAACTCGGGCTTCATGATCGCGCACGTCACTGCGGCCGCGCTGGCCTCGGAGAACAAGACGTTCGCCCACCCGGCCAGCGTCGACAGCCTGCCGACCTCGGCCAACCAGGAAGACCACGTCAGCATGGCCACCTTCGCCGGCCGCCGTCTGCAGGACATGGCAGAGAACACTGCCACCATCGTCGGCATCGAAGCGCTGGCGGCAGCGCAGGGCATCGACTTCCACAAGCCGCTGGCGACGTCCGACACGCTGCAGAAGGCGCATGGCTGCATCCGCGCGCGCGTGGCGTACTACGGTGAAGATCGCCTGTTCGCCCCCGACATTGAAGGCGCCCGCCGCCTCGTGCTCGACGGCGATCTGGGCGACTCGTGCCGCACGCATATCAGCGAACTTTCTCTCCGTTGACCATGCTTGCCCAAGCTGAATCGAACGTCTGGCAAGGCCGCGTCGACGCGGAAGAGGGCCCGCTGGGTTTGCGTTGGCACCAGACCGTGCGCCGCATCGATGCATCGACGCCGCTGGCCAACTCCGTCGCTCTGGCGGGGTTCGCTTGCGACGCGGGTGTCGCGCGCAACCACGGGCGGATCGGTGCACAAGCCGGCCCGGCTGCCATCCGCAAGATGCTCGCGAACTTGCCCGCGCGTGCCGGCCGTGTGGTCGTCGATGCGGGCGATGTGACCTGCCAAGGCGACGCGCTGGAAGATGCGCAGAGCGAGTTGTCCGGTGTGCTTCACGATCTGCTCGACCGCGGCGCGTTTCCGATCGCGCTCGGCGGCGGGCATGAGATTGCATGGGCATCGTTTGGCGGCTTGGCGCGGCATCTGGCGGCGAAATCCGACCAGCCTCCGCGTATCGGCATTCTCAACCTCGATGCGCATTTCGATCTGCGTGCGGGTGAGCGCGGCAGCTCGGGCACGCCCTTTCGCCAGATCGCCGAAGACTGCGCGCGGCGCGGCTGGCCGTTCCACTACGCCTGCCTGGGCGTGAGCACCTACGCCAACACCGAAGCGCTGTTCGCGCGTGCGCGCCAGCTTGGCGTGCGCTGGATGCACGACGACGAGATGGATGTCATGCAACTCGCCCACGTGCTGAAGGTGGTCGAGGTGTTCCTGAGCCAGGTCGACCACGTTTACTTGACGATGTGCCTGGACGTGCTGCCGGCCGCTGTCGCCCCCGGCGTGAGCGCGCCATCCGCACGCGGTGTGGGAATGGACGTGATCGAGCCCATCGTCGATCGCGTGGTCAGCTCCGGCAAGCTACGGCTGGCGGATGTGGCGGAGCTGAACCCGTCGCTCGACATTGACAATCACACGGCACGTGTCGCTGCCCGCCTGGTTGCGCGGGTAGCGGACGGCATTGGCCTGCAAGGAACCGCTCATGGCTGATCTGGCCAACCCGCACTGGGATGCGCTCTGGACCAACGTCCACCTCGCCACGCTCGCCGCCGATGCTGACGGCTACGGCGAGGTCCGCGATGGTGCCATCGCCGTCAAGGATGGCCGCATTGCGTGGCTTGGCTACCGGGCCGATCTGCCCGTCAACGCCCGCGCGACACGCGAGCACGATGGCGGCGGCGCGTGGCTCACCCCGGGCCTGATCGATTGCCACACGCATCTGGTCTATGCCGGCAATCGCAGCAATGAATTCGAAGCGCGCCTGAACGGCGTCCCGTACGAAGAGATCGCGCGGTCGGGCGGGGGCATCCTGTCCACCGTCCGTGCCACGCGTGCGGCCAGCGAAGACGCATTGGCCGCAGCCAGCCTGCCGCGCCTGAACGCACTGCGCGCCGAAGGCGTTACCGCCGTCGAAATCAAATCCGGCTACGGCTTGGACCTGGACACCGAGCGTCGCATGCTGCGTGTTGCCCGCCGCTTCGGCCAGTCGTTGCCGGTGCGCGTGCGCACGACGTTCCTCGGCGCGCACGCGGTGCCGCCCGAATTTGCTGGCCGTGCGGATGACTACATCGACCACCTCTGCGCCGATGTGCTGCCCGCGCTCGCAGCAGAAGGTCTGGTCGATGCCGTCGACGCCTTCTGCGAAACCATTGGCTTCACGCCTGCGCAAACGGCGCGCATGTTCGATGCCGCGCAGCGCCTGGGCCTGCCGGTCAAGCTGCACGCCGAGCAGCTCTCCGATCAGGGCGGCGCGGCATTGGTCGCACGCTACGGCGGCCTTTCCGCGGATCACCTCGAATGTCTGACCGACGCCGGCATCGCAGCCATGGCACGGGCCGGCACGGTGGCCGTGCTGCTGCCCGGCGCGTTTTACTGTCTGCGCGAAACGCGCCTGCCGCCGATGGCAGCGTTGCGTGCCGCTGGTGTGCCAATGGCCGTGTCGACCGACTGCAACCCCGGTACGTCGCCGCTGTCGTCGCTGCTGCTGACGATGAACATGGCATGCACGCTGTTCCGCCTGACGCCTCTGGAAGCACTGACCGGCGCCACGCGTCACGCCGCCGCAGCGCTGGGTCTGTCCGGCACGTGCGGGGTGCTTGCCCCGGGCTGCGCGGCAGATTTCGCGCTCTGGCGCATCGACCGGCCCGCTGATCTGGCCTATG
Organism: Burkholderiaceae bacterium 26; assembly: GCA_000955795.1. Lineage (GTDB taxonomy): Bacteria > Pseudomonadota > Gammaproteobacteria > Burkholderiales > Burkholderiaceae > Ralstonia > Ralstonia chuxiongensis. The sequence goes on from JYOB01000003.1 coordinate 108,490, forward strand.
CGATGGGGCTCAACCCGTGTGCCAGTGTGGTCAAGGATGGCGTGGTAGTGGCGTAAGGCACACCCGATGACTCGGCTCGTATAATCGGCCGGTCTATCGCGAACCCGCGCCCATGCCTTTCTTGCCCGAACCCCTGTTCCAGCACGGTCAGCCCGATCGTACGGCGATCCTGCTCGTCAACCTCGGCACGCCCGACGGCACGTCGCCGCGCGAGGTGGGCCGCTACCTGCGTGAGTTCCTGTCCGACCCACGCGTGGTGGAGATTCCGCGCGCCGCGTGGTGGTTCATCCTCAACTTGCTGATCGTGCCGCTGCGTTCGCGGGCGTCGGCGCACAAGTACGAGAGCATCTGGCTGCGTGAGGCCAACAAGACGGGTTCGCCGCTGCTCGTCTATAGCGAGCGCCAGGCGCATGCGCTGCAGCAGTTGCTGAACGCCCAGGGCCACGATGTGGTGGTCGCCTGCGCGATGCGTTATGGCAATCCCTCGATCCCGTCGGTCATGCAGGCGCTGCGCAAGCAGGGTGTCGAGCGCATCCTCGTGTTGCCGATGTATCCGCAGTATTCCGGCACCACCACTGCGACGGCCTTCGACGAGGTCTTCCGCGTGCTGGGTGAAATGCGCAATCAGCCCGAGTTGCGACTGGTCAAGCATTTCCACGATGACCCCGCTTACGTCAATGCGCTGCACCAGCAGGTGGGCGCGTATTGGGCGCAGCATGGCGCGCCTGACTTTGCGCATGGCGACAAACTGGTGCTGTCGTTCCATGGCGTGCCGCGACGAACGCTGGAGTTGGGTGACCCTTACCACTGCGAATGCCTGAAGACCGGCCGCTTGTTGGGCGAAGCGCTCGGCCTGCAGCCGGGTCAGTACCTGGTCACGTTCCAGTCACGCTTTGGCCGGGCGGAATGGCTACAGCCATACACCGCGCCCACTCTGGAAGAGCTCGGCCGCGTTGGCACCAACCGCGTCGATGTGTTCTGCCCGGGCTTCCCAGCCGATTGCCTGGAGACGCTGGAAGAGATCGCCATGGAAGGGCAGTCCACCTTCCGTGTCGCCGGTGGCAAGGAATTCCATTACATCCCTTGCCTGAATGACAGCGAAGCGTGGATTGCCGGCATTGCCGACATTGCGCTGGCGCATCTTCAGGGCTGGCCGCTCACGCTTACGCATCCGCATGTGCTGGAAGCCAGCCGCACACGTGCACAGAGCAAGGGGGCGGCCGCATGAAAGTGAGCACCGACGTGGCCGGTCGCGTGCGCATCGACAAGTGGCTATGGGCGGCGCGCTTCTTCAAGACACGGTCGCAGGCGACCGATGCGGTGGAGCGCGGTCGCGTGCAGATCAACGATCAGCCGGTTCGCCCCGCCAAGGATGTCAAAATTGGTGACCGCGTGCGAGTGCACGCGCATGAACAACAGTGGGAAGTAGAGGTGCTGGCGCTGGCCGAAGTACGCGGCCCAGCTTCCGTTGCACAAACGCTCTATGCCGAGACGGACATCAGTCGCTTAAAACGCGAAGAGAACGCCGACAAACGCCGGCTGTATCGGGAACCCGCCACACAAATTGCTGGCCGACCGACCAAGCGAGACCGGCGGCGAATCGACAAACTCGGCGGAGAGTGAGGTATACCGAGCGAGTGTGTGCTAACTTAATACGCTCAAGCCGCGCGGCATCTGCTGCATCTGCGCCGGCTTGATGATGTAGTGCTTGAAGAATGCCTTGCCGCTACCGTACTCCGTATAACGCGGCGTGACGGCCCCAGACAGGCAAATGAACGTTGTGGCTGCGGTCAGGGTCAACAGCAGGAGCACGGTCAGAACGGGCAGCTTGTTATGCATGGTACGAACCCTCAAAGAAGCTCGCGCCCCCCAGTTTTTTCTTGCATCATAGGCGGCCAATAAAGGCGTCGCAATTGCCGTGCCGTTGCAAGCTGATGAAAGTTGTAACCCCATATTTCGTGATGCACGGCGCACAGTTGCTGCGCATCCGGCGCCCTTGAAAAGCGCGCCAAATGCCCCATAACGGGGACAAATCGTTTGTAAAAATCCAGCGGATCGTCTTCGGGCACATGCCGTGCGTCGATCCTCTTTATCCAGCACTATGAAACACACTCCGGACACCCCCTCGAACTCGGACATGCCAACGGACACCCAAGCCACCCAGCCGAACCAGTCGGCGACGGGCCAGGCGGCCCACGCTTATTCGAGCCAGGCTCAGCGCGCGAGCGCCGACGCCCAGGCTGTCGCCGGTGACGAAGCCGCCGTGGCAGAAGCCGTGGCCGACATGGACGTCGCTGAACTGCGCCGTCAGCTGGAAGCCGCTGAAGAAAAGGCGCGCCAGAATTATGAAAACTGGGCGCGCGCCACGGCCGAAGGCGAGAACATCCGCCGCCGTGGTCAGGACGACGTGGCGAAGGCCCACAAGTTCGCCATCGAAGGTTTTGCGGAATACCTGCTGCCGGTAATGGACAGCCTTCAGGCCGCTTTGGCCGACACGTCGGGCGATGCCACCAAGCTGCGTGAGGGCGTTGAACTTACGCTCAAGCAGCTTTACGCCGCGTTCGAAAAGGGGCGTGTGACCGAACTGAACCCCGTGGGTGAAAAGTTCGATCCGCATCGCCATCAAGCCATCTCGATGGTGCCGGCCGATCAGGAGGCCAATACCGTGGTCGCTGTTCTACAGCGCGGCTACACGCTGGCCGACCGCGTGCTGCGCCCGGCCCTCGTGACGGTGGCGGCGCCCAAGTAAGCCGACGCCCCGTGATCCAGAACACAACCACTTCGCAATACGCCAACGGCGCGATCCCGGTCGACAAGACCGCGTTCGCGGCGTTTGGCATGCGCGAGGTGAACACCGAGACCTTCGACGCGGCCATTGCGGCGGCGGGCGATGCGCTCGTCTGCGTGTTCTTCTGGGGCGTCGATTGCTTCAACTGCGAGATGGCCAAGAAAGCCATGCTCGCGCAACCGACCGCCGTGCGTGAGCTTGGGCTGAACTGGCTGCACGCCAACGTCTATGCACACCCTCAGCTGGGCCAGCGCTTTGGCCTGCACGGTATTCCGGTGTTCATGTTTTTCCATCGTGGCAAGAAGCTCGGCCGGGCGACCGGCTGGCATGGCCACGCGCAGTTTGCCGCTGCCGTTGCCAATGCGCGCAATAAGCTGGCCGGCAAGCCTCTTGTCTGAGGCGGCGACCATCATGACGTCGATGCCGGTGGCTGCGGCCTTTCTTCTCTCTTCGTCTTTCCGTGCTGTGCGCCCCAAGCGCGTGGCGCGCACTTCGCCGCGCGCCGCCCAGGCGATGAACGCGGCCATTGCCGCCGCCCGGCGGTTGTTCTAGTGCCCTTGCGGCACGTTGCCGCCGGGCTCTCTCTACTCCCCCCAGAAGTTTCAGCTTCGTATCACCGCCGGCCGGCCTATGCGCCCGCTGGTTTTCTTGCCGCTGCGTTGCATTGGCCCGGAAGGCCATCGGCAGCGGCTTTGCCTAGTGTTGAACATAGACCTGTAGGAGATCGTCATGTCCAAAGCAGCCACCATCTACCTGACCGAGTTGGACCTCACCCGCCTGGAAAATGCCGCCACCCGCGCGGGCAGCAACTCGCCGCTGGCCGATCTGGTCGACGACCTGATTACCCGTGCCAACGTGGTGCCCGGCAACAAGATTCCCGCCGATGTGGTGACCATGAATTCGGTCGTGTGCGTGGTGGACGACGCCGGCGCCGAACAAGAGTGGACGCTCGTCTACCCGGAAGAGGCCAACGTGACGTCGGCCAAGCTGTCGGTGCTCTCGCCGATGGGCGCTGCGCTGCTGGGTGCGCGTGCGGGCAAGTCGGTCAAATACTCGGCGCCCAATGGTGCCGAGCGCTCCTTGCGCATCGACCGCGTCGCGTTCCAGCCCGAGTCCAGCGGCCAGCACACGCTCTAAGCCGGCTGCGTCCTATCGCGAGAGGCTGTACCCGACACGCAATTGCGAGCCCAGCTTGTGGTTGTAGTCGAGCAGGCTCTCGCCGTAGCCGGTGAAATACTGAATGAATAGGTAGCCGGCCGTGCCGGTGAAGATGCGGCTCATCGGATACGTCAATTGCGCGTCGACGCTGCCATAGGCCTTGCGGGTGCCCTTGCGCAGCGTGGCGGCCAATTCCCAGCCGTTGGGGGCGCCGTAGGACACGCGGAAATCCCCAAAACCACGGTAGTGCGCGATGTCGGTGTTGCCGGTGCGTGTGAGGTACGCGTACAGCTTCGGCTCGAACTTCCAGTGGTAATCGTTCAGGTCGCCAAAGTGGAACGTGGGGCGTACAAACACGGTGTTGATGGCGCGCGAGGCATCGCCGTCGCGGCCGTTCGATTCGTGCTCGATGCCGCCCGCGAACGATAGCCGCGTGAGGGCGCCGCCACGGATGCCCGTATCGGGCCGGTAATAGAACACGCTCGGCCTGTAGTTCGTATCGCGGAACGGCGCAGATTCCTTGCCCACATCCCACAACGAGAACTGCGTATAACCGAAGTACACGTTATCCAGTAGCGCTGCCGATGCCGGGTTCTCAGGCTGAAAAATCCGAAATTTGAAGCTCAATTGGAACTTGGCGTTCAGGCCCCCGTGCGCGCCCACTGCGGCGAACATGGGTTCGTGGAAGGTCAGGCGCGCGGTGTCTTCGGGCGGGCGCGATGCCTCGCCACTGCCAGCAACTGCCACGGGAGCGGGCGGGGTAGCCGTAGCAGTTGCACTGGCAGCGGGGGCGCTTGGGTTGGTGCCCAGCGCACCCCCGGGGCGGGTCGCTTCGGCGGCGGCGTTGCGGGCGGCGCCGGTGGGGGCGCCATCGGCGGCAATCTGCGGGGCGTCTGCGCCGCGCACGAGCGTCACCAGAACGGGCGCCGCATCGAGATCCGGCACATCGATCCGAACCGTACCGCGCAGCACCTCGGGCAGCGTGCCGGTGTAGGCGACGGTGCGGACTTGGCCCGGACGCAGGTGCAGGGTTTCGGCGCCGGCATTGTGTCGATCAAGAATCACTTCCACCGGACCCTGCAGGTCGGCGCTGGCCGTTACGCGTAACTTGGCCGGCACGGCATAGCTGCGCTGGGCGGCATCGCCCGAAATAACCAGGGTCAGGGTGAAGGGCTGGTTGGCGTTGACGCGGCGGGAGGGCTGGAGCAGGGCAACGGCGGCATCGGCAGAGGGCACGGCGCATGCGGCAAGCAGGGCAGCGCCAAGAATGGATCGGAGAGGATGCAAAGGCATGGGCGCAAAAGCCGGGTTGGCGTCCGGCGAGTGGCAATGCGCGCAAGGGTACCACCCACGCCTTTTGTGCCCGGTTTGCGGCTCTGGGCGTTCAAAACACGCGTTTCTGCCTGGGAGCGCACGTTTTCGGGTGCTTTCCCAAGAAAAACCGGCCAAAATGCTCAACTTTTCAAAATTCGGCCTTGAAAAGCCGGACGGCACTCCCACATCCGATCCAAGTTTGTATTCAGTGCAGTCCTGACACCAGATTCGAGGAGCAAGAACATGGGCAAAATCATCGGTATCGACCTTGGTACCACCAACAGCTGCGTCTCCATCATGGAGGGCAACACCCCCAAGGTGATCGAGAACGCAGAAGGCGCTCGCACCACCCCGTCGATCATCGCCTACATGGAAGATGGCGAGATCCTGGTCGGTGCCCCGGCCAAGCGCCAGGCGGTGACCAACCCGAAGAACACGCTGTACGCCGTCAAGCGCCTGATCGGCCGCAAGTTTGAAGAGAAGGAAGTCCAGAAGGACATCGGCCTGATGCCGTACACCATCACCAAGGCCGACAACGGCGACGCCTGGGTGGAAGTGCGCGGCCAGAAGCTGGCACCGCCGCAAATTTCGGCTGAAACCCTGCGCAAGATGAAGAAGACCGCCGAGGACTACCTGGGCGAAGAAGTGACCGAAGCCGTGATCACGGTGCCGGCCTACTTCAACGATTCGCAGCGCCAAGCCACCAAGGATGCCGGCCGCATCGCCGGTCTGGACGTCAAGCGCATCATCAACGAGCCGACCGCGGCTGCGCTGGCATTCGGCCTGGACAAGAACGAGAAGGGCGACCGCAAGATCGCCGTGTATGACCTCGGCGGCGGTACGTTCGACATCTCGATCATCGAGATTGCCGACGTGGACGGCGAGAAGCAGTTCGAAGTGCTGTCGACCAACGGCGATACGTTCCTGGGCGGCGAAGACTTCGACCAGCGCATCATCGATTACATCATCGGCGAGTTCAAGAAGGAGCAGGGTGTCGACCTGTCGAAGGACGTGCTCGCGCTGCAACGCCTGAAGGAAGCCGCTGAAAAGGCCAAGATCGAGCTGTCGAGCACGCAACAGACCGAAATCAACCTGCCGTACATCACGGCCGATGCTTCGGGCCCGAAGCACTTGAACCTGAAGATCACGCGCGCCAAGCTCGAAGCGCTGGTCGAAGACCTGATCGCCCGTACGATCGATCCGTGCCGCACCGCCATCAAGGATGCTGGCGTGAAGGTGTCGGACATCCATGACGTGATCCTGGTCGGCGGCATGACGCGTATGCCGAAGGTGCAGGAAAAGGTGAAGGAGTTCTTCGGCAAGGAAGCCCGCAAGGACGTGAACCCGGACGAGGCTGTTGCCGTGGGCGCCGCCATCCAGGGTCAGGTGCTGGGCGGTGACCGTACCGACGTGCTGCTGCTGGACGTGACGCCGCTGTCGCTGGGCATCGAAACGCTGGGTGGCGTGATGACCAAGATGATCGGCAAGAATACGACCATCCCGACCAAGTTCTCGCAGACGTTCTCGACCGCCGACGACAACCAGCCGGCCGTGACGATCAAGGTCTACCAGGGCGAGCGTGAGATGGCCTCCGGCAACAAGATGCTGGGCGAATTCAACCTTGAGGGCATTCCGCCGGCACCGCGCGGCACGCCGCAGATTGAAGTGTCGTTCGACATCGACGCCAACGGCATTTTGCACGTGGGCGCCAAGGACAAGGCGACCGGCAAGGAAAACAAGATCACGATCAAGGCAAGCTCCGGCCTGTCGGAAGCCGAGATCGAGCGCATGGTGAAGGACGCCGAGGCCAACGCCGAGGAAGACAAGAAGCTGCGCGAACTGGTCGACTCCCGCAACCAGGGTGAAGCGCTGGTGCACTCGACCAAGAAGGCACTGGGCGAGTACGGCGACAAGCTGGAAGCTGGCGAGAAGGACAAGATCGAAGCCGCGATCAAGGAACTTGAAGAGACCCTGAAGGGGACCGACAAGGCCGCGATTGACGCCAAGACCGAAGCGCTGGCAACCGCCTCGCAGAAGCTCGGCGAGAAGGTCTACGCCGACATGCAAGCCAAGGGCGAAGCCGGCGGTGCTGAACAAGCCGCTGCCGGCGCCCAAGCTGGCGCGCAAGCCGGACAAGGCGCACCGCACGACGATAACGTCGTCGACGCCGAGTTCAAGGAAGTGAACGACAAGAAGTAAGCCAACTCGTCCGCCAGGCGGACGTTGCGGTACGCCGGGCAGTGATCATCGGGTTGTGCGGGACGCACCTGATGTCACGCTCGGCTTTTTTGCTATTCGACACGCAGTAAAAACAGGCGACGACTGAAGCCACCATGGCAAAACGTGATTACTACGAAGTGCTCGGGGTGGGTAAGAACGCGAGCGACGACGAGATCAAGAAGGCTTATCGCAAGCTCGCGATGAAGTACCACCCGGACCGCAATCCGGACAGCAAGGAAGCGGAAGACAAGTTCAAGGAGGCCAAAGAGGCCTACGAGATGCTCTCCGACGCTGAGAAGAAGGCTGCTTACGACCAGTACGGCCACGCGGGTGTCGACCCGAACATGGCCGGCGGCTTTGGCGCGGGCGGCGCAGGTTTTGGCGGCGGTTTTGCCGAGGCCTTTGGCGACATCTTTGGCGATATCTTTGGTCAGGCCCAGGGCCAGGGCGGACGCCGCGGTAGTGGCCCGCAGATGTATCGCGGCGCAGACCTGCGCTACAGCATGGAGATCACGCTGGAGCAGGCCGCGCATGGCTATGACACGCAGATCCGCGTGCCGCATTGGGACGAGTGCGACCACTGCCACGGCAAGGGCGCCGAGCCCGGCTCAAGCGTGGAGACCTGCCCAACGTGCCACGGCGCCGGTCAGGTGCGTGTGTCGCAGGGTTTCTTCACGATGCAGCAGACGTGCCCGAAGTGCCACGGCAGCGGCAAGTACATCCCCAAGCCGTGTACCAAGTGCCACGGCCAGGGCAAGCTGAAGAGCCAGAAGACGCTGGAAGTGAAGATTCCTGCCGGCATCGACGAAGGCATGCGCATCCGTTCGTCGGGCAACGGCGAGCCGGGTATCAACGGCGGCCCCCCGGGCGACCTGTATGTGGAAATCCACATCAAGCAGCACTCGGTGTTCGAGCGCGACGGCGATGATCTGCACTGTCAGATGCCGATCTCGTTTGCAACGGCAGCCATTGGCGGCGACATCGAAGTGCCGACGCTGGGCGGTCGCGCCTCGTTCACGGTGCCTGAAGGCACGCAGGCCGGCAAGACATTCCGCCTGCGCGGCAAGGGCATCAAGGGCGTGCGTTCGGGCTATGCGGGCGATCTTTATGTACACATCAACATCGAGACGCCGGTCAAGCTGACGGAGCACCAGAAGGATCTGCTCAAACAGTTCGACAAGTCCGTGCATGAAGGCGGCTCGCGGCACAGCCCGCAAGAGCAGTCGTGGATGGACAAGGTGAAGAACTTCTTCTCCTCGTAAGAAACCTCGCAAAGCTACTGCGCGGCCCGATCTTGGCACTGTGATGCTCGCCGTACCGATGTACGGCCGCGCTTCTCGCGCCAACCTCGGGTCGCTCGCTACGCTTTTCTAGGCTTCTTAAACACCACCTTTTCAATCAGGGACATCGTCATGCAGTTGCCGGAAGTCGGCGCGCCGTTTGCGCTGCTGGACGATGCCACCTCGGGCGGCGCGCCGTGCTCGCGCTGGTACACCGGTTACGCCGGCGAGTTCTTCCGGCCGGCCGGCATGCTGGATGGGCTGGATGACGATCTTCGTGCCGCCTGGCGCCAGGGTTTGCATGCTCTGATCGTTGCGCCGTATGAGTTTGGTGGGCCGCTGGTCGGCCTGCCGGCTTCCACCGAAATCTCGTCCTCATTGCCTGGCCACGATGGCCGCCTGCGCGTGCTGCTGTTTCGCGCAATGCAGGTGCTGTCGCCGGCACAAGTCGATACGCTGTTCGACGCGTGGCCCGAAGCAACGGGCGCAGCGGGCCTGTTTGACTGTGCTGCCAGCGTCGATCACGCCACCTACACCGACGCCATCGCGCGCATCCACGACTGGATTGCGGCGGGCGATACCTACGAAGTCAACTACACGTACCGCCTGCGCATGACTGCGTTTGGCGCGCCGGCGGCGCTGTATCGGCGCCTGCGAGCGCGCCAGCCCGTGCCCTACGGCGCATTCATCGCGCTGCCGGAGGGCGGTGCGATTCTGTCGTGCTCGCCGGAGCTGTTCTTTTCGCATCACGCGGGCCAGCTTGTCGCGCGGCCGATGAAAGGCACCGCGCCTGCCACAGGCGACGTTGAAGTCGACAAAGCCCGTGCCATCACGCTGGCCGCCGACGAGAAGAACCGCGCCGAGAACCTGATGATCGTTGATCTGTTGCGCAACGACCTGGGCCGCCTCGCGCGTGCCGGTTCGGTGCGCGTGCCGACGCTGTTCGAGGTGACGCCGTTCGGCAGCGTGCTCCAGATGACGTCGACCGTGGAGGCAGAGATACCGCCCGCTACTGGCTTCGCGGATTGCCTGCGTGCGCTGTTCCCGTGCGGCTCCATCACGGGCGCGCCCAAGCGGCGGACGATGGAGATCATCGAAATGCTGGAGCCAGAGCCGCGTGGCCTCTACACCGGCGCCATCGGCTGGATCGATGCGCCTGCCGACGATCGGGCGATGGGCGACGCATGCTTCTCGGTGGCGATCCGCACGCTGGTGCTCGGGCCGCCCGGCGCTGATGGCCTGCGCAGCGGCGAACTCGGCATCGGCTCCGGCATCGTGCACGACAGCATCGCCGATGAGGAGTACGCGGAGTGCCAACTGAAGGCACGTTTCGTGACTGCGCTCGATCCAGGGCTGTCGTTGTTCGAGACAATGCGCGCGACGCGCGATGGTGTAGCGCTCCTGGATTGGCATCTGGCGCGGCTGGAGCGCTCTGCGGCCGCCTTCGGCTTCCCGTTCGATCGAACTGCGCTGGCGGATGATGTGGCGCGCATGTGCGCATCGCTGGAAGGGGAGGGCGCTTATCGCATGCGCCTGTTGCTGACGCCCGACGGCGCGGCAAACGTATCGGCCGTGCCCCTGGCGCCGCTGCATGCAAGCTGGGATGCGCCGGTACGTCTGCTCGTTGCCGCGCAACCGCGCGAGGTCACGCACAGTCTGCCGACGCACAAGACCACGTTGCGGGCGGGCTACGACGCTGCCTGGCAGGCGGCTGAGCGCAAAGGGGCATTCGATGCCGTGTTCTTCAACGCCGATGGCACGTTGGCCGAAGGCGGGCGCAGCACGTTGCTGGTCAAGCTCGATGGTGCGTGGTGGACGCCGCCGCTGTCCGCGGGCGTCTTGCCGGGAGTGATGCGTGCCGTGCTGTTGAAAGACGCTTCACCGTGGCTTGATGGGCCGCTGCGGGAACGTTCGCTCACGCGCGCCGATGTTGCCCGCGCCGAGGCCATCGCGGTATGCAACGCCCTACGCGGCGTGGTGCCCGCGCATTTCGAGCCGCCCCTGACCGTCGACGTGCTCTAGCTTCCAGCGGGCCACGCCGGGCAGGTTGATCAGTTCGCGGTCGTGACAGACCATCAGCAGCGTGCGGCCTTCTGCTGCCAGCTCTCCCACAAGTGCAATGACTTGCTCGCGCGCGGCGCCGTCCAGATTCGAAGTCGGTTCGTCGAGCAGCAGCACGTCCGTGCGCAGCGCACGAGCCCGCGCCAGTGCGAGGCGTTGCGTCTCGCCACCGGACAATCGTTCGGGCGGTACATCGACCACGTGCTGCAGGCCCGCCCAGCGGAGCCCATCGTCAACACGGTCGGCCAACTCCGCATGCGCCACGCGATGTGCGCCCGTGGTGAGCCCATAGGCAAGATTCGCGCGTACCGAGGTGCGGAACAGATAGGGATGTTGGTGCACGTAGGTCAACCGCGCACGCAGCTCGGCCGGGTAGGGCGACAGCGCCTGCCGCCCTTGGCCCATATCGACGGTCGCGCCATTGGCGGGTGCAAGCCCGGCCAGCATGCGAAGCAGGGTCGTCTTGCCGACGCCGTTTGCGCCCGTGATGACGATCGCGTGTCCTGCCGACAGCGCAAGGCGCGGGATCTCGAACAGCACGCGCGCGCCGTGCTGGCAGCGCAAGCCTTCAAACACCATCGTCAGTTGCGACGTTGTATTCATGCGGCCACCTCCCGATCCGTCTTGAACGTCCGGTCTGGGTGGTGTCTGTGCTTACTGCGCATGCCGGCCCCCGCGATAGTTGCCGGCGCCCTGCAGCCAAGCCAACCCAAGGTTGACGAGCAGCGCCAGCACGATCAGCACGATGCCCAGCGCGATGCCCTGTGCGAACTCGCCCTTGCTGGTTTCCAGCGCAATCGCCGTGGTCATGGTGCGCGTGACGCCTTCGATGTTGCCACCGACCATCAGCGCCGAGCCCACCTCCGCGATCACGCGCCCGAAACCGGCTACCACGGCCGCCATCAAACCGAAGCGCAGTTCACGAAAGACGGTCAGCAGCAACCGGACGCGTCCGGCGCCAAGCACACGCGCTGTCTCGGCGAGACGCGGGTCAGCGCGTTCAAGCGTCGTCAGTGCAAACGCGACGATCACCGGCAGGCCGAGCACTGCTTGCCCGAGGATCATCCCACCCTGCGTGAACAGCAGCCCGAAGCCGCCCAGCGGTCCCTGCCGCGAAAGCAGCAGATACAGCAGCAGCCCGATCAGCACGGTCGGAAACGACAGCGACGCCTGCGCCAGCACCACCAGCGCACGGCGCCCGATAAAACTGTGCATGGCGATGAGGTACGCGATGAGCAGCCCCGGCGGCGCCGCCAGCAGCAGCCCCGCGATGGCCACCTTCAACGACACCCAGACGATCAGCCACAACGCCGCATCGCCGCTGGCAAGCAGGGCGAAGGCGTCGACGGTGGCCGACCAGATTTCCATGCGAGTGCCGCTCAGGCGAAAGTGTGTTCCGGGCCGGGGAATGTGCCGTCCTTGACGGCTGCCACATAGGCCGCGACGGCGCCATCGATGGTGGTCTGCCCTTCCATGAAGTTACGTACGAACTTGGGGCGATGGCCGGGGAACACGCCCAGCATGTCGTGCATCACGAGCACTTGGCCCGAGCACTCCAACCCGGCACCGATGCCGATGGTGGGAATGGCCAGCAGGCGCGTGACTTCACCGGCCAGCTCGGCCGGGATGGCTTCCATGACGACGAGCTGCGCGCCGGCATCCTGCACGGCCAGCGCATCGGCCTTCAGTTGCGCAGCCGCTTCATCGCCGCGCCCCTGCACTTTGAAGCCGCCAAACGCATGCACGGATTGCGGCGTCAGGCCGATGTGCGCACACACCGGAATGCTGCGTTCAACGAGGAACTTGATCGTAGGCGCGAGCCACACGCCGCCTTCGAGCTTGACCATCTGCGCGCCGGCCTGCATCACGCGCACGGCGCTGTGGAAGGCCTGTTCTGGCGTGCCATACGTGCCAAACGGCAGGTCCGACACGAGCAGCGCCTTGTCGATGCCGCGCGACACGCATTCGGTGTGATAGACGATGTGATCGAGCGTGACCGGCAGCGTGGTCTTCTGGCCCTGCATCACGTTGCCGAGCGAATCGCCGACGAGCAGCACGTCGGTGCCGTTGCGATCCATCAGGGCGGCGAAGCTGGAGTCGTAGGCCGTCAACATGGCGATGCGCTCGCCAGCGGCACGCATGGCCTGCAACGAAGTCACCGTGACGGCCTTGCGGTTCGATTCCTGGAGATAGCTCATGGGCTGAGACTCATTGGGGCATCGCCAGAGCCCACGCAGACCATGCGGTGCGTCGACTAGCGCGTTGCCAGCTTGATGAATTCCTTGGGCCCGCGCATCGCGTCGATGCGGGCAAGCAAGGTGCGGAAATCGTCGTCGTTGCCTGCGGGGTCGAAGGCAGCGGTGTCGACGATCATCGTCGGTGCGGCATCGTAATACAGAAACAGCTCGCCGTATGCGGCGCAGATGCGTCCGAGGTACTCGGCATCGATGCCCGTTTCGTAAGGGACGGCGCGACGGGCGACGCGCGGCAGCAGGTCTTCTGCGCGTGCTTGCAGGCAGATGACGAGATCGATGCGCTGTTGCGGCAGGGCCAGCGCATTGGCCATCGCGTCGTACAGCGCGAGTTCATCGGCCGGTAGCGTGAGCTGGGCGAACAGGCGGTCGCGCGGCAGGAAGCTGTCGGCGACGATGCGCTCACCGGCGAGCGTCGCCTTATGCCATGCCTTGAGGCGCTCGGCGCGTTGCAGCAGGAAACGCAGCTGCACCGGCAGCGCATAGCGCGCGGGGTCTTCGTAGAAGCGGGCGATGAAGGCGTTTTCGGCGGGCGTTTCGAACAACGTCGACGCCCGCAGATGATCGGCCAGACGCTGGGCCAGCGCGGTCTTGCCCACGCCAATGGGCCCTTCGACAACGATACGGCGCAGGTGATCCAGTGCCATCGGCGGGTGGTTGTGCGTGGTGCGGATGATCAGGCGGCCGGCTGCTTGGCGCGCATGCACTGGCACATCGTGGTCTTTTCGATGCGCTGGTCGGCCACGCCGGGTATCAGTGCAGCCACGGCGCCAATGCCCGGAATCACGAGATCGGGCGCCAGTTCATGCAAGGGCAGCAGGGTAAATGCGCGTTGGCCAACGCGCGGGTGCGGCACCGTCAGCTCGGGTGAGGTGAGGACGTGGTCGCCGTAGAGCAGCAAGTCCAGGTCGAGCGTGCGCGGCGCATTGTGAAACGGGCGCTCGCGGCCGAACTGGTCTTCAATGTGGTGACAGATGCGGAGCAGTTGGTCGGCAGTGAAATGCGTATCGATGCGCACCACGGCATTGATGTAGTCATCGCCACTGGATTCCACGGGCGCGCTGCGATACAGGCTCGATTTGCCGGTGACGGTGATGCCGACCTGCTGTGCGAGGCAGACCACGGCGTCTTTCACTGCCTGGCGTGCGTCGCCCAGGTTGGCGCCGATGCCGATGTACGCCACTGTCTTCACGTTTCCTCCGAACTTCCCGGATTGACGTCAACGACTGTATCCGATTTTGCCGGACCACGTCGGCGGCGACGCCGCTTGCCCGGGCTGGCTGAGCCGGTATTTGCGGAGGGGCTCGGGGCGTGCTTGGCTTGTGCCATGAGGGCTTCGCGGGCCTCGCCGTCACCGTTCTGGAAGTCAGTCCACCAGTCGGCGAGTTCCTGCGGCAATTCGCCCGACGCACAGCGCAGTGCGAGGAAGTCGTAACCGGCGCGGAAGCGCGGCAACTCCAGCAGCCGATACGGCATGCGGCCGGAGCGCTTTTCAAAGCGCGGCTGCATGCTCCAGATTTCCTTCATGTCGGAGGTGAAGCGGCGCTGGATGGCGAGTTGCTCGGTCTGGCGATCGAGCACTTCATCCATGGCGGTGTGTAGCGCGGGGATCAGCGGCTCGCCGGCAGAGCGGCGGCGATTCCAGTGCTCGACCACGTGATGCCACAGCAGTGAGGCAAACAGGAAGCCGGGCGAGACCGGCTTGCCAGCCTTGACGCGATCGTCGGTGTTGTCGAGGGCGAGCTGCACGAAGCGCTGGCCCATCGGCTGCTCCAGCGCGACGTCCAGCAGCGGCAGCAGGCCGCTGTGCAGGCCCGCCTTGCGCAGTTCCTGCAGCGATGCCCAGGCATGGCCCGACATCAGCAGCTTCAACATCTCGTCGAACAGGCGGGCGGCCGGCACGTTATGGATCAGCGGGCCCAGCTCTGCGATGGGCGCGCGCGTGTCGGCGTCGATGTCAAAGCCGGTCTTGGCCGCGAAGCGCACCACGCGCAGCATGCGTACCGGATCTTCGCGGTAGCGGGTGTGCGGATCGCCGATCATGCGCAGCGTGCGTGCGCGCATGTCTTCCATGCCGTGATGGTAGTCATGCACGGTTTCGTGGGCGGGGTCGTAGTACATCGCGTTGACGGTGAAGTCGCGGCGGGTGGCGTCTTCGGCCTGGGTGCCCCAGACGTTGTCGCGCAGCACACGGCCGCTGGCGTCGATCGCATGCGTGTGGTGGTCCAGCTCGGTGCGCTTGACGCGCTTGCCGGCGGGCACCTGCTCGGCATCGACCGCGTCGACAAGCGCGCGGAAGGTTGAGACTTCGATGATTTCCTGATCGCGTCCGCCATAGAACGTGACGTGCACGATCTGGAAACGGCGTCCGATGATGCGCGAGCGGCGGAAGAGCGCCTGTACCTGCTCGGGCGTGGCGTTGGTCGCCACATCAAAATCCTTCGGCTTGATGCCCAGCAGCAGGTCGCGCACGGCGCCGCCGACGATGAAGGCGCTATAGCCGGCTTCCTGCAGCGTGGATGTGACCTTGACCGCGTTGCGCGAGAGCAGCTTCGGATCGATACCGTGCTCGTCCACGCTCCACACACGCGCCTGACGCGGCACGCCACCGGCGGACTTGGTGCGCGCCTTGGCCGTTTTGGGTGCCTTGGGTGTACGGACTTTCCTGGCGGCGGGCGCTCCCGGTTCAGCCGGAGCGTGGGGCTCTGCGGAGGTCTTGCCCAGCAGGCGATTGATGAGTTTCTTGATCACGCCGCGCCTTGCTTAGAAGAGATCCATGATGCGCCAGTTGCGCGCGGCTGCCAGATTGCGCAGCGTATCGTCCGGGTTGGTCGCGACGGGGTCGGTCACTTCCTCCAGCAGCGGCACGTCGTTGGCCGAATCGCTGTAGAAGGTGCTGTGCTCGAAATCGCTCCAGCCGCGGCCCATGTTGGCCAGCCACTCGTGCACGCGCGCGACCTTGCCCTCGCGAAAGCTCGGTGTGCCGGCCACGTCGCCGGTGAAGGCGCTGTCCGGCTTGCCGTCGGCGGTGGCCGGTTCGGTGGCGATGAGGTGGTCGATGCCAAAGGCCTCGGCAATCGGGCGGGTCACGAAGCTGTTGGTGGCGGTGACCACGCAACACAGGTCGCCAGCGTCCAGGTGCTTGTAGACCAACGCTTGCGCCTGCGGTGTGATCTTCGGACGGATCACGTCGTGCATGAACTCGGCGTGCCACTGGGCGAGCGTGTCGCGCGGGTGGGCAGCCAGCGGTGCCAGGGCAAAGCGCAGAAACGCATGGATATCCAGCGTGCCGGCTTTGTAGTCGGCATAGAACTGATCGTTCTTGCGCTGGTATTCGGCTTCATCCACCACGCCGCGGCGGATGAGGAAACGTCCCCACTCGTGATCGCTGTCGGTGGGGAGGAGGGTGTGATCGAGGTCGAAGAGGGCCAGATTCATGGGGCGCGATTTTACCCGAACGTTACATCACCGGCCGCGCGAGCCCCGGGATTCACTTCATCAGCGCGAGCATGTCGCGCACGAGCGGCAGTGTGACGGCGCGCTTGCGGGCCAGCGAATAGGTGTCGAGAGCGTCCAGCAGCGCCATCAGGCTCGGCATGTCGCGGTAGGAGTGCGTCACGAGCCACTGCGGCACATCAGCCGAAAGCTGCATGCCGCGTTCGCGGGCGGCTTGGCGCAGGGCTTCCACTTTGTCGGCGTCGGACAGTGGGCGCAGCCAGTAGACCAAGCCCCAGCCCAGGCGGGTGCGCAGGTCTTCACGCAGCGGCATCGCCATCGGCGCGGCGGCCCCGGAGATGGCGATGGCGGCATGCGGATGCGCGCGCACTTCATTGACGAGGTTGAACACGGCGATTTGCGCCCACTCATCCAGCCGCTCGGCGTCGTCGATGGTCCAGACGGTGATCGTCGGGTCGAATTCGAAGGCTTCGGGCGGGGCGTCGGGTTCCAGCGTGCGGACTTCGTAGCCGCCAGCCTCGGTCTGGGCGCAGATGGCTTGCAGCAGGTGGCTGCGGCCGCTGCCTTCTTCGCCCCAGAGGTAGACCAGGCGGTCTGTGGCGGTACCGTCCACCACCTGCGGAATCAGGGCGCGCAGGCGCAGCACCGCCTCTTCGTTGCCGGTGGCGACGAAGTTGTCGAAGGTCGGGGCGGGTGTCGCACCGAGTTCGAGCGGGAGCTGTTCGGGTGTGGCCATGAAACGTGAAGTGGAGTCGCCGTACTTTTCAGTTGCCTTCAGTGGCTTTCAGTCCTGGTAGAGCCGGCTGCCCAAGTAAAGCTGCCGAATTTGCCGCAAACCGACCAGCAGCACAGCACTCATCGGTAGGGCGAGGAGGATACCGAAAAAACCGAACAATTGGCCAAAAGCCAGCAAGGCGAGGATGACCGCCAGCGGGTGCAGGCCGATGCGTTCGCCCACCAGACGCGGCGTCAGATAAAAGCTTTCCAGGAACTGGCCGATGCCGTACACCACGGCCACCGCCAGCAAGCCGTAGAGGTTGCCGAACTGCAACAGTGCGGCAAGGACGGCCAGCGTGAGCCCCACGCCAAAACCAATGTACGGAATGAACACTGCCAGCCCCGTGAAGATGCCCACCGGCAGCGCCACGTCAAAGCCGGCCAGCGCCAGCCCCGCCGAGTAGTACACCGCCAGCACCAGCATCACGATGACCTGACCGCGCAGGTATTGAGAAAGCAGGCCATCGGTTTCGGCGGCCAGTTCGCGCGTTTTTGGCAGCCAGCGGCGCGGGACGGCACTTTCGACGCGGCGCATCAACATGTTCCAGTCCATCAGCAGGTAGAACATGACGATCGGCACCAGGAAAAAAATGCCCAGCACCTGGATGGCCGCCGACCCCGACACGCGCAGATAGGTCAGCACCCGGGCGACCACGTCGTCTGGGCTGGCGGCGAGCTGTTCCGTAAGCAGAGCGCGCAGGCCCGGAAAATCAAAGCTGACATGCAGACCCATTTCGTCCAGCTTGGGCGACAGAAACGCGTTGAGCTTGGCAAGCATCCCAGGCAATTGCTCGCGGATGGCCGGAATCTCACGCTGCAGCACTGCCAGGATCAGCAACATCAGCGCCACGCCCACCACCGAGAGCACCAGAATCATCAAAAACACGCCCAGCACGCGCGGTACGCGATGGCGCTGCAGCCATTCCACGCCTGGGTGCAGGATGTACGACAGGATGAACGCGAAGACGAAGGGCGTCAGCGTGGGCGCCAGTGCCTTGAGCAGGGCCAGGAAGACAAGCGCCACGGCGATCCAGGCGAGCGTGCGCTTGGTTTCCTGCGACAGCACGGGGGCGTTCATGAGGGGCGGCGGTTCCGATAGCGGGGTGGATGAGTCGGAAAAGCGGCCATCGGGGTGGCCGCATCCGGTAAAATCGCGATTTTACTGGACCGGCGGGTCCGGTTTTTGTGACTTCCCGCCGCCGTCTCGCTTTCTTTCCCGGTTTTTTCAATTCAGACGACTGTATGAGCGCTTCCGAAACCCCATCCGCATCGACCGGCCTGTCTTACCGCGACGCGGGCGTCGACATCGAGGCGGGTGACGCCCTTGTCGACCGCATCAAGCCGTTTGCCAAGCGCACCATGCGCGAAGGCGTGCTGGGCGGCATCGGCGGCTTCGGCGCGCTGTTCGAGCTGTCCAAGAAGTATCAGGAGCCGGTTCTGGTGTCCGGCACCGACGGCGTGGGCACCAAGCTCAAGCTGGCCTTTGCGCTGAACCGCCACGACACGGTTGGCCAGGATCTGGTCGCCATGAGCGTGAACGACATCCTGGTCCAGGGCGCCGAGCCGCTGTTCTTCCTGGATTACTTCGCCTGCGGCAAGCTGGATGTCGACACCGCTGCCACCGTGGTCAAGGGCATCGCCCAGGGCTGTGAGCTGGCCGGCTGCGCGCTGATCGGCGGCGAAACCGCTGAAATGCCGAGCATGTACCCGGACGGCGAATACGACCTGGCCGGTTTTGCCGTCGGCGCCGTCGAAAAGCGCAAGATCATCGACGGCACGACCATTGCCGAGGGCGACGTGGTGCTGGGCCTGGCCTCGTCGGGTGCGCATTCGAACGGCTACTCGCTGGTGCGCAAGATCATCGAGGTGTCGCGCCCGGACCTGAACGCCGATTTCCACGGCCAGCGCCTGCAGGACGCCATCATGGCGCCGACGCGCATCTACGTGAAGCCGCTGCTGTCGCTGATCGAGAAGCTGACCGTCAAGGGCATGGCGCACATCACCGGCGGTGGTTTGACCGAAAACGTGCCGCGCGTGCTGCAAGACAACCTGACCGCCGTGCTGCACAAGGACGCCTGGACGCTGCCGCCGCTGTTCCAGTGGCTGCAGAAGGCTGGCAACGTGGCCGATGACGAAATGCACCGCGTGTTCAACTGCGGCATCGGCATGGTGGTGATCGTGTCGGCGGCTGATGCACCGGCCGCCATCGCGCACCTGAAGGACGCGGGCGAGACGGTCTACCAGATTGGCGAAATCCGCGCACGCCAAGCCGGCGAAGCGCAGACGATCGTGGTCTGACGCGAAGTTCGCGCCAAAAAAAACCGCCGAATACCTCGGCGGTTTTTTTTTGCGCGTCTGGTGCGCTTATTTGAGCGGGACGTATTCGCCGCTGGCGGGGTCGTCCTTCTGGAGCGCGCCGGTGTTCTTGTCGATGAGCAGCGTGACCACGCGCGGTGCGGTGTTCGGGTCGCCGCCGCACGCGGGGGTGTGGTTTTCCAGCACTTCGACGCTGTTGTGCGTGTCATCGGCGCGGTCCACCAGGAACGACAGGCACTCCTGCGGCAAGGTGGTCAGCTTGTACTTTTCGATGGCGGCGCGGGCCAGATCGACGGCCTTGGCCTGTTCTGCTTCACTGACGGCGGGCGCGCTGCTGGCGGCTGGCGCATTGGCCGCGTTGGATGCGCCAGGGGCGGAGGCGGCAGGTGCGGAAGCCGGAGCGGGCGCGGCAGGCTTGTGCGCGTCGTCGGAGCGGCCACAGCCCGCCAGCGCGAGAGCGGTGAGCACGGCAAGCAGCAGGGGTTTGATCATGATGTGCGGAGCGTGTCGGCGATGTTCAGCCCACGACTTTACCCGGAACTGACCGATCGTTTCCATGCCGCATACGCCTGGGGCATGCACACTGCGCAGGGCCGGTAGCCAGCGGCACGCGCGTCGGCTTCGTTGAGGAAGAACACGCGGTGGCGCACATAACCGCCGCGCTCGATGGCCCGGCGTGCTGCTGCGCAATCGAGCCGGCCATAGATGCGCGCGCGCCGATGCCCGCCCAGCGTGCCGGGCACAGCGCTCTCACAGGGCTGGCCGCTGGCGCCGATGAGGGTCCACGTTCTCACGTGGTTTCATGCGGCGGATTGCGCCTCGCGTTCCAGTAGCGCCAGCTTGCGTTCCACGCCCCAGCGATAGCCCGAGGTGTTGCCGTCCCGGCGGATCACGCGGTGGCACGGGATCGCCACCGCGATGTGATTGGCCGCACAGGCCTGCGCCACCGCGCGTACCGCCTTGGGTGCGCCGATGCGCGCGGCAATCTCGGCGTAGCTTGTGGTGCTGCCCGGCGGCACTTCACGCAGCGCTTGCCACACGCGCTCCTGGAACGCGGTGCCGCGCACATCCAACGGCAGCTCCAGCCCGATGGATGGCGCCTCGATCAGCCCCACCACCCGAGCCACGAGGTCCTCAAAGCCCGCATCACCACCGATGAGTTCGGCCTTCCGGAACGTGTCTTGCAGATCGCGCACAAGGGCGTCGGGATCGTCGCCCATCAGGATCGCGCAGATGCCGCGATCGCTCTGCGCCACCAGGATCGAACCAAGTGAGCATTCGCCCACCGCGAAGCGGATCGTCGTCTGGGCGCCACCGGCGCGGTAGCGGCTGGCCGTCATGCCGAGCACGTTGTCGGACGCCTCGTAGAAGCGGCTGCTGGCGTTGAACCCAGCGTCGTAGATGGCCTCGGTGACGGTGCTGCCGCGCCCGAGTTGCGCGCGCAGCTTGCGGGCGCGATGCGCATCGGCGTAACCCTTGGGTGTGAGGCCCGTGACGCTCTTGAACAGGCGATGGAAGTGATACGGGCTCAGCCCCGCGTCTTGTGCGAGTGCGTCGAGCGTGGGCGGCGTGTCAGCTGCCTCGATGCGGCGGCAGGCTTGCGCGACGAGCGCGGTTTGCTGCGCGCGCGCGGTGGTCTGATCCGGGGCAGCGCGGCGGCTCGGACGGTAACCGGCGGCTTCCGCGTCGGCAGGCGTGTCGAAGAATTCGACGTTTTCCGGGCGCGGCAGGCGCGACGGGCTGCTCGGCTGGCAATACACGCCGGTGGTCTTCACCGCATAGACGAATTGCCCGTCGGCAGAGGCATCGCGCGCCAGCACGCGAGCCCAGCGCGGGTCGTGTGCAACGAGGGGGGTGTCCGATACGGTGCGGGCGGAGGTTTGCATGGCGTCATCCAGTGGACTGCGATGACTGTACTGTAGGTACGTCCGTCTGGCCGGGCACTCCGCGTCTTGCGGTCAAATTCGATGCCTCGTTCGCATCACTTGCCGCGGGATGCTTTTTGCTGATCGGCGCGGGCTGCGGCCAGGTTGGCGGCGATCTGTTTGGCGCCGGCAGATTCGGGCGGCAGCAGCCGGTACAGGTGCTCCCACTGGGCGATTGCATCGTTCACGTCACCACGTTCGACGGCAGCGGAAGCGGCCAGGGCCAGCGCTTTGGGCTCGTCTGGGTCGGCCTTCAGGGCGAGGCGCACCTGCTCCGTGGGCGCACCAGCGAGGGCGCCGCCCTGGGCGGTGGCGAGTGCGTCGGCGTAATCGGCGCGCAGGCTGGCGACTTCGGGGGCAAGGGCCACCGCCTTTGCATAGGCGGCGACGGCGTCGGCGGGGCGCTCCATCGTGCTGTAGGACCGCGCGAGCAATGCCCAGCCGGGTGCGTCGTCAGGCGTGTCGCGCAGCCGTTGCGCGAGGCTGTTGACCATCGATTCGATCTGCGCGTCTCCACCGGTGTGATCGCTGCGGGCGGCGGTCATCATGTCGCCGGGCATCCACAGCGAAGCGGGCTTGCCCAGGTGCTGGTAGAGCAGCACGGCGGACGCGGGCAACGCAGCCAGTAGCACCGCGGCGAGCAGAACGGCGCGGCGGTCGGGGCGCGCCTGCGAGGTGCTGGCGGTGTCGGCCGTATCGTCCAGCAACCGCCGGCCAAGCTCTGCGCGTGCGTGCGCGTGGCCCGCGGCATCGATAGCGCCGTTGCGCAGGTCGGCATCCAGTTCGCGCAGTTGGTCTTGGTACCAGCGGACCATCTGGCTGCGCGCCGTCGGGCGTTGGATGCGCGTATCGCCTGCATCGCTGCGCGCGCGCCGCAGCAACGGCGTCAGCAGAACCGCCATGGTGACGGCTGTGAGGGCGGCCGCCAGCAGCCAGAACAAGGTCATCACGGTCATGGGCGGGGGTCTTCAGGTGGCGACGCTGCAAGCAGGGCAGCGAGGCGCGCTTGCGCGTCAGCGTCCATCTCGGCAGGGGCCGGTTTCTGCTGTTTGCGGGACGACACGATGCCGAATACCACCGCCATCAGCAACAGCGCCGGGCCGAACCACAGCAGATAGGTCAGCGGCTTGACGGGCGGCTGGTACAGGACGAAATCGCCATAGCGCTGGACGAGGTAGTCCTTTACGGCGGCCTCGGTGGCGCCGGCACGGAGTTGTTCTCGAATCTGGCGGCGCAGGTCGACGGCCAGGTCGGCGTTGGAATCGGCGAGGGTCTGGTTCTGGCACACGAGGCAGCGCAGTTGCTCCGACAGCGCGTGGACGCGAGTGTCGAGATCGACGTCCGACGCTGCGGCACAGGCGGACATCTGCAACGTGAACGCCGCGGCGCCTGCCAGAACGAGCGCGGCCAGGCGCCTATGCATGACCACCTTCCTGCTCCAGTTGCTGTAGAAGCGGCACGATCTTGCTTTCCATCGACTCGGCCGTCACGGGGCCGACCTGCCGATAGCGGATCACGCCGGCACGATCGATGATGAAGGTCTCCGGCACGCCGTAGACGCCGTAGTCGATGCCGACTTTGCCGTCTGCGTCGATGAGCGACGCGACATATGGATCGCCCATTTGTTTGAGCCACGCGCGTGCGGCGTCGGCGTCGTCCTTGTAGTTCAGCCCGTAGATCGGCACGGGGGATTGCTTGGCGAACGCGTTCAGCACGGCGTGCTCTGCGCGGCAGGCGGTGCACCACGACGCCCAGACGTTGAGCATCCACACCTTGCCGCGCAGGTCTTGCGGCGTGAGCGGGCCGGCAGTCGATTCCAGTGCCGTCAGCCTGAACGCCGGGGCGGGCTTGCCGACCAGCGGCGAGGGCAGTTCACGCGGGTCACGCGAGAGCCCCGCAGCCAGCGCAATCACCAGAACGAAGAACGCTGCCAGTGGCAGCACGTAGCGCAGCTTCACCGTGGCTCCTCGGTCGCCGGCATTGCCAGTGACGGGCTGGCCAGTGCAGTCTCGGGCGTGGTGCGCGATGCCGTGGTGCGGCGGCGCAGCCGGTAGCGGCGGTCGCACACGGCCAGCAGGCCGCCCAGCACCATCAGCCCACAGCCGCCCCAGATCCAACTGACGAAGGGCTTGATGTAGATGCGCATGGCCCAGTTGTCTTGTCCGAGCGATTCGCCCAGCGCGACATAGAGGTCGCGTGTGATGCCTGTGTCGATGGCGACTTCGGTCGTGGGGGCTTCCTGGCTGCGGTACAGGCGCCGCTCGGGCAGCAGCGTGGCCACGGGTTTGCCGTTACGGCTGACTTCGACGTGGCCGCGCAAGACGTCGTAATTGGGGCCCTGCGCCGGCGCAACGTTGGTGAGGTGGAACATGTAGCCACCCACCTCAACCGTGCCGCCCACGCGCACCGGCAGCTCGCGTAGCGTCTCTTGGCTGAGCACCAGCGTGACGCCCGCGATGAACACCCCCACCCCCGCGTGCGCCACCAGCATGCCGAAGTAGCTTGGCGGCAGCTGCCGCAGCGTCGTCAATCGATTGCCGGGCTGCCGAAGTTTTTCGGCCAGACTGGCTAGCGCACTCGCAAGACACCATGCGGCCAGCGTGAGCCCCAGGCCCGCAAGCGCGGACGTTCCATAAAACACCGCCAGCCCAAGCCCCACGGCAACACTCGCCACCGCCGCCCAGCGCAGCCGCACGGCCATCGACGGCAGTGCACCGTGACGCCAGCGCGCCAATGGCGCCGCACCCATCAGCAGCACCGCAGGCGACATCAGCGGGACAAAGACTTGCTCGAAATACGCCGGCCCGACCGAGATCTTGCCCAGCCGCAGTACATCCAGCACCAGCGGATACAGCGTGCCAAGCAGCACCGTGGCGGCAGCCACCGCGAGGAGCACGTTGTTGGCCAGCAGGAACGATTCACGCGCGAACAGAGAGAACGTCGCACCTTCAGAGGTGCCGCTGGACAAGCGCTTTGCGCGCCACGCAAACAGAGCCAGCGCACCGCCCGTCACGATGCCCAGCAAGGCCAGGATGAACAGACCGCGCTTTGGGTCCACCGCAAAAGCATGCACTGACGTCAGCACGCCCGAACGGACGAGGAACGTGCCGAGCAGGCTCAACGAGAACGTGAAGATGGCCAGCAGTGCCGTCCATGCTCGGAACACGCCGCGCTTTTCTGTCACCGCCAACGAATGGATCAGCGCCGTGCCTGCCAGCCACGGCATGAACGACGCGTTTTCGACCGGGTCCCAAAACCACCAGCCGCCCCAGCCGAGTTCGTAGTACGCCCACGCGCTGCCGAGCATGATGCCGGTCGTCAGGCATGCCCAGGCGGCGGTTGTCCACGGCCGAGACCAGCGTGCCCAAGTGGCATCGAGCCGACCCGAAAGGAGCGCGGCCATCGCAAACGAAAACGCCACTGCAAAGCCCACGTAACCCATGTACAGCATTGGCGGATGCGACACCATGCCCGGGTCTTGCAGCAGTGGGTTGAGGTCGCGCCCTTCCATGGCCGGCGGCAACAGGCGCAGGAACGGGTTGGAGACCAACAGCAGGAAAAGCAGCAGCCCCGTGCTGATGGCGCCCATCACGCCGAGTACGCGCGCCACCACGGGTAACGGCAGTTGACGGCTGAACAACGACACGGCCAGCGACCACAGCGCCAGCATCGTTGTCCACAGCAACATCGATCCCTCGTGCCCGCCCCACACGGCAGCCACGCGATAAGGCAGCGGCAGCGCGCTGTTCGAATTGGCGGCCACATAGAGCACGCTGAAATCGTTGCTGACAAACGCCCACGTCAGCGCTCCATATGCCAGCAGCACCAATGCACACTGCATGCGCGCCGCGGGACGCGCCACGGCCATCCAGCGCTCGTTGTCGCGCGCCGCGCCCACCAGCGGCAGCACCGATTGCATGACCGCAGTCAGCAACGCCAGGATCAACGCGAAGTGGCCAAGCTCGGCAATCATCGCGACGCGCTCCGGGCAGATTCCCTCGCCATCTGTTCGTTGACTTGCGCGGCGCGGCGCACGGCATCCGCGGCTTCGGGCGGCATGTAGTTTTCGTCGTGTTTGGCGAGCACCTCGTTGGCGACGAAGACGCCGTCCTCGCCCAGCCGCCCGCGCGCGACGACGCCCTTGCCTTCGCGGAACAGGTCCGGCAGCAAGCCGTGGTAGACGACCGGCACGCCGCGCGCCGTGTCGGTGACGATAAAGCGGATGGTCATGCCGTCACGTTCGCGTTGGATCGACCCGCGTTCGACCAGGCCACCCAGGCGAAAGATCTGTGCCACAGGCGCTTCCTTGGCGGCGATCTGGCTGGGGCTGAAGAAGAACACCAGATTGGAGCGGAATGCATTCAGCGTGAGGGCGGTAGCCGCACCCGCGCACACCAGCGCGGCGAGCAGGATGCCGAGGCGGCGTTGTCTACGTGTCATTGGTTGCCGCCCTCAGGATGAGAGTGAAGGCGATTGGCGGCGCGCCAGCGGCGAGCGAGCAGCAGCAACTCGGCCGCGATGCAGATGGCGGCCACGGCAAACGCGCCCGCAATATAGTCGACGTGATTGACGGAGAACTGGCTCATGCCGGCGTGCTCAGGTTGTGGTCATCGTCGGCGCGCTCGCGCATGATGCAACGCACGCGAATCAGCGCCACGCAGATGCTATACATCCAGCACGCGAGCGTCATCAGCAGCATGCCCAGCAACATCGTCATCGCCATCGACGGAGCCGCCGTCAGGCTGATGGACGCGCCCTGGTGCAGCGTGTTCCACCACTGCACCGAGAAATAGATCACGGGGATGTTGACCACGCCCACCACGGCAAGCACGGCACAGGCGCGTTCGGCGCGGCGCGGGTCTTCAATGGCGCTCTCCAGCGCGATGAAGCCAAGGTACAAAAACAGCAGCAGCAACTCGGACGTCAGACGCGCATCCCACACCCACCACGTGCCCCACGTTGGCTTGCCCCACAGCGCGCCTGTCCACAGCGCAATGGCAGTGAACAGCGCGCCGGTGGGTGCCAGCGCCGAGGCCATCATCGACGAAAGCCGTGTGCGCAGCACCAGCGCCAGCGCGCAATAGCCGGCCATCACCAGGTAGATGAACATCGACATCCAGGCGGCCGGCACGTGCAGGAAGATGATCCGGTAGACCTCGCCCTGTTGCGCATCGGTTGGCGCCACAAGAAAACCGACGTAGAGGCCCGCGACGAGGAACAGGAGTGCAGCCACGCCAAACCACGGCGCCAGCTTGCGCGCGAGCGGATCAAACCGCACAGGCGACGCATACGCGAGCCAGTTCCAGCGTCGGAAAACAGGTTGGCGCGCAGCGATGGAGGTGCTGTGGAGTCCGGAGCGGTTCGTCATCGGGTCATTCCACGGCAATGCGCAGCCCAGCGGCGGCAGCCAGCGGGCAGACAAACAGCGACAGCGCCAGGCAAGCGCCCAGCAGCGAGAAATGCGGCATGACATCAAGCCCCGCATCGGCCGCCGAACCCGCGCCCGCGCCAAACACAAGCACGGGCACACACAACGGCAGGACGAGGATGCACAGCAGCGCTGCCCCATTGCGCACGCCCAATGTGAGCGCTGCACCGACGGCGCCGATCAGCGCAATGGCAGGCGTACCGATCAGCAGCGTTGCTGTCAGCAGCAGCGTTGCATGCAGCGGCAGGCTGTACTGCTGCGCCAGGATGGGCGTCAGCAGCAGCAACGGCAAGCCGCTCGCGAGCCAGTGTGCGGCAATCTTCGTCAGCACGATCAGGGCAAGTGGGTGTGGCGACAACAGCAATTGATCGAGGCTGCCATCAGCGTGTTCCTGCGCAAACAACCGAGAGAGCGAGAGCATCGACGCCAGCAGCGCCGCGACCCACAGGATGCCCGGCGCCAGCATGCGCAACTGCTGCGGGTCGGGGCCGATGGCCAGCGGGAAGAGGCTCGCCGCAATGACGTAGAACACCACGCCACCGACGAGGTTACCGCGCCGCCGCCATGACAGCGCCAGATCGTGCCGCAGGATGGCCATCAGCATCGGCTTCATGCGTTGCTCCCAAGCCGAAGCACGCGATCTGCCCCGTGCGGACGCGACAGCAACTGGTGGGTGGCCATGATCGCCATGCCGCCTGCGCGCAGGTGCGCATCGAGCTGTGCGGTGAAGAGCTCCGCTGCGCGGTCGTCGAGCGAGGCGATCGGCTCGTCGAGCAGCCACAGCTCGCGCCGTGCGAGCAGCAAGCGCGCCAGTGCCACCCGCCGACGCTGGCCTTGCGAGAGCTTGCGCACGGGCGTGGCGGCCAGCTTGCCGAGTTCGAGCGCTTCCAGCGCGAGCCCGATGCCAAACGGCTCGGCTGCCGAATCGCGCAATCCGGCCAGTTGCATGGCCAGACGCAGGCTCTCCGTCACAGTGAGATCTGGGTCGATGCCGTTGGTGTGGCCAACGTAGCAAAGCGCATTGAGGAAGGCAGGGTCGCCGCTGCGCACCGTCGCGCCGTGCCACGTGAGCGAGCCGCTTGCCGGTGCCAGCAGGCCACAGAGTACGCGCAGCAACGTAGTCTTGCCGCTGCCGTTCGCCCCCGTTACCTGCACCAGCTCGCCCGCCGACACCGAGAGGTCCAGCTCGCGGAAGATCCGACGGCCGGCGCGCGAAAACGTCAATTGGCTGGCAACAAGCACGGCAGTGGGGGCTGAGTCAAACGGGGTCTAGCGCCGGCAGCACGTTCACGTGCTTTACTCGGTCTTCATCTTCGACATGTCGGGCAAATGGTGCGCAATACCCTTGTGGCAGTCGATACAGGTTTTCTCTTTGCTGCCCAGATACTGAGAGTGCATGGCCGACGCGCGTGGGCTTTGCCGTGTGAAGTCCATCGATTCGTAGTTGTGGCAGTTGCGGCATTCCAAGGAATCGTTGGCCTTGAGCCGATCCCATTCGTGCTGGGCCAGTTCGAGCCGGTGTGCCTCGAATTTCTCGCGCGTGTCGATGGTGCCGAAGATCTTGCCCCACACTTCCTTGGACGCCTGCATCTTCCGTGCAATCTTGTTCGTCCAGGCGTGCGGAACGTGACAGTTCGAGCAGATCGCTCGCACGCCGCTGCGGTTGGTGTAGTGGATCGTGCTCTGTAGCTCTTGATACACGTTGTCGTGCATTTCGTGGCAACCCGTGCAGAACGCCTCGGTGTTGGTCACTTCCATCGCGGTATTGAACGCACCCCAGAACACCACGCCGGCAACAAAGCCGCCCAACGTCAGAAAGCCCAGGCTGAAATACGCGCTGGGCCGGTTGATGGTGCGCCAGTAACGCTTGATCAGGTTGAACATGGCTGCACCGCCTCAGTTCTTGCCCACGCTCTTGCCATCAGGCTTGCGTTTGAGCAGTTCATCGACATCGACAAACGTATTGGTGATAAGCGGCTTGGCGTCGGCCTGCGGCACGTGGCATTGCGTGCAGAAGAAGCGGCGCGGCGAAACGTCGGCCAGTTGATGGCCATCGCGGTCAACGTAGTGCGTGGGGCTGATCGCGATCGCACGCATCTCTTCGGCCTTCGTACGGGCATGGCAAGACAGACAACCGTTATTGTCCTTGGTGATCTGATACATGTAGGTGCCGTCGATCTTGTGCGGAATCGTCGGCGGCTGCCCGGTGTAGTTGCGCTCGCGGCGCACGTCTTTATTCTCGGTGGGATACAGGATCGGCGGTGTCGATTCGGCGGCGATCGGCGTCGAGCCGCGCATGGCGTCGACCACGCCTTGAGCTTGCGCGGGCAAGTTGGCAAGGGTCGCCAGCAACAGCGCGCAGATGGCGGCTGGCAGTCCCAAGAGTCGGCTGAGCTTCATGACGTTTTCCTGTTGCGCGTGTGTCGTCTGCGTGTGCTCGTCAGACCTTCACGATCTTGACGGCGCATTTCTTGAAATCCGTCTGCAGCGAGATCGGGCAGGTTGCATCCAGTGTGACCTTGTTGATGAGTTGGCTCGCATCGAACCAGGGCACGAACACCAGGCCCTTCGGCGGCTGATTGCGGCCGCGCGTTTCAATGCGGGTGCGCATCTTGCCGCGTCGCGAGATCACCTCGACCTCGACACCACGTCGCAGCCCCAGTGCCTTCGCATCTTCTGGATGCATGAAGCAGACCGCGTTGGGGAACGCGCGATACAGCTCGGGCACCCGACGCGTCATCGAACCCGAGTGCCAGTGTTCCAGCACGCGGCCCGTGGATAACCAGAATGGGTATTCCTTGTCCGGCACTTCCGGTGGCGCCTCATAGGGCAGGGCGAAGATCACCGCCTTGCCGTCCGGGTTGCCATAGAACTGGTAGCCGGTGCCGGCCTTGACGTACGGATCGCTGCCTTCCTTGTAGCGCCAGCGCGTCTCTTTGCCATTGACCACCGGCCAGCGCAATCCGCGCGCCTTGTGATAGTCGTCGAACGGTGCCAGGTCATGGCCATGGCCGCGCCCGAAGCTCGCGTACTCCTCGAACAGGCCCTTCTGGAGGTAGAAGCCGAACGCCTTGGCTTCGGCATTGTTGTATTCCGGGTCGACGTCTTTGAGCGGGAACTTGTCGACGTTGCCGTTGCGGTAGAGCACGTCGTAGAGCGTCTTGCCGCGCAGCTCGGGCTTCTTGGCGATGAGTTCTGCTGGCCAGACTTCTTCCACCTTGAAGCGCTTGGAAAACTCTACCAACTGCCACAGGTCGGAACGCGCCTCACCCGGCGCATCAACGAGCTGATGCCAGAACTGCGTGCGGCGTTCGGCGTTGCCGTAGGCGCCTTCCTTCTCAACCCACATCGCGCTGGGAAGGATCAGGTCGGCAGCCAGCGCGGTGACGGTCGGGTACACGTCCGAAACAACGATGAAGTTCTCCGGATTGCGGTAGCCCGGGTAGCCTTCCTGGTTGATGTTGGCGCCGGCCTGGATGTTGTTGTTGACCTGCACCCAGTAGGCGTTGAGCTTGCCGTCCTTCAGCATGCGGTTTTGCAGCACGGCGTGATAGCCCGGCTTTTCCGGGATCGTGCCTGCCGGCAGCTTCCAGATGTGTTCGGCTTCTTCACGGTGCTTCGGGTTGGTCACCACCATGTCGGCCGGCAAGCGGTGTGAGAACGTGCCCACCTCGCGCGCGGTGCCGCAGGCCGAAGGCTGGCCCGTCAACGAGAACGGGCTGTTGCCCGGCGTGGCGATCTTCCCCGTCAGCAGGTGCAGGTTGTAGATCATGTTGTTCGCCCAGGTGCCACGGGTGTGCTGGTTGAAACCCATGGTCCAGAACGACACGACCTTGATCTTCGGATCGGCGTACAGCTCAGCAAGCTTCTGGAGCTGCTGCTTGAATTCCTTCTCCTTGCTCTTGTCCGGGTTCGCCAGCTTGGTGGTGTAGTCCAGGTCGTAAGTCGAGACGAACTTCGCAAACTCGTCGAACGAGATCGGCTTGGAGTCGCCCACCTTGTCTGCGTTCTTGGCAGCCTTCTGCAGCGGATTGTCGGGCCGCAGGCCGTAGCCGATGTCGGTCACGCCTTGCTTGAAGACGGTGTGCTTGTTGACGAAGTCCGTGTTGACCTTCTTGTTGGTGATGATGTAGTTCGCGATGTAGTTGAGCATCGCGAGATCGGCCTGCGGTGTGAAGACGATGGGAATGTCGGCCAGATCGAACGAGCGATGCGTGAACGTCGAGAGCACCGCGACCTTCGTCTTGGGCGCCGACAGGCGTCGGTCTGTCACACGCGACCATAGGATCGGGTGCATCTCTGCCATGTTCGAGCCCCACAGCACGAACGCGTCGGCGACTTCGAAGTCGTCGTAGCAGCCCATCGGCTCGTCCATGCCGAACGTGCGCATGAAACCCGCCACGGCCGAGGCCATGCAATGGCGCGCGTTGGGGTCGAGGTTGTTCGTGCGGAAGCCCGCCTTCATCAGCTTGACGGCGGCGTAGCCCTCAAAGATCGTCCACTGGCCCGAGCCGAACATGCCGACAGCGGTCGGCCCCTTTTCCTTGATGACGCGCTTGAACTGCATGGCCATCTCGTCGAACGCGCGGTCCCAGCTGACAGGCGTGAAATCGCCGTTCTTGTCGTACTTGCCATTCTTCATGCGCAGCAGCGGCTGTGTCAGCCGGTCCTTGCCGTACATGATCTTCGAAAGGAAGTAACCCTTCACGCAGTTCAGCCCCCGATTGACCTCGGCCTTCGGGTCGCCCTGCGTGGCCACCACGCGGTTGTCCTTGACGGCGACTTCAACGCCGCAGCCCGTGCCGCAGAATCGGCAAGGCGCCTTCGACCACTTGAGCTGCGTCAGCTCTTTGTCGGTGACGAGGTTGGCGGCGCCAGCAGGTAGCGTGACGCCAGCTACCGAAGCGGTGGCAGCGGCAGCGGTCTGCTTAATGAACGCGCGGCGAGAGACTTTCATCGTCCAATTCCTCATTCATGGCGGCGGCCATTTCGTTGTGCTGATAGATCAGGGCGGTGTTCAGCACACCGTCGATCTGTTGAATGAATGTCAGGTGGGCTGCGATGGCGCGCGAGCTGGGCGCCTCAAGCGTGACCACGAGCTTGCCGTTATCGCTGGCTGCATGGATTTCGCTGCCGGCGATGGCTTCGATGGACTTGCTTACGGATGCAATATGGGTTGGCCGCGTCTGGACCAGGACGCCCGCGATATGCCACTCGTCGTCTTCGAGCGGCGCGGGCCGAACGGGGATATCTATTTTTCTTGTGTTTCGCATGACGCTGTTTTGGCGATGAACGCCTTTTTTTTAATCAGTGCTGCGCGAACATACAACCCGGCTCGCCCTCGCCCCCCCCGGGCGGTATATCAATGCGTTGGCGGACCGCTCAGCAATTGGGTTGCCCAGACGATAAAGCCATATCCGGCCACGATAATGACAGACAGAACCGGCACCATGACGACCGTCAGAAACAGGAAGCTCCGCAGCTCTTCGGATTTACGTTGCGCGTCGACGTTTTGGGGCTGTTCCACGATGACTCGACCAATAAAGGCGGCGCAATTGGCGCGCGAACGTTTTCCAGTAAAGCGAACGTCGCACGGGAATTCAAGGTTTTCGCATGATCCCGGCGTGACATATGTCGCGCAAGCGATATGTCGTTGGGGCGTGATCTAGCGCAAGATTCGCCGAATTCACGCGCCTGAAACATTGACGGGCACTCGCCATAAATACCAGGCCGCGATGGTTCGATATGGGCTCCATGCGAGGCCGAGCTTTTCCATCTGGTTGCGCGTGGGTGTGGACTCGAGGCGCTTCAGGCGGCGATAACCGTCGCGTACGCCGAAATCATCCGCAGGCAGGATGTCGGAGCGCTCCAGCGTGTAGATCAGCAGCATTTCGACCGTCCATCGGCCAACCCCGCGCAGGGTCACCAGCCGATCGATGAGCGCTTCGTCTGACATGGTCTGCGCGTGTTCGCGCGTGGGCACGACGCCGTCGAGGGCGGCTTGTGCAATGCCGCGAATGGTCGCCAGTTTGGTCGCAGAGAAACCGCAGGCGCGCAGCGCTGCCTCGTCTGTGGCGAGCACATGCTGCGGTGCGGGAAAAGCGGCGGCCGGATACAGCGCGAGGAAACGACCGAGGATGGCGTCACCGGCCTTGGCGTGCAACTGCTGATAGGCGATGGCGCGGATCAGCGCTTCATAAGGTTCGCGCGCAGGCTTGGCGGTGTGGCGGCAGGGGCCGATGGCAGCAATGTGGCGGGCCCAGTCTTCGTCCTGCGTGGCCAGGAAGGTTGCGGCTTGCCGGTAGGCGCTTTCGGACAGGTCTGCGGCGATGGTCATGCGCTGGTTTGCCGGTCAGCCGGCCTTGCGGAACGTGAGGTTGATGCGCTGGCTGCCCAGCAGCGTATGCGGATGGTCTTTGAGTGGCGCAACGCCGTGATAGCGCAGGCGATCCGGGCCACCCCAGACGACGACATCGCCGTGAAAAAGGGGAATGCGCTGCGCCTTGTCTGCGCGGCGATGTCCGCCAAACAGGAAGACCGCCGGCATGCCAAGCGACACGGAGACGATGGGCGCGCCGTAATCCTGTTCGTCCTTGTCCTGATGCAGCGACATGCGGGCGCCAGGCACATAGCGGTTGATGAGGCAGGCGTCTGGCGTGAAGGCGGGGAAGCCCGCTTCAGCGGCGGCGTTACGCGCCAGGCGCAGGAACACCTCGGGCAGTGGCGGCCACGCGGCTCCCGTGAGCGGGTCGAGCGTGGAATAGCGGTAGCCGCGGCGGTCTGAGGTCCAGCCCAGCGTGCCGCTGTTGGTGAGCGCGACCGACATCTCGAAGCCGCCCGGCGTGACCATGTGACGGAACGCTGCCTGCTGTGCGATGGTGTGCACCGCAGCGAGCAGGGCCGGCGCATCCGCCAGCGCAAAGCCACGGAACACAAAGGCCGCCTCGCCGAGCGCGATGCGCGCGTCGTCAGCGGGTGCGTGGTCGGCAAACAGATCGCCGGTCGTCATGGTGAGCTGGCTATAGCGCGTCGTGGAAGATGATGCCAACAGTATGCCGCTGGCCCGAACGCAGGCGGCTCACGCCGTGGCGCATGTTCACGCGGTACGTGCCGCGCGTGCCTTGTACGGGGCGATGGTGCACCGCAAAGATCACGCCATCGCCTTTGCGCAGTGGCACGACCTCGGGCCGCGACTGCATCCGTGGGCGCTGCTCCGTCATGACGAACTCGCCGCCGGTGAAATCCACGCCGGGTTCGGACAGCAGAATGGCTATCTGCAGCGGGAAGACGTGCTCGCCATAGAGGTCTTGATGCAGGCAGTTGTAGTCGCCGGGGCCGTATCGCAGGATCAGCGGCGTGGGGCGCAACTGGCCGGCTTCGTGACAGCGGCGCAGGAAATCTGCGTGCTTGGCTGGATAACGCACGTCGATGTCCATGGCTTGGTTCCAGCGGTTGGCGATGGTCGCCAGCGGCGGGTAGAGCGACGTGCGCAACTGCGCGACCAGGTCCGGCAGCGGATACGCGAAGTACTGGTATTCACCGCGCCCGAAGCCATGACGCTCCATCACCACGCGCGAGCGGTACAGGCGATCCTGCGGATACAGCGCTGCCAGGGCGTCGCACGCGTCATGCGTGAGCAGGCTGGGCAACACGGCGCTGCCGACCTCATTGAGGGCGTCCTCAACGGCATGCCAGTCGATGTCATCAAGATTGGGACGGTGCTCCGCGTTGACATGCGCGGCGGCAGTGGAAGGCGGCATATGCGCTCCGTTCGGAGATTGAATATGCCAAGCCTACGCTCACGGAAGTGCGCGTGGCACTCCGGAGCTTGCGGTCAAATTCAGGCTTGTGCGGCCAGGCTGGCGGGCATGGTGGTGGCGGCCAGCTTGGTCAACGCGTCGCCGGTGGCGCGGCAGATGCGCCACTCTGGCAGCACATCGGCGCCCATGGCTTCGTAGAAGGCGATGGACGGCGCGTTCCAGTCGAGCACGCTCCACTCGAAGCGGCCGCAGTCCCGCTCCTGGGCCAGACGCGCGAGGTGGATCAGGAGTGCCTTGCCGATGCCCAGGCCGCGGTATTCGGGCTCCACGAACAGGTCTTCCAGGTACAAGCCCGGCTTGCACAGGAAAGTCGAGAAGTTGTGGAAGAACAGCGCAAAGCCCACGGCCCGGCCGTCGACTTCGGCCAGCACCGCTTCGCAATACGGGCGTGGTCCGAACAGCATCGTCGCCAGCGCTTCGGGCGTGGTCTGCACGAGGTGCGTGAGCTTTTCGTACTCGGCCAGCGCAGAGATCAGGCGAACGAGCGAGGCGCAGTCGTCGGGTGTGGCAGGGCGCAGAGTGAAGCTGGTCGCTGTGGTTGTCATTGTGGTTGCGATTCCAGTGAGGTTTGGACCAGGCGCGCGACCTGGTCGACGTAATCGGGCGCGAGGCAATCGACCACGTGCCGCTCGGGCGTGCTGCGCAGCCACGTGATCTGGCGCTTGCAGAGCTGGCGCGTGGCTGCGATGCCTTGCTCGCGTAGCGTCGCCATGTTGATTTCGCCTTCGAGGTAAGCCCACGCTTGGCGATACCCGACGCAGCGGATGGACGGCAGCGTGGGCGAAAGATCGCCGCGGCGGCGCAAGCGCTCTACTTCGTCGAGCAGGCCGCCGGCGAGCATCGCATCAAAGCGCTCCGCAATCCGCGCATGCAGCACGAGGCGGTCGGAGGGCTCAAGCGCGATCGTCAGATACGGCGCCGCCGCATCGTGCTGCTGGAACGCATTCGCGCCGACCTCGCGTGCGAGTAGGGCAGACATCGGCTGACCGGTCAGCCGATACAGTTCGAGCGCACGTTGGATGCGCTGCGAATCGGTCGCGTGCAATCGCGCAGCCGTCACCGGATCGACCAGTGCGAGCTTCGCGTGCAGTGCCGGCCAGCCATCGCGCGCCGCTTCGGCATCGATTTCCGCGCGGATGGCAGGATCGGCGCCGGGCAAATCGGAGAGGCCTTGCGTGAGCGCCTTGTAGTACAGCATCGTGCCGCCGACGATCAGCGGCAGCCGGCCGCGTGCGCGGATGGCGTCGATCAGCGCGCTCGCATCATTGGCAAACTGCGCGGCGGAATACGCATCGAGCGGATCAATGATGTCGATCAGGTGATGCGGCGCGATGGCCTGTTCTTCGGCGCTCGGCTTGGCCGTGCCGATGTCCATGCCGCGATACACCAGCGCGGAATCCATGCTGATGATCTCGACCGGCCAGCGTTCGGCCAGCTTCAATGCGGCGGCGGTCTTGCCGGATGCCGTGGGCCCGAGCAGGCAAATCGCGCGCGGTACGCTTGCAGCAGATGCAGTCATCGGTTACTGGCCGCGCAGGAACAGGCGATCCAGGTCCGCCACGGTCAACTGAATCCACGTCGGGCGGCCGTGGTTGCACTGGTCGGCGCGCTCGGTGGCTTCCATCTGGCGCAGCAGCGCGTTCATCTCGTCCAGGTTCAAGCGGCGGTTGGCGCGCACTGCAGAGTGGCACGCCAGCGTGGCGAGCAGCTCGTTCTGACGTTCGGCCAGCACGCGCGAGCCGCCGTAGGCGTGAAGATCGCGCAGCACGTCGCGTGCGAGTGCCTGGGCATCGGCCTTCTGCAGCAGCGTTGGCACCGATCGCACGGCCAGCGTGGTGGGCGACACGGCGGAGATATCGAAGCCGAGCAACGTGAGCGTGTCGCGAAATTCCTCCGCGGTGCCGATCTCCACCGGGCTTGCGGCAAACGTGACCGGAATCAGCAGCGGCTGCACTTCGACGCGCTTGGTTTCGAGCGCGGCCTTGAGCTGTTCGTAGAGGATGCGCTCGTGCGCGGCATGCATGTCGACGAGCACCATGCCGCGCGTGTTCTGCGCCAGCACGTAGATGCCATGCAACTGGGCCACGGCAAAGCCGAGCGGATGATCGTCGTCGTCATCGGCCAGTGGCGCTGCAGCCGGTTCTGCAACGGCGGCGGGCGCTTGGACAGTCGCGGTGCCGCCGTCGAATAACGTTGCGGCGCTCGGCACATCGGTCATCCACGCGGGGCGGCTCGCCGGCATGGGCGCGCTATCGCCGCGCATCATCGACAGGTATTCCGCACGCGGCTGCGCAATGCCGAGCGACGTCTGCCGCGCGGCCATCTGGTTGATCCAGCGCGTGGTGTTGTCAGCAGGCGAGGGCGCCGTCGTGACCCCAGCAATCTCGGGCGCATCGGCGATGTCGGTGCGCAGACTGTCGCCCTGTTCGCCGGCGTGGCGGGACAGCGCGCGTTGCACCGCGTGATAGACAAACTGGTGTACCGCGCGGCTGTCGCGGAAGCGCACCTCGATCTTGGACGGATGCACGTTCACGTCCACCGCTTCGGGCGGCAACTCCAGGCACAGCACGTAGGCGGGGAAACGGTCGCCGTGCAGCACGTCTTCATAGGCGCTGCGCACAGCGTGCGTGAGCAGGCGGTCGCGCACGAAGCGGCCGTTGACGTAGAAGAACTGATGATCAGCCCGGCCGCGCGAGGCGGTTGGCAGGCCGGCAAAGCCAAACAAACGCAGTTCGCCGGCAGATTCTTCGAAGGGCAATCGCGCACGGGCGAATTCGGTACCGAGTACGGCGGCGGTGCGCGAGTCTGCCTGCGTGGCGTTCCAATGCTCCAGCGGTTTCCCGTTGTGATGCACGGAGATGGCCACGTCGGGCCGCGCTAGCGCGGTGCGGCGGATGACCTCCATGCAGTGGCCCAGCTCGGTCTGCTCGGTCTTGAGGAATTTGCGGCGCGCCGGCGTGTTGAAGTACAGGTGCTGCACATCAACCGTGGTGCCGACGCCGCCCGAAGCCGGCTGCGCCCGCCCGGTTTGCGCAATGATTTGCGTGGCGTGAGCGTCGTTGGTTGTGCGCGACGTGAGCGTCAGTTCCGCCACCGAGGCAATCGAGGCCAGCGCCTCGCCTCGAAACCCCAGCGTCGCCACCGATTCCAGCTCTTCCAGCGAGCCGATCTTGCTGGTCGCATGCCGCATCAGCGCGACGGGCAATTCGCCCGCCGGAATGCCACCGCCGTTGTCGGTGATGGCAATGCGCCGCACGCCGCCTTCCTCCAGCTTGATCTGGAGCTGCGTGGCGCCGGCATCCAGCGCGTTTTCCAGCAGCTCCTTGACCACGGATGCCGGCCGTTCGACCACCTCGCCGGCCGCGATCTGGCTGATCAGCTGGTCGGGAAGCGGGCGGATGGGGCGGCGGGAAGTCGAGGCGGAAGTCATCGCGGCATTATAAATGTCACGCCCTGTGCGGCGCACCGACGCAAGCCCGGCAAGCGCAAGGGGAAAATTAATTGACATCCGGTATCATTCCCCGCTGCTCAATCGGGGGTTGGTTTGGATATCGTGATGCAACTGGTCGACATCGTTCTGCATGTCGACAAATCGTTGGGACTGCTCATTCAGCAGTACGGCGCGTGGGTCTACGTGCTGCTGTTCGCCATCGTCTTTGCCGAGACCGGCTTGGTGGTGCTGCCCTTCCTGCCGGGCGACACGCTGCTCTTCATTGCTGGCGCCATGTGCGCCACGGGCCAGATGGACGCGTGGCTGCTCATCGTGCTGCTGGTGACTGCCGCGGTAACGGGCAATACCGTCAACTACTTCGTCGGTTCGTGGATCGGGCCCAAGGTATTCGACGGTCACATCCGCTTCCTTGATCACCAAGCGCTGCTTAGGACACACGCCTTCTACGAGCGCCATGGCGGCAAAATGCTGGTGATGGCACGCTTCATTCCGGTGGTGCGTACGTTCGCGCCGTTCGTGGCGGGCGTGTCGAAGATGACGTTCGCCAAATTCCAGCTGTTCAATATGATCGGCGCCGTGCTGTGGGTCGGCTTGTTGGTGCTGACCGGCGACCTGTTCGGTAACGTGCCGATCATCCGCGAGCACCTGAACACGATCGTGCTTATCGGCCTGGGCGCTGCAATCGTGCCGCTGGCGCTGGGCGGGCTATGGAAGCTTCTCAGGCGCCGTCGGGGCGCTGTGGCCCCGAAGTAGACGTCAATTCAAGTTCTTGCTCATGGCGCGCAGCGTTGGCATGCGCTCCTTGAGCTTGGCCGTGTCGGCTGCATCTGGCCGCGCGTCCACGTAGGCTTCCAGGTCTTCCAGCGCGGGTCGGAAGCATTCCAGGTTGGCGTAGGCCAACCCACGGTCGCGCACCTCCTCGATCGAATCGGGCAGCAGAATCACCAAGCGCTGCTGCACCGCCAGCAGGCGTTGCCAGCGCGATTCCTGCAGATAGATCGCCTTCAGATTGCGCAGCATGCGCGCGATGATCTCGCGGTGCGTGGCCACCTGCAGGAACACCCCGAGCGGCACCGTGTTCGGGTCTTCGATGCCTTCCTTCTCCAGGTACGGGTCGAGCATGTCCTGCAACTCTTCCTTCGACAACGTCTGGCCCGTCAGAGGATCGAGCACGACCTCGCCTGCAGGAATGCTCATGCGCACCAGGAAGTGGTTCGGAAAAGACACGCCCTTGAGGGGCAGGCCAATCTGCTGGCCGATCTCCATCAGCAGCACCGCCAACGAGATCGGAATGCCGCGCCGGCTTTGCAGTACGGTATTCAGATAGGAGTTCTCGGGATCGTAGTAATCGTTTGCATTGGGCCCGAAGCCCAGCTCGCGATAGAAAAACTGATTGAGCAGGCGCAGGCGCTGGATGGCAGGCGTGCCGTCGGCGATGCGGTTCTTGATCCGCGCGACGAGCACGTCGATAGCGGCCAACTCTGCCTGCAGGTCCAGATCCGGATACGCGTCCTGCGCAATTGACAGGGCGGTTTCTGTGAGTGGGATGCTGTCGTCGTCCGCGACCAGGGCCGAAAAATAATCGAGGACTTTAGTGGTCATCAGATGGCCTTTTTTCGGAACGTGGAAAACTTCAATCCGCTGAGCCACAGTGTACCGAAATAGACCACCGCGCACAGGACCAGGCTTGCCCCCAGCAGCGCGATGCGCACGAGCGGCTTGGCGCCCAATCCCACCCAATCAAAATTGTGCGCAAGCCACAGCAGCACGCCCGCCAGCAGCAGTACGGCCGACATCACCTGCGCGATGAACAGACCCCAGCCCGGTAGCGGGTGGTAATAGCCGCGACGACGCAGGCCGAAGAACAGCAGCGCCGCATTGATCGTCGCGCCAAAGCTGATCGACAGTGCCAGCCCCGCATGGCCGAAAATCGGCACGAAGATATAGTTGGACAGCTGCGTCGCCACGAGCACCACCAGCGCGATCTTCACCGGCGTGCGGATGTCCTGCCGCGCATAGAAGCCCGGCGCCAGGATCTTGATGACGATCAGCCCGACCAGCCCCACGCCGTACGACGTCAGCGCCTGGCGTGTCATCTCGACGTCCATGCCGGTGAATTTGCCGTAGTGAAACAGCGTGGCCGTGAGTGGCGCGCCAAACACGAACAGCCCCACGGCCGACGGCACTGCGAGCAGCACCGTCAGCCGCAGGCCCCAGTCGAGCAGCGACGAGTACTCTTCACGGTTGTTGTCGGCGCTTGCCTTCGACAGGCTTGGCAGTAGGATCGTCCCGAGCGC
Organism: Burkholderiaceae bacterium 26; assembly: GCA_000955795.1. GTDB lineage: Bacteria > Pseudomonadota > Gammaproteobacteria > Burkholderiales > Burkholderiaceae > Ralstonia > Ralstonia chuxiongensis. The sequence continues at coordinate 149,033 of JYOB01000003.1, forward strand.
CACGCCCAGCAGTGCGGTCGGGAATTCCATCAGCCGGTCTGCGTAGTTCAGCCACGACACGCTGCCCGTTGGCAGGCGCGATGCAATGTTGGTGTTGATGATCAGGCTGATCTGCGCGACCGACACCGACAGCGTGGCCGGCAGCATCTGCTTAAGCACGCGTCGCACGCCCGGGTGGTGCCACGCTTGTCGCACATTGAATGACACGCGCGGCAGCATGCCTACGCGGCGCAATGATGGAAACTGAATGGCCAACTGCAGGATGCCGCCCACCACCACCGCATAGGCCTGCGCGTAGATGGGCGTTTCAAGATATGGCGCCACAAACACCGCGGCCACGATGAACGACAGGTTCAGCAACACCGGCGTGAAAGCGGGCACCGCAAATTGCCGCCACGTATTCAGAATGCCCGACGCCAGCGCCACCAACGACACGAGCCCGATGTACGGAAACATCACGCGCGTCATGAAGATCGCCGAGATATAGGCTTGGTTCTCGTGCGCCTTGAAGCCCGTCGCGACAGCGGTGACGATCAACGGGGCACCGATCACGCCCAGCGCCGAGATGACCACCAGGAACCACGTCATCACCGTGGCCACCGAATCGACCAATGCGCGTGTTTCGGTTTCCCCTTGGCGATTCTTGAATTCGCCCAGGATCGGCACGAACGCTTGGGAGAACGCGCCCTCCGCCGAAAGCCGGCGTAGCAGGTTCGGGATGCGGAAGGCGACGTTGAAGGCATCGGTGTACACCGATGCACCAAAGGCACGGGCGATCAGCGTCTCGCGAATGAGCCCCGTGATGCGCGAGAGCATCGTCAGGCCGCTGATCGTGGCGAGTGTTTTGAGGAGATTCAAGATGAAGGCTTGGTTGGGCGCCGTCTGGGAGGCAAACACGGCGATGGCGGTCTGACCGATGGCGCCATGCGGGGTTCGCGCCCGGCGTGACTGACGTGACCGGAGGGCACAATTGCGGCCGTATTATAGGGACCGGCTCGTCATGCGCCCAAAAGTGCCGCAAAAGCCGCAAACTGCCGTCATCCGGGCGATTTCACAACAGGGTTTGCGTTGGGCGCGGAAGTCTGCGTATAATTGCCGTCTTTCACCAATTTGCGCGCTTCGGCCTTCCGTGTCTCCCGGGGCGCTTGCTACCGTTTCTTCAGGGATTTTTCCATGGCAAACACCGCACAAGCACGCAAGCGCGCACGCCAAGCCGTCGTTCAGAACGCTCACAACTCGGCTCTGCGCTCGCGTCTGCGTACCGCAATCAAGGGCGTCCGCAAGGCTGTGGCCGCTGGCGACAAGACTGCAGCCGCTGCTGCATTCAAGACCGCCCAAAGCACGATCGACAGCATCGCTGACAAGAAGATCGTCCACAAGAACAAGGCTGCACGCGCCAAGTCGCGTCTGTCCGCTGCCATCAAGGCAATGGCTGCCTAAGTTCGGGTGATGCCGGCCTAGCCGGCATGGCGCGACACGCAACGTCGCGCTCCGACGATAAAAAGCCCGTCTTTGGACGGGCTTTTTGCATTCTGTGTGCCTTGCAACGTGCGAGGCGCTGCGTGGAGCGGCGCTCTTGGGGGATTAGCCTTTCGCGGGAGCGCCGCCTTCGGGCAGGATGCAGGCTTCCACGAGCTGCAGATTGTTGTCGTGCGCGAAGTTCAGCACGAAATCCAGGGCCTTGGGTTCGATGTCACGCAGGCGCTCGTCGACGAACACGCTGCGGATGCCGCCCGACATGACCGGGCGCACATAGGGGGAGTAGGTGAAGCGGGGGTCTCCGGAATCACCGGCGGGTCGGAACTGCGCCATCACACCGCACAGCCGATCGGCCCAGTCGCTCGGGCGGAAGGTTTTTCCGTCGCGGGTGACGCCCTGGATAAAGAATTGGCGGGGGTTGGCTGCCATGGACTGCGTGGGGCTGTGGAGATTTGCAAACGACTTCGACCGTGCGGGTGCCGCAACGTTCGAGCGGGGTGCACTTGTGGTGCGGATGATGCGCCTGCCTGGTTGCCGATTCATGAACCGGACGGGCCGGCTCGTTGTGCCGGTTTGCGGACGGTTGGGGCATCCGAGGCAGCCAGTATTATATCTTATATAAGACTTTCATCGGCCTTTCACCAGGGCCTTTATGGTAGCCGCCCGCGCAGGCACGAAACTCGCCAAATGGGTGGCGATCCCGTATGATGGACTGAATCTTCAACAGGCAAGGCGGCTAGGGCGACGTGTCACGGGATGTTCCCGGTGCGTCATCTGCAGGCCGCCTTCGTTGTTTTATGAACCCACCAAGCTCGATCAAGCACTACCTGCAGTTCAAGGACTTTTCGCTGGAAGAGTACGAATACCTGCTGGACCGTTCCGCGATCCTCAAGGCCAAGTTCAAGAACTACGAGACGTGGCACCCGCTGCACGACCGCACGCTGGCCATGATCTTCGAGAAGAATTCCACGCGTACGCGCCTGTCGTTCGAAGCTGGCATTCACCAGCTTGGCGGCCACGCGGTCTTCCTGAACACGCGCGATTCCCAACTGGGGCGCGGTGAGCCGATCGAAGACGCCGCGCAGGTCATCTCGCGCATGACCGACATCATCATGATCCGCACCTTCGGGCAGGAGATCATCGAACGGTTTGCCGCGCATTCGCGCGTGCCTGTCATCAATGGGCTGACCAACGAATACCACCCGTGCCAGGTGCTGGCCGACATCTTCACCTTCATCGAGCAGCGGGGCCCCATCAAGGGCAAGACCGTCACGTGGGTGGGCGATGCCAACAACATGGCGTACACGTGGATCCAGGCGGCTGAGATTCTGGGCTTCCGCTTCCATTTTTCTGCACCGAAGGGCTATCAGCTTGATCCGGCCATGGTGGCCGATTCCGCTTTGCCGTTTGTGCACGTGTTCGAAAGCCCGCTCGAAGCCTGCGATGGCGCGCATCTGGTGACCACCGACGTGTGGACCAGCATGGGCTACGAAGCCGAGAACGAAGCGCGCAAGAAAGCCTTTGGCGACTGGATGGTCACCGAGGCGATGATGCAGCGCGCGCAACCCGATGCGCTGTTCATGCACTGCCTGCCCGCGCACCGCGGCGAGGAAGTCGAGGCGGCCGTCATCGACGGCAAGCAAAGCGTCGTGTGGGACGAGGCCGAGAACCGCCTGCACGTGCAGAAGGCGCTGATGGAATACCTGCTCTGCGGGCGTTACTGAGCCCGAGTCTGACGCCATAGAAAAAGGCCGCTCCGATTGACGTCGGAGCGGCCTTTCGCTTTGGGGCGACCGGCAGTTACTTCTTGCCGCCGTCGAGTTGAGGCAGTGCGTTGGCGGTACCCAGCGACAGCAGGCCAGCCTTCGAATAGATGGCCAGCTTGTCGCGGGTGTCCATCAGGTCCAGGTTGCGCATGGTCAGTTGGCCGATGCGGTCGGCGGGGCTGAACGGTGCGTCTTCAACCTTCTCCATCGACAAACGCTCAGGTGCGTAGGTCAGGTTCGGCGATTCGGTGTTCAGGATCGAGTAGTCGTTGCCGCGACGCAGTTCCAGCGTGACGGTGCCGGTCACGGCGCGAGCGACCCAGCGCTGGGCGGTTTCGCGCAGCATGATCGCTTGCGGGTCGAACCAGCGGCCCTGGTACAGCAGGCGGCCGAGGCGCAGGCCGTTGATGCGGTACTGCTCGATGGTGTCTTCGTTGTGGATGCCGGTCACCAGGCGTTCGTAGGCGATGTGCAGCAGCGCCATGCCCGGGGCTTCGTAGATGCCGCGGCTCTTGGCTTCGATGATGCGGTTTTCGATCTGGTCGCTCATGCCCAGGCCGTGGCGGCCGCCGATGCGATTCAGCTCCAGGAACATCTCCACCGGGTCGGCGATTTCGCGGCCGTTGACGGCGACCGGACGGCCTTCGTCGAAGGTGACCGACACTTCTTCCGCCTTGACCTCGACTTCCGGCTTCCAGAACGCCACGCCCATGATCGGGTTGACGATGCGGATGCCGCTGTTCAGGTGCTCCAGATCCTTGGCCTCGTGCGTGGCGCCCAGCATGTTGCTGTCCGTCGAGTAGGCCTTTTCCGCGCTCATCTTGTAGCCGAAACCTTCCTTGGTCATGAAGGCCGACATTTCGGCGCGGCCGCCCAGCTCGTCGATGAAGGCCTGGTCCAGCCAGGGCTTGTAGATCTTCAGCGCCGGGTTGGTCAGCAGGCCGTAGCGGTAGAAACGCTCGATGTCGTTGCCCTTGAAGGTCGAGCCGTCGCCCCAGATGTTGACGTCGTCTTCCTTCATGGCGGCGACCAGCATGGTGCCGGTCACGGCGCGGCCCAGCGGCGTGGTGTTGAAGTACGTGATGCCGCCGGTGCTGATGTGGAAGGCGCCGGCCTGGATGGCGGCAATGCCTTCATTGGCCAGTTGCGGGCGGCACTCGATCAGGCGGGCCTTCTCTGCACCGTACTCCATGGCCTTGCGCGGGATGGCATCGTAGTCTTCCTCGTCGGGCTGGCCGAGATTGGCGGTGTAGGCGTACGGCAGGGCGCCTTTGTTCTTCATCCAGCGCAGCGCGGCGCTGGTGTCGAGACCGCCGGAGAAGGCAATGCCGACCTTCTGGCCGACGGGAACGTGTTGCAGGATGGTTTCCATACTCTTTCTCTTCAGATGATCGCTGCTGGCGCTTAGGTGCGCTTAAGCATAGTGGCAGATGTAGTGGTAGGCCTCGGTCACCCGAATGTCGAACTTCGAGTTGGCCGGAACCTGGAAGCTTTCGCCGGCGCCGGACGTCTTCCACTCATCGGTGCCGTCGAGCTTGTATTCGCACGAACCACCCACGCACTCCATGATCTCGGCAGCGGCCGTCCCGAAGGTCAGCGTGGCCGGCAGCACCACCCCCACGGACTTCTTGGTGCCGTCGGGCAGGGTAAAGCTGTGGCTGACGCACTTTCCGTCAAAGTACACATTGGCCTTGGTGGTCAGGCGGACGCCGTCAAAGGTTTCGGTGGTCATGAAATGGAACGCGAAAAGGGAAGTCGTAGGGTCAAACCAGCCATTTTAGGCCATTGGGTCGACCGCGGGTACGTCAGGCGAGGGTTGCCTGAGGTCAGGCCTCGCGGGATGTGGCGCAAGGTGCTCAAGAAGCACGTCCGCCGGGTCGTTCACACCACCACGGGTTCGGGTTCGATGCGCACGCCAAAGCGCGCTTGAACCGCGTCCTGGATCTCACGCGCCAGCGTCATCAACTGGACCGCGCTACCGCCGCCACGGTGCACCAGCACCAGCGCCTGCTTTTCATACACGCCCACCGCGCCGCTCTGCCGGCCCTTGAAGCCGCATTGATCGATTAACCAGCCGGCGGCGAGCTTGTAAGTGCCGTCCGGCTGCGCATACCCGACCAGATTCGGGAAGCGCGCAACCAGCGCATCGCGCGTGGCGGCATCGACGATGGGGTTCTTGAAGAAGCTGCCCGCGTTGCCGATCTCCGCCGGGTCGGGCAGCTTGCGGCGGCGGATGGTGACCACCGCATCGAAGATGTCCTGCGCCGTCGGGCTCGCGATGTTTTGCGCGGCCAGCTCGCGTGCGAGTTCGGCGTAGTGCATGTCGGGCTGCCAGTCGACTGGCAGGGCGAAGGTGACCTCGGTGATGATGTAGCGATCGGCACCGGCGCGTTTGAAGACGCTGTCGCGGTAGCCAAAGGCGCAATCGGCGGCGGTAAGGGTGACGAACTCGCCGGCGTGGCGGTCGTATGCGCGCAGGGAGTGGAAGCGGTCCTTGATCTCGACGCCGTATGCGCCGATGTTCTGGATGGGCGCCGCGCCCACCGTACCGGGAATCAGCGCGAGGTTTTCCAGCCCAGGCAAGCCATGAGAGACGGTGTGAGCCACCAGGCCGTGCCACGATTCGCCGCCGCCTGCGGTGACGGTGTGGACTTCGCGGCCATCGACCGTGCTTCGGCCGGCGGCGATGCCCGGAATCTCCATCAGCAGCACGAGGCCTTCGAAATTGCGCGTGAGCACGACGTTGCTGCCGCCACCCAGCACCAGCACAGGCAGGCCCTGCACGCGCGGGTCGGCCAGCGCCGCGGGAATGTCTTCCGGCGTGCGCACGTGCGCGGCGTAGCGGGCGGTGGCCTCAAAACGGAACGTGTTGTGCTGGCCTAGGGGATAATGCGTGTCGAGCAACGCCATAGCGCCAAATCTGCTGGGAAAGCCGAGATTATAGAAGCCATGGCGCACGCGGCACCTGCAAAGAAGCGCCGCAGCAACCCGAATTCAAGTCTGCAAGGAGAACACGATGCCGTCGTTTGACGTGGTATGCGAAGCCAACATGGTGGAAGTGAAGAACGCCGTGGAACAGGCCAACAAAGAGATTTCGACGCGATTCGACTTCAAGGGCTCGGACTCCCGGGTCGAGCACAAGGAGCAGGAACTGACCTTGTTTGCCGATGACGATTTCAAGATCGGCCAGGTGAACGATGTGCTGATGAACAAGCTCGCCAAGCGCAACGTCGACGTGCGCTTCCTTGATTATCAAGACAAGCAGAAGATCGGCGGCGACAAGATGAAGCAGGTCGTCAAGATCAAGAAGGGCGTCTCTGGCGATCTGGCCAAGAAGATCGTCAAGACGATCAAGGACAGCAAGATCAAGGTGCAGGCAAGCATTCAGGGCGATGCGGTGCGTGTGACCGGCGCCAAGCGGGATGACCTGCAAAGCGTGATCGCCATGCTGCGCAAGGAAGTGAGCGACACGCCGCTGGATTTCAATAACTTCCGCGACTGAGCCCGTCGCACTTCCAAGCAAAACGCCCCGCACGAGCGGGGCGTTTGCATTTGCGGTAGCAAAACTTCACTGCGACAGCTTGGTCACCTTCAGTGCCGGATCAGCGGCGATGGCGGCTTCCGAGAACGGCAGCCGGTTCCAGCGCTTCGCAGAGAACTCGCGCATCTGGTCGAACGCATGCGGCGATGCCGGATCGCTGGATTCACCGTAGGTCAGAAGCGCATCGGCCACGGGGCCCTGATCGTCAAACGTGACGGTCTGGATGTAGCTCGTGCCGAAATACACTTGCAAGCCTTTCGGGCCGATCGGCGTGCTTTGCAGCTTGTTCAGCACGCCTTCGTATTCCTCGCCACCGTGCAGGGCGATGTCGCCACCCGGCGCGTGGGCCGCCTGAACCGTGCCCAGCGGTGCATCCAGCGCAAAGCCGGCCGTGCGGACGGCGCCCACGGCATCTTTCAACGCTTTGAACACGGCTGTGCGCACGGTTGCATCGCCCATGCGCAGGTTGCGCGGTGTGTGGATCGGATCAGCCGGGTTGAAGTCGACCGCGTAGACATGCGGGACGTCCTTGGCGCGCATCCAGAACTCGCGGAACAGGTGTGCAGCGCGAGCGTCGACGTTGTCCGTGAGGTTCCATTGCGCAAGGGCAGCGCAGCCGTCGCGCACATCGGCATCGAGGTTGGCCGTGGCTTTGCAGGCGGCCAGCAGATCGTCGCGCACGAGGTGGCCGGCGAGGTTGGCGTCGCGGAAGATCATCGCCTGCAGGTTCGGCAGGTTGACCTTGTTGCCGGGCAGTCCGTCGGTGCCGGCGAGGCGGCGCTCGATTTCGATGAGGCCGATGCGGGTGCGCAGGCGTTGCGGCACGTCGGTCGAGCCCATCACCGGCGAGAAACCCGTCAGTTTCTGCGCCGGGTTGGCCAACCACGAGCTGTCGTTGCTGTTGGCGACGTAGTCATCGCGCTCGAGCACCGGCATGCGTGCGGGCGCCACCAGGCCCGGCACCGGCGATGCCGGATCGACTTGCCAGTTGCACGCGCTGCGTGAGCCGTCGAGCAGCACCAATCCCACGCCCTTGAAGAGCTTGTCGGCCAGCGGAGACGGCGCGCAACGCTTGAGCGCCTCAGCCGACACATCCGGCGTGGTCGACACGTCGGCAAACAGCGCACGGCCGTTGCGGTCGGTGGCAATCGTGTTCACCCAGGGAATGCCGAGGTTGCTGATGGCCTGCCGGATGCCGGCCACGTCCTTGGCCTGTGCGATATGCAGCCACGTATCGATTGAGCGCGTGTTGTTGCGATTGGCGTCGCGCAGCGTGTAGGCCCTCTGCGAGGTCCACGGCATGCCGCCGGCGGGCATCGACAGCACGGGGCCATACACCGTGTTGTAGAAGGTGTGCGTGCGACGCTCGATGCGGCCGTCCGGCAGCTTCACGTCAAAGGCCACGGTGCGCGTGGTCATCTTGTGCGGCTTGCCGTCGATCAGGTAGGTGGTCGGATCGCCCTCGGCAAGCTTCAGTTCGAACAGCGTGAAGCGGCGGCCGGTGGAAACGGTGTGCGTCCATGCCACGTCTTTGTTGAAGCCGATGCTGACGACGGGGAACGCGGCAATCGACGCGCCCATTACATCCAGCTTCCCGGGCACGGTCAGGTGGACTTGGTAGAAGCGGTTGGTGGTCGTCCACGGAAAGTGCGGGTTGCCGAGCAGCACGCCGCGGCCGTTGTCCGTGGCGGCCTTGCCGAACGCCCAGCCGTTGGAGCCGATCGGCATGTCGCGCAGTTGCAGGTCGCGGTCGAGTGCGGCGGTGTCGACGGCATGCGGTGGAATGACGGCGGAGGCAGGCGCGCCGCCCGGCGGCTGCGCAGCGACGATGCTCGCCAGCATGGCGCCTGCGCTGGCCTGGATGGCCTTTTCTTCGCCCATCAGCATCATGTCGGCCATCGTGAGGGGACGCACCCATTCGGCATTGCGGCAGGCCGCAGGGCGGCTGGCGGCCGGCGTGTCTTTCAGATAGCGGTTGTAGCCCGCGATGTAACCGCGCAGCAGCTCGCGCGCTTCAGGCGACATTTGCGCATAGCCAGCTCGCAGGCCAGCTTCATCAAACGCGCTCTTGAAGAAGGCATCTGCTTGCGTATTGGGCACCGGCTTGAACGACACCACGACGGTGCCGTCCGGCCCGAATGTCTTCGAGCGCTCGCCGTTGACGGTGACGACCTGATCGGCGAGCAGGCACACGTTGTCCTGCGCATAGGCATAGGCCATGCCGAAGCCGAGGCTGGCGTAATCGTTGGCGCGGACGTGCGGAATGCCGAAGCGGGTGCGGCTGATTTCGGCCGAAAGGCCGGTGTCCGAAGGCGTGGCCCAGCCGCTGTCTGTGCTGGCGCAGCCGGCCAGTGCCGCAAGCGCGGCTATGGCAAGCGTGCCGCGCAGTGCGAATCCCTGCATGAATTGCTGCATCGTGCGTTGTCTCCTGATGTCGGTGTTGTTATGGGCGGTTGCGTCTGTGCGCAGCCACCGTCGCATCGTCAATCGGGCGAATCCGATTCGAAAGAGGTATTCCCGCCAGAATTAGGGCCAATATCGCCACGTGGATTGCCGCACATGCCTATACTCGGGCATGCCAACAATCGACCTGCTGACCTTTCCCGACGCCGCTTTCTCCACGCTGGCGACCGCTGCCGACACGCTCGGCGTGGCCAATGCGCTGGCTTCCATGCAAGCCGGCAAGCGGGCCAATGCCGCCAAGACGCCGGTGTTCGGCTGGCGCCTCATCGCGCGGGACCCTGCGCGGTGGCAGGCTGCGGCAGAAACGCTCGCGTGCCCTTGTGGCGCACTACCGGAAGAGAACACGCACCTCGGTGATGCGTTGATCGTTCCTCCGCTGCATTTCGATCACATCGGCACGCTGGAGCAGCGTCTGGCGTTGCTGGAAGTGGAGCGCGCCACGATCCGCCGTTACCTGGATGCAGGACGGCTGGTGGCGTCATCCTTCACAGGTGTGGCGATGCTGGCCGACGTGCTGCCCGCCGGCCAACGGTTGACAGTGACATGGCTCATCGCAGGTTGGGTGCAGGGCTACTTTCCGCATCTGAAAGCCGCGCCGGCGCAGGCTATCGTCAGCAGCGGCAACGTCATCACCGCCCGGGCGATGGAGCATGGCGTGGCGCTCATGCACCGCGTGGTCGCCCGGCTGGCTGATGCGCGGCTCGCGCGCACGCTGGGCAATACGGTGCTCGACCACCCCTCCCGCGGCGAGGCGATCGGCATCTGGCTGCGCAGCAAACCGGCCATTCGCGACAGCGTCGTGCTGCGCGCGCGGCGTTATCTGCAGCAGCATCTGCACGAACCGTTTGATCTTGGAAGACTTGCTGCCGTCGCCTCCACCAGCGAGCGGACGCTGCTGCGGCATTTCACGAAAACGGTGGGGATGTCGCCGTTGCAATTGCTGCACCGGCTGCGCGTGGAGCGCGCGTGCCACTTGCTGGAAGTCAGCACGCTGAGCCTGACGACGATTGCCGAGCAGTGCGGCTATCAGGACATGTCCGCCTTCCGGCGGTTGATCCGGCGGCACACGGGCCGGCCGCCGGGGGAACATCGGCGCGCGCATTCGGTGCGCGCCGAGCTGCGCAATTAGGCGGCTTTTTTCTTCTCGCCGATACGGCTTTCCTTGCCGGCCAGCAGCTTGGCGATATTGGCGCGGTGGCGTGCGATGAGCAGCACCGCCATCAGCGCAACCGCCCCGGCAATCCAGTCGAAGCCGTTCATCAGCACGTAGAAGAACGGCGCGAACACCGCCGACACCAGCGCCGCCAGCGACGAGTAGCGGAAGAACACGGCGATGATGAGCCACGTAGCCAGCGTTGCCAGCCCGAGCCACACGTTCAGCGCCAGCAGGATGCCCGCGGCCGTGGCGACGCCCTTGCCGCCCGCAAAGCGATGGAACACCGGATACAGGTGACCTAGGAACACGGCGATCACCACCAGCGCGATGCCGGTCTCATCTACGCCAAAGCGCGGCGCCAGGAATAGCGCCAGCCACACCGCCAGCCAGCCCTTGGCCGCATCGCCGAGCAGCGTGATGATGGCTGCCTTCTTGTTGCCCGATCGCAGCACGTTGGTGGCGCCGGGGTTGCCCGAGCCGTAGGTGCGTGGGTCTGCCAGACCCATGGCGCGACTCACCACCACGGCAAACGAAATCGAGCCGATCAGGTAGGCGGCCACGGCAAAAATGACGGTTGCGACGACTGGTGACATATGGAATGTGAGAAATCAGGCTGCGGGATTGTAGCGTGGCCGCAAGCGTGCCCCAGCGGCGGCGTTCGTTTCAATCGGGGTTTGCACAATTGACGGGCTGCGCGTTCAGCACCGACGTCAGCACGCTGGGCGCCAGGCTCACCAGAAAGCCGCGCCGCCCGCCGTTGATGTAGATGCGCTCCAGCCCCAGCACGCTCGCCTCCACGTACACCGGCATCGCCTTACGCACGCCAAACGGCGATGTGCCGCCGACGAGGTAGCCGCTATGCCGTTGCGCCACCTCGGGCTTGCATGGCTGCACGCTCTTGCGGCCGGTCTGCCGCGCGAGGTTCTTGGTCGAGACCGAGCAATCGCCGTGCATCAGCACGATCAGCGGCTTGGCGTTCTCGTCTTCCATGACGAGCGTCTTGACGACGGCGTGTTCGTCCACGCCAAGTTGGCGGGATGACTCGGTTGTGCCGCCCTTGTCGACATAGTCGTAGGTGTGTTCGGTAAAGGCGACGCCATGTGCCTTGAGGAACTGCGTGGCGGGCGTCTCGGAAACGTGCTTGGACTTGCTCATACGGGGCAGGGAAGAACGATCGCTATCCGCGCGGATGGTGCTGTGCGTGCAGCGTGCGCAGCCGCTCGCGCGCGACGTGGGTGTAGATTTGCGTGGTGGAAATATCTGCGTGGCCGAGCAGCATCTGCACCACGCGCAAGTCTGCGCCGTGGTTGAGCAGGTGCGTGGCAAACGCGTGCCGCAACGTGTGCGGCGACAGCGGCGCGTGGATATCGGCGAGCAGCGCGTAGCGCTTGATGAGATACCAGAAGGCCTGGCGCGTCATGCCTTCGCCGCGCGCGGTGACGAACAGCGCGTCCGCCGTGCGCTCGCCGAGCAGCGCCGTGCGGCCATCGCGTAAATAACGCCGCAGCCAGTCGCCGGCTTCGGCGCCAAACGGCACCAAGCGGTCCTTGCCGCCTTTGCCGCCAACCACGCGCACCACACCTTCGTTCAGGCCGACTTCCACCGTTTTCAGCGCGACGATTTCCGACACGCGCAGCCCGCTCGCATACATCAGCTCGATCATCGCGCGGTCGCGCAGGCCGAGTGGCGTGTCGACATCCGGCGCGTTGATGAGCGCTTCGACTTGCGTTTCGGACAGCGTCTTCGGAAAGCGCGGCGGCTGCTTGGCGGTCGGTAGCAGGCGCGACGGATCGGTGCTCACAACGTGCTCGCGCAGCGCCCACTGGAAGAAGCGCTTGAACACGGTGCGGCGTCGGTTGGCAGACGATGCTCGGCTCTCGGCATGGCGTGCGGCAAAGTAATCAGCCAGGTCACCGTCTTCGGTTTCGGCGATGGACTTGCTGCGCTCGGCGAGCCAGTGCGCGTAGAGCGTCAGGTCGCGCCGGTACGCATCGAGCGTATTGCGAGCGAGGCCATCTTCCAGCCACAGCGCGTCGCAAAAGCGCTGGATGGCATCTGCGCTTTGCGGCGGCAAGGCCGGGGCTTCGGCGTCTTTCAGTGCAGCCTTTCTCATATCAGCATCACGCCTTCGTGGCGCAGCAGCCAGTGCTTGATGTTCAGCAGGTAGCCATCCGTGTGGTGCGAAAACCCGCCGATGCCCGACGCGCTCACCACGCGGTGGCAAGGGATGAGGATCGGGAACCAGTTATCGCCGCATGCCTGGCCCACCGCGCGCGGCACGCTGCCGATCTGTTGCGCGATGGTGCCGTAGGTGATGACGCTGCCGCACGGGATGGCGCTGATGGCTCGCCACACTCGGTGCTGGAAATCGGTGCCGGCGGGCGCGAGCGGGATATCGAAACTTGCGCGTGGGTCGCTGTAGTACGCGTCGAGCTGGCGGGCCAGACTGGCGATCAACGCATCTGATGAATCGACGGTGGGCGTGCTTTCGGGCAGGTAAGCGAGTTCACGCAGGGCGCCGTCGGCCACGCGCACGCCCAGCTTGCCAAAGGGCGCTTCCAGAACGGCGTCGAAAGGGGATGGCATGACAGGGGCCGGCGCTGAAAAACAATCCTGCGAATCTAGCACAGGCCCCCAGGCGGGCAGCGTTACTGATCCAGCTTGATGTTCTGCTGCTTGACCAACGTGCGCATCTTGTCGAATTCGCGTTTGATCTCGGCCATGTATTGCTGCGGTGTATTGCCGACGGGCTCGGCGCCGGCACCCCTGAATCGATCGACTAGGCCCGGGTCTTTCAGTGCCTTGACCGAAGCTTCGTTGAGCTTGCGGATGATGTCGTCCGGCGTGCCGGCCGGTGCGACGAGTCCGTACCACGCCGGGTCATTTGCGTCCTTCAGGCCGACTTCAGCAAAGGTGGGCACGTCGGGCAAGCTATCGATGCGCTTGTTCCACGCCACCACGATCGGCCGCAGCTTGCCGCCCTTGATGAACTGCATGGACGAGGGCAGGTTGTCGACCATGATCGGCACCTGGTTGGCCAGCACGTCGTTCAGCGCAGGCCCGGCGCCGCGATATGGCACATGGATCATCTGCGTTTTGGTCAGCACCTTGAACTCTTCGCCCAGCATGTGGCCGATGCCGCAGGTGCCTGACGTTGCGAATGAATATTTGCCGGGGTTCGCCGTCAGCGCTGCGACAAATTCCTTGTAGTTCTTGGCCGGAAAGGTCGGATTGACCGCAATCACGTTGGCCACGGTGGCCAGGTTGGTGATCGGCTTGAAATCCTTGAGCGGGTCGTACGAAAGCTTCGGGTTGCACGCCGGGTTGACGGCATGCGTGGAGACCGTAGCGATGCCGATCGTGTAGCCATCCGGCGCAGCCTTGGCGATGGCATCGGCGCCGATCGAACCGCCGCCGCCGCCCTTGTTTTCCACCACCACGGCCTGGCCCAGCACCTTGGAAAGCTGATCGGCCACGCCGCGACCGACGATGTCCGTCGTGCCGCCCGGCGGAAACGGAATGATCAGCTTGAGCGGCTTGGCGGGGTAGTTGTCGGCCAGCGCCGGCCCGCATAACAGCGTTCCAGCGGCTGCGATCAGGCTGGCGATCAGTCGTCCCTTGGTCATCGTCATCCTCCTTGTGGCTTGGTGTGCGTTCTGCGTTCTTGTGGGGAAACTGCTGAATAGCACAACGGCAAACGCCAACCACACGGCAACCGGGGAAACCCTGAAAAGCCAATCGTCAGATTGTCAGGTTCCGAGCAGCCCGCTTTTCAGATCGCGGTCGACCGGGCTGTTGCCGATGAAGATGCTGAGCACAGCCTGGTAGAAGTCTTCGCCGGGGATGGCTTTGGTGCGCGCCACGCCATTGATGCTGATGGTGGTGCCGGCATCGGGCGCGTAGTCGAAGTTGATGGTGTCGCCACGCTTGGTGGAGCCGATCTGGCGCATCGCGTCTTCCAACTGCGTCAGACGGTCGGCCAGCCTCTGCATTTGAATTTCTGTTTGGTTGCGGTGGATGCCGTCGTTCAGCGCGCGGATGAACGTATCGGCGCCCACATCACGCAGCGGGTGGATCTGCAGCCGCTTCGGCCCCTTCATGCCGAGGATGACCGCCGCGTTCTTTGCACGCTCGGGCAGGTACAAGCCTGCGACATAGCCCTTGATGACAAACACTGAACGCAGGCCCGTGCCATTGAGCAGCAGTTCGCGGCCGGCCACACGTGCGGCGTCGTCGAACGGCACACCCTCGACGTTCACCGTTGCCCATGCCGGGCTCGCGCACGCGACGCAGAGCATCGCGCCCATGACGCCGCCGCGCCACGCGCGTGCCATCCTGGATGAACGGGCACGCGCAGCAACCTGCAATGCGCAACGGAGATGAACAAGAGCGGAAAACATCGAAATGGGCGGTTTGAGATTAAGCCGCCATTTTCCCGATATTTTATTTGCAAACAATTAGTGTCTGCCCTGATGCGCAAGCGTTTGCGTACTAGGCGGTATAAGGCCCCGCTGGCGTGAGCGTTAAGCAGGTATTCGCGGTTTTGTGCTACACGCACTTTGTTGGATTTTTAAACCAATCGGCGTGGCAACTTGGAAAGGCAGATTAAAGGCGCATCACAGTCCTGATGCGTTGGCGTGCCTAACCCGAGCGAGCGCTCACGTCGTCTGTGCCAGCGCCCAGGCCACGTGTTCCCGCACGAGTTCCGAGGCGTCATCGGCGCGTGCTTTCAAGGCGGTAATCAGTTGCGCGCGCGTGGTATCCGGCAGCGGGGCGCGCAGTGCGTTACCGATCGCCACGGCAATGTTGCGCAGCCAGCGCTCGTGCCCGATGCGGCGGATCGGACTGCCTTCCAGTCGCTGGTTGAATTCGGCGTCGGTCCAGTTGAACAGATCAGCCAGCGTGGCCGCGTCCAAGCCGTTGCGCACGTCAAAGTCAAGCAGGTTGGCCGGCACTGCAAACTTATTCCACGGGCAGATGAGCTGGCAGTCGTCGCAGCCATAGACGCGGTTGCCCATCGCCGGGCGCAGCTCGACCGGGATGCTGCCCTTGTGCTCGATGGTCAGGTACGAGATGCAACGGCGTGCGTCCACCGTGTATGGCGCGACGATAGCCTGCGTAGGGCACACGTCGATGCAGCGCGTGCAGTTGCCGCAGTGGGGCTCCACGGGCGGATCAACGGGAAACGGCAGGTCGACGAGGATTTCGCCGAGAAAGAACATCGAGCCCGCATCGCGGTCCAGCAACAGCGTGTGTTTGCCGCGCCAGCCCAGGCCGCCGTTGGTCGCCAGTGCGACTTCCAGCACCGGCGCCGAATCGGTGAACACGCGAAAGCCGTACGGCCCCACGGCACCGGCAATCTTCTCTGCCAGCTTCTGCAGCCGCTGGCGCAGCACCTTGTGATAGTCGCGGCCACGCGCGTAGAGCGAGATCGTGGCGTCTTCGGGGCGGCGTAGACGATCCCACTCGATGGTGCGCCAGTCGCTGCCGGCCATTCGCGGATCGGCCAGATGTGGCAGATACGGCATCCGCGCGACGATGGCGCGTACCGTTCCGGCAACAAGTTCGGCCGGGCGTGCGCGGAGCATGCCATGGTTCGCCATATAATCCATGTCACCGTGAAACCCCTGCGCAAGCCACGTCTGGAGCCCTTCTTCAGCGTGCGACAGGTCGACATCGGCGATGCGGATTGCATCGAAACCGAGTTCGGCACCCCAGGAGCGGATCTGCGCCACAAGCGCGTGCATGCCGGCCTCATCGGCTGGCAAGCGTGCATCCAGGTTCGTTTCGGGTGATGACGTGGGGGTGGCGGACATGCCTAAATTGTACGCAATGCCCACCGTGCTCTCTGCTGACGCGCCTTCTGGTCTGACCCCTCCGCTCACCGAGCGCACGCTTTCGCTTGTCGATGAAGCGGCCACGTCGGCCTTTGGCGCGGCGCTGGCGCAGGCCGTGCTGGCACTCGGTCCGCGGCCCGTGCAAGTGCAACTCTCGGGCGATCTGGGCGCGGGCAAGACGACGCTCTCGCGCGCCATTCTGCGCGGCCTCGGACATACCGGGCGCGTGCGCAGCCCCACCTATACGCTGGTCGAGCCGTACGACGTTGCCGGAACTACGGGCACGCAAAAGGTCTATCACTTCGACCTGTACCGCTTTGCCGATCCCGAAGAATGGACTGATGCCGGGTTCCGCGATTGCTTTGCCGAACCCGCGCTGTGCCTGGTCGAATGGCCCGAGAAGGCCCAGGCGCTGCTCGGCACGCCCGATCTGCACATCGCTTTATCGGTCGACGTTGTGCACGAAACCTACGATGACGGCGTTGAGCATGCACCGCGCCTTGCACGTCTGAGCGCACGCACGCAGACCGGCCTTCAACTTTTACAGTCGTTGCAACACCTGTTCCCATGCTGATCAAGCATCTGCCGACCGACCAACCGGATGATCCCAACCTGCCGAGCCAGGCCCGCCGCCAATGGCTCACGCGCATGGCGAAGGCCGGCGCAGGCACGGTCATCCTGAGCCTGGTGGGCCCGCAGATTGCGCGTGGCGCCAACATCGTCGCCGTGCGCGTGTGGCCCGCCCAGGATTACACGCGCGTGACCATCGAGTCCGACGTCGCGCTCAAGGCTACGCATCAGCTCATCAAGGATCCGGATCGCCTGATGGTCGACATCGACGGGCTGGACCTGAACCCGACGTTGCGCGAGCTGGTTGCCAAGATCGCGCCGAACGATCCGTACATCCGCCAGGTGCGCGTAGGCCAGAACCGGCCGAGCGTCGTGCGCCTGGTGTTTGACCTGAAGGAAAGCGTCAACCCGCAGGTGTTCACGCTGCTGCCGATTGCAGGCTATCGGAACCGGCTGGTGTTCGATCTGTACCCGACCAACCCGCCTGACCCGCTGATGCAGCTCGTGCAGGCAACCGAGGGCAAGCAGGAACGTTTTGCTGCGTCAGGCGGCACGCCGATGCCGTCGCCGTCGGATGACGATGACCCCATCGCCGCACTGGCACGCCGCAGCAGCGGCGGCAGCCCGACCAAGCCGCCGATCGAAGAGCCGCACCTCCCAGCGCTTGCCAACCGCACGCCGCCGCGCAAAGTGCCGCCGGCGACTTCTACGAATCCTCCGTCGACGCTCGCCAACGCGCCGAACACGCCGCCACTGGAGATCATTCCCGAGCAACCCGTGTCGCGCGCGCCGTCGAACGGCCCGCGCATGCGCCGCCTGCTTACGGTCGCCATCGACCCCGGCCATGGTGGCGAAGACCCAGGCGCCACGGGCGGTGCCGGCACGCACGAGAAAGACGTGGTGCTGTCGATCGCTCGCATGCTCAAAGCCAAGATCGACGCCCAGCCCAACATGCGCGCCATGATGACGCGCGATTCCGACTACTTCGTCCCGCTGGGCGTGCGCGTGCAGAAGGCGCGCCGCGTGCAGGCGGATCTGTTCGTCTCCATCCATGCCGATGCGTTTCTCTCGCCGGAAGCGCGCGGGGCATCGGTGTTCGTGCTGTCCGATCGAGGTGCATCGAGCGCGCAGGCCAAGTGGCTCGCCAACAAGGAAAACGCTGCCGACATGATCGGCGGGGCGAATCTCGGCTCGAAAGACGCGCAGGTCACGCGCGTGCTGCTGGACTTGTCGACCACCGCGCAGATCACCGACAGCATGAAGGTCGGCAAGGCGGTGCTGGATCAGATCGGCGGCATCAACCGGCTGCACAAGGGGCAGGTCGAGCAGGCGGGATTTGCCGTGCTCAAGGCGCCGGATATTCCGTCGATCCTGGTCGAGACGGCGTTCATCTCCAACCCGGAAGAAGAAGCCAAGCTCAACGATCTGGGCCACCAGAACCAGCTTGCCGACGCCATCCTGCGCGGCATTCGCGCCTACTTTGCCAAGAACCCGCCGTTATCGCGCAACCCGGGCGTCTGACGCATGACGACGCTCGTGCTGCGCGAAGGCGGTGCGTCTGACGCCAGCACCATCGCCGACATCCACACGCGAAGCTGGCAGAGCGCGTATCGCGGGCTCGGCATCCTGTCCGATGCGTATCTCGACGACGTGGCCAACGCTGAGATGCGGGCCAAGTGGCATGAACGCATGACTGCACCCGTGGCTGGGCAATGCGTGTGGTGTGCTGAGCTGGACGGCGAAACCATCGGTTTTCTCTGCACCCTGCGTGACGATGACACGCCCTGGGGTGCGCTCGTCGACAACCTGCATCTGCTGCCGGCGTCACGCGGCCATGGTGTCGGCAAGCGCCTGATGGGCGAAGCGGCGCGCTGGACCGCGGCCCAGGGCATCACACAGTTGCATCTGCTGGTGTACGAGGCGAACACCGCCGCGATCGGCTTTTACGAAGCGCTGGGCGGTGTGCCGGTCAGCCGGGATTGGCTGGAGACGGCCGATGGCGGGCACGCTTGGGTGCGCACCTACCATTGGCCGGAAGAGGAACTCGCGAGCTTGACGAGCTTGCGCTGATCAAGCCGGGCGGCTGGCTGGGGCGCCTGCGCCGGCCTCCGCATGGGCAACGCGATCCGCATACCTGCGCGCCAGCGTCGAGCACACGATCAACTGCAACTGGTGATAGATCATCAGCGGCAGTACGATCAGACCCAGCGCGGGGTTGCCGGCAAACAGGATCTTCGCCATCGGCACGCCGTTCGCCAGGCTCTTCTTCGAGCCGCAGAACACGGCGGTGATCTCGTCGGCCAGGTTGAAGCCTGCGCGCCGCGACAGCCATGTCGTCGCACCGAGCACAACGAACAGCAGCGCGCCGCTCATGACGGCCACCGCCACGATGGTCTCCCACGGATACTTCGACCACACACCAGCGTGCGTCGAATCTGCAAACGAGTTGAACACGATCAGCAGGATGACCGCGCGGTCGACCTTGTTGATGATCGGCTTGTGTTTGTTGATGAAGCCGCCGAGCACCGGGCGCAGCAACTGGCCCAGCACGAACGGCAGTAAGAGTTGTTCGGCCACGCCCAGCAGCGCCTTGCCGACTGAGAGGTCCGCGCCCGAGGCCTGGATCACGAAGCTCATCAGCAGCGGCGTGGCAATCATGCCGATCAACCCTGAAATGGTCGCGTTGAAGATGGCGGCCGGCACGTTGCCCTTGGCCATTGCCGTCATCGCCACCGACGACGAAACCGTGGATGGCAGCGCGCACAGATAGAACACGCCCAGCAGCAGCTCAGCCGGAATGAACGGCTTGCACGCAAACAGGATGACCGCGCCGATCAGCGGAAACAGGATGAATGTGCAGCTTTGCACGAACAGATGCAGGCGCCAGTTGCGGGCGCCTTCCACGATTTTCTCGCGCGAGAGCGCCGCGCCGTGCAGGAAGAACACCAGCGACACGCCGACGATGGTGACAATGTCGAGCCGCAGCGGACCGTCGCTCGCGCCAAGCGCCGGGAAGAACAGGGCGAGCGCGACCATCACCAGCATGGCGCGAATGAACCCATCGATATGGGACAACAACGGAGACAGAAGCGGAATCTTCATGTGCGTGCGCAGTTACCGTTACGTGACGGCGCGGGTTGGATGGCGGGATAGGCGCTATTGCACAACATCCCCATCTAGAATACAAATGCATTGATCGAATCAATTCATACGTCGTCAGCATGAATGTGACCCTGCGCCAATTGCGTGTCTTTCTCGCCGTGGCACGTGCGCACAGCTTCAGCCGCGCGGGCGACACCATCGGCCTGACACAGCCGGCCGTGAGCCGCTCGATTTCCGAGCTGGAAGGCGAACTGGGCTTGAAGCTGCTCGACCGCACCACCCGCGAAGTCGTGCTGACGGAAGTGGGGCGCTCGCTGGCGACGGCGCTTGACCGCCTCGTCGCTGATCTGGACGACACGTTGCAACAGGCGCGTCAGGTGGGCGAGCAGCGGCGGGGGCGCGTGGTGGTGGCGTCCAGCCCAACGGTGTCGACCCGATTGATGCCGGTGTACGTGGCAGAGTGCGCAGTGCGCTATCCGGATATCCGCATGATCGTGCGTGACTCCGTGCAGGTCGACACGCTGCAATTGATCCGCACGGGCGGGGCAGATTTCGGTGTGGTGGTGGAGCCGCTCGATACCGAAGGCCTATGGACCGAGCCGCTGCTGATCGATCCGTTCTGCCTCGTCTGTCGCAAGGATCACCCATTCGCGCAACGCAGCAGCGTGCGCTGGAAAGATCTGCATCGCACGGCGGTCGTCCTGCTCGACCATGCTTCGGGCAGCCGCCCGCTCATCGATCGCATTTTCCTGCGCCACGGCGTTCACCCTGACGTTGCGCAGGAGATGGGCCACAGCAGTGCCGTGTTTGGCATGGTGGAAGCGGGTATCGGCGCGGGCGTGGTGCCATCGCTGTCATTGCCGCTGCCGTCGTCGTCGCCATTGGTGGCGGTGCCGCTGTCGCCAAAGGAAACGCGCGCCATCGTGCTGGCGCGCCGGCATGACCGTTCGCTCTCGCCGGCGGCCGAGGCGGCGTGGCAGATGATTCGCCGGATGGCGCTGCCAGCCACCTCGTGACCTGACCGCCGCGCTTATTTCGGCTGCATGCGGATGGCGCCATCCAGGCGGATGGTTTCGCCATTGAGCATCGGGTTCTCGACGATCGCGCGCGCGAGCTGCGCATACTCCGCCGGCTTACCGAGGCGCGGCGGGAACGGCACCATCTTGCCCAGCGCGTCCTGCACTTCGGCCGGCATGCCGAGCAGCATCGGCGTCTCGAAAATGCCCGGTGCAATCGTCATCACGCGGATGCCGTCGCGCGAGAGGTCACGTGCAATCGCCAGCGTCATCGCCACCACGCCGCCCTTGGACGCCGCGTAGGCCGCCTGGCCAATCTGCCCGTCAAACGCCGCCACCGATGCCGTGTTGATGATCACGCCGCGCTCGCCGCCGACGTTGGGCGTGTTACCGGCCATGGCCGTCGCGGCCAGGCGGATCATGTTGAACGTGCCGATCAGATTGATGTTGATGACACGTGCGAACTGATCCAGCGGATGCGGCCCCGTCTTGCCCACCGTGCGCGACGCCGTGGCAATACCTGCGCAGTTCACCAGCCCGCGCAGCGTGCCCAGCGATGTGGTGGCCTCCACAACGGCTTGCCCGTCCGCTTCGGATGTGACGTCGCAGCGCACGAAGCGGCCGCCCAGTTCCTGCGCCAGCGCGGTGCCGGCGGCCTCATTCAGGTCTGCAATCACCACCTTGCCACCGGCTTCCGCCAACGTGCGGGCCGTGCCTGCGCCCAGTCCCGACGCGCCGCCGGTGACGATGAATACCTGATCGCGAATCTCCATGCCGTGTCTCCTCGTTTGTGGATTGCGAGTTACTTGACGTTTACGTCAACGTCATATGGTAGCGCGAAGCGGCCGGCGATCGCGCAAAAAAAACGGCGCCTCGATCATGAGGCGCCGTTTTTCCTGGCGGATATTTGCGGGTGCGCTTAGTCCTGCAGGGCACCGAACACGCGGGCCGTGATTTCGTCCACGTTGCCCACGCCGCTGATCTTGCGGTACTTCGGCGGCGCAACCTTGGCGGCGCCATTGCCGTTGGCGGCCCACTGCGAGTAGTAGTCCACCAGCGGACGCGTCTGGTTCTCGTACACGTCCAGGCGCTTGCGCACGGTTTCCTCCTTGTCGTCATCGCGCTGGATGAGCGCTTCGCCGGTTTCGTCGTCCACGCCTTCGGTCTTGGGCGGGTTGTACTTGATGTGGTACGTGCGGCCCGATGCCACGTGCACGCGGCGGCCGCTCATGCGCTCGATGATGGCGTCGAACGGCACGTCGATTTCCAGCACGTAGTCGATTGCCACGGCGGCGTCTTTCATGGCTTCCGCTTGCGGAATGGTGCGCGGGAAGCCGTCGAACAGGTAGCCGTTCTTGCAGTCAGGCTGCTGCAGGCGGTCTTTTACGAGGCCGATGATGATGTCATCCGACACCAGGCCGCCGGCATCCATCACCTTCTTCGCTTCGATACCCAGCGGGGTACCTGCCTTGACGGCCGCGCGCAGCATGTCGCCGGTGGAGATCTGCGGAATGCCGAACTTTTCGCAGATGAATTTGGCTTGCGTACCTTTGCCGGCGCCGGGCGCGCCCAACAGAATCAACCGCATGGTGACGAGTTCCTCAAGTTTTCGAATCCTGTCGCGCTGTCAGGCTCTATGAAGCGCGTTGGGAATCGGTCCGAGAGGGCGGATTCCCAATACGCCTGGTGATCAAGCCATGGCGACGCAATCGACGCAAACAGGCAGCCTAGCGGGCGAAGTTGACGCCAGCCTTACCGGACTCTGGGGAATCAGGCGTCCGCCGGACGGCGGCACCCATGGCTCGATTTGTCTCCCTGTCGCCGCTGTGGCGCCTGCGTGGGCGTCGTCATGCGGCTTGTCGTCCTCGCGATTATGCCATGGCAGGGCCGGGGTTTTGGCAGCCTCGCGCGCAAAGTTCAGAGAAATAGCGGCTTCAGGGGCCGTCCTGGGTCAGCAGTTCAGCCCAGGCAGCGCGCACTCGGGCGAGGTCTTCGGGGGTGTCGACACCGGCGGCGGGGGCGTCATTCGTGGTCAGCACGGCAATGCGCTCACCGTGCCACATGGCGCGTAGCTGCTCCAACTGCTCGGTTTGCTCGAGGGGGGCAGCGGCCAATTGGGGGAAGCGGCGCAGGAATCCGGCGCGGTACGCGTAGATGCCGATATGGCGCAGCACGGGCATGGCCGGCAGCGGGCGCTCAGCAACGGACCGCGCCATGACCGCGGGCGTCCAGGTGTCGCGCGCCCAGGGCAACGGTGCACGCGAGAACAGCAGTGCGCGCTCGGCAGCGTCCAGCACGACCTTGACGACGTTCGGGTTGAAGACGTCGGCCGGGTCGTGGATGGGGTGGGCAGCGGTGGCGATGGCGCAGTCTGGGTGGTCGCGCAGGTGCGCAGCTACGTTGTCGATCAGCGTCGGTGCGATCAGCGGTTCGTCGCCTTGCACGTTGACGACGATGACGTCGTCGGGAAGGCCGAGCACGGTGGCCACTTCGGCCAGACGGTCGGTGCCGGAGGCGTGGTCAGCGCGCGTGAGCACGGCTTCCACGTGATGCTGCATGCAGGCGTCGGCAACCGACGCTGCATCGGTGGCGACCACCACACGCGCGGCCGACGACTGATGCGCGCGTTCAGCCACGCGCACCACCATCGGCTTGCCGTCGATGTCGGCCAGCGGTTTGTTGGGCAGCCGCGTGGACGCCAGCCGCGCGGGAATGACAGCAATGAACGGCGCGTGCGACATGGCGGCGACCTTCGCGTCAGGCCGGATCGACCGGCGTGCCTTCCACGGTCTGGCGCGCTTCATCGGCCAGCATGACGGGGATGCCGTCGCGGATGGGGTAGGCCAGCTTGTCGACGTGGCAGATCAGTTCGTTGTTGGCGCGGTCGTGTTGCAGCGTGCCCTTGCACAACGGGCAGACGAGAATTTCCAGCAGGCGATTGTCCATGGCGGTAGAGGCTCCGTGGCGGCCGCCCAAACGGTGGGGCGGCGCGCCGGTACTGCGGATGGGGTGGCGTTATTGTGCGCTTGCCTTGAGCGTTGCGCGATCGGCCAGGGCGCGTACGCGCTGGCAGACCTGTTCGACCAGCGCGGGGTCGACCACCGGTGTGGTCGGCACCACCCAGATGCGCGGGTCGTCGAGATGGCCGCATTTTACGGCATCCTTTTCGGTGATCAGGATGACCTCGGCGTGGCTGTCGGTGAAGGGGCTATCGGCGAAATCGTAGTGATCGGGCAACGGCAGCGTGCTCGGCTTGAGGCCGGCGGCGCGCAGCGATGCGAAGAATCGCTCGGGGTTGCCGATGCCGGCCGCGGCCAGCAATTGTGCGCCTTCGATGCGCGCGAACTGCGCGAGCGGGCGGCGCAGCGCCGGGTCGGCCAGGTTGTACGCGTCCTGCAGCTCGAGGTGCATGCCGAAGACGTTCGGGCGGTCGGGCGTGGCGCGGTAGTTCGGGTCGTTGATGAGCGTGGCGTCACGGCGGCGCGTCATCGGCTCGCGCAGCGGGCCGGCGGGCAGCAGGAAGCCGTTGCCTCCCATGCGCGTGTCGAACACGATGATTTCGATATCGCGGCGCAGGCGATAGTGCTGCAGGCCGTCGTCGCAGACGATCACGTTGCAGCCCGGGTGCGAGGCCAGCAGCGTCTGCGCGCACAGCACGCGATCAGGGAAGACCCACACCGGCAGATCGGTGGCGCGCGCGATGAGCAGCGGTTCATCGCCGACGTCTTCTGCGCGGGAGTGTTCGCGCACAGGGCGCGGATGCTTCAGTTGTGCACCGTAGCCGCGCGAGACGATGCCTGGCCGCAGGCCGGCTTCAGCCAGCGCCGACGCCAGCGCAATCACGGCGGGCGTCTTGCCGGCCCCGCCCACCGTCACGTTGCCGATCACCACCACCGGCATCGGCAGCCGCACCGAGCGCAGCACGCCGGTGCGGAACAGCAGCCGGCGCAGGGCGCTCACCCCACCAAACAGCCACGACAGCGGCCACATCGCCCGCGCAAACCAGCCGCGTTGCTGCCATTGGCGGGTGACGAAGCTGGCAAGGCGGTGCTGGGCGACGGGCATGCGGCGTGATGGTGGTTTAGAGACAGTCTCTTAGCGGGCGTTGCCGGTTTGCGTGGCGAAGGTCAGGTGCGAGAGACCGGCCACACGTGCAGCTTCCATGACATTGACCACCGCCTGGTGGGCGGCCTGCGCATCGGCGTTGACGATGACGATGGGCTCCGGGCCACCGGCCTTGCCTGCGGCATTGCGCAGCGCGTCGGCCAGGCTGGTGACATCGCGGGTGTCGAGCACTTGCTTGTCGACAGAGTAGACGCCGTTGGCAGTGACGGACACAACGATCTGGCCCGGGCGCTCGGTGGCTTTTTCAGCCTCGGCGGTGGGCAGGTTGACCTTGAGTTCGGTGTAGCGGGAATACGTGGTCGTGATCATCAGGAAGATGAGGATCACGAGCAGCACGTCGATCAGCGGGATCAGGTTGATCTCCGGCTCTTCGCGGGCACGGCGCGGGCGGAAGCGCATGGCTGTTTCCAGTAGGGCGTTGCCCGGATCAACCGCGCCGCGGCGGCAGGATCGCGTCGAGGTACGTGGTGGAGAGATGCTCCAGCTCGACCACGTAGTTATCGACCACGCCACGGAAGTAGCGCCAGAAGATCAGCGTCGGGATGGCCACCACCAGGCCCAGCGCGGTGTTGTACAGCGCGACCGAGATGCCGTGCGCCAGCGCCTGCGGGTTTGTGCCCGCGGCGGTCTGGCTGCCGAAGATCTCGATCATGCCGACCACCGTGCCGAACAGGCCCATCAGCGGCGCCACCGAAGCGATCGTGCCGAGCGCGTTCAGATAGCGCTCCAGGCGGTGGGCAACATTCTGGCCGGCTTCTTCCACCACTTCCTTGGCGGCATCGCGCGTGGTGTTCGGATGCAGTACCACGTGGCGCAGCGCAGCGGCCAGCAGCCGGCCCAGCGGCGAGCCCTGTTCGAGCGTGTTCACCACTTCTGGCGTAGCACGGCGCTGATGCGCGACGGCCAGCGCCTCGTCATACACCTTGGGCGGAATGATCTTCTTGCGTTGCAGGGCGACGAAGCGTTCGATGATGAGCGCGAGTGCGAGCACCGAGGCGATCAATAGCGGCCAGATTGGCCAGCCGGCGGCTTGAATGATGGAAAACACTGGACAACCCGTTTTGTCGTTGTAGAAGGAGTGTGATTCTGTTCTGGTTTGCTGCTTATGCCGTCCGCGTCCCCGAACGCTGTCCGTTGCGGCAAAAACAGGCAGCACTCTAGCGCGTCGGACCTGCCACGGCAACACGATGGCGCAGCATCGCGACAGCCGCAGGCGATGGTCAACGCGCTGTCACGAAAGATGCTGACCGCACAATCCACAGCCGCGCGGGACAGTCTTGTGGACGGGTTGTGGACATTGCCCGAACAAGCAAACTAAGTGCTTGATCTGAAAGGGAGTTCGGTGCCGTGCTTAAAAAGTATGCAAACGGCATTTCGGTGGTCAATCCATGAACAAGCGCTGTGGGGCCCGGTAAAACGGCGAGTAATCCCCACCGCTGCGGGACAGTTGTGTGGATGGGTTGTGGACATTGCCTCAACAAGCACGCTAAGTGTTTGATCCCAAAGGAAGTCCAATGGACTGCTTAAAAAAGAGGCAGCCAGGGTTTTGGCGTGGATCTGGAGAAGAATGAGGGCGGGCCTCGAAAAAGCGCAAGGAAATCCACACAGGCACGGGACAGTCCTGTGGACGGGTTGTGGACATTGCCCGGACAAGCACCTTAAGTGACTGATTCAAAAGAATGTTCGGTGGTGCGCCTAAAAATTGTGCAGTGGGCATTCGCACGAAAAAATGGGGATCCCGGCCGCGATCGTGTGAGAATCGACGGCCGATTTATCCACTGCCCAGGCGTCACATCACGGTTTTCCAGCGCCGCTGTGGATAACTTTGTGAACATCCTTGGGGCGCCTGCGCTAAATGCTTGACGCAGAACGAAATTACTTGCGCTGCTGAAATTTTGACATAGGTGGATTTTTCATAAGAATCAACAGGTTGCGTCAAAATGCAGAGAGCGCGTCACCCGACCGCTGTCAAGCTTGACAAGCAAGTTATGCTGTGGACAGGTAGCCCACCCAGCGTCGGTTGCCTCCCCTATTCAAGGTAGAAGTCGCCTCGAAGCCTCTTCGTTTTGCGCTCCTCGCACCACTTATGACCCCGCCGCCGTCTTCCCGCCGCCCATTCTGGATGGATGCCACCGCACCCACCCCCGCATCCACACCTGAGATGTCGGCCGCACCAGCCGCTGCGTCTGCACCGAGTCGGGGCTCGCAGGACGTGCTCACCGTCAGCGACGTCAACCGCCGCATTGCGGGGCTGCTTGAACGCAACTTTCCGCTGGGTTGGGTGCGCGGCGAGATTTCGAACTTCACGCGTGCGGCCAGCGGACATTGGTATTTCTCGCTCAAGGATGCGGGCGCGCAGATTCGCTGCGTGATGTTCAAGGGCCGTAACCAATACGCCGATTTCACCCCGCGCGAAGGCGAGGCCGTCGAGGTGCGTGCGCTGGTCACGCTGTACGAGGCGCGCGGCGAATTGCAATTGAGCGTCGAAGCCATCCGCCGGGCGGGCCTGGGAAATCTGTACGAAGCCTTCCTGCGGCTGAAAGCCGCGCTCGAGGCGCAAGGCCTGTTCGAAGCCGACCGCAAACGGCCCCTGCCGCGGCATCCGCGTGCGATTGGCGTGGTGACGTCGCTGCAGGCGGCGGCCTTGCGCGACGTGCTGACCACGCTGCGCCGGCGCGCTCCGCATGTGCCGGTGGTGGTCTATCCCGTCCCGGTGCAGGGCGCCGGTGCGTCGGAGCGGATCGCGGCCATGCTGGAACGGGTCAATGCCCGGGCAGAGGTCGACGTCATCATTCTGTGCCGGGGCGGGGGCAGTATTGAAGACCTGTGGGCCTTCAACGAAGAACCGGTGGCGCGTGCGGTGGCCGCGTCGGACATTCCCATTGTGGCGGGCGTCGGGCATGAGACGGATGTGACCATCGTCGACTTTGTGGCCGACGTGCGGGCGCCCACGCCGACTGCGGCCGCCGAACTCGTCAGCCCCGACCGTGCCCGCATGCTGCGCGATGTGGGGCGCGACTGGGATGCGCTCTCCGCACAGTTCCGCCGCCAGCTCGATCGCCGCGCGCAGACCGTCGATTGGCTCGCGCGCCGCCTGCGCAGCCCGCAAGCGCAGATGCGCGAACGCCGCACGCAGCTCGCCCATCTGGAAGGTCGCCTGCGCTTTGCCCTGACCGGCCGCGTGCAGCGCGCGGAACACCTGCAGCGTTTGCTGACGATGCGCCTGGCCGCCGCCCGCCCCGACGCCACGCGAGAGCGCACGCGCCTGCAGCAAGCCGAAGCGACGCTGGCACGTGTCATGCGAGACAGGCTGGCTCGCGCGCAGGAGCGTCTGGCACGTCAGCACAGCGGGCTGGAACTGCTAGCGCCGCAGCGCACGCTGGAACGTGGTTATGCGGTGCTGCTCGATGCCAAGGGCCAAGCCATCCGCGATCCGAATGCCTTGCATGCCCGGGCACGTATCGAGGCCCGGCTGGCGCAAGGCACGGCTGACATCGAAATTGCCCAGGTGCAAACCAAGCTCGAACTGTGACTGGCGCATGACCTTATCGCGGCAATGATCGCGATTCCGCACGCGTTTAGCGGGTATTCCCACTATTTGGCATGCAGTTTGCGCCGGTTTTGCAACTCTCCTACAATCGTCGCTCCCAACCTGTACAACCCACAGAAGGCAAGAACAATGGAACACACGCTCCCCCCGCTGCCGTACGCCCAAGACGCTCTGGCGCCGCACATCTCCAAGGAAACGCTGGAGTTCCACTACGGCAAGCACCACCAGACCTACGTCACGAACCTGAATAACCTGATCAAGGGCACCGAGTTCGAGAACCTGAGCCTCGAAGACATCGTCAAGAAGTCCTCGGGCGGCGTGTTCAACAACGCCGCACAGGTGTGGAACCACACGTTCTACTGGAACGGCCTGAAGCCGCAAGGCGGCGGCGCTCCGACCGGCGCGCTGGCTGACGCCATCAATGCCAAGTGGGGCAGCTTCGACAAGTTCAAGGAAGAGTTCACGAAGACGGCTATTGGCACCTTCGGTTCGGGCTGGGCCTGGCTGGTGAAGAAGGCTGACGGCTCGCTGGATCTGGTGTCGACCTCGAACGCCGCCACGCCGCTGACGACCGACGCGAAGCCGCTGCTGACCTGCGACGTGTGGGAACACGCCTACTACATCGACTACCGCAACGCCCGTCCGAAGTACGTCGAGGCGTTCTGGAACCTGGTCAACTGGGACTTCGTTGCCAAGAACTTCGCCTAAAGCGAATCGCTCCGGCGACCCAAGAAAAAACCTCCGCACCAGCGGAGGTTTTTTTTATGCGCGCACGCTGCCGAGCATGTCGTGCAACTCGTGGCTCATCATCGCCAGAAAGACGACCAGGCCGATGTAATACACCGTGTAGGTCAGGCGCGACTCGTTCGAGATGCTGTAATACGCGCGGTTTTCCGGCGCATGTGGGTCGTAGCGCCAAGCCTTCATCAACTGCGGCACGGCCAGCACCGTAATCAGGATCAGGATCGGACTCGGCCGCCAGATGAACAGCGCCACCAGCACCGGCACACCCAGAAACCAGATGCGCGGCGACAGCACCGCCGTGATGCGTCCGCCGTCAAACGGCGAGAGCGGGATCAGGTTGAACAGGTTGAGGAAGCAGCCGGCGTAGGCCAGCGCCAGCAGCAACTGGCTGTCGGTGTAGCGCGCAAGCCCGTAGCAGAGCATCGCGCCCACGGTGCCCGCCACGGGGCCTGCGAGGCCGATATGGGCTTCGGTTTCAACATCCATCGGCTGCTCTTTCAGGTCGATCCACGCGCCCACGAACGGGATGAAGGTGGGCGCCCCCACGGTCAGCCCGCGTTGGCGTGCCGCCATGAAGTGGCCCATCTCGTGGATGAACAGCAGCACCACGAAGCCCACCGCATAGCGCCAGCCGAACACGAAGGCATATGCGGCCACCGACAGCAGCATCGTGCCGCCGGTGGTCAGCAACTTGCCGAACTTCAGCCCCGAAAACAGCAGGATGAGCAGCTTGGCCACGGCTTATGCGCTCGGCTTGCGCTTGAAGAACTTGGCCATGGCCGCGCCAAAGCCCGCCACCGCCAGGATCGCCACCTTCGCAAACTTGACCAGGAACGCGGCCATCACGGCAAACAAGCCCAGCTTCTTGGCGGCGATGCCACCCACCAGCGCGGCCAGTCCGTACTCGGCCACTTTGTCGGTCTTCGAGTTGAAATCGGTGTAGCGCTTGCCATCTTTGAAATCGAGATCGGCGAGCAGCTTTTGCACGGCGGGTTTGTCGGCGTCGACGTGGTTGCGGCCGGTGATCAGGTTCAGGCTGATATAGCCGTCGCGGCCCAGTGCGTACGTGTTGTAGTTGACCGCGCCCGGATCGTCGGCCGGCTGGCCTTTGGAGCGCGCAGCCATCGACCAGATGAGGCGGTGTGTGGCGGCGTCATAGTGCGGACGCTCGACCCAGCCCTGGATTTCCAGTGCGGGGATGCCGCGCTTCTCGCGCTCTTCGTTGGCGGCGGCGGTGCCTTCCTTGAGCGATTTGTACAGATCGTCGACGTTCCAGTCGCGGGCGTCGTCATCCTTGATGTAGCCCGAGGCTTCGTACTTGGCGACGACCATCCATTCGTCATCGTCGCTGGTGGGCATGACCAGGCCGAGCATGTCGGGGTTGTTGCTGTTGCCCATGGCGTGCATGAGCTGCCCGGCAGCCGGCTGCGGAATGAAGACCTCGTCCTTGCCGATCTTGAGCGTGGCCTGGTCACGCAGTTCGATCGACGTGGGGCCGACCTTCGCAGCGGCCTTGGCGGCGGCCCAGGCTTGCTTCATTTCCTGTTGCGGATCGCTGGCCTGTTGCGCGTGGGCTGCGGTAGCACCCATCGCTCCCATCGCACCCAGCACCGCCGCGCAGGCGAGCGCGCCCGCCCAGACGCGCAACGCGCCCTGAAACCCCTTTCCCATGTGCTTCTCCCGAAGATTTTCTTGTGTGTTGATTGGCTCGATTCTTCTGATGCTTTGGCCGCCGCCAGGCGGTCTGCAAGCTGGGCCGAAGCATAGCGGGAGCGGGGAGTTGAGCTGTTAATGGGCGTTAATGAAGCCGTGTGGATTACGGTTGAAGGCCCATCTGCCGCAGCAGCGTCTGGTTGTCTTCCAGGTGCCAGTTTTCTGCGATCTTGCCGTCGGCAATCCGATACAGGTCGAAGGCCTGGAAGTCGATCGGCTGGTTCTGCCCGTGCGTGCGGCCGAACTCCCCGGTGAAGTGTCCGCGAAAGCGCAGGTGAACCGAGACGCGGTCGTCGGCAACGACCATGTCTTCAATCTCCACGCGCATGTCGGGCACCGCCGTGCGGAACGCCTTGGATGCATCGAGCGGGCCTTGCGTGCCCTGCACGCGGCCAGCGGGCAATGTGCGGTCGACAAACGCGG
Source organism: Burkholderiaceae bacterium 26 (assembly GCA_000955795.1). Taxonomy (GTDB): domain Bacteria; phylum Pseudomonadota; class Gammaproteobacteria; order Burkholderiales; family Burkholderiaceae; genus Ralstonia; species Ralstonia chuxiongensis. The sequence continues at coordinate 180,518 of JYOB01000003.1, forward strand.
GCGACAGGGCTTGCGTGGCATAGCGCGCTTCACCGGTATGCCAGAAGGTGGCGTAGCGACGTGCGGCCAGCACGGCGGCTGCAGCCTGCGGCGTGTCGGGCGCGGCGACGTGGTCCGCGCGGATGAGATCAGCATCGGAGGTTGACGCAATGGCTGCGGGTGCCATTGCGAGGGCGGGCAGCGTCAGCACGGCGGCGGCGAGCAGGGCGGGGCGGATAAGCATGGTGGACTCCGTTGGTGGTGAAGCGCTGCACTGTAGATTTCCAATCGCAGACGATAAAGGGCTTGTGAGTCGATCTGGTTTCAATCCAGATTTGATGATCGATCGCCATGCTGGTCGCCCGCACGAACGCAATGCTGCGCACGTGATAGTCGGTATCGCACGCCCGGCGGCGCTCAAATGGTCCGCGCCGCGCCGGGTTTTTCTAGACTGGCCCTTCATCGAACAGACGCATAAAAACAAGGGAGGGGGCGGTGGATCTGAGCCACATCCTGTCGCGCACCGAGCGCGGCACGCAGGAGCTGCAAGCGCGCAGTGGGCACGTCACGCATCGGCAGCGGGCAATCCTGCTGCTCGTCAACGGCGAACGCTGCGCGGCGGACATCCTGGCGCAATTGAGCGGCGCCGGCCCCGACATTGAGGACCGCGCCGAAGACCTCGCGCGCCTGATTGCCGACGGCTATGTCGCAAGCCGCGCGCCAAAGGTGGCGCCCAAGCTCAAGACGTCGCCCCAGCCGGCGCCTGCCACGCCATTTGCACCGCGCCATGTGCGGCAGGCTTCGATTGCCGACTGGCGCCTTAGCCAGGCCGGCGCGTTCTCGGCTTTGCAGCGCTATCTGGCCGAAGGTCCGGAAGCGCCCGTGGACTTTCTCAACGGCCTCGCCGCCCCGCTGTACGCCGCGCTGACGACGTGTCGCAGCGAGGCATCCGCCCACGGCGTCGTCGCGTTTCTGGAAGCGCGCCTGGACGAGGAAGCCTGGAATGTGACCGACGCGTCCTAGGTGTAAATACTGAAATCGCGATGTATTCCCGTTGAATGGGAATGTTGCGTTGATGTATTGAGAAAATCGTCGCATTCTCCGTCGCAACATCACTCGACGGAGTTTCGCGATGACCGAGCCGGGCCTGGCACCTTCACCAGCACAATCCGCTGCCGCTACCAGCGGTTCGGACCGCGTGCTGATGGTGCTCGCCACCATCGCGCGCCACGGCCGCCCGGTTGCCGCGCGCGAGCTGGTTGAACTGACCGGCCTGCCGCAGAGCACGCTGTACCGTCAGGTCGCGATGCTCAAGCGTTGGGGCTTCGTGCTCGAATCGGCGGGCACCTATGCTCCTGGCCCGATCAGCCTGCAGCTCGCGCTGGGTTTCGACCACGCTTCGCACCTCGTGCAGGAAGCGCGCATCGGCATGGCCAAACTTGTGGCCGAGTCGGGTGAATCGGTCGGGCTGGTCGTGGCCGTCAAGGATCAGGCCGTCTGCCTGGAGATGGTCGAGAGCCAGCAGTCGCTGCGCTGCTCATTCGAGAAGGGGCGCGGCGTGCCGCTGCTGGCCGGCGCCTCTGCCAAGTCATTGCTCGCGTTCATGCCGCCTGCTGCCGCGCGCACCATCCTCGCCGACTTGCTGGCCATCGATGCCGACACCCAGGCGCAACTGCAAGCTGAACTCACTGACATTCGCGCCGCGGGCTATGCGCTATCCGAAGGCGAGGTCGACCCCGGAGTCTGGGGCGTGAGCGTGCCGGTGTTCCGTCTGCCTGGCCACGCGCTCGGCTCCATTACGTTGATGGCGCCTGCAACACGCGTGCGCGGCAAGGAGCAACGCCTGATCGACATGACCGTTGCGGCGGCTGCGTCCATTTCTGCGCGGCTGCAGGACATTTGAGTTTTCGATTTTTCCGATTCTTTTTCTCACCCCACATGCATCACACAAGGAGACCACTCATGGGGAATCGTCGTCACTTCATGCATTCGATGATGGCTTGTGCCGTGGCGTTGTCCGCTGCGGCGTCCTTCGCAACCGCCGCGCACGCTGCTGGCGAGCCGCTGCGCGTGGCCACCGACGCCACGTTCGCGCCGATGGAGTTTGTCGAAAACGGCAAGCGCACCGGCTTTGATGTGGACCTGATCGAAGCGCTGGCCCGCACCATGGGCCGTCCGGTCGAGTGGACTGACATCGACTTCAAGGGCCTCGTGCCGGGTCTCATCTCGCGCCGCTTCGACGTGGCCATCTCCGGCATCTACATCACGGAAGAGCGCAAGAAGGTGGTGGACTTCACGGTGCCGTACTACCACGGCGGTCTGGTCGCGCTGGTCAAGCAAGGCAACACGGCCATCAAGACGCCGGCTGACCTGAATGGCAAGAAGGTGAGCGTGCAGGTGGGCACCAAGTCGGTCAACTACCTGCGCGAAAACTACCCGAAGGTCGAGCGCGTGGAGGTCGAGAAGAACAACGAGATGTTCAACCTCGTTGAGATCGGCCGCGCCGATGCCGCTGTCACAGGCCGCCCCGCTGCCGCGTACTACGTGAAGGCGCGCCCGGGTCTGCGCCTGGTTGAGCCGGCGCTTACCACCGAGGAATACGGCATCGCCGTGCGCCGCGACCAGCCCGAGCTGACCAAGGCGTTGAACGCCGCGTTGGAGAAGATCAAGGCCGACGGCACGTACGACCAGATCGTCAAGAAGTGGTTTGGCGCCACTGCCAAGTAACGACAGACGGACACGCTGATGGAACTGGATTTTTCTCCCGTCTGGGCCGGCTGGCACGACATCCTGCGCGGTACGCTCGTCACCGTTGAGGTGACGGCCGCGGCGCTGGTGCTCGGCTGCGTGCTGGGCCTGCTGATCGGCATCGGGCGGTTGAACCCGCGCCGCCGATTCATCTACGGCATCTGCACGGTGTACGTGACGTTCATCCGTGGCACGCCGCTGCTGGTGCAGCTCTTCCTGTTGTTCTTCGGGCTGCCGCAATTCGATATCCTGCTGCCGGCTTTTGTGTGTGGCGTGCTGGGGTTGGGCGTGTATTCGGGCGCCTATGTGTCGGAAATCGTGCGCGGTGCAATCCAGTCGGTGGATCGCGGGCAGATGGAGGCGGCACGCTCGATCGGCATGTCGTCGGCGCAGTCGATGCGCGCCATCATCCTGCCGCAGGCCGTGGTGCGGATGATCCCGCCGCTGGGCAACGAGTTCATCGCGCTGATCAAGAACTCGGCGCTGGTGTCGCTGCTCACGATCCACGATCTGATGCACGAGGGGCAGAAGATCATCAGCGTGTCGTACCGCTCGCTGGAGGTGTATCTGGCGATTGCGCTGGTGTATCTGGTGCTGACCAGCGCCGCCAGCTATCTGCTGCATCGGCTTGAACGCAACATCCGTGCGGGAGGCATGGTGCAATGAGCATGACAAATGCGGCTCACCCGCAAACTCTCAAATCCACGCTGGATGTGCCCATGATCCAGATCCGCGGGCTGACCAAATCGTATGGCGATCACACCGTGCTCAAGGGCATCGACTTTGAAGTCGACGCGTCGCAAGTGGTCGTCGTCATCGGCCCCAGCGGCTCGGGCAAGAGCACGTTCCTGCGTTGCTGCAATGGGCTGGAGACGGCCGAAGGCGGCACCATCGACATCTGCGGCAAGCGCCTGATCGACAACGGCAAGTTGCTACCCGAGGGCGAGTTGAACCAACTGCGGCAGCAGGTCGGGATGGTGTTCCAGTCGTTCAACCTGTTCCCGCATCTTTCAGTGCTGCACAACGTCACGGTAGGGCCGCGCATGCTGAGTGGCAAGTCGAAGCAGGAGGCGGAAGCCGAAGCGCGCGAACTGCTGCAGAAAGTGGGCCTGGCGCACAAGGCCGACGCGATGCCTGCCAGCCTGTCGGGCGGACAGAAGCAGCGCGTGGCCATTGCGCGTGCGCTGGCGATGCGGCCCAAGGTGATGCTGTTCGACGAGCCGACGTCTGCGCTCGACCCCGAACTCGTTGGCGAAGTGCTGCAGGTGATGAAGGTGCTCGCCAAGGAAGGCATGACGATGCTTGTGGTCACGCACGAGATGGGTTTCGCACGTGAAGTGGCCGACGTGGTGGTGGTGATGGACGGCGGCGGCATCGTCGAAGCCGGGCCGCCGTCAGTCATCTTTGGCGAGCCCAAGGAAGCGCGCACGCGTTCATTCCTGCAAGCGGTGCTGACACGCGCATGACGATGACCAAAGCTGCAACGTTCGATGCTTCCATCTGGCAGGGGCGTAACGACACGGGCGAACGCGGTGACGTGACGCGCCTGTTCCAGGTCGTGCAGTCCGCCTATGCGGTGACGTTGTCTGGCGTGCCTGCGCTGGTCGGGTTTGCGTGCGATGCGGGCGTGGTGCGCAACCACGGCCGCGCCGGTGCTGCACAGGGCCCGCGCGAAATTCGCCGTGCGCTAGCCAACGTGCCCGCGCATGGCCTGTCGGTGCTAGCGGACGCGGGCGATGTCACGTGTGACGATGGCGACCTGGAAGGCGCGCAAGCCGAACTCGGCGACATCGTGTGCGAACTGCTCGATGCTGGCGCGCGGCCGGTCGTGCTCGGCGGCGGCCACGAGGTTGCCTTCGGCACTTATCAGGGCCTGCGCCAGCATTGGCAGAAACAAGGCTGGAGGGGGCGTCTCGCGGTCGTCAACTTCGATGCGCATTTCGACCTGCGCACGAGCCGCCCTGGCAACTCCGGCACGCCGTTCGACCAGATCGCCGAAGACTGCGCCGCACACAGCATCGACCTGACGTATTGCTGCCTGGGTGTGAGCCGCCTGTCGAACACGCCCGCGCTGTTTGACCGCGCCGATGCGCTGCACGCGCATTACGTGGAAGACACCGATGTGCAGGAGCGCCACCTCGATGCGCGCGTGGCCGATCTCGATGCATGGCTGGCAGATGCCGATCACGTCTACCTGACCATCGACATGGATGTGCTGGCCGCTGCCGTGGCGCCCGGCGTGTCCGCGCCCGCGGCGTACGGCATCACGCTGCCGGTGCTCGAGGCCCTCGTGCAGCACGTCTGCGCGACGGGCAAGGTGCGTGTAGCGGACATCGCCGAGACCAACCCCGAATACGACCAGGACCGCCGCACCGTGCGCGTAGCGGCGCGTCTGGCGTATCACTTGTTGCGCCGCTCATGAAGCTGATTCCTGCAGATGCAATGCGCCGCATGCCGTGGAAGAACGGCGGCGGTGTCACGACCGAAATCGCCATCGAGCCCGCTGGCGCTACGCTCGACAATTTCGACTGGCGCGTGAGCACTGCGCAGGTGGATGCGGCAGGGGCGTTCTCGCGCTTTGCCGGTATTGACCGATCGCTTGCAGTGATTGCGGGCGGCCGGCTGACGATGCATCGCGCCGACGCCGAAGCCGTGATGCTGGCGCCCGGCGAAGCCCCCGCGCGCTTTCCCGGCGAAGCGGATGTGCATGCCACGCTTGACGCGCCGCTGTCGGATTTCAACGTGATGACGCGGCGCGACGCCTGGGCACATCACGCCGAGGCGATTGCCCTGGCAGCCGGCGAGCGCCGCTCGCTGCCGCGCTTGCATGGGGGCATGCAATGGCTGGTGTATTGCGTGCACGGCGTGCTGTCGATCGGCGCCGACGATGTACCGCAGGGCGCGGCTGCATGGCTCGATGCAGAGGGCGATCCAGACACGGTTGTCGCGCGTGTCGGTTCGGTCGGTTATCTGGTGGCCTTGTGGCCGGTCGGCTGACGTTGCGCCAGATCAAACGCACCAAAAGAAAAGGGACCCCGTAGGGTCCCTTGCAAGTCTCCCGGTCCGGCACGCATGCCGGGCTCGGCAGCAGACTCTTACTTCTTCTTGTTCACGGCGTCCTTGAAGCCCTTGCCAGCCGTGAACTTCACGGTCTTGGTTGCCGGGATCTTGATGGCTTCGCCGGTGCGCGGGTTGCGGCCCGTGCGTGCTGCGCGCTTGCCCGACGAGAACGAACCGAAGCCAACCAGCGTGATGGTGCCGCCCTTGGCGACGGTCTTCTTGATGTTTTCCAGCGCGGAGTTCAGCGCGCGCTCGGCGGCGGCGTTGCTCAGTTCAGCGTCTTTCGCAATGGCGGCTACGAGTTCGGATTTGGTCGTCATGTCAGTTCCCCACTTCAGGTTTGTTGGACAGCGTTGTACTGCGACCCGTTTTATATCACCGTTGCGAAGGGTTGCACATCCCCTAACTGCAAGGGTTTGCGGGCCGTTGCTTGCACCCGACACTTGCCCCGCCTGGGTTTGCGGGCGGGTATCCGGGAAACACCTGATATCGACGGGGTTTGTTTGCATTTCCGCAAGCGTCCCTCATGCCGAAAACGCACCGAAAGCGCGCAGGCGACGCTGCCGAAAACCGGTTCGGCAGACGCCGTACACTGTGTTTCCGGGCCCGTGCAAACTTCATGGAGAACATCATGTCGAGTTCGCAAATTCTTGTCGGACAAGGCTTCGCGGCCGGCGGCGAAGCGCCGGAGCACCCGCGCGGACCGGCCGTTCTGGTGGCCGGCGCCAACGGGCTGGTGGGCCGCGCGGTGGTGCGTCGTCTGGTTGCGCAGCCCTGGGCGGGCAGCGTGACGGCGCTCGTACGGCGGCGCGCGGCCTTGACAGCCGGGCCGGCGACGCCCGGTCGATTGTGCGAATGCGTGGTCGATTTCGAGCGCCTAGATGCGCCCGAAACCCAGTCAGCGTTTGCTGCCGATATCGTCATCTGCGCGCTTGGTACGACGATCCGGCAGGCTGGCTCGCAGGCGGCATTCCGGCGCGTTGATGTCGAGTATCCGGTTGAATTGGCGCGGCGCGCGTTTGCTGCGGGTGCGCACCATTTTTTGCTGGTGAGTGCGTTGGGCGCCGATGCGCGCTCGCGCGTTTTCTACAACCGCTGCAAGGGCGAAGTGGAGGCGGAAATCCTGTCGATCGGCTTTCCGTCCGTGACGGTGGTTCGGCCTTCACTGCTGCTCGGCGCACGCACAGAATTTCGGCTCGGTGAACGTATTGCGCAAGGCCTGTCGTGCGCAATCGGATGGATGGTGCCCAAGACATGGCGACCGGTGTCGGTGGAGTCGGTGGCGGCAGCGCTTGTCATGACGGCGCGGGTGGATGCGCCGGGTGTGCGTGTGCTGGAAAACGCAGCGTTGCTGGGCGCAAAAGACGAACGGCCGGTGGGTTGATCCACCGGCCGTTTTTCGCTCGTGCTTCGCGGAGGAGCTATTTCAAGCGATTACTTTTCGATCGGCTTGCCTGTGCGATCGTGCATCAGCGACAGCGCCAACACGCTGATGATCGCCGCGGCCATCACGTAGTACGACGGTGCCAGCTTGCTGCCGGAACTGGCAATCAACCACGTCACGATCAGCGGGGCAAAACCACCAAAGATCGTGACCGCCAGGTTGTACGAAATCGACAGGCCGGTAGAGCGCACCGCCGTCGGAAACTGCTCGGCCAGCACGGCAGGCGCCGGGCCTGTGAACGCCGCCAGCAACACACCCAGGATCACCTGCACCTGCAGCAGCGTCTGCACCGTCGGGCTGACGTTGAGCCAGTGGAAGAGGGGATACGCCGCAGCTGCGATGATGAGCGCCACCGTGCCCAGCATGCGCTTGCGCCCGATGCGGTCGGACAGCGTGCCCATGAGCGGGCACAGCACGAAGATGATCGCACCGCAAAGCGCCGTCGACTGGAATGTCGCGCCCAGGGGCAGACCGAGCTGTTGCTTCGCATACGTCGGCATGTAGAACACCAGCGTGTAAGTGCAGACCGTCCAGAGAATCGTCACGCCCAGGCCGCCGAGCACTTCGCGCGGGTGATCGCGCAGCACTTGCGACAGCGGCGCCAGACGCGACTCTTTCGCGGCCTTTGCCTTCTGTGCTTCGAACGCGGGCGGCTCGTGCAGGTGTGAGCGGATGTACATGCCGACCGGCCCGATCAGCAGGCCGAACAGGAACGGAATACGCCAGCCCCATGCATCGATCTGCTCGGGCGACAGGCCATTCGTGACGATGGCACCCATGGCGGCACCCAGGATGAACGAGATGCCCTGGCTCGCCTGCTGCCAGCTTGCGAAGTAGCCGCGCCTTTCGTCTGGCGCATACTCGATCAGGAACGCCGTGGCGCCACCGACTTCACCGCCGGCCGAGAAGCCCTGGATGAGCCGCGCGATCACGATGAGGATGGGTGCGCCGATACCGATTTGCGAGTACGTCGGTGCGAGGCCGATGAGGGCCGTGCCGATCGCCATCAGCATGATGGTGAGCGTGAGTGCAGCCTTGCGGCCCACGCGGTCGGCGTACACACCGAGTACGACGGCGCCGACCGGGCGCATGAAGAAGCCCACGCCAAACGTGGCGACGGTCAGCATGAACGACGTGAAGTCGTTGCCGGTGGGGAAGAACAGCTTGGCGATGATGACGGCGAAGAAACTGTAGACCGTAAAGTCGAACCATTCGAGGCCGTTGCCGATGGTGGCGGCGATGATGGCCTTGCGTCGGGTGGCCGCAGAGATGGCCGGTGCCGGTGCCCGATCGCCGTGGGTGGGCGCTGCCGTGGCTTGCATGGATGTGTCCTCCAGTGTTTTATGGGCATCGCCTGCCTCGATCTCTCCCCAGCGCGGGCGGCGAAGCGGTCATGGTAAGTGATCCGGCAAGGATTCGCTGCGGCGGTATAAGAAGTCCTTGGAATTGAATCAGCCAGACACTGTCGAATGCATATGCGCATGCATCCAACGGAGCACATCATGAGCCGCACACCGCAACTTGGTCGTCGTTTAGCCGCCATCCTGCCGGGCGCGGTGGCCGCGTGCGCGGCCGTCTTGTTGGGCGGCTGCGTGGTCGCCCCGTATTACGACGCCTACGGCAACCCGATCGCGCCTGCAGCCGTGGCGCCTGCGCCGGTGGCGGTGTATCCGTCGTATCCGTACGATCCCTATTACTACTATGGGCCGGCCTATTACCCGGCGCCCGTCTTCGGCAGCGTGTGGATTGGCGGGGGCGGCTGCTGGGGCTGCCATCGCGGTTGGGGTGGCCGGGGATGGGGCGGACGTGGCTGGGGCCATGGAGGGGGCTGGGGGCACGGAGGAGGCGGGGGGCATCGTCATTGAATCGTCATCGTCGACGTGACGAAGACGCACATCCGGCGCGGCTGAACGCCAGTTCCGCCGTCAGTTCAATACGCGTGATTGCGTAACGGAATCTGTTGCATCGCGACATACAATCCTTCGCTCTTAAAAAGAAAAGCATGCGAGGAGATTGTCGATGTCCGTCATCATCGTGCTGGCTGCGCTGGCATTTCTGATGTTCGCCGCGTATCGCGGCTACAGCGTCATCCTGTTTGCACCGCTGGCTGCCCTGGGCGCGGTGCTGCTGACTGACCCATCGGCTGTGGCGCCGGTGTTTTCCGGCATCTTCATGGAAAAGATGGTCGGCTTCGTCAAACTGTATTTCCCGGTGTTCCTGCTCGGTGCGGTGTTCGGCAAGGTGATCGAACTGTCAGGCTTTTCGCGCTCGATCGTCGCGTCGGTCATCCGCGTGGTGGGGGCCAAGCGGGCGATGCTTTCCATCGTGCTGGTGTGCGCGCTGCTGACCTACGGCGGCGTGTCGCTCTTCGTGGTGGTGTTTGCGGTGTACCCGTTTGCAGCGGAGATGTTCCGCCAGGGCAATATCCCCAAGCGCCTGATTCCGGGCACGATCGCGCTGGGCGCGTTCTCGTTCACGATGGATTCGTTGCCGGGCACGCCGCAGATCCAGAACATCATTCCGACCACGTTCTTCCACACCACCTCGTGGGCTGCGCCGTGGCTTGGCACAATCGGCGCGCTGTTCATCATCGTGGTCGGCATGTCGTATCTAGACTGGCGCCGCCGCGCGGCCGTGCGCAATGGCCATGGCTACGACCACGGGCTTACCAAGCTGGTGAATGAGCCCGAGACCGCCGACACCGGCACGCTCGCGCATCCGCTCGTCGCGTTGTCGCCGCTGGTGCTGGTGGGCGTGATGAACCTGCTGTTCACGCGCTGGATCCCGACGTGGTACGGCAAGATCGTCACCGTTGCGTTGCCGGGCCTGCCCAAGCCGCTGACGGTTGAAGCCGACAAGCTGACCGCGATCTGGGCTGTGGAAGCGGCGCTGTTGATCGGCATCATCGTAGTGCTCGTGTTCGGCTTCCGCGCCGTGAAGGGCCGCTTTGCCGAAGGCAGCAAGGCGGCGGTGTCGGGCGCGCTGCTGGCCGCGATGAACACTGCTTCGGAATACGGTTTCGGTGGCGTGATTGCCGCGCTGCCGGGTTTCCTGGTGCTGGCCGATGGTCTGCGCGCGATTCCGAATCCGCTGGTCAATGAAGCGGTGACGGTGAGCACGCTTGCGGGCATCACCGGTTCCGCGTCGGGCGGCATGAGCATTGCGCTGGCGGCAATGGCCGATCAGTTCGTGCAGGCCGCGCAGGCGACGGGCATTCCGATGGAAGTTCTGCACCGTGTGGCAGCGATGGCGTCGGGCGGCATGGACACGCTGCCGCACAATGGCGCCGTCATCACGCTGCTCGCCGTGACAGGCCTCACGCACCGCGAGGCGTATCGCGATGTGTTCTGCGTGACGATCATCAAGACGCTGGCCGTTTTCTTCGTGATTGCCGTGTTCTACGCCACCGGCATCGTCTGACGCAGTCATCGCCGCAATGAAAAAGGCCGACGCATAAACGTCGGCCTTTTTTCATGGGCAGAGACGGTTATTGCATGCTGCCGCCAGCTTCCGAGCGGCGTTCGCGGCAGACGCGCTGGGCTTCACCCACCAGCGAATCGCACTGGTTGGCGCGACGCGACCAGAATGCGCGGTCTGAGGACGATTCGGGCGTCGCCTTGCCCTTGCCATGGCGGTGCGTGACGTGCTTGTCGACCCACTTGTCGGTCTTCATATGCGCACGGTGGACTTTCTGCTTGAGCGTGCCGGGCGTGGCTTCGGGTTGCGCGCCGGTGGCGTTGTTGTGATAGCCGGGATTGGCAGCGGCATCAGCGTTGCGCTGAACCTGGGTGCGTGGGCCCTCCATTTGGCTGTCGACGCCCGTCACTGCGCTGTGATCCTTTTGCTGGGCCTGCGCGGGCGCCGCGCTGATCCACGCGCAGACGGCCACGGCGATCGCCGCGGCCAGACTCGACATCTTGCGTGCTTGCATGCTCGTTCTCCTTGTTGTGAAACGGGGCGGACTCCATGACACGCATACGGCGTGCCATCTTGCGCGTCCCGAACGTCACAATAGGAAAGCGGCAACCCGGCAGACAGTAGACGTTGACTGAACCGTCTGTCGGACAAACGCTGTCAAGCCAACCTCAAATGCGGCACTCAGGCGCGCATGAACAGCCAAACCGTCAGGATGATGCCGACGATGACGACGAAGCCGCGCAGCACTTTTTCCGGCAACCGGTGCAGCAGCCACGCGCCCGCAAATCCGCCCGCGATGCCGCCAATGCCCAGCGCCACCACGGCTGCCCAGTTGACCTGCGGCGAGAACGCAAACACCGCCACGGCGGATGCATTCATCGTCATGGCGAGCACGTTCTTGGTCGCGCCCGCCATGCGCACCTGTTGGCCGGCCACGGTCAGCGCCGCGAGCATCAGGAAGCCGATCCCGCCGCCGAAGTAGCCGCCGTAAAGGGCAATTGCAAACTGTGCGGTCGCCAGCGCGGTGGTCGACATGCCGGAGGCTGCGTGCAGCGGCTTGCGGCGGAAGCTGCCCCACGCAAACACGCTCGTTGCAAACAGCACGAGATACGGCACGAGCCTGGCAAAGAACGATGGCGGTGTCGCCAGCAGCAACAGCGCGCCCAGCACGCCGCCCACCAGACTGATGACAATGAGTTGCTTGAGCGAGAGGTGATGTTCGCCAGCATCGACGCCGCCGGCCAGTTTGCGCCCCGCAATCGACGAGGTGATCTGGCTGGGGAACAGCGCGATCGTCGACGTCATGTTGGCGCCCAGCGGGTTGAGCCCCGCCAGCAGCAAGGCCGGAAACGTGATGAACGACCCGCCGCCCGCGAGGGCATTCTGGGCGCCGGCATAAACGCCGGCCGCAGCGACGAGCAGGGCGGTGGAAAACGGAAGCGTGGTCATAAGGGGGGCGTGCAAGGCGGCTGGAATGACCGCGATGGTAATGGAACGCCCACGCGCGCGCTCGTCAGCGGAGCGGGGTGTCGCTGCCGTGCCGGCGCAGCCACCATTCGGCCACCTCGAACGCGCCCTGCACGAGCAGCGCCAGCACCGCAGCGGGGATGGCGCCCGCGAGCAGCGTTGCACTGTCGTTGAGTGCGAGCCCGGTGGCGATGCGTTCGCCATAGCCGCCGGCGCCGATGAACGCCGCGATGGTCGCCGTGCCCACGCTGATCACCGCGGCGGTTTTGACGCCGGCCAGGATGACCGGTAGCGCCAGTGGCAGATCCACCACGCGCGTGCGTTGCGACGGCGTGAACCCCAGCGCCAATGCAGCATCACGCAAGCCATCGGGCACCTGCTCCAGCCCGACGATGGTGTTGCGCACGATGGGCAACAGCGCGTAGACCGCCAGCGCAATCAGCGCCGGCACCACGCCAATCGACCCGACGATTGGGATGAGCATCGCCAGCAATGCCAGCGACGGAATCGTCTGCAGCACGCCCACGACGGCAAGGATCGGTTGCTTGATTCGGCGACGTGCGGCCACGAGACCCAGCGGCACGCCCAGCAGCACGGCAACGCCAGTGGAAATACCCACCAGCATGAGATGCCGTTGCGTGAGCCGCCCCAGGCCGTCCGTCAGCCGGGTGAAGAATGCGTGAGCCGGTGTCACGGCCGGCGCATTGCCATGCCCGGCGAGAAACTGCCGCGCGGCTTGCGAGAACGACTGGCCTTCGAGTTCAACTGCCGCATTCATCGCCACCATGTCGTCGCGCTGGATGCGCCCGGCGAGGGCGCTGATCGCCTGCCATTGCGCCGGGTGCCGTTGCGCAACGTCTGCGCGGTACAGCAGCACGGCGTCGTAGCGCGGGAAGACGTGTGCAGGGTCGTCGAGCACACGCAGGTGTTCGCGGCGGATCTTGGCATCGGTGGAATAGATGTCGATCACGTCGACCTGGCTGGCGCGCAGCGCGTCGTAGGCGACGCCATGGTCGAGGCCCGTCGGGTGTTGCGGCAGCTTGTAATGCTGAGCAATGGCCGGCCAGCCGTCGGCGCGGCCGAGAAATTCGTGCGACAGGCCAAGCCGTAGCGCCGGCTGCATCGCCAGATCGGCCAGCGTGCGGATGTGTTCGCGTTCGGCATCGGCGTTGCGCATGGCAAGCGCGTAGGTGTCTTCAAAGCCGAGTGGCACGCCGGCCGCCAGGCCCATCGGCGCGAGGCCACGGTTCACGTCGGCCAGCAGCGCGGCCTGATCGGGGTTGGCAGCCTGCTCGGCAGGCAAGTGCAGGATTTCAGCGGCGATGGTGCCGAGGTAGTCCGGGTAGACGTCGATGCTGCCGTTCTTGAGCGCGGCAAAGACGATGGCGGTGTTGCCCAGGCCCGGTACGTGTTCGGCGGGGCCGCGCGGGGCTGCGGTCTGCGTGAGGAGCTCGCCCAGCACGTACGACTCGGTGAAGCGTTTGGAGCCGATCCGCAGCGATGGTTCAGCGAAGGCCGATGCGCTGCACGTCAGCCAACCCAGCGCAAGCCATGCCAGCAAGCGCCACAGAAAGGGACTACGGATCAGTCGCCGTGTATCCAAAGTTCGTTGAGGTCGGTCAGGCCCCAGTCGCGGGGTTCTTCTCGCGAGACGATCTGGTCGCCAGTCTGCGCCAGATCGATGAGTTCGGGCGCAATCCGCGTGCCCGACGATATCGAGAAGAATACCTTGACCGTGGGCGTGAGCAACGCACCCGGCACGTGATGCATGACCACAGCCAGCCGGCCCGAGCGCAGCCGGACCAGCGAGCCCACCGGATAGATGCCCACGCTTTTGACAAAGGCGTTGAACACCATCGGGTCGAAATGGTTGCCGCGCCATTCGACCATGCGCTGCACCGCGTAGGCGGCTTCCCATGCTTTTTTGTACGGGCGGTCGGACGTGACCGCGTCGTACACGTCGCAGATGGCGCCCATGCGCGCAAACAGCGAGATGCCTTCGCCAGCCAGCTTGTGCGGATAGCCCGTGCCGTCCATGCGCTCGTGATGGTGCAGGCAGACGTCGAGCGCGATGTCGCGCATGCTGCTGTCGCCGGCCAGGATGTCGTGTCCTGCCTGCGGGTGGACGATCACGTGGCGGAATTCAGCATCGGTCAGCGCGCCGGGCTTGTTCAACACCTCGGGCGGAATCGCGATCTTGCCGATGTCATGTAGCAGGCCGGCCAGGCCGGCGTCGCGGACTTCGTCATCGGACAGTCCCAACTGGCGGCCCAGCGACACCATCAGCGCGCACACGGCCACGGAATGCAGGAAGGTGTAGCGGTCCTTTGCTTTCAGGCGCACGAGGCTGGTCAGCGCGCTGGGGTGTCGGTCGACCGAGCCGGAAATGGCCTCCACCAACGGCAGTGCGTCGCGCGCTTCGATCGTGCGGCCCATGCGCGCGTCGGCAAACATGGCCTGCACGGCCACCTCGGCCTTGCTGATGAGGTGGGCGGCGCGGCGCATTTCTTCCGCATACGTGATGGGGCGGGGCGTGATGTTGGCGTCGGTCGGGCAGGCGGGCGGCGCTGGGACTTCGGGCGCCGGAGGTGCTGCATTGGCGGCGGCCACGTCGGTGCCGCGCGTAGTGTCGATCCACACCTCACGGACGCCGCTGGCACGCAGGCGCTGCAATTGGGCGGCGTCTTCCACGCGAAAGCGGGCCCGCCAGAACGGGTGCTCCAGCCACGAGCCGACAAATTCGTCGAGGTACATGCCCACCCGCAGGTGTTCGATGGCGATGCGTTTGCGCATGTTGATATTCAGAGATCAGTCCCTGGCGAGGCACGTTTTGCGCAACGGGTTCAAGGAAAGGCGGCCCGCCAATGGATGCATTCTCTTTTATCGGACGCGCGCCCGGAGCCTTGAGGGAGGAAAAATCCGGGCTCGCAATGTGAACTCTGCGGGTGTAGGCAAAAAAAAAAGCGGCCAAACGGCCGCCTCGGTAAGCCGGTGCCGGCGCCCACTGGGGCATCCGGCATCGGGGAGGGAGAGTGATACGGGTGATGCGAACAGCGGATGGACGACTTATTGGCCGTCGCTGAACGGGTCAGCCTTGCCGACCAGGGCGCCGTCGGTGTACGGATCGGCCTTGCGCAGCGCGCCATCGGTGTACGGGTCAGCCTTGCGCACGGCGCCGTCGGTGTAGGCGTCAGCCTTGCGGGCGCCATCGGTATACGGATCAGCCTTGGTCACGGCTTGGCCGTTGGTGTACGGGTCTTGGCGTTGCACGCCGGCAGCGAAGGCGGGAACAGCGGCAACAGCGATCAGCGAGGCGAGAATCAGGTTCTTGGTTTTCATGATGGACTCCACAACAGGGGGGTGAGCATTGCCGCAGGGCAGTTTCGCTGCAGTGCGGTAACGCGATGGCATAAGCTTAGTCGTTGCTCGGAGGGTAAAAAAGCAGTTCTATTAAACTCTTTGTTCAAAAAAGAAGAACAATTGTGGCCCTTCAAGCACCGCAATCTGCACATAAGTCATTGAATTGACATGGAAATGTGAGATGCGGGATAACCCTTAATGCGAAGGTGTGACGGCTGGCGCGGCAAAAAATTCCTGTCTGGATGCGCCCCGATTGTTGCGGCGCATTACAAGCAGGGGGATTTCCCTCCCCCCAGCCCCCCAAGTGGCGGCTAAACATTCGGCGTGGATGGTCGTTGATGCAGGTACGGGCGGCGTTTTCCGCCCCTTGCAGCAGGAAGGTCATCATGTCCATCACCACCGCTTCCATCGCCCGTTTTGAGATTGACGGCGTCGCTTATCAGGCGAGGCTGTTTGCCATGCCGTTCCACGTGCCGGAAAACGGCCGCGTGCGCGCGCATGCGATCGGGCGTCCGGACATGCCGTTCAGCGGTGTGCACGTTCTGGCCCACTGGTTGAAAGAGCGCGTATTGCCCGAAGGCGTGGGCCTTGTGATGGCCGATCGCCTGTTCTCGCATGGCGCGGTAGACCAGTGGTCGGGCGCAGATGGTGCGCGTGCGGCCAAGGTGCTGTCGCAAGTGGCGCTTGGCAGCAAGAGCAGCCACCGCCTGTGGCGCAACACCGTGGCGGGTGGTTTCCGCGACGAGACTGCCTTTTTCCTTGGCGCCGCTTTTGTGCAGACCGACGCCGCGGTCGACGACATTCGCCTGCTCGGTGATCTGATTCCTGCAGCCGAATGGTCCGGCGTGGCCGACGCCGCTTCGACCATGATGGGGCTGCACCTGTATCGTCCCGACGAGCCCGAAACGCTGGTCAATTGCGCGCTGCTGGCGCCGTCCTGGACGGAAACCGCAGTGGAACGCGCAGACGGCTACCGAGCACTCACGCTGCTGCATTCCTTTACCGAAGACGACGAGGTCATCCACGTCGACATCGAACTGCTGCCGCCTGGCCAGGTGGTGTTGCAGGTGGAGTCCTGCTCGACGCGTTTCTCCGCGCGCTTCGACCCCGCACTTCTGGGCCGCGACATGACCGACGCACTGCTGCGTGACGCGCTGGCCCTGCAACACGGCGATCCGGCCCGCCTCCACTAAGCTTGCTGGCGGCTTTCGCCTGAGCGCCGCGCGACGCTACAAGGCGCGCACTTCCACGGCATCATCTCGGCTTTCTGTTTTTCGAAGCGCCGCCGCCTGACGGGCTCGCGGAGCATTCGCATGCCTGCCTTTGCCGTCATCCTCTTCACGCTGACGCTCGATGCCATGGGCGTCGGGCTGATCCTGCCCATCCTGCCGAGCCTGCTGCGCGAGCTGGACCACACGGGCGATATCGCATTCGAATTCGGCCTGCTCATCGCGGCGTACGCGGCGATGCAATTTGTCTTTGCGCCGATCCTGGGCGCGCTGGCCGATCGTTACGGGCGCCGGCCGGTGCTGCTGGTGTCGTTGGCGGGGGCGGCGGTCGATTACCTCGTCATGGCACTGTCGCCGCACGCGTGGGTGCTGTACGTCGGCCGCGTGGTGGCCGGCATTACGGGCGCCAACTATGCGGTGGCGACGGCGTACGTCGCCGACATCACCGCCCCGGGCGATCGCGCGCGCCGTTACGGGCTGATGAACGCGTGCTTCGGCGTGGGGTTCATCGCCGGGCCGGCGTTGGGCGGCCTGCTGGGCGACTGGTGGTTGCGTGCGCCGTTCCTGCTGGCGGCGGCGCTCAATGGTGTCAATTTCCTGGTCGCCTGCTTCGCATTGCCGGAGTCGCGCCGCGTTGACCGTGCGCCGTTTGCGTGGCGTGCGCTGCTGCCGGTGCAGTCGCTGCGCCGCGTGGCACGTGTGCCGACGCTGTTGCCGCTGCTGGCTGTCCTGGCGATCATCGAGATCGTCGGGCAGATTCCGCAAACGCTGTGGGTCATTCACGGCGAGGCGCATTTCGGCTGGGACACGCGCGCCGCAGGTTTGTCATTGGCGGCTTACGGGCTGATGCATGCGCTGGCGCAGGCCTTCCTGACCGGGCCGATTTCACGCGCGCTTGGCGAGCGCCGCGCCGTGGTGCTGAGCGTGATGATGGATGTGGCCGGCTTTGCGGCGATGGCCTGGATCAGCTCCGGCTGGATGGTCTACCCGACCATGGTGGTGCTGTGCATGGCCGAGATCGGCATGCCGGCGCTGCAGGCAATGCTCTCGCGCCAGGTCGGTGACCATGAGCAAGGGGAGTTGCAGGGCGCGCTGGCCAGCCTCGCCAGCGTGGCCGCCATGATCGGCCCGCTGGCGGCCACAGCGGTGTATGCGATGACCGCGCCGGTATGGTCCGGCACGGTCTGGCTGCTTGGCGCGCTGCTTAACGGCGTGTGCCTCGTGCTGCTAATGGGCGGCGCTGCCAGGCGCGCCGCACGGGCATAGCACCTTACTTAGCCGCCGTATTCCACGGATACGCCAGCCACGCATCAAAGCGCTTGGCGAATTCACCGCTCTCGGTGGTCTGCCGCAGCCACTGGTCGACAAAGTTCTTGAACACCACGTCGCGCGGCAGCAGGTAAGCCTTCTCGGAGAAATCGAACGGCGCTTCGGGGTGCACAGCGCACAGTTCCGGGTGCAGCTTCTGCTGCAGCTTGGTTTCCACCGCGTCGGTCATCATCAGGTCTGCACGGCCGGCGACGATCTCGTTGAAGATCGTCACGTTGTCCGGATACACGCGAATCTGCGCCTGCTTCAGGTGTTCGCGCGCGAATTTCTCGTTGGTGCCCCCCGGGTTGACCACCGCGCGCACATTCGGCTGGTCGATCTGCGCCAGCGTCTGATATTTCGACTGGTTCTCGCAGCGCGTGATCGGCGTCTTGCCATCGCGCTGATACGGAATCGAATAGAACGCCTTCTTTTGCCGCTCCAGCGTGACCGACACCCCGCTCATGGCGATGTCGTAGCGGTCAGCCGCAAAGTCCTGCATCAGCGTCGACCACGTGGTCGGCACGATTTCCAGCTTCACGCCGAGTGCCTTGGCCAGCCGCTCGCCCATCTCGACGTCCAGGCCGATAAAGTGGCCATCGGCGGGGTTCTTGTAGGTGAAGGGCTTGTAGTCGCCGGTGGTGCCGACGCGCAGCGTCCCACGCGCGATGATCTCGTCGAGACGGTTGATGGCCGGGTTGGCGGGCGTGGTTTGCGCCAGGGCGGGTGCCGCGGCGCAGGCGCACAGCAGCAGGGCGCTGGTGCGGATGAAACGGTTCAACATGGAATCCCCTCCGGAAAAATCAAAAGCGCGGCCGCTTCGGCAGCCAAGACGGGCCGCGCCCCCTGTCAACGCCGGCTTACTGGCCCGACGCCTTGTTCCATTGCAGCGCATTGAGCACCGCCAGCGACATTGCCGTCACGCCCGTCTTGATGGACGGTTCCGGCACGGGCGCGAACAGCGGTGAATGATTGGTCGGCAGCGGCTTGGCGCCCGGCTTGAGCGAGGCAAAGAACGTCTGCGGATCATTCACGCCGATGAAGAAGAACATTGACGGGATGCCCGCGTCAACAAACGCCGAGAAATCTTCGCTGGCCGTGATGGGCGGCACGCGCAAAACGCGGTCGTTGCCAAAGGCGGTCTTGAACATCGCCTCGGTGCGCGCGACCACCGTCGGGTCGTTGTTGACGGCCTTGCCGCCCTCGGTAATCTTGATGTCGGCATCCGGCGCACCCGACATCTCTGTGACGGCCTTGGCCGTGCGGCGGATGCCGTCGAGCATCTTCTGGCGCACCGCTGGCTTGTATGAACGGATCGTGCCGCGAAGCAGAACGCTGTCCGGGATGATGTTCTCGGCGCTGCCACCCTGGATGGCGCCGATGCTCACCACGCCAAATTCCTGCGGATCTTTCTCTCGGCTGATCACGCTTTGCAGATCGACCACGAAGCGCGCCGCCATCATCACCGGGTCGATGGTCTTGTCGGGCGCAGAGCCATGGCCGCCGCGGCCTTTGAACGTAATCTCCAGCCCGTCGGAGTTGGACGTGATCGGACCGCTGTTGAAGACGATCGAACCGTACGGCCCCGGGCCCGTATGCAGCGCAAACGCATAGTCGGGCTTGGGAAACCGCTTGAAGAAGCCGTCGTCGATCATGCTCTGCGCGCCCGTCACGGTTTCCTCGGCAGGTTGCGCGACGAACACCAGCGTGCCGTGCCAGCGGTCTTTGAGCGACACCAGCGTCTTGGCTGTGCCCACCCACGACGCCATGTGCACGTCGTGCCCGCAGCTGTGCGCCACGCCCACGTCTTCGCCGCGCCATTTCGTGTGGACATGGCTGGCGTAGGGCAGCCCGGTTTTCTCTTCCATGGGCAGTGCGTCGAGTTCGGTGCGCACCAGGATCGTCGGGCCTGCGCCATTGCGATAGACCGCCACCACGCCGGTCTTGCCCACGTGCTCCGTCACGTCAAAGCCGATCTTGCGCATCTGCTCGGCCAGCGTGGCTGCGGTGCGCGTTTCCTGGAACGCCAGTTCCGGATGCGCGTGGATGTCTTTGTAGAGCAGGTCGAGCTGACCGTATTCGGCATTGACCGCCGCGTCCACCGCCGGCTTGATCTGCGCCACGTCGATCCCGCCGGCCGTGGCCCCCCCGGCTTGCGCAGCCGTGGATGACGCGCCGCCAGGGCTGAACGGAATCTGCGCGAACGTCGGCAAGGCTGCACTGGCCAGAAGCCAGGCGAGCGCAGTACGTTTCAGCCGGATGGGGGGCGTGATCATTGGATGTCTCCTGTCGTTATGGGGGCGCCAACAAAGTCGTTGCTTCGTCAATCGATTCGATTATGCAACGCGATTCACGGCATGTGCACCCGGGGGCATCCCCGAGTCCTCATTCGCGTTGGGTAGAAACACGCTTAGGGACGAGCGCCACGCTTGGCACTCGATAGGCGCTTTCCTAGACTGGGTCAGGTGTGCTGTTCCAGTGAATCGAACATCGAAACGCGGATGAATCCGACGACGTCTTGTCTACAGCTAGCGTTTTGCGATGCCCCGCCCGGGGAGACGGCGATTCGTGCGGCGCTTGAGGCCGCGCAGCGCGTGCTTGAACGCAGTGGTGTGTCACCGCGCGAAGCGTTCGCGGCCTATCAGGCCTTCGTCAGCGGGGCAGGAAGCCCCGATACGCTCGCGCTGACATTTGCCCGCGCAGAAGCCGAGGCCATGGATACGCTGGCCGCGCACGGCTATGCGCGCTATGGCACGGTCAGCTTGGCCGCGCTCTAAGTTTGCTGGCGGCCCAAGCCTCGCGCTTGAGTTTCAGACTTCGGCGGTCTTGCCGCCCAGTCGCCGTGCCGTCTCTGACACATGCCGGTGAATGCGCGCGAGGAAATCGATCTCCGCCGCGCGTGTCGGCGAATGCCCAAGCGCCTGAGACAGATGCGTCGCCACAAATGAGGACTGCGGCGCCAGCATGCTGATCAGCCGCAGCAACTCGCGGCGCGCCTGGCTGGCGTCGTAGCCAAGATGATCGGCCAGGGCGAGAAGGGCGTCCTGGTCGATGGCCTCATAGCGGGCTTGCGCGTCCGGCGACAGTTCATCGGCATTCCATTCGTTGGCGTAAACCGCCGCGCAGAAGAGGTGGTCGTGCGCCGCAAGGCGGACGCCGTCCGCACCAATGTGGAAATGCAGTGTGCCGGCTGATGCATTGCGCCCGCCGATCAGCAGGCAGAACACCATCCAGCGGAATAGCGCGGCCGTAGCGGAAGCTGGGTCTGCGCACAGGCTCGCGCATTGCGCGACCTGCTCGACGGTGATCGGCAGAAAGCGGTGTTGGGGTGAGAGCCCCAGCAGTTGCACCGCCGAGACGACATAGCGTGCCTGCACCAGCGCGGTATCGTCGCTCTTGCAGCGCAGGGTGCGGTCAAGGCGCTGCACAACGGCGGCCGTTTCGGGAAACTGGCGCAGACCGATGAACGGCGTGTCCAGCCCGATGCTGCGGCCCAATAGCGTCGCCCAGCAGTGGTTGATGGTGGCGTACGGCAAGTGCGCGCCTTCGCCCAGATCCAGCCGAACGAAGTGGCTCGATTGCGCGGCATTGGCCGGCGCGGAAAACCGCCCGAGCCACATCGACACCGGCAGGCCATTTGAGGCCAGGAAGGGCAGGCTGATTTCTTCGGACGTCGCAGCAGCGTCGGGGCCGTAGCGCGCGCGAGGTTCGGCCACATGCAGTGGCGTGCTGCGGGGCGGGCGTCCGACAGTTTGCTGGAACTGCAGCACGAGATCGCGTTCGGACAGCCCGTCGGCCCGGCCGCTGCATGGTTTGAGGCCGGCGGGCACCAGGGCCAGCGGGCCATCCAGATGCGGTGCAGCTTGCGCCAGATGTTCGAGTGCCGCGGCAGCTGCCTTGGGCGTGTTGCGTGCGGGTTCGGGCAGCAGGTACTCAAAGAAGTGGCGCACCGGCTGGGCTTTTGCCGTGTCGGCGATATTGCCGGCGGTGCGCGGCAGGTGCGGGCTCAGATCAAAGCCCTGCGACGAGGCCTGCCAGCGAGAATCGTATTCGAACGCCCAACCGCTGCGGCCGCACGATAGCTGACCGATCAGATGCTTATTCAGGTAGACGTCCAGCATGCGCGTATCCAACGTATTTGATGGAGCGTGCTTAGTCGGCTGTGCAGCGGAGAACCCGCCGGCAATTGGGAATTCGGCTGCTTTGCAGCAAATATGCCGTTCCCTTGCACGCCCCTCATCGACCGATGGCGAGCATAACAAAGAAAATCTGCGCAACGCGCACGGAAATCCGATTTCGATGATGCAAGTTTCTCAATTCGGATTATCGGATCGTTAAGATCGAGTGCGCGCTGGTCGATGTTTCAGCTGTCTACTTCAGTTTTGCAGATTTTTTAAATCGAGCTACAGAGCCAATGCTGGCGCCATTGAATAAATTGCATGAGCGTCAAAGCGGCAGGGTATTCATTACAAATCGGCTATTTATCGGGGCGACGCCAACGTTTTCTCGTGCTGCAAGAATCAGCGGAAAAATCCTTCGCAATGTGGGGCGAAGATGACATAACCGCATTGCTCGCGGATTCAACTGCAGATTTAAGCGTCGACTTCAAGCGGGTTTTGACCGGCGCAGTGTGGTGCCCCAACCCTGCGGGGCACGATCAACGCGGCCATTCAGCGGCCGGAACGCAAAAGCGAATCCTTATCCTTTGCAGCGGTTGCCGCATTTGCAGGGGCCTTTTTGCGTGGTGCGAACACGCCGGTCGACAGCGACGTGCCGAGCAGGATCACCGCGCAGCCGATCACCATGTTGAGCGTCAGCTGCTCGCCCAGGAACAGGATGCCCCACAGCACGCCAAACACCGGGATCAGGAAGGTGACCGACACCGCGCGCGTCGGCCCCACGTGTGCGACAAGGCGGAAGAAAAGGATGTAGGCGACGCCCGTGCACGCGATACCCAAGGCGATGACATGCAGCCACACGCTGCCGGTGGGCGTGTGCGCGGGCCACAGCCAATAGGCCAGTGGTGCGAGCACGATGGCGGCGGCCAATTGGCTGCCGGTCGCCACGGCCAGGGGCGGCACGCCGGTCAGGAAGCGCTTGGTGTAGCTGCTGGCCACGCCGTACAGCACGGTGGCCGACAGCGCCGCGGCTACCGCCACGCCGCCTTGTTTTGCGTCGATGACAGACGACCCGCCCACCAGCACGATGACGCCCATGAAGCCGATCGCCAATCCGAGCACGCGCAGCGACGACATTCGCTCGCCCAGCCATGTGAACGCGACGATGGCCGCAAACAACGGGGCCGCCGCATTCAGCACCGAAGTGAAGCCTGCCGTGAGGGTGAGTTCGGCATAGGCGAACAGGCAGAACGGGATGGCCGAGTTCAGTACGCCCACGGCCAGCAGATGCGGCCAGTGCGTGCGCAGCGCGCCCATGCCGCCGCGCAAGGTCAGTATCGGGACGAGGAAGCACGAGGCAATCGCCACGCGCAGGGCAATGAGCGCAACGGGCCCGAACGACGGCGCTGCCACGCGCATGAACAGGAAGGAGCCGCCCCATAGGGCAGCCAGGGTGAGAAGTTCAAGCACATCGGAGCGGCGCATGAAGGGGCTCGTTATCGTTATGGGGCGGTGTGCGCGCATTGTCCGCGCGATTTGGGTTTTATGCAGACAGAAGTGCCAGCGTGCCTTGGCGGTCGTCGTCGGCCATGGGCAGGCGTTCGCCAACCCGCGCGGGGTGTCCTTCGAGCCGCAGTAGCGCGGCCTTGCGTGGCAAGCCGCCGGCATAGCCCGTGAGCGCGCCATCCGCGCCGACCACACGGTGGCACGGGATGGCGATCGAGATCGGGTTGCGGCCCACGGCCGTGCCCACCGCGCGCGCATGTTCGCGCGTGAGCCCCAGGCGCGCGGTGATCTGGCCGTAGGTGGTTCGGCCGCCGAACGCGATGTCGCACAGCAGGCGCCAGACGTCTTGCTGAAACGGTGTGCCCTCAGGCGCCATCGGCAGATCAAAGTCGTGCAACTTCCCGGCAAAGTAGGCGGTGAATTGCGCCTGCGCCTCGCGGATGACTGGCACCACCGCGCCCGGCGACATGCGCGCGGCGTTTGCGGGAATCGTCTTCTGGCCGGGAAAGAACGCGCCGGTCAGGTGGGTGTCGGTGGCGGTCAACAACAGATCGCCGAGTGGGCAGGCAAAGGTGTGGCGGTACATGGCGGTCGATTCGTCAGTTCGTCAACTCGATGCAGGCGGGGTGAGCGCATCCTCGCGGTGCCAGAGATGCATGGCGGCATATGCGCGCCATGGCGCCCACGGTTCTGCGCGCTCGACCATGGCACGGCGCGTGGGAAGCGCGCCTTCGCCATCGGCGAGCCGTTTGCGCAGGACGTAATCGCCCAGCGGAAATGCGTTCGGCCAGCCCAGCGCGCGCATGGCGACGTATTGCGCTGTCCACTCGCCGACACCCGGCAGCGCTTGCAAGGCAGCCAGCGTGGGCGCGAGCGGCACCAGCGGCTCGAGCCGCAGGCTCCCACCGTCGATGGCGCGGGCGAGTTCGACGACGGCGGCGGCGCGGCTGGCTTGCAGACCGGTCTGCGCGGACAGCGCTTGCGCATCAATTTTTGCCAGTGCGGCAGCGCCTGGAAACGCCATCGACAGCCCTTCGCGCGATTGCGGCAACGGCACGCCATATGCGGCAGTCATGCGCCCGAGAATGCGCCGCGCCTGCACCAGCGAAATGACCTGCCCGGTGATGGCGCGTACGGCAATCTCGAAGCCGTCCACGGCGCCCGGCACCCGCAGGCCAGGCGTTTCGGCAGCAAGCGTGCCGAGGTGCGCGTCCACCAGATCGGGCCGGCAATCGAGGTCGAACAGCCGCCGCGCGCGGGCCAGCACGGGCGGCATGGCGTGCAGCAGGCTGGGCGACAGCGTGAGCGCCACCGCATGGCGTTGCAGCACATTGCGCGCGTGAAGCCAGCCGATGTGCCGCGCGCCGGCGTAGTCGACGGTGATCGTGCGTGCGTAGCTGTCGGCGTCGACCACTTCGACGCCGTCGACTGCACGGGCACGCAAGAAGTCGAGCAACGCCTGCCACGCAAACGGAGGGCGGTAGCCCAGCATGAGCGTGGGGCCGTCTTCAGCGCGCGGTGCCGTCGTGCGCGAGCGCAGGCGCGTGGGCGCAAAGCCGTAGTGCTCGGTAAAGCCGCTGTTCAGCCGGCGCACGCTCCCGAAGCCGGCCGCAAAGGCGACATCGCCGACGGGCATGGCGGTATCGGTCAGCAGCTGTTTGGCGAGCAGCAGGCGCTGCGTTTGCGCGTACTCGATCGGCGAGACGTCGAACTCGGCGCGGAAGATGCGGCGCAAGTGGCGGTCGGTCACGCCCACGGCTGCAGCCAGCGCGGCCAAGTCGTGCTCTTGCAGAAAGCCTTCGTCGATCATGCGGGCGGCGGCGCGCGCGAGGCTCGACGACATCTCGGCCAGGCTGTGCCCCGGCGCCAGTTCCGGCCGGCAGCGCAGGCACGGCCGAAAGCCCGCGCGCTCCGCTGCGGCTGCCGTGGTGAAGAAACGGCAGTTCTTTTCCAGCGGCGTGCGGACGGCGCAAACGGGGCGGCAATATACGCCGGTGGATGTCACACCGACGAAGAACCAGCCGTCAAAGCGACGGTCGCGCGATTGCACGGCGTGGTAGCAAGCGTTGTGGTCGAGATGCATGGTGGTGATCGGGGAACCTGGCGGCTAGTCTAGCCCTGTCGGGTCGCATGGGTTCGCCGGATTCGGACACATCCCTCGGTGGCAAAAACTCGGCATCTCGGCACAATTGCGAACACAACAACACATCGGGAGATCGGCATGTCCAAGACCATCGTCATTACCGGCGGGAGCCGGGGTATCGGTCGCGCCACGGCGGTGCTGTGTGCGCAACGCGGCTGGTCTGTCGCGCTGCAATATCGCGGCAACCGGCAGGCGGCGGAAGAGACGGTGGGGCTCATCGAACAGGCCGGCGGCCACGCGCTGGCGGTGCAGGGCGATGTGTCGAACGATGAAGATGTGATTGCGCTATTCGAGGCTGCGACGGGGCGCTTCGGCGCGCTGCATGGCGTGGTCAACAACGCCGGCATCGTGGCGGAGGCTCAGGACGTGGCCGACATGACCACGCACCGGCTGCGCACGATGTTCGAGACGAATGTGCTGGGTGCCTTTCTGGTGGCGCGCGAGGCGGCGCGGCGGCTGTCGACGTCGCGCGGTGGCGTGGGCGGTTCGGTGGTGAATGTGTCGTCGGCGGCGTCGCGCCTGGGGTCGCCGCACGAATATGTCGACTACGCCGCCTCAAAGGGTGCCGTCGACACCATGACGCTGGGGCTGGCGCGTGAACTTGGGCGCGATGGCGTGCGCGTCAATGCCGTGCGCCCCGGCTTGATCGAGACCGATATCCACGCCTCAGGCGGCCAGCCCGATCGCGCGCAGCGCCTGGGCAGCGCCACGCCGATCGGCCGGCCCGGCACGCCGCAGGAAGTGGCCGAGACCATCGTCTGGCTGCTCTCCGATGCGGCGTCTTACGTGACGGGCGCGCTGCTGGATTGCGCGGGTGGGCGCTGATCTGCGATCAGGCATTCGCTCCGGAGCGGAAGGTATCGCACTGGCGAAGGTCGCCGCCATCGAAGCCCTGGCGGAACCAGTGCATGCGCTGCTCTGACGTGCCGTGCGTGAAGGCGTCGGGCGTGACGCTGCGGCCGGCGTTGCGCTGCAGCGTGTCGTCGCCGATGGCATGCGCGGCGGTCAGCGCCTGCTCCAGGTCGCCGCGCTCAAGCAGGCCGCGTTGCTGCGCAAAGTGGCCCCACACGCCGGCAAGGCAATCGGCCTGCAGCTCCAGCTTGACCGACAGCGCATTCGCCCCAGCCTGCGATTTGCCGGCCTGGGCGCGACTGACCTTCTCCGACACGCCCAGCAGGTTTTGCACGTGGTGCCCAACCTCGTGCGCGACGACGTACGCGGCGGCAAAGTCGCCCGGGGCGCCGAATTTGCGGCGCAGTTCATCGAAGAAGCCGAGGTCAAGGTAAACCTTGGTGTCGGCCGGGCAATAGAACGGGCCAACGGCCGAAGTGGCGTCGCCGCACCCTGAGCGGATGCCCTGGCGGAACAGCACGAGCTTGGGCGGCTGATATGCGCGGCCGGCTTGCTTGAACAGTTGCGTCCAGGTGTCTTCGGTGTCGCCCAGCACATGCGAGACCAATTGCTTGCTGCGGTCGTTGTCGGTTTCTCCGCTGGGCCGGGCAGGGTTGTGCGGCGCGGATTGCGTCGGCGCGTTCTGCGACACCTGCATCACCATGCTGAGGATTTCCAGCGGGTTCTTGCCCATCAGCAAGCCTACGACTGCCACGATCGCGATGCCGCCGATGCCCAGCCGCATGCCGCCGCCACCGAAGCCGCCGCCCGAAGACGCGCGCTCATCCTCGACGTTATTGCTTTCGCGCATGTCATCCCAACGCACGGTGTTCTCCTTGAGAGGCCTGTAAGGCTAGTAGGGCAGGGTCAGTCCGGGCGTCACACCCGGTAAACTTTGCAAAGTCTACCTGCTGTGCGTATGTACGGGCATGCCGCCGCGCTGCCGAATCGTCTGTGCGAAAAGCTGGGGCTAGGATTGACAAGGCTTGGCGGCAATTTGTGGCACCGCACCATCCCCGGCAGGAAACTTGCTAACCAAGGCTGCTCATCCTCCGTCCGGCTGTCACACAGGTGACATGGGGCGGTTCCCGAATAACGTTCGGCAGAAGACGACGCTGCCGATCCATGATCTCGAGTTCTCACCATGCGCTTGCCCGCTTCGATCACTGCTCAACCGCCAGACGCCACGGAGCCGTCGCATCTGGCTGCCACCCATGTTGACCCGACCGAGGTGTCGGACGTGGAGCAGGCCGCCGCCGAGCGCAAGCCGTGGTGGGGGCGCGTGTCGAGTGCCGTAGTCGGCGGCGCATTCAGCAGCGTTGCAGCCGCGTTGATTGCTGTGACGGGGGCGATTTACGTTGGGATGTACCACGCGCCCTGGGTGAAGAGCCTCGCCAGCCGCACGCCTACGGCCGCGCAGGCCGGTGATGCGATGAGCGTTGCCATGGCCGCCGGGCCTGCCAACGCAGCCACGCCGGCGTCGGCCGTTGCTCCTGCGCCCGCGGAAGCGGCTACGCAACCCGCATCGCCGGACCGCGTTGCGGCAGCGCGTGACCGGATGGAGCAACGCGTGTACTCGCAAGTGCAGCAGCCGCGCGCCCGCACCGTGGCCGAACGCGAGACGCTGGAAGACAACGACGCGCCGGCACCCGCCAACGCACGTCGTCATCATCGCGGCGCGCGTTACATGCGCCATGGCGCGCCGTTCAACGCGGCCTGGTACAAGGGCGCCTGATCGGCCCTCTCGGTATCTAGGCCAGTCGCAGTGGGCAATCTGCTTCGACGTTTTCCAGTGCGTGCATCGCTGTCATCAAGCGGCGGTGCAGCGATTCTGACACCGGCAGAATCGGCGCGCGCGTATCTGCGCCAATGCTTCCCTGCGCGGACAACAACGCTTTGACCGGCGCCGGGTTTGGCTCCGCAAACAGCAGCGCGGCCAACGGCGCAATGGCGTCGGCCAACTGCCGGGCTTCGTCGATGCGACCCGCGCGATGGTGCGCAACAAGTGCCACGAATAGCTCAGGCCGCAGATGCGCACCGGCCAGGATGCCGCCCGTGCCGCCATGTGCCAGGCAATCGAGCAGCGCGCTGTCATCTCCGCTCAGCACATCCAGCGGCCCGCCTTGCAACGCGCCGAATTGCTCGGCCACACATTCCTTGATGGCGACGATGTTGGGCTGCTCTGCCAGCACCAGCGCGGTCTGCGGCGCGATCGAGACGCCCGTGCGCTTGGGCACGTTGTAGAGCACCACCGGGCGGGCCGTGCTGGCGGCCACCTGCGCGTAATGCCAGCGCAATCCCGCCTGCGACGGGCAGACGTAGTAAGGCGGTGGCACCAGGTAGCCCGCGCTGTTCCAACGCTCGTAGTGTCGGATTTGCGCGCAGACTTCGCGCGTGTCCGCCGCGCCCACGCCTATCAGGAAAGGCGTGCGATCGCCGCAAGCCTCAGCGATGGCCTCAAGCACGGTATAGCGCTCGATTTGCGAGAGCAGCGCGGCTTCCCCCGTCGTGCCCAGTGCAACGAAACCCGACACACCGGCGCTTTGGTAATGGCGCACCAATCGGCGCAGCGCGGCGGTGTCGACGCGATCGCGGTGAAACGGTGTGACCAACGGAATCCAGATTCCCGAGAACATGGCGCG
Organism: Burkholderiaceae bacterium 26; assembly: GCA_000955795.1. GTDB lineage: Bacteria > Pseudomonadota > Gammaproteobacteria > Burkholderiales > Burkholderiaceae > Ralstonia > Ralstonia chuxiongensis. The sequence goes on from JYOB01000003.1 coordinate 209,830, forward strand.
CCTCAGTGCAGCGACGCGAGCGCGCGCCTGCGCGACATGCACAGCGGCGTGATGCGGCCCAGCGTGGCACAGGGCAAGCCACGCAGCAGTGCGCCGATTACTGCATCCACGTCTGCATGGGCCAGTTCCAGATCCACCGTGATGGCCTTGCGGCGAGCGTCATGCCGGACGATGTACAGCCCAAGCGTGTCGCCGAGCAACGCATGGAGGTGCCGGCGAATCGCGTGCGGCGCATCGCCGGGCACCGTCACGCGCAGGCAGACGTATTGGCGGGCCGGCATGGAAACCGCGCGAGGCATCGTCGCCGGAGAGGGTGGCAGCAACTTCGGAACCAGCGAAGACAGGAGCATCGATCGCGCCATGATGAGGTGGCGACGGCCTGCGCCGCCATGTCGTTGAACATGACGACACCGTATCGATTCGCTCGTAAAAAGCGTGAAAAAGGCGCGTGGAGCCGCGTAAAGAAAGCGTAAATGCTCAGCCAGCGTGCGCTTGCCTGCGACGGCGCAGCGCGATGACCGTCAGCGAGATGCCGCTCACCACGGCCGCCGTCAGCACGTAGTAGCTCGGTGCCAGCGTATCGCCCGTGGTGTGGATCAGCCACGTGACGATGAACGGCGCGAACCCACCGAACAGCGTCACGCCCAGGCTGTAGCCGAGCGACAGGCCGGTCGAGCGCACGCGCGTGGGAAAGATCTCTGACATCAACGCCGGCATCGGGCCTGAATACGCTGCCTTGAAGATGCCCGACACGGCTTGCAGCGCCAGCAGCGCGCCGATGGTCGGATACACGCGCAACAGCGCAAACATCGGATAGATCAGCAGGATCATCAGCACTGACGTGGTGAGCATGATGCGGATACGGCCAATGCGATCCGACAGCGCGCCCATCACCGGCGAGAGCAGGAACTGCAGCCCGCCGTTGAGCACGACCACCGCGAACGACTGAGCCGCCGGCAGGTGCAACTGCTTGACGGCGTACGTAGGCATGTAGAGCTGCAACACGTACACCGACACAGTCGATTGCGCCACCACGCCCACCGCCAGCAGCAGGTTGATCCACTGCGCTTTGAAAGAAGCTTGCGGGTCGATCGTCGTCTTCTTTTGCTCGGCGACGAACTCGGGCGTCTCGTCCAGATGGCGGCGGATGTAGAAACCTACCGGGCCGACCAGCAGACCAAAGATGAACGGCAACCGCCAGCCCCAGCCTTCCAGATCGGCCGGCGTGAGCGATGCCGTGAGCAGCGCCCCCAGCCCGGCCGCCAGAATGGTTGCAATACCCTGGCTGGCGAATTGCCAGCTTGCGTAGTAGCCGCGCCCGCGCGTGCTGTGCTCCACCATGAAGGCCGTTGCGCTGCCGAATTCCCCACCCACCGCAAAGCCTTGGACCAGGCGTGCAAGCAGGATGGTGACGGGCGCCACGATGCCGATCTGCTGGTAGCTCGGCATCACGGCAATCACCAGCGTGCCGACAATCATCAGCAGGATCGACAGCGTGAGAGCTGCCTTGCGCCCCTTCTTGTCGGCATACATGCCAAGCACGATCGCGCCCACCGGCCGGGTGATGAACGACACGCCAAAGCTGCCCACCGCAAACAGCAGCGACACCCATTCGTCATCGGCCGGAAAGAACAGCTTGCCGATGATCGATGCGAAGAAGCCGTAGACGAGAAAGTCGTACCACTCCAGCGCATTGCCGATCGACGACGAAATGACGATGCGGCGCGCATGTGCTGCACTCGTTGTTGCAGGACGAGCGGGTGCAGCAGAGCCTGCCGCAGAGGGGGCGGTCATGATGAGGGTTCCTTTGGTGCCGGCCGGGATCGTTTTTATGGAGACTGCAGCGCGTTGCCCGCCCGGTCCGACGGGTCAGCGCGCTGGCGCGGCGGGCTTCGTTAGAAGCCCACCGCGTGGCCGTCTCGGCGGCTGTCGCTGGCGGCCACGTAGCCGTGGTCGGCGTCCTCCGACAGGCGCCAGATGAACTGGCCGGAGCCGAAATCCATGTACGGATCGGCCACCGATTCAAGCTTGTGCCCGCGCGCTTCCAGGGCAGCGACGGTCTTGGCGTTCATCGTGCCTTCCACGTCGAGCGTGAAATCACGGTTGACCTTCCAGCGCGGTGCGTCGCACGCGGCCTGCGGCTGCTGCTTGTAATCGAGCATGCGCACGAGCGTCTGCAGGTGGCCTTGCGGCTGCATGTCGCCGCCCATCACGCCAAAGCTCATCTGCGGCTGGCCGTCCTTGGTCAGGAACGCGGGGATGATGGTGTGGAACGGCCGCTTGCCGCCTTCCACCACGTTGGCCGAGCGCGCATCCATCGAGAATCCGAAGCCACGGTTCTGCAGGCTGATGCCTGTGCCCGGCACCACCACGCCGGAGCCGAAGCCCATGTAGTTGGACTGGATGAACGAGACCATCATGCCGTTCTCATCGGCGGCGGTCAGGTACACCGTGCCACCGGCGCGCGGCATGCCGAAGGTCGGCATCTGCGCGCGGCCCATGTCGATGAGCTTGGCGCGTGCATCGAGGTACGCGTCGTCGAGCATCTGCTCGGGCGTGACTTCCATCGAGCGCGGGTCGGCCACGTATTTGTACAGATCGGCAAACGCCAGCTTCATCGCTTCAATCTGCAGATGCTGCGAATCCGCCGAGTCGACGGGCAGGGCGCCGAGGTCAAAGCGGTCGAGAATGCCCAGCGCGATGAGCGCGGCGATGCCCTGGCCATTGGGCGGGATCTCGTGCAGGTCGTAGCCGCGGTAGCGCTTGGTGATGGGCTTGACCCACTCGGGGCGATAGTTGCGCAGGTCTTGCGCAGTCATGCCGCCGCCGCATTCGCGCGAGTACGCGGCAATGCGTTCAGCGAGTTCGCCTTCGTAGAAATCACGGCCGTTGGTCTGGCCAAGGCGGCGCAGCGTGGCAGCGGCATCGGGCAGCTTGAACTTCTCGCCTACTTCCGGCGCGCGGCCGTGCGGCATGAAGGCCTGCGCGTAGCCGGGCTGGTTGTGCAGCTCGGGAATGGCCGCTGCCCACTTGTGCGCAACGATGGGCGCGATGGTGTGGCCGCGCTCGGCAATCTCGGCGGCGGGTTCCAACACATCGGCAAACGGCAGCTTGCCGAAGCGCCCGTGCAATGCGGCCCAGGCGGAGATGGCGCCGGGCACGGTCACCGCATCCCAGCCGCGCATGGGGCGCTTGGGGTTGCCGTTGGCGTCTTCGCCGTACTTGTTGCGGAAGTAGTCGAGGTTCCAGGCCTGCGGCGCGGTACCGGAGGCGTTCAAGCCGTGCAGCGCCTTGCCGTCCCACAAGATGGCGAATGCATCGCTGCCGAGGCCGCACGAGACGGGCTCGACCACGGTCAGCATGGCCGCCGCCGCGATGGCCGCATCCACGGCACTGCCGCCCGCAAGCAGCATGCGCAGTCCGGCTTGCGCGGCCAGCGGGTGAGACGTGGAGACAACGTTGCGCGCAAACAGCGGAATGCGAACGGTGGGATACGGGTTTTGCCAATCGAAGCGGTGGGAGGACATGGGGCTTAAGCGCAAATAAGTGGGAATGTTTGACGAATGATTATTTGCGGTGCGCCGGATTTAATAAAGTTAAAATTCATTGGATACAGCTTAAGAAAAACTTGAGAATCCGCCGCGCCTTGCCGTGAGTACCGTCCGCTTCCTTCGCACCTTTGTTGCCGTGGCACGCCATGGCTCGTTTGCCGCCGCCGCCGAGCGCGTTGCGCTGACGCAGGCCGCGGTGAGCCTGCAGATGCGTGCGCTGGAAACCGAACTGCGCCGCGATCTGTTCGACCGGTCGGGGCGCACTGTCACCCTGAACGCCCATGGCCGAGCGCTGCTGCCCCAAGCCGAACACCTGCTGGGCCTGTACGACGCCATGCGCATCGGTGACGAACCGCAGACGGAGTTGTCCGGTGCCGTGGCGATTGGAGCGGTGGTCTCGGTGATGGGGTCGCTGGCACATGCGGTGGCGGGGCTCAAGCAGGTGCACAAGGGGCTGGACGTCAAGCTGATCACCGGCAAATCGGGTGAACTGGCGGAGCAGGTGGAAGCGGGCGAGCTGGACGGCGCGCTGGTGGTCGAACACCTGGAACGCCTGCCTGCCAATCTTGCTTGGCATCCGCTCTATACCGAGCCGCTGGTGGTGGTGGCGGGCCGCCATACGCGCGGCCGCGCAGAGGAAGTCCTGCGCACCCATCCGTTTCTGCGCTTCGACCGCGCGGTGCGCACCGGCGCGCTGATCGACCGCGCCCTGCGCAAGACGCACATGGCGGTCAACGAGTTCATCGAGGTCAATTCAATCGAGGCGATTGTCGAGCTGGTGCGCCAGCAGGTGGGGGTGACGCTGGTGCCGCGACTGCGCCGGGCGAGCTGGGAGAGCGACCCCGCTCTGCGCGTGCTGCCCATGCCGCCGCAGACGCCCGTGCGCGCCGTCGGCATGATCGAGCGGAAAGAGCATGTGCGGCACGGTGTGATTCAGGCGGTACTCGATGCGCTCGAAACCACACTTGGCAATTCCAGCGCCTAGACTGGAGCCACCATAACTGGCTCCGGAGGCTGCGATGGACGCATTCATTCAACGCTGGCGCGACGAACTGATCCTGCTCGCCCGCATCCTGATGATGGTGCTGTTCGTGATGTCCGGTTGGGGCAAGCTGACCGGCTTCCAGGGCACGGTCGGCTACATGACGAGCACGGGCGCGCCCATGCCGATGGTGGCCGCCGCGGTTGCCGTCGTCATGGAGTTTGGCGTGGGCATCGCCTTGCTCATCGGCCTGTGGACGCGGCCGCTGGCCCTTCTGATGGCGCTGTTCGTGCTCGGCACGTCGTTCATCGCCCATTCCTACTGGGATATGCAAGGCGCCATGGAGGCCGCCAACAAAATCCAGTTCTACAAGAACCTGAGCATCATGGGCGGGCTGTTTCTGTTGGCTGCTGTAGGGCCGGGGAGGTACGCGGTGCAGAAGTCGTAGTGCGCGCTCAACGCAACGACCGCTGCACCAACACCAGCACGGCAAACACGCCGCATGCCACCGCAAACCAACTGAAGAGCTGCGTGCCTGCCAGCAGCGTGGCTTGCCGATCAATTTCGGCAGACAAACTCGCCAGGCGCTCGGACGTGAGCGGGTTGGCGGCCTGTAGGTCTGCCGTGAAGCGCGTGACGTGCGCCACGATCAGCGAGCGCGATTCCGCCTGCTGCGTCTGCAGCGACACAGCCGCCAGCCCCGTGCCCACGGCAGTCGCAAACTGGCGCGCGATGTTCTTCATCTGATAACCGTGCGCGAAGTCTTCGCGGTCCAGATCGAGGTAGGTCATCATCGCCACCTGGATCATCACCGCACCTGGCGTGATGCCTTCCAGGACCGACACAGGGAAGAACGCATAGTCCGGCGCGCCCGGCATCAGGCTTGTCGCCAGCAGCAGCGCCGCTGCCGCATACACGGCAAAGCCGATGGCAATGAAGCGGCGCTTGCGGAAGAAGAACGGCAACCAAATCGTCATGACGACGGCCACCACGGTCGACACTGCCCCGCTGATCATCAAGAAGAGCGTGGTCGTGCGGAATGTAAAGCCCAGGCCGCCCTGCGATACCGCCGGAAACAGGTACGACCAGTACCCGCTCATCAAGTAATAGATGCCGTAGAAGCCGATGCCCCACAGGTAGCGGCGACCGTTCAGGCGCGAGAGATCGAGCCACGGGTCGGGGTGCGTGCGCAGGCGGTGGATGGCCAGCAGCAGCGAAGCGGCACCGCCCAGCAACAACAGCGGAATCAAAGGCGAGGCCGTCAGCCGGCTGTAGCGCAGCTCCGACAGCCCCATCAGAACCGACAGCGCGCCGATGGCCATGGCACCCACGCCAACCCAATCCCACTGGCTGTCTTCGGGCGGAGCTTCATCGGGGCGGCGCGCGGCGCGTGTGCGCGGCTGATGGTGTTCGGGCGGTAGGAGGAACATCGCCACCCATGCCACGCCGGCCAGCGCCAGTTCGATCCAGAAAATCACGCGCCATTCGCTGTACTCCAGCACCTTGGCGCAGATCCACGGCGCAATGGTGGTCAGTCCGAACAGACCGACGCTGAACATCAGCATTGGAGGAATACGCTCATCGGGTTCGGTCGTGAGCTGCACCAGAATGCGCGATGCCGAAAACAAGCCGCCCGCGCCCAGGCCTTGGATGGTCCGCCCGATGACCAGTTCGCCGATGTTGTTGGATTGGGTGCACACCACGCAGCCGATGGCGAACAGCACGATGCCCACCAGCGAATACATCCGATAGCCGACGTGCGCTGCAATGCGGCCGATGGCGAGGTTGGCGACCACGGCCGCCACGGCATACGCTGTGACGGCGTACAGATATGCCTCGGGGCTCGCATGCACACCGCCCTGGATGTGCTGGCCCGCCACGGCGAACATCTGCGAAGAGACAAAATCGAGGCCTGTGGAGAGGCCCAGCGCCAGCCCAAAAGCGTGGACGCGCGCCGAAGAAAAGTGGGGAAACGCCCGCAGAGACGCGGGTTTGAGGATTTGCAGCGACATGTGCCCGAGCATAAACTTGCCCGCCAGCCGGATAAACGGCCAACTCTAGGAACACTGTCCAGTCATGCGAACAATGGAGTGGAACGACTGGGAAACCTTCTGCCGCGTGGTGGAGGCCGGCAGCTTCACCGCCGCCGCCGAGGCGCTGGGCATCCCCAAATCGACGGCCAGCGCCGCCGTATCACGGCTGGAGGCCGGGCTGGGCGTGCGGCTCATGACGCGTACCACTCGCCAGTTGCGGCTGACCGAAGCGGGCTCGCAGTTCTACGACGACATCGCGCCGTTGTTCGAGCGCCTGCGCGAAGTGCACGCCGACACCACCGCAGCCAGCGAAACCGTGGCCGGCACGCTGCGCATCGCCGCGCCGTACGAAGTCGGCGCGCAGCACCTGACCGAACCCGTATGCCGCACGCTTGAGAAATACCCGCATCTGCAAATCCAGGTGCACATCTCGTGGGAGCAACCCGACCTGCTGGCCAGCGGCTACGACATCGTCTTCGTGATGGTCGACCAGATGCTGCCGGATTCGTCACTCGTGGCGCGCCGCGTGGTGCTGATCCCGCGCGGTTTGTATGCGTCGCCGGCTTTGCTGGCGGAACGTCCGCCGCTCAAGACGCCCGCTGACCTTGCCGGCTGGCCCTGCCTGTCCGGCCCCGACGATGCAAGCTGGGCCTTCCGCCCCGTCGGCGAGCCCGCGGTCGAGCCCATCGAAGTCCCGATTCAGCCGCGTCTGCAGACCTTGAATGCCGAAATGCGCGCCCGGGCCGCCGTGCGTGGCCTGGGTGTGGCGCGCATGGCCCGCTCGGTGGGCGATACGGAAGTCGCGGCCGGCCGGCTCGTGCGCGTGCTGCCGGATTTCGAGCTGACCGCGCTGCGCGTCTACGCGCTGATGCCCGCCCGCAAGCTGGTGCCGCGCAAGGTGCGCGTGTTTCTGGATGCGCTGGAAGCGGAGGGCGTTTCCGCCACACCGGCCCCCGCCTAGCCGAAGACCGGCGCTGGATGTCACAATCGGCGCTTCCCTATTCGGATTGTGAGGATCGGCGGCCATGCGTCTGCGCCAGATTGAAGTCTTCCGCGCCGTGATGCTGGTCGGGACGGTCAGCGAGGCTGCGCGCATGCTGAACGTGTCGCAACCCGTGGTGACGCGCGTGCTTCAGCACACCGAGTTGCAGCTCGGCTTCCGCCTGTTTGACCGTACCAAAGGGCGCCTGCAGCCCACCGCCGAGGCGTTCGAACTGTTCAGCGAAGTCGAGCGGCTTTACCAAGAGGTCGAGCGCGTGCGGCGCGTGTCGGCCAATTTGCGCCACAAGGGGGCGGGGCGCTTGCGCGTGGCGGCAACGCCCAGCCTGGCCCCGAGCATCCTGGCGCCTGCGGTGCGGCGTTTCTCGCAGCGGCATCCCGATACGCTGGTGCGCGTGTTCACGCACCACACGGCCGAGATCGTGCAGGGTTTGCTCTCGCAGGACATCGACGTCGGGTTTGCCTTTGCACCGCCTGTGCATCCGGCCATCAGCACCACGCCGGTCGCGCAGGGCCGCATCCTGCTGGCCGCGCCGCGCGCCTGGGTGGGCGGCAAGACGGATGGCCGCGCGCTGCACAAGCTCGTTGCCGAAAAGCCTTTCATCGGATTGGAAGACCAGATATCGCTGGGCTCACTGGTCGGACAGACGCTGGCGCGCGGCGGGCTGGCGCCGCAGTCGACGCTGGAAGTGCAGACGTATTCGTTGGCGCGTTCGTTGGTGGAAGAGTCGCTCGGCGTGACGATGCTCGATCAGTTCACAGCGGCCACCGGCAGCATGGAGCGCATCGCGCTGTTCGCGCTGGAGCCGGCGCAGACGTTTGACGTGCGCGCCATGCGTGCCGAGCATCACGCGCCGTCATCGCTGGCGGATAGCCTCGTGCAATGCTTTGCCGAGGCCGCGCGTGCGCTGTCCGATGAGCTGCCCCAACGTGTCGAGCCGACAGCATTTGTGCTCAAGCCCACAGAACCTGACAGCGACGCGGCAGACTAACCGTCTTGCGCTGACCATTCCCAGGAGACGGATCCATGCGTCGTTTTGCAACTGCAGTGATGTTTGGGCTGGCGCTGGGCGCTGGCGTCTTCAGTGGTGTCGCCACCGCGCAGCAGTCGCCGGTGCCGGGCATGTCGTCCGACGATCTGAATACCGCGCTGGACTTTGCCAAGGCGGGGCTCAACAAGGCGATCGATCAGGCGCGCGCGTATTCTGCGTTGCCGATCAAGGACCCGCACGACGTGCGCTACACGTGCGAGGGCGGCAAGACGCTCCTCGTGAAATACATGACGGTGGGCGATACGCCGCTGGCCGCCATGACGCTCAACGGTAAGACGCTCGTGTTTGCCAACGTGATGGCCGCGTCGGGTGCGCGCTACGCGTCGGGCCAGTATGTGTGGTGGACGAAGGGCCCCACCGGCTTTCTCGCCGACGAGACCCTGCCCGGCAGCCGCAATCAGCTCTACCGCGATTGCAGCGAAGCGACCAGCGGCCGCCCTTAAATTTCCTGCAGATCGTGCCCGACGATGATCTCGCCCTTGAAGTGCGGGCGCACGGCATCCAGCCAGACTGAATCTTCAAGGAACGGATAGCCGCCGGGCACGAAGTGCGATAGCACCAGCGTCTTCACCTTGGCCTCGGTGGCAATGCGGCCGACTTCTTCGGTGGAGGTGTGGCTCGCCAGCAGATGCTCGCGCAGCGTCTTGGCATTGGGCTCCGTGGACAGCAGCTTGTCGAGCGACGGCAGGTGCATCACCTCATGGACGAGCACATCGGCGCCGTAAGCGAGCCGCACGAGGTTCTCGCTTGGCGCGGTATCGCCGGAGATGACGATGGAGCGGTCTGCCGAATCGAAGCGAAACGCAAATGCCGGCGACACCGGCGGATGCTTGACCAGCGCGCTCGTCACCTTCACGTTGGCATCCTGCATGACCAGCCCGCCTTCGCTGATTTCGTGTGGATGGATCATCGGCGCAAGCGGCGGGCGGCCCTCATCGGCAATGCGTGTGCGGATGTCGTAGTCGTACAGCTCTAGGAACTTGGTCGTCATCGCGGCCAGTGGGGGCGGGCCCCAGGCGTCGACGGGGCCGGTCAGGTCGGTGGCCCAGGCGAGCAGCATCAGCGTGCCGTAATCGGCGTTGTGATCGGAGTGCTGATGCGTGATGAAGACGTGGCGGATGTCCTTGAGCCTGAGGCCCGTCGTCACGTATTGGCGTGCGACACCGTTGCCGCAATCGACCACGTACGACACGCCGTTGATGACGATCACCTGCGCCGGCGCCGAGCGATTCTTCTTCGGCGTCGGCCCGCCCGCCGTGCCCAGCAGGATCAACCGCGTGCCCTTCTTGGGTGCATCCGCGGCCAAAGCGCTCAACGGCAAACCTGCGGATGCCGCGCCCGCACCCACGGCCAGCGCGCCGGCCTGCTGCATCCAGCGGCGACGGTTGTTGTCGAAAGCGTGCATGCGGCGGTCTCCTCTCTGTTGTTGTATGCGTGCGTGTTTTAGCGGGGCAGCCCGCCCACCTTCATGCCGGGCTTGATGCCCTTGCGTGCGAACCAGCCTTTGTTCATTTCCAGCGCGTAGCTGCCGGCCCGGGTGGGGCAGTGATTGTCTTCGGTCTGCGGCTTCATCTCGGCAATGTCGGAGATGGTGCCGTCGTCGGTGATGAAGGCGATGGACAGCGCCAGATCAGTGTTCTTCATCCAGAAGCAGTGGCCGGCGGATTCATCGAACACGAAGAGCATGCCGGCGGTGTCGGGCATGGTCTTGCGGAACATCAGGCCGGTCTCGCGCGTTTGCGGGGTGGCCGCCACTTCGGCTTTGACCTTGTACATGCCGATGGTCAGGTCGGCCACGGGCAGGCCGGCATTGGGGGCGGTGGGAGTCTGGGCGAGCGCCCCGGTGGCGGCAACGGCCAGCGACAGAGCAGCAAAGATGCGGGACAGGGTAGTCATGGCGCGAACGGGTCGAAAAAGAAACGCTCCATGATCGGCACTCGGCCAGCCGGCGTCAATGAGACGGCGGCCGGCCGGGCGACGAAGTTGTTACCGCGTATTGGGGCTGGGAGCGGCTTGGTGCTCGACGGCGATCGTTTTGGCTCCAGTCTTGGGCGCATGCACCGAGCGCGCCTTGTCCGCCGCCGGATCGGGCATCAGCGCTACATAGCGCGCATCGGTGAGCGAGCGCAGGAACGCAACGATGTCGTCGATCTCGTCTTCTGTCAGCGCAGGCGTGGTCCCGGGGCGGCGGTTCATCGGCACGGCATTCACGTTGATGTTGCCCTGGTATTTGGCCGGCACATCGTTGAAACGCATGCCGCCGGGGTACCACTGCGCGGGATCGGTCGAGCGCGTGGCATAAAACGCCACCGTGTCGCGCAGCGTGCGGAAGACGCCGTTGTGCATGAACGTCTGGCGCACCGCAACGTTGCGCAGGCCAGCCGTGCGGAAGTAGCCGCACCACTGATCGGGCTCCGGCCACTTGAGCTTGTGGGCGGTCTGGCACAGCCCCACGTCAAAGTGGCGCGGGTCCTTGTTGGCGGGCAGCAGCGGATTGCGCGGCACGGCGATCGCGTCGTAGCCGAAATCCGTAAAGAGCGAGCGCTCCGGACGCGATGACGATTCCACCATCAGATGACACGACGCGCAGTTGCCTTTGTCCGGATTGCGGAACAGGGCGAGGCCGCGCATCTCTGCGGGGGAAAGCGGCGTGCGCTTGCGCAGGAAATCGTCGAAGCGGGAGGTGAACGGCGCCAGCTCGTCGCTCTGGAAATAGGCTTCCAGCGCCTTTCCCAACACGCCGACAAGGCGTTCCGGTTCACGCACCGCATCGGCGCCGAACTGCTTCGTCAAGGCTGGGCCAAGATCGGTGCCGGCCACCTTGCGCTGCAGGTCGCGCGTTGAACGGTTGCCCATTTCGTCCGGATTGAACAACGGGCCACGAATCTGTTCCGGGATGGAATCTGCCCGGCCATCGGCAAAGAAGCCGCCAAACGGCGACGGGAAGCTCGCGTCGTCGTCCTGGAAGAAGTAGCGATGCGGGATGTAGCGCAGATACAGCAGCGACGGCGCATTGCGTGCCGCCACATGCCCGGGGCGGCTGCCGGCGGGCACGCCGATGCGCAGCGCCTCGCCCTTGAGCGTGGGCGCGAAGGCACGGCCCGGGTCATGGCACGCCGCGCACGAAGTGCCTTGCGGCTCCGACAGGCGCGGGTCGAAAAACACCCGCTTGCCGAGCGCGACGAGGTTCGGGTCTGGTTTAAACGCGGTCGACTCGGCAGGCGGCGGCACGGCGTCCAACCTCGGCGTCATGCCGATCGATTCGGCCACCGCCGCACCCGAGAAGAGTGCGGCGGCAACCCACAGCGCGGTGCTCAGGCGCTTCAAGGTGCAACGAAGCCCGTCTTGTCGCACACCAGGCTCGTGCCGTTCTGCGTGCAGGTCGTCAGCAGCTTGCCAGCCACGGTGTAGGCCTTGAACAGCCAGCCCTTGGCGGGTGAGGCCTGGCGGTCCATCACCATGAAGCCGAACGAGTTGTTGTGCGAGATGCTGCCAACCGTCACACCCGAGGCCGGGCTGACGGCCGGGAACGGATCGGGCAGGGCCACGTCCAGCGAATCGCCGGCGTTGCCTGCAACGATGGTTGCGGGGTGGTTGCTGGTGAAGTTGATGGCCTGGAAGTCATGCACGTGGCCGTGCAGCGCGACCTGCACGCCCGGCGGGTAATAGGCCGTGGCGTTCAGGCTGTTCATGACCGACAGCAGCGCGGCATTGCCGCCCAGCGGCGTGCTGCCCGCGATGGGCACGAAGCCCAGGATTGGGTGGTGATTTGTGAAGATCGACATCACGCCCGGCTTGGCGGCCAGCGTGCCTACCGTGCTGAACTGCTTCTGGTACGTCTGGAACCACGGGTCGGTCGTCGCCAATGCCGTCGTGCCCGCCTTGGCCGAATCGAACACGATGACCTGCGTATCGCTGCCCAGGGCCACGGCGTACGGGTCTGAGGCGTTGGCAGCCGTGTCGTTGGCCGGGTTGTCGCACGAGCGGTCGGCCGAGTACGGGCGCGGATCCAGGAAGCGGTACCAGCCTTGGCCGGCGCGTGCGCATTCCTCGTGGTTGCCGCGCACCAGCACCCACGGGGCCGCGGCCATCAGCGGGGCGGCGGGCTGGAAGAGGTCAGCCTGCCACGTATCCCAGCCGTAGCCCCACGGGCTGCCCTGGCAGCCGGCCACGTCGGGCGGGCAGGCGTTTTCGCGGTAGTGATAGTCGCCCACGTGCAGGACGAGGTCGGGGTTCATCTTGGCGGCCGTGGCGGCAGCGCTGGCAAACGGCCACGACAGCGGGTCGTTACACGACTGGAACGTGTTGCTCGACTTCTTCATGCGGCAGCCGGTGTCCGCCAGGATCACCACGCGCTGTGGGTTCGCCTTGGGCAGGGGCAGCACGCGCGCGCCGATCGACGCGGCCTTGGCCGTGGATGCCACGGTGGCTTCGCAGGCGTTCACGGGGAAGGACGAGGCTTTTGAATCGCTGGCGGCGCTGGCCGTGGTGCGCTGTGCGGGGGTGCCGGCGGCCACACGCAGCGTCATGCGCGTGGAGGTACCGTCCACCGTCAGGAGCGGGCAGACCGAACTGTCGACGGGCGAGGCGCTGTTCATATAGCTGGTGACGGCGCGCACGACAGCCTGGTTGCTGTCGCCGATCTCAACCCACGCGGCCTGGATGTTGGCGTCGGCCGTGGCTGCGTCCGACGGCGTGGCCGTGGACACCGGCGTCGAGTCGGACGACGACCCGCCGCAGCCGGCAATCACGGCGGCAGCGGCCAGCGCGGCAAGAGAGAGCATCGTGAACACGGTGCGTTTTCGTCGCACCGGAGCGAACATCGATCGGAATTCCATTGCGCCATCCCTGTTTCTTGTTGTGAGGAACGGGCAAGGTACTCAAGCTTGATGGCGCTATTTTGACAGCCCTGCATGTGTGCCCGGGATTTCCGTTGGGCAGGCGAGGGCGAAAAAAAAGCAGATGCATAAGCACCTGCTTTTTCTGTATCGGCCGAGCCGCGTGGGCCCGGCAGAAACACAAGCTTATTGCTTGGCGGCGTCAGCAGCCGGAGCCGAAGCGTCAGCAGCCTTCTTGGCAGCCTTCTTGTGGTGGTGCTTCTTGGCCTTCTTGGCCTTCGGAGCAGCCTTTTCGGCAGCAGCCGGAGCAGCAGCTGCGTCAGCAGCCGGAGCGGAGGCTTGAGCGAACACACCGGTGGCGAACAGGCCGGCGATCAGGGCAGCGATCAGCTTCTTCATGGTGAATCCTTTTATAGATCAGTGAGTTAACCAACGACCCGCTAAATGAGTCATCTGCAATAACGCAGGCCGTTACAGGCGCGTTGACACGTTGCACTGAATTTTTTGTTGGGGGCAGACAGAAGCATGCGTACTTCCTGATCCGCGATGTGGCGCATGTTGCGCTGCGCAAGAAAGATGCCTGCGGCCAAGCGTGCGGCGCCTGCGTTTCGGATCGATCTGATTGGATGGCAGCGCCCGCACCTAGAGAATGCGAGCCGATTTTGCTCAAGGCTTGCCGTGTCTCTCCCGCCGTCATCTTCCCGCACCACCAAGCCCGCCGCTCCCATTCCGCCGGCCCGGCTCCAGCGCCGCGATTTCGCCCTGGGTTGTGGCACGTTGATTGTGCTGGGCGCCTTGCCCGGGTTCTGGCCCCCTTCGCACGGCGCTTCCGCCCTTGATGATTTCATGCTCGTGTCACAAACGATTTCCGGCGCGCCGCTGGATCGCCAGTTGGGGCTGTCTTGTTTTAGCCATCTGCACCGGGCTGACGATCGCTTTATCGAACACATCCAGGCGCTTGCGTGGTTGGTCCGCCGGCATCCGGGCGTGGATGCTGCCGGCCTGGTCCGCTTGCTTGATGCCGACAACGCGCGCGATCTGCGTGCCGCCTTGGTCCGGCTGGTGGATGTCTGGAGCGCCCGGCGGGACGCGGATCCTGCCCTGATCGATGTCCGCGGCCTGATTGCCTGCGCCTTTGACGCCGACCTGATTGGCCGTTGACAGCGCCCGGAATCAGGGGCCGAAATATGGCGGATGGTGAAATTTTCCGGCATAATGCGAAATTCACTCTTGTGTCTTATATAAGAGTTGCGGCTTGCGCCAGATGCGAGATTTTGTGCGGTGCATCGTGAGCGCGTCATCGTAGGCCGTTAGAATCGCCAGTTCATTGCAGCGCGCCACGCCGGCCAACCCGTGAGCGGCGCGCTGTGCTGTCAACCCCCACCGTCCACCCGCTACCTGCGGTCTGCACTGGAGTCGTCCATGTATCAACACATCAAGGTCCCGGCCGGCGAGAAGATCACTGTCAATCAAGACTTCTCCCTGAACGTTCCGAACAACCCGATCATTCCTTACATCGAAGGTGACGGCACCGGCTTCGACATCACCCCGGTGATGATCAAGGTGGTGGACGCAGCGGTTGAGAAGGCTTACAAGGGCGAGCGCAAGATTTCGTGGATGGAAATCTACGCCGGCGAGAAGTCGACCAAGGTGTATGGCCCGGACGTGTGGCTGCCGGAAGAAACCCTGCAAGTCCTGAAGGACTACGTGGTGTCGATCAAGGGCCCGCTGACGACGCCGGTGGGCGGCGGCATCCGTTCGCTGAACGTGGCGCTGCGCCAAGAACTGGACCTGTACGTCTGCCTGCGCCCGGTGCGCTACTTCAAGGGCGTGCCCTCGCCGGTCAAAGAGCCGGAGAAGACCGACATGGTCATCTTCCGCGAGAACTCGGAAGACATCTACGCCGGTATCGAATTCGAAGCCCAGAGCGACAAGGCCAAGAAGCTGATCAAGATTCTGCAGGACGAGTTCGGCGTCAAGAAGATCCGCTTCCCGGAAACCTCGGGTATCGGCGTCAAGCCGGTCTCGAAGGAAGGCACGGAGCGTCTGGTGCGCAAGGCCATCCAGTACGCGATCGACAACGACAAGCCGTCGGTCACGATCGTGCACAAGGGCAACATCATGAAGTTCACGGAAGGTGGTTTCCGTGACTGGGCCTACGCGCTGGCACAGAAGGAATTCGGCGCCGAACTGATCGACGGCGGCCCGTGGTGCAAGTTCAAGAACCCGAAGACGGGCAAGGAAATCGTTGTCAAGGACGCAATTGCCGACGCCTTCCTGCAGCAGATCCTGCTGCGTCCGGCCGAGTATTCGGTGGTGGCAACGCTGAACCTGAACGGCGACTACATCTCCGACGCCCTGGCTGCACAAGTCGGCGGTATCGGTATCGCCCCGGGTGCCAACCTGTCGGATTCGGTGGCGATGTTCGAAGCCACCCACGGCACGGCTCCGAAGTACGCAGGCAAGGATTACGTGAACCCGGGTTCGGAAATCCTGTCGGCTGAAATGATGCTGCGCCACATGGGCTGGACGGAAGCTGCTGACCTGATCATCTCGTCGATCGAGAAGTCGATCCTGTCGAAGAAGGTCACGTATGACTTCGCCCGCCTGCTGGAAGGCGCGACCCAAGTGTCGTGCTCGGGCTTCGGTCAAGTGATGATCGACAATATGTAAGATCGTTTCGCCTGATTTCACGGCGAACCAAAAACCCCGGTAGATCAACGATCTCCGGGGTTTTTTCTTTTCAGGTCGTACCAGGCGACATCATGGCAAGCGTCATTTGGTGGAGACCATTCAGAGGGGCAAGGAGGATCTTGAAAAACCTTCCTTAATCTCACTTCCGAGCGAGAATCCGGCACTCCGGCCGCGCGGCCTGCAATTTGTAGCGTCGTGTTTGTACGCGAAACGGCCCTGGCGGCATGGGAGCTGTGACCGCTGGCCCAAGTGATGTCCTGGCCAAAATTTGCCTAGTGCAAATCGCCCACCACGTCATCACATCCACTGTTTGCTACCTTTATTCACTCGTCCCCGTCTCCAGTCCGAGCTTAGCCAGCAACTCGTATGTAAGCCGGATGTGCACTTCAACGGCCAATGCCGCACGGGCTTCCTGCCGTGCCATGGCCGCTTCGAATATGGCCGTATGTTCCTCATGCACGTTCCGGCTGCTGGGTTGCGCGGTGCCCCGCCGAATGGCCACGCGCCGATAACGTTCGCCATGGCGGTAGAGCAGGTCCAGCAGGTACTTGCTCCACGGTGAACGGTGCGCGGCGATGAGTGCTTCATGAAACTGCCGGTTGGCACGTTCCCAGTGTTCGGGATTGGCCGATGGACCCAGCGATTCCGCGTCGCTCAGGGCGTCAAAGGTGGCGCGCAGGTGTGCTTCCCATTGCGCATCGCCGTGGCGGATGGACAGCCGCACAGCCTCCGTCTCCAGCATCACTCGCGTGTCGGTGAGGTCCTGCAGGTCGGCCAACGAAATTCCCGTCACGCGATAACCGCGCTGGCCCTCCACCGTGACGAGCGCGTCCGAGACGAGGAGCGCCAGCGCTTCGCGCAGCGTACCGGCCCCCACGTTATATCGATCCTTGAGGTGTTCAACGCGCAGGCGCTCGCCCGGAGCCAGACGGCCCTGAATGATGTCTTGCCGCAGATCGAGGTAAGCGCGCTCGCATAGGGTACGGGGCACTTCGGGTTCTGCATGCGCAACCGTGGTTGTGCTGGCCGCTTGTGCGCCAGACACGCCGGCTTGTATGGCGCGTTTCATTCTTCGCTACCTCTGTCTAGATGCCGCTTGAGGCGATAGGCCAATTGGGGGCGGGTGAGGCCCAGCTGGCGTGCGGCGCCGGAAAGATTGCCCTTGGCGCGTTCGACCGCGAGGTCAAGCAGCTGCGTTTCCAATGCTTCGAGACTCAGGCCGCTGTCCAGAATGCGCGCGCACAGGGTCTGTTCGCTTTCGAGCCGCACGGGTGCCAGGCGACCTTGGGGGCTCAGCTGCGATTGCATGCCTGAGGGCTGGTTCGGAAAGAGGTGTTCGATCTCGATGCTTTCGCCTTGTGGTGCGAGGATGACGCCGCGCTCCACGAGGTTCTCCAGCTCTCGGACGTTGCCGGGCCAATCGTGATGCATGAGCGCTTGCATCGCGCGTTCCCCAAAACCAGCGAGGCGCTTCTGGTGCAAGGCCGTGAAACGGGCCAACAGGTGATTGGCCAGCGGCTCGATATCGGTCATGCGTTCGCGCAGCGGCGGGATGCAGATCGGATAGACGTTCAGCCGATACAGCAAATCGCGACGAAAGCGCCCCTGAGCTACCGCGGCTTCAAGATCGACGTTGGTGGCTGCCACGAGACGCACGTTCACCTTGCGTGTGTTTTCGGCGCCAAGCCGCTCGATTTCGCCTTCTTGCAGGACGCGAAGGAGCTTGGCTTGGGCGGGCAGCGGTAAGTCGCCCACTTCATCCAGGAACAACGTGCCGCCATCCGCCCGTTCGAAGCGGCCGGTGCGCGCGGCGTGGGCACCGGTATAGGCGCCGCGCTCCACGCCAAACAGCTCGGCTTCGATCAGATCGGCCGGCAGGGCGGCGCAATTGACGGCGACGAAGGGGCCCGTTGCTCGGGACGAGCCTTCGTGAAGCGCCCGCGCAAAACGCTCCTTGCCCACGCCAGTCTCGCCTGTGAGCAGCACCGTCACGTGGGTGGCAGCTGCACGGTTCAGCAGTTCGTGGGCGCGCTGGAACGCGGGCGAGCGGCCTACCAGCATGCCCGCTGCCACGAGCGGCTCACGTGTCGACTCGATCGTGGTTTTGAGGGCTTGCACTTGTTCGCTAAGCGCCGCAATCGTGTCGAGCAATGACTCGTCTTCAAAGTACTGGCGCTGCTCATCCCCGTCGGGCCATTCATCAATCGGTTTGCCCACGATCTCACAGTGATCGGCGCCACATGCGGCACAGGTGCTTTCCTTGAAGAGGATGAGGCGGCCCATGAACGCGCTGGTGTAGCCGCTGGCATAGCCGAGCTGGATCCAGCACGCCGGTTCGTCCACCACGCCGTAGGCTTGGCGGTGGGCGTGCGCTTCCCAGGAGTTGTCCCAGCGGAACTCGCCAAAGAACCGCCCGCTCGCGGGGTCGAAGTCGAGCTGGACCGGTGTGACGCGCACCGCCCCTTCGAGCATGTGCAACTGCGGGCCGACCATGAAGGCGGCATCGAGTGACAGCGCTCCACGCGTCTTGCGAGCAAATTCGGCATCGCGACGCCCGGAGGCATACCCCATGCGGGTCAACAGGCGGCGCGCATGAACTGGCCCTACCGAATTGATCAGGTCTTGCCGCAAACCGCTCAGCGCGGCGGTGTGCAGCAACAGCATGCGCCGCTCGCCCAGCCAGATGGTGCCGCTCTCGGGTTCGAAATGCAGCAGGCGCCGCAGGTCGGCGTCTGAGGGGTAATTGAACTTGGCTTGCACAGCGCGCGGCCTCCTGGGTGAGGGCGGAATTGGCCGGAATCTCGATATTCTCCTGGATAAGCAGGAAGACAGCAAGCACCGGAAACAGCGGGGTTTCCGGCAGGGGCGAGGGCTTTGATCAATTGATCAAGCGCCGATGCTGACCAATCCCACCAAATCGTCAAAAAGGAGAAGGAGGTCTCCGTACCGGGAGCAGGCGACCCTACTTGGGGCCCGGAACACGCGCGGGAAATCGAGCCGAAACGTCATGGTTTTCCCTTGAAATATCGAGATTATTTGGCGAGGCGGTCGCAACTGGCATGCCTTCTGCAAACCGACTCCCGCGACCGCGCAGCAGCGCTTTGCCGGTCGCGATTCCGGCGGTGTGTCCGCGGCGCATGTTCGTCGCGATCGGGCAGTGCCGCCGTCTTGTTATCTCGCATCAATCAATAGACAAGGAGACACCCGTGAAAGGCAACTACGTTCGCGCGGCCACGGCCATCTGTGTTGCGGTCTGTGGGACCCACGCCAGGGCGACAGACGTGTTCAATCTGGAGGGTTTTGGTCCGATCTCGCGCGCAATGGGCGGAACGGGCGCGGCCTTCGATATCGGGGCCGCCGCCATGATGGAAAATCCCGCGACGCTTAGCCTGATGGGCGAGGGCCGCCATTTCAGCCTGGGGCTCGATGTCGTGTCGACCGACATCAAGGC
The DNA here is from genome assembly GCA_000955795.1 of Burkholderiaceae bacterium 26. Lineage (GTDB taxonomy): Bacteria > Pseudomonadota > Gammaproteobacteria > Burkholderiales > Burkholderiaceae > Ralstonia > Ralstonia chuxiongensis. The sequence continues at coordinate 229,430 of JYOB01000003.1, forward strand.
CACGAATACCGCAACCGGCGAGACAGCGAGTTCGGGCAACCACGGCAATAACAACGGCCCGTATTTTGCGCCGCAGACCGCGTTCGTTTATCGGCAGGGCAGGTACGCGTTTGGGGCGGGCATTTTCGCGGAGGGTGGCCTCGGGACGCAATACGGTGGCAGCAGCTTCCTTTCGCGCACCTCCAACGGTGTGGACACCGGGCTGGACCAGTTCTCTCGGCTGCTGGTGTTGCGTGTGCCGTTTTCGGCGGCATACCAAGTCACCGACAAGCTGACCGTGGGCGCATCGCTGGATGCGGTCTGGACCTCGCTGAATCTCGGGACACTGTTGGATGTCTCCCAGATCGGCACGCTGGCCGGCCAGGGGCGCGTCTCGGGCACGCTTGTTCCCACCTTGATGGGCGTGCCAGGGCTTTCCGGCGGCTACATCAACTTCGCACGCAATGCCCCGGTCGGGGGCGGCGCTCAGGCCTGGGGCATTGGCGGGCGGCTGGGTCTGACCTATCAGGTCACGCCGGATACCCGCATCGGTGCCGCGTATAACGCGAAGACGCATGTTGGCGACCTCACGGGCCAAGCAACGCTTGCCGCCGTCAGTTCGGTCGCAGGCAACATCCCGCTCAAGGGCGACGTGACGGTTCGAAACTTCCAGATGCCCGCGCAACTGACCGTAGGCATCAGTCATCGGTTCAACGATCAGCTGCTGGTGTCAGCGGACTACCAGCGTGTGTTCTGGTCAAGCGTGATGAAGGACATGAACGTCGGGTTCGTGCAGTCAGGCACGGGTGCCAATCTGGATCTGTCGCTGCCGCAGAACTACCGCGATATCAGCGTGTTCGGGATCGGCGCCGAGTACCGTTACAACGCAAAGTGGACGTTCCGTGGCGGGTTCCATTACGCGCAGGAGGCCATTCCCAGCAACATGCTTTTGGCCGTGGTGCCCGCCACGCCCACGACGAGCCTGACCGGTGGCGCCTCCTATGCAATCGGCAAGAACGATGTGATCGACTTTGCGCTGTCGGTAGCGCTGCGCAAGACGCTGGCCAACTCGAGCCAGCCCAATACGGCGGTGCCGATCAGCGTGACGCACTCGCAAGTCAACGCCGTGATTGCGTATCAGAAGCGCTTCTAGGGCGCGCGTGCCTGGGCGACGAAACCTTGTCGCCCAGGCTTGCACAGGTCAGCTTCCGTCGACCGGAATGTGATACTTGCGAAGCCGGTAAGCCAGCGTCGGGCGACTGATGCCGAGCACACGTGCCGCGCGCGACAGGTTGCCGTTGGCCTCGACCACGGCGGCGCGCAACATCGCCACCTCGGTTTCCTCCAGGCCTGGCCGGGGAATGGCGGTGCTGGACGGCGCGACATCTTCAGCCGTCTCGCTGCTCTGCCCGATATTGCCGCTGCGTTTGAGGATGAACGAGGCGGTGTCGATCTCCTCTCCGCTGGTGAAAAGATGGCACAAGTCCAGTGACCCGCCATCTTCGGCCAGGATCACGGCGCGTTCGATCATGTTCTCCAGCTCGCGGACATTGCCGGGCCAGTCGTAGGCGAACAGCGCATCGACGGCACGTTCGCGAAAGCCGGTGATCTGTTTGTCGTGCTTCTTGGCCAAGCGCTGGAGGAACCAGTTCATCATCAGCGGGATGTCGTCCCGCCGTTCGCGCAGTGGCGGCACCTGGATCGGGAAAACGTTCAGCCGAAAGAACAGGTCTTCGCGAAACTGGCCCGCCTTGGCGGCTTCGCGCAGGTTCACGTTCGTTGCGGCAATCACCCGCACGTTGACCTTGCGTGTGCGCGTATCGCCCACGCGCTCGATTTCCCCCTGCTGCAGCGCACGCAACAGTTTGCCTTGTGCTGTCAGGCTGAGCGTGCCGATTTCATCGAGGAAGAGCGTCCCGCCGTCGGCGCGTTCAAAGCGCCCGGGCCGTGATGTGGTCGCGCCCGTGAATCCGCCACGCTCCACGCCAAACAATTCCGATTCCATCAGATGCTCGGGGATCGACGCACAATTGACGGCGACGAATGGCCCGTCGGCGCGTTTGCTCAGGCGATGCAGATTGTTGGCGAAGACTTCCTTGCCGACACCGCTTTCGCCCAGGAACAGCACGGTGGCTTCGGTGGGGGCCACCTTGTTCACCATATGGCAGACGGTGTTGAAACCGGCCGAGATTCCAACCACGCCGAAGCTGTTTGCCGGTGCGGCGGCCAGACGCGCTGCAATGCGGCTTGTGGCGGGCAATGGCGCCTCGTGTTGGGGCGCCCACTTGACGAAATCGCCAATCTGCAGGAAACGCAGGTCGTCTTCGGCGTCTTCCCACTCTTCAACGGGTTTGCCAACCACGCGGCATTTCGCATGCCCCATGCCGCGGCACTCGATCTCGCGCCAGAGGATGGGGCGGCCCATGAATGCGCTGGTGTATCCGCACGCATAGCCGATCAACATCCAGCACACCGGTTCGTTGCCGATGCCGTAGCTGGCGACGTGGGCCTCGGCCTCGGAGCTGTCGATCAGGTAGAAGTCGCCGAAATAGTGGCCACGCTGTACATCGATATCGAGTGCGACCGGCTCGCAATGCACCATGCCTTCCAGCGACACCAGTTGCGGGCCTGCCAGGAAGTCGTCGTAGCTGTTGAAGCCTGCGCGAACCTTGCGCGCCATGGCGGCATCGTGCGTACCGGCCTGATAGCCGATGCGGGTGATCAGCCCGCGCGCCGTTTCTTTGCCCAGGCTTTCGATGAGCTCTTGCCTCAGCGCGCCGAGCGAGCTGATGTGCATGAGCATCATGCGTTGGTCGTCCAACCAGATCCGGCCTTGCTGCGGAGCGAAGCGCAAGCGTTTGGCGAGGTCGTGGATGGCCGGCACGCGGATCTCGGTGGCGACCGGGTGTTTCGGGTCGCGATCGGGTCGCGCCGGTGCCGTTGCGTCGGATTTGGATTGTCGCGGATGCCGTTTTGCCATGGTCTCCTCGATCGCGGCCAGATGGGTTGCCGTCGCGACGGCGAGCGGCTGGCGCTCACGCGGCACCGTCCGACTGTTGTTGTCGGACGGTCCGCGGACGTCATACAAGGTTCGATCGAATGAGCTTAACCTCAGCTTCCAGATATGGGGATTGGTGAAAATACGCGACATGGCCGATCTGCGAAATTGATCGTCAATGCTGTGCTGTGCTGTGCTGTGTTCGTCGCGTTGCTGGGCTCGCGATTCTTGATGGGTTTCAGGCTTAGACGAAGCGGTCGAAGTGCATCTGTTCGAACGGCACGTGATGCGTGTGCATCAGCAATGTCTGCACGGCTTCGATCATGGGCGGAGGGCCGGCGAAGTAGAACTCGAAATGGTCCAGCGGTGTTGCCAACACCCGCTCGACCTCGGCGTGTACGAAGCCGGTCGGCCCTTGCCACCCAAGCTCGGGCGCAGGCGCAGACAGCACGACCGAGAGTGCGAAGCGGCTGTCTGCCACGAGGTCTTCAAGTGCCGCCATGGCGCCGAGGTCGGGCTGTGAGCGCCCGCCGTAGAAGAAGTGCACGCGCCCGACGCGGTTCTCGGAAAGCGCTCCACGGGCGACCGCCAGCATGGGCGCAAGCCCCGAGCCTCCGGCAATGCACACAATGTCGCGTGCGTTGTCGTCACGCAGGTAGGCGTGGCCATAGGGGCCATCGAGCATGATGCTTTGCCCGATCTCAACGTGATCGAACAAAGCGTTGCTGCCAGCACCGCCGGGAACGCGCCGGATCACGAATTTCCAGATGCCGTCCTCGTTGGGGAGGTTCGACATCGAATAGGCGCGCGCACCCGGCGTGTGCGGCGGATACAGCAGCGCGTACTGGCCCGGACGGAACTCTGCCGGGGCCTGTATCCGAAATGTGAACTCGCTCATGTCGGGCGTCAGCTCGCGCCGGGCCAGCAGCACGGCCGGCCAGCGGCCCGGTGACACGACCGGGCGATATGCTTCGTCGCAGCGCACGCGGATCGTGCAATCGCCCAGCAGGCGCGACTGGCAGGCGAGATGTTTGCCGCGCTTGCGGTCGCGTTCGGACAGCCCGGGTGCTTCCGGCCAGATGGATTCCACGAGACCCGAGAGCAGGTCAAAGCGGCATGCACCGCAGCCCCCGACGCTGCACTCGTGGGGCAGGGCAATGCCGGCGCGTAACGCGCCCCGCAGCAAGGTGTCTTCTTCTGCAGCGATGGAAAAAGCGGCGCCGCCTTCGATGGTGATCTGGTGTGTCATCGCCAGTTCCGATGTGTCGTTGGCCATGGTTTGGATGGAGTGATGTCGCCCGGGCTGTCTGGTCTCACAGGCCGATGCTGTGCCGGAACTCGCGCACGGCAGCGGTTGCGCGCGCCTGCGCCGCTGGCGCGTCGGGCAGTGCTGCGCAGTAGGCCACGATGGCTTCATCTGCCAGGGGCTCCCATTTGGCGAGCCAGCCGGTGATGACCTCGCGGTTTCCGGGCTGTTCCAGCGCCATGCGTACAAGTGCGCCGGCCCAGCGGCGATGGCGTTGCGCATCGGCAAGTTGCGCGTCGGTCAGCAGGCCAAGCAGGGTGTCGCCGTTGTGCCGGGCCGCTTCGCCGAGACTGCGCAATACGGCTTCCTCTACCGCCGGCCGTACCACTAGGCTCAGGGCAACGAAGCACTCGGCCCAGTCCCACGCCACCAGCGCGTGTTCGACCAGCTTGCGCCAGCCTTGCCACGCCGGGTCCTGCTCCCAGTAGCGGCGTTCATCGGTGCCGAAGCCGAGGTCGCTGAAGGTCTGCGACAGCTCCTTGGTGCGGTACGCGGTGTGTGTCAGCCAGCGCAGCGAATCGGCCGTCTGATAAGCCGCGCAGTTCGAAATGGTCGAGGCGGGCGCCAGTTGCGTCAGATAGGCCGAGCCCATCTGCAGCGTGTGGAACAGGTAGCGCGCGGGCGTGTACAGGCGTGCCAGCGTGCCTGCCCAGGTGCGTTCGAGCATGGCGTCGTGCCCGCGCTCGGAAAATTGGTCGAGCAGCCCGAACACATAGGTCTCCTGCCCGTCCTGCAGCATGTTGTACGTGCGGTAGACCAGTTCATCCGGATCGCGGAATGCGTTCCAGTCGGGGTGGGTCAGGGGAGATGCGTTGCGGTTGCGCTTGAACCACTGCGCCATTTCGAAATTAGGGTCGAGTTCGAACGGCGCATCGGGGTTGTCGGTGGTGTAGTGCAGGTTGGTCGAGACGATTTCGTACTCGCTGGGCTTGCGTCGCCGCGCGGCCAGATGGCTCCAGGTCTTGAGCGGCTTGAGGACTTCAGCTTGCGTTGTCATGTGTGTCTCCGATTACAGCGTTTTTTCGTAGTAGAACCGGACGTAGTCATCCGTCGTTTCGATGCGACCGGCGAACGAGCTGAGGTTGACTTCGAGCTCGGACATCTTGAACGGTCGCCCCAGTGCCTCTTCGAGCGTGGCGCGGCGCAGGATCAGTTCGCCGTCGGTGTCGATGCGCACATAGGCGAGCTTGTCGTCGATGCGGATGCTCTTGCCCGGGTTGTCTTCCTGTGCGGCTTCGATGACGCCGGCAGTGATGCTGCTCGCGCGCAGTACGGGGCCGACGCGATTGTTGCGGTAGGCCTCGGCGGTGTTGGCGATACTCATGATGGGTTCCTGGGCGATGTCAGCAATTGGCGAAGAGAGGCTCAACGCCCTCGACTGCGACGAAGATGTCGTCGCCTTCGACTTTCAAGGCGTACTCGGCAAGCCGGCAGCCGCCGGGGTTGATGCCTTTGCCGGTGTTGGCATCGAAGGTCCACTGATGTGCGCGGCACATCAGCACCCGACCGTCGAACTTGCCCTCGGCCAGCGGGATGTCCTGGTGCGGGCAGATTCCCTGGAACGCGCGCGGTTCACCCCCTTCGGGGCGCACCAGCACGATCACATGGCCGGCGACTTCGACCTCGGTCATGTCGCCTTCCCAAAGCTCGTCGAGCGAGCACACTTTCTGGAAGTTCATCGCGGCCTCATGCATCGCAAAAAATGAATTCGAGCGCTTCCATCGGCTTGATGTCGGTGTCGGCCAGCTTGGCGTTGCGCGGATAGAACTGCTCGCCGCCCTGGCGCCGGACCCTGACGATCTTGCCGGGCTGCGGTGCCACGCGGCGCCCCACCGAGTGGTGTGCCGCTGCTGCGGCCACCTCGTCGATCGTGTTCTCGGTATCCACCGCGACGAGCTGCAGCACGAAGTCGTACTGAAAATTCGAAATCACAGGAAAAAGTGCCATGTCGTCCTCCGTTTGCGTGCCGCCTCACGCGGCATTCTTCTGGTAGCGCTGATTGCGATACGCCTCGACCCACGCGTAGTGATGGGCGTCGTCACCGCACTCGCCAGGCGCCAGGTTCATGTACTGAAGTGCGCCCATCAGGTTGGGCGGCTGGATCTGCCCCGCGAGGAATCGGTCGACCAGCGTCAGGTGGTCGCGATAGCGCAGCGGGTCTTGCTGGAAGACCCAGCGGTCGATCTCGGAATTGAAGTGGTACGTGCGGCCCTTGTAGTCGAGCGGGTAGTCCTTCACGTTCCAGCCGTTGCCCGGAATTGCGCAGATCGGCAACTGGCTCATGTTGCATACGATCGGCAGCGTCTCGGGCACAGTCAGCTCGGGCTTGCCGGCCAAGAGGTTGTCGATGATGACGTCCCAGGCTTTGCCGAATGTGTCGTTCCAGCCGGGGTATTTTTCTTCGAGCCAGTCGCGGCAATCAGGCGTTATGCCGGCCGCGGGATTCCACCAGATCGTCGGGCGCCAGAACCAGATACCCATTTGGTAGGCGTGGTGCTGGTAGTCGAACTCGTTGATCATCTGATCCCAGTACCAGGGCAGGTCCAGGCCCAGGTCGATCAAGGTGCGTTCAAACTGCCCGACGATCCACTCCGTCATGAATTCCTTGAACGACTCCTTGCGATGGTGCAGCGGCGTTGCGTAATCCATCGAGGTGCCGGTGAGCAGCGAGAACAGTCGCCAGGCGCGCGCAATGGCAATGTCGACGAGTTTCTGCGCCTGCTCCTTGCGGCCGTTCGCGATCAGGATCTGCAGTGCCGGACCACCGATTTGCGCGTGCCGCGACTCATCGGTCTGGATGCTTGAGATGAGGCTGGCGAAGGTGAAATCACCCGCTTCTGCAGCGTCGGCGGCGAGGCCGAGGAACTGCATGTTCGTGAAGCCAGTTTCGAATGCGAACGTCAGCATGATCGCAATGTCGATCGCGCTGCGCGACATGAACAGATCATCGAACGTGCTGCGTGCCGCGATCGCACCCCATTCGTTGGTGTGATAAGCCTTATGGGCCCAATCGAACTGACGGTCCTTGGCGCAATAGTCGTGCGGGAAATACAACTGCAGCTGGCCGTGCCGATTCTCGTCGAGCATGCCGAAGGTGGCCATGTTGCGCATGCCCGGTGCGCGGCCGAAGCGGGCCATGCGTGCCTCCGCGCTCATCGCGGCGTATTCGCCGAGCGCAATGGCGCCGTAGTGCGCCTTCAGAATCGACAGCCAGCCCGGGTCGGCGTCTTCGAACATGCGGCTGCGTTCTAGCGCGGCCTTGACCGAGTACGCACCGGCATCTTTCTCGCGCTGGATGCGGACGTATTCGGGATACGACGTCTTGTATGGCTCGTCGTAGGTTTCCCATGTCTGCATCGGTACGCCCTGCGCGCCGGTCATGATGTCGGGAAACAGCTCGGACTCGGTGACGTAGCTCGGGGTCCAGTTGGTCGTGCGTGCGATGTCGTACCACGCGGCGCGTTCCAGTAACGCCATGGTGATGTCTCCTTGGTGGGTCTGTAGTGCTTTTGCTTGGTGGTCTCAGCGCGGTCGCATTTGCGCTGGGCGGTCCTCCATTGCAAGGGCGGTGCCAACCGCAGCGCCTGCCGTGGGTTGGTGCAACGCAAAAATCCCTGACGCCTGTATCGACGCGTGCCGTCGACGCGCCTGTGCGCCGGCTGTGTGCAGTGCAGAAGCGTCCTTCCCCATCGCGATTTCAGTTTTTGATCAGATTCGGTCGCCGTTGCCTCGCCGTCTGATTTGATCAATTGATAAGAATCTCGAGAATCTGGATTCTGCTTGGAGGTAGAGCGCCCCAGACATCGGAGATACGCCTATCCGTCGCCCGAGTGTTTTCTCGAAGGTGGAGCGCGCGGCTCGCAATGAGCGTGTCGTCCGCCAGTTTTCCGCTTATTCCAAGCCTGTCAGGCTACGGCTGGGCTCGATGATTTGATGAAAGCCGCCCCGAGTGGCTCGATCAAATGATCAATTCGCCTGCCTGATCAAGCGAAATTCGCAGCCATTGCCCCCTGTTTTGCGTGCATGACACCGCATAAAGGCTGTCTCGTTGTTGGGGTTTTCCCTCGAAATATCGAGATTTTTGAAGAAAGTCCGCCCGGCTGGCACAGCTTCTGCAAAAGAGGAGCCGTCACCGGCGACAGCTCAGCGTCGGTGGCAATCCCGACCTCAACAGCGGATATGCCCATGACCACGCAAATCAACCTGTCATCCGACGAGATGCCCATCGTCGATCTCACGCGCAAATACGTGAGTCGTATTGAGCGACGCGACGATGGGCTGGTGAGCTTCGAGTTCGCCATCGGCTGGCCCGAGCTGAGTGTCGACTTGCTGCTGCCGGAGCCGGCCTTCACCGCGTTCTGTCAGCGCCACCAGGTGACGAGGCTGGATTCCTGAGACGGCGTAGACCGTCCACCGCCACACCCCATAAAACACCCAGGAGACAACCCGCATGAACATCGACTTGCAGGCCCGCGAAATCACGCCGCTGCGGCAGACGTTCGCCCACGTTGCCCGCCTCATCGGCGAAGGCAAGGCAGCCACGCGCTACCAGGAAGCGACTTACGGCGCGCAGTCCATGGCGAACTTTCACTACCGTCCGACGTGGGACCCAGCGCACGAGTTGTACGACCCGAGCCGCAGCCGCATTCACTTGGCTGACTGGCAGGCGCTCAAAGATCCGCGCCAGTTCTATTACGCCACCTGGACCATGACCCGCGCGCGTCAACAGGAAGCGGTGGAAGCGAACTTCCAGTTTGTCGAATCGCGCGGGCTGGCATCTGCGATGGGTGATGCGCTGCGCGACCGCGCGCTGCAGGTGCTGCTGCCGCTGCGCCACGTGGCGTGGGGCGCCAACATGAATAACGCGTCGATCTGCGCGTATGGCTACGGCACGGCCTTCACCGCGCCCGCGATGTTCCACGCCATGGACGATCTCGGGATTGCACAGCTGATTACCCGTCTGGCCCTGGCACTGGACGAGCCTGCCGTGCTCGATGCCGGCAAGCGGGCCTGGCTGGAAGACCCCCGTTGGCAAGGCTTGCGCCGCTACGTGGAAGACAGCTTCGTGGTGCAGGACCCGGTCGAGCTGTTCATGGCCCAGAACCTTGCACTGGACGGCCTGTTGTATCCGCTCATCTATGGGCACTTTGTCGATGACCACCTCGCGCTGCAAGGCGGTACGGCCGTGGCCATCCTGACCAGCTTCATGCCCGAGTGGCACGACGAAACCGCGCGCTGGATCGACGCGGTCATCAAGACCATGGCGAGCGCACCGGAGCCCGAAGCCGCTGGCAACCGCGCTTTGCTCTCGCAATGGTTCGCGCAGTGGGCCGACCGTGCTCAGGCCGCTCTGGCACCCGTGGCCGAGATGGCGTTGGGAGAGCACGGCGCTGCGGCACTGGGCGAAGTGCGTGCCGCGCTTGACGCTCGTGCGGCCAAGCTTGGCCTGTCGCTCTGAACTCCACGTCTTCCGATTGCTTGCAGAGGAAACCCATGTCTCAAGTCTTTATTGCCTTCCAGGCCAACGAGGAGTCGCGTCCTGTGATCGAGGCCATCGTGACCGACAACCCGGAGGCCGTCGTCACCTACCCGACTGGCCTGGTCAAGATCGACGCCCCAGGGCGCCTGACCATCCGCCGCGAAACCATCGAAGAGCAGACAGGCCGGCCCTTCGACCTTCAGCAACTGCACGTCAACCTCGTCACGCTCTCGGGCCACATCGACGAAGACGACGATCAGTTGACGCTGAGCTGGCAGCACTGAACACGCAAGACCTCGCACACCTACACATACGAGAGGAGACACCCGATGGACACCCGTGTTGCCAAGAAGAAGCTTGGCCTGAAAGAGCGTTACGCCGCCATGACGCGCGGCCTCGGTTGGGAAACGACCTACCAGCCGATGGACAAGGTCTTTCCGTACGACACCTACGAGGGGATCAAGATCCACGACTGGGACAAGTGGCAAGACCCGTTCCGCCTGACCATGGATGCGTACTGGAAGTATCAGGGCGAGAAGGAGAAGAAGCTCTACGCCGTGATTGAGGCTTTTGCGCAGAACAACGGTCAGCTCGGCATCAGCGATGCGCGCTACGTCAACGCGCTCAAGCTGTTCATCCAGGGCGTCACGCCACTGGAATACAACGCGCACCGTGGGTTTGCCCACGTGGGCCGTCAGTTCACGGGCGAAGGTGCGCGCGTGGCTGCGCAGATGCAGTCCATCGACGAACTGCGCCACTACCAGACCGAGACGCATGCGATCTCGCACTACAACAAGTACTTCAACGGCATGCACAGCCCGAACCACTGGTTCGACCGTGTCTGGTACCTGTCGGTGCCGAAGTCGTTCTTCGAAGACGCATGCACGGCCGGTCCGTTCGAGTTCCTGACAGCGGTCAGCTTCTCGTTCGAATACGTGCTGACCAATCTGTTGTTCGTGCCGTTCATGTCCGGCGCCGCGCATAACGGTGACATGAGCACCGTCACCTTCGGCTTCTCTGCGCAGTCCGATGAGTCGCGCCACATGACGCTGGGCATCGAATGCATCAAGTTCATGCTGGAGCAGGATCCCGACAACGTGCCCATCGTTCAGCGCTGGATCGACAAGTGGTTCTGGCGCGGCTACCGGCTGCTGACCATCGTCGCGATGATGCAGGACTACATGCTGCCCAAGCGCGTGATGAGCTGGAAGGAGGCCTGGGAGATGTACGCCGAGAGCAACGGCGGCGCACTCTTCAAGGATCTGGCGCGCTATGGCATTCGCGAGCCGGCGGGCTGGAAGGACGCGTGCGAAGGCAAGGACCACATCAGCCACCAGGCGTGGGCCACGTTCTACAACTACGGCGCGGCCGCTCCATTCCACACGTGGATTCCGAACGAGGACGAGATGCAGTGGCTCGCGCAGAAGTATCCGGACTCCTTCGACAAGCTCTATCGCCCGCGCTTTGAATTCTGGCGCGAGCGGGCCGAGGAAGGACAGCGCTTCTACAACAAGACGTTGCCGATGCTGTGCACGACCTGCCAGGTGCCGATGTTCTTCACCGAGCCGGGCGACGCCACCAAGATCGCCTATCGCGAGAGCGATTACTTCGGCAACAAGTATCACTTCTGCTCGGACCACTGCAAACACATCTTCGACGACGAACCCGAGAAGTATGTGCAGAGCTGGCTGCCTGTGCACCAGGTCTACCAGGGTCATTGCTTCCCTGAGGGCACGGACCCGACCGCCGAAGGGTTCGACCCGTTGATGGCGGTGCTCAAGTACTACGAGATGAACATCGGACGTGACAACTTCGACTTCGAAGGCTCGGAAGACCAGAAGAACTTCGCCGCCTGGACGGGAGAAACAGCATGAGCGTCGTGACCAATCCGAAAGCCGCGCCCTACAAGTTTCCGATGAAGGACGTGCGCGAGAACTTTCCTGCGCCGCTGCTCTACATCGGGTGGGAAGACCACCTGATGTTCAGCGCGCCGCTCTGCCTGCCGCTGCCGCCCGACATGCCGTTCGGTGCGCTGATGAGCCAGGTGCTGCCAGGCATCTACGCCGAGCATCCAGACTTTGCGCGCATCGACTGGAGCGCAGCCCAGTGGTTCAAGTCCGGCGAGCCCTGGACGCCCGATGCGGCCAAGTCGTTGGCCGAGAACGGTCTGGGCCACAAGGACGTGATCCGTTTTCGTACGCCGGGCCTCACCGGCATCAACGGTTCCTGCAGTTAAGCCATGTGTAATCAACTCACCATCGAGCCCATTGGCGCCACGCTGGACGTGGCCGAGGGCCAGACCCTGCTCGACGCCGCGTTGCGCTCGGGGGTGTACATCCCGCATGCGTGCGGCCACGGACTGTGCGGTACGTGCAAGGTGCAGGTCACGCACGGCGAGGTGGACCACGGCCCAGCCAATCCCTTCGCGCTCATGGATATCGAGCGTGAAGAAGGGAAGACGCTGGCGTGTTGCGCCACCGCGCTGAGCGACGTCTGCATCGAAGCCGATGTAGACGACGAGCCGGACGCACGTGCCATTCCCGTGCGGGATTTTGTGGCGACGGTCACGCGCGTTGAAGCCCTCACGCCCACCATCAAGGGGCTGCGCCTGAAGCTCGACCAGCCGATCGACTTCCAGGCTGGCCAGTACGTGATGGTGGAGATTCCAGGGCTCGGTCAACGGCGTGCCTTCTCGATCGCCAATTCGCCCAGCAATGTGGCAAGCACGGGCGAGATCGAGTTGCAGGTGCGCCGCGTCCCAGGCGGCGCCGGAACCGGCGTGCTGCACGAGCAAGTTGGTGCGGGAGACACGCTGCACGTGACGGGCCCGTACGGCCGGTTCTTCGTGCGGCAGTCAGCGGCCAAGCCGATGCTGTTCGTCGCAGGTGGTTCGGGTCTGTCCAGCCCGCGGTCGATGATCCTTGATCTGCTGGAACAGGGCTGCACGTTGCCCATCACGCTGGTCAATGGACAACGCAGTCGTGAAGAGCTGTACGGCCACGAGGAGTTTGTTGCCCTGGCCAATCGCCACCCGAACTTCCACTACGTGCCGGTGCTGTCGAACGAAGCCGAGGGGAGCGCCTGGGACGGTGCGCGCGGCTTTGCCCACGACGCTGCCAAGGTGCATTTCAACGGGCAGTTCTCGGGGCACAAGGCGTATCTGTGCGGGCCGCCGCCGATGGTGGAGGCTGCCATCGGCGCGCTCATGCAGGGCCGGCTGTTCGAGGATGACATCTACACCGAGAAGTTCCTCTCGGCTGCCGATGCCAACGCGCAGCGCAGCCCGCTGTTCAAGCGGGTTTGAAAGGAGTGCCACGCAATGCTGGATACCCGACCCAAGGTGGATGTGTGCGTGGAACAGACCCAGGAGCACTACCCATGCGCCACCACCGAGAGCTTGCTGACGGGCATGTTGCGCCTCGGGCGCAAGGGCATTCCCGTGGGCTGTGTCAATGGCGGCTGCGGGGTGTGCAAGGTGCGCGTGCTTGAAGGCAGCACCGTGCGCCTGGGGCCGCTCAGCCGTGCCCACGTCAGCGCAGACGAAGAAGCGCAGGGCGTGACGTTGGCGTGCCGTGAAGCACCGCTGACCGCCGTCAGGCTGGCTGTACTGGGCAGATTTGAAAAACCGTTTTCCAGAGGCTTCGCCGCATCTGCGGGGGCGCAGTCCGACAAAAAACCGCAGTGAGTTTGATCAACCAGGAGACAAGCATGGGTGTTCTACGAATCGGGCATGCCAGCCTAAAGGTGATGGACATGGCCGCCGCCGTTCGGCACTACGAAAACGTGCTCGGCCTGAAGGTGACGATGCAGGACAACGCCGGCAACGTCTACTTCAAGTGCTGGGACGAGTGGGACAAATACTCGCTCATCCTCACACCGTCGGACCAGGCAGGCCTCAACCATCTCGCCTACAAGGTAGAGAAGGACGCCGACCTCGACGAACTGCAGGCGAAGATTGAAGCGTGGGGCCTCAAGACGGTGATGCTGCCAGAGGGCTCGCTGCCGGCCACCGGCCGCATGCTGCAGTTCAATCTGCCGAGCGGCCACGAGATGCGGCTCTATGCAATGAAGGAAATGGTCGGCACCGAGGTGGGCAGTCTCAACCCCGACCCGTGGCCGGACAACCTGAAGGGCGCGGGCGTGCACTGGCTGGATCATGCCCTGCTGATGTGCGAGCTGAATCCGGAAGCTGGCATCAACACGGTTGCCGAAAACGCGCGGTTCATGCAGGAGGTGCTGGGCTTCTTCCTGACCGAGCAGGTCGTCGTCGGCCCGGGCGGCGCCGTACAGGCTGCCGCATGGCTGGCCCGCAGCACCACGCCGCACGACATCGCGTTCGTCGGTGGTCCGCGCAGTGGCCTGCACCACATCGCCTTCTTCCTGGATTCATGGCACGACGTGCTCAAGGCTGCAGACGTCATGGCCAAGAACCAGACCAAGATCGACGTGGCGCCCACGCGTCATGGCATCACGCGCGGGGAAACGATCTACTTCTTCGACCCCAGCGGTAACCGCAACGAGACGTTCGCTGGACTGGGCTACCTCGCGCAGCCAGATCGCCCCGTCACCACGTGGAGCGAAGACAAGCTGTGGACCGGCATCTTCTACCACACGGGTGAAGCGGTGCCGTCGTTCACCGATGTCTACACCTGATCTGTCCGAGCCTGTTTGCCGAGCCGCCTGAACCGCCATTTCCACGTCCCGTCTTGCCATGTCCACACGTACTGCACACGACGCCACCTTCCTCAGCGAGGTACGCAGCCAGATCACGCTCCCCGCGGCCCAGGCTGCCGTTGCGGCGGCGGTGGAGTCGGCGCAGGCGCAGGGCCTGTGCATCAACGTGGCCGTGGTCGATGGCGGCGGCACGCTCGTGGCTTTTGCGCGCATGTCGGGCGCGTTTCTGCACTCGATCGACATTGCCATCGACAAGGCCTATACGGCGGCCAGCTTCGGTTTTCCCACCGCGCAGTGGGGTGACTTGCTGGCCGGCGATGAAATGCTGCGCCTGGGGCTGGCCGAGCGCCCGCGCCTTGTGATCTTTGGCGGTGGCCTGCCGATCATCGAGGCGGGCGAGCGCATCGGTGGCATTGGCGTGTCTGGCGGCTCGGCTGAGCAGGATGAGGCGTGTGCCCGCGCAGGGCTGCACGCGATCGGCCTGTCATGAAGAGCTCTCCTCAACCAAAAGAAGAACCGTTTGTTTCGGGAATCCAACCGTGAAGCAATTCCTCAATTTCATCAATGGCGAATTTGTCGCCACCAGCAAGACGTTCGAGAACCGTGCGCCGGTGGACAACCGTGTGATCGGTCTGGTTCACGAGGCGGGGCAGGCCGAGGTGGATGCCGCCGTGGCCGCCGCACAGGCTGCCCTGCATGGCGACTGGGGCCGCATGACCGTGGTCAAGCGCGTCGAGTTGCTGCACGCGGTGGCAGACGAGATCAACCGGCGTTTCGACGATTTTCTTGAAGCCGAGCTGGCCGATACCGGCAAGCCGCGCAGCCTGGCGGCACACATCGACATCCCGCGCGGCGCGGCCAACTTCAAGGTGTTTGCCGACATCGTGAAGAACGTGCCCACAGAGAGTTTCGAGATGGCCACGCCCGATGGCGGTACTGCCGTCAGCTACGCGCTGCGCTCGCCGCTGGGCGTGGTGGCGGTGGTGTGCCCCTGGAACCT
Source organism: Burkholderiaceae bacterium 26 (assembly GCA_000955795.1). Classification (GTDB taxonomy): domain Bacteria; phylum Pseudomonadota; class Gammaproteobacteria; order Burkholderiales; family Burkholderiaceae; genus Ralstonia; species Ralstonia chuxiongensis. The sequence goes on from JYOB01000003.1 coordinate 244,866, forward strand.
GCCGTTGCTGCTGATGACGTGGAAGGTCGGCCCGGCGCTGGCCTGCGGCAACACCGTCATCGTCAAACCGTCGGAAGAGACACCGGCCACGGCCACGCTGCTGGGCGAGGTGATGGCGCATGTGGGCATTCCCAAGGGTGTCTACAACGTCGTGCACGGCTTCGGGCCGGGCTCTGCGGGCGAGTTCCTCACGCGGCATCCCGGCGTCAACGGCATCACCTTCACAGGCGAGACGCGCACCGGAGAGGCCATCATGGCCGCGGCAGCTAAAGGCGTGCGACCGGTGAGCTTCGAGCTGGGCGGCAAAAACGCGGGCATCGTGTTTGCCGATGCCGACTTCGACAAGGCCGTCGCTGGCATTACGCGCAGTGCGTTCGAGAACTGCGGGCAGGTCTGCCTGGGCACCGAGCGCGTCTACGTGCAACGGCCGATCTTCGACAAGTTTGTGCAAGCACTGAAGGAGAAGGCTGAGGCGTTGAAGATCGGGCCATCGGGAGAGCCGGGGGTGGGTCTGGGCCCGTTGATCTCTGGCGAGCACAAGGCAAAGGTCATGTCGTACTACGAGCTGGCCCGGGCCGAGGGCGCCACGGTTGTGACTGGCGGCGGTGCCCCCGACATGCCTGCCGCGCTGGCCGAGGGCCATTGGGTGCAGCCGACCATCTGGACCGGCTTGCCCGAGAGCGCCCGCGTCATTCGCGAAGAAATCTTCGGCCCTTGCTGCCACATTGCGCCATTCGATACCGAGGAAGAAGCCATCGCGCTTGCGAACGCCACGGACTACGGTCTGGCCACCACGGTGTGGACGCAAAACCTGGGCACGGCGCACCGCATGGCGCGCGCCGTTGAGGTGGGGCTGTGCTGGATCAACAGCTGGTTCCTGCGCGACCTGCGCACGGCATTCGGCGGCGCGAAGGCATCTGGCATCGGCCGCGAAGGCGGCGTGCATTCGCTGGAGTTCTATACCGAGCTGCGCAACGTGATGGTGAAACTATGAGCACGATCAACCTTGAAGGCGCGGATGCCCGCTACGTCCGCACCGGTGCGGTACAGACCTACGTTCACGATGTCGGGCAGGGCGCACCGGTGCTGCTCATACACGGGTCAGGCCCGGGTGTGAGTGCATGGGTCAACTGGCGGCCGGTCATGCCTGCGCTGGCCCGGCAGCGCCGCGTGATTGCGCCCGACATGCTGGGCTTCGGCCTGAGCGACCGGCCCGCGGGGCAGGTCTACAACATGGACGTTTGGGTTCAGCAAGCCATCGACCTGCTGGATGCCCTTGGCTTGCCGCAGGTCGATCTGGTCGGCAATTCCTTTGGCGGCGGGCTGTCACTGGCGCTGGCGATCCGGGCGCCCGAGCGGGTGCGGCGGCTGGTGCTGATGGGCGCGGTCGGCGTGCCGTTTGCCATCACGCCGGCGCTGGATGCGGTGTGGGGCTACACACCGTCGCTGGCGGCCATGCGCGGTCTGCTCGACGTGTTTGCCTACGACCGCGGCCGTGTGACCGACGAACTGGCGCAACTACGCTACGAGGCCACCATCGTGCCGGGTGTGCAGGAGTCCTATGCCGCCATGTTCCCCGCACCCAGGCAGCGCTGGGTGGATGCCATGGCGAGCGCCGAAGCCGACATCCGCGCGCTGCCGCACGAAACACTGGTGTTGCACGGGCGGGAGGATCAGGTGATCCCGGTATCGAACTCGCTCACGCTGGCTGACTGGATTCCCAATAGCCAGCTGCACGTCTTCGGCCACTGCGGGCATTGGACACAGATCGAACACAGCGCCCGTTTTGCCCAGCTCGTGAACAACTTCCTGGCCGAAGCCGACGCCGGCGCAGTCGCCTGAACCACTCTCTTACGCAGACCTTCATATGGACGCCCTAAAGATCCAACACTACGGCGACGCGCTCTACGAATCGCTGCGCTCGCGCACACCGGTGGAGCCGCTGACCGACCGCGAACCCGGCATCACCATCGACGACGCCTACCAAATCCAGCTGCGCATGATCAGCCGCCGCATCGAAGCCGGCGAAACCGTGATCGGCAAGAAGATCGGCGTGACAAGCCAGATCGTGATGGACATGCTTGGCGTGAACCAGCCCGACTTCGGCCATCTGCTCTCGGGCATGGTTTTCAACGAGGGCGAGCCGGTCGACACCGGCAAGATGATCGCGCCCAAGGCCGAGGCCGAGGTAGCCTTCGTGCTCTCGCGCGACCTGTGCGGCCCCGGCGTGACGGCGGCCGATGTGCTGCGCGCAACCGACTGCGTGATGCCATGTTTCGAGATCGTCGATTCGCGCATCCGCGACTGGAAGATCAAGATCCAGGACACCGTGGCCGACAACGCCTCGTGCGGTGTCTTCACGCTAGGCGGCACACGCCGCAGCCCGCGCGATCTTGATCTGGCGCTGGCCGGCATGGTGCTGGAGAAGAACGGCGAGATCGTGAGCACCTCGTGCGGCGCCTCCGTCCAGGGCTCGCCGGTGAACGCTGTGGCGTGGCTGGCGAATACGCTGGGGCGACTCGGTATCGCGCTCAAGGCCGGCGATGTGATCCTGTCGGGTTCGCAATCGCCGCTCGTGCCGGTCAAGCCGGGTGACAGCCTTCACTGCAGCGTCGGCGGCCTCGGTAGCACCTCGGTGCGCTTCATCTGACACCCAACAGAGCATCGAGGAGAAACACACCATGGCACTGAATCGCCAAACCATTGAAGCGCTGGCTGCGCATGTGGAATCTGCGCAGCTGCACGTACGCGACATCACCAAGATCACCGACGAATACCCCGACATGGACTGGGCCGATGCCTACGACATCCAGGACGAGATCCGTCGGCGCAAGGAAGCGCGCGGGCTGAAGACCGTCGGCTTGAAGGCGGGGCTGACTTCCTTCGCGAAGATGAAGCAAATGGGCGTTGAAACGCCGGTCTTCGGCTTCGTGAGCGAGGACATGGCCCGTGCGGAGGGCAGTGAAATCCGCATGTCGGAGCTGATCCACCCCAAGGTGGAAGCCGAGATCTGCATCGTCACCAAGGCACCGCTGCGTGGTCCGGGCTGCCATGTCGGCAATGTGCTGGCGGCCATTGATTTCGTGATCCCGGCGGTCGAGATCATTGACAGCCGCTACCGCGATTTCAAGTTCGACCTAAAGAGCGTGATTGCCGATAACACGTCGGCCGCGCGCTTCGTGGTCGGTGGCCGTTCCCGCAATCTGGAGGAGCTGGACCTGCGCACCCTGGGCGTGGTGCTGGAAAAGAATGGCCGCGCTGTCGCCATGGCGGCGGGCGCTGCCGTGCTTGGCTACCCGGCGGCCGCCGTGGCCATGATGGCCAACCACCTCGGCGCACGAGGCCAGGAGATCCCGGCTGGCACCTTCATCATGACCGGCGGCGTGACCGAGGCGATTGCGGTGGCAGCAGGCGACAGCGTATGCGTGCGTTTCCAGGATCTGGGCAACGTGTCGATGCGCTTCGTGAATTGAATGCCAAGTTGAACATTGCGTATTGGAGACCGCGACCATGACTCAAAAGATCAAATGCGCCCTGATCGGCCCCGGCAACATTGGCACCGATCTGCTGGCCAAACTGCAGCGCAGCCCCGTGCTGGAACCGGTGTGGATGGTGGGCATCGACCCGGAATCCGACGGGCTCAAGCGTGCCCGGGAGATGGGCATCAAGACCACGGCAGACGGTGTCGACGGCCTGCTTCCGCACGTGCTGGCCGACGGCGTGCAGATTGCCTTCGACGCCACCAGCGCCTATGTGCATGCGGAGAACTCCCGCAAGCTCAATGCGCTGGGCGTGTTGATGATTGACCTCACACCTGCGGCCATCGGCCCGTATTGCGTGCCGCCGGTCAACCTGAAAGAGCACCTCGGCCGCGCCGAGATGAACGTCAACATGGTGACCTGCGGCGGGCAGGCCACCATCCCGATGGTGGCGGCAGTCAGCCGCGTGCAACCCGTGGCGTATGGCGAGATCGTCGCCACGGTGTCGAGCCGGTCGGTGGGGCCGGGCACCCGCAAGAACATCGACGAATTCACGCGCACCACGGCCGGTGCGGTCGAGCGTGTGGGTGGAGCGAAAAAGGGCAAGGCCATCATCGTCATCAACCCCGCCGAGCCACCGCTGATCATGCGCGATACCGTGCATTGCCTGACGGAAACTGAGCCGGATCAGGCGGCCATCACCGCGTCGATCCACGCGATGATCAAAGAGGTGCAGAAGTACGTGCCCGGCTACAAGCTCGTCAACGGCCCGGTGTTCGACGGCAACCGCGTGAGCGTGTTCCTGGAGGTCGAGGGCCTGGGCGATTACCTGCCCAAGTACGCCGGCAACCTCGACATCATGACCGCCGCCGCCGCGCGCACTGCCGAGATGTTCGCCGAGGAAATCCTCAAGGGTGAACTGACCCTGCGCGCCACCTCGGCCGCCCCCGCCACTGAAACCGCCTGACGAGGAGCCTCACATGACTACGCTGCAAGGCAAGAGCATTACCGTTCACGACATGACGTTGCGCGACGGCATGCACCCCAAGCGTCACCTGATGACGCTTGAGCAGATGCGCTCCATTGCGCAGGGGCTGGACGCCGCCGGCGTTCCCCTGATTGAAGTCACCCATGGCGACGGCCTGGGCGGCTCATCGCTCAACTACGGTTTTCCCGCGCACAGTGACGAGGAATACCTGGGTGCCGTCATCCCGCTCATGAAGCAAGCCAAAGTGTCGGCGCTGCTGCTGCCCGGTATTGGCACGGTTGACCATCTCAAGATGGCGCGTGAGCTTGGCGTGCATACGATCCGTGTGGCCACGCACTGCACCGAGGCCGATGTCTCGGAGCAGCACATCAGCTACGCGCGCAAGCTCGACATGGACACCGTCGGCTTTCTGATGATGGCGCATATGAACAGCCCCGAAGGCTTGGTCAAGCAAGCCAAGCTGATGGAGAGCTACGGCGCCAACTGCATCTACATCACCGACTCAGCCGGCTACATGCTGCCCGATGACGTGAAGGCGCGCCTTGCCGCCGTGCGCGACGCGCTCAAGCCTGAGACCGAACTGGGTTTTCATGGCCACCACAACCTGGCCATGGGCATCGCCAACTCCATTACCGCGATCGAATGTGGTGCCACGCGCATCGATGCGGCTGCAGCGGGGCTGGGAGCCGGTGCGGGCAATACGCCAATGGAGGTGCTGGTGGCGGTGTGCGACCGCATGGGCATCAAGACCGGCGTGGATGTTTGGAAGATTCAGGACGTGGCTGAAGACCTTGTGGTGCCCATCATGGATTTCCCCATCCGCATCGACCGCGACGCGCTCACGCTGGGCTATGCCGGTGTGTACGGCAGCTTCCTGCTGTTCGCCAAACGTGCAGAAAAGAAGTACGGCGTACCGGCCCGTGATCTGCTGGTCGAACTCGGCCGGCGCGGCATGGTGGGCGGTCAGGAAGACATGATCGAGGACACGGCACTCACCATGGCTCGTCAGCGCGGCATCCTTGCAGCGCAGGCGGCCTGAGTATCGCCGGCCATTGCAAATACCGAGGAGGAAAGCCATGCCTTTTGCACAGATTTACATGATCGAAGGTCGCACGACCGAACAGAAGCGCGCCGTGATCGACAAGGTCACGGCTGCCCTTGTCGAGGCGACAGGTGCTCCGAAGGAGAACGTCCGCGTATGGATCCACGATGTGCCAAAGGAGAACTGGGGCATTGCGGGCGTGTCGGCGAAGGATCTGGGGCGGTAGCTCAGCTGTCCTAGGCACCCAGGATTTGGCAGCCGCAGCAAAAAGAGCACGTCACGACGACTACGAAAACCGGAACTGATCTTTCTACCGTGACCATCGAGAGCCGAGTGCAGGTGATTGTGAGAGCGATTTCACTGGCGAAATTCTCGATGGCAGACAGGGCGGACGTTGACGGGTGATTTAGCGAGAATGCCCCCCGCATGTCGCTCGCGGCTCCGGCCGCGATGGATATGAAAAACCCCCGGCAGCTTCGGCTGACCGGGGTTTTTTTATTTCAAGCCGCAACCGACCGTCTGCAGATGCTCGCAGGCTTGACCGGTTCGTACTCTCAAAAGGGCGGGCGAGCCCCAACAAGCCCCAACGCCGATGCTGCAACAAGGGCGTCGCGGCCCATGCGCTGGGCCTCGCCCATCGATCAGCTGGGTTGTTCGGGATGTTCTGGCGAGTCCGTCGTGCTCGTTGCGGCATGTTTGATGCCTGCGGCGCGCGCGGACAGGGCACGCAAAAAATCACGCGCAGCGCCAACACCTTTCTGATATTCGGTGAGCGAATCGCCAGCCGGGGAATCGGCGGATTGGGAGATCGAGCGGGTCACGGCATTCCTCTTCATCTGATGAACGGAACCGCGCCCAACCCTTGGGGGAGGGGTGGGCGAGCACAGGCAAGGTGGAAAACCGATGCGTAACAGTCGGCGCGGCCGAAGCCGCTCATGCCTGGCTCGCCCCAGGAGGGAGACGAAGCCAAGCCATAGCAATCGAGGGCAAGAACCTATGCTCGGTTCTCACCCGTTACGCACGAGGTTTCCACACCTCGATCGCTTCCTCTATGGCACTGAAAGCGACGGCGCAGAGTGTACTGATGGCCGCTTCGTCTGAGCAGGGGCGAAACTATAAATCAGAATTTGCTGACGACTGGCACCAAACCTTGTGGTGAGGCGGCTGCGCGGGGGGCCAGCCGAGCCGGGTCCACGAATCTTTACGGTTTTGGCTTGCCGGCGGCGCTTGATGACCGTCAAGAAACAACAGCAACGGTTTGTCACTTCTTCCATCCATGACTAGACTGGATCACATGTGACTTTCTTTGCCACCGGCGGAACCCCGCCGATGGCATCGACGCGCGCCAAGTCTCGTCCGCCCGTGAACCCCAACGACCGCCGACTCCTCCGCCACCTGCTCATCGTCGTCGCCATCAAGCTGGTGGCGCTGAGCGCGCTGTGGTGGGTGTTTGTGCGTGACCACCGGGTGCCGGTCGACGCCGAGCGGGCCGCTGATCGCCTGATCGTGACACCGTCAGCAGTGCAGGGAGGACAACCGTGATTTCCGAACATCTCGTCGATCTGTCCCGGCTGCAGTTCGCAGCCACGGCGATGTACCACTTCCTGTTCGTGCCGCTCACGCTGGGCATGGTCTGGCTGCTGGTCATCATGGAAAGCGTCTACGTGATGACCAACAAGGTCATCTGGAAAGACATGACGCGCTTCTGGGGCAAGCTGTTCGGCATCAACTTTGCGCTGGGCGTGACGACGGGCATCACGCTCGAATTCCAGTTCGGCACCAACTGGGCGTACTACTCGCACTACGTGGGCGACGTCTTTGGTGCGCCGCTGGCCATCGAAGGGCTGATGGCGTTCTTTCTGGAATCCACCTTTATCGGCCTGTTCTTCTTCGGGTGGGATCGCCTTTCCAAGACGCAGCACTTGCTGGTGACGACGCTGATGGCGATCGGCACCAATCTTTCCGCGCTGTGGATTCTCATCGCCAACGGCTGGATGCAGAACCCGGTCGGCGCCGAATTCAACTGGCAGACCATGCGTATGGAGATGCACGACTTCTGGGCCGTGGTCTTCAACCCGATCGCGCAGGCCAAGTTCGTGCATACCGTGTCGGCGGGTTACGTGACGGGCGCGATGTTCGTGCTGTCGATTTCGAGCTGGTACTTGCTGCGCGGCCGCGATGTGGAATTCGCGCGGCGCAGCTTTCGCGTGGCGGCAGCGTTCGGCCTGGCCAGCGTGTGCTCCGTGATCGTGCTGGGCGATGAGTCCGGTTACACCGTGGGCGAAGCGCAGCAAACCAAGATGGCCGCCATCGAGGCCATGTGGGAGACCGAGCCCGCGCCGGCCAGCTTCAACGTGATTGCGTCGATCAACCAGCGCGAGCAGAAGAACGACTGGGCAGTCGAGATTCCGTGGGTGATGGGGCTGATCGGCACGCGCTCGGTGTCCAAGCAGATTCCGGGCATCCACGAGATCAAGGCGCGCAATCGCGGCCGAATCATGAGCGGTATCGAGGCTGTGGCCGCGCTGGAAACGGTGCGCCAGCACCCCGGCGATGCGGCGGCGCTCCAGACCCTGCAGATCCATCAGCAAGACCTGGGTTTTGGCCTGCTGCTCAAGAAGTACGTGACCGACGTGCGGCAAGCCACGCCCGAGATGATCGACAAGGCTGTCGACGATACCGTGCCGCGCGTGTGGCCGATGTTCTGGGGTTTTCGCGTGATGGTCGGGCTTGGCTTCCTGATGTTGGCGCTGTTTGGCCTGTCGTTCTGGAGCACGTTGCGGCCGCAGCGCAAGGCACCGGCATGGCTGCTGCGCTGTGCGCTGTGGATGCTGCCCGCACCCTGGATCGCCATCGAGCTGGGTTGGGTGGTGGCGGAGTATGGGCGTCAGCCGTGGACCATCTACGGCGTGCTGCCCACGCATCTGAGTGTGTCGACGTTGAGTGAGGCCAGCCTGTATGGGTCGCTGGCGGGCTTCATCGGTTTCTACACGCTGCTGCTGATGGTTGAGATGTACCTGATGATCCGCTTCGCGCGTCAGGGGCCGGGCAGCCTCGGCACTGGCCGCTACGATTTCGAAGCCGCCCACGCTTGAGGAGAACGCCATGTTCGACTACCCAACCCTCAAGGTCATTTGGTGGCTGCTCATCGGCGTATTGCTGATCGGCTTTGCCATCATGGACGGACACGACATGGGCGTCGGCACGCTGCTGCCCTTTGTCGGCAAGACCGACGACGAGCGCCGCGTGATGATCAACACCATCGGCCCGCACTGGGACGGCAACCAGGTCTGGTTCATTACGGGCGGCGGCGCCATCTTTGCCGCGTGGCCGCTGGTGTATGCCACCGCGTTCAGCGGGTTCTACTGGGCGATGCTGGCCGTGCTGTGGGCGCTGTTTTTCCGGCCGGTCGGGTTTGACTACCGGAGCAAGATCCAGAACGCCACGTGGCGCAACGTGTGGGACGTGGGCCTCTTCATCGGGGGCGCGGTGCCGCCGCTCATCTTTGGCGTGGCGTTCGGCAACCTGCTGCAGGGCGTGCCGTTCCACTTCGACAACTTCATGGTGGTGACGTACACCGGCACGTTCTGGCAACTGCTGAATCCGTTTGCCATCCTGACGGGCGTGGTGTCGAGCGCGATGATCACCATGCATGGCGGCATCTACCTCGCCCACCGGACGGAGGGCGCTGTCCAGGAGCGCGCCACCAATGCTGCCACTGGCGCGGCCATCGTCGCGGTGGTGGCGTTTATTGCGGCCGGTGTGTGGTTGCACGCGGGCAGCATCGAAGGCTACATCATCACATCGGCCATCGACCCCGCCGGACTTGCCAACCCAATGGCCAAGACCGTGGCACGCTCGGCGGATGCATGGTGGCGCAATTATCAGGCGCAGCCGTTGCTGTGGGCGCTGCCGGCAATTGGCGTGATTGGCCCGCTACTGGCCGTGGTGCTGTCGCGGGCGGGGCGCACGCTTACTGCGTTCGTGCTGTCGTCGCTGGGGCTGGCGGGCATCATCACGACGGCCGGGGCTTCGATGTTCCCGTTCGTGCTGCCTTCGTCCAGCATGCCCGGCGCCAGCCTCACGGTGTGGGACAGCGTTTCCAGCCACTTCACGCTTGGCCTGATGTTCTGGGCGGCGATCATCTTCACGCCCATCATCATCGCCTACACAAGCTGGTGCTACCGCGTGATGCGCGGCAAGGTGACGGTCGAGCACATCCGCGCCAACGAGCACTCGACTTACTAACCACGGCACAGGAGAGCAAATCCATGTGGTACTTCAGTTGGGTCCTGGGTGTCGGCTTTGCTGTGCTGCTGGCGGTGCTCAATGCAATGTGGGGTGAGGTAAGCGACGACCGCGCCGCCAACGCGAACAGTCCGAACCCAGAGCGCGAATGAGCACAGCGAACGTGAGCACCACCGACAAGCCGCGCATCCACGCCGCCAGCCTGGCAGCCGGGTTGCTCGTGATGGCGGTGGGCACGGTGTATCCGTACATCCTCGCCAATCACGACGGGCATGCCGACCACGGTCTTGCCGTGCTGCTGTTCTGGGCGATGAGCGCGGGGCTGGTGCGGGGTGTGGGGTTTGTTCCGCGCAACAAGGTCTGGCGCGTGCTGTTTTCCGGGTGGGCCTGCGCGCTGGCCCTGACGCTGTTCGGGGTGCTGCGCGCCTTTGGGTAGCGCCTTAGAGTCGCTAACAAAACCTTCCTGGCGTCGTTGCTCCTCCTTGCCCTACCTTTGTACTGTCTGCGTCGTCGCGCCTAGCCAGGACCGCTGCGCTAGGTTTTGTTAGCGACTCTTAGCGCGGCAGCCGGGTGGTACCGGCCGGCGGCGGTTCAGACGAACGCCCGCGCAGGGCATTCCGCAGGCGCCGCACGCCGCGCCACAGCTTGGGCAGTAACCACACCGATACCAACAGCAGCAGCCCCAGCACCACCAAAAACGCAACTGGCAGGAAAAATGCCATCAGCAAACCACCGCTGGCGGCCACGTCTTCACTGAACGACGCCACCCAGTTCGAGAACGGTTCCGGCGACGTATTGATCAGCGCGCGCGTGCCGGCCTTGGTGGCATGTGCCGTGCCGGCCAGCGTCCCGCCAATCAGTCCTGCAGCCACCATCCATTGCGGATCGAGCTGCCCGAATGCGGCCGCAGCCAGAATCGCGCCCGCAGGCACGCGGATGAAGGTCTGGATGCCATCCCACACGGAATCGAAACCGGGAATCTTGTCGGCGAGGAATTCCGCCACGGCCAGCACGCCGGCCAAGCCGATCACCCACCACGATTCCAGCATCTGCAGGCCGGGCGGCAAATGCAGCCAACCCGTGCGGCCGAGCACGCCGGCAGCAAATACGGCCAGATAGAGGCGGAATCCGCTGGTCCAGGACAGCCCGGCGGCCAGCGCGGCGGTTTCCAGCATGAGGCTCCCTCGGGGCGTGGAAGACAGGCAAACGGTCAGTCGATATTGCAGTGTAGTGCGCGCTTGCCTGCGCCGCGGCTCAAAGCAGGGATTTGCCCTGCGACAGGATCTTGTCGCACGCCTGCCGGGTGATTTGCGACTTGATGCTGCTCAGGTCGAACTTGTTTCCATCCGAATTCGTCAGGATGCCCTTTGTGCCGTCGGTGTAACCCGGGGTGGACGCTGGCGCCCCGCCCAGCTTGCCGAGCAGCTTGTCTTTGACCGAGGCCGCGTCGGTGGCGCCGCCAAGGTAGTTGTTCTTTATGCAGAATTCCAGCACGCCAGCCACATTGCCGGTGCTGCCCGACGTCAATGACCCGAGCGACGGCACACCGCCCAGGCCACCGATGCTGCCAAGGCCGCCAGTGGCGCCCTGGCTGTTGCCCTGCGTGGCCCCCTTGATGAGGTCTCCGATCTGGGCGTGGGCGGCAGCCGGAAATAGCACGGCAATCAGCAGCGTGGCCGTGGCGGCGGTGCGAATCAGATGGGGTTTCATGCGCAGGGCTCCTTGAAATGGCACGGGGATCATCCTTACCGTAGTGCACAACGCACTGAAATGACGTGTTGCGCGAGGTGAGGTATCTCCGCCATTGTCTGGTGCCGCGGCAACAAAAAACCCGGCATGTCGCCGGGTTTTTTGCATTTGGACACCGTCGCCATCAGGCGGGGTGCCGGGCAACGCCAATCAGGCAGCCTGGATGTTGGTGGCCTGCTTGCCCTTCGGGCCTTGCGTCACTTCGAACGAGACGCGCTGATTTTCCTTGAGCGTCTTGAAGCCAGCCATTTGGATGGCCGAGAAATGCGCAAACAGCTCTTCGCCGCCTTCGTCAGGCGAGATGAAACCGAAACCCTTGGCGTCGTTAAACCATTTGACCGTACCGAGTGCCATGAAAACCCCTCCGTTAAAACACAAGTCCGAGCCGGGAGGTATGCCTGTCGGGGCAGTGCAGAGCGGTACCGCGCAGTCATCGCCCGGCCGCCGGCCTGCACGGCACGACGAATGGCGCGGGTGGAACCGCGCCGCAAGCGATCGGTCTTCTTGTGGCAAACGCCACAGCCTGAAGCGGTTGTCGATCTGTAGTCGACTGGTGTGAGGCCTCCCGGGCTCACCATTCATGCGGCTCGCTGCCAACGGTTTGCGGGGCAGTAGGGCGCACATGCTGAATTCGATTGTTCGAGGATTGTAAGAGACTGTCAAGGCCACAAAGGGTGGGTTTGTGGCGAAAAACGGTCAGTTTCTGAAGAGGTTTTGCTCGAAATCCAGCCGATCGCCTCCAAGTACGGAAAACGATTGGCATCTCAGGCGCGGAGCTTGCGCCGGTTCCAGCCAACGCAGGGGCGGTAAAACGCCTCGCGCCCGAGGGCTGACGGACGCACGCGGCACGGGCCAAACCGTTTGTAGACCTTGAAGTCGGTGTTATTTCCCCAAATTGCGAACTCGAAAGGAGTGGTTAGAATAAGACCATGGCAATCCGGCAAGCGACCACTCCACAACACGATGCAGGCACCGTCCTCGAGCGGAAAGAGCAAGCGCTCAAACCGCCCGCGATGTACAAGGTGCTGCTGCTCAACGACGACTACACCCCGATGGAATTCGTCGTGATGATTCTTCAGCAGTATTTCAGCAAAGACCGGGAGACCGCCACACAGATCATGCTGACTGTGCATCGGGAAGGTAGGGGCGTGTGCGGTATCTACACACGGGATATCGCCGCGACGAAAGTGGAATTAGTGTCAACCCATGCACGGCAAGCGGGGCATCCGCTGCAGTGCGTGATGGAGGAAGCATGATCGCGCAAGAACTGGAAGTCAGCCTGCACATGGCGTTTGTCGAAGCCCGGCAGGCTCGCCACGAATTCATTACGGTGGAGCATCTGCTGCTTGCGCTGCTGGACAATCCGACGGCCGCGGAGGTGCTGCGCGCCTGCGCCGCCAACATCGAAGACCTTCGCACGCATCTGAAGAACTTCATCGCCGACAACACGCCTGTGGTGCCCGGCACGGACGAGGTGGACACGCAACCCACGCTGGGTTTCCAGCGTGTGATCCAGCGCGCCATCATGCACGTGCAATCCACGTCCAACGGTAAGAAGGAAGTGACGGGCGCGAACGTGCTGGTCGCCATCTTCGGCGAGAAGGATTCGCACGCGGTGTACTACCTCCAGCAACAGGGCGTGACCCGGCTGGACGTCGTGAACTTCATCAGCCACGGCATCCGCAAGGACCAGGCTGAGCCCGCCAAGCAGGGCGAAGGCAACCCCGAAGGCGAAGGCGGCGACGGCAAGGAAAGCCCGCTGGAGCAGTTCACCCAGAACCTGAACGCGCTGGCCAAGGCCGGTAAGATCGATCCGCTGATCGGTCGCGAGCAGGAAGTCGAACGCGTGGTGCAGGTGCTGTGCCGTCGGCGCAAGAACAACCCGTTGCTGGTGGGCGAGGCCGGTGTCGGCAAGACAGCCATCGCCGAAGGCCTGGCATGGCGCATCACCAAGGGCGAAGTGCCGGACATCCTCGCGAAGTCCGTCGTCTACTCGCTCGACATGGGCGCGCTGCTGGCCGGCACCAAATACCGCGGTGACTTTGAGCAACGCCTGAAGGGCGTGCTGAAGTCGCTCAAGGACAATCCGAACGCGATCCTGTTCATCGACGAAATCCATACGCTGATCGGCGCAGGCGCCGCTTCGGGCGGCACGCTGGACGCAAGCAACCTGCTCAAGCCGGCGCTGTCCTCAGGCGCACTCAAGTGCATCGGTGCGACGACGTTCACGGAATATCGCGGCATCTTCGAGAAAGACGCAGCGCTGTCCCGCCGCTTCCAGAAGATCGACGTGGTGGAGCCGACGGTTGATCAGACCGTGCAGATTTTGCGTGGTCTGAAGTCGCGCTTTGAAGAGCACCACGGCGTGAAGTACGCATCGTCGGCGCTCACGGCCGCGGCTGAATTGTCGGCACGCTTCATCACCGACCGCCATTTGCCGGACAAGGCAATCGACGTGATCGACGAAGCCGGTGCGGCTCAACGCATCCTGCCGAAGTCGAAGCAGAAGAAGACGATCGGCAAGGGCGAGATCGAAGACATCGTCTCGCGCATCGCCCGCGTCCCGCCGCAAAGCGTGTCGCAGGATGATCGTAGCAAGCTGCAGACGCTGGAGCGCGACCTGAAGTCGGTCGTGTTCGGGCAGGACCCGGCCATTGATGCGCTCGCTTCGGCCATCAAGATGTCGCGTGCAGGCCTGGGCAAGACGGACAAGCCGATCGGCTCGTTCCTGTTCAGCGGCCCGACGGGCGTGGGCAAGACCGAAGTCGCCAAGCAACTCGCATTCATCCTGGGCATCGAGCTGATCCGCTTTGACATGTCGGAGTACATGGAGCGCCATGCGGTGAGCCGGTTGATCGGTGCGCCTCCGGGCTACGTGGGCTTCGACCAAGGCGGTTTGCTGACGGAAGCCGTGACGAAGAAGCCGCACTGCGTGCTGCTGCTGGACGAGATCGAGAAGGCACACCCGGACATCTTCAACATCCTGTTGCAGGTGATGGACCACGGCGCGCTGACGGACAACAACGGCCGCAAGGCGGATTTCCGCAACGTGATCATCATCATGACGACCAATGCGGGCGCCGAGACGATGAACAAGGCAACGATCGGTTTCACCACGACGCGCGAACAGGGCGACGAGATGGCCGACATCAAGCGCATGTTCACGCCGGAATTCCGCAACCGTCTGGATGCGACCATCAGCTTCCGCTCGCTCGATGAGGAAATCATCATGCGCGTGGTCGACAAGTTCCTCATGCAGCTGGAAGAGCAGCTGCACGAGAAGAAGGTGGATGCCATCTTCACCGAGAAGCTGCGTCGCTTCCTGGCGAAGAAGGGCTTCGACCCGCTGATGGGTGCACGTCCGATGCAACGGTTGATTCAAGACCTGATCCGCAAGGCGCTGGCCGACGAACTGCTGTTCGGCAAGTTGACCAATGGGGGCAAGGTGGTTGTGGACCTGGACGATGCGGATGCGGTGAAGCTGGAATTCTCGGAGAACGAAGCGCCGCCGGCACCTGCCCAGGAAGAAGCGGAAGCTTGACGAGTTTGTCGCACCAAAGAAAAGGCCCGGAATCTCCGGGCCTTTTTGTTATGCGTGGGCGATGTTTGTCAGTGGCGCCCGGTGCTGCCGAAACCACCCGCGCCGCGCTCGCTTCCAGCAAAGTCATCGACGATGTTCAGCTCGGCTTGCACCACCGGCACGATCACGAGTTGCGCAAGGCGCTCCATGGGATTGAGCACGAATGCCGTGCTGCCACGGTTCCATGTGCTGACCATGAGCTGGCCCTGGTAGTCCGAATCGATCAGGCCGACCAGGTTGCCGAGCACGATGCCGTGCTTATGGCCCATGCCGGAACGCGGCAGGATCAGCGCGGCATAACCCGGGTCGGCCAGATGGATGGCCATGCCGGTCGGGACCAGATGCGTGGTGCCGGGCTCGATGGTGAGCGGAGCGTCGATGCAGGCGCGCAGGTCTAGCCCGGCGCTGCCGGTGGTGGCGTACTGCGGGAGCTGTTCGTGCAGGCGGGCGTCGAGGATCTTGACGTCGAGTTTCATGCGGGGCGGGCCGAAGAGGTTGCAGAAGCCGGAGATGGTAGCGCAAACGCCTCGGCCAGCAGCTCGTATGAGCGCTGTCGCGCCTTGTAGCTGGGTGCGACGGTCAGCAGGATCAGTTCGTCGGCGACAAAGCGTTCCTTGAGCGCATGCATCTGCTCGGCCACGGATTCCGGTGTGCCGATGATGCTGCGTGGCCGCTCGCGCATAGCGATGGCCTGGTCGCGCTCGGTGTAGACGTGGGCCTCGCCTTGCTCGACGGTCGGGATCGGGCCGTTTACGCCAAGCGCCATCTGCACGCGGCGCAGGTCGACGGCGGCTTCATAGCGGCGCGCTTCGGCTTCGGTATCAGCCGCGATCACGAAGACGGCGGCGGCGCTATACGGGCGCGCGTCGTAGCCGGGCTCGAAATCCGTGCGGTACTGCTGGGTGACGATATGCCCGACGTGCGGGTTGATGAAATGCGCGAACGCGAAACGGATGCCCAGACGCGCGGCCAGCGCGCCGCCAAAATCGCTGGAGCCGAGCATCCACAACTCGGGCTTGGTATCGCTCTCGGGTTGCAGCAGAACGCCGGCCGCTGGGTGATCGGACGGCAGCGTGCCCGTCAGGTGCCAGATCAGTTCCTGCACCTGCTGCGGGAAGATGTCGCCGCGGTTGTAGTCGCCCATCGCCACGGCTTGCGCGGTGCGCATGTCGCCGCCAGGTGCACGGCCGACACCCAGGTCGATGCGGTTCGGGAACAGCGCCTCCAGCAGGCGGAACTGCTCGGCCAGCTTGAAGGGGCTGTAGTAGGGCAGCATCACGCCGCCGGAGCCCACGCGCAGGTGCTTCGTGGCGCTGGCTACGCGGGCAATCATCACTTCCGGCGCGGGGTTGCTCACGCCGCGCAGGCCGTGGTGCTCGGCGCACCAGTAGCGCGTGTAGCCGAGCGAATCCGCGAGTTGCGCCAGGTCGACCGTCGCGGCGATGGCATCGCGTGCGCTGTGGCCGTAGATGACCGGACTTTGGTCCAGAACCGACAGGCGGATTGGCGCGGCAGTCATGATCGTGCCCCATGCACGCGGTCGGCGATGGCGGCGACGATCTGGCGCGCGAGCGTCAACTTGTCGGCGCGCGGCAGGCGCGTGATGCCCTTTGCATCGAAGAGCGCGACTTCGTTGTCGTCGCGGCCGAAGGTCTGCTGGCCAAGATTGCCGACCAGCAGCGGAATGCCCTTTTTCTTGCGCTTGGCCTCGCCGAACTCTTCCAACCGTTCGGTTTCGGCCGCAAAGCCGACGCAGAAAGGCGCATTCGCCCGGCGCGCCACACCGGCGAGGATGTCCGGGTTCTGTGTGAACGTAAGGGCCGGTACGTCGGAGTCGTTCTGCTTCTTGAGCTTTTGTTCCGCGGCTTGCGCCACGCGCCAGTCGGCCACCGCCGCAACCGCGATGAAGATGTCGTTCTTGGCAGCATCCAGCTCGTGCATGACGGTGTCGTGCATCTGCTGGGCGGTTTGCACATCAATGCGCAGCACGCCTGCGGGCGTGTCCTGATGGCACGGTCCGGCAACCAGCGTGACTTCTGCACCGGCCTGCGCTGCCGCACGTGCCAAGGCAAAACCCATCTTGCCGCTGGACAGGTTCGTGATGCCGCGCACGGGGTCGATCGGCTCGAAGGTCGGGCCGGCCGTCAGCAGCACGCGGTGACCGCGCAGCAGCTTGGGCTGAAAGAAGCCGATGAGCTGCTCGACGATGTCTTCCGGCTCCAGCATGCGGCCGTCGCCGACTTCGCCGCAGGCCTGGTCGCCGGCATCGGGGCCGAGCAGGGTGACGTCATCCGCGCGCAACTGCGCTGCGTTACGCTGCGTGGCGGGCGCGGCCCACATCTGGCGGTTCATCGCGGGCGCGACGAGCAGCGGGCAATCGCGCGCGATGCACAGCGTGGAGAGCAGGTCGTCGGCCATGCCGTGCGCGAGCTTGGCCAGAAAGTCGGTGGACGCCGGTGCGATGACGATGGCGTCCGCTTCGCGCGAGAGGTCGATGTGCGGCATGTTGTTACCGATGCGGCCATCCCACTGTGACGTGAAGACCGGACGACCGGAAAGCGCCTGCATCGTCACCGGTGTGATGAAGTGCGCGGCGGCCTCGGTCATCACCACCTGCACGGTCGCGCCAGCCTTGGTCAACAGCCGCACCAGCTCGGCGGACTTGTAGCACGCGATGCCGCCGGTCAGGCCGAGCACGAAATGTTTGCCTTGCAGTTCCATAACAACCCGCTTGGGAATCCGATTGACGCGATATGCGCGGGCAGGATACAACCCGGTGCCCGGGCTTCCTGCTCAACAGTGGCGATGATACCGGCTTGCCCCGCGGTGCGTCTGGCACCCCGGTTTTTCCTCAAATGCGCATTCCCGATATGGTTTTCGGTCGTTCAGCAGTTCGCAATGTCCTCGCCTTGATTGGCGGTTGCGCCATCGTTGCGGTGGTGGCCGCTGCCGTGCTCGTCTGCGGGGCGAAGGCATGGCTGCGCGAGGAGCCGAGGCTCGCGCACGCAGACGTGATCGTTGTGCTGGGCGGAGAGTCGGGCCAGCGCGTGATCGGCGCTGCCGAGCTGTATCACGCGGGTGTAGCGCCTCGCGTGTTCGTCAGCGGCCAGGGCGATTGCCTGCTGATCGAGCGCCGCCTTGTGATGGCCGGCGTGCCGGCGGAGCGCATCGGCCACGAATGTGTGTCCGGCAGCACGATGGAAAATGCGCGGATGACGCGCGAGACGCTGGCGGGCCAGCAGGTGCAGAGCGCAATTTTGGTCACGAGCTGGTATCACACCGGCCGAGCGCTGGCGGTGTTCAGCAAGGTGTGGCCGGAAGTCACTTGGGGTGCGCAAGGCGTGTTCCCGGGCGACACGCTCGCCAAGTCGGTGCCTGTCTACGAAGCCGGGTCGATTCTTGCGGAGTACGTCAAGCGCGCGTGGTATGCCGTGCGCTACTGGGGCTGAGCCCTTATTCGGCAGGCATGGGCCGCGCATCGGCAGCCAGATCGTCGAGCGACGGCACGAAGCGGATCGTGTCGCGCTGGTTCGATTCACGGACCCAGTCGCGTAACGCGCCGCTGGCGCGTAGGTGCGCAGAGATGTCGCCCACCACGGCGAGTTTCAGGCGGTAGTTGGTGATCTTTTGTGCGATGCCGCCAGCCAGGCCCGTGCGCAGCGCAAAGAACGCGGCATCGATGCGGCTGACGGGCACGGCAACCATCGTTGCGCCATGCCCCAGCGCCTCGCCGATCACGTGGTCTAGCGCATCCTGTTCGCTGGCGATGGGCGGGCCGGCCTCGTCGAGGCACAGCACCGCTTCACCATTCCACTGCCGGAGTTCTGGCACCGCAGCGTCAGCGCCGCACGCGCCGCAGTTCGTCGACGATCAGCAGTACCGCACCGATGGTGATGCCGCAGTCGGCCACGTTGAACGCCGGCCAGTGGTAGTTGTGCAGGTAGAAGTCGAGGAAATCCACCACGTGACCGTAGATGACACGGTCGATCACGTTGCCCAGCGCGCCGCCCAGAATGAGCGCCAGGGCAAAGCAGAACAGCTTTTGCCCGCTGTGCCGCTTGAGCAGCCACACGATGAACAGCGCCGCTGCCACGCCCAGGCCCGTGAAGAACCAGCGCTGCCAGCCGCCCGCTGCGGCCAGGAACGAAAACGCCGCCCCCTTGTTATAGGCCAGCACGAGGTTGAAGAACCCGGTGACCGGGCGCGACTCGCCGTAGGTGAAGGTCTTGAGGATGGCGACCTTGGTCAACTGGTCCAGCAGGATCCAGATGACGGCCAGGCCGAGCCAAGGGCCCACGCCATGACCGCCGGCGCTCTTCTTCAATCCGATCGATTTGCTCTTACCGCCGTTACGGGCCGCCCGAGTTGTCGCCATTACGCAGCGCTCCGTTGTTCACCAGCGCCGAACAGGTTGTCGGTGCAGCGCTTGCAGAGGGTCGGATGGGTCGCGTCGTGGCCGACGTCGGCGCGGTAGTGCCAGCAGCGCTCGCACTTGGCGTGCGTGGACGGCACCACGGTGATGAGCAGATCGCCGCCTTCCGGCGCGCGCTCCAGCTTGGCCGCGGACGTGATCAGGACGAAGCGCAGGTCGTCGCCGAGGCTGGCCAGCGCGTCATGCACCGATTCACCCGCCGACACCGTCACTTCCGCCTGCAGCGACGAGCCGATCTTGCCGTCGATGCGCAGCGCTTCCAGTTGCTTGGTCACTTCGCCGCGCACGTTACGGATGGCGGCCCACTTCTCCAGCAGCGCGCTGGCGCCTTGCGGCACCGGAGCGTTGTAATAGGTGCTGGTGAAGATGGTGTCGGTGTGCTCCGTGCCGTGCGCAAACACCTGCCATGCCTCTTCGGCCGTGAACGACAGGAACGGCGCCATCCAGTGCAGCATGGCCTGGGTGATGTGATACAGCGCATTCTGTGCGGAGCGGCGCGCCACGGAATCGGGCGCAGTCGTGTACAGGCGATCCTTCAGCACGTCGAGGTAGAAGCCCCCCAGGTCTTCCGAGCAGAACGTCTGCAGCTTGGCGACCACCGGGTGGAATTCGTACACGTCGTAGTGCGACAGCACTTCTTTCTGCAGCGCATCCGTCAGCGCCACGGCGTAGCGGTCGATCTCGAGCCATTGCTCGGTCGGCAGCGCGTGCTTGGCGTGGTCGTAGTCCGTCAGGTTGGCGAGCAGGAAGCGCAGCGTGTTGCGGATGCGGCGATAGCCTTCCACCACGCGCTTCAGGATTTCATCCGAGATGGCCAGTTCGCCCGAGTAGTCGGTCGAGGCCACCCACAGGCGGATGATCTCGGCGCCCATCTTGTTGGCGATTTCCTGCGGCGCGATCGTGTTGCCGATCGACTTGGACATCTTGCGGCCTTCGCCGTCCACCGTGAAGCCGTGCGTGAGCAGGCCCTTGTACGGCGGCTTGCCGTACAGCATCGAAGCCGTCAGCAGCGACGAGTGGAACCAGCCGCGGTGCTGGTCGGAACCTTCCAGATACAGATCAGCCAGGCGACCGTCCGGCAGGTCGGCCGAAGCGTCGTACAGATCCGCCGCGTGCGAGCCGCGGATGACGTGCCAGTGCGTCGTGCCCGAGTCGAACCACACGTCGAGCGTGTCGCGGTTCTTCTCATACATGTCGGCTTCATCGCCGAGCAGCTCGCGCGGGTCGAGCGTCTGCCAGGCTTCGATGCCGCTCTTTTCGATGCGCTGGGCGACCTGCTCCAGCAGCTCAGGCGTGCGCGGGTGCAGCGCGCCGGTTTCCTTGTGCACGAAGAAGGCCATCGGCACACCCCATTGGCGCTGGCGCGAGAGCGTCCAGTCCGGGCGGTTGGCGATCATGTTGTGCAGGCGCTGCTTGCCCCACGACGGGTAGAACGCCGTCGCGTCGATGCCCGCGAGCGCGGTCTCGCGCAGCGTGGCGTTGCCGTCGTTGGGCTGCACGTCCATCCCCGCGAACCACTGCGACGTGGCGCGGTAGATGATCGGCGTCTTGTGGCGCCAGCAGTGCATGTAGCTGTGCGGGTGCTTGTGCGCGTCGAACAAGTTGCCGGACTCGCGCAGCACTTCGACGATTTTCGGATTGGCATCCCAGATCATCTGGCCGCCAAACAGCGGCAGCGTTGATGCGTACACGCCGTTGCCCATCACCGGGTTGATGATTTCCGAGTCGGGCATGCCGTGTGACTTGCAGGACTGGAAGTCTTCCACGCCATACGCTGGCGCAGAGTGGACGATGCCGGTACCGGTGTCGATGGTCACGTAGTCGCCCAGGTAGACAGGCGAAGTGCGGTCGTAGCCCGCGTCCATCTTGGCGAGCGGGTGGTGGAAGCGCGCGCCCGAGAGCGCGGCGCCTTCGCACGTGGCCAGCACCGTGCCTTCAAGCTTCCAGCTTTGCAGGCAAGCCTCGACGCGCTCCTTGGCAACGATCAGCAGCCCACGCGGCGTGTCGACCAGCGCGTATTCGATTTCCGGGTGCAGGTTCAGCGCCTGGTTGGAAGGGATCGTCCACGGCGTGGTGGTCCAGATCACGATCCAGCCTTGCTTGGCCTTGAGCACGTCAGCACCCACGTGGAAGGCGCTGGCCAGTGCGTCGATATCGGCAAATGGGAAGCCGACATCGATCGACAGATCGGTACGGTCCGCGTATTCCACTTCGGCTTCCGCCAGCGCCGAGCCGCAGTCGAAGCACCAGTTGACCGGCTTCAGGCCGCGAAAGACGTAGCCCTTCTCCAGGATCTTGCCCAGCGCACGCACCTCGTCCGCTTCGTTGCGGAAGTTCATGGTCAGGTACGGATCGGCCCAGTCGCCCAGCACGCCCAGGCGCTCGAAATCCGCTTTTTGGCGCGCGATCTGGCCGGTGGCGTACGCACGCGCCTTCTCTTGCACTTCCTGGACGGGCAGGCCCTTGCCGAACCGCTTTTCGATCTGGATCTCGATCGGCATGCCGTGGCAATCCCAGCCCGGCACATAGACAGCGTCCAGGCCGGTGAGGCCGCGCGCCTTGATCACCATGTCCTTGAGGATCTTGTTGACCGCGTGGCCGATGTGCAGATCACCGTTGGCATACGGCGGGCCGTCATGCAGGATGAACTTCTTCGCGCCCTTGCGCGCAGCGCGGATCTTCTTGTAGAGCTGCTTGTCCTGCCATTGCCTTACCCATTGCGGCTCGCGCTTGGGCAGATCGCCGCGCATGGGGAACGGGGTGTCCAGCAGGTTGACCGGGTACTTGCTCTTCTCCGGCGTGGGCTTCTTGGCGTCAGACATGATGTGATGTGGGGCAGATTCGGGCAGATCGGATCGGTGCAAGCGCGGCTGACAGTGCAGGGCGCGCGTGCGCAGCGTGTGGCTTCTGGGCGGCGAACGTGTCGGCCGCCTACTGAATTCGGTCGGTGGCGGAGGTGGCGAAGTCGCGCCGAAGCGTTGGCGACTCGCCGGCTGGCGGAATGGGCAGCCCGAAGAACTGCCGCGCGTGAACGCAGTCCTGCGCGATCGCGTCCTTGAGGGCATCGAGCGAATCGTAACGGGCCTCGTCGCGCAGCTTCTTCATGAACTCCACGCGCACCAGCTTGCCGTAGACGCTGGCGTGGTAATCAAAGATATGCACTTCCAGCAGCACGCGGCCTGAATCATCCACCGTCGGTCGCACGCCAATGCTGGCGACGGCCGGCAGCGGCTTTTCGGCCAGCCCGTGCACCTGCACGACAAAGATGCCGGCCACGGCCGGCTTGCGATGCGAGATGCGCAAATTCAGCGTCGGAAAGCCCAGCGAGCGGCCGAGCTTTTGCCCGTGCACCACGTGTCCGCTGATGGCATAACCGTGCCCGAGCAGGCGGCGGGCGTGTTCCAGGTCACCGGCGGCCAGCGCCTCGCGCACGGCCGAGCTGGAAATGCGCACGCCGGACTCCGACACGGAGCCCATCTGCTCGACTTCGAAGCCAAACTGGGCGCCGGCGGCCTGCAGATAGTTGAAATCACCCGCCCGCTTGGCGCCAAAGCGGAAATCATCGCCCACCAGCAGCCAGCGCGTGTGCAGGCCATCGACCAGAACATTGCGCACGAACTCGTCCGGCGTCTGCCCAGCGAAATGCGCGTTGAAATGCTCCACGACCACGCGGTCGACGCCCTGGCGACGCAGGCTTTCCAGCTTGTCGCGCAGCAGCGCAATGCGGGTGGGCGCGCGGTCCGGCATGAAGAATTCGCGCGGATGCGGCTCGAACGTCATCACCGTAAGCGGCAATCCGCGTGCGTCGGCCGCCGCGCGTGCGCGGGCCAGCAAAGACTGGTGCCCGCGGTGTACGCCGTCGAAGTTGCCGATGGTCAACGCGCAGGGCGCGCGACTTTCGGCGTTGGGCAAGCCGCGAAAGACTTTCACGAGAAGCGTCGGTGGTCGAGGAAAGGAGAAGTGCGATTTCGTGCCGGATTGGCCTGACAGCCACCAAAATCCAGCAAAACGCACATTATATAAGGGATTGCCCCATCCCCGGCGCGCACGCGGGTGGGTGTCGGGGTGTTGCACAATCGTCCGAACGGTGCGCCCGCGCGGCGCATGCTTGCGGCACAATCCGATATCCAGTTCCTACCCGATATCTCCTTGAACGCCTCGCTGCGCCTTTTCTTCGCCAAGTTCGGGCTTGCCAGCCGCGCGCCGCTCGAACTGGACGCCCGCGCCAAGCTGCTCGCCGCCGTGCATCGCGGGGCGCCCATGGGGATTGCCGCCTCGGTCGTGCTGCCCGCCTTGACGGTCGCCGCGTTCTGGGACGCCTCCAACCGCCCGGTCCTGCTGGGCTGGTGTCTGATCATGCTGTGCCTGACGGCGTCAGGCCTGCGCTTCTATTTTGGCTATCGCTATGACCTGACCCGCATGACGCTGGCCGCGCACACCCGCAAGTGGTGGACGGGCATGCACGTCATGTCGGCCGTGGGTGGGGTGGCGTGGGGCTGTTCGGCGGGGCTGTATCTGATGTCGCCGTCGCTGGAGTTCAGCAGCCTGCTGATGATCGTGATCATCGGCGTGGCGGCGGCAGCCGTGTTGTCGCAGGCGCCCGTGCCGTCCAGCCTGCTGATCCTCGGGACGGGCATCCTGGCGCCGCACTTTGTGCTGGCCGACCAGGCATTTCCGGGACACGGGCTGTATTTGCGCGGCGTGCTGCTGTTCTTTGCGGCCCTGCTGACCCGGCATGCCGTCAACATCCACAACACGCTGGTGCGCGAAATCCAGCTGGAGAACGAGAGCCGCCAGCTTGCGCGCCGCTATCAGGACGAGAAGCAGCGCGCGTTGTCGGCATCGGAAGAAAAATCGCGCTTCCTGGCTGCCGCCAGCCACGACTTGCGTCAGCCGGTGCATGCGATCGTGCTCTTGGTGGAAGCGCTGCGGGCCCGCAACCAGTCGGAATCCTTGGCGCCGCTGGTGGAGCAATTGGCCTCGGGCGCTGCGACCATCGATCTGCTGTTCCGCTCGCTGCTGGACCTGTCCAAGCTGGAGAGCCGCAAGACCTCGCCGACGCTGGAGCCGGTGGATCTGGGCGAGGTCATCACCGAAGTGGTCCAGCAGTTCATGCCGGATGCGCGCGCCAAGGGTCTGGCGCTCACGGCGCGCATTCCGCCGCTGCCGGTGTTCGGGATGGCCGAGCCGGTGCTGCTGCGCCGGGCGCTGTTCAATCTGCTGCAGAACGCGCTGCGCTACACCGAGCGCGGCGGCGTGATGGTGGCGCTGCGCGTGCGCCAGAAGCATCTGCGGATCGAGGTGTGGGATACCGGCATCGGCATCGCGCCTGAGCATCAGAAAGACATCTTCTCGACGTACTACCAGGTTGAAAACCCGGAACGCGATCCGAGTCAGGGCCTGGGTTTGGGCCTGTCGATCTACAAGGAATGTGTGCGTCTGCTGCGCGGCACGTTTGGCGTGCGCTCGGTGCCGGGGCGCGGCTCGATGTTCTGGATGGCACTCCGGCCGGTGCCCGCCGAGATCAAGGCACCGCTGGCCACGCAGCCACGCGCCGAGCAGAAGCGTGCAGTGCTTGATCAGCCGCGGTTCTCGGGCGTGGTGCTGGTCGTGGACGACGACCAGCAAATCCGTAAGGCTTGGCACGCGCTGCTCGAAGCGTGGGGCGTGGAAGTCCACAGCGCCGCCGATGGCCGCTCCGCCGAGCAACTGCTGGCGCGCGGCATCCGCCCGCAGATCATCTTCTGCGACCTGCGCCTGCCCGGCGAGGAGGATGGCCTGCAGCTGCTCGAGCGCTGGCAAGTCAGCCATCCCGATGCCCACGCCGTGCTGCTGACCGGCGATCGCAACTCCGCCGCCCTCGCGCGCGCCGAAGAAGCCGGCTACCTGCTACTTGCCAAACCGATGGACCCGAACATGCTGCGCGTGCTGCTCAAGCGCTGGCTGCGCGGCCGCTCAGCCGAGCCGCAGGTCGCTTATTGACGGTAATGTGAAACGGCGCCGTGAAGGGCGCCGTCAGAATGCTCAGATGAGGCGGCTGGATCAGGCAGCGCCGGTCAGGCGAAAGCGTTCCATGCGCGAGATGATCTGGATGCGCGTGCGTACGCCCAGCCGCTGCAGAATCGCCGAGACGTGTTCTTTGACGGTGTTTTCCGTCAGGCCCAACTGGCGCGCGATCGACTTGTTGGGCAGGCCTTCGAGCAGCAGCGCCAGCACCGAGCCCTGGCGCGGCGTCAGCCCCAGTTCTGCCGGCGTGATGGGAATGCCGTGCGAGGCACCGCCCTTGCCGTTGATGCCGCCCATATCGTCTTCGGACGGGAACGACGCATCGCCGCCGAAAATGCCGGCCACCGCCTTGGAGAAAGCATGGGCATCGGCGTGCTTGCCGATGAAGCCGATGGCGCCCAGCGCTTGGGCCTTGGCGACGATTTCCGGCGTGTTTTCCGCCGACATGAAGGCAAAGCGTGCTTCTGGCAGTTTGCCGCGCAGTTCGCGCATGGCGTCGAAGCCCGTGCAATCGGACAGCCACACGTCCAGCAGTACGACGTCCGGTCGGACGCCTTCCTCCACCAGCGCAAGCGCCTGGCGCCGGCCAATAGCCGCGTGCACCTGAACTTCAGGCAAGGCGTGTGCAAGAAACGTGGTCGTGCCAGATAAGGCGAGAGGGTGGTCGTCGACCACCAGCAGGCTACGCAGCGAGCTCGTCATTCTTATTCCCCGGTGAGGGCAATGCCCTCTTGTTGTTGTACGCGTGTCGACCCGGCGCGGGCGATGGTCGACGGGCCGGGTGTCTCACCCTGTGCCGATCGACTGTCACGGTATTGCCCGCACGATGTTGCAGCGCAGGATGAACAGGCGTTTGATACGCGTCGGATCATCGCTGGCAGCCCACCCGACCCCTCGGGAGCGCGGACAATTATGGCGCTGAGATTATCAGAGCGCGCCAAAGCGCGCCAACGGTTGCCCCTTCCTTTTGCTGGCATGACAGAGTTTTTGCCGGCATGCGTCGGCAAAATGCCACGGTGGCTGCAAAAGCGCCCGCGGCATGGCTGCGAAGGCGTCACACCCGATTTTCTCGGGGAACTCCGGCGCACTTGATAAAATGCCGCGATGAAAAACATCGTCATTCTCATTTCCGGACGCGGTTCCAATATGGAAGCCATTGTCCGCGCCTGTCAGGCCGAAGGTTGGTCGGGACGCATTGCCGCCATCATTTCTAATCGGCCCGATGCGGCAGGACTTAAATTTGCCGCGTCGCACGACATCGCCACCGCGGTGGTCGATCACAAGGCGTTCCCCGATCGCGACAGCTTTGACGCCGCCCTGGCGCAGGTGATCGACGGCTTTTCGCCTGATCTGGTGGTGCTGGCCGGCTTTATGCGCATCCTTACGCCGGGCTTTGTCAAGCGCTACGCCGGGCGCATGCTGAACATTCATCCGTCGCTGCTGCCGTGCTTCCCTGGCTTGCATACGCACGAGGCCGCGTTGGCCATGGGCGTGAAGGTACATGGCGCGACGGTGCATTTCGTCACCGCTGACCTGGACCACGGCCCGATCGTGCTGCAGGCCATCATCGACGTGCGCCAGGACGACACGCCTGACTTGCTGGCCGGGCGGCTGCTGGCGCAGGAACACACGATTTATCCGCGTGCCGTACGCTGGTTCGTGGAAGGGCGGTTGTCGATCGAAGACGGTGTTGTGCGCGTCTCTCCGGATGAATCGCAGCTTGTTATTGGCGTCAACGCCCGGGAGGCAGCATGAGTCAGGATCGTCAGCGTTCGCGCGGCAATGGAAACGGCGGATCGGGCAACAAGCGCGCGGGTTCCGGTGGCGGTGGCTGGTATCGGGCACCGCAGGGCAAGCCCGCGCCGCGCAGCGCCCCGCGCCCGCGCACGGGCGTGCATGGCAGCCATCTGGAGCACCTGGATAAGGTGCTTGCGCGCCTGCTGCACTTTGCGGCGCCCGCCGACATGGTGGTCAGCCAGTACTTCCGTGAGCACCACGAACTTGGCCACCGCGAGCGCGGCATCATCGCCGAAGCGGCCTTTGCCGTGCTGCGCCGCAAGGTTGAATTCGGTCAGTTTGCCGAGAGCGGCACTGGCCCCGCGCGTCGTCGCCTGGTGCTGCTCGGCTTGCTGCAGACGGCCGGGCGTGAGGCTATCGCCCCGTTCCTGAACCCGGCGGAGGCCGAATGGCTGGATCGCTGGGAAAACCGCGACCGCGCCGCGCTGGCGGCCCGCGTGCGCGCCAATCTGCCCGACTGGCTCTTCGATGCGCTGGTTGCACAGCACGGTGCGGACTTCACCGAAGCACTGGCGCAAGCGTGGCTCACGCCCGCGCCGCTGGACTTGCGTGTGAATACGCTCAAGGGCGAGCGCGAAGCCGTGCTCGCAACACTGGCCGAAGCCGGTATCGAGGGGGCTGCAGCACCGCTGTCGCCGGTGGGCATTCGCCTAGCGGGCAAGCCGGCGTTGAACAAGCTCGATATCTTCACCAACGGCACGGTCGAGGTGCAGGACGAGGGCAGCCAACTGCTCTGCCAATTGCTGGCACCCAAGCGCGGCGAGATGGTGGTCGATTTCTGTGCCGGCGCTGGTGGCAAGACCCTGGCGATTGGCGCGGCGATGCGCTCGACGGGGCGCCTGTATGCCTTCGACGTATCGGAAAAACGCTTGTCGAACCTGGGCCCGCGCCTGGCGCGCAGCGGCCTGTCGAACGTGCATCCGGGCCGCATTGACAGCGAGCACGATGCCAAGGTCAAGCGGCTGGCGGGCAAGATCGATCGCGTGCTGGTCGACGCGCCTTGCAGCGGTTTGGGCACGTTGCGCCGCAATCCGGACCTAAAGTGGCGCCAATCTGCGCAGGCCGTGGAAGAAATGTCGGCCAAGCAGCTGTCGATCCTGACATCGGCGGCGCGGCTGCTGAAGCCGGGTGGCCGCCTCGTCTACGCGACCTGCAGCGTGCTGGCGCGCGAGAACCAGCAGGTGGTCGAGCAGTTCCTGGCCGCCCATGAAGACTTCGTGCTCGTGCCCGCCGGTGAGGTGCTAGCCGCGCAGAAGATCGCCCTGGAAATGGGGCCCTACCTGGAACTGTATCCGCACACGCACCAGACCGACGGCTTCTTCGCGGCCGTGCTGGAGCGCCGCGCATGATGCTGCGCCGCTTGGGTTGGCTGCTGGCCGCATGGCTGGTGTTTGCCGCAGGTGGCGTGGCGCAGGCCCGCGGCACGCCACCAGTGCTGCCAGCCAAGGGCACGGTGCAGGCTGCGTTCACGCCCGACGACGACATCGAAGGGTTGTTGGCCGATGCCATCGATCAGGCGCACGAGCAGGTACTGGTGCAGGCGTATCTGCTGTCGAACAAGGCGATTACGCGTGCGCTGCTGGCGGCGCATCAGCGCGGCGTGGATGTGCGTGTGCTGGCCGATCGCGAGCAGATGATGCGCTCCGGCGGCAGCCGCGTGCCCGAGGTCGCCAATGCGGGCATTCCCGTCTGGCTAGAGGTGCGCTACAAGAATGCGCACAACAAGGTCATCGTGATCGACCCGCGCGGCGCGCATCCAGTGCTGGTTACCGGCAGCTTCAACTTTACGCAGACCGCGCAGCGCGGCAATGCCGAAAACGTCCTGATCGTGCGCGGCGACGCCGATCTCGCCCAGCGCTATGCCGCCAATTGGCAGAAGCATGTGGGCGATGCGTTGCCCTATCGGACCCAATAAGGGTTCGCAATAACCGATCACGCTAATGAACGGATTGCCGCTGAATCTCAACCATATCGCGCTGGGTCACATGATCGACGACATCGTCTCCGATCTGGGTGGGCCGCGCTTTATCTGGCAACTGGGCGTGCTGGTGCTGGTGCTCGTTGCCGCGTGGCTGATCGCGCGGCCGATTTCGCGGCGCTTGCATACGGCGCATGCGAACGACACGTTCGCCCTGCGTTTTGCCTGGTCGAGCCTGGAGCGGGCGATGTTCCCGTTGATTGGCTGGCTGCTGGTGCTTGGTGCGCGCTATGCCCTGATCGGCACCATGCCGATCAGCGTGTTCCGCCTGGCTGCGGTACCGCTGTTTGGCTTGGCGATTCTTTATCTCGGCTTCTACGTGCTGCGCCGCGTGTTGTCGGCCAATGGCGAGCTGCACGGCATGCTTGTCGTCGCCGAGCGTGTGCTGACCACGCTGATGTGGATAGGCATGGTGCTCTACGTGCTGGGCGTGCTAGGCGATGTGGTGGATTACCTCGACGGCATTCGCTTTGCGCTTGGCGGCAAGCAGAAGGTGAGCCTCGCCGCCATGCTGATGGGCGTGGTGTGGATTCTCGTCACCGTGCTCGTGGCGATGTGGTTCGGCTCGTGGCTGGACAGCCGTATTACGCGTGCTTCAGCCATTGATGCCAACCTGAAGGTGGTGCTGTCGCGCGTGACCAAGGCAGCGCTGCTGCTGGTGTCGCTGCTGCTGAGCCTGTCGCTCGTGGGCATTGACCTGACGGTGCTGTCGGTGTTTGGCGGGGCGCTCGGCGTGGGCCTGGGCTTTGGCTTGCAGAAGATCGCCAGCAACTACGTCTCGGGCTTCATCATCCTGCTTGAGCGCTCGCTCAAGCTCGGCGATCAGATTACGGTCAGCACATACACCGGCATCGTCACGCAGATCCGCACGCGCTACACCGTGGTGCGCAACGGCGATGGCGATACGCTGGTGCCGAACGAACTGATGGTCGCGCAGGCTGTGCAGAACCACAACGAGCGCGGCACCGTGCGCGTGGCAGTGCGCGTGCAGGCATCGTATGCCGCCGACCCGGAAGCGGTGCTGGCGCTGTTGCTGCAATGCCCGGAGGGCATCTCGCGCATTCTGCCCGAGCCGGCGCCCGCCGCCTTCATGGCCCTGTTTGCGGACAGCGGCATCGAGTACGAACTTGGCGTGTGGATCGCGGATCCGCACAACGGCAAGCTGGGCGTCCAGTCCGATCTGAATCGCGCCATCTATCGCCGCTTCAAAGAGGCTGGCATCGACATTCCGTATCCGCAACGGGAAGTGCGTGTGCTCGGGCCGCTGGCTCTGCAGCAGGGCGCTTCGAGCACTTTGGGTGATTCGTAAGCCACATCCGGTGCCTCCCTGCAGGGCTAACACACCTGCGGGCGGAACGGTGCCCACTTGTCTGAGGTCAAATCAGCGGTTTTCCCCCATGGAATAGAGGGGGTATTCGGTTAAAATACCGAGTGCTCCCACAAAGGATCAGACGGGCCGTCGCAAAGGGCATAGCACTTGCGACAAAGCACCGCAAACACCTTGTATTGCGCTGGGGCGGAGGTCATATGGGTAGCAGCCACAAGCTCGCCGATGTGATGCGCAAGCCAGGTGCCAACACCTGAATCACCGCCGACACGACCCCATTGTCGTAACGCTGCGACAGCGGATGGCCTTAAGAGGCAGCACCGTCCGGATTGATTTGTCGGACCAAAGGCTGCTTTGATCACCCGAGTTGACCACGGAGAACACTTTGATCGACTCCTTTCTGACTTTCCTCGCCAACGGCACCCTGAATTGGGCCTGGTGGCAGATCCTGATTTTCACGCTGGTGATGACGCACATCACGATCGCCTGCGTCACGATTTTTCTGCATCGTTGCCAAGCACACCGTGCGCTGGACGTGCATCCTATCGCCGGACACTTTTTCCGTTTCTGGCTGTGGCTGACAACCGGCATGGTCACCAAGGAATGGACCGCCATTCACCGCAAGCACCACGCCAAGTGTGAAACCGAAGAGGATCCGCACAGCCCGCAGACCCGTGGCATCCGCAAGGTGCTGATGGAAGGTGCCGAGTTGTATCGCGCTGAGGCCAAGAACAAGGAAACGATCCAGAAGTTCGGCCACGGTACGCCGGACGATTGGGTTGAGAAGAACGTGTATTCGAAGTTCACGTGGCAGGGCGTCGGTTTGATGCTGATCCTGGACGTGCTGATGTTCGGCGCGCTGGGCCTGACGGTGTGGGCGGTGCAGATGCTGTGGATCCCGATCCACGCTGCCGGCATCATCAACGGTCTGGGCCACTTCTGGGGCTACCGCAACTTCGACTGCGAAGACGCTTCGACCAACGTGTCGCCGTGGGGCATCATCATCGGCGGCGAAGAGCTGCACAACAATCATCACACGTACGCTACGTCGGCTAAGTTTTCGGTCAAGTGGTACGAGTTCGACATCGGCTGGGGCTACATCCGCGCGCTCGAAATCGTCGGCTTGGCGAAGGTCAAGAAAGTGGCGCCAAAGGCACGTTTTGGCGACGTGAAGCCAGTCGACCAGAACACGCTGGAAGCCATCATCGCCAACCGCTACGACGTGATGGCACGCTACGCCAAGACTGTTAAGACGGCTTACCGCCAAGAGCTGGCCAAGCTGAAGGACTCGCGCGCTGTTGAGTACCGTGCGCTGAAGCCGGCCCGCAAGTGGTTCCACCGCGACGAAACCAAGCTGGGCGCGCCGCAGCGTGAGCAGCTCTCGCAAATCGTATCGGACCATTCGGCGTTGCACACCTTCGTTGAGATGCGCCGCGAGCTTGGCGCGCTGTGGGGGCGTTCGAACGCCACGCGCGAGCAACTGCTGCATCAACTGCAAGAGTGGTGCAAGCGCGCTGAGGAAAGCGGCATCCACGCGCTGCAGGAATTTGCCGTTCGCCTGCGCCGTTACGCCTGACTTTCTTGTTTCATAGGTGAAGCCCCGCTCCGCAGCGGGGCTTTTCTTTTGGGTAAACTGCCTCCATCTCATATTTTTAACGGGCCGCGACAATGTATCGCGGTGCCAGTCCTCCTCACACGCCGTCCGTTTCATTGCCGCGCCAGCTTCTCGGCGCCTTAACAGCGCGAATGGACGCGGAGACCACCATGGAAACCCACATCAAGACGGTTGAATTCGAGCGCCCGGATATGCTTTCCGACGCGCAATCCGGCGCCAGTTGCGTGGCCCACGCCTGGGCCAAGGTGCCGCCGGTGCTGTCGCGCGAGGAACGCGACGAACTGAAGGCTCGCATCAAGCGTCTGCTCAAGGAACGTGAAGCCGTGCTGGTCGCGCACTACTACGTTGACGCTGACCTGCAGGACCTAGCCGAGGAGACCGGTGGCTGCGTGTCCGATTCGCTGGAGATGGCGCGCTTCGGCCGCGACCATTCGGCCAAGACACTGATCGTGGCGGGCGTGCGCTTCATGGGCGAGACTGCCAAGATCCTGAGCCCCGAAAAGACCGTGCTGATGCCGGATCTTGACGCGACCTGCTCGCTGGATCTGGGTTGCCCGCCGGATGAGTTCGCCGCCTTCTGCGATGCGCATCCGGATCGCACAGTGGTCGTCTATGCCAATACCAGCGCCGCCGTGAAGGCGCGTGCCGATTGGATGGTGACGTCATCGATTGGGCTGAAGATCGTGCAGCACCTGCATGCGCAGGGAAAGAAGATTCTGTGGGCCCCCGATCGTCACCTCGGCAGCTACATCCAGAAACAGACCGGTGCCGACATGCTGATGTGGCAGGGCTCGTGCCTGGTGCACGACGAGTTCAAGGGCGTAGAGCTGGACCTGCTGCGCGCCGAGCACCCGAACGCCAAGATCCTTGTGCACCCGGAATCGCCTGAATCGGTGGTAGCGCAGGCCGATGTGGTCGGGTCGACTTCGCAGCTGATTGCAGCAGCGCAGTCGTTGCCGGCGCAGGAGTTCATCGTCGCGACCGACAACGGCATCCTGCACAAGATGCGCATGGCGGCCCCGGGCAAGCGCTTCATCGAGGCGCCGACCGCCGGCAACGCCGCCACCTGCAAGAGCTGCGCGCATTGCCCATGGATGGCGATGAATGCGCTGACCAATCTGGCCGAAGTGCTGGAAACCGGTCGCAACGAGATCCACGTCGATCCGGCCATCGGCAAGCAGGCCGTGGTCTGCATCGATCGCATGCTGGATTTTGCCGCGCGGGAGAAAGCCATGGTTCGCCCGCAGGGTGAGCTGGCCGCCAACGCGCAACTCTTTCAAGGAATCGGCCCGGCATGACGGCAACCCAGATGAACACGACGAGCTTTGCCACACCGGCTCAGGCAATTTTCGATAGCTTTGGCCCGGCACTGCGCGAGGCGCTGTCCGCCAACGTGTCTGCTGCCATTGCCGAGGACGTTGGCACGGGTGACCGCACCGGCTTGCTGATCCCCGCCGATCGCCATGCGCGTGCGCGGGTGATTGTGCGCGAGACCGCCGTGCTGTGCGGCACGCCTTGGTTCGATGCGTGCATGCGCGCCGTTGATCCGACGCTGCGCGTTACTTGGTGCCAGCACGAAGGCGACCGCATGGCGCCCGATTCGGTGGTGTGCGAGATCGAAGGCCCGGCGCGATCGCTGCTGACGGCCGAACGGCCATCATTGAACTTCCTGCAATTGCTTTCCGGCGTCGCGACGTCGACCTCGCGTTACGCCGCAGCCATCGACGGCACGCGCGCCCGCGTGCTCGATACGCGCAAGACGCTGCCGGGTTTGCGCCTGGCGCAGAAGTACGCCGTGCGTATCGGTGGTGGCGAGAATCAACGCTTGGCGTTGTATGACGGCATTCTGATCAAGGAAAACCACATCGCTGCGGCGGGTGGCGTGACGGCAGCCCTGCGTGCGGCGCAGGCACTGAACACCGGCGTGACGATCCAGATTGAGGTGGAAACGCTGACGCAGCTTGAAGAGGCGCTGGCGGCGGGCGCTACCTCAGTACTGCTCGACAATTTCGAGCCGCCCGCGATGCGCGAGGCTGTGCGCATGACGGCGGGCAGGGCGCTGCTGGAGGTGTCCGGGGGCGTGAACATCGAGACGATCCGCGCGTTTGCCGAAACGGGCGTGGATCGTATCTCCGTCGGCGCGCTGACGAAGGACGTACGCGCGACCGACTTCTCTTTGCGGATCGTCGAATAAGCCTTAGCGTTTCCGGGCGATTTGCCGATGGGTCGGCTGCATGACCGTCGGCAGCGCCTTGGGCAGCGTCTCGGGGTAGTCGCGCGAGAAATGCAGGCCACGGCTCTCATGCCGTGACAGCGCACTGTCGACGATCAGCGAGGCGGCCTCGACGAGGTTGCGCAGCTCCAGCAGATCGTGGCTCACGCGGAAGTTGGCGTAGTACTCCGTAATTTCTTCGCGCAACAGGGCGATGCGGTGCTGCGCGCGTTCCAGCCGCTTGTTCGTGCGCACGATGCCGACGTAGTTCCACATCATGCGGCGCAGCTCATCCCAGTTGTGCGAGACGACGACTTCTTCATCGGCGTCGGTCACGCGGCTCTCATCCCACGCGGGAATCTGCACCGACGTTGGGTTCGAGGGTGGTTGCGCGAGGATGTCTTCCGCCGCGCCGCGCCCGATCACCATGCATTCCAGCAGCGAATTGCTTGCCAGCCGGTTGGCGCCGTGCAGGCCGGTGTAGGCTGTCTCGCCCACGGCGTACAGGCCGGCGATATCCGTGCGCCCGAGGTGATCCGTCACCACGCCGCCGCACGTGTAGTGCGCCGCCGGCACCACCGGAATCGGTTGGCGCGTGATGTCGATGCCCAGCTCCAGGCAGCGCGCCATGATGGTCGGGAAATGTTCCTTGAGGAACGCCGGGCTCTGGTGGCTGATGTCCAGATAGACGCAGTCCAGGCCACGCTTCTTCATCTCGAAGTCGATGGCGCGGGCGACGATATCGCGCGGAGCCAACTCGGCGCGCTCATCATGCGCCGGCATGAAGCGTGTGCCGTCGGGCAGGATCAGCTTGCCGCCTTCACCGCGCACGGCTTCGGTAATCAGGAACGACTTTGCGAACGGGTGGTAGAGACACGTTGGGTGGAACTGGATGAACTCCATGTTCGCTACGCGGCAGCCTGCGCGCCAGGCCATGGCAATACCGTCGCCGCTGGCGGTGTCCGGATTCGTCGTATAGAGATAGACCTTGCCTGCGCCGCCCGTGGCCATCACGGTTTGGCTCGCGGTAATCGTCTTGACGTGGCCCGATGCGATGTCGAGCGCATATAGGCCATGGCAGCGCATACCCGGCTGGCCCAGCTTCGCGTCGGTAATCAGGTCGATTGCGAAATGATCTTCCAGCAGCGTGATGTTCGGGTGATTGCGCACCTTCTCAACCAGCGTCGTGACCACGGCATGGCCGGTGGCATCGGCGGCGTGGATGATACGTCGATGGCGATGACCGCCCTCGCGTGTCAGGTGGAAGCCGAGTTCTGCCTGCTCGTCGCGCGTGAAAGGTACGCCATGGCCGATCAGCCATTCAATGGCCGAGCGCCCGTTTTCTACGATGTAGCGAGTGGCGGCTTCATCGCATAGTCCTGCCCCGGCGATGAGTGTGTCGTCGACGTGCTCGTCATGGCTGTCGCCTGAGTCGAGCACTGCGGCAATGCCGCCCTGCGCCCAATCGCTGGCGCCTTCCGGCAGGCTGCGTTTGCTGATGACAACCACGCGACGGTGATCGGCTAGGTGCAGGGCGACGGTCAGACCCGCCAAGCCGCTGCCAACAACGGCAACATCGAAATTCATGGAAGACGCGGGACGCGGTGCAGACGCGGCCGGTGGGTAACACAGCCGCGTGTCAATCGGAAAGAAGAGCAGTGTACACCCCAGCATGCGCCAAACAGCAGGCAACAAAAAACCCGCCTGAGAGCGGGTTTTTGCTGTCGGTCATGCCGACGGAAACAAGATGCGCAATCCGCGAGGATTACTTGATCTTGGTTTCCTTGTAAGCGACGTGCTTGCGGGCGACGGGATCGAACTTCATGATCTCCATCTTTTCCGGCTTGGTGCGCTTGTTCTTGGTGGTCGTGTAGAAATGACCCGTACCTGCGGTCGATTCCAGCTTGATCTTGTCGCGTCCGCCTTTGCTGGCCATGTTTAACTCCTAATTAGACTTCGCCGCGTGCGCGCAGGTCCACGAGCACTTCGTCGATGCCTTTTTTATCGATCAGGCGCAGACCAGCGTTCGAGACGCGCAGGCTGACCCAGCGGTTTTCGGATTCGACCCAGAAGCGGCGATTCTGCAGGTTCGGCAGAAAACGGCGCTTGGTCTTGTTGTTTGCGTGGGAAACGTTATTGCCGACCATCGGCGCTTTCCCGGTCACTTGACAGACGCGTGCCATGGAGCACTCCTAACTAAATTCGTTGGCTACAGTTTGCGACCGGGCGCTGGGACCAATCCAAGCGCAGCGCCACTGTAGAGGTGGGACTTCAGCGAAACGCGGATTATACACACAAAAGCGCTGACAAATCAACGAGATCGACGGATTGCTGTTGGGCACCGTGCGATGCGGCATCCGCACTACATTTTGCCGTGTTCGAGGAAGCCGTAGACGTGGCTGCGGCCAACGATCATGTGATCCAGGACGATCACGTCGAGCATGGCCAGCGCGCGGCACAACTCGCGGGTCAGGGTGATGTCGGATTCGCTGGGCTCCGTGTTGCCGGTGGGGTGGTTGTGGGCCAGGATTACCGCGGCCGCATTGTGATGTAGCGCGCGCTTGGCAATCTCGCGCGGATAGACGCGGGCTTCCGTTAGTGTGCCGCGGAAGAGTTCTTCCCAGGCAATGAGCCGGTGTCGCACATCTAGAAAGAAGCAGGCAAACACCTCATGCGGGCGGTGGCCGAGTGTCAGGCGCAAGAAATCTTTCACGCTTTGTGGAGAGTCAAAGGTCTTGCCCTGGGTGAAGTCCTCTTTTAGTGCACGCCGCGCGACTTCCAGCAGCGCGTGCAGTTGTGCGTATTTTGCGGGGCCCATTCCGTTGATCGACGAGAACTCTTGTTGTGACGCATGGCACAGCCGTGCGAGCGATCCAAAGTGCGTGAGCAGTTCGCGGGCGAGGTCGACAGCGCTTTTGCCTGGCATGCCCACGCGCAGGAAGATGGCTAGCAATTCCGCGTCGGAGAGCGCGGCGGGGCCGTGAGCGAGCAGTTTTTCACGCGGCCGCTCGTGGGCGGGCCAGTCGACGATTGCCATAGGGTAGGGATGAGCAGAGGAAAGGCCCTGCCAGCGAGAGTGCGGTGGGCTTCGCGCCTGCGGCCGCGGGGAGGGCTGACGTACAATAACGGGTTACTTTTTGGTCAAGCAGGTTAAGCGTGCAAAATTTGGTGAACGAGGCGTCCGGGGCGGCGCCGAGCAACGCAGGCAAGGTGGTTGGCCCGGATTCCTTTCTGACGCTGCACTACCGCATCGCGCTGGAAAACGATACGGACATCGTCACCACTTTCGACGACAAGCCAGCCACGCTGTTGCTGGGGCAAGGCCAGATGGCGCCGACGCTGGAACAGGCGCTGCTCGGTATGCGCGAGGGCGAGCGCACGACGTTCCGCCTGGCGCCTGAGCACGCGTTCGGCCCACGCAATCCGGAACTGCTGCAGCGCGTGTCGCTGGCCACGCTTCGCGAAAACTCTTCGTTTGAAGAGGATTACCAGCCGGGCGACCTGGTGGAGTTCAATGCGCCGAGCGGCGGTAAATATGCCGGTGTGCTCAAGGAAGTCGGCGAGACCTCCGCGCTGTTCGACTTTAACCACCCGCTGGCTGGCCAGACGATCGTGTTTGAAGTCCAGTTGATCGGCATTCTCTGATTGATATGAGCAACGCTGTGAACGCCCCGCTCGATTCCATTGATCCTGTCACCCAGGCCGACGCCGAAGTCTTGCTGGCGCAGCCGCGCGGCTTCTGCGCTGGCGTGGATCGCGCCATCGAGATCGTCGAGCGCGCGCTGGAGCTGTTTGGCGCGCCTATCTACGTGCGTCACGAGATCGTGCACAACGCCTATGTCGTTGGCGATCTGCGCAACAAGGGCGCGGTGTTCGTGCAGGAACTCGACGATGTGCCCGTGGGCGGCACGGTCATCTTCAGCGCGCATGGTGTGTCGCGTGCGGTGCGCGAGGCGGCGGAGGCGCGCGGCCTGCGCGTGTTCGACGCGACCTGCCCGCTGGTGACCAAGGTGCACGTGGAAGTCTCGAAGATGCGTGCGCAGGGTTTCGAGATCATCATGATTGGGCACAAGGGCCATCCCGAGGTGGAAGGCACCATGGGCCAGGCCAACGACGGCATGCTGCTGGTCGAGTCCGTCGACGATGTTGAGCATCTCGCGGTGAAAGACCCGACGCGCCTAGCTTACGTGACGCAGACCACGTTGTCGGTGGACGAGACCCAGGAGATCGTGGCCGCCATCAAGGCACGCTTTCCGGCCGTGCACGAGCCGAAGAAGCAGGACATCTGCTACGCGACGCAGAATCGCCAGGACGCTGTGAAGTTCATGGCGCCGCAAGTGGAGGTGGTGATCGTGGTCGGTAGCCCGAACAGCTCGAACTCGAATCGTCTGCGTGAGCTGGCCGAGAAGCTTGGCGTGCCTGCCTATATGGTGGATACGCCGGAACAGGTGCGGCCCGAATGGGTGGCCGGCAAGCGCCGCGTGGGGCTGACAGCGGGTGCTTCGGCGCCCGAAGAGCTGGCGCAGTCGATCGTCGACCGCCTCAAGGCGCTGGGCGCGCGCACAGTGCGTCCGCTCGACGGTATCCAGGAAAACATGTCTTTCCCCCTTCCGAGGGGTCTTCAAATCAATTGAATGCCTTTATGTAAATACACACTTAAAAGCGCACAAAAACTGTGCGCCCTAATGCGGTGCATAAAGCGCTTTTGAGGAATCAGCGGCCACTTCTTCCCGGAGTGGCCGTTTTGTTTTGTGCGTTGCAAAACCTCTTCAATACCGGCGAAGCCTTGATTTACCGTGGCAATCGTCCGCCAAGCCGCATGAATACGGGGTTTCCCCTAGTCTGGCACGCTTCTTGATATGGCTATCCGCCGTTCGCGAATGCCTGCGCGAAATGACGCCTGTTTGGGCATTGGGGAAAGCCCGTAAAGCGGCGTAGTTACTGCAAAAATCGTTGTTGCGACGCGTATTGCATCCGCAATAAAAGGGGATACAATTCGCGCGTTTCAAATTGAAACAATCGGCGCAGGGGGAGCGGCCGGGAGGCAGGACGCTCTTCTTGCTCTTGCGAGATCTAGGAGATCACTCATGCAAATTAAGTTTGCCAAAGTTCTGCCGCTTGCGGCTGCCGTGGCACTCGTAGCAGCTTGCGGTAAGAACGAGGAAAAGCCCGCAGACCAAGCTGCTGCACCTGCAGCAACGTCGGCTCCGGCGGCGGCTGCCGGCGGCGAGACCGTTGTCAAGATCGGTCACGCGGCTCCGCTCACGGGCGGTATTGCTCACCTTGGCAAAGACAACGAAAACGGTGCACGCCTGGCCGTTGAAGAAGCCAACAAGGAAGGCCTGACCATCGACGGCAAGAAGATCAAGCTGGAGCTGGTCGGTGAAGACGATGCAGGCGACCCGAAGACCGGTACCGCCGTGGCGCAGAAGCTGGTTGACGAGCACGTTGTTGCTGTCGTCGGCCACCTGAACTCGGGCGTGTCGATCCCGGCCTCGAAGATCTACAGCGATGCAGGCATCGTGCAGATCTCGCCGTCGTCGACGAACCCCGACTACACGAAGCAGGGCTTCAAGACGACCTACCGCGTGGTTGCAACCGACGCGCAACAAGGTCCGGCACTGGCGAACTACGCCGCCAAGACCCTGGGCGCCAAGACCGTGGCAATTGTTGACGATGCCACCGCCTACGGTAAGGGCCTGGCCGACGAGTTCGAGAAGACCGCAAAGGCTGACGGCGTGAACGTCGTGGCGCGTGAGGCGACCAACGACAAGGCGACCGACTTCAAGGCCATTCTGACCAAGATCAAGGGCAAGAAGCCGGACGTGATCATGTACGGCGGTATGGACGCCACCGGCGGCCCGTTCGCCAAGCAAGCCAAGGAACTGGGCATCACGGCCAAGATCGTTGGCGGCGACGGCGTGTGTACCGACAAGGTGGCCGAACTGGCTGGCGACGCAATCGACAACATCGTCTGCTCGGAAGCAGGCCTGGCGCTGTCGAAGATGGAGAAGGGCGCGGACTTCGACAAGAAGTACCAAGACCGTTTCCATACGCCGGTGCAGATCTACGCTCCGTTCACGTATGACGCTGTCAACGTGATCATCGACGCGATGAAGCGTGCCAACTCGACCGATCCGGCCAAGATCCTGGCTGCCATGCCGGCAACCAACTACAACGGCGTGATCGGCAACATCTCGTTCGATGACAAGGGTGACCTGAAGCAAGGTTCCATCACCCTGTACAACTACAAGGACAAGAAGAAGACTGTTCTTGACGTTGTGAAGATGTAATCGAAGGGTTATCCGCCCTAAAAACGGCACCGCGACTACCCCTGCGGTGCCGTTTTTCATAGCCTCGCCAATGAAACAAGGCCCTCACCATGGGCGTGTCGGCAGGCCGCTTACCAGCAACCTCACCTTACCCATCCGATTGATCGCATACCTTGCGGGCACGTCATCCCGTCGCCTACAACAAAGCAAGGCATAGCAGGAGCTGTTCTCATGGATATCTTTATCCAGCAGATCGTGAACGGTCTGGTGCTCGGCAGCATTTACGCGCTGATCGCACTTGGCTACACCATGGTCTACGGTATTCTCGGCATCATCAACTTCGCCCACGGCGATGTTCTGATGGTCGGTGCAATGTCTGCCCTGACCGCCATCAATTTCCTCCAAAAATACTTCCCCAATCTGCCTAACTGGCTCACGCTGGTGTTTGCGTTGCTGTTTGCAATGCCGGTCTGCGCCATCGTGGCCTACACCATCGAACGTGTCGCTTACCGGCCGCTGCGCAATGCGCCGCGCCTGGCGCCGCTGATCACCGCCATCGGCGTGTCGATCGTGCTGCAGACACTCGCGATGATGATCTGGTCGCGCAACCCGCTGAGCTTCCCTGAGCTTTTGCCTTCGAGTCCGATCGACATCGGCTCGACCGGCGCGACCATCACTGGCAAGGAAATCGCGATCATCGCGGTGTCCATCCTGATGATGATTGGTCTGATCCTGCTGGTGAACCGCACGAAGCTGGGGCGCGCCATGCGTGCGACGGCAGAGAACCAGCGTGTGGCGGGCTTGATGGGCGTTAACCCCAACTTCGTGATCTCGGCCACCTTCATGATCGGCGCTGCCATGGCTGCGGTCGCCGGCGTGATGATGGCGACCAACTACGGCAATGCTCACTTCTACATGGGCTTCATCCCCGGCCTGAAGGCATTTACCGCCGCAGTGCTGGGCGGCATCGGCAACCTGGCAGGCGCCATGGTTGGCGGCATGCTGCTGGGCTTGATCGAAGCACTGGGTGCCGGTTATATCGGTGATCTGACTGGCGGTGTGTTCGGTTCGAACTACCAGGATGTGTTCGCATTCATCGTGCTGATTGGCGTGCTGCTGTTCCGCCCGTCCGGCATCATGGGCGAACGCGTTGCGGACCGCGCATAAGAAGGGGAGCGCCATGACAGAAAATTTCAAAGCGCCGATGAAGACGCGCGCCGCGCTGTACGGCTTCCTGATCCTTGCGATCTTCGCGCCGTTCATCGTAGGTGCCGCAGGTGGCAACTATTGGGTGCGCGTGCTGGACTTCGCGCTGCTGTACATCATGCTGGCCCTGGGCCTGAACATCGTGGTGGGCTTTGCCGGCCTGCTTGATCTGGGCTATATCGCGTTCTACGCGGTGGGCGCCTACATGATGGCGTTGCTGGGTTCGCCGCACCTGTCCAACCAATTCGAGTGGATTCACAATCTGTTCCCCAACGGGCTGCACCTTGTTGTCTGGTGGGTGATTCCGCTGGGTGCCGGGTTGGCGGCGTTGTTCGGCATTCTGCTGGGCACGCCGGTGCTGAAGCTGCGCGGTGACTACCTCGCCATCGTGACGCTGGGCTTTGGTGAAATCATCCGGATTTTCATGAACAACCTCGACCGCCCGGTGAACATCACCAACGGTCCGAAGGGCATCAACCTGATCGAGCCGGTCAAGATCTTCGGGTTCGACTTCTCGAAGCGCCATGATTTCTTCGGCATCCGCTTCGACTCGGTCTACATGTACTACTACCTGTTCGTGTTCCTGGCCGCGATCATCATCATCGTGTGCCTGCGGCTGCAGAACTCGCGTATTGGTCGTGCATGGGTGGCGCTGCGTGAAGACGAAATCGCTGCCAAGGCGATGGGCATCAACACCCGCAACATCAAGCTGCTGGCCTTTGCGATGGGTGCGTCGTTCGGTGGTGTGTCGGGTGCGATGTTCGCGTCGTTCCAGGGCTTTGTGTCGCCGGAATCGTTCGTGCTGTGGGAGTCGATCTACATCCTGGCGATCGTGGTGCTGGGCGGCATGGGCCATATCCCGGGCGTGATCCTGGGCGGCATTCTGCTGGTGGGCTTCCAGGAACTGCTGCGCGCCCTGGCCGAGCCGATCCAGAACAAGCTGTTCGGCCACGTGATTGTGGAAGCGGAAGTGCTTCGTCAGTTGCTGTTCGGCCTGGCGATGGTGGGGGTGATGCTGTATCGCCCTGCGGGCCTGTGGCCCTCGCCGCGCAAGGAAGACCGTCCGCAAAAGCAGCGGGCTGGTGGACTGTCCCGTATCTGATGGAGGCACGCACATGAGCAATAACAACGTCCTCCTCTCGATCCGAGGAGTCCAGAAGCGTTTCGGCGGCCTGCAAGCGCTGTCCGACGTGAACCTGGAAATTCGCGAAGGCGAAATCTACGGTTTGATCGGCCCGAACGGCGCCGGCAAGACCACGTTCTTCAACGTCATCACGGGCCTGTACACGCCTGACGCAGGCGAGTTCGTGCTGGCCGGCACGCCTTACCAGCCGACCGCCGTGCACGAAGTGGCCAAGGCTGGCATTGCGCGCACGTTCCAGAACATCCGCCTGTTCGGCGACATGACCGCGGCAGAAAACGTCATGGTCGGCCGCCACGTGCGCACCAAGGCCGGCTTGATCGGCGCGGTGTTCCGCACCAAGGCTGCACGCGAGGAAGAGCAGTCGATCGAAGACTGGGCGCACGACCTGCTGGACTACGTCGGCATCGGCAAGTACGCCAACTACACGGCGCGCAACCTGTCGTACGGTCACCAGCGTCGTCTGGAAATCGCGCGCGCCCTGGCCACGCAGCCCAAGCTGCTGGCCCTGGACGAACCGGCCGCCGGCATGAACGCCACCGAAAAGGTGGAACTCCGCGGTCTGCTCGACAAGATCCGTTCCGACGGCAAGACCATCCTGCTCATCGAGCACGATGTGAAGCTGGTGATGGGCCTGTGCAACCGCCTGACCGTGCTGGATTACGGCAAGGTGATCGCACAAGGCCTGCCGCATGAAGTGCAGAGCAACCCCGCCGTGATCGAGGCCTACCTCGGCGCGTCAGCGCACTGACGCAGAGGAACGGAATATGAAACCAGTAATGTTGAAGATCGACAGCCTGAAGGTCGCGTACGGCGGCATCCAGGCGGTCAAGGGCGTGGATCTGGAGATTCGCGAAGGTGAGCTGGTCACGCTGATCGGTGCCAACGGCGCCGGCAAGACGACCACCATGAAGGCCATCACCGGCCTGCAGGGTTGGGCCGGCGGTGACGTGCAGTATCTGGGCAAGTCCATCAAGGGCGTGCCGAGCTACAACCTGCTCAAGCAGG
Source organism: Burkholderiaceae bacterium 26 (assembly GCA_000955795.1). Classification (GTDB taxonomy): domain Bacteria; phylum Pseudomonadota; class Gammaproteobacteria; order Burkholderiales; family Burkholderiaceae; genus Ralstonia; species Ralstonia chuxiongensis. The sequence continues at coordinate 288,946 of JYOB01000003.1, forward strand.
GCCTGGCGATGGTGCCGGAAGGCCGCGGCGTGTTCGCGCGCATGACCATCGTCGAGAACCTGCAGATGGGTGCCTTCACGCGCAACGATGAGGCCAACATCAAGGCCGACATCGACCGCATGTTCGGCATCTTCCCGCGTCTGAAGGAACGTGCAAACCAGCTGGCCGGCACAATGTCGGGCGGCGAGCAGCAGATGCTGGCCATGGCGCGTGCGCTGATGAGCCAACCGAAGCTGCTGCTGCTGGACGAGCCGTCGATGGGTCTCTCGCCGATCATGGTGGAGAAGATCTTCGAGGTTGTGCGCGACATCTCGGCGCAAGGCGTGACCGTGCTGCTCGTTGAGCAGAACGCGCGTCTGGCGCTGCAGGCAGCGCACCGCGGCTACGTGATGGACTCCGGTCTCATCACCATGAGCGGCGATGCCAAGCAGATGCTGGACGACCCGAAGGTGCGTGCCGCCTACCTGGGCGAGTAAGTACCCTCAAGCACCACGAGAAAGCCCCGCGATTGCGGGGCTTTTTCTTTGCCCGTGACCAACGTTTAGGCAAGCGCCGTCGTGTAGATGTTCGGCCGATGCAACTGCATGAACCCGACACCTGCTGGCACATCGGTAAAGCCATGCTTGCGATAAAGCCAGTCGGCGCCCGTTGTCACAAGCACTGTGCGGCGCAGCGTCTGCAACTCAGGATGCTCGCGCAGGAAATCCATCAACGCGTGCGAGATGCCTTTTCCACGCCAATCCGGTAGCACGAACACATCGCACAGGTATGCGAATGTCGCACGATCGGTGATGACGCGCGCAAAACCCACAAGGTCATCATGCGAGCCATCGTCGTCTTGGCGATACGCGCCCAAGCACAGCGAATTTGCGATCGATCGGTCGAACACGTCGCGCGGCAGGCCGCGCGCCCAATACGTTTCCTGCGAGAGGAAGTTGTAGATGTCGTCCAGCGGGAGCCACGCGGAATCATCAGACAACACGATCCCCGTGGCCGGAACGTCTCGCGTCACGGCCATGGCAAACCTCAGAGTGGGAGCAGCGATGGGGCGATGAAGGGCGACGCATTGCGCGCCGCCCCGGGGTCATGCAATGCGCTTCAGGCGTGTGCTTTCAGCAGCGTGCGCAGCATGCCGATCATCGTGTCGATCTCTTCGGTCGTCACGTTCAGCGCAGGCATGAAGCGCAGGATGTTCGGGCGCGGGGCATTCAGCAGCAGGCCGGTCGGGTTCATCTCGCGTGCGGCTTCTACCAGTTGGCCGCCAATGTCCTTGCCGAGCAGCAGCGCGCGCAGCAGGCCGTTACCGCGCTCGCCGGCCAGGCCGAACTCTTCGCTCAGCTTGAGCAGTTGCGTGCGCAGATAGGCGCCGCGTTCTTGCACGCCGTCCAGGAAGCCCGGGGCCAGGAGTTGCTCGATCACCGAGCAGCCGACGGCCGTCATCAGCGGGTTGCCGTTGTAAGTGCCGCCTTGGTCGCCGGCCTCGAAGCTGGCAACTTCATCCGTGCACAGCAGAGCCGAGAGCGGCACGCCGCCCCCGATGCCCTTGCCCAGCGTCATGATGTCCGGCTCGATGTTCGAGAGCTGATAGGCGAAGAGCGTGCCGCAGCGGCCGCAACCGGCCTGCACTTCATCAACGATCAACAGGATCTTGTGCTTCTTGGTCAGCGCGCGCAGTTGCTGCATGAACTCGGGCGTGGCCGGCAGCACGCCGCCTTCGCCTTGCACCGGCTCAAGCATCACGCCGACAGTCTCGTCAGTGATGAGCGCTTCCACCGAGGCAATGTCGTTCAGGATGGCTTTCGGGAAGCCCGGCACCTGCGGTGCAAAGATAGTGTCCCAGCCGGCCTTGCCCGATGCGCTCATGGTGGCGAGCGTGCGGCCGTGGAAGCTGTGGTCGAACGTGATGATCTGGAACGCGCCGTTCTTATGCTTCTTGCCCCACTTGCGGGCGAGCTTGATGGCGCCTTCGTTGGCTTCGGCGCCGCTGTTGGCGAAGAACACCTTGTCGAAACAGCTGTGCGCGGTCAACAGGCCGGCCAGCTTGGCCATCGGCTCGTTGTAGAACGCCGGGCTCGGGTTGATCAGCTTCTTGGCCTGCGCGTTCAGCGCTTCGATCATGCCGTCGTTGGAGTGCCCGAGGCAGTTGACTGCCCAGCCTTGCACGAAGTCCAGGTATCGCTTGCCGTTGTGGTCCGTCAGCCACGAGCCCTTGCCTTCGGTGAAGACGATCTCGGGCCGGTTGGTGATGTACATCAGGGACTGGACGGGGTAGTCAGCAAACGCCATGGCAAAGCTCCAGGAAAAGGCGGCAGGAAGATGAAAAACCGAAAAAACGCGAGTTGGAAAAAGACAAAGGCCACGGGGGTTGCCCCGTGGCCTTGTGATCGTCGAATCCTGTGAACCCGATATGCAATCAGCAGACAGCCGCGCGGCTTCCCGGAGGGAGCAACGTACGGCGGCGTCGGAGGTGCAGGGCTTGGTTCATAAGGCGCAAGAATAAGACGGATGCCAAGTCAAGTCAAAACGAAATTTTGACCTTCTTTGGATTTGTGCAACGTCAGCCGGCCGGGTGGAGATCGGCCTCCGAGGTGAAGGAATCGGCGAAGAACGCATCGGGGTGCATCCCGCACTGGGCGGCGAAATCCGTGCGGGCCGAGTTGATCACCACCGGCGCGCCGCAGGCGTAGACCTCGTGGCCTGACAGGTCTGGGTGATCGGCCATCACAGCTTGGTGGACGAAGCCGGTGCGGCCTGTCCAGGCATCTTCGGGCAAGGCGTTGGAGACGACTGGCACGTAGGTGAAGTTCGGCAGCGTGCGCGCCCATTCTTCGGCCTTGGCGTGCATGTACAGGTCTTGCGGGCGGCGGCCGCCCCAGTACAGCGTCATCGGGCGCGTGCTGCCGATGAACTGTGCGTGCTCGATGATCGCCTTGATGGGCGCGAAACCGGTGCCCGAGGCCAGCAGGATGATCGGCTTATCGGATTCTTCACGCAGGAAGAAGCTGCCCAGCGGGCCCTCGAAGCGCAGGATATCGCGCTCCTTCATGGCCGGGGCGCCTTCCTTGGCGCCGAACACGTAGTCGGTAAATGCGCCGCCCGGCATGTGGCGGATGTGCAGCTCGATCGGGCCTTCGTCGTGCGGCGGGTTGGCGATCGAGTAGCTGCGGCGCTTGCCGTCGCGCAGGAGGAATTCCACGTACTGTCCGGCCAGAAATTGCATACGCTCGGTGGCAGGCAGTTGCAGCTTGACGATGGTGACGTCCGGCGCGGCCTTTTCCAGCGACGCGACGCGGCACGGAATCTTCTTGATGGGTACGTCGCCGGCGCCATGCACTTCGCGCACTTCAATCGTGACGTCAGTGGCCGGCGTGGCGCAGCAGAACAGCGCACGGCCTTCGGTGGCTTCCTGGGCGGACAGCGCGTTGGGCGAATGGTTGCCCTGGACGATCGAGCCCTCGCGCACGTGGCCCTTGCACGAGCCGCACGCGCCGTTCTTGCAGCCGTATGGCAGGCCGATGCCCTGGCGCAGCGCCGCTGCAAGGATGGTCTCGCCGTCTTCGGCCTGGAATTGGCGGCCGCTGGGCAGCACGTTGATCTGGTAAGCCATACTACAATCCGAATATGTTGAAAAGAGTGTCTGGTTGCCCGTCTGGGCATGCAATGGTGGTCAATCCGGCAGCACGTCCGATGGTGAATCAGTCAGCAGCTCGGCCATCCACATCTCCTCTGCGCTTGGGCCTTCCCCGCGTGCTGATCGTCGGCTGCGGCGATGTCGGACAACGCTGCCTGGCGATGCTCCGCACGCGTTTTCGCGTCTTTGCCGTCACCTCACGCCTTGAAGGTCGCGCTCCGTTGCGCGAAGCCGGCGCCGTGCCGATTGTCGCCAATCTGGACGATCCCGCGTCGCTGCGCCGCCTGCGAGGTTTAAGCCTCCGCGTGCTGCATCTGGCACCGCCGCCCGCTGTCGGCAACGATGATCCGCGTACCGCCGCGTTACTGCACGCGCTGACGCAGCCGGCCCCGGTTTCCCGAGCTACAAAACGTCGCATTTTACCCGAGCGGGCACGCAGGTCGGGTGGCCTCACCGGCCGCTTGAAAACTCGCCTCCAAGCGCGTGCGTTCGTGTATGCCAGCACCAGTGGCGTCTACGGCGATGCGGGCGGTGCCTGGGTCGACGAATCCCGCACGGTAAAGCCAACCACGGCCCGTGCCCGGCGCCGCGTCGCCGCCGAGCGCCGGGTGCGCTGGTTTGGCGCGGGCGGCGGCTGGCGCACGTCGATTTTGCGCATTCCCGGCATCTATGCGGCGGACCGGCTGCCCGTCACGCGGCTCGAACGCGGCACGCCCGCCTTGCGCGCCGAGGACGATGTCTACACCAACCATATCCACGCCGACGACCTTGCGCGCGCCGTCATTGCCGCGCTGTTCCGGGGGAAGCCGCAGCGCGTTGTGCATGCCAGCGATGCATCGGAGCTGCGCATGGGCGATTACTTTGACGCTGTGGCCGACGCGCGAGGCTTGCAGCGGCCGCCGCGCATTTCGCGGGCCGAGGCCGTCCAGCAGATCGAGCCGGCGCTGCTGTCGTTCATGAGCGAATCGCGCCGGCTGCGCAACACGCGGCTCGCGCGGGAGTTGCGTGTGGCGCTGCGCTACCCGACGGTGGCGGATTTCCTGAGCAGCGAAGCCTGATATGAAGGCGCCTGCGCCCGCATCTGCAACGTCGTCGCACGGCGCCCGGCTGCGCCTTGCGCGGTTGGCGCTTTGGCTGTCGGCGGCGGTGGTGGGCGTCGGCGTCTCGTGGTTTGCCGCCTGCTTCGTGGCGGATTCGGTGGGCGCGCGCGACATGCAGCAGATGGTCGATGCGCGGCGCCAGCTGGCTGCGCAGGTGGCGGAGGGGATGTCGAACCAGATCACGGCCGACGTGGCCTTGCTGCGCGCGCTGCCGCAAACGCTCGCGCAGATCGATGCCATCCCGCGTGCCGTGGCGCGCGTCGACACCCGGCGCTGGAACCTGATGGATCAGGGCTCGCGTGCCCAAGAGGCGATGTCGCACCCGGAAGTGGCCGACATCGATGCATTCCTGAACACGACTGCCGGCAATCTCGGGCTCGACTACGTCTGGGTCGTCAACCAACACAATTACGTGGTGCTGGCCAATAACGCCGGTCATGCCGATTCGTTCGTTGGCGTGCAGTCGAGCATGCAGCCGTACATGAAGGAGGCGATGCTGGGCGGCTTGGGCGAGCAGTTCACGGTGGGCCGGGTGACGGGCGTGCCGGGCCTGTTCTTCGCTGCGCCGGTGTATGACGCCGGCGGATACCTGGTCGCGGCGATGGGCACCAAGGTGAGCCTCGCGAGGCTGCAGCACTGGGTGTCGCACCCGACATCGTTGGTGACCGATCCAAACGGATTGATCATTCTGTCGACCGACGCGTCGCTAGTGGGCAAGATCCTGCCGGATGCGCGCTTGCAGCGCATGGGGGCCAGCGACCGGTACAACGCCTACCAGCGCGTCGACTTCGAGCCCTGGCCCTATCAGCCCACCGCCAAGGCGCATCACGATGTGCCCGGCTGGGTGCCGGCCGAGGTGCGCGACACGCTGGCTTGGCGCGAGGGCAGTGCGATGCCATCGCTCACCGTGTCGCGCAATGCCAGTGCGGACCTCACCATCGTCGTGGCAGAGCCGCTGCCTGCGTGGGGCCAGCAGATCGCCAATCATGCGCGCAACCGCGCGATCGGCTTCGTGTTGTTTGTGAGCGTGCTGGTGACGTTTGTGCTGGTGGCGTGGTCTTTGGTGCGCGAGCGGCAGCATCACCGCTTGACGCGCCATCTGAACCAGCGGCTGCAGCGCACCAACAGCGCGCTCGCCAACGAGGCGCATTTCGACCATCTCACGGGTGTGCTGACGCGGCGTCGCTTCCTGGCGCTGTTCGACACGGCGCTCGCGCGAGCCCATAACCGCGCCGAACCGCTCGTGCTTGTGCTGGCCGATCTGGATCACTTCAAGCGCATCAACGACACATGGGGCCACGCTGTGGGTGACATGGCGCTACAGCGCTTTGCGTCGCTTGCCACGGGTGTGCTGCGAAGCAGTGATTTGGTCGGGCGTTTGGGCGGCGAGGAATTCGCCATGGTGATGGGCCGCACCACATTGGAGACGGCCACCGAGGTGGCAGAGCGCCTGCGTACGGCAGTGGCCGAGACGGACGAGAGTTTCCCGACTGGGCTGTCGATGACCGTGAGCATGGGCATGACGGTCTGCCGGCCGGGCGATACCGCGTCGGAGATGCTCAAGCGCGCCGACCTGGCGCTGTATCGCGCCAAGGAAAGCGGGCGCAACCGGCACGTGGCCGGCTGAAACTGGCGACTAGCGCGCGACGCGGCCAGCGCGGCGGCGGCGTAGTTCGAGCTGCGTGCGCGTGCCCGACAGCGGTACACGGCGGAAGCGCTCGCGGCGCTGCTCCTCATCAAAGAACGCAAGCGACGGTTTGACCAGATCGCTGCGCGAAACAATGCCCACCAGCGCGCGCGATTGCGAATCGGCCACCACCGGCAGCCGCTCCAACCCATGCACTGCCAGGCGCGTGGCGACGATGCGGCAGGTCTCGCCGGGCAATGCCATTGCGGGAGCATTCGCACCAAACAATTCGGCAATAGTGATGGCGCCGCGCTTCTGGCCTGCCAGCAGCGCATCGCGGTCGAGCATGCCGATCAACGCGCCATTCGGGCCACCTCGCACCACTGGAAACGCGCGGTGTGCCTGCTTGGCCCCAAAGCGGTTGGCGAGTGTATCGGCCAGCGTGGCCTGTGAGTCGATGGTCTGCACCGAACGGGTCATCACCTCATCCACGGCGTGGCGCTCGAGCGGGTCGACGGCGTATTCGCGATAGATGTGGAAGCCGCGGCGTGCGATCTTCTCGGTCATGATCGAACGCGGCATGGTTAGCACGACAAAGCCGTAGGACACCGACACCGCCAGCAGAATCGGCAGCAACGCGTTCACATCGTGGGTAAGCCCGAAGGCGAAGACGATGGCCGTGAGCGGGGCGCCCAGCACACCGGCCAGCATGGCGGCCATGCACACGAGCGGCCACAGACCCGGGTCACCACCCGGCAGCACGGGACCGATCAGCACCCCCAAGCCGGCGCCCATCATCAGCAGCGGAGCGAGCACGCCGCCGGACGTGCCCGAGCCCAGCGCGATCACCCAGATGACGGCCTTGACCACCAGCAGCGCCAGCGCCACCCCGATGGCGAGATGGTTGTGCAGCAAATCGCCGATGACGTCGTAGCCGACACCCAGCGCACGCGGCTCGAAATAGCCGCCGATGCCAACCACCAGGCCACCGATGGCTGGCCACCACATCCAGTGGATCGGCAGGCGGCCGAACAGGTCTTCAGTTTTGTACAGCGCCATCGATAGCGAGCGTGCCAGCGCGCCGCACAGCAAGCCGGCGACCACGCAAGAGCCCAGCGCAGGCAGCGTCGCCGGTGCGGTTTCCAGCGGGAAGAGGGGGCCGGGTTCCAGCACCAGCACACGCAGAAAGCCCGCCACGGCGCACGCCACCGCCACGGGCAGCATGCTGCGCGGGCGCCATTCGAACAGCAGCAGTTCCACCGCCAGCAGCAGCGCGGCCACCGGCGTGCCGAACACGGCCGTCATGCCCGCCGTGGCACCGGCCACCAGCAGCGTCTTGCGCTCGGCGGCCGTCAGCTTGAAGAACTGCGCGAACAGCGAGCCGATCGCGCCGCCCGTCATGATGATCGGGCCTTCCGCGCCAAACGGGCCGCCGCTGCCGATCACGATGCCCGACGACAGCGGCTTGAGCACCGCCACCTTCGGCGACATCTTGCTCTTGCCGAACAGGATGGCTTCGATGGCCTCGGGAATGCCGTGGCCGCGAATCTTTTCCGAGCCGAAGCGCGCCATCAGCCCGACGATCAGCCCGCCGATGAGCGGTACCGCAATCACCCAGACGCCCAGCGTGTTGGTGGCCGGCGAGCGATCCGCCAGCGACAGCGTCTGGAAAAAGAACAGGTTGGTGAAGAAGCGAATCAGGTTGAGCAGCACCACGGCTGACAGCGTGGCAAACGCAGCGATGACAACCGCCAGCGCAGTGGTGCGGAACAGCGTGGTGTCGGTCGCAAAGTCGCGCCGATGCTGGTGGTGTTCAAGGGTTTGCATGACGCTACTGCTCGGCGGAGGGTTCGGCGGGGTGATCGAGGTGGGGGATCTTGAAAGCGCGGCTGAAGGTTGACAGCTCGCTCTGGTGCAGCCCGGCCAGCAGCGCAACGAGTTGGTCACCCTTCTTGGAAAGATGCACTTCCACCTGGCGTGCGTCGGTGTCGCTTTGGCGGCGTTCGACCAGGCCCGCTTCTTCGCAACGCGTGATGAGTGCCGCCGTGCCATGCGGCGCGGCCTGCAGGCGCTCGGCCAGTTCGCCGACGGTGGCCCATTCGCGCCCGGCATAGCCTTTCACGTGCAGCAGCAACTGATACTGCAGCGGCGTGATGCCCTTGGCGTGGATCAGATCTTCAGAGGCGCGCAGGAAGCGGCGCAAGTGGTAGCGGAAATCGGAGAGGCTCTCGAAATCCTGCTTGGACAGAGGTCGGGCAGGGGTGGCCATGGCGGAATCAAAGGGTTCGGGCCGGAATATATCACGATGTGACATATTTTGGAAAGCCTGCCCTGTTGCTGTATTGCCAACCCGGAGTGCGTTCTGAATTGCGTGGATTGTTGATTGCCAATCAAGACTGTTTCGTCGACGGGCGGGTTTTTCTGCAAAGGTGGAGCACGCACACTGCGGTCCATGCCCATTGCGCTGATAGCACATGCATCGCCCGCAGCGCGCCTTTTGACCCGATCACAACCATGCCCCCCGCACTCGACAAACTCACATACGGCGGCTTCAGCATTGGCATTGAACTGCCGCTCGACAACGATTGGTCCCCCGCTGGCGATGCCAAGCGCCTGCGTGACGGGCGCCGCCACGGTGAGCCAGATATCGAACACCACGCAACCCTCGCCAAACTCGCGGATTCGCTCGGCTTTCGCGCCCTGTGGGTGCGCGATGTGCCGGTGTACGACCCAGCATTCGGCGATGCTGCACAGGTGTTTGAGGTGTTCTCGTACCTGGGCTACTTGGCCGGCATCACGCGCAACATCCTGCTCGGCACGGCCGCCGTTGTGCTGCCGCTGCGCGAGCCGCTGCTGACGCTCAAATCAGCCGCAAGCATCCAGGAGTTGAGCGGCGGTCGTCTGTTGCTCGGCGTGGCCAGCGGTGACCGGCCCGTCGAATATCCGCTGTTCGGCCGCGACTTCGAATCGCGCGGGGCAAGCTTCCGCGACCAGATCTCGCTATTGCGGGACGGCGCGCGTGGCAGCTTGCCCGCCGGCATAGAGATTCTGCCGGCCATGCGCACGTCGCTTCCGCTGCTGGTGGCCGGCCTCGCGCAACAGACGCCGGCCTGGATTGGCACACACATGGACGGTTGCCTTGCCTATCCGGGCACACCGGCCGACCACGCGCAACGCGCGGCCGCATGGCGTGCCGTTGCGGGCGACAAGCCCTACGTGAGCTTCATCCACCTCGACCTGGCGGAAGACCCACACGAACCGCTGCAACGCCATCGCTTTGGCGCACGCGCCGGGCGCATTGCACTGTCCGAAGAGTTGGCAGCGATGCGCGAGGCGGGCGTGCAGCATATCGGGCTGCATTTCCGCCGGAATCGTCGCCCGCTTGCTGAAACGTTTGCGGAAATCGCGGCAGAGGTTCTGCCGGCTTTCCATTCCTCTGCTTTGGAGTACACCGCATGAACCCCACCCCCACTTCCGCTGAGACCACACGCAGCAGCGCGACGCTGCCGCTGCTCGCGCTTGCCGCCGGTGCCTTCGGTATTGGCACTACTGAGTTTTCGCCGATGGGCTTGCTGCCTGTGATTGCCGACGGCGTGCATGTATCGATCCCGCAGGCTGGCATGCTGATCAGCGCCTACGCGATTGGTGTGATGGTCGGCGCGCCGATCATGACGCTGCTGCTCGCACGCTGGCCGCGGCGCAAGGCGCTGATCGCGCTGATGAGCATTTTCACCATCGGCAACCTGCTGTCAGCCGTTGCGCCGGATTACACGACGCTGCTGCTCGCGCGGTTCGTCACCAGCCTCAACCACGGCGCGTTTTTCGGGCTGGGTTCGGTGGTTGCCGCCAGCCTTGTGCCGCGCGAGAAGCAGGCCAGCGCCGTGGCCACGATGTTCATGGGATTGACGATCGCCAACGTCGGCGGCGTGCCGGCCGCGACGTGGCTTGGTCAGATGATCGGCTGGCGCATGTCGTTTGCCGCCACGGCAAGCCTGGGCCTGATCGCCATCGCGGGTCTGTTCGCCGCGTTGCCGAAGGGCGATGCCGGCAAGATGCCCAACCTGCGTGCGGAACTCGCCGTGCTGACGCGTCCCGTCGTGCTGGGCGCGCTTGCCACCACGGTGCTCGGTGCGGGCGCGATGTTCACGCTCTACACATACGTCGCGCCGACGCTCGCCCAACTGACCGGCGCCTCGCCGGCATTCGTGACGGCGATGCTGGTGCTGATCGGCATCGGTTTTTCGATTGGCAACATCGCCGGCGGCCGCCTGGCCGATCGCTCGCTCGACGGCAGCCTGATCGGCTTTCTGTTGCTGCTGATCGTGACGATGCTCGCCTTCCCCGTGCTCGCCAAGACGCACGTGGGTGCGGCCGCCGCGCTGCTGGTGTGGGGCATTGCCACCTTTGCAGTCGTGCCGCCGCTGCAGATGCGCGTGATGCGGGCCGCGGCTGAGGCGCCGGGGCTCGCATCGTCAATCAACGTGGGCGCTTTTAACCTCGGCAATGCACTGGGCGCGGCAGCGGGCGGTGCGGCCATCTCCGCAGGCCTGGGTTTTGCGGCCGTGCCAATTGTCGGCGCAGTGATTGCGGCGGCAGGTCTCGCGCTGGTGGGTCTACACGTTGTGCAGCGCCGGACGCGTCTGGCCATGAACCCCTGATTCGATTTCCCCTTGGAGCACAAGATGAACAGGATCCCCGCTTTCGGCCTCGGTACGTTTCGCCTGAAGGGCCAGGTTGTCATCGACTCGGTCCGCAATGGCCTCGAACTCGGCTACCGCGCAATCGACACTGCGCAAATCTACGGTAATGAAGCGGAGGTCGGCGAGGCAATTGCCGGCTCCGGCGTGCGCCGCGAAGAGCTGTTTCTGACCACGAAGATCTGGGTCGAAAACTACGCCAAAGGCAAGCTCGCGGCGAGTCTCGAAGACAGCCTCACCAAGCTGCGCACCGACTACGTCGACCTCACGCTGATCCACTGGCCTGCGCCCAACAACGGCGTGTCGCTCGAGGAATTCATGACCGCGCTGGCCGATGCCAAAGCCCGGGGTTTGACGCGCGAGATCGGCGTCTCGAACTTCAACATCGCGCTGACGCAGCAGGCAATGGCGGTGGTTGGCAAAGACGCAATCGCCACCAACCAGATCGAGCTGAGCCCGTATCTGCAGAACCGCAAGCTCGTCAATTTCCTGCAGCGTGAGGGCATTCACGTCACGTCGTACATGACGCTTGCGTACGGCAAGGTGCTGGGCGATCCGGTGATTGGTGCGATTGCGCAGCGGCACGAGGCGACGCCGGCGCAGGTCGCGCTGGCCTGGGCGATGCAGCTGGGCTATTCGGTCATCCCGTCGTCAACCAAGCGTGAGAATCTTGCGAGCAACCTGCGCGCACAAACGCTGCACCTGACGGCAGATGACATGGCGCAGATTGCCGCGCTCGAGCGCAACGGCCGCGAGGTGTCACCCGATGGGCTTGCGCCGCAGTGGGATTGAACGTCGCGGTATCGGCGCAATAGAAAAAGCCGCTCCGAAGAGCGGCTTTTCTTTGCATCACTCGGGCGCATGGCCCGCGGCGCATCAGTCGTCCAGTTGCGACAGGTCGCGCACCGCGCCCTTGTCTGCCGACATGACCAACTTGGCGTACGCCTTAAGTGCGGCCGACACCTTGCGCGGACGCGGCAGTGCAGGCTTCCAGCCCTTGGCGTTCTGCTCTTCGCGGCGGCGTGCGAGTTCTTCGTCCGACACCAGCACGTTGATCGTGCGGTTGGGGATGTCGATGCGGATCTTGTCGCCGTTACGTACCAGGCCAATCGCGCCGCCTGCTGCCGCTTCCGGCGAGCAGTGACCGATCGACAGGCCCGACGTGCCGCCCGAGAAGCGGCCGTCCGTCAGCAGCGCACAGGCTTTGCCCAGGCCCTTGGATTTGATGTAGCTCGTCGGGTACAGCATTTCCTGCATGCCGGGGCCGCCCTTAGGGCCTTCGTAGCGCACGACCACCACGTCGCCAGCCTTGACCTTGTCGGCAAGGATGTTCTCGACGGCCTCGTCCTGCGATTCCGTCACGTGTGCCGTGCCTTCGAACACAAGGATGCTGTCGTCCACGCCAGCGGTCTTCACCACGCAGCCGTCCAGCGCGATGTTGCCCCTCAGCACGGCCAGGCCACCTTCCTTCGAGAATGCGTGCTCGTTCGAACGGATGCAGCCCTCGGCGCGATCCAGATCCAGGCTCGGCCAGCGCGTGTTCTGGCTGAACGCGACCTGCGTCGGGATACCAGCCGGGCCGGCACGGTAGAACGTCTGCACGGCTTCGTCCGACGTGCGGACGATGTCCCACTGGTCCAGCGCATCCTTCATCGTGGGCGCGTGCACGGTTGGTGTATCGGTGTGCAGCTTGCCGGCACGGTCCAGCTCGCCCAGGATGGCCATGATGCCGCCTGCGCGATGCACGTCTTCGATGTGGTACTTGTTCGTGTTCGGCGCGACCTTGCAGAGCTGCGGCACGACGCGAGAAAGGCGGTCGATATCTGCCATCGTGAAGTCGATCTCGGCTTCCTGTGCGATGGCCAGCAGGTGCAGGATCGTGTTGGTCGAACCGCCCATCGCGATGTCCAGCGTCATCGCGTTCTCAAATGCCTTGAAGCCGACCGAACGCGGGAGCACGCGCTCGTCTTCCTGTTCGTAGTATTGGCGGGCCAGTTCAACGATGCGGTGGCCGGCGCGCTTGAAGAGCTGTTCGCGGTCTGCGTGTGTGGCGACCACAGTGCCATTGCCCGGCAGCGAGAGGCCCAGGGCTTCGGTCAGGCAGTTCATCGAGTTGGCCGTGAACATGCCAGAGCACGAACCGCAGGTCGGGCAAGCCGAGCGTTCGACTTCCGCTACTTCCTCATCGGAATACTTGCTGTCGGCCGCGATCACCATCGCGTCGATCAGGTCCAGCTTCTTGATCTCGATAGCCTTGGTGACGGGGTTGGCCAGGCGCGTCTTGCCCGCTTCCATCGGGCCGCCCGAGACGAAGATCACCGGAATGTTCAGGCGCATGGCGGCCATCAGCATGCCCGGGGTGATCTTGTCGCAGTTCGAGATGCACACCATGGCGTCGGCGCAGTGCGCGTTGACCATGTATTCGACCGAGTCGGCAATGATGTCGCGGCTGGGCAGCGAATACAGCATGCCGTCGTGGCCCATGGCGATGCCGTCATCCACGGCAATCGTGTTGAATTCCTTGGCAACGCCGCCCGCGGCTTCGATCTCGCGCGCGACGAGCTGGCCCAGGTCTTTCAGGTGCACGTGGCCGGGCACGAACTGGGTGAAAGAATTGACCACCGCGATGATCGGCTTCTGAAAGTCTTCATCTTTCATGCCGGTGGCGCGCCAGAGCGAGCGTGCCCCCGCCATATTGCGGCCGGCGGTGGAGGTTTTGGAACGGTATGCGGGCATTGTGCGTACTGAAGAAGGTTCGAAATGGGGGAGCGGGCCACGCGGATACAGGCCCTCATGCCCGTGCGATCAACCTCTTGAGCCGCGCCCGGGGCAAAACCCGCATTATCCCACGCCAGGCGAGGCGTGTTGCCGGCTGTCGTTGGGTTGCCGAGTGCCCAATGAAAAAGCCGCTTCTGCGTGAACAGAAGCGGCCTGAATTCTGGTGCCCGAGGCCGGAATCGAACCGGCACGCCTTGCGGCGGGGGATTTTGAGTCCCCTGCGTCTACCAATTTCACCACTCGGGCAGGTACTGATGAGCCCGCAATTATGCCAGAAGTCCGGCCATCCGAACAAGGCGTGCGGGGCGATGCTCAATCCGCCTGCTGATTGTTCTGCTGCTCCAGCACGCGCAGCAGCGACGCCGTGTCGTCATACCCCCAGCCATTGGCGACCAGCGTATTGAGCTGCGAAGCCACCAGCTCCATCGCCGGCATCTGCAGACCGAGTTCCTGGGCGATCTCGCGCACGAGGCCGAAATCCTTGTCATGCAGGCGGGCTTCGATGCCGGCGGCAAAGTTACGCTCGGCCATCTTCGGGCCCATCATGTCGAGCATGCGGCTGCCCGCAAAGCCCGGGCCGATGGCAGCCAGCACGCGCGACGGGTCGGTGCCCTGGGCACGTGCAAACAGCATGGCTTCGGCAATGCCCTGGATGTTGATGACCTGCACGATCTGGTTGCACGCCTTGGCGACTTGCCCGGCACCGTGATCGCCGATGTGTGTGATGGTGGTACCCAGCAACTGCAGCAGCGGGCGCACGCGTTCGAGCACTTCCGGCTTGCCGCCTACCATGATCGACAGCGTGGCCTTTTGCGCGCCCATCGTGCCGCCCGAAACCGGCGCATCCAGGAATTCCAGGCCTGCCGCTTCCAGCTCGGCGGCCATACGGCGCGTGGCTACGGCCGAGATCGTGCTGTGGTCGACGCACACCGCGCCACGCGGTGCGCCATGGACGACGCCGTCCGGCCCCAATAGCACGCCTTCCACATCGGCCGTGGAGGTGACGTTGGTGAAAATGACTTCGGCGTCGCGTGCGGCCTCGGCGGGGGTGCTGCAAGGCTCGGCGCCGATGGCGCGCGCGTTGTCGGCGGCCTCCGGACGGCGCACATAGGCGCGCACGGTGTGTCCGGCGGCAATCAGGTGCTGGACCATCGGCGTGCCCATGTTGCCGAGGCCGATGAAGGCGATACGTGTCATGGCAGATCTGTGCGTGTTCGATTAGCGCGGGCCGGCGTAAGCAAAGCGGCCGTTCTTGATGATGCCCATCACACGCGAGCGTTGGTCGAAGCCTTGGTGATCCTGGGCATTCAGGTTCAGCACGCCGTTGGGCACAGTCAGATCGTGCGTGGTTTCCAGCGCGTCACGCAGGGCGGCACGGAAAGCTGGCGTGCCGGGCTTGGCGCCGGTCTTGAGCGCGCGGGCCGTGGCGTTGTCGAGCAACTGCCACGCGCCCCAGGCGTCGCCCGCAAATTGCGTGACGGTGTTGGGGCCGTACTTGGCTTCATAGCGCTCGGCAAACTCAACCGCCACCTTGCGTACCGGATGGCTGGCCGGCAGCTCGCGCGCCACCACCACGGGGCCGGTCGGGAAGAGGGTGCCTTCCACGTCCTTGCCGCCCACCTTCAGGAATTCCGTGCTGGCGATGCCGTGCGTCTGGTAGATGCGGCCCTTGTAGCCGCGCTCGACCAGCGTGCGTTGGGGCAACGCGGCCGGGGTGCCGGCCCCGGCAATCAAGATGGCGTCGGGCTTGGCGGCCATCAACTTGAGAATCTGGCCGGTCACGCTGGTATCTGTGCGCGCAAAGCGCTCGTTGGCCACCACGCGCAGCTTGCGCACCTCGGCCAGCTTCGAAAATTCACGCCACCAGCTTTCGCCATACGCGTCGGTAAAGCCGATAAAGCCGACGGTATGCACGCCGCTGTCCGCCATGTGCTGCGTGACGAGCGTGGCCATCTGCGAATCGTTCTGCGGCATCTTGAAGGCCCAGCGGCGCTTGGCGTCCTGCGGCTCGACGATGGAAGCGGAGGCGGCCAGCGTGATCATCGGCGTTTGACCTTCGGCCACCGCATCGAGCGACGCCAGCGCCGTCGGCACGATCGTCGGGCCGACGATCACATCCACCTTGTCTTCGGCGATCAGCTTGCGCACGTCGCGCACCGCCATCGACGGGTCAGACGCGTCGTCCAGGATGATGACCTGCGCACGCTGGCCGCCAATGCTCCCGGGCCACATCTGCACGGTGTTCTTGCTGGGAATGCCAATGGCCGCTGCGGGGCCGGTGGTGGACAACACCACACCCACGCGGATGTCGGCTTGGGCGGGCAGGGCAATGGCGGCGGCGCTGGCAAGGAGCGCCATGCCGCACAGCAGGCGACGTCGGGTCGTCATGAAATCTCCGGGAAGTTCGGCAATTGCAGTTGCAGGCGAATCAGAGCTCGTATGCTTCGTGATCGCCTGACATGAGTTGCTCGACCAGCTTGCGCGTCAGCGTTGGCGCAAACAGCTCGATGAAGGTGTAGACGAAGCCGCGCAAATACGCGCCTTGTTTGACGCCCAGGTGCGTGACGTTGGTGCCGAACAGGTGTCCGGCCGGAATCGCGCGCAGGTTGCGGTCGCGCTCGGCGTCAAAGGCGACGCCCGCCACGATGCCCACGCCCAGGCCCACTTCCACATACGTCTTGATGACGTCTGCGTCGATGGCCTCCAGCACGATATCGGGCTTGATCTGGCGCAGCTCGAAGGCGTGGTCGATCTTGGGCCGGCCGGCAAAGTGCTGGTCGTACGTGACGATTGGGTAACCCTTCAGGTCTTCCAGCGTCAGGTGCTGGCGCGACAGAAGCGGGTGATCAGGCGGCGTCACCACCACATGCTGCCACTGGTAGCCCGGGATCGAGATCAGATCCTTCACATGCGACATGCCTTCGGTGGCGATGGCAAGGTCGGCCTGGTCGTGCAGCACCATCTCAGCAATCTGCGCGGGCGTGCCCTGCTGAATGGACAGGCGCACCTTGGGGTATTTGCGCGTGAACTCGGCAATCGCCTTGGGCAGCGCGTAGCGCGCCTGCGTGTGCGTGGTGGCGATGGTGAAGTTGCCTTGGTCCTGGGCGGCGTAGTCCTTGCCGACGCGCTTGAGGGTTTCGACCTCTTCCAGCACGCGCTCGACCGAGGCCAGGATGCGCCGGCCCGGTTCCGTGAGACCCCGGATGCGCTTGCCGTGCCGGGTGAAGATATCGACGCCCAACTCCTCTTCCAGCTCAATGATGGCTTTGGAGACGCCTGGTTGTGACGTATAGAGCGCTTTCGCGGCCTCTGTCAGGTTGAATTTCTGCCGCACGGCTTCGCGCACGAAGCGAAATTGGTGAAGGTTCATGGCTGCGCGGTCGATAAAGAAGAACGGGTGCGAACTGACCGCTACTTATAACCGACGCCATATAAACAAACAATTTTTTATTGGTTTGGGATATGAGGCCCGTTCATTACGATGCTCGAACTTCGTGATAACACGCCCTCACTGTCCCCCGCGCTATGACGCTCGCCTATACGGTTTCCGGTTTGCTGGTCGGCCTGTTGGTCGGCCTGACGGGCGTTGGCGGTGGCTCGCTGATGACTCCGCTGCTGACGCTGATGTTCGGCTTTTCGCCGGCAACCGCTGTCGGCACGGACTTGGCATTCGCCTCGTTGACCAAGGGCGTCGGCACGATCGCACATCGCAGCCACGGTCATATTCGCTGGGACATCGTCAAGCGCCTCTGCCTGGGCAGTCTGCCCGCAGCGCTGGTGACGGTGATCGTGCTGAAGACCGCCGGCAACCTGGATGCGGAGTGGATGCACGTGATTCGCGTAACGATCGGCGCGTCGGTCATCCTGACGGTGATTTCGCTGCTGTTCCGTCAGCGCGTATTGGGCTGGCTGGCGGCCAACCCGCGTTATCGTCTGCAGGGCACGGCACTGGCCGTGGCCACGGTCATCGTCGGCGTGGTGCTGGGTGTGCTGGTGACGGTGTCGTCCATTGGCGCAGGTGCCGTGGGCGCGACGCTGATCCTGATCCTGTATCCCGAATTGAAGAGCGCCGAAGTGGCTGGCACCGACATCGCCTATGCCGTGCCGCTGACCGCCGTGGCGGGCCTGGGTCACATGTACCTGGGCACGATCGACTGGAACCTGCTGGTGTCGCTGCTGGTGGGCTCCATCCCGGGTATCTGGCTGGGCGCGCGCCTGTCCAAGAATCTGCCGGAACGTCTGGTGCGCGGCGCGCTTGCCGCCACGCTGACGATCACGGCCATCAAGCTGGTGTCGTGATGCGTGATCTCATGCCGACCCCGCTCGATTGTGGCTGCCGTCGCTGAGCCGACAGCAGCACCATAACGAAACGCTTTCCCCCAATTGAATCGCACGCCGGCCCAGCCGGATTGGACCGAACAGTCATGTACCAATACGACGCTTACGATCACCGCCTCGTCGCCGACCGCGTAGAGCAGTTTCGCGATCAGGTGCGCCGCCGTATCTCGGGCGAACTGACGGAAGAAGAGTTTCTGCCGCTGCGTCTGCAGAACGGCCTGTACTACCAGCGCCACGCCTACATGCTGCGCGTGGCGATTCCGTATGGTCATCTGCGCGCCAAGCAACTGCGCATGCTCAGCCACATCGCTGCCGAGCACGATCGCGGCTACGGCCACTTCAGCACGCGCCAGAACATCCAGTACAACTGGATCGAACTGGAGCAGGTGCCTGACATCCTGGCCAAGCTGGCCTCGGTGGAAATGCACGCCATCCAGACCTCGGGCAACTGCATCCGCAACATCACGACCGACCAGTTTGCCGGCGTGGCACCGGACGAAGTGATCGATGCGCGCCCGCTGGCGGAAATTCTGCGCCAATGGTCGACGTTCATCCCCGAATTCGCGTTCCTGCCGCGCAAGTTCAAGATCGCCGTGTCGGCCTCGCGCGAAGACCGCGCCGTGACGCAACTGCACGACATCGGCGTCTACGCCTATGAGAAGGACGGCCAGACGCTGCTGCGCATCCTGGCCGGCGGCGGCATGGGTCGCACCCCGATCCTGGGCGCGATCATCAAGGAAGATCTGCCGTGGCAGCACATGCTGTCGTACATCGAGGCCGCCGTGCGCGTGTACAACCGCTACGGCCGTCGCGACAACAAGTACAAGGCGCGCATCAAGATTCTCGTGAAGGCCATTGGCGCGGAAGAATTCGCCCGCCAGGTGGAAGAAGAGTGGCAGCACATCAAAGACGGTCCGTCGACCATCACGCAGGCCGAATTCGACCGCGTGGCGCAGTTCTTCGCGCCGCCTGCGTATGAAAAGCTGGCCGACACCGATGCCACCTATGAAAAGGCGCTGCTGGAGAACAAGGCGTTCGCCCGCTGGGTGAGCCGCAATGTGCATCCGCACCGCGTGCCGGGCTACGCCGCAGTCACGCTGTCGCTCAAGCCCGGCGCGGCGCTGCCTCCGGGCGACGCGACGGCTGAGCAGATGGCGCTGGTGGCGGATTGGTCCGAGCGCTTTGGCTTTGGCGAGCTGCGTGTCGCGCACGAGCAGAACCTGATCCTGCCGGACGTGAAGAAACACGATCTGTTCGAGCTGTGGCAACTGGCCAAAGAACACGGCATGGCCACCGCCAACATCGGCCTGCTGACCGACATCATTGCGTGCCCGGGCGGCGATTTCTGCTCGCTGGCGAACGCCAAGTCGATCCCCATCGCGCAAGCGATTCAAGCGCGTTTCGACAACCTCGACTACGTGTACGACCTGGGCGAGCTGTCGCTCAACATTTCGGGTTGTATCAACTCGTGCGGGCACCACCACGTCGGCAACATCGGCATTCTGGGTGTCGATAAGCACGAAGAAGAGTGGTACCAGGTGTCGCTGGGCGGCGCGCAGGGCAACGATTCGGCGATCGGCAAGATCATCGGACCGTCGTTCAAGGCCGAAGAAATGCCCGACGTGATCGAACGCATCATCGACACCTTCGTCGCCAACCGCACGGAAGACGAGCTGTTCATCGACACCTATCACCGCATCGGCATGGCTCCGTTCAAGGAACGCGTCTACGCCCGTGAAGAAGCCTGACCGCCGAGGGAAATGAACATGAGCAAGATCATCAAGCTGCAAAACGGTGCCCCGCAAATCGTGGCTGACGAATGGACCGTGCTGCGCGCGCCGGAAGGCGGCGAACTGACGCAAGCCGATGTGGATGCCGCTGCGCACGCCATCGTGCCGCTGGCCTATTGGCAAGCCAACCGCGACGCGCTGCTCGGCCGCGCCCGCGCTGGCACGCTGGCCGTCTGGCTCGCTCCCGACGACGAGCCGTTTGCACTGGAGGCTGACCTGCCGAACCTGCCGCTGGTGGCCGTGGATTTTCCGGTCTTCCGCGATGGCCGAGGCTACAGCACTGCGTTCCTGCTGCGCCAACGCCTGGGCTTTACGCGTGAGTTGCGCGCCATTGGCGACGTGCTGCGCGATCAGCTCGACTTCATGCGCCGCTGCGGCTTTGATGCCTACGCCGTGCGTGCAGACAAGAACATCGACGATGCCCTGAACGGCTTTGGCGAGATCAGCGTGCGCTACCAGGGCGCCATCGACGAGCCGCGTCCGCTGTTCCGCCGCGAGCGCGCAACCGAGGCGAATGCAGCATGAGCGACACCCAAGACATCGCCGTGTCCGAAGTGCCGGTGTCCGCAATCGGGCGCCCGGTGCTGTGGACGCGCCCCGTCTACACTGGCACGGCTGAAGCCCTGGCTGCGAAGGAAGCCGCGCTGTTCGAGCGCCTGGCCGAGATTTCCGCCAAGCACGGCGTGGCAAAGTTCGCCACCAGCCTCGCTGCCGAAGACATGGTCGTGACCGATGCGATCCTGCGCAGCCCCGAGGCCGTGCGGGCGCACCTGCCGATCTTCACGCTGCAGACCGGCCGCTTGCACGCCGAAACGCTGGCCATGCTTGATCGCATTCGCGCGCACTACGGTTATGCGATCGAGCAGTACGCACCGGACGCCCGCGCAGTGGAAGCCTACGTGCGCGACCACGGTCTCAACGCGTTTTACGACAGCATTGAACTGCGCAAAGCCTGCTGCAACATCCGCAAAGTGGTGCCGCTGAATCGCGCGCTCAAAGACGCCGACGCGTGGCTTACGGGCCAGCGCCGCGAGCAGGCCGTCACCCGTGCCGACCTGCCGTTTGCGGAGGACGACGACGCGCGCGGCATCGCCAAATACAACCCGCTGTTCGACTGGTCCGAGGCAGAAGTCTGGGCTTACCTCGAACAACACAACGTGCCGACCAACGCGCTGCACGACAAGGGCTATCCGAGTATCGGCTGCGAGCCTTGCACGCGCGCGGTGCGTGCCGGTGAAGACGTACGCGCCGGCCGCTGGTGGTGGGAATCGCGCGACAGCAAGGAATGCGGTCTGCATGCGGCAAATGCGGTGACAAATTCGGCGACGGATCTGTCGCAAAAGAATTGAGCGAGAGCTAAGGAAGAATCATGGGAGTGATGAGCGAGATCCCCGGCACGGCCCTGACGCCTGTGCAGAATGAACACCTCGACTGGCTGGAAGCCGAGTCGATCTACATCATCCGCGAGGTGGTGGCCGAATGCCGCAACCCGGCGCTGCTGTTTTCGGGCGGCAAGGATTCGATCGTAATGCTGCATCTGGCGCTCAAGGCATTCCGCCTGGGCGATCGCAAGATCGATCTGCCGTTCCCGCTGGTGCACATCGACACGGGTCACAACTACCCGGAAGTGATCGCCTTCCGCGACGAGCAGGTTGCCAAGCTGGGCGCGCGCCTGGTGGTCGGGCATGTGGAAGATTCCATCAAGCGCGGCACGGTGCGCCTGCGCAAGGAAACCGACTCGCGCAACGCGGCCCAGGCCGTCACGCTGCTGGAAACGATCGAATCGCACGGCTTCGACGCCCTGATGGGCGGCGCCCGCCGCGATGAAGAGAAGGCCCGCGCGAAGGAACGCATCTTCTCGTTCCGCGACGAGTTCGGCCAGTGGGATCCGAAGGCCCAGCGCCCGGAACTCTGGAGCCTGTACAACGCCCGTATGGCGCAGGGCGAGCAGATGCGCGTGTTCCCGATCTCCAACTGGACGGAACTCGACGTGTGGCAGTACATCGCTCGCGAGAACCTGGCCCTGCCGCCGATCTACTACGCGCATCAACGTGAAGTCGTGCGCAAGAACGGCCTGCTGGTGCCCGTCACGTCGATCACGCCCAAGGCCGACGGCGACGTGAGCGAAGTCCTGTCGGTGCGCTTCCGTACCGTGGGCGACATCAGCTGCACATGCCCGGTGGCGAGCACCGCCGCCACGCCGGCCGAGATCATCGCCGAGACGGCCGTTACCGAAATCACCGAACGCGGCGCCACGCGCATGGACGACCAGACGAGCGAAGCCTCGATGGAAAAGCGCAAGAAGGAAGGGTATTTCTGATCATGACGACGAATTCGACGCACCCAGCGACGCATCCTGCATCGCACCAAGGCCTGCTGCGCTTCATCACCGCCGGTTCCGTTGACGACGGCAAGAGCACGCTGATCGGCCGCTTGCTGTACGACAGCAAGGCCGTGCTGACCGACCAGTTGCAAGCGCTGGCCAACGCCAAGAACAAACGCACTGCCGGCGAGCAGATCGACTTCTCGCTGCTGACCGACGGCCTGGAAGCCGAGCGCGAGCAGGGCATCACGATTGACGTGGCGTACCGCTATTTCTCGACCGCGCGCCGCAAGTTCATCATTGCGGATACGCCGGGCCACGAGCAGTACACGCGCAACATGGTGACCGGTGCCTCGACCGCGCACGCCGCCATCATCCTGATCGATGCCACGCGTGTGACGACCGTTGACGGCAAGACGGAGTTGCTGGCTCAGACCAAGCGCCATTCGGCCATCGTGAAGCTGCTGGAACTGCAGCACGTGATCGTGGCCATCAACAAGATGGATCTGGTCGACTACAGCGAAACGCGTTTCAACGAAATCCGTACCGCCTACGATGCATTGGCCACGCAACTGGGCTTGCGCGACGTGCGCTACGTGCCGGTGTCTGCGCTGCGCGGCGACAACATCGTGCACGCGTCCGAAGCCATGCCGTGGTACCAAGGTGAGCCGCTGCTGGCGTTGCTGGAAGATCTGAAGGTGGAAGAGACCGCCCCGGCGGGCGACGACGCGCTGCGCTTCCCGGTGCAGCTGGTGGCGCGCCAGGACGGCTCGCAGGCGGATGATTTCCGCGGCTACATGGGCCGCGTGGAAGCCGGCACGGTGCGCGTCGGCCAAGCCGTGCGCGTGTTGCCTGCCAACCGCGAAACCACGGTGGCCGAAGTGCTCACGCCCAATGGCGCAGCTGATTCTGCCGGCCCCGGCGAGACCATCACCGTGCGTCTGGCCGACGACGTGGACATCTCGCGCGGCGACACGATCGTTGCTGCTCCGACGACTGCCGCCAACGCTGCCAAGAAGCTGCATGCCGACCTGTGCTGGTTCGACGAGCATGAGCTGAACCCGGCCCGCAAGTACGTGCTCAAGCACACCACGGCTACCGTGTTCGCACGCGTGTCGGATGTGGAGCGCGTGCTGGACGTGCATACGCTGTCGCACGAAACCGGCCGCAAGCAGATCGCGCTCAACGATATCGGCACGGTCAACATCAGCTTGCAGAAGGCGATTGTCTGCGATGCGTATGGCGACAACCCGGCCACCGGCGCGTTCATCCTGGTGGACGAAGCCACGCACCACACGGTGGCAGCTGGCATGATCCGTGCATTTTCCTAATGTGGATGGGGCGCGGTAAGTTGCGCCCCGCAGGAAAAAGCAAAGGAACCTAGGCAATGGAAGCGAAGACCCCCAAAACACTCGGCCGCGTGAGCCTGATTGGTGCCGGCCCCGGCGCGGCGGACCTCATCACGGTGCGCGGTGCACGATTGTTGGGCGAAGCCGAGGTCGTGCTGCATGACGCACTGGTCTCGCCGGAGGTCTTCCAATACTGCCCGCAGGCTGTGCTGATTGCGGTCGGCAAGCGCTGCGGTAAGCGTTCGACCGCGCAGCGCTTCATCAATCGCCAACTCGTCGATCTGGCCACCAAATATCAGCGCGTGGTGCGCCTGAAGGGCGGCGATCCGATGCTGTTCGGCCGTGCCGACGAGGAACTGCAGGCGCTCGAGCAAGCGGGCATCGACTACGAAATCGTTCCTGGCATTACGGCAGCGCTGGCAGCCGCTTCGGCGATCCGCCAGCCGCTAACCAAGCGCGGTGTTGCTCGCAGCGTCGCGTTTGTTACGCAAGCCAAGGCCGCCGATCCGGACACGCCGCAACCCGAAGGCGTCGTGCCGGAACCCGTTGCGCAGGCCGATTCGCTCGTCTACTACATGGGCCGCGATCAAGCTGCCTCCATCGCCGCGGACCTGATCGCCCGTGGCCGCGCACCGTCGACGCCCGCTTGGGTGGTCGAGGCTGTCACCACGCCCGAGCAGCGCTCTGCCTGTTTCACCCTGCAGCAGATGGCCGATGGTGCCGCCGCGGAGTGGATCAATCCAGAGCATCCGAGCCTGCTGATGATCGGTGACGCGTTTGCCGCGCGGGCGACGGTGGCTGCGCCGGAAGCCTTCTCCGGCGAGCCCCGCGCGCTGGCTGCCTGAGTCGTACCGCAGAGTACGGTTCTGCACGGTTCAGAACGCCAGCGCCACCTTTCCAAACACCTGTCCGGCCTGCATGGCCCGGAATGCCTCCGGCGCGTCCTGCCACGGCAGCACCTGATCGACGATCGGATGCAGGCCGTGCAGTGCTAGCGCCCGATTCATCGCTTCGAACGACGCACGCGAGCCGACCGATGCTGGGCGGAGGATCGCCTTGCGCGCGAAGATCTCCAGCGGATTCACGCCGCCGTCACGCCCTGCCAGGTAGCCGACAAGGTGAATCTGCCCGCCCACCCGCAGCGCTTTCAGCGAGCGCTGCAGCGTGCCACCGCCCCCCACTTCGATGACGTGATCGACGCCGCGGCCGTCCGTGCACGCGAGCACCGCCTCGTGCCATTCGGGCGTGGCGCGGTAGTTGATCGTGTCGGACTCGGGCACGCCCAGCGCCCGCACGCGCGCCAGCTTTGTGTCGCTGCTCGACAGCACGATGGGCCGGGCGCCCGCCATCAGCGCGAACTGCACCGCAAACATCGACACGCCGCCGGTGCCCTGCACGAGCACCGTCTCGCCGGGCTGCAGGCCGCCAGCCTCGATCAGGCAATGCCATGCGGTGAGGCCAGCGCAGGGCAGGGTGGCCGCCTCGATGGCCGATAGGTGCGGCGGTACGACCACCGCGCCGCCCGCGTCCAAGCGGATGGTGTCGGCCAGCCAGCCGTCGATTGGGCCGCCCAGCATGCGGCGCGTGTCGGCGTTGCGGAAGTCTCCGCCGTCCCAGCGTTGCCAGAAGGTGCCGGCGACGCGATCGCCAATGCTTACGCGCGTCACGTTCTCGCCAATGGCCACGACTTCCCCCACGCCATCCGACAGCGGGATCAGCGGAAGTGGAAAGCGCGTGAAGAACGTGCCAGAGACAATTTCCAGATCGCGGTAATTGAGCGACGCGGCGTGCGTGCGCACGATGATTTCGTCGGGGGCGGGCGAGGGGGTGTCGCGCTCGATGGGGCGCAGGGCGTCGATGCCGTAACCGTCGGTCAGTGCCAGGGCTTTCATGGTGTCCGTGTTCTCCGTGGGGATAAGCAACGCAACAGCGCGTCTGGCGATACTGTGGCGCGTTGCCTAAGATGAATCCAATTCAATTTACTCAAACAAAACATAACGATTGGGAATGTCTCCATGCTTGAGGAAATGCGTACCTTCGTGCTGCTGGCGCAGACCGGCTCGATTGCCCGTGTGGCTGAGCGCCTGCCGCTCACGCAGCCGGCCGTCACCAAGCAGATCCAGCGGCTGGAGCGCGCGCTCGACACGGTGCTCTTCGACAGGCGCGTCAAGCCGTTCCGCCTGACAGCCGAAGGCGAAGCAGTGCTGGCACGCTGTCGCGCCATCGTCGGGGAGTTCGAGGCGCTGCGCAGCAGCGTGCGCGCGAGTGGCGAACCGGAAGGCGCGCTGCGCGTGGGCGTGAGCCATGCGGTGGGCGATGCGCGGTTTGCGCGTGTGTTGTCGGGATTGCGGGAGCGCTATCCGGCCGTGTCATTCCGCCTGAGCTGCGAGTGGGGCGGCGTGCTGCGCGAACGCTTGAAACGCGCTGAGCTGGACGCCGCGCTGTGGCTGACGCCGTCCAACGCCCGCGGTAACCATGCCGATGCGGAGACCCGCGTGATCGGCACCGAGCCCGTCAGCCTGATCGCCGCGCCCGCGCGCAAGCTGCCGGCCACGCTGTCGATGGCGCAGGTCACGGAAGAGGCCTGGGTGCTGAACCCCACGGGCTGCGAGATGCGCGCCTGGCTTCTCGGCCGCTTCGAAGCGGATCGCATGACGCCCAACGTGGCGGCGGAAGTGCAATCCGTGCCGCTGCAGCACGCGCTGGTGGCCGAAGGCTTCGGGCTGGGGTTTGCGCCCGTGCGGCTGATCGGGCAGCAAATCGCTGAGGGTTCGCTGTCGGTGCACAAGCTCACGTCGGCGCCCGCCGAGTGGGACGTCTGCGTGCAGCGCGCACCGTCGCTCGGCCGCTTGGCGCGGGTGGTGGATGCGCTCGAATCGGCGCTGTCCACCGACGCGGCAGTGGCGCGTTAATCACCTCAAGAGCGCTTTCTGCGTCGGCGTTGAACCGTCAGAGCCGCTTCGCTTCATTTTGCAACGGCCTCTTAACTCCCTTTCCGGACGCCTGCGATGCCGCACGTCATCATCGAGTACACCGCCAATGTCGAAGCCGATGCGCGCATCCCAGAGTTGATGCGCGTGCTCAATGCCGTGCTGATCGGCCATGCGGACGTCTTTCCCCCCGGCGGCATCCGTACGCGCGCACTGCGCCTTGACCAATACCGCATGGCTGACGGCGCCGAAGACGACGCCTTTATCCACGCGACGTTCCGCATCAGGGCGGGCCGGCCAAATACCGTCACCGGGCCCATCTGCGCGGAGATGTTCACCGCCATGCGCGCGCATCTGGCCGATGTGTTCAAGCGCCGCTACCTCGGCCTGACTTTGGAGTTGGTGGAGTTCAACACGCATGGATTTCACGTTGAGAACAACGTGCACGCGCGCTTTGCGCAGGTGGAAACCGAGGGTGGCTGAACCGACGTGTGAGACGTTGTGAGCAATCCAGCAAGCCGACAGCATCGGTGCAGTGGATTGGCGCGGCAGCGTGCGCCTGAGTGGCAGGGCCGCCCGGTGTCGGTGCAAGAAAAGGCGAAGCGGACGCCGGCATCCGGTTACCGCAGGGCCAGATGCTCGCTCAGTACGTGCCGAGACGCGGCGAACAGTTCCTGCGACGGCACGACCGATTGCGCGCGCAATCGTCCGGGTTCGTTGAGCTGTTATCAGAGGCGTGGCAGCATCCGGCGCTTGTTCTCTGCCACAACCTGCCATGCAAGACGCAACGAATCTGCGCAATCGAAAGGGGCGCACACGGGCCAGCGCCGCGATGAGCGCGATCGCATTGTCCGCACTTGCCGGATGCGGCGGCGGAGACGACGGCAGCACGACCGTCGCGACCCCGGCCACGCTCACGCCGTCGACTTTGACCGGAACGGTCGCGTGGGCCGACGTATTGCCCGGCGCCATCGTGACGGTGACCGATTCAAACGGCCGCACCATCACAACGTCGACCGACGAGAACGGTATCTACCAAGTGCCGGTGGCGGGGCTTTCCCTGCCTTTGCTGATCACGGCAAACGATACGCAGGGTGAGGATCCGACCTTGTATTCGGTGACGGCCGGGGCGCAGGAAGGCAGCAGCGCGTCAATGATTGCCAATGTGACGGTCCTCACGACGGCCGTTGTCGCAGAGCTCACGCCCGATGGTGACCCGTCAGAACTCAACTCGATGCGCGCGCTCAAGAGCGTGACGATCAACCTCGTCAATCGGGCCGAGACGGCGTTGCCGTTCCTTTTCTTTCAAAAGCCGCCTCCTGGCATGAATAACAGCCTTGCGTGGCTGACGCAGCTGCCGAGCCGTCCAATCGACGAGCCAATCACCTGGGATAGCCAGTACTATCTTCAGCCGCTGGTCCAGTCGATTGATTCGTGCAACGGAACCGCCAAGCCGACGGAGTGGGCCTGCCGCACGGGCGCATCAGGAGTGCCCGGCAACTTGGTCTTCGGGCCCGGATGGCAGTTGACAACGCCGGCTCCGTCGTCGTCCTGATGCGCGCAACTGAATTCGACTGCGTCAGGCTCCAACGGCGGGGCGCAGATCAGCCGCCGATGACGAGTTGGCGTAAGCAATAGCCGGCAATCGCGTCGAGCACGGCGTCGTCTTCGCCAACGGCATCGGCGCAGCGGATGGAGAGGGAGGGATGAGCTTGCGCGCATTGCGCAACCAGCGCAGGCAGATCGCGCCGCAAGTGGCCGCCCTGGCCAAAGAACACCGGCACGATGGTGACACTCTGCGTGCCGTTTGCGGCCAGGTCAGCGATGGTGCCCGGCAGATCGGGCGTCATCAGTTCGAGAAAGGCGAGGCGCGTGTCAACGTCGGGTTGCTGCGTAGCCAAACGCGCGCGCAGGCGGTCGAACGGTTCACGCCAGCGGGCATCACGTGCGCCGTGTGCAAAGAGGACAAGGGCGCGGTCGGCCATCAGTGGCGCTCCACCCAGCGCAGGCTGACCAGCGCCAGTGCCAGATACAGCGCGCCCGGCACGATGGCCGTGAAGATGGCCGGCCACGTGTTCAGCAGGCCGACGTGCGAGAAGAGGTTGTTCACCAGCTGGAACGACAACCCCAGCATGATGCCGCCGAACACCTTCAGGCCAACCGCCCCCGCCCGTGCGTGCAGATACGCAAAAGGCAACGCCAGCGCCATCATCACCAGCACAGTGAACGGATAGACCACCTTCTTCCACAGCGCGATCTCGTAGCGCTGCGTGTCCTGCTTGTTGTCGCGCAGGTGACGGATGTACTGGAAGAGGTCCAGCGTAGCCATGCGGTCGGGGGTGACCATCAGCACCGACAGAATCTGCGGCGTGAGTTCTGAGCGCATCTCCTGCTGCGGCAGCTTGATTTGCTCGCCGCGGAAGTCAGGCGCCAGCGCATCGGGTGCGCCGGGCACGGCCTGCACGGTGTCTTGCGGGGCCACGGTACCGGGCTTGCGCGGGAACTCAATGAAGCGCGTTTCCGTCACGCCGTTCAGTTGCCAGTTCTGGTGGCCCTGGTAGCGCGCCTGCTCCGCCACGCGGATCGAACTCAGGCGGTAGTCCGAATCGAATTCATAGATGCGCAGGCCCTTGATGGACTGGTCCGGCTGCAGCGCGCCCACGTTGACGAAGCGGGTGACTTCGCCGCCCGTGCCGTCCGGCTTGGCGGGGCCGCGATCCTTGACCCATACGCCCGAGCGGAAGCCGGCCGAGACCGTCGCGCCCAGTGCTTCCAGTCGCACTTTCTGTGCGTACTCTTCCGCCTTTGGTCCGATGAATTCACCGAAGATGTACGTGACCAGCGCCAGCGGCAACGCAATCTTGAACAACGACATCAGCGCGCGCCGCGTATCAAGCCCGGCCACGCGAAAGATCGTGAACTCCGACTGGCTCGCCATCTGCGAGAACACGTAGATGGCGCTGATGAGCGCCGCCACCGGAATCACTTCGTACACGCGCGTCGGCGCCTGCAGCATCACGTGGAAGAACGCGATGAGCGTGGTGTAGCGTCCGACCACTGAACCCAGCTCGCCCAGCATGTCGAAGAAGATGAACAGCGCCAGCACCGCAAACAGGATGAAGATGAATACGCCGTAGATCTGACGCGCAAAGTACTTCTCATAGACCGGCATCTTCATCACGCACCCGCCTTCTTGGGTGCGAAGCCGAGCAGGGCGGAAATCCCTTTCAGGCCGGCCGCGCTGTAATGGCGGAAGCGGAACAGCAGCACCGCGCAGATGAAGGCGGCAAGGTGGATCGGCCACCACGCCATGAATACGTTCATCTTGCCCTGCGAGACCCACGCCTGCGACAGGTTCAGCAGGTTCGAATACGTCAGGTAGATCAGCACCGCGAAGATCATCGGTGTGTAGCGGCCCAGGCGCGGGTTGACGTAGGCCAGCGGAATGGCGATCAGCACGAAGTTCAGCGCCAGCAGCGGCAGGCCGATTCGCCAGACCAGCTCGCCGAGGTTCTCGGGCGTCGGGTTGGCGAGCAGATCCTTCGTGGAGCGGCTCTTGGTTGGCAGGCTGGCATCCGCCTGCGGCGGCTTGTTGGCGACCTTCACGCCGTATTTGTCGAACTCGACGATGCGGTAATCCAGCTTGCCGGGCGTGCCTTCATAGCGGCGGCCCTTGTCGAGCACGACAAAGCGGTCGCCGTTTGGCATGGTCTTGAATTCGCCGGTCTTGGCCATCGCCACGCCAATCTTGTCCTGTTCGGCATTGGCGACGAACAGGTTCCGGGCGTGCTTCATGCCGTTATCGACGCCCTCGATAAAGAGGACGTAGTTGCCGTGCGCAGGCTCGATGAAGCGGCCGGCAGAGATCATCGACAGCACGTCGCGCTGCTCGAAGCGGTCTCGGAACAGCGCACTCTGCTGGTTGGCCCACGGCCAGCCGAACAGCGCCAGCAGCGCCACCAGCACGATGAACGGCAGCGAGAAACGCAGCACGGGGCGGATGAAATCCGTCAGGCTGATGCCCGAGGTGAACCACACCACCATCTCGGAATCCTTGTACCAGCGCGTCAGCACCAGCAATACCGAGATGAAGAGCGTGGCGCACAGGAGAATCGCCAGGTAGCCCAGCGTTGCCAGGCCGATGAGGAGCAGGACGTCGTTCGGGTTCGCTTCGCCGTTGGCGGCCATGCCGAGAATGCGGATCACCAGGGTGGTCAGCATGAACGTCAGCAGCACGAGAAAGACGGCGCCGGCGGTGAAGGACAGCTCGCGTCGCAGGGCTTGTTCAAAAATCATGCGGATGCGGGATGGGAGGGCGAGGTCATGGCCGGCGTTTGTTCCACCGGAGCCCCTGCGCAAAATGGCGGATAATGTGGGCTTTCGTTGACTCGCCTCATAGAGAGAAGCGCGATGGAATTTAGCACAAAAGCCCTGGACTGGGCCAAAGCAGGCGCCCTGGCCGCCAAGAGCGATTGCCTCGTGATCGGTCTGTTCGAGTCGCAGACCCTGGCTGGCGCCGCAAAGGCGTTGGACGTGGCCACTAAGGGCCTGGTCGCTCGCCTCGTCAAGCTGGGCGACTTTGAAGGCAAGCGCGGCACGTCGCTGCTGCTGCACGAAGTGGCAGGCGTGGGCGCTGCCCGCGTGCTGCTGGTCGGTCTGGGCAAGGAAGCCGACTTCACCGATCGCGCTTACGCTGAAGCCGTGCGCACCGCACTGCGCGCGCTGGCCAGCACCAAGGCCACCAGCGTGACGTGGACGCTCACCGAGCACGCCGCGCGCGACAAAGACACCGCCTGGGCTGTCCTGACCGCCGTCACGCTCATCCGCGAAGCCAGCTACCGCTTCATCGAGCGTCACCCGGAGCTCAAGAGCAAGCGCGACAAAAACGGTACGAGCCTGCGCAAGGTCGTCCTGACCGTGCCGGCAGCCGATGCCAAGGCGGCCGCCGTGGCCGCAGCGCGCGGCACCGCCATCGCCAACGGCATGGACCTCACGCGTGATCTGGGCAACCTGCCGTCCAACATCTGCACGCCGACGTACCTGGCCAACACCGCACGCCAGATCGCCAAGGATTTCAAGCTCAAGGTTGAGGTGCTTGGCCGCAAGCAGATCGAAGCCTTGAAGATGGGCGCCTTCCTGGCCGTGACGAAGGGCAGCGTGGAGCCGCCGGCATTCATCGTGCTGCGCTACGAGGGCGGCCCGGCAAAGCAGGCGCCGGTGGTGCTGGTCGGCAAGGGCATCACGTTTGATACGGGTGGCATCTCGCTCAAGCCGGGTGAGGGCATGGACGAGATGAAGTACGACATGTGCGGCGCCGCTTCGGTGCTGGGCACGCTGCGTGCTGTGGCTGAAATGGGCCTCAAGCAGAACGTCATCGCCGTGGTGCCGACCTGCGAAAACATGCCCAGCGGTGTTGCCACCAAGCCGGGCGACGTGGTGACCAGCATGTCGGGCCAGACCATCGAGATCCTGAATACCGACGCCGAAGGCCGCCTGATCCTGTGCGATGCGCTGACCTATGTGGAGCGCTTCAAGCCGGCGGTGGTGATCGACGTGGCAACGCTCACGGGCGCCTGCATCATCGCGCTTGGTCACATCAACACCGGCATGTACGCCCGCAGCGATGCGCTGGCGGGCGCGCTGGTGGCGGCCGGCAAGCAATCGCTCGATACCGCGTGGCGCATGCCGCTGGATGAGGAATACCAGGAGCAGCTCAAGTCCAACTTTGCCGACATGGGCAACATCGGCGGCCGTCCGGCCGGCAGCGTGACGGCGGCTTGTTTCCTGGCGCGCTTTACCGAAAAGTACGACTGGGCCCACCTGGACATCGCCGGCACCGCCTGGAAGAGCGGCGCGGCCAAGGGCGCCACGGGCCGCCCGGTGCCGCTGTTGACGCGCTTCCTGATGGATCGCGGTTGATCACACAGAGGCAAGGCACCGTATGACCCGCGTCGATTTCCACAGCAACGTGCCCGGCAAGCTGGCCTATGCCTGCCGGCTCGTGCGCAAGGCCTACGGCGCGGGCCTGAAAGTGATCGTGGTCGGAGATCAGGCTGCGCTGCAAGCGTTCGACACGCAGTTGTGGACGTTCAGCCAGCTCGATTTCCTGCCGCATTGCGGCCTGCGGCATCCGCTGGCTGCGCAGACGCCCATCCTGCTGGCCGATGCATCCGAGCCGCTGGACGACGCGCCGCATCACGACATCCTGGTCAACCTGTCGCCTGAACCGCCGGCGCTGTTCGCGCGCTTTAGCCGGTTGATCGAGATCGTTGGCGATGACGATGCCGATCGCGCAGCAGCCCGCGATCGCTTCCGCTTCTACCGCGATCGCGGCTATCCGATCCAACATCACGACGTGGGGCGCGCATGACCGACGGACGCTATCCCGGGTCCCACGCGGACAACAACATCCCCGTTCTGACGGAGATTGTCGAACTGGAGGATGTGGCACCTGCGGCAGCGCCCGTCACGCCGCAGCACGCCCCAATTGAGGCGCCCAACGCGGACGTCCCGCCCGCACTGCGCGAGCAAGGCCTTGCGCCAACTTCGGCCATGCCTCACGAAGGGACCGATGCCGCCCGCGTGATGGGCGAAGTGATGTGGCGTTTCCAGTCCGAATGGCCGGCGTTGATCGAAGCGCAGTGTCGCGCAACCATGGAATCGCGCCTCTCGCTGCTGAGCGAACAGCTTGCAGCTGAGCTGACCCGCACGCTCGAGGCTCGCCTGATGGATTGGCTGGGTGCGGCGCTGGACGATGCGTTCGCTGCGCAGCAGAAGCCGCCGCAGCGCTGACCGCACAAAGAAAAACCCGCCAGACGGCGGGTTTTTTGTTGATATTGCCTCGGCTTAGTCCGTTACCGCGCCCTTGCTGGCCGTGGCTGCCAGTTTCGCAAACTTCGCCAGCACGCCACGCGTATAGCGCGGCGCCGGTTGCTTCCACGCCGCGCGGCGGCGGGCGAGTTCATCATCGGGCACGTTCAACTGCAACAGGCGCTGGTGCGCGTCGATGGTGATCGAATCGCCTTCGTGCACCAAGCCGATCGTGCCGCCCACGTACGCTTCCGGCGCGACGTGGCCGACCACCATGCCCCACGTGCCGCCCGAGAAGCGTCCGTCGGTAATAAAGCCAACCGATTCGCCCAGGCCCTTGCCGATGATGGCTGAGGTCGGGGCCAGCATCTCCGGCATGCCGGGGCCGCCCTTCGGCCCCAGATAGCGCAGCACGAGGATGTCGCCGGCCTTGATCTGGTCGCTCAGGATCGCGCTCATCGCGCTTTGTTCGTCGTCGAACACGCGCGCCGGGCCGGTGATGACGGGGTTTTTCAGGCCGGTGATCTTCGCCACGGCGCCTTCCTCGGCCAGGTTGCCTTTCAGGATGGCGAGGTGGCCTTCCTTGTAGAGGGCCTTGTCGATCGGCAGGATCACGTTCTGGTCAGCGCGCGGTTGATCAGGAACCTGCGCGAGTTCTTCAGCCAGCGTTTTGCCGGTGATGGTGATGCATTCGCCGTGCAGCAGGCCTGCGTTGAGCAGCAGCTTCATCACCTGCGGAATGCCGCCGGCTTCGTGCAGATCGGTGGCCACGTACTGGCCAGAGGGCTTGAGGTTGCAGATGACGGGCACACGCTGGCGCACCCGCTCGAAGTCGTCGATCGTCCATTCCACCTCCGCCGCGTGGGCGATGGCCAGGTAGTGCAGCACGGCGTTGGTGGAGCCGCCGGTGGCCATGATTACGGCTACGGCGTTCTCGATGGATTTGCGCGTGATGATGTCGCGCGGCTTCAGGTCGCGGCGCACGGCTTCTACCAGGACGCGCGCGGATTCGGCTGCGCTGTCGACCTTCTCCTGATCGGGATTGGCCATCGTCGACGAATACAGCAGCGACATGCCCAGCGCTTCAAACGATGAACTCATCGTGTTGGCCGTGTACATGCCGCCGCACGAACCGCTCGACGGGCAGGCGTTTTTCTCGATGCCCTCGAAGTCTTCCTCGCTCATGCGGCCGGCGGTGAATTCGCCCACGGCCTCGAACGACGAGACGATCGTCAAATCCTTGCCCTTCCAGTGGCCCGGCTTGATGGTGCCGCCATACACGTAAATGCCCGGCACATTGGTGCGCGCCAGGGCGATCATGCCGCCCGGCATGTTTTTGTCGCAGCCGCCGATGACGACGACACCATCCATCCATTGGCCGTTGACGCAGGTCTCAATGCAGTCGGCAATCACCTCGCGCGAGATCAGCGAGAACTTCATGCCTTCCGTGCCCATGGACATGCCATCGGAAATGGTGGGCGTGCCGAAAGTCTGCGGATTCGCGCGAGCGTCCTCTATCGCAGCCACGGCGGCATCGGCCAGCTTCTGCAGGCCCGAGTTGCACGGCGTGATGGTCGAATGGCCGTTGGCCACGCCAATCATCGGATTGTTGAAGTCGTCTTTCGTGTAGCCCAACGCGTAGTACATCGAGCGATTGGGCGAGCGTGCCACACCTTGGGTGATGTGCTGCGAACGCTTGTTGTCTGGCATGGGAGTCTCCGTGGGGGCGGCACTATCGTTGTAGTCAACAGCTTGGCGCCCAGCATGCACTTGGAGAAATGGCGCGTCAAATATATTATTGATTGACTATTGATTCGAAAAAAATATCAGTCGCCGATATGGATCTGCGCCAGCTTCGCTACTTCGTGACCGTTGCCGAGGAATTGCATTTCGGGCGTGCAGCCGAGCGGCTTTCGATGACGCAACCGCCGCTTTCGCAGCAGATTCGCGCGTTGGAAGACGAACTGGGCGTCATGCTGTTCCATCGCACGCAGCGCTCCGTGGCGCTGACGGCCGTCGGTGCGCGCTGGCTGGTCGAGGTGCGGCGTGTGCTTGCCGAGGCCAATGCGTTGCCCGGGCTCGCGCAGCGGCTGGCACGCGGGGAGGTCGGCTCGCTGTCGCTGTCCTTCGTCAGCACCGCCGATTACGGCATCCTGCCAGCCTTGCTGCGGCATTTTCGCGACGCGCGGCCCGATGTGCAGCTTCTGCTGCGCGAGGCCACCAGCGATGTGCAGATCGAAGCGCTCCTGGCCGGCGATGTGGACGCGGGTGTCGTGATCGCGCATCACGCGGGCTCGGTGCCCGGCGAGCTGGAATACCGCCCGCTGGTGCGCGAGCGCCTTGTGCTGGCGGTGCCCGCGTCGCGCGCGGCGCAATGGAGCGTGGCGCCGGGCCAGCCCATTGCCCTGGCGGATGCGGCGGCTGAACCGCTCATCATTTTCCCGCGCCGGTCCGCGCCTGCGCTGTATGACATCATTACCGGCTATCATGCCGCGCACGGCGGCCGGCCCGGAGAATCTGGGGCCGCTATGCGCATTGGCCAGGAAGCCATCCAGATGCAGACCATCGTCAGCCTGGTCTCCGCTGAGATGGGGATTGCGCTGGTCCCGGCATCGCTATGCAACCTGCAGCGGACCGGCGTGGTCTATCTCGAACTCGCCGCGCCAAGCCCGTTCATCGAGACCGGGCTGGTGTGGCGGCGAGATGCGGCTTCGCCGGTGCTGCCGTGGTTCGTGGCCAGTGCCGAAGCCGTCGCCAAGCTGCAAGAAGACAACTAAACCTGAAACCCACAGGATTCATGCTCATCCATCCGCAATTCGACCCCGTCGCCCTGCATCTGGGGCCGCTCGCCATCCGCTGGTACGGCCTGATGTATCTGGCGGCGTTCATCATGTTCCTGTGGTTCGGCCGCCTGCGCACGCGCCAGCCGCACATCGCCGCCGAAGGCTGGAGCGGTCGCGACCTTGACGACATGCTCTTCTACGGCGTGCTGGGCGTGATTCTGGGCGGGCGCCTGGGCTACGTGCTGTTCTACAAGCCCGATTGGTATTTCGCCCACCCGCTCGACATCTTCAAGGTCTGGGAAGGCGGCATGGCGTTCCACGGCGGCTTCCTCGGTGTGGTCGTGGCGATGATGCTGTATGCGCGCATGCGCGGCCGCTCGTGGATGCAGGTGACCGATTTCATCGCGCCGATGGTGCCGTGCGGTCTCGCAGCGGGGCGCCTTGGCAATTTCATCAACGGCGAGCTGTGGGGCCGTGTGTCGTCACCCAATCTGCCTTGGGCGATGATGTTTCCGCAGGCGCAGGGCGAAGATCGGGAGTGGCTGCTCTCGCACGCGCAAGAGGCCGTCACCAGCGGCGTACAGGCTGTGTTCGATCAGTACCACATGCTGCCGCGCCACCCCTCGCAGATCTACCAGTTCCTCGGCGAGGGCGTGCTGTTCTTCATCCTGCTGTGGCTGTACGCGCGCAAGCCGCGGCCGATGGGCGCGGTGTCTGGGGCATTCCTGCTCGGCTACGGCGTGTTCCGCTTCACTGCGGAGTTTGCCCGCGAGCCGGACAACTTCCTCGGCCTGCTGGCGGCAAACCTGTCGATGGGGCAGTGGCTGTCGCTGCCGATGATCCTGATCGGCATCGCCATGCTGGTCTGGTCGTATCGTCGTGCAGGCAACGGCGCAAAAAACCAGGCGCACGCCTGACGTTGCAACCGCGCAAAGAAAAAGCCACCGAAGTTCGGTGGCTTTTTTCATGGAGCGGCTCGCTGCTTATTTCAGCATCTGCACGGCGCCGGAAACGGTCACCGTTACCTGGGCCTTGCCGCCCTCGATGGGCACCGGCGCCGAATCGTACGACGCGGGAGCCGCTGCCATGCGCATCATCGGACGCGGGCCCGGGTTGTTGCTGCCCTCGCTCACATGCACATCGCGAATCGTGTAGCTCGTGTAGCCGAACAGCTTGGTGGTCGTCAGGGCCTTGTCGCGGAACGAACTCACGGCCTGATCGATCAGCTTGGCTTCCGCCGCCGTGCGCGCTTCGCGCGAGAGCGTGAAGTTCACGTTCTGCACCTGCATCTGGTTGGCCAGTTGGCCCGCCAGCTTGGACGCCGCTGCAAAGTCCTTCGACGTGATGCGCACCTCCGCACGGCCGCGCCAGACGCTGATCTTGCCGTTGCGATCGGTATTCGGATAGATGTTGAAACCGCCTGTTTCTGCCTGCACACCGGACGTGCGCTTTGCCTGGTTGATCACCTCATCGGCCTTGCGCGACAGGGCTGTGGAGATTGCGCCCGGGTCCGCGCCTTCCTGCTCGGCGCCCAGGGTGAGCGTGACGGTGTCGGTCGGCACTTCGGCCACGGCCTGCGCATCCAGCGACAGTACGCCCGAATGATTCGTTTCAGGAGCGGCTTGTGCGAAAGCAGTCGTCATCATTGCAGTCCCCAAAATGGTTGCGGCCAGGACAGATTTCATTGTGTTCTCCCAAAAAAGCAATGTGATGCGTCTGACTGGCTGCTACGCGCATCGTTCATCACGTTTGTAACAATTCCCTGCCGATGCCAACCGTTCACTCAGGATCGCGCATCAATTTGGTGGTGATGTAACGCCACTGCGCAGGTGTGACGGGCGTGATCGAAAGGCGGTTGCCGCGCTGCAGCACCGTCATGTCGGCGAGCTGTTCCTGCGCACGCAACGTCGGCAGATCGATCAGCGCGCATTTGCGGACGAACTTTACGTCGACGAGCATCCAGCGCGGCGCTTCCGGCTTCGATGCGGGGTCGTGGTAATGGCTCTTGGCGTCGAATTGAGTGGGATCTGGATAGCTGGTCGAGCAGACTTCCGCCAGCCCCGCGATGCCGGGCTGCGGACAGGACGAGTGGTAGAACAGCACGCCGTCGCCGATGCGCATGCGGTCGCGCATGAAGTTGCGTGCCTGATAGTTCCTGACGCCGGTCCAGGGCAAGGGGCCTTCGGCGCGCAGCGTGTCGATGCTGGCCTCGTCGGGCTCGGACTTCATCAACCAGTATTGGGTGGCCATCGTGAGGGGTGCGCGGGCGACGTGCAGGGAGGTGACGGTGTGCGCAGCATAGCAACACGGCTGCGGCCTCGCCATTGGCGCTGTGGCAATGGCGGGCGTATCGAGGATAGGCAAAGAAAAAGGCGGTAGCGCACATGTGCACTACCGCCTTTTGTTGGGTCCCCACCTTGGCCGCTAGACCCGCATCCTGAACCCAAGTGAGGTTCAGAGTGGCAGCGGAAGCCGCATTTTGGGTACATCACCGGCACAGGGAGCCCACGACTTGCGTCGCACGCTATGCACTGGAAGACGCGCTCGCCCACACGGCATATCCCGCACCAAGCAATGCTTATCG
Organism: Burkholderiaceae bacterium 26; assembly: GCA_000955795.1. Lineage (GTDB taxonomy): Bacteria > Pseudomonadota > Gammaproteobacteria > Burkholderiales > Burkholderiaceae > Ralstonia > Ralstonia chuxiongensis. The sequence goes on from JYOB01000003.1 coordinate 327,686, forward strand.
GTTCAAGGAATTAATGGCCATGGCGAACCAGGCAGGGAAACTGTCAGACGCATCATCACGCTGTGTTTTGAGCGCATGGCGATGCGTCTGAAAGATTCATCGCAGGCAACCGTCTATCTCCACCCTGTAGCCGCTAAAGCCTTATGCTGCAAGGGTTTGCGGGAGATTCCGGAAGCCATTGGGTGACACTATACACCCGTTCGCATCCGAACCCAAGCCCGGATGCGATCCGGTTACAAACACGTTTTGACCTTCGCTAAATGACTTCGCCGTACTGTCGCAGCGCCTCGTCAGTGCGGGCGTTCAGGTCGGCCAGTTTGGCGCGAATCGAGTCGATCGGCAGGGCGGAATCGGACGCGGCCTGGCGTTGCATCGACAGCAAATCCGACGCGATGCTGATGGCGGCCATCACGGCAACGCGCTCGATGCCCTTGGTGTTCGAGCCGTTCTTGATGCGCGTCATCTGGTTGTCGACCATGGCTGCGGCTTCACGCAGGGCTGCTTCGTTATCGACCGAGACGGCAAACTTGTAGGGCTGCCCGGCGATGTTCACTTCAATTTGCTTGCTGCTCATGCTTAGGTCTCCGAATGCGGGGCGGGGGCGGCCGTTGTTTCATCGGCGCCTGCGGCCTGGCCGAGGAGGTCAAGCTGGCGCGCGTCGGTAGCCGTGGGCAGCTTGTCGAGAATCGATTGGATGCGCAGTTGCGCTTCTTCGATCTTGGCATTGAGCACGCTGCGATCGGCGACCATCGCGTCGCGCTCGGTCTTGGAGGCCTCGGCTTCCGCCTGAAGCCGCTCGACTTCGGCGCGCAGGCGCTGGTTCTCGGCGGCTAGCGCATCGGCGTGACGCAGCACGCGCGCGATTTTGCCGGCAAGTTGTTCGAGTTCGTTCAGCATTGGGTGTCAATCAGAATCGAGTGGGGGGATTTTAGCCGATCATGCGCGTCGCGCCTGTCCTCCATACGGATGCGCAATATGCGCTGGCATGAGGCGACGCAGCGGGCACAACGGGCGACGGGTGTGTTTTTACCGCGACTGGGGCGGGTTTTGCGGGCCTTTTCCGTTAAACTTCGCGGCGTCCTGGTGCCCGCAGCACCATCTGCAGTTAAACGGGAAGCAGGGAGCGCGCGCCCCAAGCGATGCGCCAACCTGCGCTGCCCCCGCAACGGTAAGCGAACGTCGCGTGTGCCCGCCATCTCGCAAAGAAGATGGGTGCCGCGCGGTCTGTCCATACGCCACTGTTCCTTTGGGAATGGGAAGGCGGACAGGCCGCTTCGCCAGCCCGGATACCGGCCAGGACGGTGGATCTCAGAGCCGATGTGAAACCCTGGAGGGAACCGCATCGAGATCCTGCTGCCAGCGACCCGCGGGGGAACGGGTCCGGCTGACGCTTCTTGTCTTTTCAACATGAGCTTGACTACAAAGCGGCCACTCCGGATGCCCCGGACGGCCATGCGCGCGCTTGCCAGCGCACTAACGGGGGTCATGGCAGGTGCAGTCGCGCCAGCCTGGGCACAAAGCAATACACAGGTAGCCAGCACGCCAGTGGGTGAACTGAATCCGACGGTGGTGACGGCCTCGCGCAGCGAGCAGCCCCTGTCGGATGCATTGCCGCACACGACGGTCATCAGCCGCGCCGATATCGAGCGCTCGCAAGCGCCGGATGCTGTGACGCTGCTGCGCCGCGAGGCCGGCATCGAAATCACACAGAACGGTGGCCCCGGCACCAGCGCCAGTCTCTTCATGCGTGGCGCCAGTTCCAGCCAGACGCTGGTTCTGATTGATGGCGTGCGGGTGAGTTCCGCTACGCTGGGCGCCACGCAGATCGATCAACTGATGGCCGACCAGATCGACCATATCGAGGTCGTGCGCGGCAATGTGTCGGCGCTCTACGGTTCCGACGCGATTGGTGGCGTGGTGCAGATATTCACGCGCAGCGGCAAGGGGCATGCCCCGTTGGCCAACGCAGAGATTGAGTACGGCGCACGCAACACCAAGCGCGCGCAGGCGGGTATCAACGGCTCGCTGGGCGAGCGCGGCGATACGTCGTTCGCGGTGTCGGTGTCGGAGTTCAAGACCGACGGATTCTCTGCAATCAATCCGCTGCAGGCCAAGAATGCCAACCCGAACGACAACCCCTACACGAACAAGAGCGTGTCGGCGCAATTGTCGCATCGCTTTTCCGCGGATTGGCAGGCAGGGCTGACGTACTTCCAGACCTGGGGCGATGTCAGTTACGACAGCGGTTTCGGCAGCCCGACCGATATCAATATCGCGCATAACCAGGTGCGGTCGATGTCGGCGTATGTGGACGGCAAGGTGACGCAGGACTGGAAGACGCGCGTGACGCTCTCGCAAGGTGACGATAAAAACCTGAACTTCCTGAACGGCGCGCAGAACGGTCGTTTCAACACGCGCAACCAGCAGGCGAGCTGGCAGAACGATTGGGTGTTCATGCCTGACCAATTGCTGAAGGTCGGCCTGGAACATTCGCAAACCACCATCGACAGTGATGCCTACGACGCGCCCACGCGCAGGGTCGATTCCGGCTACATCGGTTACGAAGGCAAGTTCGGCCCACACCAGTTGCAGTTGAACGTGCGTCGCGACCGCTACTCGGACTTTGGTGGCGCCAACAGCTATTACGCCGGCTACGGCTTCGCGTTCAACCCGCAATGGAAGGCGGTAGCGAGCGTGAGCAATGCCTTCCGCGCGCCGAGCTTCAACGAGCTGTACTACCCGTTCTTCGGCAGCCCGAACCTGCAGCCCGAGAAAGCGCGCTCGGTGGAAGGCGGCGTGGAATACAGCAGCACGATCGGCCTGGTGCGCGTAACGGCGTTCGAGACGGACTACAGCAACCTGATCACGGCTATATGCGACGCAGATTTCAATTGCTCCGCAGCCAACGTCAACCGTGCGCGTGTGAACGGGCTCGAGACGTCGTATCGGGGTGCGATCTATGGCGTGGATCTGCGTGCCAGCTTTACCATGCAGAACCCGCAGGACTTGTCGGCCAACCAGTTGCTGTCGCGCCGTGCACGGCACTTCGGCAGCGTCTCGGCGTACAAGACCTTCGGGCCGTTCTCGGCGGGCGTGGAGTGGAATGCGGCGGGAGACCGCCAGGATTCGACCAAGACGCTCGGCGGCTATGGCCTGCTGAACCTGGTCGGCCGCTACCAGATCACGCCTGACTGGGCATTGTCGGCACGTGTTGAAAACGTGACGAACAAGAACTACCAGTTGGTCTATCCGTACAACACACCTTCGCGTGGAGTGTTCTTCACGCTGTCGTGGCAACAGCACGAACCGAAGCGATGACAACACCTGCACTGCCCGCACGCGGTTTTGCCTGGCGACTGTGGTCGCTGCTGGCGCTCGCGTGCGTGGTGGTGCTGGTAGCGTCGTTGATGCTCGGCAGTGTGAAGCTGTCGCCCGCTGAAGTCTGGCGGGCCCTCTTTTTTGGCAATAGCGGTGGCGATGGCCTGGCGGCAGGCATCGTCACCGAATTGCGCCTGCCGCGTGCCGGCGCTGCATTTGCTGCGGGCGGGCTGTTGGCCTTTGCCGGAGCGCTCATGCAGATGCTGCTGCGCAATCCGCTGGCTGATCCGTATGTGTTGGGCGTGTCTGGCGGCGGGGCAGTGGCGGCGCTCACGGCGATGTTGTTCTCGCTGCCGTGGTGGGCGGTGCAGACGAGCGCCGGAGCCGGAGCCTTGCTCTCGATGGCGCTGGTGGCGGCGCTGGCGCGTCAGCACCTGTGGCGTGGCGAGCCGGGTGAGGCCAATGCGCGCTTGCTGCTCGGTGGCGTGGTGATGGCCTCCGGCTGGGTCGGCCTGATCACGCTTATCTTGACGGTCGCGCCCGAGAATAAGCTGCGCGGCATGATCTTCTGGATGGTCGGCGACCTCGGTGGCGCCGATCGTTATGCGGGCGCGTTGACGGCGCTTGTGGTGGCGGTCGCCGTGGTGCTGCCGCATGCGCGCGACCTGAATGTGCTGCTGACCGGTGAAACCCGCGCCCGCGCGCTAGGCGTGCCGGTGGCGCGTGTGCGCGCGTTGATCTACGTGGTGGCATCGCTGTGTACGGCGGTGGCGGTCACGATTGCAGGCTCGGTCGCGTTTGTTGGCCTGCTGGTGCCGCACATGGTGCGACTGGCGTGGACCCGCGACGTGCGCATCCATTTGCCCGCCACGGCGATGGCCGGCGGAGGCCTGCTGATGCTGGCCGACCTGATCGCCCGAACGGTGATTGCCCCAACGCAGTTGCCCGTGGGCGTGATCACCACCCTGCTCGGGGTGCCGACGTTTCTTTACCTGCTGATGCGGAGCACGCGATGAGCTGGTGGCGCCGCCCAAGTCCAGCACCGGACGCATTCGCCCACTTGGACGCAGCGCCCGAACTCGCGCTGCACGATCTGCGGGTGACCATCGATGGGCGCGTGCTGATCGAGCGGTTGTCGATGACGGCCACCGCGGGTCAACTCTGGTGCGTGGTCGGGCCGAACGGCGCGGGCAAGTCGACATGGCTTGCCGTGCTGGCAGGTTTGCGCTTGCCGGACGGCGGCAGCGTCATGCTCGACGGTTTGCCGCTTGCCGATTGGCCGGCGCTGGCGATGGCGCGTCGTCGCGCGTTTCTGCCGCAGACCTTGCATGACACCTTCCCCATCACCGTGTACGACGCCGTGATGACCGGCCGCCACCCGCACCTCGCGCGCTGGGAGTGGGAGGGCGACGCCGATGCCCGCGCCGTAGATGCAGCGGTGTCTGCGCTGCAGTTGCAGCCGCTGGCACAACGCGATGTGCGCACGCTTTCTGGCGGTGAACGTCAGCGCGTGGCGATGGCTGCCGTGGTGGCGCAAGAGGCGCGCGTGCTGCTGCTCGATGAGCCCGTTGCGCACCTCGATTTGCATCAGCAGGTTGCCGTGCTTCGCCTGCTACGCGAAGGCTGCCGCAAACAAGGCTGGCTGGTCGTGCTGACCGTGCATGACTTGAACCTTGCACGCCGCTTCGCGACGCACGCGCTGCTGATGGACGGCGCCGGGCACACCACGGCCGGCATCGCGGCCGATGTGCTCACGCCCGAGCACTGCGCGCGCGTGCTGCGCACGCCTATTGCTGAGGTGGCCGACGGCCGCCTCACGGCCTTGATTCCTGATGATTCCGATGACGACTGAAGACAACAATGACGCGCTGAACGAGCGCCACCGCTCGCGCATGCAGCGTAAGAAGGCCGTGGTGGATGCCAAGATCGCCGCCGCCACCGACGTGCGCGGCGTGCTGCTCGTCAACACCGGTAACGGCAAGGGTAAATCCAGCTCCGGCTTTGGCATGGTGATCCGCGCCATGGGCCACGACATGCAGGTCGGCGTGGTGCAGTTCATCAAGGGCGCGATCCCGACCGGCGAGGAGCGCTTTCTCCGTCGTTTTCCCGAACAATGCAGCTTTCACGTGATGGGCGAGGGCTACACGTGGGAGACGCAGGACCGCACGCGCGACGTTGAAAAGGCGCAAGCCGCATGGACCTGCGCACGCGAGCTGCTAAGCGATCCGACCGTCGGCCTGGTGCTGCTGGATGAATTGAACATTGCGCTCAAGTACCACTACCTTGACGTGCAAACCGTGCTGACCGACTTGCGTGCGCGCCCGCCGGCGCAGCATGTGGTGATTACCGGGCGCGGTGCACCGCCCGAATTGATCGACGCCGCAGATACCGTGACCGACATGACGCTCGTCAAGCATGCATTTTCCCAAGGCATCCAGGCCCAGCCGGGAGTCGAACTGTGATGAACCAAGCCATGCACATTCCACCATTTGATGATGCGCTGCGCGCGCGCCTGCAGGCCGCCGTCGACAGCAAGACCAAGCCGGTCGGCGCACTGGGCCGGCTTGAATCGCTGGCCGTGCAGATCGGCTTGATCCAGAACACCGACACACCGCAGCTGACGCGCCCCGCAATGGTGGTCTTTGCCGCAGACCACGGCATCGCCCACGCTGGCGTGAGCGCATACCCGCAAGCGGTGACGGCGCAGATGGTGCTCAACTTCATCGCGGGTGGCGCGGCTGTCAATGTGTTCTGCCGCCAGCATGGGTTTGCATTGGAGGTGGTGAACGCCGGTGTTGCCGCACCGTTGTGGACGGCGGATACGCCGGGCCTGGTCGATGCACCTGTCGGTCCCGGCACGCGCAACTTTGCCGACGAGGGTGCTGCGCAAGCCGCCATGACCGCCGACGAGCGTGACCGCGCCATGGCCCTCGGCGCGCAGCGCGTGGCACACCATGCGGCGCTCGGCACCAACGTAATCGCGCTGGGCGAAATGGGTATCGCCAACACGGCGTCTGCCGCGTGCCTGATGGCGCGGTTGTGCGATCTTCCGGTCGCGCAATGCGTTGGCCGCGGCACGGGGCTTGACGATGACGGCCTCGCCCACAAGCGTGCCGTGCTGGAGGCGGCAATGGCCAAGCATGCTGGCGCCCGAGAGCCGCTGGACGTGCTTGCGTGCTTCGGTGGCTTCGAGGTCGCGGCGATGGTGGGTGCGGTGCTTGAAGCTGCGCAGCGACGCATGGTCATCCTCGTCGACGGGTTTATTGCGACGGCCGCCGTTCTGGTGGCGGCGCAGGTGGCGCCCGACGTGTTGCGCTATTGCGTGTTCGGGCATGTGTCGGACGAGCGCGGGCATCGCGCGCTGCTGGAGGTGCTCGATGCACGGCCGCTGCTGTCGCTGTCGTTGCGGCTGGGGGAGGGCAGCGGTGCGGTGCTGGCGTATCCGGTGGTCGTGTCAGCGGTGGCGTTCCTGCGCGAGATGGCGACCTTCGCCAGCGCAGGCGTGAGCGAGCGCGCATAATCATGAACGCCCTGCGTGAACATTGGCAGGCGCTGTGGACAGCGGTCGGGTACTTCACCCGCATCCCCGTCCCGGCGTCGGTCGGGTTCTCGCAAGCAGGGTTGAATCGCGCGGCGCGCTACTTTCCGCTGATTGGCTGGTTGGTTGGCGCCGTGGCAGCAGCGGTGTATTGGCTCGTGTCGCGCACTGTGCCCGCGCCCGGTGTGGCGGTGGCCGTGTCGATGGTGGCTACTTTGTTGCTGACCGGCGCGTTTCATGAGGACGGTCTGGCAGATTGCGCAGACGGCTTTGGCGGCGGCTACACGCCGGAAGATCGGCTGCGCATCATGCACGATTCGCGCATCGGTGCGTTCGGGGCGATTGCCGTGTGCATGGCGTTGCTGCTGAAGTGGCAATTGCTGAGCGCGATGGCGCCGCATGGCATCGCCATCCTCGTTGCAATGGTGAGCGCGCATGCCGCAAGCCGTGCGGCGGCCGTCAGCTACCTGCTCACCCACGACTACGTGCGCGCCGAAGGCAAGGCCAAGCCAGTTGCGCAACGCATGCGATGGGGCGATGCGTTGTGGGCCGGCGTGTTCGGCATCGCGCCTCTGCTGTGGTTCGGGCCGATGTGCACGGCGCTCGTTGCTGGCGGATTGGTCGTTGCGCGCTGGCTGCTGGGTCGATATTTCGTGCGCCGCATCGGCGGTATCACGGGCGATTGCCTGGGCATGGCGCAGCAGATTTTCGAGCTGCTGATTTTGTGGGGGTTGCTGGCATGGATGTCATCCTGATCCGCCACGCGCGGCCCGCCATGACGGCAGGTCTCTGTTATGGCCGCACCGATCTGGAGCTGGCTTCGCCGATGGACCCCGAGCCTTCGGCCATCGTCGAGAAACTCAGCGCCCACACCCCACATCGCCTGCTGGCGAGTCCATTGCAGCGCAGCCGCCTGACAGCCGAAGCCTTAGCGCAAGCGGCTCAACTTCCCACAATCGAGATCGATGCGCAATTGATGGAACTCGATTTTGGCGCCTGGGAAGGCAGCCAGTGGGATGACATCCCGCGCGCGGAAATTGACCAGTGGGCGCGTGATCTTGTGCACGGCAATCCGCATGGCGGGGAGTCGGCGGCGGATTTGCTGGCGCGCGTGACGACCTGGGCAGAGGCAACAAGCGCGACGCCGGCGTCTTGCGTGTGGGCGGTGACGCATGCCGGCTGTATGCGTGCACTGGCGTCGCATTGGTTGCAACGGCCGTTGGCCGAGACGCTGCAATGGCCTCTGCAATGGGGGGCGGCCTGCGGCTTTCGCGTGCTGCCCGACGCGTTACCGGTGCTTCTGTTCTGGAACCGCTGACCAGCGGCGCCGTTCAGCGACTCAACCCGTTGGTGGTTTGTGAACCGAGGCGCCGCATGCGGGCTTGTTCCAGGTCTTCGCACAACAGCGTTGCCGCTTCCACCAGGCGTGGTCCGAACCGGTTGATCAGGTCGCCATTGATGGTGAAGAGGTTGCCGCGCTGCACGGCCAGCAATTGCGGCCAGCGCTTCCACGCGTCGAGCGTATCGATCGGGCGGCTGCCTTGCGTGGCACCCATGCTCGCGGTCAGCAACACTTCAGGGTTTGCTGCGATGACGGCCTCGGGCGAAACGGTCGGCACCAGCAAGGGCTCGCCGGCAAACACATTGCGGCCGCCGCAAAGCGCCAGCATGTCAGAGAAGATGTGCTGGCCGTTGAGCGTCATCAGCGGCTGTTCCCATACCTGGTAGAACACCGAAACCGGCGGGCGGCTGGCGTAGCGCTGGCGCAGTGCATCGGCGCGTTGGCGGAATTGCTGGGCCGCGTCGTGCGCGCTGGCACGGGTGTCGAGCAGTGTGCCGAGCGCCTCGATCGAGCGCGGGATATCGCTCATGCGATGCGGCTCGGAGAAGAACAGCGGAATGCCCAGCGCGCGCAGCCGGTCGATCTGCTTCTGCGCGTTGCCGTGGCGCCAGACCACCACCAGATCGGGTTTGAGGGCGGCGATGCGCTCCAGATCGAGCGAGCGGTTATCGCCCACGTGAGGAATGTCGCGCGCGGGAGGCGGGTAGTCGCTGTAAGCCACGGTGCCGACGATGCGTGCACCGCCGCCGGCCGCGAACAGCAGCTCGGTCGCATGCGGGGCGAGGCTGACGATGCGTTGCGCGGGGCGCTGCAGCGTAACGGTGGCGCCGCTATCGTCCGTGACGGAAATGGTGGCAAATGCCGGTGCGGCTGCGATCGTGAGCGCAAGTGCGAAGAGGCCGCGTGCGCACAGGCGACGGGCAAGACAAGAGAGACGAACGGGCATCAGGGGGGAGGGCAGGTCAAGCGGAGTGCGACAGCGATGCTAGCGCATCGGCAAGGCGTTGCCATCCGGTTTCGTCCGGGGGCAGGCCGAAGCGCAAGCCGCTGATGGGTGCATCGAACAGGCGGGTCCAGATGCCGAGGCGCGCTAGGCCTGCATGCAGCGCTCCCGCATGTGGGGCGTGTGCCCAGGCAAACAGCGGTGTGGCGGCATTCGGCAGGCCGTGGCGATCCAGCAACGCCGAGAGCCGCGCCCCCGCATGCCGCAGTTGGGCGCGCGTTGAAACTTGCCAGGCGGTATCGGCCAGCGCCGCACGCACCACGGCACGGGCCGGACCGTTGACCGTCCAGTGCCCCAGCGCCTCGCGCAGCGCTGACAGCAGCTCAGGCGCCGCCAGCGCGAAGCCGATGCGGGCGCCCGCCAGCCCGTAGAACTTTCCGATCGAGCGCAGCACGACGAGCCCCGGCACGCCAGCCAGGGGCGCCAATGTGGGGCCATCGTCGAACGCTTCGATGAATGCCTCGTCCACGATCAACGACCCGCCGCGCGCATGCAGGCGCGTGTGCCAATCGCGCAGGGTCTCTGCGGGCAGAACGCGCGCCGTCGGGTTGTTCGGGTTGACGACAACCAAGTGCTGCACGTCGTTTGGCAGGTCGCCGAGGAAGGCGGCTTCAGGCAGCGGCACGACGTCGTGGCCGGCACGCGCAAAGGCGGGCGCGTATTCGCTGTAGCCGATCTGCGCGATGCCGGCACGCCCGCGCGGCAGCAGGGTCGGCAGCGTGCGGATCGCCGCTTGTGAACCAGCAACCGCCAGCACGGCGCGCGCGTCGATCACGCCGTAGTGCGCGGCGGCCTGCGCTTCGAGGCCATCGTCTTCGGGCAGGCGCAACCAAGCATCGGGTGGAATCGGCGGGATGGGGTAGCCGTGCGGGTTGACGCCCGTGGACAGGTCAATCCAGCCGCCGGCAGGCTCTCCGTACAGCGCGCGTGCGGCCGCGAGATTGCCGCCGTGGACGATGGCGTTCACGCGAGGCCCCACGTCAACGCCGCGATCAGGCCCAGTACGCCGAGCCACAACCACAACGTGCGCGACACGAGCGTCAACGCCCGCGTGATATCCGCTGCGGCCGCCGTTTCTCCGGTGCCGAGCGAAGGGCGGGCTTCGTCCACGCCTTCGTAGCATGCTGCGCCACCGAGCTGAACGCGCAGGCTGCCCGCGCCCGCGGCCATCACCGGACCGGCGTTGGGGCTCGACCATTGCGGGGCTTGCGTGCGCCAGCAGCGCAGCGCATCGGCGGTGTGGCCAAGCATTGCGTAACTCATCGCCGTGAGTCGCGCAGGAATCCAGTTGAGCACGTCGTCGATGCGTGCGGCCGCCCAACCAAAGCCGGTAAAGCGCGCATTGCGGTAGCCCCACATTGCATCGAGCGTGTTGGCCAACCGATACAGCACGACGCCCGGCGCACCCGCCACCACAAGCCAGAACAGCGGCGCGAAGACGGCATCGCTGCCATTCTCCAACGCAGATTCCACGGCGGCGCGCGCGATGGGCTCATCCGCGGCTTGTGTGAGGTCTCGCGAGACGATGCGCGAGGCGAGGGCACGTGCGCGGGGCAGATCCGCATCGCGTAGCGCAAGCGCGATCGGCGCGATGTGGTCATGCAGGCTGCGCGCCCCGATGGCGAAATAGAGCGCCACCGCATCAAAGGCTGCCACCAGCCATGGCGACACATCACGCGCCACGACGGCAAGCCATCCCGCCAGCAGTACGAACGGCAGTACGGCGCCCGCCCATGCAACGAGACCGGCGATGCGCGACCACGCGAACGCAGCCGGTGCGCGGTTCATGCAGCGCTCAATCGCGGTGGCGATGCGTCCGAAGCCGACCAGCGGATGCCAGCGCGGTACCTCGCCGAAGAGCCGGTCGAGTAGCACGCCCGCCAGCGTGGCCAACGTCACGAGGGGCCAGCCAAGATCGAATACGCCGCCAGGAGACGCGCTCACGTTGAAGCGCCGAGTGCCGGCCCTTTCACCACCATCGGAATGCCGGCCACCAGCAGATGCACGTTGTCGGCCAGCGCGGCGAGGCGTTGGTTCAGCCGGCCCAGCTCGTCCACGTAGAAACGTGTGACAGCGCCCATCGGCACCACGCCCAAGCCGATCTCGTTGCTCACGAGGATGACCTCGCCGGGCAGCAGCGGCAGCGCGGTGAGTAGCGCATCGATCTCGGCTGTCCAGGCTTTGGGTGGCGTGACGAGGCCTGTTTCGGGGTATTCGTGGTGCTCTGAGAAGAGCAGATTGTTGAGCCACAGCGTCAAGCAATCGACCAGCACGCAGCCACCGTGCTGCGCGTGTGTGTAGAGCGCTTCGGCCAAGTGCAACGGTTCTTCGACCAGCGCCCACTCAGCTGGGCGGCGCGCGCGGTGCATGGCCACGCGCAATTGCATTTCTTCATCGCCCTCGCCGGCGGTGGCGACGTACGTGACGGGCCCCGCGCATTGCAGCGCGAGTTGTTCGGCGTGATGGCTTTTGCCCGAACGGGCACCACCGAGGACGAGGGTGAGGCGGCGTGACATTCCAGCATTTTAGCGAGGGCGCGGCGGCAAGGCACAACAAGGTGGGTGCGATAATCCGCGCATGTCGAAAGCTCCATTTTCTGTGCCGCCGGCCTCGCTTCGGGGCACGCTGATGATCCAGGGCACCACGTCCGACGCTGGCAAGAGCACGCTGGTCGCCGGCCTGTGCCGCGTTGCGCATCGCGCCGGTGTGCGCGTGGCGCCCTTCAAGCCGCAGAACATGGCGCTCAATAGCGCTGTCACCGCAGACGGTGGCGAGATCGGCCGCGCCCAGGCGTTGCAGGCGCAGGCAGCGGGCGTCGCCCCCACGGTCGACATGAATCCCGTGCTGCTCAAGCCCAACAGCGACACGGGCGCGCAGATCATCATCCACGGCCAGCCGCGCTGTGACCTCGATGCCCGCGCGTATCACGACTACAAGCCCACCGCCATGGCCGCCGTGCTCGAATCGCACACGCGGCTGCGCGCGCAGTACGACCTCGTGCTCGTGGAGGGCGCTGGCAGCCCGGCGGAGGTCAACCTGCGCGATCGCGATATCGCCAACATGGGTTTTGCCGAAGCCGTCGATTGCCCTGTCGTGCTCGTCGCCGACATCGATCGCGGTGGCGTGTTCGCGCACCTTGTCGGCACGCTGGCCTGCTTGTCTGACAGCGAACGTGCGCGCGTGGGTGGGTTCATCATCAACCGGTTTCGCGGCGATATTTCTCTGCTCACGCCCGGGCTCGATTGGCTGACCGCGCAGACAGGCAAGCCGGTGTTGGGTGTGCTGCCGTATCTGCACGGCCTGCACCTCGACGCAGAAGACGCGGTGCAGACCGTGCAGCGCCCAGCCTCGGCCGATGCGCTGCGCGTCGTCATTCCGGTGTTGCCGCGTGTGTCCAACCACACGGATTTCGACGCGCTGCGCGCGCACCCGCAGGTGGATGTCCGTCTGGTCGGTCCCGGCCAGCTGATTCCGCCGGCCGACCTGATCATCCTGCCCGGCAGCAAGAGCGTGCAGGCCGATCTTGCCTGGCTGCGTGCCAATGGCTGGGAAGCGGCCATCGCGCGGCATCTGCGCTATGGCGGCAAGCTGATCGGCATCTGCGGCGGCATGCAGATGCTGGGGCGGCGCTTGCATGATCCGCACGGGCTGGAAGGCACAGCTGGCAGCGTCGAGGGTTTCGGCTATCTCGATTTCGAGACCACGCTGGAGGCCGCCAAGCAGTTGCGTCAGGTGCGCGGCACCTTGGCGGAAAGCGGTGCGGCCATCGCCGGCTACGAAATCCACATGGGTGTGACTGAGGGCGCGGCGCTCGCCTGCCCCGCCGTGCAACTCGACGATGGCCGCGCAGATGGCGCGATCTCCGCCGACGGGCAAATCCTCGCGACTTACCTGCACGGCTTGTTCGACGCGCCCGAGGCGTGCGGAGCGTTGCTTGCCTGGGCCGGCGTGCGCGCTGCGCAGGCGCAGGACTACGCCGCATTGCGTGAGGCATCGCTCGAACGTCTTGCCGACACGTGCGAAGCGCGTCTGGACCTCGCTACGCTCTTCCGGACGCTGCCACGTGCAGGCTGAGCCATAATTACCGGATGGACAGATCCGCTGGGTGACTAACTCGGCACATGATTCGACGAGCGCAAGGAGGCAGGCATGCCGGTGGCCGTTGTAGCGAATCCGAAGGGCGGAGTGGGCAAAAGCACGCTGGCCACCAATCTGGCCGGCTACTTTGCGGCGCGGGATCACGCCGTGATGCTGGGCGACACCGATCGCCAGCAGTCCTCACGCGAGTGGCTCGCCTTGCGCCCCGAAACCGCCAAGCCCATCCGCACGTGGGAAATCAACGCCGACCACATCGCCAAGCCGCCCAAGGGTACGACGCACGTGGTGCTCGATACGCCGGCGGGCCTCCATGGCTGGCGGCTGGGGGATCTCGTCAAGATGTCCGGCTACGTGATCGTGCCGCTGCAGCCTTCCATGTTCGACATCCTTGCCACGCAAGCCTTCCTGCGCAAACTTGCCGATGAAAAACCGGTGCGCCATGGCGAGGTCAAGCTGGGCGTGGTCGGCATGCGCGTCGATATGCGCACGCGTGCTGCTGAACAGCTCCAGCGTTTCGTGCAAGGGCTGGAAGTGCCAATCCTCGGCTACCTGCGCGATACCCAGAATTACGTGCAATTGGCCGCGCATGGCCTGACGCTGTGGGACGTGGCGCCCTCGCGCGTGGCCAAGGATGTGGAGCAGTGGAGCGGCATTCTCGATTGGCTGGGTGAATCGCCTCCACAGGCCCACGTGGCCGACTCTTCTGCGGCGGCATGAAAAAAAGCCCGGTAATTGCCGGGCTTTTTTGTGGGGCGAGGCTGCGTCGCTCAGATTTCGAGGTTGTCGATCAGGCGCGTCTTGCCGAGCTTCGCGGCGGTCAGCACGACCAGCGGCTCGCCGGCAGCGATGTTCTCGGGCGTCGGCTTCTGCAGGTCGGAACGGCGGCGCACGGCCACGTAGTCGGGCTGCCAGCCGCGGCCACGCAGATATTCCATCGCCTTGGTGGTCACCTCTTCGTGCGAAGCTTGGCCTTGCAGCACGGTTTCCAGCACGTCCTGACGCACTTGGTGCAGCGTGCGGTACAACTCGGGCGCTTCGGCGCGCTCTTCGTTAGTCAGGTAGACGTTGCGCGACGACAGCGCCAGACCGTCATCCGCGCGTACCGTTTCGGCGGGGATGATGTCCACCGGCAGCGCAAACTGATGCGCCATGCGGCGCACGATCATCAGTTGCTGGTAATCCTTCTTGCCGAACACGGCCACGCGCGGTTGCACGCAGCAGAACAGCTTCATCACCACCGTGCAGACACCCTTGAAGAAGCCGGGGCGGAATTCGCCCTCGAGCGTGTCGCCCAGGTCGTGTGGTGGGTCGACGCGGTATTCCTGCGGCTCTGGGTACATGTCGCGCTCGGTGGGCGCAAACAGCACGTACACGCCTTCCTTTTGCAGTTTTTCGATGTCGTCCTGCAGCGTGCGCGGGTATTTGTCGAAATCTTCGTTCGGACCGAATTGCAGGCGGTTCACGAAAATGGACGCCACCACCGGGTCGCCGTGCTGGCGCGCCAGTCGCATCAGGCTCAGGTGGCCTTCATGCAGGTTGCCCATGGTCGGCACGAAGGCGACGCGGTTCTGGCCGCGCAACTGGTCGCGCAATTCCTGGATCGACGAGATGACTTTCATAGTTGTTGTGTGATGCGGCCCGGGTCAGGTCGGACGAATTACGTCGGAGAATAGGCGAGGCGCACGTAAATGGGCGCGTACGGTTCGGCCTGCGTGATTTCGAGCAGCGATTCGCGCGAAAGCTCGAGCATGGCGACAAAGTTGACGACCACGACGGGTGCGCCCTTGCCGGACTGGATCGCTTCTTCGAACAGCTCGGTGAACTCCATGAACCGCGCGTGCTGCAGGCGGCGCAGGATCTGGCTCATGTGCTCGCGCACAGACAGCTCTTCGCGCGAGATCTTGTGATGCTGCGTGAGCTTGGCCCGGCGCAGCACGTCGGCCCAGGCGACACGCAGGTCGTCAGAATTGACGTCGGGATAGCGCGGCGCGAGGCTCTGCTCGATATAGACCTGCGCGCGCAGGAAATCGCGGCCAAGTTGCGGCACGGTGTCGAGCTTCTGCGCGGCGAGCTTCATTTGCTCGTACTCGAGCAGGCGGCGCACCAGTTCGGCGCGCGGGTCTTCGGGCTCAGCGCCTTCGTCGGTCTTCCTGACCGGCAGCAGCATGCGCGACTTGATCTCGATGAGCATGGCTGCCATCAGCAGGTATTCAGCAGCCAGCTCAAGGTTGGTCGTGCGGATCTGCTCGATGTACGCCAGATATTGCCGCGTGACCTGCGCCAGCGGAATGTCCAGCACATTGAAGTTCTGGCGGCGGATCAGGTACAGCAGCAAGTCCAGCGGCCCTTCAAACGCTTCGAGAAAAACCTCGAGCGCATCGGGCGGGATGTAGAGATCCTGCGGGAGCTTGAACAGCGGCTCGCCGTAGAGCCGCGCAAAGGCGAGGCCGTCGACCTGCGCGGGCGTGGAGTCCTGATCGGGCGCCACGCTGGGCAGCTCGACGGGCAGTGGCAGCTTGTCCTGCGCGGAAGTGGTCATGCGGCGGTGAGCCAGGCGGGCCGAGGGGGCGGCCGATCAGTCCAGCGAGTAGACGTACGGCTTTTGCGGCACGCGTGCAGACTTGGCGCGGGCGCGCTCTTCCAGGTCGATCGGGTCCTTATCCCACAGCAGGGACCGGCCTTGGCGCTGCTGCGCTTCCAGGTCGGGCTTCTGGGTCTTGAGTTCTTCCAGGAACTGGGTGATCTCGGACTTGTACAGGGCCATGGCGGTATGTGATGTTGGGTGATCTTGCCCGCGCGGGAAGGTCTCGGGCGGAAAACCGGCGCATTTTACCGTATTGGCCGTCCTAACGGCCTTGGGCACGGCACGTGCGAAACCCTTCCGGCCGATCCGGAAGGCCGCATTCGTTGCATTTGCCTGGGCACCCGCCGGGCCCGGTATGGTCAAATACGCCTTTCCTTCGATTCAGCCGGCCCGTGGGGCGGCGCCACGCTTGCCACGATGACCGGCTCCAATCGACCATCGCGACCGTCACGACCACCACGCTTTCGTTTCCTGGGTTTGCCCGCCGCCGCGCTGGCGGCCGGCTTTGTGCTGTCCCTCGCCTGCGCCCCGGCGCACGCTGAATACGACGTCAAGATCGATGCGCCGAAGTCCATTCGCGACTTGCTGGAGCGCCATCTGGACCTGTCGCGCTACAAAGACCGCAAGGACATCACTGACGACCAGCTCCAGTACATGGTCGAGACCATTGGCGATCAGGTCACCAAGCTGACGGCCACCGAGGGCTATTTCGTGCCGAAGGCGACCGCGAAGCTGGACGGCCCGCCGGACCACCGCGTGGTCAACGTGAAGGTCGAGCCCGGCCCGCGTACCACCATCGACACCGTGGCGCTCGACTTTACCGGGGCCATCACGCAAGACGCCAAGCGCATCGACGAATTGAAAAAGTCGTGGAGCCTGCAGCACGGCATGGCTTTCCGCCAGTCGGGCTGGGACAAGGCCAAGGACGACAGTCTGGCCGCGCTGCAGAGCAAACGTTATTACGCGGCCAAGCAGACGTCGTCGCAGGCGCGTGTCGATCCGGACGAAAACAAGGCAGACCTGTCGGTGGGCTATGACAGCGGTCCGGCTTACACGCTGGGGCCGCTGGAGGTGCAGGGCTTGTCGCGTTATCCGCTCAGCATCATCAACCACGTCAACTCGCTGCGCGTGGGTGAGGATTACTCTGCTGATCGACTGCAATCGTTGCAGGCCGCCATCCAAGGGCAGCCGTATTTTTCCAATGCCATCGTTGACTTGGGCGATGACCCGAAGAACCCGGTCAACGCGCCGGTGCGCGTGCGCGTGCGGGAGTACCCGCCCAACCGCATCACCAGCGGTGTGGGTTACGGCACGGACACGGGCGCGTCGGTGGAAGGGCGCTATCAATATCTGAACCTGTTCAGCAAGGCATGGGTGCTCGATACGCAGGCCCGCATCGAACAGCGCCGTCAGTACCTGTTTGCCGGCGTGACCGTGCCGCCCGACGACAAGCAATACGTCAATAGCTTCTACACCAGCATGGACCGCACCGATACCTCGGGCACCGACACGCGCAGCTATCGTTCCGGCTTCAAGCAGACGCGTGTGCGCGGCATCTATGAGACGTCGTTCACCGTTGATTTCTACTACGACGACCTGCGGCCCGATGGCGCCGAGCGGCAGTTGAGCAAGGCGCTCGTCCCGGGTTTCGCGTGGACGCGCCGCGACGTGGACGACCCGCTGTTCCCGCGCCGCGGCAACATCATCACCACGCAGATCGGCGCGGCAGTCAAGGGCGTGCTGACGGACCAATCGTTCGTGCGGTCATACAGCCGCATTCGCCAATTCGTGCCGGTGGGGCAGCGCGATATCTTCGTCGCGCGCGGTGAGTTGGGTGCGGTCATCACCTCCGGTTCCGGCGACGGCGTGCCAGCCACGCTGCGCTTCCGCACGGGCGGCACGCAGTCGGTGCGCGGTTACGATTTCCAGAGCATCGGTAACGACGTCAACGGCAGCACGCTGCCGGCCAAGTTCCTCGTCACCGGCGGGCTGGAGTATCAACGCTGGTTCCTGCCGCAATGGGGCGCCGCCGTGTTCTGGGATACAGGCACCGCCACCGACAACTGGTCGGAGCGTCGCTGGTTCAACGGTGTGGGTGTCGGCGTGCGCTGGAAGAGCCCCGTGGGGCCGATCCAGCTCGACATGGCCTACGGCATCCAGCAGAAGCAGTTCCGGCCGAGCGTGTCGCTGGGCATCGCCTTCTGAATATGACGATGACCGATCCGCAAACACCTGAACCGAAGCAGCCCGAAGCATCACGCCCCGAGCGTCCAAAGCGCGGCTGGGGCCGCATGCTGCGCTGGCTCGGCGCCTTCATCGCCCTTCTGCTGGTGATCGTGCTGGCGCTCGCCGGCTGGTTGGTTTGGGCCATCCATTCGCAATCGGGCACGGCGCAGTTGTGGTCGCTCGCTACGCGCTTTGGCAGCGCGTATGTGTCGGGCAAGCTGGAGGGCGGCACGGTGCGCGAGGGCGTGTCACTGCGCGATCTGCACGTGCGCGCGGGCAGCACGGAAGTGCGCATCGACCATGTGGAGGGCCGCTGGGCCATCACACGTGGCCCGTGGCATGCGCACTTCGCGTATCTGCGTGCCGGCAATGTCGAGGTGATCCTGCACCCGACACCGCCCACACCGCCGAGTGGTCCGCCCAATTCGCTGGTGCTGCCGCTGGCGCTGGATGTGGACCGCCTCGCAGTCGATCGCCTTGCCATCCGGCAGGGCACGTCGACCACCGAACTGAAATCGATTGCCGGCAGCCTGCATACCGACGGGACGCATCACAACGTGCTGCTCGACGGCATGGAAACGCCCGCCGGTAAGCTCGCGGCCACGCTGCGCATGACCGGTACGCGGCCGTATCCGCTCACCGGGGCCGCGACGCTGGCCACTCAATTCGAGGTCAACGGGCAGAAGCAGGATGCGTCAGTGTCGGCGCAACTGTCGGGTTCGCTGGAAGCGTTGCATATCGAGGCGACCGGCACCGGCGCCAAGCTGACCGCGCAGGCGCTGATTGACGCCACGCCGTTCGGCGCGTTGCCTCTGTCGCGCGCAGTTGTGTCGGCGGAGCATGTGAACCCGCGTGCGTTTGCGCCGGGCGCGCCGGAAGCATCGCTGTCGATCCACGCGGATCTGCGCCCAGATGAGAAGGCGAAGACGCTGACGGTGGCCGGCCCCATCCAGATTGACAACGCGCAGCCCGGCACGCTCGACAAACAGAAGCTGCCGCTGCAATCGCTGCGCGCGCAGGTGCGGCTGAACGAAAACGATCAGCAACTCACCGGGCTGGATGTGCGCCTGCTGGGCGGCGCGGTGCTGACGGGGGGCGCCGATGTGCGGAAGGGGCATGGCGCCTTGCGCGTGGATGTGCGCCAGCTCGATCTGCAGGCGCTGCACGCATCGCTGGAGAAGACGAAGCTTGCTGGCCCCATCACCGTGGATTTTGCGGGCGGCACGCAGCGTGTGGCGCTGGATCTGGCGGGTGGCGACATGCGTGCGCAGGCGAAAGCCGTGCTCGACGCGGCGCAGGTTGCGGTGGAGAGCGCCCAGGTGTCGCTGGGGCGCTCGCGGCTGACGCTGGCGGGCACGCTCAAGCACGACGATGCGCAGTCTTTTGCCTTCAAGGGCAATCTGGCGGAGTTCGATCCGTCGCGGCTGGCCAAGGTGGCCAAGGGCCGCATCAATGCCGAGTTCGACGCACGCGGCACGCTCGGTGAGCCAATTGACGCCGCCGTCAAATTTGCCGTGCGCGATAGCGATTACGCCGGCTTGCCGATGACCGGCGACGGCAACGTCCACGTGCGCGGTGAACGCCTGCTGCCCAGCGACGCCAAGCTCGACGTGGCCGGCAACAAAGCCAGCCTGCGGGGCAGCTTTGGCGGGGCGGGCGACCGCATGCATGTCGAAGTCGATGCGCCGCAGCTCGCACGCCTGCAGCTTGGGGTGAGTGGCGCGCTGACCTTATCCGGCGATGTCTCCGGCACGATCAAGCGCCCGCAGGTGGATGCCACGTTCCGCGCCAATCAGCTTGTCTATCAAGGGAACAAGATCGACACCGCCAACGGCCGTGCGCAGATCCGCGACGGGATCGACGGGCCATTGCTGTTCGAGCTGACCGCGCAGCGCGTGACGGGTCCGAGCCTGTCGTTGCGAGAAGTGCATGCCACGCTGGACGGTACGCGCCGCGCCCACCGCTTCCGCGCTGACGCCGACGGCAACGTACGCAACCAGCCGTTCAAGTTCGCGCTGGCAGGCGCCGGTGCGCTCACCCCCGGCAAGGACGGTGATGGTTGGGACGGCACGATCTCCACGCTGTCGGCACAGGGCGCGCCCAACCTGCAGCTTACGGCTCCTGTGAAGCTATCGGTGGCACCAGGCCGCCTGATGATGGGTCGTGCAGACCTGACACTGGACCAGACGCCCATCCACATCGAGCGAGTCGAATCGACCCAGGGCCACGTGCGCAGCGCCGGCCGCTTCGATGGCTTGCAGATTGCGCGGGTGCTGGAGCTTGTGCGCACCTGGACGGGCCAGGCTCCGCCGGTACGCACGGATCTTGTCGTCGATGGCCAATGGGATCTGGACCTCGGCAGCACGGCCACTGGCACGGCGCGTATCGCCCGGCGCAGCGGCGATCTGTCGATCAACGCCGGCCGTGGTTTCACGCCGCTGGGCCTGACCGAAGCGACCGTGGAAGCGCGCGGCGAAGGCATGCGCCTCGGGCTGCGCGGGAATGTGCAATCAACGCGGGTCGGCAACCTTTACCTCGATGCGGGTGTCGGGCTTGTGCGTGATCCCGGACCGGGCACCTTGGCGCTCATGGCGCCTTCGTCGCCGCTCTCCGGCGGTCTGACGATCAGCCTGCCGCATCTCAAGAGCATTGGAGATCTGCTTGGGCCCGACGTCGCAACGGACGGGCAGCTTGCAGCCAGCCTGACATTTGCCGGTACGGTGGGTGCGCCCAAGGTGAGCGGCTTCCTGACGGGCCAGGACGTTGACGTGGCGCTGTACGACCAGGGCATCCGCCTGACCAAGGGCGTGGTGCGCGTGGCGCTCGACCAGAACGTGGTCGACCTGCAAGAGGTGGTGTTCCATGGCGGCGACGGCACCGTGCGGGCGCAGGGCCGCGTGCAGCTTGGCGAGGCGAATCCGAACCTGGCAGGCTCCATCGTTGCCGACAAGCTGCAACTCTTTGCCGATCCGGATCGCACGCTGGTGCTGTCGGGCCAGGCGCGTATCGCCAACGACAACGACCGAGTGGCTATCACCGGCAAGTTCAAGGTCGACCGCGGCCTGTTCGATTTGCCAAAGGACGGCGCGCCGTCGCTTGGCGACGACGTGGTCATCGTCCGTCGTGCCGATGCCGCGCGCAACCAGGCCGAACGTGGCGTCAAGCGGGAAGAGAAGCCGGCTGGCCGCTTCAGCCCGGTGGTGGATGTCGATGTCGATTTTGGCGACAACTTCCGCTTCAAGGGTGCGGGTGCAGACCTGTCACTTGGCGGCCAGATGCACGTGCACAGCGAACCGCTTGTGCCCCTGCGCGGCACCGGCACGATCTACGTGCGCGAGGGCAGCACGTACGAAGCCTTCGGCCGCAAGCTGGCCATCGAACGGGGCGTGCTGAACTTCGTAGGACCGATCAACAACCCGTCGTTCAACATCACCGCCATGCGGCGTAACCAGGAAGTTGAAGCCGGCGTGCAGGTGACGGGCACGGTTCGCCAGCCGCGCGTCAAGCTCGTCTCCGAGCCCAACGTGCCCGATGAAGACAAGCTCTCCTGGCTGATGTTCGGCTACAGCGCATCAAACGCTGGCCTGGGCCAGCAGCAGGCGATGTCAGGCGCGGCACTCGGCCTGCTGGGCAACGTGGCCGGCAAGAACGTGGCGCGGCGCTTCGGGCTCGACGAGTTCTCGATCGGGCCGTCCACCGCTGGTTTGACTGACCCGCAGGTGGTGAGCCTGGGCAAGGCAATCTCGGAGCGCATCACCGTTGGCTACGAGCAGAGCCTGTCGACGGCCGATTCCATCGTCAAACTGACATGGCAGTTTTCGCGGCGGTGGTCGGTGGTGGCACGCGGCGGCACGATCAACGGCGCGTCGGTCCTGTTCAACAAGCGTTGGTAATCGGTTGGCCCGGCTGCCAGAATGGCGGCGGGTACATGTTTCACACGAGGAGTTCCATGCCGCATCTTCGTCAACTCGCACAAGTGGGAGTCACCATGGGCGTTCTGGCTTCATTGCTGGGGCTGTTCGGCTGTGATCAGCAGAAGGTCGACCAGGCTGTGGATCGCGTGGGCGATGCCGCCAAACGAGCATGGCAATCGGCTAAGCCCGACAACCTGCTGTTCAAGGGCATCGTGGCGGGGCAATCCACCGAAGACGATGTCAGGGCCACCGCCGGCCAGCCCGAGATGATCTGGGAGAACGAGGGCGGCACGCGGCAGCTTGAGTATCCGCGCGGGCCGGAAGGGACTTCAACGTGGATGGTGACGATTGGGCCCGACGGGCACGTGCAGAAGATCGAGCAAGTGTTGACTGCCGAGAATTTTGGGCGCGTGCGGGTGGGGCAGACCAAAGACGACATCCGCCGGATGCTCGGCAAGCCGGGGAAGGTTGAGGTGTTTAAGCTGAAGCAGGAAGAGGTTTGGGGGTATCGGTGGATGGAAAGTGCTACCGAACGGGCTTTCTTCAATGTGCACTTTGGGCCGGATGGGAAGGTGACGACGACTTCGCGGAGCGATGATCGGTTGAATGGGGGCTAGGGGTTTTCGTTGTTTGGGTTTTTGGCTGTGGTCTTTTTTTTTGTGGTGCATCCTTTGTTTCATCCCCTGCCGGGGCTGACTTACTTTCTTTGTCTTGCCAAA
>JYOB01000029.1 GCA_000955795.1 Burkholderiaceae bacterium 26
CCAAGCCCAACCCCAGTGTCTGACCCGCCGTCCCCGTGAAGCTGTAGCGGCCCGTCGCACCCGCCACCTGGCTGATCGCCAGCGAGGGGCCGTCGATCGATACGGCACCGTTGTACGATGTATCTGGCGGCGTAGTAGTACCTGTTTTCCAAACTCCTAAATCGAGAGTTCCCGTGTTGGTCTGGTACGGATCCACGAAGAGAGTGAAGGTCCCGCTTTGCTGCAGGTTATTCAATGGATAGACGGTCGACGACGTACTGGCGTAAACATTCCAGCTTGCCAGCGGATTACCGGCTGGCCCATAGATCGTCAGTGTCGTTCGAGCCGGCATTACCCCGCCCTGGCTGATGGTGCCCCCAGAGCCCGAATTTCCGTCACTCCCCGGAACGAATGGAGGTTTCGCACTGATGCTGATGTTGTCGCCAGCATTCGCGCTGAACGTGTAGCGCCCATTCTGGCCAACGCGATTCGTCGAGAAGAACGTCACCGTGCTCAGCGTATCGACGATATCGCTGGACAGCGTCAGGTTGCCCGTCAGCGC
>JYOB01000030.1 GCA_000955795.1 Burkholderiaceae bacterium 26
TGCTCTTCCGATCTCTCGCATTTTGAAAATTCTATGGAAGAGCTAGCATCTCTGACGAAAACAGCAGACGGAAAAGTACTGACCAGCGTCACACAAAAACGGAACAGGGCTGACGCCGCTACATATATAGGAAAAGGGAAGGTAGAAGAGCTGAAGGCACTCGTGGAAGAGCTTGAAGCTGATCTCCTCATCTTTAATGATGAACTGTCGCCAAGTCAGCTGAAGTCATTGGCAACAGCAATTGAAGTGAAGATGATTGACCGCACGCAATTGATATTAGATATTTTTGCAAAGCGGGCGAGAACGAGAGAAGGCAAACTTCAAATTGAGCTGGCTCAGCTGCAATATGCACTGCCGCGTCTGACGGGACAAGGGATCAACCTTTCCCGGCAAGGCGGAGGAATTGGGGCAAGAGGTCCCGGGGAAACGAAACTGGAAACCGACCGCCGCCATATCAGAAATCGCATTCATGAAATCAACACACAGCTTTCCACTGTCATTCGCCATAGAAGCCGATACCGTGAAAGAAGAAAGAAAAACGGTGTGCTTCAAATTGCGCTTGTCGGCTATACAAACGCAGGGAAATCAACATGGTTCAACCGCCTGACGAGTGCTGACAGCTATGAAGAAGACCTCCTGTTTGCCACGCTGGACCCGATGACCAGAAAAATGGTCCTGCCAAGCGGCTACAGTGTTCTTCTTTCAGATACAGTAGGATTTATTCAGGATCTTCCGACGACATTGATTGCTGCATTCCGCTCAACGCTTGAGGAAGTAAAAGAAGCGGATTTAATTCTGCATTTAATTGATTCTTCAAATGAGGATTATGCGGGACATGAAAAAACAGTGCTTCGGCTGCTTGAGGAGCTTGAAGCAGATGATATCCCGATGCTGACGGCTTACAATAAACGTGATCAAAAACTGCCTGAT
>JYOB01000031.1 GCA_000955795.1 Burkholderiaceae bacterium 26
GGACATTAATTAGGGCTGAAAGCCCTAACTTAATGGACGGGAGGTATCCCAATAGGAGGTTTCCTCCTATGGTTTTCAAAACAATCACCATCATGCTATTAATGATATTAAAATCCCAACTATACCAAAGAATATCCCAATTATCCATAAAACTGTAACTAAGTGAGGCTCTCTCATTGGTTTATACTTCAATATAAGCCTTGGTAGGGATAGATAGCCACCTATATAGTATAGCTTCCCATCTTCTTTGAGAGTTGTTGGTTTATGCTCATCCCTACTCATAACCCCAGCACTTAGATATTTTAAAGAGGCATCTATCACATAAGGCATCATTATAACTAAAAATGGGATATATTCCTTATAAACTACTGCTAAGACAGCTAAGAAAGCTCCAATTGGTAGAGTTCCAACATCTCCTGGAAAAACCTTTGCTGGATATTTGTTAAATATCAATAGCCCTAAATAGGATGCAGAGAATATCAAAGCGGAAAAAATCCAAAAAAAAAAAAAAAAAAAAAAGGACCCCC
>JYOB01000032.1 GCA_000955795.1 Burkholderiaceae bacterium 26
ACCTGTGTGCGCAGCAGCACCATATTGCTCGCACGCGTGAGCAGGAAGACGCAACCAGAAAACACCAGGCAGATCAGCGTGAGCGAGACCGCGTACCAGAGCGTCAGGCGCTGCCGCACGCTACCAGCGCCGACTCGCATCAGCTGGCGTGGCGCAGGATGAAACCCACGCCGCGAATGGTGTGCAGGAGCGGGTGATCGAACCCGGTATCAACTTTCTTGCGCAGGCGGGCAATGTGCACATCAATTACGTTGTCCAGCGGCGCCGCTCGCGGCACGTCCTGCCAGATGTCGCGCACGATCATGGCGCGCGTGACCGTGCTGCCGCGATGGCGCACCAGACATTCGAGAATCTCGAACTCCTTCGCGGTCAGGTCCAGCAGCCGACCGTCGCGCGCTACCTCGCGCGTCACCAGGTCCATTTCGAGCCCCGCGTACTTGAGCTTGAGTGCGGGCTCGGCCGCTCCCCGCCGCAACAGTGCGCGTACCCGCGCGAGCAGTTCCGGCAGTGCGAAGGGCTTGACCAGGTAGTCGTCTGCGCCGCTGTCCAGGCCGTGCACGCGGTCTTC
>JYOB01000033.1 GCA_000955795.1 Burkholderiaceae bacterium 26
CACAGATACGCGCTCAGCATAGCAGATGCACGTTGAGTCCACGGGATAGAGTCTGAGACCTCGTGTAGCATGTTGTGGCACCGTGATCCAGTATATGAGCTACCGAGTCGTTCTGATAGATCCCGCGTCAGGCATATAATAGGCGCAAGCTGATAGCATCCGAGCTAATGTATCAGCCTATACGCTAATGTCAGAGTCTTATAGTAGATGCAGCGGCAGTCGAGTACATGCACCAGCTACAGTGCTAGACAGCCAGTTTAGGCGTAGCACTCGCTGTTATAGCCGAGCACACTCCGTAGAGAGCAGCAGCACTGGCTCATATCAGTGCAGCAGCGGTATATGCGAGCACAGGATGCTCACTACGTGCATCAGCGTGTATCACTGAGCATCAGCGAGGATAGACTGATCCGCAGATGAGAGTGCTCACATCGCTGTCTATAGGCTCACATGCGCGTCGATAAGGTCACAGAGACTGCAACGTCATCACATGGATCTCATAGTCACCACATAGATCGCGACATATCAGCATACATGGCATACTGACAGCACGCATGGCATATCTCCAGCATCTGAGCGCAATACATATCATGCGAGCGTATTATCAGACATCGCACGCACGATCAGGATACATACTGCAAGCATTGCAAATCATAGCCGACTGCTGCTCATATCGAGTATCAGTCGTGCATTGCGG
>JYOB01000034.1:0-321 GCA_000955795.1 Burkholderiaceae bacterium 26
AAGGCGTGGTCAGATATTAGACTCCAGGTCGATCATTGGATAACCAACCAGTCTGTCAGCACACTATAAGCGCTGTCACGGATGTATAAATCGCTCGAGAATCACACACAGTCGTCTAAGACACGACACACTGGCTTACGACACGACTAAGTGCTTGCCGACGTTACTAATGTGTCAGCGGCCTAACTGTAATTGATCCACACTGACGAATCATGTACTCACTCGATCTGAATAACGCACACTAGACTAATTGATCGGACCGATGACAGTTCACAGAGCATCCTTATACAGTACGCAGCGACCGTAACGCTGTATGAGATC
>JYOB01000034.1:344-861 GCA_000955795.1 Burkholderiaceae bacterium 26
CCTGTCTATACATGGACGACACTTTGCACATCATAGTGCGACGTTGATCCAGATAGACTCACCTCGATATACAGGGAGCCACGACCTATATCAGCCGACGATGATACTAATGAGCCGTCCATCTAATGTATGAGCGGACACTATGCTAAGAGAGACTCCACTGAGCACTATGGGGCATACATCAGCACTAGGGCGGAGCACTCACACATAGTACTGACACGTAAGATAGGATGCGACTGCGTATCATATAGGCTGCACACCTTCTGAATGAGTCACACAGCTATCGACAGAGTCGTGACCATCATCGACAGTTCGCAGCCCTATAACATGATACGAGGTCATCAGACGTATATGAGACGACTAGCACGCCATAGCGTTACATACTCAGCCATAGGCTTCGATAACAGCACATACATTGCGCTAAGAGCTGCGTCACATACGTCATAAGCCGATCAGCGTACTCTGAATGCCGTCAGCGTACTAGGCATCTATTGGCTGAACTACCATGTACTGCGCG
>JYOB01000035.1:0-459 GCA_000955795.1 Burkholderiaceae bacterium 26
TCCAGATTACTTCCATTTCCGCCCAAGCTGCTCACAGTATACGGGCGTCGGCATCCAGACCGTCGGCTGATCGTGGTTTTACTAGGCTAGACTAGCGTACGAGCACTATGGTCAGTAATTCCTGGAGGAATAGGTACCAAGAAAAAAACGAACCTTTGGGTTCCAGAGCTGTACGGTCGCACTGAACTCGGATAGGTCTCAGAAAAACGAAATATAGGCTTACGGTAGGTCCGAATGGCACAAAGCTTGTTCCGTTAGCTGGCATAAGATTCCATGCCTAGATGTGATACACGTTTCTGGAAACTGCCTCGTCATGCGACTGTTCCCCGGGGTCAGGGCCGCTGGTATTTGCTGTAAAGAGGGGCGTTGAGTCCGTCCGACTTCACTGCCCCCTTTCAGCCTTTTGGGTCCTGTATCCCAATTCTCAGAGGTCCCGCCGTACGCTGAGGACCACCTGAA
>JYOB01000035.1:509-1108 GCA_000955795.1 Burkholderiaceae bacterium 26
CGTACGCTGAGGACCACCTGAAACGGGCATCGTCGCTCTTCGTTGTTCGTCGACTTCTAGTGTGGAGACGAATTGCCAGAATTATTAACTGCGCAGTTAGGGCAGCGTCTGAGGAAGTTTGCTGCGGTTTCGCCTTGACCGCGGGAAGGAGACATAACGATAGCGACTCTGTCTCAGGGGATCTGCATATGTTTGCAGCATACTTTAGGTGGGCCTTGGCTTCCTTCCGCAGTCAAAACCGCGCAATTATCCCCGTCCTGATTTACTGGACTCGCAACGTGGGTCCATCAGTTGTCCGTATACCAAGACGTCTAAGGGCGGTGTACACCCTTTTGAGCAATGATTGCACAACCTGCGATCACCTTATACAGAATTATCAATCAAGCTCCCCGAGGAGCGGACTTGTAAGGACCGCCGCTTTCGCTCGGGTCTGCGGGTTATAGCTTTTCAGTCTCGACGGGCTAGCACACATCTGGTTGACTAGGCGCATAGTCGCCATTCACAGATTTGCTCGGCAATCAGTACTGGTAGGCGTTAGACCCCGTGACTCGTGGCTGAACGGCCGTACAACTCGACAGCCGGTGCTTGCGTTTTACCCC
>JYOB01000036.1 GCA_000955795.1 Burkholderiaceae bacterium 26
TACATATAACCACATTCAAATTGACCTCCCTCAGGAAGCTAAGAAATACTATCTCGGCAATAGGATTGTAGCCCAGGATGAGTCCCTCAGCGTGACGCAGTAAACTAGTAGCATCCCGATCTTTTCCCTATCTAATTCACCTCCTATTAGGAGCCGATCGTGCTTGTGCGCCGGCAAAACTTTTCAGGCGAATTTCCGCCCCTGGCGCTCTAGGCTACTACGTGCGCGATATGACAAGTTAACAAGACGGCGCAGGTTGATGCTTCCAATAAACATGATCTTTCTGCTCCGCTGAGAAGTACACCTTTTTGCTAGCATCTCGCACGGCAAGAGCGATTGCCGAGCTTAGAGCGTATCTTCCGGGATCGGGCAAAGGGGCAACTCGAGCTAATCTCCCCAGCGGCTAGCATGTGTAGTGCGCCATATCATATCCAAGATAGTGTAGGACTCGTCGCATTGGATGACGATGCCTAGTACTGTGCGCCAATTAGGTCGTCATTGCGCCAGCTCGTCAGCGCTGGTCGTCTACCAGCTCGATAATTGGCGCAAGTTGTAGGTCGGGGGCACCACACCACGCTCGCTTGGCAGTAACGCGAGCAGGGGGCGTCCCTATACGCGATGGATCGAGGTCATGACTGGACACTGCATCGGAAGACACTTCGTGCCGACACGAAGCAGCCTCAATATCTAACACGAGGATGTTCCTGTTGATACCGTCTGCGATAGGCTAGTTCATAAACGAGGGGCGATGCCCGGGCTCAGAATCCAAGGAGCAAAACTGCGTCGGTTTAGCTGAGATTGCACCGTTGTTATAATCGACCCGGGCTGCGACAATCGGCCGTATGCGGCGGTTGTTCTGTGATCTACTAGCGCCAATCTATATTACTCACAATATCCTAAAAACGATCAGCCGGCAGGTTCATTTTAAACGCGGTGACTAGGATGCTCATTTGAATGTCCCCAATTCGCGTCATCGATCCGGGTAGCCTCGTAGGGGATAGGGGAGGCCACCGCGCTTAAGTCCCCTTGGGACATACTGTTTGACCGCTGTGCATGTTTGGTTACGAGCTATTCGTTTTATC
>JYOB01000037.1 GCA_000955795.1 Burkholderiaceae bacterium 26
CCCCGGCGCTCTTCCTAGTTGGTACAGAACTGAGTGTCATGTGTCCAAAGTTAAGCTCTGCACCTGTTACACTATAGTCATCGTCCATAACACGATCTAGTGAAACCTTCAAGCATGAATTGTAGCTGACGGCAGGCCCCTAAACCCAAAAGTCGGGTTCTACAGGGTATATGATGTTGCTCTGCAAGAACCTTTAGGCTAGGCCTTATTAACCTCTCTCTCCTACATTTGCTATGCGTCTCAAGATAAGGATATTATCTCATATGGCGGAGTAGAACGTCTTTAGCGGCCTGTCATATTAACAACCGTTGCGACGGGTCCGAGACATTATACACTTATGTATTTGGGGTTTACCGTGGGCTCAATGCCGGCAATCCACAGATAATTTTAGTATCTCAACAGCGAGTGTATTTAGGACGCACGCAGCCCTATTACGAGGGTTGTAGTCGTGTGGCACCAGCGCGGCTACTCCGATAGCGACTGGACACAACATGGCAGTTGGCCCACATGGAATATCGGTTTGAGGCCCCGAGCTGGAGGGTTCTTATCTGCCTAGTACGCGCGGGGCTCGAAAGGTACTAGGCCCTTATAGGGGACGAACCCGGGGCTGCGCGTGACGAACCACTGAGTGGCCGTTATAACGTTGCTGTTCGCCCAGTGGGCTCCGCGCGTGAGCACTTCCCACTGATCCAAGCGTCCGGTGTGTAAGCGTAACGATGTTGGTGTCGCTCTAGTGTGACTTTTCCACCTCGCATCTGGGCTATGGCCGCTTCTTGGGAAGTATGACGCCTGTGGCGTGCGCCG
>JYOB01000038.1 GCA_000955795.1 Burkholderiaceae bacterium 26
TCTATCCCTCTAAATCTTTTTAATTGTTATATTACCTATACTTAGATTATTTAAAATTATTGTTGATATATTTTTATTTATGGATTTATCGAATATTAAAAACCAAATGATAAGATATTAATAGCCCCTAAGATAAACTATAATTGTTAAAATCTTAATGGAGGGAAACTATGGAAATAAATGGAGTATATATTGAAGATACATTTGCAGAAGCATTCCCAATATGGGTTTCAAGAGTTTTAATAACAGCAGCTACAAAGAAGTGGGCTAAGATTGCAGCTACAGAGGCAACAGGTTTTGGTTGTTCAGTTATAATGTGTCCAGCAGAAGCAGGAATTGAGAAATATGTCCCTCCATCAAAAACACCAGATGGAAGACCAGGATTTATAATACAGATATGCCACCCTAAAAAGTCAGAGTTAGAGCATCAAATGTTAGAGAGATTGGGGCAGTGTGTCTTAACATGTCCAACAACTGCTATTTTTGATGCTGTGGGAGACATGGCTGATGAGCAGTTAAAGGTTGGATTTAAGTTGAAGTTTTTCGGAGACGGTTATGAGAAGAAAGATGAATTATATGGAAGAAAAGTTTATAAAATCCCAATCATGGGAGGGGAATTTATAACTGAAGCTAAGTTTGGAATTAAGAAAGGAGTTGCTGGAGGAAACTTCTTTATAATGGCAGATACAAACGCC
>JYOB01000004.1 GCA_000955795.1 Burkholderiaceae bacterium 26
GCGAGGCCTACCGCGCCGCCCTCCCCAAAGAACCCACCCCACAAGACCGCCGGGCAATGCGCCGCGCCCGCAAATGGTGACGGTGCGCCCATGTCGAAACCCATCCGCGAGCGCTACCCCTCGCTCACCCTTGCCGAACTCCACAAGCTGGCCGAAGAACACCGCGACAACGAAACCGTCATGCGCCTGCTGTGGGAGATTCGCGCCCTTCACGTCGTTGGATACAACGCCTGGCGCGTGGAGGCTGAGCACCACTTCGTCTACCCTGACAACCCACAGGGCGCCGCGCTTTTTGCACTGCGCAGAGCGCTTCAAGAAGAGCAGTGGCTCCCCGAAATGGTCGACAAGCTGAACGGCAAAGGCACTCACAGGCAGCGCTGGTAAACCATCGCGCTCCCTATCGTGTGGTGCCGCCGCGCCCCCGTTATGCCCGAGGTCGATACCCCGCCAGCGTGCGATCGCACGCCGACAGAGCGACGCGCTCGTTCCGCATATGCGCGCGAGCACGTGTCTGCATATCGTGAAAGGCGTTTAGAAGGGCCACACACACATCGATGTCAGAAACCTCGTCTGACACCAGATCCTTTTCCGGCGTGTCCACCTCGATGTGCACAAAGAACGGCCCGCCTGAAACCGGCCTTGATGCGTCCGCCGCAACGCTCACCCGGCATCGCGTGGTTTCGCATAGGGTTGCCTCGAGGCGCATGACAAACCGGTTTACCGCAGCCTCAATAGCGTCGGATTGAGGGAGATTTTCGAACTGAATTTCGACCATGATTCGGAATGTCCAGTCTGAGATAGTCCTGCGCAAAATGCCCGTTCAATCTCATAGCCTACGTATCTGGGCCTTGAACACATTGATTTTCCGCAAGCCGCTCTGACGCGCTTCGGGGCGACCGCTAGTAGCTTCGGCCGTGCGGTCAAAAACGCTCGGCTCTCTGCGAAAAAAATATCCCCGCTCTTCTTTCGTTGATGGGCATCAATGCCACGCTCCCGCGAAGGCGAACAATGACCTGAACCGTCCGAGCACGGATGGACAGATCAAAATGAACGGGGAACGTAATCGTGGAATTGCCGCTGGATATTTGCTTTCAAGACGTGCCGTACACGAAGACAACAGAAGAAGATGTGGTCGTGCAAGGTGGCAGACTCAGCCACGCATGCAGTCAAATCTCTCGTTGCCGGGTCAGCCTCATACGCAACCAGCGAGTCTCTCTGGAGGGTACCCCCTACAGCGTGGAGCTCGATGTGATGACGCGCCGGCATCAGCACGTATTCAGTAAGATGTCCGGCAACGACGTGCGCACTGCACTCCGCGATGCCTTTACGGAAGTGATTCAAGAGCTGGAATCCGTGCTCGCCTTTGCCGAGCCGGCTCCGCTGCTTGCAAATGCGAGGTGAGCTATGGCCCCCGTTACAACGAGACGCGCCGGCTGGATCGACATTCGCACTCGACGCCGCACAAATCGGCGCTGGGAGTATCAATGCAGGCTTGTTTCAGCGGATGGACGCTGCTCGCGCTGGGCCGGCGACTGCAAACGTGATGGCTACGCTTCCAGAGATCAGGCGTTTGCTGCAGGATTGGCCTTGGGGGAAAGCCTTGCGGCGCGATTCACCGCGCCGGAGTCACCTGCCGATGAGAGCAACGACAGCCCTACTGCAAGGTATTAGTGTGGCCGGACTCGCCGACAAAGAAAGCCGAAGGGGCAACGGCGTCAATATCAAAGCCTTTGTCCCAAAGCATGTCCCCGGCCTGCAATTCCAGCCGAATACTCAACCAGTCGGCTACTCGACGGCACGCCTCCTCGCGTTCCCCCTCATTGAAACGGGTGTAGGTCGATATCTCTGCGCCCGTGAAATGAAGCACAAGCGAGCAATTGGCTGTCAGCCCGTAAGGACTGCTTGTTTGCCAGTCAGCTTCGACGTCGTAGCCGCCGGATTTAGTGCGAAATGTCCTGACAAATGCGCTTCGTGGCAGCGTTGCCGCAACCACAGCGCCCAACTCTCGTTCAGGGGCGCCCCCAGTCTCTTCTAGTTGTGCATTCAGCATTGCATTCCCCGCGTTCCGAAGCAGGACAGGTATCCATTTTCCGGAGCGTACCTGCCGCGTCCGCTTTAATACTGACGGGGATCAATTCGCCCCGATATCTCGGTGCACCTGCGCAACGAATTCGGGGGCTGCGAATAATCAGTCACACCGAAAGAGAAAATGAGCGCACACGTTAGTGCACATATCCGATATCTGACTTGGCAACATGAAGTTCTGTGAACGACGGCCGATAACACTATCGTCTTTCTTCCCCTCTATGCCCAATGTCCGATAGTGCCTCCAATCAAGGCTGTACCACGTGTCGAAACGGTCACCTTTGCTTTGCGCGCGGTTTGAACGCCCGTGAAGCCGCACTGGTCGAAGACATCGCACAGCGGAAAATCCGGGTAAAGAAAGGGGAATCGATCTTCCGATCGGGCGACGCCCTGGATGACGTCTACGCGGTCAAATACGGCACGTTTAAGCTCACGCTTGGCACAGCCGAAGGCCGCGAAATGATTGCCGCCTTCTACCTGAGCGGCGACATATTCGGCACGGACGGATTCGAATCGGATGCCCGCACCTCGACCGCAACCGCCCTGGAAGATTCCCAAGTCTGCGCCGTGTCGTGGAAGCACCTTGCCGAGTTGGCACAGCAAGAAGGCGCAATTCAAAAGCTCATGACGCAGATCTTCAGCGCGCGCATCGGCCGCAAGCAACGGCTAATGCTGTGCATCGGTTCAATGCGCGCCGAGGAGCGCGTCGCCACGTTCCTGCTAGATCTCTCGGAGCGTCTGAAAGAACGTGGCTTTTCCAATCGGCACATCATTCTGCGCATGGGTCGGGAAGAAATTGCTGAGCACCTCGCCATGCAGATCGAGACCGTGAGCCGAATTTTCAGTTTGCTCGCGCGCGAGGGCATTTTGCGAGTCAATCATCGCGAAATTCAAATATTGGACATCCAGGGACTGGAGACGGTTGCCCAAGCGGGCGTTCAAAAGAATCGCGCGTTCTAAGATCGCCCACGCTCAATGATCGCGAACCCCCTCGCCGTTCTGCCGCCGCAGCAGGACCGCCCGCGTGGTCAAGACTTCGTCAAAGAACGCATCGCTGTATGCGGGCAATGATCCAAACTCAGCGGCCAGCGGGATCGCCTCTTCGAGGCTTTCGTTGAATGCATCGAGCACTGCATCCGCAACCGCAGGAGGCAAGTGAGGCAATACCGCCTCACGAAATTTCATCAGAACCACCATGCGCGCCGCAATGGCCCCCATGGATTCCAAATTCCGCCGGAGAACGGCTTTGACTTGAATGAGCTCGTCCGAATTTTCCGATTCGCTTGTCATACGTCTCCCCCTGCCGTGTTGCGAAAGCACATCCCCCGTTTGAAGCGCACAGCTACCCACGCCTTGACTCCAAGTTAGGTATGCCTCTCTCATTTGCACAGAGGACGGGGGCATGCACATTTGATCTTGCTCAAGCGCGGCCGCCACGCGGCGTATGATGAGACAGCCCACTCGGGAGCCCCGCACCCATGTGCTACTCCGCCCAAATCGAAGCCGACTATCGACGGTTCGTACACGAGTACGGCGCCATCATGTCGCTCGACGATTTCACGCGGATGGTGATGGAGTACTTCGCCAACCCGAAGATGCGCGTGCCGAAGGCCATGACCGCGCACTTCCTCGAATCGCCCGAGACCGAAGAAGAAAAGAAGATCGCCGAGGTCATCCGCGCGCGCATGGCCGCAGACGAGATCGCGCTGCTGCAGGAGCTGGCCAAGCAGACCGAGCGGCTGGAGAAAGCCCAGCAGGCCCTCGCCGCCAAGGCCACCAAGAAGGCCGCTGAAGACGTCCGCATCGCCACCAACAAGATCGCGGCGGCCAAGGGCAAACTCGAAGAGCTCAACAGCACCGAGCTCAAGCCGCGCGACTCGCGCATCTACCCCGGCTGGTACGCGCCCGTGATGGTGATGGAAAACGGCCGGCGCGTCGTCAAACCGATGCGCTACCAGTGCCGCCCCGCCGGCAAACCGGCCTTCTACGACGAACAGTATCCCGGCACCTACAACGCCCGCCGCGACAACCTGCGCGGTTTCTGGAAAGGCCAGTACGGCCACACGCACGGCCTTGTCCTGGTCGACGCGTTCTATGAGTACGTAGCCCAGCCAGACGGCACAAACGCCATCGTCGAATTCCGCCCCGACCCGCCACAGACGCTGCTCGTCGCCTGCGTGTGGTCACACTGGCGCGCGACCAAGCCCGGCGAAAAGGATCTGCTGTCGTTCGCCATCATCACCGACGATCCGCCGCCGGAGATTGCAGAGGCCGGCCACGACCGCTGCCCGATTCCGATCAAGCCGGAGAACATTGATGCTTGGTTGAACCCGGAGCCGCGCAGCCTCGATGCGTCAGACGCGATTCTTGAGGACAAGCTGCGGCCGTTTTACGCGCATCGGCTTGCGACGTGACATCGCTTCTGGCGGACTCCGCAACGGCGGCTTTCGAAGCCCGACCAGCCAGCCTCTAAGACTTGCCCTTGCGATCCCAAGGCGGTTCATCGCCGAACGTCTCGGCGAGATAATCGACAAACCGACGCACCTTCAACGGTATGCGCCGCGTGCTTGGGTAGACTGCCTGAATCGCTAGCTCAGCGGGGCGATAGGCCGGAAGCAACTCCACAAGTTCGCCGCGCCGGAGGTGCGCGCCGAACACGAAGGTCGGGCCGTACACAATACCCGCTCCCGCAACAGCGGCGGCGAGCAGCATCTGCGTGTTGTTGGCCGTCATCCGGCAAGGTCCGTCGATGACGTACGCGCGGTTCTCGTGGTCGCGCAATGTCCAATCTCCGGCCGATACGGCCTCGCTGAACGCCAGTCGTTGCGCGCTCAGCAATTCTTCCGGCCTGCGCGGCGTTCCGTGGCGCTCGAGGTAGGCAGGAGAGGCACACACGACCATTCGGCAGGGCGCGAGCCTGCGCGTCGCAAGCCCCGGGGCCTCCAGCCGTCCAATCCGGATCGCCACGTCAACGCCTGCATCGATGAGATCGACATAGCGGTCGCCAAGCTGCACCTCCACAGTGACGTTCGGGTGGTCCCCCATATAGCGCGCCACGACCTCGCCCAGGTGCATCGCGCCGAACGTGACAGGCGCCGCGATGCGCAACACACCGCGGGCCGTGCCTTGGGAGTCGCTCGCTTCCCGCCTCGCTTCATCGAAGGCTTCGAGAATCCGCTTGCAGCGTTCGTAATAGGTCTGACCTGTATCGGTCAGACTCAAGCGCCGTGTGGTGCGGTGCAGTAGCCGTGCATTCAGTTCGGCCTCGATGGCACTCACGTGCTTGCCGGCCATCGCTGCAGACAGCCCGAAGCGGCGCGCCGCCGCAGCCAGGCTGCCTTCCTCCACAGCGGCGACGAATACGCCCAGGCTTGTAAGCCGGTCCATGTTGCCCCCAATTCGATAACAGCATTATCGGTTGAATAGTCTAATTCTTGGATTATCAAACTGGAGAATCGAATCTACGATGCGTGCATCAGCTAACGGACAGGGGTAAAAAATGGTAATCGCGTCGAACGGCACGCAAATTCACGTCAAACAACGCGGCAACGGCGAGTTGGCGTTGGTGTTCCTGCACTACTACGGTGGCTCGGCGCGAACATGGGACGCGGTAGCAGACGAACTGGCTGACAGGTACAGGATCGTTGCCACCGATCACCGTGGCTGGGGCGACTCCGAGGCGCCCGCCGACCACTACGGCATTGCTGATCTCGCCGCCGATGCCGAAGGCGTTATCGAAGCACTAGGACTCCGCCGCTACGTTCTGATCGGCCATTCGATGGGCGGAAAGGTTGCTCAACTGATCGCATCGCGCCGGCCGAATGGCCTGGAAGGTCTTGTGCTAGTCGCGCCGTCGCCGCCGTCGCCGATGCTCCTTTCCGACGCCCAGCGGGCGACATTGACCGGCGCCTATCAAACGCGCGAGTCAGTGGAATTCGTCATCGATCACATGTTGACCGCAAAACCGCTCAACGCCGCTTACCGCGAGCAGGTCATCGAGGACAGTCTGAGGGGCGCGCCGCAGGCCAAGTCGGCTTGGCCCGAGCTGGCCATGCGCGAAGACATTACTTCTGCAACAGCGTTGATCGACGCACCGACAATCGTCATCTCCGGCGAGCTTGACCAGGTGGATCGCATCGCAACACTCCAGGCAGAACTGTTGCCGCGCATCCCGCATGCGGCGATGCACGTTCTGCCCGGAACGGGACACTTGTCGCCGCTGGAAGCCCCGGCGGAGGTTGCGCGGCTCATTGGGCAATTCGTCGCTGCGATCGAAAGCAAGTCAGTCGTATGCCTTGCGCCCGATCAGGTTCCGGTTGCTTTCGATGCCGCGTTGAACGCCGGCGATCTCGATGCCGTGCTCGCCTTGTTCACCAACCAGGCCACGATGCGAATGACGGATGGCGAGGTGGTACAGGAGAGCCCCGCCGGATTGCGCGCCGGATTGGCTCAGTTGCTGCAATTACGCCCGCGCATCCGTAACGAAGTGCGCCGCGTACTGACCAGCGGCGACATAGGCCTCGTTCTGCTCGACTGGACCCTGAACGTGACGCTACCGGACGGCCGCGATCACGAAGAGCGCGGCACCGCTACGCAAGTGATGGAAAAGGGCCGCGATGGTGGGTGGAGGCTGCGGATCTCCAACCCGACTGGGTTGAACTGAAGGGCGTGGGTGGGGTGACGCCGTGGCGCAAACTAGATCCGCCCAGGGTCATAGGAATCGATAAAGACTTCAAACTTACACGTGTCGCGGCAGAATCGATCTATCGCCCAAAAGGCTGCCACGCTTTCCCGAGCGTGGCGCCTCCGGCTTAAAGCTTTGGCGATATCAGAACAACCCCACCGGCTCCGCAGCCCGATCCCAGCTGTAAATAATCACCTCCCGCCGCCCCACCCCCTGCCCTCCGCCCACGGTGTAGTTGATCTCCACCGCCTCCATCTCGAACCCCGCAAAACACCTGCGGATATCCGGATGGTCATTCAGGCTGACGATGGCCTTGCCCTTCAAGCCGCGCATGAGCGCCGCCATCCGCTCGTACTCGCTGAGCGGAAAATCCACCCCATACCCCTCGGTCTCCCAATACGGCGGGTCGAGGTAGAACAGCGTGTGCGGCCGGTCGTAGCGCTCGATGCAGTCGGCCCAGTTCAGGTTCTCGATGTACGTGCCGGCCAGGCGCAGGTGTGCGGCGCTCAATGACTCCTCGATGCGCAGCAGGTTTGGCGCGGGCGCCGTGGTGGCGCTGCCGAACGTCTGCCCTTCCAGCTTGGCGCCGAAGCACGTGTGCTGCAGGTAGTAGAAGTGCGCCGCGCGTTGGATGTTGGTGCTCATGCGATGTTGAGCTTTCCTGCAAGCGCTCGGCACGGAGCTACAGAGGAGGCGATCATCGAGCTCTTGATGGTCGCGGGCTTCTATCACACCATCAGTTATCTTACGAACGCACTTCCCTTGCCTCTGGAGGCATTTGCCCTACGCTTTACCGACGTAAAGTAATCGAGCCAAACATTGGCGCACGAACTACATGATCAAAGTGCCCGTGATGTATCGGGACGCTCCTATCTCTTGAGCTATGCCAGCCGACTCCTCACTCATCAGCGTAACCGCCAAGGTCTCTGCCTACTATCGCCAATTCAGTGACATCCAGTTTGCTCAGGAGGCTTCTGAGCTAATCGGAGCTCGTGCCGCTTTCGAGAAGATCTTGAGCGAGCATGCCTTGAAGAGCGAGAACCTCACCTTTTACGCGCCCATGTTTGAGGCTCGCTACAAGAGCATTACAGAGCTGATTCGGAAGTTCGACTCATCCCAGGTCATCGAACTCGCAAGCGGATACTCGCTTCGAGGCCTCGATCTCACTCGTTGCGGTGACATCCGGTATGTGGAAACGGACCTTCCTGGTGTGATCCACACCAAGCTCGGCCTGCTCGAAGAAATTCGCAAGCATCACGTCATTCCACCCAACGCACAGCACGTTGTGACGGCCGCCGATGCGCTTGTCTTTGAAGAAGTCCAAGCAAGCGCAGCGTCTCTGGACCCGGCGCAGAGGCTGACCGTTCTGTGCGAAGGCCTGATTATGTATTTGTCCAAGGCTCAGACCGAGGTGCTCGCGCGCAATATTCGTCGACTACTCGGTGGCTTTGCCAGCGGCTGCTGGATTACGCCTGACTTCACCTTTAGATCGGAGGCAGCGAACCTGTCACCGGATCGGGTGCGACTGCGCGAAGCGATTACTGGCGTTACTCAAACGCAGCTCGACGCCTCTGCGTTTGACGACGAGCAAGACCTCATCGCATTCTTGGACCGCTTGGGATTGCGCGTGCAGGTTTTCAGTCAGGTCGACGAAACGCCTTCGTTCTCTTCCCTTAAAGCCCTTGGGCTGCCTCCCACGGTGATCGAGCGGCTCCGAGGAGTTTTACGGGTGTGGGTTATGACGATCGACTCGTGACTGAGCGTCAATCCGAACCTACGGCCAACGACGCCCTCTCTTCATTTCACAAGCGACAGCCGCAAGACTTCCCCAATGTGCCGCCGATACGCGGCAGCAGTCCAGCCGCTTTTGACCACCAGATCATCCCAAGTCGCAGATGAGGTGAGCGACCAAATCAGATCCGCAGCGGCAGAAACCGAAATCCCATCACGGAGTTTGCCGTCTGCTTTGATACGGGCGGCGACAACACGGCAGCCTTCCAGGCGATCGCTTTGCCGGTCTTGCCATGCCTGCTCTGCATCGGGATCTTGCCGTCGCAGAAGCTCAAAGGCGTCTGCAAGCGGCTTGTACGCGGGGCACAGACGAGCCTGTCGGTCCACAAGGGCCAGCAGTGCTGCAACGCCGTTTTCAGCCGCCCTGATGCGCGCCTGCTCTTGAACAATCCCCCGCTTTCCGTCCACATATCGAAGCAGCGCGACGAATAGATCCGCCTTGTTCTCAAAGATCAGATACAGCGCTTGGCGCGACAGGTCTGCCTGCTTGGCAATCTGGCTCATCGTGATGCCGGTAGCGCCGCCCTCGATGAGCGCCAATGTGGCTTGCAGGATCCGGGCGCGCGTCGTTGGCTCTGAACTTGACACTGTGTAAACTCCAACTTAGTTTACACAGTGTAAAGCGGCCTTCTCCTTTTGAGAATGGCCCAACTGGAGAACACCATGCAAGTACACATATTCCGAGGCCAAGGTCGCGTATTCGGGTTCACGCTGGATGAGCGCGGCACAAACCTCCCCGAGCGGCACGGCCCGTGGAGCCCGTTCAAGGTGCTCGACATGCACCCGGACGAGCCGCACCGCGGCGTCGATGTGAACTCGTGCTTAGACGATATCGAGCAGTACGGATTCCACCTCACCGACGCGCACGAGCGAATTACGCACTTGAATTTGGCATAGCAGCGATGCTTCTTGGCCGGACTGCGCCGGCCCGTCTGTTTGCGCGTAACGGCAGCCCGCCGGAGGTTTAGGGGCTGAGCGTGTCGTCGGACTCGATCCGACGGGCTCAAAGAGCCGACCGCTCGACGACGACCTCGCTGACTTGAACTACAGGCACGATGTCGGTGTAGTTGGCGATGTCGCCCAGAATCTCGGCGCGGTGCGGTTGGATGGCGGCCTCGTATCCCTCGACCGAATCACAGATGAACGCACACATCGCCACAAAGGCGGGTGGTTCACCGGGCACCCTGCCCGTCAAGCCTTTGTCGATAGTGTAGTAGGCGCAGGCGCTGCCGAGCCTGGCCTTCACCATCGGCATGTGCCTGTCACGGTAGTAGGTGTGGTCGAAGCGCGCGCCTTCGGAGTGCGGGTACATCACGGTGACCTTGATCATGCGGTTCTCCTTGCCATCGATGGCGTATTTGCCCTGCGATTCTTGTACAGCCAACGATCATAGCGGCTTGCGGCTGCCCGAGCACGAGGCTTCTGTTCCGGCCAAGTCAGGCCGACTGCTACACCGGCATGCTCATCGTCCTGCAGGCCGACGACGCCAAAGACCGGTCGTGATTTCCGCTGGCAGCCATCGGCACAAGCGCGCCCGCACCCTGACTGATTTTGCGCTAGCGTCGGCGCAGATTTCGGATTTGATTGAGGTGGGGGTGTAGGGGTGGGCGGGCTCGCATCGTTGGCCGGTTGACGGCGGCGTTGGCCCTTGGGGCTGGCCGTTACTGGCCGATAGCAGTCGATGATGGCCCGCCTACGACTGTCCACTTCCGACACATTCCAGCCATTCATCACATCCCAAAGCGGCCGTTCAAGAATTTTCGACTGGCACCGCAAGCAAATCCCTGCAACTGACCAAAGCGTTGCGAACTGACGCTCCCCCTGCGTAGAAAATCAACTGCAGGATCGCCTCGATAACTTGTTCGCGGCTTGCTCCGATGGTTAAGGCCGCATGCACATGAGCGCGCAGTTGCGTAACAGCATGCCCCAATGTCACACACGAGGCGATCATAACGAGCTCGCGCGTTATGAGATCAAGCCCCGGGCGCGACTCGACACCACCTAATGCCCACTCGATAGTCATATCGACGAAGTCGGGACACAGGCCAGCCATATCGGCGATCAATGCCTGGGCGCTGCCGCTCCCGTGTAACTGATCCAATAACGACAAACCACGTTCGCGCAATTCCGGTTGCGACTGCATACTGAACTTCCTCCTGGGATCTGCGATTCGTTTGCACGGTATAGGCTTCGCGCCCGAATCAATGGGCAGCCTCAGCTTGACCGCCCGCCATCACCTACATTTCCGAGACGAGCTTGCCCGCCTTGGCCCACTGCTCGCGCGGGACCTCGTAGATCACAACATCCACGCTCTCGGGCGGGCACTTCAGTACCTCAACGGCTACTTGGGTGACCTCTCGGACGAAGTCACGCTTCTGTTCCGGCGTTCGGCCGGGATGCATCTCTAATCGCAGAATTGGCATGGTTCGATACTCCTAGTAGGCCCGGCTCATTGCCGAACGTGAAGGCAGTCTCCCATAGCTCATTGCCGCGATAAACATGCGAATATTGCATGTACTCCAAACCACAGGGTTGGCAATGTTGGACAAACTGGCAGGCATGGAAACCTTCGTCCGCGTCGTCGAGGGAGGGAGTTTCTCGGCGGCGGCGCAAGCGATGGGCGTATCTGCGACGATGGTGGCCAAGCAGGTTCGTGCGATCGAAGAGCGACTCGGCGCCCGGCTGCTGCACCGAACGACACGCCGTCACCAGCTCACCGAGGTGGGGCAGCTATACCTAGAACGCTGTCGCGCAGCACTGGCCGGGGTAGCACTTGCCGAGGCCAGCGCCTCCGAGCTGCAACAGGCGCCACGTGGCTCGTTACGCGTTGTCGCGCCGGTAGGTTTTGGTAGCCGCACGCTCGCTCCAGCACTGGCGGAATGGCTAGCTTTTAATCCTGAGGTGTCCGTTGACCTCACTCTGGACGATCGTCCAGAAGAGTGCGTTGCCAAGGGCCACGAGCTAGGCATCGTAATCGGTGATGTACGTGACACGACGCTTGTAGCACGAGCGCTCCGCCCCTACCGGCGCATCCTCGCAGCGGCACCGGGTTATCTCGCTGTACACGGCACGCCCACGCATCCGGTCGAACTCGCCCAACATTCGTGCCTGGGCCTCCAATATTGGAAGCATCACGACCGCTGGCACTTGGTCGGACCGAAAGGTGAAGTCTATGTAGTGCCGGTCGCTGGTCGATTTACCGCTAACGAAGGGGGCGCGCTAAGACGGGCCGCAGTGGCGGGTGCTGGTATCGTGCTGCAGCCGGAGGACGCACTGATCAATGACCTCACCAGCGGGCGTCTCGTACAGGTACTGCCAGCATGGTCATATAGGCCCACCCCGGTACACCTTGTCTATACGCCAGACCCTCGACCAACGGCCAAACTGCGCAGCGCAATCGATTTCATTGTTGCGCGCTTCGGCGTCGGTTCCCCGTGAGTGGCCGCTCCTGGCTGCGGATTCAACCGGTCGATGCAACGTATTGATGGAATCGCTCCGCTGGCGTGTCGAAGTTTAGAGTCTTGCGCGGACGTTGCCGAAAAACGAGAGTCAAATCTGGCGTGCCATATACCGATAGCGGCCCCGCTTATCAACCGGCAGAACCTTGGACAGCATCGCCTCACAGCTGGCCCCTACGGTAAGAGCGGGACCCAAATTACAGCCGGCCGCAACTCAAAACAACCCCGCCGGCTCCACAGCCCTGTCCCAGCTGTAAATAATCACCTCCCGCCGCGCCACCCCCTGCCCTCCACCCACGGTGTAATTGATCTCCACCGCCTCCATCTCGAACCCCGCAAAACACCTGCGGATATCCGGATGGTCATTCAGGCTCACGATGGCCTTGCCTTTCATGCCGCGCATGAGCTGCGCCATTCGCTCGTACTCACTGAACGGAAAATCGACGCCATACCCCTCAGTCTCCCAATACGGCGGGTCGAGGTAGAACAGCGTGTGCGGGCGGTCGTAGCGCTCGATGCAGTCGGCCCAGTTCAGGTTCTCGATGTACGTGCCGGCCAGGCGCAGGTGTGCGGCGCTCAATGACTCCTCGATGCGCAGCAGGTTTGGCGCCGGCGCCGTCGTGGCGGTGCCGAAGGTCTGCCCTTCCAGCTTGGCGCCGAAGCACGTGTGCTGCAGGTAGTAGAAGCGCGCGGCGCGCTGGATGTCTGTGAGCGTGTGCGGCGGCGTGTCTTGCAGGATGCGGAACATGTCGCGGCTGGTCAGCAGCCACTTGAAGTGCCGCACGAACTCTTCAAGGTGATGCTGCACAACGCGGTACAGGTTCACCAGATCGCCGTTGATGTCGTTGATGACCTCGACGTTGGCAGCGGGCCGCAGGAAGTACAGCGCGGCGCCGCCGGCAAAAACTTCGACGTAGCACTTGTGGGCGGGAAAGCGGGAAAGCAGGAGATCCGCGAGGCGGCGCTTGCCGCCGATCCACGGAATGATCGGTGTTGCCATTGGTATCAATTGAGCCTAAGTGCTTTGCTAGAATCGCCGCGCCTCCTAGGAAGGTAGGCGGGCCTTGGCTTGGCTCACTGACTACTGCAGTGGGTCCGGCGGCCATGATGGTGTGCTGCACCATCGCGGTCGCCCGTCTTTACGGCTGGATGTAGATGCCAGCCGGTTCAAGCGTGCGCGGGCTGTTTGCTGCGCACGTTTGGCTTTTCTCTGGGCGTCCGACGAGGCCTCGGGCCGGCGCCCAACGTCGGACACAAAAAAACCCGCCGAAGCGGGTTGCCGCCCGGCGACAGCGGCGCCTGTCGACCCTTCAGAGCTATTCGCTAC
This sequence comes from Burkholderiaceae bacterium 26, assembly GCA_000955795.1. Classification (GTDB taxonomy): domain Bacteria; phylum Pseudomonadota; class Gammaproteobacteria; order Burkholderiales; family Burkholderiaceae; genus Ralstonia; species Ralstonia chuxiongensis. The sequence goes on from JYOB01000004.1 coordinate 13,346, forward strand.
GTCAACTTGACCGTCTTCAATGAAAACTACAGCGGCCGTTGCATCTGTTGCGAAGCAACAGTCGATCGCTATTAGTTCGCGACGGGACGAAGCATTGCCTGCATGTCAGGCGTGGCCAGAAGTTTTCTATACGCGGCCGGCGTCATGCCATTGATCATGAGACGCCCACTGATGTCGGCCTTGATGTACTCAACTGCAAGCAGAGCGATAACCGGGTTGGTGGTGAGGGTGGCTTGATCCGGCGTACGGTCACCGAACTCTGCCACTGCAGCATCGTTGTCGTCGGCAACCATCACGGCCAGGCGTCGGCCGGAGAGTCTCAGCCTTGCACTGGCGCCGCATTCGGCCATGTCGTACGTATGGGGACCATTCAGGGCTTTAGCACCGTAGATGGCGACATGGGTGTCAATCCCTCGTGCGGCTGCCGCTTCAAGCAGCGGCCCCAGTTCGTCGAGTTCTTCATCCCAAATGCCCGCGAAGATACTGGCTTTCGCATTCGCGATGGTGCGTGCAAACGCCTGAACGATGGGCTCCCTGCCACTCAGCGACCAAACCAGACCGGGTTCCTGCTGCACCGGCAGGCGATCAAGCGCCGCCGCCGCCGAGTCGAGATCGGCATTGAAGCGCGTACGCAATTCATCCAGCAGCGCTGCGTGGGGCACGGCCGCATAGCGGACCGGCTCAGACCGATTGACCAGCACCGCCCCCCTTGCTTCAAGACGGGTCAGGGTCTCATAGACCTTCGAGGGTGGCATGGCGGCCCTCCGACCAACCTCGGCACCGGTAATCGGAGTCTGGCCGACGAGCGCCGTGTACGCCTGCGCTTCGTATTGGGTGAAACCCAAACGGGTTAGCGAGGCGATCAGCTCGGAGTCTGCGGTCATGCGTTGATCTTTCCTGTTGGCTATCTGAATAACGACCGTGGCACTTGATTAACTACCTTAGTAGTATACAATCGCTAACAACTACTACCCAAGTAGTTAGTCGATCAAAAATCATTGAGAGAGGAGAGTTCAGCATGCGTCAGCTCATCAGTACGGGTTCCCCGTGGGAGCCCAAGGTCGGATATTCCCGGGCAGTCGTCGTGAACGACGCGATTTATATCTCGGGAACCGCAGGCAAAGGACCGGATGTGTATTCGCAGACGCGCGATGCGCTGGCAACCATCGAGAAAGTGCTCACCGACAGCGGCTTTTCCCTGTCTGATGTTGTCCAGAGTCGCCTGGTCGTCTCGGACTTCGAGCGTTGGGAAGATGCAGCCCGCGCGCACGGTGAGGTCTACGGTGAAATCCGCCCAGCGTTCTCGCTCGTGCACGCCCTACCTTTCGTAGAGGACGCGATCCTCGTCGAAGTCGAAGCTGTCGCGGTCAGGACTAAGAAGTGAACGCCGGTGACGGGAATGCCCGACTGTCGAGTACCGCAGTCACGGTACTCGCCATTGCCGCTGGCGGAGCCATCGCGAACGACTACGCCATACAGCCAGCACTGTCCGATGTCGCACGCGACTTCAGCGTTCCCGTCACGCTCATCACTACGGTCGCGTCTTCAACGATGATCGGCTACCTCCTGGGGCTGGTGCTACTGGTTCCCCTGGTCGATAGGGTCAGCCCACGGGCACTCATCCCCGGACAGATGGTGGCACTCGCGCTTGCTCTGGTTCTCGCCGCCACAGCACCAAGCCCGGCTGTGTTAATCGGCTGTTTCATCCTTGTTGGCGCAACCACGACAGTTGCGGCCCAATGCAGCGCTGTCGTCGGCAAACACGCAGGACACGGCAGGCGAGCACACAGCATGGGCACCATATCCGCTGGCATCTCAGCAGGCATCCTGCTCAGTCGGTTTATTGGGGGGCTTCTAACCCAGTGGTGCGGATGGCGGGGTGCGCTTCTCGTCTTTGCCGGTTTTGCGATTCTTGCCGCGCTTTGCTCCCGGTCCTTCTTACCCGCGGAACGACCACAAGGGCATGGCAGATACCTCGCCACACTGCGTACGATTCCATTGCTGCTGCGCGAATCGGCACAACTCCGCCGACGTACCTGTGCCGGCATGCTCTGGTTTTTCGCCTTCAACCTGATCTGGGTCGGCCTTGCTATCCGACTGGCTGCGCCGCCCTACAGCCTGAGCGCGTCAGCTATCGGGCTCTACAGTCTTGCTGGCATCCTCGGACTCTTCGTCACCCGCATAGCCGGTCGCCTCGCCGACCGTTTCGGTAGCCGTGCAGTCACTCTCGTCGGACTGGCAGTAGCGGCGCTCTCGGCAATCTCACTCACTACGGCGCTCGGACACCCGGCCTGGTTGGCGACTGCGCTGGCTGTTTTCGATGCGGGATGCTTCGCTGCACAGGTGGCGAACCAAGCAAGCATCGTCGCCATCAACCCGGCACGCTCAGGCTCATTAAACGCCACGTACCTCACTCTCTATTACACGGCTGGCGCCATCGGCACGGCCATCGCGGGGGCAATCGTAGCCAATGTGGGTTGGAGTGCGATCACCCTCGTTGCGGCCACTGCGGCAGCGACCGCTGCGTCCATTAGCACCATCCCGTTGGAACCTCGCAGCCAATCACCCTGTAGCCATCTATAGCGGAGACTTCGGCAACAACGTTACCGGTACGGCGGTCCCAATCACGCCCAAAGGGCTTGAGCATGCGGACGATTCGAAGTCGACGCGTACCGGCGTGACCGTGTTGTACTTGCTTCGAATTTCTCAGCATGGGTGTGCAGGTGCTGAGTCGCCGCATTAAGGCCGGCAGGAAACCCGTAATCGGCCGCACTCGGCTTGTAAACAGGCGCTTGCGGGGTTACAGCGAACGCCTCTTCCTGGCCGATTGCCGCCCGACGACAAGAGCGCCTGTCGACCCTAAACAGTCCTTCAGATTGACCAAGAACGGCCGCTCAGACATCCCCAAATGCAGTGAAGGTTCCGCGCGAACACTGGAGCATGAATCAATATGAGCGGCGATAGACCTCCACTTCACATCCATAGTGACAAGCCAGACCCTCGCGGCGGAACTGCAGTTTGCCTAAAACACGAATAGAAGCATTGTTGCCCGGCCAGACCACGGCAACACATTCCGGCAGTTCAAGTACAGACTGTGAGTATTTGACCATCGCTAGCCCGGCTTCAGTGGCATAGCCCTTCCCCCAAGCCGTGCGAACGAAGCGGTAGGCAAGCTGAATTCGCCCAGTGTCTTCGAGCGGTGTCAGACTGGTCCACCCAATCGCAACCCCGTCTCGCTCCACGCACCAGTGCCCCAAACCATCGGCGTTGGTGGCGCAAACTGCCGTCAAAAGCTCATCGCGGCGCCTCGGGGTCGCCTCTATAAGACCGGTTGTGTAACGCATCACCTCCGGATCTGACTCCATGGTCAGGAACACGTCGATGTCTTGGATCGCAAGCCTACGAAGTGTCAGCCGATCGGTAGCCAGAGTCGTCATATTTGCCGGGTGCGTGGATGGCGAAGGAAAATTCGATTCCGGATTGTCGCCAGTTCATTCGCGACTGTCGAAGGCCTACTTCTGGAAGCGGTCAGCACTGAATTCAGCGACAGCTAACGAAGGTTCTACTCACTTCCATTCAAACGAAGCCGCTCGGACGAACTGGGCTCGTGCGTGGTCCGGGAGCCAAGGAAAGCGCTCCTGCAGTGCTAGGTCCGCAGCGGCCGCGTTTTGCCCGTTATCCGCATGCTGCCAATGACGTGCATCACAGGCCTCGATCCAGATTTGCTGAAGCGTTGTGCGGTCTGCCGCTATGAGCGTGGGCCACGCCTTCACGGCCTCTAGGAACGTCCAAGGCTGGTTCCATGCTTCGAATGTCTCAATGGCGGCGATTATTTCGAGTTGCATATCCGACTTGTACCCCGGTCAGCCCGCAGCTAGTCCAGCTTAGGGCTTGATCGTCATGTCCATGACGATCGGAAATGACTCCTGCCCAAGGGCGGGCGGTGACGGCACCCGAAACGACGAGATCGCTTTAGCAAAGCATGCAGCAGTGTTCGACTTCGGCTCATATGCAATCTGCATAAACCGTCCATCTTGGGAGACATCTGCGACCAGCGAGAATGGCTCAGAGCTAGCACCGGAGCCCTCGAAGCAATTTCGCATTGCGTCGGCCATCGCGCTGCCGATGGCAGGAAACATCTCGCTGGAGAGATAACCCTGCACAGTCTTGCTGTTGTCTTCCAGCGCCTGAGCTATGTGACGTCGTTCCTCGAACGTTCTAGGCTGCGCTGCCGCAGCGCTTAAGCAGCAGACGAGCAACAGGCACGACCCTACGCCTGGAAGATAGTGGCCTTTTTTGTTCATAGCCCCTCCATTTTTGCCAGGTAGATAATACCCGCGGCCAATTAGAGCGGCTTCGGACGTTCGATAGCATTAGATTGGACGGTCAGCTTCCCGTATTGGCGCCAGCTGCAACCCACTGCGATCGTTCCAACGCGCAGGCTGATGCTAATTTACTCGGCTTCCCGCAAAGCTTTCTCCCACGCAGGGGCATCCACGGCGAGATCGTGATAGCAATCAAGATTCGCCAATTGCCGGCCACTTGCGATGTCCACTAGCCTGCAGGCCATGTTGAAGTGTATCGATCCAGTCTCATAGGCGAGCTGTTTTCCGTTTTCCCAAAACATCCATCTCCACACAAATGGATCCCCTTGGATTCGACGGATAACGTGTCCCCGCTGGGCGATAACCAAGGTGGCGGGGTAGCTCGGGCCGTGCGCCGCCGGATAGCTCTCTGTCCAACCTTCAAGGCCCTGTGGCCCCGCCCGATGTGCTGATTCGATGGGCTCTTCCGCCCGCGATGCCTGAGCCAATGCTGCGCCTCCCAACAAGAGCATGCCGATCATGGCCAGTCTTCTGCCTGTGCTTTGCATGCTTGAAGAGAGCGGTTTGGGGTGGTTCAGTCTAGCTGATGTTCAGTCGCTGGATGCGACCAGAGGGATACCGGAACGGCCGTTTCTGACCGTAAGCGATCCCGGAGCGCACCGGCGGTGTGCACACGACGACTGTCCTGACAAGCCTTTCATAATGTATGTCCTAAAAACTCACCAGTCCGCGCCCAATCGATCAGTCGTGACTACTGGCAGTCCAGTGGAGCACCTCCAGCCCAGGAGCGACATGCAGACGCTGCGGCGCCAGCGGACGAGGCAGGAGCAATTCAGCATGCTCCGCCGGCGCAGTGGCGTATAGCGATGCACGTGCGTCTTTTCAGCCGCCTGGGTGCACCACGGCGACACTTGTGTGCCGTCTTCCCAGCAACCGCTGTGCGGCCAGCGCATCCATGGAGTTACGTATGTCGTTGCCCAATGCAGCATCGCGCGAACGTTGAATCTACGGGTCGCTGCCCCCCACTACGATGTTGCCCATCACCTAGATAGTGGCCACGTTCAAATGATCGACCTCCTCCAGCCATGCCGCTCGTTACGTGTCGGGTTAGATGCGGCGATATGGCGGCGCCTTTCGCTGGCGCGTGTCCTCCCACACACAGACTCGACGACTTACACATCGTTTGCGCCCCATCGGCTGGGTGTTTTCCCTACCTCTCTCCGGCTTGAATCTAGGCCATTGCAACGCTAATATTTGGCCGTTATAACGTTAACTGTAGGCCGCAAAAACGTACTTCAGGCAGCGTTTTTGGGCCGGGCCCGCGTGTGGCAGCGACGCAGGGGTTCGGAGCGCAGCCCGGAAACCTCGGGTCTGACCACGGCGCTGCCAACCAAATTGCTCCCCACCCCTGGGCACCTTGACCCAATCTGGAGACACGCAGTGACCGTACATCACCTTCCGCCCACAGAGCATGTGGATGTCCTGATCGTTGGCGCCGGTCTGTCCGGCATCGGTGTTGCGCGTTATTTGGAAACGGAGCGCCAGGGCACGTCGTACGTCATCCTGGAGTCGCGCGCGGTCACCGGTGGCACGTGGGACTTGTTCCGCTATCCCGGCATCCGCTCCGACTCCGACATGCACACCTACGGCTACGAGTTCAAGCCGTGGCCGTACAAGAAGTCGATTGCTGGGGCGGCCGATATCCTGTCCTACCTGCGCGAGACCGCCGCTGAGTACGGGATCAATCGCCACATCCGCCTGCAGCACAAGGTGATTCAAGCATCGTGGTCCAGCGCGCAAGCGCTGTGGACCATCGAGGTCGAACGCACGGACACGGGCGAGCGTAAAACGATGCTGGCTAAATGGCTGTTCAGCGCCGCTGGCTACTTCCACCACGATGAGGGCTTCACCCCCAAGCTGGAAGGCATCGAACGCTTCAAGGGTCGCACCGTGCATCCGCAGCATTGGCCGGAAGACCTCGACTACACCGGCATGCGTGTCGTGGTGGTCGGCAGCGGTGCCACCGCCGTCACGCTGCTGCCGGCCATGGCAGACAAGGCCAAGCATGTGACGATGCTCCAGCGCACGCCCACCTATGTCTGGAGCCTGCCCTCGGAAGACATCATCGCCAACACGCTGCGCAAGGTGATGCCGCACGCGTGGGCCTACGCGCTCGTGCGCCGCAAGAACATCGCCATTTCGCGCGGCATGTGGTACCTGTGCAAGAAGCGGCCAAAATTTGCGCGGCGTCTCATCCGCTTCCTCAACAAGCGCCAGTTGCCCAAGGGCTATCCGATCGACGTGCACTTCAACCCGCCCTATGACCCGTGGGATCAGCGTTTGTGCGCGGTGCCCGATGGCGATCTGTTCAAGGCCATCAGCGAAGGCCAGGCATCCGTGGTAACGGATCACATCAAGACGTTTACGGAGAACGGCATCCTGCTGGAATCGGGGCAGGAGCTGCCGGCCGATATCGTGGTGACAGCCACCGGGCTCAACATTCGCCTGTTCGGCGGCATCAAACTGATCGTCGACGGCGAGCCCGTCGATCTGCACAGCACGGTGACCTTCAAGGGCATGATGCTTAGCGGCGTGCCGAACTACGTCTTCGCCATCGGCTACACGAATTCGTCGTGGACGCTCAAGCTGGGGCTGCTGGCGCAACATTTCTGCCGCATGCTCGACCACATGGATCGCACCGGCTCCGCGATCTGCGTGCCGGAGACCCCGGACGCTGACATGCCCAAGCTTCCGCTGCTCAAACTCGGCTCCGGCTACGTCAAGCGCGCAGTCCAGAGCATGCCATGCCAGGGCGTGGAATCGCCGTGGATCATGTCGGAGGACTACATCGTCGACGTCGCCAACCTGGGGGACAGCCCGGTCGAAAACCCGTTCCTGCGTTTTGAGCAAGCCCACCAAGCGAGCAGCACGGCGCGCTCGCAAGCCCGGCAAGCGGTGGGGGCCTGATCATGTCGATCCACGCCATGGATGAAGCGCGCGATCTGTTCTGCGACGCGCCGACCGGTGTCCGCCTGTGCTATCGCACGTACGGCCCCGAGGGCGGAGAGCCCCTGCTGCTGATCGCGGGCCTGAGCCTGCAACTGACGTCGTGGCCCGCCAACATGATCGACAGCCTGGTGCAACGCGGCTTTCGCGTCATCGTCTTCGACAACCGCGACGTCGGCCGCTCCTCGCGCATCCCGCGGAAGCCGCCCGGCTTGCTGCGGCAATTCCTCTGGTTGCCGAAGCCTTCGGCCTATAGCCTCGAAGACATGGCCGCCGATACGGTCGGCCTGCTCGATCATCTGCGTGTGGCGCGCGCCCATATCGTGGGGATGTCGATGGGCGGCATGATCGCGCAGATCATCGCCGGCCGCCATCCGCAGCGCACGCTGTCGCTCACCTCGATCTTCTCCAGCACCGGCTCGCGAAAGGTCGGCCAACTGGCCATGTCCAGCATGCTGATGCTGATCAAGCCGCCCGCACGCACGCGCGACGAAGCCGTGCAGCGGTACAGCGCGGCTATGGCCCACATCGGCACGCAGACGTACCCCGTGAACGACGCCGCGCGACGTGCCTACGCCGCCGACGCGTGGGACCGCGGCCAGCAGGCGAAGGATGCCGAAGGCATGGCACGCCAGTTGGAGGCCATCATGAAGTCGGGCGACAGAACGGCAGACGTCTGCCGTATCCGGGTGCCGACGCTGGTGGTGCACGGCGATCGGGATCTGATGGTGGCAACCAGTGGCGGCACTGCGACTGCGGCTGCCGTCCCCAATGCGGAGATGGTCACCATCCGCGGCATGGGCCACGACATCTCGGAATGTGTCGTACCGCTGCTGGTCGACCTGATCGCCGGACATGCGAAACGCAATACAGCAGCTTCCGCAGCCGAACAGATGAACGCCAGCAGGCATTCCGCCTGAGTACGTTTCGGCATGCGGCGACCGCCTCGCCGGCTCGCATCCACGCACAACCAAAACAAGAACAGCTGTTGCTGCGATCTCTCAATCGAGAACGCATAGGAGACACCATGCTGCAAGGCTCCCCAACCGAGCTCGTGGCCAGCTTTGAACGCCAGCGCCAGGCTTTTGCGCTGGACCCCGCCCCGACACTGGCCACGCGCCTATCACGTCTCGATCGGCTCGCGACCTGGCTCGACTCGCACGAGCCGGACATCGTTCGTGCGATCGACGCAGACTTTCAAGGCCGCTCGGCGCACGAAACCCGGCTTGCCGAGGTGTTTGTCGTGCGCGCGGGCATCCGTCATGCGCGGCGCCACCTGAAGCAGTGGATGCGCACGCAGCGCGTGCCGACCGCATTGCACTTTCGCCCCGCCTACAACCGGCTCATGCCGCAGCCGCTGGGCGTGGTGGGCATCATTGCACCGTGGAACTATCCGCTGCAGCTGTCGTTGGGGCCCGCGCTTGCAGCGCTTGCAGCCGGCAACCGGGTGTTGATCAAGCCGTCGGAGCTTACGCCCCGGTTGTCTGCGTTGCTCGCCTCGATGGCGCGCGAGATATTCAACCCGGATGAGCTCGATGTCGCCATCGGCGATGTCGAACTCGGCAAGGCCTTTGCCAGCCTACCGTTCGATCACCTGTTCTTCACAGGTTCAACCCAGGTCGGGCGTGACGTGGCGCAAGCGGCAGCGGCCAACCTGACGCCGGTGACGCTGGAACTCGGCGGCAAATCGCCGGCTATTCTCGATGTGTCATGCAATGTCGCAATTGCAGCGCAACGCATCGCGTTCGGCAAGCTGCTGAACGCAGGGCAAACCTGCGTCGCGCCGGATTACCTGCTCGTGCCTGCAGGTACGGCGGAAAACGTCGCATCGCATCTGGAGCGGGCCATCACGAAGCTCTATCCGAAGCTCGCTTCCAACCCTGACTACACCGCCGTCATCAGCGAACGCCATCGTGCACGTTTGGCAGAGATGGTCCGCGAAGCGCGCGCAGCAGGCGCCCGCGTGATTGAAGTCAACCCGGCTGGCGAAGCGTTCAATACGGCATCACGCAAGTTCCCGCCCACGCTCGTGATTGGCGCACCCGCCAGCACGCAGCTCATGCGTGAAGAGATCTTTGGCCCCGTGCTGCCCATTGTCGAATATGCAAATCTCGACGACGCGCTGGCGCACGTCCAGCGCAACGCACGCCCGCTCGCGCTGTACTGGTTTGGTGACGATGCGTTGCACTGCAACCGCGCACTGCGCGAAACCGTATCGGGCGGTGTGACGATCAATGACTGCCTGTGGCATCCGGCACAGGAGAGCCAGCCGTTCGGCGGCGTTGGCCCAAGCGGGATGGGGGCCTACCACGGCAAGTGGGGCTTCGACACCTTCAGCAAGCGCAAGCCGGTCTTCCATCAGGCTCGCCTGAACGGTACGGGGCTGTTTCACCCGCCCTATGGCCACACCTTCAACTGGCTGCTGCGCGTGCTGTCGCGCTTTGCCTGATCCCGTTCGTTGCTTGTCGAGAGAAACATCATGAATCAACAGTTCGATTACATCATCGTCGGCGGCGGCTCGGGCGGCTGCGTGGTCGCGGGCCGGTTGTCCGAAGACCCGAACGTCTCGGTTTGCGTGCTCGAGGCAGGGGGGCATGGCGACGGCATGATGGTCAAGGTCCCGGCGGGCGCGGTCACCATGGTGCCAACCCGCCTCAATAACTGGGCATTCGATACCGTGCCGCAGGCCGGGCTTGGGGGGCGCATCGGCTACCAGCCTCGCGGCAAGATGCTGGGAGGTTCCTCCGCCATCAACGCGATGGTGTATATCCGCGGCCACCGCAGCGATTACGATCACTGGGCGTCGCTGGGCAACGGCGGCTGGTCATATGACGACGTGCTGCCCTACTTCCGCCTCAGCGAGCACAACGAGCGCTTCGACAACACCTGGCACGGCCGCAACGGCCCGCTCAATGTCAGCGACCTGCGCACCGACAACCCCTTCCAGGCACGCTATCTAGAAGCTGCCCGCCAGGCCGGCCTGCCGCTCACCGACGACTTCAACGGCCCCCAGCAGGAAGGCATCGGCATCTACCAGGTCACGCAGAAGCAGGGCGAACGCTGGAGCGCGGCGCGTGCCTATCTGCACCCGCACATCGGCCGACGTGCCAACCTTACGGTCGAAACGCACGCGCAAGTCCGCCGCATCCTGTTCGAAGGCAGGCGCGCCGTTGGCGTGGAGGTGCTGCAGAACGGCACGGTACGCACACTGCGCGCGCGACGCGAAGTGGTGCTGGCTGCAGGTGCGCTCCAGACGCCACAGTTGCTGATGCTGTCCGGCGTGGGGCCGGCACAGGAACTTGCACGCGTTGGCATCCAGACCGTGCGGCATCTGCCGGGCGTGGGACGCAATCTGCAGGATCACCCCGACTTCGTCTTCGGCTATAGCGCACGCAGTCTCGACACAATTGGTATCTCACTTCGCGGCGGTGTGCGCATGCTGGGCGAGATCCTGCGCTTCCGCCGCGAGCGGCGCGGCATGCTGACGACGAACTTTGCCGAAGGCGGCGGCTTCCTGAAGACACGCCCCGAGCTTGAGGCACCCGACATCCAACTGCATTTCGTGGTGGCGATGGTGGACAACCACGCGCGGCGCATGCGCCTGGGCCATGGGTTCTCGTGCCACGTCTGCCTGCTGCGTCCGCGCAGCCGGGGCGCGGTCACGCTGCGCAGTAACGATCCGCTCGCCGCACCGCTCATCGACCCGGCCTTCTTCGATGACCCACGCGATGTCGAAGACATGGTGGCCGGCTTCAAGATCACGCGCGGGCTCATGCAGACGCCCGCACTCGCCAAGTGGGCCACGCGCGACCTCTTCACCTCACACGTGAAGACCGACGACGACATCCGTGCTGTCCTGCGGCAGCGCACCGATACCGTCTATCACCCTGTCGGCACCTGCCGCATGGGCCGGGACGAGATGGCCGTGGTCGACCCGCAGCTGCGCGTGCACGGGCTGGATGGGCTGCGTGTTGTCGATGCATCGATCATGCCGACCCTGATCGGCGGCAACACCAATGCGCCCACCATCATGATCGGTGAGAAGGCCGTCGATCTGATCCGCGGTGTCAGCCGTGTCACGTCCGGCATGCGCGAAGAGGCGGAAGCCGCCGTAGCGCAGTCTGCGATCCATCACCAAGAAACCCGTCATGCAACCACCTGAGGCATCCCTGGAGATTGATGCATATGAACTCGTATAACGTAGCTAGGTTCACGGCCTGGAACGCCATCCTGGGCGGCCTCGCGGCTTGTGCCACCCTTGCCCTTTCGGTGGTCGTCACCGGTGGCGACATTGAAATGGTGCCCCACGGCTCGGCAATGCTGGCGTTGCCGGCCGAAGGGCGTGACCTGTTCCGTTGGTGGATGCTGGCCGACGTGCTGGGCTTCTATCTGCCGTTCGTGGCCATCAGCGGTTACTTCCTGCACACGTTCCGTGAAGAGCTTGGGGCGCTGCGCGAGATGATCGCCATTGCTGTCGCGGTCTATATCGTCTGCGGGGTCGCCGGGGCGGTGCTCCAGTTGTCGACCATCCATCCGCTCGCGCATGTGTATGCCAGCGGGGACGAAGGTGCAAAGGTTGCAGCTGGCGCCGTGTGGACCGCTATTGCCAATGCCACGCAAAACGGGTTCTGGTGGGTGGAAGGTCCGCTCGTGTTCTTCTGGACATCGATTGCCGCCAGACTGCTCAAGAAGGCGGGCTGGCGCGGATCGTTCCTTCTCCATATCGTCGGCTGGGGCTTCGGCGTCTTTTTCGTGTTCGGCTTCTTCCCTAGCCTTGCTGCAGTCACGGATGCGGGCGAAACCGTCGGCGTCCTGGCCCTGCCGCTCTGGATGCTGGCATTTGGCTGGCAGTTGCTGCGTCGCGCGCCGACGCTTGCCGTGCCGAATGCCGCCCGGGCTTAACACCCTGTCTATTACCCACGTGAAGTTTGGAGTCGAAACATGCCCCCGGAAACCTCCGCGCATTGGCCGGCGCACCTTCCCCGTCATCTGACGCTGCCCGCGACCAATCTGTACTTCAACGCCGAGGTTTCGGCGGCCCGCTATCCGGACAAGCCGTTCATCGTCTTCTACGACACGCCCATCACGTTTGCGGAGTTCAAGGAGGAGACCGAGCGGATCGCAGGCTATCTGCAGCAGCGCTGCGGCGTGAAGACCGGGGAGCGCGTGCTGCTGTACATGCAGAACAGCCCGCAATGGATGCTCGCCTACTACGGCATCTTGCGCGCCAACGCCGTTGTCGTACCCGTCAACCCGATGAACATGACGGATGAGTTGCGTCACTACGTCGAGGACTGCGGCGCGCGCACGGCCTTCGTCGCGCAGAATTTGTACGAACGCATCGCGCCGCTCGTCGGTGATGCTGACGGGCAGCTTGCGCACACAATCGTCGCGACGTACAGCGATTATCTGAAGCAGCCATCCAGCCTCACGCCACCGGAGTTCGTCAGCGCGCCGCGCCATATCGACGGTGGGGACCGCACTGGCGTCACGCATTGGAACGACATGCTGGATGCGCGCATTGCGCCAGGGCCGCTGACCGCAGGGCCGGACGACCTCTGCGTGATGCCGTACACGTCGGGCACGACGGGTAAGCCCAAGGGCTGCATGCACACACATCGCAGCGTGATGTGCACCGCGCTCGGCGTGGTCAACTGGGCGAGCGGCACGCAGAACTCGATCCTGCTGTCGGTACTGCCGCTGTTCCATGTGACCGGCATGCAGAGTGGGCTGAACGCGCCGCTGTTCAGCGGCGCAACCGTCGTCGTACTGCCGCGCTGGGATCGTGATGCAGTCGGTCGCGCGATCGCACACCATCGGGTGACGGACTGGTGGTCCATCTCCACCATGGCCGTCGATTTTCTATCGAACCCGAAGCTCGATGACTATGACCTGTCAAGCCTGCGTCTGGTGGCCGGTGGCGGCGCGGCGATGCCGGACGCTGTCGCCAAGAAACTGCACGACAAGATCGGCATCGAGTACATCGAAGGCTACGGCTTGTCGGAGACGATCGCCCCGACGCACATCAACCCGCTGCACCGGTCGAAGCCGAATTGCCTAGGCATTCCCATGTTCGATGTCGATGCCCGGATCATCGACCCGCAAACGCTCGAGGAACTGCCGCAAGGCGAGACCGGCGAAATCGTGACGCACGGCCCGCAGCTGATGCTAGGCTATTGGCGCAATCCCGAAGCCACGCGCGAAGCGTTCATCGAGATCGACGGCAAACGCTTTCTACGCACCGGCGACCTCGCCAGAAAAGACGAGGATGGCTATTTCTTCATGGCGGATCGCCTGAAGCGGATGATCAACGCGTCGGGCTACAAGGTGTGGCCGGCCGAGGTCGAGACCATGCTGTATTACCACCCGGCGATTCAGGAAGTCTGCGTGATTGCCGCGCGTGACGCGCATCGCGGCGAGACGGTGAAGGCGTTTGTCGTGCGCAATCCACGGCATACGCAAGCCGTGACCGAGGACGACATCATCACGTGGGCCCGCGAGAACATGGCGGCGTACAAGGCACCGCGCATTGTCGAATTTGTCGAGTCATTGCCCAAATCGGGCACCGGCAAGATCATGTGGCGCGAGCTTCAGGAGCAGGAAGCCGCCAAGGCTGCACGAACCGCAAGCTGAGCCAATCACCGTAATCCGCATCCATCTCTGGAGACTCCACCGTGTTCACCCTTTCCGGCAAATTGCTACTGCTCGCTGTGTATGGCGTCGCAGCCGGCAGTTACCTGACGGCGTTGCCGCTAGGGCCGGACGCCGTCCACTGGGTGCGTGTCGCGGCTGCGGTGCTGCTCGCAGTGCATGCGCTTGAAGTGCTGATCTGCTTCAGAAAGGTGGCCTTGCACAAGGGGCCGGTGCTCGATAGCGTGCTGCTTACGCTGCTTTTCGGTGTACTGCACTGGAAGCCGATGGATGATGCTGCGCGCTGATCGCGGAGTGCCCCCGACAGCAAACATCAATCGGTGGCTCAGATAGCGGCCTCAAAGAACGACAGCCCCGCCATGACAACCCCGACCACCAGCAGTACGGTCGGGGTGCGCGTGTTGGCATCGAAACCAGGGTGCCGCGCCACACGGGCCTCCAATGCCCGATTCACCGACTGCAAGATCTGACGCTCGTCCGCATCGACCTTGTCGAAGATGTTCGTCAATGCGTTGTCCGTATCCGGAAAAGGATCGCGCAGGAGCTGCGCCGCATCGGCACTGGCACGCTGCAGGCTTGCGGCGGACAGCAGCGCCGATACCACCATGGAAGCAAGCGCGGCCATCGCAAAGCCCACGCGCACCATACCTCCAGGCGCGTGAAGGTCGACGCTGCCAAAGCGCAGGATCGACGCATACAGCGTGATCAATCCTGCCAGTGCCCCGAGCGATAGCGTGAACATCATGCGCAGATGGCTTGTGAGCAGCAGTCTGGCGCCCTCGATATGTTCCAGGTGGATCTTCACGAACGTATCGATCGCGAAGCGGCATGCCTCAAAACGTAGTTGGCGATCTTCGGACGCTTGTGCCTGACTCATGCGCAGCCTCCTGATTGGCGAAAAAGCTGCCCCATATTCCTATCAAACCGCGCCGGCAAACACGCGACGCAGGCCTACGGCAGCCGCCCAACGCGCGCCTTCTGCCTGGCTGACGGCATCCTGCGCACGCAGGTAGCTGCGCCGCGCATCCAATACCGAGCTCACATCTGTCAGGCCGGCATCGAACAGGCGTTCGGCACGCACTGCCGCTGTTTCGCCGGCAGCCTGCGCCTGCTGCCACTTGCTCAAAGAGGCCTCCGAGGTGGACCACTGTGCCAAGGCCACCTCGGCGTCCGACAATGCGGCCAGCATGGCTTTTTCATATTCGGCCATCGCTTCGCTGGCCCTGGCCTCGTTGACCGCAATGTTCGCGCGGATACGCCCGCCATCCAGGATCGGCAACGTCAGCGAGACGCCATAACCCAGTACCACCTGCGGAGACGCAGATTGGCCAACGATCGCCGTCCGTTCACGCGTGTTGGCCCACTCGATCTGCAGGCGGGGATAGATCTCTCGACGTGCCACGCCCACGCGTGCCAGAGCGGCATCCAGCGCGCGAGCTTGGCGCAAGACATCCGGGCGGCGCTCCAGCAGTTCGCCAGGCAGCAAGGGGGCCGGCGCCTGCGGAGCGGTGGCGGTCGCCTGCAAATTCAGCACTGGCGCTTCGCTCACGCCCAGCAACACGGCCAGTTGTCGATGGCGCACCCGCAGGGAACCATCCAGTTGCTCCGTAACGGCCTGCTCCTGTGCCAGCTCTGCCTGCCAGCGCTCCACATCCACCGAAGTGGCCTGGCCCGCGTCGAACTTGCGGCGAACCACTTCGACCTGGCGCTGCGCAACGGCAATCGCCTGACGGTTCAGCGCCACGCGGTGCGAGAGCGTCTGCAGCTCGAAGTAGGCGGTTGCCACATCAGCCGCGAGTGCGATCTGCGTTGCCCGCAACGCCTGAGTAGCCGCTTGTGCATCCGCCTGAGCTGCGTCGACAGCCAGAGCACCTCGCCCGAAGACATCGACCTCCCAGCTCGCGCGTAGGCCACCGAAGCTGCGCTCGGCGCGTGGGTCGATACCTGTCTCCCGGCCACGCTGCGCCCCCGCGACGGCACCCAACTGAGGCAGGCGCTCAGCCTGCGCCCCATCCGTCAGCGCGCGTGCCTGGGCCAGGCGGGCCGCTGCGATCTTCAGGTCTCGGTTCGACTTCAGCGCTGTATCAATCAGCGCATCCAGTTCATTGCTACCGAAGTCGCGCCACCACTCGGCAGCCACGACGCCTTTGGTAGCAATTGCGCTTTCGCTCCATTGGCTGGGCACGTTGACGGTGGTTGTCGCCGGCGCGGAGCCGGCCGGGGCCGTGGCGCAGCCGGCCAACCCAATCAGAGTGACCACCGCGGCGCCAAGTAGCGTCTGGCGCGTGGTGCGGCGGAATACGGGGGCAACAGAAGAAGTCAGGGGGTACATGCAATAGCTCCGGGCATTGACGAGTCGATTTCTTTAACTATACTATACGTATAGTAAAGTTCCAACATGAGGAGATCCCATGGCTGCACCCAACGAGTCCTCCAACTCTCGCGACAAGATTCTCGATGCCGCAGCAGACCTTCTTGCCGAGCGCGGTGTGACCCAGCTCACCATCCAGGCGACGGCAGATGCCGTCGGCATCACCAAAGCCGGGCTGATCTATCACTTCAAGACACGTGACGATCTGCTCACTGCCCTGGTCGAGCGCATGGTGGCCGAGCTGGATGCACAGGTCGGCGTACCAGCGCCGGACGATGCCGAGCCGATTTCGCTACGGGCAAAAATGGCCGAGCTGACAAGTTTCACCTTCGACATGCCTGCCAGCCAGAAAAAGCTCATGGCCAACATGTTGGCGGCGGCCTCGGCTCACCCTCACCTGCTACCGCCGGTCCAAGCGCTGTTTACCCGCAGCTATGAAGCTTTGGACCACGGCCCCAAGGCCGGTCTTGCGCAACTGCTGTCCGTGGCGCTGGACGGCCTGCTGCTGATCGAACTCCTTCAGCTGCACGAGTTCACCCCCGACCAGCGCGCCGCCATGCGCAAGACGGTGGAAGAACTGGCGCGCGGTCTGCCCTAATCCCTCCCCACCGCTTCGATTCAAAGGTTGTCCCATGCGTACCCATTTCCAGCGCGCCGCCAGGCTCACGGTCCTCGCGGCCGTGGCGTCAGCATTCGTCTTGAGCGCTTGCTCCCCATCCGCCACGCAGGTGGCCGCACCTCCCAAGCCAGTCAAAGTCGAGGTCGTCGGCGCAGTCCAGGCCAGAGCATCCGCCGACAGCTTCGTCGGCACGCTGCGCGCACGCCAGCGCAGTGACCTGGGCTTCGAGGCCGCCGGACGAGTGATCGCGATTCCCGTCGAGGTGGGTGACCGTGTGCGTGCGGGCCAGGTGCTCGCAAGGCTCGATGAGTCTCCAGCCCGCTGGCGCCTGAACAAGGCTGAAGCCGATCGTGCCGCCGCAGCAGCAACCGCGGTAGAACGCCGTGCCCAATTGCAGCAGCAAGAGGCGCTGGCACGAGACAAGATCATTTCGCAGACGGCGCTGGAATCTGCACGGGCCGCCCACCAGCTTGCGCAAAGTCAGCTGGCGGCAGCCGATGCCGCACTCGCTACGGCCCGCCGAGATCTGGCGCTCACCCACATCACCGCCCCGTTTGACGGCGAAATCGTGGCGCGCCTGGCGCAGCCTTTCTCCGACGTTGCGCCGGGCCAGGCCATCCTGCAGATTCAGGCCGGCAACGCACTGGAGGTGGTTGCCATGCTGCCCGACAGCGTCGCCACCACCCTCTCTTCTGGGGACAGCGCCCAGGGCAAGAGCGGCTCCGAGTCATTCCCGCTTGCGCTGGAACGACTGTCCGCACGCAGCGACAACGGCTCGCTGGTGCAGGCAATCTTCCGTGTGCCGCAAAGTGCGGCAACCTCGAAACATCTGCGCAGCGGTGGCGTCGTGTCGGTCGAGTTGGCCAACCGCAACCCGCCCAACGCGATCACCGTGCCGGCGCCTGCCGTCATGTGGGGCGACAAGCCCGGCCAGGCTGCCGTCTTTGTGCTGGACCAGGCTGGCAAGCTGCAGCGTCGCCCGGTGCAAGCCGGCACCGCCGTACAGCGCGAGGGCCGCGTCACAGTGTCCCAGGGCCTGACGGCGGGCGACCGTGTGATCGTCGCGGGCACCGCTTTCCTGCATGAAGGCCAGCTTGCTCAAGCGCATCCGACGCAGACCTTCCTTCAAGGCGCAACGGAAGGGGTCGCGCAATGAAACTCACCGAAAACGCGTTCAACAGTACCCGCCTGACGTTCTTCGCCGCGCTACTGATTCTGGTATCGGGCGTCTTTGCCTTCCTCAGCTTCCCCTCGCAAGAGGAGCCCTCCACCACCGTCCGTGACGCGATCGTCATCGTGGCCAACCCCGGCCTGCCCGCAGAGCGCATGGAACAGTTGGTCGCGCGCCCGCTGGAAGAGCGGTTGCGCCAGCTGCCCGAGCTCAAGCACGTGACCAGCACGGTGCGCCCCGGCACCGTCATCCTGCAGGTCAACCTGCGCGATGAAGTGCGCGACCTGATGCCGGTCTGGCAGCGCATGCGCGCGAAGATCGAAGAGGCTCGCCCCCTGTTCCCCGCCGGCACGCTGCCGCCGCAAATCAACGACGACTTTGGCCGCGTGGCCATCGCCTCGATCGCCGTGACGGCACCGGGCTTCTCGATGAGCGAGATGCGCGAGCCGCTCAAACGCCTGCGTGAGGGCATCTATGCCATCAAGGGCGTACAGGGCGTGACCTTCCACGGGCTGCAGGACGAACGCGTTTATATCGAATTCGACCGCACACGCCTCGCAGGCCTGGGCCTGGGCGCTAACGCCGTACTGCAGCAACTGCACCAACAGAACGTCGTGCTCTCGGGCGGACAGGTCGTGCTCTCGGGCCTGAACAGTGCTGTGGTCGCATCAGGTGAGATCCGCTCGCTGGAGGCGCTGCGTGATTTCGTGCTGGCCGTGCCCGCCAGCGCTGGCACGGTACCGGCCACCGTCCGCCTGGGTGACATCGCCCAGATTCGCGTGCTGCCCGCTGACCCGCCGGAGTCTGCGGCCATCTACCGCGGCGATAACGCCGTGGTGCTGGGTGTTTCGATGCGCTCCGGCCAGAACATCAAGATGCTGGGCCAGGAACTCAAGGAGCGCGTGGCTCTGTTGGAGCAGCAGTTGCCTGCCGGTTTCTCGCTGGACTTCGTGACCTATCAAGCTGACGTGGTCGATCGCGAGATGGGCAGCATGAACCGCGTGATGGCAGAAACCATCATCATCGTGATGGCGGTGGTGGTGCTGTTTCTGGGCTGGCGCGCCGGCATCATCGTCGGCAGCATCGTGCCGCTCACGATTCTCGCCACGCTGCTGGTGATGCGCGCCTTGAGCATCGAGCTGCATATCGTTTCAATGGCGGCCATCATCATTGCGCTGGGCCTGCTGGTAGACAACGGCATCGTAATTGCGGAAGACGTCGAGCGACGTCTGGCCATGGGCGAAGACCGCAGAACGGCCTGCATCCGCGCTGGGCAATCGCTGGGGATTCCGCTGCTGACCTCTTCGCTGGTCATCATCTTCGCCTTCTCGCCATTCTTCTTCGGCAACACCACCGTCAATGAATACCTGCGGCCGCTGGTGATCGTGGTGGCGTTGTCGTTGCTGAGCTCGTGGCTGCTGTGCCTGACGGTGACGCCGCTGTTGTGCTACTTCTTCCTGAAGCCCGGGCACCACAATGCCGACGTGCCGCCGAAGGAGACCGGCTTCTACGCAGGCTATGCGCGGGTGATCCGCAAGGTGCTGGAGCACAAGGGCAAGATGCTGGCCGTGATGACGGTGCTGTTCATCGGCTCGATGGTGCTGCTTTCGCGTGTGCCGGCCGGGTTCCTGCCCCCGTCGGAACGCCCGCAATACCAGGTTGCAATCGAGCTGCAGCCGGGCAGCGATGCGCGACGCACGCAAACCGTGGTGCGCGACCTGAGCCACTGGCTGAGCGACAAGAAAGCCAACCCCGAAGTCACGACCAGCATCGGTTACGTGGCAGATGGGGGCCCCCGCGTCGTACTGGTGCTCAGTCCGCCGTTGCCGGCCTCGCACGTCGGCTACTTCACAGTGAGCGTGCAGAGCGCGAAAGATGTTGCGCCCATGATCGAGCGCACACGCCAGTGGATGGCGCAGCGCTATCCCGATGTACGCGTGGATGCCAAGCGCTTCTCACGCAGTTCAAACGATGCGGGCACGGTGGCCTACCGGATCAGCGGCCCGGACGAAACCGTACTGCGCGACATTGGCACCAAGATCGAAGGCGTGCTGCGCCCGCTGCCCGGGATGGTGCAGGTGCGCAACGATTGGGGCCCGCGCGTGCCGCGTGTGGACGTGCAGATCGACCAACGCAAGGCGCGCCGCCTGGGCATCAGCAGCGAAGACATCGCCACCTCGCTCGGCGCCCGTTATACCGGCGTGGAGGTGTCCGTCCTGCGCGACGGCGACACGCTCGTGCCGCTGGTGGTGCGCGGCAGCGATGCTGAACGTGCCCGCCCCGAAGACTTGGCCAACACGCTGATCCACCCGGCCAGCGGTGCAGCACCTGTGCCCCTGTCTGCACTGGCGAGTGTGTCGCTGTCTTCCGAGCCGTCGGCCATCCGCCGGCGCGACTTGGTGCGCACGCTGACCGTGGAGGGCCGCAGTACGGAGGCCACCGCGCAGCAGACCGTCGACCGTGCGGTCCCGGGCATCGCGAAGATCGCGCTGCCCCCCGGCTACCGTATCGAGATGGGCGCCGAGATCGAGGAAGCTGCCGATTCCAACGCGTCGCTCAAGACCTACCTGCCGCTCGCGGTGGTGGCCATGCTGCTGCTGTTCGTCTGGCAGTTCAACTCGTTCCGCAAGCTGACGCTGATCGTGGGCATCATCCCGTTTGCGATGATCGGTGTGGCGCCGGCACTGCTGCTCGGCGGCGAGCCGTTGGGCTTCATGGCCAACTTCGGCATCCTGTCGCTGGCCGGCATCATCGTGAACAACGCGGTGCTGCTGCTCGAGCGCATCGAGGCCGAGTTGGCTGCTGGCAAGCCCAGGCGTGAAGCCGTGGTGTCGGCTGCCGTGGCGCGGCTGCGCCCCATCGTTATGACCAAGCTGACGTGCGTGGCGGGTCTGATCCCCCTGCTGCTGTTTGGCGGCAGCCTGTGGGCGGGCATGGCGCTGACCATCATTGGCGGGCTCTTGCTGGGCACGTTGATTACGCTGGGTCTGGTGCCGGTGCTTTACGAACTGCTATTCGGCGGCCGGCTGGCGCGCTGGCTGGAACAACGCCGCAGCGGCGAGCCCTCCGGATCCGCCGCTCACTCCTGATGCAACGCAGGTCTTGATATAGGGCCTGCACTGCGTCGATCTCTTAAAGCCAACGGGGTGGTCTGAAGGGCCACCCCGTTGGCTTTTTGGCATGTCGAAACTTCGCGGTTAGATGGCCGAGGGCTCGGCAGTCAGCGGTGGAGGCACCGGAAGTGCTGCACCTGGAGAGGGATTGCGTAGCAGCCCATGCAACAGCAGCGATACCACATGCGTGATGAACACCTTCGGCTCCAGCGCCTTGGCTGTACAGATGCCGAAGGAGTGCTTCCACATCTTCAGAAACAGCATCGGTGCGACCAGAGCCAGTGTGGTTTGGTGCACATCGGTTTCTCGAAAATCGCCCCGCGCCACGCCGCGCGCCAGGATGCGAGCAAACAGCCGATCGTAGCGCTCTATGACTTCCACGCTGTAGTACTGCACGAGATCGGGGAAGTTGCCCGATTCGGCGATCAACAGTTTGGTCAGCCCCGAGGCAGGGGATTCACCAATTCGCTCCCACCAGCCCATCAAAATCTCATGCAGCAGCGCCTCGCTGGTGCCTTCGAAGGTATCAATGAAGACTTCGCCTTCAGCCAACACAGGCAGGAGGTTTTCCTGGATCACTGCCTTGAACAGTTCTTCCTTGCCAGCGAAATACAGGTAGACCGTGCCCTTGGATACCCCAGCGGCCGAGGCGACGTCTTCCAGCCGCGTGGCCGCATAGCCGCGCGCAACGAACAGGGCCAACGCAGCGGAGACCAACTCTTGCGGCCGGGCTTCCTTACGTCGCACCCAACGTTTAGCGGACGGCACGCTGCCTTGGCGCTTCACGAAACTCACTCCAAAAGGCTCATTCTGAGAGCCTTTAAAGGAATCGTTACGAAAGCAGCGTGATTACTGCGAAGTCCGCCCCAAGCCGCCGATGGCATAGCCGCGATTCAAGTTCAGCTCCTTTTCCTGCGCACGCTCCAAAGCGCAATAGGCGTAATAAAACACCACGGACTGATAAGCCCAGACAAACATCGCGAGTGTATAGAAAACCGCGTGATCATCGTCACCCGGTATATGGTAGAAATCATAGATGCTGGCAATCGTCTGTGCGGATACCAACGCCAGGATCACGCCGAAAGCGATCCGCTTCTCTCCGGCGCTTAGCAATTTCTTGATCACGTAAACGACGTAAACCGAGAACAAAGACCACATAACCAGATAGAAGTAAGGCTTCGGCCCCACCATGAAATCTGCAGTCCATACCACCACGGTTGCTGCCAGCGCGCCCAACACATACATGACATCAGCACCCATCGATGGCTTGTATCGATGCGTCACAGCCATCATGCCGGCGATACCGATCACCGGTACACCGGCGGTTCTGGAAAATGCATCGCAAAAAAGCGAGATGTTCAAGAACATCCGTTCGCCGGTTAATGCATTGGTCAATAGGTTCGTCGCCGAGAACGCCACAACCAGCCACTCGAACCCGAGGAGGAAGTTGCGCTTCTTGAGAAGCTTGATCCCGTAGATTAATGAAGCCGTGATCAATGTGAAATCAGCGAGGCAATAAAGATAATATTTTGGTTCCATGATGAATTCCGGTGGTGTCGATGAATGCCTTCACCATTGCACTTATCTACGAAGATCAATCCTTTCTTATCGGCTGGCGATGAATTGCGCGAGGTCTTCGATGTCTTGTTGTGACAACGGACCGGCCATCGCCGCCATCGCGCCGGTGGCTTCGTGGCGCTTACCGGTCTTGAAGTTGGTGAGCTGATCGACCAAGTAGTCGTAGCCCTGCCCGGCCAATCGCGGATACGCATCCTTCCCTTCCAGTTGCTGCCCGTGGCAGGCGGCGCAATTCTTGGTCTTGGCCAGCGCTTCGCCACGTGCCACACGGGCCGCATCGGCATGGAAGCTCGTGTTCTGCAGCGGCGTCATCTGCGAGAAATGGGTCACCATCGACTCGAACTCGTGCTCCGTCAGGCTGAGCGCAAATGGCGTCATGGTCGGGTCGCTACGCTCGCCACTGGCGAATGCCTTGAGCTGATTCCTGAGATATGCCTCCTTCTGCCCCGCCAGGCGCGGATAGACCTGGGTAACGGCGTTGCCTTCGAAGCCGTGGCAGTAAATGCAAGAATCGCTGGCGCGCGGCCAAGGGCCGTTCAAACGTGCGTTGTTGTCCGATATCTTGTCGACCTCATTGCTCAACCGCAGCAGGCCATAGACTTCCGGCCCATAGACGATGCCGCCGACCACGGCAGCCGCCAACAGCAGCCAGCCCGACAGGATGAGCATCCTCTTGCCGCGGCTGCGTGGTTTCGTTGTGGTATTCATCAAGCCATCCCCCCGGCTACGGCCTGCAGCACCTGCAACGCTGCCTTGTGGCCGGAACGCACCGCACCATCCATGTAGCCCGCCCAGATTTCCGCCGTTTCCGTGCCCGACCAGATCAGCTTGCCAACCGACGGATGCAGGGCCTCACCGTACGTGGTGAGAAAACCGGGCGGCATCGGCGACACGCAGCTCAGCGTCCATCTGTCTGCCTTGAGCCAATCACGCTGATGGAACGCGATGGGGTGCAGCGCTTCGTCGCCAAACGCCTCGGCATAAATCTGCGAGAGCTGGGCCTCGGCCTCCTTCGGATCGGCAGGCACCATGCTGATGTGCACGAACGCATTGATCACGCCGAACGAGACATCCTCGGGCGAGTTGTCGTACGCCCAAAGCACCGGCCCCCCCGGTTGAAAAATCCAGCCGTTCAGGCCCTTGTCGCGCCAGAACGCTTTCTTGTAGACGTGCGTCGTCTTGCGTCCGGGCGCAAACGCCGGCCAGCGGCGCTGCATTTCGCGGCGTTTCTCCGGCAGCGGCGGGTCGAAGGCGATCTGATTGCACAGCATCGGCGCGAGCGCGACGATCACGTTGCGCGCACGGACCACACCATTCGCGGTATGGATGGTGACCGGCCCGTTCTGCCAGTTCTCAATGCGCAGCACGGGGCTCGACAGCTTCACCTTGTCGCCCAACGCTTCCGCCATCTTGATCGACAGAATCTGCGAGCCGCCCGAGAGTCGGGTGCCCTGCGCGCCGTCCTTGACCGCTTCCAGCCGTTCGTAATTGCACTCGGCCGAGTTGACCATCGACAACCAGTGCAGCAGCGACAGTCGCGCCGGCGAGGCACCACCCGTGATCGCCAAGCCGGTCGACCAACCGATCTGGTCTGCGTTTGCGATGTTCTTTTTCACCAGCCAGTCGCCGACCGACATTGCGTCGAACTCGGTGGCGCGCGGCGATTTCCACGGCGCGCCGCACGGCACGCTCTTGGCCAACTCCTCGAGTTCATGCGCAATCTTCGGATCCGTGCCGAAGCCGCCCTCGGTATCGACTGCGGCACGCGCGCCACCGGCCAGCATCACGGTCTTGCCCTGCCAGTAGGTTGGAAACGTGCCAACACCCAGCTCACGCGCAAGATCGGCAACCGCGGTCTGACCCGGCCCGATCCATTGGCCACCCGATTCCGAGAAGTAGCCTTTGCCGAGGTCGTGGTTGAGGGTGCGTCCGCCGACACGGTCACGCGCCTCCAGCACCACGAAGGATTCGCACCCCGCACGTTTCAGGTCGCGCGCAGCGGTCAGGCCGGCCAGCCCTGCGCCGATGATGGCCACCTCAAGCACGTCACGCTCATCGCTCGCGGCAGTTGCAGCGCTCGCCACCTTCGGCAGCACCGCCGCCGTCGCCGCCGCCGTCACCGATGCGGCCATGCCGAGAAAGCCGCGCCGCGTGAGCGCGGCCGCCTCCTCGCGTTTCTTTGCAATATCGTCCATCTTGCTTCCCGCCTAGCTTGAAAAATCTGCGTGGTTTATCGGCTTGCGATGTATTGCGCGAGATCGTCGATATCCTGCTGCGACAGCGCTCCGACAACTGCCGGCATCGAACCCGTGGCATCGCGGCGCGCACCGCTCCTGAAGTTGTTCAACTGATCGCGCAGATAGCCGTACCCCTGCCCAGCCAGTCGCGGATACAGGTCTTTGCCCTCCAACTGCTGCCCGTGACAAGCGGCGCAGTTGTTGGCCTTGACCAGCGCCTCGCCGCGCGCCACGTGTGCCGGGTCCGCCTGGAATGTCGTGTTCGGCAACGGCGTCATCTTCGAGAAGTGCGCCGCCAAGCCATCAAGCTCTTGTTGCGACATGCTCACCGCCAGCGACGTCATGGTCGAATTGCTGCGCTCGCCGCTGGCGAAGGCGGTGAGCTGCTTCTTGAGGTAGGCCTCCGGCTGACCCGCCAGGCGCGGATAGGTCTGGGCGCGTGCGTTGCCCCCATAACCATGGCAAGACACGCACACTTCGCTGACGCGTGGCCATGGACCGCCGACACGCGTGTCCTCCTGCGTGATCTGATCCAGCTGCTTGCCAATCTGCAGCAGGCCATAGAAGTTCGGCCCGTACATGACGCCGCCGACCACCACTGCGGCCAACAGCAGCGCGCCCCCCAGTACCAGAATCCGCTTGCCGCGACCGCGTGATTTCGTTGTCGTATTCGTGTTCATCATGCTTTCCCCCCAGCCGCAGCCTGAAGCGCTTGCAATGCCGCCTTATGGCCCGACCGTATTGCACCGTCCATGGTGGTAATCCAGATTTCCGCGGTTTCCGTACCCGCCCAGATCAACCGGCCGATTGGCGGATGCAGCACGTCGCCGTACTTGGTGAGAAAGCCCGGAGGTATGGGGGATGTGCAGCTCAATGACCAGTTGTCAGCCTTGCCCCAGTCGTGCTCGTGGTACGCGACGGGATGCAGCGCTTCGTCGCCAAACGCCTGGGCATAGATGCGCGAGAGCTCGGCTTCGGCAGCCTTGGGGTCGGACGGCAGCACGCCGTTGTTCACAAAGGCCGAGATCACGCCGAACGAGACATCCTCCGGCGAGTTGTCGTAGGCAAATTGGACCGGCCCCTTCAATTGCACGACCATGCCGTCCAAGCCCTTGTCACGCCAGAACGCCTTCTTGTAGACGTGCGCCGTCTTGCGCATCGGCGCATAGGCAGGCCAGCGGCGCTGCATTTCCCGACGCTTTTCCGGCAGCGGCGGATCGAAGGCGATCTGGTTGCACAGGGATGGCGAGAGCGCGACGATCAAACTGCGCGCGCGAACCACGCCCTTCGCGGTGTGGATGGTCACAGGTCCGTTTTGCCAGTTCTCGATACGCAGCACCGGAGTCGACAGGCGCACCTTGTCGCCCAACGCTTCCGCCATCTTGATCGACAGGATCTGCGAACCGCCCGAGATGCGGCTCTCCTGTGCACCGCCCTTGATTGCTTCGAGCTGCCTGTAATTGCAATCCGCCGAGTTGATCAGCGACAGATAGTGCAGCAGCGATAGTTTTTCCGGTGCAGTACCCGTCGTCAGCTGCGCGCCGAGCACCCAGCCGATTTGGGCTTCCGGTGTGAGGTTCTTGGTTGCCAGCCAGTCGGCTAGCGACATGGCATCGAATTCGGCAGCACGCGGTGACGTCCACGGCGCGGCGGTCGGCACGCTCCTGGCCATCTCCTCGAGCTCGCGCCGCAGCTTCGGATCCGTGTCAAAGCCGCCGTCGTTTGCGACGGTTGTGCGTGCGTTGCCGGCAAGCATCACGAAATCGCCCTCCCAGTGCGTCGGAAAGGTGCCGACACCCAGCTCGCGAGCCAGATTGGCAATCGCGGTCTGGCCCGGCCCGATCCATTGGCCACCCGCTTCCGAGAAGTAGCCGTTGCCGAGATCGTGGTTAAGGGTCCGTCCGCCAACGCGGTCGCGCGCCTCCAGCACCACGAAGGACTCGCACCCCGCACGCTTCAGGTCACGTGCCGCGGTCAGGCCTGCCAGCCCCGCGCCGATGATGGCCACCTCGAGCACATCGCGGCTATCGCTTGCTGCAGTGACTGCGCTCGCCACATTCGGCAGTACCGCCGCCGTTGCCGCAGCTGTCACCGATGCGGCCATGCCGAGAAAGCCGCGCCGCGTGAGCGCGGCCGCCTCCGGCGCCTCATCGTGTTTCTTTGCAATGTCGTCCATCTTGCCCCCGGGGCTAACTTGAAAAATCTGCGTGATCTATTGGCTTGCGATGCACTGCGCCAGTGACATCGCCGCCCATGAAGCGGTAGAGCCCTACCCATGCGCTCCGTGAGTAGGACGGATGCACTGGAGTCAATCGAAGTGGCCAACCTCGACAAAGTCGTCCTGCTGGAGCAGCGCATGCGGGTCAGTCATCACCCCGTTGCGCTCGACAAATCCTGCATAGGTCGTGCTGCACGACCACCCGAGCAGCCGCTGCATTTCCTCAGGGAGGCGCTTGACGCGCTCGATGGGCAACGTCAGGTAGTGGTTCTCTTCCTGCCGCAGGATCGCGAGGTCATACGACATGGTCAGCCCCGTGCGCGGCGCATTGCTGCGGTTCTGACCACCTCCGTGGTACGTCGAACCGATGAAGATCAGTGCATCGCCAGCGTCCATCGAGGTCGGGATCGCCTCTTCCTGCTTTGGCATGCGCTCGTCATCCCACTTGTGGCTGCCGGGGATGACCAAGGTCCCTCCGTTCTCTTCGGAGAAATCGGTGATGGCGATCATGATCTGCACGCGCGCCTCTCGGCCATATCCGGGGTGTCGCCACAGCCAGACCGAATCGTCACGGTGCAACGGTTGCACGCCTTGGCCAGGGTGAATCTGAATGGCCTGCGTCACGCCCACCTGAATGTCGGGCGCCACCTCGGCCCGGTTCTCTCCACTCCAGAGCTGGATCGGTTTCTGCAGGATGAGGCGCGCGGTTTCGAGATACAGCGGGTTCAGTGCGACGTCGACCATATGATCGGTGCGGGCAAACAGGCGCGACAGCCGCCGCGTTTGCGTGCCGGCAAAGTATTCATCCACCCCGTTTGGGGTCGCTTCGAGCATCGGAAGCAGGTCCTTCTTCAGGTGTTCAAGCAGGCTTGGCGCTAGGAAGCCCTTCACGATCACACCGCCGTCCGCTTCAATGACGGATGCAAGTTCAGAGGGCGTTGCTGAGTTGGGGAAACGCTTGACGGACATGGTGTTACCTCACGTTGATGTTGGGGGCTGAATAACGGCGAAACGGCCCAAGGGGTCGTGTTGCTTTGCAGTGAAAGCGCTCGCCTTCAGGCTGCCGCGTGCCGCACTTTGCGATTCAATCGATCGTCCAATGTGTTTGCCGCGGCCAGAGCCCCATTGAGGAGACACCAGCGGAACGGCTCTGGCGGGAGCGTGGGCGTGTCGTAGCGCAGCGCTGCCAGTAGCGGCGGCTCGATACCGCGAATCTTCTGGGCAAGCATGTTTCCGAGCATGGATTGACTGGCCAGGCCATGGCCAGAACACCCGGCGGTGTAGTAGATGTTCTGGTTTGCGCCGGTTGCGCCGACCACGGGAAGCGCGTTGCCGGCGGTGCTGATGTAGCCGCTCCAGCAGTGCCGTAATGCGATGTCCTTCAAGGCGGGAAAACGCTCATGGAGGTTCTCTCTCAGCGCTCGATACTGGTCGTAGGCGGGCACGTTCGGCGTCTCTGAGCCGTACGGATAGTGGATGCGCTTGACGGTGGAGATGATTGTGTTGCGTGCCGTCAGGCGGAAGCTTTCCATGCTGTAGTGGCCCGTCACGATGCCTTCGCGCCTTGGCCAATCCAGCGAGGCCAACTGCACTGCGGACAGCGGTTCGGTCTCGATTGCCGAGATCCGCAAGGGCACCACCTTGTTTGCAAGCAAACCGAGCTGCGGCGTGTAGGCGTTGGTGGCAAGCATCAGCACCGGGGCGCTGACGCTACCGCGCGGGGTCTGCACCCGAATGACCGGGCCGTCGGTGTAAGACAGGAGCGGCGTGTTCTCGTAGAGCTTCACGCCGGCCCGCAGCGCGGCACGCCGCAGCCCCATGACGTATTTGCCTGGGTGAAGCGTTCCGCCGGCCGGCGTGTATTCGCCAAATAGAAACGCCGACGGGATGCCGCGCGCGCGCATCTGCGCGTGATCCAGAAATTCCGACTTGTGGCCGAGTTCGATACCGACCTGCATATCCGCGCGGATCTTCTTTTCCTGTGACGGATGGACACCCGCCCGGATCCACCCGGACTGCACATATTCGCAGTCGATATCGTGTTCCTTGAGCTTGCCTTCCACAAAGCCGACAGCGTCGTCGTAGTAGCGGACGATCTGCGTCGCCCGTTCCCTGCTAAGACCCCTGAACATGAGGTCGTACTCGAGCGCCATGGCGCCGGCCAGATAGCCTGCGTTTCGTCCGCTCGCGCCGAAGCCGGCGAAATCCCGCTCAATCACAACGACGTTCGCGCCCAGCCTGGCCAGCTCCAGCGCCGCGGAAAGACCTGCAAAACCGGCACCGGCAATCACGACATCCGCGCTGACGTTGCCTTCAAGCGCGTGCTGCATGTCGTCCGGCTTTTCCACCCAGCCACCCAGCGCCCGAAACTTCCCCAGGTCGGCGCGCTCTTTACCACGCTCAAGATCCATACTCATTTCGGACCTCCTCAATCCCTGCTCAAGATGCGGGCGACCAGCGCAGCTTCTTCGAAGCCTTTCGTCCCTCCATGCACGACGACGGGGTGCTTTGCCATGGTTGCCTCCTACGACTTCTTCTGTTGAGGGTTGTTGAGGGTTGGGTAAATCAAACCTGGGGCGATGTACGACGGTGGCGCTGCACACAGTTGAAGCAGGTTCTGACATCGGAGCGAAAGACGAGCGGCGCCGCCCCTCTTCTGTTTCACCACCAAATTGGAAAGGCGTTCAGCACGAGGCCGTAATGCACTCCGCATACGAACCAGCGCTGCAGTGCATGAAATTCATCGCCTCATTCCGGAGCCGAAGTCCCTCATACATGAACGTTTTGTCGGCCCTGTAATTACGTTATTACGGCCTAATATTAACGTCGCACCGGCCTACATTCAAGGACGAACAAACTAGGGAAAACACCGATCAAGGGTGAGGCAAACGCTGTCGAGCCGACTCAACTTCGCACGCTGCAAGGCGCAGGATGGCCAGGCACACCAACCAAAGTGTTTTACAGCGCAAGGTTGGCGTGGACTGTTCTCTGCCAAGTATTCGAGTTAAAGACGGAGGTGCATGACCTGCGCACTCAAGCAGACATGACTTATGCGCAAGATCAGAGGGAAAGCGGCTACGTTTCTCCCCTTCCGTCGGATAGGCCTATAATTTGCGGAAGTTTTGTATAAGCCACGGGAGAGTCAACGTGCAAAACAGCGCGGTCAAGCAAGGAACCCCTGACCATTTGGAGGGAGCCAAGTCCGCCGTGCGGTCATCAACACGGCGCAATCGGGAACAGCGCATTCGCGAGATCATCGATACCGCGCGCCAGGTCTTTCAAGAAGACGGCTATGCCGGATTCGCAATACGCCGTGTAGCGGATCGCATGGGCATCACCCATGGAAATCTGCAGTATTACTTTCGAACGACAGAAGAATTGCTTCGCACGGTGCTCCCGGCCTATATGAGCCAGGTCATGGAGGACTACACAGCGATTGCGAGTCGTCCGGGCACGGGGGCGGCACAACGTTGCTCCGCGCTGATCAATCGCATCTTCCAGAACATCAACGAAACCGATCTGCCGAAATTCATGGTGGAGATCTGGGCATTCGCTTCGCATGAAGCCTTTGTCGCAGAACTGCTCGACGATATGCAGGCGCGTTTTCGAGAGATCTTTGCGAAGTTGTTGTCGGAACTCCACCCCACGTTGAGTCACGAAGAATGTCTGGTGCGTGCCGCCGTGATCGGCGCGCAGATGGACGGCATGACGCTATTCGCATCCCACGGCGATTACCCGGGAAGAGACTATGTCGAGCTCGCTCGTGTTGCGAAGCGCGCCGTCAAGATGGTCGTGAGTGCTTCAGCCGCAACGCTGCAGAGCGAGGTACCTCTTCGTCGTCCACGCACACTGCACGACGGTAGCGATGCCCGTGTCAGCGTGTTTGGATCTGACGGGTACCTGCAGCCGGCCCTACTGGAATTGCGCACGCGTCAGTCGACTCAAGACAGCTTCCATTACCGGCCGACAGCCCAGGGCAAACGCAGAGAGCTCAAGATCAACGAGATCATCTCCACCGCCGCCAACCTGCTGGCGACGGAAGGCTATGCAAATTTCACCCTGGCACGGGTGGCAAGAGAACTTGGCACCCTGCCATCGGCGCTTCAGAACTATTTCCCGACCCATGACGATTTGCTCCGTTCGACAATGGAAGCGGTTGGGCAGGCTTATCTGGACCGTTACTCGGAGATCGGCAAACCGAGCGGCAAACCGGCGCTGGAGCGCATGCTCGAAATTGCCGCAGAAAACTTCGAGGAAACCTGTGTTCCTGCGGTGCAGCAGCTGTGGTCGGAGATGTGGGCGCTGGCCCAGCATTCGGATATCACGCGTGAAAAGGTGAGAAGCGGCTATGCCGCCTACCGGGTGGTCTGGGCCGACCTCATCCGGGAAGTCGACGCGACAGCAACCGCGCGGGAATGCCTCGCTCGCGCAACGCTCATCACAGCACTGCTGGACGGCGTCACGGTGCTGAGGTTTGACGCCCAGCATCAATCGGTGAGCGAGGACCGCGCGTTCGAACTGGTCATGGTGATGACCGCGCTCATCGCGCAAGGGCGGATCGCTCCCAACGACGTTCTGTAAAGCAAGACAAAAAAAGATGCCGTGCTGCCACGGCATCAAAAGACCCCAGAGGAGACCAAAGCTAGGATCTAGGAGACGTCACCAGCGTACGTTTTCAATCCCATCGGATTACTGTGTTCGCTGGTTTAAAGGGGCTTGGCGATGGCCCACGCCGCCGAGACGACGACTTTGCTTGCCTCACCGCACCTGCGTGCAGTAAGGCGCCCGGAACGGCTCGCCCGGGGTCAGCGACGGATCGTTGAGATTGCTGATGTCGTAGCCGTAGTTGCATCCCCCGGTTGGCAGGGGTCGGTAAAACAGCTTGTCGCCGTAGAACCGGTAAACCAGCGTATGGCGATCCGGGCAATCCGGGGTCACGGGCGCACCGCCGTGCAGTGAGCCCGAGTGGAACAACAGCGCATCGCCCTGCTCCAGATCCCAGGAGACAACGTCCCACGAGGCTGGGTCTTTTGCACGGTCGGCTTCAATGTTGGGCAGTAGAGGCCAATCGGTGTTGGCCCACAGCGGCTTGGTGTGATCGTTAGGGTCGTTGTAGGAGGTACCGTTGTACTGCGCTCCAAGGTGAGAGCCTCGCACGACCTCTAACGCATTCTTGCGGGGAATCTTCTCAAAGCACGTCCAGATGTTGAGCAACTGCGGCCCGCTGAACGGATAGTACGAAGTGTCCTGGTGCCACGGTGATCGGCCGGCCCTGCCGCCCTTCTTGATGAAGAGCTCCTCGCCGATGAACCACACATGCTCGGAATCCCAGAGCGACGCTACAAATTCATCGAGCCCCAACGCTTTGACCGTCGCAACGTGTACATCACGGTTGTCAAAGTTGCCGTAGTCGTTGAAATGCTCATCCGGCGTGCCTGCAAAGGCGTAGCCGTGCTGCGGGCTGGGGTGGGCAATCCCGTAATCGAACGCCTCGCGCATCCGCTTAAGGCGCTCGGGGGAAAACAGGCCCCGGGCGACGGTAGCGCCATCGCGCGCCAGCTCCAGCTTCATCTGCTCTGTCACATGCATGTGAACCCCTTCTTCCCTCGTTGCATAACGAACCCGTCTCGACGATGTCGGGAGACACGGGGAGACGTGTGTGCGCTTTAACTGGCCTCAGAGCCCGGCAAGCACGCCCTCTTTCGAAAACAGAATCGGCTTGCCACCCGCATCGATTACAGCGGCGGTGAGTGCTGCGCGGTCTTCACGCTGTGCCGCTGCGAGCGGCGCGCCGTCTTCACGCTGCTTGAGCACGAGCCCATCCAGCCCGACCGCAACGAACCCGTTACCCGACGCTACAAGACCGGTGATCGAACTCTTCGTCTCCGCCCTCAACGGTTGCCAGGTCGCCCCACCATCGCTGCTCTGGAACAGACTGCCGAGCAGACCCCCCACCACAACCCGTCCATCTGGCATGGCCACACCCGACCACAGCGAACCCTTGCCGCCCGTTGCGAGGTAATCCCAAGTGGCGCCGCCATCGGCCGACTTGAGCACCGTCCCCTGCTCGGCCGAGATGTAGAACGCGCCCTTGCCATCCGCAAACACGCGGTACAGGTTGCGGTCGGCCTTGCCGCCCCAGGGGGGTTTCGGCAGCGTCGTCTTGGTCCACGTCTTTCCGCCGTCATGGGTCTGCAGCATCAAAGACCACAGCCCAACCGCAATGCCATCCTGGTCGTTCGTAAAAAGCACCGAGAACAGCGGCTGATCGACGGCCGTGTCCATGCGCTGCCTTTGCCACGTCTCACCGCCATCGCTCGTCGCGAGAATCACGCCCCACTGACCGACTACCCAGCCGTGCTGTTCATCGGCAAAGGAGACAGCGGATAGCGTGGCGGACACTGGAACCGAGCGTGCCTGCCGATACGTCTTGCCTTCGTCGTCGGAGAGCAGAACGATGCCGTGCTCGCCCACGGCGACGATGCGTTTGCCGGCGCGCGTGGCGTCCAGCAGCATGCGGTGCGTCGGCGCGGGCCACATATGCGCGGGCTTGACGCTCCAGGTGGCGACCGTGCCTTCGGCGGGCGGTTGTGCAAACACTGCGGCAGCCGCGCACAGCGTGATGCTGGTAAGGATCGTTTTCATCATGGCTGTCTCTCGTTCAGTGGCTCAGCAGGCCCGGCGCACGCGCAGGCTTGCGCCGGGGGAACCAGCGCTCCAGCACCGAGGCCAGCGCCGGCAGCGCGGTCATCGCCATCACCAGGTTCACGATGAACATGAAGGCAAGCAGCTTGCCCATGTCGGCCTGGAACTTGAGCGCCGAGAAGCTCCACGTCGCCACACCAACGGCCAGCGTGATGGCAGTGAAGATCGTCGCCACGCACTCGAACTCCAGCGCGCGCTCCATCGCCCGTTCAATCGGATCACCTTCGGCCAAGTGCCGCTGCAGGCGGTTGTAGATGTACAGCGCGTAGTCCACGCCGATGCCGACAGCCAGCACCATCACCGGCAGCGTTGCCACGGTCAGGCCGATCTTGAGTTCCTTCATGAACCAGTAGCCGATGAAGGTGGCGACCGTCAACGGCACGCAGCAGGCCAGCATCGAGCGCCAGTCGCGGTAAGCCAGGAACACGAGGATCACGATGGCGGCGTACACGTACAGCATCATCGGCAGCTCGCTGTGTTCCACCTCGTCATTTGTGGCGGCCAGCACGCCGGCATTGCCCGCTGCGAGACGGATCTTGATGCCTGGGAACGGATGCGATGCGCGATATTGCTTGATGTCGTCCAGGATCCGGTTGATCGTCGTCGCCTTGTGATCGGTCAGGTACAGGTGGACTGCCGTCATGCTGCAATCCGCCGTCATGAAGCCTTTCAGGCGCGCCACATCGACCGACACCGCGCCGTAGTTCTCGGGGTCGATCGGCACGACGTTCATCTTTGGATAGTCTTCGTTGTAGCCCGCGTTGTAGGTGCGCAGCATCCCCGAGTACGACTGGGCGGACACCACGCCCGGCTCGGTGCGCATGGCGGCTGTAAACTCGTCCTCATACAGGCCGACCGCCGGGTTGTCGCACGCCTTGCCGGTCGACTCGATCGCCACCGACAGCCAGTCCAACCCCATGTCGTAATTACCGGCAATCGACGTCGCATCCCGGTTGAAGCGCGCTTCCTCGCGCAACTCAGGCGCACCCGGCTGCAGCGTGCCGATCACACGGTCACGGCTTTGCCAGACCGCCAGCCCAAACACCACC
The DNA here is from genome assembly GCA_000955795.1 of Burkholderiaceae bacterium 26. GTDB lineage: Bacteria > Pseudomonadota > Gammaproteobacteria > Burkholderiales > Burkholderiaceae > Ralstonia > Ralstonia chuxiongensis. The sequence goes on from JYOB01000004.1 coordinate 48,389, forward strand.
AACGTGATCAACAGCGTGACGCCGGCGTACTTTGGCTGCGCCACCTTGGACAGCGGGCGCAGGACGGCCGAGCGCCAAGCCGCACGCTTGAGTGCGCTCTGCGCGTAGGCTTGCGTGAAGTTGAAGCAAGAGGCGGCCACCGGCAGCAGGATCAGGTTCGTCACGATCTTGTAGGCCACGCCCAGCGAGGCCGTAATGGCCAGCTCCCGCACCATCGGAATCGGGATCAGCAGCAGCGTGATGAACGACACGAATGCCGTGACGAGAGCCAGCACACCCGGGATCAGCAGACCGCTGAAGCTGTGGCGTGCGGCGTCGTACGAGCTATTGCCGCGGGCAATCTCGCGCACGATGAAGTTGACCTGCTGCACGCCGTGCGACACCCCGATGGCAAAGACCAGGAACGGCACTAGCACCGCGAGCGGATCCAGCCCGAAGCCCAGCAGCCGCAGCGTGCCGAACTGCCAGACGAGTGAACTCAACGAGCACACAATCAGCAGCACCGTGAAGCGCACCGAATGGCAGTACCAGTACACCGAGAGGGCCGTCAGCAGCAGCGCGATCGCGCAGAAGACGAGCACGCCCTTGGCGCCATCGGCAATGTCACCGATCTGCTTGGCGAAGCCGATGATCTGGACCTCGTAGCCGGCGTCTTCAAAAGGCTTGCGGATCTTGTCTTCAAGCGTGTGGTTGAACGCCACGTAGTCGAGCACCTTGCCAGCACTGTCGCGCTCGTTCAGCTCCGCGGTGATCATCGCGCTGTCTTCGTTGTGCGAGACGAGCGTGCCCACGTAGCCGCCGAGCGCGGTCGCGCGACGAATGTTAGAAACGACTTCAGGCGTGAGCTGATCCGGCGTGATGTTGCCCGAGATGATCGGCTCGGCGCGAAAGCCTTCTTCGGTGATCTCGTTGACGAACGCGTTGGGCGTCCACAGCGAGCGCACACCGATGCGGTCAACGCTCGGCAGGTAAATCACCGCCTGGGTCACGTTGTACAACCGTGTGAGCCCCTCGGGCGTCCAGATCGAACCCTTCTTCGCGCGTACCACCACTGTGATGCGATTGGCCCCGAGCAGGTCGTTCCGGTATTTCTGGAACGTCTTGATGTACTCATGGCCGATCGGCATCTGCTTCTCGAAGCCCGCATCCATGCGCAGTTGCACGGCAAACACGGCCATTCCTGCAGTGAATAGGCCAATCACCGCGAGCACGACCGCGCGGTGACCGAAGAAGGCTTTTTCCAGCCCCGCAACAAGACGATTCAACACGACACTACCCCTTCAAGTATTCCTGGCGGCGCACCGCGTGCGCCGCGCCCTGACACGAGCGCGTCAGAAGTTGCGCGTGACGAATGCGCCGATGAAGTTTCGATCCGAATACGGATTGCCCACCGTGTTATGGCCACCCCAGAACGCCGTGAAGTTGATGCCCGCTTGCCAGACCGTCGGGTTCTGGTTGAACAGCACATAGAAGTTGGCCGACTTCGCGCCCTGCATGTAGTTGGCATTGAACGTCGGGGTGTAGCCGTACAGGCCCGCGTTGAACGTCACACCCGGAGTGACCTGCCAGCCTGGGACCAACGTGCCGTCATACGTCCAATTGAAGTCGACCGTCACACCGCCCGAGGCTGCCGTACCCTGCCGCATGCCGATCGGGTAGCCCGTGCCCGAGTTGTTGTTCAGCCACGTCAGGTAGCCAGCCTGCGGCGCCTGCATGACCTGCACGCCGTTGACGGTGCGTGTCACGCTGCCGCCCAGGCCGGGGTAATAGACCATCGTCGCTTCTGCGGTCAGCGAGGCCGAGTCTGCCCCGATCATCTTGAGGAACGGATACTCGCTGCGGGTGAGCGCCAGAATGCCGTTGATGCCAAACTGCAGCTTCTTGCGATCGACCCACTGCTGGCAGTCGACACCGGCCGGGTTCACGTTCAGGTCCATCGGGCCGCCCGCGCCGTAGCAGCCCGAGAGCGCCACCGCGTCACGCGGGCGATACGACAGTTCCGTCCCCACCGCCCAGGGTCCGACGGGGAAGTTCGCGCTGATCCCAAACAGCTGACGATTCTGCTGATACGACCACTGCGCCGTGTTGTTGGCGAACGAGGTCAATACGGGCGACTTGTCGGTGTAGTTCTCGTAATAGAAGGCGAAGTTCGCGTCGATGGAGGTCGGCACATAGTTGAGCTTCACACCGAACTGCGGCTTGTACTTCGAAGGCAGCTTGTTGGAGACCGGCAGCCCGATCGAGAACGACGGGGGGCCAGCGAAGTCGCCATTGACCAAGCCGTTGTTGATCGCCGCAATGGTGCCCGGGTCGTGACTGTTCAAACCGTTCTGGCCCGCCACCGTACCCGCGCTCGGGCCGTTCGCGTTGAAATTGGTCGTGTTCACGGTGAAGGGCTCAGCACCACGGCCCACAGCGTTGGACGCCGACCAGAAGGAGCCAACCGGCGGCATGCGGTTGCCGTTCCAGATGAACTGGTAATAAGCCTCGGTGCTGAGGCCATGCGAGAGATTCGTGGCAAAGCTCACCATCGGCGCAGGTAGCAGCGCCTGCTTGAGCTGCGAGCCCGGAATCAGGAGCTTCTGGACATCGAGCGAGTTGGTGGCGTTGATGCCGCCCATGGCAAACATGCTCTCGCCCCAGTTGATGACCTGGTTGCCGATACGGACGTGGGCGTTCTGATCCGCCACGGTAAAGTCCTTCTGCGCCCATAGATCAAGCACGTGCGCGTCATAAACCACCTGCGCCCTCGCATCACTCGACAGCGGCGTGCGCTCGGTGTTCTTGGCCATGAAGTCGTACATGCCCGTGCCGCGCGCCATGAACTTCAACCCCTCGCTGGGCATCGTCAACAGCAATTCGCTGGTCGCGCTCAGGTACGTGCTGTAGGGCTTCCATCGGCGATAGTTCAAATCGCCGTTGTCGCCGGCACCCCACTGGTCAGTGTTGGCCGCAGCGCCGCAGCCGTTTGCGTTCGGATCGCCCGTGAGCGCACAGCTCGGACTTTTTGTCCGCGTTGCCACACCGGCTGTGATGTTGCTCACCAGCGAGCCTTTCACCGCGTCGTCCGTGCCCATCGTGAAGTCGTAGGCCTGCGCTGCAGACGTTGTTGCTGCCAGCACGGCGAGCGAAATCGCTGTCCGCGTGGACATCTTCTTGGTATTCATTTTTCCTCCAACCCGTTTTGATACCGGCACGCCCCTCCTCAAGCACGTGCCGGCCCCGCTCATGCGGCCACGTTCAGCGCTCGCTCACCGCGCGCAGTGTTTCTGCGGTAAAGAAATCCGTCTTGAAGCGCGGATCATTGATCTGCTCGTACCAATGAATGTCCTTGCCCTGGCCGAACGTCGTTTGATCCATCACGTAACGGCCGTTGCTGAGGTCGTACATCACGAAGGGCATGTTGTCGCACGTGCCGCCCAGCTCCCACACCGGAATCGGGTAGCTTTCGCGCACCTTCCACAACTTGCCCTGGGCGTCGTAGTCTTCGCCGACGAGGGCTAGCCAGCTGTCTTCATCGAGGTAAAAGACCTTCTTGGATGCGACATGGCGCGCGCTCGGCTTGAGCGTGGCCTCGACCACCCAGACGCGGTGCATTTCGTAGCGACGATTGCTCGAAGCGACGCCGTCTGGCGTAGCAACGTCGTGCAGCTTTTCCTTGAACTTGTACATGCCGAACGCGTTGTACGGCACCAGCAGTTCCTTCTTGCCGACGAGCTTCCAGTTGAAGCGGTCGATGGTGCCGTAGAACATGTTGGCCTCATCGATCAGGTACTGGTTCTCCATGCCGATGACCGGCGCATCGTGCGTATAGGCCGGCATGCGGCGCACGCGACGTTGGCCCGGGAAGTAGTAGAACGTCTCAGAGGGTTTGTTGAAGAACTGCCGCTGTACAAAAGCCTGTCCGGCCAGGGCAGGTGGCGATTCCATCTTGAAGAAGGCCGCGCTGCTGAGTTGATCAACATCCTGCGGCGTCGTCTTGCCCGGCTTGCCCCATGGAAAGAAGGCATGCTGTGGAGAGATCACGTCGATCCATTCGTTGCTGCCTGGGCGCGGAGAAATCGAGGTGACCATCTTGGGCCACTCCAGACCTTCGCCGTGGTAGCGATACATGTAGTTCAAAATCGCTTCAGCGCCGTTCTTGGGCTGCGGGAATACAACACCCGGAAGGGTCGCGGTCTGCAGCTGCTCCCCCGTCGAATCCAGCTTCGCTCCGGTTAGATTTGCCTTGGAGTTTTGCGCAACAAAGTCGGGCACCTGGCATTCGCGATGCGACGGATACACGTCCATGCGATAGCCCTTCTTCTGCTTGAGGAGCTGGATCTGACCGGGGGTCAGCTTGTCTGCGTACTTGTCGATGTTCGATGCATCGATTGAATACAGCGGCTTCTCGTTCTTGTGCTTCCAGAAATCGCCGCGGTACTTGCCCCACTCCCATCCGGCTTCGGGCGACTGTTTGCCTGCGTAAGCAGGTACCGCACCGTCTTTGCTCGCGGCGCGATCACCGCCCTCCGGCGTGAGGTCTTCCGCCATGGCGGCGGTGCCGATCACACAACATACTGCGGCCGCGACAGCGGATACGACTTTAATGCGTTGCTTCTTCATCATGGGCTCCTTCCAATATCTCTCGCCTTGCAGCCGGCATGTCCGGCCGCCTCAAGCACTCATTCCTCTCCGGATCCGGCCACGGCCATTGCGCGAATCTCGATCAGCAATCCGGGCAAGGCCAACTGCGTCACCCCCACGGCTGACCACGACGGATAGCGGCTCGGAAAGTACTGATCCTTGACGGCGATAAACGCATCGATGTCGCCATGCAGGTCCGTGTGAAATGTCGTGAGCTCGACCACATCGACCAGGCTTGCGCCCGCCTCTTCGAGAACGAGCTTCAGGTGTTTGAATGCGATCTGCGCCTGCGCGTGCATCCCTTCGGCAGGCTTCATGTCGGCGTCCACACCAACCTGGCCAGACACCCACACCATGTCGCCAACGCGCGTTGCCGGCGAGAAGTGATACGCGTCGTAGTGCCCTTGAAAAGGGGCCGGGACGATCGATTGACGCTTATTGCTTGCAGCCATGGCCTGGGCCTCTCTGCTAGTGCGTTGATGGAAACAGGTGTGCGGAGCAGAAGAAAACGCCAACAGCGTTGTCGCCTCGGCACCTGTTTTCGGGCTGCCATTTGAAGATCGTCTCGCCGCCAAGAAAGCCAGCACGGCCGCGTGACGCGGGGTGCGGCGCCGTCCTGGGCACCACCTGAGCGTCGACTTAGCAATACGTATTTACGGCCTACAAATAACGTTAGTACGGCCAAATATTAGCGTTGCACCGGCCTATCATCAAGGTGTGAAAAGCTAGGGAAAATACCAACCAATCGGGACGCAAACGATGTCCAACCGGTCGATTGAGAGATGCTGGTGTGGATTCCGCAGTTCGATCGCCACGGCGCAACGCTGCAGCACGCGCATGTGCCGCGTTGCCATCAGATAGAGAGCTGGAATTGGGGCGACTTGAGGGAGCCGTTGGGCGGGGGTCACGCAGGCGGTCGACTGAATCGATCCGCGCATCGGCAGGCGAATGGGTATGCCTTGCAGGCTTGGCTCGTTGGCCGAAGTGCGAGTCAAGACCGGGAGGTCGATGCGGCATTGCTGGCGCAACGATCAGCACACGCGCTAGCTCGCGTGCCACCCATCAGAAGAAGCGGTCTCGTCGTTGCTATCAGAAGCAACGCTTTACGAATGCCGGGAAAGTCGACGAATGAATATGCCGGCAAGCTCGAGCAACTTCTGCGCCGTGCCGATGCGCGCTGCCGCCGTGAAAATGCCGTGCATGTGGCGAGGCAGATGGTGATGCTCCAGCAAGCCGCCTGCCCGCGCTGCCATTGCTGCGTATTCAATGCCCTCGTCGCAGAGCGGGTCCAGGCCAACGGTGGCGATAAACATCGGAGGCTGACGGCGGCCCTCTGCGTGCAGCAGCGGCGACAAGGCGGGCTGGTCAAGCGGGGTGCCTGCTGGCACGTACAGATCACGGAACCATTGCATCGATTCTGCGACGAGCGGCAGCCCGCCCCGGAAGCGGGCGTAAGACGGCCGGCTTGCGGTAAGGTCCGTCACCGGATAGAGCAGCACTTGGCCCGCAACCTCGTACGCTCCGGTAACCGGCGCGTTGCTGATGATGGTCGCCATGCTGCCGCCCGCGCTATCGCCGGCCAGCACCACGCGACTGGCGTCAACGGACAACGCTGCCGCATTGGCGACCAGATAGCCGAGTGCCTCCTCGCAGTCGCGAAGCGGCACGGGCCATTGATGCTCTGGAGCCAGACGATATTCCACGGACGCGACGATGCAGCCACTCTGCCGCGCCAGCAGCCGGCAAATGCCGTCATGCGTGTCGATACTGCCGATCACCCAGCCACCGCCGTGCAGGAACACGACCAAGGGCCCCTTGTCGCCCGCGCACTCCGCCTCGTTTGGTTGGTACAGCCGCACTCGAATTGCGCCATCGGTTACCGGCACCATGATGTCGCGGTGGTCAACGCCGTCGATGTCGCTCAAGCCATTCAGGCTGCACGCCCGGGCAAAGTTCGTGCGCGAAGGTTCCGGCGCTAGGCTGCCGTAGTGCAAGCCGCCCGCTTCACGGAACGCCTGCACCAGGGGCCGCGCATCCTCCGCCACCTCGGTGAGCGGCTGCCAGGAGAGTTCCGAAGACAAGTCCCTGCCCCCGTCAAACCTGCTCAAATGCGCCGAGATCCCAGCGCACCGCCGCGCGGTACTCGTCCACCGTGCCGGACCAGTTGTTGATGACCTTGCCCTGGGCGTTCTTGTACCAGCTCGAGCAGTCGGCCGAAAATGCCGAGCCGTTCATCGCCGCCTGCAGCGCACGGTTGTAGTCGTCGGATAGCACCTTGCTGACCTGGAACGCACCAACACCCGCGGCCTCGATGCCGCGAATCGCATCGATGATGTAGCGCTGCTGGATCTCCAGCATCGATAGGATGGAGTTGTGGTTCAGGTTCGTGTTCGGGCCATAGATCATGAATAGATTCGGGAAGCCCGGTACCGCCATGCCAAGGTAGGCTTCCGGGCCGTCGGCCCATGCTTCGGCCAGCGAACCGCCGAGGCCGCTGACCTGCAGGTCACCCTGGAATGCCTGGCTCTCAAAACCGGTGCCGAACACCACGACGTCGACAGCGTGCACACGGCCATCCTTGGTCAGGATGCCCTCTTCGACAAACGCCTCGATTCCAGCCGTCTCAAGCGTGACGTTGTCGCGCGTCAGGGCCGGATAGTAGTCGTCGGAGCGCAGAATCCGCTTGCAGGCAAATTCATAGTCAGGCGTGAGCTTGGCACGCAGGGCGGGGTCGGCCACGCTACGCTCCAGATGCTCCAGCGCCAGGCGCTTGCCTTCGCGCTGCGCATCGGTGCCGACGCGGGTGCGCTCGAAGCCTGACTCTCGGAATGCATGCAGCCGCTCGCGGCTCTTCTCGAACAGCGCCGGATCGCGCTCATATTCATCGAGCTGTTCCGTGGTGAAGACAATCTGATTGCGCGGCATGATCCAGTTGGCGCTGCGCTGGAACACGGTCAGATGGTTCACCACCGGCGCAATCTCGGGAACGTACTGCACCGCGCTGGCCGCGTTACCAATGCTGGCGACACGCTTGCCGCGCAGGTCCACGTCATGGCGCCAGTCGGCGGAATGAAAGTATTCCCCCTTGAAGGTGCTCAGTCCCGGCACCTTGGGAATCAACGGTCGGTTGAGCTGGCCCCAGGCCGGCACGAAGAAGCGCGAGGTCAGGCGCGAGCCGTCGGCCAACTCGAAGCGCCAGAGGCGATCTGCCTTGTCCCAAACCGCGCTGCGGATTTCGCTGTTGAAGCGCAGGTGGGCATCGAGTCCGAAACGAGCTGCGAGCGATTCCATGTAGCCGAGCAACTCGTCGCGGCCCGCGTACAGGGCACTCACGCGCAAATGCGGGTGGAAGCTGTAGCAATAGAGATGCGATTCGGTGTCACACGCTGCGCCGGGGTAGGAGTTGTCGCGCCAAACGCCGCCCAGCGCCGGGCGTTTTTCCAGCACGACGAAATTATCGATGCCCGCCCGTTTCAACTGGGCAGCCATGCCTAGCCCGCCGAATCCGGCGCCGAGAATGACAACCTTGTAGTGACTGTTGGTTTCCACGTGACTCATGGTGCTTCACTTCCTGTGCTGCGGGCCCCGTCAGAAAACAGGCCCCTCTATTGCAATGGATTGGTAGATAGCTGCTTGCGCCGTGCCCGAGCGCATCGCAGGCGAAGGTCAGGCCTCGCGCCTGGCGTGGGCCCGCACGCGTTTCTCAAGGCGGTGGCGCGCCGGTCCAGCAAGCGCCCCACTCCGGCCTCAGTACGCCTCTTCGTAGAGCCGCAGGGCGTCGGTTTGCTGCACGTCGATGGGGTTGTTCTGCAATAGGCGCTGCTGCTGCATGGCGTCCGCAGCAAGCATCGCTAGGCTTTCGCGGGTGACACCTGCATCGCGCAGCCGCCGCGGCGCACCGGACCGATCCATCAGGCCCTCCATGAATGCAATGAAGGCAGCGGTGCGGGCTTCGTCATCGTCATCGGCTTGACCAATGCCCAACGCATCGGCCAGTTCTGCGTACTGCGCAGCCGCTGCTGCGGCGTTGAAGCGCAACACCGGCCCAAGCATTAGTGCATTCGACAGACCGTGCGGGATATGAAAATGCCCACCCAGCGGATACGCCAACGCATGCACAGCCGCCACCGGCGCATTGGCAAAGGCCTGGCCGGCGAGCGTCGCGCCAAGCAGCATTGCCTCGCGCGCGCGCCGGTCGTTACCGTTCTCGCATGCAGCCAGCAGATTGGCCGACAGCAGGCGTAGCGCCTCACGCGCGAACGCGTCGGAGATGGCGTTCTTCTTGTGCTTGCTTGTGTAAGCCTCGATGGCGTGCACCATGGCGTCGATCCCTGTGGCCGCGGTGTGCTGCCGCGGCAGGCCGACGGTCAGCTCGGCGTCCAGAATCACCCGGTCTGCGTAAAGCTGGGGCGCGACGATTCCCATCTTGGTCGTCTCGCCGACAGACACGATGGAGATATTGGTGACCTCCGAACCGGTACCTGCCGTGGTCGGCATCTGCACCAGCGGTATGCGTGCGCCCTTGACGTTTCCGATGCCATACATCTGCGCCAGCGGCTGCTCGGAGACAGCCAGCACGGCCACCAGCTTTGCAATATCCATCGACGAGCCGCCACCCAGACCAATCACGAGATCGACTCGGGCCGCGCGCGCATGCTCGACGCAGCGAAGCAGCACTGCTTCGGGCGGATCGGCCACCACCTCGTCGAAGACGGTCACGCGGAAGCCGGCGGTCGCCAGCGATGCCTTGGCACCCTCCAGCACCCCGGCCTTATGCAGACCACCATCGGTGACGACCAGCACACTGCGGCGATCGGTCCATGCGGCAAGGATCTCTCCGAGGCGGCGCGCGGCGCCCCATTCCTGGAGGATGGACGGCACCGTGTCGAAACGTATCGGCTGTGGGAATTGATCCATGCTCTTGCTCGTTGGTGCTGTCGGTTGCGCCTTGTTCAGACCTGTGCGCACAGGTACTTGATTTCCAGGTATTCGTCGATGCCGTATCGCGAGCCTTCGCGGCCGAGGCCGGACTGCTTCACGCCACCGAACGGGGCCACCTCGTTGGAAATCAGACCGGTGTTCAGGCCGACCATGCCGTACTCCAGCGCTTCAGCCACGCGCCAGATGCGGGCGTTGTCGCGGGTGTAGAGATAGGCGGCCAGGCCATACTCGGTGTCATTGGCCATAGCAATCGCCTCAGCCTCATCGCGGAAGCGGAACACAGGGGCGACCGGACCGAACAGTTCCTCGCGCGCCACGCGCATCTCCGGCGTGGCGCCGGCAATGACGGTTGGCTCGAAGAACGTACCACCCAATGCATGGCCCTTGCCGCCAACGACGACCCTCGCGCCCTTGCTAACGGCATCGTCGATCATGGCTTGCAGGTGTTCGCACGCGGACTTCTGAATCAGCGGCCCCTGCTGCACGCCTGGCTCGACGCCGTTGCCGACCTTGAGCTCCGCCACGCGGCGCACCAGCGCCTCGACAAAGCGATCGTAGATACCGTCCTGCACCAGGAAGCGGTTGGCGCATACGCAGGTCTGGCCGCTGTTTCGGTATTTCGACGCCATCGCACCTTCAATGGCGGCATCGAGGTCCGCGTCGTCGAACACGATGAACGGCGCGTTACCGCCCAGCTCGAGCGACAGCCGCTTGATCGTCGGCGACGACTGGCTCATCAGCACGCGGCCAACTTCGGTCGAGCCTGTGAAGGACAGTTTGCGCACGACCGGGCTGGCCGTCAGGACCGCGCCGATCTCGCGCGACGGGCCGCACACGACTTGAAGCACTCCGGCGGGAATGCCAGCACGCTCGGCCAGCACTGCCAGCGCAAGCGCGGTCAGCGGCGTCAGGTCGGCCGGACGCACGATGATCGAGCAGCCCGCGGCAAGGGCGGGAGCCACCTTGCGGGTGATCATCGCCGCCGGGAAATTCCACGGCGTGATAGCCGCGCAAACGCCAACCGGCTGACGAATGACGAGGATCCGCTTGTCGGTCTGCGGATGCGATGCGACGTCACCGTAGATGCGCTTCGCCTCTTCCGCGAACCACTCGACAAACGACGCCGCGTAAAGGATCTCGCCGCGCGCTTCGGCCAGCGGTTTGCCCTGCTCCGAGGTCATGATCAGAGCCAGGTCGTCGGCGTTGGCAATCATCAGATCGAACCAGGCACGCAGCAGCTTGGCCCGCTCGTGGCTGCTGCGGCGCTGCCACACGGCCTGCGCTTCTGCGGAGGCCGTGATTGCCGATTCGACTTCGGCACCGTTCAGGCTAGCCACGCGGGCCAGGATCTCGCCCGTGGCAGGATTGGTTACCGCAAACGAGCGTCCGTCGGACGCCTCTTGCCATCCCGAGGCCATCCAGGCGCGCGTTTCCAGCAGTGAAGGGTCGCTGAGGCGGGCCTGGAGCGCTTTAGTAACTTGCGTATCGTGGTTCATTACGTTGAACTGCGTAGGATATGGATAACGCTTCGCAGGAAGCGGCTTGGCAAGCTATGCATGGGCTGGCGAACCAGATATCGGTACGCCTCCGCGCCACGCCGCACGCGCTGCTTGACACCTCGTCATGACCCAGGCTGGAAGTCTCCGCTACGCATCCGGGGCTAGCCCGCGACGGCGACTCTCGCTCAAGGCGACGCCTTGGTATAGCCGGAAGATGACAGTCGGTTGCAGCCACCGCCATGCAAGATATCAGTCTCTAGAAGTCGCCTCTAAATTGCGTATTTCCGGCCTAAATATAGCGTTATATTGGCCAAATATTAACGTATACATGGCCTAATTTCAAGACGGCAGAGGCTAGGGGAAAACACCAGCAGAATCACGCACAGTCGATGTCGAGTCGAGTTAGTTGAGCGTGTTGCGGGACATGCAGTCGCGACTGTTCAAGCGCAGGTGTTTGCACGTGCGTGTGCTCGACAATCGACGTCGACACCTCTTTGGCGTGTATGCGGGCTTGAACGACTGAAGGAGACGCGAGGCTTGTCGACGCCCACCACGGTGGACAACGGTTCCAAGTTCGCTCGCAAGGCGCTAGGTGTGGGGCGCACGAAGCGGGTGACCTCAATTCAATCGAGGCCATCACCAGCGAGCACATACCGGCCGTGGCATCAGCCTTGTCCAGCGCCACGGTGAGGCCCCAGTCGGCGCCTTTCACGCGCTGGCGTCAAAGTAACTTCGGGACGCCGTCGATGGAGCGTTCCTTCAGCTTGTCTGCCTGTGCCAATGCGGCCAACATGCTTTCGCCCGATTCTGCGGACAGGTCAGTCGCGGGCTTGGAGGTGAGCTTGTTATCCGCGCGCACGATGATCGTGCCAGCTGCGTTGACAAGGAAGCGAAGCTGGATGGCGTCGGGTGTACATCCGTCGGCGAGCACCCACTGTGGGTCGCCAATCGTATGGGTCATGCAGACTGGACGATGATCGCTCGCGTCCATGGCCGCTGGACGCCGTCGGCCGATGCCGAGGCGGGCGCTCGTGCCGTCGAGAAGTTCGGCGGCAGTGCCGGCAAATTTGCTGGCGGATCGGGCGTAAAACTGGCAAACACCAGCTAGATTTTCAGCAGAACTAAAATCCAAGCCGCTGATCTACAGGGGAATTCTGGTGCGAGGGAGGGGAAACGCTTTTTTATAGGAATCATGTTGGCTTCCTTCCAATTGACGCAGTGTGACAGCCGCAAGGTGTCTAACCGCGACGCGGAGCGCTGACAGACTTGACTCCAAAAATTGGTCAATAGGATGAACTTGCGTGGTCTGTTTTGGACCACCACCGTTCCATCACCGGAGAATCCAATTGACCCAAAAACTCTCTCTGCTGGCATACACGTTGGCTTGCGCACTGAGCCTCTCCGCCTGCGGAGGCGGAAATGACGCCACCACCAGCGCAGGTGCAGGCACCCCGGCCAACGGAACACCCAGCTCTCCCACACAAAGCGTTCCCGGCACGGTTGCGATGCCGCAGTATGCGAGCACGAGCGCCCAACTTGCGATGTTCAATGCCATCAACCAATACCGGGCGCAGTGCGGTTTTCCGGCACTGCAGGAAAACACGATTCTCGACGAGGCCGCACAAGCGCATGCGAAGTACGAAGGGTTGAACAGTGTCGTGGCGGATACCGAAACCCAAGGAAATCCGGGCTTTACGGGTGTGACAGGCGCTGATACCGCGGCGACCTTCGGCTGGCCTGCAGGCGTGTTCACAGGACGCGGCGATGCGGGCTTCTATAACGCGACTGCGATCACGCCAGCCCAATTCGGCAAGCGGTTCGTGACTGAATGGGCAAGCGGCGTGTATCACGTCTCGATCATGACCTACCCCGCCAACCTGGTCGGCTTTGGTGAATACGAAACCACCTACCAAGGTTTGCATAGTCGATGCGGTCTAGGTTGTCCACGCGTGTCCCTGCTTTCTCACTGATGAGCCGTGCCACTTCTCTTACTACGTGTGCAGCGCCACGAGGCAGACCAATGATGCGTTCAAGATCGGGCGAGCCATTTTGCTTGATCACAACGGCGTCAGTTGTGTGCCAGCCGACATCGACAATGCAAGTGCTCGTGACGCGTTCAGCCGAGATCAAGCCCTGAGCACGCAAGCGTGCAAATGCACCCAGAGGTTGGGGCAGCACCACCACTTTCTCTATCACGCAGCCGGATCCTCCGAGTTGATGAACCGCGGAGAAGCGCGATTTAAGAAAGTCCGTATGCTTGTGCATGGTGTGAAGCGGTAAGCCGAGGACCAGGCACTTAACTCGTGATGCGCCGATCTTCTTGAGGCCAGCCAAGACTAGCGCGGCATAGTGGTCTGACTGCGGAAAGTTATCCACTTCGGCACGGACTGTGGACGAGCCCGGCAGCGCCGACTTGCCTGTGTCCACTACATAGGTCACGGCGCCAACATCCACTTCAACACAATCGCTGTTCTTTCCAAAGAACTCGGCGCTCGAACGAAGCGTCTCGCGTGACACTCGAGACGCAACGCTGGGGAAGCCGAAGGATTCAATTGAGCCGCGAGTGCGGTACGCGGCCTTGACCCCGAAATATCCGACGTCATATGCCAGCACATCAATGATGCTTTCCATCTCGTTTCCTTTGTGGTGGGTTGACAGCAACAATCTGGCGCTCAACGCATTGAGCGCCGAATGGCCTGCGGACGTGGCGTGAATCAATCGCCGACTGAACAGCGGGTGCATTTGGACAGCATCACATTCGCTGCGCTGAACGCAAATCGCGATCGGTGAGCGGAAAGCACCTGTGCAGTTCGCTGTCCTCGTGCACAGGGTGGGGGTTGAAACGACTGTTCCGCGCTGGAGGGCGGCGTTTGCCGGCCAATGGCGGATTCGCCCCCGTTGCTCAAAGGGACGTAAGGTAGATCAATGAAAGGTGGGGTGACGTAGGGTCACGCGCGGCCTCGCAAGGCCGCGGCTTGGTTTACGTTGGCACGGCATGATTGCCGTGCGTCTTACTGGAAGATTGGCGATGGCGAGGGATGCTCGCCATACGCTATGGAGACTGGATGAACCAGTATTCGCGGTGGCCCAAGCGCGCCATGTCATGCCTGATTGGCGGCGTGACTTCGCCGCAGTGCTGCCGTGGCGAGCTCGCGAGCCAGTCTCGCAAGATTTCAGAGACCTTAGGGGTCAGCGATCGCTGCGTCGAGGCGAGCATTGCCGCTAGCAGCGCTTCGGATGGACTCGTGGAGTCCCAAGTGGAGAATCATGCCGCCGAGCGGCGAGGTGTACGGGCCCATGCTACCGGGCACGGCGACCGGCCGCAAGCGAGGCCGCAATAAATTGAGGCATGTAACGGGTCAGCGATTTCGGACGGTCGGTGAGCACGGACATGTTCACACCCTCCACCTTTGTGGGGCGCGTCCCCGCAAATTGAGGCGTTTAATGAGCCGGGTGAAGCAGAGCGGGAGCTGTATGTCATTGATCATGAAAAGGAATTCACGCCTCCGCAGATGTGACACAGCCGCATTCTCCTGTTGAAAACCCACGCGCCCATCGGAGATGCCGCAACGCATGTCCCTCCATCCGCGATCCGGTCGCAGGCGAAGACGGGCGCCTGTTCCCTTTTGCTCCGAGATTGCTGATGTGGCTGCAGCTGTGAGGACTGTCGGGGCACCGACCGGGAATCCGAACTGGCGAACGTCTTCATATCGGTGGCGAGCCAGTGGACCTCGCCCCCTTCCTTCGCACCGCACTGCAGGACACACACCAAATCGCTGACGCAATTTTGACGGCGGTACGAACCAGCGAGGATCTGGAGGTATTTGTCAGCGGCGGCGGCGCGCGCCACTACATCGATGCTCTGTCCAAGGCGCTCCGCGTTCGGGCAAAGCTGGTGGACGCTTCGCACATGGCCAATGTGCTCGGCTTCTTGATCGCAGCGGAAGCAGCGCTTGGAATCCGCGGAGTACGGCAATGAAAGAGATCATTGAATTGCAACTGAGCTTCCGCTTGGACGCCTACCCTTTTTCGGCGCGGGCGCTCCGAAATTTTGGCTCAGCGCGCAGTCGGTCCGACTACCTGAAGACTGTTATTGAGACACACTTCAGGGCACTCGAAGGGTACCTTCCGATGCAACAGGAACATGTACCCAGCCCTGCTGCTCAGCAGCTTGAGGGTGGCAGGGATTCGAAGCCCGTTGCTTGCCTCGATGCAGCGGACGTTGCCCGCACGTTTTCATCGTTCTTTGAGTAGGGGCTGAAGGGAACCTTCACTTGATGCCTCAATTTTTTCGGCGCCACCGGGGCATACCTATTGACACAACAGGAGAAAGCACGAAAACTAGAACCAGCCGTTAAATCGGCATGAAGCAACATCTCTTCAATTTTTGGATCGGCTGCACTCAGTTGATCCATTCCGAAATTTTCTGTCGCAGAAGCGCAATCCTTTCTCGCGACTGACCCCACACCGCGTCTCGCGGTGCATTTTTCCACCCAGCAAGCCTCGCGCGAAACCGCCCATGCTCGGCACGACTCCAGGCATGCGCATCCCCGCGCTCTGAAATGGCCCACAGGGTCGGACCGCTCTCCCCCGGCAAGGAGCGCGCGCATCAAACAGAAACCGAATCTGCCCCAACTACGAATCCCGGGGCGCCGCCGCTCATTCTCTGTTTGACCGCGCAGTCTCACTGCCCCACCACGGGAGAGTCCAAATGCCTACGCCCACTGTCACCAAAAGGTCCACTCGTACCCGCCCGAGCATGCTTGACAAGCCGCCTGTTACGAAGACGCTGCTCGAACTTTCCTTGAATAAGGCGAAGTATCCCAACTCCCATCGGTTTCCGCTCAAGTCGGTCGCCGATGAAGTCTTCCGGCGCCACGGAATAAAAGCGAGCGTGCGAACAATAGCGCGGCAACTCAAAAAACTTGGGGCATACACACCCTGGTTGCATCAGCCGAAGCGGGGGTGATCATGAATGAACTACAAGCGCGGGTTCATTAGAGCGCAGGGAGTCAACTTGATACGGTTCGTGACCATCGCGAAGTTTTGTGAACTGACTGGCCTGACACCTGCCGCTGTCTACACCCGGAAATCCAAAGGGATCTGGCCCGAGGGTGTGGTTTGGCGCTACGAGCCAGGTACAAAAAAAATTCTAATGGACGTTGAGGGATACAACAAATGGGTAGAGCAGGGACGGGAGTCGCTATCGTTTCCGACTCCACTTATGAAATCACCTTCGTTTACAGGGGCAAGCGTTGCAGGGAGCGCATCAAAGCGAAGCCCTGTCCTGCCAACACTCGAAAGCTAAACCAGTTTCGTGCAGCGGTGTTGCATGCAATTGAGAAAGGTGAATTCGACTATGCGAAGACTTTTCCCAACTCCAAACAAGCGGAGAAACTGGTCGATCGTCCCGGCGACGCGCTTACCGTCGAAGCGTATTTCGATACATGGCTCAAACGGAAAAAGGTTGAGGTCAAGGCATCCACCTATCAAGGCTACGAGGGGATCGTCAACCGCGTGGTGATCCCGCGGTTCGGCAAGCTCGCCTTGGTCGAACTAAAGCGTGCGCTGGTTCGAGATTGGCTGGCCACTAGCGATGCACACAAAGAGAAGAAGGTCTCCAACAAGCGCCTATCGAATATTCAAAGCTGCATGCGGTCAGCTTTGCAAGACGCGGCAGACGATGAACTGATCGATACCAACCCGCTCGCCGGTTACACCTACGCCCGCGCCGAGCGGCCGACTGACGGTCAAGGCGATGACGAAATCGACCCGCTGTCGCCGGATGAACAAGCGGCCGTGCTCGTGCGATTGAGTGACAGCAACCGCAACTTGGTTCGGTTCGCCCTCTGGACGGGCGTCCGGACATCCGAACTCATCGCTCTAAACTGGTCCGATATTGATTTCGTCGGGGGCTACGTACGTGTGCGTCGCGCCCTCACCCGCGAGGCAAGAGGCGTTGCCGAATTTCCGAAGACTGCGGCCGGGCGCCGTGACATCCGCCTCCTTAGCCCCGCTGCCGAAGCATTGCAGGCACAGAAGGCGCACACGTTCATGACGGAAGACGATGGGCCGATCTTCAAGACTCGTGCCGGCGAGCGCTTCTCTGGCTCCCACCAAATCTGGCGCATCTGGAAGGCGGCGCTTAAGCGCGCCGGTGTGCGCTACCGCAACCCGTATCAGACCCGACACACCTATGCGTCGATGATGCTCTCTGCTGGCGAGCACCCCATGTGGGTTGCAAAGCAGATGGGGCACGCCGACTGGACCATGATTGCGCGAGTCTACGGCCGCTGGATGCCATCGGCTGACACAGAAGCCGGAAATCGCGCGGTCGAAAAATTCGCAGGCGGGGGCATCAAAATGCTGGCAAAAAAGCTGGCAAATTCAGCATAAAGCTGGCAAAAACCGGCTAGATTTTTGACAGCACAAAAATCCAAGTTATTGATTTACAAAGGAATTTTGGTGCGAGGGAGGGGACTCGAACCCCTACACCATTGCTGGCGTCAGGACCTAAACCTGGTGCGTCTACCAATTTCGCCACCCTCGCCGGATGGATCGCGGCGCCCCTGAGCAGGAGCGCCGGAAAGGAAGCCCGCGATTATATCGCAGTCGCTCGGGGGTTTCCATCCCCCGCGCTGCGTGGCTTGGTGGAGGGGCTCGAGTCCCCTCCCTGGCACCTGCTCCAAGAACGCAAACGTCAGGCTGCCGGCGCAGCCGCCTCCGCCTCGGGCCGCTTAACGCGGAACCACGCCGCATAGAGTGCCGGCAGGAACAGCAGCGTCAACACCGTGGCGATGATCAGCCCGCCCATGATGGCGGCGGCCATCGGGCCCCAGAACACGCTGCGCGACAGCGGAATCATTGCCAGCACCGCCGCCGCCGCGGTCAGGATGATCGGACGGAAGCGTCGCACTGCCGCCTCGACAATGGCATTCCACGTTGGCACGCCGGCCGCCACGTCCTGCTCGATCTGGTCCACCAGAATGACCGAGTTACGGATGATCATCCCCATCAACGCAGTAATGCCGAGCTGCGCGACAAAGCCCATCGGCGCGCGCAGCAGCAGCAACGTGGCTGCCGCACCAATCAACCCCAGCGGACCGGTCAGGAACACCATCACCGAGCGCGAGAAGCTGTGCAGTTGCAGCATCAGCAGCGTGAAGATGATGAAGATGCACAGCGGCATCTGCGCAGCGATGGACGCGCCCGCGTTGGCACTCTCCTCTTCCGCGCCGGCAATCTTGATCTGATAGTCCGGCGGCAAGTCAGCGCGAATCTTGTCGAGCAGCGGGTTGATCTGCGCCGTCACGGTCGGGCCCTGCACACCGTCCACCACGTCGGACTGCACGGTGATGCCGTAGTCGCGGTTCTCGCGCCAGATCACACCGGGTTCCCACGCAAAACCAACTCGCGCCACTTGCGTCAGGGGCACCGTACGGCCACTGCTGGTCGGGACTTGCACACGCTGCAGGGCGTCGAGCGTATTGCGCTCGTCCTCCTGCGGACGCATCACGATGTCGAGCAGCTTATCCCCGTCGCGGTATTGGGCGATGGGCGCGCCAGACATCACCGTCTGCGTGACCTGCGAGATCGACCCCGTCGACACACCGAGCGCGCGCGCCTTGTCCTGGTCGATGTCCAGGCGCAGCACCTTGACGTTCTCGTTCCAGTTGTCGTTTACGCCGACCGTGTTCGGGTTAGCGCTCATGATCGACTTGACCTGATCGGCAATCTTGCGCACCCCGCCAATATCAGGGCCCATCACGCGGAACTGCACCGGATACGGCACCGGTGGCCCGTTCGGCAGCAGCTTCACGCGGCCACGCAGATGCGGGAATTGCGACTTGAGCAGCCCAATGACGCGTTGCCGCACGCTCTCGCGCGCCTCCAGCGAAGTGGGCATCACGATGGCTTGCGCCACGTTGGTCTGCGGAAGAATCTGGTCCAGCGGCAGATAGAAGCGCGGCGCGCCGGAGCCGATGAACAGCGTCACGCTGTCAACGTTCTGCTCCTTGCGCATCAGCGCCTCAAAGCGTTTGGCTTCGGTTTCGGTCTGGTTGAAGCTGGAGCCTTCCGGCAACCACAATTCCACCATCAGCTCCGGGCGGCTGGAATCGGGGAAGAACTGCTTCTCGACATACTTGAAGCCGAACACGCCGAGGCCAAACGCCACCAGCGTGATGACGATCACCGTCTTGCGGTACTCCACGCACCAGTTCACCCAGCCACGGAAACGGTTGTAGAACGGCGTGTCGAACAGTTCGTGGTGGCCACCGCCTTCCACATGCGATTTGGTCCGCAGCAGCAGGAAGCCGAGATACGGCACAAACACCACCGCCGCAAACCACGACAGCACCAGCGCCAATGCCGTCACGGCAAAGATGCCGAACGTGTATTCGCCCACCGTCGAGCGGGCGAGCCCCACCGGCAGGAAACCCGTGGCGGTGATGAGCGTGCCGGTCAGCATCGGCATGGCGGTCGAGGTGTACGCGAAGGTGGCCGCCTCCATCTTGGAAAAGCCCTCTTCCAGCTTGCGCACCATCATTTCGACCGCAATGATCGCGTCGTCCACCAGCAGGCCCAGCGCGATGATCAGCGCGCCTAATGAAATCTTGTGCAGCCCGATGTCGAAGATATTCATGAACAGGAACGTCACCGCCAACACCAGCGGGATCGTCAGGCCCACCACCAAGCCCGGCCACACGTCAATGCGCAGCTTGGGCTTGGTGTGCAGACCCAGCGAGAGGAAACTCACGCCCAGCACGATCACCACGGCCTCGATCAGCACATGCACGAATTCGCCCACGGAGCTCTGCACCGATTTCGGCTGGTTCTGCACCTGCTCCATCTCAACGCCCACGGGCAGCTTCGCGCGGATCTTGTCGACCGTCGCGCGCAAGTCCTTGCCGAGCTGGATGATGTCGCCGCCCTTGGTCATCGAGATGCCCAGGCCGATCACCTCCTTGCCGTTGAAGCGCATCTTGGCGTGCGGCGGGTCCACGTAACCGTGCTTGACCGTAGCGATGTCGCCCAGACGGATGTTTGTCGTGCCGCCGGGGCCGCGCAGCGTCAGGTTCTCCAGATCGCGGATATCCGAGAACTGGCCTGAGAGGCGAATCTGCACGTTGTCGGTGGGCGTGACCAGCACGCCGCTGGGGCCGATGTTGTTCTGCTGGCTGATCTGCGTGGCGATGCTGTTGATGTCCATCCCCATCTGCGCCAGCTTGGCCTGCTGGAACTCGATGTAGATCTTTTCGTCCTGGTCGCCCAGCAATTCGACCTTGGCGACGTTGGGCACGCGCAGCAGTTGCTGGCGGATCGCGTCGGCATAGTCGTTCAACTGCCGGTACGTAAAACCATCGGCGGACAGCGCATAGATCGAGCCATACACGTCGCCGAAATCATCGTTGAAGTATGGCCCGCGCACACCCTGCGGCAACGTGGGCGCAATATCGCCCACCTTCTTGCGCACGGTGTACCAGAGCTGCTGCGTTTCCTTGGCGGGCGACGTGTCAGCCAGCTGGAAGGTTACGAGCGTTTCTCCGGGCTTGGAGTAGCTGCGGATCTTCCAGGCGTACGGCACTTCCTGCAGCGCCTTCTCGATCTTGTCGGTCACCTGGCGCGACATCTGCTCGGCCGTGGCGCCGGGCCAGAAGGCCTGCACGACCATCGCGCGGAAGGTGAAAGGCGGATCTTCATCCTGCCCCAGTTTGGAATACGCAAAGATGCCGCCGAGCAACAGCGCCAC
Organism: Burkholderiaceae bacterium 26; assembly: GCA_000955795.1. Taxonomy (GTDB): domain Bacteria; phylum Pseudomonadota; class Gammaproteobacteria; order Burkholderiales; family Burkholderiaceae; genus Ralstonia; species Ralstonia chuxiongensis. The sequence continues at coordinate 69,206 of JYOB01000004.1, forward strand.
CAGCAAGAAGCGCGTGAGCGGTTGATGTTCAAGCGCCCAGCGTGACAGGTTGAAACGGGAATGTTCCATACGCGCGAAGGTTGGCGTGTTGGGGCGGAAGCCGGATGCGGCTTACCGGCGCGGCGTGATGGCGGACTGCGCCGACGGCTGATCGGCCGGCGCCATCGGCATCACCTTCTGGCCGGCTTTGAGCAGGTGCACGCCAGCGGTCACGATGGTCTGGCCGGGCTGAAGCCCGCTTGTCACCAGCAGCACGTTGTCGCGCGGCGCGCCCACCGTCACCGGCACGGGTTTTACCGTTTGCGATGCGGCGTCGTACAGCCACACCACGTTCTTGCCTTGATCCTGCAGCAGCGCGCTGATCGGCACGCGCACGCCCATGCCGCCGCTGTCTGCGCCACCGCCGGGCCGCACAAACGTGGCCACTGCCGTCATGCCGAGCCTCAGTTCCGGCGGCGGATTCGGTACCGAAATCTTCACGGTATACGTGCGCGTGAGCGGGTCGGCCGACGGAGCAATCTCGCGTACCTTGGCCGGGATACTGCGCGACTGATCGGCCCACAACTTGACACTCACCTCGGGCGATTTGCGCAGCGTATCGACCTGATCCTCAGGGATGCCAACCACGACTTCCTTCTCGGCCGTCTGCGCCACGCGCACGACCGGCTGGCCGGCGGACACCACCTGCCCGACTTCGGCGTCGACGCCCGTCACCACGCCATCGGCGTCGGCTTCAAGCGTGGCATATCCGGCTTGATTCACCTGGTTGCGATAGCCGGCCCCGGCTTGCTCGTAGCGGGCTTGTGCGGCGTCATAGTTGGCTTGATGGCGTTGCTGTTCGGCAGCGCTGATGAAGCCCTTGGCGAACAGCTCGGAATAGCGCTTGAGATCCGCCGCAGCCAGATCGCGGTCAGTCTTGGCGGCGGACAACTGCGCCTGGGACGATTGCTGGGCGAGGGCTAGGTCGGTCGGGTCCAGCCGCGCGAGCACCTGGCCTTTCTTGACGGTGGCGCCCACATCTACCAGGCGGGCGACGATCTTGCCCGGCACGCGGAAGCCCAGGCGCGATTCAATGCGTGGGCGTACGTCGCCTGAGAACTCCGCCGTGCCGGCGCCCTGCTCGCTAGTGACGGTCATGGTGCGCACGGGGCGCACTTCGGGCGCCTTGGGGGCCTCCTTGCTGCATCCGGCCAGCAGCGCCACGCCAATCAGCAAGGCGGCCGATGTCGTCATCGGCAATGAACGCCTGCGCGGCCGAGACCGCGTGTCGGAGAAACCGGTGGAGTCGGAATGCGGGTACGGCAAACGCAACGCTGGCATGACACGCTCTCAGTAAATAACTGACCGGTCAGTAATATACCCACGGCAATGCGCAGGGTCAACGACACGGCCCCGTCTGATTGACTTTTCGTGGCGAGGGTGTGCGCAAGGCTTTACGGCATGCTGCACTGCAACGCGCTGTAGAATGGCCGCCCTGCTTCAAACCTCACCACGACGGCCCTTTCCGTGACCCCCGACGATTACTGCGCCGACAAAGCGGCCCCGCCCGGCAGCGACGTGTACTACAGCGTATTGTTTCTGGCACCCGAACGCCGCCGCGCGACCATCGCCCTGGAAGCCGTGCGCCGTGAGCTGGAAGACGCCGTGCGCGATGCGAGCGATCCGGCGGTCGTGCAATCGAAGCTGCAGTGGTGGCGGCAAGAACTGGCGCGGCTGTTTGACGGCCGCCCTGAGCACCCTGCGGCCAAGGCATTGCAGCCGCATCTGGCCCGCTACGATATCGGCGCCGTGCATCTGGGTGAATTACTGGCCGGCGTCGAGGCCGATGCCATGCAGAACCGCTATCTGGATTGGCCCAACCTGCGCCGCCACGGCGATCAAGTGGCTGGCGTGGCAGGTCGGCTGACGGCTCGCATTGCCGGACAAACGCATGCGCGCACGCTTGAATTCGCGCGGCTGATGGCGCTGGCCGAGCAGCTCGTCCATTTCGTCCGGAACCTGGGCGAAGACGTGCGCCACAACCGCGTCTACATCCCCGTGGACGAACTGCAGCGCTTCAACGTACCGGCAGCCGATCTGTTCAACCGCCGGTATGCGGAAGGCTTCAAGCCGTTGATGGTGTTTCAGGCCGAGCGTGCCCGCGCAACGTACAAGGAAGCACTGGCCGCGCTGCCGGCAGAGGATCGCCGCGCCCAGCGTTCGGCGCTGATTCGCGGCGTGCTGGCTATGCGCCTGCTCGACGAGGTGGAAGCCGACGGCTTTCAGGTGCTCACGCAGCGGACGGACCTGACGCCGCTGCGCAAGCTGTGGCTGGCCTGGAAGACGCAGATCCGCGCCTGACGCGCCTTATTGCGAAGCCCAGGTCGTGCCAAAAATGCTCGACTGATCGATCCCCGGAAAGTCCACGTACGCCTTCGAGCAATCAAGGTACTGGCTCGGATCGATCGACTGCGTTGGGCTGCCCGTCAATGCCACGCGATTTGCCGTCGATGGGAACAGCGGCAGGTTCGTGTTGCTGAGCGTCAGGTTGGCGTCCGACGACGTCACCGCAATGCTGGCTGGCGTATCGGCAATCACGTTGGTCAGCGACATCCCGAGCGGGAATGCCGGCTCGCCATATCCACCGGTGTTCGCTTCAAAGCCCTGCAACTTCACCCCCGCGCTGCCCTGAATGACCACGTTGTTCAGCGAAATATCGTGGAAATTCGGATACAGCGGCCCGCCCGACGGCACGGCCTTCGTGCTGTAGTACGGCGTGAACAGCAGCGCGTTCGTCGCATCTCGAATGCAGATGTTGGCGTATTGGATGTTGCTGACTTCGCCGCCGCGCGCGTAGTCCGATTTGATGCGCAGGCCCTCTTCCGAATTCCAGAACGCGTTGTCGTAGACCTGCACGTTCGTCACGCCGGCATTCGTTTCGCTGCCGATCGAGATGCCGTGGCCCCAGTAGATATGGTTGTGCGCGATCACGATGCCGTATTTGCGGTCTGATCGCACACCACGGTTGCCATCCACGCCGAACAGGCCCGAGCCGGCCGGCGACGGGTTGGCGCTTCCCTTGAGCGCGATGTCGTCGTCACCGGTGCTGACGTAGTTGTAGGCAAACACGAAGTTCTTCAGGTAGCCATCAAACGAGATGGGCCCGGCTGATGTTGTCGCGCTGCCGGTCGACAACTTGCCCGAGGTCGCCTTCGAGGCCGAACCCGGATCAAACGCGTCCGTGTTCTTCACGTTGTCGCGCGTGAACGTCGCACCGGTGTACAGCGGGTTGCCGTTGCCGGCCGGATTCGCAAACGCGGCAAGGTTGGGCGTCTGCACCTTCACACCCCAGACAGTGAGGCCATCGACGCCGCTGGGAACGACGTGAAAGTTCGGGCTGTTGCTCAGCGTGACGCGATACAGCGTGAGGTTCTTCGCATAGTTGAAGACCATCAGGCGGAAGTTCGACTGCGATCCGACGCCCGTCGTGCCGTTGTCGACCATGTTGCCGAGATAGGCCAGATCCCACCACGTCATGTTGCGCGCCGGCGATTTCGAATCGACCAGCGTGCCGCCGTTGTCGCAAGGCGTACCGTCAGCCGCTACGGCGCCGGTCTTATACGCGGCATACGTGTTCGAGCAGGTCAGGTCGACCTTCATCAGCGGGTACTTGGCATTCGACGTGACGATTTCTGCGTAGCCTCGGCCATCGATCCGCCCATCGCCAACAACGGCGGCGTTCACGATATTCGTGCCGGTGATCAGCGCCGTGCAGTTGCTGGAGCTCCCAGCCTTTGTCGCGCTGACGGCCGTGTTGCCGCAGTACGGCCCTGCCGCGTTGGGCGAATACGCCATGACGTCGCGCGACGCATACAGCGTGACGCCCTTGTCGATCCACAACGTCACCCCCGAGGGCAATGTCAGCGGGCCGCTGATGAACGCGTTGCCCGGACCGCTCGGGTTCACAACAAGACGCACGGCAAACTTGGACGCGCGGTACTGCGATTTCGCAAGCTCTTCGCCAGTCGCACCGGCGATGTTGACGTTGGGAACTGCAGCCGTCGTCTGTGCAGCCGTGGCAGTCGCATCCGCCGCGGCGATGGTTGCACCGACTTCCGCGTCGACCGACGCACCGCACGCATCGAGCGCGGCCTGGATGCGTGCCTGGTCTGGGTTCGCCTTCGCCGTCGTCACTGCAACACCCACGCCAACTGTCGAGGGATCAGCCTCCGGCGGCAGCGCACCGTCCGGCCGGCTCACGAGTGAATTGCTCGCCTGCAGCGTCGCGCAGACCTGCGCATCGGTCGGCAGCGTTGGCTCGGGCGGCAGGTTCGCATCGGTGGTTGCCGTGCCGACCTGGAAGACGGCGGCTGCGGGGCTGCCGGTGCCGGCGCCCGATGTGTTCGACGATGTCGCATCGCCGCCGCCGCATGCCGCCAGCCCGATTGCCGTTGCAACCAGCATCGCTATCAAGCCAGCCGATTGTCGGCGCCGCTTTTTCATTGTCTGCAATGCACTCACGAAGATCTCCTCATTGTTTTTGTGGCCGCCAATCTGGTCGACACACGCCTTTTTGATATATCAGAATCTATTTATTGATATATCAATGGTCAAGGCAGGGTTTTCCCGCGCGTCGCCATGGCAAGCGCGAAACCCCTCAGAGAAGATCGATGGAGTTGGGCGGGCTAAATGCCTGCAGAGGCAAACCACCCGCCCGAAAGACGTAAATCAGGCTTTGATGAGATCCAGCGGCGCAAACCGGCCAGCCAGTACGGATTGGGAATCCATCCCCCACCAGCGCTCCAGCACCGTGGCGTAAAGCGAACGGAAATCGACCGACGGGTCGAGATTGCCGCCGCCGTCCAGGCGTTCCAGCACCGGCCCCTGCCCGGCCAGCCCGCCCTTTACGCGGCCACCGGCCACGAAATGCGCGGCAGCCGTGCCGTGATCCGTACCGTTGTTCAGGTTCTCACGCGGGCGACGGCCGAACTCGGAATACGTGACGATCAGCGTATCGTTCCAGCGGCCCAGCTCCGTCAACGCGCTCTTGAGCGAAGCCATGCCCTCACCCAACTGGCGCAGCAAGTTCGCCTGCGTGCCTTGCTGATTGGTATGCGTATCGAAGCTGCCGAGCGACAGGCACACCACGGCAACATCCGCACCGCCATGGCCTGGCGCCGCCACCACCTGCATCGCCGCCTTGATCGAGTTGCCGAACCCGCCGTCGGGAAAGTGTGTCTGGAACGCAAACTTGCCGGATTTTGGACGTAGCCCGTCGGCGGCTTTGACAATGTCCGCCTCGACCTTGAGCACGTGCGCGAGCGTGGCGTTGCCCATCGCGTGGGAAGGCATCGCGAGCTTGGCTTCGTTGAGGAACGCATCGGGATTGGCCAGCGCGACGGCACGTGCGCCGCCGTCGAGGGGACCAAGATCCGCGCTGCCGATGATCACGCCGTCGGCGCCGAACGATGGCGGCACGGGCCGCGCGGCAAATGCACGCGTCAACCAGCCTTCGCGCAGGTATTGATCGGAGCGCGAAGCGGTGTCCCAGATCTCGATCGAGCGAAAGTGCGAGAGATTCGGCTGCGGATACGACAGCCCCTGCACCACCGACAATTCACCCGCCTGCCACAGCGGCATCATCGCCTGCAAAGACGGATGCAGGCCGTAACGGTCGTCCAGTTGCAGCACCTGCTCCCGCTTGATGGCGATACGCGGGCGTAGCGCGTAGTACTGCGCGCTCGTGTACGGCACCACGGTGTTCAGCCCATCGTTGCCGCCCTTGAGTTCAACGAGGATGAGCAGGTTGCCGTAGCCCTTGCGCTTGTCCTGACCTTGCGCAAAGACAATCCCCGGCACTGCGCCACCCATGCCGAGCATGGCGCCGGCCTTCAGAAAATCGCGACGTTCCATGATGTGTGCTCCTGCGGTGGTGGCGTTACTTCAACTGGTAAGCCGGGTCCATCATCAGCGTGCGCAGGTACGCCGTACCGGCCAGCTTGACGGGAATGGGCGCGGTCGGCTCGATCGGCAACACCGCACGCTGGATCGAGATGCGCGGTGCCAGTTGCGGCGGGTCGTCTCCGTCCGCACCGAACTGCGCCAGCCACTTGTCCGAGTTGAACGACACCATCGTCTGCGACTGCGCCAGCTTGAAGCGGCCTTCCCGCCCCATGCCCTTGAGCGCCTGACCCAGGCCCTGCACGGAGCCGCCCTGCTTCAGGTCTTCGCGCATGGCAGCCATCATCATGCCGGGCCTCTGCTGTTGCGCCTGTTGCTTGGCCGGCGGCGGTTTCATCTCGGTCGAGCGGAATAGTTGATCGAGAAACTGCTTGCGCCCCAGCAGCGTGTTCGAGTTGATCCAAGCATCGCCGCCGGGCCAGCCCTTGACGTTGGGCGGTGCCAACAGGTTCTGCCCGAGCTGCGCAGACTTGATCGCGAACGGCGTCGGGTCGGTGTACTGCACGTTGAACTGCTTGAGCGTGCCGACGATCATCTCCACCGGCGACTTCACCAGCGTCGCGTGCGATTGCGGCGCCCAAAGCGCCGGCGTCAAGAACAGCTCGCGCAACGCCACCTTGATGTCGTAACCGTTTGCCCGGAACGCATCGGCCACGCGCTGCGCCTGTGCCGCGTCCACGTCTGGCGAAACGAACTCATGCCACAGCTTGGTAACGATGAAGTTGGCCGTCTCCGGGCGAGACAGCAGGATGTCGAGCATCTGGTCGCCATCGTAATCGCCGCTCTGGCCAAACACCGTCTTCACGCCCGTGTCGTGAATCTGCGGCCGCCAGACGTAGGCGAAATCGTGCTCGCGGTCGATGCTCCAGCCTGTATAGGTGCGCGCGGCCTCTTTGATGTCCTGCTCGGTGTAATGGCCCTCACCAAGCGTGAACAGCTCCATCACCTCACGTGCGAAATTCTCGTTCGGCTTGCCCTTGCGGCTTTCGGCGCCGTCCAGGTAAATCAACATCGCCGGGTCTTTGCCGATGGCGTGCAGCATCGTGCCGAAGTTGCCCACGGCGTTCTGGCGCAGCAGCACGTTCTGCCGATACATCAACTGCGCGAACGGCACCTTCTGCGAACTGGAAACGAAATGGTTGTGCCAGAACAGCGTCATGCGCTCGGTCAGCGGTGACGGCGTCTTGATCATCTCGCCCATCCACCACGCGCGCAGTTCCAGCTCATGCGCAGCGTTCTTCTGGCGTGCCGCCTTGCGGGCGTCTTCGTCCGGCAGTTTGTTGTACGGGATGATCGGATCGTTCACCCAAGCTGGCGGCGCCTGCGTGGCAACGGTGCCCGTTTGAGCAAGAACGCGGTCGACAGCTTCGCGGTGCGTGAGCCCGGCGTAGGCGTCGAGTTCACTCTCCGAAGGCGCAAAGCCGATGCGGGTGAGGAAATAGCGCGCATCGTCGCGGTCCAGGCGCTGCTCATCGGCGGCGGACACCTTGGCTTGCGTGGTATGGCGATGCGGCTTGTCCTGCGTTGCCGCATGCGCAGTCTGCAGTGAAAGCGCGCCGGCGGCTGCCAGCGCCAAGAAGATCGTGGTGCTACGGATTCGCATGTCGGTCCCCCGAAACGACCCTACTGCCTCGCCGGGACAGCGACTCGCGCGCCTTTCCTCGGCCCTTACCTAGCCGCCACGGTGGTAGATATCCCGCGTGACGTCATAGATGTTCTGACGCAATTGCTTGCGCTCCTCGGGAGACAGCTTGCGTTGCGGAGCCCCACGATCGGCATTCTCTCCACGGCGGTTTTCCATCGCAGCGGCGCGGCGGCTACGTTCCTCGCCCCCGCGGCCGCGCGCCGAACCCTGTCCACCCTTCTTATCAGGCGCGCCGGCGTGCATCGCATGCCCGCCGCCGAAGAAGCCGCCGAATCCGCCAAAGCCACCGCGTTCACCACGCGCGTGCGCCTGCGAGCCGGCCGCACAGAGGGCAAGAACACAGGTCAACAGCGCCGCGCGCCGTCGAGACATCACCGAGCGTTTCGAAAAAGGAAGTTGAGAAGCCACGTCTTTGTTGCTGGAAACCGATGCGCCATGCATCATTGCGCGACAATCGATAACAGGCAACCGCATTGCACGCCAGTCCCCTCCGCGGGGGTCGACAGACCCCAGACCGTTGCGAGGAACTGCCAGAGCAGTGTAGCTGCGCGTCCTACAGACTGTTCGCGTGACTCGGTAAATAATGTAACCGTCTGTTTCAATTGGGCTTTTACTGCCTTCTGTTGTCCATTGGGCCCATGTTTTTGTCGTTACCATTAGCGCCATGGAAAATTCCGGTCAAAAGATTCTCGTCGTCGACGACGACCCCCGCCTGCGCGATCTGCTGCGCCGCTACCTCGGGGAACAGGGCTTCACCGTGCTGGTGGCAGAAAACGCCACGGCCATGAACAAACTCTGGCTGCGCGAGCGCTTCGATCTGCTCGTGCTCGACCTGATGATGCCGGGTGAAGACGGCCTGTCGATCTGCCGTCGCCTGCGCGGCGCAAACGATCAGACGCCGATCATCATGCTCACCGCCAAGGGCGAAGACGTCGACCGCATTGTCGGCCTCGAAATGGGCGCGGACGATTACCTGCCCAAGCCATTCAACCCCCGTGAGCTGATCGCGCGCATCCACGCCGTGTTGCGCCGCCGCGGTCCGGCGGAGATTCCCGGTGCGCCGTCTGAGACGCCTGAAACCTTCGCCTTTGGCGATTTCGTGCTCAACCTGGCCACGCGCACGCTCAAGAAAAACGACGAAGAGATCACCCTCACAACGGGTGAATTCTCCGTGCTGAAGGTGTTTGCACGCCATCCGCGCCAACCCCTATCGCGCGAAAAGCTGATGGAAATGGCGCGCGGCCGTGAATACGAAGTGTTCGACCGCAGCCTGGACGTGCAGATTTCGCGCCTGCGCAAGCTGATCGAACCGGACGCCAGCAACCCCCGCTTCATCCAAACCGTGTGGGGCCTGGGCTACGTGTTCATTCCCGACGGCGCCAAGTAAGCATCCGAGCAACCCTTCTTTTCCGCATCCGACTTGCGCATTCCGCGTCCGGCCGCGTTGCGGCGTCTGCTGATCAGTGTGTTTGGTTCGCTGTTCTGGCGAACCTTCATGCTGATCGCATTGCTCATCGCGATCTCTCTGGGCGTGTGGTTCCAGAGCTTCCGTATTTTCGAGCGCGAACCGCGCGCGCAGCAGATAGCCATGCAGGTGGTCAGCGTGGTCAAGCTCACGCGGGCCGCGCTGCTGTATTCCGATCCGTCGCGACGCCGCTTCCTGCTGCTCGATCTCGTGCAGAACGAGGGCATCAAGGTCTACCCGCGCGAGAAGGAAGACGAATACCGCGAGCCGCACACCAATCCGTATCTGACGCAACTCGTCCAACAGGAAATCCGCAACCGGCTCGGCGCCGACGCGGTAATCGCCACGGCCGTCAATGACATCCCGGGCGTGTGGGTGAGCTTCCAGATCGAGGGCGACGACTACTGGGTTGCCATCAGCCCGGACCGTTTTGAGCACGTGCCTGGGTTGCAGTGGCTGTGGTGGTCGATGGCAGCGCTGGTGCTGTCGGTGCTTGGCGCAGCGTTCATTACGTCACGCGTGAATCAGCCGCTCAAGCGCCTGGCCGATACGGCGCGCGCCATCAGTGCGGGAGATGATCCGAAGTCCCTGCCCGAAGGCGGCGGCACCGAAGTGGCGCAGGCGAATCACAGCTTCAACCAGATGGTGCGCGACCTCAAACAGCTTGAGGCCGATCGTGCCGTCATGCTGGCCGGCATCTCCCACGACCTGCGCACACCGCTTACTCGCCTGCGCCTGGAAACGGAGATGAGCCCCGTCGACGAGCAAACGCGCGAACTGATGGTGGCTGACATCGAACAGATGGACGCGATCATCGGCCAGTTCCTGGACTACGCGCGCCCCAGCGGCGAGATGCTCGAAGACGTGGACCTGACCGAACTCGTGCGCGACACGGCGCCCGTCTACTCCGCACACGACGATATCGACCTGACGCTCAAGCTCGCGCCCGAGGCCATCGCCCGCTGCAACCGCATGGAAACGCAGCGCATTCTCGACAACCTGATCGAAAACGCACGACGCTACGGCAAGACCCCCGGCACGAACCGCGCCGAGATCACCGTCAGCACGTTCCTGCAAGGCAACGAAGTTGTATTGTGCGTAGCCGATCGCGGTGCGGGTGTGCCAACGGATCAGCTTGCGCTGCTCACACGGCCGTTCTACCGCCTTGAATCGGCACGCAGCGAAGCCAAGGGGGCCGGGCTCGGCATGTCGATCGTCAATCGCATCTTGCAGCGCAGCGGCGGCCGCCTCCTTCTTGAGAACCGCACGCCGCCTGAGACGGGGCTGCTCGTGAGCGCGTGTTACGCGCGCGTCTGATCCGGCACACAGCCTCGATCTCCTCGGGCATATCCCCTGCTTCCCACCGCTGTCATGCGTCGCCGATAAGGTGCGGCGGCAGGCGGCACTATGGCCGGCGTTGAGAATATCAATTGGCCGGTTTCGAGTTCATCGCCAATACTCCAGCCGCCAGGCTGCATGCCTGCGCGTTCTTCGTCTCCGTCCGATTCCCCCGTCGGACCCGGGCGGCCGGTGAGCGTGTGTCTGCAAGTCCCCGTCTGGGTTCCGCACCCATTGCCACACAACTCCAGGAGAAGCTCATGAAGACCATTGGTGACAAGCTCGAACCGTTCAAGGTCGTCGGCGTCAAGCCCGGGTTCAACAATCACGAGGAGAACGGCCAGTCGGCGTTTGAAGACATCACCGAGACCTCGTTCCCAGGCAAATGGAAAGTCATCTTCTTCTATCCGAAGGACTTCACCTTTGTCTGCCCCACCGAAATCGTTGCCTTCGGCAAACTGAACGACGACTTTGCCGATCGAGACACCATCGTGCTCGGCGGTTCGACCGACAATGAATTCGTCAAGCTCGCATGGCGCCGTGAGCACAAAGATCTGAACAAGCTGAATCAGTGGTCATTTGCGGATTCGACCGGCGCGCTGGTCGACCAGCTTGGCGTACGCGAGCACGAAGCCGGCGTTGCGTTGCGCGCCACCTTCATCGTCGACCCGGACAACGTGATCCAGCATGTGTCGGTCAACAACCTGAACGTGGGCCGCAATCCTGACGAAGTGCTGCGCATTCTCGACGGTCTGCAGACGGACGAGCTGTGCCCGTGTAACCGCGCGGTTGGCGGCGCGACGCTGTAACGGCCACGCAACGCCCTCCGAAGCCGAAGCCCGCCCTTGCGCGGGCTTTATTTTTTCGCTGCCGCTGATAGGAGAAATCGATGGAATTTCTGCAGACAATCAAGGGCCGGATTCCCGACTACGCCAAAGACATCCGCCTGAACCTGGATGGCACAATCGCGCGCTCGTCGCTGGAGGGCAATGACGCGGTGGGCGTCGCATTGGCGGCCGCGTTTGCCGCGAAGAGCAAAGTGCTGACCGATGCCATCCGCAATGCCGGCGTGCTCTCGCCCGAGGAGGTGAATGGCGCGCTGACCGCCGCCGCTCTCATGGGCATGAACACCGTCTGGTATCCGTACGTCGAGATGGCCGACGACTCCGACCTTGCGCAGCAGAAGGCGGAATTGCGCATGAACGCCTACGCCAACAACGGCGGCGTCGACAAGCGCCGGTTCGAGATGTATGCCCTGGCGGCTTCCATCATCGGGAAGTGTCATTTCTGCATCAAATCGCACTACGACTTGCTGAAGAATCACCAGGGGATGAGCGCGCAGCAATTGCGGGATGTTGGTCGCATCGCGGCCGTGATCAACGCAGCGGCGCAGGTCATCGCGGCCGAATAGCTACGCCGATTCCGCAAACGAAAACGGCAGCCCGGATCGCTCCGGTGCTGCCGTTTGCCTTGGCGCGATGACGAGGCGAGCTCAGTCAGTCCTGATCGGCGGCCTCTGCTCGATAGATCAGCACCACGGCCTGCGCGACGATGCCTTCCTCCTTGCCTTCAAAGCCAAGCTTCTCGTTGGTCTTAGCCTTGACGTTGCACCGCTCGGGCGCGATGCCCAGGTCCTCTGCGAGGTTGGCAACCATGCCGGGCACGTGTGGCGCGAGTTTCGGCTTCTGCGCAATGACGGTCGCGTCGACATTGCCGACCGCATAGCCCGCCTTGTGCACGCGGCGTACAGCTTCGCGCAGCAGCACACGGCTGTCGGCGCCGGCAAACGCCGGATCCGTGTCGGGAAAATGCCGGCCGATGTCACCCAGGCCGGCGGCGCCGAACAACGCGTCGGTAATCGCATGCAGCAGCGCGTCAGCATCGGAGTGGCCGAGCAGGCCGCGGGTGTGCGGAATCTCCACGCCGCCCAGGATCAGCTTGCGGCCCTCCACCAGCGCGTGCACGTCGTAGCCCTGGCCAATGCGGATGTCCATCCAGTTCATGCTTGCGGTGCCTCGTTGGGTTATGCGTTCTGCGCGAGGATGGCCTCGGCGAGCGCAAAATCGTCGGGATACGTCACTTTGAAGTTGCGCAGCGCACCAGGAACAAGCAGCGCCGGATGGCCGGCGGCTTCAATCGCGCTGGCTTCGTCGGTGACGATGCGATGCTGCAACAGCGCTTCCCGCGAGGCGCGCTCCAGCAGGCCAAGCGGAAACATCTGCGGCGTCTGCGCTTGCCACAGGCCATCGCGCGGCACGGTTGCGCCGATGTGCTGGGCTGCATCGGCACGTTTGAGCGTGTCAGCCACGGGCAGTGCGAGGATGCCCCCCGCAGCTTGCGTGCCTTCGGCCTCTACAGCCGCAACCAAACGTGCGATCAGGGCGGGCGTCAAGCCAGGGCGCGCCGCGTCGTGCACGAGCACCCAATCGTCATCGTGCGCACCCAGACCACGCAACGCCGCCAACCCGTGGGCGACGGATGCGTGGCGCGAATCGCCACCGCAATCGACTTCGACCAGCTTGGGCGCGCCGAAACCGCCGTCGGGAAAGCGCTGCACAAGCGGCTGTGCGCCGGGCGTCGTCACCACAAGCACGGCATCGATTTCGGGGCTGGCCAGGAACGCCTGCGCCGTGTGCCACAGCATCGGCCGCCCGGCGATCACCTGATATTGCTTAGGCAGATCGCCGCCGGCGCGCGAGCCGGTGCCGGCCGAGGGAATCAGCGCAAAACGGCGTCGGCCGGGGACGGAAATCGACATGGCAGGCGGGAATGTGAACGTGGGCGCGGCATTTGCGTGGTTTTGGTGCTCGTCAAGCGCGCGGCTGGCGCGGATTTTATAATAGCGGTCTGCGTCACGACACCCCGCCTGCAAATGCCGGCGGGGTGTCGTGCTTTGTCTTGCAGTTGTGCCCCACAGAACCTGACACCTCATGTCCGATTTTTCGCTCTCCGCCCTGCCCGCCGTCAAACCGGGCTCGCGCTTCGTCTTCAGCGGCCTGCAGGGCGCGGCAGACGCCCTGCTGCTTGCGCGCTACCTGGAGCAGCATCGCGCCGCCGTGCCGATGCTGGCGGTGGTCTGCGCCAATGCCGTCGACGCCCAGCGCCTGGCGGAAGAGCTGCGCTGGTTTGCCCCGCAGGCGCGCGTGAAGCTGCTGCCGGACTGGGAAACGCTGCCATACGACAATTTCTCGCCGCACCAGGATTTGATCTCCGAGCGGCTGGCGACGCTGCATGACCTGCAGAACGGTGCGTGCGACATTCTGCTCGTGCCGGCCTCCACGGCGCTGCAACGCGTGGCGCCGCCATCGTTCCTGGCCGCCTACACGTTCTTCTTCAAGAAGGGCGAAAAGCTGGACGAGGCCGCGCTGAAAGCGCAATTCACGCTGGCCGGCTACGAGCACGTCAGCGCCGTGATGCGCCCGGGCGAATATTCCGTGCGCGGCGGCCTGATCGACTTGTTCCCGATGGGCTCGCCGTTGCCATATCGGCTCGACCTGTTTGGCGACGAAATCGAGACCATTCGCTCGTTCGACCCCGACACGCAGCGCAGCCTCTACCCGGTGAATGAAGTCCGCCTGCTGCCGGGCCGCGAATTCCCGATGGACGAGGCCTCGCGCACCGCCTTCCGCGGACGCTGGCGCGAGGTGTTCGAAGGCGACCCGACGCGCTCGCCCATCTACAAGGACATCGGCAACGGCGTGCCCAGCGCCGGCATCGAGTATTACCTGCCGCTGTTCTTCGAAGAAACCGCGACGCTGTTCGACTACCTGCCGGGCGCCACGCATCTCGCTTTCGTGGGCGACATCGAAGGCGCGGTGCGCCGCTTCTGGGCCGACACGACGCAGCGCTACAACTTCATGCGCCACGATCGCGAACGGCCGCTGCTGCAGCCGTCGGCGCTGTATCTGGATGAAGAGGCGTTCTTCGTCGCGGCCAAGCCGCACGCTCGCCTGGTGTTGCGCGCCGATCCCGGCGATGCACCGCTTTCGCTGCCGTTGCCGAACGTTGCCGTCAACCGCCGCGCAGAAGACCCGCTGGTCAATCTCGAATCGTTCCTGATGCGCAGCAATTGCCGCGTGATGATCTGCGCGGAATCCGCAGGCCGCCGCGAAACGCTTGCGCAAATGCTTGCCGCCAGCGGCCTGCACCCCGAAGGCGTAGCAGACTTCGCCGACCTGATGAGCGGCGATGCCAAGTTCGTGCTGGGCGTGGCCCCGCTTTACCAGGGCTTCATCCTCGGGGAGGAACGCATCGCGCTCATCACCGAGACCGAGCTGTACGCGCAAACCGTGCGCCGCGCCGGTCGCCGCAAGCAGGAGCAGGCCACCGCCGTCGATTCAATGGTGCGCGATCTGGCCGAACTGAAGATCGGTGATCCGGTGGTGCACAGCGAACACGGCATCGGCCGCTATCAGGGGCTGGTCTCCATCGACATGGGCAACGGCGAGGAAGAATTCCTGCACCTCGACTACGACAAGGGCAGCAAGCTCTATGTGCCGGTGCATCAGTTGCACGTGATCTCGCGCTACTCGGGCGCCGATCCGGAAACCGCGCCGCTGCATTCGCTCGGCTCCGGCCAGTGGGAAAAGGCCAAGCGCAAGGCGGCGCAGCAGATTCGCGATACGGCGGCCGAACTGCTGAACCTGTACGCACGACGCGCGTTGCGCCAAGGCTTCGCCTTCCCGCTCACGCCCGAGGACTACGCCACCTTTGCCGAGAGCTTCGGCTTTGACGAAACGCCCGATCAGGCCGCCGCCATCGCCGCTGTGATCGCGGACATGACGTCGGGCAAGCCGATGGATCGCCTCGTCTGCGGTGACGTCGGCTTCGGCAAGACGGAAGTCGCGCTGCGTGCCGCATTTGTTGCGGTGATGGGCGGCAAGCAGGTTGCCATCCTCGCACCGACCACGCTGCTGGCCGAACAGCACTACCAAACGCTGGTCGACCGCTTTGCCGATTGGCCGGTGCGCATTGCCGAGATTTCGCGTTTCAAGAACAAGAAAGAGATCGACACCGCGATCGAAGCCATCAACGCCGGCACCATCGACATCGTGATCGGCACGCACAAGCTACTCTCGCCGGATGTGAAGTTCAACCGGCTGGGGCTCGTCATCATCGACGAGGAACACCGCTTTGGCGTGCGCCAGAAAGAAGCGCTCAAAACATTACGCGCCGAGGTGGACGTGCTCACGCTCACGGCCACGCCGATCCCGCGCACGCTGGGCATGGCGCTGGAAGGCTTGCGCGATTTCTCGGTGATCGCCACTGCGCCGCAAAAGCGCCTGGCCATCAAGACGTTCCTGCGCCGCGAGGAAGACGGCGTGCTGCGCGAAGCCATCCTGCGCGAATTGAAGCGCGGCGGCCAGGTCTATTTCCTGCACAACGAGGTCGAGACCATCGAGAACAAGCGCGCCAAGCTCGAAGAGTTGATTCCAGAAGCGCGCGTGGTGGTCGCCCATGGCCAGATGCACGAGCGCGAACTGGAACGCGTGATGCGCGATTTCGTGGCCCAGCGCGCCAACATCCTGCTGTGCACGACGATCATCGAGACCGGCATTGACGTGCCGACCGCCAACACGATCCTGATCCACCGCGCCGACAAGTTCGGCCTGGCGCAGTTGCACCAGTTACGTGGTCGCGTCGGGCGCTCGCACCACCAGGCCTATGCGTACCTGCTGGTGCACGACGTAGACGGCCTGACCAAGCAGGCACAACGCCGCCTTGAAGCCATTCAGCAGATGGAAGAGCTCGGCGCAGGCTTCTACTTGGCGATGCACGATCTGGAAATCCGTGGCGCCGGCGAGGTGCTGGGCGACAAGCAATCGGGCGAGATTTCCGAGATCGGCTTCCAGCTCTACACCGACATGCTCAACCAGGCGGTGAAGTCGCTCAAGGCCGGCAAGGAACCCGATCTGATGGCGCCGCTTGCGGCCACAACCGAGATCAACCTCGGCACGCCGGCCCTGTTGCCGCAAGACTATTGCGGCGATGTCCAGGAGCGCCTCTCGTTGTACAAGCGCCTGGCCAACTGCGAAAGCGGCGAGACCATCGACAACATCCAGGAAGAGTTGATCGATCGTTTCGGCAAGCTGCCGCCGCAGGCGCAATCGCTCATCGAAACGCACCGGCTGCGCATTGCCGCCGCGCCGCTGGGCATCCGCAAGATCGACACGGGCACGAACTCCGTCACGCTGCAGTTCATACCGAACCCGCCTGTCGACGCCATCAAGATCATCGATCTTGTACAGAAGAACCGGCAGATCAAGCTGGCGGGGCAGGATCGCCTGCGCATCGAGAACATTCCGGCCGAATTCGGCGCGCTGGCGCAGACCATTCGCCACGCCATGCGGCAATTGACGTGATCCAGTAGGATCGGCCAATCAGAACAAGGAAACCATCATGAGTACCGCCCTCACCCCGTTCTCCACCCTGGACTGGACGAACAAGCTCGTCAGTTTCGACACCACCAGCCGCGGCTCAAACCTGGCGCTGATTGAAACCGTGCGCGACTACCTGCGCGGCGTCGGACTCGAATCGCATCTTTCGCACAACTACGATGGCAACAAGGCCAACTTGTTTGCCACGATTCCGGCAGCGGACGGCAGCGTGCAAGGCGGCATCGTGCTGTCGGGCCACACCGATGTGGTGCCGGTGGATGGCCAGAAATGGGACAGCAACCCATTTGCGCCGGAAGTGCGCGACGGCAAGCTCTACGGCCGCGGCACGTGCGACATGAAGGGGTTCATCGCTTCGTCGCTGGCGCTGGTGCCGTCGCTGCTGCAGGGCAGACTGCGCGAGCCTGTGCACTTCGCACTGTCATATGACGAGGAAGTCGGCTGCGTGGGGGCCCCGCGCATGATCGAAGACCTGATCGCGCGCGGCATCAAGCCCGCCGGCTGCATCGTCGGCGAGCCCACCGCCATGCGCCCGATCGTCGCGCACAAGGGCATCAACGCCTACCGCTGCCGAGTGCACGGACGCGCTGCGCATTCGTCGCTCACGCCACAGGGCGTCAACGCCATCGAATACGCCGCGCGCATCATCTGTTTCGTGCGCGACCTGGCCGATGAATTCCGCGCCAAGGGCCCGTTCGACGATGCATTTGACGTGCCGTTCACCACGGCATCGACCGGCCTCATCAACGGCGGTATCGCGCTGAACACGATCCCCGCGCTGTGCGAGCTGGTATTTGAGTTCCGCAACCTGCCGGGCGTGGATGCGCCGGCCATCCGCGCGCGCGTCGAGCACTACGTGCGCGAAACCATCGAGCCCGCCATGCAGCGCGAGCACCCGGATGCCCGCATCGAACTCGACGAGATTGCCGCCGCGCCCTCGCTGGACGCATCCGAGCAAGCCGCCATTACGCAGCTTGTGCGTGTGCTGACTGAAGACAACGACAAACGCAAGGTCGCCTATGGCACTGAAGCCGGTCTCTTCCAGCGCGCCGGCATTCCGGCCGTGCTGTGCGGCCCGGGCAACATCGAACAGGCGCACAAGGCCAACGAATACGTCGAACTCGCCCAGCTCGACGCGTGCGACCGCTTCCTCGCCAAGGTGGCGCGCAGCCTGATGGTCGAAACCGCGTCCGCCTAACGCTTACACTGCAACGCCTCACCTTTTGGTGGGGCGCATTCCGCCCGGGGCGTTCGCTACAATAGCGGGCTTCCCCGGCGCCGAACTGCCCGCTCCCCGCTCCTGCCACTCCATGCCCGTCATTCTGCAAAGCCTGTCGCCGCTGTCCACCGGCGACATTGAATCCATCCGCAGCCTGTTTGGCAGCGCCGCTTACGAGATGCGCGCGCCCAACGTCGCCGCCATCGAATGGGTGCACGAACTGCCCAGCGAATTGCGCGTCCAGCTTGATGCCATCTGCGCCAACCTGAAGATGGACTACGCGTGGATTCCCGACGAATGGACGTTCGGCGATTTTCGCGTGCTGGCGATGGACATGGATTCCACGCTCATCACCATCGAGTGCATCGACGAGATTGCGGATTTCTGCGGGCTCAAGCCGCAGGTGGCGGCCATCACCGAAGCGTCGATGCGGGGTGAGATCAAGGATTTCAACGAGAGCCTGACGCGCCGCGTCGAACTGCTCAAGGGCCTGGATGCGAGCGTGCTGGAGCGCGTCTATGCCGAGCGCCTGCAGCTCTCCCCGGGTGCCGAAAAGATGCTCAAGGCTGTGCAAGCGTTGGGCATCCGCACGCTGCTGGTATCGGGCGGCTTCGAATTCTTCACCTCACGCCTGCAGGAGCGCCTGGGCCTTGACCGCACGCGCGCCAACACGCTGGAGATCGTCGACGGCAAGCTCACCGGCCGCGTGCTCGGCGAGATCGTCAATGCGGATGTGAAGGCGCAGACGCTCAAGGCGTTCTGCCAGGATCTGGGCGTATCGACGCACAACGCCATCGCCATGGGCGACGGCTCGAACGATCTCAAGATGATGGGCGTAGCCGGTCTGTCGGTCGCGTTCCGCGCCAAGCCCATCGTGCAGGCGCAGGCCGACGTGGCGTTCAACGTTGTCGGCCTGGATGGGCTGTTGAATCTGTTCCCGCAGCAGTAAGCCGCGATGGCGACTCGCCAACCTGCCCGCAGAAAACTCGCACCGGTGGTGCGAGAAACGGTGGATGCGCGGGATTACGCGGCCCTGCTCACCGAGGTCAGGGCGCGCATTCAGGCTGCGCAATATGCTGCCCTACGGGCGGTCAACAAAGAGCTGGTGGGCCTGTATTGGGACATCGGACAACTGATCGTGGCGCGGCAGCAAACCGACGGTTGGGGTAAAGCTGTCGTGCAGCAACTCGCTGCAGACCTGCAGGCGAGCTTTCCTGGCACGGGCGGTTTTTCAGCATCCAACCTGTGGCGGATGAAGGGATTCTTCGAGACCTACCGCGACGCAATAAAACTCGCACCACTGGTGCGAGAAATCGGCTGGAGCCATAACCTGCTTATCCTTGAGCGCTGCAAAGACGCTCAAGAGCGCGAGTTTTACCTGCGCATGACGCGCAAATTCGGTTGGTCAAAGAGCGTTCTAGCCCATCAGATCGATAACCAGAGCTACGAAAAATCACTCCTCGGCCAGACCAATTTCGACAAGGCGCTGACGCCAACCCTGCGCGCGCAAGCCAAGCTGGCGGTAAAAGACGAATACGCCTTTGATTTTCTCGAGCTCGGCGATCAGCATAGCGAACGGGAGCTGGAGCGCGCGCTGATCACCCGCATCGAAGATTTCCTGCGAGCGATGGGCGGAATGTTTGCCTTCTTGGGAAGCCAATACCGGCTCGAAGTAGATGGCGACGAGTATTTCATCGACCTGTTGCTTTTCCACCGCCGCTTGCGCTCGCTGGTCGCCATCGAACTGAAGATCGGCAAGTTTGAACCCGAGTTCGTCGGCAAGATGCAGTTCTACCTCGCAGCCCTCGACGAACAGGTTCGCCAGGAGGATGAGAACCCGTCCATCGGCATCATCCTGTGCAAGGAAAAGAAGCGCACCATCGTCGAATACGCACTGCGCGATGCAAGGAAACCGATTGGCGTCGCGACTTACGCCATCACCAAGAGCTTGCCGAAGGAGTTGCAGGACCAGTTGCCTTCACCCGAAACCATTGCGCGCCTGCTTGAAACCCTGTAGCCGCGGCCATTAAAAACGGGGTGACACGATCGAATCGCACACCCCGCCATCGCCGCCCTCCGAAGCTTGAAAGGTCAAGCCCGCAGGTGCGTCTCCATCGCCTGCTTCAAATCCGCAATCAAATCACGCGGATCTTCCAGCCCGATATACAGCCGCACGAAACCGCCCGCGTTCTCCCAATCGGCCGGTGGCCAGGCGGTCGCCGTGCGCATCGACGGGATGTTGTACGGCAGCGCCAGGCTGTGCGCGCCGCCCCACGAAAAGCCGATCGCAAAGTAGCGCAGGCCTTCGATAAAGGCATCGATCTGCGCCTGCGAATAGCGTTCGTGCAACACGATCGAAAACAATCCGCTCGCGCCGGTAAAGTCGCGCTTCCAGTTTTCGTGGCCCGGACAATCGGGCAGCGCCGGATGAAGCACGCGCACGACTTCGGGGCGGTCAGCCAGCCATTCGGCCACTTCGCGGGCGTGCGCGTCGTGCGCAGCCAGACGCGTCGGCAGGCTCGGCAGGCCGCGCAGCACGAAATAGCAGTCGTCCGCCGAAACGCCCCAGCCCATGCGCATGCGCGTGGCAAGCAGCTTGTGGTGCAGCGCTTCGTCGTTGGTGATGGCGGCGCCCATGAGCACATCGCTGCCACCCGACTGGTACTTGGTCAACGCCTGCACGGAGATGTCGATGCCGTGTTCAAACGGCTGGTAGTACACGCCGCCGCTCCAGGTGTTGTCGATGGCGGTGACGGCCCCGGCCTTGCGCGCCACCTCCGCGATGGCCGTGCAGTCGGGCACTTCCATCGTCACGGAGCCCGGCGCTTCGAGCCACACGAGCTTGGTGTTGTGACGCATCAGGTCGGCAATGCCGGCGCCGATCATCGGGTCGTAGTAGCGCACGGTGATACCGAACTGGCGCGCCATCCATTCGCCATGGTCGCGGTTCGGCCCGTAGGCGTTGTCCGGAATCAGTACATCGTCGCCGGATTTGATGAGCGAGAAGTACACCAACGAAATCGCCGCCAGCCCCGATGGGAGCAGCAGCGCGTGCGAGCCGCCCTCGATCTGCGCCAGCGCTTGGCACAGCGCGTCGGAGGTCGGTGTGGCATGCAGGCCGTAGCGCCAGTGCACCACGCTACCGCTGCCGAAGGCGCGCATGTCGGCGAGGTTCTTGAACACCACTGTCGAAGCGCGATGCGTGGCATGCGAGAACGCCGTGAAGCCCGGCGGGATATGCAAGTCCGGATGGACAGCCTGGGTCGCGGGAAACATCGGCGGGAGCTTGGTGTCGTCGTTCACGTGGTTTCCTGTTTGATGGCGTATGAGCAATTTCCGGCCGCTTACCAGTGCGCGCTTGATCGCGTTGGACTGCTGGACGGTGGCGCAATCTGACCCGGCGCAGCGGGCACCAGCGGCGTCATTGGCGTTGCGGGCACTGCGGCATTGCTGTTGGTTGCGGCATCGTATGGCGGAATTACCACCACCGCGACGGGCCGCAGCACAAAGGGCAACGTGTGGCCGTCGTGGGCCACGTCCGTCCACGTGCCGCGCACAATGCCGTGACCGTCGATGGCGCCTTCCCAGGTGCCGGTGACGTGCGTACCGTCATCGGACTCCTCCATGAGAAAACCGCCGTTTTCGTATTCGCCGGTCACCAGGCGCACGCCGGCCGCGTCGCCCGCAACGTATTCGCCGTGGACGCTGTCGATTTCACCGGTCTTGCGGCCAAGGCGCATGCGGATCGGCATGTCGCCGATCACGCCGGTGTAGACCGGATATTTCGCGTAGTCGGGCTGCGGTTGCAGCAAACGTGGCGGCGCCGTCTGGGCGGCGACCCCGTTATCGCCCTTCCTGGCCTGAGCGCGACGCTTGTCGCCATCGGCAATGGCGCGGTTCAGGCCGAGGTCACCCGGCTGCACGTTGGCGCTGCCGGTCGACACGTCGTAGCCGTTGTTGGCGGCCAGCGTCTGCGCGGACACCGGCGCCACGCCTGCGGCCAGCATCAGCGCGAGCAGCGCGCCGACGGGCCGAATCAGACGCTCAATCGAGAAAATGCGTTCAGATGCGCTCGAACACCGCCGCAATGCCTTGTCCTCCACCAATACACATGGTCACCAGCGCGTAGCGACCACCGATGCGCTGCAACTCGTGCAACGCCTTGACCGTGATGAGCGCACCCGTTGCGCCGATCGGGTGGCCGAGCGAGATGCCTGAGCCGTTCGGGTTGACCTTAGCGGGGTCGAGGCCGAGCTCCTTCGTCACCGCGCAGGCTTGGGCAGCAAATGCCTCGTTGGCTTCGATCACATCCAGATCGTTGACCGACAGTCCTGCGCGCTCCAGCGCCTTGCGCGTGGCCGGCACCGGGCCGATACCCATGATCTTCGGATCCACGCCAGCGTGGCCGTACGACACCAGCCGCGCCAACGGCTTGAGGCCGCGCTTCTCCGCCTCCGAGCGCTCCATCAGCACCAGCGCGGCAGCCGCGTCATTCAGGCCCGAAGCGTTGCCTGCCGTGACCGTGCCGTTCTCTTTCGTGAAGACCGGCTTCAGCTTGGTCATGTCGTCGATGGTCGCGTCGTGGCGGACGTGCTCATCGGTATCGAACTGGATATCGCCCTTGCGCGACTTGATCGTCACCGGAACGATCTGGTCTTTGAAGTAGCCGGCCTGGATGGCGCGCGATGCACGCTGATGGGATTCCAGCGCGGTCTGGTCTTGCTGCTCGCGGCTGATACCGAATTCGCGGGCAACGTTCTCCGCCGTCACTCCCATGTGCATAGCGTGGAACGGGTCGTGCAGCGCGCCCAGCATCATGTCGACCATCTTGGCATCGCCCATGCGCGAACCCCAGCGGGCGGCGGGTGCAAGGTACGGCGCACGACTCATGCTTTCTGCACCGCCGGCAATGGCAACGTCGGCGTCGCCCAGCAGAACGGTTTGCGCGGCGCTCACCACGGCCTGCAGGCCCGAGCCGCACAGGCGGTTGACGTTGAACGCAGGCGTTTCGGCCGACACACCGCCGTTCACAGCCGCCACGCGCGAAAGATACATGTCGCGCGGCTCGGTGTTGATCACGTGGCCAAACACCACGTGGCCAACGTCTTCGCCCTTCACACTTGCGCGGGCCAGCGCCTCGCGCACGACGAGCGCGCCCAGTTCGCACGGCGCCACATCCTTCAGGCTGCCGCCAAACGTCCCGATTGCGGTACGAACGCCGCTGACCACCACCACTTCACGTGCCATTGCTGTCTCCTGTGCCATCGAAATTGGATGGCGGTCAGTATAAACGCACGACCGTTCGCAAATTTTAGGTACGACTACCTAAGGGCATCAGACCTCGCCCCACAGGTCGTGACCATCGGCGCCGGTAATCTTGACCGACACGAAATCGCCCGCTTTGTAGCGCTTATAAGGCTTCGACGGCGGCGCGATATAGACTAGGCCATCAATCTCCGGCGCATCCGCCGACGAACGGCCGATGCCGCCGTCCTGATTAACCTCATCCACGAGCACGCGCAGCGACTTGCCAACCTTGCGTTGGAGGCGGCGCGCAGACACGCGCTCGGCGACTTCCATGAAGCGCGCGCGGCGCTCCTCGCGCACCTCATCGGCCAGCGCGCCCGGCAAGTCGTTGGCGGTGGCGCCTTCGACCGGCGAATACGCGAAGCAACCCACGCGGTCCAGCTCGGCCTCGGCGATGAAGTCGAGCAGCGTTTGGAACTCTTCTTCCGTTTCACCCGGGAAGCCAGCGATGAACGTGCTACGGATGGTCAACTCCGGGCAGACCTCGCGCCAGGCGCGGATGCGGTCCAGCGTTTTCTCGGCGTTGGCCGGGCGCTTCATGCGCTTGAGCACGTCTGGGTGGGCATGCTGGAGGGGCACGTCCAGATACGGAAGGACCTTGCCTTCGGCCATCAGCGGCATCACCTCATCGACGCTCGGGTACGGGTAGACGTAATGCAGGCGCACCCAGGCGCCGTACTGCGACGCCAACTCGCCAAGCGCGCCGACCAGCTCGGTCATGCGCGTCTTCAGCGGACGGCCATTCCAGAAGCCCATGCGGAATTTGACATCGACGCCATAAGCGCTGGTGTCCTGCGAGATGACGAGCAGCTCCTTTACGCCGGCCTTCAGCAGGTTTTCCGCCTCCAGCATCACTTCGGCCACCGGGCGCGAAACGAGATCGCCGCGCATCGACGGGATGATGCAGAAGCTGCAACGGTGGTTGCAGCCCTCGGAAATCTTCAGATACGCGTAATGCTTGGGCGTGAGCTTGATGCCTTGCGGCGGCACCAGATCGATGAACGGGTCGTGGGGCTTGGGCAGGTGCGTGTGCACCGCTTCCATCACTTCGCCCAGCGCATGAGGGCCGGTCACGGCCAGCACCTTCGGGTGCACGTTGGTGATGATGTCCTGTCCCGCGGCGTCCTTCTTGGCACCCAGGCAGCCAGTCACGATCACCTTGCCGTTCTCGGCCAGCGCCTCGCCAATCGCATCCAGGCTTTCCTGCACAGCCTCGTCGATGAAGCCGCAGGTGTTGACGACCACCAGATCCGCCCCGCCATACGTGCCGGAAATCTCATACCCCTCCGCACGCAGTTGGGTGATGATCTGCTCGGAATCGACCAAGGCCTTGGGACAACCGAGACTGACGAACCCCACCTTGGGGCTCTGGGTACTGACGTCGGACATGGGAACAACCTGATGTGGGAGAGGATTTGCGCGGTGCACACAGGGTGTGCCGCGCGGTTGCGTATTTTAACCGTTCGCCGCGCCTGGGCGGCCAAGCCGAAGCTGCATCTGTTCAATCACGCGCTCGATTTCCAGCGCGTCCTGCAGCCGGCGGATCGCATCGTGCAGTTCCGCGGCCTGCGGCCACGTCCGCTTCAGATAGCTCAGCCAGAGTTTGACGCGGCCATGCTCATGCTTGGCCGAGATACGCGCATGCAGCTTTTTCAGATAATCGGCGAGATAGCCCAGCACAATCGGCCACTCCGCCGCAGACGGCGCTTGGTCCATCTGCCCGCGAATGCGCCGGGCCAGGAACGGGTCAGACACGGCGCCACGCCCGATCATCACGTCATTGCAGCCGCTGACGGCCCGGCAGCGCTCCCAATCGGCCACGGTCCAGACTTCGCCGTTGGCGGTCACGGGGATGCTCACGGCGTCGGCGATGCGTGCAATCCAGTCCCAATGGGCGGGAGGACGGTAGCCGTGGTCGCGCGTGCGGGCATGCACGACGAGCGATTCGGCACCGCCTTCCGCCAGGGCCGTCGCACAATCAATCGCCCGGGAAGTATCGGAAACGCCGAGCCGCATCTTCGCCGTCACCGAAATGTTGGCCGGCACGGCGGCTCGCACGGCGTGCACGATGTCGTACAGCACTTCCGGCGTGGCGAGCAGCATGGCGCCGCCGCCGTGCCGGTTCACGACCTTGGCCGGGCAACCGAAGTTGAGGTCGATGCCATGCGGCGTGAGAGTCGCCGCGTATGCCGCATTGCGGGCCAGCCATTCCGGATCGCTGCCGAGGAGCTGGATGGTCATCGGCGTGCCGCTGGCGGTATAGCCGCCGTTGCCGATCTCAGGCGTCTCACGTTCGTACGTGCGCGCGGGCAGCAACGAGCCCGTCACCCGGACGAACTCCGAGACGCATCCGTCGTAGCCGCCAGCTTGAGTCAGCACGTCGCGCATGACGTAATCCGCGACCCCTTCCATGGGGGCAAGCAAAAGACGGCTCATGCGAAAACGGAAGACGGCCGGCGCACGGGCCGGGGGCGAACATCAAACATGGGAGACCGAAGCGGGAATCGTGATGGTCGGTGAGGCGTACACCTCACCCGAAAGCCGAGTATTTTACCTTGCCGCCCTCACCCGCGCGCACCCAACAAAAAAGGCGAACCGCCACGCGATTCGCCTTGTTTTACCAGCCCGCCGAACTTACTTCTTTTCGGGCGGCTGGTTGAACGGGAATGTCCCGAACATGTTCTTGGCTTGGCTCTGCATCTGCTCCTGCATCTGCACGAACAGGTTTTTGCTTTGCTCGATGTAGTTGCTCATCATGCCTTGCATCATCGGCCCCTGCATGTTCATGAATTGCGACCACATGTCCGGGTTGAAGGAGTTGCCGCTGTACAGATCCTTCGAGTTTTCGGCCAGCTTGCTCTGGATGTCGACAAACGCCTGGATGTTCTTTTCCAGGTACGTCCCCATCATGCCCTGCATGGCGTTGCCATAGAAACGGATGATCTGAGCGAGCATCGCGCCGGAGAACATCGGCACACCGCCGGTTTCCTCTTCCAGGATGATCTGCAGCAGGATGCTGCGGGTCAGGTCTTCACCGGATTTCGCATCAACAACGCGAAACTCTTCGGTTTCCATTACGAGCTGCTTGACGTCTGCCAGCGTGATGTACGTGCTGGTTTGGGTATCGTAGAGCCGGCGGTTGGGATATTTCTTGATCAGCCGTTCGGTGCCCTTCTTGCTGGTGGCCATCGTGCCTTTCCGTGTTGGCGATGCTGCTGCGGTGCAGCCGATGCAGTGCGAAATGACTGCACCGAGCGATGCAGCAAAATACGCGGTTGCCGGCTGTTCCGATCTGCGCGCGAATGCTGCATTCAATAGCAGCGCAGATGCATCCGGTTATGAGCGGACGCCCCGTGTCTCCCTGCGGAGCGCCTCCGTGATTGGATTCTATGCGGATCGCCCTGCAAAGAAAAGGCGACCTCCCCCGGTAAAAACCCGCAGCATTTTGATGCGGCTCACGCACTCGGACAGTTGTCCGGAAAGGATGCAAAAGTCTGCTGCGATGCAATCGAGCATCGCAGCATGCAGGCAAATTCAGGGGGAAAATTGCTGCGCCCATGCTGCAGCATCGCCGCAGCATGGGCGTGGGAGCGTCAGCCCATGTGCAGGCCGCCGTTGAGGGAGAAGTCCGCGCCGGTGGAGAAGCCGGACTCTTCAGATGCCAGCCATGCGCAGATCGAGGCAATCTCGGTCGGCTCGCCCAGGCGCTTGACCGGGATC
Organism: Burkholderiaceae bacterium 26; assembly: GCA_000955795.1. Classification (GTDB taxonomy): domain Bacteria; phylum Pseudomonadota; class Gammaproteobacteria; order Burkholderiales; family Burkholderiaceae; genus Ralstonia; species Ralstonia chuxiongensis. Next base: position 96,235 of record JYOB01000004.1, read on the forward strand.
GTGCCAATAATCTTGTCGAGCACATCCTGACGAATCGCTTTCACCATGTCGGTGGCGATGTAGCCGGGCGACACCGTGTTGACCGTCACGCCCTTGGTGGCAACTTCCTGCGCCAGCGCCATCGTGAAGCCATGCAAGCCAGCCTTGGCCGTCGAGTAGTTGGTCTGACCAAACTGCCCCTTCTGGCCGTTCACCGACGAGATGTTGACGATACGGCCCCAGCCGCGATCGGCCATGCCATCGATGACCTGCTTGGTCACGTTGAACAGCGAAGTCAGGTTGGTGTCGATCACTGCATCCCAGTCGGCGCGGGTCATCTTGCGGAACACCACGTCGCGCGTGATGCCGGCGTTGTTGATCAGGACATCCACCTCGCCCACTTCGGCCTTGACCTTGTCGAACGCGGCCTTGGTGGACTCCCAATCGCCGACGTTGCCCTCGGACGGCACGAAATCGAAACCCAGCGCCTTTTGTTGTTCGAGCCATTTCGCCTTGCGCGGCGAGTTCGGGCCGCAGCCTGCGACAACGGTGAAGCCGTCGCGCGCCAAGCGCTGGCAAATCGCCGTTCCGATACCGCCCATGCCACCGGTGACGTATGCAATGCGTTTGGTCATGTCCACTCCTATTCCTTGTTGTTAGAACTGCCCGGACTCTTGCCAGGCAGCGGATGCTCAGGTGTCTCGGATTGGCGTGTGCGGTATTCGTTCCACCCCACGCCAATCCCACTGCAAAAAACTTACGGACGCTCGACCGCCAGCGCCACGCCCATGCCCCCGCCGATACACAGCGAGGCCAGGCCCTTCTTCGCATCGCGCTTCTGCATTTCGTGCAGCAGCGTGACCAGAATGCGGCAGCCCGACGCGCCGATCGGGTGACCGATTGCAATCGCACCGCCATTGACGTTGACCTTGGACGTATCCCAGCCCATCTGCTGATGCACGGCCAGCGCCTGAGCGGCAAACGCCTCGTTGATCTCCATCAGGTCTAGGTCGCCAACCGACCAGCCGGCGCGCGACAGGCAGCGCTTCGATGCCGGTACCGGGCCCATGCCCATGACCTTCGGGTCCAGGCCTGCGCTCGCGTAAGCGCGGATCGTAGCCAGCGGCGTCAGGCCCAGTTCCTTGGCCTTGGCGGCCGACATCACCACGACAGCGGCAGCGCCATCGTTCAGGCCCGAGGCGTTGGCCGCCGTCACCGTGCCGGCCTTGTCGAAGGCGGGCTTCAACCCAACCATCGATTCAAGCGTGGCGCCATGGCGAACGAACTCATCCTGCGTGAAGGCAATCGGATCGCCCTTGCGCTGCGGGATCAGGATCGGAACGATTTCGTCATTGAAACGGCCCGACTTCTGCGCAGCTTCAGCCTTGTTCTGCGAAGCCACGGCAAACTCGTCCTGCGCTTCACGCGTGATGCCGTACTCCTTGGCAACGTTCTCGGCCGTGATGCCCATGTGGTATTGGTTGTAGACGTCCCACAGCCCATCCACAATCATCGAATCGATCAGCTTGGCATCGCCCATGCGGAAACCATCGCGCGAGCCCGGCAAGACGTGCGGCGCGGCGGACATGTTTTCCTGGCCACCGGCCACGACGATCTCGGCATCGCCCGCCATGATGGCGTTGGCCGCCAACATCACGGCCTTCAGGCCCGATCCGCACACCTTGTTGATGGTCAGACCGGGCACCATGTTCGGCAGTCCTGCCTTGATGACGGACTGGCGCGCCGGGTTCTGGCCCGAGCCCGCCGTCAGCACTTGGCCCATGATGACTTCGCTCACCTGGTCCGGTGCCACCTTGGCACGCGCCAGTGCTTCGCGGATAACGGCTGCGCCAAGCTCAGGCGCAGCGATCTTCGCCAGCGAGCCACCAAACTTGCCCACGGCGGTGCGTACCGCCGATACGATCACAACATCGGTCATTTGCTTACCTTCCACTGTCGAAAGAGAGGGTCGTTGGACACCGTCAGCGGCCGAAGCCGCGACGGCAACGGGGGTTCATGCGCGCGATCTTACGCTTTCTGTTTGACGTAGCGGCCAGGCGCCGGCTCGATAGCCGGGTAGTCCGCATTGCCGTAGCTCTTGGGTGCAGCCTTCTGCGCGCCGGCGTGTGATGCCAGCCAGGTAGACCAATCCGGCCACCAGCTGCCCGGATGCTCCTTGGCACCCTCGAGCCACGCATCGGCGGTATCGGGCAGCTTGGCATTGATCCAGTGCGAACGCTTGTTGGCCGCGGGCGGGTTGATCACGCCTGCGATATGTCCCGAGGCACCCAGCACGAAACGCCGCTTGCCCTTGAGCAGCGGCACGGAGCCATAAGCGGACTTCCATGGAACGATGTGGTCTTCACGCGAGCCGTAGATGTAGACCGGCACGTCGATCTTGCCGAGATCCACCGGCGTGCCGTTCACCTTCAGCTTGCCCGGCGTTTTGAGGTCGTTCTGCAGATACGTGTGGCGCAGATACCAGCAGTACCACGGGCCTGGCAGGTTGGTCGAGTCGCCATTCCAGTACAGCAGGTCGAACGGCGCGGGCGTCTTGCCCTTCAGATAATTCTCAACAACGTAGTTCCAGACCAGATCATTCGGTCGCAGGAACGAGAACGTGTTTGCCAGCTCGACACCACGCAGCAGGCCCGGGCCGGTCGGCGCATTGCTGCCGATGGTCTTCTCCCGCATTTCCACCTGAGCTTGATCGACGAACACGTCGAGAATGCCGGTGTCCGTAAAGTCGAGCAGCGTGGTCAGCAGCGTCAGGCTTGCCGCCGGATGCTCGCCGCGCGCAGCCAGCACCGCGAGTGCAGTCGACAGGATCGTTCCACCCACACAGAAGCCCAGCACATTGATCTGGTCCTGCGCAGAGATTTCGCGCGCTACGCGAATGGCCTCGATCGCGCCGCCTTCGATGTAGTCGTCCCATGTGCGGGACGCCATGCTCGCGTCCGGATTGCGCCACGACACCAGGAACACGGTGTTGCCCTGCTCCACCGCATAGCGCACAAGCGAATTGGCCGGCTGCAGATCCAGGATGTAGAACTTGTTGATGCACGGCGGCACCAGCAGCAGCGGACGCGCATGCACCTTGGCCGTCAGCGGCTTGTACTGAATGAGCTGGAAATAATCGTTCTCGAAGACGACGGCGCCTTCGCTGTTGGCGACATTGCGGCCGATCTCGAACGCCGTTTCGTCGGTCTGCGAGATCTTGCCCCGCTCCATGTCCTGCAGCATGTTCAGGATGCCGGTACGCAGGGATTCGCCACGCGATTCAATCAGATGCTTCTGGGCCTCTGGGTTGGTCGCAAGGAAGTTGGACGGCGACATGGCGGCCGTCCATTGCGACACGGCAAAACGCACGCGCTCGCGGGTCTTGGCGTCTGCTTGCACGGCGTCTGCCATTTCCATCAGCGTGCGGGCGTTGAGCACGTAGAACGCAGCGGCGTAGCCGTAGAGCGGACTCTTGCGCCAGGCATCGTTCGAGAAACGGCGATCAGACGGCGCCACGGCCTCGGCGCTTTCGCCGGTGCTCATATGGCGCCAGATCTGGAGCCACTCTTCAAGATATTTCTGCTGAATTTCGGCCAGCCGCTCGTGCGGGATCAGCGCGAAGGGAACCGCGCCTTCGCCCATCGCTGCGCCGTTGAACTGGCCAAGACCCGGCGCCGCGGCACCGGGTTGTGCGAAGGCGCCCGCAAAGGCTTGCCATTGCTTGAACTGCTCTGCCCACTGCGTAGGGTCCGACAAGCCCTGCCAGGGAGCTTGAGTGTGGGCGCTAGATGCTTTGGATGATGTCGATTGACGCGATGCCATAGTGCCCTCGATCCGACGATATGCGCCGCTCCGGTTGGAACGGCGGCGCAACTCGTAGTATTGCGGGGCATTGTTGCCTTGCCGTTTCAAGGCTGTCAATCGGAGTTAGTTAATGATCGGCCGGAAACGTAGAGCCAGCGCGGGTTTTTGCACATTCGCCGAAAACGGCTCCGACCAAATGGTTAAGCACAGAACCGGGGCTATGGTCCAATTTGCGCAATTTCGTGCGAGACTGCTGCATTGCGCCAATGCCGGGCACCGCTTTTTCCCATGTATATCGTCGCCATCGCCTGGCTCTACGTCGTGTTGATGATGTCCTTGACTGAGCAATCTTGGATTGCCGGCATCGGCACATTTGTCTTCTACGGCGTGGCGCCGCTATCGCTCTTCCTCTGGATTGTCGGCACGCCGGCACGCAGGCGCCGCCGCAAGGCCCAAGAAGCCGCGCAGGACAAGTCGGACACCGCCCCAACACTGAGCAGCGACACAGGCGACGGCGCCGCCTGAACGCTCACTCTGCCCGCCAGATCAGCGTCGCCATGCGGCCCGTGGTGCGCTCCCGACGGTACGAATAGAAGCGCTCGGCGTCCGTCATCGTGCACAGGCCGCCGCCGTACACGTCAGTACAACCGGCGCGTGCCAGCCGCAGCCGGGCGAGTGCATACAGATCAGCGAAGAACTTGCCCGCGGATGCGCCTTCCACGAAAGCCGCCTGGGTAGCAGGTAATTCACCTGGCTGAGCGGCGTCGATAAAGGCTTGGCGCACTTCCGCACCCACTTCAAAGCACGATGGCCCAATGGCCGGCCCCAGCCATGCCAGCCACGTTGGATCGGCTTCTTGGCCGCTGGCGCGCAACCGTTGGAGCATCGCATCCAGCGTGCGCTCGATCACGCCACCGCATAGACCGCGCCAGCCCGCATGCGCCGCACCCACGGTTACGCCGCGAGCGTCGCTCAGCAAGACAGGCAGGCAATCGGCCGTCATGACCACGCAGACGCGATCCCGCCACGACGCCACCGCTGCATCGGCAACCACAGGCGCGGACGTGCCGACGAGTTGATCAAGATCCGCCACGCCGGTGCCGTGCACCTGCTCCATCCACGCCGGCTCGGCGGGTAGCGCTGCACGCAAGATGCGGCGGTTCTGTTGAACGGCTTCCGGCGCATCACCGACGTGCAGGCCAAGGTTCAGGCCACCGGGCAAGCCACCGGCCAATCCGTAAGGCCCTGTGCTGACACCGCCCAGGCGGGTCGTGGCCAGCGCTTTGACATGCGGATGCGCGGGCCAGTCGGGGACGATCCAGTCAGTTGATATCGGCATCGGGATCCAGGTCGAGGGCTTCCAGCAGATCGGCGAAATCATCGGGCACGCCGACTTCCCAATGCACCGATTTGCCCGACGCAGGATGCACGAGCCCCAGGCGCACTGCGTGCAGCGCCTGCCGCGTAAATGGCACCGGTAGCGGCGCCTTGATCGTCTGCGGCTTGCCACGGCGGAAATTGCGCGTATAGACCGGATCGCCAAGCAGCGGATGCCCCTCCGATTCAAAGTGCACACGGATCTGGTGTGTGCGACCAGTCTCAAGCTGGCAGCGCACCAGCGATACCTGTGCGCGCCCGAGGTCCACCACGTCCAGCGTCTTGAAATGCGTGCGCGCCGGCTTGCCGCTGGCCGTCTCGATGATGGCCATGCGCGTGCGGTCACGCGGGTCGCGGCCGATCGGGGCGTCAATCGTGGCCTCTTCGGGCGTTTCGCCCCACACGAGTGCGAGATAAGTCCGCTTGACGGTACGTGCCTGAAGTTGGCGGACGAGGTCCGTCTGTGCGGGCAGCGTGCGGGCGACCACCATCAGGCCGGAGGTGTCCTTGTCGAGGCGGTGGACGATGCCGGCGCGCGGCAACTCGACGGCGTCGGGATACCGGTGCAGCAGGCCGTTGAGCACCGTGCCGCTCCAGTTGCCCGCAGCCGGATGCACCACCAGCCCGGCGGGCTTATTGATGACGAGCAGCGTGTCGTCTTCGTACACCACATCCAGATCGATGGGCTCGGCAACGAAGGCACTTTCGTCGGCCGCGCGCTGCGGGACGACTTCAATGCGGTCACCGCCTGAGATGGCCGCACGCGGCCGCACGACTTCACCCCGCAGGCGCACCGCACCTGCGTCAATCCATTGCTGCAGGCGGCTGCGCGAATAGTCGGGCAGCAGCTTGGCAAGCGCCTTGTCCAGACGCTCGCCGTGCATGGCTTCGGGAATCTCGACGATGATCGGTTCGGCAGCCGGTGCCGCATCGGCGGCAGGCAAATCGAGCGCCTCATCATCGAGGGCGTCTTCCGTCTCCGGCGCAGCGAGGGAAACGTCAGCCAGTGCGTCGTCTGACACAGGGCTTGGGCTATAATGCTTGATGCGATTTTTCATTCAGAAAAGGTGCCCATGTCGGTCACGAGCGTAAAGCAGGCGCGTATTGGCAGTCGAATCGGCAGTCGAATCCGCGCACAAATCGGAGCAGTGTTGGTGGCAGGCGTTGCATGTCTGACTATCTCGGCCTGCGGCATCCTGCCGGAACAGCAAGACGAAACTGCTGGCTGGTCAGCTAACAAATTATATTCGGAAGCGAAGGATTCGCTCGACGGCGGTGACTACGCCAAGGCGGTCAAGTACTACGAAAAGCTCGAAAGCCGCTATCCGTTCGGGCCGTATGCCCAGCAAGCCCAGATCGAAACCGCCTACGCCAACTACAAGGATGGCGAAACAGCTGCCGCGCTGGCCTCGGTTGATCGCTTCATCCAGCTGCACCCGAATCACCCCAGCGTGGATTACGCCTACTACCTCAAGGGCCTGATCAACTTCAACGACAACCTGGGCTGGCTCGGCCGCTTCTCGAACCAGGACTTGAGCGAGCGCGACCCGAAGGCCGCACGCGCCGCCTACGACGCGTTCAAGACGCTGATCACGCGTTTCCCGAACAGCAAATACACGCCGGACGCCACGCAGCGCATGCAGTACATCGTGAACGCGATGGCCGAGCATGAAGTGGGCGCCGCGCGCTACTACTATCGCCGTGGCGCTTACCTGGCCGCTGTCAACCGCGCACAGGACGCCATCAAGGATTACGACCGCGCCCCCGCTGTGGAAGAAGCGCTGTACATCATGATGAAGTCGTACGAAGCGCTGGGCATGAAAGACATGCGCGACGATACCGAGCGCATCATCAAGCAGAACTACCCGAAGAGCGACTTCCTCGCTTACGGTCAGCGCAAGAAAGACAAGCCCTGGTACCAGTGGTGGTAAGCAAGGCTTGAAGAGCGCAGCAAAAAGCCCGGTCGATTGGCCGGGCTTTTTGTTTGTGCGTGCGGGTCAGTCATCCGTTTCGGTCGACTGCGGAACATCCGGATCCAGCCGCAGGGAACGCAGGAACTCGGCGGCGGTCTCGGCCTCGCGCGTACGCTTGAACGGCGGCAGGCTCTGCCAGATCTGGCGACCGTAGTTTTTCTCGACCAAGCGAGGGTCGCAGATCATCAGCACGCCGCGATCGGTCTCCGAGCGAATCAGTCGGCCGGCACCTTGCTTAAGCGTGATCACCGCGTGCGGCAATTGGTGCACGGCAAACGGACTCAGCCCCTTTTTCTCCAGGGCCTCCATCCGGGCGCTCAGCACCGGATCATCGGGCGGGGCGAACGGCAATTTATCGATGACGACTAGAGAGAGCGCCTCGCCGCGTACGTCTACGCCCTCCCAGAAGCTTTGACTGCCGATCAGCACGGCGTTGCCGAGCGCGCGGAAACGGTCCAACAGTTCCGTACGGCTGGCCTGGCCCTGCACAAGCAGCGGGAAATCCCACCCGCGTTGCGCGAATTCGTCCGTCAAGCGTTCGGCGGCGCGGTTCACGGCGCGCAGCGTCGTGCATAGCAGAAACGTCTTGCCGCCCGCCGCTTCAATCAGCGGCAAAGTGGCGTCGAGCACCGCATCGGTAAAGCGCGGATCGCTCGGCTGCGGCAGATCGCGCGGCACATACAGCAAGCCTTGTGATGCGTAATCGAACGGGCTGTCGAGCGTCATCGAGCGATCACGATCCAAGCCCAACTGTGCGGCGTAGTGCGTGAAGTTGCCGCGCACCGAAAGCGTGGCCGAGGTGAAGACCCACGCGCGCGGCTGGCCGGCACGTTGGCGCGAAAAAATTGGCGCGATCGATAACGGCGTCAGATGCAATTGCACGGAATTGGCGAACACCTCGACCCAGCGCACACGTTCGTCGACAGGGGCCGCGCTCTTGCCCTCCCCGCCCTCGTCGTCACTTTCCTTCTTTGGCGCCTTCGGGGGTTTGGGATCGACCCACGCCTCAAGCTTTTCACACAGCGCCACGGCGCGGCGATGGCACTGCTCGATGGTCTCTGCGCGTTCGGCCTGGGCTTCCAGCGCGCCGGTAAAGTCGGAAAGTGCCTGCTCCAGCTTCGGCAACACCTCGTAGAACGGCTTGGCGAGTGCCGCATCATTGTCGATCTGCTTGATCGACAGGCGTGAGCCGTCCTGGCGGAAAACAAGACGCAGATCGCGCGCGGCCCGCTCCAGCGGCGCGGCAATCGCAACCCAATCCACCGCATCACGTGCGTGCGAAAGGCCTTCGGCCACGCTGTCGCGCGCAAGCTCGAGAATCTGGTTCGTGGAGATGGTCTCGCCAAAGAACAACGTGGCGGTTTCGGGCAGCTGGTGGGCTTCGTCGAAGATGATCGTATTTGCAGCGGGCAGCAGTTCGGCCATGCCGGTGTCCTTCAACATCACGTCCGCGAAGAACAGGTGATGGTTGACCACCACCACGTCAGCCTGCTGCGCCTCCTTGCGGGCGCGCATGACAAAGCAGTCTTTGTAATAGGCGCAGTCCGAACCCAGGCAGTTGTCGCGCGTGGACGTGACGAGGTTCCACACCGGCGCGTTCTCGGGCACGCTGGCAAGTTCGGCCTTGTCGCCAGTTTTCGTTGTCTTCAGGAAGAGGTTGATCTGGCGCAGCCACGCGGCGTCCTGGCGCGAAGAAAGGCGCCCGTTCTGCGACGTGCGCTCGACGTGGTAATGGCAGACGTAGTTGGCGCGCCCCTTGAGCAGCGCCACCGACACCGGCGCATTCAGCGCCTTGCGCACGGTCGGGATGTCGCGCAGGAAAAGCTGGTCCTGCAGGTTTTTCGTCCCGGTCGAGAGGATCACCTTGCCGCCCCAAAGCATCGCCGGGACCAGGTAAGCGTAGGTTTTACCGGTGCCCGTGCCAGCCTCGACGATGATCGAATCTGCGGCTTCGATGGCGTTGGCAACGGCCTGCGCCATCGTCAGCTGCGCACTGCGGGGCCGGTAGCCATCGATACCCTTGGCCAGCGTGCCGTCATCGGCAAAGAGCGTCGCCAGCTCGACATGATGGGCATCGGCAGGTGGAGAGGCAGCGGGAACCGAAGCGTCGCTGGTATCGGCGTCGGAATCAGCCGACGGCTCGGCCAGCGGGGAAAGCGAAGTCAACGCGGAATCCGTGGAGTCAAATGACGGAGGCCGCACGTGATTGCGGCCTCTCGGGATGAAAATCGAACCAACTTTGGGCAGGCGCTAAGCCGGCACGTCCGGCTCAAGCTGCAACTGTAGCAGGGTGATGGTGTCCTTGAGTTTCAGGCGGCGCTTCTTGAGGCGGCGCAGCTGCAACTCGTCGTGACCGGCCGTACCTGCCAGCCGATCGATCAGGAAATCGAGATCGCGGTGCTCGATCTGCAATTCAATGATGCGACGCGAGATCGTATTCAGATCGCTGTCCATCGCTCTCCTCCGGAAACCCGGCCTTGGCTGAAGTTTAGAACCCCAGCGGACTGGTGTTGTTCTGGTTTTGCTCTTTGCGGTGCTTGGTTTGTTCGCGGCGCTCTTCCAATTCCTTCTGGCGCTTGGCAGCGTCTTGCTGCTTTTCCTGGAATTGCTTGACGCTTTCCGCACGCTTGGCTGCATTGGCAGCGCCCTGCTCCTGCGCCGCCTTCAGCTTGGCGTCGTAATCGGCCTGCTTCTTGGCCTCAGCCTGCGCATTGGCGGCGCGCTGCGGCGCTTCGGCTTGGCGCTGCGCTTCATTCAGACGCTGCTGCTCCTGCTTGTTCGCGAAATCGGTGCGATTCTTCTGCTCGGCGGCTTCGCGCTGGGGACGCTCGGCGTTGTACTGAGCCTCGCGGATGGCGCGCTCCTGGTCGCGGCGGGCAGCGCGGTCGGCACGCTCGGCTTCGTCCAGTGCCAACTCACGTTCGCGGATGGTGTGGAGCTCCGTGCGACGCACATCCTTGGCCTTATCGATGCAGCGCGTGACGAAGAATTTATCGTAGCAAGCGCGCTCGGCCTGGGCGTAGCGGTATTCCGCCCATGCTTTGGCGCTGGTGATGCGATCGTGTTCGGCACCGAAATCGGGCTGCGTGGCGGGCACCGCAGCGGCTGGCGCGGAGGCCGGCGGAGACTGGCTCCATGCGGGCGCGGCAAGCAGCGCAACACTAAGCACGGACGCCGGCAGAACCAGACGGGAAGCGCGGCGCGCAGCTGCGCGGCGACGGGCAGAAAACAGGAGCGTAGGCATAACGCGCATTTTATCACCGCGCCTGTGCGGCAAACGCCGCGCGGCCACGGATTTCAGCTCAGGAACAGGGTTCGCGTTGTGGCAAAATGCGCGGCTTTCCATCGCACTCTCTGGAAGCAATGACTGATTCCGTGTTGCAGAAGATCGTCTCCCGCATCGCCATTGAACTGGCGGTCAGGCCGCAGCAGGTTGCCGCCGCCGTGCAACTGCTGGACGAAGGCGCCACCGTGCCCTTCATTGCACGTTACCGAAAGGAAGTGACGGACAACCTGGACGACACGCAACTGCGCAACCTGGAAGAGCGCCTGCTGTACCTGCGCGAACTGGAAGACCGCCGCGCAGCCATCCTGGCTTCCATTGAAGAGCAAGGCAAGCTGACCGATGCCCTGCGCACCGCCATCGAGGCGGCCGAGACCAAGCAGGTGCTGGAAGATCTCTACCTGCCCTACAAGCCCAAGCGCCGCACGCGCGCCCAGATCGCCCGCGAATGCGGCCTTGAGCCGTTGGCCCAGGCCCTGCTGGCCGACCCGACGCTCGATCCTCAAGCGGAAGCCGCCAAGTTCGTCAACGGCAATCCGACCGCCGATGGCGGCGTCCCCGACGTAAAGGCCGCGCTGGACGGCGCGCGCGACATCCTCTCCGAACAATTTGGCGAGACGGCCGAGCTGCTGGGCAAGGTGCGCGACCACCTTTGGAATCAGGGCCAGGTTTCGTCGACGGTGGTGGAAGGCAAGGAAACTGCCGAAGAAGAGAAATTCCGCGATTACTACGCCTACAGCGAACCGATCCGGAACGTACCGTCGCACCGCGCATTGGCGCTATTCCGCGGCCGCAACGCGGGCGTGCTGTTCGTCAAGCTCGGTTTGGGCGAAGAACAGGACGCGCTGAGTCCCCACCCGTGCGAAGTCATGATCGCGCGCCATGTCGGCATCGAAAACAAGGGCCGCCCGGCTGACAAGTGGCTGTCGGATGTATGCCGCTGGTGCTGGCGCGTAAAGGTCCAGCCGCATATCGAAACCGAGCTGCTCACGCAGCTGCGCGAATCCGCCGAGGCCGAGGCCATCAAGATCTTCGGTCGCAATCTGCACGACCTGCTGCTGGCGGCGCCGGCTGGCCCCAAGGCAGTAATGGGCGTCGATCCGGGCATCCGCACGGGCTGCAAGATCGCCGTGGTTGACCACACCGGCAAGCTGCTTGAAACCGCCACGATCTACCCGCACGAACCGCGCCGCGACTGGAACGGTTCGCTGGCCACCCTCGCGCGGTTGGCCAAGCAGCACGGCGTGGCACTGGTTTCCATCGGCAACGGCACAGCAAGCCGCGAGACCGACAAGCTGGTGCAAGACCTCATGCGTAACGCGCCGGAGCTGAAGCTGACCAAGATCGTGGTGAGCGAGGCTGGCGCGTCGGTGTATTCGGCGTCGGAGCTGGCGGCCAAGGAATTCCCGGAACTGGATGTGTCGCTGCGTGGCGCGGTGTCGATCGCGCGTCGCCTGCAAGACCCGCTAGCCGAACTCGTGAAGATCGATCCGAAGTCGATCGGCGTCGGCCAATATCAGCACGACGTGAACCAGCGCGAGCTGGCCCGCGCGCTGGACGCCATCGTCGAGGATTGCGTCAACGCGGTCGGCGTGGATGTGAACACGGCCTCTGCCCCGCTGCTGGCGCGTGTCTCGGGGCTGAACTCGATCCTCGCCAAGAACATCGTCGAATATCGTGATGCCAACGGCGCGTTCACCAACCGCGACGCGCTCAAGAAAGTGCCGCGCCTGGGCGACAAAACCTTCGAGCAGGCCGCCGGCTTTCTGCGCATCAATGACGGCGACAATCCGCTCGATCGCTCCTCGGTGCACCCGGAAGCGTATCCGGTGGTCAAGCGCATTCTGGACAGCATCAAGAAGGGCGTCGGCGACGTGCTCGGCAACCGCGAGGCGCTGCGCGGCCTGACCGCTCGCGACTTCACCGACGAGAAGTTCGGCCTGCCGACCGTGGTCGACATTCTTTCTGAACTGGAGAAGCCCGGCCGCGACCCGCGCCCCGAGTTCAAGACGGCCACGTTCCAGGACGGCGTGGAAGACATCAAGGACCTGCAGCCCGGCATGGTGCTCGAAGGCGTGGTGACAAACGTGGCAGCGTTTGGCGCGTTCATCGACATCGGCGTGCATCAGGATGGTCTGGTGCATGTGTCGGCGCTGTCGACCAAGTTCGTGCGCGACCCGCACGAGGTGGTCAAGCCCGGCCAGATCGTCAAGGTCAAAGTGATGGAAGTCGACGTGAAGCGCAACCGCATTGGACTGACGATGCGCCTGTCCGACGAACCCGGCCAGGCGCCTGCGCGTACCGGCAGTGGTGATCGCCCGAGCAGTGGCGGCAATCGCCACGGCGGCCAGCAGCGTCGCGCGCCGGAACCATCCGGCGCCATGGCGGAAGCCTTCGCCAAGCTCAAGCGCTAACGCAGATTCTGTTTAGCGGAGCCCGCCCGGTTTTCGGACTCGGCGGGCTTTTTCATGGCTGAGCGCGGTCGTTACAAGTCCTTACGCGCATGGATCTTTCCTAACACTCGCGCGTCGTCGACCCGCCTTATCGGCCCGTTATGGAGACACAGGCACACACCGCCTGGCACCCACGAGGAGAAACTCCATGAAGACGAGCCACACCCTGATCGCTGCCCTGCTTGCTGTAGCCGGTACCGCCGCTTTCGCGCAGACCACGCCGCCGGCTCCTGTGTCGCCTGTTACGCAAGTCCAGCAAGACAATCAGAAGATTCATCAGGACAACCGTGACATCCGTCACGACAACCGCGACATTCACCACGACCGTGCCGATATCGGCAAAGACAAGACCGCCCTGACTGACGAACGCGCCGAGCGCAACACCGCGCAACGCCGCGAAGACCGCGACCTGGCAAACGGCAACGTCAAGGGTGCCGAATACTGGAGCAAGCAACGCGCTCAAGATCAGCACCAGGTCAATGCCGACCGCCGTGACTTGCACCAGGACCGCAAGGACCTGCACGCCGACGTCAAGGATCGCAACCACGACGTACACGCGCGCAACCACGAAGTGCACAAACGCGACCACGACGCGTCGAAGATCTAACCCGAACATCGCCTGACACCCAAACAAAACGGCCCGTGCGTCTCTCTCGCACGGGCCGTTTGTTATGCAGCGATACGGTCGGTCAGATCTCGACCTTCGTACCCAACTCCACCACACGGTTCGCGGGGATGTGGAAGAAGTCCGAGGGCTTGGCGCCGTTCTGATGCATCCACGCAAACAGACGCTCGCGCCACATCGACATGCCCGGCAACTTGGACGGCACCACCGATTCGCGCGCGATGAAAAACGACGTATCCATCAGCTCGCAGCGCGTGCCGATCTGCGGCTGACCGAGTTCGAGCACGCGGTACACGTCCGGCGTTTCCTTGAAGCCGTATTCCGCCTTGACGATGTAGATGCCGCTGCCCAGATCGCGCACGGAGACCCGGTTTTTGTCGTCCACGTAGGGAATATCGCGCGTGACGAAGCTGATGAAGATCACGCGCTCGTGAAGCACGCGGTTGTGCTTGAGGTTATGCAGCAACGACACCGGCACAAACTCGGTATTGCCGGTCAGGAAAACCGCCGTGCCCTCGACACGATGCGGCGGATGCGCCAGCAAGCCCGCCAAGAACGGTTCGAGCGGAATGCCATCCTCCAGGCTGCGAGCACGCAAAAGCTTCTTGCCCTTGTACCAAGTCATCAGCAGGAAGAACACACCGGCGCCCAGCGTCAAGGGGAACCAACCGCCATCGCGAATCTTCAAGAGGTTGGCCGAGAAGAATGCCATGTCGACCACCAGGAAACAAAGGCTCACGAGCGTCACAAGCGCCGGGTGCCAACGCCAGACCGAGCGCATCACCACTGCCGCCAGCACTGTCGTGATGACCATCGTGGTCGTCACGGCAATGCCGTAGGCGGCGGCTAGGTTGTCGGATTTCTTGAACGCTAGCACCACGCCCACCACCAGGATCAGCAGCATCCAGTTGACCATCGGCACATAGATCTGGCCGATCTCGGCTTCCGAGGTGTAGCGAATGCGCATGCGCGGCACAAAACCCAGCTGAATCGCCTGGCTCGTCAGCGAAAACGCGCCCGAAATCACGGCCTGCGAGGCAATAACGGTAGCCGCCGCTGCCAGCACCACCATCGGGAATTGCAACGCTTCCGGCACCGAACGGTAGAACGGGTTTTCGATGGTGCTCGGGTCGGTCAGCAACATCGCGCCTTGGCCGAAGTAGTTCAGCAGCAGGCTCGGCGCCACGATAAAGAACCACGCCCAGCGGATCGGACGGGCGCCGAAGTGGCCCATGTCGGCGTACAGCGCCTCAGCGCCGGTCAGCACCAGGAACACCGAGCCCAGCACAATGAACGCCTGCAGCGCATGGTCGTGCAGGAACGAAATCGCATGCATCGGGTTAACGGCCACCAGGATCTGCGGCGCCTTCACCAGATTCATCATGCCCAGCGCGGCCAGCGCGGCAAACCACAGCAGCATCACCGGACCGAACAACTTGCCGACCACCGACGTGCCGCTTCGCTGGATGAAAAACAGCACCGCCAGGATCACGAGCGTGATCGGCAAGACGAACGGCGTCAATGCTGGCGCGGCAATTTCAAGACCTTCCATGGCCGACAGGACAGAGATGGCCGGCGTGATCACCGCATCGCCATAGAACATGCAGGCACCGAAGACGCCCAGCATCATCAGCAGCGACATGCGTTTGGAATTGGTATTGGCCGTACGCAGCGACAGCGCCATCAGCGCAAGGATGCCGCCCTCGCCGTTGTTGTCGGCGCGCATGACAAACAGCACATACTTGAGCGACACCACGATCACCATCGCCCAGAACAGCATGGAGATGATGCCGAGCACCGCCCCGCTGGAGAAGGGAATGCCGTGCTCGGGGCTGAAGCACTCCTTGAGCGAATACAGCGGGCTGGTGCCGATGTCTCCGAACACCACACCCACGGCACCAATCACCATGGCGCGCAGGTTCACGTTGGTCTGGGGCGACCCTGTTGCTGTAAGAGCTTGACTCATGAACTTGGAAATCGGGCGGATTGCTGGCCGCTCAAAAAATCGTGCATTGCACAATGAGGGCGGATTGTACTCCCCGCCTCCCCCACGCCAACCCCTCGGGCGGGCATTCGTTGCCGCGGTGCATCACGCTGTACAGCCATACCGATAAAGCGTTCTGCAGGGCCGAAAGAACATTGCCCTGGCACACAGATACCGAATAAAGCACATTGTGCAGCGCGGGTCGGTCCCCTTGGTTCGCAGGCAACACGTTATACATGCTGTGCTGCACATAGCCGAAAGTAGGACTGCAGCTGACAGAACTTTGTAGGAAAATGCCTGACAAACCTTTATTGCAAAATTATGTTGAGCGACTGGTAATCAGCCGCCCGGCATTTCCGAAACGGGGACGGCCTTGCCCCACTCATCCATCCGCATCTTGGGGCATTCCAAGCCTTCCCTGACCGCACTGATTGTGCTGCTGGTCGTGGCGGCCCTATTGTTTGCGATCCCGCGCATGATCCTGCCGTTGGCACAACCGGCTTTCATGCAGCGGCTCGACCCCACTGTGTGGGCCGATTATGCTGGCCCGTACGACCTGGCAGCCGCCGTGGTGGCCGCCAGCGCGCTCATCATCTTCCTGCTTCGCCGCTGAGCGCGGCCGCCTTCAACGCGCCAGTGCGCGGGCGCATTCCGCAACCAGCGCGGGGCCGCGATAGATCAACCCCGTATACAGCTGTACCAGCTGGGCGCCAGCATCGATCTTCTCGCGCGCATGCTCGCCGGCGAGGATGCCGCCCACGCCAATGATGGGCACCGCATCGCCCAGCAAACCATGTAATGCGCGAATTACCCGCGTCGAAGCCTCACGCACGGGCTGACCCGACAGGCCGCCCGCCTCTTCCGCATGCGCCAGACCAGCGACGGCCTCGCGGCTGATCGTCGTGTTGGTCGCAATCACGCCGTCCATTTTGTGGCGCAGCAGCGCGTCGGCAACGTTGGCAATCTGGTCGTCATCCAGGTCCGGCGCAATCTTCAGTGCCACCGGCACGTAGCGCTTATGCTGGTCTGCCAGACGCTGTTGCGCGTCGCGCAGCGTACCGAGCAGGCTGTCCAGCTCGCTCGCGCCCTGCAGTTGACGCAGGTTCTTCGTGTTCGGCGACGAAATGTTGACTGTCACGTAGCTCGCGTGCGGATACACACGCTCGAGGCAATGCAGGTAGTCGTCGACAGCGCGCTCGATGGGCGTGTCAGCGTTCTTGCCGATGTTCAGGCCGAGCACGCCGCCCGCCTCGCGCCACTTCGACGCCTTCACGTTATTGATGAATGCATCGACACCGCCGTTGTTGAAACCCATGCGATTGATGAGCGCATTGGCCGCCGGCAAGCGGAACATGCGCGGGCGCGGGTTGCCTGGCTGCGCGCGCGGCGTGACCGTGCCGACTTCAATAAAACCGAAGCCGAGCGCGCCGAGCGCATCGATATACGCGCCGTCCTTGTCCAAGCCAGCCGCCAGCCCGACCGGGTTGGGAAACGTCACGCCCATCACCGTGCGCGGCTGCGGGGCTACGCGCGCACCGATGCAGCCCGAGAGCCCCATCGCGTGTGCCCGCTTGAGCTGGTTCAGCGTGAAGTGATGCGCCTCTTCGGGATCCATCGAAAACAGCAGCGGGCGGGCAAGCGGGTACAGGGCGTTGAGCACGATCGGAATCAAGAGAAGAACGCGAAAGGCGGCATTGTAATCGGCCGGCACGCCGCAATGCACCGTGCGCGCCGCTTTCGAACACGGCTAGGCACGAAGTGTCCAAAGACCAGTCCGCGCTTGGCTTCGCGACTCGTTACACGGGTAACGAGCACCATCAATATGCATGCCGCGCGAGAAAAGTGTTGCATCGCCGCACGGATGTCGCTATAATTTTTTATTCGACGGACGCGGGGTGGAGCAGTCTGGCAGCTCGTCGGGCTCATAACCCGAAGGTCGCAGGTTCAAATCCTGCCCCCGCAACCAGCCAGAAAGTCGAATGCGTTTCTACGGACGCGGGGTGGAGCAGTCTGGCAGCTCGTCGGGCTCATAACCCGAAGGTCGCAGGTTCAAATCCTGCCCCCGCAACCAGCCAAAGTAGAACGGCTCGCTCCAAGACCTGAGCCGAAACATCAAGCCCGCACACAGCGGGCTTTTTGCTTTTCTACGTCTCCACGCATCGTTTTGCGTGCAACTCAGTGGATACTCTCACCCCACCCTGCGCCGCGCGGGGCCGCTCCGCCGCGGTGATACACTGAGATATTCCACCCGCGACGATTCCCCATGAAATTCTGTTCCAACTGCGGCCAGTCAGTCGTCTCGCGCATTCCCGCCGGTGACAACCGACTGCGCGACGTTTGCGATCATTGCAATACGATTCACTATGTGAATCCGCGCAACGTGGTCGGCACCGTGCCCGTTTGGAACGATCAGATCCTCCTGTGCAAGCGCGCCATTGAACCGCGCTACGGCTTCTGGACCTTGCCCGCAGGCTTCATGGAAATTGGGGAGACGACCGCCCAGGCCGCGAACCGGGAAACGCAGGAAGAAGCCGGCGCCAACGTCGAAATCGGCGAGTTGTATTCGGTACTCAACGTGCCGCACGTGCATCAAGTGCACTTGTTCTACCTGGCCAAGCTGAACGATCTGGATTTCGCGCCGGGCGAAGAAAGTCTGGAAGTCGCACTCTTCAATGAGGCCGACATCCCCTGGGATGATCTGGCCTTCCCGACTGTCATCCACACGCTGCGTTGCTTCTTCGCCGATCGCGCGGCCGGCAAGCTGGCCGACGGCAGCTTCCGCCTCCACACGCTCGACATCTACAAGCCGATGCGCTCGGCCGAGATCTACGCGCCGGCCACGACGCCGTAACACTTACCTCACGTTGTCTGCATCATGATCGCCTGGCTGGATCCGCACGATCCCTTCCCGCCGGTCGATCGCGCGCTCGGGCCGGAATCCGAAGCGCCGGGGCTACTGGCCGCCAGCGCGGAGCTATCGCCGCAACGGCTGCTGATCGCGTATCGGCAAGGCATTTTTCCGTGGTATGCCCAGGGCCAGCCGGTGCTGTGGTGGAGCACCGACCCGCGCATGGTGCTTCGCCCCGACGATTTTCGCGTCTCAACTACCTTTCGCAAGACGCTGCGCCGCGTGCTTGACGACCCGGCCTGGGAAATCCGCATCGACCACGCCTTCCGCGAGACGATGGTCGCGTGTGCCACCACCGCGCGCCCTGGGCAGCACGGCACGTGGATCACCGAAGACGTCATTCAGGCCTATACCGCCCTGCACCGCCGCGGCTACGCGCACAGCGTCGAGACGTGGCACGCCGGCCAACGCGTGGGCGGCTTGTACGGCGTGGCGCTCGGCCGCATGTTCTACGGCGAATCGATGTTTGCGCACCGCACCGATGCTTCAAAAATCGCGCTGGCGGCGCTCTGCGCCTTCCTCGGCGGTCAGGGCGTCGCGATGATAGACTGCCAGCAGGAGACCGAGCATCTGGCATCGCTGGGCGGTGCCCCGGTGCCGCGCGAGGCGTTTCTCGCACATGTGCGGGAGGCGGCCAACGCGCCGGCCATTGTGCCGTGGCACTTCGACAAATCGGTGCTCCGCCGGTGGACCGTGCGCAATGAGCAAGCTTAAGGAACTCCCCCTCTCGGCATTGCAGTTCTATGCCACCGCGCCTTACGCATGCAGCTATCTCGATGGCCGCCTGGCGCGCTCGCAGGTCGCCACGCCGGCGCACCTGATCAATGCCGACGTCTATTCAAAGCTCGTGCGCGCCGGCTTCCGGCGTAGCGGCATCTTCACCTACCGTCCACATTGCGATGACTGCCATGCATGTACGCCATGCCGCGTCGTCGTTGATCGATATGAGCCGTCGCGTGCGCAACGCCGTGCCGCCGAGCGGCATCAAGGGCTTGAGGCGCTGGTTGCACCGCTTACCTATGTCGAAGAGCACTATCAGCTCTATCTGCTGTACCAGTCGGTCCGCCATGCGGGCGGCGGCATGGACCACGACAGCCGCGATCAATACGAGCAATTCCTGCTACAGAGCCGGGTGAATTCGCGTTTGGTGGAGTTTCGAGAGCCGCCCGAATCGCCATCGGCTGGCAAGCTGCGGATGGTCAGCATGATCGACGTGCTGGAAGACGGGTTGTCGTCTGTCTACACGTTCTACGACCCGATCGAACAGAGGGCGAGCTACGGAACGTACAACGTCCTGTGGCAGATCGCCCAGGCGCAAGCGCTGGATCTGCCCTACGTTTATCTCGGCTACTGGATCGAACAGAGCCGGAAGATGGCCTATAAGGCGCTGTTTCAGCCGCTGGAACTGCTCGTCAATGGCGAGTGGCGACGGTTTGAGGACGTAGCGCCCCCAGCCACGGAGTGATGATCAGCGCGACGTGCGTTCGATCCCGACGTCGACTACGCCGTACGTGCTGATGTTGGAACTCTGGCTGTATTGATCGCGCGAAGTCGTACAACCTGCCAAGGCTCCGCCCACGCAAGCCAAACCGGCCGCCCACAGCGCGGCACGCTTCCACCAAGTCATTTCTCTCATAGGTCGATTCCTTTCAGGGGGCGGTCGAAAGCCGCTCAGCGAGCACCGTGTTGTATTCGCGGACCATCCCCGGGATCAGGAACATGTCCGCCAGCACCCAAAGCCCGCCGATGACGGCCAGCACCCAGCCTGCGGTGTTACCCATGTCACGAAATGCCAGCCATGTGCCCCCGATGTTGGCAATGGCCTGTGCGATACCGCTGCCCGGCCGCTTCAGATAGAAGCGATGTGCCCCAAGAAAGCCCAACAGAAACCACCAGAGGTAGGCTACGCCCGAACTCTTTTTCTGGGCGTCGTACAGCATGATTTCGCGAGCGGTTTGATTCATGGCATGGGCTGAAGCGGGAATAAGCTGTCAGACACTAGCACGTATCCCGCGTTCCATGTCGCCTCTCGATTACATGCTGGCGAGCTTGGCCTCAGCCTTGTCCGTCCACAAACGCATTTCCGCGAGCAACGACGATGGCGAGAACGAGCAGCTTTCCTCGCCAAACGACACCGCCATGTCCAGCCGCTGCAGCAAGGAACGCCGCACCTGGTCGTACGCCTGCGGCAAGACCGCCAACGGCGCGAGCACTGCATCGTCGCGCCACTGGTTGAGCAAGCGCGGCAGGTCGGGCGACTTTGCGTGACGATCAAGCGCGTCGCGCAGTGTCTGGAGGGATTCGGCGGTGGTCATGCACGGGCCTTCTTTTCACGGTACAGCTCGCGGAACGTTTTACCCGCAGGGGCCGGCATGTCTCGTGTATCGGTCCAACCCTTTCCGACGGGCAGCGAATGGATCAGCTTCTTATCACCGCCCATCCAGCGCAGCACGCGTGCGGCAACCCAGGTGCCGGCCGAGTACAGTGCCGGTCGCCGAGCCATGAAGCCCCACATGCGCAAGCCAAGGCGCTCCGATTGCGGGCGCAGTTCGCGCTCCATTTGTTTCTCGCGCAGCGTGCGCAGCAAATCCGACAACGGAATGGACGCAGGGCACACGCGATTGCATTCGCCGCACAGCGTGGCCGCTTGCGGAAGGTCCAACGCGTTCGACAGACCAACGTAGCTTGGCGTCAGCACACTGCCCATCGGGCCCGGATACACCCAGCCATAAGCATGACCTCCGATCTTCTGATAGACCGGGCAATGGTTCATGCACGCGCCACATCGGATACAGCGCAGCATCTCCTGGAATTCGCCGCCGATCAGGCCGCTGCGGCCGCCGTCGACGATGACGAAGTACATATGCTCGGGGCCATCCTTCTCGCCGGGCGCGCGCGGGCCAGTCAACAGCGAGAAATAGTTCGAGATCGCCTGCCCCGTGGCTGATCGCGGCAGCAAGCGCATGACGGTCGCGAGATCTTCGAGCGTCGGCAGCACCTTCTCGATGCCCGTCACGGCAACGTGCACGCGCGGCAGGATCGTGCACATGCCTTCGTTGCCTTCGTTCGTGACGATGGCAACGGAACCCGTCTCGGCAATGATGAAGTTGCCGCCCGTCACGCCCATGTCAGCGGACAGAAACTGGGGCCGCAGCACTTCGCGGGCCTCCCGCGTCATCTCAGGAATGTCGGTCAGGCGCGGCTTGTTGTGCGTCTTGGCGAAGAGATCGGCGATCTCCTCCTTGTCCTTGTGCACCACCGGCGCAATGATGTGCGACGGCGGCTCGCTGTCGTTGATCTGCAGGATGTACTCGCCAAGATCGGTCTCGATGCTCTGCACGCCCATCTCGCCGAGCACCTGGTTCAAGCGCATCTCTTCGGTCACCATCGACTTGCTCTTGATGACCTTCTTGACCTCGTGCTTGCGAGCAATTTCTGCGACCAGGCGCGCGGCATCGGCCGTGGTTTCGGCAAACAGCACCTTGGCGCCACGGCGCGTGGCCTCTGCCTCGAACGTGGCGAGCCAGACGTCGAGGTTTTCCAGCGCGCGGTTGCGGCGCTCCTTCAGCGCTTCGCGCGTGGCCGGAAAATCGATCTCTTGGATGGCCGCCGCGCGTGCGGTGACGAACTTGGTCGAGAGCTTGGTAAGGTTCTGTTGCAGGCGCTTATCGGCGAGCTTCTGCCCGGCGCGCGCCTTGAATTCCATGCTGCGGACTTGCATGCGATTGCGTCTCCGTCGTGTTCTTGGCGTTGCGATTTACGCGTCGCCGGCAAGGACTTGCGCGATGTGCAGCACACGCGTCTGCGTGTCGCCCGTTCGGCGCAGCCGGCCTTCGATGTTGAGCATGCAGCCCACATCGCCGAGCACCACTGCATCGGCGCCGCTGGCCTTGATGTTGGCGCACTTCTCATCCGCGATGGCGGTGGAGATATCGCCGTACTTGATCGAGAATGTGCCGCCGAAACCGCAGCACGCTTCGCATGCGGGCATCTCGGTCAACTGCACACCCTCCAGTTTGCCGAGCAGCTCTCGCGGCTGTGTTTTCACGCCCAGCTCGCGCAGGCCAGAGCACGAATCGTGGTACGTGACGTGGCCGTGAAATTGGGAATCGAGCGTTTCGACCCGAGCCACGTTGACGAGAAAGTCCGTCAATTCATATACACGCGGCGCCAGGCGCTCGTAGCGGCCCGCGAGCTCCGGATCGTCTCGAAAGAGATCGGCGTAGCCCTTGCGGATCATGCCGCCGCACGAGCCAGACGGGATGACGACGTAGTCGAACTGCTCGAATTCCTTGAGCGTTTTCTCCGCCAGATCGCGCGCCAGCGGCCGATCGCCAGAGTTGTAAGCGGGCTGACCGCAGCAGGTCTGCGCGGGCGGCACGACAACGTCGTAGCCGGCCTTTTCCAGCAGCTTAAGCACCGAAAACCCGATGTCGGGCCGCATCAGATCAATGAGGCAAGTGACGAACAAACCTACGCGCATGGGAGTCTCTTGTGTTCTGCGGGAAGCCGCCATTATGCGCCCGCTGCCATGTCCGGCGCGGCCCTCAAGGCACAGAACTTCTTCATGTCAGTGGTGAGTGCGCTTCACGGGGCTCGTCAAGCACAGTTGCCGGCCGACCGAGAAAATCCTCAAAAATACCGGGAATCATGCGTCGGGATGGTGCGCATTTTCACATCGTGGGATAGAATTTTGCATCGCATCCGCAACCCACTGCACCCATGGCAGAAGCAGACAAGGACCCCGGCAAGACGTCCATCCAGGTCATCGAACGCATGATGATGCTGCTCGACGCGCTTGCCGATCACGCAGATCCGGTCAGCCTGAAGGCGCTCTCCGCCAGCACCGGCCTGCACCCGTCCACCGCGCACCGCATCCTGAACGACATGGTGGCCTGCCGCTTCGTCGATCGCTCCGACCCAGGCAGCTACCGTCTGGGCATGCGTTTGCTGGAGCTCGGCAACCTCGTCAAGGCACGCCTTTCGGTGCGTGAAGCGGCCCTCGTTCCGATGCGCGCCTTGCATCGCCTGACCGGCCAAACCGTCAACCTCTCGGTGCGCCAGGGCGATGAGATCGTCTACATCGAACGCGCATATTCCGAGCGCTCGGGCATGCAGGTGGTGCGCGCAATCGGTGGCCGCGCGCCGCTGCATTTGACTTCGGTCGGCAAGCTATTCCTGGCTGCAGACGAAGTCGGCCGTGTGCGAGCCTATGCCACGCGTACCGGTTTGTCTGGTCACACTCGCACCTCGATCACGGACTTGCCCAAGCTCGAACGCGAACTCAACTGGGTACGCACCAATGGCTACGCACGTGACAATGAAGAACTGGAACTCGGCGTGCGCTGTATCGCTGCCGGGATCTACGATGATTCGCGGCGGCTGGTAGCAGGTCTGTCGCTGTCTGCGCCGGCAGATCGGTTGCAGGAGAGTTGGCTCGACAACCTCAAGGACACCGCGCTACAGATCTCCAAAGGCATGGGCTACACATACGAAGGGGACGCCGTGCGCGCAGAGTAAGCCGCCGGTTTTGCCCAACAAAAAAAGCGCGTTCGATGACGCGCTTTTTTGTTGGATGATGCCGTGATTCAGGCGCCGTGCTGCTCCGAAGCCAGCACGGTTGCCGGCTGCGTCGACACAGGTACATTCCGCAACGGCGCAGCAGCTTGCGTGGCCGGCTCGATGTGCGGGTTGCGCTCCAGCCAATTGCGCACGCGTGTGGCGTCTGCAAAGCGAGTGAGGTTGCCAGCCGAATCAAGGAACACCATCACCACGTTGCGGCCATGCACGTTGGCCTGCATCACTAGGCAGCGGCCTGCTTCGTTGATGAAGCCGGTCTTCTGCAGACCGATATCCCACTCGCCGCCACGCACCAGACGGTTGGTGTTGACGTAGTGCAGCGTGCGGCCGTTGGCGTTGACCGTGTGCTCAGGGGTGGTGGTGAATTGACGAATGAGCGGCACCTTGTAGGCAGCCATCACGATCTTGGCGAGGTCCTGTGCGCTCGACACATTGCTGCTCGACAAACCGTTCGAATCTACATAGTGCGTGTCGTTCATGCCCAGCTCATGCGCCTTGCGGTTCATGGCGGCAACGAATGCCGGACGACCGCCTGGATAGTTGCGGCCCAGCGCTGAGGCTGCACGGTTTTCCGACGACATCAGCGCCAGCAGCAGCAGGTCTTCACGCGTGAGCATCGTGCCGAAGCGCAGACGCGAGCCAGTGTTGCGCTCGTAGTCACGATCTTCATCGGTGATTTCAAGCAGCTCGTCCATCGGCTGATGAGCGTCGGTCACAACCAACGCAGTCATCAGCTTGGTGATCGAGGCAATCGGCAACACAGCCGACGAATTCTTCTGGAACAGCACTTCGCCGTTGTTCTGGTCCATCACCAGCGCGACGGAGGAACGCAGCGCCAACGCATCGGGCGTCGAACGCAGACCCATCGCTTCACCAAGCGTCGGGGATGCCGGCACGAACGACGCACGCACCGGACGTGCACCGCGCTCGACCATGATCACGCGGCGCTTGCCTTTGACGGTGACGATCTTGCGGACTTTAGTGGAGGCGACCTCATCGCTGCTCGCCGCCGCGACTTTGGCGCTGGCCCTGCGATTGACGACGGTCTTACCCTTGGATTTGACTTTGGCTTTCTTGCTGGCAGCGGGCTTTTTGTCGGTCGTGGCGGCGTTGGCCACGGTAGCGACGGAGACGGCAGCGAGCGCGACGGTCATCAGCGAAACGAAGCCGAGACGTCGAAAAAATGAGGAAACAGACCGTGACATGGTTCGATCACCCGCGCGTGAGATGGCGCAAGTGTAGGCAAAAACAAAATTCTTAGCAAGATGAAGGACTTAGCTCACGGCCTTAAAGTTTGACCTCGGGAGCCTTATCATTCGGTCATCATTTCGACGCAATTGTCTGCTGGGGCAGTGTTCCAATCGCGAAGAAAGTTGCGCAAGCTGCACATGACCAGCGGTGCGGAATCAGCACCGGAATCTGAGAGCGTACCCCGTGAATTCCGTCGTGCATGCCGACAATCACGGTTTACAACCAGCTCCAACACTTCCTCACAACACGCGCACGTCGCACGCTGAGTCGCAGATCAAAGTCTAACGACGGATCGGCCGTATCTGTTGACATAATTCGACGACTTTTCTCCGCCAATTCTCGCTTTGCACGAAGATGTGCGCTGTAGCGTGCAGGCGATCGCGCGATGACGACGTCAGTCGAGGAAGCGAGTGAAGTCGGAGACAGGTGCGCGCTCGGTGATGAGCGTGTTCTCGACGGCAGCGAGATTCGCATAACCCATCGACATGCCGCAGACGACCATCTCATCATCGGTCAGCGCGAGATGCTCGGCGATGATCCGATGGAACTGCGTGAAAGCGGCCTGTGGACACGTATCGATGCCACGAGCACGCGCCCCCACCATCACGGCTTCCAGAAACATGCCGTAATCGAGCCAACTGCCCTGCTCCATCACGCGGTCAATCGTAAAGATGATGCCCACCGGAGCATCGAAGAAGCGGAAGTTGCGCGCGTGCTGCGCGTGCATGCGTTCCTTGTCGGCGCGCTCGATGCCGAGCAAGCCATAGAGATCCCAACCGACCTTGCGGCGCCGGCTCTGATACGGATCAATCCACGTACGCGGGTAGTACGGATACTCCTCGCGATGCAGCGTGTCGACCTCCGGGTGGTCGTACGCCGCCAACACAGATTCGGACAAGCGCGTCTTCGATTCGCCCGTCAGCACATAGACTTTCCACGGCTGCGTATTGCTGCCGGACGGCGCACGGCGCGCCACGTCTAGGATCGCTTCGATGTCTTCGCGGGCAACGGGCGTCGGCAGGAACGCGCGAACGGATCGGCGCGAAGTGATTGCCTGATCGACGAGTTCGACTTCTGCGGAGATGGGACGTCGGTCGGTCATGGCGAAGCGGAACATTCAAGCGGTGATATTGGACGCAAGCGGCTCAAGCACGGCACGCAGCGCATCGGGCAACGGCACCGGCCGACGTGTTTCGCGGTCGACATAGACGTGCACGAAATGGCCCTGCGCGGCGGCCTCTTGCGCGTCGCCGCGGAAGAGGCCTACCTCATAGCGCACGCTCGTATTGCCCAGGCGTGCAACGCGCAGCCCCGCCACCACGGGATCGGGAAACGACAGCGGCGCGAAGTAGTTGCATTGCGTCTCGATGACGAGGCCGATGGTGTCGCTGCGCTCGGGGTTCAGGACGCCCCGCTCGATCAGGTAGGCGTTCACCACGGTGTCGAAGTAGCTGTAATAGACGACGTTGTTGACGTGGCCGTAGACGTCGTTGTCCATCCAGCGCGTGGTGATGGTGTGGAAGTGGCGATAGTCGTCGCGCGTCTGGCGTGGCGTGCTCATGGGCAGCGGGCAGGTGACGGTGGAAAGTGATCAGGATACGCCAGCCGCTAAACCTCGGTCACTTGCGGATGACGAGCGCCACACCACACGCGGCAATCACCATGCCCAGCGCTGCGAGCGGCGGAAAACGTTCACCAAAAAGCGCCCAGGCCATCACGGCGGTCGTCGGCGGTGTGAGATACAGGAGCGACGTCACCTTGGTGGCCGCGCCTTTGCGGATCAGCACAAACAGCAGCGAGATTGCGCCTATTGATAACGCCAGCACCGACCACACCAGCGAGCCGATCACCGGCAGCGTCCAATGCACCTCGCGCGTCTCAAACAGAAACATAAAAGGCAGACACAGCAGCGCCGACGCCCCGAACTGGATGCACGCGCCCATCCGCAGGTCGAACACCGGGCAATGGCGCTTTTGATACAGCGTGCCTACGGTGATCGACAGCAACGCGCCCACACAAAGCGCAAGCGTCGTCACGCCGACGCCCGCCAGATGCAGCTTATTGGCCACGACCAGACCCACGCCTGCGATGCCGCACAGCAGCCCCGCCCATTGTCGGCCCGACACGCGCTCCCCACGCATCGAGACATACAGCGCGGTCAGAATCGGCTGCATGCCGACGATCAGCGCCGTCATGCCTGCCGGCATGCCGAGCTTGACCGCTGCCCAGACGCCCGCCAGGTAGCCCCATTGCATCAGCAAGCCGGCCACAGCGATGTGGCCGATGGTCGCCCAGTCGGTCTCGGCCGTGCCGGCGCGGCGTGGCAGCGGCACGCGCGCCAGCCATACCAGCGGCAGCAAGCACACCAGCACGCCAACGAAGCGCAAAAACAGGAACGTGATCGGCTCGGCGTACGGCATTCCGTACTTAGCCACGATAAAGCCCGTGCTCCAGATCAGCACGAACAGCCACGGCATGGCGACGAAAAACAGGGAGCCGCGCGCTGAGGCTGGCGCGACGGAAGACGCTGGGGTCATGCGGAAAGCGGAAGAGAGTTCGATGCGGCGGCAGCCTCGTCGCGAGCTGCCCAACGCTGTGCGTGCCGGGCAGCCAGCGCGATGGTCTGCGCATGGACGGCCACGGTATCGTCGATATTGTTGCCGTAGCCGCCCGCCATGGTAACGGCAATCGGTATGCGACGTTGATAGGCGAAGTCGAAGACTTCCTGATCGCGCCGGGCCAGACCCTGCAGGGTCAATTTGAGCCGGCCGAGGCGATCGCCTTCATGCGGATCCGCGCCGGCCAGATAGATGATCAACTGCGGCTTGAAGCGCCCGACCAGGATGTCGAGTGCGCCAGTCAGCGCCTGCAGATAGTCCTCGTCGCCACAGCCATCGTGCAGGCCAATGTCCAGATCCGACGCTTCCTTACGGAACGGGTAGTTCTTCTCGCCGTGCAGTGACAAGGTGAAAACAGTGGCGTCATCGCGCAGGATTGACGCCGTGCCGTTGCCCTGATGTACGTCCAGATCAATGATGGCGACCGGAAAATCCGCCGGCGACCTGCCTGATTGGCGCTGCATCCAGCGCGAGGCGATGGCTGCATCATTAAATACACAGAAGCCACCGCCCTTGTCCGCATAGGCATGGTGCGTCCCGCCCGCCAGGTTGACGGCAATCCCCTCCGCCAACGCGGCCTCGCTCGCGGCCATCGTGGCGCCCGCCGAACGGCGGCTGCGCTCCACCATTTCTGGCGACCACGGGAAACCGATCTCGCGCTGGCGCGCCGGGTCAAGCCGACCGGCGCTTACCGCCTCAACATATTCGGGCGTGTGCGCCAGCAGCAACGCGTCGTCCTCGGCGCGCGGCGCCTCATCCAGGGACAGCCCCGGCACGTCGGCCAAAACCCGTGCCCGCAGGTCGCTGTACTTGCGCATCGGGAACCGATGGCCCGGTGGCAGCGGCAAAACAAAATGGTCGGTGTAGAACGCCCGCATGTGAATAACAAATCGCAACGCAACAAAAATGGCACTCGGGCGCATCCTAACCTACGCTGCACTCGTGTGTTTTTTGAGACGGAATTACCGCCGGAAGTGGTCAAATGCATTTCACCTGCACCACGGACGCGCATTTTTCTGCCACAAAAAATTACGCCAAACGGTTGGTCGCGCAATTCCTGTGCACGAAAAATCAACGAATTCTGATTTTTGTGCGATGCACAAATGGCGCTTGACACTGGTTTAACATTCAACAACAATGAAATTGTTGCGATGCACCATCCCTAATTTGATCGCGATGTCGCCTGGAAGGCCCGACGCTGACCGTCATGCTTTGTACATCTGGGCGATCTAAATTTTCATTTTGATTCCCCGACCCACCTTTGTATTTGGAGAGACAACATGCTGACTCAGGAACAGATCGCTGCGGCGCACAAGGCCAACCTGGAAACGTTCTTCGGCCTGACCAACAAGGCATTTGAAGGCGTCGAAAAGCTGGTCGAGCTGAACCTGCAAGTCGTCAAGGCTACCCTGGCCGAGAACGTCGAACACGCCAAGAAGGCACTGACCGCCAAGGACGCTCAAGAGCTGCTGTCGGTGCAAACCGCCGCCGTGCAGCCGCTGGCTGAAAAGGTTCTGGCTTACAGCCGCCACCTGTACGAAATCGCTTCGGACACGCAAACCGAATTCAGCAAGGCTGCTGAAGTGCAAATCGCCGAAAACAGCCGCAAGCTGCAAGCGCTGGTCGACAACGTGTCGAAGAACGCTCCGGCCGGTTCGGAATCGGCAGTTGCCCTGGTGAAGTCGGCTCTGTCGGCCGCCAACAACGCCTACGACTCGGTGCAGAAGGCTACCAAGCAAGCTGTGGAACTGGCTGAAAGCAACTTCCACGCTGCCGCCAACGCTGCGAGCAAGGCAACTGCCCAAGCTTCGGCCCAAGCGCGCGCTGCTACCGGCAAGAAGTCGGCAACGACCGCTGCCTAAGCGCTAAGCTGCTGCAGTTACCTGCTTGTTCAAGCGGGCCTCCTCCGGGAGGCCCGTTTTGTTTTGGCCGTCGAGCCACTCCTCCAAACGCGTCGTTTGCGCGCATTTGCGCGGAACCCAAATGCGCGGGCGGTGGTCCATTCAACCGTGTTCGTTCGATTGTCTCCTCGGTCCCGCTATCGAAACCTGTCCTCAGTGGTGATCAGTGGGTACCTTTAGCCCGGCTTCGGCCGGGTTTTTTGTGTGCATGGGAAACGTCTCGCTCTTCAAATTGCGAACTTTTACACGCAGCCGACGCTCCATTCTGTATTGCGGTTCGCCGCCCCCCCCCTCTCCTTCCCAATGTCTCGCGAATCCATGGCCAAGCGAAGTCTGATCGTCGCGGCTGCGCTTATCCTGCTGTTAGAAGAGTGGATCTGGAACGTCATGCAGGGGGTAACCGCCCGTCTGGCGGCGCATCCCTGGGTCCAAGCGGCGGAGCGGAAGTTGGCGCAGCTGGAGCCCATCGAAGCCCTCTGCGCCTTTGCCCTGCCAATGCTCGCATTGCTTCCGTTCAAGCTGGCGGCCGTCTACGTGCTGGCGCGGGGCCATCTCATTGCAGGCGCCATAGTTCTGGTCGCAGCGAAAATCGTCAGTACGGGGCTGGGCGTGCGCATCTATTCCGCCGTGCGCCCACAGTTGCACACGATCGCGTGGTATGCGCGCTGGGAATCCGCGTTTCTGGCATGGAAGCAGCGCATGATTGCCGCCCTGCAGGCAACCCCGACCTGGCAAGCGCTTCAGGTGCGAATTGCCGTCTGGCGCGCCCGGCGGCATGGGTTAATGCAACAGATATGGCGCCGCCTGATCGCGGCGGTGCGCCTGCTACGTCGGCATCGGCGCCGAACCGAACCTCGACACTGACCGGTCAACGATCACGCCAAAGACAAAGGGCCGCCCAATCGAGCGGCCCTTCTCTTTGTCAGCCAGACTTCGAAGTTTGCTCTAAAATCTGGCAGTTAATTGCAGTTCAACGCTTGCGAGCCGGCGGCACGTCCGTGCAAACGCCTTCGTAGATTTCTGCAGCCATACCCACCGACTCACCCAGCGTCGGGTGCGGGTGGATGGTCTTGCCGATATCCACAGCATCCGCGCCCATCTCGATGGCGAGGCAAACCTCGCCGATAAGGTCACCCGCATGCGTGCCGACGATGCCGCCGCCGATGATGCGGTGGGTTTCCTCGTCGAAGATGAGCTTGGTGAAGCCCTCGTCGCGACCGTTGGCAATCGCGCGGCCCGATGCAGCCCAGGGGAACACGCCCTTGCCGTACTTGATGCCCTGCGCCTTGCACTGGTCTTCGGTCAGGCCTGCCCAGGCCACTTCCGGATCGGTGTAGGCGACCGACGGAATCTGCTTGGCGTCGAAATACGCCTTCTCGCCGTGCGCAGCTTCGGCCGCCACGTGGCCTTCGTGCACGGCCTTGTGTGCCAGCATCGGTTGACCCACGATGTCGCCGATCGCGAAGATGTGCGGCACATTCGTGCGCTGCTGCTTGTCGACGTCGATGAAGCCGCGGTCGGTCACGGCCACGCCGGCCTTTTCCGCGCCGATGCGCTTGCCGTTCGGAGCGCGGCCCACGGCCACCAGCGCCATGTCATAGCGTTGCGGCTCGGCCGGTGCAGCTTCGCCTTCGAACTTGACGTAGATGCCGTCCGGCTTGGCTTCCACCCCGACCGTCTTGGTCTTGAGCATGACCTTGTCGAAGCGGCTCTTGTTCATCTTGTCCCACACCTTGACGAGGTCGCGGTCAGCTCCCTGCATCAGGCCGTCGAGCATTTCCACCACGTCGATGCGGGCGCCCAGCGTGCTGTACACCGTGGCCATTTCCAGGCCGATGATGCCGCCACCGATGACCAGCATCTTGGCCGGCACTTCGCGCAGCTCCAGCGCGCCAGTCGAATCGACGATGCGCGGGTCTTCCGGAATGAACGGCAGCTTCACGGCCTCGCTACCCGCGGCGATGATCGCCTTGGCGAAGCGGATGACCTTCTTCTCACCGGTGGTCGCTTTGCCGGCGCCATCGGTCAGCTGGACTTCTAGATGGTTCGGATCGCGGAACGTGCCGACGCCGCGCACGACTTGCACCTTGCGTGCCTTGGCCATACCGGCCAGCCCGCCGGTCAGCTTGCCGATGACGGATTCCTTGTGTTTGCGCAGTTGGTTGATATCAACCGTGGGCTCGCTGTAGACAATGCCGTGCGCGGCCATCGCCTTGACTTCGTCCATGACAGCCGCCGTGTGCAGCAGCGCCTTCGACGGGATGCAGCCCACGTTCAGGCAAACACCGCCCAGCGTGGAGAAACGCTCGACCAGCACGGTGTTCATGCCCAGATCCGCGCTGCGGAAGGCTGCCGAGTAGCCGCCCGGGCCGGAGCCGAGGACAAGCATGTCGCATTCAATGTCGGCACTGCCGGCGTGCTTAGCAGCTTGTGGTGCGGGGGCCGACGCTGCCGGTGCGGCAGCAGGCGTCGCGGCCGGAGCCGGTGCTTGAGCAGGCGCCGGAGCCGGAGCCGCAGCCGCAGCCGCGCCAGCTTCCGCCGTCGCGATCACCATGCCCTTGCTGACCTTGTCGCCCACCTTGACCTTCACGTCGACGATCTTGCCGGCCACGTCCGACGGCACTTCCATGCTGGCCTTATCCGATTCCAGCACGATCAGCGACTGCTCGGGCGCCACGGTATCGCCCGCCTTGATCAGCACTTCGATGACTTCCACTGCATCGAAATCGCCGATGTCCGGCACCTTGATTTCCACCACGCTCATTCCTGACTCCTTGTTCTTGTCGTCGGCACCCGGCATCGCCCGGGCCCGCTGACGCTTTTCAATCCTGCAGACGGACTGTGTGCACTTCGATCGGGCCGCCCGAACTTTTGTCGAACTCCACACCTGCGGACACGCCCACCTGTGCAACGTCCGCCGCCGACTTGCCCGGCATATCGAACACCGCCGACATGGCTCCCAGCGCAAAGTTGCGCCCCGAGCCGATGCCCCAGAAGCGGTCGAATGCAAACACTTCGCGGTACGAATAGACGCCGTAGATGCCGGTTGCGTTGGCGATCAGGCAGGTGATCTGCGACGACTCATACGGGTCGTCGTCGTCTTCCTTGGTGTTGACGAAATACTCGTCCTTGAGCTTTTCATGCACCTTGAGGAAGGTCCGGAAGACGTCGTCGCGCGTGCCGAGGCGGCACTCATCGGCCAGCCCCGCCAGCAGGCTCCGCATGACCGGGAAGTGGGCCGTCGTGCCCGCCAGAGCGATCAGCGAATCGCCTACCAGGAATATCTTCTGGTTCTGCTCGTAGCCGCGCGCCAAGCGTGTATCCCCGAACGTCACCAGTGAATCGGCCGCAATCGCTACTTCGCCGTCTTTCTTGACCACCACGCACGTCGTCATGTCGTCCTCGCCATCAGTCCACTGACCAGTCCGCCGACCGCTGCAAACCCAGCCGGGCCGGCACGCACAGGCCCGAAGCCAGATGCGTGCCGGGCCCGTATGGGCTTACAGGCTAACGCGGCGGAAGTCCGCCAGCACGCTGGCCAGATACGCGTTGAAGCGCGCAGCCTCCGCGCCGTCGATCACGCGGTGATCGTACGACAGCGACAGCGGGAGCGTCAGGCGCGGCACGAATTGCTTGCCGTCCCAAACCGGCTTCTGATAGCCGCGCGACAGGCCCAGGATGGCCACTTCCGGTGCGTTGATGATCGGCGTGAAGTTCGTGCCGCCAATACCACCCAGCGACGAGATCGAGAAGCAGCCGCCCTGCATCTGGTCCGGCTTGAGCTTGCCTTCGCGGGCAGCCTTCGACAGGTCCGCCATTTCCTTGGCGATGTCGATCAGGCCCTTCTTGTCCGCATCGCGGATCACCGGCACCATCAGCCCGTTGGGCGTATCGGCGGCAAAGCCGATGTGGAAATACTGCTTGAAGACGAGGTTGTCGCCGTCCAGGCTCGCGTTGAAGGTCGGGAATTTCTTGAGCGCACCAACGACTGCCTTGATCACGAACGCCAGCATCGTGAACTTCACGCCGGCCTTTTCGTGGTCCTTGTTCATCTGCACGCGGAAGGCTTCCAGCTCGGTGATGTCCGCTTCGTCATTGTTGGTGACGTGCGGAATCATGACCCAGTTGCGGTGCAGGTTCGCACCCGAAATCTTCTTGATACGCGACAGTGGCTTCGGATCGATCGGGCCGAACTTGGTGAAGTCGACCTTCGGCCATGGCAGCAGGTTCAGCTCGCCACCGCCAGCTGGTGCACCCGCTGCAGCCTTGCCCGGCGCCGCGGCCTGGCCGCTCATCACGCCCTTGACGTAGCGCTGCACGTCTTCCTGCGTGATGCGGTTCTTCGGACCCGTGCCACCGACGAGGTTGACGTCCACGCCAAGCTCACGCGCGTACTTGCGCACCGAGGGGCTTGCATGGGCAGCCTTGCCGACCGTACCAACGGTATCTGCGGTGTACGTAGCGGGCGCTGCGGCCGGAGCAGCTGCGGGCGCAGCCGCAGGGGCCGGGCTCGGTGCAGCGGCAACCGGTGCGGGTGCCGGAGCTTGAGCCGGTGCGGGGGCAGCAACTGCGCCGCCTGCGCCTTCCAGCAAGACGATCAGCGTGCCTTGCGACACGGCATCGCCAACCTTCACGCGGATTTCCTTGACGACACCAGCGGCCGGGGACGGCACATCCATTGTGGCCTTGTCCGATTCGAGCGTGATCAGCGACTGCTCGGCTTCCACCTTGTCGCCCACCTTCACGCTGATCTCGATGACCGGCACGTCGGTATAGTCGCCGATGTCCGGCACTTTCACCTCAACCGTACCGCCACCCGCAGCAGCGGGCGCGGAGGCCGGTGCTTGTGCGGCAGGTGCGGGCACTGGCGCAGCAGCGGCCGGAGCCGGTGCGGGTGCAGCCTGGGGCGCCGGGGGCGGCGCGGCAGCAGCGCCCTGCTCTTCGAGCAGCAGCACCAGCGAGCCTTCCGACACGGTGTCGCCCACCTTGATCTTCACTTCCTTGACGACGCCGCTCTTGGGCGAGGGCACGTCCATGGTCGCCTTGTCCGATTCCAGCGTGACCAGCGAATCTTCGGCGTTGACGGTATCACCCGCCTTGACCAGCACTTCGATCACCGGGACGTCTTTGTAGTCGCCGATGTCCGGCACCTTGATTTCTACGACTTGACTCATTCTTCTGTCTCCAGAGGGTCTGGCGGCGAGAGCTTCCGGCGGTGGACACGCATTGCCCCGCAGGCTACCGCATCGTGCAGGCAAATGCACGCTGCGGAAAGTCTGTCGGGGCGGTGCCCGGCCGGGACGCAACCCACGCGCCCGGCGGCTCCGTTATACGGTCATCGGGTTGGGCTTGTTCGAATCGAGGTTGTACTTCTTCAGTGCCTCGGCCACCTTTTCGCGCGGCAGCACGCCTTCGTCGGCGAGCGCCTTGAGCGACGCGACCGTCACCCAGTAGCGGTCCACCTCGAAGAAGTGACGCAGCTTCTCGCGGGTATCCGAGCGGCCGAAGCCGTCGGTGCCCAGCACCACGTAGCGACGCGGCACAAAGGCGCGAATCTGCTCGGCGAAGGTACGAACGTAGTCGGTCGATGCGATGACCGGACCGCGTGCGTTCTTGAGCAGCTTCTCGACGTGCGACTCGCGTTGCGGCTCGGTCGGGTTGAGCAGGTTCCAGCGTGCGATGGCGTTGCCTTCACGGGCCAGTTCGGTAAAGCTCGGGCAGCCCCACAGATCGGACTCAACGCCCCAGTCCTTCTTGAGCAGCTCGGCCGCGGCAATCACTTCACGGAAGATCGTGCCCGAACCCAGCAGTTGCACGCGCGGTGCATTGCTGTTCTCGACGCCCTTCTTGAACTGGTACATGCCCTTGATGATGTCGCCCTCGACACCCGCCGGCATTTCGGGGTGCTCGTAGTTTTCGTTCATCACCGTCAGGTAGTAATAGACGTCTTCCTGCTCGACATACATGCGACGCAGACCGTCTTGCATCACCACCGCCAGTTCGTACTGGAAGGTCGGGTCATACGAAATGCAGTTCGGGATGGCAGCGTGGTACACGTGCGAGTGGCCGTCTTCGTGCTGCAGGCCTTCGCCGTTCAGCGTGGTACGGCCAGCGGTGCCGCCCAGCAGGAAGCCGCGCGAGCGCATGTCGCCAGCGGCCCAGCAGAGGTCGCCGATACGCTGGATGCCGAACATCGAGTAGTAGATGTAGAACGGGATCATCGCCACGCCATGCGTCGAATACGACGTGGCGGCAGCAATCCAGTCGCACATGGCGCCCGCTTCGTTGATGCCTTCCTGCAGCACCTGACCCGTCTGCGATTCCTTGTAGAACATCAGTTGGTCGTGATCCTGCGGCACGTACTTCTGGCCTTCCTGGTTCCAGATACCAATCTGGCGGAACAGACCTTCCATGCCGAACGTGCGCGACTCATCGGGCACGATGGGCACGACGTGCTTACCGACGTTCTTGTCCTTCAGCAGGATGTTCAAAATGCGCACGAAGGCCATCGTCGTGGACACTTCGCGGCCTTCGCCGGTGGCCTTGAGCAACGCGTCGAACGCGGCCAGTGCCGGAATCTGCAGCGGGTCGGCCTTCTGGCGACGGGCTGGCAGGTAGCCACCCAAGTCCATGCGCGCCTTGCGCATGTATTCGAGCTCCTTCGAGCCTTCTTCGAACTTGACGTACGGAACGTGCTCGAGCTGGTCGTCGGCAACCGGAATGTTGAAGCGATCACGCAGCTTGCGGATGGCGTCCACCGGCATCTTCTTCTGCTGGTGGGCGATGTTCATCGCTTCGCCGGCTTCGCCCATGCCATAGCCCTTGATGGTCTTGGCGAGAATGACGGTCGGCTGGCCCTTGTGGTTGCTTGCCGACTGGAATGCCGCGTAGATCTTGTGCGGATCATGGCCGCCGCGGTTCAGCGCCCAGATGTCGTCGTCGGACCAGTCGGCCACCATGGCCTTCAGTTCCGGCGTGTTGAAGAAGAACTCGCGCACATAAGCGCCGCTCTTCGACTTGAAGGTCTGGTATTCGCCGTCGACGCATTCCATCATGCGGCTCATCAGCAGGCCCTTCGTGTCGCGGGCAAGCAGTTGATCCCAGCGGCTGCCCCAGATGACCTTGATGACGTTCCAGCCAGCGCCGCGGAATTCCGATTCCAGCTCTTGAATGATCTTGCCGTTACCGCGCACCGGACCGTCCAGACGCTGCAGGTTGCAGTTGATCACGAAGACGAGGTTGTCCAGCTTTTCACGGCCGGCCATGCCGATTGCGCCCAGCGATTCCGGCTCGTCGGTTTCGCCATCGCCCAGGAACGCCCAGACCTTGCGGTTTTCCCAGTTCTGGATCAGGCCGCGGCTGGCCAGGTACTTGGTGAAGCGCGCCTGGTAGATCGCCATGATCGGGCCCAGGCCCATCGACACGGTTGGGAATTGCCAGAAATCCGGCATCAGCCACGGGTGCGGATACGACGAGATGCCCTTGCCGTCGACTTCCTGACGGAAGCTGTCGAGTTGCTCCTCGCTCAGACGGCCCAGCAGGAAGGCACGCGAGTACACGCCCGGCGCCGAGTGGCCCTGCACGAAAACCATGTCGCCGCCGTGCTTGTCCGACGGGGCGTGCCAGAAATGGTTGTAGCCGACGTCATACAGCGTGGCCGCCGAAGCGAACGACGAGATGTGGCCGCCGACGTTGGTGTCCTTGTTCGCACGCAGCACCATCGCCATGGCGTTCCAGCGCGTGTACGAGCGGATGCGGTGCTCGATTTCCTGGTTGCCGGGAATGCGGTCCTGGTTCTCGACCGGGATCGTATTGATATAGGGGGTTTCTGCGTGCAGCGGAGACGTCACGCCGTTAATGCGCGCGTATTCGATCTGCTTGTCAAGGAGGAACGCCGCGCGTTGCGGACCTTCCGCGCCGATGACGCCTTGAAGCGCCTCCAGCCATTCCTTGGTTTCCTGGGGATCAACGTCGCTGGCGCTCGTGGCACCCAGGACTTGTTCTGGTACGGCCGACATGGCGGTCTCCTTGGTAGCAGTAACGATAGTTGCGTCTCTTGTGAGGCGCCCCACAGCCACGCGCGTTTGCACGCACGCAAGGGGCCACCCCGACTTTTGCGCTGATTCTATGGGCACCTACAAACGCAGCACAAGCTGAATTTTCAAATTGCGATATGGTTTTTTATAATGTGGAATATTGCCGCAATGCAAAACAAATCACTTTTGACATTGCAGTGCAGCATTTTCTGAGCGAACAAGACAGCTCACCAATCGGTTTCCCCAAGCGACCCGCAAGTTGATTGCCGTTACACTTGGTTTTGCGCAGTTGCACAGATGCCCACTCCTTTACCTCCGCAGAATTCCGGCGTTCGTCCGCCCATCATGCTTGTCCCCTCCCACGCTTCGCAGGACCCGGCCGCCCAGTCCGAGCCGCCAACGCCTGCCGCGCCTGCGCCCATTTCCGCAAACGCGTCTGAATCGCTTTCAGACGAAATCGTGCGCCCGAACATGCCCCGCCGCCTGTGGCTGACGCGCCTGGGCCGGCTGTGGTCGACCAACTGGTTCATGTTCATCCCGCTGGTCGCAATCGTCCTGTTTGCCGGCGCGATGATTTTCATCCTGTATCAGTTGCACGCCACCGAGGTGCAGCAGCAGCGCGATGCCCTCTACCGTGATGCCGCCTGGGCCGAGCAGAAGGTGCGCCTGTCCCTGCAAAGCAATCAGGATCAAGTGGCCGCCCTGGCGCGCGATATCGGTGCCGCGCAGCTTGATCCGAGCGCCTACCGCGATGCCGCCCGCCAGCTCTTGCGCGAGAACCCTGAACTGGTCTTCATCAACTGGCTCGATGCCACGCGTCGCCCGCGCTGGGCGTTCCCGGCCACCTCCGAGTTCACCGCGCGCGTGCGCGAAACGCGCGACCATCCGCTCGAGCCCGAAATCCAGTCCGCCTACGACGCCGCCCGTGAAACGCAGCGCGCCGTCTATTCGCGCCCCATCCAGAACGAGCGCGGCGAGAGCTTCATGCTCATGGAAGTGCCGATCGTGCGCGACAACGAGTTCCTGGGCACGGTGGGCGCCATGTATTCGGTCACGGGCATCCTCACGCAACTGCTGCCGGGCGAGCTGACCGACCGCTACCGCTTCTCGCTGGTCGACAAGAACAACGTGATCCGCGCGAGCACATCGTTGCGACCAGTGCCCAAGGCGGCCGCATCGTACGAGGTGCTTCTGGATCCGCCAGGGCATTCGCTGTCGCTGCGGGCTGAGGCGTATCCGGCACCGTCCAACCTGCCCAACAACATGCTGATGTGGCTGGTGGCCGGCCTGTCGTGCTTCGTGATCTGGAGCCTGTGGAGCGTGTGGCGCCACACCAGCCGCCGCTCCGAAGCGCAGCGCGCACTGCTGGCGGAAACGTCGTTCCGCCGCGCCATGGAAAACTCCATGGTGATCGGTATGCGCTCGCTCGACCTCAACGGCCGCATCACCTACGTGAACCCCGCGTTCTGCCGCATGATCGGCTGGACCGAAGCCGAACTGGTCGGCCGCATGCCGCCGTTCCCGTATTGGCCGCCCAATGAAATCGGCGAGATGCAGAAGCACATCGAACTGACCCTGCGCGGCAAGGCACCTGCCAACGGCATGGAATTGCGCATGATGCGCCGCGACGGCACGAGCTTCTATGCGCGGATGTACGTCTCGCCGCTCATCGACGCACGCGGCCGGCACACCGGTTGGATGAGCTCCATCACGGACATCACCGAGCCCAAGCGCGCCCGCGAAGACCTGGCCGCCGCGCACGACCGCTTCACCACGGTGCTGGAGAGCCTGGACGCGGCCGTGTCGGTGCTGTCGACCGATAAGGCCGAGCTGCTGTTCGCCAACCGCTATTACCGCCAGCTTTTCGGCTGGGAAGCGTTCGGCCACCTGCAGCTCTCCGGCAACGACGTCAACACGGAAGACGTTTCCAGCGATGCACTTGACCTGGTGGATGCCTACGCCGGCCTGCCAGCCTCTGAACTGACCCCGCACGCGGCAGATGCACGTGAAATCTACGTGCCATCGATGCAGAAGTGGTTTGAAGTTCGGCGCCGCTACATCCAGTGGGTCGACGGCCACCTCGCGCAGATGCAGATCGCCACCGACATCACCGTACGCAAGGCCGCTGAAGAAATGACCCGCCAGCACGAAGAACGCATCCAGTTCACCAGCCGCCTGACGACGATGGGTGAGATGGCCTCGTCGCTGGCTCACGAACTGAACCAGCCGCTGGCTGCCATCAACAACTACTGCATGGGTGCGGTCGGGCGCCTGAAGTCCGGGCGGAGCACGCCGGAAGAGCTGATCCCGGTGCTGGAAAAGACCTCCGCCCAGGCCGTGCGCGCTGGCACCATCATCCAGCGCATTCGCGGCTTCGTGAAACGCAGCCAGCCGCAACGGCGCGAATCCGACCTGCGCGACATCGTGGCCGACGCGGTGGGTCTGGCCGAACTCGAAGCCACCCGCCGCGGCATCACCATCCTCACGCGCCTGCCGGGCGATCTGCCTCATCTGTATGTCGATCCGGTGCTGATCGAGCAGGTGCTCGTCAACTTGCTCAAGAACGCCGCCGAAGCCATGGCCGCCCACCCGCGCCTGCGCGCCGCCAGCGTCCTGCGCCTGCACGCCAACCTGATCAACGACCCGGAAAATTCCGTGCTGATCGAGGTGATCGACCAGGGCCCGGGCGTGGACGACAGCACCAAGGAGCGGTTGTTCGAACCGTTCTTCAGTACCAAATCCGACGGCATGGGCATGGGACTGAATATCTGCCGCTCCATCATAGAATCCCACCTCGGCAGGCTTTGGGTAGAAAACAATGCCGATGGCATCGGCTGTACGTTTAAAATCATCCTGCCGCTGAATCCGCTGTAATCGTTTTTAAAACATAGAACGTAGACCGAGGACTCCTCCATGAGCACAACGCCCGCCGCAGTTGCGCCGCGCAACGAAACCGTGTTCGTCGTCGATGACGATGAAGCCATGCGTGACTCGTTGACGTGGCTGCTCGAAGGCAACGGCTACACCGTCCGCACCTACCGCAGTGCCGAAGAATTCCTGGTCGACGACAAGCGTGGCGAAGGCGTCGGCTGTCTGATCCTCGACGTGCGCATGCAAGGCATGAGCGGGCCCGAGCTGCAAGATCGCCTGCTGGCCGAAAACAGCCGCATGCCGATCGTTTTCGTCACGGGCCACGGCGACGTGCCGATGGCCGTGTCGACCATGAAGAAAGGCGCGGTCGACTTCATCGAAAAGCCGTTCGACGAATCCGAACTGCGCGAGCTGGTTGAACGCATGCTCAGCAAGGCCCGCAGCGAAGACTCTGTCGCCCGCGAGCAAAAAGCCGCCAAGGACCTGCTCGGCCGCCTGACCACACGCGAGCAGCAAGTGCTGGAGCGTATCGTCGCCGGCCGTCTGAACAAACAGATTGCCGACGATCTGGGCATTTCCATCAAGACGGTGGAAGCGCACCGCGCCAACATCATGGAAAAGCTCAACGTGAACACGGTGGCAGACCTGCTGCGCCTGGCCCTGTCGCGCAACGCCTGATTGGCCGCAGGGATGGCCAAGTGCCCATCAGGGCGATCAGGGCGGCTGGAAGGAAGGCGGCGATTTATAATCGCGGTTTGCCCTCTCCCTCCTCCGCCC
This sequence comes from Burkholderiaceae bacterium 26, assembly GCA_000955795.1. GTDB lineage: Bacteria > Pseudomonadota > Gammaproteobacteria > Burkholderiales > Burkholderiaceae > Ralstonia > Ralstonia chuxiongensis. Next base: position 137,655 of record JYOB01000004.1, read on the forward strand.
AGCCATGACCGCCCAACTCATTGACGGCAACGCGCTTGCCAAACAACTCCGTGCCGAGGCCGCGCAACGCGCCGCCGCCCTGACCGCGCGTGGCCACCAGCCCGGCCTCGCCGTGATCCTCGTCGGCGAAGACCCTGCCAGCCAGGTCTACGTGCGCAACAAGATCAAGGCGTGCGAAGACAACGGCTTTCTGTCCAGCTTCGACCGCTACCCCGCTGACCTGTCCGAAGCCGACCTGCTCGGCCGCATCGACGCGCTGAACCGCGACCCGCGCATCCACGGCATCCTGGTCCAACTGCCGCTGCCCAAGCATATCGACAGCCACAAGGTGCTCGAAGCCATCGCGCCCGAGAAGGACGTCGATGGTTTCCACGTGGCCAATGCCGGTGCTCTGATGACGGGCGCCCCGCTGTTCCGCCCCTGCACGCCGTACGGCTGCATGAAGATGCTGGAATCGATCAACTACCCGGTGCGCGGTGCCAATGCGGTGGTGGTCGGTGCCTCGAACATCGTCGGCAAGCCGATGGCGATGCTGCTGCTGCAAGCCGGCGCCACCATCACGATCTGCAACAGCAAGACGCGCGACCTAGCCGCGCACACGCGTGAGGCCGACATCATCGTGGCCGCCGTGGGCCGCCGCAACATCATCACCGCCGACATGGTCAAGCCGGGCGCCGTCGTCATCGATGTGGGCATGAACCGCGACGATGCCGGCAAGCTGTGCGGCGACGTCGACTTTGCCGGCGTCAAGGAAGTTGCTGGCTACATTACGCCCGTGCCGGGCGGTGTCGGCCCCATGACGATCACGATGCTGCTGATCAACACCCTGGAAGCAGCCGAGCGCGCCGCTGAAGGAGCCGCGCTGGCGGCGTAAGCTTCACCTTGATCCAGTTGGAAACGGAAAAAGCGTCCCCACCTCTTGGATCGGACGCTTTTTTTGTCCCCCGAATTTCTCTACCGAGCCTGCCATGACCGACATTTCGCCCAAGGTTGCCACCCCGGCCAACAATCCGCTGCTCGATTTTTCTGGTCTGCCGCGCTTTGCGGACATCCGCCCCGAACACATCACACCGGCCGTCGACATGTTGCTTGAGCGTGCCGCATCGGCGGTCGCGCAGGTCAAAGACCCTGCAACGCCTGTGAGCTGGAACACCGTCGTTACCGCACTGGAAGACGCGACCGAGCCGCTGGGCCGCGCCTGGGGCATCGTCAGCCACCTGAGCGCCGTCGCCGACACGCCGGAGCTGCGTGAGGCCCATGCCGCCAATCTGCCGCGCGTGACCGAGTTCTGGTCGGGCCTGGGTCAGGATCTGGAACTGTTCGAGAAGTACAAGGCGATTGCCGACAGCGCGGAATACGCCACCCTGTCGCCCGCCCGCAAAAAACTGCTTGAGAACGAGTTGCGCGGCTTCCGCCTGGGCGGCGCGGAGTTGCCCGAAGACCAGAAACCGCGCTTTGCGGCCATTCAGGAACAGCAGGCGCAACTGACCAAGGCCTTCAGCGACCACGTCCTGGATGCGACCAACGCCTACGCGCTCGTCATCGACGACGAAGCCCGCCTCGCCGGCCTGCCCGACGACGCCAAACAAGCGGCACAGGAAGCGGCGCGCCGCGACAATCCCGACGCGACTGGCTGGAAGTTCTCCCTGCATTTCCCGTCGTACTTCCCGGTGCTGCAATACGCAGACGATCGCGCACTGCGCCGCACGCTGTACGAAGCCAACGTCACGCGCGCGTCCGAACTGGGCGCTCAGTACGGCAGCGGCAAGGCCGAGTGGGACAATACCGCCAACATGGCCGAACAGCTCACGCTGCGCACCGAAGAAGCGCACATGCTCGGCTATCGCAATTTCGGCGAGGTGTCGCTCGTGCCGAAGATGGCCGATTCGCCCGAAGACGTGCTGCGCTTCCTGGGTGAACTGGCCGACCGCGCCCGCCCGTTTGCCGAAAAGGATTGGGAAGAACTCCAGGCATTCGCCAAGACCACGCTCGGCATCGACAAGCTCGAACCGTGGGACATGGCCTACGCGTCGGAAAAGCTGCGCGAGGCACGCTACGCATTCTCCGAGCAGGAGGTGAAGCAGTATTTCCCAGAACCCGCGGTGCTGGACGGCCTGTTCAATGTTGTGCAGACGTTGTTCTCGGTGAAAATTCAGCCGGAGGCGGCCGAGGTATGGCACCCGGACGTACGCTTTTTCCGTGTCGAATCTGCCCAGGGCGAGTTGCTCGCACAGTTCTACATCGACCTGTACGCGCGCGAAGGCAAGCGTGGCGGTGCGTGGATGGACGACGCACGCGGCCGCAGGCTGCTGGGCGAAGCGGGCGTGCAAACCCCGGTGGCCTACCTCACCTGCAACTTCTCCGGCCCGGTCGGCAACAAACCCGCGCTGTTCACCCACGACGAGGTCATCACCCTCTTCCACGAGTTCGGTCACGGCCTGCACCACATGCTCACGCAGGTGGATGAGCTGGGCGTGTCGGGCATCAACGGGGTGGAATGGGACGCGGTGGAACTACCGTCGCAGTTCATGGAGAACTTCTGCTGGGAATGGGAAGTGCTCTCGCGCATGACGCGCCATGTGAATTCCGGCGAACCGCTGCCACGCAAGCTGTACGACAGCATGCTCGCCGCGAAGAACTTCCAGAACGGCATGGCGACGCTGCGCCAGATCGTGTTCTCGACGTTCGACATGCACTTGCACACGGACTTCGACCCCAAGGGCAAGACGTCGGTGCTGGAGTTGTCGCGCCAGATCAACAATCGCTTCCACGTGGTGCCGCAGGCCGAGCTGTCACGCTGGCCGAACACGTTCAGCCACATCTTTGCGGGTGGCTATGCGGCTGGCTATTACAGCTACAAGTGGGCCGAGGTGCTGTCGGCAGATGCCTATGCGGCGTTTGAAGAGGCCAGCAAGCTGGGCGGCTCAGTGCTCGATGCGGAAACTGGCGCACGCTATCGCCGCGAAGTGCTGGCCGTTGGTGGCAGCCGACCGGCCATCGACTCGTTCACGGCTTTCCGCGGCCGCGCGCCGAGCATCGATGCACTGCTGCGCCATGGCGGCATGATGTCGGAAGCCGCGTAACTGCCCGCTCCGCCGCCAGGGCAACGCCGCTTCGTGCCTAGCGCCGAGGCGGCGTTTTTCATTCGAGCCCGCAGCGCTTGATGGCACAATATCGCACCCCTGAACGGCGCCAAACTGTGCGCCGTCGCCATTTGCAAGGACCGAGCCCTCATGCGAGTCGCTACCTGCGACCTCAATCGGTGCCTCGCTACATCCCACCCCGTTCCACCCCCGCCAGCAGGCCCTCTAAAGGCTTGAACCCCGCTCTCTCAGCGTGCCACCATGCGCCCCCACATCACGCACACAGTGGGTAGCTAGGTGGGTAGCCAGACCGCCACCACTGCCTAGCTACCCACCCAACGAGAGGGTCGGCACAGTGGCAAAACTCACGCATCTGCTCAGCGACATCCAGATCCGCGCATGGATGGCGAAAGGCGAGCCCATCGCTCGCTCTGATGGCGACGGGCTGACATTCACGCTTTCCAATGCTGGCACGGCCACTTGGGTTCTGCGTTATCGCATCGGGAACGGCCGACGCCGTGAGCTCACCATCGGCAACTATCCGGACATCTCTCTTGCAGCCGCCCGCGAGAAGGCCCGGGCCGCTCGCGTCGCCATCGACGAGGGGCGCGATCCCGCCGTCGAGAAGCAAGAGGAGAAGACCCGCATTCAGGCGGCATGGACCGTGCGCGAGCTGGTCGCCAACTACCGGGAAAAGTGCCTACTCCCTGCCGGGTTGGCACAAGAGACGATCGACTACCGCAACCGCGACTACGACCAGGTCATCCTGCCCTACTTGGGCGCTCGCCAAATCCAGCGCGTAACGTCCATCGACATTGTGTCGATGATGACGGACTGCAACCGTAAGTGGTCGGCATCCAAGCGCCTTCTCACGTCCGTTTCCCAACTGTTCGACCACGCCTGCGGCTTGAAGATCATCCCGGCGAATCCCTGCACGGGCATCAAGCTCTCCGCGATCAAAGGCCCTAGGCCGCCAATTCGCCGGCGCGTCATGCTGCTCGAGGAAGAGCTGCGCCAACTGCTGCCTGACATCGATCTGATCGGCACGGAGAACGCCCTGGCGTTCCGCATCCTGCTCGCAACCTGTGTCCGCGGCATCGAGCTGGCCAAGGCCAAGAAAGAGCATGTCTACCTCGACCGGGCCGTTTGGTGGGTGCCGGACGAGTCGGTGAAAACGCGGAAAGGCTTCCTTGTACCGCTCACGCCGCCAGTGATCGAATGGTTCCGGAGGCTGATCGAGCTCTCTGGCGAGTCGATCTACGTGCTGCCGGCGCGTCACGAGCGGCGGCGACGCAATCAAGGATGCGACACCCATGTCTGCCAAACCACGCTTTGGGCAGCGATCCGCCGCGCCTTCGATCGACATGACCTTGAGATTCGCCGGTTCACGCCGCACGACACCCGGTCGACCGCAAAGGGGCACATGCGAAATATGGGCGTCTCGCGCGAGATCTCGGAGCTGGCCCTCAACCACACCCTAAAAGGTATGGAGGCCATCTACGACGTGCGAGAGGAGATTCCCGAGCGCCGGGAAGCCTTGGAGCGGTGGACGGCATTCCTTTGCGCCTGCGAAAGCGGAGCGCCCACGCCAGAGTTCGTGAAGGGCTTCCGAAACAGCAATGTCATTCCGATGCTGTCCGTTGCCTAAATCACTCTCGCGGAAGCAGTGGGGAGATAACCCGGCGCACCCATCTCAACGGACCGCGGCTCTTGGACAATGCCCATCTTTCTCTCGATTATCATTACGAGCGACGCCGCCATCGTACCAAAATAAAAAATCGCAAGGGTTAGGCCGCACTAAGTCCAAAGGGGGCAACTGTGTACAACTATCGTCTGGTAAGCATTGAATGCAACGACGGGACTTCCGTCCCCCTTGGGGATTTGACCGTCATTATTGGGCCGAACAACGCTGGGAAAAGCCGTGCACTGCGTGACATCGTCCAGATCACGACAGAGTCAGTGGAAATTCCCGGCAAAGTAATCAGACTCGTTCAACCCTCTTTCCCCGCGGACCTTCCCGACCTATTGACCGCCTACCCATTCCTAAAGGGACAATCATCCCCTAATGGAGTGATGACGAATGCAATGCTGCCCACACTAACGGGAGCGGCCCCCGCTGTGCACTGGGGCAATCCAATTAGCGTGGTTGAGGACACGTGGTCGGAATTCATCCGGTCCCGCGATCGTGGCAACAATGCGATGTTGATAGGCGCGCGCTTGACCGCCCACCTCACCACGGAAACACGCTTGACGCTCGTGAACAGTGGCCAGAACCTGTCGGGTGACCACGCACAGTCGGTCCTTCAACAGCTATACCTCGCGGGCCCCGAGAAAGAAGCAGAACTGAGTGCGGCTGTAAAGAGTGCGTTCAATGTCGAGCTCGTATTGGACTTTTCGACTCCCGCCAACCTTTGCATACGAGTCGCCAAAACGTTCGGCCCAATCCCTCCAGACCCCCGCACAGCTCGTCCGATACTGCAGCAGTTTGAACAGCTTGATACTCAGGGCGACGGGCTGCGCAGCTTTGTCAGCGTTGCGGCCGCATTGACGGTGATGGAGAGACCAGTCTGCCTTATCGACGAACCAGAGGCATTCCTCCACCCGCCGCAAGCTTATGCTCTGGGACGATTCATCGCTAAGCACAGTGGATCAAATAAGCAAGTCCTAATTGCAACGCATAGCGCGGATGTGCTTCGAGGCATCCTCGCGGCGAAAAGCAATGTCACCGTACTTCGCATCGATCGCCCCGCCGGGCAAAATCGCTTTCGGCTCTTGGCGCCAGAACGTTTGGCAGAAATGACGCAAGATGCCCTCCTCGCCACGCACCGCGTCATCGACGGACTTTTCTCGTCCGCTGCGGTGATTTCCGAAGCGGACTCCGACTCAAGATTTTATGAAGCACTACTGAATAAAATCCGCCCGGATTCCGATGTGCATTTTGTATGCGCAGACAACAAGCAGACGGTTCAAAAAATTGCATCCCTATATCGTGAGCTTGGCGTCAGTACTGCAGGCATTGTTGATATTGATGCCCTAAACAGGTCCGATGAATTTAAAAAATTAATTCAACCCCTAGCCCTTGAGGAGAAAATCGTAAATGAAATAATAGCGGCGCGAGAAACAATCGCAAATTCAGTGGTGGGGCGCACTAGCCAAGAAAAAGCAACTCAGCTGCTCAACGCATTGGTGAGCGCTCATCAGTCCTTGGCCGCAGCCCTAACCGAGGACGATACATCTGGTATTGACAAAGCAATTGGCGCCGCCGATTCCGCAATTCGGAAGGCTATCGACGATAGCAAGCCATGGGCAGAGATCAAGCGGCGAGGTGCAGAGGCGTTCGATGATGCGGGGAAAGCCGCATTTGAGAAAATCTATTCGCTTCTCTCTGACGCAGGACTCTTTGTGAATCGTTATGGTGAACTTGAATCCATGCTAACGGACGTGGGCCTGAGCTACACGACGGACAAGCGTGCATGGTTTCAATCCGCAATACCGCTGGCAAATGGTCTCTCCGCCACGGCCGACATCCGAGCGCTGCGATTTACTAGAGAAATCGTGGAGCATCTGTTTCGATCGTAGCTCGCTGGTTCGCAATCCCGGGAGCGGTGCGGCGTAGGTCTCACAGCCCGCCGGGGGAATTCAGCGACGCTGTTATCACTGTCCCTCCGGCGCGCCAGCTCCGCTGTGACGTGCCATGTAGCTCACATCTGCATTGTCTACATTGACGCGCAGATTCCGGCCAACGATACTGTATAAACATACAGTACTCGCGCCATGCCCTACCCCCTCCGCATCGAATACCCCGCGCTCACGACCGAGCAACTCACGACCATCGGCGACCGCTATGGCCACGACCCCGTCGTGCGGCGGCTGGTGATGGAAGTGCAAGCGCTGCGTAACCTCGTCTTTCGCGCGCACCAGGTGGCGGAGGCGGCCGGGCCCGGTGGTCGAACAGACGCGTTCG
>JYOB01000039.1:0-171 GCA_000955795.1 Burkholderiaceae bacterium 26
GTCTCGTACGGTTAAGAGCCTCCGCCCGTCTCTGGGACTATGGACGGGCACGCTCATATCAGGCTATATTTGGTCCGGGTTATTATCGTCGCGGTTACCGTAATACTTCAGATCAGTTAAGTAGGGCCATATGCCTCGGGAATAAGCTGACGGTGACAAGGTTTCCCCCTA
>JYOB01000039.1:229-554 GCA_000955795.1 Burkholderiaceae bacterium 26
ACGGTGACAAGGTTTCCCCCTAATCGAGACGCTGCAATAACACAGGGGCATACAGTAACCAGGCAAGAGTTCAATCGCTTAGTTTCGTGGCGGGATTTGAGGAAAACTGCGACTGTTCTTTAACCAAACATCCGTGCGATTCGTGCCACTCGTAGACGGCATCTCACAGTCACTGAAGGCTATTAAAGAGTTAGCACCCACCATTGGATGAAGCCCAGGATAAGTGACCCCCCCGGACCTTGGAGTTTCATGCTAATCAAAGAAGAGCTAATCCGACGTAAAGTTGCGGCGTTGATTACGCAGGATTGCGACCAAAGAACGAGAG
>JYOB01000040.1 GCA_000955795.1 Burkholderiaceae bacterium 26
CGCACGCCGAATGATGAAACGATTGTACAGCTTATCCACTTCTTTTTGAGAGCCAACCGTATAAAGAGTTGTGCCTGCGTCTCCCACGAGAGAACGGCCCGGTTCGATCCAAATTTCCGGAATGTCAAAACCGTAACGGGAAGCATTTTCTTTCACAGCTTCGATAATTTTTTCAACGTATTCAGTGGCATGAAGCGGTTCATCATCTTCCGTATAACGAATGCCGAAACCTCCTCCAAGATTCAGCACCTTGGATACAAATGGATATGAATCTCTCCTATCGTCTAGTTTTTTGAAGATTTTTTCCGCTGCTAACACAAAACCGGCCGTATCAAAGATTTGCGAGCCGATATGGCAATGGACACCCAGCAGCTGAATGTGTTCCGATTGTAATACTTGTTCAATGGCCCGTTCAGTTTGTCCGTTATGAAGATCGAAACCAAACTTTGAATCTTCCTGGCCCGTTGTAATGTAGTCATGCGTATGCGCTTCTACTCCGGGCGTGATCCGAAGAAGAACATCGATGGAGTGACCCGTTTCTTTACATAGGTCTTCAAGA
>JYOB01000041.1 GCA_000955795.1 Burkholderiaceae bacterium 26
AATTTGTTGAAGAAGAGATTGATGGCAAGAAGATTAAAAAAGCTAAGTTAAAAACAAAAATAGCTCCAAACTTAAAGTTAGATACCCCAATAATGATTGCCCATATGTCTTATGGAGCTTTGTCTTTAAACGCTCACCTATCATTTGCTAAGGCAGTTAAAGAATGTGGAACATTCATGGGAACTGGTGAAGGAGGATTGCCAAAAGCTCTCTACCCTTATGCAGACCACATAATTACCCAAGTTGCAAGTGGAAGATTTGGAGTTAATGAAGAGTATCTTATGAAAGGTTCTGCAATAGAGATTAAAATAGGGCAGGGAGCTAAGCCTGGAATTGGAGGGCACTTACCTGGAGAGAAGGTTACAGCAGAAATTTCAGCAACAAGAATGATTCCTGAGGGAAGTGATGCTATCTCACCAGCTCCTCACCATGACATTTACTCAATTGAGGATTTAGCTCAATTAGTTAGAAGTTTGAAAGAAGCAACAAGATGGAAAAAGCCAGTGTTTGTTAAAATTGCAGCTGTCCATAATGCTCCAGCTATTGCTGTTGGAATAGCAACAAGTGATGCTGACGCAGTTGTTATAGATGGATATAAAGGAGGGACAGGGGCAGCACCAAAGGTATTCAGAGACCATGTTGGAATCCCAATAGAAATGGCTATTGCCGCAGTAGATCAAAGATTGAGAGAGGAAGGTTTGAGAAACGAAATTAGCATCATAGCAAGTGGAGGAATCAGATGTTCAGCAGATGTATTTAAGGCTATAGCTTTAGGAGCAGATGCTGTCTATATTGGAACTGCTGCAATGGTTGCTCTTGGCTGTAGAGTTTGTGGAAGATGTTATACTGGATTGTGTGCTTGGGGAATAGCAACACAAAGG
>JYOB01000042.1 GCA_000955795.1 Burkholderiaceae bacterium 26
CCGGGAAAATCCTAGTTCACAAGGGAAACTAGTCAATCGTCTTTGCGAAGTCCGAGTCCAAGTTCTTCTAGTCTCGCTTTCACTTCTTCAAGTGATTTGCGTCCTAGATTTCGAACTTTCATCATATCTTCTTCCGTCTTGTTCGCAAGCTCTTGAACCGTGTTAATACCCGCACGCTTTAAGCAGTTGTAAGAACGAACAGAAAGATCCAATTCTTCAATTGTCATTTCAAGAACTTTCTCTTTTTGATCTTCTTCTTCTTCAACCATGATTTCAGCATGTTGAGCTTCGTCAGTTAAACCAGCGAATATATTAAGGTGTTCAGTTAAAATCTTTGAACCAAGCGCAATTGCTTCTTTCGGTCCAGTGCTTCCATCAGTCCAAACATCAAGTGTAAGTTTATCATAGTTTGCAACTTGGCCTACACGAGTGTTCTCTACCTGATAAGATACACGGGAAACTGGCGTATAGATAGAATCGATCGGAATCACGCCGATTGGCTGATCGCCTCTCTTGTTTGCGTCAGCAGGCGTATACCCACGTCCTCTTTGAGCAGTAAGGCGAACTCGGAAACTCGCATTCTCACCAAGAGTCGCGATATGAAGATCAGGATTTAAGATCTCTACATCACTATCGTGTGTAATATCAGCTGCCGTTACAGTTCCTTCACCCTGTACATCAATTTCTAGCGTCTTCTCTTCATCAGAGTAGATTTTCAATGCAAGCTTTTTAATGTGTAAGATAATCGTTGTAACATCTTCCACAACGCCTTCAATTGTCGAGAATTCGTGCAGTACACCATCTATCTGGATTGATGTTACAGCGGCACCAGGGAGTGAGGATAAGAGGATACGACGTAAGGAGTTACCCAGAGTTGTACCATATCCACGCTCAAGTGGCTCTACGACAAACTTACCAAATTCGGCATCGTCGCTGATTTCAACCGTTTCGATTTTTGGTTTTTCAATCTCGATCATTACTTAAAACT
>JYOB01000043.1 GCA_000955795.1 Burkholderiaceae bacterium 26
CAGCAAAGTTAGCTATAAACAGAGCTTTAAATGAATATCCTTCAAAAGAGAAGGTAAAGAAAGAGAAATATAGAGCTTTGCATCCATTAGTTGGATTTAGGGATGTTAGATTGGAGTATCCTCCATATCTACAAATTGCTTTGGATGTCCCAACTATGGAGAATTTGGAATTTTTGTTACAAACAATTCCAAATAGCGACCACATCATCTTAGAGGCTGGAACACCACTAATTAAAAAGTTTGGTTTAGAGGTTATTGAAATAATGAGAGAATATTTTGATGGCTTTATTGTTGCTGATTTAAAAACCTTAGACACTGGAAGGGTTGAGGTAAGATTGGCATTTGAAGCAACAGCTAATGCAGTGGCAATAAGTGGAGTAGCACCAAAATCAACAATAATTAAAGCTATCCACGAATGTCAAAAATGTGGTTTAATCAGCTATTTGGATATGATGAACGTCTCTGAACCTCAAAAATTATATGATTCATTAAAATTAAAGCCAGATGTTGTTATCTTGCATAGAGGGATTGATGAGGAGACATTTGGAATTAAAAAGGAATGGAAATTTAAGGAAAACTGCTTATTAGCAATTGCTGGAGGAGTTGGTGTGGAGAATGTTGAAGAGCTTTTAAAAGAATATCAAATATTAATCGTTGGTAGAGCAATTACAAAATCAAAAGACCCAGGAAGAGTAATTAGGATTTTATAAACAAGAT
>JYOB01000044.1:0-349 GCA_000955795.1 Burkholderiaceae bacterium 26
GGCGCACGTAGTGGCTACCAGATCACCGCAGTTATTACCAGATAGGCGAGTTTGATCGAATAGTAGCCTCGTAAGTAAGAAGATCGGCTAAGGGTTACGAACATCGCCACTGATGTAGCAGGCCCGATAAGCGAGTAGCACGTTCGTCACGACGATACCAGGTCTGTCGATGCGATACCCTGCGATCTGGATCCACCGGACGGAGCTATATTTGCCGTATCGAGCATTATATCGCCCGTATCACGATGTATTAGACACCTACACGATTAGTCAGGCACCGTACGTAATCTCGTATGCCGCAGACAATTAGTGAGCCGCGACGATTGATTAGAATCCTACTCGATAATTG
>JYOB01000044.1:424-642 GCA_000955795.1 Burkholderiaceae bacterium 26
AAGTCTTCATGGCATACTCCAAGTCAACTAGTAGACATCCAACCTGACTAATTCGACTACGACCTGGCATTCTAGCGTACCCTATATGCTATCACTGTAGTTACGTAGCTCATCTCGTAGGATCTGGGCTACTATCTAACGAGCCTGGTTGACTATCAACGAGTGGCAACCGACTCCTACGAGGTGCGATTATTCGATACGACGATGGTGTATTCGAT
>JYOB01000005.1:0-34689 GCA_000955795.1 Burkholderiaceae bacterium 26
CACCTCCCTCGCACAAAAACAACAGGCCTCACAACGGAGGCCTCTATTTGCTCGTGAACGGGCGCCTGATGGTCCTCAGCCCGCCTGCTTGTTCCGAATCGTGTCCCTGTAGCTGCGCGACTTGGACTCACAGTGTCCTGTTCTGCACCTCTTGGCTCGATGCCGATCTGCTTCATTTGCGACTGCCTGGGGATGCTCTGCAGGCCTTTTTGTCGGCGCTTTCGCGCGAGCAATGGAGTGGGCACGGTGACGCGGACCCCGCTTAACTGTGTTGCTCTATAAGGATGAGAGCATGAATGCTCGAAATCTCGCGATTTCATCAAGCAATGCTTGACAGGGTGGCCTGATGGTCCCATAATCGCAAGTTCTCTTCGGAGAGGTGCCCGAGTGGCTAAAGGGGGCAGACTGTAAATCTGTTGGCTTACGCCTACGTTGGTTCGAATCCAACCCTCTCCACCAGAATTAAGCAGTGAGTTCGGTCGCAGGGCCGGGCGGCAAGGGAAGAAGTAGCCCGGGCGGGTGTAGCTCAATGGTAGAGCAGAAGCCTTCCAAGCTTACGACGAGGGTTCGATTCCCTTCACCCGCTCCATTCACTGTTCGTAAGTTTTGCCCATGTGGCTCAGTGGTAGAGCACTCCCTTGGTAAGGGAGAGGTCGGCAGTTCGATCCTGCCCATGGGCACCACGCACCCACCAACGCAAATCGCTACCGAGACAGGAGTCGCGACATGGCAAAGGAAAAGTTCGAGCGGACTAAGCCGCACGTGAACGTTGGTACGATTGGTCACGTTGACCACGGCAAGACGACGCTGACGGCAGCGATCACGACCGTGCTGGCGACCAAGTTTGGTGGTGCCGCCAAGGCATACGACCAGATTGATGCGGCGCCGGAAGAAAAGGCACGCGGCATCACGATCAACACCGCACACGTTGAGTACGAAACGGCTAACCGTCACTACGCGCACGTTGACTGCCCTGGCCACGCCGACTACGTCAAGAACATGATTACCGGTGCCGCCCAGATGGACGGGGCAATCCTGGTGTGCTCGGCCGCTGACGGCCCGATGCCGCAAACGCGTGAGCACATCCTGCTGGCCCGCCAGGTTGGTGTGCCGTACATCGTCGTGTTCCTGAACAAGTGCGACATGGTCGACGACGCTGAGCTGCTGGAGCTGGTCGAGATGGAAGTGCGCGAACTTCTGTCGAAGTACGACTTCCCGGGCGACGACACCCCGATCATCAAGGGTTCGGCCAAGCTGGCGCTGGAAGGCGACAAGGGCGAGCTGGGCGAAGTGGCCATCATGAACCTGGCCGACGCACTGGACACCTACATCCCGACGCCGGAGCGCGCTGTTGACGGTACGTTCCTGATGCCGGTGGAAGACGTGTTCTCGATCTCGGGTCGCGGCACCGTGGTGACCGGCCGTATCGAGCGCGGCGTCGTCAAGGTTGGCGAGGAACTGGAAATCGTCGGTATCAAGGCCACGCAGAAGACCACCTGCACGGGCGTGGAAATGTTCCGCAAGCTGCTGGACCAAGGTCAGGCGGGCGACAACGTCGGTATCCTGCTGCGCGGCACGAAGCGCGAAGACGTCGAGCGCGGCCAAGTGCTGTGCAAGCCGGGTTCGATCAAGCCGCACACGCACTTCACGGGCGAGGTCTACATCCTGTCGAAGGATGAAGGCGGCCGTCACACGCCGTTCTTCAACAACTACCGTCCGCAGTTCTACTTCCGTACGACGGACGTGACCGGCTCGATCGAGTTGCCGGCCGACAAGGAAATGGTCATGCCGGGCGACAACGTGTCGATCACCGTCAAGCTGATCGCCCCGATCGCCATGGAAGAAGGTCTGCGCTTCGCTATCCGTGAAGGCGGTCGTACCGTCGGCGCCGGCGTCGTCGCTAAGATCATCGAGTAAGTGCTGTAACTCTTCCGTGCGGCTGCCAACCGGCCGCATGTGAAGTGCCAGAGTGGGGTTGACCGAAATGGCAACCCCAAAGCTGTTTTAGGGGTATAGCTCAACTGGCAGAGCGTCGGTCTCCAAAACCGAAGGTTGGGGGTTCGATTCCCTCTGCCCCTGCCAATTCATCAGCCGCGTCGCGCAGGAAAACGCGCCACGCGGCTTAGTCTCGTTTGGGAAACATGGCCAATCCGAACGTCGAAACCGTCAACACCACCAGCGGCAAATGGCTGCTGGTCTTGGCGTTCCTGCTGCTGGTTGCTGGGGTGATCGGTTTTTACCTGCTGGCGCAACAGCCGAGCTATGTCCGTGCTGCCTCGCTGATCGGCGGGCTGGTGTTGGGCGCAGGCGTTGCGCTAGTGTCAGCACCTGGGCAGGGCTTCATCGAGTTCGCGCGCGAGTCGTACCGCGAAGTCCGCAAAGTGGTGTGGCCGACGCGCAAGGAAGCCGGGCAGATGACCGGTCTGGTGTTTGCGTTCGTCGTGATCATGGCCCTGTTCCTGTGGTCTGCGGACAAGCTCATCGAGTGGGTGATCTTCTCGCTCGTGCTGGGCTGGAAATAATTGGGTAAAGCCATGACGGATAACGTAGCGAACGACACGTCCACGGATTCGTCCGCACCGGCCTCGAAGAAGCGCTGGTATGTTGTGCATGCCTATTCGGGCATGGAAAAAAGCGTGCAACGCGCGCTGCAGGAGCGCATCGAGCGCGAAGGCCTGCAACATCTGTTCGGTCAGATTCTGGTGCCGTCGGAAGAGGTGATGGAGAGCAAGAGCGGTCGCAAGACCGTGACTGAGCGCCGCCTTTTCCCCGGCTATGTCTTTGTTGAAATGGAGATGACCGACGAGACCTGGCACTTGGTGAAGAACACTTCCAAGGTGACTGGTTTCATTGGTGGTACGGGCAATCGCCCCTCGCCGATTTCCAAGAGCGAAGTCGACAAGATCATGGCCCAGATCCAGGAAGGGGTCGAGAAGCCGCGTCCCAAGACGCTGTTCGAAGTGGGTGAAATGGTGCGCGTGAAGGAAGGCCCATTTACCGACTTCAACGGCAACGTCGAGGAAGTGAACTACGAGAAGTCGCGCCTGCGCGTTTCGGTGACGATCTTCGGACGTGCGACGCCGGTCGAGCTCGAGTTCGGTCAGGTCGAGAAGGTTTAAGAAATTCGGTGTGGTGGCGAAAGCTACCGCGCCAGTCGCCCGGTCCACTGGACTTGGCGGGCAAAGGTGGCGAAGCCGCCTGCGCCAACAGAGGAGCGTCGGCCTTGCGCCGATGCGTTACCACTCAACAGGATTGCCATGGTTGTTTGAGCTAGGCAATCCGGATTGGAGTCAAGATGGCCAAGAAAATTATTGGCTTTATCAAGCTGCAAATTCCGGCTGGTAAAGCAAATCCGTCCCCGCCCGTCGGCCCGGCCCTGGGTCAGCGCGGTCTGAACATCATGGAGTTCTGCAAGGCGTTCAACGCGCAGACTCAAGGTATGGAACCGGGCCTGCCGGTGCCGGTGGTGATCACCGCCTTCGCCGACAAGAGCTTCACCTTCGTGATGAAGTCGCCGCCGGCGACCGTGCTCATCAAGAAGGCTGCCGGTATCCAAAAGGGTTCCGCCAAGCCGCATACCGACAAGGTCGGCAAGATCACCCGCGCTCAGGCAGAAGAAATCGCCAAGGCGAAGAACGCTGACCTTACCGCAGCTGATCTGGACGCCGCCGTGCGTACGATCGCCGGTAGCGCCCGTTCGATGGGTATCACGGTGGAGGGCCTGTAATCATGGCAAAGATTTCGAAGCGTACGGCCGCTAATAAGGCCAAGGTCGAGCGTACCAAGTTCTATCCGATCGACGAAGCGCTGAGCCTCGTTAAGGAATGCGCCAGCGCCAAGTTCGATGAGTCCATCGACGTGGCCGTGCAACTTGGCATCGATGCAAAGAAGTCGGACCAAGTGGTCCGTGGTTCGGTGGTGCTGCCTGCTGGTACCGGCAAGTCGGTGCGTGTGGCCGTGTTTGCACAAGGCGACAAGGCCGAGCAAGCCAAGGCTGCTGGCGCTGAGATCGTCGGCATGGAAGACCTTGCCGAGCAGATCAAGGCCGGCAAGATGGACTTTGACGTCGTGATCGCTTCGCCGGACACGATGCGCGTGGTCGGTACGTTGGGTCAGATCCTTGGCCCGCGCGGCCTGATGCCGAACCCGAAGGTCGGCACCGTGACGCCGGACGTTGCCACGGCCGTGAAGAACGCCAAGGCTGGTCAGGTTCAATTCCGTGTCGACAAGGCCGGTATCATCCACGCCACCATCGGCCGTCGCTCGTTCGAGCCGGCAGCGCTGAAGAGCAACTTGGCTGCACTGCTGGACGCACTGACCAAGGCCAAGCCGGCATCGAGCAAGGGTGTCTACCTGCGCAAGGTCGCCGTCTCGTCGACGATGGGCGTGGGCGTGCGCGTTGACCAGGCGACCCTGGCTGCCTGATCGCTCTCGATCATTCGCACCAGGTGGCCCGATAACCATCCCGGTGTTAGCAGTTTTCTTTCGCGTGGCCCCGGCCACGCGGACCCTTGAAGCTTGAGGGACAAGACTTTGGGCAGTGGTAGACGTTTGCGCGAGCAGGCCGATGCCGCTGGTTATCAAAGACCGTTGGCGGTGAAAGGCTCCTTGGGGCCAGCGCCTTAATCGCGGCTCCCTCCGGAAACGGAGGCGATGCTCAGCCAACGCAGATGGCGCCCCCGAAGGGAATAAGTGACTTTGGTATTGCCGAAGTGATTTGTGCCAATCGGACGCCGTACTTTTGGACTGACCGAGGTGACCGCAGTGACTGCGGAAACCGAAGTCGTTTTGGAGCTTAACCGTGGCACTCAATCTCGAAGATAAGAAGGCCGTCGTGGCCGAGGTAACGGCGCAAGTCGCCAAGGCCTCGACCATCGTCGTCGCTGAATATCGCGGTATCACGGTTGGCGATCTGACCAAGCTGCGCGCGCAAGCGCGCCAGCAAGGCGTCTACCTGCGCGTTCTGAAGAACACGCTGGCACGCCGCGCTGTTGAAGGCACGCCGTTTGCCGAACTCGCCGAGCAACTGACTGGCCCGCTGATCTACGGTATTTCCGAAGACGCAGTGGCCCCGGCCAAGGTGCTGAACGATTTCGCCAAGGGCAATGACAAGCTGGTGCTGCGCGCCGGTTCGTACGATGGCAAGGTTCTCGACGTCGACGCCGTGAAGGCGCTGGCAACGATTCCGAGCCGCGAAGAACTGCTCAGCAAGCTGCTGTTCGTCATGCAGGCTCCGGTGTCGGGCTTTGCCCGCGCCCTGGGTGCCCTGGCTGCCAAGCAAGGCGAAGGCGAGGCTGCAGCGGCCTAATAGGCTGCTGCACCGCGTACAGATCGCACGATCGATACCGAATCACATTCTGGAGTTATTCAAATGGCAATCACCAAAGACGACATCCTGGAAGCCGTTGGCGCGATGTCCGTGATGGAACTGAACGACCTGGTCAAGGCGTTCGAAGAGAAGTTTGGCGTGTCGGCTGCTGCTGTGGCCGTGGCCGGTCCGGCTGCTGCTGGTGGCGCTGCTGCCGCAGAAGAGCAAACCGAATTCACCGTGACGCTGAAGAGCGCCGGCGCGAACAAGGTTGGCGTCATCAAGGCCGTGCGTGAAATCACCGGTCTGGGCCTGAAGGAAGCCAAGGACCTGGTCGATGGCGCACCGAAGCCCGTGAAGGAAGGCGTCGACAAGAAGACCGCCGACGAGCTGGTGAAGAAGCTGGTGGAAGCCGGCGCGGAAGCCGAAGCCAAGTAAGTGCAGGTCTCGCGTGCCGTACTCGGTACGCGATAGAGGCTGGCAAAGGGATATTTCCCGGCGCCAGCCTTTTTGCGCTTGTAGGGTCGATTGTTGAGCGATCCCGCAATCACGCAGTAAGTATCGTTGAAGTCTCTTTGCCGGGTTTTCCGGCAGCAGGCCAGGACAAGGCCAGCAGAGGCCAAACATCAGTGGCACACTAGGCAGTTCGCAGTCCGCTGATGTTTGTCTTCTGAACCGACTGCAGAAGGCAAGTTTGGTCGGGTACTCCCCCGTCCGTAGCATGAGCTCCATGGGCCCATGTGCGGGTGGCGCGCGCAGTACCGTCAGCCAGAGGTTGGTAGCGGCCAACCGCCAAATCCCGTCACCAGTCGCTGAACACCTCAAGTGTCAGGCGTGCCTTATCGCCTTAAGTCCGTCGCGCGCACTTGCGATGATTCGGAGATCCCATGGCGTACAGCTTTACCGAGAAGAAGCGTATTCGCAAGAGTTTCGCGAAACGCGCAACGGTTCATCAGGTTCCCTTCCTGCTTGCCACCCAGATTCAATCGTATGCCCAGTTCTTGCAGGAGAACGCTCCTGTTGCACAACGCAAGAGCGAAGGTCTGCAAGCGGCGTTCAACGCCATTTTCCCCATCGTGTCGCACAATGGTCTGGCACGCATGGAGTTCGTGTCGTACCACCTGTCCAACCCGCCGTTTGACGTCAAGGAATGTCAGCAGCGTGGTCTGACCTTCCACTCGGCGCTGCGCGCAAAAGTGCGCTTGATCATCAACGACCGCGAGAATCCCACCAAGGTCAAGGAGATCAAGGAGCAGGAAGTCTACATGGGCGAAATTCCGCTCATGACCTCCACCGGTTCGTTCGTGATCAACGGTACGGAACGTGTGATCGTGTCCCAGCTGCACCGTTCGCCGGGCGTGTTCTTCGAGCACGACAAGGGCAAGACGCACAGCTCGGGCAAGCTGCTGTTCTCGGCGCGGATCATTCCGTACCGTGGCTCGTGGCTCGATTTCGAATTCGATCCGAAGGATATCCTGTACTTCCGCGTTGACCGCCGCCGCAAGATGCCGGTGACGATCCTGCTGAAGTCGATCGGCCTGACGCCGGAGCAGATCCTGGCGCACTTCTTCGTGTTCGATAACTTCACGCTCAAGACCGAAGGCGCACTGATGGAATTCGTGCCCGAGCGTCTGCGCGGTGAAGTCGCTCGCTTCGACATTTCCGACAAGAACGGCAAGGTCGTGGTCGAGAAGGACAAGCGCATCAACGCCAAGCACATCCGTGATCTGGATTCCGCCGGCACCAAGCTGATCAGCGTCCCGGAAGACTATCTGCTGGGCCGCGTGCTGGCCAAGAACATCGTCGATCCGGATACCGGTGAAGTCCTGGCCAACGCCAACGACGAACTGACCGAAGGCGTGCTCGAGAAGCTGCGCGACGCTGACGTGAAGGAAATCCAGACGCTGTACACGAACGACCTCGATCAAGGTCCGTACATGTCGGCGACGCTGCGCACGGATGACACGGCCGACCAGACCGCCGCGCGTATCGCCATCTATCGCATGATGCGCCCCGGCGAGCCGCCGACCGAAGATGCCGTTGAAGCGCTGTTCCAACGTCTGTTCTACAGCGAAGACTCCTACGATCTGTCGCGCGTTGGCCGCATGAAGGTCAACAGCCGCCTGAACCGTTCGGCCGGTACCGGCCCGATGGTGCTGACGGACGAGGACATCCTCGACACGATCAAGCTGCTGGTGAACCTGCGTAACGGCAAGGGCGAAGTGGACGATATCGACCACCTCGGCAACCGCCGTGTGCGTTGCGTCGGCGAACTGGCGGAGAATCAGTTCCGCGCCGGTCTGTCGCGCGTTGAGCGTGCCGTCAAGGAACGTCTGGGCCAGGCCGAGACGGAAAACCTGATGCCGCACGACCTGATCAACTCGAAGCCGATTTCGTCGGCGATTCGCGAGTTCTTCGGTTCGTCGCAGCTGTCGCAGTTCATGGACCAGACCAACCCGCTGTCGGAAGTCACGCACAAGCGTCGTATCTCGGCCCTGGGCCCGGGTGGTCTGACGCGCGAGCGTGCGGGCTTTGAAGTCCGTGACGTGCACCCGACCCACTACGGCCGCGTGTGCCCGATCGAAACGCCGGAAGGTCCGAACATCGGCCTGATCAACTCGCTGGCGCTGTACGCGCAACTGAACGACTACGGCTTCCTCGAAACGCCGTACCGCAAGGTTGAAAACAGCAAGCTGACCGATCAGGTGGATTACCTGTCGGCCATCGAGGAAGGCAAGTACGTGGTGGCGCAGGCCAACGCGACGCTGGACGAGGACGGCAACCTGATCGACGAACTGGTCTCCGCACGTGAAGGCAGCGAGCGTGAAACCCGTATGGTCACGCCGGACCGCGTGCAGTACATCGACGTGGCACCGTCGCAGATCGTGTCGGCTGCAGCTTCGCTGGTGCCGTTCCTCGAGCACGATGATGCAAACCGTGCACTGATGGGCGCAAACATGCAACGTCAGGCCGTGCCTTGCCTGCGTGCAGACAAGCCGCTGGTGGGTACCGGCGTCGAGCGCACCGTGGCAGTGGACTCGGGTACCGCCGTGCAGGCAACCCGTGGCGGCGTGGTCGACTACGTTGACGCGAACCGCGTGGTGATCCGCGTGAACGATGCCGAAGCCGTCGCTGGTGAAGTCGGCGTGGACATCTACAACCTGATCAAGTACACGCGTTCGAACCAGAACACGAACATCAATCAGCGTCCGATGGTCAAGGTGGGCGACATCGTTGCCCGCGGCGACGTGATCGCTGACGGTGCCTCGACCGACATGGGCGAGCTGGCGCTCGGCCAGAACATGCTGGTCGCGTTCATGCCCTGGAACGGCTACAACTTCGAGGATTCGATCCTGATCTCGGAGCGCGTCGTGGCTGAAGACCGCTACACCTCGATCCACATCGAGGAGCTGTCGGTCGTTGCTCGCGACACCAAGCTCGGACCGGAAGAAATCACGCGCGACATCTCGAACCTGGCCGAAGCCCAACTGGCTCGCCTGGACGAATCGGGCATCACGTACATCGGCGCAGAAGTGGAAGCCGGCGACGTGATGGTCGGCAAGGTCACGCCCAAGGGCGAGACCCAGCTGACGCCGGAAGAGAAGCTGCTGCGTGCGATCTTCGGTGAGAAGGCGTCCGACGTGAAGGACACCTCGCTGCGCGTGCCTTCGGGCATGAGCGGTACCGTGATCGACGTGCAGGTTTTCACGCGTGAAGGCGTGGTGCGTGACAAGCGCGCCCAGTCGATCATCGACGAAGAACTGAAGCGCTACCGCCTGGACCTGAACGACCAGCTGCGTATCGTGGAAGGCGATGCCTTCCAGCGTCTGGAGCGTCTGCTGGTGGGCAAGGTTGCCAACGGCGGCCCGAAGAAGCTGGCCAAGGGCACCGCGCTCACGAAGGAATACCTGGGCGATCTGGACAAGTGGCACTGGTTCGACATCCGCCCGGCAGAAGACGAGGTCGCGCTGCAACTGGAGGCCGTGAAGGTCGCCATCGAGCAGAAGCGCCACGACTTCGACCTCGCGTTCGAAGAGAAGCGCAAGAAGCTCACGCAAGGCGACGAACTGCCGCCGGGCGTGATCAAGATGGTCAAGGTGTACCTGGCCGTGAAGCGTCGCCTGCAGCCTGGCGACAAGATGGCCGGCCGTCACGGTAACAAGGGTGTTGTGTCGAAGATCACCCCGATCGAAGACATGCCCTACATGGCCGACGGCACACCTGCCGACATCGTGCTGAACCCGCTGGGCGTGCCTTCGCGGATGAACGTGGGTCAGATTCTCGAAACCCACCTGGGCTGGGCCGCACGCGGTCTGGGCGAGCGCATCGGCAACATGCTCAAGGCGCAAGCCAAGGCTGCCGAGATCCGCAAGCTGCTGGGTCAGATCTACAACGAGAGCGGCAAGGTTGAGGATCTGGACAGCCTGTCCGACGCCGAAATCCTCGAGTTGGCCGAGAACCTGAAGAAGGGCGTGCCGTTCGCGACGCCGGTGTTCGATGGTGCGCATGAGGACGAAATCCGCCGCATGCTGGACCTCGCCTATCCGGAAGACATCGCGAAGGAGAAGGGCCTGACGGCTTCCAAGCAGCAGGTCACGCTGTTCGACGGCCGCACCGGTGAAGCCTTCGAGCGTCCGGTCACGCTGGGCGTGATGCACATGCTGAAGCTGCACCACTTGGTCGACGACAAGATGCACGCGCGTTCGACCGGTCCGTACTCGCTGGTGACGCAACAGCCGCTGGGCGGTAAGGCTCAGTTCGGTGGCCAGCGTTTCGGTGAAATGGAAGTGTGGGCACTCGAAGCGTACGGCGCGTCCTACGTGCTGCAGGAAATGCTGACCGTGAAGTCGGATGACGTGAACGGCCGGACCAAGGTGTACGAGAACATCGTCAAGGGCGAGCACTCGATCGATGCCGGCATGCCGGAATCGTTCAACGTGCTGGTGAAGGAAATCCGCTCGCTGGGTATCGACATCGACCTCGAGCGCAACTAAGCGCCGATGCGATGAGGGCGTGGCAGCACATCGCCATGCCCTGGTAACAGCAGCCATTGACGAAGATTTAGGGTCGGCGCCTTTGGGGCACCCCAAGACGCCAGCCTCAAACTCAAGGAGTTTGGAATGAAAGCATTGCTCGACCTATTCCGTCAGGTACAGCAAGAAGAGCAGTTTGACGCGATCAAGATCGGCCTCGCGTCGCCTGAGAAAATCCGTTCGTGGTCGTTCGGCGAAGTCAAAAAGCCCGAGACCATCAACTACCGTACGTTCAAGCCTGAGCGTGACGGTCTGTTCTGCGCCAAGATCTTCGGCCCGATCAAGGACTACGAGTGCCTGTGCGGCAAGTACAAGCGCCTGAAGCACCGTGGCGTGATCTGCGAGAAGTGCGGCGTTGAAGTGACGCTGGCCAAGGTGCGCCGTGAGCGCATGGGCCACATTGAACTGGCTGCGCCGACCGCGCACATCTGGTTCCTGAAGTCGCTGCCGTCGCGTCTGGGCATGGTGCTCGACATGACGCTGCGCGACATCGAACGCGTGCTGTACTTCGAAGCATTCGTCGTGGTTGAGCCGGGCATGACCGCGCTCAAGAAGAGCCAGATCATGTCGGAAGACGACTACCTGGCCAAGTGCGACGAGTACGGCGAAGGCGAATTCGTCGCCATGATGGGCGCCGAAGGCATTCGTGAGCTGCTGCGCGGCATCGACATCGAGAAGCAGATCGAGACGATCCGTGCTGAGCTGCAGGCCACGGGCTCGGAAGCCAAGATCAAGAAGTTCGCCAAGCGCCTGAAGGTGCTCGAGGCATTCCAGCGTTCGGGCATCAAGCCGGACTGGATGATCCTCGAAGTGCTGCCGGTGCTGCCGCCCGAGCTGCGTCCGCTGGTGCCGCTGGACGGCGGTCGTTTCGCCACGTCGGACCTGAACGACCTGTATCGCCGCGTGATCAACCGGAACAACCGTCTGAAGCGTCTGCTTGAGCTGAAGGCGCCGGAAATCATCGTGCGCAACGAAAAGCGCATGCTGCAGGAAGCAGTGGACTCGCTGCTGGACAACGGCCGTCGCGGCAAGGCGATGACCGGCGCCAACAAGCGTCCGCTGAAGTCGCTGGCTGAAATGATCAAGGGTAAGGGCGGTCGTTTCCGTCAGAACCTGCTGGGCAAGCGCGTGGACTACTCGGGCCGTTCGGTCATCGTGGTGGGCCCGACGCTGAAGCTGCACCAGTGCGGCCTGCCCAAGCTGATGGCGCTCGAACTCTTCAAGCCGTTCATCTTCCACAAGCTGGAAACGATGGGCATCGCCACCACAATCAAGGCGGCGAAGAAGGAAGTGGAAAGCCAGACGCCGGTGGTGTGGGACATCCTCGAAGAGGTGATCCGCGAGCACCCGGTGATGCTGAACCGTGCACCGACGCTGCACCGTCTGGGTATTCAGGCGTTCGAGCCGGTGCTGATCGAAGGCAAGGCTATCCAGCTGCACCCGCTCGTCTGCGCGGCGTTCAACGCCGACTTCGACGGTGACCAGATGGCTGTTCACGTTCCGCTGTCGCTCGAAGCGCAGATGGAAGCGCGCACGCTGATGCTGGCGTCGAACAACGTGCTGTTCCCGGCCAACGGCGATCCCTCGATCGTGCCGTCGCAAGACGTGGTGCTGGGTCTGTACTACACGACCCGCGACAAGATCAACGGCCGCGGTGAAGGCATGACGTTCGCCGACATCTCGGAAGTGATCCGCGCCTACGAGAACAAGGAAGTCGAACTGGCTTCGCGCGTGAACGTGCGGATCACCGAGTACGACCTGGTGAACCCGGAAGCTGACGGCGACGCCCGCTTCGCGCCGAAGATCACGCTGCAGGCCACCACGGTCGGTCGCGCGATCCTGTCGGAGATCCTGCCGAAGGGTCTGCCGTTCTCGGTGCTGAACAAGCCGCTGAAGAAGAAGGAAATCTCGCGCCTGATCAACACGGCGTTCCGCAAGTGCGGTCTGCGCGAAACCGTGATCTTCGCAGACAAGCTGCTGCAGTCGGGCTTCCGCCTGGCAACGCGCGCCGGTATCTCGATCGCCATCGACGACATGCTGGTGCCGCCGGCCAAGGAGAAGATCATCTCCGAGGCTGCCGCCAAGGTGAAGGAATACGACAAGCAGTACATGTCGGGTCTGGTGACGGACCAGGAGCGTTACAACAACGTCGTGGACATCTGGGGCGCCGCTGGTGACCAGGTGGGCAAGGCGATGATGGAGCAGCTCCAGACCGAAGACGTGATCGACCGCAACGGCAAGACCGTGAAGCAAGAGTCGTTCAACTCCATCTACATGATGGCCGACTCGGGCGCACGGGGTTCCGCGGCGCAGATCCGTCAGCTGGCAGGTATGCGTGGCCTGATGGCCAAGCCGGACGGCTCGATTATCGAGACGCCGATTACCGCGAACTTCCGCGAAGGCCTGAACGTTCTGCAGTACTTCATCTCGACCCACGGTGCACGTAAGGGTCTGGCTGATACGGCACTGAAGACCGCGAACTCGGGTTACCTGACCCGTCGTCTGGTCGACGTGACGCAGGATCTGGTGGTGGTGGAAGACGATTGCGGCACCTCCAACGGCGTGGCCATGAAGGCCCTGGTCGAAGGCGGTGAAGTGATCGAAGCCCTGCGCGACCGTATCCTGGGCCGCGTGGTCGTCAACGACGTGGTGAACCCGGAAACGCAGGAAACTGCGATCGAAGCCGGCACGCTGCTCGACGAAGACATGGTGGACCTGATCGACGCGCTGGGCGTGGACGAAGTGAAGGTTCGCACGCCGCTGTCCTGCGATACGCGCTACGGTCTGTGCGCCAAGTGCTACGGTCGCGACCTCGGCCGCGGTGTGCTGGTGAACTCGGGCGAAGCTGTGGGTGTGATCGCCGCGCAGTCGATCGGTGAGCCGGGCACGCAGCTGACGATGCGTACGTTCCACATCGGTGGTGCGGCATCGCGTGCAGCAGTGGCATCGAGCGTGGAAGCGAAGGCAACCGGTACCGTGCGTTTCACGGCGACCATGCGTTACGTCACCAACGCGAAGGGCGAGCAGATCGTCATCTCGCGTTCGGGCGAAGCGCTGATCACCGACGACCACGGCCGTGAGCGTGAGCGCCACAAGATCGTGTACGGCGCGACGCTGCTGGTCAAGGATGGTCAGTCCATCAAGGCCGGCACGCAGCTCGCCACGTGGGATCCGCTGACGCGTCCGATCATTTCGGAGTACTCGGGCACCATCAAGTTCGAGAACGTCGAAGAAGGCGTGACCGTCGCCAAGCAGATGGACGAAGTGACCGGTCTGTCGACGCTGGTGGTCATCGATGCGAAGCGTCGTACCGCTGCCACGAAGGGCATCCGTCCGCAGGTGAAGCTGCTCGACTCGTCGGGCGCTGAGGTGAAGATCCCGGGCACGGACCACTCCGTGACCATCGGCTTCCAGGTGGGCGCGCTGATCACCGTGAAGGACGGTCAGCAAGTGCACGTGGGTGAAGTGCTCGCACGTATCCCGACCGAATCGCAGAAGACGCGTGACATTACCGGTGGTCTGCCGCGTGTGGCCGAGCTGTTCGAAGCGCGTTCGCCGAAGGACGCCGCCGTGCTGGCGGAAGTCACCGGTACGACTTCGTTCGGTAAGGACACCAAGGGTAAGCAGCGCCTGGTGATTACGGATCTCGACGGCAATGCCCACGAGTTCCTGATCGCCAAGGAAAAGCAGGTCTTGGTGCACGACGGCCAAGTGGTCAACAAGGGCGAAATGATCGTTGAAGGCCCGGCCGACCCGCACGACATCCTGCGTCTGAAGGGCGTGGAAGAACTGGCGACCTACATCGTCGACGAAGTGCAGGACGTGTACCGTCTGCAAGGTGTGAAGATCAACGACAAGCACATCGAAGTGATTGTTCGTCAGATGCTGCGCCGCGTGCAGATCGTCGATACCGGCGACACCCGCTTCATCCCGGGTGAGCAGGTGGAGCGTTCGGACCTGCTCGACGAGAACGATAAGGTGATCGCGCTGGGCAAGCGTCCGGCGACCTACGAGAACCTGCTGCTGGGTATTACGAAGGCATCGTTGTCGACCGACAGCTTCATCTCGGCGGCGTCGTTCCAGGAAACCACGCGCGTGCTGACCGAAGCCGCCATCATGGGCAAGGTCGACGACCTGCGTGGTCTGAAGGAAAACGTCATCGTCGGCCGTCTGATCCCGGCGGGTACCGGCCTGGCTTACCACCGTGCCCGCAAGGCGAAGGAAGTGGCCGACCGCGACCGCGCTGCGGCGATTGCCGAAGAAGAAGCCGCTTCGATCTTCGAAACGCCTGCTGTTCAGCAAGAAGGCGACGCGTAAGCGAACCCAAGCAACACCATCAAAGCCCGGCCATGTGCCGGGTTTTTTTTTGCCCGCTTTTTGCCCGGGCGCCGTGTGCAGACGCCAAACAACACCGGCGTTGCCCGATTCGGATTTTCTCGAAACGTTAACCCGCCTTAACATGCCAACCGCTATGATTTCGCGGTTATAGACCGGCACTTTTTACAATCTGCGCGCCCCCCAGCGGAGCAGGTTCCACCAAGTCGCCGGCCCTTCCAGTCTTGCCGACGATTCCTCCATGAAGCTCACACGCAAGCAGATCGCCGTTGGTGCGGTCGCCCTGGTCGTTGCCGGTGCGGCGGTGGTGCAGATGGTCTGGCACCCGTTTGGCCGCACGCGCGCGCTGCACGCTCGCCAGGTCCAGCTCGACCTGACATATCCCGATGCCCTGATCGACAGCCAAAGCCTGTCGCAACTGCCGCGCGACGTGCTGCGCGTGCCGCTGCTGCGCGATGTGCTGACCGAAGATTTCGTCGCCTATTACGAAGGCAACGAAGACCGGCTCTCGGTGGCTGGTGCGCTGCGCCGCCTGGCGTACGAGCAGAAGCTCGATCTGGCCGAGACGGTGCTCAAGCACGTGTTTGACGAGCCCGCCCGCGTGATGCTGTGGCGTGGCCCCGACGACAAGCTGCGCTACTGGGTGCTCTCGATGCAGCGCAACGGCTTGGCGAAGGCGCTCGAAGCCGTGGCCACCGTCGCTACGAGCGACACGCAGCTCACCAAAGTCGCCGATGGGCTCGGCGATTCCGGCGCGCCGGTGTATGCGCTCAGGCTCTCGGCCACGCGCTCGATCCTGATTGCCAGCAAGGGCGATCGGCTGATCGCGCTGTCCGAGCCGGGCATCCTGCTGGACAAGGACGGCAAGCCGATTTCCAAGCAGGCGAGCGCGCTGGCGGCGCTGCTGTCGGACGATGCCGGCAAGCGCAACGTGCAAGGTACGGCGTACGCGCTGCCTGCGCAGGAGCCGACGGGCCATCACGTTGTGGTGAGCGCCAACTATCTGTCGTTTGGTTATCAGCAGTACTTTCCCGGCATTGAAGCGCTGCGCTTCGACTTCGGTTCGGGCAAGGACGGCGGGGGCAACGGCTGGCAGAGCGCCGCGCTTATCGACCCGAGCCGCCTGACCGGCAAGTGGGATAACGCAGGCCTGTGGCGCGCACTCCCGTCTGACCCGGCCGCGTGCGCCACGCTGCCGGTCGACTGGAAGGCCGCGGGCACGCTGCTGAAGTCCGTGGCCGGCGACGCCAAGGAGGTCAGCGAAGCCGCCGCGCACGTTGGTGACGCGTTTGCGGGCCCGGCTGCAGCGTGCTGGTACGGCAAGTCGTCGCTGGTCGCGCCGCTGTTCGTGGCGAAGCTGTCGTCGGCGTCGCAGGCCGAGGCGGTCAAGCCGGCCCTGGCAGCGCTGTTCGGTCAGATCGTTGGGTCGTACGAAGCCAAGGCGCAGGCGGACGACAAGTCCGGCCCGTACAAGCGCCTGCCGGTGACGACGAAGCAAGGGCCCGCCAACGCCACGCTGTGGCAGCGCCCGGTGAGCGCGCGTTACGGTACGGCGCAATCGGCTGATGCTCCGTTTGCGGCGCAGCTGTCGTCGGATCGCTACTTCCCCGTCACGCTGGCGATTGCTGGAGACGTGGTGGTGTTCTCGCCGGACGCGCGCCTCGTCGATGATGCATTGGCAGTGCTCGCCAAGCGCTTCCCGGCAGTGGCGGATAGCCTGCCGAAGGACAAGACCGATCGCATCGTGCTGACGATGACGCCCGCATCGCTCGCGCCGCTCGTCCGCCGCGAAGCCGGTGCCGCGCTGCCGGCCGACCAGGAAGCGGTGTTCCTCAACGCCGCACAGACGCATCTGTTTCCGAAGCTCAAGGCGTTGTCGCGGTACGCGCCGGTGTCGCTGGCGCTGGATGGTGGTGTGCCGTCGTCGCGTGGCTGGGTGCCGGTGACGTGGCTCTCAATCGGACGCGGTCTGCCTGCCGGTGGCGATGGTACGCCGCCGTCGGCTGACGCGGCTGCAGCTGCAGCGTCTGCCCCGTCCGCCGATGCGCCGACCGCAGCGGTTGCGGCTCCCGCTTCCGAAGACAACACCAGCACGCAATGACGCTGCGCGCCCAGGCCGCCGCGCTGAACCGCCGCCGTTGGTTGACGGCGGCGGGCGCCTGCCTGCTCGCGCCGTCCGTACATGCCTTGTCGGGCTGGGCCGACACGGCACCTGCGGATGCCGATGCCCTAACGCCCGATCAATCCAGCGTGTTCCGGGCGTGGTTCGTCCGCATCGTCAACGAGCAACTCCGCCAAGGCCCGACGCCGCGCTGGACGCACCGCGACTGCGCCGGCCTTGTGCGCTTCGCTGCAGGCGAGGCGCTGCGCACGCACGACGCCCGGTGGCTGCGCGCCAACGGCATGCGCGATGCGGAATCCGCGCGACACCTGCCGCCCGAGCTGAATCTCACGCCTGCCCAGCGCACGCTCACGCAGCGGTGGGCACGCTTCGATGGCAGTACCGGGGCGTACGTCTCGGCGCTGGGCCTCATCCAGCAGAACAGCCGGTTCATCGCCAAGGACGTCAACCAGGCGCTCCCGGGCGATCTGCTCTTCTTCGATCAAGGCGACGACCAGCATCTGATGATCTGGATGGATCGCTACATCGCTTACCACACCGGCACCGTCACCCGCACCGACAACGGCCTGCGCGCGGTTCCGGTCTCTGAACTGATGCAATGGAAAGACTCGCGCTGGCAGCCGCAGAGCGGCAACCCCAACTTCATCGGCGTGTTTCGTCTGGCCTTTTTGACACGGTAGAAAAACTCATGCGCAACCGTTGGCTGTCGTTCAATCTCGTTGCCGCCGTCAGTCTGATGGTGCTGGCGTTCGTCGCTTCGGTGCCGGCAGCGCAAGCGGCCGATGCTCCGGAAACGCCGAACCCCACGTTGTTCGACGTGCCGGGCAGCGGCTACGAGCCGTTCAAGGGGCAGCCATTCTTCCTGTTGTCGGATGCGAGCTACGGCACCGATCAGGAAGCGATGGTCCGCCTCGAGGCGCCGGGCCGCGAGTACAAGGACGAACTCTCCCGCTACGGCGGCGCGGACATCCTCGTCTACCGCGTGCCGCAGCCGTTGGAATTCTTGAAGGCTCAGAAGAACCTGCACCGCATCGACGTCAAGGCCAACTACACGGGCGAAGGCCTGGCCAACACGCTCGCCTATCTGTGGGACAACTGGACGCGCCAGGCCCGCCGCGCCTGGCAACGCGTGCTGTCGTTCGCCACGCGCAGCAAGGCCGTGGAGACCGCGCCGCAGTTCAGCATGGGCGATCAGATGACCGCGCCCACGCGCTTCTCGAACAACCCGCAATACGCACCGCTCAAGGGCTACGAACTGCTGGGCCGCTTCCGCTACCCGATCTGGGATGCCAAGCCCATCGCACCGCCCAAGGACGTGAAGCTCGAGGGCAGCAGCAGCGAATGGATGCCGCAGAACGCCGGCAACGTGATGATTCCGGTTGGCAAGCTGCCGGCGGGTCTGTACATCGTTGAAGCCGTGATCGGCGCGTACCGTGCGCACACGCTGCTGTTCGTGTCGGACACCGTGGCCGTCACCAAGGGCACTTCGCAAGGGATGATGGTGTGGACGGCCGAGCGCAAGAGCGGCAAGCCCGTTGCCGGCGCGTCGGTGAGCTGGACCGACGGTGTGGGCGTGCTCGCCTCCGGCACCACCGAAGCCGACGGCACGGCCGACCTGCGCCACGTGTCGCCTGAGCGCAGCTACGTGATCGGCAACGACCGCGCGGGCGGCGTGTTCATCTCCGAGAATTTCTATTACGACAGCGAGATCTACAACACCAAGCTGTACGCCTTCACCGATCGTCCGTTGTATCGCCCGGGCGACGAAGTGAACGTCAAGTTCATCGGCCGCAACTTCAAGAACGCAACCGAATCGACCGTGCCGGCTGCCGGCGACATCAAGCTGCAAGTGCTCGACCCGAATGGCGCGCCGGTGGCCACGTCCACCACGCGTCTGGCGGGCGAGACCGGCGCCGACGCGCGCTTTACCCTGCCGACCAACGCACCGGCCGGCGGCTACTCGCTGCGCTTTGATTACAACGGCGGCACCTATGGCGGCGCTTTCCGCGTGGCCGAATACATCAAGCCGCACTTTGACGTGAACCTGTCGCTGGACAAGGCGAGCTACGGCACGGGCGAAGCGGTCAAGGGCAAGATCAGCCTGCGCTATCCGGATGGCAAGCCGGTCAAGAACGGCAAGGTATCGGTCAGCCTGCGCGCGCAACAGGTGACGATGGTGGAGGGCGAGCTGCGTTACGCGGGTCTGTTCCCCGTCAAGCTGGAGCAGCAGGAGCTGACCACCGACGGCGACGGCAACGCCAAGCTGGAACTGCCCGCCGCCAAGGAACCGAGCCGCTACGTCGTGACCGTGTTTGCCAACGACGGCGCAGCGTACCGCGTGAAGGTCACGCGCGAATTGCTGATCGCACGTGGCGCCACGCCGTACAAGCTGTCGACCACGTCGAACTTCACCACGCCGGGGCAGAACGTCTCGTTCACGCTGACGCCGATGCCGGTTGTCGGTGGCGCAAGCGGAGCCAGCGCCCCGCCCGCGAAGTGGGATCTGGTGCGCCTGGAAACGCGCACCCGCACCGAAGGCACGCTGGCGCCGGATGCCAAGGGCAACGCCACGTTCCCGGTCAAGTTTGACCAGCCGGGCTCGTACACGCTGTCGGTGCGCGATGCCGCCGGCAACCTGCTTGCCGCTTCGAGCCACTGGGTGGCCGGCGATGGCGTGCAGACCGTGCCGGGCAATATCGAAATGGTGTTCGACCGCGATCGCTATCAGATTGGCGACACGGCCGAAGCGCTGATCACGTTCCCGCTGCCGGTGGATGATGCGCTGCTCACGCTGGAGCGCGACAAGGTCGAGCGCCACGCGCTGCTCACGCGCGGTGGCGAATGGCTGAGCCTGCAGAAGGTCACGCCGTCGCAATACCGCGCGCGCATCAAGATCGGCGCGGAGTTCGCACCCAACATGACGTTCTCGGTGCTGTACGTGCGCGACGGCGACATGGTGTTCCAGAACGCCGGCATCGTCGTCACGCAACCCACGCTGGACTTGGGCGTCCGTGCCGACAAGGCCGTCTATGCCCCGGGCGAGACCGTCACGCTGGACCTGACCAGCGCGCTGGCGGGCAAGCCCGTGCCGGCCAACCTGACCGTGTCGGTGGTCGACGAAATGATCTACGTGCTGCAGCCAGAGGTGGCGCCCAGCATCGTCGATTTCTTCTACCACCCGCGCCGCAACAGCGTGCGCACCACGTCGAGCCAGAGTTTCATCAGCTACGACCTGGCGCTGGCGTCGCTGCCGGGCAAACCGGGTGGCACGTATGGCCGCCACAACGAGCGCGGCGTGAAGGTGCTGGAGCGGCCCCGCCGCGACGAGCAGGACACCGCCGCCTGGGTCGCCAACCTGCAGGCCGGCGCCGATGGCCGCGCCCGCATGACGTTCAAGATGCCGGATTCGCTGGCGCGCTGGCGCATTACCGTGCGCGCGGTGTCCACCACCGGCGCATCGGACGGCATCGTCGGCCAGCGCACCGCGAGCATCCGCTCCGACAAGCCGCTGTACCTGAAGTGGACCGGCCCGCAACGCTTCCGCGAAAGCGATCAGCCGCGTCTGGACATGGTCGCCTTCAACCAGACCGACAAGGACATCACCGCCGACTGGATCGTTTCCGGCGCTGGCCTGAACATCAACCAGCGCGTGACGCTCAAGCGCGGCGCCAACTATCTGCGTGCGCCCGTCACGGCGCTGCAGGCGGGTGTCGTGAATGCCGAGCTGAAGCAGGACGACAAGGTTTCGGACCGTCTGCAGACCACGCTCAAGCTGGATGCAACGGGCTGGCTGGCCGACCGTGAAAACGTCGTCCCGCTCACGCAGTTGCAGGGCACGCGCTTGCCGCTTGGCTTGCCGGCTGATGCGCGCGACGTGCGCCTGCGCGTGGTCGGCAACACGGCCAGCCAGTTCGCCCGCGTGGCGGATGACCTGATCGAGTATCCGTACGGTTGCGCCGAGCAGACCGCCAGCCGCCTGATCCCGCTGGCACTTGCACAGCAGAGCCTGGCTGCCACCGGCACGCGCGTGGGTGACGGTGGCCCCGCAGGCACGCAAGGCGTCGACGCGCTGCTGCGCACGCAGCGCCAGCGTCTGGCACTGCTGGCCGGCACCAACGGCACCTTCGGCTGGTGGGGCGAGCTGACGACGAGCAGCGCGCTGATCACGTCGTATGCGTATTACGCGGATTGGCTCGCCAGCCGCTCGGTCGGCATCAGCCTGCCGGCAGACAACTGGAAGCAGGTGCTCGAAGCCTACAAGCGCACCAGCCAGAACGAGCCGCTGTTGCATCGCGCGCTCGCGCTGTGGTTTGCCAACGAGATGGGCCTGCCGGTGGCGACGCCGCTGTCGGGCGTGGCCAACGAGCTTGCACCTAGTGGCGGTAAGGCGGCCAAGGCCCCGGCCGATGCCGATCCTGCAGCGGGTGACAGCCTGATCTTCGTGGCGCCGGATTCGCCACGCGGCCGTCAGGTCGCGACAGTGCTGACGGCACAGCTGATGCGCCAAGTCGGTCAGCCGGTGCCGGAAGCGCTGGTCTCCGCCGACATTGCTGCACGCAACGCGCTCGCCGCCAACAACTCGCCGCTGGTGCAGAGCCTGTTGCTGATGGGCGGTGGCCGCTCGGCTGCCGACCCGGCGCCGTTGCTGGCCCGCGCGAGTGCCGCCATGCCGACGATGGATCGCGCTATTGCGCTGGTCTGGCTGCAGAAGGGTCTGGGCGGCTTGCAAGGCGCCAGCGTTGCCACCGTCCAGCCGGCCGTTTCGGCTGGCGGCTGGCAGGCGACGCGCTCGCCGGTGGGTGTGCCGACGTGGCGCTGGACCGGCGCGCAAGTGCCCGCCGCACTGGACCTGACGGTGGCTCCGACCGACGTGACCACGCAATCGGCCATCGTGTCGTACCGCAGCCGCGCGGCTGAGGCCTCCAAGCTGCCGATCACGGTGGAGCGCAAGCTGTACCGTCTCGAGCCGATCGACAGCGCGCCCGCCAAGGCCGATCCGAAGGCGCCCAAGCAGCCGGCGGCCGATGCCAGCAGCAGCGGCATCGCCTTTACCGCCAAGCCGGTCAAGTCGGGCGACACGCTCGACAGCAACGCGCTCTACGTTGACGAGGTGGTGCTGACGCCGCGCCAGGGCACGTACCGCTACGGCCTGGTCGAAGTCCCGCTGCCGCCGGGCGCCGAAGTGGAAGCCACCACTTGGGGCATCCAGATCGACGGCTTGAAGGGCGAACCGAACGAAGGCAACGGCGCGCAGCCGTTCGAGCGCAAGGCCGCATATGAAATGGGCCAGCTCTCGTATAACCAGCCGGTGCCCGCACTGGAGCGCCCGACCGTGCTGCGCCAGCTTGTGCGCTTCTCGCTGCCGGGCCGCTTCGCGCTGCCGCCGGTGCGCTACTTCCGCATGTACCAGCCGGAAGCCAAGGCGTTCCAGGGCGACGGCAAGACGGCCAGCTATCCGTTCAAGGTGGAGTGATCTCGCGATGCGTTCCCGCCTGCTCGCGCGTGGTGTGCTGACCAGCCTATTCTGGGCTGCCGGCACCTGCGCGCTTGCGGGGCAGGCTGGGCACGCCATCGCCGCGCCGGTCGGCCAACCGCTTTCGCAACTGCGATATGCCGCTTTGCAAGGCGACGAAGCCAAGCTCTGGCAATTCGGCGCTGACCCGGCCGGCGGTATGCCGCAAGCCACCGCCTTGCCGCGCGACGCCGAAACACCGCTGGGCAGCGTCTGGAAGCTCTTCGTCTACAGCTACCTCGTCTCGCGCCGCATCAGCACGCCCGACTACACGTGCCACGGCAACGACGCCGAAGAGGTCTACTGCTGCACCGCCGGCAACAGCATTGACCGCGAGCGCGCACTCATCCAATCGTGCGGGCGCTATTTCGAGCCCGCACGCCTCGGCCTTGATCGCGCGGATTGGCGCCGCTTCTGGCAGCAAGCCGGATCGCCCGCATGGTTGCGCGACCTGCGTGCCATGCAACCGACGCATCGCGTGCCGGTCGCCGATCTGCTCAGCGCGTTGCGGTCCGTCCCGGCCGATGGCCGCGAGACCGCGGCGCAAACGCTCGTCTCCGTGCTGACCGTCGGGCGTGGCGAGGGCACGGTGTCGGATTTCGGCGGCCTTCTGCGCGCCAAAACGTGGACGATGCCCGACCCGCAGCGCCCTGGCGCGTCGATCGGCGGCGCCGCGGGATGGCTGGCCGACGGCACGCCCGTCTGGCTGGGCGGCGCCGGATCGAGCAACCAAGTGCTGGCCGCCGCCGCGCCGCGCCTCACGCCGTTGATCGAGCAGACGCCCGTGCCCGACGACGATGCCTGCGTCGCGGTGGACTTCTTCGCGCGTTACCCGATTCGGGAGGTGCGCGATGCCAGCGGCCGGCCGGTCGCCCCCGGTCGCCTCGAAGGCCGCTACGCCGTGCACTTCGTCAATGGCAATACGCTGCCGATCGAAAGCAAGGGTGAATTGACGCTCGCGCGCCAGAACAACACGCCGGTCATCACGGGCCGCCTGGGCATGAACGATTACGTGGCGCGCGTGGTCGAGCGCGAAGGCGAACTCGCCGAGCCACAAGCCGCGCGTGCGTTGGCCGTGGCGGCGCGCAGCTATCTCGTGCAGCACGCCACGCGCGACAAGGGCTGCTACCGCATCGCTGACAGCTCGCGCACGCAGCGCGTGCTACCGCGCCCGCCGCTGGCCGCCGCACGCAACGCCGCCGAATTTACCGACACGCTGGTCCTGACCGGCCAGTCTGTGCAGTACCACGGCACCATCAGCGCGCGCGGCCAGATGAGCTGGACCGCCGCGCGTGCCGCCGCTCAGCGGGGCCAGGGGTTTGACGCGATCCTTGCGCAGTGGTGGCCGCAGGCGACGCTCACGTCGTTCCAGAGCCCGGTGGCGGGGGATTGCTCACCCGTGGCGGGCGCGCAGCAGTGGCTGCAGGCGCGCGCGCCGGGTTGGTCCGCGCGCTTGGGCGCCGAGCCCGGTTACGAGACACCGCCGCTGCCCGCCGTGTGCGTCGTACAAGAGGGCCGCCCGTACGCCGATGCGCGCCGCAACCGGCTCTACGTGCATCGGCTTGCCACCGAGGAGGACCGCATCGCGCTGACGCACGAATATCTGCATCTCGCCTTTGCGCGGCACCCGCGCGGGCAGGACGAACAGTTTGTCGAGGCGATGGCGCGTCGCCTGATCCGAGGGGAGGGTTTGCTGTGAAGAGTGGGATCACGCGCTTGGCGCTCGGGGCTGCCACGCTGCTGCTGGCCGCTTCGGCGCTGGCTGAGCCGGTGGCCGATCTGGAGGGGCCCATCGGCGGCTGGCGCAACAGCAAGCTGACCAACGAGCTGGAGCAATACACCGCTGCGTATCCGAAACCGCCCGTGGACCGTGGCGCGCAAAAATACCGCACGCTCATCGCCGGACGCATCCGCGCGGTCGGCAAGCAGCGTCGCCCGCCGGTACTTGTCGTCAACGGCAACGCCATGCCGCTGTATGGAGATGGCGAAGGCCGCTTCGCGCGCCCCTGGGCGTTCGGCCCGGGCTCGAACAGCGTCGAAATCGTCAGCCCCGACGGCCAGTCGCGCCAACGCTTGCAGTTCTACGAGGCCGACACCACCAAGACGTCGGCCAAGCTGCGCGCCATCCTCACGTGGGACGACCCGCGCGCAGAGGTCGACATGCACGTCATTTCGCCGATTGGCGACCACGCGTTCTGGGCGCAGCCGCTCCTGTCCGACGGCGGCGGGCTCGACGTGGACAGCGTCGACGGTGCTGGCCCCGAGATTTTCTCGACTGCCGCGCCGCGCCCCGGCGTGTGGCTGTTCTACGTGAACTACTGGGGCAACTTCAACGCCGGCGGCTACAACTTCGACGAAAAGGCGCACGACCGCGATCTCATCACCGCGCAACTGACGCTGATCTATAACGAGAACACGCCCAACGAGCGGCGCGAGTTCGTCAGCGTGCCGCTGCGCAAGATCGGTGAGCTGGCGCTGATGAAATCCATCCGCTTCTGACGTGACGCACATGATGCCTTCCACTTTCCGCCTTGCCGCTGCCATCGCGCTTGCCACATCTGCGGCCGCTGGCGGCGTGCTCGCGCAAACCGACGCCGGGAATATCGAGATCACTGCGCCGCTCAACGGCTGGCGCAATTCGGCGGGCGACGAATCCCGCTACACACAAGACGTGCATTACCCGGCGGTGTCGGTGTCGACGCCGCAAGGGCAGGGCATCGCGTCGATGATTGCCGGGCGCATCCGCAACCAGCCGAAGACTGCCGCAGCAGCGGACGAAAGTAAGCCGCGTCGCCGTCGTGGCGCCGATGGCTCCTCGGTGGGCACGCTGATCGTCAATGGCGTGGCCATGCCGCAGCGCATCGAGGCCGACGGTACGTTCTCGCGTCCGTACGCATTTGGCGCGGGCAGCAATAGCGTCGAGGTGCGCAGCGCGCGCGGCGACGCCAAGCGCGTGCAGTTCTACGACAGCTACTCCGGCAAGCAGCGTCCGCGTTTGCGCGTTGTCCTGTCGTGGGACACCGACGGCACCGACCTCGACCTGCATGTCATCTCGCCCGATGGCCAGCATGCCTGGTACGGCAACCGCGTGGTCCAGAACGGCGGCGCGCTCGACGTGGACGTCACCACCGGCTATGGTCCTGAGATCTATTCGAACCCGGCCCCCGTGCCGGGAACGTATCTCGTCTACGTGAATTACTACGGCAGCGGCAATGACCGCAGCGCGATCACGACCGCCACCGTCACCATCATCACCGACGAGAACACGCCGTCCGAACGCCAGCAGACGTTTGTCGTGCCGATGCGCAAGGCCGGCGATCTGACGCTGCTACGCAGTTTCACGATGAAGTAGCCCACACGCTTTCGGAGCCGCCATGGATACACAGACCGTTGCCGCCTACGACACCCTTGCCGAGACCTTCGCGCAGGAGTGGCGCGAGCAGCCCGCGCCTGAAGACCTGTACGCGTTGCTGCGACGTGAGTTCAAGGAAGGTGGCGCCACCGCCGACATCGGCTGCGGCGCAGGCCGCGAGGTGGCGTGGCTCAACGCTAACGGTTATCCAGCTGTCGGTTATGACGCCTCCGCCGGGCTGCTGGAAGCGGCGCGCGAGCAGTATCCAGGGCTGTCCTTCCGGCAGGCGCTGCTGCCCGAGTTGGTCGGTATTGCCGAAGGCGCGTTCGACAACGTCCTCTGCGAGACCGTCATCATGCATTTGCCGCCCGAGCAGATTGGTGCGTCGGTGGAGCGCCTAGTGTCGTTGCTGCGCCCGGAGGGCACGCTGTACCTGAGCTGGCGCGTCACGCCAGACTCCGACCAGCGCGATGGGCGAGGCCGGCTGTTCACGTCGTTCGATGCGACGCCCGTGCGCGAGGCGCTGGCCGGCACCGAACTGGTCTTTGACGAGGCGGCTGTCAGCCAGTCGTCGGGGCGTACGATCCATCGCATCGTGGCGCGGAAGGTTTGACAGCCGCGTTGCCCACAATCCGAGTGTCCTGATTGACCACCCCTCGGCGGGGTTTGTCACAATAGCGGTTTCGCCCAGCCCGCGCGTGACCCCGCGCGCACCCGCCGTCCCGATGTACGACTCCCCCGCCATAGACCACGCGCTGCAGGCGCTGCCCGAAGACACCGCCGCCGCCACGCATGCGGTGCTGCACGATGTGTTCGGCTACAGCGCTTTCCGCGGCCCGCAGGCGGAAATCGTCACCCATGTGGCGGACGGCGGCGATTGCCTCGTGCTGATGCCTACCGGCGGCGGCAAATCGCTCTGCTATCAGATCCCGGCGCTCGTGCGGCACCGCCGCGGGCAGGGCGCGGGCATTGTGGTTTCGCCGCTGATCGCGCTGATGCAGGATCAAGTGGCCGCGCTGGAAGAAGCCGGCGTGCGCGCCGCGTATCTCAACTCCGCGCTGACGGGCGCCGAGGCCGCCCAGGTCGAGCGAGACCTGGCGGCAGGGCGGCTGGATCTCGTCTACGTCGCGCCCGAGCGGTTGATGACGCCGCGCTTCCTCGACTTGCTTGAGCGATCGCGCATCGGCCTGTTTGCCATCGACGAAGCGCACTGCGTGTCGCAATGGGGGCACGATTTCCGGCCGGAGTACATCCAACTTTCCGTGCTGCACGAGCGTTTCCCGCACGTGCCGCGCATTGCGCTCACCGCCACGGCCGATGCCGTCACGCGCGACGAGATCGTTGAACGGCTGGCGTTGACGGACGCGCGCGTCTTCCTCTCCAGCTTCGACCGCCCGAACATCCGCTACACCATTGTTGAGAAGGACAGCGCGCGTCAGCAGCTGCTGCGCTTCATCCGCGCCGAACACATGGACGGTGACACCTGCGACGCCGGCATCGTCTACTGCCTGTCGCGCAAAAAGGTGGAAGAGACCGCGCAGTGGCTGGCCGAGCAGGGCATTCGCGCGCTGCCGTATCACGCTGGGATGGACTCCGAAGTGCGCGCCCGCCATCAGGCGATCTTCCGCAAGGAGGAGGGCGTCGTGATGGTGGCGACCATCGCTTTTGGCATGGGCATTGACAAGCCCGACGTGCGTTTCGTGGCGCATCTGGATTTGCCCAAGAGCCTGGAAGGCTATTACCAGGAAACAGGCCGCGCTGGCCGCGACGGCATGCCGGCCAACGCGTGGATGGCGTATGGCCTGTCCGACGTGGTGCAGCAGCGCCGCATGATCGACGAGTCCGACGCGGACGACGTGCACAAGCGCGTATCAACCGCCAAGCTCGAAGCGCTGCTCGGCCTGTGCGAAGCCGCTAGCTGCCGCCGCGTGGCGCTGCTTGCGTACTTTGGTGAAAGCAGCCAGCCGTGCGGCAATTGCGATACGTGCCTGACGCCGCCGCAAACCTGGGACGCCACGCGCGAGGCCCAGATGGCGCTGTCCTGCGCATACCGCGTGCAGCAGGCCAGTCGCGTGAGCTTTGGCGCCGGCCAGCTCATCGATATCCTGCGCGGCAACGCCACCGAGCGCATCAAACAGTGGCACCACGAGACGCTTTCCACCTTCGGCATCGGCAGCGATCTGTCCGAAGCCGCGTGGCGCGGTGTGTTCCGACAGTTGGTCGCGCAGGGTTTGTTTGCGGTGGATCACGGCGGCCACGGCGCGCTGATCCTGACCGACGCGGCGCGCCCCGTGCTCAAGGGCGCGCAGTCGGTGATCCTGCGCCGTCAGGCCGAGAAGGTGCGTGGCTCGTCGTCATCGTCGGCCAAGAAGGAGCGTCGCGCCGATCCGGCCGCCGAGCTTTCCACCGAGGCGCAGGTGCGCTGGCAGGCATTGCGAGCCTGGCGTACGCAGGCCGCGCGTGAGCACAGCGTGCCGGCGTATGTGATCTTCCACGACGCCACACTCGCGCGCATTGCCGAGACCGATCCGGATTCGCGCGAGGCGCTTGGCGAGCTGCCGGGCATTGGCATGGCAAAGCTGGATCGCTACGGCCAGGAGCTGCTCGACGTGCTGGAGAAATGCCGCGAGCAGGCTTAAGCGGACGGCGGCAATGGTCCCATCACGCCGGTGCTGCGGATGTGGTCACCCAGAAAATCGACAAACGCCCGTACCTTCGGCAGCAGGTGCACACGCTGCGTGAAGACGGCGTGCAACGGCACCTCCCGCGCCGTGTAGTTCGTCAGCACCGCCTGCAAGCGGCCGGCCGCAATATCGTCGCGCACCAGATACGCCGGCCCGAGCGATACCCCCAACCCTGAACGTGCCGCCTCTCGCAGCACAAGGCTGTTGTTGGCCAGCATCGAGCCATCCACGTGGGCGATATGGCGCTGGCCGGCTGCGTCAGTCAGCACCCAGTCGTGCGGCCCGTCGTAATTGGCGTAGACGAGGCAGTTGTGATTGCGCAAATCCTCCGGCGATTGCGGAATCCCCCGCTCGCGAAAATACGACGGCGCCCCGTAGATGGCGTGCGCGCAACTCGCCAGCCGCCGCGCCACCAGCGAAGAATCCTCCAGCATGCCGATGCGGATCGCCACGTCGATGCGCCCAGCGACAAGATCGGCGTAGCGGTCGTTCATATCCAGGTCGATCTGCACGGCGGGGTAGCGCGCCTGGAATGCGCCCAGCAGCGGTGCCAGCAATGTCACCGCAAACGATGCCGGCGCGGATACCCGCAGCGTGCCGCGCGCCTCATCGCGCAGGGCGGTTACGGCCTGTTCGGCCGCATCGACGAGCGCCAGGCCTTCGCGGCTTTTCTCGAAGAACGCCGCGCCTGCCTCGGTGAGTGACAGGCGCCGCGTTGTTCGTTGCAGCAGACGCGTCTGCAACCGAGCCTCCAGTCGCGCCAGCGCCTTGCTGATCACACCGCGCGACACGCCCATCGCATCCGCCGCCGCCGACAGGCTGCCGCGCTCCACTACCTGCACGAAGATCGCCACGTCAGAGAGTCGGTCCATATTTGCGCGTTTGCGGAAACAATATTGCGCCAAAGGCTACCTTAATCTGCGCGAATCGGCTGGCTACGATGGGCGCTCTGATCCTTCGTCCTGTTCATCATGACTACCGAAGCTCCTGCCGTTACCGTTTCCAACCCGCCAGCCGCCGACCGGCTGCCCCGTGGCGCCACGCCGCTGTTTGCCGCCGCCGTCGGGCTCATCGTCATCAACCTGTTTGGCATCCAGCCGCTGATTGCTGAGATCGCCGCGAGCATCGGCTGGACCACGGCCGCAACTGGGCTGCTCGTCACCGCGACGCTCATCGGCTACGGCATCGGCCTGTTGCTGCTGATGCCGCTGACCGATCTGCAGGACAACCGCGCGCTCGCCTCGCGCACGCTGTGGGGCGCGGTGGCTTCGCTGGCGCTGACCACCGTCGCGCACAGCGGCCAAGTGCTGATGCTCGCCGCCTTTGCCATCGGCCTCACGTCGACCGTCATTCAGATGCTGATTGCGCTGGCGGGCCGCCTGGCCGCCGACTACCGGCGCGGGCGGGTGCTCGGCGACATCATGATTGGCCTGAACCTGGGCATCCTGCTGTCGCGCCCCGCGGCCAGCCTGATTGCGGCGCAGTGGGGCTGGCGAGCGTTCTACGGCGCATCGGCGGTGGCGATTGCCGTGCTGGCTGTCTTCCTGCCGCGCGTGATGCCGACCTTCGTGCCGCCGCGCACGCTGTCGTACGGCGCGCTGCTGGGCTCGTACCGTCGTCTGCTGCGTAGCGAACCGTTGTTGCGCCGCCGCGCCGCCACCCAGGCCTTGCTGATGGCCGCGTTCACGCTGTTTTGGACCGCTGTGGCCCTGCGGTTGGCGGCAGCGCCGTTCCATCTTTCGCAGAACGGTATTGGCATCTTCGCGCTGTGCGGCGCGGCCGGCGTTGTGGCCGCGCCGATTGCCGGACGGCTCGCGGATCGCGGTTTGGTGCGCGTGGGTACGCTGCTCGCGCACGGCAGTGCGGCGACGGGTTTGTTGTTGGCACTGGCTTCGGCACTGTTGCCGGGGCTCAGCGTCCCCGCCATGTTGGCGATGTTGGTAGCTGCGGCGCTGCTGCTCGACTTCGGTGCCATCGGCGACCAGGCGCTCGGCCGCTACATGGTCAACACGCTGTCCCCGGAGATTCGCGGGCGCGTGAATGGTCTGTACACGGGGGCCTTCTTCTTTGGTGCAGCCGCAGGCGGTGGCTTGGCCGGCGTGGCATGGGCGGGAGGCGGATGGATCGGCGTATCCGTTTTGGCGCTTGGGTTTGTGGCGTTGGCGGCACTCGTCTTTCTGTGGCCAGCGAGCGCGCCGCGTGCCATTGGCGCCACACCCCGCCGTTGCTGACCTCCTCACGCGTCGCCAGACTGGTGGCGCGCTTGACGCTTGCAAGTCAGCCCGCTATAGTGCTAGATTCGAGTTTTTGG
The DNA here is from genome assembly GCA_000955795.1 of Burkholderiaceae bacterium 26. Lineage (GTDB taxonomy): Bacteria > Pseudomonadota > Gammaproteobacteria > Burkholderiales > Burkholderiaceae > Ralstonia > Ralstonia chuxiongensis. The sequence continues at coordinate 30,658 of JYOB01000005.1, forward strand.
CTTCTGGTTTCGCACGTCCGTGCCCGGCAAAGCGCTGTGCAAGACATCTGAACCAGACGGGCTCGCGCTCTTTGGTCTTGATCTGTTCCCGCAGGTCCTCCCTTCAGAGCGTTCTGCTCGCCACTTCCATAAAACCCGACTGCGCCGTCCGCCTCACAAATGAGGCGTTCACGTTATGTGAACCGGCGATTTTTCAAAAACCAAGCTGGATTGAACAATGCCAACCATCAATCAACTGGTTCGCAAGCCCCGCGTCTCGGAAAAGCTGAAGAGCAAGAGCCCGGCACTTGAGAACTGCCCGCAGCGTCGCGGCGTGTGCACCCGCGTGTACACCACGACGCCGAAGAAGCCGAACTCGGCACTGCGTAAGGTCGCCAAGGTGCGCCTGACCAACGGTTTCGAAGTCATTTCGTACATCGGCGGTGAAGGCCACAACCTGCAAGAACACAGCGTCGTGCTGATCCGCGGCGGCCGTGTGAAGGATTTGCCGGGTGTGCGTTACCACATCGTGCGCGGCTCCCTTGACCTGCAAGGCGTCAAGGACCGTAAGCAAGCGCGTTCGAAGTACGGCGCGAAGCGTCCGAAGGCGGCTTAAGTCGTCAGTGAGATCGCGCCGCTTTTGCGGTCACGGTCTTGTCATGAGCAGGCGGTACAACGGTGCGTTTTTTGACCGCACTGGCACCGTCGAGTAAGTGGTCACCCGGCTCAGATTGTTGGAAGACAAGCTAGTTGGTGGCCGGAGAACCGAAGCGGTTCTCAACTGAACAGAGAAGGAAAGAAGATGCCACGTCGTCGTGAAGTCCCCAAGCGGGAAATTCTGCCGGACCCGAAGTTCGGCAATGTGGAAGTCGCCAAGTTCATGAACGTCCTGATGCTGGACGGCAAGAAGTCGGTGGCTGAGCGTATCGTCTACGGTGCGTTTGACCAGATCGAGAAGAAAGCAGGCAAGGCGCCTATCGAGGTGTTCACGCTGGCTATCGGCAACATCAAGCCGGTGGTCGAAGTGAAGAGCCGTCGTGTTGGTGGCGCCAACTATCAGGTGCCGGTCGAAGTCCGGCCGTCGCGTCGTCTGGCATTGGCGATGCGTTGGCTGCGGGAAGCTGCGAAGAAGCGCAGCGAGAAGTCGATGGCCCTGCGTCTGGCTGGTGAGCTGCTCGAAGCCTCGGAAGGCCGCGGCGGCGCCATGAAGAAGCGCGACGAAGTGCACCGCATGGCTGAAGCCAACAAGGCGTTCTCGCACTTCCGCTTCTAAGCGACGCGCGACACGTTGTTGGTTGCTGGGCGGGCTGTGTGCGCACATCTCGCCCATTTGTATTAGGGGCGCTTGGCCATGGGTCGGCGCCCCGTTGACGAATCTGAGGATTAACCGTGGCTCGTAAGACCCCCATTGAGCGCTACCGTAACATCGGTATCTCCGCTCACATCGACGCCGGCAAGACCACCACGACCGAGCGGATCCTGTTCTACACCGGTGTGAACCACAAGATCGGTGAAGTGCATGATGGCGCTGCCACCATGGACTGGATGGAGCAGGAGCAGGAGCGCGGCATCACCATCACGTCCGCTGCTACCACCGCCTTCTGGAAGGGCATGGGCGGCAACTATCCCGAGCACCGCTTCAACATCATCGACACCCCGGGCCACGTGGACTTCACCATCGAGGTGGAGCGTTCCATGCGTGTGCTGGACGGTGCGTGCATGGTGTACTGCGCCGTGGGCGGCGTGCAGCCGCAGTCGGAAACCGTCTGGCGCCAGGCCAACAAGTACAAGGTGCCGCGTCTGGCCTTCGTCAACAAGATGGACCGTACCGGCGCGAACTTCTTCAAGGTCTACGACCAGCTGAAGACCCGTCTGAAGGCCAACCCCGTGCCCGTCGTGGTGCCCATCGGCGCTGAAGATGGCTTCCAGGGCGTCGTCGATCTGCTGGAAATGAAGGCGATCATTTGGGACGAAGCCAGCCAAGGCGTGAAGTTCGAATACACCGACATTCCGGCTGAACTCGTTGACACGTGCAACGAGTGGCGCGAGAAGATGGTCGAGTCGGCCGCTGAAGCCAGCGAAGCGCTGATGGAAAAGTACCTGGGCGGCGAAGAGCTGACCCGTGCTGAAATCGTCAAGGCGCTGCGCGACCGGACCATCGCCTGCGAAATCCAGCCGATGCTGTGCGGCACCGCGTTCAAGAACAAGGGCGTGCAGCGCATGCTCGACGCCGTGATCGACTTCCTGCCGTCGCCGGTCGACATTCCGCCGGTTCAAGGCATTGACGAAAACGACGAAGAGAAGAAGCTCGAGCGCAAGGCAGACGACAACGAGAAGTTCTCGGCGCTGGCGTTCAAGATCATGACCGACCCGTTCGTTGGTCAGCTGATCTTCTTCCGCGTCTACTCGGGCAAGATCAACTCGGGCGACACCGTGTACAACCCGGTGAAGCAGAAGAAGGAGCGTCTGGGCCGTATTCTGCAGATGCACGCCAACCAGCGCGAAGAAATCAAGGAAGTGCTGGCAGGCGACATCGCCGCTGCAGTGGGCCTGAAGGACGCGACCACGGGTGACACGCTGTGCGACCCGAGCGCTCCGATCATTCTCGAGCGCATGGTGTTCCCGGAGCCGGTGATCTCGCAGGCTGTCGAGCCGAAGACCAAGGCTGACCAGGAAAAGATGGGCATCGCCCTGAACCGCCTGGCTGCTGAAGATCCGTCGTTCCGCGTGCGTACCGATGAAGAATCGGGCCAGACCATCATTTCGGGTATGGGTGAGCTGCACCTCGAAATTCTGGTCGATCGCATGAAGCGCGAATTCGGCGTGGAAGCCAACATCGGCGCCCCGCAAGTTGCCTACCGCGAAACCATCCGCAAGAAGGTTGAAGACGTCGAAGGCAAGTTCGTCAAGCAGTCCGGTGGTCGCGGTCAGTACGGTCACGCTGTGATCACGCTGGAGCCGGCGGATGACGAGGCGAAGAAGGCTGGCAAGAACTTCGAATTCGTCGACGCCATCAAGGGCGGTGTGATTCCTCGCGAATACATCCCGGCGGTCGAGAAGGGTATCGTCGACACGCTGCCGGCCGGTATTCTGGCGGGCTTCCCGGTGGTGGACGTGAAGGTTACGCTGACGTTCGGTTCGTACCACGACGTGGACTCGAACGAAAACGCGTTCCGCATGGCTGGCTCGATGGCTTTCAAGGAAGCCATGCGCCGCGCCACGCCGGTTCTGCTCGAGCCGATGATGGCCGTGGAAGTGGAAACGCCGGAAGACTACACGGGTACCGTGATGGGCGACTTGTCGTCCCGCCGCGGCATCGTGCAGGGCATGGACGACATGGTGGGCGGCGGCAAGATCATCAAGGCCGAAGTCCCGCTGTCGGAAATGTTCGGTTATTCGACGTCGCTGCGCTCGCAGACGCAAGGCCGCGCCACGTACACCATGGAATTCAAGCAATACGCTGAGGCACCGAAGAACATCGCCGAAGCTGTGATGGCTGCCAAGGGTACGAAGTAATCAACGTGTTTTGGGCGGCGCGCGTGTGCGTGCTGCCCACATCCAAATCTAGTAATTAGCCCATTCCGAATTGAGGAGCTGACATGGCAAAGGAAAAGTTCGAGCGGACCAAGCCGCACGTGAACGTTGGTACGATTGGTCACGTTGACCACGGCAAGACGACGCTGACCGCAGCGATCGCAACCGTGCTGTCGAGCAAGTTCGGTGGTACTGCGAAGAAGTACGACGAAATCGACGCAGCGCCGGAAGAAAAGGCACGCGGCATCACGATCAACACCGCGCACATCGAGTACGAAACGGCTAACCGTCACTACGCGCACGTTGACTGCCCGGGCCACGCCGACTACGTCAAGAACATGATTACCGGTGCCGCCCAGATGGACGGCGCAATCCTGGTGTGCTCGGCCGCTGACGGCCCGATGCCGCAAACGCGTGAGCACATCCTGCTGGCCCGTCAGGTCGGCGTGCCGTACATCATCGTCTTCCTGAACAAGTGCGACATGGTGGACGACGCCGAGCTGCTGGAGCTGGTCGAGA
>JYOB01000005.1:34785-174205 GCA_000955795.1 Burkholderiaceae bacterium 26
TCGAGCGCGGCGTCGTCAAGGTCGGCGAAGAAATCGAAATCGTCGGTATCGCCATGGACGGCGACAAGCCGAAGATCGACAAGACGACCTGCACGGGCGTGGAAATGTTCCGCAAGCTGCTCGACCAAGGTCAAGCAGGCGACAACGTCGGTATTCTGCTGCGCGGTACGAAGCGCGAAGACGTCCAGCGCGGCCAAGTGCTGGCCAAGCCGGGCTCGATCAAGCCGCACACGGAATTCACGGGCGAGGTCTACATCCTGTCGAAGGATGAAGGCGGCCGTCACACGCCGTTCTTCAACAACTACCGCCCGCAGTTCTACTTCCGTACGACGGACGTGACTGGCTCGATCGCCCTGCCGGAAGGCAAGGAAATGGTCATGCCGGGCGACAACGTGTCGATCACCGTCAAGCTGATCGCCCCGATCGCCATGGAAGAAGGCCTGCGCTTCGCAATCCGTGAAGGCGGCCGTACCGTCGGCGCCGGCGTCGTCGCCAAGATCCTGAAGTAAAAGGCGGATCGATGCGCTGTTCCTCGTAAGGGGTGCGGCGCATCGCTTGTTGCATCGCTCTTTCAATCTACCGGCGGCCCGGCCGCCATGCTCTTTAAGGAAACATCATGCAGAACCAGAAGATCCGTATCCGCCTGAAGGCTTTCGACTATCGCCTGATCGACCAGTCGGCCGCCGAAATCGTTGAAACCGCCAAGCGCACTGGCGCGATCGTCAAGGGCCCGGTGCCCCTGCCGACTCGCATCCAGCGTTTCGACGTTCTGCGTTCGCCGCACGTCAACAAGACCAGCCGCGACCAGTTCGAGATCCGTACGCACCAGCGTCTGATGGACATCGTCGACCCGACGGACAAGACCGTTGATGCGCTGATGAAGCTGGACCTGCCGGCTGGCGTGGACGTCGAGATCAAGCTGCAATAAGCAAGACAACGCTACCGGACCCTTCCGGTAACGGGCAAACGGCGAGCCAAGTGCTCGCCGTTTTGCTTTTGAGCGTCGGATGTTGCATTGCACACGATGTCCGGAACACCATTCGGCAATCGCTCTTGCATATTGTCCGTAACCCGGATATATTGTAGGGCTACCCCTTTAGTCAGGGGAGTGGGCGGGCCGTTTTGGCCTAGCGCTGTCTCTTTAGGCGCAGTCCAGTTCAAGATTCGTAGTATCAATCAGCCCCGGCCAATCGCAGCTGGGAATGGAGCAAACCATGAGCCTTGGCCTTGTAGGTCGCAAGGTTGGCATGACCCGTATTTTCACGGACGACGGCGATTCGATTCCCGTCACCGTGCTCGAGGTCGGCGACAACCGCGTGACGCAAATCAAGACGGACGAGACCGACGGTTATACCGCGGTTCAAGTCACCTTCGGCACCCGACGCGCCAGCCGCGTCACCAAGCCGCTGGCGGGTCATCTCGCCAAAGCCGGCGTGGAAGCGGGCGAAGTCATCAAAGAATTCCGAGTGGATGCCGCTCGTGCCGCTGAATTCCAGCCTGGTGCGAACATCAGCGTCGACCTGTTCGAAGTCGGTCAGAAGATCGACGTCCAGGGTGTGACGATTGGTAAGGGCTACGCCGGTACCATCAAGCGTTACCACTTCTCGTCGGGCCGCGCCTCGCACGGTAACTCGCGCTCGCACAACGTGCCGGGCTCGATCGGTATGGCGCAGGATCCGGGCCGCGTGTTCCCGGGCAAGCGCATGACCGGTCACATGGGTGACGTCACCCGTACCGTTCAAAACCTGGAAATCGCCAAGATTGACGCAGAGCGCAAGCTGCTGCTGGTCAAGGGTGCGATTCCGGGCGCCAAGGGCGGTCAAGTCATCGTCACGCCGGCCGTGAAGGCCCGCGCCAAGAAGGCATAAGGAGCAAACGCATGGAACTGAAGCTGCTCCAGGACAACGGTCAACTTGGCGCCGGCGTTGCTGCCTCGCCGGAAGTGTTCGGCCGTGACTACAACGAAGCCCTCGTTCACCAAGTCGTCGTCGCTTACCAGGCCAACGCTCGCAGCGGTAACCGTAAGCAGAAGGATCGTGAAGAGGTCAAGCACACGACCAAGAAGCCGTGGCGCCAAAAGGGTACGGGCCGCGCCCGTGCAGGTATGAGCTCCTCCCCGCTGTGGCGCGGGGGTGGTCGTATCTTCCCGAACAGCCCGGAAGAAAACTTCTCGCAGAAGGTCAACAAGAAGATGTACCGCGCCGGCATGCGCTCGATTTATTCGCAGCTTGCCCGTGAAGGTCGCATCAACGTCGTTGACAGCCTGTCCGTCGACGCGCCCAAAACCAAGCTGCTGGCCGACAAGTTCCGCGCCATGGGCCTGGATTCGGTGCTCGTGATTACCGATAACCTGGACGAAAACCTCTTCCTGGCATCGCGCAACCTGGCGCACGTGCTCGTGGTTGAGCCGCGTCACGCCGACCCGCTGTCGCTCGTGCACTACAAAAAGGTGCTCGTGACCAAGGCAGCCGTCGCGCAGATCGAGGAGTTGCTGAAATGACGCAAGTTGCCAAGAACGACCATCGCTTGATGCAGGTGCTGCTGGCGCCTGTGGTGTCTGAAAAGGCAACCCTGGTGGCCGAGAAGAACGAACAGGTCGTGTTCGAAGTGGCTCGCGACGCCAACAAGGGCGAAGTGAAGGCGGCTGTCGAACTGCTGTTCAAGGTCGAAGTCGAGTCCGTCCAGATCCTGAACCAGAAGGGCAAGCAAAAGCGCTTCGGTCGCTTCATGGGTCGTCGTGACCACGTGAAGAAGGCCTATGTTTCGCTGAAGCCGGGCCAGGAAATTAATTTTGAAGCGGAGGCCAAGTAATCATGGCACTCGTCAAAACCAAGCCGACATCGCCGGGCCGCCGCTCGATGGTGAAGGTCGTTAACCCCGACCTTCACAAGGGCGCGCCGCACGCCCCGCTGCTGGAAAAGCAAATCCAGAAGTCGGGCCGTAACAACAACGGCCACATCACCACCCGTCACAAGGGCGGTGGTCACAAGCATCACTATCGCGTCGTCGACTTCAAGCGTAACGATAAGGACGGTATTCCGGCCAAGATCGAACGCCTGGAATACGACCCGAACCGTAGCGCCAACATCGCGCTCGTGCTGTTCGCTGACGGCGAGCGCCGCTACATCATCGCCCCGAAGGGCGCTGTGGTTGGCCAAGCCATTGCTAACGGCTCGGAAGCGCCGATCAAGGCCGGTAACAACCTGCCGATCCGCAACATTCCGGTCGGTACGACGATCCACTGCGTGGAAATCCTGCCGGGCAAGGGTGCTCAAGTTGCCCGTTCGGCCGGCACGTCCGCCGTACTGCTGGCTCGCGAAGGCATCTACGCTCAAGTGCGTCTGCGCTCGGGTGAAGTGCGCCGCGTGCACATCGAGTGCCGCGCGACCATCGGTGAAGTCGGCAACGAAGAGCACAGCCTGCGCCAGATCGGCAAGGCCGGTGCAACCCGTTGGCGCGGTATTCGCCCGACCGTTCGCGGTGTGGTGATGAACCCGGTTGATCACCCGCATGGTGGTGGTGAAGGTAAGACTGCTGCTGGCCGTGATCCGGTGTCCCCGTGGGGCACGCCGACCAAGGGCTACCGCACCCGTCGTAACAAGCGCACTGACAGCATGATCGTTCAGCGCCGTCACAAGCGTTAATCGGTAGGTAGGAGCTTAGATATGACTCGTTCCGTAAAAAAGGGTCCTTTCATTGACGCCCACCTGCTGAAGAAGGTTGAGGCGGCGGTGCAAACGAAGGACAAGAAGCCCATCAAGACTTGGTCGCGTCGTTCGACCATTCTGCCGGACTTCATCGGCTTGACGATCGCCGTTCATAACGGTCGTCAGCACGTGCCCGTGTATGTCACGGAAAACATGGTTGGCCACAAGCTCGGCGAATTTGCGCTCACGCGTACGTTCAAGGGCCACGCTGCCGACAAGAAAGCGAAGCGATAAGGGGCAATCATGGAAGTTAAAGCGATTCATCGCGGCGCCCGTATCTCCGCACAGAAGACGCGCCTGGTTGCTGACCAGATCCGCGGCCTGTCGATCGAGCGCGCGCTCAACGTGCTGACGTTCAGCCCGAAGAAGGCGGCTGGCATCGTGAAGAAGGTGGTTGAGTCCGCCATCGCGAACGCCGAGCACAATGAAGGCGCCGATATCGACGAGCTGAAGGTCAAGTCGATCTACATCGACAAGGCCACGTCGCTCAAGCGCTTCACGGCGCGTGCGAAGGGCCGTGGCAACCGCATCGAGAAACAAACCTGTCACATCACTGTGACGCTGGGCAACTAAGGGGTCACGATGGGACAGAAGATTCATCCGACTGGCTTCCGTCTGGCTGTCAGCCGTAACTGGGCATCGCGTTGGTACGCGAGCAATACCCAGTTTGCCGGCATGCTCAAGGAAGACATCGAGGTTCGCGAGTTTCTGAAGAAAAAGCTGAAGAACGCGTCGGTGGGCCGCGTGGTCATCGAGCGTCCGGCCAAGAATGCTCGTATCACCATTTACAGCTCGCGTCCGGGCGTGGTGATCGGCAAGAAGGGCGAGGACATCGAGCTGCTGAAGGCTGAGCTGCAACGTCGCATGGGCGTGCCCGTGCACGTGAACATCGAAGAAATCCGCAAGCCGGAAGTCGATGCACAGCTGATCGCCGATTCGATCACGCAGCAGCTCGAGCGCCGCATCATGTTCCGTCGCGCAATGAAGCGCGCGATGCAGAACGCGATGCGTCTGGGTGCCCAGGGCATCAAGATCATGAGCTCGGGCCGTCTGAACGGCATCGAAATCGCCCGTACCGAGTGGTACCGCGAAGGCCGTGTGCCCCTGCACACGCTGCGCGCCGATATCGACTACGGCTTCTCCGAAGCGGAAACCACCTACGGCATCATCGGTGTCAAGGTGTGGGTGTACAAGGGTGACCACCTCGGTCGCAACGACGCACCCGTCGTGGAAGAGCCGCAAGAAGAGCGTCGCAAGCGTCCGGGTCGCCCGGAAGGTCGTCGCCGTGAGGGCGAGGGTCGCCCGGCCGGTCAGCGCCGCGGTGCTGGTGCTGGTGCAGGTGCCCGTCGTGGCGCCGACGCCAAGACTGGAGAATAAACATGCTGCAACCTAAGCGCAGGAAGTACCGCAAGGAGCAGAAGGGCCGTAACACCGGTATCGCGACGCGCGGCAACGCAGTCTCGTTCGGCGAATTCGGTCTGAAGGCGATGGGCCGTGGCCGTTTGACCGCGCGTCAGATTGAGTCGGCGCGTCGTGCGATGACCCGTCACATCAAGCGTGGCGGCCGCATTTGGATCCGGATTTTCCCGGACAAGCCGATCTCGAAGAAGCCTGCCGAAGTCCGTATGGGTAACGGTAAGGGCAACCCGGAATACTACGTGGCTGAAATTCAGCCGGGCAAGATGCTGTACGAAATGGACGGCGTTGGCGAAGAACTGGCACGCGAGGCATTTCGCCTGGCCGCTGCCAAGCTGCCGATCGCGACCAGCTTCGTGGTGCGTCAGGTCGGAACGTAAGGAGCACACACCATGAAAGCATCCGAACTGCGCGACAAAGATGTCGCCGGGCTGAACCAGGAGCTCTCCGAGCTGCTGAAGGCCCAATTTGGCCTGCGCATGCAAAAAGCGACGCAACAGCTGCAGAACACCAGCCAGCTGAAGAAGGTGCGTCGTGACATCGCGCGTGTCCGCACCGTGCTGGGCCAGAAGGGGAACCAGAAATGACTGAAGCCGCAACGTCCCTGAAGCGCACGCTCGTCGGTCGCGTTGTCAGCAACAAGATGGACAAGACCGTCACGGTCCTGATCGAAAACCGCGTCAAGCATCCGCTGTACGGCAAGTACGTGGTGCGCTCGAAGAAGTACCACGCGCACGACGAAGCCAACCAGTACAACGAAGGCGACAAGGTTGAGATCACGGAATCGCGTCCGCTGTCCCGCACGAAGTCGTGGGTGGTGTCGCGTCTGCTTGAAGCTGCACGCGTGATCTAAAACAACAGCGGACTAGTTTGCTGTTGCAAGACCGAGATTATGTGATATAGTCTCGGTCTTTCCCTTTGTGAGGGTGGCCGGCAAATCAGCTGGTGGCTCGGGTGAGGGGAAAAAGCGAATGGGCCAGGCGGCAATTGCCGTCGGGCAGCTACCGACTTCAAGTTGATCAACCCAATCGCAGTTGGCGCAATGCCAGCAGCCGGCGGGACCAAGACTGATCGCCTCTGCGCATTGTGCGTTTGGCGAATTAAGTTGGGACGAGAACACCATGATTCAGACAGAAAGCCGGCTCGAAGTGGCCGATAACACGGGTGCGCGTGAAGTCATGTGCATCAAGGTGCTGGGCGGTTCGAAGCGCCGCTACGCCAGCGTCGGCGACATCATCAAGGTCAGCGTCAAGGATGCTGCCCCGCGTGGTCGCGTGAAGAAGGGCGATATCTACAACGCCGTGGTGGTGCGTACCGCCAAGGGCGTGCGCCGTCCTGACGGCTCGCTCATCAAGTTCGACGGCAATGCCGCCGTGCTGCTGAACACCAAGCTTGAGCCGATCGGCACCCGCATTTTTGGGCCGGTCACTCGCGAACTCCGTACCGAGCGCTTCATGAAGATCGTGTCGCTCGCGCCGGAAGTGCTGTAATCGGAGGCCGCATGAACAAGATTCGCAAGGGCGATCGCGTCATCGTCCGTACCGGTAAAGACAAGGGCAAGCAAGGTACTGTGCTGGCCGTGCTCGCCGAGCATGTGACGGTTGAAGGCGTGAACGTTGCCAAGAAGCACGTGCGCCCGAACCCGATGCTGGGTACCACGGGTGGTGTGGTCGACAAGGTTATGCCCATCCATATTTCGAACGTTGCGCTCGTGGATGCCAATGGCAAGCCGTCGCGCGTCGGCATCAAGGTTGAAGGCGGCGTGAAGACGCGCGTGCTGAAGACCACCGGTGCTGCCGTCGGCGCTTGATTCTGGGCAATAGAGAGGAGTTGAGCATGACTGCACGTCTGCAAGAGTTTTACAAAGAGAAGGTTGTGCCCGAACTGATCAAGCAGTTTGGCTACAAGTCTGTAATGGAAGTGCCGCGTATCACCAAGATCACCCTGAACATGGGTCTTGGCGAAGCCATCAATGACAAGAAAGTCATTGAGCACGCCACGGGCGACCTGATCAAGATCGCTGGTCAGAAGCCCATCGTGACGAAGGCCCGCAAGGCTATCGCCGGCTTCAAGATCCGTCAGGGTTACCCGATCGGCACGATGGTCACGCTGCGTGGCCAACGTATGTACGAATTCCTGGATCGCTTCATCACTGTGTCGCTGCCCCGCGTGCGCGACTTCCGTGGTGTGTCTGGCAAGGCGTTCGATGGTCGTGGCAACTACAACATCGGTGTGAAAGAGCAAATCATTTTCCCCGAGATTGAATACGACAAGATCGACGCACTCCGTGGTCTGAATATCAGCATCACGACGACTGCGAAGAACGACGAGGAAGCGAAGGCGCTCCTCAACGCGTTCAAGTTCCCGTTCCGTAATTAAGGGGTTACCGTGGCTAAATTGTCTCTGATCGAACGCGAGAAGAAGCGTGCCAAGCTCGTGGCCAAGTACGCTGAGAAGCGCGCCGCTCTCGAAGCCATCGTGGCCGACCAAAGCAAGTCGGAAGAAGAGCGCTACGAAGCGCGTCTGAAGTTGCAAGCGCTGCCGCGCAATGCAAATCCGACTCGTCAGCGCAACCGCTGCTCGATCACCGGTCGTCCCCGCGGTACGTTCCGTAAGTTCGGCCTGGCGCGTAACAAGCTCCGCGAGATCGCCTTCAAGGGCGAGATCCCGGGTCTGACGAAAGCCAGCTGGTAATCACGCACAGGCTACAGGAGAAACAGTATGAGCATGAGCGATCCGATCGCCGATATGCTGACGCGTATCCGCAACGCGCAAGCGGTGGAAAAAGCGTCGGTGGTCATGCCGTCGTCGAAGCTGAAGGTGGCAATCGCCAAAGTCCTGAAGGACGAAGGCTACATCGACGAATTCGCCGTGACCGAGCAGGGTGGCAAGTCCACGCTGACGATTGGTCTGAAGTACTACGCTGGCCGTCCGGTCATCGAGCGCCTGGAGCGCGTCTCGAAGCCTGGTCTGCGTGTGTACAAGGGCCGTAATGAAATCCCGCAAGTGATGAACGGCCTGGGTGTCGCCATCATCTCGACCCCCCAGGGTCTGATGACGGACCGCCGCGCCCGCGCAACCGGTGTCGGTGGCGAAGTCATTTGCTACGTCGCCTAAGGGAGGGGAACCATGTCTCGCGTAGGTAAGGCCCCCATCGCGCTGCCCAAGGGCGCAGAAGTCAATTTCGCAGGTGGTCTGCTGACCGTTAAGGGCCCGCTGGGCACTCTGACGCAGCCGATTCACTCGCTTGTCAAGGTCAACACCGACAACGGCACGATCACGTTCGCGCCGGCAGATGAGTCGCGTGAAGCCAATGCGCTGCAAGGTACGATGCGCGCCCTGACGGCCAACATGGTCAAGGGTGTGACGACGGGCTTTGAGCGCAAGTTGAACCTGGTCGGCGTGGGTTACCGTGCATCGGTTCAGGGCACTGCTCTGAAGCTGCAACTCGGTTTCTCGCACGACGTGATCCATGAGATGCCGGAAGGCGTGAAGGCGGAAACGCCGACGCAGACCGAGATCATCATCAAGGGTTCGGACAAGCAAAAAGTTGGTCAGGTCGCCGCTGAAGTGCGTGGTTATCGTCCGCCGGAGCCCTACAAGGGCAAGGGTGTGCGCTACGCAGATGAGCGTGTGATCCTGAAGGAAACCAAGAAGAAGTAAGGGTGCACATCATGAACAAAAATGACTCGCGTCTGCGCCGTGCACGTCAGACCCGCCTGAAAATTGCGGAACTGAGCGTCGCCCGTCTGGCTGTGCACCGTACGAACCTGCACATTTATGCGCAGGTCTTCTCGGAAGATGGCACCAAGGTCCTGGCTTCGGCCTCGACGGCGGAAGCCGAAGTCCGCAAGGAACTGAACGGCAACGGTGGCAACACTGCTGCTGCCACCCTGGTGGGTAAGCGTATCGCTGAGAAGGCGAAGGCTGCCGGCATCGAAGCCGTGGCGTTCGATCGCTCGGGTTTCCGTTATCACGGTCGCGTGAAGGCTCTGGCCGACGCGGCACGCGAAGCTGGCCTGAAGTTCTAAGCCGGCATAGAGGATATCGTCATGGCAAAAATTCAACCTAAGGTCCAAGGGGACGAACGCGACGACGGTCTTCGCGAGAAGATGATCGCGGTCAACCGTGTGACCAAGGTGGTCAAGGGCGGCCGGATTCTCGGTTTCGCTGCTCTGACTGTGGTCGGCGACGGCGACGGCCGTATCGGCATGGGCAAGGGTAAGGCTAAGGAAGTCCCCGTGGCCGTGCAGAAGGCAATGGACGAAGCCCGTCGCAAGATGGTCAAGGTTCCGCTGAAGAACGGTACGCTGCAGCACGAAGTGGTTGGCAAGCATGGCGCCGCAAAGGTGCAGATGATGCCCGCGAAGGACGGTACTGGCGTGATCGCCGGTGGTCCGATGCGCGCCATCTTCGAAGTGATGGGCGTGACGAACATCGTGACCAAGTCGCACGGTTCGACCAATCCTTACAACATGGTGCGCGCAACGCTGGATGGCCTGCGCAAGATGAGCACCCCGGCCGAAGTTGCCGCCAAGCGTGGCAAGTCGGTCGAAGAGATCCTCGGCTAAGCCGAAGGGATAGGTGAACGATATGTCGCAGAAAACCGTGAAAGTCCAACTTGTGCGTAGCCTGATCGGTACGCGCGAAGACCACCGCGCCACGGTGCGCGGCCTGGGCCTGCGCCGCATGAACTCGGTGTCCGAATTGCAGGACACGCCCGCAGTGCGCGGCATGATCAACAAGGTGTCCTACCTGGTCAAGGTCATCGGCTAAGGCAAGACGGAGAACAACATGCAACTGAATAACCTGAAGCCGGCAGCCGGCTCCAAGCACGCCAAGCGCCGCGTTGGTCGCGGTATTGGTTCGGGCCTGGGCAAGACGGCTGGTCGTGGTCACAAGGGTCAGAAGTCGCGTTCGGGTGGTTTCCACAAGGTCGGCTTCGAAGGTGGCCAGATGCCCCTGCATCGTCGTCTGCCCAAGCGTGGTTTCACCTCGCTGACCAAGGAATTCACCGCTGAAGTGCGTCTGGCCGACCTCGCGGGCCTGCCGATCGAAGAAATCGATCTGCTGTCCCTCAAGCAAGCCGGGCTCGTTGGCGAGATGGTCAAGAGCGCCAAGGTGATCCTGTCGGGTGAAATCGACAAGAAGGTGACCCTGAAAGGTATCGGCGCGACGGCTGGGGCGAAAGCCGCAATCGAAGCAGCTGGTGGCTCGCTGGCCTAATAGCCTGCTGTTTCACACTGACGGAGCATCCGTTTGGCCACGGCGAAACCTAATGTGATGGCCCAAGCCAAGAACACGGCCAAGTACGGCGATCTTCGCCGTCGGCTGGTGTTCCTGGTTCTGGCACTGCTGGTGTACCGGATCGGCGCGCACATTCCTGTGCCGGGTATCGATCCGGATCAACTGGCGCAGCTTTTCCAACGGCAGTCGGGCGGCATCCTAGGGATGTTCAACCTGTTCTCCGGCGGCGCGCTGTCGCGTTTCACGGTGTTTGCGCTGGGGATCATGCCGTACATCTCGGCGTCGATCATCATGCAACTGCTGACGATCGTGCTGCCGCAGCTGGAATCGTTGAAGAAGGAAGGCCAAGCCGGCCAGCGCAAGATTACGCAGTACACGCGCTACGGTACGGTCGTCCTGGCAACGTTCCAGGCGCTGGGGATTGCAGTGGCGCTCGAAGCGCAGCCGGGTCTGGTGTTGGATCCGGGTCTGATGTTCCGGGCCACCGCAGTGATTACGCTGGTGACGGGCACGATGTTCCTGATGTGGCTGGGTGAGCAGATCACCGAGCGTGGTCTGGGCAACGGTATCTCGATCATCATTTTCGGCGGAATTGCCGCGGGACTGCCCAACGCGATCGGCGGCTTGTTCGAGCTGGTGCGTACGGGCTCGATGGGGATTTTCTCCGCGATCTTGGTGGTGGCGATTATTGGTGCGGTGACGTTTGTGGTCGTGTTCATTGAACGCGGCCAGCGCAAGATCCTCGTCAACTACGCCAAGCGGCAGGTTGGTAACAAGATTTATGGCGGACAGTCGTCGCATCTGCCGCTGAAGTTGAATATGGCTGGGGTGATTCCGCCGATCTTTGCATCGTCGATCATTCTGTTCCCGGCCACGATCGCGGGCTGGTTTACAGCCGGCAACTCGACGAATCCGGTCGCACGGGTCGTCAAGGACCTGGCAGCAACGCTGTCGCCGGGTCAGCCGGTGTACATCCTGCTGTATGCGGCGGCGATCATCTTCTTCTGTTTCTTCTACACCGCGCTGGTCTATAACAGCCGCGAAGTGGCGGATAACCTGAAGAAGAGTGGGGCGTTCATTCCGGGCATCCGTCCGGGCGAGCAAACCACGCGGTATATCGACAAGATTCTGGTGCGTTTGACCCTGGCGGGTGCGATCTACATCACGCTGGTGTGTCTGTTGCCAGAGTTCTTGGTGCTGCGCTGGAATGTGCCGTTCTACTTCGGTGGGACGTCCCTGTTGATCATCGTGGTTGTGACGATGGACTTCATGGCGCAAGTGCAGTCCTACGTGATGTCTCAGCAGTACGAGTCTTTGATGAAGAAGGCGAATTTCAAGGGAAACCTGACGCTCCGCTAGGAGTGATCGCACGAACCTGAAGGGACATGGCTAAAAATGACGTGATCCAGATGCAGGGCGAGGTGGTGGAAAACCTCCCCAACGCAACGTTTCGCGTCAAGCTGGAGAACGGCCACGTAGTGTTAGGCCATATTTCCGGCAAGATGCGCATGCATTACATCCGCATCTTGCCCGGGGACAAGGTGACGGTCGAATTGACCCCGTATGATCTGTCCCGCGCGCGCATCGTATTCCGGGCGAAGTGAGCGGACTGGAATTGAAGGAAGAGGAAAATCATGAAAGTGCTGGCTTCTGTTAAGCGCATTTGCCGCAACTGCAAAATCATCAAGCGCAAGGGCGTGGTGCGTGTGATCTGCTCGTCGGACCCGCGTCATAAGCAGCGCCAAGGCTAATTTCGCAAAGAGGATTGACGAATGGCACGTATCGCAGGGGTCAACATCCCCAACCACAAACATACCGTGATTGGCCTGACGGCGATCTACGGTATCGGCCGCTCGCGCGCTCAGAAGATTTGCGAGGCTACTGGCATCCCGACCGACAAGAAGGTCAAGGACCTGACGGATCCGGACCAGGACGCGCTGCGTAAGGAAATCGAGAAGTTCCTCGTCGAAGGCGATCTGCGCCGTGAAACGACGATGAACATCAAGCGCCTGATGGATCTGGGCTGCTACCGTGGCGTGCGCCATCGCAAGGGCCTGCCGATGCGTGGTCAGCGTACCCGCACCAATGCCCGTACCCGTAAGGGTCCGCGCAAGGCCGGCGTCGCGCTCAAGAAGTAATCCGTCGGGTAAAGGATAGGAACTATGGCAAAAGCAGCGAATACCGCCGCCCAGCGCGCGCGCAAGAAGGTTCGCAAGAACGTCGCCGACGGCATCGCGCACGTTCACGCGTCGTTCAACAACACGATCATCACGATCACCGACCGTCAGGGCAATGCTCTGTCGTGGGCGACGTCGGGTGGCCAAGGCTTCAAGGGCTCGCGTAAGTCGACCCCGTTCGCCGCTCAGGTAGCTGCTGAGAGTGCCGGCCGCGTGGCGCAGGACCAAGGCATCAAGAACCTGGAAGTGCGCATCAAGGGCCCGGGCCCGGGTCGTGAATCGGCGGTCCGTGCTCTGAACAACCTGGGTATCAAGATCCAGTTGATCGAAGACGTGACGCCGGTGCCGCACAACGGTTGCCGTCCGCCGAAGCGTCGTCGCATCTAAGTGGTTCGACCGACCGCGCGAGTTGCTGGCGAGGTCGGTCTGCGGGTGCTATACTTGCCCGCTTGCCTGTCTTCCGGATTTCCCGGAAGGCGGGTTTCGTCTTTTCATAAGCCCACTGTTCGCTGCAGTCCTGTTGTTAGGGCTGAGCAGGCGGACCATCCGCGGCCACGCGCCACGGATGACTGATAACGAAGGAACATAACGTGGCACGCTATACCGGTCCCAAGGCGAAACTGTCTCGCCGCGAAGGTACTGACCTTTTCCTGAAGAGCGCACGCCGCTCGCTCGCCGACAAGTGCAAGCTGGACAGCAAGCCTGGTCAGCATGGCCGCACTTCCGGCGCCCGCACGTCCGACTACGGCAACCAGCTGCGTGAAAAGCAGAAGGTCAAGCGCATCTACGGCGTGCTGGAGCGTCAATTCCGCCGTTACTTCGCTGAAGCCGATCGCCGCAAGGGCAACACGGGTGAAACCCTGCTGCAACTGCTGGAATCGCGCCTGGACAACGTCGTCTATCGCATGGGCTTCGGCTCGACCCGCGCTGAAGCACGCCAGCTGGTGTCGCACAAGGCGATCCTGGTGAACGGTCAAGCTCTGAACGTGCCGTCGGCTCAAGTCAAGTCGGGCGACGTGATTGCTATCCGCGAGAAGTCGAAGAAGCAAGTGCGTATTGCCGAATCGCTGACGCTGGCTGAGCAGAGTGGCTTCCCGATCTGGGTTGCTGTGGACGCCAAGAAGATGGAAGGCACCTTCAAGCAAGCCCCGGATCGCGCGGATATCGCTGGCGATATCAACGAAAGCCTGATCGTCGAACTGTATTCGCGTTAATGACGACGCCCGTACTGCAAAGTGCGGGCTCGTGCGCCTTTTGGGGACGCTCATCGTCAACGATATTGTGTTCGCGCGCCTGCAATACCCGGGCGCCGATCCAATCCGAATCGTTACGTGCCGCAACGCGATTGCGGCACGTGCGTCTTCCGTCGCTACATTCGCGATGGAACCTTTCCAGTCCAATCCGTCAGCCTTATCGGTGTAACGAGCCGAGGGTATTGAAATAGGACAACCTAATGCAAACAGCACTCCTGAAGCCCAAAATTATTGCGGTTGAGCCGCTTGGCGATCATCACGCGAAGGTCGTCATGGAACCGTTCGAGCGAGGCTACGGCCACACGCTCGGTAATGCGCTGCGCCGCGTGCTGCTGTCGTCGATGGTCGGCTATGCCCCGACCGAAGTCACGATCGCTGGGGTCGTCCACGAATATTCCACCATCGATGGCGTGCAGGAAGACGTCGTCAACCTGCTGCTGAATCTGAAGGGCGTGGTGTTCAAGCTGCACAACCGTGATGAAGTCACGGTGTCGCTGCGCAAGGAAGGCGAAGGTGTGGTGACGGCCGCCGATATCGAGCTGCCGCATGATGTCGAGATCATCAATCCGGGTCACGTGATCGCCAACCTGTCGGCTGGTGGCAAGCTGGATCTGCAGTTGAAGGTCGAGCAAGGCCGCGGCTATGTGCCGGGCAACGTGCGCAAGTTCGGCGATGAGTCGAGCAAGGTCATCGGCCGCATCGTACTGGATGCCTCGTTCGCGCCGGTGCGCCGTGTGTCGTACGCGGTTGAGTCTGCACGTGTGGAGCAGCGTACCGACCTCGACAAGCTGGTGATGAACATCGAGACCAACGGCGTGATCTCGCCGGAAGAAGCGATTCGCCAGTCGGCTCGCATCCTGGTTGATCAACTGTCGGTGTTCGCCGCGCTGGAAGGCACTGAAAGCGCCGCCGAGGCCGCCGCCGCCCGCGCACCGCAGATCGATCCGATCCTGCTGCGCCCGGTGGACGACCTTGAACTGACGGTGCGTTCGGCCAACTGCCTGAAGGCCGAGAACATCTACTACATCGGCGACCTGATCCAACGTACCGAGAACGAACTGCTCAAGACCCCGAACCTGGGTCGCAAGTCGCTCAACGAGATCAAGGAAGTCCTCGCATCGCGTGGCCTGACGCTCGGCATGAAGCTCGAGAACTGGCCGCCCGCAGGTCTCGAGAAGTAAATCGTAGTCGTCGGCCGGTGCGTGAGCATCGGCCGGTTTTCCCGCCAACCCCGTTTGGGGTAGGTTATTTTTAAGGCTACCGGCCCGCGCCACGCAGCGTTGTACACGCGGCGGCGATAGAAGAGCTGGTCAAACACTCCTAAGAAGGAATCATCATGCGTCACCGTCATGGTTTGCGGAAACTGAACCGCACCTCGTCGCACCGTCTCGCGATGCTGCGCAACATGTCCAACTCGCTGCTGCAGCACGAGCTGATCAAGACCACGCTGCCGAAGGCCAAGGAACTGCGCAAGGTTGTCGAGCCGCTGATCACGCTGGCCAAGAAGGACACCGTCGCCAACCGCCGTCTGGCATTCGCCCGCCTGCGCGATCGCGACATGGTCACCAAGCTGTTCAACGAACTGGGCCCGCGTTTCGCGACCCGTCCGGGCGGCTACACCCGTATCCTGAAGTTCGGCTTCCGCCAAGGCGACAATGCGCCGATGGCGCTGGTCGAGCTGCTCGATCGTCCGGAAGTTGCCGAGGCTGTGGAAGTCGACGGCGCTGCCGAGTAAGGTCAGGCCAGGCTTGCCGGTGTGACATGACGTCGCGTTGGCCAAGCCCCAGAATGCGTGCTGCGGCGCGCATTACAATGAAGCCAGGATTCGCATCCTGGCTTTTTTGTTGCCCGCTTTCGGTGTTCTGGCTGTCAGCGTGCATCCTTGGAGTATCTATGTCCGCCGGAACTGAAGTGCTGCTGGTACTGACCAACCTACCCGATGCCGAAAGTGCGGATCGCGTAACTAAGATCGTGCTGGAATCTCGGACGGCGGCGTGCGTCAATCGCTTGCCGGCTTGTGCGTCGACGTATTGGTGGAATGGTGCGATCGAGCATGCCGCCGAGATCCCGCTGCTGATCAAGACCACGCGGGCAGCTTACCCGGCGCTGGAAGTCGCGCTACGCAAGGCGCATCCGTACGAGGTCCCTGAGATCATCGCTGTGCCGGTGGCTATTGGCTTGCCGGCGTATCTTGCCTGGGTGGCCGACGAAACGCGCCTGCCTTCCAATTGATGTTCGATTGCCGTTGATATGACCTTTTCTTCGTTCGTGTCCGTGCGACGTGTCGTGCAGTTGGTGATGTTGTTCGTCGCAGTGGCGACGCTGCCCATGCGCGCGCTTGCTGCTGACGATTTCCTGCCGCCCGAGCAGGCATTCCGCTTCTCCGCCACGCAGGTCGACGGCCAGACTGTCGAAGTCAAGTTCGCCATAGCCGACGGCTACTACATGTACCGTGAGCGCTTCGCAGTGGCGGCGGACCCGGCAACCGTCACGCTGGCGCCTCCTGACATGCCGGCAGGCAAGGTCAAGTTTGACGAGACGTTCAACAAGGACGTCGAGACCTATCGACATGACGTGGCTTTCCGTGTGAAGGCGCAGAACGCCAAGGCGCCTTTCACGTTGATCGTCACCTCGCAAGGGTGTGCGGATCAGGGCCTCTGCTATCCGCCGATGAAGAGCCGTTTTCTGGTGGAGTCCGCTGCGGCCTCGCCCGGCGCGTCGACCACAGGTGGTAACGACGCCAGCTCCGGTGACGCCCTCGGCCGTATCGCCAGCACGCTCGGCAGCGGCAATCTGGGAGCGATTGCGGCGATGTTCTTTGGGCTCGGGCTGTTGCTGACCTTCACGCCGTGCGTGCTGCCGATGCTGCCGATCCTGTCGGCGATCGTGGTCGGCGAACACGCGACGCGCTCGCGCGCAGCAATCGTGTCGGTTGCTTACGTGTTCGGTATGGCCGTCGTCTATACCACCGTGGGTGTGGCAGCCGGGTTGGCCGGGCAGGGGCTGCAAGCCGCGCTGCAGAACGCGTGGGTGCTGGGCGCGTTTGCTGTCTTGATGGTGGCGCTGTCGCTGTCGATGTTCGGCCTGTATGAACTGCAATTGCCGGCGGCTTGGCGCGATCACCTGACAAAAGCTTCCAGCAAGCATGGAGGCGGCGAGATTGTGGGAGCCGTCGTGATGGGTGCGCTGTCGGCGTTGATTGTGTCCCCGTGTGTGACGCCAGCGTTGGCGGGCGCGCTGGCCTATATCGCGCAGACCGGCAACGCCGCCATCGGCGGCATGGCGTTGTTTGCGATGTCGATCGGCATGGGCGTGCCGCTTGTGCTCGTAGGTGTGGGGGCGGGCAACTTGCTGCCGCGCGCTGGTCACTGGTTGATCGTCACCAAAGCGGTGTTCGGTTTCATCCTGCTGGCTGTGGCGCTGTGGATCGTGCAGCCGGTATTGCCGGCCTGGGCGGTGATGGTCGCGTGGGGTGGGTTGCTGATCGGTGCGGCCGTGTTTCTGCGGACATTTGATTCGCTGCCGGATGGCGCGGGCAACGTGCAGCGCTTGGGCAAGGTCGCGGGTGTAGTGCTCGCGCTGGCGGGTGCGGCGCAACTGGTCGGTGTCGCCGCCGGCGGCCGCGATCCGCTGCAACCCCTGAGCGGATTGATTCGCGCATCGGCGGGCACGACCGCGCAAGCCGAAGCACACGGCGTGACATTCAAGCGCGTGAAGAGCATCGCCGAACTCGATGCCGAAGTGCGCAACGCGAGCGCATCGGGTCGTGCGGTGATGCTCGATTTTTACGCCGACTGGTGCGTCAGCTGCAAAGAGATGGAGCGCCTGACCTTTACCGATGCGCGGGTGCACAAGGCACTTGCCGATGTGGTGCTGCTGCAGGCCGACGTGACGGCCAACAACGCTGATGACCAAGCCCTGCTCAAACGCTTCGGCCTGTTCGGGCCGCCCGGCACAATCTTCTTCGATACGCAGGGTCGCGAACTGAAGGCTCGAGTGGTCGGCTTTGAGCGCGCCGACACCTTCCTGGAGAGCCTGCGCCGCGCGATCGGCACGACGCAGGCAGTCAAGCCGACGGCCTGATTACGCGCGCAGCAGGCGAGCGGCGTCCAGCGCGAAATACGTCAGGATGCCGTTCGCGCCGGCGCGCTTGAATGCCAGCAGCGATTCCAGCACGACCTTGTCGTGATCCAGCCAGCCGTTCTGCGCGGCGGCTTTCAGCATCGCGTATTCACCGCTGACCTGATAGACGTAGGTCGGAAAGCGAAACTCGTCCTTCACGCGGCGAACGATGTCGAGATACGGCATGCCGGGCTTGACCATCACCATGTCGGCGCCCTCGGCGATGTCGAGCGCCACTTCGCGCAGCGCTTCGTCCGAGTTTGCCGGGTCCATCTGGTAAGTCATCTTGTTGCTCTTGCCCAGATTGGCCGCCGAGCCCACCGCATCACGGAATGGGCCGTAGAACGCCGAAGCGTACTTCGCCGCGTAGGCCATGATGCGCGTGTGGATGTGGTCGTCATTCTCCAGCGCCAGGCGAATCGCGCCGATACGGCCGTCCATCATGTCCGACGGCGCGACGATGTCCACGCCAGCCTCGGCCTGCACCAAGGCCTGACGCATCAGGATATCCACCGTCTCTTCGTTGAGCACGTAGCCGTTGGCGTCGAGCACGCCGTCCTGGCCATGGCTCGTGTACGGATCGAGCGCCACATCAGTCAGGATGCCCAATTCAGGGAAGCGCGCCTTGAGCGCCTTTACCGCGCGCGGGATCAAGCCATCGGCATTGGTGGCCTCGATACCATCCGGCGTTTTGAGCGAGGGCTCGATAACGGGGAAGAGTGCCAGCACCGGAACGCCAAGCTGCACGCACTGCTCGGCCACGCTCAGCAATACATCGATCGACACGCGCTCGACACCTGGCATCGACGGCACGGCCTGTCGCACATTGGTGCCTTCGAGGATGAAGACCGGGTAGATCAGGTCGTCAGGAGTGAGGCGCGATTCGCGCATCATGCGGCGGGAGAAGTCGTCGCGGCGCATGCGGCGCGGACGATGGTCGGGGAAGCTCGCGATCATTTCAGCAGACCCTAAGAACACACTGTGAAGTTTCGAAACCTTTGTCGCGATTATCCATCCTATGCACGGACAATGCGCCAGCGACGCTGATGCAGCGTCCCCCGCGGCTCCTCCCTGACGCGGGTTCCCATCGATGGCTCGATGGGGTCGTTACCCCCGTTGCGTGTTTGGCGACGGGGTTTTTTTTGCCTGCTCGGCTTGCGGCTCCGGTTCCAGCGCTTCGGGCAGGCACAGCCAGCCTGCGACAATTCGCTGCGCCTCTTCGATGCCGCGACGCTTCAGGCTGGAGAACAACTGCACCGTGAGCGACACATCGCCGTCGATCTGCGCGCGGTAATCGGCCAGCACCTTGCGTGCCGCCATGAGCGCGCGCGAGGCATCGTTGTTGGTCAGCTTGTCCGCTTTCGTGAGCAGCACGTGGATCGGCTTACCTGTCGGCAGGAACCACTCGACCATCTGGCAATCGAGGTCGGTAAACGGACGGCGCGCGTCCATCATGATGACGAGCCCCGCGAGTTGCTGACGCGCCTTGACGTAGTCGCCCAGAAGGTGAACCCAGTGCGATTTGGTCTCGCCGGGTGCTTCGGCATAGCCGTAACCGGGCAGGTCGACCAGGAAGCCGAGCGGGTCTTCCGCCTTGGCGGGCATCACCGAGAAATAGTTGATGTGCTGCGTGCGGCCGGGCGTCTTACTGGAAAACGCCAGCCGCTTCTGATTGCACAGGATGTTGATCGCGGTGGATTTGCCTGCGTTGGAGCGGCCCGCAAACGCAACTTCCGGCACGGCGGTCGCCGGTAAATCACGCAGATGATTGACGGTGATGAAGAAACGGGCTTGATGCAGGAGCGACATGCGCGGCAGTACCTGTAAACTGCAGTTCAGAACTGCGTGGTTGCTGCGCCGCGAGGTCGCATTGCAGAGGTGTTATTGTACAATACGCCGGTTTACGGACGTCCCCACCAGATCCGTCGCAGGACCGCCCCGAGGCCCGGGCCGGTCCGTTTTCATGCGCTGGTCTGGCACGAGGAGAAGGGGGCGCCCGGCGCCGCAGGGTCCCGCATTGGGCGGCGCACGCAGCATTCGAAAACAATCTAAACAAGGTGTGCGAATGAACCGCATCGCGAACGTTTTTGCTGTCGCAGCGCTGTCCCTGGCATCGGTCCTCTCCATGGCCCATGCCGAAGAGCAAAAAGTCGCCAAGGGCGACGCCGCACGCGGCGAAACGATCTTCAACACCGGTGTGCCCGCCAATGGCGTGCCCGCGTGTGCCAGTTGTCACGGCGCCGGCGGCAACAGCGCCATGAACGTCAACCCGAAGCTGGCTGGCCAGCACGCCGAATACATCGAAAAGCAGCTCAAGGATTTCAAGGCCAAGACCGACCGTAACCAGCCGGTCATGTCGCTGTACGCCGGCGCGCTGTCGGATCAGGACATGAAGGACATTGGCGCCTACCTGGGCAAGCAACCGGCTTGGAAGCCAGGTTCGGCCAAGAGCAAGGACACCATCGAGTTGGGCCAGAAGCTGTATCGCGGCGGCGACGCCAAGCGCGGTATCGCAGCGTGCGCCGGCTGTCACGGCCCGACGGGTGCCGGCATTCCGGCGCAGTATCCGCGTATCGCTGGTCAATTCTCTGAATACACAGAAGCTCAACTGGTTGCGTTCCAAAGCGGCACCCGCAAGAACAGCGTACAGATGCGCGATCTAGCCGGTCGTATGACGGCCCAGCAGATCAAGGCGGTGGCCGACTACATTGCGGGCCTGCGCTAATCTGCCGCACCTGGCCGTCATGTGACGGTCGCACAATCAACAAGAAGAACGGGGTGGCAATGCGCCTGGCATCGCCACCCTGTTTTCGTTTCTGAACAGGTTGTCTTCCCGCATGTCTTCGGTCTCCACTTCCGGCGTCCAGATTCGCTCCCGCCGCCGCGCACTGCGCGAAACGGTTGAGCTGCTGTCGTCGATGCGCTTTGCCATCAGCCTGCTGACGGTGATCGCCATTGCCAGCGTGATCGGCACGGTGCTCAAGCAGAACGATCCGTACCCGAACTACGTTAACCAGTTCGGGCCGTTCTGGGCCGATGTGTTCCGCTCGCTGACGCTGCCCACCGTCTATAGCGCGTGGTGGTTTCTGTTGATCCTGGCATTCCTGGTGGTGTCCACCTCGCTGTGCATCGTGCGCAATGCTCCCAAGATGCTGGCCGACATGCGCTCCTGGCGCGAAAACGTGCGCGAAGGCAGCCTGCGCGCGTTCCATCATCGGGACGAATTTGATTCCACCGTCGACGCCGCAACCGTGACCGCACGCCTGGCCGCGCTCGCCCAGAACCGCGGTTTCCGCATCAAGGCGTTCGCGCGCGAGGGTGGTGCGACGCTGATCACCGCAAAGGCGGGGGCGGGCAACAGGATCGGCTACATCCTGGCGCACACGGCCATCGTCGTGATCTGCATCGGCGGGCTGCTCGACGGCGACATGATGATCCGCGCGCAGATGTGGTTTGGCGGCAAATCGCCCATCAAGGGCAATGCGGTCATTAGCGACATCGGGTCGGAGCATCGGCTCTCGACGTCGAACCCGGGTTTCCGCGGTAATGCGTTCGTGCCGGAAGGTTCGAGCGTCAGCACGGCCATCCTGAACATCGCCGATGGCGCGTTGATCCAGGACTTGCCGTTCATGATCACGCTCAAGAAGTTCACCGTTGAGCATTATTCGACGGGCATGCCAAAGCTGTTCGCCAGCGACATCGTCGTGACCGACCGTCGTACCGGCAAGCAGACCGCCGCGCGCGTGGAGGTGAACAAGCCGTTCGTGTATGACGGCGTGGCGATCTACCAGTCTAGCTTCGAAGATGGCGGCTCGAAACTCAAGCTGACCGGCTTCCCGATGCAAGGTGATAACGCCAAGACGTTCGACTTGTCGGGCGTCGTGGGCGAAAGCTCCAAGCTCACCGGCAAGGGTGGCGACTACACGGTCGAGTTCTCCGACTTCCGCCTGATGAATGTCGAAACGGTGACGGACGCCTCGGGCAAGCAGGACGCTCGCGGCGTCGGCAAGAAGGGCGGTGCGGAAAGTGGTCTGCGCGCGGAGCTTGGCAACGTGACCAAGATGACGCGCGACCGCGACCTGCGCAACGTCGGCCCCTCGGTGCAGTACAAGCTGCGCGACGCCAACGGCCAGGCGCACGAGTTCAGCAATTACATGCAGCCGGTTACGCTGGACGGGCAGTCGGTGTTCCTTGCCGGCATGCGCTCACAGCCCGACGAGCCATTCCGCTACCTGCGCATTCCTGCGGACGCACAGGGCACCGTCGGCGACTGGATGCGCCTGCGCGCCGCGCTGCAAAATCCGGCGATGCGGGGCGAAGCGGCGCGCCGGTTTGCGCTGCTCTCCATGCCCGGCGAGCAGCGTGCGGAACTGCGCAACCAGTTGATGGAAAGCGCCCGTCGCGCGCTCGACCTCTTTGCGGGCGCTGCCGATGTAAAGGACGGCTCCGCAGGTGCACAGGGCGGCTTTGCCGCGGTTGCCACATTCCTGCAGAAATCGGTGCCCGAAGGCGAGCGCGAGAAGGCTGCCGATGTGCTGATGAAGATCATCAACAGCTCGATGTGGGAGTTGTGGCAACTGGCCCGCGCGCAGGACGGCCAACCGGCACCCATCGTGGATGCCGCCAGCAGCCAGTGGTTGCAAAGCGCCATCAACGCGCTGTCGGACAACGCCTTCTACGGTGCACCGGTGTATCTGCAGCTGACCGACTTTCAGCAAGTGCAGGCCAGCGTGTTCCAGCTCACACGTGCGCCGGGCAAAAACATCGTGTATCTTGGGTCGTTGCTGCTGGTGCTGGGCGTGTTCTCGATGTTCTACGTGCGAGAGCGCCGCTGGTGGCTGTGGATCCGACCGCAATCCGGTCAAGCCAACGAAAGCGCCTCCGGCGCACATGTGCTGACCGCCATGTCGACCATGCGCCGCACGCTCGACTTTGACCGCGAGTTCGAGCGCCTCAAGCACGACATCCGCGCCGCAGCAGGAGCCCCAAGCGCCCCCGATGCCGCCGGTGCAGCGAGCGTCGACCCCAAACCAACGAAGTGAGCCGGTGATGGAAGCGAGCAATCCCCAAACGACCATGGCGAGCGCCGATCTGGGCGCGCTTCAACGCCCATCGTATTTCCGCCGCCTAGGCTGGTTTGACTGGCTGTTTGCTGCAATGCTGGCGGCCGGCGCCGGTTATGCTTTCTCGCGCTATGGCGCATACATGGATGGCTACGAGCGCGGCATTCTCGTCGCGGCCGTGCCCGCCTTCGCATGGCTGGGCTGGACGTGGAAGCCGGTGCGCGTGCTGATGATTGGCATCGCCGTGTTGGCGCTGTTCAGTATCTCGCAATATGCCGGTGCCAATGGCCCGGATCTCGCCCGGGCCGAGCACGCCTTCTTCCTCAAGTATTTCCTTGCCAGCCAGTCGGCCATCCTGTGGATGAGCGCACTGATCTTCCTGTCCACGCTGTTTTTCTGGACGGGTTTTCTGCTGCGCTGGGAAGCGGGTGGGTCGATCGGCAGCAAGCTGTGCTGGGCAGCCGTGGTGCTCGGCCTGACCGGCATGCTGGTGCGATGGTATGAGTCGTACCTGGTGGGCGCAGACATTGGCCACATCCCCATCTCGAATCTGTACGAGGTGTTCATCCTCTTTACGCTGATCACGTCGCTGTTCTATCTGTACTACGAGCAGCGTTACAAGACGCGCGCGCTGGGGCCGTTCGTGATGCTGGTGGTGTCGGCGGCGGTGGGTTTTCTGCTGTGGTACACGGTGTCGCGCAGCGCGCAGGAGATCCAGCCGCTGGTGCCGGCACTGCAGAGCTGGTGGATGAAGATCCACGTACCGGCCAATTTCATTGGTTACGGCACATTCGCGCTGTCGGCTATGGTGGGCGCAGCTTATCTGCTGAAGGAGCGCGGCGTGCTGGCCGATCGCCTCCCGTCGCTCGAAGTGCTCGATGACGTGATGTACAAGGCCATCACCGTGGGCTTTGCGTTCTTCACCATCGCCACGATTCTCGGTGCGCTGTGGGCGGCTGACGCCTGGGGCGGCTACTGGAGCTGGGATCCGAAGGAAACCTGGGCTCTGATCGTTTGGCTGAACTACGCCGCGTGGCTGCACATGCGCCTGATGAAGGGCCTGCGTGGTCGCATGGCGGCCTGGTGGGCGCTGATTGGCCTATTGGTGACGACGTTCGCCTTCTTGGGCGTAAACATGTTCCTCTCGGGCCTACACAGCTACGGCGAACTGTAAGCCGTCAGTCACAAAAAATTCTCGGCGGACTGGAATAAAGACGCGCCTAGCGTGTTTACTGCTCAGTGAGGGCGCGATGGGCGCGCCCCTCCATCCCAGGAGAACAAGATGAGCCAGTCCGCAGCTTCCCAGAAGTTGTTCAATCCGCGCGCCGCGTTGGCCGGCGCCGCGCTGCTTGCCGCATTCGGTTTGGCAGGCTGCAGCAGCATGGGTATGGGCGCGTCGTCGACGCCATCGGCCGTCAAGGTGACCAACGGCACGCTTACGGATCAGCACGGCATGGCGCTTTACACGTTCGACCGTGACGCCATGGCCGGCAAGAGCGCCTGCAACGGCAAGTGCGCTGAGAACTGGCCGCCGCTGGCTGCCAATGACGCCGACAAGCCGTCCGGCGATTACACCATCATCACGCGCGACGATGGCAAGAAGCAGTGGGCCTATCGCGGCAAGCCGCTCTACCTCTGGACCAAGGACAAGATGCCGGGCGACCAGACCGGAGACGGTTTCATGAACGTTTGGCACGTCGCCAAACCGTAAGCACGCCGCCTTCGCTCGCGCCCCTATGTCCGACCTGGCCAGCCGGCTGATCGCGCTCACGCCACGCCTGCGCCGACACGCGCGCGGCCTGATGCGTGACGCCAGCCGTGCAGACGATCTTGTCCAGGACACGCTGGAACGCGCCTGGCGTTACCGCTGGCGGTTCCAGCTGCGGCCCAGGCTTGGGCCGATCGGGCAGATTGGCGCAAAGGGCGAGGGCGACGGGTTGTTTGCCTGGCTGCTCACCATCATGCATCGGCTGCACCTGAACGCCGTGCGCCGGCCCGATCGGATCGAGCTGAGCGACTCACCCCCCGAGATTCCGGTCGACGATGACCCCGGCTTGCGCCGTGATCTGCTGCGTGCGCTGGCGACGCTGCCCGAAGACCAGCGGGCGGTACTGCTGCTCGTCGGTCTGGAGCAGTTTGCCTACAAGGAAGCAGCCGACGTGCTGGGCGTGCCTGTGGGCACGGTGATGTCGCGGCTGTCGCGGGCGCGTGAGCGGATGCGCGTGGCGCTCAATGGTTCGCCCGAAGCGTCGCGGGCACCTGCGGCATCTGGCGACGGCAGCAGCGCAGCGCTGCACCGCGTGAAGTGAGGCTCGCCATGTCCTCCAATTCCATTCATATCGACGAGCTCCACGCCTATGCCGACGGCCGCTTGCCCGCGGCGCGACGCGCTGTCGTGGAGGCCTACCTTGCTGCGCACCCAGGCGCCGCCGCCGAGGTCGCGGGCTGGCGCAAGACGGACGCGCAATTGCACCACGCGCTCGATCCGCTGCTCAACGAGCCGGTGCCGCAGCGTCGCATTCCGGCGGAGATCCTCGCGGCAGCACGTCGCCCCGCGGCCAGCGGCTTTGGCGCAATGCGTGGCTGGAGTGTCGTGGCGCTGGGTGTTGCATGCCTGGCCATTGGCTCGGGCGCCGGTTGGCTGGGTCGAGGTGCCGTCGAGCGCACCATGCCCATGCAGCGTTTCGCCAACGATGCACTTGTATCGCACGTCGTCTTTTCTCCAGAGTCGAAACACATGGTGGAGGTGCCGGCCAATGAAGAGGCGCATCTCGTCACATGGTTGTCGCGGCGGCTCGATGCGCAGTTGCGTGTTCCCGACCTGACGTCGCTCGGCTACCGGCTCATCGGCGGGCGCCAGACGGTGGTGGCGGATGCGCCCACGGCCATGCTGATGTACGAGGGCCCCGGCGGCACGCGTATCTCCGTGCAGTTGCGGCGCATGCCGAACAACCGCGATACCGGCTTCCGGCTGGAGACGCTCGCCCCGGACAACCGCGTGCTGCAGGCGATTCATCCTGCGGTGGATCACCCGCCACCGATGGCGTTCTACTGGGCCGATCGCGGCCTCGGGTTTGCCGTCGCCGGCCCGCTGGCGCGGACGCAGTTGCTGGAAGTGGCCCAGGTGGTCTATCGGCAGTACAGCGAATTCACCGGGCCAGCGCCCCGCAAGGAATAGCGCCATATTTTTTCCCGCGTACTGTCAGGTTGGTGGCGCGGGCACGACCAACGCACATGGGACAGCGCTCCCGCACAACGAGGACCACGAATCATGTTGATCAAGACTGACCGCTGGCTGCGTGGCGACGACATCCCCGCCAGCGAGATCACACCGCAGCACATCTTCGAGCAGCGCCGTCGCTTTTTGGCCGCTGCCGCCATGGGCGCCGCCGGCGCAACGCTGGCGCCGTGGGCGTCGCGCGAGGCCTTCGCCGCCAACCCGTCGCTGGCCAAGTTGCCCGGCAAGCCGAATCCGGCATACACGACCGTGGAAAAGGCCACCCCGTATGACCAGGTCACCACGTACAACAACTTCTACGAGTTCGGGACCGACAAGGCCGACCCGGCACGTTATGCCAGCACGCTGCGCCCGCATCCGTGGCAGGTCAGCGTGGAAGGCTTGGTGAAGACGCCCAAAACCTACGACCTGGACGACCTGATGAAGCTCGCGCCAATGGAAGAACGCGTCTACCGTCTGCG
This sequence comes from Burkholderiaceae bacterium 26, assembly GCA_000955795.1. Taxonomy (GTDB): domain Bacteria; phylum Pseudomonadota; class Gammaproteobacteria; order Burkholderiales; family Burkholderiaceae; genus Ralstonia; species Ralstonia chuxiongensis. The sequence goes on from JYOB01000005.1 coordinate 61,470, forward strand.
TTGCGTCGAGGGCTGGTCGATGGTGATTCCCTGGGTGGGCTTTCCGCTGGCCGAGTTGATCAAGCGGGTGCAACCCCAGGGCAGCGCCAAGTACATCCAGTTCATCTCGCTGGCCGACAAGCGGCAGATGCCCGGCATCAGCAGCCCCGTCCTGGAGTGGCCGTATAGCGAAGGCCTGCGCCTGGACGAGGCAATGCACCCCTTGGCATTGCTCACCTTCGGGCTCTACGGCCAGGTGCTGCCGAACCAGAACGGTGCGCCCGTGCGCGTGGTCGTGCCGTGGAAGTACGGCTTCAAGAGCGCGAAGTCCATCGTCAAGATCCGCTTTGTCGACAAGCAGCCGCCGACGAGCTGGAACCTTGCTGCGGCCAACGAATATGGCTTCTATTCCAACGTGAACCCGACCGTGGATCACCCGCGCTGGAGCCAGGCCACCGAACGCCGCATCGGCGAGGACAAAGGCGGCTTCGGCGGCCTGTTCGCGCCCAAGCGCAAGACGCTGATGTTCAATGGCTACGAGCAGGTCGCCCCGCTCTACGCGGGCATGGACCTGCGCAAGAACTTCTGAGGCCGACATGACACTGCTGCCGCCGATGTTGTCGCCCAAGCAGTTGCGTGTGTTGAAGGCGATCGTGTGGGTCGTTGCGCTCGTGCCGTTCCTGCGCATCGTCTTTCTGGGCGCGACCGATCAGTTCGGGCCGAATCCCCTGGAGTTCGTCACGCGCTCGACCGGTACTTGGACGCTGGTGCTGCTGTGCTGCACGCTGGCCATCACGCCGCTGCGCCGGATCACGGGCATGAACTGGTTGATCCGGCTTCGCCGCATGCTTGGGCTGTACACGTTCTTCTACGGCTCGATCCACTTCCTGATCTGGTTGCTGGTCGATCGCGGGCTTGATCCGGCGTCGATGCTCAAGGACATCGTCAAGCGGCCTTTCATCACCGTTGGTTTCGCGGCGTTCGTGCTGATGATTCCGCTGGCCGCCACGTCGACCAACGCGATGGTGCGCAGGCTTGGCGGCAAGCGTTGGCAGTGGCTGCACCGGCTTGTCTACGTGACGGGAGTGCTGGGCATCCTGCACTACTGGTGGCACAAGGCCGGCAAGCATGACTTTGCCGAGGTGTCGATCTACGCGGCAGCGATGGCGGTGCTGCTTGGGTTGCGGGTCTGGTGGGCGTGGCGCTCGCCACGCACTGCGATGGCCGGAGCAGCCATGCCAGCGCGCGATTGATGTTGGTCGCGCCCATGAAAAAAGCCGACGTTTGTGCGTCGGCTTTTTCTTTGCGGTGGGGGCTTACACCGGGAAGAGATGCTCTCCGCGGATCAGGTCTTCAAAGCACTCCCGCTCGCGTGCCAGGTGCACATTGTCGCCATCGACGATGACCTCGGCGGCGCGATTGCGCGTGTTGTAGTTCGAACTCATCGTGAAGCCGTACGCGCCGGCCGACAGGATCGCGAGCACGTCGCCCGGCTGCACCGCCAGCGAACGGTCGCGGCCGAGCCAGTCCCCCGATTCGCATACCGGGCCCACGACGTCGTAGACGACCGGCGCGCTCTGGCCTTCGCGCACCGGCACGATGTGGTGATATGCCTCGTACATCGCCGGGCGGGCGAGGTCATTCATGGCCGCATCGACGATGCAGAAATTTTTGCTCGCGCCGGGCTTGAGGTATTCGACGCGTGTGAGCAGCAGGCCGGCGTTACCCACCAGCGAGCGGCCCGGCTCGAACAGCACGGTGCGATCGCCAAAGCCGCGCTGCTCAACGCGGTCGAGCAGCGTGCGCGCGAAGGCGGTGATGTCCGGCGGCGTCTCGTCTGTGTAAGTGATGCCCAGACCGCCGCCCACATCGATGTGGGACAGGCCGATGCCCTCGGCGTCCAGCTGCGTCACCACGTCAAGCACCTTGTCCAGCGCATCCAGATACGGCGACACCTCGGTGATTTGCGAGCCGATATGGCAGTCGATGCCGACCACGCGCAGGTTCGGCATCGCAGCGGCCGCGCGGTACGTCGGCAGCACTTCGTCAAACGCCACGCCGAACTTGTTGCCCTTCAGGCCCGTCGAGATGTACGGGTGCGTCTTGGCGTCCACGTCCGGGTTGATGCGCAGCGACACGGGCGCGACCTTGCCCATCGAGGCGGCCACGTCGTTCAGGCGGTGCAGTTCGGGAATCGACTCCACGTTGAAGCACGCCACGCCGACTTCCAGCGCGAAGCGCATTTCGTCCGCGCTCTTGCCCACACCCGAGAACACCACCTTCGCAGCCGGCGCACCGGCGGCCAGCACGCGCTTGAGTTCGCCTGCGGACACGATGTCAAAGCCTGCGCCAAGCTGTGCGAACACCTGCAGCACGGCCAGGTTCGAGTTGGCCTTCATGGCGTACTGCACATGCGCGTTGCGGCCCTCGCATGCGGCGGCGTAGGCGCGATAGTTGGCGGTGAGCGCGGCGCGCGAGTACACGTAGGTGGGCGTGCCGAACTGCGCGGCAATCGCGTCCAGCGCGACGCCTTCGATCATCAGCGCGCCTTCCTGGCAAATCAGGGACTCGGACATGAGTGGGAACATTCTGGGCGCCGCACCGGATGGGCCCGGCGCCGGTTGAGCAAAAAGGACGGGATCAGCGATTCGCGGGTACCGCGCTGGCGGCATCGGCGGCTGCGGGTTTGGCGCCCGGCACCGGCGGCTGCGGCACGGCGTTCGGCCCGGCGATGCCGGGGTCGGTGGTTTGCGGCGCGGTTGGCGCCGGCGGCACCTTGGGCATGTACAGCGGCCCGCGAATCCCGCAGCCGGATAGGCCTGCGACCGTCAGGGTCAGGCCGACAGTGGCTACAATGGCGGCGGTTCGTATCATCGGATGATGGTGCAGAAAGGATGCCCCAGGGGTGTAACCCTTGCGGCGATCGGAGTCATATGGGACGAGGCGCCTGCTGGTCAGGAAGGGCCGGAAATGGCCGCCACGCAACGTCCGCGCGAGATTTTGGAGTGTAGCATGCCCCCCCTGAGCGAATCGGAGTTCCTGGCGCTGGCTGAAGCGGAACTCACCCGCATCGAAAGCATTGTCGAAACGTCCGCCGACGAGGCCGATGCCGACATCGAGGTCAACCGGACCGGTAACGTGCTTACGCTGGAATTCGACGATGGCTCCAAGATCATCATCAACAGCCAGGCGCCGATGCAGGAACTGTGGGTGGCAGCGCGTGCCGGCGGTTTCCACTTCCGCCGCGGTGACGACGGCCGCTGGGTCGACACGCGCAGCAAAGAAGAGCTGTATGTCGCGCTGTCGCGCTATGTCAGCCAGCAAAGCGATGTGGATGTGACATTGGCCGCCGGTTGAGCGCAACGTTCTCGTCGGATGCCGAAAAGAAAAGCCGCCCCGAAGGGCGGCTTTTTCGTGGGCGCGAAGTTCAGTTGCCGCGGAACATGTCGAGAATCTTCTGCTTCTCCTGTTCCTGTGTCGGCGCCAGATTGACGCCAGGCTGCGGCTGGTCGCCGGCCGGTGCGGATGCTCCCGGCATGGCATCGCCCAGGCCCACCGAAGCCACGCCCTGACCGTTGGCGTATTCCTCGTAGGCCCAGTCGCCGGCCATCTGTACGACGCCTTCGGGCGGCTGACGCTCGGTCTGGGGCTCACCCTTGAGCGCGTAGCTCATGTAGTTGATCCAGATCGGCAGGGCCAGGCCGCCACCGGTTTCGCGATCGCCCAGGCTGCGCGGGTTGTCGTAGCCCATCCAGGCCACGCCGACCACCTTGGGTGTATAGCCGCAGAACCAGGCGTCGAACGAGTCGTTGGTGGTGCCGGTCTTGCCGGCCATGTCGTTGCGGCCCAGCTTGACCTTGGCCTGATAGCCCGTGCCGCCCGACACCACGCTGCGCAGCAGCGAATCCATGATGAAGTCGTTGCGCGGATCGATCACGCGCACAGCGTCTTTGCCAGCCGTCATCGGATGGCTTTGCTGTACGACGGTGCCGCGCGCATCCACCACGCGATCGATGATGTATGGATTCACGCGATAGCCGCCGTTGGCGAATACCGAGTAGCCGCTCGCCATCTGCAGCATCGTCACCGAACCTGCGCCCAGCGCCATCGGCAGATAGGCTGGGTGTCGATCGGCGTCGAACCCGAAGCGCGTGATGTACTGCTGCGCGTACTGCGTACCAATCGCGCGCAGGATGCGCACCGACACCAGGTTCTTCGACTTCTGCAGCGCGCGGCGCATCGTCATCGGGCCGTCATAGCCGCCGCCGTAGTTCTTCGGCTCCCACACCTGGCCGCCGGTGTCGCCGGTCGGGATGGAGAGCGGCGCGTCGTTGATGACCGTAGACGGCGAGAAACCCTTGTCCACCGCTGCCGAGTAGATGAACGGCTTGAAGCTCGAACCCGGCTGGCGCCAGGCCTGCGTGACGTGGTTGAACTTGCTGCGGTTGAAATCGAAGCCGCCGACCATCGAGTAGATCGCGCCCGTCTGCGGGTCCAGCGAGATGAAGCCCGATGCCACTTCCGGCAACTGCGTGATCGACCACTTCTGCGTCTTCGTATCCTGAATCACGCGGATCACCGCGCCCGGGCGCAGCTTGATCTTCGGCTGTGCATTGTTCGACAGCGCCGCCTGTGCAAAGCGCAGGCCGTCGCCCGCCAGGTCGATCGTCTCGCCGGTCAGCATCGTCGCGCGCACCAGCTTGGGCGTCACGCTCACCACCACCGCAGATTGCAGATCGTCGCTGTTCGGATGTTCGAGCAGGGCGTCGTCGATGGCCTGCTCGCGGTCTTCCGCGTCAGAGGGAAGATCGATGAACGCTTCCGGGCCGCGATAGCCGTGACGGCGCTCGTAGTCGAGAATGCCGCGGCGCACGGATTGATAGGCGACGTCCTGGTCGGCCTTGCGCAGCGTGGTGTAGACATTCAGGCCGCGCGTGTAGGTTTCTTCGCGGTACTGCGCGTACATGAGCTGACGCACCATCTCGGCGACGTACTCGGCGTGCACGTCGAACTCATGGCCTTCGCCGCGCACCGGCAGTTGCTCGTTGATGGCCTGGGTGTACTGCTCAGGGGTGATGTAGTGCAGGTCGCGCATGCGCTGCAGAATGTACTCTTGGCGCACCTTGGCGCGCTTCGGGTTCACCACCGGGTTGTACGCTGACGGCGCCTTGGGCAGGCCGGCCAGCATGGCCGCTTCGGCCAGGGTGATGTCCTTGATGTTCTTGCCGAAGTAGATTTGCTCGGCGCTCGCAAAGCCGTACGCGCGCTGGCCCAGGTAAATCTGGTTCATGTACAGCTCGAGGATCTGATCCTTTGTCAGGCTCGCCTCGATCTTGTACGAGAGCAGCATCTCGTAGATCTTGCGCGTGTACGTTTTCTCGCTCGACAGGAAGAAGTTGCGCGCCACCTGCATCGTGATGGTCGACGCGCCTTGCGACAGGCCGCCGTGCAGGTTCGCCAGGCCCGCGCGCAGCACGCCGATGAAGTCGACGCCGCCGTGCTCGTAGAAGCGGTCATCTTCGATGGCCAGCACTGCGCGCTTCATCACCTCGGGCATCTGGGTGATTGGCACGAAGCTGCGGCGCTCCTCACCGAATTCACCGATGAGGACGTTGTCGGCGGTGTACACGCGCAGCGGGATCTTCGGGCGGTAATCGGTGATGGCGTCGAGCGACGGGAGGTTGGGCGCGGCGACGAGCAGGGCATAGCCCAGCAGCAGCGCTCCGACGACCCCCATGGCAACGAACAGGCCGAGCATCCAGAGAAGCAGTCGCATCCACAACGGGCGGCGGGCTTTGGGCGGCTTGGGCGAAGCTGGGGTGGTTTGGGCAGTAGCCATTACAGGTGGGCACCGGGGGTGTCAGTCAGCGTGGCGGCGATTATATCGTCGAGGCTTCAAGAGTCTGGCGGCACCGGACGTAACAGCACGTAACCAGTGTCACCTCAGCGCACGAGACTGCACTTGTGCGCCGCGTCATGCTCACTGGGCATGCGAATTGTGCGCCCGCCGTATCTTGATTCAAGGCGGCTAAGAATCCGCCGATAGAAGTAGACGGAGCGGAAATCAAGTCAGACGAAAGGGGTATCCCCCGACCGTGGGGTTTTGACAACGCTTTCCGAAGGGCATGGCGGGAAATGCATCGCGGTCCGCCTGAGCGTTTGCCTGTTCTAAAGGATTTTGTGAGAATCCAGCAGCAAATCTAAGCAGGCTATGGCGCACGTTGGATTTGCGACGGGCGCCAGGGTTCAAAAAACTATAAACGGTGGGGTGTCTCTGTGCGACGGGGTTTGTTGTCCGGCCTGCTGCGCCGCAATATCGTCGGGATAGATATCGGGTCTTCCAGCGTCAAGGTGGTGGAGTTGTCCGCCAACGGCAAGCAGGGAGATTTCCGTCTCGAAAAATGCGCCAGCGAGCTGATTGAACGCAGTGCCGTCGCCGACGGCAATCTGGTGAATATCGATGCGGTGGGCAATGCGCTCAAGCGTGCCATCGCCAAGGCTGGCATTCGCGGCAAGGAAGCCGTGCTTGCCATTCCCGCAAGCCTGACGGAATCACAAACTGTCAGCCTGCCCGACAACCTGACCGAAGACGAGCTTTTCGTGCAGGTCGAGAGCGAAGCCAACCGGCTGTTTCCGCCCTCGCAGAACGTCAATTTCGACTATGTCGTGATCGGCCCGTCCGAAACCGAAGGCGGGGTCGGCGTGCGCGTGACCGCAACGGTTTCCGAGCGCGTGACCGAGCGCGTGACAGCCGCCGAGATGGCCGGTCTGAAACCGATCGTCATGGATGTGGAAGAGAACGCCATCCAGCGCGCCATGACGCACATGTTGGCCGTCAAGCCGGACGCCACCGAAACCGAGACGCGCGACATGCCCGTCGTGGCGATGTTCCACCTGGGCGGTGCACGCTCGCACGCACTGTTCTACCAAGGCTGGAAGGAGTTGTACGACCAGCCGATGTCCGGCTCGGGCGACCAACTCACGCAAAGCATCTCGCGCCTGTTCTCCCTCGATCTGCTCAAGGCCGAGGTGAAGAAGCGCAAGAACACGCTGCCTGACGAATACCGCAGCCAACTCCTCAAGCCTTCGCTCGAAACGCTGGCCATGGAAGTCGGTCAGGCGATCCAGAATTTCCTGTCGACCTCGAGCGTCGGCCGCGTGGACGAGATCGTGCTCTCGGGCGGTCACGCATCGTTGCTGGGCGTGCAGACCGCGATCCAGCAACAGACGCAGATCAATACGACGCTGGCCAATCCGTTCGCTAACATGGGCGCGGCCAAGAACGTCAACGCGCGTTATCTGCAGCGCGATCTGCCGGCCTACATCGTCAGCGCGGGCCTTGCCCTGCGCGGGCTGCAATAAGGAGCAGACGATGGCCAATGAAAGCGCGAATGCCGTGAATGCGCTCCCGAACGTCAATCTGCTGCCGTATCACGCAGAGCGACGTGCCGGTAAGCGCAAGAAAGTCTTCATGAGCCTGGGCGGCGCTGCCGTTGCGGGCGCTGCGGTGGTGTTCCTGGGTGGCATGGTGATCGATCACCAGACCGAAGAGGCGCAACGCATCAACGACATCCTCACGCAGAAGAACGCGGAGATGGACAAGCAGATCGCCGAGGTCAACACCCTCAAGAAGGACATCGACGACCTGCTGCAACGTCAGCAAGCGGTGGAAAGTCTGCAGAACCAGCGCAACCGCCCGGTGCAGTTGCTTGAAGAACTGGTGCGCCAGGTGCCGGACGGTATCTATCTGACCTCGCTCAAGCAGGATGGCGAGCGTTACACCGTATCGGGTGTGGCGCAGTCCAACGAGCGTGTGTCGGACCTGCTGCGCAACCTGGGAGCGGTGCCCTGGCTGGATCACGCCGAGCTGGGCGAATCGGTGGCCACCACCATGACCAACAACCTGAAGGAACAGCGCCGTCTGTTCAACTTCACGATCCGCTTCCAATGGAAGGCTGAGCCGGCAGCGCCGGCCAAGCCGGGTGCGGCCACGGCGAGGAAATAACCATGGCGCTCTCGACCGAAATTTCGCTGGAAGACCTGGTCAGCCAGTTCCGTGGCCTGAACCTGAATGAGCCGGAAACGTGGCCGATGGCGCCGCGCATCCTGTTCATGATTCTCTCTGCCGTGCTGGTGATCGGACTGGGTTGGCAGTTCTACTGGAGCGGCAAGTTTGACGAGCGCGACGCCAAGCGCACCGAGCAGAGCAACCTCAAGTCGGCATACCAGAGCAAGCTCGCGCAGGTGGTAAACCTTGAGGCGCTGCGCAAGCAGAAGGCCGAGGTGGAGCAGCGTGTCGCCAAGCTTGAGCTGCAACTGCCTAACAAGACCGAAATGGATGCGCTGCTGGCCGACGTCAACCATGCAGGTATCGCACGTGGCCTGACCTTCGACCTGTTCCGCCCCTCCGGTGCGGTGATCAAGCCTTATTACGCCGAGATTCCGGTCGCCGTGAAGGTGAATGGCCGCTATCACGACATGGCACTGTTTGCTGCCGACGTGGCGGCGCTGTCACGCATCGTCACGCTGCAAAACATCTCGCTGACGGGCACCAAGGATGGCGGCATGGTGATGGAAACGCGCGCTGAAGCCTACCGGGCCCTCGACGCCGATGAGCAGGCGGCTCAGCGCAAGGCGAATGCTGCTGCCAAGGGAGGCGCCAAATGAGGGGCCGCACCATGAGCCGTCGCCGCATGTCGCACGTTCTGCGTCTGTCGCCGCTGTGCCTGGCCGTCGTGCTGACAGCCTGCGGCGCGAGCGAAGACGATGAATTGCAGCAATGGATGCAGCAAGCGCGCCAGAGCGTCAGTACGACCGTGCCGCCGCTGCCTGAGCCCAAGCCTTACGCGCCGCGCGAATACACGACCACCAAGCAGACTGATCCGTTCAGCGTGCAGAAGGTGGCAGAACTTTCGCGCGCGCAGAACGAATCGCCGGAACCGAATCGCCGTCGCGAGCCGCTGGAAGACTATCCGCTGGAAGCCTTCAAGCTGGTCGGGACGATGAAGCGCAATGGCGAGACGGAAGCCGTCCTGTCTGTCGGGGACAAGACGCAGCATGTGCATGTGGGGCAGTACATCGGACAAAACTATGGTCGCATCGTCCGCATCGGAGACCAGGAACTCACCCTGCGTGAGCTGGTGCGCGAAGGCACGACCGAATGGAAAGAAAAAATGACGACCCTGAAAGTTCAGGAGAGCGCGCAATGACGATGCGTCTTGTGAAGGGCGGCCTGTCGCAGGCAACCCGAGTGGCCCGGGGGGGCGCGGTGGCATGGCTTTCGCTGTGTCTGTTCATGATGGCCGGTCAGGCCGTTGCTCAGCAGGCAGCGCCTGCGGCGGCAGTCTCGGGCAACACGATCGAAAAGGTGGAGCAGGCTACGGCCGGTGAATCCACCGTGGTGACGGTCACGCTCAAGAATGCGCCGACCCAAAAGCCGGTGGAGTTCAGCACGCAGCAGCCTGCGCGCATCGCCATCGACTTCTTCGGGGCGACCTTCGCGCAAGGCCGCGCCAATTACCAATACGGCGGCAAGCTGCTGCGTTCGGCGAACGTCGTGCAGATCGGCGACCGTACCCGCGTCGTGCTCGATCTGTCGCGCCAGACGCAGTACAAGTCCGAAGTGCGCGGTAATCAGTACGTGCTGACGCTGGAAGCCGCGCCGGTGGCAGCGGCTGTCTCGGCGCCGACCTTCTCGGCCCCGACACCCGTTGCAGGTGCTGAGCGTCCGGCCGTGCGCAATGTTGATTTCCGCCGCGGCGAGGATCTCGCCGGCCGCGTGGTGGTCGACCTGTCGACTGCCAACTCGGCGATCAACATCGCCCAGCAAGGTCAGAACCTCGTGGTCGACTTCGTTGGCGCGACGCTGCCGCAGTCGCTGCGTCGTCGCTATGACGTGAGCGATTTTGGTACGCCCGTGCAGGCCATGCGTGCCACGGACAACGGCACTGGCGCACGCCTGATCATCGAGCCGCGCGGCAACTGGCAGTACAGCTCGTACCAGACCGACACGCAGTTTGTGGTGGAGGTGCGCCCGACCAAGGAAGACCCGAACAAGCTGATTTCCGGCCCGGGCTATCGTGGTGAGCGCCTGTCGCTGAACTTCCAGAACATCGATGTGCGTTCGTTGCTGCAAGTCTTCGCCGACTTCACGAACCTCAACATCGTGACCAGCGACAGCGTGACGGGCACCCTTTCGCTGCGTCTGAAGGATGTGCCTTGGGATCAGGCACTGCAGATCGTGCTGGATTCGAAGGGCCTGGCGTCGCGCCGCAACGGCAACGTGCTATGGGTTGCCCCGCGAGGTGAGCTGGCCACGAAGGAAAAGGCTGAGCTGGAGTCGCAACAACAAGTGACCGAGCTGGAACCGCTGCGCAGCCAGGTGTTCCGCCTGAACTATCAGAGCGCGGGAGATGTGCGCAACATGCTGCTGGGTACTGGAGCCGCAGGTGGAGCAGGCGGTGCTGCTGGTGGCGCCGCGACTTCACGGATTCTGTCCAAGCGGGGCTCGCTCACGGCGGATACGCGTACGAATCAACTGTTCGTCTCTGACATCCCCAGCAAGCTCGAAGAGGTGCAGGCCTTCCTCCAGAAGATCGACATCCCTGTTCGTCAGGTGATGATTGAGGCGCGCATTGTTGAGGCGGACGACACGTTCAGCCGTAACCTGGGTGCTAAGCTGGGCTTTGCCTCCAAGACGAATGGCGCCGGTTATGGCAACACCTACACCAACGTGGTGTCGCCCGTGACCAAAGATGCCACGTGGGACAACAGCCCGGCGATCAGCTTTCCCGCCAACGGCATCAACGGCGTGAATGCAGCCAGCGTGGCCGTGAGCCTGTTCAATGCCGGTGCCGGCCGTTTCCTGGCGCTGGAGCTGTCTGCGCTGGAAGCTGACGGTCGCGGCAAGATCGTCTCCAGCCCGCGCGTGGTCACTGCCGACAACATCAAGGCGTTGATCGAGCAAGGTACTGAGATTCCGTACCAACAGGCGACCTCTTCTGGTGCGACTTCGGTGTCGTTCAAGAAAGCCAACCTGAAGCTGGAGGTGACGCCCAAGATCACGCCGGATGGAAACATCTTCTTGGATGTGGACGTCAACAAAGACAGCGTGGGTATCCAGACCACCAACGGCTTTGCCATCGATACCAAGCACGTGCAGACGCAGGTGCTGGTCGAGAATGGCGGCACGGTCGTGATCGGCGGTATCTACACGCAGAACGAGCGGACCGACATCAACAAGGTGCCGTTGCTGGGCGATATTCCGGTGCTGGGCAACTTGTTCAAGAGCACGAGCAAGATCAATAACCGCACCGAGCTCCTCGTCTTCCTGACGCCGCGAGTGCTGTCCGATCAACTGTCGCTGAAGTAATCGAGCGGCAGTATCGCGATCTAAAAGCCCGGCCTCCTGTGTGGAGCGCCGGGCTTTTTTGTGTCCTGCTTCCGGGTTTGTGCAGGATGGTGACCAAATGCCACTACAATCAAGCTCAAATTCCTGATTTCACGCGATTTTGTCTGTTTCGAACGTATTTTTCGTCGGCTTGATGGGCGCGGGCAAGACCACGGTCGGCCGGGCGGTGGCGCGTCGGCTCGATCTGCCGTTCTTCGACTCCGATCACGAGATCGAAGCGCGCTGCGGCGTGCGTGTGCCAGTCATTTTCGAACACGAGGGCGAAGTGGGTTTCCGTGATCGCGAAACCCACATGATCGACGAACTAACCTCGCGCGATGGCGTGGTCCTCGCCACCGGCGGCGGCGCCGTGCTACGGGCCGAGAACCGCGCTTTCCTACGCGAGCGCGGCACTGTGATCTACCTGCGCGCCAATCCGCATGACCTGTATCTGCGTACGCGCCACGACAAGAACCGGCCACTTCTGCAGACCGAAAACCCGCGTGCCAAGCTTGAAGAGCTGCATGCGATCCGTGATCCGCTATACCGTGACGTAGCGCACTTTGTCATCGAAACCGGCAAGCCCACCGTGGCGCAGCTTGTTAATATGGTGCTGATGCAACTCGAGGTGGCCGGCATTGTGGCTCCGCCTGCAAGCACCTCCACCTCCTCGCAAGTCTCCCCTCAGTCATGATTACCGTTGATGTTGCCCTTGGCGATCGCGCCTATCCGATCCATATCGGCTCCGGGCTGCTTTCCAAGGCCGAATTGTTTGCCCCCCACATTCGCGGCGCGCGTGCCGTGATCGTCACCAACGAGACTGTCGCACCGCTCTATGCAGCCAAGGTCGAGGAGGCAATTCGTTCGCTTGGCAAGGCTGTCGCCACAGTTGTGCTGCCCGACGGCGAATCGTTCAAGAAGTGGGACACGCTCAACCGTATCTTTGATGCGCTGTTGACGGCGGGCGCAGACCGCAAGACCACGCTGATCGCGCTGGGCGGCGGCGTGATCGGCGACATGACCGGCTTTGCCGCGGCCTGCTACATGCGCGGCGTGCCGTTCATCCAAGTGCCGACGACGCTGCTGTCGCAGGTTGATTCGTCGGTGGGCGGCAAGACGGGCATCAACCACCCGCTGGGCAAGAACATGATCGGCGCGTTCCACCAGCCGCAGGCGGTGCTGGCCGACATCGAAACGCTGCGCACGTTGCCTGCGCGCGAGCTGGCTGCCGGCATGGCCGAGGTCATCAAGCACGGCGCGATCGCCGATGCCGATTACTTCGCCTGGATCGAGCAGAACATCAAGGGCCTCAACGATTGCGATACCGACCTGATGGCCGAAGCCGTGCAGGGCTCGGTCCGTATCAAGGCGGCCGTCGTGGCGCAGGACGAGCGCGAAACCGGCCTGCGCGCCACGCTCAATTTCGGCCATACCTTCGGCCACGCCATCGAGGCCGGCCTGGGCTACGGCGAATGGCTGCACGGCGAGGCCGTCGGCTGCGGCATGGTGATGGCGGCTGACCTGTCGCATCGCCTGGGCTTTATCGACATCGACACGCGCAACCGCATCACTGCGCTCACGCGTGCGGCTGATCTGCCGACGGTGGCACCGGACCTGGGCGTCGATCGCTTCATCGAGCTGATGCGCGTCGACAAGAAGGCTGAAGCCGGCGAGATCAAATTCGTGCTGCTGCGCAAGCTGGGCCAGGCGTTCGTGACCACGGTGCCCGATACCGATTTGCGCGCCACCTTGCAGCACGCCGTGCTGCGACCACCGACCGAAGCGCCCGTCGCCTGAGACAAGACGAGATGGCCCGATGAACGACCGATTTGATTTGCCGTCCGCGCCGTTCGACCTCGAAGGCCCTCTCGCTCCCTACGCCGCGCATTCGGCGCAGACGCGTGGCCGCGTACACGCCGAGCCCCCCTCCACCTCGCGCACCGAGTTCCAGCGCGACCGCGATCGCATCATCCACAGCACCGCGTTCCGGCGCCTCGAATACAAGACGCAGGTCTTCGTGAACCACGAGGGCGACCTGTTCCGGACGCGGCTCACGCACAGTCTGGAGGTCGCGCAGATTGGCCGTTCGATTGCGCGCAGCCTGCGTCTGAACGAAGACCTGGTCGAAGCGGTTTCGCTGGCACACGATCTGGGTCACACCCCGTTCGGCCACGCTGGCCAGGACGCGCTCAACGACTGCATGAAGCCGTATGGCGGCTTTGAACACAACCTGCAGAGCTTGTTGGTGGTCGATCGTCTGGAAGAGCGCTACGGTGGTTTCGACGGCCTGAACCTGACGTTTGAAACGCGCGAGGGCATCCTCAAACATTGTTCGAGCAATAACGCCGCCACGCTGGGTGACCTGGGGCGGCGCTTTCTCGAAGGGCAACAGCCTTCGCTGGAAGCCCAGCTTGCCAACCTCGCCGATGAGGTTGCGTACAACAACCACGATATCGACGATGGCCTGCGCTCCGGCCTGATTACGCTGGAGCAACTCGAAGGCGTGCCGCTGTGGGCGATCCACCGGCGCGAAGCCGAGGCCGCGTTCCCGAACGTTAGCGGCCGCCGCCTGATCAACGAAACCATTCGCCGCATCATCAACGCGCTGATCGTCGATCTGATCGGCACCACGCGCGCCGGCATTGCTGACGTTGCGCCGCAATGTATTGATGATGTGCGTGCCGCGCCAGCGCTCGTCGCGTTCTCCGAGCCGATGCGTGAAGAGGCGCGCGCGCTCAAGCGCTTCCTGTTTGACAACCTGTATCGGCATTACCTCGTGATGCGCATGGCCGCGAAGGCGCGCCGCATCATCGACGATCTGTTCCGCGTCTTCATGGACGACCCGCGCCTGCTGCCACCGCAGTATCAGGCAAAAGCCAACCCCGAAGAGCAGCCGCGCTGGATTGCGCATTACATCGCTGGCATGACGGATCGTTACGCCATCAAGGAGCATCGCCGCATCTTTGCCGTGGATGCGGTTTGAGTAACGGCGGTAGCGGTCGAGCCGCTATCCGACCGCCTGGCTCCCAAGCGATCTGAAACCAGATCAAAATCAAACGCCCAAAAAAAATGCCCGGCCGCCCCAACGCATGCCGGGCCGAACGCGCCAACCACCGCCGACGAGCGCCCCCGCCGTCGACGGCCCCTGCGGCACGTCGGTAAAAGTCGATCAGGACAGTGTCAGTTCGCTGATCGCCCTCCCTTAAAAGCGATAACCCAGGCCGACGCCCAGCAGCCATGGGTCAACCTTGACCTTGCTGATGGTCTGACCGGCCATCTTCACGTCGGCGCTGATCCAAGTCTTCTTCAGGTCGACGTTGAAGTAGAGGCGTTCGGTCAGGCGATAGTCGAAGCCGACCTGCAGCGCGGGGCCGAAGCTGTTTTTGCTGAGGTCCAGCGAACCAACGCCCGGCACCTGCAGATTTACATTCGAGATGCGGGTGTAGTTGATGCCAGCGCCCACGTACGGCTTGAAGCGCGACTCGGGCGTGAAGTGGTATTGCATCGTCAGGATGGGCGGCAAGTGGCGGAAGCTGCCGATCTTGGTCGGGCCGCCCAGCGCGCTTTGCATGACCGTGACGTCCTGTTGTTGCGGGTAGGTCAGGATCAGCTCGGCCGCGAGGTGTGGCGTGAAGAAGTATGAGATGTCCAGCTCAGGCAGGACCTTGTTGTTGATTTGAATAGCGTCAGCCGGAATGGCCAGTGCGGGCACCGCGTCGGATTTATTGGCGGCTGTCAGGTTGACGGCGCGCAGACGCACCATCCAGTTGCCGGTGGCCGGCGCCAAATCCGTGCTCTGCGCAAAGGCGGTCTGGCTGAATCCGGCGGCAAGCATTCCAGCGGCTACAGCTGCGGTGGCTAGGCGGTGAAAAGCCATGAATCGCTCCCTCTTGTGTCGTCTCGTGATGTGATGGAAGCAAGTCTCGCGGGGAAGTCGCTTGGCCGATTTGCTCGGGATCAAGTTCACCCCGTCGTCGATGGCACGTACGGCCGCCGATTTGACGGCACGCAAACTCTGCCGTTGCCTCTCGACGACAGCCGGCATGCAAGCGTTTGCCTGCCGAAAATTGGGGACAGGTTCACCGGCTTCACGCTACGATGGCGCTTTTTGCCGCACTGTCTTTTCCATGGCCCGCCTGCCTCGCCTCAGTCCTACCGATGTACCTGTGCACGTGTTGCAGCGCGGCAACAACCGCCAGATCGTTTTTCGCGGTGACGACGACTACGCGTTCTATCTCGACACGTTGCGCATGGCTGCGCGCGAGCACGACTTTGCCGTCCATGGTTTCTCGTTGATGCCCAATCACGTCCACCTAGTGGGTACGCCCAAGGTGGCGGACAGCCTTTCGCGCACGCTGCAGGCGGTCGGACGGCGCTATACGCGATACTTCAACGCCGCCGCGGATCGCAGCGGAACGCTGTGGGAAGGGCGTTTCCGCTCGACCGTGTTGGACCCGGCCGAGTGGGTGTTGCCGATGCTGTTGTATGTGGAGTCCAACGCCGTGCGCGCGGGTCTCGTCAGCACGCCGGAAGACGACCGATGGAGCACGTATCGACATCATGTGGGCATTCAATCCATCCCGTGGGTGAGTGACCACTATTGCTATTGGCGCCTTGGTAACACGCCTTTCGAGCGCCAGTCGCGCTATCGAACGTTGTGGCACGAAGGTCTGGGGTCAGACCAGCTGACGCAGATTCGCCAGCATGTGCACAGCGGTTGGCCGCTCGGAAACGAGGCGTTTCTCGCCACACTGGCACGCGCTGGCGGCCGTCGTGTTGCGCCATTGCCCAAGGGGCGACCGCCTCGCCAACCCGCAGAAGTGGGAGCGGAGGACGGCACGCGAACCGAATAGCAGGGTGGGCGGGGCCATCATGCCCAGCTTCATCAGTGCGCTCGAATTTAATCTGTCCCCACTAATAAACCCGCACTGTTGTCGTGCATTTATTAATTTACTCCGACCCCATTTAAAAACTTTTGCCTGTTACAGGCTGCTCTTTTATATTCGTTTCACCCCGCATTCATGGTGCGGCGCGCCATTGCTTGTCTGCCACCGCATCCGCACGATCGCGAGGGCCTTCTACGGCGCGCAGTACCCACAACCTCGGAAGATCGCCGTGGAACAACATTCCTTCCCCGCCGCACCGTCGGCCCAGGGTCTGTATGACCCGACCAATGAACATGACGCTTGCGGCGTCGGCTTTGTCGCTCACATCAAGGGCAAGAAGAGCCACGAGATCGTCCAGCAAGGTTTGCGCATCCTGCACAACCTCGATCACCGGGGCGCGGTCGGTGCTGACCCGCTAATGGGCGACGGCGCGGGCATCCTGCTGCAGATTCCCGACCAGTTCTTCCGTGAAGAGATGGCGAAGCAGGGCATCAACCTGCCGCCGGCCGGCGAATACGGCGTCGGCATGATCTTCTTGCCGAAGGAGCACGCGTCGCGCTTGGCCTGCGAGCAGGAACTCGAGCGCACCGTGCGTCTGGAAGGCCAGGTCGTGCTGGGCTGGCGCGATGTCCCGGTCGACAAGACCATGCCGATGTCGCCGACGGTGCAGAAGACCGAGCCGGTGATCCGCCAGATTTTCATCGGGCGCGGCCGCGACATCATGACGACCGACGCGCTGGAGCGGAAGCTGTACGTGATCCGCAAGACCGCCAGCCACGCGATCCAGGCACTCAAGCTCAAGCACGGCAAGGAATACTTCGTGCCGTCGATGTCGGCGCGCACGATCGTCTACAAGGGCCTGCTCTTGTGCGAGCAGGTGGGCCGCTATTACCAGGACCTGGCAGACCCGCGTACGGTGTCGGCGCTGGCGCTGGTGCACCAGCGTTTTTCGACTAACACGTTCCCGGCCTGGGAGCTGGCGCACCCGTACCGCATGGTTGCGCACAACGGCGAAATCAACACCGTCAAGGGCAACGTCAACTGGATCAACGCGCGTACGGGCGGCATCTCGTCGCCGGTGCTGGGCGATGATCTGCCCAAGCTGTGGCCGCTGATTTATCCGGGCCAGTCGGATACCGCATCGTTCGACAACTGCCTCGAACTGCTGACGATGGCCGGCTACCCGTTGGCCCAGGCGATGATGATGATGATTCCGGAAGCGTGGGAGCAGCACACGCTGATGGATGACAACCGCCGCGCGTTCTACGAATACCACGCCGCGATGATGGAGCCGTGGGACGGCCCCGCCGCCATCTGCTTTACCGACGGCCGCCAGATCGGCGCAACGCTTGACCGTAACGGCCTGCGTCCGGCGCGCTATTACGTGACCGATGACGACATGGTCGTGATGGCCTCGGAAGCCGGCGTGCTGCCGATTCCCGAGTCGCGCATCGTCAAGAAGTGGCGTCTGCAGCCGGGCAAGATGTTCCTGATCGACATGGAGCAGGGCCGCATCATCGACGACAAGGAACTCAAGGACAACCTGGCGAACGCCAAGCCATACAAGAGCTGGATCGATGCTGTGCGCATCAAGCTCGACGAGCTGGACGCGAAGGCCGAAGACGTGGCCGCTGAGACCAAGCCGGCCGCCAAGCTGCTGGACCGCCAGCAGGCCTTCGCCTACACGCAGGAAGACGTCAAGTTCCTGATGACCCCGATGGCCGCCAACGGCGAAGAAGCCGCGGGCTCCATGGGCAACGACAGCCCGCTGGCCGTGCTGTCGTCCAAGAACAAGACGCTTTACAACTACTTCAAGCAACTGTTCGCGCAGGTCACGAACCCGCCGATCGACCCGATCCGCGAAAACGTGGTGATGTCGCTCGTCTCGTTCATCGGGCCGAAGCCGAACCTGCTTGAGCTGAATAACATCAACCCGCCGATGCGTCTTGAAGTGAGCCAGCCCGTGCTGGACTTCAAGGACATGGCGAAGATCCGCAACATCGAGCACTACACCGGCGGCAAGTTCATGGCTTACGAGCTGGACATCTGCTACCCGGTGGCGTGGGGCAAGGAAGGCATCGAAGCGCGCCTGGCCTCGCTGTGCGCCGAGGCCGTCGATGCGGTCAAGTCGGGCTACAACATCCTGATCGTGTCGGATCGCGCGGTCGACGAGAAGCAGGCCGCGATTCCGGCGCTGCTGGCCACGTCCGCCATCCACCATCACCTGGTGGACAAGGGCCTGCGCACGAGCACCGGTCTGGTCGTCGAAACGGGCTCGGCCCGCGAAGTGCACCACTTCGCGCTGCTGGCCGGCTATGGCGCAGAAGCCGTGCACCCGTATCTGGCGATGGAGACCCTCGCCGAATTGGCGCCGGGTCTGGGTCTGACCGCCGAGAAAGCGATCTACAACTTCACCAAGGCGATCGGCAAGGGGCTGCACAAGGTGATGTCCAAGATGGGCATCTCGACGTACATGTCGTACACCGGCGCGCAGATCTTCGAAGCGATTGGTCTGTCGCGTGAGCTGGTCGACAAGTACTTCCAGGGCACCGCATCGAACGTCGGCGGCATCGGCATCTTCGAGGTGGCCGAGGAAGCGCTGCGCCTGCACCGCGACGCCTTTGGCGATGCACCG
The DNA here is from genome assembly GCA_000955795.1 of Burkholderiaceae bacterium 26. Taxonomy (GTDB): domain Bacteria; phylum Pseudomonadota; class Gammaproteobacteria; order Burkholderiales; family Burkholderiaceae; genus Ralstonia; species Ralstonia chuxiongensis. Next base: position 80,359 of record JYOB01000005.1, read on the forward strand.
GTGCTGGCGAACATGCTGGACGCTGGCGGCGAATACGCCTACCGCGTCCGCGGCGAAGAGCACATGTGGACGCCGGATTCGATCGCCAAGCTGCAGCACGCCACGCGCGCGAATTCGTATCAGACGTACAAGGAATACGCGAACCTGATCAACGATCAGAGCAAGCGCCACATGACGCTGCGCGGTCTGTTCGAGTTCAAGGTGGACCCGGCACGCGCGATTCCGCTGGAAGAAGTGGAATCCGCCAAGGAGATCGTCAAGCGCTTTGCGACCGGCGCCATGTCGCTGGGTTCGATTTCGACCGAAGCACACACCACGCTGGCCGTGGCGATGAACCGCATCGGCGGCAAGTCGAACACGGGCGAAGGCGGCGAAGACGAGCGCCGTTACCGCAACGAACTGCGCGGCATTCCCATCAAGCAGGGCACGAAGCTGTCGGACGTGATCGGCCGCGAAGTGGTCGAGCGCGATCTGGAACTGCAGGAAGGCGATTCGCTGCGCTCGAAGATCAAGCAGGTGGCGTCGGGCCGTTTTGGCGTGACGGCGGAGTATCTGGCCTCCGCTGATCAAATCCAGATCAAGATGGCGCAGGGCGCCAAGCCCGGCGAAGGCGGTCAATTGCCCGGCCACAAGGTGACGGACTACATCGGCAAGCTGCGTTATGCGGTGCCGGGCGTTGGCCTGATCTCGCCGCCGCCGCACCACGACATTTACTCGATCGAAGATCTGGCACAGCTCATCCACGACCTGAAGAACGTGAACCCGCGTTCGGACGTGTCGGTCAAGCTGGTGTCGGAAGTGGGCGTGGGCACGGTGGCAGCAGGTGTTGCCAAGGCCAAGGCCGATCACGTGGTGATCGCGGGCCACGACGGCGGCACCGGCGCTTCGCCGTGGTCGTCGATCAAGCATGCCGGCACGCCGTGGGAACTGGGCCTGGCCGAGACGCAGCAGACGCTGATGCTCAATGGCCTGCGCAACCGCATCCGCGTGCAGGCCGACGGCCAGATGAAGACCGGCCGCGACGTGGTAATCGGCGCGCTGCTGGGCGCGGACGAGTTCGGCTTCGCCACCGCACCGCTGGTGGTCGAGGGCTGCATCATGATGCGCAAGTGCCACCTGAACACCTGCCCGGTGGGCGTGGCGACGCAGGATCCGGTGCTGCGCAAGAAGTTCTCGGGCAAGCCCGAGCATGTGGTGAATTACTTCTTCTTCGTAGCCGAAGAAGTGCGCGAAATCATGGCGCAGTTGGGCATCCGCACGTTCAACGAACTGATCGGCCGCGCAGACCTGCTCGACACGAAGTCCGGCATCGAACACTGGAAGGCCCGCGGTCTGGACTTCGCGCGCATCTTCTATCAGCCGGCCAAGAAGGAGGGCGAGCCGTGCTACCAGGTCGACGTGCAAGACCACGGTCTCGATCGCGCACTGGATCACCAGCTCATCGAGAAGGCCAAGGCTGCGCTGGAAAAGGGTGAGCGCGTGTCGTTCATCCAGCCGGTGCGCAACGTCAACCGCACCGTGGGCGCGATGCTCTCGGGCGAAGTGGCCAAGCGCTACGGCCACGAAGGTCTGCCCGATGACTCGATCCACGTGCAGATGCAGGGCACGGCCGGCCAGTCGTTCGGCGCGTTCCTGGCACACGGCGTAACGCTGGACCTGGTGGGCGACGGCAACGACTACGTGGGCAAGGGCCTGTCGGGCGGCCGCGTGATCGTGCGCCCGCCGCACGAGTTCCGCGGTGAGCCGACCAACAACATCATCGTCGGCAACACCGTGCTGTACGGCGCGCTGGCCGGTGAGGCGTTCTTCAACGGCGTGGCCGGCGAGCGTTTTGCGGTGCGCAACTCCGGCGCCACCACGGTGGTGGAAGGCACGGGCGATCACGGCTGCGAGTACATGACCGGCGGCACCGTCGTCGTGTTGGGTACCACCGGCCGCAACTTCGCGGCAGGCATGTCGGGCGGCGTTGCCTACGTCTATGACGAAGACGGCCTGTTCGACAAGCGCTGCAACACGGCGCAGGTCGCACTGGAATCCGTGCTTTCGGCAGCTGACCAGGAGAAGGCGCATACCCCGTCGACCTGGCACAAGGTGAACGGTGAGCGCGTGCTCGACGAGCACCTGCTTAAGGCGCTGGTGGAAAAGCACTTCCGCTACACCGGCTCCGAGCGTGCCAAGGAGCTGCTGGCCGACTGGAACAACGCCCGTCGCCGCTTCGTCAAGGTCTTCCCGACCGAGTACAAGCGCGCGCTGGCCGAGATGTACGAACGCGAACAGGAAGCCAGCCGCGAACAGATCGCAGCCTGATTCCCGTCGATTTGGCGAGTGGTTGATCCGCGCGATCGGCCATTCGCCGCCACCGAATACAACGCAACCTCACAAGACAGGCTCGACTGCCTGGCTGGCACGACTGTGCCGGCAGAGCAGCATCGGGTCAGGAAGGACACCATGGGCAAGGCGACCGGTTTTCTCGAATTTCCCCGCCAGAACGAGGCATACGAAGCGCCCGAAGCGCGAGTGAAGCATTACAAGGAGTTCGTGTTCGCGCTGGCGGACAACGAAGCCAAGATCCAGGGCGCGCGCTGCATGGATTGCGGCATTCCGTTCTGCAACAACGGCTGCCCCGTCAACAACATCATTCCGGACTTCAACGACCTGGTGTATCGCCAGGACTGGAAGACCGCGATTGAAGTGCTGCACTCGACCAACAACTTTCCCGAATTCACGGGCCGCATCTGCCCGGCACCGTGCGAAGCGGCTTGCACGTTGGGCATCAACGAACTGCCGGTGGGCATCAAGTCGATCGAGCACGCCATCATCGACAAGGCCTGGAAAGAAGGCTGGGTCGCGCCGCAAGTGCCGAAGCACAAGACTGGCAAGACCGTGGCCGTGGTCGGCTCCGGCCCTGCAGGCATGGCGGCTGCGCAGCAACTGGCGCGCGCCGGTCACGATGTGACGCTGTTCGAAAAGAACGACCGCATCGGCGGCCTGCTGCGTTATGGCATTCCCGATTTCAAGCTGGAAAAGGCACAGATCGACCGCCGCATGCAGCAAATGGAAGCCGAAGGCGTGACCTTCCGCACCGGCGTGATGGTGGGCGACAAGACGGTTCCGGCCGGCATCACCAACGACGCGCGGGAGATGATCTCTGCCGACGACATCCTCAAGCAATTCGACGCCGTCGTGCTGACGGGCGGTTCGGAAGTGCCGCGCGATCTGCCGGTGCCGGGCCGTGATCTGGACGGCGTGCATTACGCGCTGGAATTCCTGATCCCGCAGAACAAGGAAGTGGCCGGCGATGCGCCGAACCCGATCCGCGCCGATGGCAAGCATGTCATCGTGATCGGCGGCGGCGACACGGGCTCGGACTGCGTGGGCACGTCCAACCGCCATGGCGCCGCATCGGTCACGCAGTTCGAACTGCTGCCGCGTCCGCCCGAAGAAGAGAACAAGCCGCTGGTGTGGCCGTACTGGCCGATCAAGCTGCGCACGTCGTCGTCGCATGACGAAGGTTGCGAGCGCGACTGGTCGGTCGCCACCAAGGCGCTCATCGGTGAGAACGGCCGGGTGACGGGCCTCACTGCCGTGCGCCTGGAGTGGAAGGACGGCAAGATGGCCGAAGTTGCCGGCAGCGAGTTCACGCTCAAGGCTGATCTCGTGTTGCTGGCGATGGGCTTTACCAACCCGGTCGGCGGCGTGCTGGATGCCTTTGGCGTGACGAAGGATGCGCGCAACAACGCGCGTGCCGCCACCGAGGGCGACAACGCCTACGCCACCAACGTGCCGAAGGTGTTCGCCGCCGGTGATGTGCGCCGCGGCCAGTCGCTCGTCGTGTGGGCCATCCGGGAAGGCCGCCAAGCCGCCCGCTCGGTCGACGCGTTTCTCATGGGCCATTCGGAACTGCCGCGCTGACCACGCGGTTGACCGGATGACTCAGGCCCGCCTTGGCGGGCCTTTTTATTTGTGACGCGCGTGTGATGACTCGAGCGTCATGCCTCATGGTTTACGTCGACATGGTTTACATGAGTGCAGGGCGGACGGGCGGATTTCTAGAATGAGATCTCCCCGTGATCCCCAACCTGCCTCATGCGACCTCGTGCCCGCAATGTGCGTGCAGATGTGCCCCACGCGCCGGATGTGCCGCATATGCCGGACCGGCAGCGGCGGCTGACGCTTGCGTGGCTGGGTGTGCTGCCGGCAATGCTGACGTCGCCCGCGCATGCATTGCTGCAAGTGTATCCCTCACAACCGCTGCGTCTGGTCGTGCCCGCAGCGGAGGGCAGCGCGTTTGACGCGCTTGCCCGGGCACTGGCGACGCAATTGCAACAGCAGGTCGGCCGCGACGTGGGGGTCGAAGATCGCCCCGCAGCCAATGGCATGGCCGCCGGCGAGGCCGTGGCCCGCGCGCCGTCCGATGGCCATACGTTGCTGCTTCAACAGACCACGTTTGTCGCACAGCCCGCGCTGGAACCGGCGTCGTATGACCCGCTGCGCGATTTTCAGCCAGTGGCGATGGTGGCCACGCTGCCGCTGTTTCTCGCCGTCGATGCGCGCTTGCCGATCTACTCCATCACTGATCTGCTTGCGCAGGCGCGCGGCGAGTCCGTCACGGTCAATTGCGGCTCGGATATCGTCGGCACGTGGTCGCATCTCGTCGCCGAGCAGTTTGTGCGCGACTACGCTTTCCATGCGCCGCATGTGGCCGTTCGCGGTGAAGCCGGGCTCGTGCAGCAGATTCTGGCTGGACGCATGACGACGTGTTTCGCCTGCTATCCGAGCGTGGCGGCAGCTGCAGCCAATGGCCAGTTACGGTTGCTCGGGGTGACCGGCGGGGCTCGCTCCCGTTTCGCGCCCGCTGTGCCGACGCTGCGCGAAGGCGGTCTCGCCGGATTCGATCGCAGCGCCTGGATCGGCACCTTCATGCCGGCGCGCACCCCCCGGCTTCTGTCGATGCGCGCGGCGGCAGAGCTGCGTCGCGCCGTCGCTTCCGGTGATGTCCCCGCTACGTTGCGCGCCGGCGGCTTCGAGCCGGAATGGGATGCCCCCGACACATTTGCCCAGGCCGTGCGCCGTGATGCCGCGCACTGGCAGGGGGTGATTCGCCAAGCCGATCTACGGCTCGATAGCGGCGAATAGACCACTTCCGCTGCCGGTCTGCAGCGCCAGCTCAACTTCGCAGGCGCACCACTTTCAGCAACCCGCAAGGCCCGAAAACCCGCGGCGCGGCGAACAAGCCACACTAACTGTCGGTAAGCAAGGCGTGGCTGACGGGCTACGCGGGTTTCCACCTATAATGGCGGGCCGCGCGAAGCCGCCTTTCTTTGGCGAGCCCGCGGAAGTCAAGACAACGAGATGCGGCAGCATGAAGCCGCCAACCTGCCGAGCCCTCTGCACCGATCTCCACCGTGTCCACCCAGTCTTCCAACGCCGTTGTCGAACTCGATCAGGTCGATTTCGCCTATCAGCCAGGCGCGCGGCGCATCCTGTCCGGCCTGTGCATGCGCGTGCCCAAGGGCAAACTGGTGGCCGTCATGGGTGGCTCGGGTTGCGGCAAGACGACGATTCTCAGATTGATTGGCGGCCAGATGGCCGCTGCCGCCGGCACAGTGCGCGTACACGGCCAGGACATCGGCGCCATGGACAAGCGTGAGCTGTACGCCGCACGCCGCCAGATGGGCATGCTGTTCCAGTTCGGGGCGCTGTTTACCGATCTGTCCGTGTTCGACAATGTGGCATTTCCACTGCGCGAACATACCGAACTGCCCGAACTGCTCATCCGCGATCTGGTGCTGATGAAGCTCAACGCCGTCGGCCTGCGCGGTGCGCGCGACCTGATGCCCTCAGAGATTTCCGGCGGTATGGCGCGGCGCGTGGCATTGGCGCGGGCGATCGCGCTGGATCCGTCGCTCCTCCTCTACGACGAGCCGTTCGCCGGGCTGGACCCGATCTCGCTGGGCCTGACCGCCTCGCTTATCCGCAAGCTGAACGACGCGCTGGGCGCGACCAGCATCATCGTCTCGCACGACGTGCAGGAGACGTTCCACATCGCCGATTACGTCTACTTTATTGCCAACGGCAGCATTGCCGCGCAGGGCACGCCGGCTGAACTGACCGCGTCGACCGATCCGTTTGTGCGCCAGTTCGTGCGTGGCGAGGCGGACGGCCCCGTGCCGTTCCACTATCCTGGGGCGCCCCTGCCCGATGACTTCGGTCTGGGCAAGAGCGGAGGTGCACGATGATCTCCGCCATCGGCCGCTTTGTTCTGGTGCTGATCAGCCGCTTCGGCTACGCCGCGCGCACGTTGATTTCGCTCATTGGCGCCTCTGGCGACGTGCTGCGTCGCCCGCGCTTGGTGATCGAGCAACTGCGCTTCGTCGGCAATGATTCGTTCATCATCATTGCAGTGTCGGGCCTGTTCGTTGGCTTTGTGCTTGGCTTGCAGGGTTACAACACACTTAACCGATACGGCTCCGAGCAGGCTCTGGGCTTGCTGGTGGCGCTGTCGCTGGTGCGCGAACTGGGGCCCGTGGTGACGGCACTGCTGTTTGCCGGTCGCGCCGGAACCTCGCTCACGGCCGAGATTGGCCTGATGAAAGCCGGCGAGCAACTGATCGCCATGGAAATGATGGCCGTCGATCCGCTGGCCCGCGTGCTGGCGCCGCGCTTCTGGGCGGGCTTCATCGCCATGCCGCTGCTGGCCGCGATTTTTAGTGCGGTCGGTATTCTGGGCGGATACTTTGTCGGGGTTGGGCTGATTGGCGTAGACCCTGGCGCGTTCTGGTCGCAGATGCAAGCCGGCGTGGATGTCATGGACGACGTGCTTAACGGCGTCATCAAAAGTGTCGTGTTTGGTGTGGCGGTCACCTTCATTGCGCTGTATCAGGGCTATGAGGCCAAGGCCACGCCGGAAGGCGTCTCGCGCGCGACTACCCGGACGGTGGTGATCGCGTCGCTCACCGTACTGGCGCTGGATTTCGTGCTCACGGCACTGATGTTCAGCTGAGCCGCCGGTTGTCGTTAGCGTTCAACGAGAAAAGATCATGCGTAAAAGCGTCCTCGATTTCTGGGTCGGCCTGTTTGTTCTGGTGGGCATCATTGCGCTGCTATTCCTGGCGCTCAAGGCGGGCAATATGAGTTCGTTCTCGTTTGCCAAGACTTACCAGGTGAAGGCGGCCTTCGACAATATCGGCGGCTTGAAGGTCCGGGCCCCGGTCAAGAGTTCGGGGGTAGTCGTCGGCCGTGTGTCGCAGATCCTCTTCGACGACAAGAGCTACCAGGCAATCGCCGTGCTCGATATGGATCAGCGCTATCAGTTTCCGAAAGACAGTTCGGCCAAGGTCCTGACCTCGGGTCTGCTGGGTGAGCAATACATTGGTATCGAGCCGGGTGGCGACTCGGCCATGCTTGCCAGCGGCAGCAAGATCACGATGACGCAGTCGGCGGTGGTGCTGGAAAACCTGATCAGCCAGTTCCTTTACAGCAAGGCCGCGGATGCAGGTGCCGGCAGCGCTAATGGCAGTGCCGGCGGAGCCAAGCCGGCCGAGGGCAGTGGGAGCAAATAAACCATGAAAACAACAACATCCATCCGTACACTGCGCGGCTTTGCGCTGGCCGTGGCTGCAGGCGCCTCGCTGCTGGCCGGCTGTGCCACCGGGCCGAATGCCAATCCGGCCGATCCGATCGAGCCGTTCAACCGCGAAGTCTTCCGCATCAATGAGGACCTCGACAAGGGCGTGCTGAAGCCGGTTGCGCAAACGTATGTCGATGTGGTGCCGTCGCCGGCGCGCACGGCGGTGTCGAACTTCTTCTCGAACGCGGGCGATGTCTATTCGGCCGTCAACAACCTGCTGCAGTTGAAGGGCACGGCCGCGCTGGAAGACACCATGCGTGTGGCGATCAATACGGTGCTGGGTCTGGGTGGCCTGATCGACATTGCGTCGGACGCCGGCCTGCCCAAGCACAAGGAAGACTTCGGCCAGACACTGGGTGTGTGGGGTGTGCCGTCGGGTCCGTACGTCGTCTGGCCGTTGCTCGGCCCGAGCACCGCGCGTGATACCGTGGGGTTCCTGGTGGACTGGCAGATGGATCCACTCACGTACTGGCACGACAGCGCGGTCACCTACTCGCTGGCCGCGCTGCGCGTAGTTGACGTGCGCGCGAACCTGCTTGGGGCCAGCAATGTGCTCGAACAGGCCGCTGTCGACAAGTACACCTTCCTGCGCGATGCCTATCTGCAGCGCCGTCGCTACCTGATCTATGACGGCAACCTGCCGGAAGATCAGGACAACAAGACATCGCCGGATGCCGGTGACGCCACGGTCTCACCGTACCAGCGCTTCACCCCCAACTGGCCGGTGTTCCGTCGCTGATCGGTACACGTAACAAGGTCGCCTCAAAGGTGACAAGGCGTAAAACTGGCCGGCCCGCACGAACTTGCCTGCGGGCGGTCTGTTCTAATCGCCAACAAGATTGCGGCAAATGCGCTGCAAGCGACCCGAAAATCACACTATAAGGACGCGATATGTTGAAGAAGCTTCTCCGCTCCCTGTTCGCCGGTCTCACGCTGACAGCTGCCGTGGCAGCCGCGCCGGTCCACGCTCAGGAAGCGGATGCACAGGCCACCGTCAAGACGGCTGTGGACGACGTGCTCACCACCATCAAGGGCGATCCGGAGCTGCGTGGCGGAAACATGACCAAGGTGTACCAGCTCGTCGACCAGAAGATCGTGCCGCGCGCCGATTTCAAGCGCACCACGCAGATCGCCATGGGCCGCTTCTGGAACCAGGCGTCGCCGGAGCAACAGCAGCAGATTCAGGAAAGCTTCAAAACGTTGCTGATCCGCACTTACGCGGGCGCGCTGTCGAACGTGAAGAACCAAACCGTTTCGTACAAGCCGTTCCGTGCGGCCGCCGATGACACCGACGTGGTGGTGCGTTCGACCGTGAACAACAACGGCGAGCCGGTGGCCCTGGACTACCGCCTGGAAAAGACGGCCGGTGGCTGGAAGGTGTACGACATCAACATCAGCGGCCTGTGGCTGTCGGAAACGTACAAGAACCAGTTTGCCGATGTCATCAGCAAGCGGGGCGGTGTGGCCGGGCTGGTGAGCTTCCTGAACGAGCGCAACACGCAGCTCGAGAAGGCTCCGGCAAAGTAAGCAGCCTTCCGGTAGAATCGACACAGCGGTCAACTCTGGCCGCTGTTTCTTTTTCTGACGCATCCACTTCCACCATGTTGACCTTGTCCGGCCCGCTGACTCACCGCGAAGCGCCGCGCGTTCTGCGCGAGGGCGAGGCTCAGCTTGGCCAAGCGCGCGAAGCCGGCATTGCCGCGCTGCATGTCGATTGCGCTGGCTTGTCACAGGTCGATTCGTCTGCGCTGGCGGTGCTCCTGTCGTGGCAGCGCACGGCACAGGATGCCGGTATCGCGCTCGATATCGCAGGCGCTCCGCAAGCGCTGTCCAACCTCGCCACGCTGTACGGCGTGGAGTCTCTGCTGGCCGTCGCGCCGGCCCCCGCAGCCGACCATCACGCTCGACATTGAGGCGGCGTCCGGTGCGGGCGCGGGGTGATTGCCCCGAACCCGTCATCGCGATGCCGCGCTCCGGCCGAGGCGTCGCGCGCGCCTTGGCATTCGCGGTTTGGCGTCGTCAGCTGTGGCGCCGTGAGTTGGTCCAGTTCCCCTATAATTCTGGGTTTGTCGCTCTGCCGCCGCCATGTGCGGCGTCCGCGGCCGTCATGGTCTTGTCGATCCACGGTCTCGAGATGCGCAGGGTAGTTCACTTTGTCGGCCATGAAAGCCATCGAAATCGCTGACGTCCGCAAGCGCTACAAGTCGTTGCAAGCGCTCAAGGGCGTGAGCCTGTCTGTCGAGCAGGGCGAGTTTTTTGGCCTGCTGGGCCCCAACGGCGCGGGCAAGACCACGCTGATCTCCATCCTCGCGGGCCTGAATCGTGCCGATTCCGGCCACGTACGCGTGCTCGGTCACGACGTTGTTTCCGACTACCGCACGGCGCGCCGCAAGCTCGGCGTGGTCCCGCAGGAACTGGTGTTCGATCCGTTCTTCACGGTGCGCGAAACGCTGCGCCTGCAATCGGGCTACTTCGGCCTGACCAAGAACGACGACTGGATCGACGAGGTCATGGCCAACCTGGACCTCACCAGCAAGGCCGACGCCAACATGCGCGCGCTGTCGGGCGGCATGAAGCGCCGCGTGCTGGTGGCGCAGGCCCTGGTACACCGCCCGCCCGTGATTGTGCTGGACGAGCCGACCGCCGGCGTGGACGTCGAGTTGCGCCAGACGCTGTGGAAATTCATCTCGCGGCTGAACCGCGAAGGCCATACCGTCGTGCTGACCACGCACTACCTGGAAGAAGCCGAATCCCTGTGCGACCGCATCGCCATGCTCAAGTTTGGCGAAGTGGTGGCGCTCGATCGCACGGCGAATCTGCTCTCGCAATTTGCCGGGCTGCAATTGGTGCTGAGCTTTGCGAGGGGAGCGTTGCCCGCGTCGCTGGAAGCCCTGCGCCTGCCGGGCAACCACGGCGAGCGCGGTGTGCGCCTGCGCCTGTCGGGCTATGGCGAGGTCGAACAGATTCTCGCCACGTGCCGCCTCGCCGGCTGCGAGATCGACGACATGGAAGTCGCCAAGGCTGATCTGGAAGATGTGTTCGTGCAGATCATGCGCCGCGAAGGTGGCTTGCCGGTCGGGCCTCAAACGCCTGCCATTCCCGATTCTGCGCTGGAGCCCGCTGCATGAACGCCATTCCTGAGAGCTTGCCGGGCCGTTGGGTCGGTTTCCGCACGCTGCTTTACAAGGAGGTGCTGCGCTTCTGGAAGGTGAGCTTCCAGACCGTGGCCGCGCCGGTGCTGACCGCGCTTCTGTATCTGCTGATCTTCGGGCACGTGCTGGAAGACCGAGTCAAGGTGTTCGACCAGCTGAGCTACACCGCTTTCCTGGTGCCCGGTCTGGTGATGATGAGCGTGCTGCAGAACGCATTCGCAAACAGTTCGTCGTCGCTCATCCAGTCGAAGATTACCGGCAACCTGGTGTTCATCATGCTGCCGCCGCTGTCGCACTGGGAGATGTTTGGTGCGTACGTGTGCGCGTCTGTGATTCGCGGTCTGGCCGTGGGTACGGGCGTGCTGATCGTGACGACCTTGTTTGCGCATCTGCATTTTGCGCAGCCGCTGTGGATCATCGTGTTTGCGGTGCTGGGCGCGAGCGTGCTGGGCACGCTGGGGCTCATCGCAGGCATCTGGGCTGAAAAATTCGACCAGCTTGCGGCGTTCCAGAACTTTCTGATCGTACCGGCCACCTTCCTGGCCGGCGTGTTCTATTCGATTCATTCGCTGCCGCCGTTTTGGCAGGCGGTGTCCCACGCCAACCCGTTCTTCTACATGATCGACGGCTTCCGCTACGGCTTCTTCGGTGTGTCCGATGTGCCGGTGACGACGAGCCTCGGTGTGATGCTGATCGCGCTGGTCGTGGTGGGGGGAGTAGCCCTGCAGATGCTGCGCACGGGCTACAAGCTGCGCCATTGATGCGTCGATAAGAGACCGCTGAGAAATGATTCTGACGGCCCAGGGCCTCCTTGCCGTACTGCATGTAGCGTCTGCATCGGCCTTGAACCGTCTGAACCGCTTCGCTTCATTTTGCAGCGATCTCTAAAAACAACAACGACGCACCACCCTAACGTTTTTGGAGAAGGGAAGGCCATGTTGCCCACACCCGAACAAGTCAAGCAGTACATCGAAACCGGCCTGCCGTGCGAGCATCTCGAAGTCGAGGGCGACGGCCAGCATTTTTTTGCCACCATCGTCAGCGCGCAATTTGAAGGCAAGCGGTTGATCCAGCGTCACCAGCTCGTCTACGCAGCGCTGGGTGAGCGGATGCGCGCGGAAATCCACGCGCTTTCCATGAAGACGCTCACCCCGGCGGAGTGGCAGTCCTGATGGCCGAGCTTGATCCCACCCCGGTTACCGTTTCAACCGATTCCGACCTCGCGCTCGCTGAGCGCCCCCCTCAAAGTGATCGACGAGACGTCTCGCTCATGGACAAACTGCTGATCGAAGGCAATGGCCCGTTGTCGGGCGAAATCCGCGTGTCTGGCGCCAAGAACGCTGCGCTGCCCATCATGTGTGCCGCGCTGCTGACGGCCGAGCCGCTGGCGCTGACCAACGTGCCGAACCTGCAGGACGTGCGCACGATGCTCAAGCTTCTGCGCCAGATGGGCGTGGAAGGCGTGCTCGACGGTCACAACCTCACGCTCGACGCCGCGACCATCCACACGCCGGAAGCTTCGTACGACTTGGTGAAGACCATGCGTGCGTCGATCTTGGTGCTGGGCCCGCTGCTGGCGCGTTTCGGCCATGCGCGTGTGTCGCTGCCGGGCGGTTGCGGCATCGGCGCGCGTCCGGTCGATCAGCACATCAAGGGCCTGCAACTGATGGGCGCCGAGATCGTCATCGAGCACGGTTACATCGAAGCCAAGCTGCCTGAAGGCGCCAAGCGCCTGAGTGGCGCGCGCATCGTCACCGACATGGTGACGGTCACGGGCACCGAAAACCTGCTGATGGCCGCTGCGTTGGCAGACGGCGAAACCGTGCTGGAAAACGCTGCACGCGAGCCCGAGGTTACAGACCTGGCCAACCTGCTCGTGAAGATGGGCGCGCGCATCGAAGGCATCGGCACCGACCGCCTTGTGATCCAAGGCGTTGAAGCGCTGCACGGCGCTGCGCACACGGTGATTGCCGATCGCATCGAAGCCGGCACGTTCCTGTGCGCCGTGGCTGCGGCTGGCGGTGACGTGACGCTGCGCGGCGTGCTGCCAGGCATTTTGGATGCCGTGCTCGACAAGCTGCGCGAAGCCGGAGTGACGCTCACCACAGGCGACGATTGGATCCGTGTGCAGATGACAGGCCGCCCCAAGGCAGTGAGCTTCCGCACGTCGGAATACCCGGCGTTCCCGACCGACATGCAGGCGCAGTTCATGATGCTCAACGCCATTGCCGAAGGTTCTGCCACGGTGACGGAGACCATCTTCGAAAACCGCTTCATGCACGTGCAGGAACTGAACCGCCTGGGCGCCAATATCGTGATCGATGGCAAGACGGCGGTGGTGACGGGCGTCGAGCAATTGTCGGGTGCGACCGTCATGGCGACTGATCTGCGCGCCTCGGCCAGCCTCGTCATTGCCGGCCTGATCGCGCAGGGCGAGACGCTGGTCGACCGCATTTATCACCTCGACCGCGGCTACGACCGTATTGAAGACAAGCTGTCCGCTGTCGGCGCCAAGATCCGCCGCATTCAAGCGTAAGGTAAGGAACCCGCCGGCCATGAACGCATTCCAGTCCGCCTCCAACCAGCTCACGCTGGCGCTGTCCAAAGGGCGCATCTTTGAAGAGACGCTGCCGCTGCTGAAGGCCGCCGGCATCGAGGTGACCGAAGATCCGGAAACCTCGCGCAAGCTGATTCTGCCGACGTCGGATCCGGCGCTGCGCGTGATCATCGTGCGCGCGTCCGACGTGCCGACGTACGTGCAATACGGCGCGGCGGACTTCGGCGTAGCCGGCCGCGACGTGCTGATGGAGCACGGCATGGCGGGCCTGTATGCGCCCATCGACCTGAACATCGCCCGCTGCCGCATGTCGGTGGCGGTGCCCAAGGGCTTCGATTACGCCAACGCGGTGCGCCAGGGTGCGCGCCTGTCGGTGGCGACGAAGTATCTGAATACCGCGCGCGAGCACTTCGCCAAGAAGGGCGTGCACGTCGACCTGATCAAGCTGTATGGTTCGATGGAGCTGGGCCCGCTGGTGGGCCTGGCTGACGCCATCGTCGACTTGGTCAGCACGGGCGGCACGCTGCGCGCGAACAACCTCGTCGAGGTGGAAGAGATCGTGCAGATATCTTCCCGACTGGTCGTCAACCAGGCTGCGCTGAAACTCAAGCGCGACCGGCTGGCGCCGATCCTCGACGCTTTCGAGCGCGCCTCCGCGACGGACGCGCGCGTTGGGGAAGCCGCATGAGCCTGACCATCCGTAAGCTGGATTCGGCTGAAGCCGGATTCGCGGCGCAACTGCGCCAGGTGCTCGCTTTCGAAGCGAGTGAAGACGAAGCCATTGATCGCGCCGCCGCGCAGATCCTGGCCGACGTGAAGGCGCGCGGCGATGCCGCCGTGCTGGAAGCCACGCGCCGCTTCGACCGCATCGAAGCCGATAGCGTGGCCGCGCTGGAGCTGTCGCCCGCCACCCTGCAAGCCGCGCTCGACGGCCTGGAGCCCAAGCGCCGTGCGGCACTGGAAGCCGCGGCTGCCCGCGTGCGCGCGTATCACGAGAAGCAGAAGATCGAGTGCGGCACGCACAGCTGGGAATACGCCGAAGCCGATGGCACGGTGCTCGGCCAGAAGGTGACGCCGCTCGACCGCGTGGGCATTTACGTGCCGGGCGGCAAGGCGGCGTACCCGTCGTCGGTGTTGATGAATGCGATTCCGGCTCGCGTGGCCGGCGTCAAGGAAATCATCATGGTGGTGCCCACGCCCGGCGGCGTGCGCAATGAACTGGTGCTGGCTGCGGCTTGCATTGCCGGTGTGGACCGCGTGTTCACCATCGGCGGCGCGCAGGCCGTGGGTGCGCTCGCTTACGGCACCGACACCGTCCCCGCCGTCGACAAGATTGTCGGCCCGGGTAACGCCTATGTGGCCGCTGCCAAGCGTCGCGTGTTCGGCACGGTCGGCATCGACATGATTGCCGGTCCGTCGGAAATCCTCGTTATCTGCGATGGCACGACCGATCCGGATTGGGTGGCGATGGACCTGTTCTCGCAAGCCGAGCACGACGAGCTGGCCCAGTCGATCCTGCTGTGCCCGAACGCCGAGTTCGTCGCGCAGGTGGAAGCCAGCATCAACCGTCAGCTCGAAGACATGCCGCGCCGCAGCGTGATTGCCGAATCGCTGTCGGGCCGTGGCGCGCTCGTCAAAGTACGCGACATGGACGAGGCGTGCGACATCGCCAACGACATCGCTCCCGAACATCTGGAGATTTCGGCAGAGAACCCGCGCCAATGGGCCGAGCGCATCCGCCACGCGGGCGCGATCTTCCTTGGCAAGTACACCAGCGAATCGCTGGGCGATTACTGCGCGGGTCCGAACCACGTGTTGCCGACCTCGCGCACGGCGCGCTTCTCGTCGCCGCTGGGCGTGTACGACTTCATCAAGCGCTCCAGCCTGATCGAAGTGAGCGAAGCCGGTGCGCAGATGCTGGGCGAGATTGCTGCCGAGCTGGCCTACGGCGAAGGCTTGCAGGCGCATGCCCGCAGCGCTGAATATCGACTGCAACGCCCCGCCTCCGAATAACACGCGCCGCACAACGATGACCGCCACTGCTCCGGCCCAAGCCTCTCTGGATGACCTGCTCGCCCGCATCGTGCGCGACGACGTTCGCGCCATGGGTGCGTACCACGTGCCCGACGCGACCGGCATGGTCAAGCTGGACGCGATGGAGAACCCGTATTCGCTGCCGGCGATGCTGCGCGACGCGCTGGGCAAGCGCCTGGCCGAAGTCGCGCTCAATCGCTACCCGGTGCCGACCGCCGACGCCCTCAAGGCGCAGCTCAAGCAGGTGATGCACGTGCCGGCCGGCGCCGAGGTGCTGCTCGGCAACGGTTCGGACGAGATCATCAGCCTGATCGCCATTGCGGCGGCGAAGCCGGGCGCGACCGTGCTGGCGCCCGTGCCGGGTTTCGTGATGTACGCGATGTCGGCGCAGTTGCTCGGTCTGAACTTCGTTGGCGTGCCGCTCAAGGCGGACCTGACGCTCGACCGTGAAGCCATGCTGGCCGCCATGGCCGAGCACCAGCCCGCCGTCATCTACCTGGCGTATCCGAATAACCCGACCGGCAACCTGTTCGACGCGGCCGACATGGACGCGATCATCCGCGCCGCACGCGGCCCGGTGTGCCAGAGCCTGGTGGTGGTCGACGAGGCCTACCAGCCGTTCGCGCAACATAGCTGGATGCCGCGCCTGCGCGATTTCGATCACCTGCTGGTGATGCGCACGGTCTCGAAGCTGGGCCTGGCCGGCATCCGCCTGGGTTACGTGGCCGGCCACCCGAAGTGGATCGCCGAGCTGGACAAGGTGCGTCCGCCGTACAACGTGAATGTGCTGACCGAGGCGACTGCCCAGTTCATGCTCGAACACGTGGATGTACTGGATGCCCAGGCAGCGACCCTGCGCGCCGAGCGCACCAAGTTGATCGATGCGCTGTCGGCCCAACCGGGCGTGACGGTCTTCCCGAGCGCGGCAAATTTCGTCCTGCTGCGCGTGCCCGATGCCGCCGCTTTGTTCGAGCGCCTGCTCAATCGGCGGATTCTGATTAAAAACGTCAGTAAAATGCACCCGTTGTTGGCCAACTGTCTGCGCGTGACGGTCAGCAATCCCGAAGAAAACGCGCAATTTATCGATGCCTTTGCCGCATCGATGCAGGAAGCCCCATGAGCCGCCGTGTCGAGGTCACTCGCAACACCTCTGAAACGCAGATCCGCGTCGCCCTTGATTTGGACGGCACGGGCAAGCAAACGCTGAACACCGGCGTCCCCTTCCTCGACCACATGCTCGACCAGATCGCCCGCCACGGCATGGTCGACCTGGACGTCTCGGCTACCGGCGACACCCATATCGACGATCATCACACCGTGGAAGACGTCGGCATCACGCTGGGCCAGGCCGTCGCCAAAGCCATCGGCGACAAGAAGGGCATCGTGCGCTACGGCCACAGCTACGTGCCGCTGGACGAAGCCCTGTCGCGCGTGGTTATCGATTTCTCCGGCCGTCCGGGCCTGGAGTTCCACGTGCCGTTCACGCGCGCGCGCGTCGGCAGCTTTGACGTGGACCTGTCCATCGAATTCTTCCGCGGGTTCGTCAATCATGCCGGCGTGACGCTGCATATCGACAACCTGCGCGGCGTCAACGCGCACCACCAGATCGAGACCGTGTTCAAGGCCTTTGGACGCGCGCTGCGCATGGCGGTGGAGATCGACCCGCGCGCTGCCGGCACGATTCCGTCGACCAAGGGCGCCCTGTAAATCACCGCGTCGGCCTGGCCGCGCCTACCCGACTCCCAAACCGGCCGCCGATCCGATGGATCTGACAAAAAGCTTTTTCTCGCTGCTCGCGCTGATCAACCCGATCGGGGCGATCCCGTTCTTCATCAGCCTGACCGAGAGCCAGACGGATGAAGAGAAGCGCCGCACCATCAAGGTCGCGTCGATTTCGGTGGCGATCGTGATTGGTCTGTCGGCGTTGCTCGGCGAGCAGATCATCAGCTTTTTCGGGTTCTCGGTTGGTTCGCTGCAGGTCGGCGGCGGGATCATCATGATCATGATCGCGCTGAACATGCTCAATGCGCAGACCAGCCGCACCAAGGCCACGCCCGAAGAAGAGGACGAGGCCGGTGCCAAGGCCAGCATTGCAGTTGTGCCGCTGGCGATTCCGCTGCTCACGGGCCCAGGCTCGATCAGCACGGTCATCGTCTATGCCGGCAAGACCAAGCATTGGTGGGACCTGTTTCTCCTGGCTGGGGTCGGTGTTGCGATCGCAGTCGTGGTCTGGATCGTGTTGCGCGCGGCCGAGCCGATCGCCCGTGTGATCGGCCGCACCGGCATCAACGTCGGCACGCGGTTGATGGGCTTGATTCTGGCGGCGCTGGCCGTGGAATTCATTGTTGATGGGCTGAAAACCCTGTTGCCCGTACTTAGGGCCTAAGTTAAGTCATGACTAAGATCGCAATCGTCGATTACGGCATGGGCAATCTGCGCTCGGTAGCGCAAGCCTTGATGGCCGTTGCTCCAGAGGCCGATGTGCGCATCAGTGCGCAAGCGGACGAAATTCGTTCGGCCGACCGCGTGGTGCTGCCGGGGCAGGGCGCCATGCCCGATTGCATGGCCGCGTTCGACCAGTCCGGCCTGCGCGACGCTGTGCTGGAGGCATCGCGCAGCAAGCCGATGCTTGGCGTGTGCGTGGGCGAGCAGATGCTGCTCGAGCGCAGCGCCGAGGCGCGCCCGGGGCAGCAGTACACCGAAGGGTTGGGCCTCATCAAAGGCGATGTGGTCCGCTTTGACCTGGACGGCCAGTTGCAGCCGGACGGTTCACGGTACAAAGTGCCTCAGATGGGCTGGAACCGCGTGCACCAAAGTCGTGCCCACGCCCTATGGGAAGGTGTGGCGGATCAGAGCTACTTCTATTTCGTGCACAGCTACTACGCCCGGCCTGCCAACGCCGACGAATCGGTCGGAGAGACCGAATACGGCGTGCGGTTTACCTCCGCCATCGCCCGGGATAATATTTTTGCAACACAGTTTCACCCGGAAAAAAGTGCGCAAGCCGGCCTGCAGATCTACCGGAACTTCGTGCACTGGAATCCGTGACACCCGCCGTGGCGTCGCAATCGAATCCATTTTTCGCCCTTTTTAATCTTTTCCCCTCAACTCTGTCGTCACGCTTATGTTGCTCATCCCGGCCATCGACCTGAAGGACGGTCAGTGTGTGCGCCTCAAACAAGGCGATATGGATCAAGCCACCGTATTCTCGGAAGACCCTGCAGCCATGGCGCGGCATTGGGTCGAGCAGGGTGCGCGCCGCTTGCACCTTGTCGATCTGAATGGCGCTTTCGCGGGCAAGCCGCGTAACGAGGCGGCCGTCAAGGCGATTCTCGCCGAGGTGGGCGATGAGATTCCCGTGCAACTCGGCGGCGGCATCCGCGATCTGGGCACCATCGAGCGCTGGCTCGACGATGGTTTGTCGTACGTGATCATCGGCACGGCGGCGGTCAAGGATCCGGGCTTTCTGCGGGACGCATGCACGGCGTTCGGCGGCCACATCATCGTCGGGCTCGACGCCAAGGACGGCAAGGTGGCGACCGACGGCTGGAGCAAGCTCTCCGGCCACGAAGTCGTTGACCTCGCTAAGAAGTACGAAGACTACGGCGTCGAAGGCATCATCTACACAGACATCGGCCGCGACGGCATGCTGCAGGGCATCAACATCGATGCCACCGTCAAGCTGGCGCAGTCGGTGAAGATTCCGGTCATTGCCAGTGGCGGCCTGTCGAACCTGAAGGACATCGACCATCTTTGCGCGGTCGAAGAATATGGCGTGGAGGGCGTGATCTGTGGTCGCGCGATCTACTCCGGCGACCTGAACTTCAAGGAAGCGCAAGCCCTTGCGGACAAACTCGGCGCGGCCTGATCGTTGATCCAGCCGTGCACAACGGGCGCTCCGGCGCCCGACTCATCATGCTAGCCAAACGAATCATCCCCTGCCTGGACGTGACCAACGGCCGGGTGGTCAAGGGCGTCAATTTCGTCGAATTGCGCGACGCCGGCGACCCCGTCGAAATCGCACGCCGTTACGACGAGCAGGGCGCCGACGAAATCACCTTCCTCGACATCACGGCCACCTCGGACGGGCGTGACCTGATGCTGGGCATCATTGAAGCGGTGGCTTCGCAGGTGTTCATTCCGCTGACGGTGGGTGGCGGGGTGCGCGCGCTGGAAGACGTGCGCCGGCTGCTCAATGCCGGTGCGGACAAGATCAGCATGAACTCGTCGGCTGTGTCGAATCCGCAACTGGTTTCGGACGCCAGCGCCCGCCATGGCGCGCAGTGCATTGTCGTGGCCATTGACGCGAAGAAGGTGTCGGGCGAAGGCGAGGCGCCGCGCTGGGAGGTCTTTACGCACGGCGGCCGCAAAGGCACGGGCTTGGACGCCGTGGCGTGGGCACGTGAAATGGCGCAGCGTGGCGCCGGCGAAATCCTGCTCACCAGCATGGACCGGGACGGCACCAAGGCCGGCTTCGATCTGGAACTCACGCGCGCCGTGTCGGACGCAGTGCCGGTGCCGGTCATCGCCTCAGGTGGCGTCGGCAACCTGCAGCATCTGGCAGACGGCATCCAGCAAGGTCACGCCGATGCGGTGTTGGCCGCCAGCATCTTCCATTACGGCGAATACACCGTCGGCCAGGCCAAGCAATTCATGGCGGAGCATGGCATCCCAGTACGGATCGGACTATGAGCAAGAAGTGGCTGAACAAGGTCCACTGGGACGACAACGGCCTGGTGCCTGTGATCGTGCAGGAGCAGGGCAGCAATGATGTCCTGATGTTCGCCTTTATGAACCGCGAGGCGCTGCAGAAGACCGTGGAAACCGGCGAGGCCGTGTTCTGGTCGCGCTCGCGCAAGCGCTTGTGGCACAAGGGCGAGGAGTCCGGTCACATCCAGAAGGTGCACGAAATCCGTTTGGACTGCGACGAAGACGTAGTCTTGCTCCGCGTCACACAAATCGGTGGCATCGCCTGCCATACTGGGCGCCACGCGTGCTTTTTCCAGAAGTTCGAAGGCAATGTGGAGGACGGCGACTGGCACACCGTCGAGCCCGTGCTCAAGAGCCCCGACGACATCTACGCCGGCAAGCCCGGCCACACTCATGAGTGACACCCTGCGCCGCCTGGGCGAGGTGCTCGAATCCCGCAAGCTCGCCAACGGCGGCGACCCGGAAAAGAGCTACATCGCCCGCCTGTTCAACAAGGGCGACGATGCCATCCTCAAGAAGATCGGCGAAGAGGCCACCGAGACGGTCATGGCAGCCAAGGACGCCCGCGCCGCAGGCATGACCGACGAGGCGCGCAGCAAGGTCGTCTATGAAGTGGCCGACCTCTGGTTCCACACCATGGTGTTGCTGTCGCACTTCAACCTCACGCCGGATGACGTCGTCAGTGAACTGGCGCGCCGCGAAGGGCTTTCCGGTCTGGAAGAGAAGGCGCTGCGCAAGTCGCAGGCGCGCGACGCGGCGGGTGACTGACTACGGTGACGAATCGTCGCAGGGAGGCAGCGTGGACAAATACGCAGCAGCAATGGTGGTGACAGACGACGCGGAGCGCCTGGCCGGACTGCGTCGCCTGACGCATATTCTGTATGCGCTCTACGCCATTTTTTGGCTGACCGGCGGTATCACTGCATTGATTGCCATCATCGTCGGGTATGTTAAGCGCGACGATGTGCGGGGCACGCTGTATGAGTCGCACTTTCGTTGGCAAATCCGTTCGTTCTGGTGGTGCGTACTGTGGGGTGTGATCGGCGTGCTGCTCATTCCCGTGGCTTTCATCGGCTTTGCCGTCCTGTGGGCTCTGGGCATCTGGATGCTGTATCGTATTGTGAAAGGTTGGCTGTATTTGAATGACAGCAAACCGATGTACGCAAATCCGTAAAATCAACCAATGGCGCCGCCACCGTTGCGACGCCACCAGCCGTATTTACGTGGGAGTAGGACATGGGTTCCTTTAGCATTTGGCATTGGCTGATCGTGCTGGTCATCATCATGATGGTGTTCGGCACGAAGAAGCTGCGCAACATCGGTTCGGATCTGGGTAGCGCCGTGAAGGGCTTCAAGGACGGCATGCGCGAAGGGCAGGAAGACAAGCCCGCAGGTTCGCAACAACCGCAACAGACCGCCGGCCAGCCGCCGCGCGAGCTGCACGATGCGACGACGATCGACGTCGAAGCGCGCGACAAGTCCAAGCAAGGCTGAACCGGCGCGCGCTGACCGATGATCGATCTCGGCATTTCCAAGCTGGCGCTGATTGGCATGGTGGCGCTCGTCGTCATCGGGCCGGAGCGTCTGCCCAAGGTGGCGCGCACCGCTGGCGCCTTGCTTGGCCGCGCACAGCGCTACATCGCCGACGTGAAGGCCGAGGTCAGCCGCGAAATCGAGCTTGAGGAGTTGCGCAAGATGCGCACCGACTTCGAGCAGGCCGCGCGCAATGTCGAGCAGACCATCCACCAGGAGGTCAGCAAGCACACGACCGAGATCAACGAACGCCTGAACGAGGCGCTTGGTGATCCCGCGCAAACGGCGACCTCCGCTCCAGACTGGCGCCCGGCACCGGGCAAGTCGCGCAATGGCCGCAACAGCTGGCGCAACAAGCAACTCTCGATGCCCAAGTGGTACCGCCAGAAGCAAGGCGTGCGCATGTGGGCGCAATCGGGTGCGGCACGCGTCAAGCGTCATCGTCCGCCCATCGTTGCCGCACAGTCGCGTGCGCGCTCCTTCTTCGAATGATTTTTCGGGCGCGGGCCGTTTCTGCGGTGCCGCGTCCTGACTTCCCTTTTTCCTACCCGACATGAGTGCCGCTCCGCTCGATCCGCAAGAGTCGCCCGAGGACGGCGCGCAGGAAACCTTCATTTCGCACTTGGTCGAGCTGCGCGAGCGCATCGTCAAGGCAGGTGCAGGCGTGCTGCTGGTCTTTCTGGGCCTGGTCTACTGGGCGCCGGATATCTTCAACCTGTTCTCGCGGCCGTTGATCCAGGCGTTGCCCAAGAACGGCCACATGATCGTGACTGACGTCACCGGCTCGTTCTTCGTGCCGATGAAGGTGACGCTGCTGGCCGCCTTCCTGATTGCACTGCCGTGGGTGCTGTACCAAATCTGGCGCTTTGTGGCACCAGGGCTGTATACGCACGAGAAGCGGATGATCATGCCGCTGGTGGTGAGCACCTACGTGCTGTTCCTGTGCGGTGTGGCATTCGCATATTTCCTGGTTTTCCCGACGGTGTTCAAGGTGATGGCGCACTACAACGCGCCGCTGGGTGCCGAAATGTCGACCGACATCGACAAGTATCTGAGCTTTGCGATGACCACGTTTCTTGCCTTCGGCATCACCTTCGAGGTGCCGGTGGTGGTGATGGTGCTGGTGCGCTTTGGCATCGTGAGCCTGGATAAGCTGCGGCAGGCACGGCCATACGTGGTGGTGGGTGCGTTCGTGATTGCCGCGGTGGTGACGCCCCCGGATGTGATGTCGCAGCTACTGTTGGCCGTGCCGCTGTGGTTGCTGTACGAGCTGGGGCTGATCTTGGCGGCAATTTTCCTGCGTCAGGCCACGGCTGCGGAGAACAATCCTGAGCACTTGCCGGTGGTGAAGGACTGACTCGCCGACCCAGCGTCAGCCAACAAAAAAGGCAGCCGAGGCTGCCTTTTTTGTTGCCGATGAATCCGCTGTTGCGGCCTTTGCCTTATGCGGCGTACAGCCAGAACTGTTCGCGCGGGAAGGTCAGTGCGTACTTGCCGTCGCTCGGGGCGCTGGCGGAGTAGGCGCGCAGCCCTGTGCCGGTCGCGCCGCTGTCGTCGGTGGCGCGGAACAGGCATTCCCAACGGTCGCCCAGATACATGCGCGTAGCGAGTGGCAGGTGGATGGTGTTGTCGGCGTTGTCGACGCCCACGCGCACCTGCTCGAGGCGGATCACGCCGTGCGCTGATGCACCGGGCTTCAAATCACCGCGCGCCACACCCCACAGCGACCAGCCGCCAGTCTCGTCCACCAAGCGGGCCATGCCGTCACGCACTTCGGCGATCTTGCCGTTGATGCGGTTGTTGCTGCCCATGAACTCGGCGGTGAAGAGCGTTTCGGGCGCGCCGTACATCTGCTCGGGCGTGCCTTGCTGTTCGATCACGCCATTGTTCAGCAGCAGGATGCGATCGGACATGGCCATCGCTTCGCTCTGGTCGTGCGTGACCATCAGGGCCGAAAGGCCCAGGCGCACGATCAGCTCGCGCAGGAAGGCGCGGGCTTCTTCGCGCAGCTTGGCGTCGAGGTTCGAGAGCGGCTCGTCGAGCAGGATCACGGGCGGGTTGTAGACCAACGCACGGGCGATGGCCACGCGCTGCTGCTGGCCGCCGGAGAGCTGGCTCGGGAAACGCTCGCCCAGATGGCCGAGGCCCAGTTGCTGCAGCACCGCTTGCACGCGTTCCTTGATCTGCGCGGCAGGCGTCTTGCGCAGCTTGAGCGGGTAGGCGACGTTCTCGGACACGGTCTTGTGCGGCCACAGCGCGTACGACTGGAACACCAGGCCCAGGTTGCGCCCTTCGGCCGGCACGTCGAGCTTCTTGGCGCCGTCGAACATGACCCGATCGCCGATCTGGACAGTGCCCTGGCTCGCTTGCTCGAGGCCGGCGACGGCACGCAGCAGCGTGGTCTTGCCCGAACCCGACGGGCCCAGCAGCGAGACGACCTCGCCCTTCTGCAGCTGCATCGAGACACCCTTGAGAACCGGGTTGTTGCCGTATTGCAGGTGCAGGTCGTTGACAGTGAGTTCAATCATGGAGCTTCACTCCGAAACGCAGTGCGATGCCGAGGCCGACGGCCACCAGCACGATATTGACGAAGGACAGCGCGGCAACGATATCGATGGCGCCGCCCGCCCACAGGGAAACCAGCATCGAGCCGATCGTCTCGGTGCCCGGCGACAGCAGGTACACACCGGTCGAATACTCGCGCTCGAAAATCAGGAAGATCAGCAGCCAAGCGCCCAGCAGGCCGTAGCGCGTGAGCGGCACGGTCACGTCGCGTGTGGTGCGGGCACGGGTGGCGCCCACCGAGCGTGCGGCTTCTTCCAGCTCCGGACCGACTTGCAGCAGCGCGGCCGAGATCAACCGCAGGCCATAGGCCAGCCACACCACCGTGTAGGCGATCCACACGCTGAAGATCGTGCTGCGCAGGTCGCGCAGGCTCGGCACGATGTTCTCGATGATCCAGTTGGCGAACGGCAGGCCGCTGTCGGTCAGGCCGGTCTCGATCCAGTTGGGCACGAACAGAAACACCCACAGGAAGGCCAGGCCAGCCAGGAGACCCGGAATGGCACGAGGCACCAGCACGCTGTAATCGAGGAAGCGCGTCCAGCCATCCGGCTTGCGGTGCATGGCCAGGCCGATGCACGTGTAGCAGCCCACCGCCAGTGCGCCGCCGATCACGCCGATGAGCACCGTGTTGACCATCGCACGCAGGAACTGCGGCTGCTCGAAGATCTGCTGGAACGCCGTGGTCGAGAACGCCTCGACCAGCGACACGCCTTCACCCCAGTTCGACACGAAGGCGCGCAGCGCGATACCCGAGAGCGGCACCACCACCGTTACGAAAAACCACAGCACCACCACCGCCCACGCCGGCCAGCGCCAGTTGCCCAGCGGCAGCGGACGGCTGCGCGTGACCTTGCCCTTGACCGTGACAAAGCGGTTGGCCGACTTCAGCATGTAGCGTTGCAGCAGCACCAGCGGGAACGTCACCATCACGAGGCAGACCGCCACGGCCGCCATCAGGTGATACGCCGGCGTGCCGAGCTTGTTCGTCAGCTTGTACAGATACGTCGCCAGCACGAGGTGGCCTTCCGGATCGCCCAGCACGAGCACCAGGCCGAACACCTCGAAGCCCAGGAACGTCACCAGCACGGCTGCGTACAGCAGGGCAGGGCGCACCATCGGCAGGCTCACGTTGAGCGCCACCGACAGCGGCGATGCCCCCGCGATACGGGCGGCTTCTTCCACGTCAGAACCGAGGCTGCGCAGCGCCGACGAGACATACAGATACACGTGAGGCACGTGCGTCAGGCCGGCAATGATGATGATGCTTGTGAACGAATACACGTTCCACGGCGCACCGCCAAACAGGTTCTTGAACCACACGGTGTAGAAGCCCACGGGGCCGGCGGAGACCACGTAGCCAAACGCCAGCACCATCGGCGAGACGAACACCGGAATCATCAGCAGCGGTTCGAGAACGCGTCGGCCGGGCAAGTCCGAGCGCACCATCAGGAACGCCAGGATGCCGCCCAGCGGTACCGAGATCACCGCCAGGCCGAAAGCGAGCGCCGTGGATTTCTCAAAGGCCTGCCAGAAATCCGAATCCGTAAAGATGAAGCGATACGCATCCAGCCCCGCCAGCGCGTCGGGCATGAAGAACGGCGCGGACAGAAAGCTCTGGTAGAAGATCAGCGCCAGCGGCGTGAAAATCGCCAGCGCGGTAAGCAGAATGACCACGCCGCGCGGCAAAGCCTGTCCCGCACGCGTCCAGGGCGAGCGCTTGAGGGTGACTTGGCGAGCGGCGGCACGGTCTTGCGCTAGAGAACGCATGGTGCCTCCAGGAGGAACCGGCGCCAGATAAGGATGGCGCCGGCGGGTCGGTCAGATGAGAAGGGTGCCGGTGATCAGCGGATCAGATCAACGGCCGGCGGCGGTGCGCCATTGCTTGATGAAGTCCAGACGCTTCTTGGGTTCCAGGAAGGCCAGGATCGATTCGTCAACCGGAATCGGCTTGATGCTGTTGCCGAGAATCTTCTTCAGGCCTGCGGCGGTGGCTTCGCCCGTCACGTCTTCACGCAGCGAGTGCAGATCCGACTTGTTGGCGAGGATTTCCTGGCCGCGCTTGGACAGGATGTAGTCCAGCCACAGCTTGGCCGCGTTCGGGTTCTTCGCCTTCTTGGCGATCATCGCCACGCGCGACACCACCAGCGTGTAGTCCTTCGGATAGACGATGCCGATCGACGGATCCTTCTTGGCGCGTGCAATCGCGTACGAACCGAGGATGTTGTACGCCACCAGGTTTTCACCCGAGGCCACGCGCTCCATCATCGTGCCGGTGGAGGACTGCAGCACCAGGTTCGGGCCCACCGCCTTGACGAAGTCGAAGTACTGCGGCGAATCGAGATTGTCTTGCGCCGCCATCATGAAGCCCACGGCCGACTTCTCGATGTCGTACGTCGTGACCTTGTTCTTGAAGCGCTCGGGTTGGCTGGCGACCAGCTTGGCGAAATCGGCGTGCGTTTGCGGCACTTCCGAATCTTTGATGAGGCGCTTGTTGTACAGGAACACGGCCGGCTCATACGTCGTGCCGTATGCGATGCCCTTGTGGACCGCCCACTTCGGGAGGTTCGGCACTTCGGGCGAGTCGTACTTCATCGCGTAGGTCTGCGCGAGCTTGAGCTGCGAGTCCATCGACGAGTTCCACATCATGTCAGCCGAGGCGCCACCGGCTGCCTGCTCGCTGATGAAGCGGTTGTACAGCTCGCTGCTGTTCATGTCGTTGTACTCGACCTTCACACCCGGGTAGAGCGACTCGAAATCCTTGATCAGCGGATCTGCAGCCTTGGTGTCGGTCGTCGCATACACCACCACCTTGCCTTCCTTCTTGGCGGCGGCAATGGTATCGGCATAGCTGGCGGGGTAGCCGGCCGGGACTTGTGCGAAGGCGGCGGCGCTGAGGGTCAGGGCGGTTGCTGCAATCGAAGCGAGAGCGGCGTGCGCAGGCGTAAAGCGTCCACGAAGCATGAGTTTGTCTCCTGTTTGCTTGTGATGGCGTGAGGCCGGCTACTTATGGCTTGTTGCTCGTAGCTCGGACGGATGGCCCCAGGTGCGGCGGATTATAGAAATCGCGCGCTTTCGCCACGCTTTCATTGCGGCTGCTGCATCGCAGCATGTTCAAAGGGGGCTGCCGCAGTCGCCAGTGGCACGCGAATCCGCGCCGATAAACCGACGCCACCGTGCTCGTTCGGCTCGCCGTCGGCCAGCTCGATTTGCCCGCCGCTACGCGCAGCATAGGCACGTGCGATTGCCAGACCGAGGCCCGAACCTTCGGCGGCATAGCGGGCGTCTTTAGGCGCGACTTTGGGTTTACCCGAGCGACTTCCGCCCTCGTGCGCACGGCGGAAGCGCTGGAAGGCGTGTGCGCGCTCGTCGGCGTTCATGCCGGGCCCGGTGTCGTCTACGCAGACCAGTGCGGCATCGCCTTCGGCCATGGCGCGTACGGTGATGCGTCCGCCCGCCGGCGTGTAGCGGATGGCGTTGTGCACGAGGTTGGAGAGCGCCTCGCGCAGGAAGGCCGGATAGCCGATGACGGGCAGCGCCATGGCGAGGCCGCCGTCATCCCACCCGAGGTCTTGCTGCTTTTCGCGCGCCAGCGGCAGTGCGTCGACCACCACGTCTCGCGCCAATTCACCAAAGTCAAAGATTTCGGCCGGTGCATCCTGTCCGGCATGTCGTGCGCGGGCAAGGGCGAGCAATTGCGTGGTCAGCCGGTTCGTCGACTGCAGGCGCGCGATGATGGCGGACAGGCTTTCGCGCACGCGCGCCGGGTCGGTTTCGCGCAGCGCGTATTCGGCCTGCGTGAGCAGCACGGCCAGCGGCGTGCGCAACTGGTGCGACGCATCGGCAAGGAACTGGCTTTGCGCCTCTGCAAGTTCGGCGTAGCGATGAATGTGGTGATTGATCGCGTTGACCAGCGGGCGCACTTCAGCGGGCACGTCCGTGGCGTCGAGCGGCCGCAGGTCATCCGACGCACGCACGCCGATGCTGCGTGCCAGCCGATTGAGCGGCCGCAGCGCGACGGTCACGCCGAGCCACAACAGCGCGGCGCTGACCGCCACCAGCGCCGCATCGCGCAGCAGCGTACCGCGCCACACCGCCTGCTGCAGCGCGCGTCGCGTCTCGATGGTTTCCGCCACCTGAATGACGATGCGCGCCGGCAGCCCCGGCTGGTAGAGCGGCTTGGCCACGGCGGCCACGCGCACGGGCTCGTCGTGGTACACCGCGTCGTAGAAGAGCGGGGTGTCATTTTCCAGCCGCGTGACGGGCAGCGGCAGATCGTCGTAGCCGGTCAGCGCGGCTTCAGGCGCCTTGCCGGGCAGGGACTCGAACGCGACGCGGTAATAGACATTGCTCTGCGCGGTCGATTCGAACATCGACAGCGCCACATACGGCACGTTGACCTGGACCTGCCCGCGCTCGATCGTCACGCCGTTCTCGATGGCGCGCACCGAGCCGAGCAGGGCGCGGTCGTACGCGCGATCGGTCGCGCTACGCAGCGCCTGGTACGCCGAGACGATGTCGATGGCCAGCACACCCACCAGCCCCGGCAGTAGCAACCAGAGCAGCGTGAGTTTCAGGCTGCGCGGCAGCCGAAGCCAGGCGAGCCGCTTCATCATGCGCTGCTATCGCCGGCGGCGGGCGTTTCACCATCGCCGGCTTCGAGCATGTAGCCCAGCCCGCGCACGGTGACGATCTGCACGCCCGTGCCCGCCAGCTTTTTGCGCAGGCGGTGCACGACCACCTCCACTGCATCGGGGCTGGAATCGCTGTCCAGGTTGAAGACCTTGTCGAACAGATGCACCTTGCTGATCGGCTGGCCGGTCTTGTGCAACAGCGCCGACAGCGCGGCGTGCTCACGCGGCGTGAGCGACAGCGGCTCGCCGGACAGCAGGAATGCCTTGCGTCCGGTGTCGAACTCCAGCGGCCCGCAACGCAGACGGGGGAACGCTCGGCCGCGGCTGCGGCGGATGAGCGCCATCAAACGGGCTTCCAGCTCGGACAACGCGAACGGCTTGGTGAGGAAATCGTCCGCGCCGGCATTGAGGCCGCGCACGCGCTCGTCCAGCGCGCCCTGCGCGGTGAGGATCAATACCGGCGTGCGGTCGTCGCGCGCGCGCATGTCGGCCAGTACGGCAAAGCCATCCTTGCGCGGTAAGCGCAGGTCCAGCACCACCGCGTCAAATTCTCCGGAGCCGAGGAACGCTTCCGCGATGACGCCATCGGCCGCGCGCTCGATCACGAAGCCGCTTTGCGCCAGCGCGCGCGCCAGCCATGCGGCCAATTCTTCCTCATCCTCCACCAGCAAAATCCGCATCGGGTGTCTCTCAATATCGTTCTGGCTACTTTTTCATGATAATGCGTGGCGCCCTGATCTCGGCCACATCGCCGATCACACCGTCCACCTGATGCGCAGCACAGTTGCGCTTCAACAGGCATGTCGTCCATCCTCAATTCCCGTCGCCGTTGGCTATGTCAGACCGCCGCCTTGCTGGCTGCAAGCGGCGTCGTCGCGCGCGGGGCGCAGGCGCAGTGGCTGGCCCGTCCGGCGCCGGAGCTGCCGTCGTACTACCCGCGCGATTACGGCGCGATGATCGACGCCGCGCGTCGCGAAGGCCGTGTCACGGTGTATTCCACGACGGATTTCTCCGCCGCGTACCCGCTTATCCGCGCCTTCGAAACGCGCTACCCCGGCATCACCGTTGACTACCGCGAGCAAAACAGCGACGACATTTACCGGCGTTTCCTCGCTGAATTCGCCGCCAAGTCGCCGGGCGCCGACGTGGTCTGGAGTTCGGCCATGCCCGAGCAGTTCAAGCTGGTGAACGACGGCCACGCACTCTCGTACGCATCGCCCGAGCGGCCGTACCTGCCGTCATGGGCCATCTGGAAGAACGAGGCCTACGGCACGAGCTACGAGCCGGTCGTCTTCGTCTACAACACGCGACAGCTGCCGGCCGAGTTGATCCCGTCCACCCACGCTGACTTCGCCCGCATTCTGAATGGCCATCGTGACTTGCTGCGCGGCCGCGTCGCCTCGTACGACATTGAGCACTCCGGCTCGGCCTTCCTCTTCGCCGCCGAAGACGCGCGCACCACGCCGGTGTTCTGGGATGTTGCCAAGGCATTGGGTGGCGTCAACGTCAACTTGTACATCACGACGGCCGCGATGCTGGAGCGCGTCGCTTCCGGCGAAAGCCTGCTCGCCTACAACGTGATCGGCTCGTACGCCGCGCGCTACGCCGATCGCAACCCGGCGCTCGCCATCAAGATGCCCACCGACTACACGCTGGTGGCTACGCGCGTCGCCTTCATCGCGCGGCGTGCTGCCCGCCCGAACGCCGCGCGCCTCTGGCTCGACTTCATGCTTTCGCGTGATGGTCAGAGCGTGATGGCAGACCGCGCATTCCTGTTTTCGCTGCGCCAGGACGTCGAGACCGGGCTCACTGCCAAGCGCCTGCTCGCCGAACTTGGAAATACGCACCGGCCCATCCCCGTCGGCCCGGGTTTACTCGCCCATCAAGATCAGCTCCGTCGTGCCGATTTCCTAAAGCGATGGCACGCAGCACTCGGTCGATAAAAAGAGAATAAACGATCACTTTTGCTGTAGCGTGGTGCGAGGGCGACAATTCAGAACCGTCACAAACTCCCCAAGTTTGTTGGGCGGGAAGAGGGTGACAATCGCCCGCCAACCCCAGTGCCACCGCGCAAAAAGCGGGTCGCGCCCCCCTCTTAACGGGGTCTGGCGCGTGTTGCCCATGAGCAACAACTTGGCCGCAAATCGCGGCCCAGAGCCAGAAAGGGTTTCCGGAATCAGTCAACGCTGGCACATAATGCGGTCAGACGTGAGGTATCTGCGTCGTCCATAAGGACAGTCAAGATTTCCCAATCAGTTGACAAGGAAAGTGTCGATATGAAGATGAAACTGTTTGCAGCTGCTGTTGCAGCTCTGGCCGCCGGTGGCGCCTATGCACAATCCTCCGTGACCCTGTACGGCGTGGTCGACGCTGGTCTGACCTACGCAAACAAGGTTCCGGGCGCAACCGCTGGTTCGAGCGGCTCGCGTTTTGGCCTGGATTCGGGCGGCCTGTCGGGCTCGCGTTGGGGCCTGCGTGGCGTTGAAGACCTGGGCGGTGGCCTGAAGGGTATCTTCAACCTGGAAAGCGGCTTCAACCTGGACACGGGTACGTCGGCTCAAGGTGGCCGTCTGTTCGGTCGTAACGCTTACGTCGGTCTGCAAGGCCAGTGGGGTCAACTGACCCTGGGTCGTCAGCAAAACCTGCTGTATGACTTCTCGCTGATGTATGACCCGATGGCAATCGCCACGCGTTACTCGCTGGCCTCGCAAGACGCGTTCTTCGCTGGTCGTGCTGACAACGCCGTCAAGTACGTCGGCACGTTCGGTGGCCTGAGCGTCTCCGGTCTGTACTCGTTCAACTACAACGGCAACGAAGTGGCTGGCAGCAACAAGACCGGCCGTGAGTGGAGCCTGGGTGCTAACTACGCTGGCGGCCCGCTGGGTATCGGCGCAGTGTACGACCAGACCAACTCGACGACCGTTGGTAGCGACAACCGCGAACAACGCGCCACGATCGCTGGCACGTACGCTTTCGGCCCGGCCAAGCTGTACGCTGGCTACCGTTGGTACAAGGCTAACTACGCAACTGTTGCTGGCAACGGCAACCTGCGTTCGAACCTGTACTGGGCTGGCCTGGGTTACCAAGCTACTCCGGCTCTGTCGCTGACGGGTACGGCTTACTACCAACAGTTCAAGAACAGCGGTACGGGCAACCCGTGGCTGTTCGTGGTCGGTACCGACTACGCTCTGTCGAAGCGCACCGACGCCTACTTCAACGTGGCCTATGCTAAGAACAGCGGCGGCTCGGGTCTGGGCGTGATGGGTCTGAACGACACTGGCTACGCTGGCACGACGCTGACGGGCGGCAACCAAGTGTTCTCGGGCCCGAACAACAGCAACAACCAGTTCGGCGCTACCGTCGGCCTGCGTCACAAGTTCTAATTTGACGCGCTCGTAAGGGCGCATCGAATTAAACGGTTAAACGCCGATTCCGAAAGGGATCGGCGTTTTTCTTTGTGCGAACGATCCGTAGCGTGCCTCCATGCTCGAAACGCTGCCGAGGATGGCTCGGCTTGATGTGCAAGCTTCGGTTGATGATGCGAGTGCAGGCGAAGCGAGCGGGAAGTCGTCTCGCTTGCTGTCTTGTGGCGGCATACACCCGGGTGCGCCGACGCCGCCCCCAGCAGAGCGTGACGCAGGCAGTTCGCAGCGATGTCGCGCACCTCTGTTGGTCTGATCGCTTGTTGAGCGGGCGTGGCCGCATCAAGGTGGCCCACCGCCTCAACGTGTTGGCTTGATGGCCAAGCGTGCGCGCATAAAAAAACGGCGGCACATCTGGCCGCCGTTTGTGTATCTTGAAACCTGCTGCTTACTGTGGTTCTTCGTCGTCCTGCGAGGGCATCGGTACGTTGCGACGCGTCGGCGGCGGACGCTTGCCGACCACGATAGTCAGTTCCACCGCCTTGCCTTTGCGCGACACCGTTACTTTGGCTTCCGCGCCGGGTTGCAGCTGAGCGATGCTGTTGAGCAGCGCCGTCGTATCCAGGATCGGCTCACCGTTGACGCTGGTGAGAATGTCTCCCGGGCGCAGGCCCGCCTTGTCCGCGGGGCCACCTTGAACCACGGCGGCAATCAGCGCGCCATCCTTGCGGGACAAGCCAAACGACTCGGCAATTTCCGGCGTCACATCCTGCGGCTCAACGCCGATCCAGCCGCGCACCACGCTACCGGTCGAGATGATCGATTCCATCACCTGCTTGGCCAGCGACACCGGAATCGCAAAGCCAATGCCCAGCGAGCCACCCGAGCGCGAGTAGATCGCTGTGTTGATCCCGAGGAGGTTGCCGTCGGCATCGACCAGCGCGCCACCCGAATTGCCTGGGTTGATCGCCGCGTCGGTCTGGATGAAGTTTTCGAAGGTGTTGATGCCCAGATGGCTGCGACCCAGGGCGGAGACAATGCCCATCGTCACTGTCTGGCCCACGCCGAACGGGTTGCCGATTGCAAGCACCACGTCACCAACGCGCACATTCTCCAGCCGGCCCAGCGTGATGGCGGGCAGATTCGGCAGGTTGATCTTGAGGACGGCCAAGTCGGTTTCGGGATCGGAGCCGACCACCTTGGCGTTGGCCTTGCGGCCGTCGGTCAGGGCGACTTCAATCTCGTCGGCGCCGTCCACCACGTGGTGGTTCGTTAGAATGTAGCCTTCCGAGCTGACGATCACGCCCGAGCCAAGACTGGCCGTGGGTTCCTGGCGTTGTTCCGGGGCGCGGTCTCCGAAGAAGAAGCGAAACCACGGATCTGCGCTGGCCTGCGGGTTATTGCCGCGCTTCGGCGCGTTCTTGCTGCTGAAGATGTTGACCACCGCAGGCATGGCGACCTTGGCGGCCTCCGCGTAGGAGTTGCTGGAGGTGCCGCCGTGGCCGAGCGGCGCGACTTCCTTAAGCGCAACAATTGGCGAGCCGGATTGCACTGCCACCTTGCCGCGCTGCAGCCAATCAGGCTTGAGCGTGGCGATCACAAACCAGACGGCCAGGACGACCGTGACGGCTTGCGCGAAGAACAGCCAAAAGCGGCGCAACATAGAGCGAAATTGAGTCCAAATGGATCGAAAAGAACTTGAATTGTACTTGAACGACCTGTTACAGGCGGCCCGTTTTCGGGACTATTGCCCCAATGGTCTACAGGTACAAGGGCGCGACGCCATTACGCATATCGTGACGGGGGTGACCGCCAGCCTGGCACTGATCGAAGCCGCCATCGAAGCCCGTGCCGATGCCATCCTCGTGCATCACGGCTATTTCTGGAAGGGCGAGGACGGCCGTGTCGTGGGGCAGAAGCATGCGCGCCTGAAGCAACTTCTGGCGCACGATCTCAACCTGTTCGCGTATCACCTGCCGCTCGATGCGCATCCTGAACTGGGCAACAACGCGCAGCTGGGTGCGTTGCTGGGCATCTCGCCCCAGGGCCGGTTCGGCGACGATGAACTTGGCTGGATTGGGACGCTTGCCGAAGCGACTACGCTGGGCGCTTTTGCGCAGACGGTGTCGGCCAAGCTGAATCGGGCGCCCCTCGTGATCGGCGAGGAGGATCGCCCGGTGCGCACAGTCGGGTGGTGCACGGGCGGTGCCCAAGGTTGGTTTGATGCTGCCGTGGCCGCCGGTGTGGACGTGTATCTGAGCGGTGAGGCGTCGGAGCAGACCACGCATCTCGCGCGCGAATCGGGGGTTGCCTATATCGGTGCCGGCCACCACGCCACCGAGCGTGGCGGCGTTCAGGCGCTCGGCAATCACCTGGCCGAGCGCTTCGGCGTGCGTCACACCTTCATTGATATCCCGAATCCGGTGTGATTCGACGTCCGATTACGGCTTGGTCTTAAGGCTGTCACGAATCTCGCGCAGTAGCAGGATGTTTTCCGGCGTTTCAGCGGGTGCTGCCGGCGGGTTGGCGTCGATCATGCGCGTGATGGCGCGCACCATCAGAAACACGATAAATGCCAGAATTAGAAAGTTGACCGCCACGGTGATGAAGTTGCCGTAGGCGAAGACTGGCACGCCAGCCTTCTTCAGATCGACAAGGGTGTGCGGCACGCCCGCCGGCGCCTCTGCCAGCTGGATGAACAAGTTCGAGAAATCCAGCTTGCCAACGATACGGCCGATCAGCGGCATGATCAGATCATTGACGAGCGAATCCACGATTTTGCCGAACGCCGCACCGATGATCACACCCACTGCCAGGTCGATCACGTTGCCGCGCATGGCGAATTTCTTGAAGTCTTGCATCAGTGCCATCGGTTTTCTCCGGATTGTTTGATTCGAGACAAACGGTCAAGCTAACGAACGGTTGACCTGAATTGTTGAAAGCGAGGCTGCAAGAGCCATGCCAAAGCCTTGTCAGCATTGGGCTGGCGGGCGATCGGCGTGTTCACTATATCCGTAACCGCTGCGCCCGGCGACCGCTATCGTTCGCTCGGTACGCTCGGGTATAATTTTTGGTTGACGCGAATCTATCTTGATTTCTCATCCTGGGGTCTTGAATGAGTGACCAGCAAAACGTGGACAAGGGTCGCCGTAATCTATTGATTGCGACGTCCGTGGCTGGTGGTGTGGGAGGGGTTGCAGTTGCGGCCCCTTTCGTTTGCACATTCGCACCATCTGAAAAAGCCCGTGCAGCGGGCGCGCCCATAGAGGCCGACGTGAGTGACCTGGCCCCCGGCCAGATGAAGGTGGTGGAATGGCGCGGCAAGCCGGTCTGGCTGCTAAAGCGCACGCCCGACATGCTGGAATCGCTCAAGAAGACCGATAACGAAGTCGCCGACCCCAAGTCCGACGTGCCCTTCACCATGAAGACGCCGGACTACTGCAAGAACGAAACCCGCTCCCGTGCCGAGCATAAAGACCTGCTGGTCGTGGTCGGCATCTGCTCGCATCTTGGTTGCTCCCCGTCTGGTCCGTTTCCCGCCGGCGCCAACGTGCAGCTTGCCGGAGACCCCGGCTTCGTCTGCCCGTGTCACGGTTCAACGTTCGACCTGGCTGGCCGCGTGTTCAAGAACAAGCCTGCGCCGCAGAACCTCGACGTTCCGCCGTACATGTTCCTGTCCGACACGAAGCTGGTGATCGGTAAAGACGAGAAAGGAGAGGCTTGATCATGGCCGAGAAGAAGGTGGAGACAACCGGGCTGCTGGGCTGGATCGATGCACGCTTCCCGGCATCGGAGCTGTGGAAGGCGCATCTGTCGGAGTACTACGCGCCGAAGAATTTCAACTTTTGGTATTTCTTTGGTTCCCTGGCGCTGCTGGTGCTGGTGATCCAGATCGTCACGGGCATCTTCCTGGTGATGAACTACAAGCCGGACGGCACGCTCAACGCCGCTGGCATCCCCGTCGCCTACGCGAGCGTGGAATTCATCATGCGCGAGGTGCCGTGGGGCTGGCTGGTGCGGTACATGCACTCGACCGGCGCTTCGGCGTTCTTCATCGTCGTGTATATGCACATGTTCCGCGGCATGCTGTACGGCTCGTACCGTAAGCCGCGCGAGCTGGTCTGGATCTTCGGCTGCCTGATCTTCCTGTGCCTGATGGCCGAAGCCTTCATGGGCTATCTGCTGCCATGGGGCCAGATGTCGTACTGGGGCGCGCAGGTGATCGTGAACCTGTTCTCCGCTATCCCGCTGATCGGCCCGGACCTGTCGCTGTGGATCCGCGGCGACTACGTGGTGTCCGACGCGACGCTGAACCGCTTCTTCTCGTTCCACGTCATCGCTGTGCCCCTGGTGTTGCTGGGCCTGGTGGTAGCGCACATTATCGCGCTGCACGAAGTGGGCTCCAACAACCCGGACGGCGTCGAGATCAAGGCCAAGAAGGAT
Source organism: Burkholderiaceae bacterium 26 (assembly GCA_000955795.1). GTDB lineage: Bacteria > Pseudomonadota > Gammaproteobacteria > Burkholderiales > Burkholderiaceae > Ralstonia > Ralstonia chuxiongensis. The sequence goes on from JYOB01000005.1 coordinate 116,976, forward strand.
GAGCGCGGCATTCCGCTCGACGGCATTCCGTTCCACCCGTATTACTCGGTGCACGACGTCGTCGGCGTCGCGGTCTTCCTGTTCATCTTCAGCGCGATCGTGTTCTTCGCGCCGGAAATGGGCGGCTACTTCCTGGAAGCCAATAACTTCATCCCGGCAGACTCGCTGAAGACGCCGCTGCATATTGCGCCGGTCTGGTACTTCACGCCGTTCTACTCGATGCTGCGCGCGACTACGTCGGACTTCCTGCCGTGGCTGTGGGGCTTCATCGCGATCATGCTGGGTCTGCTGTTCGTGCGTTCCAAGAGCATGAAGGTCAAGGGCGTGGCGGTAGCTGTGGCCGTGGTCTTGGCTCTGGGCTTCGCTTTCATCGACGCGAAGTTCTGGGGTGTGGTGGTGATGGGCGGTTCGGTGGTGATCTTCTTCTTCCTGCCGTGGCTGGATCAGTCGCCGGTCAAGTCGATCCGCTATCGCCCGGGCTTCCACAAGACGCTGCTGATCCTCTTCGTGATCGCCTTTGCGGTGCTGGGCTATCTGGGCATTCAGCCGCCGAGCCCGATCGGTTCGATCATCTCGCAGATCGGCACCATTCTGTACTTCGCGTTCTTCCTCGCGATGCCGATCTGGAGCCAGATCGGGACGTTCAAGCCAGTGCCTGAGCGCGTCACATTCACGCCGCACTGATTCGAGCCGAGCACAAGGACCCATGAAGGACACAAGAATGAAAAAGCTGCTTGCGATTTTCGCCTTGGCCGGTCTCGTGTTTGCCGCGCCTGTGATGGCCAATGAGGGCGGCGTGCCGCTCGATCCGGCGCCCAACCAGTCCAGCGACACGTCTGCGCTGCAGCGCGGTGCCAAGCTGTTCGTCAACTATTGCCTGAACTGCCACGGCGCCAGCGCCATGCGCTACAACCGCCTGCGCGACATCGGTTTGAGCGAGGAGCAGATCAAGCAAAACCTGCTGTTCTCGTCAGACAAGGTCGGCGACACGATGCACATCGCCATGGACCGCGAGGACGCGAAGAAGTGGTTTGGTGCCGTACCGCCGGACCTGTCGGTGATTGCCCGGGCGCGCGGCAGCGACTGGCTCTACACCTACCTTCGCACGTTCTACCGTGACGACACGCGTCCGACCGGCTGGAACAACCTGGTCTTCGACAAGGTCGGCATGCCGCATGTGCTGTGGGAGCTGCAAGGCCAGCAAGTGCCGAAGTACGCCGAAGTGAAGTCCGAGCATGGCGAAGCCGAGAAGAAGCTCGTCGGCCTTGAAGTGACGGTCCCGGGCAAGATGAACAAGGTCGAATATGACCAGGCAGTCGCCGATCTGGTCAGTTATTTGGACTGGATGGCTGAGCCTGCGGGCAACCTGCGCAAGCGCCTCGGCGTCTGGGTATTGCTGTTCATTGGCGTGTTCTTCGTGCTGGCCTGGCGCCTGAATGCGGCCTATTGGAAGGACATCAAGTAAAATCCGTGTTTTCCGGGCAAGGGCTAGGCCGGTGGAGAACTGGCTCTAGCCCTTTGCCTTTTCGCTTTTGTGCCGTGGCGATGTCATTTGTCGTCACGGCTGTACCGTCATAGGGCCGCCCCCGGCCCATGCGCCAAGGAACTACAACCATGATGGTCTTGTACTCGGGCACCACTTGCCCGTTCTCGCAGCGTTGCCGCCTCGTCCTGTTCGAAAAGGGCATGGATTTCGAGATTCGCGACGTCGATCTCTTCAACAAGCCGGAAGATATCGCGGTGATGAACCCGTACGGCCAGGTGCCCATCCTGGTTGAGCGCGACCTGATTCTGTACGAGTCGAACATCATCAACGAGTACATCGACGAGCGCTTCCCGCACCCGCAGCTGATGCCGGCCGATCCGGTGCAGCGCGCCCGCGCCCGCCTGTTCCTGTTCAACTTCGAGAAGGAACTGTTCACGCACGTCTCCGTGCTCGAGAACGAAAAGGGCAAGGCCGCCGAGAAGAATCACGAGAAGGCACGTGCGGCCATCCGTGACCGCCTTACGCAGCTGGCTCCGATCTTCCTGAAGAACAAGTACATGCTGGGCGAAGAGTTCTCGATGCTGGACGTGGCGATTGCGCCGCTGCTGTGGCGTCTGGACCACTACGGCATTGAGGTCTCCAAGAATGCGGCCCCGCTGATGAAATACGCTGAGCGTATCTTCAGCCGTCCGGCGTATATTGAAGCGCTGACGCCGTCGGAAAAGGTCATGCGCCGCTGATTGCCGCTGGGTCGCCGGTCTCGCCCGGGTTGCACGTGTGCGCGGCCGCGCCCAACGGTCACTGATTTCATCATGTCGGAAACATCCACCAAGCCCTATCTGATCCGTGCCATCTATGAATGGTGCACGGATAACGGCTTCACGCCGTACATCGCTGTCTTCGTCGACAAGAGCACCAACGTGCCGCGCGAGTTCGTCAAGAACGACGAAATCGTGCTGAACGTGAGCTTTGACGCGACCAGTCAGCTCGACATGGGCAACGAGTGGATCACGTTCCACGCGCGGTTCTCGGGCGTGTCGCGCAAGATCGAGGTGCCGATCGAAAACGTACTTGCCGTGTATGCGCGCGAGAACGGGCAGGGTATGGCATTCCCGGTAGAGCGCAGCACGCCGACGACACAGGCCGCGACCGAACGCGAGAATAATCCGCCGCCCAAGCTGGCCGCGGTGGACTCTGAGTCGGTGCCTGCGCCGGTCCCTGTCGAAGCGGAAACCGGCCCGGAAGACGAACCGACACCGCCGAATGTGCCGCGCATCGGTGGCAAGCCCGCACTAAAGGTCGTCAAGTAACGCGTGTTAGGTTAGAATCGCGTTTCTTTGCCGGCTTAGCTCATCTGGTAGAGCAGTTGATTTGTAATCATCAGGTGGCGGGTTCGAGTCCTGCAGCCGGCACCAGCATCACGAAAACGGTCTCCCTTGCGGAGGCCGTTTTCTTTTGTCCGGCGGCCCGTTCAACTTTGCGAGCCTCAACCGCGCCGCACCCAGATTACCTTGCCGCCCTGAATGCCCAGATTGCGGCGCTCTTCTCGGTAGTCCATGGTGCCGGGCAGGGCTTTGCCGTCGCGCTCGCTGATGCGCCAGAGGCAGCCGTTGAGCAGGGCGGCGGCGTCCTGTTCGGATTTGCCGATCAAGGCGCTGTCAGGACCTGCGGCCGCCTGACAAGTGGCCGTGGCTGGTGTGTGTTCGGTCATCTTGGATTCGGCCCCGTTCCTGGTCTGTTCTGAGACTGCCGTCGAGCAGCCCGCCATGCCCGCTATTGCAGCAATCGTAGTGAGCAGCGTTGCTAAGCGCGTCATACAACCTCCGTCTGATATCGCTGTGGCGAGCGCCCCCACGTGATGCGCTCGATCGTGACGGCAGTGTACCGATACCGACTTGCGAGACGCCTCTCATCGGGTTGTTGCCGTCGCGCAATGGGCTTCGTAACAGCTCCAAGAAAACGCTTGCCGCCGTCAACGAGACTTTGTTACTCTGCGCCCCGTCATAGCTACGGAGTGCATCTCCATGGACAGTTGTTCTAGTCGATCCTCGATCGCACATTGAACGGCTAGACAGTCTCGGCGCACCGTCTTCGCGCCTCACCACTGCCTAGCCGTATTGCACGGCGGGTGGTGGCGCTTGCGTAGGTTCTCTGCGCAAGTCCCTTCCTGAATTCGATTGTTGTATCCGGCACAGCCGCGTGGCTGCGTGCGTTTGCGCGCGCCGTGACGCGGCGCGGCCGGCGTTCGCCTACGCCTGTCAGAGAAACGGGCGGGGGAGGTCTCATGCTGTTTCTCTCGATGCTGCAGTACGTTTGGGTCGCGGTGCGTCCGCTGGTTTGGGTTCGCTTGCTGATGGGCGCAGCGGCCATTGTGTCGGTGATGTCGATGGCGCATGCGGCGGATGTACCCGCTTCAGCGGGTGACGTTTCGCGCATCGCCAGCGGCGAACTGGACGACCGTTTCGGTTTCCATGGCCAAACCACCTACGTGTGGCAACGCAAACCTGCATTCGACGCTGCGGTCAGCGGCGGCAACAGCCTCGGCGCCGCCCGCGCCAAGAGCTATTCCTTCACGGCCACACTCGACTTGGGCATGCGCTTGTGGAAGGGCGCCGAGTTCCACTTCAACCCCGAGGTCGCGCAGGGCGTGGCGTTCTCGGAGCTGCATGGCCTCGGTGGCTTGCCCAACGGCGAGCTGGCCAAGACGGCCGGGACGAATCCAACGCTGTACCGCGCGCGCGCTTTCCTGCGCCAGACGTGGGGCCTCGGTGGCGACACGGAAAAGGTCGACGCCGATTTCAACCAGTTCGCCAACGTCGTCGACAAGCGCCGTGTGGTGCTGACTGCCGGCGACTTCGCCGTGCCCGATGTGTTTGATGCGGTGTCTTATGCGCAAGACCCGCGCACGCAGTTCTTGAACTGGTCGTTCATGGCGCATCCGTCGTTCGACTATCCCGCCGATGCGCGTGGCTACAACTGGGGCGTGGCGCTTGAGTACATCGACAGCGAGAACGGTTGGGCCGTGCGCGCTGGCCGCTTCCTGCAGCCGGAACAATCGAACGGGTTGCCGCTCGACACGCGATTCCTCAAGCACTACGGCGACATCCTCGAGCTGGAGAAGCGCTACACGCTGTTCGGCCAGGAAGGCACGGCGCGGTTGCTCGGTTGGCGCAACGAGGCGCATATGGGCCGATTTGACGATGCGATGGCACTTGGCGCCGCCACGGGTGCGGCGCCCGACGTTGGGCTGGTGCGCAAGGCACACGCAAAGCTGGGCGTTGGCATTTCGTTCGAACAGAAAGCCGGCGACAACCTCGGCCTGTTCGCACGCCTGAACTGGTCGGACGACAAGACCGAGACGTACGCCTTTACCGAAGTCGGCCGGAGCGTGTCGTTTGGTGGATTGCTCAAGGGCGCCACTTGGCACCGTCCGAACGATGTGCTGGGCGTGGCCGTCGCGGTGAACATGCTGGGGCCGGATCACCGCGCCTATCTGGCCGCGGGCGGCAGCGGCGCGTTCCTTGGCGATGGCGGCTTGAACTATGGCCCCGAGCGCGTGCTGGAAGTGTTCTACAGCTTGCAGGTAACCAAGGCCCTGGCGATCAGCCCGGATTTCCAACTCATTCAGAACCCGGGCTACAACCGCGATCGCGGTCCGGCCAAGTTCGTGGGCGTACGCGTCCACGCCGAGTTCTAACCGTAGGAGGACCCATATGGACAGTCCGAGTCGACCTTACCGAACGTCTTTTTCTCACTAGGCGAGTCCGCCGCACGGTTGTTCCCTGCTGCTGACTTGCCGCCCTGGCAAGGCAGCGGTGTCTGCATCGCTCCTTGATCGTTTCGACTATGCCGCCGCGTGTTCAACGCGCGCGGCCATTGCTGCGTGCCGGGCGTCTATGCACGCGGCGAGGAGTGTGTCATGCGCAAATTCAATATTCCCGCTCGTCGTTTCTCGGCGATCGCGCTGCCGTTCAGTTCGCCGTTTGTGCAGGCCCGGGCGGGTGTGCCCGAGCGTGCCGACGCCGCGTCGACCACGTCCAACCGGCGCGCCGGTGACGGCGGCCAAACGCTTTCCAACCACGGCTACGCGGCCGCGGCCATCCGGCTCTCGCGCACCTATTGGTAGTTCAACGGCGGGTAATCCGACAACACAACACAAACGGAGGTCGATATGACCCAATTCGCTTCGGGCATCGACGCGCCACCACGTCACGCCGCGCTCGACGATGCCCACGTGGGTGATATTCGCGGCGCGCTCGGCACCATCGCGCACCACGATACGGGCGCACGTAATAGCTGGCGCGCGCGCTTGCGAACGCTGCTCGCCATCCTCGGGCCCGGCCTGATCGTGATGGTCGGCGACAACGACGCCGGCGCCTTCGGCACGTACACACAGGCTGGGCAGAACTACGGCACCACGCTGCTGTGGACGCTATTGCTGCTCATTCCGGTGCTGTACGTGAACCAGGAGATGGTGCTGCGCTTGGGCGCCGTCACGCGCGTTGGCCACGCGCGGTTGATCTTTGCGCGCTTCGGCAAGTTCTGGGGCAGCTTCTCCGTCATCGATCTGTTCCTCGTGAACGCGCTGACGCTCGTGACGGAGTTCATCGGCATCAGCCTGGCGCTCGAGTACCTCGGCATCCCGCGACATTGGGGCGTGTGCGCGGCGGCGGTGCTGGTGATGCTGGCCGCGTCCACCGGAGATTTCCGCCGCTTCGAGCGCTTTGCGCTGGTGCTGGTGGCGGGCAGCCTCACGCTCATCCCGGTGTTCGTGATGGTGCATCCGCCGATGGCGCAGGTGGCGCGCGATTTCTTCGTGCCGGCGCTGCCGGCGGGGGCACCGCTGGCCGAGGTGATGTTGCTGATCATCGCCATCGTGGGGACGACGGTGGCGCCGTGGCAGTTGTTCTTCCAGCAGAGCTACGTGATCGACAAGCGCATCACCGCGCGTTTCATTCGCTATGAACGCGCCGATTTGTGGCTCGGCATTGTCCTCGTGATTGCCGGCGCGGTGGCAATGATCGCCTTCAGCGCTCAAGCCTTTCACGGCACGCCGGAGTTCGGCAACTACACCGATGCGCTCGGCACGGCGCACGGCCTGGAGCGCCACTCGGGCCGCTGGGCCGGCGTGCTGTTTGCGATTGCGCTGCTGGATGCCAGCATCATCGGCGCGTGCGCGGTGTCGTTGTCGACCGCGTATGCGATTGGCGATGTGTTTGCCGTCCGGCACTCCCTGCATCGCAAGCCGACGGAGGCCAAGGGTTTCTATGCCGTGTACTTCGGGCTGACGTTGCTGGCCGCAGGGCTGGTGCTGACACCGGGCGTGCCGCTCGGTCTGCTGACCAACGCCGTGCAATCGCTGGCAGGGGTGCTGTTGCCAAGCGCCACGGTGTTCCTGCTGCTGCTGTGCAACGACAAGGCTGTGTTGGGCCCGTGGACGAACGGTCGCGCGATGAACATCTTCACCGGCGGTGTGGTGGCTGTGCTGGTGATGTTGTCGGTCATCCTCACTGCCGCCGTGCTGTTCCCCGGCATTGGCGAATTCGAGATTGGCGCCATCCTGATCGGCGGCACGCTGATCGCGGTGGTGATGTCGCTCGTGCTGTGGCGTATCGGGCGACGTACCCATCGGCCGCACCATCCGCGGCGCGTGAGTGTGCTGGATCGTGATCACTGGACCATGCCATCCCTCGAGCAGCTCACGCCTGCGCGCTGGACGCCACTCAAACGCACATGGATGTTTGTGCTGCGCGGTTACCTCGTTGTGGCGGCAGGGCTGGTGCTGGTGCGGATTGTTGGGCTCCTTAGCCAGTGACGCCGTCCTGTGAAGGACGAGGGAGCCATCTGGGTGGCTCCCCAAGATGAGAATTGTTCTTATTATTCGCAGCCTATTTGGGCGCACATCTGGGGATAACGTCGGGTGCGCGCCACTGTGGCTGATTGTCGCAGTGCAACAACAGGCACTTTCGATTTGCTTACCCGCAAAGCCACGTAAACCCTAGCCGTACGGCGAGGGCATCACTTGTCAATCGACGCCGTTTTCTATTTGCCTGAGCACATAGCGCAATCCGGAGCGCCATCTGGCGGTAAGATCGCGCCCGCATTCCACTCCCAACCGCGCTCCCCCAACGGGCGCATGACGTAGTGCCTGCTCCGACCTTTTACGCCCCCGATCTGTCGTCCGCCGCTTTGTGCGACGCGGCGGCGCTCGACTTCGCCCATGCCCGGCATGAGCGAAGCCCGCCTCGCCAACTGAGGGCGTTGGGTTCAGCTTCTCCCTGACCGGCGCCTGATGTGATCGAAGATCCGCTGCTGCACCCAGGCCTATTCGGGGTGACGGTAGTTCGGTCTTTTCTCATTTCCCGCGTTTTTCCGCCTGTGGCCGCTGTCTGGGCTGCTGGGCTCCCGTGATGTCCGGAAGCATCGCCGGCGCAATTGTGCAAGACATGAAGAACACACTCGTTCCACATATGAAGCGGCTCCTCGCCGCAAGCCTCCCGCTCTTGCTGGCGGGTTGCAACCTGACGGTCCTGGACCCGAAGGGGATGATTGCGGCTGAAGAAAAGACGCTGATCCTGGTGGCGACCGGCCTGATGCTGCTAGTGGTCATCCCCGTGATCGTGCTGACGCTGGTGTTTGCGTGGAAGTACCGCGCGTCCAACACCAAGGCCCGCTACGAGCCGGACTGGTCGCACTCCAACGCCATCGAGGTCGTGGTGTGGCTGATCCCCTGCCTGATCATCATCGTGCTGGGCGTGATCACCTACAAGTCCACGCACGCGCTCGATCCGTACAAGCCGATCGAATCGGATGTGAAGCCCATCACCGTCGAGGCCGTTTCGCTCGACTGGAAGTGGCTGTTCATCTATCCGGAACTGAAGATCGCGACGGTCAATCAACTGGCGTTCCCGGCCAACACCCCGATCAACTTCAAGATCACGTCCGACACGGTGATGAACGCGTTCTTCATCCCGCAGCTCGGCAGCCAGGTGTACGCCATGGCGGGCATGCAGACCAAGCTGCACCTGATCGCCAATGAGACCGGCGTGTTCGACGGCATGTCGTCGAACTACAGCGGCTCGGGTTTCACGGGCATGAAGTTCAAGGCCACGGCCATGACGAGCGAAGAGTTCGATGCTTGGGTCAAGCAGGTTCGCGAGTCGTCGCAGAACCTGACCAAGGAAGGCTACGCCGAGCTGTCCAAGCCGAGCGAGAAGGTGCCGCCGGCGGCGTACGCATCGGTCGACCCGACGCTGTATCACAGCATCCTGCACAAATACATGGACAAGATGGGCGAGGGCGAGAAGGTCCTGACGCTCGACGAGGCGCTCGAAGGCGCCAACTGCACGACGGCCACGGCTGAGGCGGCAACGCGTCCGCTGCCGGTGCAGTCCGCCCTGCCAGCGCCCAAGAGCGCGGCCAAGAATTCCTAGGAGTTGACGATGTTTGGCAAGTTGAGTCTGGAGGCCATTCCGCTGCACGAGCCCATCGTGGTCGTGACGGTGTCGGCCATTCTGTTGGGTGGCGCAGGCGTGTTCGGCCTGATCACCTATCTCAAGAAGTGGACCTACCTCTGGAATGAGTGGATCACCTCGGTCGATCACAAGAAGATCGGCGTGATGTACTGCATTCTGGCCATCGTGATGCTGCTGCGCGGCTTTGCCGACGCCATCATGATGCGCTCGCAACTGGCGGTCGCCTCGGGCGGTGGTGCCGGCTATCTGCCGCCTGAGCACTATGACCAGATCTTCACCGCGCACGGCGTGATCATGATTTTCTTCATGGCCATGCCGCTGATGACGGGCCTGATCAACCTGATCGTGCCGCTGCAGATTGGCGCGCGCGACGTGGCATTCCCGTTCCTGAACACGCTGTCGTTCTGGTTGGCTGCTGCAGGTGTGGTGCTGATCAACGTGTCGCTCGGCGTGGGTGAATTTGCTCGCACTGGCTGGCTGGCGTACCCGCCGCTGTCGGAGCTGGCGTACAGCCCGGGCGTGGGGGTCGATTACTACATCTGGGCGTTGCAGATATCGGGCCTGGGGACATTGCTGACCGGCGTGAACTTCGTCGCGACCATCTTCAAGATGCGCGCGCCGGGCATGACGCTGATGCGCATGCCGATCTTCACCTGGACCGCCCTGTGCGCCAACATCCTGATCGTGGCCGCCTTCCCGGTGCTGACCGTGGCGCTGGCGCTGCTGGGTGCCGACCGCTATCTGGACATGCACTTCTTCACGAACGGCGGCGGCGGTAACGCCATGCTGTACGTGAACCTGATCTGGATCTGGGGCCACCCCGAGGTGTACATCCTGATCCTGCCGGCCTTCGGCATGTTCTCGGAAATCGTCTCGACGTTCTCGCGCAAGAAGCTCTTCGGCTACACGTCGATGGTGTGGGCGACCGCCGGCATCACCGTGCTGTCGTTCCTGGTGTGGCTGCACCACTTCTTCACCATGGGCTCGGGTGCGAACGTCAACGCGTTCTTCGGTATCGCGACGATGATCATCTCGATCCCGACGGGCGTGAAGATCTTCAACTGGCTGTTCACGATGTACCGCGGCCGCGTCGAGCTGAACTCGATGATGCTGTGGACGATCGGCTTCATGATCACCTTCGTGATCGGCGGCATGACCGGCGTGCTGCTGGCCGTGCCGGGCGCCGACTTCCTGCTGCACAACAGCCTGTTCCTGATCGCTCACTTCCACAACACCATCATCGGTGGCGTGGTGTTCGGTTACCTGGCGGGTATCACGTACTGGTTCCCGAAGGCCTTCGGCTTCAAGCTGGACGAGAAGTGGGGCAAGCGCGCTTTCTGGTGCTGGTTCGTGGGTTTCTACACCGCGTTCATGCCGCTGTACGTGCTGGGCTTCATGGGCATGACGCGTCGTCTGAACCATACCGACAACCCGGCATGGCAACCGTGGCTGATCGTTGCCGTGATCGGCGCCGCGATCATCGCCTGCGGTATCGCTTCGCAGCTCATCCAGATCTTCGTGAGCATCCGCAACCGTCATGCGCTGGCTGATCTGACGGGCGACCCCTGGGGCGGCCGTACGCTGGAGTGGGCGACGTCGTCGCCGCCGGCGCACTACAACTTCGCCCGCGTGCCGGTCATCCGTGACATCGACGCCTTTGCAGACATGAAGGCGCGCGGTGAAGTGCTGACGCAGGTTGCACCGAGCTACGAAAAGATCCACATGCCGAAGAACACCGGCGCCGGCTTCTTCATCGGCATGTTCTCGATCGTGATGGGCTTCGCGCTGATCTGGCACATCTGGTGGATGGCCGTGCTGGGTCTGGTCGGCATGATCGGCAGCTTCATCCTCCGCAGCAACAACGACGACATCGATTACTACGTGCCCGCTCACGAGGTTCACGAGACCGAGTCGGCCTACTTCCAACGTATCGGTTCGCAGGCTTAAACCATGGCTTCCAATGTTCTAGACGGTCACGCCGCGCACGGTCACGCGCACGGCCACGACCACGCGCATGACCATGCGCACCACCACGATGCCGCAGACACCAAGGTCTTCGGCTTCTGGGTGTACCTGATGAGCGACTTGATCATCTTCGCGTCGCTGTTTGCCACGTTCTGCGTCCTGCGCGGTGCGACGGCGGGCGGCCCGACGGGCAAGGAACTCTTCGATCTGTCGTATGTGGCAATCGAAACCGGCATCCTGCTGGTGTCGTCCATCACCTACGGCATGGTGATGATCAGCCTGCAGAACGGCCGCAAGGACCAAGTGATGCTGTGGCTGGGCATCACGCTGCTGCTGGGCGCCGCGTTCGTCGGTATGGAAATCAACGAGTTCCATCACCTGATTGCAGAAGGCGCGGGCCCGAGCCGCAGCGCGTTCCTGTCGTCGTTCTTCCTGCTGGTCGGCACGCACGGCCTGCACGTGGCGAGCGGCATGCTGTGGATCATCGTCCTGATGTGGCAGATCAGCCGCAAAGGGCTGACCCCGACGCAATCGACCCGCCTGTCGTGCCTGAGCCTGTTCTGGCACTTCTTGGACGTGGTGTGGATCGGCGTGTTTACCGTCGTGTATCTGCTGGGAGCGATGTAAATGGAACAGACCAACGTTTCGACGGGCATTGCCCACGATGATGCCCACGGCCATGCAGCTGGCGGCGCCGGCCATGCCACCGTCAAGGGCTACCTGATCGGCTTCGTGCTGGCGGTGATCCTGACGGCCATCCCGTTCAAGATGGTGATGGACGGCGGCTACTCGCACCAGACGGTGCTGGTGACGGTGATGGCCCTGGCGGTCGTGCAGATCGTCGTGCACCTGATCTATTTCCTGCACCTGGACGGCTCGTCCGCCCAGCGCTGGAACGTGATGGCCTTCCTGTTCACGCTGCTGATCCTGGCGATCGTCATTGTCGGCTCGCTGTGGGTCATGCATAACATGAACGCCAACATGATGACGATGTAACGAGGCTTGGCCTCTGTTGCATCGGAAGGGCGCCCCCTGGTGGGCGCCTTTTTCTTTTGCTCGTGCGGCCTTGAGCCTTGGGTTTGCCATGCCCCGGCTTTGTTAAACTCGCCGGGTTCCCCATTTCTGCGTTTCCCCCCGCAATTCCGCCATGTCACAGTACGTTTTCACCATGAACCGCGTGGGTAAGATCGTTCCGCCCAAGCGCCAGATCCTCAAGGACATCTCGCTGTCGTTCTTCCCGGGCGCCAAGATCGGCGTGCTGGGTCTGAACGGCTCGGGCAAGTCGACCGTGCTCAAGATCATGGCCGGCCTCGACAAGGACATCGAAGGCGAAGCCACGCCGATGCCCAACCTGAACATCGGTTACCTGCCGCAGGAGCCGCAGCTCGATCCCGCCAAGACCGTGCGTGAAGAGGTCGAGAGCGGCCTGGGCGAAGTGATGGATGCGCAAAAGCAGCTCGAAGCGATCTACGCAGCGTATGCCGAGGAAGGCGCCGACTTCGACAAGCTGGCCGAAGAGCAGGCGCGCCTGGAAGCCATCATCGCCGCTGGTGCCGGTGACAACGTTGAACTGCAGCTTGAAATTGCCGCCGACGCACTGCGCCTGCCGCCGTGGGACGCTAAGATCGAGCACCTTTCGGGCGGCGAAAAGCGTCGCGTTGCGCTGTGCAAGCTGCTGCTCTCGCGCCCCGACATGCTGCTGCTCGACGAGCCGACCAACCACCTCGATGCCGAATCGGTGGACTGGCTTGAACAGTTCCTCACGCGCTTCCCGGGCACCGTGGTGGCCGTGACGCACGACCGCTACTTCCTCGATAACGCCGCCGAGTGGATTCTCGAACTCGACCGAGGCCACGGCATCCCCTGGAAGGGCAATTACAGCTCGTGGCTCGATCAGAAAGAGACGCGCCTGAAGCAGGAAGAGTCGAGCGAATCGGCCCGTCAGAAGGCGCTGAAGAAAGAATTGGAATGGGTGCGCCAGAACCCGAAGGGCCGTCAGGCCAAGTCGAAGGCGCGGCTGGCTCGCTTTGACGAGTTGAACAGCCAGGAATACCAGAAGCGCAACGAAACGCAGGAAATCTTCATCCCAGCCGGCGAGCGTCTGGGCAATGAAGTGATCGAATTCACCAACGTCAGCAAGAGCTATGGCGATCGCCTGCTGATCGACAACCTGAGCTTCACGATTCCGCCGGGCGCGATCGTCGGCATCATTGGCCCGAACGGCGCCGGTAAGTCGACGCTGTTCCGCATGATCACGGGCAAGGAACAGCCGGATTCGGGCACCATCAAGATCGGTCCGACGGTCAAGCTGGCTTACGTTGACCAGAGCCGCGACGCGCTGTCCGCAGACAAGACTGTCTTCGAAGAGATTTCGAACGGGTCCGACATCCTTACGGTGGGCCGATATGAGACGCCATCGCGCGCCTACATCGGCCGCTTCAACTTCAAGGGCGGCGACCAGCAGAAGCACGTCGGCACGCTGTCGGGCGGCGAGCGTGGGCGCCTGCATCTGGCCAAGACGCTTATCTCGGGCGGCAACGTGCTGCTGCTGGATGAACCGTCGAACGACCTCGACGTGGAAACGCTGCGTGCGCTGGAAGACGCGCTACTCGAATTCGCGGGCTGCGTGATGGTGATTTCGCACGATCGCTGGTTCCTCGACCGCATCGCCACGCACATCATTGCCTTCGAAGGCGATTCGCACGTCGAATTCTTCCCGGGCAACTACCAGGAATACGAAGCCGACAAGAAGAAGCGTCTGGGCGAAGAGGGCGCGAAGCCCAAGCGTATCCGCTACAAGCCTGTCACGCGCTAAGCGAGAATACGCGGGTCTTTCGGCCCGCGTTCCTGCTTACGGCGACCGGTCCGCCTCAACCGGCGCAGGTGCGTCGAGGTTGCTGTCAAACTCGACGCGCTTGTGCGAGCCGTCACAGAACGGCTTGTTCAGCGAGTGCCCGCAGCGGCACAGCCATGCCTGCCCTTCCTCCACCGGTAATTCGCGTCCGCCCTGGGTGACGATCCGGAAGCTTCCCTTGATGTGATACGGGCCGTTGTTGCGGACCGTGATGACAACGTCGTCGGCCATGGCCGCCTCCTCAGAAGAGGATGCCCTGCATGCGATACGCGAAATGAGCGGGCTTGGCGTCGCGCATCAAGGCCATGAACTGATCCATGTCCATATGCACGACGTTTTCGTGGTCGCCAGCTTCGAAGTAGACGTCGCCGTGGGTCATCAGGCTGCTGTCGATGTAGGTCGGCATGCCGTAGGCCGTGCCCACAGGCGGAACGGCCCCTGCATCGCAGTCCCGGAAGACTTCGCGCAACTCCGATTCATCGGCCAGCGTCAGGTCCATGCGCCCCGATTCCTTTTGCAGCTCGGACAGATGCAGGTGATACGTGGATGGCAACACGGCCGCGACATAGCCAAGCTTGTCTTCGAGCAACAGCGTCTTGGCCAGACGGTCGCCCGGGACATGCGCAGATTGCGCGGTTTCAGTGCTCGTGTGGGTATGCGGATGACGAATCACCTCGTACAGGCAGCCCTTGCTGCGCAGGCAGCCGTCGAGGGTGCTGGAGATCGACATGGCGTCCTCCCGTGTGCTGTGCGACCGGCGGCGGGATTGCTGTGGCCGCTACGTCAGCATAGGTCGGTTTGCGGATTGCGCAGGCATTCGAGCGTACAAAAGCAACGGGCCGCTCGTGTGAGCGGCCCGCGTGGCGATGTAGTTATCTGTTCGCGCTAGGCGTCAGGCATTAGCGGTCCCAGCCGCGGTGCCAGCCGTGATCGTGGCGCCATTCGCGTTCGCGCCACTCGTGACGGCGCCATTCACGCTCACGCCAGTCGTCGCGGTCGCGATAGTAGCCGCCATAGACGACCGGGGCAGGGGCATAGACCGGGGCCGGGCGATACACCACGGGCGGCGGTGCATAGACAGGGGCCGGGGCCACGTACACCGGTGCAGGCACGCCGATCGACACGCCGACATCCACATGCGCCAGCGCCGCCGTCGAGGCGCACAGCGCGGCGCCACCCAGAACGAATGCGAGCAGTGTGCGTTTCATGATGCTTCTCCTTACGGTTGCGAGGCCGGGGCGGAGGTGCCGTCGACTTCGTGTATCAAGTTCGTGATGCCATTTTATGAACCGGCGGACGCTTCAGGTGATACGCAAATCCTACGGATGTAACGGGAAGTAAAACGCCCCACCGGCAAGACACTGGTGGGGCGCGGTATTTCACGTGGGGCGGCTCGTTCAGCCCTGTGCAGGCTCCCAGGCCGTTCGCTGTTCAGGTGACGACCACACCGCCAGGTGCAGCGCCGACAGCGCGAACGGATCCGACAGCAATACCAGCTTCTGCTTGCCTGTGAGCCTGTCGGGGCCGACTTCCAGTGCGTGACGCACATGTGCTTCCCGCACAGCAATCAGGCGCCGGTCGTGCGGAAAACGGGCCGTGCCGATCGCGCACATCAGCGCGTTGGTGACGGGGTCGACCACCGCCTGACGGAAGTCCGGCATCGGCGGCGCATTGCGCAGGTGCTTGCGCGTGGCGCGAAGTTCGCGCGGCGGGCGCACTTCCTCCGGGATCATGAACAGGCGCAGGCGCCGCATGCGGCGGCCCAGGCTCACGCGGCTGGAGAGCACCGACAGCGGAATCGACACGATCAGCGCGCCCACGACTGGCGAAAGCCACCAGAGGAAGCTCGGGTTCAGCCAATACACGATCGCAGCCCAGACGATGCCGATCACGGTGTGCAGGCCGTGGCGGCGGACGGCGTCGCCCCAATGAGTTTGCGCGTCTTCGCGCGGCGGCGATTTCCAGTGCACCTTCCAGCCGAGGAACGCGGCCGTCACGAAGCGCGTGTGGAACAGCATGCGCACTGGCGCAGCCAGCACCGAGAACGCTGCCTCAATCGCCATCGACAACGCCAGGTGGATCGCCCCGCCAAAGCGCTTCGGCCCCTGGGCCCACAGCACCAGCACGCTCAAAATCTTCGGCAGGAACAGCACGGTGGCGGTAGCGGAAAACAGCGCGGCGGCTTTTTCTGGATGCCACTCCGGCCAGATCGGGAAGAGCTGGCGCGGCTGCGTGAAGTACTCCGGCGCGATCAGCGTGTGCTTGGCCAGCAGGGCCGTCGACAGGATCAGGAACAGGAACCACAGCGGTGCCGACAGATATGCCATCACCCCGGTGATGAACACGGCGCGGTGCACACGATGGAAGCCCGGCGCGCCGAACAGGCGGAAGTTCATCAGGTTGCCGTGGCACCAGCGGCGGTCGCGGCCCAGTTCGTCGAGCAGGTTGGGCGGCATTTCCTCGTAGCTGCCGTCCAGGTCGTAGGCGATCCACACGGCCCAGCCGGCGCGGCGCATCAGCGCGGCTTCGACAAAGTCGTGCGACATGATCTCGCCTGCAAGCGAGCCCTTGCCCGGAATCGGTGCCAGCGCGCAGTGCTTGATGAATGGGTCCAGCCGGATGATGGCGTTGTGGCCCCAGTAGTGCGATTCGCCGAGTTGCCAGTAGTGCAGGCCGGCCGTGAACAGCGGCCCGTACACGCGCGTGGCGAACTGCTGGATACGTGCGTACAGCGTGTCGCGGCCGGCGGCGCGCGGCGCGGTCTGGATGATGCCCGCGCTTGGCGCACCTTCCATCAACTGCACGAGGCGCGTCAGGCAATCGCCGCTCATTACGCTGTCGGCGTCGAGCACGATCATGTAGCGGTATTTGCCGCCCCAGCGCCGGCAGAAATCGTCGATGTTGCCGCTCTTGCGCTTCACGCGGTGGCGACGCCAACGATAGAAGATGCGACCGAAACCATGGAGCGCGCGGCAGATATGCAGCCATGCGTCGGCTTCTGCGGTGCGGATGTCCGGGTCGCCGGAGTCTGAAAGCACGAAGAAGTCGAAGTGTTCCAGATGCCCCGTGCGCTGCAACGATTCGTACGTTGCGCGCAGCCCCGCAAACACGCGCTGCACATCTTCATTGCAGATCGGCATGACGATGGCCGTGCGCGCATCGTCCGGAATCGTGGCGTCGGGCGTGGCGCGGCGCGAGATGACGAAGCGGTCGCCGTGGAAGGCCAGCAGCAGGAAGCCGGTGATGGCCGTCCAGAAGCCTGCCGACACCCAGCAGAACAGCACTGCAAACAGCACGATGATGATGGCTTCGAGCCAGTCGGCGCCGTGGTACGGCAGCACCGTGCTCATCGCCCAGGTGGCAGCGATGGTCTGCGCGATCATCAGCGCCAGCAGCGTGAGGCGGCGGCGCGAGCCAACGAAGCGCCAGATGCCTTTCGGGTCCGGCGAGTCGGGCGCTTCATACGGCACTGGCTTCTTGCCGCCATGCATCCAACGGTCGACGGCCTTGCGGGTGCGCCAGATCGGCCCGAGCACCCAGGGCCAAGGCACCATCGAGCGGCGCGCAGGCGTAGGCCCGGTATCCAGGTGGATGCGGCCTTGGCTGTCGCGCTCAAGTGGCGGCGCGGGCTCGGCAGAGGGCTCCGTCGACGCGGCATCGGCGCGCGTGGCGCCATAGGCGGCATCCAGACGCGAGCCTACAGAAGCGTAGGCCGGCGCATCGGCGTCGATCGAGGTCGTCTGCGCCGGGTCAAGCCTAGCCAGTGCGCGATGCAGCTTGGCGAGCGCTGCCGCATCGTCGTCGCCCGCTGTGATGCCCGCGGTGCGCAGCAGCGCAGCGCGCGCCTCGGCCGCCAGCGGCAGCGCCTCTAGGTAATGGTCGGCCACAGACTGCGCTGTGGCAGGGGTGGTGGAGGGGGCGGTGCCAGCGGCACCGTCAGTCTGGGCTGTCGTCACGTTCAGCCCGGAGGTAACAGGTAGCTCCACGTCTCAGAAAGTCCGGTGCCGCCGCTGCGCAGGTAGCCACGCATTTCGACGGGTTTATCGTCGTCGACCCGCTTGAGGCGCACGGTCACGCGCCAGCCGCCGGTCGCGGTGTTGGGTTGGCCGAAGATCGATTCGATCTTGCCGTTGGCATCTGCCGAGAAAACGGGCTCAACCGGTGCATTGGGCGGAAGCTTCGCCAGCGCGGGGCCTTCAAAGTCGACCACGAAGGCGATCGTATCGTCGGGCTTGCGCTCGTCGGGGCGCTTGGTCGTCCAGCCGTGCGAGCGGCGCGTCTGCGTAACCCACGCCAGCGCCGGTTTCTTGTCGGCGTCTTTCTGCCACAGCAGGCGGTATTCGAGATTGAACGGCTGATGGGGCTTGGGCGGGTTCTCTGGCACCCAGTAGGCGACCACGTTGTCGTTCGTCTCGTCTGGCGTCGGAATCTGCACCAGCTCCACACGGCCCGCGCCCCATTTGCCGACGGGCTCGACCCACGCGCTCGGGCGCAGCTCATAGCGGTCGCCGATTTCCTGGTAGCTGGAGAATGCACGGTCACGCTGCATCAGGCCGAAACCGCCCGGATTGGTCGTCCCGAACGAGCTGACCAGCAGGCGCTTGGGGTTCGTCAGCGGACGCCAGATCCATTCGCCTGTTCCGGAAAGCACCGACAGGCCGTCGGAGTCATGCACTTCGGGGCGGAAATCCAGCGCAGGCGCCGGTTGGTTCTCGCCAAAGAAGAACATGCTGGTGAGCGGGGCGATGGCCAGCTTGCTCACGTTCTCGCGCATGTACAGCTGCGCCTTGACGTCGACCGCCGTGTCGCTGCCCGGCTTGATGACAAAGCGGTAGGCACCCGTGGCGCGGCGCGAGTTGAGCAACGCGTAGATCGTCAGCTCTTTCGCATTGGCGGCCGGGCGTTCGATCCAGAAATCGGTGAAGCGGGGGAATTCCTCGCCTGAATTGAGCGCGGTGTCGATGGCCAAGCCGCGCGCGGAGAGACCGTAGACCTGCCCCTTGCCGATGCCTCGGAAGTACGACGCGCCCAGGAACACGATGACCTCGTCCTTGTACTTGGGCGTGTTCATCGGGTAGTGCACGCGGAAGCCGGCAAAGCCGAGCTTCTGCAACTGCTTCGGGTCGAGCTTGACCGGGCCGTAGTCGAACAGGCGCGGATCGAAGCGGATTTCGCGCACGCCGGCGGGCGACACCTCGTTGATCTTCACGGGCTGGTCGTAGTACGAACCCTCGTGGAAGAAACCGAGTTCGAACGGCAGCTTGTCGCGGCGCCAGTAAGCCTGGTCGGACTTGAAGCGGATCTCGCGGTACTGGTCGTAGCGCAACTCGCGAAGTTCGCGGGGCAGGGTTTCGGCGGGCGCCTGGTACGGCTTGGAGGCCAGTTGCTTGGCGCGTACGGCCACATCGTTGAAACCGAAGGCCAGCGCAGCATGCGCCGAAGCCAGTGCCAGCAGGCCCACGGCCAACCGCGCATAGCCGGCTACCGAACGGTTGCGTGCCGCGCGAGCGGCCCCCGGCGTGCGGGAGGAAACAGCGGAGGGAATGTTCAAAATGAGATCGCGTCTATGCGGCGGGCCGAGGAACGTGACGCTTCGGTCCTGCCGGTCATTCGTCTGTGCCGCCGAGATTTTACCCGCCGTACCTTTGCGAGATCAAAACCGGCAACATTTTGATAATGTTTCTGGCCGTATCGGACCGCCATCGGCGTCAAATGGCGTGTAATCAGGCGGTCTGTGGCGGGTCAACCGTTCGGTTGAGGGGAACGCACACCGGCGGCTGGCGGTCAGAACCGCTTTCCTGTGTGCCGGGATTTCCGCATGGCACACTCTCGGCTTTTTCCTCCATGGAGTTCGCATGACCTGCTGGACGCGACGCGCCACGGCAACTGCCGCGCTTGCCTTTTCGACCTCGTTGCTCGCGCCTGTGGCGTTTGCCGCACCCGCAGCCAAGGCGGCTCCAAAGGCTGCAGCGCTTGCCAAGGCAGTGCGCGATCCCGGCGACGTGGCGGTGCTGCTGGATACCTTCCCGCTCGGCAAGCCCCTGCGCAAACTGCCCTCGTGCGAAGACGTACGCGCGAATGGCGGCAAGGATGTCGCCGAATATTGCTCCGACGCGCTTGAATCGCATGGCCGCACGCGCTCGCTGGGCGTGCCGCAGGCATCGCGCCCCGAGTTGATGGACGGGCCGCAGGCCGTGCTGTTGATTGACCAGGATGGCAACATCGCCGGCATTTTCGTGCCGACGCGCGGCGTCGATACCGAGCAGCGCGTCTTCCAGGCCCTGTCCGATCGTTACGGCAAGCCCGCGCAGGAAGGCAAGGCGCCGCTCAAGCTCAAGTCTGGTAAGACGGTCGATTCGCTGCGCGCACGCTGGGCAGGCCATCAGACCATCATCACGATGTACGCGATTCCCGAAGAGCCGCAGAACGGCACGGTGGAATTCCTTTGGGCGCCGCGTGCCGGGGCGGTCATGGACCAGATGCGTGCGGAAGTCGATCCGAATGCGCCCAAGCCGGCTGCTGCGTCCGGTGTGGCGGCCTCGGCACCCGCCGCGACGGCTAAGCCCTCTGCAGGCAAACCGGCGCCTAAGCAGTGAACTTACGGACACACGTTCGTAGTTTTCGGTTACACCGCTTACACCCGCATGACGCCGGCGTCGCTCGCGTCGGCTTATAACGTCCACGTGGCTCCACTAGCGGGGCCGAAGGACGCTAATCATGAAAATCGTGGCTCTGGCCTTGTTGGCCGCGACGCTTGGGGGTTGCGCGGTGTATCCGGCACCGGTAGCCGTGGCGCCTGTGCCTGTCTATGCTGCACCGGCTTATCCGGCCTATTACGGCGGCTATTGGGGTGGACCTTCGGTGTACTTCAATTACCACCACCGCTGATCACCCGTTGGCTGATCTGCGTCTAGTCCGTTGAACGCAGGCCCGGCCAGCCGGGCGTTAATGTCTGCGGCAAGCCAAGCAGATCCAGCACGCGCCCGACCGTGTGGTCGACCAGGTCGTCGATCGTCTTGGGGCGCTGGTAGAAGCCCGGCACGGGCGGGAATACGATTCCGCCCATCTCGGTGACGGCCGTCATGTTGCGCAGATGCGCTAGATTCAACGGCGTTTCGCGCACCATCAGGATGAGGCGGCGACGCTCCTTGAGGGTGACGTCGGCCGCGCGCGCAATGAGGTTGTCCGACAGGCCGTGCGCAACGGCCGCCAGCGTCTTCATCGAGCAGGGCGCCACCACCATCGCTTCCGCCGCAAACGAGCCGCTGGCAATGGTCGCGCCGATATCGCGCACGTTATGCACGACGTGCGCCAGCGCTTCTACTTCTTCGCGTGCCATGTGCAGCTCGTGCTGCACGTTCATCAGCCCTGCGGGCGACATCAGCAGGTGCGATTCCACCCCCGCTGATTCGCGCAGGCCCTGCAGAACCTGCAGCAGCCGCACACCGTAGATTGCCCCCGACGCCCCCGTGATGGCCACGATGATGCGGCGCACAGGTGGCGTCTGGACCGTGGAGTTCACGGGCAAGGTCACGCTTAGCCGAAAACTAGATCAAGCAGCCAGCAGCGGCTGCAGTTCGCCGCTCTGGTACATCTCCATCATGATGTCCGAACCGCCGATGAATTCGCCCTTGACGTAGAGCTGCGGAATGGTCGGCCAGTTGGCGTAGTCCTTGATGCCCTGGCGGATTTCATCGTCTTCCAGCACGTTGACGGTGTGCGGCCGGTCCACGCCGCAGGCCTTCAGGATCTGGATGGCGCGGCCCGAGAAGCCGCACATCGGGAATTGCGCCGTGCCCTTCATGAAGAGGACGACGGGGTGGCCTTTGACGATCTGGTCGATCTTTTCGTGCGTGGTGCTCATGGGGAGACTCGATTTGGTGAGGGGCGGCAGCTGGGTGTCCGAGCTGACATCCGCATTGGAAAACCTCTCTATTTTAGCGAGGAACGCGCACTGGCGTTTTGATCCAGCCATTGTCCGCCGCTGCAGCGGTCGTGGCCGGCCAGGTCTTGCGCGGTGAAGACGTTGGCGAAGCCGGCGCCGCCCAGCAGCGCCCGCACGGGTTCGCCCTGGTCGTAGCCGTGTTCGAGCAGCAGCCAGCCGCCGGAGGCAAGCCGTGCATGCGCCCCTGCGACGATGCTGCGCAGGTGGCGCAGGCCGTCATCGTGGTCGGTGAGGGCGCTGGCGGGTTCGAAGCGCAGGTCGCCCTGGTCGAGATGCGCGTCGGTGGCGGCGATGTACGGCGGGTTGCTGGCGATCAGGTCGAAGGCGTGTGGCGCATCGGTTTCGGCCAGCGCGCCATACCAGTCGCCCAGCGCTGCCTGGACGTTGGCGGCCCCCAGCGCCTCGGCGTTGCCGATTGCCACGGCCAGCGCATCGGCGGAGGCATCGGTGGCCCATACGCGCGCGTCGCGTCGCGCCAGCGCAATCGTGATGGCAATGATGCCGCTGCCCGTGCCCATGTCGAGCACGGCTGGCGCGTCGCGTTCTTCCAGGCGGTCCAGCGCCTGTTCAACGAGCAATTCCGTATCGGGCCGCGGAATCAGCACGGCTGGCGTCACCTTGAACGTGCGGCCGAAGAATTCACGTTCGCCCAGCAGATAGGCCATCGGCTCGCCGGCCAGGCGGCGGGTGGCGAGGTCGCTGATTTGCGCGCGCGCGGCCACGTCGATGGCGCATGTGTCTTGCGTGATGAGTTGCACGCGCGACAGGCCCGTCACGTGCGAGACCAGCATCCGTGCTTCCAGAGCAGGCAAGCCGGCGCACGCCAGCGCCGTCAGCGCGTCGGACACGCGAGCCAGGGTTTCGGGCGAAATGACGGAAGCAGACGACACGGCAACAGACCAGCAGCGAAGATCGGGCGCACAAAATAACACGGGCCCGGCCGAAGTGGCGCGGGCCCGCGAGCGGGTCGGTTTGGTTAAACGGCGCTTATTGCTTGGTCGCGTCCTTGACCTTGTCGGCCGCTTCCTTCGTGGCGTCAGCGGTCTTGTCGGCTGCAACCTTGGCGGCGTCGGCCGTCTTGTCGGCTGCGGTCTTGGCGGCATCCTTGGCCTGGGCCAGCGCGCCCGATGCAGAGACCTGCGCATCCGAAGCGGCTTGCGAGAGTTCCACCTTGGCGGCGTCGGCGGCCTTGCTCACGGCGGTGCCGGCGTTGTCGATCGCCTGTTTGGCGGCGTCCTTCGATTGCTCCATCGCGCTCTTGGCAGCTTGGTCGGTGGCGTCGTCTTTCTTGCCGCAGGCGGCCAGGCCGAGTGCGAGGGTGGTAGCGACAGTGATGGCCAGCAGTTGGGTACGCATTGCGATTCTCCTAATCGTGATGTTGCCGCGCTTGTTGATGAGCGCGCACCGGATGCGACCGGCGATGCACTCGGCGTGATCGAGATCGATTATAGGAACGCGAGGCCGGCTCGCCATCGCGCAAAGCTGTATCAAACGCAAGCGGATGTTACGGAGCGCGCGCTTTTTTAACGATTGGGCGATCAGGCGTCTTCGCCCAGCGCCGCGAGTTGTTCCGCTTGGTGCTCGGCCGCCAACGCGCCCACGAGTTCGTCGATGTCGCCGTCCATGATCGCGTCGATCTTGTACAGCGTCAGGTTGATGCGGTGATCGGTCACGCGGCCTTGCGGGAAGTTGTATGTGCGGATGCGGTCGGAGCGGTCGCCCGAGCCGATCAGGCTCTTGCGGGCGCTGGCTTCCTTGGCTTGCGCCTCGCGCTCCTGGCGATCTTTCAGGCGCGCAGCCAGCACCTGCATGGCGCGGTCCTTGTTGCGGTGCTGGCTGCGGTCATCCTGGCATTCCACCACCAGGCCAGTCGGCAGGTGGGTAATGCGCACGGCGGAATCCGTCTTGTTGATGTGCTGGCCGCCCGCGCCGGACGCGCGGAACGTATCGATGCGCAAATCCGCCGGGTTGATCTGGATGTCGGCCAGTGCGTCGGCCTCGGGCATGACCGCCACGGTGCAGGCCGACGTGTGGATGCGCCCCTGCGCCTCGGTGGCCGGCACGCGCTGCACGCGGTGGCCGCCAGATTCGAACTTCAGGCGCGAGTACGCGCCTTCGCCCACCAGCCGCGCAATCACTTCCTTGTAGCCGCCCAAGTCCGATGGCGATTCGCTCACGATCTCCACCTGCCAGCGCTGCCGTTCGGCGTAGCGCGTGTACATGCGCAGCAAGTCGCCGGCAAAGAGCGCGGATTCATCGCCGCCCGTCCCAGCGCGGATTTCCACGAAGATGTTGCGGTGGTCGTTCGGGTCTTTGGGCAGCAGCAGGCGCTGCAGCTCGCCTTCGAGGGATTCCTTGCGCTCACGCGCGGCGCGAAGTTCGTCTTCGGCAAACGCCTTCATGTCCGGATCGGCCGCCAGTTCCTGTGCGGTGGCGATGTCTTCCTCGGCCTGTTTCCACGCGGCAAATTGCGCGACCACGGGCTCCAGCTCGGCGTGCTCGCGCGTGAGCTTGCGGTATTGGTCGAGGTTGGCGGTGGCGTCTTCACGCGCGAGCAGCGCGTTGATTTCGACGATGCGCTCGGCCAGTTGGTCGAGCTTGGACAGCATGCTGGGCTTCATTCGGGCAATCGCGGAGGGAAACGCTGGAAGCGAGGGCGGCGCATGATACCGCGCCAGAAGTTGCGTGCCGGAGTGAAAACATGCGGCGCGCGCGTGCGATGCGCTGGCCGCTAGCGCTCGGAGTGGCTGGACTGGCGGAACAACGCCGGCAGCAGGTCGATGAGCTGTTCGCGGCCTTCGCCCTGCGTGTGGTTGAGCGCATGCGTCGGGCCGTGGAGGAATTTCTTGGTGAGCGCCTGCGACAGCGCTTCGAGCACCAGCGCCGGATCATCGCCGCGCGCAAGCATGCGCTGAGCGCGTTCCAGCTCACCCTGGCGCAGCGTTTCGGCCTGCGCATGCAGATCGCGGATGATGGGCACCACGCTGCGCGCATCGAGCCAGTGCATGAAGTTCAGCACGCGCGTTTCGATGATGGCTTCGGCCTGTGCCACGGCAGCCTGCCGCAGCGCGTTGCCCTCGCGCACGATGGCGCCCAGGTCGTCCACGGTGTAGAGGAATACGTCGGACAGACGCGCGACCTCGGGTTCGATGTCGCGCGGCACGGCCAGGTCGACCATGAACATGGGGCGGTGGCGGCGCTGCTTGATGGCGCGCTCAACGGCGCCCAGGCCGATGATGGGCAGCGTGCTGGCCGTGCACGAAACAACGATGTCGAACTCGGCGAGCTTGGTCGGCAGTTCGGCCAGGCGCACGGCGCGAGCGTTCAGGCCCTGGTTCGACAGCGATTCGGCGAGCTTCTCGCCGCGTTCCAGCGTGCGGTTGGCGATCACCACCTCACGCGGCGTCTGCGCGGCGAAGTGCGTGGCGCACAGCTCGATCATCTCACCGGCGCCGATGAACAATACGCGCTGATCGGCGATAGATTCGAAGATGCGCTGCGCCAGGCGCACGGCGGCAGCGGCCATCGACACGGAATGCGCGCCGATCTCCGTCGTGCCGCGCACTTCCTTGGCCACCGCAAAGGTGCGCTGGAATAGCTGATTCAGGTACGTGCCCAGGGCGCCCGCTTCGGTGGCGGTGCGCACGGCGTCTTTCATCTGGCCGAGGATCTGCGTCTCACCCAGCACCATGGAATCGAGCCCGCTGGCCACGCGGAACGCGTGGCGTACCGCCAGCGATTGCCCGAGCGAATACACATGGGGCGCGAGTTCGCCGGGGTCGATGTTGTGGTGCTGTGCCAACCAGCGAATCGCATGCTCGTGCGCGGTCTGCTCGGGCAGGTTGCCGTCGGTGGCGCAGTAGATTTCGGTGCGATTGCAGGTGGAAAGGATGGCCGCTTCGGCCGTGCTTCTAAGGTGCGGCAGGTGCTGGCGCAGCGTGCCCAGCGCGGGCTTGAGCTGCTCGAGCGGAAACGCCACCTTCTCGCGCAGGGAAAGCGGCGCAGTGTGGTGGTTGATTCCGAGGGTCAGCAACTGCATGTGGGGCGGCCGGTTAATTGGGGACGGCACGAATTTTGAGCACTTTGGATTATAACGCCCGGCCCCCGGATGAGCAGGACCCAGGTCAAATCTGGTGGCATGTGTGGACGAATGTCGATTATTCGTCACGCGCTGCGCGGTGGGCCACCGTGGCCTTCTGCAGCTTCCTGCGCTAAGGTACGCGTCCAGTTAAGTCGCTCATTAGTAATACGGAGAGAACAGGCATGGGGTGGATCGGGCCGCTGTGGATCGGGCTGGCGGTGGGCGTGGCGGCGCGTTGGTTGCATCCCGCAGGCAAACGCCTGGGGTGGGCGGCTGCGCTGGTGACGGGCGGGATTGGCGCGTTGTTCGGTTACTACAGTGGCCAGTTCGCCCACCTCTATGCCGATGGACAAATCATGGCGTGGACGGCCGCCGTGGTGGGCGCCATGCTGCTGCCCGCCGCGTGGGGCCTGTTGCGCCGCTAGGGCGAGTGTCCTGCGGCGTTCTGGCGCGGTTCAGCCCGCGCCCACGCCGGCAGTGCGCGCATCGCGCGCGGCCAGGTAGCCGGCCATCAGCGTTTCCAGCCGCTTGAAGTCCACCGGTTTGGTCAGGTGATCCGTAAAGCCCGCGTCGCGGCAGCGGGCGATGTCTTCTTCCATGCCGTAGCCCGTAATCGCAATCGACGGTGCGGCTTGCCGCTCGGCAAAAATACGCACCACGTCCAGGCCGCTGCCGTCAGGCAGACCAATGTCGCTGATCAGCAGATCGAACGTGCCAGATTCAGCGGCTTGCATGGCCGTGCGGGCACTATTGGCCACGGCGACGCTGTGACCGAGAATCTCCAGCATCTGCGACATGGCTTCGGCCGTATCGGCGTTGTCTTCCACCAGCAGCACGTGCAAGCCGCGCGTCGGTTGGGCGCGTGGCAAGGGTGGCGAGGGGGGTGTCTCGGGCTGCACCATCTCGGTGGCCAGGGGCAGCGTGAGCGTGAACGTGGCGCCCTCGTGGCGGCCGGCGCTCTCGGCAATCAATGAGCCCTCGTGCTTCTGCACCAGCGCGTAGGCAATCGCCAGGCCCAGGCCCAGCCCGCCAAAGCGCTGCGTGATCGATGCGTCGGCCTGTTCGAACGCCGAGAAGATACGCGGCAGTGCGTCGAGTTCGATGCCGATGCCGTTGTCCTTCACCGCCACGGCCACGGTGGCGGGCGACGGGTTCCAGACGCGCACCTCGATGGCGCCGCCGTCGGGCGTGAACTTGACGGCGTTGCGCACCAGGTTCCAGATCACCTGCTGGATGCGTGCGCCGTCGGCATACAGCCGGCTGCGGCCCGCCTCGAAGCACGTCTTGAGCGACAGCCGCTTGGCCTGCATGTCGTTGCGCGACATCTCCAGCGTGCTTTCCAGCAGCGGATACAAATCGACCAGCGCAAAGCTCACCGCCAGCTTGCCGCGCGCAATGCCGGTGATGTCGAGCAGGTCGTCGATCAGGCGCGCTTCCAGCTCGGCATTGCGGCGCACGACTTCCAGCTGTGCGACCACATACGCCGGCAGATCCTGGCGCAGTTCCAGCAGATGCACAGCGGTCAGGATTGGCGTGAGCGGCGTGCGCAGTTCATGCGAAAGCACGGCCAGGAAGTGGTCCTTGGCGTGGTTGGCGGTCTCGGCTTCTTCCTTGGCACGGCGCAGGGCGTCGGCGGCGATGCGCTCTTCGGTGGAGTCGCGGATGATCTTGGAGAAGCCAACCAGTTGCCCGGTCTCGTTGTGGATGGCGGTGACCACGCTGGATGCGTAGAACGGCGTGCCGTCCTTGCGCAGCATCCAGCGGTCGTCGGTGAGGCTGCCTTCGCGGCGCACGCGCTCCAACTTGCGCTGGAATTCACCGGCCTCGCGCGCGGCCTGCGGATACAGAATCTCGGCCGACTTGCCGAGGATGTCCTCGCGTGCATACCCGAGAATGCCGCGCGATGCCGCGTTCCAGGTGCGCACGATGCCCTGCGGGTCCAGCGAGAGCACGGCGTGCTCCTTGAGCGCGTTGATCAGCAGGCGGAAGTGCGTTTCCGCCTCGCGCAGGGCGGCTTCGGCGGCGATGCGCTGGCGGCGCTCGGCCGCTTCGGCCAGCGCGCGCAACAGCACCACGGGCAGGCGCTGCAGGCGCTGCTTGATGACGTAATCGGTGGCGCCGCGCTTGAGCATGTCCACCGCGTGCTCCTCGCCCAGCGCACCCGATACGAAGATGAACGGCGTTTGCGGCGCCATGCGGCGCGCAATGTCCAGCGCCTCCGCCCCCGTGAATTGCGGCAGCATGTAGTCGGCCAGGATGGCGTCGAAGGTCCGTGCGCTGAGCTGGGCGATGAAGTCGGTCTCGTTGTCGACCAGCGTGGTGTCGGCTTGCAGGTTGGCGGTTTCCAGCCGCGCGCGCGTCAGTTCTGCGTCGAGCGGATTGTCTTCGACCAGCAGCAGTTGCAGATTGGGCATGGGGGCGAATGCTCCGGATGGGGCGGCTAGCTCGCCGGCAGCAACGTGCGGCGTGCCCGGGTGGAGCCGGGCGGCGGTTCGTTGAGCACCGCCCAGAACACCCCCAGGTCGGCAATCGCATCGACAAACGCGCGAAACTCCACCGGTTTGACCACATAGGCGTTGACCCCCAGCTCGTAGCTGCGCAGCAGGTCGGTTTCTTCTCGCGACGAGGTAAGCATGACCACCGGCAGGCTCTTGAGCATGGGCGTTGCGCGAATCTCAGCCAGCACTTCCAGGCCGTCGACTTTCGGCAGCTTCAAGTCGAGCAGCACCACGGCCGGGTTGCCCGGCACGCGTTGCGCGTAAAGGTTGCGTGCGTGCAGGTAATCCAGCGCTTCAGCGCCGTCCCGGGTGACGACCACATCGTTGGCAAGCTGGCTGCGCTCCAACGCCAGCAGAGTCAGCTCGAGGTCGTTTGGGTTGTCTTCGACGAGCAGGATGGGTTTGAGCATGGTGACAATGAACGTGGAAAGAACGATCAGGCATCGCGAGTCAGGGTGTGCTGAGGCCTGCCTCGGATACCGCCTGCGGGTCGGGCGTGCGCGGCAGCGCGAAGTAGAACGTCGCGCCGCGATTGAGCTCGCCCTCGGCCCAGGTGCGGCCGCCGTGGCGATCGATGATGCGCCGCACATTGGCCAGGCCGATGCCGGTGCCCTCGAACTCGTCCATGCGATGCAGCCGCTGGAACACGCCGAACAGCTTGGCCACGTATTCCATCGAGAAGCCCACGCCGTTGTCGGCAATACGCACGATGGTTTCGGCGTCGGTCTGTTCGGCGTCGATATGGATGCGCGCCGGATCACGGTCACGCGTGTATTTGACGGCGTTGGAGAGCAGGTTGCGCATCGCCAGTTGCAAGAATGCCGGGTCGGCCCGTACCACGGGCAACGCGGCGATACTCCACTCGATATGGCGGCGCCCCTGGTCGATCGTCATGTCGCGCACGACGCCGCGCACGAGCTGGGCGAGGTCGACATCGGTCAGGTGAAGCGCGCCCCGGCCCATCTGCGAGAAGGTCAGCAGATCGTCGACCAGCTTGCCCGCAAAGCGCGACGACTCCGAGATCGTCTGCAGAAAATGCCGCCCGCGCGCCGAGACGTGCTGGCCTTCCATCTCGTCGAGCAGTTCGGCATAGCCGGCAATGTGGCGCAGCGGCGCGCGCAGGTCATGCGAAACGGAATACGAGAACGCTTCCAGCTCGTGATTGGCGCGGCGCAGCTCGCTGGTCAACTCCGCGGCTTCTTCAGCGCGGCGCAGCACGATGTTGAGGACGGCGTAGCGGAACTCCGCGGCGGTCTCCACTTCGCTCGTACGCCATGGGCGCGAGGTGTGGGCGATGTGTTCCTGCCGATGGCGCGTGCGGCCGAGCATGTGCCCGGTAGCGTGGTCGGTGGCCAAGTCCGGTGCGTCGCCGGCCCAGCGCACGGTGTGCGGAGTCTCTGGGCGGAACCACAGCACGTAGTGGCGATGCAGTTGCGAAACCTGCACGGCCAGCACGCCGCTGGCCTGGGGCAGCAGCGCGGCGCCGTCCGCATAGGTGGCGGCCAGGCGGTCGCTGTGGAAGACCTCGCCAGGGTGCTCGTTGGCCAGCCATTCGGTCAGGCGCAGGATGCTGTCTTCGTCAGGCGCGACACCGATGCGCACGCACTCGCCCTGGCGCACGATGGCGGCGCCGCTGGCCGAGGCAAAGCGCAACAGATCGGCGGGATGTTCGATCAGGCCATCCTGGAAATGGTCACGGTCGGCCATCGCGGCCAGCAGGCGTACCAGGATGCGTCGCAGTTCAAGCCGGTGGGCGATCTCGGCGCGGTCTTCCTTTGCTTCGATCTGCAGGGACAGAATCTGCGCCAGGTGTTCGCACGCCGTGCGCACCTCAAACGACAGCGAACAGGGCGTCGCATGGTGGCAGGCGATCAAGCCCCACAGGTTCCCGCGCACCGTAAGCGCCAGCGTGAGCGAGGCCTTCGCGCCAATGCGGCGCATGGTTTCGCGCTGGGCCTCGGACGCAGCGCGCAGGGCAGCGTACGTCAGATCAGTTGTGCGCCCCGTGGACGGATGCAGCGGGGGCACCAGCCCCACCGGCGTGTCGTCGACGTTTGCCACGAGCCGCAAGGGGTTGTGGCTATACAGGCTGCGCAGTTCGGGCGTCATGCCGGCGCCCGACAGGTGCGCGCCGACCAGCGTGTCATAGGCCTTGTCTCGCGCTTCGGCCACGGCCTGCAAGGAGCCATCGCGGTCAATGCGGTAGATCGTGACGCGGCCAAAGTGCGTCAGGCGGCGGACTTCGCGTGCTGCCAAGTCCGTCAGCGCATCGACCGTGCTGACGGCTTGCAGGCTGGCAACGAACGTGCGCACCAGCGGGTACATCGATGCAAACGCGCCGTCGGCCGCATGCACCGCGGGTTCCAGCTCCAGGATCAGCGTGCGCTTGTGCCGGTGCATCACCGCGTCGAGCGCGTGGCCGTGCGGCGTCTGCAGCGTGCCGATATACAGCGGATGGCCGTCGATGCTGTGTGTGCCCAGGGCGCGCTCCAGCAACTTGCGGCCGGCGGTGCCGATCACACGGTCGACGGGGGCCTGCAGCGCAGTGGCCAGTGGCGTACCCAGGGCCGCCTCCAGGTTTTCGCTCACCTGACGGATGCATAAATCAGGTTCGGACAGGCACAGCAACACCCCGCGCGACTGGATGGCGGCGTTGCTGCCACTACCTATGGCGTCGTCGATGTCGTCCACTACGGACAAGGGCGGAGGCGATTGCGAACTCATGGCGTCGGGCGAGTGCGCCACCCCGATGGCCTTGGCTGAATGCTTGGCGGGGGCGGCGGGCTGCCCCGGGCGGAAGCGGCCTGCCGGGGTTCAGCGTATTTGCCAGGTTCCTACGCAAGCGACGTGCCCGACACGCGAAAACGGCATGGCGATGCGCCCGGTAGAGCGCCGAAGCAGCGTTGTCGTCCCTTCCTGCATGTAAAAAAGTGCTGCTGGGCCGCCTCAACGTTACAAGGCTGGACGGTGCCCGCGCTGCCCTGTTGCCCAGGCTTGCATTTTCGCCTCGCCCATGAAAAAAGCCCCGCAGCGATTGCGGGGCTTTTTCGTTGTGCTTGTGCTGATCAGACGTTGAACAGGAAGTGCAGCACATCGCCGTCCTTGACGATGTATTCCTTGCCTTCGGCGCGCATCTTGCCGGCTTCCTTGGCACCTTGTTCGCCCTTGAACTGGATGAAATCGTCGTACGAAATCGTCTGGGCGCGGATGAAGCCGCGTTCGAAGTCGGTGTGGATGGCCGCAGCGGCGCGCGGGGCCGTGTCGCCGATGTGGATCGTCCAGGCGCGCACTTCCTTCACGCCGGCGGTGAAGTAGGTTTGCAGGCCGAGCAGCTTGAAAGCCGCGCGGATCACGCGGTTCAGGCCGGGTTCGTCCATGCCGATGTCGGCCAGGAATTCAGCCTTGTCAGCGTCGTCCAGATCCGCGATCTCGGCTTCGATGGCGGCGCACACGGCCACCACCGGCGAATTCGTCTGCGCGGCGTAGTTGCGCACGGCGTCCAGGTGCGGGTTGTTCTCGAAGCCGTCTTCGCGCACGTTGGCCACGTACATGGTCGGCTTGGCGGTAATCAAGCACAGCGGCTTGATGGTTGCCCACTCGTCGTCGGTCAGGTTCAGGCCGCGCACGGGTTTGGCTTCGTCCAGCACCTTCTGTGCCTTTTCCAGCACCGCGACCAGCTTGGCGGCTTCCTTGTCGTTGCCCGACTTGGCGGCCTTGGTGTAGCGCTGCAGTGCCTTTTCAACCGTGGCCAGGTCAGCGAGGGCCAGTTCGGTGTTGATGACCTCGATGTCGGCGATCGGGTCGACCTTGCCGGCGACGTGGATCACGTTTTCATCTTCGAAACAGCGCACCACGTGCGTGATGGCATCTGTCTCGCGGATGTTGGCCAGGAACTGGTTGCCCAGGCCTTCACCCTTGGAGGCGCCCGCCACCAGGCCCGCAATGTCGACGAACTCGACCACCGCCGGCAGCACCCGCTCGGGCTTGACGATGTCGGCCAGCGCTTGCAGGCGGACGTCCGGCACTTCCACCACGCCTACGTTGGGCTCGATCGTGCAGAACGGGTAGTTCTCGGCAGCGATGCCGGCTTTGGTCAGGGCATTGAACAGGGTCGACTTGCCGACGTTCGGCAGACCAACGATGCCGCATTGGAGGCTCATGGTGAAAAAGGCTCTAAATCAAGGGGTTGCGTGACGCGGGGGAGGCGGCAGCACAGCGGAATCCGGGCTGTGCGCGTCGTTCACGGAAAGGCGTGATTGTAACCGCTCCGGATGGCGTCTAGCCCTGGGATGCTGCTTCGGGGCGCTTGCGCTGCGTGCGGCTGGCCAGCACCAGGGCAATGCCGCCGAGGATGGCGGCGGAGGCGGCTGCCAGGCGCGGGGTCAGCGGCTCCGCCAAGAACAGCACCGCCCCGAACGCCGCAATGGGCGGCACCGACAGTTGTACCGCCGCCGCACGGATCGCCGACAGCCCTTTGAGCGCGGCGTACCAGATCACATAGCCGATGCCCGAAGTGAGGGCGCCGGAGGCAAGCGCGAGCAGGATACCGGCCGGGCTGGCGTGTGCGCGGTCATACAGCAACATGCTCAGCGCGAGCGCCATGGGCGCGGCGCGCAGGAAGTTGCCGGCAGTGGCAGCCAGCGGATTGTCGAGCCCGCGCCCGCGCAGCGAATACACGCCCCAGGCGATGCCCGCCACCGTCATCAACGCGGCGCCCAGGGGCGTCGGCGCTGTCACGCCGGGCGATACGAGATAGACGAGCCCACCTGCCGCCAGCGCAAACCCCGCCCAGCCAAGCGCCTCGAACCGTTCGCCGGCACGCAGGCCGGCCGCCAGCATGGTGAGCTGCACCGCGCCAAACAGAATCAGCGCGCCGGTGCCTGCGCTCAGCGTCAGATACGCAAACGAGAAGAAGACGACATAGACGAAGAGCATCGTCGCGGCAGCCCAATCCACACGCGCTGGCGGTGTCTGCCCCGCGCTTGCCCGCGCAAGGACGGCCAGCACGACGGCGCCCGATACCAGTCGGATGCTGGAAAAGCTCGCCGCATCGATGGCCGCCTGTTGAAGCGCCAGCCGGCACAGTAGCGAGTTCGACGCGAACGCCACCATGGTGATGCAGGTGAGCAGCACGGTGCGCAGGGCGGGATGCGCGTCGTTTGTCTGGTCCATGTGAGTTCTCATTCGATGGGCAATCGGCGCGCCAGAGATGCCTGGCTAGGGGATGTCGACGTGATTCCCATGCCCATATTCTTCGAGCGACAGACCGCGCGGGAGCGGCGCGATGTCCTCATTCTAGAAGGCGCCTTCGGTCAGACAAGGCGCCTCCCGGCTGCATGGCGAGGGGGAGACGGCGTTACGGGCCCCGTTACGCGTTACGTTCCAGAAACGTAACAACTTCGCGTGAAGCGGCCGTTTTTCGGGCCTGCGACGCCCGCCATCAGATGCCCTCCGTATCCTGCGAGGCCAAGCCGGCAAAGGCTTGAGCGCCGTTTCCGCGCGAGCTGCGGACGGCGGCGGGCCGCCGGGCATGCCTATTGCACTGGCTTCCCGCAAACAACACGTTTGATTCTGGAGCACAGCATGTCCTGGACCGTCGCCACCGCCGCCCGCCCGATCCATACGGTTTCCGACAGCGCCGGCCTGTTCGCCTGCTACGAGGCCATCGCGAGCTTGTCCGAAGACATGGTGGATGCGGCCGAACGCGGCGATTGGGACGAAGTGAGCTTGCTTGAGCGCGAATGCGCAGCCCATATGGAGCGCCTGGGTCACGGCCTGCGCCCGGCCTTGTCGCACGAAGAACTGCAACGCAAGCGCGACCTGATGATGCGCATTCTGGCCAACGACGCCCGCGTGCGTGCGCTGGTCTGCCCGCGCCAGGATGAGCTGATGCGCCTGGTCAGCGGCGAGCGCCGCGCCATCGGCGCACGTCAGGCGTACGCCGCCGTCTCGTACTACTGAGCGGCAGAGCGGTTCCGCGGCCGGACCCGATTCAGCGGTCGGCCCGCAATTCTCCCCACGACATCAGCACCCGCTGGATGCTGCGCGCATAGGCGTCGCGGTGGACAGGCGTTTCCGAGTGATACGCGCCGATGGCCCGCCAGGTGTTTCCGTGGCGCACCATCTTTTGCTTGAGCAGCCAAGCCGCCACAAACACGTTGACGCAGGCGTCGGTGAGCGCACCGCGCGGCACGCCGTAGCGGGCCAGCGTACTGAAGTGGATCGAGTTGATCTGCGCCTGGCCGATGTCGACCGAGCCGTCGGCGTTGCGGTGGATGGCGCCGGCATCGCCCTTCGATTCAAACCACACGATCGCGCGCAGCACCGCAGGGTTGACGCCCTGGTAGGTGCCCGCCTGCTCGAAGCAATCGCCCGAGGCGGCGTGCGCAGCAACGCTGGAGGCGGCCAGCACAAGCGCCGCGCCAAGGCGGCTGCAGGTCAAGCGAAGAGGGCGGGCGAGGGGCATGACGGCTCCGGCGGTTTCTGATTACTTCTGCAGGGCCACTTCAAGCTGACGCTCGATACCGGCCAGATACGTGTGCGATGCCTCCGACACCACCATGCGCGGCACCGGCTCGGTCGCCTTGCGCCACTGCGTGGTCAGAACCTTGCGCTTGCCGCCGCGCGTGTGTACGGCGGGCGCGGCTTCGATTTCGGCACCGCCGCCGGGCGGCAGCATCGCCAGGGAGGGCAGGGGCGGATAGACGCGGTCGGGCGCCGCAGCCGTCGCCGGCATCAGTGCGTCGGGTGGCGCGGCAAAGGCCGTTGCGGCCGGTGTCGCCAGCAGGCCAACGGTGAGCGGAAAGAGCAGATGGGTCATACGCATGACGTTCCTCTTAATCCTGCGTGCGGATCGTCACGCTGTAAGGCTGGCTGGCGCTGACGGTCAGGTTTTCCAGGCGGACGTAGCCGGCGCGCTGCGCGGGCACGCCGTTCCACAGCGCCTGGTTCAGATAACGGAAATCCTGCGCCAGCGCGGCCACCTGAATCGTCGCCGGGCGTTTTTGCGCGGCGGCCAACGCGCCGGCCTTGGTCAGCACGGCGGTCAGTTGCGGGTCATGCGCGCCCAGTGCATCGGGCGGGATGGCGAAGGTCATGACTTCGCCCGTGGGCGCGGTGCGGGCCACCGGGGCCGGCGTCTGGGCAGGCATTTGCGCGCAGCCGGCCAGTGCCAGCAGCGCGGCCAGCGTCAGCGATACGGCGGAGCGTTCGGAAAAAGTCCACATGGCGATAAGGAATGCGTGGATCGGACCCGCACTGTATCGGCCGGCCGCGCCCGTCAAAACGTCGAATTACCCGGCTTTTATCGTCCATCCCGACGGATGGCTTGAGGGCCTGATTCAAGGTGAAAACGGCATCACATTACGGATTTGCGGTCGGGCGAAGTGTTTTGCACATATGCGGCGCAATCGGCATATTGGCGCGCCAAATATGCGCTGCGCGCTGCAATGGGTTCGCGTGGCGCCAGCGTCTCGCCGCGGGGCTGGTAGGCGTAAACACCGGGGCCGCGGTGCGGCGCCGCCAAGTGTCGGCCGTGACACATTTGCGCGGCCACAAGGCTGGAAGACCCCTCGCCGCTATAATCGGCGCACCATGAATACACCCGCGTTTTCCTCTTCCAAGGCTGTGCCCAAAGAGGCAGCGCCTTACCACTTGGCCGTGGTGGGCGGCGGCATCGTCGGGCGCGCCTGCGCGCTGCGGCTGGCGCAGATCGGCTTGCGCATCGCGCATATCGCACCGCCCGCCCCAGCCTCCGCGCCCGCTGGGCCGGATGCCTGGGATGCGCGTGTCTACGCGTTCTCGTCCAGCTCCCAGGCGCTGCTGGAGCAGCTGCGCATCTGGCCGGCGCTCGACATGACGCGCGTGCAGCCTGTGCACGACATGCGGATCTTCGGCGACGACGCTGCCGCACGCGGCGAGCACGCCCACCCCGACCTGCATTTTTCCGCCTACGCAGCCGGCACGCCGCAACTGGCGTGGATTGCCGAATCGTCGCTCGTCGAGCGCGCGCTGGAAACGGCGCTGCGCTTCGCCCATACGGTGCAGACCTTCCCGCACGCCGCCACCGGCTTCGAAATGGAAGCTGATGCCGTGCGGCTGACGCTGGCCGACGGGCAGACGATCCGCGCGGAATGCGTGATCGGCGCCGACGGCAAGAATTCGTGGGTGCGCCAGCAGGCTGGCATCGAGGCCGAAGCGAAGCCGTATCGACAGCTTGGCGTGGTTGCCAACTTCCAGGCCGAGCGCTGGCATCAGGACACCGCGTGGCAATGGTTCCTCGGTGCATCTGCCGAGCAGGCCGCCGCAGCGGATGACACCGCCCCGTTGCGCGGCGAGATCCTCGCGATGCTGCCGTTGCCCGATCGGCGCATGTCGATGGTGTGGTCCGCCAGCGAAGACCACGCCCGCGAGCTGCTCGCGCTGTCGCCGGAGGCGCTGTGCCGCGCCGTGGAAGCCGCGGCCGGCGGCGCCATCGCCGCACGCTTTGGGCGTCTGTCGAATATCACGCCGGCGCAGGGTTTCCCGCTCGTGCTGCAACACGCCAGCCGGGCGGTCGCGCCGCGTGTGGCGCTGGTGGGCGACGCTGCGCATGTGATCCATCCGCTGGCCGGGCAGGGCATGAACCTCGGGCTTCGGGATGTGGCCGAAATTGGCCGGGTGATGGCGGAACGTGAAACCATGCGCGATCATGGCGATCTGAGGTTGCTGCGCCGTTACGAGCGCGCCCGCCGCGAAGACCTGCTTTCGCTCACGGCCGCTACCGATGGTCTGCACAAACTGTTCGCCCTGCCGGGCGCGCTGCCCCGCACGGTACGCAACGCGGGGATGCGCATGGTGGGCATGACGCCATTTATCAAACGCTTGTTGATCAAGCACGCACTCGGCTGAGGCTGCCTCAGCGGGTTTGTGGTTTTTTGGGGTTCCAGGAGTCGTTATGTCGTTTCGTATTCGGGTGGCGGCCATCGCCTCTGCGGTGGCCGTGGCAGCCATTGGCGCGGGCTATGTGTTGAGCGCCGGTGCCGCCGAGCCCGCATTGGACAAGGTCAAGGCCACGGTACAGAAGGCCCTGGGCCCGAACGTGGAAATCAAGAGCGTTACCAAGTCGCCGCTGGCTGGCCTGTACGAAATCAACCTCGGCAGCCAGGTCGTCTATAGCGATGCCACCGGCCGCTACGTGCTCAACGGCGACCTGCTCGATACGCAGACCGCCACCAACCTCACGCAAGAGCGCCTGGCCGAGCTGAACCGCGTGAAGTGGTCCGACTTGCCGCTGGACCGAGCCGTGAAATGGGTCAAGGGCAACGGCGCACGCAAGATCGCCGTGTTCTCCGATCCGAACTGCCCGTACTGCCACAAGCTGGAGCAGATGCTCACGCAGGTCGACAACATCACGGTCTACACCTTCCTGTTCCCGATTCTGTCGGAAGACTCCAACACCAAGGCCAAGCAGATCTGGTGTTCGGCTGACCGCGCCAAGGCCTGGCGCGACTGGATGACCGCCAAGACCGCCCCGGGCGGCGCCGGCACCTGCGACACACCGCTGGAAGCCAACCTGAAGCTGGGCCAGCAGCTCAACGTGACCGGCACGCCGGCCATCATCTTCCCGGACGGCACCCGGGCCCCGGGTCTGATCGACGCGGCCACGCTGGAGCGCAAGTTCGCCGCGCTCAAGAAGTCTTAATTCGCACGAAGGAAGCGCCGGTAGATCCGGCGCTTTTTCTTTTGGCGCTTGCATTCACCTCACCCTCGGAGACTTGGCATGTCGTTTCGCGCGCTGATGCTGGAAAAGCAGGATGGCGGGCCGCTGGCCCACATCGTCGACCTCGATGACGCGGCGTTGTCCACGCCCGAAGCGCTCGCCAACGACGTGACCGCTGGCGACGTGCTGATCCGCGTGGACTGGTCGACCATCAATTACAAGGACGGCCTGGCCATCACCGGCAAAGGCCCCGTCGTGCGCAAGTGGCCGATGGTGGCCGGTATCGACGGCGCGGGCGTGGTGCTCGATTCCTCGCACCCGGACTGGAGGACGGGCGATTCGGTCGTGCTCAACGGCTGGGGTGTCGGCGAGACGCACTGGGGTTGCCTTGCCCAGCAGGCGCGGCTTTCCGGCGATTGGCTGGTGGCATTGCCGGCGGGGCTCGACGCGCGCCAGGCCATGGCGATCGGCACCGCAGGCTACACGGCGATGCTCTCGGTGTTGGCGCTTGAGCGCGCCGGCGTGAAACCGGGCGACGGCGAGGTGCTGGTGACCGGCGCCTCGGGCGGCGTGGGCTCGATCGCCATCGCGCTGCTCGGCAAGCTGGGCTACCGCGTGGTGGCGTCCACCGGCAAGACGAGCGAGGCCGATTTCCTGCAGGCGCTGGGTGCTGCGGAGGTGATTGATCGCGCCGAGCTGTCCGCCCCAGGTAAGCCGCTGCAGAAGGAGCGCTGGGCGGCAGTGGTCGATTCGGTGGGCTCGCACACGCTGGTCAACGCCTGCGCACAGGTGCGCTACGGCGGCGTCGTCACGGCGTGCGGGCTGGCGCAGGGAATGGATTTTTCGGCAACCGTCGCGCCGTTCATCCTGCGTGGCATAACGCTGTGCGGGATCGACAGCGTGATGGCACCGCGTGCGGTGCGCCAGACCGCCTGGCAACGCCTGGCCGCCGATCTGCTGCCCGATCGTCTGGCCGCCATCACTCGCGAAGTGTCGCTCTCGGAGGCCATCGACGCTGCACACGACATCATGGCCGGCAAGATGCGCGGGCGCGTCGTGGTCGACGTCAACCGATAGGCTGGCAGGCCGGTTTGCGGACGATTTGCCTTCGGCAGCGTGGGACGGCAACGCTACAATGTCCGCCATGAAGCCGATCCGCTACACCATCGCCCCCGCCGCGCCTGAAGCGCACGTTTTCACCGTCACCGTCACGGTTGACGCGCCTGACAGCCAAGGCCAGCGCTTTTCGCTGCCGGCGTGGATTCCGGGCAGCTACATGATCCGCGAGTTCGCACGCAACATCGTGCGGATCGAGGCATCGTCAGCCGACAGGCCGGTGCGCCTGACCAAGGTCGACAAGCACACGTGGTGGGCCGCCCCGTGCAGCGGGCCGCTGACGGTTTCATACGACGTCTATGCGTGGGACTTGTCGGTGCGCGCCGCGCATCTGGATGCCACGCACGGCTTCTTCAACGGCACGTCGGTATTCCTGCGTGTGGAAGGCGCGGATGACCAGCGGTGCCTGGTCGACATCCAGCCGCCCGCCGGAGATGCCTACCGGGGCTGGCGCGTGGCCACCGCGCTGCGCGAGGCCACTGGCCGCGTCCAGGGCAAGGCTGGCGCCAAGCGCTACGGCTTCGGCTGGTACGAAGCGGCCGATTACGACGAACTGATCGACCACCCGGTCGAGATGGGCGCGTTCGAGCTGGTGTCGTTCGAGGCCTGCGGCGCGCAGCACGACGCCGTCTTTACCGGCCGTGTGCCGAATCTCGATCTGGAACGCATCGCCCGCGACTTCAAGCGCATCTGCGAAGCGCAGATCCGCCTGTTCGAGCCGCACACCGCCAAGGCGCCGTTCCTCGACAGCAACCGCCGCTACGTCTTCATGACGATGGTCACCACCGACGGCTACGGCGGCCTGGAGCACCGTGCCAGCACCGCATTGATGTGCGCGCGCAACGACCTGCCCGTGACCGGCCGCGATGAGACCACCGAGGGCTATCGCACCTTCCTTGGCCTTGTCAGTCACGAGTATTTCCACACCTGGAACGTCAAGCGCATCAAGCCGGCCACCTTCGTGCCGTACGCGCTCGACCGCGAGGTCCACACACCGCTGCTGTGGCTGTTTGAAGGGTTCACCAGCTACTACGACGACCTGATGCTGGTGCGCTCGGGCCTGATCTCTGAAGCGCAGTATCTGGAGATGCTCGGCAAGACGTGGAACGGCGTGCTGCGCGGCAGCGGCCGACTGAAGCAGAGCGTGGCCGAAAGCTCGTTCGATGCGTGGACGAAGTACTACCGCCAGGACGAAAACGCGCCCAACGCCATCGTCAGCTACTACACCAAGGGCTCCCTGGTGGCGCTGGCGCTGGACTTGACGATCCGCACCCAGACCCACGGCGAACGTTCGCTCGACGACGTGATGCGCGCCCTGTGGGTGACGTACGGCCGTGATTTCTATGCCGCCGGGCACACGCAGCGCGGCGTGACCGAAGCCGGGCTGATCAGCCTGATGGAAGAAACCACCGGTGTACGCCTGCGCACGCTGGTGCGCCAGCTGAGCGAGGGCCGCGACGACCCGCCGCTGCCGGCGCTCTTCAAGGCGATGGGCGTTAGCGCCACGCGCAAGGCCGCCGATACGGCGCTCGCGCTGGGCGTCAAGACCGCCGCCGAGAACGGCTTCGTCAAGCTGCAGCAGGTATTCGACGGCAGCCCGGCGCAGCGCGCCGGATTGTCTGCCGGCGATCTGATCGTCGCGGTGGACGGCTTGCGTGTGCCGTCGGGTCAGCTCGACAAGACGCTCACGCGCCATCGCGCCGGCGATATCGTGCCGGTGCACGTGTTTCGCCGCGACGAACTGATGACGCTGAACGTGACGCTCGCCGCCGATGCCACGCCGCAATTCACGCTGGCGCTGGCGACGGAGCCGTCGCCGCTGCGCTCGGCGTGGCTGGGCAAGCGGGCGGCTGCGCGCAAGGTGGCGCGCGGCAAGTCGGCCTGACGCGCGCCGCCTGATCCGATGGATTACGTCCACGATCCACGCACCTTCCTCT
Organism: Burkholderiaceae bacterium 26; assembly: GCA_000955795.1. Lineage (GTDB taxonomy): Bacteria > Pseudomonadota > Gammaproteobacteria > Burkholderiales > Burkholderiaceae > Ralstonia > Ralstonia chuxiongensis. The sequence continues at coordinate 158,033 of JYOB01000005.1, forward strand.
ACAGCCATTACGTCTCGCGCGGCATCCGTACTGCCACGGGCGTGATCGGCTTGACGCTGCTCGCACTGCTGGTGATGGACCTGCAGGGCGCGATGGTGGTGTCGATCGGTGCGCTTTGCACCAGCCTCATGGATTTGCCCAGCCCGCTGCGGCACAAGTTCAACGAGATGATGGCGTGCGTGCTGCTGACGACGGCCGTCACGTTTCTCGTGGCCGTGGTGACGCCGTACGCGATCCTGCCGGTGGTGATCGTCGTGGTGAGCTTCCTGGCGGGGCTCATGGTGGCGTACGGCAACAAGACGATGCCGCTGCAGTTTGCGGCGCTGTTCGTCATGACGCTCACCTTTACCGAAGAATTCGCTTTCCGCGAAGCCGTGGAACACACGTTGCAGTTCTTCCTCGGCGCGATCGGCTACATGGCCTTTGCGATGGCGGTAGCGTGGGGCCAGCGGCGACGCATCAAAGAACAGGTGCTGGCCGAATGTCTGTACGAACTGGCCGTGTACGTGGAACGCAAGGCCGGCTTCTACGACGCATCCAAGGATTTCGACGAGCAGTTCAATGCGCTCGTGCGCCAGCAGATTTCGGTGGCCGACAAGCAGCAGGTGGCGCGCGATTTTGTTTTCCGCGATAACCGCACCTCCAGCGACGGGCGCCTCGTGCAGGTCCACATGCGGATGCTCGACATCTACGAGTACCTGCTGTCTTCCAACACCGACTATGTCGTGCTGCGTCAATGGCTGGCCGATGCCGAGGTGTTGCGTCTGCTGCGCGAGCTGATCGAGCGCATGCGCCTGGACATCGAAGGCGTTGCCTATGCCGTCGGCCGTGATCGGCCATCGCCTACGCCGATGTCGTACGACAAGGAGATGGCCGCCATCGAGGCAGCGCTGCTCGAACTCCAACGCGACCACCATGGCGTGCCGATCGAAGCCATTGCAGCGCTGGAAGAATCGGTGGCCACGGTGCGCGGCGCGATCCGCCTGATGGCGCAATTGCATGCCGCCACCGACACGCAGGTCGAGCCGTCGCAGGTGCTGCTGCGTCCGGACATGACGCCCTTCCTCACACGCCAGAAATACGAACTGCGCCTGGTGCTGGAAGAACTGACCTGGCGGTCTCCGGTGCTGCGCTTTGCGTTGCGCATCTCGATGGCGGTGGCTGCCGGGTTGTGGATTGCCGACCACCTGCCATATGCGTCGCACGGCTACTGGGTATTGCTGACCATTGTCGTGATCCTCAAACCGACGTTCAGCATGACGCGCCAGCGCAACTTCGACCGGGTGCTTGGTACGCTCATCGGCTGCGTGATCGCGGCGGTGATTCTGCGCTTCACCCATTCGACCTGGATTCTGATGGGCGTGCTGTACCTGTCGACAGCGGCCAGCGCGGCGTTCGTCACCGTGCGCTACCGCTACACGGCCATTGCCGCCTGCGTGCAGGTGCTTATCCAGATCAACCTGCTGCTGCCGGGCAGCAAGGGCGCCATTGGCGAACGGCTGGTCGATACGCTGATCGGGGCGGCCATCGCGACCGCGTTCAGCTATGTGTTGCCCGCCTGGGAATATCGCAACCTGCCCAAGCTGGTGGATGACGTGCTGCGCACGAACCGGCGCTTTATTGAGGCCGCGCGCGAGCTGCTGCTCGGCACGCTCAAGGATGATTTCGCCTATCGCGTGCAGCGCAAGCAATTCATGGAATCGCTCACGGGGCTGATCTCGGCCTTCGCGCGGATGCTGGACGAGCCCAAGAGCCGCCACCGCGCCGTCGACAACCTCAACCGCTTCATCGTCCAGAACTACTTGGTGGCCGCGCATGTAGCGGCGGTGCGCATCCTGATGCGTCAGCGCGCGCAGGAGCTGGACGAAGCTGACACCCGCGCGTTGGTCGAGCAGACCGCCGAAGCCGCGCTCGAAAGCCTCGCTCGCGCCAAGGAGCGTTTCGATCAAGCCGTGCATGAAGGCGGTTGGGGCGTGCGTCCGCGCGATACGCAAGAGTTGGGCGCTGCGGATTTCGCCGATAAATCTGCCCGTTCCCGCATGGTCGATGCGGCAGCAGAATCGGATTCGCTATCGGCGATGCACTTGCTGGAGCGGCGCCTGCAGGCGCTGCGGGCCGATACGGCCAAGATTGCATTGCGCTGTGGTGCGCTCGGACGCGCGCTGCGTATCTCGAAGGACTAGCGCGGCCGGTGGCTGAAAGGCTTCGTACGGGCGGCGATCTTCCACCGCGACTGCGCTGAGCCCCGGACCCTCGACGACGGGGCTCAGAGAGCCGACGTCCAGCATCCGAGCGTCAAAGGTCAGCCTCAGCGGGCCAGAGTTGAGTCTCGGAGGGCCGACGATGGATCTCGAAGACTCAAACTCGAGTCGAAAAAAAGTCGAATTTGACCCTCAGAGAGTCGAGGTCGAGCCTCAGACAGTCAAAGGTGACCTTCGGAGCGTCGACGTTGGGCCTCGGAGGGTCAAAGAGTCGAGTCTCAGAGATTCGAAGCCGACCCTCGGAGAGTCGAAGTTGAGTCTCAGAGAGTCGAAGCCGAGTCTCGGAGAGTCAAAGTCGAGCCTCGGAGAGTCAAAGTCGAGCCTCGGAGAGTCGAAGCCGAGTCTCGGAGAGTCGAAGCCGGGCCTCGGAGAGTCAAAGTCGAGCCTCAGAGAGTCGAAGCCGGGCCTCGGAGATTCAACGTTGAGTCCTGGAGCGCCGAACCCGGCTTCCAGACACTCAAAGCCGACGCTCGGGGGCTCGTCGATGGGGCCGCATGGCCCGCGCGGCTCAAGCGGCCTGTGGTTTCAGCCAGTCGATTGTGGGTTGGTGCTGTGCCGCCAGCCAATCGTTGGCCGTCTTGAAATGCCCGCATCCCAAGAACCCCCGATGCGCCGACAGCGGCGAGGGGTGCGGCGCCTCCAGCACGAGATGCCCATCCGACAGCAGCGCGCGCTTGGCTTGCGCGTGGCTGCCCCACAGCATGAACACGCGCTTGTGACCGACGCGCGCCAGTTGCTCGAGCAGGCAATCAGTAATGCGCTCCCAGCCGCGCTTGGCGTGGCTGGCGGCTTGGCCCTGTTCGACAGTGAGCACCGTGTTCAGCAGCAGCACGCCTTGCTGTGCCCAGCCCTCCAGGTTGCCGGAGGTGCCTGGCAGCTTGCAGCCAAATTCCGCTTCGATTTCCTTGTAGATATTGCGCAGGCTTGGCGGCACGCGCACGCCTGCGGGCACCGAGAATGCCAGCCCATGCGCCTGCGGAATCTCGTGGCCATCGACGGTGCCCGTGCCGTGATACGGATCCTGACCGAGGATGACGACGCGCACATCGTCTACCGATGTGAGGTGCAGCGCGCGGAAGACATCCGTCGGAAAGATTGGCTTGCCCGCCGCGCGCTCGCCATCGACGAAGGCACACAGCTCCGGCCAATTGGTCTGCGCAATGCAAGGTGTCAGCACGGCCTTCCAGTCGGCGGGCAGCGCGTCGAACTGCTGGGCCAGTGGGATGAAATTCTCAGCGGGGGTGTCCACCGCGGGTTCATCGAAGAGCGCGGCTTGCGCGGGATTGGCGCGTCGCGTCATGTCTTGCCCCCGATGGCTTTCGCTCGCAACTGGTAGCCGCGTTGTGCCTTGCTGATGTCGAGCGGCGTGAGTCCGGTCACGGCGGTGCGCAGCGTCTCGGTCCAGGCATGCAGTCGCTCGGCAATTGCGTCTTCGCTGAACGTGCTGTCGGCGGCCGGCTTCCATTCCAGTTCCAGCTCGTCGATCGGCTCGCGTGCTTGCGTGCCGGGGATGAGGATGGCGCCGGCGTCCAGTGCAATCTCGATCTCACCGCCATCTGCTGCGACATGCCACAGGCGGCGCGTGAAGTCGGTGCGGAAGAGCGGGGCGAGCGCGGCTGCGTGTGGCCGAACATAATCGGCGGCCTCGGCTGCGTTGTGGGCGACGAAGGCATCGACCGACAGCGCATCGTTCGGCAGCGGCACCTCCCATTCGTGGCGGGCGCTCAAACCGGACGTACTCACTGCTGCGGTCTTCAGCGTTTGCAGCCATTGACTGCCCTGACGGCGCACGCGCAGCGCGGCACGGTTGCGTGCCAGCGCCTGGTCGGGCGTGTCGTAGTAGACGTTTCCCAATTCCACCGAGCCGGCTGCCTGCGCATGGGCGTCCAGCCAGCCGACCAGCGCGTCGTGCGTGCCGGCCGACACGGCCAGCTTCAATTCAACTTCGCGGGCCATCGATCAGGCAAACAGGCGGGCGAGTTCGGCGCCCGGGTCTTCCGCGCGCATGAAGGCTTCACCGACGAGGAATGCATTGACCGCAGCGGCGCGCATCTTGCGCACGTCGTCCGGCGTAAGGATGCCGGATTCCGTCACGACGATGCGATCGTCCGGCATGTGTTTGAGCAGGTCGAGCGTGGTGTCGAGCGAGGTCTCGAACGTGCGCAGGTTGCGGTTGTTCACGCCCACCAGCGGCGTTTGCAGACGCAGCGCGCGGTCCAGCTCGCGCCCATCGTGCACTTCCACCAGCACGTCCAGGCCAATTTCGAGCGCGCACGCTTCGAGTTCGACCATCAGGCCTTGATCCAGCGCAGCAACGATCAGCAGGATGCAATCTGCGCCCCACGAGCGCGCTTCGTACACCTGGTACAGGTCGACCATGAAGTCCTTGCGCAGTGCCGGCAGCGTGCAGGCGGCGCGGGCTTCGCGCAGGTAATCAGCGTGGCCCTGGAAGAACTGCTCGTCGGTCAGCACCGACAGGCATGCGGCGCCGTGCTCGGCATAGCTGCGGGCGATGTCGGCGGGCTTGAAGTTCGGGCGCAGCACGCCCTTGGACGGCGAAGCCTTTTTCACTTCAGCGATGACGGCGGCGTTGCCGGCAGCGATCTTGTCGCGCATTGCCTTGGCAAAGCCACGGGGGCCGAGCGCGCTGTCGTTGCGGTTGGCTTCAGCTTCGGCGCGCACGCTGGCGAGGTCGCGGTGCTTGCGTGCGGCGGTCACTTCTTCGGCCTTCACGGCCAGGATTTTCTGCAGGATGTCGGACATATCAGGCTTTGAACTGGTTGGTGACGCGCACGAGTTCGTCGAGCTTGGCACGCGCTGCGCCCGAGGCGATCGCCTCGCGGGCCAGCTTCATGCCGTCACCGATCGAACCGGCGATGTTGGCTGCGTACAGCGCTGCACCCGCGTTGAGCGACACGATTTCGCGCGGGGTGCCGGGCTTGTTTTCCAGCGCGTCGATCAGCATGGCTTTGGACTCCTCCGCGTCGGCCACTTTCAGGCTGCGGTTGGAGACCATCTGCATGCCGTAGTCCTCGGGGTGGATTTCGTATTCGGTTACCACGCCGTCCTTGAGTTCCCCGACGAGCGTGGCGGCACCCAGCGAGACCTCGTCCATGCCGTCCTTGCCGTAGACAACCACGGCGTGCTTGGCGCCCAGGCGCTGCATCACACGCACCTGAATGCCGACCAAGTCCGGATGGAACACGCCCATCAGGATGTTCGGCGCGCCGGCCGGGTTGGTCAGAGGCCCGAGGATGTTGAAGATCGTTCGCACGCCCAGTTCCTTGCGGATCGGGGCGACGTTCTTCATGGCGGGGTGGTGATTGGGCGCAAACATGAAACCGATGCCAGCCGTCTCGATGGATTCGGCCACCTGCTCGGGCGTGAGCATGATGTTCACGCCCAGCGCTTCCAGGACATCGGCGCTGCCGGACTTGGAGCTGACGCCGCGCCCGCCATGCTTGGCGATGCGTGCGCCGGCCGCCGCCGCCACGAACATCGAGGCGGTCGAGATGTTGAACGTGTTGGCGCCGTCGCCGCCCGTGCCGACGATGTCGACAAAATGATCGGACACCTCAGCGGGCACATCGACCTTGGTGGCGAACTCGCGCATGACGGTGGCAGCGGCCGCGATTTCGCCGATGGTTTCTTTTTTGACGCGCAGCCCCATGGTGAGGGCGGCGGCCATGACGGGCGACATCTCGCCGCGCATGATGAGCCGCATCAGGTGCAGCATTTCGTCGTGGAAGATTTCCCGATGTTCGATACAGCGGACGAGCGCTTCTTGCGGAGTGATGGACATGGTCGTTCCGTATTCAGTTGGGCGCTGCCGGAGCCGCAGCCGGGGTGGCCGGCTGTGCGGCGTCGCGCAAGGCGCCGATGCGCTCACGCGAGAGATCGGCCTCGCATGCGGCTTCAGCCAGTTCGGCATCGGGCGCATTGCGGGCCAGGCGGCGTTGCAGGTCGCATTCGGCCTGCCGGTAGAGTTGGTGTGCGCGCACGGTGCGGTCGAATGCCATGGCGGCGCCACGGTCCGTGCCGGGGTTGTCTGCAATGCGGGCGCGCAGCATGTTGCGGCGTGCCGATTCAGCAACGGTCAGTTCGGCCAGCGCCGACTTGCGCGCGGCCTGCACGCAGCGGGCGACGTTGCCGGCTTCGGGCTGGGCGGCGCGGCAGGCTTCCAGCGTACCGGCCATTGCCGGCAGGCTTGCCATCATCGCCAGCGCCACCGCGCACGCGCGGCGCATCAGACGCGTTCCTTCAGGAAATTGGCAAGCAGCGCGTGGCCGTGCTCCGACAGGATCGATTCCGGGTGGAATTGCACACCTTCCACCGGCAGCGTCTTGTGGCGCACGCCCATGATTTCACCGTCTTCCGTCCAGGCGGTGATTTCCAGGCAGTCCGGCAGCGTTTCGCGCTCGATCGCCAGCGAGTGATAGCGCGTCACCTTGAAATGCCTCGGCAGGTTGGCGAACACGCCCACGCCGGTGTTTTCGATGGTGCTGACCTTGCCGTGCATCACCTTCTGCGCGCGGATCACGCGCCCGCCAAACGCGTCGGCGATGGCCTGATGCCCCAGGCATACGCCCAGGATGGGCACGCGCCCCGCAAAGTGCTTGAGCGCCGGAACCAGGATGCCGGCTTCCGTCGGCGTGCACGGGCCGGGCGAAAGGCAGATGCGCTCCGGGTTCAGCTTTTCGATCTCTTCGATCGTGATCTCGTCGTTGCGGACCGTGTGCACGTCCTGGCCGAGTTCACCAAAGTATTGGACGATGTTGTAGGTAAAGGAGTCGTAGTTATCGAGCATCAGCAGCATGGTGTTCTCCTTGACCTCAGAAATCGGCGTCGAGGCCGTCTTGCACTTGCTCGGCGGCGCGCAGCACGGCGCGCGCCTTGTGTTCGGTTTCCCTCCATTCGGCATCCGGGTCCGAATCGGCCACCACGCCGGCGGCGGCCTGCACGTAGAGATTGCCGTCCTTGATGATGCCGGTGCGGATGGCGATGGCCAGGTCCATCTCGCCCGAGAACGACAGGTAACCGACGGCGCCGCCGTAGATGCCACGCTTGACCGGCTCCAGCTCGTCGATGATCTCCATCGCGCGCACCTTGGGCGCACCCGAAAGCGTGCCCGCCGGGAAGGTCGCGCGCAGCACGTCCATGTTGGTCATGCCGGGCTTCAACCGGCCTTCGACCGAGCTCACGATGTGCTGCACGTGCGAATACTTCTCGATGACCATCTGGTCCGTCACCTTGACCGAGCCGATCTCGGCAATGCGGCCGATGTCGTTGCGCGCCAGGTCGATCAGCATGACGTGCTCGGCGATTTCCTTCGGATCGTTGAGCAGCTCGGTGGCGAGTTCCGCATCGCGCTCGGGCGTGCTGCCGCGCGGGCGCGTGCCGGCCAGCGGGCGGATCGTGACGATGCGGGCGGATTCGTCGGCGCCGTTGCCGTTATTTTCAGCAACCGGCACACGACGCTCTTCCTGGCGCACCAGGATTTCCGGCGATGCCCCGACGATCTGCATGTCGCCGAAGTTGTAGAAGTACATGTACGGCGATGGGTTCAGCGAACGCAGTGCGCGGTACAGCGACAGCGGCGCGTCGCGGAACGGCTTGACCAGGCGCTGGCCGATCTGCACCTGCATCATGTCGCCGGCGGCGATGTATTCCTTGGCCTTGAGCACGGCGGTGATGTAGTCCGCCTTGTCAAACTCGCGGATGGTGTCGGTGCGCACCGACGCCGACGTCACCGGCACATCCACCGGCTGGTGCAGCTTCGTGCGCAGGGCGCGCAGGCGCTGCTTGGCGCGTGAATAGGCCTCGGGCTTGGACGGATCGGCGTAGACGATGAGGTAGAGCTTGCCCGACAGGTTGTCGATCACGGCCAGCTCTTCGCACAGCATGAGCTGGATGTCGGGCAGTTGCAGATCGTCAGGCGGAGCGGTTTCAGCCAAGCGGGGCTCGATGAAGCGCACGGCGTCGTAGCCGAAGTAACCCGCCAGGCCGCCGCAGAACCGCGGCAGACCCGGGCGCAGCGCCACTTTCTGACGGCGCTCGAACGCGGCGATGAAGTCCAGCGGGTTGCCGTCGTGCGTTTCCACCACCTTGCCGTCGGTCACCACTTCGGTGTGGTTGCCCTTGACGCGCAGCAGCGTGTGCGCGTGCAGGCCGATGAAGGAGTAACGCCCGAAGCGCTCGCCGCCCACCACCGATTCCAGCAGGAACGTGTGCGTGCCGCGGTCGTGCGACTGCGCCAGCTTCAGATACAGCGACAGCGGCGTCTCCAGGTCGGCCAATGCCTCGGCAATCAGCGGAATGCGGTTGTAGCCCTGGTCGGCCAGCGATTTGAATTCGAGTTCGGTCATGAGCGGTCAGGTCGATTCGGCAGGCGGGGCGGTTGCGCGCCCACCGGCATGCGTTCGCTCCACGGCAAACGCAAGAGCGTCAATGATGCCGTCGGAACGTTAGCAGAACATCAGGGATGGGAACGCGCGAACGTCGTAAAAGCGACCGTGCGATCCCGCAAGGGACGTCCGCAGCCGATAGCAGGCCAGCGGAAGACCGGCGGGCGGTCAGCGTTTGGGGCAGGAGATGCGAGGGTGGTTCGGGCGGCGCGTTCGTGACGCGCCAGAGTGCCGAAACCGAGGAAGAACGATCAGCAGCCGTGCAAACGCTTACGCCCGGACAAGGGCGTGCCAGGGCCGCCAGGGCCAGGCCCCCCGGTCACCACCAGCGTCGACGCGTTTGCGATTCAGGAACATGGATCGTCAGTTGGAAGCGGCAGAAACGAGGCTGTGTGGCTCTGCATAGGGCCGGATCAGCTCAGCTGCTGCAAAAAGTGTGTCGACTATAGCATCGGCTCCTGCGCCCTGTATAGGCTGGCCGTGGTTGTAGCCATACGGCACCGCCAGCACGCGCATGCCGGCGGCACGGGCCGCGCGCGCGTCGTTTTCCGAGTCGCCAATGGCCACGATTTCGGCCGGTGTCACGCCAAATGCCTCCGCCACGCGCAGCATGGGGTACGGATCGGGCTTGCGATACTGGAAGGCGTCACCTGGGTAGACGAGGTCGAAATACGTGTTCAGACCGAGCTGCGCTAGAAGCGGCTGCGTGAAGTCGTGTGGCTTGTTCGTCACGCAGGCGAGGGGAATGCCCATGTCGCGCAATGCAGCCAGCCCTTCGCGCACGCCCTCATAGACGTTCACGTGTTGGCCGTTGATGGCGATGTAGGCGCGCTGGTATGCCTCCAGGCCCTCCGCAAAGCGGCTATTGGCCTGAGCAGGTGGCAAGCGCGCATCCAGCACGCGCCGCACGAGGTTTTCCGAGCCTTTGCCGACGTAGCTGACGACTTCCTCGGCCGACATGTCCGGCGTGGCACCAAGGGCCTCCAGCATCGCATTGATGGCGGCGTGGAAATCGCCCGCCGTGTCCACCATCGTCCCGTCCAGGTCGATGATGACAGCGCGGACGGGGCCGGCGGGTAGCGCGCCCGTCGTCATGCCAGGGGTGCCAGCGCTTGGCGCAGCGCGCCCACGGTGCCGCGATAGCCGCCATCCGCGTCCGGCTTGCCGAACACGGCCGAACCCGCGACGAAGGTGTCGGCGCCGGCCTTGGCAATCTCAGCGATGTTGTCCGCCTTCACCCCGCCATCGATCTCAAGCAGGATCTTGCGGCCGGTCTTGTCCTGGTATGCGTCGAGCTTCTGGCGAACGGTGCGCAGCTTGTTCAGCGCTTCCGGAATGAACGATTGGCCGCCAAAGCCCGGGTTGACCGACATGATGAGCACCATGTCCAGGCGATCCATCACATGGTCGAGGTAGTGCAGCGGCGTGGCCGGGTTGAAGACCAGGCCAGCCTTGCAGCCGTTGTCGCGGATCAGCGCCAGCGAGCGGTCGATGTGCTCCGAAGCCTCCGGGTGAAACGTGATCAGGTCAGCGCCGGCCTTGGCGAAGTCCGGGATGATGCGATCGACCGGGCTGACCATCAGGTGCACGTCGATCGGCACCGGCTTGCCGTCCTTTTGCGCGTGCGGGCGGATCGCCTCGCAGACCAGCGGCCCGACGGTCAGGTTCGGCACATAGTGGTTGTCCATCACGTCGAAATGGATCCAGTCGGCGCCCGATTCGAGCACGCGGCGCACTTCTTCGCCAAGGCGGGCGAAGTCGGCGGACAGGATGGACGGGGCGATGCGGAAACCGGACGGATCGATGGCTGCGGACATGATGGGAGACGGATAAGGCGCGCAGATGCGCAAAGGAGGCCGCTATTTTAGCCGGATCGGCCGTCTGTCCGCGCCTTGCCGCTGCCACAGCCATGCCGCACAATGGGCGCCAATTCTGATTGTGGATCGACATGCCGAGCTACGAATTCACCGTCCAGGTCCGGACGCGCTATCTGCCGGAGCAATCCGAGCCGGAGCAGGGCAGCTACGCCTTCGCCTACACCATCACCATTCGCAACACCGGTGACGTGCCGAGCCAGCTTATTTCCCGCCACTGGCTGATCACCGACGCCGACGAGCAGGTGCAGGAAGTGAACGGCCTGGGCGTGGTTGGCCACCAGCCGCTGCTGCCACCGGGCGAGTCTTTCGAATACACGAGCTGGGCGACCATCAAGACACCCGTGGGCACGATGCGCGGCGAATATTTCTGCGTGGCTGAAGACGGTCACCGCTTCGAGGCGCCAATCCCCGAATTTGCGCTGGTGATGCCGCGCATGCTGCACTGATCGGGAATCAGGGCGCGTCGGATTTGGCCGCTTGCGAATCTTTCGGGGCGCCGGCGGTCGATTCCGAAGGTTTGACAGCGTCGCTGTGGCGCGACGGGTGTTCGGGCGGCGCACGCAGTGGGCGCGGATGCTTCTTGGCGCCTGACATCGTCCAGATCACGACGAAGATCAGCAGGAACAGCGCCACGCCGGCCTCTAGGCCGAACAGCATCATCGGATGGTTTTCAAAGAATTCGCTCATGGTCGACGGCGGGAAGCTCGGGTGCGAGGCATTGTAGCCAAGCCCGGGGCTGCACCGGACAGGATGGAACACGCATGACAGCAGCAACCTTGAACGCATTGACACGAGCCCGCAACGCTCTGCACCGCCGATGGGCTGCGCGGATGGGTTCCCTGGCCGCGGCCCTCGTCGCCGCAATGCTGGCAGCTTGCACGAGTGGACCGCCGCCGCGCGTCGAAACGCCGCAAGCGCCCACCGGCACGCTCGGCGGCCATCTGGCCCCCGCCGCGTGGGCCGATGTGTCCGGCTGGACTGCCGATGACCTCGCCTCCGCCTGGCCCGCACTGCAATCGAATTGCCAGGCGATGAAGCGCCGCGCCGAATGGTCGCGCGTGTGCTCCGCCGGTCTGATGGTCGATGCTGGTGACCCGATTGCCATGCGCGTTTTCTTTGAAGACAACTTCACGCCGTATCGGGTCGTGAAGGACGACGGCACAGACAGTGGCCTCATCACCGGTTATTACGAACCGCTGCTGCGCGGCTCCCGCACCCGCCACGGGGCCTATCAGACGCCGCTGTACCGCATGCCGGCTGCGTGGCGCGGCAAGACGCTGCCTGCTCGTGCGCAATTGATCCGCAGTCCGGCGCTCCAGGGGCAAGAGATTGTCTGGGTGGACGACCCGGTCGAAGCGGCGTTCCTGCAGATCCAGGGCTCGGGCCAGGTTCAGTTGGAAGAGGGCGGCATCATGCGCCTGGGCGTGGGCGGGACCAATAATCAGCCGTTCCGCTCGTTCGCCCGCTGGTTGCTCGACATGGGTGAAATCACGCCGGTGCAGGCGACCATGCAGGGCATCAAGGCCTGGGCACGCGCCAATCCGGGCCGCGTCGAGGAGATGCTCAACATCAACCCGCGCTACGTTTTCTTTGCAGAGACGCCTGGCAACACGGGTGGCCCGATCGGCAAGCTCGGCGTGCCACTCACGGACGAGCGTTCGATTGCCGTGGACCCGAATTACATTCCGCTTGGCTCCCCGGTGTTCCTGTCGACCACCAAGCCGCTGTCGACCGATCCCATCCAGAAACTCGTTTTTGCGCAGGATGTGGGTTCGGCCATTCGTGGCGCGGTGCGTGCCGATTATTACTTCGGCCATGGCGATGCCGCGGGCGATCTGGCCGGGCGCATGAAGCAGGCGGGCCGCCTTTGGGTGCTTGTGCCGAAGGGTGGCAGCGTCGGCGTCGCCGCCCGTTAAAGAGAGGTGCTTGAAAGGGACTAACCGCGCCGCAAGTCCACCACGCGGCGCGCTTTACCGACCGAGCGCTCGATCCCGCCGCTGGCCAGCGTCTCGATCGCGGCCGTTACACCAATCAACGACTTGATGTCGTGCGCCAGCTGACGGCTCGCCGATTGGGCTTCGTCCGCCGGCGCACCCAGCGCCGCCTCGATCCGCACCGTCAGCGTATCCAGCGGCCCGTCCTTGCCTAGCACGCATTGATAGTGCGGTGACAGCGCCGCGTGCTTCAGGATCAATTCCTCGATCTGCGATGGGAACACGTTCACACCGCGCACGATCATCATGTCGTCGCAACGGCCGGTGATTTTCTCCATGCGACGGAAGCCCGGACGTGCCGTGCCCGGCAATAGACGCGTCAGATCGCGCGTTCGATAGCGCACCACCGGCATCGCTTCCTTAGTCAGCGACGTGAACACCAGTTCGCCGAATTCGCCGTCGGGCAGCACCTCGCCCGTGTCCGGATCGATGATCTCCGGATAAAAGTGGTCTTCCCAGATGGTCGGGCCGTCCTTGGTTTCGGCGCATTCGCTGGCCACGCCTGGCCCCATCACTTCTGACAGGCCGTAGATATCGACTGCTGAAAGCCCCATGCGCGCTTCGATGGCGCTGCGCATCTCGGGCGTCCATGGCTCGGCGCCGAAGATGCCGATCTGCAGGCTCGACGCGGCAGGGTCCATGCCTTGCCGCTCGAACTCATCGGCAATTGCCAGCATGTAGCTGGGCGTGACCATGATGATCTGCGGCTGAAAATCGACGATCAACTGCACTTGCCGCTCGGTCTGCCCCCCGCCGAACGGGATGGCCGTCAGCCCCGCGCGCTCTACACCGTAATGCGCGCCTAGGCCCCCGGTGAAAAGCCCGTAGCCGTAGCTCACGTGGACCTTGTCGCCGCGCCGTGCCCCCGCCGCACGAATCGAGCGCGCCACCAACCCGGCCCACGTATCGATATCCGCCAGCGTGTAGCCGACGACCGTGGGTTTGCCCGTGGTGCCCGACGACGCATGGATGCGCGCAATCCGATCCTGCGGCACCGCAAACATGCCGAACGGATAGTTTTCGCGCAAATCCGCCTTGGTCGTGAATGGAAACTTCGCCAGATCGGCAAGCGATCGCAAATCCGACGGATGCACGCCCGCCGCGTCGAACTTGGCTCGGTAGGCTGGCACGTTCTCATACGCATGCGCCAAGCTGCGCTTCAGGCGTTCAAGCTGCAACGCCTGGATGGCGTCGCGGCTGGCGGTCTCGATCGGATCGAGCGGCAGGTCGGTCGAGTGGGGGCGCATGCGGGTCTCCTCGGGACGCCGTCATGCGACGTCCTCTTGTGGTGGCGCGATCTCGGATCTTTATAACGATGGCGAGGCTAGACCTCGTTGCTGTCGGAAACGGGAATGACGTGGCCGCGAATCTGCGCAGACTTGCCGCGAAACATGGCGACCACCTCGCCGGCTTGGTTGGAGACACGAACGTCGTACACGCCATGTCGGCCGGACAAAACCTGCTCGGTCGCCTCGGCGACGAGAACATCGCCGCCATGCGCCGGCCGCAGAAATTCGACGCTGCACGCAGCCGCCACCGTGTTGTGATTGTGGCTGTTGCAGGCAAACGCGAAGGCAGAATCGGCCAGCGTGAAGATCAGTCCGCCATGACACGTGCGATGGCCATTCAGGAATTCCGGCCGCACGGTCATGGATAAGCGGGCATAGCCGGGCCTGACCGCCTCCACGTGCATGCCGAGCCAGCGGGTGCAGGCATCGGCGTCAAACATGCTCTTGCAGGCGGCTTCGGCCAGGGCCTGCGCATCGTGGAGGGTGGTCTCGGTCATGCAGATTCCTCTATTCGCCGGTGAAATGCGCCACACGCTTGTTGAGGAACGCGTCGACGCCCTCGGCGTAATCATGGGAGTTGCCGAGTTCGCGCTGCAGGTCGCGTTCCAGATCCAACTGGGCGTCGAGCGACTGAGTGGGCGCCGCATGCATCGCACGCTTGATGGCGGCCAGTGCCCGCGTCGGCTGCTTGGCCAGGTGGTCGGCCATGCAGTTCACTTCGGTCATCAGGATCTTGGCATCGTGATAAACGCCCCAGATCAGGCCCCAGGCTAGCGCGGTCTTGGCGTCGAGCTTCTCGCCAAGCATCGCCAGCCCCATCGCCCGCGCTACGCCGATGCGCTGCGGCAGGAACCACGTCCCGCCCGAATCCGGCAACAGCCCGATCTTTACAAAGGCCTGGAGGAAGCACGCATTCTCGGCGGCCATCACGATGTCGCACGCCAGCGCCAGATTCGCGCCAGCGCCCGCAGCCACGCCATTCACTGCGGCAATCACCGGCAGGGGCATGGCACGCAGACGGCGCACCAGCGGGTTGAATTGTTCGTCGATGAGCTGACCCAGGTCGGTCATCTGACCAGGCGTGAAATTGAGTTCAGAGAGATCCTGGCCCGCGCAGAAGCCGCGCCCCGCACCGGTCAGGATCAGCGCGCGAGCCCGCTGGCGCTCCACCTTGTCCAGCGCGTCGCGCAGTTCACGGTGCATGCCGGCCGTAAAGCTGTTGAGCTGATCGGGCCGGTTCAGCGTGATGGTTGCCACGTGCTCATGCCAGTCAAGCAGAATGGTCGGGCTAGTCATCTTGTCTCCTCCTCGGTCATCGGTTCATTGATTAACCGACCGGTTGGTCGGCTAATATTACATCCATTCCAACTGGAGCTTCCATGTCCTACGAAAACATTCTGGTCGAAACGCGCGGTCGCGTCGGTCTTATTACGCTCAATCGTCCGAAGGCGCTCAATGCCCTCAACGATGCGCTTATGGATGAACTTGGCGCCGCGCTGCTCGCCTTCGATGCCGATGCCAACATCGGTGCCATCGTCATCACCGGCAGTGAGAAGGCATTCGCCGCGGGCGCGGATATTGGCGCCATGGCCGACTACGACTTCGCCACGGTCTATAAGAACGAATACATCACGCGCAACTGGGAAACCATCCGCCGTATCCGCAAGCCGGTGATTGCCGCGGTGGCCGGCTACGCGCTGGGCGGCGGCTGTGAACTGGCCATGATGTGCGACATCATCCTTGCCGCCGACACCGCCAAGTTCGGCCAGCCGGAAATCAAGCTTGGCACCATGCCCGGCGCTGGCGGCACGCAGCGCCTGCCGCGCGCCGTCTCCAAGGCCAAAGCCATGGATCTCTGCTTGAGCGCCCGCATGATGGGCGCTGAAGAAGCCGAGCGCGCCGGCCTAGTCTCGCGCGTCATCCCCGCCGACAAGCTGCTCGACGAAGCCATCCAAGCCGCAGAAACCATTGCCGCGTTCTCGCTACCCACGGTCATGATGATCAAAGAGTCGATCAACGCGGCCTACGAGACTTCGCTCACCGAGGGCGTGCATCTTGAGCGCCGCCTGTTCCACTCCACATTCGCCACGGAAGACCAGAAAGAGGGCATGCGCGCCTTCATCGAGAAGCGCGCACCGGCGTTCAAGCACCAGTAAGTGCGGCGTAGCGGTGTGATCTCGGGAATACCCGAGTAACCATCTCGGGTATCTCGGGTCTCGTTTGCGCGTGCTTTGCGGCCGCAATCCTAGGCGCAGACGGGGCTGGCGGCGATTCTTCACGAACTCGTCATCAACCCGTCACGACAAAGGTGTTGCCAACCTCCAGGAACCCGCCTATAGTTCGCCCCT
>JYOB01000006.1 GCA_000955795.1 Burkholderiaceae bacterium 26
GCGAGGCCTACCGCGCCGCCCTGCCCAAAGAGCCCACCCCACAAGACCGCCGGGCAATGCGTCGCGCTCGCAAATGGTGACGGTGCGCCCATGTCGAAACCCATCCGCGAGCGCTACCCCTCGCTCACCCTTGACGAGCTCCACAAGCTGGCCGAAGAACACCGCGACAACGAAACCGTCATGCGGCTCCTGTGGGAGATCCGCGCGCTCCACGTCGTCGGCTACCACGCCTGGCGCGTAGAAACGGAAGAGTATTTTGTCTACCCGGACAACCCGCTCGGCGCTGCGGTTTTAGCTTTGCGGGCAGCGCTGCAACAAGAGAACTGGCTGTCCGAGATGATTGTCAAGGTCAGAGGGGAGCGACTGCCAGCCGACCGCCGGTGACGGCCTGAAATAAACGGCCGGGACACCCTCCTTATTGGTGGTTTGATTTCTACCCCGGTCACCAATAATGGAAGTACGCAGGATGCTTAATGGCCCGTACTTTGCGCACCTGCGTTTATGACAGCTCATCCGAGGGGGAGCGTCACGCCCGCGTGTGCAGGGCGCTTTTTTTCGGTTCGCGGCAAACGTTTTACGCACTTAAGCGGGTCGATGCCCCCTTCGGGGCGCCTTCCAGTGCGCGCCCCTGCTGGTGCGGGTTTACCGGCACGTCTTCACGCTACCGCGCGCACTATCATCAGACCACCCCGCTCCAAGGGTGTGCGCCCATGTGCTACTCCGCCCAAATCGAAGCCGACTATCGACGGTTCGTACACGAGTACGGCGCCATCATGTCGCTCGACGATTTCACGCGGATGGTGATGGAGTACTTCGCCAACCCCAAGATGCGCGTCCCCAAGGCGATGACCGCGCACTTCCTCGAATCGCCCGAGACAGAAGAAGAAAAGAAGATCGCCGAGGTCATCCGCGCGCGCATGGCCGCAGACGAGATCGCGCTGCTGCAGGAGCTGGCCAAGCAGACCGAACGGCTGGAGAAAGCCCAACAGTCCCTCGCGGCCAAGGCCACCAAGAAAGCCGCTGAAGACGCCCGCATCGCCACCAACAAGATCGCGGCAGCCAAGGGCAAGCTCGAAGAGCTCAAGAGCACCGAGCTCAAGCCGCGCGACTCGCGCATCTACCCCGGCTGGTACGCGCCCGTGATGGTGATGGAGAACGGCCGGCGCGTCGTCAAACCGATGCGCTATCAGTGCCGCCCCGCCGGCAAGCCGGCCTTCTATGACGAGCAGTATCCCGGCACCTACAACGCCCGCCGGGACAACCTGCGCGGCTTCTGGAAAGGCCAGTACGGCCACACGCACGGCCTTGTCCTGGTCGACGCGTTCTATGAGAACGTGACCGGACCAGACGGCAAAAACGTCGTGCTCGAATTCCGCCCCGACCCGTCGCAGACGCTGCTCGTCGCCTGCGTGTGGTCACACTGGCGCGCGACCAAGCCCGGCGAGAAGGATCTGCTGTCGTTCGCCATCATCACCGACGATCCGCCGCCAGAGATTGCAGAGGCCGGGCACGACCGCTGCCCGATTCCGATCAAGCCGGAGAATATTGATGCGTGGTTGAACCCGGAGCCGCGCGACCTCCATGCGGTAGATGCGATTCTTGAGGACAAACTGCGGCCGTATTACGCGCACCGCGCTGCAACGTGAAGAGTAGCTCTGGGCACCCGTTGGCAGTGGCATTGCTCCTAATTTTGCTAATGGCAAGGCTGACGCCTGCCTAGCTGGGAATAGATCCAACCGGGGGCGCTGCAGCAAAAGAGACAACGAATGTAGCGAATAGCAGTAGGCAGACGCCAGACAGGCCGATGCATGCTCCTTGCAGCCGCTTGCCCGTCAGCAATGCTACGAGGCCCGAAGAAATGGCGATTACTCCACCGGCAACCAAGCCGATAAGCGCCAAGACGGCGATGTCAAAAAGCCCCTCATGACCGCTCTTTAAAGCGAGTAGGCCGCAAATGGTGCTGCCAACACCCAGGCCGACAGCCAGCCACCCCAAGAGAATGGCCAGCTTGGCTACACGTTTCTTCATTGATCGGATGTCTCAGTTGGGGAGGAGTCTGTCACGGTTGCACTCCACATTCGTCTCTTTCGGGATTTCGTTGCTTGCGCCTTTTTTCCGGGCTCAGGGCCGCAAAGCCTCCGCCCCGTAGGGCGACATGTCCCGAGGACAACACTACAGCTTAGGAGCGGATTCACCACCAAGGGTTATGTCTACTATTTGCGCGCAGCTTACGGCAAATCCTGTCCAATCATCATTCGATGCCCATCCGGCGTCCCCACAAGAAACTCGCGCATGCCGTGGGGTTTATCGGCTGGAGGCTGCAGAATGATGGCGCCGCGACCGACGAGTTCCGCATGAAGCGCGTCGGCGTTCGCCACTGTGAGGTAGCCAAAGTAACTGTGGTCGCCGGTCGCTGAAGGTAGCATCGCATCTGGGCAGTGCCCGATCATGATGCGCACACCCCCTCTCGTGGCCAATTTCCAACCCATGCCGTCGGGCCATTCCAGCCGGAAACCAAGCGCATCACGAAAGTACGAGGCACTGGCTTCGAGGTCCGGCACTGCGATCACGAAAGAGAAAGAACTAAGGTCGGTAAGCGCATCGGCCACTGTGCCGCTCCATTTAGAGTCGAGTCATAGATTGTCAGCCATTCTGCCCCGTGCAGAATGCACGCTTCATGGCCGAACACAGCCATTGAAGAACTCTACATATCCTTCTGCCTTTCAGCGATATCCGTTCCGCCTGAACACACGACATGCTCGCGCGACACAAAGCAATCCTGAATCTCACCCTACTATTGTGCCTGCTGCTGTCACTCATCCCGGGCTTCATCTTTGCCCGCGATTGTTACGCTCCGTCGCTATTTCCAAGGTTCTACATTGCCCTGACCGGAGCACTGGTCGTCGGCGCACTCTTCGTCATATTTGAAGTTCAAACGCCAAGCCCCTCACCAAAGCGGAAAATTGGCCCGGTGGGGCAGTTTGTCTGTAGTGCACTGATTGGATTCCTTACGACGTGGAACTGGGCTACTGCAATTCCCCGCTTCACCGCAGACCGGGTGCTAACAACGCAAACGACTTTTGAAAAGGTTCGAGGCGCCAAAAGCTGTCACACGGCCGTCCAGTTTGTCGACCCTGGGGGCGCTGGCACGATCAAGACGTGCGCATCCCTGTGGAACCTTCCTTCTCTGCCGGAGCGCGGCACGATCAGCGTTACCGAAAAGGTCAGCTCGCTTGGCGTCTACCTCGCCAAAATTGAACTCGTCGCTCCGCAGTCTCCAACAGAACGCCAATAAGCATGCCTCTGGAAACCGTCCGTTTCGATCGCGTCTTCGGCATTACGAAGACCTCGCAGAACCGCATGCCGGTGACACTGTTCGGCTTCCAGAGCGGGGAACGCATCGAGTATTCCGCCGCGGCGCCCGGCGAGCCGCGCATCGAGGCGGGCATGACAGTTACCGCCTATTTGAGAG
The DNA here is from genome assembly GCA_000955795.1 of Burkholderiaceae bacterium 26. Classification (GTDB taxonomy): domain Bacteria; phylum Pseudomonadota; class Gammaproteobacteria; order Burkholderiales; family Burkholderiaceae; genus Ralstonia; species Ralstonia chuxiongensis. The sequence goes on from JYOB01000006.1 coordinate 3,473, forward strand.
AGCCCGGAAACTGGCAGACGCTGGTGGCATGGCGCGATCACGGCAGCGGCGAGATCGTTTGCGAGCCAGAAGCAGGATGGCTGCAGTGCCTGATCGGCCTTGCCGCGCTCTGCTTTATCGTGCCCAGGTTTTGGCACCAACCGGCCACGCTGTTGCTCGCCGCATCGGTGCCCATTGCTCTGATCGGATCAGGCCTCCATAACATTCGATTCTTACGTTCTGTTCGGCGACAGTTACTCGCCCACGCCGATACGTGAATCCCTCACTCGGCTATGCCCACAGACCATTCAGGGCGGTGTCAGCGGCATGCCATTCTGCGGACACAGGATCGCTCGCGTCTTTGAGCCATTCGAGGAACGCGACAATCTGCGTCACCTGCGCAGGCGAGAAGGCACTTTTGAAGCTTTGCCATTCCTCGCGGGGCTCAAACTTCGGATTGTCCGGCAGTAGCGCAGACGTGGCCAACGGATCTGCCCATTCGGGGTTTTGCAAAACCCCGCAGAGAATCGACGGCACGTAGTACTTGAAGAAAGCGGTATCGGTGCCGCTCCGAATCGCGGATGGACGGATCATGTGCGTCCAATCTTCAAGCTTCACTTCGGTCCACACCTTGCCGATGATCCGCGTCAGGTCTTCCTCGACCTCCCAGTCGACACTTCCGTCCGCCCGACGATGATTCACCGGTACAGGAGTGGTTGGAAAAGCGCTTCGTAGTCCCTCAGCGATTGCCTCTACCCGATCCGCCAAATTTTTAGAGTCCATTGCAGATTTCCACTTGTTGAATGATCTTTACCCACTCTTTCTGATGGCGCGCATCTCCGCGACGGAAACACCCGTCCATAAGATCTCTACGTGCGTTGCCGCAAGTCTGGAGCGACGTCCTCTTTGCCAGCAAGGTAGCCGCATCATCGCCCGCCTTGCAGTACGACTGGCCCGCTGCCGCGACGCAGTGAAGCCCGGCACCGTGCCGCACCGCTTCCGCAAGTGGGTCACGTCCATCGTCCTGCCGGCCATCCGCAAGACCGGCCAGTTCACCGCACAACCGCGCATCGACGCCCCGCCCCGCGCAGCCCTCACACCCGAAGACCTCGCCAGCCTCTACCCCGCCGACGTCGAGCGCGCGCTACAACAGCTCAACAAACACATCTACCAGGCAGACCGCTACACCGGCATGCTCATCGTCCTGCAGCACGACGACGCCAAAGAGCCGGTCGTCATCTCCGCCGGCAGCTATCGGCACAAGCGCGCCCGCGCGCTGACTGACTTTGCGCGGGCGGCGGTGCAGATTTCGGATTTGATTGAGGCGGAGGTGTAGGGGTGGGATGGGGCCCGCCACACTGCCTAACGTGTGCGGCGCTTTGGCATAGAGGAAGCTCTGGCCGATTTGCTGAACGGACATTCGGATCCCTCCGGAAACTCTCCGGCTTCCTCCGCGTCAGTGTCGACTGCGTCAGAAGTGGCCGCGTCCGGCACTGCATCCCCCCACTTTCGCATCGCCTCAAGCACATCGCGCAAACCTTCACCAAGAGGCGTCAGCGCATAAACGACTCTTGGCGGCGTCTCAGCATAGGCGGTGCGCGATACCAGCCCATGTCGCTCAAAGCCTTTGAGCCGGTGCGTCAAAGTATGGGCGCTGATACCGGGCAGCGCCTCTTTGAGCTGGGTGAATCTCTGCGGCCCGTTCAGCAGTTCACGCACGATAAGCGTCGCCCACGGGCCATCCAGGAGGGTCAAGAACCGGGCGACTCCGCAACACGGCGTCTTTTTCTTCTCCATTTTCGAGTTTTCCTAATAGTGCATTTGACGTAACTGGTGCACAGCCTACACCATTAAAAGTCCAATAACTGCACTATTGAAAGGAAGCTCAATGACCTATGTGATCCACGGCGCCACCGGAGCCCAAGGCGCCCCTGTGCTGGAACGACTCAAAAGATCAGGTAAAAGCCCGATCGCTGCCGTGCGCCATACCTCTGCAGTCAAAAGCGGCCCAGCGGTGGCAGTGGACAACGCTTCTGTCGATTCGCTGGCTGCAGCTTATGAGGGCGCGGACGGCGTGTTCGTCCATCTGCCAGTGGTCGCCGAAACGGAGAGGCTTTTATATGCCCACAACATTGCGCAGGCCATCGGGCGTGCAAAGCCGCGACGCGTCGTGATTTCCACCAGCGGATGGGTCGTGGATGAGCCGAACTCTCCGCTACAAAATCCGCCTGAAAGTGCCATCGCGACGCTGATTCGTGAGGTACAGCAAACCGGCGTATCGCTCGCGGTCGTGGCGCCGCGCTTGTTTTTTGAGAATCTGCTCAACCCAGTCGTACTGGAGCCGGTGAAGGCCGACGGAGTTCTTCGCTATCCCCTGCGGGCCGATTATCCAGTGTCGTGGAGCTCCCATCTCGATGTAGCGGAGGCTGCCGAGCGGCTGTTGATCGACACTACCGTGACGGGCGTGGTGGGGGTTGGCCAGTCACCCGGTATCACCGGGGCAGATCTTGCACGAGGCTTCGAAGGCCATCTGGGCCGCCCCGTGTCGTTCCACAGCCTGACACCCGAAGCGTTTGGCGACATGATTTCCCCGCTGTTCGGCCCGAACGCAACTGCCGGGGTGGTCGCGGGGTATCAGGCGCAAGCTAAAGCCTCCGCAAACGCCATCGCTGAACACACGAGCGCCCAGCGTGTGCTCGGGATCATGCCTCGCACGCTACGCCAGTGGCTGGCAGATATCTCGGCCTGAGCGGCTGCTCATCCTCAACAGGGCGGGCCTGTCCCGCTTCTGTTGAGCCTGAGCCGCGTAGATCAAGACGACGGCAATTTCCGATTCGTCAGGGAGACGCCGATTGCCGACAGAGCCCCGCCGATAACCATAGAGGCCAGAACCTCTTCGCCCAACAATCCGGCCGACAGCAAGACACCGAAGGCAGGCACGAGATTCGTAAAAACGGCGGTGCGAGAAGGGCCGACAGCGCGAATCCCCTGGTAGTACCAGATGAATGCCACGACAGTGCCAATGGCGCCCAGGTAAAAAACTGACAACCAAACCTGCCAGCCCAGTGATGACCACCGGATAGCGCCCAGTTCACCCATGGCCCCGACGGACAGAAAGGCAAGCCCCCATAAGGTGGCGTAAGTGGTTGCGGCAATCGGTGACATCGACTCGGTGGCTTTTCGGGAAATGAGCGTATACGCAGCCCAGTTCAACACCGCCAGGGACATCAGCATTTCACCGAGTCCGATCGAAGCACTGATGTCCCGCACTGCGGCTAATAGATCCCCTCGGGTGATAACAATCAACGCCCCCATCAGGGCAATACCGATTCCTACCCACCGACTCAACGCAAGCCGCTCCCGAAACACAACACTTGCCGTCAATGCCGTAACGATTGGCGTCAAGCTGACGAACAAGGCGGTCCTGCCCGCAGGAAGGCGTGCCAACGCACCAAAGAAGCAGATGTTGTAGAGAAAAATGCCGGTCAGCCCCATGGCAGCTGTGGCAAGCAACTGCTTACGTCTTAAACGCGGTAGCCCGCCTTCGATGTGGAATGCTGCCCACACCAGAAGTACCGCGGCCACGAGGAACCTGCAAAAAGCCGCAACCACAAGTGGCAGCGCGTTGGCCAACACCTTGCCTGCAATGAAGGTTCCTCCCCAGAACAGGGCTACCAGAACCAACTTGATGGTCAATACCCTATCCAGTGCGGGCGGCTTGCCGGAAGACCGGGCAGCACCCAACAGCGCTACGGGTGTCGTCGATGTCGTCATATCTCTGACCACGAAATCGTGGTTCCTCCCCCTGTCGTCGTGATTCCGCATATGCTATTACTCACCCAATGACATAGGGAAATGAGCATTCACTCATGCAATCTGCGGCCACGTTATGACTTTCACACAGCTTGAAATCTTCGCTGTCGTCGCGGAGCTGCGCAGCTTTACCGCAGCCGGCCAACGCCTGGCGATCAGCCAGTCGGCGGTATCGCATGCGCTCAAGCAACTGGAAACCGAGTGGGGCGTGACACTGCTTTCGCGGGGGCCGGCGGGTATTCAGGTGACAGACGCAGGCAAGAGCGTGCTCCTGCGCGTACGTGAACTACTGGGCATCTCCGAAGCAATTCGGCAGGAAGTCGCGGCTATGCGCGGCCTGAATAGAGGTGTGCTGCGAATCGGGTCGTTTGGCACCTCGTCGTCGCTACAACTTCTGCCCAAGATCCTGAAGCAGTTCACGCAACGCTACCCAGAGATCGACGTGTTCGTGGACGAAGGCGAGGATGAGGAAGTCAGCCAATGGCTTCTGGAGCGTCGCGTTGATGCGGGGTTCGTCGTGCTACCTGACGAGCGCTTCGATACGGTTCCTCTCGTTGAAGACCAGTTTGTTGCCTTAATACCTGCCGGGCATCCCCTCGCCAACAAGCGCGCTCTATCACTCTCGGATGTGAGCACAATGCCTTTCATCATGACGCTGGCGGGCAGCGCATCTGCAATCGAGCGCCTGTTTGAGGCAGAACGCCTGCGCCCCACCGTAAAGCAGCGCTACGCTCAGATCATTACCATCATCAAGATGGTCGAGAGCAGCGCGGGCTTCTCCATCGTCGCCGACCTGGCTGCACCTGATGAAGTCATGGCGCTATGCCCAGGGGTTATCAAGAAGCCGCTGACCCCTAAAGTGAAAAGATCGGTCGGCTTGGCGGTCCTGAAACGGGAACACGCAAGTCCTGCGGTGGAGGCGTTCTTAAAGGTCGCCAAGCTGGCCACGGCAACCGTGCGTTGATCTCTCCGGGCTCAAGAAGCCCGTCCACCGCTATGCATTTGCGTGCTCGGTAAACGCCCCGTATACTGCGTCGGTCGCCGGAAACACCGGCACACGGGATTGGCGTCCCGGTATACTTCGGCGCACAAGAGCCGCGCCTGCACATTGGACGCGGCTTTTTGTTTGCGCAGCATGGTTCTCCTTCGGGCGGGCTGTGTGGGAGGGCTTCGGCCCTGCCGGTTCCGAAGTACCGGTACGCCAACCTGCACAGTTCCGCCCACCCGATTGGCGTCGGGTTGGCGGTTCATATACCGCTACTTCGGAGTCATGCCATGACTGGTACGTCTGTTGGCGCGTCCGCGCTCGCCCCTACCCCCAATACCTTCAATTTCGAATCCCATTCGGTACGCGTCGTCATGCGCGACGACGAGCCGTGGTTCGTCGCGGCCGACGTGTGCCGCGCTCTGCAACTCACGAATCCGACAAAGGCCCTACTTTCTCTCGACGCTGACGAGAAAGCCCTAACTTCAATTCAGGGCTTATCCCGAGGAAACGATCAGGCCAACGTCATCAGCGAATCCGGCATGTACGCCCTAGTTCTCCGCTGCCGCGACGCAGTGAAACCCGGCACCGTGCCGCACCGCTTCCGCAAGTGGGTCACGTCCATCGTCCTGCCGGCCATCCGCAAGACCGGCCAGTTCACGGCACAACCGCGCATCGACGCCGCGCCCCGCGCAGCCCTCACGCCGGAAGAGCTCGCCAGCCTCTACCCCGCCGACGTCGAGCGCGCGCTGCAACTGCTCAACAAACACATCTACCAGGCAGACCGCTACACCGGCATGCTCATCGTCCTGCAGGCCGACGACGCCAAAGACCCCGTCGTCATCTCCGCCGGCAGCTATCGGCACAAGCGCGCCCGCGCGCTAACTGATTTTGCGCGGGCGTCGGTGCAGATTTCGGATTTGATTGAGGCGGGGGTGTAGGCGGGTGGGATGGGGTTCGCATCGCCGGCCGGGAGGCTGGTGGTGCGGGTTGCGTCTACGGAGAGTTCCGTATCTCCACCATCGCTTCAATTTCGACGGCAAAGCCTTTTGGCAAGGACTTAACCCCCACTGCAGACCGGGTGTGTTGGCCTCGTGCGCCGAACACTTCCACTAGCAGATCGGAACAGCCGTTGATAACTTCGGTGTGCTCGGTAAAGTCGTCCACCGCATTGACCATCCCCAGCACTTTCACGACCTGCTCCACGCGATCCAGGCTGCCCAATGCGTCCTTCATCAACGCGAGGAGGTAGATGCCGATTTCCCTGGCGTGGGCTGTTGCTTCTTCGGTGCTGACTTCCCTTCCAACTTTGGGCACTGGTTGCCCCGGTTGCAACTGCCTGCGCGGTGCGCCTTTTCCAGACAGATAGAGGAAGTTGCCACGGATGATGTAAGGAAGAAAATTCCCGGGTGACGGCAGAACGGGAGGAAGTTCGATGCCCAATTCACGTAGCCTGGAGTCCATGAGTCGATGTTTGTGGATGTGGAATTTGCCGGTACCTCGGGTACTGACGCAGGTTACGACAGTTCCTGTCCAATCATCATTCGATGCCCATCCGGTGTCCCCACTAGAAACTCGCGCATGCCGTGCGGTTTGTCGGCTGGAGCTTGCAGGATGATGGCGCCACGGCCGACGAGTTCTGCATGAAGCGCGTCGGCGTTCGCCACTGTGAGGTAGCCGAAGTAACTGTGGTCGCCGGTTGCTGCAGGCAGCATCGCATCCGGGCAGTGCCCGATCATGATGCGCACAGTCCCTCTCGTGGCCAGTTTCCAACCCATGCCGTCGGGCCAGTCCAGCCGGAAACCAAGCGCGTCACGAAAGTACGAGGCACTGGCTTCGAGGTCCGGCACTGCGAGCACGAAAGAGAAAGAACTAAGGTCGCTAGACGTGTCAGCCACTGTGTCACTCCATTTAGAGTCGGGTCGTAGATTGTCAGCCATTCTGCCCCGTATTCGGAAGAAATGAGCGGGCCAACGCCATTAGCAAACCAAACTCACGTGGGCCCGCACAACCGCATTTGCGAACCACTGTCACGGAGCATTGCACCCTCCCCGCACCAGCCGTATACTCGGCCGGTCGCCGGAAACACCGGCACACGGGATTGGCGTCCCGGAATACAAAGGCGCAAGCAAGCCGCGCTGTCGTTTTACACGCGGCTTTGTTGTTTGCGTGTGTCTCGTAGTTGCTCCTATGGCGGCTCCGGGCGGGGCCAGCTTCGGCTGGGCCGGTTTCCTTTGTTTCCGGTACGCCAACTCCGTTCGGTAGCCGCCCCCTGATTGGCGTCGGGGGGCGGCCTCAAAGCCAAAAAACAAAGGATTCAACTATGACTAACACGTCTGTTGGCGCGTCCGCGCTCGCCCCTACCCCGAACACCTTCAATTTCGAATCCCACACCGTGCGCGTCGTTATGCGCGACGACGAGCCTTGGTTCGTTGCCTCAGACGTCTGCATGGCGTTGGGATTATCGAATCCGAGCGAAGCACTGCGGTCGCTCGATAGTGACGAACGAATGACCCTCAGCTTAACTGAGGGCTTGGCTGGTCGCCGCGGCGGCGCTCGTTTGCAGGCGATTGTCAGCGAATCCGGCATGTACACCCTCGTCTTGCGCTGCCGAGACGCAGTGAAGCCCGGCACCGTGCCGTACCGCTTCCGCAAGTGGGTCACGTCCATCGTCCTGCCGGCCATCCGCAAGGCCGGCGAGTTCACGGCACAACCGCGCATCGACGCCGCGCCCCGTGCAGCCCTCACACCGGAAGAGCTCGCCAGCCTCTACCCCGCCGACGTCGAGCGCGCGCTGCAACTGCTCAACAAACACATCTACCAGGCAGACCGCTACACCGGCATGCTCATCGTCCTGCAGGCCGACGACGCCAAAGAGCCCGTCGTCATCTCCGCCGGCAGCTATCGGCACAAGCGCGCCCGCGCCCTGACTGACTTTGCGCGGGCGTCGGTGCAGATTTCGGATTTGATTGAGGCGGGGGTGTAGGGGGATGGGGCTCGCATCGCTGGCAGGGTTGGCGGCGGTGCGGCTCTTTGGCGATGACGGCTATTGGCCGGTTGCAGACACTGGCGCTTGCCTAGTTATCTGTCACTCGCTGACTTTGATAGGAAATGAAGCGACTCGCTTGGTTTGCGAGGCTTTGATGGATATCAACGCGCTCGGCAACACCTCGCAGCGCTGAAAAGTACTCTTCGCGCTCTTGCTCGGACAAATTCGAGTTCAGGACGCGGTTGACCATCAGTAAGGCATTGAGCGACGGTGCCCGGGCCAGCGACTCGAGAAGAATACCTTTGTAGCTGGGGTAGAAATGCTCCGTTAGATGGACCAGAGTCCCGGGCGCACCGCAATCCTCCAAAGGGTACTTTTCGAAGAACCGAAAGATGGCAGGGATTAGGCTTGCTTGATATGACGGCGGGACGGACTCAACCAGCTTGTCCACCTCTAGCACGAAGCTATCCCCCCGAGGGTTTAGCTCTAACAGGCGAATCTCGAAGTTCCTGACGGTATCCATAGAGGCTTGCATAGGCTTGGGCTAGCTCCAAACGCGGCGTCTCTGCTGTCAGCGGACGCTGCTAGTTTCGGCATTAGGTGCAATGATTGTCAGCCACAGAGCTTCGCTTGTCGAATGACCGCTCTTGGCCGAAAGGCGCCGATGGCTAACCGCTTACGTTCCCCGACGGTCAATCCTATCGGCTTCAGACCCTAGACCCTTAGTGCGCGATCGCGGCTGCCGCCCAGTTACGCTGAACATCCAGCAACGCGTCGGTCAGCGTGGTCGATGGGGCGGGCATCAGCATCGTCGCCAGCATCGGACGCTCTGCGCAGTGTTCGACCTCGATGAAAAGATCGTTGCGATCGGGGGCAAGCTCCTTCACCAGTTTGGCGCCGCGCTGGCTCTGCAGGTACATTGCAATCAGCCGCGGGTGGAACGCCTCGTCCGATGAAGAGATCAACAATGACGAGGTCACAATCTTGCCGCCGGCCCACATCGAGAAGATTGCATCGCCGTCCCGCAATGTCGCATCCAGCTTGCACGCCACGCCCGCGACCTCGAAGCTGTTTTCGATCTTACCTTCCTCAGGACGCGCCACGCCTTGAGCCGGAGCGTCGATCCAATCTTGGCGAAGCACCGTGCCATCTGGAAAGAAGAGCACCTCGAACATCCTGATCTGTGCAGTGGCGGTCGCGACGGGGGTTTCAACGATATGTTTGCGGCGGCCGAATCTGAACATCTTGCTTCTCCTTTTTTTCGCGGGCCCACCGTCTAGAGAAAACAAGCGTGCCGACTCTGATACTACCGGTGATCGGCCGATTTGCGACTCCATCTCCGTGACATGAGTAAGGTCGAGCGCGTCTAGCTGATCGACAAGCCGCGATTTGCACGCAACCCCAACCAGCCGTATACTCGGCCGGTTGCCGGAAACACCGGCACCCCGGGCTTGGTCGCCCGGCACTCAAGGCGCTAATGAGCCGCGCCGCATTTCAATGCACGCGGCTTTTTGTTTGCGCACGTCTGGCAGCTTCTATGGTGGGCCGGGCGGGGACCCCTTCGGGGGTGCCGGTTCCTTGAGTCCGGTCGACCAACCCCGTTCGGTCCACCCCCCGTTTGGTCGCGGGGCGGCGGGTCTCAAACCGCACTCAAGGAGTCAAGCCATGACTGGTACGTCTGTTGGCGCGTCCGCGCTCGTCCCTACCCCCAACACCTTCAATTTCGAATCGAACGCTGTCCGTGTGGTTGTGCGAGATGGCGAGCCGTGGTTTGTTGCCGCCGATCTCTGCGCAGCACTGCATTTGGACGCAACGGCAATTCGCAAATTGGAGGAAGACGAAAAGGGTCTGCATTCAATGCAGACCCTTGGCGGGACGCAATCTATGGCCGTCATCAGTGAATCCGGCATGTACACCCTCGTCCTGCGCTGCCGCGATGCCGTGAAGCCCGGCACCGTGCCGCACCGCTTCCGCAAGTGGGTCACGTCCATCGTCCTGCCGTCCATCCGCAAGACCGGCCAGTTCACCGCACAACCGCGCATCGACGCCGCGCCCCGCGCAGCTCTCACACCGGAAGAGCTCGCCAGCCTCTACCCCGCCGACGTCGAGCGCGCGCTGCAACTGCTCAACAAACACATCTACCAGGCAGACCGCTACACCGGCATGCTCATCGTCCTGCAGCACGACGACGCCAAAGAGCCCGTCGTCATCTCCGCCGGCAGCTATCGGCACAAGCGCGCCCGCGCGCTGACTGACTTTGCGCGGGCGTCGGTGCAGATTTCGGATTTGATTGAGGCGGGGGTGTAGAGCGGGTGGGCTGGGGCTTGCATCGCTGGGCGGGTTGGCGGCGGTGCCGGCCCTTTGGGCTGGCCATTACTGGCAGATAACGGTCGATGATGGCCTGCCTACGACTGTCCACTTCCGACCCGAGGCGGACAATTCGAGCCCGGGCCCGAATATATCCGCTTACAGCTTGCCTTCATCCATTCAGGTCAAATGGCTTTGCGCCTCAAGAAGCCCTCGATAACGGTTGCGAAATAAGGCGGACACTCCTGCATCGGGTAATGACCGCAGTTAGGGATAACGTGCAGTTCTGCGTTCGGATGCCACGCGAGAAAGGTACGCTCCATTGCCTCCGAATCAAGTCCGGGATCCTTATCACCGACAATGACCAAATACGGTGTTTCAAGGCCCCGAACGTCATCGACGAAGTTAGCCGTGACCAGCATTTCGAGGTATCTCGCCCGACAGGCAGGTGCGACCGTGTCGCGGCTTTGTCGCACCTTGCGATCAGCCCATCCATCGGAAAGACCTCCGGTGACGAATGTGAACAGCCGCCGAAGGGCGTTGTCGTCTTCTATCGTGCTGGCAAAGAAGGCCCGAGCCTCCGGACTCAACCGATTTCCAGCGGCAGAAACGGGACACACGGCGATCGCGCTCATGACACGAGATGGAGCGTCCGCAGCGATGCGTTGTGTGATCATCCCGGTCATCGAGTGGCCGACTACATGGAAGCGCCTCCAACCGAGCTGGTCGGCGAGCATGAGGCAATCGGCGGCAATCTCCTCTATCGTAAATTCACCGGCCAATTCGATGGATTGCCCGTAGCCACGCGCATCGACGAAAACATATGTGAACGCGTGGCCATCAAGCCAGGGCATAACTGCATCGTAGCTGGAGTGGTCGCCGAGCCAGTCATGCATGACCAGCACGCGAATGGGGCCATTGCCATACTGCACATATCCGAGGCTGGCGCCAGATCCGGGGCGGATTTCAACGGGTGCTTTCATTCCAAGGTTCCATTGGGGTTGTGGGAACCAAAACGAAAACGCCCTCCCGGCGAACCGGGAGGGCGTTTTGAAAGTGATGCCATCCTATCAATCACTCGAACGTGGGTCAATAGGTGGGCACGCCGATGGGCGCTTGGCCGGAGGTCGGCCATCAAGAGCCGGTCGAACATGTGCATCGGACCCTGGCCGAACGGCCGCAGTTGGATGCTGACGCTCGCGCTCAGCCGATCTGCTGCCCCCATCAGCGCTGCACACAAACGCCAACCCCTTCGACCGCACGCTCACGCGCCTGCAAGTATCTCAGTTTCTCCCCGTCCCGCTCGGCTCCTGCGAAGAGATCGACAAGATCCGCCGCATCCTCTCCAGATAGCTCACATCGGCCGGCGGCTCCATCGCCCAGGCTGGCGGCGGGCTGATCTTCACCTGCGCCGGCACTGGCGTCGGGCTGGCAACGGGCGCGCATTGACATCCGTACATCACCAGCAGCAAGAGCGCGCTGCAGACGCGTGTTCTCATCGGTGGCACGTTGCATCTCCGAGAAATGGGTACGGTCGAGCGCGTCGAGCTGGTCGGTAAGCTGCCGGTGCCGGGCGATGGCAGCCTGCAGCGCGGTCATAACGGTATCGATGGCGGCTTGGCGCTCGATGGCGTGGTCGCGTTGCATCTGCGCGATGGTCTTGTCGTAGCGGTTGGCCTGCCAGCCCCACGCGGCTGCTGCAGCCACCGCTGCCACTGCCAGGAGCCGGACGATTGCGAAGTTCATTGGCTTTGCCTTGTCGGATGATGTGAGTGACCCACAGCCCCGCCACCGCCAGCGCGCAGTGCAGTTGCACGGTGGCGATGTTGGGGGTGCCGTCGAGCGCGGCGGAGGCGCTGCCGAGCGCGCACAGGGCAACGGCGCCCAGCAGCAGCGCGCCGCGCAGCCCATGCGGAATGGCCTGCGTGAGCGCAGACCACGCCGCCCCCGCGCAGATGGCCACGAGCGCCACGATGTCGATGGCGGTGAGCACGTCGTTTTGGCTGATCGTCATTCTTTGCGGCCTCCTGTCCAGCGTTGGGCTGCCTGCTGCAGCCAGTCGTGCACCAGGCGCCGCAGCGCCGGGAGCTCGCCGTACGCGTGGCCGACGATCGTCAGCCCGAACACGCCGGCGATGAACTTGATGGCGTCAGACACCAGCCCGACTGGCACGCCACTCCACCCAATGACGCCGTTGCCGAGGTAATGCGCACACACGATGCCCAGCAACAGCGCCGCCACGCGCTGCACGGGCGTGCCCGGAATAAACCGCAGCGACACCAGCGCACCAGCCGCGCTGGGCAGAATCGTGTCCACCACGCGCAGCAGCGCGCCCCAACCTGTTTGCTCTGCCATTCATGCTCCCAATGCTTGTTTGGCGACCGCCCAACGCGCGCGGCGCGGCTCTGCGCCTTCCATGGCCGGGCCGTTGATGCGGCGCGTGATTTCGTCGAACTTGCCGGCGTCAGCCAGCTTGCCCAGGCCGAATGCCCACCAGTACCAACCGGCGGAGAGCGCGGCGTATTCATCGCGCTCCAGCAGCTCGGGATGTGTCAGAAGGTCGAGATCGAGCGCATGGCCGCACTCGCGGTAGTTGGCCAGGAAGGTGATTTGCTTGAGGCCGCGGCCCCGGTAGCGCCAGCCGTCACCGCTGGCGGCATCGCCATTGCCGTAGCGGTTGGCGTAAGCGATGTTGGCAATGCGCATCTGCCGCTCGAGCGGCACCGCGCGCTCGTCGGGCGCGCGGCCCAGCGCGAAGGCCAACGCTGGCGTGATGCGCGAGAACATGGCAGGCAGCGCGGCCACGGCGTAGTTGAAGGATTCCGTTACGCGCGTGAACCCGCCGGACTCGTGCCCGATCTGCGCGATGAAGGCCGCTTGCTGCGCGGGCGTGGAGATGCCGAAGCGCCTGCACGTGGCTTCGATGTGCGGCCACCAGCGATTGGCGAGCCCGGGCGACAAGGACGCAGCCTTGCTGAAGGATTGTTTGTTCATGGCTTGGAAAAGAAAAAGCCCGCCGGGTGGCGGGCTGTTTGGGATGCGGCCGCAATTGCGAGCGCGCGTGTCTTGTTACTTGGGCGGCGCCGGAATGACCAGGTTGGTCACCTTGGCCGCCTTCTTCGGCTTGCCCTGCCCCACCTTAGCCTTGCCGGTGTTGCCGCCATTGAGGCTCACGTTCACCAGCCAGCTTTTGTTGGCGTAGATGTGCGTGACCGTCTCGGCCAGGTAGTCGCCGTCGGCTTGGGCTTTGAAGCCTTGCAGGCGCAGTGTTTTCTCAGCGCTGATGTCGGCCCGGCCCATCATTTCGAGCTCGCCCTCGGCGGTGCTGCGGTTCATGTGTTGCAGCGTGGCTTTGGCGGCAGCCTTGGCGGCCTGCGGGCTGGCGTGCACGTGCCGCTCGGTGTGCGTGGCCTGCGCGGGGCCGCCGTCTGGCGCGTCCGGGTTCGGGATGTACAGATCGATCTTGCGGCCGGTCTTGGCATCGTGCGCGCGGGTTCTGACACCGCCGACGCTGCTGCGATCAGGAAACGTCAGGCGATAGCGCATCAAGTCTTCCGGCCGCAGGACGATGGGCGCGAGCGGTTTGCCCTCTGCGGATTTGCCACCGCCGCGCGGGGCGACGATCAGCCGGCCGCCCTTGACCGTTGCCGTGCCGCCGTACTGGCGCGCGAGTCGGGTGATGAAATGCAGATCGCTTTCGCCAAACTGGTCGACGCGTTCGATTTGCGCCTCGATCGCACATGCGGGCTTCCACCCGTGCCGCGCGGCCACGCTCGCCACAATGGCGGCCAGCGTGGTGCCGGTGTAGCTGGCGTTGCGCTGCGCCTTGGCGGTGGCGCGCATGTCGGCCGGTTTGCCGCGTATGACGATGGTGGCGGGCGGGCCGCTCAGCTCGATCTCGTCAACAGCGTACGTGCCGCGTGTGGATAGGCCTTTGCCCGCCCAGCCGAACGAGATGCGCAGCGTGGCGCCCTTGGGCGGGAAGGCGATCTTGCCGTCGCGGTCATCAAGGCGGATCTCGCAGCGGTCGGCTTCCATGCCGGGCTTGTCGGTGGTGCGGATCTCCAGCACGCGATCGCGCAGCAGCGCGGTGATGTCTTTGCCGTCTGCCAGGACTTCGAATTGCGCTTCCATGCGTTACGTCCAAAGCTGGATGGGCTCGTCGCGCGCGGGGGCGAGATCCGGCAAGTAGATCTCCACGCCGGCGGCGTACGGTTGGCGCCGCGCGGCGAGGCCCGGGTTGGCATCGAGCACGGCTTCCACGGTGCCGGCCAGCGTGCCGTATGCGCGGTAGCAGAGCACGTCCAGCACGTCGCCGTCAGATGTTCTGATAGTCATCGCCATAGCGTCGGAACTCCAAATCGAAACCCTGTTTGCGTGGCGTGCCATCGGCCAGCAGCGCGTCTTGCTCTTCGCCCACGCGATCGAGGAAGTAGCGGCCGAGCACGTCGCCCGAGCCGGTGGTGAGTTGCACGGGCTTGAGCGCGGCGCCAATGGCGCGCAGGCGGTCAAGCTGCCCTGCCCCGGCGCCGCCGGCGGTGAAGATGGCGCCCGATACGGTGATGGTGTCGCCGCCGGCGCCCACGGCTTGCAGTGCTTCTTGCCGCTGAATGCGTTCCTGCGCGGCGATGTTGTAACGGGTCTCGCGGCGCAGGCGGTCATACGCGGCCGTGCTGAGGCCGAACTGGAATTGCTCGCCGTCGTCGGTCGACAGCACGAGCAGGCGTTCGGTGGCGCCGGCGGCTTGGCCGGCGCCCAGGATCTTGTCCGGGCCGAGCGCGTAGCTGGGCACCAGGCTGCGCACGTTGGGCGAGACGGCGGGCAGCACGGCATCGAGGCGGCGGCGCACGGTTGCCAGTGCGTCGCCGGTTGACCGGGTTGCCTGCAGGACGGCGGAGAACCGCTCGCCGACTGCGGTGCGTTGGATGCCGACCAGCGCGGTATCTGTCAGGCCGAGCGCGCGCTGTGCCGCACCGCGTACGGCTGTCATGCGCCCTACGCCGCCAATGGCTTCAGCGGCAGCGGCGAGCGCGGTACCGGCGGTGTTCAGGTCGCCCAAGGCCTGCGCCTCGTGGCGCTGGGCGTTGGCCTGCCCCGTGCCGCCGGGCTTGTCGAGCAACCGCTCCATTTGCCGGACGTGCTCGGCAGCGCGCGCCGCATGCGTTGCCGCTGCGGATGCGAAGGTCTGAAAATCCATGGTGTGTTCCGTTACAGATGCGGGCGATCCGACATTGCCGCCCGGCGTTGCTGCGCGGCGTAGTCGTCAAACTGGCGGCGCAAGTGCGGCATCAATTCCTCGGCAAGCTGGCGCGGGTCTTTGACGTCGCCATGTACCGTTAGCGCGATGCGCGGCGCGAACTCGAAACGTTGGTCGACCTGCGGCGGTGCCGCCGGTGGTGCCTTGGCCAGCGCACTGACCGTGCCGAGTGCCTCTGCGGCGCCAGCGGGCAGGACGGGCTTGCCGGTGGTCAGCTCGGCCTTGGGCTTGGTGTCACCCAAGGCGAGCCCGGCGGCGGCGCTGCTGGCCTTGCCGCCCAGGTACGAACCCAACATGCCGCCGAGCAGACCGCCAACAACGGTGCCGATGGGCCCAGCGATGGCGGTGCCGGCGATTGCACCAATGGCGCGGCCCGCTGCGCCGCCGGCAAGTTCGCCCGCGAGGCCTGCGCCAATGCCCGCGATGGCTTTGGCCTTGTCGGCTTTGGTGCCGGGGCTCTCGGCCGCTTCGGCGCTTGCCATGCCGGCCGTGCCCACCAGCGCCAAAACGCCCGCGACAGAGCCGACCTTGCCCAGCTTGGGTGCCGCACCTTTCAGGAACCGGCCCGAAGCGCCCAGCACGCCGGGCGCCTTTGCGGCAGCCGGCGCCACCTTGGCCGCAGTGCCGGCCACCTCGGCCGCACGGCCGACGCCTGCAGCCACGGCAGTGCCGCGAGCGATGTTGGTCAGCCCCTTGCCGATCGACCACACGGCGCGCCCGCTGCGGAACGCAAGAATCGACGCCAGCACACCGCCGATGGCGACGGTAGCCTTTGGCGATTCCGCCGCGAGCTTACTGACAGAGGTGCCGGCGCCGGCGGCGAGATCCGCAACGCTATCCGTTACGGGCTTGAGCGCATCGCCAATGCGGCGCATCGCTTCATCCCACGCCTGCCCCACTTCGGCCCATTTCTGTTTGGAGCTGGCGCGGCGGTCTTCGAGGTCTTTCTCGATCTCGCCGGTGGCCTTGGCGCCCTCCTTCTTCAGGCGCTGGTACAGATCGGTGTTCTGCATGTAGGCTGTGAGCGCGGCCTTGACCTGCATGTCGTTGAAGAGATCGCCGGTCTTCATGGTCTCTTCAAACGCGCGCATCTGCGCTTCGCGCTTGGCGGGGTCGGATTCGCCGTTGAACTGCTTGGCCGCGGCAGCGAGTTGCTGGGCTTTCTCCGGGTCGGCCTGCTCGATGTACGCGCGGGCCAGCACGAAGGATGCTTCCATCGTGCTCCAGCCTTTGCCGATGGCTTCGCGCATCTTGGCCTGATAGTCGATGCCAGCCTTGGCGTAGTTGCTGGCGGTCTCTCGGCTGCCGATCTTGGAGAACCAGTTCTTGGTGTTGTTGGCCGCCTCGTCTGCGCTGCCGGCGGTTTTCATCTGCACCTGCAGCAGCGCGCCGAGCTGCTCGACAGAGGTGTTACCGACAATGCCCAGCTTCTGCATGTCGGCCAGCAGCACCGGGAACCAGCGCGCCATGTCGCTCGATTCGAACGAGCCTTCCTTGCCTTGAAACGCGATGGTTTCCAGCGCCTGCGCCATCTTGGCGGGGTCGGCAATTTTGGCGTTCTGCTCGAGCGCCTGAATCATCCGCGCGGTTTCCTTCGGGTCTGCACCCTGGCTGATGGAGAACTTGCCCACCAGCGGCGCGAACGACAGCGCGCGGTCGAGATCCATGCCGGCCGACACCATCTGGTTGACGGCATCTGCCAGCACGTTGCGGCCGATGCCGCTCTGCTGTGCGGAGGTAGCAATGCCGCTGCTCATCTCGCGCTCTTTGTCGGTGCGCGCGGCACCCGCCTTGATGGCGATGTCGCGGATGATGGCCTCGTAACCGGCGGAGATGGCGGTCGGCACCGCTGCTGCAGCGACAAACTTGCCGGTGTCGCCAATGGTGTTGCCCAGGCCGTCTCGGCCGCTGGCGATGAGCTCAGCGCCGCGCGCACGCAGTTCCAACCCGCGTGCGGTGCGGCCGAGCCGTTGGTACGAACGGTCGAGCCGGTCGACCTCGAACCCGGCATCGCGCAGCGCGCGGGTGTTGCGCTCGATTTTGATGCGCACCTTGTCGGCCGCGCGGTCGCCGGCGGCGTGCAGATCGCGGAACTCGCGCTGCAGGCGCTGCGTCTCGCCAATGGTGTTCTGCCAGACGCGGGCCTCGCCAGCGCGTTTCTTGAGTGCCTCCAGCTTGGTGCCGACCTCGTTGACGGCACGGCCCAGGGTTGAGCTGACCGCGCCGCCGATGAGGATGCCAAGGGCGATGTCTTTTGTTGCCATCCGTTCTCCTGCTACTTGGCGGCGCCTGCGCGCGTTGCTGCGTCAGTCGGTCAACCACCACACCATGTCGTCGACCGTCATGGCATCAATGTCAGATGGTCTGACGCCCATCGCCAGCAGGCGCTTGGCCAGGCGCTTCAGGTCCGGCATCGGCAGCCTCGCGGTCGGCCAGCAGCCGAAAGTAGCCGCGCTGCACGCGCTGGTAATCAACGTAGGTCAGGCCCTCGATGTCGTCCTGGCCGACGCTAGCAACGGACGCGAAGAGCAGGATCTCGCGCAGTTCTTCATCCCCGCCCGACTGCTGGCCGGCGATGCGCATGTCTCGCACGGTGGGCTGGCGCAGCGTGAGCGCACTGACCTTGACGCCGTTGGCGGTGGCGGGAAACTTCAGCTTGATGGTTGTGATTTGCATTTCGGTGTGTCTCTTGTGGGCTCTTACATGCCGATGGCGGCGCGCACTTCCGCGAGCTGGTCAACGCCGTCAATGACGCGCTTGCAGCCGAGCACGTCGATCTCGTGCCAGACGCGGCCGTCGATCTCCAGCTTGTAGTAGTTGACGCTGACGGAGTACTTGGATTCGGACATCGCGCCGGGCTTCCATGAGCCCGGGTCGACCTCGTAGAGCATGCCGCGCAGGACAAGGACGACGCTGCGCGTCTTGCCGTCGGTGCCGCGCACTGCGCCACGGAAGGTGCCGTTGAAGGCGTTCTGATCTGCCAGGCCGAAGAGCTTCAGCACGGCAGTGGACAGCGTGACGAGCGAGAACGACGCTTCCATCGCCTCCATGCCCATGTCGAGCTTGACGGCTGCATCCATACCGCCGGCGCGGTAGTCCTCGGTCTTGATCTTCAGCTTGGGCGGGGTGACTTCCGTCGCCTTGCCGGCGAGGTTCGTGCCATCCACAAACAGGTTGAAGTTGTAGAGTGTCTCGGGTACCAACTTGCGCCTCCGTTATTTGGTGTCGAGCACTTCGGTCAGCCACTCATTGGTGACCTCGAAGCGGAAGATTGGGTTTTCTGCGGGGATGACATCGGTGAACCGCACGTTCCACACGACGCGGCCCTGCTCGATCTGGCTGGCGGTGTTCAGCACCGGGTCTGCGTAGACCTCGAAGTTGATCAGTGCGCCCGCGTTGCGCTGGTCGCGCATGAACGCGTGCAGCCCCTCTGTGACGTCGTGCACGTACGTTTTGGTGATGCCACGGTCGATGGCCCATTTGTGGCCGGCTTGCGCGGCATCCATGAGGATGTCCAGCGTGCGCACGCGTGTGACGAACGACCATTTCGGATCGGCAGACAACGTGCGGTTGCCCCACAGCCGGTAGCCACCGTCGCGAATGATGGTGGCGATGCGGGCCTCGTTGAGCAGGTTGGCGCGGCAGGCTGGATCGTTGTCGAGAAACTCGATGGGCCGGCCGGTGCCGGTGATGCCGACGAATTCCTTGTTGGACGGCGACGCCCAGTAGCCGTATTGCGCATCGGTGTAGGCGAACAGACCTGCGACAAAGGCGGATGCCGGTGCGTCGGCCTCTGCGTTGGCGGTGGTGTCCCACGTGCGCACGCCGGGGTCGACCATGTACAGGCGTTTGGAGCCGAAGTTGCGCGCATACGCGAGCGCGGCTTCGTCGGTGGTGTTCGGCCCGTCGATGATGCCGATGGCGCGCAGCTTGGACGCCAGTGCATCCACAGCAGTCGCAACCGGCTGGCGTGCGGAGAACCCCGGCGCGATCAGCAGGCGTGGTTGGACGTTGAAACGTGATTTGGCATCGAGCAGCGATTGCAGGCCCGTGCGCATGCCGGCGCCCGTTGTGCCGCCGATGACGCTGGAGGTGAGCGCGTCTGCATCGTCGGACTCGGCCACGCCGGTTGCAACGATGACGGCCGATGTGCGTTCTTGGATCGCCTTGATGGCGCGGGTGATGGCGCTGTTTTGGCCGAAGGCCTGCGCCGCCTCGCGCGGGTTAGTGATTTGCACCGGCACATCGGGCTGCACGAGATCCGGGCCCGGTGTGTACGTGTCAACCAGGCCGATGATGGACGACGACGGCACGGCGATCGGGCGCGGGCCGGTGTCGACAATCGTGGTGGTGATGCCGTGGAAGAATGAAGATGCCATGCGGCTCCTCGATGGGATGTAGAGATGAAAAAGCCCCGCGTGATGGCGGGGCTCGTTTGGGTGTGCGGTCAGTGGCCCTTACGGCAGGGCGGCGGCGGCGGCGTCCGGCATGCTGGGCCACGTGAAATCGGCCGGGAAACCGGGTAGCTCCGGCACCTCTCGCAGGGCCTGCCGGTACTGGCCCACCTGCTGCGCCTTGCTAGCGTCGCCGGTGTCCATGGCCTTGTAGAACATGGCATCTGCTGCTTCAAGGCGGCGATCGCGCTCTTCGCGGGCGCGTTGTCCCAACACGTGCAGCCGAGCAGCGTCACGATACTGCTCGACCAGCGCGGCCACTTCTTCGTCGGTGGGCTGGTCGTCTACGTGCCACGCGATGATGCGCGCGGCTTCGGTCTGCTTGCCGGTCTCGCGGCACATGCTCTGGCCGACCCAGAAATCGACGCCGTGAGCGAGATCGGGGTACTTCTGCTGCAGGCAGAAGATCAGTTCATCGTGGGTAAGCATTGGGCTGTGTCCTCATTGGTTGCGCAGTTGGACCGCGCGCAGATAGTGCGTGTAGAAGCCGTTGCGCAGGCCGACCAGTACGTACGGAGCAGGCAGGTCAGCCTCCCCGGAGCTTGAGCCGGTGGAGACGCCACCAAACTCAGTGATGTCGGTGTTCCATTGGCATACCGCCCCCGAGTTGGCTTTGCCACCGCTCAGGCTCGTGAGGTACGTGGAAAGCCACTGCCCGGCCCACGACATGTAGACGTTGCCGTTGGTGGCGAGGATGCCGCCACCGTTGCCAGCGTGTATGTCGCCTTGAGCGACCAGGGTGCCGCTGCCGCCGAAAGTGAAAGCGTTGACGCGGCCTCCGACGTGCATGGAGATATAGGGAACAGTTGCATCGCTACCGCCCGCATAGCAATCAATGGCCGCTAGATGCCGCATTCCCCACTGCGTCCATCGGATGCCCATGTACGCACCTACGTTGCTGGGGCAATCGATTTGCAGGGCGGGCGTGCGGGAGGCGTTCCATTCGGAAAAGGCGCCGCCGATGGAATCCGTACCGTTCGAGGAAACCTGCAGCGCGCTCCTGCCGTACCCAACACCGAAGTTGAAACCCCGGTTTGCGATCAACGCACCACCGTCTGTTGTGATTGGATTGGGCAGGTTGCCCGTATCCCAAGGCTCATGGCCGGCGAAGTTCGGCCGTACCCCAAATGCCCACTGGCCGGTGGTGTAGTTGATGTAGAACGGCTGGTGCCGGTTTGTACCGTCAACGTTGTAGCTGCCGAGGATTAGGTTGCCGGTCGGACCTACCGAGTACAGCCGCCAGATAACGGTATCGCCACCGAACTCCAGAAAGCCGCGCCCGTCGTTGTTGTAGGCCGGCAGGTTGACGTTGGCCCGCGTCTTGATTAAGTCGGCCACGATGCCGGCCGGTGTGGACATGTTGCCGTTGCCATCGATTGCGCACACACGTACATACGTTGAGAAATCACCCTTGGCGGCCGTATTGCGATCGATGATGAGGCTCCCGTTGCTGGGGACCACACGAAAGCGACCTACCGTGATGGGTTGGGCCGTGTCAGTGAAAAGCAGCTCATTCGATGTTCCGCTGATGTCAACGATGCCAGTGACCACGCCGCCCGAGCGCGGCAACGCATCGGCCGCAATCTCCTGGACTTCATCGACATGCCGGGACAGCGCCGCGACCGATTCCTTGGTTGCGTAGCGCTTGTCCGCATCAACTGTCACGGCCATGCGAACGGCGGTCACCTGCTCGTCGACATACTCGCGCGTTGCCACGACGACGGCTGGATCGATCTTCAGAACGATACTGCCGGCCGCCTTGTGGATCAGCATCATGCGGAAGAACTGACCACGCCCGGAGCCTTCTGCGAGCACGGGCTTGTAACTGGGCGGCACGTTGGCAACCGCGAACAAGTCGCCGTCTTCGTCATACAGCCCGAGCTCACGCGACCACCATCCGCCCACCTCTTCGGGCAGGTAGACCTCGGCAATCACGATGCTTGCGTTCTTCTCGTCGCGAACGAGGCGGTTTAACGGCCGGCGCAGGCGTTCGCGCACCAGGGCGCGTTGTGCAGCGCTCGGCATCACATCCGCGTCCGAGCCGCCGTCGATACCGCCGTCGCCCACGGCCATCTCGGTGAGCGGGACCATCGTATTGGAGAGCAGCGCGCGAGCCATCTTGGCTTCGCCCGTCTCCGTCAAAGTCGCAAAGTACTTAGCCATTCGATACCGTAGTAATTTCAACAACGTGAGCAGCCACCGCCGAGTGGGTGGGGCCTTCTGTGGTAACAACTTCAGGCATGTACGGGTACACCGTCACCGTGTCGCCATCGAAGCAGGCGGCGTGCGCGCCAACGTACCCGGCAATCTCGGCGCTCACTGTCAGGCCGGTGAGGTGCCGCGAGAGCGGCCGAACGTCGTCGACGATCTGCTCGATCTCTTGGTAGGTCGCCTCTGTGACGCCCGTGTTTTCGATGCCGACATCGAGCGAGAACGTGCCCCGCTCGCCGGGTGGCTGCGTCTGCCACCACTCCTGAATCGTCAATCGATAGCCCAGCGGTTCAAGTGCACGCCGCAGGGCGCCCGCTGTGCCCTTTCGCTGATGCACGCCAAAGGCGTTTCGCACAACGCGGCGCTTGACCTCTTCCGGCCAGTTGGCATTCCAGCGGTCTACCGAGCGAGCGCTTGCCAGGTAGGGCAGCAGCCGCACGGGGCACGTGTCCGCATCCCACAACTGATTCAGCGGGACGGGCGTATCCAGCAGCGTGAGGATGGTTTGCGCCAGAGCGCGTTCCAGCGGCGTCGCATTTGCGGGCAGCAGCGTTTTGTCACTCATCTGCGCCCCCGACAACAACGTCGATGCCCGTGCAGTAAGACGCCTCTGTCAGGTCGACGATGATGTCTTCGGCGGGCTCGGGAACTTCCACGCGCTGGACGCCCGCCACGTGTGCCGCGGCAAAGATGGCGGAGCGGCGTACATCTCGGCCGATGCGGCGTTGCTCCTGCGCGTAGGCGGTGAGCCGCTCCCACGCAGCGGCAACCATGGGCTCGGCTTCCGGGCCGGGGTAGTGGTACAGCACGACGCGCAGCCGGTACGGGATGATGCGCGCCCCTTGTACGGTCAGCCGGTCGGCCAGCGGGCGGACGTCTTCATCGCTGAGTGCCTCCCGCACGCGCTCCACGAGCTCGTCAGACGCGGTGCCATCGCCTTCGTTGCTGAGCACGGACACGATGACTTCCGCCGCCGCCGGCGAGATCGCGCGTGCGTCTGCCACGCGGCCGTCTGCGGCGCGTGCATGAAGCTCATACGCTGCGCGGGGGCCGGCAACGGACAACCGTTCGAAAGCGCCCTGCGCGCGCGTGCGCAAGCTGGCTTCTGACTCCATGACGGGCGCGACTGGCGGAAACGCATCCGGGTCGCCCGGCACGGCAATGAGCCGCTTCGTATCGAGGCCGGCGGCCAGATGTTCCAGATCTGCGCCGACGGCGAAGCCGAGCATGGTTGAGCGGGCCGAGTCGTTGACGTGCGCGCGTTGTTGCACATCAACGTACGCGAGCAGCTCGATCAGCTTGACCACGGGGTCAGACTCCATGGTGGCCGACCATTCGGGGCACAAGCCCATGAAAGTTGCGAGCAGCCGCTGGTAGCACGCCTCGAAGTCGAGCGGCTCGACAACATCGGGCGGCGGCAGCGCGGATAGGTCGATTACGCTCATGACATCACCTTGAGATCGACGGCCCGCTCGCTGTAGATACCGACGACACGCCAGACCACCCTGCCGTCTTCAATGCCTTCCACCCGTATGCGCGAGAGGCGCAGGCGCGGCTCCCACCGTGTGATGGCGCGCGCTGCTTCTGCCTGCGCGGCGGCAACCCAGCCGCGCGTGATGGGCAAGTCCACCTTGTCGGGCAAGTCGCTGCCGTATTCGGGGCGCTCCCGCCGGGTGCCGCGTCGTGTGCTCAGGATGTCGGTCAGGCTTTGCAGGAGGTGGTCCATGCCCGAGAGCAGCGCTCCGGTGCGTCTGTTCATGCCGACGACAGCCACGGTGCCTCCAATGAAAAAAGACGGCACATGGCCGCCTTGTGATTAATGGACTACTGAACCTAGAACGGCTTTCCGACCGCCGCGCCGTCGCCCTGCTCCATGTGCGAGTGACCGCGCAGGGACACATCGCCGGCCAGCACGTCATCTGTGGCTTTGATGCCGCCTTGAATGGCGACGGCGGTACCGCCGGCGGCGCCCTGCCCTGACAGGCCGCCCATGAACGCCAGCGCCTTTTCCACGAGCGCATTGCCCGTGAAGGTGGATGCCGGCACGTCGGCGCGCAGTTGCGGCGCTTTCAGCACGGCGCCGTCGGCGCGCAATGTGAGCGATGTATCGCCGACCTGCAGGACGATTTGCCCGCCTTCCGGAACTGCGAGCCGGTATTCGTGCGCGGCATGGTCGTACTGCTCGCGGGCGCCGTCCTCATAATCGACGGCCGTAACATCTGCCGAATCGTCATTCGCGCCGCCGTGCTGGTCTGTGTAGAAGCCGGCCAGGACAAAGCCACCTTCAAGGCAGCCCGATGGCGAGATCAACAGCGCCTGCTCTTTGGGCGACGGCGGACGCCATTCGCGCACACGGCCGCCGGCGCGCGTCCACCACGGCAGCCAGTCAGACGTCCAGTCCCCAACGGTGACAGTGCAACGTGCGGCAGCGTGGTCGACCTGCGCAATGACGCCGGCCTGCACGATGCACGCAAGGCGCCGGTCTGCTTCACCCGCTTCGTAGCCCATGGTCTGCCTCGCTGTGTCGCGGCTGGATGTCGAAATCGACAGTCGTGCCGCTGGTGTCTTCAAACGCCCATTCTGGCGGGCCGAGGTCGAATTCGTGCCGCCACTCGGCAGCGATGACGCTGTAGCCGTCGAGATCGGGCCGCATCCCGTCTGGGTGGAAGCCGTCGGCCTCCAGCTCGGCCATGGTGACGGGCAAGCCCCAGGTTTGATCGTGCAATACCTTGATGAGCCGCGCAGCGAGCTGCCACATGGCGGCTTCTGCGTTTGGCTCGGTCGGATCTCCGACAACGCGCGCCTCTACCACCATGACAACGGGCGGCTGGCCGGTGCCGGGGTGGGTACCGGGGCGCAGCGCGCCGACGTATAGCAGGATCGCCGGTAGCGGCATGCTCTCTTCGATTTCAGGTGCCCAGCCGATGAGGGCGACGTCGGGGAATTGCGCTTTCAGGTGCGATTCAACGGCGTCGAACAGTTGTTGCAGATCAGCGAGCATGGCCGGTTGCCTTGAGGATTTCGTATTTCACTTCCTGCTCCAGTAAGACCATGAGGCGCGCTTCGATCTCGGCAGCGGCTTTGCGGAATGCGGCTTCGCCCTTGTCTGCCCAGTCGAGTTTGACGCCCTCGATCGGCATCCGCGCCTTGCCGACGCGGCGATACACCTTGCCGTCGTTCTTGCCGCCGCGCTTGCTTCGGTAGATCCACGCCTTGTCGAATCGGTGCCGGCCGACAGACACGCCGCGCCGCGTTTGGCGCGGGTTGCCTAGCCGGTGTGCCTCGATGGCGTTGAGACCAAGCCACACCTTGCCTTTGTCGGCGCTGTGCAGGAAGAAATAGAGGCGCTGCCGAACCAGCTTTTGCGCGATGTGCATTTCGGCTGAGACTTGCTTTGCCGTCTGGCCTTTTACCCAGTTGGCGCTCTTCTTCAGTGCGCGGCGCCAGGCGTTGCGCATAGCTTCCTTGCCAAGGCGGCTGAGCGGTGCGAGCGCTGCGGCGATGTCAAGCTCGGCCTTTAACGTGACGGACATGGCTCTGGCCTCAGTACAAGTTTGGTCATGCCGGAGCCATCCGGCTGCAGCTCCATGACGCTGAACACATCGCCCAGCGCCTGCACACGCGTGCGCTGCCGAACGCCGGCGGCGTCGGCATCGCGCAGGACCACGAACGGCTCGCGCAAGCCCGTACGCTGGCCGCGCACGGTTTCGACGTCCAACCACGGCGAATAGAACATGCCCATCACCGGGTCGGGCTTGCCGTCGATTTGCACCTCGTCGGAGAGCGCCTCGAAAACTGCCGTGTCGAGATCCTCCACGTGCTCCCGAAACGTCATGTCAGGCTGCCTTGCCCGTTGTGGCCGCCAGCTTGATCACGGCGCGCGGGCGGGTGCACAGGTGCAGCGGGTTGGACTGCGCTTCCAGCTCGACGGCCTTACCGAACTTGCCGGCTTCCTGCTTGGCGTAGTACGGCAGGCCGTTGGTGTTGACCGCTTCCATGTAGTCAGCCGGGGCGAAACGGGTGATGAACAGTTCCGGTACGCCTTCCGGCACGGCGTAGGCTTCGTCGTCGCCGATGTAGCCCACGTTGCCAACGCGGCCGCGATAGCGCTCCCAGGTGACGCCGCCGAAGTCGAAGGTGTCGCGCGGGTCGCCACGCAGCGAGGCGGCCATCTGGGTGTTGAGGTAAGTCTCGCGGATATCCTTGGACGTCATCAACTGCCGCCAGAAGTTGCGCCCGCACAAGGCGCGCACACCCGTGTGCGGCGTGGCGCCCAGCGAATCCTCCACCATGTCGAGCAGTTCCAGCGTGGAGGAACGCACGTCGCCGATGAGGATGGGCATGTGCTGTTGCTTCAGCCCGAAGCGCTCGAACAGGTCGACCAGGACGGACTGGCCGTCCGAGTCGAGGATCTGGCCCTTGATGGCGCCGATGCGGTGGAACTCGTGGGTGGCGTCGAGCTGGCGGCGCATTTTCTGCAGGCGCTTGCTCACCACCGTCTGCAAGGCTTCGAGTTCGGACTCTTCGCCGAAGGCGCGCAGGTTTTGCACTTCGTCGGCCTTGATGGTGGCGATTTCCGGCAGGTGCACGGCGTTGAACGGGATCACCTGACGCTTGCTGCCGACAACCACTTGCCCGGGCGAGCCGCGCTCGGCCGAGGCGACAAGCTGCAGCGTTTCGCCGTCGCGCTCGATCTGTGCGGTGGTGACGGTCATGCCCTCTTCTTCAAACAAGCCGAGAGCGGCCAGCCGCGAGGGCGTCGTCTCCAGCTCATTGATGCTGGCGGTGAGCGCCGTCATGGAAAAGGCGTCGTCATTGAACAGGGCCATATCAGCCATGGGGTTCTCCTGAATTCGGGTGAGTGCTTAGCGAACGGCGATGAAGGCCGCGAGCAGGTCGGTGCGGGCTTTGGCGTCCAGGCCAGTCAAGCGGGCTTCGGCGACCTCTGCGAGGCGCACGATGGCGGTGGCGCGGCGGTCGGCTTCGGATGCGCGCAGCGGTGCGTACAGGATGGCGGCGGCTTTGCCGTCTTCGGTGGTGCCGTACGGGACGTAGCCGGTGCCGTCGGCGTCCTGCTCGAGCAGTTGGCCGGCCGGAAGCGCATCGCCCGCCGCCACGGCGATCTGCTCGCGCGAGAGGCTGCCCGGCGCTTCGGTCAGCAGGAATTCGGCGGTTTGTACGCCTTGTGTCTGGATGTGCATTTGGGTGACTCCAATGGGTTGCTTCAGGCGAGCGCCGAAGGCGTTTTCTTGCGACGGGCGCTGTAGATGCTCGGGCCGTGCGGGCCGGTCTTGCGCTCGGTGGGTTCTTGGCTTGCCTGCGGCTGACGGTTCGACAGCCCGCTCGTGCTGGCTGCCATGACGCGGTCGTACAGCCGGGCGCGCACCTGTTCAGCATTGAGCCCATCGGCAACGAATTGCGCGGTCAGTTCGGGCAGGTGTGCCGCCGTGCACAGGCCGGCGATGTCTTTGGCGCGTGCGACAACGGCATCGATGGCGTCATTGCTGGCGAGCGCGCTGGATGCCACGACAGCCTCAGCCAGTTGCGGCAGGCCGGCGGCGCGGCAGGCTGCAAAAGCGTGTTGCGCGAGCGCGCCAGGATCTGGCGGCGGCGTGGTGGCGACCGGTGCTGCCGCTTGCGCGGCTGGTGCTGCAGGTGCAGCGGCTTTCGGCGGCTCCGCCGGCGGGGCTTCGAGCGCTTTCAGCAACGCTTCGGGCGTGTGTTCGAAGCGCGCAAGCAGTTCTCCGGTGCGCACAGACGCCTGCAGCTTGACGGGCGCCTCGATCTGATCGGCGAAGCCGCGTTCCTTGGCCTCGCTCGCGGTCATCCACGTCTCTGCGTCCATCATGGCGACGATCTCGTCGTCGGCCAGGCCGCACTTGTTTCGGTAAGCAGCGACGATGCCATCGCGCGTCTTGTCGAGCAGCTCGGCCGTCTTGCGCAATGCCGAGGCGTCGCCGGCGGCGATGGTCCAGGCGTTGTGGATCATCATCATGGCGTTTTCGGGCATGACGATGGTGTCGCCAGCCATGACGACGAGCGAGGCGGCGGAGGCGGCAATGCCGTCGACGCGCGCCGTGACCTTGCCGCTGTAGCGGCGCAGCGCGTTGTAGATGGCAAAGCCGTCGAACACATCGCCGCCGCCGGAGTTGACGGCGACGAGGACTTCATCTGCGTCCTTGGCTACGGCGTCGAGCTCGTTGACGAACGCCTTGGCGGTAGTGCCCCAAAAGCCGATGTCGTCATAGATGCGCAGTTCTGCGACCGTCTTGCCGGCGGCGTTGAGCTCGGCCTTGAGGTCGTACCACTTCCTCTGTTTAGCTTTCATCGTTGGTGTGTTCCTGGTTGTCGGTCACGTTGCCGGCGCTATCGCGCCTACGCGCGTCCGAGTCGAAAACGAGGCCGAGCCTGTCGGCGCGTTCGTTGTCGGCCGCGTTTTCGGCATCGGTGGTTTCCGGGTCTTCGCCCTGCGCGAGGATCGTGGCCGAGCGGCTGGCCAGCCCGGCGCGGATGGCGATGCGCTGGGCCTGCACGTCTTGCACAGGGTTGATGTACGGCCAGCCCTGCGGCACCCAGCGCACGCGCTGATAGAGACGCCGGTTCCGGTAGTAGTCGGGCATGGGCAGCACGCCGGACAGCGCTACTGCGTCTGTCCAGGCTGCCCACACGGGGCGGCAGTACTGGTGGATGAAGACGTTCCACTGCAACTGCTCGAGCTGGCGCCGGAACTCGCCAAGGATCACGCGCAGCGCGCGGTCGCTGACGTCGCGCAGGTCGCCCGTGAGCACTTCGTACGGCAGGCCCACGGACGCGGCGGCGGCCATGAGCTGCTGCCGCATGAAGGGGCCGTAGTCGGTGCCGGCGCCGGGCGGTTCGGCAAACTGCACCTCCTCGCCGGGGAGCAGTTCCTGCAGGGAGCCGGGCTCCATCGAGGTGAGCGCTGTGCCGTCGCCGTCGAACTCGACTGGCTGGCCCGTCAACGTATCCAACTTCACGCTGGTGGGCGCTGGCCGGGTGATGAAGCCTGCGAACAGGTTGGCCACCTCTTGCCGCACGAGCACTGCGTCGTCGAAGCTGTCGAGCGTGTGCAAGCGCAGGAGCACGGTGGCGAGCGCCGAACATCCACGCACCGCACCGGGCCGCACTGGCTCGAATACGTGCTGAATTTCCCCCGACGGCACGCGCACCGTTCCTGCCTGCGTGGCCGCGCGCCCTGCTTCGCCCGGGTGCCGCCGGTGCAGGTGGTAGGCAACGCGGTCGCCATCGCGGTCGAACTCGACGCCGGAGACGATCTCGCCGCCGTTGGGCAGCATCTGATTCAGATTGGCCGGCAGATGGTCAGCTTCGAAAAGCTGCACCTGCAGCGGCACGCAGAGACCTCGTTCGGGGCGGCGCGGGCGGACGCGGTTCAGAACCTCCCCATCGGTGAACAAGGCGCGGGCGGCCAGCGTCTGCAAGCCGTAGAAGTCGAGCAGACCATCGGCGTCGGCTTCGAGTACCCAGTCGCTCCACAGCTCTTTGAGCGCGCTGCGTACGGCCAGATCGGGATGCTCCGGGTGCGGCACGATGCCGGTACCGATGGCGTTGGTCACCAGACCGGCGATCGCCTTCTTGGCCCACGGGTCATTGCGGACGGCGGCGCGTGCACGTGTGCGGATGGTTGCAAGGTTCTGCGTGACAGAGGCGTTGGGCCCTGCGCCCGAGGTGCGCCAGGCGCGACCACGGCTGCCGGTGGTGCCGCCGGCCTCGTATGCCTGCGCCCGAACCGCTCGCTCCGCCGGCAAGACGAAACCAAGTCGGCCCAGCGCAGGGAATCGGGTCATGTGACCCCCTTGCCTGCCGAGCGCAGCCGGATCACGCGCGATGCCGGTGCGGCGTCTTCCAAGTTGCGGACGATCTCGCTGCGGATGCGCAGCATTTCGTCGACCGAGCGGTATCGGGCACGCCGGTCCTGAAACTGAACCTCGAGCTCGCCCTTCACCAGCGCACGCTCGATGCGCTGGAGATCTTGCTTTGTGTAAGCCATGCGGTTCTCTATCGTCGTTTGAGGTAGCGCGATGCGGCCACGCGACGGCGTGTGTGCGCGATGCGTGGCGGCTCTAGGGCCGGTGGTGCGGCGGGTTCGGGTGACGCTTCGTCGTCGACGGGTGCTGCGGCGAACAAGCTGCCTTGATCAAAGTGCATGCGCAGCCGGCGCCAGTCGGGTTCCTGATACTTGTGCACGCCTAGGTAATGCGCGACGGCCAGGTTGTAGACGTTCAGGTCGAGGATCTCGTTGCGGTCTCCGCGCGCCTTGACCCACTCGGTGCGCGGGAAGCCCTTCACGTAGCGCACGATCTGTTTCTCCGCCGTGAGCTGCTTGTAGAACTCGATCGGGAGATCGTTCGAGAAGTGCAGCGCACCGGGGCCGCTGGTCAGCTTGAAGCGGTTGTAGATCCAGTCCTTGGCGGTGTCGGTGCCGACGATCCACAGTTCTGCACCATCAACTTCGGTGGTGCCTTGCCATGTCACGTCCACGCGCGATGGTCGCTGCGCGATCACCGGCTTGTTCGGCTTGCTGGCACCCTTGACGGCCAGCACATGCCGCCATTGCCGCAGGCGCGTGAAGTGATAGACGTCCTGCGTGTGGCTGCCGCCTGAATCGATGGCCACGGCGCGGATGTTCATTTCCTTGCCGGAGGCGTGCAGGAACGTGGCCTGCAGGGCTTCGTCCAGCGTGGCCCACAGCGCCGGGTCGGCCGGGTCGCCCATGAAGATTTGATGGTCGATCGTCCAGCGCTCCATGCCCTCGCCCCAACCGATGATGAGCAGTTCGAGGCGGTCGTCCTGTGTGTCGACGGCTGCGGTGAGCAGCAATGCGCCAGGTGGCACGGTGCGCAGGCGGTAGTCCTCGGCGCGCTCGCGCAGTTCATCTGCGTTGGTGCGCTGCTGGGCGTTGTCCCACAGGCGCGCGAGGCGCGTGTTGTAGAACACCTGCATCAGGCCCGGATCGCCCTTCTCCATCGCCAGCTTGGCTTCGCGGTGCTCCTTGCAGAGCGCACGCCAGGACACCCAGCCGAGCGGCGCGTACATCGTCGAGAGATGGAAACCAACGGTCTCGCCGTCGCCCTGCCCGTGTGCGATCCAGTGGCCGGTCTTGAAGAGCGTGGGCTTCTCGTGCTCGCGGATCTTGTAGAAGCACGCGGGGCACTCGCAATAGACGTCGGACAGATCGTCGCTTGCGCGCAGCTGCTCGAACTCGAGAATGTGCTCGTGACCGCAGTGCGGGCAGGCCACGTAGTAGTGGCGCTGATCGCTCTGGGCGTAGAGCTCGGCGATGCGCGAGGCGCCATCGATGGTGGGCGAGCTCGAGTAGTAGAACTTGGCGTTGCGGCCGAAGGTGCTGGCACGCTTTTCGGCGATGCCGATGGGGTCGCCTTCGTTGTTGAGGTCGCGCACCCAGCGGTCGATTTCGTCGCCGTACACGTAGCGCGCGGAGACTTCTGCCAGGTTGGCTGCGGAGCCGGCTGTGTTGATGAACAACGTGCCCTTGCGGAAGTCTTTGCGCTCGGCGGTGTTGGCGGCGTCGCGCGAACGGGCCGAAGCGACGCGCTCGCGCAGGACCGGTACGGCTTCGAGCGTCTTTGCTACACGAGCGGAAAAGCGGCGCGTGAGGCTGAGTGTCGGTTCGAGCGCTAGGAAGTTGGCCGGGGCGCGGTGGATGGTCGCCGAGATCCAATTCAACGCTATCTGCGTTTTGAACAACTGCGACGCAACCATAGCGACCACGCGCAAACACGGATGCGCGGGCGACAGGCACTGCATGGGCTCGACGGCGTATGGCGTGCGCGCAGAGCGATATGGTCCGCTTTCGGCAGCGCCCGACTCGTCGGGGATCACCATGAATTCTTCGGACCACTGGTCTACCCACAATTCGGGGTCAGGCTTCAAGCCGGCCAGGAAGGCGCGGGCGAACAGTGCGGCTCCGTCGGGATGGCTCACGATGTGTCGATGGGCTCTATGGAGCCGTACCTCTCTTTCCCCGCGCGTGACAGGTCGGCCAACTTGCCGCGGTCGGGATCGTTGATGGATTCGGAAAGCACTGCGGCGCCGTGGTCGATCATGTCGTCGAGCACTTTGCGCAGTGCGGTTTCGAGATGGCGCTCGACGGCCCATGGGTCGGTCATCGAGGCAAGCTCGGGCGCGATCTGGCGCGGGAGGCCCATGATTCGGTCGCGCAGGTTGGCGCCCATCTTTTCGGCGGCGTCTTCTACGGCGATGCGGCTGACCAGCAGGCCGGAGACCCACTGGTATTCGGTGCGGGCTAGCTGTGCCTGGTAGTACTCGCGTTCGGCGCGGGCGGCTTGGAAGTCGTGGCCTAGGGAGGGGTCGGCATCGGGCGTGGTGTCTCTTGCGCTGTAGACGTCGCGGTCGATGCGTGTGGCCTCGTGGCGGGCGCGGACGGCTTCCTTTGCAGGGTCGGCGCCGCGCTTGATCTTCGCGAGCGTGGCATCGACGTCGACCAGCTTGCCGTCGGGCGTGGTGACCAGCTTCCCTTCTTTGCCAAGCTTGGTGACGTAGCTGGGCGACCAGTTCTGGCGCGCCGCGAACGCAGAGCGCGTCAGGAGGATCGTTTCACTCATGATTTCACCGTTTCACCTCGCAGGAGGTGAATTTCACTAAGCTGGAAAACTGGCCGCTAACGAAGAATCGCGGGTGCCCGCCCCCGCAGTGGCCCTTGAGCCGAGGGGCCCCCGGCCGCTTGCGACTCGAAGCAATCAGCCTTGGACGCGCTTGGATGCTGCGGATCGCAGGCGGTCAGTGTGGTGCTGTCGTGGACTATGATTGGAGCAAACTGCGCCGCACCAAATCGGCCAGGAACGCGAGCAGGACGTCTCGCCAGGAACGCAAATGAAGCTCTTAACCATCTCCGGCAGCGCCCGCCGCGATTCCGTCAACACAGCACTGCTGCTGGCATTGAAAGACGTTGCCCCTGAAGGAGTTGAGCTGTCGGTATTCCACCGCCTCGACACCTTGCCGGTTTTTTCTCCCGATTTGGAGGGACAACAGACACCGGTCGAAGTCCTGGAATTCCTTGCTCGCGTGTCAGGATGCGATGGGATCATCATTGCGAGCCCCGAGTACGTTCGCGCCATCCCTGGCGGTCTAAAGAACGCCATCGATTGGATGGTGTCGCGATTCGAAGTCATCGGAAAACCTGTTGCGCTGGCGCACGCATCTCATCGCGGCGATGACATGTTGGGATCGCTCCGGCTGGTGCTGTCCACCGTCAGCGATGGATTTCTTGACGACGTATTTCTGCGCATCCCACTGATCGGCAAAACACCGCCCGAGATCAAGGCCATATTGAAGACACCTGAGTGGCAGTCCGAGATGCGCGGATTCTTGTCCGCATTCGTAGCTGCTATCCAATCTCGACAGACTTGTGCGCATGATCCAGTCTCAAATGTCTCTTGATGGTCGTGAGCGCACCGAACAAAACAAAAAGCCCGACACGGCAATCCGGTCGGGCTTTCATTTTCTATGGGCGTGCGTCGCCCCACGAACCGAACTGTAAGCGACGCCCCCGCCCCCATCAATACTCGACACCGAATTTAACAATCCACGGCCTGATCGCCACCTTCGCCGCCGCATACACCAACGGCTGCCGCAACCCCGCACGCGGGTTCCGCCACACACCCGGCCCCAGTCGATTCCGAAACTCCACCCGAATCGCCAGCGCATGGTCGCCCGAGATCGCGTCCATCGCCGCCGCCACCTGCTGCATCTGCCACGCATCCACACTGGCCTCGTGAATGTCATCCGTCGACATCCACTGCCGCGAGCTCGCAGACCCACCGCACGTCGCATCCCGGTTCGAATACCACTTCTCGCCCGAATACTGCGCCTCCCAGCGGAACCACTCCAACAGCAGATCATCGAGCGCCTGATCCTCGCTCGTCACCAACGCAGAGTGCCTCGTCACCTCACGTGGCTTAGCGCAATACATCCTGCCTCCTCGATCCGACGATTTCATGCATACGCGCAAGGTGCGTCTTAGCCTGCACCACAGAGGCCGGCGCCCCCACCAACGGCGCATCCGGAATCGGCGGCAGATGCTCAGCCACCGCCACCCGCCACAGCGACGACCATCGCTCCTCAGCATCAGCCCAGCGCGCCGCCTCAACGGCCTTCATCCCAAACCGCACCGCCGACCAGAACACCGCCCGCGACGGCCACTCACCTTTGCCGCACGCCGCCAGCGCCGCCGCGTCGAACGCCTCCTCAGCCGTCATGCCGCACCTCGCGCAACGCCTGCCGCGTGCCGCAACCGGCCCGCATGCCACGGCATCCCAGCCACCGCCTGCTCCGCCTGCGCCTGCAACCGCGCCAACGCCTCATCCTGCTGAAGCCGCAACGCCCTCGCCCGCTCGCGCGACTCACGCACAGCGGCCGCATACGACGGCGCCCAATCAGGATCGCTCGCCCTCTTCGCGTGGTAAGCCAGCATCGCAAACGGATCATCCACACCACCCGCCGCCATACGGCCCCGCCATTCGTCGATCACCACCTGCCTCATGGCCACAGGTACCCGAGCCACGATCCGTGCAACACGCGCCCGCTCAGGCCCTCTCAGGTCAACCGGCCAGGCAAGGTCTGCTTGCCACGCCACGCCCTGCCCAACCTCACTCTCTGCAAGCCCATCCCCAACCACGCTCGTGCTCTGACCACGTTCCTCTGAGAGCCGGTGCCGCCGCGAGCGACGGTGTTGGGGGCCGTTTCGATCCTCCCGCGCCGCAGGCGTGGGGGACTCAATCTCCTTCTTCTCACGCCCCCGGCGTGGGGGGTTAGGGGGGGTGGTTTTATAGGTGTTACCGGAATACGGATGTGTGGCGGCTTTCGCGTTATCCACAGACTCCGGCACATCCGTAAAACCCGCGTCAGCATTGAACTCATAGCCATCCTGCGGGTGTATCGAACCTCGACCGGCTTTCTTTTGGACGCACGAATCCGTATCCGCCAACGGGCACGCAAAAACGAGCTCGTACTGCCCGCCAAGCCGACGCAGCAGCCCCAGCTTCTCCAGCTGCGCCAACATGCGCTGCAGCTTTGACTTGTCATGCGCCAGGTAACGCACGCCACGGCGCGCAGTGCGCTCCGTCCACTCACGCAGCGCCTGATACGAGATCCGCACCACACGCCCCACCACGCCCGTCCTGAAGTCCATACGCGGACGCAGCGCCACCAGGTACAGATGTGCGATCTCCGCACCCGCCCCCGCCAGCGCGCTCAATTCAAGATCATTGATGCGATACGCCGACACCCTCGCCTCCATAGGTGCGCGTCAAGCCCATATACCCCGCCAGCCACGCCGCGTGATGCGCGCTGCCAGCCGGATACTCGTTCGCCTCATCCAACGGACGGCCCGACAATGCGGCCGCCCTGCCCTTGGCCCAAACAGCGCCAACGGCCTCGATAGGAATGTCCATGGAATCGCCCTTACAGCCGCAGCGGCGCGGCCTTACACAGCACATCAAACACCGCCACAAACTCCGGCGACGTCGACGCAACAACGGTGGATCGAAAAGCGAGGCGCTCCGCCTCAGTTGAAATCGCGCGAAAACGCGACGCGCAGGCCAACGCCAGCGCAGAAGACTCACCAGCCGCATTGAACGGCCAAAACACATCAGCCAGCGGCCACGCGCAAGCATCCAGCAGATGCTCCGCAAACTTCGACAGCACCGGCAACCCGCGTGGCTTGAACGCCCCCGCAATGCGGTGCCACGCACAACACATCTGGTCCGGCCGGTCACACGACAAGCCCACAGCAACACGCCCCGCCTTGCAGCACGTCATACCGTGTGAAAAGCGTGGCGTGTTGCTCTGCGTTTGTGTCATGCGCGATTCAGCCCTGTCAAAAATCGATACAACCCAGCCCTACTGG
The DNA here is from genome assembly GCA_000955795.1 of Burkholderiaceae bacterium 26. GTDB lineage: Bacteria > Pseudomonadota > Gammaproteobacteria > Burkholderiales > Burkholderiaceae > Ralstonia > Ralstonia chuxiongensis. The sequence goes on from JYOB01000006.1 coordinate 39,392, forward strand.
TTGCCGCCCCAACCTCTGGCGGCAACACTGCCTCATCGGGTTTCCGGACCCGATGACGATCACTTCAACCCTTTCTACGAGGAAACATGGAACTTCGAAACGCACGCCACGACGCACACCAGTTGCTCTTGAAGCTGATCGAACATCAGCCGTACCTACTTCAAACTACAACTACACAGCCCGTTGCGGGTGTGACTGGCGCAGCCGCAGCGCTGCTCTGCGAGCACTTCATCGAGACCTACGCCGCGTACCTCGTCAAAACGACCGAGTAACCTCGGCCAGTAACCTCAGCTCGCGTGTCAGGGCCTCCCGGATCTCAGTCAGGCGCGCGGGCATCGTGAGATTAAAGTCGTTGTATTCCTTGACTTGGGCGCACAGCACATCAGCAATTTTCTTGGCATCGTCGCGCGACAACTTCGCCGCCCCACCGCAATTCGCTTTACAGCTTTGCATTACTTCTCCTATGCGCTCACGCGCTTCAAAAAACAGCCAATCACGCCTTGCCACGCAGCCGCTGCAACCGCTCCGCATCACGCTGCGCACGCACACGCAGCAACTCACGCAGCACCATCACAGAAGCCGTCGCCTCTTCAAACTCCCGCTCCAGCTTCCGCATCTCCCCTTCGGAGAGATGGTTGTCCGCCAGCGCCGCAGACATCGCGCGGCTCACATCCCCCACCTCGGCCAACACATTGCAAAGCGCCTCATACAGATCCGTATTCGGCAGATCCTCGCGGGCCACCTCGGGCAGCGGAATCGCCACCATCCCGTGCCGCCAGCACAGCGCCTGAATCGGCAGCTTCGCGTTCGGCACGCCAGCGCCTTCCGCGTGCTCGACAATCACCGACACCTCTTCAAACGACACGTAGTTCGTCTGCACATGCGGCAGCAGCTTGTTGCGCAGCACCGCGGCGGACTTGTCCATCCGCGCGGCCAATCCTTCAACGCCGCCCGGGTAGCCGCGTGCCACCCAATAGAGCGCGTCGTGTTGATTGATTTCGGAATAGTGGTGGCTCAAGAGGTGCCTCCTAAAGTGGGGTCATAGGGCCGCCGTGCGCATCGCACTACCGGCGGTTCTAGCGGGCGCGTACACTCGCCTCATCGTTGGAAAGGAACGGTCCAGCGTGTGGAAGCAGCCCCTGCGACGAACGCATCGAAGACGGGCCACAGATGCCACAGCCGGTATCATTCGAGGCTTGAGGCGCTTTGACGGCCTGTGTCGCCATGCAGATGGCGCGCGGGCGGAGACGAGCTCGGGCCAGATCAAATGCCAGTCGTCAGGACGAAGGTGTTTGCGCGTAACAAGTGCACACGTCTCCCTCTCGATGCCGACGCAGAACATCGGCCCCAACCGGATGCGAAGGCTGATTGCCTTGCGCAGGTAGCGGATCGTCGTGCCACACAAGCGCGCGAAATCCGCCTGCTTGTCCGGCGACATTGCGTTTAAGTAAGCCCGCAGGTTTTCCATGCGGCGATGGTACCCACAGGTATTTTTTATCTCAATACCTTAACGGGGCGTTTCCGCGAAAAACAGGGCCGGAATTTGTAAAGAATGGATAAGTACGAACGACGTCGGCAGCGGCTGGACCAGATTCGCATCTCTCGATTCGAGGGCTCGATCGTCAAACTCGCCCAAGCAATCGGCAAGGCGCAGTCATACGTCGGGCGCATGCTGTACGAAGAAGGTAAGGCGGGCGGCAAGCGCATCGGCGAAGACGTCGCGCGCGAGATTGAGCAAGCGCTCCACCTTCCGCCTTTCTCCCTCGATGCAGAAGACGAGGCGCCACCAGCGCCCGACTTCGGCGCACTGGCAATCAGTGCACTGAATGACTTGTCTGAACGGGATATCGAAGCCGCGATTGCGACACTTGAAGCGGTGCTTGCTGCGAAGAAACAGCTCAAAGGTGCAACGCCCATTGTCCGTGCAGATGGACCGAAGGCAAAGCGCTTCGAAGAAGCACCGGCAGAAGTTGCAGAGCCCTCCGACTACGGCTACCCCCCTCTTCCCAAGGCAAAGGCGCAGCGCAAGCGCGCCGGCTAAAGAATCCCGCCTCGGCGGGATTTTTTGTTTCCTGTTGAGCAGAGCGCGAATAGGAGGATTCTTATTCTATTGTTGGCCGCCCACCAACAACATGGCTGCCCGCGCGGGCCGTCAGTCGAATCAACAATGGGCATCCTCATTCAGTTTCCTCAGCCAGGCACGCGCACACCGCCTGGAAGACCTCCGTCTAGCCAAAGCGCACCACAAGACGTGCGCCTTGCTGCCGCGTATCGGCGCGACCTCGATCGCGCAGTCTCCCTGTTGCTGGAGCACGTTCAGAGCGGTGCGTACGACGGAATCGCTCTCATCCTGAAGCCGAGCTCACCTGCCCACAAGCCAGCCTTCGTCGTGGGTGGTTACTACAGGCACAAATTGACTGAGGCCGCCGATGCCGCCACGCAGTTGCACCTCGCGATCGACCTGCGTGCGCGCGAACAATGCGCAGCGGCAGAGGCCCGTGATTCTCGCAACAGTTTCCAACACCCACAGGACCATCAAGAAGGAGCCCTAGATCAAGGTATGCAACAAGCCACTCTGCAGGAAAAATGGAACGATGCCACTGCACGCTATCACCACTGCGAGCAAATGCTGCGTCTCGCGTTCAGCAAGCAGTTGCGCGCGTCGCCGGAAACGACGGCCATTCTGCTGAGCATCACACAGCTTCACATCGAGACCGTTGCCAATTGTCTTTGGGAACTTGTGCGGCAGCCCGGACGAGCGACGCCTCTGGCAAAACTCGAAACACTGAATGCGATCCAGCTTTTCCGTAACGCACGCGCTCAAGTGTCCGCCTGGATGCCGCCCGCCGGTCAGGAAGCGGCATATTTTGCGGCGAACGCGAGTGCCCTTTCGGGAGAGATGTTGCGCGACGGCGATGCGCTACTTATGGAGGTGGAAACCTCGTTAAAGCGAATCATGGGAGATCTTCCCATCGAGTCTGTGGGCACGTAGGGATGCATTCCGCCATGTATTATTAAGTGCCCCACACGCATTGCAAAATAAGGGGCTACGTCCTTCAAAAAAAGACGAGGTGGGGAATTGGCGGTCGAATTCATTTTGACGAATATGACTACGGTGGGGGGTCTGGGGCCGTTCATGCTGCAGCCCATGCCTCGACGCGGCCTTCTAATCCTCGCGGCTCTTCCACAATGATGAAGCTGCGGACCCCCTTGCCAAAGTGGTGGGCTCGCCTTTGGGCAACACCGAATTCGAAGTCGGCTTCAGCACAGCTAACTGATAGCGGAATCGGGGCTGAGGCACCCATCCGGACAGCGTCCGAAGACCGCCTCCGCAGACTGGACTTTGCGGGCCACATTGCCAGTCTGCTTTCGGAACTCAGCGTCCGCGAAGGTAGAGTGTTCGCAATACGTGGGGGATGGGGCTTTGGCAAGTCTTCGCTAAAGAATCTCATCACAGAGCGGCTTGACGAACAGAAAGACCGCGCAGTTTGGCTGGACTTCAATCCCTGGCAATGGGGCGACGGCGATGCCATCGCACGGGCTCTCTTTGGTCAGATGGCTGACCGCCTAGGAGGAGAGCATTCGACCGCCGCCCGCGCTCGTGCAGAAGCACTGCGGCGCTATGGCGAGATCCTGACAGGGGCGAGCGCGCCGCTGAAAAAGGCGGCCGATTCAAGTCCCTTGATCGCAACAATACTCACGAACGCCTCGATCGTTGCGATCGCTTCGGCCATAGGCTTCGATCTCCCCACAGCAGCAAAAGTGGCGGCTGTGTTCGCTTGCATATCGGCGGCCGCGTCGACATTTGGCCGCCTGCTATCGCATCTCGGACGCGATCGCAGTGATCAGCCGCTCGACAAGGTGCGAAAGGGGCTTGAGGATCAGCTTCGCAAACTCGAGCGCCCGCTTATCGTCTTTGTCGACGATATCGATCGACTGGAGCCTGAGCAGATTCGGATGCTCCTCCGGCAGGTGAAGGCAAACGCTAACCTGCCCAACATCGTTTTTGTGCTGCTTTTCCAGCCCAGCATCGTAGAAGCAGCACTTGATCCAGTCGCCGACGGAGACGGTCGAGCTTTCTTGGAAAAAGTCGTGCAGGTCAGCTTCGACCTGCCTTCAGTTCCAACATCGGTTGTACATCGAATATTCGCAGAAGAACTCGGCGCGATGGTAGACGCCTATGCGACCGAAGCGAACGGGTTCTCGCAGACTCGATGGGGTAACGCGTTTGTCGGGTGTATCCAGCCTTTCTTGCGCAGCATGCGCCATGCGCGGCGCTTAATCTCCTCTATTGCTATACACGTACCGCTCCATGTGGACGAAGATGTGTTCGAGGTGAACCTCATCGACTTCCTCATTTTGGAAACGCTTCGTGTCTTTGAACCTGACCTTCATGCCGCATTGTTTCGCGAACGGGAATTGGTCCTGCAGGAGCATCGTTACATGCGCGACGGGCGACGGGATGCGGATAAGAACGAGGCAGCGCGGCTCCTCGAGATTGTTTCAGAGGAGCGCCGCGCCGCCGCCCAAGCTGCAATTAAGGAGCTGTTCCCACCTTTTGAATGGGCATTCGGGGGATCAAATTATGTGGATAGCTTCCAAACCCGATGGCTCGCCGCCAAGCGGGTGTGCTCGCCGCGTTATTTCCCGCGTTACTTCGAACTCCAGACAGCAGCCGGCGAGATTTCGGAGCGTCGCTTTGTCGCTTTTCTCGACGCAACGGCAACAGAAGACGGGATCTCCGCCGCAATTGCCAGCTTGGAAACTGAAGGGCTTTTACCTTCGCTCATCGCACGACTCGACGAGTCAGTCGACCGCCTCCCGGTGGAAAACTCAGCTGTAATCCTACCTGCGATGTTTAGTATCGCGCAGAAGTTCTCCGGCGGCGTAGCGGATCCGTTTAGTTCACCTTGGCTATCGGCATGGCGTGCCACGAGCTGGTTCTTGAAACGGATTCCGGCTGAGGACCGCAAGTCTCTGGCGCTCGCCGCACTGCACAGGACTGAAGCGCTGTCCCTCGCGGCAATCCTAATTCATCTGAGCGATCCCGCGGACCGGAGCGAAAGCTCTAACGATTCTTTTGACCCTGACCTTGACGCGGAGACTGTCGAAGCGATGAAGGGCGAATGGCTTCGGATCGTAAGATCTCGCGCCGCGAGTAACTCGCTCGCCTTTGAACCAGACCTCGTCCCTTTGCTCTATCGATGGAGAGATTACTCGCACTCAATGGAGGAACCTCGCGCGTGGCTGACGCAATCGATTCGAACCGACGCGGGCTTTGCAAGCATGGTTTCGCGGATGATGACCCGAGGATCCCGCTATTCCGCAGGAGACCGAGTGTCGACGCCGCACTACACGTTCAACAAAGGAACCGTCGACGACTTTATTGGAATCGACGCTGCAAAGCAGAGGTGCGACGCGATTGACCCTTCAAACTTTCCCGAGCATGAGATTGCTTTGCGGGCTTTGAACAGCTGCCTCGAACTGTGGCTGGGACTCAGAAAACCCGGCCCCGAAGATTTTTGACCATCGACACCGCAGACATCACAACCCCTCACCCGCTTGCAGCGAGAGCACCGGTTGGGTTCGGCGCTGCACGCTCACTCAAACTTCGCTACAGCGCCAAAACTGTGCCGCCAGCTGATCTTGATTTAACGTCATTTCAAGAGCATCTCGTGCAAGCAGCGGTCTCATTTATTTCGATAGCTACTTCACCGGGCCATCCGGACCGTCAAAGCTAAGCACCCTCTCAAACTCAAATTCGCCGCACCCCCCGCTCTTAGAATGTAACGGTCCCTTGAACAACTTTTGATACTCGTTTCGAGCCCTTTGAATCTTTGTATCAATAGCCGGATGCTGCGTACAAACCACCAGGCCCGCAATTTTCTCTCCGCGCAAGAGTCCGTTCTCTTTTGCAAATTTAGTAGCCGCATGAACCTGTTTCATTGCATGGTGGACATCACCACCTTTCAACTCCACAACCACATTCCCCACATGGTCCTTGGCAAGCATCCAATCCGCACAGGTATCGTTTTTTACAAGACCCCCATCCATAAGAAATTTTAAGTACTTTTTCCTCTCTTTATTCAGAAATACAGCGTGGCTTTTCGTCCCCGGATCCGAAAGCTTAATCTTGCTGTCACTCGTTGACGTAATATTCGGATCACTCAGCTCCGGAAGCCCCCCAATCTTCTTCTTATTTTGCTTTTTCATTTCGAGAGCTCTATTTTAAGCAAATTAGAAAATTCTCTTGCAATATCTCCAGAGACATCATCGAGATAGTCCGCAGCAATCAATCCATCTTCGTCAATAATTGGCTGCAAGACATTGTCGACGAGTGCATACGCCCGCACCAAATCCTTCGGCAGCCAAGAGTGCAGCGGATACAAAGAGGCAATCAATTTTCCCTTCCCACGCTTCGACGCTATCGATCCAGCTTTAATCAAATTATTAAGCTTCGATAGGACATAGGGGCTATGCGTTGTGATAAGCATTTCGGTAGGCGAGCGTTTCGTCCCAACGATTGCAGCCAATACCTCAACAAGCTTATTTTGTGCGCGCGGAAAAAGATGCGCCTCTGGCTCTTCTATACAAATCCATGAGCGAAGTTCGCGCCAGTACCTTGGCGGCACGCCGGAGTCTGATGGGTTAATGTCAGCAAGCAACATTGCAAGCGGCAGCAATTCTTGCTGGCCGGACGAAAGCGCTGATAGTGGGATTAAACGCTTATCCGTCGTTTCAATGTAATCCTTCTCGCCATTGCGCTTCAGACTTCCACCCAATATCTCCTCAAATAAAACGCGACCCAATGGACCATAATAGCTTCGGCCGTGAACATATGCTCGGCGATAGCCATTCTCCCTAAGAGCGGAGAAGCGGCGCCCAAAAGACAAAGTCACTGGGTCCAATATTCGTGCTTGCTCAAACGCCACAAGCGTTTTGCCCACACTCGTGAAAAATGAGCGACCGGCAGGGACAAAAATCTGGCTCGCAGACAGATCTCCCTCAAACCAGCTCTGGGTTGAGCTGCGAATTATTTCTCGAATATTTATCTGCGCTTCATAAGTCGCAACTTTTTGGCTTTGCTCAGCTTTTTCGACATATTTTGCAACATTTTCGCGCAAAGAATTATAAAAATCTCGAAAATCATCTTGGAACGTAACACTTACCGAGTCAAGAAGCTTTCCTCCACTTGTCCGGCGAATAACTCTAACTCTAAAATTCCCGTAGAAGAACTCAATCGTGAAACGCTTTGCCCCCCAAGCTGATGGAGGAAACCATTCCGCAAATTCCACTGCAATGCTGGCCCGATATTCCTGGAACGGAACATTTTTTTCTGATATCCGCGTTGCATTTCCCACAATGAGGCTTGAGAAGAAATATGCAAGCTTCGACAGCACACTTTTCCCACTAGCCTGCGGCCCGATAATGACTGTTAAGCGGGATAACTCCAGATTTGCATTCTTAATGCAACTAAAGTCTTTAACAACAAGTCGGCGCATTTTTTCGATTAAATAGCAGAATGTGGACCGTTTTTGGGGATTCCGACCAAGCTGATCGATCGAAAGGGAGTATTTACCACAGCCGCGCTGTTCCGCAACCCCCTCTACGAACTAAGGAGAACTTTATGAAGACAGCGGCGCGTCCTGCGATCGACCCGCCCACCCCATTTCCGATGAGTCAAAAATCCGTCGCTTGAAGTAGAAACACCCGCCTTTCCATTACGTAGCAAGCACGGAGGGGGCGGACAACCTCTCCCGTCACAAATCTCTACATCCAAATAGACCATGAGGTATTGTTTCAAAATATACCTATAGGTAATCTCTCTGCACCTACCACGTGGAGAGCCAATGCAAGTCCCCAAGCAGTTCCTTGCTACCGTCGCATACCTTACAGGCCTCGGCCTTGTCCTAGCCCTTCACGCATACGCCCTCCATCTCGACGAATCATCCGAGACAGAGCCCACGCGCATCACCCAGCGCCAGGCATGAGGAGGGCACGATGCACCGTTCCGCCCTCCACCGCCTCGCGTCCGGCTACTTCAGCCACCACCCTGCCCTCGGCCTCGCCGTAGTGCTCTTCGCGTTCGGCCTCGCCGGCGCCATCGCGCCCGACGCCGCAATGGTGCTCAGGGGCTGACATGCCTCCGCGCCCCATCGCAGACGCGGCCGTGCTCGCCGAGCGCAACAAGCTGCGCCTCATCTGCACCGACGCGCAGGCCCTGGCCGCCGGCCCCGTCCGCACCGCCATCGAGGCATCCGCGCACGCCCGCACCCATCCGCGCATTCGCACGACCCGCCGCGTGTGGGTCGACCTCAAGAAACTGGCTGCAGGCGACTTCGACGACTGACTAGCCGCAACGGAGCCCAACCATGCATCGCATAGTGAACCGTACCCCCGCCACCATCCGCATCGGCAAGCACGACGTGCAACGCCGCCCCCTGCCGGGCTCGCTGCATTGCAGCTACAGCCTGCGCGTCAAAGGCGTCGTCGTATGGGAGAGCATCAGCATCCCCTGCGCACGGGATCTCGATGGCGCCGTTAAGACGCATCGCTCGTGTCAGGAAGTCATTGAGGCCGCGCGCCGCGGTGGGCGCCGGATGGGTATGCAGAAGATCAACGGCGCTGTTCGGCCGAAGCGGGGGGCGTTGTGAGCCACCGGGCCCACGTCTCCTCCCAGGGCTCGGCAAACGTGCTGTAGACGCCGAGGCCGATCACGATCAGAAGCCACGCCTTGGCTCTATCAGACCATCGATTGGCGAGTCGTTCGATGTTTGGGCTGGGATGCATGTCCATCCGCCGATGGTACGAAGGCACCCAGCTAGCAAAGCGCATCACAACAGAAGTTCACAAGCCGACACAGCGGCAACTATCAATCGGAGCCCAGTATGAAAATCATCGAAAATGCCACGCCAGACACCGGTGCCCTCATCTACCGCATCAACGTGGCGCAGGCAAAGTTGGGCGTGTCTCGCTCCACCATCTACCGCCTTGCCAATTCAGGCGTGCTGGAGCTCGTAAAAATTGGCTCCCGCTCGAGCGGCATTACGGCTGATAGTGTTAGGGCAATGATCGACCGGGCGCGGGTCGCCCGCTGATACCATAGTGGCATTCGTGCAACACGGATGCCACTCTCCCAGTGCCCGCAAAATGGGTAGCCAGATGGGTAGCTAGAGCAATATTTCTGCCTAGCACCCACCCTAAACCATTGAAGTTAAAAGAAGATCCTGAATCGATGCGAGTCGCTACCTGGAACGTCAACTCTTTGAAGGTCCGCCTACCGCACGTGCTGCAGTGGCTGGCTGAGCGCGAAGCCGACGCCACGCCCATCGACCTGCTCTGCCTGCAGGAACTCAAGCTGCCCGATGATCGCTATCCGCTGGCCGAGCTGGACGCCGCCGGCTATGCGTCGTTGTTCACGGGTCAGAAGACATACAACGGTGTCGCCATTCTCGCGCGCAAGGCGTCGGTGCCTGAAGGCCGCGATGTGGTGAAGAACATCCCTGGTTTTGCCGACGAGCAACAGCGCATCGTGGCCGCCACGTACGAGGTGGACGGTGGCCCGGTCCGCGTGATTTCTGCCTACATTCCGAATGGGCAGGCGCTCGATTCCGACAAGTTCGCCTACAAGCTGCGCTGGCTGGAAGCACTGCAGACGTGGCTGACGAGCGAGATGGCGGCAAACCCCCGACTGATGCTGCTGGGCGATTTCAACATCGCCCCCGAAGACCGCGACGTGCACGACCCGAAAAAATGGGAAGGCCAGAACCTGGTGTCGCCGGAAGAGCGCGCGGCGTTTCGTGCAATGCAAGGCGCCGGGCTGGTCGATGCCTTCCGCATGTTCGAGCAGGAAGACAAGCTGTTTTCGTGGTGGGATTACCGCATGTTTGGTTTCAAGCGCAATGCCGGCCTGCGGATCGACCACATCATGCTGTCGCCTGAACTCGCCAAGCTGTGCGAGTCGTGCCATATCGACCGCGTGCCGCGCACGTGGGACCAGCCATCAGACCACACGCCCGTGGTCGCCGCCTTGCGTCGCGCATAAGGAGCGCCCCGCATGGCTTCTGCCTTCAAGCACCGCAATCTCCCGCATCTCCTGCTGCGCGCCCGTGAGACCTTCATGGCGCGCTTTCGGCCGATCCTGCGCGAGCACGGCATTACCGAGCAGCAATGGCGCGTGCTGCGTACGCTCAACGATAACGGCGACATGGAGCCCAACCAGCTCGCCGATGCGTGCCTGATCCTGAGCCCGAGCCTGACGCGCATGCTGGCCGCGATGGAGCAGTCCGAGATGATCGTGCGGACAAAGTCGTCGGTGGACCAGCGCCGGCAGGTGATTTCGCTCACGCCCAAGAGCCGACAGTTCCTGGCCGATGTGGAGCCGCAAGTGGATGCGGAATACGCACGCATCGAAGCGCAGTTGGGCCGCGCACGCCTCGACGCGCTCTACACCACCATCGACGAGTCGATCCACGTCATGGAAACACACACGCCGATTGGGCGTTTCACAGGCGACGAGTAACGCTCGTCAGTACACGCTGCCGGCTGCCTGCGGCTTGACAGCGTCCTCCCCCTTGAATGCCTGCGCCAGCCGTTCGGCGCTGCGCGCCAGCAGCGTGACATCCGTCCCCACCGCAACGAAGGTCGCACCGAGCGACAGGTAGCGCTTCGCCTGCGCCTGATCCGCCGACAGAATGCCCGCCGCCTTGCCGGACGCAACGATGCGCTGGATCGCGCCGTCGATCACCTTACGGACTTCCGGGTGCCCCGGCGCGCCGAGGTGCCCCATGGATGCCGCGAGATCGCCAGGGCCAATGAAGACGCCGTCGACGCCTTGCACGGCAAGAATCGCATCGAGATGCTCCAGGCTCTCTGCGGTTTCGACCTGAATCAGTGTGCACATCTGCGCATCGGCCTGGTGTAGGTAATCGTCTACGCGGTTCCAGCGTGAAGCGCGAGCCAGCGCACTGCCAACGCCGCGAATACCGTTCGGGGGATAGCGCATCGCTTCAACGGCGGCACGCGCCTCGTCAGCGTTCTGGACCATTGGCACGAGCAGGGTCTGCGCGCCGATATCCAGCAGGCGCTTGATCTCGACCGGATCGTTCCAGGCAGGCCGCACGATGGGATGCGATGCATACGGAGCAACCGCCTGCAATTGCGCGAGTGTCGATTGCAGTTGATTCGGCGCATGCTCGTTGTCGATCAGCAGCCAGTCGAAACCGGCACCCGCCACAATCTCTGCCGGGTACGGATGCGTCATTGCGAGCCACAGACCGATCTGCGGCCGGCGTTCGGCCAGCGCACGCTTGAAGTTGTTCACCGGGAGCTGCATCGCGAGGACATCCTTTGAGCGTTAGACGGTTAGACGGTCAGACAAAATGGCAGGCGATGCTGCCGAGCGGACCGTAGTCGCAATGGAATGTATCACCGGGCCGCGCGGGCACCGGCCGTGTGAACGAGCCGCCCAGGATGACCTGCCCTGGCTCCAGTGCGACGCCATGCGGCGCAAGCTTGTTGGCCAGCCAGACGACACCGTTGGCCGGGTGGTTCAGCACGCCGGCCGCCACGCCCGTCTCTTCGATGACGGCGTTGCGTGAAAAGATGGCACTGACCCAGCGTAGGTCCACATCGCGCATGCGGATGGGCCGGCCGCCCATCACGACACCGGCATTGGCCGCGTTGTCGGCTATCGTGTCGTACACCTTGCGCGGGCGCCCGCTGTCCGGATCGATCGATTGCGAGCGCGCGTCGATGATCTCCAGCGCCGGTATTACGTGGTCCACCGCGTCGTACACATCGAACAGCGTCACCTCCGGCCCCTCCAGCCGCTTGCCGAGCACGAAGGCGAGCTCCACTTCCACACGCGGCACGATAAAGCGGCTGGCGGGGATCTCGCCTCCCTCGGCGAAGAACATGTCGTCGAGCAGCGCGCCATAGTCCGGCTCGTCGATCTGTGAAGACTGCTGCATCGCGCGTGACGTCAATCCGATCTTGTGGCCCTTCAGCCGCCGCCCCTCTGCCTGCTTCATCGCGACCCATTCGCGCTGGATGGCGTAGGCGTCATCGATGGTGATGTCGGGGTACTCAAGCGAAACCTGGCGAATCTGCTTACGGTCGATCTCGGCTTGGTGCAAGCGGCGCGCGATCGTCTGGATGGTCGTGGTGTCGAGCATGGGTCAAGCCTTGCGAAAACGCGCGTGAATGTTGTTGTGCTTATAGCTGCCGCCCTCGTCGAATTCGGTCAATTCCATCGACAGCGCTAGATAGCGGCGCGCAAAGGCTTGCGCAAAATGTGCCTTGATGGCCTCGAACAGCGCATCGCACGCGGCCCTCTTGACGGCGGGCGTGCGGCCCGCTGCAATCTTGAGCGTGACGTGGACGAAAGCATCGTCCTCCTTGCCGTCCGCCACGCGGTAATCGGTCAGTTTGATGGCGCGCGAGCGGATACCTCCGGTCGGAAACACGCCGTTCTGCGCAATCAACGTCTCATTTACCGTCTGCAGCAATTCCGGGATGCGGGCGTCGTCGCCCAGGTTGTCGGTGTATTCGACGATCACATGCGGCATGGCGACCTCCTCATACTCCAGTTTGACCGCGCGCGGGCAGCGGGAAGATCGCGTTGATCTGCCCCGTGCCAGAACTGGGGAAATACTCGGTGACGACCTCGACGCCCTTGTCATAGGCATCCCAGCCTAAAAGGCCGAGCAGCATGGCCGTGTCGTGCATGCCGCCCTCGCCCTCGCACAACGATGCGTATTCGGGCAGCATCGCGCAGAAGGTCTTCCAGTCGCCCTGCTTCCATAGCTCGACCACGCGCAGGTCGACCTGCTTGAAGAACTCGCGGCTGATCTGGTGGATGGATTCTTCAGGGCTGCCGTTGTCGTTGAAGCGGTGCGAGAGCGATCCGCTGGCGAAAAATGCGACGGTGCTGTCGCTAGCCTCGATGGCTTCGAGCAGCGCCGCGCCGAAGCGGCGGCTTTCATCCAGTTTGTGCCACGCGCACCAGCCCGCGATCGACACGACCTTGAAGTGCTGGTCGCTGTTCATGTACCGCATCGGCACCAGCGTGCCGTACTCCAGCTCGAGGCTGTCGATTTCGTGCGCACGCGTGAACACACCGCGCGCCGTTGCCGTCTCCGCAATCAATCGGCCAAGCGCCGGGTTGCCCGGATACGCATACCGCATGTCCTTGATGAAATGCGGCAGCTCATTGCTCGTGTAGACGCCGTCGAAGCGCGCATTGCAATTGACGTGGTAGCCGGCGTTGACCAGCCAGTGCACGTCGGACACGACGATGGTGTCCACCCCCAGGTCACGGCAGCGCTGTCCGATGATGCGGTGGCCCTCAATGGCCGCCTCGCGGCAGCCATGATGCTTGCCCGGCAGTTCCGACAGGTACATCGACGGCACGTGGGTGATCTTCGCGGCCAAGGCCAGCTTGCCCATGGTGTCTCCTTCCGCCTTTGTTGTGGTGTCTCCGGCGGTGCGTCAAACGCCCCAGCGCGGAATGTGGTGGCTACCCATCGAGATACAGACGTTCTTGATCTCGGCAAACACTTCCAGACTGTACTCGCCGCCCTCGCGCCCGGTGCCGGATGCTTTCACACCCCCAAACGGCTGGCGCAAGTCGCGCACATTCTGGCTATTGACGAATACCATGCCGGCCTCGATACCGCGCGCCACACGGTGCACCTTGCCCACATCCTGGGTCCAGATATACGAGGCCAGGCCATATTCGACGTCATTGGCGAGTTTCAGGCCATCGGCTTCATCCTTGAATGGGATCAGGCAGGCCACAGGGCCGAAGATTTCTTCCTGCGCAACTCGCATGCGGTTGTCGACGTTAGCCAGCACCGTGGGCGCGACGAAGTTGCCGTTCTTGAGGTGGTCGGGCAGGCCCGCGGGCTTCTCCGCACCGCCGGCCAGAATCTTCGCGCCTTCCTGTTCGCCCAAGCGGATGTAGCCCGTGACCTTCTCCCAATGCGCGCGCGTGATCATCGAGCCGACATTGGTCTTCTCGTCCGCCGGATCGCCCACCACAAGCCGTTTGGCACGCTCGGCAAACTTGTGCACGAAATCGTCGTAGACGCTCTCTTGCACGAAGATGCGCGAACCCGCCGTGCAGCGCTCGCCGTTGATCGAGAAGATGGTGAATAGCGACGCATCCAGCGCGCGATCCAGGTCCGCATCATCGAAGACGAGCACGGGCGATTTGCCGCCCAGCTCCATCGAGAATTTCTTCAGACCGGCACGCTCCATGATCCGCTTGCCGGTGATCGTGCCACCGGTAAACGACACCACCCGCACATCCGGATGGCGCACCAGCGCATCGCCGGCCGTGGCGCCATAGCCTTGCACCACGTTCAGCACGCCCGGCGGAATGCCGGCTTCCAGCGCCAGGCGGCCGAGTTGATCCGCTGTCAGCGGCGACAGTTCCGACATCTTCAGCACGGCCGTATTGCCCAGCGCCAAGCACGGCGCAACCTTCCAGGTGGCCGTCATGAACGGCACGTTCCACGGTGAGATCAACGCGCACACGCCCACCGGCTGATACAGCGTGTAGTTCAGCATCTGATCATCGACGGGATACGTGCGGCCGTTGACCTGCGTGCACACCTCGGCGAAGAAATGGAAGTTCTCGGAAGCACGCGGAATGAGCTGCTTGCTCGTCTGCGCGATCGGCAGGCCGGTGTCCATCGTTTCCAGCGCGGCCAGGTGCGGCACATTCTGCTCGATCAGCTCGCCCAAACGGCGCATCAGCTTGGCGCGCTGCTTGGCTGGCGTGTTGGCCCAGGCCGGGAATGCTGCCTTGGCTGCCGCTACCGCCGCGTTGATCTCCGCTTCACCGCCCGACGCCACCTCAGCGATGGCCTCGCCCGTCGCCGGGTTGGTCGTGATGAAACGCTCGACGCTGTCGACCTGGCGGCCGTCGATCCAATGCTTGACAGGGTCCATGTTGACGGGGCTCATGCGGGCTCCTTGCTCGGTTCTTCGGCAACGATGGTGCTCACCAGCCTGCCGATGCCTTCAATTTCGGTAATGACCTCGTCGCCGGGTTGCGTGTCGGCCAAGCCCTCGGGCGTGCCTGTCAGGATCATGTCGCCGGGGCTGAGCGTCATGAAGCTGGAGAACCACGCTATCAACGCCGGAACGTCGAAGATCATGTCGCGTGTGTTGCCCTCCTGCGTGACGCGGCCGTTGACGATGGTGCGCAACGCGAGGTTCATCGGGTCGGGCACGTCATCTCGGTCTACCAGCCACGGCCCGATGGGCGTACAGGTGTCGCGGCTTTTCACGCGCAGATTCGGCCGGTAGTAGTTCTCGAGGTAGTCGCGGATGGCGTAATCGTTGGCCACCGTATATCCAGCCACATAGTCATAAGCGTGCTCGCGCGGCACATCGCGCGCGGTCTTGCCGATGACCACGACCAGTTCGCATTCGTAGTGCATGAACGCAACGCCAACCGGGCGCACGGTGTGGGCGCGATGGCCAATCAGCGTATTCGGCCCTTTCAGGAACGCGAGCGGCTCCTCGGGCGCTTTGAAGGCCAATTCCTTGGCATGGTCGGCGTAGTTCAGGCCCAGCGCGAAGACCGTGCGCGGCTCGACCGGCGGTAACCAGACGACCTCGGCTTCGTGCAAGACGCGGCCGTCAGCCAGTCTCAGGCGGGTGTCGTCGCCGGGCATGGCCGTGGCGTGATGGATCGCGCCGTCATAGGCAATACGCGCGTGTTTCATCGCGAAACCTCCGATTGGCGGATCAACGTGGTCGTCAGTGTGCTCACGTGGGCGATGTCGATATCGATGCGATCACCTGCGCGCGCCAGCGGCGGATTCTCCGGCATGCCAACGAGCAGCACATCGCCTGCTTCTAGCGTCATGAATGCCGTCACGTCGGCGAGCAGTTGTGCGACGGGCCGCACCAGCGTCGACGTGTTTGCACGCTGTCTGATCTCACCGTTGACGCGCACGGTGATATCGAGTGCATCGGCGTCGGGCACATCTTCGCGGTCGACCATCCATGGTCCCATCGGGCAAAAACCGTCGCGACACTTGTGGCGAATCGCCGGGCGGTAGTAGCTCGCATGCGGCACGGTCAGGTCGTTGACGATCGTGTAGCCGGCGATGAAATCCGCGGCGTGCAGCGCGCGCACTCGCGTGGCAGTGCGACTGATCACCACGCCGAGGCAGGCACCGGCCCAAACGCCATCGACGTCTGCCGGCAGCACCACATCGCGGCCATGGCCAACGCGCGTGTTTGCCGGCTTGAGATACAGGATGGGCGCCTTAGGAGGCGCTTGGTAAGGAGGCGCAGATAGCACATCGCCAAGCGCATCCAGTTCGCTGCGGTAGTTCAGCAACGCGCCAACGACGGTACCTTCGACCGGCGGCAGCCAACGCAAGGAACCCCCGGGCTCTGCGGCGGATGCGAACACCTTCTCCACGACTTGACCTTCCGGCGATACGAGTCTGCCTCGCAGCATGGCGTCTCCTGCCTCCTCATATAATTAACATGTTAATCATCTGGTCGGATTGCAGCCATGTCAAGTCGGGAAACTGCGACGCAATGAAAAAGCCGGCCACGCGGACCGGCTTTTCAGGCGGCGGACGATGTGTCCGCCATGCAGAGCATCGGGCACGCCGATGTCTGCGCAGGCAATCGATCAGACTCAGATCACCGCAATATGCGCGCGCTTGACAACGATCGGTTGCGGCAAGTCATCTAATCCATGAGATCGCTGCACGCAGTCTGCAATAAGCACGCGGGCGGCATCCTGGATCCGCTCTTGTCCAGCCTCGAAGGCTGCCTGAAGCGACAACACCTGATCACCTTCCAGCCCTTCCCAAAGCGCCTCGCGCGTTGCCACGCAAGTCACCTTTTCACCGTCGACCAGTGCGTCGAACAGCAGGCCTTCGTTGTTGATGTCGTACGCCTCTTTCTTTTCGAACTTGATTTCCATCGTCAAAGCCCTCCGATTGCAATGGACAACAACGCACACGCTGTTGCGTGGAAACTTTGCGGGGGGGCCGGCAAGGTTTCGTCAGACATTGGTCTGGCTGCACAGATCATTTTAACCACAGCTTGCGATGCACGTGCGAGCGTCATATGCAGCATCGCAGCCATTGAAGGGGGGCTTGAGGCCTCCATCCTAGGCGGCATCAGGCTTCGCGCGCCCATCGTCGGAGCTATGCTTTTTTGTCAGGGTCGCGCACTTGCTCGTTTGAGCAAAGCGAAAGCCACATGCAAGGCGCGTGCCGGACGTGCAGCCAAACGGTGCCTGCTCACGCAACCACATGGTTTGCGACACGTTGATGTCAACGCCGGATGCGCTGGAACCATCGCCCAAAAAGAGCGGCGGTTGAACGCAATACATCGGCGTTGTAATAGTTGCGCACCGACCGGGGAAAAAACACCCAGCCGGCGACCTGAACGGCAGTGTTTGGCCGCGTGGCAGCCATGTCGTCAGGGAATGGACGCGCGCTCTTGATCAGTGGACCGTTTCGGAAACTGGCGCAGCGCCATGTTCCGACGTGTGCAGCAGCGAACGACGACGTGCATATCCGAAGTACACCAGCAAACCGATCGCGACCCACACCACAAAGGCGATCCAGGTCACGGCCTGCAGATGGCTCATCAGGAACAGGCACATGCCGATGGCCAGCAGCGGCACCACCGGCACGCCAGGGCAACGGAAGCCGCGATGCAGGTCCGGTCGCGTACGGCGCAGCACCAGCACGGCAACGGCAATCAGCGAGAACGCCGCCAGCGTACCGATGTTGATCAGCTCCGCCAGCACATTCAGCGGGACGAACGCAGCAATCACCGCGAAAACGATGCCGACCACCCAGGTGTTCAGGAACGGCGTCGCATAACGCGGATGAATGTGCGACAAGCGCTTGGGCAGCAGCCCGTCGCGCGACATGGCGAAGATGATGCGGGTCTGGCCATACGCCATCACCAGAATCACGGTCGTCATGCCGATGATGGCACCCAGATCGACAAAGCCCGCCACCCAGCCTTCACCGGCCATCTGCAACGCCAGCGACACCGGGTGATCCACGCCCGCAAACTTCGCGAACGGCACGATGCCAGTCATGATTGCCGCGACCAGCACATAGAGAATCGTGCAGACCGCCAGCGAACCGATGATGCCAATCGGCAAGTCGCGTTTGGGGTTGCGCACCTCTTCGGCCGCCGAGGTGACCGCATCGAAACCGATGAAAGCGAAGAACACGATGGCTGCAGCGCCGAACACGCCTTCCATGCCGAACGGCATGAACGGCTGCCAGTTGGCAGGCTGCACATGGCGCACACCCACGAAGATGAACAGCAGCACCACCGTCACCTTGATCGCGACCATGATGTTGTTGGCACGCGCCGACTCGCGAATGCCAAACGACAGCAGCGTCGTGATCAGCAGCATGATCACCAGCGCCGGCAGGTTGAACAGCGTCTGCACGCCCGGAATCGCGCCCGGCGCAGCGGTGAGCGCCACAGGCAGATGGAGGCCGAAGCCCGACAGCAGCGATTGGAAATAGCCCGACCAACCCACCGAAACAGCGGACGTGGCTAGGCCATATTCAAGCATCAGATCCCAGCCGATGATCCAGGCGACCAGCTCGCCCATCGTGGCGTAGGCATACGTATAGATGGAGCCCGACACGGGAATGGTCGAGGCGAATTCGGCGTAGCACAGCGCGGCAAACCCGCAGGCAAGCGCGGCGAATACGAAGGACAACGTTAGCGCCGGCCCAGCTGTCAGCGCGCCGGTGCCGGTCAAAACGAAGATGCCGGTACCGATGATGGCGCCAACGCCCAAGAAGGTCAGGTCGAGGGGCCCGAGGACTTTTTTCAGGCCGGTATTGCTGTGGCCCGTGCGGATCATGTGATCCACGTTTTTGGTACGAAACAAACTCATTGACTGCGTCTCCTGTCTGCGTGCTGCCGAATGTGACGGCATGCACTGTCGCGCACGTGTGGTGCGCGGCGGCGGATTATGCAAAAAAGCGGGCATTTTACCCGCAGGCGACATTCCGCCCTTCTATCGCCGGCTCATACAGACAGGAAAATAGGTCAATTCGTACCCGATCGCCGGGTCGAGCCCGATCTCACTCGGCGGAGGAGTTTTCTGCAAACAGCGGTTGCTGGCGCGCATGCGCATCCGACTCATACAGCCGCACTCCCACGCCGAGCAATCGCACTGGGATGCCGCGGCGCTCAAACCCCTGCACCAGCAGCTTGGAGAACACCGGCAAGGACACCTGCGGCGAGATGCACTCCACCGTCGTGCCACGAAAATCGGCGAAACGCAGCTTGACGTAGGTTTTGTGGATCATGTTGCCTGCGCGGGCACGCTCGACGCGGGCGGCAAGCTGCTCGACGAGGATGAGCAACTCGCGCTGGCAGTCATCGAGCGTGCGCAGATCGGTGGCGTAGGTCTCTTCCACACTGACCGACTTGCGGATCTGCGAGGGTTGCACCTGCCGATGGTCGATGCCGCGGCAAAGGTCGTGGAGCCGAAAACCGAACACGCCGAAATGCTGCTGCAAGCGGTCGGTGCCCCAGCCGCGTAAATCACCGCAGGTTTCTGCACCCAGGCGGCGCAGCTTGGCAGCGGTCACCTTGCCCACGCCGAACAGGCGATCGACGGGCAGCTCCGCCACAAACGCGTCAATCTGCTCCGGCCGCACGACGAACAAGCCGTCGGGCTTGTTCCAGTCACTGGCGATCTTGGCGATGAACTTGTTGGGCGCCACGCCGGCCGACACGGTAATGCCGACTTCTTCGCGCACGCGGCGGCGAATGTCTTCAGCGATGCGCGTTCCGCTACCGGCCAGCATTGGACTGTCGGTCACGTCCAGGTAAGCCTCGTCCAGCGAGAGCGGCTCCACCAAGGGCGTGTAGCTGTGATAGATGGCAAAGATCTGGCGCGCGACCTGGCGGTACTTTTCCATGGACGGCGGCACGATCAGCAAGTCCGGACAGCGCTTGACGGCCTGCGCCATGGGCATCGCCGAATGGATGCCGAACTTGCGCGCCTCGTAATTGCAGGTGGCGACCACGCCGCGCCGCTCCGGCCGCCCACCCACGGCCAGCGGCTTGCCAACCAGGCGCGGATCGTCGCGCATTTCGATGGCAGCGTAAAAACAATCGCAGTCGCAGTGGATGATCTTTCGCACGGCACAAGGCCAGAACCGGCCGCAGGAAGCCGCGTCGGTGTCGGGCTTGCTCGTTCAGGAGGAACGCAAGCGTATCAGCTTCCGCCGGCTGCGCACGCAACGCCGCACAACAATGCATTTCGCCGATATTGCAACGCAACATCGGCGAATGAGGGACGGGAAGAAGACGGCTTAGCGGCCGATATCATGCGCCACGGCGCCGAGTTCGTCGTTCAGCGCGTGCTGCTCATCGCCGGACAAGCCGCCGCGATGCTGGCTGGCCATGTCGTTGGCTTCCTGGCGGATGCGACGCAGGCGGTCGCGCAGGCCGTCAGCACGGTACGGATCGATGTAGCCCTGCGATTGGCGAACGTCGATACGGTGGAATTCTTCCGCGAGGCGGCCCTGTACCTGGTCAAAGCGTGCGCGCGGGTCTACCGGTGCCGCGACGGGAACCGGCTCACGCACCACCACCGTGCGCGTTGGCTGCGGGGGCGCCACGACACAACCGGCCATGGAGGCCGCCAGCACTGCGCACAGGGTCAGACGCGGAAGAATCGACATGATTGGGCTCGTATTGTCGTTGTAGAAACGCGCAGTCGCGCGAGGACTGGCGCTATCTTACGAACCGCTTCACGCAAAGCTGTGACGATTGGTAACAGCAGATTACTTCCGCGACAGCTCCGGTGGCTCGACTGGCGGCGGTGGTTCATCGGGCGATGGCAGATCGGGGGGAATTCCCGGCGGCGAAGGCTCGTCGGGCGGGGGTACGGTATGTGCGGGCAGCACGCAATTGACAGACATGGTTTCCCTCCGGGCAAAACGCATTGACAATCTAGTATGCGATTCCCATGCCAACAAGTCACTTCGCCCAACCCATGCACGACCTGCCCACCGCCCGCTTTCAGGATCGCACGCTCATCCGCATCGGTGACACGCGCGCCGATGGCTCCATGCTGCTGCTCGCGCCGGAAGCTGGCGGTCGGCTGGTGCGCTGGCGCCAGCGTGGCGAAGACATCCTCTTCTGGCCCGAAACGGCCGATTGGTCTAATCCGGCCAAAGTGCGCGGCGGCAATCCGCTACTGTTTCCCTTCATCGGCCGGCATTTTGTAGATGGCGAAGTCGGTCGCTGGCGCGACGCGCGCGGACAACTTCACGCGCTACCGCAACACGGCTTTGCTCGCGACATGCCGTTCGAGGTGGAAGACGCAAGCGACGCGCACATCGTCATGCTGCTGCGCGACAGCCCTCAAACGCGCCAAGGCTATCCGTTCGCCTTCGAATTTCGCGTGACGTACCGGCTGATTGACGACGGGTTGGAGGCGACCTTCTCCGTGAAGCATCTGGACGAAGGCGACGCACATGCGCCGATGCCCTTCTATGCGGGCCATCATTTCTACTTGGCGCTACCGCATGCACTGCGTGGCGCAACCGAGCTGTCGATGCCGCCGGCGCGGCTATCGCGCCAACTGCCCGATGGCAGTCTCGCCAGACCCGAGCCGGGGCGCAGGACCTACCAGCTCAACGACCCGGCCCTGCAAGACCGCTATCACCTACTCGATGACGCCGGGCCGGCCACGCTGGTCATTCCGCCGCATACAGAAGCGCCGCTCGGGCGGCGTATTCGTTTCGAGGTGGACGGCGCGCCGGTGCCCTGGCACGCCATCACCACCTGGACAGAAAACGCCACGTCGGACTTCTACTGCGTCGAACCATGGATGGGCCTGCCGAATGCGATCCACCACGGCGAAGGCCTGCACCTGCTCGCCTCCGGCGGGACCCGACAGGCAACCTGCCGTCTGCGGATCGCTCGCTAACTAACGCGGTCAGAGCTTCTCGTAGGCCTGAACCGCGTCCATCACGCGCGCCGAGTACACCAACGCGGCCCCGGCATTGAGCGAAATCGCCACGCTCAGCGCGTCGGCAATCTCCTCATGCGTTGCGCCATGCTTGACGGCCTCGGCGGTGTGCACGGTGATACAGCCATCGCAACGCGTGGTCACTGCCACAGCCAGCGCGATCAGTTCGCGTGTCTTCGCGTCCAGGCTACCCGTTGTCGCAGCCGACAGCGTCTTGTAGCCCTTGACCGTATCCGGCGTGATCTGACCGATCTCGCCAATGCGACCCAGCAATTCCTTCCGATACTCGACCCAGTTCAGCATGATGTGCTCCGGTGGTGTGGCGCTGGCCCGATGCCGCGCCGTTGGGAAGAGTATTGTCTTGACGCGCGATCCGTTGAATACTTGATAAACGCAATTTCTATCGAAATCGTCTCAATGGATGCGCTCAGCCAGTTCATTCAACTCACCCGGCCACAGGCCAGCCTCGATTTGCGCTGCCTGTTCCAAGGGCCCTTCTCGATCCCGCACGATCCGGAGCCGAATGGCCAAGTGCTGTTCCATCTGGCGCTGTCGGGCAGTTGCCTGGTCGACACTGGCGGCCGCACGCTCACGCTGCGCGAAGGCGATTTCATTCTCTTCCCGCGCGGCGAGGCACACACCATTCACGACCTCAGCGCTGCCGACGCACCCACCCGGAAACCCCGCACATCGCATGACGGCATGCTGCCGCTGCGCCAAACCGGCCGGGGTGCCGCCGACGTCGATCTGCTTTGCGGCCGCTTCGTTCACGAGCACGGTTCGACCACGCTGCTGGTGCGTACGTTGCCCGATCCGCTGCACGTGTCATTGAGCGATAGCGCGTCGTATCCGGCACTGCAGGCACTCATTGGGTTGATGCGCGACGAAGCCGAAACCCGCGCGCCCGGCGCGCTGGCGATCGTTACCTCGTTTAGCCAAGCATTGCTGACAATGGCACTGCGCGTGTACGGCCAGCAGGAAAACGCAAGCCCCGGCACGCTGACGTTGCTATCAGACGCGCGCCTCGGCCCGTCCGTACAAGCCATGCTCAGCGCGCCAGAGCGTGCGTGGACCATCGACACCCTCGCCGATCTGGCGGCGATGTCACGCGCCACCTACGCGCGACACTTCAAGGCGCGTGCCGACATGACGGTGTGGGACTTTCTCACGCGCGTGCGCATGACGCTGGCATGCGACGCGTTGGTCCATACGCGGCACAGTGCAGGAGAAATCGGAGCGCGCGTCGGCTATCAATCCGAGGCGGCATTCGGCAAGGCGTTCAAGCAGCAACTGGGAATGACGCCGGCGCGGTATCGGCGCGCGCCGGGTTGATCATCTGCCAACGTCGCGGCCATCGCTAGCGCTCGGGCTTGCGACGCGTGCTCGTTCTCGCGGTGTTTTGCGACAGCCTAGGCTCGCGTACCGGCCGCGTTCCCGTGGCCACCCATTCGCCGTAGAAATCGATCTTGCCGTCGATCAGCGCAAGCGAGCGCGTCCACTCCGCGATCATCCGCGTCACCTGCGCGCGATGCGCAATCAGCAATGCATGCCGAGCCTTCAAAGTGCTGCGGCCCTCGCACACCAGC
This sequence comes from Burkholderiaceae bacterium 26, assembly GCA_000955795.1. Taxonomy (GTDB): domain Bacteria; phylum Pseudomonadota; class Gammaproteobacteria; order Burkholderiales; family Burkholderiaceae; genus Ralstonia; species Ralstonia chuxiongensis. The sequence goes on from JYOB01000006.1 coordinate 62,999, forward strand.
GCCGTGTATTCGCGCATCTGTGCGACCGACATTCCCGTATTGCGCAGGCGCTCCATCAACTCAAGCCAGTTGACGTGCTGTTCGGTATAAACACGTCGGCCCGTAGCATCACGCGCAACGCCAGGAATCAATCCCTGCGCCTCGTACCAGCGAATCGTATGAATGCTGCGGCCTGTGCGTTCAGCCAAGGCACCGATCAGCAAGCGAGCCGGATCGCGCTCAGCCATGGGACTCAGTGGAGACGCCTTCCGGAGCGCCGAGCGCGCGGTTGACGAGATCGGTGTCGAAGTACTCGATCAGTTCGCGCATCTTGCCCTCCTGCATGTGGATGACGAAACAGTACTGATTGTTATAGGCAATGCCATCGCGCGTCGTGTTACGGCCTTGCGCTTCGACGACCACGGTATCGCCATCGGCAATAAAGCGATTGGCAACCGTCGTGATGCGACCGAGCTTCGCGCGCAGCGGAGCGAACAGTTCGGCCAGCACCGTCTGCTTGCCGGCATAGCGACGAGACCACTGCGTCGTACCGGTGCAAACCCAGCAGAAATCATCCGTCATGAGATCAACGAATGGCTTGGCGTTGCTCACAGCCAGTTCGGCAAAAGCGGCTTGCACGATCTGCTTGTTCTCGAGCGCGTTCATGGGAGTCTCCTAGTGTGAACGCTCTGATTACAGATGCTAGAGCGCACTCTAGCGCAAGGACTTTCTTTGCCGCAGCCCGGCGCAACATGGCCACACGTGGCTTGATCGAACTGCGAGCGGACTACTAGTCATCGGCGCCAAGCCTCTGTTATACTTTCAGGCTTCGGGGCGTAGCGCAGCCTGGTAGCGTACCTGCATGGGGTGCAGGTGGTCGGAGGTTCAAATCCTCTCGCCCCGACCAAACAAAAGCCAGTGTAATCAAGCGGTTACACTGGCTTTTCTATTTCTCCGCGCAGCGCGGTTGGGGCCGTATATTTGACAGTGTCCAATATTCGAGTGCGCAGATCCGACGCCCCGTGCCGCAGACTCCCTATTCCACGCTCACCTCGCGCTCGTACGAGTGGCACGGGTACGCACATCAGTGCCGCCCCGCCGGCAAACCGGCCTTCTACGACGAGCAGTATCCCGGTACCTACAACGCACGCCGCGACAACTTGCGCGGCTTCTGGAAAGCCCAGTACGGCCACACGCACGGACTTGTCCTGGTCGACGCGTTCTATGAGAACGTGACCGGGCCAGACGGCAAAAATGTCGTGCTCGAATTCCGCCCCGACCCGTCGCAGACGCTGCTCGTCGCCTGCGTGTGGTCACACTGGCGCGCGACCAAGCCCGGCGAGAAGGATCTGCTGTCGTTCGCCATCATCACCGACGATCCGCCGCCCGAGATTGCCGAGGCCGGGCACGACCGCTGCCCGATTCCGATCAAGCCGGAGAACATTGATGCGTGGTTGAACCCGGAGCCGCACGACCTCGATGCGGTAGACGCGATTCTTGAGGACAAGCTGCGGCCGTGTTACACGCACCGCAACGCGTCTTGACTCCCCCTTCGACACTTTGGAGCGCATCGCCATCCTCGATACCCGTCCGGAATTGGCTTACTCTCACGAGGTTGCCTCGTACGCGCAACCACAGCAAAAGACCAAAGGATGATCCGTTGATGGGTTGCGAAAAGTTCTATGTCATTACCGGTGCTTCAGGCGCCGGTAAGTCGACTCTTTTGAACGCGCTCAGCGAACGAGGCTTTTCAGTCATGCCCGAGGCCGCGCTTTCAATCGTTCACGAACAGGAAAAATGCGGGGGAAAGCTGCTTCCTGGCACCAACCTGCAGGCATTCATGAACGCGGTTGTAGCGCGAAACATCAAGGCGTACGAGACGGCAAAATCCCTCCCTCAACCTGTGTTTTTTGATCGCGGCATTCCCGAATGCTTCGGTCACATGGAACTACTCAACCTCGACATCAACCCCGAATTCATTGAGGAATCGAAAGCGCGGCGCTATGCAGCTACCGTGTTCGTGGCAGAGCCTTGGCCCGAGATTTACGTTTGCGATCAATGGCGGCGCGCGCCGTTCGAGCGCGCCGCACGCTCGTTCGAGCCGACCGTGCTGCCCTATGTAAAGGAGGGCTACAGAACATGCGTGCTTCCCAAAGTAACGGTGGAACGGCGGGTTGCATTCGTTCTTGAACACTTGCGCACCGACTGAAGTTAGACGGTTCAAGGACCTAGCGTGCAGGCTGTACGGCCCGTCTTGGCGGCCAATACTGTGAGAACACCCGTCACCTCCCTGATCCTCATTGCGGCATTGAGCGTGCCCGCAGGCTCGCTCGCCTTCGAAAAGCCCACCAACGGGGTCGACCTATCTTTCGCACCAGGCTCTGCTCAATTGACGACGGCCGAACGGGTCAAGCTTGTTCGCCTGCTTGAGATGATCAAAGAGAAGTGGTGTCCGCTGGAAGGCGTAGGAGTGTCGTCTCATGTCGATGCGACGGAAGCGGCGGACGCCCCTGCCCGTGCAGCGCTCGCCAAGAAGCGGGCAGACGAGGTCGTGAGCGAGCTGAAGGCATTCAGAGTTCCCTCACACATCCTCTACGCTGAATCTGACAAGCACGTCGCCAGACCGCTCCCTTGGACAGGCATCGTGGAAGTTGAAGCCGTCGGGGGCAGTTACCAAATGCCGTGCCCTAGCCCGCAGAATGAGCACGGGTTTCACGTGCCCGTTGGGCACTGAACGGTTCACTGGCGCAGCATCCCTACTCCGATTTGTGCAACTCAAAGACCATCCTCTTCCGGGAAGTTAAATGAAGCGTGCAGCCATTGGCTTGACAGGCTTGCTCTATGGTGCGCTGCTGGCTTGGACCTGCCTCTACGTTATCAGCCGTATAGGCTGGCCATTGTCGAACAAGGCGTCTAGCGAATGCTACGAAATCGACAAGTGTCCGGTTCCATGGTGGGTTCTTCCTTCGCTGATCTTCTACATCGTTGGACCGGCGATGCTCTTTACTGTGCTCAATGCCATCGCTTGGAAACGTTGGTCATTGACGAAGTGGGGCTTGGTCTTTTCTATCGCCACTGCAGGAATCGTCGGGCTGTACTTCCTGCCGTACGCGCTGCGTTAACCTGCTCGACAATTGAAGACCTGACCAAGCAAGACGAGTACGCCGGTGCCATCTAGGCGTTCGTTGAAATCGACGACGAGGAGCTTGACCGCACCCCGGAGCGCATCAACGTGTCACTCCCCCGCTTCGTGCTCAGAAAGCTGGATCGGTTTGCCGAGAAACGGCATGAAACACGCAGCGGACTTCTGGCCCGCGCGGCCATGGCGCTTATGGCGCATGGGTAGGACGGGCGGCCGGCTGACCGCCACTCATTCCTGCCAGGGCGATACGGCGCTACATCGGCAGGGTCGCCCCAGCTGTCTCTAGAAGACCTTTACTCCGCTCTTCCCGGCGGTGTGCACGCCGGGGAAACAGCATCCGTCCTCAAGACACCGATACACCCAAGAGGTGCCCGATGCCGAATGTGAATGCCGCAGCGACAAGCCCGATGACAACCTGTCGAACAGCAGAAAACGCGGCGCTTCTGCCGTTGAACAGGGAGGTGAACAACCCTATGGCTGCAAGGGCGAGAATGCTGAAGGCAACGCACTGAAGAACTGCCACCCTGCCCGACGACCACAAAAATGGCATCGCAGGGAATATTGCCCCCATCGAAAAGAGGCAGAAGGACACCGCCGCGGCGGACCATGGATTGCCGCCCAGTTCCGCCGGATCAAGGCCGAGTTCTTCGCGCGTCAAGGTATCGAGTGCCTTGCCTTTATCCTTCATGATCTGCGCAGCGACACGCCCTGCCTCTTCATGGTCCAGACCCTTCGCGCGATAGATCAGACGAAGTTCATGCTCTTCGGCCTCGGGAGTGTGTTCGAGCTCGTCAGCCTCCTTGGCGATCTGTATGGTCGCAAGTTCTCGGGCGTTGGTTACCGACAGCCACTCGCCGAGAGCCATCGAACAGGCCCCGGCGACGATCCCCGCTAGCGCAGTCAACAGGATGGCCTTGTTTTGCGCTCCGGCGCCGGCAACGCCCATGATGAGGCAGAAATTGGACACGAGGCCATCGTTCGCGCCAAGGATCGCGGCGCGCAAATCATTGCCCGACGATACGCCCCGGTGCCATGACTCAGCGATGGCGATCTCCGCACCTTTCGTTGCTTCGGGCTTGCCGTCGTTTGCCAGCTGTTGCACCACGCTTGCGTGATGGCGCTCGTCCTCGGACATTCTGGCTGTTTCCGGATTGCGAGCATATTTGTTTCTGTCAGCAAACTCCGCCGCTGCAAGTGAGGGAAGGACGAATCGCGGACCAAATAGATGAACGAGTCCTTGCATCAGCAGCGTTTTCACGCCGGGCCGGGTACTGAACCGCTGATGATTTGCCTGAAGCTTGTCAGACCATACTTTCGCATGCTCGCGCTCCGAGGCGGCCAAACGACCGAATATCTTCTTCCTTTCAGGGTTCGATTCCACACGCGCGAGCGTCTCGTACACCGCCGCGCCATGCAGTTCATCGGCCAGGTTTGCGCGATAACGCTTCAGTTCATGCTTCGATGCCATAGGGATTGGAAGACAGGTCAAGGTCTGCACAGCATATCGCTGCAGCTGGCGAATGCTGGCGATAACCGCAGAACGTGCGATTACCACGAATGGAAATCGTTTTTATTCTCGCTGGACGGGCTGGCTGATCGATCCGCTCTGCGCAAGTAAGTTGAGGCCAGTGAGCTCCTAGGCGGAGATCGACAGGTGGTTCTTCATGCCGGTTACGCCGGCATGCTCATCGTCCTGCAGCACGACGACGCCAAAGAGCCCGTCGTCATCTCCGCCGGCAGCTATCGGCACAAACGCGCCCGCGCGCTGACTGACTTTGCGCGGGCGTCGGTGCAGATTTCGGATTTGATTGAGGCGGGGATGTTGCAAGTGTGGATGGGCTCGCATCGCTGGCCGGGTTGGCGGCGGTGCAGGCGACCGTCGATTCACTGCCCCCCCTCGAAGGCAAAGGGTTCGGTTGGTGGAAGCGACCAAGCCATGATCCTTCTGCCCATCTCATTCAGTGACGCGACCTCCGTGGGAACCGCAAACCGGACGGACGAAGAAGTAACGGCATCGCCCCGCGATTCCGCCTAGAACTCAATTGCGCAATGGCCTGCACCGTCGTAGACAAACGCGCGCACCAACACGTAGTCAACGTACATTGGGTCCATTGAGCCGCCCGTGGATATCGGCCGCCCAGCCGCGACTGGGCCGCTCGATCGTCAGGTTGCGCAGCTGCGGTGCCTCACTCTCGGCTGAAATGCCTGCCATTATCTCGTGACGACGATCGAGTAAGGAATGCTCCCCGTGACGACCGCCCCAACGCCCGTCAGCGCGCCGGTGGTGGCGTCGATGGCGTAGGACGAGACATTGTAGTTACCGGCATTTACCACATAGGCGAACTTGCCGGTCGGGTCGACCGTGACCGAGGCGGGGGCGATATCCGTGGGGGCTGAGCCGATGGCCGTCAGCGCGCCGGTAGTGGCGTTGACAGCGTAGGCCGAGACACTATTAGACACGCTACCGTTATTCGCCACATAGGCGAAACGCGGCACCGGCGCCCCACAAGTGACGGCCACGCTGATCACATTGGCCATCGACGTGCCGCTGTTGCCCGTCACCGTACAGGTCTGCAGCGGCTGGTACGGCTGAGTCTTGATCGTGACGGCGTAGGACGCGCCGCTGGCCAACGGCGCGGTGAACGTGAAACTGCCGTTGGCCGCAATCAGATCGTTACCACCGTTATCCTGCAACACCAGCCCAGAACCGGCCAGGCCGCTAACCGCGCCGCTGACGGTATAGGTATTGGTCGCGCAGACCACGGCAACGTTGTTCACATTGGCACCGGCAACAGTGCCGTTGCCATTGTTGACGGTACAGGTCTGGGCCGGAGCGCCGGGCGGGGTCTTGACCGTCACAGAGTAGCTCGCGCCATTGGCGAGCGGAGTGGTGAAGCTGAAACCGCCATTGGCCGCAATCGTCAGATCGTTGCCACCGTTATCCTGCAACACCAGCCCGGTACCGGCCAAGCCGCTGACCGCGCCGCCAATGGTGTACGTATTGGCCACGTTGGGTTCGGCAGGAACATCCGCATTGCCGCCGCAGGAAGCCAGGGCTGCGATCAGGACTGCGCCCACGGCGTGGGAGAAGAAGGTGACCTGATGGCGGCGAGCGCGAAAAGAGATCATGTCGGTAGTCGGTGATTACTGTTTAATGAGGCAACCGTTGGAGTGTGAATTAGCAGCGTAACTTGCTGTCAATCTTCGCCTTCGATGAATCGCTTCATGGGCCGCCCCGTGCTGACAAGTTGCTTCAGTCTAGGCGAAGCACTAGTGTTTTCACACAGCCTCGGCCGACAGCGGACGTTCGCGCCCAACCGATTTTCTGACGCCCGTCAGGGCTCGACACAAACGCCAGCACCCTCTAACGCACGCTCACGCGCCTGCAAATACCTCAATTTCTCCGCATCCCGCTCTGCCCCCGCGAAGAGATCGACAAGATCCGCCGCATCCTCTCCAGATAACTCACATCGGCCGGTGGCTCCATCGCCCAGGCCGGGGCCGGGCTGATCTTCACCTGCGCCGGCACTGGCGTCGGGCTGGCAACGGGCGCGCACTGACATCCGTACATCACCAGCAGCAAGAGCGCGCTGCAGGCGCGTGTTTTCAGCGGTTGCACGTTGCATCTCCGAGAAATGGGTACGGTCGAGCGCGTCGAGCTGGTCGGTAAGCTGCCGGTGCTGGGCGATTGCAGCCTGCAGCGCCGTCACGACGGTATCGACGGCGGCCTGGCGCTCGATGGCGTGGTCGCGTTGCATCTGCGCGATGGTCTTGTCGTACCGGTTGGCTTGCCAGCCCCACGCAGCTGCTGCAGCCACCGCTGCCACTGCCAGGAGCCGGACGATTGCGAAGTTCATGGGCTTTGCCTTGTCGGATGATGTGAGTGACCCACAGCCCCGCCACCGCCAGCGCGCAATGCAGTTGCACGGTGGCGATGTCAGGGGTGGCGTCGAGCGCGGCGGAGGCGCTGCCGAGCGCGCACAGGGCAACGGCGCCCAGCAGCAGCGCGCCGCGCAGCCCATGCGGAATGGCTTGCGTGAGCGCAGACCAGGCCGCGCCCGCGCAGATGGCCACGAGCGCCACGATGTCGATGGCGGTGAGCACGTCGTTTTGGCTGAGCGTCATTCTTTGCGGCCTCCCATCCAGCGTTGCGCTGCCTGCTGCAGCCAGTCGTGCACCAGGCGCCGCAGCGCCGGAAGTTCGCCGTATGCGTGGCCGACGATGGTCAGCCCGAACACACCGGCGATGAACTTGATGGCGTCAGACACCAGCCCGACCGGCACGCCACTCCACCCAATGACGCCGTTGCCGAGGTAATGCGCGCACACGATGCCCAGCAGCAGCGCAGCCAAGGTGACGGCCAATGCGGGTGCGACGCGCGAGAACATAGCCGGCAGCGCCTCCACGGCGTAGTTGAAGGATTCCGTTACGCGCGCGAAGCCACCGGACTCGTGCCCGATCTGCGCGATAAACGCCGCCTGCTGTGCTGGCGTAGAGATGCCGAAGCGCTTGCACGTGGCCTCGATGTGCGGCCACCAGCGATTGGCGAGCGCGGGCGGCAAGGACGCAGCCTTGCTGAAGGTGTGTTTGTTCATGGCTTGGAAAAGAAAAAGCCCGCCGGATGGCGGGCTGTTTGGGATGCGCCCGCAGTTGCGAGCGCGTGTGTCTTGTTACTTGGGCGGCGCGGGAATGACCAGGTTGGTGACCTTAGCCGCCTTCTTCGGCTTGCCCTGCCCCGCCTTGGCCTTGCCGCTGTTGCCGCCGTTGAGGCTGACGTTCACCAGCCAGCTTTTGTTGGCGTAGATGTGCGTGACCGTCTCGGCCAGGTAGTCGCCATCGGCCTGGGCTTTGAAGCATTGCAGGAGCAGGGCTTTCTCGGCGCTGATATCGGCCCGGCCCATGAGTTCGAGCTCGCCTTCGGCGGTGCTGCGGTTCATGTCTTGCAGCTTGGCCTTGGCTGCAGCGCGGGCCGCTGGCAGGCTGGCGTGCATGTGTCGATCGGTATGTGTGGCCTGCGCGGGCCCGCCGTCGGGCGCATCCGGGTTCGGGATGTACAGATCGATCTTGCGGCCGGTCTTGGCATCGTGCGCGCGGGTTCTGACACCGCAGACGCTGCTGCGGTCAGCAAACGTCAAGCGGTACCGCATCAAGTCTTCCGGCCGTAGCACGATGGGCGCGAGCGGTTTGCCTTCTGCGGATTTGCCGCTGCCGCGCGGGGCGACGATGAGCCGGCCGCCCTTCACCGTGGCGGTGCCACCGTACTGGCGCGCAAGGCGGGTGATGAAATGCAGATCGCTCTCGCCAAACTGGTCGGCGCGTTCAATTTGCGCCTCGATCGTGCAAGCGGGCTTCCAGCCGTGCCGCGCGGCTACGCTAGCCACGATGGCGGCCAGCGTGGTGCCGGTGTAGCTGGCGTTGCGCTGCGCCTTGGCGGTGGCGCGCATGTCGGCCGGTTTGCCGCGTATGACGATGGTGACGGGCGGGCCGCTCAGTTCGATCTCGTCAACGGCGTAGGTGCCGCGTGTCGAGAGCCCCTTGCCAGCCCAGCCGAAGGAGATGCGCAGCGTAGCGCCCTTGGGCGGGAAGGCGATCTTGCCGTCGCGGTCATCGAGGCGGATCTGGACACCCGTCGCGGAAACCGTTGGCTGGCGCGGATTTGTGACTCATTACGTATCTGCATGGAGTGCAGGTGGTCGAAGGTTCAAATCCTCTCGACCCGACCAAAACAAAAGCCCGCGTAACGGATCACGTTACGCGGGCTTTCTCGTTTCTATCTGCGCCCTTCTTGCCTGCAGTATTGGCTTATGGCTTATCGGTACGCAGCACTTCCAACACGGCCGACAGCTCACGCCGCAAGCTCTGAACATCAACCGAACCACTCGCCGCGGCGGAGATCGGCGCCGCGACTTCCATTTCCTGCTCATCGGCCTCGACCGGCGATGCGGCGGCCACACCATGCCGCAACTCATCCAGCCGGTTCCGCGCGCCATTGATCGTGAAGCCCTGCTCGTACAGCAGCTCGCGAATACGCCGGATCAGCAGCACTTCATGATGCTGGTAGTAACGCCGATTGCCGCGTCGCTTGACAGGCTTGAGCTGCGTGAACTCCTGCTCCCAATAGCGCAGCACGTGCGGCTTGACGGCGCACAGGTCGCTTACTTCCCCAATGGTGAAGTAGCGTTTGGCAGGAATCGGCGGCAGGTTGACCCGCTCCGTGTGTTTATCGGCGGCCATACAGGGCTGAACTACAGGGCTGGCGAAAGAAACGGATTGAACAGACGGCTGAACGAGATCACGCAGCAGAATTACGCGATGTCGACCGGCAGCGGCTCGACGCGCTCTTCAACGAGCGCCTTGAGCTTCTGACTGGCATGGAACGTGACGACGCGACGTGCGGTGATGGGGATGATCTCCCCCGTCTTTGGATTTCGACCCGGGCGCTGCGGCTTGTCGCGCAACTGGAAGTTACCGAAGCCGGACAGTTTGACGCTATCACCCTGTTCGAGCGCCTCACGAATCACGTCGAAAAACGCTTCGACCATGTCCTTCGATTCACGCTTGTTCAAGCCGACCTGCTCGAACAGCATCTCGGCAAGCTCGGCCTTGGTAAGCGTCGGCACATCCTGACCGCGTACATCACGTGCGTCGGCCAATGCTGCCGAAGAAGAACCGAGCGAGTCGCCCAAGGATGCCGCCAACGCTGGCGCGTGTTGATCGTTCATAGGATTCGCTTAGCGTATTCGATCCGAATGCGGAGGTTCGTTCGAGCGGTCTCTAGCGCAGTGCGGACGTCTGAGACGTCAGGCGCGCAGGCGCGCGCCGAATGCATCGCCGGCCGCTCGAATCATTTGCTGTGTGGCGGCCTCGACAATGTCGTCCTGAAGGGTGCTGTCAGTATCTTGCAACGTAATTCTGAAGGCAAGGCTTTTCTCCTGCGCCCCAATGGCAGCCGTGGCGGCCTTCGGACGGAACTCATCGAACAGCACAACGCCCTGCAGATAACGCTGCCACGGGGTACCGACAGCCGCTTTCTCAAACGTGTCGACCAGATCCTGCACTGCCACCTCCTGGCGCACGACCAGCGCGATGTCGCGCGTCACGGCCGGCACGCGCGGCACTTCACGATACTTCGGCAGGCCCACCGCGGTAATGGCGTCAAGCTCTACCTCCCACACCACCGGCGCTGTCGCCAGATCGTACTTCTGCAGCCAACGCGGATGCAGTTCACCGATCCAGCCGACGGCACGGCCATTCAGCACCACGCGTGCGGAGCGCCCCGGATGCAGCGCGGGATGCTCAGCGCGCTCGAAACGCGCCTGCAGCGGCCACAGCAGCGACTCGACATCGCCCTTCACATCGAAGAAATCAACCGGACGTGTCTGCACGCCCCACTGCTCTTCCTTAGACGGACCATATGCAATGCCGCCCGCCATCATCGGCTGCGCGTAACCAGCGATCGACAGACCACCGTCGGCGACACTCGCATCGCGGTGGAACACACGCCCCACCTCGAACATGCGCACGCGCGAAGCCTTGCGGTTCACGTTGTAGCGCACCTTGTCGAGCAGACCGCCGATCAGCGTGCTGCGCATCACCGAGTACTGGCTGGCAATCGGGTTCAGCAGCGGAATCGGATTGGTGTTGCCGGCAAAGTCGGCTTCCCATTCGGTTTCGACAAAGGCGAAGTTGACGACCTCGTGGTAGTCGCGCGCGGCCACGGCATGACGCACGTCGTGCATCGTGCGGCGCGCCTCATCGGTCGGGCGCATCGCGCTCTCGGCCACCGGCGGCTTGGCGGGAATCTGCTCGAAACCGTAGATGCGGGCGACTTCTTCGATCAGGTCTTCCTCGATTTCGAGGTCGAAGCGATACGACGGCGGCTCGACGACAAACACATCGCCGTCCACGCTGAACGTGAGGCCGAGGCGCTTGAACACATCCGCCACGACGTCGTGCGACAGCGGAATACCGAGCACACGCGCAGCACGCGCAACACGCATGCGCACCGGCTCACGCTTGGGCAGATTGACGATCTGATCGTCGATCGGACCAGCCTGGCCGCCGCAGATTTCGAGGATCAGGGCACTGATGCGTTCGATGTGTTCAACGGTGGTCGCGTAATCAACGCCGCGCTCGAAGCGATGGCCGGCATCGGTCGAGAAGTTGTAACGGCGTGCGCGGCCCTGAATGGCAGCCGGCCACCAGAATGCGGCCTCAACGTAGATGTTCTGCGTCTCGAGCGTGACAGCCGTCTTGTCGCCGCCCATGATGCCGGCGAGGCTTTCGATGGCTTCCTCGTCCGAGATCACGCCGACCTTTTCGTCGACGGTGATGGTGTCGCCATTGAGCAGCTTCAGCGCTTCGCCGGCCTTGCCCCAACGCACCGTCAGGCCACCGTGGATCTTGTCCAGATCAAACACGTGCGACGGACGGCCCAGCTCCAGCATCACGTAGTTCGAGATATCGACCAGCGCCGACACGCTGCGCATGCCCGCACGCTCGATGCGCGAGACCATCCAGGCCGGCGTCTTCGCGTGCGCGTTCACGCCGCGGATGATGCGGCCCGAAAAACGACCACACAGCTCCGGCGCCTCAACCTTGACGGGCAGCTTGTCAGCCAGCGTCACCGCCACGGGGGCCATCGACGGCATCGTGATCGGCGCGCCCGTCAGCGCGGACACTTCACGTGCCACGCCGTGGATCGACAGGCAGTCCGCCTTGTTGGGCGTGAGTTTGATGATGAAGACCTGGTCGTCCAGATCGAGCACCTTGCGGATGTCTTCGCCCACCGGCGTGTCTTCCGGCAGGATCAGCAGGCCGCCGTGGTCTTCCGACAGCTTCAGCTCGCGCGCCGAACACAGCATGCCGTAGCTCTCCACGCCACGCAGCTTGCCGATCTTGATCTTGAACGGCTTGCCATCTTCGCCAGGTGGCAGCTCGGCGCCGACCATCGCGCACGGCACCTTGATGCCCACCGACACATTCGGCGCGCCGCAGACGATCTGCAGCAGCTCGCCCGTGCCCGCATCGACCTTACACACGTTGAGGCGATCGGCGTCCGGGTGCTTGTTCACCTCGACCACATGGCCGACGACGATCTGCGAGAACGGCGGCGCAACGGGGTCGACCTCTTCCACTTCGAGGCCAGCCATCGTCAGGCGATGGGAGAGTTCATCCGTCGTGATCGACGGATTGACGAAACTGCGAAGCCAGGATTCCGGAAATTGCATGGCGCGACAGGAAAGAAAATTCGATTAACGGGGCGATGAAGTACCAGTGCGAGCGCTCGGCGCTTACGCGAACTGGCGCAGGAAACGCACATCGCCCTCGAAGAACAGGCGCAGATCGTTGATGCCATAGCGCAGCATCGTCAGGCGCTCCAAGCCGGAGCCGAACGCAAAGCCGATGTAGCGCTCAGGGTCCAGGCCCATATTGCGCACCACGGTCGGGTGCACCTGGCCGGAACCGGAAATCTCCAGCCATTTGCCGTTGCCGAACGCCATGTCGATCTCGGCCGACGGCTCGGTGAACGGGAAATACGACGGGCGGAAACGCACCTGGATGTCGTCCCGCTCAAAGAAGTTGCGCAGGAAGTCGGTATAGACGCCCTTCAGGTCGGCAAAGCTGATGTTGTCAGCAATCCAGAGACCTTCGACCTGATGGAACATCGGGGAGTGCGTGGCGTCGCTATCCACGCGGTAAGTGCGGCCCGGGGCGATGACCTTGATGGGCGGAATGCGATCGAGATGTTTGTATTTCTCGACATGCATGCGCGCGTAGCGCACCTGCATCGGGCTCGTATGCGTGCGCAGCAGCAGAAGCTTGTCTTCGCTGTCGCGACCATCGATGTAGAACGTGTCCTGCATCGAACGCGCCGGATGGTTGTCCGGGTTGTTCAGCGCCGTGAAGTTCATCCAGTCGGATTCGATTTCGGGGCCGTCGGCCACGTCAAAACCGATCGAACCGAAGATCTTGGCGACGCGCTCCCAGGTGTTCATCACCGGGTGCAGGCTGCCCTCGGCCACGTCGCGGCCGGGCAGCGTGACGTCGATCGCCTCGGCGGCCAGACGTGCGTTCATCAGCGCATCGGCCAGCGCCTGGCGGCGGGCGGTCAGCGCCTCTTCAACGCGGCTCTTGGCCTGGTTGATGCGCGCGCCTTCGGACTTGCGTGTCTCCGGATCGAGCTTGCCCAAGCCTTTGAGCAAGTCGGTCAGCACGCCGGACTTACCGAGAAAGCGTGCCTTCTCGTTTTCCAGCGAGGCGTTGTCCTCCACGGAGGCAAACGCGTTTTGGGCATCGAGGACGACTTGATCCAGATCCAGTGACATGGGAAGGCGAGCGAAAAAATTCGGGTGATTCGGGTCCGCGAAATGCGCGGAATAAAAAACGGGGCTCGGTGAGAGCCCCGTCAGGGTGATCAGCCGGCAAAGTTACTGGGCTATTCCAGCAGCCCGCCCGGCCAATCCAATTCAGGCGACGTTGGCTTTCACCTGGTTCACGATGGCGGCAAAAGCCACCTTATCGTGAATGGCCATATCCGACAGCACCTTGCGGTCCAGCTCGATGGACGCCTTCTTCAGGCCGTTCATGAACTTGCTGTAGGTCAGACCATGCTCGCGTGCGCCAGCGTTGATACGTGCAATCCAGAGAGCGCGGAACACGCGCTTCTTGTTGCGACGATCACGGTAGGCGTACTGGCCAGCACGCATGACCGCCTGCTTGGCGATGCGATAGACGTTATTGCGGCGGCCGCGGTAACCCTTGGCTGCGCTGATAACCTTCTTATGACGGGCCCGCGCTGTGACCCCACGTTTTACTCGAGGCATGAAATGCTCCTTTCGTAGTTAGTTAGGGTTAGGCGTACGGCATCATTGCGCGAACGGACTTCAGGTTCGTCTCATGGACGCCCTCGGTACCGCGCAGGTGACGCTTGTTCTTGGTGGTCTTCTTGGTCAGGATGTGACGCTTGAAGGCTTGGCCACGTTTGATCGTGCCACCAGGACGGGCAGTAAAGCGCTTCGACGCGCTTTTCTTCGTCTTCATCTTCGGCATGGAACAACTCCGCTTTTGACATGAAGCCAGGTGGACGGCTAGCGCCGACACTTGCAAGACCCGGGCTCACTTGTTGTATCGCCGCAGGCTTTGACACCTGCCGCGTTTTCCGACGTTTCCGTCTGGAACCTGCTCAGCGCAGCCGGAAACGTCCGGCCGCCACTGCATTACTTTTTCTTCTTGGGTGCCAACATCATCACTGCCTGGCGCCCCTCCATCTTCGGCATCTGCTCAACCTGGCCGAATTCCTCCAGGTCAGTCTTGATACGCTCCAGCACGCGCATGCCGATTTCCTGGTGAGCCATTTCGCGGCCGCGGAAGCGCAAGGTAACCTTTACCCTGTCACCATCCTCCAGGAAGCGCGTCGCGTTGCGCAGCTTGACGCCGTAGTCGTTGTCGTCGGTGCCAGGGCGGAACTTGACTTCCTTCACCTGGATGACCTTCTGCTTCAACTTGGCGTCGTGGGCCTTCTTCTGTTCCTGATACTTGAACTTGCCATAGTCCATCAGGCGGCAGACGGGCGGCTGCGCAGTCGGCGCGATCTCGACCAGGTCGACGTCTTTCTCTTCTGCCAGACGCAGTGCGTCGAACAGCTTGACGATGCCGAGCGCTTCCCCCTCAACCCCGGTCAGCCGGACTTCCGGTGCGCTGATCTCGCGGTTGATGCGGTGAGATTTCTCAGTAGCGATGTTGATGTCCTCGAAGAATCAAAAAAACAGGCCGTGCCCAGCTCATGACTTGTTGGCGAGATCGTTCTGCAGTCGCTCAACGAACGCCGACAGCGGCATAGAGCCTAGATCGACGTTGCCACGGGCACGCACGGCCACCTGATTTTCATCCCGTTCTTTGTCGCCAACCACAACCTGGTATGGGACCTTCTGCACGGAATGCTCGCGGATTTTATACCCAATCTTCTCATTCCGCAAATCAACGATCGCCCTAAATCCTTGTTTTTGCAGGGATTGCACAACGGATCGGGCATATTCAGCGTGCGAATCGGTGATGCTGAGCACCGCAACCTGCACTGGCGAAAGCCACGCCGGCAGCGCTCCGGCGTATTGCTCGATCAAGATGCCGATAAAGCGCTCCAAGCTCCCGACAATGGCCCGGTGCAGCATGACGGGGCGATGGCGCGCACCATCCTCGCCAACAAACTCGGCGTCGAGGCGCTCCGGCAGATTGGGGTCGACCTGCATCGTGCCGCATTGCCACTGGCGACCAAGTGCGTCTTTGAGCACATATTCGATTTTCGGGCCGTAGAACGCGCCCTCGCCCGGCAGGTACTCGAATTCGCAACCCGACGCACGCAAGCCTTCGGCCAACGCCGCTTCAGCACGGTCCCAGCTTTCTTCCGTACCGATGCGCTTGTCCGGTCGCGTCGATAGCTTGTACAGAATCTCGGTAAAGCCGAAGTCCTTGTAGACCTTTTGCAGCAGCGTCGTGAACGCCGTCACCTCGGCCTGGATCATGTCTTCCGTACAGAAGATATGACCATCATCCTGCGTGAAGCCGCGCACGCGCATGATGCCGTGCAAGCCGCCCGAAGGCTCATTGCGGTGGCAGGCACCGAACTCACCGAAGCGAAGCGGGAGGTCGCGGTAGCTCTTAATACCCTGCTTGTAGATGAGGATGTGGCCCGGGCAGTTCATCGGCTTGAGCGCGTATTCGCGCTTCTCCGATTCCGTGATGAACATGTTCTCGCGGTACTTGTCCCAGTGGCCAGTCTTCTCCCACAGCGACTTGTCGAGAATCTGCGGCCCCTTCACCTCTTGGTAGCCGTTCTCGCGATACACGCGGCGCATGTACTGCTCGATCTCCTGCCAGAGTGCCCAGCCCTTGGGGTGCCAGAACACCGTGCCGGGCGAGTACTCGTCGATATGGAACAGGTCGAGTTCGCGGCCGAGTTTGCGATGGTCTCGCTTTTCGGCCTCTTCCAGCATGTGCAGGTAGGCTTCCTGGTCTTCCTTCTTGGCCCAGGCCGTACCGTAGATGCGCTGGAGCATCTCGTTGTTGTGGTCGCCGCGCCAGTAGGCGCCAGCCACCTTCATCAGCTTGAAGACCTTGAGCTTGCCGGTGGACGGCACGTGCGGGCCGCGGCAGAGGTCAACGAAATTGCCTTCGCGATACAGGCCGATTTCCTGATCCTCCGGAATGGAGGCGATGATCTCGGCCTTGTACTTTTCGCCCATGCCTTGGAACAGCTTGACGGCTTCGTCGCGGTTCAGCACTTCACGCGTGACCTTCTCGTCTTTCTTGGCGAGTTCCGTCATCTTCTTTTCGATGGCGACGAGGTCTTCAGGCGTGAAGGGGCGCTTGTAGGAGAAGTCGTAGTAGAAGCCGTTCTCGATGACCGGACCGATGGTGACCTGCGCGTCCGGATACAGCTCCTTGACTGCGTAAGCCAGCAAGTGCGCCGTGGAGTGACGGATCACGTCGACGCCGTCGGCGTCCTTGTCGGTGATGATGGCGAGCTTGGCATCACGGTCGATCGTGTAGCTCGTGTCGACCATTTGACCATCCACGCGGCCAGCCAGCGCGGCCTTGGCGAGGCCTGCACCGATGCTTTGCGCCACTTCAGCCACGGTCACGGGGCCGGGAAACTCACGCCGGGAACCATCCGGCAACGTGATTGCGATCATGCTTGCTCCTGTGGAGTCACCGTCGCGCATTTCAGAGATGCGCAGCGGTCGTTATTCTGTCGTGCGCCACGCCAAGTCAGCGCAGCAAGTTGTCGAATCGAATGCTTCGAAGCGCTTTCAGCTTGATCGCCACGCGTGACACGAAACTGCGGACGAAAAAAAACGCGGCCAAGGCCGCGTTTTCATTTGCGCCATCCACCGCTTGGGCAGACCGCAAAGGGCGAAAAACGCACCTTGACTACTGTCGCTCCGAAGCGGTTGTAGTTCGCGGTGCCTGAATCATATTTCGCCTTGTGTTCAGTTGTACGGGACAAGCCCGGGAATTGCGAGGATGACGGCTTGGACACCCTACCCGACGCGTCCTGCTAAATGCGTTGGTAGGCTCGATTGGACTCGAACCAACGACCCCCACCATGTCAAGGTGGTGCTCTAACCAGCTGAGCTACGAGCCTGCCGAAGAACGAAACTATACCGTCACTTCCTTCGGGCTGTCAACACCCCCTGCACTTCTTCGATCAAAGTCAGCGCGCGCTGCAGCTGTGTCGCCTCTGACACCTCCGCGGTGAACTGCATTTTTGCGACGCCCTTGCTCGACAGCGTGCGCACCCCGGTCACGTTGATCTTCTCGCGCGAAAGAATTTCCGAGATGTCGCGCAACAAGCCCTGCCGGTCAAGAGCCTCGACCTGGATGTCGATCGGATAGACCGAATCGCTGCGTTGGCCCCATTCCGTCTGGATCACACGGCCCGGGGCGCGGGCGGCCAGTTGCTGAAACGTCGCACAGCTCTGCCGGTGGATCGATACGCCACGCCCGCGTGTGACAAAGCCAACGATCGGGTCCGGGGGCGCCGGCTTGCAGCAGCGCGACATCTGCGTAAGGAGCGAATCGACGCCCACCACCAACACGCCACTCTTGGCGCCACGGGCAACGCTGGTGGCGCGACTCTTCTTGGTGAAGGCCGCCTCGTCGTCCACGGGTGCGGGCGGCGGCGCCCCATCAGAGCGCAGGACAGCCTCGATGCGGCGCAGGCTCAACTCGTCCTTGGCGACCACGGCATAGAGATCGTCCGGCGTCTTGTAGCCGAGCTTGGCGGCCAGCTCTTCCAGGTTGACTGCGGTCTTGCCCTCGCGCTGCAGCGTCTTGTCGATGAGCGCCCGGCCCTGCGCTAGCGTCTCTTCCAACTCCATCGCGTTGAACCACGCGCGCACTTTCGTTCGGGCACGCGGGCTGACGAGATAGTGCAACTCGGTATTCAGCCAATCGCGCGACGGCCCGCCCTGCTTGACGGTGACGATCTCGACGGTCTGGCCGTTCTTGAGCGGCGTATTCAGCGGCACCATCGTGCCATCGACGCGCGCGCCGCGGCAGCGGTGGCCGAGATCACTGTGCAGGTAGTAGGCAAAGTCGACCGGTGTCGCGCCTTGCGGCAACGCGATCACGCGCGCCTGCGGCGTCAGCACGTAGATGTGGTCATCCAGCTCGGTATGCTTGAGTTGCTCCCACGGGGAATCCTCGTGCGCGACGGTGTGCTCGGCGTCATCTTTCCAGGCGAGGAGTTGGCGCAGCCAGGCGATTTTCTCGTCGTAGCGCTCGCTGGCGGAGAACTGGCCGGCGTAGCCCTTGTTGCCCGCTTCCTTGTAGCGCCAGTGCGCGGCCACGCCGTACTCGGCAAAGTGGTGCATCTCGCGCGTGCGGATCTGCACCTCCAGAGCGCGGCCATCGTCGCCGATCACCACCGTGTGCAGCGACATGTAGCCGTTAGCCTTCGGACGCGAGATGTAGTCGTCAAACTCCTTCGGGATCGGCTGCCACATGTGGTGCACAAAACCAAGCACCGTGTAGCAATCCTTGATGTCGTCGACGATGACGCGGAAGGCCCGCACGTCGTACAGATCGGCAAAGTCGAGTTCCTTGCCGCGCATCTTTTTCCAGATGCTGTAGATGTGCTTGGGCCGGCCGCTTACCTCCGCCTGAATGCCGGCATCGTGCAACGTCTTTTGCAGTTGCGCGATGGCCTGGCCGATGAACTTCTCGCGCTCGATGCGCTTTTCATCCAGCAGGCGGGCAATGCGCTTGTAGGTATCGGGATCATCAAAGCGGAAGCCGAGATCTTCAAGCTCCCATTTGAGCTGCCAGATGCCCAGGCGGTTAGCGAGCGGCGCGTAGATATCCAGCGTTTCACGCGCCATGCCTTCCGGCGCCGGGCGTTTCGTCTGCGCGAGCCAGCGCAGCGACTGCAGCCGCGACGCCAGCCGAATCAACACCACACGAATGTCTTGCGCGAACGCGAGCAACATCTTGCGCAATGCCTCGACTTGCGCGCGGCGCGCTTCGGCCTCGTTCTTGCGCGTGATGCTGGCATCGGTCGGACTGACGAGACCGGCAATCGCGCCAATGCGCAGCAGTTGCCGCACGTCGTGCACGAGCTTGACAACCTCGGCACCGAATGCAGGCTCGAGCGCCTTTTCGTTGTCCATTGCCAGCGTGGGCAATAGGAACAGCGCAGCCGCCTGCAACGACGGCGTATCGACACGCAGCCCTTCCAGGATGGCGATCGTGCCGCGCGCGTGCGACTCCAGCGGCTCGCCAGTCAGCGTGACGCTGCCTGCGGCATTCGCCGCGAGATATTCGATCGCTCGTGCGATCTGCTCTGCCGCCGATCCGGACCCCTCGGCCGGCCGCTCGGTCTTGTTCTCCATGATGCGTCCTGCTTGCGTCTCGCCTGTTGGGCGACGGGCTCAGTTCTTCTGCGCGGCCGTCACGACAATTTCGATGCGGTACTTCGGATTGGCCAGCGCGGCCTCAACGGTGGCGCGCGGCGGCGAGTTCTTGGAATCGGCGGCAACCCACTGGTCCCACACCTTGTTCATCTCGCCAATCTCGCCAATGTCTTTCAGGAAGATCTGGCACATCAGGATGCGCGTCTTGTCGCTGTTGTTGGCGGCCAGCACGCGATCGATGATGGCGAGCACTTCTGCCGTCTGCTCGGCAATGCCGGCGTCGAGCGTGGTTTCAGGCACCTGCCCTGCCACGTAGACGACGCCGTTGTAGACGGCTGCGTCGGAATAGCGATGTTCGACGTTGTAACGCTTCAGTTCAGTGCTCATCTTGCAAATCGAATGGGGTCGGACAACCGGTCATTGACCGAGAAAGAACTTGCGGGCGATCGCCACCTGATCCGGCTGGATGAAGGTCGGCGCATGGCCCACATCGGGAATTTCCACCGTGTTCACATGCTGGCCGCGCTGCATCATGGCTTCGACGGTCTCGCGCGTCAGCAAATCGGAATGCGCGCCGCGCACAACCAACACCTCGCCAGGAATCGCCTCGAACAGTTTCCACAGTGTGGCTTCGCCGGCGGCGATCATCTCAGGCGTGGTGTTCTTGAACGGCTCGGCCAGGCGCGGATCGTAATGCAGGATCCACTCGCCGCCCTGGGGTTTCAGGATCGCGGTATTCAGTTCACGCCATTGCTCCGGCGTGTGGGGGCCGAATGAAGCGCTGATCGTCTTGAGGTACGCCAGCCCTTCGTCGAAGGTCTTGAAGCGGACGTTCAGACCGAGGTAAGCACCGATGCGCGTCAACGACGACTCCGTCACCCGCGGGCCCACATCGTTGAGCAGCAGCTTGCGAATCGGCGATTTCGGCAGGCCTGCCAAACCGATGCCGATCAGGCCGCCCATCGAGGTACCGAACCAGTCGACGGACTCGGCATTCACGCGGGCGAGCAGCGTGACCATGTCGGACGCGTATTGCGGTAGCACATAGCCCTTCGGATCGGCCAGCCAATCGGAGCGCCCACGGCCCACCACATCGGGGCAGATGACACGATAGTCATTGCACAGCGCCTGCGCCAGTACGTCGAAATCGCGCCCCGTGCGCGAGAGGCCATGCACGCAAACCAGCACACGCGGATTCTGCGAATCGCCCCACTCGTGATACGCCATCCGGTGCAAGCCGGACGGGCTCAGGCACTGCACGAAGGCAAGGCGCGGCGAAACTGGCATGAACAACTCCTACGCGTGAATGACGGAGACAGCGAAGCCTGATTGTACGCGGGCCCGCGAGCATGCGGCGGTGCAGCAGGCGCCCACGCCGATCAAGAACAAAAAAGCCTCGCCGGAGCGAGGCTTTTTCTGAGGCAGATCGGCTTACTGCGCGACCCAGCCACCATCCATGTTCCACGCCACGCCGCGCACCTGCTCCGCCGCATCGCTGCACAGGAAGACCGCCAGCGCGCCGAGCTGATCGGGCGTAACGAACTCGCCCGAAGGCTGCTTTTCCATCAGCAGATCCTTCTTGGCTTCGAGCGCGGACAGACCATCTTTCTCGGCGCGCGCATCGATCTGCTTCTGCACGAGCGGCGTCAGCACCCAGCCCGGGCAGATCGCGTTGGACGTGATGCCCGTCTGCGCCGTCTCCAGCGCCACCGATTTGGTGAAGCCGACGATACCGTGCTTGGCCGCCACGTACGCCGATTTCTGCGCCGATGCCACCAAGCCATGCGCCGAAGCGATGTTGATGATGCGGCCCCAGTTCTTGCGCTTCATGCCCGGCACGGCAAGCCGCGTCGTGTGGAAAGCCGAAGTGAGGTTGATGGCGATGATGGCGTCCCAGCGTTCGGTCGGGAAATCTTCGACGTTGGCCACGTATTGGATGCCGGCGTTGTTGACGAGGATGTCCACGCCGCCGAACTCCGCGTCGGCATAGTTGAACATTGCCTCGATCTCGGCCGGCTTGCTCATGTCGGCGCCGTGGTATCCGATACGGATGGCATTCTTGCCTGCCGCCGCGATCTGCGCCTTGGGCGCCTCGACATCGCCAAAGCCGTTCATGATGATGTTGGCGCCCTGCGCGGCCAGCGAGCAGGCGATACCCAGACCAATTCCGCTGGTCGAGCCCGTAACTAGGGCAGTTTTTCCTTGCAGCATTGCGGTCTCCGAATTACAGCAGGTTGACGCCAGTCTTGGCCTGGATCTCTTCACGCGAAACGCCCGGCGCGGTTTCAACCAACTTCAGGCCCTGCTCGGTCACGTCGATCACGCCGAGGTCCGTGATGATGCGATCGACCACGCCCACGCCGGTCAGCGGCAGTGTGCACTTGGGCAGCAGCTTCAGGTCTTCGGTGCCGTCCTTCTTCTTGGCGGTGTGTTCCATCAGCACGATCACGCGCTTGACGCCGGCCACGAGGTCCATTGCGCCGCCCATGCCCTTGACCATCTTGCCGGGGATCATCCAGTTAGCCAGATCGCCCGTCTCGCTCACCTGCATCGCGCCGAGAATCGACAGGTTGATCTTGCCGCCGCGAATCATCGCAAAGCTCTGATCGCTGCCGAAGATGGCGCTACCGGGAAGCGTGGTCACCGTCTGCTTGCCCGCGTTGATCAGGTCGGCGTCCACTTCGTCTTCCGTGGGGAACGGGCCGATGCCGAGCATGCCGTTTTCGCTCTGCAGCCAGACTTCCTTGTCGCCGGTGTGGTTGGCAACCAGCGTCGGGATGCCGATGCCGAGGTTGACGTAGAAGCCGTCTTGCAACTCCTGGGCAGCGCGCGCCGCCATTTGGTCTTGTGTCCAGGCCATGTCGGTCTCCTTAGTTGGCTGCTCGGATGGTGCGCTTTTCGATGCGCTTCTCGGGCGTGGCATTGAGCACGATGCGGTGCACGTAGATGCCCGGCAGATGAATGTCGTCCGGAGCCAAATCGCCCACTTCGACGATCTCTTCGACTTCGACGATGCAGATCTTGCCGGCGGTGGCCGCAGCCGGATTGAAGTTGCGTGCGGTCAGGTTGAAACGCAGGTTGCCGGACTTGTCAGCCACCTGCGCCTTCACCAGCGCCACGTCGGGCACCAGCGAACGCTCCATGACGTACGTCTCGCCGTCAAACTCGCGCAGCTCCTTGCCCTCGGCTACCAGCGTGCCGACGCCGGTCTTGGTGAAGAATGCCGGGATGCCGGCGCCGCCCGCGCGCAGTTTTTCGGCCAGCGTGCCTTGCGGCGTGAATTCCAGCTCGAGTTCACCAGCCAGGTACTGGCGCTCGAACTCTTTGTTCTCGCCCACATAGGACGAAATCATTTTCTTGATCTGGCGGGTTTCCAGCAGCAGGCCCAGGCCAAAGCCGTCAACGCCCGCGTTGTTGGAGATGCATGTCAGGCCCTTGACGCCCGAATCGCGCAGCGCGGCAATCAGCGCTTCGGGAATGCCGCACAGGCCGAAACCGCCCACGGCGATGGTCTGGCCGTCCTTGACGACGCCCGCGAGCGCCTCGCTGGCGCTGGCGAAGATTTTGTTCATGCGTGCTCCTTCCTTGGTGGTCCAACGAATCCGGCAGGGTTTTGACCGATCACACAGTTGGGGTTTGTGCGATGCAGCGCCGGAAAATAGTAACGATACAATCTGGCGAGAATACGCAAGCGTCGCGCGACGCAGCAATACGTACGAATACATATGCCCGCCCTCGACTACCAAACTGCGTTCCAGCTTGCCCCCGTTGGCATGGTGATGTCCCGCGAGCGGGTCATGCTCGACGTCAATGACGAAGCCGCACGCATCTTCGGCCACGCACGCACGACGATGATCGGGCAGTCGTTCGAGCTGCTTTATCCGACGCACGATGAATACGAGCGCACCGGCGCACGCATCATCCCCGTCATGAATGCGCGCGGGAGCTATTCGGACGAGCGCATCATGAAGCGCGCCAATGGCGAACTGTTCTGGTGCCACGTCACGGGCCGGGCGCTGGACCGCGCCAAACCGCTGGGCGAAGGCATCTGGACCTTCGAAGACCTGTCTGCGCATCGCCCCGTTACCGCAGCGCTCACGCCGCGCGAACGCGACATCGCTGCTCAACTGGTCGAGGGCAAGACCAGCAAGCAAATCGGCAAGCAGTTGGAGATCAGCCCGCGCACGGTGGAAATCTACCGCGCGCGGTTGATGAAGAAGTACGCCGCCAACACTTCGCTCGAACTTGTGCAGCGGCTGATGGGGCATTAAAGCCCCCGACGTCTTACACCATGCCGTCGTCGGCGTTGATAACGGCACCATTGATGAAGTCCGACTGATCCGACGCCAGCAGCAGGATCAGCCCATCCAGGTCTTCCGGCTTGCCGACGCGCTTGCGCGGCAGCATCTGCACCAGCTTCTGACCGGGCTCGGTTTCCCAGTGATGATGATTGATTTCGGTATCGATATAGCCCGGGCAGATCGCGTTGGTATTGATGCCGTAACGCCCCCACTCCAGCGCCATGGCCTTGGTCATATGCACCACGGCCGCCTTGCTCATGCAATACACGCCAATCTGCGACAGCACTTTCAGCCCCGCCACCGATGCGATGTTGACGATGCGCGACTGCGGCAGTGGCGAGCCGTTCTTCTCGGCGCCCTTGGCCCGCGCAATCATGCGCTTGGCCGTTTCCTGCGCCACAAAGAAGGCGCCGCGCGTGTTGGTGTCGAATACGAAATCGAAGTCGTCGGGCGTCACGTCGACCATGCGCTGCGTGGTCGAAACCCCGGAATTGTTGACCAGGATGTCGATCGTGCCGGCTTCGGTTTCAGCGTGGGCGATGGCCGATCGGATGCTGTCGGGGTCAGTCACGTCCAGCCGGATGACGTGGGCGCTGCCGCCCTTGGATTCGATGTCGGCGCGCAGTTCTTTCAGACGCTCGACACGGCGCGACGCCAGCACGACCTTTGCGCCGGCGGCTGCCAGCGTGTGGGCGAAGCGCGCGCCCAGGCCGCTCGACGCGCCCGTGATCAGCGCGACCTTGCCTTCCAGATTGATCGATAAACCCATGATGCGTGTTCCCCGTGTGTTGGTTTGGCATGCGCCGGGCTGCTCCGAAGCAACACCGGCATGTGATTTAGGCGCAGCTTAGCAAAAAATCGAACGATCGTTCAGAAATTTCCCTTGCCGCATCCGGGCGTGTCCCGGACAATGCGGAAAATTCTAATGCAGCAATCCGTCATACCAATAAGCAAACGCCCTACAAGCGAAGAGAGACTTATGAACCAGCAGCAGCTCCTCGAACAATACGGCCCGCGAGAATCCATGGAGTATGACGTCGTTGTCGTCGGCGGCGGCCCCGCCGGCCTGGCGACTGCGATTCGCATCAAGCAACTGGCTGCCGAGACGGGCAAGGATGTGTCCGTCGTCGTGCTGGAAAAGGGTTCCGAGCCGGGTGCACACATTCTGTCGGGTGCGGTGATGGACCCGCGCGCCATCAACGAACTCCTCCCGAACTGGAAGGCCGACGGCGCCCCGCTCAACCAGGCGGTCACTGGCGACGACGTGCTCTTCCTGAGCGAGACCGACGCCAAGCGTACGCCCGGCTGGCTCGTGCCGCGCAACTTCCACAATGACGGCTGCTACGTCGTCTCGCTGTCGAACGTGGTCAAGTGGATGGCCACGCAGGCCGAAGCGCTGGGCGTGGAAATCTTCCCCGGTTTCGCTGCCGCAGAAGTGCTTTACGACGACAAGGGTGCAGTGCGCGGCGTGGCCACCGGCAACATGGGCATCGGCAAAGACGGTGAACCAACAGAGAACTTCCAGCTCGGCATGGAGTTGCTCGGCAAATACACCATCTTCGCGGAAGGCGCGCGTGGCCACCTCGGCCGCCAGTTGCTGGAGAAGTTCAAGCTCAACGCCGGCAAAGACCCGCAGACTTTCGCCATCGGCATCAAGGAACTCTGGGAGATCGACCCGGCCAAGGCCAAACCCGGCCTCGTCGTGCACACTGCCGGCTGGCCGATGGAAGACGACACCTTTGGCGGCGGCTTCCTGTATCACCTGGAAGATAACAAGGTCACGCTCGGCTTCGTGATCGGGCTGGACTACAAGAACCCGTGGATGAGCCCGTTTGAAGAAATGCAGCGCTGGAAGGCCCACCCGGCCATCCGCGCGCACATCGAGGGCGGCAAGCGCATCGGCTACGGCGCACGCGCCATCAACAACGGCACGCCGCAAGCGCTGCCGAAAACGGTGTTCCCAGGTGGCGCGCTGGTGGGTTGCGACGCCGGTTACCTGAACGCGGCACGCATCAAGGGCAGCCACGCAGCCATCAAGAGCGGCATGATGTGCGGCGAAGCCGTGTTCGAAGCTGTGACGGCCGGCCGTTCCGCTGATGAGCTGTCTGCTTATCCTGCCGCCTTCGAGCAGAGCTGGCTGAAGGAAGAACTCGACCAGTCGCGCAACTTCAAGCTGTGGTTCAAGAAGAGCCCGACACTGGGCAAGATCATGACCGGCATCGAGCAGTGGCTCCTGCCCAAGATTGGCGTCAGCAACCCGCCTTGGACCCTGCACGGCACCAAGTCGGACAACCAGTCGCTCAAGCCGGCATCGGAATGCCCGAAGATCGAGTATCCCAAGCCGGACGGCAAGATCACGTTCGATCGCCTGTCGTCGGTGTTCATCTCGAACACGAACCACGAAGAGAACCAGCCGGCCCACCTGACGCTGAAGGATCCGACCGTTCCGACGCGCATCAACCTGACGCAGTTTGCCGGCCCTGAGCAGCGCTACTGCCCGGCTGGCGTGTATGAGTTCGTCAAGAGCGATGAGGGTACCGAGCGCCTGCAGATCAACGCGCAGAACTGCGTGCACTGCAAGACCTGCGATATCAAAGACCCGACGCAGAACATCGTGTGGGTCACGCCGGAAGGCGGCGGCGGGCCGAACTACGTCGGCATGTAAGTATCGGGCGAGCGCCCAACAAAAAAGACGGCATGAAGCCGTCTTTTTTGTTGCCTGATCGAATCGATTCAGGAAGCTTTTGCCGCGATGGCCGGCGTCTGCACCGACACGTCACCGCATTGCGCGCGATGACGCAGCGCGTGGTCGATCAGCACGAGTGCCAACAGCGCCTCGGCGATTGGCGTAGCACGAATGCCAACGCACGGGTCGTGGCGGCCAAACGTCTCGACCACCGCCGGGTCACCTGCCTTGTCGATCGAACGGCGCGGCGTGCGGATGCTCGACGTCGGCTTGATCGCCAGCGACACGGAGATGTCCTGCCCTGTCGAAATCCCACCGAGGATGCCGCCGGCGTTGTTGCCGACGAAGCCCTCCGGCGTCAGCTCATCGCCATGCTCGGAGCCGCGCTGGCTGACTGCATGGAAACCGGCGCCAATCTCAACGCCCTTCACCGCGTTCAGGCCCATCATCGCGTGTGCAATATCGGCATCCAGGCGATCGAACAGCGGCTCACCCCAGCCGACCGGCACACCCGTGGCCACCACCTCAATGCGCGCGCCGACGGAATCGCCGTCCTTGCGCAGTGCATCCATATAGGTTTCCAGCTCGGGAACGATCTCGGCATTGGGCGCGAAGAACGGGTTGTTCGGCACCTCGTTCCAGTCCATGAACGGGATGTGAATATCGCCCAGCTGCGACATGAAGCCGTGGATTTCGATACCGAACTTCTCACGCAGCCACTTCTTGGCGACGGCCCCTGCGGCCACCGTCGGCGCCGTCAATCGTGCGGAAGAACGGCCGCCACCGCGCGGGTCACGGACGCCGTATTTGTGCCAGTACGTGTAATCGGCGTGGCCGGGACGGAAGGTCTCGGCGATGTTGCTGTAGTCCTTACTGCGCTGATCGGTATTGCGGATCAGCAGGCAAATCGGGGTGCCCGTGGTCTTGCCTTCGTACACGCCGGAGAGAATCTCAACGAGGTCTTCTTCCTTGCGCTGCGTCACATGGCGCGAGGTGCCGGGCTTGCGACGGTCCAGATCGGGCTGGATGTCTTCTGCCGACAGCGTCATGCCCGGCGGGCAGCCGTCGATGACAGCGCCGATGGCCGGGCCATGCGACTCGCCGAAGGTGGTGACGGAAAACAGCAGGCCCAGGGTATTGCCAGACATGATCGTGCTCAGGAAGGCGCCGCGACTGCCGCGGCGCGAAACATCGGGAAAACCGTATTGTAAGGCCGATCTGCCGGCCGTCAGATCAGCTGCCGATACCCAGCAACTCGACCTCGAAGTTCAGCGTGGAATTGGGCGGAATCGTGCCGGGCACGCCGCGCTCGCCGTAAGCGGTAGCTGCCGGGCACGTCAGCTTGGCCTTGCCGCCCACCTGGATCTTCTGCACGCCTTCTGTCCAGCACGGAATCACGCGATTCAGCGGGAACGAGATCGGCTGACCGCGCTTGTAGGAGCTGTCGAACTCGGTACCGTTGGTGAGCGTGCCGCGGTAGTGCACCTTGACCGTGTCGCTGGCCTTGGGCGACGGGCCGGTGCCCTTGGTCAGCGTCTGGACGATCACACCGGAGGGCAGCGTCTCGGATGCCGGCGATGCGGCTTGCGCGGTAACGGCAGCCAGGGCAAGCAACGAAGCGCACAGCAGCGGGGAAACGTGTTTCATGGCAGGTAACGGGAGAGTTGGAGGTCAGAGAAAGCATCACGGCCGATTGCGGGCCAACCGGCAGTGTATCGAAGTCCGGAGGCGGGCCAGACGCTAGAGCCGCTCCCCGCGCAGCGCCAGCACGGCGGCCTGCATCGCTTCGGGCGAGACGGCATGCGCCGGCACCGGCGTGCCGATGCACAGCTCCAGCTTGTTAAGGAAACCGCGACGGAACGGGCGCGACATCGCCGCCCCGCCCTTGCGGGAGAAAAAGCTGCCCCAGAGCCCGCGCAGCGCCATCGGCACCACCGGCACAGGTGTGCGTTCGATGATGCGGCGCATGCCTTCCTTGAACGGGTTCATCTCGCCCGTAGCGGTGATCTTGCCTTCAGGGAAGATGCAGACGACCTCGCCTTCCGCCAGTGCGGCCGCAATGGTGTCGTAGGCGCGTTTAAGCATCTCCGGGTCTTCGTGCAGCGGCGCGATCGGAATCGCCTTGACCGTGCGGAAGAACCACGACAGCACGGGGACCTTGAAGATGCGGTGGTCCATCACAAAGCGAACGGGCCGGCGCACGAACGCGCCCACCACCACGGCATCGACGAAGCTCACGTGGTTGCAGACCAACAGACATGGGCCTTCATCGGGAATCTGCTCGGAACCGTCCACCTTCACGCGATAGACGGTATGGATCAGCAGCCACATCACAAAACGGATCAGGAATTCCGGTACCAGCGTGTAGATGTAGATCGCCACCACGGCGTTGAGAATGCCGGTAACGAGGAACAACTGCGGGATCGTGAATCCGGCACGCGTGAGCACCATCGCCAGCACAGCTGAGGCGATCATGAACAGCGCGTTGAGGATGTTGTTGGCGGCAATGATGCGCGCCCGGTGCGTCGGTTCGCAGCGGCTCTGGATCAACGCGTACAACGGCACGCTGTAGAAGCCGCCAAACATTGCCAGCAGGAACAGGTCGGCCAGCACGCGCCAATGGCGGTGGTTCTGCAGGAAGCCGGAAATGCCCGTCAGCACGTCGTGCGCAACCAATGCCTCGGCGTGGGACGCAAAGTACAGATCTACTGCAAACACCGTCATGCCGATCGAGCCAAACGGCACCAGGCCGATTTCCACCCTGCGACCGGAGAGTTTTTCGCACAGCACCGAGCCCAACCCGATGCCGACCGAAAACACGGCCAGCAGCAGCGTCACAACGTTCTGATCGCCGCCAAGCACGTTGCGCGCGAAGGCGAAAAACGACGTCAGGAACGTCGCGCCCACGAACCACAGCCACGAAATGCCCATCAGGCTCAGGAACACCGCGCGCTGGTTGCTCGCGAGCTTCAGGTTGCGCCAAGTCTCGGAGATGGGGTTCCAGTTGATGCGCAAGTCCGGCTGCGACGCTGGCGACACCGGCACACCACGCGCCGTCAACCAGCCGGCCACGGCAATGACAATACAGGCGACGCCCGTGAACATCGGGCCGATCAGCTCGCCGTTGCGCGTGTAGTTGGCCAGCTCGCCGCCGCCGATGGTGCCGATCAGGATGGCGACGAAGGTGCCCATTTCCACCAGCCCGTTGCCGCCCACGAGTTCCGTCGATTGCAGATGCTGGGGCAGATATGCGTACTTGACGGGCCCGAACAACGTCGAGTGCACGCCCATCAGGAACGTGCACAGGTACAGCAGTTCAACATGGCGCAGCGCAAAACCCGCGCAACCGATCGCCATGATGGCGATTTCCAACGTCTTGACCAGCCGGATGAGCCGCGCCTTGTCCATGCGATCGGCAATCTGTCCGCTCGTGGCCGACAGCAGCACAAACGGCGCAATGAAGATTGCAGAAATCAGGAACGCCGCCGAAGCCGGGTCCGCATTGCCGAACAGCGCGGCGTGGTATGTGACCAGCGAGGAAAACGCCACCTTGAAAACGTTGTCGTTCATCGCACCCAGGAACTGGGTCCAGAAAAACGGTGCAAAGCGACGCTGCTTCAGCAGGGAAAACTGGCTCGATTGGCTCATCGGCTGGAGGCTATTGGTTCAACAAAAAACCCGCTCGCAACGGCGGGCGGGTTTCAGGAATGCGGTAAAGAGATCGCGCAGATCAGTCTTCGTTGGCCTTTTCTTCGGGCCAGTCGCGAATGTACGCCTTGAGCATCTTGTTTTCGAAACTTTGGTCTTCCAGCACGGCCTTGGCCACGTCGTAGAAGGAAATCACACCCATCAACGTGCGGCTGTCGAGCACCGGCAGGTAGCGCACATGGTGCTCCAGCATGATGCGACGCACTTCGTTGACCTCGGTTTCGGGCGTACAGGTGACGGGATGATCGTCCATCACCTTGCGGATGGTCGTGCCCTCGCCCACGGAACCGTGGTTCTTGGCAACAACCTTGATGATTTCTCGGAAGGTCAGCATGCCGACCAGCTCGCCGTACTCCATGACCACGAGCGAGCCGATGTCTTTTTCCGCCATCGTCTGCACGGCCACCTGGAGCTTGGTTTCAGGTGCCACGGTGTAGAGCGTGTTGCCCTTCACGTGGAGGATGTCGCTGACTTTCATGTTGCGTCTCCCAGAGTTCGGGGTGCCGGTCTGCCGGGGGAGCGACCGCGCGCGGGTTGTGGTTATGGTTGTGATTCGATCCTAGCCCAAACCGGAGCGCTTCGACAAGCATGCAGCGCAGAAAAAACCTGTCAAAAACCGCGCCCGCTCGGCGTTTGCCCGGAATGCGCTGCAACAGGGAGCAGTGCTAGCATGCCGCGTCCAAACCCGCTCCCGCTCCCTTTCGGGGTGCTTGAATCCATGTCCAAAGCCCGCTTCGACACGCTGGCCCTACATGCCGGTGCCGCGCCCGACCCGGCCACCGGCGCGCGCGCCACGCCCATTCACCTGAGCACGTCCTTTGTGTTCCGCGACAGTGAACACGCGGCGTCATTGTTCAATATGGAACGCGCGGGGCACGTCTATTCGCGCATCTCCAACCCGACCGTTGCCGTGTTCGAGGAGCGCATGGCCGCGCTGGAAAACGGCGTAGGCGCCATCGCCACCGCTTCGGGCCAGGCGGCGCTGCATCTGGCCATCGTCACGCTGATGGGTGCCAGCTCGCATATCGTCGCGTCTTCGGCGCTGTATGGCGGCTCGCACAATCTGCTGCATTACACACTGCGCCGCTTCGGTATCGAGACGACCTTCGTCAAGCCCGGCGACATCGACGGCTGGCGCGCGGCCGTCCGCCCGAACACGCGGCTGCTGTTTGGCGAGACGCTCGGCAACCCGGGGCTGGATGTGCTGGACATCCCAACCATTGCGTCGATTGCCCATGACGCAGGCGTGCCGCTGCTGGTCGATTCAACCTTCACCACGCCGTGGCTGCTGCAGCCGTTCGCGCATGGTGCAGACCTCGTCTACCACTCGGCCACCAAGTTCCTGGGTGGGCACGGCACGACCATCGGCGGCGTGCTGGTGGACGGCGGCACGTTCGACTACGTAGCCGCAGGCAGGCATCCCGAGCTGACCGAGCCGTACGCGGGTTTCCACGACATGGTGTTTGCCGAGGAAAGCACCGTCGCGCCCTTCCTGCTGCGCGCGCGCCGCGAGGGCCTGCGCGACTTCGGTGCCTGCATGAACCCGATGGCCGCATGGCAACTGCTGCAAGGCATCGAGACACTGCCGCTGCGCATGGCGCGGCATGTAGACAACGCCCGCCGGGTCGTCGCGTTCCTGGCGAGCCACCCGATGGTGGCGTCGGTCGCCTACCCTGAGCTGGAATCGCACCCCGATCACGCGCTGGCCAAGCGCCTGCTGCCGCGCGGCAGCGGTGCGGTGTTCAGCTTCGATCTGCGCGGCGACCGGCGTGCCGGCCAGCAGTTCATCGAGTCGCTCGGCCTGTTCTCGCACCTCGCCAACGTGGGCGATGCACGCTCGCTGGTCATCCATCCCGCATCGACGACGCACTTCCGCATGGATGCCGACGCGTTGGCCGCAGCCGGTATCAGCGAAGGCACGATCCGCCTTTCCATTGGCCTGGAAGACGCCGACGACCTGATCGACGATCTCAAGCGCGGCCTGAAAGCCGCCGAGCGCGCGATGTCCGCCGCGCCGGGCAAAGCCGCTGCCAACGCAACGGGAGCCCGCTAATGGAATGGACCGTACAAGGCGAGCGCGCCTACGCCTACACTGGCGGCAAGCCGTTCAACGCCGAATTGCCGTGCGTCGTGTTCGTGCATGGCGCGCAGAACGACCATTCGGTCTGGGGGCTGCAGACGCGCTGGTTTGCGCACCACGGCTTCAGCGTATTGGCGGTGGATCTGCCCGGACACGGCCGCAGTGCCGGCGCCCCGTTGCAGACGGTGGAAGCCATGGCCGATTGGGTGATGGCGCTGGTGCAAGCGGCTGGCGTCACACAACCGGTCATCGTCATCGGCCACAGCATGGGCTCGTTGATTGCGCTGGAGTGCGCGTCACGGTACGCAAGTCGCGTGCGCCGCATCGCCCTGGTGGCAACGGCTTGGCCGATGAAGGTGTCGGATGCGCTGCTCGATGCGGCGCTCAACAACACGGCCAGCGCCATTGACATGGTGAATACGTGGTCGCATTCCAGCCTCGCAAACAAACCCTCGTCGCCCGGGCCGGGCTTCTGGATGCATGGCGGCAGCCAGCGGCTGATGGAACGGATAGCGCGCGGTACCGAGGCGCCCGTCTTTCACACGGACTTTGCTGCCTGCAACGCTTATGCACGCGGCGCCGAAGCCATGGCGGCCGTGAAGTGCCCGTCACTCGTCATCGTGGGAGAGAAAGACCAGATGACCCCAGCGAAAGCTGGACGTCAGGTTGCAGCAGGATTGGCCGGCAGCCGCGTTGTCGGACTGCCAGGCGGGCACGCGATCATGGGAGAATGCCCCGACGGCACACTCGACGCGCTGATCGCCTTTGCGCGCGAACGAGACCCGGTCGTCGCATAAGTCGCAGTCGCCTCCCGGAGACGCATCATGGCCACCACCGACACCCACAGCTTCGGCAGCTTCGCCGAGTTCTATCCGTATTACCTGAGCGAGCATCAAGACCGCACCTGCCGGCGCCTTCACTTTGCCGGTTCGACGGTGGCGCTGGTATGCCTGATCCTGCTGGTTTTCACGGGCAACCTGTGGTGGCTACTGGGGGCGGCCGTGAGTGGTTACGCGTTCGCGTGGGTCGGGCACTTCGGATTCGAGAAGAACCGGCCCGCCACGTTTCGCCATCCGTTTTACAGCCTGATGGGCGACTGGGTGATGTATCGCGACATCTGGACGGGCAAGATCCCGTTCTAAAACGTCAGGCGCTGGCGCTGGCAGCGGCCATTGCGGACGCTGCAGGTGCGGTAGCCGCCTGCGCGGCCGCCGCCACGCCGCGTTCGCCAGTGGTGAAAATGCTCAACAACGTGGCATCGAGCGCAGGATTCTGCAGTTGGCTGACCAGCGCGTGCGTATCCCCCAGATGGCGTGCCAGCGCGGTGCGCGGCAAGCGCGGCAGACTCAGCACCAGCCTTTCATAGAGCGGTCGCAGCGTGGTCGTGTGCGCATCGCACAGCAGCGCCCAATGGGCCTCACCTCGATCCTGCTGCAGCTTGCCGATCAAATGCAGCGCCTTCAGCTTGGTCAGCAGATCAGCCAGGTAATCGGCTTCCAGTTGCAGACGCCGGCCGATATCGCGCTCGGGCACCGTACGTGGCGCCTGTTCGCGGGCGCGATACAGCAGCAGCAGAACACCCAGCGCATCGAAGAACTCGCTGCCCGGAAACGTGCGTCGTTGCCAGTAGCCCTGGCGGATGATCGGCAGTGTCGACGCGATGGTCGCGCCGAGCAACGTCACCAGCCAGCTCACGTAGATCCACGTCAGGAAGATCGGTAGCGTGGCAAACGCGCCGTAGACGGCTGTGTACGTCGGGATATGCGCAACGTAAGCGCCAAAGACACGCTTGGCGATTTCAAACGCCGCCGCGGCAATCAGCCCGGCAATGAAGGCATCGCGCCGCTCCACATTGGTGTTCGGCACGAACACGTAGAGCATCGCAAACGCAATCGCCGAAAGCAGGATCGGGATCAGGCCCACGATCACACCCAGGCCGAACGGTAGCTTGTGCACATAACCCGCCGAGATCGACACGAGGTACGAACTGACCGACAGGCTTGCGCCAATCAGCACCGGCGCGAACGTCATCAGCGCCCAGAACACCAGAACGCGCTGCGCGAGTGGCCGCCGATGGCGCACGCGCCAGATGGCGTTCAACGCGTTCTCGATGGTGAGCATGGTCATCACCGACGTCACGACCAAGCCGATCAGGCCCGCTGCTGTCAGCCCTTTGGCGTTGCTTGAGAACTGGTTGAGATACGTCAGGATCGGCCGGCTGATGCTGCCCGGCACGAGATT
Organism: Burkholderiaceae bacterium 26; assembly: GCA_000955795.1. Lineage (GTDB taxonomy): Bacteria > Pseudomonadota > Gammaproteobacteria > Burkholderiales > Burkholderiaceae > Ralstonia > Ralstonia chuxiongensis. Next base: position 97,548 of record JYOB01000006.1, read on the forward strand.
GCTGAACATGTAGCCCTCGATGTCCGCCCGGAAGCTCTTGAACATCGGAAATGCCGTGAACAGCGCAAAGGCCACCGTCAGAATGGGAACCAGCGACAGCACCGTCGTGAATGTCAGGCTGCTGGCCACTTGCGGCAGGTGGTCTTCACCGGCGCGGCGCAAGGCGTAACGCGCCAGCGCACGGAGCTTGGCGGCATTCCATTGACGAAGCGCACGGGTGGAAAAAAGCATGAAAAATGAGGCTGGAGGCGGGGTTGGGGGGCGCAACTATAATACCGCGACGCTCTCAACGCTTTGTTATGAAAGATATCCTGGTCTTGTACTACAGCCGTCACGGCAGCACGCGCGCATTGGCCGAAGCCATTGCGCAAGGCATTGAAAGCGTCGACGGCGCCCAGGCACGTGTGCGCACGGTGCCCGCCGTCTCCACCGTCTGCGAAGCCACGCAGCCCGACGTGCCAGACAGCGGCCCGCCCTACGTGGAAGTACGCGATCTGGAGGAATGCGTGGGCCTGGCGCTGGGTTCGCCCACGCGCTTTGGCAACATGGCTGCGCCGCTCAAGTATTTCCTGGATGGCACCACACCGCAATGGCTGGCGGGCGCGCTGGCTGGCAAACCGGCATGCGTGTTCACCTCCACGGGCAGCATGCATGGCGGGCAGGAAACCACTCTGCTCTCGATGATGCTGCCGCTGCTGCACCATGGCATGGTCGTGCTCGGTCTGCCGTATCAGCACAGCGAACTGCTTTCCACTGATGCTGGCGGCACGCCATACGGGCCGTCACACGTCGCGCATCGCGGCGATACCGCACCGCTTACCGCCCACGAACGCACGCTCGCCACGGCCATGGGCCGGAGGCTAGCGCAGACTGCTCTGAAGCTCGCCGCATGACTTCCGCCGACAACGTCGTCACCGAATCCCGGGCGCTGGCTGTGCTGAGTGCCGGCAGCCTCATCGCGTTGATCGTCCTGTGCGCCGCGTGGGAATTGTGGCTCGCGCCCGTGCGCCCGGGCGGCTCGTGGCTGGCGCTGAAGGCGCTGCTGCTGGCGTGGCCGCTGCCAGGCGTGCTGCGCAAGAACCGCTACACGATGCAATGGGCGTCGATGTTCATCCTGCTGTTCTTTACCGAAGGCATCGTGCGGGCGACATCGGACGTTGGGCTTTCGCGCTCTCTGGCATGGGGCGAGGTGGCGCTCAGCGTGGTGTTCTTTACCGCAACCATCTTCTACCTGCGCCCGTTCAAGCGCGCTGCAAAAGCCCGCGCCGGCCACAGCACCTGACCCGCCATGACTGACGATGCCTTCCTGCAAGCCTGCGTTGATGCCATCGGCGCAACACACGTTCTAACCGCGCCGGAAGACCAAGCGCCCTACCTTACCGATTGGCGCAAGCGTTTCTCAGGGCGCGCACGCGCAGTGTTGCGCCCGGCGAGCCCCGACGAGGTGGCAGCGCTCGTGCGCCTCTGCGGCGAATACGGCGCGCCCATCGTCCCGCAAGGCGGCAACACCGGCCTGTGTGGCGGCGCCACGCCCGACATGGAAGGCAACGCGGTGGTGATCTCGTTGCAGCGCATGCAGCGCGTGCGCGCCGTCGACCCGATCAACAACACCATCACCGTGGATGCCGGCTGCATCCTGGCAAACGTGCAGCAGGCCGCCGCCGATGCAGACCGCCTCTTCCCCCTGAGCCTGGCGGCCGAAGGCAGTTGCACGATCGGCGGCAATCTGGCAACCAACGCGGGCGGCACCGCCGTCCTGCGCTACGGCAACGCGCGCGAGTTGTGTCTGGGCATCGAAGCGGTCCTGCCCAACGGCGAACTGTGGAACGGCCTGCGCGGCCTTCGCAAGGACAACACCGGCTACGACCTGCGTGACCTGCTGATCGGCGCGGAAGGCACGCTCGGCATCATCACCGGGGCGATGCTGAAGCTATTTCCGCAACCGCGCGCCAGGGTGACGGCGCTGGCGGCGCTGCAATCGCCGCGGCAAGCGCTGGAGTTTCTATCGCTGGCGCAAGGCCATGCAGGGACGCTGCTGACGGGCTTCGAGCTGATGTCAGCGTTTTGCCTGGAGCTGGTGCGCAAGCATTACCCGCAGCTGCGCGTGCCGTTTACGCAGGCATATCCGCAATACGTGCTGCTGGAATTGTCCGATCTAGAAAGCGAAGCGCACGCGCGCACGCTGTTCGAATCGCTGATGGAAGAGGCGCTCACGCGCGGCGTGATCGACGATGCGGCAGTGGCGGAATCAGTGGCCCAGTCGCGCGACTTCTGGAGCCTGCGCGAACATATTCCGCTGGCGCAGGCAGATGAAGGCAAGAACATCAAGCACGATATTGGCGTGCCAATCTCGCGCATTGCGGACTTCATCGACGTGACGGAGCGCGCGCTGGCTGCGGCCTATCCCAATATCCGCATGGTGACGTTCGGCCACCTTGGCGATGGCAACCTGCACTACAACGTATCGCCGCCGGAAGGCCATGCGCACGACGCGTTCCTGGCCAATCAGGACGGCATCAACCGTATCGTGCACGACAGCGTGCATGCGCATGGCGGCTCAATTTCGGCCGAACACGGCATCGGCCAACTCAAGCGCGAAGACAACGCGCGCTACAAGAGCCCCGTTGAACTGGCGGCCATGCGCGCGATCAAGCAGGCGCTGGACCCGCGCGGCCTGATGAATCCGGGGAAAGTGTTGTAAGGCGATCCGGCCTTGCTTCACCCGAACAGTTTCAGCGTGTAGTTCGCCACCGCGAAGAGAACCGTCGCGGCCAGCAGCCACAACAGAATGCGCGGTACACCGCTGGGCGGCAGACGATGATCGTTGACGTTGGAACGGTCACCGATGCGCCCGCTCTGGGCGCTACGGATGTAAGTGCTACGTGACGACCCTGCCGGGCGTCGTGCATGACGTGTGCTCATTGTGGTTTCCTCCCTGCCCCATGGCTAGCGCCTCGCCCCGGCTCCCTGCAGCCATGGCGAAACACAGCAGCCCCATGGATCGCTCCAAGGCTGCCCAAACAAGACTCCCTCTTTTCCCGTCTGGTCCGAACCGAAAAGGCTTCGTCACGCCCGTTTGGCGTGCGTAGGCACGGTGTTCCGCGTCATTGCGCGGAATTTCGAATGAAACGTTATTGTTGTGTGGCACTACCCGACGCCACGAAATGTATCAAAAATCCCCCCAATTGGGGGGTACGTATTTTAGGTATCACCTTTTGGATGATGCGCAGGAACGACGCTTGCGGGCTCGACAAGGGCAAACCCGGAACTCGACCCATGTATGGAGGCAGCCCATGCCCGCTTTGCCCGATCTGACCAAGCGCGCCCACATCACGCCGCCGCAACCGCCCGAACAGCCCCCGCACCCGCCGCCGGAAATGCCGCCGCCCGATGAACCAGCCCACGACCCAGTGCACGATCCCGAACCCCAAACGCCCCCAATCGAACTGCCACCCGGGGACCTACCGCCGGAAATCCCGCCCCAGCACTAGCGCTGCGCAACATCCCATCTGTTAGAATCGCGGCCTCCCAGGCACCCGGAGGCCGCGCGTTTTTGGTATGCCTGGGCAGCCTGCACATCTGCATATCTGCCCATAGCTCAGTTGGATAGAGCATCGGCCTTCTAAGCCGACGGTCGGGGGTTCGAATCCCTCTGGGCAGGCCAAAATTCCCTTTGGATCAATGACCTAGAGAATCACCACATCGGTGTGGTTGCTGAAAAACTGCGCTCGCAGTGTTAGGTGCACCAAGGGAACCCCGCAAAAGGCCACCGAGGCCGCTTTGCAGCCCTTCTGGCGTTAGCAGGATGCTGGCTTGCCCCATGGGGCGGCAGTGCTGCATTTCAGGCACCGCGGCGGATGGCGCTCAGACTTGGAGCGGTATGGGGCCCAGGCCCGCGTGGCTTTGTGGCAAGGATTTGGCGCTGTACAAGATCTAACGGCAATTGAAGCAGCGCAATTTAGATTCCGACGCTGCCGCGGACGGCGCGGGGATTTGACGGCGCTCCACTGTTCAACGATCTAGCCTTGGAATGTGTCGGCCACGGTGGCGCAGTTGCTGGCTGCGCGTCCCGGACAAAGCCCTGCAGTCTCTCAACCATGAACAGCCAAAGAATCCGATTTCTTCGCTCGCGCATTCCCACATTCGAGTGCGTTCCGGGATGTCATGACTGCTGCGGGCCCGTCACCGCCTCGACGGAGGAGATGTCTCGGCTCCCTGTTAAGAGCGACGCGGAACATGAGGCAGCACTGGCCAACCTGACTTGTCCCCATCTCGGGGACAACGGCTGCAGCGTGTATCTGGAGCGGCCGCTGATTTGCCGCCTGTTCGGAACGACACCAAGGCTTGCTTGCCCGAATGGGCGGCGGCCAGATCAGATGATCGATCCGTGCACCGAGCGAAAAATCGAGCGATTCTTTCTGGAAGTGCGTCACGTGCTGGTTTGAGGTGGGCCACCGGAGTTCCTTCCAAGTGGCCGTCAGGTGGACGGCTGTTGATACTTGGTGCGTCTCGGCAAATCGCCAGCTGGGAACGCAAAAGCATCTTCAAGAAGCCTGAAAATCGAAATCTGACCTGTATGGCGTAACGCTACGTCGCGCCCGATTCTCACTTGAGTGCGTCCGGCAACGACTTGATTTCGGCGACGCTTTGCAGTTCTTGCAAGTAGTCGGCGTGGGACCGCACCAATCAGCGCACCACCCTGACGTTGCTGAGCAAATTCGCAACGTATGCCTTGATGACGACCAACTTCAGGTTCTCTGGCCCGTAGTTGTCTTCCAACAGACAAGTATCAGGCTGGTGCGCCGCCAGTTCGCGCTCTAGCCTCTGAATCACTTCTGTCGGCGCGTTCTGGACCGGCGTCTTCCGGCGACGCTCTACCAGTTGGTCGGATGCCGTAGTTTCGAGCATGGCAACGGCAAACTTGATGGAGCACTTGCCGAGACTGGTCATCGTGTTGGCGACATCAATCTGACGGAATGACTTCATTTGCCGGAGGATCGGGAACAGCCGCCGAATAATTGGGCAGCCCTACGAGGGGGCTACGAAGGCCCTCCACAGTTCAGCCGCAAATACGCCCTCAATCTCCCCGCCCCACGTCCCGCACCGGCAGCGCAGTCGAATACTTGATCTGCTCCATCGAGAACGATGAACTCACATCCGACAGCGGCACGGACTTGATGAGGTGTTTGTACACGCGGTCGTAATCTTCGATGCCCGACACCGCAACGCGCAGCAGATAGTCCATCTCGCCGCTCATCCGGTAGACCTCCACCACCTCGGGCATATCCCGCACCACTTGCGTGAAACGCTGCGCCCATTTCTCGGTGTGCTGATCGGTACGGACGGCCACGAACACCGTGGTACCGACCCCAAGCTTGCGTGCGTCGCACAGCGCCACCTGGGCGCGGATGACGCCCGTGTCCTTGAGCCGCTGCACTCGCTTCCAGCACGGCGTTTGTGAAAGGTTCACTCGCTGCGCAAGCTCTGCGATGGGCAGCGTCGCATCGGCCTGCAACAGCCTCAGTAGTTCGCGGTCAATGGCGTCCATTTCTGTAGAAGAATTTATTTTTATCTATGACTAATTCTAGGGAATATTTTTCGCGACATGGAGCAATTCACAGGAAACTTTGAATTATTTTTCCCGGTGGTCCGCCGTATCATTTTCCCTGCCTCCACCGCAGCACAGAAACGAAATGAGCGACAGCAACACCCTCCACTACCTCGACTACGCAGCCACCACGCCGGCCGATCCTCGCGTGATTGCGGCCATGACCGCCTGCCTTGGCATGGAAGGCGCCTTCGGCAACCCAGCGTCAAGTTCACATGCGACGGGGCGCGTCGCGCGGAACAAGGTCGAGCAAGCGCGCAAGCAAGTTGCAGCGCTCATTGGCGCCGATGCCGACGAGATCATCTGGACCTCGGGCGCCACCGAATCCAACAACCTCGCGCTGAAGGGCTACGCAGACGCCGCCACCGGTAAGCGCCACCTCATCACCAGCCGGATCGAGCACAAAGCCGTGCTAGACACGATGGCAAATTTGTCGGCGCGCGGCTGTTCAGTGACGTATCTCTCGCCAACACGCGACGGCGAAATTACCCCGGACGCCGTGGCCGCCGCGATGACGCCGGACACCGGTCTCGTATCGCTCATGCTGGTGAACAACGAGCTGGGCACGCTGACTGACGTTGGCGCGATCGCGCAGATCGTGCACGCAGCGGGCGCGTTGTTCCATGTCGATGCCGCACAGGCACTCGGCAAGACGCCGATTGATGTGCGCGCGCTCGGCATCGACATGCTGTCGATGTCCGCCCACAAGGTGTATGGCCCCAAGGGGATCGGGGCGCTGTATGTGCGCCGCGATATTGCTTCGCGCATTGCACCGCAAATCCATGGTGGCGGTCACGAGCGCGGTCTGCGCTCGGGCACGCTGGCAACGCACCAGATTGTTGGTATGGGCGTGGCGTGCGAATTGGCGGCGGAAGAACTGGAGCATGAGACCGCCCGCATTGCCGCGCTGAGCCAGCGGCTGAAGACTTCCGTGCTGGCCCTGGGCGATGTGGTGCAGAACGCCGACGTGGCACGCCGCATTCCCCACACGCTCAGCCTGACGGTGAACGCGCCCGGCTTCATGCCGATGATGCTGGGCGACGACCTTGCCGTGTCGTCCACATCGGCGTGCAACTCTGCAGCGGGCACGCCATCGCACGTGCTGACGGCCATCGGCCTAGATGCCGATGCCGCCGGCCGCACCGTGCGCATCAGCCTGGGCCGCTTTGCGACCGAACAGGACGTCGACTTTGCCGCGGCGTGCTTCCAGCGCGCGATCGAGCAGTGCCGCGCCACGGCATCGAGCGGGTTGACCGCATCGCGGCAAATCATGCCGGCCGATCTGAAGACCATCCGCAATGCAGGTTTCCGCTCGGTCATCTGCAATCGCCCGGATGGCGAGAGCAGCGACCAGCCCGCGTTTGAGGACATTGCTGCTGCTGCCCGCGAACTGGGCCTGGAAGCGCGCTACCTGCCGGTCGAGCCGAATGGCATTGGCGATGCAGACGTTGCCGCATTCGGCGCATTGGTCGACACGTTACCCAAACCCATCCTCGCGTATTGCAGAAGCGGCAACCGGGCCGGCATGCTCTGGAACCGCCTGATGGATCAACGCAAAGGCTTAGCCGCCCCCACGCTCGGCTAAGCCACCGGCAGCTCCGTCGTCGACAGCACCTGCTTGAGCACCATGAACGTCCGGATCTGCCGCACGCCCGGCAGATACAGCAACTGTTCTGCGTGGAGCCGGTTGTAGCCTTCGTTGTCTTTCGTGCGCACGAGCATGAAGTAGTCGAACTCGCCGGTTACGACGTGACACTCCAGGCAGCCGGGCACCTTCTGCACCGCTTTCTCAAATGCCGTGAACGATTCCGGCGTCGAGCGATCCAGCACGACGCCGATCATCACCAGCGACCCCAGATCCAGCGCACGCGGATCGAGCAACGCAACAATCCCCTTGATCAGTCCCAGCTCCTTGAGCCGTTCCACGCGGCGCAGGCAAGCCGGCGGGCTGAGGTTCACCTTGGCCGCCAGGGCCACGTTGGAGATGGACGCATCCCGCTGGAGCGCCCTGAGAATCGCGCGATCGGTGCGATCCAAGGCGTGGCGCGCTGAAGCCGCCGACGCGTCAAAACCTTCCTGCAATTTTGTTTCGCTTTTTTTCATATTTAGGAAATAAAGAGATCCCTAGTTCGGTATACGGCCCGCTACGTTCTGGATAGTAGACGATCTTTGCAACCTCATTTCGTAACGTTCTGCGTACCATTGGTTTCCGACATCCCGCCACTTGCGGCACTGAAGGAGCCACCTCATGAACCTGCAGCGATTTCCCCGTTATCCCCTGACGTTCGGCCCGACGCCCATCCAGCCGCTGAAACGATTGAGCGCACACCTGGGCGGCAAAGTGGAGCTGTTTGCCAAGCGCGAGGACTGCAACAGCGGCCTCGCCTTCGGCGGTAACAAGACGCGCAAGCTGGAATACCTGATCCCGGAAGCGCTGGAAGGCGGGTACGACACGCTGGTGTCCATTGGCGGCATTCAGTCGAACCAGACGCGCCAGGTGGCTGCCGTGGCAGCGCACCTCGGCCTCAAGTGCGTGCTGGTGCAGGAAAACTGGGTCAACTACTCCGACGCCGTGTATGACCGCGTCGGCAATATCGAGATGTCGCGCATCATGGGCGCCGACGTGCGCCTCGATGCCGCAGGCTTCGACATCGGCATCCGGCCCAGTTGGGAACAGGCCATGGACGACGTGCGCAAGCGCGGCGGCAAGCCGTTCCCAATTCCGGCCGGCTGCTCCGAACACCCGCTCGGCGGCCTGGGCTTTGTCGGCTTTGCTGAAGAAGTGCGCCAGCAGGAAGCGGAGCTGGGCTTCAAGTTCGACTACATCGTCGTGTGCTCGGTCACGGGCAGCACGCAAGCTGGCATGGTGGTCGGCTTTGCTGCAGACGGGCGGGCCGACAAGGTGATCGGCATCGATGCCTCCGCCAAGCCGGAGCAGACGCGCTCGCAGATCCTCCGCATTGCGCAGCACACCGCCGAGCTGGTCGACCTCGGTCGCGACATTACGGAGAAAGACGTGGTGCTCGACACGCGCTACGGCGGCCCGGAATACGGCCTGCCCAATGAAGGCACGCTGGAAGCCATTCGCCTGTGCGCGCGCCAGGAAGCCATGTTGACCGACCCCGTGTACGAAGGGAAATCCATGCACGGCATGATCGACATGGTGCGCAACGGTGAATTCCCTGAAGGCTCGCGCGTGCTCTACGCGCACCTGGGCGGCGTGCCGGCACTCAACGCATACAGCTTCATCTTCCGCAACGGTTGATGCGGCCGCGCCCCTAGCGGCGCATCCGGGCGCGGGCGTGCATCGCGTGATCACGGCCCGCCTTCCCATCCTTCCATCAGGCAGGACCAGTCATGACGGATTTATCGACGGGGGCCGCGTCGATGCGCTCCCTCGCGCACCGCACCGAAGACAGCGACCCAGGCGAAACCGCCGAATGGCTCGACGCGCTGGATGCCGTCGTACAGCATGCCGGCACCTCGCGCGCACAGTTCCTGTTCGACCGTCTGGCGGAGCGCGCCTCCAAGCTGGGCGTCGGCACGGCCCTCGCCCGCGTCACGCCCTACGTCAACACGATCCCCGTTGAGGCGCAGCCGCCGTATCCCGGAGACATCGATACCGAAGAGCGACTGGCCGCCGCCCTGCGCTGGAACGCGCTCGCCATGGTGGTGCGCGCCAACCAGGCCTACGGCGAGCTGGGTGGCCACATTGCAAGCTACGCATCGGCGGCCGACCTGTTCGAAGTTGGCTTCAACCATTTCTTCCGGGCTGACAACGCGGCGCACGGCGGCGATCTGGTCTACTTCCAGCCGCACTCATCGCCCGGCGTCTATGCACGTGCGTATCTCGAAGGCTTCCTTGATGAAACGCACCTCGAACACTATCGGCGCGAGATCACGGGCCCGGGGCTGTGCTCCTATCCGCATCCGTGGTTGATGCCGGCGTTTTGGCAGTTCCCGACCGGATCGATGGGCATCGGGCCGATCAACGCGATCTACCAGGCGCGCTTCATGCGCTACCTGCACAACCGCGGCCTGCTGCAGACGTCCGATCGCAAGGTATGGGGCTTTTTTGGCGACGGCGAAATGGACGAACCGGAATCGATCGGCGCCCTCTCGCTGGCGGCGCGCGAGCGGCTCGATAACATCGTGTTCGTCATCAACTGCAACCTGCAGCGGCTCGACGGCCCCGTGCGCGGCAACGGCCGCATCGTGGACGAACTCGAAGCGCAGTTCACCGGCGCCGGGTGGAACGTCATCAAGGTGCTGTGGGGATCGGATTGGGATGCCCTCTTCGCCCGCGACCGTTCGGGGGCCTTGCTGCGTGCATTCGCGCAGACTGTCGACGGCCAGTTCCAGACCTTCTCTGCCAACGACGGCGCCTACAACCGCGAACGCTTCTTCGGCCAGAACCCCGAGCTTGCCGCGCTCGTCTCGCATTTCAGCAACGAAGATATCGACCGCCTGCGCCGCGGCGGCCACGACGTGCGCAAGCTCCACGCCGCCTATGCAAAGGCGCTGCAGCACAAGGGCCAGCCCACGGTGATTCTCGCCAAGACGATGAAGGGCTTCGGCATGGGCAGCGTTGGGCAAGGCCGGATGACGACGCACCAGCAGAAGAAGCTCGATGTCGATCAGCTCAAGGCGTTTCGCGATCGCTTCCGCCTGCCGCTCTCGGACAGCGACGTCGAGCAATTGAAGTTCTACAAGCCCGCGCCAAACAGCCCGGAGATGCAATACCTGCATACGCGCCGGGCTGCCCTCGGAGGCTATCTGCCTAGAAGGCGGAAGGCGGCAACACAGGCGCTGACCGTGCCTGCGTTGCCATCCTGGGGACAATTCGCGCTGCAAGCCGAAGGCCGCGAGATGTCCACCACGATGGCGATCGTGCGGATGTTCGGCAACCTGCTGAAAGACGACACGCTGGGCCCGCGCATGGTGCCGGTGGTGGCGGACGAGGCGCGCACGTTCGGCATGGCGAGCATGTTCCGGCAAGTCGGCATCTATTCGCCGCTGGGCCAGCAATACGAACCGGAAGATCTGGGTTCGATGCTGTATTACCGCGAAGAGACCGGTGGGCAGATCCTGGAGGAAGGCATCTCCGAAGCCGGCGCCATCTCGTCATGGATTGCCGCCGCCACGGCCTACAGCACGCACGATCTGCCGATGCTGCCGTTCTACATCTACTACTCGATGTTCGGCTTCCAGCGCATTGGCGATCTCATCTGGGCGGCGGCGGACCAGCGTGCGCGCGGGTTCCTGATCGGCGCCACAGCGGGCAAGACAACGCTCGGCGGTGAAGGCCTCCAACACCAGGACGGCACGAGCCACCTGGCCGCATCCACAGTGCCGAACTGTCGCGCGTGGGACCCGGCATTTGCCTACGAGATTGCCGTCATCCTCGACGAAGGCATGCGCGCGATGCTGGAGCGCCAGGAAGACACGTTCTACTACCTGACGGTGACGAACGAGAACTACGCGCAGCCGTCCATGCCAGGCAGCGACCTGCGCGAGGGCATTCTCAAAGGGATGTATCCGCTGACGCCGCAAAGTCTGCCGACCGCACGCGTGCAGTTGCTCGGCTCGGGCGCCATCCTGGGCGAAGTCATGGCCGCCGCCCAGATGCTCAAGGAAGACTGGAACATCGACGCTGCCACCTGGAGCGTGACGAGCTTTTCCGAGCTGCACCGCGAGGCCATTGCCGCAGAGCGCATCGCCCGCCTGGGCGGTGAAGCCGCGCCTTCGTATGTGGAGACCGTCTTGCGCGAATCGCACGGGCCCGTCATTGCGGCCACCGACTATGTGCGCGCCGTGCCCGAGCTGATCCGTGCGCACGTGCCGCGCCGCTACGTCACGCTCGGCACCGACGGCTTTGGCCGCAGCGATTCGCGCCGGGCGTTGCGCGAGTTCTTCGAAGTGGACCGCGCGTCCATCGTCATTGCCGCGCTGAAGGCGTTGGCAGACGACGGCGAGTTGGAACACGCCGTGGTGCGCGAGGCGGTTGCACGCTACGGCAAACACGCGACGGCGGCAGACGCGCCCTGGATGCGCTGAACAAGCCGCACTCGCGAGGCTTTTAGCTCGGCTCGCGGAGATCGAAGCTCGACGTTTGAGGCTCTTTGCTCGACGTGTCGAGCTATTTGCTCCGCGTGTCGAGCTATTTACTCCACGTGCCGAGCTATTTACTCCGCGTGCCGAGCTATTTACTCCACGTGCCGAGCTTTTTGCTCGGCGCTTGGAGCTCAGAGCTTGGCGCACGAGGCTATTTGCTCGACAGCCCGAGCTTTTTGCCCCGACTGTCACGGTTTGCCCTTGGCTCGTGATGCATCAGACCTCATCAGTGGGCCGGGCCAATGCATCAGCGCAGCTACGCGGCCGCGCCAACGATGGCCTGGAATGTATCGCGCGGCGGCTGGCGCCAGGGCTGTTGGTCACGGCCGCTTTTTCGTTTCCAAATGTTACGACGTGCATTCAGGTCGACTTCGTGCAGCGCAAGCAGCGGGGCCGTGCAGTACAGTCCATGCCATGAAAAAAGCCCTCACCTGCCCGTCTCTCGTCCTGCTGGCCTTGCTCGGTGCGTGCGCATCGCACCCGCAACAGCAGCCCGTTGATTCGACTACCGCCGCTGCGGCGACCACCGACGCCAGCGCAGACAACGGCTGGCAGGTGCTGCGCGCCAACTACATGGCGTGCGTCCAACGCCAGGCCGATAGCGGTGTGCCGGGCACCACGCAGACGAAAGCCGTGGTCGCCTCCGCGCTCGACGCCTGCGAAGGCGACCTGCGCACCATGCACGACGGTTTCCGCGATCACCTCAGCGCATCGATGTCTTCATCCGGCGCGCGCAAGGCAGCCGACCGCGTCACCAAAGACACACGCGACAAAGCCCGCGTCTACCTGATGGGCTACGTCGACCACGAGCGCTACCTGGCAAAGTCGCGCTGAGCGCTTAGAGCATCTCCAGCGCCCGCGGCCCCTTGGGCGGCGGAAAGATGCTGTCCAGCATCGCAAGCTGCTCAGCCGTGAGCGTGTGCGACAGCGCGCCGATGTTCTCGCGCAACCGGTCACGGTGGCCGGTCTTGGGAATCGCGATGATGTCGTCCCGCGCCAGCAGCCACGCCAGCACCACCTGTGCCGGCGTCATGCCGCACTCCTGGGCGAAGCGCACCAGTTTCGGATGCCGAACCAGCCGCGCCTGCTCGATGGGCGAATAGGCCATCACCGGCACACGGCGCTCATGCAGCCAGGGCAACAAGTCCCATTCGATGCCGCGCCGGCTGAGGTTGTACAGCAGCTGGTTCACGGCAATCTGATCGCCGCCGGGCGCGTCCCACCACTCCTCCATATCGGACAAGTCAAGATTGCTCACGCCGTAATGGCGGATCTTGCCTTCGCGCTGCAGGGCCTGCAGGCCGTCCAAGGTTTCTTCGAACGGCACATCGCCGCGCCAGTGCAGCAGGTACAGATCAAGGCGATCAGTGCCGAGCCGGCGCAGGCTGCGCTCGCACGCCGCAGCAATGCCACGCCGGCTGGCGTTGTGCGGGTAGACCTTGCTGACGAGAAAGACGTCATCGCGCCGCCCGGCAATGGCCTCGCCGATCAGCGATTCGGAGAGGCCTTCGCCATACATCTCGGCCGTGTCGATCAGGCGCAAACCCAGGTCGAGGCCCAGACGCAACGTGGCGATTTCTTCAGCGCGCGTGGCGCGGTCGTCGCCCATGTTCCAGGTGCCCATGCCGAGTGCAGGGACGCGTTCGCCGTTGGGCAGAGTGACGTGTTTCATGTCGTGCTTTCCGATCGGGGAGGCAAAACATGAATCTACAAGAGACGCGGCGCACTGGTAAGGCGGCGCCGGTCCCGTCAGAAAATACGCGTTAGCGCGTCTGGCGTTGCGCCGTCCACCGGCGATAGCGCCGCGACTGGCAGGCTGCGGCCAGTTGCTGTTCGATCAGTGCCCGCAGAGGCGACACGCCAGGGGCCGTCGCGCGCCCCTTGCTCAGCCGGCCCAGCTGAAACTTGACGACAGCCATGTTGGCGAGTGCGCCCAGCGCCTTGTTCTTCCACGTGATGGGCTGCAGCACCGGCGCGCTATTCTTGCCGCCAGCCCAGTCGCGCGGCAGGTTCGGATCGATGGACAGCGCAGTCGCAATGCCCACCATGTCGACTCCGCTGTCGACCACCTGCTCGGCCACCGCCCGGCGCCGGATGCCGCCCGTGACCATCAGCGGCATGCGGGCAATGGCGGCAATGTCACGCGCGAATTCCAGGAAATACGCTTCGCGGGCCAGTGTGCGGCCGTCGCGCGCGTGCCCTTGCATGGCCGGGACTTCATAGCTTCCGCCGGACAGTTCAACGAGGTCGACACCCAGTGGGTTGAGCAGCTCGACCACCTGCTTCGCGTCGTCAGGGCTGAAACCGCCGCACTGGAAGTCGGCCGAGTTCAGCTTGACCGCCACCACAAACTCCGGCGACACGACAGCGCGCACGCTGCGCACGATATCGAGCAGCAGGCGCGCGCGGTTCTCGATCGAGCCGCCCCACTGGTCTCGCCGCCGGTTGGAAATGGGCGACAGAAACTGGCTCAGCAGATAGCCGTGTGCGGCGTGGATCTGCACACCAGTAAAACCGCTCTGCTCGGCCAGTTGCGCGCTGCGGGTAAAGCGCTGCTGGACTTCACGGATGTCCGCCTCGGTCATCTCGCGCGGCACCGGAAACTGTTTGGATAGCGCGCCGAGCGCCAGTGGAACGGCTGACGGCGCCAGCGTCGGTTGCCCGAGCGACGCGGGCATCTGCCGCCCCGGATGGTTGATCTGCACCCACGCATGCGCGCCATGCGCCCGCGCGACCTGCGCCCAGCGGCGAAAGCGTTCCAGATGCGCGCCGTCTTCCAGCACGACGCCGTTCGGGCCGGTCATGGCGCGGTGATCAATCATCACGTTGCCGGTCAGGATCAAGCCGGCGCCGCCTGCGGCCCACGCTTCATACAGGCGCAGCAACGCGTCGGACGGCGCGTGATCGGCATCGGCCATGTTCTCTTCCATGGCGGCTTTGGCAAGGCGATTGGGAATCACCGCGCCGTTGGGCAAGACGAGGGGCGTGAAGAGCTTCATGGGTGGCATCCGCGATGGGGATTTGGGATTTGGGATTTGGGATTTGGGATTTGGGATTTGGGATTTGGGATTTGGGATTTGACATTTGACGACATCTGAACCCTAAGCTTAAAGTCAACTTGAATGTCAAGCCTGCGGAGCACGCACATGAAGATTGGTGAACTGGCCCGCCTGAGCGGCGTGGCCGCCTCCCGCATCCGGTTTTATGAAGCGAGCGGGCTGTTGCAGCCCGCCGAGCGGCATTCCAATGGGTATCGGGAATACGCGCCCGAGTCGGTGACGCGGCTGGAGATCATCCTGCGCGCGCAAAGCGCGGGGTTCTCGCTGGAAGAAATTCGCGCCCTGCTACCCGGACATCTGGGCGAATGGCCGCGCGAAGAACTGCTGCTGGCGCTACGCCGCAAAGTGGCGGAAATCGATGTGCTGGAGCAGCACCTGGCGCAAAACAAGCGCGACTTGCTGGCGCTCATTCGCGAAGTCGATCACGAGGCCGACGGCGAAGATTGCGCCGACCGCGCCCGCCGCGTGTTCGACAAGATGAACCTGCGACCGCTCAAGCAGCCCGCTGCAGAACCTCCGGCGCGTCCGGCAAGAAAGCGCGGCTGAGGCATGCAGACGGCGGCGGCTTTACGGTAGACGGAATCGAATCAAAACCCGCCCAGCGCGTGACGCAGCAGCAAGGCCGACAGCACGAGCATCGTCACGCCAATCAAGCCATCCAACACCTGCCACGCCCTCGGCCGGGCAAACCATGGCGCGAGCCAACGCGCACCAAACCCCAGCGTCACGAACCAGAACAGGCTGGCCGACCCTGCGCCCGCAACAAACCAGCCGCGCAATGCCGCGGCCTGCTGCGCCCCAATGCTGCCCACCAGCAACACCGTATCCAGGTAGACGTGGGGATTGAGCAGCGTAAAGGCCGCCGCCTGCGCCAGCGCCGCGCCCCGGCTCAGGCCATCGCCACCTGCGGCGGCCCGTAACTGGCTGGAATGCCGCGCACGCCGTAGTGCCTGCACGCCATACAGCAGCAGGAATGCGGCGCCTGCCAACGCAAGGATTCGCGCAAGGTTAGGACGCTCGCCCAATGCCTGCGCCATGCCAAGCACGCCCGCCAGAATCAGCAGCGCATCTGCCATCGCACAGAACAGCACCACACTGCCCACGTGCTCACGGCGCAGCCCCTGACGCAGCACGAAAGCGTTCTGCGCGCCAATGGCCACGATCAGCCCCAGGCTCAGGGCCAAGCCCTGCAGAAACACGGAAGAGGAAGTCGCAATCGATGTTGTCATGCGCGCAGCTTGCCGGGCGGGCTTGATGAAGACAAACTATCTTTTCTTCATTCAATTTAGTTTTACTAACTTTCGTGCTCGACTATTCCGCCTTGGCCGCTTTGTCTGCCGTCATCCGAGAAGGCAGCTTCGAGCGAGCTGCCCGCGCACTCAATGTCACGCCGTCGGCCATTTCGCAACGGATCCGGCTGCTGGAAGAACGCGTTGGCTGCGCGCTCGTGGTGCGTGATCAGCCGTGCCGCCCGACTGAAACCGGCCGGCGGCTTTGCCAGCATGTAGACCGCGTTCGCCTGCTCGAACAGGAACTGCAAGGCGCGCTGCCAACGCTGGCGCCGGAGGGCGTTGCGCGCGTTGCGCTGCCCATTGCCGTGAACGCCGACAGCCTGGCGACCTGGCTCGCGCCAGCGATCGCCACATTCGCAGCCGCACACCCGGTGTTGATGGAGGTGGCTGTGGATGACCAGGATCACACCAGTGAATGGCTGCGCAGTGGCGCCGTGCTGGCTGCCGTTACGGCCACCGCGCGGCCAGCCTCGGGCTGCAACAGCCGCCCACTCGGGGCCATGCGTTATGTGGCCGCGGCCAGCCCGGCATTCGTTCAGCAATATTTCGCAGACGGCGTCGGCGCAGGTGCGTTGGCGCAGGCGCCCTGCCTCGAGTTCAACACGAAAGATGCGTTGCAGGCAACCTGGGCAAGGCGCCTGTGCCATCGGCATGTGGAACTGCCGCGCCATCTGTTGCCGTCGTCACAGGCGTTTGTGACCGCGGCCGTGGCCGGCATGGGCTGGGGGCTGCATCCGCATGCGCTGATTGCGCAGCATCTTAAAGAGGGCTCGCTGGTCGAGCTCGTGCCGGACACACCGTTGGACATCCCGCTGCATTGGCAGCACGCGCGTGCGGCATCGGCGCTGCTCGACGAACTCAGCCGCCAGGTGCTGAGCGCCGCGCGTGCCGCACTGCTCGCGCCCTGACCGATTACAGCGCGTTCAACGGAATCTTGAGGTACTGCACGCCGTTCGGCTCCGCTGGGGGCAACATGCCCGCGCGAATGTTCACCTGAATGGCCGGCAGGATCAGCGTGGGCATGCTGAGCGTTGCGTCGCGCTTCGTGCGCATCTGCACGAACTCAGCCTCGGTCACGCCATCGCGCACATGGATGTTGGCGCGGCGCTGCTCGGCCACCGTTGTGTGGCAAATGGCTTCGCGGCCGGCGGGCGGATAGTCGTGGCACATGTAGAGCCGCGTGTCCGGCGGTAAATCCAGCAGGCGGCGGATCGACTGATACAGCGTGCCCGCATTGCCACCCGGAAAATCGCAGCGCGCCGTGCCCACGTCCGGCATGAACAGCGTGTCACCCACAAACACCGCATCGCCCACCTGATACGCCATGTCTGCCGGCGTGTGGCCCGGCACGGCCAGCGCCTTGGCTTCCAGATTGCCGATATGAAACACTTCGTCCGGCGCGAACAGGTGGTCGAACTGCGAGCCATCGAGCAGGAACGAGGGTTCGAGATTGAAGATCGGCTTGAACACGCCCTGCACAACCCGAATCCGCTCGCCGATAGCGATGCGCCCGCCGAAACGCCCGCGCAGATACGGCGCGGCCGACAAGTGATCGGCATGCGCGTGGGTCTCCAGCAGCCATTCAACGCGCAAGTCCTGCGCTTCGATGAACGCGGCAACGCGATCGGCTGAGCGGGTCGTCGTGCGGCCCGATTTCGGGTCGTAGTCGAGTACCGAGTCGATCACGGCGCACGGCGTGCCGGGCCCCGCGTGCACCACGTAGGTCATGGTGCAGGTATCGGCGTCGAAAAAGGATTCGATCTGGGCATGCATGGTGGACTTTCCCGAACAATCTATATTTTTATAGAATATCGCCTGACATTCTGTCTGCCAATAGTGCAAACAGCGCGAACAGAAACCTGGACGACGCCCCGATGAGTCATTCCACTGCCAGTCCCGATGTTGTGCCGCTGCCCGAGGCGGCCATTTCCATGCTGCGCGCCTCCGCGTCGCAGGCGTGCGCCGTGCTCAAGGCCATGGCCCACGAAGACCGTCTGCTGCTGCTCTGCCAACTTACGCAAGGCGAGCGCAATGTCAGCGAGCTGGAAGCACTGGTCGGCCTTCATCAGCCCAGCCTGTCGCAGCAACTTGGGGTGCTGCGTGACGAGGGCCTTGTCACCACGCGGCGCGAAGGCAAATACATCTACTACCGGCTCGCCAGCTTCGAGGTCATCCAGATCATGCAGACACTCTCCGAGCTGTACTGCGGCAAGGTCTTGAAGAAGATGGCGGGACGCTGATCATGTCGCCGATCGAAGCGAGCTGGATCATCAGCGCGGGGCTGGGCTCTGTGGTGGGGCTCATCCTAGCGCTCACAGGGGCGGGCGGGGCCATCGTCGCGGTGCCGCTGCTGATTTTTGGATTGCACCTGTCGGTGCAGCAAGCTGCGCCGATTGCACTGCTGGCGGTGGGACTTTCCGCCGGGCTGGGCGCGATGCTCGGTTTGCGGGAAGGCAAGGTCCGCTACAAGGCCGCCGGGCTGATGGCGCTATGCGGCGTGGTGATCTCGCCGTTCGGTATCTGGGTTGCGCACCGCGTGCCGAACACACCGCTCACGCTGCTGTTTGCAGTGGTGCTTGCCTACGTGGCGCTGCGCATGTTTCGGCAAGCGCGCGCGGCACCGTCAACCGAGCCCCAGCCAAGGCGAACCGCTCCGCCCTGCCACCTTGACACCACCACGGCCAAGCTGGTCTGGACGCTGCCGTGCGCGCGTGCATTGGCCGCTTCGGGCGTGGGCGCGGGCTTCCTGTCCGGCTTGCTCGGCGTGGGCGGCGGCTTTGTCATCGTGCCCGCATTGCGCCGCGCGACCGATCTGCCGATGCAAACCATCGTCGCCACGTCGTTGGCGGTGATCGCGCTGGTGTCCATGGGCGGTGTGATCGCCTCGGCCATTGGCGGACATGTCGATTGGCATATCGCGCTGCCGTTTGCCGCCGGCGCGTTGACGGGCATGCTGGTAGGCCGGCGCTTTGCGCGGCGTTTGGCGGGGCCTGCGCTGCAGCAAGGATTCGCTGCATTTGCGGGCGCCGTGGCGCTCGGCATGATTGTCCGAACTCTAATTTGACCGGCGTGTTGCGAAAGCAGTACAATCGCGGTCTTCGGGGCGTAGCGTAGTCTGGTAACGCGTCCGGTTTGGGACCGGAAGACCGCGGGTTCAAATCCTGCCGCCCCGACCAGAATTGAGCAGCAAACAAAAACGGCTTACGTTCACCACGTAAGCCGTTTTTGTTTTGGCGCGGTTTGTTGCAGTTAGTGATGTCATCTGGCGATGCTATAAAGGCAGCATCCGCATCCGGGCAATGTCGCTCACTTTCCCCATGAACCTCATCCTGTGGCGCCACGCTGAAGCCGAAGACGTGGCCGCATCATTGCGCATCCAGCGCAACACCGATCTGCAGCGGGAACTCACCAAGCGTGGTCACAAGCAGGCCGAGAAGATGGCCAATTGGCTGCGCCCCCGCCTGCCGGAAGACACTCTCGTACTTGTGAGCCCCGCCGTCCGCACGCAACAGACCGCGCGCGCGCTCACCGAGCATTTCCAAACGCTGACCGCACTTGCGCCCGGCGCCGATGTCAGCGCGATCCTTGACGCGTTGGATTGGCCGTCGAATACGAACCTGCTGCTGGTCGGCCATCAGCCGTGGCTCGGCCGTCTCGCCAGCTTGCTCATCGCGGGCGTGGAAATGGACTGGAGCGTGAAGAAAGCCGGCGTGTGGTGGCTCAGCCGCCGCATGCGCGAAGACGAAGCGCAGACCGTGCTGCGCGCGGTGGCCAATCCCGATCTGGTGTGACACATCGCCCTCGTCACAGCATCGCCACGCAAAATTCACGCAACGGTCACGATTGACACGCTTTTGTCGCGGATCTGTCACGCAGCGTCTCTAGAATCGCCCCGAAATCCACCCTTGGGGATGCACGAATGCGAGACCTGCCGACGCCCACCCAGCCATTGATCGACGCACTGCCGAGCCTGAATCTGGGCAACGCACGGAGGGGCCTTCCTCGCTCACCCGACGCTGTTCCGGCGCGTGACAAACCTGTTCTGGCCGTTTCGTGGGCGCGCCATCAGGATGAAGTGACCGAAGCGCAGCGCCTGCGCTACAAGGTGTTTGCCGAAGAAATGGGCGCCCGCCTGCCCTCGGCCCACACTGAACTGGACGTCGACATGTTCGACGCGGTGTGCGACCACCTGATCGTGCGCGACCAGAAGACGCTGCGCGTGGTCGGCACCTATCGCGTGCTGCGCCCGGACGCTGCCAAGCAAATCGGTTGCTTGTATTCCGAATCCGAATTCGACCTCGTGCGCCTGGCGCACCTGCGCCCGAAGATGGTGGAACTGGGACGCTCGTGCGTGCACCGCGACTACCGCTCGGGCAGCGTCATCATGGCGCTGTGGGCCGGGCTGGGCGAATACATGCAGCGCTACGGATTCGAGTCGATGCTGGGCTGCGCAAGCGTGTCGATGGGCGATGGCGGGCACTTTGCCGCAAGCCTGTATCGCAGCTTCGTCGACGATGGCTCGCTCGCACCGATCGAGTACCATGCGTTCCCGCGCGTAGCGCTGCCGGTGGACGAGCTGAACCAGGATCTCGAAGTCGAGCCGCCTGCGCTGGTGAAGGGTTATCTGCGCCTGGGCGCACGCATCTGCGGTGCACCGGCGTGGGACCCCGACTTCAACGTCGCCGACTTCCTTACGCTGCTGCGTCTGTCGGACATCAACCCGCGCTACGCACGTCACTTCCTGCGCGGCTGATATCGCTCCGAACAGCGCCGCGCAAAAGAAAACGGCCCGGGTCACTCCGGGCCGTTTTGCTTGGGATGCGGCGAGACGTTTTACACGTACACCACCTTGTAGCGGCGGCCGATGCGCTGCCACTCATCGGCTTCCTTCATCAGGCTGTACTCCACAAGCGGGTTCTGCTCGATCCAACTCTTGGGCAATTCCACCTCAAAACCGCCTTCGTTCAGTTCGCCTTCGCTGTGGCGCACGCGCAAGCCCGGCAGTTGGATCGCTCCCCGTCGGCGGCACAGCACAAACGCCAGACGCAGGCTGAACAGCATCCGCCAATCCAGGAACTTGCCGCCGCCCGAGAGCTTGCCAAGCTTGCCTGCGTGGCCCAGCAGCAGCGTCGCCAGGCGCGCCTGATCGGTCTTGGAGAAGCCCGGCATATCGGCATGGCTGGCGATGTACGCCGAGTGCTTGTGGTACCCGCTGTGCGCGATGCTCATGCCGATCTCGTGCAGGTTTGCCGCCCAACCCAGCAGCGCGAGATTGTCTTCGCGGCGCTCATCGGGCGGGTCGGGAAACTGCGACAACAGCGCGGTCGCTGCATCGCGAACGCGGCTCGCCTGCGCGCGGTCGACGCTGTAGCGGCGCATGAACTGCTCAATCGTCACCGTGCGCATGTCTTCATGATGCGTACGGCCGAGCAGGTCATACAGCACGCCCAGGCGCAACGCGCCATCGGTCACGTCCATGCGGTCGACGTCGAGTTCTGCAAACACGCCGAGCATGATCGACAGCCCGCCCGGCAGCACTGGAATCCGGTCCGACTTCAGGCCGTTAAGCTTCAGCCGATTGGTGTTCTCCGACTTGACGAGCGCGCGCTTCAGGCGCTCCAGCCCTTCGCGCGTGATGCCGTGCTCGTTACTCTTGTCGTTGAAGCCGTTCAACTCGATCAGCTCGGCCAGCGCGCGCGCCGTACCCGATGACCCGACGGCCTGGTTCCAGCCCGCCGTGCGGTATTGCTGCACGAGCACCTGGATCTCGCGACGCGCAGCCAGCTCGGCTTGCTTCATCGCGTATTCATCAACGTTGCCGTTCGGAAAGAAATGCCGGCTGTGCGAAACGCAACCGATGTACAGCGACTCCATCAGCTTGGGCTTGTAGCCATTGCCGATGATGAACTCCGTCGAGCCGCCGCCGATGTCGACGACGAGCCGGTTGCCCTGGCACGCCGGCGCGTCATGCGATGCACCGAGATAGATCAGGCGTGCCTCTTCGCGGCCCGCAATCACTTCGATGGGAAAACCGAGGGCGGCTTCCGCCTCGATCAGGAATTCCTGCGCATTCTTGGCCACGCGCAAGGTGTTGGTGGCCACGGCACGCACATGTTCCGGCGGAAAATCACGCAGTCGATCGCCAAAGCGGCGCAAGGCATCGACGCCGCGCCGGCGCGCCGGTTGATCCAGGTATTTATCTTGCGTAAGCCCAGCGGCCAAACGGACCGGCTCGCGCAACGCATCAACCTGGAATATCTGGGTGCCCCCAGGAGTTTCGTCGACGCGGCCAATCATCAGCCGGAAGCTGTTGGAGCCCATGTCGACAGCAGCCAGCAGACGGGGGGTGGGACTCATGAATGAAAACGGGAGAGGAGCAAAATCAGGGGCGCGGAGTATTGTCGTTCGAAACAATGCGCAACAAAATATGTCTTTATTGTGTCCCGAACGTGACAAATCCAATGTGTCACAAATTTGACACTGAATTATGAAAAAGTGGCCGGATCGTCATCCGTCTGAACACAACATGTCGACATTGCCCGCGGGCGATCTGCTCAATCGCGAACTGGGCATCCTGGAATTCAACGCCCGTGTGCTCGCCCAGGCCGCTGACCCGGGTGTGCCGCTGATGGAGCGGCTGAAATTCATCTGCATCGTGTCGAGCAATCTCGATGAGTTCTTTGAAATCCGCATTGCCGGATTGAAGGAACAGATGCGCGACAACCCTTCATCGGTCACGCCTGACGGGCTGTCGGTGCAGCAGGCGTTTGGCGTGGTCTCGGAGCGGGTGCGGCAGCTGGTCGCGCAACAGTATGCCATGTTGCAAGACGAGATCCTGCCCTTGCTGGAGAAGGAAGGCGTCTTCTTCCACATGACCACCAACTGGAATGAAGCCCAGCGCGCCTGGTGCCGCAGTTTCTTCCAGCGCGAACTGGTGCCCATCCTGACGCCGATGGCGCTGGACCCGGCGCACCCCTTCCCGCGTGTGCTCAACAAGAGCCTGAACTTCATCATCGAGCTGTCGGGCAAGGACGCTTTCGGCCGTGAAGCTGAACTGGCCATCGTACAGGCGCCGCGCGCCCTGCCCCGGCTTGTGCAGATGCCGCCCGAGCTTTCCGGCTACCCGTATGGGTTCGTGCTGCTCTCGTCTTTCATGCAGGGCTTTGTGCACGAGCTGTTCCCGCAGATCGACGTACATGGCTGCTACCAATTCCGCGTAACACGCAACTCCGATCTGTTCGTGTCGGAAGATGAAATCACGGACTTGCGCGAAGCGCTGCAGGGCGAACTGTCCACGCGCCACTTTGGCGACGCGGTGCGCCTGGAACTCGCGCACGACACATCACCGGCACTGGTGGTGCGACTGCTTCAGGAGTTCGGTCTGACCGATGCGGACTGCTACCGCGTCAAGGGTCCTGTGAATCTGGTGCGCCTGCTGCAGGTGCCCGACATGGTCGACAAACCAGTACTGAAGTACCCGCCGCACGTGCCGGCAACGGTGCGGCGGGTCGCCAACAGCTCGAACGTGTTCGACGCCATCCGCCAGGGTGACATCCTGCTGCACCATCCGTACGAAAGCTTCACGCCCGTGCTGGAATTGCTGCAGCAAGCTGCGCGCGACCCGGACGTGGTTGCCATCAAGCAGACTGTCTACCGTACCGGCAACGAATCCACGGTGATGGAAGCGCTCATCAAAGCGGCGCGCAACGGCAAGGAGGTGACCGTTGTCGTCGAACTGCTCGCGCGCTTTGACGAAGAGACGAACATCAACTGGGCGGACCAGCTTGAATCGGCCGGCGCCCATGTCGTGTATGGCGTGGTGGGCCACAAGTGTCACGCAAAGATGCTGCTGGTGGTGCGTCGCGAGGTGTCCGGCAAGGGCAAGGCGGTCAAGCTGCGCCGCTACGCGCACCTGGGCACGGGAAACTACCACCCCAAGACCGCCCGCCTCTACACCGACTTTGGCCTGATGACGGCCAACGAGCAGATCTGCGAAGACGTGCATCACGTGTTCCAGCTGCTCACGGGCACAGGCGCGCAGATCAAGCTGCATCATCTGTGGCACTCGCCGTTCACGATGCACGACAACCTGATCGAGCACATCCGAGCCGAAGCGCGTGCCGCTCGCGCAGGCAAACGTGCGCGCATCATCGGCAAGATGAACGCGCTGCTGGAGCCGGCCATCATCGACGAGCTGTACAAGGCGTCGCGGGCCGGCGTGAAAGTCGACTTGATCGTGCGCGGCGTGTGCGCCCTCAAGCCGGGCGTGCCGGGGCTGTCGGAAAATATCAGCGTGCGCTCCATCGTCGGGCGTTTCCTTGAGCACCACCGCGTCTATTACTTCCATGCCGGCGGCGAGGAAGTCGTCTATCTCTCCAGCGCCGACTGGATGGACCGCAACCTGTTCCGCCGCGTGGAAGTGGCGTTTCCCGTGCTCGACCGCAAGCTCAAGGCGCGCGTCATCAGGGAAAGCCTGCAGGTGCATCTGCGCGACAACGCATCGGCGTGGGTCATGCAGCAGGATGGCAGCTACGTGCAGCGCCAGACGCGTGGCAAGCACGTGCGCATCAGCCAGCTGGAACTGCTGAACCACTTCTCGCCGCAGGCGGCTGCGGCGGCGGAGACGGCAGCCGCAGTGGCGGCGGCAACGGCTGCGGAACCGACGGTGCGCGCTCCGGTGGAGATCTCCGCGGGCTGATCCGCCAAGCCTGTGCCTGCAAACAAAAACGCACGCTCAACAGCGTGCGTTTTTTATGCGTTCAATGGACGAGAAGAACCGGCGATCAGGCGACGCGCTCATCGGTCACGCTGGCACTGCGCACCACCGTACGCTCCGGCGGGAACACGGCGCGGAAGGTGCTGCCCTTGCCATGCTCGCTGGTCACCTGCAGTTCCCCGCCGTGGCGTGACAGCACGTGCTTCACAATGGCCAAGCCCAGCCCGGTACCGCCGGTGTCGCGTGAACGGCTACGGTCCACACGATAGAAGCGCTCGGTCAGACGCGGAATATGCTCGGGCGCAATGCCGATCCCCGTGTCGGTGACGGAGTAAACCGCGTGCCCGTCGCGCACGCCCCAGTCGAGGCGGATCGTGCCGCCATCCGGCGTATAGCGCACCGCGTTCGACGCCAGATTGCTGAACGCGGAAAGCAATTCAAGCTCGGCGCCGCACACGCTGACGGTGGAGTCGCACGTCATGCTGACGGTGTGCCGGCCCGCGGACAGCGCTTCGATATCGTGCTGGAGCTGCAGCATCATGCGCTGCATCGGCACCGGCGCCAATGACGGCGGCTCGGAATTGCCCTCGAGCGTGGCGAGCGCCAACAAGTCTTCCACCAAATGCTGCATGCGCATGGCTTGCGTATGCATCATGTCCAGGTAGCGCCTCTTGTCTTCTTCCGGCAGCGGAAGATCGCGCACCGTCTCCAGGAAACCCGAGAGCACGGTCAGCGGCGTCTTCAGCTCGTGCGAGACGTTGGCCACGAAATCGCGGCGCATCGCTTCGGTATTCTCCAGCTTGGTGATGTCCTGCGACACCAGCAGCTTGCGGTCTTCGCCATACGGCAAGATTTGGGCAGAGATGATGCTTTGCTTGTGCGGGCCCACGTCATGCATGGTGAGCGGCTCCTCGAACTCGCCGCGCGCCAGGTAGCGCACGAACTCCGGTCGGCGAATCAGGTGGGTAATGCGTTGACGCAGATCACGCCTGGCAGACAGGCCGAAGTGCTCTTCCGCCACCGCGTTGCACCATTCGATCTGGTCTTCACCGTCAAGCATGAGCACGCCGTTTGGCGAGGCCTGAATGGCCTGGATGAAGCGGCTGTGCTGCTGCTCAACCTGCAGCACCTGGGTGCGCCAGGCCTTCATCAATCGGTGCAGGCGGTAGTAGACCTCGCCCCACAGGCCCAGCGCGCTGGGGATCTCGCCATAGGCGGGCGAGTCCAGCACGCGCCACAGGCGTTGGATCTGATAGATGTAATAGAGGAGCATCGCCAGCAGCATTGCACTGAGCACGGCCAGCGCAACCACATGGTCGACGAAGAGATAGAGGCATGCCGTGACAATGCCCATGAGGGCGGCAAAGACGGCAAAGCGGGTCCAGAAGACGTTCATGAAGGCATTCTAAGCGCTGGACCGCGACGGACGTGTGAACGCGCGATGGATCCCCCCGCTCGCGCGCTCGTCCGACTGCGACGTTATTGCCCCGGATTGCGCGCCAGGCGATAGCCGCTGCCGCGCACGGTTTCGATCATGTTGCTGTAGCCGCCCGGAGCGAGTGCTGCGCGCAATCGCTTGATGTGCACATCCACCGTGCGCTCTTCTACGAACACATGGTCGCCCCACACCTGATCAAGCAACTGCGAGCGGCTGTGTACACGCTCCGGATGCGTCATCAGGAAATGCAGCAGTCGGAACTCCGTCGGACCGAGGTCCAGCTTGATCGGGTTTTCTGCTTCGAGGTTCGTGGCCGTCACGCGGTGCGTGGCCGGGTCCAGCTTCAGGCCGTTGATCGCCACCACGTCGTCGGTCAGCTGCGGCGCGCGGCGGCGCAGGACCGCCTTGATGCGCGCCAACAATTCCTTGGGCGAGAACGGCTTCGTGACGTAGTCGTCCGCGCCACTGTCCAAGCCCATGATCTTGTCCTGCTCTTCGCTGCGTGCCGTCAGCATGATGATCGGGATCTGGCGCGTGCGCTCGTTGGCGCGCAGCTCCTTGGCGAACATCACGCCCGACTTGCCCGGCAGCATCCAATCGAGCAGAACGAGGTCGGGCAATACATCGCTCATCAGCGAGAGTGCCTGCTCGGCGTTGTATGCGCGGATCGGGTAGTGCCCCGCGTGCTGCAGGTTGACGGCGATCAGTTCAGCGATCGCCGGTTCGTCTTCTACGACGAGAATACTGCTCGGCATGCTCACGTCTCCAGTCCTGCCCTTTATTCGCCCTCGCCGAGGATCTCGCGTGCCAGCGTCTCGCGTGAAGCGTGCCGGACGTCGGTGCCCTTGACGATGTAGATAATAAACTCGGCGATGTTCTTGGCGTGATCGCCAATACGCTCGATGGCCTTGGCAATGAACAGCAGATCCAGCGCTACCGAAATCGTGCGCGGGTTCTCCATCATGTACGTGATGAGTTCGCGCATGAAGCCGCGGAATTCCTCATCGATGGCCTTGTCTTCCTGCAGGATCGACAAGGCAGCAGCGGTGTCCAGGCGTGCGAAGGCGTCCAGTGCGTGACGCAGGATGGTCGCGGCCATCTCACCCGAACGTTCCACACCGGCGTAGTTGAGCGCATGTGCCGACGGGTCTTGCATGATGCGCTTGGTGCGCTTGGCGATCTTCTCGGCTTCGTCGCCGGCACGCTCGAGGTTGGTGATGGTCTTGGAGATGGCCATCACCAAACGCAGGTCGCGAGCGGTCGGCTGGCGGCGCGCGATGATGTTGTTGCAATCGCTATCGATCTCGATCTCGAGCGCGTTGATTTCCAGCTCCACGGCCATGACTTGATCGCACATGGCGGTGTCGAAATTGGCCAGCGCACGCATGGCGCGTGCAATCTGTGCTTCCACCAGACCGCCCATCTGCAGCACCTTGGTGCTGATGGTGGTCAGGTCGGTGTCAAACTGCGATGACAGATGCTTCTCAGACATCGGTTTCTCCTTTTCGCTTCAGCGTCAGCGTTGTTGCAGGTCAGCCGAAGCGGCCGGTAATGTAGTCCTCTGTTTCTTTGCGCTGCGGCTTGATGAAGATCTTTTCGGTATCGCCGAACTCGATCAGCTCACCCAGGTACATGTACGCCGTGTAGTCGGAGCAACGCGCCGCCTGTTGCATGTTGTGCGTAACGATGACCACCGTGTAGTCGTCTTTCAGTTCGGCGATCAGCTCTTCGATCTTGCCAGTGGAAATCGGGTCCAGCGCCGAGCACGGCTCGTCCAGCAGCAGCACTTCAGGGCGGATGGCAATGCCGCGCGCAATACACAGACGCTGCTGCTGCCCGCCCGACAGGCCGTAGCCCGACTGGTTGAGCTTGTCCTTCACTTCATTCCACAGCGCCGCCTTGGTCAGTGCCCATTCCACGCGGTCGTCCATTTCGGAGCGCGACAGGCGCTCGAACAGCTTCACACCGAACGCGATGTTGTCGTAGATCGACATCGGGAACGGCGTCGGCTTCTGAAACACCATGCCGACCTTGGCACGCAACAGAGCGATGTCCATGCGCGAGGTCAGCAGGTTCTCGCCGTCCATGTTGATCTGGCCTTCGGCGCGCTGCTCCGGATACAGCGCGTACATCTTGTTGAACGTACGCAGCAGAGTCGACTTGCCGCAGCCCGACGGGCCGATGAACGCCGTTACCTGCTTCTCGGGAATCTGCATCGAGATGTTCTTCAGCGCGTGGAACTTGCCGTAGTAGAAGTTCAGGTCGCGAACATCAATCTTCGGGCTTTGCGTGCGCACTTCGAGGGACGTAGCAGTCATGATCATTTCTTGGTGAACAAGGCACGCGCAAGGACGTTCAGCCCCAGCACACCCAGCGTAATCAGGAACACCCCGGCCCAGGCCAGTTGCTGCCACTCGGGGAACGGGCTCATCGCAAACTTGAAGATCACGGTCGGCAGCGTGGCCACCGGCTGATTCAGATCCAAGCTCCAGAACTGATTGTTCAACGCGGTAAAGAGCAGCGGCGCGGTTTCACCGGCAATGCGGGCGATGGCCAGCAGCACACCGGTAATCACGCCGGCATACGACGCCTTGAGCGTAATCGACAGGATCATCTTCCACTTGGGCGTGCCAAGCGCCATGGCGGCTTCACGCATCGCGTTGGGCACCAGGTTCAGCATGTTCTCGGTGGTGCGCACCACGATCGGAATCTGAAGCAGTGCCAGCGCAAGCACGCCCGCGATACCCGAGAAGTGCTGCACGCGGGCTACCACGACGGCATACACGAACAGGCCGATCACGATGGACGGCGCCGACAGCAGGATGTCATTGATGAAGCGCGTCGCGCTCGCAAGCATTGAAGTCTTGCCGTACTCGGCCAAATAGATGCCCGCCAGGATGCCCAGCGGCGTGCCGATCAGCGTGGCCATGCCCACCAGCAGGAACGACCCTGCGATAGCGTTGGCGAGGCCGCCTCCCGGCGTATCGGGCGCCGGCGTCATCTCGGTGAAGAGCGACATCGACAAGCCGCCCACACCCAGCGAAAGCGTGGTCCACAGAATCCATGCCAGCCACACCAGGCCGAAAGCCATGGCGGCAAGCGACAGCGACAGCGCAATCCCGTTGACGTTGCGGCGGCGGGCCTGCAGGCGCGCCTTGATCTTTTCAGAGTCGGGGCGGACGGCAGGAATGGAAGACGTACGCATGGTGTTGGGTCTCATAGCGTCAGGCAGATCGCGTTGGTTCACTTTTGACCCTCGCTCTTCTGCAAGCGCAGAAGCAGCAACTTGGAGGCCGCCAGCACGATGAACGTGATGACGAACAGGATCAAGCCCAGCTCCATGAGCGCCGCGGTATGCAGACCCTGCCCCGCTTCCGCAAATTCATTGGCCAGCGCCGACGTGATGCTGTTACCCGGCGAGAACAACGACGGATCGGACAGCAGGTTGGTGTTGCCGATCACGAACGTCACGGCCATGGTCTCGCCCAGAGCGCGCCCCAGGCCCAGCATCACACCGCCGATCACACCCGCCTTGGTGTAAGGCAGCACCACGTTCCACATGACTTCCCACGTCGTGCAGCCCACGCCGTAGGCAGATTCCTTAAGCAGCGTCGGCGTGATCTCAAACACGTCGCGCATCACCGCCGAGATGTACGGGATGATCATGATCGCCAGAATCACCCCAGCGCACAGCAGGCCGATGCCGATCGGCGCACCTTGGAACAGCGCTCCGATGACCGGGATCTTGCCGACGGTCGCGGCCAGCGGCTTTTGAAAGTATTCGCCGAAGATCGGCGCAAACACGAGCAGACCCCACATGCCGTACACGATGGACGGCACTGCAGCGAGCAGCTCGATGGCGGTACCCAGCGGTCGGCGCAGCCACGCCGGCGACAGCTCGGTCAAGAACAGGGCAATGCCGAAGCTCACAGGCACGGCAATGATGAGCGCGATCAGCGACGTGACCAGGGTGCCGTAGACCGGCACCAGCGCGCCATAGATGTCGGAGGGCGGATCCCACTCTGAATTCCACAGGAACGACAGGCCGAATTTCTGAATCGTCGGCCAGGAGCTGATGATGAGCGAGATGATGATGCCGCCCAGCAATAACAGCGTAACGATTGCGGCAAGGCGGGTCAGACCGCCGAACACCAGGTCGCCAAAGCGGCTGGGTGCTCGCATACGGGAAGCGCCAGAGGAATCAGAGAGCGTGGCCATGAGGGAAACCGGTCAGCCGAGAAAGAAGCTTTTGAAATGGTGCGGGCGGCCGATTCATACCGCCCTCCCGCACCTTGTGCTGCACCTACTTACGAACCCTTATGCAGCAGGCAACCATCATTGGTTGTAGACAACCTTGCCCGATGCATCCTTCACGCTCGACTTCCACGTTGCGCGGATCTGGTTCTTCACAGCGTCCGGCAGCGGCACGTAGTCCAGGCTCTTGGCAGCGTCATCGCCCCCTTTGTAGGCCCAGTCGAAGAACTTCATGACTTCAGCGCCCTGCGCCGGCTTGGCTTGCGTCTTGTGCAGCAGGATGAACGTTGCACCAGCGATCGGCCATGCGTCCTTGCCCGGTTCGTCCGTCAGGATCTGGTAGTACGACTTGCTCCACTCGGCGCCAGCGGCTGCAGCCTTGAAGGCTTCAGCGGTCGGTTGAACGGTGGCACCCGACTTGTTTTGCAGGTTCACGTACGTCATCTTGTTCTGCTTGGCATAGGCGTACTCAACGTAGCCAACCGCACCACCCAGACGCTGCACGAAAGCGGCCACCCCTTCGTTGCCCTTGCCACCCGTACCGGTCGGCCAGTTCACGGTCGTGCCTTCGCCCACCTTGCTCTTCCACTCAGTATTCACCTTCGACAGGTAGTTCGTGAAGATGAACGAGGTGCCCGAACCGTCAGCACGGCGCACCACCAGGATGTCCTGGTCCGGCAGCTTGGCCTTCGGATTCAGCTTGGCAATGGCCGGATCATTCCACTTCTTGATCTTGCCCAGGTAGATGTCACCCAGCAACTGGCCGTTCAGCGTCAGCTCGCCCGGCTTCACGCCCGGCAGGTTGATCACAGGCACCACGCCGCCGATCACGGTCGGGAACTGGATCAGGCCATCCTTGTTCAACTCCTCGTCCTTCAGCGGCATGTCCGATGCGCCGAAGTCGACGGTCTTGGCGGTGATCTGCTTGATGCCGCCCGACGAGCCGATACCTTGGTAGTTCACCTTGGTTTGGGTCGCCTTGTTGTAGTCGGCCGCCCACTTGTTGTAGACAGGTGCCGGGAACGTCGCGCCTGCGCCAGTGATGTCTACAGCAAATGCGGCACCAGCGAAAGCGAGTGCAGCCACGCCAGCGATTGCGGATTTGACCAGTTTCATGAGTTCTCCAGAGGAGCGGTTGAGCGATGACAGATTTTTGACATCCGAACTTTAGGCGGCTTGGATGACAGTTCTGTGACAACACGAAAACTTCTCATAACTGACCTGCAGAGCATGAAAGTCGACCCACGCGCATAAAAAAAGCGGCCCGAAGGCCGCTTTTTGACTCGCTTACTTGACCGGGCAGGAACTTACTGCAACGTCGCAGCAAGACGCTCCGCATGTTGGTTGGCCAGCTCTGCGTCCTGCGCTTCCACCATCACGCGGACGACCGGCTCCGTACCCGACGGACGAATCAGCACCCGGCCCTTGCCGTCAAGCTCTGCCTCGCTGGTCTTCAGCGCCGCTTGCAGGCCAGCGTGCGATTTCCAGTCGAAACCCTTTTCGACCCGCACGTTGATGAGCTTTTGCGGGAACAGGCGCACGCCGTCCAGCATCTGGTCCAGCGTCTGGCCACTGCGACGCAATGCCGCAAGCACCTGCAGCGCCGAGATGATGCCGTCGCCCGTGCTGTGCTTGTCCAGGCAGAGCAAGTGGCCCGACCCTTCGCCGCCCAGCAGCCAACCATTCTTCTTCAGCTCTTCCAGCACGTAGCGGTCGCCCACCTTGGCGCGCACGAACTCGACGCCCTGCGCCTTGAGCGCCAGCTCCACGGCGAGATTGGTCATGAGCGTGCCGACCGCACCCGGCACCGTCTGGCCCGCCGCAAGGCGCGCCTGCACCATGACGTAGAGCAGCTCGTCGCCGTTATAGAGGCGGCCATTGCGGTCCACCACCTGCAGGCGGTCGGCATCGCCGTCGAAGGCCAGGCCAATGTCGGCCCCATGCTCACGCGTGGCCTCGACCAGCTTGCCCGGCGCCGTCGCGCCATAGCCGTCGTTGATGTTGCGGCCATTCGGCTGGTTGCCGATCGACACGACGTCCGCACCCAACTCATGGAAGACGTGCGGCGCGATGTGATAGGCCGCGCCATGCGCACTGTCCAGCACGACCTTCATACCGAACAGGTTCAAATCGCTGGGGAACGTGCTCTTGCAGAACTCGATGTAGCGGCCAGCGGCATCCTCGATACGACGGGCACGACCCAGCGCGTCTGAGGCCGCGTACACCATCGGTTTTTCCAGCTCGGCCTCGATCTGCAACTCGGTTTCGTCCGGCAGCTTGTCGCCGGTGGCCGAGAAGAACTTGATGCCGTTGTCGTAATACGGGTTATGTGACGCAGAAATCACGACACCTGCCGACAGCCGCAGTGCACGCGTGAGATACGCCACACCCGGCGTGGGCAGCGGCCCGCTCATCAAGACGTCAACACCCGCTGCGGTAAAGCCCGCTTCCAACGCGGCTTCCAGCATGTAGCCCGACAGGCGCGTGTCCTTGCCGATCAGCACGGTGGGACGGCCATGGCCATGCGCCTCTCCGCCGTGGGCCAGCACGCGGCCTGCTGCATAACCAAGGCGCAACACGAAATCCGGCGTGATCGGGCTTTCGCCGACACGCCCACGGATGCCGTCGGTGCCGAAATACTTCCTGGACATTGGGAGTCTCTCCTGGAGAATGTTTCTTTATTTGTTTGTAAGGCGCCGGCCATCGCCGGGCAATCCTCTATTTGCTTGACCCCCAGCCGCGTGAGGCTGGGGCGGCTGTCAGGCGACTGGCGGATCGACGCGTTCATGACGCATCGCCCACCACAGTTGAATCGCTTCCACCGTTGGCCGCACGTCGTGCACACGCACGATGAACGCGCCCCGCTCTGCGGCCAGCAATGCTGCCGCCACACTGGCCGTCACGCGCTCGGCCGGCGGTTTGCCGCCCAGCACAGCGCCGAGCGTCGATTTGCGCGATAAACCGACGAGCAGCGGCAGACCGATCCGATTGAACTCCGCCAAGCGATTGAGCATGGTGAGATTGTGATCCGGCGTTTTGCCAAAGCCAAATCCCGGGTCGAGCGAGATACGTTCGGCCGCCACGCCAGCAGCCATCAGCGCCTCTGTTTGCGCACACAGGAAGGTCTCAACCTCGCCCATCAGGTCGGCATAGCTGGGCGATTCCTGCATCGTTTCAGGGTCGCGCTGCATGTGCATGACGCACAGGCCCGCGTTGCCCCCGGCGACAGCCTCGATCGCGCCAGGCCGGCGAAAGCCCCATATGTCGTTGATCAGATCGGCGCCGGCATCCAGCGCGGCACGCATCACCTCGGGCTTATAAGTATCGATCGACAGCGGTTTTCCGCAGTCGTGTAACGCCTCGACGATGGGCATCACGCGGTCCAACTCTGCCTGCAGGCTGAGCGGCTCGGCGCCCGGCCGGCTCGACTCGCCGCCGATGTCGATCATGTCGACGCCTTCAGCGATCAGTTTTTCAGCGTGGCGCAAGGCCGCATCGCGCGTGGCGTGCTGCCCACCGTCAGAGAACGAATCGGGCGTGACGTTGAGAATGCCCATGACCAGCGGACGCTGATCGCGCGCGTAACGGAAGCGACCACACTGGAAGTGCGTTGTGGTGGGAATGGAAGCGGACAAGATAGATAGACGGAAATGCTGCGCAGGACCGGAATGCTACGCCAGGCACGCCAGAAAGCGCCAACAAAAAAGCCGGTGCGCTTGCACCGGCTCTTTTGCGTCGCTGCCAGGGCGACACAAGCTAAGGAATCACCATCAGGCGGTGGCAGGCACGTTGCCCGGGTTCACACCAGCCGGCGTACCTCCACCCGGCGGGGTGCTTCCACCACCAGTCGAGCCGTAACGCGGCGGGCGCGGCGGCTTGCCGTCCATGATGTCGTTGACTTGGTCCGCGTCGATGGTTTCCCACTCAAGCAGCGCCGCAGTCATGGCTTCAACCTTCTCGCGATTCGCTTCCAGCAGCCCCTTGGCCAGGGCGTACTGTTCGTCCACGATACGGCGGATTTCCGAATCCACCTTCTGTTGCGTCGCCTCGGACACCGTCTTCGAGGCCATGCGGCCGAAGAAGCCGTCCTGTTCCGTATCGACGTAGACCATGGTGCCGAGTGCGTCGCTCATGCCATAGCGCGTCACCATGTCGCGGGCCATCTTGGTGGCACGCTCGAAGTCGTTGGAGGCACCGGTACTCATTGCACCCAGGAACACCTCTTCTGCAGCACGGCCACCGAACAGAATCGCGACCTCTTCGAGCATCGTGTCCTTATAGGCGTAGTGCTTGTCGTGCTCCGGCAGTTGCCACGTCAGACCGCCAGCCCAGCCGCGCGGCATGATCGTGACCTTGTGCACCGGATCAGCCTTCGGCAGCAGCTTGGCCACCACCGCATGGCCCGACTCGTGGTACGCCGTAGCGCGGCGTTCCTCTTCGCGGATCACAGCCGACTTGCGCTCCGGACCCATGTAGATCTTGTCCTTCGCATCTTCGAAGTCCTGCATGTCGACCACGCGCTTGTTACGGCGCGCAGCAAACAGCGCAGCTTCGTTGACCAGGTTGGCCAGATCAGCGCCCGAGAAGCCCGGCGTGCCACGCGCCAGCACCGATGCATCAACGTCGTTGCCAATCGGCACCTTGCGCATGTGCACCTTGAGAATCTGCTCGCGGCCGCGAATGTCGGGCAGCCCAACGTAGACCTGACGGTCGAAACGGCCCGGACGCAGCAGCGCCTTGTCGAGCACGTCAGCACGGTTGGTTGCCGCGATCACGATAACGCCCGAGTTGGCCTCGAAGCCATCCATCTCGACCAGCATCTGGTTCAGCGTCTGCTCGCGCTCGTCGTTGCCGCCGCCCATGCCGGCGCCGCGGTGGCGACCGACCGCATCGATTTCATCGATGAACACGATGCAAGGAGCCTGCTTCTTGGCGTTTTCGAACATGTCGCGCACGCGGGCTGCGCCCACGCCGACGAACATTTCAACGAAGTCCGAACCGGAAATACTAAAGAACGGTACCTTGGCTTCGCCGGCAATGGCGCGAGCCAGCAGCGTCTTACCGGTACCAGGAGGGCCCACCAGCAGTACGCCGCGCGGGATGCGCCCGCCCAGCTTCTGGAATTTCTGCGGGTCTTTCAGGAAGTCGACCAGCTCGACGACTTCCTCCTTCGACTCGTCACAGCCTGCCACGTCAGCAAACGTGACGCTGTTGTTGTTCTCATCGATCAGTCGCGCCCGCGACTTGCCGAACGAGAAGGCGCCGCCTTTCCCACCGCCCTGCATCTGTCGCATCATGTAGAACCAGAACACGATGATCAGCAACGTCGGGCCGAGGTAGTAAAGCGCGGTGAGAAGCACACCTTGCTCTTCTTCCGCCTTGCCGGTCACCTGCACGCCGTACTTCATCAGGTCGCCCACCATCCAGATGTCGCCGGGCGAGATGATTGAGTACTTGTTGCCCTCGTTGGGCGTGACCAACAACGTGCGGCCCTGGACTTCGACACGTTTGACCTTGCCAGCCTTCGCGTCATCCATGAATTGCGAGTACGTCACACCCTCTTGGGTGCGCGGCTTGTCGAACTGCTTGAAGACGGTGAACAGCACCAAGGCAATCACCAGCCAGATGGCCGCCTTCTGAAACCAGTTGTTATTCAAGGCGAGACTCCTTTAGAAATGCCTTGACGGGATGCTTGGCATTGTAATGCACGGACACCGCCGCGGGTTGATTGCCCGCAAGACCGAGGCACCACCATGCCAGCCGGGGCCCCTCTGTGAGTATCGTCCGTCAGCCCGGATGCTTGAGCTGCCGGCCCAACAAGAATGTTTCGGACGATTTGTCGCGGGAGGCTTTAGGCTTGCGCGGCGCAACGATCTTGAAATGGCGCTTGAACATCTCGACGATCTGACTATAGCCGCTGCCGTGAAAACATTTGATCAGCAGCGCGCCCTCAGGTTTCAGGTGCGCCATGGCAAATTCCACAGCCAGTTCAGCGATGTGCTCCATACGCGCGGCGTCTGCTGACGCCACACCTGAGAGATTGGGGGCCATATCGGACAAAACAAGGTCCACTTTGCCCCCACCGGTGGCTTCCAGCACGATTTCTTCGAGTTGCCGGAAAACGTCGTCCTCACGGAAGTCGCCCTGGATGAAAGTGACGTCGGCAATGGCTTCCATCGGCAAGATGTCGATGGCGACGATTGCCCCATCGATACGGCCATCCTTGGCGCGCGGCGATGCGGCCAGCTTGTTGCGCACGTATTGGCTCCAGCTGCCCGGCGCGGCGCCCAGGTCAACGATGACTTGGCCCGGCTTGATCAGCTTGTCTTGCTCGTCAATCTCTTTGAGCTTGTAGGCGGCACGTGCGCGATAGCCTTCGCGCTGCGCCAGCTTTACGTACGGATCGTTGATATGGTCGTGCAGCCACGACTGGTTGAACTTGTTCTTTGCCATCGAATTGGTTGCAATTTCGCCCGAATGTAGCGCCAAACATGGCAGCCCGGACTGGTTTTGGCGGATAATACGCGCCGTTTGTCTCTTTGCGTGATCCCGCCCTTATTTATGCCCGCCCTTATCCTCACCCCTGCCCAACGATCGGAACTGCGCTCCGAAGCGCACGCGTTGAACCCGGTCGTCATCATCGGTGCGGAGGGCCTGACCAAGCCTGTTCTGGCCGAAATCGACCGCTCGCTGGCGGCCCACGGGCTGATCAAGATTCGCGTCTTCGGCGATGACCGCGAAGCACGCATTGAGCTTTATGACACCATCTGCGCCCGCCTGCAGGCCGCCCCCGTACAGCACATCGGCAAGCTGCTGGTGATCTGGCGCGAAGGCCCGGCGTACCTGAAGGAAAACCAGCCGCGCGACCTCAAGCCGCCACGCAAGACTACCGTTGGCGCCGGTCCGCGCTCCGTCACCGTGCGCAAGCCAAACCCGAACAGCGCACGTCGCCCGAAGCCGGTCCGCCTGAGCGTGCTTGGCAACGAACGCGTCACGGCCGGTGGCAACGTCAAGCGCGCCAAGCCGCGTCAAACCAGCCAGAAAAAGAAGGCGCTGTCCTGATCCGATCCGGGGCCGTACAAAAAACGACCGGCTTTTCAGCCGGTCTTTTTTTTCTCAAACGGCTTGCCGAACATCGGCCGCCTTCCAGATCAGCACTAACCCCAGCAGGCTCTGCACCAGATAGAACACGCTCGATACGCCGTGCAGCATGCCAAACTGTGCGCGGTAAGGCGAATCCCCCACCGCTACGCCTAGCGCATCGGCCTGTGCGCGCAGCGACGCCATGAAGGGCTGCAGACCGAAATAGCCCACCAGCACGCAAAGCAGCATCGCCAGCACAAGCCAGCGCAGCCGCCGGTATCCGGCCTGACCGCGACGCACCAGCGCCGTAGCAGCCAGCAGGAGCAAACATCCTGTCGCCAGGCCGATCCACGCTTGCGCATGAAACAACCGGCCGGCAATCGAGCCGGCCAACTGGCGATCGTCCAGCATCGCAAACAGCGTCGGAGCGACAATGTAACCGATGGTCCAGAGCGAGCCACACCATACCGTGGCAAGCAACTGGAAGAAGCGCTGCGGCATGGCGGTTGTCTCGGATCGGGTTAGAGGTACTTGACGGCTAGGACTTCGTACTCGCGTTCGCCGCCGGGGGCGACCACGGTGGCGACGTCGCCCTCGAACTTGCCGATCAATGCACGGGCGATCGGCGAGCTGATCGAAATCTTACCGGTATCCAGATCGGCTTCGTCGTCACCGACGATCTGGTACGTGACGGGCTTGCCCGAATCCAGGTCTTCAAGGTCGATGGTGGCGCCAAAAACGATGCGACCGTCGGCGTCCAGCGAAGCAGGATCGATGATCTGCGCGGCGGACAGCTTGCCTTCGATTTCCTGGATGCGGCCTTCGATGAAGCCCTGGCGCTCCTTGGCGGCATCATAGTCGGCGTTTTCGGACAGATCGCCCTGGGCGCGTGCCTCGGCGATAGCGTTGACGACGGCCGGACGCTCCTTGGTCTTCAGACGTTGGAGCTCGTCTTTCAGCATCTCGGCACCGCGCTTGGTAATCGGAATGGTGCTCATCGTAAGTATTTCGGAATCACAAAAAAATCAGCCGCTGCGAAGCGGGAGGGCGCGTAGCGCACACCCGCCTGACGGCGGCTGTCGTTGTTTTGACACGGACACTCTAGTTTAGGCGAACCGTCCGGAGGCGGCAACTGCCCCCTCTCAGGGCGGTCGCCGCGACGCTATGCCGCGTCGCGGGCCCTGAGGGCGGGCTTACAGGGTCGCGTGCAGGCCCTGCAGGTCATACACATCGAGGTGCTGCATGTGCTTCAGACCTTCCACCGCGGCACGAGCACCGGCAATGGTCGTGTAGTAGGTCACACGCTGGGCCAATGCTGCCTGACGGATGGAGCGCGAGTCAGCAATCGCGGCGCGCGTCTCGTCGACGGTCGTGAAGACGAGCGCGATCTCGCTGTTCTTGATCATGTCGACAATGTGCGGACGGCCGTCCTTCACCTTGTTCACCACGCGCACCGGAATGCCGGCGGCTTCAATGGCCGAAGCCGTACCGCGCGTCGCCACGATCGGGTAGCCCAGCGTATGCAGCGCGCGGGCAACTTCCACGGCTTGCGGCTTGTCGCTGTCCTTGACCGTCATCAGCACGGTGCCCTTCTCGGGCAGGCGCGAACCGGCAGCCAGCTGACTCTTGAAGAGCGCCTCGCCAAAGGTCTTGCCAACGCCCATCACTTCGCCGGTGGAGCGCATTTCCGGTCCAAGCACCGGGTCGACACCCGGGAACTTATTGAACGGGAAGACCGCTTCCTTCACGCTGTAGTACGCTGGCACGACTTCCTTTTCGATGCCTTGCGAATCCAGCGACTGCCCCGCCATGCAACGAGCCGCGACCTTGGCCAACGAGACACCGGTCGCCTTCGAAACGTACGGCACCGTACGCGAAGCACGCGGGTTCACTTCCAGCACGTAGACGATGTCCTCGCCGTCCCTCTGCTGGATCGCGAACTGCACGTTCATCAGGCCAACCACGTTCAGCGCCTTGGCCATTGCAGCAGTCTGGCGCTTGAGTTCATCAACGGTGGCTTGCGACAGCGAGTACGGCGGCAGCGAGCAAGCGGAGTCGCCCGAGTGCACGCCAGCCTGCTCGATGTGCTCCATCACGCCGCCGATGAAGACGTTCTTGCCATCGGAGATGCAATCCACGTCGCATTCGATGGCGTCGTTCAGGAAGCGGTCGAGCAGCACAGGGCTGTCGTTCGACACCTTCACGGCTTCACGCATATAGCGCTCGAGGTCGCGCGGCTCATGCACGATTTCCATCGCGCGACCGCCCAGCACATACGACGGACGCACCACCAGCGGGTAGCCGATTTCTTCGGCCAGCTTGAGCGCCTCGTCTTCCGCACGCGCGGTGCGGTTGGGCGGCTGGCGCAGGCCCAGTTCGTGCAGCAGCTTCTGGAAGCGCTCACGGTCTTCGGCCGCATCGATCATGTCCGGCGACGTACCGATGATGGGCACGCCGTTGGCTTCCAGGTCGAGCGCAAGCTTCAGCGGCGTCTGGCCACCGTATTGCACGATCACGCCGACCGGCTTTTCCTTGTCGACGATCTCGAGCACGTCTTCCAGCGTCACCGGCTCGAAGTACAGGCGGTCGGAGGTGTCGTAATCGGTCGAGACGGTTTCCGGGTTGCAGTTGACCATGATGGTCTCGTACCCGTCTTCGCGCAGCGCCAGCGCAGCGTGCACGCAGCAGTAGTCGAACTCGATGCCTTGGCCGATCCGGTTCGGGCCACCGCCCAGAACCATGATCTTCTTGTTGCTGGTCGGCTCGGCTTCGCACTCGCCGTGCTCAGCCTCATACGTCGAGTACAGATACGCGGTATCGGTGGCGAATTCGGCAGCGCAGGTGTCCACACGCTTGTAGACCGGACGGACCTTCTCGGCGATACGCTTCTCACGCACGGCCTTGGAAGTCGTCTTCATCAGCTTGGCAAGGCGGCGGTCGGAGAAGCCCTTCTGCTTGAGCAGACGCAGCTCGGCAGCCGACAGGCTATCCAGTGTGCGAGCCTTGACCAGCGCTTCGGTCTTGACGATGTCTTCGATCTGCGCGAGGAACCACGGGTCAACGGCGGTCTCGGAATAGACCTCGTCGATCGACAGGCCCAGGCGGAATGCATCGCCCAGGTACCAGATGCGATCCGGACCGGCTTCACCGATCTCTTCGATGATCTCGTCGCGGTCGGTGGACTTTTCGTCCAGGCCATCCACGCCGACTTCCAGGCCGCGCAGCGCCTTCTGGAACGATTCCTGGAAGGTACGGCCCATGGCCATCACCTCGCCCACAGACTTCATCTGCGTGGTCAGGTGGCTGTCGGCCTGCGGGAATTTCTCGAACGCGAAACGCGGCACCTTGGTGACCACGTAGTCGATCGACGGCTCGAACGACGCCGGGGTCGCGCCACCGGTGATTTCGTTCTTCAGTTCGTCCAGCGTGTAACCCACGGCCAGCTTGGCAGCAACCTTGGCGATCGGGAAACCGGTGGCCTTCGAAGCCAGCGCCGACGAACGCGACACACGCGGGTTCATCTCGATCACGATCATCCGGCCGTCCTGTGGATTGATCGAGAACTGCACGTTCGAACCGCCGGTATCGACGCCAATCTCGCGCAGCACAGCCAGCGAGGCGTTACGCAGGATCTGGTATTCCTTATCCGTCAGCGTCTGTGCCGGGGCCACGGTGATGGAGTCACCGGTGTGGATGCCCATCGGGTCCAGGTTTTCGATCGAGCAGACGATGATGCAGTTGTCGGCCTTGTCGCGCACGACTTCCATCTCGTATTCCTTCCAGCCGAGCAGCGACTCTTCGATCAGCAGCTCGTTGGTCGGCGAGAGGTCGAGACCGCGCTTGCAGATCTCTTCGAATTCTTCGCGGTTGTAGGCAATGCCGCCGCCCGTGCCGCCCAGCGTGAACGACGGGCGGATCACGATCGGGTAGCCGCTCGTGCCGGTTTCCTTGGCGATTTGCGACTGCACGGCCACGGCTTCGTCCATCGAATGCGCAATGCCCGACTTGGCCGAGCCCAGACCGATCTTGGTCATCGCGTCTTTGAATTTCTGACGGTCTTCGGCCTTGTCGATCGCCTCGGGCGATGCGCCGATCAGCTCGACGTTGTACTTCTTCAGCACGCCATGGCGATGCAGGTCCAGCGCGCAGTTCAGCGCGGTCTGGCCGCCCATGGTCGGCAGGATCGCATCCGGACGCTCCTTGGCGATGATGCGCTCGACCACTTCCCAGGTGATCGGCTCGATGTAGGTCACATCGGCCGTGTTCGGGTCGGTCATGATCGTGGCCGGGTTGCTGTTGACCAGGACCACCTTGAAGCCCTCTTCACGGAGCGCCTTGCAAGCCTGCGCGCCGGAGTAATCGAATTCACACGCCTGGCCGATGATGATCGGACCCGCGCCGATGATCAGGATGGTTTTGATATCTGTACGTTTTGGCATAACCCGCTCGATTCGATTAATTCAGTGTGGCCGTCGCCAGCTTGGCGGAAAAGCCGATAAACATGACGCCGACGCCGCTGCTCATACCAGCAGACAAACGTCGTCGCGCGCGGAACGCCGCGGCCAGCCGCGCGCCCACGAAGATGATGGTGGTCAGGTACAGGAAACTGCAGATCTGGCAAACCAGCCCAAGCACGACGAACGACACCACCGGCAACGCGTA
The DNA here is from genome assembly GCA_000955795.1 of Burkholderiaceae bacterium 26. Classification (GTDB taxonomy): domain Bacteria; phylum Pseudomonadota; class Gammaproteobacteria; order Burkholderiales; family Burkholderiaceae; genus Ralstonia; species Ralstonia chuxiongensis. The sequence continues at coordinate 139,774 of JYOB01000006.1, forward strand.
GTGCGGGTCGACGAATTGGATGAAGAACGAGATGAAGAACAGGATCGCCTTCGGGTTCAGCAGGCTGATGACCAGCGCTTTCTTGAACGGATGCGATTCGTCGGCCGGGGCCGCGGTCTGCTCGACGGACCCGCCGGCCTTGCGCGCGCGCCAATTGCGCACCGCGCCACGCAGCATCTGCAGGCCGATCCACGCCAGATACGCCGCACCGACGTACTTCACGACGTAGAACAGCGCCGGACTCGCCTTCAACAGCGAAGCCACGCCCGCTGCCGACAACACCATCAGGATGGCATCGCCCAGAAACACGCCGCAGGCGCCCTGGTAGCCCGCGCGCACACCGCGGCGGGCCGCCACCGACAGCACGTACATCGAGTTCGGCCCCGGCAGCAGCACGATAAAGATCGTGCCGAGCAGGAAGGTCCAGAACTCGGTGATGCCGAAGTGGGCGAGCATGAAAGCGTTCATGGCGATGCGATCTCGTTTGCTTTACTGCTTGGCTGCGTCCATCGCCGCGGTGAAGCGGTCAAACAGATACGCGATGTCGTGCGGACCGGGCGACGCTTCCGGGTGACCTTGGAAGCAGAACGCCGGACGGTCGGTCAGCTCGAAGCCCTGCAGCGTGCCGTCGAACAGCGAAACGTGCGTCACGCGCGCGTTGGCGGGCAGCGATTCCGGGTCCACCGCAAAACCGTGGTTCTGCGAGGTGATGACCACGCGGCCATCCTGCAAATCCTTGACCGGGTGGTTGGCACCGTGATGGCCGGTCTTCATCTTGAGCGTCTTGGCGCCGACGGCCAGGCCCATGATCTGATGACCCAAACAGATGCCGAACGTCGGCAGGCGACGCTCCAGGAATTCCTTGGCGGCAGCGATAGCGTAGTCGCACGGTTCCGGATCGCCAGGGCCGTTGGAGAGGAACACGCCGTCCGGGTTATGCGTCAGCACGTCGGCCGCGCTGGTTTGCGCGGGCACTACCGTCACTCGGCAGCCGCGCTCGGCCAGCATGCGCAGGATGTTGAACTTGACTCCGAAGTCATACGCGACCACGTGATACTTCGGGGCGTCCTGCTTGCCGTAGCCGCGGCCCAGCGCCCATTCGGTCTGGGTCCACTCGTACGGCTCGGTCACGGACACGACCTTCGCCAGATCCATGCCCGACAGGCCCGGGAACGAGCGTGCAAGATCAATGGCCTTCTGCACGTTGTCTTCGCCGGCGAGAATGCAACCGTTCTGAGCGCCCTTCTCGCGCAGGATTCGGGTCAGCTTGCGGGTATCGATTCCGGCAATGGCGACGACCTTCTCACCCTTGAGGTAATGCGAGAGCGAGTGTTCCTTGCGGAAATTGGACGCGAGGATCGGCAGATCCTTGATGATGAGGCCGGCGGCATGGACTTTCGTAGCTTCGACGTCCTCACGGTTCACGCCGACGTTACCGATATGCGGATACGTGAGCGTGACGATCTGGCGCGAGTAGCTCGGATCGGTGAGGATTTCCTGATAGCCGGTGATGGCAGTGTTGAACACCACTTCGCCGATCGTATGACCGGCCGCACCGATGGAATAGCCACGAAAGACCGTGCCGTCTGCAAGCGCGAGGATGGCGGGCGGGAAAGACGGCAACACGGGTAGCTCCTGCTGGATTCACCCTGTGCCGACCTGATCACCTTGTCGCCGAAGCGGAATTCCGGCTGCGCGGAATCCGGGCCGTTCGCGCGTCGCGAGTCGGGCTGGGACAGAACTCACCAGGAATCACCGAGAAACGAGGCAGACGGGGCGGTAGGCGGGAGGTAGGAAGCGGTTGGCGCTAGGGTGATGGGTTTCTGAACTCAAACCCAAAAATTATACCCGGACGCCGCAAAAAACTCAATGAAAGGAAGGACTTAACGGCGAGCGCCAGCCGCATGACGGCTTTCCGTCATGCCCTTACGCCCAGCTCCAAGCGGATGAGAACGTCGCGTTTGGAGTGCCCTACTCACCTCGCATGGCAGCCTGCACCTGAGCCAGTGCCGTGGGGTCTTCGATGGTGGTCAGATCACCCGGGTCACGGCCCTCCGCTACGGCCTGCATTGCGCGGCGCAGCAGTTTTCCGGAGCGCGTCTTGGGCAAGGCCCCGACAAAGAATACGCGCGAGGGCCGCGCCACTGCGCCGAGTTGCGCCTCGACCGTGCGCATCAACTCGCCTTCCAGAGCCAGGCGCCCTGCCGCCTCGGTAATGCGTGAGGCGTCACGCACGATAGCAAACCCCATCGCCACTTGCCCCTTGAGTTGATCGGCCACGCCCACTACCGCCACCTCGGCGATGGCCGGATGTGACGACAGACTCTCTTCGATCTCGCGCGTACCGAGGCGATGGCCCGCCACGTTGATCACATCGTCGGTGCGGCCGAGGATGGTCACGTAGCCCCCCTCGTCGCGCACGCCCCAGTCGAAGCTCGAATAGATGTGCCGGCCGGGAAACGCCGACCAGTATGTTTGCAGGAACCGGGCATCGTCGCCCCAGACGGTGGTCATGCAGCCCGGCGGCAGCGGCGCAGCGACGGCGAGAAGCCCTTTCTCGCCCGGTGCGCATGGCTCTCCGGTCGCCTCATCCAAGATGTCGAGCTTATAGCCGTAGACCGGAAAGCCCGGCGAGCCGAGCTTTTGCTCAGAAGGCTCGACCCCTTGCGGAATGGCCAACATCGGCCAGCCGGTCTCGGTCTGCCAGTAGTTGTCGACGATGGGCTTGTGCAGCGCCTCGCCGATCCAGCTGGCGGTGGGCTCGTCCAGCGGCTCGCCGGCAAGGAACAGGCGGCGCAGACTCGACAGATCATGTCGTTGCAGTAGCGTCGGATCCTGCTTCTTGAGCACGCGAATGGCGGTGGGCGCGGTGAACATCACGTTCACGCGGTATTGCTCGACGATGCGCCACCAGACCGCGCCGTCTGGGCGGATTGGTGTGCCTTCGTACATGACCGTCGTCAGGCCCGCGAGCAGCGGCGCATAAACGATGTAGCTGTGCCCGACCACCCAGCCGACATCCGATGCAGTGAACATCGTGTCGCCGGGCTGCGCGCCAAAAATGAGCGGCATCGACGCCGCCAGTGCCACCGCATAGCCGCCGGTGTCGCGCTGGACGCCTTTCGGTTTGCCAGTCGTACCGGAGGTATAGAGGATGTACGAGGGCTCGCTCGACTCCATCCATTCGCACGGCACATCGGCATTCGCGTGCTCCGCCGCGAGCGTTGCGTAATCAACATCGCGCGGGTTGTGCTGCATGGGCGCGAGTTTGCGATTGACGAGCAGCACGCGCTCGGGCTTGTGCGCCGCCAGGTCAATCGCTGCGTCAAGCAACGGTTTGTATTCGACCACCTTGCCCGCTCGCGAGCCCGCATCCGCACTCACGATCACACGCGGCGTAGCGTCGTCGATGCGCGTGGCGAGACTGTTGGATGCGAAACCGCCGAACACCACCGAGTGGATCGCGCCGATGCGCGCACAGGCCAGCATGGCAAACGCAGCTTCGGGAATCATCGGCAGGTAAATCAGCACGCGATCGCCGCGTCTGACCCCCAGCGCCTGCAGGCTCGCCACCATGCGGTTGACCTCGCGATGGAGCTGGCGATACGTGTACGTGGTCTCCTGGCCGGTTTCGGTGGAGACATACACCAGCGCCGCTTGCTCGCCGCGCGTGGCGAGATGCCGGTCGACGGCGTTGTGGCACAGGTTGGTGCGTCCGCCCACGAACCACTTGGCGAACGGCAAGCGCGAATCGTCGAGGACTGCGGAATACGGCGTTTGCCACTCGATGCGCTGGGCCTGCTCGCCCCAAAAGCCTGCGGGGTCGTCAATGGAGCGCTGATACAGCGCGCGATACGCGGCGGACATGGACATGACGTTGTCTCCTGGCCATCGTGTTCGATGACTCAATCTTGATTGTGCTCGGATGCACCTACTTTGCGGTCGCCAACTTACGCAGGTCTTACCGCCGCCCAAAAACAAAACGGCGCCCCGCAGGACGCCGTTTCTCTTGCCAGACTCAGCGCTTCTTGCGCTTGGCCGAACTCGATGAGGTTGCCACCGGTTTAGCCTTGACCACCGGCTTGCCGGCCACCTTTGCAGTTGGCAGGCGCGTGGTTGCCGCTGTGGCGCGCGCCGTCGTGGCCGACACGCGCATCACGCGCACATGCCCACCGCGACTGCCACCGCGCGCTTGCGGCAGCATCAGGACGACGCTGTGACCCTTGGGGATGGCATCGCTAGGCAACTGGTTCCACGCACGAATCTGGGCGACGGACACGCCGTAGCGGCGCGACAAACCCGCAATCGTGTCGCGCTTGCCAGCGCGAACCACCACCTTTCTGAGATCTGGCATGTCGGGTTCGACCGCCATGGTGGCGTTCTCAGCCAATTCGGGGCTGATGTCGGGTGCGTTTTCCTGGGCGCCGTCGGCACGCGGCACGACCACGGTGGAGCCGGCCTTCAAACGCATGCCCTTCGGAATGCGGTTGATCTCGCGAATGGTGTCGGGATCAACCTTCAGCCGCGCCGCCAACGCTTCCACACGCTCGCGGTTACCGACCGTCACGGCCGTCCAGCTCGAAAGACCGCCGTGATAAGTATTCAGGTTGTACTGGAACGTTTCGGCGTTGTCGTACGGCAGCAGGATCTGCGGGTTAGACGCGCCCAGGATCACCGGCCGGTTGAACGATGGGTTGAGCGCCTTGAACTCATCCATCGGCAGATTGGCCAGCTTGGCGGCCAGCGTCACATCGATATCGCGTGACGTTGTGACGGTGACGAAGTACGGATGGTTCGGGATCTCGGGCAGCGTGACGCCGTAGCGCTCCGGGTTGGCGATGATGTTCTTCACTGCCTGGAGCTTGGGCACGTACATGCGCGTCTCGGCGGGCATGTTCAGGTTGACGTAATCGGTCGAAAGGCCGGCTGCCTGGTTGCGCGCAATCGCCCGCGCAACCGCACCTTCGCCCCAGTTGTAGGCAGCCAGCGCGAGTTGCCAGTCGCCAAACTGGTCGTGCAGCTTGGATAGATAGTCAAGCGCGGCATCGGTCGAGGCAAGCACATCGCGGCGCTCATCCTGGAAGACGTTCTGCTTGAGGTTGTAGGTCTTGCCGGTGCTCGGGATGAACTGCCACATCCCGGCGGCCTTGGCGCTCGATACAGCCTGGGGGTTGAACGCGCTTTCCACAAACGGCAGCAGGGCCAACTCGGTGGGCATGTTGCGCCGCTCCAGCTCTTCGACGATGTGATACAGGTAGCGATTGGAGCGATCCACCATACGGCGGAAGGCATCGGGGCGCTGCGCATACCAGTCGGTACGATCGTCCACAGCCGAGCTTTGGAGGTCGGGCATGGAGAAACCCTGGCGAATGCGCGCCCAGAGATCCTTGGCCGGCCCTTTCAGGGACCCCACGGGCTGCTGATCGACATTGACGACCGGCGCAGGGGCTTGGCCGGTGCCGGTGGAGGCGCTGGTGCTGGCTGTGTCGGCGTTCGGCCCGGGGGCCGTTGCACAGGCCGCAAGGAGCAGACTGAGCACAGTTGCCGCAAGAAGTCGCACGGATCGCATCAAGTTCTGTGAGGTTAGGGCTAAAAATTGCCCCAGATAGTAAGAAACGCATCCGACCGCGTCAACCCGCGTTCATCGGGCGTCGCACCTGCTGGATGCATCACATGTGGCCGCGGCATCGCCGCGCGCCCAGCATTCTCAACGGAAATCGTTCTTCCACTGACGCAACGCGGCGAATACCGCCACCGGATCATCCGCGTCGATACCGGCATGGCGTGCCACGGCATGCGTCACATTGGCGTCATCCGATCGCATGAAGGGATTGGTCGCGCGCTCGTGGCCAACGGTAGTGGGTACAGTCGAGCGGCCCTCGGCCCGCAACGCCGTTACCTCATCCTCCCAGGCTGCCAAGTCGGCGTTGCCAGGTTCGACTGCACGCGCAAAGCGCACATTCGATGCAGTGTATTCATGCGCGCAGTAGACACGCGTATCGGGGGCCAGCGCCGCCAGCTTGGCCAGCGACGCGCGCATCTGCGCAGGCGTACCCTCAAAAAGCCGGCCGCAACCGGTGGCGAAGAGTGTATCGCCACAAAACAGGCTCGCCGATGCGGCATTACCCTGAAGGTGCCCCACATAGGCGACGTGACCACTGGTGTGGCCGGGCACATCGATCACCCGGAATTTAGCGGCCGGCTGCACAAGCGTGACGACATCGCCTTCACGCACGGCCTGCGTGCGGCCTGGAATCGATTCACCCGCCGGTCCGATGACCGGCAGCGGCACACCCTCGGGATTCTCCGGATACGCCGCGAGCAGTTCGCGCACGCCGCCAACGTGATCGCCATGATGATGTGTGATTACAATGGCACCGAGCGCGAGCCCGCGTTCCTTCAGGAAGCGCAGCACCGGTTGCGCGTCGCCCGGATCGACGACCGCCGCCACCCGACCATCGTGTAGTGCCCAAATATAATTGTCGGCAAACGCAGCGATCGCCTCGACCTCAAGCGCTACACCACGCGGCACACCACCCTGGACCATGTCCGACTCCTCTAACGATCGTCGCATTATAGATTGGCACCACTGGCTCGCTTCGCCGCCTGGGCAATACGTCCTGCGCTGGGAACAGGCCCAGTTCGATCGCACGGTGGCCGACATGTTCGGCTATCACGCGCTGCAGCTCGGCCACCCTGGTTTTGGGGCGCTGCGCGAGAACCGCATCCCGCTGATCGCGCGTGTGGTGGACGACATCGATCCGACGGCCCCCACTGAAACGCTCGACCCGATGGACGGCGATCCCGCCGAATCCGCCGATGCGGCCGAGGCAGAGCCCGACACCAGCACGGCCCAGCGCCAGGCCACACCACGCGTCATCTGCCGCTATGACGAACTGCCCTTCGCTTCGCAGAGCATCGACCTCGTCGCGCTGCCCCACGTGCTGGAGTTCACGGATGACCCGCATGAAGTGCTGCGCGAAGTGGCGCGCGTGCTGATGCCCGAGGGGCGTCTGGTCATCACCGGCTTCAACCCACTGAGCCTGTGGGGCATGCGCCAGGGCATGCGCCGCCTGGGCACGGAATCGTTTCTGCCTGCGCAAAGCCAGATGATTGCGTTCACGCGCCTGAAAGACTGGCTCAAGCTGCTCGGATTTGATATCGTGCGCGGCCGTTTCGGCTGCTACTGCCCGCCTAATCGCTCCGACAAATGGCTGCAGCGCACCGCCTTCATGGAAAAGGCCGGCGACCGCTGGTGGCCGATCTTCGGCGCGGTTTACATGCTGCAGGCTGTCAAGCGCGTGCGCACCATGCGCCTGGTCGGTCCGGCATGGAAGACGCGTAAGTCGCCGTCGCTGGTGCCGGCCGGTACGCCGGTCGCGACGCCTTCGGGCTCGCATTCGACCAAGGCGCCGTCGGCCACAGCGCGTGACGGCAAATCGGGCGCCTGATCGCGCCCGTTCCACTCACTGATCACCCATCGTTTTCTCAATGCAGGAAGTCACCGTCTATTCCGATGGCGCATGCAAAGGCAACCCCGGCCTTGGCGGCTGGGGCACCGTGCTCGTCTCGGGCAGCCACGAAAAAGAACTCTTTGGCGGCGAAGCGCTGACCACCAACAACCGCATGGAGCTGATGGCCGTGATCGAGGCGTTCCGTGCGCTCAAGCGGCCGTGTCGGGTGCAGGTGTACACCGATTCGCAATACGTGCAGAAAGGCATCAGCGAATGGTTGGCTGGCTGGAAAGCGCGCGGCTGGAAGACGGCCGACAAGAAGCCGGTCAAGAACGACGACCTCTGGCGCACGCTCGACGAACTCGTCACCGGCCATGACGTGAGCTGGCATTGGGTCAAGGGCCATGCCGGCCACCCCGGCAACGAGCGCGCCGATGCGCTGGCCAACAAAGGCGTGGAGATGGCGCGCCAGGCAAGCGCCTGACGCGCCCCGGGCGCTCCCTCACTTGCCCGCGCAGCGCTGCGTGGGGATCTGCGGCGCGTTTGCGGCGGTGGTCGTGACGTATTGCGGCTTGCCGTCCTGCGCATAAACCAGCCGCAGCGGGCCGCGCTTGGAAAGACCATCGTCGATATCGGCCTGCAACAGGCCTGTCTGCGCCCATAAATCACCACCGATGCTGCGCTTCTGCATCATGACGGGGCGATTTGTGCCCGGCTCCCAGTTGGCTTGGCGCTCGGGCACGTAGCGGTTGGGCAGCGTGCCGTAGGCGTAAAGCTGATTCAGCGTGTCAGCCAGGTAGCGCCCGGCTTGATCGTTGAACGTCGGCAGATCCTGGTTTCCGAGTTCGCTGCGGATGCGCTGCGCCTCCGCCGTGCAGCTTGGCGCGACATTGTCGGCCGCGCGGGCGTAGGACACGCCGATCGCCACGGCTGCGGCGGCAAGCCAGGTCAGCACGCGATACAGGCGGCGCGGACGGGTGGTTGGAATCACGGACATCGGTTCGGTATGCATGCGAGCTTCTCCGGTGAAATAACGTGGTAGTGACTCAGGACAGGAACAACTTGCGTTCGGCCTGACGACGCTTCGTCAGCCCCTTGAGCGGCTTGCCGCCTGCCTTGTCCCACAGCAGGAACTGGTTGGCCGCGCCGGCGTAGTCGCCGGCGTTGAGCTTGCGCAGCAGCGTTGACGAGCGCAGCCGCCCCGCTCCCAGGTTGAAGACGAAGGACGCCAGCGCGTCGAACTGACCCTGCGTGATCGACACGCGCACGGCCTTGGCAATGCCTTGCTCGGTGTCGGCGAGGTCCTTGCGCAGCAGCGCTTCGGCCTGCTGCTGCGAGATCGGACCGTTGAAGGTCTCGCCGGGCCGAATCAGGTGGCCATAACCGATCGTCGGCTTGCCAACCGCATCCAGATACGTCGACAGACGCAGTCCTTCCGACTCCTTGATCAGCGCGAGGCCTCGCTCGCCGGTGGTGCGCGGGTTGTGCTCAGTGCTCATCGCTCTTCTCCTGGGGCGTGCTGGTGTTATCGCGGCCATCGGAGCCGCCGGCATTCGACTGCACGGGCCTTGGCACCAGCCGATTCGTGTATTCGTCAATCAGCCGCATCACGGCTTCTGGCGGCTGCAGCGCCGTGAACTTCATCTCGATGTCGATGTGCTCGCTGTCGCGGCCCGTATCCCGTTTGGAATGCGGTGCAAGCGAGACGTAGAACCGGCCAACGCCGCCCGCGGCTGCACCGTGTAAAGGCAGGGCCTCGGCGATGTCGCTGCGCACGGTCATGTTCACCGTCATTTCATCGAGCGCGATGCCGCGCGGCATCGCCAGCGAGACCAGCGGCAGCGCCAGCCGGTGCTGACTGTCGAGCGCAAGCTCAACCTCGCGGGCGACCAGCGTGCCGCTCTCGTCGGCATCGAAAAACTGGTCGAGCAGCGCGGTGTATTGCTGCGCAAGCATCTGGTTGGCAGACGCGGCGGCGTGCTGCATGCCGCGCGTGATGTCGTCGAGCGTCAGGCTATTCAAGCCCGGATGACCGTGGCTGTTGCTGCCACCACCGGTGCCACCGCCCGGCGGCGACGAACCTGGTGGCGACGGCGGTGGCGCATCAGGCGCAGTCTCTGGAAACGGCGCTGCATCGGAAGGCCCAGCGGGCTGCGCTGACACAGGTGATGCTGGTGGCGCGCTGGTGGGCGGCGCTGGCGGTGTGGCGGGCGCTGACGACGCACGGTCATCATCACGCCCGCGGCGGCTGAAGAGATTGAACATGGTGTCGGGTCGGTCGGATCGATCAGATCAATAGGCGGCGCGCGGCAGGCACGCACCGATCAGGACACCGGCCGTGGGGAGGCCGGCCGGCATCCATCACCGTGGCGGCTTAGGGATTGGCCGGCGCCGGGGCCGGCGCGTTGCCGCCCGCGGGCGCCTTTTCGCCGATCATCGTGCCGTCGGTCGGCGTGGCCGGCAGCGGCTTGACGTCGTTCTCCTTGCCCTTGACGACCACCGGCTTGGTTGCCGCGTCAGTCAAAAATTCCATCACGCGCATCAGCGCTTCCGGCGGGTTCTGACGCTTGACCTGGGTGTGGAAGGAGTACTTGGCACGCGTGTCGGTGCTGCGGGTCTGCTCCGACTTATGCGAGGCGCGCCCCGAGACCGACACGCTGAACGGGCCCCAGCCGAGCTTGGCCTGGAACGACCCTTCTGCCTCGGTGCTGGACGACGATTTCTCCGACTGCGAAATCTCCAGCTCGAAGTCGATCGTGCCTTCCTCGATGGCGATCACCGGATGCACGACCGCACACAGCAACGGAATGCGCATCGTTTTCTGGATCGTGCCCTGCGACACCCCCTTCTCGTCGACGATGGTTTCGTCGTAGTCAAATTGCACCGCAACGGCTTTGCCGTTCTGAATACACACCTGCAGCAGAAAATCCGCATAGGATTTTGCCGCCGAGGTTTGCGCTGCGATCATCGCCTGCAGCGGCGCAGAGATCATCTTGTCGATCGGCAGCGCATTGATAACCGACCCGATAAGTCCGTTGTCCATTTAAAACTCCTCACATTGAATTATTTGGACGCACAGGTTTGTGTGCCCGAATCCAAAGTAAGAGTTTTTCCTGCGGGGTTCGATGCCTCGAAAGTCCCAGCCAAGGCCACGGAACAGCGGCCCAGTACCTGACGATAGGCTGCCCGTGACTTTCGGCACTGAACTTCCGTTTCAATGCATCCGGATCGATCCCGCTCTACAAAATAATCGGTTTCACCGAAAACAATTAACTGAAGTACGAGGGGTCGATGAATATTCTGGTAATCGATAGCTTGCCGCTTTTTGCGGCAGGTGTGTCCAATGTATTGAATGCACTCGACGCGCAGGGTGTGTTTATCGATACTCACTACGCCGTGCAAATCGGGCCGGCTTGCCGGCAAGCCGAACCCAGTGCTGTCGTGATGGAATGGAGCGCACAGGACGACGACGCACGGCAGCGCCTGTCGGAGTTGAAAGCGGTGTTGCCGGAAGTGCCCGTGCTACTGACGGTGCAAGCTGTCGGCCGGCATGTGGTGGGCGACGCGCTACGCTTCGGCGCGGCCGGCGTGGTCGACCGGCAAGCCACGGCCGACGTTCTGCTCGAAGCCCTGCTGCGCATTACCTCAGGCGCGGTCTACTTGCCGCCCATCAGTAATCTGTTTCCCGACGATCCGCGCCAAAGTTCAGGAGAAAGCCCGGCCGAACTCTGGCGCCGACTCACGCCGCGGCAACATGAGGTGCTGCAACTGCTTGCAGAGGGCAAGTCCAACAAACAGATTTGTCGCGTGCTCAACGTAGCTGAAGGCACCATCAAAAACCATCTGTACGCGCTGTTCCGGCAAATTGGCGTCAACAACCGGACCGAGGCCGCGCTCTGGCTCTCGCGCTGCAAGGCGAGCCTTGTCCGCCTGCAGATGTGTGCGATGTAGCGCCGCGACGCGCACTTGCCCGTGGCCTCCGCTGCCTTTTCGGACGTCACGGGCCCGGAGGTTCGCCGCTGGGTGAAAACACTGAACCGACCACATTGCATTCACGCGACCACGCCATACACTGATTGGAAGGCGGCGCACGGTGCATCGCCGTCTTTTCATGGAGGCCGCCCATGGAAATCATCGAGTTCCACACCAGCCCGCCACGCTATTGCGCCGCGGATCTCACGCTCACCTGCACCGCCAGCGTCGACGGCACCCCGGCGTGCTATGCGGTGACGGCAGAAGCGCTCGAAGAACATTTCGGCGCCCGCTCATGGCGGCAGGAGGACCTGCTGCAAGCCATGGAAAGCCACCGCGGCACCATTGAAGACATGGCGCGCTCACTGTTCAAGCTGACGGACTCGCACAACATCGTGCTGCGTAGCGGCCATTTCCGCTTCGGGATGTAGCTGCGCGGTGAGCAGCACGGCCGACATCCGCGTCTGCGGCGGACAAAAAGAAGGCCAGCGCAAAGCTGGCCTTGTGGAAGCAGGCGCCTGCTAGTCAGGTTTGCACTCGTGCTTCATCTCGCGTCGCCCGTCTTCGTAGACTACCTCCAGCCGGCACGTAAAGCCCCATAGGCGTACGACGTGCCGCAGCATCTCTTCGTAGTTCGGCCCAAGCGGGCGGCGGCTGCTCTGCAAATGGCGCAGCGTCAATGAGCGATCTCCGCCCACGTCTACGTTGGTCACCTGGATGTTGGGTTCGATGTTCGAGAGATCGTACTGCCCTGCCAACAACTCGCGGATCTTGCGATAGCCATCGTCGTCATGGATGGCGGTGACGCGCAGCTTGGCGTCGCGGTCATCGTCGAGCACGGAGAACAGCTTCAACTCCCGGATCACGCGCGGCGAGAGGAATTGCAACAGGAAGCTCTCGTCCTTGAAGTTGCGCATGGCGAAGTCGAGTGTCTTCTGCCAATCACTACCGGCAATCTCGGGCGCCCAGCGGTAGTCCTCTTCTTCCGGCGATTCGCAAATGCGCCGGATGTCCTGGAACATCAGAAAACCCAGCGTGTAAGGGTTCAGGCCACTGTAGTACGGGCTATTGAACGGCGGCTGATAGATCACGTTGGTATGCGCCTGAAGCAGCTCGAGCATGAACGCATCGTTGACGAGTTTTTCGTCGTACAGCTTGTGCAGGATGGTGTAGTGCCAGAAGGTGGCCCAGCCTTCGTTCATCACCTTGGTCTGGCGCTGCGGATAAAAGTACTGCGCGATCTTGCGCACGATGCGCACGATTTCTCGTTGCCACGGCTGCAACTTGGGCGCGTTCTTCTCAATGAAGTACAGCAGGTTCTCTTCCGGCTCGGGCGGAAACTGCGGATCAGGCTCCGGCACGTCGTCAGCGGTTGCCAGCACGCGTGCCCGGTGCGTGGGCAGCGTACGCCACAGGTCGTTCACCTGCGCTTCAAGGTATTTCTCGCGCTCCGCCTGGCGGGCCTGCTCTTCGTTGATCGACAGCTTCTTGGGCCGTCGATAACGATCGACACCGTAGTTCTGCAACGCGTGGCAGGAGTCGAGCAACAGTTCCACCTCCTGCTCGCCATAGCGCTGCTCGCATTCAGCCACGTAGTTCTTGGCGAAGAGCAGGTAATCGACGATGGCGTCCGCGTTCGTCCACGTCCGGAACAGGTAATTGCCCTTGAAGAAGGAGTTGTGGCCATAGCAGGCATGCGCGATGGTCAGCGCCTGCATCGGCATCGTGTTCTCCTCCATCAGATAAGCGATGCAGGGGTTCGAGTTGATGACGATCTCGTACGCCAGCCCCATGAGGCCGCGCTGGTAGCCGCGCTCCGAAGCAAGGAAGTGCTTGCCGTATGACCAATGGTTGTAGCCCAGCGGCAAGCCCGACGACGCATACGCATCGAGCATCTGCTCGGCGGTGATGATCTCGATCTGGTTCGGATAGGTGTCCAGGCCGAACTCTGCGGCAATCTGGGCGATGCTTTGGTCGTAGCGCCTGATCAGCTCGAAGGTCCATTCCGAGCCCGTAGATAGGTAGGCCATGCTCGTTCCCGTTGGTCTATCACACAGGGTCACAGGTGGCGTGCTCGCCATGGCACACGCTGTCTCTGCCCGGCGGCAGTGCCCAGCTGGGAGCAGCTCCTGCGGCCCGATCAGCGATCAGGCTGCGCGCTTCTGAAACAGCTCGTGCAGCACCGGATAGATTTCGTCCGCCTTGAGAATGCGCTGCATCGCGAAGTTCTCGTGCCCAGCCTTCAACGTAAGATACTCCTCCCACAGGTTCTGCGGCTCCGTCGAAACCACCTCAACATAGGCGTAATACTGGGTGAGCGGCAGGATCGACTCGCGCAGGATCTTCGCGCACAGCTCCGAGTCCCCTGCCCAGTTGTCGCCATCCGAAGCCTGCGCGCAATAGATGTTCCATTGGCTTGGCGAATAACGCTCCTGAATCACTTCCGCCATCAGTTTGAGTGCACTTGACACAACAGTGCCGCCCGACTCGCGTGAGTGGAAAAAATCCTCCTCATCCACTTCCTTGGCCACGGTGTGGTGGCGGATGAAGACGACGTCGATGCGTTCGTAGTTCCGCTTCAGGAACAGATAAAGCAGCATGAAGAAACGCTTGGCCAAGTCCTTGCGCGACTCGTCCATCGAGCCGGATACGTCCATCACGCAGAACATCACCGCCTGCGCCTGCGGACGCTTGCGCAGCACGCGGTTGTTGTAGCGCAGGTCGAGCTTTTCTATGAACGGCACGCGATCCAGGCAAGAGCGCAGATGTCGCATCTCCTTCATCAGCTCTTGCGCGCGCACGCTGTAGGGGCCGTCGTTTTCCAGCTCCTCGTTGTACTCGCCTTCCAGCTCATGCAGACGGCGCTGATACGGGCTGGACAATGCAATGCGGCGACCGAGCGAGCTGCGCATCGTCCGCAGAATCGACAGGTTGGACGGCGTGCCATCGAGCGAAAAACCCGCACGTACCTTGCGCACCTCAGCGATCTTGGCCAAGCTGCGCTTGGCAAGATCGGGCAACGCCATGTCTTCGAAAAAGAAGTTCAGGAAGTCCTCGCGCGAGAGCGTAAAGATGAAATCATCTTCGCCCTCGCCCGAGTCGCTGGCTTGCGAACCGGAGCCGCCGCTGCCCTGCTGCGGGCGGTCGAAGCTGTCGCCGCGAATGAACTCTTTGTTGCCCGGGTGAACGCCTTCTCGGCGCCCCCCCGAGCCGTGGTGGAACATGGGCTCGGAGATGTCCTTGACCGGAATGGACACCTGCCCGCTCTGCTCGATGTCCATGATCTTGCGACCCGTCACCGCTTTGGCCACCGCGCGGCGGATCTGGTCTCGGTAACGCTTGATGAAGCGTTGCTTGTTGACGGTGCTTTTGCCGCCACCGTTCTCCCGCCGATCAATGATCGTGCCCATGTGACTGCCCTCGATTGGAAGTTCGCTGGGTGCCTTTTCCCTCTCCTTATCTCCTTAAGATGACTTCCTGACGCGCAGGTACCACTCCACCAGCAAGCGCACCTGCTTCTGGGTGTAGCCCTTCTCCACCATGCGGTTGACGAAGTTCTCGTGCTTCTCCTTGTCGTCGTGCGACGACTTGGCATTGAACGAGATCACGGGCAGCAGATCCTCCGTGGTCGAGAACATCCGCTTCTCGATCACCGCGCGCAGCTTCTCGTAGCTGGTCCAGACGGGATTCTTCCCCCCATTCCTGGCCCGCGCCCGCAGCACGAAATTGACGATCTCGTTGCGGAAGTCCTTCGGGTTGGAAATGCCCGCCGGTTTTTCCACCTTCTCCAACTCATCGTTCAACGCGCTGCGATCGAGAATTTCGCCAGTGTTCGGGTCGCGATATTCCTGATCCTGAATCCACAGGTCGGCAAACACCACGTAGCGGTCGAAGATGTTCTGCCCGTACTCCGAATAGGATTCCAGATACGAGGTTTGAATCTCCTTGCCGATGAACTCCACGTACGGCGACGTGAGGTATTCCTTGATATAGGACATCAGCTTGGATTCCGTCTCCGGCGGGAACTGCTCACGCTCGATCTGCTGCTCGAGCACATACAGCAAGTGCACCGGATTGGCCGCCACCTCCGTCCCATCGAAGTTGAACACCTTCGAAAGCACCTTGAAGGCAAAGCGTGTAGACAAGCCCGTCATGCCCTCGTCGATGCCGGCAAAGTCGCGGTACTCCTGATACGACTTCGCTTTCGGGTCGACATCTTTCAGGCTCTCGCCGTCGTACACGCGCATCTTCGAGAAGATGTTGGAATTCTCGGGCTCCTTGATGCGTGTGAGCACCGCGAACTGGGCCATCATCTTCAGCGTGTTCGGCGCGCACGGGGCCGCGGCCAGCGAGCTGTTGCGCAGCAGCTTGTCGTAGATCTTCACCTCGTCCGACACGCGCAGGCAATACGGCACCTTGACGATGTAGATGCGATCAAGGAACGCCTCGTTGTTGCGATCGGACTTGAAGCTCTGCCACTCCGCCTCGTTCGAGTGCGCCAGGATGACGCCATCGAACGGGATCGCGCCAAAGCCCTCCGTGCCCTTGTAGTTGCCTTCCTGCGTGGCCGTCAGCAACGGGTGCAACACCTTGATCGGCGCCTTGAACATCTCGACAAATTCGAGCAAGCCACGGTTGGCCAAGCACAGCCCGCCCGAATACGAATACGCATCGGGATCGTCTTGCGGATAGTCCTCCAACTTGCGGATGTCGACCTTGCCCACCAGAGACGAAATGTCCTGATTGTTTTCGTCGCCCGGCTCCGTCTTGGAAATCGCAATCTGCGACAGCACCGACGGATGCAGCTTCACCACGCGGAAGCGCGTGATGTCGCCGTTGAACTCATGCAGCCGCTTGACCGCCCAAGGCGAGGCAATCGTGCTCAGATAGCGCCTCGGGATGCCGTAATCCTCCTCCAGAATCTTGCCGTCTTCGTCGGGCGAGAAGAGCCCGAGCGGGGACTCGTGAATGGGCGAGCCCTTGAGCGCGTAGATGGGAATCTGCTCCATCAGCGCCTTCAACTTCTCGGCAAGCGAGGATTTGCCTCCGCCCGGAGGCCCGAGCAGATAAAGGATCTGTTTGCGCTCCTCAAGACCTTGCGCGGCATGCTTGAAGAAGGAAACGATCTGCTCGATCGTGTCCTCCATGCCGTAGAACTCCCGGAAAGCCGGATAGATCTTGATGACTTTGTTGAAGAACAATCGTGACAGCCGAGGATCGTGGTGAGTGTCCACCAGTTCGGGCTGACCGATTGCGGTGAGCATGCGCTCAGCGGCAGTCGCATAGGCGGTCGAGTCTTTTTTGCAGATATCCAGATACTCCTGGATGCTGTACTCGTCCTCTTTGCGAGCTTCAAAACGCGTTGCGTAGTGGCGGAAAATATCCATATCTCCCCCGTAGATTTCTTCCCTACTCCACACCAACAAGCGAGAGCCAGGCTAGTTCTTGCGTGCGTTGCTGATTCCACTGTAGACGAATCACCGATGATCACAAGAACGGTTGAGAGCCTGGAACGGTGCACAACCGTTGCAATTGCGTTAGCGCTCGACAGCATGAAGTGCTAAACGGACCTTGCACGATGCATCAACACGCGTGCACCACGACGATCGGCTACCTCCAGCACAGCAGAAAGCGTACCCATGCCACCTGCCCGCGCTCGCAGGTTGGTACGTAACCGATCTGCGCGAGTTCCCGCGCGCACGCTGAATCCAGGAGGGGGATATCCCTGCGTTTTCGTGTCTCGCCAACTGTGATATCGAGCATGGCGCGCACCAGCGACGCGACGCTTGTAGCGGCAGCTTTCTCCCTGAGCCGCAACAAAGCATTGCGCAAAGCAGGGGGCGAGATACTTTTATCGCCCGGCATGCACTCGCAGCGCGAAGGGGGAAAGACTGAAACGGCTCGACCGAAAGTGTCTCTTTTTTGCGCCAGAGGGAAACTTGGCCGGACGTGACGAGGAGGCGGTCTGAAAAGCCGCGCACGGAGAGCGCAGACAAAGAAAAAGGCCCTCGGCGTTTGCCTGAGGGCCTTTTAAGCGATTTCTCGCCAGTTTGGTGGGTGGTACAGGGATTGAACCTGTGACCCCTGCCGTGTGAAGGCAGTGCTCTACCGCTGAGCTAACCACCCGAATGCGGTGAAAACGAGATTATGTCGAAAACGCGCGACCGTGTAAATACCCCGGCCGCACATTTTTTTGGTCAGGCAGCCGGCGCCGCAGACTCCACAGCCTCGCGCGTCCAGACAGTCTTGCCGCCGCTGGCCTTGTCGATCTCCTTGAGCACGCCGGCGTGCGCTTCGGCCTCGGCTTCCGTCGCCAGCAGCACCGGCAATTGCAGCGCACTGAGGTCGACGGCAACGGCCTCGGCAGATGCGCCTTCGCCCGACTCCAGCATGTCGATCACCAGCGTGTTCTGGCCGCGCGTCATGGCCAGGTAGACCTCGGCCAACAGTTCCGCATCCAGCAATGCGCCGTGCAGCGTACGGTGCGCGTTGCTCACGCCCAGACGGTCGCACAGCGCATCCAGGGAGTTGCGCTTGCCCGGGAACATCTGGCGCGCCTCGCGCAGGGTGTCGATGTGACCCGACAGGTGCTCGCGGAATGCTGGCAGGCCGAGACGCTGGAATTCCATATCCAGGAAGCCCAAGTCAAACGCCGCGTTGTGAATGATCGCCTCGGCGCCCTGCACGTAGTCGCGGATTTCGTTGACGATCTCGGCGAACTTCGGTTTGTCGGCCACGAACTCGTTGGTGATGCCGTGCACGGCCATCGCGCCGGCGTCGATCTCACGCTCGGGGTTGATGTAGAAATGCAAGTTGCGGCCGGTCAGGCGGCGGTTGACCATCTCCACGCAGCCGATTTCGATCACGCGGTCGCCGGTGGCGGCATTCAGGCCGGTAGTTTCGGTATCGAGAATGATCTGTCGCATCGCGCGCTCCCCTACTCTGACTGGATTACTTGAAGACGACGGTCTTGTGGCCGTTGAGCAGGATGCGGTGTTCCGCATGCCACTTCACCGCGCGGGCCAGCGCCACGCATTCCACGTCGCGGCCGACGGCGGTGAGTTGCTCCGGGTCCATGCTGTGGTCCACGCGCTCGATTTCCTGTTCGATGATCGGGCCTTCGTCCAGATCGGCCGTCACGTAGTGCGCCGTTGCGCCGATCAGCTTCACGCCGCGCTCATGCGCCTGGTAATACGGCTTGGCGCCCTTGAAGCTCGGCAGGAATGAATGGTGGATGTTGATGGCGCGGCCTTCCAGCTTGCGGCACAGATCGTCGGAAAGAATCTGCATATAACGCGCGAGCACGACCAGGTCGATCTGCTGCTCCTGCGCGATCTCCCAGATGCGGGCTTCCTGCTGCGCCTTCTGGGCGTCCGTCGCCTGCAGCAACGGCAGATGCATGAACGGCACGTCGTACGACGCAGCCAGTTGGTAGAAATCGCGGTGGTTCGAGACGATGGCCGCAATCTCGATCGGTAGTTGCCCGGCGCGAGCACGGAACAGCAGGTCGTTCAGGCAGTGGCCGATCTTAGACACCAGGATCATCACGCGCGGCTTGATTGCGGCGTCGAACATGCCCCACTGCATGGAGAAACGTTCGCCGATGGGTGCAAAGCGGTCACGCAGCACGACCAGGTCCAGCGGCTGGCCTTGCGGCACAAAATGCACGCGCATAAAGAATCGGCCCGTGAATTCGTCGCCAAACTGGTCCGAATCGAGAATATTGCAGCCCTGCTCGAAAAGCAGGCCCGACACGGCGTGGACGATGCCCGGTTGGTCCGGGCACGACAGCGTAAGAATGAAACCGGAGTGACTCATGAAGCGTTTTATGTATTGTTGTCGGACGCAAACCGCTGCGGCGCATGTGGCAAACCCAGGCGCGCCAGGGCGTCGAGGGTAACGAGCGTGGCGTCGACCGTCATCGCGAAGTCCGCCATGATATCAAGCGCCGCGTCGGGGCTGGCGCGCAGGTGGCCGGCGACCTCGCCGTCCTGATTGGCGGGAACGAAGCTGTCCGGCAACGTCAGGTCGAAAGCGAAAAGCGTTTCGCACTGGATACCTTCCGGCACTTGGCGCAGCACATCCAGCGTGCCGCGGGGCATCAGACGGGCTGCCAGATCGGCGCCGATGCCCGCTTCTTCCCAGCATTCCTTTTCCAGCGCGCCACGCGCATCGAAGCCGTGGCCGATGCCGCCTGCGACGAGGTTGTCCCACATGCCGGGGTCGATCGGCTTGGTCTGGGCGCGACGGGCCAGCCAGAGCGCCGGCTCGGCACCCTCACCGCCGTCGATCAGGCCGTTCATGTGCGCAGCGTAGGTTCGGATGCCGAAGAAGCGTGCGGCGGCGCGCTCGATCAGCGCCAGCGTGGGCGTGCCCCAGCCGGTGTTGACGGCGAAACGCTCGTCGCGCCAGCCGCGCACGTGGCCGTCTTCCGCTAGGCGCATGATGACTTCGGCCAGCGCCGCGGTGCGCTCGGCCTCGCTGGCGAGCGTCTGCCGCAAATCGACCCGCTGCGCCGATACGTCGAACCACTGCGGCCAGCGCTCAAGCAGCGCAGCGCGCTCGCGACTCAGCCAGCCGACGCGTTGTCCGGCAACAATCCAAGGAACGAGCGCATCAGCGTCAAACGCCTGCCGGGCGGCCAGGCCGTCTCGTATGCGTTGTATACGCGGGTCGGTCATTTCTGCGCCCCATCATGTCGGGCGTGCATTGTGCTTTCCGTGCAGCACGGGTCGCGCGATAATGCGCCGTTAATACAAGCCGTCATCAGACTGGAGAAACAAGGATGGATGAAATCGACGAGCTGTCGGATCTGCCGACCCCGCGGTTTATCTGGGGCTTCGCCATTGCCGTCACACCGTCCGGCGAAGTGTCGCACGATGAATTCGAATATCTGACGCACACCCGCACACCGCGCTTCACCTGCCGCGTGGTCGAACTCGAAGACGCACCGGCCGAGCCGGAAGACGAAGGTGACATCGACGGCCGCATCGTGCACTTCGACAACCCGAAGCGGATGTTCTACATCACGGACTTGGGCCTGGCGTTGATGAACTTCACGCTGTTCGACAAGGTGGATAACAAGTCCAAGCTGAAGGACGCCTGCGACCAAGCCATCGCCGACTGGCTCACCCGCCGCGAATTCCTCGACTCCGAACCGGACGACGACGAGGATTGATCGCCTGATCGCCTAGCTCTGACCGGCGGCGCTGCCATCCTCGGCAAAGCGCAGGTCGGTCAGGCGCACATCGGCGTAGGAGCGCCCGGCATCCAGCAATGCCGAAACCTGAGCCTTCACCCGCTCTTTCTGAGCGCGCAGCGCACGCGGCGGCACAGTCGAATCCTGACCGGTGTGGTGCAGATAGAGCATCTTGTAGGTGAGTTGACTCACCATCCACTGCCGCAGCACGCGGCGCCGGCCAGCATGGTCGGCCTCCAACCCATCGATCTGACCAAGCAACGCGGAAAACGCCCGCGCCAAGCTTGCCGGCTCCGTTGCCCCGCCTGCAATGCAACGTTCGGCCAGGGCACGCGCTTCTGCGGGGGACATGGTGTCGTCCGTTTCAACGAAACGATCTGTCGTCGGGTCCGGACGCGGCAGTGCCGGCCGGCTTGCCAAGCGGGCAGACACCGCGGACAGCGCTTCCTGAGCACGGCGGATGGACGCATCCAGCGATTCCGCATTGCCCGGCACGATGCCAATGGTGGTCGGCATGTCGCCGGATTCTTCGTCGCGTTTTTGGACGTCCATCGCTCCCTCCGGTAATCGCCCTCGGCTATGGTGCCGGGCTGGCGAAGCGGAATTGTAGAACGCGACGCACATTTCGCGACAAATCAACGCAGATGTTCTTTATTGCCAAGGCAGCGCAAACGGTAACGTGGCGTCACAAAGCCACGGTGCACTGTTGGCGACGACCCACGCGGCGCGGCCTCGCCACGGGTAAAATGTCGGATTGCGCTGCCAGCGCATGCAATCAATTGCTGACCGCCACCGTGCGGCAAGGAAATCGCCTTGATCAAGTGGATTATCGTGGCCCTCTATCTGGGCTCCATTCTGTACGTACACTTTCGCGGCAAGGTGCGCCTGAAATTCTGGCGCCAGATGTTCGATCATTCGGCCGTGGTCGCGCCGGTCAACTGCTTCATGTACGCGTTCTCGGGCGTGCCGCAGACGCCGTATGTGCCTGTCGAGCGCTTTCCGGATCTGGAAAAGCTGCAGGCCGCGTGGCCGCAGATCCGCGACGAAGGTCTGGCGCTCGTCAACCTGCGCAAAATCAAGGCTGCCGAGAAGAACGATGACGCCGGCTTCAACTCGTTCTTCAAGAATGGCTGGAAGCGCTTCTACCTGAAGTGGTATGAGGCGCATCACCCCTCAGCTGAACAGCTCTGCCCGCAGACCGTCGCGCTGCTGCGCGATCTGCCCAGCGTGAAGGCAGCAATGTTTGCCGAGCTGCCGCCGGGCGGCAAGCTGAATCCGCATCGTGATCCGTTTGCCGGCTCGCTGCGCTATCACCTGGGGCTGGCCACGCCCAACGACGACCGCTGTTTCATCGAAGTCGACGGCGAGCGCCACAGCTGGCGCGACGGCCAGGGCGTCGTCTTTGACGAGACTTATCTGCACTGGGCAGAAAACGCCTCCGACAAGGATCGTCTGATTCTTTTCTGCGATATCGAACGCCCGATGAAATTCGGCTGGGCGCAGCGCATCAACAAATGGCTGGGCCGCAAGGTCATGACTGCTGCCAGCTCGCCCAACGATGAGGGCGACCAGACCGGCGGCATCAACAAGCTGTTCCGCTATGTGTGGGTGATGGGCCAGTACCGCCGCCGCTTCAAGGCGTGGAACCGCAAGGTCTACTACGTGGTGAAATTCGGCCTGATCATTGGCGTGGCAGCGTTGATCATCTGGATCTGATCGCCAACCCTCCCCCTCTCCTGCTCTACACAAAGAACCGGCCTGAAGCGCCGGTTTTTTGTTGCGCGTGAAAAAGCTACCTGCGTTGCGGTGGGCTTGCGTTTTTACAAAGCAGTGAAGCAAAAGCGCCACATGGGGCACAAATCTCGCCTAATGTCAGGAATTGAGCGCTCCGGCGCTTATGCGATATGGCGGGCACGCCGCTTGCTCCACCTTAGTCGACACCCTTGCTCAGCGCATGGGACCGAGTCAGAGCCGGGATGCGCGTGTGCCTGTGTCCCTCGTCAACAACAAAGACAGTGAGATCAATCGCCATGAAAAAGAACCTCATCAGCCGCCAGACCATCGTCACCCGCGCCGCCGCGCTTGCTGCTGTCGCACTGCTCGGTACCCAGATCGCGGCCTGTACCACGACCAGCCCCAATGCACAGGGGTCCGACGTGATGTCGTCCACCAACAAACACGCCACGACCAACTCACAGGCCGATTCAGTGCTCTCGCGGCTGTACACCACGGCCAACGGCTCCCGCGAGCTGGTCGGACGCGCCAAAGGCGTGCTCGTGTTCCCGTCGGTGCTGAACGCCGGCTTTGTGGTGGGTGGCCAATACGGCGAAGGCGTGCTGCGCACCGGCGGCGGGCGTCCGCTGGGCTACTACAACATCGCCTCGGCGTCGGTGGGCTTCCAAGCCGGCGCGCAATCGCGTGCGCTCATCATCCTGTTCATGACGGACGAAGCGCTGCAGAAATTCCAGGCTAGCCAAGGCTGGACGGCGGGCGTGGATGCCACCGTGGCACTGGCAAAGATCGGCGCGAACGGCGCGGTCGATACCAACACCGCACAGCAACCGATCATCGGCTTCAACCTGACCAACGCGGGCCTGATGGCCGGCGCGTCAATCGAAGGCACGAAGATCACGAAGCAGACCAACTGATCAGCGCTTCACTGCGCGCCAATGCCGCCGTCTCGCACGGCGGTTTTTTTTGCGCAGAACCCGCATGAAGCGTTGCGGCAATGTTGCAGCCCTAGGGAAATCCGGAGGGGGCGGCGCGAGGCTTCTCGGCTAGCATCATCCGGCCGATGTTGCGGTGCACGCTGCCGTATCGGCATACGACAAAACAATCACCCAGAAAAAGGGGGAGACATGACAGGTCGCAACGCTGCGTTGCGCAGCGCCATTGCATGCGCGTGGCTGGCGGGGTCGTTGCTGGCGTCTGGCCAGACGATGGCCGAACCGGGCATCACCGACACCAAGATCGTCATCGGCCAGACCGCCGGCTTCACGGGCCCCGCCGGCGAGCAGGTCAAGGAGATGACGCAGGGCGCCAAGCTCTACTTGGATGCCGTGAACCGCGCGGGCGGCGTGAATGGACGCAAGATCGAGCTGATCTCGGAAGACGACGGCTTTGATGCGGCCGCCTCCAAGAAGCACGCGCACGCCCTGCTGGTCGATAAACAGGTCTTCGCCCTCTTCCTGCCGCGCGGCACGCCGAATACCGAAGCGATCATGACCGAGGCACGGCCTGTGGGCGCGCCAGTGGTGGCGCCGTCCACCGGTGCTTCAACGTTCTTTGATCAGCCTGATCCACTGCTTTTTGTGGTGCGCGCGAAATACCAGGCGGAGATTGCTGAGCTGGTGCATTACTTCGACACGCTGGGCTTGCGCCGTTTGGCGCTCGTCAACGTAAACGACACCTTCGGCAAAGACACCGAAATCGGCTTCAACAACGCCACGAAAAAACTGCCCGCCGACGCGCACAGCATCTTCACCGTCGACCGCCTGAAACCGGACATCGCCAAGGCGACAGCAGACGTCGGCAAGTTCGCGCCGCAAGCGGTGATCCTGGCCTGCCCGGGCACGACGGCGCGCGCCATGATCGAGGCGCTCAACAAGCAAGGCACGGTGACGCAGATTGCAGCGCTGTCCAACAACGCCGGCTTGGCGTTTGCGAAATCGCTCGGGGCGCTGGGGCGCGGCGTTGTGATCTCACAGGTGATGCCGTCACCGGTGCGCTCGACCTCGTTGCTGGGCCGGGAGCTGGAATCCAGCGCGAAGTCTGCCGGCGTGACGCCGTCGTACGCCATGATGGAAGGCTATGCTGCCGCGCGCGTGCTGGTCGAGGGGATCAAGCGTGCGGGCAAGTCGCCCACGCGGGCCAGCTTTGTCTCGGGGCTGGAATCGGCCGGCACGATCGACCTGGGCGGCTTGGAAGTCCACTACGGCCCAAACCTGCGTAAGGGATCGAACTATGTCGAGCTGACGGTGATCGGGCCGAACGGTACCTTCGTCAAATAGATGCGGATGCGCCGCGGTGCAGCCTGCCTCGGCAATTGTTGCACCGCAGGAAATAGCGGTTGCCAGCGAAAACCGCATGAGTACATAAGAAAATACTATTTGGAACTCGCATACTGCCTCTACCAGAATGCACGAACTACATGCATGACTGGGATCAATCAGGCGGATGGAACTCCGACAACTCGAAGCGTTTGCCGCGGTCATGTCGACCGGCAGCGTCACCGCGGCGGGCAAGCTGCTGGGACGCTCGCAGCCCGCCATCAGCCGGCTCATCCAGGATCTGGAAGCTGAAATCGGCTATGCCCTGTTCACTCGCGCGGGGCCGCGCGTCTCGCCGACAGAGCAAGGTTTCCTACTGTACGAAGACGTTGAGCACACGCTGATCAGCTTACGGCAGATCCGCACGCGTGCCGAAGAAATCGCGCGCGGCGAGGCACGCCCGCTACGCCTGGCAGCGACGTCCGCGTTGGCGGCCGGCTTGCTGCCCGCAGCCTTGGCCGATGAGCCGGAACTCGCGCAGCACATCCAGATTCGCAGCGCCTCGCCCGAGCAGGTTGTGCACGCCGTGCTGACCGGCGCCGCCGACCTTGGCCTCAGCAGCCTGCCGCTGGAGCATCGTGGCGTCACCGTACATTGGATCGGGGAAGCGGCGTGCGTAGCTGCCGTGCAGACACACGACCCGCTGGCCGCCGGCAAGCGCGTGGCATTGGCCGATTGCGCGAGACAGCGGATTATCACGATGCACAACCCATATCGATTGCGCCGACGCCTGGACCAGGCGCTGGCGAAGGCCGGCGTGGAACCCACCTCGCTCATCGAGACGAATGCCTCGCTGAATGCGCTGACCGCCGTGCGTGCGGGCCTGGGTGTCGCGTTGCTGGAGCCGGTGACGGCGTACGGCGTGCCAATCGACGGCGTGACCGTACGCCCGATCGACGCCGACATCCCCTTCTTCTTTGGCGTGATTACGCCCGAGGCCAGGCGGCCGTCGGAGGCGGTGACCTCACTGACCGACGCCCTCGCGCGCGCGGCACAGCGTCTGCTGCCGGACTGCAAGCTGCACGATCCGGCTCGCCATGCCAGCATGCTGCAGATGGTGTATGGCGAATCCATCAACGAAACCGAAGGCGCGTCCGCATGACCGCTGCACAACAAGACTACGCGCCGAAAGTCACTGGGCTCGCAGCGCTGGAAGCCCGTTTGCACCAGGATCTCTCCTGGCTTGAACTCCCCGCGAAGGACTGGACGCTGCCACACACGCTAGAGGGTCAACCTGTGCTGGATGTGGCCGTCATCGGTGGCGGCATGGCCGGCCTGGCGGCGGCGGCATCGCTCAAGCATCTTGGCATCGGCGTGGTGGTATTCGACCGCTCGCCTGCCGGCTTCGAAGGCCCCTGGGCGACGACGGCGCGCATGGAAACGCTGCGCTCGCCCAAGCAACTGACCGGCCCTGCGCTCGGCCTGCCGGCGTTGACGTTTCGCGCATGGTTTGAAGCGCAGTTCGGCACCGATGCGTGGGAGGCGCTCGACAAGATTCCGCGCCTGCAATGGATGGACTACCTGCGCTGGTACCGCCGCGTGCTTCAGCTTGACGTGCGTAACGATCACTACGTAAAGGCTATACACCCGCGCGTGGATGGCGCCGTCGAGCTGCTGATCGACGCGCCGGGCCAACCGACGCAGCGCGTGTTTGCGCGCCGCGTGGTGTTGGCCACCGGCCGGGACGGGCTCGGCGGTGCGTCCGTGCCGGACTTTGCGCACCGGCTGCCGCGCCGGTGGTGGGCGCATTCATCTGACGAGATGGACTACGGCACGCTGGCCGGCAAGCGCGTCGGCGTGATCGGCGCAGGCGCATCCGCCATGGATTCGGCTGCGACGGCGCTGGAGGCCGGCGCTGCCAGTGTCGACATGCTGATCCGCCGCCCCGACCTGCCGCGTGTGAACAAGGGCAAAGGTGCCGGCAGCCCGGGCCTGGTGCATGGCCACCTGCATCTGCCTGATGCGTGGAAATGGCGCATCCGCCATTACATCAATGTCGAGCAGGTCCCGCCTCCGCGCGGCAGTACGCTGCGCGTATCGCGGCATCCGAATGCGCGCTTCAATCTCGGCTGCGGCATCCTGGGCGTGGACGAGCACGACGGCGTGCTGCATGTGGCCACCACCAAGGGCGTCTTCCAACTGGACTTCCTGATCTTCTCGACGGGCTTTCGCACCGATTGGGCCTCGCGCCCGGAGTTCAGCGCATTGGCACCGCACATCCGCCAATGGCGTGACCGCTATACGCCGCGCCCCGGCGAGGAAGACGCGGAGCTCGCCGATTCGCCCGACCTCGGCCACGCGTTCGAATTTCGCGAGAAGACGCCCGGCACGCTGCCCGGCCTGTCGCGCGTGCATTGCTTCTGCTATCCGGCGTCGGTCACGCACGGCAGCGTATCGGGCGACATCCCGGCCATCAGCGAAGGCGCGAAACGCTTGGCGCAGGGCATTGCCGGCTTGCTGTATCAGGAAGACATCGACGCGCACTACGCCGCCATCCAGGCCTACGCCGAGCCGGAAATCTTTGGCGATGAATGGACGCCCGCCCCACCGCCCGGTGTGGAAGCGAATACCACTTCCAGCCAGGAGGCTGCCCGATGACAGGTTGGCTAATCCGCCGCATCGGCCAGGCGCTGCTGGTCGTGCTGGTGATGACGGTGATCGTCTTCATCGGCCTGCATGCCATCGGCAACCCGGTCGACATCCTGATCGGTCAGGACGTGGACCAGATCGACCGCGCACGCATCATTGCCGAGCTGGGTCTGGACAAGCCGTTGTGGGAGCAGTACCTGGCCTTCTTAAACGGCGCGCTGCACGGCAATCTCGGCAAGAGCTTCGTCTACAACGAACCGGCCATCCAGCTGATCCTGCAGCGCCTGCCGGCCACGCTGGAGCTGGCGTTTTCGGCGCTGATCATCGCGGTGGTGATCGGGGTACCGTTGGGGCTGTTCGCTGGGCTGTATCCGCGCCATCCGATGTCGCGCCTGCTCATGACGGGCAGCGTGGTGGGCTTTTCGCTGCCGACGTTCTGGGTGGGCCTGATGCTGATCATGGCGTTCAGCGTGAGCCTGGGCTGGCTGCCTGCGAGCGGGCGCGGCGAAACGGCGCGCCTGTTTGGCATCGAATGGTCGTGGCTGACGCTGGATGGGCTGCGGCACCTCGTGCTGCCGGCGGTCAACCTGTCGCTGTTCAAGCTCTCGCTGGTGCTGCGGCTGACCTCTGCCGGCGTGCGTGAGGTGCTGCCGCTGGACTTCGTGAAGTTCGCGCGTGCCAAAGGCTTGTCGCCGTTGCGCGTGGTGCTGGCGCATGTGCTGCGCAATACGCTGATCCCGCTGGTGACGGTGCTGGGCCTGGAGCTGGGCTCGACCATCGCCTTTGCGGTGGTGACGGAGAGCATCTTCGCGTGGCCCGGCGCGGGCAAGCTCATTCTCGATAGCATCAACTCGCTGGACCGGCCGGTCATCGTGTCCTACCTCATCGTCGTGGTGTGCCTGTTCGTGTCGCTCAACCTGATCGTCGACATCCTGTATCGGATGCTGGACCCCCGCGTGCGCGCGGCTGATAGCGCGGAGGCTGCATGATGAATACGACATCGCAATCCACGACGGCGACAACGGTGTCAGCCCCGCGCAGGCAATCGCCCTGGCGGCGCGTGGCGTCGGATTTCCTCGCCTCCAAGGCCGCCATCTTCGGGCTGGTGGTTGTGGTTGTGCTGATTCTGGCCGCGCTGGCCGCACCCTGGATCACGCCGCAGAATCCGTACGACCTGATGCAGCTCGACGTGCTCGACTCGCGTCTGCCGCCGGGGTCGCCGGCAGGCACAGGCACGTTCACGTACTGGCTCGGGACAGATGGCCAGGGGCGGGATCTCTACTCCGGCATCCTCTATGGCTTGCGCATCAGCCTGGGCGTGGGGATCGGTTCTGCAGCCGTGGCCGCCGTGATCGGCACGCTGCTCGGGTTGATTGCGGCGTATGCCGGGGGCC
This sequence comes from Burkholderiaceae bacterium 26, assembly GCA_000955795.1. Lineage (GTDB taxonomy): Bacteria > Pseudomonadota > Gammaproteobacteria > Burkholderiales > Burkholderiaceae > Ralstonia > Ralstonia chuxiongensis. The sequence goes on from JYOB01000006.1 coordinate 168,431, forward strand.
GCGTCGACAGCATCATCATGCGCACGGTCGATCTGCTGCTGTCGTTCCCGTCGGTGCTGGTGGCCATGATGATCCTCGCCTATCTCGGCAAGAGCATCACCAATGTCGTGCTGACGCTGGTGCTGCTGGAGTGGGCGTATTACGCGCGTACGGTGCGCGGGCAAGCCCTGGTCGAGCGTCGCCGCGAATACGTGGAAGCCGCGCGTTCGCTCGCCCTGCCCGGCTGGCGCATCGCGCTCAAGCACATCCTGCCGAACTGCCTGCCGCCGCTGATCGTGGTGGGCACGCTGCAGGTGGCGCGCGCGATCACGCTGGAAGCAACGCTGTCGTTCCTGGGCCTGGGCGTGCCGATTACCGAGCCGTCTCTGGGCCTGCTGATTTCCAACGGATACCAATACATGCTGTCTGGCCAGTACTGGATCAGTTTCTATCCGGGCATCGCGCTGTTGCTGGCGCTGGTGGCCATCAACCTGGTGGGCGACCGCCTGCGTGAAGTGCTGAACCCGAGGGCGCAGCGATGACGGCGTCCACCAACGCGACCACCCTCGAAGTCCGCAATCTCCGCACGCATTTCTTCACGCGTGAAGGCGTGCTGCCGGCCGTGGACGATGTGTCGTTCTCGCTCGCGCGCGGACGCATCCTGGGGCTGGTGGGCGAGTCGGGCTCAGGCAAGTCCGTCACCGGCTTCTCGATCATGGGCCTGGTGGACCAGCCCGGCCGCGTGGTCGGCGGCGAGATCCTCTACCAGGGCCGCGACCTCACCAAGCTCGCCCCGCGCGAGCTGCGCAAGCTGCAGGGCAACCGCATCGCCATGGTCTTCCAAGACCCGATGATGACGCTCAACCCCGTGCTGCGCATCGATGCCCAGATGATCGAGGCCGTGCGCGCGCACAGCAGCATGAGCCACAAGCAAGCCCGTGAACATGCGCGCGACACGCTCGGCCTGATGGGCATTCCGAGCCCCGAAGAGCGGCTGCGGGCGTATCCGCATCAGCTTTCCGGCGGCATGCGCCAGCGCGTGGCGATTGCCATTGCGATGCTGCATCGGCCCGACCTGATCATTGCCGACGAGCCGACCACGGCGCTGGACGTGACCATCCAGGCACAGATCCTGTCTGAAGTGCAGAAGCTCGCGCGCATGCACGGCACAGCGCTGATCTGGATCACGCATGACCTGTCTGTTGTTGCCGGCCTGGCCGATGAGGTGGCCGTGATGTACGCCGGCCGCATTGTTGAACACGGACCGGTCGATGCCGTGCTCGATGCGCCGCTGCACCCCTACACCATGGGCCTGATCGACAGCCTGCCCAGCGAGAACCGCCGCGGCCAACGCCTGCGCCAGATTCCCGGAATGACACCGAACCTGCTATCGCTGCCGGCAGGCTGCGCGTTTGCGGCACGCTGCCCGCGTGCCACCGACGTCTGCGGCGTCTACCCGGAGATCACGCAACCGATCGTTGGCCGCCTCGTGCGCTGTTTCCACCCCGGTGCGCAGCAAGCGTCCTCGCGGGAGGTCGCATGAGCACGCCGCTTGTCGAACTCAAGCAGGTCAGCAAACGCTTTGGCGATCGCAAAATCGGCGCGGGTGATCGCGTCTTGCAACGCTTCGGCCTGGCACATCCGCCGGCAATCGTTCGTGCGGTCGACGGTGTCGACCTCGCGATCCAGCCAGGTGAAGTCGTGGGGCTCGTCGGCGAATCGGGCTGCGGAAAATCCACGCTCGGCCGGATTGCTGCCGGCTTGATGCGGCCATCAGACGGTGAGGTACGCGTTGACGGCAAGGCTGTCGACACGCTCTCCGCAGACGAAGCTCGCGCCGCCCGCCTGAAGATCCAGATGATCTTCCAGGACCCGTATGCGAGCCTCAACCCGCGCCTGCGCGTGGAAGAGATCGTTGGCGAAGCGGCGCGCGTGCACGGCCTGACCGATCGCACCCACTTTGCCGATTATGTGGCTGCGCAGATGCAGCGCGCGGGCCTGGACCCCTCCCTGCGCGACCGCTACCCGCATCAGTTCAGCGGCGGCCAGCGGCAGCGCATCGGCATTGCGCGTGCACTGGCGGTGCAACCGTCGATGCTGGTTTGCGACGAAGCGGTTGCAGCGCTGGACGTGTCGATCCAGGCGCAGATCCTGAACCTGTTCATGGACCTGCGCGAGCAGCTCAACCTGACCTACCTGTTCATCAGTCACGACCTGGGCGTGGTGGAGCACCTCTCAGACCGCGTGGTGATCATGTACCTCGGCCGCGTGGTGGAATCCGCAACGGCGGAGGAAGTCTTCCGCCGCCCGAACCATCCGTACACGCAGACATTGCTGGCGGAGATCCCGCGTCTGTCTGCCCGGCACAAGACGTTCACCGCCATTCAGGGCGAGATGCCGAGCCCGCTGCACCCGCCCACGGGCTGCCATTTCCACCCGCGCTGCCCGCACGCCATGCCCCGCTGCAAGACCGAAACGCCGACGCTGCGCGGCATTGCGGTCAACCATATCAGCGCCTGTCATTTGAACGACGCGATCTGAACGACATTCAATAAGCCAACGATTCCAAAAACAGGAAAAGGGAACCCACGTGAAACGCCTCCTAGCCTCGTCGCTTGCTGTTGCGCTGTTTACCGCTGCCGGCGCTGTCGGTGCGCAAACGCTGAACATCGCCTTTGCTGATCCGCTGTCGTCGCTCGATCCGCAGTTGAACAACCACGCCGGCGACCGGTCCGTCGACGTGCATTTCTGGGATCTGCTGGTCGAGAACAAGTGGAACAAGCTGCAGCCCGGCCTGGCGCTGTCGTGGAAGACGCTGGACCCAAAGACGTGGGAATTCAAGCTGCGCCCGAACGTGAAATGGCACGACGGCCAGCCGTTCACGGCGGACGACGTCATCTTCTCGTATCAACGCGCGCGCAGCGTGCCGGGCAGCGTGGCAACGTTCGCGGGCTATCTGCGCACGGTGGAATCGGTAACCGCCAAAGACCCGCTCACGCTCATCATCAAGACGAACATCCCGAACCCGGACTTGCCGCTGAACCTGGCATCCGTGCACATCGTCAGCAAGCATGTGGGTGAGAAGTCGTCGACTGAGGATTACAACGCCGGCCGCGCCGTGGTCGGCACCGGCCCGTACAAGTTCGTTTCGTATGTGCCGGGCGATCGCGTGGTGATGGCGCGCAACGACAATTACTGGGGCGGCAAGCAGCTCTGGGAGAAGGTCAACTACCGCTACATCAACAATGCTGCCGCGCGTACGGCCAACCTGCTCTCGGGCGAAGTGGATGTCATCGACAAGGTGTCGGTGTCGGACCTCGCGCGCTTGCGCCAGTCGCCCAGCGTGAAGGTCTTCGCCTACCCCGGCCTGCGCGTGATGCTGCTGCAGCCGAGCTTCCGCAAAGGCGAGAACCAGTACATCACCGGCAACGACGGCAAACCACTGCCGAACAACCCGCTGCTGGATGTGCGCGTGCGCCGCGCGCTGTCGCTGGCGATCGACCGCAAGGCGATCGTCGACCGCATCCTGCAAGGCGCCGCCACCGTCGCCAACCAGTGGATGCCGTCAGACACGTACGGCTACAACCCCGATGTGAAGGACATCGCCTACGACCCAGCGCAAGCCAAGAAGCTGCTGGCCGATGCAGGCTTTCCGCAAGGCTTCAACCTGGTGATGCACGTGCCGAATGATCGCTACCCGCAAGGCGCCGAGACGGCGCAAGCGGTGGCGCAGTTCTGGACCCGCATCGGCGTGAAGGCACGCGTGGAAGTGGTGCCCTGGTCGGTCTACTCCGGCCGCGCCAACAAGAATGAATATGCGATGAGCATGCTGGCGTGGGGCAACGGCACGGGCGAGGCGAGCTACGCGCTGGTCAACGTGCTGGCCACGGTCGACACCAAGAAAGGCCTGGGCGCGTCCAACTGGGGCCACTACAGCAATGCGGCTGTCGACAACGCGCTGAACGCCTCCACTGAAGAATTCAACGTGGAAAAGCGTGCGGCCATCCTTCGCCACTCCGTCAAGCTGGTGTCGGATGACGTGGGCGTAATGCCGCTGTACCACTACCAGAACGTGTGGGCCGCCAAGAAGGGCCTGAAGGTAACGCCGATGACGAGCGATCGCACGGCTGCCCAGATGGTCACCAAGGACGGCAAGTAAGCGCCATGGGAACGTTCGCGATCGGCGTGACGCCGGCGGATGACCTGATCGACGTATCGCGCAGCGTCGTCGTGACGGGGCTTGCGCCCGGAGCACAGGTGGGCATCGTGGCGCAAACGCGTCGCGGCAATGGCGTGCTGTGGCACAGCCGCGCCGCGTTTGTTGCCGATGCGCAAGGCACCGTCGACCTCACGCGCGATGCGCCCGTCTCGGGTGATTACACCGGCGTCAGCGCGATGGGCATCGTCTGGAGCCAGCGTCCGGAAGACGGCAAGGCACGCGAGGTGTTTCCGCAGCCAGCCACGGAGCCATTGACGACCACGCTCACGGCCACGGCCAACGGCGAATCGGTCCACGCGAGCTTCGTCCAACGGCTGGCCGCGCCGGGCGTGACGCGCCACGACGTGCGCGACGAAGGTCTTGTTGGCACGCTTTACCTGCCCGATCCGTATGCGCACCCGGGCCCGCGCCCTGCCGTGCTCATCCTCAACGGCTCGGGCGGCGGCATCAATGAGCCACGCGCGGCACTGTTTGCCTCGCACGGTTATGCCGCCTTTGCGCTGGCGTACTTCAAAGCACCGGGGCTGTCGGACTACATCTCGAACACGCCGCTGGAATATTTCGAGCGCGCGCTCGCCTGGCTGCGCAAACGCGTGGAACCGCTGCACGACTTCGTTGCCGTGAGCGGCCAGTCGCGCGGGGGTGAACTGGCATTGCTGCTGGGCGCGACGTTTCCTGAAGCGGTGTCTGCGGTGATCGGCTATGTGCCGGGCGCCGTCGTGCACAGCGGGCAGAACGCCGCCGACCCCGCCGTCGGCCGCGAGGGCCCGACGTGGCTGTATCGCGGGCAGCCGCTGCCGCATCTGTGGGAAGGCAACCGCACCGCGACCTGGGCGCCGTTTGACGAGGGCCCCGCGCCGCATCGGCATGAACGCGCCATCCGCACGGCGCTGCACGATGCCGATGCGGTGGCGCGCGCGCGTATCCGCATCGAACGCGCACGCGGGCCGGTGCTGCTGCTCTCCGCCACGGATGACGGCTCCTGGCCCTCAAGCGATTACTCGCGCATGATCACCGCCAAGCTGGCCGAGGTCCGCCACCCCTACCCTGTCCAGCACTTCGATTACGAAGGCGCGGGCCACGCCATCGTCTTCCCGTACGTGCCAACCACGCAGCTCGTTTATGCACACCCGGTGTCGGGCCGCATCAGCACCGGCGGCGGCGAGCCACGCGCCAACGCCCGCGCCGATGCCCAATCGTGGGCGGCGGTGCGGCGCTTCCTCGCCAGCGCGGTGGCTGCGCGCGGCGCCTCCGTACCCGAATCTCGGAGCCTTTCATCCATGGATTTCACGCCCGCACAAGACGTGGTCGACCAGGTTGCTGACCTCGGCGACGGCAGCCCCACGCATGCGCTGCGCCACGCCCGCGAAAAAGTCGCAACCGCCACGCAAGGCAGCTACGAAGCACTATTCGACGCCGCCCTGCCCGGCCTCACGCTGGGCGAACGCCTGCTCGTGGCGCTGTACGCCTGCCGCCTGACGCCCGCGCCGGAACTGGCCGAGCACTATCGCGCGCGCCTCGCGAACACGCCTGTCAACACAGATGCCCTGCAAGCGGTCGACCACGGCGATATCGACACGCTGACCGACGCGCGCCTCCGTGCCATCCTCACCTTCACGCGCACGCTCGTCGAACGACCCATCGAGGGTGACCGCGACGCGCTGTTGCGCTTGCCCGCAGCTGGCCTTGCCACGGCCGACGTCGTGACGCTCGCGCAGCTCATTGCCTTCCTGTCGTATCAGACGCGGCTTGTAGCTGGCCTGCGCGCGCTTCGCGAAGCTGCGGGCGCAGGCAGCGCCGCCGCCTCCACGGAGACCGCAGCATGACCGAGATCATCCGCGCCCACGGCTTCACCAATGAATCGCTGGAGTGGCAAGCGTGGCTCGATGTGGTGGATCTCGACCACGCCACGCCCGAGCAGATCGCCGTGCTGGAAGAAAGCCACCCGAAGGCAAAAACCTCGGATTACTACCGCTTTCTCGTTCACCAGCCCGAGATCCTGCGTCAACGCTCGGCGGCGTTCAACGCGATCATGTATGCGCCGGGCGGCCTGTCGCGTGCCGAACGCGAACTCGCCAGCGCAGTCGTGTCGCGCGTGAACGGCTGCGTGTATTGCGCGTCTGTCCACGCACAACGCTTTGAGCAGCTCGCCAAGCGTAACGACGTCATCAAGCAGGTCTTTGAAGATCCGCACATCGCCGGCACGAATGCGCGAGAGCGTGCCATCGCGCTGTTCTCGATCGACCTGACGCTGCGCCCAGGCGATGTGCGTGGCGAAGACCTGCAGCCGCTCAAGGTCGCCGGCCTGACGGACGTGGAGATTCTCGACCTGATACACGCGGTGGCCATCTTTGCGTGGGCGAATCGACTGATGCTGAATCTGGGCGAACCCGTGTTTCCGGATGCGGCCTGAGCCCGGCGGCATCGCCCCAAAGAAAAAGCCGCAGATTTGCGCCTGCGGCTTTTTCGTTTCAACACTGCAGCATCACACTATCGGCAACTGCCTCACCGGCTTGCCCGTCAACTGCGCCACGGCATGGGCCACGGCCGGCGCGATTGGGGGCACACCCACCTCGCCCATGCCGCTGGGTTCTGCCGTGCTCGGCACGATGTGCGTTTCAATGACGGGCGCCTCAGCCATCTTGAGCGCCGGATAGTCCGGAAAGTTCGACTGCACGACCTGGCCGTCCTTGATGTCGATCCGGCCATACAGCGCCGCCGTCAGGCCAAAGATGACCGCGCTCTCCATCTGTTGCGCAACGATGCCCGGATTGACTACCGTGCCGCAATCGACCGCGCAGACGACGCGATGCACGCGCGGCTTGCCGTCCTTCATCGACACCTCCACCACCTGCGCGACCACGGAGCCGAAGCTCGGATGCAGCGCAATGCCGCGCGCACGCGGCGCACCGTCGGCCGCCGGGGCGAGCGGCTGCCCCCAGCCGGCTGCCTGTGCGGCCGTATCCAGCACCTTCAGCTCACGCGGATGCGCCTTCAGCAAGTCACGCCGCATCGCCAGCGGGTCAAGCTTGGCTGCCGCCGCCACATCGTTGAGAAAGCCTTCCAGGAAGAACCCGTTGTACGAGTGGCCAACGCTGCGCCAGAACCCCACGGGAACCGGCAGATCGACTGCCAGATGCGCAATGTGCTCGTGCTCAATTTCGTATGGCAGGTCGAACAGGCCTTCGGCGGTGTAGCGGTCGATACCCACCGACGGCGCGCCAAACAGGCGATCCAGCTCGCCTGCCAGAATCGATTGGCCAGCGCTGCGCGACGCGATCGCCATAACCTTGCCGTTCTCGACACGCGCCTTGAGCCGTGCGATGGCCTGCGGGCGATAAAAGTCGTGGCGAACGTCCTCTTCACGCGACCAGATGACCTGCACGGGCTTGCCATCGGTCTTGGTGGCGATGACGACGGCTTGGCCGATGAAATCCGATTCCAGCCGCCGCCCGAAACCGCCGCCGATGAGCGGGATGTCGATATGCACCTTGTCGCCGCTCACACCTGCTGCGCGCGCCGCCACCAGCTGCGCCAGCGTGGCGACCTGCGTGGGCGCCCACAAATGCACGCCGTCCTGCGTCACCTGCGCGGTGCAGTTGATCGGCTCCATCGTGGTGTGCGCAAGATACGGCGCGGTGTATTCCGCCTCGACAATGGTGGCGCCATCGGCCTTGTCGAAGGCTTTCAGGCCATCGCCCATCGATCGATACGTGAAGCCGCCCTTGTCGCTGTCGAGCGCGCTGACGAGTTGCTGCCGAATGTCTGCGGAATCGAGCTTGGCATGCGGGCCGTTGTCCCAAACGGGCTCGATCGTTGCCAGCGCCTGACGCGCCTGCCAGTAATGATCCGCCACCACCGCCACGCCCGGTGCGCCACCGGCAGTGCCTTCAAACGGCACCACGTAACGCACGCCCGGCATGCCGAGCGCCGCTTTCGATTGAAACGTCTTGAGCTTGCCGCCAAACACCGGGCACATCACGACGGCGGCATACAGCATGCCGGGCAGGCGCGTGTCGATGGAGAAGCGCGCGCTGCCATCTGTCTTGGCTGCAAGGTCGTTGCGCGGCGCCGGCTTGCCGATCAACTGGTATTGCGAAGCCGGCTTGAGCGTGACGCTGGACGGTGCAGCAATACCGCGCGCCGACTTGGCCATGCCGCCAAACGTGGATTGCTTGCCGCCGGGCCCAATCAACTGGCCATCGCGGATGCTGACTTCCGCAGCCGACACGTTCCATTCGCGCGCTGCGGCTTGCACCAGCGCCGCACGCGCCGTGGCGGCGGCCTCACGCACGGGCTGCCAGCCATCGGCGGTGCTGCTGCTGCCGCCGGTAATGATGAGGCCGATCTCGCGCGCACTCTTGGCCATGATCCAGTGCAGTGCGCGAGCCCAGGTCTTGTCGGCGCTATCGGGATGCAGCGGCAGGGAGCTGTCGCCCATGGCGACGACGTTGCCGTAGATGCGCTCCACAGGCGAGCTTTCGATGCTCACGCGCGAGAGCGGAATGTCCAGCTCTTCCGCCGCCAGCATCGACAGCGCGGTGTGGATGCCCTGCCCCATCTCCACGCGGGGCATGGCGAGCACAACGTTGCCTTCGGGCGTGATCTTGATCCAGCCGTTCAGCGCAATCTCGCCGTTGTGCTCGGGGAAGATGGACGGATCGCCCACGCGGCTGCGCGGTGGCATCACACCCCAACCCACCACCAGGGCGCCGCCAATACCAAGCGCGCCTAGCAGGAAACGGCGGCGTCCGCTACGCGGCTTCGTTGCTTTCGCATTCATGCGCGACCCTCCCGCAACGCCTTGGCTGCGCGCTTGATGGCGGCGCGCATGCGCGGATACGTGCCGCAGCGGCAGATGTTGGTCATGGCCGCGTCGATGTCGGCATCGCTCGGATCGGGGTGTTGGGCAAGCAAGTCCGCCGCGGCCATCAGCATGCCGGATTGGCAGTAGCCGCACTGGGGCACCTGCTCATCTATCCAGGCTTGTTGCAACGCGTGGCGTTTGCCCTCGGCGCCAGCAAGTCCCTCGATGGTTGTGATGTGCTTGCCGGCTGCAGCCGCCACCGGCAGCACGCAGGACCGCACGGCCGCGCCGTCCACGTGCACCGTGCATGCGCCGCACGCCGCAACGCCGCAGCCGAACTTCGTGCCGGTCAGGTTCAGGTGGTCACGCAGCACCCACAACAGGGGCGTGGCCGGGTCGCAATCAACGCTGACCGGCTTGTGGTTGACGTCCAAATCCATGGGGCGGTGGTCTCCTTGGCTTTTGTGATTTTTTGCTGGCCAAGCGTACGTTCAAACGGCTGATGTCAGCAATAGTGGACACCCTCGGTCGCTCGCCACGCGAAGAACCGACAACCTGGCCCGGACCAAGGCCGGAGGGGTTGGCTAGCTCGCCCAGTGTGCTACAATCGTGGGCTTCCGGAGAGATGGATGAGTGGTTTAAGTCGCACGCCTGGAAAGCGTGTATAGGTTAATAACCTATCGGGGGTTCGAATCCCCCTCTCTCCGCCAGAATACAAATGCCCGCGCAAGCGGGCATTTTCGTTTCCAAGGCACATTCCCGTCGCTCCAAAGCAAAAGGCCCGGTCTCCCGACAAGGCCTTTTGCATCCCACCGCCGACACGTCTCGCGCGGCCGGCATCCCCTCGCATAACTCAATGCAGCGTGACTTGCGTCTCGCTCGTCAGCAGGGTCTGCGTAATCTGATCGCGAATCGACTGCGCTTTGAGCAGCAGGCGCAGGGCAATATCGGCACCGCGGGCGTTGGCCACGTGCTCGATAAACGCGGCGCGTGCGCGTTCATTCAGTGTGGCGACGTGCGCGGCTTCTGACCACACCCGCCACGCGGCAGGCTGACCAACAAACTGCTCGCGGCGGCGGAGCAGGTCCGAGTCGATGGCAGCGGCAATTTCGACGTCTTGAATGGTGCGATTCATGATGGGCCCCTTGCTGTCTGTGCTGTTGTTGCGCTCTTCGTGTGGCGCCCTGTGCCGGGCGCGCAGCCTGAATATGCAACGTCCATGCCAACACCGATGAGCCGGTCAACGTGCGCTTTTTGCATGCACGCGTTGTCGTTTTGATCTGTTTGAAACACCCTGTTGACGGGGCTTCGCGGGCAGCATCCCTCCGTTGGTGGGGTGCGAATTCCTCATCTGAAAACGGCAGCACCAGGCCCCTCGTTACGCGGAACGTTACGTAACGCCGGTAGCGTTCCGAGACCCAACGCACGTGCCACACCGCCGTACGGCGCCATCTGCGGGTGTCGTGCCGTGGGCATGCTTGGTGCTTTATCCATGCGCCCAAGCCCGCTGGTGCGCGGTCGGTCGTGTCACCCACCCCTCTTCTGCGCCGGCCTCTTCGCTTGCTCCGCTTCCGAACCGGAAGCGATCGGCCGCGTGCCGCCACCTTCGGCGCGCCGCCCCCCCCCCTACACAACAAAAGCATTCAAGAGGAGACACCCCATGCAAATGGGTAACCCACGCGTGCGGCGCAGCCGCATGCTGATGTCGGCGCTGCTGTGCGCGGCGCTTTCGCTGTCGGGCTGCGGCGGCGGTGACGGCTCGACCGTCGCCAACAGCATCCCCGCAGATTCAAACACCATGCAGCCAACACAGCCGGTGCAGCCGGCCGCAGTCAACTGGACCACGCTCGGTACGCGTGCCACACCGGCGCAACCGGGAACGTCCATCAAGAGCAACGCGGGCGCCAAGTGGGTCGACTACAACCCGCCGGTGCTCTACGCGGGCGTTGCGCGGCAAGCCATGCAATACATCACCATGCCCGACGGCACGAAGCTCGCGGCATATGTGACCTTGCCGGCCGACGCATCGGGCAACGCCGCTGCCGGCACGTTCCCCACGGTGCTGGTGCAGACGTCGTACAACGGCGGCAACGCGCAATACGAAGCCTCGATTGGCGCAGCGCTGGGCGCGGCCGATCCGTACATCGTCCAGCACGGCTACGCGACGGTGGTGGTGGACGTACGCGGCACCGGCCAGTCGCAAGGCACATGGGACGCCTTTGGCGCCGATGAGCAAAGCGACTACGGCCACGTGGTCGACTGGGTGACCCAGCAATCGTGGAGCAACGGCGCCATCGGCCTTTACGGCGTGTCGTACCTCGGGATCACGACCGTCATCACGGCGGCGCAGAACCATCCGGCGGTCAAGGCGGCCTTCCCCATCGTGCCGATTGGTGATGGCTACCGCGACATCGTCTTCACGGGTGGCCAGACGAACCTGACCTTCATCCCCGCGTGGTTCGGTCTGGTATCAGTGCTTAGCTTGACCGATCCGACGCTGGTGACAGACCCGACAATCGGTTTGCCGGCCGTGCTGCAGCACCTGGTGTCTGCGGTCACGACGTTCCAGTTGCCGACGATGCTGCAGGCGCTGCTCGGCACGACGGCCACGGCCTATGACGGCGCGTTCTGGGCGACGCGTTCGCCGCTGGAAAACGACGGGAAGATCAAAGTGCCGACCTTCGTGGTGGGCGGCCTGCACGATCTTTTCCAGCGCAGTGAACCGCTCACGTACGAGAGCATCAAGACGCAGGCACCGGCCAAGCTGCTGATCGGCCCGTGGACGCATCTGCAGGCCGCGTTGGGCAGCGGGTTGCCGGTCGACGGCGTGCCGCCGCTGAACCACATTCAGCTGCAATGGTTCGACCAGTACGTCAAAGGCATGAACGTGGGCGCCGATGCGCTTCCCAACGTTACGCAATACGTGACCGGCCTCGGCCACTACGCCACGGCCACGGACTGGCCCCATCCGCAGGTGCAGGCACAGCAGCTCTTCCTGCGCGGCGACAAGAGCCTGTCGGCCACCGCGCCTGCGGCAAACGAAGCGTCCAACATGGTCGCGCAGCAGCCACTGAACGGCGCGTGCTCGATCAGCCTGTCGCAATGGACGGCTGGATTGACGGGTTTCCTCCCGCTGCCGTGCCAGACCGACGACACCATTGCAGAAGCCGCCGATGTGAAGTTCGAAACGCCGCCCATGCCGGCGGATGTCTACCTCAACGGGCCGATTGAGGCGGATGTGTGGATCTCCACCACCGCGCTGGACGCAGGCGTCTCGGTACGCATTGACGACGTGGACGCGGCGGGGAACGTCACGCCACTCACCGATGGGCTTCAGACGGCCTCGCTGCGCGCGGTGGACGCGAGCCGTTCGCGCACGATGAATGGCCTGATGATCCAGCCATGGCATCCGTTCACCCCAAGCTCCGTGCAGGCACTCATGCCGGGCCAGGCCGTCATGGTGCCGGTGGAGGTGTTCCCGACGAGTGCGCTCATCGCCAAGGGGCACAAGCTGCGGGTGGCCGTGGGCGCAAGCAACCTGCCGCAAGGCGTACCGCCACTGCCCACGCTGCTCAACTCGCTCGTCGGTGTGCTGACGATCTACAGCGATGCGGCCCATCCATCCAAGGTTGTGCTGCCTGTTGTGCCGGCCACGGCGCTGTAGCAAGGCCCGTCCGCGTTGATCTGACGGCCCGCTTCGCGGGCCGTTTTCTTTAGATACCAGGCACCACCAAAATATGTAATCCGCCAAATACGTCCGTGAAACTACGCATCGCGAATACTGTAGTGAAATTATCGATATCTGAATATAAATAACGCAAATAGAGTAGGAAAACGTTGGCACCATCCAGCCTGCATAATCCGTCGCACGATTCGAAACGATGGCGCCCCAGTCCTTGCCAGATAAGGTTTCACCGGCAAAACAAAGGTTCTCAATTTGCATTAAGTGAAAACGCTCAGAAAGAATGTTATTCAGGATTTTCTTTTCAATGCCGATAACCCCGTGGAGACCCAAAAATCCGACGCATACAAATCGGTCATACCGTGACATAACCTGCATCTTTCTCGAGTACGCAGTCCTTACACATAACAACGTGGTTGTCGACCGTCTTTTTTAAAGCCGCTCCGGTGCGCGACCACCTCTCAATCCATTCAGCAAACCGGAGGACGCAGTGAACTTTCTTCAGATGACCATCAAAGCCAAGCTCACAACGGGCTTTGGCGTGCTGGCAGCCATTGTCGTCGTGGTATCGGGCATGTCGCTGCGGGCGCTGTCCGAATCGACTGAAGGGTTCTCGAACTACGTGCACGGCATCAGCGCCCGCGCAGATGTGGCAAACGACGTGCGCACGGCGGTGGATCGGCGCGCCATCGCCGCGCGCAACCTGGTTCTCGTGGTCACGCAAAAAGACCTGGATCTGGAGAAGGCCGACGTCTTTCAGGCGCACGACGATGTGAAGAACAAGCTCAAGCAGCTCAACGACATGATTGCGGGCGCCAAGGACACCAGTGACCGCGCGCGTAAGCTGGTTGAAGACATCAACCGCGTGGAAGCCAAGTACGGCCCCGTGGCGACCGACATCGTCGGGCTGGCACTGGCCGGCAAACACGACGAAGCCATCCAGAAGATGGACAACGAGTGCCGCCCGCTGCTGGCCGCCCTCATCAAGACCACGGACGCGTATGCCACGTACACGCACGAGCGCCAGGAGCAGCTCGTGCAGGCGTATGAGGCGCAGTACGTCATGCAGCGCAATCTGTTGGCCGGCCTGTCGATCGGCGCGGTGCTGCTGGCAATTGTTGCCGGCATCATCATCACGCGCTCGATCACACAGCCGATCCGCACCGCCGTGGATGTCGCCCGGACGGTGGCACGCGGTGACCTGAGCAGCCGCATCGAGGTGCAAGGCAAGGATGAGACAAGCTACCTGCTCTCTGCCCTGCGCGACATGAACGGCCGCCTGACCGAGATCGTCGACAAGGTACGCGACAGCAGCACCAGCGTGGCCGGCGCAGCCAAACAGATTGCGGCGGGCAATGCCGACCTGAGCCAGCGCACGGAAGCACAGGCATCGTCGCTGCAAGAAACGGCCGCCAGCATGGAAGAGCTGACTTCCACCGTGAAGCAGAATGCAGAAAACGCCCAGCACGCCACCGCGCTCGCCTCCACCGCGTCCGAAGTGGCGCTCAAGGGCAGCACGGTCGTCAGCCAGGTCGTATCGACCATGCAGGACATCAGCGACCGATCAAGCAAGATTGCCGACATCACCGGCATCATCGAAGGCATCGCGTTCCAGACCAACATCCTCGCGCTGAATGCCGCCGTGGAAGCCGCACGCGCAGGCGAGCAGGGGCGCGGCTTTGCGGTGGTCGCCAGCGAGGTGCGCAGCCTGGCGCAGCGCTCGTCAACGGCGGCCAAGGAGATCAAGGAACTGATCGCCTCGTCGGTAGAACGTATTCACGACGGATCCACGCTGGCGGGCGAAGCCGGCGAGACCATGACGGAGGTCACGCAAGCCGTGGCCCGGGTCACGCACATCATGGAAGAAATTGCCGCCGCATCGGTCGAGCAGAAGCGCGGCATCGAACAAGTCAACCAGGCGATCTCGCAAATGGATGAAGTCACGCAGCGCAATGCGGCGCTGGTGGAAGAAGCCGCAGCCGCATCGCAATCGCTGCAGGACCAGGGGCAAGAGCTGAACGCCGCGATGTCCTTCTTCCGCGTCGATCCGCACGCCGCACGCGCCTGACCGGAGCACTGTCACCGTAGCAGTTGTCGTCTCCAAGCTGTCACTGCGCCCGCCGCCGAAAGGCTGTGGGCGTTTTCTCTTTTCTGTCCTGTGTCTTTCGTTAGGCCGTCGTTCGTGACTTCCGCTGCATTGGCGGACTCGCACGGGCGACGCAAAGTGGACTGGCCCCGTGCGAAACAAGCAACGGGGCGAGCCGGGGCCGTGCACGGCCCACCCTGCCGACGAAAGCCACCATGCGACACAACAGCCCACACCTGCAACGCGGCTCGGTTTCCATCATCCTGCCGAGCACGCCATCCAACGACGGGAGGCCCGCATGATCCCGTTCGGCTTCGCGCATTGGCTGCGCCCGCGTGCGGCACCGCAGCCACAACCAATCCCGCCCCTCGTTGAACAACTGCGTGAAGAATGCGAAGCGATGGCCCGCTACGCCCTGCATCACGGCTTGCCAGTCGCGCCAGAACTCATCGCCCAGCTCGGCCCGCTCATTGACAGGCAGATGCCACCGCAGGCCACGCCGCACCACGCGCTGGCAGCCATCCACCGCAAACTTGCGGCCGCCATCGCACCGGCTACCCCGCAGGCCGTCACGCTGCTCGACGCACAGCATCGCAGCGATCACCCATTCCCCTGGCTCGGTCCTGTGCCGTTGATCCGGCTGCTGACCAGCGCTGCGATCGCCTTCCTGATCGCCGTGATTGCCACCGGCATGTCGCCCGACGTATCGAGCGCAAACATCGACCGGGGCTTCCTCGATTCGGACGGCGCGCCCCTGTTATGGAACACGCTGTTCCTGCTGTTCTGCGCGGGGCTGGGCGCGTCGTTTGCCACGCTGTTTCAGGCACATCGCTATGTGGCCGCAGCCACCTACGACCCGAAGTACGACGCTTCCTACTGCGCACGGTTGATCCTCGGCGTGATTGCCGGATTGATCCTCGTTGAGATGCTGCCGGCGCATCTGTTCGACGGGGGCAGCATGCACAACTTCGGCAAACCGACGCTGGCGATGCTGGGCGGCTTCTCTGCCACCGCTGTGCACCGGTTGCTGCAGCGGCTGGTGGATGCGCTCGAAACACTCGTACGCGGTGACCGCTCGGCCGATGCCGACGCTGCCATGCAGACCTACCGCGCGCGTGCCGCCAGCGAGCGCACGCAATGGCAAAGCGAATTCGCCGCCAACCTGATCGATCTGCAGCAGTCGTTCGACAGCAACGCCTCACCCGAGGCGATGCGCCAGCGGCTGGCCGACTTCACGCGCGCCATGCTGGCCGCCACCGATTCGCCCGCCTCTACACCTCCGCCTCCCTCCAACCGGCCATCCAAGGAGTGACCTCATGCTGTTCCTCTACAACATCCCCGCATGGGCGATGGGCGCTGTCATCGTCTTCGCCACGCTGTTCGTGGCATTGGGCGGCTACGTGCTGTTTCGCCGCGTTTTTCCAGTCGCGCTGGACGCCGAACAGCGCAACATGACCATCGCCATGATGACGGCCGTCACGACCATCAACTCGTTGCTGGTCGCGTTCTCGGCCATCTCGGTATGGGGTGCGTATCAAGCCGCCGCGGATATCGTGGCCGCCGAAGCCGCATGCGCCACGGAACTCGCGCGCGATCTGTCGGCGTTCTCGCATCCGAGCGCCACCACCGCGCGGCGCGAGCTGATCACCTATCTGGAGCACGTTGTCCGTGACGAATGGCCGAGCATGCAGCAGCAAGCGCGTCCTGATGCCGACACGGAGGCTGCGTTCAACAGCATGTTTGCCACGGCCAACCGCATCACACCCCGCGACGACCGCGAGCGCGTGCTGCTGATCGAAGTGCTCGCCCGCGTCAACGAGATGGTGAAGTACCGGGAGAAACGCCTGCAGAACCTGGAAGCCGCCATGCCCGGCACGCTCTGGGGCGTGATGCTGATCGCCAGCGGCTTGTCGTTGCTGCTGCTCTATGCGCTGCCGGCCACGCGCTTTCACATGGCGCTGGTGGCGGTGTGGGCGACCACGCTGGGCCTGGCGTTCTTTTTTGTGCTGGCCGTGGACCGGCCCTTTGCAGGCGAAGTCAGCGTCAGTGCGGCACCGCTGGAGCGGGCCATCCAGACGTTATCGAACGACAAGCCGCAGGCGCATCCCTTGCCCGACTGAGCTCGCGCCGCCTCGCCGCACTGCCTCACTCGCGTTGTGGGCTGGCGGGAGAGGTCAGCCCCGGGGTCGGAGTCCCCACATTCCGGCCCTGCTCTTTGCCGGCTCGTCGGGAGCCGGTTTTTTTACTGCGGATCGCGAATGTAGCCAACAAGTTTGTCGACCACTGGCCGGTTCGGCCTGGTGAGCAGGCTCACGACAATCGCCGCAACAAAACCCGCCGGCACGCCAAACGCACCCGAGGCAATCGGGTCGACGCCAAACCACGGGTGACCAAGCACACCCGTCATGCGCGTGAAGAACGGGTAGTTGGCGATGATGTAGTACACGCTCACGGCCAGCCCCGTCAGCATGCCCGCGACGGCACCGGCACGATTGGTGCGCTTCCAGAACACGCCCAGCACCAATACCGGAAAGAAGCACGACGCCGCCAATGAGAAGGCCGCGCCCACCAGGAAAAGAATGTTGCCCGGCTTCAACGACGTCACATAAGCGGCCAGCAGCGCCACGCCCAGCAACACCACTTTGGCGCTCGTCACGCGCCGCTGGTGGCTGGCCGTGTTGTCGATCATGTGGAAGTACACGTCGTGCGATAAGGCGTTGGCGATGGTCAGCAGCAGGCCATCGGCAGTCGACAGCGCCGCTGCCAACGCGCCCGCTGCAATCAACCCGGACAACACGTACGGCAGCCCCGCAATCTCGGGCGCGGCCAGCACGACCATGTCCGGCTGCATCATCACCTCTGCCCACTGCACGATGCCGTCGCCGTTGATGTCATGCAGAGCAAACACGGCCGGATCGACCTTGCGCCACGGCACGATCCACTGTGGCAGGTCGGCAAACGGCGCCCCGACCAGATGCTGCAGCAGGTCGAGCTTGACAAGCGCCGCCAGCGCTGGTGCCGAGACATACAGCAGCGCCACGAAAACCAGCGTCCAACTCACGGAATTGCGTGTCTCGCGCACCGACGGCGTGGTGTGAAAGCGCGTGAGGATGTGCGGCAGGCTGGCCGTGCCGACCATCAGGCAGAACACCAGCAGCACGAAGTTCAGCCGCTCGGTGCCGCGCTCGTTTTGCGACGCCGACGGAAATGGCTCGATGGATGGCGGCGCCATGCGGCTGCGCGCCAGCGCGTCTTCACGCTGCTGGTTCCACAGGATCGACGCGGCGGCCGCATCCGGCGGAAATTCTTCGCGCTGGCGCTCCAGAGACTTGATCTCGCGCAGCGGCGCATTGCGTTCGCGTGCAAGCTTGAGCTGCGTGTTCAGTGTTTCCCGCGCCTGCTCGAACGACTGCGGTAGCTGCGAGATGCGCTCCTGCAGCGCCTGCGCATCGCTCAGAAACTGGTCGCGCACGTGCTGCTCTGCAGGGTCGTGCGCGATGCGCTGTTCCTCTTTCTCGATCTGCAGCAGCAGGCGACCCGTCGAAAGCTGCGGCAGCGGATCGTGATACCGATGCCAGCCGATGATCGACACCACGCCCAGGAACGACACGATCATGATGATGTACTGCGCCACCTGGGTCCACGTCACCGCACGCATGCCGCCCAGGAACGAACACACCAGAATGCCCGCCAGCCCGAAGAACACGCCCACCGAAAACTCGACGCCGATAAAACGCGTGACCACCAGCCCCACACCCTGAATCTGCGCAACGAGGTAGACGAACGAACACAGCGTCGCGCCCAGCACCGCGATGCCGCGTACGACAGAACTGCCGCCGCGCTCGCCGTTGCCGTAGCGATTGGCCAGGAAATCCGGCACCGTGTAGCCACCGAACTTGCGCAGGTACGGCGCCAGGAGGAAAGCGACGAGGCAGTAGCCGCCCGTCCAGCCCATCACATAAGCGAGGCCCTCATAGCCCGAGGCGAACACGATGCCCGCCAGGCCGATGAACGAGGCAGCGCTCATCCAGTCGGCCGCGGTGGCCATGCCGTTGAAGAACGCCGGCACGCGGCGCCCTGCCACGTAATACTCGGTCAGATCGGCCGTGCGGCAGATCAGCCCGATGCACGCATAGATGGCAATCGTGACGAACAGGAACACATAGCCGAGCCACACGCCCGGCCCGCGCACGCGCTCGATCGCGCCCATCATCACGATGAAGAGCAGCAGCCCTACGGTATAGAGCCCGTAATACAGAAACAGCCGCTTGCGAAAGCGGCTGTCTTGTTGGGAGTCGGCGGCCAAGGTTGGCGACCAGCGCTGGCGGTTAGCGCGTTTCCTTCAGTTGATCGAGGATGGCCGGGTTCTCAAGCGTGGACGTGTCCTGCGTGATGTCCTCGCCCTTGGCCAGCGAACGCAACAGGCGGCGCATGATCTTGCCCGAGCGCGTCTTGGGCAGGTTGTCGCCAAAGCGGATGTCCTTCGGCTTGGCGATCGGCCCGATCTCCTTGCCAACCCAGTTGCGCAGCTCGTTGGCGATCTGCTTGGCTTCCTCGCCATCGGGGCGCGAGCGCTTGAGCACCACGAAGGCGCAGATCGCTTCGCCCGTCATGTCGTCGGGGCGGCCCACCACGGCAGCTTCGGCAACAATCGGGTTCGCCACCAGCGCCGATTCGATCTCCATCGTGCCCATGCGGTGGCCCGAGACGTTCAGCACGTCATCGATGCGACCCATGATGGTGAAGTAGCCGGTGTCCTTGTCGCGGATGGAGCCATCGCCCGCCAGATACAGCTTGCCTCCCAGCTCTTCCGGGAAGTAGCTCTTCTTGAAGCGCTCCGGGTCGCCCCAGATGTTGCGGATCATCGACGGCCACGGACGCTTGACGACCAGGATGCCGCCCTGCCCGTTCGGCACGTCGTGCCCGGTTTCATCGACGATGGCAGCCATGATGCCCGGCAGCGGCAGCGTGCACGAGCCCGGCACCAGGGGCGTGGCCCCCGGCAGCGGCGTCATCATGTGGCCGCCGGTCTCGGTCTGCCAGAACGTATCGACGATCGGGCAACGTCCGCCACCAATGTTCGTGTGGTACCACATCCAGGCTTCCGGGTTGATCGGCTCGCCCACGGTGCCGAGCAGGCGCAGGCTGGAGAGATCGTACTGCTTGGGGTGGACCTTCTCGTCGGCTTCGGCAGCCTTGATCAACGAGCGGATTGCCGTCGGTGCGGTGTAGAACGTGTTGACCTTGTGACGCTGGATCATGTCCCAGAAGCGGCCGGCGTTCGGATACGTGGGCACACCTTCAAACACGACCTGCGTGGCGCCGGCTGCGAGCGGGCCGTACGCGATGTAGCTGTGGCCCGTCACCCAGCCGATGTCGGCCGTGCACCAGAAAATGTCGTCGGGTTTCAGGTCGAACGTCCACTGCATGGTGAGCAACGTCCACAGCAGGTAGCCGCCCGTGCTGTGCTGCACGCCCTTCGGCTTGCCGGTCGAACCCGAGGTGTAGAGGATGAACAGCGGATGTTCCGCGCCCACCGGCGTCACTTCGCAGGTGTCGGGCTGGCCGCCTTCGACCTCGTCCATCGCGCGGTCACGACCTTCCACCCAGTTCACGTTGCCGTTGGTGCGGCGGTAGACGATGACGTGCTTGACCGCGTCGGTGCCTTCCATGGCGAGCGCTTCATCAGCGATGGCCTTGAGCGGCAGCGCCTTCCCGCCGCGCATCTGCTCGTCGGCCGTGATGAGCGCCACGGCGCCCACGTCGACGATGCGTTCCTGCAGCGACTTGGCCGAGAACCCGCCAAACACCACCGAGTGCGTTGCGCCGATGCGCGCGCATGCCTGCATGGCCACGATGCCTTCGATCGACATCGGCATGTAAATCACGACGCGATCGCCCTTCTTGATGCCCAGGGCCTTCAGGCCATTGGCGAAGCGGCAGACGCGTGCGTGAAGTTCGCGGTAAGTGACGCGCGATACCTTGCCATCGTCGGTCTCGAAAATGATGGCGACCTTGTCGGCGTTGCCGTTCTCAAGGTTGCGCTCGAGGCAGTTGTACGAGGCGTTGAGCTCGCCGTCTTCAAACCACTTGTAGAACGGTGCGTTGGACTCATCCAGCACCTTGCTGAAGGGCTTGTGCCACAGCAGATGCTCGTGTGCGAGGCGCGCCCAGAAGCCTTCGTAATCGTGCTCGGCTTCGGCACACAGCGCACGGTACGCATCCATGCCGGCGATGTTTGCCTGTTTAACAAAGGATTCGGGCGGGTCGAACACGCGCGTTTCCTGCAGGACAGATTCAATGCCAGCCATGGTGTCTCCTGATAGCGATGTCTGTTGTCGTTTTGCGGCGAATCTAAGGGGCTGACCTGACTCCAGCCTTACGCATTTCTGCACCGCAAGCCGACGTGAAGGGCACTACTATAATGCGTCACTTCACGTTACGGCACGCATCGCAACGCAACATAGCCGGCTACAGAGCCGCGCCCCGTGCCGGTTTCCACTGATTCCTCATCGTGCCCATCCACGCCCTTTTCCTGATTGCTGCCATGGCATTGGTCGGCAGCAACGTCGGTTTCGGCAAATCGATCGTCGCCGTCATGCCGGTGATGTTGTTTGCATTGCTGCGCTTTCTGATTGCTATCGTCTGCATGGCGCCGTGGTACAAGCCATCGCGCATGCGCCGCGTGACGCGTGGCGAGTGGACCAACCTTTTCCTCCAGGCATTTTTCGGTACGTTCGGCTTCACGCTGCTCATGCTCAACGGCGTGCGGCTGACCTCTGCACTGGCTGCGGGCATTATCACGAGCACGATTCCGGCCACGGTAGCCCTGCTGTCTTGGCTCGTGCTGCGTGAAAAGCCTTCAGGCCGCACGCTGGTGTCGGTGGCGCTCGCGGTGGCGGGCGTCGCCATTCTCAACGCCTATCGCGGGGGTGAATCTTCAGGCGCTGCGCCCGCCGATGCCTCGCAAGCGCTGCTCGGCAACGCACTGGTGATGGGCGCGGTGTTTTGCGAATCGATCTACGTGATCCTGTCGCGGCGGCTGACACAAACGTTGCCCGCCATCGAGATCTGCGCGTACACGCACCTGATCGGCGGCCTGCTGATGCTGCCCCTGGGGCTGATCCCGCTGCTCACCTTCAATGTGTCGAGCGTGCCGCTGCCCATCTGGGGCCTGGTGCTCTGGTATGCGCTGTCGGCCAGCATCTTCTCGTTCTGGCTGTGGATGAAGGGCATCCGGCATGTGCCAGCCCACCTTGCAGGCGTGTTCACCTCGGTGCTGCCGATTGCGGCAGCCACCTACGGCATCGTCGCCCTGGGCGAGACGCCGGGCTGGCCGCATGGCATCGCGCTGGCGTGCGTGGTGGCGGGCATTCTTGTGGCGAGCTGGCCTGCACGCCCTCGCCCGGCGATACAGCGGGGGCGGCAGCGCGGCCGCGTGGCCGATCCGCTGGACCCGCTAGACCCGTCACTCGATCAGGAATAAAGCACATCGCAAGCGTTTTCCTGTAAGCGATGTTGTAATCACGGAACGTTACAATCACACGGCCTTTCGACCCTCCGCTCCGTTCCGCCAAATGAAGTCGCCCATCGCCCCGCTGCGCCCGATTCCGCGCCTGATCTTCTTTTCCCGCTGGCTTCAACTGCCGCTGTATCTGGGGCTGATCATCGCCCAGGCAGCGTATGTGTATCTGTTCATTGTCGAGGTCTGGCACCTGGTGTCACACCTGGGCGACTTGGACGAAACGAAGATCATGCTGGCCGTGCTGGGCCTGATCGACGTGGTGATGATCTCCAACCTGCTGATCATGGTGATCATCGGCGGGTACGACATCTTCGTGTCCAAGCTCGGCATCGAGGGCCATGAAGATGAGCCCGAATGGCTGGATCATGTCAACGCGGGCGTGCTGAAGGTCAAACTGTCGATGGCGCTGATCAGCATCTCGTCGATCCACCTGCTCAAAACGTTCATCGATGCGGCCCAGAAAGACACGCACACGATCCTGTGGCAGGTGGTCATTCACGTGGCGTTCCTGGTGTCTGCGCTGGTGATGGCGTGGGTGGACCGCATCGTTTCGCATGCGCATCCGCACGGCGAGGCTGTCGACGCACATTGACGCTGCGCCCTTGCTGGCGCGGCGATTCCGACGAACGCGCTCGGACAATCCGCGCCCGACATTGGGTGTATGATCTCAGGCTGTTCTGAGCCTGCGGCGCCCGCCGTCCAGGCCACAGGCAGGCAGCAAAAGTCACTGACCACTGCCCTGCCGCACCGGCTTTTCATTCCTATACGTTGGTCCCCCACCATGACCGTCATTCGTCAAGAAGACCTCATCCAGAGCGTCGCCGACGCCCTGCAGTACATCAGCTACTACCACCCGATGGACTACATCACTGCTCTGGGCCGCGCCTATGAGCAGGAGCAGAGCCCGGCCGCCAAGGATGCCATCGCGCAAATCCTGACCAACAGCCGCATGTGCGCTGAAGGCAAGCGTCCGATCTGCCAGGACACCGGCATCGTCACCGTCTTCCTGAAGGTCGGCATGAACGTGCGCTGGGACGGCGCCACGATGAGCCTGGAAGACATGGTCAACGAAGGCGTGCGCCGCGCGTACAACGACGTCGACAACAAGCTGCGCGCAAGCGTGCTGGCCGACCCGGCCGGCAAGCGCACCAACACGAAGGACAACACCCCGGCCGTGATCAACATGTCGATCGTGCCGGGCGACACGGTGGATGTGATTGTCGCGGCCAAGGGCGGCGGCTCGGAAGCCAAGTCGAAGTTCGTGATGCTGAATCCGTCGGATTCCATCGTCGACTGGGTGCTCAAGACCGTGCCGACCATGGGCGCGGGCTGGTGCCCGCCGGGCATGCTGGGCATCGGCATTGGCGGCACGGCTGAAAAGGCCATGCTGCTGGCCAAGGAAGCACTGATGGAGCCGATCGACATTCAAGACCTGATCGCCCGCGGCCCGAGCAACCGCGCTGAAGAGCTGCGCATCGAGCTGTACGAAAAGGTCAACGCGCTGGGCATTGGCGCGCAAGGCCTGGGCGGCCTGGCCACCGTGCTCGACGTGAAGATCCTGGACTATCCGACCCACGCAGCCAACCTGCCGGTCGCCATGATCCCGAACTGCGCTGCCACACGCCACGCGCACTTCACGCTGGACGGCAGCGGCGTCGCCAAGCTGGAAGCGCCGGACCTGTCGCAATGGCCGAAGGTCGAGTGGGCACCGAACACGGAAACGTCCAAACGCGTGGATCTGAACACGCTCACGCCGGAAGAAGTTGCTTCGTGGAAGCCGGGCCAGACGTTGCTGCTCAACGGCAAGATGCTGACGGGCCGCGATGCCGCACACAAGCGCATCGCCGACATGCTGGCCAAGGGCGAGAAGCTGCCCATCGACTTCACCAACCGCGTGATCTACTACGTCGGCCCGGTCGACCCGGTGCGCGATGAAGTCGTTGGCCCGGCAGGCCCGACCACGGCCACGCGCATGGACAAGTTCACCGAGACGATGCTCGCGCAGACGGGCCTGATTGCCATGGTGGGCAAGGCCGAGCGCGGCCCCGTCGCCATCGATTCCATCAAGAAGCACAAGTCGGCTTACCTGATGGCCGTGGGCGGCGCGGCGTACCTGGTGTCGAAGGCCATCCGCGGCTCGAAGGTGCTGGCGTTTGAAGACCTGGGCATGGAAGCCATCTACGAATTCGACGTGAAGGACATGCCTGTCACCGTCGCCGTGGACAGCTCGGGCACATCGGTCCACAAGACCGGCCCGGCGGAATGGCAAGCGAAGATCGGCAAGATTCCCGTCGCAGCAGGCTGATCCATTCACGCGATATGACGACACGCGCGCAGGCACCGGTCGGCGTCTTTGACTCCGGCCTCGGAGGGCTCTCCGTCCTGCGCGCGATTCGCGCCGATCTGCCGGCCGAATCGCTTCTCTACCTGGCGGATTCCCGCCATGCCCCGTACGGGGAAAAATCTCCCGAATACATTGCCGAGCGCACGCTGCAAGTGTGCGAATGGCTGGTCGACCGAGGCTGCAAGACACTGGTGATCGCGTGCAATACCGCCACGGCGCAAGCTGTGCACGTGCTGCGCGAAAAGCTCGCGGTGCCGGTGATTGGCGTCGAGCCGGGCTTGAAGCCAGCGGTTGCCACGTCGAAGAGCCGTGTGGTTGGCGTGCTCGCCACCGAAAGCACGCTGCGCAGCGAGAAATTTGCACGCCTGCTGGCGGCTGCCTCTGGCGATTGCAAGGTGCTGAGCCAACCTGGCTACGGCCTCGTCCCCCTGATCGAGCGCGGCGATACCCACTCGCCTGCGGTGCTTGAGTTGCTGCAGGCCTATCTGCAGCCGATGCTCGACGCGAATGCCGACACGCTGGTGCTCGGCTGCACGCACTACCCATTTCTGGAAGATGCCATCCGCGAGATTGCGGGCGACCGGCTGACATTGATCGACACCGGTCACGCCGTCGCGCGCCATTTAGGCCGCACGCTGGCGGCAGCGGGATTGCAGGCATCGGGCCAAGCCGCATCGCCACGCTTCATGAGCACCGGCGACATGCTTCCGCTGCAAGCCATGGTGGCTGCATTGCTGGGAGAGTCGCCGATGGCACAGCGCGTCGACATTGGCGATGCGCCCCTGGGCCCGGCCGTGGCACCGCTCGCTTCTCAACCGGAATAACGCTTCTCAGATACAACAACGCCGCCCTGAAAGGCGGCGCTGTCATCTTGGCTTATGGTCAGCCGACGTTTGGCTGCGGCTGCATTGCAGGTTCGGCGGCTTCCGCCACCGCATCCTCTTCTGCCGGCTCATACTTCGCCACCACGGCGGTGGCCAGGCTGTTGCCGATCACGTTGGTGGCCGTGCGGCCCATGTCGAAGAACTGGTCGATGCCGATAATCAGCAGCAGACCCGCTTCCGGCAAGTGGAACATCGGCAGCGTGGCCGCCACCACCACCAGCGAGGCACGCGCCACACCGGCCATGCCCTTGCTCGTGAGCATCAGGACCAGCAGCAGCGTCAGTTGCTGGGTGAAGCTCATCTCGATGTTGTAGGCCTGCGCGATGAACAGCACCGCAAACGCCTGGTACATCATCGAGCCATCCAGGTTGAACGAGTAACCCAGCGGCAGCACGAAGCTGGAGATGCGCTTGGGCACGCCAAAGCGGTCCAGCGCCTCGATCGTCTTCGGGTAAGCGGATTCACTGCTTGCGGTGGCAAACGCCAGCAGCGTCGGCTCACGAATCAGCCCCAGCAAGCGGCCCAGCGAACGGCCCAGCAGCACGTAGCCAACGAAGAACAGGATCGCCCACAGCAGCGCCAGACCCAGGTAGAACTCGCCGATCAGCTTGCCGTAGGTCCACAGCACGCCCACGCCTTCCACCGTGATGGCGGCGGCCATGGCGGCAAACACACCCAGCGGCGCAAAGCGCATCACGTAATCGGTAATGCGGAACATCAGCTTGGTCAGCTCTTCCAGGCCACGGCCGATCACGCTGTCCATCGGGTTCTTCATGGTCGACAGCGCGGCGCCGAAGAACAGCGAGAACACCAGGATCTGCAGGATCTCGTTGGTGGCCATGGCCTCCACGATGCTGCGCGGGAACACGTGCGTGATGAAGGCCTTGAGTGTGAAATCACCCGTCTTCAGGCCCGACGTGGCCGACACATCCGGCAGCGCGAGGTTCATGTGCACACCCGGCTGGAAGAAGTTCACCAGCAGCATGCCCAGCGCCAGCGACGTGGCCGATGCACACACAAACCAGATCATCGCGCGCAGGCCCACGCGGCCGACCGAGCGGCCACCGCTCATGCTTGCCAGGCCTGTCACCAGCGTCGAGAACACCAGCGGCGCGATGATCATCTTGATCATGCGCAGGAAGATGTCGGTGATGATGCCGAAGTACGAAGCGATGTCCTTGGCCGCCGCGGCGTCCTTGGCATATTCGTGGCAGCCCCAGCCGACGGCAATGCCCAGCAGCATTGCCAGCCCGATGTGGGAGGTCAGACGTTTGGTGTTCAAGACTTTCTCCAAGGAATACCGTGGCCGGAGGGACGGCGCGCGATAGACGCGGATCTCATGGGGCCAAGGGCTAGCCCAACTTCGTCACGCTTTGTAAAAAGCGACGATATTAGAGAAGCGTATGGCGATTGTTATGTCGATGTTGCATGGCACCATGCAATTTCTGCATACATTGATCTGGCGCCGTTGAAACCTTGCTGCAATGCCGCACGGGCAGTGAAACCAGCCGGTGAGAAGCGGATTATTGAGCCGCACGCAATGCCGTCACGGCGCACCAACAAGCGCCGTTTCGAGCGCATTAAATGCGACGCCTGCGCCACGTAAGCCGCTGATACCATCATAGGCTTACGTCACCCACCGGAGTCCCCGATGAAAATGGCGCCCTTCGCCTTTGGCACGACCGACTGGTCCACCGTTGAACCTACCGAACACACTGGCGAGACCGGCATGGCGATCTGGCGCACCCGTTACTTTGGGGACGAGTCAAACCGCATCCGTGTGCGCATGGTCGAGTACACCCCCGGCTACCTGGCTGACCATTGGTGCAAGAAGGGCCACATCCTGTTCTGCCTGGATGGCGAGCTGGAAACCACACTGGAAGATGGCCGCAAGTTCATCCTCACGCCCGGCATGAGCTATCAGGTGGGCGACGATGCGGAAGCCCATCAGTCGTACACCAGGAACGGCGCCCGGCTGTTCATCGTCGACTGACAGCGCGACGCACTTTCCGCGTCGCACGCGGCCCCGGTTGACCGGGGTCAAGCGATTCAAAAATCAAGGTCTTTAGGGCTCACCAACCACAATATGTAGTGCTAGTCTGACTCCATACCACTAGATGGAGTACCTCATGACGGGCACACAGGTCACCAGGCAAGTCACCAAGCGCGACGGTTCATTGGCTCCGTTTGATGCGCAAAAGATCCGCCAGGCCATCGCGGCAGCCGGGCAGGCCACGGGTGAATTCGACGCCGTCGAAGCGCTGCGCCTGACCACGGGCGTGCTCGAACATCTCGACCCGCTCCCCTGCCCCGGTATCGAAATCATCCAGAACTGTGTGGAAGAAGTGCTGGTGGACGCCGGCTATTGGCGCACCGCGCGTGCCTACATCGTCTACCGCGAGCAGCACGCCCGGCTGCGTTCACTCAAGCACACGCTGGTCGACGTCGAGAGCACGATGGACGAGTACCTCGAGCAGCGCGACTGGCGGGTCAACGCCAACGCCAATCAGGGGTACAGCCTTGGCGGTCTGATCTTGAACGTGGCAGGCAAGGTCACGGCCAACTACTGGCTTTCGCACGTCTACAGCCCCGAAGCGGGCGCAGCGCATCGCGAGGGCGACATCCACATCCACGATCTCGACATGCTGTCGGGCTACTGCGCTGGCTGGTCGTTGCGGCAGTTGCTGACGGAGGGATTCAACGGCGTGCCGGGCAAGGTGGAAGCGACGCCGCCGCGGCATATGTCTGCAGCCATCGGGCAGATCGTCAACTTTCTCGGCACGCTGCAAAACGAATGGGCCGGCGCGCAGGCGTTCAGTTCATTCGATACGTACATGGCGCCGTTCATCCGTCGCGATGCAATGTCGTATGCGGCGGTCAAGCAGTCCATGCAGGAGCTGATCTACAACCTGAACGTGCCCAGCCGCTGGGGTACACAGACGCCGTTCACCAACCTCACGTTCGACTGGACTTGCCCTGCCGACCTGCGCGAGCAGATTCCGTACATCGGCGGCGAAGAGATGCCCTTCACCTATGGCGATCTTCAGCCCGAGATGGACATGATCAACCGCGCGTACATCGAGGTCATGATGGCGGGCGATGCAAAGGACCGCGCGTTCACGTTTCCGATTCCCACCTACAACATCACGCCGGATTTCGATTGGGAACACCCCAACACCACGTTGCTGTTCGAGATGACGGCCCGCTACGGGCTGCCCTACTTCCAGAACTTCCTCAATTCCG
This sequence comes from Burkholderiaceae bacterium 26, assembly GCA_000955795.1. Lineage (GTDB taxonomy): Bacteria > Pseudomonadota > Gammaproteobacteria > Burkholderiales > Burkholderiaceae > Ralstonia > Ralstonia chuxiongensis. The sequence goes on from JYOB01000006.1 coordinate 197,200, forward strand.
ATCTGGAGCCGCACATGGTGCGCTCGATGTGTTGCCGCCTGCAGCTCGACCTGCGCGAGCTGCTCAAGCGCGGCAACGGGTTGTTTGGTTCTGCCGAGCAGACTGGTTCCATTGGCGTGGTGACGGTGAACTGCGCGCGGTTGGGCTATCTCTACGCGGGCGATGAGGCGGCGCTGCTGGCGCGGCTCGACACGCTCCTCGCTCTCGGCCGCGACGTGCTGGAGGTCAAACGCAAGTTCGTCCAGCGGCTGATCGACCAGGGGCTGTATCCGTACACGCGACGCTACCTGGGCACGCTGCGCAACCACTTCAGCACGCTCGGCGTGAATGGCATCAACGAGATGGTGCGCAACTTCACGCGCGACGCAGACGACATCACCACGCCATTCGGCCATGCCATGGCGGTGCGCCTGCTCGACCACGTGCGTCAGCGCATGACCGAATTCCAGGAGGCGACGGGGCACCTGTACAACCTCGAAGCCACGCCTGCAGAGGGCACGACCTACCGCTTCGCCCGCGAAGACCGCAAGCGCTGGCCAGGCATCCTGCAGGCAGGTACGACAGAACAGCCGTACTACACCAACTCCAGCCAGTTACCCGTCGGCTACACCGACGACCCGTTCGAGGCACTGGCGCGCCAGGAAGCGCTGCAGAGCAAATACACGGGCGGCACGGTGCTGCACCTGTATATGAACGAAGCCATTTCCTCGCCGCAGGCGTGCAAGGAACTCGTGCGGCGCGCGCTGGCGAACTTCCGCCTGCCGTACATCACCATCACCCCGACGTTTTCAATCTGCCCAAAGCACGGCTACCTGTCCGGCCATCACGCGTTCTGTCCGAAATGCGATGCAGAACTGCTGGCACAGCAGCCTAGCGACAAGTGCGGCTGCACAACGGCGGGCACTCCAGGTTCTTCCACCCACCTCCATCACGAAGGAGCCTCCGTATGAGCACCGTTGCACACACCACCAACCTCACCGTTGCACTCGACGACAGCCAGCGCACGCGCTGCGAAGTCTGGACACGCGTGATGGGCTATCACCGGCCCGTCAGCTCGTTCAACATCGGCAAGCAAGGGGAATTCCGTGAACGCCGCTTCTTTGTTGAAGACCGCGCCCGCTGAGCCACCGCACTGCCCACCGCCGGCCATCGGCGGCCTGGCACCGTTCTCCAGCGTCGACTGGCCCGGGCAGCTTGCGGCAGTGGTATTCGTGGCTGGCTGCCCGTGGCGCTGTCATTACTGCCACAACCCGCACCTGCAAACGCGGGCCCGCACGCTGGACTGGGACGACGTCTTTGCGTTTCTGCAGCGCCGCACGGGCCTGCTCGACGCGGTTGTCTTTTCCGGCGGTGAACCGCTGAGCGAGCCGCAGTTGCCGCAACTGATGCGCGACGTGCGCGCGCTGGGCTACAAGATTGGCCTGCACACCGGCGGCATTTATCCGGCGCACCTGGCCGATGTACTGCCGCTGGTGGACTGGGTGGGACTCGACATCAAGACCAGCGCACCGCGCTACGATGCACTCACGGGCCGCCGCGGCAGCGCTGCGCCGGTCGACGCGTGTCTGGATCTTCTGCTACAGAACGGCGCCGCATTCGAGTGCCGCACCACGTGGCACCCCGACTGGTTGCCCGAACCGCAGCTTCTTGCGCTGGCGCAAAACCTCAGCCAACGCGGCGTGAAACACTACGCACTACAAGCCTACCGAAGTGCCCCCGGAACCCCGGCCATCACGCTGCCCAGCGAGGGCGCCCAGCGCGCATTGGCCGCCTGTTTTTCTTCTTTCTGTTGCCGGTGACACCATGCAAGACCCCCTCAATGTGGGCGATCTGCTCAAGCACAGCCCGCTGTTCCTGGACTTCGACGACGATGACATGGCTGTGCTCACGCGAGACAGCCACGCAGTGCGTGTGTTGCGGCACGACTTCGCGTTTCACCGTGGCGATCGGGCAGATGGTTTCTATGTCGTGGTGGTCGGCGCGATCAAGCTCGTGTTGCCGGGGGCGCACGGCCAATGCAAGGTCATCGAATTCTTCGGGCCCGGCGAGTGCTTTGGCGAGCCCTTCATGTTCCTGAACCGCCCTTACGCGGCAGATGCACAAGCCATGGAAGACAGCCTGCTGGTCTGGATCGACAAGCGCGCCATCGACGATGCACTGCACGTGCATCCGCGCCTTGCGCGGCAGATGCTCGCGGGGCTGTCCGCGCGCCTGCACACGTTGATGTGCGACATCGAAACCGTGAACCTGCAAAGCGCCAATGAACGGCTGATCGGGTATCTGCTCTCGCTGCCGCGCAAGTTTGACCGCACGCGGTTTCCATGCAGCAAGAGCCTGGTCGCGTCCAAGCTGGGGCTGGCGCCGGCCACGCTTTCCCGCACGCTGCGTCAATTGATTCGCGACGGGCTGATCCGGGTGGAAGGCCGCGAGGTTGTCATCCCGAACACCACGGCGTTGCAGCGCCAGCTCATGGCGGGATAAAAGCAGCAAGCCAATGCGGATCAATCGCCTGCGGTGTCGAGGCGATGCTGGAGCGTGTTGACGGCGTCATCCACCAGCGCGGCGGCGGCAGTCAATTCATCGTCACTGCAATCGGCGTGATAACGCTTCTTGGCGCCGCACTGGTTGAGCACGAGGTGAATATCTGGCGCCACGCCCGCCGTTGCCAGGCAGGCCTTGACGCACGCCAGTGCGCAACCGTCGAGCGCAAGAATGGGGCGCCCGCTGCGTGCTGTCTTGACGAGCGCGCGCACCCCGCCGCCGACACCGCTGATGCAGGACATCTCTGCCCTGCCTGCGCGGTCCAGATCGACGGCCAGGCGGTTTGCCGCTTGCGCCACACTCGAACAACCCGAGCATGCATAGACGAGCGGCAATGCACGTGATGACATGGCGCCCCTCGCTATCGCGATTGCCAGCGTGCAAGCCACGCCGGGCGTGCAGCCGCATCGAGCCAGTTCTTGACGATCAGCCCCAGCTCCGTGTCACCCGCAATCTTGAGGCGGCGTTGGAAAAACAGCGTATCTGCGTCGGCAGTGCCGCGAATAAGCGCAACGAAATCGCCCACGCCAGCACGCAACTCCAGTTCGGGTTCGGGGCTTGAAGCGGAAAGCGTGTGGAACGCTCCACCGCGGCAGCAAAAGCAGGCGCGCAGGCCGAGGTCTTCTACGGTGATGGCAAAGCGCCGCCCTTCCAATTCCGGGGGCGGCGTCAGCCAAGACAGGCGCCGGGCCAGATCAAGACCCAGCACAAACGGGAACGATGTCAGCGGCACCGGTAGGCTACGCGCCATGCGGACGAACATTTCTGGGGGGCGCAAGCGTGTCATTGCGGCGCCTCCAGCCATTCAATGCCGGACTGCCCGTGCCAGTAGCCGTTGCAGCGTCCAATGCCCTCCGGAGGCTGCACGTCCTGCACAGGCAGGCCAAGGCGCAGGGCATCCAGTGCCGCCACGGCGTCCAGCGTGCCTTGTGATTGCGGGCTGACACGCAGCACCTTCACGCCCAGCGCAGACAGCGCGGGCGCCTGATCGAGAATGTCGAGGCATTGCCCTGATTGCGTCTGGATACCGTTAATGGCGAGAAACTCCTGCCCTTCGCGCGTACGCACCGCCAGGCCATCAGGATGCTCGATGCAGCGGAAGCCGCAGTCGTCCTTGTTGAGGCGAAAGTGTCGCGCCGTAAAGCAGCGTGCGGAAAATGCCAACGGCAAACGTCCCCACACCATTGCTTCGATCGCCAACTCGGCAGGCTTCTCGCGCATCAGCTCGGCCAGCGTGGCTTGGCTCATCTCCAGCGGCATGACCGCACGCACCGCGCCCAGCCCCGCCAGCCATGCCAGCGTCGCGCCGTGATACGCGTTGCAATGCGGGCCCGCAACGAATGGCCGGCCGTTCAGCAACCGCACAGCGCCAAGCTCGCCGGCTTCGACCATCCAGTCGTCCTGCTGACATTGCTTGCGCAACGCCTGCGCCTCGGCGCTGGTTTCAATGAGCGTGCGCGTTGATAGCACCACCGATTTGCCCGCCTCGCGCAGCATGGCCGCGATATCGAGCCAGTCGTCCGCGCGCAATTCGTGGCGGCGGCTGCAGACCGTCTCGCCCACGTAGACGATGTCGACAGGGCTGGCGGCAACCTCCGCGTAGAAGTCGAACGTCTGTAGCCGCGGCCAGTAATACAGCAGCGGACCAAGCGAAATTTCGTAGGACATGATGTGCCTTCTATTTCCAGGGGCGATCAAACGCGCCTTGCGTGACGTGCGCGCCTTCTGCGTGGCGCACGAGTGCCGCCTGCCAGTCGGGCTTGACGGAAAAGCGCGCCGGGTCCGCCTGTGCCGCATCCAATGCGGCGCGCAATGTGGCCACCACCTGCGCAACGTACGCCGGACTGCGCTGGCGCCCCTCGATCTTGATTGCCGACACGCCCATGGCGATCAACCGGGGCAACAGGCTGAGCGCATTGAGGCTCGTGGGCTCTTCCAGCACGTGGTCGACTTCGCCGTCGACGAGGAAGCGCCCCTTGCACAGCGTCGGATACCCAGCAGGTTCGCCCGGTGCGTATTGGTCGATCATGATGTTGTTCAGGCGGGCATCCAGGCTGCCGTCGCGCTCCACCCAGCGCACCGCATGCGCGGGCGAACACACGCCCTTGTTGTTAGGCGAATCGCCCGTGGCATACGACGACAACAGGCAACGCCCTTCGGCCATCACGCACAGGCTGCCAAAACCGAACACCTCGATCTGCACCGACGTCTGCTGGATCACGCGTTCGACTTCGGTCAAGGTCAGCACACGCGGAAGCACGGCGCGGTGGATGCCGAACTGCTCGCGCATCAGCTCAATGGCGCCGGCATGCGTTGCCGAACCCTGCACGGATAGATGCAACCGAAGGTTTGGATAGCGGTCGCGCGCATAGGCCATCAACCCGGGGTCGGCCAGGATGACGGCATCGGCGCCCAGCATGTAGGCGGCATCGACGGCCATGCGCCACTCGATGGCGCGGCCGGGCTGCGGAAACGTGTTGATGGCAAACAGCACCTGTCGCCCTTTCCGATGCGCATATTCAACGCCAGCGCGGATGTCGTTCTCGGTAAAGTTCAGGCCGGCGAAGTTGCGCGCGTTAGTGGCGTTCTTCAAGCCGAGGTAGACGGTATCGGCCCCGGCCTCCACGGCCGCCTTGAGTGCGGCCAGGCTGCCTGCGGGCGCCACCAGTTCAATGGGGGAAGCGTTCTGTGTCATGGCGGCCAGTCTGCGACTTGTCCGCCATTGTGGTTTTGCGTTCCGTCAACCGGGCGCAAACGCTCGCGAGACACGGCGAAACGTCAGCAACGCCCGGCACAGCATCGCACCCAGCCACACGTGCGACAGCGCGAATGGCACGCCGGCGATCACCGCCATCCGTTCAGGCTGCAACGGCACCAGCAACAACGCCAGCAACACGAGCAGCAGCAGGCGAGCATGCAAATGCTGTTGCCGCTCGCCGATCAACGTTTGCATGGCCGGTAGCCGTACATGCCGCGGCACCCGCCTGCGCAGGTGCATCCAGATCATGAACGGGATGATCTTGCCGAGCATCGCATTGACAGGCAGCACGCCGCCGCCCACGAGGGCCAGCACGCCGATCTCCCACGCGATGGGCCAGTCTGCCGGCAGCCAGGACGCGGTCAGCCCCAGCACGGCAACCACCAGCCAGGCGACGGAAGCCGCCAGCCACAGCCGCCAGCCCGGATCGTGCCGACGACGCGCGCTGCGCACGGCATGCACGCCCACCATCGCCAGCGCTGCCAGGACGAGCCATCCCCATGTCTGCCAGAACTCCGCGCCGCCCACGCCGCCGCACAGACTGCCAATGATCAGCGGTGCCCACAGCCACCACGGCATCAGCCGATGCCAAGGCTCCGGCAAACGCTGCGTCTGCCAGAACATCGGCAACACCGTCGACGCCACACCCGCGACCAACGTTGCCAGCCAGCCGCCGAGGCCCCAGCCGACATGCAGGTTCAACAGCACGGGCGATGGCGCTAACCATCCGCTGGCCAAGGCCGTGGCAAGCGTTGCGCCGCTCACCAGCGTTGCCAACACCGCCCAGCCGATGCGGCGCAGTGTTCGCACCGTCGCATGAGTGCTGCGAGTCTGCACCACGCGCATGCCCGCAAGGACGATCAACGCGGCGGGCACGGCCAGCAGCGGCGCCCCCAACCATGCAGCCAGCACGAACGCGCGATGGTCCGCGCCCAGGAAACCCGTTGCAAGTGCAGATGCTGTTGCCACGCACGAGAGCGCCACCCACGGCGACACCCATCTCGCGCCACGCACAGGCACGCCGGCCACCACGGGAAGCAATTGAAATAGCGCACCGAGCATCGCCGGCAAGAGCATGCCGACGGCCAAGGCGTGAACCAGCGCGAGCGACAGCGGCGCAAATCGGCCAGGCAAACCCGCAGACGGCCCCAGCGCCAGCAGAAGACCGGCCGCCGCGCCCACCCACGGCACCGGCAGCAGGCAGCCGAACACCACGCCGGCAGGCGGCATGCGTTCGTAGAACAGCGTGGGGGTGGTCGGCATCGGAGCGGCTGAAGATCTATCCAGCCGACCACGTTAGCGCAGACGCATCTGCATGCGCTTGATGTGCGTTAAGCGTCAGCGCGGTGTGAATCCGATGGAACGCCGCTCGCGCAGTTCTGGCTTGATCGAATGCTCCTGCCGCAGTTGTGCGAGGAAGGATTCCGGGTCAAGCGTCTCGCCCAACAGCAAAGACTGCTGCTTGACCACCGCAAAGTCGCCCGGCGTGAGCATGTCGAGCGACGCCAGCATCTCACGCCACACAGGCTTGAGCGCCTCGGCTTTGCCGCCCAGCGCTTCCGCAATGAACATCTGTTCGCGCTGTGCGCGCACCAGCGGCTTGAAGCGGATCTTGAACGCAAACCGCCGCAGCGCCGCCTCGTCAATCCGATCAAACAAGTTGGTCGTACAGACGAAGATGCCGTCAAAGCGCTCCATGCCCTGCAGCATCTCGTTGACTTCCGACACTTCGTAATTGCGCACCGCGCCCTGGCGGCTCTGCATGAAACTGTCCGCCTCGTCGAGCAGGAGCAGTGCGCGCTCTTCTTCGGCTCGCGAGAACATCGCCGCAATCTGCTGCTCGGTTTCGCCAACGTACTTGCTCATCAAGTCCGACGCGCGGCGAATCATCAACGGCATGTCGAGCTGCGCCGCGATGTGCTCGGCCAGCACCGTCTTGCCCGTGCCCGGCGGCCCGTAGAAGCACAGCGTGCCGCGTCGCCGCGCGCGCAGCGCTTCGATGATGCGCTCGACAGAAAACCGGGTTTCCAAGTTCAGATAGTCCAGCTTGTATTCGGTCACGACGCGATGCGCCTGCACGTCGGGCCGCAAGCCCATCGCCTGATCAGCGTGGTCAAGCTGACGCTCGATCAGTGACTCGGCGGGCTCTTCCATTGCCGGCTGCGTCAGGCGGGCAAAGCGTGCGGCAGAATCGATCTGCGCAGGTGTGAGCGTCTTGCGCGCCGCCAGCTTGGCCATGAACGCGTCCGACACCTCCAGCCCCTCCAGGTGCTTGCGGATGATGCTCTCGCGCACGGTCGGCGGCGGCACCTTCAGCTCAAGATGGAACTGGAAGCGGCGCAGGTATGCCGGGTCGATCTGGCGGATGGAATTCGACACCCAGATCACCGGCACGGGGTTCTGCTCCAGCGTCTGGTTCACCCACGCCTTGCCGTTGACGGAGCCACGCGGCTCTTCGTGGCCGAAGAGGCTCATCAGCTCACGCGTCGGGCCGGGGAACACATCCTCCACCTCGTCGAACAGCAGCACCGCGCCGGGCCGCCCGCGCAGGAACGCCTGCGACACCTGCAGCGAGCGGTAGCGGTCTTTGCCCGTGAGGCTGTTGCCGTCCTTGTCGAGGCAATCCACCTCGTACAGTTCGCAACCGGCGTCGCGCGCCAGCACGCGGGCCAGCTCCGTCTTGCCGGTGCCAGGCGCGCCGTACAGCAGGATGTTGACGCCCGAGGCACGCTGCTGCGAGGCGTTCTCCAACAGCGCGGTCAGGTAGCGCGCATCGGTTTCCACATGCGGGTAATCGGACTGCGACAGCGTGGTCGACGGGGCGGGCCGCGTGAAGACGGCCATCATGTCCGCCTCGCTGGCGTAGTCGCCCAGCAGCACGTGCAGAAGGCGGTCGGAGATGCGCATCAGATCGCCCAGGTCGGTGACGCTGTTCTCGGGCAGCGGCGGCTCGATGAGACCCAACGTCTCCAGCCGCGAACCGGGCCGCAATGACGCAGCAACTTCGGACGTGCTCGCCCCCGCCAGGCTGGCGAGCAGCTGGAACGCTTCCTGGCTGTGCGCGACCTTGCAATCGACCATCACCGCTCGCAGGTCGCGCTTGTATTTCACCAGGGAAGCAAACAACAGCAGCGCGCGTTCGTGCGGCGGCAGGCCGAGCACGCGGGCCAACATGTCGATGTTGCCGACGAGCAGGACACGTTCACCGGAGAGCCGCTCGCCCAGCGCATCGCACGACGCGCCAAACACGGTGAACATGTCTTTGGCGTGATGCTTGACGTACTCGTCGAGGTAATAGAACAGCGAGCCTTCATCGAAGGCGCTGCTCCACTGGCCGTGGCGGTCCATGAAGGTGGGCAGGTCGAGCTTGCCGACCGCGCGCCAGCCCGGCATGTCGGCGCAGCGTGCAGACAGAAAGCGCTGCAGCCGCTGGATGACCGTGACGGGCCAGATCAGCTCCGGCGCGCAAACGGTGAGAATGTCATTGATATTGGTGCGCAGGTTGAAGCGCAGGCCCATCGCACAGACCGTGCGCAGCGCAAATTGTGCACACATGGAATCGAGCGACGACAACAGCAGCGCCTGCGGCTGCCTGCCGCCCGTGGGGACGAACGTACCATCGTCGTCAGCGTCGTCCATGTTGAGGTTGGCTTCATCCATGGTCGCCCCCTTCTTCCCCGTTTCACGGTTGGCCGGCCGGTCACCGTGTTTGAATGATTTTCATCCTAGCGCGTTTGCGCACACAGCGTACCCCGGGTGGACCCGTGTCTTTGCAAGTTGCGAGCCCGAGGCGTCTTGAATGGCCCACCGCCTGCACAGGCAGTTTCTCGCCATCAGCCGTCTGGACGTGAGCCTCACCCCACGAAAGACAGGGAATTTCTTCGCAAATAGGAATCATTATCGTTTATACTTTACCTATCGACACAATAGGCTGAACGCAAACTGTGCTCAGTTGTCGCAACACTGTTGCAGTTGCAGGCCTACAATACCTGTCACGCTGGCGGTGACCCCGCCGGCTTCAACGCTAGGCGCCATGGAATTGCTCCTGAGTCTGCTCATCAGCATTGGGGTTTCACTGATCGTCTTCGGCAAGCGCTAACGCTGGCCGCTTTCGTTGTTCATCCCACCACCATCGCATTGCATTCCTTTTTTCTGCTTTCGATTCCCGGTCGTTGATGATTCACCCTCGTACTCTCAAGATTCTGGTGGTCGTGCTGTTGCTGCACGCGGGCGTGCTGATGATGATCCAGCTCGGCCTGATCGCCCCCCGCCCGCCTGTCGAAGAACCGCTGGAAATCCAGGCGCACATCATTCCGGCCGCGCCCGAGCCGATCAAGCAACCGGAGCCGCCCAAGCAGCAGCCGGTCAAGCAAGAGGCGCCCAAGCCCGTCAACATCGTCAAGCCGGTCGCGCAACCCAAGCCCACGCCGATGCCGACGCCCACGCTGCCGCCGTCGGACAACGCTCCCGTGGTGCCCGCCGCGCCGCCTACACCGCCGGCACCGGCTCCTGAACCCACGCCCGCGCCAGCACCCGTTTCGTCTGCCCCGATCAGCGTCGGTATCAACGACATCCAGTGCAGCGATCCGCCGCTCGTCTATCCCAGCATGTCGCAAAAAATGGGCGAAGAAGGCCGCGCCATGGTCAAGATTTCCATTGGCACGGCGGGGGAAGTCACCAACGTGACGGTCACCTCGTCCTCCGGCTCGCCGCGCCTGGACCGCGCCGCCACCGATGCCGCGCGTGCCATCAAGTGCAGCCCTTACAAGCAGAACGGCCACGCCGTGCCCGTGGTGGCCAGCAAGCCGTTCGTCTTCAAGCTCGATAACTAATTCGATTCCGCTTCTCGCTTAGCCTCTCGCTCAATTCAGGACATTCATCATGCAGGAACTCGGTCTTTCCCACCTCTGGACACAAGGCGATATCGTCACGCGCGCCACGGCAATTCTGCTGCTCATCATGTCGCTTGCCTCGTGGATCGTCATCTTCACCAAGGCGTGGGACATCGTGCGTCTGAAGTCGATGGCGCAAGGCGCTGAAAAGCGTTTCTGGCACTCGGATGATTTCGATCACGCCATGCAGACGCTGGGCTCAGCCAAGGACAACCCGTTCCACATGTTGGCGCAAACCGGCCGCGAGGCCGCACAGCACCATCGCGCCAGCCAGCCGCAGCTGCACGATGTGATGGACATCTCCGACTGGATCACGCGCTCGCTCAAGAGCGCCATCGACGAGTCGGTGGGCCAGATGCAATCGGGCTTGGCCGTACTGGCATCGGTCGGCTCCACTGCACCGTTCGTCGGTCTGTTCGGCACGGTGTGGGGCATTTATCACGCCCTGCTCGGCATCGGCGCCGTGGGCGTGCCGACCATCGACAAGGTGGCCGGCCCGGTGGGTGAATCGCTCATCATGACCGCCTTCGGTCTGGCCGTCGCTATCCCGGCGGTGCTCGGCTACAACGCCCTCACGCGCGGCAACAAGGCCATCATCGCCAAGCTCAACCGCTTTGCGCACGACCTGCACGCTTACTTCGTGACCGGCGCGCGCCTGCGCCCGGGCACTTCGCGTGACGACGCCGGCGTGCGTCTGGCGGCGGTCAAGCAGCAGTAAGGAGAGACCATGTCCTTCGGATCTTTCGACAGCGACGACGAGGTGATGAGCGAGATCAACATGACGCCGCTGGTCGACGTCATGCTGGTGCTGCTGATCATCTTCATCATCACCATTCCGGTGATCAACCACGCGGTGAAGATCGACCTGCCGCGCGCGTCCAACAAACCCGACGACGCCAAGCCGCAAAGCGTGAACGTCGAGATCAACGCAGACGGCCAGGTGTTCTGGAACAACCAGCCCGTTGACGAGGCGACGCTGCAAGCCGACATCGCGCAGGCCGCGCAACAACAACCGCAGCCGGAAATGCACCTGCGTGCTGACCGCAACGTGCGCTACGAGCGCGTGGCGCAAGTAATGGCCTCCATCCAGCGCGGCGGCCTTTCGCGCATTGGCTTCGTGACGGAGCCGCAGCACTAGGCGGCACGCTTCACCGTGCCCAACGAACCTCGTCTTCGAGGGTTCGTCGCTTCAGAACCTAACGCAACCGGGCCACGCGCCCGGTTTTTTTTCGGGCACGGATCAGTACATTCTCAGATCACACTTGTAATGATAACGATTCGCATTTAATCTATCTCGCATTCGCTGGGAACGCTTCACCAGCCAGCGCCCCAGCCTCGTTTTTTCGCTCGCTAGGACATTGCTATGAATGTTGCCGAACACCAAGACGCAGGACGCACCGTGACGCGTCGTCGTCACGTCATCGTGGCTCGCAAGCGCCCCGCTGATCTGAATGCCGCGCCCGAAACATCCGCCGCATCAACAGCATCCGAAGCCGTTCGGGATCTTCCCGCCACCATCGGCGACACGCGGGTAATGACTTCCGAACAACTCTTTGCCGGTCAGAACGCCGTCGCCATCCGCCATAACGGCGCGATCTACACGCTGCGCGTGACGCGCTTCGGCAAGCTGATTCTTACCAAGTAACACCGCAACACGCACCGGCTTTTGTGGGGACGTCTCTCTCAGGAGACATTCGGCCCCAGCCAGCCGTCGTCGTTTCGCATTGCTGTTTGCATGGCCAGACGACCGCCAGCCACGCCGCTCTTTCCCCTGCATCGCGCCCAAAGAAAAAGGCGCGACCACTGCCGCGCCCTTCCCTTTGCTGATCCGTCTAGCGTGATTGCGTATCAGCAGATCACGTTCACAGCGGCAATGCCTGCCTTGGCGATCACCACGTCTTCCGTGGACTTCACGCCCGACACACCCACCGCACCGGCACACACGCCTTCCACCATCACCGGCACACCGCCTTCGAGCATGCCCTGCAGATGCGGCGCCGACAGGAACGAAATGCGACCGTTGTTGATGATGTCTTCGTAGATCTTCGACTCGCGACGGCCCAGCGCTGCGGTACGCGCCTTTTCCGGAGCGATGTACGCCGAGATGGTGGCGCAGCCGTCCATGCGGCGCAGGCCCATCAGATGGCCGCCATCGTCCACCACGGCGATCGTCACGTTCCATTGGTGTGCGCGCGCTTCTTTCTCGGCAGCATCCAGGATCTTGGTGACATCGTCCTGGCACAGGCACGGTTTCGTTTTCATGACGTTCTCCTTGGTGGTTGTAATGCAAAGGCGCAAGGGCTGTGTAAAGCCCGTATCAGGCAAAAGTATGCCATCGTCAGTGATCACTTCCACAGCATGATCCCGCACCAATGACGCAAAAGAGCCGATACATTCCTGCACTTCAGTATCTTTGAGTATCGTTCCGCCTGCGCCGTACGCCTGCGTTTCCTTAGTCCCTTGCGAGCCCACGTTAACACGCGGCATGCGTCAGAAAGATGCACAAAGAAAAAGCCCGGGTATTGCCCGGGCTTGATGTTGCGATGCGGCGGCAAACCTGCCGCTCTCAGTTTATGACTGACGGCCGCTGCAGGCGCCATCGATGTATGGATCGGCGCGCCCCATCTTCGCCCCGTCGGTATAGGGGTCGGTGCGGCCCATTTTTGCGCCATCGGTGTAGGGATCAGCACGGCTGACCTTGGCTCCATCGGTATAGGGATCGGCGCTGCTCACCTTATGGGTGGCCTGATATGGATCGATCGAGCCGGCGTGCGCGACCGCCGCGCCTAGCGCCAGGGCCAAGCCGCTTGCGGCTGCAACCAAGGTGCGCGTTGCAAAGCGTTGCGTGGTGACTTGCATGAGGACTCCTTCGGTCATGACACTGCGAACATGACGTGCGCCGGCGTGACACACGTGTCCGCGTCGTTCACGCGGACATCATTTCGACCGGATAAACGAGCCGCCAGTTCTCCGGCGCGCTGCTTTGTCACGGGGCCGGCTACTCGATTACCTGTCATCCAAATCGACGCACGTGCCATGCCACGAGGGCGCCTGGCGCCAAAGAAAAAAGGCTCCCGAGGGAGCCTTCTTTTGGCGGATGCGCCGCTTAACGCCAGTGGCCCCAGTGGCGGCCGTCGTACCAGCGATAACGCGGGCCCCACCGGTACCAACCCGCGCCCACCACAATTGGTGCGGGGCCATAAGCGGGCGGACCGTAATACACGGGCGCCGGGGCGTAATACGCCGGAGGCGGCGGTGGCGCGTAGTAGACCGGAGGCGGCGGCGGGTAGTACACCGGTGCCGGTGCCACATACACAGGCGCCACCGGCACGCCAAACCCGATGCCGACGCTCACGTGCGCCGACGCCATCTGCGGCACGGCCAGCACTGCCAGTGCGGCTGCACCTGCAATCCACAGCAAATTGCGTCGAATCATCTTGATCACCTGCAGCTAAAGCGCCGAGCGAGTCCGTAGCCGGCGCGGAATACGGTATCTGTATTGTATTCAGGGCCGCTGACACAGGTGATACGGCACTGGCGAATTAGTAACAGAACGTAACGCCACTCCGCACGTCACGCTCGCCCCGTCAGTTCAGCGCGGGGCTGCAGTCGAATTCGCCGGAGGCGATCATCGCCTCGGCATACGCTCTAGCGGCCTCAAGTGCGCTGGCGGCGCTCGGATATGTATTCGCCGACTCGCGCACGGTGGTGCGGGCTAACAGGGTCTCACCGTTACTGGCGCGCAAGATGCTCACTTCGGCGCGCCACGCTTGCGGCGAGAGTTCATAGGCAGATACTTCAATTTTGCAGTCGTCTCGGAAAGTCATGTGGCCTCCGGTTCGTATTGGATAGGTCGAGCTCCGTGTCAATGCACGAAGAGCCAGATCACCAGCAACACAAGCGCGGGAACACCCAAGAGCCACGCAACGAGATAGGGCATGACAACCTCCCACATGTTGATAGGCATGTAGGAAGTGTAGAGACGCGCGCACGGGAGGAGTGTCGAGCTCCGCCCGCGCCGTTTTGTAGGACTGTACCGAAATGACTGTCGGCCCACGCCGACGCTTCTCACCCGTACAGAGGAGCCTCAGCGTGCAGTACCGTCCTTGGCGGCTACGTCACTTGGGCTCGGGATACGGCTCGCACCGGCCTCTTCAGCCGCCTCTGCCGCGGCCACTTCCAGGCCGACCGATGCTTTGAAGAAATTCACGGCGGCCTCGGCGCCAGGAGGCGCGGCGTCCACAAAATTTTCCGCGACGAAGCCCCATTGCCGGCGCACTTCGTCACCGTGTTGCTGCAAGGCGCGGGCGATCCCGTTTTGCGTCTCGACGCCGATCTCAACAAAGTTGCGCGTATAGCCAGAGACACGTTCGCCAGCCGGTTGCAGATAACGCGCTTGTGCATTCCACCATTCGCCGGCGTCGTGCGCACCGGCGGCGTCGTGCAGACAGTGCTCCGTTTCGCCAAGACCGGTCTTGAGGGCCTGCAGATTGAGCCCGATCAAGCGATTGACGCCGTTCACGGCCTCTTCCGTGACTGCCATCCAGGTTTCGAGCTGCGATCGTTGCAGAACGCCGAGTTGCTCCAGAGTCATCATGTCGGTTACTCCCTCGTGAGATCGGTGAATACGTCCAGCATGTGCCGGGCGTTTCAGTGTAGCCGCGCACGATACCGATTTCCTTGACCTCAACCATTTGTCCTACAGGTGTTTCGGACGCCATCGCCTGCGGTGCCAGCCATGTGCGCGTTAGAGTGAATCGCATCCGTCACCAGACCACGGAGTCACGATGAAACGTCTCGCCGCTGCCCTGATTGCTACCGCCACCATTGCCGCCACACCGCAGGCATTCGCGCAGGTCGCGGGCCACGCTGCGCTAGGGGTATCCGTTACCGAACTCGATGCCGTCATCAAGGGCGTGAGTGTGAAGAAGCAGGTGCTGGGCAAGCCGGTCTACAACGAGGCCAAGGAGAAGGTCGGCAATGTGCAGGACTTGATCGTGACGCCGGAGAACGCCGTGTCGTTTGCCATCGTCGGTGCAGGCGGCTTCGTGGGCGTCGGCCGTCATGACGTAGCCATTCCTGTGAATCAGTTCCAGTACGACCAGGGCAGAATCGTGCTGCCGGGGGCTACCAAAGACGCCATCAAAGCGCTGCCGGAATTCAAATACGAGCGACAGCAAAAGCCTGCCAAGGCCTGATGCGCTTGGGAACTTTGTCCTCTGCAGCGGCGCTGAAGGTGTGGGAATCGACTGACAAGCCTTTCAGGCAACCTGACCTGCACATACTGGCGTGCGTGTTCTTGAATGAAGATACACAGACGACAAAAGGAGTTTGTTATGCGTGCCTTCGTATCCTTGATTCTGGCGGCCGCATTGGCATCCGTCAGCGGATGCGCGGACATGACGCCAAAGCAGCGCAACACTGCGCTAGGCGCAGCCGCAGGTGGTGTCGCCGGGGCGGCCATCTGGGGCGGTCCGGGCGCCACGCTGGGTGGTGCGGCACTGGGTGGCGTGGTCGGTAACGCCGTCACCAAGTAACCCCGCCAGAGCGCGCAGCGATGCGCGCGCTGCAAGCTCGGGCCAGGCCATGTCGCCTGGCCCTTTTTATTGCCTGAGAGCGGCGCAATGTCATCGCACATTCCCCTCATACGCATATGCGAATGCCGGCGCATAATCGGCGTTTTGCAACGGAGGCAATGTGCGATACGAGCAAGAAGGTTTTGGCGTGAGCAGCACACCGATCCTCAGTGTCGAAGGCCTGCGCAAACGTTACGGCGACCAGACAGTCGTCGACAACCTGAGCTTCAGCGTGCGGCGCGGCCAGTGCTTTGGCCTGCTCGGCCCGAACGGCGCGGGCAAGACCACCACGCTGCGCATGCTGCTCGGCATGACGATGCCCGATGCGGGCAGCCTGAGACTGTGCGACGAGCCCGTTCCCGAAGCCGCGCACCGTGCGCGCATGCGCGTAGGCGTCGTGCCGCAGTTCGACAATCTCGATCCTGATTTCTCCGTCTCGGAAAACCTGCGCATCTTCGGACGCTACTTTGGCCTGTCGTCCGCGACCATCCGCGAGCGCATCCCTACCCTGCTGGAGTTCGCGCGGCTCGAACAGAAGGCCGATGCGCCTGTACGTGCGCTCTCGGGCGGCATGAAGCGGCGGCTGACGGTAGCCCGCGCGCTGATCAACGACCCCGACATCCTCGTCATGGACGAGCCCACCACGGGGCTCGACCCGCAAGCGCGACACCTGATCTGGGAGCGCCTGCGCTCATTGCTCGCGGCCGGCAAGACCATCTTGCTGACCACGCATTTCATGGAAGAAGCCGAGCGCCTGTGCGATGAGCTTTGCGTGATCGACAACGGCCGGAAGATCGCACAAGGCAAGCCGCAAGAACTCATCGCACGCGAAATCGGCTGCGACGTCGTTGAAGTCTACGGCGACGACCTCAACGCCCTGCGCACGCTGCTCACACCGCTCGCTGATCGCGTCGAAACCAGTGGCGAGACGCTCTTCTGCTATGCACGCGATCCGCAGCCGCTGGTGGCGGCGCTGCGCGCACAGTCAGAAACGCACACCATGCCCGGGCTGCGCTACCTGCACCGCCCGGCCAATCTCGAAGATGTGTTCCTGCGCCTGACCGGCCGCGAAATGCGCGACTGAGAGAACCGCCCATGTCAACTGAAACCGCACTCACTCCAACGCACAAACAGGCCTTTCCGCAGCCGCTGCTGCCACTGAATCTTCGCAACTGGCAGTACGTCTGGCTGCGCAACTTCATGGTGTGGCGCAAGCTGGCCATTCCGTCGATGGCCGGCAATCTGGCTGACCCGATGATCTACCTGTTCGGCCTCGGGCTCGGCCTGGGCCTGCTGGTCGGGCGCGTCGACGGCGTGTCGTACATTGCATTCCTGGCCGCCGGCACGGTGGCGTCCAGCACGATGATGTCGGCGAGCTTTGAAGCGATGTACTCCGCGTTCTCGCGCATGCATGTGCAACGTACGTGGGAAGCAATTCTGTATGCACCGCTCAGCCTGGGCGACGTGGTCCTCGGGGAGCTGTTCTGGGCTGCCAGCAAGTCGGTGCTCTCGGGCTTGGCGATCATGCTGGTTGCCGGTGCGCTCGGCTATGCGTCGATGCCGCAAGCGCTGCTCGCCCTGCCCGTCATCGTGCTGACCGGCTTTACCTTTGCCTGCCTGGCGATGAACATGACGGCGCTTGCGCCCAACTACGACTTCTTCATGTTCTACCAGACGCTGGTGATCACGCCGATGATGCTGCTCTCGGGCGTGTTCTTCCCACTGTCGCAACTGCCGGCGCCCGTGCGCGCGGCGACGAACGTACTGCCATTGCCGCACGCGGTGGATCTGATCCGCCCGCTGATGCTGGGTCGCACGCCCGACAACATCCTGCTGCACCTCGGCGTGCTGTTGCTGTACGCCGTTGGCGCGTTGCTGCTGTGCCTGTGGCTGCTGCGTCGTCGCATGCTCAAGTAAGGCGCAGTCCGAACAGCCAACAAAAAAGCCCGTCGCGATGACGGGCTTTTCCTTTGCTGCGTTCGAGACTCACTCGTTCACGGCAGAGCGCTGCAGATGCAATTGCGTACGCGGATCATCGTTCTGCGCATTCTCACGATCGGCTTTGGCCGAGCTGTTGCGCGCGGCCTCCAGGCGATCGAGGTACGCCTCGTCAATGTCGCCGGTCACGTACTTGCCGTCAAAGCATGACGCATCGAAATCCTTCAGCGCCGGATTGACGTCGCGCACGGCGCGCTTCATATCCTCCACGTCCTGGTACACAAGCTGGTCCGCGCCGATGATCTTGGCAATCTCCTCGTGCGTGCGGCCATAAGCCACCAGTTCGCCGCGCGTCGGCATGTCGATACCGTACACGTTCGGGAACTTCACCGGCGGCGCGGCCGAAGCGAAGATCACCCTCTTCGCGCCGGCATCGCGCGCCATCTGCACGATCTCCGACGACGTCGTGCCCCGCACGATGGAGTCGTCGACGATCAGCACGTTCTTGTCCTTGAACTCGATCGCCATGGCGTTGAGCTTCTGGCGCACGGACTTCTTGCGCACCGCCTGGCCCGGCATGATGAAGGTGCGGCCCACGTAGCGGTTCTTGAAGAAGCCTTCGCGATACGGCACGCCCAGGTGGTTGGCCACTTGCATTGCGGCCGGACGCGACGAATCCGGAATCGGCATCACCACGTCGATCTTGTCGGTCACCTCGCGCTTGATCTTCTCGGCCAGGTAATCGCCCATGCGCAGGCGCGCGTCGTACACCGACACGCCATCCATGCGCGAATCCGGACGGGCGAGATACACGTATTCAAAAATGCACGGCGAAAGCACCGGGTTCGCGGCGCACTGCTTGGTGTGCAGCTTGCCCTCGAGATCGATGAAGATGGCTTCGCCAGGGGCCACGTCGCGCTCGAACTTGAAGCCAATGCCTTCCAGCGCCACGGATTCCGAGGCAACCATATATTCGATGCTGCCCTCTGGCGTTTCCTGGCTGCCCAGCGCGAGCGGGCGGATGCCGAACGGGTCGCGCACAGCCAGCACGCCGTAGCCGGAAATCTCGGCAGCGATGGCGTACGAACCGCGCACGCGGCGGTGCAGGCCTTCCACCGCGGTGAAGATGGAATCGCGATTCAGCGGGATGTCGTTGCTGGCGCGCTGCAGCTCGTCGGCCAGCACATTGAGCAGCACTTCGGAGTCGGACTGCGTGTTGATGTGGCGGCGATCACGCCGGAACATCTCGTCGCGCAGTTGATCCGAGTTCGTCAGGTTGCCGTTGTGTGCCAACACGATGCCGAACGGCGCGTTGACATAAAACGGTTGGGCTTCTTCCTCGCTGGAGGAACCTGCGGTCGGGTAGCGCACTTGGCCGATGCCGCTCGTGCCGGGCAGGCCGCGCATGTTGCGCGTGCGGAACACGTCACGCACCATGCCATTGGCTTTGTGCATGTGGAAAGTGCTGCCTGAAGCGGTGGCAATGCCCGCCGCGTCTTGCCCCCGGTGTTGCAGGAGCAACAGACTGTCGTAGATCAGCTGATTGACGGGCGTGGCTGAGACCACCCCAACGATACCGCACATGTCGAACTCCAGCGAGAACGTATTTGGTGGCGCCCACACCCGTTGCGGGCGCCGAAAAAGCTTCCCCGGATTGCCTAGCTTGTGGCCAGACGCTCCAGATCAATAGTGAACATACTTCGCGACATCCGGGGGCAACAGTGGCTTGGCCGCTTGTGCTGCCTGCTCCGCATAGGGCCGCGTAACCGCATCGCGCCAGAACGGCTGCTCAGGCAGGCTGGTAAAGCCGGCCACCGTCATCAACACGAGGATGATCACGCCACCGCGTGCCAACCCGAACACCATACCCAGACCGCGATCCGCCGGCTTGAGCCCCGCGCTCGCTAGCGCCGCCGAAAGTAGTGCGCCCACCAGCGAAGTTGCAATCACCGTCACGATAAACAGTAGGACGAAACCGAGAATGGTGCGTGCGACCGGCCCACCGGGCAGCGATTCCGGCATCCAGCCCGCCGCCACACCTGAAAACGTGTACGCCACCCACGCGGCAAACAACCACCCGAGCAGCGCCAGCACCTCGCGGATCAGCCCGCGAAACAACCCAATCAGCGCCGATGTGACGATGATGAACAGCACACCGTAGTCAAAGAAAGTCGGTTGCATCGGGCAGCGGCTTGGATTGACTGAGGCGGAATGTGGCGTGACGAATCAGCAAATCTGGCGAGCGCGCTATGTACACGTTCGGCCGCATCGTCATTGCTGCACGAGTTTGGGCGTCAGGCCAATCTGCTCGGCACGCTTCTGCGCCGCTTCGGCGGACGCACGATCGTTGAACGGGCCCGCTCGCAGCAAGGCCAGATCGCCCTTCTCAGGCACCTTCTTGTGTTCGATGTAACCGGGAATCTTCTCGCCTTTGAGCTTGCCCAGCCAATTTCGGGCGCGGTCCTCGGAAGCGAACGCGCCGATCAGGAGAATGAACTTGCCGCCGTTGGCATCGGTGCTTGCTGCGGCCGTTTGCTGTGTGGGCTGGGCTGCCGGTTGGGCAGGTTTCGCTGCGGGCTTGGATTCAGCAGGCGGCGTCGGACTGGCGACAGGCTTGGGCGGTGTCGCAGGCTTGGCTGCAGCCGGCGGGTTCTGAGCCGCTGGCGGCGCGTCGTTGCTTGCGACAACCTCTTCGCCCTGGTCAAGCGCCTGCGCCTGATCCGTCGACGAAGCTGCAGGACGCGACGCGGAACGCCGGCTGGCGACCTTCGGCTCATCGGCCGACGCCTTGGCGCCACGATCGACCGGCTGATCCTGGATCTGCACGGCTACGGCATCGGTCACGGGGCGCGGCTTGGCATCAAACACGAGGGGCAACACGATCACGGCGGCGCCAACCAGTACCAAGGCGCCGATCAGCCGACGGCGAGCGCGTTGCTTTTGCGGGAGTTCGGGATCAAGACCGTCGTCGTCATCGTCGGTGCGACGGGAGGCGCGGCTGCGAGCATTAGACGATGCGCGCGAACCACGCACCGCAGCGCGAGCCACATCGGCAGCACTGCCGGCGGCTGCGCCGCGTGTGCGTTCGCCTTCAGCGTTCTTGCGGGAGGAGAAAATGGAAAACAGTCCCATGAGGGCCCCGGTTTTAGTGCGCGCGACTCTTGCGCTCCGCCAGCACGCCGGCAACGGTGTAGAACGATCCGAAGACCACGATTCTATCATCCTCGGTGGCCCGCTCCATGGCGTTGCGATAGGCTGTGGCGGGATCGCTGAATGTGCTCACGCTCGATTCCTTGCCTGCGCGGAAACCGGAGTCGGCCAGCGCCTGCGCCAGGCTTGCAGCACTCGCGGCGCGCGGCGTCGGTAAGTCGGTCAGGCACCAGTGGTCGACCTTGTCGAGCATGTGCGCGAGCACACCGGCAACATCTTTGTCCTGCATCGCACCGAACACCGCGTAGGTGTAACGGTAGAAACCCATGTTCTCGAGGTTCTGGCCCAGCGCAGCCGAAGCGTGCGGGTTGTGTGCGACGTCCAGGATGACGGACGGACGCCCCGGCAAAACCTGGAAGCGCCCCGGCAGCACCACCTGCGACAACCCCAGACGCACGTCCTGCGCAGAGATCGGCAACCGA
Source organism: Burkholderiaceae bacterium 26 (assembly GCA_000955795.1). Lineage (GTDB taxonomy): Bacteria > Pseudomonadota > Gammaproteobacteria > Burkholderiales > Burkholderiaceae > Ralstonia > Ralstonia chuxiongensis. The sequence continues at coordinate 218,537 of JYOB01000006.1, forward strand.
TCGCGCACTGATTCCAAAGCAGCCAGCGCTGCCGACGCATTCAGTAGTTGGTTCGCCCCGCGCAATGCGGGATAGCCCAGGCTCGGCCAACGGCGCCCGCGGCCGCTAAAGCCCCACTGCTGCTTGTCACCTTGGAAGTTGAAATCGCGGCCGATCAGCCAAAGATCTGCGCCGATGGCTTCAGCGTGCTTGACCAGGGAGACGGGCGGCACCGGGTCAGCGCAGATCGCCGGCTTGCCTGCGCGGAAGATGCCGGCTTTCTCAAAGCCGATCGCCTCGCGGGTATCGCCCAGGTAGGCCATGTGATCGAGATCGACGCTGGTGATGATGGCGCAATCGGTATCGACAATGTTGACCGCGTCCAATCGGCCACCCAGGCCGACTTCCAGGATCACCGCATCAAGGCCCGCATTGGCGAACAGATGCATGATCGCCAGCGTAGTGAATTCGAAATAGGTCAGGCTGACAGGTTCGGGGAAGCTGCAGCGCGCACGCTCCACGGCCTCGAAGTGCGGCAGCAACATCGCGTCTGTGGCGATCTCGCCATTCACGCGAGCACGCTCGTTAAAGTCGATCAGGTGCGGCGAAGTATGGCAACCCACCTTGAAGCCGGCCGCCAGCAGGATCGCCTCCAGCATCGCGCAGGTCGAGCCCTTGCCATTGGTGCCGCCCACCGTGAAGACGACTGACTTGAATTCCAGCCCGAGCGCCTCGCGCACGCGACTGATGCGGGCCAAGCCCATGTCGATGCCGACCGGGTGTGCGATTTCCAGGTGGGCCAGCCAGTCGGGCAACGTGTCGAATGTAGGCATGCGAAATAAGTGGCGCGGCTTCGGGGAAACGGGCCGCGCAAAAACAAGAAGCGCGGACTCACGCCCGCGCTTCGGTTCAACAGATGTGCTGCATCAGGCCAGTGCGTCGGCCGGTTGCTTCTGCAGGAGCGCCAGAAGCTCGGCGATCTCGCGACGCATGTTGCGGCGATCGACAATCATGTCGATGGCGCCCTTCGTCAGCAGGAACTCAGCGCGCTGGAAGCCTTCCGGCAGTTTCTCGCGCACGGTCTGCTCGATCACGCGCGGGCCGGCAAAGCCGATCATTGCCTTGGGCTCGGCGATCACCACGTCGCCCATGAATGCGAAGCTGGCTGACACACCGCCCGTGGTGGGATCGGTCAGCACGCTAATGAACGGCAGCTTGGCTTGCGCCAGCTTCTGGACCATCGCAGTGGTCTTGGCCATTTGCATGAGCGACAGCAGGCTTTCCTGCATGCGCGCGCCGCCCGACGCCGTCACGCAGATGAAGGGCACTTTCTGTTCCAGCGCCATCTGCGCGCCACGCGCGAAACGCTCGCCCACCACCGAGCCCATCGAGCCCGTCATGAACTCGAACTCGAAGCACGCCACCACCACCGGCAGCGCATGGATGGCGCCGCCCATCACGACCATGGCATCCGTCTCGCCGGTGTTGTCCATGGCCGCCTTGATGCGGTCGGGGTACTTTTTGCTGTCCTTGAACTTCAGCGCGTCGACCGGGAGGATCTCCTGGCCCAGCTCATAGCGGCCTTCGGCGTCCAGCAGCGCGTCCAGACGGGCACGCGCGCCAATGCGCATGTGGTGGTCGCACTTCGGGCAGACGTGCAGATTGGCTTCGACGTCGGTACGGTACAGCACCGACTCGCAGGCCGGGCATTTGACCCAGAGGCCTTCCGGAATGCCCTTGCGTTGCGACGGATCGGTCTGTTGGATCTTGGGCGGAAGCAGTTTGTCCAGCCAGCTCATGCGTGCTCCTTGAATGCGGTGTCGCCGAGATCAGGCGTCGAGCGCCTGGCGAATCTCCGCGATGAAATCAGTCAAGTATTGTACCGCTTGTTCGCGAGGTGCTTCCTCAAGCAATTGCACAATGCGGGATCCGATGACCACCGCATCGGCCACGCCGCTGATCGCACGTGCCGTTGCCGCATCACGGATACCGAAACCGACGCCCACCGGCAACCGCGCGTGCTGGCGGATTTGTGGGATGCGTGCCGCCACAGCGTCGAGGTCGATGGTGGCCGCGCCGGTCACACCTTTGAGCGACACGTAGTAGATGTAGCCACTCGCCACGCGGGCGATCTGGGCGATGCGCGCTTCGGTGGACGTGGGCGCCAGCAGGAAGATCGGATCAATGCCGGCGGCGCGCATGATGTTGGCAAAGGCCTCGCACTCTTCGGGCGGATAGTCGACCACGAGCACGCCGTCGACGCCCGCTTCGGATGCGGCCTTGGCGAAGGCCTCCACGCCCATGCGCTCGATCGGATTGGCGTAGCCCATCAGCACCACGGGCGTCGTTGAATCTGTGGTGCGGAATGTGCGCACATACTCCAGCACCGTGCGCAGGCCGACTTTGTTGGCCAATGCGCGCTCCGACGCACGCTGGATGACAGGGCCGTCGGCCATCGGGTCTGAGAACGGCACGCCCAGTTCGATGACGTTGGAGCCGCCCTTGACCAGCGCGTGCATCAGGTCGACGGTCATCTCGGGGTACGGATCGCCCGCCGTGATGAACGGAATCAGGCCCTTGCGACCCTGTGCGGACAACTGCGAAAAAGTTTGAGCAATGCGGGACATAGCGGGATCAGTGTGTCAGGCGACCTTGATGGTGTCGGGCGCCAGAGATTCAGTCGGTTGGGCGGCAAATTCGGCGGCGGCATGCACGGCAGCCACCCGCTCGCGCGCCACGCGGCAATAGTCGGCGTTGATCTCGAAGCCGGCGAAACGGCGACCAAGCCGCGCACATGCCGCAGCCGTGGTGCCGCTGCCCAGAAACGGGTCCAGCACCAGGCCGCCCGGCGGGCAGCTTGCCAGGATCATGCGTTCCACCAGTTCCAACGGCTTCTGCGTCGGGTGCTCTGCGCGCTCCGGGTCTTGCCGGTGCAGGCGCGACACGCTCCACACGTCTTTCGGGTTGTAGCCGACTTCCAGCCACTTCTTGCCCTCGAAACGCTTGCGGCTGCGCGCTTTCTTCGTCTCGGCGTCGTACGGAATGCGCACGGCGTCGACGTCGAAGTAGTACTCGCGTGACGCGGCAAAAAAGCCGATGTTGTCGTGCACCGATGAGAACTTGCGCGTGCTGCCGCCCATGCTGGGCACGCGGCGGTCCCAGATGATCTCGTTGACCATCGTGAGACGCCGCTTGAGCATCACGAACAATTCCGGCGCGTATTGCCACGTGCAGAACAGGTAGAGCGATCCGTTGCGCGCCAGCTTAGGCCGCACCGCATCGATCCAGCGTTGGGACCAGGCGAGGTACGCGTCGCCCGACAGCTTGTCGGAGTCGTTGCCGTAATCCTTGCCCAGCCCGTACGGCGGATCGGCGATGACGAGGTCCACACTGCCGTCGGCCAGATGCCCAACCCCGGTAATGCAGTCCTCGTTGAAGATGCCGTCGATGGCGCGCTCGGTCATGCGTGTGCCAGTGCCGTTAGAGTTTGATGCCGGAGAATTCGGCGACGGTATGCATATCCTTGTCGCCGCGGCCGGACAGGTTCACCAGCAGGATCTTGTCCTTGGGCAGCGTCGGCGCCAGCTTGCATGCATACGCCAGCGCATGGCTCGATTCCAACGCCGGGATAATGCCCTCCATGCGACACAGGTCGTGGAAGGACTGCAGCGCTTCCTTGTCGGTAATGCCGACGTATTCCGCGCGCTTCACATCCTTCAACCACGCATGTTCCGGGCCGACGCCCGGATAATCGAGCCCGGCCGAGATCGAATGCGTCTCGATGATCTGGCCGTCTTCATCCTGCAGCAGATAGGTGCGGTTGCCGTGCAGCACGCCCGGTGAACCGCCCGTGAGCGACGCGGCGTGGCGGCCAGTCTCAATGCCCTCGCCTGCTGCTTCAACGCCGATCAGCTTCACGTCGGCATGGTCGATGTACGGATAGAAGATGCCCATGGCGTTGGAGCCGCCGCCCACGCAGGCGATAACGGCGTCCGGCTGGCGCCCGATCATCTCAGGCATCTGCACTTTGCATTCCTCGCCGATCACGGCCTGGAAGTCGCGCACCATCATCGGGTACGGATGCGGGCCCGCCACCGTGCCGATGATGTAGAAGGTGTCAGCCACGTTGGTCACCCAGTCGCGCATCGCTTCGTTCAGCGCGTCCTTGAGCGTGCGCGAGCCCGACTCCACCGGCACCACGGTCGCGCCCAGCAGCTTCATGCGATAGACGTTGGCGGCCTGGCGGCGCACGTCTTCGCTGCCCATGTAGACGACACATTCCATGCCGTAGCGCGCGGCAATCGTGGCCGTGGCCACGCCGTGCTGGCCGGCACCGGTTTCAGCAATTACGCGTGGCTTGCCCATGCGGCGTGCGAGCAGCGCCTGGCCGATGACGTTGTTCACCTTGTGCGCGCCGGTGTGGTTCAGGTCTTCGCGCTTGAGGTAGATCTGCGCGCCGCCGCAGTGTTCGGTCAGGCGGCGTGCGTGATAGATGGGCGACGGGCGGCCGACGAAATGCTTCAGCTCGTATTCGTATTCCTTGACGAATTCTGGGTCGTGCTGGTAGCGCGCGTAGGCGTCGCGCAATTCATCGAGCGCGTGGGACAGCGTTTCCGCAACGAAGGTGCCGCCGTAGGGGCCGAAATGACCGTGGGCGTCGGGCAGGTTGTACATGGCAATCTCTCGAGGCATCCGCCGAGGTCAGGATGAAGACCTGTCGGCGGAGATATTCAGGAAGGCGTACGTCGCGAGAAACCTGCCAGATCGGCTCAGGCCTGAACCGATGCGCCCAGGGCTGCATCGGCCTCGCGGACCGCACGCACAAATGCGGTCATCCGGGCGTGGTCTTTCACGCCCCGTGCGGCCTCGATCCCGCTGCTGACGTCAACAGCGTACGGCCGCACGCGTTCAATCGCGCCAGCGACGTTTTGCGCGCTCAACCCACCACTCAAAACGAGCCGAGGAGCGGCGCTTGTGGTTGGCAAGGATGGTGATTGCGGGAGCCATTGCGGAGGAATGAGGGTCCAGTCGAATACATGGCCGCCGCCGCCATAGCCCTCAACAAATGCGTCGAGCAGCAGGCCTTGGGCAGCGGCAAACCGATCGGCGAATTCTACCAAATCGGCCCCGGGCTGAACACGCAGGGCGCGCAGCCACGGCAGCCCCACCTTTCCGGCAATCTCGGCGCACAGCTCTGCCGGCTCGTCACCGTGGAACTGAAGCAGCGTAAGCGGCACTTGGTCGAGCACGCGCGCCACGTCGTCCGTGCTGGCGTTGACGAACAGGCCGGTCACGGTGACGAACGGACCAGCACGGCGGGCCAGCTCTGCCGCACGTTCAGCGGCGACGTAACGCGGGCTGGGCGGATAGAAGACGAGCCCGATTGCATCGGCGCCGAGCTCGACGGCGTGATCGACGTCGGCCGGCTGGGTCAGGCCACACAGCTTGATACGGGTACGGTGCAACGGCATGGTGGATGCGGAATTCACGGGCCGGCGTGTTCGTCGAACACGCCCCGAAACAGGCTGGACGATGCCGGAGATGCCGGCAACGAGAAGACATCAGGATAGCCGACCTCGGCCAGATACAACCCGTCGGGCATGAAAGTCGGGGCGGCGGCGACGCGGCTACGGGCAGCTAGCACATCGCGCATCCAGGACGCCGGCTGCCGGCCGCGCCCGATCGCCACCAGGCACCCCATGATGTTGCGCACCATGTGATGGAGGAATGCACTGCCGCGAATACGGACGAATACCCACTCGCCCTCGCCTCGCACCTCGATCGAGTACATCGTTTTGACGGGCGACTTGGCTTGGCATTCGGCCGCGCGGAACGACGAGAAATCGTGTTCACCGACCAGTACCTGCGCGGCCTCGTTCATGGCTGCCACGTCAAGGGATTGGCCGGGCGGCAGCATCACGTAGCCCGCCTTGTCTTCGAGCAACGGTGCGCGCGTCGGGCCGAAGGTCAGCGCGTAGTAATACGTGCGGCGATGTGCGGAGAAGCGCGCGTGGAAATCCTCCGGCATCTCCCGCGCCCATCGCACAGCCACCGTGGGGGGCAGAAAGGCGTTGGTGCCGCGCACCCACGAAAACGGCTCGCGCACGAGGTCGGTATCCAGGTGGACGACCTGGCCCAGCGCATGCACCCCTGCGTCGGTGCGGCCGGCCACCGTGGTCGGGAGCGCCACGCCGGCAAACTGCCGCAATGCCGCCTCCAGCGCGTCCTGCACGGTGTTGCCGTGCGGCTGCGATTGCCATCCCGAAAACGCGGCACCGTCGTACTGAATGCCAAGCGCGATGCGCGTCATGCCGTGTGAATCCTCGTGCGGAAAGAAAAACGCCGGCAGGATACCACCCTGCCGGCGCTGTCGATGCCATAAAACGCGTTGCGTCAGCCGATCTGGCGCATCAAGGCTTGCGCCTCGGCGTGGAACGACGGATCGCCCAAATCCAGCACTTCCTGCAGCAGTTCGCGTGCGCCTTCCTTGTCGCCGATCTCGATGTAGGCCTTGGCCAGATCGAACTTGATCTGCAGATCGCGCACACCATCGGCACCATGCTCGCCGGACAGCGTGTGCGGCAGGTTGGTGTCCAGACGGATGGCCGATTGCGGCTCGTCGTTCGCGACCTCCGCGTGATGCGGCTCGGATTCGAAATGCATCGGAGCCTGCGACAGGTCGGTCGGCTGAGCCCAGCTCGGCAGGCTTTCCTCTGCGGCAACCGAGGCTGCCGGAGCAGCCATTTCTGCGGCGGGCGGCGTCGGGTTGAGATCCAGCGACAAGTCCGACAGATCCATGTGCAGCGGGGGCGCGGCGACGGGCTGATATGCCTCGCCGGCGTGCGCGTTGAACTGCGGCAGATCCGCTTCGGGTTCGGCATGCACCTTGAAGATGTCCGATGCTTCTTCCGGCGCAGTGATCGGCTCGCCTGCTGCCGGCGCCGGGAACGACTCCAGCGGCAGATCGAAATCGGCCAGTTGCGGTGCCTTGGTCGACGGCGAGGACGGGTCCAGATCCGGAGACAGCGTGGTCCAGTCGTCCCCGCGGCGGGTGGTCTGCCCCGTCACCGTCGGGCTGAAGGCTTCGGCAGCCACCGCAGCGCCCACACCGGCCAGGGCAGCGGCACCTGCCACTGCGGCGCCAGCGTGGCTCGGCTCCGCATGCGCTTCGGCACCCGGATGGTTTCCATCACCCTGCACCGTCAGATACAGCGGGTTAGCCGGATCGAACTTGCGGCCCATCGCAGCAGCCTCCGCCCATTCCGACGAGGCCGCGCCAACTTGCGCCAGCATCTCTTCAGCAATGGTCTGGAAGCCATGGGCGTCCTGACGATTGGCGTAAATTTCCATCAACTTCAGGCGAATGGCTTGGCGCTCCGGATGCTGCTCCAGAGCCTCGCGCAGGATTTCTTCGGCTTGTACGTCGCGACCGTAGGCGATGTAGACATCGGCCTCGGCAATCGGGTCGACTTCATTGCTCTCGTTGCCGCCGCCAATGCGGAAATCCGCACCGAACACGCTGTGCTGCGAGGTGTCGACGCTTTGACCACCGGCCGCGCCAAACAGCGAGTTGGCACCCGCCATCACAGTACTTTCCTGCGACAACAGGCTGTCCTGGAAGCCATGTGCCTGCTCAGGCTTCTGCTGGCGACGGCGATACACAACCAGACCACCCAGCAAGGCGACCACCAAGCCACCCAGGCCCAGGGCCATCGGGTTGCCCAGCAGCGACGAGAGGAACGATTCTTCTTGAATCGGGGGCGGCGGAGCCACCACGACCGGCGCCTTCTTCGGCGCGGCGGCGGGAGCCGAGGCAGCCGCCATCGGGGCGCTGGCCGCCTGCGGTGCCGAGGCTGCCGCTACCGGCGCCGATGCCGCTTCCGGTGCGGAAGCTGCCGCCGCAGCCGTCGTCGAGGAAGCCGGTGCAGCGGCTGCCGTTTCTGCAGGAGCAGCGGCAGCAGGAGCTGACGATGCGGCGGCTGTCGGCGCGGGAGCCGGCGCATTGGCTGCCGCCACTGCCGGAGCAGCCGTCGACGGTGCGGCACCAGCGGCCGGCTTGGCAGCGCTGGCAGCCTTGGCCAGTTCAGCGTTCTTCAATTCAACCAGGCGCTGCATGTCGGAGAGATTCTTCTCCAACTGTGCAACGCGTGATTCCATTTCCTTGAGCGCGCGCTCCTTGGCGACGAGTTCCTCATCGCGGGCCGCGGCCGCGCCAGCCTTGCCGGCACGGTCGGCCTTGGAGAGACGCAGTTCGTCGCGGCCGCTGGCAGCAGGCGTGGCTTGATCCTGCACACGGGCCGACACGCTGCCGCTTTGCTGGCGGGCGGAATCGGTATCCGTGGCCGCGTTGGCTTCTGCCGCCGTTGCGAGGCGGTTGCGATAGCCGGCAAAGCCGGACGTCTGCGCAATGACTTCGCGGCGTGCCTCGCGCGCAGGCGTTTTCTGCGCTTCGGCCTGCGACGGCACTTTCAGCACCGAGCCGGTGCGCAGCCGGTTGATGTTGCCGCCAATGAAAGCGTTGGGATTGTTCCGATACAGGGCCAGCAGCATCTGGTCGAGCGACACAGCGTCTTGACCTTGAGCAGCCGTCGATGCGACGTCGTAAAGGCTATCGCCGCGCTGCACGGTGTACGAGCCACCGGGCGTAGCGTCCGGGGTGGCAGCAGCAGGAGCAGCTTGCTGGGCACGCGCGGCTTGGCGAGCAGCACGGGGCTGGCGTGCCGGTGCCGGCGCTGCGGCAGTCGGGGCTGCAGCTTGCGGTTGAGCGGCCGAAGCAGCTGGCGCCGATTCAGCGGCGCCCGGCGTGGTGGCCTGCACCACCGGCGTCGGCGCAAAATTCTGCGCGGTATTGCTGGAACCCACCGGGTCAAGCAGGAACGTATAGGCGCGCGAAACGTGGCCGCTCGCCCAGTTCAGGTCAACCAGGACATCAACGAACGGCTCGGCGACGGGCTGGGTCGAGCGCAGACGCACCACGTAGTTGCCATTCGACTGGCGCTCCAGCGAGGCACGCAGCGAGGAGACGATCGGGTTGTAGGTCAGACCGGCACGCGAATAGGCATCCGGCGCAGCCAGTTTGGCGACCAGATTTTGCGCCTCTTCGGGCGTCACGCCGGTCAGATCGATTTCGGCCTGCAGCGGCTGGCCGAGGCTGGAACGCACGTGCAGCGCGCCGAAACCGGCCGCTTGTGCAGCGGGCTGAATCAGCAGCAGGCTCGCCGCAGCAAACGCGACGGCCGACCAGCGAGGACTGCGATGGGACGATTCTCTCCGGCGGTATTGGCTCACCCTCACCTTCGACTCCGTTATCTTTTAATGTGCAAACGAACTTAACATCAACGAGTTAGCGCAGCAAGTTCACCCAAAAAGTGAAGTGCTGGATAAGAACCGCCGTCAATCTTTATGAAAACGACACAATTGGCGAGATTCTGAAGCACCCGACGTACCCCCCGGAATGCGTGTGCTTCATGTGGCGCTAACCCTTCCCCGTGCCCCGTCCACCCCACGAATGGGCGGACAGCGTTCCGGCCGCTATTGTGTACCAACGTTACAGACCGTGGGCGTCCAGATGGCACAACGCCGCGCAGGCCGCGCGGCGTTGGTAGAAAAAGCGCACTTTCTGTTGTCAGGCCGCAACGACAGCCGCCGATGCCCGACCTGACAAGGAAAGCAAAGCTCGAATCACTTGCCCAGCAGGATACGCAACGTACGGCGCAGCGGCTCGGCGGCGCCCCACAGAAGCTGGTCGCCGATTACGAAGGCGCTCACATACTCGGGCCCCATATTCAGCTTGCGCACACGGCCCACGCCGATTTCCAGACCACCGGTGATGGACGCCGGCGTCAGCTCCTTCTCGGTGATGCTGCGGTCGTTCGGCACCCACTTCACCCAGGGGTTACCCGAGCGGATGATCTGCTCGATTTCTTCGAGCGGCAGGTCGCGCTTGAGCTTGAGCGTCAGGCCCAGGCTGTGGCAGCGCATTGCGCCGATCCGCACACAGAGGCCGTCGACCGGAATCGTCTGCGCCGAGCCCAGGATCTTGTTGACCTCGGCCTGGCCCTTCCACTCTTCCTTCGACTGACCGTTGTCGAGCTGCTTGTCGATCCAGGGGATCAACCCGCCAGCCAGCGGCGCCGGGAAGAATTCGGTCGGCACATCCTCGCGGATGGTCTTGGCAACCTTGCGATCGATGTCCAGGATGGCGGACGCCGGATTGGCCAGTTCATCAGCCACGGCGCTATGGATCACGCCCATGCCCTTGAGCAGTTCGCGCATGTGGTTTGCGCCACCGCCCGAAGCTGCCTGATAGGTCATCGAGCTGACCCACTCGACTAGGCCTTCGCGGAACAGGCCGCCCACGCCCATCAGCAGAATCGAGTTGGTGCAGTTACCGCCGATGAAATTCTTGGTGCCGGCCGCCACCGCATTCTTGATGAGCGACAGGTTGACCGGGTCCAGCACGATCACGGCATCGTCTTCCATACGCAGCGTCGAAGCGGCATCGATCCAGTAGCCGTTCCAACCGGCAGCGCGCAGCTTCGGGAAGACTTCGGTCGTGTAGTCACCGCCCTGGCACGTGATGATCGTGTCGCAAGCCTTCAGCGCTTCGATGTCGTTGGCGTCGGCCAGGGGCGCATCCGTCTTGGCGAATGCGGGCGCCTTGCCGCCGGCGTTGCTGGTGCTGAAAAACACGGTGTCGATCAGGTCGAAATCCTTTTCTTCCTGCATGCGTTGCATCAGCACGCTGCCGACCATCCCGCGCCAACCGACGAGACCTACCTTCATGATTGTGAACCTCTAGTGATTTTCCCCGCCTCGGTCGCCCGGCGTGACCGCGCGGGGAAGGCGAACGGACACGACGGACGATCTACGAGATCGTTTTTTTGGTAATGATTTTCGTGGTCGTGCGAATCTCGACAGGCGTCATGCGAGCGCGCGCAGCGGTGCCCTTGGCGGCGATAGCCAGGGTGCCCAGAATGCCCAGTACGAGGACGGGGAGCGCGATCGAGATCATCTGCAAAAATATACACGATTTGGCGGGCACACAATGCACTGCAACATGTGTCCGCCGAAAAAATGACGATTGCGGCGCCGCATGTGACGGCACCGCAACGCACGCTTTGATTTACAAGGCAGCGACCACCGCGTCGCCCATCTCCACAGTGCCGACTTGCTTGCAGCCCGGCGTCAGGATGTCGCCGGTCCGGTAGCCCTGTGCCAGCACCTTCTTGACAGCCGTTTCGATGCGACCAGCCTGCTCGGCCTTGTTCAGCGAGTAGCGCAACATCATCGCCGCCGACAGGATCGTGGCCAGCGGGTTGGCAACGCCCTTGCCCGCGATGTCCGGCGCGGAGCCGTGCGACGGCTCATACAGCCCCTTGTTGTTCGCATCGAGCGACGCCGACGGCAGCATGCCGATCGAACCCGTCAGCATAGCGGCCTCGTCCGAGAGGATGTCGCCGAACATGTTGCCGGTGACGATCACGTCGAAGTTCTTCGGCGCCTTCACGAGCTGCATGGCAGCGTTGTCGACGTACATGTGCGACAGCTCGACTTCCGGATATTCCTTATGCACATCGGTGACGATGTCCTTCCAGAACTGGAACGTCTCGAGCACGTTGGCCTTGTCGACGCTGCACAGCTTCTTGCCACGCTTGGCGGCAGCCTGGAAGGCGACGTGCGCGATACGGCGGATTTCCGGCTCGCTGTAGCGCATCGTATCGAAGCCTTCGCGTGCACCGGCAAACGCGCCGTCCGGGGCCGAACGCACGCCGCGCGGCTGGCCGAAGTAGATGTCGCCGGTCAGTTCGCGCACGATCAGGATGTCGAGGCCTGAGACGATCTCAGGCTTCAGGCTCGACGCGCCGGCCAGCTCCGGATAGCAGATTGCCGGACGGAAATTGGCGAACAGCTGCAGGTGCTTGCGCAGGCCGAGAATGGCCTGCTCGGGGCGCAGTTCGCGCGCCAGCGTGTCGTACTTCCAGTCGCCCACGGCACCGAACAGGATGGCGTCAGCTTCCTTGGCAAGCTTGAGCGTGTCTTCCGGCAGCGGGTGGCCCTTCGCCTCGTAGCCGGCGCCGCCCACGGGGGCGAATTCCATCTCGAACGGCTCGCCCAGTACCTTGAGCACCTTCACGGCCTCGGCGACGATTTCCTTGCCAATGCCGTCACCCGGCAACACTGCAATCTTGGTCATGTAGTTGTCCTTGTTGTTCTGGCGTCAGCTCAGCCGACGAGCTTGTGCGCGAGCCACGGCATCTTGGCCAGGCGCTGCGCTTCGTAAGCCTTGATCTGGTCGGCGTAGCGCAGGGTCAGACCGATGTCGTCAAAGCCGTTCAGCAGGCAGTATTTGCGGAACGCCGTGACGTCGAACGGATACGCCGTACCGCCTGGCGTGACGACGATCTGCTTGTCCAGATCGACGGTCAGCTGGTAGCCGGTAAAGGCTTGCGTCTCGTTGAACAGATGGTCGACTTGCGACTCCGTCAGCACGATCGGCAGCAGGCCGTTCTTGAAGCAGTTGTTGAAGAAGATGTCGGCAAAGCTCGGCGCGATGATGGCGCGGAAGCCATACTGCTGCAGCGCCCACGGTGCGTGCTCACGCGAGCTGCCGCAACCGAAGTTCTTGCGGGCCAGCAACACGGAGGCGCCCTTGTAACGCGGCTGGTTCAGCACAAAGTCCGGGTTCAGCGGACGCTTGCTGTTGTCCTGCCCAGGTTCGCCAACGTCCTTGTAGCGCCACTCGTCGAACAGGTTCGGGCCGAAGCCCGTGCGCTTGATCGACTTGAGGAATTGCTTCGGGATGATGGCGTCGGTGTCTACGTTCTCGCGGTCGAGCGGGGCCACGAGGCCGGTGTGGATGGTGAATTGTTCCATGATTGCTCTCTCTATCCTGCCGCTCAAGCGAGCTTGCGCACGTCAACAAAGTGGCCTTCCAGCGCAGCCGCAGCGGCCATCGCCGGGCTGACCAGGTGGGTGCGGCCACCCGCGCCCTGACGACCTTCGAAGTTGCGGTTGGACGTAGATGCGCAGCGCTCGCCCGGGTCGAGGCGGTCGGCGTTCATCGCGAGACACATCGAGCAACCCGGCTCGCGCCATTCAAAGCCAGCCGCCTTGAAGATCTTGTCGAGCCCTTCTCGCTCGGCCTGCTCCTTCACGAGGCCCGAGCCCGGCACGACCATCGCCAGCTTCACGTTGGAGGCGATGCGCTTGCCCAGCTTCTGCACAACCCACGCGGCAGCGCGCATGTCTTCGATACGGCTGTTGGTGCACGAGCCGATGAAGACCTTGTCGATATTGATGTCGCTGATGGCGACGTTCGGCTGCAGGCCCATGTATTCCAGCGCGCGCTCCATGGCGTTGCGCTTGTTCGGGTCTTTTTCCTTTTCGGGATCCGGTACGCGGTCTTCAATGCTGACCACCATTTCCGGTGACGTGCCCCAGCTCACCTGCGGGCGAATCTCTTCAGCACGCAGCTCGACCACGTGATCGAAATGCGCGCCTTCGTCAGAATGAAGCGTGCGCCAGTAGGCGACGGCCTGCTCCCACTCCACGCCCTGGGGCGCGAACGGACGACCCTTGATGTATTCGAGCGTGACATCGTCCACGGCGACCATGCCTGCGCGTGCGCCGCCTTCGATCGCCATGTTGCACACGGTCATACGACCTTCCATCGACAGCGCCCGAATGGCCGAGCCGCCGAATTCCATGGCATAGCCCGTGCCACCAGCAGTACCGATCTTGCCGATGATGGCAAGCACGATGTCCTTGGCTGTGCAACCGCGCGGCAGCGTGCCCTCCACCTTCACGAGCATGTTCTTGCTCTTCTTGGCGAGCAGCGTTTGCGTGGCCAGCACGTGCTCGACTTCCGACGTGCCAATGCCGTGCGCCAGCGCACCGAACGCGCCGTGCGTGCTGGTATGCGAATCACCGCACACCACAGTCATGCCAGGCAGCGTCGCGCCCTGCTCCGGCCCGATCACGTGCACGATGCCCTGACGCTTGTCATTCATCTTGAATTGCGTGATGCCATAGCTGTCGCAGTTGGCGTCAAGCGTATCGACCTGCAACTTGGAGACCGGATCGGCAATGCCGTGCGAGCGGTCGGTGGTCGGCACGTTGTGATCCGACACGGCCAGGTTGGCGCTGATGCGCCACACCGGACGCTGAGCCAACTTCAGGCCCTCGAAGGCTTGCGGGCTCGTCACTTCGTGCAGCAGTTGACGATCGATGTAGAGGACGGTCGTGCCGTCCTCTTCGGTATGAACGACGTGATCGTCCCAAAGTTTGTCGTAGAGCGTCTTGGCCATGATTCGATCCGTGCACAACGCGCCCCTTTTTTTTAATTCAGGGCCGCCGCGCGAGCAGTTTCGTGGGGAGTGATCGATTATGCCACCCGGTGCATTGGGCACCGGACGTGACTGACGAAAGGGGGTTTCGCCATTTCGCGAAGGCCCTTACCGGGACCTTCGGGCAACAAAAAACCCCGCCGGTTTCCCGAGCGGGGCTTCTGTGAAGCAAACAGCCTAGCTTAGCGCTTGTCGATCGACGGCACTTCGCGGGTGGCTGCGCCGTTGAACAGCTGGCGCGGACGGCCGATCTTGTATTCCGGATCGGTGATCATCTCTTCCCACTGCGCAATCCAACCCACCGAGCGGGCCAGCGCGAAGATGCAAGTGAACATCGACGACGGAATGCCCAGCGCACGCTGCACGATGCCCGAATAGAAGTCGACGTTCGGGTACAGCTTGCGGCTGACGAAGTACTCGTCTTCCAGCGCGATCTTTTCCAGTTCCATGGCCAGCTTGAACAGCGGATCGTTGTGCAGACCCAGCTCTTCGAGCACTTCGTGGCAGGTTTCGCGCATCAGCTTGGCGCGCGGGTCGTAGTTCTTGTACACGCGGTGGCCAAAGCCCATCAAGCGCACGCCGCTGTTCTTGTCCTTGACCTGCTTGATGAACTCAGGAACCTTGTCCACCGAGCCGATTTCTTCCAGCATGTTCAGGGCGGCTTCGTTCGCGCCACCGTGCGCCGGGCCCCACAGACAGGCGATACCGGCGGCGATTGCTGCGATCGGGTTCGTGCCCGACGAGCCGGCCAGACGCACCGTCGACGTCGAAGCGTTCTGCTCGTGGTCTGCGTGCAGGATGAAGATGCGGTCCAGAGCGCGCTCCAGCACCGGGTTCACCTTGTAGTCCTCGCACGGCGTGGCGAACATCATGCGCATGAAGTTCCCCGTGTACGACAGGTTGTTCTGCGGATAGATGTTCGGCTGGCCGATGTTGTACTTGTATGCCATGGCCACCAGCGTCGGCAGCTTGGCGATCAGGCGGATCTGCGAGATTTCGCGCTCGCGCGGGTCATTGATGTTGGCAGCGTCCGGATAGAACGCGCTCATGGCACCAACCAGGCCCGTCAGCACGGCCATCGGGTGGGCATCACGACGGAAACCGCGCAGGAAGAACTGCATCTGTTCGTGCACCATGGTGTGGTTCGTCACCACATGGTTGAACTCTTCCTTCTGCTTGGCGTTGGGCAGCTCGCCCTTCAGCAGCAGATAGCAGATTTCCATGAAATCGCACTTGCTGGCCAGATCGTCGATGGCATAGCCGCGATACAGCAGCTCACCTTTGTCACCATCGATGTAGGTGATCTTGGAATTGCACGACGCGGTCGACATGAAGCCGGGGTCGTACGTGAACTTGCCCGTCTGACCGTACAGCTTGCGAATGTCGATCACGTCCGGGCCAACCGTGCCCTTGTAGATCGGCAGCTCGACGCTGGGCGAGCCATCGGAAAACGATAGGGTGGCTTTCACTTCGGACGGCGTCATGTCGGTTTCCTTCTCTGCTGTTTATAAAAATGAAGTCGGGAGACTCCCGCCAGACGGATCGAGGGACGCCGGCCGGGGGCGGCTGGACCGATTCGTCTTGCGGCAACCTCTCGCGCGCCGGTTCAGACCGAGCGCAGCAAGGTCAGGACGTGCTGGATGTGAGGCACGTCGAGTTCGCCCTCCGGCTCCTTGCGTGCAAGCAGGAGATCCATCAGGTCGTTGTCGGGAAGCTCGAACAACTCCGAGAGTGCGGCAACGTCGTCATCCGACAGTTCCGTCTCGTAGCGGTTGAAGAAGCGCTCGACGATGATGTCGTTCTCAAGCAGGCCGCGTCGGGCACGCCAGCGCAAACGGGCACGCTTGTGTGGATCGGACTGATGGGAGAACGTCGGAGTGTTCACAGCAACCATACTTCCTAAAAATGTGTCGCCGGAGAAACCGCTCCGGCGACACACAATGCCAAAGTGCGCTGACTCGCGGCTTACACCGCGCGACGCACCATCAATTCCTTGATCT
>JYOB01000007.1 GCA_000955795.1 Burkholderiaceae bacterium 26
AGATCAAGGAATTGATGGTGCGGCGCGCGGTGTAAGCGCGCAGTGGCTCAGACTTTAAGAGCCACGGCGCTCAAATTCTCTTCGGCCTTTTTCCGGCAGGCCGTTCAGCCGCCTCCCCGGGGCGGCTAGCGGAGAACTATCGCGCCGCCCATAGGCGGAGATAAGACCCATCGGGGTCGTACTCGGAGGCTTGCCTCCGGGTATTGAACCGCCTGCCGCCACGTGGGTCTGTGCCACGCCCCGCGATATACAACCAATTGCCCTGATTGCTGTAGACGTCGTAGTCAACGAGTTGCGATTCGAACCACGCAGCCCCTGCGCGCCAGTCGCATTTCAGGTCATGCACGAGGTAGCTGGCGACCACCTGCCTGAGCCTGTTGCTAAGGTACCCGGTGGCCTCCAGTTCGCGCATCGCGGCATCGACAAGCGGTTCCCCTGTCGATGCACGACGCCAGCGCTCGAAATCCTGGGCATCGAGGCGCTCGGCATGCTGCGGTTGATCGGAGAGCCCGCCTGCACGGTACAGTCGCGCGCCATGCTGAAGATGCAGAAAGCGGAAGTAGTCTCTCCACAGCAACTCGAACCACAGCCAATAGCTGCCATCACTCTTGCCGTGCAACTGTTCGAACCGCTGCAGCTCCGCAAACACGCGTCGGGGCGACAACGCGCCGCTGGCCAGCCACGCAGACCATTTGCTTGAGAAGTCCAGCCCAGCCAAGGCGTTACGCGTGCGCTTGTACGTATGAGGCAGCTTGCGCTGCAGGTAATTGGCAAGGTGCTGAAGGCCCGCCGTCTCACCTCCATCAAACTCCGGCCTGCCATACGGAAACGACGAGCGCGAATCCGCCGCTAATACTTTGGCTGCATCGGGAGCGGGCGCACGCACCAGGCCAGGCGGGAAGACGAGTCCAGGCGGCCGTGGCGGAAGGTAAGCCGGCGGAGGTAGAGGCTGCGAAGGTTGGATCGACGCTTGTTCAATCGCTTGCCTGAACGTTGTGAACACACGCGGCAGCGATTGAACGGACCAAGGCAGAGCAAACGGATCAATCAGACTGCTCTGCCAGACGGTCCGCACGAGCAGTCCCGCACTTCGCAGTTCGGCCACTTCTGCTTGCTCGTATGGTGCGGCGATGTCTTCGCAAAACACAGCCGTGGCGCCCATAGCCTGCGCCAATGCGGGCAGGACCTTACCAGGCGGGCCGCAGCACTCGACCAGCGGGTTGCCGAGATCGGCCAACTGGCGCTTCAGATCCCGGACAGCTGCCGCAAGCACGGCCCGACGGTGCACGCCCACGCGTGCAAAACCCCAGGGCGTCGGCTCGTCGTAATCCGCATGGCAGTACACCGGTACGAGGTGCCTGGCCCCGCTCTCGCACGCTGCACGCAATGCCCGCTGATCATGCAGCCGTAGATCGTTGCGAAACCAGATGAGGACGGTACTCAACGCGCTTCTCCATCGCGTGCCTTGCCTTGCTTGGCTTCTTTGCGGCAACGCTCGGAGCAGTACTTGACTGCATCCCAGTCCCTCGCCCACTTCTTGCGCCAGGTGAATGGCAAGCCGCAGTGCACGCAGTGCTTGCTCGGCAGATTTAGCTTCTTGTGCATCGACGGGTTCAAAAGTCGAGACTGAGCTGCGAATACGTAGCCCCATTCCCACGGGGGTTGTCAACACGATCGCGGCGCAAGCGGGAGGCGTGCCTCTTCACGATGGCGTCATTGGCCGCGCGAACCTCCGGCCGGGCGCGCAACGCATGCACGCGCGTCTTTGCCTGCCGCGTTGCCGCCTCAAGATCGACCAGCGGAACGGGGATGTCTTCGCCAACCCGCACGCCACAGCGGGCCTGCACATCGGGTGGCATGCGCCACGGCTGCAGGAGCCACGCATCAGGCACGCGGCGCAGAGCTGGCAGCCAGCGCCGGACAAACCGGCCGTGGGGGTCCTGGTCTTGCGCCTGTTTGATCGGGTTGTAGACACGCGTGGTGTTGATGCCGGTGGTGCCGGCTTGCATCTGCATCTGGCTCCAGTGGATTCCCGGCTCGTAGTCGATGAACTGCCGGGCCAGCCAAAGGCCTACCGGTCGCCAGTGCAGCCATAACGGGTAGGAAGCAACCGAGACGAGCATGGCCCGCATACGAAAGTTGATCCAACCGGTTTCTCTGAGCATGGCCACACAGGCATCCACCATCGGCCAGCCGGTACGCCCCGCCACCAGGGCGGCAAAGTGGGTCGGGCTCCATGCCGCTTCGCGCAGGCCGTCGTAGCTACGGTGCAGATTGCGAAACTCGATGGCGGGTTCAGATTCCAGTTTCTGGATGAAGTGGCAATGCCAATGCAGACGACTGACAAACGCGGACAGCCCTTTACGCTGCCACACCGCATCGTCGTCTGCGTTGCCCTTGAGTTGGAGCAGGCGTTGCTCTGTGCCCTGCACCACTTCGCGCATGCTCAAGCATCCGTATGCCAAGTAAGGGGAGAGACGCGAGCAGGCACTTGGCGCCGTCAAAGGTGAAGAGATGCCGCCTCGATAGTGCCGGCTTCGCTCGGACAGGAATTCGCGCAGCACCTCAGCGCCGCGCGTTCGTCCGCCGCGCTGGCGGCGAAGTGGCGAATATGCATCCAGGCCCAGTGCCTCGCACCCAGGCCAATCCATCGTCTTCCATGGCAGGGCGACATCTCTCAAGCTGCCCGCTTCGGGCGCAGCTACGCACGGCGCGTACATGTGTTCGGCCCAGCGGTCGTGCCAGACGTCCCGGGTGGGCAAGCGCCGCACCACCCCATGCTGGGGCCACTCGCGCCAAGTGACGCCCCGATCGACACACCAACGGGCGACGGCCTTGTCGCGCGCGAATGTATGGCCATTGCCCGTCTCTTCGTGAGACACGAGATGGCTGAAAGGCGCCGCCGCGTGCAGCCGCCCGAATACCTCTGTCACTTCACCTACGGCGACCTGCAATCGTGCCCCGCACGCACGCAATTGCTGCGCGAGATCCCGCAAACATTCCTGGATAAAGAGATAGTGCTGCGATGCGGCGTCCGGCTGGGCCCAGAGGCTTGGCTCGATAACGTACAGACACAGGACCTTTCCCTGGCGGGCGGCATGGACAAGCGGGGCATGGTCGTGCACTCGCAAGTCGCGCTTGAACCAGACGACGGTGTAGCTCATTGATCTTCGGCGGCTGACAGCGCAGCTTGATCGCTTCGTCCGAGTATAAGAAGCACGGGCCCGCAATCAACAAGTGACCTGGCCGGCCGGGCGCGAATTTTCAACGCATTCCCGATTCAACCAGCGTGACACGCCGTTGAAGATGCATTCGCGGCCTAGTCATGCGCTGCTGCACAGCGCGCTCAGGCAGTGGCTACGAAGCGCGCCATATCTGACAGCACAGGCCCCAGAAACTGCAGCGGCGAAGCCAGCGCGGCCACGAGTGTTTTATGGTCCAGCTGCGGGTAGACCTTCAGTTCCACCGGGTGCCGATATTGCATCAGGCGTTCGGCAAGCGAGAGCGTATTTCGCCGGACATCAACGTACGCATCGTGCTCCCCCGTGAGCAGCAAAGCTGGAGGCAGCCACCCCTGGCTTACGTGGAACACCGGCTGGCTATCCGCTGTTTCGTTCGGATGGTTGAACACGGGCAACACGTCGGCCGCTTGAATCGGCAGGAAGTTGTAGGGGCCGGCCATACCGATCCAGCCCGACAGCGTTTCGATGCGCAAACCCTGCGCTTCGAGCCAGCGGCTATCGGTCGCCAACATCGCAGCGTTGTAGGCGCCAGCGCTATGCCCCGCGACAAACAAGCGCGAGCCTGCATGGCCCTGCCGATCCAGCCAACGCCGTGCGAAAGCCGTGGCGGCTGCGCAGTCCAGCAGGAAGTCGGGGTAGCGCACTTCCGGATACAGCCGGTAGTCGGCAACCATCGCAATCGCTCCAGTTGCGGCCAATGCTTCGCCCACGAATGCGTAGTCCTTGCGCTCACCCTCGCGCCACGACCCGCCGTAGAAGAACACAACCGCACGGGGCGGCCCTTCCATCGGCCGGACGGGTCGATAAATATCCAATCTCTGGCGCGGGTGTGGACCGTAGGCCAGACCCAGCGTCGGCACGCTTGCGTCGGACTGGGTCACGGCGTTGAGCACATCCAGGGCAGAACACCCTGTGAGGCTCGCCAACGCAGCTGCCATCCATGCTCGGCGAGTCACGCCACGCATCGACTTCCTCCTTGCAGCCAAAAAAATGTCGGGCAAACGCACGGGTAGCGGTTAACGCCGCCCATGCTCGATGAGATATGAATCAAGTGCAGGCACATACAGGTTGAGGTCAAGACAGAGCGCTCGAAAATATACGCACACCCGTGCGCGTTGGATGCAGTGCCCAGGATGGTTCGCGAAAACGTGATCGCACAGCAGGCCAACCTGCGCACGCACCCATCTGCGGCGTTGGCTGAATTTCCCACCACGGTGGCGGTTACGTCGCGCAACCTGCGGCAGGTCTGGCGAAGATGGCCGATAGCTTTCGGGCACCGATCGGTACCCGGCTATGCGCTCCGGGCGCAATGCCCGCCGCTGGAAGTCATTCTGCGGGGCGCCGGGTAGCTGGATGTCTCTCATGCCCCAACAGACAACCCAACGCCGTTTTCAGATGCGGAAAGCGAAATTGATAGCCGGCTTCCATCGCTCTCTTGGGTTGCAAGTGCTGGCTACCCAGCAGCAACACTGACATTTCACCCAGCGCCATCCGCAATGTCCACGCGGGAACAGGCAAGAACATCGGACGGCGCAACGTAGCCGCCAGCGTGCCGGCAAAGTCCGCATTTCTGACAAGATGCGGTGCACATGCATTGAAGGCGCCATGGCAATCGGTGCGGTGCAAGAGGAAATCGATCAGGCCGACCACGTCGTCAAGATGGATCCACGGCATCCACTGCTGGCCACTGCCGAGCCGTCCGCCAAGTCCCATGCTGAACGGCAGACGCAGCCTGGGCAACATGCCGCCATCACTTGCAAGCACGGGCGCGGTGCGCAGTAATACGACGCGCATGCCTAACCTTTCTGCACGGCGGGCTTCGTCTTCCCATGCGACGCAGAGTTGACTGCCAAAGTCGTGCTCGCCTGGGCGGCAGCCTTCATCCAGGGGCTCCTGCCCTCGATCCCCATACCAACCCGTGGCGGATCCGGAAATAAGCACGCGAGGCCGTTGCTCGCAACGGCTCAGCCAATCCACGAGCTCCCGTGTCAGGTCGACCCGACTGCGCCATAGAACCTTCCGCCGCTGAACCGTCCATGGGCGATCGGCAATCGGTGCGCCGGCCAGATTGATGACCGCATCAAACGGGGCGGCGCCATCCAACTCACGCAGCGTTGCGACACCGTGTGCCCCCCCACACAACCGAGCTACCCGTTCAGGCGAGCGGCTCCAGACAACGAGATCGTGGCCCTGCGCACGCCACTGGCGGCAAAGCGCACGCCCGATCAATCCGGTGCCGCCAGTCAACAAGATGCGCACGATGGTTGGTCTCCTGATTGAAGTTGAGCCGCGCGGGCCGTCGCATCCGTCATAACGTTTCGAGGCTCGCTCGCACTTGGGCTGCACGCATGCGCAGAGCATCGCGCTCCTCAGTGTCCATCTTGGCGAGTTGCCGATACACCATGGCCAGGCGCGGGTTGCGGCCGAACACGTCAATATGGCGTGCGAAAAAATCCCAGTACAACGCGTTGTAAGGGCATGCGCGCTCTCCGACACGCTGCTTGCTGTCGTAGTGGCAGCCCTTGCAGTAATCGCTCATGCGCGAAAGGTAAGCGGCACTGCTGACATACGGCTTGGTGGCAATGCGTCCGCCGTCTGCCCACTGGCTCATTCCCACCGTATTCGGCAGCTCCACCCATTCGAAGGCGTCGATGTACACACCGAGATACCAGCGGTGGACCTCGTCGGGTGACAGTCCTGCCAACAAGGCGAAGTTGCCGATCACCATGAGGCGTTGAATGTGATGGGCGTGGGCGGTTTTCAACGACTGACCAATCGCCAGTTGCAGGCAGCGCATCTGGGTCTTTCCGCTCCAGAACCATGATGGCAGCGGCGCATCATGATTCAGCACGTTGGACGACGCGTATCCGGGCATCTGTGCCCAATAGATGCCGCGTACATACTCCCTCCAGCCCAGTATCTGGCGAACGAACCCCTCCACTGCAGACAACGGGGCCTTGCCATGCCGATACGCCGCCTCTGCGCGGGTGATCACCTCGCGCGGATTCAGCATCTTCACGTTGAGGGAGAAAGACAGCAGCGAGTGGAATAGCCGCTGGTGGCTGCTGCTCATGGCATCTTCAAAATCGCCAAAGTGCGGCAGCGTCTGCTCGATAAATGCGTCAAGGCAAGCCAGCGCTTCCGTGCGGTTCAAGGGCCACCGGAACTCGCCGGCCTGCGCTTCGCCGAACGACTTCACACCGCTGCGTTCCACCGTGAGCCACAACGCTTGGTGGTCATGCACGGGGCGCGCGTCGGCAGGTTCGGGGGGCGTGCCGCGCCACGGCTTGCGGTTGTCATGATCAAAATTCCATTGCCCGCTTTCCGGCCCACCCGTGTCGTCGAGCAGCACGTTAAAGCGGCGGCGCATCTCACGATAGAACCGCTCCATGAGCCACTGTTTGCGGCCCGCAAACATGGTGGCCAGATCATGCCTGCCCGTGAGGAAGTGTTCGGTGTCGACTTGGCACGTGGATAGCGATTGCGCTTCGGCCCATTCGCGCAACTGTGCATCCACGCGCCACTCGTCGGGGGATTGCCACTCCACACGCTCGGCACCGTAGTGCTTGGCCAGTGCTGCGAGATTCTCGGTCAGGGACTGGCGGTTGCTTTCATCGTCGATCGCCACATAGCGCACCCGGTGGCCGCCGGCCCGCAGCCATTGTGCAAAGTCGCGCATGGCAGCAAAGATGGCGAGGATTTTTTGCGCGTGGTGCAGCGCGTAGTCGGTTTCTTGCCGCACCTCCATCAGCACGTAAACCACGTCATGGTCCACATGCGCAAACCACGAATGCTGCGGGTTGAGCTGATCGCCCAGCACCAGCCGGAGCGTCTTTGCACGCTGGTTCATGTCATTGCTCGCCGGAACATGGCGCCACGGTCTCGCGCTTCGTGCTCGCTCTTGGAGTGGTGCATGCGCCCTCGCCGCTACTGAGACGGATCCTGCCGCTCATGTGACACGGAAATCAGCGCGGACGTATCAATGCCAAGCGCACGTGCACGCGCAAAGATCGCGTCCCGCTGTGCGGGGTCGAGATGCTTGTCTCGTGTCAGCACCCAGCAGTAGCTGCGGTCCGGCCCGACAACCAGGGCCCAGCGATAGCCTGGATCGAGCGCCGCCACGTGGTAACCGCCGTAGAACGGGCCGAAGAATGACACCTTCAGCGAACCGGTGTCGTGCTCGCCCACGAACAGCGCCTTGCCAACCGCCTCGCGCCATTCGCCCTTGGCAGGATCAAAGCCACGGTTGACCACGCGAACGCTGCCATCGGGTTGGGGCTGGTACGTGGCCGACACATCGGTCAAGCCTCGCTCGAAAGAATGATCGAGCCTGGCCTGCTCGTACCAGCGCCCCTGATAGCGTTGAAGATCGAACGGCGTGACGGCCGTGATGCCCGCGGGTGGGCTCGTGGGCGCACAGCCGGCCAGGAATGCCCCCGCGAGCAGCGGTGCGAGCCAATACACGCGCGCACGCATTGCGGACAATGCTGTTGCCCGCACAACAACGCTGATCTGCTTGAACACGCCCTGGCCACGCAGCCCTGCGCGCTTCGCGAATTGAAATGCAGTTGTCAACGCATCTGCCATTCAAGTCCCCTTAGAGTGAATGCCGCTACTTGCAATATGAAACGCTGCGCTGCGTAGCCCGTCAACGAAATGCAGCAGAACACGCGGCTCATTTCCGCCAATGAACATGCTTTGAGTTGGCATATCGGCTCACGCTGCCGCAATCCCGGTGTTGCTCAGCAATGCCAATCGTGAGCAGGTTTTGCATCAAGAAAACTTTGTGCCAGCGTTTCCGTGTCATACGCTGCGTCAGTAGACTTTGGAAGCGGACAGTTCACCGCTTGACCCACTTGTAAGCATGCCCTCGCGATATGCCTGCCCACCGCACTCACGCCGTCCGAGCCCTGATCCTCACGCTTTGCACGCTGATGAGCGTTGGAGCGTGGGCCGACTGCCGCGACACGGTGCCCGCACCGCAACTCTCCGGCAAGGGCGAGCTGTGCCTTTTCGGCTTCTGCCTCTACGATGCGCAGCTATGGAGCGCTGAACTCCCACCCAGCTATGACGCGCCCTTCGCATTGGAGGTGACGTATCGGCGTGCGATCGAGCGGAGCCGGCTCATCGAGACCGCCATCGATGAAATCCGCAGACTCCAGGCGCCCGTTCCGTCAGACGACACCCTCGCGCAATGGCAACGCGCAATGACCCCCGCTTTCCCCAACGTCAGGCCGGGCGACACCTTGTGCGGCGTGTATCTGCCCGGGCGCGGTGCACGCTTCTACGCCAATGGACAACTGACGACCGAAGTGGACGATCCCGCCTTTGCGCGTGCCTTCTTCGATATCTGGCTGGCACCCGGCACGCGCGCTCCGTCCCTGCGTCGTCATCTCCTGGGCAAGTCACGTTGATGCGCGCACGGCTAGTTGGCATCTCCCGGCGATTGGAAGCCCGGTTGCCCGATCTGGCTCGGCACTTGCGGCACCCGCCGGAAACGCGAAATGTCATAACCCATCGCGTTGAAACGGCTCAATGCTGCGCGATAGTCGGCATCGCTCATGTTGGGGTCGCGCGAGAACACCCAGCCGAGGCTCTTGTCTGGATAGCCGAGCAGCGTCACCCGGTATTCCGGATCGACATACAGCGTCAGCTGCGACACGTAGATCGGCCAGAACAAACGCACGCGCCACTCGCCACCACCGCTGCCTTCCACCACCGAATCAACGAACTGCATGCGTTTGAAGGGGGCATCGAAACTGCCCGGCCGGTAGACATAGGCATCGTCAATACGGCCATCGGGCCGCAGGGACCATTCGGCATAGCTGCCGACATTGCCGCGCTCACCAAAGTACGGAATGTTGGCGATGACATACCAGCGCCCCATGTAGCGCGGCAGATCAACCGGTACCGTCTTCAGCGGCACCGCAGCCCTCGGGTTGGGATTCGGGGGCGGGCTGGAGCAGGCAGCGCTAGCGACGGCCAGCGTGAACACCGCCAAACGACGTGCCCAACCTGACAGGGTGAGCCAACGGTGGCCTTTTTGATGCGTTCTCATCGTGCTCTCCTCTATACGGTAGCCGGACAAGCCGGCTGGTTTGTCTGCGTGCTGAGTGCCGCGCGCGATGCCGCTTGGGTCGGCATCGTTTTTGTCGCCGCACTGCTGGCGCTTCATCTGCGGCAAGCCCACCGGCCATACCAGGAATTGCGGCTCGTGATGTGGGTGGTGGTGCTCGCGGCGCCGTGGGAAACCCTGCTGATACGCACCGGGCTCATCGTCTATCCGCACGGGACCGTGTGGGCCGGGTTCGTACCGCCCTGGCTGCTTGCGCTTTGGGTGCTGTTCGCGATCCAAGTGAATGTCCTCTTTCGTTGGCTGCGCGGCAGGTGGTGGCTGGCCATGGCGCTGGGTGCCATTGCGGGCCCGCTGTCGTTTCGTGCGGGAGCGGCGCTGGGAGCGGCGCACATTCCCGATGTGCCCGCCACGCTGGGGGTGTTGGCCATCGGGTGGGCGTTATGGATGCCGCTCCTGGTATGGATGGGCCAGCGCAGCGACGGAACCGGCACCCTGCCCTGACTGCCACGGCGGCCGGCCTTCCGCTAGCGCTTGACGAACCGGTAATGCGCCACGCCCCACTCGTTGCCGCCGGCATAGCCGAACAACGTCGACACCGCCAGATAGAACATGCGCCACCGCTGAAACCACACGGCGGCCTGGCGCTCGCCATAGGTCTGCACGAACACCGGCATCAACTCTCCACGGGCCGCGTCAAGATTGGCCAGCCAATGGTCCGCCGTGCGCGCGTAGTGCGCGCCGCTGACCCACCACTGCCGCGCCACGCGCAGGTCTTCCTGGAAATGCAGCAGCAGCGCTTCGGATGGCATGGTGCCGCCGGTGAAGAAGTACTTCGACATCCAGTCGGTGCCGTCCTGCACCTGAAAGTGATACGCCAGCGTGCGATGCGCAAAGATGTGCACGAACAGCACCGCATCCGGTCGCATCCAACGCGCGATCTTGCCCAGCAACAGGCCGTAGTTCTTCATGTGTTCGAACATTTCGATCGAGACGACGCGGTCAAAGCGACCTCCCGCGGGCATGTCTGCAAATTCGAAATCGACGATGTTTCCGGTGTGCACGCTGAGGTTAGTCAGCCCGCGCTCGGCAGCCCGGGCCTCGATCCAGCTGCGCTGACCGCGCGAATTGGACAACGCCACAATGCGTGCGTTGGGATACCGCTTGGCCATCCATAGCGACAGCGATCCCCAGCCGCAGCCCAGGTCCAGAATGCACTGCCCGTCGGCCAGGCTGGCGCGCTCGGCATAGCAGGCAAACATGGCCTCTTCAGCCTCGGCCAGCGTTTCATTGCCGCTCGGGTATAGCGCGCAGGAATACTTCAACTGCGGCCCTAGATGGGCCTCGAAGAATGCGGGTGGCAATTCATAGTGCTGCGTGTTGGCCGCGTCTGTCTCAATTGCGATGGGGCTGCCGTGCAACTCATCCAGCAGCGCGTTGAAGCGCCGTGAACGCAGTTCGCCGTCATGAAGGCCTTCGTCTTGCAAACGCTGGCGCATGAGGGCACGCATGCCGGCACGCACCAGCGCATCCGGTAGCCATCCGCGCTCGCAGCATTGGATGAGCCAGCCATCACTGGCGTCGGCCGCGGCCTGCGGCGGTAGGGTCGGCGTGGACAGCGCAGTCATGTAAGGCTCCTTGGGTCTGTATGTCTGAACATCAGTGGCGCGGCGGCCATGGAATCAACACGCTCGTTGTGCGGGCGTATTCGGCATAGTCGTCACGCGTGGCACGCATATGGGCTTCGAGCATGGGAACACCCGAGACCTTCACGAGCAGCCACGCCATGGCCACCGGCGGCAACAGCGTGAGCCATGCCCACGGCGTGCCGATCGCCAACGGTACGTAGGCCAGCCAGTGCACGCATTCAAAGAAATAGTTCGGGTGCCGCGAATAGCGCCACAGCCCCACCCGGCAGGTCTTGCCCCGGTTGACCGGGTCAGCCGCAAAACTGCGCAGTTGCCTGTCGGCCAGGGCCTCGCCCGTCACCGCAATCAGCCACAGGGCCACAGCGGCCGCCATGGCAAGGGCACTCGGCGAATCCGGCCGATAGCTCGGCACGGCAAACGCGATCGACAGAAACATCGACACCGCCGCCTGCAATTGGAAGAAGCCAAACATGTTTCGCGGTGCGGCTGCGCCCCACTCCTCGCGCAACTTGCGGTAGCGCGCGTCTTCCGGCTTGCCTGCGTTACGGCGCCACAGGTGCCAGCCAAGGCGCGCGCCCCACACTGCGCCTCCTACCCCGACCAACACACGCGCGAGCAACGACCCCGCACCTAACCACGCGTAAAGCAATGCCACCATGCCCAGCGAGAACGCCCAGACCGGATCGACCATGCCGGCATTCCCACTGCGCAACTGCCACGCCCATACGGCGTTGAACACCGCCACCAGAAACACCAGCGCGACGAGCGCGAGGCCGATCGCCGACATGGTCAGCCCCGCTCCAGCAGAAACTGCGACACGCCGATCCGGCCCTCGTCAAAGCCGGCCTCGCAGTAAGCGAAGTAGAGCCGCCAGATGCGGATGAAGGGCTCGTCAAATCCGAGTGCACGCGCAGATTCCAACCGGGCTTCGAAACGCTGGCTCCAGCGGCGCAGCGTCTCTGCGTAGTCGCGACCGAAGTCGAGGCGGTCGACCAGTCGCAAGCCGTGCTGCTCCGCCAGCTTGATAAAACGCTCGCGGCTGGGCAACATGCCGCCCGGGAAGATGAACTGCTGGATGAAATCGGTGCCAGCGCGGTAGCGCTCGAAGTGCGCCTCGTCGATGGTGATGCTCTGCACCAGGGCCCGTCCGCCATGGCGCAAGCAGCGCACCAGCGTCTGAAAGTAGGTCGACCAATAAGACTCGCCCACCGCCTCGAACATCTCGATGGAGGCGATGGCGTCGTAAGCACCGTCCAGGTCCCGGTAGTCACGCAGTTCAACGCGGGCACGTGGCTCGTCGGCCAGGCGCTCGGCCGTATAGCGGCGCTGTTCTTCCGAGAGCGTGATGCCGTGAACATGGGCACCGCGCGCGCAGGCCATCTCCATCAGGCCGCCCCATCCGCAGCCGATTTCCAGCACATCCATGCCGGGCCCCACCCTGAGCAGATCGCACACGCGCCGGTACTTGGCGGCCTGCGCGTCTGTAAGACCCTGCCGCAGGTTGCCGTTGAACCATGCAGACGAATACGCCATGCCCTCGTCCAGCCACAGCCGATAGAAATCGTTACCGAGGTCGTAATGCAAGTGGATGTTGCGGCGACTGCCGCGGCGGCTGTTCCGGCGCAGCAAGTGGCGCAAGCGAAGGACGGAACGCGCCAGCACATTCCCGAAGATCGCCTGATCGAGCGTGGCGGCGTTGACGATGGCCAGGCGCAGCAGGTTTGGCAGGTTGCCCGTGTCGATCCATCCGTCGCGATAGGCCTCGGCAAAACCCACATCGCCGCTGCGCAGGATGCGCCCGCACGCCCGCCAGTCTGTGATGCGCAGATCCGCCGCCAGCGGCGACGCGGCATCGCCGATCTGCACATCGCCATCGGGCGTGACAAGGTGAAGGAAGCCGTGCCGCAGCCGACCGGCCAGCGCCACGAACAGCCGGCCGGCCGCAGGAACATGAGGCGGCACCCAGGCCAGGGAGCGCGAAGCTGTCATCGGGAATTCTCCGGAGAAGTTCTGTCGTGGGCATCACGGCCAAAGAACGGCACGCCCTTGAGCCACAAGCGCAGAGCCTGCCAGTGGATGCGGCCGATAACCTGCAGCGCAAGCAACGGCTGCTTCAGCAACGCACGGCGCAGGTGAGCCGCATCGAACGGCTGCAGCCTTCCGCCGATGGCGGTATGCAGCAAGAGGCCGTCTTGGTCGTGATAATCGATGCGCGCCAGCGCTGTTGCCGCCGTCTCTGTAAAGCGGAACCGGTAACCACCCTCGACCCTGCAAAAGGGCGAGACATGCAACTGCTTGCGGCACGTCAGCACGGTCTGTGCGCCGATGGCTCCGCCGTCCTGTGCGCACAGCAGGTAGCTGTGGTGCTGCCCGAAGGTGTTGTTGACCTCGGCCAATACCGCGTGAAGCGTGCCGGCCGCGTCGTGGCAATACCAAAACGAGACGGGGTTGAACATCCAGCCGGCAATGCGCGGAAAGGTCTGCAACCAGACCTCGCCATCTGCAGGCAAACCTGCGCTGCTCAGCACGCCGCGTATCCAGGCAAGCAGATCCGTGCCGTCTCGCGGGCCATAGTCACGCACGCGCAACGACAACGGCCGCAGGCAGTCCACGCCAAACCATGTGCCGGTCAGGCGCCCCAGCGCCGAGAGCTTCACGCGCACGGCAAACACCGGGTAGACAAAGCGGTTGGCCACCGGCCGCAGGCGGCGGTGCATGACCTGGCCGACAAGAAGTTCTGCGTCGCCATTCATGACGCCACCTTTGCCCATGCGGGGGCGCAGCCGAAATCCTCGACCACGCGCAGGGCAGACTTCAACCCGTCTTCGTGGAACCCGTATCCCGTCCAGGCACCTGCAAACCAGGTGTGGCCGCGACCTTGCAGTGCCGGCAACCGGGCCTGTGCGTCGATGGCGGGCTGATCGAATACCGGGTGCTCATATTCGAAGCGCTGATACTCCAGCTCGGGTGCGGGCGGGTCGGACGGATTCAAGGTCACGACCACCGGCGTCGACACCGGCAGTGGTTGCAGCTGGTTCAGCAGATAACTGACGCACGGCGCCGCGCCCGTTGTGCCCGCCCGCGAGGCGTCGAGATAATTCCATGCGGACCACACGCGCCGCCGACGCGGCAGCAGGCGGGTATCGCGGTGCAGAAAGGCGGTGTTGGGCTGATAGCGGAAGGCGCCCAGCACGGCGCGCTCGTCGTCCGTGGGATCGTCGAGCAGACGCAGCGTCTGGGGCGCGTGCGTGGCAAGCACGACGGCGTCATAGCGCTCGCGGCCGGAATCGGTCCGCACGTCGACGTGGTCCGCCGCACGGCGTATGCCGCGTACCGGCGTGCCGACACGCACGTCTGCCAACCCGCGCGCAATCGCGTGGACATAGCTGCGTGCCCCGCCTTTGACGGTGCGCCAACGCGGCCTGTTGAAGACCTGCAGCAAGCCGTGGTTCAGACAAAACCGCAGGAAGGTTTCCGCCGGAAATGCCAGGATGTCCCGGCTGGGCGTGGACCAAATTGCCGCTGCCATCGGCAACAGATAGTGCGCACAGAACGGCTCGCCATACCGGCCGGCGGCCAGCAGCGCACCCAGGCTGTGGCGCTCGTTGCGCGCCGCCGTCAGATTGGCGTGGGCTTGCCGGTTGAAGCGCAGGATGTCGCCCAGCATCGACAGAAACCGCGCCGACACCAAGTTGCGCGGCTGCGCAAAGACCGTGCTCAGACTGGTGCCGGCCCATTCCAGCGCCCCGCCGTCAACCGACACGCTGAACGACATGTCGCTTTCGCAATGGGCGACGCCAAGCTCGTCAAACAGCGCGATGAGGTTGGGATACGTGCGCGAGTTGAAGACCAGAAAGCCGGTGTCGACGCCAAAGATTTGCCCGCCTTCTTCAATATCGACTGTATTGGTATGTCCGCCAAGCCGAGGCGCGGCCTCGAACAGCGTCACGGCGTGCCGCTTCGCAAGAAAATGCGCAGCCGCGAGCCCCGAGATGCCGGAGCCGACCACGGCAATGCGCTTTGCAGGAAACTGAAGAATCTTCAAGGCGATGTCTCTTCGGGTGGCTGGGCGCTCATCCGCCGTGGCGGCCGGGCAGCAGCGCAAGAAACTCGCGCCGCAGGCTGGGATCTGTCAGAAACACCCCGCGCATCACGCTGCTCACCATGCGCGATCCGTCGTCCTTCGTGCCGCGCCAGTGCATGCAGTAGTGCTCCGCCTCCAGCACGACCGCCAGGCCGTCGGGCGCCATGCGGTCTTCCAGCAAGTCGGCAATCTGCTTGATGGCTTCTTCCTGGATCTGGGGGCGGCTCATGACCCAGTCGATCAGCCGGGCGTACTTGGACAGCCCGATCAATTGGGATTCTTTGTGTGGCATAACACCAACCCACGCACGCCCCATGACCGGGCACAGATGGTGAGAGCAGGCGCTGCGCACGCGGAACGGCCCCACCACCATGAGTTCGTTGAGCCGCTCCGCATTCGGAAACGCGGTCACTTCGGGGGCCTCGACGTAGCGCCCGGCAAATACCTCGCGCACGAACATCTTGGCCACGCGGCGAGCCGTCTCCCGGCTGTTGTGGTCTTGCTCGACATCGATGACCAGCGCGCGCAGAACAGCTTGCAAGCGCTCCTCGACCTCGGCCTGGAGCAGATCGAGCTCGCCATCACGCAGGTAGGCCGCGATGTTGTCATTGGCGTGAAAGCGGTGGCCGGCGCTCATCAACCGCTCACGAATCCGGACAGAAAGCGGCACGCTGCCAGCCGCACCGGAAAACCCGGGCGGATCCAAAGTCAGTTTCATTGAAGTTGCTCCGAAAATTCGGCGGTGCTGTCGCTGCCCACGCCGCCTCAGGCAAGCTCCCGAGCGAGGCGGATGGGTCGCATACGCTGTATACGTAGCTAACCTGCTGGTGGATGCAGCGATTCCGCCCGGATTGCGAATTCCATGGCGTCTTCGAGCATCAACCGGGCGCGATTGGCGACATCCCCGAGATAGCGGTGCAGTTGTTCATCAAGCGAAGACCGCACCGCACAGCCATCGCTGAAACGCTCGAATGCATCGAGCTGGCGAATCAGCCCGACAAGGTGCCGCGGGCATTCGCAGGCAATCGTCTGCGAGGCGTTGGCAAAGATCTCCAGCTGCCGGTCTGTGAACCGGCGCGCATTGCGTCGCAACGGTTCGAGCTTTCCGTAGACCGCGTCCACGCGCACGAGCTGCGCCAGTTCTTGCAGAACCTGGTCAAGCTCACCCTGTGCATTGGGCTCCCGATACAGCCGCACGCCGGCCGCGCGCAGCATGTCGGTGGCGCGAACCGTACCGAAGCTGTAGATCACACCGACGGCACTGGCACCGCACCGCCGTGCCATCGCCAACAAGGCTTCTGCCGTTTCCGGATGCAGGGACGCTGCTTCCGCGATCAGCGCATCTGTGCTCGGCGGTGACTCAAGCTGAGCCTCGGCGTCCAGCGCGGGCAATTCGATGACGGGCTCGATCCCAAGCGACACCAGCGTGCTTTTTCTGCGCCGGACGCGCTCCGCCAGCAACGTGCCACAGACGGAAAGCGAAATGGCGGCAGTGGGCGGCGCCAGCGCCGGTGCTTCAGCAGCGAGCGAGGCGTCCAGCAACTGCTGGAGCTCGGTGCTGTCTGCATGCGCAATGGCGCCGATCGCGTGCCCCTGATTGACGAGCGAGCGCAGCAGCGCAAGGCGTTTGACGTCCTCGCCCGAGTACAACCGCTGGCCGGACTCTGATTTGGTGGGCGAAATCACGCCATAGCGCTGCTCCCACACACGGAGCGTGGATACAGGCATCTTGGCCATGCGGGCGGCCGTTCCGCTTCGGTACATCGGGGCCGCGTTGTCTTCGTGTGGCACGTGCGTCTCCATGCAAGAGCTGCTTTGCTGACATGAAACGCTGTGCCGCCGACATCGTCAATGAAATGAAGCGCAAACCGCGCTTCTTGTGCACATATGAGTCGGAATTGAATCGCTATTCCGGAGTGAAGGAACAGGATCGCGGGGCCGCCATATCGGCAGGCTCCAGCCGCGCTCCCGCCAAGCCGCTTCGGCGGGAGCCGTCTTCACGTTACGAAGCGCGTGCCGTCAGCCACTGATTTGGTTGCAGCGGGGCGCCGACAATCCGCATCTCTCCAAGGCTGCCGAAGAACCCATTGCCCATGCTGCCGCCGTACTGCGCACAGCCGATCGCCATCTGCTGCGTGCTCGCCACGTAGCGGATGCCGTCCATCCCGCTGTTGTTGCGCAGAATGGGCGCGCCTTCCACGTACATCGTTGTGCTGCCCTTTCCATCGTTGACGATGGCAACGTGCAGCCACTGCCCCGCCGAGACACCGCCTGACCAGCACGCCAGGTTTTCGGTGTTATCGGTCGGGATGACCTCCCACTGGAACTCCATCAGGTTGGAAAACGCGAACATCGCCATCGTGTCGCCCTGGTCGACATCGCCCGGCCAAGACACGCCAGTGGCGGCGCTGCGGGCACCAAGCCGGTAAAGAATGCCCATCCACGCGTTGTTCTGCGCGGTCCAGGCCGAATCGATTTTGACGAATGCCTCGATGGTGTAGCCGCTGGCAAACGTTTGCACATTCAAGGGCGAAGTGGAGTCTGTCGTGAAATACGAAGCCCTCGTCTGGTTGGCGTTCTTGAACTGCAGGCTGCCCGGCGCGGAAGACAGCGGGTGATGGTCTTTCGACCAGACCAGGTCGCCGGGTTGGCCGCCCATCCACGTGTTGAGCGAGATGGGGCTCGCGCCCGCCGTGGTATCGCCCGGCACGGACACGTCCTTGATCTGGAAGCCCGGCTGATACGGAGACAGCGCCTCGCCTTCGGCAGCGGCTGTGTTGTAGAAGCGCCAGTGCGCCAGCGTGTTGGGCACCACCGGGTAGTCGTTCGGGCCGGACGCCGGCTTGCCCGCATCTTGCGGCGGGTTGTGATAGTTCGCGAGGATCAGCCCCTTGGCGACATCCGTCAGGCTGCCCGACACGGAGCCCGCCGCCGCCTTGAAGGTGGGATTGAAACCGGCAAAGCGCTTGGCAAAATCGATGTCGATCGAGAATTGCTGGTTGTCCGCCGTCAGCCATGCCGAATCGAACTGATTCAGGCTCGCTTCCGGCTTGACCGGCACCCACGGCGAGAACGAACTGGCGATGATCTTGTTGTTCGTCAGATCGAATTCGTACAAGCGCATCAGACCATTGCCGCCCATATACGCCATCTGATAATCGACGACCATGAAGATGACGTCGTTGCCGGCCGCGTTCTTCTTCGTCATCTTGCACGACCCGTGGTAGTGACCAGAAACGGCCATGAAAATCTGGTCGTTATTCTTGATCAGCTTGTCCCACAGGTAATTCGAATACGCCGTATCGGCTGCCGTAACAGCGTCCGGGCCAATGCCCGCAAGCTGGTGGCAAATCAGGATGACCGGGATGCCGGGGTTCTTTGCGATGACCCAGTTGGCCCATGCAATCGCATCGTCCGAAGCGCGCCACGACATCGACAGCACCAGGAACTGATTCCCTTCCGCCTGGAAGACGTGGTACTCGTGAAAGCCCGACCCATGGCGGCCGCCGAAGGTTGGCTGCCGTTGTGCACGCGCGGTTGGGAACACCTTCAGATACGGCTCCACCAGCCCTTGCCGATGGCTGCCGCCGTCCTGGTATCCGTCGGTGTTGTCAAAGCCCGAGACGCCGACGCCCCAGTCCGGCCCCCATTGCATCGACGAGCCGATGGCGCCAACGTCGTGGTTGCCGGCGCAAATCGAATAGCTGCAGTCGGCCTTTTCCAGCACCTGCATTGCCTGGCTGGCCAGTTCCCACTCTTTGGTCACCGTGCCGTTGCTGAGTTGGCTGTTGCTGAGCAGATCGGTGCTCGTGCTCCACGGCGCCGAACCTTCAGACGTGTAATACCAGGACTGATCGACAATATCACCAAGGTGCGTGGTAAACGCCAGTTTCAGCGCCTTTGCATTTTGGGCAATCCATTGCGTCTGCGCCTTGAATGGATTGTCGAATTGCGGATTGATGGTCGGATAATTCTTTTGATACAACCCGCCCATTTTTGCGGAGGCATAGCGCGGATAAAATTGCGTATCCGGCAGGGCCGCCAGCGTAAATGACGACACCAGCTTTTGCGTCGCCGTTCCGGTGCCCGGATCACCCGACCCTGGCGGGGTGCCCGTTGAACCCGTTGAGGCGTCCGGCGAATCGCCGCCACCGCACCCGCTCAGCACGCCCGACAGGCCGACCGCCGTCGAAGCCAGCATCATCCGCAGCAATTGCCGGCGCTTCAGCTCAGGAACGGCGGCCAGATCATCCAGCGTCAGCTGCTGTTGATCGGCCCCACTTTTCATTGACATGGTTCTCTCCGTTACGTTTTAGGCTACCCAGAAGACAAAGCGATTGCCGTCGCAATTCGCAGGGTTGGTCCAACGTTCGAAGGGAAATGAAAGTGATGCCTGAAAAACCGCAATTCTCATCGACACAGATCAACCGCACTGAGCCTCCGAGACAAAACATTCTCAAAAAGGCTCAAATAGCGAATGCGTTCGATGCTCTTTTTATTGCCTGCGATTCATGAAATGAATCGGTCACATCGATTGGCACTCGCATGGTAGGAATGATGTGTGACAGGGGCATTTCTTTAAGTCGTGCTCATTCAATTGCGGTTGGATCGAATCGCAATTCGATACCCAGAAACAGAGCCCCTGTTTGATACTGTGCAGGAAGGCCCAATACCGCGCTGCCATGCGCTGCGCCGGCTCACAGCAGCACTCGCAGCGGGCGAGAAATGGACGCTCCGTTGTCGCCCCAGGCATGTCTGCAGGGGGCCATCGAGCCCAATGCGACGCCGTGCCGAGCGGGGTACATAGCTGCCGCCGCCCTGCGTACCCCGCCGGTGGGGATCGGGAAAACCCGCCCTTGACCACTAATATATCAATCAATAAATTCTGATATATCAAAAGACGTGCCCGGATTCAGCAGCCTCCTGCCGGGTCGACACGTCAGACAAAAACCAGACGAGGAGACCCAATGGCAGCGCCCTTCCGTAACCGGCGGCGGCAGGCATCTGATGCCCGCGCCCCGCACAATCCGTCGCGACGTGCCTTTCTTAGTTACGGCGGTGCCGTGGTCGGGGGCGCGCTGGTGAGCGCCTGTGGCGGCAGCTCCGACGACACCGCAGCACCGGTTGCCACCACACCCACGGCGCCCGTTCAGGCAGACCCGATCTGGGGCACGAACGGCTTGGCCACCACCATCATTTCGTCGCTGAAGGGCGTGGCGCAGAGTGCATTCCCGGCAGTTGATTTCCAGGTCGAGGCGTATGGCGCGCAGCCGTGCAGCGTTGTCGCACAAACAAGCCCCTACACCGATCCGACCAAATCGCCGGTCAGCTCAGGCGCCGGCGCAACACAAGCGCCTGGCGCATTCGATTCGCGCCCGGCGTTCCTGGCAGCCATTGCGGCATGCAACGCTGCAGGTGGCGGGCGCGTGGTGGTGCCTTCGGGCACGTGGTATTGCGCCGGCCCGATCGTGCTGCAAAGCAACGTCAATTTTCACCTCAGCGCCAACTGCACGATCTACTTCAGCGCCAATCCGGCCGACTACGCCAAGGACGGCCCCATCGATTGCGGCACCAACGGCAAGCTCTACTACAGCCGTTGGCAGGCCGACGATTGCCTGAATTACGGCTCGCCCATCTACGCACGCAACGCCAGCAACATCGCGCTGACGGGCGAAGGAGCGACTTCGGTGCTCAATGGCCAGGCCATGACACCGTTTGCCGGCACGGGCAACACCAGCACGTGCTGGTGGACCTTCAAGGGCACCAACGGCGCCTATGGCTGCGCCAGCTCGAGCACGCCGTCGCAGGCTTACAGCAACCCGAACAACGTCGACTTGCAGACCGCAGTGCCGGGCATCCCGAGCGCGCTTTACACGCTGCTCACCAATCCGGCGACGCCCTGGCAGCAAGACCAGAATTACCTGCCCGCGCTGTCCGAAGCCGGCGTGCCGGTGGAGAAGCGCATCTTCGGGCTCGGCCATTACCTGCGTCCATGCATGGTGGAGTTCATCGGCTGCACCAACGTGCTGATGGAGAACTACCGTACGGTCAATACGCCGTTCTGGCAGCACCATCCGGTGCACTCCACGAACGTGGTCATTCGTGGCGTAACGGTCGACAGCATCGGCCCCAACAACGACGGCTTCGACCCCGACGCCTGCAGCAACGTGCTGTGCGAAAACGTCACGTTCAACACGGGTGACGACTGCATCGCCATCAAGTCGGGCAAGAACCTCGACACCGGCTACGGCCCTGCGCAAGACCACGTCATCCAGAACTGCACGATGAACAGCGGCCACGGCGGCATCACGCTGGGCAGCGAAATGGGCGGCGGCGTGCAGAACATCTATGCGCGCAACCTGGCGATGCTCAACCAGTTCTGGGCAACGAACTCGCTGAACATCGCCATCCGCATCAAGACGAACATGAACCGTGGCGGGTTCGTGAAGAATTTCTATGTCACCAACGTCAGCCTGCCCAACGGTGTGAACCTCACGGGGGCCGGCTACGGCAGCAAGATGCTGGCAGGCAGCCCGATCAACAGCACGGTGCCACTGGGCGTGGTGACATCGGCCGCAGCAAACCCGTCAGCTTCGCAAGGCGGCCTGATCACGTTCGACTGCGACTACCAGCCTGCAGCCGATGCCATCCGTACGCGGCCGGCCCTCGTGCAGAACGTGAACATCTCCAACGTAACCGCCGGCAACGTCACCACCGGCAGCCTGACAGGCTCGTGCTTCCAGGCCATCGTTGCGCAGGGCCCCGTGGCGTTCGACTACAACGGCGCGCTGCCTGTGCCCACCGTTCCGCCCATCACGGGCGTGACGATCTCGAACTGCAACTTCGGCACGCCCACGGCGGCAGGCCCGGCAAGCGCCACCACGCCGGGGCCGATCTACGCCTACAACGTGCACGACATCACGCTGCAGAACGTCGTGATCGGTGGACAGACTTTCAACACCACCGTAACCGACGCCCGCTGAGCAACCCGCCTCCTTCGCGCTTGGCTGGTTCTGCTGGCCAGCGCCTTTTTATTCCGACCCTGCTGCCCATACATCCATCATGAAACGCCCTACCGCAATCGCTCGTACCTCCCTGCTGTTCGCCGCACTGCTTGCCGCCTTCGCAAGCGGCGCTGTGCAAGCGCGCACCTTCCGTGTAGCCGACGTGCACGGCGACACTTACCCGACCAACATGGCCGTCAAGTTCATGGGCGAGGAGATCAAAAAGGCCACCGACGGCAAAGACTCCGTCAAGGTGTTCGGCAACAGCGCGCTGGGCTCGGAGAAGGACACCATCGACCAGGTGCGTATCGGCGCGATCGACATGGTGCGTGCCAACGGCGCGGCCTTCAACGAGATCGTTCCGGAATCGGTCATTCCCTCGCTGCCTTTCCTGTTCCGCGACATCGACCATTTCCGCAAGGTGATGTACGGCCCGGTCGGCCAGAAGATTCTGGATTCGTTTGCCGCCAAGGGCTTCGTCGCCCTGACGTTCTATGAGAGCGGCGCGCGCTCGATCTACGCCAAGAAGGCTATCCACACGCCGGCCGACATGAAAGGCGTGAAGATCCGCGTGCAGCCGTCGGACCTGATGGTCGACGAGATCAAGGCCATGGGCGGCACGCCCACGCCGATGCCGTTCAGCGAGGTCTACACCGGCCTGAAGACGGGCCTGGTGGACGCGGCGGAAAACAACATTCCGTCGTATGAAGAAACCAAGCACTTTGAAGTCGCGCAGATCTACTCCGAAACGCAGCATGCGATGACGCCGGAAGTGCTCGTCTTCTCCAAGAAGATCTGGGACACGCTCACGCCGCAGGAGCAAGCCGCAATCCGCAAGGCTGCTGCCGACTCCGTGCCGTACTACGTCAAGCTCTGGACCGCGCGCGAGCAGGCCGCCACGGCAACCGTGACCAAGGGCAACGCCACCATCGTGCCGGCTTCGCAGGTTGACCGTGCCGCCTTCGTCAAGGCCATGCAGCCAATCTGGACGAAGTACGAAACCACTCCGCAGATGAAGGACATCGTCAACGCAATCGTGGCCACCAAGTAAGCCTGCATCACCGCTCAAGCGCAGGGCCTGCGACTTTCCCGCAAGCCCCGCGCCGGGCAGGCCCCCGATGTACGCCGTTGGTACACCGGGCCCGCCTGCCCACCTCCGATACCGCGCTCCCCTCCAGGTTCAGCATGCAATCGATGTCTTTACTCAAACGCATCAACGATGCGTTTGCGCTCGTGCTCACGCTTGTGGCGGCGTCATGCCTGGCCACGCTGACCGTGCTTGTCTTCTACGGCGTGATCATGCGCTACGTCTTCAACAACGCACCGGATTTTGTTGAACCCATCGCCCTGCTCATGGTGGTGGCGATTGCCATGTTCGGGGCCGCGCTCAAGGTGCGTGAAGGCGGCCATATCGGCCTGGATTCCTTTGTTGAACGCCTGCCCGCAGGGGGCAAGCGCGCCGCGCACGTGCTGCAGAAGCTGTGCCTGATCGCCTTTGCCGTGGTGATCTTCATCGGCTGCTTGGAGATGGCCGAAACCACGTTCGGTGACCGCATTCCCATCCTCGGGCTGCCTGAAGCCGTTCGCTATTGGATTCCTATCGTGGCGAGTGTCGCCATCGCCCTGTTCGCTCTCGAACGCCTGGTCGGGCTGTTCGCGCAAGACGCAAGTTAAGTCACCATGGATCTCGCCATTCTCTCCGTCAGTTTTCTGGCGTTTCTTTTGCTGGGCGTACCGGTTTCGTTCGCGCTCGGCCTGTCATGCGTGCTGACGTATCTGCACGAAGGCCTGCCGGCGGCCACCGCCATGCAGTCGATGATCTCGGGCATGAACGCGTTCTCGTTCCTGGCCGTACCGTTCTTCATCCTGTCGGGCGAGCTGATGCTGCACGGCGGCATTGCAGACCGCATCCTGCGCTTCGCGCAAACACTGGTGGGGCACTTCCGCGGTGGCCTGGGCATGGCCAACGTGGT
This sequence comes from Burkholderiaceae bacterium 26, assembly GCA_000955795.1. GTDB lineage: Bacteria > Pseudomonadota > Gammaproteobacteria > Burkholderiales > Burkholderiaceae > Ralstonia > Ralstonia chuxiongensis. Next base: position 24,026 of record JYOB01000007.1, read on the forward strand.
GGCCTGCACGCTGTTCGGCGGCGTCTCGGGCTCGCCCACCGCCGACACGTCGGCCATGGGCGGCGTGGTGATTCCGCTGATGAAACGCGAAGGCTACAGCGCCGCCTACGCCGTCAACGTGACCACGCATGCCTCGCTGGCCGGCGCGCTCATGCCGACTTCCACCAACATGATCATCTACGCCTTTGCGGCGCAGGGCATTGTGGGCTCGCTCAACGGCCAGCAGGTGAGCGGCGTGTCGATTGGCGACCTGCTGTTCTCGGGGCTGCTGCCGGTGCTTTGGGTCATGGGCTTCGTGCTGATCGCCGCCTACTGGCAAGCCAAGCGCTACGGTTTCCCGCGCCGCGCCGACGGCTCGACCGAGCTGCCGCCCTTCCCCGGCTGGTTTGCCGTGGCACGTGCCTTTGTGGGCGCGGTACCGGGCCTGATGGTGATCGCGCTGATCCTGGTGTGCGTTGCCATGGGCATTGCCACCGCCACCGAAGCCGCCGCCATCGCGGTCGCCTATTCGCTGTGCCTGACGGTGCTTGTCTATCGCTCCATGACGTGGACCAAGTTCCGCCGTGCGCTGGCCCACGCCGCCAAGACCACGGGCGTGGTGCTGCTGCTGATTGCCGTGTCGAACATGCTGCGTTTCCAGATGGCCTACCTGGAGATTCCGGACGCCATCGAGCAGATGCTCACGCAAACCAGCGCCGCACCGTGGCTGATGCTGCTCTACATCAACATCCTGCAGGTGTTCCTGGGCACGTTCGTCGACATGGCGGCGCACATCCTGATCACCACGCCGTTGTTCCTGCCCATGGCCATGCATTGCGGCGTCGGCCCCGTGCAGTTCGGGATCATGCTGCTGCTCAACTGCTCGCTGGGTCTGGTGCATCCGCCCATCGGCTCGGTGCAGTTTGTCGGCTGCGCCATCGGCGAAGTCTCCATCGGCGAGACCACCAAGATCGCCTGGCCCTACTACCTCGCCATCTTCACCGCCATCAACGTGGTGACGTACATGCCGTTCTTCTCGACCTGGCTGCCGAGCGTAATCAACGGGCACCCGGTGTACTGAGGCAACCCAACGAATAACCAACATGCAGCCACGGCTGCGTCATCAAGGAAGGAGTCATCATGAAGAGCCAAGTAGCAATCGCGGCAGCGATCGCACTCACGGGAGGCATCGCCGGATCAGCGTACGCGCAAAGCAGCGTCACGCTGTACGGCAACATCGACGTGTCGGTCGGGTATCAGAGCAACCAGACCTCGGTCGGCTCCACGTCGAACGGCCATTCGGTCGTCAAACAGAACAGCGGCATCTGGTCGGGCAGCCGCTTTGGCTTCAAGGGCAACGAAGACCTGGGCGGCGGCAACAGCGCACAGTTCGTGCTTGAAGAAGGCTTTAACGGCGACACGGGCTCGCAATCGGTCTCGGGGTTGATGTTCAACCGCCAGGCCTTCGTGGGTCTGGCCAACCGCGAGCTAGGCACCGTCACGCTGGGACGCCAGTACACGGCGTACTTTTCGATCCTGGCCCCGTACAGCCCGATCAACTGGCTGACTGGCTTCTACGGTGCGCACCCGGGCGATATCGACTCGCTCGACACCAACTACCGCGTCAACAACTCCGTGGTCTATACCTCGCCCACACTGGGCGGCGTGACCTTCAGCGGCTCCTACGGCATGGGCGAGACGCCGGGCAGCGTGGGCAACGGTTCCACCTGGAGCTTTGCCGCGCGCTATGCCAATGGCCCGGTCGGCGTGGGCGCGGGCTTCATGCGCGTGAACAACTCGACGGTGGGCGGCGGCGCCTGGGGCGCGAACTCGGCGCTGTCCAACAATGGCAGCCAGCCGGCCGTGTCGGCCATCAACGCCGGCTACCAACTGGCGGCGGCGCAACAGCGCTTTGCCGTGCTCGGTTCGTACACCTTCTCACCGGCATGGGACGTGTCGGTGTCGTACTCCAACGTGCAGTACGTCCCGGGCGTGAACTCCAAGTTCGCCAGCGAGGCGATCTTCAATACCGGCGGCGCCGTCCTGCACTACAAGGCCACCCCGACGCTGGACCTGGCCGCCGGCTATTCGTACACGCGCGCCACCAAGGCCAACGGCATTGCGGACGCGGCGACGTATCACCAGTTCAACCTGTCGCAGTACTACAGCTTCTCCAAGCGCACGGGCGTGTACCTGCTGGAGGCGTATCAGAAAGCAAAGGGTAAGACGATCTCGCCCACGGGCGGCATCATCGATGCCACGGCGTCCATCGGCGATGGCCAGAATGGCGCGCCGTCGGCAACCGGGTCGCAACTGACCGTGGCTGTCGGCATGATTCACCGGTTCTGACCGGTTTGAACGCCGGTCACGGCGTCCGCCCGGACGCTGTGACCGGGTTCACCTCAGTTCAAGTGCGCGGAGTTTGCCGCTATCATGGTGCCCGCGCTGCCCTTGGTCTCTGACCGCATCGACACCTCAGGCCGCGCCGTTGCGATCCCTTCCACTTCCCCCCGAACTCGTTGCGAGCTGTATGACTTCGCGCCCTTTCCCCTCGCCCCCTGAGGACGAGGCCACTATGACCGCCGCCCGACGCGTGTATCTGAAGCTGCGCGAGCGGATTGTCGAGATGGAACTGCTACCCGGAACGCGCATCGTCGAGAAGGATCTCGCAGAAGAATTTGGTACCAGCCGTACCCCCGTTCACGAGGCCGTCCAGCGGTTGGCCGAGGAAGGGCTGATCGACGTCCAGGCGCGCGTCGGGACGTTCGTGTCGCGCATTCCACTCAACACGCTGGAAGAAGCCATGCTCGTGCGTGGTGCGCTGGAAGTCGCCATCATCGAGAAGGCTGCCGAGCGCATGACGCCCGAAGGCATCCACAAGCTGAACGTCGTGCTCGAACGGCAGGCGCAATGCGTGCGCGAGAGCAACCGGCGCGGCTTCTTCCGCACCGACGAAGCCTTTCACGCCACGCTGGCCGAGCTGTCCGGCTACCCCGGCGTCTGGCAGATCATCCTGGAAGTCAAAACGCAGATCGACCGCTACCGGCTGCTGACGCTCCCGCTGGAGGGCCGCATGACCGAGGTCCTGGCCGAGCACCGCGCAGTGATCGACGCCCTCGCCTCCAACAATCCGAAACGCGCCGTGCGCGCCATGCGTGAGCACCTGGATCACGTGCTACCGGTGCTGGAAATTACCCGCCGGCTGCGCCCGGAGTATTTCACCATCTAGGCAGGTTCGGGCAAGTGGCCGCTTCAGGCTGGCGTGGCCGCTTGGTCAACCGCGTCGAAGCACGGCCGTCGCCATTCCGCACCGCCGCGATCGGCTCCAACGCAGACGCGTGAGACGCCGGGAATCTACATTCCCGAATTTTTCTGCTGGATTCACCTTTCGTTCGACCTTGGCTCGCTGTTAATCCTCGATTCACATGCGCAGTGGATCATGTCGGGCCGACTCGCTTCCCATGCAACGCCACCCCATGCCGAACTCCACTTCCGTGAATCCTTTGCCGAGCACCTTGCGTAGTGCCGTGTTGGCACTCAGCCTGGCACTCTCGTTGCCAGCGTTGGCGCAAACGAACGACCTGCGTGTGGCCTCCGATGTAAAGGACATCCGCATCAAGGCGCTGAACGTGCTGCCCAGGGCTACTGGGAGCAAGAGCGACCGAGCTGACTGCCCACAGGCCGTCATGAAGCCGGCGTCGGCCGCCGCCAAGCAGGTGGCGGCACAAGGCTGGGCGGTCATGGCCGATGTGCCGCTTGGCTCGGCATCTTCGGGCACGTATCGCGCCATCAGTTTTGCGGGCCGCCTGGAGGCCGGTACCAGCGCGACCTGCAGCATCACGCAAGGCAACGTGGCCGTGTTCGACAACGACAAGCTCGTCGCGCTGGCCTACGGCAAATCCGCCGAAGACACCGCCATCGGCACCCTTACCGCACTCGAAGGCGGCGCCGTGCGCGTGTGGGACGGCGACATGGTTACTTCTCCGGTCGGTGACTTGCGTGTCGACGCTGATGGCACGGTGCGCCTGGGCAAAATTGCCGACGAAGATGCCGTCTGCCACGGCCGTGCCAAGGTACCGACCATCTACGGCATGCCGATCGACAAGGCCCGCAAGGCACTCGCCGCCAAGGGCTGGAAACCGGTACGAGGCGGCCCCAACGGCGAGCCCCGCCAGAGCGCCCTCGTCAAGCGTGGTCTTGTGGAAACCGAGAACTGTGCGGGCACCGGCCTTGCCTACTGCGACTTCAGCTACACCGGCCCCGCTGGCAAGCTGACCGTCACCACCGCGGGTGAGGACGACCTGCCGCACGTGGTCGACTACGAGGTCAAATGCCGTTGATTGGCTGAGGGGTGCCTTCAGGCGTCACTTCGTTACATGTTGTTACACTTTTGGTTGCCGGGTCTGTCGATTGCGCCCACGCTTCATTCGACGTGCAAGTAGAGGCGCGAACATCATGCGTCGCCTCCAACCCAACGCACCTAAGGAGAAACACCATGCGATTCATGATTCTGCGACTGGCCGACAAAGACACCGAAGCCTCCGTCATGCCGAGCGAAGAACTGCTCACTGCCATGGGCAAGTACATGGAAGACTTGGCCAAGGCAGGCGTGCTGCTCGGCGGCGAAGGGCTACACCCCAGCTCGCGCGGCGCACGCGTGGAATTCAAGAATGGCAAGCCAACCGTGATCGATGGCCCGTTTGCCGAGGCGAAGGAGCTGATCGCCGGCTACACCATGTTGCAGGTCAAGTCGGAAGAAGAAGCACTGGAGTGGGTCAAGCGCTGGCCGGCACTGGATGCCGGCGGCAACGTGCGCCTGGAAATCCGCCGCGTGTTTGAAGCGGAAGATTTTGGTGCGGAGTTCACACCCGAGGCCCGCGAGCGCGAAGAACGCCTGCGCGCAGAACTGGCAGCCAAGCAGCAATAAACGGTGCCGTCATGGCCGATTCGTCGCCCGATGCGCTCGCCATCCATCGCACGATCGACGCGGTGTGGCGCATCGAATCGGCCAGGATTATTGCCGGGCTTGCCCGCCTGCTGCGCGACGTCGGCGTGGCGGAGGAGTTGGCGCAGGATGCGCTGGTCGCGGCGCTGGAACAATGGCCCGCATCGGGTATTCCCGACAACCCGGCCGCGTGGCTTACGGCCACCGCCAAACACCGGGCCATTGACCGGCTGCGCCATCACACGCTGACGGAGCAAAAACACGCGCTGCTGGCCATCGAGCTGGAGATCGAACAGGAGCTTGCCCAGGCCGATGCCGAAACAGCGCGCGAAGAGGCCATCGGCGACGATCTGCTGCGGCTGGTCTTCATTTCTTGCCATCCGGTCCTGCCGCACGAAGGTCGCGTGGCGCTCACACTACGACTGCTTGGCGGGCTGACCACGCACGAGATCGCCCGCGCCTTTCTGGTGCCGGAGCCCACGGTGGCGCAGCGCATTGTGCGCGCGAAGAAGACGCTCTCTGCAGCACACGTGCCGTTCGAGTTGCCCGAGCCGGATGCGTTGCCCGAGCGGCTTTCAGCCGTGCTGCAGGTGATCTATCTCGTCTTCAACGAAGGCTATGCGGCCACCGCCGGCGACGACTGGACGCGCCCCACACTATGTGAAGAAGCGCAGCGCCTGGGCCGCATCCTGGCGGGGCTCATGCCGGGCGAGCCGGAAGTGCTTGGCCTGCTCGCGCTGATGGAGCTTCAGGCCTCGCGCCTGCGTGCACGCGTGGGCCCCGGCGGCCGGCCCATCCTGCTCATGGAGCAGGACCGCAGCCGTTGGGACTACCTGCTTATCCAGCGTGGCTTTGCGGCGCTGGCACAAGCAGAAGCCTGCGGGCGCGGGCTTGGCCCTTATGGGCTCCAGGCTGCAATTGCGGCATGCCATGCAAGCGCACGCACCGCCGAACAAACCGACTGGACGCGCATTGCTGCGCTGTACGACGCGCTGGCGCAGCTCACGCCCTCGCCCATCGTCGAACTGAACCGCGCCGTGGCGGTGGCCATGGCGTATGGCCCGCAGGCGGGGCTTGAGATTGTCGATACGCTGCTGGCCGAACCTGCGCTGCGCGGCTATCACCTGTTGCCCAGCGTGCGCGCCGATTTTCTTGCGCGGCTCAACCGCCCGGAGGAGGCACGTGTGGAGTACGAACGCGCAGCGGCGCTTGCACACAATCGGCAAGAACGCGCGCTTTTGCTGGAGCGCGCAGCCAAGTGCACCGCCCCGTAGTGACGTTGTGGCACGCCGCTTGCTAAGCAGATTGGCTTGTCGATAACACGACGGCGGCGGAACCTTGATTGCGCCGTGGTCGTCCATCCTGCGTGAACCGTTCTTCGTCTTCCCTTCTCAGCATTCAGGCACTGCGGGGCTTTGCCGCGCTGTATGTGGTGGTGTACCACTCCGGGCTCGCTCTGACCCATGCCGACATCCCTGCCCTTGCGTGGCTGACCACGCATGTGATCAAGCGCGGGCATGTGGGTGTGGATGTGTTCTTCGTCATCAGCGGTTTCATCATTGCGTGGGTCGCCATTCTTGGGCCGAAGGGGCCTGAGCCGGCCGGCGAATTTCTCGTCAAGCGTGCGTTCCGGCTTGCGCCACCTTACTGGTTGATGTCGGTGCTGCATTCCACGTGGCTCAACCCTGTGTCTGCCGGCGTGCTGCTCACCTCGCTCGCGTTTGTGCCGCAGGCCAATGTGGATGCGCCGTACTTCGGGTATCCGGCGCTGTATGTGGGCTGGTCGCTCAACTACGAGGTGTTCTTCTATGGGCTGTGCGCGGTCGGGCTGGCGCTGTTCGGCCGGCGTGCGCTTGGGCTGGTGGCGCTGGCGCTATTCACGACGACGATCATCGTGCCGTTCTGGCACAGCGGCGTCGTGCAACGCAACCCGGAAGCGCTGTATGACTGGGCCACACCGCTTCAGGCCATGGCAGCCAATCCGCTTGTGCTGGAGTTTCTCCTGGGCGCGGGGCTGGCGTGGCTGTATGCAGCGCATCGGCATCGTCTCACCCCGGCCTTCGCGCGGGTGCTGATGGCGGTGGGCGTGGCGACGTTCGTGATATCAGTCGTTGGCCCCGTTCCCAAGTTCGATCTGCTTGCCCGCGGGCTGCCAGCAGGCGCGTTGTTGATCGGCATGGTAGCCATGGAGCACTGCAGCGAGCTTCGCGTGCCACGCGTCGCCGTCTGGCTGGGTGAGCTGTCATACGCGCTCTACCTTGTGCACCCGAGCGTGATCGAAGCCACGCACCGACTGGTAGGCAGGCTGGCGCCGGAATGGATCGGCACGCAGTTGATGCTGTTTGCAGTCAACCTTGCGCTCACGCTGGTGTTAGCCATGTTGCTGCATCGCTATGTCGAGCGACCGTCCATCGCCCTGGGCCGCCGCGCAATCGAGTGGATGCGCAACCGCCGGCACGCCTGGCGTACGCGCCTGGGTCAACAGGAATCTTGAGCTGCGACGCCTCTCCACCGCCTGCGCCGCGTAACGCGATACCGATGCCGCTACCTGCTCTCCTCAAACTGTCACGCTGAACATCAACGCCTGGATCTTGCCCTCGACCGGGCCGGCGCCGAACTGCGCGGTCAATGCATCGGTACATACGTCGGTGGCGTCGGCCAGCGCATCGGGGCCGAATGCCTCCAGTTCGCCGCGCACCGGCGTGCCCTGGCAGTACGCAATAGCAACCGCGCGCGCCGTGTCTGCCCGGCTGCGCGCTGGGACAACGTCGTACATGACCTCTGCGGTAAAGCCGCCCGCGCGCGCGTCGGCTTGAATCGGCGCCGGGTCGTAATGACCATGCGGCGTACGCGCTAGAAACATCGGCGGATTCTCGGGAAAGCGTTTCGCCAGCGCCTTCGTCACCACATGTGCAAAGTCGTTGTCTTCAATCCGGCCCCACACGCTCAGGAGCAGCTTGCCGCCCGGTGTCAGCACACGCCGCGCCTCTGCAAAGGCCCTGGGCCGGTCGGGAAAGAACATCGCGCCAAACTGGCAGATCACCACATCAAAAGAGCCATCGGCAAACGGCAGTTGCTGGGCGTCGGCCTGCCGCCATGTCACGGGCCGGTCTGTGCCCACGGCAGCCGCGCGATCGAGCATCGGCGGGTTCAGGTCGGTCGCGACAATCTCGGTGGTTGCAGGCAGCGCACGCGCCAGCGCGCGCGTCACGGCTCCGGTCCCTGCCGCAACTTCCAGTACGCGCTGCGGCTCACATGCCGCCGCCCGTGCAGCCATGTCCACCGCATAGGGCTCGAAGATCAACGGGACCAGCAGCGTGTCGTACAGCTCGGGAATGGAGCCGGAGAAGACCTGATCGGTGCCATGCGCAGCCATCGTTCACCACCTTTGCCCGAATAGAGGGTTGGGCATGAATGGTTATAGTGCGGAACCGCGCGACGGGCACTCCGCCAAGTCGACTAGATGACATGCCTGCCAAGGCATGAAGGATCGGCAAGGCGCGGGACTACCCACGTTTTCTGGCGGCCGCCCCCGCCTGACGCGGCATGCGGCCCAACGCCGGCTTGAGCACCGGTGCGTGGTCGCCGAGGAAGTCCCACAGCCGATTGGCGACCGGCCCGTGCGGCTGATCCCGCCGCCGCGCAACCGCCAGCTCCTGCACCATGCCAGGAAAATGCCGCCCCGCAATCGACAGCAACGTCCCCTCGCGCAATTCCGCATCGATCAGGAAACGCGGCAGATGTCCCCACGCCATGCCGTGGAGAATCAGCTCTTTCTTCATCAATTGATCTGGCACGGCACACTGCGGCGCCCCTTCGATGACGTAGTGGGATTGCTCTGGCGGGTTCCGCGCGGAATCGTTGATAACGCACTGCATGAAGCGCTGCATCTGCTGCGGCGTAATGGACGACGTGATGGGGAACGGCAGAAAACCCGGCGCCACCACCGGCACCATGGCGATCTTGCCCAGGTCGATCCATTCCATGCGCACGTCCCCTTTTTGCACGCGATGGACAATCAGGTCGGTGTCGTCTTCCAGTAAGCGCTCCCACGGTCCGGTGACGGCCTCAAACTGCAATTGCAGGCGCGTCTGCGGGCACTGACCGAAGAACTGGCTGAGCAACGCGAGCACGGGTTGCAGCGGACACAGGTCACCCAGCACCACACGTAGCTCGGCTTCCTCGCCCATCGCCAGCTGCTTTGCGTGGGTTCGCAGTTCATCGCTTTCGCGCAGCACGGACTGCACCTTGCGATGAAACGACCGCCCCGCTTCCGTCAAGCGCACGCGATAGCCGCTGCGGTCCAGCAGGCTCAAACCCACCTGCCCCTCCAGCTTGGCGACAGCCGCAAACACCGAGGGGTGCGAGCGATGCAGCCGGTCAGCGGCCGCCTGAAAACTACCGCCAGTCACCACCGCATCGAAGCACTGCAGCTCGTGGAGCGTGAAGTTCTGCATTGTCGGCAAAACCTACAAAGTTCGTCAGAACTTCATAGTATCCACGAATCTCATCGGCTCCTAGGATGACGACATCCCAACCGTTTCAACCGTCTTTCTCAGGAGCCCATCATGACCACCCGCAACGACCTTTCCTTCATCACCACCGGTGACGGCACGCACATCGCCTATCGCTTTGACGGCGCTGCGGACAAGCCCGTCCTGCTGCTGTCCAACTCCATCGGCACCGACCTGCACATGTGGGACGTGAGCGTGCCGCGCCTGGCCGAGCACTTTCACGTGCTGCGCTACGACGCGCGCGGCCATGGCGCCTCGGATGCCCCCGCTGGGGCTTACTCGATGGATCGGCTTGGGCGTGACGTTGTGGAGCTGCTTGATGCGCTGGGCATCCAGCGCGTGCATATGCTGGGGCTGTCGCTAGGCGGCATCGTGGCGCAATGGCTGGCGATTCATGTGCCGGAGCGCATCGACCGGCTGATCCTTTCCAACACCGCTGCGCACATCGGCCCGACGCAGTATTTCGACCAGGCCATTGCAGAGCTTCAGCAGGCGCCCGACATGCAGACAACGACCGAAACATTCCTGCGCAACTGGTTTCCAGCACGCATGCTGGAGGCACGCGACCCAGCCGTTGAGCCCTTCCGCCGCACGCTGCTGGCGACACCGCGCGAGGGCATCATCGGCGGGTGGACGGCCGTGCGCGATGCCGACCTGCGCCGCACGATCACGCTGATCACGCATCCGACGCTCGTCATTGCCGGCCAGCACGACACCGTGACGTCTGCCCGCCACGGCGAGGACATTGCCGCCGCCATTCCGGGCGCCCAACTGCGCTTGCTCGACACCGTGCACCTCGCCAACGTGGAGCTGCCGGACGCGTTCCTTGAAGTCGTGCTGGATTTCCTGGGCGTGCACGAGACCGTCTGACGCGTCAATGCAGCATCGACACGCGGCAACCCAGCCGGTTAACATGGCGGCCATCCAACCGATGTGCCGCCAGCCATGTCCCGCGTCAAGAACGAAGACGAATTCGAGCTACGCCGCGAAAGCGTGCTCGACACCGCCGCCGAAGCCTTTGCGGCCGACAGCTACCCGAGCGTGTCGATGAACCAGCTTGCCGCTGCGTGCGGCGGCTCCAAATCGCGCCTGTATCACTACTACGAAGGCAAGGAAGCCATCCTGTTCGACCTGCTCGACCGCTACACACGCCGGTTGGCCGATCTGGTTGAACGCGCCGAGAGCGACGCGCGGCATGCCAAGCTTTCGGCGCGCGCCACGCTGCATCTGCTGATCCGCACGTTCCTGGCCGAATACGCCACTTCGCGCACCCGGCATGTGGCCTTGCTCAATGACGTGAAATACCTGGCGCCGGAGCAGCGCGACATCGTGCTCGCACGCGAGCGGAACGTGGTGGCGGCCGTGGGCCGGCAGCTTGGCGCGGCTTATCCGGACAAGGTGGATGAAGCCAACCGCACGCCCATCACGATGATGCTGTTCGGCATGATGAACTGGACGTTCACCTGGCTCAAACCTGACGGGCCGCTCTCGTACGAAGGCTATGCGGAAATGGTAATCGACATGCTGGAAAACGGGCTGAGCGGCCCAGGCGCCAGAAAAGGTTGACGTTTACCGCTCGTCATAGCTGACCACCACGCGCTGCGTAAGCGGCCGCGCCTGGCAGGTCAGCACAAACCCCTGCTGGATTTCCCAGTCTTCCAGGGTGAAATTCTTGTCCATCTCCACACGGCCTTCCAGCACCTTGGCACGGCACGTACAGCACACACCGCCCTTGCACGCATAGGGTAGATCGAGCCCCGCGTTCAACGCGCTGTCGAGCACCTTGGCGTCCCCCGCCATGGGCACTTCGTGCGATTTTCCGTCGAGCACCACAGTCAACGCCACATCGCCAGCCATGGCGGCGTGTTTACGCGGCTTGGCCGCCGCCGACGCATCGCCCACCGGCACGCCAAAGCGCTCTGCGTGCACGCGGTCGCGCGGCACACCGCGCTCAAGCAGCGCAGCTTCCACCGCATCGATCATCGTCGACGGTCCACAGATGAAGGCAGCATCGATATCGCCGGGCGGGATCAGCGTGTCCAGAAAAGCGTGCACCTTCGCGCCGTCGAGCCGCCCGTTGAACAGCGCAATCTCCTGCGCCTGGCGCGACAACACGTGATACAGCGCGAAGCGATCGAGGTAGCGGTCCTTCAGGTCTTCGAGCGCTTCGCCAAAGATGATGCTGTCGACGCTGCGGTTGCCATAGACCAGCGTGAAGCGGCTCTGCGGCTCGGCCGCCAGCGTCGTCTTGATGAGCGAAAGGATGGGCGTGATGCCGCTGCCGGCTGCAAAGGCCACATAGTGGCGTGCGCTTTCCGCGGCAAGCGGCACATAGAAGCGGCCGTCTGGCGGCAGCACATCGAGCGTCTGGCCTACGCGGATGCGATCGTGCAAGTGGTTGGAGAAGACGCCCGCATCGACACGCTTGACCGCCACACGCAGTTCGCCGTGCGCGTCGTAGTCCTGTACGGCGCAGCAGATGGAATACGAGCGCCGCAGCTCTTCCTGTCCGGGCAGTTGACCAGACGGCACGCGCAGCGTCAGAAACTGACCTTGCGTAAAGCGGTATGCATTACGCAGATCATTCGGCACGTCAAAGCGCACAGAAATCGTATCGGCCGTTTCGCCGCGCACTTCGGCAACGCGCAAGGGATGGAATTGCGGAGTCATGGCGGTTGCGCCCAGGGGGCTTAGTAGGGCTTGAAATAGTCGAACGGTTCGCGACAAGCGCGGCAGCGGTACAGCGCCTTGCAAGCTGTCGAACCGAAGGCGGAAATGAGCACCGTATCGTGCGATCCGCATTGCGGGCAGGCGATGTGCTCGGCCTGCGTTGGGCGGGTGAGACGAATCGGGCGTGCACCATCCGCTTCGGCCACATGTGCCGGCGGCGCAATACCAAAGTCGCGCAGCTTGCGGCGCCCTTCGGCAGTGATCCAATCCGTCGTCCATGCCGGCGACAGCACCGAACGCACGCGATACGCACCCACGTCTGCCGCCCGCAACGCACGGCTCACATCATCGGCGATTTGCTCCATGGCCGGGCAGCCGGAATACGTGGGCGTGATCGTTGCCACCAGTGTGCCGGCCTCGTCGAGCTGCACATCGCGCAGGATGCCAAGCTCGGCGAGCGTGACCACGGGAATCTCCGGATCGGTCACGGCCTCCAGCGCGATGCGCGCGCGGTCCACCCGCTCGCTTACCACGATGCCCCCGGGAACTGACGCGCCAGCCCCTGCATCTCGGCCAGCAGATAGCCCATATGCTCAGAATGCACGCCGTGCTTACCGGTGCTGACGTAGGGACCGGGCTCAGGCCAGCGCAGCGTGGCCTCGTCCAGCGCGTCACGCACGGTAGCTTCCCATGCGTCGCGCAGGTCTGCCGGACGCACGCCGATGCCAGCCTCAGCCACGGCAGTTTCAACGTCGTCCGCGGCGAAGTATTCGTTGGTGTACGGCATCAGCCAATCGAGCGCGGCTTGGGCCCGCGCATGCGACTCCTCAGTGCCGTCACCGAAGCGCACAAGCCAGTCGCGCGTATGGGCGAGGTGGTAACGCATCTCCTTCACCGATTTTGCGGCAATGGCGGCCAGTTCGGTATCGGTCGAACGCGTCAGCGCCTCCCACAGCGGCACCATCAATGCGGCGTAGAGGAAGTGGCGGACGATGGTGACGGCGTAGTCGCGCGCGGCTGCGGAAGTCGCCACCATTGGTCCCGCATGCGGCAGCTCAAGCAGCGTGTAATTACGGAAAGCAGCCTCCGCACGCCAGTAGGCGTAATCATCTTCCTTGCGCGGCGTACCGGTGAGCGTGCCTTCAATCTGCCCCGCGTGCGTGTAGAGCAACCGTGCCTGGCCGATCAGGTCAAGACTCAGGTTGGACAGCGCGATGTCTTCTTCCAGCACCGGGCCATGGCCAGTCCATTCCGCGTTGCGCTGGCCGAGGATGAGCGCGTTGTCGGCCAGACGAAGGATGTATTGCAGATGCGCGTCGGAAGTCATGACCGCGGCTCACATGTGGTTGACTTCATCGGGCAGCCGATAGAACGTCGGGTGCCGATAGATCTTGTCGGCCATCGGGTCGAAGAGCATCGGCTTGTCGTCGGGTTCGCTGGCGGTGATGGCGGCTGATGGCACAACCCAGATCGAGACGCCTTCCTGCCGGCGCGTGTAAACATCACGCGCCATCTGCAGCGCCTGCTTGGCGTCCACCGCGTGCAGGCTGCCGCAGTGCTTGTGCTCCAGACCCTGCTTGCTGCGGATGAACACTTCCCACAGCGGCCATTCATGTTGATGCATGGTGGGCTCCTTCCAGTTCAGGCAGCTTGTTGGTTGGCGGCGGCGCGTTCGACCTGCTTGCGCGCGTAGGCGAGCGCGGCCTCGCGCACCCACTCGCCTTCTTCGTGTGCACGCTTGCGGGTGGCGAGGCGCTCGCGGTTGCACGGGCCGTGGCCGTCCAGCACGCGCTTGAACTCAGACCAATCGAGCGGTGAGAAATCGTAATGGCCGCGCGCTTCGTTCCACGTGAGGCCGGGGTCGGGCAGCGTCACGCCCAGCACGCGCGCCTGCTCAACGGTGGCATCGACAAAGCGTTGCCGCAGATCGTCGTTCGAGATGCGCTTGATGCCCCAGGCCATGGTCTGCGCGCTGTTGGGCGATGCGGTATCGGGCGGCCCGAACATCATCAGCACCGGAAACCACCAGCGGTCGACGGATTCCTGCACCATGTCGCGCTGCGCCTGCGTGCCGCCCATCATCGTCAGCAACGATTCATAGCCCTGACGCTGGTGAAACGACTCTTCCTTGCAGATGCGGATCATGGCGCGCGCATATGGGCCATACGAACAGCGGCACAGCGGCACCTGATTCATGATCGCCGCGCCATCGACCAGCCAGCCGATCACGCCCACGTCTGCCCAGGAGAGCGTCGGGTAATTGAAGATCGATGAATACTTTGCGCGCCCCTCGTGCAGCGCGTCGATCATCTCGTCGCGCGAGCTGCCGAGCGTCTCTCCGGCGGAATAGAGATAGAGGCCGTGGCCCGCTTCGTCCTGCACCTTGGCCAGAAGGATGGCCTTGCGCTTGAGCGACGGCGCCCTGCTGATCCAGTTGCCCTCGGGCAGCATGCCCACCACCTCGGAATGCGCGTGCTGCGAAATCTGTCGCAGCAGGGTCTTGCGGTACGGCGCCGGCATCCAATCTTGGGGCTCGATCTTGTGGTCGGCGCCAATGCGTGCGTCAAAGCGCGCCTGGAGGTCGGCTTCGCCTTGGGAGGCGGCGGCCAGTTCCTGCTCCGTGGGCAGCCCCCCGGGCTGGTCGAGGCTTTGGGTGTACATGCGATCCTCCGGCCGCTTTCTGGACATGTGCACGGTGCGTCATGTGCGCCGTGTTTTGGATGGATCGATTATAAACCGTCCGACCGGTCGGTCAATAACGGGTTTCACCGCATGCCCTGTTTGAGACATGCGGCGCACCCTCTTTTTATCCTTCTCTTCCTCGATGGCTTAGATTGGCGCTGCGGACGATGCTTCGCCTTGCGCAGCCTCATGCGCGCGGGTGCGCACAAACACGCCGGCCAGCACTGAACCGATCAAAGCAGCGATCGCGCCCAGCAGGAACGCGAGGTGATAACCGCCATTGAGCGCGGTCGTGGCATCGGCGCCGGCCGCGGTTAGGCCTTCGGTGCGCCCTGCAGCCAGACTCGCCAGGATGGCCAGGCCTAACGCACCGCCCATCATGAACGAGGTGTTGACCACGCCCGACGCCAGGCCCGACTCATCCGGCGCCACATCACTCATGGCCGCCAGAAGCACCGGGTTGAATGCCACACCGGCGCCCAGACCCAGCAACAACATGCCGGGCAGCACGTCCATCACAAAGCTGCCGCCGGCAGGCGCCCGCGCAAACAACGCCAGCCCCACAGCGGCCACCAGCAAACCCAACGACAGCGGCGCGCGAATGCCAAAGCGCATCACCAGCTTGGCCGACAAGCCCAGCGAGAACACCGCCATGATGATGTTGGCCGGCAGGAAGGCCAGCCCCACCTGCATGGCGCTGTAGCCGAGCACGCGCTGCATGTACAGCGCTGAGATAAAAAACCACGCGAACATCGCCGCCGCCCACAACACGCCCACCACGTTGGCCGTGGCGACGTTGCGCAGCGCGAACATGTGCAGCGGCATCAACGGATGCGACACGCGCGATTCGATGATCAGGAACGCGATCATCAGCGCAATGGCAATGCCCAGCTGCGTTAGCGTTTGCGTGGATGTCCAACCGACTTCGTTGCCATGCACGACGGCGTACACCGCCAGCATCAATGATGCGGTCACGGCAATCGCGCCCGCCACATCCAGCTTCGTGCGATCGGCCAACGGCTTGCCCGCAGGCAACAACGCCATGCACGCGGCATACACCGCCACGCCAATCGGTAGATTGACCAGGAAGATCCAGTGCCAGCTCAGCGTGCTCGTCAGCAAGCCACCGAGCAACACGCCGATGCTGCCGCCGCCCGCACACACAAAACCGTAGATGCCCATCGCCTTGGCGCGATCCGCCGGCGAGGTGAACAGGTTCATGATGAGCGACAGCGACACCGCCGACACCACCGCACCGCCCAGCCCCTGCACGGCGCGCGCCGTGACCAGCAGCCCTTGCGAATTCGCCAGCCCGCATGCGGCCGAAGCCAGCGTGAACAACGTCAGCCCCAGCAAGAACAGCTTGCGATGTCCGAACAGGTCTCCCAGCCTGCCACCCAGCAACAGGCAGCCGCCAAAGGTCAGCATGTAGGCGTTGACGACCCACACGAGCGAGGTTTCGGTAAAGCCAAGGTCTGCCTGGATGGACGGCAGCGCAACGTTCACGATGGTCGTATCCAGCACGATCATCAGCACGCCCAGGCAGAGCACGATGAGGGCAAGCCAGCGCTTGCGTTCGTCGATGCCATGCGTCATGGAATCACTCCTATGATTGGCCGCTGCGCCCGAATGTCGCTCAGGATTGCGCAGCCGATTTAAGGTTGGCGAGACCGGCTTCAAAGTCCTTGCCAATCATCGCGTCCATACTGAAGAACAGGCCCATCACCTTGGAGATGAATGGGCTCGGGCCATACATGGCCCAGGTGACGTGCGTCACATCCCCGGCAGGCTTGAGCGTGATTTCCGCCGTGTTGTGCGCTTCGAACGGTTTCAGAAAATCAAGCTGAATCCGGATGCGGCTGGGCGACGTTGAATCGACAATCTCCATGCGCCCTGCCCCAACTTCCCGCGAGCCATCCCACGCATAGTTCGCGCCTTTGCCACTGGCGGGGCTGCCATAGGTGCGCTTCATCGCGGGATCGCGCTTTTCCCACGGAGACCAAGCAGTCCAGCGGTGGAAATCGTTGATCAGGGCGAACACCTTTTCAGGCGACGCCTTGATGTCGATCTCGCGCTGCACGTGGAAGGTATCGGGGCGCGTGGTGGCAAAACCGAGCACAGCAGCAATCGCGACGACGATGACGATCGCAATGATCTTCAGCATGAAGAGCGCTCCAACAGATGGGGACAGCAGGTGAAGGGACGCCTTTGCGCAAGCCGTGCAAAAGGTCGCGGCCAGAACAGCCGGACGTCACCAAGGGGGTGGTTTCGTTGATATTGGTAAGGCCCCGGTGATCGCGCAGTCTAGCACCGGACCATTGCCTTGCGCCAAGGCAGGCTTCCTACGATTTTGCGTAGAACGGCCACCGCTCGGCGGCCGTTTGCACGCGCATTGCGGTTACATCGGCTTGGGCGCGATCACCATCCACGTGATGCCAAAGCGGTCGGTCACCATGCCAAACGCGTTGGCAAAAAACGTTTCGGACATCGGCATCGTGACTTGCCCGCCCTCGCCAAGTGCCTTGAATGTCCGTTCCGCAGTGGCGTTGTCGGGCACGCTCACGGACAACCCAAAACCCTTGAAATCCGTCTTGCCGCCGGCCATGCCGTCGGACGCCAGAATCTGGGTTTCGCCCACGCGGAAGGCGGCGTGCATCACCTTGTCGAGCGGGGGCGCCATGCCGCCGCATTGCTCGCTGGTGGGCTGCGCATCCTTGGGCGCATCCTTGTAGTGCATCACCACATCGACCTTGGCACCAAGCGTCTTCTTGTAGAACTCCAGCGCTTCTTCGCAACGACCTTCGAAGAACAGATACGGTTGAACTTGCATCACAACTCCTTGGGGTGGACTTGGGGGACTGCAAAGCCGCGCATTGCGCCACGCGGTCGGGGGGAAACCTCGCTCAGCCGCACGCCGGTTCAGGCACCGGCAGCGGCACCGATGCATGCTCGTGTACGACTTGCCAACGGCCATCGCGCTTGCAGAAACACACGGTGGCGCGCGTCTGCGCATCGTGCTTCGCACCGTCGCGATAGCGCGCACGCAGGCGATTCACGCTGAAGCAATAGGCCAGATCGCCACTCACCTCAAGGTGCAACTCGGTGAATTGGAAATCGGCCTGCCCCTCAAGCGCATCGAACCAGCCTTGCCAGTTGCGACGGTATGCATCGACGCCCTTTACAAACAGCGGCGGCATCACATCGAAGACCACCACATCGTGTGCGTAATGACGCATGACGGCGTCGACATCCTTGGCGCGGACGGCGGCAGCCCACTCGCTAATCAACGTACGTAGTTGGGCCTCGTCGTCCGCTGCGGTGGTGGCAATCGTCATGCTGGTCTCCGAAGAAGCTGTTGCACTAAAGGCTTGGAAATTTGCGTCACAGCGCCTAGGGTTGAATTGTGAACACTGTCCACAAACAGTAGCAGACATAATGGACGGTGTCCACATAGAACTTGCGGAGTTGCATTGCATGACCCAGGAACCGCCTCGACCACCCGTGCGCACCACGTATCGCCATGGCGACTTGCGACGTGCGCTGCTCGACGCCGGGATTGAACTGGCGCGCGCCGGCGGGCCCGACGCCATCGTGCTGCGCGAAGCCACGCGCCGCGCGGGCGTGGTGCCGAATGCCGCCTACCGGCATTTCGCAGGGCGACAGGACTTGCTGCAGGCCGTCCGGGCAGAGGCTTTGGCCGCATTGGCGCGCGCAATGGAAGCCGAGCTGGATGCCATCGACCCGGCGTGGCCCGAGGATGTGCGCGCACGCGCGTCGCTACGTGCCATCGGCGTGGGTTATCTGCGGTTTGCGCAGACGGAAACCGGTCTCTTCCGCACAGCCTTTGCAGTGCCCGATGAAGTGGAAAACGACGCGGACCCCGCCAAGGCTGGCAATAGCGGCCTGAACCCGTTCCAGTTACTGAGCCTGGCGCTGGACCGGATGACAACTGCCGGCGTACTGCCGCCCGAACGCCGTCCGGGCGCCGAATACCTCGCCTGGTCGGCGGTGCATGGGCTGGCCCTGCTTATCATTGATGGGCCGTTGCGCGGGCGCCCGCCCGAGCAGACCGGCGCCATTGCATTGCGTGTGGTGGAAATGGTGGAAAACGGCCTGTAGAGACTGCCGGACCAGCTGGCCGATGGAATATTGCTTGCACCCAAAGTGTTTACCATCAGCACAAGCCACACACCGGAGAACCACCATGCAGATGCGACCAGGCAGATGGATCAGCGCCGTCGCGCTCGTGCTGAGCGCATGCGCGGCGCTTTCGCCAATCCAGACGGCGCAAAAGATGATCGGCCAGCCCGAAAGTACCGTACGCGAGACGTTTGGCGCGCCCACCGAGACGTACCAGCTGGCAAACGGCACGCACCGCTGGATCTATTCCAAGCAGCCGATGGGACATGAAGTCTATGCCGCGGACTTTGACGCGAGCGGCAAGCTCACCAACTTCCGGCAGATGCTGACTGAAAAGGAAATCTACGAAGCCCGGCCCGGCGTCTGGACCAAGCATGATGTGGCGGAGCGCTTTGGCATGCCACGCGAGCCAACGCAGTACTACCCGCTGATGAAGCGGGAGGCGTGGTCATACCGGATGTACGTCACCGGGTATCAGCAGGCGCACTTCAACGCCCTCTTCGACGACAACGGCGTGCTCGATCGCACCATGATTGTCGTCGACCCGCTTGGCGGTGATCACCACAGCCGCAAGTGACAAAAAGCCCGGGCGGCGCATTGCACGCCGCCCGGGCCTCAGTGCTTAGCTCAGCGATTAACCCAGCGCAGAAGCAATGGCCTGCGCAAGTTCGTTCGCTTCAAACTTCGCAACGTAGCCGTTGGCGCCAACGCGGCGCACGTGGTCTTCGTTGGCCGAGCCCGACAGCGACGAGTGAATCACCACCGGAATCGACTGGAATGCCGGCTCGGTTTTGATCTTGCGCGTGAGCGTGAACCCGTCCATCTCGGGCATTTCCAGATCGGTCAGCACCAGCGCGATCTTGTCGCGCACAGTTTTGCCTTCGCGTGCCGCATCGCGTGCGATGTTCTGCAGCGTATCCCACGCTTCCTGGCCGCTCTTGGTCATCACATACGGTGTGCCCATCGCTTCCAGACCGTTGGCGATGAGCGAGCGTGCGAGGCCCGAATCGTCCGCCACCAGCAGCTTGGCACCCGGCGGCAGCTTGATCGGACGCTCGCCATTGTCGGGCGCCAGATCGGTACGGCGGGTCGGGAACACATCCACCAGAATCTGTTCGACGTCGATCACCTGCGCCAGACGCGAGTTGTCGGCGTTGCCATCCAGGCGCGCCAAGCTGGTGATGTTGCTGCTGCCAACGCTCGCCTCGGCCGGGAAGATCTGGCTCCATTCCAGGCGCACGATCTCGTCCACTTCTTCCACCGCAAAGCCTTGGGTGGAGCGCGCATATTCGGTAATCAGCAGGATGTTGGCGTTGCCGTTCTTGGTGCCGATCACGCTGGCGAGGTCAATTACGGGAATGATCTGGCCGCGCACATTGACCGCACCCAGGATATGGGCGCCGGCATCCGCCACATGCGTCACAGGCGGCATGACCATGATCTCGCGCACTTTGAACACGTTAATGCCGAACATCTCGCGCTGATTGGAGCGCGCAGATTCGCCCAGGCGGAACAGCAACAGTTCAAAACGGTTGTTGTTTGTCAGATTGGTCCGTTCATCAACTTCGTGCTGCGACATTGTCTTCCCCCGTTCAAGCACACGTTATGTGGCGGTAAACGGCACGGCGTTTGGCAACTTGAAGGGGTTTTGCGAATGTGAAGGCCGAGCCCTTCCAGCGTGGGGAAACACAAGCCTAGGCAACCTTCACGTGCGCGACCAGAAAATCGAGAAATGCCCGCACGCGCGCCGGCAGATGCGCTCCCTGACCGACATAGACGGCGTGGATGTCTTCGGTCTCGCCCGGGTTGTAATCCTCCAGGACGGGGACGAGACGGCCCGCATCCAGATCGGCGCGCACCTGAAACTCAGCCAGGCGCGCCAGCCCCAGACCGGCGACCGCCACAGCGCGCAGCGCCTCGCCATCGCTGATCTGCGTGTTGCCGTGCGGGGTGAATTCGGTGCGACGTCCGCGCTTAATGAAAGGCCAAGCGCTCATGGCGCGCACGTAGCTGAACGCCAGACAGTTGTGGTTTGCCAGATCAGCCGGCGTGCGCGGCGTGCCCGCGCGCGCCAGATAAGCCGGAGACGCCACCACCATCAAGCGCGTCTGCCCCAGCTTGCGCGCCACCAGCCGAGAACTCTTTAGCGGACCACTGCGCAGGGCAACATCGGTGCGGTCTTCCAGCAGATCGACCACGCGATCCGTGAGCGCAATGTCGAGCGACACCTCCGGATGGCAAGCCAGAAACGCCGGCACAATCGGCAGCAGCAAATGCGTGCCGACCGGCACATTGGAATTGATGCGCAATCGCCCTGAAGGCTGCGCCCCGGCGGACGCCTCGCGCTCGGCCTCTTCCAGATCGGCCAGTACCGTCACGCTGCGTTCATAGAACGCCGCGCCCTCGGGCGTGAGCTGAAAGCGCCGCGTGGAACGGTTCACCAGCCTCGCCCCCAACCGGGCTTCCAACCGCGCGACCAGTTTGCTCACCGCCGACGGCGTCATCCGGCAGGCGCGCGCCGCGGCAGAGAAGCCGCTCTCTTCCACGACCCGCACGAAAACTTCCATCTCGCCAAAGCGATTGACATCAAGCCGCGACATTGTGATTTCAATTCATAAATGTTGTGCTTGTTGGCAGTCTATCGCACAGATTCGATCGTTCTCATACTGGCTGCCATTGCCATTGCTGCTCCGGGCTCAATCCCAACATCAACATGACTGCACAGAACAAAGTCGCGCTCGTCGTGGGCGCTCAGGGCGTGATCGGCCGCAACTTGATCGAGCACCTCGCAACATTGGACGACTGGCGCATCGTGGGCCTGTCGCGCCGCGGCGGAGAATCGACCGAGCGCATCCAGCATGTGGCCGTCGACCTGCTCGACGCGGCCGACACGCGCGCCAAGCTCCGCGCGCTTGGCGACGTCACCCACATCTTCTACGCCGCCTATCAGGACCGCCCGACCTGGGCCGAACTGGTGCCGCCCAACCTCGCCATGCTGACCAACGTGGTGGAAGCCATGGAAGCCGCGTCGCCACACCTCATGCATATCAGCCTGATGCAGGGCTACAAGGTCTACGGCGGCCACCTCGGGCCGTTCAAAACCCCGGCGCGCGAAACGGATACGCATTTCATGCCGCCCGAATTCATGTTCGACCAGCAGACCTTTCTGGAAGCACGCCAGGTGGGCAAGGCGTGGACATGGTCAGCAATACGCCCGTCGGTTGTCGGCGGCTTTGCGCTGGGTAATCCGATGAACCTAGCCGTGGCCATCGCCATGTACGCGTCGATATCGAAAGAACTGGGCCTGCCGCTGCGCTTTCCCGGCAAACCCGGCGCATACGACCACCTGCTGGAAATGACCGATGCCGGCCTGCTTGCCCGCGCCACCGTGTGGGCCGCCACCGAGCCGCGCTGCGCCAACCAGGCCTTCAACATCAACAACGGAGACCTCTTCCGCTGGAGCGAAATGTGGCCCAAGATCGCCGGCTACTTTGCGTTGGAAGTCGCCCCGCCGCTGTCCTTGGCGCTCGACACCGTCATGGCCGACAAGGCGCCGCTCTGGCAAAGCATGATCGCCAAGCATGGTTTGGCGAACACGCCTTACCGCGATGTGTCTTCGTGGCGCTTTGCCGACTTCGTCTTCTCGTGGGACTACGACATGTTCGGTGACGGCTCCAAGGCGCGCCGCTTTGGCTTTCACGAATATGTGGAGACGGAAGCGATGTTCATGCGCATCTTCGATGACTTGCGCCAGCGCAGAATCATTCCGGGGTAGAGCATCCGGATGCCTCCACCGAAGCGCCGCACTGGCCGATCCGGCTAGGTGGATGTCCCGACTCGGGTTTCCGCAGGAAGGGTCGATATAGTGAAGGCGGGACGGTAGCTCATGGGTCGAGCGGCGACGGTTTACCGACGCAGGCAGGCAGGTTCAAATCCTGTACGTCCCACCATCTGATGATTTATTGAGGAACAACAAAACTCAAGAATCGCGGTATTACAAGGCTTTGCGGGCGATTGTCGTCTGCTGTCGTCCATTGCCATTCGTTGGCAGCGCGACAATTCTGGGGGCAACATTGGGGGCAACTTTGGTCCCCGAAAATGAGTTGCCCCCAAATGTCACTAACTGATATCGCAATCCGAAGCGCCAGGCCGGCCGACAAGCTACAACGCCTGTTCGATGGCAACGGCCTCTACCTCGAAGTGTCGCCCTCTGGCGGCAAGTGGTGGCGCCTCAAATATCGGATCGACGGGAAAGAAAAGCGCGTGTCGATCGGCGTCTACTCAGACGTCGGCCTGCGTGATGCGCGCGAGAAGAGCTAGGCCGCCCCGCCTCCAACAATCACCGGCTTGGCAGGCAATTCGCGTGAAGCCTGCTGCTGTGTGGGGAAATGCTGGCTGAGTAATCCGCTAATGGCCTCAATGCCCGCAAGCGCGCCGTGCTTGAAATCGCCGGCACGGAACGCGGCTTCCATATTGCGGCAAACAGCTTCCCACTCGATTGCGGGTACATGTGAAGCGATGCCCCTGTCGGCAACTATCTCAACGCATCTATCGGCCAGCAGGACATATATCAGGACACCGTTGTTGTGTTCCGTGTCCCAGATACGCAAATGGGAAAAGACCTCCAGCGCGCGGGCGCGAGGCATCTTTCCTTCAAGCAGCGCAGCCCAGCTCAACGAGCCTTCAATGGCAAAGCACAGTTGCCCGGCGTGCGTTGCCTCACACTGCGTAATAGTTTCTTCGATGGCATGCAGTGTTTTGCTGGAAAAAGGCCGCCTGACGTGCCGACCTGGCATGACAAGATGTTTGAGGTGCTTGAAGATGCGAGCGGCCTTGTTCATCACCATTTGCCGGAAGCGCCTCCACCACCGAAGCCCCCGCCTCCTCCGCTAAAGCCGCCACGCCCAGCGCCTCCCCCGAGGCCTCCCCACCCGCTGCCGCTGCGCCAGCCCATCGGTGTGCCGCCCACCAGCGTGAAGAAGAGCGCGACGGCACCAGCCATCAGGCCGACAAAGATGGCGCCAGACAAAAGCCAGCCAATGACACCCACAACTCCCCCGGTGACGACGGCGCCAGCCCCTCGCCCGAGAAATGCTCGCAGCGCTCCGCCCAAGACCACAGTGAGCACGAGAATCGCCGGCAATAGCTGACGAATCGCTTCTGTGCCTTCATTGCGTGCATGTTTTGGTGGCGGCAACGCCTCGCCCCGAATGACGCTCATGATGCGGTCTATGCCCGCATCCACACCTTCGAAGAAGTTGCCTTCCTTGAACCGGGGAATGATGTCTTCTCTGATGATGCGGCTGCTGATAGCGTCGGTCAGCACACCTTCGATTCCGTAACCGACTTCAATGCGGACGGTGTGGTCGTCCTTCGCAACGATGAGCAACGCTCCATCATCCGTGCCTTTGCGCCCGAGTTTCCATTGCTCCACCACACGTATCGAATACTGCTCAATAGTTTCCGGCTCGCTTGTGGGAACCATTAGCACTGCGACCTGACTTCCCTTTTCATCTTCGAACTGTTGGAGCTTTTGCTCAAGCGAAGCCAGTTGCGCGCGGGTCAGCGTGCCGGTGAGATCGGTCACGCGTGCAGTTAAGGATGGAACCGGAACGTCGGCAAACGCACCGAGCGCGAGCAACGCGGCTGTCAATATCAAGAGCCCGCGCAAGAATCTGAGGCAGGTCATTTGCTGCTGCCGCTGGGGTTACTCGCGGCTGTCCCGAAATCGACTTGCGGTGGCGTTGCGATGGTTGCTTCATTCGCCACTGAGAAATTTGGTTTTTCTCGGTAGCCGAACGCCATGGCGGTGAGGTTCGACGGAAATACCCGAATCGTGATGTTGTACGCCTGGACTGCCTGGATATAACGGTTTCGGGCAACGGCTATCCGGTTCTCGGTACCTTCCAACTGAGACTGCAATTCCCTGAACCCTGCATCTGCCTTCAACTGCGGATAGTTCTCCGAGACAGCCAGCAGCCGCGCGAGTGTTCCTGACAACTGCTGCTGGGCCGCTTGATATTGCGCGAAAGCCTGCGGGCTGCTGAGCGTCGCAGGGGTGACTTGAATTGCACCGACCCGGGCACGCGCCTCCGTCACCTGCGTGAGCACCGCTCGCTCGTGGCTGGCATAGCCTTTCACGGTGTTAACGAGGTTCGGCACCAAGTCTGCGCGGCGTTGGTACTGGTTCACAACTTCTGACCAACTCGCTTTGACTTGCTCATCCTGGAGCTGAATCGTGTTGTATCCGCAACCAGACAAACCGAGCGTAATCAGGGCGACCAGGAACACCCAGAGACGAGTCATGCGCACCTCCTTGGACTCTGCCCAGACAACGGGAACGGACTGTTCAGCAATCGCAACGGTCTATGCGTCATCGTAGGCGCGTGGCTCTCGCCCAGGTTGACACTCATCAAGGCTTGATGAGAGTTCGTCGCCCCAAGGCGGTCTGGGTTGGTTGACGAGGGTCAACCTGCGGAATCTCCCAAAGCCAATACTGAGAATTCGAGGTTGTTGCAATGGGCTGGCGGAATGCCTGCCGATCCGACTGACGACAAGCGCGTTGCTCGGCTGAACGTTATCAAGGATATGCTGCACCGCCTCCACTATGCCGGCAAGGACGACAGCCTGGTTCAGCCCCAGACCGACATTGTGTTTCCATATGACGAAAAACATCCGCACAGCGGTGCCATCGCCAAATAGCTCGAATCAGATTTCTGTGCGCCTCAAGCGCAGGGCGTTGGAGACGACGGATACTGAACTCAGGCTCATGGCAAGGGCGGCAATCATCGGGGACAGAAGCAGGCCCGTCGCACTGTAGAGAACGCCTGCCGCCAGGGGCACGCCCAACGCGTTGTAGACGAAGGCGAAACCGAGGTTCTGCTTCATGTTTGCGATAGTGGCTTCGGACAACTGACGCGCTCTTGAAATGCCTCGCAGGTCGCCTTTGACCAAGGTGACCTGTGCACTGTTCATGGCCACATCTGTGCCGGTCCCCATGGCGATGCCAACATCGGCTTTGGCCAGCGCGGGAGCATCGTTGATACCGTCGCCGGCCATGGCAACCACGCGGCCCTCGCTTTGGAACTTGCTCACCAGCGCCAGTTTGTCCGCAGGCTTGACCTCGCCATGGAACTCGGAGATGCCGAGTTTTTCGGCGACGGCCTTGGCGGTTACCACACCGTCTCCGGTCGCCATCACAACACGGATGCCTTTCTCCTTGAGGTCTCTGAGCGCCTCTGCTGTCGTCGCTTTGACTGGGTCGGATACTGCCAGTAGACCTGCCAGCGTCCCGTCAACGGCCAGATACATGACGCTAGCCCCGTGCGACCGTAATTCGTCGGCAGGTTGGGCCAACATGGCAGCCGAAACTCTCTCGGCTTCCATCAGTGCGGTATTGCCCAGGGCGAGCTTCTTCCCCGCGACGGTGCCACGCACGCCGATACCAGTGCTCGATTCGAAGTTCTCGGCCTTGTCGAGCGCCAGGTTCTGCTGGCGTGCCGCTTCTACAATCGTGGCGGCCAATGGGTGTTCGCTTCCCTGGTCCAGGCTGGCGGCGAGCCGCAGAACCTCAAGGTCAGAAAACCCATTGGCACCAATACTGCGCTCGAAGGCTGGCTTGCCTTCAGTAAGCGTTCCTGTTTTGTCGACGATGAGCGTGTCGACCTTGCGCAAGTTCTCAATGGCTGCGGCGTCGCGGAACAAGACGCCGTTGGTCGCGCCTTTGCCACTGGCAACCATGATGGACATGGGTGTTGCAAGACCTAGGGCGCAAGGGCAGGCAATGATGAGCACCGCAACGGCGTTGATGAGGCCATATACCCAACTCGGCTGAGGCCCAAAAATGCCCCAGGCGAAGAACGTGAGTACGGCAACGGAAACCACCGCAATCACGAACACGCCGGCTACCTTGTCGGCCATCCGTTGCATGGGTGCCTTCGACCGCTGTGCCTGGGCCACCATCTGCACAATCTGGGACAGGACAGTTTGAGAACCGACTTTCTCGGATTCGATCACCAAGCTGCCAGAGGCATTCATCGTGGCGCCAATCACATGGTCGCCTACCCGTTTGGTGATAGGGATGGGCTCGCCTGTAATCATGGACTCGTCAAGCGAGCTGGTGCCTTCAATGACGACACCATCGACGGGGACTTTTTCGCCTGGCCGCACGCGCAGTCGGTCGCCAACATGCACGTGGCTCAGGGGAACGTCTTCCTCGCTACCGTCCGGCTTGATGCGGCGTGCTGTTTTCGGTGCCAAGCCAAGAAGAGACTTGATGGCGGCGGAGGTTTGGGAGCGCGCCCGCAGCTCGAGTACCTGTCCGACCAAGGTCAGCGAGATGATGACGGCGGCGGCTTCGAAATACACGCCGATACGCCCGTGAGCTGCAAAGGTTTCTGGGAATACGCCCGGAGCCACCGTCGCAACCACGCTGTATACATATGCAGCGCCGGTACCAAGCCCGATGAGCGTCCACATATTCGGGCTGCGCTGGATAAATGACTGCACACATCGCTGAAAGAATGGATATCCGGCCCAGAGCACGACGGGCGTTGCCAGCACCAGTTCCACCCAGCTCTGAACAGACGCTTCCATCCAGCCATATCGATGTCCGAACATGGCCAGAATGAAAACGACAGCGGTCAGCGGCAGGGTCCACCAGAAGCGTCGCTGGAAATCCGCGAGCTCTGGGTTCTCTTCCTCATTCAACTCCGGGATAACGGGCTCAAGCGTCATCCCGCAGATGGGGCAATTGCCAGGGTGGTTCTGCCGGATTTCCGGGTGCATCGGGCAGGTGTAGACGATCCCGTCTTGGTCTTGCGCAGGTATCGCTGCCGCAGCCGGCGGCGACACATACTTCTGTGGCTCAGCAACAAACTTACCTTCGCATTTTTCGCTGCAAAAACGATAGGTTTTGCCTTGGTGCTCGACACTGAACCGCGAATTGGCGCTGACCGTCATGCCACACACAGGGTCTTTCTCGGCCTGTTCAGTCGGAGTCGCTTCGTGCTCGTGATGTTCGTGCCCGGAGTGCGAATGGCCGTCATGATGCATGTGGCTGTGTCGCTCACCGTGAAGGTGACGATGCTCTTCCATTGCGCACAACTCCTCTTGGTTTGAAACGCCATCGCATGTGAATCAGCGCCGCATAACGATTATAGAAACGGTATCGTCCGTGCCTTGCTGCCGATTGGGAGGCGGCTTCGTTCTTTGACCCAAAACAGATGATTGACCTTCCTACGTAGGGAAGGTCAAGCCCGGCTGCTACGCCGCGGCACGTACCCTGACAAGTCGCGCCCTCGTGATGAGCGTTACTCGGTTCCCGGCAAAGGGCTCGCGACCAGGACAGCGGCGACGAGAATGGCCGCTGTCAGTACAACCGCTTCAATGCGCAGTACGCCAACAAACCGCCGGTTGGTTCGAGCGGTATCGACGGCGCTTGATTGCTTGAGCGCTGCAAGGAGGTCGGCCATCTCGAAAAAGCGGTTGTGCGCACCGAGCGCCGCCGCGCTGAAAACAAACGCAAGCTTCAATAGCAGCAGTCTTCCGTAGGTTGTGCCTAGCAAGTTGGCGGGTTGGTCAACACTTCTCCACCCGTTATATGTTCCTGTGACAACGAGCACGGCGAGCGCATAAGTGGCCGCATTCGACAGTGCCTGGACATACTTTGCGCCGTTGGTCCGGTCAGCTGCTGACTGGCCAATGAGACGAGGCATCACAATGAACGCCGCAGCATAAACGAGGCCTACCCATGCGCTGATTGCCAGCAGGTGTGCCCAATCTATCCAGACGGGCAGGCTGAATGCGCCAGCATCAACTGGATGGCCGCCATGACTGCGCGCCAGCGCTGCACCCAAAAGTGCCATCCACAGTGCACCACGAAGGCTTGGCGATTGGCTCTCCCATGGGCAAAAGGCCAACGCCACCACGGTAAGCAGGAGAAGTGCTGAGGCTGCCCACGCGTACCCAAACTCGGTTGCACGCAGCATAGAGACGACGGCCGGCCACGCTTGCCAAAGCGGTGCATCTGCC
The DNA here is from genome assembly GCA_000955795.1 of Burkholderiaceae bacterium 26. Taxonomy (GTDB): domain Bacteria; phylum Pseudomonadota; class Gammaproteobacteria; order Burkholderiales; family Burkholderiaceae; genus Ralstonia; species Ralstonia chuxiongensis. The sequence continues at coordinate 52,988 of JYOB01000007.1, forward strand.
ATCTGGGCGCAGTGAATCCAAAAATAGAGAACGCTGGCTGTGAGCGCCGCAATGGCGGCGACCCGGAACGTCATCGCAAGCGTCAGGGTGACACCCGCTTGCCAGGCGGACGGACTACGCTTAAGCCAGCTATCGCTGAACAGAGTGCCGACAAGCACTGCAAAACCGAGGTTCTGCAGTGCCGTCAACCCAAAGCGCGCAGCGTTCAAGGCGCCTTCATCCATCACTTCACCGTGAAGTTGTACTTGCCCTTCGTTTTGTGGCCGTCGTGCGTCATGACGGCCCAGTCGACTGAATACGTGCCGACTGCGAGCTTCGGTACGCCCAGAGTTAGCGACCGGGGATTGGCGCTATCGACCTTTGCTTTTTCCGTACTGACGGCACTTCCTTTTGCGTCCGTCACACGCGCTGTACTGAAAGCTGGTTCCAACTCCTCGTTAAAGGTCATGCGCAACGGGCTGGTGACCGATGACACCGTGCTGCCGGGGGCGGGCTCGGCGCTTTCAAGTTTCCCGTGTGCGAAAGCGATAGCGGGGGCGATAGCGATGGCAGCGGTCAAGCTGACCAGTGATTTCTTGAAGTGGGCGTTCATGATTGTCCTTTAGTTGGTGGCCTATGGAAGACAGGTCGGCTCGAGCCGGCCTGCCGATTACTTGCTCTTTTGCATCTTGACCACAGTTAGCGCGCCGTTGACCTGTTCGGCAACGAAATCAATCTTGTCGCCGACCGAGACCTGCTCAAGCATGGCTGGGTCTTTGACGCGGAAGACCATCGTCATGCCGTCCATGCCCAGGTTCTCCAGAGGGCCGTGCTTAATGGTCAGCTTGCCCGCCGAAGTGTCGACTTTCCTGATTTCTCCGTGTGACATCTTTTCGCTCGCTGGTGCTGCTGCGGTGGCGGTTGCGGAGCCGGCTTCAGCAGCGAATACGGGCGTCGCGGCCAAGAGGGCGGGTGAGGCAAGAATCGGGGTGCATTTCTTCGTGATGAGATAACTCCTATTAGCGAGAGTGCGGTGGACGGAATGGCAGCAATTCGCAAAAAGAACAGGCCCGGCAAAACATGAGTTGTTCCCTGGCGTCGGTGACACCCGCCGCTCTGCCGTACCTGCGTTCTGTGCGCTGACGGCACGACTGGGGCCGTTAAGCATAAAGTGGCCATCTGGACAGGTTATGGTTGTTTACCTAATCGGCCACGTTATGCTTTATCGGCACGGCGCACCTTGACGAGCAAGTCCTCAAACGGTCGCAAAACCGACGGGCAAAAAAGCCGGCCAATTGCCGGCTTTTGTCTTGAACTCTTACTCTTCGGTGACCTTCAGTCCGCCTCGATACGATCCCGCGCCTCCTGCAGCAAGGTGATAACGCCTTTAACGCTGCCAAGCACCTCTTGCGGGACACGCTTTCTTATCTGGCGAAGATTGATCGCCTTCCTTTCACTGAGGATGTCCTGACATGCAGCATCAATCGCGTCTCGGGCCCTTTCCTCGCTCTGCTCGCCCCGGCGTCGCCTATGCTGCCGCCAGCGCTCCGCCAGCACGCGAGCTTCCTTGTTTGCGTTCTGGTAAATCTGACGTACATCGACATTGAGGCGCCGCGCCGCCTCAGCCACGCTCACGGGTACCAGGTCCCCTGCATCGCAACAAGTTGACTACGAATATCGTCCCAGTCCAACGTTCGATGCGGCGCGCGCTGCGTTGTGCGATGAGACAGCATGGCCACTTGTTTGCAGGTGTCGGCCGGCGGGAATCCGTCGCACAAAACCACTACAATAGCGCCCCTTCACCGGTGGCGCCCGCTCCTGATATCCCGTGCAGGCGCATGCCTCCGGCTGCACTCGAAAAGCCACAATCCTATGATGTCAAACGCTTGCGGCGTTGATTTCGGCACGTCCAACTCCACCGTCGGCTGGCTGAGATCGGACGCACCCACCCTGCTGCCGCTCGAAGACGGCAAGGTCACCCTGCCTTCCGTCATCTTCTTTCACGCCGAAGACCCGCTGGTCAGCTACGGCCGTGCCGCGCTGACCGACTATCTTGCCGGCTACGAGGGCCGCCTGATGCGCTCGCTCAAGAGCCTGCTCGGCACGTCGATGATGGACGACAGCACCGAGGTCATGGGCCAGGCCATGCCCTTCCGCAAGCTGCTGGCGCATTTCATCGGCGAACTCAAGAGGCGCGCCGAGCGCGCCGCCGGCCATGAATTCCGCCGCGCCGTGCTGGGCCGCCCAGTGTTCTTCATCGACGAAGATCCCAAGGCCGACCAGCTCGCCGAAGACACGTTGTCGGAAATCGCGCGCGACGCCGGCTTCGACGAGATCGCCTTCCAGTACGAGCCCATCGCCGCCGCGTTCGACTACGAGGCCGGCATCAGCGGTGAAGAACTTGTGCTGGTGGCGGACATTGGCGGCGGTACGTCGGACTTCTCGCTGGTGCGCCTGTCGCCCGACCGCGCGAAACGCCTTGACCGCCGCGAGGACATCCTCGCCAACGGCGGCGTTCACATTGGTGGCACCGACTTCGACCGCGCCTTGAGCCTGGCCAGCGTGATGCCGCTACTGGGCCTGAACAGCACGCTGCGCAACGGCAAGGCAATGCCGTCCGGCCAGTATTTCGACCTGGCGAGCTGGCACACCATCAACCACGTGTACACGCGCAAGGCGTGGGCGGTGGTGATGGACAATTACCGAGATGCCGCCGACACTGAAAAACTCGACCGCCTCATCCGCCTGATCCGCGAGCGCGCCGGCCACTGGCTGGCCATCCAGGTGGAAGCCGCGAAGATCGCGCTGTCGGACGCCCCGGTGGCGGAGATCGACCTGCACCGCATCGCGCCCGAGCTGAAGCAGCCCGTCACGCGTGAGGACTTCGACCAGTCGATTGGGAAGCTGGTCGGCAAGACGGTTTCGACGGTGCAGGCGATGCTGAAGACGGCGGGCGTCGCAGCGGAAACGGTCGATACCATTCTCTTCGCCGGCGGCTCCAGCGGGGTGCCATTGCTGCGCGAGCAACTGGCGCAAGTGCTGCCGTCGGCGCGGCGCGTCGAAGGCGACCTGTTCGGCGGGATCGGTTCTGGCCTGGCGCGCGATGCGGCGCGCAAGTTTGGCTGACGGGCTGAAAGGCTGAGAGGCGGCGGGACGTTTCGAGCGTAGTCGACATGCTGACATTGGAACCCCGCAGATGTAGCTCACCTTGAGACTGGGGTGGTCACCGGCGCGGCGAACATCCGCAGCCGGTAGGAGTCATTGATCGGTGGTACGCGGGCATAGCAGACATTGCCTCAACAGTCTGCAAACCGCTTCCGTCACTCGACGGTGTTAGCTGGTGGCTGTAACCCGCATCTAATTGTTCAGCCAATCGGGCAGCACACGTAAGGGCTGGCCACTGGTGCACCTGCTGTCTAATAGACAACGTCACTGTCTATTAGAGAACGCCGAAGTAGACCATTCGGCACCTTCCTACGACCCGAAACTCAATTCATTGGAAGGGTCGGACGCAGCTCGATTAGGGCCAAAAATTTCAGCCCCGCGCGTGGCTCTATGCCCTACCGCCTGAGCCGAGCAGCAGCATGCGTCGTCATGATCCGTAGGTAGACGGTCCAATGACGAACTCGCGACTCGGGGAGCTCTGCTACGACCTCCCAAGACCCGCATTGCGCGCGCCTCAACGGGAAGAAATCCGTTTGGACAGGTTATGCCTTATTCCGTCCCGATCGGCCAAGTTATGCTTTATTGGCACGACGGCCCTTAACGTGGCGGGTCCTCAAACGGTCGTAAAACCGACGGAAAAAAAAGCTGGCCGATGGCAGCCTTTTGTCTTGCGCGCTTACTCTTCGGCAACCTTCAGTCCGCCGCGATACGTTCTCCTTCGAAGCCGCGTGCGTGACTGCGCGAACGGCTCGAAAATCATTTCTAGGAGAACTGCGGAATACTGTTCCCCCTGTGGCCGCAGACCGTTTCGAGACAAATGACGGCGCGTCCGATAACAGAACTTGCCGCTTCGAATTGAACGACATTTGAATTGTCAGCAGGCACTTCGAGCACGTAGTCCGCGCTTTCTCGCATCTCCTTGCCGCGCTCCCGATCAGACGAAATCGCTGACGAACTCGCACTTCAGAGGAGTCGTACGTACGACTGGACCCGGATAAACAGCGCGCGTCTGCACGCGTGCGCAACCCCACCAATTAACTACGTCGGCAGATGAACTTCAGCGCCCACGCATCAACTACACTCGACTAAAACGAGAAAGGTTGTGGCTTGCGAGTTGATATGAGATGGGCAGACTTACTTGGCGTTAGCGGAGGCCGGCACTTGAGCACCGTTGAAAGGCTGCCGGAATATGAGCAAGCGATGTTGCGGATCTACCTGGGCCCGCTACCCTTCCTGGCCTATGGAGTCGTTGCGCTCATCCAACCAACGCCTGAGGCCTACCGAACGCTATTGGCATGTCTTTTTTATGTCGCATTCAGCGTCGGTACATATTTGGCTGTCAATGCACTGTCTGGCCCATCGCGCACACGGTTAGTCACGACCACCGTCATGGATCAGGCTTCGGTGGTGATGATTCTTGCCGCAGGAGGCCGGATAGCATTGCCCATGCTCTGGGCTTTCTTCTGGTTTTTGGTAGGCGCAGGGTGCCGCCATGGCAAACGCATGTTGGCACTCTCCTGCACTGTCGCGCTTGCTGGCATTGCGGCGCTCATGCAATGGGCACCGTGGTGGGAGGAGAATTTTTCCGCCGCGCTGGGCATCGCCTTTGGCGTTACCGCCACCTCCATATATTTGTCAGTGTTGGTCAACAGGCTTGAGAAGCGAGCCGCTACTGACCCTTTGACTGGTCTGAACAATCGCAAGAGCCTTGAGAAGGCCATCGCGCGCGTCCTTCTTGGTCAAGATGGCGAAGCGGAACGAACGGCTCTGTTACTCATTGATTTGGACGGGTTCAAACAAGTCAACGATGCATATGGGCACGGAGTAGGAGACTTGCTGCTGCAACGTTTTGCCCAAGCCTTGCAAGCTCGCATGCGCCGGGGCAATACGCTCTCCCGCCTGGGAGGCGACGAGTTTGTGATTTTGGCGCGCGACCTTTGTAGCAAGACAGACGCGCAAGCCATTGCAGATGATGTCCAATCGGTACTGAATGCGATTCAAACCGTTGATGGGCATCCTGTTTCTGTGTCGGCCAGCATCGGCATCTATCTGTTCTCAACCGACATGCAGGGCGAGCCGCTCGACATTCCTGCCATCTTGCGTCGCGCAGATAGTGCGATGTATCGCGCGAAGACCTCCGGCAAGAACCAAACCGTGTTCACCGACGAGCGGCTCCTGTGAGATGGTGGGTGAGCGGAAAACGCGCTCGCTTCCAAATGCGATCCGCTGCCGTTGCCAGATCTCTACGGGCCCGAACAGGCGAAGACATCCACCGTCGTGGATTTCAAGTAATCCCATGAGGAAAAGTCTACTGCCCTAAGAGAGGGTTCACTTGTGCACCTGCTGTCAAATAGACAACGTCACTGTCTATTTGACAACGCCGAAGTGGACCATTTGCCGCCTATCTACGGCCCGAAGGTTAATTCACCAGAAGGGTCGCGCGCAGCTCGGACCGTCTACGCACGGATCATGACGACGCACGCTGCTTGTTCCGCTCAGGCACATGGAGCCACGTGCGCAGGAGTGAAATCTTTGGCCCGAATCGTAAGCAAGGCCGGTTCTACTGCAAGGTGTTGGAGCAACCGGACTCGTCGACGAAGAACGCTGAAGGCGCAACCGCGTCAATATCAAAGCCTTTGTCCCAAAGCATGTCCGCGGCCTGCAATTCCAGCCGAATACTCAACCAGTCGGCAACTCGACGACACGCCTCTTCGCGTTTGCGCTCACTGAAATGTGTGTAGGTCGATATCTCTGCGCCCGTGAAATGAAGCGCAAGCGTGCAATTGGCTGTGAGCCCATAAGGACCGCTGGTTTGCCATTCCGCTTCGACGTCGTAGCCGCCGGATTTTGTGCGAAATGTCCTGACAAATGCACTTCGCGGCAACGTTGCTGCGACCACGGCGCCCAACTCCCGTTCGGCGGCGCCTCCAGTCTCTTCCAGTTGTGCATTCAGCATTGCGTTCCCCGCGTTCCGAAGCAGGCAGGTATCGAGTTGTCCGAGCGTACCTGCCGCATCTGCTTAGACACTGACGCGGATCAACTCCCCCGATATCTCGACACACCTGCGCAACGAATTTGGGTGCTGCGCCTGATCGATCACACCGAAAGCGCAAATGACCACACGTTTGAGGGCTTTATCCGATATCTGACGTGGCAACATGAAGTTCTGTGAGCGGCGGCCGATAACACTATTCTCATCCCCCAAATGCCCCCCATGTCCGAGAACGCCCCCAATCAAGGCTGTACCACGTGTCGGAACGGTCACCTTTGCCTTTCGCGCGGTTTGAACGCCCGTGAAGCCGCACTGGTAGAAGACATCGCACAGCGAAAAATCCGGGTAAAGAGAGGCGAGTCAATCTTCCGCTCTGGCGATCCCCTGGATGAAATCTACGCGGTGAAATACGGCACGTTCAAGCTGACGCTTGGCACAGCCGAAGGCCGCGAGATGATTGCCGCGTTCTACCTGAGCGGCGACATATTCGGCGCGGACGGTTTCGAATCGGATACCCGAACCTCAACCGCGATTGCATTGGAGGACTCGGAGGTGTGCGCCGTATCGTGGAAGCACCTTGCCGAGTTAGCACAGCAAGAAGGTGCGATTCAAAAACTGGTTACGCAGATCTTCAGCGCGCGCATCGGCCGCAAACAACGGCTGATGCTCTGTCTCGGATCCATGCGCTCGGAGGAACGCGTCGCCAGTTTCTTGCTCGATCTTTCGGAGCGTCTGAAAGAGCGGGGCTTTTCCGATCGGCACATTATTCTGCGCATGAGTCGGGAAGAGATTGCCGAGCACCTGGCCATGCAGCTCGAGACCGTGAGTCGAATTTTCAGTTCGCTCGCGCGCGAGGGCATTTTGCGAGTCAATCATCGCGAAATTCAGATATTGGACATCCAGGCACTGGCGACGGTTTCACAGGCGGGTGTTCAGAAAAATCGTGCTTTCTAAGATCATTTGCTGGCGGGTTATGCCCCCGGCGCTACCTTAGCCAGCCACTTGGGGGCTGCCCATAGCCTCAATGGTCGCGAATCCCTTCCCCTGACTGCTGCCGTTCCAGCGCAGCCCGCGTAGTCAAAACTTCATCAAAGAACGCATCGCTGTATGCGGGCAATGATCCGAACTCAGCAGCCAGCGGGATCGCCTCTTCGAGGCTTTCGTTGAACGCTTCGAGCGCGGCATCCGCGGCTGCAGGAGACAGGCAAGGCAATACCGCGTCGCGAAACTTCATCAGCACCACCATGCGCGCCGCAATTGCGCCCGTGGAAGCCAAGTTCCGCCGGAGAACTGCTTTGACTTGAATGAGCTCATCCGGATTTTCTGTCCCCTCCCGCACCACAAAGCTGTACGCCCTTAGAGCGCTCACCAAACGACCGCCTTCAGTCAAGTTAAGTACGACTCGCTCTTTTGGACAGCGGACGGTCGCGCGCGAAGTTGATCCCGCTCAACTGCCGAAGAGGCAATGTCTGCACAGTTCGCTTTGCAGATCGATTGATCGTTGCTGCGTGCTTTAACCAATACATTTGCCGGCATCTTCCAAGGCGATGCGCCAGAATTTGTTGCCGCTCAACACCTTGGCGCGTTGGTCGCTCCATGCTTATTTCACTGACGTGTGCCAGTGCCCCAAGACGGCTTCTTGAGATGAGGACATCATGATGAAACTGGAAATTTTTGATCCGGCGATGTGTTGCTCGACCGGCGTCTGCGGCGTCGACGTCGACCCGGTGCTGGCGCAATTCGCCGCCGACCTGAAATGGGTTGAAGGACACGGCGTGACGGTGGCCCGCTACAACTTGGGCCAGGAACCGCAAGCGTTTGCGGCAAACCCCGCCGTCGTCAAGGAGATGGAAGGTGGCATGGACCGCCTTCCGATCGTTGTCATCGATGGCCGCATTGTCTCCTCCGGCATGTACCCCTCGCGTCAACAACTGGCGCAGAAGCTCAACATTGCGCTATCGACGCAAGAGAAGCCGCGCGTCAAAGCCGGAGGTTGCGGCTGCGCGCCAGGCTCTTGCGGCTAAAGCGGTGGCGTCATGACATTGCCCTCGATCCGTACCCGTTATCTGTTCTTCACCGGCAAAGGCGGTGTCGGCAAAACCTCGCTGTCCTGTGCCACCGGCCTGGCACTGGCAGAGTCCGGACGGTCGGTGCTCATCGTCAGCACCGACCCTGCGTCCAACCTCGACGAAGTGCTGGGTGTCAGCCTTGGCCAGGTACCGACGGCCGTACCGGGCGCAAGCGGTTTGTTCGCGCTGAACGTTGATCCAGAGGCGGCTGCGCACGCTTATCGTGAGCGCATGGTGGCGCCTTACCGCAGCATCCTGCCGACGGCAGCGATTCAGAGCATGGAAGAGCAATTCTCCGGTGCGTGCACTGTCGAGATTGCAGCGTTTGACGAGTTCTCGAAGCTCCTGGGTGACCCGGCTTCTACCGCTGAGTTCGACCATGTCATTTTCGACACGGCGCCAACCGGCCACACGCTGCGGCTGCTGACCTTGCCTTCTGCATGGGATCAGTTCATTTCCTCATCGACAGGCGGTGCCTCCTGCCTTGGCCCGCTGGCTGGTCTGGAAAAACAGAAGGCGCTGTATGCCGCAACCGTCCAGCGGCTCTCCAGTTCGGACCAGACCACCGTTGTTCTGGTGGCTCGCGCCGACGCCGCGTCATTGCGCGAAGCGAATCGAACACGCGGCGAGCTCGCCGACCTTGGGATACAGAACCAGACTCTGGCGATCAACGGATTGTTCACGGATACCACCTCCGATGACCCGGTCGCGACCGCGATGGCGCAGCGCTCGGCCGAAGCATTAGCGAACATGCCCCCTGAGCTGGCTGTGCTACCGCAGACACGCATTCCCTTCCTGCCGCGCGGCACCGTTGGACTGGACGCGCTGCGAGAGATGGCTCACCCCGAGACTGTCGCGTTGCCGACCCGCCGCGACATGCCCAAAACCCGCTTGCCGCCCGGTTTGAGCAGATTGGTCGAAGACATGGCAGCCGCCGACCACGGCGTCATCATGACAATGGGCAAAGGCGGTGTCGGCAAAACCACCGTTGCTGCGGCCATTGCCGTGGCGTTGGCCCAGAAGGGGCATCGAGTCGTTTTATCAACCACCGACCCGGCCGCGCATATCGCCGCCACCATTGACGGCGTCGTACCAGGCCTGACCGTGACCCGCATCGACCCATCCCAGGAAGTGCGGCAATACACCGAAGACGTTCTCGCCAAGGCTGGCCAGCAGCTCGACGCCGGCGGGCGCGCAATGTTGGAAGAAGACCTGCGCTCGCCGTGCACCGAGGAGATCGCCGTCTTCCGAGCGTTTGCCCGCACCGTGGACGAGGGCAAGAGCGGTTTCGTGGTGCTGGACACCGCCCCCACGGGCCACACAATCCTGCTGCTTGATGCTGCGGAGGCTTATCACCGGGAAGTCATGCGTACGCAAGGAGACATGCCCGAGGCGGTGCGGCAGTTGTTGCCCCGGCTGCGCGCCCCCAGTTTCACGCGGGTGCTCATCGTCACCCTGCCGGAGGCCACTCCCGTTCACGAGGCGGAGCGCCTTGCCAAAGACCTGGTCCGCGCGGGCATCAAGCCCTATGCGTGGGTCATCAACCAGTCGCTTCTGGCGAGCGGGACAACCCATCCCGTGTTGTGCGAGCGCGGGGCCTACGAGGTGCCCTTTATTCGCCACGTCGCCGACGACCTTGCACATGACTGCGCACTGGTCCCGTGGCTCGCAGAGCCCCCCGTCGGCGTCGCGGGTCTCACGCATCTGATCGCCCAGAACCCTCCTGTCGAAACGGATTCATCCGCTGACGATTAACGCAAGGACGACACGTCCCATCGCTTGGCTGCGGCGCGTTTCAACAGGGCAAGCCTGCCCAGAGCGCCGCCCCAATGCTGTAGGCCCGTTCAAACTGCATGATCAGTGAGAGGGTCTTGGGTTGTCATGATGCATCGTGCTGGGGAAGTTGGAACAGCATTGCTAGATGCGTACGCTGATCGACTTCCTGGTTGACCGGTTCGCAGTACGGCCGCTCAGAAGTGAAAGTGCACAGGCTGGCAAAAGCCAGTGAGTGGCTGCTTACCGCCAGCGAACACGCTCGCGCGACTTGACGCAGATCAAACAATTCGCTCGCCCTGCTAAGGTTTTCGTTGCTTGCGTCGATTGAAGCAGGGGCACACCACAAGCACGAGTTGTGGTGCCCGCCACCATGTCGAGGTGCAGGCAGATCTGGCGAAGAATCCATCGAGGGCCCATTCCTCCCCGCAACGGAAGAACCGCTGGCGCAGTAAATCTAGGCGCCAATCTGCACATCTGACGCAACGCGCGACCCGCGCGTATGAGTGGTGCCAAACCGAAGTCCATCGGGTCCGCAGTCGGACAGAGCCCTTGAGCAAGAAGCACTACGCATGATCCGGCCCACTCTCAAATTTCAAGCCGCGTTCTTGGCCACCATCCTCGTGGCGGCCCTGCTCTGCATCGCTTTCCTGGCCGAACGGACGAAGTTCCGCTCAGACATTCAGGTACTCATCCAGAAGCATCAACAGGCGCTGGTAAAGGATGCCGCGACTGACCTCAGGCAGCGCATGGACGATTACCTCGACATCGTTCAACGCACTGCGGCTCAGACCCGCACGGTTCACTTCGGGTCTCCGCAAGACGCTCGCCGATACTTTGCGTCCATAGCGCCGACTGCCGGAATGTTTGACAGCGTGTTCCTTGTTGGCATGGACGGCAAAGTCACGGCCGTCTCCCCGTACGTAGAACAGGTGGTCGGCGTCGACGTTCATGACCGCGACTACTTCAAGCAAGTCGTAGTGGTAGGACAGGCCGCCGTCTCAGCGCCGTTGCGTAACCGTATCGGCGGCGCGCCAAACATCGTGTTCGCGGCACCGGTCTCTGACGACGCAGGCCACATGGTCGGCGTGCTCTGCGCATCGTTGGGCCTGCTTCGCCCGAACTTCCTTGGCGACATGCGGACCACCCGTATCGGTGAGCACGGTTATCTATTCGTCGTCCAGCGCGGCAATGCCCCGGTATTCGTCATTCACCCGGATGACGCAAAACTCTTGGCCAATACCAGTGCGGAGCCGGACATCGAAAAGGCGCTTGCCGGACAGCCACCGGACGAGACAGCCCCGATGATCACGCTGGAGAACGTCATTTCCACGGGGTGGACGCTGGGTTCGGTCATCCCGAGAAACGAAGTCGATGCCCCCTTCGCCGTGATGCGGCATCGACTGGGATGGGCCTCGCTGTTCCTGATTGCCCTGGTCGCATGTTCCGTCTGGGGTGGCATGCAGTTGCTGCTGCGTCCATTGCATCGGCTGCACGTGGCTTTGCGTCGGGCCGATCACTGCGAATGGGATGGGCTCACCACGCTCGACGTCGGACATGCATCCCCTGAAATCGACTCTATCGTGCGCAGCCTGCGCGCCCTCATGGGACAGGTCGTACAGCAGCGGGCGGAACTCGAAGCCGTCAACGACGCGTCCCCGCTTGGATTTTTCCGAACACGCAACGATGGCCGCACGACATACGTCAACAATGCGTACTGCAGCATCCTGGGCCTGTCCAAGGAAGACGCGCTTGCAGACTCATGGCGTGACAGGCTCGCTCCAGAAGACAAAGAGCGGGCAGAGCGCGCATGGGATGCTTCCAGGGAAGCCGGCCTCGTCTTTCGCGACCTGCAGCGCTTCTCCATACCGGGCGAGCCAGAGCGCCAGATATCGGTGACAGCTGCACCTGTTGTGGTTGACGGGGCAGCCCAAGGATATGTCGGGGTCATCGAAGACATCACACAACGTGTACGTGCCGAACAAGCAATCGGCGCACTGATGTCGATCCTGGAAGCCACGCCGGACTTCATCGCCCAAACAGACCGTTACGGGCAGCTGACCTACATCAACCCCGCTGGGCGGGCCTTCGCAGGCATACCGGCCGACAAGGCCATCAGCGAAACAACCATTACCGACTACCACCCGCCAGAAACAGTACAGTTCCTGAAGGACGTCGTGGTTCCGACCGCCCTGAGATCCGGCATGTGGATGGGGGAAACGCTTGCATACAACGCCAAGCGTGAAGTGGTTCCCGTGGCCCACACCGTCATCGTTCATCGAGACTCCGCCGGCAAGCTAGACCACTACTCCGCCCTCATGCGGGACATTCGTGCCGAAAAAGCGGCGAAAGAAGCCGTCCAACGCAACGCGGAGACTTTGCAGACCGTCACAGACGCAATGCCGGGGCAAGTGCTGTTCGTGGGCGCTGACGGTCGATACGAGTTTGTGAACGCCGCCTATGCGAGCGAGATGGGCATGTCACGTTCGAGTCTTGTCGGTAAGACCGTTGCCGAGGTCGTGGGCCTGGCCGCGTACGAGCGCCTGCGCGAGCCATTGGAAAAGGCGCTGGCGGGTAACCCTCAAAGATTCGAGCGCGAGGAGCGCATCGGTTCCTCGCTCACGTACCGGGAGGTTCAGTATGTTCCACAGTTCCGGGCCGACGGCACTGTCATCGGCGTGCACATCCTTGTCACGGACATCACCGCCCGCAAAGAGAAAGAGGTCCGCCTGAAAGCCCTGTCGATGACGGACCACCTCACGGGTCTGCTGAACCGCGCCGGCTTTGACAACCAGATGGAGAAAGCACTTTCTTCCGACAACCGCCGCGAACTGGGCGCCCTGCTCCTCATCGACCTCGACGGGTTCAAGCGCGTCAACGACACTTACGGGCACGCAACAGGCGACGAGGTGCTGCGTGCATTTGCCGATCGCCTGCGCACCGTTACACGTCCGTCCGATTTTGTTGCACGCTTCGGCGGCGACGAATTTGCCGTCATCGTCGGGCCGGTGAACGACGACGCGTTACATAAGCTCGCCGGCCGAATCGTTTCAATTGGCGCACGGCCCTACAAGTTTGGCGAGGTCGTCATTGAACTCGGCTGCAGCGTTGGCGTGGCACGGCTGAGCCACAACGTCGATGGGGCCGTGGTGTTTTCGGCCGCAGATGACGCGCTCTATCGCGCGAAGGGCCACGGCAAGGGTCGTTACGAATTCTCCGACGACGTTGCTGTCACGGAAACCGCATCAGAGAGCAGCGAGGCTCCATAGCAACGGCGAATCTGGGTTTTTACCGCAGTCACGTGCTTCCGCTGGTGGGAAAAAATTGCCCTGCCAACGCCTGGAAAAAGCGATTCAACCTGCACGGTGGACACGGCTGCAATGACAAAGCCGGTATCGCCCTCCAATCGCGCCATCAGGACCGCTGTAGATCAACGCTCGGACGAAAGATGCCTCCCGGTACAAGCGCGCAGATATCGAAGCCCATATCGTTGTCGCCAGTCTCTTCTGCGCCCTCGAGCGCCCAGTTCGCCCAATCCTTCAATCGCCCGCAGGTACTTGCTCGAGCGTCGCTGGACTGGTGAAAGTAGACCTGCAACATCAACTCCGTCAGGTGAAATGAAAATGAATTGACCTGCTTGTCGCCTCGCGGGCCTTCTACTATCCACCACGCGTGTACATCTATTCCGCCCAGTTCGTCGCCTTCAAGCCGCAAGACGGCCCGACGAGGCAGCGTTTCTGTTAGCGCATCTTGGAGTTCACGTAGACAAGTCCTTTCGGCTTCGTTGATCCGCTCGCGCATAAGGCCTCCGCATTTCCGCGCGCCCACACTCACGGGCCGCTATTCGAAGGTAGCCGCTGCGCGCTCCTATGCCTTGACGGCGCACAATCAACCGGCGTTTAGAAAGCCGATCGGTGGACAGACACACCTCAAAAACCTGTCGATAGAACTGCCGCTCAAGTCAACGGCGGCAGGGATGCGCCCCGATGGAGGGAAAAATCGTGTTCTCGGTCCTGCCGCCCCACACGAATGGCGTCTCTCTCATCAAGAAAGAAGGCATTTGGCACGGTGAGCACCAGGTCGTAGCCCGTGTCTGCGCACTGTTCTCCGCCCTGGAATTCCAACTGGACGGACAGCCATTCGCTGACCCGCCGACAGATCTCTTCCCGTCTGGGATGATTCAGTCGGCAGTACGCCTTGGCCTCAGCCACACCGAAATGCACCGCTAACGTGCATTCCTGCCGATTGCCACGGACTGTCGACATCGTCCACTTCGCTGCCACATCGTAGCCACCGCAATTGGCACGAGCCGAATTGACGAGCGCCCCTCTGGGTAATGCACGGGACACTGAGGACTCCAGTTCCCAAAGCGTGGCGGCGACCACTTCGTCTGGTTGTTGTTCAAGCATGACGTTTCCCCGTTTTCAGCCTATTGGATGGCTTTTTCTAATAGCCCTCCACGGTAAGCCGATGCGGCCCTTCGCTGGCTGATACAGATCAACCTCTAAATCTGTCGCGCAGCACGTGAGAAATGACGCTCACGGGTTTTCCAGCGCTCCAAGGCCGCCGATCGTCCTTTTTTCCCCCTCCATTGAAGAAATGGCCAACCGCCGCCGCTGCCTGGCAGCCAACCGCTCCGCGCCACCGGCGATGACCCTGGCATGCCGGCTGCTTCCGCCCACGGAGCGCAACGGAGGCCACGCATGCATCACGCATTACGAGTGACAAAGCGAACTGCAGCAGGTTGGCTGTTCTTCCTGGCATCGACGGGCGGCAGCGGACTTTCGCTTGCGCAGCCTACTGAGCCGCGCCCGGCATCGCCAGACGTCGCTCCAGCGGCCCTAGCGAAGACCGCAAAACGCTCCTTGTCGCGATATCCGGACACCATGCAGGCCTCCGCGCCTGATCTGTCTACGCCGCAGGCCGCGTCTCCTTCCCCAGGATCGGGCGGGGCTGCGGGCATCGCTGAGCCTTCGGGCAACAGTGCCGCCGCAGGCCCCGGCGGCCCGGCCAACATGCGTGGCGAGCCTGCGCATAAGCAGCCATTGCGTTAATGTTGTCGCCAAAACCTGATAGGGGTCTCGAATGAGAGCGAGTGATGACCAGCGCAGCAGAACTGATCGTGACAACGCCCAAAGGCCTGTACTGCCCAGTAGGCGACTTCTACATTGACCCTTGGCGGCCGGTTGACCGAGCCGTCATCACGCACGCCCACAGTGACCACGCCCGCATCGGGCACCAGCATTACCTCGCTGCCGCCCCTGGTGCGGGTGTGCTGCGTGCGCGCCTGGGTGACGACATCCCCCTGCAGACGCTGCCGTACGGGGAATCCATCGTCCATCACGGCGTCCGGTTGAGCTTTCATCCGGCGGGGCATGTACTCGGGTCCGCGCAGGTGCGGCTGGAATACGGCGGCGACGTGTGGGTCGTGTCCGGCGACTACAAGGTCGAGGCGGATCGCACCTGCACGCCGTTCGAGCCGGTGCGCTGCAACACATTCATCACTGAATCCACATTCGGACTGCCGATCTACCACTGGCGGCCACAGACCGAGATCTTTGCGCAGCTCAACGCATGGTGGCGCGGCAATGCCGAAGCTGGCCGCGCGAGCGTCGTGTTCTGCTATGCGTTCGGCAAGGCCCAGCGCATTCTGTCGGGGATCGATACCGGCATCGGGCCAATTGTTTCGCACGGCGCCATGCTGCAGTTAGACGCCGCCTATCGGCACGCGGGCGTGGCGCTCCCACCCACGCAACTGGCGACCGACGTGCCCCGCACTGAATTGCGACGCGCGCTCGTGCTGGCGCCACCCTCCGCCCAACGCACGCCGTGGATGCGCCGTTTTGGCGACTATGCCGATGCCTTTGCCAGCGGCTGGATGCAGCTTCGCGGGGCACGCCGGCGGCGCGGCGTCGACCGCGGTATCGTGCTGTCCGATCACGCAGACTGGCCTGGCTTGCAGCAAGCCATTGATGCCACGGGCGCCACGCGGGTCTATGTCACGCACGGGCAGGTGGCGCCGATGGTGCGCTGGCTGTGCGAGCGCGGCCTGGATGCGCGCGCATTCGCCACCGAGTATGGCGACGAAGGCGAAGAAGCCGATGCAGCCGAAGCAGTCGAACCAGCGGACCCGCCCGCGCCATGAAAGCCTTTGCCGATCTGTACGCGCAGCTCGACGCCACCACATCGAGCAACGGCAAGTTGGCCGCACTGGTGGCCTACCTGCGCACCGCGCCCGATGCCGATGCCGCCTGGGCGGTCTACTTCCTGGCCGGCGGCAAGCCCCGCCAGTTGGTGCCCGTGCGTGTGCTCGCCAGCTTTGCCCAGACCACATCCGGCTTGCCCGAATGGCTGTTTGACGAGTGCTACCAAGCCGTCGGCGACCTGGCCGAGACGATCGCCCTGGTCCTGCCCGATGCGGATCATGCAGACGACGCCACCCTGGCCGAGTGGATGGAAACGCGCCTGCTGCCATTGCGTGGTCAGCCGCCCGAGCTGGTACTGCCTCGCCTTGCCGAACTGTGCCGGGGCCTTCCGCTGCAAGCGCGGCTGGTGTTGATGAAGTTGATGACCGGGGCGTTTCGTGTGGGGGTGTCAAAACTGCTCGTCACGCGCGCGCTGGCCGAAGTGGGCGGCACCGACCCCAAGCACGTCGCGCAACGGCTGATGGGCTATACCGACATCGGCCAGGCACCCACCCCCGAGCGCTATCGCGCGCTGCTGGCCGATGCCAGTGCCGATGGCCATGCGCTCGATACCGGGCACCCGTATCCGTTCTTTCTTGCGCATCCGCTGCAGGCCGACGCGCAAGCCTTCGACACACTGCTTGGCTCACCCACTGAATGGCAAATCGAATGGAAGTGGGATGGCATCCGCGCGCAACTCGTGCGCCGCGCCGACAGCGCATGGCTGTGGTCGCGTGGCGAGGAACTCATCACCGACCGATTTCCCGAACTGTCCACCATGGCGGGGGTATTGCCCTCGGGCACCGTGCTCGATGGCGAGATCGTGGTGTGGCAAGCGGGCCGCGTGCAGCCCTTTGCGCTGCTTCAGCAACGCATCGGCCGCAAAACGCTGAACGCGCGCGTGCTGCGAGAAGCGCCGGCCGTGCTGCTGGCGTATGACCTCCTCGAATGGCAGGGGCAGGATTTGCGCGAGCGCACGCAGAGCGAGCGGCGCGTGCAACTCGAACGTGTGATTGCCGAATACATTCATCCGGCGCTGGAGCTGTCTCCGTTGCTTCAAGGCGACGACTGGCAGCATCTTGCGCACCAGCGCGAAGCCTCCCGCGAGCTTGGCGTGGAGGGGCTGATGCTCAAGCGGCGCGACGCACGCTACGGCGTGGGGCGCACCAAGGATGTGGGCGTGTGGTGGAAGTGGAAGATCGATCCGTTCTCGGTCGATGCCGTCCTCATCTATGCGCAGCGCGGCCACGGCCGGCGCGCGAGCCTGTATACCGACTACACCTTTGCCGTATGGGATGCGCCGCCCGAGGTGCCCGAGCGCAAGCTGGTGCCCTTTGCGAAGGCGTACTCCGGCCTGAGCGACGCGGAGATCCGGCAGGTCGACGCGCTCATCCGCAAGACCACGGTTGAAAGTTTTGGCCCCGTGCGCAGCGTGACCCCGACGCTGGTGTTCGAACTCGGCTTTGAAGGCATTGCACGCAGCGCGCGCCACAAGAGCGGCATCGCTGTGCGGTTTCCGCGCATGCTGCGCTGGCGCCATGACAAGCCCGTTGCCGAAGCTGATACCTTGCAGACGCTGGAAAGCCTGCTGCCGCCGTCATGAACGAACCCGCAATGCCCGATCTTGATGCATGGTTTGCCGCGCGCGGCTGGGAGCCAATGCCGTTCCAGCGCGCCGTGTGGTCGGCCATGGCGCGCGGCGAATCGGGCCTGCTGCACGCCACCACGGGGGCGGGGAAAACCTATGCGGTGTGGCTCGGCGCGCTGCAGCGGTTGGCGCAAGTGCGCGGGCGCGGCGGCGCGCCGCCTTTGTCCGTGCTGTGGCTCACGCCCATGCGTGCGCTGGCGGCCGACACCACGCGCGCATTGAACGAAGCTGCACAGGCGCTGGCACCGCACTGGACTCTGGGCTTGCGCACCGGCGACACCGGCAGCACCGAGCGTGCCGCGCAATCGCGCCGTTTGCCCACCGCCCTGGTGACAACGCCCGAAAGCCTGTCGTTGCTACTCGCGCGTGCTGACGCCCGTGAAGCGCTTGGCTCGGTGCGCGTGGTCATCGTGGATGAATGGCACGAACTGGTCGGCAACAAGCGTGGCGTGCAGGTGCAATTGGCGCTGGCACGATTGCGCGCGTGGTCGCCGGGGCTCGTCGTGTGGGGGCTCTCCGCCACGCTGGGCGACCTGGCGGAAGCCATGGATGCGCTCAGCGATGCCGGGAACCCCGCCACCGGAACGCTGGTGCAAGGCCACCTGCCCAAGCGCATGGAGATTGATACGTTGCTGCCGGATGGTGTAGGCCGGTTTCCATGGGCCGGACACCTGGGCATGGCGATGCTGCCCCACGTGCTTGATGAGTTGGAAAGTGCCCGCACCGCACTGGTGTTTCTCAATACGCGCTCGCAGGCGGAGCTGTGGTACCAGGCCGTCATCAATGCGCGGCCGGAATGGGCGGGGCTGATCGCGTTGCATCACGGCTCACTGGACCGCTCAACGCGCGACTGGGTCGAGACCGGGCTCAAGCAAGGCATGCTCAAGGCGGTGTTCTGCACGTCAAGCCTGGATTTGGGCGTCGACTTTCTGCCGGTGGAACGCGTCCTGCAGATCGGCTCACCCAAGGGCGTGGCGCGGCTGTTGCAGCGTGCAGGGCGATCGGGCCACGCGCCGGGCCGGCCCTCTCGCGTAACGGTGGTGCCCACGCACAGCCTTGAACTCGTGGAAGGCGCGGCCGCGCGCGCTGCCGCCATGTCGGGCCACGTGGAAGCCCGCACCTCGCCGCACAAGCCGCTCGATGTGCTGGTCCAGCATCTGGTGACGGTGGCGCTGGGCGGCGGCTTCGTGCCCAACGCGCTTCTGGAAGAAGTGCGCCGCGCCTGGGCCTACCGAGACTTGCGCGACGACGAGTGGCAATGGGCGCTCGACTTCGTGCGACAAGGCGGCCACTCGCTCACCGCATATCCCGACTACCACCGCGTCACACCAGACGAGCACGGGGTCTGGCGCGTGCCCGATGCTCGGCTCGCGCGGCGGCACCGCATGAGCATCGGCACCATCGTCAGCGATGCAACGATGACCGTGCGCTGGTGGCGTGCTTCCGGCGGCGGTGCCCTGGGGTCGATCGAGGAAGGTTTCATTGCCCGGCTGCGCCCTGGCGACAACTTCCTGTTTGCGGGCCGCTTGCTGGAGCTGGTGCGCGTGCAGGACATGACGGCCTATGCGCGGCGTGCCACCGGCAAACGTGCTGCCGTGCCCCGCTGGAACGGTGGTCGCATGCCGCTTTCCACCGAGCTGGCGCACGCGGTGGTGGCGCAGCTTGATGCGGCGGCACATGCGCGTTTCGATAGCCCCGAAATGGAGGCCGCGCGCCCGCTGCTGGAGCTGCAGGCGCGCTGGTCTGCGCTGCCCACCACCGCAACGCTGGTGGCCGAAACCCTGCACTCCCGCGAGGGCTGGCATCTCTTTCTCTACCCGTTTGCCGGGCGGCATGCCCACCTGGGGCTGGCAAGCTTGCTGGGCTGGCGCGCCGCCAATCGCACGCCGGCCACGTTTTCCCTGGCGTTCAACGACTACGGCCTCGAACTCCTGTCGGCCACGCCCATCGACTGGCCCGCGTTGCTGGCCAGCGGCGAACTCTTTTCCACCCACACTCTCATGCAGGATGTGCTGGCCAGCCTCAACGCTGGAGAACTCGCACAACGCCGCTTTCGGGAGATCGCACGCGTATCGGGGCTGGTGTTCCAGGGCTACCCCGGCGCGCACAAGAGCACGCGCCAGTTGCAGGCTTCATCCGGCCTGTTCTATGAAGTCTTCCGGCGCCACGACCCGGGCAACCTGCTGCTCTCGCAAGCGGAAACCGAAGTGCTGCGCCAGGAGCTGGACCTCGACCGCATTGAATCCGCCCTCATCCGCATGCGCGGTTTGCGGCTTGAACTGTGCGCGCTGACCCGGCCTTCGCCGTTCGGCTTTCCGTTGATGGTGGAGCGTTTTCGCGAACAGCTCTCGACCGAGAAACTGGCGGATCGGATCGCACGCATGCTGGCCGAAGCCGAGCGCGCCGCAGGCCCCGAGCCGACCGATCCGGATGCCGCAACACGGCCAGAAATCGAGACAGACGTACAGGCCGCGTTGCGCTTGACTGAATCGCCCGACACAGCGGGCAAATCCAGCCGCCGCACGCGCCGGCCACGCAAGACATCGAAGCCACTCCCACTGCTATGAGCGCTCCCCAAAACCTCGTCATCCAGTGCGCGGGCGAGACCGTATGGCTTCTGCCCGAACGCGCGCTCTGGTGGCCCGCGCAACGCATGCTGATGGTGGCCGATGCGCACTTCGGCAAGGCGGCGACGTTCCGCGCGCGCGGCGTTCCGGTGCCTACCGGAAGCACAGTCCAGGCTATCGCCCGCCTGGATGCCATGGTGGCGCGACTGCCCGTCGGACATATAGCGTGGCTGGGCGACCTTCTCCACGCGCGCGAGGCACAGGGTGCAATCGACGCGCTCGTCGCCTGGCGCATACGGCACGCCGACATAGCCTGCACGCTGGTCCGCGGCAACCACGACCGCCACGCGGGCGACCCGCCTGCTGGCCTGCACTTCAACGTGGTGGAAGAGCCTTGGGCAATTGGCCCATTCGCGCTATGCCATGAGCCGCAAGTGGTGTCCGAGCGCTACGTCATTGCCGGCCACGTGCACCCGGGCGTTGTCATCAGCGGACGCGGAAAGGACCGGCTCCGGCTACCGTGCTTCCGCTTTGGGCAAAGCGGCGCGCTGCTACCCGCATTCGGCGAGTTCACAGGGTTGTGGACCGCACCTGTTGCGCCGGGCGAAGCGCTCTATGGGGTGGCTGACGACCGGGTCTGGCCACTGCTCAGCTAGACGACGTAATTTGGCTGTAGGCCCCGCGCCCAGACCCACAACTCAAGGCCGGTCATGCGTGGGCAGCAGGCGGGCCTGTTCCATGCCGTCGCGAATGGCCTCGCCTTCGGTATGCCAGCCGCGCCACGTCTAGGATATTTCCCGGATTTGGAACTGCCGCTTGCCGTTTGCGACAGCAATGCGCGGCACCCACACGCCCTGCGCGTCCTGCTCCGCGCTGACTGTGACGGTATGGCCGGCACACTCGAACCGCTCCTCTCCTTCGTGCGCTGTATTACTCGTCATCATCGCCTTCCGTTCAAGAAAGGATGCGGCGGATTGACGCCCGAATACATCAGCGCGAGTGGTTGCGCGCCTGTCCCGAACACGCCGGCGGGCAAGCCACGGGCGAGGGAATACATGGCAATCACGGCGAGAGTGAGCGCTGCGATCGCAAGCAGTTCTTGCATATGCATGAGCGTCTCCATGTTTGTTCAAGCTTGAAACGGCCGGTAATTAACGCAGACGCAATGCCCAGGCCCGAGTGACGAAGCACCCGAGCCCGGGCGCGGTTGTCACGCCTTCTTTTCACCAAGCTCCGCACCGGTGGTGGGATCGACAGCCGGGTCCGAAGCCAGACGCGTCTTCATGGCTTCGAGCGCTTCCAACTCCGCATCGGTCAAATTGACCGATGCATTGCCATCGCCACCGTCAACGGGCACCGGAGGGTCCGCGACCAGCTCAAGCCCCGTGCCGCTATTCCACGGTGCCTGCACGATGGGGCCGCCGCGCGACATTTTGAAATACGCGTCACTGAACTCCGGTACCGGCGGCAGCTTGCCAGGAGGGAAGTTGCCGTTGATGGCGTAGAGCGCCTTCTCGAACGACTTCTGGTGCGACACTTCGCGCGTCATGAGAAAGCCGAGCGCATCGCGCACACCGGGGTCATCGCTCACGTTGATCAACCGTTCGTAGATGATCTTGGCGCGTGCTTCGGCGGCAATGTTCGAGCGCAGATCGGCCGTGGGCTCGCCTAGCGAATCGATGTAGGCCGCCGTCCACGGCACGCCCGCCGAGTTCGTCAACGACGGGCCGCCGCCATAGAGCACCTGCGTCACATGGCTGTCATTACCGGCGCCATTGAGCTTTCGATACAACTCCGCCTGCTCGTCCACCGCTTCCGCCAATTCTCCTTTCGCACCGCGATTGAGCATGGCGACGATGGTGCCGATGATCTCAAGGTGGCTCAGTTCCTCCGTCGCGATGTCGTAGAGCATGTCCTTGCGGCCTGCATCTTCTTCTGCCACGGCTTGCGTGAAGTAGCGCATGGCGGCAGCAAGCTCGCCTTGCGGGCCACCGAACTGTTCCAGCAACAGGTTGGCCAAGCCTGGATCGGTTTCGCTAACCCGAACGGTGTACTGCAATCGCTTGTTGTGCATGAACATGGGTGTTCTCCGGGAATGGGTGGGTGCCTTCATGGCGCGTCCCTTCTCCGCAACACCCGTTCCATCGCACGCCGCACGCTTGCCCTGCGCGATCAGGTACGCGCGTTGCGAAGGGCCCTGCGCCACCTATCCGGGAGATTCCATGGACGACAGTCTCGCGCTGGAACGCGACACCTCTTCTGCATCGCGATGCGTCGTCGCCCACGCGCGCGAAGCGCTGGAAGGCCGGCGACGTGGCTGGCGCACGTTCATCCCGTTTGTCGGGCCGGCTGTGGTGGTTTCAGTCGCGTATACCGACCCGGGCAACATCGCCACCGGCATTGAAGCTGGTGCGCGATACGGGTATCAGTTGCTCTGGGTTGTGCTCGCATCCAGCGTGGTGGCGATGCTGTTCCAGATGCTCTCTGCACGGGTGGGCATTGTGACGGGCCAGAATCTGGCGCAGCTCTGTCGCACGCATTTGCCGGCACCTGCCGGCCTTGGCATGTGGCTGATCAGCGAGCTTGCAGCCATGGCGACCGACCTTGCGGAGTTCGTCGGTGCCGCGGTCGGCATCGCGCTCCTGACGGGAATGCCGTTGCCGCACGCCATGGTTATCGCCGGTGTGCTGGCCTATCTGCTGCTGACGTTGCAGGCGCGCGGGTTCCGCCATGTCGAGCTGATGATCGGCGCGCTGGTGGCCGTGATCGGTATCTCTTACATCATCCAAGTGTGGATCTTGCCTGTTTCGTGGACGGCCGCGCTCCGGCAAACCCTGGTGCCTACTGCGCTGCCGCCCGATGCGTTCATGTTGGCGGCAGGCATTGTCGGGGCCACGGTGATGCCGCACGCGCTCTTTCTGCACTCGGGGCTGGTCAATGCGCGTGTGCGCCCGCGCTGTGCGTCGGAGACGTCGCAACTGCTTCGGTATTCCAACCGCGAGGTGGTGGCCGCGCTAGCCGCTGCCGGCTGCATCAACCTTGCCATGGTGGTGGTATCAGCAGGCGCGTTTCACGGCACACATGCGGAGGTGGCCGGCATTGAGGATGCCTATGTCACGTTGGCGCCGCTGTTCGGGGCATCGGCCGGGCTGGTGTTTCTGGTCGGGCTGATCGCGTCGGGGTTGTCCAGCTCAGTGGTCGGCACACTGGCAGGGCAGATGGTGCTGCAGGGTTTCCTGCGTGTGCGCTTGCCGGTGTGGATGCGCCGGCTGATCACCATGGTGCCTGCGTTCATCGTTATCGGGGCGGGTATGGATGTCACGCGCGCCCTTGTGCTCAGCCAAGTCATTCTGAGCATGGTGGTGCCGTTTCCCATGGCTGCGCTGATCTGGTTAGCGCGCCGGCCCGACTTGATGGGACAGCATGCAGCCGGTCACGGTCTGGTTGTGCTGGCTACGGTAGGCGCCGCGCTGGTGGCGGGGTTGAACCTTGCGCTTCTCGCCCATCTCGTCGCATAGCAATGTGCGACGGTGCTCATTTCGGCGGCCTGATCACGCGTGCGCCGCCTGCACTGCCGCCGCTGCAATGAAATCTGCCAACGAGACATGGCCGCGCACAACGTCACCCGACATGTCGAAACCCTCGTCCAGAGTCACGGCGGTCATCCGTACGTAGGCGCGGGCAGCTTCATCGGAGAAGCCGAGCCCTTTGTAGATCGCGTCCCAACGGTCGCGCGGTGCAACCTCCACCGCCACGCCACGGCCAAGTGTGCGCGCCATGGCCTGTGCAACATCCCGCGGCGTGTAGCGCTGCGGGCCCTCCACATAGCGCACACCTGCGTCGTCAACTGGTGTCAGGAGCCGCGCCGCCGCTGCCTCGCCCAGGTCGATCGGGGCCACCATTGGCATCGGCATGTCTGCGGGGAACATGCTCGGCAGCTTGCCCGTCTGCGCAACTGTCTGAAGCAGGCCGGCCCAGTTGGTCATGTAATAGGCGCCGCGATTGATTGCGGCCGGAATTGACTGGCGACGCAAGCCCTCCTCCAACTCCCACAGCGTCGTCAGATCGCCGATGCCCTGCCCGGGGCGCGCGCCATAGGTTGACGCGGCCACCACCTTCTCCAGCCCTGAATCCTCCAGCGCGGCGAGGATGTTGGCGATCGACCGGCGCTCCGTCGCGTCGGTGTCGCCGGCAACATCCGCGGGTGGGTTGAGCAGAAATGCGCGCTGCCCGCGCCGGAATGCCGCCCTTAACGAATCGACGTCCTCCACGTCGGCCACCGCGACCCCCGCGCCTTTTTCCCGCCAGTGATCTGCGCGCTCCGGCCGCCGGGTCAGGATCGTCACCTGCTCCCCTCTCGCCAGCAGCGTTTGCGCAACGGCGGCCCCCACGTGTCCGGTTGCACCCATTACCACGTACATCGCGCGTCTCCTTGAAGTCTTGGCTGCGTACCGGAGCAGCCCATTGCCATCGATAACTTGCGATGGCCTGAATGCGTCGCCAGCAGCGTTTGTGCCTGCCAATGGATGCGTGGCAGCAAATCAGATCAATTAGCCCAAGCGCGACAGTGCTCAAGATACTGGCGCTCGTGCAACCCAAGCAGGTCGACGATCGAAGACCACAGCCAGAACGGCGCATTGATGGACCGTCCGTGACGCGCCTTCAGCTCACGGTGCCAGGCCATGGCGATATCCCTCGGCATCTGGCTGCCGTGTGCGAGGCCCACGATGTTGCCCAGATAAGCAGCCAATACCGTGGCGTCCTTGTGCTCCAGCTTGTCGACAGACAGCTTCATATCTTGCGGTTGAAGCTCGCGCATGAAAAAGCTGCTGCCCAGCATGCGTCCCCATGCCATGCGATCGCCCAGGTCGGGAGAGAGACGCCGCGCACCTGTGACCACGCGCTCGCCGTTGATCCGGGGCATATCGCCTGCGGAGGCACTGGGCGCTGCGGCTTTTCCCGCCTCCTTGATATCAATCAGCCGATACCGTGGCCCGCGATCCTGGTCGACCGCAAGCAAGACGGCATAACGCCGCTGCCCGAGCGAGCTGCAACCTTTAACCCAGTAGGCCGCATCCACGATGCTGACCGAGGCTTCCCCAGGCATCTCGTAAAGGCGCGCCACCAGGGCAAGCACTTCGTGCTGGCCCACGAGTTGTTTCAGTTCGCGCCGTTCCTCGCGAGAGAGCGGCCAGAAATGGCGCCCGAGAGGAATGGTGGGGGACGTGCCGTCGAGCCGGTCCTTGGCCAGCTCTTTCCAAGTGCGCGCTGTCGCCGCCTTCATGGCGGTGCGCACGGATGCGGGGCGCGGCGGCAGGTGCTGCGCCGCATCCGGATCGATGCCGTGCAGGTAGCCCGCCATCAGCGCTTCCACCATTCGTGCGGTCACGATGCCCGGCAGGTCGGATCCGCGAGCGGCCGTCGCCAGTGACACGCCAAGCCGGATCAGATCGTGTGCGGGATTGCCCAGTACCGTCTGGTCCAGATCCCGGATTTGTATGCGCGTGGCGCCGGAGGCATCGCCGATGGGGCCGAGGTTACCGACATGGCAATCGCCGCAAATCCAGATGACGGGCCCCTCGGGGAGCGTGTGCGGCTGCACCTCGCTCAGCCACTCGTAAAACTTCACGGTGCTGCCGCGAACGTACGCATGGGTCGAGCGCGTCATCTTGGATTGACGCAGCCGGGCGAGCACGGGCGCGCGGTTTTTGGGGCTCACCACGCTCCGCGACGATTTTCGTTGGGTCATGCTTGTGCCGACTTGGAGTGTCTCAACTGGTTGATGAACGACCAAACCGCATGCAATAAGCATTCCCTGGCCCCCGAACAGGCGAGATAACGCCTCCACGGTGCTGAACCTTTGCTATGCTTGCTCGAAGCGCGCTGCACAGCGTTGCTTCCATTGAATGGTCAACTTTACTCAACCATCTATTCTCACTATGGCCACCAAAACCAAGACCGCTGCCAAGACCGCTGCAAAGAAGGCCTCGCCGGCTAAGAAGGCCGCTCCGGCTAAGAAGCCTGCCGCAACGACGCCGACCCTCAAGCCTTTGAAGGACACGTTCACCAAGGCGAGCCTGGTGAGCCATCTGGCTGAACAAGCTGCCGTCGACGCCAAGGCGGTGAAGGCGGTGCTGCTCCATCTGGAGAACACCATCGTGGCTTCGCTGCACAAGAAGGGCGCCGGTGAATTCACGCTGCCGGGCCTGTTCAAGGTGACGTCGGTCAAGGTGCCGGCAACCAAGCGCCGCTTCGGCAAGAACCCCTTTACCGGCGTCGACCAGTGGTTCGAAGCCAAACCGGCAACCGTGCGTGTCAAGGTCCGCGCCCTGAAGAAGGTCAAGGACGCAGCGGTCAACAGCTAATAGCCCGCCGCAAAGAAAAAGGGAGCCTTGGCTCCCTTTTTTGCGTGCCTGCTGGTCAAAAGAACCAGCAGTGATATCGATGTCACATCTCCGACTGATTGACCGCTGGAACTCCTAGCGCGCCTTACCCCGCGCCTTTCCGCCACTGCGAGCAGCCTCGTGGCCGCCAGCAGCCCCGTCCCCGCTCATGCGTTCGAGCCACGAAAGCGCGTCCACATACGCCAAAAACTGCCGCAGATAATCGGGTGACACCTCGCGCATCAATAGCAGTGACCGACGCACCAGACTGCTCGAATTCAGCGGACCGGCATTCACCGGCACCTTGTCCAACGCGTCGCGCAGCTGTTTCTCGGCGCTCACGCGGGACCAGGTGTCCCGCATGTCCTCAAGAATCTTCAGCTCTGGCAATGCTTGCAGATGACGTGCAGAACGGCCTTCTGCAACACTGCCGACATTCGTGCGTTCACGGCTGGCGATGTCACGCAGCAGTTCGGCCAGCGCGCTGCCGGCAGGCGCGTCTGAGTCGGTCGCATCGGCGGTCGCCGCCGCCCGGTCGACGTCTTCTGCATAGGCAGCGACCAGCTTGACCAACCGCGCTTCAAGCATGCGCCGCGCCTCGCCGGTTTGATCGGCCGTGCGCCGATGCAGCGCCTCGATAAAGAAAAAGCGCACGCGGTCCAGCCGGTCCGCGCCGCTTGCGCGCCAACTGTCGAGCGTGGCTTGCGTGGGCAAATCAGTGCGGCTCACGGCGTCCACCGTTGGAAGCGGCCTGCCTTGGAACTGGCGCGATCTCCACACGCCGATTCTTCGCGCGGCCGACGTCGTCCGCGTTGGAACTCACGGGCTGCTGCGAGCCAAACGCTGCTGCAAACACGCTGGACGCGGGAATGCCTTCGTCAATCAGCGCGCGCGTGACGGTCAAGGCGCGCTTGGCGGACAGCTCCCAGTTATCTGCAAACAGGCGGTTGCCGGCACGCACCTGCTGATCGTCGGAGAACCCGCTCACCATCAGGATCTCTTCACGCGATGTGAGATACGCGGCCAGCGGCCCCGCCAGGCTCTTCATCAGCGCACGGCCCTCGGGTTGCAACTGGTCGGAATTGATCGCGAACAGCACATTGCCATTGATGCCGATGCGCCCGTTGACAAGCGTCACGCGCCCGGCCGCCAGCGGGCCAGCAAGCGCCTGCTCCAGCGTCTTGCGGCGCTGCGCCTCGGCCTCGCGCTGCTTGACCTCGCTCTCCAGCTTGGACGACAGCTCCAGCTGCACGCCGATCACGCCCACCAGAATCAGCACGAACGCGCCCAGCAACACCGACATCAGGTCACCAAACGCGGCCCAAACCGGTGCGGCGGCCTCAATGCCACCTGCGCCATCTACGCCACCGTCAATCTCGTCGCTCATGCCGCGTCGGCCCCGGCCAGTGCGCGCTGGTCACCCAGCCGTTGCAGGTCTTCCAGGATCTGCTTCTGAGACAGCATGCTCAGGTCGATCACCTCGCGCGCCTGCGCCACGTAGTAGGCAAGCTGTTCGTCGCTGCGCGTGAGCGACTTGTCCAGCGCGGCTTCAATGCGCTGCAACTGGGCAGCAAGCTTGTCGTTCGATTCGCCAAACAGCTGCACAGCCGCACCAAAGGCCTCGCCCAGGCTCGCCACCTCGACCGCGCTGCCGGTCACCTGCGCGGCCACCGCGCCGAGCTTGCCGGTCTCGGCCTCCACCCGATCGGTAAATCGCACGCCCACGCGCTCCAGCAGATCCGCCGACGTTGCCACCAGCGCATCGACCGCCGTGCGCTGCTCGGTCGATGCATGGTTGACGGCGTCGAGCAGCGTTTCGAGCGTGCCCAGCAGGCGCGCACGCTCGTCCAGCATGGCGGTATCGCGCACCATGCTGTCGGACAGCTTCTGGCGCAGCTCGGCCACCACTTCCGCTGCCGCCTTGGGCGCTTCCGATGCGGCCTGCACCAGGCGAGAAATCTCGCTGATCGTGTTGTTGGCGTGCGCCTGCGTTTGCGCGGAGATGTCGCGCGCGGTTTGCGCCAGCGCATCGCAAATCTGTTGCTGACGGCTCGCGGTATCGGTGCCTGTTTTCTCCCACGCCTCGCTCAGCTTGGCGGCCATCGTGCCGAGCGCATCGGTCCAGGCCGCCAGACGCTGCGCGTCGCGCGCTTCCAGCGCAGCTTGCAGCGTGGCATGCGATTGGCGCGACGCCTCCTGCTGCGAAGCGATATCGCGCGCGGTCTGCGCCAGCGCATTGCAGATGTCTTGCTGGCGATTTGCCGTATCGGCGCCCGCTTTCTCCCAGGCTTGGCTCAGCTTCTCACCCGTGGCGCCGAGCGCCTCGGTCCAGGCAGCGAGACGTTGCGCGTCTCGTGCTTCCAGCGCAGCTTGCAGCGCGGTATGCGACTGGCGCGACGCGTCTTGCAACGACACGGCGTGTTGCTCGAACGTGGCGGCAGCGGCCTCCAGCGCGCGCTGGTTCTGGACGGCCAGTTCGGCGTGTGCCTGTTCTTGGCGGGCAAGCGCATCGCGCCAAGCTGCGGCCAAGCCGCCTACCGTGGCGTCCAGTCGGTCGGTAACGCCATCGAGCAACCGCGCCGAGCGTTGCTCGAATGTTTCAGCAAACCGGTCGAGCGAGGTGCCGACCTGGCCAACCAGGGCTTCGCTGGAACGTTGATGCGCCGACAGGGCGTTGTTCCAGATGCCGGAAACCGTCTCGGCCGTGGCTTCAAAGCGGGTCGACAGGCCATCCAGCTGACGCTGCACCGCGTGCGTGACCGTTTCCTGCAGCGCAGCCGATTCGCGCGCGAGCCCAGCCATCGTCGTTTCCACCACAGGCTGCAGCGCGGCGCTGGCAACGCGTGCGCTCTCCGCTGCGCTGTCCTTCAACGACTGGCCCACGGAAGAAGCAAGCTGGCTGTAGGCGGCCTCCGTCTTGTCGAGAAATGCCTGCTGGGCGGCGATCTGCCGCTCGCTGCTGGCTGCGCCCTGCTGCTCCAGCGACGCCATCATCGCCTGCAACCGGTCAACCAGCGCGGGCATCACATCGGATTGCCGCTGCAGAAGCTTGAACGTCTCTTCACGCTGATGCGCGTGCGAATAGATGCGCAGCGTGGTCGCGATCTTTGCGTCGAGCGCCTGCACGGCCTGCAGCCGCTCGCGCCGGCACAGCGCCGAGAGCAACCCCAGCATGGCGGACGTCGCCACACCGGCAATCGACGTCCCGAACGAGAACCCCAACCCCTTGATCGGGGCAGCAAGCGATGCGCGGATCGCCTGCAAATCCGTCGCGCTCTCCAGCGCCGCGCCCGTGCCCTTGAGCGTCACCACCATGCCAAGCAGCGTGCCCAGCATGCCGAGCAGCACCAGCAGGCCCACCAGATACGGCGTCAGCGCGGGCGCAGGCAGCGCGACGCGCTCGCCTTCCACGCGCAGGCGCACGGCATTGCGCAGGCTCGGGTGCAGTTGTTCGAGCCAGGCGGCCAGATTGGTGGGTGCCTCGGACAGTCCTGCCGCGGCCTGCGTGACCGTGCCCGTGGCGTGGCGATAGCGGCGCAATTCCAGCGCGCCGGCCACGTAGGCGGCACCAATCACCAGCGTGACAGCCAGCGCGAGCAAGTTGCCACCAACGAGGTAACCGCCGGCAATCCACCCCAAGGCCGCGAGCCCGACAAAGAAAACGATGAGATTCAGGTGAAGTCTGGACATGAATGGTGTCTGTCCCGCTTAGCGGGGGCGAAGGGCTGCAAGCAACCCGTCGACCGGTTGAAAACGAACATCGAGCTCGGCCAGGAGCACGCTCTGCATATCTTTGCGGAACGCATCCAGCCAGGCGCGGGATGTGGATTGGGTGGCCTGGCCCTCTGCGGGCAACTGGGCCTGCCGCTGCTGCTCGGCCGCGCGCAAGCGCTCGAAGTACGGCCCCAGCATCGACGGAATGGCCCCCAGCAACGAACGTTCGCGGCCTGCGAGCGCTTGCTCCATGCTGGCGTCCAATACCGCAAGTCGCGCGAGGTCGGGCGTCCTGGCAGCCAGTAGGCGTCGCAGGCGGCCACGCAGGTCGCCAATTTCCAGCTCCATCGTCTGCTGCATCAGCACGTAGCGCTGCCGGAAATCGGCATAGTCGACCACCAGCGGCGCCGAAGGGCTCTGGATCGGCGCGCGTGGGCCCGTCCTGGCATCAGGCGCACAGCTGGACGCGATGGATTTCGCCAGCGCTGCACGGACACGGCTACCGATCGTCTCGGCGTCCGGGCCAACGGGCCGCGTGCTGGAGGCAATGGCGGGCGGCGTCGCGCTCAGTGCCGACGAAAGCGTGATGGCATCCGTCCAACTGAGCCATTGGCTCAACCGGTCGGAAAGTGGCTGCGCGGATGCGGAAACGTCAACGTCCGT
This sequence comes from Burkholderiaceae bacterium 26, assembly GCA_000955795.1. GTDB lineage: Bacteria > Pseudomonadota > Gammaproteobacteria > Burkholderiales > Burkholderiaceae > Ralstonia > Ralstonia chuxiongensis. The sequence goes on from JYOB01000007.1 coordinate 84,126, forward strand.
CAGGCGAGCAAGAATGCGGATCAGCGCAGGGCCGCTGAGCGCCCTGCGTTGCTGGACGTGCGCCATGCTACGAGTGCCGAAAAAAGGCTGGAGTTTACACTGCCAGCCTCGTCGGAAAGCCGTCTTCGGGTGGCATAAGCATCACTTCTCAAGAAGAATCGCAGCGATCAGTCGGCTCGCCGGCGATACAGGGCCGCATCCTCCAGCGCATAGCGCGGCATTGGGCCTTTCCTGACATGGGTCTCCGCCGAAACCGCGTCAGTCCAGCGCTGCTCCGGTCACCGGTCCGCATTTGTGCGATCACGCCGACAGCGGTATCGTGTCGCCCACTACCGCACCCTCCCCCGCATTCCTCCCATATCCCCGTGACCGATCACCCTACCCTCACCTGGACCGACGACCGCCCTGACGCCACCAGCGACGCCGTCCATACCGCCGTCTGGCACTCCGAGGCCGGCAATCCGCCGCCCAAGCGCGTGGTCGTTGCGGACGATCGCACCACCGCCGATGCCGCCTACCGCCTCGCCTGCGAGGGCACGGCACTGCTCTGGCAGGGCGATTTCCAGAACGCGCGCCAACTGCTGCAGGCCATGTCCCGCCGCACAGACCGCAAACCACGCAAGGAAGCCACCTCGCCCATCGATGCGTTCAACCTGCACCGGCAAGCGCAATCGCAGCGCGCACGCACGCTCGGCATGCTGCTGATTCCGCTGGATGCGGATTACGCCATCCCGCTGCGCCGCGCGCCCGACATGCGCGAAGCCTGCACGGAGGCTTACGGCACGAGCAGCGTCGCTTCCGTCGTCTCGCTGCGTGAGCTGCTCGGCCTGATCGGCGCGCATGAGTGGCGCAAGAAAGGTGTCGAGATTCCCGCGCTCGGCGGTGAGCGCATTCACCCGCACTACGGCGTGTTCTCGCCGGTGCGTGGCGAATACGTCGATCTGGTGGCGAAGGTGCCGTTGCCTTCAAAAGCGCTGGCATTCGACATTGGCACGGGCACGGGCGTGCTCGCGGCGGTGCTGGCCAAACGCGGCGTGAAGCGCGTCATCGGCACGGATCAGGACCCGCGTGCCCTGGCCTGCGCCCGTGAGAACGTGGCGCGCCTTGGGCTGCAAACCCAGGTCGATATTGTTGAGGCCGATCTGTTTCCCGAAGGCCGTGCGCCGCTGATCGTGTGCAACCCGCCGTGGCTGCCGGCACGGCCAAGTTCGCCCATCGAGCGCGCTGTTTTCGACCCAGACAGCCGCATGCTGCGCGGCTTTCTGGATGGGCTGGCTGCGCACCTGGAGCCCAACGGCGAAGGCTGGTTGATCCTCTCAGACTTTGCCGAGCATCTGGGCCTGCGCACGCGCGATGCGCTACTGGCGATGATCGACTCCGCCGGCCTGCAGGTCGCGAGCCGTGAAGACATCAAGCCGAAGCACCCGAAGGCGAGCGATGAAAACGACCCGCTCTATCAGGCCCGCGTTGCCGAAGTGACGTCGTTGTGGCGCCTGAAGGCGCGCCAATAGGCCAGCAATTCAGCGCGCCATCGTCGCCAGGTAGTCGAGCGCGCCCTGCCCCGCAGCGGCGCCGCTCGCAAAGCACGCCGTCAGCAGATAGCCGCCCGTCGGCGCTTCCCAATCGAGCATCTCGCCCGCGCAGAACACGCCGGGCAGACGCTCGATCATCAGCTTCGCATCCAACGCTTCAAACGCGACGCCGCCTGCGGTGCTGATCGCCTCGTCAATGGGTCGGGTGCGTGTGAGCCGTAACGGCAGCGCCTTGATGGCTTTGGCCAACTGGGCAAGATCGGCAAATGCTTCCTTGCTCAGGCACTCGCGCAGCAACCCGAGTTTCACGCCCGTGATGTTCAGCTTGCTTTGCAGATGGCTCGACATCGAACGCGCGCCGCGCGGGCGCATCAGTTCATCGGTCACGCGTTGCGCGCTCCAGCCCGGCGCAAGGTCAAGCCAGATCGTCGCGCCGCCATCTGCAGCCACAGCATCGCGGATGGGCGCTGACAACGCATAGACGAGACTGCCTTCAATGCCCGTCTGCGTGACCACAAACTCACCCTGGCGGAATTGCAGCGCCCCGTCAGCGCCCGACGGCAAGCCGATGGCGACCGACTTGACCGGCTGCCCCGCAAATCGCTCCTGGAAATGCGCGCTCCAATCAGCATCGAACCCGCAGTTGGCGGGCTGCAATGGCTGCACCTGCACACCGCGCGCCCGCAGCAAAGGCACCCAGGCGCCGTCGGAGCCCAGGCGCGGCCAACTGCCGCCGCCCATGGCCAGCACCACGGCATCGGCTTGCACGAGGCGTTCAACATCGGTGGTTGCAAAACGCAGCACCTGCGCGTGATCCGACGGCTCCGCCCACCCCACCCAGCGATGCCGCATGTGCAACTGCACGCCTGCGTCGCGCAGCCGGTGCAGCCATGCGCGCAGCAAGGGCGCGGCCTTCATCTCGGTCGGAAACACACGGCCCGAGCTGCCGACAAACGTGTCGATGCCCAGCCCGTGAATCCATGCGCGCAGCGCGTCCGGGCTGAAGCGGCCAATGAACGGCGCCAGCGCATCGCGCCGCGTGCGATAGCGGCCGAGAAACGCGTCGATCGGCTCGGAATGCGTGATGTTCATCCCGCCAATGCCCGCGAGCAGGAATTTGCGCCCGGCCGAAGGCATGGCATCGAACACCTCCACACGCACACCGTTGCGCGACAGGACTTCAGCGGCCATCAGCCCGGCAGGGCCGGCGCCGATGACGGCAACGAGAGGGGCGTTAGGTGTTTCAGACATGCGGGGTGGATGGGTTCATGCGGGGCGGACAAGCGGGGCGCTATTGTCACATCCTGACTGGGCGCGGGCAAACGAGGTCATGCATGACGCCCCTTTAGGGTGCGCTTGCCGTCGCCCGCCCCGCTTTTCGGTAAACTGACGCCCTCTTTCCGCTTTTTCTCCGCGCCGCCGCACCGAATCCCATTCCGTGCGACATGTCGCCCAGGCTGTCCTGACGATGTCCAACAAGACCCACGAAATCCGCCCCAACCAGTCGATCGAACTGCTCAAGGAACTGCACATCCTGACGCGCGACGGCAAGATGAACCAGGACAGCCGGCGCAAGCTCAAGCAGGTCTATCACCTGTTCCAGTTCATCGAGCCGCTGATGGCCGACGTGCAGCAAGCCAAGGGGCATGTCACGCTGGTCGACCACGGCGCGGGCAAGTCTTACCTCGGCTTCATCCTGTATGACCTGTTCTGCAAAGAGCAGCCGGGCGACGGCACCTCGCACATCTATGGCATCGAAACGCGCGAAGAGCTGGTCGCCAAGTCGACCGAGCTTGCCGCGCGCCTGGGCTTCGAGGGGATGTCGTTCCTGAACCTGTCGGTGGCCGAGTCGATCACGTCTGACCGGCTGCCGGCGACCATCGACATCGTGACCGCACTGCATGCGTGCAATACCGCCACGGACGATGCAATCCGCTTTGCGCTCGAAAAGCATGCGCAGTACATCGTGCTTGTGCCGTGTTGCCAGGCGGAGGTGGCCGGCGTGCTGCGCAAGAACAAGGGCAAGTCGCTCGGCAATGCGCTCACGGAAATCTGGCGCCACCCGCTGCACACGCGCGAATTCGGCAGCCAGGTCACCAACGTGCTGCGCTGCCTGCAGCTTGAGGCGCACGGCTATCAGGTGAGCGTGACGGAACTCGTCGGGTGGGAACACTCGATGAAGAACGAGCTGATCATCGCGCAGTACAAAGACCTGCCGCGCCGCCGCCCGACCGAGCGGCTGAACGAGGTGATCAGCACGCTGGGGCTGGGGGAACTGCACGAACGGTTTTTTGCGCCGGCTGACTTCTGAAGAAAGGCGGCAGAAGCGCAGTCTGTCAGTACATCGGCGCCGGGGCCAGATCCCGTGGCGGTTATGCCGGGCGTCTGCCTTCGTGCTGCACCCGCTTGTCTTCGTACATGGCGACATCGGCTTCGCGCAGCGTTTCTTCCAGGCGCCCGCCTTCGTGGCAGGTGGCGCAGCCCATCGAAAAGCCGAGCACCGCGCCCGGATAGAACTGGTTGTTGAGTTCGACCAGCTTACGCAGGCTTTCCACCAGCGCCGCACCAGCCTGTGCGTCGGCGCCGGGCAGCAGCACGGCAAACTCATCGCCGCCAATGCGCGCGGCGTGTGCGGGCTTGTCGATGGCCTTGCTGAGCACTTCGCCGGCGCGGCGCAGTAGCGCGTCGCCGGCGGCGTGGCCGAGCTGGTCGTTCACGCGCTTCAAGTCGTTCAGGTCGATCATGATGACCGTGACCGGGAAAGGGCCCTTGCGCTCCAGCCGGTTGATCTCGTCTACGTAGAACGAGCGGTTCTTCAGCTTGGTCAGCACGTCGTGCTTGCCGAGATATTCGAGGTACGACTCAGCCTTCTTGCGCGCGGTGATGTCGGTGAGCGCCAGCAGCACCATGTCCCAATCCTTCTCGCGCCCGGGGAAGACGGAGAACTGCAGGTGGATGTTCAGCGTGTTGCCATCGAGCCCATAGTTGATGACCTCGCGCTGCTGGAAGAGCCTGCCGTCCCACAGGTCAATCAATTGCTCGCGAAAGTGCGAGCGCATGTCGTCGCGAAAGATTTCCGGCAAACGGGCAAGCAAGTCGTTGCGGTTGCGTGCCTTGAACATCTCCAGCGTGAAGCCGTTGACGTCGAGCACCTGGATCTCCTGCATACAGCGCTCGACAAACTCGGGATGCACGTCGGTAAAGGTCCGGAAATCGGTGATGCCCTGCATGCGCACTTCGTCCAGCAACATCTTGATGGTGCTGAAGTTCTCCACCCACAGCGACACCGGCGCGTGCTCGAACACGCCGCGCGCATAGAGCTGGCTGGCCGCGGCACGGCGGCGGGCATCTTCGAGTTCGGTGATGTCGTCCACGGCCACAAGCACGCGGTCCCATGGCTGATCGTGATCGGGCAGGACGACGCCCTTGAGCAGGATGTCGAGGCGGCGGCCGTCGAGCGTGTAGTTGACGCTGCGGCTCTCGAACGACGGCTCGCCAGACCAGAGCTGAACGAGTTCGCCCACGTGGGCTTCGAGCATGTCGTCGCGCAGCACGTCGGCCAGGCGCGCGGTCAGGGTTTCGGCATCCGGGGCGGCGTACATGGACAACGTGCGCCGGTTCACGCGCAGCACCTTGATGCAGGCGGAACACGCCGCCACGCGTGATGCGTCCTCTTCCAGAAAGCGCTGCAGATCGGTCACGCCGGCGGCGCGCCATTGGGCAAAGAGGCGGTGCAGGTCGCTGTAATCCTCCAGCCACAATGACGTGGGGGTGACATCGAAGAAATCGATCAGGTTGACACCCACAGCCGCCGGGCTGCTGACGCTATCGGACGCGGATTGCATGAATCGCTCTACGGAAAACAGAAAACACTTTGCAAACCTTGCAAGCGTAACGGCTTTGTGTAACACCGCGCACAGCACCGGCCTCATCCGGAAGGATTACCCCCAGGCAGGCGATCCTCATTCAACTGCTGCAGCGCAATACCTTGCCGAATACCGAGAAAGTTCCCGTGCGGGATTTTCCAATCCCGCCCCGTATTTAGTTTTGCTTTATCTGACGTTGTAAAAATAGCCGCTTCAATTTTTAAGAAATTTTCACGAAGAGAGAAACGCATTTCATTTTTTCAACGCGCTTTGCAGAAGTCACCCAGCGCCCCGGGAAGTAGCCGCAGCTTTGCGCATGCGCATGCCAAAAACTGCAAATTCTCCGGCATCTTCCCTTGCACGTGATTTAAAAAACTTCGTCTCGATTCGCAGGCCGTTTCCTCCAGAATCCGTGCATCCCGTGCGCGGGTTGTGATTTGCACCGCGCAAGAAACGGGTAATTCCTTGTCCCGATTCTGCGGCCTGCCCCCACATTTTCTTTTGAGCCCTGGGCCGCCGATTCGTTTCCACCTCAGGAGAAATGCAATGCGGGATTCGACAACCCACCGTCGTACGGCCACGACACACGCCGGAAGCGCCCACGGCGCCCGGACACGTCGCTCGTTCAAGCTGGCACTTGTGGCCCAGGCTGCGGCCGCGCTGATTCTGGCCGCGTGCGGCGGCGGCGGAGATGACGCGCTCACCCCGTCCGGCGGCAAGCTGGACGCAAACGGCTCGCAGCAGCAGGGCAATACCAATACGGGCAACACCAACGCGCCGGCGCCCGCCGTGGATGCAACGGTGCCGCCGGTGGAACTGCCGGACTACATCAGGCCCGTCAACTACAAGCTGTGGTTCCGCCCGAGCGCAGACCTGAACAGCTTCTCGGGCCGGGCCGACGTGGAGATCAAGGTCACCAAGCAGACCGGCGCCGTGACGCTGGCCGTGCGCGACCTGAAGCTCGACGCCTCGCGCCTGACGCTCACGCCCACCTCGGGTAACGGGGCATCGCGCGTGCTGGTGCCGATTCCGCAATCGCAAGGCGCGTTCTACGATCTGCGCGACCCGACCGGCGACATCAAGCCCGGCAACTACGTGCTCCACATGGAATGGACGGGCACGATCAACTTCACCAAGGCTGAAGGCATCTTCAAGCTGGGCCTGCAGGCCGCAACGGGCGAGAGCTCTGACGCCATCGTCACGCAGGGCGAATCGAACTTCGCGCGCGAATGGTTCCCGAGCTGGGATGAGCCGGCCTTCCGCAACACGTTCGAGGTGACGGCGGAAATTCCGGGCGACTGGAAGGCCGTGGCCAACGGCAGGCAGACCGGCGCGACCAAACTTCCGGATGGCTATCAGCAGGTGTCGTTTGCCAAGACGCCGTCGATGCCGGCATACCTGCTGTTCTTCGGCGGCGGCAAGTTCGACATCCTGGAAGACCAGTTCACCAACCCGCTCGATGGCAGCAGCATGCGCCTGCGCTGGTGGGTACCGCCTGGCGAGGCGCACTCGGCGGTGGCCGGCATGCAGTTTACGAAGGAAGCGCTGAACCACTATTACAACTACTTCCAGATCCCGCTGCCGTTCGACAAGATGGACACCATCGTCGCCAACGACAGCTACGACAACAAGAATGCCGGCTTTGGCGGCATGGAGAACTGGGGCGCCATCTTCGAGTTTGCCGACCAGGTGCTGGTGCCGCCCGATGGCGCGCCGACGACCGTCCACTCGATGGGCAAGGCGCGCTCGTTCGTTGTCGTGTCACATGAACTGGCGCACCAATGGTTTGGCGACCTCGTCACGCTGGACTGGTGGGACGACATCTGGCTGAACGAATCCTTCGCCAACTGGTTCGAGAACGTCACCAAGATCACGCTGCATCCTGAGTTCCAGGGCAACACGTGGGCCAACTACGCGGCGGTCAAGCAACGCGTGATGACGCTGGACCTGCAGCCGACGGCCGTGCCCGTTCAGCACAACCTGAGTGACAACGGGTCGATGGACTTCCTCGACAGCTTTGCCTACAACAAGGGCGGCCATGTCTTGCAGATGATCGAGAACTACGTCGGCAAGGACGCCATGCGCAAGGGCCTGCAGAGCTACCTGAACAAGTACAAGTTCGGTAACGGCACGCCGCCGCGCCTGTGGGCAGAGCTGGAAGCGGCCAGCGGCAAACCGGTGGGCAAGGTTGGCGACAGCTTCGTGCGCCAGACCGGCATGCCACTCGTGACCATCGATGCACAGTGCAATCCGGCCACAAACCAGAACGTGCTGACGATCACGCAGAAGGCCTTCCCGAACAAGAACGTCTATTCGGGCTACCAGTGGAACGTGCCGCTCACGCTGGCCTATGGCGACAACTTCGGGCAGACGCAGACCATCGTGCTCGACCAGCAGACCGCGCAGGTCACTCTGCCGACGTGCTCGGCCGTGCTGGCCAACCCGTCGGGCCTGGACTACTACGTGACCAACTACAGCCCGACGCTGTGGAGCACGCTGCTGGCGCAGGCCGGTGCCATCAACAACGACGCCGCCAAGACCAACATCGCGGGCGATGCCACGCAACTGTATAACGCGCAGCTCATCACCAAGGCGCAGTACGACCAGATCGTCGGCATCAAGAACTTCCAGCCTGCGGTGGCAACACTGGCCGCCCAGTCTGTGAAGCCGACCGGCTCGCTGCGTCCGCAAGCGGTGCAGTTGCAGGAAATGCAGTCGATGGATCGCCCAATCCACAAGTTCCGCTACGAAGGTCTCATGAAGCATCTGACCGACATCAAGCGGTAAGCGCCAAAGCAAACGGGCCGCTTCCCGTGTCTGTTGGGAAGCAGCCCGTTGCATCGTTGGCTCCTGATTTCCGGCGGACAGAGTCCGCCGTTTTTCATGCGCGCGTTACACGATTCTCAACCGGTGCGATGCAGGAAAGTGGCCTGAATCACGTCGGTCATCCAGATCGCGCTGTCGCCGGTTTGGCCGTGCTCCAGCACCTTGACGGCGCTCTCGAACAGCACGCTGGCGAGCGCGTCCGACGCAACGATATCGATGCGCACGCGCGGCACGAACTCCGTCAGGTCTTCCTTGATGGAATGCGCGCCCGCCTGGGAAGCCGCCGGTGGATAGGCGTTCACCTCGCCCACCGTCATGCCCGGAAAGCCCGGGCAACTGCGCAGCGCTTCATGCATGCGTTCCAGCAGTTGCGGGCGCACTACGATGCGAATTTCCTTCATGCCTTCGACTCCTCATCAAACCATTTGTACAGCGTGGGCAGCATCACCAGCGTGAGCAGCGTGCAGGTCAGCAGACCGCCGATCACGACGATGGCCAGCGGCCGTTGCACTTCAGAGCCAGGCCCCGTGGCGAACAGGAACGGGATCAAACCCAGCATGGCCACAGTGGCCGTCATCATCACGGGGCGGAAGCGCATGCGAGAGCCCAGCCGCACGGATTCCTCCACCGACATGCCCTGCTCGCGCAAGCTGCGGATCGTGCTGACCAGCACCACGCCGTTGAGCACCGCGATGCCCCATAGCGCCACAAAGCCGACCGATGCCGGCACGGACAGGTATTCACCCGTGACAAACAGGCCGATGATCCCGCCCACCGAGGCGAAAGGCAGCACCAGGATGATCAGCGTGGCGTAGCGCACTGAGTTGAACAACAGGAAGAGCAGGAAGAAGATGGCGGCCACCGTAATCGGCACGATCACCTTCAGGTGGCCCATGGCGCGTTCCATGTTCTGGAACTGGCCGCCCCACTCCAGGTAATAACCCTCGGGCAGCTTGACCTTCTGCGCCACCGCAGACTGCAGCTCGGCCACGAAGCCACCCAGATCGCGGTCACGCACGTTCACGCCCACCACCACGCGGCGCTTGCCCAGTTCGCGGCTGATCTGCGCGGGGCCGTCGGTCACATCAATGCGGGCGATGCTTTCCAACGGCACCTGCGCCCCGTTGGGTGCAGCCACGATCAGGTTGCGGATGGCCTCCACGCTGCCGCGATATGTCTCCGGCAGGCGCACCACCGCGCTGAAGCGGCGCTCGCCTTCAAAGATTTCCGTGGCTTCCTTGCCGCCGATGGCGGTCTCGATCACGTTGTGCACGTCGGCCGCGTTCAGGCCGTGACGCGCAATCGCCTGGCGGTCGATTGCGATCTGCAGATACTGCTGGCCGGTAATGCGCTCGACACGCATGTCCTGCGCGCCCTGGATGCCCTGCGCCACCTTGGCAATCGCCTCGGCCTTTTCGCGCAGCATGTTCAGATCGTCGCCAAACACCTTGATGGCCACATCCGAACGCACGCCGGTCACCATCTCATCCACGCGGTCGGAGATCGGCTGCGCCATGACGATCTGCACGCCGGGCAGCACCTGCAGCGCCTTGCGCATCGCTTCGGCAATGTCGTCCTGGTTCCAACCCTTGGGCCACTCGTCGCGCGGTTTCAATGACACGATCGGCGTCGATTCGTTCTGGCCCTGTGGATCGGCGGGCGATTCGCCACGGCCCACGCCCGAGACCGCCGACTTCACGCCCGGCACCTGCATCACCAGGCGCATGGCTTCCATCTCCATGCGAATCGACTCTTCCAGCGAGATATTCGGCGCGCGGTTGATGCCAGGCACCACCGAGCCTTCCTTCATCTCCGGAATGAACGCCGTGCCCAGGAATGGCATCAGCGCGCCGGTAGCGAGAAACACCGCCACAGCCACGATGACAGTCTTGCGGCCGTTATTCAGGCTCAGTTCCAGCAACCGCAGATACGGCTTTTTCATCTTCCGAATCAGCCACGTATCGTGTGCATCGTGCTCGGCGTGCGGGTCATCGCTGTGTTCGCCCTCTACGTGTTTGTGCGCCTTGGGCTTGAGCAGATACGACGACAGCACCGGCGTCAGCGTCAGCGACAGCACCAGCGAGAAGAACAGCGCAATCGCAATCGTGAAGGCCAGGGGCGCAAACATCTTGCCCTCCATGCCCTCCAGCGTCATCAACGGCAGGAACACCAGGATGATGATGCCCACGCCAAAGATCACGGGCGTCGCCACTTCCGTCACAGCATGCAGGATGATGCGCGCGCGGCTCTCGTTCGGATCACGCGGCTTGGCGAGGTGGGCGAACGCGTTTTCCACCACCACCACGGAGCCGTCCACCATCAAGCCAATCGCGATGGCCAGCCCGCCCAATGACATCAAATTGGCCGAGATGCCGAGCTTGTTCATTGCGATGAACGTCAGCAGCGGCGTGAGGATCAGCGTGCCGACCACGATGAGCGACGAACGGATATCACCGAGGAACAGCAGCAGCACGATCACCACCAGCACCACGCCTTCGGCCAGCACCTTGATGACGGTCTGCAATGCCGAATCCACCAAGTCCGAGCGCTCGTAGTACGGCACGATCTTCAGCCCATCGGGCAACATGCCGTCGTTGTTGATCGCCTTGACGCGATCCTGGATGCGAGCGACGACTTCCTTGGCGTTGCCGCCACGCATCATCATCACGACGCCGCCAACAGATTCCGTCACGCCGTTCTTGACCACCGCCCCCGCGCGCACCGCCGTGCCGATCTTCACCTCTGCCACATCGCGGATCGTCAGCGGCGTGCCGTTGACCTCCTTGAGCACAATGGCGCCGATGTCGTTGGTGTCACGCACCAGGCCCACGCCGCGGATCAGATATTGCTCGGCAAAGTGCGGCAACACACCGCCGCCCGAGTTGGCGTTGTTGGCGGCCAGCGCCTCGAACACCTGCTTGACCGTTACGTTGTGGTGGCGCAGGCGCTCCGGGTTGACGAGCACCTGGTACTGCTTCTCGTAGCCGCCCTGCGAGTTGATCTCGGCCACGCCCGGAATCGAGCGCAGCAGCGGGCGCACCACCCAGTCCTGTGCGATGCGGCGCTGGGTGAGTTCTTCGACCGAGAGTTCCTTGTCGCCGTCATCGGGCTTGTCGAGCGTGTACTGATACACCTCGCCCAGGCCCGTAGACACCGGGCCGAGCACCGGCGTCACGCCTGCAGGCATGCGGGACTGCACCTCGATCAGCCGCTCCATCACAAGCTGGCGCGCGAAGTACACGTCGGTCTCATCGGTAAAGACGAGCGTGATGAGCGACAGGCCCGGCTTGTTGAGCGAGCGCATCTCAGTAAGCGCCGGCAAGCCGGTCATGGCCATTTCCACCGGCACGGTCACAAAGCGTTCAACCTCTTCCGGCGAGCGCCCCGGCGCCTCCGTGGCGATCTGCACCTGCACGTTGGTCACGTCCGGAAACGCGTCAAGCGAGAGCTTGCGTGCGGCGTCAAGCCCGAAGAACAGCAGCACGGCAGCGATCACCGCCACCACGAGCCGCTGCTTGAGCGCGCCGCGAATCAATGCGTCAATCATGCGCCCTCCATCTCGGCGCGCTTGCGCTCGTTGTTCAGATGGAAGCCGCCTTCAACGACGATGGGCTGGCCGGCCTGCACGCCGGAAACGACCGGACGCACACCGTTCGATTCATCGCCCAGCTTGACCGGCGTGAGCTGGTAGTTCGTATCGCTGGTGCGCACGAACACGTAGTCGCGGTTGTCTTCGCGCACCACGGCGGAGGTCGGCACCACCACGCGTTCTTCCGGGCGCGACTGGATGATCAGCGTGGCCAGCATCGACGGCTTGAGCGCGCGCTCTGCGTTGTCGACTTCGGTGCGCACCGTGACCGTACGCGTTTGCGGGTCAACAATGTCCGACACCCAGATCAGCTTGCCGACAATGCGCTCGCCCGCGCCGGTGTCGATCTCCACGGCCTGGCCCGCACGCACGCCGGCGGCAGCGTTCTCAGGCACTTCACCCACCACCCACACGCGCGACAAGTCGGCCACGGTAAATAGCTCGTCGGCCGGCTGCACCACCTGGCCGCGCGTCACCTTGCGCTCCACCACCGTGCCGCTAATGCTCGCCACCACGGGCGAGATCGATGACATGCCGCCCGTGCGCATCTTCGCAAGCGTGCCGGGCGACACACCCATCACGCGCAGTTGGTCGACTGCTGCGCGCACTTCGGCATCGGCCATCGCCAGTTCGCTCTGGCGCTTCTGCAGCTCGGCCGAGCCGATCACGTCGGCGGCCAGCAGCAGCTTGGCGCGTTCCAGCGCGCGGGCCTGCAAATCACGCTGCGCAGCGGCCTTCTGATAGGCGAGCTGCGCGGCGCCCAGCTCGGTGCTGTGCAGCTGCGCCAGGATGTCGCCCGCCTTGACGCTCTGGCCCGGCGTGGCAACCAGCTCGGTCACGCGGCCCGTGACGGTGGCGCCAATGCGGGCAACGCGTTGTTCGTCAAATGCGATCTGCCCCGGCACCCGCAGGCGTTCCGCAATCGGATGCTTGCCGACCGGCGCCACCTTCAGGCGCTGCACCAGCGTGGGTTGTGCAACCACGAGATTCGGATCGACGGCCTGTTGCGCGGCCTTGGCATCGTTGCCGGCGTCTTTGCCGCAGGCGCCAAGCAACAGCATCGCCGCCAGGGCAACGCCGGCCAGCCGGATCGAAGATGAGAAGGAAGAAGGTGCGTTCATGGTGAGGCTGGATTCGTGGGTTCGGGAGGCAACGCGGTGGCTCGGGCGTGTCATTGGGCCTCCGGCCGCAGGCGGTCAAGTTCGACAGCGGCGGTGCGCAGGTCTGCGCGTGCGGCAATCAGGTCGTTACGTGCCTGGCGAAAAACGCGCTGGGCATCGAGGTAATCGAGAATCCCGCGCTCGCCGTGGCGGTATGCGGCTTCGGCCACGCGCAGCGCCGATTCAGCCTGCTTGATCACGCCAGATTCGAGCGCGCTGACTTGCGACTCTGCAATCTCGTATTGGCGATAAGCGGACTCCACCGCCTGGCGCACACGCAACTCGCGGTCGCGCAACATGGCGCGAGCGCGTTCACGGGCGGCCACGGCTTCGCCCACCGGGCCTTCACGTCGGTCGAAGAGCGGAATCGACATCACCAGGCCCACGCGGCTGTCCTGCAGATCGGGCTGGCGATCGACCGACCCGCGCAATGCGAGTGATGGCCAACGCTGGCTGCGCTCGTGCGCCAGCCGGGCTTCGGCCTCGCGCACGGCGGCGCGGTCGGCTTCCAGCTCCGGATGCGTGGAGAGGACCGTACTGACCAAGTCGGCCAGAGGCGGCAGATGCGCCACGGAGGGCGTCTCCGCTCCGGCATCGACATCGAACGTCAACGGCAGATCGGCACCCACGGCGCGGCGCAGTTCTGCCAGCGCCTGTTGCACACGCAGTGCGGCGGCCTGTTCATTGCGCTGCGCGTTGAGCAGCTCCGCGTCGCCACGGATGAGTTCATAGCGCGGGGCTTCGCCGGTTTCCACACGCACGGCCACACCACGGCGAATCTGCTCGACCAGCGTGACGTCTTCGCGCGCGTTGCGTTGTTCGGCTTCGCGGCGCACCACGTCGTAGAAACGCAGCTTGAGATCGGCCTCCACGTCGCGCGCCTGCGATCGGGCGGTCGCCTGCGATGCCTCGTACGCAGCATCGGCGGCTTGCGTACGAGCGGCGCGCTGCCACGGCAAATCGAGCTTTTGCGTGATCGACACGCTATTGGTGCGGCCTTCCGCCGCACCCGGCATGCGGGCACGCTGGCGGCCGGCCATCGCTTCCACCTCGGGGTTGGGCCAAGCGCGCGCAGTGGCAATGCCCGCCTGCGCCGCCTGCACCTGGGCCTGCGAAGCGGCGAGCGCCGGGTGGTTGGCGCGGGCCAGCTCCAGCAACTGCGGCAAGGTGTAGCGCGGCTGCGGGAGCGCCTCGTCAGCGCGGGCAGTGGCGGTCTGCGCACCACGTGGCGAAGGTGCCGGGGGCGCGGCGTTGGCGTGGACGGCAATTGCTGCCAGCACAGCAGAAAGAACAGCACGTCGCGACACGCGCGCACCCGCTGCGGGGCGCGGGGTGGCCGCATCCTGATTGGACAACATCCGAAATCATCCTGAAAAAGAAGAACAGGCAAGCGCGAACGTCCAGCCGGTCAACAGACCGATTGGCGCAGCACTAGCAACTCAAAGGGATGGTTTCCGGCGAATGCCGGAGATCAGGCGCGTGCGGGCGGACGCAGCATGGGGACCGGCGTGGGGCCAGCCTGGAACGGAGGAAGAGAAACGCGAACGCGCGCGACACGCAGGCCGGGCATCAACGCCATGGGAGGCGGCGGCAGCCAGAGTTCTGGCGCGTCGCTGGGGTGATCAGGGGCAGCGGCACCGGTCGTGGGCAGGTCGGGCACATCGGACGCATGCGCAACCCAATGTTCAACGCTGAAGCATTGGCCGGGCTGCTTGACCGCCTTGCCGAGCGCGACCTTGATGGCGCGCTCGAAACCCTTGTTGGATTTGGCTGCCGGCAGTGCATCGCCCGGGATGTCGTCGACCACGGCTTCGATGGCTTCCAGCGCGTCGTCCGCAGCCTGGCCATCAGGGAAATGCGTGGCCGAAAACACCGAGACCGTAAACAGCAGGCACCAGATCGTGACGATCCAACGTACGCCGCGCACGCGCGACAGCACGCCCCGCGCGGTGGCGCGAGACAACGTCGGCAAGGCGGTGGAAAGATTCGTCACAAACATGGGCCCCGAATACTATCGGAAAAATGCTGCATCCGCACACAACGTCCGTCAGATCGCGCAGATGTCAATCGGAATCGACCTGACTTTTTCGAATCCGTTCCATTTCGGGCCAATGCGCGCGCACCCAATCGTCCAGGCCGACGAGCGTGCGGTTGAGCGACTCGCCTAGCGGGCTGAGCCGGTATTCCACGTGCGGCGGCACGCTGTCGTAGATCGTGCGCAGGATGAGGCCGTTGGCTTCCAGCTCGCGCAGCGTTTGCGTGAGCATTTTTTGCGAGATGCCCTCGCCCACGCGGCGCAGGAGTTCGTTGTTGCGCACGGGGCCGTTTTCCAGCGCGGGGAAGATGCGCAGCGCCCATTTGCCGGCCACCAGTTCCAGCGCGCGCGTGGACGGGCAAGCGCCAACGGTGCTTTCAGGGTGGCCTTCCGGCGATGGAGATGAGGACGGGGCCATGTTGTCGGCCATGGGGCCTCCGGGGCACGATTGGGATACGCGTGACCGTACCGCCAATCGTGGTGGCCTGCAACGCGCCCTGGTCAGGTCAGTCGAGCTGGCCCTGGCAGACGTACTTGGTGTGAAGGTAATCGTCCAGCCCGTGGACGGAGCCTTCCCGGCCGTAGCCGGATTCCTTCACGCCGCCAAACGGCGCGGCCTCGGCAGCCAGCGCGCCTTCATTGATGCCGACGATGCCGGTCTCCAGCGCTTCAGCCACGCGCCAGATGCGACGCACGTCTTGGCTATAGAAGTAAGCGGCCAGCCCAAACGGCGTGTCGTTGGCGGCGGCAATCACCTCCTCTTCGGTGGCGAAGCGCGTGAGCGGCGCTACGGGGCCGAAGGTTTCTTCGCACGCGCAGGCCATGGTGGCGTCCGCGTTGACCAGCACCGTCGGTGCGTAATAGTTGGCACCAAGCGCGGTCAGGCGTGCGCCGCCGGTCAGGACCTTGCCCCCCCTGGCGACGGCGTCCTGCACGTGCCGGTCGATCTTGTCGACCGCGCGCGCGTTGATCATCGGGCCAATCTGCGAAGTCGGGTCTGTGGCCGGCCCGACGTTGAGCGCGGCAACGCGTGCGGCCAACTTGGTGGCAAACGCATCGTGCACGGCGTCGTGCACGAACACGCGGTTCGGGGACACGCAGGTCTGACCGCCGTTGCGGAACTTGGCTGACATGAAGCCTTCGACAGCGGCATCGATATCAGCATCTTCGAACACGATAAAGGGCGCATTGCCGCCAAGTTCGAGCGAGAGCTTCTTGAGCGTGTCGGCACTGCGGCGCGCCAGATGCTTGCCGACCGGCGTGGAACCCGTGAAGGTGATCTTGCGCACGCGGGCATCGTCCAGCCAAACGTCCACCACTTCAGGCGTTCGCTCGCGCGAGGCGGTCACGATATTGAGCACGCCCGGCGGAACGCCGGCTTCCTGTGCCAGCCGCACCAGGGCGAGTGAAGTCAGCGGCGTATCTTCCGCGGGCTTGCAGACAACGGTGCACCCCACAGCCAACGCAGGCGCGATCTTGCGCGCGATCATCGCCGCCGGAAAGTTCCACGGTGTGATGGCCGCCACCACGCCCACCGGTTGCTTGAGCGCAAACATGCGCCTGCCCGGCACGGGTGTGGGAATGACTTCGCCGTTCATGCGCGTGGCCTCTTCGCCAAACCATTCGATGTAGCTCGCGGCGTAGGCCACTTCGCCCTTGCCCTCGGCAAGCGGCTTGCCCTGCTCCAGCGAAATCAGCTTGCCGAGATCATCCTGATGCACGAGCACCAGATCGTTCCATCGCTTGATGATCTGCGCACGCTGTTTGGCGGGGACCTTGCGCCAGGCCGGAAAAGCGGCATGCGCGGCATCCAATGCAGCACGCGCCTCGGTTGCGCCCGAATCTGGCACGCGGGCGATAACGTTGCCGGTGGCGGGATCGGTCACATCCAGCAGCGGGCCGGCGGCAGCGGTCCATTCGCCGGCGATGTAGTTGGCGTTGCGAATCAGGTCGGTGCGGGTCAGCGTGAGAGACATGGTTCAGATAGAGGGAATGTCGGCGATCAGGCAGCAGCAACCAAAGAGGCAATTGCCTCGCCCACTTGCGTGGTGTTGGCGGTGCCCCCCAGGTCTGGTGTGCGCGGGCCTTCCTTCAACACGGCTTCGATGGCCGCGACAATGGCGTCGTGCGCGGCGCGTCCGGCACCCTGCCCTTGCGTCAGGAAATCCAGCATCAGCGCACCCGACCAGATCATCGCGATCGGGTTGGCGATGTTCTTGCCATAGATGTCCGGCGCCGAGCCGTGCACCGGCTCGAACAGTGACGGAAACGTGCGATCGGGGTTCAGGTTGGCCGACGGCGCCAGGCCAATCGTGCCGGTGGTGGCGGGGCCAAGATCGGACAGAATGTCGCCGAACAGGTTGGTGGCGGCAACCACATCAAAGCGACCCGGCTGCAGCACGAAGCGCGCGGTCAGGATGTCGATGTGCTGTTTGTCCAGCGTGACATCGGGGTAGCTTTGCGCGACTTCATCCGCGCGCTTGTCCCACCACGGCATGCTGATGGCGATGCCGTTGCTCTTGGTGGCAAGCGTCACATGCTTGCGCTCGCGGCTCTGTGCAAGGTCGAAGGCGAACTTCAGCAGCCGCTCTGCGCCCTTGCGCGAATAGACCGATTCCTGGATCACGATCTCGCGGTCGGTGCCTTCGTACATGATGCCGCCGAGCGACGTGTATTCGCCCTCGGTGTTCTCGCGCACGACGTAGTAATCGATGTCGCCGGGCTTGCGATTGGCGAGCGGGCACGGCACGCCTTCAAACAGGCGCACGGGGCGCAGGTTGATGTATTGATCGAACTCGCGGCGGAACTTGAGCAGCGAACCCCACAGCGAGACGTGATCGGGCACTTCGGCAGGCCAGCCGACGGCGCCGAAGAAAATCGCATCCATGCCCTTGAGCTGCGCCTTCCAATCGTCGGGCATCATCTGGCCGTGCTGCTGGTAGTAATCACAGCTGGCCCATTCGATGGTGTGACACTCCAGCTCGAAGCCAAAGCGCTCTGCCGCCGCCTGGATGACGCGCAGGCCTTCGGGCATGACCTCCTTGCCAATGCCGTCTCCGGGGATGATCGCGATGCGGAATGCGGGAATCATGTCGTTCCTTTCTTTTGTTAGACGGAGACCGCCACGGACTGAGCCGTCGTACGGTCTCGCTCATCAAGCCAGCCCTGGCGCAGTTCGGGCACCGAGTTGGCAAGTTGCACGTAGTACGGATGGTGCGGGCCGCGATCGAAATCGGCACGCGCCACCTGCGTGAGCTTGCGGCCGTGCTGCATGACGACGATCTCGTCGCACACCGCGCGCACCGTGTGCAGATCGTGGCTGATGAAGAGATACGACACGCCCAGGTCGCGCCGCAGGTCGGCCATGAGGTTGAGCACGGCCGCCCCCACCACGGTGTCGAGCGCGGAAGTCACCTCGTCGCAGAGGATCAGATCGGGCTCGGCCGCGAGGGCACGCGCAAGGTTCACGCGCTGCTTCTGACCGCCCGAGAGCCCGCCCGGCAGCCGCTGGGCCACGCTGTGCGGCAAGCGGACGAGATCCAGCAGCTCGCGAATCCGCCGCTGCAGCGCGTCGCCCTTCAACCCCTTATAGAACTGCAGCGGCCGCGCCAGAATGCGCTCGATGGTGTGTGACGGGTTGAGCGCCGTGTCGGCCATCTGAAAGACGATCTGGATGCGGCGTAACGCGTCGGGCGAACGTTTTGCCAGCAATGGTTCAAGCGCCTTCCCGTGGAACGTCATGCTGCCCTCGCACGGCGCAATCAACCCAGCAATGGCACGCGCCAGCGTGGTCTTGCCCGAGCCCGATTCACCGATCACGCCGATGGCCTGCCCGCGATAGAGCTTGAAGCTGATGTCGTCAAGGATCCGCGTGGCGGGTTGGCCCTTCGCATCGAGCGGGCCATAGCCGGCGCTGAGGCCATCCACGTCGAGCAGCAATTCGCCTTCGCCCATGCAGTGCTCTGCCGGGCGCGCCTTGGGACGCGCCGCCGCCAGCAAGCTCTTGGTGTAGTCTTGATCGGGCGTGGAGAGAATGCGCGCGGTCGGGTTGATCTCCTGCATCTGGCCGTCACGCAGCACCAGGATGTGGTCGGCCATCTGTGCCACCACGGCCAGGTCATGGCTCACGTAGACGGCCGTGGCGCGGCGCTCGCGCACGACACGACGAAACGCGCGCAGCACTTCGATCTGCGTGGTCACGTCCAGCGCGGTGGTCGGCTCATCCAGAATTACCAGATCCGGATCGATGATGAGCGCCATGGCGGCCATGAGCCGCTGCAACTGCCCGCCTGACACCTGATGCGGATAGCGCTCGCCAATGCTCTCGGGGTCGGGCAACGCCAACTCACGGAACAACTCCACGGCCTTGGCCTCGGCTTGCGCGCGAGACATCGTGCCGTGAATGCGCGCGGGCTCCACCACCTGATCCAGAATCGTGCGCGATGGGTTGAACGACGCCGCTGCACTCTGCGCGATATAGGCGACGGTGCGCCCGCGCAACGCACGTTGTTCAGCGGCTGACAGGTGCAGCACGTCAATGTCTCCGATGCGCACGCTGCCCGATGCAATTTCACAACCCCGGCGCGCATAGCCCATCAGCGCCAGCGCGGTGGTGGTCTTGCCGGAGCCCGACTCGCCGATCAGGGCGAGCACTTCGCCAGGCTGAATGGCAAAGCTGAGATTGTCTACGAGGGTCTGTTCGCCTGCGGTGATGCGCAGGCCTTCCACGACGACGGACGCGCCCATGTTCAACGCCCTCCGCGTTGGCGGGCCCAGGAACGATCCCGGCCCGGCAGGTTGTCGATGACGATGTTGACGGCGATGGTCAGGCTTGCAATGGCCAGCGCCGGCACGATGACGGAAGCGCCCGCATCAGGAAGCGCGCCGATGTTCTCGCGCACGAGTGAGCCCCAGTCGGCCGACGGTGGCTGAATGCCGAGGCCGAGGAAGCTCAGGCTGGCCAACAGCAGCACGACGTACACAAAACGCAGGCCCAGATCGGCCAGCATGGGCCCGAGGATGTTCGGCAGAATCTCGCGCAGCATGATGTACAGCGTGCCCTCGCCGCGCGTGCGCGCCACGGTCACGTAGTCCAGAGCGTTGATGTTGACCGCCAGGGAGCGTGCAATGCGATACGCCCCCGGCACGTAAATGATCGCAGCTGTCATCACCAGCATCGTCACCGAAGAACCGAAACCAGCCACCATGAGCAGCGCAAACATCTTGCTGGGGATGGCGGTCAGCGTATCGAGCACGCGGCTCAGCGTGGCATCGACTAGCCCACCCATGGCCGCGGCAAACAGCGCGAGCACCGTGCCCGTTCCGCTGGCCAGCACGGTCGCCACGAGCGCGACGCCCACCGTGTAGCGAGCGCCTTCCACCACGCGGACGAACATGTCGCGGCCGAGGTAGTCGGTGCCAAACCAGTGGGCCGCGCTCATGGGCCCGAACACGTCGCCGTTGCCGTCACCGCTGGTGATCAGATGCGCGGGCAGCAGTGTCGGGCCGACTGCGGCCGCGAGCAGCCAGAACACCAGCACCGCCAGGCCGATAAGGCCCGTGACACCGAAGCCGCCCAGCAGGCGCCGTATGGAGTGGCGCGGCGCGGGCGGCGCAGGAGGCGTTCCGGCGGGCAACGTTGGGGAAGTTGGCGTGGGTTCCATCGTCAGGCTCTTGTTCATGGGATCAGCATTAGCGATGGCGCAGGCGCGGGTTGGCGACAATGCCCAGCACATCGGCAGTGGTCACGAGCAGCAGATAGCCCGCACAGAAGATCATGGCGCAGGCCTGCACCAGGGGCATGTCACGCTGCGATACGCCGTCGACCATCAGCTTGGCGATACCTGGAAAGTTGAAGATCGTCTCGATGATGATCACGCCGCCCAGCAGGTACGACAGGGACAGCGCCACCGCATTAGCGATTGGCCCCACCGCGTTGGGCAACGCATGCGCGAGCACCACGCGCATCGGCGAAGCGCCTTTCAGGCGGACCATCTCGATGTACGGCGCTTCGAGCTGGTCGATGACCGCAGCGCGGCTCATCCGCATCATCTGCGCGACGATTACGCAGCACAGGCTGAGCACCGGCATGGCGAAGGCCTGCAGCATCTGGCCGAGCGACTCGATGTCGTTGACATACGACAGCGCGGGCAGCCAGCGCAGCTTGACGGCGAACACCAGCACCGCGAGCGTCGCCACCAAAAACTCCGGCACCGACACCACGGCCACAGAGGCAGTGGAGGCCAGCCTGTCGAACCACGAGCCGCGCCACACCGCCGAGGCAATGCCAAGGCTGAGCGCGATCGGCACCGAGAACAGCGCCGTCACCGCCGCCAGCAGCAGCGAGTTTGGCAAGCGACTTGCCACGAGTTCGGCCACCGGCATCTGCGTGGTGGTCGATTGCCCGAGGTCGCCGCGCGCAATGCCGGCCAGCCAGTGCACATAGCGCTGCGGTGCCGGCACGTTCAGGCCCATCTGTGTGCGCAGTGCAGCCAAGGCTTCAGGCGTGGCGTCCTGCCCCAGCTGCTCTTGCGCAGCGTCGCCCGGCAGCACAGCAGTGATCGAGAAGACGATGACCGACACCGCCAGCAACGACAGCAGCGCCAGCAGGACACGCCGCATCAGCAGCTTGAGGATGACTCGATTCATGGCAGCACCTTCATCACCTTGTGCAAGAACGCCGGCACCACGTCAGGCTTCAAGCCAGACGTTTTCCGCAAACGAGTAACCCATCAGGCCACCCAGCGGGATCGGCGCCAGGCCCTTGAGCTTGGTCGTATGCCCGTCGATGCTGGCCAGGAACAGCGGAATGCCGATGCCGGCCTCATCGTGGATCATCGTCTGCATGTCTGCATACATCTGCTTGCGCTTGGCGACGTCCGTCTCGGCACGGGAAGCCGTGAGCAACTGATCGAACTTTGGGCTCTTCCAGCGTGATTCGTTCCAGGCAGCGTCGGATTTAAAGAACTGCGTGAGGATGGTATCGGCGCTCGGGCGCGGGTTGACGTTGCCGAAGCCCACCGGGCTGCTGAGCCAATGGTTGGACCAGTAACCATCGGCCGGCATGCGCTTGACGTCGAGATCCAGACCGATGCGCTGCCCGGTCTGCTGCAGCACCAGGGCAATCTCCACGGAATACATGGCCGCCGGCGATGCCACAACAGGAATCCTGCCGGTCACGCCCGACTTTTGCAGGTGGAACTTCGCCTTCTCGATGTCGAACGCCCGCTGCGGCAGCTCCTTGAAATAGAAGCGGTTGGTCGGGTCGATCGGCTGGTCGTTGCCAAGCACCGCGTAGTCCAGCGCGATGGTCTTCTTCATCTGTTCGCGGTCGAACAGGTACTTCATCGCCATCACGAAATCGGGGTTCGCACCCGGGCCCGTATCCTTGCGCATGATCAGGTCAGAGTATTGGCCCGATTGCGTCGCGAAGATCGCGTAACCCGGCGTGCTCTTGACGCGCGCCACGGCACGCGGGTTGACGGAGGCCACCAGGTCCATCCCGCCCGATAGCAGCGCGTTGACCCGCGCGCTTTCGTCTCCGATGCCGACGAACTCGATTTCATCGAGATACGGTTTGCCCGGTTTCCAGTACCCCTCGTTGCGTACGACGACCGTACGGACGCCGGGCTTGAACTCCTTGAGCTTGTAAGGCCCGGTGCCGATGCCGGCGTTGAAATCGGTCGTGCCGTCCTTGACGATATGGAAGTGGAAAGTGCCCAGGATCACCGGCAAATCGGCGTTCGGGGCGGTCAACACCACCGTGACTTCGTTCGGGCCGGTTGCCTTGACGCTCTCGATCTGGTCGGCCAGCACCTTGGCCTTCGAGGCGGTGGCCGGATCTTTGTGGCGCATGACGGAATACACCACGTCCGCCGGGGCCAGCGCCTTGCCATCATGGAAGGTCACGCCCTTGCGCAGCGTCAGCACCCACGTCTTGGCATCCGCCGTGTGGTACGACTCGGCCAGCGCAGGGCGCGGCGTCAGGCTGCCGTCGAGCACGAACAGGCTGTTGTAGACCATGTTGCAGCGCACGTAGTCGTTCTGGTTCGACTGCTTGGCCGGGTCAAGCGTGTCGCTAGCTGCAGCCGTGGCCGCCGCCACGCGGATGCGCCCACCACGGCGCGGCGTCTGTGCATACGCGCTCACAGCTGTGCCCGCCAAACTGCCGGCCAGCGTGGCCTGCATGCCGCCTGCCATCAGCATCTTCAACACGTCGCGTCGCGAGGCACCGCGCTTGAGCGACTCCATCACGCGCAGGCTTTCGGCGGGACCGACAAGGTTCTCGAACTCGTTACGGCTGTCGCTCATGGTGGGGCTCCTGATGAATCTGAAGGGATGGCGTTGCGATCGTTGGAAACAGCGGAAGACTGCGTTTGCTGCGTAGCTCAGGCAAATCGGTCCTTGAGCTGGTAATACATGCCCACCGCCGGCAAAAACCACGGCGGGCCAAAGTGACCAGGAATGGCGCTCCACGTGCGATCTCGCCATGGGTTGGCGGCAGCGTCGCCGGCCATGACCGCAGCCATGCGCTCGCCCATGTGTACGGACATCTGCGTGCCGTGGCCGCTATAGCCCATCGAGTAGAACAGGCCTTCGTGCTCACCGGCGTGCGGTAGCCGGTCTTGTGTCATGTCGACGAGGCCACCCCAACAGTAATCCAGGCGCACATCGCGCAACTGCGGGAAGGTTTCCGTCAAGCCGGCGCGCAGGATTTCCCCACTCACCGCGTCCTGTTGCGGGCTCGACACTGCAAAGCGCGCGCGACCGCCGAAGACCAGCCGGTGATCTGGCGTGAGCCGGAAGTAGTGGTGGATATTGGCCACCGTCACGTAGGTGCGGCGCGCGGCCAGCAACGCATGCGCACGCTCCGCACCCAGCGGCTCGGTGGTGACGATAAAGCTGCCGATTGGCACGATGCGCCGGCGCAACCAGCCGAACGTGCCGTAACCGCCATGACGCGACGCGCCGGTCGCGAGCAACACTTGCTTGGCCTCGATCGTGCCACGCGTGGTGTGGAGGCGATGCATCTGCCCCTGCACGCGCTCGATGCGCTGCACACAGGTGCGCGTATGGACTTGCGCGCCCTGGCGTTGTGCCGCAATGGCCAAGCCCTGCGCAAAGCGGCCCATGTGCATCTGTCCGCTGCGCTTGTAAAGCAGGCCGCCATGAAAGCGATCGCTCTGCACTTCAGCACGCACGCGGGCGGCATCGAGAATCTCCACGTCCGCATCCACACGATCTGCGATCAAGCGATCGGCACTACGCTGCAGTGCATCCATCTGATGCAGCCTGGTGGCAAGTTTCAATTTGCCGTTGCGTTGAAAATCGCAGGCAATGCCCTCGTCACGCACAATGCGTTCGACCGTATCCACGGCTGCATCGTAAGCGTGATACCAGGCGCGGGCGCGGTCTACGCCCACCTTGGCAGCCAGGTCGGCGTAGTCCACCGCCAGGCCGTTGTTCACGTGGCCGCCGTTGCGGCCCGACGCCTCGGGTGCCACCCTCTCGCCCGCTTCCAGCACGACCACACTGGCGCCGCGTCGCGCCAGCGCCAGCGCTGCCGACAACCCCGTGAAACCACCGCCGACGATCACCACGTCTGCCTGCGCGGGCAGATCGCGCACGTCCAGCACCAGCGCGGGCACCGAGTCGTTCCAGTAGGAGTCGAGTTTCATGGAGGTCATGTGGGGGGGGGGCGATGGAGACTCTGCTTAGAGGCCGACAACACCGGGTAGACCGCTGATGTCCTGAATCTCGGTGTAACGGTACGCCGGGTTGCCCGGGCCGTGGCCGCGGTTGACGAACACCTTGTTGACGATACCGAGATCGTCGGCCGACATCAGGTCGTAGCGCAGGCTGGACGACACGTGCAGCACGTCTTCCGGGTTGCAGCCCAGTGAATCGAACATGTATTCGAAGGCCTTGAGGCGCGGCTTGTAGGCCTGGGCCTGCTGCGCGGTGTACACGCGGTGGAACGGCGCACCGAGCATCGCCACGTTCTTCTGGATCTGCGCGTCGTCTGCGTTGGACAGGATCACCAGCGGGATTTCCTTGGCGACCTTGGCAAGACCTGCCGGCACGTCAGCATGCGGGTCCCAAGTCGGCACGGCGTCGTAATAGGCCTGGCCGTCGGTGTCGAAGTACTGGATCTTCCATTTCTTGCACAGGCGGCGCACGGCGTTCTTCAGCACCACCTCGTACGGTTGCCAGTCGCCCAGCACCTCGTCAAAGCGGTAAGCCGTGAAGTCGGCAATGAACTGCTCCATCTGCTCGGCCGGAATGCGATCGGCAAACAGCTCGCGCGTCATCTCGCCCATGCGAAACCGCGTGAGCGTGCCATAGCAGTCAAAGGTGATGTACTTGGGGCGGAAAGTCATGGTCTGAAGTCCTAAGGTCCTGAAGGTCGCTGCATTTATGCAGTCTTTGCAGCACGGTTATGACGAAATCATTGAAGCACGCAGACTCGCAACGGTTGTAGGGAAATGCGCCGTCTCACGTGAGAAAGCTGCTGTTTCCGATGGCACTCGCGGCATGCCATGCGGTCTGCACCGCCGGCGTGCCGCACGCACCGCCAAGGCACGCTAGTGCGTCGCAGCAAAATCGATCAGCACACTTTTGAAGCGCAGGTTGGCCTCCACGGCTTGCCGGCCCAGATCCTTGCCGATACCGGATTGGTGATAGCCGCCCGTGGGGATCACGAAATCTGCGCTGCGCCCATAGCGGTTGATCCAGACCGTGCCCGCCGCGATGCCACGCATGGCTCGCAGCGCGCGTCCGATGTCTGCGGTGTGTACCCCGGCGGCCAGGCCGTAGTGTTCGTGCGCCGCGAGTGCCAGGCCTTCCTCTTCATCGTCGAAGGTCTGCACCGTCAGCACCGGGCCGAAGATTTCTTCCTGCACGGCCGGGCTGTCGGCGCGCACGCCTTCGAGCAGCGTGGGCTGGAAATATGCCCCGCCAGGCCCGTCGCCAAACAGGCCGCCGCCGCAACGCACTTGCGCGCCGGCATCGCGCGCACGCTCCACGATGTCGAGAATGCGCGCCGCCTGGGCTTGCGAGATGATCGGCGGCAGCGTGGCCGTGTCATCCCAGGTGGCGCCAGGCCGCAGCGCGGCAAAGCGTGCGGTAATGCGCTCGATCAATGCCTGGGCAATGTGCCGTTGCACGATCAGGCGCGAGCCAGCCACGCACACTTGTCCAGCGTTGCCGGTGATGGCGCCCGCGACAATGCCTGCCAGCCGGTCGATATCGGGCGCGTCGTCAAACACGAGTTGCGGGCTCTTGCCGCCCAACTCCAGCGTGACGGGCTTTGGACCATGCGACGCACAGGTCGCCATGATGGCTGCGCCCGTGCGTGTTGAGCCTGTAAAGGTCATCTTGGAGATCAGCGGATGGCGCGTGAGCGCGTCGCCGGTAGTGCGGCCATCGCCCTGCACCACGTTGAACAGCCCCGGCGGCACGCCGGCTTCGATGGCCAGTTCTGCAAGTCGGATGGCGGAATACGGCGTCAGCTCGGATGGTTTGAGCACGACAGCGTTGCCGGCTGCCAGCGCCGCACCGACCTTCCACGAGACCATCACCAGCGGGAAATTCCACGGTGTGATCGCGCCGACCACGCCGTAGGGCTCGGCCACCACCATCCCCAGGTTGTCGTGCCGCGTGGCCGCCACGTCGCCGCCGAGCTTGTCGGCGTATTCGGCAAAGAAACGCAGGCCTTCGGCGGTGAATGGCACGTCCCAAGCTGCGGCATCGCGTAGCGGCCGGGTCGAGCACACCGCTTCAAGCGGCGCCATGTGCGCCACGTCGGCGTCGATCAGATCGGCCCAGCGGCGCAGCACACGCGCCCGGTCACGCGGGGCGCGGCGCGCCCAGTCAGTCGTACGCCAGGCATGCCAGGCGTCTTGCACGGCAGCATCCACTGTGGAGGCGTCAGCCAGTGGCAATTCTGCATGCACTGCGTTGTCGGACGGGCGACGCACGGTAATGCGGTCCGCATCGGGCACAAGCCTGCCGCCGATGAAATGGCCCGAGGGTACGCGGATGGTATCTGGATCAAATTTGGCCACGAAATTGGGGGGGCGCCGAAAGTCCTGCACCCATATCGAAATGAGGTCATTGATGCTAGGCAGGAAGGCTCGGCATTTGGTTTCGTAACGGGGTGCGCTACCGCATCGAATTGCGAAACCGACACCCCCGACAGACGATGCTTGCAAATTGCGGGCAAACCCCAATTCGATCTGGCTCCGCGCTGCGATGTCGTCCAAGATAAGTGCCGGTGCCACCTTCATCCTTCGCCGGAAGGAACCTCCCATGTCTTCCTCGTCCGTACCTGCCCAGAACCTGCCCGCCGACGACGGCGTGGTGCTGCGCCCCATGACTGCCGACGATCTGCCCCAGGCGCATGCCCTGTCGGAAGAGCAGCGCTGGCCGCACCGCCCGGCCGACTGGGCGCAGAGTTTTGCGCATGCCGAAGGCATCGTCGCCGAGCGCGACGGCGAGATCATCGCCACTGCACAACGTTGGCGCTGGGGGCCGCGCCATGCCAGCATCGGGCTGGTCATCGTGACGCCCGCATGCCAGGGCAGACGCATCGGCCATCGGCTGATGAGCGCGCTGCTCGATGGCCTGGACAACCACACCGTGCTGTTGCACGCCACCGCCGAAGGGCGTGGCTTGTACGAACGACTGGGCTTCGTGCGCACCGGCGAGATCCGCCAGCACCAGGGCATTGCGCAACCCACGCCGCTGATCGCCCTGCCCGCCGGCTGGCGCCTGCGCCCCGCCGGGCTCAATGAATCTGAGGATTTGCGCCGGCTCGACGCCCAGGCGCGGGGCATGCCGCGCGATGCATTGATCGACGATCTGCTCGCCAGCGCAGATGCCTGCGTCGTGCTGGACGACGACGGCGAGGCGCGCGGCTTCGCAATGCTGCGCCGATTCGGTCGCGGCCATGTCATCGGCCCGGTGATCGCCCCGGATGCCGAAAGCGCCAAAGCGCTGATCGCGCATCTGGCGGGTGTCAATGCCGGCCATTTCACACGCATCGACATCGATTTCGACAGCGGCTTGGCCGAATGGCTGGAAAGCATCGGCCTGCTGCGCGTGGATGCGCCCACTACCATGGTGCGCGGCGAGCCGCTGACCACACCGCCCGGTGCGCCCGCGCTGTTTGCCATCGTGACCCAGGCAATGGGTTAACCCCCGAACACTGCGCCGACCGCTCATCTTGAAGACCACGTTCCTCTACAAGTCCGACCCTGTTCGCGGCCGGCAATGGGCGGAGGTGTTCCGCCAGCACGCGCCGGACATCGACTTTCGCATCTGGCCCGACATTGGTGACCCGCTTCGGGTGCGCTTTCTTGCGGCTTGGGAGCCGCCCGCCGATATCACTTCGCACTTCCCGCATCTGGAGGTGCTGTTCTCCTCAGGCGCGGGGGTCGACCAATTCAACTTTGCAGCGCTGCCGCCCTCGCTGCCCGTGGTGCGCATGGTGGAGCCCGGCATCGTGCGCGGCATGGTCGAGTACGTCATACATGCCGTGCTGAGCCTGCATCGCGACATTCCCGCGTACCGGCGCCAGCAGCAGGCGGAGCAGTGGCATCCGCTGCCGGTGCGGCCAGCCAATGAACGCCGCATTGGTGTGCTGGGGCTCGGTTCGCTGGGGCAGGCCGTGCTCACCCAGTTGCAAGGGTTCGGCTTTGATTGCGCGGGCTGGAGCCGGTCGCGCCATGCAATTGACGGCGTGCACTGCTTTGCCGGGCATGAGGAACTGACGGCGTTCCTGGCGCGCACCGATATCCTCATATGCCTGATGCCGTTGACCGATGCCACTCGCGGCGTTCTCAACGCAGCGCTGTTCGCACAGCTCCCACAAGGGGCCGCGCTGGTGCATGTCGGCCGCGGTCCGCAGCTAATGAACGACGACTTGATCGCGGCGCTTGATAGCGGGCAGCTCAGCGAAGCCATGCTGGACGTGACCGACCCCGAGCCGTTGCCCGCCGGCCATGTGTTGTGGCACCACCCACGCATCCACATCACGCCGCACATTGCCAGCATGACGCAACCGCTTTCCGCGGCAGCGGTTGTGATCGACAACCTGCGCCGCTTCGCTGCGGGCAAACCCATGGTCGGGCTGGTGGACCGCTCGCGCGGCTACTGAAACCGCAGGTAAAACGTCGCGCCGCACGATCTGCTGCTGCGCGCCGAACAACAGCAGCCCGCTGCGTTCTGCCCGCGCAAAGCAGCACCAAGGCAGGGTTCGCTCGGCCTACTCTTGAGTCCATTGATTGCCTTCATTGCCCGTACGGACTCTGCCATGACCCAGCTCACCGATCTGCCGCAGCTTGCCTCGCTTGACGCCATCGACCGCGCACACCTGATCCACCCGGTCGCATCGTGGCGCACCCACGAGCAACGCGGGCCGACCGTGCTGACATCCGGGCGCGGTTCATGGCTGACCGACGCGCATGGCAACGAATTGCTCGATGCCTTTGCGGGCCTCTGGTGCGTCAACGTCGGCTATGGCCAGGAGAGCGTGGTGCAGGCTGCCGCCGAACAGATGCGCCGCCTGCCCTACGCCACGGGCTATTTTCATTTCAGCAGCGAGCCCGCCATCCGCCTGGCCGACAAGCTCGTGGAGATCACGCCGCGCTCGCTCAATCACGTCTATCTCACGCTCGGTGGCTCGGAGGCGGTGGACGCGGCGGTGCGTTTTATCGTCCAGTACTTCAACGCTGTCGGCAAGCCGACGAAGAAGCATTTCATTTCGCTGGAGCGCGGGTACCACGGCTCTTCGTCCACGGGCGCGGGGCTGACGGCACTGCCGGCGTTCCATCGCGATTTCGACTTGCCACTGCCGACGCAGCACTACATCCCGTCGCCCAACCCATACCGTGCGGCCAACCCGGCGGATGCGCAGGGCATCATCGCCGCGTCGGTGGCGGCGTTGCGTGCCAAGGTGGCAGACCTCGGCGCAGACAACGTCGCCGCGTTCTTCTGCGAGCCGATCCAGGGCTCTGGCGGCGTGATCGTGCCACCCAAGGGCTGGCTCAAAGCCATGCGCGACGCCGCCCGCGAGCTGGATATTCTGTTCGTGGTGGATGAGGTCATCACCGGTTTTGGCCGCACCGGCCCGATGTTTGCCTGCGATGCCGAAGGCGTCGACCCCGACATCATGACGATGGCAAAGGGGCTCACGGCGGGCTATGTGCCGATGGGTGCGACGCTGATTTCCGACCAGATTTACGCGGGCATTGCCGACGGCGCACCCGCCGGCGTGCCTATCGGCCACGGCGCCACATACTCGGCCCATCCGGTCAGCGCGGCGGTGGCGCTGGAAGTGCTGCGCCTGTACGAAGAAGGCGGCATCCTCGCCAATGGCCAGCGCGGCGCGGCCACTTTTGCGGCCGGGCTGGACGGTCTGCTTGCGCACCCGCTGGTAGGCGACTCACGCCATCGTGGCCTGTTGGGGGCGCTGGAACTCGTGAGCGACAAGGCCTCCAAGCGAGGCTTTGACGCTGCGCTTGGCCTGCCCAATCTTATTGCCTCGGCTGCCTATGGCAACGGCCTCGTGTTCCGGGCGTTTGGCGACAACATCCTGGGCTTTGCGCCCGCGCTGACCTACACCGAAGACGAGTTCGCGCAGCTCTTCACGCGCCTGAAAAAGACGCTCGACGATGTGTTGGCCATTCCGGCCGTGCGCGCCACGCTCGCCTGATGCAACCGGTGGCAACCCGCCGCAACAAGCTGACACAAGACACGCTGGCTGCCGCAGAATCGGATCTATCTTCCACGCCTTCGCCCCTGCCATGACCGAAGCCCTCAAGATCGATCGTCTAGACCTGCGCATCCTCGCCCAACTGCAGAAGAACGGACGCATGACCAACGTGGACCTGGCCGATGCCGTGGGCCTGTCGCCCAGCCCGTGCCTGATCCGTGTCAAGCGCCTGGAGCAGGCGGGTTACATCTCCGGCTATGGCGCGCACATCCGCCTCGAAAAGCTGGGCGATACGCTGACTGTGTTCACCGAGGTCACGCTGTCCGACCACCACCGCGAAACCTTCGTGCGTTTCGAAGCGGCCATCCGTGAGGTGGACGAGGTGCTGGAATGCCACCTGCTCTCGGGCGGCTACGACTATCTGCTGCGCTTCATCACCCGGGGCGTCAATCACTACCAGGAAGTGATTGAAGACCTGCTGGAGCGCAACATCGGCATTGCCAAGTACTTCAGCTACATCGTTATCAAATCGCCATTCATCAAAACGCACTGCCCGATCGAACGGCTCTTTCCCAACCAACGCTGACGCTACCCCGTACCTGAGGCTGCCGCCGCTCGAAACCACGGCCGCTTCGATACGGTAAGAAGCCACCCGCATGACGACTGCTCTGATGCTGCACCGCGCCGATGGCGCTCCTCTCTCGACCACGTTCCGGCCAGCCGCCCTGAGCCCCGACGATCCCTTCGCGCAAGAACGGGAAATCGCCTGGGAAGGGCCAAACGCCATGAGCGCCGGCCGAGCGAGCTTTGTTGGCGAACGGGATGTCGCACGCTTTCCGCATACCGAGACGCTGGCCGTCGTCGATGGCGAGCTAACGCTCACGTCACCGGGCTCGGCACCGCACGTGATCGGCCCGGGCTCCGGCGCGGTCATCACATCCGGCACGGCCGTGCGCATCGAGGCCGCCGCTGGCGTTCGATTCGTGTTCTGCGCCGCGGCCTGCAATACGTCTACAACGCCCACAACGCCGGCACTCATCCCGCTGCACGCGGATGCGGACTTCAAGCCGTCGGGCAGTCCGGCCCCCGAGGTTCTGGTTGGGCCTGCCCCGCAGTGCCGTAGCGACAACGTCTTCACCGACGAGCAAACGCAGTACCGCGCAGGCACCTGGGATTCGACGCCCTACCACCGCATCGTTCGCGCACATCCAGTGAACGAGTTCATGTACGTGCTGGATGGCGGCGTGCAGTTCGCTGGCCCGGATGGCAGCGTGCTATCCGTGAGCACCGGCGATGCCATCTTCGTGCCGCAGGGCGCCTCCATCGGATGGCAGAGTACCGAGCGCGTCGCCAAGTTCTACGTGGTGCAGAACGCGCAGGCCTGAACGAACGAGGAAAACGATCCATGTCCCAGCCGTTGCGCCTCATCGAGAGCGCCTCCTCCCTTCCAGCGCAAGCCGACGTCGTCGTGATTGGCGGCGGCATCATCGGCGTCTTTGCTGCCTACTACCTGGCCAGACGCGGCGTTTCGGTGGCCGTGGTCGAAAAGGGCCGCATCGGGGCCGAACAGTCGAGCCGAAATTGGGGCTGGTGCCGACAGCAAAACCGCGATGCGCGTGAACTGCCGATGGCCACCCGAAGCCTCGAGCTATGGGAGCGGTTTGCCGCAGACACGGGGGAAGACACAGGTTTCCGCCGGTGCGGCTTGCTCTACCTCAGCAACGACGAAGACGAACTTGCTCGCTGGACGAAGTGGCGCGATTTCGCGAGAACGGCCGGCGTGACCACACACATGCTGAGCAGCCGTGATGCCTCCGAGCGTGGCCGCCTCACCGGTCGCACGTGGAAGGGCGGCGTGTTCTCACCGAGCGACGGCACGGCGGACCCCGCCAAGGCGGCGCCGTCCGTGGCGGCTGCGCTCATGAAGCTCGGCGGCACCGTGCACCAGAACTGCGCCGCACGGGGCATTGAAGTCGAGGGCGGTCGCGTGAGCGGCGTCGTCACCGAAGCCGGAACCATCAAGACCCGCACCGTGGTATTTGCAGGCGGTGCCTGGGCCTCGTCGTTCTGTCGCCAATTGGGCGTTCGTTTTCCGCAGGCGACCGTTCGCCAATCCATCGTGCGTGTCACGGGGGTGACCGAGCCAGTGCCTGACGCCTTGCACACCGCACGTGTGTCCATCACGCGCCGCAGCGATGGCAGCTACAACCTTGCCATCAGCGGGCGCGGACGCGTGGACCCGACCGCACAGCTGCTGCGCTTCGCGCCGCAGTTTCTGCCGATGTTCGCGAAGCGCTGGCGCAACGTGTTCCCCGGCGGGTTGGAAGGCATTCGCGCGGGCCACGAAACACTTGCTCGGTGGCGGCTCGATGCACCCACGCCCATGGAGCGCATGCGCATACTCGATCCACGGCCGGATGCGGCGGCTGTCAGGCAAACCTATGACCGCGCCGTCGAACTGCTGCCGGTGCTGGGTCAAGCGGGCATCGCCAACGCCTGGGCCGGTTTCGTGGACAACACGCCGGACGGCGTGCCCGGCATCGGAGAAGTGCCGGAGATTCCCGGATTCATCCTGGCCGCGGGCTTCTCAGGCCACGGGTTCGGCATCGGCCCCGGCGCCGGCCATCTGATCGCCGATCTGGTGACGGGTGAAAAACCGATCTTCGACCCTGCTCCCTACAACCCGGCGCGCTTCAAGCACTCGGCCTGGGGCAAGGTGGCGGATTTCTAAGGCTGCAATACCGGGAGCGTGACACGCATGGCCGCGGTTCAAGAAGCAGATGGAACCGCGGCCAACGCGCGGCGGGCAACTTCGCAGAACCAGCGCACGCCCAGCGGCAGCGCGTCGTCGTTGAAGTCGTAGCACGGGTGGTGCAGCGGGTATTCGCCATCGGGGCCGGCATCCGCACGGCCTTGACCGAGCCAGAGATAGGCGCCGGGCTTGCGCTGCAGCATGAACGCGAAGTCTTCGGAGGTGAATGCAGCGTGTGGCGCCTCTGCAGCCTCCAGGCCGATCGCCTGCGCCGCGTCCAACGCGAGCATCGATTCGGCTGGCGTGTTGATGGTGGCCGGATAATAGCGGCGGTAATCCACCGCCACCTGCGTGCCGCTGCCCAGCGCGATGCCATTGGCCGTGTCGCGCAGTGCCGCCTCGATGCGATCCTGCGATACAGCATCAAAGCTGCGCACGGTGCCGGTGATGCGTACTTCGGGCGGCAGCACGTTATGGCTGTGACCGCCTTCGATGCGCGTGACGGACAACACCGCCGATTCGCTCGGATCAATGCGGCGCGACACGATGGTGTGCAGTTGCGCCACAAGCTGGCTGGCGGCGAGGATGGCGTCCGGCGTGTGGTGCGGTTGGGCCGCATGCCCGCCACGCCCGCGCACGGTGATATCGAACCGATCTGCCGCCGCCATGATCGGGCCCGGCCGCGTCTGCGCATGTCCGAGCGGCAGATCCGGCCAGTTGTGCAGCGCATAGACGGCATCGCATGGAAAACGCTCGAACAGGCCATCTTCAATCATCCGGCGCGCACCGGCCTGGCCCTCTTCGGCAGGCTGGAAGATGAAGTGGACGGTGCCGTCGACGCCCGTGCGCGCAAGCTGGCGCGCCGCGCCAATCAGCATGCTGGTGTGCCCATCATGCCCGCAGCCGTGATGCTTGCCCTGTGAGCGGCTCGCGTGCGGTGATCGGCCCAGTTCCACCATCGGCAGCGCATCCATGTCGGCGCGCAGCGCGACACTGCGGGTGCCGCGCCCGCCGCGCAGCGTGCCGACCACGCCGGTACCGCCAATGCCCTCTTCCACCGCCAGACCCAACACCCGCAGCGACTGCGCGACGATGCCTGCCGTCCGATGTTCTTCGTAGGCGAGTTCCGGATTCGCATGCAGGTCGCGGCGCAGTGCCACGAGGTCTGGCAGCAGATCGGCGACCGGTTCCGCAATGGCGTCGCGCTTCACTCGCCGGCCTCGACCGCGTCGGCCAGCTGGGCCAGCGTATGGAAGTGGTAATCGGGCACGGTGTGCTCCGACTCGATGGTTCCGCCCGAGTCCTTCATGCCGTGTCGGCGTTCGATCCAGCAGGTGGTGATGCCCAGGCGTTTGGAGATACCGATGTCGTGGTACTGGCTCTGCGCCACGTGCAGGTTGTCGGCTTGCTTGAAGCCCCAGGCGCCTTCATAGCGGCCGCGTGCATAGGCAAAATACTGCGCATCGGGCTTCTCGCAGAGGGCATCGTCGCAGCTGAGCAGCAGGTCGAACGGTGCGCCCAGCGTCCGCTGGAAATGTTCGAGCGCCCACGACTGCGCGTTGGTCATGGTGACGAGCTTGAAGCGCTTGCTCAATCGCTGCAGCGCCTCCACCGAGTCGGGAAACGCAGGCCATTCGGCCACCGAATCGCGAAAACCTTGCGCCAGCGCGTCGCTATTGGGCAGGCCAAGCTGTTGCGCCACGATGTGCCAGCACGGCACGAGATCGTCGGGATACCACTCGGTCTGGCCGCGTTTGCGCGCTGCCCGATACGCGCCCAGAAAATCCTCGTCGGTGACCCTGCTGTCGGGCACCGCACGACGCAGGTAGGCAAGCATGCCCCCCTCGAAGTCGATCAACGTTCCGACGACATCGAAAGTGAGCACTTTGAAATCCCGAAGGGCCATGACAACGCTCCTGAATGGTTGGACGCCAGAATGAATCCAAGGGTGGCGACAAGCCACCTTGCATGGCGTCTAGCTTAGGAGCAGCGGCGCCAACGATGATGCCGATCGCGCGCCGCGGCACGGCAGCGAATTGCGTATTTGCCAACTTGGCGCGCAGATCGTTTGGTGGGCTGGCCTGGGGCGCTGATACCCGCATCGTGCCTGGTGGTTACCTCCAGGTGCGTACTTGTTGCCGCGTCGTCCCATCCCTACTCTGGCCGCATCGCAACGCATCTGCTTGCCAACCGGACAACGAACATTCCTGGAGGCTTCATGCTTCAAACCGCTTGGCTCTGGCTGCTGGCAGCCGGCGCTGTGGAGATCGCCATGGCGATCTCGCTCAAGTTTGCGCAGGGGTGGACGCGCCCCATCCCCAGCGCGCTTGGCATCGTGACGGCGCTCGCCAGCGTCTTCCTGCTCACGCATGCCATGCGCGGCCTGCCCGCCGGCACGGCCTACGCCATCTGGACGGGCATCGGCTCCGTGGGGGTAACCGTGCTCGGCATCGTGCTGTTTGGCGAGAGCATGCAGCCCGCGCGCCTGGCCTGCATCGGGCTGGTGATTGCCGGCACCGTCGGCCTCAATTTCTTCAACGCAGCCTAAGACCGCATCAGGAGCCCGTCATGACCCGTCTGTTCTATATCGAAGCCTCTCCCATGAAAACGCTGTCCCACTCCATCGACGTGGCAAAGCAGTTTCTCGACGCCTACCGCACCGCGCACCCAGGCCATGAGATGGACACGATCGACTTGTGGAGTAAGGACGTCGACCTGCCTGAATTCGACGCCGACATGATCGGCGCCAAGTTTGCGGTTCTGCGCACCCAGAACGCCACGCCGGAACAGCGTGCGCAATGGCAGCGCGCGGTGGCGCTGTCGCAACGCTTCAATGCGGCAGACCACTATCTCTTCTCTGTGCCGATGTGGAATTTTGGGGTGCCCTATCGGCTCAAGCACTTCATTGATGTGGTGACCCTGCCGGGGCAGAACTGGAACTGGTCGCCGGCCACCGGCTATCAGGCGCTGCTCTCGGGCAAGAAGGCGGCCCTCATCTACGCCAGCGCCGGTGCGTACGCTGCGCACACTGAAGGCGCAAGCGAATCGCCGGACGATTTCCAGAAACCTTATCTGCGCCGCTGGCTGCGCTTCCTGGGCATTGAAGACGTGACCGAGATCAGCGCAGCACCCACGCTCACCACGCCCGACGTGCTGGCGACCGCCAAGGCAGATGCCAAAGCACGCGCCGCCGCACTGGCATCCGTCTTCTGAAGTGCTCACCTGCCAACGGGGTTGACCGCGCCTCAAAGTGTATCTACCATGGTTACACTTTTGCGTTCACCACCATGTCTACCAGCAGCCGCTTCGCCGTCGCCGTGCATATCCTCACCCTGCTTGCCAGCGCAGAGGGGCCGGTGCCGTCGTCGCTGATCGCGGGCAGCGTGGGAACCAACCCAGCGCTCATTCGGCGTCTGGTGGCGCAACTGGCCGACGCCGGTTTCGTGACCTCGCAGATGGGCGCGACGGGCGGCGCCACGCTGGCACGGCCGGCAGACCGCATCACGCTGCTGGACGTCTTTCGTGTGGTGGAATCGCCGGTGCTGATTGCACTGCCGCCCAATGCACCCAACCCAGCGTGCGAGGTCGGCCGCGAGATCACCGGCGTGCTCGAACGTGTGACGGAACGCGCGCAAGCCGCGCTGGAAGCCGAGCTTGCCGCGCAAACCATCGCCAGCATCCTCAACGAGGTGGGACACGCACAACGCCGCCGCCGTCGAGCCTAGCTAGGCCGCCACGTCGGCCTATTTTTTTACCCCTATATGTAACTGCATTAATTACATATAACGTTTCAACCGCTCAAACCATTCCATAAGGAGTTGACTATGAAGATCGCAATCATTGGCGCCACGGGGCGCGTGGGCACCCGCCTGATCGACGAAGCACTGCGCCGCGGTCACGAGGTGACCGCCATTGCGCGCACGGCATCCAAGCTGCCCGCACGTGCCGGCCTGACCGCCAAGGATGTAGATGTCGCCGACCAAGCTGGCCTCGTGGCCGCACTCGCGGGCAACGATGTGGCCTACAGCACGGTGCGCTTTCTGCAGGCAAGCGCCGACCAGATCGTTGGTGCGGTGAAGAAGGCGGCCGTGCCGCGCCTGCTGGTGGTGGGTGGCGCCGGCAGCCTGGAAGTGGCCCCGGGCGTGGCGCTGATCGACACGCCGCAGTTCCCCAAGGAGTACTTTGACGAAGCCTCGGCCGGCCGCGATTTCCTTAATGCGCTGCGCAAGGAAACCGAGCTGAACTGGACGTTCGTGTCGCCGTCGGCCATCTTCGAGCCGGGCGAGCGCACTGGGCACTTCCGCGTCGGCAAAGACTCGCTGCTCGTGGATGCCAACGGCAAGCCGTGGATTTCGATGGAAGACTACGCGATCGCCTTCCTCGATGAAACGGAAAAGCCGGCGCACCCGCGCCAGCGCTTCACGGTCGGCTATTGATCAGCGGCAGGTGGACGGCAGTGCCGGCGCGCGCCAATCAATGGCTGGGCGTGTCGGCCATGCCGGGAGGCGCATCATCGGGCTCGATCGGCTCGGGCGCGGAATCCAGCGCCGGCAGGCGGATCACAATCGCGCAGCCTCTGCCGTCCGCATGGGCCAGGCCGTCTTCGATGGCCACCGAGCCATTCCCCAATTCCACGATACGGCGCACGATCGCCAGGCCCAGGCCACTGCCCTGCGACTGGCTGGTGCGCGGGCGGTAGAAACGCTCGAATACGCGATCGCGCTCGTCAGGCGGAATACCGGGGCCGGAGTCTTCAATGCGCAGCTCGACCATCGGCACGCCCGCCTGCTCGATGCGCTTGACGGCCAAGCGCACCTCGCCGCCGTTGGGCGTCTCGCGCACGGCGTTGTCGAGCACGTTTTCCACCAGCGTCGCAGCGTCTTCATGCGAAACCGACACCCACGCCTGGTTGGCGCCGTCGTACGACAGCGTGATGTTGCGACGCTCTGCGCGCGAGGCCTGCTGGATCACGCCGCTGCGTGCACAGCCCGCCAGGTCGGACAACGCGCCCTGCGCAAGCTGCGCCTCCACGCGGCGTGCATCCAGCCGCGCAATGGCGAGCAGCTTGGCGAGCGACTGCGTTGCGCGTGAAATGCCGCGGTCGAACTCGCGCAGCGCGGTAGAACGGTCGTCTTCGCTATCGGAATGCGACACGACATACGCCTGCGCCTGAATGGCCGCCAACGGCGTACGCAGTTCGTGCGCGGCATCGGCAAAGAAACGGCGGTCCGCCTCGATGCCGCGACGCACACGCGCGAACAGCCCGTTCAAGGCATCGACCAGCGGTTTCAGCTCGGCGTGTTCGACGCTTTGCACGGGGTCGAGGTCGGCAGAGTCACGCGCCTCAACCTGGCGCGTGAGCGTGCGCAGCGGCTTGAGGCCCTGGTGCGCGGCCCAACCGACCATCACCATCAATGCGCTCGCCAGGATGGCCAGCGCCACCGCCACCTCCTGGAAGAGATCGCGAATCGCGCGCTCGTACGCGGTCAGGGGCTGCGCCACAGTGGCCGAGATCTTGCCGTCGACGCTGTCGACCGTATAACTGCGCCACGGCTTGCCCTCCAGCATGACCTCGACAACGGTGTCGTGCGTCTTGCCGCACGGCATGGTGGGTGCACCCGGGAAGGCGGTGATGACGTGGCCGGCGCGATCGCACAGCACGTAGCGGAATTCGCCCGGCAGGATGTTGGGCAGCGATAGGCCCAGCTTGATGTCGGTGAGGCGGCGCAGGAATTCTTCGCGGCGCGGCACGTCGTCCATGTTGAGCGTGGTGAGGTCCGCATAGGCCTGCGCCGACATGCGCAGATCGCTCACCACCTGGCGGCTGTTGGTGCGCGAGATTTCCAGATGCGCGATGACGAGCTGCACCAGCAGCATCAACACCAGCGCGAGCAGGATCAGCACATACAGGCGGAACGACAGCGAGCGAACCCGCAGGATGGCTGGAACCGCCAGCTTCATTGGGCGGCCCCGCGGTTGCCACCGATCATGTAGCCGACACCGCGAATGGTCTGGATGGTTTCGTTGCCGAGCTTGCGGCGCAGGTGGTGGATGACGACTTCCAGCGCGTTGGCGCTCACGCTGTCGCCCTCACGGTAGAGCGCGTCCATGAGCGTTTCGCGCGGCACCCAGCGGTGGGCGCGGCGCACAAGTTCAAGCAGCAGTTGGTATTCGCGTGGCGTCAGCTCGATGACCTGGCCCTCTTGCGTCACGCGCTTCTGCGAGGGCTCCACCACCAGGTTGCCGACGTTCCACTGGTTGGTGCTCTGCCCCGCATGCCGGCGCAGCACGGCGCGCAGGCGGGCGATGAGTTCATCCACGGGAAACGGCTTGACGAGAAAGTCGTCCGCGCCGGAATCCAGCCCCTTGAGCCGCTCAGACAGCGCATCGCGCGCGCTGGCAATGATGACGGGCACGTCGCTGTGCGCGGCTCGCAGTTCTTCCAGGAAGGTATGGCCCTCACCATCGGGCAGCCCGAGATCGAGCACGATGGCTTCGAAGGTGTTGGTGGTGATCCATTTCTGCGCGTCGACCAGGCGGCGCACCCAGGTCGCGTTGTAGCCGGCCTGACGCAGCGCGCGGGCCAGCGCCGTGCCCAACGGCAAATCGTCTTCGATAAGGAGGATGGCGTTCATGCGCGGGAATCTCGGCGGCGGTAATGACGGTAAACGGACAACCGGCGCGTGGAAAACAGGCGCCGGCGAAGCTCGAAATCTACCGCAACGGACTGAGCTTTGCCTTAAATGTGTGGAGACACGTGACGAGAAAGTCGCCCCACCAACACATATCGGACGCGGTTTCAGACGTGCGGCGTGGCGTTTAGCTATCATTCCGAAATTCCGATTGTATTTTCCTTAGCAACACGCGCATGTTCCGCCTCCCCACGACCGCCACCGCCCCGTTCTGCCCATCCGAGGTGCGCGGCACCGTTGCCGTGCCGCCAGGCTTGCCGCTGTGGAAGAAGCTGCTGCGTTTTGCGGGACCGGGGCTGCTGGTATCGGTCGGCTATATGGACCCCGGCAACTGGGCGACTGACATCGAAGCCGGTTCGCGTTACGGCTATGCGTTGCTGTTCGTGGTGGTGCTCTCCAGCTTGGCGGCCATGGTGCTGCAATGTCTGTCGGCGCGGCTGGGCATCGTCACCGGCATGGATCTGGCGCGCGCCTCCCGCAACCGCTATCAGCCCGGCGCATTGCGGGTGCAATGGTTGCTGGCAGAGCTGTCCATCATTGCATGCGACCTGGCTGAGGTACTGGGCTGCGCGCTGGCCTTCCACCTGCTGCTGGGCGTGCCGATCCTTTGGGGCGTGGCACTCACCGCGCTGGACACGCTGATCGTGCTGGGCCTGAAGGGCAAAAACTTCCGCCAGCTGGAAGCCATCGTGCTGGGGCTCATTCTCACGATTGGGCTGTGCTACTTCGTTGAACTCGTGCTCATCAAGCCGCACTGGCCTGCGGTAGCGGCCGGGTTGATGCCCTCGTGGCAGGCCGTGAGCCAGCGCGAGCCGCTGTATCTGGCCATCGGCATCCTCGGCGCCACAGTGATGCCGCACAACCTGTACCTGCACTCATCCATCGTGCAGACGCGCATGACGGCCAACACCGAGGCGGCCAAGCGCGAGGCCATCGGCCTGTCGCGGCTGGACACCATCGCGTCGCTGGGCCTGGCGCTGCTGGTGAACGGCGCAATCCTGATCCTGGCGGCAGCGGCATTCAACGCGCACGGGCATCAAAACGTGGCCGACATCGAGGACGCCTACCACCTGCTGGAGCCCATTGTCGGAACGGCGCTGGCCGGGCTGCTGTTTGGCATCGCGTTGCTGGCGGCGGGGCAAAGCTCAACCTTTACCGGCACCATCGCGGGGCAGGTCCTGATGGAGGGCTTCCTCGACTTGCGCATCCCCTGCTGGCAGCGGCGTTTGATCACGCGGGCACTGGCGCTGGTCCCTGCGTTCATCGGCGTGGCGATGCTGGGTGACCACGCCATCGGCAAACTGCTTGTCATCAGCCAGGTGGTGCTCGGCCTGCAACTGCCGTTTGCGATGCTTCCGCTGATCCGCATGACGGGCGATCGCACGCTGATGGGCGTGTTTGTTAACAGCCGGTTAACGTCTTGGCTGGCGTGGGGGCTGTTCATCGTCATCAGCGTTGCCAATGTGTGGCTGGTGTGGCAAGTGCTGGCAGGCTGAGACACACATTGCGGGATTCCCCCCACTAAAAATCCGCGCACGGGGTTGCCTGCCGCCATTAGAATGCGCGCTTTGTTGCGCAATTCGGCCCCGCCCGCGCCCGCATCATCCCGTCGCGCCAGAGGGTCTCTCTTGCCCTGCCTTGAGCGCGAACCTGCCTACCGCCTCCGACCTGCCCGACGCACGCACACCCTCGCGTGACTATCAGGCGCGCCATTTTGTGCCGATGATCATCGCGCTGAGCAAATGCGGCGTGCTCGGTTACGCCTTCGCGATCGTGCTGGGCTGGTCGGTCGGGCTACTGCATCGGCCGGAGCCGCTGCTTGCGCTGCTCCTGCTGCTGGTGGCGATCGTGGTGGTCGCACAGCGGTATCGGCACACCGGCATGTGGGGGCCGCTGGCGCTCACGCACCTGCTGGCAGAGGAAGTGGCCATCATCGCGTTCGGTCATCAGGCGGGGCTCCAATGGGTACTGCCGGCGTTCTATCTGATGCCGCTTGCCACCAGCCCCGCGTGGCTCAACCAGCGCGACTTCTGCATCGCCATGGCGCTGTGCGCGGCCGGGCCCATCGTCGCGCTGCTGATCGCGCCAGAACCCCCCACGGCAATCCACCACGGCTGGCTGGGATTGGTGCTCTATCTGCCAATCTGCATGGCTGCGGCCGCCGTCATTCACCACTACCTGCTGCGCGCCATGGCGCGGCACTTTGCGGCCGAACGCAGTCTGGCCGATCGGGCCAACACCGACCACCTGACCGGCATGCTCGCACGGCAACGCTTCTTCGAGCTGGGGACCTTTGCGGTAGAGCGCGCGCAACATCATGTCGAGCCGCTGTGCGCGCTCTACCTCGACGTCGATCACTTCAAATCCATCAACGATACGTGGGGACATGCCGCCGGTGACGAGGCACTCGTCGCGCTGTCTGATGCGCTGGCTGGCGTGCTGCGCCCGGCTGACCTGTTCGGCCGGCTGGGCGGTGACGAGTTTGCCGTGCTGCTGCCGGGTTGCGGCCTGACCGGCGCGCTTGCCGTGGTGGACAGGCTCAAGACGGCGGTGGCCGGCACGCAAACACCCGCGGGGCCGCTGACAGTGAGCGTGGGCGCCGCTCCGCTACGCCCCGGGCAGGACCTGGCACACCTGTTGGC
This sequence comes from Burkholderiaceae bacterium 26, assembly GCA_000955795.1. GTDB lineage: Bacteria > Pseudomonadota > Gammaproteobacteria > Burkholderiales > Burkholderiaceae > Ralstonia > Ralstonia chuxiongensis. The sequence goes on from JYOB01000007.1 coordinate 126,935, forward strand.
CGATGCCGATCTCGGCCTGATGGAAGCCAAGCGTCAGGGCCGCAACCGCGTGTGCGTACCGACCGACGCCGAGCCGAAGGCAGCGCTGCGGCAGTAAGGGCAGGCACGCTATGTGCGGCGCAGCATCCGTGTTTTCTGCACGGAGATGCCCATGGAGTGGCTCAACGCCCACACCTTCCTGCGCGTGCCGGCCCGCGATTGGGCCGCCGCCGCATTGACTGTGATCGCTGCATATGTGGTGCTGTCCAGTGTCTTGCACCTGATCTGCAACCGGTTTGACGCGCGCGCGCGCCGTACCGGCTACCGCTTCGACATTCTCGTCACAGCGGTGCTGCGCGATACGCATCCGCTGTTCATTGCGCTGGCCGCATTGCTCGCAGGTTCGTACTTCATCGATCTGCCAACGCGCATTGCCAACAAGCTCGACCACATCTGGTTCGTCATCATCGGTTTCCAGATTGCCCTGTGGCTCAATCGCGGCGTGAAGCTGTGGGCGCGTGACCGGCTGTCGACGCAGACCCACGCCACGCGCAACCCCGTGATCACGTCCATGACGGCGTGGGTGCTGCGCTTTGCGCTATGGTCAATGCTGCTGCTGGCCATTCTGGCCAACGTGGGCATCAACATCACGGCCTTCGTTGCCAGCCTGGGTGTGGGCGGCGTGGCGGTGGCGCTGGCGGTGCAAAACATCCTGAGTGACCTGTTTGCCTCGCTCGCCATCGGCCTGGATAAGCCGTTCGAGATCGGAGACTTCATCGTCTTCGAATCGATTGCCGGCACAGTGCAGCACGTTGGCCTGAAGACCACGCGCATCCGCAGCCTGTCGGGCGAAGAGATCGTCGCTTCCAACACGGCGCTGCTCAAGAGCACGATTCACAATTACAAACGAATGTCGGAACGACGCATCGTCTTCACCTTTGGGGTGACCTACGATGCGCGCGCTGCGCAGCTGCAGAAGATTCCGGACATCGTGCGCCATGCGGTGGAAGCCGCCGGCAACACGCGGTTTGATCGCGCGCACTTCAAGGAGTTTGGCGAGAACGCGCTGAACTTCGAGGTCGTGTACTTCGTGACCGATCCGGACTTCAACCTCTATATGGATATTCAGCAACGTATCAACCTGACGATCCTGGAAGGGCTGGAAAATCTCGGCACCTCGTTCGCACTGCCCACACGCACGATCCAACTCGTGCGTCGTGACGGCGAGCCGGTTGAACCCGAAGACCTGGCAGACCGAAAATCAACGGCAAACACCCAACGCGTCAGCGCGCGAGCTAGCGGCTGACCGCCACGGGCATGCTAAGGAACGCCGCATCGAGGCTGCGCCACAGCGGCCTTGAGCGCGGCACCATGTCCTGGCGGAAGTACCACCAGAAGTAGCCGCCGACAAAGCGAGGATGCGTGACCGCGAGCCCGTAGTAATGCGCGACGAGCGCCGGCTTGCGTGCGGCATGTCGCGTCCCGACTTCTCCAAAACCCAGCGCGGCATGCGAAAACAGTCCGCCTAGCCTAGTGAATACCGCGTTCCAATCGGGCGGAGGGATCTTGCAGTCGTCTTCATAGAAGCTGATGAAGACGTAATCGAGCCCATCGCGCAGGCGCAGCGGCACATTACGTTGCACCCACTCGAACATCGCGCGTGACGGCTGCTCGGCGCAGCCCTCGTTGTAGTACAGCGTGAGCGCCGTGCGGCCGCCGCCGGCTCTGATGACTTCATAGGCCGCCATGGTCTTGTCGATCACATCGCGTGTGGGCCCGGTCCATTCGCCGTTGATCTCGTTACCGATTTCCCAGACGTCGACGTTGCTGCCGAGCGTGTGCAGGTAAGCGGCGGCACGCTCGCGCAGTTGCGGTGCGGTGTATTGCTTGAGCGTGGAGGAATCCACCAGTTCGCCCATCACGTACGCGACGTCCCGGATGGCGGCCACCGCCCCAACGTAATGCGGCGCGTCCATGCCTTCGTCAAAGACGACGCGCACAGTAGGCGTGCGCGAGAGATGCGACAACGCGTCCACCACGGCAGGCACGTTGTCCACGGCGTCAACCGTCACGCCATACAACGGCACAGCGCCGGCAGGCATTTCGCCCACCGGCCCTGCGGCCTCAGAGGATGCGCTCAATGCCAGCATGACAGTCGCCAGTAACAAGCGCATCCGCCTCACCGTCACTTCACCGTGCTCGCGTCCGCCCAGGTGTACCCCATGCCGGTGATCCCGGTGATGATGGTCTGGAAGTCGGTATAGCCCGGCGTGCCAAGATCCGGCTCCAGCCAGAACGGATGGAAGAAGAACGAGGCAAAGCCGTCTCGTACCACCTGTGCATACGTCGCATTGGTCAGGATGTCCTGTGCGGTGTACGTCAGGCATGACGACGGATCGATATTGCAGATGTTGTATTCCACGTTGCCCAAGTTTTCCGGAATGATGCGCTGGCTGTAGTAGTCCTTCTGAATGATGTAGGGGAAGAACTGGCCGACCGAAAAATCATGTCCAGCGGTGGTCGAGTTCAAGGTCTGCGGGTTATCCGATGTGTAATACACCACGCGCTGATACGTGTTTTTGAAGTACTGCGGCACCGCCTTGATGGACAACGGAGACGATTGATAGTGCGGCGCCTCCCAGGCAAACGGCGCATAGCCATTGAGCTGGAACTCCAGCAACCCCGATGACAACCGCCCGGCTGCCCATTGCGTCGAGTCCTCGTTCACAGGCCGGTTCTGCGTGGCGAGCCAGAACTCGAAGTCGTTCGCGCTGACGGCGTTGATGAGGTTCGGGATGTTGCTGTACTGGTGCGTGTAGCCGTGCATCAGGATCTTCCCCCCACGTGGCAACGCATGGTTCAGCGCCGACTTGAGCCCCGTCGCGTTGACCAGGTGGATCGTCTGCGACACGCCGCCGTTGTAGACACCGTTCGGGTCCTTGTACAGCGGGATGGTAGCGATCGAGAACGGAATCTTCTTGCTGTAGAGGTAATCCGTCAGCGTGTTGATGGACGTCACGGTATTGGTGGCGTTGACGTCTTCCAGGCGCACCAGCGCGCGGTGCAGCGTAGGCGCGTTGGTACCCAGGATGTCATGCAGCATGTCGCACATCGCCAGGTAGCGGTCGCGTGGGCCGATATACGAGAACGGCATGTCGGCCACATACCAGAAATTGCCCGACCGCATGATGTATGGCGCCGTTTCCTGCGTCACCGAATTCGTGATCGTCACCACGCTGCTCGCCTTGGTGGGGTCAGCCACGGAAGTCACGCCAATGTCAGGATCAGCGCTGATGGCGCCGGTCGTGGCATTGAAGGCGTAGTACTTGGTCATGGTCTGGTTCTTGTATGACACCGTATCGAAAAAGCCGGGGTTCGGCGCGCTCGTCGACGGTGCCGCGTTCATGCCGCGCAGACCGACAAAATTGATGCCGTAACGCGACGTGAACGGATACGCCGTGTTCCAGGCAAGTTCCCACAGGTTGTATTTGAACCAAACCACGGTCTTCTGCGTGGTGGTCACATCTGAAAGGAACGCCGCCGGTATGGGGTTGTTGTAGTAACTCCCCATGTAGAAGATGGCGGTGTACTGCTCTGTCATGCCAGCCGTGTAGTTCTGCACGGGCAGCATGGTGATGGTGGTGTTGAAGTGCGCGAGCAGGTTGTACAGCATGATCGCGTACGCCTTGCCCAGATTGGTGTACTGGTCGTTGGGCGGCGCGTCGTACAGCACCAGCATCGGGGCCGGCGTGCTGGTTGTCGTTCCACCCACCGTCACGCAGATGGGCCCAAGGCCGATCGTGCAGGTTGCGGCCTGTGCTGGCGCTGTCAGCGATATGCCAAGCAGGCCGCCCGCAAAGACGAGCGCACACAGGAACTTACGTAGCAATGTCTTCATGATGACTCTCCGACTCATGGCAATCATGGGCGATAGAACGAGCCGTCCGCTTGGCGGTAGAGCCCGAGGTTGAAGTTGGGGCCACGATCGTGGCCACGGTCTGTACCTGCCGTCTCGTTTTCCGGCGTGCCGGGGCGGACTTCGGTCATGACCGCCGGGCGTGGCGGTGGGATGACCTGTCCGTTCTCGTCCATGACGCCATAACCGTAGGCGCGGCCGCCTCCAGTCACGGGCCTGGTTGTGATTGCTGCCACAACCGTGGGTTGCATGGGTTGCGCAGCCGTGGCCGTCGCCCTGGAAGACGCGGGCGCTGGGGCCTTCTTGTCTGGGTCAGTACCGGGACTGCCCTCGCCCGTCGCGCCGATCACGATGGCGGGCACGCCTCCATCACCAGCCCACGGCGGCGCGACAATCAGCCACCCGGCAACAAGTGCGGAGGCAACCAACACACCGCCCCCGATTTGCTTCGCTTTCATCAAAGCCTCCTAACCGTTCAGGCGGTGCTGGGTTGACGACCCTTGCGCGGTGGCACGCGCCGCTTCCAGATCGAAGATTTCGGCCTCGGTGGCCGGTTTGCGAATGAGTTGCGGGCCGCGCGCCACCATTTGTGGCTGTGTGGTGAAGGCTTTCTTCAGCGCATCGACAATGCGCCGACAGGCGTGGCCGTCGCCGTAGGGGTTGTGAGCCTGCGCCATGCGCGCGTATTCGGTGGTGTTGTTGAGCAGCGTTTCTGCTTCATCGACGATACGTTGCGTATCGGTGCCCACCAGCCGCGCGGTGCCCGATGCCACGGCCTCCGGCCGCTCGGTGGTGTCGCGCGTCACGAGCACCGGCTTGCCCAGCGCGGGGGCCTCTTCCTGGATGCCGCCGGAATCGGTGACGATCAGGTAGGCGCGGTCCATCAGATAGACGAACGGCAGGTAGTCCTGCGGCGCAATCAGGTGAACGTTGTCATGGCCGGAGAGGATGGCGTTGACGGGCTGCTGCACGTTCGGGTTCAGGTGCACCGGATACACAATCTGCACATCCGGATGACGCGCCGCCAGCACGCGCAGCGCCACGCAGAAGTTCTCGAACGGCTCGCCAAAGTTCTCGCGGCGATGGCCTGTCACCAGGATCATCCGACGCCCGGCCTCCAGGAACGGATAGCGCGCCGCCATCTGGGCGGACAGCGCGGCGTCGTCGTCCAGCCGTTGCTTTACGGCCAGCAGCGCATCGATGACAGTGTTGCCGGTGAGCGTGACCTGTTCGGGGTCGATGCCCTCATCCAGGAGGTTCTGACGAGATTCGGCCGTGGGCGCGAAGTGCCATGTGGTCACGGAATCGGTGACGCGCCGGTTCAGCTCTTCCGGCCATGGCGACCAGATGTTGCCGGTACGCAAACCCGCTTCCACATGCCCCACCGGAATGCGCCGGTAGAACGCGGCCAGGCTTGCCGCCAGCGTGGTCGTCGTGTCGCCGTGGACGAGCACGGCATCGGGCTTGTAGGCATCGAGCACGCCGTCGATGCCACCCAACACGTTGGACGTGATGTCGGACAGCGTCTGCCCGGGCCGCATCAGATTGAGATCAAACTCCGGAACGATGCCGAAGAGTTCCAGCACTTGATCCAGCATCTGTCGGTGCTGCGCGCTTACGCACACCGCCGACGTAAAGCCTGCCTCGGCCTGCAATGCCTGCACCAACGGCGCCATCTTGATGGCCTCCGGGCGCGTGCCGAACACGGTCAAGATCTTTCCCATCATCACTGCACTCCCCAGTCGTCTGCTCCGGCGCGCCCGCAAAGCGCAACAGGCACGTAGACGTGCGTGTCGCTTCCGACGCGAGGCAGACTTCGCCATTGAGCGAAGGCCGTGCCAACCGTCTCGCTTTGAGCCGCCATGGCGCTGCGACGCCATCCTTCGGATGCCGCTGCCGCTCCTCTTTGTTACCCGTTTCCCTCGGCGGTCAAAAACGTTTCATCTGCGACACCTCTGACTGGGGTCTGCTTGAATCCAGGACTGACTTAGAACCAAAGAATGGCTCGCGCGACCACCCCCTTTGCTCGATCCGCGTGCGTCAACGGCAAGCGGTATTGCACGGTCAAATCCAGCCAACTGGCCGGCGCTGCGTAGTGCGACTCGCGAAACCAGTAGCGAAAGTTGATGCCTGGGCCAACACCCAGGGCAAGCCGCTGCCCGATCGCCTTGTTGTCGTGATCGCCCGCCAGAACGACATGCGGATAGACGGTCAGGCGATCGCTGATTGAGTTGAGCAACCACGTGTGTCCGTAGCGCATTTCAGTGCTGACGATCATGCGGCCCTGGTTCAGGAAGTACGCGCCCTCGCCGTACACCTGCCAGGTCTGCCAGCGCGGTTTGGTGACCTGCAGGTCGAGCCCCTGATCGGTCGAAAAACCAATGCGCAGCAGCGTGTCGTTGGTTGTCAGTTGCCCGATGCGGAAGAGGCGTTCAGCGGTGAACACCAGGTTGATGTCCTTGATCGGCTTGTAGCGTGCGCCCACCGAGCCCTGCGCGGTTGGCAGGCCGGTGTTGCCGTTGCGGTCGTACACGCTGTCGTAGCCTCGCGCGAAGAGCTGGAAGATGCTGCCATCTCGATAGCCGATGCCCGGCGGCTGCCAGTAAACCTCCGCGCCAGCCTGTGCTGCGCTGACGGTGTTGGGCAGCCCAAACGCCGAAGTCTGATACGCGCCCGAGACCACCATGCCGACGGTGCGCTGCATCTGCTCGACTTCGCGCCGGTAGCCGAAGCGGCGGTCTGGCTGGAGGCGGTCGTCGCCGTTGCCACCGGTGTCGCTCTTGGCATCGGCATCGGCGTGGTCAAGGCTTTCCCGGAAGAGCTTGATGGCAGTCGGGTTGTCGCCCAGGCGCTTTGCTGCGTAGGCGGCATCGGCGTAGTGGGTCCAGGTGCCCTCGCCCGTGGCGAAGCCACGCTGGAACGCTGCCAATGCAGCGCGGTCGTCACGCGCACGCAAGTGACTGTAGGCCTCGTTCAACTCGCGCTGGCCGATCACGCGCGGATCATTGGCGGACGTGGCTTCGCCCTGCGCTTCCGGCGCCATCGCCTGCGCGAGCAGCGCCTTGGCGTAGCGCTGGCGCGCCGGGTCCGTAGCGTGTTCGGCGGCCAGCGTGGCCGCCTGGGTTGCGCCATCCCGGTCGCCCAATTGCAGGCGTGACTGCGCGATGCGCACTTGCACGTCGGCATCGGGGTCGTCCTTCATGCCGCTGAGCGCATCGAGCGCGGCCTGCGGATGCTTGGCGGAAAACGCGCTGTCCGACCAGGCCAGATGCAGGTTGCGCTGCTCCTGCGCGGTCCAGTCGGTGCCTTGCACGGCGCGCGCAAAGTCCCGTTCAGCGACAGCGGGGTCGTTGGCTTTCTGCGCGAGAAACCCGTGCTGCGCGTATACGCGCGGCTCGTCTGGATACTTCTGCAGCAGCGCGTCGGCCTGCGCGCGTGCCGCACCGAGCTGGCCCTTCCGCGTGAGCACATCCAGCAGCAGCAGGTTCAGTTGCAGGCTGTCAGGCTGCACGGCCAATGCCGCACGCGTGGCGGCTTCGGCATCGTCGAGCTTGTTGGCGTCGATGGCGTGATAGGCCCGGTCGGCGCGAAAGTAGGCGTCGGGCTGCAACGGCGCAGGCTGCTCTGCCAGCGATACGCCGTGACACAGCGCCCACACTGCCGCGGCAATCGGCCAGCGCAGATGGCGCACGGTTAAACGGTTGGCTCTCTCTTGTGTCATGCCACACCTCCCGCAACAGATGGGTTCGGCCGCGGGTCTGGCCCAGGGGGCAGGTCCGGCGGCACAGGAATCGGGGGGATGGTGGAAGCCTCGGGTGCGGGTGCCGTGCCGGCTGCAACACCTGGGCCGGCGCCCGTCATGGATTCAACGGCCAGCATGGCCGAATGCGCCGCCGGGCCGAACACGACCGTGGTACGGCGGTTGGGATCGGCCATCTGCGCCAGCTCTGCCGACATTTCGTGATCGCACGCCATGAAGCACGCAACCTTGCGGCCGGCCGCACGGGCCAACTCTTCCAGCACTTCGCCGTCGGGTAACTCGGACACGGCGATGTTGAGCGAACCGTCTTCGCCAATCGAGAATGGCACCACGTGATGCCGCACAGCCAGGTCACGGGGCAGGCAATCGGCCAGCGCACCGAGCACCACGTTGGTCAGGCTTACGCGCGGCAGGTCAACCTGCTCGGCCAGCGCATCGGCCAACGTATCGGGCGTCACCAGGCCCTGCTCGATCAGCACTTGCCCAAGCCGCCGCCCGGTCTGGTGCTGAATGGCGAGCGCGGCATCCAGCTGCTCCTGCGTGAGCACTTCCCACTTGACGAGCGTCTCGCCCAGCTTGCAACGCGTACGGCCCAGCGCGTCGTTCGACAGATAGGTGTGCTGCGTCTTGTCCCAGGCGATGGGCTTGCCGGTCAGGCAGTAGATCAGGAAGATCTTCCACGCGCGGCACACCGAGAAGAAGTTGATGAAGTTGTTCACCACCAGCCGGGGCAAACACAGCACGCCTTGCAGCGGGCCATTGAGTCGGCCGACAAAGTACATGCGCTGCGCGAGCCGGTTGAACAGCAGCGCGGCATTGACAGCCAGCAGGTCCTGCATCCAGAAGCTGCCGACCACGAACGTGCCATCCGGAATCGTGACCACGCCTTTTGCCATCAGTGCGCCAAGCGCCAGATAGTTGAGCGAGAGGACATACGCCAGGATCGAGAACAGCGCCGTCAGCACGCCCTTGCGGTCCCGAAAGAACATGTAGCGGGTGATGAGATTGCCGTTCCAGCCCATCTGCAACCAGCCCTGGAACGCAATGCCGAGCACCCAGCGTGCGCGCTGGCGGTACGCCGTGCGGAACGTGCTCGGAAAGTACTCACGCGTGGCCAGCAGTTGCGGGCGTGCGCCCTTGCGCCGCCCAAAACGCCAGCGTGTGCGTGTCTTGCCCTGAGCGTCTTCAGTCGGCTCTGCGTTCTCGCAGATCGGGAAATGCACGAATGCTTCACGCATGCCCAGTTCGCGCAGCCGGAAGCTGAAGTCGTAGTCTTCGGTGAGCGTGCTGGTGTTGAACGGAGAATCACCGCGCACCTTCATCACCGCCTCGATCGCACGGCGGCTGTAGCACAGCGCCACGCCCGCCCCGGGCACCGTGCCGGTCAGCGCCTGGCGCGCCACCAGGTCTTTCTGGTGTGTCTCGGAAAAATCATCCATGTACGTACCGGCCACCCACTCGTACCACTTGCGCTCAAGCGATAGCACCGGCAACTGCACGAGATCCTGATCGCGGATGAAGTAGTTGAAGTACTTCAGCTCCAGCGGGTGGATCACGTCTTCACAGTCGTGCATGATCACGCCCGCAAAGCGGATGCCGTGGCCTGCCTCGTGCCGGATGATGGTCTGGATGATGGTGTTCAGGCAGTCGGCCTTGCACGTCGGGCCATCGTGCGTGACGGCTGCGCGCACCACACGGCCCGGATAGCGCCGCACCATGCGCTCGACTTCGGTGGTGGTTTCCGCATCGTTGCGGTACGCACCGGCAAAGATGATGAAGCGCGTGTACTCCATCGTGGCCAGGGTGTTCTCGACCATCTTGGCGATGACGTCGTACTCCTTCCACGCCGGCACCATGATCGCGAGCCATTGCTCTTCGCGCTCGCGCAACGATTGCGCCGAGATCGTGACCGGTGTGCGCCCACGCTGCGGCCACAGCCACAGTTCCCGCACCCAGTAAAAGGCGTCCAGGAAAAAATCGTCGGCGGTGCTGATGAAGATGACGAGTGTGGTCGCCACCGTCAAGGTGTTGAGCAACGCCAGGTAAAGCTCCCATGGCAGATCGCTCATGGTTGCTCCCCTGCTCCCACCCGACGGGCGCGTTGCCAGTGTCCGGCGTACCTTCCGCCTTGCGCTGCGGCGCTCATACTTCCCCCAAGGTCTTTTCGACGTGCGACGCAACCGCTTTGCGCCGTGGCATCCGACCCAATCACCTGCTGTCGATCGGGTTGATGCGTCGCCCTCTAGCCTGCTTCCGGTGGGGGAGAACGCGAGGACCATACCAACGCCCGCCAAAGCGCACGGCTATGCGGTGCAGCGCACCACAGACGTCTTCCAACACGCGCTGGATACGCCGGGTTGTTGCATGGGTGAACGCAAGATGCGGGCAGCGAGGGTGGCAAGATCAACGCCACGGCATGCAACGCCATCTAATGGGCTGGGACATTCGTCCGGGCAGCGGACAAGGCCTCCCTACGAATGACGGAGGCACAGAGCGGTCAGGTGCAGGGTGTTTGGGTTAAGCGAGCGTGGAGCGCACCAGAGCGGCACGGTGCGCATGTTGCCGCATGCACTTCGGTTCGCAACGGGACGCGGCTCGCAAAGCCTTGTGCATAAAGGATCCGCCAGAGGGATCTCACACCGCAGGCATGCCGACCACGCAGGCTGCCTAGGCGCGCGCTACGTTGTCGCGCGAATCGCAATCCAGGCCGACAACATCGGCCCAAGCAATTCCGCAAATCGGTTACAGCGCTGAAACACGAAGCCGCGCTCGGGGCGCGGCTTGTTGAGATGAACGCTTCGACTTCTGCGTCAGAACTGTTCCCAGTCGTCGGCATCGTTGGAGACCGCAGCCAAGGCAAGCTTGCCAGGCTTGGGTTCGGCTGCCATGGCAGGCGCGCCCTTCGCGTTCTGAACCGGCGCAGCGGCCGGCCTGACCGGCGCAGCCGGGCGCTTGTGTGTGGCACGCACCGTCGCCACGGCAGGTTTGCGTGCCGCCGGTTTAGCAACCGGGCTGGGCACGGCAGATGTGGCCGACGCGGCAGGCGCCGCCTTTGCAACCACGGGCGCCAGCATAGGTTCAGTGTGCACACCCGCTGTAGGTAAGCGGAACGACGCCACCGCCTCGCGCAGCACGCCGGCCTGCTCTTCCAGCGATTGAGCAGCAGCAGCAGCCTCTTCCACCAGCGCAGCGTTCTGCTGGGTCACCTCGTCCATCTGCGTGACGGCCTGGTTGACTTGCTCGATACCGGCGCTTTGCTCGTCCGATGCAGAACTGATTTCGCCCATGATGTCGGTCACGCGCTTGACTGCCACAACCACTTCGTCAATCACCGCGCCGGCTTCGGTCACCAGCGTCGAGCCGTTCTCAACGCGGCCAACCGAATCGCTGATCAACTCCTTGATCTCCTTGGCTGCCGTGGCCGAGCGCTGCGCCAGGCTGCGCACCTCACCCGCCACCACCGCAAAGCCGCGGCCCTGCTCGCCCGCGCGCGCGGCCTCCACGGCCGCGTTCAGCGCCAGAATGTTCGTCTGGAAGGCGATGCCTTCGATCACGCCGATGATGTCTGCGATCTTTTTGCTGCTGTCATTGATGCCCGACATCGTCTCGATCACGCGGCCTACCACCTCACCGCCCTTGACGGCGATGTCCGATGCATTGCCCGCAAGCTGGCTGGCCTGACGCGCGTTGTCGGCGTTCTGGCGCACGATGCTCGTCAGCTCTTCCATGCTCGACGCCGTTTCTTCCAGCGACGAAGCCTGTTCTTCCGTGCGTTGCGACAGGTCCATGTTGCCGGCCGCAATCTGCTTGGTGGCGCTGGCGATGGATTCGCTGCCACCGCGCATCGTCACGATGGTACGGATCAGGCCATGCTGCATGTCGATGAGACCCTGCGTGAGCGCGCCCATTTCGTCTTTGCGGCTGACGGTGATGCGCTCGGTCAGGTTGCCCTGCGAGATCGCGCTGAAGTGGCCCAGCATCTTTGACAGCGGCACCGAAATCGCGCGATGCAGGCCGAATGCGCAGCCCAGCGCTGCAGCAATGCCCACCACGATGGCGCCGACGATCAGCATCAGAAATGCGTGCGAGCGAGCGACCGCGCCTTCGTAGGCCGTCTTGGCCTGCTCCGCCTGGCTGCGATCCAGCACGTCAACGGCCGCAGACAGCGCCACAAACTGCGGCGGGATGACCGTCATGACCACCTTGTCTGCGGCAGCGGCATCGTGCGCGCGCAGGGCGTTCATCAACGGCTCGATACCGTCGCGGAACAACGCGGCGCGTTTGGCTTCGACCTCGGCGGCCAGGCGCGCTTCCTCCGTCGTCATGGGCAGCGCCTTGTATTGCTTCCACGCGCCCTCCGACTTGGCGCGGTAAGCGTTGGCCTTCTCGATGATGGCCGGCACGTCGGCCGCATCCGGATGGAAAACCGCCCGATCGAGCGTCGTACGCACGATCGCGGCATTCAGCTGCGCCTTGCCCATCAGCGATGCCGAAGCGAGCTGATTGGAGTAGATCTCGTTGATATTTGCGTCGGAGGCGCGCATCCCGATCACGCCAATGGTGCCCGTAATCGTGAGCAGCAAGGCGAGCAGCGTCAGCGCTGCGTTGAGACGGAAACGGATGGAAAGTCGATTGAGCATGGGAATCACCGCGGGGTTATCGCCTCCGCTATATCGGTCGGCCCGCGCTGTTTCTGAAGCCAGCGCGGGCACCTCCCATGCAGGATGTGGCTAGTAAGGCACTGCCATGTTGTTTTCGATGCGGGCGCGATCACCCACGCGCAGTCCGTTCGGGTTGTTTTGCGTGAGCGTCACGCGCGAGTTGTCGTTCAGCCGCATGGTCACGCGGTAGGTCTGGCCGACCACCGTGTTGCCTTCCACGGCGTTGCCCGCCATGGCGCCCGCCACCGCGCCGCCGATGGTGGCCACGGTGTTGCCGCGGCCGCCACCAACCTGGTGGCCAAGCAAGCCGCCCACCACGCCGCCGAGCACGGCACCTACGCCGCTCGACTGGCCGCGCACGGGCACGGCTTCGACGTATTCAACAACACCGTAACGGTTATCCGCGGGCGCTTGATAAGACTGATCGCCGTTGTTCGGATACGGCGAATAGTTCGGTTGCGAGTAAGTCGGCTGGGGCTGCGAATAGGTCGGCGCCGGCTGCTGCGGATAGGGCTGCGGCGCGTTCGGGTCATAGCTGCCGTAGCCGCTGCTGTAGGTGGTCGAGCCGATGCTGTTGCCGTAGGTATTGCTGCCCGCGGCATAACCCGCGCCATAGCCCGCGCCGTAACCGGGGTATGCCGGCGCAGTCACGCAGCCTGTCAGCCCCGCTGCCACGGCAGCCAATGTGGCCACTGTCACCCAACGCGCTACGCGCCCTGCACGGTCCGACTTGTTCGTTGCTTGCATGATCAATCCCGTCTTGTGAACAAGGCGTCTGGGCCGGACCAGCAGTCTGCTCTGCGGCCTGCGGCCATGCGCCTCTTGCCGCAAAGTCTATGCCGCGGCCCTGCAAACCCGTGCAACCAAACCCGCTCATCGGTAACGGGGTGTAACCGCATGGCGGCCCTGGCTTTCAGCAAGGCGGCTGGGCGCGCGTTATCATCGCCAAGCGCCGTGCGGCGCACCTCCTTGCCGACCGGGCCTTGCTCCATTCATGCGGCTCGCCTCCTCTCCTGACCATGCAACCGACCCTGCTGCTCCTCATTGCGATGACGCCCGAGAACGTGGCGCAGATTGCTGAACATTTTCACGTCATCCATGCACCGACCCGCGCCGAACGCGATGCCGCCATCGCGCGCGAGGGCCAAAACGTCCGCATCGTGCTGACCAATGGCTCGACGGGCCTGACCGGCGCAGAGATCGCCGCGATGCCCAAGCTGGAGCTCGCCTGCGCGCTGGGCGCTGGCTACGAGAACATCGATGTGGAGGCCGCCCGCGCACGTGGCGTAGCGGTGGCCAACGGCGCCGGCACCAACGACGCCTGCGTGGCCGACCACGCCTTTGGCTTGCTGCTGGCGACCGTGCGTGGCATTCCCAAGCTGGATCGTTCCACACGCCACGGCGTCTGGCGCGACGACATTCCGCTGCAACCGGGTGTTTGCGGCAAGCGCCTGGGCATCGTCGGCCTGGGCACCATCGGGCTGCAGATCGCGCGCCGCGCTGCCGGTTTCGACATGCAGATCGGTTATCACAACCGCAAGCCGCGCGACGGCGTGTCGTACCGCTACTTCGACGTGCTCAAGGACATGGCGGAGTGGGCGGACTTCCTGATCGTTGCCACGCCGGGCGGTGCGCAGACCAAGCACCTCGTCAACCAGACGATCCTGGAAGCGCTGGGCCCGAACGGCTACGTGGTCAACATTGCGCGCGGCAGCGTGGTCGATACGGCCGCGCTGGAAGCGGCCATCCGCTCGGGCAAGCTGGGTGGCGCAGGGCTGGATGTGTATGAGAGCGAGCCCAAGCCGCCGGCCGGGCTACTGGACCTGGAGCAGGTCGTGCTGACGCCGCACATTGCCGGCTGGTCGCCGGAATCGGTGCAGGCTACGGTGGATCGCTTTCTGGAGAACGCCCGCGGGCACCTGGCGGGCACAGGGGTGGTGTCCCCGGTGTAAGCCAGGAACACCACCATCACGCGATTACGACGCCGGACGCTTCATCTGGCACGACGTCGGCTGGGCTGCAAGGTGCGGTTCCAGCGTGACGTCGGTACGCCAGCCGTAGCCGGTGTTTTCCTGGTCGTACTTGATCTTCTTGCCGTCGGCCTTCACCCAGGTGGTCACGTACAGCGTCTGCTGCGCCTGGTGGTCGGTCTTGCGCATCTCGATCGGGCCGTTGAGGCCGTCGACCGTCATGCCTTCCATCACCTTGGCCACCTTGGCAGGCTCGGCTGAACCGCTGGTCTTGATGGCCTTGGCCAGGAAGGCGATGCCCGTGTAGACATCGGCGTTGAAGAAGTCGTCGTTGTACTTTTTCTTGAAGCCGTCGAGCACGGCGCTCGTCTTGGGGTTGCCGTCGTTCGGCGCGAAGTAGCTGATGACCTTCACGCGATCCGCGCCTGAGGCGCCCATCGCCGTAGGCACACCGGTGGTGCCGGCGTAGTACGTATAGAAATTGGTGGTCAGGCCCGCATCTTTCGACGCGCGGATCAGCAGTGCCAGATCGCTCCCCCAGTTGCCGGTGATGACCGTATCGGCGCCGGACGCACGAATCTTCGCAACATACGGCGAGAAGTCCTTCACCTGCGCGAGCGGGTGCAGATCTTCACCCACCACCTGGATGTCCGGACGCTTGCGCTTGAGGTACTCCTTGGCCGCGCGCGCCACCTGGTGGCCGAACGAGTAGTTCTGGTTCAGCAGATAGACCTTCTTGATGTTCTGGTCCTTGGCGAGATAGCTCGTCAGGGCCTCCATCTTCATGTCGGAGTTGGCATCCAGACGGAAGTGCCAGTAATTGCACTTGTTGTTCGTCATGTCCGGATCGACCGCCGCGTAGTTCAGATAGATGATCTCCTTGCCCGGGTTGCGGTCGTTGTACTTGGCGATGGCGTCCTGCAGCGCCATGCCCACGCTGGAGCCGTCGCCCTGCGCGACGTAGCGGATGCCCTGATCAGTGATCTGCTTGAGGATCGTCAGGCTTTCTTGCGGCGACACCTTGTTGTCAAAGCCGACGACTTCAAACTTGGTGCCGTTGCCGCTCCAATTCTGCTGGTTGGCCAGATCGGCCGCGTATTGCCAGCTGCGCAGCTGGTTCTGGCCCAGCGCGCCCATCAGCCCGGACAGCGGATCGATCCACGCGATCTTGACGGTCTCGGCGTGGACGGTGCTCGGGCAAAATGCGCCCGCGAATGTGCCAACTGCTGCCGCCGCGCACAGCGCGAGTCGGAATGCCTTCATGCAAATGTCTCCTGATGTCTTATCGTTTGACGCCGTGCAGAAGGCATCGTCGAGCATGGTTCTTGCACTAAACCGCAAACCAAGGCTTACGGTAGCTCGATCCTTCCATACACAAACGTATGTGCATGGTAGGAGTGCGTTTGTTGCCGTGTCAACCCGCGCAAACCTGGGGGGCTCAGCACGATTTAAGCGCTGGACAGCCCCGTCAGCGGGGCTAGAATCCGCCTTCATGCCAAAGCCATCCCCGCAGATCGACGAACACGACGAAGCCGTCGAAGTCGATGCCGATTCCGCCTCCCCTGCCGCGCCGCGTGCACAGCTCACGCCTGACGACTGGGTGCGCGCCGCCACCGACCTGCTTGTGACAAAGAGCATCGATGCCGTGCGCGTGGATGTGCTCGCCAAGCAGCTGGACGTGACGCGCGGCAGCTTCTACTGGCACTTCAAGAACCGCGACGATCTGCTGCACCAGGTATTGCAGGACTGGAGCGAGCGCACGCGCGTGGGCCCCAAGCTGGAGCGGCAAAACCCGTCGGTGCAGGGGCTCGTGCGCGATCTGCTCGCACTGCCGTTTCGCGGACGCAGCGCCCGCCGCACGGCCATGATCGAATTCGCCATCCGTGCCTGGGCGCGGCGCGACCCGATGGCGCAAGAAGCCGTCGAAGCCGTCGACGAACATCGTATGGATTACTACGTCCAGCATTTCCAGGCGATCGGCTTCGCGCGCAAGGACGCCAAAACGCGCGCCTTCATGCTGTACGCCTACCAACTTTCCGAAGCCTCGCTCTGGCACCAGGGCAGCAAGCCCGACAAGGACGCGCGCCGCCGCTTCTTTGAAGACACGCTGCTCGCGGGCGCACCCTCTGACGGTTCGGCGGCGCCGTCGCGGGAATAAATCGTGCTGCATCGGGCGCATTCCACTTTGAGTGCGCCGCGATGCCCGAATCGCCAGCCTTTCACACATCCGACCTGCCCAGCCGGCTCGATCGCCTGCCCTGGAGCCGCTTTCACACGCGCGTGGTCATTGCGCTGGGTATTACGTGGCTGCTAGACGGCCTGGAGGTGACGCTGGCCGGCGCTGTGGCGGGCGCCCTCAAGCAAAGCCCCTCGCTGCATCTCACCAACGCGCAGGTCGGCATTGCCAGCAGCGCATACCTGGTCGGTGCGGTGTTCGGCGCACTGCTGTTCGGCTGGATGACGGATCGACTGGGCCGTCGCAAGCTGTTCTTCATCACGTTGGGCGTCTACATCCTGGCCACGCTGGCGACAGCGTTTTCGTGGAGCTTCGCCAGCCTCGTCGTGTTTCGCGTGCTCACAGGCGCAGGCATCG
Source organism: Burkholderiaceae bacterium 26 (assembly GCA_000955795.1). GTDB lineage: Bacteria > Pseudomonadota > Gammaproteobacteria > Burkholderiales > Burkholderiaceae > Ralstonia > Ralstonia chuxiongensis. The sequence continues at coordinate 143,814 of JYOB01000007.1, forward strand.
GCGGTGAATACGCGGCCATCAACTCGACCATCCAGGAGCTGACGCCGGCACGCGTGCGCGGCTGGACGGATCTCGCCATCAACGGCACGTTCTGGATCGGTGCCGCGTTGGGCGCAGGCGCATCGTTGTGGCTGCTGGACCCAGCGCACATGAGCATCGACACCGGCTGGCGGCTGTGCTTCTTCATCGGCGCCCTGCTGGGGCTCATCATTCTGGTGATGCGTTTCTGGATTCCGGAAAGCCCGCGCTGGCTCATCACGCGCGGCCGGCACGAAGAAGCGCAAACCATCGTGCAGGACATCGAAAGCGAAATCGCCGCGCGCGGCCATCGCTTCGATACCGCGCCGCTGCCTGCATTGCGCATGCGCAGCCGCAGCCATCCACGCTTGATGGAAGTCGCGCGCGTCCTGTTCGTGCAGCACCGGCAACGCGCGCTGGTGGGCCTCGCGCTGATGGCGGCACAGGCTTTTTTCTACAACGCGATTTTCTTCACCTACGCGCTGGTGCTGACCGATTTCTATGACGTGCCCGCAACGAAGGTCGGCACATATCTGCTGCCGTTCGCACTGGGCAATTTTCTCGGGCCGCTGCTGCTGGGGCGGCTGTTTGACGTGGTGGGCCGGCGCACGATGATTGCCACGACCTACGCCATCAGCGGCGTGCTGTTGCTGGTGAGCGGCGCGCTCTTCAAGGCGGGTGTGCTCGATGGCACCACGCAGACCATCGCGTGGACCGTGGTGTTCTTCTTTGCATCGGCCGCCGCCAGCTCGGCGTACCTGACGGTGAGCGAAACCTTTCCGCTCGAGGTGCGCGCGCTGGCCATCGCGCTGTTCTATGCCGTGGGCACGGGGCTTGGCGGCGTGGCCGGGCCTGCGCTGTTCGGCTGGCTGATCGATACGCACTCGCGCGGTGCCGTGTTCGGCGGCTATGCGTTCGGCGCGGTGCTGATGTTGCTTGCGGCCGCGGTGCAGGCTTGCTGGGGGACGGCTGCCGAACGCAAACCGCTAGAACACGTGGCTGCGCCGCTGTCGGTTGACGACAGCCCGGCTTGATCTGCGCCAAACCGGCGCCACGCGCGTCGCCGCCGGTCGCCTATATACTTTCGCGCAGCGCTTTCCCGTGCATTTCCCGCTTATTGGAGACACCCATGCCTGACGCGACTTACGACAACCAGAATATCTTCGCCAAGATCCTGCGCGGCGAGCTGCCCTGCATCAAGGTGTACGAAGACGACCACACGCTTGCCTTCATGGACATCATGCCGCAGGCCGACGGCCACGTGCTGGTGTTGCCCAAGGAAGGCGCGGCAGAGCTGTTCGACCTGTCGGACGGTGCCGCATCGGCCGCCATCCGCACCACGCGCAAGCTGGCGCGCGCCGTGCGTGCTGCGTTCACGCCGCCGGGCATCGCAGTCTTCCAGCTCAATGGCAGCGCTGCAGGGCAGACGGTGCCGCACGTGCACTTTCACGTGCTGCCGCGCTACAGCGATACCCCGCTGCAACCGCACGCCCGCGTGCAGGCCGACAGCGACAAGCTCAAGGCCCACGCCGAGAAGATCATCGCCGCACTGCAAGCGGAATAAGCGCCACCGTCACGGCGCAGCAGACGGCACTGCCGAATCTGCCTGCGCCGTGGCGCCCGCCCGTCCATCCTCCCGTCGGTAGGCCAGCCGGTACAGCACCGGCAACACCAGCAGCGTCAGCGCCGTCGACGACAGAATCCCGCCAATCACCACCGTCGCCAGCGGCCGCTGCACCTCTGCGCCCGTGCCGGTTGCCAGCGCCATCGGCACGAAGCCGAGCGACGCCACCAGCGCCGTCATCAGCACCGGGCGCAAGCGTGTGAGCGCACCCTCACGCACGGCCTCGTCGACCGACTTGCCGCTCTCGCGCAGGCTGCGGATGAAGCTCAGCATCACCAGCCCGTTGAGCACTGCCACGCCCGAGAGCGCGATGAAGCCCACCGCCGCTGAGATCGACAGCGGAATACCGCGCAACGCCAGCGCCAGAATGCCGCCCGACAGCGCAAACGGAATGCCCGAGAACACGAGCAAACCATCCTTCAGATTGCCGAACATCATGAACAGCAGCGTGAGCACCATGGCCAGCGCCAGCGGCACCACGATCTGCAGGCGCTCAGTGGCTGACTGCAGCTGTTCGAACTGCCCGCCCCACGCCATCCAGTAACCGGCCGGCAGACGCACCTGCGCATCGAGCACCGCCTGCGCCTCTTCCACAAACGAGGCAATGTCGCGCCCGCGCACATTGGCGCTGACGACAATGCGGCGCTTGCCATCTTCGCGGCTGACCTGGTTGGGGCCGGTGACTTCGTTAAGCGTGGCCACATCGGACAGGGGCACGTAGCCCTGGCCATTGGGTAACGCCAGCGGCAAGCGGCCCAGTGCAGCCGGATCGCTGCGTGAGGTTTCCGGCAGCCGCACGACAATGCCAAAACGACGGTCGCCCTGGAACACCGTGCCCGCGTCCTTGCCGCCGATGGCTGCGGACACCGTGTCCTGAATCGCGCCGATGGAGAGGCCGTAGCGCGCAGCCTTGTCACGATCGATATCGACGTTCAGGAACGGCAGCCCGCCGGTCTGTTCGATCTTCACCTCCGCTGCGCCTGTCAGCTTGCCGAGCTGCGCTGCAATGATCCTGGCCTGCGCTTCCAGCACGCCCATGTCGTCGCCGAAGAGCTTGACGGCCACATCGCTGCGTACGCCGGAGATCAATTCGTTGAAGCGCAACTGAATCGGCTGCGAGAACTCGTATGCATTGCCGGGCAGCGCTTCCACCGTGGCACGAATGTCGGCGAGCAACTGATCCTGGTTGCGGCGTTTGCCGTCGGGGCCGGCAGGCCAGTCGCGCTCGGGCTTGAGCATGATGTAGCCGTCGGAGATGCTGGGCGGCATCACGTCGGTCGCGACTTCGGCCGTGCCGGTGCGCGCGAAGACACGCTCGATCTCGGGAAACTTCGCCTTGAGCGTGCGCTCGATCTGCATCTGCATGTCCAGCGATTGCGCCAGGCCCGTGCCCGGCACGCGCATCGCCTGGATGGAGAAATCGCCCTCGTTCAGGTTGGGGACGAACTCCGCGCCCAGGCGGGTGGCGGCCACCAGAGAGACCGATACGGCCACCGCTGCAAACGTCAGCACCACGGCCGGCGCGCCCAAGACGCGCTCAAGCAGCGGCGCGTATATACGGCGCGCCCAGCCCATCAAGCGGTTCTCTTTCTCGGCCACGCGTTCGCCAATGAACAGCGCCACGGCAGCCGGCACAAACGTGATGGAGAGAATCATGGCCGCGGCCAGGGCTAGCACGACCGTGATCGCCATGGGGTGGAACATCTTGCCCTCCACACCCGAGAGCGCAAAGATCGGCAGGTACACCACCATGATGATGAGTTGGCCATACAGCAGCGGGCGACGTGCTTCTCGGGCGGCTTCGAACACCTCTTCAAAGCGCTCGGCGCGCGTGAGCGGCCGACCACGTGATTCCTGCGCATGCGCAAGGCGCCGCACGCAGTTCTCGACGATCACCACGGCGCCGTCAACGATGATGCCAAAATCCAGTGCGCCCAAACTCATCAGGTTGGCGCTCACCTTGGCCGACACCATGCCGCTGAACGTCATCAGCATCGACAGCGGAATCACCAGAGCCGTCAACACGGCTGCACGCAGGTTGCCCAGGAAGAGGAACAGCACTGCCATCACCAGAATCGCGCCTTCCAGCAGGTTCTTCTTGACCGTGGCGATGGCCTTGTCGACGAGCACTGTGCGGTCGTACACCGATTCCACGCGAATGCCCGCCGGCAGCGTCTTGCGAATCTCCTGCATACGCTTGTCCACGGCCTGCGAAACGGTGCGGCTGTTCTCACCCATCAACAAGAACGCCGTGCCCAGCACCACCTCGCGCCCATTGCCGGTGGCCGCGCCCGTGCGCAGCTCGCTGCCGCTTTCGATGGTGGCGACGTCGCGCAAGCGCACCGGCGTGCCGTTGGGGCTGGCGAGCACCACGTTGCCGATGTCGGCCGCATCACGCAACTGACCGGGCGCGCGCACAAGGTATTGCTCGCCCTTGCGTTCGATATAACCAGCGCCGATGTTGGCGTTGTTGCGCTCAAGCGCGGCCACCACATCGGCCAACGTGAGCTTGTACGAAGCCAGGCGTTCCGGGCTTGTTGCCACCAGGAATTCCTTTGCGAAGCCGCCGATGGTGTTGACTTCCGTCACGCCCGGCACGTTGCGGATCTGCGGACGGATCACCCAGTCCTGCAACTCGCGCAAGTCTGCGGGGGTGTAGGCAGTGCCGTCGGGCTTGCGTGCGTTGGCATCGGCCTCCACGGTCCACAGGTAGATTTCGCCCAGGCCGGTGGAGACGGGCCCCATGCTTGGCGAAATGCCATCGGGCAATTGCTCCTTCGCGGCCTGCAGGCGCTCGCTCACCAGTTGGCGCGCGAAGTAGATGTCGGTGCCTTCCTTGAAGATCACCGTCACCTGCGACAGGCCGTAGCGCGAGAGCGAGCGCGTCTGCTCCAGCTTCGGCAAGCCGGCCATGGCAGTTTCCAGCGCATAGGTAATGCGCTGTTCAGTCTCCAACGGCGAGTAACCCGGTGCCGGGGTGTTGATCTGCACCTGCACGTTGGTGATGTCGGGCACCGCATCGATGGACAGGCGCGTATAGCTGTACGCGCCAAACGCGGCGGCCGCCAGCACGGCCAGCAGCACCAGCCAGCGCTGCGCGATGACGGTGCGCAAGAGGCGTTCAAACATGGCGCCTCCTTTTAGTGGCCGTGGTCGGCGGACTTGCCGGCTTCGGCCTTCAGCACGTAGCTGTTGGCTGCGGCGTAGTGCGTGCCGGCGGGAAGACCCTCCAGGATTTCCGTCCAGCTGCCGTCAGTGCGACCTGTCTTGACGGGACGCACTTCAAAGCCGGTCGGCACGGGCACGAACACCGACGGCTTGTCATCCACGGTCTGCACGGCATCGGCGCGCACAGCCACGGGCACCTGCACACGCCCCGATTCGACCGACACGTTGACGAACATGCCTGGGCGCCATGCCAGCTTGGGATTGTCGAGCGTCACGCGGGCGGGCGCGGTGCGGGTCTGCTCGCCCAGCAGTGCGCCAACGTACGAAACCTTGCCTTGCACGGCGGTGCCGGTGGCCGTGGCGCGCACGGTGGCCAAGGCGTTGGCCGTGACCGCCTCCAGATCCTTGGCAGTAACGGAGAAATCCGCCCAGACGGTGCGCAGGTCAGCCACGGTAAACACGGCCGTTTCCGCCTGCACCGCTTCGCCCTGCGACAAGTGCTTGGCCACCACCACGCCATCAAACGGTGCACGCAGCTCGAAACGATTCAACGCCGAACCGGCTGGCGCGGCACCAATGGCCGTCAGCTTTTGGCGAGCGTTGTCTGCCGCAATGCGGGCTTCCTGCAGCGATGTGCGCGCCTGCTGGTAATCCTGTTCGGCGGCGATGCCCTGCTCCCACAAGCGCTTTTCGCGCGTGTGCGTTTCCTGTGCGAGCGCAAGGCGTTGCTGGGCCGCCTGTAGTTCGCTGCGTTGATCCGACAGTGCGGGGCTGGACAGCACGGCCAGCAGTTGGCCGCGCGCCACCGGTTGGCCAAGCTCCACCGCTACCTTCTCCGCCACGCCCGCCACACGCGGCACCACGTGCGCGGTGCGGTCTTCGTTCAGGCGAATTTCACCGGGCAGGACAACCTCCGTTCGCAACTCGGCAGCGCCTGCGGTTTCCACGCCGATCTTTGCATTGGCGATGGCGTCTGCCGTCATGGCCAGCGTTTCGGCGTGGGGTGCCTCGGCCTGCTCGGCGGCGGCCGGTGCCGGTGCCGCCTCGGCCTCGGACGTCGCAGCCTGGCGCGCACCCATGCCGAACCACAGCCCGGCAGCGGCCAGCGCACCCAGCACGACGATGAGCGCGATGGCGCGCCGTTGTTTCGGTGGAAGTGTCATGTCAGCGGAAAGAAAGAGGCCGCACTACCGGCCGAGGATGCGATCGATACCGGCGGCCGCCTGATGCGCGCGGGACAGCGCGGCCAGGTATTGCGCGCGCGCCTGGAACAGCGTGCGCTGGGCGTCCAGCACATCGAGAAAATTGAACTTGCCGGCATCAAAGCCGATGCGTGCGGCGTCATACGCGCGCTGCGCACCGGGCAACACGTCTTGCCGCAGCGACTGCACGGCGGCGCGGGCCGCGTCGAGCCGCGCTACGTCCTGCGCGAGCGTGGCGTTCTGCTCAAGCTGCAGGGCGCGATAGTCTTCAAACGCCTTGTCGGCCAAACGCTGTGCTTCGAGCTGGCTGCCCTGGTTACGATCAAACAGCGGCAAGGGCACAGCAATGCCGAGCACCGCCATGTTGTTGTTCGCGGCGCTGTCGCGCTTGGCGCCCACCGTGAGCGTCACATCGGGCACGCGCTTGCTGCGCTCCACGTTGGCGAGCGCCTGGCGCCGGTCGATCTCCAGACGGGCGCGGATGGCGCGGGGTGAGTTTTCCAGCGTGCCGGTCACTTGGCGTGCCTCTGGCGGCACGACGGGCAACGTCTCTGCGCTGCCATCGGCTTGGGGCGCCGCAGAAGGCGAGCCCCAGAAGGCCGCCAATGCGCGCTGGGCGACCAGCAGCTCGGCATTCGCGTCACGCAGTTCGATGGCGGCACTCGCGCGGGCCACGCCAGCCTTGGTTTGCTCCACCGGCGACACTTTTCCCGCCTGCACACGCCGCGCTGCGGCGGATTCGGCCTGGGCCGCCAACGCATCCGACGCCTGCGCGAGCGCCAGGCGCTCCTGCGCAATCACCAGGTCGAAGAAGGCCCGCGTGACATCCGCACGCAACTCGGCCTGCAGCACGGCGGCATCTTGCGCCGTGGCGTCTCGGGCGATTTCTGCGGCGCGCGTACGGGCACCGCGCTTGCCGCCGAGTTCCAATGGGATATTCAGTTGCGCCGTCATCGTGGCGCGGTCGCGACGAACGTCTTCTGTCGTGAAGGCGGCTTCAGGATTGCGCAGCCGGCGGGCTTGGTCGAGCGCGCCTTCACTGGCGGCCACTTCATGGCCGGCTGCGGCCAGCGCCGGATGCGACTGCACCGCGCGTTCAACGGCTTGCTGCAGCGTCACGCGTTCGGATGACGCAGCCGCAGGCCCGCCTGGCATAGAAAGCGCCACTGGCGCGACGGGGTCAGTCGCCGCTGCGGTGGCCAGCGGGGCAGCCAGAAGACACAAAAGGACCGCCCCGGCGGGCTGGAAACAACGCATTACGCAATCGCGCCGTCGGTGTACGGATCGCGTGCGCCAGTCTTTGCACCATCGGTGTAGGGGTCACGGGCGCCGACGCGAGCCTCGAGCACCGTTTGTGCTGCACCGTCCGTGTACGCATCGCGGGCGCCGGTTTTGCCGCCATCGGTGTAGGGGTCACGCGTACCGGACTTGGCGCCATCGGTGTACGGGTCACGCGCGCCGGCCTTGGCCAGCGGCGCGGCCATCGACTTGATCTGCGGAGCGCAGCAGGCACCCTGATTGTCTTGCGCGGCCCCGGCCGTGCCGGTTGCCAGCATTGCGGCCAGTGCAGCCAGGGGAAGCACACGTTGGAATCGGATCGACATGAGAATCTCCTTCAAAAGGCCTGACATCAGCAAACAGGAAGGGGGGCGATGTCAGTGGGGCCAGTCTAGGGAGCGGTGCACCACGCGGGCATGACTCGAAGATGACAAACTTGTCATCTTTGTGCCGCCGCCGGGGGTTTTGGCATATCGTGGCGGCACTGGCGGATGCATCAAGCGCGCGCCATTTTTCATCATGCGACTGCTGATTGTTGAAGACGAGCCCAAGGCGGGCGACTACCTGCTCAAGGGACTGACGGAATCCGGCTTTGTGGCCGACCTCGCCCGCACGGGCCCTGATGGTCTCTTCCAGGCCATGGAGCATGACTACGACCTGATCGTGCTCGACATCATGCTGCCCGGCATGGACGGTTGGCAGGTGCTGCAGGAACTGCGCCGCCGCAAGAGCACGCCGGTGCTGTGCTTGACCGCACGCGACGAACTGGCCGACCGCCTGAAAGGCCTGGAGCTGGGCGCGGACGATTACCTCGTCAAACCCTTCGCCTTTGCCGAGCTGGTAGCGCGTGTGCGCACCATCCTACGGCGCGGCCCGCTGCGCGAAAGCGAGATCCTCGAAATTGCCGACCTGACGATCGACACGATCAAACGCCGCGTGACACGCGCAGGACAACGCATTGACCTGACCGCCAAGGAATACGCGCTGCTGCATCTGCTGGCACGCCGCACGGGGGAGGTGCTGTCGCGATCGCTGATCGCCTCGCAGGTGTGGGATGTGAATTTCGACAGCAACACCAACGTGGTGGATGTGTCGATCCGGCGGCTGCGTGCCAAGGTGGACGACCCGTTCGAGCACAAGCTGATCCACACGTTGCGCGGGATGGGCTACGTGCTGGACGCGGTGGATCGCTGATGAGGCCGCTGATGCGCTGGCCTGCATCGCTTGCCGGCAGGCTTGTGCTGGCGTTTGTGGTGGTGGCATCCGTCACGCTCACGGCGGCCGGCACGTATCTGTACTTCGCGCTCAACGCGCAACTGCGCGTGGCTGACGATGCAATGCTGCTCGGCAAGATCACGCAGCTTCGCCATTTGGCCAGTGAGGCGCTCAACGCCGACGATCTGGCGCGCACCGCGCACCGCTATACCGATGTGGTGTCGGGCCACGATGGGCTGATCCTGCGCATTGCTACGCCCGAAGGCCGCACGCTCGTTGAGGTGAACCCCGAGGGCGAACAGGTGACGATGCCGCCGGTGGTTGCGGCTGCGGTGCCGCCGTCAGAGTCTTCCGTACAGACTTGGACGTCGATGGCGGGCATGGCCTCGCGCGCCGTGGCCGCGGAAGCATGGCTGGGGCAGAACACCGCAAAAGTCATCGTGCTGGTGGCGCAGGATGGCGACAGCCGTGCAGCATTGCTGACCAAATACCAGCGCCACATCGTGTTTGCCGTGATTGGCGGCGTGGCTGCCGTGGCGCTGCTGAGCCTGCTGCTCGTGCGGGGCACGCTGCGCGGGTTGGCGCGCATCGGCAGTCAGGCAGCGGCCGTGGTGCCGAGCCAGCTCGACACGCGTCTCACGCTGCAGGGGGCGCCGCGCGAGTTGGCGGACTTGCTGGCATCGCTCAACGCCATGCTCACGCGCCTGCAGGATGGTTTTGCACGGCTCTCGCAGTTCTCGGCAGACCTGGCGCATGACTTCCGCACACCGCTGGCCAATCTGGTGGGCCAAACTGAAGTGACGCTCGCCCACCCGCGCACGGTCGAGGAATACCGCAGCGTGCTCGAATCCAACCTGGAGGAATACGCGCGCCTGTCGCACATGATCGAAGACATGCTGTTCCTGGCACGCGCGGACCACGCACGCGTGGCGCTGGCCATCGCGCCGCTGGATGCACGGCACGAGGTGCAGGTGCTGGTCGACTACTTCGAGGCGGTAGCTGCTGACCGGAACATCACAATCGACGTGCGCGGCGATGCGCAACTGCGCGCGGATGCGACGTTGCTGCGCCGGGCGATCAACAACCTGCTCGACAACGCCCTGCGTCACACACCCGCCGGAGCGCGCATCGACGTAGCGATCGAGTTGATGCCGCAGGGCATCGCAATTACCGTGGGCAACCCCGGGGCAGGCATTCCGGCCACCGCCCTGCCGCTGCTGTTCGAGCGGTTCTATCGGGGCGACCCCTCACGAGCGCAATCTGGTGCGCAGTCAAGCCAGTCCACTGGGTTGGGACTGGCTATCGTCAAAACCATCATGGACCTGCACGGCGGTAGCGTGCAGGCCAGCAGCCCGCCGGGTGGGCGGACCGAGTTCCGGCTCGTGTTTCCGGCTTGACGCGAGGCTTAGGTGCCAATCCGCTGTGCCGACGGCGTACGCGCAGCATCTTGCCCGTCGTCGCGCAGAATCTGCCGATACGCAGCCACCACCAGCAAACCGATGAAGCGCAGCAGGCGGCGCGGGGCGTTGATGTCTTCGGTCACGGCAAAGCGCGCCGGCGTGCCGTCAACCGGTTCACCGGAAAGCCAGAAGCGCACGCCCGCCGGTACATCGATCGACTGGCCTGGCTTGAGCCAGATGTCCTGCCGCTGATGCTCTTGCGTGACCCACAACAGCCCGGCTTGTGCGGCGATGGTTTGGGCCCGTGCCGACCGCCAGCTCACCGGCACGCCTGGCCGGTCCAGTTCGAAGATTCTGATTTCACGCATGATTGAGACTCCTGTGCCGGGGTTCGTGGTGGATTTTTATGGGGACTGCGGATCGGCACGGTTCCATCTTGCGCGGCAGCTCAAGCCGTTGACATGAACAGTTGTGAACAGTTTGGCTGAACTGTTCAGCATCTTTCGCGAACAGTTCAGTGCAGTGACGGACAGAACTGCATTTGGATATGTCAAACCGTTCGTTTTCCGTTGGGCGCCGGCTGGCTAGCATGGTCCATCGCCCATTCCTGACGGAGCTGCCATGCCACACGACCACAACGCCGCCATCGACACCACGTTTGGCACCCTGCGCGTACGCCGGGTGGCCGGCCACATCGGCGGGGGAGGTGCTCGATCTCAAGCTCGGCGCGGATCTGACGGAAGACGCGTTTGCGAGCCTGTATGCCGCGCTGCTCAAATACAAGGTGTTGTTCTTTCGCGACCAGCAGCATCTGGACGACGACCGGCATCAGGCCTTTGGCAAGCGCTTCGGCCGCATCGTCGCCCACCCGACCGTGCCGGCACCCACCGGCACACAACTATTTGAACTCGACGCATCAAAAGGCGGTGGCCGTGCCGATTCCTGGCACACCGACGTGACGTTTCTCGATGCGTTTCCGAAGGTGTCGATCCTGCGCGCGGTGACGATTCCCGCTTACGGCGGCGACACCGTCTGGGCCAACACGGCCCGCGCCTACGAGCAATTGCCCGACCCGCTCAAGCAGCTTGCCGAGCAACTCTGGGCCGTGCACACCAACGATTACGACTACGGCGCCGAACGCACGCAGATCGACGGCGCACGCCTGCGCCATCACCGCGAGGTGTTTACCGCCTCGGTATATGAAGCCTCGCACCCGGTGGTGCACGTGCACCCCGAGACCAGCGAACGCGCCCTGCTGCTGGGGCATTTCGTCAAGCGCTTCACCGGCTTGGCGGGCAGCGAATCGACGCGGCTGTTCGAACTGCTGCAGAACCGCGTGACGCGGCTGGACCACACCGTGCGCTGGCAATGGCGCCAGCACGACGTCGCCATCTGGGACAACCGCGCCACGCAGCACTACGCCATCAACGATTACGGCAACCAGCCGCGCTTGGTACGTCGCGTGACCGTGCACGGCGACACAGCCATCTCAGTAGACGGCAGCCGCAGCACGCAACTGCGCCGCCCCGAAGCCACCAACGACGCGCACATCGACACGCTGGTGGCGGCCTCGCACTGAGATCAGGCCCCGGCCGCCTGCTGCACCAACCGGTGGTAGAACCGGATCAGCTCCACCAGATTGGCCTCGGTGATCCGCTCGTTGGTGCCGTGAAAGCGCGGCAAGTCTTCCGGCTTGGCGCGCACCGGCGAGAACCGATACACATGGTCGGCAATCTCGATCATGTGACGCGAATCCGTCGCACCGATCATCAGCCCGGGCGCCACGACCGTACCCGGGAACAGTTCGCGCACCGTCTTGTTGATCAACTGATACGACGCCGATTGCGTGGGCGACACCGGCGAGGCCTCGCTCGAACCGGGCAGGCGGCTCAGTTCGAACTTGCCGTTGGGCGCTGCCGCCTTGGCGGCATCTTCCACGTGCGCGGTGACGGATGCGATGGTGTCGCCGGGCAGCAGGCGAAAGTTGACCGTGGCCTCGGCGCGGCCGGGCAGCACGTTGTCCTTGTTGCCAGCCTGCACGATGGTCAGCGCGGTGGTGGTACGCAGCATGGCGTTGGAGCTGGCCGACGCTTCCAGCTGCTTCTGCACCAGCGGCCCGAACAGCCACAGGTTGGACAGCGCCACGCGGCTGAAACCCTGCATCTCAGGCGCCAGCGTTGCAAACATCTCCTGTGCAACACCGCGAATGCCGGCGGGCAATTGATCGTCATCCAGCCGCTTGAGCGTGGCGCTCATCATGGCGATGGCGCTCTGCCCGTGCGGCGGCGGCATCGACGAATGCCCCGGCGTGGCCCCGACCTTGAGCTGCACGGAGAGAAAGCCCTTCTCTGCCACGCCGATCAGCGCCGCAGGTTTGGTGAGCCCCGGCAGCACGCCTTCGGTAATCAGCAGGCCTTCGTCAATCACGAAGTCGAGACGCTCGCCGCGCGATTTGAGCAGCGCGGCGATCTGCTTGGCGCCGCGCTCACCGCCCACTTCCTCATCGGCGCCAAAGGCCAGGTGGATGGTGCGGCGTGGCTTGAAGCCGCTGGCGGCCAGCAGCTCGATGGCCTCCATCTGCGAGATCAGGTTGCCCTTGTCGTCCCACGCGCCACGGCCCCAGACCATGCCGTCTTTCACCACGCCGTCGAAGGGCGGCTGGGTCCAGTCGCCTTCGGTGCCGGGGGCGATGGGCACGACGTCCTGGTGCGCCATCAGCATGATGGGCTTTAGCGACGGGTCGGAGCCCTTCCAGGTGTAGAGCAACGCAAAGTCGCCCACTTGCTCACGCTGCAGCACGGCATGTGCCTTGGGATAGCGCACCTCAAGCATGGCGTGCAACTGGCGGAACTGGTCGGCGTTCAGTTGCGCATCGGTCGCGCTCGACACGGTGCGTGCGCGTACGGCTTCGGCCAGGTGCGCCGCAGCGGCTGGGCCATCTACTGCGACCGGCGTGACAGCGGGCACATCGAGCTGGCGCGAGCCGTGCCGCCACGTGTTGAACGCCACGTAAGCGGCCACCAACACCACAACCGCAATGACCAGGCGCAACAGCCGCCCGATGACGGCTCCACGGCGTTTGAACGACGTACGCATTTGTCTCCTCTCCTTTGAAGGTGCATGGCCTTCGCCCGATTTTCATGCGCCGGGCGTAAGGCGCCAGTATCGCCGCAGTCGCTTGTATTCGGTGGGCTTCCGAATGCGGCCTCAAAACGCGCGAAAGAAAGGGCGGGCTCCCCTTTTTACGGAGCCAGCCCGGCGCATCGTCCCGAGGAGAATGTGACCCGCCGCGTGATAACCCGCACCATCGCGTTCCGGCGTGTTTGGCTACAATGCCTGAACAGTACTGAACAGTTGGCCGCATCTGTTCATAAGCTTCCAGACCAGCCTCCACGCCATGAAACTCCTCATTGATGCCACCACCCGCGTGCCGATTGCCGACCAGATCGTGGCCGGCGTGCAGGCGTGGATCCGAGACAACGACGTGCGGCCCGGGGCCAAGCTGCCGTCGATCCGGCAACTGGCTGCCGATTACGGCATCAGCCGCTTCCCCGTGATCGAGGCGTACGACCGATTGGTCTCGCTGGGCCTGCTGGATTCGCGCCACGGCTCCGGCTTCTATGTGGCCGAGAGCAACCTGACCGGGCGCGACGGGCGCGGCTGGTCAGACCCGCGCCGGGCAGAGGCCGAGTCCAAACACATCTTCGAGCAGTTCAGTTACCCCGATGGCATGCTCAAGCTCGGCGGCGGCTTCGTGCCGGCCGACTGGCGCGATGTCGACGGCCTGACGCAGGCCATCCGCCAGGTCTCTCGCACCGACACACACGCGGTGATCGACTACTCCTCGCCACTTGGCAACATGGCGCTGCGCCATCAGGTCATGATGCGGGCACGCCAGCTTGGCATCCAGGCGGAACTGCCCAATGTGTTGATCACCGCCGGCACGAGCCAGGCGATCGACCTTGTGATGCGGCACCTGCTCAAACCCGGCGACACGGTGTTTGTGGAAGACCCGGGCTACTACACCGTGTTCGGCCTACTGCGTTTGCATGGTGTGAAGCTGGTCGGCATTCCGCGCCGGAGCGACGGGCCCGACGTGGAAGTCACGGAAGCGATGCTGCGCGAACACCGGCCCAAGCTGTTCTTCATCAATAGCGTGCTGCAGAACCCGACCGGCTCGGTCGTGTCGCCGCCGGTCGCGTTTCGGCTGCTTGAGCTGGCGCGGCGCCACGGTTTCACGTTTCTGGAAGACGACATCTTTGCCGACCTGCAGGCCGATCCGACCGCGCGGCTGGCAACGCTGGACCAGCTCGACCAAGTGATCTACGTGGGCGGGTTTTCCAAGACGGTGTCGGCGTCGCTGCCGGTGGGCTACCTGATTGCCAAGCGCGAGCTGGTGCATGACCTGACCAACGTGAAGATGCTCACCAGCGTGGGCGGCTCGCGCTTTGCCGAGGCCGTGGTGAGCACGTTGCTTGAGCGCGGCGCCTATCGCAAATATGTGGAGCGGCTGCGCCAGCGCGCGGGTGACTCCGTCATCGCGTCGCTCGACGTGCTGGCCGATGCCGGCTGGGAAGTGTTTCACCATCCGTCGGGTGGCAACTTCCTGTGGGCGCGGGTGCCGCATGTGGAGGATTCGCGCGATCTGGCGGCCACCGCAGAGAAGCACGGCGTGACGTTGGCGCCCGGGCATTACTTCCGCCCGAACCTGGAGGTATCGCCGTGGGTGCGCATCAATAGCGCGTATGCAACGGAACCGCGTGCGGTGGCGTTCCTGCAGGAGGCAGGCAAACGGGCCACCCGCAAGCGCGCATAGACGCTGCGCTGGCATGACGGTTGCGGCAGGCTTGCCATCTGCTCTCACTCAGGAGCCCGTTATGCCCTCCGACAAGTTCCGTTCTGCCCGCCCGCCGCTGCAAGAAGCCGGCAAGGCAGGCAGCACCTATGTTCAAGGCCCCAGCCCAGCCGACCCCGTGCAGCAGGCATCACAGCGCATCCGCTCTGTGGATGCCGCCGGCACCGAAGCCTCCGGCAGCACCATCGACGCCGACGGCAAAAGCCAGGAGGCGGTCAAAGACTCATCGCCGTGGCAAGACAACGTCATCTACTCCAACGCGTCGCTGGCCAACACCAGGCCCGAGCCTGATCCGGAAGCGCCGATTGCCGGCATCGACAGCCGCCGCAGCCACGGACAGCCAACGGTAGCGCCCGACAGCGGACACAAGCTCGTGCACCGCGGAGTGGTTGACGAGACCGTGCGCAACGGCACGCGCGCGGCGCAGCGATTTTCTTTGGAAGACGACGAGCAACCTTAGCCTGGTGCGCTGCCCCCCTCTGTCACGGCACCCGTTACCCCGCTCAGGTATTTGAATCCCCCGCGCGCGGGCTGAAGGTGCGCGGAAAAACGACCGGCGCGCCGCGGTCAATCAGCCGGTAGCCCTTGGCGGGGCGGTACGAATCGCCTTCTGCCACGCCGGCCTCTTCCAGAAAATTGGCCGACAGCATTCGGGTGCGGAAGCCGCTTTTGTCGACCGGACGGCCGAGCACGATCTCATACATGCGCTGCAACTGCGGCAGCGAGAACGGCTCAGCCAGCAGAAACGCCGGCAGCGACGTGTATTCGACCTTGCTGCGCAGACGCTCGACGGCAGTGCGCAGGATCTCCGCGTGGTCGAAGGCCAGCTCTGGCGCGCGCAGTACATCGTCCACCGCAAACCATGCCACGTCAGCCGCATTGGCGCCCTTGGCAAGCATCACGCCCTGCGCCGGCATCAACGCAAAGTAGACGTGCGTGGCCGACCAGCCGCGCGGGTCGCGCGTGGCCCCGCCCCAACTGCCCAACTGCTCCAGATACGGGCTGCCCACGCCGGTCTTCTCCAGCAGCTTGCGGCGCGCGCAGTCTTCCAGCGTGGCATCGACGGCCGTATCGACAAATCCGCCGGGCAGCGCCCATGCGCCGGGAAAGGGCTCCCCTTCCGCATTGGGGCGCTGGACGAGCAGCACGCGCAATACGTCATCCAGCACCGTGAAGATGACGACATCCACGGTGGTGAACGGCAGTGGGAAGGACTTGGCAGACGATCGGGTGGCCATGGCGGATCACAAATTTCTTGACGGCCTCAATAGTAAGTTGTATTGTCCAACCCATACAAGTTGTACTGTACAACTCAAACACAAAAAGGGAGGTCACCATGTTCGGCATCCGTTTCATCAAGTCGCAGCCCACCGTTCACCTCATGCAGTTCCGCGCCGGCAAGGTCGTGCGCGAAGGCTCGGGCCTCTCGTTCTTCTATTACGGCCCGACAACCACGCTGGTGGCCGTGCCGGTGGCCAGCCAGGACCGCCCGTTCATCCTTGAACTGGTGACAGCCGATTTCCAGAGCGTGACCGTGCAGGGTCAGGTGACATACCGCATCAGCGACCCGCGCCGCACCGCCGCGATGATGGATTTCTCGCTCGCCAGGAACGGCCAGAGCTACGTGTCGGAAGACCCGAAGCGCCTGGGCGACCGCGTGGCGCAGCAAGTGGAAGTGATCGTGCAGCAGGCCGTGCAGGCGATGGAGCTGAAGGCAGCGCTGCGCGCATCGGCGGCCATCGCGCGCACCGCACAAGCCGAACTGGCGGCGCAGCCTGAAATTGCTGCGTTGGGGCTGGAGATCCTGGGCGTGTCCGTCATGGCGGTCAAGCCGACGCCCGACATCGCCCGCGCGCTGGAAGCCGAAGCGCGTGAATCCAACCTCAAGGCCGCGGACGACGCCGTCTATTTGCGCCGCATGTCGGCCGTGGAAAACGAACGCGCCATCCGCCAGAACGAGCTGGACACCGACATCGCCGTCGAGCAGAAGAAGCGTCAGATTCGCGAGACGCAGATGGAAGCCAAGGCCACGTTGATGCGCAAGGAGAATGCCCTGCGCAACGAGCAGATGGCCGCCGATGTGGAACTCGAAGGTCAGCGCAAGGCCTTCGTGGCCGGCCAGGCCGAGAACAGCCGCACGCTGGCCGAAGCCGAGGCTTACCGCGTGGCCGCCGTCATGCAGGCGCTGGAAAAGGCCGACCCGCGCATCGTCAACGCGCTTGCAGCAGCCGGCATGCAGCCTGGCCAGCTCATCGCACAGGCCTTTGGCGGCATTGCCGAACGTGCCGAACGCATCGGCCAGCTCAACGTGTCGCCAGAACTGCTGCAAGGGCTGATGAACGCCACCGCCACCAATGCCACTGCAAGGGCCGCATCATGAGCACCGATGGCCGCAAGGTCGTGCTGGTCACGCGCCGCACCCGGCTTGAAGAGCTGGTGGCGCGCCACCACACGCTGGCGCAGGCAAAGTTCTATCTCGAACACCTGGGCGCCGACTTTTCCGACTACGTGGCCGAGAACGCCGCCTACGCGCGCAGCCTCGAAATCACCGTGCGCGCGCTGGAAGCCTGGGGCCGCTACCAGGTGGTGGACCGCGGCTACCTGCCCAACTTCATCTTTGCGCCGGACGACATCATCGTGGCGCTTGGGCAAGATGGGCTGGTCGCCAACTCGATGAAGTATCTCGACGGCCAGCCGCTGATCGGCCTGAACCCCGAGCCCGGCCGCTGGGACGGCGTGCTGCTGCCCTTCGAGCCGAAAGACCTTGGTACCGTGCTAGCCGACGTGGCGCGCGACAAGCGCCCCACCAAAGCCGTGACGATGGCCGAAGCGCGTCTGTCCGACGGACAGGTGCTGCGCGCCGTCAACGACCTCTTCATCGGCCCGCGCACGCATGCGTCTGCGCTGTATGAAATCGAGCTGGGCGAGCGGCGCGAAGCGCAATCGTCGTCGGGGATCATCGTCGCCACGGGGTTGGGTTCAACGGCGTGGCTGAAGAGCATCGTGACGGGTTCGATGGGCGTTGCGCGCGCCATGCATGCGGGCGCCGATGGCTTCCGCTACGAACCCGAACCGTGGGACGCCCCGCAACTGACGTTCGCCGTGCGCGAGCCGTTTCCGAGCCGCGCATCGCAGGCCACGCTCGTGTTCGGGCATGTGGACGCGGATCAACCGCTCAAACTGCGCTCGCGCATGCCCGAGAACGGCGTGATCTTTTCCGACGGCATGGAGGCGGATTACCTGCGCTTTACCGCCGGCATGGAAGCGACGATTTCCGTGGCGGCCACGCAAGGGCGATTGGCGGTTTGAATGAAAAAAGGCGGCCGGACCAGGGCCGCCGAAGGAGACACCGCCGCGCTCAGTGCGCCACGGCGTTGAAATTGGGCGGCCGTCGATCGACGAACGCCCGGAAGGCTTCATGCGCCTCCGGAGACTTCAGGCGCTGCGCAAAGCAGGCGCTCTCTGCATCCATCTGCTGCTTGAGCAGTTCGGCATCGCGCATCAGGCGCTTGGTTTCGGTCAGGGCGCCCAGCGGCTGGCGCGCCAATCGCGCCGCAATGGCCTCCGCCTCCGTGCCGAGCTGATACAACGGCACCACCCGATTCGCCAAGCCCCACGCGAGCGCCGATTCCGCGCTCACCGCATCGCCCAGCGCGAACATCTCGAACACGCGCACATGGCCCAGGCGCGCGGGCATCAGCAGGCTCGATGCCGCTTCCGGCACCAGCGCCAGATTGACGAACGGCGTGGAAAGTTGTGCGTTGTCCGCCAAGAGCACGAAGTCGCAATGCAGCAGCATGGTCGTGCCGATACCGACCGCGCGGCCCTGCACTGCCGCCACCAGCGGGCGCGTGGCGCGCGCCAGTGCATGCAGGAAGCGGATGACGTTGCGCTCGCCATCGCCCTTGCCGCCGGTCATGGCAATCGATGCGAATTCGCCGATGTCGTTGCCGGCGGAGAACATGTCGCCTTCTGCGCGCAGCAGCACCACGCGCACGGCGTTGTCGCGCTCGGCAGCGTCCAGCGCATCGGCTAGCGCACCGTACATTGCATCGGTCATGGCGTTCTTCTTGTCAGCGCGTGCCAGGGTGAGCGTTAGCACGCCATCGGCGTTGCGGCTCTGGATGTGTTCACTCATTGCTCGTCTCCGGTGGGGAACTTGGTTTGCAGGCTGGCGAGCCAGCGTGCGACAACATCGATCTCGGCGTCGGTAAAGCCTTCGGTCAGCCGCGCGTTCAGTTCGGCCAGGCCGTTGCGTGTTTCTGCCAAGGCTTCACGTCCGGCGGGCGTGATCCAGAGCTGCCAGGCACGGCCATCCTTGGCATCGGCGCGGCGCTCGATCAGGCCGGCGTCGACTGAGCGATCGACCAGGCCGCTCATCGCGGACGGGCCGAGGTCCAACGCCGCGCCGGCTTCGCGCATCAACGCGCCGTCGTTCTTCTCCAGGAAGAACAGCAGGCCGGACTGCGCGGCGGTCACGCCCTCGCCAGTGCGCGATTGAATCCAGCGCTGCAGGCGGCGTTGCCCAACGCTGATCAGATAGACAAGGCGGCGATCAGGCGCGGTCATGCGGCCACCGCTTCAGCGCGCGTGGCGGCGGCACGCTCGCTCAGCCAATCCACCAGACCCGGCCACAGCGTGGCGGCAAACTGTGAGCGGAAGAAGCCCATGTGCCCCACCGCGCCACCGGCCTGCGCCGGCGCGATCTGCCGGCGTTCGACCCACGTGTTCGTGAAATGCATCGTCAACGCGTTGATGGCGGCGGGCGTAGCCCACGGGTCGTCGTCAAAGCCATAGACGAGCACGGGATGCGTCACGCTGTTGAAGCGCTCGATGGCGCCGAGCGTCGGGTCGTCGAAGAAGTAGCGCTGCATGCCGGCCCATGCGCCCCATTCGATGGCGACGCCGCCGGGCAGGTCTTCGCCCAGGCCCATGCGTTTGCCGGGCACGTAACCGATCAGCCGCGCCATCAGCGGCCCAACGCCGCGCAGGATCAGCTCCACGCGCCAGCGCTCGCCGCGTTGACGGATGAAGCGCGAGTTGCCCGTGTGGCAGGCCACCTGCACGACGCCCGCGACATCCCAGTCTGCGCAGCACAGGCCGATGGCGTGACCGCCCACCGAATGCCCGACCGCGAGTTGCGGCAGCTCCGGGTAACGTGCCCTTGCCCATCGCATCACGCCTTCGGCGTCGAGCAGTGCCCAGTCGCGCATGCGGGCAGCAAAGCGGCGCAGGCTCTTCGGCCGCGATGCGCCGATGCCGCGGTAGTCATACGTGATGGCATGAAACCCGCGTTCCGCCAGGAACTGGGCAAAGGCTTGATAGATGCGTTGCGGCACGCCCGTGGCCGGATGCATGACCACCACGCCCTGCGGCGTGCCAGCGGCCCTCCAGAGCATGGCGCCCAGCGGGTAGCCGTCGGTGGCGGGAATGGTGTGCGGTGTGCTGTCCATGACGTCGACTTAGTTCGCATACGAAGTGTTTTACTTTGTATGCGAACTAAATCGACGTGTCAACGACGGAAAGATAAAGTACTTGCTTAACTATTCGGAGTCGCTATAGTTAACCACATGCTTAACCATGACACTTCCCTCGATCTCGCCTTCCAGGCGCTGGCAGACGGCAACCGGCGCGCGATGCTGGTGCAGCTTGTGCGCGGACCGGCGTCTGTGAGCGAACTCGCCCAGCCTCTGGATATCTCGTTGCCTGCCGTGATGCAGCACCTCTCGGTGCTGGAGAACTCCGGTCTCGTGCGATCGGAAAAGGTGGGCCGCGTGCGTACTTGCCGTATCGAACCCGAGGCGCTGAGCCTCGCAGAGCAGTGGATCAACCAACGGCGCCTGGAATGGGAGCAACACTTCGACCGACTCGGCGCCTATCTGGACACCCTCAAAACCCAAGGAGACGTACATGACGACGACCATTGACCGCCCCGCCGGCACGACCCTGCGCCCCCTCGTGATCTCGCGCACCTTTCCCGTATCCCGCGACTGGGTCTTCAAGGCTTGGAGCACCGCCGAGCACATCAAGCGCTGGTTCTGCCCGACGCACTACACGGTGCCCGACGCGACAGTGGAGTTTCGCGTGGGCGGCAAGTTCGATGTGTGCATGCGCTCGCCCGAGGGGCAAGACCACTGGTCGCGCGGACACTTTCTGGAGATCGTGCCGAACGCGCGCCTGGTGATCGACATGAGCGTCGTTGACGGCGACAACCACCCGCTGATGAACGCCCACACCGTCGTCACCTTTGCCGAGGAATGCGGTGGCACACGCATGGAAGTCACGCAGACCCACACGCCGCTCGCCCCGATTGCCGAGATGATGATCAAGGGCGCAGCCGAAGGCTGGAAGCAGACGCTGGACAAGCTGGAGCGCGAAGCCGCAAGCGTGCCGGTGGCCGATGGCATCCAGCGCTCGGTGGTGCATGCCACCTTCACGGTGGAGCGCACGTACGACGCGCCGCGCTCGCGCGTGTTCAAGGCCCTCACAGACCCGGCCGCCAAGGCCAAGTGGTTTGCCGGCGGCAACGGCTACACCTTGCTCGTGCGTGAGATGGATGCCACGCCCGGCGGCCGCGAAGTCGTCAAGGGCCGGTGGGACAGCGGTGTCGTGTCCAGTTTTGAAGCGCTGTATCACGACGTCATCCCCAACGAGCGGGTCGTCTATTCGTACGTGATGCACCTGGATGATCGCAAGATTTCCGCCTCGCTCGCCACGTTGGAATTGCGTGAGCCGAAGGACGGTTCGGGCGGCACGCACCTCGTGATGACCGAGCAAGGCGCCTTCCTGGATGGCTACGACGATTCCGGATCGCGTGAGCGCGGCACGCAATTCCTGCTCGACATGCTCGGCAATTCGCTCAAGGACTGAGCATCTGCAATACGTCGCGCGTGACGGCCGCCAAGGTGACCGCCGCGCCGACAATCAACACTGCCGCCCACAACACGCCGCCCAGGTGCGCCAGAAGCGCCTGGCGCGGCGTCATTGCGCGTACTGCGCGATACCGTTGCCGAACGACCAGTTCTCGGGCAGCACCTCCACCAGATTGATGAACACATCTTCGGGCCGCACGCCGGGCTTGTCGCCCAGCAGCTCGACGATGCGGCGATAGAGCGCCTGCTTCTGCTCACGGTTGCGCGTGTTGTTGGCGGTGATCTGGATGATCACAACGTCGTCGCTGCGCGCGATTCCGAAGTAGGTCGGGCTGACGCTAAAGGTGCTCGCGTCGTGCTCGGTGAGCGTCATGAAGCGATCGTCTTCCGGCACGTTGAACGTCTCGCGCATGGCGCGATAGACGCCGTCGAAAATGGTCTGGCGATAAGCGGCTGGCTTGCCGCGCCGCAGTGACACCTGAACGAGAGGCATGGTCCACTCCTTGGTTTGCAGTGATCACAGCATGCCTCACATTGATCATTGAAAAAAGACATCCTAAGATATTTCAATCATTCGATTTCAAAATGATTGAACCATGAAGATGCTGGATCTGGAGGCCGTCCAGGCGTTCGTGCTGACCGCCGATCTGAAGAGCTTCACGCGCGCGGCAGAGGCTATGGATTCCACGCAATCCGCCGTGAGCCTGAAGATCAAACGGCTGGAAGATGCACTGGGCCGCCGGCTTCTGGAGCGCACGCCGCGCCTGGTGCGGCTGTCGCAGGATGGCGCGGCGTTTCTCGCGGCAGCGCGTGACTTGGTCGCGGCGCACGAAGGCGCGCTCGGCGCATTTGGCGCGGAACGGCGGCGGCTGTCGGTCGGAATCAGCCATCACATCGTCGGGGCCGAGCTGCCACGTCTGCTGCGTCAGATGGGCCTGGCCGAACCGGCGTTGACGCTGGAAATCCGCATCGGCAGTTCGTGGGAGATTCTCGACATTTTCGAGAGCGGCGCGTTGGACGCCGCCATCGTGCTCCGCCACGACAACCGCCGCACCGACGGCGAAGTCCTCATGGAAGAGCCCTTCGGCTGGATGGCCGCGCCCGACTTCGAGCACCGCGCCGGCGAGCCAATCCGCTTGGCGAATCAAGCTGATACGTGCCGCATACGGCAGATGGCAGTCGCCACGCTGGAAGGCGCGAGCATTGCCTGGCAGGAGGTGTTTGTGGGCGGCGGCGTGGCCACCATCGGGGCAGCCGTGGCAGCAGGCTTGGCCGTGGCGGCGCTCAGCCGCCGCGTGGCGCCACCCGGCACGGTGGACATGGGCGAAGCGCTCGGTCTGCCCCCGCTTCCACCACGCAGCGTGGTGGTGCATTCGCGTTTGACCGATCCTGTGGCGAAGAAGGCGCTACGCACGTTCGCGTCCACCTTGCGGGCCACGGCGGGGCGTTAGCCGATAGCCATAGGCGCACATTTGCGCAATCGCTGCACCGCGCGGCGCCTGCGGGGCGACTATGCTTTGCCCCATGAAACCGCGCACTGAACACGATTACCACCGCCGCATCGCCCGCGTGATCGAAGCGATCCTGGCCGACCCTGCCGCCCCACACACGGTGCAGAGCCTGGCGGCGGTAGCGCACCTGTCGCCGTTTCACTTTCATCGCATCTACCGCGCGCTCACCGGCGAAGGCGTGTTCGAGACCGTCCAGCGCCTGCGGCTGGCGCAGGCTGCGCACCGTTTGAGCGGCGCAGAAGATTCCGTCACCGATGTCGCACTCAATGTCGGCTATGGCAGCCCGCAGGCCTTCGCCCGCGCTTTCCGTGAATTCACCGGCATAAGCCCGCGCGCGTTCCAGACCCGGCAGCAGGCGTTGAATGTGCGCAGCACCGAGACCGCAGACCTGCCGCCCATCGAGCTGATCGAACAGCCGCCTCTGCACGCGCTCTGCCTACGCCACGACGGCCCCGTTGCGACCATTCGCCAGACGTTTGTCATGCTGCGGCAACTGCTTGGCATCGATATGGAATCGGCGGATGCGCCTGACCGCATTGGCATTTGCTATGGCGACCCGGAAACGCCTGGCTCGTTCGAATACTTCGCGGGCGTGATCCTCGATACGCCGCGCGCAATGACCGGCCGCTTGCTGCCGATGCGCATCGAAGACGGTCTCTACGCTTGCCACCGGCTGATCGGCCCTTACGCGCTGATCGCGCCCACCATGCAGGCGCTCTACGGCGGCTGCCTCCCCAGCTACGGCTTCGAACCGGACGACCGGCCGGCGCTTGAGTTGTATCGCAGCCCAGGGCGGCACCACCCGCCGCGCGCCTGCGTGACTGACCTGATGATTCCCATCCGCAAGGAGTAAAGATGCTGCATCGTTGCCTTGCCGCCGCGCTGGCGGCCTTTGTCATGGGCGCCGCGTATGCCGGTGCCGCAGACGAGCCCGCTACGCCTTATCACGTGGGCGAAACCACACGCGCGTTCCACCCCCAGGCTGAGCGCCATTGGCGTGGGGCACGCACGCAGGCGCTCATCACCAACGTCTGGTATCCGGTGGACGTTTCTGTGCCGGAGGTGTTGCACAACATCGATGCGCTGGGCCGGTCGCCCTTTCACATGCAGCCATCTGCGGGCGAAGCGCCGCTCGCGTCAACGCATGCGCAATATCCGCTGGTGCTGCTTTCGCACGGCACGGGCGGCACGGCAGCAAGCCTCGATTGGATGGCCGCAGCGCTGGCAGCGAACGGCTACATCGTCGCGGGCGTGAATCACCCGGGCAACACGGCGCTGGAACCGCTCACGCACGACGGCTTCATGCTGTGGTGGGAGCGCGCCACCGATGTGAGTGAAGTGTTGGATGGCGTTCTCGCCGACCCCGTATTGGGCGCGCATATCGACCGCACGCGCATCGGCGCAGTGGGCTTTTCGTTGGGCGGCTATACCGTGCTGGAGCTGGCCGGCGCGCGCACGGATGTTCCGGCCTTCATGGCGTTCTGCGGCTCGCCGCAGGCCGATGCGATCTGCCATCCGCCCGAGATGGCACGTGCGCAGATCAACCCGGCTGCAGACACAACGAGGACACCGCAAACGGAAGCATCCCTCGCCCGCTCCGGTGCGTCCTACCGCGACGCACGCATCAAGGCCGTCTTTGCGATGGCTCCCGCAGTGGGCATGGCGATGGATGCCACATCGCTCGGCAACATCAGCATTCCGGTCTCACTGATGGCCGGAGACGCGGATGTCACCGTGCCCGTCGACACCAACGTGCGCCGTGTCGCCAAGCTGTTGCCCAAGGCGGATCTACTGCTAGTGCCGGGCGCGTCGCATTACACGTTCATGGATACCTGCCTGCCTGGCGGTGAGGCCCATGTGCCGCTGCTGTGCAAGGACAACCCCGGCGTGGATCGTGACGCGGTGCATGCCCAGGCCGTGCGCCGGGCGCTGGACTTTTTCGGGGCGACGCTACCCGGTCCAATCTGAGCGTCGCCCGCCAGTCGACGTCGATCGATTATTGCTTCTGCACCGCCACGCTACCGATCGAATAGCCCGCGCCAAACGAGCAGATCATGCCCAAGTCGCCGGACTTCAGGTCGGCACGATGACGGTGGAACGCAATGATGGAACCCGCCGATGCGGTGTTCGCAAACTCATCCAGAATGACCGGCGCCTCATCCGCCGACGCATCGTGCCCAAGCAGGCGCCTGCCGATCAGCTGGTTCATCGCCAGGTTGGCCTGATGCAGCCAGAAGCGGCGCACGTCGGCCGGGGCATGGCCCAGTTGCTGCAGATGGCCAGCAATATGTTCAGCGGCCATCGGGCAGACTTCCTTGAAGACCTTGCGGCCTTCCTGGCGGAAAAGCTGATCGCGATCGTCCGGGTTGCGGTCTTCGCTGCGCGAGAGGTAGCCGGCGTTGTTGCGGATGTTGTTGGAAAAGCTCGTCGCGCACTTGGTGCCGAGCACACGCCAGGCGTCGGTGGAACGCGTGTCTTCTGCGCGCTCGACCAGCACGGCCGTGCACACGTCACCGAAGATGAAGTGGCAGTCGCGGTCTTTCCAATCGAGGTGGCCGGAGGTGATTTCCGGGCTCACCACCAGCGCGGCGCGCGCCGTGCCGCTGCGCACGGCATTGATGGCCTGTTCCAGCCCGAAGGTGGCCGACGAACACGCGACGTTCATGTCGAACGCGTAGCCGCCCGCGCCAATGCCGTTCTGAATCTCCACGCCCAGTGCCGGATACGGACGCTGGAAGTTGGACGTCGCGCACAGCAGCATGTCGACGTCGGCGGCATCACGGCCGGCAGCAGCCAATGCATCGCGCGCGGCCGCCACGCCAATTTCGGCTTGCAGCGACAGCGCCTCATCGGGGCGCCGCGTCAGACGCGGGCGCATGCGCGTCGGGTCCAGCACGCCGGCCTTGTCGATCACGTAGCGCTGGCGAATACCCGAAGCCTTCTCGATGAACTCCGCCGACGACTCCGCCAGCGCCGTCAGCTCGCCCGCGGCAATCGCTGCGGCGTGCTGCGCGTTGTAGAGCTGCGCGTAAGTGTTGTAGGAGGCGACCAGCTCCTCGTTGGTGATGACCTCGGGCGCGACCCACAGGCCCGTGCCGCTGATGACGACGTCGTGCATACCCGGAATTTGTTAATTTTTCGTGGCGGCGACGATAGCACATCGGCCGGGCAACGCGGGGCGCGGGATGTGGTCGTTTACGTCTAGTTTGGCCTTGCGCTGCCGAGCGCACATGCCCAGACGCCGCCCCAACTCCGCGCCGCAGCACTGGCACAGCCAGCAAAACAAAACGGGTGACAGCACCGCTCTGTCACCCGCCCTTTGTTGCGTACCGCCGGCGTGGAGCTTACTTGCTCGCAGCAAGCTCCATGATCATGCGCGATAGCAGATAGAGACGCGGCACGACGCTCTCCACCTCTGCGTATTCCTCCGGCGTGTGAATGCCGCCGCCAACGATGCCGAAGCCATCAAGCGTGGGCGTGCCGACACCGGCCGACAGGCTCGAATCGGCCGCGCCGCCGCTGCCTTCGAGCGTCAGCTTGCGCCCGATCTCGCCGTAGATGGCTTGCGCCTTGGCGGCAAGCTGGTCCGACGCAGCATTGCGCGGCATCGGGGGGAAGCCTCGCACCAGCGACGTCTTCACCTCTGTATCGGGGATCAGCTTGTTGGCCGACACGCGCGTCATGTCGCGTTCCACGCGGTCGAATTCCTCCGGCACAGCCACGCGCACGTCTGCATAGGCCGTTGCATGGTCGGGAATGACGTTGGTTGCGTCGCCCGCCTTGAGCACGGTCACGTTGAAGGTCGTCTGCTTGGCGCTGTCGCCCAACTTGCCGAGCTGCAACACCTGGTGCGCCAATTCGTTGGCGGCGTTGCGGCCCGACTCCGGTGCCACACCGGCGTGCGCGGCCTTGCCTTTGATGTCGATCTCCGCCGTGCCGCTGCCCTTGCGCCACACGACCAGCCCATCGGCGGGTCGACCAGGCTCCAGATTGAGCGTCACGTCATGCTGCTTGGCCTCGCGCTCGATCAACGCGCGCGTGCCCTTTGAGCCGGTTTCCTCGTTGGTGTTGAGCAGCAGCGTGACTTGCCCGTATTGCTTGAAGTCGAGCTGCTGAAGAATCTTCATCGCGTACAAACCCGCCACCACGCCGCCCTTGTCGTCCATCACGCCGGGGCCGTAGGCGCGCTTGTCCTTGATGGTGAACGGCTTGGCACGGGCCGTGCCGTCTTTGAAAACGGTGTCCATGTGGGCCATCAGCAGAATGCGCGTCTTCCCAGTGCCCTTCCAGGTGGCGAGGATGTTGTTGCCGACTGCCGGCGCGGCGGACACCGTTTCCACCTGGGCGCCGGCCTTGCGCAGTTCATCGGTGACGATGCTGCCCATTTGGCTGAGCCCCGCTTCGTTGCCCGTTCCCGAATCGATGTTCACCAGGCGCTCAAGCAGGTGCAGTGCGTCGCCACGGTAACCCTCTGCGGCGGACAGCACCTTGGGATTGGCATCGGCAGCGCAGGACAAACCTGAGGCACACAACAGCAGCGCAGCAACGGCAAGGCGGGATGGTTTCATACGGGACCTTTGTAGCGGAGTGGCAAAACGGCCATTACACACAAGATCGGTGCTTGCGGGGGCGGCCATGTTGCGCGAGGCGCACGGGTGGCACCCGCAGCTTGCTCTGGCAGACAAGTCATGCAGGGGCGGCGGGAGGCGCGATCAAGCACCGGCCCAACTATTCATTGCATGCATTACCGGTCATTCAAAGAATAAATTTCACAAATAATGCACGCCCCGCTAATCTGATCCCTTTGATTTGGCGAGCAGACGATGGCAGAGCTTTATCTCGTACGGCACGGACAGGCCTCGTTTGGCGCGGCAGATTACGACCGGCTCTCCGAACGCGGCGAGCAGCAGAGCGTCTGGCTTGGTGAATATTTCGCGCGACATGACATCGTTTTTGATCGCGTCATCTGCGGCACATTGCGCCGCCATGAGCAGACCGTCGACGGCATCCTGCGCGGCATGGGCGGTTCGGGCACAGCGTACGAGCAGCACGCCGGGCTGAACGAATACGACTTCCAGGGGCTCTTTGCCGCGCTCGGCGAAGATTTTCCGGAACTGACGCAGTTGGCCTCGGGCTCGATGCGCGATCACTACCGGGCGCTCAAGCAGGTGCTGCATCTGTGGTCGGACGACAAGATTCGCGGGCCGTTGCCCGAGACCTGGGCCGCCTTCCAGCAGCGCGTGGCCGATGCGCGCGCGGCCATCCAGGCCGGCGGCGGCCAGCGTGTGCTGGCGATCAGTTCCGGCGGCCCAATTGCGGTGACCGCGCAGCAGGTGCTGGTCGCACCGCCCACGAGCGCCATCGCGTTGAATCTGCAGATCCGCAACAGCAGCGTCTCGCAGTATTTCTTCAACGCCGAATCGTTCCAGTTGGCCACCTTCAACGGCGTACCGCATCTGGACGACCCGGCGCGACGCGCTTTCCAGACATACGGCTGATCGCCCAGGCGGACGCCCAAAACACATAACCATCGGAGGAGCACAACATGAGCACGAACTTGTTCGACCTGACCGGAAAGATTGCCCTGGTCACCGGCGCCAGCCGCGGAATTGGCGAAGAGATTGCCAAGCTGCTTGCAGAACAAGGCGCGCACGTGATCGTGTCGAGCCGCAAGCTGGGCGACTGCGAAGCCGTGGCAGAACGCATACGCGAAGCCGGCGGGAAGGCAGAAGCCCTCGCCTGCCACGTCGGGCGCATGGAAGACATTGCCGCGGCGTTCGACACCATCCGCCGCACGCACGGCCGGCTCGACATTCTCATCAACAACGCGGCGGCCAACCCGCACTTCGGCCACATCCTCGACACGGATCTGGCGGCGTACGAGAAGACTGTTGAGGTGAACATCCGCGGCTACTTCTTCATGTCGGTCGAAGCCGGCAAGATGATGAAGGCGCAGGGCGGCGGCGCGATCGTCAATACCGCGTCAGTCAATGCACTGCACCCGGGCGACAAACAGGGCATCTACTCCATCACCAAGGCCGCCGTGGCCCACATGACACGCGCCTTCGCCAAGGAATGCGGGCCGTTCGGCATTCGCGTCAATGCGCTGCTGCCGGGCCTGACCAAGACCAAGTTCGCAGGCGCCCTGTTTGAAGACAAGGCCACGTACGACCGCTGGATCAGCGAGATCCCGATGCGCCGCCACGCCGAGCCGCGCGAGATGGCCGGCACGGTGCTTTACCTCGTGTCGGATGCTGCGAGCTACACCAACGGCGAGTGCATCGTCGTCGATGGCGGCATGACGGTCTGACACCGGCCCAGCCACGCGGAGCAAGCGAGATGGCGACCCTGCCCCATGCAACGACGGCGCGTGCCGACTTCGGCCGCGTGTCGGTGTTTTTCGGCGAGAAAAGCGGGAAATATCCCGACGGCAACCAGGTCCTCATCCGCGGCTCGGATACGCTGGCCGCGTTCGACACGCCGCTCGTCTCCAACCACATCGGCCCCGAGTTCGACGCGACCGAGCTGGTGGTGATGGGGCACGTGCATGAAGACCACATGGCGGGTCTGCATCGGCTGCCCCGCGCGACGGTGTACGTGCATGAAGCCGATCTGGCCGCCGCCCAAAGTTGGGAGGGGATGGTCACCACGTACGGCCTGGACGATGCGACCGCGCCAGCCATGCTGGAAAAGCTGCAGCGCGAATTTTTCTATGCGCCGCGCCCCGATGCGCTGGGCTATGAAGACGGTGCGCGGTGGGACCTGGGCGATACGCACGTCCGCGCGTTTCACATGCCCGGCCACACCGCCGGCCACACCGTTCTGCTGGTCGAGCCCGAAGGCGTGGCGTTCATCGGCGACATCGACCTGACCGGCTTCGGCCCTTACTACGGCGACGCCTGCTCAAGCCTGCGTCATTTCCGCCGCAGTCTGGCGCGCCTGCCGGACATTCCCGCCAAGGTGTGGGTCACGTCGCACCATCGCGGCATCTACACCGACCGCGAGCACTTTCTGCGCGACCTGGCGGCCTATACGGCCAAGCTCGATGATCGTGAAGAGCGCCTGCTGGCCATGCTGCGCGAATCCCCCAAGACACTGGCGCAATTGGTGGAGCAGCGCCTGCTGTATCCGCCGGGCTACGAGGCGTTGTGGGTCGTCAGCGCGGAAACCCGCACGATTTCCCAGCACCTGGCCGAACTGCAGGCCGATGGGCGGGTGCAGGTGGACGGATACGGCATGTACCGGGTCGACTGAGGCGCCCATGACGGTGGTGCGGCGCGCCCGCAACATCGCCCTTGAAATCTGTGGATACCTGTATATATTTACAGTAACTGTAAATTTATACAGCACTCACCATGGACGACCTGATCCGCATCGAAAACGAGTACGACCGCCAGACGGTGCTCTGGCTGCGCGAGCGCCTGGGTGAACAGGCGCTGAACGAAGTCGTGTTGCGCATGGACGGCCGCGGGCGGCCATATGCGTCGGAAGTCTGCCGCACGCTGGGCCTGACGCCGCCGCCGCGCAGGCGGGCGACACCGCGCGCGCGACCGCTCAACCGGGCCGTTGGCGAGGCATATCTGGCCGCTATTCGCGGCATCCTAGGCGGCGGGCACGCAGCGGCGTAAGCCGGCGTGCGCTAATCCGCAAGCGTGGCGGCCGTTTCTTCGCGCAACCAAGCGAGCCACGCGCCGGCCGCGCTGTCGGCAGCGATAGGCGCATCGGCCAGCAGGTAATAGCCCGAGCCGTCACGCCGGAACCCTTCGGGCGCAATCAGCCGCCCATCTTTCAGGTCATCACCGGCCATCAGCTTTGACGCGATGGCCGTGCCCTGCCCCGCCAGGGCCGCCTGCAAGCTCAGATAGAAATGTTCGTAGCGTGCCTCGGGCAATCGACCGCGCGGCCGCGCCGTGCTGCTGGCCCGCCACCACGCCTGCCATGCGTCTGGGCGCGTGGCGGTATGCAGCAGCCGTCGGCGCGCGGCGATATCCGCTTGCGGGGCGTGCACCGGGCCGATCCATTCGTCGCAAATGGCCGCCGCATGCACGTGTGCGGGCCATGCAAAGTCATCGCGGCGCACTGCGACGTCCACTCCGGTGCGAGCGAAATCGATGGGGCCACCCGCCGCAAACAGATGCACCTGGATAGCCGGATGCCGCGCTTGAAAACGCGACAGCCGCGGAATCAACCACCGCATCGCCAGCGTCGGCTCGCACGACACGACCAGCGCTGAAGACGTGGCCCGACGAGCAATCCGATCGATGCTATCTGTGAGAATCGCGAACGCATCGGTGGCAGCCACATGCAACTGTTCGCCCGCAGGCGTCAGGAAGACCGCGCGGTTGCGCCGCTCAAACAAATCCACCCCTAACGATGCTTCCAGCTGCCGTACCTGTCGGCTCACAGCGCCATGCGTAACGTGCAATTCCTGCGCCGCACGCACGAAGCTGCCATGCCGGGCGGCAGCTTCAAACACACGCAGGGTATTCAGCGGAGGCATTGCCATCTGTCAGTTTTTCTCACCTAAAAACGGCATCATAAATCGATTTTCAGCGATGACGGACGCATCCAGAATCGGCGCATCCTCACTTTGCGATTGCGCCCGACATGACCGAACTCTTTGCTGTTGCCGTCATCACCATCCTGGCCGTCATCAGTCCGGGCGCGGACTTTGCCATGGTCACGCGCAACAGCCTGCTGCATGGGCGGCGCGCGGGCGTGCTCTGCGCGCTGGGCATTGCGCTGGGCGTACAGGTGCACGTGTTCTACACGATGTTCGGCGTGGGGCTGCTGATTGCGCATGCGCCAGCGCTTCTGCAGGGCATCAAGCTGGTGGGCGCGGCGTACCTGGTGTGGGTTGGCTGGAAGACGCTGTCGGCCAAGGCGTTGCCCAACGGTGAGGCAACCGCCCACGGCACCAGCACGCCGACGCTATCGACCCTCGCCGCGCTGCGCATGGGCTTTCTAACCAATGCGCTCAATCCAAAAACGACGCTGTTCGTGGTCAGCACGTACACGCAGGTCGTTCACGCTGGCACACCGCTGGCCGCGCAGTTCGGCTACGGCGTGTTCATGTCGGCGGCGCACGCGGTGTGGTTTGCGTTGGTGGCGGCGGTGTTTGCGTCGGGTGCGTTGCGACGTTCGCTGCTGGCGCGGCAGCGCATCGTGGACCGCGTGATTGGCGTGATCCTGATCGGGTTGGGATTGGCGCTGGGGCTCGCGCGGCTTGCGTGATGTCACGCACGGCGGCCTGCCCATGCCTGCGCCCATGCCGTCTGTCCCAGGTCTTCTGCTGCATTAACAGGCGCCAGCCTGTTTGAGACAGTGCCCTCGCGCCCTGCCCATCGCCACGCAGCGATGAACGCCACCGCGCAAACCTGACTCGCAGCACAACCTCACACCTGGAGTGCAACCATGCAATGGAATCGCGCCTTCACTGACCTCATCCGCAACGGCCGCGCAGCTTACTGGGGCAACTGGACGCTCGCCCCCACCATCAGAACCGGCGCCGTCGGTTTTGTGTCGCCCGACACCGGCGACTTCACGCCCGTCAAGCCTGAAACGCCGGGCGTGGCCATCAGCACGCGCACCGTCCCAAACCAATGGAAGCTGTCGACCAACAACGTCCACCGCACCGAGACCAACGTCAAGCTCGATGGCTCGGCCACCGATCCTGAAAGCGGCACCAAGATCAACGCGGGCGTGGAAGTGAAATGGGAGTTCTCGTCGGTCGGGTCGATCGCCTCGGAATTCGGCATTGCCTCGGAGTCGTACATCAACGACCTCACGCAGCTCACGCGGCCCGAGACGATCAAGTGGCTGGCCGAGCAGGCGCAGTCCGTCAGCATGGGCTCGGGCGGCAACATCGCGCAGGGCTTCGGTGTGGTGACCAGCGTGATCCTGGCCAACAGCGGGCTGAACGTCGGCTCGCAAGACAACAACTCGTCGTTCTCGATCACGGGCTCGGCAGGTGCCGTGCATGACATGCTCGGCAGCGCGACGGGCAAGGGATCGTTCGTGTCGGTCAACCAGACCAAGAGCGTCGATCAGCACCTGTGGCCGTTCGAGCCGGGCAAGCAGGCGCCGGCGCCCATTCCGGTGGCCTACACGTTTGCGTCGTTCGACGGCAATCTGCTGATCCCCAACTGGATCACGCGCCTGGGCGGCTTCGAGATCTACTTCAACAACAAGCCGGGCTGCACGTACGTCACGCACATCAAGCTGCGCTACAACACACCGCAAGGCCCGCGCAGCGACGAGTTCTCGCTCAGCGGCGGCATCTCCAAGACGGTCGCGAACATCCCGCTCAACGCCACCGATATTCAGGTCGACGTGAAGTTCCAGGGCGTCGTGAACAGCGACAACTACGCGTTCCGCTGGCCCAGCCCGCTCGGCCAATGGCTGACCGGCCGGCGCGAGATCGAGATGACCGGCGTGTGGCCGGGCCCGACCCACGCTATCGAGAAGTAACGCCGAAAGCAAAGCGGCGGAGCGCCCGGGAGGGGACGTCCGCCGCGTTGCATCTGCACGCGATGTGTGGCGCGTTACACCGCCTGCTGGCGCTTGCGCTCGATATCCGGCAGGAACACCGTCAGCAAGCCGATGAGCGGCAGGAACGAGCAAAGGTGGTAGACGTTGTAGATGTCGGTTGCGTCAGCCAGCTTGCCGAGCACCGCGGCGCCAATGCCGCCCAGCCCGAACGCGAATCCGAAGAACAGGCCCGACACCATCCCGACTTTGCCGGGAATCAGCTCCTGCGCATACACGAGGATGGCCGAGAACGCCGAGGCCAACACCAGCCCGATGATCACCGTCAGCACCGCGGTCCAGAACAGGTTGGCGTACGGCAGCAACAGCGTGAACGGCGCCACGCCCAGGATCGACACCCAGATCACGACCTTGCGGCCCACGCGGTCACCAATCGGCCCGCCCACGATCGTGCCGACCGCCACCGAGAACAGGAAGAGGAACAGGAACAGCTGCGACGTCTGTGCCGACAGCTGGAACTTGGTGATCAGGAAAAACGTGTAATAGCTGTTCAGGCTCGCCAGATAGAAGTACTTGGAGAACAGCAGCACGACCAGCAGCGTCATCGCAAACGCCACCTGCTTACCCGACAGCTTGACCGCGGCATGCGCCCGGCCACCCGCCTTGCGACCATGGCCCGCGGCACGTTCACGCTTGTACCAGCCGCCTACGTGGTAAAGCACGAAGATGGCGATCAGCGCCGCGATCGAAAACCACGCCAGGCTGTGCTGCCCATACGGCATGATGATGATTGCCGCGAGCAACGGACCCATCGCGCTGCCCACATTGCCGCCCACCTGGAACAGCGACTGCGCCAGCCCATGACGGCCGCCCGACGCCATACGCGCCACACGCGACGATTCCGGATGGAAGATCGACGAGCCCGTGCCCACCAGCGCCGCCGCCAGCAGCACCGTGCCAAAGTTGGGCGCCATCGACAGCAGCACCAGCCCCACCAGCGTGAAGCCCATGCCCACCGACAGCGAATACGGCTTCGGATGCTTGTCGGTATACAGCCCGACCATCGGCTGCAGCAGCGACGCCGTGATCTGGTACGTGAGCGTGATCAGCCCGATCTGCGAGAAATCGAGGTGGAAGTTGCCCTTGAGCAGCGGATAGATCGCCAGGATCAACGACTGCATCATGTCGTTGAGGAAGTGCGCGAAGCTGATGGCGCCGATCACGCCAAAGCCGGTCTTGTCGGCCTGCGCGGCGGGGGCTGCCGATGCAGCGGCCGTGCCGTTTGCGGTGGTTTGCATGATGGTTTGGGGTAACGAGGATGAGGCGAGGAAGCGCTCAATCTTGCGCCTAAACGGTGCAGGCGTGTTACCGCAAATTCGACAACGATTAACGCAAACCGGACAATTTACTGTCGGGGCAAAAGCGTCAGCCCGCGCGGCGCCATTTCCACCAAAACACCGGCCATCTTCCCGCAAACCCTTGCCCAGCTTGCCCTGGCAGGCAGCTAACGTGTTAGCCATTTTCGCGCGCGGAGCTACTCCGTTCGGAGCATGGCCGCTCAGGAGACGCTTTCTATACTCGCCAGCATGGACTGCAACACGACGCCGGAAGCAAGCGCAAGGCGCCAGTGCCGACAGCCTGACGGAACCCGCTGCGTGAGCAACTTCACACGCACAACGATCCGCAAACCGAACCGATGACCAGCATCGACGATGCCGCACATCGGCCAACATGGGAGGGGAGCCATGATGATCCTGCTAACGGGAACGCTATGCCGCGCGATGGGAGACCTTTTTTATCAGGCCTTGCTCGACGACCGGGTCGTCTGCTGCTTCGTCACGTCCGAAGCCGTGGATGTCACCGGCAACGCCACGCGCCCGCCGCCCGCTTCGTTCCCGTGTACCGACCCTCGGCTCGCTGACGTCTCTCGGTCAGCGAGTTATTGCGCGCCCCTCGTCCCGTAGGGCGCGCTCTTTTCTGCCGATGCCGTCAGCGCGGGGGCGCTGGCGGGTCACCCTGCACCTCAACCCCACACGAGAAACGTCTCAGCCGATCAGCTCGGCGTCCGTCAGCTCACGCTTCAAATAGGCGTACAGCACCGGCGCGGCAATCACGCCACCCAAACCAAACAACGCCTCCATCACGATCAGCGCGAGGATCAGCTCCCACGCGCGCGCATCGATGCGGCTGCCGATGATGCGCGCGTTCACGAAGTACTCCAGCTTATGCACCACCACCAGAAAGATGAGCGATGCCACCGCCAGCTCCAACGATGCGGTCACGCTCATCACTACGATGGCCGTGTTCGAGATGAGGTTGCCCGCAACCGGAATCAGCCCCGCCACGAAGGTCAGCAGGATCAGCGATTTGGAATACGGCACGTGCTGCCCGAACAGCGGCAGCGCACCCAGCAGGTAGATGGCGGCGAGCGCCGTGTTGAGCGCGGAGATTTTCACCTGCGCAAACACCACGGCTTCGAACGCGTCGGTCAACCGGCTCAGCCGGCCCACCAGTGCTTCGGCCAACGGCTTGTGGTGCTCGGGGTCAAGCGTATCCGACCACGCCACCATCGCCCCCAGGATCAGCCCGACCAGCATCAATGCGCTGGCACGCAACCCGTCAATACCGAGGGTCGACACCTGATGGCCATGTTCCTTGATCATCTGCACAAGCTGCACACGCAGCTCGGTCACCGATTGCGGAACGTAATTGACCACCGCCGCCGGCAACGATTCCCGCACGTTGTCGAGCACGTCGGCAATGCGCGTAAGCATGCCTTCGAGCCCATGCCCGTGCTCGACCAAGCGGCCGATCCCGATGCCAAACCCTGCAAGAATGAGAGCGGCGATCACGGACACACAGATCACCGCAATCGACTTCGCGCGCTGGGACAGCCTGCTGCGCTCGCGTAAGCGAGCCTCCAGCTTGCGCGCCAATGCGTAGACGAGAAAGCCGGCAATGGCGGCCGGCAACAGGTGCAGCCACAGCACGGCCGCAATCATCGCCGCCACCAGCACGTAACTGACAGCGTTGATGGAGCGAGTGGGTGCGCTGGGAGGAAGCTCGGGAGGCAGCATCGTCATGAAAACAGGCCTGCAGCAATGTTGATGGAGAGGGCGAGGATGCTCGTATTGAAGAAGAACGACAGCAGCGATTGCCCCAGCACCGCGCGCCGCATTGCACGCGAACGAATGCTGATATCGGCCGTCTGGCTGGCGACCGCGATCGTAAAGGAGAAGTAGAGAAAATCCCAATAATCGGGCTCGAGCTGCTCATCGGGAAACTGCAGCGGGGGCTCGTGGGGCGCACGGTAATACAGATGCGCGTAGTGCACCGTGAACATCATCGGCACCATGAGCCACGCGCCCAGCACCGTGATACCGGTGAACAGGTAGTGCGACGACTGCGCATGCCCCGCCGACTTGGCCGTCGCGAGTTCAAACGCAATGGCCACCATGCTGGCCACCACGCCCAAGCAGACCACCGCCAGCACGGCCGAGGCACGCTCGTCTTCACGGCGGGCGACGGCGCGGATGCGGTGTGGGTCTGCACCCAGCATCATCAACGTGATCAGGATGAGGTACGCCCACACGGCGATGTCCCAGCCGAGCAGCAGGCGCGCAAGCCACCCGTGCGCTGGCACAACAACGACCGCTATAGCGCCCAGCGCAAACGCAGACAGCAGGCGCGGCCGTGTTGCCGCAAAGCGGGAAACCTGGGAAATCTCGGAGGACTTGTCTTGCGGGTTCACATGCGCCTCAGGTGCGTGCTCGGGATGTTCACACAAGGCCGGCACCGCCAGCCGATGAGGCGACATGGTAGCCGCTTCAGCGCAGCATCAGGTTGGCGAGAACATTGAAGCAAACGAGCGCTTGCAGCGCTCCCGCAGGCGCTCGTGCGTTGAGAGCTGCTCTGCGATGACGGTGGCTTCCGGATACACGCGGCACATGCCGATCATGGCGGTTTCAAGCGACCCCTGCGAGCCGGCCTGGAACTGGAATTGCTCCAGCACCGTGTCATCGGCATCGCGCACGGTGATCTGGAATGGGCCCGGCGTGACGGTCACACAGCCGGCCAGCATGGCGGCCGCGGCCAGCGTAAGGCCCAGGAGGGAGCGGGTCGGACGACGGAAACGAATCATCATGGCTTCCTGGTTGCGATGAGAGTAAGACGCCGCAATGGCAACTCGGTTCGCAATCATCGCGCTTCCCGGTGACGCAAACAAAAACGCCCGCAGTGTGCGGGCGTTTTTGCGGGACGAACCAGGCTCAGGCCACGGCGCCTTCGGTGTACGGGTCAAACTTGCCGCCAGCCTTGGCGCCTTCAGTATAGGTATCGAACTTGCCGGCACGGGCGAGTGCGCCTTCCGTGTACGGATCAAACTTGCTACCGGCCTTGGCACCTTCGGTGTACGTATCGAACTTGCCGGCACGGGCCAGTGCGCCTTCCGTGTACGGATCGAACTTGCTGCCGGCCTTGGCGCCTTCGGTGTACGTATCGAACTTGCCGGCACGGGCCAGTGCGCCTTCCGTGTACGGATCGAACTTGCTGCCGGCTTTGGCGCCTTCCGTGTACGGATCGAACTTGTCGCCAGCCTTAGCGCCATCCGAATACACGTCGAAACGTTGGCTGACCTGCGCAGCACCTTGCGTGTACACGTCAAACTTGGCTGCTGCCAGGGCCGGCACACTTGCCAGGGCGATCAGGGCAGCAATCAGGGTACGTTGGGCTTTCATGATGTCTTCTCCAGATGGGCGCAGCGCGTCGGGCAGGTGATCCGGGCATTTCCGGGATCTTCTTTTTCGCTGCGGCGCCGCATTCGATGAAGTCATCGTAGGCGAGCCTGTTCAGACAATAAATGTCGCGACAGACAATTTATTGTTGCGATATGTGAAATTAAGGGAAAACCCGCATCAACAGTGGCTTTGCGGCTTGCAGCAAAGGCTAGCGGGTTTATTTGCGCAAACCAAGAATGTGACTTTTTCACCCAAAGTCAGCGTTGTGCGGCTTTCGAACGGGTTTTATTGTTGCGCTCTGACGCATCGCATCATGGTTGCGAGACCCGCACAGATTGTCATTTCCCGATACAAACGCGCACAGGTTGGCGAAAGACTCTGTGTCACACTGCCTGGCATTCGCTTTCAAACCCACCCACGATGAAACGCCTTCTGCTCGCTGTGTCCTTGCTTGTTGCTGCATGCCTTTCCGGCTGCGGCGTGGTGGCCGCGCCATGCCGCGTGGCGTCGGCAGGCCTGAAGATGGTGCCGCTGGTGGGGCATGTGGCGGCCGCGCCCACTGATGCCTGCGCCGACATCATCGATTGAGCGCAATGACCAATAGCCTCTGAATTGGGCTCAGAACTTTGATGCGTTCCGGAAGAATCAACGCCGGCCCTCTCGACTACTCTGGTTTTTTGCTGAATCTCTTTGATTGGTTCAGCTGGCGCCCTCACCTCACAAGGCCCGCTGCATCAGCAAACAATCCAGCCAGCGCCCAAACTTGTAGCCCACCGCCTCCAGCACGCCCACCTCGCGAAACCCGCAGCGCGCGTGCAACTTGGCTGACCCCGGATTTTCGCGGCCGCCGCCCACCACCCCCACCATCTGCTTGAAACCGCGCGTCTGGCATTCGCGGATGAGCGCCTCCAGCAGCAACGTCCCAACGCCCCGCCCTTGCGCTGCGGTGTCGAGATAGATGGAATCTTCCACCGTGTGGCGATACGCGGGCCGGGCGCGATGCGGGCCGGCGTACGCATAGCCGAGCAGCACGCCGTCGGCTTCAGCCACAACATATGGCATACCGGCATCCTGCAGTGCGTGAAAGCGGCGCGTCATCTCGGGCAGATCGGGGGCGTCGATCTCAAAACTGGCGGTGCCGGTCTGCACGTGGTGTGCGTAGATGACGACGATGGTCGGCAAATCCGCCACGGTAGCCGGACGAATAGCGATGGCACCTGATTCGTGCACGGAAGCGGCAGCGTCGATGGGCATTGCAGAAGACATGGCGGCAGGTTTCAGAAGCGGTATGAAGCGTTCATTGTCACGCCAATTCCACACGAACCGCATATCGCCGAGCGCATTCCGGTGACATGGCTATCGGGCGGCGCCGGAATGCGGTAACTTGGCAGACGCTTTCGCCCCCGCCCGCCGCGCCCCTCCTGCCATGCATGACCTGTTTCCCCTGATCGCCGAATACGGTGCGTTTGCCGTGTTCCTCAATGTGCTGCTGACGCAAGCCGGTGCGCCGCTGCCGGCCGTGCCAACGCTGTTGGTGGCCGGCGCGCTTACGTTCCATGGACCGCTCTACCTGATGGAGCTGGCGCCCGCCGCCGTGTCCGGCGCACTCCTGGGCGACGGCCTGTGGTACTTCGCAGGCAAGCGCTATGGCCGGCACGTCATGGCACTACTGTGCCGCGTGTCGCTATCGCCCGATTCGTGCGTGCGACGCACGCGCACGCAGTTCGAGCGCTGGGGCGCGCCGATGCTGCTCATTGCGAAATTCGTTCCGGGTTTGTCGACGGTATCGTCTGCGCTGCTGGGCACGATGCGCACGCCGTTCAGCACGTTTGCGCTGTACAACCTGGTGGGCTCGGCAGTTTGGGCAACGCTCTGGCTGATGCTGGGCCGCGTGGCGCATGACAGCATCGACCAGGCGCTGCACCAGCTTGACCAACTCGGCACGCGAGCCGTACTGCTGATCGCGTTGCTTGCCGCGGTGTATGTGGCTGCGCGCTGGCTGCAGCGCTGGCGCTTTCGCAAGATGCTGGAGATGGCGCGCATCTCGCCCGATGAGCTGCACGCACTGATTGAATCAGGCGCGGCTCCCGTCATCATCGACGTGCGCGCCGACAGCTCGCGCATGCTGCAGCCGCAGCGCATTCCGGGGGCGATGCTGTACGACATGTCCGCCAGCCACCGCGCGATCGAGATCGAAGGCCCCGACCGGGAGATCATCATCTACTGCGCCTGCCCCAACGAGGCGTCTGCCGTGATGCTGGCGCGCACGCTGATGGGACGCGGCTTCAAGCGCGTGCGTCCGCTGCATGGCGGTATCGATGCGTGGGTGGCACGCGGCTACGGCGTGGAGCACGTGGTGTCGGTCACGCCCGCCACACTGGCAACGGCCGAGGCAGGCGCCTGAGGCTTTCCCACGTAGCGGCTCAACGAAGCCCGCACACAAAAACAAAAAGCGCACCTCGCGGTGCGCTCTCCCGTAAGTACGGCAAACATGCGGTGCGCCAGCCCCCCGGCTCGGACACCCCGCATCGGTCCGTGTGCATCCGTCCGAGGACGGATGTGGCGAAATGATCCCCGTTTGATCCCTTCTTCGCCAGTCGGACTTGACCCCCTTGTTATTCATTTGCAACGCTGCCGCGCCAAACCTGTGCGCGGCGTGCTCGCGTGGTTATTTCCCGTCCTTCTTTCGTTGCCTTGCGGCTGGCCATTTATGCATGGCACTCCTACGTACTAACGGCCGGCTGGCCTCAAACTTTAGGCGGCGCCGGTCATCGTCAGGCGAATGTATCGATCGCACCTTCGTGGCTGGACACACGGCGCGGCGTCACCGTCAGCGTATCGGTGCGGTCTTGCGAGCCGCCGTTGCCATAACGGTTGCCGCTGCCCCCGTTGCCCGAACCGCTGCCCTGGTTTTGCGCCGACGAGCCTTGTGATGCGCTCTGCTGCTGGCTGAAGTCGCCCGTGCTGACGGACGTTTGCGCAAGCTGCATCCCGCCTTGCTGCATGGCGTCGCGCAGGCGCGGCATGGCGTCCTGCACGAGTTCGGCCACGGCTTGGTGCTGGCAGACAAAGCTCGCGTTGACAGCGCCGTTGTCGACTTCCAGCTTGACGTGCATGCCGCCCAGCTCGGCCGGATTCAACTGCAGCTCGGCTGACGATTGGCGATGCACTTGCATGAAGGCGAGCTGGCTGGCCATGCTCTGCGGCCATGCAGCATCGCCAAAGGTGGGCAGCGTGTG
This sequence comes from Burkholderiaceae bacterium 26, assembly GCA_000955795.1. Taxonomy (GTDB): domain Bacteria; phylum Pseudomonadota; class Gammaproteobacteria; order Burkholderiales; family Burkholderiaceae; genus Ralstonia; species Ralstonia chuxiongensis. Next base: position 185,420 of record JYOB01000007.1, read on the forward strand.
CACTTGCTGCGGCGTGATCGCTGCCCCTGCCGCAGCGCCTGCGTTGGCGCCGCCCACCGCAAAGGTCGGTGCGGCCATGCTCGCGTCGCCATTGGCGCGCGACAGCACGCCCTGGAACTGCATACCGTTGCCCTGCGCATTGGCTTGCGTGCCGGGGTTATCCGAATTACCGGTGTTGCCGCCATTGCTGGCGTGGCTGGTGGCATCGGCCATGGCGGCGGCGGGCGTTTGCGTGGTGGCGTTGTGTGCGCTCAAATCGCTGCGACGCGGCAGGCCGCGGTCGGTATCGGCGCTTTTTGCAGGCGACGTGCTGCCGAGTTGGCGCACGGCGGCCGGCGTGTTGTCGGCAACGGCGCGCGTGCGGGCCATGGTCTGGGCCAGCGTGCCGCTGTCGGGCAGTGCGGTGGCAGGCGGCGTCGGCGTGTTTGCGGCGTTGGCTTTGGCGTCCTTGGCGGCGGGCAAACCAGCTTGGCCGACCTGTGCCGTCGTGGCCGGGTCTGCGGCGTCCTGCATCCCGTTGGCAGCCGCAGTTGCGGCGGCCAGTGCCGCGGCGTCAGTTGAGGACGATTTGCCAGCAGCCGGCGTCGTCGCGTCGGCATCGGCGCTGGTATTCGATTGGCCTGCGGGCTGGGCAAGCGGCTGTTGCGCGGTTGCGGCCTGCTGCGCAGCCTGGCGGGCGGCCTCGATCTGCGCCGCCAGTTGTGCAGCCGGATCGACCACGGCCTGCTGCGCAGCGGTATCGAGATCCTTGGCGTTGGCAGGCTGCGCCGGCTTGGCGTTGGCCGTATCGACGGTGCCGCTGGCCGGCGTGGTAACAGCTTGCGCCGGCGTGTTGGCATCGGCCGGTTTCGCATCCTGATCGTTGCGCGCGGCGCCGGTGCGTGCGACATCCTTGCGGGCGATATCGGCACGGCGGCTGGCATCGTCGGCGGCGGATTGTGCATCGGCGCGACGGCGCGCGGCGTCCTGAGCCAGGCGGTCCGACAACAGGTTGCCGAAGGTATCAGTGCCCGACGAGGAGGCCTGTGTCTTGTCGGCGGCGGCAGTATTGCCGGCCGACAGCATGGCGCCCAGGTCCTTGGCGGCGGCGTTGGGGGTGGCACTCAAGCCCACGTTGACTCCATCTTGCGACTGCGTGTTCGCGTTGGTCTTCAATTGCCGCCCTGTGCCGCACGCATGCGGATCACCTTGGCGGCGTGTTCGTCGTTGTCGCGCTGGGCTCGGCGTTCTTCGTCCAGGCGCTGCTCTTCAATGTGGCGCTGGCGCAGGATGTCGAACGACTGCTCGCGGCGCTGCTTTTCCAGCCAGTTGGCACGGCTCATCGCAAGCTGCTGCTCCAGCGCGTTGATGGTGCCCTTCTGCTGGTGCACGGCATTGCCCAGGCGGTCGATAAAGGCCGCGTAGTTGCGCAGGCGCGTGATGTCCATGCCGCCTTCGGCGGTGCTCAGCATTTGCTGGTGATAGTTGTTGCGGTAGTCAGACAACAGCGCCAGCTTTTGCGTGGCGGCCTCGCGCGTGTTCATCAGGCGGCCGACTTCCTGCGTGGCTTTCTCGGTGTCCTTCTGGGCCAGTTCCAGCACGGTTTCGAGGCGGAACGGCTTGTTCATGGTGGTCATCGGTAGACCCTCCAGCTTCCCGTTACATCAACCCATCGGACGCAAACCCGGCGGCTTTAGCCCCCGGCTTGCACAACGCTCGCGGCTTCACAGTGTCAAGCGGGCACATCACGCCAGCACTCCCTGCATCTTCTCCAGCGTGTGCTCGCGGCTTTCGTTCTCGAACATGCCCTGCTGCAGGAACGCTTCCATGTCGGGGTAGCGCGCGATGGCCTGGTCGGTCACCGGGTCGCTGCCACGTGCGTAGGCGCCCACGGCAATCAGGTCGCGGTTGCGCTGGTAGCGGGCATAGAGCTGCTTGAAGCGGCGGGCCGTGTCGAGCTGCTCGCGCGGCACGATGGCCGACATCACGCGGCTGATCGACTGTTCGATATCGATGGCCGGGTAGTGGCCCTGCTCGGCCAGCTTGCGCGAGAGCACAAAGTGACCGTCCAGAATGGCGCGCGCCGCATCGGCAATCGGATCCTGCTGGTCATCGCCTTCGGCCAGCACGGTGTAGAACGCGGTGATGGAGCCGCCGCGCCCGTTGGCATCCACCATGCCGTTACCGGCACGCTCGACCAGCGCGGGCAGCTTGGCAAACGCCGAGGGCGGATAGCCCTTGGTGGCCGGCGGCTCACCGATGGCCAGGGCGATCTCGCGCTGCGCCATCGCATAGCGCGTAAGCGAATCGACGATCAGCAGCACGTTGCAGCCGCGGTCGCGGAAGTACTCGGCAATCGTGTGGGCGTAAGCGGCGCCCTGCAGACGCATCAGTGGCGAGGTGTCGGCCGGTGCGGCCACCACGGCCGAGCGTGCCATGCCTTCGTCCCCAAGGATCTCGTCGATGAATTCCTTCACTTCGCGGCCGCGCTCGCCGATCAGCCCCACCACCACCACGTCGGCTTCGGTATAGCGGGCCATCATGCCCAGCAACACGCTCTTGCCCACGCCGGAGCCGGCGAACAGACCCAGACGCTGGCCCTGACCAACGGTCAGCAGACCGTTGATGGCGCGCACGCCCACGTCGAGCACGTGCTCGATCGGCTTGCGCTTGAGCGGGTTCAGCGGTGCCGGGTTCAATGTGCCCCAGGCCAGGTCTTCATGCGCACCCAGCGGCCCCTTGCCGTCGAGCGGCTCACCGTTTGCGTCCACCACACGCCCCAGCAGGCGCGGCCCCACGGGCAGGTATTTGCTGTGTGAAATCGTTGGGTCGGCGCCGTCTTCGCTCGACACCGCCAGACGTTGCGGCTCCAGCGGGAACACGCGCGCACCGGGCACCACGCCCATCAGATCCGTTTGCGGCATCAGGAAAGCGCGCTCTTCGGCAAAGCCCACCACTTCGGCCAGCACGTGCCGGCCGTGCGGCAGTTCCACGCGGCAGGCACTGCCCACCGGCAGCTTCAAGCCAACGGCTTCCATGACCAGGCCGGCCACACGCGTGAGCTTGCCGCACGTCACCACCGGGCGTGCCAGACGCGCACGCTGCGCGGTCTGCTGCAAGTGGGTTTGCCACATGCGCACGTTGGGATTGTTGACGGCGCCCTGCGTTGCCGGCTGCATGGTCTCAAGCGACATGGAGTGCCCCTCCTGCCACGCGTTCGGCTTCCGAGCGCTCGCTGGCAAGCCATGCGGTATCGCGGCCCAGCGCGCGGGTCAGTTCGGCCCAGCGGGTTTGCAGCGTGGCATCGGTTTCGCCAAAGCGGGTCTGCAAGCGGCAGCCGCCGCGCTCGATGGCGGCATCGACGATGAGCGTCCAGCCGGCGGCGGCCAGCTCGGTGCCCAGCGTCTGGCGGATCAGCTCTGCATCATCGGCATGCACGCGCAACATGGCGGGCGCCGGTGCGGTGGGCGCGTCGCCCAGCACTTCGCGAATCAGCGGCAGGATGCGCTCGGGCTGCGCGTGCAGCGCGCCGCGCAGAAACTGCTGCGCCAGTTGCAGCGCCAGATCCACCAGCTCTTCGGCAACGCTGCCGTTCAGTTGGTCGATCGCATCGCGCACGGATTGCATCAGCGTGGCGATGTGCTTTGAGTCTTCCTCACCCTGGCGGCGGCCTTGTTCAAAGCCATCCTGAAAGCCTTGCGCAAAACCATCGCGGCGGCCTTCGTCGCGGGCGGTGGCAAGCTCCGCGTCCAGCGCGGCCTGCCATTCCTCTTCGGAAATCGGCGGCTCTTCAGGCTCGGGCGGCGGCGGGGGCGGCGCGGCTGCAGCGGCGGCCTGTGCGGCCTGGCGCTCGAAGTCGGTCGGCTCCCACGGCTGGCAGTTGACCAGCGTATCGCGCGGGATGATCGGCGGACGTGGCATCTCAGCGCTCCGTCACAACATGGCAACCAGCGCGGTCAGACATACGCGTCCTCCGCCTTGCGGCCGATCGTGATCTCGCCTTCGTCGGCCAGGCGGCGCGCAACAACCAGGATTTCCTTTTGCTGCGCTTCGACTTCCGACACCTTGACGGGGCCCAGCACTTCCAGTTCTTCCTTGAGCATCGTGCCGGCACGCTGCGACATGTTGGCGAACACCTTGTCGCGGAACTCCTGCTTGGCGCCCTTGAGGGCCACCACCAGAACGTCCTGGCTGATCTCGCGCAGCAGCGTCTGCAGCGCACGGCCGTCCAGATCGATCAGGTTGTCGAACACGAACATCTTCTCGACGATGGCATCGGCCAGTTCCGGATCGCGTGAGCGCACGCCTTCGATGACGGAGCTTTCCACGGCGCTCGGCACCAGGTTGAGGATTTCCGCTGCCGTGAGCACGCCACCCATCGCGTTCTTCTTGCGATGGTCGTTGCCTTGCAGCAGCTTGGTCAGCACGTCGTTCAGCTCGCGCAGGGCGCTGGGCTGAATGCCGTCGAGCGTGGCGATACGCAGGATGGTGTCGTTGCGCAGGCGCTCGGTGAAATAGGTCAGGATTTCCGAAGCCTGATCGCGGTCCAGGTGGACCAGGATCGTGGCGATGATCTGCGGGTGTTCGTTGCGGATCAGTTCCGCCACCGACGATGCGTCCATCCACTTCAGGCCTTCGATGCCGCTGGTGTCGCCGCCCGAGAGGATGCGGTCGATGATATTGGCGGCGCGGTCGTCGCCCAGTGCCTTGCGGAAGACGGTGCGGATGTACTCGTTGGAATCCACGTCCAGCGGCAGGTCTTCGGCTTCGATGAAGAACGCGTCAAAGGCGTCGAGCACACGCTCGCGCGACACGTTCTTCAGCGCGGCCATGGTGGCGCCGAGCTTCTGCACTTCACGCGGGCCCAGGTGCTTGAGCACTTCGGCGGCTTCGCTTTCGCCCAGCGACATCATGAGGATGGCGCTGCGTTGGAGTCCTTCGGCGCTCATTCGTTACTCACCCATTGTTTGATGACGGCCGCGACTGCGCGCGGGTTGCTCTGCGCCACGCGGCGCATGGTCTCGAGCTTCTTCTCGAAGTCGTTGTTCTTGAGTTGCGGCAACGCGTCCGGCAGATCTTCGGAATCGGCGCCGGCAGCCCCCGGGCCTTCCAGCTCCGGCCCGGCCGAAGCGGCGGCACCGGTGATGATCGGGGCGTTCGGGTCTTCGCCTTCGCGGCCGACGAAGGTGGGCGTTGCTGCCTCGGCCTTCTTGCCCATCGAGCGGATCGCCGGACGGATCACCGCGAACACCAGGATCAGGAAGCCGATTGCCAGCGCCAGATACTTGGCGGCCTGGATGGCGTACTGGATCATCTCCGGCTGCTTCCACAGCGGCAGGTCGTCCTTGGCCATCGGCAGCGTGCCCGAGAACTGGCTGTTGACCACGTTCACGGAGTCGCCGCGCTTGGCGTCAAAGCCCACGGCATCCTTGACCAGCGCGTTGAGGTTGGCCATCTCGGCTTCCGACAACGGCTTCCAGGTCTTGCCGTCGCCACGGTAGTTGACCACCACGGCCACCGACAGGCGGCGCACGGTGCCCACTGCGGCGCGGGTGCGGCGCACGGTCTTGTCGACTTCGTAATTGGTCGTGGTGTCGCGGGTGCTCGACGAGTTGCCGCTGGTTGCGGTACCGCTCGTGTTGGCAGCCGCCGCTTGTTGCGGTTGGCCATTCGGGCCGGTTGCCGCCGGTTGCGACGCCGAGGCCGGCGCCGGTGCGGTCGGCAACATGCGCGGCGCGGTCGGCGGTTGGTTGGACAGCGCGCCCGGCACGCCGCCCTGGGCGTCGGCCTTGTTCTGCGTGGCTTCAGCGGTGTGCGTGCTGCGCACGGCTGCGTTGGCCGGGTCCTGGTTCGGACGATACGTTTCGGCCATCTGCTCGGTGTTGTCCAGATCGACGTCGGCCGTCACCTGCGCACGCACGTTGTCCTCACCCACCACGGGGCCGAGGATGGCTTCGATGCGCTTGATATAACCCTGCTCGACGTCGCGCACATAGCTCAACTGCGTCGGGTCAAGGCCCGAGGCGGTGTCCTGGAACGACGACGACAGCAGGCGACCCGATTGGTCGACCACCGTCACGTTGGCCAGCGGCAGGTTTGGCACGCTGCTCGACACAAGGTGGCCAATGGCCTGCACCTGCGAGCGGTCGAGCATGCGGCCCGGATACAGCTTGAGCAGCACCGACGCACTGGGCTTGGCCTGCTCGCGCACGAACACCGACGGCTTGGTCATGGCCAGATGCACGCGGGCGGACTGCACCTCCTGCATGGCCTGGATGGTGCGGGCCAGCTCGCCTTCCAGGGCGCGCTGGTAATTGACTTGCTCGGCAAACTGGCTCGTGCCGAACTTCTGGTTTTCCATCAGCTCGAAACCGGCCTGGCCGCCCTTGGGCAGACCTTGCGAAGCGAGCTTCAGACGGGCTTCATGCACGCTCGTCTCGGGCACCATGATGGCGGTGCCGCCTTCGGCAAAGCGGTACGGCACATTCATTTGCTGCAGCGCAGCGATGATCGCCCCGCCGTCGCTGTCGGACACATTGCTGTACAGGACGCGGTAGTCCGGAGCGCGGCTCCACAGCATCGCGGCGGCAATGACAGCCACCAGCGCGGCACCGCCGATCATCAGCAGCAGTCGCGGCGACAGACGGCCGAGCGGGCCCAGGGCGCCCAGCGCACCTGCACCTCCCGCTTTCTGGCGCGTCATCGCGCCCTGGCCCACCGCCGGCATATCAACCGTACCGAGCGTGTCGGCGACAGCAACCGAATCGGCTGTCGTTGGCATCCCAAATCTCCTGACTGACTACGTTGCTTGAGCGCTCACCCAATGTCTGGGCATGGCTCCGTGGTTGCCATTATCGGCAGTGGGGGCGCAAGCAAATCGGCAAGAAGAGGGCCTTTTCCCGTTCTTTTGGGCGCTTGGGAACGACGGCTTGGCGGCTACCTTTGCATCACCGTGGCGCCATAGCGACCAACCGGCCGGGGTGGAAAGCCCCCAAGAAAGCCGGCCCAGGCAGCTAAGCAACGGCGCCGCAAGCAAGACAGAGAAAAGAGGAGCTTTCTTCACATGGATATTACGAACGCCAATTCAGTGGTCTCGCTGATGAACAGCGTGCTGGCGCCGTCCAGCACGGTGGGTGGCATTGGCGGGGGTGTCGGTTCGGCCACGGGCGACGGCGCCAAGGTCAGCGTGGACTTCGGGGCGGTGCTCAAGTCGTCGCTGGACCGGGTCGACGCGTCGCAGCAGAAGGCTGAATCCGTTTCGCGCAGCTTCGAAATGGGCAACAACGACGTGGATCTGCACGACGTGATGCTCTCGCTGCAGAAGGCCAACATCGACATGCAGACCGCGGTGCAGGTGCGCAACAAGTTCGTCTCGGCGTACCAGAGCATCATGAGCATGTCGATCTGACGTCACTTTTTCTACGCTTTCTTTTCTTCGCGCCGCATGTCCAAACACGCCAAACACCGCGCAAAGCCCGCCCGGGGCAGTCTTGCGCTGGTCGTCATCGCCCGCGACGAGGCCGCCTGCATCGAGCGCTGCCTGATGAGCGCCAAGCCGCACGTCGACCGCATGATCGTGCTGGATACCGGCTCGACCGACGACACCGTGGCGATTGCCAAGGCGTGCGGCGCGCAGGTGCACCATTTCACGTGGGTGGATGACTTTTCCGCCGCCCGCAATGCCGCGCTCGCCGCCGCCAATGCGGATTGGAACCTCGTGCTGGACGCCGACGAATGGATTGAAAGCGGCACGGACGAGCTGCGCGACGCCTGCACCTTCGGCCCGTTGCTGGGCGTGGTGTGCATCCGCAGCGGATTTGAAGTCTCAGGCAAGGTGGAGCAATCCAACAGCTGGATTGCGCGCCTGCTGCCGCGCGGCGTGCGCTACAAGGGCCGCATCCACGAGCAACCCGATGCCGATCTGCAACGGGTCCGCCTGCCGCTGGTGATCGGCCACGACGGCTACTTGGACGTGAAGCTCGACAAGAAGCGCGGGCGCAACCACACCCTGCTGCAGCTGGAGCTGGCCGCCCGCCCAGACGATCCGTACGTGCTTTACCAACTCGGCAAGGATTTCCAGATCAACCTGGGCGACGCCGCCCAGGCCGCCGAGTATTACCGGCGCGCCGTGGCGACGGCGCCCAAGCAGTCGCCCTATCGGCATGACCTGTGTATCTGCCTGCTGGCGTGCCTGAGCCAGACCGGGCAGTTGGACGAGGCCATCACCCTTGCCGGTGAGTGGATGGACGAATGGTCTGGCTCGCCGGACTACTTCTACCTGCTCGGCCACCTGATGTTTGAAGCCGCCGCAAAACACCCGGCCCAGGCCGAAAAGCAGTGGCTGCCGATGGCGGAAAACGCGTTCCTGAAGTGCCTGGAGATTGGCGAGCAGCCCAAGCTGGACGCTGCCGTGTTCGGGCGCGGCAGCTTTGCCGCCGCAAAGTACCTGGCGCTGACCTACCGCGCCCTGGCCGACACACTGGCCATCAAGTCGAACCAATATTCCGACCTCGCGCGGCAGATGCAGGAACGCAGCGCAGTCGCCGCCGCATGAGCACGCAATCATGAAGACAGTCATCCTGGCCGGGGGCCTCGGCACGCGCATCAGCGAGGAATCGCACCTGCGGCCCAAGCCGATGATCGAGATTGGTGGCCGCCCGATCCTGTGGCACATCATGAAGATCTATGCCGCGCACGGTATCAACGATTTCATCATCTGCCTCGGTTACAAGGGCTACGTGATCAAGGAGTACTTCGCCAACTACTTCCTGCACATGTCGGACGTGACGTTCGATATGTCGAAGAACGAAGTGACCGTGCATGAACGCCACGCCGAGCCCTGGCGCGTCACGCTGGTCGACACGGGCGAACAATCGCAGACCGGCGGGCGCCTGAAGCGCGTGGCCGCTTATCTGGACCCGAACGAGCCGTTCTGCTTCACCTACGGCGACGGCGTGTCTGACATCGACATCACCAGCAAGATCGCCTTCCACCGCGAGCACGGCAAGATGGCCACCGTGACGGCCGTGCAACCGCCTGGCCGCTACGGCATGCTCCAGCGCGACGGCGCACGCGTGACCGGCTTTACTGAAAAGCCGCCCGGCGACGGCGGCAGCTGGATCAACGGCGGCTTCTTCGTGCTCAATCCGTCCGTCATCGAGTACATCGCAAGCGAAGACACCCCGTGGGAAGGCGCGCCAATGGCACGCCTTGCCGAGATGGGCGAACTGAACACGTTCGAGCACCACGGCTTCTGGCAGCCGATGGACACGCTGCGCGACAAGAACAGTCTGGAAGCCCTTTGGCAAGCGGGGAGTGCACCGTGGAAAAAGTGGTGACGCTCGACACGCGTGCGTGGGCTGGCAAGCGCGTCTTCCTGACCGGACATACCGGTTTCAAGGGCAGCTGGCTTGCGCTCTGGCTGCGCCAGCTTGGCGCCGAAGTGTATGGCTACAGCCTGGCACCGCAAACGCACCCGAATCTCTTTTCGCTGGCCGAGGTGGAATCCGCCATGGCCGGCCACACGCTGGGTGATATCCGTGACGCAGATGGCCTGCGTGCTGCCATGACCGCAGCGCGGCCCGACATCGTCTTTCACCTCGCAGCCCAACCGCTGGTGCGCGCGTCGTATCAAGACCCGGTCGGCACCTATGCCACCAATGTGATGGGCACCGTGAACGTGCTGGAGGCCGCGCGCGGCTGCACGAACCTGTCCGCCATCGTCGTCGCCACCACCGACAAGTGCTACGACAACCGCGAGTGGGCCTGGGGCTATCGCGAGACCGATGCACTCGGCGGCCATGACCCGTACAGCGCATCCAAGGCCTGCGCCGAACTGGTGGCCGCAAGCTACCGGCGCGCCTTCTTCGCCAACGGCCCGCTGCTGGCCACGGGCCGCGCAGGCAATGTGATCGGCGGCGGCGACTGGTCCGAAGACCGGCTGATCCCCGACGCCGAGCGCGCGATGCGTGCCGGTGCGCCGCTGATCATCCGTTCACCTCACGCCACGCGGCCGTGGCAACACGTTCTGGATTGCCTGCATGGGTACTTGGTGCTCGCGCAACGGCTGCTGGCCGGTGACGCGGCCTGTGCGACCGCCTGGAACTTCGGCCCGGACAGCGCCGCCACGCGCACGGTCGAACAGGTCTTGCAAGGCTTGCAACAACATTGGCCCACGCTGATCTGGCAACTGGACGCCAATGCCACCACCGGCAAGCACGAGGCCGGCATGCTGCATCTGGACGCCAGCCGGGCACGCCAGCAACTAGGCTGGCAGACAGCGTGCCCGTTCGAGACCGCGCTGGAACAGACCGCCGCGTGGTATCGGCATCTGCATGAAAAGACAGCGGGCGCACGCGCGCTCTGTGACCAGCAGATTGACCGCTTCACCGCCGTCGCGTCTGCTGCCACATCCAGGAGCGCCGCATGAGCCGTTTCACCATCCAACCGACACTGCTGGCCGGCGTGGTTGAAATCAGCCGCAAGGTCATGGGTGACCATCGCGGTTACTTCACGCGTTTCTTCTGTGCGGATGAACTTGCCGCCGCCGGCTTCGACAGCCCGGTCGCGCAGATCAACCATTCCTATTCGGCCAAGCGCGGCACCGTGCGCGGGCTGCACTTTCAATACCCGCCGCATGCCGAGATCAAGCTCGTGAGCTGCGTGCGTGGCCGTGTCTTCGATGTGGCCGTTGACTTGCGTGCAGGCTCGCCAACGTTCCTGCAATGGCATGCGGTGGAGTTGTCTGCCGAACGCCACAACAGCCTGCTGGTGCCGCGCGGGTTTGCCCACGGCTTCCAGGCGCTGGAAGACGATTGCGAGCTTTTGTATCTGACCTCGACGCCGTACGCGCAAGCCGCTGAAGACGGGCTCAACCCGACCGACAGCCGCCTGGGCATTGCTTGGCCGCTGACCATTACCGAATGCTCCGACCGGGACCGCAACCATCCGCCGCTGACCGACGCGTTTGCGGGCATCACGCTGCGGGCCCTGAATCCTGAACTGCAGGAACAGCCATGACCCAAAAGATTCTGTACTCCAAGCCGTCGATCACCGAGCTGGAAGTCGAATACGCCACCGACGCCGCACGCAACGGCTGGGGCGACCAGTGCTACGCCTACATCAATCGCTTCGAAAAACAGTTTGCCGAGTTTGTCGGCACGCAATATGCCATTGCCACATCAAGCTGCACCGGTGCCATGCACATGGGCTTGGCGGCGCTCGGCATCGGTGCCGGGGACGAGGTGATTCTGGCCGACACCAACTGGATCGCCACGGCATCGCCCATCACTTACGTGGGCGCCACGCCGGTGTTTGTCGACATCCTGCCGGACACGTGGTGCCTGGACCCGGCACTCGTGGAAGCGGCCATCACGCCGCGCACGAAAGCCATCATCGCTACGCACCTCTACGGCAACCTGTGCGAAATGGACCGCCTGCTGGACATCGGCAAGCGCCACGGCATTCCTGTCATCGAAGACGCAGCCGAAGCCATTGGCTCGCGCTGGCACGGGCATGCAACGGGCGCGCAAGGCATCTTCGGCACGTTCTCGTTTCATGGCACCAAGACCATGACGACGGGCGAAGGCGGCATGTTCGTCACCAACGACCGCGCGCTGTACGACCGGGTGATGACGCTGAACAACCATGGCCGCGTACCCGGCGGCAAGCAGTTCTGGTCTGACTTCATCGGCTTCAAGTACCGCATTTCCAACGTGCAGGCCGCCATCGGCTGCGCGCAGCTTGAGCGCATCGATGCACTGGTTGCACGTAAGCGCGAGATCTTTGCCGAGTATCAGGCGCACCTGGGCAGCGTTGCCGGCCTTGCACTGAACCCCGAGGCGCCCGGCACGCTCAACAGCTACTGGATGCCCACCGTCGTGTTTGACGAAGCGCTGGGCATTACGCGCGACGGGCTGTTGGCTGCGTTCTCGCGCCGCGGCATCGATGCCCGCGTGTTCTTCTATCCGCTGAGCGAAACCGGGCTGTTCGGCACGTCCGCCGCCACCGCGCGCCACAACGCGCCCAACAGCTACGCGATTGCCGAGCGCGCTATCAACCTGCCGTCGTATCACGACATGTCGAGCGAGAACATCGCGACGGTCTGCAACGTCGTGCTCGATCTCGTGAAAGCCCATCAGGAGACGCTGACATGCCTGGCATCCTGAGCCCCGATCAGATCGAGACCTTCCAGCGTGACGGCCTGCTGATCCTGCGCGACTTTTACGCGCCGTCGCAGGTGGAGCCGATTCAGCGAGCGATCTACGACATCATCGGTCTGGTGATCGACAAATACCGTCTCGACATCGAGCGCGCGCCGTTTGCGCCCGAACGATTCGACGACGGCTATCAGGCGGTCATCAAAGCCAATCGAAAATACGGCGCCGAAGTGTACGACGCCGTGAAGCAGATCCCCGCGTTTGTCCGCCTGCTGGGCGACGAGCGCCATGAGCAGCTCGTTCGGAGCGTGCGCCCCGGCGCGCTGCCGGGCATTGCGCACGCTGGCTCCGGCATCCGCATCGATAACCCGCGTGAAGAGAAATTTCGCGCCAACTGGCATCAGGAATATCCGGCCCAGTTGCGCAGCCTTGATGGCGTGGTGTTCTGGAGCCCGCTGGTGGAGATCACGCCCGAGATCGGGCCAGTGGAGTTCTGCCCCGGCTCGCACGTGGAAGGGCCCCTGCCCGTCTTCAGCGCCGATCCGGACAACGCCGGCAAGCAAGGCGCCTATGCATTGCTGATCAAGAACGAGGCGAGCTATCTCGCGCGCTATCCGCACGTGCAGCCGCTGACCAAGCCGGGCGATCTGGTGATGGTCGACTTTCTGGTGCTGCACGCATCGGGCCACAACACGAGCCAGCGCTCACGGTGGTCGATGCAGTTTCGCTACTTCAATTTCTGCGAGCCGACCGGGCGCTCGCACGGTTGGAAGGGTTCGTACGCCAACGGCGTCGATTTCCGTACCGTCCACCCCGAACTCTCCGTGGAAGCCTGACCATGACCCAAGGTGCACTGCCCTGCAATGTCTGCCAGCAACCGCTGCCAGAACCGATTTACCGCGCAGCGCCGCAGAGCTCGCTGTCGTCCCTGCGCCGCGCCATGGACGGCACGCTCGAGGTCTTCTGCTGCGCCGCGTGCGGCCACATCCAGACCGTCGAGCTGTGTGACAACGGCAGCTTCTACGACACCGAGTACGACATCCTCGTGGGCAGCGAGGAGGAAGACCAGATTTACGCCGTCGAGAACGGCCAGAAGATCTTCCGCGCCGACCACCAGGTCGCCACGTTCCAGCGCAAGCTCGCCTTACCGGAAGGTGCGCGCGTCGTCGACTTCGGTTGTGCGAAGAGCGCGACCATGCGCCTGCTGAAGCAGCAGCGTCCGGACGTGAACGTCCACCTGTTCGACATCAGCGACCGCTACGTGGGCTTCTGGGAGAAATTCCTGAGCCCCGAGCAATGGGCCACGTACACGATCCCGCCGGCATGGCAGCGTTCGTTCGATGTCGTCACCTCGTTCTTCTCGCTGGAGCACATCCCAGACCTGAAGACGGCGCTGCGCAGCATCCACGGCCTGCTGCGCGACGGCGGCCGCCTGTACGCCATCGTGCCGAACACATTCACCAATTCGGTGGATTTTCTGGTGGCTGATCACGTCAACCACTTCACGCATACGTCGCTGCAGACGCTGCTGGCCAATCACGGGTTTGACCTGCTCGAGGCCGATGCGCAAAGCCACCGTGGCGCGTTCGTCGTGACCGCCGTGCGCCGTCCTGGCGACAGTAAAGTCGCGCCGGTGGTCGACGCACAAGAATTGGCCGACACACAAAGCGCAGCCAACAAGCTGGCCAACTTCTGGCAGCAAGCGTCCAGCCATCTGACCGACTTTGAAACGCAGCACGGCAGCGCGCCTGCCGTGATCTATGGCGCCGGTTTCTATGGCGCCTACACCGCGAGCAATCTGCAACAGCCTCATGCCCTGCGCGCGTTTGTCGATCAGAACCCGTACCTGCAAGGGTCCTCCCTGGCAGGTAAGCCGGTTGTTGCGCTGGACAGCATTCCGGATGAGGTTGAAGTGGTGTACCTGGCCGTCAACCCTGTCATTGCCGATGAAGTGCGGCACACCGTGGAAGCCGCGTATCCGAATCGCTTCCGCTATTTCCGCTTCCAGCCATGATCGCGCGCGGCTCACTCGTCCTTCGAGAATGGCGCGAGAGCGACATCGCGCAACTGCTGCCGTTGCGCAACGACGTGCCGACGCAGCTGCAGCTCATGACGCGCCCGCGACCCAACTCGGCCGCGAGCGTGCGCGACTGGCTGATCGCGAAATCCAAGCAGAGCGACCTGGTGCTCTTTGTCATTGCCAGCCAGGCAGATGACAGCGTGCTGGGCTACCTGCAGTTGAACCACATCGATGCGGTGAACAGGCACGCTTCGCTCGGCATCTGCCTGTCGTCGTCCGCGCAAGGCAAGGGCCACGGGCGCGCCGCATGCGAAGCCGTCTTTGCTTACGCCAGCGAAACGCTGTGTCTGCGCAAGATCACGCTGGAAGTGCTGGCCGAAAACACACGCGCCATCGCGCTATACGAGAAGCTCGACTTCCGGACCATCGGCACGTTGGCTGGCCACTACCTACAAGACAACCGCTGGCACGACGTTGTCCTCATGGAACGGATGCTGGCGTCATGAAGGTCGTGATCACACAACCGATGCTGTTCCCGTGGGTCGGGCTGCTTGAGCAGATCATGCTGGCCGACGTGCTCGTCAATTACGCCGACGTGCAGTTCTCCAAGGGCAGCTTCACCAACCGCGTGCAGATCAAGGAGCCGGCCGGCACGCGCTGGATGACGGTGCCGCTGGAGAAGTTCCACCTCGGCGCGCGCATCGACGAGGTCAAACCCGCCACCAACGTTGACTGGCGCGCGCAGCATCTGCGCATGCTGGAGCAGGCCTATGAGGCCGCGCCGCATGCAGGCGACATGCTGGCGCTGGTGCGCTCCGTGTACGAAGCCGACTACCCGAACATGGGCGCTCTGGCACTGGCGTCCATGCGCGCGGTGTGCCGCTACCTGGGCATCGAGCTGGACAGCAAGTTTGTCGATTCGCCTGAACTGGACATTCCCGGCCGCAATACCGATCGCGTGCTCGCGATCGTGCAGAAGCTGCAAGGCGATACCTACATCACCGGGCACGGCGCCAAGAACTACCTAGCCCATGCCGAGTTCGAGCAGCACGGCATCGCCGTCGAATACATGAACTACGCCATGCGGCCGTATCCGCAACTGCATGGTGCGTTCACCCCGTTTGTCAGCAGCCTGGACCTGATTGCCAATCACGGCCCAGCCGGCAAGCAGTACATGTGCCCTCAGACCCTCCACTGGCGCGAGTTCATCCATGAGTGAGATCGAAGCAATCCAACCCGAAGCGCTGCAGGACGTTGCGCCCGTGAAGCATGGCGAGGTCATCCAGCAGGTTGCGTTGAGCGTCTGCATCCCGACCTACAACCGCGCCCGCTACCTCGACAACCTGCTTGCAGAACTCGTCTCGCAGATTGGCGAACTGAAGTTCAGCTACGAACTGCTGATCGGCGACAACTGCTCGACCGACGCCACCGAAGAGGTCGTCGGCCGCTACCAAGACAAGCTGAACATCCGGTATTTCCGCCGCCCGTCCAACCTGGGCTCGGCAGAAAACCTGAACCAGCTCTATCGCAGCGCGCAGGGCAAGTACGTGCTCTACCACGCCGATGATGACCTGCCGATCCTGGCCGAGATCAACAACAACATCGACATCTTCGAGCGCAACCCGGGCGTGGATGTCATCTTTGCGCCGTGGTTCATTCACGACTTGCCGACGCGGCAGGATGTCACCGCGTTCTATCGCCAGGACGACAACTACCTGATCGAGCAGCACGACTACGCCAAGCTGCTGGCGCTGGTCTTGTCGCACCACCTGTTTCCGGAGATCTACCTGGCACGCCGCGAGGTGATGGACCGCATCTACTTCAGCGCGCCGGAACACGCGTTCTACGCGTTCGTACACGCGGCAGAAATGCTCGGCTCCAGCGCCGTGTACTTCAGCAAGACGCCGTTCTATCGGTCGGTCTCACGCTACTTTGCCGACGAGACCCGCGCCCAGGCCGGCAACGAAGAAGTGAAGCATGCGTGGGACCGGTATCGCGGCGGTCTGGAATACCTGTTCGGCAAGTTTTCGCACACGCTGCCGGCAGCCGAGCGCCCGGAGTGGCTGAACGCCATCAACCAGTTTGTGCTGGCGCGCATGAAGGTCGCGCTGCGCCTGCGCACGCATGAAGGCGGCAACTGGATCGACAACTATTACATCGCCAACCGCGTCCGCGCGCTGGGTGAAGTGTCCGATCTGCCCGCGCCGTATGACCTGTACCGCGTCAACGCGGCGTTCGAATACCTGACCAAGCTCGACCCGTTCAAGCCCGAGCCGCCCAAGTACGCCACCCTGCGCCGCGCGCCGCTGCAGGTCTTCCACCACGCGCACGGCTTTGCCGAAACCGAGTTTCTGGTGCTCGACGATGATGCCGCCATTCCGCATCACACCATCGTCGTGACGCCGATTCCGATGGACATTGCGGTGCCGGCCGGCCGTGAAGTCCGCTTCGTATCGGAACTCGAAACGCTCGCCAAATTCCCCTGAGTCACGTCACGCCAACATGGACCTCTCCAACGCCAATTCCGTGGTCTCGCTGATGAACAGCGTGCTGGCACCGGCAAGCGCCGTCGTCAGCAGCACCGCCGGCGGCGATGCCGGCAAACCCAGCGTCGACTTCGGCTCCGTGCTCAAGTCGTCGCTGGACCGTGTCGACGCTTCACAGCAAAAGGCCGAAACCATTTCGCGCAGCTTTGAGATGGGCAACAACGACGTCGACCTGCACGACGTGATGCTCTCGCTGCAAAAAGCCAACATCGACATGCAGACTGCCGTGCAGGTGCGCAACAAGCTGGTCTCGGCTTATCAAAGCATCATGAGCATGTCGATCTGAGATCACGCCCCTCCGCCCTTCTCTACGTTCCGGAAGAGGGTTTCCGGTTGTCCTTGCCATTTATATTGCGCACAATATAATTGCGCCATCGATTTTAAGATCGATTCCCGGCCGACGTGTCGCCGACCGGGCTTCCCATATAAGAGGACCCGACCATGAAGACGCTCTACCAGACCCAAGTCACCGCTGAAGGCGGCCGCGCCGGCCATGTTCGCAGCGCCGATGGCACGCTGGATCTGCCCCTGTCGCTGCCACGCGAACTCGGCGGCGCCGGCGGTGCCGCCACGAACCCGGAGCAACTATTTGCCGCCGGTTATGCCGCCTGCTTTGAAAACGCTGTGCTGCATGTTGCACGTGGCAAGCAGATCAAGCTGGCGTCGACATCGGTCACGGCCACGGTGGGCATTGGCCCGCGCGAAGATGGCGGGTTTGCGTTGACAGTGTCGCTGGCTGCCACCCTGGGCGGCGTGGATCAGGCGACGGCGGAGGCGCTTGTGGCTGCCGCGCATGGTGTATGCCCCTATTCGCATGCCGTCCGTGGCAATATTGACGTCCAATTGAACACGGTCACGCGCTGAGCCTCGCTTAGCCCTTTTCGGGCCGATGCGGCACTCGCCGCTCGGGCGCCAGACCGTCCCCCCGGGAGTTTTCCGTGAACGACGTGCTGGCGCTCGATCAGCAGCTTTGCTTTCCTTTGTATGCCGCCGGCCATTTGCTGACGCGCCTCTACCGCCCGCTGCTGGATGAACTGGGCCTGACCTACCCGCAATACCTCGTGATGCTGGCGTGCTGGCAGCAGGCGCCGTGCGCTGTGGGTGACCTCGGCCGCACGCTGTACCTCGATACGGGCACGCTGACGCCGCTGCTCAAGCGCCTGGAAGAACAAGGCCTCGTCACCCGCACGCGCGATCCCGATGACCAGCGCCGCGTCGTTATTGAGTTGACCGATGCCGGTCGCACGCTACGCGAACGCGCCGCCAAGGTGCCCGAAGCGCTTGCGTGCAAGATTCCGCTGGAACGCGATGAAATTGGCGCCACGCGCAACGTACTGCGCAAGCTACTCGACGCCCTCGCCACGGCGGAGGACCGCGAATGAGCGCCCCGTCCGCTTCCGCCGATGTGGCGTTGGTCGTCATCGCCCGCAATGAAGCCGCCAGCATTGCGCGCTGCCTGCTGAGCGCGAAGCCGTTTGTCGATCGCATGGTGGTGCTGGATACGGGCTCCACGGATGACACCGTGGCCATTGCCCAGTCGTGCGGCGCGCTCGTCAGCCACATGGGCTGGACGAACGACTTTTCGGCCGCGCGCAACACCGCACTGCAGGCTGCCAATGCCGACTGGAACCTCATCCTCGACGCTGACGAATGGCTGGAAAGCGGCGGCGAACATCTGCGCACGCTCAGCGGTGCCGAGCCGGCCGTCGGCGTGGTGTGCGTCAAGAACGATACCGATGCGGCCGAAGCCGCCAGCCAACTGATTGCGTGGATCCCGCGTGTGCTGCCCCGTGGCGTGCACTACACGGGGCGCATTCACGAGCAGCCCGTGTCGTCATTGCCTGCGGCGCGCGTGCCAATCGTGGTGCGCCACGACGGCTATACCGCGGCCAAGATGCAGAAGAAAGGCGAGCGCAATATGCAACTGCTGCTCGATGAACTCGTGCACAGGCCGGACGACCCGTATGTGCTGTATCAGCTCGGCAAGGAAACCGAACTGCATCACGAAGACTACGCGAAGGCCGTGAATTACTACGCACGCGCCTTCAGCCTTGCGCCGCCTGATGCGCCGTACCGCCGCAACCTGACGCTGCGCTATGTGTATAGCCTGGGCAAGGCCGATCGCGTTGAAGAGGCGCTCGCGCAAGGCGATGTCGCCATCCAGACGTGGCCAGATTTTCCGGACCTTTGTTTTGCGCTGGGATTGGTCTTGCTGGATGCGGCGGCCCGGCACCCTGATGAGGCGAGTGCCCGGTGGCTACCGCTGGCAGAACAGGTCTTCAACCGCTGCCTTGAGATCGGCGATCATCCGGAGATGGACGGCAGCGTCGTCGGCCGGGGCAGCTTCCTCGCTGCCCAGCAACTGGCGATCGTGTACCAGATGCAGAGCCACGCGCTCGCACGCAAGTCCGAGCACTATCTGACGCTGTCAAAACAACTGCAGGACGCTTCGTCTCAGTAACGCGCCATGCTGCCGTAAGCGTTGCTTGCGGTGGTGGCGCGGCGCGCCGTGTCGATACGCTTTTGCAGGCGGTCCAGGCGCGGATACACCATGGCGCGCACGCGGGCGTCATCTTCCAGAATACGTACTAGCAGCGTGCGCTTGCGCTCCACATCTGCGCGCGAGAGCTGCGGATGCGGCTCGGAACGGCGCAGTGCGTCCACGTAAGCGGCGCTCTCGCGTTCAAGCGTACTGACGACTTCCCAGTTACCCACTTCGGCCGCGCTGACCATTTCGGCGGTCAGGCGTGCGATGGCTTCGTAGCAGGTGAACAGACTTTCGCTGTCCTTGATCGGGATGTTGCGGTGCATATTGGCTCCAGTTGGGCCGAATTCAGTCAAAGGTCGCTTTACTAAAACGACCAGCAATCAACTCACAACGCTCAGGTGGCTGTTCGCCACGGCGGCGCCAGGCTGGCCCATCTGGCCAATGGCGAGCCACGCATCCTGCAGCGGGACCAGCAAGCCATCCACTTCTGCAAGGATCGTCAGATCGTTGTTGCCGTTGGCCACCAGCAGGCGGCGCAGCATGTAGTCGTACAGCGTGTTCAGTTGCACGGCGATGTCGCCGCCGCGCTGGTGATCAAGGCTGGCCTGCAGGCCCTGGCCGATGATCGAGATGGCCTTGTCAAACGCCCTCACCTTGGCCAGCACGTCACCACGCTGGATGGCAGCGCCAGCCAGGTTGATGGCGGCGCGCGCCCCTTCAAACAGCATGGCAATCAGGCGGTGCGGATTGGCGTCTACCACGGACGTCTCGATGCCGACTTGCGCATAGGCACCGATGGCACGGCGTGCAGCGTACATGGAAAAGGTCCTCGCTGTAGTCTGTTTTGTTTTGGGTTGTGCTCTAAACCTGAACCTGGCTTAGTTGCTGCTCGAAGTCTGCTTTGTAATGGCCGCGAGCTGCGTCGTCAGGTAATTGCTTGTATTCGTCATGCTCGCCACCGCTGCCGACAACGCGTTGAACTGCGTGTAGTACAGCGCCTGCTTGTTATCCAGTCGCGTCTGCATGGCGGTGATCTGGCTGGCAAGCGAGGTGAGCGAACTGTTGATCGAGTCCGTCTCGTTCTGCACCATGCCGCTGGACGACAGCAGGTTGGTCATCACCGTGTTGAGCTGGGCAGCGTAACCGCGCTGCACCGTGACCGTGCCACGGGCGCCCAGCGGGCCGCCGGCCACCTGCACCGTCAAGCCGTCGGTTGCCGAACCGCTGATGCCATACAGGTTCTGCCCCGAACCGGTGGCAGCAACGCCGTTGATGGTGCCCTGCACATCCAGACCGTTGGCGGCCGTGGGGCTCGCGCCGAAGAGCGACGAAGCACCCGCCCCTGATACAGACACTGCCGACACCGAGCCGAACTGGCTATCGGTAACGCTCAGCACGCCGCTGGCATCAGCCGACACCGACGCGTTAACCTTGGCGCCTTGCAGCGTGGTCGATGCGTTGATCTGGCTCTGGATCTGCGCAGCCAGCGTCGCCGCGGTGTAGCTGCCGGCCGCCAACGTCACGTTGACGGACATGCCGCTGATGTTGAACGCGAGCGTGTCGTTCACACCCGCCGTGATGGTCGTGTTGGCGGCGGCCGAACCCGTAAGCGTGCCCTGCGTGGCCAACTGCGTCACGTTGACGGCGTAGCTGCCGGACTGCGTGGAATCCGAGAACGTCGGCACGCTGACCAGCGAATCGGTGGCCGTGCCGGTACCGGCAAACAAACCGGCCACCTGACTGGGCGACTTTGCAACCGCAGCCGACAGCTTGGTTTTGTCAACCGACAGCGTGCCGTCGGAATTCATCGTTACGCCCACGCTGCCCAGCGACTGGTAATTGCCGTTGCCCACTGCCTGGCCCAGCACGTCGGTAATCTGGTTGATGAGCGTCTTGGTGCTCACATCGCCTGCCAGCGGGCCGTTGTTGGCCTTGTTGGTGGTGTCGATATTGGTGAGCGAGTTCAGTTGCGTGCGCAGCGCGTTGTAGCCGCTGACGAAGTTGTTGACGGCGGTGGTGGTGGCGGTCGGGTCGTTGGCGACCGTCACGTTGGTGCTGCCCGTCTTGGACAACGTGAACGACGTACCGTCCACCACGTTCGACAACGTGTTGGTCGGGCTCTGCACGGCAATGCCGTTGATGGTGGCCAGGGCGTTCTGGCCCGTGGTCACTTCGGTCATGTTCTGTGTGCCTGCCGGGTCTTGCGAGAGCAGCGATTGCAGCGTCGAGTCGCCCGACACTGAAATCTTCATCTCCGAGCTGGAGCCGCCCGCGGTCGACGTCAGCACCAGGCGGTACGGGCTGCCGCTGCCGTCGTTCACGATGCTGGCCGAGACACCCACGTTGGCCGAGTTGATCGCATCACGGATACCCGCGAGCGTGTTGTTGGACGAGTCGATCGTGATCGAGCCACCCGCCAGGTTGCCGTTCTGCGTGAACGTCGAACCGGTGTACTTGCCACCCGAAAGCGAGCCGCCCGACACAGAGCCGAACGAGAACGAAATCGTGGTCGAGGCGCCGCTGCCGATGGCGGTCGTGGTGGACGTCTGCCCCTGCGCCGCCAGCACCTGCGATTGCGCAAGCTGCGTGACATTCACCGCGTAGGAACCTGCAGGCGCCGAGCCCGTCACCGACGCACTCAGCATCGAGGTGTCGTAGCCGCTGGCCTTCATCGCGCTGTAGTTCGACGCGCTCGTCAGGTTCGACAGCGCGGTCTGGAAGGTCGACAGCGCACTCTTGAGCGAGCCCACGGCCGACAGCTGCGTCTGGTACGAGCTTTGCTGCGTCTGCAGTTGCGTCAGCGGCAGGCTTTCCACCTTCATGAGGCTGGACACCAGCGAATTGACGTCGATGCTCGTCCCGATGCCGGGAATGGAGATCGGCGGTACGTAGCTGCTGGTTGAGGAGGTGGTAGTGGTAGTCGCCATGATCGGGTCCGATAAGCATCTGCGCCGGCGGAAGTCTCTCTACACAACGGCACGGGCTGCAGCTTCTTTAGGGCAGGTTATGCAGGCGCCACCCACGAAAAAGTGGGGTATCCGTCAAAAGAAAAAGGGCCGGCGCCCCGAGGAGCGCCGGCCCTTGGCCCAACCGCGAGGCGGCGGGGCTGCATCCAACTTACTGATTAACCCTTCAGCAGGCTCAGGATGCTGTTCGGTGCCGAGTTGGCTTGCGCCAGCATCGCCGTACCCGCTTGCTGCAGGATGTTCTGGCGGGTCATGTTCGACGTTTCCGACGCGTAGTCCGTATCGACCATGGCCGACTTGGCAGCCGACAGGGCGGTGTTCGACGAGGTCAGCGTGTTGATGGTCGAGCTCAGACCGCTTTGCTGTGCACCCAGGTCAGCGCGAGCTGCCTTCAGGCTGGCCAGATCGGTGTCGATCTTGCCCTGAGCGGCCGTTGCGTTGGCCGTCGACGTCACGCTCGTGCCGGTCAGCGTACCGAAGCTTGCCAGGTTGGCGTTGGTGACGGTTGCCACGTCGGTCGACGCGTTTTGGCCGTACTGGAACGTGGTCGAGCTTACCGAACCATCGAACAGCTTGGCGCCGTTGTAGTTGGCGTTCGTCTCGATGTTCTTGTTGGCCGTGGCCAGCTGTTGGTATTCCTTGTCCAGGTTGGCCTGGTCGGTGGTCGACAGACCGCCGTTGTTGGCTTCCACAGCCAGTTGGCGCATACGTTGCAGGTTGTTTTCAACCTGGCCCAGGTACGAGTCAGCCGTTTGCAGGTACGACTGTGCGTTGTTGGCGTTCTGGATACCTTGGGTTTGCGAGTTCAGCGTGGTCGTCAGGCTGGAGGCCACAGCGTAGGCAGCGGCATCGTCCTTCGCGCTGTTCACGCGCAGGCCGGTCGACAGACGTTGCAGCGAGGTCTGCAGCGCATCCTTCGAGGCCGACAGTGCTTGCTGCGTTTGCAGGGACGAGATATTGGTATTGAGGCTGAGGGACATGACGGCTCCTAAGTTTCCCGATGGTTTGTTGCCCGTGTTTGCTAATTCCGGCTAGGCCGGGCAACGTGACCTGCAACTTGAAGGGGATCAGGTCTGCGTTGTACTCAGGTTATCGGTGGCCTCTGAGGAAAGTTTAGGGTCGCCTTGACAAATTTGTGCGTCGGCGGCGGTTTGGGCTTGCGGGCGCCTGACTTCCGACACCCCCTCCAAAAGAGGCGGCAAGCCTGCTTCTTGGCCTGCAGACCCTCGGCTATACTCGTTCGACCAGTCCATAGGCGCCAGCATCCCTCTATATATAGAGCGCCACACAGTGCACAGATGGGGAGTTGCAAGCCCGCCAGTTCGGCCGGAAGGCCTGCGGGCGGAAAGAAGAGCTCGATGCGAGCCCGCGTTTGACCCGCAACACCCACCATGCTCAATGTCCTGATCGTCGAACCGCACGATATTGCCCGTGTCGGCCTGCGCCAGATCCTCAAGGATTCGCGCCTGGCCCGGCAGATCGAGGCCGTGCCGGACCTGCGCGATGCCAATAACGACCTGCTCGCCCAGCGCGAGTGGGACGTCATGCTCTTCTCGGTGGAATCGGCCACCGGAGACGAATTCCAGACCATCAAGACCGTGCGCCAGCAGCATGCGCGCCTGGCTGTGCTGGCACTGGGCCGCCACCCTGAAGCGCTGCTTGCCGTCCGGGCGCTGAAAGCTGGCGCCGCCGGCTATCTGCCGATGGACGCCAGCCAGCCGCAGTTGCTGGCCGCCGTCAACGCCATCTCCAAGGGCAAGAAATACTTGCCTTCGGACCTTGTGGAAGTCCTGGCCGACAACCTGAACGTCGACTGGGACAAGCCCCGCCACGACATCCTTTCCGACCGCGAATTCCAGACGCTGCGCATGCTCGGCTCCGGCCGCACGTTGGGCGAGATTGCCGAGGCGCTGCAGATCAGCGTCAAGACGGTCAGCGTGTACCGGGGGCGCGTGCTCTCGAAAATGAAGCTGCGCAACAACGCCGAGCTGACCATGTACGTGGTCAGCAACGGCCTGCAACTCTAGGGTGTCCCGTAAAGCTACTGCGCGGCCCGATCTTGGCGGTGCGATGCTCGCCGTACACATGTACGGCTGCGCTTCTCCCACCAACTTCGGGTCGCTCGCTACGCTTTCCGGGACACCCTAAATAGACTCAAGACTCATAGAAACCGGGGAACGCGCTCGCCGTAGCGGCGGGCGTTCTCGCGCACGAGGTCCTGCACCGCTGCAGGCTCCAGCGGCCGCGTGAGCAGGTAGCCCTGAAACTCGTCGCAGCCGACTTCGCGCAGGAATTCAAGTTGCCCGGTGGTCTCCACGCCTTCGGCCACGGTCTTCATGCCCATGGCCTGCGCCATCATGATGATGGCGCGCGTGATGGCCGCGCGCTCTGCCACGTGCGGCAGGTCTTGCACGAACGAACGGTCGATCTTCAACGTATCGATCGGGAAGCGGTGCAGATACGACAGCGACGAATATCCGGTACCGAAATCGTCCAGCGCCAGCGACACGCCCATCGCACGCAGCTCGGTCAGCAACGCATGCAATGACGGATCGTCGCGAATCAGAATGCCTTCGGTCATCTCCAGTTCCACCGCGTTGCCGGGCAAGCCGCTGGTTGATAGCGCGCCACGCACCATCGCGCTCAACTGCCCAGAGCTGAATGCCTGGCCCGACAGGTTGATCGACATGCGCAAGTCCGGCAGCCCGATGCGGCGCCAGCGCGCAAGCTGGTCGCAGGCAGCGCGCAGAATCCAGCGGTCGATCTCGACGATCAGGCCGGTTTCTTCGGCGTCCTGAATGAACTGGCCAGGCATCATGCGGCCGAAATCGGCCGAGTTCCAGCGGATGAGGGCTTCCACGCCGACGATGCGGCCGCTCTTGACGTCCACGCGCGGCTGGTAATCGGCGTAGAACTCGTTGCGGTCGCTCGCCCGCCGCAAGCCCGATTCAATGCGGAAGCGGCGCGAGACGCGGTCGTCCAGGTCGCTCGTAAAGGTCTGGAAGTTGTTGCGGCCGCGCTCCTTTGCCAGATACATGGCGGCATCGGCCTTGCGCAGCAGCGTGTTCGGGTCGTCGCCGTCGTGCGGCGCCACCGCAATCCCGATCGACACACCCAGGTACAGCTCCTGCCCTTCGATATAGAACGGCGCGCTGATGGCCGAGAGAATGCGCTCGGCCACGCGCCGCGTGCCCAGGCCATCGAGCGCTTCGAGCATGACGACAAACTCATCGCCGCCCAGCCGGGCCACGGTATCGGCCTCGCGCGCGCAGGCCTGCAGGCGGGCCGCCACTTCGCGCAGCAGCATGTCGCCAAACTGGTGGCCCAGCGTGTCGTTGACGTTCTTGAAACGATCCAGGTCAAGAAACATGACCGAGACGCGCGAGCGATTGCGGCGCGCGATCGCCAGCGCGTGCTCCAGGCGATCTTCCAGCGCGGAGCGGTTCAGCAACCCCGTCAGCGTGTCGTGCGTGGCCAGGTGCCGGATTCGTTGCTGCGCTTCGCGGATCTGCGTGATGTCGACCAGCGACACCAGCACCGAATATGGCGTCGCACCGGCTTCCGACGCCCGCGGCGAGGCCGTCATCGAATGACCGCCATCGGCATACAGCGGCGTCCAGTTGCTGGAAACCCACACCGTGCGGCCATCCACG
This sequence comes from Burkholderiaceae bacterium 26, assembly GCA_000955795.1. GTDB lineage: Bacteria > Pseudomonadota > Gammaproteobacteria > Burkholderiales > Burkholderiaceae > Ralstonia > Ralstonia chuxiongensis. The sequence continues at coordinate 211,230 of JYOB01000007.1, forward strand.
CAGTGCATCCCGAAAATCTGGTTCAACTGCGGCTGCCCTTCGGCGATCACGTCCTGATCGGGCCAGTCGGCCTCGTGGATGGACGCGTCGAACTCGTCCACCGCGGCATTGACGACCGTGGGCAGCAAACGCCCCACCAGCGCTTCCACCGGCAAACCCAGCAGCCGTGCGGCACTCGGATTGGCGTAGGTGATGCGGCGATCTGTTCCGCACACCAGAATGCCCTCCGTCAGCGCGTTGACCATCGACAGCAGGTCCAGCTTCGGGCAGAAGCCCGGCGGCTCGCCGCGCGCAGGACAGTCGGCCGGCAAGCCTCCGGCATCGACGAGCGCAAGGTCAATACGAGTGGAAAAGGGTAAGGAATTCAAGGCGGCTTCCGGCAAGGCAACGCAGGTATGCAGGGCCGGAACGTGCCGGCGCATTCCTTCATTACAACGGCAAGTGCGGGCAAATCTTTCGGGCAACGTCACTTTTGCGGTGGAGCCGGCGAGCTGCGCGACGGGCAAGGCGCCCGGCGCAACGTAACCGCCACATAAAAGTGCATTAACAATCACCTCCTGCGCTCATACCGTCCCACCCTGCACATCGCAAACGCCCGAGATAAGCGGGATTGACCGCGTTTCTTGCTGGAATGAGCTGGACAGAGGTGGGGAAGAATGCCATCCGAGAACCCGACTCTGTGCTTTGCGTTGATTTACGGTGTTTTGCGCGACGCGAGCCGGGAAAGCCCACCCCCCCCTAGTCCCCGAGTGATCCCCATGGCCGAAGCCGCTGCCGCCACTACCGCCCCCGCCCCAGCAAAGGGCGGCTCCACCAAGCTGCTGCTGATCATCCTGATCGTGCTCCTGCTCGTCGGCATGGGCGGCGGCGCTGCCTGGTTCTTCCTCGGAGGCGGCAATCACGCCGCATCCGGCCCCGCCGCACCGCCCAAGCCCAAAGAGCCGGTGTTCGTGGCCATGGAAACCCTGACCGTCAATCTGCAGCCCGAAGAAGGCAACGACCGTTACCTGCAGATCGGCATTACGTTCAAGAGCTTCGACAAGCATGCCGAAGACGAGATCAAGACCTATACGCCCGAGCTGCGCAGCAAGGTCCTGATGCTGCTGGCCAGCAAGACGCCCACCGAGCTGTACCCGGCGGAGGGCAAGGTCAAGCTGTCCAAGGAAATCGTTGAACTGTGCGAACACGTCTTCAAGGCTGTCGGCAAGGAATCGCCCGTGGCAGACGTCTTGTTCACCAACTTTGTGATCCAGTGACATGCTCAAGGAAGAGTTTCTTTCCCAGGAGGAAATCGACGCGCTCCTGAAGGGCGTGTCCGATGACGCCGACGACGACCCCGTCGAAGCCGCCGACCCCTCAGGCGTACGCTCGTACAACCTGGGCTCGCAGGAGCGCATTGTCCGTGGGCGCATGCCCACGCTGGAAATCATCAACGAGCGGTTCGCGCGCAACTGGCGCATCGGGCTGTTCAACTTCATGCGGCGCAACGCGGAAATCTCCGTCGGGCCGGTGAAGGTGCAGAAGTACAGCGAGTTCATCCGCAACCTGGTGGTGCCGACCTCGCTCAACCTTGTGCACGTCAAGCCGCTGCGCGGCACGGCGCTGTTCGTGTTCGACCCCAACTTGATCTTCCTGGTGGTCGACAACCTGTTCGGCGGTGACGGGCGCTTCCACATGCGCGTGGAAGGCCGCGACTTTACCGACGTGGAGCAGCGCATCATCCAGCGCATGCTGCACCTCGTCTTCGAGCACTACGCCAAGGCGTGGCAGCCGGTCTACCCGATCGATTTCGAATTCCTGCGCATGGAAATGCACACCGAGTTCGCCAACGTGGCCACGCCCAATGAAGTGGTGATCACCACCAGCTTCAGCATTGAGCTTGGCAACAACGGCGGCGACGTGCACATCTGCATGCCGTACACCATGATCGAGCCGATCCGCGACCGGCTCACCTCCGCCATCCAGGGCGAAGCGCTGGAAGTGGACAAGCGCTGGCTGCGGCTGCTGTCGCAACAGGTGCAGACCGCCGAGGTGGAGCTGATTGCCGACCTCGCTACGGCCAAGGTGCAGGTGTCCGACATCCTGAACATGAAGGTGGGCGACGTCATTCCGCTGGAGCTGGACGACTGCGTGACCGCCAAGGTAGACGGCGTGCCCGTCATGGAATGCAACTACGGCACGTTCAACGGCCAATACGCACTGCGGGTCAACCGCATGCTGAATATGAGCGGCAGCGAGTCTGCCACGGAGTCTGACGATGACAACTGAACCGACCATGAACCCCGAAGCCAACGCCGACGACATCGATGTCGAGATGACGATGGAAGAGGCCATGGCCATGGAAGCCGCACAGCGTGCTGCGGCCAACCCGCCGGCCGCTGCGCCCGCCGCCGAATCCAGCACGGTGTTCAAGCCCCTGACGGCCGACGGCATGGGCGGCGCCCAACGCCAAGACATCGACATGATCCTGGACATCCCCGTGCAGTTGACGGTGGAGCTGGGCCGCACCAAGGTGCCCATCAAGAACCTGCTGCAACTCGCGCAAGGTTCGGTGGTGGAACTCGACGCGCTGGCCGGTGAGCCGATGGATGTCCTTGTCAACGGCTACCTGATCGCCCAAGGTGAAGTGGTGGTGGTCAACGAGAAGTTCGGTATCCGCCTCACCGACATCATTACGCCGTCGGAACGTATCCGTAAGTTGAACCGATAAGCCACACAAGTACGCCGTCAATCGGCACCCTGACAGCAACCAGTGCTCCCCCCGGGCAAGGTGTTGAAATGAACCATGCAGTTGATTGGGCCCGCACGCTAGGCGGGCTGTTTGTAGTGTTGGCGATGATCGTGGCGGCCGGCTGGCTGCTGCGCCGTCTGCAGCAGCGCGCGGGCATGGGCCCCGCAGGTTTAGGCCGGCGCCGCAGCCAGGTGATTACCGTGGTCGCACAGCAGATGCTGGGCGCCCGCGAGAAGGTCGTCGTCGTCGATGTGGAAGGCACTTGGCTCGTGTTGGGCGTGACTCAGCAGCACGTGCAGACGCTCCACACGCTGCCGCGCCCTGCAGAAGCTGCTTCCACGCCGGACGACCAATCCGGCGACGGCACTTCCGGCTCCGGCAAGCCGCCCCGCTTTGCCGACGCGCTGTCCATCCAGCTCAAGCGTCACCTGACGGGAAAGTCGGAATGAGCGCGCGCACCTTCTTCCGTTGCCTGATTGCATTGGCGCTGCTGGGCGCCGCGCCCGCCGTATTCGCACAGGCGCAACCCGGTCTGCCGCTGCTCACGGGCACCGCCGGTGGCCAAAGCTATTCGCTGCCCGTCCAGACGCTGGTCTTCCTGACCTCGCTCGGGTTTCTGCCGGCGATCATCCTGATGATGAGCAGCTTCACGCGCATCATCATCGTGCTGTCATTGCTGCGCCATGCGCTGGGCACGCAAACCACGCCGCCCAACCAGGTGCTGATCGGGCTGGCGCTGTTCCTCACGTTCTTCGTCATGTCGCCGGTGCTCGACAAGGTCTACACCGACGCCTACGTGCCGCTGCGTGACAACAAGATCACCGTCGAACAAGCCATGGATACGGCCGCCACGCCGCTGCGCCAGTTCATGCTCAAGCAGACGCGCGAGCCGGACCTCGCCCTGTTCGTCAAGATGGGCAACATGCCGGCCATTGCCTCGCCCGAGCAAACGCCCATGCGTGCGCTCATCCCCGCCTTCGTCACCAGCGAGCTGAAGAGCGCATTCCAGATCGGGTTTGCCATCTTCATCCCGTTCCTGGTGATCGACATCGTGGTGGCGGCGGTGCTGATGTCGATGGGGATGATGATGGTCACGCCGTCGATCTTCTCGCTGCCGTTCAAGATCATGCTGTTCGTGCTGGTGGATGGCTGGCACCTGCTGCTGGGCTCGCTGGCGCAGAGCTTTGTGCAATAAGCGCCGATAGGAAACCGACATGACACCCGAGTACGTTCTGGATATGGCCCGCCAGGCCATGCAGGTCGCCATGATGGTGGGCGCGCCGATGTTGCTGGTGTCGCTCGTCGTCGGCCTGCTGGTGGCAGTGTTCCAGGCAGCCACGCAGCTCAACGAACAGACGCTGTCGTTCATCCCCAAGCTGCTGGCCGTCGCGGCCACGATGGTGCTCGCCGGCCCGTGGATCGTCGCCGTGATCGTCGACTACACGCGCGGCGTGCTGACCAATATCCCCAACTACGTCAACTGACGCGACGTAGCGCGCAGGCCGCCGATGATCCAATTCACCGCCACGCAACTCAACGGCTGGATCGCCATGTACTGGTGGCCGCTGGTGCGCGTACTGGCGTTCATCGCCATTGCGCCCCCGTTTGCCAATACCGAGATCCCGACATCGATCAAGGTGGCATTTGGCGTGGTCATCACGGTGGCGCTGGCGCCCATGCTGCCGGTGCCCGCAGGCGTGTCGGTGGGTTCATACAAAGGGCTGTGGATCACGCTGGTGCAGGTGTTGATCGGGTTGGCGCTGGGCTTTTGCGTGCAGCTCGTGTTCTCGGCCATCAGCGGTGCCGGCGAGGTGATGTCGGTGCAGATAGGCCTGGGTTTCGCCTCGCTGCTCGACCCGACGCAAACCGAGAGCAGCATGTTGCTCGGCCGCTTCCTCAGCCTCACGGCCGTCACCGCGTTCATTGCCGGCGACGGCCATCTGGTGTTGCTGCACGCCCTGTTCGACAGCTTCACCGCCCTGCCCGTCTCGGCAGCGCCGCTGGCCAATCCGGGCTGGCAGACGCTGGCCGGCGGCGGCACGATTGTCTTTGCACTGGCCCTGCGCATCGCCTTGCCCATCATCGCGATCATGATGATCGTCAACCTTGGCTTTGCCGTGCTCTCGCGCACGGCACAGGCGCTCAACCCGTTTGCGGTCGGCATCGCCGCCACGCTCGTGGTGGGGCTGATGCTCGTCATGGTGATGATGACGTCGCTGGCGCCGGTGGTGGAGCGGTCTGTGATGGATGCGCTGGATTTGGGTGGGCGGGCGTTTAGCGAGTTCAGTACCCTGCCGCGGTAAGCGTCCACCGCTCGCGCGGGCAAGCCCCCGGCTCATGCGATGATCGCGGTATTCAGCCGAACGATCTTCAAGGGAGTCTCACCACATGAGCCGCCGTGTTCTTGTGACGGGTGCGAGCCGCGGTATTGGCCGCGCCATCGCCTATCAACTGGCATCCGACGGGTTTGACGTTTCCGTGCATTGCCGCAGCAGCCGTGCAGAGGCCGATGCCATCGTCGCAGACATCCAGGCAAAGGGCGACATTGCCCGCGTGCTGCAGTTCGACGTGCGCGATCGCGACGCCTGCCGCACACAACTCAACGCGGACCTTGAAGCACACGGTGCCTACTACGGCATCGTCCTCAGCGCAGGCGTCACACGTGACGCTGCCTTCCCCGCCCTGACCGACGAAGACTGGGACATCGTTCTTGAAACCGGCCTGGACGGTTTCTACAACGTTGTGCACCCCCTGACCATGCCGATGGTGCGTGCGCGCAAGGGCGGACGCATCGTCACCATAGCGTCCGTCTCGGGTGTGATGGGCAACCGCGGGCAGGTCAATTACAGCGCGGCCAAGGCCGGCCTGATCGGTGCCACCAAGGCACTGGCAGTGGAGCTTGCCTCGCGCCATATCACCGTCAACTGCGTGGCACCCGGGTTGATCGAAACCGACATGCTGGCCCACATGGAACACATCGACCAAGCCCTGCAAGCCGTGCCGATGCAACGTGTCGGCCAACCCGCAGAAGTGGCTTCCGTGGTCGGCTTCCTGATGTCGGATGCAGCGTCGTATGTGACGCGACAAGTGATTGGCGTAAACGGAGGCATGATCTGATGACCGCTGAAGCAACACACGTCGACGTCGCCATCATTGGCGCGGGCCCTTCAGGCGCGGTAGCGGCAGCCTTGCTGCAGCGCGCCGGGCGCAATGTGCTGGTGCTCGAGCGCCAGCATTTCCCGCGCTTCTCCATTGGCGAAAGCCTGCTGCCCCAAAGCATGGCCTACCTTGAAGCGGCGGGCATGCTGCAAGCCGTTGTGGAAGCGGGATTCCAGTACAAGAACGGGGCGTATTTCGTACATCAGGACAAGCACGCCTCCTTCGATTTCCGAGACAAGCATTCCGCTGGTTGGGGCACGACGTATCAGGTCGAACGCGCGGTGTTTGATCAAACGCTGATCAGAAGCGCCGCCGAACAAGGCGCAGACGTTCGCTTCGGCCACACCGTGCGCACGATGCAGCCGGGCGATGCGCCTGTGCTGGAAGTTGAAGACGAAGCCGGAAACGCTTATGCCGTTCATGCCCGCTTCGTGCTAGACGCCAGCGGTTTTGGCCGCGTGCTACCGCGCCTGCTGAATCTTGAAGCGCCGACCCGCATGCCAACGCGCGCAGCGCTGTTCACGCACGTGCGCGACGCGTTGCCTGCCGGTAGCACCGATCGCGACAAGATCTGCATCGCCGTTCACCCCGAGCGGCGCGATGTCTGGTACTGGATGATCCCGCTGGCCAACGGTCGCTCGTCAGTCGGCTGCGTAGCCGAAGCGAGTTTCCTCGACGTACCGGAGGAAGAACGCGAAGCGACGTTGCGCCAGCTGATCCAGGCCGAACCGAATATTGCAGCGCTGATTGGCGATGCGCCGTTTCTCATGCCGGTGCGCCAGATTGGGGGCTACGCCGCCAATGTGGAGCGCCTCTATGGGCCAGGCTATGCGTTGCTGGGCAATGCGGGCGAGTTCCTGGACCCGGTGTTCTCGTCAGGCGTAACGATCGCATTGCGCTCGGCGGACCTGGCGACGCGCGTCCTCGTGCGTCAACTCAACGGCGAAACCGTCGATTGGCTTGCCGATTACGACAAGCCGCTACGCAAAGGCGTCGATACGTTCCGCGCCTTCGTTGACCGGTGGTACTCGGGCGAGCTACAGGACATCATCTTCCACCCACGCCATTCGCCAGGCATCCGCCGCATGATCAGCGCCATCCTAGCGGGCTACGCCTGGGACGAAACGAATCCGTTTGTGGTCAATCCAGAGCGGCGCCTGAATACGCTGCACGAGGTATGCCGGCGGGAAATGGCCTAAGGGAAGCGCCGCGCGCGCAGGCCGATGCAGCCCGGGCCCGCTTACCACCTGCGTGCCAACAAATCATCCACCACCGGCACAACGGCCAGCAGCATCAGGATGGACGCCAGCGGAATCGTGGCGGCATAACCCAGATACTTGAAGCCCAACGCGCCAGCGACGCCGCCCACGAAGAACATCCCCAGCAACGACGCCAGCAGTCGCAGCTTGGGCCGGTTGGCCACGACGGCCGGCAGGTTGCGATGCCCGTGGTTCCAGTAGATCGCCTTGCCGATTTCGATGCCGATATCGGTGGCCAGGCCGGTCACGTGCGTGGTGCGGATTTCCGCTTTCGAAATCTTGGTGATGATGGCGTTCTGCAGGCCCATCAGGAAACACAGCAGCGCCACGGTGGCCGGCACAAACACGACCCGGTATTGCCCCAGCGACGTGCCCATCAGGCCGAAGAGCAACAGCAGCGCGGCCTCAAGCATGAGCGGCAACGCGAATTCGCTCTGCGTGCTGCGCCGGCGGCCCCAGTTGACGAGCACCGCCGTGCAGGCGGCACCACAAAGGAATGCCAGCAGCGAGGCGAAGCCGGCGAGCACAAGCACGATATCGCCCAGCACAAGCGAGTCGGCCATCGCCGAGACGATGCCGGACATGTGGGAGGTGTATTGCTTGACGGCGAGGAATCCGCCTGCGTTGGCGGCGCCGGCCACGAAGGCCAGCGACTGACCGAGGCGCCGGTTGGCGTCCTCTGAGCGTTCCGGGCTGGTCAGGCGGCGAAGATACTGGATAGGCATGACCAGTCCTGACGGTAGGTTAGCCGACATGATACGCCGCGCCACCTCACCGTCTGCCCGCGACAGATCAAGGATTGATGTACTGGAACAGCGACATGCCCTGCATGGCCGTGAACGTCTTCTGCGCGGCCTGCAGCGACACCTGCTGCTGAGAAAACTGCGAAATGGCGGTGGTGTAGTCCACCGATTGCAGCTTCGAGATCTGCTCCTTCAACTGCTCGCCGTAGTTCGAGCCGCTGCTATTGAGCGTGGTGATCTGCGCTTGCTGCGTGCCCACCGTCACTTGCGCTTGCAGGGCGACCTGGTAAGCGTTGTCCAGATTGCCCTGCGCCGTCTGCACGGCCTTTTGCAGGTTCGCGACGTCGGTGGCCTGGGTGGCCGCGCTGATCGGGGTCGACAGCGCCGAGATCAGGTTCTCGTACGTCTTGAAGATGCTCTGGTTGGTGTTCGGGTTGGACGTATCCGAGTTGGGGATGCGCACGAACACCGAATCGCCCGACACCGAATTCGGCATCGAAATGTTCTGTGACACCTGTACCGTGGGCGGCTGACCGCTACCAACGTACTGCACGGAACCGCTGGTGTTGGTGAAAGGATCGGTCGTGCCGTTGGCGCCGCCAAACAGGGCCACGCCTGCGGCATCGCGCTGGTTGGCCGTCGACAGCAGCTGCTGGTACTGCTGCTTGACCTGCGCCAGCACACCAATTCGCTGCGAATCCGTCATCAGCGAGGTGTTGGCCCCCACCAATGTCTGCTTGCCCTGCTGCAGCGTGGTCACTAGGTTGGTCAGCGCCGAAGACACGTTGGTCAGACGCGCGTCGGTGGCGTCGCGATTGGATTGGTATTGATCGTTGGCGTCCTGCGTTTGCTGCAGTTGCGCCATCTGACCAAACGCGCTGGGGTTGTCGCCCGCGCTGTTGAGCGCGATGCCGCTCGCAATCTGCTGCTGCAACGTGAGCAGGTTCGATTGCGTGTTCTGCATCGAAGCGGAAGACGCTGCAAAGAATTGGGCGGTACTGACTCGCATGATCGGTCCGGACGGTAGGGCTTTAGGACGTTATCGGCAGGCGGGGCGATTTCTTCAGCCGTCCCGATCAGCCGCCGGCAATCGACAGCAAGCTGGCGAACAGCGAATTGGCGGTCTGCATCACCTTGGCCGAGGCCTGGTAGGCCTGCTGATACTTCATCAGGTTCATCGCTTCGTCATCGAGGTTCACCCCCGACACCGACTGCTGCTGTTGCGTGGAGCTGGCCAGCAGCGCCTTCTGCGAGGTCAGGTTGGTGCTGGCCCGGTTGGCCTGCACACCCACCTGGGTGACGAGGTTGTTCCACGCTGTGCCGATCGACGTCGTGCCGCCGTCCAGCAGGTTGCTGTTGCGCAGCTTGGCCAGCGCGCTGGCGTTGCCGTTGTCGGTGCTGTTGGCGGTGTTGGCCGAAATGGTGAACGTATCGCCATTGCCGGGCGAGCCCGACAGCGTCATCTGCACGCCGTTGAACGCATACGTCGCGCCCTGCGTGTACGGTGCCGTGCCACCCGTGTACGTGGTGGACGTGCCGCCCGCCGTGACCGTCACGCTGCCTGGGAACCCCGACAGCGAGCCGCCGACGGCCGAGCTGTACGTCAGGTTGATTGGCGAAGTGAGCGGCGAACCGGCATACGTGCTGTCCACGCCCAAGGACGACACCGCGGCGCTGCCCGTGTTGTTGCTGCCCTGGTTGAGCACCACGGGCGAGGCCGCCGCCACGTTGTGGTAATCGGTGGTGAGCGTCTGCATGGTCGCGGCCGCGTTGGCGGTCGGACGCACCAGGAAGGAATCGCCGCTGTTCATCGTGCCCGACAGGTTCAGCGTGACACCGTCAATCGTGGTCGGCCAGCTCGACACCGTTACAGAGGCGGAGCCGTCCGGATAGTGCGAAACGGTGTAGGCGCCGCCCTGGTACTTGACCTGGTAGTCGTAGCCTTGCCCCGCATTGGCGTTGGTGATGCTGGCAGTGAGCGTGCCGCTGCCGGTGTTGTTCGCGCTGGGCGCAACGCTCGGGCTGGCCACGGAGAAGAGGTCCGTGCCCATCTTGCCGTTGGCGTCCATGCCGAGCTTGTTCTGCGCATTCACGTCGGCCGTCACGGCCGTGGCCAAGCGGCCCAGGCTGTTCTGCGCCGGAATGAGCGTGTTGCTGCGGAAGTCCATCAGGCCGCCGAGCGCACCGCCGCCGAGCTGGCTGTCGTCGATGTTGACCGTGCCGCCCGGGCTCTTGTAGCCGACCGACAGTTGCGTCGGATCGTACTGCGACGGCACCGCCGTCAACTGATAGCTCTGGTTGCCCTGCACCAGCGCCTGGCCATTGCCCACGTAGATGTTGAACTGGCCGTCGCCGGTCTGCACCACGCTCGCCTTGATCGACTGGTTGAGCGTCTGCACAAGCTGGTCGCGCTGGTCACGCAGGTCATTGGCCGGCTGGCCGGTCGACGCTTCCGCCTTGGAAATCTGGTCGTTCAACGAGGCGATCTGCTGGGCGGTGCCGTTGACCGAGCTGATCTGCGTCTGCACCTGCGTATTGACCTGGTTGTTGAGCGAACTCAGCTGCCCGGCAATCGAATTGAAGCGGCTTTGCAGGCCCGCAGCCGCGTTCAGGAAAACCTGGCGCGCGGTGGTATCCGACGGCTTGGAGGCCAGGCCATCGGCGGCATTGAAGAAACTGGTGAGCGACGAAGTCAGGCCGCTGTTGCTGTCCGACATGTACTTGCTCAGGCCCGACACCAGGCTGTTGAGCTGGTCGGCCGCGCTGGTCGAAGCCTGGCCGCTTTGTACCTGCGCAGTCAGGAACTGGTCGTAGATGCGCTTGACGGTCGTGACATTGGCGCCCTGGCCGAGATAGCCCACGCCGGCGTACAGCGGAATGTTTTCCGTCTGCACGGCTTCCTGGCGGGAATAGCCGGGCGTGCTGGCGTTGGCAATGTTGTTGCCGGTCACTTGCAGGTTGATATCGGCAACCCGCAGGCCGGACGCGCCAATATTCAGAAGGGAGCTGCTCATAGTTGTCTCGGTGCGGGCAGCATGAAGCCGCCGAAATAAGCTCTAGAAACAACATCGGCCGGACAAGCGCAAACTTGAGCCGGCCGTCGTCGCCAAAATATGCTTTTTAAATCACTCAAACGATCTGTTTGAGCACCGCCATGATCTTGTGGGCGTAGTTCGGATCGGTGGCGTAGCCCGCGCGCTGCAAGCCCTTGGCGAACGACGCCGCATCATTGCCGTTGCCGGCTGCCACGACGTTGCTGTAGCGCGGGTTGTTGGCCAGCAGGTTGGCGTAATCCTTGAACGCCTCGGCATATGAGCTGTAGGCGCGGAATTTCTCCTGAACCTTGTGGGCGACGCCGCCGATGTATTCGGTGGTGGTTACCGTGGCGGTCTTGCCTGCCCACGAGCCGCCGGCCTTGATGCCGAACAGGTTGTGCGTGTTCGTGCCGTCGCGTGCCTTGATCTCGCGACGGCCCCAGCCGGACTCCAGCGCGGCATGGCCGATCATGAAGTTGGCCGGAATGCCAGTTTCCTGCGCGGCCTGCGATGCGTGGCCGATCAGCTTGTTGTAGAAGCTGGTCATGCGCTCGCCGCGCGGCTCAGACGCCACCGTCGACAGGTCAACCTCGGGCGGTGCGCTCGGCGCCTGGGCTTGCGCATCCGCCTGCTTGCGCAGGGCGGCCAGTGCACGTTGCACGCGTTCTTCCAGGCCCGGGCGCGGCACGGTGCTGATGCCCGAACCGTCGTCTTCCGTGCCTGGCGCAACGGCGGCGGCCATGCTGTTGAGCGACGAGCGGGCGATCGCCTTGGCGGCATCGCTCGTGGAGCCGGCCGCACCTGGCAGCGCGGTATTGGTGGCCGTGGTGTTGGACAGCGCGGTATTCACCTTGCCGCCCGCGTCCGGGTTCACATGCGCGGCCTGACGCAGCATCTGCTTCAGAAGCTGGTCTGCTACGCCCACGCCGCGCGAGGCCATCGTCTGCGAAAGCTGCTGGTCGAGCATCGACGTGTACATCTTGCTCGACGAGGAATCGAGCGGCCCGTTCTGCGGCGTTGCATCGCGCATCTGCTTGAGCATCATGTTCACGAAGATCGCGTCGAACTGCTTGGCGACGGTCTTGGCGGCGCCGGTCGGGTCCGTACGCGCCGTTTGCTTGAGCGACTCGAAACCCTTGGAATCGAGCGCCAGGCGGCTGGTGAGGTCTGTTTGGTTCATCGTGGCCTCCCCAGCGTCAGATGATTTCCAGATCGGCGCGCAGCGCATTGGCCGCCTTCATCGCCTGCAGGATCGAGATCAGGTCTTGCGGGTTGGCGCCAATCGCGTTGATGGCCTTGACCACGTCCGCCAGGTTGGTGCCGCCCTTCACGTTGATAAGGCTGCCGCCTTGCTGCTTGACCTCGATGTTCGAGCGCGCTGCGGCCACCGTCTGCCCTTGCGAGAACGGCGCCGGCTGGCTCACGACCGGATCTGTGCTGATGGTGACCGACAGGCTGCCGTGCGCCACCGCGCAGGGCTCGAGCTTGACGAGCTGGTTCATGACCACCGAGCCCGTGCGGGCGTTGATCACCACACGTGCGGCGGCCAGCGCCGGCGTCACGTCAATGTTCTGCAGCTTGGCCAGGAAACCGACGCGGTCCGACGCCAGGGCCGGTGCGCGCACGTTGATCGTGCGGCCGTCCGCGGCTTGCGCCGTGTCCGTGCCGAACTGCTTGTTGATGGCGGTAACGATGTTCTGCACGGTGCCGAAATCCGTCGTGCCGGTATCGAGCTGGATGCTGCCGGCCTCACCCACCGTGGCCTGCACGGCGCGCTCCACCGTGGCGCCATTGGCGATGCGGCCAGCGCCGAGTTGATTGATCTGCACCTTGCTGCCATTGGCCGATGCGCCTGCGCCGCCAATCACCACGTTGCCTTGTGCCAATGCGTAGAGCTGGCCGTCCACGCCCTTGAGCGGCGTGAGCAGCAGCGTGCCGCCACGCAGGCTCTTGGCGTTACCGATGGACGACACCGTCACGTCGATGGTCTGGCCCGGCCGCACAAAGGCGGGCAGCGTGGCCGTCACCACCACGGCAGCGGTGTTCTTGAGCTGGATGCTCGCACCGGGCGGCACGTTGATGCCGAACTGCGTGAGCATGTTGTTGAAGCTCTGGACCGTGAACGGGGTTTGCGTGGTCTGGTCGCCGCTACCGTCCAGGCCCACGACAAGGCCGTAGCCGATCAGCGCGTTGTCGCGCACGCCGGCAACGGTGGTCAGATCCTTGATGCGATCAGCGTGTGCCGTTGTCGGAACAACCGCGGAAATTGCGCTCAGTGCCACCAGGGCCGCGCCAAGGGTTCGATAGAACCTCGTTCGATGCAAAGTCATGGCAGATCCCTTAGAACGGTGACACGGTCAGGAAGAACCGCGACAGCCAGCCCATCTGCTGCGACTCGGCCACATAGCCCGTGCCGCGGTATTCCATGCGTGCGTCCGCCACCTGGGTGGACAACACGGTGTTTTGATTGTTGACGGTGGTCGGGTTGACCACGCCTGAGAACTTGATCGACTCGGTGCCCTGGCCAACGGCCATCTGCTTCTCGCCGCTCACCACCAGGTTGCCGTTGCCCAGCACCTCGACCACCGTGACGGTAATCGTGGCCGTGAAGTTGTTCTGCGCACCGTTGGCGCCCTTGCTGTCGAACTTGTTGGCGTCGCTGGCCGACACACCCAGCAAAGACAGCACGCCAGCGTTCATGCCGGCGAAGGTCGGCACCGAAGCGCTCATGCTGCCCGAGCGGTTGACGCTGCCGGAGGTCTGCTTGCTGGCCGCCGTGTTCTCGGTGATCACGATCGTGATCGTGTCGCCCACCATGTGGGCGCGGCGGTCTTCAAACATGCCGCGGAAACCACCGCTGCCCGATGCCACTTCCTGGTAGATCGCCCCGTTCTGGCGCGGCGCCATCACCGGCATCGGTGGGCGCGCGGTTGTCGGACCCTGCACGATCGGGGCCGGCGGCGGCAGCATGCCGCACGCCGTAGCGAGCAAGGCGGCCGCGCCAAGCACGGCCAATCGAACGACTCGAACAGCAGACACAGCGCGGCCGCTGTGCTTGCCATTCTGGAGCGAGTAAACCGGGGGGGTATGCATCGCACTACATCCTAAAAAACTGCGCCGTCAGCTCAAAGCTGAGACAGCTTCTCCAGCATCTGGTCCGACGTCTGGACCGACTTGCTGTTGATCTCATACGCACGCTGCGTCTGGATCATGTTGACCATTTCTTCCACCACGTTCACGTTGGACGTTTCAACGTAGTTCTGATTGAGCGCACCCACGCCGTTCGAGCCCGGGTTGGCCAGGTTGGCCGTGCCCGACGCTTCGGTTTCGGCGTACAGGTTTTCGCCCATGCTGCGCAGGCCGGCCGGGTTGATGAAGTTGGCCAGCTGGAACGTGCCCACCTGCGTGTTGTTGACCGTGCCCGGCGTGGTGACCGTCACGACGCCGTCCTTGCCGATGGTCAGGCTGGTGGCGTTCTGCGGCACCGTCACGGCCGGCTGGACCGGGTAACCGCTCGAGGTCACGAGCTGACCCTGCGCGTTGATCTGGAAGCTGCCGTCACGCGTGTAGGCCAGCGTGCCGTCGGGCATCTGCACCTGGAAGAAGCCGTTGCCGTTGATGGCCACGTCGGTCGAATTGCCGGTCTGCTGCAGGTTGCCCTGCGTGTGCAGACGCTCGGTGGCGACGATGCGCGTACCGGTACCGATCTGCATGCCCGAAGGCAGCGTGGTCTGTTGCGACGACTGCGCACCCGGCTCGCGCACGTTCTGATACAGCAAGTCTTCGAACACGGCGCGCGAGCGCTTGAAGCCCGTCGTGTTGACGTTCGCCAGGTTGTTCGAGATGACATCCAGCTGCGATTGCTGGGCGTCCATCCCGGTCTTGGAAATCCACAGGGAGCGAATCATGTTCGAGTCCTTGGTTGATTCAATTCATTGCGCCGGCCGTTCAGGCGTGGCGCAGCAGTTCATTGGCCGACTGGGCGTTCGTGTCGCTCGTGTGCAGCGACTTCATCTGCATTTCCAGTTGGCGCGAGATTTCGATCATGTTGACCAGCGAGTCGGTCAGGTTGACGTTGCTGCCTTCCAGCGCCCCGCCGGTCACACGAACTTTTTCATCCACGTCGGCGTCCTGACCGTCGCGCTGACGGAACAGGCCGTCGGCGCCGCGGTCGATGTTCGACGGGTCGATGCTCACCAGCTTCAGACGGCCCAGCGACACGGGCGGCGTACGGCTGTCGGCGCTGATCGCGTTGACCGTGCCGTCCTTGGCAAACTGCACCGTGGTGTCGGGCGGCAGCGTGATCGGGCCGCCGTCACCCAGCACGGGCTGGCCGGAGAGCGTCTGGATCGTGCCGTCAGGACCGAGCTGGAACGTACCGGCGCGGGTGTAAGCCTCGCCGCCTTCGGGCGTCTGCACGGCAAAGAAGCCTTGCCCGTCGATGGCCACGTCCAGGCTGCGGCCCGTGGTCTCGATCGGGCCGGGCGCGAGGTCCGTACCGATGGCCGAGGCCATCACATAGCTGCGCGTGGGCGAGCCATCGCCTTGCACACCCACCGTATGGAACGCGTCGATCTGCGCCTTGAAGCCGGTAGTGCTGGCGTTGGCGAGGTTGTTGGCGCTGGCAGCCTGTTGATCGAACAGGTGCTTTACGCCAGTCATCGACACGTAGATCGAGCGGTCCATGCGAGTGTCCTTGGTGTGCGGTCAGTCAGCTTCGGGCAACGACGATTACATCGTCACCAGGGTCTGCAGAATGGTGTCCTGCGTCTTGATGGTCTGCGCGTTGGCCTGATACGAGCGCTGGGCAATGATCATGTTGACCAGCTCGGCAGACAGATCCACGTTGGATTGCTCCACCGCCGATGACTGCAGCAGGCCGAACGAGCCCATGCCCGGCGTACCCAGGTTGGGGGCGCCCGAGTTGGACGTTTCCACCCACTGGTTGCCGCCGATGTTCTGCAGGCCTTCCGGTGCCTTGAAGTTGGCCATGGCGACCTGGCCCAGCGTTGCCGTGCGGCCGTTGGAGTAGCGCGCGGTGACAGTGCCATCGGTACCGACCGCGTAGCTGGCCAGGCGGCCAGTGGCGTAACCGTCTTGCGTCACGCCCGGGGCGGTGTCGTTGTAGCCGCCGCCGTACTGCGTGGTGCCCGTGAAATCCATGCTGGCGATGCTCATGCCGGGGAAGGCCGTGGCGATCTTGCTCGGCGTGGAAGTCAGCTGGCCGCTGCTGTTGAAGGTGAGCGACGTCACCGGGTTGCCGCCGGTCGGGTTGTTGCCGTCAACTTGCGAGTACACATCCCAGCCCGCGGCGGTGCGCACGTAGTAGTTGGTCAGCATGTGGGCCGTGCCCGTGCCGTCGTACACCTGTTCCGAAACGGAGTGGTTGAACGTGGCCGAGTTGGTGGGCGAAAACGGCGTGGTGGTCGGCGCCGTGGCGGCAGCATCCAGGTTCACGCCGAACGCGGTGTTGGTGGTGGCCAGCGGCGCCAGGTCGTTGACGGGAATCTTCAGGTTGGTCAGCACGGCCGTGTTGACCTTGCCGGTGGAATCCACGCCGTAGCCGGTCAGATTCTGGCCGGTGGCCGAGATGATGAAGCCGTTCTTGTCGGTCTGGAACTGGCCGTTACGCGTGTACGACACCTGGCCGCTGGACGGGTCGACCATGCGGTAGAAGCCCGTGCCGTTGATGGCGATGTCCAGCGGGTTGCCGGTGTTAGTCACGTTGCCCTGCGTGAACGACTGCGACACCTTGGTCACACTCACGCCCTGGCCGATCTGATTGTCGGACGCACCCACGAGCGAGCGTGCGTACACGTCGCCAAACTCGGCGGTCGATTTCTTGTAGCCGACAGTATTGGCGTTTGCCACGTTGCTGCCGATCACGTCGAGGTTTGCAGAGGCGGCGTCGAGACCGCTGAGGCCTTGCTGGAATCCCATAATGTTCTCCCGTAGATAAAAAAGCGGGTTCGACCCGTTACTGAATGGTGGTGACGTCCGACAGCTTGGCCGTGTTGCCCGAGGCCAGTTGCAGCTGCGTCGTTCCGTTGGTGATGGTCACGCCCGTCACCTTGTCGGCGCCGGTGGCGTTGGCCGTTGTGATCTTGCCGCCGAGCGTGGCGGAAACCGAGATGGAGTACGAGCCGTCGGCCACCGTGGCGCCGCTGTCGTTCTTGCCGTTCCAGGTGTAGTTGCCGCTGCCGGCGGACATCTGGCCCAGATCGACCGAACGCACGGTGTTGCCGTTGGCATCCTTGATGGTCACGACCACATCGTCGGCGCCGTTGGGTACCGAGATGCCGAAGTTGGCCGTGCTGGAGGCCAGCGTCAGGTTGGACGACGGCACCTGCACGGTGCGGCCGATCAGCGACGAAGCTTGCGTGGCCGCGCTCTGCGTTGCCATGCTCGACATGGTGGTGTTCAGTTGCTGGATACCGTTCACAGTGTTGATCTGCGCAAGCTGCGAGGTCATCTGCGAGTTGTCCATCGGGTTGAGCGGATCCTGGTTCTGCAACTGCGCAACCAGCAACTGCATGAACGTGTTCTGCAGATCGGTGCCGCTGGTGATGGCAAGCTGGTTGCCGGAGGTCGTGCTAGAGGTGCCGGTGGTGCTGCTGGTTGAGCTGACGGTCATGTTCGTGTCTCGCGATGAATAGAGCCGCTTACTGGCCCAGAGTCAGAGCCTTGGAGGCCATCGTCTTGGTGGTGTTGGCGACTTCCACGTTGGCCTGGTACGAGCGCGACGCAGAAATCATGTTGACCATTTCGTCCACCACATCGACGTTCGGCATGGTCACGTAGCCGTCTGCATCGGCCAGCGGGTTGCCCGGCTGGTGCATGCGCTTCATGGGGGTGACGGTGTCTTCGACCACACGGTCGACCGACACGCCGGTGGCGTAGTCGTCAGACTCCTGCACGGGCGAGAACACCACCTGCTTGGCGCGGTACGCCTTGCCGTCCGGGCCCGTCACGCTTTCGGCGTTGGCCAGGTTGGAGGCGACCACGTTCATGCGCTTGGACTGCGCGGTGAGCGCGCTGCCAGCTACATCCATCACCTTGAATAGCGACATGTTGATTCCGATGTCTTCAAATACTGTTGCCGGCACCGCTGCCGGACCGATCCGGTTGTTCTGTATGGCGGCTTGCTCCGGACCGATATTTCCCGGCCCGGAGCGCCACACAGTTCCCGCCCCTCTTTCGCCGCGCGTGATTGCTGCGCGGTCGTCTTAATTGCCTGTCTGCTGCTCTTGCTGCTCTGCTACGTCGCGCTAGCTGTTTTGAATCGCTGCCAGCATCGACTTGATCTTCTGCGTCACGATGCTCAGATCGGCCTCGTAGCGCACGGTGTTATCGGCAAAGCGCATGCGCTCGCCATCCATGTCCACCGTGTTGCCGTCGATGGACGGCTGCTGCGACGTGCGGTACTGCACTTCGCCCTGCAGCGCCTTGGTCTGCTGCGACAGCGACGCCTGCATCAGCGACACATCGCCGGCCGGTGCGCCATCTACCGTCAGGTGGCCCGCAGCCGTTGCCGTCATCGGCAGGCTGTTACCGCTTTGCTGGCCGACCGCCTTCTGCAGCGCCGACTGAAAATCGAAGTCGCGCGCCTTGTAGTTAGGCGTATCGGCGTTGGCGATGTTCGAGGCCAGGATCTGGTGACGCTGCGAGCGCAAGTGCAGCGCCTGCTCCTGAAAACCGAACAACTGATCCAGCTTGTCGACCATGTCTGTCATTCCTTGCGTGTGGCGCCCTGGTTACTGCTGCCACCCGCCGGGGTTGCGTTCTGTATTGCGTTTGCGTGTTGCGCGTTCCCTTCGGACGGAGAACTCGGCATCAGCGGCCCCTTCAAAACCGCCGATGCCGTCTCCAAAACCGCTGAACCGCTTGTCATGCTGAGTTGCCGTCATGCGACCTCAGTGGAAAAGACCTGTCTGCGAATCCGATATCTGGCCGAAGAACGAGCAACCTCGCCACCTACCGGAACAGGCTGTACGGCCAGGAACCGCACAACGCCAGGGACTTCACCACGTTGCAAAGTCTAGGGGCCGGTGTGCAAGACCATTCGTCCGAATAAGGGGGGGATTGGCCGGCATTTCCGCATTTGGCGCTCGCGCACGCGTGGCTAAACTTCACCGGACTTTTGATGAAGGGGCTCTCCATGTCCACGCGGTTTGCACGCAGCGCGCACCACCCGACCCGAACTTCCGTCACGGCCATGCCGCTGGCTGGGCGCCAGCGCAAGCTGTTGTTGATCCTGGCGCTGGGCCTGCTGGCCAGCGTCGTGCACCCGATCCTGGCGCACGCACAGGGCATGGTGCGCGTCGGCTATCCGCCGGCCCAGGCCGTGCAACAGCCCGCGCAGCCCACCACCATCCAGGGGCCGAACGCCATCCAGATGCAGATTCAGCAGCAACTGCAGTCGCAACTGGACATCCTGGGCGGCACGAATGAGACGGGCGCGCCACGTGCGTCGGTGGAAGTCGGCCCGGTAGATGCCCGCGTGGCCAATCAGCCCTGCGACCAGATCGACCTGATGCTGCCGGCGGCCAACCGCCTGCGCGGCCGTATACAAGTGGGCGTGCGCTGCCGCTCGCCGCACGCCTGGGCGGCCTGGGTGCCGGCCACGATTCAGATTACGGGGACGTATTACGTCGCCTCGCACCAACTCTCGCCGGGCAAGACGCTCGATATGGGCGATCTGGAAGCCCGCACGGGCGACCTGTCGATGCTGCCGGCCTCGGTCGTGCAACAGCCGGCCGATGTGGTGGGGCGTGTACTGCTCACCAGCGTGGCTGCCAACCAGCCGCTGCGCGCCGAAAGCCTGCGCCTGCCGATTGCCGTGCAGGCCGGCCAGACCGTCAAGCTCCTCGCCGAGGGCGGCGGCTTCCAGGTCAGCAGCGACGGCCGGGCCTTGAACCAGGCGGCCGTGGGCCAGGTGGCGCAGGTGCGCACCGCCAACGGCAATGTCGTCTCCGGCATTGCTCAGTCCGCTGGCGTCGTGGCGATCCAGTTTTAAGACCAAATTGATAACGACTGATCACTTTTAACCGTGATGCGTTATCGATACCTGCCGCTAAAGTTTGAGCCGGGGTTGGCCGTTATGGGTGATAGGATGAACGCGCTCTTCGGAGACACCCGTGAAAATCAACCATATCGTGAACAACACGCCGGCCGTTGCGCCGACCAAGGACGCTGCGTCCGGGTCGACGCGCGCGACCGGCTCGTCCCCGGCCGCTACGACGGCTTCGGGCACCACGCGCCACACCGGCGATTCGCCGTCGCTGTCGGTCCAACAAGTCTCGCGCCAAGTGGGCAGCGGCGACTTCGACGCCGCACGCGTCGAGCAGATCCGCAGTGCTATTCAGAACGGCACGCTCAAGATGGACGCCGGCAAGATCGCCGATGCGGCGCTTTCCGACGCGCAATCGCTGCTCTCCACGCGCTCCAAGAAGGTCTGACGGGGGGTTCCCGTCGTCCGTCCCCTGTATTTTCTGACGCCGCCGGTCCGAGGGTTTCCGCCTCCGGACTGATCGCGGCGGGGCGGCGTGCCGGCCGGCGGCTGCCCAAGCTTCCCAGCCTGAGGTAGTCACCATGGACAACACACTGCTGATCCGCACCCTTGCCGACGAGCAGGAACTGCTGCGCGCAGCCACCCTCACCCTGGATGCCGAAGCGCAGGCGTTGCGCGATGGCGACATGGTGGAACTCGAGCACATCACCCAGACCAAGCAGAAACAGCTCGCTGCGTTGGGCGAAGCCGACCGCGACCGCCGCCTGTGGTGGGCCCAGCACGGCGGCGCCGATCCGTACGGGCTGGTCAAATACCTGCGCACCGATGAAACCGCCAGCCGCCTGTTCGACGAAAACCTGGCCCTGGCCCGCCTGCTGCGCCAGCGCAACATCGACAACGGCACCCTGATTGACCTGCGCCTGCGTGCCACGCAGAACGCGCTGTCCGTCCTGCATGCTGCCAACAACGGCGGCGGCACACCCTACGGCCGCGACGGCAAACAACCGTTGTCGATGCCACGCTTCTCCGTCGTCGCGCAATAAGCCACCACAACACGTTTTTTTGGTACAAAAGCCCCGCATTACGCTTACGTCAATGGGCGTGAAGTGGGGCTAGCTGCTGCTGCCTGATCCTGCTATGTATAGAGGGTCCAGCACACCACCGATCGGGGTAAACAAAAAGGTTTACATCCCATTGATGGGTGCAACAAGCATGCTGGGGATTTATTCTGCGATTTTGGCGGGGTTAATCCTCCGCGCCTGGCGACATAAACAAGAAAAACCGGAAGGAAATTGCGCCTGAATGGCATGCCAAGGTTTCGGCCCGGCGGCACCGCACTGCGGTGACTGCCGGTTGAACGGGGAAAATACCGAGACCGCACGCCAGAAGCATTTTCCACAAGCACGGCTGCATTGATTTTGGACCCAGTGGTCCAAATAGGCGCGGCAACAAGCTGATTCCGGAAATGGGCAAACAAACCATAACCAGACAGGCGGCGCAGTGAAATCAATCGTAGTGGAGGCACACCCTTTGGTGCGTGCCGGCGCGACCCATGTGTTGCAATCCTTGCCGGCCATCACCGAAGTGGTCAGCGTCGAGCCGGACGAAGCTCTCTTTGAAAACCTCGCGGCGCATGCGGACGCCGAACTGGCCCTGATCGGCCTGCCCTTACCCGGCATCGACGATCTGCCAGCCCTCTCCCGGCTGCTGCAACAGCCGCATCCCCGACATGTCGCCGTACTGGGCGAAACCGATTCCGCTGCGCATGTGCGTACGTTGATGCAATTGAATGTCTCGGCATATCTGCTGAAAAGCTATTCCGGCAAATTGATTGCAGCGGCATTGGAATTGGTGCTCGCCGGCGGCCGTTATGTGCCGGCGTCGATCGTGCTGACACGGCCTGAAGCCATTGCGGCAGGTTCTGCCAACGGTAATGACGATGGCGCGTTGCTCGGCCTGACGCAGCGGCAATATGAGATTCTCGTCTTGCTCTCGCGCGGGCATCCGGTCAAAACCATCAGCCGCATGCTGAGTATTTCCGAGGCGACAACCAAGGCGCATATCAACGCGCTGTATCGCCGGCTTGAAGTGCGCAGCCGTACCGAGGCTGTCTTCGTGGCCACGCAGCGTGGCGCCATGCTGCTGAATCAGCCAAACATTGGAGCCGAGGCCCCAGCGCCGCTCTCGCCGCCGTTGCGCCTGGCGCGCACCGGCTGACGCCGCCGCCCTTTCGGTTTTTCCACATAACAAAAAACGGCGCCCGGAATCCGGACGCCGTTGCAAATGCCCGCCCACGCTGTCGAGACGTGGGCGGTGACAAGGAAAAGCAGAACGCGAAGGCTTAGAACTTTGCGCGAATGCCTACACCGAAGGTGTCAGCCGTCGAGAGGTCCGACACCTTGTCGCGGAAGTAAGCCGCATACACATCGGTGCGCTTGGACAACGAATAGTCGTAGCCCACCGCCCAGGTGTTGCGCTTCACGTCAGCCGCACCCGAAGTCTTCGTATAGGCATACGATGCCAGCACGGCGCCCGGGCCCACCGGAATCGACACGCCCAACTGACCGCCGTTGCTCTTCGCGTCGCCGGTGCTGATCGTGTTCTTGATGTACTGGTATTGGCCGTACAGCTTGACCACGCCAAAGTCATACGTGGCACCCAACTGCCCCGCCGTCTGGCGCGCAAAGCCAGCCACCAGGCTGTTCAGGTCACCAGGCGCGCCGTCGTAGCGCACCTGCTGGAACGCCGCCGTTGCTGCAAAGTTGCCACGGAAGTACAGCAGGCTGCCGCCCCACTTGTTCTGACCATTGTGGCCGGCTTGCTCGCCCGCGCCGTAGATCAGGTTGGCCGTCAGGCCGCCCATGTCCGGCGTGGAATACATGATCGAGTTGTCCCAGCCCGAATCCCCCACCAGGCCCGAGATACCTGCGGCGCCCGTACGGCCGTTGCCGAGGTAGGTGTGGAACACCATCGGCGAGAACGTATACGAATCGATGAACGGATTAAACAGGATCGTCGAAACGAAGTACGGCGGGGTGTTACGGCCGAGCTTGATCGAGCCCCAGCTGTTCGACTGCAGACCGACAAATGAATTACGGGCGAAGAAGTGGTCGCCATCAAAGCGGCCGGACTTGCCGGTGTCGGGGCGGAAGAACGCTTCCAGCGTGAAGATCGCCTTCAGGCCGTTGCCCAGATCTTCGCTGCCCTTCATGCCCCAGTATGACGTCGACATGCCGCCCGAGTTGACGCCCCAGGCGCGGTCCTGGCCCAGGTTCTTGGTGGCGCCCGCCCAGGCATCCACCTGGCCATACAGCGTCACAGACGATTGGGCCTGCGCCGCGCCTGCAGTCAGGGCCGCCGCGGCAGCCAGTGCGGCCAGCGAAAAACGTCGCTTGAGTTGCATTGTTGATTTCTCCCTCTTGTGGTTCCGATGTGTTGAATCGACTGAATCAGCTTTGAGGCGGCAGGTGGCTCAACCCACTGCTGCTGAGATGGCGCCATGAATGCAACAGCCGTGCCAATACGTTGTCGGCAAAGCGTCGCTTCACAAATAAATACGTTTTCTGGGGAAGGGGCGCAGACTAGCTTGAATACTTTAGGCGGACAAGTCCCCATCGCGGGGTGTGTGGCGCCGTTTCTGCACCGGTCTGGCGCAGTGCGCTTTCAGTCGTTTTGGAGCACGCGGATGTCGACTTCGCGCGTGTAGCGCTCGGGGGAAAAATCGCAGTACGTGAGGGAGATCGGCACGTCGGCCACGCTGTAGCCGATGCGGCGCACGCGCACCAGGGGCACACCCGCTTCCACGCCGAGCTGGGCGGCCTGGTGGGCATCGGCCACACAGGCAAGCGGCGCCTCGCGAGAGCGCGCGATAGTCAGGTTGGCGCGCTGGAAGACCTGCACGAACAGGCGATCTTCAAAGTCGCGCGCCTCCAGCATCGCCGCGAGCCGGGACGTCAGCCACGTGCGCAGCAGCATGATCGGCTGCCCGTCCACCTGGGCGCGCCGCTCGACAAACGCCACCTGCGCGCCCACCGCCAGATCAAGCGCTGCGGCCACGGTCTCGTCGGCCGCCTCCAGCCGAAATGCACTGACCGTATAGACGGCGCCCGGGACGTATTCCAGCGCTGCGTCGGACTGGCCCGGCGCGTACAGCACCGGCCGATGCGGTCCCACGCGATCGAGCACCACGCTCCGCTGCCCCCGCGAGCGCCGGAGCAGCCCGCGCGCCGCCAGCTCATTCAGCGTGCGGCGCGCCGTCAAGCGCGATACGCCGTAGCGCTGGGCGACTTCGTTCTCGCTGGGCGCGATGCTGCCCGCCGGCAGCGTTCCGTGCAGGATGTCGAGCCGAATGCGGTCGGCCAGTTCAAGGTATTTGGGCAGGCGTGGCGTCATGCCGTCGTTATACAGGAACGATCATCGGGCGCAGCAATGCAAATGGCCCACCGGGCAGGTGGGCCATTTGCATTGCACGCTTGCGCGCGCGTCAGGCAGAGCCTGGCAGATCAGGCGATCAGGAATTTATCGCGGTTCTTGCCGATCCAGGCCGGAGCACGGCCGCGGCCGGACCACGTTGCGCCCGTCTTCGGGTCACGGTACTTGGCCGGCACCGGCGCTTTCGCACCGGCACGGCGGCCGCGACGCTGAGCCAGGCCCAGGTCTTCAGCCGTCAGGCCATATTCGGCAACCGTCTGGCGCACTTGCTGGATAACCGCTTCCAGTTCCTTGGCACGCGCAGTTTCGATCTGCTCTTCGAGTTTGGCCTTTTGTGCAACCAATTCCTTGTATGTCGCCATATGCGCTCCCAATAAATTCTGGTGTGAAATCTGGTGTGGACCAGATATTAGATCAATTGTATTCATAACTGAAATCAAATTTCAACGTTTTTGATCAAGCCCCTTCAAACCGCATCACTAAGCCAAAAATCAACTCGAGGCACACCGGATGCCCAGGTTTCAACCCGAAAGCCAGATTGGCGCATCGGATTAGCGTGCGCGATCATGCAAGGCCGCAAGCTGGTATCGCGCTGCATTTCAGTGCCACCACCATAGCAAGCGCCGTCGGGTCCCGCAATTCCGGCTTTTGCCGCAAGCGTCAATCTGCAGCATCGCAGCAGTACAGCAAACGCAATATCAATTCATACGCAAGCCGCCGCCCAGGTGTGCCATTGCACCGCGATGGCGCTCGCCATGGCATGCCAATTTGGCTTGGTCGTAAAACGATTCAAAGCACCACCTCCCAGGTTGCAGTTGGATGAGACAACGATGAATTCGCTCTTGCCACGTCGTTTTTACTCTCTGCTTTTGGTCTTTGACGCGCTGGTCGGCTCCCTGTTTGTTGCCGCGACGCTTTTCTTTCCCGAACGTTCTGTCGAACGGATCAGCGCTTATTTGATCCTGACAATGGGAACATGCGTTTTGATGTGTGCAATCGGATTGGCACTGACGCATCGCTGGATCGATCAGCACTTCACCGTGCAGGAAAGTGGAAATGGCCGGGATTCCGAAATGGAACCAGCGCCGCCAGCCAAGCCACGGCAAACCGATTTGAAACCCGCCACCCACCCGAACAACATCGGGACCGACAAACCAAATCCGCAATGTGTTGTATCGGCCACAAACTAGGCTTTGCGCCGCGCACGACTTTTGCGCATCATGAAGAGCATTGCCCTCGGCTTCCGGTAGCCGGCGTTCTCGTGGCCAGCGTCGCCCGAGGTCCATGCTGAGTGAGATATTGGGCAATACCTCAGGTTGGAGCGTGGGATGCCAGACGAAATTTCCTACCCGTTGTCGGCGCAAAGCCTTCCGGTTCCGCTCTATGTGGTGCTCGAAGGCCGCATCGTCTTTGCCAATGCAGCCGGCGTTTGCATGGTGCGGGCGCTTTCGTCCGACCAACTGCTCGGCGAGCCCTTTTCGCGCTTCTTCCAAGACGTGCCCGCCTGGCTCGAGACCCATACCGGCGGCGACGCCGATGCAAGCCCGCCCGATGCTGGCGCCACGTCGGCGGCGCAACTTGTCTCCGCCCTTTGCGCAGGCGACTCCAACGAGGTGGTCAGCGTTCGGCTGACGGTCACGCCAACCCGCTTTGACGGGCTGCCGGCGCAGCAGGTTGTCGTGCACGGATTGCCGCTGCCGCTCGATGCGCAACTGCCGGGCAAGGCCGGCGAACGCGTGCTCAGCGTCGAGGCCATTGGTGCCGCGCTGCCGCACGAGCATCTCGATCATCTGCTTTCCACACTGCCGTCCGCCGCCTCGCTGGGCGAGCGGTTGCATGCTGCGCTGCGGGCGCTGGAAGCAGCGTTGCCATCGACGCTCTGCGTGGTGGTGCGTGTCGTCTCCGGGCGCGCGAGGCTCTATGGCACGCAGCGCGCCCGGGCGAAGCTGGCATTGCGCGACGATCGTGCAGCGCACCTGCCCACCGCAGCGCAGGGTGAATTCGATATCGAACTGGCACGCATCGCGCCACTGCTCAATGAGCTGGCGCCCATCGAGCTGATTCGCGAAACCAATGCGCCCACGGCTGTGCGCGAAGCGCTCGTGCGCGTGTTGGATACCGCGCAGCCGACATGGCTGTGCCGTATCCCGGCCCAGCATGGCGGCATGGCCGTCGCCGATGATCTGCTCTGCCTCTTCTTCCCAACGGCCAACCCGACCGACGACGCAACGTTGCGCGCCGAGTGCGGCCGCTACATCGCCGCGCTGGTCAAGCTGCTGCGCCTGGAGAATGAATATCGCCAGTCCCGCGAGCTGCGCGATCAGTACCGGCTGGTCGTCAATCATTTGAGCGAGGGCGTGCTGACGCTGTCCACCGATGGCCGCGTGCTGTCGTACAACCGCAGCGCGGCCGAGATCCTGCGCATGTCGGGCCCGTCATGGAAAGGCCGCCCGCGTGTGGCACTGAACGACATGATGTTGGGCGAAGACGGCGCCATCCTGCCGCGCGCCGCATGGCCCTCCACGCTGGCCGCCCGCACGGGGCGCGCGATCAGCAACGTCGTCGTGGGCGTGCCGGCTGGCAATGGGCAGATCGTGTGGCTGCGTGAATCGGTGCTGCCGATGTTCTCGCCAGACAGCGCATCACCGCATGCGGTGCTGGTCATCTTTACCGACATCACGGCCGAGCGGTCCGCCTACGAGCAACTTCGCCTGCTGGAGACCAAGGATTCGCTCACGGGTCTGCCCAATCGGGCGGCGTTCATCGAGCGGCTCGATGCGCGGCTGACGCTGCCGTCCACGGGGGAATCCGCGCTGCTGTATATCGGGCTGGACCACTTCAAAACCGTGAACGAGGCGATGGGGCACCACGTGGGCAACCAGGTGCTGAACATGGCGGCGCAGCGCATCCGCACCCAGGCAGGCCAGCGCGCGTTGCTGGCCCGCCTGGGTGGCGACCAGTTCTGCGTGGCCATCGATGACCCGAAGGCCGCCGACACACTCGCGCAACAGGTGCTCGACGCGCTGGCCCGCCCCTTCACCGGCGGCGAACGCGAGGTGCATTTGTCCGCCAGCATTGGCGTGGCGGCCTACCCCGAAGACGGCGCCGATGCGGCCTCGCTGGTCAGTCACGCTGAAGCCGCCATGTACCGCGCCAAGGAAAACGGCCGCAACCGCATCACCCGGTATTCTCGGGCGCTGGAAACACAGATGCTGCGCCGCTTCACGCTCAACGAGCGCATGCGGCGTGCGCTGGGGCGTGGTCAGGTGCGACTGGTGTATCAACCCAAGTACGCGCTGGAATCTGGCGAACTGGTGGCGGTCGAAGCGCTGATGCGGTGGTCCGACCCCGAGCTTGGCGCGGTGTCGCCCACCGAGTTCATCGACGTGGCGGAGGAGTCGGGCTACATCCTCGAACTCGGCCGCTGGGCGCTCATGCAAGCCTGCGCGCAGGGCGAGGCATGGGCGCGCAAGTTCGGCTTCACGGGCCGCATGGCGGTCAACGTGTCCGCGCGGCAGTGCGATGCCGGCGTGATCGAGCGCGACGTCGACGAGGCACTCAAGTCCTCGGGCATGGCGCCGGGCCGGCTGGAGCTTGAATTGACGGAAAGCGTGCTGCTGGCCGACCGGCAATCGACACAGCGTCTGCTGATGAGTCTGGCCGCGCGGGGCGTGCGTATCTCCCTTGATGATTTCGGCATCGGGTTCTCTTCGCTGTCGTATCTGCGCAGCTTGCCGATCCACAACATCAAGATCGATCGATCGTTCATCAGCGGCGTACCCGGGGTGGCCGACTGCGTGGCACTCACCAAGACCATCATCGCAATGGCCCGCGCACTGAACATGACGGTCACGGCCGAAGGTGTGGAGACCCCCGAGCAATCGGCGTTCTTGTCCGCGCACGCATGCGACGAAGTGCAGGGCTTCCTGTTTGGGCGACCCCTTGAAATGTCTGCACTGGAAGAGTTGCTGCGCACCCGAAGCCGCGCGCAGGCATAAAAAAACGGACCAAAGGTTTAACCTCGGGTCCGTTTCTTTTCAGGTCGACGCCCAGGTCGAACCGAAATCAACGCGTCGATACGTTGCCCACCAGGCCGCCCAGCGCGGCGCCGCCCAGCGTAGCACCGGGGCCGCCAATCAAGGCTGCGCCGGCCAAGCCACCCACACCCGCACCAATGGCGGTATTACGTTGACGTGCCGTCATGTCGGCACAGCCGGTTGCAGTCAGCAGCGTGGCACCGGCCAGCAGAATCGTCAGTACCCGAACCATGTTCTTCTCCTTGAATGCGTCGGTCGCGATCAGCCATCGCGTATCGGAAGTCTGGCCAACGGGCGCTCAATATGCTGTTTCAAGTTGTAATCAATCGTTGCAATGTGCAGACCGGCGTCTCCCGACAATCCCCTGCCACATTCGCGAGCAGCGCCGATCAAAACCCGTCACCACGCGGGTCGGATGATGTTTCCCACAGACTTATCCACATGTTCTGTGCATAACCTGCCCAAACGGCGAAGACCCAGGTCACAAAAGGGCTTGACGGGTTTGTGCAAACGTGCAGATCACGTAAAACGTATGCGCGCGGGGTGAGTTATCCACATCGAAGGTGCCTGTTACATCGTGCAACAAACCCTTGTGCGTCAAATGCTTGCGGGAGGTTCTGCAAGCGGTGCGCACGATGCTGTGGACAAGTGGCGTCGACCGAAAACGCGTCGTGAAGCGCTCGATTAGTTGCGGATACAACGCTCGATTAGTTTGGGATACACCGTCCCTGTATCAGCCGCAAAGTCTTACTGGGTAAGGCGTATCCGTAACTAATCGACGATGGGCAAAGTATCAGGCTATGCCGGGTGATCGAGCATTGCCGCAACGCGGCATACGAATTGTTCGCTCAGGCAATCCGGAATGCAGCTGCTAGGGACCCCATGCGGATCGAGAACGCCGCCAAGCTATACGGATTTAGATCGCCTTGCCGTGATGCGAAAGACAACCGCATATGCTGGAGCATGCCCCGCCTCTCATACGAGATTGTGAGCAGACCGGTGTTTCCAGGAACGAAGCTTGTTCTCTTCATCCTTTCTGGTACTTGCCACAACTGCCGCGCTCCCTTGAATGTCGTGCACAGGGACGAACGCCACGTCCGCTCGATTGTTACCCCGCGGACTCTTCAGCAGACAAATAGCGCTCACAAAGTCTGGCCAACCGCATAGAGCCTACTTGGCCCGACTTTTTTGTCTCTCAACGCGGGCTGGGAAGCTTCGGCCAATTCCGGATATCACACGCGGGAACAGGATAACGACCACACCATGCGCTCATAAGCTGCAATCGGGCGGGACGCACTTCCCGCCAAGATCGGGGGTAACGTCATGGGCTATGCGCTCCAACACCAGTGCACCGAACACGGCGGTGCGATCGTGATCGGTACTATTCATTGGCGCCTGCACAAGGACACACCACTGGCTCTCGGCACGCATCTCATCACGCCTCGCCTAGGGTATTGGCACCACGGCGTCTACGTTGGCGGTGGAAAGGTTGTGCATTACGCAGGTCTGTCCCGAACGTTTCTGCGCGGCCCAGTCGAGGAAATCACGGTTGAAGACTTCGCCCACGGTCGCACCCTCTGGGTCAGGCACCCTTGCCAATGCAGATTCTCCGGCCAAGACGTCGTGCGCCGGGCCCGTTCGCGACTCGGCGAATCACGGTATCGGATTCTCACCAACAATTGCGAGCACTTCTGCAACTGGTGCCTGAATGACGAGAACCACAGCGACCAGGCTGAGATATTGCTCGCTGGGCCCCGTGCACTGTTTGGCATGGTGCGGCGTGTGGTCGGCGTGCTACTGAATCTGCCGCGCTATCTCCTCCCGCATTCAGCCCGCACACCCACAATGGTGATGACGCAGCAGTAGATCGACCCGCGTCGGTCGCAGGCTCTGCGCGCGCAACGGGTAGGCCATCCCGACACCATGAGCTGATTGCCACGTCAGATGCTTTCCATGCGCCCCCAGCGCGAGAGGGCGGGCGCCCGGCCGCCGGTCCGACACCGTACACAGCCGCAGCACTCCCCCGCGTTCGTTACCGCAGATCAATCGATCTCCGAATACCAGCAATGGACGGATAGCCGCAGCACGAAGCGGATATATGCCTACCCCGTTCGCAATCCATCATGCATTCAAGCGCGTCGCCAACGATTTGCGCAAGACGACATCCAGCGAACAAGGGAGACACCCATGAAAGATCTCAACGACAAGGTCGCCATCGTGACTGGCGGCGCCACCATCATCGGAGCGGCGGTCGTCAACGCGCTTCGCAGCCACCAGGTCAAGGTAGCCCTGTTCGACATCGACGCAGTCGGCGGCGATCGCGTTGCCACGGCCGACCCGGAAGGCATCCATTTCTGGCAAGTCGATATCGCAGACGACCAGCAATTGGAACGCGCTGTCGCAGATGTGGCCGCCCAGTTCGGACGCGTGGACTTCTTAGTGAACCTCGCCGCCACGTATCTGGACGACGGCGAAAAATCCGGTCGCGCTGACTGGCTCAAAGCATTGGACGTCAACGTGGTGAGCGCCGTCATGGCTGCGCATGCGGTGCGTCCGCACATGGTTGCCGCGGGTGGCGGCGCCATCGTCAACTTCACCAGCATCTCGTCCAGCGTTGCGCAAACCGGCCGTTGGCTCTATCCGGTCTCCAAGGCTGCGCTGGTACAAGTCACGCGAAGCATGGCGATGGACTTTGCTGCTGACGACATCCGCGTGAATTCGGTCTCGCCCGGATGGACGTGGTCACGCGTGATGGACGAGATCACGCACGGTGACCGCGCCAAGACTGACCGTGTCGCAGCCGACTATCACCTGCTGCGCCGCGTGGGCAACCCGGAGGAGGTTGCCGATGTTGTCACGTTCCTCCTGTCTGGACATGCCTCGTTTGTCACCGGCGCGGACTACGCCGTCGACGGTGGCTATTCGGCCATGGGGCCTGAGCAAGCCAAGCCGGCAATTCCACGCCTGGCCGAGTAACGCCGCCCTGCACCACCGGGCCGAACTTTCATCAAGGATCAAGGAGAACTCTCATGCGTCGAATCGCAATTGTGGGTGGTGGCCAGGCTGGCCTGCCGCTGGCCTTTGGGCTGCTGGACAAGGGTTATGAAGTCACCGTCGTTTCCAACCGTACGCCGGACGACATCCGCAACGGCAAGGTCATGTCCAGCCAGTGCATGTTCGATCCTGCACTGCGGATCGAACGTGACCTTGGCATCAACGATTGGGAGAGCACCTGTCCGCCCGTTGAAGGCATCGGCTTTGCCGTGCCGCACCCGGAGCAACCTGGCGCGAAGGCCATTGAATGGAGCGCTCGGCTGGACCGCCCCGCGCAGTCGGTTGACCAGCGCGTGAAGATGGCCTGGTGGCTGGAGCAGCTTGAATCGCACGGGGGCCGACTGGTGATTCAGGACGCGGGCGTTGCCGAACTCGAAGCGCTGGCGGAAAGCCATGATCTGGTTCTCCTGGCGGGCGGCAAGGGTGAAGTCGTCAAGCTGCTGGAGCGCGACGCGTCTCGTTCCCCCTTCGACAAGCCGCAGCGTGCGTTGGCGTTGACCTACGTGCATGGCCTGCAGCCAACGCGGGACTACTCGCGCGTGTCGTTCAACCTGATTCCGGGTGTGGGTGAGTACTTCGTCTTTCCCGCGTTCACGCTCAGTGGCCCGTGCGACATCATGGTGTTTGAAGGCGTACCAGGCGGCCCGCTCGACTGCTGGCGCGACGTGCGCACCCCGCAAGAACATCTGGCGACCAGCCTGCGCTTCCTGCAGACCTACCTGCCGTGGGAAGCCGATCGCGCACGCAACGTGGAGCTGACGGACGACAAGGGCGTGCTGGCTGGCGCCTTCGCTCCTACCATACGCAAGCCCGTCATGACGCTGCCGTCCGGCCGCCTGGTATTTGGTCTGGGCGATGCCGTGGTCACCAATGACCCGATCACCGGACAGGGCTCGAACAACGCCACAAAGGCGTGCAAGGTCTATCTTGACGCCATCGTGGCCCGCGCCGACCAGCCCTACACGCGCGACTGGATGGAAGCGACGTTCGAGCAGTTCTGGGACTACGCCCAATGGGTCGTGCAATGGACGAACTCGCTGCTGACCCCGCCGCCGCCGCACATTCTCGGTTTGCTGGGCACTGCGCAGCAATCGCCGTCGCTGGCCAGCACGATTGCGAACGGCTTTAACCACCCGCCGAGCTACTTCCCGTGGTGGGCAGACGCACAAGCCTGCGAACGCTTCATCGCAGAACACCAAGCCGTGCCGGCCACGGCCTGAGGAGAACCGCCATGCTGTCATGTCTCGCTCCCGAGTCCGTTGCCATGCGCACCGACCACTGCGACGCCTGGGGCAACGTCGACCTCGAACCCAAGGCCCTGCGCAATCTGTTCGGCAGCTACCCGACAGGCGTTGCCATCGTGACGACGCGCACGCCGGACGGGCGTTCTGTAGGCCTGACCATCAACTCCTTCGCCACCCTGTCCCTGGACCCGCCGTTGGTGCTGTGGAGCTTGGTTGACCGTTCCCCCAATCTGGCCGCGTTTCGCGAGAGCACGCATTTTGCGATCAACATCCTGGCGAATGGCCACGAAGACCTCGCCAAGCGTTTTGCCAGTGCGGCGGTGCCGGACAAGTTCGAGGGCGTGACGGTACAAGAAACGCCCGAGGGCATTCCCGCCATCGAGGGTGCGGTCGCGACGCTGGTCTGCGCGCACGACCACTGCCGGCACGTGGGAGACCACCTGCTGCTGATCGGCAAAGTGGTACGCACCGCCAATCAGCCTGGTACGCCGCTGGTGTTCCACGCCGGCCGGTTCACGTCACTGCAAGCAGCCTGGTAGACCACTTCGCT
Organism: Burkholderiaceae bacterium 26; assembly: GCA_000955795.1. Classification (GTDB taxonomy): domain Bacteria; phylum Pseudomonadota; class Gammaproteobacteria; order Burkholderiales; family Burkholderiaceae; genus Ralstonia; species Ralstonia chuxiongensis. The sequence continues at coordinate 244,483 of JYOB01000007.1, forward strand.
ATCCCATACCGCCGGAGACAGACCATGACGTCCACCACCCCCACCCTGTTGTCTGCAGTGGCCGAAGGCTTGGCGCGGGGCAACATCCGCGTTGTCGACCTTACGCAGACGCTGTCGCCTTCGTTTCCTGCGCTGCAACTGCCGCCGCAGTTCGGGCAGGTCCAGGCTTTCAAGGTCGAGCGCATTTCGCACTACGACGAGGCTGGTCCCGCCTGGTACTGGAACAACTTCTCGTGCGGCGAGCACACAGGCACGCATTTCGATGCCCCCGTGCACTGGATCACGGGGCGCGATTACCCCGGCAACAGCGTGGACACCATCGCCCCGGAAAACTTCGTTGCGCCTGCGGTGGTGGTGGACGCCAGCACGCAGGTCCGCGAGAACGAAGACTGGCTGCTGACCGTGGAATTCCTGCAGGCCTGGGAACAGCGCCACGGACGCATCCCAGAAGGTGCGTGGGTGCTGTTCCGCACGGATTGGTCACACCGCGTGAATGATGCTGCGGCATTCCTGAACCTTCGCGAAGACGGTGCCCACACGCCTGGGCCAACGCAGGAAGCAGTCGAGTGGCTGATCCACGAGCGGAACGTGCACGGCTTCGGCGTGGAAACGATCAATACCGACGCCGGGCAGTCATATGCATGGCCAACGGCCTATCCGTGCCACACGTTGATGCATGGCGCAAACCGGTACGGCTTGCAGTGCCTGAAGAACCTCGATCAGTTGCCGCCGCAGGGTGCGTTGATCGTGTCGGCGCCGCTCAAGATCGAAGGCGGCTCGGGCAGCCCGCTGCGCGTCCTCGCACTGGTGGAGTAAGCCATGGCCGCGTCGTCGGATCCGCAGGTCATCTTTGTCGGCAGCGGCATCAATTCGCTGGTCAGTGCGGCGCTGCTGGCCACGCGCGGCAAGCGTGTGCTGGTGCTCGAGCGCAATGACAGGCTGGGCGGCTGCATTCGCACCGAAGAGCTGTTTCCCGGCTATCACCATGAGGTGATGTCGTCATGGTATCCGCTGTTCGTCGGCAGCCCGGGCTATGCGGAACTCAAGCCTGCGCTGGAAAAGGCCGGGTTGACGTTCTTGTCGCCGGAATACACCACGGGCCTGGTTCAACCGGACGGACGCGGCGTAGCATTCAAGCAGGATATGGCCGATGCGGTACGGTGTCTGGATGCGTTGGCGCCCGGAGACGGCACCGCCCTGGGTGCCATGGCGGACAGGCTCTTCGGCCCCGATGCAGAATTGACATTCGGCTTGCTCAGCCAGAACCCCTATGGCTGGGCGATGCTCAAGCTGCTGTTCAGCCAATGGCGCAAGCGTGGCACGGACGGCCTCGCGGGGTTCGCCGCCGATTCGCTGGAAACCTTCCGCCGCTGGTCCGAGCGCGCGCTGCACTCGGACCTCGCCCGCGCACTTATCGCGCCATGGGTGCTGCACTCGGGGCTCGGCCCCGATGATGCCGGCTCTGCATTGATCGGCAAGCTGACGTTTGCCTCGGTGGTCAGTGGCGGCATGCCGGTGGTCAAGGGTGGCGGAAGCCGCCTTGTTGAAGCCATCGCGCAGGTGATCGAGCAGCACGACGGGCGATTGATGACCGGTGTATCGGTCGAATCCGTGTTGACCAGCGGGCACGGTCGCGGCCGTCACGCGATCGGCGTGAAGACAACCGACGGGCAAACCTTCCGTGCCCAGGAGGCGGTAGTCTGCAATGTCACGCCTCAGCAGTTGTACGGCCGCCTGTTGAGCGACATGCCGCAGCCCGTGCGCGAACGCGCGGAAGGCTATCGCTACGGCCGCGGCGACATGCAGATTCACTTCGCGCTCAATGCCCCGCCCGCCTGGTGCGACCCGGATCTGGCGCGTGTGCCGCTCGTGCACCTGACCGAGAGCATGGAGCAGGTCTGCACGTCGGTCACCGAAGCCAACAACGGCCTGCTGCCGCATCGCCCGACCCTTGGCATCGGCCAACCCACGGTGGCGGATCCGTCGCGCGCGCCCGAAGGCGGCTGGATCCTGTGGATCCAGATGCAGGAGCTGCCGACCCGCCTCAAGGGCGATGCGGCGGACGAGATTGCCGTGCCCGCAGACGGCCGTTGGACAGCGGCCGTGCGCGAGGCCTTCGCAGACCGCGTACAGGCGCGACTGGAGCGCGTCATGCCGGGGCTCGCGCAACGCATCGTCGGGCGTCGCGCTTATTCGCCGGCAGATCTGGAGGCACTCAACTGCAACCTGGTCGGAGGCGATCCGTACTCCGGCGTGTGTTCGCCTGATCAGTTCTTCTGGCTGCGCCCATTCGCGAGCAGCCATGGGGCTCGAGCCCATCGGACCCCGCTGGCCAACGTGTTCCACATCGGCGCCAGTACACACCCGGGGCCCGGCCTGGGCGCCGGATCAGGGTTCATGGTGGCCCAGCACCTCAGTCCGCGCTAGCCGCCCGCGCCGCATCCACCCTTCGACTCATCGCCCCGCCCTGCCGCTCCGGCCAGGGCGCGGGCGGTGTCGTCCCTCGTTTTCTCAACCATGGTCAAGGAAAACGCCATGCGCATGTCTGCTGTCAAGAAACTCCTGCCGGGTGTGCTGGCGTGTGCCGCCAGCCTCAATGCGGCGCACGCCACCGAAGGCGGCGGCCTGTCCATCTATCCGGATGGGCTCGAAAACTATCTGGTGGGCGCCTTGCCACCACCAGGCGTCCACATGCTGGTGTATGCCGGCGCTGCACGCTATGACACGCTGCGCGGCAACAGTGGGCAGTCTCTGCTGCAGGACTTCAAGGTGGACGTCAATGTGTTGGCGCCACGCCTGATCTGGGTGACACCGGCACAGGTGTTCGGCGGGCAACTGGCATTCCATGCCATCGCACCGCTGCTCGACGTCGACTTCCGTGCCAACGGCGCACGCTTCAAGAGCTCGGGCCTGGGCGACATGACGTTCGGCACGGCGCTCGGCTATCACGTCTCTCCGGCGCTGCACTATGTGCTCGGCCTGGACATGTACGCGCCCACCGGCCACTACGATCCGACCGACCCCTCCAGCCTTGGCAAGAACTACTGGACGGCGCAGCCGGTTGCGGCCATTACCTACATGCAACCGAGCGGCTTCAACGGCGATCTGAAGGTCATGTACGACTTCAATCTGCGCAACGACAAGACGGACACCCGCTCGGGCCAAGCCATTCACGCCGACTACAGCGCCGGCTGGGGCATCGGCAACGGCTGGGTGTTCGGGGTGGGCGGCTATGTCTATCAGCAGACCACGAATGACCAAGGGCCGGCCGCCGCACAGGGCAAAGCGCGCGCGCTGGCCGCCGGGCCGTCCATCCGCTATGCGAACGATCGCGGCTGGCTGGTGACGGTCAAGTGGCAGAAGGAATTTGAAGTGCGGAACCGCCCGTCGGGCAGCCAGTTCTACGTGAAGGCGTCGATTCCGTTCTGACGGCAAAACAAAAGGCGGCATCCGAAGATGCCGCCTTGCTGATACAGATGTTCACGCACTTGCCACGGCAAACAGCGAGCCTTACCGCCGCCGCAGCGTCTGGCTGGGGGTCTCGCCGTAGCGCTGCTTGTAATCGTTGCTGAACCGGCCCATGTGCGCAAACCCCCAACGCAGCGCCACGCCAGCCACATTACTGGCTTCACCACTCGTCAGTTCGGTACGCGCGCGTTCCATCCGCAAGTCGCGCAGATAGTGCATCGGGCTAACGCCCAGAAAGTCCTTGAACCCGGTATAAAGACTTCTCACGCTCACGCCAACGACTTGCGCAAGCTTGCCTGCGCACACAGGCTCGTGCGCATGCGCTTCCAGGTAATCCTGCGCGCGGCGGACATGGCGCGGCAGGATGGTGCCACGGCGAGCAGGCGCGGCCTCGCTGTGGTTGTGCCGGTGCGAAACCAGCAGCACCGACGCCGCCAACTGCTCGATCTGGGCAATCACCAGCTTGTGCTGCGCCAGGTCAAGACCTTGCGTCGAACAATCCATCAGATAGCTCAACAGGCAGCGCCACTGCCCACACTCGCGCCAGCGAAAACCAAGTTCAAACTGCAGCGGCTGTTCCAGCGGGTGGCCGAAATGGCCGACCAATGTGCGCTCCACCAGCGAACGCGACAGACGCAGCATCAGTTGTTCGTTCCCGGCGAGCCACCGCATTCTTGTTTCATTGTCCGGGCTGAGAACCGAGGCAACCTCCGGGCCGGACTCGACATGCTGGCCACCGCTATCAACGATGGCGGACCCCAGAATGGGCATCTGCACCAAAAAGAAGCTTTCCAGCGGGCCCGGCTCAATTTCGACGGTGCCCCCGTAGCGCAGCCGGCTGAGTGAAATGTCACCCAGCGGAGTGTAGTGCATGCGCGCATCCAGGCGGTCGCCCCCATTGGTGAGGACAAGACGGTGCGGCTTCATGACCCGGCCGACCATCGAGCGCACTTCATCAATATCGGTCGAGGCAAAAAGCAGCCGTTCCGGTGTGTATGGAAACGGATCAAACGCCGCCGAGGGTGCTGCTTGACGCGGCACGGCGGTCAGTGGGGGCGCGGAATTCAACATGGCTTTTTGCCTCTTTTCTTGGCGGTGCAGGTACTGCCTCAATCACTTCCTCCGCTATCACGGAAGGTGAGCGTGACTCGCAAGACCCGTACCAACATGCATGATTTTTCATGCATAGATGTTCTGCCGCCGTTGTCATGGTATGCCCCGGTCGACAAGCCGCAATGTGCACCGCAGCACCTGCAGCCAATTCACAGTCCCGGATGGGCACCCATTCTTCAAATATTCCGATGAAGCATGGAGTTCGTTCATCGTACCCGCCTGACCGTATTGCGCCACCTCAGGAAAACCCCCGCCCGTTGCTCGCTCTTTATCCCCTTCTTGCGACTGTTATCCGTGTCTTGCTGAAAGTGCAATTGCATGATTAATCATGTATTGACGGAGCCTCGTCCCGCAACGAAAGTGAAAGTCATGGGCACAACGTGCCCGATGAACCGAGACGAGGAGCACCATGGCCGAGCGGTCGTTTGTGGAAGAAGTCAAGAAGCTGCGCCTGGGCGCGGGCGAGGTTTTCAGCGGTGAGGGCATCCTGGCCGTCACGAAAGCGCTACTCGAATCCGGTGTCGCCTATGTGGCCGGCTATCAGGGCGCGCCCATCTCGCACCTGATGGACGTGCTGGCCGATGCGCAGGACATCCTCGGCGAACACGGCATCCGCTTCGAGAACAGCGCGAGCGAAGCAACGGCGGCCGCCACACTGGCCGCATCGGTCAACTACCCGCTGCGCGGTGCGGTGACCTTCAAGGCGACAGTTGGCACCAACGTCGCATCGGATGCGCTGGCCAACCTGTCGTCGGGTGGCGTGCTCGGTGGTGCGCTCGTCATCGTGGGCGAAGACTATGGTGAAGGCTCCTCCATCATGCAGGAGCGCAGCCACGCCTTCGCGATGAAATCGCAGATGTGGCTGCTCGATCCGCGCCCCAACCTGCCGTGCATCGTGCAGGCAGTCAAGGACGGTTTTGACCTATCGGAAGCCAGCAGCACGCCGGTGATGCTGCAGATGCGCATCCGTTCCTGCCACGTGCACGGTCAGTTCGTCACGTCGGCCAACCGGCGCCCCGCATTCACCGTGAAAGACGCTCTGGAGAACCCAACGCGCGACGTCAGCCGCATCGTCCTACCACCGGCCAGCTTCCAGCATGAGAAAGAAAAGGTGCAGGACCGCTGGCCGGCCGCCATCCGCTTCATCCAGGACCGCCAGCTCAACGAGTTCTTCTCGGAAAGCGCCGCGGATGTCGGCATCGCCCTGCAAGGCGGCAACTACAACACGTTGATCCGCGCGCTGCAAAAGCTTGGGCTGGCCGACGTCTACGGCGAGTCGAAGATCCCGCTGTACGTCATGAACGTGGCCTACCCCTTGGTGGATGCAGAGTTCGAGCGCTTCTGCCAGGGCAAGCGTGCTGTCCTGGTCCTTGAGGAAGGACAGCCCAACTTTGTCGAGCAGAACGTCGCAAACATCCTGCGCCAGTTGGGCGTGCAGACGGTACTGCACGGCAAGGACCTGCTACCGATGGCGGGCGAGTACAACACGGCGACGGTGCTCTCGGGCGTGCGCACGTTCCTGGAGCGATATGGTCTTCTCCAGCCGCAGCCCGCGCAGCCTCGCAAGCATCGCGTGATTCCGCTGACAGCGGTGCCGGCTGACCCGGTAGCCGCGGTGGCGATGGCCGATACCGATGCCGAAGTGGAAGTGCTGCCCCCGCTGGAACAGGCCGTCCACGCCCGACCGCCCGGATTCTGCACCGGCTGCCCGGAGCGCCCGATCTTCACCGCCATGAAGCTGGTCGAACGGGAACTCGGCCCGCACCACGTCAGCGCGGACATCGGCTGCCACCTGTTCTCCATCCTGCCGCCATTCAACCTCGGCAACACCACGATGGGATACGGCCTGGGCGCGGCGGGCGCGGCCGCACTGAATGCGCCGGCCGACAAACGCGCCATCTCCGTGATGGGCGACGGTGGCTTCTGGCACAACGGCCTGACCAGCGGGATCGCAAACGCGGTGTTCAACCGCAGCGACAACCTGACAGTCATCGTCGACAACAGCTACACCTCGGCCACAGGCGGACAGGACATTCTGTCCTCCACTGCACTCAACCCGACGCGCAGCACGGGGCATGAGATCGAGCAGGCCGTGAAAGGCGTGGGCGTCAAATGGGTCCGCACCATCAAGCGCACCTACGACCTGAAGGCGATGACCGCAACACTGCGCGAAGCGCTGACCACTACGGCGAAAGGGCCGAAGGTGCTCATCGCCCAGAGCGAATGCATGCTCAACAAGCAGCGGCGCGAAAAACCCAAGGTGCGCAAGGCCATCGCCGCCGGCGAGCGCGTGGTACGCGAGCGCTTTGGCGTGGACCCGGATACCTGCACTGGGGACCACTCCTGCATCCGGCTCTCGGGTTGCCCTTCGCTGTCGATCCGCCCCAACCCCGATCCGCTGCGCCGTGACCCGGTCGCCACCGTCATCGACAGTTGCGTGGGCTGCGGCCTGTGCGGCGAGGTTTCGCATGCGGCGGTGCTGTGTCCATCGTTCTTCCGCGCGCAGATCGTCAGCAACCCGACCCGCTGGGATCGCCTGCGCCAACGCGTGCGCAACGGCGTAATCGGCTGGCTGCAAGGCCGCGACGCCAAGCGCCGCATGCGCTACGCGTTCTGACGCCGCGCATCTAGCTCACCCATTGTTCCCCCGAAACGCCCACCGTTACGTGGTGCGTTCGGGCCCTGCATCCCCGTTTTATCGGAGCCCCATCATGACTGTTGAGCCCATCAAGATTGCCATTCTCGCCATGGGCGGCGAAGGTGGCGGCGTGCTCGCGGACTGGATCGTCAACCTGGGCGAAGCCAACGGCTATTTCGCGCAGACCACCTCCGTCCCCGGGGTCGCCCAGCGCACCGGCGCCACGATCTACTACGTTGAACTCTTCCCGGGTGCCGCCGAAGCCCCAGCGCGCACCCCCGTGCTCGCCCTCATGCCCATGCCGGGCGACGTGGATGTGGTGCTGGCTTCCGAGCTGATGGAAGCCGGCCGCGCCGTGCAACGCGGCTTCGTCACGCCGGAGCGCACCACGCTGATCACCTCCAGCCACCGCGTCTACTCCATCGCAGAAAAATCCGCCATGGGCGACGGCCGTGTCGACAGTGACACCCTGTTGCGGCAAGCCCGCAAGGCCGCAAAACACTTCTGCAGCTTTGACATGTCGGAAGCGGCGGAACGCTCTGGCAGCGTCATCAGCGCCGTGTTGTTTGGTGCGCTGAGCGGCGCGGGTGTCCTGCCCTTCAGCCGCGAGCAGTTTGAAGCGACCATCGAACGCGGTGGCGTGGGCGTGAAACCCAGCCTGAGGGCATTCGATGCGGGTTACGCCAAAACGCGTGCAGGGCAGCCGGAAAACATCGTCGCGGCCGCTTCGCAGGCACCGGCAAGCCCGACACCTGCCCGCCTCGACCGGACCGTCGCTGCGCTCGTAGATCGCGCGCGCCAGTTCCCGCCTCAGGTATCCGAGATCGCCATCGAAGGCGTCCGCCGCTTGATCGATTACCAGGATCCGGACTACGCCGGCTTGTATCTCGATCGGCTCGAAGCGCTCGCCGTCGTCCCCGGTGGCAATGACATCGATCTTCTGAGCGAAACCGCACGTCACCTAGCGCTGTGGATGTCGTATGAAGACACCATCCGCGTTGCCGATCTCAAGACGCGCAGCTCCCGGTTCGAGCGCGTGCGCGGCGAAGTGCGCGCAAAGTCAGACCAGTTGCTGCAGATCAATGAGTTCATGCACCCGCGCATTGAAGAGATCTGCGAGACGCTGCCTGCGCGCATCGGGCTGTGGCTGTCGCAACCGCACTGGGCGCGCCGTCTGGTCGATCGGTTCACCAAGCAGGGCCGCATCATCCAGACCAGTTCGCTCGGCGGCTTCGTGCTGCTCTACACGCTGGCCCGGTGGCGCAAATGGCGCCGCCTCACGCTGCGCTATGCGCTCGAGAACACGCGCATCGAGGCGTGGCTGCAACGCGTGCGATCCGTTGCCGCCATCAACCCCGCGCTGGCACTGGAAACCGCGCAGTGCCAGCGCCTGGTGAAAGGCTACGGCGACACGCACGCACGCGGCCTGAAGAACTACGAAACGCTGATGACGGTTGTGGACCGCCACGCTCGGTCGCTGCCGCCGCAAACGCTGCGCGAACTCCGTGATGCCGCACTGGCCGACGAACACGGCAATCAGCTGCGTGCGTGCATGCAACGCCATGCCTTTTCCTTCGAGGGGTAACGTCATGCACCCAAATCCATGTCAGTTCAGCCAAGCGCACCGCATCCGTTTTGCCGAGTGCGACCCCGCCGGCATCGTGTTCTACCCGCAGTACTTCGTCATGTTCAACAACCTGCTCGAAGCCTGGATCGACAGCCTGGTGCCTGAAGGCTTTGCTGGCTACATCAGCCAGCTCCGCTATGGGCTGCCGACGGTTCGGCTGGAAGCGGACTTCCGTGCAGTCAGCCGCATGGGCGATGACGTGACGCTGAGCCTCGAAGTCGTGCGCCTTGGCGGCAAATCCATGACGCTGGCCCTCACCTGCACGGGCAACGACGGGGACGTTCGCATGAGCGTCAACCAAGTGGTGGTGTCGACGTCGCTCCAGACGCACCGCGCCATCGATATTCCCGAGGTGTTGCGGCAAGCCTTGACCGCAGAACCCATCAACGCAACAAGGAGTGCATCGTGAAGATCGTCTGCCTGGGCGGCGGCCCCGCCGGCTTGTATTTCGGGCTGCTGATGAAGCTGCAAGATCCGGCCAATGAGGTGGTAGTCGTCGAGCGCAATCGTCCGTATGACACATTCGGCTGGGGCGTCGTGTTCTCCGACGCCACCATGGGCAATCTGCGCGAAGCCGATCCTGTTTCGGCCGCGACGATTGGCGATGCGTTCAACCGCTGGGATGATGTCGAGGTGCACTTCAAGGGCGAAGCCGTGCGCAGCGGTGGCCACGGCTTCATCGGCATCGGGCGCAAGAAACTGCTCAACATCCTGCAGGCACGGTGCGAAGAAGTGGGCGTTCAGCTCGTCTTCGAACAGTACGTGGAAGACGATCAGGAGATCGCACGCAAGCATGGCGCCGATCTGGTGCTGGCATCCGATGGGCTGAACAGCCTCGTCCGCAAGCGCTATGCCGACACGTTCCGTCCCGACATCGACACCCGTAAGTGCCGATTCGTCTGGCTCGGCACGAAGAAGATGTTCGATGCGTTCAACTTCATCTTCGTGCCAACCGAGCATGGCTGGTTTCAGGCGCACACCTACCGCTTCGAGGATGGCACTTCCACCTTCATCGTGGAAACGCCCGAGGAGACGTGGAAGGCCGCCGGCATCGACCAGATGTCGCAGGAAGAAGGCATCGCCTATTGCGAAAAGCTCTTCGCGCCCTACCTCGACGGCCATCCGCTCATCAGCAATGCCTCGCACCTGCGAGGCTCGGCGATCTGGATCCAGTTCCCGCGCGTGATCTGCGAGCGCTGGGTGCACTGGAACGACATCGACGGCAAGCGCGTACCGGTCGTGCTGATGGGCGATGCCGCGCACACCGCGCATTTCTCGATCGGCTCGGGCACCAAGCTCGCGCTGGAAGATGCCATCGAGTTGGCACGTACGCTCAAGAACGTCGACGGGACGCTTGAAACGGCACTTGAACACTATGAAGCCGTGCGCTCGGTGGAAGTGCTGAAGATCCAGAACGCCGCGCGCAACTCGACCGAGTGGTTTGAGAACGTGGCCCGCTACGCCGGTCTGGAGCCGGAGCAGTTCGCGTATTCGCTGCTGACGCGTTCGCAACGCATTTCACACGAGAACCTGCGCGTGCGCGACCCGAAGTGGCTCGAAGGCTATGAGCGCCGGTTGGCGCAGCGCGCCGGTGTGGCCGCCCCCGACAGCCAACGCCCGCGCCCGCCGCTGCTGACGCCCTACACCGTGCGCGGCATCACGCTGCAGAACCGCGTGGTGGTATCGCCGACGCAGTTGTATTCCAGCCAGGACGGCGTGCCTGGCGCCTTCCACCTCGTGCACCTGGGCAGTCGCGCACTGGGCGGCGCGGGCCTGTTGCTCACCGAGATGACCGCGGTCGCGCCCGACGCACGCATGACGCCCGGCTGCACAGGACTCTGGAACGACGAGCAGATCACAGCCTGGAAGCGCGTCACTGACTTCGTGCACAGCCACAGCGAAGCGCGTATCGGCGTGCAGCTCGGCCACGCTGGGCGTCGCGGCTCCACACAGGTCGGCTGGGACACGCCCGATCAGCCTCTGGCTGAAGGCAACTGGCCGTTGGTCTCGGCCAGCGCCCTCGCCTATCGGCCCGGTCAATCCCAGACGCCGCGCGAGGCGACGTTGGACGACCTCGCTTGCATCCGCGACGCGTTCGTCGCGGCCACACGCCGTGCGGCAGCGGCCGGCTTCGACTGGCTGGAGCTGCAGGCCGGCCACGGCTTCCTGCTCTCCAGCTTCATTTCGCCACTGACCAACCAGCGCACCGATGACTACGGCGGCTCGCTGGAGAACCGGCTGCGCTTCCCGCTCGAAGTGCTCGCTGCCGTGCGCGACGCCTGGCCGAAGCACTTGCCGATCTCGGTACGCATTTCCTGCACCGACTGGGCGCCGGGCGGCACCACTGTCGACGAGGCAGTGGAGATTGCGAAGCGCCTTCATCAAGGCGGCGCGGATCTGGTGGACGTGTCATCCGGCGAGGTCACGCCCGATCAGAAGCCGGTCTACGGGCGCCTCTACCAGACCCCGTTTGCCGATCGCATCCGCAACGAAGCTAACGTGCCGACGATCGCCGTGGGCGCTATCACCGATGCCGATCAGGTCAACAGCATCGTCGCTTCGGGGCGTGCGGACCTATGCGCCATCTCGCGCCCGCACCTGGCGGATGCGGCGTGGGTGCTGCGCGAAAGCGCCAAGCTCGGCTGGCACGACATTGCGTGGCCGCGTGCGTATCAGTTCGGCAAGGAACAACTCGAACGCAGCTTTGCGCGGGGCAGAGCGTAACGCTGCCATCTCGCATGAACGCGCCCGGACGAAACCAAGGAGCACTGCAATGACAACAACCGCATACGACGCCTACCGGGAAAACATCGCCGGCCGCGCCGACGTGGAGGACACACCAGAACTGCTGACCTACTACCGGCAACTGGAGAGCCTGCAGGTCGGTGCGCTGTGGACGGTGGCGAACAAGATCGAGCCCTGGCAGCCGAAGTCCGATTCCGTGCCGGTGCTCTGGCGCTATCAGGACCTGCGTGAGCACGTGCTGCGTTCGATGGCCCTCGTCTCTCCGGAAAAGGCAGGCCGGCGCGTCATCTACCTGAACAATCCTGGGCGGCAGGATGTGTCTGCGGCTGTCGGCTGGCTGTACTCTGGGCTACAGGTCATGCACCCCGGTGAAGTCGCCACGGCACACGCGCATTCGTCATCGGCGCTGCGCTTCATCATGGAAGGGCGCGGCGCGTACACCATCGTCGATGGCCACAAGATGACGCTCGGCGCCAATGACTTCGTGCTCACGCCCAACGGCACGTGGCACGAGCATGGCGTTGAAGACGACGGCTTGCCGTGCATCTGGCAAGACGGCCTGGACATTCCCCTGGTCAATGCACTGGAAGCCGGCTTCTATGCCGTGCATCCGGACTTGCACCAAGCGGTGGGCCACCCGGTCAACGACTCCACCGCGCTGTGGGGCGCACCCGGCCTGCGTCCGCACAGCGCGCAGTGGAGCAAGCCCTACTCGCCGCTCTTCAAGTACGAATGGGCACCGACGTACGAAGCGCTACAGCGCTACGCGCACAACGCTGAAGGCAGCCCGTTCGATTGTGCGTTGATGCACTACACGAACCCGGTCACCGGCGGTCATGTGATGTCGACCATCGGCGCAAGCATGCAGTTGCTGCGGCCCGGCTTTGTCGGCAAGGCGCATCGCCACACGGGGAGCTTCCTCTACCAGGTCGCCAAGGGCAGCGGCCATTCGATCATCAACGGCCAACGCTTCGACTGGCGCGAGCGCGACATCTTCTGCGTGCCTTCCTGGGCATGGCACGAGCACGTTAACGGCAGCACCGCGGAAGACGCCTGCCTGTTCTGCTTCAGCGATTTGCCTGTGATGGAAAAACTCGCGCTCTACCGGGAAGAGGCCTTCGCCGACAACGATGGGCACCAGCCTCTTCTCAATCCCGCAACGACGTGAGCCGGCGACTGCCGACGCTCTTCAACCCGAACTTCCTCTGGAGAACACACCATGCGACTCGTCACCTTCCGTGCCCATGTGAATGCGGCTGCGCGCCTCGGCGCCATCGTCGATGACCTCGTTGTCGACCTCGAACGCTTCGGCAAACACGTCGGTTGCGACTTGCCTGCCGACATGCTGGAATTCATCGACCTCGGCCCGCAAGCCATCGCCGCCACCACCACGCTGCTGAATGAGTACGCTGGGAAGTGGCCGCTCGGCTGCGCCGTGCCACTGGCCAACGTCAAGCTGCTGGCCCCGATTCCGCGCCCTCGCAAGAACATCTTCGGCATCGGCCTGAACTACGTCGAACACGTTGCGGAATCGAGCCGCACGCTGGACACCTCGAAGGAACTGCCCAAGCAGCCCGTCATCTTCAGCAAGCCGCCAACCACGGTGATTGGCCCTGGCGATGCCATCGAGCACAACGACGCCATCACCCAACAGCTGGATTGGGAAGTGGAACTGGCCGTCATCATCGGCACACGCGCCAAGCGGGTCAGCGAAACCGATGCCCTCAACTACGTGTTCGGCTACAGCCTGCTGATCGACATGAGCGCGCGCGACTGCCGCCGCGCCGGGCAGTGGATCTATTCCAAGGGGCAAGACACGTATGCGCCCTTCGGGCCCGTCATCGTCACGGCGGATGAGATTCCCGATCCGCACAACCTGAACCTGAGCCTGAAGGTGAATGGCGTGACCAAGCAGGATTCCAACACGCGACACATGCTGTTCAAGGTGCCGGCGCTCATCGCGGACATCAGCGCTGGGATCACCCTGGAGCCGGGCGACATCATCGCGACCGGTACGCCGGAAGGCGTGGGCGCCGGCCGCAGCCCGCAGGAGTGGGTCTGGCCGGGCGACATCATCGAAGCCCAGCTGGAAAAGATCGGTGAGCTTCGCAACCCCATCATCGCCATCGGTGATGTCGCCAGCGCTGCCGCCGGTCAACAAGAGCGCCGCGCTGCCTGAGCACCCAGCCCTCCTGGCCGTGAGGACACCGCACGTGTCGCCACGGTCTTCATTGCGGACACCACCATGCTCGAACTCCCACAATTCAAGGCGGCTGCAGTCCAAGCCGCGCCGGTATTCCTCGACACCGATGCCACGGTCGATAAGGTCTGCAGGTTGATCCAGGAAGCCGCCGAGAACGGCGCACGCCTGGTCGCCTTTCCTGAAGTGTTCGTGGCGGGCTACCCCTACTGGAGCTGGATCATGAATCCGGTCGAGGGCAGCCCCTGGTTTGAAAAGCTCGTACGCTCGGCGATCGAGTTGCCGGGCCCCGAGATCTCGAAGATCGCCCAGGCCGCAGCCCGCCACAGGATCAACGTGGTGGTGGGCGTAAACGAGCGCAACCGCACCGGCATCGGCACGCTCTACAACACCCTCGTCACGATCGCCGACGATGGCCGCATCCTGGGCCGCCATCGCAAGCTGGTGCCCACCTGGGCCGAGAAGCTGACCTGGGCACCAGGGGACGCATCGGCTCTACGCGTGCACAACACAGGTGTCGGCCCGCTTGGGGCGCTGGCCTGCGGCGAGAACACCAACACGCTCGCGCGTTTCTCGCTGCTCGCACAGGGCGAGCTAGTGCACGTGGCCAGCTATATCTCGCTGCCGGTCGCTCCGCCCGACTACGACATGGCCGAAGCCATCAAAGTCCGTGCGGCTGCGCATTGTTTTGAAGGGAAAGTCTTCACCGTGGTGTCGTGCTCGACTGTCTCGGAAGAGATCATCGAAGCCATGTCTGCCACGCACCCGCAAGCGCGCGAGCTTCTGGCACGACGCAACAGCGCCTTCTCGGGAATCCTCGGGCCGGACGGGCGTGTCATCGGCAAGCCGCTGATCGATCAGGAAGGCATCGTCTATGCCGACATCGACCTGTCGCGCTGCATCCAGCCGCGCCAGATGCACGACATCACCGGCCACTACAACCGCTTCGACGTGTTCGATCTGCGCGTCAACCGCAAACCGTTGCAGGCCGCGCATTTCGAAGACGCCATTGCGCCCGATAACGGCACGTTCACCACTGAGCCCGCCCTCGACCTGAACCTGGATAACCTCTCATGAGTACCGCCCGCACTTACCGTATCGGCCAGATCGTGCCATCTTCGAACACCACGATGGAGACCGAGATCCCGGCCATCCTGCGTGCACGTGAGCTGACGCAACCGGAGCGGTTCACGTTCCACTCCAGTCGCATGCGCATGAAGCATGTGACCAAGGAAGAGCTGGCTGCCATGGATGCCGACAGCGACCGCTGCGCGCTGGAGCTTTCCGACGCGCGCGTGGACGTGCTGGGCTATGCCTGCCTGGTTGCCATCATGAGCATGGGGCTCGGTTACCACCGTGTGTCGGAAGCGCGACTGCATCAGCGCACACAGGAGAATGGCGGCCCCGCACCCGTGGTGACGAGTGCCGGTGCGCTCGTCGATGGTCTGAAGGCAATCGGCGCCAAGAAAGTCTCGCTGCTCGCGCCATACATGAAGCCGCTCACGCAACTGGTGATCGACTACATCGAGAACGAAGGCATCGAGGTCGTCGACAGCATCTCGCTGGAGATTCCAGACAACCTCGAAGTCGGCCGGCAAGACCCGTGCGCGCCCCTCGAGATCACGAAGAAGCTCAAGACCACCGGCGTGGATGCCGTCGTTGCGTCTGCGTGCGTGCAGATGCCGTCGCTGCCGTCCATCCAGGCCATTGAGGATCGGATTGGCCTGCCGGTGTTGTCGTCATCCGTCGCCACCACCTATCTCATGCTCAAACGGCTCGAGCTGAGTACGGCTGTTCCCGGATTCGGCTCGTTGCTATCCGGGTCGTACTGAGGTGCGGGGACCGCGCTGGCCCGCCTCTGCGGAGGGCGGGAAGGTAGAATCCTCGCTGTGTTTAGGAGATGACGGGGCGGCGAAGGAGATGAGCAGCACCAAGGCGTTTGTCGACAACTACCTACCAGCCCTGCTTGGGCAAGCGTGGCATCTCGTGTCGACCCAGTTTCATGAAGTGGTCGAGCAGCACGGGCTCTCCGTATTGGAATGGCGCGTGCTGTCAACGCTGGCCAGCAACGGCCCGATGACGATTTCCGTGCTTGCCGAGAAAGCCGTGAGCAAGCAGCCCACCGTGACGCGTCTGCTGCTGCGCCTGGAAGCGCAAGGGCACGTGGAGCGCGCCACCAGCCAAGACGACCGCCGCTACACCCTCGTGCGCGTCACGCGCAACGGCCGGCGCCTGGTGGCCGGCCTGATTGCGATGGCGCAGGAGCACGAGCGCACGATCCTAGAGCCGCTCGGGCAACAAAAGATCGACACGCTCAAAGACATCCTGCACGAGATCATCAGCAGGCATCGCCCCCGCGACTGAGGACTGAGGACTGAGACCAACGCTATCGGGGCCGGTGCATCCTGAAGCGGCCCTCGGCCAGCACCTGGAAGTAGTCCGCAGGCCCGCCGCCTCGCAGGATCGGCTGGGCAGCGGCGGTGTCGTAGATGCCATCACGCAGCAGCGCGCGGTCGATATGGACGGCAACGACTTCGCCGAAAACCATCCAGGTGTTCAGCGTCGCGCCATCAAGGCTCGCCAACTGCTGCACCTGTGTGACCTTGCATTCCAGCGCAACCGGGCTTTCCGCCACACGCGGCACCGACACCTCGATCGACTCCAAGGGTGTCAGCCCCGCCAACTCAAACTCATTGATGCCGGGCGGGACGTCACTGCTGGTCTGGTTGACCCGCTCAGCCAGGGGGCGCGTGGCGAGGTTGTACACAAACTCACCGGTGGCCTCGGCGTTACGGACGCTGTCTTTCTTGCCAACACTGGAGAACGCCACCAGCGGCGGCCGATAGTTGAAGATGTTAAAGAAGCTGTAGGGCGCCAGATTCAGTCGCCCCTCGGCATCACGGGTGGAGATCCAGCCGATCGGCCGGGGGCCGAGGATCGACGGAATCGGGTCGTGCGGCAGGCCGTGGCCGTCGCGCAGTGCGTAGCTGTGAAGGCTGTGTGCGGTCGTCATTGCAGAAGGGCATCAGATGCGCGGAGCGTCGTTACTCAGAACTTAGCCCAATCTGCACCCAGAATTGCGCCGCCGCTTCAACGATCTGCTGAAACCGGCTGATCAAGACAGAAGTCGGATAACTCTGCGGTCGCACCCAATGCCGCATGCATCCTGAAGACCTGAATGTCGCCAACACTCTGGAGCTTCCGCCGATGCCGGCATCGCACTCGCGAAGAGGATAGCGATCACGGTATGCCCTCATAGCAGGCAATGACGCGGAAGATTTCAGGATTGCGTCATGTTTCAACCCGCGTCAACGCGCCCTCCTCATCGAGGATCTGAACTGACGGATGCGAGTCGCCGACATTGAACACGGCCACGGCCAAGTTCAGTTTCGTAGCCTGGTGCTCAAGCGATTGAGCCGCAGCTGCTGACTCTTCGACCAGCGCTGCGTTTTGCTGGGTGACTTCATCCATCTGCGTCACTGCCAGGTTTACGTGCTCGATTCCGGAGCGCTGTTCTTCTGATGCCGACTGTATTTCAGCCATGATTTTTGAGACGCGCCCCACCGATTCGACAGTATCTCTAATCGTGGTACCTGCTTGCTCCACAAGCTTCGAGCCGGCATCCACCCGAGTGACCGAATCTTCGATCAGCTCTTTAATCTCATTCGCAGCAGTGGCGCTGCGTTGAGCGAGAGCACGCACCTCGCCAGCCACAACGGCAAAGCCGCGCCCCTGCCCTCCGGCCCGCGCTGCTTCCACCGCCGCATTGAGCGCAAGGATATTCGTCTGGAACGCGATGCCTTCGATCACTCCAATGATTTCGGTCACCTTCGACGAACTGTCCGAGATGCCGCGCATCGTATCGACGACGCGCCCAACCACTTCCCCGCCACGTTGCGCGGTCTCTGAAGCTGTGGATGCCAGTATCGATGCGGCCCTCGCGTTATCCGCATTGTTGCGAACCGCAGTTGTCAGTTGGCGTATGCTGGATGCGGTTTTCTCAAGAGAAGCGGCTTGCTGCTCAGTACGCTCTGACAGGTGAACATTCCCTTGTGCTATTTCGATCGCAGCCGTTGCGATAGACTCGCTGGAAGTCTTGATGCCTTGAACGATGGCCTTCAACTGGCGCTGCATTGTGCATAGCGAGTACATCAGGCTGGAGCCATCTCCTGACCTCAGAGGCACATCCACACAAAGATTTCCATTCGAGATCTCGCGCGCGAACCCTGCCGCGTCACGAGGCTCTCCGCCCAGTTGCTTCGCCAAACCATGCCAAATGGCTCGAGCCACGCCGGTTGCAATGACCGCCGCCGCTATTGTCATCCCAATAACGAATTTGATGGTCTGCAAGTACGCTTGGTTCGCTAGCTCGCCTTCACGCTCTGCCCCTGCCGTATTAATATCGACAATCTCTTTGATATCTTTTTCCAACTTCGCATTTATCGATTTTGCCTCATCCTCCAGCAGATATATCGCATCGATCTGGTTGCCCCTCTTTACAAGAGAGCGAATTTGCTCGTCAATTTCCAGATACTGATGCATCTGTTTCTGGATATCACTGTAAAGTGTCGTCTCCTTTGGTTCGACGATAAGCTTTTGGTATTCCTCTGCGGCGCGGCGGAATTCTGAAATTGCAGCATCAATCCTCGCGACACCTTGCTCAATTGCGTCCGGGGTCTGAACTGTAGCGGCGAAATACTCCGCAAGTTGAATGGCACGCAATCCGTCCTGCATTTGTAAACTGGTACGGACGCGGGGTAAGCGGTTATCCCGGAACTCAGCAACGTGAGCGTTTTCTCTTTTTACTTCAGATAGACAAAATAGACCCAACCCAACCATCAGCACAACGACCACCCCAAACCCCAGCAAGAGCTGCGTAGCGATTTTCTTGTTTCTGATAAATTGCATGAGCAATCCTTATCAACTCTGATTCATTGGAAACGCTTTTCTTGCGCTTTGGTCACCCTGTCCGGAGCGACAGAGTTCTTCCGATTAGCTCGGGAAATGCGGCTTACATTCGCTCAGTGCCTGCCCGTATTACGTGAAGCCCAGTCCATCTAAGCCTTGCCGTGTGGCTGCGTCGATCTGCGTGCTTTCCGCCGCCGGGTTCGGCACCAGCATCACCGGAATCGACTTGGACGTCGGCGTCCCGGCCTCGTCCGCGACATACGACAGCGGCACCAGCGGATTGGTCTCGGGGTAATACGCCGCCAGGCAGCCGCGCGGAATGTCGTACGCCACCAGGCGGAAGCCATCGGCGCGGCGCGTGTTGCCGTCTTCGGAGAGCGTCACCATGTCGACCCACTCGCCGTCCTTCATGCGGATGGCGTGCAGGTCTTCCTTGTTGATGAAGACCACGCGGCGCTGGCCGAACACGCCGCGGTAGCGGTCGTCCATGCCGTAGATCGTTGTGTTGTACTGGTCGTGCGAGCGGATTGTGGCCAGCGTGAAGACCGTCGTGTCCGCATGGCGCTCGCGGGCGCGGTGGACGGGCGTGTCGGTCGGCACGGCGTGCGTGTGGAATTCCGCCTTGCCCGACGGCGTGTTCCACACACGTTCGGATGCGGTGTTGCGCAAGCGGAAGCCGCCCGGCACGCGAATCTTCTCGTTGAAGCCGGCAAAGTCGTCGAACACGGCTTCAATGCGTTCGCGAATGCGGTCGTAGTCTTCCACCAGCCAACGCCACGGGATGGTGCTCTCAGGCAGCGTGGCTTCCGCCAGCC
>JYOB01000008.1:0-332055 GCA_000955795.1 Burkholderiaceae bacterium 26
CCCCTGCCGGGGCTGACTCACTTTCTTTGGTCTTGCCAAAGAAAGTAAGCAAAGAAAGGCGCGCCCGATGCGGCGACAGATTCCTTGAATTTATGTCGCAAGGAGGGGAAGGGAAAAACTCGCTGCGCTCAAACAGTTTCCCTTCCTTTTTCCTCCTTGCAACAGAAATTCAAGGCGCCGCATAGGGCCAGGAAAGTCAAAGACAAAAGCCAAACATTCTGGGCGCCCGCCTAAACGAAAAAGCCAACCGCGCGATGGGTTGGCCTTTTTCTTTTGACGTTGAGCCCTTGATGGCGCCTTGAATTTTTGTGAGCGGGCGGATAAAGGAAGGAGGCTTGTCTGAGCGAAGCGAGTTTGCCTCCTTCCCCGCACGGTCACACAAATTCAAGGGGATGTCGCCATCTCGGGCGCGCCTTTCTTTTGCCTACTTTTCTTTGGCAAGACAAAGAAAAGTAGGTCGTGCCCGGCAGGGTACGAAACAGGGATGGACTACCAACAAAAAAACTCAAGCCCGCCCAACCACCTCCACCAACTCCCTCCCCACCCCCTCAGAAGCCCCCATCATCGGCGCCCGCAACACATTTCGGATCAGCCCCTCGGCAGCCAACCAAGCCTTCAAAGGCCCCGGGTTAGTCTCGGCAAACAGCAGCCGAATCACCGGCGCGAGCGCGTGGTGCAACCGCCGCGCATCGTTCAACCGCTGCTCCTGCACCGCCCTTGCCATCTCAACAAACAGCTCCGTGCGGACATGCGCAGCAGCAATGATCGCCCCAACACCGCCCGCGCATAGCGTGCCGAACACCTGCGCGTCCTCCCCCGCCAGCACTTGCAACCGCCCATCGGCAATCACGCGCTGCGTCTTGTCCATATCGCCACCGCAATCCTTGATGCCATGGATGTTCGGGTGCGCCGCCAGCGCAAGCAGCGTTTCTGTGTCGATGTTCGCGCCGGTGCGATACGGAATGTCATACAGCAGCACCGGCACGGGCGAGGCGTCGGCCAAAGCGGTGAAGTATTCGATGATCCCGTCCTGCGACGGGCGAATGTAGGAAGGCGCAGACACCAGGAACGCCGTGGGGCGGTGCTCGGCCAACCGCAGCATGCGCTCGCGCACCGGCGTCAATATGCTGCCGGGCAATCCCATCATCACCGGCAGGCCACCGGCGGCGGCACGTACCGTATCCAGCACGTCGGCCTGTTCCTGCTCGGAGAGCGCAATGGCCTCGCCTGTGCTGCTGCACGGAACAAAGCCGGCGACACCCAACGCGCGGTACCGCGCGACTAATGTATACAGCGCGCCGTAGTCGACGGACCGTGCCGCATCATCGGCAAACGGCGTCACGATGGGCACCCAGATGCCCGCATACGACGGGCGTTCATGGTTCGACAGATTGACGGATGAATTTTCAAGCACGACAACACTCCTGGACGAATCAACGACCGGTCAAAAAACGTCAGGAGAGCTTCGGGAATACAGGCCCGCGAGATGCGGGTGAGAGGCAACCGTGTCTAACGTATCGGTCAACCGCTGTTCCGTCGCCCATCTGACGGAACAGCGCTCCGGTCAGACGAGCGGCTGTTTGGTGGCTTTTTTGGCGCGCGCGAGCGTCGACACGACCGACAGGCTGAATGCCGGTGCCGAGCAGATCGACGAGGAAGAGGAAATCGCGCGCATGGAAATTGTCAAAAAAGTCCTCATACCGTACTGATGTGTGACTGGAGCGTCAAGCGCATAAGCTAAAGTGCGCTGAAACGGCATGCGACGATGTCGGTCTCATGCCACATTCTTTTCAGATTCAGATCTAGAGGACTTCATGACCCCTGCCCTGACCTTCCGCTCGACGCGTTTTTCGGTGCTGCGCTGGCTGGCACTGTCGCTGGCCGTGCTGGCAGCGCCGTTCCTGTCTGCGTGCGGCTATAACGATTTCCAGGCGAAGGATGAAGCCACCAAGGCCGCGTGGGCCGAGGTGGTCAACCAATACCAGCGTCGTGCGGACCTGATTCCGAACCTGGTGAATACGGTCAAGGGCTATGCCTCGCACGAGAAGGAAACGCTGGAAGCGGTGACCAAGGCCCGCGCTGCAGCCACCAGCTTCCAGATCACGCCGGAGGTACTGAACGATCCGGCAGCGTTCCAGAAATTCCAGCAGGTGCAGGGCGAGCTTTCGAGCGCGCTGTCGCGCCTGATGGCGGTGTCGGAGAACTACCCGCAGCTCAAGGCTGACCAGTCGTTCCGCGATCTGCAATCGCAACTGGAAGGCACCGAGAACCGCATTACGGTGGCCCGCCAGCGCTACATCAAATCGGTGCAGGAGTACAACGTGCTTGCGCGTAGCTTCCCGACCAACCTGACGGCCAAGGTAATGGGCTACCAGGTCAAGCCGAACTTCACGGTCGAGAACGAGAAAGGTATTTCCACCGCCCCGGCGGTGAAGTTCTGACGAGCTGACGATCATGTCGATACGCGCGCGTGCCTGCTTCGCCTTCCTGCTGACTGCGGCCCTCTGGCTGGCCACTGCGCTGCCCGCGCGCGCGCAAAGCGACATGGTGGCCGTGCCGCCGCTGGCTGCGCGCGTGACCGACCTGACCGGCACGCTCAGCGCCGAGCAGAAAAGCGCGCTCGAACAGGTGCTGGCCGATTACGAACAGCAGCGCGGCAGTCAGATCTTTGTGCTGATGGTGCCGTCCACAGCGCCGGAACCCATCGAGGCGTACGGCATCCGTGTGGCCGATGCGTGGAAGGCCGGCCGCAAGGGTGTTGACGACGGCGCGATCATCCTCATTGCCAAGGACAACCCGGCGTCGCTGCGCAAGATGCGTATCGAGGTCGGGCGCGGGCTGGAAGGCGCGCTGACGGATGCGCAATCGAAGCGTGTCCTGCAGGACGTGATGGCGCCGCACTTCCGCCAGGGCGACTTCTACGGCGGGCTGGCGGCGGGCATCTCGGCCATCCAGACCGTCATTGCGCAAGAGAGCCTGCCGCCGGCTGAGCGGGCGAAGCATCAGCAATCCGGTGGCGGCATCAGCGATTGGCTGCCGGTGCTGTTTCCGCTGGCGATCATCGTGTTCTTCGTGCTGAGCGCGGCCATGCGCTCGGGCGGGCGCGTGGCCGGCAGCCTGCCCGGCCGACCCGGCTCGCGCGTGATGATGGGCAACCGCGGCTGGGGCCCGGGCACGATTGGCGGCCTTGGCGGAGGCCTGGGCGGCGAATGGGGACGCGACCGGGACGACTTCGGTGGCGGTGGAGGCGGCGGCTTCGGCGGAGGCGGCGGCGGTGGTTTCGGCGGCGGCGGCGCCTCCGGCAACTGGTAACCGGTGAACGCATCCATGGCATCCACAACCCGACATCACCGCGGCGCCCGCCGCGCCCTCGCCCATCTGCTGACGACCTCGTCGCACGCCAGACGCGCGTTTCCGCCCGAGGATCTGCAAAAGCTCGAAGCCGCCGTGCGCGAAGGCGAACAACGCCATCGCGGCGAAGTGCGCGTCGTCATCGAAAGCTCGCTGCCCGTGCGCGACGCGTGGGCCGGCGTGTCGCCACGTCACCGCGCCCGGATGCTGTTCGGGTTGCTGGAGGTGTGGAATACGCGTGAACACGTGGGCGTGCTCCTCTACATCAACCTGGCTGACCACGCGGTTGAGATCCTGGCCGACCACGGGATCGCCGCGAAAGTCGACGCACACACGTGGCGCACCATCTGCGAAACCATTACGCGCGGCTTCGCGCAACGCGTGGCCATGGCGCCGGTGCTCGATGCGCTGGCGCAGATCAACGACCTCCTCGCCGCACACGTGCCTTCCGATGGCACGCCGCGCACCAATGAGCTGAGCGACCGGCCGGTCGTGCTGTAACGGCGCTACGTTAAGCGAGGCTGCCAAGCAGCGTCCCAAGCCCGGGGCTGCCGCCACATCCATCGCCTTGTTTCGCAAGGATCCGACTGCACGTGCACATCCACGGCACGTGTTTCAGTTCTGATACAAAAGCGCACGCGCGAAGGAACGCATGGGCAACACGCCCAGGCAATCAGGTGCCTCATCTTTTAGGATGACCTGATAGGCGCCGCCCCTCAGGCATCTGCTTCATGTTCTGCGGTGCCGTCACCCACATCGCCGAGAAGCCGTTACGCCATTTCCGCGACGGACGTGTGCGTCGTGCGATACGAAGGCACCCGCTACGGGGCTCTGCATTGCAGGATTTGCGGACCATGTTTCACGAATGCAACCATTTGAGGCCCCTCTGGTTGCCCCCGAGTTTTTGCATCGCAACAGGCATTTAACGTCACTTTTTGCGTCCGTTTGCGCGATGTATTGCGCACAAATTACCTCCGTATGAGGTGATTGTCAGTGGCCCCTGACGCTATCCGGCACGTATCCAATACGAAACATCCGACTAGCGCCTGCCACTGCAAATACCTTGATTCCGGCTGGAATCGTTGTGGCTCAACGGTTTATCCGCCGTGGCATGGTCGTCGCTCTACTGTCCGGGCCAGCAAGGCCAATCAGTGATCCGGAGGCTCGGCAATCAAACCAGAGCGACGTGAAACGCCGCCGCCGAGACCGCAGGACAGATTCAAGACGGAGTGCAAATCCAACGGCACTCCGAGGGGAAGCTCAGCACAAAGGCGGTGCAGCGGCCACACCAGATGGCCAAGCACCCAAGAACACGCCTGATACAGCCATTCATAACGGCCTCGGGCAATGCGAGGGGAGTCCACTCGTAGCAGTGAAAGTCGAATTAGAAGTTGTCCGGGGGTAATGTCGGTGCGAACCGACGTCAAAGCCAGTCTCGAACAAACGAGACCGCCAGGTTGCCAGGCATGCACCGCACGCCGACAGCCCCATGGTGCATAGAGGTTCCTCCCCCAGACTGCATTTGCGGACGGACGGCTTTCCGCCCTTGTCCGACGGTTGACTTGGCAGTCCATTGGTGGCCGCAACAGCAGTGCGCGGCCCCATAGAAAAACGTTGGGGGAAAACATGAACGCGTACATCAACCGCCCGTTGCTTTATGTTTCACTGCGTCACGATGCAACGCGTTGCCGCTACCTGGCTCAACAGGGTTGGCAACTGCTCTTCGCCAACAACCGCCGCGACCTTGAAGCGCTGAACCTGTGCGATGAGTCCGTCCTGGGCGGTCTGCTGGATCTGGATTGCGGTTACTCCGACACCGAATTGGAAGAACTGGAACCGTGGCTTGCCCGGCAGAACATTGGCTGGATCGGAGTGGTTGGCAACGGCGACATGTTGTCTGAGCCGATGCGCAAGCTGCTCGGCCTGTACTTTGTCGACTACTACAACATCCCGTGCGACAGCGCCGAATTGGCGCACGCACTGGGGCACGCCGTCGGCATGGCACACCTGCGCCCGGCGGCAACGCTCACACGCGATGCGCTGCGCCCCGATGGCATGATCGGCAACTGCCCCGCCATGCAAGGCCTGTTCCGCAGCATCGAGAAGGTCTCGAAATGGGATACGCCCGTGCTGGTCTCGGGCGAATCCGGCACCGGAAAAGAACTCGCGGCACGCGCAATCCACTGCGCCTCGCGCCGCGCCGGCCAGCCATTCATCGCCGTCAATTGCGCGGCCATTCCCCCCACGCTGCTGATGTCCGAACTGTTCGGCTATGAGCGTGGCGCCTTCACCGGCGCCGTCAAGCGCAAGCCCGGCCGCATCGAAATGGCGCACGGCGGCACGCTCTTCCTGGATGAAATCGGCGATATGCCGCTGGAAAGCCAGACCAGTCTGCTGCGCTTTCTGGAAACCGGCTGCATCGAACGGTTGGGCGGCACAGAGTCGGTTGCCGTCGACGTACGTGTCATCTCAGCAACGCATGTCGACCTAGAAGCGGCCATCGCCGCGGAACGCTTTCGCGGCGATCTATACCACCGCCTCTGCGTGCTGCGCGTCAAGCAACCTGCACTGCGCGAGCGCGATACCGACATCCTGCTGCTGGCCGAACACATCCTCAACAGCGTGCGCGGCCATTCGCCCGAACACATCAAGGGGTTCTCACCGGCGGCACTGCGTGCACTCAGCGCGCATACGTGGCCGGGCAATGTGCGTGAGCTGATCAACCGCATCAGGCACGCCGCAGCCATGTGCGAAGACGGCATCATCAAGCCGGCCGACCTCGACCTGCAGCAGCCCGTCGAGCCGTCGCGCCCGCCTACCCTGGCCGAGGCCCGGGAAGCAGCCGAGCGCTGTGCCGTCAAAGAAGCCCTGCAACGCAATCATGAACGGCTCATCGACGTGGCCGAAGAGCTGGGCATCTCACGCGTCACGCTGTTCCGGATGATGCGCGAGCACAAGCTGCAGATCCGCAAGGGCGAACTTGGGATGGTGTGTGTGCAGGGGTAAAAGCAAGGCAAAAAGGCGGGGACAGAACAAAAAACAGGGGCGGACCATGTCAGTCAGCCAGCAGGAGACGGCGCGGGTTGACCCAGCGCCGGGGTCGAGGGGAGCGAGAGGGGGAAGTTGGCAAGGGTCCCGCCGACTGTACGTGTACGGCGGGGCCCTGCTCTTCCTTGAGTATTTCCTGCTCGGCGTGTGGTGGTGGGGCCACCACATCTTGCAGAACACCACCATTCCCTCGCCGGGGTGGGATCTGGCTGTCTTCTGGAGTGCCGCCAACCTGGCCATCACGCACGGCGCGACAGCTGCGTATGACTGGGGGTTGTTGCGCGCTACGGAAGCCGCCATCCTGCCGCCCGACATCTTTGGACCGTTCTCCTATCCGCCAACGTTTCTGCTGCTGATCTACCCGATCGGCCTGTTGTCGTTTGGTGCGGCCACGGTGGCCTTCTCGGGCTGCGGCATTGCGCTCTATCTGGGGATGCTCAACAAAACGCTGCGGTCGGTGCCAGGCGCGCTGCGGCTGCCTTGGCTCATTCCGGCGCTTGCGTTTCCTGGTGTGTGGGTCACGCTGGTCACGGGGCAGAATTCGCTCTTCACCGCAGCAGCGGCGGGTGCGGCGCTGGTGCTGCTGCGGCGATCTCCGGTGGCGGCAGGTGCCTGCATCGCCATGCTGTGCATCAAACCGCAACTGGGTATCCTGTTCCCGCTATACCTACTCTGCGAGCGCCAGTGGCGCGCGCTCGCATCGGCGGCATTCTTCTCGGCGCTGACTTTAGCGGTGAGCTGGCTCGCATTTGGCACCGCCACCTTTGTTGCCGCCGCGAGAAGCATGGCCATGTTCCGCCACGCTATTGTCGAGAACGGTGGTGTGATCCTGTACGGCGCGCCAACGGTATTCGGCACGCTGCGGTCCGCCGGGTACTCGACCACGGTGTCATATGCGGCTCACGCCGGCGTGTCGCTGCTGGTGATTGCGGTTTGCGTTTGGCTATGGCGCAGCGCCTGCCGCTTTGAGTTGCGCGCTGCCTCACTGCCCGTTGCGACGCTGATGGTGCAGCCCTATCTCATCTACTACGACCTCGCCTGGCTCGCTTTGCCGATGGTCTGGCTTGCGGTCGATTTTGTACGCTACAGCAGCAACCGATTCGAAAATGCGGTGCTGCTTGCCGCCTGGCTGGTACCTGCACAAGGCCTGTTCGCTGTGCTTTCTCACCGGACAGGGCAATGGGCGCCGATCGTGCTGGTGGCCTTGCTCGCCATCATCGTGCGGCGCGCGCGTGCGCCACAACGCGTGATCGCACCACACGAAAGCTTTGACGCTGCAACACCCCCCGTTGCCGCGATTGGCGCACACGCATCCAACCCGGCACGGGGGACAACGGCGTGAACAGAAGCTTTGAGGGCCTGCGCGGCATCGCGGCCTTGTTTATCGTTGTGCATCACATGTTCTGCGCATGGCCGCACCCGATGTCTGCCAATGCCTACCTTGCGGTGGACCTCTTCTTTGTCTTGAGCGGCTTCGTCATCAGCGGCGCGTGTGGCCCGCAGTTGTCGAATCCCGCATCGCTGCGCACGTTCATGATCCGCCGCATTGGCCGTCTGTGGCCAACGCACATCGCAACCACGGTCCTCGCCCTCATCGTGGCCCGCCATCTGCCGGCGTTTGGCGAGACGCTGGCACTCGCCACCATGTCGCAGGGCCTGAACGTCTTCCAGGCCGGCATCGGCAACGCCGTGAGCTGGAGCGCCGGCGACGAAATGTACGTCTACCTTCTGTTCGGTGCGGGTTGCATCCTGATGCGCGGCCGCGCCCGCATGGTGGTATTCGCAGCGTTAGCACTGACGGCGTGGGCGCTGGCCGCCTGGATCGAGATTGACCGAGCCTGTCTTCTCCAGGGCGGCTGCCTCAGTAAGTTGGTTCACCAATTCGGCTGGCTGCGGTGTATTGCGGGCTTCTTCATCGGCGCGCTCATTTATGAGTTCCGAGATCGCCTTATTCCCTGGGCGAGCCACCCCTTCTTGCAGGTGACGGCGTTTTCAGCAGCGCTGTTCCTGCTCATTTCGGCAGATGCCCTTCCCGGGTCTGCACTGACCGCGCCACTGACGTTCGGTGCGCTGATCGGTGCGCTCATCAGTGACCGCGGCCCCGTCTCGCGCATCCTCCAAACGCCAGCCGCGCAATATCTCGGCAAGGTGTCGTACCCGCTGTATCTGGCACATGGCGTCATGCTGCCGCTTGTCGTGAGCATGCCGGCAGACGTCAAGCTCGCGGATCAACTTTTCACCTACGCGTTGTTTCTCTTCTGGGCGTTTGCCGCCGCCCATGTGCTGCACAACTACGTCGAGATGCCGTTTCGTAACCGGTTCAATGCGTGGTCTCAAATGCTCTCGCATGCAACGTCATCGCAGGTGCCGCAACGCTGACGCATGGGGCGCAACTTACTCCACCACAAACACTTAAACGACTCGGGATACGCCAGCCACGTGGTCGGCAAGACAGTCAGCAGAACGCGTGCTTACTGCAATGGATGCGAAATGACGCCGCACCGCCATAACCAGTAGCGCAACCAGCACCGTAGGAAGCACCTGAAGATAGCGGCCGACATAGGCCGCAAGAACGCCCTGCAAAGGTGCCAGCCACGCCGCAGCCAGCAGAATCCACTCCAGACGATTCAACGCTTGGACCTTGGCATCGCGCATCAGAAAGACGATCGGCAGGATCAACCAGACCAGGTCGTAGAACATGATGTAGGGCTGCATCAATAGCGTGGCCACGACGAAGGCCGTTGCACGAAGCTCGAACCTTGCGCGCTTGGTCCACAGGAAGGTCATCACGATCACAGCAGGCGCAGCAACCAAGCCATGCACAACATAAGCCACGCCCACGGGTAGACCCACGCTGCGGCTGACGGCGAATACGGTTGGCATGCCGATCCACATGTCACTGCCACCGTGCTCCACCGCGATCCGGCTGAACTCGGGAAGATACGCAGCAAACGCGCGCCACGCATCAACACCTAAGACAGCAAAGCTGCCCCCAACGAAGGCCAAGGTGCACAGACCCGCCACAACAAGCACCTTCCATTGTCGACCGCACACGAGCGCCAGCGGAAACAGCACGCCAAATTGCGGCTTGATCACCAGTATTGCGATACACAGCCCGGCAACGCCCGCGTTTGTCTCAAGCAAGGCAAGCGCGGCGCCCGCTGCAGACACGGTCAGAAGCGAGTTCTGGCCCAACCCCAGCGCGACAGGCACCCCTGGGAACGCGGCGACCCAAGGCAACCATGCACGATCGACGTTGCGGTTGATACGCACAAGCATCGCGCCATAAGCGGACAAGCCGAGCACAAAGTAAAGGATGAGGGCGACCCCGAATGGCAGTAGCCCGAAGAGAATGACCGCCAGCAAGAAAGTGGGCGGATAAGGCCATGGGGAGTAGCCGATCTGGTGTCGCAACGACTCTTCCATCGGCTGCATCCATTGCGCAGAAAACACAGCGGCGGCGTTGTGCTCGATCGCAACCCGAGCGGCGGACCAGAACACCGAAAAGTCGTAGCCGAGCATTGGCGCTGTCCAGTCGTGCAGCACGTAAAACCGGATCCCCCAGATCATCAACGCCAAGACCTGGAGCACCAATGCTGCCATCGCATAGACGGTCAGGCGACGGGACAGGCGCCCAGAATCCATTGCCGACATGACGCCCCCCTTGCTGGAACACGCCTAACCGCGCTGACCTCGCACCATCTGAATCACGCGCCGCTCACCCGTCAACCGGTTGCGCAGCCGGCGCTCCTGATAGCGGCGCTTCACTAGGTAGATCGGGCGCCCCTTGGCCTCGTCGTAGATGCGGCCAATGTATTCGCCCACCACGCCCAACCCGATCAATTGCAAGCCACCAAAGAACAGCAGCAGCGACAGCAGCGAGGCGTAGCCCGGCACATCCACACCCAGAACCATAGTGCGAGCGATGATGTAGCTGCCGTACACGAATGCCAGGCTTGCAATGGCCAAACCGATATACGTCCAGCTGCGCAGCGGCCAAGTGCTGAAACTGGTGATGCCTTCCAGCGCGAAATTCCATAGGCGCCAGCCGGAGAATTTCGACTGACCCGCGCTGCGTGCCTCCCGCTCGTACGGAACGATCACGGTGTTGAAACCCACCCACGCAAACAGGCCCTTCATGAACCGATGCCGCTCGGGCAACTGCTTGAGGGCATTGACGACCGCACGGTCCATCAAGCGGAAATCGCCAACGTTCTCCGGCAGCTTCAGGTCGGACAACGTGTTGTGGACGCGGTAGTACGCCGCGGCAGTCACCCGCTTGAGGAAGGTGTCGCAGGCACGGCTGGCGCGCTGCGCAAGGACCACTTCCGCCCCCTTCTGCCAGTGTGCCACCAGGGTGGGAATCAGTTCCGGCGGGTCTTGCAGATCAGCATCGATTGGGATGACGGCATCGCCAAGTGCCTCGTCAATGCCGGCCGTCAGCGCGGCTTCCTTGCCGAAGTTGCGTGTCAGATCGATCACCCGTACACGCTCGTCCATGCGGGACACCGCGATCAACTTCTGCAGGGTGTCGTCTTTGCTACCGTCGTTCACGCACACGATCTCGAACTGCATGAACTCGACCGACTCCAGGATCGGTACGACCCGTGCAAAGAAGGACTCCAGCGCCTCGCCTTCGTTGTAGAACGGTACGACCAGCGAAAGGAGTTGGTTTCTTTTGTAATCCAACATCATTGTTCTCCCCGTCCAAGGCGCCTTGGCACGCGGCTACGTGACGCGTTGCGTGTGCGCTCAAGATGAATACGGCGCGCGATATGCGCGAGTGCAAGCAGCAATACAAGTGGCATCAGTTGAAAGCCGAGTCGGTCAATCAAGAGCATTCCGCCCAGCGGCAAAAGCCACAGCAGGATGAGCCCTTCACGTTCACCTGGCAGCCACCCATCCCGTAACGCGTAGGAGGCCAGCCAGGCAATGGCCAGACCGAGGAACGCTAGGTCGTAGTCGTACAGGTAGGGGCTGGCGAGCATGCTTGCCGTCAGCACGGCCGCGGCGCGCAGAGCAAAGCTGCAAGGCCGACTCCACGCGTAGGCGACTGCGGCGCAGGCCGTGAAGGCCCCCATCAGATGCAGCACGTAGGCCAACATCACACTGCCGTGCAGCATCTTGACCATGGAAAAGAGGGTCGGCATGCGCTCCAGATGAACTGCGCCGGATTCCACTGCCGAGCGCGCCAACGCCGCGTTGTGCAGAAAGGCAATGAACGACTGCGGGCCGAACGCTGCCAGCGCCAGCACTGCCAGCGCGAGTGAGGTCAGCGCCATTGCAATCAACGCTTTCCAGGCTCTGGCGCACATCAGTGCCACCGGAAACATCACAGCCAATTGCGGTTTCACCGTCAGCAGGGCGAGCAACATGCCCGCGGCGATCGGGCTGGGGGGCCGCTTGGGGCGAGGGGAATGCAGCAACGTGAGCGCCAAACCAGCACATGCCGCCAGCAGCAACGCGTTCTGCCCCGTTGCGAGCACGACCGCAATCCCCGGAAACGCCGCGCACGGCAGCCATGCCTGCCGCCATGGCACGATTCGGCCGGCAACCCACAGGAAGCACCCGACGCTCATACTCAGGAAGACGAGCACGGCAAGCCAGTACGGCAGCAGCCCGAAGGGCGCGATGAATGGCAGGAAGGTTGGCGGATAGAACCAGGGCAACAACCCCTGGGTTGTCGCCACCAGTGGGACGGTTGCCAGCTCCACGTTATGCAGCACAGCCACATCGTAGGCAGCGAGTGGGTGCCCTTGCAGCACCAGCTGCGCGGCGCTCCAGAACACCAGAAAATCGCCGCCAAGCGGAAAGACGCCTGCGACCTTCAACACACTGGCGCGAACAGCCCAGATTACAAAGTACGCGACGTAGCAGGCCAGCGCAGCCATCGAGTACACGCGCACGCGGTCCAGGCCCAACCAGTGGCGAGCACCCGCGGCGGCCACTGGAGACGGCGCCGTCGCCTCGGGCGCCCTGTGCTTTAGAAGGTTCAAGGCGATGGCCATGGTGCCCTCACACCCGTGTTGCCACGCGACGCACAACAAGCGCCATCATGGCGATCAGAACCAGCGGCCCGATCTGCGGCAGTTTCAAATACGGATTGGCGTGCTCATAGATCGGCAGCAGCCAGGCCACAACGAGCGCCGCCCGCTCGCCGCTCGACAGGCCATTGCCACTGTCATCACGCACACCGTCGCCCACCAAACCGGCAATGGCCAGTCCCAGCCATGTCAGCTCGTAGTCACGCAGATATGGCGACACCATCAGCGTGGCAATCGCCAGCGCCGCAGCACGTAACTCAAACGCCGTTGTCCGCCGCCAGACATAGGCCATCGCGGCGGCCATCGCCAGCGCTGTCAACAACTGTACGGCGTACGCACCGGTCACGCTCGCCCCGGCCAGCCGGGCGGCTGCGATAGGCGTTGGCATGCCCCACCATAGGTTGGCGCCGCCCTCGACGAAGCTCGCCCGCACCCATTGCGCGTTGGCAAGGAACGCCGGCACCGTGCGCCAGCCGCAGACCAACACGCTGACACTCGCAAACGCCACGGTTGTCAGCAGCGCGCTGGCCAGCGCCTTCCATGCACGCGAAATCACCAGGGCCAGCGGGAACAACACCGCCAGTTGCGGCTTGATGGCAAGCAATCCGATCAGCACACCGGCAAGCACGGGGCGCTTGTTCAGGTGATACACGGCAGCCCCGGCCACACCAGCTGTCAACAGCGCGTTTTGGCCAGCAAGAATGGTGATGAGCGTTGCCGGCGCGGCCAGCACGGGCAACCACAATCCCTGGCGCCAGGGGTGCTGTGCCCCCGTCAACTTGGCGATAGATTTGAAATAGACGAGCCCCGTGCCGGCCAGGAACAGCAGGTAGCTCAAGGTCAGCGGCAACAAAGACAGCGGCAAGACCATCAGCAGAAAGGTCGGCGGATAGAGCCAGGGAAGGATCAGCTCAGCCCCCCTTCCCAACGTTCCATGCTCGGCGATCACCGCAGTCAGCTGGTGCACGTCGTATGCCTGCAGAGGGCCCTGCGTCAGCGCGAGATAGGAGGCACCCCAGAACGCCGAGAAATCCGTTCCAGGACGCGCCATCGTCACATCGGTAAAGCCATTGCTCGTCCAGGCCCAGCCAAGCAGCAGCACGCAGAACAGAACCAGCAGCGCACCGCTGTAGGCACGCACTCGGGCCAGATCGATCCAGTGGCCAGCAGCATCCTCACCGGTTGCACGAATTGCTGCTGCGGCGCTGCGCGTGGCTGGCAGACGCACAGATCTCTGGCTCATGCTGCTCCTCGCGTCGGTTCCGGGTGGTGCGCGGCACACGATGTCTGCGCTGCGCTGAGTGGGCTTCGGCACGCGCGCGACAGCTTCACGCCGCGTGCGGGTCTTAGAGCCCAGTCTTGTTCGTGCACTCGGATAAGGCAAGGTAGGGCACGCGCCTGCGGTCTGTGTTTAGCGCCGCCCGAGCGTCGAAATTGCATCGACGTTTCAGCACTGAAGCGCGGGGACATTTCCCGCGATGCGTTGTGGCTACTGCCTTGCTACGCGCAACCATCAGAGCGATACGCCAGGAGGATCCATCAACGTTTCCATCCGGAAACGTCGCCCCGCTATGGACACACCCTCGGCTGGGGCACGGTGAGGAGGCTCACGCAGACCCCCAGCCTACCCGACGGCGATTTCCACCATCCACTACGCTACCCCCCCACCTGTCCATTTGAATGAGGACACCCCTGTGCTGCGTCATCCCTACGTAGCCTCATCCAAATCGACGTGCCACGCCACGCGTTTCCCCCTGGCAACTCCGCCCCCGAGAACGCGGGCACCAACCGTCAAGCACGCGCCCTCGAATTCAGCCAATCGCCCGCAAAGCCTTGTCGCACATGGAACTGCACGGGGGTGGCCCGGCTTTTGCCTATGCCAGATCGCAGGACATCGTCACCGCCGCCTTGAACGGGGAGCAGCAAGTTCACAGCAGACGGCGAAGCGAAACGGAATCTCCAATTCAAAGCATCGAATTGAAAAAAAAGGGATCGAGACAAATGCCGACCAACAACGCGCTCACATCGCCCACACGGGACAGCACGCTGCGCGACACCGCACGGTGCGTGTCACGTGAGTTCCTGCGGGCAGGTGAAGGCAGCAACGGCTGCTGGCCGTTTCATGCTTGTGCCATCTGTGCGCCGCCGACATGACCTCTTTCATTCTGGCTTTTCGAACGCGCATTTTTTCCACTGAAGGAGATTGTCATGAACTACCTCAACGCACTCAAGCAATTCGCCCGTGATGAAGATGGTGTGACCGCCATCGAATACGGCCTGATCGCCGCCCTGATCGCAGTCGTGATCATCGCCTCGGTCAAGCTGGTCGGCACCAACCTGAGCACCGTGTTCAACAGCATCGCAAACGCGCTCTAACGCGCTGATGTTGCAAACGCCAAGGCTCACTGCATTACTGCCCAGCAATGCATGCCAAGCGAGTGCAAGCGTGGGGCGCCATGAACGTGGCAACCCACGCTCCAGAAACAACCGGCATATAGCCAAAGGGAGATTGTCATGAACCGCTACAGCACGCTTCTTCAGCAGTTCCTGTACGACGAACAAGCTGTCACTGCAATCGAGTACGGCCTGATCGCGGCATTGATCGCCGTGGTGATCATCGCCTCGGTTCAGCTCGTCGGCACGAACCTGAGTACGGTGTTCTCCAACATTGCAGCCGCGCTCTAGCGGACTGCCAACTCGGTCAGCTACCAGCGCTACGCAGGAGACCAGCATGCATAAGCCAATCAACCCCAGGAAGTGGCTGCGCGACGATCAAGGCGTTACTTCGATCGAGTACGCACTGCTGGGTTCACTTATCGCGATCGTCATTCTCGGCTCCGTCGTGGCGCTGGGTAGCAGTGTGAAGTCTCTCTACGAAATGATCGCTGCGGCCATCCCATGATGTTGCGCCGCGCCGAACAACAACAACTTTTGCAAGACCCGACCTCATTGAACTGAACACGCAACCGCACCAAAGAACCCGAGGACACCATGAACGACGCCACCCTGCTCTCGTCAATGATTGGCCCCGTTGCTATGGGCGTGGCGCTGATAGCGGCGGCCATCGACGCGCAACATCGCCGCATCCCGAACTGGCTGACCTTCGGTGCATGGCTTGCAGCGCTGCCGCTGCAGGTAGCGATCCATGGCTTCGGCAATGGCGCGCTGGAGTGGACGTGCGGGTGGCTTACGGGCTTGGCGATCTTCCTGCCCTTCTATCTGCTGCGCGGCATGGCGGCGGGCGACGTGAAGCTCATGGCTGCCGTAGGCGCCTGGCTTGGTGCGTTCATGGCTTTTGAGATTGCAATGGCCACGTTCGTGATCGGCGGCATCTGGGCACTGGTATTTACCCTCCGGCATAAGCGCATGGCGCAGTTGCGCCGGAACCTGCGCGACGTCCTGTTGACGTCGGGGCAGGTCAGCCGGGAAGCCGGTGCGCCAACGCCGCAAGCCGATGCCTCATGGTCGGTGGGCACGTTGCCGTACGGCGTTGCGATTGCCGCCGGCACGATTGCAGTCCTGTTTGCGTCGGCCTGATGCGCGCAATTTGCACATCTGGGCGCGCACTTCGTATTCACTCAGCCAAATGGTGATGAAGATGATCGGGGACCAAAAAATCGAGCACACAGAATTCGGGCACGCCCAACATGCGCCGCGCTCGCTGGAGGCGGTGCCATCGCCCACCGGGCTGGACGCCGCCCGTCGCGAGCCCGCTGCCCCTTGGCACATCCTGCCGCGCACCGTGGCCGAAACGGGCCTGGACATCTCGTTGCTGCTCGGTCTGCTCATGAAGGTGGCCTACCTGCATCGCAGCGCCACGCTGGTCACGCTGATGGACACCATCAAGCTGCCCGCCATGGTCATCAATGAAGTGGCGGCCTACGCTGTGCGCGAGCGCATGCTGGAAGTCGCCCACCGCGGCGCCAACGACCTGGACGTGCGTTTTCACCTGACCGACGCCGGCTATGTACGCGCCGCTGAGTTCACTGCGCGCTGCAGCTATGTCGGCGCCGCGCCCGTCACGCTGGAAGCCTATGTTGAATCCGTTCAACGGCACTCCATCCAGTTCGCCTCGTTGTCCAAGACTGATGTCACCACCGCCTTCAGCACGTTCGTGATGCCGCCGGACCTGCTCGACGATGTGGGCGTCGCACTGAACACGAGCCGCGCGCTAATGCTTTACGGCCCTGCCGGCGGCGGCAAGACCTATCTCGCCCAGCACCTCGGGATGCTGCTGCCCGGCGCCGTGCCGGTGCCGCACGCCATCACGATCGCGGGCGAAATCATCCAGATCTTCGACCCACTCGTGCACGTGGTGCAGGAAGATGAAGAGGGCCCCGTGGCCCGGCGCCCGCTGGACCGCCGCTGGCAGATGTGCCATCGGCCCTCTGTGCTCTCCGGCGGCGAGCTGACGCTGGAGATGCTCGAACTGCGCTATGACGGCACGACCGGCTTCTATCAAGCGCCCCCTCACATGAAGGCCAACTGCGGCATCTACATCGTCGATGACCTTGGCCGCCAGCAAGTGGGCGTGAGCGAGCTGCTCAACCGTTGGATCGTGCCACTGGACCGCCGCGTCGACATGTTCTCGCTGCGCAATGGCGTGCGGTTCACCGTGCCGTTCGATGTTTGGCCGATCTTCTCGACCAACCTTGAGCCGGCTCAGTTGGGTGACGACGCCTTCCTGCGCCGACTCGGCAGCAAGCTTTACGTAGGCCCGCTCTCGGTGGCCGACTACCGGGAGGTCTATCTGCGCGCTGCGCAGGATCTCGGCCTGCACAACGCAGATGCCGCCTTCAATTACCTGCGCGAAGCGCTGCACGAGGGCAGCGGCAAACCGTTGCTGGCCTGCATTCCGCGCGACCTGCTGCGCCTGGTGGCCTCCGCCGTCCAGTACCACGGTGGGCCATCCGAGGTGACCGCTGAGGCGCTGCGCCGAGCATGGGACATCTACTTCTGTTCGCACACAGATTTCAAGACAACCGATTCCATGAGTGCGGGCATGGGCTGGCGGCAGGACAAGCAGGCTCGCATCTGAGCCTCGCCAATCCGATCCGCTCTATTGATCTCAGAAGGGGGAACTCATCATGAAAAACGCGCGTGCAATCGTGATGCTGGTCGTCGCATTGGTAGCGGGGATCGCGGCCGTTGTCTCTGCATCACGCTGGCTGTCTCAGCAGTCATCCAGCTCCGTCAAACAAGTCGCGGTGGCCGCCAGCGACATGGATCTTGGCCAACCGCTGGGCAATGAGCAATTGCGCATGGTCAGCTGGCCAGCCGGCAGCTTGCCGCCCGGCACGTTTGACGATCCCAAGGCGCTGCAAGGGCGCGTGGTGCGCGCGAGCCTGCAGAAAGGCGAACCGATTCTGGAGAGCAAGCTTGCACCCATCGGGACCAAGGGCGGGCTTTCTGCCGTCATCGCGGAAGGCAAGCGCGCCATTACCGTGCGTGTGAATGACGTGGTGGGCGTAGCGGGCTTCGCACTGCCAGGCAACCTGGTCGACGTGATCGTCAACACCAATGAAGACGCGAAGAGCGCGAACAACAATAACAACAGCATCTCCAAGATCGTGCTGGAAAAGATCCTGGTGCTGGCAGTCGCACAGCAAGTCAGCCGCGACGACACGCAACCCAAGGTCGTCAACGCGGTCACGCTGGAAGTCACACCCGATCAGGCAGAGAAGCTCGATGTGGCGCGCAGCGTCGGAACGCTCTCGCTGGTGCTGCGCAATCAGGTCGACGTGGCCGCCACGGCAACCGGCGGCGCCACCAAGGGCACCTTGCTGGGCACGCCCGCAGCGGAGCCCGCACCCAAGGTGGTGATGGTCAGCACGACGCGTGCAACCGCCAAGGTGCGCCACGTTGCCTCGGGCCCGATCCGGCAACGCGACTGCATCGGTGTCCTGGCTGGCGTGCAGGGCAGCATGGAATGCTTCTGACCCGCCATACCTGACAGTTCTTCAACACGCATTGCAACGTAGAGGTTAACCAGCCACAGCGTATCAACCGCATTTTCATCCTGTGCAGCAGACCCTCGGGGGGGGAGATATGAAGACGAACCAAAAAACCAATGTCGCCACTGTCGCGCCACGTAGCGGACAGATCCTCGGCAGCACACGCATGCTCGTCCTGGCGAGTGCCGCCGGCGCCATGCTCTGCATGCCAACGCACGCGACAGCACAGACGGCCATGGAAGCGGGTGCCGTAGCCAAGTCCACCACAGCACCGGTCGTGATGCAGTCTCGTGCCGGTGGATCCGCACCGGTGCAGATGACGATCAGCATGAACCCGGCGCTGGCGACCGCACCGGTGGCTGATGTACGTGGGCCAAACTGCACGGGCGCTGTGCGCGGCGAAAGCAGCGTGGTGGTGCCGGTTGGCAAGTCTTCGCTCATCTCGCTACCGGAGCCCGTGCGCAATCGCACCCTCGGCAATCCAGCCGTGGTGCAAGCCACCATGGTGTCGCCGCAATCCATGTATCTGCTGGGCCGCAGTGTGGGCACCACCAACATGATCGTGCAAGGTCGCAGCGGCGCCTGCAGCATCGTCAATGTGGTGGTCAACGCAGATGCAGGCGGCTTGCAGACCTCGCTCGCGCAGCTGATGCCGGGTGAAAGCAAGATTCGTGTGATGACCGCGGCTGACAGCTTGGTGCTCGCCGGCAACGTGTCGAGCGCGCAGGCCGCGCAGCAAGCCATGGAAATCGCACACGCCTATGCAGCCTCCGCACAGAGTGGCGCAGACAAGGGCGGTGGCGCAGCCGGTGCACCCGCCGGCGCCAGCGTCATCAACATGATGATCGTGGATACGCCGCAGCAGGTCATGCTGGAAGTGAAGGTGGCGGAAGTGTCGAAGACCCTGCTGAACCAGCTGGGCTCGGCACTCAATATCCAAGGCGGATTCGGCTCGTGGAGCGGCGGCCTCTTGACCTCCCTGTTGACCGGCTCGTCTACCGCGCTCTTTGGCAACAAGGCGAACAACCGGCCCTTCCAGGTTGAGCTGGATGCGCAAAAGAACGACAGCCTGGTGAAGATCCTTGCCGAGCCGAATCTCGTCACGCTCAGTGGGCAGGAAGCCAGCTTCCTGGCAGGTGGCAAGATCTACATCCCGGTTGCGCAGAGCAGCAGCTCAGGCGGTGCACCCACCATCACGCTGCAAGAAGAGGAATACGGCGTTGGCCTGAAGTTCACGCCAACCGTGATGGCCAATGGCCGCATTAACCTCAAGGTGGCACCGGAGGTGTCGGAACTCTCCCCCACGGGCGCAACTGTCACCGGTGCTAACACGAACGGCCAGACCATCCTGCCGCTCATCACCACGCGGCGCGCCTCCACCACCGTGCAGATGCGTGACGGAGAGAGCTTCGCCATCGGTGGGCTGCTGCAAGACAACGCACGCGGTTCGCTGAAGGCATTGCCTGGCGCGGGCGAAATCCCCGTCCTGGGCACGCTTTTCCGCAGCACGCAGTTCCAGCATGATCTGACGGAACTGGTCATCGTCATCACGCCGCGACTGGTGCAGCCAATGCAGACAGCCTCGTATCCGCTGCCGACTGACAGCTTCTCGACGCCCAACGAGCTTGCCGTCTACCTGACGGGCAACATGGAAGGCTCCGGCGCCAAGAATCGCGCAGCCAAACCAGCAACGGCCGCTGCACCTGCAACGGCACCGCAGGCACCCGCACAGGCACCGAGCGCACCCACTGCGCCCAGCTCGCAGGCGCCGATGCCGGCTCCGGTTGCACCCGCCCCGGTGGCCCCGGCCATGCCTGCTCCGCGCACTGAGGTGAGCATCGCCCCGCCCACGCAGCCGGCAGACGTCACGCCAGAAAAGCCGGCGGCCACGCTACCGGTTGCAGAAGCCGCGCCCGCCACAGCATCGGCCCCGGCGCCCACGGACGACAACGCCGCGCGTGTCGCCCGCATCGAAGCCACCGCAGCACGGCTGGCCCAGGCCAGAACCAAGACGCAGGGCCGGCAGACGGCAGTGGCCGATACGACCACAACCCCGCAGACACGCTAACCCGGGAACCATGTGGAGATATGCCATGAACACCAATCTCAAATACCTGCAACGCGCCGCACTCTTGATCCTGGCTTGCCAGGCCCTGACTGCCTGCATGACCACGACACCCAACTGGGACAAGCACTTCGGTGAGGCCGTCACCAGCGTCAAGCAAGCACAGGTGATCAATCCCGACGCACCGGCCGGGTTGCCCGCGCTGAATGGCTATGACGGCAAAGCCGCAGTGGCCGCCATGAGCAACTATGACCGTTCGATGACCCGCTTCCCCGCGGGGGGTACTGGCACCGGCAGCGGTGGGTACGGCGGGTTCGGCAGCAGTGGGTACGGCGGTAGCGGGATGTCCGGCAGCTTCTCGCGCTGACAGCACTTGGCGGTTGCCCAAACAGCATCCGCCATTGCCAGCCTGATACCAGGCCAGCCCTGTCACAGCGCGATGCAACGACATAAAGAACACACGATCGAACGGGGAGCTTTGCCATGCTCAAGATTTTGATTGCCTCCGAAGACGGTGAGCGCCTGGCGGACCTTGCACGCCTGGTAGCCGCAGCCGGCAGCTACCAGGTCATGCACCTGCATGCTGCACCGGGCAGCCTGTCCACGCATGCCTGCCAACTGCGCGGCGCGGATGCGCTCATCATCGACCAGCCAAGCAGTGGCCCGAGCCAGATGCTGAGCATCGAACTGCTGCGGCAGCAGTTCACCGACCTGCCCTGCATCCTCGTCACGCAAACCCAGGAACGCGACGACCTGATTCGCGCACTGCGCGCCGGCGTCAGTGACATCCTGACTTGGCCGCTGGAACGCGCCCAACTGACGACAGCACTCACGCGGCTGGAAACCAACCACATCCCGAGAACGCGAGAGGAAGCGCGCGTGATTGCCTTCATCTCCAGCAAGGGCGGCGCCGGTTCCAGCTTCATCGCCAGCAACGTCGGCTACACGCTGGCAGCATACGAACACAAGCGCGTGCTGTTGATCGACCTGAACACGCAGTTCAGCGACACGCACTTTCTGGTGAGCAACAAGACGCCACCCGCCACGCTGTCCGAAGTGTGCGCACAGGT
The DNA here is from genome assembly GCA_000955795.1 of Burkholderiaceae bacterium 26. GTDB lineage: Bacteria > Pseudomonadota > Gammaproteobacteria > Burkholderiales > Burkholderiaceae > Ralstonia > Ralstonia chuxiongensis. The sequence goes on from JYOB01000008.1 coordinate 21,533, forward strand.
CGACCGCCTGGACGATGCCTTCCTGGAAGCGTGTCTGACACGCGTGACCAAGGACTTTGACGTCCTGGCCGGCGCCAGCGACCCCATCAAGGCAGGCGAGATCAAGAAGGACAAGATCGAGTACGTGCTCTCGCTGGTGTCACCGATCTACGACTTCATCCTGGTGGACGTCGGGCAAGCGATCAACCCGCTGTCGATTGCGGTGCTCGACCACTGCGACCAGATCTGCGTCGTGGTCCAGCCGACCATTGCCTTTGCCCGCACGGGGCGGCGCCTGCTGGATATCCTGCACGGCCTGCATTACCCCGCCGAAAAGCTGCGCATCTTGGTCAACCGGCATGGCAAGCGCGACGAGCTGCCACGCAGCACGCTGGAGCAAGTCTTCGGACAGAAGCTCTTCCATGTGCTTCCCGAAGATGCGGCCTCGGTGGATGACTCCATCTGCCAGGGCATGCCCATTGCCCAGCATCACCGCAGCAGCGCCATGGCCAAGGCACTCATGGCCTTAGCCAACGTCTTCGCCACAGCGCGCGAGAACGATCGTCACGCGTCGCAAGAGAAGGGCTTCTCCTTGAGCAAGTTCTTCTCGCGGGCCAAGACGTCGTCTCCGAACATTGCTTGAGTTTCTCCTGTCCATTTCGCCAGTCAGACGGAGCCCATCATGTCGATCCGCGAACAACTCTCCCGCCCGGACCCCGCGCCGATGTCCATGAATGGACACGCGCCACTCCACCACAAGGTGGCGGGCCATCCGGCCTATCGGGACTTCAAGAAAACCGTGCACGAAGTGGTGCTGGACCGCGTGGATCTGGAACGGCTGGCCCGCTTCCCGACCGAGCAGGTGCGCCACGAGATCGGCACCCTGGTCAACAACATCATCGACGAAGAAAAGCTACTGCTCAACGACACCGAGCGTCGGCAGATGACCACCGATGTGTATGACGAGATGTTCGGCTTCGGCCCGCTCGAGCCGCTGCTGCAGGACCCGACGGTGTCTGACATCCTGGTCAACACGGCAAAGCAGGTCTACGTCGAACGCCGTGGCAAGCTGGAACTCACCGACGTCACCTTCTACGACGATGCACACCTGATGAAGGTGATCGAGAAGATCGTCTCGCGCGTGGGTCGTCGTATTGACGAAACCAGCCCGATGGTGGACGCACGCCTGCCCGATGGCTCGCGGGTGAACGCCATCATTCCGCCCTCGGCCATCGATGGCCCGCTGCTCTCGATCCGCCGGTTTGCGACCAACCCGCTGCAGGTGTCGGACCTGATCGATCTGAAGACACTCACGCCGCCCATGGCCAAGCTGATGCAAGCCTTGTCGCAAGCCAAGGTGAACGTGCTGGTGTCGGGCGGCACGGGCAGCGGCAAAACCACACTCCTGAACATCCTCTCGGGCTTCATCCCGGCCGACGAGCGGATGGTCACTATCGAAGATGCCGCAGAACTGCAACTGCGCCAACCGCACGTGCTGCGCCTGGAAACTCGCCCGCCCAACATCGAGGGTAAAGGTGAGATCACGCAGCGTGCACTGGTTCGCAACGCCCTGCGCATGCGACCAGACCGCATCCTCCTGGGCGAAGTGCGCGGCGGCGAGGCCCTGGACATGCTCAACGCCATGAATACCGGTCACGAAGGGTCACTCACCACCGTGCACGCCAATACCCCGCGCGACGCGCTGACGCGCATGGAAAACATGGTGAACATGGCGGGCCTGAACTTGCCACCCAAAACAATCCGCCAGCAGATCGCATCAGCCATCACCGTGATCATCCAGGTGGCGCGTTTGACGGATGGGCGCCGCAAAGTCATCAGCATCCAGGAGATCACCGGCATGGAAGGTGATGTCATCAACATGCAGGAAATCTTCACCTTCCAGCGCACGGGCATCGCGCAAGACGGGTCCGTCAAGGGGCTCTTCCGCGCCACGGGGGTCTATCCGAAATTTGCCGAGCGGCTGCGCGTGTTCGGGGTGGGCTTGCCAGACGAAACCTTTGACCCGCAAAGGCACTTTGAGGTCTAAAGGCTTGAAGCCAAAGCCACCACCAGTGTGGTCCAAGCGCGATCTAGAAACGGGGGCACCCTAAATGAACGAAATCTTCTACGCGTTCGCAATCCTGCTGTTCGCGGCCGTCGTGCTCTGCATCGAGGGGGTATACCAGTGGTGGAACAACTACCACGGCCCCGAGGCCAAGCGTGTTGATGCCCGCATTCGTGCGCTGTCCGCGGGCGGTCACGTCGGCTCCGAACAGCTCTCGATTCTCAAGAAACGCCTGCTGAGCGAATCACCGCAGTTCCAGCGCTGGTTGATGAGCCTGCCCCGCGTGAGCACGATCGACCGTTGGCTGGAGCAATCCGGCAGCGCTTGGTCGGTCGCGCAGCTCCTGGGATACACGATCTTGATTGGCGTCGGAGTACTGGCAGTAGGTGCGTTGCTGCCGTTCCCGTTTGGCATCGTGACGGCCTGCGCGCTGCTCATGTCTGCGCTGCCGGTCTTGCACATCGCATCGCAGCGGCGCAAACGCCTGAAGAAGCTGGAGGCGCAGCTTCCCGACGCGGTGGACATGATTGCCCGTGCACTGCGTGCCGGCCACTCCTTCGCCAGCGCGCTGGGCATGGTCGGGCAGGAGATCAAGGAGCCGATGGGGCCCGAGTTCCGCACCACATTCGAAGAAATCAATTACGGCGTGTCGCTCGATGAAGCCTTGACCAACCTCGCCAAGCGAGTGCCCGTCAATGACCTGCGCTACTTCGTGATTGCCGTGCTCATCCAGCGCGAAAGCGGCGGCAACCTGGCGGAAATTCTCGACACCATCGGCAACCTTGTGCGCGAGCGCCTGAAGCTGTACGACAAGATCCGCGTGCTGTCAGCCGAAGGGCGGTTGTCGGCATGGATTCTCGGGCTGCTGCCCTTCGGCACCGCCGGCATGATCCTCTTCGTCAACCCGGACTTCATGAAGGTGCTATGGACAGACCCGATGGGCCTGAAGATGATCGGCCTGGCGCTGTTCAACATGGTGATGGGGCTGATCTGGATGCGCAAGATCATCCGCATCCGGGTCTGACTGACGTGCGATATGCAGCACGGTGACCTGACCTGACAACGTGACTTCGTTTTCTTGGGGGGAGACGATCATGCAAACGCTCTATTCCAATCAATATTTCATTCTTGTCCTGATCTTCGTGGCCGCCTTTGGCGGTGCACTTGGGCTGCTGCACCTGTTCTCTCCGAACCGCGCACGCGGCCGGATGCAACAGATCGGCGGCCAGACCGTGGGCGCAGACCTGGCCGGCGGCCCCGACCATGCCTGGGTAGAGAAACTGGCCGCCTGGGCCAAGCCGGTCTCGCAACTGTCGTTGCCCAAAGACGGCTGGGAGAACTCGCAACTGCGCATCCGCTTCATGAATGCCGGCTGGCGGCAACCGTGGGCGCCATCGCTGTACTTTGGTGTGAAGACGGTGCTGGCGATCCTCTTCCCGCTGATGGCACTGCTGGTGCTGAGCAGCCGGCCGGAACATCACGACCAGGAGGTGGTCCTCGCTGTTCTGGGGCTACTGAGCGCCATTGGCTATTACCTGCCCAATGCGGCACTGGCACGCAAGGTCGAGCATCGTCAGCGCGATGTGTTTGAGGAGTTTCCCGATATGCTCGACCTGCTCACGGTGTGTGTAGAAGCCGGGCTCGGCTTGGACGCCGCCATGATGCGCGTGTCGGACGAACTCGCACTGCGCTGCCCCGTAATGGCTGAAGAAATGGAACTTACGCTGCTGGAGCTGCGTTCCGGGTTTCCCAAGGAAAAAGCACTCACCAACCTGGCGCTGCGCACCGGTGTGGAAGACGTCGACCGGTTTGCATCGATGCTAATCCAGGCAGACCGTTTCGGTACCAGCCTTGCCGACTCGCTGCGCGTGTTGTCAGACATGTTGCGCACCAAGCGCCGGATGCGTGCCGAAGAACAGGCCGCCAAGATCGCACTGAAGCTGCTCTTCCCGCTGATCTTCTTCATCTTCCCGACGCTGCTGCTGGTGTTGCTCGGGCCAGCATTCATCCAGATCTACCGTGTGCTGCTGCCGACCATGACAGGCTCGGGAGGCTGACATGCGCGCGCGAATATAGCTGGTAGTGAAGGCCCCCGGACTATCACCTGGCGTATGTGCTAGCGCGGTGGTTCTGTTCCCGGACGTGCGCCGGGCTTTTTCCTTTGTATCTTTAGCGTTTGGGAAATGGGATTGGGCTTCGGCCTCGGGGTTGAGCTTAGTGGTCTGCCTTCCTTTCGCGCCCTGCCGGGGCGGGCCTTTGTGCCCATCCCTGTTTCATCCCCTGCCGGGGCTGACGCACTGTCTTGCCAAAGAAAATCAGCAAAGATAGATGCGCTCGAGATGGCGACTTCCTCTTGAACTTCTGTAATCAGGGAAAGGGTGGGAATGTCGCTTCGCTCCGACAGTTTTCCCACCTTGTTCCCGGCCGCTTGCAGAAATTCGAGGCGCCATCTCGGGCAGAGAAGTCACACGCCAAACCCTCTGAACACCAGCCCAAACGAAAAGGCCAACCTCACGATGGGCTGGCCTTTTTCTCTGGTGCACCGAACATGGCACCGAATCTAAGAATCCACTCAACCTACACAGCGAGCAAAGCAACGCTGAACTCTCGACGGCTTTACCGTCCCTGCCCTTGATGGCGTCTTGGATTTTTTTGCAAGGAGGAAAAAGGAACTTTCCTCAGCTCGGGCACGTCTTTCTTTGCTGACTTTCTTTGGCAAGACCAAGAGAGTGGGTCAGGCCCGGCAGGGAATGAAAAAGGGGATGAACCACTAGGCCCATCCCCCGAAAAAAATTGAACCAGACCAACACCATTAAGAGACTAACTCAGGAGCAAACACTACTGCTATTAGGATCCTGTCCCATGACCTCTCGCGGCAAGTAAGTCGAAAACCCCGGCACAGCGAGTTGAGAAAAACCAATCCAGGTAGCAGGCGAATAAGGCGCCACCGTCATACCGGTCACGCTGACTGCAACACCACCGCAGCTCGTAGCATCACAGCTGGTGCTCACCGCCCCACTGGTGTCGTACCACTGCACCGACACATTCGCAGACGTGAGCGTCGGCAGAATGGTCTGCATCTTGCTCAATACAGATGTCGAGCCCTGCCCGCAAACCACCGCCTGTCGCGCCCCCCAGCGCGTCGCTTCTCCCACGGCGTTCCAGGTGAAGAGAATGCGCCCAAAGTCGAGGATGCCAAGCAGCACCGTCAGAAAGAGCGCCACCACAATGGCGAACTCAACCGCCGTCGTACCTTTCTGATGTTTATTCATAGGACTGCCTCATGGTCACTGAGATGTTCCCAAACGGAAACGAGGTGATCGACCCGGTGCCGCCCGCATAGAAACGCAGGAACGCCATCATGTCGATCACCGGGTTGAACGTGTAGCCCGAGATCGTGACGGTGACGGTGTTGATGGCCGGGTTGGTCCCTTGTGCAATGTTGGACGTGCAGCTCGTGTTGGACGCATCGCAAATGGAAACCATGCTGGACGTCAGCCCCGGTGCCAGCGGCGCTTGCGTGCTGCCGACCGTCGGCGTGCCGTAGACCGCCAGATTTGTTGCAGTCGTATAGGAGGTCGTGTTGCCGGCGGCCTGCGTGCTCAGGTAACGGGTGGCGTCTCGTGTGGCCTTGGCCAAGGTGTTGTACGTGTAGATGGCCCGGCCGAACTCCGTTATCGCGAAGGTGATGGCAAGCAGCAGGCTGAGCATGATGGCCAGTTCGACCAGCGCCACGCCATGTTGTCGTTGTCGCGTCTTCATGGTTTGCTCCTACTGCACCAATGCTGGAACCAAGGGGCCCTTGCTGCCGCCCGCCAGGCCACTGGGTGAACACGGGCTGCTGGTGCCCCCTGCGTTGCCCAGGAACTCAAACTGCGGCGTGTTGTGGACACCGTCAATGGGCTGCAACATCAGCATGCAGGCGTAGTCGATGATCTTTGACGCGGATGAGATGACGGGTACTAGGACAACGCGCCGATTCACCCCATAGGTGGCCAAATCGCCACTGTTCCCGCTGGTGGCGAGGCTCTTGTAGCCGCCCTTGACGTTGAGCCCGGTGATCTTGTCGCCGCCGGTGACACTCGTCCCGGTATCGTCGTAGTTGGCATAGGCAAGCCGTTTGCTCTTGAAATTGGCAGCGCTCTTGTCGGAGCCCGCAGCAGGTGTGCCGCTGTAGGCGTTCTGCGGCACCGTGTTCGTCCAATTGGTCGACGTATAGGAGTAGCCCGTGAAATCCGGCTGCAGTTGCGACGCGTTTGACTTGTTCTTGTAGATGCCAAAGCGCCCGTTCCAGTTGTCGTCAACAGAGACCTTCGCACCAGGTGTCCCCAACTGATCACCGATCTTGGAATTGCAATAGCCCTGATCCATTTCGGTTTTCGTCTCGTTGGCATTGGTGGAGCCGTCGAGGTTGTACCAACCCATCTCACCCGGTGTAGTGGACCCGCCGGAGTACAGCATGCTGACCCACTCACCGATCTGGAAACCATAGTTGGGAGCCGTACCCCCGGATTTTGGGATCAGGGCCACTGGAATGGGGCACGTGCTCTGCGCATGTACACGCGTGGCCACCGCCAGCGCAGCAACGGCATTGCTGGTGGCACCACCAACGAACTTGATCAAGCGTGCCGTGATCCCGCTCGTGGTATGCGTGCACTTGACGTAGCTCGACGAACTCGACGCCACGCCGGCTGCGCTGTAGGTACCGTTCAGTGCCGCGCTGAACGTGACATCCGCGTTCGCCAACGATGCGGACGACGCTTGATAGACGACGCGGTTGGCATTGCCCGCTGTCAGCCCCGCATTCGTCGCCCGAGTCAGTGCATCCGATGCACCATCCAGTTCCTGCGCCGCTGACAAGGCACAGCTATCCACCGCTGACTGAAGCTCCGTCTTGGCCACGAACAAGCCACTCAAGTCGATGACCAGACCTGCCATTCCCAGCAACACGGCAAGGGTCAAGCCGACCATCGGGAGCACCGCCCCTCGTTCTCTCTGTTTGGTATGCGCGCGCATATGCCTTCGCCTCCGCCGGTATGAGTGGCTATCGGGCGTTGTACCGACTACCTGCCGCGGCTCGCCGGTCGCTTGCAGATTTCCCCGTCCCTTATCGTCAGTTGTAGCCGCCACAGACGCAGTCCGAAACTGGCCGTAGGTATGATTCAGCGATGAAACGCGAAGCCGCTTGGTCGCTTGCATTGCGGGAGGTTTGTGCAGGCAGCCCATGTTGCCCTCCGCTAGCGGAACGTCCAGAACCGGTGCAATAGGAAGGTGAGCGGCGGCACCACCGACAGGATGGCCGCAAGCCCGACCCAGTAGCTCAGGCCCAACGTCTGCGCCAGCCATGAGATCGCAAGCGTCAGCGCCAAGCAGAGCAGTGAGACGGCGTAGAAGCGCAGGAAATTGGCGCGCCCCGGCTTGGCCGAGAAGCTCCACAGCGCGTTGAGCAGGTACGAGCAGACGTTGGCGCAGACAAACGCTACGCCGTTGGCCGTCACCTGGGAGGCAGAAAAACCGTTGATGAGCGTGGTGGCGATGGCAATGTGCATGCCGGTGGCCACAACACCGGAGACCCCGAAGCGGAACACGCGGGTCACCATCGTGCGGTCCGGCAACCGCTGCACAAGCGTTGGCGGCAGCACACCCGCCAATGCGTTCATGACGCCCGATTCAGCGTGTCGCATGATGTCCCCCGTCCCTCTGTCACCATTCTTGGTGGCGCGAGGCGGGGGGGAAATCGATCAAACGGATGACGAAGCTGTCAGGAATTGGACGAGCGTAACGAGCGGAGTCCGTGACGCGTCAATCCGCGTCGCCGTTGTCACTGCCGCCGTGCGTGCGGTCAAAGCGGCGCAGCGTATCGATGCGCTCGCGCGTCAGCGGGTGAGACGAGAAGAACGCCGAGGCATCGTCATCGCTAGCGGCGTCGGGCTTCTTCGGTGCATCTGCCTTGCGCGTGCCGCCATGCGTGTCTTCCAGCGCCTGCAGCACATCGGCAAACGCGCCGACAGACAAGCCGTTCTCCTGCAGCAGCAGCGCGGCATAGCGGTCGGCATCGCGCTCGTAGTCACGCGAATAGCGCAGCGTCAGCAGCGCCGCCGGCACGCCCGACAGAATCGTCGAGACATCGCCAAACAACAGCGCCGCCGTTGCTCCGATGGCCGACGACTGAATCACCTGCCGCAGCCCGTGGCGATATTCAACGTGACCCGCCTCGTGCGCCAGCACACCCGTCAGGCCATCGCCCTCACCCACCAGCTTGACGAGCGCGTCGGTCACGACGATGTCGCCGCCGGGCAGCGCAAAGGCATTGGCGCCGATGTCGGCATCGCGAAAAACGATGTGATACGTGTGCGTGGCCTGCGGGGGCCTCTGCAGCGCAGCAAAGCGTGCGCGGATGCGGTCTTGCTGCGCGGCAGGCAGCTTGCTTGGCCGCAGCCAGCGCTCGTCCATTGCTTTCAGCGTGCTGCGCCCGAGCTGTGCCTCGGCGCGCTGCGGCACCATATTGGCCACCACCTTGGCACCCCACGGCAAGCCGTAGCGATAGCCCAGCGCCAGCACGACCACCATGGCCAACAGCGAGCCCAGCGCCAGCTTCCAGCTGTTCTGCGCCAGCACGACCCAGCCCTCGCGATAGCCGGTGCGATGCAGCAGCGCATTCAGCGATGCCTGCTCTGCCGGGTCGTTGATCTCGCAAAACGCGCCATCTTCGAAGGTGATCAAGCGCGGGGCATGTTTGACGCGCTCCGACACCCGCAGCGTGGAGAGCGCCGCGCGGCGCAGCGCCGTGCCCTCCGCGTCGAACAGCACCGCCTCGCCCGCCTCGACGGCAAGGCGCACGGGTTGCGCGCGCGAGGTACGGCCGTCGAAGTAGGTCGCAAGAATCACAGCGGTTGCCTTTGCCTGCAGCGCGCTTACAGCGCGATATCGATGTCGTACCAGTCCACCGTTGCGTCGCCCAGGGCGCCCACGTTGGTGGTTTCGCCGGCAACGAAGGTGTCGAGCGAACCGGCCGCGATCATCGTCACCGAGTCGAGCTTGTAGCGCGCCGTGCGCACACGTGCAAACGGCGTGAACAGGCCGACGGTGATCACGATCAGCACCGCATTCGACACGAAGATCCAGAACAGCTTGCCCGCGCCCACCTGGCTCTGGAAGCGATGCGCGCCTAGCGTGGTGTGGTTCCACACCACGTTCTGCAGGCGCGACAGGAAGTACGGCGTCAGGAACAGCATCGCGGCATACATGAACAACCCGACGAGGATGAAGCCGAAGATCTGGCCCACACCCGGCGCGCTGTGCAACGACACACCCAGCACCAGCGCGAGGCAAGAGGCCACCACGATCGCCAGGATCGCCAGCCCGAAGGTGCGCAGATACACGCCGTAGAAGTTGCCCGGTGTGCCCGAGAAATCAAACGGCGCGGTACCGAAGCGCGTGTTCTTGTGCTGGAAACGCTTGAAGCGCTGGTGCGCCAGCGGTGCGAGCAGATACAGCGAGATCACGCTCAGAATCGGCCACACCAGAAACACCATGTAGCCCTCGGCATCCTTGCCCGTAAAGGCAAAGCGCAGGCCGCGGTAGCTGGAATTGGCCATGCGAAAGCGCAGCGAGCGCACGAGCAGCCACGGAAACGCAGCGGCCATCACCACAAGCAACGCCAGCCCCAGCAACGGCGACGAATGGCCCAGGAGGTTGAACGCAAGCGCCAGCACGAAAATGATCGCGCGGCCCTTGAGAATGGCGGTCGGGCTGCCGTGATAGTCGAAGCTCGAACCAGCCAGTTGCGTGTTGCGATAAAAATACTGCAGCGTGCGCACCTTCGCCCAGGCCGAGTAAATGCCCAACGTGACGATGGTCAGCAGCAGGTTGACGATCCAGATGCGGAAGTATTCGGAGCCGCTGCCGATAAAGCGCAGTCGCAGCGGTTGCGGCGCAGCCGGAGCGGGGGCGCTGCCCAGGACGGACTCGCGTGCGATGTCGTTCATCTGTTTTCCCTTCCCTGAGTTGTTGTCGTGCCCGCTTCAGGACGCTGATCGTTTATCGATACTTAACGACGCTGAGGCTCGCGGGTGGGGCCGATTGTATCCAAGCCCACTGCATTGCAGCGTTAACGCCGCCTTAACAAAGCAGGCAACAAAAAACCCCGCGGGCTCGCACCCACGGGGTTTTTTGCTTGGAACAGCCATCCCGAAAGATGGCCGGGCCAGGTTGCCGGACAGGCAAATTACATCATGCCGTCCATGCCGCCCATGCCACCCATGCCGCCCGGCATTGCCGGAGCTGCATCGTCCTTCGGCAGCTCTGCCACGGCGCAATCCGTGGTCAGCATCAGCGAAGCGACCGAAGCGGCGTTCTGCAGCGCGGTGCGGGTCACCTTGGTCGGGTCCAGCACGCCCATCTCCACCAGGTCACCGTACTCGCCAGTCGAAGCGTTGTAGCCGTAGTTGCCTTGGCCGGCGATGACGTTGGCCACCACCACCGAAGCTTCGTCACCAGCGTTCGTGACGATCTGGCGCAGCGGCTCTTCCATGGCGCGCAGCACGATCTTGATACCGGCGTCTTGGTCAGCGTTGGCACCCTTCAGGCCGGAGATCAGCGCACGGGCGCGCAGCAGTGCAACACCGCCGCCAGCCACGATACCTTCTTCCACGGCAGCGCGCGTTGCGTGCAGAGCATCTTCCACGCGAGCCTTCTTTTCCTTCATTTCGACTTCGGTGGCAGCGCCAACCTTGATCACAGCAACACCGCCGGCCAGCTTGGCCACGCGCTCTTGCAGCTTCTCACGGTCGTAGTCCGAGGTCGCTTCTTCGATCTGGGCACGCACTTGCTTCACGCGGGCTTCGATGTTGCGGGCGTCGCCTGCGCCATCGATGATCGTGGTGTTTTCCTTGCCGATTTCAACGCGCTTGGCTTGGCCCAGGTCGTTCAGGGTTGCCTTTTCCAGCGTCAGGCCGACTTCTTCAGCGATGACTTGGCCGCCCGTCAGGATGGCGATGTCTTCCAGCATGGCCTTGCGGCGGTCGCCAAAGCCCGGAGCCTTGACGGCGGCGGTCTTCAGGATGCCACGGATGTTGTTGACCACCAGCGTTGCCAGGGCTTCGCCTTCAACGTCTTCAGCGATGATCAGCAGCGGACGGCCAGCCTTGGCGACTTGTTCCAGCACCGGCAGCAGGTCGCGGATGTTGCTGACCTTCTTGTCGAACAGCAGCACGAACGGGTTGTCCAGCTGGACAACTTGCTTTTCCGGGTTGTTGATGAAGTACGGCGACAGGTAGCCGCGGTCGAACTGCATGCCTTCCACGACGTCCAGCTCGTCGGCCAGCGACTTGCCGTCTTCCACCGTGATCACGCCTTCCTTGCCGACCTTGTCCATGGCTTCAGCGATGCGCTGGCCGATGGACTCGTCGCTGTTGGCCGAGATGGCGCCAACTTGAGCGATTTCCTTGCTGGTGGTCGTCGGCTTGCTGATCTTCTTCAGCTCTTCGACGGCAGCGCCGACAGCCTTGTCGATGCCGCGCTTCAGATCCATCGGGTTCATGCCGGCGGCAACGTACTTCATGCCTTCGCGCACGATCGACTGAGCCAGCACCGTTGCGGTGGTGGTGCCGTCACCGGCGTTGTCGCTGGTCTTGGAAGCGACTTCCTTGACCATTTGCGCGCCCATGTTCTGCAGCTTGTCCTTCAGCTCGATTTCCTTGGCGACCGACACACCGTCCTTGGTCACGGTCGGGCCACCGAAGCTGCGCTCCAGCACCACGTTACGGCCCTTGGGGCCCAGGGTCACCTTGACTGCGTTGGCGAGAATGTTCACGCCTTCGACCATCTTGGCACGTGCGGCGTCGCCGAACACTACGTCTTTAGCTGCCATCTTGAGAATCTCCGAGATCTTTGGATGTTGCCCACACCGGGGGAATCCGCCGGGCAGACAATGAGGGTTGGGTTACTGGTAAGCCGATGCGACAGAGCGCCCGCTTACTTCGCCACCACGGCCATGATGTCTTCTTCGCGCATGACCAGGACTTCCTGACCATCCACCTTGACGCCTTGGCCGGCATACTTGCCGAACAGCACGCGGTCGCCGACCTTCACGTCCAGCGCGATCGCATTGCCCTTGTCGTCTTTCTTGCCCGGACCGACGGCCAGCACTTCGCCTTGATCCGGCTTTTCAGCGGCGGCGTCAGGAATGACGATGCCCGAAGCGGTCTTCGTTTCGTTGTCCAGGCGCTTCACGATCACGCGATCATGCAAGGGACGCAGGTTCATACAAACTCCTCAATGCAAAGTGAGTGTTTATTCACAAAACGCGCCGCGGGACGCGGCGCATCGGGAAAGCATCGGGGGTGGAGGCATTGTTAGCACTCCTGCCCGGCGAGTGCTAATTATAGGGACGGGGTATTACGATTTCAAGAACGGGTGTCGAGATTCACTCAATTTGGAACTTTGGTCACTCAATGTGGAACTCTCTGACGCAGCACGGCGCGCCGAAAACAGTAAACTCCTTATATTTCAATTAGTTAGTACACAAGAGGTGCGCCAGGGAGAGCACCATTGGTTGCGTCTCACGCGGCAAACTGCGGGGCCTTGCCGCACTAAACTCCGCTCTTCTCTCTGCAAGACGGTCCGATAGGCTTCGTCACCTACAAGAAGCAATTGCCGAGGCACAGCATGCGAGCGAGCCTCTGGTGGCTAAGGGGAATCAGCACCCCGCGAGGATCTCCAGCCTCAAGAACGCCTTGGCATGGACCTTTAGACGGCCCTCGATCAGGGGAGATACGATGTAGTAACACGTGGTCGTACCCCTCTTGATATCTCAGCTTCAACGGCTGCTTGCCACATTGAACGCGGCCCCACTCGAGTTCTCGACCTAGAACAATCCACGCAGCTTGCCAGTGTCCTGAGTACGCAGAGGCGTGCAGGCACAAGAAGGCATCCGGATATTCATCGCTCCTCCGTGCTCCTTCGCTCGCGAAGCCCTGTTCATCGAAAGCGCTCGCTCAACTCCATCAGTCACTGCAAAAAAACAGCGATCGCCAGATTGGAGGGCGTACCGAGACTGCCCACGGGCGACCTGCATCTCAGCGAGGCATCGCAGGTCTGGGACATAAGACGATGACAGGTGTCGGGGCCGCGGCGCCCCTGGGTATGATCTAGGCGCTTAATTCACCGCCGCCTGGGCGCCAGACCCGACGGCGGAAGGTTCTTCCGAATAGGTAAAGATGTCCGGAGAGCTTCTAAGCGCGTATGCTGGGATTGCCACCCTGGCAAGCAACGCACTAGGAGCAACAACATGGCCAAGAGTCAACTACGCAGCACTCGCGAAGCGAAAAAACCCAAGCAGTCCAAGAAGCCGTCAGTGCCGGCAACCCCGTCCAGCACGGTGCATTCTCGGGTTGGGAACGAAGGTGTCGCCAAGAAGAAGACGTAAATCGGTTGGCCGCGGACACGCGGCACAGTGATCACACGCAACTTGTAACGTTCACCGCAGAGAATCGATATCTCTACATTGAAAGCGCAGACCGCTTCGGGAGGCGCATCATGATCCATCACAACACGGACCCCACTTTTCGAGGGCTTCCGCTCACCGCCGAGCAAGACTCGGAAATCCGTCACTACCTGAAAAGGAAGGCCAAGCTGGGCAAGCCATGGAATACCCCGGAGCTGCGCGGGATGCTTGAGGACATGCTGCTGCCGCCAAGTACCGAGGACGATAGCCAGAGCGGTATCCCGCGCGATGCGTTGGCCGCCGCAGAGCACGCAGCGGCGTTCGTCGATCAGGATATGGAGCCAATTGAGGCGTATGAGGAATTGCATGCCGCGATGGAAGCCGAGAGCATGAAAGGCGATACGCAGTAACAGGAGCGCTTCGCGCTGGTAGTGAGCGTGCAACCCGGTCCATCAAAGGCGTAGAACGCAGGACGACATATGGCACTCAGTTTTCCCAACCCCAGCCGCAGCTATGATGGGGCCAGGCATGGCGTGTGGTTCTGGGGTTACGACAATGCACGCGAAATTACTTTCCTTGTGGAAGACCGCGTACTGATGAATTTGGACCCCGGCCTCGGTTCTGACGAAGCCGGGGTGCTGGCCTCCTTCGACCGGCATCGCAATGAGATCGTGAAGATCGCCATGGCCCTCTATGCCGAGGGGCGGCAGACTCTCTACACGCTGCACTAAGCAGCCCATACCCACGCTCAATGCTGCTTGGTATCAAGCATGTAGCCCTCTCCTCGAATCGTACGAATGAGCTTGGGTTCCTTGATGTCCTCTCGCAACTTGTGGCGCAAACGCGATATCTGCACGTCGATGCTGCGGTCAAATGCGTCGGTTGACTTGCCGCGTGCGGCATCCATCAAGTATTCGCGACTTAGTACGCGCCCCGGGGCAGCAAGAAATGCATTGAGGAGGCGGAACTCGGCGTTCGACAGTGGGATGACCGTATGGTCGGCAGCGATCAAATGGCGGCCAATGAGGTTCAGACGCCAGTTTGCGAACCGGCACTCTTCCTGGGTATCGGCATGCGCATGCAATTGGGCGCGCGTGCGGCGCAGGATGGTCTGGATACGCGCGACCAGCTCACGAGGCTCAAACGGCTTGACGACGTAGTCGTCTGCGCCCAGCTCGAGCCCTACGATCCTGTCCGTCATCTCGCCGCGCGCCGTGAGGATGATGATCGGGATATCCGACTTCGCGCGAATTTCGCGACATAGATCGAGTCCATCGCCATCAGGCAACATCAGATCCAGCACGACAATATCGGCTGTGCCATTAGCAAGCGCACGATGCATATCGGCACCGTTGGCGGCTTGCGTGGTGACCATGCCGAAATCGGCTAGGCAATCACACAGCAAGCCCCTGATCTGCGCGTCGTCGTCGACAGCGAGAACATGAATCGATTTGGTCACGGTGTCTCCCCCTCTCCGGTGTCGTAGCGGCAGCGTGCCGCGCTCGCGCCCACGGAATTATGAGACGCCAATATAAGAGCTTTTTTGTACGGATTATTTCACGCTTGAAATAATCGACCTGTGTGCTGTTGCGCATACGTCCACGGCCAAGCATCCAGCAACATTCCCGTCACGCCGGTAGCGCAACGAAGTGTGCGATTTACACGCGCCGTCTTGCCACGCTCTGCATCTGCTTCCCGCGCATTCAGCTTCGTATCAACCTCGATACAAAGTCGAGATGAAGTGGAAATGCCCAGGCTTTAACGTGCTCCTCAACAAGACCTATCAAGGCAGGAGACACGTGGCATATGAACTACGCCCAACCCAAACCGCACGCTCGTCGAATGGCTGGCATCGCATTCGTGATCGCATTGCATGTGGTGATCCTGTACGCGCTGCTGAGCGGTATCGCAACCAACGTGGTGAAGATCATCACGACGCCGATCGAGACGCGTCTGATTGAAGAGGTCAAGCCTCCGCCCCCGCCCCCACCGCCTCCCAAGAAGCTGGCGGAGCCACCGCCCCGGCCGAAGCACGTTGCGCCACCCCCGTTTGTGCCGCCGCCGGAAGTGCATACCGCCACACCGCCGTCGCAAAACACCATCACCGCACAGTCGGCCACACCAACGCCGTCTGCGCCGGTCGCGCCTCCAGCACCGGCACCCGCGCCAGTTGCCGCAAGTGTGGGCGTTGTGTGCCCGAACTCGACGCAGGTGCGTGCGGGCATCCGCTATCCACGTGAAGCGATCAAAGACAGCCTCACGGGCGATGTTGTCGTGGCGTTCACGGTGGGCACTGACGGCAACGTGAAAGACCTGCGTGTCACCACGTCCGCCGCACCTGTGTTGGATCGCGCGGCCGAGAACGCCGTGCGGCAATTCCACTGCATCGCGCAAGGCCAGGAGGTGCGGGTGCAGGTGCCTTTCTCTTTCAAGCTCGATTGAGGCTGCAAGCGTCAGCCAATGCCATCACGTTATTCCAACACGTTCCAGGAGACAAATATGTTCAAACGCTACTACCCAGCTGCCGCCGCCGTCGCTCTGACGCTGGCAACCAGCGCGGCGCATGCCGCCACCGATGCGGTAACGAATCCATACGGCCTCGAGGCGCTTTGGAAAGGCGGCGATCTGATTGCCCGCGGCACACTGCTGATCCTCATCGTGATGTCGATGGGCAGCTGGTACATCATCGTCGCGAAGCTGCTTGAACAGGCCCGCGTGCTCCGCCGGGCAAAAGCTGCCGAAGAGGTCTTCTGGACTGCACCCACGCTCCCGGAAGGCGCACGCGCGCTCAACGAGGACTGCCCCTTCCGCTTCATTGCACAGGCCAGCCTGTCCGCATGGGACCACCACGATGGCGCGATGCTGGAGCAGATCAGCCTGGACACGTGGGTCACCACCGCCCTTGAGCGCGCCACCAACACCGTTTCCAATCGCCTGCAGGACGGTCTCTCCTTCCTGGGTACCGTCGGGTCAACTGCGCCATTCGTTGGACTGTTCGGGACGGTGTGGGGCATCTATCACGCGCTGACGGCCATCGGCATTGCCGGCCAGGCATCGATCGACAAAGTTGCCGGCCCCGTGGGCGAAGCATTGATCATGACCGCTATCGGCCTGGCCGTGGCCGTGCCGGCGGTGCTCGGCTACAACTGGCTGGTACGGCGCAACAAGGCTGTGATGGAGCGTGTGCGCGGCTTCTCCGCCGAACTGCATACCGTTCTCTTCACGGGCAAGACCACCGCTGCCGCTGCCGCCGCAACGCGGTCCATGGCGATTGCCCGCGTGGGGTGAGCCATGGCCATGTCCGTCGGAACTGGCAGCAGTGACGAGCACGATGAGGTGATGTCCACCATCAACACGACGCCATTGGTGGACGTGATGCTGGTGCTGCTGATCATCTTCCTGATCACCATTCCGGTGGTCTCGCACACCGTGCCGGTCACGCTTCCCAAAGAAGCCGTCCACCCGCTGCAAACCACACCCCAGAACGTGATCCTCGCGGTCACGAAAGACGGCGACGTGTTTTGGAATGAAGGTCATGTGCCGGATACCCAAACGCTTGTCGACAGACTCAAGACGGTGGCCGTGCAAAAACCGCAGCCGGAAGTGCACATCCGTGGCGACCTGGATGCACGTTACGCCGCCATTGGGCGCGTCGTGCTCGCCTGTCAACGCGCTGGTATCGCGAAAGTGGATTTCATTACCGAAGCACCGCCGCGCCAATAACCCATTCACACCAAAAGGAGGCCCGTCATGGCAATGACGATGCATGGCGGCAACGGCGATGACGCCGAGATCATGGTCGAGATCAACACCACCCCGTTGATCGACGTGATGCTCGTGCTGCTCATCATGCTCATCCTCACGATCCCTATCCAAACGCATGCGGTAAAGCTGGACATGCCAACCGACGCGCCGGCGCAGCCTCAGCAGACAACGCCGGCCATCGTCCAGATTGACGTCGCACCGGATGGCTCGCTCGCCTGGAATGGCGAACCGGTGGCCTCCCGTGCGCAGTTGGAAACCCGGCTTGAGGCAGTCAGTGCAGACCCCGCACCAACTGAGCTGCACTTGCGTCCGGACAAGGCCGCGCCGTATCGGGCCGTTGCCATGGTCATGGCGTCAGCCCAACGGCTGGGTGTGAAGCGCATCGGGCTGGTCGGCAACGAGCAGTTCATGCCGTAAGCAGCATTGCGCTGCCAACTGGTCGCCCCGTCACCCTCTCGCACCCTCCTCAATTGTCGGCTCCGCCATGTTCGACTCGAAACTCGACTTACCTCCCCCCGCCATGGGGATCTCCGCACCAAGGGAGGCGTCCGCTGGCGCGCTTGCCTGGTTCGGCCTCGCAGTCCTCGTGATCGTCGCGTTCTTTGCCAATATCGACCGTCAGATACTCGTCCTCCTTACAGAACCGATCCGGCATGACTTCGGTCTCTCGGACTTGCAGATCGGCCTGCTGCAAGGCGCCGGCATCGCACTCTTTGCGGGCGCGGCGGCGCTGCCCATCGGATGGGTGGCAGACCGCGTCGACCGTCGCCTCGTGCTGGCGGTGTGCATCCTGGTCTGGAGTGCAGCAACTGCAACCTGCGGGCTCACCACCGGCTTCTGGCAACTCTTCATCGCCTCGATCGGATTGGGCATCGGAGAGGCCGGATTGATGCCCATCATCTACGGCATGATTCCCGACCTGTTTCCCGCACGACAGCGCGTGCTCGCAAACTCGGTGTTCGCGCTGGTCAATCTGCTCGGCGCCGGTGCGGGCATGGCCTTGGGGGGGGCGCTGTTACAAGGCGTCACGGCCACACACGGCACGCTACCCAGTTCGTTAGCCAGCTTCTCGCCATGGCGTCTAGCGTTCTTTGCTGTTGCGATACCTGCGCCGCTTCTTGTCATTCTGGTAGCGATGATCCGCCCTAAACACGGCGCCGTCAGCACGACCATGCGCGCCGCCGAGCATGCCGCCACATCACCCTTGACCGCACGCGTCTATTTCACACGCGAACGGGCCATGATGGCGAAATTCTTCGGCGCGATTGCGTTGGTCAACATGGCTTTCACCGGCATCACCACCTGGATGCCTATCGTTGCCGTGCGGAGCTTTGGCGCGGCGCCGGCTGCGGCTGGCGGTGGGTTGGGAGCCGCAGCCACAATCGGCAGCGTCGTTGGCTGCGTTCTGGGCTGGCTGATCGCTCGCCGCCTCAGCCCTCGCTTCGGCGTATTGGCCCCGCTGCGTGTGTGCGAATGGGGTGCGCTTGCCGCAGCGCTCACTTCCGTCGGCTACCTGACGGCCAGTTCGGTGACATTCGTCTACAGCCTCTTTGGACTGCAGTTCACTTGCATTGTCGCCGGCATGGTGCTGTTTCCCGCAATCATGCAAAGCATTTGCCCCGCGCACCTGCGCTCGCGAGTGGCCGCCATCGGCGTGCTGACCACCATCGTCGTTCAAGCCGGTAGCCCGGTCTTCATCGGGGTGATGTCGGATCGCTTGCAGGCTGTCAACCACGGGCTCCTCCTGGCGATTATTGGCGTCGCCCTGGTTGGCTTCTCTTCCGCTTGCGTACTGATGCGCGCCGCCGGTAAAGGCGTACGCGACGCGATTGAGCGCTACGCATAACGCCCTCCCATCGTCAAACGAACACCATGGAACCCTGTTCTCTCTCGATTCGAATCGAGTGCTGGCCACTGGCCGCGCCTTTCAGAATTACCGGCTATCTCGTCGATACTGCACGTGTGGTCGTCGTGACAATCGCTGACGCGCACCATGAAGGTGTCGGTGAAGCGGCCGGCGTCTTCTATCTTGGCGAGACGCCCGAGTCGATCGCGGCGCAGATCGAAGCGGTACGGCCTTCTATCGAACGAGGCATCACCCGCGCGCAGTTGCTGACGCTGCTGCCATCGGGCGGCGCACGCAATGCGGTGGACGCAGCGCTTTGGGCATTGGAATCGAAACGTGAAGCGTTGCCGGTCTGGCGCGTCGCGCAGCTTCCCCCACCGCGCCCCCTGCTCACCACGATGACTATCGGCGTCGACACCCCACAGGCGATGGCGCGCAACGCGCGTAGCCTGCGCCAAGCCCGGGCGCTCAAGATCAAACTCGATGGCAGTGTGCGCGATGCCAGCCGCCTGTTTTCGATTCGTGAGGCACGACCTGACGTGCCGCTCTCGGTCGATGCCAACCAAGGCTGGTCGCTCGCGCACCTCGATGCGATGCTTCCGGTGTTGCAACAAGTCGGCGTCGACATGCTGGAACAGCCGTTCGCCATCGGTGCTGACGCCTGCCTCGATACGCTGGACTATCCGATACCTCTGGCCGCCGATGAATCGTTCCAGGACGTTAATGACCTTCCCAGCGTCGTTCGTCGATACGACATCGTGAACATCAAGCTCGACAAGTGCGGAGGACTCACGCGCGCGCTTGAACTCGCCGCCAGCGCACGGTCTGCAGGCCTCTCCGTCATGGTTGGATGCATGCCTGGGACGTCATTGGCCATCGCGCCCGCTTTCGTCCTCGGGCAGTTGTGCGATCGCATCGACCTCGATGGACCGTTGTTTCTCACCAGGGATCGTGCGGTTGGCACCCAGTACTCGGACGGCCACTTGCTGTGCCCAGAAGATGCCTGGGGGTCCGCCATTGCCAACGCCATGCTCCCGTAACGTCCACCGTGCAGCCAATGGATTCTTCACTCGCCGCGAGGCTCGACGCCCTCTTTGCACCGTATCAGCGTAGTGACACACCGGGCCTGGTCGTGGGCATTGCGCACGGTGACGCGTTGCGCTATCGCCGTGGCTTTGGCATGGCCAGCTTGGAGCACAGCGTCGCCAATACGCCATACACACGCATGCGCATCGGATCCGTCACCAAGCATTTCGCTTGCTTGGCCGCCATGCTGCTCGCCGAGGCCGGCAAGCTCGACATCGATGCGCCGGCGCGCAGCTACCTCCCTGAACTTCCCGCGCGGGACAGCGACCCCACGCTCCGCCAGTTCATGAACCATTCCGGCGGGGAACGGTGCTTTCTCGATCTCTTCATGCTCACACAGGGATTGAGCATGGTTCCCGCAGGTGCTGCATTGGCGATGCAGGCACGGCAGTCCGAGCACAACTTCCCTGCGGGCGAGCGCGCCATGTACACCAACGGCGGCTACCAGATGCTGTCGATCGTGATTGAACGCATCAGCGGCATGTCGTTCGAGGCGTTTCTGGCGGAACACCTCTTTGGCCCGATGGGCATGATTGACACCATTGCGGCACCCCACGATATGCAGATTCTGCCCGGCATGGCGACACTGCATGTACGGGACGCCACGGGCGGCTGGGAGCGCGGCCTACTGCCAGGATGGCGCTGCCTGGGCGAGGGTGCCATCGTATCGACGCTGGATGACATGCTGCGCTGGATCGCACACCTGCGCGGCGAGAAGCGCATTGGCTCCGCTGCCACGTGGCGTGAAATGCTGACCCCGGTCCGTTTTAACAACGGAGAGGTCGGCACCTACTCGCTCGGCCTCATGCAGACACGCTATCGCAGCGTATCGATGCTGCACCACTCCGGTGGCTCGATCGGTGGCGCCTGCCAGATGTTGACGGTGCCTGAGCATGGCCTCGACATCGTGATCATGACGAACGCGGACACGATCAATCCGATTGCGTTGTCCAAGCGTGTGATCGACATCGTGCTTGAGGCGCATCTCTCGCCAGTGGAAAGCCGTCCGGCAACGTCCGTTGAGTATCCTGCGTGGTTGGGGACGTACCACTCACGCGAAACGGGCGCCTACTGCGAGATTGTTGACCGCGATGGCACGCTGCATCTCATTCACCACAACCTCGTCATTCACCCGCTGCCGCTCAAGTTGGTGCCCAACAGGCCGAGGACACTGGCGCTGGATGACGGCCCCGAGGGTGCGCTTTATCTAAAACTCCACAGCGACGGAACGCGTCTCGACATGACGCAGTGCGGGCAAAGCCAGACGCTGGACCGCCTCGCCAATGCGGCGCCCCATGCAGCCGACGCGGCCAACGGATTGGTCGGGCGTTATGTCAGCCTGGATGCCGATGCGCTTGCGATCATCAAGCAGGAAAGCAATGCACTGGCGATGTCTGTCCAAGGCAGGCACGGCGCCGCCCACTACCGTCTCGACCCCAAATCGAACGACATGCTTGCCTTCACGCCGCACGACCCCAGCAGCATGGCGTATGGCGCAATGCGCCTCTCACGCGACGGCAGTGGGAACACCTCGTGTTTCCGGCTCGACACCTGGCGGACGCGCAATTTGCTCTTCACTCGCATTGACGACGGTACAACCCCATGACAAGCCCATCGAGAGAATGCATGTACGAGGCGCTATCGGCGCTGTTTCGCCCCTACGCGTGCAGCGATGGTCCGGGCGTGGTTGTCGGCATCGCGCAGCATGGTGAACTGCTCTACCGCAAGGCATTCGGCATGGCGAGTCTTGAGCACGCGCGCGCGCTGACGACCGCCACGCGCCTGCGTATCGGCTCAGTCGGCAAGCACTTCACCTGCCTGGCTGCGCTGCTGCTCTGCGAGGAGGGCCTTCTCGATGCGGACGCCGGCATCGGAACCTATGTTCCTGAGCTCTCGCGTGCCGGCGGTGCGCCAACACTGCGTCAGTTGATGTCGCACCGCGGCGGGCAACGATGCGCGCTCGATCTGGCCTTGCTGACGCAAGGCTTGGCCGTCCCGCCGCGTGGCGCAACGCTCGCCGCACAGATCCGCCAGCGCGACGAGAATTTCCGCCCAGGCGAGCGGATGATGTATTCGAACGGGGGCTATCACTTGTTGTCGCTCGCCATTGAGCGCGCCAGCGGCATGCCGTTTGATGCATTCCTGGATGCGAGGATCTTTACTCCGATCGGCATGCACCAGACGGCTTCCATCGACAACGACATGGCCGTGGTGCCGGGCATCGCCAGCTTTCATGTGCCGGATGGCGAAGGCGGGTATCTGCGCGGCATTTTTCCCTCAAGAGAGATCCTGGGCGAAGGCGGCATCGTTTCGACGGTCGATGACATGCTGCGATGGACTGCGCACATGCATGGTGAAAAAATCATCGGCACCGATGCAACGTGGGCGCAGATGTTGGAGATGCCTGTCTTTTCCAGCGGACAGCGCAGCAACTACGCCCTGGGCCTCAAGCAAACCAACTATCGCGGCGTCGAGCTCACCCATCATTCGGGCGGTGTCATCGGGGGCACCAGCCATATGCTGTTCTCCACCACACACGGGCTGGATGTGGTGCTCCTCAGCAACGGCGCGGTCGACACCCCAATCGATCTTGCCCATCGCATCGTCGATATCGTGCTCGCCGATGTCTTGAGCGGCGACGGACCGCCGATACCAGCGCGAGCATCGGCACATGCGGAGCGGCTTGGCTGCTATCGCTCATTGGAGAGCAATGCGGTGTATGCACTGGAGAACCGCGACGGTGCATTGACGCTGGGTGGTTGGCTCTGCGCGGGGAAGCCCCTGCCGCTTTACCCGATCGAAGGAAGCCCCACCAACGATGTCGCCATTGAAGCCGGCTCTGACGGTTCCTTCTCCGTGCACTGGGGAAAGCACAACGCGCCCGATGACATCGACCATCTACGGATCGCCCATTGCGGTCATGCCGAGACATTCGAACGCGTTGCTGAAGCCCCCCCGATGACGGCCGAGATCGCCGCTGCCGTGTGTGGCATCTACGAGAGCCACGATGCCAACGCCCGCGCCGTCATCGAACACGATCCGGCGGACCACAGTACTTTGATACTCCGTATGCAAGGCTCAGCCGGAGGGTGTGATTACCGACTGACACCTATCACGGATCGCGTCTTTGGCATGGCTCCCATTGCCCCACTGGCTTTCATCGATGGCATCGTTACGCTATCGCAAGACCCATCCCAGCAGGTGACGCCCGGCTTCAGCATTGATACCCAACGGAGCCGACGTGTCACATTCACGCGGGCCGTTAGCAGTTGGTCACGATACCCGAAACCCTGCCTCTGAAACACAACGGTTGACGTAAAAAGCGGAGCGGCACCGTTGCCGCTCCGCCTGTTCTCATATCTCCCGCGAGAAAGCGAGGCCACGTGTGCGCGAGGTATCCAGCCAGAAACGGGAAACACGCCCGTTCACACGATCTACGGTCAGCACACCGGCGGAGAAACCTTGCGCATCCGCCGGCTCAAACATGAAGACGTCTTCGCTAACGGGGACAAGCCGGTAGTTGACGCCACCCATTGGGCCCTCCAGCCGCATCGATACAGCGCCGTCTGAGAGCGTCAGTCCAGCGTGCCCTGCTGCATCACCGCTGAAGTAAGCGCCCTCCATGCCGACGAAGGCGTCGGAGACAGGTGGCGCCTCATCTGGCAGCCGTCCCAGGCGCGATGCATGGCCGCAGTCGATGAACTCGATCGCCATCACGTGGCCGGCCGACGTTTCGCCGGGCCGGATCATCAACGCGCCGCCACTACCGTCCTCAATGCGCAAACCGTCCGACGTTTCGATTAACGGCAGCGCCATGTGCTTCTGGTTGTGGATCACGGCAGCAAGGTGCCCGTCCCGATCGACAATCTCACAGTACGCTCGATCGGCACGCGAGAAGTACCGGCCCAGCAGCGATTCATTGCCGCGGGTGGTCAGTGGCTCGGCGCGCGGTGCGCCGAGTACCTCGTCACCCAGGACGACGTCGACAATCTGCGTCGCGAGTGCAATCGGGTCCACAGGCGCACCGTTGGTAAGAATCACCACGTCAAGCGCATGCGCCACAACGGTCAACATCTGGCATGACCCGCCGAATACGCCGCCGGCATGGTGCAGCAGTTCAACATTGCGATGCGGGGTGCGCATCAGTCCAAGCGCATACACACCCTCGGCCCCACTGGAATAGCGCGGTTTGGTCAGCATCTGCCGCCACACTTCCTGGGTGCCGAGCTTGTTCGGCGCGCGCAAATGCCCCGCCCAGCGCAGCATGTCATCGATGGTGGACACGATGCCGCCTTCGCCCCGCACTTCCAACGAAGGGAACAGGCCGCGAATAAAACCGCCCTTTCCGTCGGGTACGTGCTGGGTGGCCATGCGCGGCCGAATCTGCATATCGTCGGCAACGGCCTCGGTATCGACCATGCCCATCACACGGAAGATGCGTTCCGACAGGAAGGTCTCGAACGGCATGCCGCTGACGCGCTCAATGGCGAGCGACAGCAGGTGGTAGCCGCCGTTGCAGTAAATCATCCGCTCCCCAGGGCGGAAATTGACGTCGCGTTGGCGGACCTCCGCCGCCAACGCCGCGCCTCGAGGCATGGTCACCACGCCCTGCGTCAACACCCACAGGTCGAGGTAGCAACGGTAGCCGCCGGTGTGCGTCATCAACTGGCGTAACGTGGGATCGCCAGCGAGGGCCGGCAACTGCGGGATGTATGTGCGGATGCCCGCGTCGATATCCAGTTTGCCCTCTTCTGCCAGCAGCAGCGCCGCGAGACACGTGAAGTGCTTGCTCGTCGAGCCGATCCGCATGCGCGTTGCGGGCGTGTTGATGGTGCCGTGCTCAATGCTGGCCAGCCCGAAGCCGCGCCGGTAAAGCGCATCCCCTCGCAACGCGACGCCGACCACGAGGCCCGGCTGGTCCGCCTTGTTGTAGGGCTCCAGCAGCGCGTCGAGTTGCTTCCTGATATCCATTGGATCGTGTGTCATGCCGAGTGATGTGCGTTAGAAGGGAACCGTCAGCGTTGCACCGATCGTGCGAGGCTGTGCCACGCTGACCAGCGCAGGGCCACCCATCGGAACCAGGGACGTACCTGCCGCAAGCAATGCACGGCGGTCGAACAGGTTGCGAACGTAGAAAGCGAGGCTGAACTTCTTGAAGTCGAGTCCTGCCTGCAGATCCGTCATGGCATAGCCCGGCAGGGGATAGTCTGGGCGGCCTGTATTGTTTCCAAAGCCAGCATGGCGACTGCCGACAAACCGTTGACTAACACCTGCGTAGGCTGGATACCCGTTCACCGCAAACAGGTAGTTGGCCGATAGAGTGGCGGCAACCCGTGCCGAGTTTGGAAGCGGATCGCCCGCGTTGGTGCCCGTGTTGACATTGCCCGTGGTCAGCTTCGCGTCGATGAGGGACACGCTCAAACCAAGATTCCAGTGGCGATTCGGACGGAACGCGCTGGCGAGCTCCAACCCTCGAATCCTTGCATCACCGGCATTGAGCACTTGGTTGACGCCATTGACCGCGCCGAACTGCTGGATGTTCTTCCACTCGATGTCGTACACCGTCATCGCAACCGACATGCGCTTGTCCAGGAGATCGGCCTTATAGCCGGCCTCGTAGGTCCACAGCGTGTCGGGGCGGAACGTAGGATTCCCAGACGAAGGCAGGCCCGTGACAGGATCAACCAGCAGCGCATTCGGTCCGCCAGGGCGATACCCGCTGGCAGCGCGCAGGTAGACGTTGCTGTCTTTCGTCAGCGCATAGTTCGCTGTAAGCATGTACGTCTTGCTGGTATCCGATGAGGGGGCGGTGATGGTCTGCGTGGGCCCCGCGAGCGCGCCAAACGTGGTCTGCTGGTACTCCTGGGTGTTGTGTGCCACGCGGAGGCCGCCTGTCAACGACAGGCGCGGGGTCAGGTGATAAGTCAGATCCCCGTAGGCCGCGTACTCGCTGTAGGTGCTCGGGGCCTCAAGCGCGGACAAATTGGGGCCGACGGTTCCGTCGGGCAGCGTTGTAATGAGCCCTTGGCTCGCGTCACTGCGCTCGCGCGTGTAGAACACACCCGCAAGCCATTCCAGCGTCCGGTTACCTGGCGAGGTCAGACGAAATTCCTGCGTGAACTTGTTCGTCGTCGCCATGTTCTTTGCGGCAACGGAACTCACGTTGAGCCCGATGCCATTGAGCAGCGGAACGTACACCACCGACAAGTCTTGCGGCGCATCAGATCGCATCGACTGGTATGACGTGATCGAATTCGCGCGTGCCCAGCCGAACTCGTACTCAACCCCGGCGGAATAGAGTTGGACGTTCTGATGAAAGGGCTCCGTCGTAAAGAGCCGCGTTGTCCGATCGCCGTCCACGGGTTGCCCATTTTTGCCATAGGCGACGTAGTTCGGTGCATTGCGGTTGATGTTCTGCGTCAATGCGGTCAGGCGCAGCGTCAACTGATTCGTGGGCGTCAGAAGAAACGACGCGCGCGCGCCATAGGTATCGCCGCGGTCAATACGTGAACCCGCCTGTGGCCCTACGGCATCGACATAGCCCGCGTCGTGTTGGCTGAACATCGAAATCCGTGCCGCCGCCACATCGGTCTTCAACGGAAGATTCAACACGGCGTTGGCTAAGTTATTCACGCCGCCATGCTTGGTGACGGAAAGGCCTGCAGACGCCTGGCCCGAAAATTCGCCGGAATCCGGCTCGTTGGTGACGTACTTGAGCAATCCACCCATCGCACCCGCACCGTACAGCGTTCCTTGAGGACCCCGCAGAATTTCGATGTGATTGAGGTCCAGCAGGCTCATGTCGAGCGCGAACGTTGCACCCTGCGAGAACACGGTGCTGCCGCCAAATGCCACGTCGTCGACGTACACACCGACGGTCGGCCCGGTCTGCTCACCTGTCGTCACGCCGCGCATGCTGATTTGCCCAGAGCCGCTGCCACCCGCCGTGTTCAGGTCCACACCGGGTTCCGACGACAGGAAGTCGGACATGGTCTTTGCGCCGCCTTTCTGCAGCTCTTCTGCCGAGACCACGTTGATCTGCATCGGCACTTCACGCGCTGGCTCCCGGCGGCGCGTTGCGGTGACCACCACCGTGTTGAGGGTGGCGCCTTCCTTACCCTGCGACACGGAAGTCTCGGCTCCCTGGGCACTCTTCTCAGCCGGGGCCGGCGCGCTTGCAGGCCCCCCGCCAGGCGCTGCATCCGGGGCCGCAACTTGCACCATGTCTTGTGATGGCTTTACCGTTTGGGCGTGCGCGTACAGCGAAGCCAAGCCAAGCACTGGGCCGGCAAACCACGTCACACATCGTCCACCCTGGCGAAACTGCGGCGCGGTTGCATCCGCTCTACGCGCCCTTCGATCGTTCATTTTCACTGTCGTCTCCTCCGAGTTTTCCGCTTTCTGATTGCGGTGTTCAAAGCTCTGTTTCACTTCGCAACTCATCGGCAACGGTAAGTGCATGGCATTTCTGTTTCGTGTGTACTTTGTATCGCGCTTGAAACACGCGAGGGCGAGGCGTCGTCCTCAGCATGCATTGTTTCAACAATGAAATGGAATACAAACAAAGTCGATACAGTCGCGCGCGATAATCCCACTATGCTGATTTCTATTCGTATTCGACGTACCTAGGACGCATATGCCCAAGCCATCATTTGATTCCGCGTTCTATCGTTTGCTGTTCGTGATGCTGGCGATGGTGCTGATGACGCAGGCCTGCGCAGGTCTCGTCTTGTGGTGGTTCTACAGCGCCGCAGTGTTCAAGGCGCCTCCGGGCATGAGCGTTCCGCTACAGCTATTTCTGGCCGTGCTGATCCAACTGGTGCCGCTATTGATCTCGTCCTGGATCGGCGCGCGCATGCTCGCGGCACCGTTTCGTTCACTGGCCCAAGGGGCTGCCGAATTGGCGAACAACATCGACGCATCGCCCGTCCAGGAAGCCGGCCCGATCGAAGCGCGGCAGGCGGCACAGGTTTTCAACTCGATGCAAGCGGCGATACGGCGCCAGATGAGTGAGCGAAACCGATTCCTTGCCGCTGTCTCGCATGATTTGCGCACCCCTTTGACGCGTATGCGGCTGCGCCTTCGCACGCTGGAAGATCGGGAGTTGAATGACAGACTCCAAAGCGACATCGACGAGATGACGCAATTGCTGGACGCCACGTTGTCGTTCTTGCGAAACGCTGAAGTCGTTGAAGCCTTCAGCCCTGTCGATATCGACGCTCTGGTGGATGCGATTGCGGAGGATGCAGCCGAACGCGGGCAGCGTGTCAACGTCAGCGGCGAGATACGCGCGGTGATGGCGCAACCGCTTGGTTTGAAGCGATGCCTGACGAATCTGGTGGCCAACGCCATCCGATACGGAGAGGAGGCGCATATTCATCTGACTGACGGACCCTCGTTTATCTGCATTGATGTCGCCGATCGTGGCCCGGGTATCCCCGAAGCGCAGTTGTCACGCGTGCTTGAACCGTTCTACCGGCTTGAAAGCTCGCGCAACAAGGACACTGGCGGCACGGGCCTCGGACTGGCCATCGCGAGCGACATCGTCAAGCGGCACAATGGATCGCTTGAGCTGCGCAACGATCCGGCCGGAGGACTGGTAGCGACGGTGAGACTGCCGCGGCGGTAGCCCGCGCCGCCGCCGTGTTGCCTGCGGCCGCGCTCTCGTTTCGAGCCCGATACAGAGTGCTCACAAACTAGCAACAGCGTGTGCCTACAGTGAGGTTTCGATTTTCACGCCCTCTCGTAGGATTCACGATGAAACTATTCACCGCTCAGCTTGCGACCGAAACGAATACGTTCGCGCCCTGCCCCACTGGCTGGGGCGGCTTTGAGGAATCGGGCATCTTCCATGGCGACGCAAGCCTGCGAGCCCCGCAAGGCATGGGGTTCGCCCTTGCCGAAGTGCGGCGGCTTGCGGAACGCGACGGGCATGAGATCGTCGAGGGCATTTGCGCAGAGGCGCAACCATCGGGCCCCACGATTCGCGCGGTCTATGAATCGCTGCGGGACGAGATCCTAGGCAAGATCGAAGCAGCGCAGCCGCTTGGCGGCGTGCTCCTGGTGCTGCACGGCGCGATGGTGGCCGAGGGATACGACGACTGTGAAGGCGATCTGCTATCTCGAGTGCGAGCCATTGTCGGCCCCGAAGTGCCGATTGCCGCCACACTCGATCCGCACTGCCATTTCACGGAGCGCATGCGGCGCTCGGCAGACATCCTGATCGCCTACAAGGAGTATCCGCACACCGACCCCATCGATCGTTTGCGTGAAGCGTATCAACTGCTGCTCGACACCGCGGCGGGCAAGATCCGCCCCACGACAGGTGTGTACGACTGCCGCATGGTTGGGGCCTGGCACACCACGAGTGAGCCCATGGCGACGTTCGTGCGGCGCATGAAATCACTTGAAGGACGGGACGGCGTGTTGTCCGTGTCGCTCGGGCATGGGTTCCCATGGGGCGATGTTCCGGAGGCCGGCGCAAAGTTTTGGGTGGTGACCGACAACAACCTCGCCGATGCAGCGGCGCTGGCCACGCAGCTTGGCCACGAATTCTGGGCCCTGCGCGAAGCCACGCGGCCTGCATGGCTCGACGTCGATACCGGGCTGGACCGCGCCCTCGAGGTCGGCGGCGGCCCCGTCGTGATCGGCGACGTTGCCGACAATCCAGGCGGCGGGGCGCCAGGAGACAACACGGTCATCCTGCGCCGGATTATCGAGCGGAAGATTGCAAACGTCGCCATCGGGTGCTTCTGGGATCTCGGTGCGATCCAGATCTGTCACGACGCCGGCGTGGGTGCAACCTTCGATCTGCGCTTGGGTGGCAAATGTGGCGTAGCCTCGGCCGATCCGCTGGACCTTCGCGTGACGGTGCGGGCGCTGACCGACCAACATACGCAAAGCATCTCGGGATTGACCATTCCATTTGGGCGAGCCGTTTGGCTCGAGGCCGCCAATGGTGTCGATATCGTTCTGGCCTCGGTACGCAACCAAGTGGTTGGCGTCGACGCGTTCACGGGTCTGGGGATCGATTTTGAAAGCAAGCGGCTGGTTGTCGTGAAATCAACCCAGCACTTTCAAGCCGAGTTCGCCCCGCGCGCCAAGGCGATCTTCCATATCGCAGCGCCAGGGGCTGTCACACCGAGCTTCGCCGATCTGAACTATCGGCGTCGCGATCTCAACTATTGGCCCCGCGTGTCGAACCCTTTCGAGGCATAAGCCCGCGAACCGGGCATTTTCAAATCTGCGGCCTTGAAGCGGCCACGCCTTGCTGCTGTCCGGACAAATTCCCTTTGATGCCGATAACAAGCGTGAGTGCTTAGCAAATCAATTTAGCCCGCCCCGTGCCAGTGGCGCGCAGCAAAAGATACCCCTGCATTTCAGCGTCGACACCATCGAGACGCTATATGAATTGGGGTTGTTCTCAGCCACAAGCTGGAAACAGCCCCGTTCCCTTAAACCCGTTCGAACAGAGCGCTTGGGGAGCGCAGGCGTGCGCCAAGGCCGTGGCCGCATGGTTTGCCGTCGCGCTGGCGTCAACGTATCCGCCCCCCCAGGACACAGGCAACGCGTCAGTGCAATCCGACGCGATCCGCCGTGAGGGCTCAGAGACTACGGATTGCGTTTTTGAGTCAGCGTGGCCGTCCCGACTTTGGGGCGGGTCGCATAGCTGACGCCGTGCTGCTCCAGGTAGTCGCGAATCAACTGTCGCACCACTTGCGACGGCGTCTGATCTTGCGCCGCGCACAACTTCTCGAAGGACTTCTTCTTCACCGGATCGATCAACACGGTGAGACGCGCGGTCTTGGATTCCATGTGGAGTATCATTGTATGATAATGTCATTATCATTATATACAACCATTCACCAAAGCACAGCCTGAGACGCGCGCTAGGTGCTCCGCCCCCAATTCGCGGTGCAGCCAGGCGACCGCGAGCCTGTTTGGAATTCACCGTTTATTGAGGATGCAGTGGTAGAAGCGACGATCGAGATGACCTGCCGCGTTGGTCTGCAAGGCAGTGGATCTGCGCGGCTGGTACATGCCGCCAGCCAGTTCGATTGCGACATCCTGCTCGTCTGCAACGAGCGCACGGCGAACGCCAAGAATGTCATGGAGGTCATGCGGCTCCCCGCCCGCGCGGGCGCCAAGGTAATGATCCAGGCCGTTGGTCGGGATGACGCCGCCGCAGTGAAAGTCATTGCAGCGCTGCTGAGCGCCTGACTCATTCATACGAACGCTTGATCAAGATCGGCAATTGATATGTCCTACGGCTCCCTTGACGCCTATGTGAAGTTTCTCGCCGAAGCCCCTAACGACGGGACGCCAACGCTGCTGGAAACTGCGCACGAACTGTCGCTCCATTTTGACGTGCATGGGGTACAGAGCCTCATGTCAAGGCGCGACCCAAACAAGTTGGTGCTCGGCTATACCCGAACGATGATGAGCTTTCTGCTCCTGCAGCCGGCGCCTGCCCGGATCTCCATGATCGGCTTGGGCGGCGGCTCGTTGGCCAAGTACTGTTACCACCATCTTCCCAATACCAAGGTGGTGGCAATCGAGATCGACCCTGCTGTAATCGCTTTGCGCGATACGTTCCACATTCCTCGCGACGACGACCGCTTCGAAGTGATCTGCGCGGACGGTGCCGAGTATGTCAAAGGACAGGATGCACGACCCGATGTGATTCTGGTCGACGGATTCCTGGCGCATGGCATGGCCGCGCAACTGGGGACTGCAGACTTTTACGCTGCCTGTTACGCGCGCCTTGCCGACGATGGCGTACTGGTTGCCAACTTCCTGGAGAGCGATCGCGATATCCCGTTCTACCTTGAAGAGTTGCACTCGGTATTCGGCGAGTCGTTCTCCGTTTCGACCTCCGAGGACAGCTGCAACTACACGTTGTTCGCTTGGAAGGGGTCGTGGAAACTTCCGGCGCTGGACACGCTGCTCACGCGTGCGCGCACGCTGGAGATGGAGCACGCTCTGAACTTGCGCTTGGCTGCGCGCCGCCTGAAGCAAAGCAAACGGCTCGCGTCGGACCTCGAATTCTGGCAAGAGCGGGCGAGCTGGCAGCGCGGCGGCGGACGCCAAACCGACCAGAGCTGAAAGCCCTTGCCACGGAAGTGACCACGCCCATTCGCATATGCCGGGGATCGTGTCCACGATGGACGACGACCTTGCGCTCAGCTACGCCTAACTACACCGATGCATAGCCAAAAAATCAGGTTTCTTCGCTCACGAATTCCCACATTCGAGTGCATTCCGGGATGTCACGATTGTTGTGGACCCGTGACAACCTCAACGGAGGAGATGTCGAGGCTTCCCGTTAAGAGCGATGCCGAGCGCGACACTGCGCTGGCAAACCTAAGTTGCCCTCATCTTGATGCCAAGGGATGCAGCGTGTATTTGGAGCGCCCGTTGATTTGTCGCTTGTTTGGTACGACTCCAAGGCTTGCCTGCCCGCACGGAAGGCGGCCGGACGAAATGATCGATCCGAAAATCGAACAAGAGATTCAGCGCTTCTTTCTTGAGGTGCGTCACGTGCTGGTCTGAGGCAACACCCGAGAGCCGTCGGGAATGGCGTTGTTCGAACTCTCCCGGTGGTAGTCCGTTACCCCAGGTCGGGAGGGCTTGTCGTAAGCCCCAAAAAAAAAACAGGAGTCGGTTGCGATTAAACCGGCACATCCACCGGATCCACGTGGGTCATCAAGTTGAGCACGTCGCGGCGTTCCATCACGCGGCGGCGAGCCTCCAGTGCGATGTTGTGGCCCTCGCGCACACTGGCGCGGGCATCGACTTCAAGGTGAGCGTCCACCAGGATCATGTCGCCCATGCGGCGTGTCTTGACGTCGTGTACGCCAAGCACCCCTGGCGTTGCAAGCATGGCTTGGTGGATCGCCTCCACAGTCTCCTCATCGACGGCGCGATCCATCAGGTCGTGCAGGGCCTCCCGGCCGAACTGCCACCCCATGCGGGTCACCATCAGGCCCACGATAAGCGCCGCCACGGGGTCGAGCAGGCGATACCCCAGCACGTTGCCCACAATGCCAAGCGCCACCACCAGCGACGATGCGGCATCCGAACGCGCATGCCAGGCGTTGGCGACCAGCATGCTCGAACGCACCCTTTCGGCCACCGCCAGCATGTAGCGGAACAGCAGCTCTTTGGCGGCCAGGGCGCCCAGCGCGACCCATAGGCCAATCAGCCGCACCGGCTGGATCGCCTCGACGTGCTCCAGCTTAACCACCGCGTTCCAGAGCATGCCCACACCCACCGCGAGCAGGAGCAGACCGAGCACGAGCGAAGCGGCATTCTCGAAGCGTTGATGACCGTAGTGGTGAGTCTGATCCGGCCCCTTCTGGCTATGGTGGCTGGCAAACAGCACCACAAAGTCCGCGATCAGGTCTGACAAGGAGTGGATGGCGTCGGCAATCAGCGCCTGGGAGCCAGCCAGCACGCCAGCGGCCACCTGCGCGACCGTCAGCCCAAGATTGACCGCCACGCTCACAAGGGTGCTGCGCCGGGCGGCGGCCTGCTTGACCACGCTGTCGTCAGAATCGGCAGCGATCTCAAGATCGATTTCTTTTGTCTGTTGCATGGGTTATCTGGGCAGTGAGCGTGGGGATGAGGTTCAGGTTGAGCAGTAGCATTCGGTCAACTGCGCAGCCCCCGGGGCCAATCCATTGAACATGAGATAGACCGGTGCGGCCTTCCACATATAGACGCGCTTCGATCCGCGCTGGTGGCTCGTATTCTTCATGGCTTCCATGAAAGGATGAAGTCGTGCATGACCTATTGGTGGATCGCGGACACGCTGGGCTCCAGCGCTGGCCAGATGACATCGACGCGCAATCCACCGAGACCCGACGAGCGGCCCACCGTAACGCTTGCACCGTGAACTGCTGCGATCCGGCGCACGATTGACCATCCGAGGCCGCTGCCACTCTGTTCCGTTCCGACGACACGAAAAAAACGCTCGCCAAGTCGGTCCTGTTCGGAAGGCGGAAGCCCGGGGCCGCTGTCTTCCACGCAGAGCGCGGCACGTCCGCTTCGGTTCGCTACCGTCACGACGATGTGTGCCTCGGCGGGGCTGTAGCGTATGGCGTTATCGATCAGGTTGCGCGCAAGTGAGGCAAGCAAGGCCCTGTTACCGGTGACCATGCAACACTCCGGGCTCTCCAGTTCGATGTGCTGTCGCTTGCCGAAGGCCATTGGTGCAATGTCCGCCATGACTTGCCTTACCACTGCGCCAAGGTCAATCGGTTCTATTGATACGCCGGCGTTGGCGTCCAGGCGCGAGAGCAGCAGTAATTGGTCAACCAGATGGGCGGCACGGTCGCACCCTTCCAGGGTTCCGAGCAAGGCATGGCGACGCATGGCGTCGTCTTCGGCGGCCATTGCCACCTGGGCCTGTGCCTTGATCGCGGCAAGCGGCGTGCGTAACTCGTGGGCTGCGTCTGCCGTAAAGCGGCGCTCTGCATCGATCATGGCCTGAATGCGCACAAAGAGCGCGTTGAGCGCGTCGAGCATGGGCATCATCTCATCCGGCGCATGGGGCATCCGGACCGGATCCAGCGCTCGCGGGTCGCGCTCAGCAAGCGCGTTGCCCAATTTGCGCAGCGGCAGCATGCCACGCTTGACCGCCCACCAGACGGCCAAGGCGAGTAACGGCAATGCCAACGCCATCGGCCACAGCATGTTGCGCAGTATCGCCGTCAGGATTGCGGTGCGCGAGTCGATGCGCTCGCCAACGTAGACCTGGACGTCCTTGTGCACACCCTGCGCTGCAAAGACACGCCAGGTATTGCCCCCGATTCGCACCGTCGCGAATCCGGACGCCGTGTGCTCGCCCGGTTTCACCATCGGCTGGTCTGGCGCGTTGGCTGAATGGATGCCCAGCTTCCCTTCGTGAAACACTTGAAAGGCAACCTTGGGCGCGTGGCGATACTGGAGCGGCAGGTCGTGGCTCGACTCATCGTCATCGTCAAAAGCCTGCGCGTGCTGCATGGCCAGTAGCCCGCCGGCTTGCGCCAGATGGCTGTCCAGCAGTTGATCAATCTCGTCCTGGGCGTCGTACCACGTGATCAATGCGGTGACGATCCACAGGCCGGCGACGGCGCCGAGCACCAGTAGCAGCAGCCGACCATGGAGCGAGCGCGGCCGCGTCATGGCGCTTCTGCGTTGTCACGCGGCAGCATATAGCCGACGCCGCGCACGGTCAGGATGAGGTCGCTGCCGAGTTTGGCGCGCAGATGATGGATGTGCACCTCCACTGCGTTGCTTCCGACTTCTTGCCCCCAGGTGTACAGGCACTGCTCGAGCTGCTCGCGCGACAGCACGCGCCCTGCGTTCAGCATCAAGGCGTGCAGCAGGTCGAATTCCCGCGTGGACAGGGCAACCGCGCTGCCGTTGCAGAAGACCGTGCGTGACGCCGGCTCAAGCACAATGCCGCGCGCGCGCAACTGCTCCGTGGGATGGCCATGCGCACGGCGCACCAGCGCGCGCAGTCTCGCACTGAGTTCATGCAGATCGATGGGCTTGACAATGTAGTCATCGGCGCCGAGATCGAGACCGCGAACGCGATCCGGTATCGCGTCTCGCGCAGTCAGCACCAGGATGGGGACCGCGATGCCTGCGGCGCGCACCTTTTGCAGCACGTCCACGCCGTCCATGCGTGGCAACCCAAGATCGAGTATCGCGGCGACGTAGGCATCCGTGCGCAACTCTCGCCACGCCGCCTCACCGTCGCGCACCCAATCGACCAGGAAGCCCTGCTGCTGCAGGCCGGCCCGAATGCCGTCTCCAAGCAGGGAATCATCTTCGACAAGCAGGATGCGCACGGATCAGGTCTCCGCTCGATACCGGTTGGATCAATAGTCGTCTCTGACGGCACCGTGTTGCTTCGCGGATGCTGAGGGTCGGTCAGTGGCCCCGGCCGGCGGCGCGGACTGCCATTGCGCCCACCAGAAACCCAGCACCGCCACCAGCATCAGCCCCGCGAGGCTCCACCACGCACGGCGGATGCCCTCATTCGGCAAGCCCGTCTTCCGTCCGCTGATCATCGCGCCAATCAGATTCTCTCGGTGCAGCCAACTGCTGGCGAAGACGGCGAGAACATGAATGCCCACTAGTGCAAGCATTGCGTTGGCGATACCCTCGTGCAGTTCGCCGAGCCAGTCACCGCCGACATCGTTGTAGGTGGCCCAGCCGGTTCCTGCCAGGCCGCACGCCATCAGCAGCAAGGCGATGATAGCAAGCGCCCCAGCGGGGTTGTGGCCAATATGGTGCTCCGGCTGCCCCCGCATGATGCTGGTCAAATAGCGGAGTGTGGCGGCGGGGGACCGTATGAAGTTGGAGAACCTGGCGTATCGCGTACCCACCATGCCCCACACCAGCCGAAAGCCGACCAGCGCAGCCATCGTGTAGCCGAATGTGATGTGGACAAGGCGCCACTGCTCACTTTCCGCAGTCAGGTAGGCGCCAAGGAAACTCAGCGCCAGCAACCAGTGGAACAGACGGGTCGGTGCATCCCAAACCAGGATGCGGCGGGTGATGGAATCGGGTTTCATGGCTTCAGCGTGGGATGCGGACATCGTGTTCATTGAAATTGCCCTGATCCGCCTTGGTATGGCAGGCGGCGCAGTTCGAGGCGCTCTTGATGGAGGGCCGGCGCCACACCGCAGCGGGCACTTCGTCGTGGGTGCGTGCAAACCACGCCGAGCGGGTGATACGGTCCTCGGGCGGCGGGGGCATCGACCTCGAGCGATCCGCCGCGTTGGCCGTGAGCCATTGATCAAGCTGCTTGACGGTGGCGGGGTCCAACGACGCATCCGTCCCATAGTGGTGCTGCAGGTTGCCCATAATGCGCTGCCACGAGCTGGCAGGCAGCATGCCCGGCGGATAGGCAATGTGGCAGGACGCGCATTCCTGGCGGTACTTTGGCAGCAGCGGTGCAGCGCGCACGCCAGCCCCCTCTTCAGCGGCGGCGAGAAACGACAGCGCCAAGCCCGCGATTGCCAGGCAAGCGCGTGCAGTTCGGCTTGTAACGATGAAATGTCCAGACATTGGGATGCTCCGAATCAGGTCAGGAATTGCGTGGCGTGCTGAACGGCCCTACTTGCCGAGAGTCATCAGCCAACTCAGGACGTCTGCTTTTTCGGCTGCCGTGCACTCACGCCCGACCACGTCGTTGCAGTTGCGCCGGAACCATTTCTCGGTCTTGGCGACATCGGTAAAACGCTCTGGGTTGAATGCCGGAGCCAGCGGCGCGATCGACTTGCCGGTTGCGGCATGCCGGCCGGTTTGCGTTGGCGGGTTGCCATGGCAAGAAGCACAGCTCCATTCACGACCGTGCTTGGATGTAAAAAGCTGCTGCCCGCGGGACGGGTCGGAGGGGGTTCCGGCCTGCGCTCGATAGTGGTCGAGCAGTTGCGCGGGCGCTTGCGCATTTGCCAGGGGAGCGGCAACGGCTAGTGCCAACGCCAAGACCGAATGCAGGCGGGCAGCAGGAAGAAATTTGGGGGTTGGCATCACGGCCTCTCACGCTGAGGAATGCCTTGATGCTCACGGATTCTTCTTAACGGATTCTTAAGCGATACCCCGGAAGCCATTTCAGTGGCCCGATCAAGGATGGCTCGCTTGCATGGATTTCCTATCGATGGGTTCCGGATGCGATGTGGCAAAGGCCGAGCGACGAAGGGAACTTCACCCCGAGGTCGTGCGCGTTGAGACCTAAGCAGCTGCCGATGCTGGAGTCACTCAGTAAGGAGAGCGCCTGCGCGGTCATTCCGCCCCGCTGGCCTCAGCATTCCCGCCCGTCACGGGAATACATCAATCTATTTTTATTGGCTGTAGCCCCGCCGCTCTATGGCGGCTAATACATCCCACGTTTGCGGATCGACATCGCGGCCCCCGAGCGACATCGAAACGTACGCATCAATCGCATCCACAAAGCCTTTGATGAAGGCCGGCGGAAACCCGTGTCCGGACAACTGCTGAAGCTGCTCGCGCAGCATGCCCGGGCGGCATTGGCCGTGTGAGCGCATGGCGGTGCGCGTGCGCTTCAGATACGCCTGCGCTGCGATGGCGCCGTTCAGGTAGGTGCGGTTTTTGGTGAGCCTGCCTGTGTCGGATGACGTGGGCGGTGGGGGTCGCGATGTTGGCGGAGATGGATACGACGCGGGGCGGTGCCCGCTTTTGACAGATGGCATGTCGGCCTCTCTAAGTTGCATCGGAAGCTCGCCATCTCGTTGCTACACGGGGTGGCGGGCCTGACGGCGGGGGTAGCAAACCGGCCCTTAGAGAACGACCGGCAGACCCGAAGGTCTCCCCGCCCGGCCCGCCATGAAAAACACAAGCGAACGGAAGCGGACCGTCGCTTGCACGACAGTCTCTCTAAGGATTGCTGTACGGGTTGCTACGCCCGGCTGCCGTTGGTGCGGCAGCGGGGTGGATTATAGCGATGGGGGCGGCGGCAAAAGTTGGATTGTTGATTCGCCCTGGGCACCGGGCTGAATCTCACGTTCCACCCTCAAACACTGAAGCTCCACCCTCAAACACTGAAGCTTCACCCTCCGACACTGGAGCTTCACCCTAAAACACTGGAGCTTCACCCTCAGACACTCAAGCGCCACCCTCAAAGAGTCGAACGTCAGGGTCAAACACTGAAACGTCACTGTCTGAGGGTCGCGTTTTCAGCCTCAAACACTGGAATCTCACTGTTTGAGGGTCGTACTCCACTGTCTGAGGGTCGAGCTTCACTCTTCAACACTCGAACTCCACGGTCTGAGCCTCGCGCTCCGCCCCGCCGCGGATGCCCAGGCACGAGCGGCGTTGAGCCTCACCGGGTTCATCAGTTCGCTCACCCTTGGTTTCTCGATCTGCTAGAACCGGTATCCAACGTCCAGGCTAAAGACGACCGGCTTCACGTTGATCTCCGTCTTGTTGACGGCCAGCACCTGGCCTTCTTGGCTGCGGAGCGTGATGGTCGACGTGGTCTTTAGAGGCAGATAGGCGACGGTGCCGACTAGCGTCCAGTTCTTGGCAAACTCGTACGAAGCGCCAATGTTGGCAACCGGCGCCCACGAGCTGGAGGTGGCTGCCGACACCTTGGCGGGGCCGGTGGGGATCTGGCCCATGCCCAACTGAAGGACTTGGCCGAGGTTCTGCATGGCGCTGACGAAATTCGAGTTCAGGCGCAGTTGGGTGAAGAAGTTGTAGCTGACGCCCGCACCGATGAACGGGCGCAGCTTGCTCTGTGCGGTTCCGAAGTAGTACTGCCCAATGAGCGCCGGGTTCCACGCACGGGCAGATGCAACGGGGTTGTTCTTGGGCAGACCCAGATCGATGAGCGTGAGGTTCCCAAGCCCCGGCACGGGCGCGACGACCTTGCCACGACCGTAGATGTTCGTGGTGGGTGGGATGCCCCCGACCGCCGTAACGGCCCAGTTGTCGTTGATGAAATATGTCTGCGTGATCGACAGCGTGGTGGAGCTGCCCGTCTTGGCACTGGTGCCCGGCGATTCA
Organism: Burkholderiaceae bacterium 26; assembly: GCA_000955795.1. Lineage (GTDB taxonomy): Bacteria > Pseudomonadota > Gammaproteobacteria > Burkholderiales > Burkholderiaceae > Ralstonia > Ralstonia chuxiongensis. The sequence continues at coordinate 61,244 of JYOB01000008.1, forward strand.
TAGCTACCCAGGCCAAGCGCGCTGGTTGAGGTAGACAGCGGCGTCGACGAATCCGTGGGATGAATATGAATGACCCCAACCGAGAGCACGTTGCGCCCGCGTATGTAGCGGTCAAAGAAGCTGGCATCGCTGCTGGGCGGGTCTTCGTTTGATTGCGCATGTGCCAAGGGTGCTGCCATTGCAATGGCAGCCGCCACGGCAAAAAAAGAACGAGCGGGGGCAACGCGCAGGTTGAAGTGCGCCATGGTGTGTCTCCTGTTTTGGAATCGTTGTATTGGCTAAGGCAAGCTGAGGCGTGACGGACTAGGGAGGCGCGCCTCCGTCTGGCGAGATGGAAAACGAAAACGGGAATCGGCCAAGGACCGCTGCCACGCCATCGTGCAATGCAGGGTCACGCAGGCCGGCACGTACCAGGATGCCAGTGGTCTTGTCCTCATCCAGCACAAGGCGCACGCCCTCGATACCTGCCTCGCGCAACGCGCAGTGCAAGGCGTCGGCGGTTTCCATGCGCTTGAGCGCGGGCTTGAAGATCTTGCCCACCGCTGTGAGCGGCATGGCATCCACGATGTGAATCTGCTTTGGCTGCGCAGCGCGCTCAAGGATGGCTTCGCGCACGAAGTTCGCAAGCTCTTCGTGGCTGGCCGTGGCGCCGGGCTTGAGCTGGACGTATGCCACTGGCAGTTCGCCCGCATGCATATCTGGCCGGCCGATGGCCGCCGCAATCTGGACAGCCGGGTGCCGGTGCAGCGGCTCTTCAATGGTGGCCGGATCGATGTTGTGGCCACCGCGAATGATGAGTTCCTTCTTTCTGCCGGTCAGCCAGAAATAGCCATCCCGATCCATGCGGCCGAGATCGCCTGTGTTGAGCCACGCTCGGTCATCGCCCAGGTCGATCCACAAGCCCTTGTTGTGCTCAGGCTGCACGTAGCCGCCAAACACGTTTGGCCCCGAGATGACCAGGACCCCAGGTTCGTCCGTAACGCAATCGCGCACATACCGCCCGTCTTCACCGAGCACCACGGCCTTCATGAGCTGGCCGGGCACACGCAGGCCAATGGAGCCGAGCCGCCGGTCGCCCAGCGGTGGGTTGACGCTGCTCACGCAGGTGCCTTCCGTCAGGCCATAGCCCTCCAGAATCTTGACGCCGGTGCGCTGCTGAAACGTGCGGAACACCTCGACCGGCATCGGCGCCGCGCCGCATAGGCCGTACTCCAACGAACGGATGTCGCGCTCGCCCACGGGCACATCCAGCAACGCCGCATAGAGCGTGGGCACGGCGCTGAAGAAGTTAATGCGGTGGCGCTCAACGATTTCCCAGAAGCGCGCGACCACGCCCTCACCGCGATACCCCTGCGGGGTGCCGAGCACCACGTGTGCGCCCTTGGAAAACGGAAGAAGGCCCGTCGCCAGCACCGCGTTCACATGAAACAACGGCAACCCGCAGAAGATCGTCTTGCCGGGCCCCACGCTGTTGCCGAGGAACTGGCCTGCGGCCCAGGCATTGGCCACCTCATTGCCATGGCTGCGCATGGCAATCTTGGGCAGACCGGTGGTGCCACCTGTGCAGAAATACGAAGAGGTATCCCCTGCTTTGAACACGCGCGGATACGCGAGCGTTGCGCCGGATTCGTGCGCCATTGCCCTGCCGAAATCGTGTAGGTGGATATGTCTGGGCACGGCGGCGCGAACACCGTCCCGGCCGTGCAGCCGTGTGCATTCCCGGCGCTGCATGAGCCGCGCCATCCAGCCCTTAGGCCCGCGCACGCGATCAGCCAGATTGACGAGCACGAGATGCTCGAGCGATGCCACTTCACCCAGAATGCGCTGCACCTTGGGCCACAGATCGGTTCCGGGAAACGGCGCCAGCGTGACCAGCACGCGCGCGCCGGCCGCCTTTAGCAGATCGGCAATGGCAGGCCCTTCGAGCAGCGGATTGATGGCGCAGACCGTGCCCGCTGCCTCTCCGCCCCAAATCACGAAATGCGTTTCCGGCAGATTCGGCAGCACGTAGGCGACCACCTCATCCCGGCGAATGCCCAGCCGCGTCAACAGGTTGGCCGTGCGCGTGATGTCTCGCACAAGCTCGCGATACGTCCACGTCTGGGGCTTGCGGTGATCTGCCGCGCGCAAGAAGAACGACAGCGCTGGGGCCGACGGGTTGATGGCCGCGCCGCGCCGGATCATCTCGTACGTGCTGGTTGGCAGATCCGCTGGCATTCCCCTCGCTTCAATGGCGAGGATGTCGCTCTGGTTTGCAATGCCGTTCATGCTGCGTCTTCCACGACGCGGTTGCGCTGCGTGCCCAGGTCGATCTCGCTGTCCGCACTGAAGATGCGCGATTCGACGATGTCGCCGGGCTTCAGATACTGCGGCCGCGCAGCCTGCACCTTCATGAACATCCGCCACTTGGTGGCGTCCGGCAACAGCGCGGCAATGCGCTGCTTGGCGGGTGATGGAACGCTCAGCGCGCAGCCGGCGGGTGTGCCCGTGGCGATCAGGTCGCCGGTGTGCAGATCATGAACGCCCGACAACTCGGTCAAGGTTTCTGCGGGGCCGTGAACCAGGTTGGCGGTGCAATCGCTCTGCCGCGTCACGCCGTTGACGGTCAGCCTGAGTTGCAGGTCGCGCAGCCGGCCAAAATCGCGCGGCTGCAGCAGGCACAGATACGGGCCTACCGGGCCGAACGTGCGATAGCTCTTCCCCTTGTAGAACTGCATCTGCGGAATCTGGATGTCGCGCGCCGAGTAGTCGTTCACGATGACGATGCCGGCCACGTACTCGTGCAGGTTGGCGTCGGTTACCGACTGGCGCGTTGTTACCTCGCGTTTCATGACGAGGCCGAGTTCGATCTCGTAGTCGAGAAACTGCACGTGTCGTGGTCGCACAAGATCCGAAGTGGCCGAAACAATGCAGCCCGGTGCCTTGGTGAACACCATGTTGAAGTGCTTGGCGTCCGGATTCATGCCCGACTCGATCATGTGCTGCCGATAGTTCGCACCCAGACAGATGAACTGCTGGTTGCGCGTGACCGGCGAGAGGATCTCGACCTCCGACACCTTCATGGCGGGGCCGGCCAACCCGGACAGCGCCTCGACCGTGTTGGACTGGAGAAAGGCGGAGGTGGTCGGATACTCCCCCGGGATGGGCGTGATCATGCCGGCGCGGATCACTCCCCACTGGGCGCGACCCTGGTATCGGTAATGCAGAACATTCAATGCCATGGCGTATCGGGGCTGTCGGTAAATGAAGCGGGGTTACGCGAAGAGCTTGGCCAGCGTGCGCAGCTTGTCGACCGTGAGGTCGGGGCTGTTCCGCAGGTTCTTCAGCAGGGCGACAAGCTTGGAGACGGAGAGCTTGGGCTTCGTAAAGCTGCGCGGCATGACGGGGCCCCATTGCGACATCGCTTCGCGGCTCACGGCGTGGATGCCGGTCGGCTTGTCGGCGGTGAACATATCGCCGTCGCAGTAGTGCTCGTGCTTGTCGCCCCAGGGGTCTTGCCAGTAATCGAAAATCTGGCTGCCCAGGATGTGCCGGCCGATGCCCCAAGCATGTTTCCAGCCGCGCTCGCGCAGAATGCGTTGCCCCATGCCGATGGCATCGGCGTCGATCACTTCAAAGGCGCTGTGGCTGTAGACCGGCGCGAAGCCCTGGGCGAGCGCCAGTGTGTGGTGATCGGCAGGCGTAGCGCCCAGGTCTAGCCGCATGAATGCCACCGCCGGCGAGCCATCGGGCAGCACCTGCACATCGCTTGGAATGAAGCCGAAGTGCTGCGTGTACCAGGCGCTCGTGGCTTGGTAGTCGGCCACTTCCAGCACGACGTGGCCCAGGCGGATGACCTCCTGCGGCGCGGCCTGAACGCGCTGCGTGTCATTCACACGGACAATGCTGTCGGCCGTATTGAGCGTCATGGCGGTGCGATGCGGCAGCGTGCCGCTGGGCGCCTGGCCCCACACGGCCTCAACGCGAAAGCCGGACGGGTCATGCAGGCGCACGCACAGCCCCCCGCCCGGCGCAGTGATCGGCTCCACGCCCGATGCACCCGGCAGGCGGGCGAGCGCTTCCAGGTCTTTGCTGTCGGCAACGCGCAAGCCAAATCCGGCAAAGCGGTCTGTGTCTGCCTTGTTGACCACGTAGCAGAACGGGGCGGCACTGGTGCCGCGCATGAACAATCGCTCGCCGTCGCGCGCCACGGTGTGCAGGCCGAAGTCGGTGAGGAATTGCTCTGCCTTGGTCAGGTCAGGCCGCTCGAAGATCAGGTAGGCCAGTTCGAGCGCCTTGGTGGTTGGGTTGGGGTGGCGTGCAGGTTGGGCTGTCGTGAGTTTCATGGTGAGACCTCAAGCGGCGCGTACGACGGGGGCCAGGGAAGACACCTGCCCGGCAGATGTGCCGAGCAATGCGAGGCTTTCTCGGACAAGGCGGACGGCGTCCTTTGCAGGGCCGTCGTGGACGATGGTGCGATCGGGGCGAATGACAGCAGCCCAGCCAAAGGGCACGGAGCGCGGCAGGAATACACCTTCAAGGTCTTCCCAGTGCTCGCATTGCGTCACATGCAGACGCTGGCCCCGATGCGTGATCTGGACCACCTTGCCTCCCGCCGCTGCAAACGCCTTGGCGGTGTCGGCATCCAGGTGTGTGCTGGCGTCATGGCCAAAGCCGATCAACGCTAGTCCGGTGCCAAACACGTCGTCGCTCAGTTGAGTCGCGCCATCGCAGCCGCGCACCCAGCCTTGGGCCAGCACGGCGCCACGGCGCAAGCGCGATCCGCCCTTTCCCTGCACGAACAGACCCCGTGCGAATGCGTTCTTCGGCTTGATGCCGAGTTCTTCGAGCTGGGTACGCAGCGGGGGAACCAGACGCACAAGGCGCATCAGCCCGTGCGTGATCAACGCAACGCCAGCGTTGCGCGGCATCACCAGCTTGCCCATGAACTTGGCGAGATTGATCATCGCCTTCGCATGCGGGCGGCGCTCGCGGTCGTACGAATCCAGGATGCCCGGCGCTGCCCTGCCCTGGACGACCCATGCCAGCTTCCAGCAGAGATTGGCCACATCGCGCAGGCCGGCCACGAGGCCCTGCCCGACGAAGGGCGGCGTAATGTGCGCGGCGTCTCCGGCAAGGAAGACGCGCCCCTTGCTGAACGTATCGACCACACGCGCGTGGAAGCGATAGACGGCTTTGCGCTCGATGGCGATATCGTCGACGTTGCACCAGGGCTTGAGCAATGTGCGGATGCGTTCGTCCGATTCCATCTCGGCGCGCGTTTCACCGGGGCTCAGCATGAACTCCCAGCGTTCGCGCCCGCCCGGGGCCGTCATGTGAGGCGTCGGGCGGCGATGGTTGCAGAGGAACTCAACGTGGTCGATGGGGCGCGGCACATTGCGCGCGTCGACGATGAGCCAGTCCTCGGCAAACGTCTTTCCCTTGAAGGCCTGTCCGATCAACCCGCGCACCACGGAGCTGGCACCGTCTGCCCCGATGACGTAGCGCGCACGCACGCGATGCGTCTGTCCGCCGGCCACTGCGACTGAAGCCACCACGTGGTCGTCCATCGCCTGCAGCCCCTTGAACTCAGCGCCCAGCGCGATGTGTACGCCGTCGTACTGCTGAAGCTGGCGCCGCAGGCTGTGCTCCAGATCAGGTTGGTAGAACGTGACGAGCTTCGGATGGCCGTCTGCGCCCCCGAGCGTATTCACGCGCGCGAATTCGCCAAACACCGGCGAGCGCATGCGTACAAAGGGGATCGCAATGGTGTCGAGCTCGCGCTCGCCAATTCCGGCCAACTGCAGAATGCGCAGCGCCTCGTTATCCAGCGCAATGGCGCGAGGCGCCATGAAGATCTCCGTGGATTTCTCCACGACCAACACCCGTACGCCGTATCTGGCCAGCAGGTTTGCTGCCATGGCACCCACGGGGCCAAAACCCACCACCAGCACATCGACCGCAGAAGACAACTCGGCGGCTTCGGGGGATCGGGGCGCGAACGGAAGCGCTTCTCGCGCCTCTTGTGCAGCTGTCTCCACGCGAACTCCTGTTCTTGTATCGCCCATGGAGCGGGCGTTTTCGATATTAAAATCATAACTGATAACTTTGTCAACTTTGATCAGGTTAAACTCTAACGCCGCTTCATCGACTGGATCCCATGCCCCGCACTCCCACCGCGCGCGCCGCCAAGGCCGCTAAATCCGCCACAGCGGCCGCAGCCGCCACGCCGGCGGCCACCGCTGTTGAAGACAAGGAGCCGCGTGGCGCGCGTCGCAAACGCGAGACACGGTCGCGCCTTTTAGAGGCGGCGCTCAAGCTGATGGCCGAAAAGGGAATGGAGGGCGTGGCGATCAACGAGATCACCGAGGCTGCGGATGTCGGCTTTGGCTCGTTCTACAACCACTTCGAATCGAAGGAGGCGATCTACCTGGCGCTGACGGACTGGGTGTTCGAGGAGTTTGCGGACACGCTGGATCGGATTGCCGAGGGTCTTGCTGACCCGGCCGAAGTGATCGCGGTATCCGTGCGGCACACGCTGCTGCGCGCGCGACGGGAGCCGGTGTGGGGACAGTTCCTGATTCGCGAAGGATTCTCACCTCGCATCCTCAGCCGTGGGCTTGGCCAGCGGCTGCTTCGCGACATCGGGCGTGGCGTTGCGGCAGGTCGGTTTGACGCGCCCGATCCACTGATGAGCCTGATTTCCGTTGGCGGCACTGTGCTGGCCGCCGTGGCTGTGGGCGTGCAGATCGACGCGCAGTCGGAGCCGGCAGCCACGCTGCTGAAGGACCTCACCCTCGATGAAAGCGGTCTTCCGGAGCGGGCGGCCTCTGCGCTGCTGCGCATGCTCGGGTTGAGCCACGCAGAAGCCGAAGAGATTGCGCATCGCCCGTTGCCAGAGATGGGCGCAAACGCCGAGACTTTACAAGCGCGACCGTAGAAGGCCCTGCGAACTTATGCGGCAGAACGGCCCCGCTTCCGACCGGTGCCGGAACGATGGTGGCCCGCAACCTTACTAGGTTGCCGGAGCCTTCAACTCAGTCGCGATCTGCTCGAACAGCTTCGATGTCCAGTCCGGCGGAAAGTTGAGCGGCGCGAGGATCGGCTTGCTCACGATCGCTACGTCCGTGCTCGACTCGTTCAGCTGGTGCAGCCATATCGCAATGCGTTCGCCCCAGCTCCACAGAGAAATTCCGTGGGAGACAACAATGCGCCCTGCCGCCGGATCACTTTCCACGAGTTCGAGCTTCTGTGCTTTCGCGGCAGCAAGCGTGGCAGCGTAGACCGAGTTGTAGGGTGCCGCGTAGACGCGATGCACACTTTCTTCCTGCGACGCCTTGACGGACTCGGTGGATGCGCAGCCGCTCAGCGTCGCCGCAAGCATGATTGGGATAAGCCAGCCTCGCATGACAATCTCCGTTAACAACCCGCTTCCACCTTGCTTCTGGGGACTGGCGCAAGCGATGGATGAGCGCCATGCGTTTGTCACGCACGCCGTCCCTTCCATGCTAGGTGGCTGTTCTGCTCATCCGTTGAGATAGCGCAAGATTCGCGCTCCATTCGATTTGTCATCAGGGCAACACCACAACCGACACCTCGATCGCCAATCCCCGCGTGGACGACAGCGCTACTTCACGGGTGTCAGGATCGGCGCGCCCTTCTGCTTGATCAGGAACACCACAAACTTGGCCGGCTGCGTGGCACTTGCGTTGCGCCCGACGGTATGGATGTCGTTGGGGCCTTCGTGAAACGTATCGCCAGCTTTGAGGGTGACCTCCTTGCCGCCGTTCAAACTCATGACGATGCTGCCTTCGAGCACATAGACAAAGGCGTGCGCGTCATGACGATGCACGGGGTCGACCGCGCCCGGCGGATAGTCCACCACGATCATCTCGGCCTCCTTGCCCGGGAACTCGGGCAACGATTCCGAGCGCAACGGCGTCACGCTTGCTTCCGGCGCAGCCTTGACCAACTGCGCCATCAGCAGGCACGAACACACCACGGCTGCAGCGAAGAACACTGGATTTTTCATGGCATTACTCCAGGTGGGCCTTGTCCAGGCCGAATGCTTTGTCGGACGAACCGGGCACCATGCGGAACGCCACGTTCAGCCGGTTCCAGCTGTTGATCGCGCCCACCAGGAACGTCAGATCGGCCAGCTCCTTTTCGGAGTACTGCGCCCGCACGCTGTCGTAGATTTCGTCCGGCACGCCCAAGGCGGGAATGTGGGTCAGCACTTCAGCCCATGCCAGCGCGGCGCGCTCGCGCGGCGAGAACAGCGTCGATTCGCGCCAGATCGCCACGTGGTACAGGCGCAGCTCACGCTCGCCGTGGATCTTCGCCATCTTGACGTGCATGTCGACGCAGAAGGCGCAGCCATTGATTTGCGACACGCGCAGCTCGACAAGCTCGCGGATGTGCGTCTCGATTGTGGTTTTCTGCAGCAGCGTGTTGAGCTCCACGAGCTTCTTGCTCAGTTCCGGGGATTGCTGAAAGTAGTTGAGGCGTTGTGTCATGAAGCGCTCCAGTGGAGATGACCGAGTGGTAGTGCCCGGCAACGGCGTGATGCGCGGCCCTGGGCTTGTGGTGTGGGATATGTCAGCCGCTGATCAACGGTCTTTTGCCTGCGTGCCAAGCCACTGATCGAGACCGATGCGGCCGATTCGAGCCTCGCCGACCGGCACGAGCGACAGTTCCTCGACGAGGCCGCCGTAATAACGCGCGCCGGCATCCGTCACGACCGGGCGTGTATCGCCGACTGCTTTCAGATAGCGCGCGATGATCTGTGCGAAGGGGGCGCGGTCCGGTCCGGCAATGTCGACCGTGCCGTTCAGTGGTGCCGCGACTGCCACCTGCGCAAGGATGGCTGCAATATCGTCTGCCGCGATCGGCTGAAACAGGCCGTCGCCCACGCGTACCGTGCCTGCGACCGTGCTGAAGTCGGCAATGCCGCCGATGAACTCCATGAACTGCGTCGCACGCACAATCGTGTACGGCACACCGGCCGCCTCGATCGCCTCTTCCTGCGCAACTTTGGCCGTGAAATAGCCGTTGTCGACCATGCGGTCAGTACCAACGATGGACAGCGCAACGTGATGGCGCACGCCTGCGGCAACTTCTGCCTTGCCAAGATTGCGCGCCGAGCTGCGGAAGAAATCGAGCACCGCTTGCGGCTCCCATGACGGCGCATTCGTCACGTCCACGACCACATCTGCATCTGTCAGTGCATTGCTCAGGCCCTCGCCTGTGACCGAATTCACGCCGTTGCGCGGCGAGGCGGCAAGCACCTCATGGCCTGCTTCGCCGAGCAGCGTGACAACACGCGAGCCGATCAGGCCTGAACCACCGATTACGACAATCTTCATGGCAACTTCTCCGTATGAGAGTCAGTGAAGCCCGAGGCGCTGGGGGGGGGGCGCGGCGCCGTCCGAACATGTCGCTGTCGTCGCATCGCTTGAGGCCAGTGTGGAACAATCACGCCCTATGAATAAGGGCCAAGAATTGTCGAAATGACTAGTCCAAGTCGTTTCCACCTCTCTTGCAGACGAGGCCGCCATGACCGCTCCCACCCCCGCGCTGACCATCGAAATCGACCGGCAAGAGGCATTGCCGATCTATCAGCAGATTTGCGAGCGTTTCAGGACGGCAATCGCGGCCGGGCATCTGCGCCCTGGCGATCGCGTGCCGGCGCTGCGTGGCCTGGCGGCGCAGCTGAACACAGCGCGCGGCACCGTCGAGTTGGCCTATACGATCCTTGTTGATGAGGGCTACCTGCAGATGCGCGGGGCGGCAGGCACGTTTGTGTCGCCGTCGCTGCCGGCCGCTGTGGTGCACTCATCACGTCGGGCCGCGCCGGAAGATGCAAGCGGCAAGCGGGGCGCGGGAAAAATGCGGGAACAAAAGACGTCCGACGCGTCAGATCGGATGCCGCAAACCCCCGCGCGCCCATTGACAATCGCCGTCGCAATGAGCGGCGAGCCGCGGCCGTTGCAACCCGGCCTGCCCGCGTTGGACGCGTTTCCGCGCAAGGTATGGAATCGGCTCGTATCGCGCCGCGCGCGCAGCGGCGAACGTGCCGTGCTCGCGTACCCCGATCCGGCTGGCTACCGGCCGCTGCGCGAACACATCGCCACCTATCTCGGGCTGGCACGCGGCGTCACCTGCTTGCCGGAGCAGGTGTTCGTCACCGGCGGCTATCGCGCAACGCTGGAACTCGTGCTGCGCAGTCTCGCGCAACCGAACGATCGCGTATGGTTCGAAGACCCGGGCTACCTGCTCGCGCGCAGCTTTCTTGCCGAAACTGGCATCCAACTTGTGCCGGTGCCGGTGGATGAAGAAGGGCTCAACGTCGAACGCGGTATCGCGCTGGACGCGCAAGCGCGCTTTGCGTTGGTGACGCCGTCTCATCAAAGCCCGCTGGGGCACACGCTTTCGCTCGCCAGACGCATGGCGCTTCTGGATTGGGCCGAGAAAGGGTCGCGCTGGATTGTTGAAGACGACTATGACAGCGAGTTCCGTTATCAGGGCCGGCCACTACCCGCGTTGAAGAGCCTGGATCGCCACGATCACGTCATCTATTGCGGCACGTTCAGCAAGATGATGTTTCCCGGTTTGCGGCTCGCGTATGCGGTCGTGCCGGAGCGCGCCATCGAGCGCGTCGGGCGGGTGGCATGCAGCATGAACGCCGGCTCGCCAACGCTGTTGCAGGCAGCGGTTGCGGACTTCATGGACGAGGGACATTTCGCGCGCCATGTAAAGCGCATGCGTGCGTTGTACGCGCAGCGTCGCATGCTGATTGCGCACGCGATGGAGCACGCGTTCGGCCCGCGATTGCACGTCGAATTGCCGCCCGGTGGCGTCCAGTTCGCGGTGCACTTCACCGAAGGCGCAGACGGGCCGGTCGACGATGTTGCCGTCGCCGCGCGTGCGCGTGAGGCGGGGCTCGCCGTGCTGCCACTTTCGATCTGGTACGCGAATGGTCGGACACCACATGTGCCGCGCGGTCTTGTGATCGGCTTCGCCAACGTTACCGATGCAGGTGAAGCGGCCCGACTCGCTCGAACGTTGCGTGCTTGCTTGCCTGACTGCTGAGGCTGACGCTCGACCGACCTCGGCATTCCCGCCCGTCACGGGAATGCATCAATCTATTTTTATTGGCTGTAGCCCCGCCACTCTACGGCAGCTAATACATCCCACGTCTGCGGATCGACATCGCGTCCCCCGAGCGACATCGATACGTACGCGTCAATCGCATCCACAAAGCCTTTGATGAATGCCGGCGGGAACGCGTGTGCGGACAGATGTTGAAGCTGTTCGCGCAGCATGCCCGGGCGGCATTGGCCGTGTGAGCGCATGGCGGTGCGAGTCCGCTTCAGATATGCCTGCGCTGCGATTGCGCCGTTCAGGTAGGTGCGGTTTTTGGTGAGCCTGCCTGTGTCGGATGACGTGGGCGGTGGGCTGTGTGATGCGGGGGGAGATGGATAAGACGCGGGGCGGTTCCCGCTTGGACCATTTGGCATAGAGCCTCCAGAGGTGGTTGGAGGCCCGGCAACTCATCGCCAGACGAGGTGGCGGGCCTGACAGCGGGGCTGGCGAACCGGCTCTCTGGAGCACCGGCAGACCTTGCGGTCTCCCCACCCGGCCCGCCGTAGTGCGTGCGTGGGTGTGCGGAGGCGATGCGCGAAGCATCGTCTCTCCAGAGCCACCAGTGCAGGTCGCCAAACCCGGCTGCCGTTGGTGCGGCAGCGGGATGGATTATAGCGATGGGGGCTCCGTCCAACTTCCGATTCTGTGTCTCCGGCTGCTGGGCCCCAAAGACCACGCACGCATTGCGCAACTTGGTCCAATGCGTGCGGCGGTTGACTCTGGGCAGAGCACATCCGCCCTTCTACTCCCCGCTGTCTTCCTGCAGACGGCCGAGCGCCGCAGTTTTAGGCGCGTGTGTCGACCTCAAACATTCGATCTCCGCGGTCTGAGGGCGACACGCCACCGTCAGACATTGACGCATGGCCCTCAGAGGCCCGAACACGGCCCAAAAACATCCGATGCATCGGACCTGCGAGGCCCGAGCTTGGCCCTCAAACACTCGACGTTGGCCCCTTGAGGGTGACGTTCCACCGTCCGAGGGTCGAAGCCGGGTGTCAGAGGTCGAAACTTTCGAGCTCCGACGGTGGAAGGCGAGTGTTTGACACTCGCGCTCCGCCCGCAGAGGTTCAAGCTCGACTGTTGGAGGTCCACGCTCGAGCCTCAAAGGCCCGTCATCGGCAGTTTCAGGCCGACGGTTGCCTTTGGACGGGGCAGGTCCGATGCAGGCGAGCCTGTCAGCAATTTCGTGTGAGGGCCGAAGGCCATCGAGACCGCCAAGGCCGCTTCGCCCTTCCTGCATCCCTATGCCGCGGAATGAAGATAAGCCGCCAGCTCTTCGGGCTCGCCCGTCGGGAATGCGTCTTTGAGGTGCTCGAGAAAAGCGGAAACGCGGGCACTGAGCAACCGCCTGGAAGGATAAAGCGCCCATAGCGCGATATCGGGGCCGTCTACATCGCCCCAATGCACCAACGTGCCGGCCTCCAGATCGTGGGAGACGAGCGACACCGGCAGGCAGGCGGCGCCCACGCCAAGACGCACTGTGTCGCGCACCATGATCAGCGACGATAAGTGTGCGACGGGCTTGATCGCTATGCGCGATTTTCCCCGGGGCCCCGTGACATCCCAGGCAGCGCTTCCAGTGCCGGGGCCGCGCAAGACGGCCGGCGCAACAGCCTTACCTGATGGCTGCTCCAGTTCCGGCGTTGCCACGACGACGAGGCGATCACGCAAGAACACGCGTCCGATCAGGCTTTCGTCCGGGTCCGGGTTGACTCGAATCACGAGGTCATACCCCTCCTCGATCATGTCGACGCCACGGTCTTCGGTCGTGACCTCCAACTGCACCTCGGGATATTTCAGCGCGAACGTGGCAACCAGCTTGCCCATGGCGATTTGGGAAAAGAGCATCGGCGCGCTGATGCGCAGACGTCCGCGTGGCCGATCGCTTCCTGATGCAATTGCCGCAGCGCTCTCGGCAATCTCGGTGAGCAGCGTGCCGGTACGCTCGTACAGCGCATGCCCTTCCTGGGTGAGCTTGAGCCCGCGAGGCCCGCGCTCAAACAGCCGAAGATCGAGACTGCCCTCCAGCTCCGAGACCCTGCGAGACAGCGTGGCCTTTGGACGCCCCGTCGCGCGCGCGGCCTCACCAAAGCTTCCATGCCGGGCAACCAGGTTGAAATCGGCAAGCGCAAGCAAATCCATGTGTTCCACCAGTGAGATACCCCGTCTATTTATAGCATCTTCCGGACCACAGATGGATCACCTACCTTAGCTGGGAACCCAACCCACTCAAGGAGTGAACATCATGACCATCCTCGTTACTGGTGCTACCGGCCGCGTCGGCCGCCAAGTCGTCAATCAGCTCGTCAACCGCGGTGCAGACGTGCGCGCGCTGGTTCGCGACCCGTCAAAAGCCGACTTCCCGGCCAGCGTGAATGTCGTGCAGGGCGACATGCTGGATCTCGAATCGCTTCGGCGTGCCTTTGTCGGTGTCCGGACACTGTTCCTGCTCAACGCGGTTGCAGGGGACGAATTCACCCAGGCACTCATTGCACTGAACGTTGCACGCGAATCCGGCGTTGAGCGCGTCGTCTATCTGTCGGTCATGCACGCCGAGCGCTTTGTGAACGTGCCGCACTTTGCGGTGAAGTCCGGCGCAGAACGCATGATCGAGCAGATGGGCTTCAGCGCCACCATCCTGCGTCCGGCTTATTTCATGGACAACGAGCACATGGCCAAGGACATCATCGTCAACCATGGCGTCTACCCCATGCCGATCGGCAGCAAGGGCATCGCCATGGTCGACACGCGCGACATCGCAGAAGTGGCGGCCATCGAACTGATCCGTCGGGACACGGCACCGCGCAAGCTGCCGATCGAGACCATCAACCTGGTGGGCCCCGACACGCTGACGGGCCCCGAACTGGCCTCCATCTGGTCACAGACCCTTGGCCGCCCGGTCGTCTACGGCGGCGACGATCCGACCGGTTTCGAGAACAACGCGGCGAACTTCCTGCCCAAGTGGATGGCCTATGAGATGCGCCTGATGGCGGAGCGTTATGTCAGCGATGGCATGGTTCCGCAGGCTGGCGATGTCGAGCGTCTGACCCGCATCCTGGGCCGACCGCTGCGCTCATATCGCGATTTCGCTGCCGCGCTCGCCGGCTGAGCCCGGCCGGCGTGGGGCTCGGTCCAACCGGAAAGCCCGGCATGAAAAGCCGCTTGTTGGACTGCAGTTTTCCGGTCTTGTGCCGATTACCAGCGGTGATGGCGTGCCACACACGCATCAACATCGCCCCAGACAGACCGCATATTTGCCTCGTCAAACAGGCAGGCATGCGGTCTGTCGTTGTGCTCAAGACAACGACATGCCCCTTCGCCCCCTCGCCCGACGGCTGGCCACATCGGCAGGCCACCATCCCTTTATCGTTGGTGCGCTGGGGACGCTGCTGACATTGATTGTCCTGGCAATCAGTGCGCTGACACTGTGGGCCAACCGCGAAACGGCCATCGAGCACGCTAACGAAACCTCAAGGAACGTCGCTGCCGTTCTGGCAAGCCACATCTCGCGCACCGTCGACTCGGCAGATCAGTCGCTGCAGACGCTGATTGCCGCACTCGACAAACCCAGCATCCGACACCTCGATCCAGAGATCCGGCACGATCTGCTGTTCAGCCCGACAGCCTCTGCCCGGTATGTCACGGGCATGGGCGTCACAGACGACAAGGGCCGGCTCATCGACGGTTGCTGCTCCTCGACGCACCACTGGGATTTCAGCGACCGCGATTACTTCATCGTCCAGCGCGACCACGCAAACGTTGGCCTCTATATCTCCGCCGTGTATAAGGCGCGCTCTCGCGCGGGCGTGGAGGCCATTGCGCTGAGTCGAAGGATGAACCGCGCCGATGGGACGTTCGCGGGCACCGCGCTGGTGGCAATCGACCTCGATTACTTCAAGCAGCTTCTTGACAAGCTCGATGTCGGCCCGCGTGGCATCACGGCCATTGTCCGTACCGACGGAACGCTTGTGGCGAGAAATCCGCCGCTAGGCGCAGCCCGCGCGCTCAATTTCGGCAAATCGTTGACGTTCCCGCGCATGGTGAATCAGGAGTCCGGCTTCTACGTAGCACCGTCGGCCAGCGACGGCGTGCTGCGCCTCTATACGTTTCAACGTGTGCCGGGCACACCCTTCATCGCCGTGGTGGCTCCGGCAATGAACGATGCACTTGCACCCTGGCAACGGCTGTCGTGGATCGTCGGGTTGTCGTCGCTGTCGGTCAGTCTTGCCTTCTGCGCAGGTGTCTGGCTCCTGGCTTTTGCGCTGCGGGGCCGCGTGATGGCGGAAAACCACCTGCGCGAGCTTACGCAAACCGACCCGCTGACCGGCCTGAAGAACCGGCGCGCACTGAATGTCGCGCTAGAGAACGAGTGGGACCGCCTGCAGCGGAATGACAGTCGCCTATCCGTGCTGTTTGTCGATGCCGACCACTTCAAACGCTACAACGACGAGCACGGGCATGCCCAGGGCGACTCCGCGCTCCAGTACCTCGCCCACTGCATTTCGAAGCATGCGCGTCGACGCGGCGACCTCGCAGCCCGATACGGCGGTGAAGAGTTTGTGGTGTTGTTGCCCGATACGGGCGAAACCGGCGCCAGGCAAATCGCTGAAGCGATACGTGCCGAAGTCGAAGGAAACCGCACCGCAGAAGGGAGCCCAGGCTTGGCTCCATTCACCGTGAGCGTCGGATCCGCTACGGCGCGCCGCTCGAGCTTCCCGTCGCTGGATGCATTGACCAAGGCCGCGGACGATGCGCTCTACGAAGCCAAGCGCAAAGGGAGAAACCGCGTTGACTACGCGACAACTCCGTAGCCTCGCAGGCAGGGCGTGCTCGCGGCTATAACCCGCGAGCAGCCCCGCATAAGCGCCACGCGCCGGTTATTGCAGCGTGGCCCCGCCCCCGCCGAGATACAGACCGAGCAGGCGCGCAAACTGGCCACCGTCGGTGTTGATCGTCGTCTGGTACGTGCCACCTGAGCCGAAGACGACCGCGAAGGTATGGCCGTCGCCGTATTCCTGTGTGTTGCGCAGCATGTAGTCGACTCGGTTATCGCGATAGTGCTGGTTGGTGCCGCCCGGCGTGCTGGACGGCACACCCAGGGGCGTCTGCCACCAGAGAATCGGCAACCCATTGCCCAACGCAGTCCGATAGTCCAGGTAACTGCTTTGCGACTGATGGAAATTGGGCGTGTTGATGTTGGCCTCGTCCCAGTAGAACGTGCCGCTGCGGCCCGTGCACTCCGACACCGTGGCGGCTTCGAGGCAGCCGGCGTCACGGTCACTGGTCTGGGCGACGATGAAGTCGGCCTGGTGCGCACCGGCGGCACGCATTTCCCCCGCAACCGCACTCGGTGATCCTGACCAGAACGCCGGCGGGAAGCCGATCAGCGCCTTGGGAGCGATCTGGCGCGCCATCTGCACCAGACACTGCCCGATGCCGGCGGCTGTGTTGGGCAGGCTGTTGCATTCGGGCTGGCTGTTCACCACCGCGGCCATCTGCGTTGGATCATGGTTCGGTGCCTGCGCCCACACGTAGCCCCAGAAGTCGGGCTCCAGGTTGACCAGCACGGGCGCGTTCAGGGCTGCGATGCGTTGATACATCAATCGCGCCTGGCTCCAGTACGTGTTCATGAACGTCGTGTCGGTGATGCCGCTGAGGTTGCCGTCACCGTTCTGCGCCATCTGATAAAACGTGAACATCGGCGTTGCGCCATAGGCCTGGGCGGCCTGCGCGCTGTACGTGATGTACGCACCGTCAGGGCTGTTCCAGTAGGGCCACGAGCCGGGTCCCGCGCCTACGAGGTAGACGTCGATGATGTCCGGCCGAATGCCCTGGCTTTGCATATCCGAAATCGACTGGCCCGAACCGAGGCCGACGAGCACGCGCGAAGGCTTGCCCAACTTGGCGACGAGCGCGGCGCTGGCCGACAGGCTGGATGTGCTGCCGCCGGTGGTTCCACCTCCAGTTCCGCCGCCATTTCCACCGGTCTGGCCACCCGTGGTGCCTCCGTTGGTGCCGCCTTGCGTTCCAGTGCCGCTGCCTGTCGTGCTACTGCCCTGCGTGCTATCGGACCCGCCGCCGCAGCCAAATAGCGCGAACGCAATCGCCGCGACGGCAATCCATCGTTGAGAAAACACGGTCATCAAAAAATCCTTGAAAGAAATGGTGCATCTGATTGCCGGGGCCCTCCATCGAGCCCGTGGCAATCAACTCGCCATGAGCGACGCAACCTGGGCAGCGCTGAGCGCGCCGCGATAGATGCGGAAATCATCGATCCGGCCGCTGAAGGTCGGGTCTGTGCTGTATTGCGATTTGCCCAGCCAGTTCTGTGTGGTGCTCTCCAGGCGGAACGGGGCCTGGAACATGGCTGTGTTGGTGCTCACGGCGGCACCGTCCACGTACAGCGTGCCGGTGGAGCCCGATAGCGTCACGGCAACATGCACCCATCGATTACTGGGCAGCTCGGTGGGGGCGTCGATGATCTGTTCCGGAGGGCCATCGCCGGGGCCATTGGCCGTCATGGCAAAGCGCATGCCGGCCCAGCCGCTGCGCAACTGCCCGCGGGGCGTCAACATCATGTAACGGTGAAAGCCCGTTCCGAAGTCAAACAGGCGGGCCCATGTTTGTGAGCCATCCCAGAACACCCACGCCGCGATGGTGAAGTCCGACACATCGACCAGGAGGTCGTTGGGCAACGCCACATATGCGCCCGAGCCGTTGAGCGAGACCGCGTTGCTGCTGCGTCCGGCGCCCCATGCCGCGCCGTTGAGCGTGCCGTTGCGCCCGTTGCCGGAGCTATCGGCTGCTGTGGTGCCACTGCCCTCATCGAAGGCGAGATGCGCAAGCAGCTGCACCGCCGTGATGGCCTTCACCTCGTTGGAGACAGCCGATTCACCACCAATCGTTTGCGCTGTCACGACATAAAAATACGTGCCTGCAGCGGGCGGCATATCGGTATAGGTCAGCAGGTCTGTGATGCCGCTGCGAATGGTGGTGTACGGGCCACCGGCAATCGTGGCGCGCTTGACGTTGTAGCTGGTGGCGTTGCTGGTGCCCCACCACGACAACACGACCTTGCCCGCGCTGGCATAGCCAGTGAGGCCGCTCGGTGCCGCTGCGGGTGTTCCAGGGTCGAGCGTGCACGTGAGCGTGCCGTAGCCCAACTGATCGAAGCCGCCACTGTTGGGGCCGTAGTTGCCGCCACCGCCTTCCGGCGCCACGAGGTCGGCTGCGCGCTTCGTGTAGGGCGCCGCCAGGCCTTTACGGTTGATGTAATGGTTGGCCACCAGCGCCCAGCACGGCCGGCCCAGGGCGCCGCCCTGCCCACCGGTGGACAACTGCGTCTGGATGACGCCGGCGCTGTTCTGGTACGTGACGAAGGGCACCGTGTAGAACGCGCCGTCCGGCTGCGTCAGGTTGGCTTTGGCGACGTATTCGGCGCCCGCCAGGAAGCGATTGTTGTCATAGCCGTACAAATCGATGCCCTGATTCCAGGCCATCTCGCAAATGGCGCCCGTCAAGGCAATGCCGAGCGTGGTGTGGCCCTGATCGCGGCCGGCTTCCTGCCATTGCCCGAGGTTGCCGGGGTGCATGTAGTACACGGCTTGCCGGATACAACCGTTGCTGCCCCCGGTCTTGAAATGGGTGATGGCCTCGTTGACGAGATCGGCGTCATCACACAGCACGCCAATGGCCAGAATGCACGCGATGTTGGCCAGGCCCCAGTTGGCCCAGTAATGCGTGTCCAGGGCGGTGTCGATACGCGTCAGGAAAGCATGACTGACAGGGTAGAAAACCTTGCGCATCATCGACTGGAACGCGGCCAGGCCGGCCGGGCTCCAGCCGCTGTAGCTGCGCATGATTTCGGCCGCGTTGGCGAACTCGTAGCCGTAGATGCCGGCGGCCAACGCCACGTCGCTGCCGCCCAGCGTCGTCAGCGTCGAGGCCCACTGGTCCAGATATTCGATGGCTTTGTCGGCGTATTGCTTGTCGTTCGACACTTTCCAGCGCAGCGCGTCGCCATAAGCAGCGGCGATGTCGTGGTAGAGCGTGCCGTAGTTCTGTCCATGCGTCGGGTCATTGCCCCGGTAGATGGCGGTTTGCGGACTCGGCTTGTTCGTCAGGCGCGTGTGGCCATTCGCAACCAGCACGTTCCAGCTATCGATCCAGGGAGACGCGTGAGCCCCCACCTTGGCGCGCATGCGCGCGAAATCCGCTTCGGTATGCAGCAGGCCGGGATGCGTGAAACTCTGGATCTGCACGGTGCCCGCGGGAGGCGCAACGGGCGTCTTGTTGATCGGGGCGCCCGGTGCGGCGGTGCTCCCGCCTGCCGTTGTCGCAGGGGCGACGCTGGCAGCGTCGGCATCGTCGCCCGCGCCACCGCAACCGGCCAGCAGCGAGGCCCCCAGCCCCATTACGAAATGTCGGCGCGAAATTTTCGCCCCGGGTTCCTGCTTGTTGCTCATACACCCTCCCAGCTCTTTTTTTTGTCGTCAAACCGTGCGCAAGGCTGCACGAACCGTGCCACACCCCCTACCAAAGAGGGGTGACGCGGCTTGGAGCGACATGTGACACGAAGCGTCAGCAGATTTCAATGCAAGGGCAGATTTGATGAGCTTTTTTGATAAAGCGCGGGTGCGCTTTCCGGCATGGTTCGTTGCGCAAATGGGTGCATCAGCGTGACAGCAGCACCGCTTCCGCCCTTCCCCGCCCCGTGTCACCCCGTGATAAATCGCGCAAAATGCTGCGCATCTGAGATGTGGAGGCAAGCCGGTGGGCATCAATTTCGATTTGACGGACTTGCAGGCGTTTCGCGCGGTAGTGGAATTGGGCAACTTCCGAAAGGCCGCCGAGGCGATCAGCATTTCGCAGCCCGCGTTGAGCCGTCGGATCGACAAGCTCGAGAGCGCGCTGGGCGTGCCCCTGTTCGAACGCACCACACGCAGCGTCACGCTCACCACCGTCGGGCGCGTGTTTGCCCGCAGTGCTGAACAATTGCTCGACGACCTGGACGTCGCCCTGCTCGGCATCCGCGACGTTTCATCAAGCCGCCTCGGGCACGTGACCATCGCATGCGTGCCGTCGGTCGCCTATTACTTTCTGCCGAACCTGATTGCGACCTATCACCGCCGCTTTCCGCGCATCAGGGTCAAGTTGCTGGATGCAAGCGCGAACGAAGTGCTCGGTGCGGTCATCAGCGGCGAGGCAGATTTTGGCGTGAGCTTTATGGGCAGCCAGGAGCCCGAGATCGAATTCAAGATGCTGCTGCAGGAGCGGTTTGTTGCAGCGTGCCGGCGCGATCATCCGCTCGCCCGCAAGAAGCGCGTGACGTGGAACGAGCTGTACGCGCACGAATACGTGTCAGTGGACAAGACGTCAGGCAACCGCCTGTTGCTGGACCAGGCGCTGTCAGCCGTGGCGCCGCGAGCGCCCAGCGTGTGCGAGACGCGGCACGTCACCACCATGCTGGGGTTGGTTGAAGCGGGGCTTGGCGTTGCCGCGGTGCCGTCGATGGCCATGCCGGGGCGTGACCACCCGATTCTCACGAGCGTGCCGCTGGTGGAGCCGGTGGTGAACCGGCGCGTTGGCATTGTGAAGCGGCGCGGCCGTGCGCTTACACCGGCCGCGGAGGAATTTCACCGGATGATCATTGAAGCGAAGCGCGGCGGGATGGCGAGCGGTGCATAGCATGGGCCGCTTGGCCCATCGCACCGTCGCCCTGCCTCAATGCGCAGTCACCGAATCGAGCCCGGTCGATTTCACGTCTGCCTGCACACCGGGCGAAGCAAGATAGTCGAGTAGCGCCTTCGCTTCCTTCGGATGCTGTGCGCCAACGGGGATGCCCGCAGCAAAGCGCGTGACCGACTGCAGCGACTCCGGGATCTTTCCGACGAAGGTTGCGCCCTGCACCGGCAGCAACTCGCTCACTTGCTGAAAGCCGATTTCATAGTCGCCGGTGGCCACCACCGATGCCACCGGAATGCGCGGGACCATCTTCGCCTTCGCCTTGACCTGCTCTTCAATGCCGAGCTTCTTGAACAGCTCGCGCTCGATATAGACGCCGCTCGCGCTATCCGAGTAGGCAATCGACTTGGCATGCAGCAGCACTTGCTTGAGCCCCTCAGGCGAGCTGATGTCGGGCTTTGCCGCGCCTTCACGCACAACCATGCCGATGCGCGAGTCGGCCAGTTCCACGCGCGAGTCTGGAATGACCTTGCCTTGCTTGATCAGATCGTCGAGCGCGTAGCCGACCATGATGACGGCGTCCGCTGGCTCACCGCGCGCGAGCCGATTCGGAATGGCTTCGGGCGACTTGCCCATCGAGGGTCCAAGTGCGGTGTTGAGCGTGTTGCCCGTCTGCGCTGCAAATTTCGGCCCGAGCACCTTATAGGCGGCAGTAAAGCCACCGGAGCTCATGACGTGCAGCTCGGCTGCATGGACGGGGGCTGCAACTACCGATGTGGCGACGAGCGCGGCTGCGCACAGTTTCAGAAACAGAGTCTTCATGGTGGTGGTCATGCCAGGTCGTACGTGTTTGTGAATATGCGGAACGCGCTGTGCGTCAGTGCGCCGGTGCCAGCACCACCGCGCGACGGCGATACAGCGTCAACGTCGCCAGGAGCGCGCACACGGCGGCAAAACTCATCCAGTAGCCGGGAGCGGCCTTGTCGCCCGTCATGTGGATGGCGGCCGTCGAGATGGCGGGGGTAAAGCCGCCAAACACTGCCGTCGCAAGGCTATAAGCGAGCGAGAACCCTGCAACGCGCACCTGCACTGGCATCACTTCTGTGAGCGCGACAACCATCGCACCGTTGTAGATGCCGTACATGAACGACAGCCACAACAGCACGAGCAGCATGTTCATGAAGCTCGGCGCATGCGCGAGGAACGAAAGCGCCGGATAGGCGGTGGCAATGGTGAGCACCGTCATGCCGATGAGCAGCGGCCGGCGGCCGATCCTGTCGGAGAGCGCACCACCAATCGGCAGCCACACGAAGTTCGACACCCCCACACACAGCGTGACGAGCAGGCTGTCGGCCGTGCTCAGGTGCAAGACCGTCTTACCGAAGGTGGGCGCATAGACGGTGATGAGATAGAAGCTTGTCGTGGTCATCGCCACCAGCATCATGCCGGCGATAACAACACCCCAGTTTTGCACCAGCGTGCTGAGTACGTCTTTCATGCTCGGACGATGCTTGCGTGCCTTGAACTCCTGCGTTTCCTCAAGATTGCGGCGCAGCACGAAGATGAACGGCACGATCATGCAACCGACGAAGAACGGCACACGCCATCCCCATGCGGCGATGGCCGGTGCGCTCAGCCATTGATTGAGCACAAACCCCAGGCCCGCCGCCACGACGATCGCGACCTGCTGGCTGGCGGACTGCCAGCTCGTGAAGAAGCCCTTGCGGCCCGGCGTAGCCATCTCGGCCAGATAGACCGATACGCCACCCAACTCGGCGCCCGCCGAGAAGCCCTGCAAGAGGCGCCCCAGCAACACGAGCGCAGGCGCCAGGAGGCCGATCGTGGCGTAGCCGGGAACGAATGCGATCAGCACGGTGCCGCTTGCCATGATCGACAGCGTGACGATCAGGCCCTTCCGGCGGCCGACGTCGTCAATGTACGCACCCAGCACGACCGCGCCCAGCGGCCGCATGAGGAACCCTGCGCCAAAAACGGCGAAGGTCATCATCAGCGAGGCGAACTCACTCTGGGCGGGAAAGAAGACGTTGGCGATCTGCGTGGCGTAGAAGCCAAACAGGAAGAAGTCGAACTGCTCCAGGAAATTCCCGGCGGTGACGCGGAAGACCGCGGCGGCCTTTGATTGCCCGGTCGAAAGGCTGGACTGGGGGTGCATCGAGGTGTCTCCTGGAAGCCAAAAAAAGAATACGCCGTCGAACGGCGTTTTGTCGTTTTGGCAATATTCACCGGGAGACAGAGAAACGAGAAGTGCAATTTTCGGAAGGATTGATGTTCTTTGATTATCAATCCCTTTGCCCTTCCTCGCGGGGTTTTCCGTCCAGCTAGACAAGCTGTGGAGGCGAATCACGGACCCAGCCTCCACATGGCAAGCACGCTTGATTACTGTTTGGCCGGTTCTGCGTACACGCGCTTGGCAAATGTCGCGATCGCATCTGCCATCGCCTTGGGCTGCTCGGGTGCGAATGCATGGCCTGCGTTCGGCACCACAACCACCGTCACGCGATCGCCGAGCATCGATTTGAGAACCTGCGAGAAGCGGCGCGGCGCCACTGCATCGTGCTCGGCCTGGAGGTCCAGGATCGGCGCGTTGCCCGCAGCGAAGTACGCATCCACGGGCGTCACGTTGCGGGCATGGGACTCCGCTTCATGCGTCTCTTCGTGCCAGCCATCGAGCCATACGCGCGGGTCATTGCCCGGCGCAAAGAAGGCCTGTCGCAGATACGCAAGGCGCTGCTCTTCCGAAAGACGCATATCACCCGCGCCGTCGATGGCTTTACGCATCTCTGCGTTGATGGGCTTTTCGGTCGAGCCCGGCGGCACCTTGCCGGCCGACGCCGCAACCAGAACGACGCCGCGCACCAGCTCGGGTCGATCCACGGCCACCATGCGTGCCGGGAAGTTACCCCAGGCGTGGCCGACCACAACTGCGGGCCCTTGCTTCTCGTGCTCGATCACAGCGGCAACATCCGCGGCAAAGGCATGCATGTCCAGATTGGTCATCGGGCCCCTTGACGTTGCGCGAGAATCCCCCTTCCCGCTTCGCCGCTGCCTGGACCGCACTGCTGCAGGACAAGCTCAAGGAGTTCATTGCGTCGGAATCGTGGAAGGCCGATGTGGTCTGGCCGAAGGACGGTGCTCACTGACCAGGCCGTCTCACGGCCCAAAAAAAAACGCCAACCCGCAATGGGTTGGCGTTCTGCTTGAGGTAAGACGTATCCGTGAATCAGTGGAACTGGTTCATCGTGTTGTCCTTACCCGCAGCCTTCAGCGCTGCTTCGCCGCTGAAGTATTCCTTGTGGTCGTCGCCGATGTCCGAGCCCGACATGTTCTGGTGCTTGACGCAGGCGATGCCTTGACGGATTTCCTTGCGCTGCACGCCAGCCACATAACCGAGCATGCCTTGGTCGCCGAAGTATTCCTTGGCCAGGTTGTCGGTCGACAGCGCGGCGGTGTGGTACGTCGGCAGCGTGATCAGGTGGTGGAAGATGCCGGCTTCGCGCGACGCATCGGCCTGGAACGTGCGGATCTTCTCGTCGGCGAGCTTCGCCAGTTCGCTGTCGTCGTATTCCGTGCTCATCAGTTGGCCGCGCTCGTAGGCCGACACATCCTTGCCAGCTTCCTTCATCGCGTCATACACCTGCTGACGGAAGTTCAGCGTCCAGTTGAACGACGGGCTGTTGTTGTACACCAGCTTGGCGTTCGGGATGACCTTGCGGATTTCGCTCACCATGCCGCCAATCTGGGCGATGTGCGGCTTTTCGGTTTCGATCCACAGCAGGTCGGCGCCGTTTTGCAGCGAGGTGATGCAGTCGAGCACGCAACGCGCTTCGCCGGTGCCGGCGCGGAACTGGAACAGGTTGCTCGGCAGGCGCTTCGGACGCAGCAGCTTGCCGTCGCGCTTGATGACGACGTCACCGTTACCCAGCTGGTCGGCCGACAGCTCTTCGCAGTCGAGGAACGCGTTGTATTGGTCGCCCAGATCGCCCGGCGTGTTCGTCACGGCGATCTGCTTGGTCAGGCCTGCGCCCAGCGAATCGGTACGGGCGACGATGATGCCGTCGTCCACGCCCAGCTCCAGGAACGCGTAACGGATTGCGCGGATCTTGGCCAGGAAGTCTTCATGCGGCACGGTGACCTTGCCATCTTGGTGGCCGCACTGCTTTTCGTCCGACACCTGGTTTTCGATCTGGATGCAGCAGGCACCGGCTTCGATGAACTGCTTGGCCAGCAGGTACGTGGCTTCTGCGTTGCCGAAACCGGCGTCGATGTCGGCAATGATGGGCACGACGTGGGTGACGTGGTTGTCGATCTTTTCCTGGATGGCGGCCTTGGCGGCGGCGTCTTTGGCAGCGTCCAGTTCGCGGAACAGGCCACCCAGTTCACGAGCGTCGGCTTGGCGCAGGAACGTGTACAGCTCGCGGATCAGCGCGCTGACAGAAGTCTTCTCGTGCATCGATTGATCCGGCAGCGGGCCGAACTCCGAGCGCAGCGCAGCGACCATCCAGCCCGACAGGTACAGGTAGCGGCGTTCGGTGCTCTTGAAGTGCTTCTTGATGGAGATCATCTTCTGCTGGCCGATGAAGCCGTGCCAGCAACCCAGGGACTGCGTGTACTTGGCCGGATCAGCATCGTAGGCGGCCATGTCGGCGCGCATGATCTTGGCGGTGTACTTGGCGATGTCCAGACCCGTCTTGAACTTGTTCTGAGCACGCATGCGAGCAGCGTACTCGGGGTTGATCGCGTTCCATGCGTTGCCGTAGGTTTCTTTCAAACCGGCAACTGCCTTGATGTCGTCTTGATACTGGGCCATGTCAATTTCCTGGAAATAAAGCGCGTTTGAGAAGAATCGGTTGCGTGTGCAGCTACGGAGTTCGAAGCGAGCAGCGTGGATTTATTGTAGGTCGGCTTTGACGCGTCGCAGCAAGGTCTTATATAAGACATAAGAGTTAGTTTTTCTTTATTTTTCAATGAGATAGACAACAAATTTTGCGATGCGGAACGTGTTTTCAGCAAACGGGAAGACGACAGCCGAGAAATCCGGAGCAAATTCCACAATGTGAAACACGCTTTCAGGTACCGGAGCCGGAGAACCCGGAGGCGCCAGGAGGGGTGCGGACGCGTGAGCGCATGGTCACGCGGCGCCAGCATTGCCAGTTGCCGGGCGGCCTTGCCGCCTTCACTATTGTTCGCCGCTGGACGTTACAGGGCAGCCGTACCGGCACCTTCATCGGCTCATCAAAAGGAAGACTCCATGCCCGCTCCGCACTTTGACGTTGTCGTGTTTGGCGCCACCAGCTTTGTCGGTCAGATTCTGACCCGCTACCTGGCCGAACAGTTTTCGGGCGGTGGAGAAACGCTGCGCTGGGCCATTGCCGGCCGATCCGAAGCGAAGCTGCTGGACGTCAAGCGTTCATTGGGCGCGGCGGGTGAATCCCTCCCGATCATCGTGGCGGACGCAGCAAACGAAAACCAGTTGCGCGCACTGTGCGCACAGACCCGGGTGGTGGTGTCCACAGTTGGCCCTTACGCGCTATACGGCGAGCCGTTGATCAAGGTCTGCGCAGAAAGCGGAACAGACTACTGCGACCTCACCGGCGAGACCCAATGGATCAGGCGCATGATCGGCAAATATGAAGCGACGGCGCGGCAGTCAGGGGCACGCATCGTGCATTGCTGCGGTTTCGACTCGGTGCCGTCGGACATGGGCGTCTATTTCCTGCAGCAACAAGCCATGCGGGAATGGGGTACGCCGGCCAGGCAGGTGAAGTTGCGCGTCAAAACGCTCAAGGGCGGCGCATCTGGCGGCACGGTGGCCAGCCTGATCAACGTCGTGCAAGAAGCCGCGGCCGATCCCGCCTTGCGCAGGGAACTGGCCGACCCTTACTCCCTCTGCCCCAAGGGCCACGGCTTCACGGCACGCCAGCGCTCGGTCCGGGGCGCGGCGTTCGATGCCGATTTCGATGTTTGGATTGCGCCCTTTGTCATGGCGGCCATCAACGAGCGCGTGGTGCACCGCTCCAACGCCTTGGCCGGCAACGCCTATGGCAACCCATTCATCTACGACGAAGCGGTGATGACGGGGGCGGGCCTGAGCGGGCGTTTGAGGGCCCTGACGATGGTGGCCGGCCTGGGCGCCTTCATGCTGGGCATTGTCATCAAGCCCATCCGCATCGTGATGGAGCGCTTTCTGTTGCCCAAACCCGGCGAAGGCCCTACGCCAGCGGCGCAACTGGCAGGCCGCTATGACCTGCGGCTCTTTGGCCGCACCGATCAAGGAAACACGTTGCGCGTGAAGGTGACCGGGGATCGCGACCCCGGCTATGGCTCGACCGGCAAGATGCTGGGTCAGGCCGCCGCCAGCCTCGCGCTGGACCACGTGAAAGACGGCACCAAGACAGGGCGCCCCGGCGGTTTCTGGACGCCGGCCACGATGTTTGATGACCGTTTCATCGAGCGCCTGACGCGCCATGCCGGTCTGCGCTTCGAGCGAATATGAGCGCGATGAAGCGCCCGCTCGACCGAGGCATCATTCGTTCTGCCCGCGCGCAAAAATATCCCAGCTGGCCATGAACAGCGCGGCGACCAGCGGCCCGATCACAAAGCCGGTGATGCCGAACAATTCCATACCGCCCAGGGTGGAGATCAGCACGACCCAGTCGGGCATCTTGGTGTCCTTGCCGACCAGCAACGGGCGCAGCAGGTTGTCGACCAGGCCGATCACACCGCCGCAGAACGCAACGAGGATCACGCATTTCCAGATCGCGCCCACCATCAGGAAGTAGAGCGCGACCGGAATCCACACGAGGCTGGCGCCAATCGCGGGCAGCAGCGACAGGAAGGCCATCAGCGCACCCCACAGCACCACGCCGTCAATGCCGAGGAACCAGAAGATCAACCCGCCGAGCGCGCCCTGCACCAGCGCAACGGCAATGTTGCCTTTCACGGTGGCGCGCACAACGGTCGTGAACTTGCTCAGCAGCAGGCGCTTGTGCTCTTCGTCCATCGGCAGCGCGCGGCGCACGCGGCGGCCGATCTCGGCGCCATCGCGCAGCAGGAAGAACACCATGTACAGCATCACGCCAAAACCGACCACGAACTGGAACGTGTTCTGCCCGATGCTCAGCGCCTGCGTGGCGGCAAACTGGCTGATCTGCGCAGCCCCGTCGGCGAGCTTTCTCTGGATGCCTGGGATGTTCGTCAGGCCGGCTTTGGCAAGCAGTTGCTGCACCCATGTGGGCAGCGCATGAACCGCTTCCGAAAGGTAGCGGGAGTAATTCGGCTGCGCGCTCTGGATCTCCTGATAGGCAACACCGATTTCCTGCACGATGGTCGCCGTCACAAAGACGACGGGCAGGATCACGATCAGGATGATCAGGGCGAGCGTGGTGAGTGCAGCGAGATTGCGCCGCTTGCCCATCCGGGCGACCAGCGCGCGCTGCACGGGCTGGAACAGGATCGCCAGGATGACACCCCAGAACACCGCGCCAAAGAACGGCGAGAGGATCCAGCAGAGCCCGAGCGTGACGACGAACAGCAAGAGGTAGAAAAATTTCTGGTGGTCGTTTCCGCTATCCATGGGTTGCTTTCGCTTGAAGGTGACGTCTGAAGAGCCCGAGCAGGATCCGGGCCAAGGCAATGGAATCCGAGTATGCCCGCGCCGCCGCGGTTGTCATAGAGGCGCGCGCGGGCAGACAGACGTCCGGAAGCCAACCCAAAGTTGGCGTCCGCACCATCAAACAACCCCGATGCTGGCCGGGCTATGGCAACGAGGATTGCCGGCTATAGTCTTCTCACCCATCCAACCGAACGGAGAACAACGTGGTATTCGAAATGGCTCACATCGATATTCTTGCCGGCAAGCAACGCGAGTTTGAAGCCGCCGTCCAGCAAGCCTTGCCGCTGTTTGCTCGCGCCAAGGGCTGCCACGGCGCCGAGCTGCACCACATCGTCGAGCGCGACACCAGCTACGTGCTGCTCGTACGCTGGAACACCGTGGAAGACCATATGGTCGATTTTCGCGAGTCCGACGACTTCCAGGAATGGCGCAAGCTGGTCGGGCCGTTCTTCGCCAAGGCGCCGGAAGTCGTGCACTCGGAGGTGGCGGTCAAGTAATCGGCCCGCCCGAATCAGTCGATCCTCCCCCAGACACGAGATGCGCGCGGCGCTCTCAGATTGCGCTCATCTCGTGCCTTGCCAGCGTTACGGCCCGTCCGTCCAGCCCCTTTTTTCTACGCTCCGGCCTGGACGTCCCGTAAGAATCCTTTTGCATTTGTTTGCAGTGCCCCCTCGCGGCGCGGGTCCAATGGCACGGTAAAGAAGCCCCCAATGCTGCCGTTAGCCAGAGATGTGCATTGCGCGCGCGGCAACGAGCGCGGGCACCTGTGCAACCCATTCGCAACGGCCTCCCGGCTCTGCCCAACCGCCCGCCAAGACGCACTCCCACTCCGTTCATGTCTTCTGAAACGTCGATGGACAGGCGCTTTAGCGCCAGCGTCGCCATCGTCCTCGTTCCGGTGTTGTCGTTATCGTGCTGGCTGTTGGGCTACGCGTGGCTGGCTTACGGCCGCGCCGACAATGCCGCCCGCAGCGTCCAGGCGCTGCGCATGACGTTGCTGGCCATGGAGAAGGTTTCAGCCGAACGCGGCCCGACCAACGGCGTGCTCGGCGAAGACTTGCCGCTGCCCGCCGAGCGCAAGGCGGCCCTGCAACGCATGCGCGCCGCCAGCGATGAGCACGTCGCCCAATTGCTCGGCGCCCTGGGCCCTGAAAATTGCCCAGGCTGTGAAGCCGACATCACCGCTGCGGGCCGCGCCCAAACGCATCTGGCTGCGGCCCGCGCCAACATCGACCGGCTGACCGCACTGCCCCTGCGCTCACGCAGCAGCGATGAGCTGGCCGACGGCGTGAACCGAATGATCGCGGTGATCCCGGAATTCCTGCCCATCGTCAACGCACGCACGGCCAACATCACGCGCGGCGATCCTGACGTGCTCAATTGCTTGACGCTGGCGCGGCTGTCGGCCGATTTGCGTGAATACGCGGGCCAGCTCGGTTCGCGCTTTACCGGTGCGCTGGCCATGCACCGCATGCTCACATTTGAAGAGCAGCTTGCGATCGAACGCACGCAAGGCCGTATTGACCAGCTGCGCAGCATGATCGAGACTCGCGTGGGTGCGCATTCGGCACTGAACCAGCACGCCTTGGCCACGCTCGGCGCCCAGTACTTCGGCGATGGGCTGCGCTATGTGGCTGCCGTGCGCGCCAAGGCCAGCCAGCCCGGCGGCGTCGATATCACCCCCGCCGCATTTGCCGAGCGCTACGTGCCCACCATGCGCGCCATTACGGATTTCCGCGACATCGTGCTGGGCCTGGCGGTTGACGACATCCGCGAACATCGGCGCGCGATGTTGCTGGTGCTCATCGGCTCTGCAGGCGCCGTGGTGTCGGTGCTGGGCGCGCTGGCATGGATGACGATTTCGTTCCGCCGCAACGTGGTGGGACCGTTTGTCAACGCCACGCGGCTGATCGACGGGATTGCGCGTGGCAACTTGAGCGTGCATATCCCGACCGGCTTTGCACGGCGCGAGATCCGCGCGATGTTCGAGGCGATCCGGGTGCTGCGCATCAACAGCATCGAGCGCCGTCGGCTGGAACTGGAGCGCGCGCACCTGATGCGGGAACTTGCGCGCATGGCCGAGACCGACCCGCTCACCCATCTGCTCAACCGCCGCGCCTTTGAAGACCGTGCCAGCGCGATGTGCAAGTCGCCGCAGCCGAAAGCGCGGCTCGTTGCACTCATCATGTTCGACATCGACCATTTCAAGCGCATCAACGATACGTACGGCCATGCCGTGGGCGACGAAGCGCTGCGCACCGTTGCAAGCCTGTGCCGCGCCGAGGGCCCATCCGCCGACACGGTGGCGCGCATCGGAGGAGAAGAATTCGCGGTGATGGTGTGGGCGGATAGCCTCGCGCAGGCGCGCGCTGTGGCCGATCACCTCCGCCATCGCATTGCCGAGGTGACGGTGCCCACCGGCACCGATCTGCCCTGCCGCATGACGGCCAGCTTTGGCGTGGCGGCAGCGCCTGCGGCCGATGACCCCGAACTGGAGCCACTGCTGCGACGGGCAGACCATCTGCTTTACGCCGCCAAGCTGGCGGGGCGCAACTGTGTGATGACGGACCGCCCGCCTGCGTCGCCAGACGTGGCGCTCGCGGCGGATTGATGCGCTGGGCGCGCTAGGCCTGATTGGCGCGCCGATATTCCGCGGGCGCCTTACCGACAAGGCGGCGGAAGTCACGCGTGAAGTGCGCTTGGTCAAAGTAACCGAGCCCGTGCGCAAGCTCAGCCAGATCTACGTCCGCGCCGTTGGCAAGCTGGTCGGCCGCTTCATGCAAGCGGTATCGGCGGATCACCCACTTAGGTGTCACACCCACATACTCAGAGAACAATTGCTGCAGCGTGCGTTCGCTCATGCCGGCGCGCTCGGCCAGATCGCGCACCTGGGTCAGGCCTGCGTCCTCGTGCAGGGACTGCAGGATGCAGTGGATGCGCTCAACCTGCGGATCGGGTGGCGGCAACACGCGCAGCAGCAGCCTTTCTGCGGCAGACACCATGCCGGCGTCGTCACGTGCGCTCAGCACAATCTCTTCTGCCTGCGCATCGCCAATGCCAAGCACATCGGAAACCGGCATGGTCTTGTCGGTCAGCAAACGCACCGGCTTGCCGAAGAACGCGCGAAAGGCACCGGGCCGAAAGCGCAGGCCGATCACGCGGCCCGTCTCAGCCAATGTGGTCTCGAACGCGCCCGACACCACGCCAAAGATTGCGGTCTGCCGACGGTCGAACACGACGTTCACGCACGGGTACGGCAGCGTGCGCTGCGTATAGGGCGGCTGGCCGCGCAGGTCCCATTCGACAATCCAGTGATGATCGAGCACGCCGGCCAGCGCGGCACACGGCTGGTAACGGTTCAGGCGGAAGCGCTGGCGAAATGCCAGCGGATCGACCACGCCCTTTGGCTTGGCGGCAACGTCACGTAGATCGGTCATGGAAACGGCGGGGGCAAAGACAATGCCGCGATGATGCACCGCCGCAGCGGATTTTTCCAAGACGCAGGCATGCCCTGCGCCTACAGTGGCAGTCTTTCCTCACCCGTTTCCATCGCACACGGAGCCGACGATGCCCCAAGACCGCCACCTGATCCTTTATCACTCGCCGCGCAGCCGCTCCCGCGGCGCGCGCATGCTGCTCGAAGAACTCGGTGCCGACTACGAGGTACACGCCTTCGACCTGACCACGGGCCAGCACAAGACGCCGGAGTTTCTCGCGATGAACCCGCTAGGCAAGGTGCCGACACTGCGCCACGGCGATGTGGTCGTCACCGAGCAGGTGGCGGTCTATCTCTATGCGGCAGAGCTGTATCCGGAAGCCGGGCTGTCGCCCGCGGTTGGCGATCCGCTGCGCGGTGCGTATCTGCGCTGGATGGCGTTCTACGGTTCGTGCTTCGAGCCCGCTGTCGTCGACCATTCAATGGGCCGCCCGCCTGCCGCGTATTCGACCTCACCCTATGGCGACTTCGATACGGTCATTGCCGCGATCAACGCACAGTTGACCAAAGGGCCCTACTTCCTGGGCGAGCGCTTCACGGCGGCAGACGTGCTCTGGGGCGCCGCACTGGACTGGATCACGATGTTCAAGCTGATGCCCGAAACGCCCGTGGTGCGCGCGTATATCGACCGCATCCTGGCACGGCCTGCGGTCAAGCGCGCCCGGGCCGCAGACCTCGCTCTGGCGGAAGAACAGGACAAGGCCAAAGCGGCCGCCAGCGCGGCCGCTCCCTCGGCCTGAGCCAGTTCAGTGCGACAGGCGGAACTGCCCCACAGCCTCGTTCAGGTTGTGGGCCTGTTCCTCAAGCGACTCCGCAGCGGCCGCCGCCTGCTCGACCAGCGCGGCGTTCTGCTGCGTCACCTGGTCCATCTGATTGACGGCCTGATTGACCTGCTCGATACCGCTGCTCTGCTCTTCCGACGCTGACGAAATCTCGCCCATGATGTCGGTCACGCGCTTCACCGCATCGACGATCTCCGCCATCGTCACGCCGGCCTGATCCACCAGCGCCGTGCCGTTGCTCACACGATCCACCGAGTCGTGAATCAGCGCCTTGATTTCCTTGGCTGCGCCCGCCGAGCGCTGCGCCAGGCTGCGCACTTCGCTGGCCACCACGGCAAAGCCACGGCCTTGTTCGCCGGCACGCGCGGCTTCCACCGCAGCGTTCAGCGCCAGGATGTTGGTCTGGAAGGCAATGCTTTCGATCACGCCGATGATGTCGGCGATCTTCTTGCTGCTCTCGTTGATGCCGCCCATGGTCTGCACGACCTGGCCGACCACGTTGCCGCCGCGCGTGGCAACGTCAGACGCCGTCACGGCAAGCTGGCTGGCCTGACGCGCGTTATCGGCGTTCTGCTTCACGATGCTCGTGAGCTCTTCCATGCTTGACGCGGTTTCTTCCAGCGAGCTGGCCTGTTCTTCCGTGCGCTGCGAGAGGTCTGCGTTGCCGGCAGCAATTTCCTGCGCGGCCGAGCGCACCGAGTCGCTGCCCAGGCGGATCTGCTGCATCACGGCGGTCAGCTTGTCGGCAAACGTATTGAACGAGCGGGCGATCTGCGCGACTTCGTCTTCGCCATCCGACGGCAGACGCTTGGTGAGGTCACCGCTGCCCGAGCCGATGTCGTCCATGGCATCGCGGATCATCGACAGGCGACGGAACGCGCGCGAGGTCATGGCACCGACGATAAGTGCCGCAACGATGGCTACACCCACCAGCGCGCCGATCGACGTCATCACGAGCGAGCGCATGCCAGCTGTGGCATCGGATTTATCCAGCGCCACCACCAGGCCCCAGTCGGTGCCCTTCACGCCCTGGCGGTAGAGCAGCTTGGATGCGCCATCCACTGACACTTCCACCGGCTTCTCCGCCTGCGCCAGCGATGCCAGCGTGGCTTCGTTCAGCCCTGCCGACAGATCGGTCGCCGGCTTGAGCGTGAGCTTGTCATTCGGGTGCGCGACGATCTTGCCAGCCGCGTTGACGAGAAAGCCGAAGCTGGCCGGCGTCGGGTGAATGGCCTTGACGTTGGCGATCACACTGTCCATCGCCACGTCGCCGCCAATCACGCCCTTGAGCGTGCCGCCTTCCAGAATGGGCACCGCGAAAGTCACGACGAGCTGGCCGGTGCTGGCGCTCACGTACGGCGGCGTCACCACCGGCTTGCCCGCCTCCACCGCCTGCTTGTACCAGGGGCGCGCGGTCGGGTCATACGTCGGCGGAATGCCTTCGGGGTTCGAGAATTTGTACGACTTGTCGGGGTAGCCGACATAAACGTTGATGAAGCCGCCAGCCTTGTGCACGGCCTTGAAAACCGGAATCGGATCGGCAGACACTGCCACTTCCTGCAGCGACACCATCATCTGCGTCTTGGACGCCACCCAGTCGTCGATGCCGGCGATGTGGCCGCGCGCGACGGACTGCAGGTTCTGGCGGATGGACTCGTCGTTGTACGAACGCGTCACGAGATAGTTAAGACCGCCGGCGAAGGTCAATGCGCCGACCACGATGGCAACGCAGGTCAGCAAAATGCGAGTACGGATGGATGCAAGCACGGTATGGTTTCCTACTACGAGGCCCATGGCAGGGATTCCACCATGTAAGGCATGCGGCACACGGCCCTGTCGGCCCTGCCGTCGCACAAGAAACGGCCGTCGTAAGAAAATCTGAAGTCTGATGTGAATGCCATGACTTCGCTATCACATTGCCGGAGCAGGCAACGTTCTACAATCGCCCTCCCTACGCTGCCCACATCGGGCAGGCTCCACTTCAAAAAAAGGAATGCGCATGAAAACCAAAGCCGCCATCGCCTGGAAAGCCGGTGCTCCGCTCACCGTGGAAGAAGTCGACCTGCAGGGCCCGCGAGCTGGCGAAGTGCTCGTCGAGATCAAGGCGACCGGCATCTGCCATACCGATTACTACACGCTCTCGGGCGCCGACCCGGAAGGCATCTTCCCGGCGATCCTCGGCCATGAAGGCGCGGGCGTGGTGCTGGAGGTGGGCGCAGGTGTCACGTCGTTGAAAGCCGGTGACCACGTGATCCCGCTTTACACGCCGGAATGCCGGCAGTGCAAGTTCTGCCTGTCGCGCAAGACGAACCTGTGCCAGGCCATTCGCGCCACGCAGGGCAAGGGCCTGATGCCGGACGGCACGTCGCGCTTCTCGCTCGATGGCAAGCCGCTGTTCCACTACATGGGCACGTCCACGTTTGCCAATCACATCGTGGTGCCGGAGATTGCGCTGGCAAAGATCCGCCCCGACGCGCCGTTCGACAAGGTCTGCTACATCGGCTGCGGCGTCACCACGGGCGTGGGGGCGGTCGTCTACACGGCCAAGGTGGAACCGGGCGCAAACGTGGTCGTGTTCGGCCTGGGCGGCATCGGGCTGAACGTGATTCAGGGCGCGAAGATGGTGGGCGCCGACAAGATCATCGGCGTGGATCTGAACCCCGCACGCGAAGCCATGGCACGTAAATTCGGCATGACGCACTTCATCAACCCGAGCGATGTGGACAACGTGGTCGACCACATCATTCAGCTCACTGATGGCGGTGCGGATTACTCGTTCGAATGCATCGGCAACACGAAGGTCATGCGTCAGGCGCTGGAGTGCTGTCACAAGGGCTGGGGCCAGTCGATCATCATCGGCGTGGCTGAGGCCGGCGCGGAGATCAGCACGCGCCCGTTCCAACTCGTGACGGGTCGTGAGTGGAAGGGCTCCGCCTTCGGTGGCGCGCGTGGCCGCACCGATGTGCCGAAGATCGTCGACTGGTACATGGAAGGCAAGCTCAACATCGACGACCTCATCACGCACAGGTTGCCGCTGGAGCGTATCAACGAGGGCTTCGAGCTGATGAAGCGCGGTGAGTCGATCCGTTCGGTCGTGCTGTATTGAACCTTGAGGATGGAACCACGCGATGACGATCCCGGTACCGGCACTTGAACTGCTTTCCGAGCATGCCTGCTTTGGCGGCGTGCAGCGTTTCTATCGGCACACCTCGACGGCCATTGGGCTGCCGATGCGCTTCTCGGTCTACCTGCCGCCGCAGGCGTTGGAAGGCACGCCCTGCCCCGCGCTGTTCTATCTGGCGGGCCTGACGTGCACGGAAGAGACATTTGCCATCAAGGCCGGTGCGCAACGCGTGGCAGCGCGCGAAGGCCTCATCCTCATCGCGCCGGACACCAGCCCTCGCGACGCGAACATTCCCGGTGAAACCAACAGCTGGGATTTCGGCATCGCCGCCGGTTTCTACCTGGACGCCACGCAGGCGCCGTGGCGCGAGCACTACCGCATGGAAAGCTACATTGCCGACGAGCTGCACCACATCGCGCGCGTGGCTTTTCCGGTGGCGCCGGGGCGCATCGGCATCTTTGGGCATTCGATGGGCGGCCACGGCGCGTTGACGCTGGCCTTGCGACATCGGGAACGCTTTGCTTCGGTCTCCGCGTTTGCGCCCATCGCGCATCCGTCGGTGTGCCCGTGGGGAATCAAGGCGTTCACCGGATATCTCGGGGACGATCGCACCGCTTGGGCAGCCCACGACGCCACGCAGTTGATGCGGCAGGCATCGTGCCCGTTCCCGAGCGGCATCCTGATCGATCAGGGCGAGGCCGACAAATTCCTCGCCGAGCAGTTGTATCCGGATGACTTTGCTGCCGCGTGTGCCGCAGCCGGGCAGCCGCTGAAACTGCGCCACCACCCGGGCTACGACCACGGCTACTACTTCATCGAGAGCTTCATCGAAGACCACCTGCTGCATCACGCAGCACAACTGCGCTAGCAGCAGGTAAGCGCGCGGCTAGGCTAGCGGCTGCCCCCACCGGCATTGCCGCCCGCCGCCCCACCGGCGCCTCCGGTACCCGCACCGGCCCCAGCGCCGCCTGAACCAGCAGCACCGCCGCCACTCCCGCCGCCCGGCGCGCCCATCGACCCGCCCGTGCCTGGCGCGCCTACGCCCACTCCACCCGAGCCACCGCCGGTTGCGCTGCCGGTTGAATCGTTGGCACTGCCGCCATAGCCACCGCTCGAACCCGAGCGCATATTGCCGGCGCGCCCTTGCTAGCCGGTGGCGTTGCGGTTGCGGGTGGCATCCCGACCGCCGTTGGCCGAACTGCCGTTGACAGCGGTCCCCCCCGTGCCCGTTGCAGTTGCGCCGGTGTCGGCACCACCCGCTGGAGACATGCTGCTACCGCCCGCCGTGCTGTTGGTTTGGGCTGCCCCCGTTTGGGCATACGCCGCTGCGGTACCGCCTGCCAGCGCCAACGCGATGACTAGAGAAGATGCACGGAGATACGTCATGAAATGCTCCTTTGAGGTTGAGAACATGCCCCTCCAAGGCAGCAAGGCCCGTTCCGCCGTCACGCCATGCAATATCGAGTGCGCCGATTGGCGGGATATTTGCTTGTGACCGTGCGTCAAAATGAGGAAGCCCGCACTCAGCTATACATTCAACGGTGTATGTATAATCGCCTGCCCCCACTGTCGGTGTGCCGCCGCACGCGTCTGCAACGCTGCCGGCCCACCTTCAGCCCGACGATGGAGCTGTAAACCGTGAAACTCCCCTTCCCGCTGCCGCAGTCCTGGCGCGCAGCGGGCGACACCCCCGACGCAAAAGCCGCCCTGGTAGCCCAGCCCCTGCCTGGCGATCCCGATGCCTGGATCGCATGCGAGCACTGCGACACCCTGCATCGCCACGAGGTCATTGCGCTGGATGAAGAAGCGCATTGCACGCGCTGCGGCGTCAAGCTGTACCGCAACCAGAGCGAGCGGCTCTCGGTACTGCTGCCGCTGGTGTTGACGGGCCTCATCGTCTACATCGTCGCCAACATCTTTCCGATTGCCGAGATGAACGGCGGCGGCAACCGGCACGCCACCACGCTGTGGGGCGCCATCGTGGCGCTGTACGACTACGACATGCTCTTCGCTGCCGTACTGGTGGCGCTCACCACGGTGTTCTTCCCGCTGATGTACATGTCGGTGCTGGCACCGCTGCTCATTGCACGATGGCGTGGGCGCCAGCATCCGGCTGCAGCGCTGGTGCTGCGCGCGGCAGCGCTGATCCGCCCGTGGGCAATGGTCGAGATCTTCATGCTGGGCGTGGTGGTGGCGCTCATCAAAGTGGCGCGCATGGTGTCGCTCGAAGCCGATGCGGGCTTGTGGGCGTTTGCCGCGCTCACCGTATTCTTGACGGTGGCGTTGTCGATCGACCTGCGACCGTTCTGGCGCGAGATCGGGTTGACACTGCCGCCGGGCTCACACGTCGACGCGCCCACCGGCATGGACGCCGCCGCCCGCCCCGGCGAGGATCACCCATGAACAGCGTCACCACTCCTGCACCGGCCCAACGGGGTCAAGAAGGTCGCCCGCTGCGGGCCGCCGCACAAGGCCTGGTGACATGCGAGCGCTGCGGCCTGCTGGCGCGCATGCCCCAGGCTTCGGCCGCCACGCAGGCGGTGCTCACGCACGAAGACGCACCTGACGAGACCACCGCAGCGCCGGTCTGCCCGCGCTGCATGTCGCCCATGCACGTGCGCAAGCCCGACAGCCTGGCGCGCTGCTGGGCGCTGCTGATTGCAGCGGCCGCCATGTACCTGCCCGCCAATCTGCTGCCCGTGATGATTACCGACACGCTGCTCGGCACGCAGCAGGACACCATCATGAGCGGGATCGTCTATCTCTGGACGTCGGGCTCGTGGCACCTGGCCATCATCGTGTTCATCGCAAGCTTTCTGGTGCCGCTGGCCAAGCTGGGCATCCTGGCGGTGCTGTGCCTCTCGGTGCAGCAGCGCTGGCGCTGGAACCCGCGACTGCGCACGCGCCTGTATGCGCTGGTCGAGATCATCGGCCGGTGGTCCATGCTCGATGTGTTTGTGGTGACGCTGCTCGCAGGGCTTGTACATCTGTCGACGCTGGCCATCATCAAACCCGGCCCTGGTGTCGGCCCTTTTGCCGCCGTGGTGGTGCTGACCATGTTCGCCGCCCGCTGTTTTGATCCCCGCCTGATCTGGGACGTCATCGACGAGCCCGATCCCGAAGAGACCGATGTATGACCGACCCCGTCGATAACGAAAACATCCCCGCGCCGCGTCGCACGAAGCGCAAGCGCTGGCTGCCCTCGCTGATCTGGCTGGTGCCGATCGTGGCACTGTTGGTGGGCGCCACGCTCATGGCGCGCGTGATCCTAGCGCGTGGCGCGCAGGTGACCGTCACCTTCAGCTCGGCAGAGGGCATCGAAGCGGGCAAGACGCGCGTGAAATTCAAGAGCGTCGATATCGGCGTGGTCAAGGCGGTGGGCCTCACGGAGGACCGGTCTGGCGCCGTGGTACTGATCGAACTGACGCATGACGGCAAGGCGTTCGCCGCGTCGGATACGCGCTTCTGGGTGGTGCGCCCGCGCGTGGCGGCCGGCAGCATCTCGGGGCTCGGCACGCTGCTCTCAGGGGCGTACATCGGCGTGGACGGCGGCCGCTCGCAGGAGAAGAAATCCACCTTCAAGGGGCTCGACACACCGCCGGCCATCTCCGCTGATGCGCCCGGCAAACAGTTCACGCTGCGCGCGCCTGACCTGGGCTCACTCGATATCGGCGCGCCGGTGTATTTCCGCCGCGTGCGCGTGGGCCAGGTCACCGCCTATGACATCGACACCGACGGCAAGGGCGTGACGCTGCACATCTTCGTCAACGCGCCGTTCGACAAGTTTGTGGCACACGGCACGCGGTTCTGGAATGCCAGCGGCATCGACCTCAAGCTCGACGCCAGCGGGTTGAAGGTCGATACGCAATCGCTGCTGACCGTGGCCCTGGGCGGCATCGCCTTCCAGACGCCAGAAGAAGCCGATCACCAGCCGGCCGCCTCCGACGCTGAGTTCCAGCTCGTGCGCAACGAGACCATGGCACTGAAAGACCCCGAACACCTGTCGCAGACCGTGGTGATGTACTTCCACCGCTCGCTGCGCGGGCTCAACGTGGGCGCGCCGGTGGAATTCAAGGGCATCAACGTGGGCGAGATCAAGTCGATCGGCATCCACTACAGCAAGAAGCGCCACGAGTTCGTACTGCCCGTGACGGCCACGCTGTACCCCACGCGCTTCGGCATGGACATCCGCGACGACAACCCGCAGCATGCCGCCGAAGACGTCCGCACGCAGTTCGACGTGCTGGTGAAGAATGGCATGCGCGCACAGTTGAAGAGCGCGAGCCTGCTGACGGGCCAGCAGTTCGTGAACCTCGACTTCATTGACGCAGCCGACCGCGACAAGACCCCGCCGCGCTTCGGCATGCGCGATCGTGACGGCGCGTATGTGTTCCCGACTGCCGATAACCCGACTGACGACATCGAAGCGCAGATTGCCGGCATCGCCAAGAAGCTCAACAAGGTGCCGTTCGAGCAGATCGGACAGGATGTTCACCGCACGCTGACGACGCTCGACGCCACGCTCAAACAGACCGAGCAACTGGCCAAGACCGTCAACAGCGACCTCGCCCCGCAGATGAAGGAAACGCTGGCCGAGGCGCGCCGCACGCTCGATTCTGCGCGCCAGGTCTTCTCCGACGATGCCCCGCTGCAACGCAATGCGCGCGACACGCTGGAGCAAGTGGCCAAGGCCGCCGCGTCCGTGCGCGTGCTGACCGATTATCTGGACCGCCACCCGGAAGCGCTGATCCGCGGCAAGGCAAAGGACGCGCAATGATGCCGATGCAAACGACGATGCTGTCTTCTTCTCTTCGCCTGGCCGGCGCCGCTGCCGCGGCGTTGCTGGTTGGCGCGTGCGCTTCGCCCGAGCCGACGTTGCATACGCTGTCAGTGCGCCCTGAAGCAACGGATACCGGCCGTTTCCAGCGCGCCTTCCGCCTCTCGGGTGTGCGGGTGCCCGATCGCCTGGACAAGCCGCAGATCGTGCTGCGTACATCCGACAGCGAAGTGGTGGCGCTAGAGCAGCAACGCTGGGCCGCGCCGTTCGGTTCGGAACTGCGCGATGCGCTGTCGGCGAATCTGGCGACGACGCTGTCTGCGGTGGACGTAGGAAGTGCTGCTGCGCCGGCAGGCGTGCCGCTCTTCCGCATCGGTGCCGAAATGCGCAGCTATGACGCGCGGCCCGGGCAGGGCGTGACGGCACTGGTGACGTGGCGCGTATCGCGCGATGCAGGCACCCAAAGCGCAAACCCCGCTGCGCTCACCTGTCAGACGACGCTTGCGCTGCCGGTGAATGGGCAAGCTGCCGGTACGGATGCGAATGCGGGCGTGAATGCAGTGGTGTCATCCACGCAACGCCTCGTGCAGCAGTGGTCGCAACAGATTGCGCAGAGCGTGCAGGGTCTGGAATCGTCTTCCGCTGTGCCAGCGTGGTGCCGGTAGGTCGATCGGTCAGCGCTCGGCCAGTTCCTGCGTGAGCCGGCCGAGCGTGGCAAGCGCGGCTTCAAGGTTGGCCGACGGCGGCAGCCCGAAGCAGATGCGGAAATAATGATCGAAGCGGTTCAGGTTCGAGAACATCGTCCCCGGCGCAATGCGGATGCCCCGCGCCAACGCCGCATCAAACAGCGCCACCGATGAGACATTGGTCGGCAACTCCACCCACATCGCCACCCCGCCCGAGGGCACCGAGAGCCGCGTGCCCGCCGGAAAGCACGACGCAATCGACTCCGCCATGGCCTCGCGCTGCTTGCGCAAGGTCTGGCGCAGCGTGCGCAGATGTCGGTCATACGCCCCCGACGCAATGAAGCGTCCGGCCAGCACCTGCGGCCACGAATCATTCGGCCGCGACTGGGCAAACTTCAGCATCTGTACACGCTCATGCCAGCGCCCTGCGGCCATCCAACCCAGGCGCAAGCCGGGCGCGAACGTCTTGCGCAATGACGCGCAATAGATGACGTTGCCCGTGCGATCCCACGCCTTGATCGCCTTGAGCGGCGTGGGGCTGTCGGCCAGCGGGCTGTAGGTATCGTCTTCAATGAGGGCGATGTCGTGGGCCTCGCAGAAGGCCGCCATGCGCCGCTTGGCGGTGTCCGGCATGATGCTGCCGAGCGGGTTCTGCAGATTGGGCACCACCACCACGGCGCGGATGTTGCCGTAGGCCTGCACCGCCATCTGCAAGGCTTCCAGCGACATGCCGGTGCGGGGGCTGGTCGGGATCTCCACCGCGCGTAACCCGAGGCTTTCCAGCACCTGCAGCAGCCCGTAGTAAGTGGGCGACTCCACGGCCACGGTATCGCCCGGCTGCGCAACGGCGCGCAGTGCCAGATTGACTGCCTCGATACACCCGTGCGTGATGACCACGTCGTCAGGCGCAAGCTGGATGCCAATGTCGAGCATGCGGCGCGCCACGGCGGTCTGTAATTCCGGATGCCCATTGGGTATGACCGCCTGCGTGAGGAGCAACGGATGCTGGCGCAGCACCTGGGCAGCGATCCGGTTGAGCGCCGCCGACGGGTAGAGCGCCGCATCCCCACTCGCCCCGGACAGATCGATGTGCACGTTGGCCTGCTGCCCGCGCGCCACAATGGCCGATATGCGCGCGTGCACCCCCACATACGCGGCCGGGTCCGGCGTGCCAACGTCAGGCTCCCCCACCGGCGCCAGCAACGCACGACGCGGCTGGCGCACGAAGTAGCCCGAGCGCTCACGTGCTTCAAGCCAGCCTTCCGTCTCCAGATGCCGGCACACCTGCAGCGCGGTCGACAGACTCACCGCGTGCGTGCGCATCAGCATGCGCACCGACGGCATGCGCTCACCGGGCGCCAGCACCCCGCTGCGGATCGCGCCAAGGTAATGATCGGCAAGCGTCCGGTACAACGGCTGCGCGGGCGGGGAAGTCAACTCGGTGACGGACATGGCGGCGAGGGGGCGGCGACAGGCGGCAAGGAGGAGTCCAGCACATCATGCCGGCAAGACCGCCACCGCAACAGATACAGACGACGTCAAACTGTACCGCAACAGATTGTCACAAGGCACGGCTGTTGCCCCGCACTTTGCCGGCTCTGTGTCTGTTGAGAGTGGGGTCGTGTGCCTACGCTGAAGCCATGTTCAGGAGATCGACATGACTGCAACGACACCCCCATCCGAACCGGAAAGGCTGACGCTTCGCCCCGGACAAACCGGCCTGCACTGGCTCTCCGCTGGAGCCACGCTGGTGGCACTGGAAGGCACCTTGCGCCTGGCGCCTCCATCGCGCTCGATTGCAACAGCGTGGCACACCCTTGGCGCGGGCCACGCGCATGTTGTGGAAACGTCCGGGTGGTGGCACCTGCATGCCGACAGGCGCAACGGCGCGCAGGTGCACATCGTGGCTGCGGCCGCTGACACACGACGCCCGGCACGGCCGGCGATATGGCGTTGGTTTGCGAACGTCATTCAGCCGCGCCAGACTTCGCGCGGCTGAAATGACGAGGTGAGCGGTTACCGCCGCCTGTCTGGCTTGCTTGGCGAGGCGCCGGGGCGCTTCCCGTCGTCCGACCGGATTGACGCGTTCTCGAAATCACCCGGGTCTTCCTCGCCTACGCCGCTTTCACTTGGGATGGCCGGCGCCACAGGCCGAGCGGTGTCGCCCGCAGGCGCTTTGGCTTTGTCATCGCCACGAGGCTTCTGGGTGGCGGTCATGGCTGCTTCCGACTGTTCTGATGCTGCCCCAGACGCTGCTGGTTCTGCGGCAATTGCCCTTCCTGTGCGGCGGCGCGGCCATCCTCGGCAGGCACCTGCATCGGACGTTTCGCCGACTGGTCCGTGCCGTGCTGCATTGATGTGCGCTCGGCGCGGTCGGATTCAGCGCGGTCCTTGGCGGCACCTCGTTCTTGCGGGGCTTGGTTGCTGCGCTCACCCTTCTTGCCTTCGCTCTTTCGTTCCCCCGCTTTTTCCGCCGCGTGGGCGGCGGGCTTGTGCGGTTGCTGTGCGTGTTGCTTCATCGTCAGCCTCCTGGTTCGGTTTACGGACGAATCGCCCGTGCCAACGGCGTCGCAACCCGCGTGCCGCCGCAACAGTGCGCTGGCGCACGCGTGCGGCGCGCTGCGCCCAGGTATCCGCCTTGCTGCTCGTGCAGTGTCGCGCGTTGGCGCACAAGTACGCATGGAGAAACCCACATGGCAACCAGCAACCTGTATCGCACCGGCGAAGCACCTGCACAGACCGGCAAGGGTCACGGAACCGACGCACTCGGCCCCTCCGACAGCTCGGACTCGGGCAGTGACGTGGTGGGCGGCCCGGGCCTGGGCAGCGACGTTGAGGATCGCTTTGACGAGGATCCCGCCGTGCACCCGCACGGCAATGCAGCCAACCGCACGGCCGGCGCGGACCTGGGGGATGTGAACCTCGACAGCGACACCGATTCCGCCGGCACCGGCGAGCGTCGCGCGGCCGGGCACGAACCCGTCATACGCGAAGGCGGCGACCTGATGCCCGACGCCATACACGACATAAACCATCCCGAAGTCGACACACCCATCGACGACGAGGATTTTGAACACGCCACAGGCCTCGCCGGTGAAAACGACGACGCTGATGCTCCGGATGCGGTGGACCTAGACGAAGCGCCAATCGACCCGAAAC
Organism: Burkholderiaceae bacterium 26; assembly: GCA_000955795.1. Classification (GTDB taxonomy): domain Bacteria; phylum Pseudomonadota; class Gammaproteobacteria; order Burkholderiales; family Burkholderiaceae; genus Ralstonia; species Ralstonia chuxiongensis. The sequence continues at coordinate 105,709 of JYOB01000008.1, forward strand.
CCGGCAGCCGCGATGTACCGGTGCACTCGCCCACCGGTGCCGGCACGGATTGGTCCGACAACATGCGCCGCAGCCGCCCGACGTACAAGGGCAAGCGCGTGCCGGGCCAGCATCGCGGCTAAGCCGCATCGGATGAACGCGGACCGCGCCTGCACGCCAGCGCGGTCCGGTCTAGACTGGCGCACCGACCCGGCAGCCCATGCGAGTTGCGCAGGCCGCCCGGCTCACCTTGAGCGAACTTCACGCCCCCTATCCAATGACACGACTACGTTTCTCAGCTCGTACCGCCGCGGTTGTCACCGTCGTGACAGCGCTCTTTCCGTTGGCCGTGTCCGCGCAAAGTACCGCCGCGCCCACGCGCGTACGCGCCACGATCAATGCCGTCCACAGCACCGCTGTCGATGTGACCGACGCCTCCGGCAACAAGGCTACTGTGACGCTGCCGGTGGACCTCAACGTCACCCAGGTCGCGCCGATTGAACCGTCGGCCATTCGCGCCGGCAGCTATATCGGCACGGCGGCGGTCAAGGAGCCGGACGGCACATTGCGTGCGCTCGAAGTCCACGTGTTTCCGGAGGCAATGCGCGGCACCGGCGACGGCCACCGCCCTTACGACATGGGCCCGAACAGCAGCATGACCAACGGCACGGTCGAGCAGGCAGGCGCCGTTACCGGGGCTCAGGGCCGCACGCTGTCGGTCAAATACAAGGATGGGGAGCAGCGCATCGTGGTGCCGCCGCAAGTGCCGATCGTCACCTTCGAGCCGGGTCGGCGTGACGACCTGAAAGCCGGCGCGCACGTTGTCATGTTCGTGCGCGCCGATGCGCAAGGCACGCTGGTCGCGCAGCGCGTGCTGGTCGGCAAGGACGGGATGGTCCCGCCGATGTGACGGCGATGTGATGGGAAATCGGGCCAGCCTCATACGCTGGCCCGATTTGCTTAGAACGGCTTGCTGACCGACAAGAGGAACGTACGACGCGGCGCAAACTGCGGCGCACCTACGCCGATGCCTGTGCCGTCGCGCAGTTGATAGCTGCGGTCGAAGATATTCAGCACGGTCAGGCGCGTCTTGAACTTGCCCAGCGTCGGCAGGTTGAAGTCCCGCGCAGCGCCTACGTTCATCTGCCAGTAGGCCGGCAGGTGCTCGGTATTTGCGAAGCCGTTGCGCAAGCCCGTACCGAACAGCACATCGCTCGTATAGGTGGTGCCGGAATACCGATACGACACACCCGCCGATGCGGTCAGGCGCTGGTCGTGATCGAGGTTGACCCAATGATTGTTGATGTAGGCCAGCTCGCCGGCATCAAAGTTGAACTGGCCAGTCTCGATGCCCTTGCCCTGCGCGCGCGACACCGCCAGGTTCAGATACGCCCCGAAGTTGCCGTTGCGATAGTTCGCGCTGCCCTCCAGCCCATAAATCCGCCCACGCTCGTAGTTGAACGCCGAGTACAGCAGCGCATTGCCGAACTGCCCTTCATCCTGCAGATGGCGCACGTCTCGGTAATACGCATCGAGCCCCAGCGTCAGATGCGGCGTGAGCTGGTGCGAAACCCCCAGGTCAAAGTAGTTCGAACGCTCCGACTTGACGGCCGTGTTGGCGTCTGAAGGCAGCGCGTTGGTCGTGCCGGCAAAGGCCTGCACCGACGTGGTATCGAACTTCTCCGTGGGCGGCGGCGTGAAGTAGCGCGCGTAGCCGGCATGCACGCGGGTGCGCGGCGTCAGGTCATACGTCAGGCCCAGGCGCGGGCTCAGTTGCTGCTCGCTGACGATGGTGTTGACGCGGTCGTACCGCGCGCCGTAGTTGACGGTGAGCTTGTCGGTGGGCTTCCACTCGTCTTGCAGGTAGACGCCCATGGTCGTGCCGCTGCCGCTGTGGTTGTCGACGATGGTGAACGGCGTAGTGCTGGTCTGGGCGCCGGAGCCGTCGGCGGCAAACACGCTGGCGGTGTTGTCGGCCACGTAGCGCTCGCGCTGCACGAACACGCCGGCACGCAGCGTGTGCTTGTCGGTGAGCTTGTAGCTTGCGTCGCCCTGCACGCCGTAGGCCTCGTTGCGGCGCGTGATGTCGGCCGCCACGCCGTTGTAGACCAGATCGCCAATCGGATCAGGCATGTAGTCGATACGGCTTGCACGGCGGAACACCGACACCTGGTAGTCCAGCTTGGGTGACACCTTCTGCTGATACGTCAGGATCTGGAAGTCGGTCTTCTCGCGTTGATTGGCGTTAAGCGCTTCAGAGGCAGGTGGCACTGCGCCGTCGAGCGTGAATTGCGGCGTCAGGCCGGGGCGCGTCGGAATCTGGAAACGGCCGTTCGACGTGCCGAACATGAAGCTCACGCGGCTATCGTTATCAAGCAGATACGACAGCATGCCGAACGACTTGTTCTGCGTGGTGTGATCGTGCGTGGCGTTGCGGTTGCCCGTCGGGTTTTCAATGCCGAGGTTGTTCTCGGCAAACACGCCCGAGAGGTAATAGCTGAAGCGGTCTTTCGTGCCCTGGATCTGCGCATTGACCTCATGCGTGGCATTGCTGCCCAGCACGGTGCCGATTTCCCCGCCAAACGCCTTGGGCTCGCCATCCTCGTCGGTGGAAGCACCCTTGGTCGTGATGTCGACGATGCCGGCCGTGCGGTAGCCGTACTGCGCCGGCAGCGCGCCGGTCAGCACATTGATCTGGTTGGCGAAGCGCGTGTCGAGCATCTGCCCGAAACCGCTGATCGGCTCGGGGACGATCACGCCATTGATGCGGTACTGCAGGTTCGAGTGGTCCCCACGCACGTGCAATTGACCGTACGAATCCTGCACCACGCCCGGCGCCTGCAGCAGCACCTGGTTGAGCGGCGTGGCATCGCCCAGCGGCATGCGGGCAATGTCATCGGTGTCGAACTTGTAGACGGAACTGCCGGTGTCCGGCGACAGCGCATTGCGTGCAGCGTCCAGCCGCTTGGCCGTGACGCGAGTTTCACTGAGGTCGCGCACGTTGGCGGCGGCCGGTTTGGCCTGTGCAGCGGGCGCCGTCGTGGCTGGCGTGGCGGGTGTGGGGGCCGGCGTCGTGGCTTGCTGAGCCAGTGCGGAGACCGAGGCGACGGATGGCAAGACGGCGGCGAGCGCCATCACCAGCTTGCGGGGCTGGAACGGAATCATGAAAGACCTTTGAATCGAGCGGATGCGTTAAGCAGCGGCCCGCGCATGCGTCAACACAACGCGCGAGCCGAGGGGCAAGGCAGGAATCAAAGGCGGAATGGGGGATCGCGCGAACAGACGGCCACCGGAAAGACCGGCGCGCCCGCATGAAAGCCGATGCGCGGAAAATGCCAGCGCCGCGTATGCGCCAGGCGCAGCGCCACCAGCATCGGCAAGGCAGCCGCCAGCGCAGCATAGGCGGCGCACTGCAAGCACGCGGCGTGCTCCTGCGCGGGCTGGCTGCGCTCGGCGCCGGCCGGCTTGGCCGTGGCGGCAGCGTTGAACTGAACAGCAGTCCCTTCGCTCAGTTCACTCCAATGCGAGAGCGCATGCCGCAGCGCGCCCTGCTGACCAAACAGCAGGAACACGGCCAGCAGGCAAGCCAGCCAACGCAGATGGAGGAAGGAGGAGCGGAAGGAACGCAAGGTTGGGCGCAGGTGCCGGCGCGCGATGTCACTCGACACTGCGCGCCTCAATGCAACTAAGTTGCGAATTCTGACACCAGCCGCCTAATTGAGCAATCCGTCTGCTGGTGGGGCAGAACAGCCCCCGAGCGTAGCGCTCCAGTATTACAAGCGTGTGTGCGCGAAGCCCGGCATGAGGCCCATCGGCACGCCCAGGCTCGGCACCTGAACGCGCTTCCAGTTCGGGCGCGTTTTGCGGGCGGCCTCGGCGCGCTGCGCGGGGGCACCCACCTCGGTGGCATCGTGCAGGCTGGCCAGCCAAGCCCCGTAGTCGAACCAGCCGTCGCGCACGAGCTGTTCGCCCACGCAATTGGCAAAGCGATCCGACTTGGGCAGGAAGCACAGCTCAAAGCCTTCGGTCTCGCGGCGGCCATGCATCCAGCGATGCGGCACCTGGTGGCTGGCCAGCGCTTCCGACAAACGCGTGCCGTAGCGCTGTTGCCCTTGCCGTCGCGCGCCGATCACGTAGAAACCGTCAAGCAGCCGACGCAACCCCAGCGCAGAACGCGCGTGACGCACCTCGGCATCGACCAGCAGCTCACGGTTCTGCGTGCGAGCCTGCAACGCCAGCGCGGCGAAATGGTGCGCACCCCACTCGTTCATGTAGAACAGCTCGCCGCCGGCAAAGTCGTAGGCGCGGAACACGTTGGCCTGATCTGCGTAGCGGAATACATGGCGCCGGTTGGCGGCAAAGTCGGCGTCCGTGCTGTGCGGAATGCGACGGCAATGCTGATGCGCAAACACCAGCATGCTCGGAAACGAATGCACCGAGCACGGCGACTGCGCCAGCCCCGTCACCGCGCGAATGTCGATCTTGCAGTGTTCGCGGCGCACACCCACGAGCTGGCTCAGATGGTGGTGCAACTCGTCCACCCATTCGGCATGCGCCAGATGCTTGGGAAACAGTTGGTGCGCGGGCTCGGCAAGACCGCCCTCGAACAGGAACGGCACGCTCTTGTGCCAGATATCGAGTTTCCAGTGCGACAACGCATCGCTGGGCGTGCGATGGTGTGCCACCGATTGCGCGACATTGAAAGCGCGCGACTGGACGACCCAGTTCGACGCTGCATGCAGCAGATTGGAAACGTTCATGTCACCCCCCGGAAGACTGAATCGTTTGTTTGCGGATTGCCGACGTCGCTCTGAATGTGTGGCGATTGTTCAGCAATGTAAAAACCAACGACTCAAACGTACCCCACTTTAGAGGGGTACGCCATGAAGTTTGTTGAAGTCCGTGTTAAGAAAAATACACATGAAGCGTGGGGACTTGCCAGGCGCGCGACATGCTGGAAGAGAGGCATCCGCAGATCGGGAGACCGCGATGCCCACCCAGCCAAGCCGTTCAGAAACCGATACGACACAGCCCGCCAGCCCGAAAGCCCAGCCCGAGCCTGCCAAGCGCAAGCCCGGCGACCCGCTGGTGCCACGCGATACCCGCCCGAATCCACCCGAGCAGAATGAGCCGCCCGTGGAAAACGTGTGAACCTGGGGTGCCCCGCGGCTCAGACCAGGCACATGTCGGAGACTTCCTCGTCCGACAAACCCCAGGTGGTGGCGTCTTCCACGGTGACGATGGAATCGTCGGACTTGCCCAGGCTGATGCGCTCGGGGCGCACACGCGTCTTGGTGTTGCCCGAATAGAAGACGACCACGTCCGGCTTGAGCGCAGATGCCTCGTTCTGGTGGACCACCACGCCCAACCGGTTGGTGCGCAGCTTGACCAGCGTGCCTACCGGGTAGATGCCCACGCTGCGCGTGAAGGCCTGGAACACGGTGCGATCGAACTGCGTATCGGTGCGCGCCATCATGTATTTCAGCGCCTGCGCGGGAGACCACGCGTGGTGGTACGGGCTGCTTGACGTGAGCGTGTCGTACACGTCGCAGATGGCGCCCATCTTGGCCCACAGGCTAATAGCCTCGGCCTTCTGGGCGTCGGGGTAACCGCTGCCGTCAATGCGCTCGTGATGGTGCAGGCAGATCTCGCGCGCAATCTCGCTGAACTGGCCGGTGCCCTGCAGCAGGTGGTGGCCGCCCACAGCGTGGGTCTGCAGCAGTGCCAGTTCATCCTTGGTGAGCGCGGTGCTCTTGTCGAGCAGCGTGCGCGGCATGGCCGACTTGCCGATGTCGTGCACCAGCCCGCCCAGCCCGCATTCGCGGATCTCGTCTTCAGGCAAGCCCAGCGTCTTAGCCAGCGCCACCATCAACGCGCAAACGGCAAACGAATGCAGATAGGTGTAGTCGTCCTTGTTCTTCAGCCGCGCCAGCGCAATCAGCGCATACGAGTTGCGTGCCAGCGAGTTCGACACGTCGTCCACCAGCAGCAGCGCCTTTTCGGTTTCCAGCGCGCGCCCCATGCGGGCTTCGGAAAACATGTGGCCAAGCGTCACCTTGCCGTTCTGCATCAGCTGCTGGGCGTGCTTCCACTCTTCCTTGAGCGACGTTGGTGTGATCGGCGGCCGCGCGGCCAAGGTCTCGCGCGTGAGCGGTTCGGGCGCGGGCGCCGGCGCCGGTACGGGCATCAGCGTCTCTACCATGACGTCTTCGCCGCGCTCGGGGTCGATCCAGATCTCGGTGATACCCGCGCGGCGGATGTCGTCAATCTGGCCCTGGTGCGACAACTGGAATTGCGCACGCCAGAACGGATGCTTGAGCCAGGACCCGCCCAGCTTCATCACAAACATGCCGATACGCAATTGGCTCGCATCGATTCGCTTCATACCCTGCCTACCTCGGCTCGAAGCCCGGTTTTTTGATTGAATTAGGGGAGCGGCGTGCCAGCCGACACTGGCTCGTGTTTCGCAGTCTAGGCGTTTTAAGCTGGTGAATGCTCTGGTCCATCAGCGCGCCAAACCGCGCTTGGCTTATCGGCAAGCCTGCGCAAAACTTGAGGTGAATGTGGATTGGGCGGCGCGCAGCATACCGCAGCCTCGGCAAGCAAACAGCGGGACGCTGGCTGTGGCAGCGGTCGAATCAAACAGGTGATGCGTCAAGACCCTCGCCTGTCGGGCTGGCAGGCCGGCGCGGGAGGGGTACACTAGACTTCAAGGATGCGCATCCGATATGGCTCAAGATCCCACCTCTCAACGCAAGCAGCAAAACGCCGATGACTTCGCGCTCAACCGCGACGCCATCCGGTGGCTCGCGTCCCTGCCCGACCAGGTGAGGCCGATCGAACTTGGTCGGAAGTTTCCGCGCATCATCAACACGATCGCCGCCAAGTGGGCCGATTTCATTGGCTGCCGACGCTACCTGAACAGCCTGCAGATTGACGACCGCGGTGGCCGCCAGGGCTTTCCGTTCGAGATCGTCCAGGAAATCTGCACGCTGCGCGAATACTTCGATTCGCTGTATCCGCCGGACAAGGACCTCTGGCAGAAAGCCATCGACGCAAACAAGCGCTGAACCACTCGCACCTCGCACCAAAGCAAAGCGGCCCACGTTCGGGCCGCTTGTCATTTGCACGCACCGGCTGCAGATCAGGAAGCGGAATCCGGCCCCGAGGCCAGCTTGTTGAGCAGTGCCAGCAGCGTGTGCCGTTCATCCTTTGAAAGATGCGCCGTTACGCGGGCGTCGTGCGCGGTGACGGCACGGGTGACTTCGTCGAGGGTGGTTGCGCCCTTGGCGGTCAGCACGAGTCGGAAGGCGCGCTTGTCCTTGGGCGCGGGCTGGCGCTCGACCATGCCCATGTCTTCCAGCGTATCGACCAGCAGCACTGCACCGGAGCGCGCCACGCCCAAAATGTTGGCCAACTCCGTCAGCTTGAGGTTCGGGTTATGCGCGATCACGGTCATGGCCGAGAAGCGCGGCGGCGTGATGTTCCACGCGTGCAGCGAGCGCACGAAATCTTCGTAGATGTGCAGCTGCGCGCGCCGCACGGCATAGCCGACCAGCCCGTCGAGCGCGCCATACTCCACGTCCGCCAAATGCGGGTTGAAGTGCCCCGAGGGGGCCACGGCGGGATACAGGTCGTCGGCTTTGGGCGTGCGCGGCATGGCGGCGGGATGGGAGAAGACTCTCGATTATCGTCGGCGATGCGCCCGCCGGCCATGCACGCGCGCGCGTTTCAGTTCAACAGTTTCCATTTGCCGTGGTCGATGGTCAGCAGCACGCGGCCGCGCGCATCAAAGCCGAAGTGATCCGTGGCCGTGTAGTTGAGCACGCCGTGCGAAACAACAATGTCGTGCTCCGATTCCAGCGCGCTCTTCAGCGCCTGGCGGAACTCGGGCGTGCCCGGCTTGGCCTTCTTGAGCGCCACCGGCACGATGCGCTGGAGCACCTGCAGTGCATCCCACGTGTGGGCGCCGAACTGCGTGCGCGTGTCGGGCCCGTTGGCCTTTTCATAGCGCGTCACGTATTCCAGCGCGGTCTTCTTGCTGGGGTGGCTGTCGGGCAATTGCTCGGCCACGATCACGGGGCCTGCCGGCAGAATGGCCCCGTCGACCGCCTTGCCGCCGATGCGGATCAGGTCTTTCGTTGCCGCGCCGTGCGTCTGATAGATCGGCCCCGCATAACCGCGATCGCGCAACGCGGTGTGCGGCAGCGCAGCACCAGTGCCTGCTCCGGCCACCAGGATCGCGTCGGGCTTGATGCTGACCAGCTTGGCGACCTGCCCCGTCACGCTGGTGTCTGCGCGGGCATAGCGTTCCACGTCGACGATCTTGATGCCGCGCGGCGTGGCGGCGGCAGTGAAGTCCTTGAGCCAGCTCTCGCCGTACGCATCGGCAAAGCCGATGAAACCGACGTTCTTGATGCCGGACGCCGCCATGCGCGTGGCAATCGCCTCGGCCATCAGCGAGATCGGTTGCGCAAGACGATAGGTCCAATCACCCTTGCCCGGCTTCAGCTCGACCGGCGCCAACGCCAGCTGCGGCGTGTGCGATTCGGTGGCGACTTCGGCAATCGCAATCGACGGTGCCACCGCCGACGAGCCAACGATGATATCGACATGGTCTTCCGTCACGAGCTTGCGCGCCAGGCGCGTGCCGGTGCTCGGGTCTGAGGCGTCATCCACGACCACGAGGCGCAGCTTTTCTCCGCCGATGGAATCCGGATAGAACGCCAGCGAGTTCTTCTGCGTGATGCCGAGCGATGCCGACGGCCCGGTCGTCGACAGGCTCACACCAACGACGATTTCGGCATGGGCAGCGGTGGCGAGCAACAGCGCAGCAGCGGCGCAGATGGTGCGGCGGATGGTCATGGGTCCCCTCATTTTTTCTGGCGTTTGAACGGTTCGGTCTTTCAGGCCCGGCGTGGCATGGGCGGTTGATCGCGCAGCGATTGCGGATCGAAGCCGGCCAGCTTTTTGTAGCGCATCGCAATCCCTTCCAGCTCCGAGCGCGGGATCACGTCATCGATGCGCGCGAAGCCTTGGGGCGCGCGCTCATGCGCGAGCTGCATGACCTGCTCCGGCCCATTGAGGCGGTTGCGCAGCACGATGCCAGCCGTGCGCGGCAGGCGATCAGCCTCGTACTCACGCAGGGCAATGCCGGTGTCGCGCGTGGCGAGCAGGCAATCGACCAACGCGCGCGCATCGAGAATCGCCTGCGCGCTGCCGTTCGAGCCGATCGGATACATCGGGTGCGCCGCGTCGCCCAGCAGCGTGACGCGGCCGAAGGTCCAGCGCGGCAGCGGATCTTTGTCGACGAGCGGGAATTCGTACACGGCCTCTGCGCCGTCGATCAAAGCCGGAATGTCGATCCAACTCCATTTCCAGTCGGAGAAGGCGCTGCGGAAGATCGCACGGTCGACTTCGCGGTTCCAGTCGCTGCGCGGCGGTGCCTCGTCGGGCACGCGCAGCTCGGCAATCCAGTTGATGCGTGAGCGGCCCTGCTGGCGCAGCGGTTCGGAGATCGGATAGGCGACGAACTTCTGGTCTTGGTGGCCCGCCATGAACATGGTGCGGCCATCCAGATACGGCTCGGCTTCGGTGACGGCGCGCCACAGCATGCGGCCCGCAAAACGCGGCGCATCGCCGCTCGGGTAAAAGTGCCGGCGCACGGCAGAGTGGATGCCATCTGCGCCGATCAGCACGTCGGCCGAGGATTCGACAACAGTGTCGTTGGTGCGATCGCGCAGCGTGAAGCGCACGGGGCCGCCCTTCTCGCCCGTCGATTGAACCGCCTCGAAGCTGTGGCCAAGGCGGATGCAATCAGCACCGAGCCGCTCGATCACGGCATCGGCCAGCGCCATCTGGAATTCGCCACGGTGAATGGAGAACTGCGGCCAGTCGTAGCCCGCGGCCAGCCCGCGCGGCTCGTGCCAGATCGGCTGGCCGAAACGGTTGTAGTAAGCCAGCGCGGACGTCCGAATCGCCAGCGCACTCAGCGTGTCTTCCAAGCCCAGTTCGCACAGCTGGCGCGCCGCGTGCGGCAGCAGGTTGATGCCAACGCCCAGTGGCCGCAGCGTCTGCACGGCCTCCCACACCTCTACCTCGAAACCTTGGCGCTCGGCCATCAACGCGAGCGTCAGGCCGCCGATGCCCGCCCCGATGATGGCGATCTTCATGGCTGTCTCCCTGAAATTTGTTGCAGTCTATAACGAATCTCAACGGCCTCCCGCCATCGACATATCAGGGCAAATACCTAGAAGAACGCAGCTGAATGCGGCGTGTTGCTCGCTTGACGCTCCGTGAGATATCACAATACCATCACTCGACTTTTACGAAATTCGAGGCCGCCGCGATGTCGCGTCCGATCAAGCTGGTTTCCGGGTCTGCCAAACCCGCGTCTGCATCTGCACCGTTTGCCGTTGAACCCGACGCGCATGCGCCCAAGGGCGCCGCAATGCGTGAACTCGCCTACAACGAGATCAAGCGCCGCATCATGGCGTGCGAGTTCCGCCCGGGCGAGCCGCTCAACGAAGCGCAGCTCGGCACGATTCTGGGGTTGGGCCGCACGCCGATCCACCAGGCGCTGCATCGCCTGGAGGTGGAGGGGCTGGTGCAGATCCTGCCGCGCAAGGGCGTGCTGGTGACGCCGCTGTCGCTCAACGACGTGCTCGACATGATCGAGGTGCGCGCCACCAACGAGATCCTGTGCGTAACGCTGGCCGCCGAGCGCGCCCACCCCGCCGATTTCGAGGCCATGCGCGCGATCGTCGATGCATCGCCCACGCTGATCGAGCACCGCGACATTGCCGCGCTGGCCGCGCTGGACCTCAAGTTCCACCTCGCCATTTCTGCTGCCTCGCGCAACCGCGTGCTGGCCGAATTGCTGCGCGGCCTGCACGAGAAGCAGGCGCGCTTCTGGTTCCTCTCGCTGTCAGAGCCGCAGCACCTGCAGAACGTATACGACGAGCACCTTGCCGTGCTCGATGCGCTGGAGCGCCGTGACGTGCCCGCCGCGCGCGAAGCCATTCGCGAGCACATCGACGAGTTCCGCCGCACGATCATCCGCACGCTCTGATCCCGATTTCCCCCCGTTCGTTTTTCCCGCTTCTTCCGGATTCCGCATGACCACGCTGCACCTGAACCTGATCGGCCACGGCCCCATCGACGTGACCGTGGACCACCTTGTCATTGCCGGCTGGACCGGCCGCGATGCGCAAGCCGTTGAACACCACATCGCCGAGCTTGAAGCGATCGGCGTGGCGCGTCCGGCGCGCGTGCCGTGCTTCTACCGCGTGTCGGCCTCGCTGCTGACGACCGATGCCAACGTGGAGATTCCCGGCGCCGATTCGTCCGGCGAGGCGGAGTTCGTGCTGTATTCCACGCCGATGGGCCTGCTGGTCGGCATCGGTTCGGACCACACCGACCGCAAGGTCGAAGCCTATGGCGTGACCGTCTCCAAGCAGATGTGCGCCAAGCCCGTGAGCCGCGACGTGTGGCGCTTCGAAGCGCTGGCCGACCATTGGGACAGCCTGCAGATGAAGACCTGGCGCACGCGCGACGGCCAGACCGCGCTGTACCAGGAAGGCGGCGTCACGCGCATGCTTGATCCGCGCGACCTTATCCGCCGCTACACCGGCAACGACTCGCTGCCGGTGGGCACCTCCATGTTCTGCGGCACGCAGCCCATCATCGGCGAACTCGGTTTTGGCGAGGCCTTCGACATGGCCCTGATCGACCCGGTGTCGGGCACCGAGCTGCGCCATCGCTATGCTGTTGACACGCTGCCTGTTGAAGGCTGAAGCGCCCCACCCAACGGAGACCACCGCATGATGACGCCCCGCCCCAACATGATCCGCTCGCTGGCCGCTGACCTGGCCGCCGGCCGCACCACCAGCGTCGCGCTGACCGAAGCCGCACTGCAGCGCGCCGAATCGCACCGCGCCGCCGGCGGTGCCGCCTATGTGAGCATCGACGTGCAAGCCGCGCTGGCCATGGCGCGCGCCGCCGATGCCGCGCGTGCGGCAGGCAACGTGCCCTCGCTACTGGCGGGGTTGCCCGTGTCGATCAAGGATCTGTTTGACGTGGCCGGCCAGGTGACGGCAGCCGGTTCGCGCGCCCTGGCCCATCAGCCGCGCGCCACTGCCGATGCCGCTGCCGTTGCGCGCCTGCGTGCAGCCGGAGCCGTGCTGCTCGGCCGCACCAACATGAGCGAATTTGCGTTCTCGGGTCTTGGCCTGAACCCGCACTACGGCACGCCGCGCACGCCGGCAGACGGCGCGCGTGCGGCGGGCGGCTCCACCTCGGGCGGTGCCGTCACTGTTGCGGGTGGCATGGCCGTGGCGGCACTGGGCACGGACACCGGCGGCTCAATCCGCATTCCGTCGGCGTTCTGCAATCTGACCGGCTTCAAACCCACCGCGCGCCGTGTGCCGATGACAGGCGGCGTGCCGCTGTCCACATCGCTCGATTCGGGCGGCCCTCTCGCCAATTCGGTCGACTGCTGCGCCATCGTCGATGCCGTGCTGAGCGGCGAGTCTGACCACGACGCATTCGACACCACCGCTGTGCCACTGGCCGGATTGCGTTTTGGCATCACACAGGACTTTGTCGGCGCGGATCTCGACAACACGGTCGCCATTGCATTCAACCGCGCCGTTGAACAGCTCGAACGTGCCGGTGCGCACATCGTGCGTTTTGAATTTCCCGAGCTGCTGCAACTGCCCGAGATCAATAGCGGCGGCGGCTTTTCAGCGGCGGAATCGTGGGCATGGCATCGCTCGCTGCTCGCGCGTGCGGAAGCGCAGTACGACCCGCGCGTCGCCACGCGCATCCGCCGTGGTGAACAAATGGGCGCGGCCGCATACATCGACGTGATCAACGCGCGCGCCCGCATGATTGCCGCCGCACGCAAGCGCCTGGGCAACCTCGATGCATGGCTGATGCCGACGGTTGCCATCGTGCCGCCCGAGGTCGCACCGCTCGAAGCGGATGACGCGCAGTTCTTCCGCACCAACGCACTCGCGCTGCGCAATCCGAGCGTGATCAATTTCCTGGATGGCTGCGCACTGACGCTGCCCGTACACGCCGCTGGCGAACTGCCGGTCGGCCTGTCGCTCAGCGGTCTCGCCAACGACGACGCACGCATCCTGCGCGTTGGCCGGGCGGTGGAGGCTGCCCTGCGGCGTTGATCGACTAGCCAGAACACTCCCCGCCTGCGCCCGGGCCGCGCAGGCGGTTTCCCAAGCCAAGTCAAAAGGCGCGCAGCAGACGCGCCGGGCCCAACTCATGCCTGCGTTTCGTGCAACACAGCAGCACACGAAGCGCCGGCGCCCTCACACGCTATCGGAGGAAACCATGTCGCAAACCCAAGCCCTGGCGGCCACCCCAACGGACCCGGCCAGCCGCCCACTTCCCAGCACCGAGCTGGATGTCACCTACCGACGCATTGCGTACCGGCTGGTACCGTTCCTGGTGGTGCTGTTCATCCTCGCGTGGATCGACCGCGTCAACGTCGGCTTCGCCAAGCTCTCGATGCTGCAGGATCTGCAGTTCAGCGAAGCGGTGTACGGCCTGGGCGCCGGCATCTTCTTCATCGGCTACTTCCTGTTTGAAGTGCCGAGCAACCTGCTGCTGGAAAAGATCGGCGCACGCAAGACGCTGGCGCGTATCACCATCCTGTGGGGCCTGGCCTCGATGGCGATGATCTACGTAAAGACGCCCACCTCGTTCTACGTGATGCGCTTCCTGCTAGGGATTTTTGAAGCGGGCTTCTTCCCGGGCGTGGTGCTGTATCTGACGTACTGGTTTCCCTCCGCACACCGCGCACGCATCAATGGTCTGTTCATGACCTCGTTTGCGATTGCGGGCGTAGTGGGCGGCCCCGTTGCCGGCTTCATCATGAGCCGCATGGAAGGCGTCGGCCACCTCGCCAACTGGCAATGGCTATTCCTGCTCGAGGGCATTCCGTCGGTGCTGGCCGGCTTTGCCGTGCTTGCGTGGCTGCCCGAAACGCCTCGCCAGGCCAAATGGCTTTCCGCTGCAGAACAAGATGCCGTCGTGCGCGCCGTTGAAGTGGAGAACCGCGACCCTGCCAAGCATGCCTCGTTTGGTGCGGCGCTGGCCAACGCCCGCGTGTGGATCTGCGCAGCGATCTACTTCTGCGTGGTCAGCGGCAACGCCACCATTGCCTTCTGGACGCCGTCGATCATCAAGGAGCTGGGCGTGCAAGGCAATTTCCACATCGGCCTGATCTCGGCCATTCCGTTCATCGCCGGCACGATTGCGATGGTGTGGAACGGCGCGCATTCCGATCGCACGGGCGAACGCCGCATGCACTGCGCCATTGCAGCCGTCATCGCAGCCGCCGGCCTGGTCGCAACAGGCGCAATGCTCGGCTCGCCAGTGCTCGCACTGATCTCGCTGACGGTCGCCGCCGTCGGCATCCTCGCCGCCTTCCCGGTGTTCTGGTCGATCCCGGCCGTGTTCCTGGCCGGCACCGCAGCCGCAGGCGGCATCGCGCTCATCAACTCCATCGGCAACCTGGCCGGCTTCGTCGCGCCGTACATGATCGGTTGGCTGAAGACGAACACAGGCCACCTTTCCGCCGGCCTCTACTTCGTAGCCGCTCTCGAGCTGGGCGCCGCCGTGCTGGTCATTCTGGGCACCCGCAAACACTAAGCACTTACGCAGACGAAGCATCGTGGCGCCAACCCCAGCGCCGCGATGGTTCGGCCGTACCCTGCCCTAGATGGCGCCTTGAATTTCTGTCGCAGGGAGGAAAAAGAAGGGAGGCCTGTCTGAGCGCAGCGAGTTTGCCTCCCTTCCCTCCCTGCGACATAAATTCAAGGAATGGGTCGCCATCTCGGGCGCGCCTTNNNAGGGGATGAAACAAGGGATGCACCACCAACAAAAACCCCGCCAGCAAGGTCCCAAACCCCACCCGCGAAGTTCCAAACCCCACCCCTCGACGTTCTGAACCCCATCAACGCAGTCCGAAACCCCACTGATGAGGTTCCGAACGCGTCCAAAGCGGTTCCGAACCCCGCCAGAGAAGTTCAGAACCGCAACCCCGGCGTTACGGACCTTAACCGGCCACCTTGTAACCCATCCGAACGCCACCCCAGTGGCGGCCTTTGACGTAAATCGGCGCAGACACATCCTTCATCATCGCAAACGTCCCGTTCCCCATATCGCGACGATAGGTCTGCAACAAAAATGCCTCGGTATTGCGCGCGGCCCCCAGCCCCGTGCGATCGGTGAACAGCCGGCGGTTACGGCTGTTGGCAGCATTCCAGGCTGGATCGCTGCCCTGCGGCTGCGAGAACTTCAGGTTGTGCGTCGGCAGATAGCCGTTGGTGTCCACCGCTGCACAGAACACCACGCGAGGATCAAGCTGGAGCAAAGGCTCCTGCACCGGAGGCAGCACGCGATCCGTGAACACCGTAAACCGCGCCATATGCTGCGGCGGATCGGTATTCGGCACCGGCTCATAGGCGCGGTCGAACAAGTCGCCCTCGCTGATATCGCCCCGCGCCAGCGCCGATTCAAACAGCGCACTGATCTTGCCAGCCGCGGTCTGCACCGCTTCGATGAACGGCGTATCGGCGCTCTGAACACCGGTTGACGCCGTCAACCGGATCAACGTTTCCGACGCCCCCAGCAACCCGGAAAGCTGCCGTTGCGCGTTGTCGATGTTGTGGCTCGATTGCTTCACACCCTCGGCCATCGCATCCACCTCACGCGCAAGCGACGCGCATTCGCCTTCAATGGCTGCCGTGGATTCCGCAATGCTCGTCGCCTCGACGTCAAAGCGCGCGATGGCCTCGCCAGCCACGCCAATCACCGCGCCAATCGCCTGCGTGCCGGCATCCACACGCTGGGCGCGTGCCACGTTCGCGCTGCTGTCGCCGATCAACTTGTCGGTCTGGCCGGACAGGTCGGCCAAGGTGGTTTCGATACGCTGCGTGGCTTCGGCGGTCTGTCCTGCAAGCTGCTTCACTGCACCCGCAACAACGGCAAAGCTGCGGCCCGATTCACCCGCGCGCGCGGCTTCAATGGCGGCGTTGATCGCCAGCAGATTGGTCTGCCTGGCAATCTGCGAAATCTGCTCGGATGCCTGCGCCACGTGGATGAGCGCCTCACGCAGCGCAGCAATCTGCTGCTCCATGCTCGCCACGCCAACGGCAAGCTCGCGAATGTCGCGCAGCGATGCATCGACGGTTGCGCGCGAGCCGCTCACCTCCTCGCTGGCATGCGACGCAACCTCACGCGCATGCCGCGCCGCCACGGCGATGTCGTGATTGCCGCGCATGGTGACGTCGGCAGCGTTGCGCAACTGATCGAACACATCGGCCTGCCGGCGCAGCCGCACGGCCACGTCTTCCACATTGCCGGACACCTCACAGATGCCCATGCCCACGCGGCCGGCCTCTTCGGCAATACGGGCGACAAGTTCGGGAGGGGCTTTCGGGCCGCGGCCCCAGGCAAATGGCTTCACGTGCGGTGGTCTCCAGATGTCGTTGTTGTTTGTGCGCTCGCGCTGGTGGCGAAGCAACCCTCTGTGGGGAGTATCGGCGCGGGCGGTCCGCGCTTGAGCCACGCTACCCGCCCCGGCTTACGCGGGCATTACATGCGCCTTGCGCAGCACTACGCCTGGGCGGAACGGTCGCGACGCAGCCGGGCCTCGTAGGCGGCGGCCGTCATTGGGGGGCCGAACAGGAAGCCCTGCAACTTGTCGCACCCGGCGGCTTGCAGAAACTCGGCCTGCTCCAGCGTCTCCACACCCTCTGCCGTGACGGTCATGTCCAGCGACGCGGCCATCGCGACCACGGCGCGCGAGATCACCACCGAATCGCGATGGCGCGGAATGCCCGAGACGAACGAACGATCCACTTTCAGGTTGTCGATCGGGAAACGCTGCAGATACGACAGCGACGAATACCCCGTGCCGAAATCGTCGATCGAGATGCGAATACCCAACGCCGTGAGCGCGTCGAGCATCGGCATCACGGCGGCGGTGTCGCGCATGAGCAGGCCTTCGGTAATCTCCATCTCCAGCGCGCTCGCGGGCAAACCCGCTTCGGTCAGGCAGCGCGAGATGGTCGGCACCAGCCCCTCGCCAAACTGGCGCGGCGACAGATTCACGGCGACAAAGAACTCCGGCATGCAGGTGGCGCGCCAATGCGCGGCCTGACGGCACGCCTGCGCCAGCACCCATTCGCCGATGTCGCCGATAAGCCCGGAGTCTTCAGCCACCGGAATGAACTCAGCGGGCGACACCTCGCCCAGCTCGGTGCTGTGCCAGCGCAGCAGCACTTCAGCGCCGACGATGTCCATCGACGTGGCATCGACGATGGGCTGGAAGCGCAGCGACAGCTCGCCCGCTGTCAGTGCGCGGCGCAGGTGGTATTCCAGCTGGAAGCGCCGTTGCGCACGCTGCGACAGGCGCGCGGTGTAGACGCGATGCTGGTTGCGGCCGTTCTGTTTGGCGTTGTACATGGCGGCATCCGCACAGCGCAGCAGCGTGGCGGCATCGTTGCCGTGCTCCGGGTACACCGCGATGCCGATCGACGCGCCCAGGTAATACTCCGTGCCGCTCGTCGAAAACGGCTGCGCGATCGAATGGACGATCCGCTTGGCCAAGCGCTCGGCTTCTCCTAAGGAACGCACGTTGTCGAGCAGCACGACAAACTCATCGCCGCCCAGGCGCGCCAGCGTATCGCTCTGGCGCACGCAGGCGGACAAGCGTTGCGCGACGATGCGCAGCAGGTGGTCACCGGCTTCGTGGCCGGCTGTGTCGTTCACCTTCTTGAAGCCATCCAGATCGAGGAAAAGCACAGCGACCTGGCGTGCTTCGTTGGCCTGACTGGCCGCCTGCTCCATCACCGCCTGCATGCGCTGAGAGAAATAAGCGCGGTTGTACAAGCCGGTGAGCGCGTCACGTTGCGCGAGAAAAGTGAGCTGCTGCTGGGCCGCACGCGCGGGCCCGATATCGTTGAACGAGATGAGGACGGCCGACGGGGCATCGTCGCCGGGGCGCACGATGGGCAGCACGTTTTCGTGCACCCACACGATGTCGCCGTCCACCAGTTCCAGGCCGACGGTCAAGCCGAGCAGCGGCTTTCCGGTGGCCAACACCACGCGCGTGGGACGCTCATTGAGCGGGATCTCGCTACCATCTTCGCGCAACGAGCGGCGCATCAGCGTCAGGTGGCTGGTGCCAACGGGCGACACGTTGCCCGCTCGAAGAATCCGGCGTGCGCTCGGGTTGCACGCGAGGATGGTGCCGTCCGCCGCCTGCACAACGATGCCTTCGGTCAGGTTGTCGACGGCCAGGCGGTAGCGCTCTTCGCTCTCTTGGAGATCGCGTGCGATATGCGCCTTCTGCACGGCCACGCCGATGATGTCGGTAATGCCGTCGAGCAGCCCCATGGCGTCGCGCGTAGGCGCACGCGGGGTGTCGTAGTAGATGCCCATCGCGCCGATCATCTGCGCGTTGTCGCCGCGGATGGGCGTGGACCAGCACGCGCGCAGGCCCAGCGGCGCAACGATATCGCGGTAGCCATCCCAGAGCGGGTCGGCGTCGATGTCTTCCACCACCACGGTCTTATTCAGGAACATGGCCGTGCCGCACGAACCGACCGAAGGACCGAGCGTGATGCCAACCAGCAACTGCGAGAGTATGAAAGGCAGCGACGGTGCCACGGCCTGCGTGATGTGCTCGCCATCGGCGCTCAGCAGGACGGAACACATGGCGCCGTCATCAAGCAGCACCTCCACCAGCCGGCACACCTCAGCCAGCAGATCAGGAAGCGGCACATTGCGCGAGCTAAGCTCCAGCACGGTTTTTTCGCAGCGCAGCAATTCCTTGGCGCGCGCGGTTTCAGCGGCCAGTGCCCGGTAATTGGCTTCAGATTCGCGCAGCGCTTGTTCGGCCTGCTTGCGCTGGGTGATGTCGCGTGCCACCACCTGGATGGCGGTGCGCCAGCCGAGCTGCACCGGCGCGGAAAGCACCTCGACTTCCACGGGAGTGCCATCGCAACGCAGCAAGGTCTGCTCGACAGGCGGCAAGCCCGCGTTGTGCTCAACCATCCACTCCCGGCGCTGACGGGCGAGGTGCGTCGAATTGTCGTGGACGAATTCATCCAGCTCGCGGCCCACGATGTCGCGCGCCGTCTGCGCGCCAAACAGCCGAACGCCCGCCTCGTTGACGAAAACGATAATGTCGTCCGCCACGATGTACAGCGCATCCGGCATTTGCCGGACAAGCGCTTCGTAACGGTCATCAGCGAGCGGCAACGGCCTGGGGCTGTCCTGATCGATCACATCCGGTTCGGGACGGTCAGGCCGCTCAGCAGAGGTGGCGTCCATATCTGGGTTGTTTTTCAAGATATCGACCAACGTGTCGGGAAAGTTAAGGCGTTTGGCTGCCTCTCCCCTCTTCAGGGTGGTGCAAATGGCGGATGTGCGGATAAGCGGCACGCCAGTTGCGGCACAATGCCCGCACGACGTCTCTGCGCACTTTTCGTACCTCGGCCTTATGCAATCGTTTTCGTCTTCCGTCAGCCACGTGGCCGGCCTGATTTCACGACGCACCCTGCTGCCCGAAGGGCTGACGGAAGCTACCGTGCAGTTTCGCGACGGGCAAATCGCCGCCTGTGATGCCAACCCGACGCGCGGCATGATCGACTGCGGCGACCTCCTCGTCCTGCCCGGCATCGTCGACCTGCACGGCGATGCCTTCGAACGCGCCGTCATGCCCCGCCCCGGCGTGGCCTTTCCCTACGAAACCGCCCTGGCCGACGTTGACGGCCAATTGCTTGCCAACGGCATCACCACCGAATTCCACGGCGTGACGTATTCGTGGGAGGGTGGCCTGCGCGGCCACGCCTATGCCCAGCGCATGCTCGACACGCTCGACGCGATGCGGCCGCACCTGGGGGCCCAGCATCTGATGCATCTGCGTTTCGAGTTGCACCACGCCAATGGCGTTGCCGATGCGCTGGCCTGGATGGACGCCGGCCGCGTGCACTTCCTGTCGTTCAACGATCACCTGCCGGGGATGCGGGACAAGCTGGGCGACGCGCGCAAGCTCGCACAATACGCCGATCGGGCCGAGTGCGACATCAACACGTTCCTCGCCCGTCTGAATGCCGCCGCAGTCAACGCCACGAGACTCGCCGAGGTGACCGGCACGCTCGCGCGGGCGGCGCAGCAACGCGGCATCTGCATGGCGTCACACGACGAACCCGACATTGCCACCCGCAACACGTTCCACGCGCACGGCTGCACCGTCACCGAATTTCCGTTGACCGAGGATGTCGCGCAGGCAGCACGCGCGCATGGCGGACATATCGTCTTCGGTGCGCCCAACGTCGTGCGCGGCGGCAGCCATAACGGCGCACCCGATGCGACAGCCATGGTGGCCGCGGGCCTGGGCACCGTGTTGGCATCCGACTATTACTACCCCGCGCTGCTGGCCGCGCCGTTCAAGCTGGCCGAGCGCGGTGTGGTGCCGCTGGTGGAGGCCTGGGCGCTGGTGGCGGCCAACCCGGCCGAAGCCGCTGGCCTGAAGGATCGCGGCGTGCTGGCGACTGGCCTGCGCGCCGATGCCATCGTGGTGGATGACCGCCGCCCGGGCCTGCCGCGTGTGGTGGCGGCCGTGGTGGGCGGACGGCTGCGTCATGCCGCCGGGCAGTTGCCGCTAATCGGCTGAACCACACCATGGAGCAAGCGCTGGCACCTTTACCGTCAGCCTGGCGATACGCGCTCTACCTGCTGCCGCCCGAGCCCTGGTACGGCTTGGGCACGCGCTGGCTCGGCCGCTGCGCCCGCTCCAGCGCCGCCATCTCTGCCGTTGAGCGCGAGGAGTTTCTCGGCGAAGCCGGCGTCGATCTCGCCACGCTCGACAGCTGGACGGAAGCGCCGCGCCAGTACGGCCTGCACGCCACGTTCAAACCGCCGTTCCGCTTGGCAAGCGATCGCACCGTCGATGAGCTGGACGCCGCGCTGCGCCGCGTCACACAGCAGCAGCAAACCTTCGCGATCGAGCCGGCCTTGCAGACGCTGCGCGGCTTTCTCGCTTGGCGGCTGCGTCATGGCGACCCAGCGCGCGACACGCTCCACCGGTTAGCCGATGCGTGCGTCGCCGAGTTCGACGTCTTTCGCGCACCGCCGCGGCCCGCTGAACTCGCGCGGCGCCGTCGTGCGGGCCTGTCGGATGCGCAAGAGCACCATCTGCAGCGCTGGGGCTATCCGTATGTGTTTGGTACGTTCACGTTCCACATCACGCTGACCGGCCGGCTAGACCATGCCGAGCAGCTTGCGTGTTATCGCGCATTGGAAGCCACGCGCGTGGTGCTGCCAGCCTCCATGCCCATCGATCACATCGCGTTGTTCTCGCAGCCTGCGCCAGAAGCGCCGTTTACGGTGGCACGTGTGTACCGATTTGATGGGAGCACGGAAGATTTCGACGCAGCGCAGAGCGCGCTCAGCGCTTGAGTTCGACCACGTCGATCACCTGCGTCTGGCCGTGTTGCTCAACCTCCTGGCGCATCACGACAGCCGCTTCTGGGCAGTACCAATCGGTGATGTGCGCAACGGTGGGGTCGGGCTCGAGCGTTTCATTGCCCAGCCGCAGCACACCGAGGCGCGCCGTGCGCGTGTAGCGGATCGGCCGGCACTGCAACTGGCCGACCACGGTGTCCATCGGCTGCGGCGGCCCCACCTCTCGCTCCGACACCTCCACCTTGGCACGCTCGGCCCGCATGCGCCCGACGGAGATCCCCAGGCGCGGCGACACCACATCGAAATCGAAGCTGGATTCGTACGTATCGCCCGGCAGCATTTGGGCTTCGGGCGCCAGGCCGGCGCCATACAGGAACATGCCGGAAATGGCGGTGCTCACGGTGCCGATCAGATCGGCATGTTCGCTTTGCGCAAAAACCCGGCCGTTGATGCTGACAATGCGCGTGACCACGCCAGCCTCGTCCACCAATAGCTGGTGCTCCTGCACCGTCTCGATGGGCCGGCCACCCAGCGCCACGAGGCCCGATTTGGCGTAGATGTGCAGACCGATTTCGCAGCCGTCCTGCATGTCGCGATTGACGTCGTGCAGGGTGAACTCGACGATCATCGGCGTCTTGCCGTTGCCGTCCAGGCGCACGCGGCTACCGTCGTGCACCCACGGCGCGGAGCATAGCCCTGCTGCCTGCGCAGGCAACGCCAGTGCAATCCCGACCACGGCTACGGCGGCGCTCCATAAAGAAAAACGCCGATGCATCGGGCGATGCATCAGCGTCTTCATGAACCCGATCGGCACGGGCTTACTGCTTGGGCGCGTCCTTCTTGTTGGCGCCCTCGCTGTACGGGTCAAACTTGCCGCCGGCCTTGGCGCCCTGGCTATACGGATCGAACTTCTCACCAGCCTTGGCGCCCTGGGTGTACGTGTCGTACTTGCCCTTCTCGACATTGGCCGGCTGGGCGCCGGGGTTGAGCGCGCTGGCGGTGCTGTCGTTCTTGTTGGCGCCTTGCGAATACGGGTCGAACTTGTCGCCGGCCTTCGCACCCTGCTGGTACGGATCGAACTTGTCGCCGACTTTTGCGCCTTGGCTATAGGGGTCGAACTTCTTCTGGTCAGTCTGCGCGTGGGCCACGGTGCCGATGGCTGCTACGACAGCTACTGCTGCCACGAGGGTAAGACGTTTGTACGGCATCTGAAGCTCCTTTCCTATGGGTCGTTTGGGCTGATCAAATCAAATGGTGCAGCCTCGTTTTGAACGCATCCCGATGTCGTGCGCAACTCGCACGTTGGCAACGGCGCCGGGAAACCCCTCTCCTCATCGTAAGCTATGGCAAGCGCACAGGAAAGTCAACGCACAGAAACTGCATATTTTTTGGGCAGTTGCGAGCTGAAGCGCAGGCCGATCAGCGACGTTCCGGCTGGCGGATCGCACGCGGGCCTAACACCGCAATCAACGCCATGGTGAGCGCCACCACCGACAGGCCCCAGCGCAGGTCGGAGCGATGGGCAATCAACCCGATGATGACCGGGCCGATCAGCAAGCCCACGTAGGCAAAGCGCGCCACGGCAGCAATGCCTTCGGCGGCCGGCACGCCCGGCAGGCGCGACGCGGTGATGAAGAAGATCGGCACCATGTTGGCGGCGCCCACGCCCATCAGCGCAAAGCCTGTCAGGACAGCAATCGGCGCGGGCCACAACAGAGCTAGCAGGATGCCCCCCGTTGCCAGCACGCCACTGCCGCCAAGCACGCGCATGTTGCCCCAGCGCCCGCGTGCGAAATCGCCGCCGAAACGCGCGAGCGCCATCCCGCCCGAAAACGCCGCATAACCCGCGCTGGCAATGGCCTCGGGCGATTGCGCGATCTCGCGCATGTACACGGTCGTCCAGTCGTACATCGCGCCTTCGCCTACCAGTCCCAGGAAAGCCAGCACGCCGAGCAGGAACAGCGTGCGGCCCGTGGTCGGATGTGCGGATTCGCCTTCTGCGTGCACGTGGTCAGGCAGCATGAAAGGGCCCGCACAAAGCGCGGCCGCCATGGTGACGAGCGCCATGCCGCCGCAGTGCACCGCCGGCGGAACGCCCAGTTCCAGCAGCACGCCGCCCACCGCCGCCCCCACCATGCCGCCCAGGCTGAACATGCCGTGCAGCGACGAGATGATCGGCTTGTGGTGATTGGCCTCTACCGTGGCGGCCTGCGCGTTCATGGCCACATCGAAACCCGCGTTGGTGATGCCGAACAGCAGCAGCACAGCCAACAGCGCGGGGTAGCTCGGCATCAGCATAAGGAGCGCGGTGATAACACCAAATGCCACGCCGCCCTGCACGCTCGCGCGCCGGGTTCCGACGCGTGCCGCCCACTTGCCCGCAAACTTCATCGCGACGATGGCACCGGCGGCCACCATGAACATCGCCAGCGACAGCGACGCCTCGGACAACCCGAAGCGTGCCTTCACCGTAGGAATGTGAATGCCCCAGGTCGCAAACGTTGCACCGTTGGCGAAAAAGAGAGCCATCGTCGCCGCGCGGGCCGACAGGGGAAGCCGGCGGGGCTGCAACGCGCCGGTAGATTGGACGTATTCGGAAGACATGAAGGACTGCTGGGAGAAACGCGCGGCGCAAACGTGCTTCGCCGCAAAGGCACCATGCTACCGCGCCCGACTGATGCGCGTATGACGCCGGCCCGCGCCAGGCAGGTATGCGGCTTGCGTCACCACGCTCGAATCCACCGCATCGGGAGACCTGCCATGCCCCGCGTGATCTGGAAGGGCGCCGTGAGCTTCGGCCTCGTTCACATTCCCGTTGCGCTGTATCCGGCCACCCGCAGCGACGATCTCGACTTCGACTGGCTCGACCGTCGCACGATGGACCGCGTCGGCTACAAGCGCATCAACAAGACCACCGGCAAAGAGGTGCCGCGCGAGCAGATCGTGCGTGGCTACGCCTACGAGAAAGACCGCTACGTGATCCTGACCGACGAGGACATCCGCGCCGCCAACCCGGTCTCGACGCAAACAGTCGATTTGCTGACCTTCGTCGATGCGGCGGAGATTCCATTTCTTTATCTCGATACGCCCTACTTTCTCGCGCCCGACCGGCGCGGCGAAAAGGTCTACGCACTGCTGCGCGAGGCGCTGACGCGCTCGCAAAAGATCGGCGTTGCCAACGTGGTGCTGCACACCAAGCAGCATCTGGCCGCGTTGATTCCGATGGGGCCCGTGCTTGTTCTGCATACGCTGCGCTGGTCCAACGAGGTGCGCGACTGGTCCGAACTCGACGTGCCGGAAGAAGGTGCCAAGGCCGCCAAGCTCACGGCCAAGGAAATCGACATGGCTGAAAAGCTGATCGACGACATGAGCGGCACGTGGGACCCTGCCAAATACCACGACAGCTTCCGCGACGACATCCTTGCGCTGGTTGATCGCAAGGTGCGCGAAGGCCGCACGGAATCCGTCGAGCCGATGGAAGCCGAGCACGCTGCACCACGCTCCGGCAACGTAATCGACCTGACCGACCAGCTTCGCCAGAGCCTTGCCAAGCGCGGTAAGGGAAAGGATGCATCAACCGACGACGCGGAAGACGAACCCGCCCCGCGCAAGCGTGCACCACGCAAAGCTGCGGCCAAGACGGCACGCAAGACAGCCACGCGCAAGCGCGCATAAGACGACGGAGCCGACGCCATGCCACGCCATCTCGCCGACTACCGCCGCAAGCGCGATTTCACGCAGACACAGGAACCCGCGGGCGCACGCCGCAAAGCCGATGAGCGACATGACGATGGCGCCCTGCACTTCGTGATCCAGAAGCACGACGCCACGCGGCTGCACTACGACTTCCGGCTTGAACTCGACGGCACGCTCAAGAGTTGGGCCGTCCCGAAAGGCCCGAGCCTGGACCCCGCCGACAAGCGCCTCGCCGTGCATGTTGAAGACCATCCGTTGGACTACGCGGATTTCGAAGGCCACATCCCCGAAGGCCAATACGGTGGTGGCGACGTGATCGTGTGGGACCGCGGCACCTGGCGCCCGCATGGTGATCCGCGCAAGGCGTACCGCGACGGCAAGCTCAAATTCGATCTCGACGGCGAGAAACTCCACGGTGCGTGGGCGCTCGTGCGCACGCACTTGCACGGCACGGGCAGACATCCGAAAGAACAGTGGTTGCTGATCAAGGAACGGGACGACCAGGTGCGCGCTTCCAGCGACTACGACGTGACACAGGCACTGCCCGCCAGCGTGATCGCCGGAGAGAACGTTGGCGCAAAACCCAAGGCCAAACGGAAGGCTAAGGCCGATGACGCCAGGACCGAGCGTGCCGAACCGGCGCGGGTGGAGCCGCCCGCTGGCGCCGTGCCCGGCACGCTGCCCAGCACGCTGGAGCCGCAACTCGCCACGCTGGTCGATGGGCCGCCCGCGCAGGGCGAGTGGGACTACGAAGTGAAGTTCGACGGCTACCGCATCCTTGCGCGCATCGACGGCAATACCGTGCGCCTGTTCAGCCGCAACGGCCATGACTGGACAGCCAAGCTACCGCGCCAGGCGCGCACGCTGCATGCGTTGGGCCTGCGTGAGGCGTGGCTCGACGGCGAGGTCGTGGTGATGGGCGAACGCGGCGTACCCGACTTCCAGGCGCTGCAGAACGCCTTCGAAACCGCGCATGCCGAACACATTGCCTACTACCTGTTTGACATCCCGTTCTGCAACGGCATGGACTTGCGCGGCGTGCCGTTACGTGAGCGGCGCGCGCTGCTGCAACGCATTCTCGATGCGGCCCCGGGTGACTTGAACCGCGATGCGGTGCTGTTCTCAGGCACATTCAACGCGCCACCCGAAGACTTGCTGTCTTCTGCGTGCAGCATGTCGCTCGAAGGTGTGATCGGCAAGCGCGCCGATGCGCCGTACCGCGCCGGCCGAAGCCCCGCATGGATCAAGCTCAAATGTGGGCAGCGGCAGGAATTCGTGATCGGCGGTTACAGCGCGCCCAAGGGCAACCGCAGCGGCTTTGGCGCCCTGCTGCTCGGTGTGTATGACGACGCGGGCACGCTGCGCTATGCGGGCCGCGTCGGCACCGGGTTCAACGAGACAAGTCTGCACGCTTTGCATCACGAGCTGACCGGTCTGACCGTCGACACCCCGCCCTTCGCCGACCCGCCCACCGGCAGCGATGCGCGCGACGTGCAATGGGTGAAGCCCGAACGCGTGGCGGAAATCGCCTTTGCCGAATGGACGCGCGAAGGCATCGTGCGGCAGGCGGTGTTTCAAGGTTTGCGCGATGACAAAGCCGCGCGCAACATCGTGCGTGAAAAAGCCAAACCGCCCAGTGCCGCCGCCCGCAAGGAGACCCGCGCCGTGAATGCCCCCGAACGCAAGGTGCGCCCCGGTGCCGAACGCATCGCAGGTGTGGATGTCACGCATCCGGATCGCGTGATCGAGAAAGCCAGCGGTACCACCAAGGCCGACCTGGCGCGGTATTACGCAGGCGTGGCCGAATGGATGCTGCCGCATCTGCGCAACCGACCAACGTCGCTCGTACGGGCGCCCGATGGCATCGACGGCGAGCGCTTCTTCCAGAAGCATTCCGCCGCACTCAAGCTGCAGGGCATCACGCAGTTGGACCCGGCGCTCGACCCGGGGCATCCGTCGCTGCTGGCGATCAACTCGGCGGAAGCCCTGGTCGGTGCGGTGCAGATGGGCACGGTGGAATTCCACACGTGGAATGCACTGGCCGACCGCATCGAACAGCCCGACCGCATCGTCTTCGATATCGACCCCGACCCGGCGTTGCCCTTCGCACGCGTGATCGAGGCCACGCAGCTCACGCTCGCGCTGCTCGATGAACTCGGCCTGAAGCCGTTCCTAAAGACGAGCGGTGGGCACGGCATGCACGTGGTGGTACCACTCACGCGCCGTGAGGCCGCCGGCTGGGACACGCTCAAAGCCTTCGCGCAAGCCGTGGTGCAGCACATGGCCACGACTTTTCCTGACCGCTTTGTCGCCAAGATGGGCCCGCAGAACCGCGTGGGAAAAATCTTCATCGACTATCTGCGCAACAACCGCGGCGCGAGCACGGTGGCGGCGTATTCGGTGCGTGCGCGGACGGGGCTGCCGGTGTCGGTGCCGATCCGTCACGACGAACTGGAGGGGCTGCAATCGTCTGCCCAGTGGACGCTGCGCACGCTGCCGGAGCGGCTGGCCAAGCTCAAGGACGACCCATGGGCCGACTACGCCGGCACGCGCCAATCGGTCACGGCCGACATGCGCAAGCGCATCGCCGCCAATGACTGAACCATCACACGCTGGCGATTCTTAAAGAATTGGGCGGTGAACGCCCTATTGCTTGTCGGCCGAAGTGGGGGGCCGCTGCGTTAACATGCCTGCGTCTGCACTTGGCGCACTTGCCTGCGCTCCACTCTGCCCCCCGCCGATGGCCCGAATTCGTCCGACCCGTTTGCTGAATCTGTCGCGCAGTGCGCTCGCCTGCGCTGTGCTTTTGACCATTGCGGCTTCGCCGCTGGCCCACGCCAAGAAGGCCAAGACTCACGCGGCAGCGCGCGCCACCCCCGCACAAGCGCGCCAGGCTGCGCACAATCCCGCTGGTTTGCCCGCCAACGTGGCGTTGGCCTTTGCGCGCGCGCATATCCCGCTGGATGCGGTGAGCGTGTTCGTGATCCGCACCGGCACCGCCACGCCCATCCTGCAATGGAATGCCGACACCGGAATGAACCCGGCGTCGACCATGAAGCTGCTGACAACCTTCGCAGGGCTGGACCTGCTGGGCCCGGACTTTCGCTGGAAGACGACGGCGTATGCCGACAAACAGCCCGTCAACGGCACGCTCGACGGCAACCTGTACCTGCGCGGCCAGGGCGATCCGAAGCTGATTCCCGAAGAACTCGTCAAGCTGGTGACCGACGTGCGCCGCGCCGGCGTGGACGAACTGGCCGGCAATATCGTGCTGGATCGCACCTACTTCGAGGGCGGCCTGTCGGAAGCACCGCCGTTGGACGGCGACAGCGCGCGTGCCTACAACGTCGCGCCCGATGCCCTGCTGTATTCATTCAAGACGCTCACGTTCACGCTGTCGCCGGATGCCGGTAATGGCGCGGTCAACATTGATGTATCGCCGCCGCTGGCCCAATTGCAGATCGACAACCAGTTGCGCACCACGCGCGGCGGCTGCGGCGACTGGAAGACAACCTCCGGCGCCAACATCTCCACGCAAACCGACGGCCATGTGCTTGCCAGCTTTGACGGCCGCTATGCCGCCGCGTGCGGCGAACGCGTCTTCAATATCGCTGCGCTCACGCATGCCGACTTTATCTGGGGCGGCTTCCTGGCGCTGTGGCAGCAAGCCGGTGGCACGACCCGGTTCACGCCGGGCCTGCGCGAGGGCAAGGTGCCGCGCCAGGCTGTTTTGCTGGCCACGCACTACGGCCCGCCGCTGTCGGAGGTCGTGCATGACATCGACAAGTATTCGAACAACGTGATGGCGCGCCAGCTCTTCCTGACCATCGGCGCAGAAATCGGCCGCAAGCCCGCATCGGTGCGGCAATCGACCGAGGTCATCAACCGCTGGCTTGCCAAACAGAACCTGACGATGCCGGAGCTGGTGCTGGAGAACGGCTCGGGCCTGTCGCGTATCGAACGCATCAGCGCACGCAACATGGGACGCCTGCTGCAACAGGCAGACGCCAACCCGAACGGCGGCGTGCTGCGCGATGCGCTGCCCGTCGTCGGCGTGGACGGCACCATGCGCAACCGCCTGACACGGGCCGGAGTGGCCGGCAATGCCGAGATCAAGACCGGCACGCTCAACGACGTGCGCGCCATCGCAGGCTACGTGGAAGGTGAAAACGGCGAGCGCTTCGTGGTGGTCAGCATGATCAACCACCCGAACGCCAGCGGCGGCCAGGCCGCACACGACGCACTGCTGCAATGGATTTACCAGGGCGCGCCGCGATGAGTTCACGCAAGGCATTACTGGGCATCACCGGCACGTCGGGCAGCGGCAAGACCACGCTCGTCGAGCAGCTCATCGCCCGTTTCGTGCGCGACGGGCGGCGCGTCGCAGCTATCAAGCACACGCATCACGGCTTCGATCTCGATTCACCGGGCAAGGATTCGTACCGTATGCGCGAAGCCGGCAGCGCCGAAGTCGTGCTCGTGGGCGGCGAACGCCTCGTGCTGATGCGCGAATACGCCAACGCCGTGGAACCCGAACTTGACGACGTGCTGGCACTGCTCTCGCCCGCCACCGACCTCGTCATCGTAGAAGGCTATAAGCGCAGCACCTTCCCGAAGATCGAGGTGTTTCGCCCGTCGTTGGGGCGGCCGCCGCTTTGGCCAGAAATTGGCGGCGTGGTAGCAGTGGCCACCGATTCGCCTGACGCCGTGCAACCACCCGAAGGCGTTGCCGTGCTGGATCTGAACGACGTCGATGCGGTGTACCGGTTTGCCGTGCGGCAACTGGCCAACGCATCCATATGAAGCACTCTTAACATCCGGGCGAAGCAGCTTGGCTATGATGGGGCCGTCCAGTTTTTTGCCAGCCCCCCTCCCAACAACATGCTTTCCCGTCTATCGGCCGCGCTGCTTGGCGCGGCATTTTTTTGCTCGGCCCTGCCAGTCGCAGCGCGTGATTGGGTCGCCCCAAATGCCACCCTCGGGCGTGGCGCACAGGTCCACCAGTTCGTCCTCATCGATTCTGCGACCGGGCGCCCGATGCCCAACGCGCGCTACCGGCTGTTCCTGCCCGACCACACCATCGCCGGCAAGCCGCCGCAGGTGGGTGAAACCGACAGCGTGATCTTCGGCACCACCGACAGCGCCGGGCGCACGGCCAAGGTTCGGCTGCCCAAGCGTTATGCGGCGGCACGCTGGGTGCTCAACCCGGTGGTTGGCAATGGAGAGCTTGGCGAATCGTTCCGCCTGGTCGATTCCCTCGGCGGCGCGCCCATCGAGGGGCATCCATATCTGATCGATGTGGTGGGCGAATACCTGGTCTGCGGCCACTCCAGCGCCGGCGGTTATACCGCCTACGTGCAATCGCGCGAGTCGCGCACCGTGCACCTTGAAAACACCGTGACCTTCACGCGGGCTGACGACGCCTGGTGCGCCGGCGAAGGCCGCGCGATCGCCGATAGCAGCAACTCGCAGGGCGCACCAGATCTCTACACGCAATACCTCGGTACGCTCACCGCCAACGCGGCGACACTCAGCGAAGACTTGCAGAGCCGCATCGCGCGCAAGTTGATGTCAGTGGCAATTGCCGCACGAGATGATGCCCGCATCGACCTCGCCCTCGATCTGCAGCCGGTGCCGGAAGACCGCCTCAACAGCTACGGCTACGAACTTGTTGACGCGGGCCTGCGCGTGGAGCGCGGCCTGTCGATGATCGATGCCTATCTGGCCAAGCACCCGGACGACCCGTTCGCGCTCGACAGCAAGGGCTGGGCGCTGTACCGGCTCGGCCGCAACGACGAAGCGCTTACGTGGTTCGACCGCTCCATCGCCGTCTTCACGCAACCCGACGGCGACTATGAAGCGAGCGACGAAGCGGTACGCGAAGCACGCGCGGAAGGCTTTGCACACAAGGGCGAAGTGCTGTGGAAGCTGGGCCGCGCGGACGAAGCGCACGATTGCTTCAGGCAGGGCCTCGCCATGTCGCCGCAAAACGATGTGCTCAACGCTACGCTGGCCCGCTTGGCCGTGACATTGCCGACCGCCGACGCCAAGTAGGAAAACATCGCCACAAACAAAAACGCCCGCTTCACGCGGGCGTTTTGCTCAGTGGTGCTCGATCAGTGCGTCACACCGTCAGCCAGCAGGCGTTGCAGCACGTTGCTCGAGATCAGTCGGTGGCCGCCCGTGGTGGGGTGCACGCCGTCTGCGAACAGGTAGGACGTATCGGCGCCCGTGGCCACAAGCGTGTTGGCCGAGCAGAACAGCGAGCTGCCGCCCGCGCCCGGCACGAGTGCGTTGATCTTGGTCGCATCGCACGCCGGCACGCTTGTGTTACTGAACCCGAACGTCGCGCCGTTCTGGATCACGGCCGTCAGCTGCGCGTTGAAGTCGATGACGCGAGCGCTGGTGCCGGCCAGACCGGTCTGCAGCGTGGTGTTGAACGCGCCCACCAGTGCATGCAGCAGTGCCTGGCCTGTCGCGCCGCCCGCCACGCCCTGCGGCGTCAGGCTGCTGTCAGGCAGGTTGAACACGTAGAGCTGCGTCGCGTTCTTGCTGATCATGTCCTTGATGTAACCGACCAGATCGGTCGCCGCCTGCTGCACTTGTGCGGTAGCAATGGCCGGCGTCACACCCGAGTTGGGGGTCGCGACAGCGGCAGCCCAGTAGAAGATGTCGTTGTTGCCGCCGAACACGAACACCACGTCGTCGTTGCCGTTGAACGTGTTGTTGCTGGCCGCGTAGAAGTTGGCGAGTTGCTGTTTGACCGGATACGTGAGCGCCCCGGCGCCACCGTTGTGACCGATACCGTTCGGGTCGGTCACGCGCGAGCCGCCTTGCGCGTAGTCGAAGCAACCAGGTTTCGGGCAGGTCTGCACCGAGGTGGCGTAACCCATCACGGCCGGCGTGAGCGTCACACCGAGTTGTGCTGCCACGGTTTCCGCCCAGATCGGACCGGGGTTGGTGGTGAACTTGCCGCCGCCCACGGCAGCCGCTGCCGGCGTGTAGGTGCCGGCGTCGCTCAGGCTGTCGCCGAATACCACCATGCGCTGCACCTTGGCGACGTTGGGATTGCCGCTCTGATCGCTTTCACCGCCGCCGCAAGCGGCCAGGCTCAAGGCCAGGGCCGCCGAAGCGACGACGCCCATCCATTGACGCAACTTCATGATGTCTGTCTCCCGTGTGGAATTTTTTTGGTCTGTGGTGCCGCGGTGCGTAACCTCGCCGTGCGCGTTTGAAGCACGCGGAACGACACAACGCCCAAGTGTAGCGAGGTTGCCGGGCGCACGGCGAACGCGCGCCCCGTAAGAATTAGAGGTCCGTCTCGAACGCGGCGGCCGCGCGACGCAGGCGGTCGTTGACGGCCGCCCAGGCGGGCGTGTCAGCTAGGGTTTCCACCCAAATGGCGTCGTAACCGCCGCGGTCGAGCTCGCGCAACAGCGCGTAGAGCGCGTTGGCATAGGCGGCAGGTGTGGCGGGGGCGACGCGCTGATCGCAGCCGTCACGCAGTGCCACGGGAGCACCCAGCCACACGATGCGCTTGTCCGCCGGCAGTGCAGCCAAGCGCGCGGGCACATCGGCAGCCGACAGCAAATGCAACGGCGTGCGCGGCGCGTAGTGCGCCTTCAACGTGCCGGAAGCACGCGGCGCTGCGGCGTCCGGTAGCGCAGGCATTTCACCTGTCACACGTTCGATGTCTTCGGGCGTGATGGCGCCCGGGCGCAGCAGCACGGGGCCAATCCCCTGATCCAGCCGCGAAAGATCGATGATGGTCGATTCGATGCCAACGTCCACGCCGTCGCCTTCGAGCACGAACACGGCATCGCCGAATTCGTCCCGTACGTGCTGCGCCGTGGTCGGGCTGACCTGGCCGAACTTGTTGGCCGACGGCGCTGCAATGCCGCCGCGCCCACGCTTGAAGCGCGAGAGCAACGCCTGCGCCACCGGGTGCGACGGGCAACGCAGCCCGATGCTGTCCTGCCCGCCCGCCACGGCTGCGGGGATGTGCGGTGCACGTTTCAGGATCAGCGTGAGCGGCCCGGGCCAGAAGGCTTCGATGAGCTGCAGCGCGATACCGGGCACATCGTCGGCCCAGTAGGAAATATCGGCCCCATCCACCACGTGCACGATGACGGGGTGATTGGACGGCCGGCCCTTGGCCGCGTAAATCTTGGCGATGGCCTGCGGGTTTTCGGCATCGGCGCCGAGTCCGTACACGGTCTCGGTCGGGAAGGCGACCAGTTCGCCCGCCTCCAGCTTGCGCGCAGCCTCTTCGAGGCGTTCAGCGGAAGGCATGGTGTAGGGCGTTTTGGTCCGATGCGGCATGGGCGACTCGTCTTTAGGCGGGCTGCAGGCCGAGCACGTGCGCGGCATGGCGGAATGCTTCGTCCACCACTTCCGGCGAGGTGCCGACGCAATTCACGTGGCCCATCTTGCGGCCTGGGCGTGCGTCGGCTTTGCCATACAGATGCACCTTCGCCCCGCTGTGGCGCATCACTTCGTGCCACGCAGGCGTACGCTCCAAGCCGTATTCGAACCACACGTCGCCCAGCACATTCAGCATGCGCCCCGGCGAATGCTGCCGCGTGCTGCCCAGCGGCAGACGGGCCATGGCGCGCACCTGCTGCTCGAACTGGCTGGTCTCGCACACGTCCATGGTGATGTGGCCGGAGTTGTGCGGACGCGGCGCCATTTCGTTGGCGACCAGAGAGCCATCCTGCAGCACGAAGAATTCGATGCACAGCACGCCGACGTAGCCCATTTCTTCGGCGATCATCGCCGCGGCGGCACGTGTGCGCGTGGCAATGTCGTCCGACACGCTGCGCGAGGGCATGGTCGTTGAAAACAGGATGCCGTCACGGTGCTCGTTCTCGGCGAGCGGCCAAGTGGCGGTGGTGCCATCAGCGCCGCGCGCGGCCAGCACCGATACCTCGTACGCCAGGGGCAGCATCTTCTCCAGCACGCACGGCACGTGTTGCATGGCGCCCCAGGCAGCGCGCAGCTCTTCAACCGTTGAGACACGCGCCTGGCCCTTGCCGTCGTAGCCCATGCGGGCAATCTTCAGGATGCCGGGCAGCAGGTCGGCGGGCAGTTGTTCGATATCGGCTTCGTGTTCAATCACCCAGCTCGGTGCGGGGTGGATGCCTGTGCGTGCGGCGCACAGCGCGAAGAACTTTTTCTCGGCGATGCGGTTCTGCGCGATCGATACGCAGTTGGCACGCGGCGCAACGAACGCGCCGAGCTGCTCAAGCTTGTCGAGCGCTTGCGCGGGCACGTTCTCGAACTCGGTGGTGACGGCCGGGCACAGCGCGGCCATCTCGGCCAAAGCGGCTTCATCGGTGTAGCCGGCGCACAGATGACGCTCGGCGATGGTGCCGGCGGGGCTGTTCGGGTCAGGATCGAGCACGCAGACTTTGTAGCCCATCGCCTGCGCGGCGTGCGTGAACATGCGGCCGAGCTGGCCGCCGCCGAGCATGCCAAGCCAGGCATCGGGCAGGATCGCGTTGGGAACGTTCAGCGCGCGGGATTCCGCGGTGTGGGCTTGCGCCAGGCGCGGGTTCAGGTCGTCGGCCATGAATCGGGTCGTAGGTTACTTAAGCGCCGTGCACAGGGAGCGTCATGCCGCGCGCGACTTCGGTCTGCTGGGCGCGGAAGGCTTCGAGCTTGTCGGCAAGGGCCGAGTCGGTGGTGGCGATGGTCGCGATGGCAGCCAGCGCTGCGTTGGCCGCACCCGCCTCGCCAATAGCG
Organism: Burkholderiaceae bacterium 26; assembly: GCA_000955795.1. Lineage (GTDB taxonomy): Bacteria > Pseudomonadota > Gammaproteobacteria > Burkholderiales > Burkholderiaceae > Ralstonia > Ralstonia chuxiongensis. Next base: position 140,629 of record JYOB01000008.1, read on the forward strand.
AACGTTGACACCGGAATGCCCTTGGGCATCTGCACAATCGAGAGTAGCGAGTCTTCGCCGCGCAGGTACTTGGACGGCACCGGCACGCCGAACACCGGCACGATCGTCTTGGCGGCGATCATGCCCGGGAGGTGCGCTGCGCCGCCCGCGCCAGCGATGATGGCCCGCAAACCACGGCTGCGTGCGGCTTCGGCGTAGCGGAACATGTCGTCCGGCATGCGGTGCGCAGAAACAACCTGCGCCTCGAACGGAATGCCGAACTGCGTGAGCATGTCGACGGCGTGGCGCATCACTTCCCAGTCGGAGCTGGAGCCCATCACCACGCCAACGAGCGGAGCGGATTGCTGTGCGGTCATCGTCATCGCTCCTTGTTCAGCGCAGCGATTCGCCGGTCAGGCGGGTCAGTGCTTCGCGGTACTTGTCGGCGGTTTTTTCGATCACGTCGGCGGGCAGTTGCGGCGCCGGCGCGGTCTTCGGCCACGGCTTGCCATCAATGCGCACGGCTTCAAGCCAATCGCGCACGAACTGTTTGTCGAACGACGGCGGGTTCGTGCCGACCTGGTACGAATCGGCCGGCCAGAAGCGCGACGAATCGGCGGTGAGCGCCTCGTCCATCAGCGTGAGCGTGCCGTTCTCATCCAGACCAAACTCGAACTTGGTGTCGGCGATGATGATGCCGCGCGTGGCGGCAAAGTCGGAAGCTTCCTTATACAGGCGGATGCTCACGTCGCGGATCTGCGCGGCGAGGTCGGGGCCGATGCGGCGCTCGACTTCATCGAAGGAGATGTTCTCATCGTGCTCACCCATCTCTGCCTTGGCGGCGGGGGTGAAGATCGGCTCGGGCAGCTTCTGCGCGTTCTGCAGGCCGGGGGCCAGATGCACGCCGCAGACAGCGCCGGTGGCTTGGTAATCCTTCCAGCCGCTGCCGGCCAGGTAGCCGCGCACCACGGCTTCCACCAGGATCGGCTTCAGGCGTTTGACCACGATGGCGCGGCCGCGCACCTGGTCGACTTCATTCGGGGCCACCACGGTTTCTGGGGCGATGCCCGTCTCGTGCGTCGGCACGATGTGGCGCAGCTTGTTGAACCAGAAATCCGACATCTGCGCGAGCACACGGCCCTTGTCCGGAATCGGCTGGCCGAGAATCACGTCAAACGCCGAGAGGCGGTCGGTGGTGACCATCAGCAGCTTGTCGTCGCCGACAGCGTAGTTCTCGCGCACCTTGCCACGGCCGAGCAACGGCAGGCTGGTGATCGACGATTCGTAAAGGGCGGAGGATGCAGGGGTGGCGGACACGGCGGAACCCGAGAGGAGATAAGAAAACGTGGAAGGCCCGCATTATACGTGGCCCATGCAATGCAAAACGGCTGGCGCAGTGCCAGCCGTTTGCCAGATGTGACGCGAAATGCTTATTGCACCACTTGCGCCAGATCGCCGCTTTGGTACTTCTGCGCCATCACAGACAGGCCGATCGGCTTGATCTTGCCAGCCTGACCTTCGCAGCCGAACTCAATATAGCGCGCCTTGCAGACTTGCTTGGCGGCTTCGCGGGCGGGCTTGAGCCATTCGCGGGCATCGAACTTGTCCGGGTTTTCGGCCAGGAACTTGCGCACCGCGCCCGTCATTGCCAGGCGGATGTCTGTGTCGATGTTGATCTTGCGCACGCCGTACTTGATGGCTTCCTGGATTTCCTCGACGGGCACGCCATAGGTTTCCTTCATCTTGCCGCCGTACTGGTTGATGATGGCCAGCAGTTCTTGCGGCACGCTCGACGAGCCGTGCATCACCAGGTGGGTGTTCGGAATGCGAGCGTGGATTTCCTTCACGCGGCTGATGGCGAGGATGTCGCCGGTGGGCTTGCGCGTGAACTTGTAGGCGCCGTGGCTGGTGCCGATGGCGATGGCCAGCGCGTCCAGTTGGGTCGCCTTGACGAACTGGGCAGCCTCTTCGGGGTCGGTCAGCAGGGACGAGTGGTCGAGCTTGCCTTCCGCGCCGTGGCCATCTTCCTCGCCGGCCATACCGGTCTCCAGCGAGCCCAGGCAGCCGAGTTCGCCTTCAACGGTCACACCAACCTTGTGGGCCATCTCAACCACGCGGCGCGTCACGTCGACGTTGTAGTCAAAATTGGCCGGGGTCTTGCCGTCTTCGCGCAGCGAGCCGTCCATCATGACCGAACCGAAGCCAAGGTCGATGGCGCCCTGGCAGATTGCCGGGCTTTGGCCGTGATCCTGGTGCATGACCAGCGGAATCTCCGGATAAGCCTCGACAGCGGCTTGGATCAGGTGCTTGATGAACGATTCGCCGGCGTATTTGCGGGCGCCTGCGCTGGCCTGCAGGATGACCGGTGCGCCGGCTTCCTTGGCAGCTTCCATTACGGCCTGGACTTGCTCCAGGTTGTTCACGTTGAATGCCGGCAGGCCGTAGCCGTTTTCAGCGGCGTGGTCCAGCAGTTGGCGCATCGAGACGAGTGGCATGGTTTTCTCCTATGGATCGATCTGTATTCGGTCTCAGGAACCCGTGGGCGTCTGGAAGACGTAGCAAACGGCGTTCCGTCGTGGGCGTCAGTGCATGCCGACGCGAACAATCTTGAGCGTGTTGGTGCCGCCGGCCTGTCCCATCGGCTCGCCGACGGTCAGGACGATGAAGTCGCCACGCTGCACGACGCCGCGCGCGACCAGCAGTTCTTCGGCCTGATGCAACGCTTCGTCGCGGTCGGCGCTGTTGGCCAGCGGCAGCGACTGCACGTTGCGGTACAGGGCCATCTTGCGCTGAGAGGCCACATTGGGCGTCATCGCATAAATGGGGATGTTGATGCCGTGGCGGCTCATCCACAGCGCCGTGGCGCCGGAATCGGTGAGCGCGGCAATCGCCTTGACCTGCAGATGGTGCGCCGTGAACAGCGCCCCCATGGCAATCGACTGGTCAATGCGGCTGAAAGTCTGGTCGAGGAAGTCGGTGTCCAGGTGCACGGATTGCGACTTCTCGGCTTCCAAACAGATGGCAGCCATGGCCTCGATGGTCTCGACCGGATAGCGGCCGGCGGCGGTTTCGGCCGACAACATCACCGCATCGGTGCCGTCGAGCACGGCGTTGGCGACGTCCGACACCTCGGCGCGCGTCGGCACCGGGTTGACGATCATCGATTCCATCATCTGCGTGGCGGTGATGGCCAGCTTGTTGTTTTCGCGAGCCAGCTTGATCATGCGCTTCTGCAGCGCCGGCACGGCCGCGTTGCCCACTTCCACCGCCAGGTCGCCACGCGCGACCATGATGCCGTCGGACGCAGCCAGGATCTCTTCGAGCACGCCCGGGCGGATGGCCTCGGCGCGTTCGATCTTGGCGATCATGCGCGTCTTGTGATTGTTCGGCGCGCCCGCCACGGCGGCCAATTGGCGCGCCATTTCCATGTCGGTCGCGTTTTTGGGGAAGCTGACCGCGACGTAATCGGCGCCCAGCGCCATCGCGGTCTTGATGTCTTCCATGTCCTTGGCCGTCAGCGCCGGCGCCGACAGCCCGCCGCCCTGGCGGTTGATGCCCTTGTTGTTGGACAGATCGCCGCCGATCTTGACGATGGTCTCGATCTCTTCACCCACCACGCGCTCGACCTGCAGCACGATCAGCCCATCGTTGAGCAGCAGCAGATCGCCAGGGCCCACGTCGCGCGGCAGTTCCTTGTAGTCGAGGCCGACGCGCTCCTGGTTGCCCAGTTCGCAGCGGGCGTCGAGCGTAAAGCGATCACCGGGTTCGAGCGTGATCTTGCCGCTCTCGAACTTGCCGACGCGGATCTTCGGACCCTGCAGGTCGGCCATGATGGCCACCTCGCGGCCCACCGAACGCGCCACTTCACGCACCAACTGCGCACGATCGATGTGGTCTTGCGCCGCGCCGTGCGAGAAGTTCAGCCGCACCACGTCCACCCCCGCGGCGATCATGCGGGTCAGGACTTCCTGCGTGCTGGACGCGGGGCCGAGCGTTGCGACGATCTTGGTAGCACGGGTCATGGGCGGCGGTGTCTCGTTGTTGTGGTGGGGATGTTCGCGGCGCTTGCGCTCAGGCCGCGGTGGCCTGGTTCTGCGCGCGTTGTTCCAGGATTTCGACGGCCGGCAGCGTCTTGCCTTCCAGGAATTCGAGGAACGCACCGCCGCCGGTGGAGATATAGCCCACCTTGTCGGCAATGTTGTACTTGGCGATGGCAGCCAGCGTGTCGCCGCCGCCCGCAATCGAGAAACCCGACGAGGCAGCAATCGCCTCGGCCAGCACCTTGGTGCCATTGCCGAACTGGTCGAACTCGAATACGCCGACCGGGCCGTTCCAGACGATGGTGCCGGCGGTCTTGAGTTGTTCAGCCAATTGGGCAGCCGTCTTCGGGCCGATGTCGAGGATCATGTCGTCGTCCGCCACATCCGCCACATCCTTGACGGTGGCGGCCGCGGTGGCGCTGAATTCCTTGGCGCACACCACATCGACGGGAATGGGCACCGACGCGCCACGTGCTGCCAGCATCTCAATGATGGCCTCTGCATCGCCAACCAAGTCTGCTTCCGCCAGCGATTTGCCGATCTTCAGGCCGGCGGCCAGCATGAACGTGTTGGCAATGCCGCCGCCGACGATCAGGTTGTCCACCTTGTCAGCCAGCGACTTCAGGATGGTCAGCTTGGTCGAAACCTTCGAGCCGGCCACGATGGCCACCAGCGGGCGTGCGGGCTGACCCAGCGCCTTGCCCAGCGCATCCAGCTCGGCGGCCAGCAGCGGGCCGGCGCAGGCGACGGGCGCAAACTTGGCGATACCGTGGGTGGTGGCTTCCGCGCGGTGGGCGGTGCCGAAGGCGTCGTTGACGTAGACATCGCACAGCTTGGCCATCTTCTGGGCCAGTTCGTCGCTGTTCTTTTTCTCGCCCTTGTTCACGCGGCAGTTTTCCAACAGCACGACCTGGCCAGGCGCGACATCCACGCCGTCGACCCAGTTCTGGACGAGTTTCACGTCACGGCCCAGCAGTTCGGACAGGCGCTTGGCAACCGGCGCCAGCGAGTCTTCGGGCTTGAATTCACCCTCGGTCGGACGGCCCAGGTGCGAAGTGACCATGACAGCGGCACCCGCGTCCAGCGCGGCCTTGACGGCCGGCACGGATGCGCGGATGCGCGTGTCTTCAGTGATGTTGCCGGCATCGTCTTGCGGCACGTTGAGGTCGGCGCGGATGAACACGCGCTTACCGGCAAGCTTTCCTTCGGAGATGAGATCAGACAGACGCAGGACGTGAGGCATGGCAGCTACGGAAGAAATCGCGGGAAACCACGATTTTACCCGATGCGCCTGGTCAAAACGTGCGTTTCTCGGCCGAACCTTCCGGGCTCGACCGTCTTGCCGAGGCCGATTGGCGGGGGCTACGCCGGCAGCGGCGTGCGACGGCGCAGCCGCATCCAGCCTTCGGCCGAATACACGGCCAGACCCGCCCAGATCAGCACATAGCCCGCCACCTTGGGGCCAGCAAACGGCTCGTTGTAGAGCCAAACACCCAGCAGCAGCTGCAGCGTCGGGCTCACGTATTGCAGCAAACCCAGCAGCGACAGCGGAATACGCCGCGCGCCGGCGCCAAACAGCAGTAGCGGCAGCGCCGTCAGCGGGCCGGCCAGCGCCAGCAGCAACTGCGTGCCCGGCGATGCGGCCAGGAAGGCATTCTGATGCTGCGAAGCCAGCCAGCCGAGGTAGGCCAGCGCCAGCGGAAACAGCAATAGCGTCTCCAGCGTCAGCCCTTCCAGCGCGCCCAGCGGCGAGGTCTTGCGCAGCAAGCCGTAGAACCCGAACGAAAATGCCAGCGCCAGCGCAATCCACGGCAGCGTGCCGGCCTGCCAGGTCAGCCACGCCACGCCGGCTGCGGCCAGCGCCACTGACACCCACTGCACGGGCCGCAGCCGCTCGCCGAGCACCAGCAGCGCCAGCATCACCACCACCAGCGGGTTGATGAAGTAGCCCAAGCTGGCGTCGATCACGTGGTCATGGTTGACGGCCCAGATGTAGGTCAGCCAGTTGGCGGCCAACAGGCTGGTGCTGGCCGCGTAGCGCCCCACGACACGCGGCTGCGTGCGCAGCGCCCAAAGCCACGCCCAGTGCCGCTTCACGAGCAGAATCACCACCATCACCGCCAACGACCAGATCACCCGGTGCGAGAGAATCTCCACCGGCGACACCGCCTTGAGCAGCTTGAAGTACAGCGGAAACAAGCCCCACATCGTGTAGGCCAGAAACGCGAAGATCGCGCCGTTGCGATTTGAGCCCGGCATGTTCATCCCCAGAGACGCAGCACCGTAAAGACGCCCATGCCGACGAAGATCATGCCGAGCATGCGCCGCGTCGCTACATAGAACGCGGTGGCGGCAACGCCGGCCATCAGGCGCGGGTTGGTCCAGCTCGCGTCGAAGTGCCCCTGATTCCAGAGCAGGTCGGGCAAGACGATGGCGACGAGCGCGGCAGCGGGCGCAAAGCGCAGCGCGTGCTGCACGCGGGTGGGCAGGGTCATGCGGTTGCCCACGATCAGGAACAGCGAACGCGTGACGATCGTCACCACGGTCATCCCGGCAATCACCAGCCAGATTTCGAGTGCGCTCATGCGTCGTCCTCGTCAGCTGCGGCCTGCACGGCACGGCGGCGCTGCCACTGCAGGCGCGCGGCGGCTTCGTCGGCGGCCAGGCCGGCAGCCATCGCGCCAGTGACGGCAATCACCAGGCTCAATCGATACGGCAGCTTGAAGGCAACCAGCGCCAGCACCGCCGCCACAGCCACCGCCATGAGGGTGGCACGGCTACGAATGGTCGACACCATGACAGGAATCAGCGCAAGCGTTCCGGCCAGCGCCAGGCCCCACGCGTCAGGAAACAGGCTCGCCGCGACGATGCCCACGATGGACGACACCTGCCAGCCAACGAAGCTCAGCAGGACCATGCCCCAGTAATAGCCCTCCTTGCCCGCCTGCGGCGCGGCCGAGGGGTACTGCTGGGTGAACAGCACGAACGGCAGATCTCCGTTGAACACGCCCAGAACCACGCGCCGCATGAACGGCAGATGCCCGAAATGCTGCATCAGCCCGGCGCTAAAGATAATGAAGCGCACATTCACGATGAACGCCGTCAGGAGTGCCGTCCAGATCGGCAAGCCGGCCGCCAACAGCGGCAGCACCGCCAACTGCGACGACCCCGCATACACGAAGATCGTCATGCCGATGGCCTGCGGGATGGTCAGCACCGATTTGCTCATCGCCACGCCCGTCACCAGCCCCCAGGCGAGCACTGGCGGCATCGACGGCATGTAAGCTCGCACGCCGGCAAAGAATCCGGCTCGTTCGGCCGGATCGATTGCTTCCCAGCGGCGCTGCAACGCAGCCGCCCAGCGTACTAGCGCCATGGCGCCCCCAAAAGTGGCGAATCAGACTCTTTTTGATCAACCGGACAGGGGCAGCCGGCAGCGCGGGCGCGCAGAAACGTCGGGGGCGACATGGGTGGCTCGTAGGAAACACGCGATTATACTTTTGATGTTAAGCATCCGCTTAACGGCGATGCGCGTGCGCCCTGCCCTACGAAACGATTCATGCCGGGCGCCACGCACTGCAACAATCTGCGTTGGCGCGCCTGCGCCCACCCCTTACAATTTCGCTTTTGTCGGTTTTTGAACCTGCGGCCTATATCACGGTGTGGCTGACCTGCTCAGACCGCGCCGGCACTCCTCACTCACCATGACCACGCAAACCGCACCCACGATCGAAATCGGCGCAGACGACCTGCCGCTGCATTGCCCGACCGCCAAGACGCCGGCCTGGAACTACCACCCGCGCGTGTTCCTCGACATCGCCGACACCGGCGAGGCCAAGTGCCCGTACTGCGGCACCGTCTACAAGCTGGCCCCCGGCGTTGAACTGAAGGGCCACCATTGAGCCCGATTCACCTGCAGTACACCGGTCGCCGCGCACGCCAGGCGATTCGATGATGCGCAAGATTCTCGTCGTCGCCCCCAACTGGATCGGTGATGCGCTGATGGCGCAGCCGCTGTTCGCGCAGATCAAGGCGCGGCACCCGCGCGCGCAGATCCACGCCATCGCCCCGAAATGGGTTGCGCCCGTGCTCGCACGCATGCCGGAAATCGCGCGCGTGCTGCCGACCGAACTCGCCCACGGCAAGCTGCAGCTCGGCAGCCGCACGATGTTCGCGCAGCAGCTCAAAGGCGAAACATTTGACGCAGCTTACGTGCTGCCGAACTCGTTCAAGAGCGCGCTGATCCCGTGGCTGGCCGGCATTCCGCTGCGCATTGGCTACAAGGGCGAGTCGCGCCTGGGCGTGCTGAACGTGCGCTACCCGAATCCGCCCAAGAACGCGCGTCCGCCGATGGTGCAGCACTACGCGGCGCTGGCTTTCAAGCCCCACGCCAAGTTGCCCGACACCCTGCCCGACCCCAAGCTCGACATTGATGTGCAGCGGGTGGCCGCCACCTCGGCCAAGTTCGGCATTCCGGGCAACGCGCGGCTGATTGCCTTCTGCCCGGGCGCGGAATACGGCCCCGCCAAGCGCTGGCCTGCCGAACACTTTGCAGAGCTTGCGCAGATGCTGCGCCGCTCGTTCCCGTATGCGCAGATCGTCGCGCTCGGTTCGGGCAAGGACCGCGAGATGGCCAACGCCATCGTCGAGCGCGCGCCGTTCGTGCGCAACCTGTGCGGCGAGACCTCGTTGGACGAAGCCATCGAGCTGCTTGCCCGCGCCGAAGCCGCCATCTGCAACGACTCCGGCTTGATGCACGTGACGGCCGCCCTGGGGCGCCCGCAGGTGGCCGTATTCGGCTCCAGCGACCCGCGCCACACGCCGCCGCTGTCGCCCGCTGCGAGTATCATGTGGCTCCATCTGGAGTGCAGCCCGTGCTTTGCGCGCGAATGCCCGCTGGGCCACTTGCGCTGCCTGCGCGACATCGGCCCCGAGATGGTGTTTCATGAATTGCGCCGGCTGTTGCAGCCGCAGTAATACGCTCTCCTTAACGTTCACCGCCATGCCACGATTTGCCCGCCTGTTCGAAGCCGCCGAGGACATCCTCGAAGCCTATCGCGAAGCGCTCAAGCGCCGCGATGCCGATGGCGCGCTCAAGCTGTGGCTCGATGAGGACTCGGTGAGCTTCATCCTGCCCGACGGCCAGCGCCTGAACGGCCACGAGCAACTGCGCGGCTGCCTTGATGCGCTGGTCGAGAAGAACCCGGTCTGGATCGAATGCCTCTCGCAGCAGGTGCATTCGTCGCTCGGCGTATCGATCTTCGAAGCCACGGAAGCCCTGCGCTTCTCGGCCACCGCCACCGAGGCAGACCTGTACGTGCACACGACCTACGTGCTGATGCAGAACCACGAAGGCTGGCGTATCGCCCACGTGCATTCCAGCCAGGCCGCCGAAGAACGCGTGGCCGCCTCCATCGCCAGCGTCACGCACTCTCTGCACTAAGCTGCCGCGCTTGGCGTGGCTGCCGTCTCTCTCGATGACCCATCCGTCTCGCCACGCCACTCCCCTTGAACTGAATCTGGGCGCCCTGCTTGCAGGGCCGTTCGAGCCGCATGCGTTCCGCTCGCCCTGGTGGCTGATCGGCGGCAATGCGCAGACGATCGTGCCCGCGCGCCTGTGGCGCTTTCCGCGCATTGCGTATCGGCGCGAACGCTGGGACACGCCCGACCACGATTTCATCGACCTCGACTGGACCACGCATGAAACGGATGCGCACGCACCGCTCGTCGTCATGTTTCATGGCCTGGAGGGCGATTCGCGCAGCCATTACGCGCGGCTGCTCATGGACGCGCTGCGCGCGCGCCGCTGGCTGGGGGTCATTCCGCACTTTCGCGGGTGCTCGGGCGAGATGAACCTCGCGCCGCGCATGTACCACTGTGGAGACGGCGCCGAGATCGCGTGGATCCTAGAACGCCTTTATCGGACGGTTTGCCAGCCGCAGGGCCGCAAGCTGCTGGTCGTCGGCATCTCGCTGGGCGGCAATGCTCTGCTGCGCTACCTGGGCGAACACGGCACCGATGCGCGCTACGTGAGCGCGGCTGCGACGGTGTCTGCACCGCTGGACATGCGAGCGGGCGGCGCAGCGTTGTCCAGAGGCTTCAACATGGTCTACACGCGCATGTTCCTGCGCACGCTCAAGGACAAGGCCAATGCCAAGCTCGACCAGCACCCAGGCCTGTACGACCGCGCCGCCATGATGGCCACGCGCACGCTGGGGCAATTCGACAACCTTGTCACCGCACCGCTGCACGGTTTTCGTGACGTGCTCGACTACTGGACACGCGCTTCGTCCAAACCCGTGCTGCGCGAGGTGCGCGTGCCCGCGCTGGTGCTGAACGCGCGCAACGATCCGTTCTTGCCCGGACAGCACCTGCCTGGCGCGGCCGAGGTATCACCCGACATCACGCTGGACCAGCCGCTGCACGGCGGCCATGTCGGCTTCCTGGTACGCCATGGCAAGACAGGCCGCGTCGACTGGATGCCCGCCCGCGTCCTGCGCTTTTTCGATGACGTGTTGGGCCGCCAAACCAACGCGGAAGACGCCCATGGATGACATCGTCCGCCAGGCCATGGCCAAGTGGCCGAACGTGCCGAATTGCTTTGGCTGGCTGGCGCTGGATCGGCGGGGCCAATGGCGCATGCGCAACGAATATGCGCAGGCCAACAACCTGTCCGGTGAGCCGATCCGCCACGCCGCGCTCGTCGATTTCATCGTGCGCAACTACGCGCATGACGATGTCGGGCGCTGGTTCTTTCAGAATGGGCCGCAGCGGGTGTTTGTCGAACTCGATTACACGCCGTGGGTGGTGCGGCTGTCAGCCGACGGCGCGCCCCCAGCGTTCACGACAACCACCGGCGCTGCGTTCTCGCCAAGCGGCTGTTTTGTCGATGAACAAGGCAGCGTGCTGCTCTCGGGCCGCGTGGGCGGATGCGAAGCAGAAGAGACCATTGCCCTGCTGCACGATCACGATCTCGAGCCGTTCTCCTCGTTGGCCCAATGGCACGGAGAAGCATGCGGAGCCGCGCTGGGTACGCTGACCCTGGGTGATCGGACATTCGACATTGAGCCGATTGCGCGCGCCGAAGTCGCAAAGCGCTATGGTTTCGTAACTCGGCCGGCGGAATAGCGTCCCCCGGCCTACCCGCCCTACTTCGGCAACGCCTTGTCTTCCGCCTTCTCTTCCCGGTATTGGCGCTCCATCTGATGCAAGCGCGCATCCACTTCGGATAGCGTGTAGAAATCCGCATCTCCCGCATCGCGGGCGAGCTTCAATTGCTCCACTGCCGACCCCCACGCCCCATCCCGCGCGTATTTCTCTGCCAGCGCGCGGTGCTGCTCAACGCGCTTGCCCTTGTCGGCATAGGCACGAGCGAGCATGTCCCACCAGATTGGCTGGGCGGTGTCTTCGCGGGTCTTGTCTTTCAGATACGGAATCGCGTCATCGGCCCGGCCGGCCGTCAGCAGCGTTTGCGCATAGGTGATCCCGACCGCGCGTGACAGCGGGTACGCAGTGAGCGCCGCGCGCGCCAATGTCAGCGCCTCGGAGGTACGGTCGCGAGCGCGTGCCAGTTCGATGGCCGTTACGTCCAGCTCGACGCTGCCAGATGTGATGCCGGGAATGTTGCCGTACAGGCGTCGCGCCTCCTGCAGCGCCTGCTCAGCGTCATCCAGCCGCCCGGCCATCTGGTTGGCAACGGCCACGCCGTACCAGAGCGCCGCGCGCTTCTCGACAGGCGCATCTGGCGCCGACGACAACTGCGAGCGCATCGCATTTCGCACATCGATATAGGCGCTTGTTGACGTTTCCTGCAGCACGCGCGCACGCGCTTTCGCAAAACCAAATTCTGGCCGACGCGGCTGGCGCGGATGCGGCAAGCCTCGTGCGCGGTCTTCCATGTCGGCGATACGTTCGCCGGTCAGCGGGTGGGTGCGCGCATAACCGGGAATCACGCCTGTGTCGGCAATGTTCGTTACGCGCTGTAGACGACGGAAGAAGTCCGGCATGCCGTCCGGGTTGTAGCCAGCACCGGTGAGCAGCGTGAAACCGACGCGGTCTGCCTCGCGCTCCGCGCCTCGCGAGAAAGCGAGCTGGTTCGACACTGCCGCCGCCTGCCCACCCATCGCCAGCGCCTGCGCGGCGTCACCGCTCTTGGTGGCTGCCAGACCGGCCAGCAGAATCGACGCCAATGCAATCCACATCGACTCGCCGGATTTATCGATGCCGCGCGCAATATGCCGCTGCAGCACGTGCCCGATTTCGTGGCCGAGGACCGAGGCCAGCTCCGACTCACTCTCGGTCGCGACCAACGTACCCGTGTTCACGCCGATGTAGCCGCCCGGCAGCGCAAACGCGTTGATGCCCGGATCGCGTGCGGCGAACAGCTCAAAACTCGACGCCGACGTGCTGCCCGCCACGTGCTGACGGCGCGCCGCTTCGATCAGCTTGTAGCCAATGGTGTTGAGGTAATCGGTGATCAGCGGGTCAGGCACGAAATCCGGATCGCGGCGTATCTGGCGCATCACACGGTCGCCCAGACGGCGCTCCATCTCGGGCGACAGAGACGCCGTCGACGGATCGCCCATGTCGGGCAACTCGTACGTCGGCGCGTCAACGACGGCCGGCTCCTTCGGCAAATACGGCGACTGCCGGCCGATCTGCACGCTGCGATTCAGGTTGCTCTGCACCTGATCTGCCGCCGCGGCAGAGCCCAACCCCGGATTGACCGAAGCTGCCGGCGCGGACGCCACCGCCTGCGCCAGCACGGGCAGCGGCAGGGGCGCCAGCCACGTCGTCAACAACACAGCAGCCGTCAGCTTGCGGACGCGCGGCCGAAAAAGTGAAAGCGTCATACGGAAAGCACGGAGAGCGGAATCAGCGCGGCCACATAGCCGCAAGCCGGGTGCTTGCTATCATAAAACGCTTCGCACCCTGCCCCGCAAAACGCGCTGTCACTTATGTCGCAACTGACCCACTTCGATTCCGCCGGACAAGCCCATATGGTCGACGTCGGCAACAAGGCCGTCACGCACCGGGTGGCCGTGGCCACTGGCACGATCCGGATGCTGCCCGAGACGTTTGCGCTGGTGCGCGATGGCAACGCCAAGAAGGGCGACGTGCTCGGTATTGCGCGCGTTGCGGCCATCCAAGGCTCCAAGCGGACGTCGGATTTGATTCCGTTGTGTCATCCGTTGGCGTTGACGAAGGTGGCGGTGGAGTTTGTGCTGGATGAGGCTTCACACACCGTCCGCTGTACGGTTCGTGCCGAGACGCGGGGGCAGACCGGCGTCGAAATGGAAGCGCTGACTGCAGTGCAGGTGGGGCTGCTCACGATTTACGACATGTGCAAGGCTGTGGATCGGGGGATGGTGATTGGGGATGTGCGGCTATTGGAAAAGCATGGGGGGAAGTCGGGGGATTGGGTGGCGGGATAATCCTCGCCCGACAAAGTAAAAGAGCGTCTTCCTGACGCTCTTTTTATTACCGGCCCAGATCAACGACACTCGGTGGGGGCGATTCGGGCATCCATCGAAGGCGCCGACGCGGGCTTTACCGAGTTGGCTCGGGCTGCAACGCCGCTGGCATAGCAGTCCCATCGAATGACGCCGACGGGCCGCTTATCGGCGCTCAGCGCATCGCCATTCACAGTGGGTTTGAGAACCAGCGTATTGGCCCCGCCATCCGCCACATTCGACGCGTAAGCGATCTCGATCTCGCCGTTGGCCTGGTTGATCGTGACGCCGCTCGCCACAACGTTGCGGGTCGCGCCGTTGGCTGTGTAGCCATGGCCAAAAGGAACGCCCGCGGCGGCATTCTCAGCTACCGCTGTTTTTGCGGACGCGGCCAGTGCCAGCCCTTCTGTCACGCGTGAACGTGAAACGTAATCCTGATACGCCGGCACCGCAATCGCTGCAAGGATGCCGACGATTGCGATAACGATCATCAGCTCGATCAGAGTAAAACCCGCTTGGGCCTGCTTTCCCGCATTGCTCTTCAACCGCATTGACTTCTCCTCTATCGTTGTTTCCAGATATCCAATTGCCGATTTCATCCTGCAATTGAAACGGAGAAGACTAAGCGAGTTGATGAAACTCTATGCACAGCGCAACGAATTTTGATTCTTCGAATAAGAAAGCGCCCAAAATGGGCGCTTCAATTACTGCGAGGCAGGTAACGTTTTTTCAACCGATGGCTTCGCCGCCGATACGAGCAGATTTTCAGATTTAAGCCGGGCGCAAAGCGTCTTCAGCTTCCCATTGCCCTGTTTTTCACAGGCTTGCGTGAAAATCCAAGTCTGTGAAGCGTAGTCAGCGGGATAACTACCTCGCATACGACGGGCGTACACCATAGCGTCATCGGTCCGCCCCAAATACGCCAGTGCAAGCACATAGCGCTGAACCGTCAGAGACCCCGGATAAAACTGCATGGCGTGGAATTCGAGCTTCTCCAAGGATGACGCCATCTCGGGGGTCACGTTCCATTGAATCGCGAACGCCAGGTTCTCGTAGGGCAGCAACAACGTCGGCCCGTGCTGGTTGTATCTGGCAATTTCCTTCTCCGCGCCGTCCGGTGCGTAGTGAAGGCGCTCCACGGCCTTGTAGTCACCCCAAAGATGAACCATCAGCGCGACGCTGCCGATCGAAATGGCGGCAGTCGACACGAAGACCATCCCACTGGACGGCACCCGCATATTGCGTTCGTCGGCATAACCCAGCGCAAAAGCAAGTGGAAGCAGGAAAAACAGGTAGTGCAGCGGATATTCCAACATCGAATGCACGCCCATTACCGCGGCAATGGAAAGCAGGAATGCCAACTCTGGCGTCATCCGGCGCTTTCGCAAACTCCACAGGAGGCCGAGCATGGGCAGTGCAATGGCGAGCAAGCCCAGCAGACCAACTTTGGCCAGTTGATCCAGCACGATGTTGTGCGCATTCAGCGACATCGTGACGGGGCCAAGAACTTCGGTCTGTACAAACTGGTTCCAGGCGTAATCACCCCAACCGCCGCCCAACCACGGATGCGCGACGAACATATGCCATGCATGCGCCCACAATTGCGTCCGCCCCGTACCTTCGCCCAATCGGTCCACCGTCGATGCGGACAACTCCAGATGCCAGACTGCGTTGGCGTACTCAACCATCCAACTGCAAAGTTGGTATGCCGCCACCAGCAAAACAACCGGCAAACACGCCCGCATCCAGCGACGCCGGCCCCGCTGATCCGCCGTCCATGCCATCCCGATCAGCCCGCCCACCACAATGATGTGCAGCCATGACATCCGCGAGAATGTCAGGGATATCCCGATCAGAAGGAGCACCGCAACCACCATCAGCGGCCACCGCGCGCGACGGCAACGTAGTGCCAGGAACATGCTGGCTGCCAAACCGAACGCTAGATACGACGCCAGATGGTTGGGCTGATTCATGTTGCCCCACAGGCGCCGGCGAGGGGGCTCGGGGGATGCGGCAATGAAGACTGGCGACAAATCGGGCACGCGAAGTAGCTGCACCAATTCAATCGCCACCGTTGCGAGGCCGCCAACAATCAAGCCGATCGCCAACGCCTCCAGAACACCGGGCAGTTCTCGGCTGCGGGCGCCGAGACTACACGCGGCGGCAGCGGCCAACAGGAACACCGTCGCGGCGAGCGAGAAGAACGGATTTAGCGGTGGCGCGAGCAGTAGCTGCGCGAACAAAGCTGCAATCAACCCGAGTGGCGCCAGCGCGATCCGCGGCAGACCTGTCTTGCTTCTCCATGTCACCGCCAGTACGGCGATCGCGAAGATTATCCAGCAGATGGCCGTGACATATTCCGCATAGAAAGTCGGCATCGGCAGAGTATGCGGTGCAAACAAGAAGGGAAGCGCGCCGCATGTGGCCAAAGCAAACCAGAGCGGGATGTACTGAAGTCGGGATCGAAGCATGCGCAAATTCAGCGAGAGAACGGGAATACAGGCGACGCAATCAAAGCGCCATTTGCAACGTCCGCGAGTGTAGTCGAACGAACCGCAAGTTATGCTTGATGGCTTTCCGAACATGCCACCCCGCCCAGCGCACCCGCGCAAAGCAAAGGGCGCCCAGAGGCGCCCTTGCATTTGTCCTATTCCTGGGTAAGCCAGCCGTTACACGCGACTGGCCGGAACAAGACTATAACGATCAATGCTGGCAAGAAGCCGGCAGGTACGGGTACATGGCCGTTACCCCCGTAGCCGACGCACCGTTCGCGCCGCCCGTGGTACCGCACAGCCAGTCAACCGTACCATCAGTTTTGGCGGTGCCAAACATACCCAGATATTTGCCGTCAATCGCCGAGGCGCCCGTGCTGCCCAGCGTCAGGACCACGCTCACGTCGGAGCCCGACGGGTTGTAAGACACGTTACTGATGTACTTCGTATTAAGCGGTACCGATGTGCTGATCGGAGCGCTGGCCGGGAACCCACCATTCCCATTGCTCGAAAACGCTTCGGTAATCGCTGCACGGCTCGAATCCAGCAGCGTCGTTGCTTCCGTCAGCTTCGACTTGATCATGTAGTTGTTATAAGCCGGCAGCGCGATGGCAGCCAGGATACCGACGATCGCAACCACGATCATCAGTTCGATCAGCGTGAAACCTTTCTGGACACGCTTGTTCAGACGCAGCGACTTCATAAATTCCCCCGGATGTTTGGTTAAAGGTGAAGCGGTGGAGGTAGAGCAGGGATCGTGCCAGTCCAAAACCTACGTTGCAGCGCCGGAAACGCGCCCACTATGGACAACTGTGGGCAATATCGAATGACAATTATTGACACATCGTGACAGAAGTCGTTAGTTTTGCGATTCATAGATCACAATAGTGGCTCGCACGTTGTTACGCTTTTGAGCGGGGCATCCTGTCAGTAGGGCCGCGCCCTATTGCCATCAACTCAAAAGCAATGCGGGCAACGAGTCACACACCCGCTGCCCGTTCCACAACACGTGTGAGCCCGTGTGGGTCTTCGGTCTTTGATGCCGTCAGTTCTGGCACGCTGCCGGCAAATATGGATACATGGATTGCACGGCCGCCCCGGAAGCGGAGTCATTCGCTGTTTGCGCGGTCGCGCACGTCCACGCCACCGTCCCATCAGCCTTACCAGTCCCGAACACACCCAGGTAGTGACCATCGATTTGGGCATTACCTGTGTTGCCAAGCGTCACAACCACGCCAACGCCAGAAGTCGTTCCGGGGTTGTTGTACTTGATTCCGGTCACGTATTGGGCGTTGCTGGCCACAGCCTGGGTAATGATGGGCGGCGAACTTGCGCTCGGAAAGGCGCCGTTGTTGGATGAGTACGCCTCGTTAACAGCAACCCGTGCCGCGTCCAACGTCGTTGTTGCTTCGGTCAACTTCGACTTGATCATGTAGTTGTTGTATGCCGGCAGCGCAATCGCCGCCAAAATCCCAACAATCGCCACCACGATCATCAGTTCGATCAGCGTAAAGCCGCCCGCCCGACGCTTTATTCCCTTGCTGTGCTTGAAAACCATGACCTCTCCCCAAAAGGCATTTGTTATTGGGAGGCCACCCTGCAGGGACCATGCCAAGACACACAACGTATATCTGGGCAAAAACTGGCGCACTTTGGTGGGATTTCGGGCACAAATCTGACCGTTCTTGACAGAATTCCGGACAGAACCCGTCATCACCTACTTTCGTGGGGAACCGTTCAGACTAGGCTTGGCGCAACGCCCGCCGGCTGAGCCACCAGCCCACACACACGACAAGCAACGCCCCAACGCCCCCAACCACCACGTCCGCATACGGCACCACGCGCTCAAACCAAGCCGCGTCAATCGGATCGGTGACAAGCATGTCGCCAGCCAGATAGCCGAGCAGTGCCGCCCCGAGCGTGATGATCACCGGGAAGCGGGCCATGACCCCCACCAGCAGCGTGCTGCCGAACACGATCAACGGTACCGACAAACCAAGCCCCAGCACAAGCAGCAGAAACGTCGTGCCTGACGGCCCTTTCTCCGCTGCGGCGGCCACGGCGACGACGTTATCGAGCGACATCACAAAGTCGGCGATGAGGATGGTCTGGATGGCTGGCCACAGCCCAACTCGCTGGCGGTGGTCTCCGGAGGCTTCGTTTTCAGCTTCCGTGAGCAGTTTCACGCCGATGTAGATCAGCAGCAGCGCGCCAATCGTTTTTAGATACGGCAGCGCAAGCAGTTTGACGGCCAGCACGGTCAACACCACGCGCAGCACAATGGCGCCGGCGCTGCCCCAGAAAATGGCCTGCTTCTGCTGGCGTTTGGGCAGGTTGCGCGCGGCCAGCGCGATGACCACCGCGTTGTCGCCCGACAGCACGATGTTGGTCAGAATGATGGAGCCGAGTGCGAACCAGAATGCGCTGGAGGTGAGCGCCATAGTGTTCTCGAAGATGTCCTTGGGGGTTGGCGTGCAATGAGCCGGTTTGCAGCATCTTGTTTGCTTATACACATGTCGTGCCTGGATCGCATGCTGCGTCGCGACCAAACAAAAACGGGAGGCCAGGCCTCCCGTTCTCGCACAACCTCAAACCTTGTCGATTACAGCATCGCCTTGAGCAGACGTGCCATTTCCGACGGGTTCTTGGTGGTCTTGATGCCGCATTCTTCCATGATGTCCAGCTTCGCTTGTGCGGTGTCGGCACCGCCCGAGATCAGCGCGCCGGCGTGGCCCATGCGCTTGCCCGGAGGCGCGGTCACGCCAGCGATGAAGCCAACCACCGGCTTCTTCATGTTGTCCTTGATCCAGTAAGCCGCGTTGGCTTCGTCCGGACCGCCGATCTCACCGATCATAACCACGGCGTCCGTTTCCGGATCGTCGTTGAACATCTTCATCACGTCGATGTGCTTCAGACCGTTGATCGGGTCGCCGCCGATACCGACAGCCGACGATTGACCCAGCCCCAGCGCGGTGAGCTGGCCCACGGCTTCGTACGTCAGCGTGCCCGAGCGCGACACCACGCCGATGCGGCCCTTGCGGTGGATGTGACCCGGCATGATGCCGATCTTGATTTCGTCCGGCGTGATCAGGCCCGGGCAGTTCGGACCCAGCAGCAGCGTCTTGCTACCGGCCTTACGCATCTTGTCCTTGACCATCATCATGTCGCGCACGGGGATGCCTTCGGTGATGCAAACCACCAGGTCCAGCTCGGCTTCGACAGCTTCCCAGATGGCGTCAGCGGCGCCAGCGGGCGGCACGTAGATCACCGACACGGTCGCGCCGGTCTGTGCCTTGGCGTCCTTGACGGTTGCGTAGATGGGAATGCCTTCGAAGTCTTCGCCGGCCTTCTTCGGGTTCACGCCGGCGACGAAGCAGTTCTTGCCGTTGGCGTAGTCGCGGCAGCCGCGGGTGTGGAACTGGCCGGTCTTACCGGTGATCCCCTGGGTGATGACCTTGGTATCTTTGTTGATCAGAATCGACATGCTGTAATCCTTTTATGCAGCGAGCCGCGCCGACGTACTCAGCAGCGGGCGCAACTCGCGTTCGCGTATGGTTGGGTCAGCGGGCGGCTTACTTGCCGGCGGCTGCGGCCACGACCTTCTCGGCGGCCTCTGCCATCGTGTCTGCGGCGATGATGGGCAGACCCGAGTCGGCCAGCATCTTCTTGCCGAGGTCTTCGTTGGTGCCCTTCATGCGCACGACCAGCGGCACCGACAGCGACACAGCCTTTGCTGCCGCGATCACGCCTTCGGCGATCACGTCGCAACGCATGATGCCGCCGAAAATGTTGACCAGGATGGCCTTCACGTCCGGGTTCTTCAGCATCAGCTTGAAGGCTTCGGTCACCTTCTCGGTGGTGGCACCGCCGCCCACGTCGAGGAAGTTGGCCGGCTCACCGCCGAACAGCTTGATGGTGTCCATCGTGGCCATGGCCAGACCGGCGCCGTTCACCAGGCAGCCGATGTTGCCGTCGAGCGAGATGTAGGCAAGATCGAACTTCGAGGCTTCGATTTCGGCCGGATCTTCTTCATCCAGATCGCGGTAGGCGACGATTTCCGGGTGACGGAACAGCGCGTTCGAATCGAAGTTGAACTTGGCGTCCAGTGCGATGACCTTGCCGTCGCCGGTCAGGATCAGCGGGTTGATTTCAGCTTGCGAAGCGTCGGTTTCCCAGAATGCCTTGTACAGGCCCTGCAGGGCTTGGCGAGCTTGCGGCACGCTCGCGTCGGGCACGCCGATCTTGCGGGCGATGTCGTCAGCCTGGGCGTCTTGCAGACCGGCTTGCGGATCGATCAGCAGCGTGTGGATCTTTTCCGGGTGCGATTCGGCGACTTCTTCGATGTCCATGCCGCCTTCGCTAGAGGCCATCAGCGCGACCTGCTGCGACACACGGTCCACCACCAGCGACACGTACAGTTCCTTCTTGATGTCCGCGCCTTCTTCGATCAGCAGGCGCTTGACCAGCTTGCCTTCCGGACCGGTCTGGTGCGTCACCAGCGTCATGCCCAGGATGCTGCTGGCGTATTCCTTGACCTGCTCCATGCTCTTGGCAACCTTCACGCCGCCGCCCTTGCCACGGCCACCCGCATGAATCTGTGCCTTCACGACCCACACCGGGCCGCCCAGGGTTTCTGCGGCCTTGATAGCCTCTTCGACCGAGAAGGCCGGAATGCCGCGCGGAACCGGCACATTGTATTTGCGCAGGATTTCCTTGCCTTGGTACTCATGGATATTCATGCGTGTTTCCTTTGCTAGGCAGAGTGAGTGTGATGAGTATTGAAAACGCGAACAGCGCGGTGCCCTTCAGGACGAGGGCTCAGGCGCCAGTTCGGTGGGTGGCGGTTGGATCTTGGCTTCGGGCTGGTATGCAAACCAGCGCGGGTAATGCTTGCGGACCACCTCGCCCTCAAGATGCAGGGCATGGCAGCCGTGGAGTTGATAAGGCGGCTTTTCGCCGGGCTCGACAGGCCGGAGGTCGTTAGAGTTATCTCGCACCGGGAAGACGTCGCCCGCGAAGGCCTGGATGGCGGCGGTCGGCAGCACACCACACAGCTCGGTCAGGTGCGTACAACCCGCCACGCCGCCGAGTCTCTCACGCGAGGCCTTTCGAAATCCCTTCATCAGGTTCAGGCCGATGAGCTGTCGGTAGGCAGGGCCAATCGTGTCGCAATGTGTGGGATACGGCACCCAGTCGGAACACGCTTCGGCGTCCACGACGTTCATGTGGGTATCGATTGTCACGCGCAGCCACAGGTCATGCAGCGGCTGGCCCTCGGGGCGTACGCCGCCGCTGGCCAGGGGAATGTCACGTGGTTTTGTGTCGGTCAGGCGCGCTTCGATGTCCCACAGGCCGTCTTCCCGCAAATAGGCCTCCACCGTGATGGCACGGCGGTGGCGCATGACGCGCGGGACGGGAGCAGACAGAGGCATGGACCAGACAGACTGATAGGGCCGATGGAGGCGGCGCACGCGGATCTCGCGCGTCGCCCACGGGACATATGCAGCAGCGCATCAGCCGCCACACACGAACACTACCGTCCGGCAATTGAGATGAAGGACGGTACCAAAGACTCGAATTTTAACACGTCGTCACGACCAGACTGGTCGCGTGCTGCAACGCAGTGTGAAAGCGGTTGCAACAACCGGATGAGGTGCAAACGACGCGATCCGCACACAAGAGAATTGTTCGGCGCGAATTGTGGCGAGATCGGCGGCGTTCAAGCGGATTCGTCGCCATCTTCCAGCAGTTCATGCGCCCCTGCGATGATGCGCGACACCACGGAACGGGAGAATCCGCGCGCCATCATGTATCGCACCTGCTTGGCGCGTTCGGCCAGATCGGCCGGTGGGCGGCCGAAGCGCTTTTCCCACAAGGCCTTGGCCCGGGCCGCCTCGGTAGTTTGCAGTTGGGCCTTGACCTCGCCCAGCGTCTCTTCGCCAAGTTGATGTGTTTTCAACTCCTGCATCAGGCGCGCCGTACCGTAGCGGCCCGCTCGGCGGTGCACCATGCTTTCGGCAAAGCGCGTGTTGGAGAGCCAGTTTTCGCCTTCCAGCCAATCCAGCAGCGCGTCGACCTCCTCGGCGGACTCGGCGTGCGGAACCAGCTTACGGCGCAATTCGACGCGGCTGTGCTCGCGCCGAGACAAATAGCCCAGCGCGCGTGCCTTAAGCGATAACGGTGGGCGCGGCAACGGCATACGGTTTCAGGCTCAAAAAGAAAACGCCCACCGTTGGGGGACGGCAGGCGTATGAAGCTCGATAGAGCCGTCGATCTGCGCCGACGGCCAACCCAATTACTCTTCTCCGACTTCCTCGGCCACTGCGATGGCGCCCATCGGCGTCACGCCCAGTGCTTCGCGGACCTTGTTTTCGATGTCGCGGGCGAGGTCGGGGTTCTCACGCAGGTATTCACGGCAGTTGTCACGGCCTTGGCCGATGCGCTCGCCGCCGTAGCTGTACCAGGCGCCGGACTTCTCAACGATCTTGGCTTCCACGCCGAGGTCGATGATTTCGCCCTCGCGCGACACGCCCTGGCCGTACAGGATGTCGAAGATGGCTTCGCGGAACGGCGGCGCCACCTTGTTCTTGACGACCTTGACCTTGGTCTCGTTGCCGACCACCTCGTCGCCCTTCTTGATCGAGCCGATGCGGCGGATATCCAGACGCACCGAAGCGTAGAACTTGAGTGCGTTACCACCCGTGGTGGTTTCCGGCGAGCCGAACATCACGCCGATCTTCATGCGGATCTGGTTGATGAAGATGACCATGCAGTTGGTCTTCTTGATGGTGCCGGTCAGCTTGCGCAGCGCCTGGCTCATCAGGCGGGCCTGCAGGCCGGGCAACGCGTCGCCCATTTCGCCTTCAATTTCAGCCTTCGGCACCAACGCCGCCACCGAGTCGATGACGATCAGATCAACCGAGCCCGACCGAACCAGCGCGTCGGCAATTTCCAGAGCTTGTTCACCCGTGTCCGGTTGGGAGATCAGCAGGTCCGGCACGCTCACGCCAATCTTGTCGGCATAAGTGACGTCTAGAGCATGTTCCGCATCGATGAAGGCGCAAGTGCCGCCCAGCTTCTGCATCTCGGCAACCACCTGCAGTGTCAGGGTAGTTTTACCCGACGATTCCGGACCGTAGATTTCCACTACGCGGCCGCGCGGCAAGCCACCAACGCCCAGCGCCACGTCCAATCCCAACGAACCTGTCGACACGACTTGGACCGGCTCGACCTCGGCGTCGCCCATCTTCATGATGGAGCCCTTGCCGAACTGCTTTTCGATCTGCGCGAGCGCGGCAGCCAGCGCCTTCTGCTTTTCTGCGCTCATTGCGGCTGCCTTCTTACCGTCTTCCATGGTCGTCCTTCGTGCAAATTGGTGTATAAATGGGCCGCAAGGGCTTGCGATTCCAGCGGTTGCCTGCAATAACGGGCCGCAGCGTGATTGCCCCGACACGACCCATTCCATGACTTTAGCGCCGCCAAGACTACAGCACCGCGAATTCGGAGTACTGTATAAAAAACCAGTGGTTTTGACAAGTCTCCAGAACATATGTCGCGCGAAAACAATGTAGCGGGCGGGATGGGCAAGACATCTTGCCCGGCATCGCGGGGAGACACGCATGCGCATCCTGATTGCCGAAGACGACGCCACGCTGGCTGACGGGCTCACACGCTCGCTACGCCAGGCGGGTTACGCCGTCGACCAAGCCTCCGATGGGGCAACTGCCGACGCGGCGCTGTCCGCGCAAACGGCCCAAACCTATGACCTGTTGATTCTCGACGTGGGCCTGCCGCGCATGTCGGGGCTGGAGGTCCTCAAACGACTGCGCTCGCGCGGGGCCATGCTGCCGGTGCTGATCCTGACCGCCGCCGACAGTGTGGAAGAACGCGTCAAGGGACTGGACCTCGGCGCGGACGATTACATGGCCAAGCCGTTCGCGCTATCCGAGCTGGAAGCGCGTGTGCGTGCGCTGGTGCGGCGTGGTACAGGCGGCGGCGCCACGCTGGTACGCCATGGGCCGCTGGCGTTCGACCAGGTCGGCCGCATTGCCTATATCCATGATCAGGTGGTGGAACTGTCTGCGCGCGAGATCGGGCTGCTGGAGATTCTGCTGGCGCGCGTCGGCCGCCTGGTGTCGAAAGAGCAACTGGTCGACCACCTGTGCGGCTGGGGCGAAGAAGTCAGCAACAACGCCATCGAGGTCTACATCCACCGGCTGCGCAAAAAAATTGAGGTGGAAGGCATCCGCATCGCTACCGTGCGCGGGCTGGGCTATTGCCTGGAACGCATGGCCACCCCAACGACCACCGCGACCGCCGCCCATGGGTGATCGGCTGGCCTGGCCGTGGCGTCGGCATCGCGCGTCACTGCGTGAACGGGCCGACACGGCACCCGGAGCCGACGGCAGCGATGACGGCGGCGACCTCACCGACACCCTCCCCCACCTCGAAGACGACGCCACGCGGCCCGTCGCCCGATCCCTCTTCGGCGAAATTCTGGACTGGATGCTCGCGCCGCTGCTCTTGCTGTGGCCGATGAGCATTGCGGTGACGTACCTGGTGGCCAAGTCGATTGCGAATGCGCCATACGACCGCGCGTTGGAATCGAGCGCGATCGTGCTCAGCCAGCAACTGCGCGAGGTGAATGGGCGCGTGACGCTGCAACTGCCGATCTCGGCGCGCGAGATTTTGCGTGCCGACGAAACCGACAACATTTACTACCAGGTGCTCGGCACCAACGGCGAGTTTGTCTCCGGTGACCGCGACCTCCCCCTGCCGTCCGAGGAAGACGCCAACGCTGGTGGCCTTGTGCAACTGCGCGACGACCACATCCACGGCGCAGAGATTCGTGTTGCGTATACGTTCGTGCAGCGGCCCGGCTCCGGTGACAAACCCGCGCTGGTGCAGGTGGCGGAAACGCTCGACAAGCGCGCGCAACTCGCCAACGAGATCATCAAGGGCGTGATCCTGCCGCAGTTCGTGATCCTGCCGTTGGCGGTGATCCTGGTGTGGTTTGGGCTGACGCGTGGGCTGGCGCCGCTCAATGCGATTCAGGAGCGCATCCGCGCGCGTAACCCGGGCGACACCAGCCCCATCGACGAAGGCGCCGCGCCGCAGGAGCTGACGCCGCTGGTGGCGTCGTTCAACGACCTGCTCGGGCGGCTGGAGCAATCGGTGCATACGCAGAAGCGCTTCATTGCAGATGCCGCGCATCAGATGAAGACGCCGCTGGCGGGTCTGCGCATGCAGGCAGAGCTGGCACAGCGCGAACAATCGCCCGATGAGCTGCGCCGCACGCTCGCGCATATCGCCGACAGCTCAGATCGCACCGCACACCTCGTCAAGCAGCTGCTTTCGTTGGCGCGCATGGAGAACATGGGCGCGACCGACGGTCTGGTGCCGCTGGATATCTGCGCGCTGTCACGCCAGGTGGTGGCCGAGTGGCTGCCCAAGGCGTGGGCCAAGCAGATCGACCTCGGCTTTGAGGAGCCTGGGCCGCCCGTCATGATTTCGGGCAACGCGACGATGCTCGCCGAGATGCTCAATAACCTGCTCGACAACGCGATCCGCTACACGCCCGACGGTGGACATGTCACCGTGCGCGTGACCACCGCGCCGTTCGAGCCGTTCGTTTTCATCGACGTGGATGACACCGGCTCCGGCATCCCCGTGGCCGAGCGCGAACGCGTGATGCAGCGCTTCTACCGCATTCTCGGCACGCAAGCCGAGGGCAGCGGGCTGGGCCTGGCCATCGTGCGCGAGATCGTGCAGCAGCACGGCGGCGACATCGAGGTGCTCGACAACGTGTATCAGGCATCGCCGCGGCTGGCGGGGGCGCGCTTTCGCATCACGTTGCACCTCTGCCCCCGGGGCGAGGAAACCAACGCATGAGCATTACGCCCGGAACCCCGGCGCGCCGCCGGTGGATTACCAACATGCGCTGGATCGCGGCGCTGCTCGCGGTGTGGTTTGTGGTGACGTTCGTGGTCGCGTTCTTTGCGCGTGACCTGTCGACGCACTTTTTCAACTCGGACTGGACATTCGCCTACTGGGTCGGCGCGCAGGGTGCGCCTATCGTGTATGTGCTGATTACTGTGCTCTATGCGTGGCGCACCAACCGCGCAGCCGATGCGGCCGCGCAAGACGACGAAACGGCGCAGCGCGAAGCCTCGTCGGAATCGTCCCCTCCGCCATCCATCTGACACCAGCACGTTACGCCGCACCCAGGTGGCGCAGCTTTACAAACGCCAACGCTGCCATCACCGCGTCGTTCAGCGCGTCGTGCGCGTCCCAGGTCGGCAAGTCCAATCCCTCCATGACAGTGGCGAAGCGCAGGTCCAGATCAGGGTCGCCCTGTTGCCGATACGGCGGTAGCTGCCGGAACTGATAGTCGTAATACAAGGCGGAGACTTCAATCTTGGTCTGCGGCAAGCCGATGCCAAGCATGGGCGCCACCACCCGATTGAGCATCGCCACATCGAACTCAAGGTAGTAACCCACCAATGGCCGGCTGCCGATGAAGTGCAGCAGTACGTGAACGGCTTGCTCGATTGGTACGCCGCTGTCCAGGTCGCGGTTGCGCAGACGATGCACGCGGATGCTGTCTGCGTGCATCTCGCCCCGTGGCCGGATCAGCAACTCCAGGCGCTCGCTGGTCAGAATCCGATTGCCAGCGATACGGACGGCACCGATGGAGATGATCTCGTCGGTGCGCACGTTCAGGCCTGTGGTCTCGCAATCGAGCGCGACCCATTCATCTGGGGGCGGTGCCTCGAACAGGAAGCGGAACGCCGGATCGCGCAACTTGCGCAACTGGCGCCGCCTTTGCAGTGCCTGCAGCCAGTCGGAGAGCCGCCCGTTCATGACTGCTCGCTCATATTCACATCCACTCGGTCCGCCAGCGCTGCCGCAGCAGCGCCTTGAATCGCTTGACGGCGCTCAGCGCATCCTTGAGCAGATCGCGCTCCAGTGACGACAGGCGTGACAGATGCACGTCACACGACACCGGTTGATGCGCATCGATTTCCGCCAGCCCGGCCTTGAGCCGCAGCGTCATCAGGAAATGCAGGCTCTCACTCAACTCGGCGGCCATGTGCGCGTCGAGAGCCTCAGCGCGCACCAGTGCATCCAGGCGCGGCACAGTGCCGGTCTCGTCGAGTACGCGGTGGGCCAGCGCCAAGCCGCGCACTCCATGGACAATCGGGAAGATGCCCTCCTTCTTCACGTCGAGCACGGGATCGGAATCGCCAAACCCGAGCAGGCGATCGCGCCAACCCGGCGCGGCACTGAAGGCTTCAACGGCAGCGGCAAAGCGGCCAAGTACGGCGTCATTGTCGATGGTCAGCTCCAGCAACGTCCGCCGCAGTTGTTTGAGCAAGGCGGCATCGCCGCACACCGCATGGGCATCGAAGAAGATTGCCAGATGCATCAAGCCCTCGGGGCTGGGCAGGATCAGCCATTCGCGAATGCGCCGCGCGAAGTCGCTCGCATTCATGCACCACTCGGGCCGGCTGAGCATGATGCCGCCGGGGCAAGGCGGGTAGCCGAACGCGGCTAGCGCATCGGAGAAGCGTGTGACGATGCGCTGCAGATCAGCGGGAGGCACGTAGCCATCGCGCAGCACCAGCGCATTGTCCTGATCGGTCTTGAGCAGTTGCTCTCCACGCCCCTCGCTGCCCATGACGAACAGGCAACTGTTTGCCACCAGTTCCGGGGGCGCGATCATCTGCCAGGCCCGTTCAAACAGCCGCGCGTTGATTTCGCGCACGAGGCTGGCGACGTGTTCAACGCGCGAGCCGCCACGCGTGAGCAGCGCGACCATCCGCGTGATCTGCGCGGCCACCTGCGCGAGGGCGTCCAAGTCCTGGGCCAGGTTGATCTGCACTGTCAGCAGATACGAGTGGTTGGCCAGGAAGCTGAACACATCCAGTGATTCCAGCAAACCGAGAATCTCATCTCCGTGCGTGACGACCAGCCGGTGCACGCGATGGCGCAGCATCAGCGTCAGAGCGTCGCCGATCTGCGCGGAGGCTGGCACGGTGATGAGGGAGAACTGGCACATCTGCCCCACCGGCAGACGATCCAGCGGTGTGCCTTGCAGGACGGCGCGCTGCAAGGAGCTACGCGTGAAGATGCCCACGCGCGGCGGGCTGCTGGTGCCGTCGCGCACGAGCACGTTCGAGGTGTTATGGGCTTGGAACAGCTTGACCACGGAAACCACGTCCGTGTCGGCATCCACAAAATGGGCGGGCCGGATGAAGGCATCATTCACGCGAGAGACGGCCAGCGACTGCATCGTCTCCATGCTCTGCCGCTGTGCAATGGCGCTGAGCTTGCTGCCGAGATCGGAAAAAAGCAGCGCACCGAAGGTGGCGTTGGCGGCAATGAGGTCACGCACCGCCTGACGTGCCACCTGATAGGCCACCACTTCTTCAGCAGCAACGAAGCGGCTGCTTGCCTTGCCGGCTACCAGCGCCCGGCCGTCAAAGCAATCATCGGGGCCATAGGTGGCAATCAGCTCGTCGCCGTCGTACTGGGCGACGTGACCTTTGATGATCAGGAACAGGTGCAGCGGCGCGGCACCCGTATCGAGGATGGTCTGCCCTTCCGGGTAATAGCCGATGTCGACGGCATCGCGCACCAGGCGCTGCTCGTCCTGATTGAGGCAATCGAACGGCCAGACGGCGAAGTTGAAAGCGCTGGGCATGGTTGCCTTGAAGGCGGGCGATGCAATCGCGTCACCCGCCTCCCATCAGCGTGGCGAATTACCGATCAGTGGCCCGATGCGCCAGCCGCACCGAGGCCCGTTTCCGAGCGAACCTGCTGCGCGGCAAACGACGCCTTCTCGTTCTTGGCGCGAACGCTGCTATCGAGCACCGAGAACAGCCACACGCCCACGAAGCCGATCGTCATCGAGAACAGCGCGGGCGACGTGTACGGGAACCACGCCGAGCCCTTCGGATAACCGAGCGTGGCTTCCCACACCGACGGCGAAACGATCGTCAGACCCACCGACGAGATCAACCCCAGGAACCCGCCAATGACCGCACCGCGGGTGGTGCAGCCCTTCCACAGCATCGAGAGGAACAACACCGGGAAGTTGGCAGACGCCGCCACCGCAAACGCCAGTGACACCATGAACGCGATGTTCTGTTTCTCGAAAGCGATGCCGAGCAACACGGCAATCACGCCGAGCACCAGCGTGGTGATGCGCGACACCTTGAGTTCATCTGCGCTGTTGGCCTTGCCGTTCTTGAAGACCGTGGCGTAGAGGTCATGCGACACCGCCGAGGCACCAGACAGCGTGAGCCCCGCCACCACCGCCAGAATCGTGGCAAAGGCCACGGCCGAGATGAAGCCGTAGAACACATCGCCGCCGACCGTCTTGGCCACCAGCACGGCTGCCATGTTGGCCGTGCCCGCGCCGCCCTTGATGATGCCCTTGGCCACGTCGGACAGCTCAGGGTTCGTCAACACCAGCGTGATCGCACCAAAGCCGATGATGAAGATCAGGATGTAGAAGTAGCCGATCCAGGTGGTTGCCCAGAAGACCGATTTGCGTGCCTCCTTGGCATCGGGCACCGTGAAGAAACGCATCAGAATGTGCGGCAGACCAGCGGTGCCAAACATCAGCGCCATACCGAACGAGATGGCCGAGATCGGATCCTTGATGAAGCCGCCCGGCGCCATCACAGACAGACCGATCTTGGCAGCCTCATCGGGCGATTTGCCAGCATTGGCTGCAATGGCGGTCTTGACCTGCACGGCCTTGGCGAACAGCGCTTCAAAGCTGAAGCCGTACTGCGCCATCACCATGATCGCCATGAAGGTCACGCCGGCCAGCAGCATGCACGCCTTGATGATCTGCACCCAGGTGGTTGCGGTCATACCGCCGAAGAGCACATAGACCATCATCAGCGCGCCGACGATGACCACCGCGATCCAGTAATCAAGCCCGAACAGCAGCTTGATGAGCTGGCCTGCACCGACCATCTGAGCGATCAGGTAGAACGCCACCACCACCAGCGTGCCAACTGCGGCAAAGCTGCGGATGGGGCCTTGCTCAAACCGGTAGCCCGCCACGTCTGCAAAGGTGAATTTGCCGAGGTTGCGCAGCCGCTCGGCCATCAGGAACGTGATGATCGGCCAGCCGACCAGAAAACCGATCGAATAGATCAGGCCGTCGTAGCCGGAGGTCATCACGGCGGCGGAAATGCCCAGGAAGGACGCTGCCGACATGTAGTCGCCCGAGATGGCCAGGCCATTCTGGAAACCGGTGATGCCGCCGCCCGCCGTATAGAAGTCTGCCGCGGAGCGCGTACGCTTGGCAGCCCACTTCGTAATCCACAGCGTGCCGGCCACGAACACGGCGAACAGCACGATGGCCGTGGTGTTGGTTTCCTGCTTGGCGGTCTGTCCGACGTCGCCGCCGGCAGCCAGAGCTGCTCCGCAGGCGCCAGCGGCCAGTAGCGCCACCAGCAGGATCGAAAGCATCTTTTTCATTTGGCGACGTCCTTCAGGATGTCCTGCGTCAGTTGGTCGTATTCGCTGTTGGCCCGGCGCACGTAGATGCCGGTAATGACGACCGTGAAGATGATGACCGCCATACCGACGGGCACGCCTACGCTCGTCACACCTGTACCCACCGGCTTGGCGAGAAACGCCTTATCGAACGCGATCAGCGCTATGTAACCGTAGTACACAGCAAGCATCAGCACTGTCAGAACGATTCCGAGCTTGTTGCGTCGCTGCTTGAGCTGCGCATATTTCGGATGCGCCTCGATTTTTCCTACCAATCCATCCTGCATCGCCTGTCTCCTGGTTTGCTTTTGGAATGTGTGCGGCGATTCTGGATAGCGAAACTGACTGAACTCTTACTCACGCCGTCCGTGGCGGTTTACTGCGATAGTGGTTTTCCCTAGCGCTGCAAAACAACGCAAGAAACAATGCGCAACCTCCAGCGGCAAAGGGGTCGCGGGCCAGCTCCCGTCGCCCCAAACAACGGTGGCAAAACGCGTGCATCTTGTGCGTATGCACATTCGCAGGAGGTGCACATACCGGTTGGCACTGCCGGCACAAGGCGGCTCTTGGATGATGCAGCGCACGCAGCGCACCGAAGGACTGAGACGAGCTCAAGTGCTTGATTTTCTTGAAATCTAGGCCGCCGATCGCGTGCATTGAAAAGCACATGCTTGTCAGAACGCCGTAAGTTTCGGCTCCCACAATCGTTGACACTTCCGCGGGCGAAGAGCGTTTGCGTTGTCATGTCCATGCCCAGCGGGACGACCTACGAAAAAAAACAGGAGACAACATGGCAACCGTGCAAAGTGCACCGAACGCGCCCGCTGGGCGTGTGCAGCCCGCGCCCATGACAAAGGAGGAGAAGAAGGTCATCTTCGCTTCGTCGCTGGGGACGGTGTTCGAGTGGTACGACTTTTATCTCTACGGCTCGTTGGCGGCCATCATCGCCAAGCAGTTCTTCTCGGGCCTGGACCCCACGGCGGGCTTCATCTTTGCGCTGCTGGCGTTTGCCGCCGGCTTCCTGGTGCGCCCGTTCGGCGCGCTGGTGTTCGGCCGCTTGGGCGACATGATCGGGCGCAAGTACACGTTCCTTGTGACCATCGTCATCATGGGTACGTCGACATTCGTCGTCGGTCTGCTTCCGTCGTACGGCACGATTGGCGTCGCCGCGCCGGTCATTCTGATCGCGCTGCGCATGCTGCAAGGTCTGGCGCTGGGTGGTGAGTACGGTGGCGCCGCCACGTATGTCGCCGAGCATGCCCCGCACGGCCGCCGCGGTGCCTACACGTCGTGGATCCAGACGACGGCCACGCTGGGCCTGTTCCTCTCGCTGATCGTCATCCTGGCCGTGCGCGAACTGACCGGCAAGGCGTTCGACGACTGGGGCTGGCGTATTCCGTTCCTGGTTTCGATCCTGCTGCTGGCAACGTCGGTGTACATCCGTCTGTCGATGAGCGAGTCGCCCGCGTTCCAGAAGATGAAGGCCGAGGGCAAGACCTCCAAGGCCCCGCTGACGGAAGCTTTCGGCCAATGGCGCAATCTGAAGATCGTGATTCTGGCGCTGCTCGGCCTGACCGCCGGCCAGGCTGTGGTGTGGTACACGGGCCAGTTCTACGCGCTGTTCTTCCTCACGCAGGTGCTGAAGGTCGACGCCTTCACGGCCAACGTGCTGATTGCCGTGGCGCTTGCCATCGGCACGCCGTTCTTCGTGTTCTTTGGCTCGCTGTCTGACCGCATCGGTCGCAAGAAGATCATCATGGCCGGCTGCCTGCTGGCGGTGCTGACGTACTTCCCGCTGTTCAAGGCGCTCACGCACTACGCCAACCCGGCGCTGGAGCGCGCCCAGCAGACCGCGCAGATCACGATCACGGCCGACCCGAAGGAGTGCTCGTTCCAGGGCAGCCCGATCGCCCGCGAGGTGGACTTCCGCTCTTCTTGCGACATCGCCAAGCGCACGCTGGCGCAATCGTCGGCCAGCTACGAGACGGTTGACGGCCCGGCCGGCACAGTCGCCTCGGTGTCGATTGCGGGTAAGCAGATCACCTCGCTCAACGCCACCCGCACGGCAGACGGCCAGAACTTCGACGCCGACAGCAAGGTCAAGATCGCCGACTTCAAGAAGCAGGTGAGCGAGTCGCTCAAGGCGGCCAACTATCCGGCCAAGGCTGATCCTGCCCAGATGAACACCATCATGGTGCTCGTCATCCTCGTGATCCTGGTGATCTACGTGACCATGGTCTACGGCCCGATCGCAGCGATGCTGGTCGAAATGTTCCCGACACGCATCCGGTACTCGTCGATGTCGCTGCCGTATCACATCGGCAACGGCTGGTTCGGGGGCCTGCTGCCGACCATCTCGTTCGCCCTGGTGGCCCAGAACGGCAATATCTATCACGGTTTGTGGTACCCGATCTGGATCGCGGCCATCACCTTCGTGATCGGTGTGCTGTTCGTGCGCGAAACCAAGGATGTGGATATCTATCGCAATGATTGAGATAGGGGGTTGACATATTCGCCGAAGCCGGTAGAATCCCGCTTCTTCGGCGAATTAGCTCAGTCGGTTAGAGCGACGGAATCATAATCCGCAGGTCCGGGGTTCGAGTCCCTGATTCGCCACCAAATACCAAAAAGCCCTGCTTCGGCAGGGCTTTTTGCTTTTCTGCTGCTTCCGCGCATCCCTAGCCCCGCACAGGGGCCCAGGTTAGGCAAGCGCCTCGACTTGCGCAGGCGCCGCAGCGGCAACAACTGCCAACACCCAATCCGTCGTCAACGCCGGCTGCGTCACGGGCAGCATATGGCCACCCTCGATGATGCGCAGGTTCACGCGGTCGAGCTTCTGTTTGAGTGCTTCGCCCTGGCGTTTGACGTTGAGAATGCGGTCACCGCGGCCGTACAGCATGTCGACAGGCACCGTCATCGAGGCATAGCGGCGTTCCATGTCGGGCAGATCTTGCGGCGCGGAGACGAGATCCGCCGATGCCGCATAAAACACATGCGGACGCAGCCCCAGCAAGCCGCCACCCTTGAACGGGAAATCCTTCGGCATGGTCTCAGGCGCGAACACCGCCGCGATGGCCTTGCGAGAATTGATGATCGACAGGGGAATCGCGAGCGTCCACGACACCAGCCTGCGCGCCAGCGGCGACGGTAACACCAAGCCCCTGAAGGCACCGGGCGGCGCGCTCTCTGCATGCGTGAGCGGCGCGATCAATGCGAGCCGGCGAACGACCTGCGGATGGTTCAGCCCCACCGCCAGTGAAATCGCCCCACCAAGCGAATGCCCCACCAGCACGGGCTTCTCGAGCCCAAGCTTCTCGATGCACTGCGCGACCATGCGCGCCTGCGCGTAGATGTTGGCGGGTGAATCCACCCCGCGCACGGACCGCCCTGCTCCCGGCCGGTCGATGACGACCACGCGGTGCGAGCGCGCAAGCCGATCCATATCCAGATATGCGAAGTTGCGCAGGTTGCCGCACAGGCCATGCACGAACACGATGGCGGGGCCTTGGCCGCGATCGGTGTAATGCACGCGGTCTGCGCCGACATCAATGAACTTGCCTTCAGGCGGAAACCCTTTTGTGACGCGGCGTGCGATAAAGAAAGTGAACGCAACAGGCGCCAGGAGTGCGAATGCGATGACGCCAAGAATGGTGCTGGTCATTGTGTCCCCGATGCGGCAGGCGGTTAAGCGGGCTGTGCCGCGCCGATCGGCTGCGCGCGGCGTTCAAACTGCATGGCACTGTCGGCCAACGTGCCGAATTTGAGCATCATCAGATCGCGTGCGTAGTTCTGATACGACTTCCACGGCTGCTTGTCGCCCTGCTTGGGCAGGATGGCAGCAGCACGCTGGATGTAGCCAGACGTCAGATCGACGGCGGGCTCGCGGCCCATGGCTTCGTCATCGAGACGCGGCACGCAGGTATCAAAACCGTTGGACTGCATGTGGTTGAGCAGCCTGCAAACGTACTGCGCGATCAACTCGGCCTTGAGCGTCCACGACGCATTCGTATAGCCGAACGACGACGCGAGGTTCGGCACGCCGCTGTACATCATGCCTTTGTACGAGACCGTCTCTGCCAGATTCACAGCGCGCCCATCGACGCTGATGGCCGCCCCGCCCAGCACCTTCAACTTGAGCCCTGTGGCTGTGACGATCACGTCGGCATCTAGATGCTCGCCGCTCTTGAGCTGCAGGCCGGTGGGCGTGAAGCGTGAGATCTCGTCGGTCGCAATCGACGCCTTGCCCGCGCGGATCGTCTTGAACAGATCGCCGTCAGGCACGAGGCACAAGCGCTGGTCCCATGGGTTGTAGCGCGGAGTGAGGTGTTTGCGCACGTCGAAGCCGGGGCCGATCTGCTTGCCGGCCATCCGGATGATGAAGTCTTTGAATGCCTTGGGCTTGCGGCGCGCAAGGCTGTAGAAGTACATCGTCAGCAGCACGTTCTTGGTGCGCACCAGCCGGTGAGCAAGGCCCGACGGCAACCAGCGACGCAACGTGTTGGCCACGGCATCCTGCTCCGGCCGCGAGACGATATATGTAGGCGAGCGCTGCAGCATCGTCACGTGCTGCGCGGTGCCTGCCATCGCTGGCACAAGCGTGACGGCCGTAGCTCCACTGCCGATCACCACCACGCGCTTGCCAGCGTATGAGAGATCGTTCGGCCAATGCTGCGGATGGACGATGCGCCCCCGGAACTGATCCATGTCGGGCCACGTCGGCGCGTGGCCTTCTTCGTAGTCGTAGTAGCCGCTGCACATGTAGAGGAACTTGCAAGTGAACTGCACCGGTTCCTCGCGAGCGCCATCGCTGCGCAGTGCTTGGACGGTCCAGCGTGCAGCGGCGGAATCCCAGCTTGCACCCGTCACCTTGTGACGAAAGCGGATCGACTTGTCGATGCCGAAGACACGTGCGGTCTCGCGGATGTAATCGAGAATCGTCTGGCCGTCGGAAATGGCTTTGCTGCTATGCCACGGCCGGAAGCTGTAGCCGAGCGTGAACATGTCGGAGTCGGAACGGATGCCTGGATAGCGGAACAGGTCCCACGTGCCGCCGATGGTTTCGCGCCCTTCCAGGATGGCGAAACGCGCCGACGGGCAACGCTCGCGCAGGTGATACGCCGCGCCAATGCCCGAGAGCCCCGCGCCGACGATGAGCACGTCGAGGTCTGTATCCGGTGCGGTTGCCCGATTGCGGGGCGCGCCCGGGCTGGCGCTTCGCTCCATCGTCGTATCCATGCGGTCTCCTGTTTGCAGCCTTGGGGGCAGGCGTGGCAAATTTCGCACTAAATGTGGTGTGATTTGTCACCACTTTAATTTTTGGACGTCCTGACGTCAAATAGCGAAATGGAGAAAACATTTGAAACAGCCGACGCGCCCGCCAAGAAAGGCCGCCCGTATGGCGGGGTGGCGCCGGAAGCACGTGCCGCAGAACGCCGGGATGCGTTGATCCGTGCCGGCACGCGCGTCTTCGGCACGGTGGGCTTTCGCAAGGCCACCGTGCGCGCAATCTGTCAGGAAGCGAAGCTCAACGACCGGTACTTTTACGCCGCATTTGACAGTACCGAAGCCCTGCTGCGCGCGACCTACCAGCAACATGCTGAAGACTTGCGCGCGCAGGTGTCAGAAGCCACCGCCGCTGCGGAAGGCACGCTGGAAGCTCGTATCGACGCCGGCCTGCACGCGTTTTTCGCGTTCCTGCGTGAACCGTGCGCAGCGCGCGTGCTGCTGCTGGAAGTGATGGGCGTGAGCCCGGAGACGGATGCAACCTACCAGCGCAACCTGCTGGAGTTCGGTAAGCAGATCATGGCGAATGCCAAACTGCCCGGCGCCCACAATGACGAGGATGCCGAGCTGCGCGCCGATCAGCGCATCATCGGCCTCGCGCTCGTGGGTGCATTGACCAACGTCGGTGCAGCGTGGCTTCTGACCGGCTATCGAGATCCCAAAGAGAAGATGGTGCGCAACTGCCGCCAGGTCGTGCTCGGCACGTTGCGCGCCATGCTGAGCGTTTAGAGAGCGCCTTCCGGCCTGCCCAGCCGAACCACGGTCACGCCGGGCGCCAGATGCCGCAACGATGGCTGCAGCAGCACGCAGTTGTCGTACGGCGTGACGATCTGCAGGTCTCCATCGGTGGCGATGACGGTGCCTGCGCGCTCGATGGTTTCCATACCGCGATAGTCGTCCGCAAAACGGAACGCCGTAGATTTGGCGACCACCGGATCGGTCACACGAATGCATCGCACATCCAGTGCGGGCGCAATCCCCAGCCATTCGGATACCGCCGATGCATCGACGGTGCCGAGCGCCACCAGGAAACGCGCGCACGCATCCAGCGCTACATCGCGGCTCGCGCGCTCGAAATGCTGTCCGCATTCGATGAGCAGCGCGTTCTTCGGGCTGGCGGCATCGCCAAAGCCGCCGTAATCGCGCAGGCGGCGGCCAGCAGCGTGGCCGGCATCGATCATCAGATGCGAAGGCGCGCCGACCTGGCGGCCCAACGCGACGCCTTTCGCATGCGGACCAGTCAGCATCAGCGGTTCGGCCTTTTCGTGCATCGAGTGAATATCGAGCAGGTAGTCGACCGTGTCGATCACCGGGCGCAGCTCGCGCGCGCGCCGCAGTTCCAGCGTGTTGCCGGGGCCGTCGAGCTTGTCGGCAGACCACACGCGGTTCAGGTCTTCGTCGATAAATCGCGTGGCATCCGGATCGTTGATATCGAAGCGCTCGTACGCCTCCACATTGGCGAATGACAGCGTGAGCCGGCCCCGTGCCGGGCGCTCGCCGGCGCCTAGCAGCGCATCCACCGCAATCGCGCCGCACAGCTCATTGCCATGCGTGAGCGCGTTGATCATGACGTGCGGCCCAGGCATGCCGCTGTCGAACGTGTGCACGTAGTCAATGCCGTGCGTGCCCGTTTTCCAGCGGCGGATATCGGGTTTCTGCAGCTCAATTGGGTACACCGGCAGCGTGGCGCGCAGCGCCTCCAGGGTCATCATGCGAAATCCTTCGGTGTTACGAGAAGTTCTGTTCAGCTTCATTGCGCACGCGCACGTCCGCGCAGCATCCATAGCGAGGCCAGGCTGATCAGCGTGGTCGCAAACACATAGAAGCTCGGCGACGTCTTGATGTGCGTGACACCAATCAACCACGTGACAATCAGCGGCGAGAACCCGCCAAAGATCGTCACCGACAAGTTGTAGCTCAGCGCCAGGCCCGTGCCGCGCGTGCGCGTCGGGAAGATGTCGGCCAGGAGCGCGGGCAACGGCGCCAGGATGGCGGCCAACAGCACGCCCACAATCGCCTGCATGACCAGCAGCGTCCAGAACGTCGGTTGCGCGACCAGCGTGGCAAACATCGGATACGTCGACAGCGCAATCACCACCATCGCAATCGACACCACGCGGATGCTGCCGAAGCGATCCGCCAGCAAGCCGAACGCGGGCGCCATCACCATCAGCATTGCGCCGGTGATCATCGTGCAGACCAGGGACGCGCTGGTCGCGATGTGGAGTTGATTGATGGCATAGGTCGGCATGTAGACCTTCTGCACGTAGTTGAATGCGGTGACGGCCACGACCACGCCCGCCCCCAGCAATAGCCCTGGCAAACCCTGCGTGAGCGTATCGCGCAGCGGCGAATGCGTTTGCGGCGCGTCCTGGGCCTCGGCCTGCATGGCGACGAACTCGGGCGTCTCAGGCGTGTGGCGACGAATGTAGACGCCAATGGGGCCGATCAGCAAGCCGAACAGGAACGCCACGCGCCAGCCCCATGACTCGACCTGCGCGGTGGTCAGCGCGTAGGTCAGCCATGCGCTCAAGCCCGCGGCCAGCAATGTGGCAAGGCCCTGCGTGGCGGCCTGCCAGCTCGCGTTGTATCCCATGCGCTTGCCGTTGGCGTGCTCGATCATGAACGCCGTGGCCGAACCGAATTCTCCGCCGGCAGAGAAGCCCTGCAGCAGTCGCGCCACGATCACGATGGCTGGCGACCACACCCCGATCGACGCATACGTCGGTGCAAACGCGATCATCGCGGTACCGAGCATCATCAGCAGAATCGACCACGTCAGCGCAGCCTTGCGGCCCACACGGTCTGCATAGCTGCCCAGCACCATCGAGCCCAGCGGCCGCATGATGAACGACACGCCAAACGTGCCGACGGAGAGCATCAGCGAACTCCACGCGTCGCCCGTCGGGAAGAACAGCTTGCCGATGGTGATGGCGAAATAGCCGTAGATCAGCAGATCGTAGTATTCGAGCGCGTTGCCGACGCTGGCCGCCAGTACGGCACGCCAGGGCGAGGGATGTCGATGGGTGTTGGTGGCGCGTGCGGATGCGCCGCTTGCGTTGAGGGTGTGGGCTGGCATGGTTGTCTCCCCGTGGTCTGTGCCGATCCGCCTGTTTTGCTGAATAACGCTGGCGGGCGAAGGTTGCGGAGGAGTCTAGGTGCCGTGCCCAGGCGGCTTGTGCCGTTTCGGCACAAGGTTGGGCTTTTTGCGATGCGCTTCAGGCGAGGTCGGTGCGGGCGTTGTTGCTGGCGTTATCAACGGCCAGTTGCCACACCTCATCAAGCAGTGCGCTCTGGTTGCTGCGCACCCGCATCATGCGGATGTTGACGTGGATGTGCCAGGCGTCATCGCCGGCGGGGCGGAGTTCACCCGCATTCAGGTGCGGCTTGGCCAAGCGATATGGCAGCCACGCCATGCCGAATCCCCGTAGGGCCATCTCTTCCACCGCCTCGTAAAAATCCGCCTGGAACACGGGCTGCAGATGCGCCTTGCGATCGGCGGCGGCAAGGTGGCTGTCGAGCATCTGCCGCAACGTCAGGCCGCGCGCAAAGGCTAGCCACGGCAGCGGCGCGGCAGACGAGCCCGGCAGCGTGAAGCGCGCGCGACCACGCTTGTCGGGCGCACTCACCGGCACCAGCGTTTCGCTGCCCAGCGTGCAATGGTCGTACTTGCGCGGATCGAGCAGCGCATCGGCCTGCGGGCTGGCGTAAGCGATCAGCAAATCGACCGTGCCATCGGCAAGTGCGAGTACGCCCTCCTGCGTGCCGCCCGTCGTCACGCTAAGCG
The DNA here is from genome assembly GCA_000955795.1 of Burkholderiaceae bacterium 26. Taxonomy (GTDB): domain Bacteria; phylum Pseudomonadota; class Gammaproteobacteria; order Burkholderiales; family Burkholderiaceae; genus Ralstonia; species Ralstonia chuxiongensis. Next base: position 180,182 of record JYOB01000008.1, read on the forward strand.
GAAACACGCCGCGCTGGCGTGCCAGCGTTTCATACCAGGCGGGGACGAAGGTGCGCGCCAGCGTGCGCCCTGTTCCGATCTTCAGCGCCACGGGCAATTGCGCCTCGCGCAGTAGCAAACGCGCATCGTTCAAGCCATCGACGGCATTGGCCGCGGCATCCAGAAACAAGCGCCCCGCCGCCGTGAGCGTGACCGGATGCTCGCTGCGCTCGACCAGCGCGGTGCCCACCCATTCTTCCAGCGCCTTGATCCGCCGGCCGAATGCGGGATGCGTGACGTTGCGGTTCTCGGCAGCGCGGCTGAAGCTGCGCGTCTTGGCAAGTTCCTTGAAGTCTTCCAGCCATTTGATCTGCATGGCGCGTCCGGGTGGGGTAGTGGGCGGGAGGTCTGCGCATTATCTCCGCAGCGTGCACGAACAGCCTTAACGTGCGTGCCGTATCGTTATCATCCTGAGCAAACGATCTGCCACGCTTCATGACCGCACCCCGCCCGCTGACCATCGGCATTGCCGGCGCCGGTAACGCCGGCCTCGCCGCCGCCATCGCGTTTGCCCGCCAGGGGCACAACGTGCACGTCTTCGAAAAGCATCCGCAGCTGACCGCCATGGGCGCGGGCCTGCTGATCCAGCCGCAGGGTATCCGCGCGCTAGAGGCACTTGGCGTCGGCCGCGAGCTGGAGGGCATCGGCGCACCAATCGACCGGCTGATCGGCCTGAGCCATCGCGGTTGGCGCCTGCTCGACATCGACTACGCCGATGCGCCCGGCCGCGCCGTCACACGGCACGCATTGTCATCCATGCTCTACGACGCCGCTTTGCACGCGGGCGCATCGTTCCACTTTGGTTGCGCGATCCAGCAACTGCTTCTTGATGGCCCACGAGCACGGGTCATGCACGCACAGGGCGAATCGATCTTCGACCTATTTGTGATTGCCGATGGTGCGGCGTCTGCGCTGCGTGAGTCCGCAGGCCTGGCCGGCCCGTCGAGCACCTACCGATGGGGCACGCTGTGGTTCCAAGGATGGGTAGATGGCTGGAACCCGCGCGTGCTGCAGCAGCGCTTTCGCGGCACGCGCGAGATGATGGGCTTGCTGCCCACCGAAGTGGACGGCACCCGCACACGCCTGTCGATGTTCTGGAGCCTGCCCGGTGATGCGGTCAGCGCCTGGCGCCAGACCGACATCACGCAGTGGAAGGCGCATGTGCTGAGCCTGTGGCCGCAAGCCGCGCCCATGGTCGAACAGATTGGCTCGCACGACGATATGCCTTTTGCCGTATATCGCCACACATGGCCGCGCGCGCTGGCCAAACCGCCCTACTGCGTGATCGGCGATGCCGCGCATGCCATGAGCCCGCAGCTCGGCCTGGGGACCACGTTGGCCGCGCAGGATGCCCTGGCACTTGCCGCGTGCGTGCAAGTGCATGGCCCCACCGATGGCGCCCTCGCCTATCACGCCCGGCGTCTGCGTACCGTGCAGGCCTATCAGACGCTGAGCCGAGCACTCACGCCGTGCTTCCAGTCCCAATATGGAGGCTGGATGCGAGACGTGGTGTTCGCCACCGGTTTGCGCATCCCGGGGGTTGCATGGCTGATGAAACGAAGCCTGGCAGAACCGCCCGCTCGCGACGCCGCATTCGCCCCGGCCGCTGCTTCCACGACTGCCAGTGAGGAACCGCAGGCATGACACCACGCCGTCGATCATCATGAGCCTGCTGCACACCTTCCTTCCGGAGCATCAGTTCAGCGAGCAGCACCACATACGCGTCAATGCCGCGCCCGGGCGCGTGCTCGACATGGTTTCGCAGCTTGACGTTACCGATTTCCCGCTGGCCCGAATGTTTCTGCACTTGCGCGCCATCCCGGCCCGCATCGCCGCCGCAATGGGCAAGCCCAATGTGCGACGTATCGATGCCGGATTCGGCCTGCACGATTTCACCGTACTCGGCCGCGATGGAGATCGCGAATTCGCGCTGGGCCTGGTCGGCCGCTTCTGGGAATCCGCGGGTGGGCTCGTCCGCGTTGAAGCCGGCGCATTTCGCGCGTTCTCGGAGCCCAACATCGCCGAGCTGGTCATGACGTTCGTCGCCGAACCCGACGTCGCCGGCACGCTGCTGACCACGCGCACGTGCGTGCATTGCTCCGACACAACGGCACGCCGCCGCTTCACGCCTTACTGGATGCTGATCCGCATCCCAAGCGGGCTGATCCGCCGGATGATGCTGCAGCGGATCAAGCAACTCGCGGAAGCACACGACGCCCCGCTTACACGTCCAGAATGACCAACGTGCCCGCGCTGCCGGCGTCCACGCTGTGTGGCACACCAGCAGGCACCAAATACAGCTCGCCGCGCGACACCGTTACCGCTTCGCCGTCAATGCGCAGGCGCAGCTCGCCATCGATCACCAGCAGGCCTTCGGCATAGTCGTGCACTTCGTCGGGATACGGCGTGCCGTCCATGCGCAACACCTTGAAGTTGCCGCCGCCAAAACGCTCCAGCACGCGAGACGACCATGCGCGCGGCAACGCATCGGCTTCTGCATTGAGATTGACAAGCGGCACACCGGCCTCGCCCAAAGAATGAGAGGCATCGAGCATACCAGTCGATAGAAAATAAAATGGGCGCCGCCGCGTTTCAGCGATGGCGCCCATTCTGGGTTGCGCGATCGGCCCGCGTTCAGACGCCGTACGACGCGACGTCCATGTCCGACAGCCCATTCATGTCGTCCGCGGGCTTCAGATGGTCCACGCGATAGCCGTGCTTGTACACGGCCACCAGGCGCACCTCGTTCTCCGGCTCGATGTTCAGCTTCATGCGGATGCGCGACACGTGGCTATCGATGGTGCGCGTGTACTCCGAAGAATTACGGCCCCACACCTGCCCGAAGATGTGATCGCGCGACAGCGTGCGTCCCACGTTCGAGAACAGCAGCAACGCCAGCTGGAATTCGATGGCCGTCAGCGTAACGGGCTCGCTGTGCAGCGTGACCTGCTGGCGCTGAGGGTTGAAGTAGTACGGCCCCACCGCGAACGGCAGGCGGCCATACGGAATCGGATACGCCCGGCGCAGCAGAGCATCGACACGCGCGCGCAACTCGGCAATGCGGAACGGCTTGGCGATGTAGTCATCGGCGCCGTGTGTGAGTGCGCGCACGATGCTCTTTTCACCTTCTTCGGCTGTGACGAACAGGATGGGCAGCACTTCCCTGTGGCGGCCGCGCACCACGCTCAGCACGTCGATACCGAGCATGCCCGGCGTGTGCCAGTCGAGGATCAGCATGTCATACGACGAGCGCCCCAGCATGCGAAGCAACGTCGCCCCATCGCTGTAGGTCATCACGTCGTGTCCCGACTGGGACAATATCTGGACGATGACTTCGCTTTGGAAGGGATCGTCTTCAAGCAAGGCGATGCGCATGTTCTGCTCCGTGGAAATTGCGCACATGCGTGCCGGATGGTACGGGCGTTGATAGCGCCCGAACTGTCGCGTTCAGCGCGATCCGTTGCATGTGTTACGTGCCTGCAATTTTCATGGCGAGGTTTGCTACGAACCATGAGAAGAGTCCTATTTTGTGAAGACCCTTGAGCCACGCAATGCCGTATCCACTCTGCGGAATGTGGACAAAAAAAAGCCCGGACAACGCGGTCCGGGCGGCGGTGTTTCCCACAACGTGACGGGATCGGAAACACCCAAGGGTCGCATGTGCCAGACGCGTCGCAGTGCACCGGGGGGAAACACTGCAACGCTACGGGATAACGTCAAGGAGGGCCCGACGTACTGGTCGGCACACGCGAAGCGCATGATGCCGTGCTAAATACCCAGCCGGAGCAGTCGTGACAACATTTGACGCGCCCATCTTCTGGGCCGCGATGCCTCAGGTGGGATCAGCGTTTTCCAGCTCTTGCCGAATCGACTCGGTCAGCATGTCGATCAGCAATCGGACACGTTTGGGCACGAACCGCGCGGATGGCGTGACGAGGTTGATCGGCTCTCCGCTGGTCGCATAGTCGGGCAGCACACGCACGAGGCGAGGCAGCGGTGCATTGGCACGCGCCACGGCACTCGCGTACAGCGGCAGCGGGCCGATGCCGGCGCCCGACGCAATCAACGTTTCCAGATAGATGAGGCTGTCGGAATTCAGGCGGGCGCGCACGGCCACGGTTTTCAGGCCATCGGGGCCAACAAGGCGCCATTGCGTTTCGCCGCGGCCGGTGCCGCGAAAATCCAGGCAGCAATGGTCGGCCAGCCCTTGCACGGTGGCCGGAGCACCGCGGCGCTGCAGGTAATCGGGCGAGGCGAATAAGCCGATGCGCAATACGCCAAGCGACCGCGCCACGAGAGAACTGTCGGCCAAGCGTCCGACGCGGACGGCAAGGTCAAAACCTTCCTGCACCAGATCGACATTGCGCGGCGTCAGCACCACGTCCAGATCGATCTCCGGGTATTGCTGCATGAAGCGCGCCGCGACGGGCGCCACCAGCAGGCGGCCGACGTCTTCGGAAGACGTGATTCGCACCTTGCCGCGTGGCAGGTCTTGCAGCTCGCCGGCGCATGTCGTGGCGCGTTCGATGTCTTCCAGGGCATGCGACGCCACCTGATACAGGCTCTGGCCGGCGTCGGTCAAATGCAGCGTGCGCGTGGTGCGTTGTAACAGTCGTACGTTCAAATCCTGTTCAAGCGCCGCAATGCCTCGGCTGACGGACGATTTGGGCAAATCGAGCCGCGTTGCCGCTGCCGTGAAGCTCCCCGCTTCAACCACGCGCACGAACAGCGCCAATTGATTCAGATCCATGGTTTCCTCTTCTTGTAGTGACGCGCGCCGGCCTGGGATTGTGATTGTCTCGCCGGGAGCAACATTTTTTCCCACAATAACCGACTAGTGCAAACCGGGCAACCACCCTACATTTGGCATATGACAAATGCCCGATTTCAGGAGAACAACATGGAAACCCTCGTACAACCGCAAGTGCAGCGTGGCCGCCGCGTGGAGCGCATCATCACTGGCCGCCCCACTTCGGACGGCGCGGGCGTGAAGCTCACGCGCGTGCTGACGAACAACCTGCAACGTCGGCTGGACCCGTTCCTGATGCTGGACGCGTTCCGCAGCGACGACCCGAACGACTATCTGGCCGGCTTTCCCGACCACCCGCACCGCGGCTTTGAAACGGTGACGTACATGATCGCTGGCCGCATGCGCCACCGCGACAGTGCCGGCCACGAAGGCCTGCTGCAACACGGCGGCGTGCAGTGGATGACGGCCGGCAGCGGCGTGGTGCACTCTGAAATGCCGGAGCAGGAAGATGGCGTGATGGAAGGCTTCCAGCTGTGGCTGAACCTGCCCGCCAGCGACAAGATGACGACGCCGTGGTACCGCGACATCCCGTCGAACGAGATTCCCGAGTTCACGACGGAAGACGGCGTGGCCGTGCGGGTCATCGCCGGAGATTCGCAAGGCGTGCAAGGTGCGATGACGCGTGAAGCGACGCAGCCGCTGTACCTCGACATCACGCTGCCTGCGGGTGCGTCGTTTGCACAGCCGCTGCCGGCCGGGCACAACGCGTTCGTCTACGTGTTCCGTGGCAGCGCGCTGGTGGGCGATGCCGAAGCGTCCGGCAGCGCCGGGCTGCAGCGCGTGGAAGACAAGCAGATGGCCATCCTCGCCAACACGGAAGGCAGTGACGGAGTGGTCATCCGTGCAGCAGACGCAGACGCACGCGTGCTGCTGGTGGCTGGCAAGCCGCTGAACGAGTCGATTGCCCAATACGGCCCGTTTGTGATGAACACGCAGGAGGAGATCTTCCAGGCTGTTCGAGACTTCCAGGCCGGCAAGTTCGCGTAGAGCGTCTACGCAGTCGCAAAGAAAAACCGCCGCTCGGTTTCACCAGAGCGGCGGTTCGTCCAACAGCGCGATCTGCTCGCGCAATTCCAACACCCGGTCCTGCCAATAGCGTTGCGTGTTGAACCACGGAAACGCGGCGGGAAACGCCGGATCATTCCAGCGACGGGCCAACCATGCGCTGTAATGCAGCAAGCGCAGCGTGCGTAGCGCTTCCACCAGATACAGCTCGCGCGTGTCGAATTCGCAGAAGTCTTCATAGCCGGCCAGCAGGCTGGCGAGCTGCGATTGCATCGACGCGCGGTCGCCCGAGAGCAGCATCCACAAGTCCTGCACGGCGGGGCCGGTGCGGCTGTCGTCAAAATCGACGAAATGCGGGCCGGCGCTGCGCAGCGGATCGCCCTGCTTGGCGTCGGCCTCTTCGATCCAGAGCACGTTCGACGCGTGGCAATCGCCGTGCAGACGCAGCAGCGAAACGTCACCGGCGCGGTCGTAGCAGCGGCGCACGCCGTCGAGTGCAGCGTCGGCAACGCTGCGCCAGGCTGGCAACAAATCGGGCGGGATGAAATCGTGTTCGAGCAGCCAATCGCGCGATTGCACGCCGAAGGTGTCAATGTCGAGTGCGGGCCGGGCTATGAACGGCCGCTGCGCCCCGACGGCGTGGATGCGCCCGAGGAAACGGCCCATCCATTCAAGCGTGTCGTCCCGGTCGATGGCAGGCACCCGGCCTGCGCAGCGCGGGAAGACCGCAAAATACCAACGCTCGAACGTGTGCAGCGTGCGGCCATCGATTTCCAGCGGCGCGATCACGGGGATTTCCGCCGCCGCGAGTTCTGCCGTGAAGGCATGCTCTTCGACGATCTGCGCCTCGGTCCAGCGGGCCGGGCGGTAGAACTTGACCACCACCGGCGCGCTGTCTTCCACGCCGGCCTGGTAGACGCGGTTTTCGTAACTGTTGAGCGCGAACATACGGCCGTCCGGCATCAGCCCGACCTGCGCCAACGCATCGAGGATGCTGTCGGGCGTCAGGCCGTCGTAGGGCGCTTCAGCTGATGCGGGCTGACCGTCGTCGTGCATGAACGTCAAGCTTTACGGCCGCCGAGCAACGCAGCAGCCTTGGCAAACAGACCGTTGAACGGCTGTTTGGCCGGCTGCCCCTTGTGGGTTGGCTGCGCGGCTTGCGTGTTCGATGCGCGGCGTTGTTGGCCACCCTGCGCGCCTTGCCCATTGCCCTGGCCCTGGCCCTGACTTTGACCATTGCCTTGGCGCTGGCCGCGCGCTTGCGATTGGCCATTGCGCGGCTTCGGCGCAGCTTGGCCGTCACGTTGACCCTGCTGACCTTGCGCCTGACGTTGGCGGCTGCCGGCACCATTGCGACCCTGGCCTTGGCCTTGATTCTGACCCTGACCCTGACCGTTACCGCTCGACTCGCGACGCGGTTCGCGAGGTTCACGCGGGGCCCGCGGCTCGCGCGGCGCAGCGTTGCCACTGGCCTGGCGAGGCTGCTGGCTGCGCCCACCGCCCGGGCGGCCGCCGCGCGCGTTGCCGCCACGGCCCGCCGAGTTGCGCCCGTTCGGAATCGGCTCCGCCGCGATGGTTGGGTCCGGCTCGAAACCTTCCTGCACGGTGCGCGGCAGTTCACGCTTGATGAGGCGCTCAATGTCACGCAGCAAACCATGCTCGTCCACGCAGACCAGCGAAATCGCCTCGCCTTGCGCACCGGCACGGCCCGTGCGGCCGATACGGTGCACGTAGTCCTCGGGCACGTTCGGCAAGTCGAAGTTGACCACGTGCGGCAGTTGGTCGATGTCGATACCGCGCGCGGCGATATCGGTGGCAACCAGCACGCGCAGCGTTCCGGCCTTGAATTCCGTCAGCGCGCGCGTGCGTGCCGATTGGCTCTTGTTGCCGTGGATGGCCAGCGCGGGAATGCCGTCGCGCGTGAGCTGCTCAGCCAGGCGGTTCGCGCCATGCTTGGTGCGCGTGAACACCAGCACCTGGTGCCAGTCGTTGTCGCGCACGAGCTTGGCCAGCAGTTCGCGCTTGCGCTCGCGGTCGACCGGGTAGACGCGCTGCTCGACCGTCTCGGCCGTCGTGTTGCGGCGCGCGACTTCGATCAGCGCCGGCTTGTCGAGCAAGCGATCGGCCAATTCGCGAATGTCGTCAGAGAACGTTGCCGAAAACAGCAGGTTCTGACGCTTCGGCGGCAGGATGTTGAGGATCTTGCGGATATCGTGGATGAAGCCCATGTCGAGCATGCGATCGGCTTCGTCCAGCACCAGCAGTTCAATATGCGACAGATCGATGGTGCGCTGGCCCACATGGTCCAGCAGGCGGCCCGGCGTGGCCACGACGATATCGATACCGCGCTTGAGTGCATCGATCTGCGGGTTGATGCCGACGCCGCCGAACATCACCATCGACTTCAGCGGCAGGTATTTGCCATAGGCGCGCACGCTTTCTTCCACCTGCGCGGCAAGCTCACGCGTGGGCGTCAGCACCAGCGCGCGGATCGGAAAGCGCATGCCCTGCGGCGTTTGCACCTTGTTGGGCTGCGAAGCAGACAGGCGGTGCAGCAGCGGCAGCGTGAAACCGGCGGTCTTGCCGGTGCCGGTCTGTGCACCGGCGAGCAGGTCACCGCCCTTGAGGATAGCGGGGATGGCCTGGCGTTGAATCGGAGTGGGTTCTGCGTAGCCGAGTTCGGCCACGGCGCGTACCAGCTTGTCTGACAAGCCGAGTTCGGAAAACGACATGGAAAAGCGATTGGACCGGCGTGTCCCGCGCATTCGTTCGTGCGCCAATCGTGGACAAAGCCTGGGTAGGTGACGGGGCGACTGGACCCCGGGGACTGCAAGAAGGGCGTTAGTTTAACAGGTGATGGTGTTTACCCCACCGGCGCCCGCAATGCCGCCAACGGCGCATTTACCACGTCCCCCAGCCGCTCCGCCAACGAATACCGCGCCATATACCGCCGGAAATGCGCGAGGAACGCGTCTTCAGCTGGCGCCAGTCGCCGCTCCTTGTGCCACATCAGGTACAGATCGATGTCGGCAACACCCTCTTCAGGCGGCAGCCGCCACAAGCGCTGCTGCGCCACATCGTCCGCCACGATGTGCTCCGGCAGGCAGCCAATCCCATACCCCGCAAACACCAGCCGCTTGATCTCGTCCAGGCTCGGAGACGTGGCGACGATGCGACCGGTAAATCCCTGCTGATCCCGAAACACCGCCAGCGGCGATAGCGCATCGCCCAATTGGTCGCTCAAGAACGAAACGAAGTTCTCGCCCAGCAGATCGCTGATCGACAAGCCCGTCCGCCCGAACAACCCGTGATGCCGCCCGCAGAACACGGCGTAGCGCTGGCGCAGGAACAGTTGCCGCTCGAGCTTTTCGACGGGCGTGCGGCACAGGCTCAGCCCAATGCCCGCCCGCTTTTGCGCAAGCGCATCGAGGATGTCCGTACTACGCATCACTTCCACCTGCAGATCCACGCGCGGGTGATGGCGATGGAACGCCGCTAGGCATTCGTCGTACACGCCCGATTGGATGCGGCTGACCGTCAGCAGATGCAGCACGCCGCTCACATCGTCTTGCGGTTCACCAAGCTCTGAGCCGAGCCGCGCCACATTGCCGTAGACATCGGTGGCGATGCGCAACACGTCTTCGCCAACGCGCGTGAGGCGAAAGTGCGAGCCGCGCCGCTCAATCAGCGTGTGGCCGAGCTGATCTTCGAGGCGCCGCAGCGCGAGGCTGACCGCCGGCTGCGTGATGTGCAGCCGCACCGCCGCGCGACTGATGCTCCGCTCGTGGACGATGGTGAGAAAGGTGCGCAGCAGGTTCCAGTCAAGCCGGTCGCTGACCAGGGCGGGATCAAGAGCGGACGGATCCATGGCGGCGAATATGAGTTGAATTTATACAAACAATAAGTATTCAGAATTTGACTAATACCCGTCAAGCGGCAATAAACACGCATCGTCGCCTTGAAGCGGCGGGCTAAAAAATCTGTGAGGAGCTACACCATGCAACCGTCCCAACCCGGCGGGCGCCAGCCTGCGCGCGCGGCCACCGCCGCCTTTGTCGGCACCATGATCGAGTGGTACGACTTCTACATCTACGCCACCGCTGCTGCGCTCGTGTTCGGGCCGCTGTTCTTTCCGGGCGGCGATCCATTCCTCAGCACGCTCGCTTCGTTCGGCACGTTTGCCGTGGGCTTTTTCGCGCGGCCACTGGGCGGCATCGTGTTCGGCCATTGGGGCGACCGCATCGGTCGCAAGAAAGCGCTGATGATCACGCTCACGATGATGGGCCTGGCGACCATCGGTATCGGGCTGCTGCCGACGTATGCCACCGCCGGCGCCCTCGCCCCCGTGCTGCTGGTGCTGCTGCGCGTGGTGCAGGGCATCGCGGTCGGTGGCGAATGGGGCGGCGCGGTGCTGATGGCGGGCGAACACGCGCCCAAGGGCCGCCGCACGTTCTTCGCATCGTTTGCGCAACTGGGCAGCCCGGCCGGGTTGATTCTCTCGCTGCTGGCTTTTCGCCTCGTCACGTCGATGGAGAAGGATGCGTTCATGGACTGGGGCTGGCGTCTACCATTCCTCGCCAGCTCGGTGCTGCTGCTGGTGGGCGTGGCGATCCGCCTGGGCGTGAATGAGTCGCCGGAGTTTGCGCAGGTGCAGGCGCAGCGCAAGACGGCCAAGCTGCCAATCGCCGAAGTCTGGCGCACGGCGCGTGTGCCGGTGCTGCTTTGCATTGGCGCTAACACCATCGGCATTGCGGGTGTGTACTTCACCAACACGTTCATGATCGCGTACACGACGCAGTATCTGTCGCTGTCGAAAACGCTGATTCTCGATTGCCTGTTTGTGGTCGCGTTCATCCAGTTCCTCGCCCAACCGTTGGCGGCATGGCTGGCGGAACGGCTTGGCGGCGCACGCTTCCTCAAGCTGATGGCACTGCTGGCAATGGCATCGCCGTATCCCATGTTCCTGCTGGTGCAGACGCGCCAGGCGCCGCTGATGGTGCTGGGCATTGCGCTGGCCGTGGTGTGCATGGCGAGCTTCTACTCGGTCATTGCGGGCTTCGTGTCGGGCGTGTTCGAAACGCGCGTGCGGTATTCGGCAATCTCGCTGTCATACCAGGTGTGCGGCGCAGTGGCGGGCGGGCTCACGCCGCTGGTCGGCACCATCCTCGCGCAGCGCTTCCATGGTGAATGGTGGCCGCTAGCGGTGTTCTACACGCTGCTCGCCGGTATCTCGCTGGTGTGCATTGCCGCCATCGATGTGCGCCAGCGCGGCCGTGCAACTGCCGGCGAGGCAGTCGGCGCATAACAGTCTCCCCACCCTTGTTTTACCCATGCTGACGTTCTTTCACCCTGAACAGCTTCTGCACCATCCGCAGAGCTATTACTCGCGCGGCAAGATGCGCACGCCGCAGGAAGTGCCGGAGCGCGCGCTGAATCTGCTGCAGGCGGCGCGCGACCTCGGCTTTACCATTGCGCGGCCCGAAGATCACGGCATCGCGCCGCTCACCGCCGTGCACGGCGAGCCCTATCTGCGCTTCCTGCAAGACGCTCATGCCGACTGGCTGCGCCTGCCCGAAGACTGGGGTGACGAGGTCATGTCGAACATCTTCGTGCGCGAGCCCAATGCGTTGCGCGGCGTGCTGGCCCAGGCCGCCCGCTACCTGGCAGACGGCAGTTGCCCAGTCGGCGAGAACACATGGCGATCGGCGTATTGGTCCGCACAGAGCGCAGCAGCCGGCGCGCAAGCCATCCTCCATGGCGAGCGCACGGCCTACGCGCTGTGCCGCCCGCCCGGCCATCATGCGCGCCGCGAGGCAGCCGGCGGCTTCTGTTATCTGAACAACGCCGCTATTGCCGCACAGGCGCTGCGCGGCAAATTCAGGCGCGTGGCCATTCTCGACACCGACATGCATCACGGTCAGGGCATCCAGGAGATCTTTTACGACCGCGCCGACGTGCTGTACGTCTCCATCCATGGCGATCCGACCAACTTCTACCCGGTCGTCGCCGGCTTTGACGACGAGCGCGGTGCGGGCGATGGCCTGGGCCTGAACGTGAACCTGCCGATGCCGCATCGCTCGCCGGAATCGGTGTTCTTCGACAAGCTCGGGGATGCGATTGCGGCACTCGAACGCTTTCAGCCCGATGCGCTGGTGCTGTCGCTCGGCTTCGACATCTATCGCGAAGACCCGCAATCGCAGGTGGATGTCTCGACGCAGGGCTTCGGCCGGCTTGGCCATGCAGTTGGCGCGATCGGGCTGCCGACGCTGGTCGTCCAGGAAGGCGGCTATCACCTCCCCACCCTTGCACAAAACGCTGCCGCATTCTTTGGCGGCCTGACCTCCCTCCATCAGCCGGCCGGCTGACCCGCCAACCGGGGCGCAGACCTCCTTTAGCTTTTTGATGTTTGCGCCCACTCACTTTCCAAGCCACGTGTTTCATACGTTGGCTTGGCAACCTTCCTTCCTCTAGAGTCCCCGCTCGAATTGGGCGCTTGGCGTTTTCAAACGTCTGTTCCTAACATGCCCGGGCAACCCCATACACATGTTTGAATCGTACGTTCGAGCGCTGCACTGCAGCAATCGACCTCGATATCAGGCCTAAAAAAACGAGGTAGGAGACATGGGACGTCCTGGAGCAGGAGACACCAAGGGCCGCATTCTGGAAGCCACCGAACTGCTGTTCATCGAGTTCGGCTACGAGGCGATGTCGTTGCGGCAGATCACGGCGCGCGCCAAGGTCAATCTGGCTGCGGTCAACTATCACTTCGGCAGCAAGGAAGCGTTGATGCAGTCGGTGCTTGGGCGCAGGCTCGACCCGCTCAACACGCGCCGGCTGGCGCTGCTGACCGCGTGCGAAGAACGCTGGACCAAGGAACAACTGACCTGCGACCACGTGCTCGGCGCGCTGTTTGTGCCGGCGCTGCAGATGGCGCGCAACCCCGACACCGGCGGCCCTGCGTTCCTGCGCCTGATGGGGCGCGTGTATTCCGACACCTCGCCGTTCGTGCAGAACTATCTGCTCGGCCACTACGCGCTGGTGTTCGATCGCTTTTTCGAGGCCTTCTCGCGTGCGCTGCCGCACCTGCCGCGCGCAGAACTGGGCTGGCGCCTGCACTTTGCGCTCAAGGCACTGGCCGGCGTGCTGGCCGGGGACGACCTCAACAACCTGCTGCCGCTGTTCACGCAGGGCAAGACGATGAACGATGCCTCGCTGCTGGCACGCCTGACGGCGCTGGTGGTGGCCACGCTCAACGCCCCCCTGCCCGGCGAGGCCGGTGCGCTCGACCAGGTGGTCGAACTGGCCGAAGCCCAGGTGCCCACGCCCGTTGCGCAAGCGGACGATGCCGCCAATGGCAACGACAGCGGCAACGGCGGCTCCGGGCGCCACGTCGGGCACGGCAACGGCCGCAGCGCAGACCGCAGCCCGACGCACACCACCTCCTCGCCCTTTGCTGGTGACCTGTTCGGCCGCACACCCGCCGCACGCGCAAGCGCCGACAACGCCGCAGACGACCACGACGATCATCACGGTGACGACAGCGATGGCGACGGCCCCGCGCCCTCCGCGCGCACCCGGGCATTGGCGGTTCGCCGCAGCAATGCAGCTCGCGCAATCTTCCCGGCCAACCCAATGCGCCCCTGGCGCAGCCCTAACGCCTGACAACCCAGGCCCGGCCACGATCTCCCGTGTGCAGGCACGGGAGTCGCTCGGGCAATTGGCAGGTGCCGCCCGTGTTCGAGACATCCGGCACATAGACGCATCGAATGGAGACCCTCATGACGACGATCTGGATCGTCCTGCTTTGCATCGGCCTGCTCGGGCTCGCCAGCATGGAAGCCTCGGCATTCGCCTGGCTGGTCGCGACCGCCGTGTGGCTGGTGGCCGGCGCCTGGCTGGGGCTGGCGGGCCCGGTGATGACCACGGTACTCGCCATCGTTTTTGTGCTGCCGGCGCTGGTACTCGCGCTCAAGCCGCTGCGCCGGGCCCTCATCACGCGCCCGGTGCTGGCGATGTTCCGCAAGATCATGCCGGAGATGTCGCAAACGGAGCGCGACGCCATTGAAGCGGGCACCGTCTGGTGGGATGCCGAACTGTTCTCCGGCCGACCCAACTGGTCGCGATTGCTGTCTTCGCCGCCGCCGCGCCTGTCGGCGGAAGAACAATCTTTCCTCGATGTGGAAACCGAAAAGCTCTGCGACTTGGCCAACGATTGGGAAAGCACGCAGATCTGGCAGGACCTGTCTCCCGACGCGTGGGCTTATGCGAAGCGTGCCGGCTTCCTCGGCATGATCATCCCGAAGGAATACGGCGGAAAAGGCTTCTCGGCGTATGCGCATTCGCAAGTCATCATGAAACTGTCGACGCGCTGCTCCGCCGCAGCCGTGTCGGTCATGGTGCCCAACTCACTCGGCCCGGCCGAACTGCTTCTGCACTACGGCACCGAAGCGCAGAAAAACCATTACCTGCCGCGCCTCGCACGCGGTGAAGAAATTCCCTGCTTTGCACTGACCAACGCGTATGCCGGCTCCGACGCCGCCGCCATTCCCGATGTGGGCGTGGTCTGCCGCGGTATGCACGAAGGCCGCGAGACGCTCGGCTTTCGCGTGACGTGGAGCAAGCGCTACATCACGCTCGGCCCCATCGCAACGGTGCTGGGGCTGGCGTTTCGCGCGGTCGATCCGGATGGCTTGCTCGGTAGCGACAAGGAGCCCGGCATCACCTGCGCGCTCATCCCGACGAAGCATCCGGGCGTGAACATCGGGCGCCGCCATTGGCCGCTCAACGCGGTGTTCCAGAACGGCCCCAACTCGGGCAAAGACGTATTCATTCCCATCGACTGGGTCATCGGTGGCCAGGCGCAGGTGGGCCGTGGCTGGCGCATGCTGATGGAATGCCTGGCAGCGGGCCGTGCGATTTCGCTGCCGTCGTCCAACGTGGGCATGGCCAAGCTGGCCGTGCGCAGCACCGGTGCGTATGCCGCCGTGCGCCGCCAGTTCCGCACGCCCATCGGCAAGTTCGAGGGCATTCAGGAGGCGCTCGGCCGCATGGGCGGCAACCTGTACATGATGGACTCGGCGCGACGTCTGTCTGCGCTGGCCGTTGACCTGGGCGAGAAGCCCTCGGTCATCTCCGCCATTGCCAAGTACCACGTCACCGAACGTGCGCGCGATGTGGTGACCGATGCGATGGACATCGTCGGCGGCAAAGGCATCTGCATGGGGCCGAACAACTTCCTGGCGCGTGCGTATCAGCAAGTGCCGATCGCCATCACGGTGGAAGGCGCGAACATCATGACGCGCTGCCTGATCATCTTCGGGCAGGGCGTGATCCGCTGCCATCCGTATGTGCTGCGCGAGATGACGGCCGCGCAAGGCGCCGATTCCCCCGAGACGCTGCGTGCGTTCGATGCAGCGCTGTTCGGCCACGGCGCGTTCATCGCCGGCAACCTGGTGCGTGCGTTCCTGCATGCGCTCTCCGGCGGGCGCGTGGCAAGCGCACCGGGCAATGCCGCACCGGAAATGCAGCGGTATTACCAGGCTGTGAACCGCTTCTCGACCGCGCTGGCGCTGCTGTCCGATGTGTCGATGTTCACGCTGGGCGGCACGCTCAAGCGCCGCGAGAGCATCACCGGCCGGCTGGGCGACATCCTCTCGCAGATGTACCTGATCTCGTCCACGCTCAAGCGCTTTGAAGATGAAGGCCGCCCCGCCGAGGACGCGCCACTCGTCCATTGGTCGGTGCAGGACGCGCTGGTGAAGGCGCACGATGCGCTCGACGGCGTGTTGGCCAACTTCCCGAACGCGGGCATCGCGGCGCTGCTGCGTGTGCTGATCTTCCCGTTCGGCACGCCGTATCGCAAACCATCGGATGCGCTGGCTGCGCAGGTTGCCGAGCTGATGCAAACGCCGGGCGCTGTGCGCGATCGCCTGCTGGCCGACTCGTATTGCCCGACACCCGAGGTCGACCCCATCGCCTATGGCGAAGCGGCCTTCCGCCTGCAACCCGCGGTGGATGCGATCGAGCAACGCTTGAAACCGGCCATCCGCGCAGGCAAGCTGCCGCCGGTGCCACAAAGCCTGCCCGATTTCGAAACCTGGACCGCGCAAGCCGTCGCACAAAACCTTATCGACGAAGGCGAACGCAAACAACTGTGCGACTACGCGCGCTACGGTGAACACGCAGTCGCCGTGGATGACTTCCCGCCCGACTTCAACCTGATGGCCGACCTGCAGCGCCGCAAGGATGCGCTCGATGCCCTGCAGGCTGCCGAGCGCCGCGCAGCCTGATGGCCCAGGGGCCTGACAAACGACAACAACAACGATGCAAGACAAGTACCTCGATTTCGTCGGTTCCGGTTTCGGCAAGTGGCTGTCGGCCAATCTCGGCCTGCCGCAGCCCGTGCCGTTGCGCCGTTATGTGCCCGGGGAACCGGAATTTGTCGGGCCGTTTCTGGTGGGCGCGGCGCCGGGTGGCTCCATGCGTGAGACGCTCGCCGCGCTGTTTGCCGAGGCCGGCGTACCCACGCGCTTTCATGAAAGCGATCCGGAATGGCTCGGCGCTGCCAATCGGCACGGGCAGATCACCGGCCGCTTTGTCGCGCCCACGGGCAAGGACGGCGACGCGTTCGATCGCATTGGCGGCATCGTTTTCGATGCCACGGGCATTGCGTCGATCGACGGCCTCGACGCGCTGTATCACGTGTTCCACGATGGCGTGCGCGCCATCGGCCGGTGTGGCCGCGTGGTCGTAATCGGTCGCCCGCCGGAAGGCTGCAAGACGCCCGAAGTGGCGATTGCGCAGCGCGCGCTGGAAGGGCTCACGCGCTCGCTCGGAAAGGAAGTCAGGCGCGGCTGCACGGCGCAGCTCGTCTACGTAGCGGAGGGTGCGGAAAACGTGGCCGCGTCGACGCTGCGCTTTCTGCTGTCGGCACGCTCGGCGTATGTGTCGGGGCAGGTGGTGCGCGTGCATCGCGCCGCATCGGTCTCGGTGGATTGGCAGAAGCCGCTCGCGGGGCGCACCGCGCTGGTCACCGGCGCCTCGCGCGGCATCGGTGCAGCCATTGCGCACGTGTTGGCGCGTGATGGGGCGCGCGTGCTGTGCCTGGATGTGCCCGCCGCGCAGGAAGCGCTGAACGCCGTCGCGCAGGAGATCGGCGGTGAAGCCATGGCTTACGACATTGCCGCGCCCGAGACGCCCGCCCTGCTCGCGCAGCAACTTGCTGCATTGGGCGGCGTCGACATCCTCGTGCACAACGCGGGCATCACGCGCGACAAGACCATCGCCCGCATGACCGAACCCGCGTGGCGCAGCGTGCTCGACATCAACCTCACAGCGCAATTGCGCATCAACGACGCGCTGCTTGCGGCCAATGCGCTGCATGCAGGCGGGGCCATCGTGTGCGTGTCGTCCATCAGCGGCATTGCGGGCAACCTGGGGCAGACCAACTACGCGACATCGAAGGCTGGCGTGATTGGCCTCGTGCAGGCTGCCGCCCCGTTGCTGGCCGAACGCGGCATCACCATCAACGCCGTGGCGCCGGGCTTTATCGAAACGCAGATGACAGCGGCCGTGCCGTTTGCCATCCGGGAAGCCGGCCGCCGCATGAACGCGATGAGCCAGGGCGGCCAGCCGGTCGACGTGGCCGAGACGATTGCGTGGTTCGCCAACCCCGCGTCGAACGGCGTGACAGGCAACATCGTGCGCGTGTGCGGGCAAAGCCTGCTGGGAGCCTGAGGCGACCATGCGCTCGCTAGCCCTGCCCTATCCGATGATCGCGACCCAGACGCTGGTGACCGAGCCGCCGTCGCCGGGTGCACTGGCGTGGCGCGCGCTGTTGTCGCAACGCAAGGGCAGGCGCGGCGGGCCGCTGCCCCGCCACACGCTGGTGCGCCGGGAAGTGCCGCTTGAGGCCGAACACATCGCGCAGTACGCGGCGGTGTGCGGTTTCTCCTCGGCGCATGGCGTACCGATGACATATCCGCATCTGCTGGGCTTTCCGTTGCAACTGATGCTGATGACGGAATCGGCGTTTCCGTATCCGGTGATCGGCCTGGTTCACCTGTGCAACACGATCCGCCAGCACCAGCATCTGCAGGCTGGCGAGCGCGTGCGCGTGGAAGTGCGCCCACGCAGATTGTTCCACCATGCACGCGGGCAGGCGTTCGCTATTGAAACGACCGTCATCAGAGGCAGTGCGGTGGTGTGGGAATCGCTTTCCACGTATCTGCGCGTGGGCGTGTCTTCTCCGCAGGGTGCGCCGTTGATTGCGCTGCCAAATGCGCAGGACTTGTCGCCCGTCGGCCACTGGGATGTGCCTGCCGACACCGGCCGACGCTACGCCGGTGTGTCTGGCGACTGGAACCCCATCCACGTATCCAACATCGGCGCGAAGCTGTTCGGCTTTGCGCAGCCCATTGCCCACGGAATGTGGACGAAGGCCCGTGCGCTGGCCGCGCTGCTGCCGGCCGCGCCGCTCACGCAAGGCGAAGTGGTGGCCGAGTTCAAAACGCCGCTATCGCTGCCCGGGGCGGCGACGCTGTGGCAAGCCAGCGAAGCGACTCCCGGTCGCGCATTTGAAGTGCGCAACGCTGCGGGCGACAAACCCTATCTGCGCGGCATGCTGACGCTGCCGCAAGCACAACAAGAAAACACGGGAGACTGAAACCATGCTCGTCAACGCGCAGGTGCGCCGCGTCGCCATCCTCGGGGGTAACCGCATTCCGTTCGCGCGCTCGAACACGGCCTACGCCACGGCGTCGAACCAGCAGATGCTGACCGCCGCGCTGCAGGGCCTGATCGACCGCTTCAACCTGCACGGCCAGCGCCTGGATGAAGTCGTGGCCGGCGCAGTCATCAAGCACGCGCGCGATTTCAACCTCACGCGCGAAACGGTGCTCTCAACCACGCTCGCCAAGCAGACACCCGCATACGACATCCAGCAGGCATGCGGCACGGGGCTGGAAGCGGCCATCCTCGTCGCCAACAAGATCGCGCTGGGGCAGATCGACGTGGGCATTGCCGGCGGCACGGATACCACGTCCGATGCGCCCGTTGGGCTCAACGAGAAGATGCGCAAGATCCTGCTGGAGGCCAACCGGGCCAAGTCCACCGGCGCGCGCGTCAAAGCGCTGGCCGGCCTGCGGCCGTCGATGTTCGTGCGCCCCCTGCTGCCGCGCAACAGCGAGCCGCGCACCGGCCTGTCGATGGGCGAACACTGCGAGTTGATGGCCAAGCGCTGGGGTATCCGCCGCGAAGATCAGGACGCGCTGGCCCTGCGCAGCCACCACAACCTCACAGCTGCCTACGAGCGCGGTTTCTTCACCGACCTGATGACCGCCCACCTGGGGCTGGATCGCGACAACAATCTGCGCAGCAACTTGACCATCGAGCAACTGGCGAAGCTGCAGCCCGTGTTCGATCGCAGCGCGGCCGGCACCATGACCGCCGGCAACTCCACGCCGCTCACCGACGGCGCATCGTGCGTGCTGCTTGCCAGCGAAGACTGGGCGCGTGCGCACAACCTGCCCGTCCTCGCCTACATGACCTGCGCGGATACGGCTGCCGTCGATTTTTTCAGCGGCACGCCTGAGCAAAACGAAGGGCTCTTGATGGCACCGGCCTATGCCGTCTCGCGCATGCTGCAACGCGCGGGGCTCACGCTGCAGGACTTCGATTACTACGAGATCCACGAAGCCTTTGCCGCCCAGGTACTCAGCACGCTGGCCGCCTGGGAATCGCCCGAATACTGCCGCGAAAAGCTCGGTCGCAATGCACCCATGGGCAGCATCGACCGCAGCAAGCTCAACGTGAACGGCAGCTCGCTTGGCACCGGCCATCCGTTTGCCGCCACGGGCGGGCGCATTGTTGCCACGCTGGCCAAGATGCTGGCGCAGCGCGGCAGCGGGCGCGGGCTGGTGTCGATCTGCGCTGCGGGCGGACAAGGTGTCGTGGCCATTCTGGAGCGCCCCGAAACGATGTCGCATTGAACCTTCGGGCCAATACGGGAACGGCCCGACCCGAGAACCCGCGCGGCACATAACAAAACCACGCCGCGTTTTTCATGGACGGAGACACCATGAACACCGTTGCCGACCGCAACAGCCTTACCGACCGCATCTGGCTGAAGTCGTACCCCGAGGGCGTACCCGCCGAGATCAATCCCGATCGCTATCACTCGCTGGCCGAGGTGTTTCGCGAATCGGTGGAGAAGTACCGCACCCGCGTCGCCTACGTGAGTGTCGGCACCGAGATGACCTACGACGAATGCGAACGGCAAGCCAAGCGGTTTGCGGCATGGCTGCAATCGCGCGGCGTGAAGAAAGGCGACCGCGTGGCGATCATGCTGCCCAACAGCCTGCAATACCCGGTGTGCCTGTTCGGCACGCTGCTGGCCGGCGCCATCGTCGTCAACGTCAACCCGCTGTACACGGTGCCAGAACTGGCGCACCAGCTGCGCGATTCCGGCGCGCAGACAATCGTCGTGCTGGAGAACTTCGCCCGCACGCTGGAGCAGGCGCTGCCCGGCAGCGATATCCGCAACATCGTCATTACCGGCATTGGCGATCTGATGGGCGGCGCGATCAACCTCAAGGGCCGCGCGCTGAACTTCGTGATGCGCCACGTGCAGAAGCAGGTGCCGCCCTACAAGCTGCCGTCGCCGGTCTGGCTGCGCGATGCGCTGGCCGTGGGCGGCTCACGCGCGATGCAGCCGCTGCAACTGGCGCCGGAAGACATTGCCTTCCTGCAATACACCGGCGGCACCACGGGCGTGGCCAAGGGCGCGATGCTCACCCACCGCAACATCATCGCCAACCTGCTGCAGGCCGAAGAGTGGTCCAAGAGCATGCTCAACGGCGGCGTGGAAACCAACGTCACGCTGCTGCCGCTGTATCACATCTTCTCGCTCACGGTGAACCTGCTGATGTTCATGACGCTTGGCGGGCGCAATATCCTGATCGCCAATCCGCGTGACACCAAACGCGTGATCTTCATCCTGCGCAACGAGCGCTTCTCGGGCATTGCAGGTGTGAACACGCTGTTCAATGCGCTGCTGGAAGATCCGGACTTTGCCAAGCGCGATTTCTCGGCCATGAAGATCACCATCGGTGGCGGCATGGCAGTGCAGCGTGCGATTGCGCAGCGCTGGAAAGACGTCACGGGCCACACCATCGTTGAAGGCTATGGGCTGACGGAATGCTCGCCGGTCGTGTCGATGAACCCACCGCAGGTGACCGAATTCAGCGGCACGATCGGGCTGCCCGCGCCGTCCACCGAAGTGCGCTTCAAGCGCGACGACGGCACGATCGCGCCGCTGGGCGAACCAGGCGAACTGCAGGTGCGTGGGCCGCAAGTCATGCGCGGCTACTGGCAGCGCCCCGATGAAACTGCCAAATCCATCGACGCTGAAGGCTGGTTCTCGACCGGCGACATCGGCGTGATGGACGCCAACGGCTACATCCGCCTGATCGACCGCAAGAAGGACATGATCCTGGTCTCGGGTTTCAACGTGTATCCGAACGAGATCGAAGACGTGGTGGCGCTGCACCCTGAAGTGCTGGAGGTGGCGGCCATTGGCGTGCCCGACCCGGTAGCTGGCGAGCGCGTGAAGATCATCGTGGTGCCGCGCACGGGCGCTCTGACCGAGCCCGCGCTGCTCGAACACTGCCGCGCCCATCTGACCGGCTACAAGATGCCGCGCATCGTCGAGTTCCGCCACGAAGAGCTGCCCAAGTCGACCGTGGGCAAGATCCTGCGCCGCGAGCTGCGCGATGCCGATCCGGACATCAAGCGCGCCCGCGCACAGGCGCAGCAATAACGCCAACACTGGAGACCCGTATGCATTTGCGTACCCTCGCCCTGGCCGTGACGCTGGCAGGCGCCGCACACGCCTGGGCTCAGCCTGCCACGTCGGACGCTTCTGCGCCTGCAGCAGCACCGACAGCCACATCGCAATCAGCGGCCATCGCCAGCTTTGCCGCCATGGACATCGCCAGACAGACGGCTTGGCTCGGCAGCCAGGTTCACGCCAACGCGTTTGCGGGCTGGTCTGACGAAGACGTCCTCGCCATGGCGCAGGCCATGAAGCCCGAAACGCTGGTGCGCTGGCTCAAGGGCGAGGCGGCCAAGCTGCCCGAATATGAATACCGCATGCGCCGCCAGGAACGCGTGAAAGACCAGTGGCAAAGCCAGCCGGCGCTCATGCTCATCCGCTACCGCAACGCACCACGCCAGGTCTACGCGCGCTGGCTCAAGGGCGGTTCGCACGCCGGTCAGGAGATCATCTACGACGAAACCGTGCGCAAGGACGAGATGTACGGTCACCTGGGTGGGCTCGCCGGTTTCGTGGCGATCTGGAGTGCGCTGGATGGCGCGCTGGCCAGATCCCAGTCGAACCACACGGCGCGGGAGCTTGGGCTGCAATTCATCGTCGATACGCTCGAACGCGACGGACGCGCCCACTTGGCAGCCGGCGGCAGCGGCAAGTTCAGCGAAGCCAAGATGGTGACCGAAGACGGTGAGCGCATGCTGCGGCTGACCTGGGATGCGCCAAGCGGACCGCCCACGTTCTACGCCAAGCGCGTGCGCCTGTATTTCGACCTCAAAAACCCGTGGGTGCGCATTGAAGAAGCGTGGGATGAATCGGGCAATCAGCTCGAGAAAATCGTCATTGAGAGCGTGACGCGCAAGACCTGGAACGACCAGACTTTCAACCCTAAAAATCCGGAATACAAGTTTTAGACTGCCGCCCGTAGACCGTTGTGGGCCAAGGCTCCGCCGACCGGTGGAGAGTATGAAACGAGACTAGGGGAAACCCCTTGTTGCGTGCGTACACGCTAGAGGAAAACTTCGATCATCGCGGCGCAACCGAACAAAAGCGCTGCGTTATGCTGCGGAAACACAAATCGCCACACCAAGGCGTGATAACAATCCAATCCAGAGAGACAACCACATGAACCGCACCGCCCGCCGCCTTGCTGCAGCCCTTGCCTGCGCTGCCGCCAGCACACTTGCTGCCCCCCTGGCTCACGCCCAATCCACCGCAGAGGCCAATGTGGCCGCAAGCGCCAGCAGCGGTAGCGGCAGTGGCACTAGCAGCGGTGGCGGCTTCAGCGGTTTCATGGACAACTACGTCTGGGGTCGTAACGTCATGGCACTGGGCTGGTTCTACATTCGCCCGATGGATTCGGCCACGCCGCTGACCACCACCACCAGCGCGCTGGGCCTGGGCACCTACCAGTCGCCAGGAACTGACGTGAAAGTCAGTAACGCCAATACGCTGTCGCTCACGTTCACGCACTTCTTTACCGACAACATCGCCGGTACGTTCGTGGGTGGCGTGCCGCCCAAGTTCAACCTGTATGGCAGCGGCAATGTGATCGCGCCGGTGCCGGTTGTTGGGCCGCTGACGCTGATCAACCTGGGCCTGCCGCAAAACAACCCGGTCGCCACCGTGCGTGAATGGAGCCCGGCAATCGTCGCGCAGTACTACTTCGGCACCAAGGAAAGCAAGCTGCGCCCGTTTGTCGGCGCAGGCGTCAGCTACAACTTCTTCACCAACCTGAAGCTGAACCAGAACTTCGTCAACGGCCTGCAAAACCTGGGGCAGGTGCTGCAGCTCGGCATGGGCCAGGTTCCGACGGGTCCGGCCAAGGTGACGGCAGAAACGTCCAGCTCCTGGACGCCGGTCGCCAACGTGGGCGTGTCGTATGAGTTCGCCAAGAACTGGACCGCCATCGGCACGGTGTCGTACCTGCCACTGAAGACGACCTCCACCATCACGATCCGAAGCCAGCAAGGCCAGGTGTTGGCGGTCAACAAGACCGACATCAAGGTCGACCCGATCGTGTTCGGGCTGGCTGTGGGTTACAAGTTCTAAGCCGCAGAATTGCTCCATCGCAAAACGCCACCTCCGGGTGGCGTTTTTCATTGCGGCGCGACCCGATATCATGGCGGACTGTTACGCGCCGATTTGCGCGCCGATTTCCGGATTCCCCGCCCGCCACCCACGTCACATCCATGAGCCAG
This sequence comes from Burkholderiaceae bacterium 26, assembly GCA_000955795.1. Classification (GTDB taxonomy): domain Bacteria; phylum Pseudomonadota; class Gammaproteobacteria; order Burkholderiales; family Burkholderiaceae; genus Ralstonia; species Ralstonia chuxiongensis. The sequence continues at coordinate 204,063 of JYOB01000008.1, forward strand.
CCTTCCATCGCCATCGTCGGAGCCGGCATTGCCGGTGTTGCCTGTGCCAACGCGCTTGCCGCAGAAGGCATTGCCACCACGGTCTATGAGCGCGCGGGCGGTGTGGGGGGCCGGCTGGCCACCACGGTGCTGCCCGAGTCCGCCCCCGCGTATGCGTTCGACCACGGCGCGCAGTCATTCAACGTGCGCAGCGAGGCCTTCCGCCGCGCGGTAGATGCCGCTGGCCGTCAGGGCTCGGTGCTACCGTGGCCCGCGCGCTGGGGCCATCGCACGGTCGACGCCCTGCAAGCCGATTCACGCGACGAAGCCCGCTACGTCGGCCTGCCCGGCATGGGCGCGCTGGTGCGCAGCCTGGCCGCGCCGCTGGATGTGCGCTTCGGCCACGCCGTCACGCATGTGGCGCACGATGGCCGGCGCTGGACGATTGAGCGCAACGGCACGGAGACCGCGCAGGCCGACATCATCGCGCTGGCCCTGCCCGCGCCTGAACTGCCGGCGCTGTTTCATGGCGCCACGCCGGCGTCGCTGCAGGAAGCCATCGCCCCGGTGCACTACGCCCCGTGCTGGGCGCTGATGATGGGTTTTGCGCAACCGCTGGATCTGCCGTATGACGGCATCCGCATCGACGACGACATGCTCGCCTGGGCGGCCCGCGATAACACCAAGCCGGGCCGCGTCATGGTCGATGAATCCTGGGTGGTGCATGCGTCGCCGGCCTGGTCAGCCGCGCATGTCCAGGACACGCCCGAACAGGCGCTCCACGCCATGCACGCCCGCTTTGCCGAAGCCTTCCCGGGCACGCCGCAGCCCGATCTGATGGCCGCGCACCTGTGGCCGCACGCGCTGGTGGAGCAGTCCGCCGGCATGCCCTGCCACTGGGACGCCGCCGCCCGCCTGGGTGCCTGCGGTGACTGGTGCGAAGGCCCGCGCGTGGAAGCCGCGTTCCTGAGCGGCGTCGCCTTGGCCGCCAAGATTGCCGAAGCGCTATAAGACTTCGCCCCGGAACGCTACAATATCGGGTTGTCTCGTGTTTCGTGTGCCGGGTCGCTCACCCGGCGGTGGCTTTCTTCTGACGACGCCATGCGCACCCGACGCCAAGTCCTCGCCCTCGCCTTTGCTGCCGTTGCTGCGGCATCGGCGCCGCTGCTGTCCCACGCGCAAGTGCTGCGTAACATTCCGGCGACGGCTCCGGCAGCCCAGTTGACCATCAATTCGGCCAACTCCGGCACGCTGAGTACCGGTAGCACCGGGCTTGTCCGCATCCTGCTGTTGGGTTTCGGGAGCACCAGCGCCGATATCCGCTTCGCCCCCGGCGTGCGGATTCTGTCGCTGGATGGGCGGCTGCTGCCACCGGGTTCGGTGGTCGGCCAGACGTTCAAGGTGCGCTATCAGCTCGATCTGTATCAGCAGTTGCTGACAGCCTGGGTTGTCAGCGATGACGATTACAAGGCTGCGGTGGCTGCTCAAAGTCAGGCGCAAGCGCAGTCTCAGTAGTCAGAGCACCCCACGAAGCACGTGCCCCCAGGTCAACCACTGTGAACGGCACATGAAAAAAGTCTTCATCAAAACCTACGGCTGCCAGATGAACGAGTACGACTCGGACAAGATGTCCGACGTGCTCAACGCGGCTGAAGGCCTCGTCCCCACCGACACGCCCGAAGATGCGGACGTGATCCTCTTCAACACATGCTCCGTGCGCGAGAAAGCGCAGGAGAAGGTGTTCTCCGAACTCGGTCGCGTGAAGGCGCTCAAGGCGCTCAAGCCGGATCTCGTGGTCGGCGTGGGCGGCTGCGTGGCCAGTCAGGAAGGCGCGTCCATCGTGGCGCGCGCACCGTACGTAGACGTGGTGTTCGGCCCGCAGACGCTGCACCGCCTGCCGGAGCTGATCGCAGCGCGCCGCCGCACGGGCCGGTCGCAGGTCGATGTGTCGTTCCCCGAAATCGAAAAATTCGACCACCTGCCGCCCGCGCGCGTTGATGGCGCCACCGCTTTCGTGTCGATCATGGAAGGCTGCTCGAAATACTGCAGCTACTGCGTGGTGCCGTACACGCGCGGTGAAGAAGTCTCGCGCCCGTTCGACGACGTGCTGGCCGAAGTGGCCGGCCTGGCCGAACAGGGCGTGCGCGAAGTCACGCTGCTGGGCCAGAACGTGAACGCCTACATCGGCAAGATGGGCGACACAAGCGAGCGCGCAGATTTCGCACTGCTGCTCGAGTACGTGGCCGAGATTCCGGGCATCGAGCGCATCCGCTACACGACCAGCCACCCGAAGGAATTCAGCTCGCGCCTGATCGAGGCCTATGCCACCAACCCGAAGCTGGTCGACCACCTGCACCTGCCCGTGCAGCATGGCTCCGACCGCATCCTGATGGCGATGAAGCGGGGCTACACGGTGCTCGAATACAAGAGCAGCATCCGCAAGCTGCGCGCGATCCGGCCGAACATCTCGATCGCCACCGACTTCATCGTCGGCTTTCCTGGCGAGACCGATGCGGACTTCGCCAAGACGATGGACCTGATTCACGAGATCGGCTACGACACCTCGTTCAGCTTCATCTACAGCCCGCGCCCCGGCACGCCGGCCGCCAACCTGCATGACGACACGCCGCAGGCGGTCAAGCTCGAACGCCTGAAACATTTGCAGGCGACCATCGAAGAGAACGTAGCGCGCATCAGCCAAGGCATGGTCGGCAGCGTGCAGCGCATTCTGGTGGAAGGCCCGTCGCGCAAGGATCCGACCGAACTGCACGGCCGCACCGAGAACAACCGCGTCGTCAACTTCGCACTGCCCGATCTGCCGCAGGCGCGCCGCGAACAGCTGATCGGCCAGATGTTGGACGTGCGCATCGTGCACGCCTTCCCGCATTCGCTGCGTGGCGAAGTGGCGGAACAGCGTACGGCCAGCGCAACTCACTGATCATCAACACAACCTGACTTGATGAAACCCACCACCGCAGAATTCACAGCGCCGAAGAACGACAACATGCGCCTGCAGAACCTGTGCGGGCCGCTGGACGAGAACCTGCGCCAGATCGAGCAAGCGCTGGACGTGACCATCAACCGGCGCGGCAGCAAGTTCACCGTGCGCGGCGCCAACGCGCAAGGCGCGGCCAACGCGCTGGAAACGTTCTACAACAGCGCAGCACGTGACCCGCTGTCGGTAGACGATATCCAGCTTGGCCTGGTGGAAACCCGCCAAGTGGCTGCGCACGGCGCTTACCTGCCGGAATCGAGCATCGACGTGCCGGACGGCAATGATCTGTCGCCGGTGCTGCATACGCGGCGCACCGATCTGCACGGCCGCACACCGATGCAGCGCGAGTACCTGCGTAGCATCCTCTCGCACGACCTGTCGTTTGGCATCGGCCCGGCGGGTACGGGCAAGACGTATCTGGCCGTGGCCTGCGCGGTGGATGCGCTGGAGCGCGACGCCATCAAGCGCATCGTGCTGACACGCCCGGCAGTGGAAGCCGGCGAGCGCCTGGGCTTCCTGCCCGGCGATCTCGCGCAAAAGGTGGACCCGTACCTGCGCCCGCTGTACGACGCGCTGTACGACCTGCTTGGCTTCGACAAGACGCAGAAGATGTTCGAGCGCCAGATGATCGAAATCGCGCCGCTGGCGTACATGCGCGGGCGCACGCTCAATCACGCCTTCATCATCCTGGACGAAGCCCAGAACACCACGCCGGAACAGATGAAGATGTTCCTCACGCGGATCGGCTTCGGCTCCAAGGCAGTGATTACCGGCGACACAACGCAGATCGATCTGCCGCGCGGCCAGAAGAGCGGCCTGATCGAAGCGCAGCATGTGCTGCGTGACGTGCGCGGCGTAGCGATGACGCGCTTTACCAGCGTCGACGTGGTGCGGCACCCGCTGGTGGCCCGCATCGTCGAGGCCTATGACGAATTCCATGCCCAGCATAAAGATGCATAAGGACGCCTGAACGTGGCTAAAGCAAAGACCGATACCAAAGCAAAACCCAAGAAAACCCAACCCATGGCGGCCGAGTCATTCGGCCCACGTGTCGACGTGTTCGACGCCCAAGGCAAACCCAAGACGGTCGACGCCAGCGCGCTGCGCATTGCATTTGCCGATGGTCGCAGCCTGATCCTCGGTCTGCCGAATACCGTGGACGGGCCGATCACCCTGGTTGCCGAGCACGCCGACGCCGACATGCACGCCATGCTCTCGCTGCGCCCCGAGCACCACGACAGCATCACGTTGCGCATCGAAACCCAGGCCGCTGAGTTGGCAGACTCCAAGGAAGAAGCCTTCGATGACGACACTGCCGGCGCCGAGATGCTCACGCTCGACCTGACGGTGCAGTACGGCGACGAACTCAAGGCTGCCGCTCGCAAGGCATTGCCGAAGGAACGCGACATCGAGGCGTGGATCGCCCCGGCACTGTTTGCCGATGCGCAACTCAACGTGCGCTTTGTCGGCGAAGAAGAAGGCCGCACGCTCAACCGCACCTACCGCGGCAAGGACTACGCCACCAATGTGCTGACCTTCTCGTACGCAGAGAGCGCGGAAGACCCGGTCTCCGCCGACATCGTGCTGTGCTGCGCGGTGGTCGAAAAGGAAGCGAAGGAACAGAAGAAGCCGCTGCTCGCGCACTACGCGCATCTGATCGTGCACGGCGCGCTGCACGCCCAGGGCTACGACCACGAAGACGCGGCCGATGCAAAGGAAATGGAAGGCATCGAAACGGAGATCCTCCGCGACCTCGGTTTTGCCGATCCGTACGCAGATCGTTAAAGCGCCACGCGCTTGATATTCAGACGCCGGCTTCGCGCCGGCGTTTTGCTTTTTCATGTTCCATTCTTGCAGCATGCCGTTTCAACGGTGAATCAACCCGCATTGACGCAAACCCAGTCCTGACAACGGTTTCCGGGTTTTCCTCCGCCATTCGGCGCATGCTCGCGCCGTTCGAATCGCGCATACACGTCGCACAGGCCGTCCGTCATCCGGGACCCTCGCTGCTCTCCGTATGGCGCATGGGTTTTGCCGTAGCGATTTCTATCCTCCACGCATAAGCCGCCGCTCGAGCGCGCTTCACGAATTCGGCGCAAACGAGCGCCATCGGCCAGCCTGCGCACAGACGGCAAGGCCACCGCGGGGAGGTCATCATGCGTCAACGCTTCATGGATAGCATTCCGTGGGCCACGCTGCTGCTTGGCGTGGGTGTCGGCACGGCGCTGGCAGTCACGCCACGCATTGCACACGCTGATCACAAGCAATCGTGCTATGCGGGCATCGTCGTCGTATTTGACGGCGCGTGGCATCCGGGCGCGGTGGTCGGTTGCCGCACGGTCAACATCTCCGACAGCAACAACGTGATCGGCGCGGAAGTGAACCTCATGATCGCGCAAGGCACCATCCGGCCGCGTGTGCAGGCGGTGGTGGGCAGCACGAGCGTGCAGGCACTCATTGGCGGCGGCTACGACTTTGCGAGCAGCAAGGCGCTGGTGGGCGTCGGAGCCACGGGCGACCACTGGCTCGCAGGCGTCGATATGGAAATCGCCGGACGTTGGACAGCCTACGGCGGCGCGAGCACGCTGGGCCGGTATCACAGCAATTCGCATCCCGCAGACCCGGCACCGGCCGCAACCGCGCCGACGAGCAACAACGACGCGCCGCCACCCAACGGCAACAACACGCCGCCGTCCAAGCCCAGTCCCACACCGGCACCGGCACCTGGCGCATCGCCCAGCCCCAGCCCCACTCCGGCCCCAATACCCAGCCCGGGGCCGAGTCCGACGCCATCCCCGAGTCCCACACCGACACCGACACCGACACCAACGCCGACACCAGTCCCAACGCCAACGCCGAGCCCATCGCCAGTCCCATCGCCGTGTGGAAGCTGCCACGGAGGCGATCACCATCCCGGGCACCACCATGATCACGATCATGATCACGGCGGTCATCACGGTGGCGATCACGACCATGGCGGCAACGGCAACCACGGCGGTGACCATGATCATGGCGGCGATGGCAACCATGGCGGCAATCACGATCACGGCAGCGACGGCAATCACGGCGGTGACCACGATCATGGCGGCGATGGCAACCACGGCGGTAATCACGACCACGGCGGCGATGGCAACCATGGCGGCGACCACGACCACGGCGGCAACGGCAATCACGGCGGCAATCACAATCATGGCGGCGATGGCAACCATGGCGGCGACCACGACCACGGCGACGATGGCAACCACAACGGTGACCACGACCATGGTGGCGAACGCGACGACTCAGGGGGGCACAGCCAGCATCATGGTCAGGGCGAAGGCGACCAAGGCCAGAACGACAATCACCAAGGCAACGAAGGCAGCAACACGCACGACAACGGCCAGCAACGCGGCGGCGACGGCGGACGCGACTGACCGCTCCCCCTTCGGCAGAAGGTCCGTCCTTAACGCGCCCGAACCCGGCCTCCAGATGTGAAATAAAACGCACTTCCGGAGGCCGGGCGGCCACCCCGCGTCATCGGGACGGCAGGGCTTTTGGTGTATGCTGGGCCGATGTTTAACGACGCGCGACCGCGCCATGAATGATCCGTATCCCAGTCCGAAGCCAGCCGACAAACCCCGTACGCTGCTGGAACGCCTGACCGACCTCATCTCGCCCGAGCCCGAATCGCGGGCCGAGCTGCTCGAAATCCTCCAAGACGCCCATGCGCGCAACCTGATCGACGCCGACTCCCTGTCGATGATCGAGGGCGTCTTCCAGGTCTCAGACCTGTGTGCGCGCGACATCATGATCCCGCGCGCGCAGATGGACGCGCTCAACATCGCCGACGCGCCGTCAGAATTCATCCCGTTCGTGCAAGAAGCCGCGCATTCGCGCTTCCCCGTCTACGAGGGCAGCCGCGACAACATCATCGGCATCCTGCTCGCCAAGGACCTGCTGCGCTTCTATACGGACGAACGCTTCGATGTGCGCGACATGCTGCGCCCGGCCGTGTTCATCCCCGAATCCAAGCGACTGAACGTGCTGTTGCGCGACTTCCGCGTCAACCGCAACCACATCGCCATCGTCGTTGACGAATACGGCGGCGTGGCCGGCCTCATCACCATCGAAGATGTGCTCGAGCAGATCGTTGGCGACATCGAAGACGAATACGACTTCGATCAGGAAGAAGACAACATCCTGCCGACCGCCGATGGCCACATGCGCGTGCGCGGGCTGACCGAAATCAGCCAGTTCAACGAAGCCTTCGGCACGCATTTCTCCGACGAAGACGTCGATACCGTGGGCGGGCTGCTGTCCAACCACCTGGGCCGCGTGCCGCACCGGGGCGAGAAGATCGTCATGGGCACGCTGCAGTTCGACGTACTGCGTGCCGATGCGCGCCAAGTGCAGGTGCTGCTCGTGCGCCGCCTCACCGCGCCGGCCGGCGGCAATGCCACGACCGACACTTCTGGTTCCCACCCCGCCTGATTCTTCCGTGCCCGCTCAGTTCTCTTCCCCTGCCGCACCGTCCCGTCGGCAGGACGCCCAAGCTGTGCCGCTCGCGCGGCTGCGTTTTGCGATGCCGCTGGCAGCGCTGCTTGGCGTCATGCATACGCTGTCGTTCGCGCCAAACCACTGGTGGTGGCTGCAGATCCTCTCGCTGACGGGGCTTGCCGCGCTCGTGCAGCGCGCGCCGCGCTTGCGTGATGCGGCATGGGTTGGCTATGCGTTCGGGCTCGGCTGGTTCCTGTCGGGCGTGTGGTGGCTCTTCATCAGCATGCACGTCTACGGCGACATGCCGGCATGGATGGCCGCCCTGGCCGTGCTGCTGTTCGCCGGCTACCTGGCGCTGCATCCAGCGCTGGCGGTGTGGTCATGGCAGTGGCTAACGCGACGCGGACGGTGGCCGGGTACCGCATCCGCGCTGGTATTTGGCGCGGCATGGGCCGTCACGGAGTGGCTGCGCGGCACGGTCTGGACGGGCTTTCCCTGGATCAACGGCGGCTACGCTCACACCGATGGCCCACTGGCCGGCTACGCGCCGCTGGTGGGCGTCTACGGCATCGTGCTGATCGCAGCCGTGCTGGCCGGTCTGCTGTGCGTCGCGGCCGAGCGCCGCCTGCACTGGCTGCCGGGCATCGCCGGTGCGCTCGTGCTGGTGGCGGGCTGGCCGCTGCACGGCATTGCGTGGACGCAACCGGTGGGCAAGCCCATTTCCGTACGCCTCTTGCAGGGCAATGTGCCGCAAGACGTGAAGTTCCAGCAGACCGGCATCGAACGCTCGCTGGAGCTGTACGCCAAGATGGTCACCGAGAAGCCCGCACAACTCGTGGTCACGCCCGAGACGGCCTTCCCGATCATGATTCAGGAGATGCCGCAGGAGATCGCGCTGGCCATCCGCACCTATGTGGACACCACCGGCTCCAGCGTGCTCTTTGGCGCCGCCAGCGAGGACTCACGCGTCGATTACACCAACAGCGTGTTCGGCGTCGGCCCGCAATTCCAGGGCGTCTACCGCTACAACAAGCACCACCTCGTGCCGTTCGGCGAGTTCATCCCCTTCGGTTTCCACTGGTTCGTCAACATGATGAACATGCCGCTGGGCGACTTCCGGCGCGGCCTGCCCGTGCAGCCGCCCATGGCGGTGGCCGACCAACGCGTCGCACCCAACATCTGCTACGAGGATTTGTTTGGCGAGGAAATTGCCGCCTCGCTGCGACATGCTGATCAGCCTGCCACGATGCTCGCCAACGTGACGAACCTTGCTTGGTTTGGCGACACCATCGCGCTGGACCAGCACCTGCAGATCTCGCGCATGCGCGCGCTGGAAACGGGCCGCCCGATGCTGCGCGCCACCAACACGGGAGCGACCGCCGTGGTGCGGCCGGACGGCAGCGTACAGGCCCGCCTGCCCGTCTTCACGCTTGGCGCGCTGCAGACTGACGTGCAGGGCATGCAAGGCTTGACGCCATTCGTGCGGGCCGGCAACGCGCCTGCGCTGGGCCTGGGTGCGCTGGTTCTGCTTGTGGCATTCGTGCGCCGCCGCCGGGCGTCGACAGATTGATCGTTCAGCGTCCGGAGGGCTTTCAAGCCACTTTCCGGAGTCGCTGACAAAAAACGCTAAAATTCAACGTTTTACGGCGGGCACGGAGCCAGGCGCTTCTCGTGCCCGCCGCTGCATTCCACCGTCGCGCGGTGCAACGCACGTTCCGTGCCGCCGCGGACCAACGGGTTCCACCATGCTCACCTTCCAGCAACTCATCCTCAAGCTGCAGTCGTACTGGGACGCCCAGGGCTGCGCCCTGCTGCAACCGATCGACCTCGAAGTCGGCGCCGGTACGTCGCACGTGCACACCTTCCTGCGCGCGATCGGCCCGGAGCCTTGGCGTGCCGCCTACGTGCAACCGTCCCGCCGCCCCAAGGACGGCCGCTACGGCGAGAACCCAAACCGCCTGCAGCATTACTACCAGTACCAAGTGGTGCTCAAGCCCGCGCCGGAAAACATCCTCGACCTGTACCTCGGTTCGCTGGAAGCGCTGGGCCTGGACCTGAAGCAGAACGACGTGCGCTTTGTCGAAGATGACTGGGAAAACCCCACGCTCGGCGCCTGGGGCCTCGGCTGGGAGGTGTGGCTCAACGGCATGGAAGTCACGCAATTCACGTACTTCCAGCAAGTCGGCGGCCTCGACTGCAAGCCCGTGACCGGTGAGATCACCTACGGCATCGAACGTCTGGCGATGTACCTGCAGCAGGTCGAGAACATCTACGACCTGGTCTGGACGGAGTGGGAAGAGCCGGGCCCGAATGGCCCCGTGAAGCGCCGCCTGACCTACGGCGACGTCTATCACCAGAACGAAGTCGAGCAATCGACGTACAACTTCGAGCAGGCCGACACGACTGTGCTGTTCCGCCGCTTTGCCGAGCACGAAGCCGAAGCCAAGCGCCTGATGGGCGTGCGCGCAGAAGGTGATGCCGCTGCCGAGGGCGACGCACCTGTCGTGCAACTGGCCCTGCCCGCCTACGAGCAAGTGCTCAAGGCCGGCCACACCTTCAACCTGCTGGACGCACGCGGCGCCATTTCGGTGACGGAGCGCGCAGCCTACATCGGTCGCATCCGCAATCTGTCGCGTCTGGTCGCGCAGGCTTACTACGATTCGCGCGAGCGCCTGGGCTTCCCAATGTGCGGCACGGCCGCTGCCGCCGCCAAGACCACGGAGGCCGCATGACGGCCAACCGAGCACGGCGTGGCCTGGCGCTGCTGACGGCAGCGTCCATCGCCGCGCTGGCGCTACCGGCGAGCGTTGCGCAAGCGGCTCGACATCGCAGCTCCAAGGCGGCATCGGCGGAGAAGGTTTTTGTCGTGCCCAACACGTTGACGCAGCTTTGCGTGGCCGATTCCAAGCCGCTCCAGCAAGCGCTGAGCGGGGCCTGGACGCCGCCTCCGCCGTCGATCGATCAATGGACGAGCCTGGTGCGCACGATGGCCTGCGACCTGTCCGGCGCGCGTGACCTCGGCTGGCATCGCGTGCCGTTGCGCACGTATGCGACGGCCCTGCGCTTCCCGCTCACGTGGGTGGAGTGGCAAGGCACCGGCGCAAAGGCACAGCGCCGTGCGCGCGTGTTCCGCTCGGCGGGGCAACTGCCGAGCCGTCTGGAATTCAACGTGTCCGGCACGCTGCAGGAAGTGCGTTACGACGCGCGACGCGGCTTGCTGTCGGCCCGCTTCCTGCGCCGCGATGCGGCCGCGCCCGGCACCACGCCCGCGCCGATTGCACCGCCACCGCCGCCGGGCCAGTGCGCCGGCACGCAATTGCAGTTCCAGCAGCAGAACGGCGTGTGGCTGCTCTCGGGCGTGGAGCCCGTGCCCGGCTCGCCCTGCTGATTACTGAACCGAACCACACAACGTACCGCCGCACCTGATCTGAACACCCAGCGGCGCAGAACAACGACGTCACCGATTCAAACGCTATGTCCACCCTCCTGATCGAACTGCTGACCGAAGAACTGCCGCCCAAGGCGCTGGCTCGCCTGGGCGAGGCGTTTGCGCGCGGCCTGTTTGACGGTCTGTCGGCGCAAGGCCTGCTCGAAGAGGGCGCCGCCGTGGAAGGTTTTGCCACGCCGCGCCGCCTGGCTGCATCGATCACCGGCGCGTGCCGCACCGCGCCCGATCGCGAACTGCGCGAGAAAGTGCTGCCCGTGACGGTCGCCTTTGATGCCGAGGGCAAGCCCGCCGCGCCGCTCGTCAAGAAGCTGGCTGCACTGGCCAAGACCGTGGGCGTGGACGCCATCGCCCCTGAATCGCTCGAACGCGCGCCTGACGGCAAGGCCGAAGCGCTGTTCTATCGCTATACCGCACGCGGCGCCGTGCTGGCTGACGGCCTGCAGACTGCACTGTCGCAAACCATCGCCAACCTGCCGATCCCGAAGGTGATGACATATCAGCGCCCAAACGGCGAGAACGTTCAGTTCGTGCGCCCCGCACACAAGCTGATCGCACTGCTCGACAGCGAAGTCATCCCCGTCAGCGCATTTGGCCTGCAAGCGGGCAACGTGACCCTGGGCCACCGTTTCTTGTCGGCCGGCGAGATCGTCATCAAAGACGCCACGTCGTATGCGAGCGCGCTGGAGTCGCAGGGCAAGGTCATCGCCAGCTATGGCAAGCGCAAGGAAGCCATCCGCGCCGAACTGCTCAAGACCGCCGGCGCCGATACGGTGGTCATGCCCGAAGCGCTGCTGGATGAAGTGAACGCGCTGGTCGAATGGCCCGTGGTCTACCCCTGCCATTTCGAGGAAGCCTTCCTCGCCGTGCCACAGGAGTGCCTGATCCTGACCATGCAGACCAACCAGAAGTACTTTGCGCTGACCGATGCACAAGGTCACCTGCGCAACCGCTTCCTGATCGTCTCGAACATCGCCACGGGCACGCCCGAGGCCATCATTCAAGGCAACGAACGCGTGGTTCGCCCGCGCCTGGCCGACGCGCGCTTCTTCTTCGAGCAGGACAAGAAGAAGCCGCTGGCCGATCGCGTGCCGCTGCTCTCGCGCGTGGTCTATCACAACAAGATCGGCACGCAGCTTGAGCGCGTGTCGCGCCTGCAAGCCATCGCGGGCCAACTGGCCGAGAAGCTCGGCGCGGATGTGGCACACGCCTCGCGCGGCGCGTTGCTGGCCAAGGCCGATCTGCTGACCGACATGGTGGGCGAGTTCCCCGAGTTGCAGGGCACGATGGGCACGTACTACGCCCGCCACGATGGCGAACCCGACGACGTGGCGCTGGCCTGCTCCGAGCACTATCAGCCGCGCTTTGCCGGCGACGCGCTGCCCAGCACCGCCACCGGGACCGTGGTGGCACTGGCCGACAAGCTGGAAACGCTGGTCGGCATCTGGGGCATCGGCCTGCAACCCACGGGTGAGAAAGATCCGTTCGCGCTGCGCCGCCACGCGCTGGGCATCCTGCGCATGCTGATTGAGAAGCCGCTCGTTCTCACGATCGACGATGCGTTGCAGATTGCCGCCGCCAGCTTCGATGGCATTGCGGCCGTCAAACCGGATCTGGCCGCCATCTCCGACTTCCTGTACGACCGCCTGCGCGGCTACCTGAAGGACAAGGGCTACAGCACCAACGAGGTGGAAGCCGTGGTCAGCCAGCGCCCGCAGCGCCTGGACGACATCGTCGCGCGCCTCGAAGCCGTGCGCGCCTTTGCTGCTCTGCCGCAGGCAGAAGCGCTGGCCGCCGCCAACAAGCGCATCACCAACATCCTGAAGAAGACCGACGTGGCCATTGGCGCCGTGCAGCCGCAACTGCTCAAGGAAGACGCCGAGCGTGCCCTGCACCAGGCCGTGGCCTCGTCGGAGCCGCAGGTGCACGATGCCTTCGCACGCGGCGATTTCACCACCGCGCTGAAGACGTTGGCCGGCCTGCGCGAAGCGGTCGACACGTTCTTCGACGGCGTGATGGTGATGGCCGACGACACCGCGCTGCGCGACAACCGCCTCGCGCTGCTGGGTGAACTGCACGGCTTGATGAACCGCGTCGCGGACATCTCCAAGCTGGCCGCCTGATCGGCACTCCAAGCACCGTTCGGAGCCCACCATGCCCCATGTTCCCAAACTGGTGATCCTCGACCGCGATGGCGTCATCAACCGCGACAGCGACCAGTTCATCAAGTCGCCAGACGAATGGATTGCCCTCGACGGCAGCCTGGAAGCCATTGCCGAGCTGAACCAGGCCGGCTACCAGGTGGTGGTGGCAACCAACCAGTCGGGCATCGGACGCGGCCTGTTCGAGGCCGCCGCGCTCAACGCCATGCACGAGAAGATGTACAAGGCGCTGGCCACCTACGGCGGGCGCGTCGATGCCGTCTTCTTCTGCCCGCATACCGCCGCCGATGCGTGCGAGTGCCGCAAGCCCAAGTCCGGCATGCTCCGCGAGATTGCACGCCGCTTCGACATGGACCTGACGGGCGTGCCGGTCGTGGGTGACTCGCTACGCGACCTGCAAGCCGGCGTCGAAGTCGGCGCCGTACCGCATCTCGTACTGACCGGCAAGGGCGCCAAGACCCGCGATGCCGGCGACCTGCCCCCAGGCACCCAGATTCACGAGGACCTGCGTGCGTTTGCGCGTGCGCTGCTATCCCCTGCGCCCCAGGGCACGCCCACGCGCGCCCCTTGAATTCGCCCCCATGACTTTTATCCGTTCGCTGCTGTACCTGGTTTTCTTGATCGTCTGGACACCGATTTATGCGGTGACCTGCTTCATCGTCTTTCCGTTCATGAACCCGCACCGCCGTTTCTGGATGGTGTCCGGCTGGACGAAGTCTGCAATCTGGATGGCGCGCTGGCTGCTCGGCATCCGCTGGAAATACCAGGGCTGGGAGAACATCGAGGAAGCCGTCGCCACCAACAAGCAGGTGGTGCTGCTTTCCAAGCATCAGTCAGCGTGGGAAACCATGGCCTATGTTGCGACCATGCCGCGCCCGCTGTGCTACGTGTTCAAGCGCGAGCTGCTATATGTGCCGTTCTTCGGATGGGCGCTCGGCATGCTCAAGATGGTGCACATCAACCGCAAGGACGGCGCCAATGCGTTCGCGTCGGTCGCGCGCCAGGGTAAAGAGCGCCTTGCAGATGGCGCATGGGTGATCATGTTTCCGGAAGGCACGCGCACGCGCTCGGGCGACCCGAAACCGCGCTACAAGAGCGGCGGTGCGCGCTTTGCCGTGGATACCGGCGCATGGGTCATTCCCATCGCGCACAACTCCGGCCGGGTGTGGCCGCGCAATTCGTTCCTGAAGCATCCGGGCTTGATCACGCTGTCGGTCGGGCCGGCCATTCCGAGCGCCGGCAAGACCAGCGACGAGCTTAACCGCGAAGTCGAAGCGTGGATCGAAGCAGAAATGCGTAGAATCGACGCCGATAGCTACCGCGAGCACGCATGAAACTGCTGCGCCCACCGACTTCGCCCACCCCCGCCGACAGCGTCCAGCTTGAGCTGCCGCTGCTCGCGCCCGCAGCCCCGTCGCCTTCGCAGCCGCCTGACGCGTCCCTCCTCGCCCCGCCCGCACTCGACTTTTCCACCGCACCGCTCGGCCCCAACCAACGCCGTCTGACGCTGGGCGAGCGCGCGCTCATCTATAACCTCAAGCGTTCGTCGCGACGCACCATCGGCTTTGTCATCGATGATCGCGGCTTGTCGATTACGGCACCGCGCTGGGTCACACTCGCCGAGATCGAACACGCCATCGCCGAAAAGCAGAAGTGGATCTTCGCCAAGCTAGCCGAATGGCGGGCCAACGCCGCACGCCGCATGCTGCCGCCCATGGACTGGCAGGACGGCGCCGCGCTGCCGTTCCTCGGCAAAACGATCACGCTTAAGCTGGAATCGCCCATCGGCGCGTTGATGTTCGATGCCGACACCAGCATGCTGCACCTGGGCCTGCCGCCCAGCACCACCGAGCAGCAGATCAAGGACCGCGTGCAAGGCTGGCTGCAGACGCAGGCGCGACGCCTCTTCGGCGAACGACTTGAGGTGTATGCCGAGCGCCTGGGCGTGCGGCACAGCGCGTATGCGCTGTCTTCAGCTGCCACGCGGTGGGGAAGCTGCACCGCCGACGGCAAGATCCGTCTGAACTGGCGCCTCGTGCATTTCCCGCTGAGCCTGATCGACTACGTGGTTGCGCATGAGCTCGCGCATCTCAAGGAAATGAACCACAGCCCACGCTTCTGGGACACGGTGGAGTCGATCTTTCCTGAGTTTCGTGAGGCTCGCGAGCAACTGCGCTCGCATCCGCCGGAATACTTGCCGGCGTTCTGATTCGCCTCGCCCACGCCGCAACGGCGTGTGAGGGATGCGGCTGCAGAAAAATCCTCGCCTGCACGCTCCGCCGCACCCTCCTACAATATGGCCTTCCGCAGTCCCCCAGGAAGGAAATCCCATGCGAATGCTCCACACCATGCTGCGCGTCGGCGACCTGCAGCGATCGATCGACTTCTATACCAAGGTGCTCGGCATGCAGCTGCTGCGCACCAGCGACAACCCGGAATACAAATATTCCCTCGCGTTCGTCGGCTACGGCCCGGAGGCCGGCAACACCGTCATTGAGCTGACCTACAACTACGGCGTGAGCGAATACGATCTGGGCTCGGCGTTCGGCCACCTTGCCATCGAGGTCGACAATGCTGCGCAAGCCTGCGACCAGATCCGCAACGCGGGCGGCAAGGTCACGCGCGAGGCCGGCCCGGTCAAGGGCGGCAGCACCATCATTGCGTTTGTGGAAGATCCGGACGGCTACAAGATCGAACTGATCCAGGCGCGCTCGATGCCCGATGGCAACCGCCACTGACGCTATCCGCCGGCCGCTGGACGGCACCGCCATCGGCCTGATGGTGGTGCTGTGCATGTGCTGGGGCTTTCAGCAGGTCGCCATCAAGGTGGCGGCGCACGACGTGGGCCCCGTCATGCAGGCAGGCGTGCGTTCGGCAATTGCGTCGGTCCTTGTGTTCGCATTTGCGCTCTGGCGCGGCACGTGCCTCTCGTTGCGCGACGGCACGCTGGCCGGCGGCCTGATGGCCGGCGTGCTCTTCGGCGTCGAGTTCCTGTGCATCTTCATCGGCCTGGGCTACACGACCGCGTCGCGCATGGCGGTGTTCCTCTACACCGCGCCCATCTTCACCGCGCTCGGCCTGCATTTCTTTGTGCCGGGCGAGCACCTGCGCCCGCGCCAGTGGACGGGCATCGGCATTGCGTTTGCGGGGATCGTGCTGGCGTTTGCCGATGGTGTCCTGCACCCGGCGGCCGGGCCGTCGACCTCGTTGGGTGACGCGCTGGGCGTGGTGGCGGGCGCGCTGTGGGGCGCGACGACCATCGTCGTGCGGGCAAGCAAGCTCTCAGAAGCACCGGCGGCGAAGACGCTGCTGTACCAATTGGCCGTCTCGGCCGTGCTGCTGTTGTTGATGGCTGCCGGCACCGGCCAGGCCTTTACCGCGAACCTCACGCCCACGGCGCTGGCGAGCCTCGCTTACCAATCCGTGCTGATCGCATTCGCCAGTTACCTGACGTGGTTCTGGCTGCTGCGCCGCTACCTGGCGTCGCGGTTGTCAGTGTTCTCGTTTCTGACGCCGCTGTTTGGCGTGGCGTTTGGCGTGCTGCTGTTGCACGAGCCGGTGGGCCTGCGGTTTGCGCTGGCGGCGGCGCTCGTGCTGTCTGGCATCCTGCTGGTCAATCTTCGCTAAGCTCGGAAACGCTGCCGGCGATTCGGTTGGCCGGCAGCGCATTCGCCACCGCCACGAAATCTGCTACCGGCACTTCTTCTGCGCGACGGCCAAGGTCAAAGCCAAGCGCTTCGAAATCGATCACGTCGCGCAGCGCGCCCAGCGTGTTGCGCAGCACCTTGCGCCGCTGCGAAAACGCCATCGTCACCACCGTGCCTAGCGCGCGCATATCGACCGGCGCATACGGCGATTTATCGGCTGGCCAGGGAATCATCCGCACCACCGCCGAATCCACCTTGGGCGGCGGGTTGAACGAACCCGGCGGCACATCCAGCACCAGCTCCATGTAGTACCGCACCTGCAGCATCACCGACAGCCGGCTGAACGCCTTGCTGCCCGGCGCGGCCACCATGCGGTCAACCACTTCTTTCTGCAGCATGAAATGCTGGTCGCGCACACGATCGGCGAACGTAGCCAGATGGAACAGCAGCGGGCTCGAGATGTTGTACGGCAGGTTGCCGACGATGCGCAGCGGCCGGCCCGCCTCCACCAGCGAACCGAAATCAAACGCGAGTGCATCACCTGCATGCACGATCAGCCGATCGCCGAAACGCTTCTGCAAGCGCGCAACCAGATCGCGGTCCAGCTCGACCACCTGCAGCGTGCGCACGCGCTCCATCAGCGGCACGGTGAGCGCGCCCAGGCCCGGGCCGATCTCGACGAGCACATCGTCGGGCTTTGGATCAATGGCGGCAACGATGGCGTGGATCACGCCGTCATCGACCAGGAAGTTCTGGCCGAAGCGCTTGCGGGCCTGGTGCCCCTGGTGAACGCCGGTCGTGGATCGTGCCATTGCGAACTCGAAATCGAAAAGGTGAAGAAACTCAGGAACGTACCGTGTGCCGCGCCATGGCGATGGCGGTATCGATCGCCTCGATCATGCTGCCGAACTCGGCGCGCCCCGTGCCCGCTAGGTCCAGCGCCGTACCGTGGTCCACCGATGTGCGCACGAACGGCAGGCCCAGCGTGATGTTCACGCCATGCCCGAAGGTGCCGTACTTGAGCGGCGCCAGACCTTGGTCGTGGTACATCGCCAGCACGCAATCGGCGTCTGCCAGAAGGCGCGGCTGGAACAGCGTATCGGCCGGATATGGACCGCGCGCATCGATTCCGCGCGCACGCGCACGCGCGATGGCCGGCTCGATCACCTCGAGCTCTTCGCGGCCGAGGTGACCTGATTCACCCGCATGCGGATTCAACCCCGTTACGAGGATGCGCGGTGCGGTCAAGCCGAAGCGTGTGCGCAAATCGCGCTGCACGATGTCGAGCGTTTCGTCGAGCACTGCGGGCGTGATGGCGTCCGGCACCTCGCGCAGCGGCAAATGCGTCGTCGCCAGCGCCACGCGCAGCATGGCGTTGTCGTGTGCCGGCTGCGGGCCAGCGAGCATCATCACCACGCGCGGCGCGCGGCTGCGCTCGGCCAGGTATTCGGTGTGACCAGTAAACGGCACGCCTGCGTCGTTGATCGTGCTCTTCTGCACCGGCGCCGTGACCATCGCGTCGTAACGGACGCCGTCCGCCGAGCCAATCTGGCAGCCGTCGATGGCTGCATCGAGCAGGCCAAGCACATAGCGGCCGTTGGCGGCATCGAGCACGCCAGCGCGCACCGGCGCACCCAACGGACGCTCCACAATAGTCAGCGCCGTGGAGGCAACGCGCCAGAAATCGCCCTGCCCGATCGCATCAGCGCGCGCCTGCAGCAATGCCGCATCTCCAATCACGTGCCACTGCACATCGGCGTAACGCGGCGCCGCCTGTCGCGCCAAGTGCAGCAACGCAGCCACGGTGATATCGGGGCCGATACCGGCAGGTTCTCCGGTGGTGATGGCAATGTTCAGCATGCAGCGCTTTCCTGCGATGGTTTCCGGTCGGTCTAGAAACGCCACGGCCGCCCGCAGGCGGCCGTGAGCGATGCGGATCTCCGTAGCTTATTGCTGACGGTTCACGCGGTATTCCACGTGTGCCGAGTCGCGCAGCTCACGCAGCCAATCTTCATAGGCGGCCTGCACCTTCTGCTCGCGAATCACAGAGCGTGCGTAGTCGCGCTGGCGGTCTCCCGACACCTCGGCCTCGCGGCGACCTTCCACCTGGATCAGATGCACGCCGAACTGGCTCTGCACCGGCTGCGACACATCGCCCGGCTTGAGCTGGTTCATCGCCTGTTCGAATTCCGGCACCAGCTGACCCGGGGACACCCAGCCCAGCTCGCCACCCGCACCTGCCGAACCGTCCTGCGAATACCGGCGTGCCGCATCGCCAAAGTCATAGCCGTGGACAATCCGATCACGCAGGCCTACCAACTGGCGGCGCGCGTCATCTGCCGACATCGTCGGACCGGTCTTGATCAGGATGTGGCGTACTTGCGTCTGCTGCACCTTGGCGGCAATCGCCGTGCTCGGTGCGCGCTTCTCCAACAGCTTGATCACGTGATAACCAGCCGGGCTTTCGACCACTTGGCTCGCCACCTGGCCGGCCTTCATGTCGACCACGGCATTGGCAAACACAGCCGGCAAGCGACCGATCGGACGCAACCCAAGTTCGCCGCCTTGCGAGGCATCCGACGCGCCAGAATTGTCACGGGCCAGCTTGGCGAAATCCGCACCGCCCTGTGCTTGTTTGAGCAGAGCTTCCGCCTTGCTGCGCGCCGCGGCCTTCTCGGCATCCGTGGCGCCTTCAGCGACCGGCACGAGAATCTGCGCGACGTTGTATTGCTGCTCGCCAGCCGGGGCCGCTCCGCCACCCTGCTGCGCCAGATAGTTGTCGATCTCGCCGTCGTAGACCTGCACCTTGGAGTCGACCTCGCGCTCGCGCAGGCGAGCCAGCAGGATTTCCTGACGCAGGTCGTCGCGGTACTTGTCGTACGTCATGCCGGCATCCTTCAGCTTGCTCTTGAGCTGCGGCACGGACAGGTTGTTGCGCTGGGCCACGCTTTCCACGGCACGATCCACATCGGCGTCAGACACGCGGATGCCGCTTTCCTTGGCGGTCTGCGCCTGCACGCGCTCCAGGATCAGTTGCTCAAGCACTTCGCCGAGCATATCTGCGCGCGGCGGCAGCGGACGGTTCTGGGCGCGGAACGTACGCTCAACCAGATCGGCGCGGTTGAGCAGTTCGCGGCGGGTGATGACGTCGGTGTTGACCACGGCCACCACCTCGTCGACCAGCTGGCTGCGCGGTGCACCCGGAGCCGTCGGCTCGGGCAGCGTGCCCTGCAGCAGAGGCTGGCTCGGCGACGAACCCGGGTTGGCGAAGATGCCGCGCACGGGTGCGCTCTTCTTTGCCGATTGCGCCTGCTGGGCGTGGACGGCTGGTGCCAGAGTGGTCCCCGCCAACAGCGCGACCAGCACGCCGGTGGCGACACGCAAGCGGCCCAGAGGAGCCACACGCGGAGCCACACGCGTGGCGAAAGCGGTCGATTGGAAAGCCATGATGTCGTTATTCATATTGATCCAGCACGGACGGCGTGATCGGCTGCGCGGTCACCGGCTGGTAGCCAGGCACGTTCAGACGAATCACGTCGATCGGATTGTTCCCCACCTTCGACAAACCCTTGAATTCGATCTGGGCAAAGATATGCGTCGTATAGCCCGAAACCGCATTGCTGTAGCGCTGTACCGCCAGTCGGCCAACCCAGCAGTCCGCCACATATTCGAGGCCAAGCAGCATATCCGATGGCTTGCGCGCATCCAGGTCGTAACCGATGCGGCCCAGACCGTACAGACGCCGTGTGATCGGCCACTGCGTTGAGATATCGGCCTGTTCGAGAGGCAGTTGGCCGGTATTGGCATCTTGCCGGTAATAGCGGTAGCCGAGGTTGATCACCTTGTTGGCTTCCGGCTTCCAGCTGAATGCGACGGTCGAGCGCATGATGCGGTCGATGTCCTGATTGTACTGAAGGTTCGTATCGAAGAAGATGCCGCGGAACATCTGGATCGTGGTCGCTCCCAGAAGGTCCGAATAGCGGCGCACCGACGTCGGCGCCGCCCCCGCCAGCGTCACGCGCTGGCCTTCGAAATCGATGCGCTGCGCGATCGTGGCACGCAAACGCTCAATGCCAGATTCCGCTTCAATAAAGCGCGTGGTCACGCCAGCCGTCAATTTGTTGTTGTCGGCAATGCGGTCATAGCCGGTGTACGGATTCTCCGTAAAGATCTGGCCGAGGTTGTAGTCCGACTGACCAGTATCGAACAACGGAATTTGCGACTGATCGCGATACGGCGTGTACACGTAGAACACGCGCGGTTCCAGCGTCTGGATGTAGCTCACGCCAAACAGCTTGGTGACCAACGGCGCATCGCGCTCAAAGGTCATGCCCGAATCGAGCGAGAACGTTGGCAGCGTGCGATTGATCTGCGTGTCCTGCGTATCACCTGCAGGCCGGTCCAGTCGATACGATGTGGCGTTCAGGATGAACTTCGGTGTCACAAACCAGCCCGGCCGGATGATCGGATAGCTGATCGTCGGCTGCATGAACAACCGCTCACCCTGGACTGTGTTGGCCGTCGGGATCGAAAACCGCGTGTAGTCGGTCAGGAAATTGATGTCAAACCCGCCAACGTCGTACCGGTTATACGCCAGATTCAACTGTGGTAGGCGCTCGTACGGCGCTGCCAGTGGCGTCGTCGCAGTCGATAGCGTCTGGAACTTCTGCACGCGCGCCATCGCAACCCAGTCGCCGATGGAATAGGTAACGCCGCCTTCCTGGGTGTACTGACGCTGCGTCGCCGTGACGATGCTGCGGCCAAGGTCATCCGGATAGGTGTTATCGGAGACCTTGTTGTAGTTGATGTAGCCGGTCAGGCCCGGTGCTAGGCGCTGCGTGTGCAGTGCTGAAATCGACCAGCGATTGCGACCCGCCTCACGGTCATCGGGCAGAAATTCGCCTCGCAGGACTCCGTTGTACGAGGTATCAAGATAGCGGTATTCGGCGCCGAGCTGCAGACCCCGCTGGCTCAGCAGACGCGGGTACAACGTCAGATCGCGGTTCGGCGCGATGTTGAAGTAATAGGGCAGCGTAATGTCTGTCCCGCTGCGACTGTTGTAGCCGAAGACCGGTGCCAAGAAACCGCTGCGGCGGTCGTCATTGAGCGGGAAGTCCATGATCGGCGCGGCAAACACCGGCACGCCGAAGAAGTGCAGCACGCCGTTGCGGCCAGTACCGACCTGGCGATCGCTGTCGATGTCGATGCGGCTCGCGCTGAAGTACCAGTCGACATTGTCGGGCGAGCACGTGGTGTACGTACCGCGCGTGATGCGGCTGTTGTCCTTGTCGATAAAATCGATGCGGTCTGCGGTGCCGTGGCCACCGGTCGAGTGGAACTCGTAGGTCGGCGTGCTGATGGTGCCTTCGTTGGCGGTGACCTTGAGTTTGGCATCCGGGCCGGTGACGAGCGTGCCGCCCTTGAACAGACGCACGTTGCCGGTGGCGGTGGCAACGTCGGTGTCCTGGTTGTAGTCGAGGGTGTCGCCCTTGAGCACCGAACCGTTGCGGCGCAATTCGCCATTGCCGCGCAGGTGGATGTCTTCATTGGTGCGGCCGTCCATCTTGTCGGCCGCGGTAAAGGTGGGGACAGTGTTGTCCGGTCGCTGGACGGGCTCGGCCATCTTGGGCACCAGCGGACTGCCGCCGGGCGTGGTCGGGCCGGACGTGGCCAGCGCTGTCACCGACGAGGCCGGGGTGACAGCGGGCGCCGTCGCCTGCGTGGTGTCCGCGCTCTGCGCCGCGGACGTCGCTGTCCAGACACCGGCCACCGCGAACACCAGCGGGCGCAATGCCAGCGTGCCACGCCGGTTGGCGGGCCGCTGATCGGGCGCGGCAACAGCAGCGCGCTGCCGGTTTTTCCTGGCTCGGTTCGGTTCGGTCATGCAGATCGGGAACAGGGCCGCGCGCGCAACGGCACGCACAGGCACAAAATCAGTCAGTACTGCGGTCAATCCCGCCGCCGGACGCGGCCTGGACAGGGCCGGCGCTCGCTCGCGGCGAAACTCGGTCGGGTATTATACGGGGCTTCCTTCCAGCCTCATTCCAGCATTCTCTCAGCATGGCCTCGACCCCTGGCGCCGCAGCAGGCGCAACCGACGCACGTCTCAGTCAACTGCGCGACTGGCTCGGCACATTGCCCGCCGCCCACGGCCTGCGCATCGACACGCTACAGCCCGCTTCGGCCGATGCCAGCTTCCGCCGTTATTTCCGCCTGGACAGCGCCAACGGCACGCTGGTCGTCATGGACGCCCCGCCGCCGCAGGAAGACTGCCGCCCCTTCGTTCATGTGGCGGGCTTGCTGAATGGCGCCGGCGTTCATGCACCTCAGGTGCTGGAGCAGGATCTCGCGCAGGGCTTCCTCCTGCTGACCGACCTGGGCCCGCAAACGTATCTGCAATCGCTGCGCGAACGCAATTTCGACCTCGCCTACGCCAACACGCTGTTCCGCCCCGCCATCCATACCCTGGTGCGCTGGCAATTGGCCTCGCGCGAAGGGGAACTGCCGCCGTACGACGAAGCGCTGCTGCGCCGCGAGTTGTCGCTGTTTCCCGACTGGTATGTCGATCGCCATCTGCAACGCCCGTTGGACGCCGCCCAGCGCGAATCGCTCGACAAGGTGTTCAAGCTGCTGGTCGGCAGCGCCCTGGCCCAGCCGCGCGTGTACGTGCACCGTGACTACATGCCGCGCAACCTGATGATCAACGCGGCCGACCCGTCGCAGCCGGGCGTGCTGGATTTCCAGGATGCCGTCTACGGCCCGATCACCTACGACGCCGCCTCGCTGCTGCGCGATGCATTCCTGTCGTGGGACGAAGAGCAGGAGCTGGATTGGGCCGTGCGTTACTGGGAAGCGGCCCGCGCTGCCAAGCTGCCCGTGGATGAGGACTTCGGCGAGTTCTACCGCGCGCTCGAATGGATGGGCGCGCAACGCCATCTGAAGGTGGCCGGCATCTTCGCACGCCTGCGCTACCGAGACGGCAAGACCGGCTACGTGGAAGACACTCCGCGCTTTATCGCCTACCTGCGCCGTGTGTGCAGCCGCTACAACGCGCTGGCGCCGCTGGCCCGCCTGCTCGATCAACTCGAAGATCGCGCGCAGCAGATCGGCTACACGTTCTGATGGCCTCCCCCCGCGCCGTCGAGTTCCGCGCCGGCATACTGGCACTCGCGCCCATGTTGCTGGGCGTGGTGCCGTTCGGCCTGATCTACGGCGTGCTGGCCACGTCCGCCGGCATGCCCGCGTGGCTTGCCGTGGCGATGAGCGCTATCGTTTTCGGTGGGGCCTCGCAAATGATCCTCGTGCAGTTGTGGGCCGGTGGCGCGCCCGCGCTCGTGATTGCGGCGACAGTCTCGATGGTGAATCTGCGGCACGCGCTCTACTCAGCCAGCATTGCACCAACGCTGGCGCACCTGCCGCGTCGCTGGAAATGGCTGATCGCCTATCTGCTGACCGACGAAGCGTTCGCCGCCATGAACCGCCGGGTCGTCACCGCGCAGCCCGGCAGCGAGGAAACCGCCTACCGCCATTGGTATTTCCTTGGCGCTGGCGTGGCACTGTGGTCCAGCTGGCAGGCGTCGACGATCGTCGGCGTGGTGCTAGGCGCGCAGGTGCCGACTTCGTGGCCGCTTGATTTCTTCCTGCCGCTCACGTTCATCGCCATCGTGGTGCCGGCGCTGCGCACGCGTGCGCAGTTGGCCGCCGCCCTGACGGGCGCCGCGCTGGCCGTGGCGTGGACGGGCTGGCCGCACAAGCTCGGACTGATGAGCGCGGCGTGCGTGGGCATTGCCGTTGGCGCGCTGGTTGAGCGCTTGCTCGCCCGACCGGCCGACAAGGGGGCTGCCGCATGAAAGCCCTGGTCCTCTTCGGCGTGTTGCTGATTTCCGGTGCGGCCACCTACCTGATCCGCCTATCGTTCATCGCGCTGGAAGGGCGCATGAACCTGCCGATGTGGTTCCGCAGCGCCCTGCCCTACGTGCCGGCCGCGATGCTGACCGCGCTGATCGCGCCCGACCTGCTGATGCGCGACAGCGCGCTCGCGGTGTCGATCGACAACCCGCGCCTGCTTGCCGGCATCGTCGCCATTGTCATCGCACGGGTGACGAAGAGTGCGATGTGGACCATTGTCGGCGGCATGGCTGTGCTGCTAATTCTGATGAAGGTGATGGCTTGAATTCCACGATGCGTGCCATGATTTTTGCGGCGGGCCGCGGCGACCGCATGCGCCCTCTGACCGACCACACGCCCAAGCCCCTGCTCAACGTGGGCGGCAAACCGCTGATCGTCTGGCAGATAGAGCGCCTGGCCGCGGCAGGCGTGCGCGACATTGTCATTAACCATGCATGGCTCGGCGCGCAGATCGAAGCCTCGCTCGGGGATGGCAGCGCGTGGGGCGTGCGCCTCGCGTATTCACCCGAAGGGCAAGCGCTGGAGACGGCGGG
This sequence comes from Burkholderiaceae bacterium 26, assembly GCA_000955795.1. GTDB lineage: Bacteria > Pseudomonadota > Gammaproteobacteria > Burkholderiales > Burkholderiaceae > Ralstonia > Ralstonia chuxiongensis. Next base: position 229,208 of record JYOB01000008.1, read on the forward strand.
CGGTGTCGCCCAGGCGATGCCGCTGCTGCATGCCGGCGATGGGCACAGCGTATTCATTGCCGTCAGCGGCGATGTGTTCTGTGATTACGACTACGCCGTGCTACGCGACCGTGCGCCCGCAATGGCGGCGCAAGCGACACCCGGCATGCATTTGGTGATGGTGCCCAATCCGCCCTATCACCTGCGCGGCGATTTCGCCCTAGACGACGAGGGCACGCTCCACGCCGAAGGCCCCGAGCGCCTCACGTTCGGCAACATCGGCTTGTACGACACGCGCCTGTTTGCCGGCATCGCGCCCGGCACGCGGCTGGCGATGACGCCGCTGTACCACCAGGCCATCGCAGAAGGCCGGGCCACCGGCGAGCGCTTCAACGGCCGCTGGGAAAACGTCGGCACGCCAGCCCAGCTGGCCGCGCTCGACGCCGAAGTTGCGTCGCGCTAAGCGCTTACGCCATCGCGGCGCTCAGTGATTCCGCCGTCATGGGGCGGCCCAGCAGATAGCCTTGCAGCGAGTGACAACCGAGCCGCGTCAGGAACGCCTGCTGCTCGGCCGTCTCTACACCTTCTGCGACGATGCGCAGGTTCAGCGTCTGACCCAGCGCCACGATGGCCGAGACGATGGCCGCGTCTTCCGTGTCGTGCGCCAGATCGCGCACAAAGCCACGATCGATCTTCAGCTCGCTGGCAGGCAAACGCTTGAGATACAGCAGGCTCGAATAGCCGGTGCCGAAATCGTCGATCGAAATCCCCACACCCATCGCGTCGAGTTGCTGCAGGATCTGCAGGCTCGCATCAACATCGCGCATGGCGGTCGATTCCGTAATCTCAAGCGTCAGGCTGCGCGGGTCCAGCGCATGGCGCTCGAGCGTGTCGCGCACGGTGTCGATGAGTGCGGCATGGCCAAACTGCAGCGCAGATAGATTCACTGCGACGGTCCAGCCGGCGCGCCCCTCGCGGTGCCATTGCGCCATCTGGCGACAGGCTTCGTCCAGCACCCACGTGCCGAGCGGCACGATCAGCCCCGTCTTTTCGGCCAGCGGGATGAACTCGTCGGCGGGCACCAAACCGCGCTGCGGATGCTGCCAGCGCACCAGCGCCTCCACGCCCATGATCGGCCCGTTGGGCGCGTTGAATTTGGGCTGGTAGTGCAGCACGAGTTCATGCCGCTCGACCGCGCGGCGCAAGTCCTGCACGAGCTGCAACTGATGATGCACGTCGGCGTTCATCGAGGGCTCGAAAAAGCTGTAGGCGTTCCGGCCCAAACCCTTCGCGTGGTACATCGCCGCATCGGCATTGGTCAGCAGATCGTGTTGGTTGCCGCCGTTGCCGGGGTAGATCGCGATGCCGATGCTGGTCGACACCCGCAGCTCGTGACCGCCAGCCATGAAGGGCTCGCGCACCACTTCCAGCAGCGCATCGGCCAGGGTGCCGGCGTCTTCCGGATCGTCCACATAGGCGAGCACGACAAATTCGTCGCCGCCGACACGTGCCGCGGTGTCCTGTTGGCGTACCCGCGCGCTGATGCGCTGCGCGACGTCGATCAGCAGCAGATCGCCTACATGGTGCCCATAGACATCGTTGACGGCCTTGAAGCCATCCAGGTCCATGAACATGAGCGCGAAGCGGCGCTTCTCGCGTTCAGCCGTGCGGATCGCCTGGGTCAGGCGGTCTTCCAGCAGCACCCGGTTGGAAAGCTTGGTCAGGTTGTCGTGCAGCGCAAGGTAGGCCAGTTCCTTGTTGGCGGCGGCCAGCGAATTCGCCAGCAAGGCGGTGCGCGCTTCCATGCGCAGGTCGAGCACCGAGATGATCAGCGCGATAGCCAGCACCGCCAGCGTCACGATGATGATGACCAGCGCCAGCCATTCGGCACTCGCACCGGTGTGCGCAGCGCCGCACACACTGCCAAATGGAAACGATGCCGCCGACATGCCCATGTAATGCATGCCGACGATGGCCACGCCCATCACCACCGCCGAACCGGCACGCAGTGCACGAACGCGTCGCGACTGCCGCCTCAGGCGAAAGGCGATCCACAGCGCCACGCCAGAGGCCAGCACCGCAATCACGATCGACAGCGTAAACCTTGCAGGGTCGTATTGGATGCCTGGGGTCATGCGCAGCGCGGCCATGCCGGTGTAGTGCATGCCCGCGACGCCCGCGCCCATGAGCAGCGCGCCGCTCACCAAGCGCGGCCACGGCAATTCACGTCGGCTGACCAGCCACAACGCAAACATCGACGCACCAATACCGATGGCGAGCGAGGCAAGCGTGATTCCGACGTCATATCCAACCGGGATCGGCAGGTTCAGCGCCAGCATGCCGACAAAGTGCATCGACCAGATGCCCAGCCCCATGGCCGAAGCGCCGCCGATGAGCCACGACAACGCCGCGCGGCCGTGTGCGGTGACGACACGTCCTGCCATATCCAGCGCCGTATACGACGCCAGGATGGCCACGAAGAGGGAAAGCAGGACGAGAAGAGGGTTGTAACTGCTGGCGAGCATCGGTTCTCCTGGGCAGGCCGATCCAATGCGGCCAATCCACTGCAGGCAGAGGTCGCAACCGGGATGCAAAACAGGTCAGTATTAACGGCGGTGGCCGCCCGAGACTTTAGGAGAGGCCGCCCGCACCGCACAAGCCTCCTTACGGGTGTGGCAATGCCCCTCCCCCGAATGCCCACCAAGCGCGGCGTTACAATCGACGCATCCTTTCTGCCGCTGGAAAACACGCCATGTCCGCCACCGAACTCGCTTTCCTCCAGACCTATCGCCAGCGCCGCGAGCGCGTCGTGCAGTGGCTGCGCGCGGCGGGTGGCGGGGTCGCCATCGTGCCCACCGCACCCGAAGCGATGCGTAACCGCGATAGCGACTACCCCTATCGGCACGACAGCTACTTCTATTACCTGACCGGCTTTACCGAGCCCGAAGCGGTGCTCGCCATCGTGGTACCCGCGGGCAGCGCACCCGCACGCAGCGTGCTGTTCTGCCGCCCGAAGCACGAAGAGCGCGAAATCTGGGACGGCTTCCGCTTCGGCCCCGAAGCCGCGAAGGAAGCCTTCGGCCTGGATGAGGCGCACTCGGTGGAAGAGATCGACGCGACGCTGCCCAAGCTGCTCGCCAACGCCGCCGCCGTGGCATATCCGCTGGCCGAGAGCGGCATGTTCGACCGCCGCATGCGCCGCTGGCTCGACGCGGTGCGCATGCAAGGCCGCGCGGGTGTGTCGTCGCCGCACCAGGCACTGGACGTGCGCGCCATCCTCGACGAGCTGCGCCTGTTCAAAGACGCGAGCGAGCTCGACATCATGCGCCGCGCCGGACGCATCTCTGCAGGGGCGCATGTGCGCGCCATGCAGGCCTCGCGTGCCGGCCTGCGTGAATACCATCTCGAAGCCGAACTGCTGTACGAATTCCGCCGCCACGGTGCGCAAAGCGTCGCCTACAACTCCATCGTTGCCACCGGCCCCAACGCGTGCGTGTTGCACTACCGCGCCGGCAACGCCGAACTGCGCGACGGCGATCTCTGCCTGATCGACGCCGGCTGTGAATTGGATGGCTACGCGTCGGACATCACCCGCACGTTCCCCGTGAACGGCCGCTTCACCGGCCCGCAACGCGAGTTGTATGAGCTTGTGGTTGCCGCGCAGGAAGCCGCCATTGCCGAAACGCGGCCGGGCGTGCCGTATAACGTGCCCCACGACGCCGCCACGCGTGTGCTGGCGCAAGGCATGCTCGACACCGGCCTGCTCGACGCCAACCAAGTCGGCACGCTCGACGACGTGATCGCCGGCGGTCAATACCGCCAGTTCTACATGCACCGCACCGGCCACTGGCTCGGCATGGACGTGCACGACGTGGGCGAATACCGCACGCCCGGCACCGCCGCTCCCGCGGAAGGCGAACGCCCGTGGCGCCCGCTGGAAGCCGGCATGGTGCTGACCGTCGAACCTGGCATCTACGTGCGCCCCGCGCCCGGCGTGCCGGAACAGTACTGGCACATCGGCATCCGCATTGAAGACGACGCCATCGTCACGCCCCAAAGCTGCGAAATCATCACGCGCGACGTGCCCGTAGCCCCAGACGAAATTGAATTGGTGATGCGGAGCCAGGCATGACCGACGGCATCACAGCAAGCAGCGCGGCGCCAGACTTCGACGTCGCCATCGTCGGCGCGGGGCCTGTCGGGCTGGCGCTGGCCAACTGGTTGCTGCGCGACACCGACTGGCGCATCGCCCTGTTCGATGCGCGCGATGCTGAAGCCGCCGCGCGAGACCCGCGCTCGCTGGCGCTCTCGCATGGCTCGCGCGTGCTGCTGCAGGAGATTGGCGGCTGGCCCACGCGCGCCACGCCCATCACGCACATTCATGTCTCGCAGCGCGGCCACTTCGGGCAGGCGCATATCCGCCGTGAAGACTACGACGTCCCCGCGCTCGGCCACGTCGTGCAATACGGCGACCTGAGCGCCGCGCTCAACGGCGCACTCGCCACGCAGATGGAGCGTCACCCGAACCGTCTCACCCGCTTCGACCACACACCCGTGGAGCGCGTCGAGCAACTGCCGCGTGCCGACGGCACCGTCGCGCCGGCCCGCGTGCGCGCGCTACGCGAAGGGCGTCATCCGCTGGCCATCGAAACCGAAGTCGTCATCCAGGCCGAAGGCGGCTTGTTCGACGACACACGCAAGCAGCAAGGCGGTATCGGCCACGCGCGGCGCCGCGATTACGGCCAGACAGCCATCGTCGCGCACGTGCGCTGCAGTGCGCCGCTGGAAGGCTGGGCGTGGGAGCGCTTCACACCCGAGGGCCCACTCGCTTTGCTGCCGCAGGATGACGCGCACGGTCCCGGCTATGCGCTCGTCTGGTGCTGCGCGCCCGACGAAGCCCGCCGACGCGCAACGTTGCCTGACGACGCCTTCCTGGCTGAACTTGGCGCGGCCTTTGGCGAGCGCATGGGCCGCTTCACGCACGCCAGCCCGCGCCACACTTTCGCGCTCGGGCTGCATGCCCAGCGCATTCCGGTCGACCGCCGTGTCGCGGCAATCGGCAATGCCGCGCAGACGATCCACCCCGTGGCAGGCCAGGGCTTCAACCTCGGCCTGCGCGATGCATTCGAGATGGCGCGCGCGCTTCGGGATGGGGCAACGGCAGCCACCCTCGCCCGTTTCGCCCGCGAACGCGCGTTTGACCGCGCCGTCACCATCGGCCTGACCGATTTGCTGCCACGCGCGTTTGCCGTGCCGGGCCGGCCCTTTGGCCACCTGCGCGGCGCGGCGCTTACGCTGCTGGAATGCCTGCCGCCGCTCAAGCATGGGCTGGCCCGGCAGATGATGTTCGGACAGCGGGGCTAACGCGTGGCGACTCCCGAAGTCAGCACTGCGGGCGATCGCCAACAGATCACCGTGGTGGGCGCCGGCATTGTCGGCACAGCGTGCGCACTGCAACTGCAACGTGAAGGCCATCAGGTCACGTTGCTCGATCAGGCCGGCATCGGCGAAGGTTGCTCGTTCGGCAACGCCGGCTGCCTGAGCGTCGCATCGGTCGTGCCGATGGCGCTGCCCGGCATGCTCAAGCAGGTGCCCAAGTGGCTGGCCGATCCGATGGGTCCGCTGACGGTGCGTTGGCCTTATCTGCCGCGCGCGTTGCCCTGGCTGCTGCAATGGGTGCTCGCCGGCAATGAGGCGCAGGCCCGTGCGACTGCGCAGCCGCTGGCGAGTCTTTTCGGCGCGACCTTCCCCGGTTATCGCGACCTGCTCGACGCCGCGCAATACGACAGCCTGATCCGCCAGAGCGGCCATTTGTATGTGTGGCGCACACTGGCGCGCTCCTCCGGCGATGTGCTGGCGCAATCCATTCGCGATGCCACCGGCGTACGCTCGCAAGCCCTGAGCGCCAGTGAAGCCCGCGAGCTGGAGCCTGCGCTGGCCGCCGACATCCAATCCGGTCTGCTGCTGCCCGACAACGGCTTCACGATCAACCCGGAACGGCTCGTCAAGACGCTGGCGGCTAATTTTGCGGCGGCCGGCGGCACTTTCCTGCGCCGCAAGGTGACGGACGTGGAATTCGGCCGAAGCGACTACGGCGGCCCGACGCGGCTGCACACCGATTGCGGCACGCTGCCCGTGTCGAAGCTCGTGCTATGCGCCGGTGCGTGGTCGATGCGGCTGGGAGCCAAGCTCACCAGCATTCGCATTCCGCTCGATACCGAACGCGGCTATCACGCCACGCTGCGCGCCCCCACCGTGCAGCCCTCGCGGCCGATCATGGATTGCGAGCGCAAGTTCATCGCCACGCCCATGGAAGGCGGCTTACGCATTGCCGGCACCGTAGAAATCGGCGGACTGGACGCGCCGCCCGACTACCGCCGCGCGCGCATCCTCATGCAGCAGGGCCAGCAGCTCTTCCCCGGTCTCAGATTCTCGGATGACAGCCAATGGATGGGCTATCGCCCATCGCTGCCCGACAGCCTGCCCGTGATCGACCGTTCGGAGCGCTACCGCAACGTGTTCTTTGCGTTCGGGCACGGCCACCTAGGCATGACGGGCGCGCCGGGCACCGCCCGACTCATCGCCGATCTGGTCTGCGAGCGCCGGCCCTTCATCGATGCCCACGCCTACGGCCTGCAACGGTTCCGATAACGCCAGCCGCGGCAAGAACTGCGCCACCGACCGCACTGCCGCATAGTTTGTGCACAACATTTAGGCAATCCGACGGTTTGGCGGTAAAATCCCGTCCTCGCATTTTTCACTCCCGTCGCTCCGCCCGGTCATCATTCGACTCTGGGCGGAAGGGGTGATTTTTCGTTTCTTTCAGCCGCTTCTTCCTCGCCAGCCTTGCAGATCGGACCGCATACCCTCCGCAACAACCTGTTCGTCGCCCCCATGGCGGGCGTGACGGACCGCCCGTTCCGTCAGCTTTGCAAACGGCTGGGCGCGGGCTATGCGGTGTCCGAGATGGTCGCGTCCAACGCGCAGTTATGGAAAAGCGAGAAGACGATGCGGCGCGCCAACCACACGGGCGAGGTCGAGCCGATCGCCGTGCAGATTGCCGGCGCCGAGCCGATGATGATGGCCGAGGCCGCGCGCTACAACGTCGATCGCGGCGCGCAGATCATCGACATCAACATGGGCTGTCCCGCCAAGAAGGTGTGCAATGTGGCCGCCGGTTCTGCGCTGCTGCAGAACGAGCCGCTGGTCCAACGCATTGTCGAGGCCGTGGTGGGCGCAGTGGGCGATCGCGTGCCTGTGACGCTGAAGATCCGCACCGGGTGGGACCGCGAACACCGCAACGCATTGAGCGTGGCGCGCATTGCGCAGGATGCCGGCATCAGCATGCTGACCGTGCACGGCCGCACGCGTGCCGATCTTTATCACGGTGATGCTGAATACGAGACCATCGCCGCGGTGAAGGCATCGGTACGCATTCCGGTGGTGGCCAACGGCGATATCACCACGCCGGCCAAGGCCAGGCATGTGCTTGCCGTGACCGGCGCCGACGCCATCATGATCGGCCGCGCGGCGCAGGGGCGCCCGTGGCTGTTCCGCGAGATTTCCCACTTCCTGCAAACCGGCACGCTGCTGCCCGCGCCGGAAGTGGAAGAGATTCGCGGCATCATGAATGCGCATCTGGAAGAGCACTACGCGTTCTATGGCGAATACACCGGCGTGCGCACCGCACGCAAGCACATCGCCTGGTACACGCGGGGGTTGGCGGGGGCCAACCTGTTCCGCCACCGCATGAACACCATCGAAGACACTGCGGCCCAGTTGGCCGCCGTCAACGCGTTCTTCGACGAGCAGCGTGCGCTGTCCGACCGTCTGGTCTACGAAGACCAAGCCAGCGGTGGCGACCACCCCACGACGGGCAACAACGACAATAACAAGGAACTGCTTGCCGCATGAGCCGCAATCCGATCGAACGTTGCATCCGCGACAGCCTGGATGCGTATTACCGTGACCTGGACGGGGAGAACCCGTCCAATGTCTACGACATGGTGCTGCAGGCCATTGAACGGCCGCTCCTGGAAACCGTGATGGCATGGGCTTCCAACAACCAGTCGCAGGCGGCCGACTACCTCGGCATCAACCGAAACACGCTGCGCAAGAAGTTGCAGCAGCACGGCCTCATCTGAGGTCGCAGGCCGGCCTTTGAACCGATTTCCTTTCTGACGGCGCCTCCTGCCAACTCGGCAAACCCAGCGCCACACCCGCCCACCGGCGTTTCCACCATGATCCAGCAAGCCCTGCTTTCCGTTTCCGACAAGACCGGCATCGTCGACTTTGCCCGTGCCCTGCACGAGCGCGGCGTCAAGCTCCTCTCCACCGGCGGCACCGCCAAGCTGCTCGCCGAGTCCGGCCTGCCCGTGACGGAAGTGGCGGACTACACGGGCTTTCCGGAAATGCTCGACGGCCGCGTCAAGACGCTGCACCCGAAGGTGCACGGCGGCATCCTGGCCCGCCGCGACCTGCCCGAGCACATGGCCGCGCTGGCCGAGCACAGCATCCCGACCATCGACCTGCTGGTGGTGAACCTGTACCCGTTCCAGCAAACCGTGGCCAAGGACGAATGCTCGCTGGCCGACGCCATCGAAAACATCGACATTGGCGGCCCGACCATGCTGCGCTCTGCGGCCAAGAACCACCGCGATGTGACGGTCATCGTTGACCCGGCCGACTACGCCACCGTGCTGGCCGAAATGCAGGCCAACAACAACGCGGTTGGCTACGAGACCAACTTCATGCTGGCCAAGAAGGTGTTCGCGCACACCGCGCAGTACGACGGCGCCATCACCAACTACCTGACAAGCCTGGGCGCCGACAAGTCGCACAGCACGCGCAGCGCTTATCCGCAAACGCTGAACCTGGCCTTCGAGAAAGTGCAGGAAATGCGCTACGGCGAGAACCCGCACCAATCTGCCGCTTTCTACCGCGACCTCAAGGCCACGGACGGCGCGCTGGCAGCCTACAAGCAACTGCAAGGCAAGGAGCTGTCGTACAACAACATCGCCGACGCCGATGCCGCGTGGGAATGCGTGAAGTCGTTCGACCCGGCCAAGGGCGCGGCATGCGTGATCATCAAGCACGCCAACCCGTGCGGCGTGGCCATCGGCGGTACCGCGCAAGAAGCGTATGAGAAGGCCTTCAAGACAGACTCGACCTCGGCCTTCGGCGGCATCATCGCCTTCAATGTGCCGCTGGATGAAGCCGCGGCGCACATCGTCGCCAAGCAGTTCGTCGAAGTGCTGATCGCCCCGGGCTTCTCGGAAGGCGCACGTGCCGTGTTCGCAGGCAAGCAGAACGTCCGCGTGCTCGAAATTCCGCTGGGCAAGGGCGTGAACGCGTACGACTTCAAGCGCGTTGGCGGCGGCCTGCTGGTGCAGAGCCCGGATGCCAAGAACGTGCAGCCGAGCGAGCTGCGCGTGGTCACCAAGCGCCACCCGACGCCGAAGGAAATGGACGACCTCATGTTTGCCTGGCGCGTCGCCAAGTTCGTCAAGTCCAACGCCATCGTGTTCTGCGGCGGCGGCATGACGCTGGGCGTGGGCGCTGGCCAGATGAGCCGCGTGGATTCCGCACGCATCGCCAGCATCAAGGCGCAGAACGCGGGCCTGACGCTGGCCGGTTCGGCCGTGGCATCGGATGCGTTCTTCCCGTTCCGCGACGGCCTGGACGTGGTGGTCGATGCGGGCGCCTCGTGCGTGATCCAGCCGGGCGGCTCGGTGCGCGACGATGAAGTGATCGCCGCCGCCGACGAGCGCAACGTGGCGATGATCTTCACGGGCACCCGACACTTCCGCCACTAAACGGCACGGTCGTTCGACCGATCAGCGGGGCAGGGCGTAGACTGGCGCCTGCCCCGTTTTTCTTTTCTGCTCAGCTCCATTTCATGCGCATCCTCGGCATCGACCCCGGCCTTCGCACCACGGGTTTCGGCGTGCTCGAACGGCACGGCCACAAGCTCGTCTACGTGGCCTCGGGCACGATCAAGAGCAACGGCAATGCCGACCTGCCCAGTCGCCTGAAGACGCTGTACGACGGCGTCTCTGAACTGGTGAGCACATATCGGCCCGACTGCGCTTCCATCGAAAAGGTGTTCGTCAACGTCAACCCGCAATCGACGCTGCTGCTAGGCCAGGCCCGCGGTGCGGTGATCTGTGGCCTGATGAGCGGCGACCTGCCCGTGTTCGAATACACCGCGCTGCAATTGAAGCAGGCCGTGGTTGGCTACGGCCGCGCCAACAAGGATCAGGTGCAGGAAATGGTCGTACGCCTGCTCAATCTGGAAGGCAAACCCGGCTCGGATGCGTCCGACGCGCTGGGCGTGGCGATCTGCCATGCGCACGGCGGTGAAACGCTGGCTGCCATGGCCGGGCTGGCGCCGCAGCTTGCGCAAAAGGGGTTGCGCGTGCGGCGCGGGCGCCTCGTGGGCTGACAGGATTCTTAAAGACGGCGGGTAGCTGCACGCATACACGGCGACTACCATGCGGGTATCCGTCTTCAGGAGACCCCGATGCTGCGCCGTCTCATCCTGCTGAGCCCGTTCGTCTTGAGTGCCTCCCTGGCCTTGTCGGCCTGCCGGCTGGAATACAACCACGGTGGCGGCAACGGCGGGGGCAACACCACGCCCATCGCCACCGTTCAGGTGGTCGGCCATCGCGGGGCGCCTGCATTGCGGCCGGAGCACACGCTGGCGTCCTACCAGAAGGCCATCGATGACGGCGCCGACATCATCGAGCCGGATCTCGTTTCGACCAAAGACGGCGTGCTGGTTGCGCGCCACGAAAACGAGATCTCCGGCACGACCAACGTGGCCGACGTGGCCGCGTTTGCCGGCCGCAAGACCACCAAAACCATCGACGGCCAGAGCGTCACGGGCTGGTTCACCGAAGACTTCACGCTGGGTGAACTGAAAACGCTGCGCGCACGCGAGCGCATCCCGAGCATCCGCCCCGACAACGTCGCATACAACGACCAGTTCGACATCCCCACGCTCGACGAGATCATCGCGCTGGCGCGTGACCAATCCGCCAAGCTCGGCCGCAACATCGGCATCTATCCGGAGACGAAACACCCGACGTACTTCCAGTCGATCGGCCTGCCGCTGGAAGACAGGTTGATCGACGGCCTGCGCCGCGACGCCTTTACGGCCAGCCGCACGACGGTCTACATCCAGTCGTTCGAAGTCGCCAATCTCAAGGCCATTCGGAACAAGATCGGCAGCAGCCAGCCGAACTGGAAGCTCGTGCAGCTGATGGGCACATCCAGCCGGCAACCCTACGACTTTGTGGTCGCCAAAGACAGCCGCACCTTCGGCGACATGATGACCAGCCAGGGGATGCGCGACATTGCCGCATACGCTAACGGTGTCGGCCCGGACAAAAGCAGCATCATGGGCCTCGACGCGAACGGCCGACTCACCGATCCGACCGACCTGATCCGCAACGCGCACAACGCCGGGCTGGTCGTCCACCCGTACACGTTCCGCCCCGAGAACACCTTTTTGCCGCCGTCGCTGCGCAGCGGTGCGGACAACACGCGCAACGTCAACGGCTCGATTACGGAGATCCAGGCGTTCCTGCGCGCGGGCGTTGACGGCTTCTTCACCGACGATCCTGCCGTTGGGCGGCAAGCCGTGTCGACCTTCAAACGCTAGTCTTCGCGCATCACAACCGTAGCGAGCGGCCGAGCCTGGATCGGGCCGCGCAGTAGGTTTCGGCTACACTGCGTCCCGTTTTGGAGGAGGAACCCCACCCATGATCGGACGCATCGCCGGGACGCTGATCGAAAAGAACCCGCCGCACCTGCTGGTCGATTGCCACGGCGTCGGCTACGAGATCGACGTGCCGATGAGCACGTTCTACAACCTCCCCGCCACCGGCGAGAAGGTCGTCCTGCTCACCCAGCAGATCGTGCGCGAGGATGCGCACCTGCTCTACGGTTTCGGCACCGCCGCCGAGCGCGAAACCTTCCGCCAGCTCATCAAGATTTCAGGCATCGGCGCCCGCATCGCGCTGGCGGTGTTGTCGGGCATGTCGGTGGCCGAACTCGCGCAAGCCGTCACGCTGCAGGAAGCCGGGCGGCTGACGCGCATCCCGGGGATCGGCAAGAAGACGGCCGAGCGTCTGCTGCTCGAACTCAAGGGCAAGCTCGGCGCCGACCTGGGTGCGGTGCCCGGCGGCCCGGCCGTCTCGGACGACGCGGTCGACGTGCTCAACGCCCTGCTGGCGCTGGGGTACTCCGACAAGGAAGCGGCGCTCGCCATCAAGCAAGTGCCGGCCGGCACGGGCGTCTCCGAAGGCATCAAGCTGGCGCTCAAGGCGCTCTCCAAGGGCTGACGCCCGAGGCGCGGCGAAACGGTAGAATGGCCTGCTCGCGCCGTCCCGGCGCCGTCTGCCCGTCATGATCGAAACCGACAAGCTCGCCGCCAAGGCTGTCTCTGCTGAGCGCATCATCTCAGCCTCCCCCGCCTCCCCCAACGAGGAGGCGTTCGAGCGCGCGCTGCGCCCTAAGTTGCTCGACGAATACGTCGGCCAGGAAAAGGTGCGCGGCCAGCTCGACATCTTCATGACCGCGGCCAAGAACCGCAGGGAAGCGCTGGACCACGTGCTGCTGTTCGGCCCGCCTGGCCTGGGCAAGACGACGCTGGCGCACATCATTGCGCGCGAGATGGGTGTCAACCTGCGCCAGACTTCCGGCCCGGTGCTGGAGCGCCCGGGTGACCTGGCCGCGCTGCTCACGAACCTCGAAGCCAACGACGTCCTCTTCATCGACGAGATTCACCGGCTCTCGCCCGTGGTGGAGGAAATCCTGTACCCGGCGCTGGAGGACTACCAGATCGACATCATGATCGGCGAGGGCCCGGCGGCGCGCTCGGTCAAGCTCGATCTGCAGCCGTTCACGCTGGTGGGCGCCACCACCCGCGCCGGCATGCTGACCAATCCGCTGCGCGACCGTTTCGGTATCGTTGCGCGGCTGGAGTTTTATACGCCCGCCGAGCTGGCGAAGATCGTCATGCGCTCGTCGGGCCTGCTGAACGCTCACATCGTGGACGAAGGCGCGCTGGAAATCGCCAAGCGCTCGCGCGGAACGCCGCGTATCGCCAACCGCCTGCTGCGCCGCGTGCGCGACTATGCCGAGGTGAAGGCCGACGGCGTCATCACCCGCGAGGTGGCCGACGCCGCGCTGGCAATGCTCGACGTGGATGCGGTCGGCTTTGACCTGATGGATCGCAGGCTGCTCGAAGCGATCCTGCACAAGTTCAATGGCGGCCCGGTCGGCATCGACAATCTGGCGGCTGCCATCGGCGAGGAGCGCGACACGATCGAGGACGTGCTTGAGCCCTACCTGATCCAGCAAGGCTACCTGCAGCGCACCCCACGTGGTCGTATCGCCACGGCTTCGGCGTACCAGCACTTCGGGCTGGGCGCCCCCAAGAGCGGCCCCGTACGCGATCTTTGGGAAGACAACCAATAAACGCCCACCTGGGCCGCCCTGACATGTCCGCCGCCCCGCGCCACCCGAACCGCACGTTCCGCTACTACGACTTCGTCATGGCGGCCTTCGTGACGGTACTGCTGTGTTCCAACCTGATCGGTGCGGCCAAGGCGGCGCAGATCACACTGCCGATCATCGGGCCGGTCACGTTTGGCGCCGGCGTGCTCTTCTTCCCAATCTCGTACATCTTTGGCGACATCCTCACCGAGGTGTACGGCTACGGGCGCGACCGGCGCGTGGTGTGGGCGGGCTTTGCCGCACTGATCTTCGCGTCGTTCATGTCGCTGGTCGTGCTGGCGCTACCAGTAGCGCCATTCATGGCGGAGTACCAGAAGAGCCTGAACGACGTGTTCGGCAACACGCCCCGCATCGTCGCCGGGTCGCTCATCGCGTTCTGGTGCGGCAGCTTTGCCAACAGCTACACGCTGGCGAAGATGAAGATCGCTACAGAGGGGAAATGGCTGTGGGCCCGGCTTATCGGGTCCACGGTGGTGGGCGAGGCAGTGGATTCTTCGCTGTTCTACGTGATCGCCTTCTACGGGATCTGGCCCCACCAGCAGGTGCTTCGCGTGGCCATCGCACAATACATCCTCAAGACCGGCTGGGAGGTCGTGGCAACGCCCCTCACCTACCGGGTCGTCGCCTTCCTCAAACGCGTCGAGCACGAAGACTACTACGACCGCGACACCGACTTCACGCCGTTCCGGCTGAAGGTTTAGGGAACGCGGCGGTCCACCTCGTCGAGCACCAGCAAATCCAGGTGCGCGACATCCCCCCATTGCAGTACGGTCAGTTGATGACCATCGGATGAAAGCCGGTTGATGCTCGCGTTGCGCAGCTCATGCTGACGCGGCTCGGTGAGCGTCATGGCGTTGGCCTGGCGATACAGGCAATCGAGCACGCCGCCGTGGCTGACCAGCGCGATGCGCTCGCCGGGGTGACGACGGATCAGACGAAGCGCGGTCTCGACTGCACGTTCGTGGAATTCAGTCAGCGTCTCGCCGCCAGGCGGGGCGAACTCGGGCACGCGGCTTTGCCAGGCATCAAAGTCGGCTGGATGCTGTGCGGCGACTTCAGCATAGGTCAGGCCTTCAAACTCGCCGTAGCAGCGCTCGCGCAAACCGGCGTCGTCGCGCACGGTCACGCCCAATTCATCTGCCAGGGCCTGCGCCGTCTGCTTGGCCCGCGACAGATCGCTCGCATAGACCGCATCGAACCGCTCGCGAGCCAACGCCTTGCCCAGCTGCGCCGCTTGCTCCAGCCCTTGCGTGTTCAGCGGCACGTCGAGCTGGCCTTGCAGACGGCGTTCACGGTTCCAGTCGGTCTCGCCGTGGCGGATGAGCACGATGTGGGTGATCTGCGGCATCGGCAGAGGGACAGCGGCGGCGCGTGGCATCACAGGGTTCCCGAACGAATCAGACAGATTTGGCCGCTTCCGGCGCGGCCGCTTTTGCGGCGGACGGAGCGGCTTGCGGCGCGACCTGCAGCCAGAATGTGACTGGACCATCGTTGACCAGCGACACCTTCATGTCGGCGCCAAACTCGCCGGTGGCCACGATGGGGTGCTGCGCACGGGCGCGCGCCACGAAGTGTTCGTACAGGCGGCGGCCATCTTCCGGCGCAGCAGCGGGCGTGAAGCTCGGCCGCGTGCCGGACTTGGTATCGGCCGCCAGCGTGAACTGCGATACCACCAGCAAGCCACCGGCCTGCCCGTTGCCGTCGATGTTGCGCACGGGCAGGTTCATCTTGCCCTGCGCGTCGGAGAACACGCGGTAGTTGAGCAGCTTCTCCAGCAGACGATCGGCCTCGGCGGTGGTGTCACCGCGTTCGGCACAGACAAGCGCGAGCAGGCCCGGGCCGATCTCCCCGACAACGCGGCCGTCCACCCGGACAGCCGCTTCAGATACACGCTGGATCAGTCCAATCACTTCAGCACCACGCGCGCGAAGCGACGCTTGCCGACCTGCATCACGAAGGTGCCGGCATCCACCTTCAGGCCCTTATCGCTGACGACGGTGCCGTCGATCTTCACGCCGCCCTGCTCGATGTTGCGGTTGGCGTCCGACGTGGACGGGCAGAGGCCAGCCTGCTTGAGCAGCTGCGCAATGCCCAGCGGCGCGCCGGCCAGTTCGATCTGCGGAATATCGTCCGGCACACCGCCGCGTGCGCGGTGGTTGAAGTCTTCCAGCGCGCGTTCAGCGTCGGCCTGACTGTGGAAGCGCGCGACGATCTCCTGCGCCAGCAGCACCTTGCAGTCGCGCGGGTTGCGGCCCAGCGCGATCTCCGCCTTCATCATGTCGATCTCGGCCAGCGGGCGGAACGACAGCAGCGTGTAATACGTCCACATCAGGTCGTCGGAGATGCTCATCAGCTTGCCGAACATCTCGTTCGGCGCCTCGCTGATACCGACGTAGTTGCCCTTGGACTTGGACATCTTCTCCACGCCGTCCAGGCCCACCAGCAACGGCATGGTCAAGATGCACTGCGGCTCCTGGCCGTATTCCTTCTGCAGTTCGCGACCGACCAGCAGGTTGAATTTCTGATCGGTGCCGCCGAGTTCCAGGTCGGACTTGAGCGCGACCGAGTCGTAGCCCTGCATCAGCGGGTAGAGGAATTCGTGCACCGAAATCGGCACGCCGGCCTTGTAGCGCTTGGTGAAATCGTCGCGCTCCATCATGCGGGCGACGGTGTACTTGGCGGCAAGCTGGATGATGCCGCGCGCGCCCAGCGGGTCGCACCATTCGCTGTTGTAGCGAATTTCAGTCTTGCTCGGGTCCAGCACCATGCTGGCTTGGCGGTAGTAAGTCTGCGCGTTGGCCTCGATCTGCTCGCGCGTGAGCGGCGGGCGCGTGGCATTGCGACCAGACGGGTCACCGATCGTCGACGTGAAATCGCCAATCAGGAAAATCACCTGGTGCCCCAGGTCCTGCAACTGGCGCATCTTGTTGAGCACCACGGTGTGGCCGATGTGAATGTCAGGCGCCGTCGGGTCCAGGCCCAGCTTGATGCGCAGAGGCACGCCGGTCGCGGCGCTCTTGGCCAGCTTCTGCTCCCATTCGGCAGCAATCAACAGTTCGTCGCAGCCGCGCAGCGACACTTCCATTGCGTGCGCCACCTCCGGGGTAATCGGATACCTGGGTTTGGCCGGCGTGGCGTTATCGGAGGCGGCGGAAGTGTCAGGTGCAGTCATGGCAAAAAGAAAGGTCACCGCGCCGCACATGGAAAACGGCGCGAACGAATCAACAATCGGGGAAACGGTGCGTGCACGATGGCCGACATCGATTGAAACGTGCCGGCCGCGCAATCCCGGGATTTTACCGTGATGTGTCCGTTTGGCCCGCCATTGCGCTGGTAAGCTGTCGCGCATGAGCCATCCCAACCGCACCGCACTCCCCAGCAACCGCTACATCGGCTTGATGTCGGGCACCAGCCTGGACGGCGTCGATGGCGTGCTGGCGGACTTTTCCGGCGAACACCCGGCCGTCCTCGCCGACGCCTACGTGCCTTTCTCGCCCGAACTGCGCCAGCGCTTTCTTGACCTGCAACACGCCGGCCCCGACGAGATCCATCGCGAGGCCCTGGCCGCCAATGCACTGGCCATGGTCTACGCCGACTGCGTTGCCCAACTGCTTGCTTCCGCCGGTCTGGCCGCCCGCGACGTACAAGCCATCGGCGCCCATGGGCAGACGATTCGCCATCAGCCCGGCACGCACGATGGCCTCGGCTACACGCGCCAAACCCAGCACCCGGCGGTGTTGGCTGAGCGTACCGGCATCGACGTCATTGCCGATTTCCGCAGCCGCGACATCGCCGCCGGCGGCCAAGGCGCGCCCCTGGTACCGGCACTGCACCGCGCGCTGTTCGGCCTGCCCGACGCATGGCGCGTGGTCTGCAACATCGGAGGCATCGCCAACCTCACCGTCTTGCCCCCGCAGGCTTCAGACGCGCGCGACGCCGTACTCGGCTTCGACTGCGGCCCCGGCAATGCGCTGATGGATTACTGGGTTCACACGCACCGCGATACCCGCTATGACGCCGACGGCGCCTGGGCCCGCACCGGGCGCATCGATGAAACGCTCCTCGCGCGTCTGAAGGCCGAGCCGTTCTTTGCAGCGCCGCCGCCCAAGAGCACCGGCCGCGACCTGTTCAACCCAGCGTGGCTGCAACAAACTCTCGGCGATGCGTTGAACACCGCCCGCCCCGAAGATGTTCAAGCGACGCTGCTCGCCCTCACCGCCGACACCATCACCGATGCCATGCGTGCCCATGCGCCGCAGGCGGCGTCACTGTTGGTCTGCGGTGGCGGCGCCCGCAATGGTGCGCTGATGGCACGTATCGCGCAGCAATTGCCGGGCGTGCGAGTCGCTCCGACAGATGAGTTTGGCGTGCCCGCGCATCAGGTGGAGGCGCTCGCTTTCGCATGGCTCGCACGCCAGTGCGTGCTCCGCGCCCACGGCAATCTGCACACCGCGACCGGCGCATCGGGCGGTCGCATCCTTGGCGCGATCTACCCCGCTTGAGCACACAATCTGCAGGCAACAAAAAAGCGCACCGAAGTGCGCTTTTTCTTTTACAGCGATGCGGCGTCAGACCGAGAACGACGAGCCGCAACCACACGTGGTCGAAGCATTCGGGTTCTTGATGACGAACTGCGCGCCGTTGATGTCTTCCTTGTAGTCGATCTCGGCGCCCACCAGGTACTGGTAGCTCATCGAGTCGATCAAGAGCGAGACGCCATTCTTGGTCATGGTCGTATCGTCTTCGTTGGTCTCTTCGTCAAAGGTGAAGCCGTACTGGAAGCCCGAGCACCCGCCGCCTTGCACGAATACGCGCAGCTTCAACTCCGGGTTGCCTTCTTCTTCAATCAGTTGCTTGACCTTGTCCGCAGCGCTGTCGGTAAAGACCAGCGGAGCCGGAACCTCGTTCACATCGGGCGTGGCTGCCTGGGCGACTGCGTTCATGAAAATCTCCTGTGGGAACGTCTGAAACCTGCCTGTATTTTAAGCGCAAGCTGCAAATCGTGCCGAAGCCCCGCGTTTCAAGTGGGCATTGTGCGGTGCGCCAGCAACGGCTAGCGCGCGATGTGATCAATCCTGATTGGACGCCAGCTTCAGATTGGGCAGCAACTTCACGTCGCCAGGCGCCGCGTGCATCAACGTGCCCATGACGACGGCGCCTTGGTGCATTTCCAACGCCGCATATTGCACGTTGCCCTCAATACGCGCCTTCGGCTGCAACTCAAGCAGCTCCGCCACATGCACGGGGCCAACCACGGTGCCATTTAGGATCAGATGCCCGACGTGCACCTCGCCCTCGACGCGTGCGCTATCGGTAATCACCAGCATGCTGGGCTTGTCCGGATCGCCGTAGATGTTGCCGCTGATCTCGCCGTCGATCCGCAGACCGCCCGAGAAGCGCAGATTCCCTTCCAGTTTGGTGTGAGCCCCCAGCAGCGTTTCAATCGCCAGCCCTTTCTTTTTGCCAAACAGCATCGTCGACTCCTCTGTGTACGGATCCTCGACAGGACAATGCCCGTCAGATGGAAAAACTCTGGCTCGCTTTGATCTTGCCGTTCTGCAGCACTTTCACCATCACCGATTGCACCGTGGTGCCGGGGGGCACGTCTACCCAGCCCTCAAGGCGCTGGTAGTGCGTGAGCTTGACGCGGGCGCTGGTAACGGGTGATCCGCTGGCCGCCGTTCCCGGGAAATCGATCGTAGCAGCTTTGCCCCCCTGCACCACGTTCAGCGTGAGCGCCAGTTGTCCCTCGAATTCAGAGACCGGTGCAAACGCCTTTCCGCCGCCTTGCATCAGCAGAACGCGGAACCGCATGCGCGTCGGCTGCGCCTCGTCCGGCGCGATGCGGAAGCTGCGCACATAAATACCGGCGGAATTGGTAGGTGCGGGCAACAGGCTGTCAAAGAAGGCTAGGTCCTCTTTCAACTGCGCGTTTTCGGTTTCCAGCGCCTTGAGTTGCTCAGCCATCTGCGCTTGCGCGCCTTCGGCAATACCCAGCCGGGCATCCACGGTGCCGGCGGATGCAGACAACTTGTCTCGCTCGGCCTGCACGGCGGCCAACTTGGCGGTCAGCTCGCGGTTCATAGCGCGCAAATCGGCGTCGTGCGGCCCCGTCAGGCGGCGCCCTTCTTCGAAGGCCCACAGCGCCGCAGCCGCCGCAAGCCCAAATACCACGGCAATCAACAAAATCGTTACCGGCCAAGGCAGACGCGAACGCACCGTGACGTTCGGGGCGAGCACGGAAGCGCGACGCAACAAGCGACGCGCCTTCATGCGCGCGCCTCCCGACCCGCCTTGCGGATCAGAATCGGATTAGGAGAAACAGCGGATTGCATCATACGGGCCGAACGCTAACGAAATGTGAATTGTAGTCTCGCGGACATGTCGGAGCTGTTGCAAAGGGTAAGCGAGGGGACGAAAAGATCACCCTGTTTAGTTCGAACGCTCAAAAACAAAAAACCACACCCGAGGGTGTGGTTCTTTGCTGAAGCAGCAGGAAGCGGATTAACGCTTCGAGAACTGCTTGGCGCGGCGGGCCTTGCGCAGACCGACCTTCTTACGCTCGACTTCACGTGCATCGCGCGTCACCAGACCGGCCTTCGACAGGGCGGGCTTGAGCGTTGCATCGTAATCGATCAGGGCGCGAGTGATGCCGTGACGCACGGCACCGGCTTGGCCGGTTTCACCGCCGCCGACCACGTTCACCTTGATGTCGAACGTAGCTGCGTGGTTGGTCAGTTCCAGCGGCTGACGCACGATCATCAGCGAGGTTTCACGAGCGAAGTACTCGTTGATGGCCTTGCCGTTGACGATGATGTCGCCCTTGCCGGACTTGATGAAGACACGTGCCACAGCGCTCTTGCGGCGGCCGGTGCCATAGTTCCAGTTTCCGATCATGGATTAGGCCCCTTAGATTTCCAGCGCTTTCGGCTGCTGAGCTTCGTGCGGATGCGAGCCTTCGGCGTAAACCTTCAGCTTCTTGATCATCGCGTAGCCCAGCGGACCCTTCGGCAGCATGCCCTTCACAGCCTTCTCCAGGGCGCGGCCCGGGAAACGCTGCTGCATCTTGCCAAACGTCGTTTCGTAGATACCGCCCGGGTAACCCGAGTGGCGATAGTACTTCTTGTCGGTCGTCTTGGCGCCCGTCACACGCAGCTTGGCTGCGTTGATGACGATGATGAAATCGCCGGTATCGACGTGCGGAGTGAATTCGGGCTTGTGCTTGCCGCGCAGTCGGTGTGCCACTTCGCTGGCGACACGCCCGAGGACCTTGTCCGTCGCGTCAATCACGTACCAATCGCGCTTCACCTCATGGGGCTTTGCGGAAAAGGTCTTCATGATTTTTCCAAATATTGAGTCAGTGCCCGAGTGGACCCGTATCGCGCTGAGAACTTGCGTTCAAACTGCTCACGAACGGATCGTCTTGCGGACGCCTGCGCAACCCCATGCGAGGTCATCGCCGGCCCGCCTTCCCGCTTGTTGGTGCGGGCTCTCTAAATTTCTCTTTTCCGCGGGCAATCCGGAAAAGATTTCGATTGTACCCCGCACAGACTCCTTGACACAAGGAAAAAGGTGCGCATGGGTCCTGCAGGCGAAAAAAAACCCAAGCCATCAAGCTTGGGTTTGAATCCACCAAAGGAGGAGGGTGGAGGAGACACCTGCTGATCGCTGACTTGGTGGGTTGCACCGCATCAGCCGATCCAATGGTGCAAATTATACCCATTTCTGGGGCACGCGCAAGGAAATTTGCACTACGAAATCGCATTTCGTAATGCGGAAAGAAAATCACGGGGCAATAAATGGCGATATCCATTTATAAATCAGCCACTTACACTCCTTCCGCACTCAGCCATCTGCTGTTCAGTAGAGACATTCCTCGAATTTCGGCGCACTTTCGGTGCAAAAAGAATGGGTTGCACCTTTTCGCCCAGGTATCACTGTCAAGCCGCGTTCACCCTAGGGCGCCAACGCGCGCGAGGGCTGGTGGCTACAATGTGGCTTTTCGTCGGCGATGGTCGACCCTCTGCACAAGGATTGGACATGGATTGCACAGTGAGCTGGACTGGCCCGGATGGCATGGCCTTTTTGGCGGAAACCGGCAGCGGCCATCTCGTCACGATGGATGGCGCGCCCGACGGCGGCGGCCGCAACCTTGCACCGCGCCCGATGGAAATGGTCTTGCTGGGCACCGGTGGCTGCACCGCTTATGACGTGGTGCTGATCCTCAAGCGAGGCCGCCAGGACGTGCAAGGCTGCAGCGTCAAGCTGCATGCCGACCGCGCCGAGACCGACCCGAAGGTTTTCACGCGCATCCACTTCACCTTCACGGTGACGGGGCGCAACCTGAAGCGGGAAACGGTGGAACGGGCTGTGCAGCTTTCGCACGAGAAGTACTGCTCGGCGTCGATCATGTTGGCCAAGACGGCCGAGATCACGCACTCGCTGGAACTGGTGGACTTGGCCACGCAGCCGGCGGCATCGGAATAAGACGCGAAGCGGACCGATAAGCCGGATTCTGTGCGCCGCATGGCCGAAGCCAGCGGCGTGACAACCATTCCTCTAGACCGGCTGTTGCCAGCCGGCTCAAGCTCCCTACCCGCAGACTCAGCGAGCCGCTTCATCGCCTGCTTACTTGGGATTGCTCCGGGTGGAGGTTACCGCGTTTCACCCTTCGCCCTGACCGAAGCCGGGGCGAAGACTCGTCTCTGTGGCCCTATTCCGCACGTCACCGTGGATGGTCATTAGCCATCACCCTGCTCTATGGAGTCCGGACTTTCCTCCCCTTCCACTCGCACGAGGCGGCGGAAGCAGCGGTTGTCTGATCTGCTTCGCGAGGCGCGAGTCTAGCACTGTTCGGGTATAAATCGCCGCCGACCCGGGCGAAAGACGGTCGTATCCAGATAGAAGCCGGCGTCCTCATTGGCATCGCACCAACCGGGGATGCCCATGACGGGCAACGGACGGAAATTGCTGGGCGCCAGATCGACGTGCAAAAGCATCTCTGCCAACGCGGCATCGAGCGAGGGACGATCCGCTGGTAACGCAGCCACGTGCAGCGACCAGGCATGCGCGGTGATCGACTTGTACGGTGCAACCAGCTTTTCCAGCAGCGCATGGCCGAACGGCAGAACGGCGCAGGTTGCGCCCCACGCTGCCCTGCCCTCGACGAACAAGCCGTGCCAATCGAACCCGGTCAGGCTTCGCTCCGGCGCCTCTTCGGTGTGCAGGAAGATCAGGGCGTTTTCGTCGAACAGCGTGGCGGCATCGCGGACGGTGCCGCGTGCCGCGCCAATTCCGTCCCGCGTAATCGCCCGCGCCTGGCGCGCATTGAGCGCCGCCTTGGCAAGCGGCCAATGCAGCCAGATCAGTGCGTTGAAGAAATCGTGGAGATTGTCCCGCGTCGGCACCCCGCCGGTGGCGGCGACGTGCGCTTCGTAAGCGGTACCGGCTGGCAGGGCATCTTGCGGGATGAAGCGCAGAGCATGATCGCCGGAGGTGCGGATTGCTTGCGCGGCCGGATGCGCGTTCAGTGCGTCTCGAAGATCGGCGCCGTCCTCAATCGCGCGCGCAATTGCGGCGCCGACCGCTGCCAGCGGTGCGAACGCCGGATGGCTCCAGTCGATCGCACGCAAACATTCAATCGCCAAGTCAGACGGATTTCCAGCGCAGCATCTCGCCGCCGCGCAGTGGCACCAGCGTCTGCTCACCGAACGGGACTTCGGCGGGAAGCTGCCATTGCGAGCGCGTGAGCGTGAGCGTGCCGGCGTTGCGTGGCAGACCGTAGAAGTCCGGCCCGTGCAGGCTCGCGAAGCCTTCGAGCTTGTCGAGCGCGTTGGCGTCTTCAAAGGCCTCGGCGTACAGCTCCATGGCGTGCAGCGCGGTGTAGCAGCCGGCGCACCCGCAGGCGTGTTCCTTCACACCCTTGGCGTGCGGCGCACTGTCAGTACCAAGGAAGAACCGCGGGTGGCCCGAGGTCGCCGCGGCCACCAGCGCCAGGCGGTGCGTTTCACGCTTGAGCACCGGCAGGCAGTAGTAATGCGGGCGGATGCCGCCGACAAACAGTGCGTTGCGGTTGTACAGCAGGTGGTGCGCGGTGATGGTCGCTCCAACCGGGCCCTCCGCATCGCGCACGTATTCGGCAGCGTGCTTGGTCGTGATGTGCTCGAACACGACCTTCAGCGCCGGGAAGTCGCGGCGCAGCGGCAGCATCACCGTGTCGATGAAGACGGCCTCGCGGTCGAAGATGTCGACGGTCGGGTCAGTCACCTCGCCGTGCACGAGCAGCGGCATGCCGACTTCCTGCATGGCTTCGAGCGTCTTGGCGCAGCGGCGCAGGTCGGTGACGCCGGCATCGCTGTTGGTGGTGGCGCCGGCCGGGTACAGCTTCACGCCGTGGATGAAACCGCTGGCGCGGGCCTCACGAATGACGTCGGGCGAGGTGTTATCGGTCAGGTACAGCGTCATCAGCGGCTCGAACTGCGTGCCGGCTGGCAACGCGGCGAGAATACGCTCGCGGTAGGCGCGCGCCTGCGCAGTCGTGGTCACCGGTGGCTTGAGGTTGGGCATGATGATCGCCCGGCCGAACTGGCGTGCGGTATCGCCCACCACATCGGCGAGGGCATCGCCATCGCGCAGGTGCAGGTGCCAGTCATCGGGGCGGACGATCGTAAGAGTGTCGGTCATGGTGCGTGCAGAAACGGTCAGCAAAAACGTGAATCAGAGAATCAGGATGACGCGGTAGTCATTGACGTTGGTGCGCGTCGGGCCGGTAACGATCAGGTCATCGGCAGCGGCAAAGAAACCGTAGGCGTCGTGTGCGTCGAGCGCGGCGCGGGCGGCGATGCCCTTGGCGGCGGCGCGGGCGATGGAGTCGGGGTCAAGCAGCGCACCCGCATTGTCCTCCGATCCGTCGATGCCGTCTGTATCGGCAGCGAGCGCATACACATCGCCCATGTCCTCGAACGAGATGCCGAGCGAGAGCAGGAACTCCGCGCAGCGCCCGCCGCGGCCGCCGGTCAGGCCCGGTGGAATCGTCACCGTGCATTCGCCGCCGGAGATCAGTGCCACCGGCGCCACAAACGGCGTGCCGTGCTGTCGCACTTGGCGCGCCAGCGCCCCATATACCTGGGCGACCTCGCGCGCCTCGCCGGTCACCGTGTCGCCGAGGATGGCCGTGCGGATACCGCGCGCCGCAAAGACCTGCGCACCGGCCTGGAGGCTCTGTTGCGCGGTGGCAATGACGTGATTGGTCACGCGTGCAAAGCAGGCGTCGCCGGGCTTGGGCGTTTCGGCAATCTCGCCGCGTGCTCCACATTCCAGGTGTGCGCGCACGGTATCTGGCATCTGGGCGCCCCAGCGTTTCAGGATGCCAAGCGCATCGGCGTAGGTGCTTGTATCTGGCACGGTCGGGCCGCTCGCGATGGCGCTCGGGTCGTCGCCAGCCACGTCGGAAACAATCAGCGTTGTGACCGGCGCGTGCGATGCGGCGGCAAGGCGCCCGCCTTGAATGCGCGACAGATGCTTGCGCACGATGTTCATGTCGGTAATGGGCGCACCGCAGCGCAGCAGCTCGCGCGTCACGGCTTTCAGATCGGACATCGGGATGCCCTCGGCAGGCAGCGACAGCAGGCTGGAGCCTCCGCCGGAGACAAGGACAATCAGGCGGTCGTTCTCGGTGAGCGCGCAGACGCGATCCAGGATTTCCTGCGCGGCTTGTTCGCCAGCCTCGTCCGGCACCGGGTGCCCTGCTTCAATGACGCGGATGTGCTCGGTCGGCAACCCATGCGCATAGCGCGTGACGACCAGTCCTTCGACCTGCGCGCGGCCGGCATAGGCCTGCTCGACAGCCAGCGCCATCGATGCAGCTGCCTTGCCGGCGCCGACCACCAGCGTCTTGCCGCCGGCATGCGGCGGCGGGAGGAAGTTTGCGACGATCTTGAGCGGGTCGGCCGCGCCCACGGCGGCGGCGTAGCTCTCCAGCAGGAGGGCGCGGGCGGCGGTGCGGTCGAGCTTCATGGGAATGGCTTCCGGTTAAGGCAATCTGGAGGCGGTGGCGCGCGGCATGTGCGCAACGCCCGGCCCCCAGGCGCGGCGCCGTGAAGACGAAGGCGCTTGGCACCCCCGGCGGCCGGCAGGATAATGATCATTTTATTGCATCCGACTTTTCCCCCACCATGTGCCAGCTGCTGGGCATGAACTGCGCTGAACCGACCGATGTGACGTTCTCGTTCACGGGGTTCGCTGCGCGCGGTGGCGTGACCGACCACCATGCCGACGGCTTCGGCGTCGCCTTCTTCGAAGACAAGGCGTGCCGCCTGTTCATCGACAACCAGTCTGCCGGCACCTCGCCGGTGGCGGATCTGGTCAAGCGTTACCCGATCAAGTCCAAGAACGTCATCTCGCACATCCGCAAGGCGACGCAGGGCACGGTGCGACTGGAAAACTGCCACCCCTTCATGCGTGAGCTGTGGGGCAGGCACTGGATCTTCGCCCACAACGGCGACCTGAAGAACTTCTCGCCGTTCCTCTCGGGCGTCTATCAGCCCGTGGGCGATACCGACAGCGAGCTCGCCTTCTGTTTCATCATGCAGGCGCTGCGCAAGCGCTTTCCGGGTTCGCAGCCGCCGCTCAACGAGCTGTTCTACGCGCTTTCCGACATCACCAAGGAAATCACCCGCTACGGCGTGTTCAATTTCTTGCTGTGCAACGGGCAGGCCCAGTTCGCGCATTGCTCGACGCGGCTGTATTACATCGTGCGGCAGTGGCCGTTCTCGACGGCGCATTTGATCGACGCCGACATGACAATCGACTTCGCCAAATACACGACGCCTGCCGACCGCGTGGCTGTCATCGCCACCGCGCCGCTCACCGACAACGAAGTCTGGACGCAATTCGTGCCGGGCGAGCTGCTGATGTTCGAATCGGGCCAGGCCACGATGGCCACCAAGGTGCCGATTCCGGAAGCCGTGCAGATCGCCAACGCAGCCAACACCGCCTGCACCTGACGCCGCATCGCCCATAAAAAAAGCCGCTCTCGAAAGAGCGGCTTTTTGTTGCCGGGAACCGTCGATCAATGCGACAGGATCTTCGACAGGAACTGCTTGGCACGGTCGGAACGAGCGTCGATGTTGCCGAAGAACTCTTCCTTCTCGCAGTCTTCAACGATGCAGCCCTGGTCCATGAAGATCACGCGGTTGGCAACCTTGCGAGCGAAGCCCATTTCGTGGGTCACGCACATCATGGTCATACCTTCCTTGGCCAGTTCCACCATCACGTCGAGCACTTCGTTGACCATTTCCGGGTCCAGCGCGGAGGTCGGCTCGTCGAACAGCATGCAGATCGGGTCCATCGACAGCGCGCGTGCGATTGCCACGCGCTGCTGCTGACCGCCCGACAGTTGGCCCGGGTACTTGGCAGCGTGCGCCTTCAGGCCCACGCGATCCAGATACTTCAGGCCCTTGGCCATGGCTTCCTCTTTTGAGCGGCCCAGCACCTTTTGCTGCGCGATCGTCAGATTCTCGGTAATCGACAGGTGTGGAAACAGCTCGAAGTTCTGGAACACCATGCCCACGCGCGAGCGCAGCTTCGGCAGGTTCGTGCCCTTGGCGCCCACCGAGGTGCCGTCGACGAAGATCTCGCCCTTCTGGAACGGCTCCAGCGCATTGACGGTCTTGATGAGCGTGGACTTGCCCGAACCCGACGGGCCGCACACCACCACCACTTCACTCTTCTTCACGCTGGTGGTGCAATCGGTCAGCACCTGGAAGCTGCCGTACCACTTGGAAACGTTCTTGATCTCGATCATTGGGTCACCTTCTTCTGAAGTCGCTTCACCAGCACGGAGGCGCCGAAGCAGATCACGAAATAGCACAAGCCGGCAAACAGCAGCAGCTCGACGATACGGCCGTCGCGCTCACCGATGTTGTATGCCTGCGTAAAGAAGTCCGACAGCGCGCTCACATACACCAGCGACGTATCCTGGAACAAGACGATGGCCTGGGTGAGCAGCAGCGGAATCATGTTGCGGAATGCCTGCGGCAGGACCACCAAGCGCATGGCCTGGCCATATGTCATGCCCATCGCATAGGCCGCGAACATCTGCCCGCGCGACACGCTCTGAATACCGGCGCGGATGATCTCCGAGTAATACGCCGCTTCAAACAGCGCGAAAGCGACCAGCGCAGACATCATGCGCATGTCGGTCGCCGGCGACAGATCGAAGAGCTTCTGCAGCAACTGCGGCACGATCAGGAAAAACCACAACAGCACCATCACCAGCGGGATGGACCGGAAGAGGTTCACGTACGCCTGCCCGAACCACTGCAGCGGTTTGATGCCGGAGAGGCGCATCATCGCGAGCAGCGTGCCCCACACGATGCCGACCAGGATGGCCGTGCCCGTGATCTGGAGCGAGAGGACCATCCCCTCGCCGAGCACGCGCATGTTGTCGACGTTGATGGACGAGAAATCGAATTGATAAGCCATGAAGAGTCCTCGCCCGATTACTTGCCACCGATGAAGCCAGGCAGCCGGGAACGTGCTTCCACCCAGCGCATCAGGCCCATTACGGTCAGGTTGATCAGCATGTACATCAGCGTCACGGCGATGAACGATTCGTACGGCTGCGCGGTGTAGTCAACCAGCTGGCGACCCTGTGCGGCAAGCTCCAGCAAACCGATGGTCGACGCCACGGCCGAGTTCTTGAAGATATTCAGAAACTCAGACGTGAGCGGCGGCACGATGATACGGAACGACATCGGCAGCATCACGTAGCGATACGTCTGCGCCAGCGTGAAGCCCATGGCCAGGCCGGCGTTGCGTTGACCGCGCGGAAGCGAATTGATACCTGAGCGCACCTGCTCGCAGACACGCGCGGCGGTAAACGTGCCAAGACACAGCATCGCAGACAGGAACATCGCCGTATTGGGGTTCATCTGCTTGATGTAATCGCCACCCGGCACGAGTTCGGGCATGACGAAGTACCAGATGAAGAGCTGCACAATCAGCGGAATGTTGCGGAACAGCTCAACGTACGCTGCGGCCAGGCCCGACAGCCACTTGTTCGGCACCGTACGCAGCACGCCCAGCACGGAGCCGATGACGAGCGCAATGATCCAGGAAGACAAGCCAAGCACGACGGTGGTCTTCAACCCCGCCAGCAGCCAGTCCAGATAGGTCTGATTCTGGGCGGCCTCCGTAAAGAAGACGCCCCAGTTCCAGTGGTAATTCATGATGGTTCCCTCAAAAAGAAACGGAAGGGAGAAGACCTGTTAACCGGCCTTTGCCTTCCGTTTCATGACGCTTGTATCAGGCCCGTTGAGGGAGCCGATCAGTCAAGAGCCTTGTCGTTCGGGTTCTTGATCAGCGCCTTCATGTCGTCCGACAGCGGGAACTCCATGTTCACGCCCTTGGGCGGAACCGGCTGTTCGAACCATTTCTTGTACTCGGCTGCGATCGAGCCGTCCTTCATCATGCCGGCGATGGTCTTGTCAGCCAGTGCCTTGAACGGCTTGTCGTCCTTGCGAACCATGCAGCCGTAGGCTTCGCGCGATTGCGGCTTGGCCACGACCACCCAGTCAGTCGGGCTCTTGGCCTTGGCGCGCTCGCCGTACAGCAGGGCGTCATCCATCATGAACGCAACAGCGCGACCCGATTCCAGCGTCAGGAACGACTGGCCGTGGTCCTTCGTGCTGATGATGTTCATGCCCATCTGCTTTTCATCGTTCATCTTGCGCAGCAGGCGTTCCGACGTCGTGCCGGCGGTGGTCACGACGTTCTTGCCCTTGAGCTGTGCCCAGTCGGTGATGCCCGAATCCTTCTTCACCATGATGCGCGTGCCGATGATGAAGATGGTGTTCGTGAACGATGCTTGCTTCTGGCGCTCGAGGTTGTTCGTGGTCGAGCCGCACTCCAGATCGATGGTGCCGTTCTGCAGCAGCGTGATGCGGTTTTGCGAAGTGACCGGGATCTCGTTGATCTTCAGATCCTTCAGGCCGAGCTGCTTCTTCACGTCCTCGGCAATCTTGGTGGCGACGTCGTACGAATAGCCGATCGTGCGGACACCGCCGACGTTGTAGCTGAACGGAATCGACGAATCGCGCACGCCCAGCGTGATGGTGCCGGTGTCTTTGATCTTCTTGAGCGTACCAGTCAGCTCTTCTGCGTGGGCAGCGCTGCCGAATGTACCAACGGCGACACCAACGGCTGCAACCACGGTTGCCAGCTTGGCGAGGTTCATGAAAGTCTCCTTTTGACCATGAAAGAGAAAGACGGGACTGTACCAAAAAACGTTTGGCGACAGTATTGGTGTTGCCACTAAATCGTTGAATCCAACGGAGTTTTTCCTCTGGCGCGGACCCTGCCGCAACCGCGCTTTCCAGGCAACCGGATACCTTACGTTGTGCTTTTCCGAAAATCCGGAAAAGACGTGCAGCGCCAGACACGGCAGCGCCCTGCAACATCGGCACGCATGCCAGATTGCTTGAGCGAATCACCGCCAATTGCCAAGGAAAACAAGGGGAAATAAAGCCCGCCCGATGTGCGCTCTCTGTCGCTTAACGAACCCGACTTGAGGATGGGAAGGACGACGATGATGCCATCGCCCCTCTCATGGTGCGGTGCTCCGGAACGTTATGGTTCGTCCCATGAGCACCGGCTTTCTTCAACCGTCGCGCATGGCCGCCTGATCGGCAGCAACGCGATAGACCAGTGCAGCGCCCTGGTGGGGCACCGCGCCGGTATTGACCAGCGCGTTGCCGATCAGGGGTACAGACCGCGCTCTTGGCGGGCCTGCAGAATCCGCGTACAGGCGATGATGAACGCCGCCGTACGCAGAGTAACCTTGTTGTCCTGCGCCACTTGCCAGACGCCACGGAAGGCGTCTTGCATGATCCGTACCAGGCGCTGGTTGATCTCGTCTTCGGTCCAGAAGAAGCTCGAGAAATCCTGCACCCACTCGAAATAGCTGACCGTCACGCCGCCGGCGTTGGCAATCACGTCCGGGCAGACCAGGATGCCGCGATCGCGCAGGATGTCGTCCGCCTCAGGCGTTGTGGGGCCGTTTGCACCTTCCACGACAATCTTTGCCTTGATATGGGGCGCGTTCTTCGCAGTGATCTGGCCTTCCAGCGCGGCCGGAATCAGGAATTCGCAGTCCAGCGCCCAGAAGTCGTCTTGCGAGAGGGTCTCTGCAACAAAGCCGGCCACGCTGCCATTGTGGTCAACGTGCTTGATGAGCGCGTCGACATCCAGGCCGTTGCCGTTGAACACGATGCCCTTGTGGTCTTGCACGGCAATGACCTTGGCACCAGCGTCATGGAACAGCTTGGCGGCCACGCTGCCCACATTGCCGAAGCCCTGCACCACCACACGCGCGCCCTTGACATCGATGCCGAGGTTGCGTGCGGCTTCGCTGCCGACCACGAACACGCCGCGGCCAGTGGCTTCACGACGGCCCAGGCTGCCGCCCAGTGCGATCGGCTTACCGGTCACCACGCCGGTGGCGGTGGAGCCTTCGTTCATGGAGTACGTGTCCATCATCCACGCCATGATCTGCGCGTTGGTGTTCACGTCCGGAGCCGGAATGTCCTTGTTCGGGCCGATGATGATGCCGATCTCGCTGGTGTAGCGGCGGGTCAGGCGTTCGAGTTCACCGGAAGACAGCTTGCGCGGGTCGACGCGGATACCGCCCTTGGCACCGCCGTACGGCACGTTCACGGCCGCGTTCTTCACCGACATCCACGCAGACAGCGCCATCACTTCCGACAGCGTCACGTCCTGGTGGAAACGCACGCCGCCCTTGCCCGGGCCGCGCGACGTGTTGTGTTGCACGCGGTAGCCTTCGAAGTGGGCGATTCGGCCATCGTCCATCTGGATCGGCACGTCGACGATCAGCGCGCGCTTGGGGCGCTTGAGCGTTTCAACCCAACGTGCGAGCGAGCCGAGATAGGGGGTGACCCGATCGACCTGCTGCAGATAGATGCCCCATGGGCCAAGATTGTCGGCCGGCAGATAGGACGGGATGGAGTGCTGGAGTGTCGACGGAGATGCGACATTGGACATGGCTGTCTTCCTTTTTTGGACCTTGGTAAGGCCCTTCAAGTCCCACAAAATGCCCGCCAGCTTAGGGACCGCCCAGAACGAAATCCAATGCCGTTTTTACATCGGGTTATGCATTGGGCGCATAACCCTACAATTGAACCCGACAGCCGGTTCAGCCCGCCAGCGCGCTCCATAACGTGTCGATCAGCTCGCGTTTGCGCTTGGACTGGGGGTGCCGGCGGTCGTGTGCGCCGCTTTGCGGGTGCTCGCGATAGAGCCGGATTTCCATCTCGATCGACAACGTACCGCCGCCCTTGCCTTCCGCACGCACCAGGCGTCCCGCTGCCACATCCTCCCGCACCGCACTCTCGGGCAGAAACGCCACGCCATGGCCAGCCAGCGCCATCACCTTGAGCGCTTCGGCCATGTCGGTTTCGTAGCACTTGTCGAGCAGCGGTGCCACGGGCGAGTTTTCCAGCAGCACATCCACCATGCGGCCCAGAAAGGCATTGGGCGTGTAGCTGAGGTAAGCGATCGGCTTGCGTGCGGTGGGAACAAGCCGATAAATCGGCCGCCCGCTTGCATCGGGCTTGGAGAACGGCGAAAGCCGCTCGGTGCCCAACACCAGCATGTCGTAGCGCGTAGGGTCGAGCTGGATCATCTGCCGCGCGTGGTGATAGACCATCACGAGATCGCAACCGCCCTCCACCAGCGTCATCACCGCATCGTGCACATTGAGCGCGCGCAGCCTGCATTGCAGCTTGCCGATCTTCTCTTCCACCTGCGCAAGCCAGCCGGGGAAGAACGTCAGCGATAGCGTATGCGGCACGGCAAAGTCGATCGTCGACGCACTGGCCGGACGCTGGCCGCGCATCAGGGCGCGCGTCTCACTCACCTGGGCGAGCATCGCCAACGCCTGTTCGTAGAAGACCTCTCCGGCGGGAGTCAGGCGGGTTGGGTAGCTTGATCGGTCGATCAGCTCATTGCCGAGCCACGCCTCGAGGGATTGAATGCGCCGCGAAAACGCCGGCTGTGTCACGTGCCGCAATTCGGCCGAGCGCGAAAAGCTGCGCGTCTCCGCCAGGCTGATGAAGTCTTCCAGCCATTTGAGTTCCATCGCGTTGTCTCTCCCTCAACCTGCTCGGGTGTCTTCTGTTTCTTCGGCCACGCGTTCGGGCTCGC
This sequence comes from Burkholderiaceae bacterium 26, assembly GCA_000955795.1. Taxonomy (GTDB): domain Bacteria; phylum Pseudomonadota; class Gammaproteobacteria; order Burkholderiales; family Burkholderiaceae; genus Ralstonia; species Ralstonia chuxiongensis. The sequence continues at coordinate 261,932 of JYOB01000008.1, forward strand.
GTGCCTGCATGCGCCACATCTGCGCGTAACGGCCTTCCGCACGCAACAACGATTCATGCGTTCCGCGCTCGATGATGCGGCCGTGTTCCATCACCAGAATCTGGTGCGCACGCACGATGGTCGACAACCGGTGCGCAACGACCAGCGTGGTGTGGTTCTGCGCCAGCCGCATCAGCTCTTCTTGAATGGCGTGCTCGGTACGCGAGTCGAGTGCGGACGTTGCTTCATCAAACACGAGAATCGGCGGGCGCTTGAGCAAGGTACGTGCAATCGCCACACGCTGCTTCTCGCCTCCAGAGAGCTTCAGGCCGCGCTCGCCGACTTGCGTCTCGTAGCCATCAGGCAGCGATTCGACAAAGTGGTGGATCTGCGCCGCGCGGGCGGCTTCGATCACCTCGTCGCGCGTGGCTTCGGGGCGGCCGTAGGCGATGTTGTAGTAGATGCTGTCGTTGAAGAGCACCGTGTCTTGCGGAACGATGCCGATGGCGGCGCGCACGCTGGATTGCGTGACGTCACGCAGGTCCTGACCGTCGATCGCAATGGCACCGGACTTCACGTCATAGAAGCGGAACAGCAAGCGTGCCAGCGTTGACTTGCCCGAGCCGCTTTGCCCCACGACCGCCGTGGTCGTGCCGGCGGGAATGGTGAAGTCCACATCGAACAGGATCTGGCGCTTGGCCTCGTAGCTGAAGTCGACATGTGCGAAGTGGACTTCGCCCGCGCGCACCGCCAGCGGTTTGGCATCGGGCTTATCGGCCACTTCGCGGTTCGTCTGCAGCAGGTTGAACATGCGGTCCATGTCGGTCACAGCCTGCTTCAGCTCTCGATAGATCACGCCCAGGAAGTTGAGCGGAATGTAGATCTGCAGCATCAACGTGTTGACGAGCACCAAGTCGCCCAGCGTCATGTGCCCCGCCGCTACCCCTTGAGTGGCGCGATACAGAATCAGGATGAGCGCGGTGGCCACGATGACCTGCTGACCGAAGTTCAGCACCGACAACGAGTTCTGTGAGCGGATCGCAGCCGCGCGGTAGTGCTTCAGGTTCTCGTCGTAGCGACGTGCTTCGTAATCTTCGTTGCCGAAGTATTTGACCGTCTCGAAGTTGAGCAGCGAATCGATCGCCTTCTGGTTGGCGCGCGAATCCAGCTCGTTCATCTTGCGGCGAAAGTGCGTGCGCCAATTCGTCACCGTCACCGTAAAGACGATGTAGCTCACGAGCGCGCAGAACGTGATGAGCGCGAACCACACGTCGTATTTCACGAAGAAATACGTGATGACGAGGCCGACTTCCACTAGCGTCGGCAGGATGCTGTACAGCGAATACGAAATGAGCGACTGGATGCCACGCGTGCCGCGCTCGATATCGCGGCTCATACCGCCCGTCTGGCGCTCAAGGTGAAAGCGCAGTGACAGCGCATGCAGATGCCGGAACACCTGCAGCGCGAGCGTGCGCACCGAACTCTCCGTCACCTTCGCGAACAAGATTTCGCGCAGCTCCGAGAACAGCGACGTCGACAACCGCAGCAGCCCGTAGCCAATGATGACGCCCACCGGCACAACCAGCAGCGCGCGGGGGTCGGACGGCGACACGTTCATCGAATCGATCAGCCGCTTCATGACCACCGGTACACCAAGGTTTGCCACCTTGGCCGCGATCAAGAACGACAGCGCCAGCGCCACGCGCCATTTGTAGGCCAGCAGATATGGCAGGAGGCTCTTGATGGTGCGCCAGTCGCCGCGGGCAGCCCCCGGCGGAGGTGGTTCGGAAGAGGCGGGAAAGCGGCGCATGTGCGGTGCAATAAAATGGCGGATTGTGTATTCTCCCACCGATCACCTGCGCGCGCGCCCTGGGCCCGCTGGTGGGCCCTCCCTCCGCTTCAATGCTGCCCTGCATCATCATGTCCGATACCCAAGCCGCCACTGAAACCGTCACGCTGCCCGCCGACAAGCAGCCCGCCGTGCGCGTGATGCCCATGCCCTCCGACGCCAACGTCCACGGCGATGTTTTTGGGGGCTGGATCATGTCGCAGGTGGACATCGCCGGGTCGATCCCTGCCGTGGTGCGCGCCAACGGCCGTGTCGCCACGATCGCGGTCAACTCCTTCGTCTTCAAGCAGCCCGTGTACGTGGGCGATCTTGTGAGCTTCTACGCCAACGTGGTCAAGACAGGGCGCACGTCGATTACTGTGGACGTGGAGGTCTATGCGCAGCGCATGCACGCCAGCGGCCGCCACGCCACCGTCAAGGTCACGGAAGCCACTCTTACCTACGTGGCCACCGACGAGACACGCAAGCCGCGCGTGCTACCGCCGCTCTGAACCGGCAGCGCTCAACAAAAAACCCGGCCTCGCGCCGGGTTTTCTTTTGCGTATGAACGCTTCGCTCAGTTGAACTTGGAGAAATCCGGGCGGCGCTTTTCGAAGAACGCCGTGAACGCCTCGCGCGCTTCCGGCGCGCGCAGCATCTCGCCAAACTGCTTGCCCTCCACCGACATGCGCTCCGCGATCTGCGGCGTGGCGCCCTCCTTCATCAGCCGCTTGGTAGCGCGCAGCGATGCGGGCGGCAGCAGCGTCAGCTTGCGCGCCTGCGTACGCACGAAGGCATCCAGCTCGCCGGCCGGCAGCACGCGATTGACCAAGCCCAGCTCGCGTGCTTCGTTCGCGTCAAAAGGCTCGCCGAAGAGCAGCTTGTCCGCCGCGCGGTGATAACCGGCCAGTTGCGGCAGCAGCAAGCTTGATGCGGCTTCCGGGCAAAGGCCCAACTGCGCGAACGGCATCGACAACTTGGCTGTCTCGGATGCGTAGACGAGGTCGCAATGCAGCAGCATCGTCGTGCCCACGCCGACAGCCGCACCGCTCACAGAGGCAATCAGCGGCTTGGTCGCCCTGCTGATCGCCTTCAGAAACTGGTGCACGGGAGCGCTCTCGTCCTTGGGCGGGTTCTTCATGAAGTCTTCGAGATCGTTGCCCGCCGTGAACACGCTCTCGTGGCCGGCCAGCACGATCACGCGGATGGCAGGATCGGTCTCGGCGGCCACCAGTGCATCGGCCAGCGTTTGATACATCGCGGCCGTGATGGCGTTCTTGCGATCCAGGCGGTCAAAGGTGAGCGTCAGGACGCCGTCTGCGGTCTCGGTACGAATCGACATGAAAACTCCAGGTGAAACCTGCGCGGCTAGATCGGCACAGGAGATTCAGATAAATAACCGACGGAGAACGCGTTGGCCCCCACGTTCAACGCCACGGTCAGGCTCATCGGCGCGAGCAGCACTTCCACGCCGTGATCCTGTGCGGTTCGCATCAACGCTTGCACCGGCTCCATGCGGCGCACGGTGTCGAGCGAACCGGAATACGTGATCGCCACCACGGGCGTGGCCAGACGCTCCTCGGCGATCATGGTTTCGGTATGCGCCATCAGACGGCGGATGCCTTCATCGGAACCGCGCACCTTGGCGATGGCTTCCGTCTCGCCCCGGTGCATATGGATGAGCGGGCGCACGTTGAACGCCGTGCCCATCATGTAGCGGCTCCAGGTGATGCTCTTCTCGCCCTTCTGCTTGGCGCGCGTGTACATGTACAGCAGCTCATCGGGCACGAGATAGACGTGCGAGGCATCGCGCAGGCGGTTCTCGACCACGTGCACGACGTCACGCACCTCCGCGCCCTCACGCAGCATGCGCGCGGCTTCGTGCACCATCAGCGCCTGGCCGGGGCCAATGGCACCGGTATCCACCACCGTCAACTCGAACAGCCCCGAGCGACCGGCATCCTTGCGTGGCTTGAAGCTCTTGGCGGTGGTGCCCACCACCGCGCCAGTTGCATGGCTGTAGAAATGGCTACGCGAGCTGGCAATCGTCAGCAGCAAGGCACGGTCGTACTGCGTGACCACGTGCTTGAGCAGGTAGTCTTCGATCTCGCGCTCAAGCAGCGGAATCGATTCGGCGTAGTGATCCTGTTTGTCGACGAGGTACTTGCGATAAAGCTGCGGCAGCGCCGCCTCGTCGCGACGGTCTTCTACGAACAATTCGCCCGCACGAATGCGGAACGGCACCACACCCAAACCCAGTTGATCGATCATCGAGCGCGGCATATCGCATGCCGCATCGGTCAATACGATTGTGTCGCCGACAGTGTTGCCCATCGCGCGCCCTCCTCTTGGTGCACCGCCGGTGACCCGGTGGTGTGTCTCCTCTGTTGCGGAGTCGTGGCTCCGCTTCTATTGCGATACCGGCTTGGTGCCGGCCGCATTCTTCGGCGCGCTTGTTCTGGACGACTGCGCGCCTGCGCAACTATGCGTGGTGAGACGGGCGATTAGCAAGCAGGGGAAGGCCCTAAAAAGCTACCTGAGCCTTCCCCCTTGCGTGGGGTCACATGCGTTCGAAAATGCCCGCGGCACCCATGCCGGTGCCGACGCACATCGTCACCATGCCGTACTTCTGGTTGCGACGGCGCAGGCCGTGCACAACCGTGGCCGCACGGATGGCACCGGTCGCGCCCAGCGGGTGGCCCAGCGCAATCGCGCCGCCCAGCGGGTTGATCTTGCTGGTGTCCAGGCCCAGGTCCTGAATCACGGCCAGCGATTGCGCGGCAAACGCTTCGTTCAGCTCGATCCAGTCAATCTGATCCTGCGTCAGGCCGCCAGCCTTCAGCGCGGCAGGAATCGCTTCCTTCGGGCCGATACCCATGATTTCCGGCGGGACGCCGCGCACCGCAAACGATACGAAGCGCGCCAGCGGCACCAGGTTGAATTGCTTCAGGATCTTTTCCGACACCAAGATCAGCGCGCCCGAACCATCCGACGTCTGCGAGCTGTTGCCGGCGGTCACGCTGCCCTTGTTGGCGAATACGGCGCGCAGCTTGCCCAAGCCTTCGACCGACGTATCGGCACGCGGGCCTTCATCCAGCGACATCGTGCGCGTCTTGATGTCGATGGCGCCCGTGCCCAGGTTCGGGAACTTCTCGACAATCTCGATCGGGGTGATCTCGTCCTTGAACTCGCCGGCTTGCTGCGCAGCCAGTGCCTTCTGGTGCGAAGCCAGCGAGAAGGCATCCTGCGCCTCGCGCGAAATCTTCCACTGCTGGGCAACCTTCTCGGCCGTCAGGCCCATGCCGTAGGCGATGCCGACGTTCTCGTCGCGCGTGAAAATTTCGGGCGACATCGACGGCGAGTTGCCCATCATCGGCACCATGCTCATCGATTCGACACCGGCGGCGATCATCACGTCGGATTCACCCACGCGGATGCGGTCGGCAGCCATCGCCACGGCGGTCAGGCCCGAGGCGCAGAAACGGTTGACGGTCACGCCGCCCACGGTGTTGGGCAGGCCGGCGAGCAGCGCGCCGATACGCGCCACGTTCAGGCCCTGCTGCGCTTCCGGAATCGCGCAGCCAACGATGGCGTCTTCGATTAGCGCCGGGTCCAGGTTCGGCACCTGGGCAACGGCGCTCTTGAGGATGGTCGCCAGCAGATCGTCGGGGCGCAGATTCTTGAGCGTGCCCTTGGGTGCCTTGCCGATCGGGGAACGCGTCGCGGCGACGATGTAGGCGTCTTGCAGTTGCTTGGTCATGATGAAATTCCTGTTCTCGTTTTCGTCTACAGGTCGCGCGAGTCAGTTACGAACGGGCTTGCCGGTCTGCAGCATGCCCATGATGCGTTCCTGGGTCTTGGAGCTGCCGAGCAGATCCACGAAAGCCTTGCGCTCCAGCGCCAGCAGCCATTCTTCGTCCACCAGCGCGCCGGCTTCGACGTCACCGCCGCACACGGCTTCAGCGATGCGCGAGGCGATCGTGAAGTCGTGCTGCGAGATGAAGCCGCCATCACGCATGTTCACCAGCGAAGCCTTGATCGTGGCGATACCCGAACGTCCCGCCACCGGAATGCCCACCGGACGCAGCGGCGCGCGGTAGCCCGAATCGGACAGCGCACGCACTTCGTTGCGCGCAACGTGCAGCAATTCGTGCACGTTGAACACGATGGTGTCGGTCGGCTGCAGGTAGCCGATCTTCTGCGCGTCCAGCGCAGAGCTCGACACCTTGGCCATGGCCGCCGCCTGGAAGCGGTTGGTCAGGAACTGCAGGATGTTCGTGCTGCCTGCCGCCTGTGCAGCCTTTGCAGCGGCCAGCGCCGCTTCCTTCAGGCCACCGCCCGCCGGAACCAGGCCCACGCCCACCTCCACCAGACCGATATACGTTTCCAGCGCTGCCACACGCTTGGCCGAGTGCAGCAGCAGCTCGCAGCCGCCGCCCAGTGCGATGCCCGATGCGGCCGACACAACCGGCACGCCGGCGTACTTCACGCGCATCATGCCGTCCTGGAATTTCTTGACGAACGGCTCGATGCCCTTGGCGCCGCCCATCATGAAGGCCGGCATGGCTTCTTCCAGGTTGGCGCCGGCCGAGAACGGACCGCCCGGCGCACCCAGCTTGAGCGACGTCGGCTGCCACACCACCAGGCCCTTGTAGCCAGCTTCGGCCAGATCAACTGCACGCGTCAGACCGTCGATGACGCTCGGCCCGATCGTGTTCATCTTGCTCTTGAACGAAACGATCAGCACGTCGTCCTGCCCTGCCGCGTCGTCCACCCAGATGCGCACGGCGTCGGTCTCTTCAATGGTCTTGCCATACGTGAGCGGGTTGACCGTCGTCGCACCCTTGATCGGTGCACGGAACACCTGGCGGCCGTACACCGGCAGCGTGCTGCGCGACAGGAACGTGCCTTGGTTGGCGGACCACGAACCCTGTGCCGAATGCACACCGCCGTTGTCCGCCACTGGGCCGGCGAACACCCACTGCGGCAGCGCTGCGTTCGACAGCGCCTTGCCGGCTTCGATGTCTTCCTTCACCCACTCGGCGACTTGCTTCCAGCCGGCCTCTTGCCAGTCTTCAAACGGGCCGCTATTCCAGCCGAAGCCCCAGCGGATCGCCAGATCGACTTCCGCAGCCGAATCCGCAATCTGCTCTAGGTACACGGCGATATAGTGGAACACGTCGCGGAATACCGCCCACAGGAACTGCGCCTGCGGGTTGGTCGATTCGCGCAGCAGCTTCAGACGTTCGGCAGGCTCCTTCTTCAGGATGCGCACGACGATGTCGTCCGCCTTCTTGCCGCTCGGGCCGTACTGGCCGCTTTGCGGGTCCAGCACCTTGATTTCCTTGCCTTCCTTCTTGTAGAAACCGGCGCCAGCCTTCTGGCCCAGGGCACCCGCTTCCACCAGCTTGGCCAGCACCGGCGGCGTGGCGTAGACCGGGGCGAACGGATCGTCCTTCAGGTTGTCCTGCATCGTCTTGATGACGTGCGCCATGGTGTCCAGACCCACCACGTCGGCCGTGCGGAACGTCGCCGACTTGGCGCGGCCCAGCTTCGAGCCCGTCAGGTCATCCACCACGTCGAACGGAATGCCGTACTTGGCCGATTCTGCAAACACCGCCAGGATCGAGAAGATGCCGACGCGGTTGGCGATGAAGTTGGGCGTGTCCTTCGCGCGCACCACGCCCTTGCCGAGCGCGGAGGTAAGGAACGTTTCCAGCTTGTCGAGGATGTCGCCGCGCGTATGTGCGGTCGGGATCAACTCGACCAGATGCATGTAGCGCGGCGGGTTGAAGAAGTGCACGCCGCAGAAGCGCGACTTCAGCTCGGCATCAAAGCCGTCCGACAGTTCGGTAATCGACAGGCCCGACGTGTTCGACGCAAAGATCGCATGCGGAGCAATGTGCGGCGCGACCTTCTTGTACAGATCGTGCTTCCAGTCCATGCGCTCGGCAATGGCCTCAATGACGAGGTCGCAGTCGCGCAGCTTTTCGATGTCGTCTTCGTAGTTGGCAGCCTGAATCAGGTTGGCGTCGTCCTTGATGCCAAGCGGCGCCGGCGACAGCTTCTTCAGGTTTTCAATGGCTTTAAGCACGATGCCGTTCTTCGGGCCTTCCTTGGCCGGAAGATCGAACAGCGTGACGGGAACCTTGGCGTTGACCAGGTGCGCGGCAATCTGCGCGCCCATCACGCCGGCGCCCAGCACAGCAACACGCCGGACGAGGAAGTTGGAGCGCTGGCCGGCCTGCGGCTGCGCGCTGGTGGAGAGTTCAGTGCGGGTCATGGTGTCCTCGCGGGGAGAGAGGAAGAGACGAGGGGGCGACGTTTGCATACGTCGCCCCAAGAGAATGCGGCTGTTTAGAACAGATCCGCTTCGAGCGCCATCAGCGTCGCGCCGCCGGCACGTGCCATGCGGATCTGCGAAGCCGTTTCGGGCAGCAGCTTGGCGAAGTAGAAGCGCGCCGTTGCCAGCTTGACCTTGTAGAAGGTGTCGCCGCTGTTTTGCTTTTCCAGAGCGATCTTGGCCATGCGGGCCCAGAAGTACGAGAACACCAAGTGGCCGACCACACGCAGGTACGGCACCGCCGCCGCGCCCACTTCGTCCGGGTTGGCCATGGCCTTCATGCCGATTTCCATGGTCAGCTTCTGGACCTTGTCACCAATGTCGGCCAGCGGATTGATGAACTCCTGCATGGCTTCGTTGGTGCCTTCGGCTTCCACAAAGTCCTGGACCAGCTTGCCGAACTTCTTCATCTTGGCGCCCATGTCGCCGAGGATCTTGCGGCCCAGCAGGTCCAGCGACTGCACGGTGTTCGTGCCTTCGTAGATCATGTTGATGCGGGCATCACGCACGTATTGCTCCATGCCCCACTCGGCGATGTAGCCATGGCCACCGAACACCTGCATGCCTTCGTTGGTGGAGATGAATGCGTTGTCGCTCAGGAAGGCCTTGGCGATCGGCGTCAGCAGCGCGACCAGATCAGCCGCGTCCTTGCGCGCGGATTCATCTTCGTGCGACAGCTCGCGGTCAATCTGCAGTGCGATCCAGTAGCTGAATGCGCGGCCGCCTTCTGCAAAGGCGCGCTGCGTCAGCAACATGCGGCGCACATCCGGGTGCACGATGATCGGGTCAGCCGGCTTGTCCGGTGCCTTCGGGCCCGACAGGCTGCGCATTTGCAGGCGTTCCTTGGCGTAAGCGGCCGAGTTTTGATATGCAACTTCGGTCAGGCCCAGGCTCTGCATGCCGACGCCCAGACGGGCGGCGTTCATCATCACGAACATGGCGTTCAGGCCCTTGTTCGGCTCGCCGACCATCCAACCGCGTGCGCCGTCCAGATTGATCACACAGGTGGCATTGCCGTGGATGCCCATCTTGTGTTCGATGGAGCCGCACTTCACGGTGTTGCGCTCGCCGGGGTTGCCGTTGGCATCGGGGATGAACTTCGGCACCACGAACAGCGAGATGCCCTTCGTGCCGCCCGGCGCGTCCGGCAGGCGTGCCAGCACCAGGTGGATGATGTTTTCGGCCAGGTCGTGCTCGCCCGCCGAGATGAAAATCTTCGTGCCGGTGATGGCATATGAGCCATCGGCCAGCGGCTCAGCCTTGGTGCGCAGGATGCCCAGGTCGGTGCCGCAATGCGGCTCGGTCAGACACATCGTGCCGGTCCACACGCCCGACACCAGCTTCGGCAGGTAGCGCTGCTTGAGCTCGTCGGTGCCGTGTGCGTGCAGGGCTTCGTATGCGCCGTGCGACAGGCCCGGATACATCGTCCAGGCCTGGTTGGCCGAATTCAGCATCTCGTACAGCGCGTTGTTGATCAGGATGGGCAGACCCTGGCCACCGTACTCCGGATCGCATCCCAGTGAGGGCCAGCCAGCCTCAACGTACTGTTGATACGCTTCCTTGAAACCCTTGGGAGCCGTCACCACGCCGTCGCCGTGGTAGGTGCAGCCTTCGCGATCGCCTGACTGATTAAGCGGGAAGATGACTTCGGAGCAGAACTTGCCGGCTTCCTCGATCACCTGATTGATGGTGTCTGCATCGATCTCCGCGTGCTGCGGCATTTGCTTCAGGTGGTCCTCCACGCCGAGAAGCTCGTGGAGAACAAACTGCATGTCACGCAGCGGTGCGGTGTATTGACCCATCTTGCAACTCCTTGGTGTGTACTGCGCGACCGCTAGGTGTGCGATGCCGCGTCAGGTTCGGTAAGACTGAATGAGTTTGTTAAGCGCCACCATGGCCAGCTCGGCGCTGTTCGGCAACCGCAGGAAACGCGCATCGTGATGCAGCCCCAGCTCCAGGCTGTACATCTCGAAGAGCATCAATTGCGGGTCCGCTTCTGCACGCAGGTGGCCTTCTTCCTTTGCCTGTGCGATCGCGCGAGCCAATGCTGCACGCCAGATCGTCACGCTCTTGACGAGTTCGTCGCGCACCGGGCTTTCGGCACGATCGTCGTACTCCACCGCGCCGCTGATGTAGATGCAGCCCGTGGTCACTTCCTGAATGCGACGCTCCATCCAGCGTCGCACCATGCTCCACAGGCGCGGCAGACCGCGCGGTTCCGTCAAGCTCGGGTAGAAGACTTCCTGCTCGAACCGTTTGTGATACTCGCGAACCACTTCCACCTGCAGATCCTCACGCGAGCCGAAGTGCGCGAACACCCCGCTCTTACTCATCTGCATGCGCTCCGCGAGCACACCGATCGTCAATCCTTCCAGTCCGTCGCGCGAAGCCAATTCCAGCGCGGCATCGAGAATCGCTGCACGCGTCAGTTCGCCCTTGCGCATCGGGGTGGCTGCTGCGTGATTTGATTCGAGACGAGCGGTCGGGTGACGCATGATGATTTCTCTCCGTTCTTTTCTGGGGCGTGACACGCGAGAAAATTGGCTTCCTGCAGGGCGCCTTTCGCGTGCCGGGCAGGACTGTAAACCAGCCTGCGCGAACACTCTAGCCCAAAATCGAACGGTCGTTCAATTATTTACAGGGGCTCTTGGAGCGGCAAGTGTTTTATTAGAAAGCGGCATCTAAATGGCGACTCTGAATCGCCACCTTCCGCGGTGCAGCGCAAATCCCGCAAACCCTTTAGATGAAAAGCTTTGCAGGGTGTGCGCCGCACCCATAAAACGCGTGCGGCGCAGCATATCTGACGGGTTTTCTAGTGCTACCCATCAGTAAATAAACAGCCCGAAAATCAGACCGGCGTGATGCTCGTGCACATGGCGCCACGGCGGAAGATGCGGGCGTCCATTTCGCGCAGCTCGGCTGCCACGGCAACCTCTGCCGCACACTGGTCTAACACGTCACGCTGCAGATCGATGCCGGGAGCGATTTCGGTCAGCGTGAGGCGCCGGCCGCCGTGGCCATCGTCACGCATTTCGAAGACGGCGCGTTCGGTCACGTAGCGCACGCGAATGCCCGATCGCGCGGCATATTCACCGTTGAAGGTCAGGTGCGACACGGCCGGCACGATCTTCTTGAGCCGTCCTTCCCGCACGATGCGCAGCTTGCCGTCCTCGGCTTCGACCTGCAGGCCGCCAGCGGTGAGCGTGCCCATGAACACGACCGAGCGTGCGCTCTGCGTGATGTTGATGAAACCGCCGACGCCCGCGACGACGGTGTCGCCGCCCTCGCCAAACAGGCTGACGTTGACGTTGCCGGCGCCGTCCAGTTCTGCCAGGCCGAGGATGGCGAGATCGATGCCGCCACCTTCGTAGAAGTCGAACTGCGCTGGCTGATCCACCACGGCTTCGGGATAGGCCGAGGCGCCGAAGCTGAGGCCATCTGCCGGCGTGCCACCGATTGGGCCGGCCTCCACGGTGAGCGTAAAGCCACGCGCGCCTTCCTGTTCTGCCAGGGCTCCGACCGCTGCAGGCATGCCCACGCCCAGATTCACGACGCGCGGTTGCTGCGCCATCAGTTCCAGCACGGCGCGGCGTTGCACCAGCGTACGGGCATCAAGCGCGCCGTGCTGGCTGGTCTCCAGCGCCTCGCTCGCTTCGATGGCGTCTTCCTTGAGCTGGATCGCCTCCCCTTGCCAGGGGCGGATATAGGTCGGGTTGAACGCCTCACCGAAGGTCATCTGGTGTTCGGCTTCATCGTCAGCAACGACCACGTAATCGACGAGGATGCCCGGCACGTGGATCGCCTGCAGGTTGTCGTGCCGATCGACGAGCCGACGCACCTGCGCGATGACGATGCCACCCGAGTTGCGTGCCGCCTGCGCCATGGCCAGCAGTTCGTGGTGAAAGGCTTCTTCATGCGTGCTGATGTTGCCGCGCGGGTCGGCGGCCGTGCCGCGTAGAAAGACACAGTGCAGCGGAAAGCTGGGGTAGAAGAGATAGTCTTCGCCGCGAAAGCGTTCGTACTCGACCCACGAGGCCGTGCCTGCTGCGCGCGCCGCCTTGGCGCGGGCGTTGATGGCGCCGCCGTGGTAACGCGCGTCAAGCTCCGTGCGCGGGTCGACGAACGTGTGCAAGCCCATCTTGGTCAGCACGCCTGGCTTGCCACCCGCGATGGCTCGGTACAGATGCGTGAGCACGCCCTGCGGCAGGTTGAAAGCATCGCACTGCTCGGCAAGCGCCAGGTCCGCCAGCCGTGTGGCGGAGCGCCAATGCCCGCCGACCACACAGCGCGTCATCCCGGGATTGCCGAAGTGGTTGACGCCGCGCGTGGCACGATCGCCCTGCCCGGCGGAGTAGACCAGCGTGAGATCGCGCGGCTCGCCGGTGGCCAGAAAGCGGCGTTCGAGCGCATGCGTGACGGCCTCTGCATGGCCCGCGCCGACAAACCCCGCGCACGCAACCGTCCACTCCGGCTGTACCAACCGCGCCGCCTCATCGGCTGTGATGACTTGCATGTCTCCTCCGTCTTGTTATGTTTTTGCAGATGTCTGCACCGCTAATACTGCGCTGCGCGCCCGCTGATGACGACGCCAAGGCGCACGAGCCGGTAGGCGCACCAGTCTGCCAGGCGCCACCACCAACGGCGCGCGGCGTGCTCATCAGCCAGGACGCGGCGTGCGTGATGACTGATCGCGTCTTCAAGCGCGCCGCGCAATTCGTTGGCCACGGTTGCATCCCACGCGACGACGTTGGCTTCGCGTGCCAGCAACAGGCTGAAAGGGTCGATGTTGCTGGAGCCGACGGTGGCCCAGCGGTCGTCCACCACGGCCACCTTGGCGTGCAGGAAGCTGGCCGTGTATTCGTGGATCTCGACGTTGTCCCGCAGCAGCATGTGATACAGCGAACGCGTCGCGTAGTGCTGCAACCGGTATTCGACCTGTCCTTGCAGCAACAGGCGAACGCGCACACCGCGCTGGCGGCAGGCCGCCAGCGCGCGCATGAAACGCACGCCCGGCAAGAAGTACGCGTTGGCGATGATCACCTCGTGCCGCGCCACACCCAGCGCGCGCAGATATTCGCGTTCGATCGCGCGCCGGTTGCGGACGTTGTCACGCAGCACCAGCGAAGCCAACACGGTGCCCGGTGCGCGCGCACTTTCTCGCCCGGACGCGCCGCGATGCCGTGGTCGCGGCGTATCGGTCATCACCGGAAAGTCGGCGGCGACGCCCGAGACGCCCACCTCCCGCATGCCAGCGCGTACGCCCATCTGCCACCAGAGCCGGTCGACGGTCAGCGCAATCTGCGCGACCAGTGGCCCGCGCACCCGCACGGCAAAGTCGTAACGCGGTCCCAGCGCAGCGTCGTGAAATGGCGCGTGATTCAGGTCGTCGATGATATTGATGCCGCCCACGAACGCCACGTGGTCATCGATGACTGCGATCTTCCGATGCAGCCGGCGCAAGTAGCGGCGTTGCAGGCGGAAACCGCGCACCGGACGATAGATGCGCAAGATCACGCCCGCCCCTTCGAGCATCGCGGCGATGCTGGGGGGCAGCGGGCTGGTGCCGAAGCCGTCGATGGTCAGGTGGACATCCACGCCACGGCGTGCCGCGCGGGCGAGCGCTTCGGTCACGCTGTGGGCGGCGGCGTCATCGGTGTAGATGTAGGTTTCAAGCGCGACACGGCGTTGGGCGGCATCGATGGCCTCGATCAAGGCTGGGAAGAACTCGGCACCGCCGCACAGCAGGTCGACGTCGTTCCCCGGCAGGGGCTTACCCCGCCGCCACTCCGAGCGTAGCGGACCCGCATCGCGCACGACCCTCATGGATGCGCCAGTTCCGCCAGCAGGGGCACGTGATCGGAGCGCTGCGCCCATTCGCGGCCGGTCAGCGCATGCGCGCGTTCGATCTCGAACCCGCGCACGTAAATGCGGTCCAGCCGCAGCCAGGGCATGTGGCTCGGGAAAGTGCGCACCGGGCGCGTATCGGCGGCCTTGTCGGCTACTTCGGTCGCACCCAGAGCCTGGCAGATCATGCGATCGAGCCGGTTGTTCCAATCGTTGAAATCGCCCGCCACCACGAGCGGCGCATCTGGCGGCACGACCGAACGCACGCGATCAACGAGCGCTTCCGCCTGCCGCTGCCGGCTGCGTGCAAACAGGCCGAAGTGCGCGCACAGCAGATGCACCTCGCCAAAGCCAAGATCCGTCACGGCGTGCAGCAGGCCGCGCTGCTCAAAGCGGTGGTCAGAGATATCGAGGTTTTCCGACAGCAGGATCGGATACCGCGACAGGATGGCGTTGCCGTGGTGCCCGTGCTCGTAAACGGCGTTGCGGCCATAGACCGTGTGCGGATAGACGTCGGTCGCGAGGTAGCGCAGTTGCGTGTAGTTCGGGTCGAACAACTCGGCGGCGACGAGGCGATCGTTGCGATCCTGCACTTCCTGCAGGAAGACGATGTCCGCGTCCATGGTATGCAGGCCCTGCCGCACGTCATGCACGCGCACGCGCCGCGCAATGCCCGTCACGCCCTTGTGGATGTTGTAGGTGGCGACGCGCAAACGCAGCATGTCAGGCTTGGTCCTTTGTCAGCGCAGCCTGACGCGCGTGATAGGCAGCAAGCCGTTCGGGCAACTGCAGAATGGCCTCGGCGTTGCTGCGCGAGAAGCACCGCGCGGCAGCCTCTTGGTAGGGCAGCCATTCGGCCTGCACATGCTCACGCGGTGACATCCGCACCGACACCTTGCCGCTCACCAGCAGGCCAAACCAATGCTCGGTGTTGCGCGTAACGCCCGGCGCGTAGCGGTGCCGCCAGCGGGGGTAGATCTCGTATTCGATGTGGTGGCCCCAGTCGATCAGATGATGCTGGGCCGCGTCGATGCCGGTTTCCTCGAGCACCTCGCGGCGGGCGGTATCTGCCAGGGGCTCGTCGAGCGTATCGCAACTGCCGGTCACGGATTGCCAGAAGCCCTGATGATCTGCCCGCTCCATCACCAACACATGCAAATCGGGCGTGTGAATGACGACGAGAACGGAGACGGGAATCTTGTGCGACATGGGTGCGGTTGCTGCGTGCTTCGATGGGCGGCGCGATCGCGCTGGAAGGCAATAGCTTACCGCAGCCAGAAGCGTGCCACCGTGACGCTCAGCGTGCTGCCATGCCGTGGCAACAATCAGGCAGCGCGCAGCGGCCCTTGACCGGTGCGTGTGCGGGCGAGCCACAGCGCCGTCTCATCCGTCGCCGTTTCGTGACCAAGCTCGCGGCGAGCCACAGCAAGCAGCGGATCGAGCATCGCTGCATAGTCATCGGCCGCGCGCTGCGATTGCGCCCACAACGCTTCTGTACGCTCGCCGATTTGTTGGCGCAGCGCAGCGAGCTGTGCGGTCAATTCGCGTTCGCGATTGCCTAGCGTGTTGAATTTCTGGATGAGGAAGCGCTGTACATCGGTCTGCTCCGATTGCGCGTTGGCCTGGTCGAAGCGTTCAACGATGGCTGAGGTCTCGCGCTCGATGCGATGCAGCTCGCTGGTGCCCTCACGCTCAGCGGTCTCCAGCGCTTGCAAGGCGCGGCGTTCGGCCTGCAAAACACGTGCGTGGTCGGCAAAGCGAAGTTCTGCCGCCAAATGCGCTTCGGCCAACGGGCGCGGTGTGTCATATACGAGCGGATGCACAGGCATGCCCGGTGCGGCCGGCGGCAACGCCGTGTCGGGCAAACGCAGGTTGGCGACCGCGTGCAGCCAACGCATCCGCTCCGCCGCAAGGTGACCCAGCGCGCGCATCGCCTCGACCAAACCCGGAGACGCCGCCGATGCGGGTACCGACAGATGTGCGCTCTGCGCCGCTGCCGCAATTTCGGGCACGCAAGCCGCAACCGTGGTGGCCACTGCTTCGGTCATGGCCATGGCGGCACGCCGCGTGGCACGGCGAATTTCGATCCACGCCAGCGTCATCACCATCAGCGCGGCGATCAACCAAGTCAACAAGAACTCGGCATGTGCGGCGATCCATGTGCGCGCAAAGTCGATGTAGTCCATCTAAACACTCCTCCTTCGTCGTCACCCAACGTGACAGAAACGAAAGATTCGGTTTAGCACGCAATGTTCCCGATTGCTGCGCGTTGCCTGGCAGGCGCCCAAGAACAAACCGCGCCGCCCTTGTCAGGCGGCGCGGTCTTTGTGAAGCGTCAGCGCGGGCGCCTAGGCAGTCGTTGCAGCCGTCGGTGCAGCCACCTTGGCCTCGGCGGCGCGCAGGCGGATGTGCAGTTCGCGCAATTGCTTTTCGTCGACCGGGCTCGGTGCCTGGGTGAGCAGATCCTGCGCACGCTGCGTCTTCGGGAAGGCGATCACGTCGCGGATCGAGTCCGCACCGGCCATCATCGTGACGACGCGGTCCAGACCGAACGCGATACCGCCGTGCGGAGGCGCACCGTACTGCAGTGCGTCGAGCAGGAAGCCGAACTTGGCACGCGCTTCCTCATCGTTGATCTTCAGCGCGCGGAACACCTTGCTCTGCACTTCTTCGCGGTAGATCCGCACCGAGCCGCCGCCGATTTCCCAGCCGTTGAGCACCATGTCGTAAGCCTTGGCGATGCACTTGCCCGGATCGGTTTCCAGGTATTCCAGGTGTTCGTCCTTCGGGCTCGTGAACGGGTGGTGCATGGCCACCCAGCGCGCGTCTTCCTCGTCGTACTCGAACATCGGGAAGTCGATCACCCACAGCGGCTTCCAGGCATCTTCGAACAGCCCGTTGCTCTTGGCAAAGTCCGAATGGCCAACCTTCAGGCGCAGCGCACCCATCGCGTCGTTGACGACCTTCGCGCGGTCGGCACCGAAGAACAGGATGTCGCCATCTTGTGCGCCGCTACGCTTGAGGATCTCGGCGATGGCCGCGTCGTGCAGGTTCTTCACGATCGGCGATTGCAGGCCGTCACGGCCCTTGGCCACTTCGTTGACCTTGATCCAGGCCAGGCCCTTGGCGCCGTAGATTTCGACGAACTTGGTGTATGCGTCGATATCGCCACGCGACAGGGAAGCACCACCCGGCACGCGCAGCGCCACAACGCGGCCGCCTTCAGCGTTGGCCGGGCTCGAGAACACCTTGAAGTCCACGTCCTTCATGGCGTCGGTCAGCTCGGTAAATTCCAGCTTGACGCGCAGGTCCGGCTTGTCGGAACCGAAGCGGGCCATCGCCTCGCGGAATTCCATCACCGGGAACTTGGCATCCAGCTCAACCGACATGGTGTTCTTGAACACCATGCGGATCATCTCTTCAAACAGGTCGCGGATTTCCTGCTCGCTCAGGAACGACGTTTCGCAGTCGATCTGGGTGAATTCGGGCTGGCGGTCAGCACGCAGGTCTTCATCGCGGAAGCACTTGGTGATCTGGTAGTAGCGGTCAAAGCCCGACACCATCAGCATCTGCTTGAAGAGCTGCGGCGATTGCGGCAGCGCGAAGAACTGGCCGGCGTTCACGCGCGACGGCACCAGGTAGTCGCGCGCGCCTTCCGGCGTGCTCTTGGTCAGCATCGGCGTTTCGATGTCGATGAAGCCCTTGTCGTCCAGGTACTTACGCACTTCCATCGCGACCTTGTAGCGCAGACGCAGGTTGTACTGCATTTGCGGGCGGCGCAGGTCCAGCACGCGATGCGTCAGGCGCGTGGTTTCCGAGAGGTTGTCGTCGTCCAGCTGGAACGGCGGCGTGACGGAGGCGTTGAGCACCGTCAGCTCGTGGCACAGCACTTCGACCTTGCCGCTGGTCAGGTTGGCGTTGGTGGTGCCTTCCGGGCGGGCGCGCACGACGCCCTTCACCTGCAGGCAGAACTCGTTACGCACACCTTCGGCCACCTTGAACATCTCCGGGCGGTCCGGGTCGCACACGACCTGCACCAGGCCTTCACGGTCGCGCAGGTCGATGAAGATCACGCCACCGTGGTCACGACGACGATGGGCCCAGCCCGACAGCGTGACGCTCTGGCCGAGCAGTTGTTCGGTGACCTGACCGCAGTATTGAGTACGCATTTGCATGTTGTGGTTTTCCGCGAAGCGCGCCGCCAAGAAAACGTCGCGCATGAAAGTTGATTGGGGGCCGGGGTCGATTCGACTTCGTTCGTATCGTCGGCTCAGGGTGCCGCGATGGCGCCGCCCTCTGCAGGCAGCGCGGTCGGATTCGAAGGGTCGCGCGGCCCTTGAGCCGGCGACCGGTCCTCCGTCTGTGGCGAGGCATCGGGCGGGTCCATGCGGCGCGGCAGCGCTTCGGGCGCCACCACCCCCATCGACACGATGTACTTGAGTGCCGCATCCACCGTCATGTCCAGCTCGATGGTGTCGGCCTTGGGCATCATCAGGAAGAAGCCCGACGTCGGGTTGGGCGTGGTCGGCACGTACACGCTGACGTACTCGCCCTGCAGATGGTTCTCGACATCACCGCCGGGGCGGCCGGTCAGGAAGGCGATCGTCCACGAGCCTTCGCGCGGGTATTGCACCAGCAGCGCCTTGCGGAACGCATTGCCGTTGGACGACAGCAGTGTGTCCGACACCTGCTTCACGCTCGAATAGATCGGGCCGACCACAGGAATGCGGCCCACGAGCGCCTCCCACCACAGCACCAGCTTCTGGCCGATGAAGTTGTGCGCCAGCACGCCCACGATCAGGATGAACGCCAGCGTGAGAATCGCACCCACGCCGGGAATGCGCCGGCCAAACAGCTGATCCGGCTGCCATGCCGACGGCAGCAGCGCCAGGCTCTGGTCCATCGTGCCGATGATGAGCGACAGCACCCACAGCGTGATCGCAAGCGGGACAAGCACCAGAAGACCGGTCAGGAACCATGTCTTGAGTGCGCTGGTTTTCTGTTTCATGGGGCGATGGACCGAAAGGTGAGCGATGCGATCAGTGGCAAGCGCACGACGTGCCACAGCCACCGGACGCGGCCGGCGTACTGGCACTGGACGACGCGCTGTCCGACGAGGCGGCAGCTGCCGCAGGCGCAGCAGCGTCCGTCTTGGCCGCCGGACCGGCTGCAGGTGCCGCAGCCGAGGCACCGCCCGAACCGCCGCGGAAGTCCGTCACGTACCAGCCCGAACCCTTGAGCTGGAAGCCGGCAGCGGTTAGCTGCTTCTTGAACGCCGGCGCGCCGCATGCGGGGCAATCCGTCAGCGGAGCGTCGCTCATCTTCTGCAGCACATCTTTGGCGTGGCCGCAGGCGTCGCATCGATAAGCATAGATCGGCATGGTGTCCTCACCCTGAAACAAACAAATGACAAGAAAGCGATTGGATTGCCCGCGCTTCCCGCAAACACGGTGCGGGAAATAATGCACACGGGCTCACGCAAGATCGGGGCAGCTGCGCGCCATACAAGTGCTGGCGCGCAAAGCCTTGAATTATAAACCCTTTTAGGGGAATTCCCGACCGCAGATTCGGCACGGGCGATGGCGATGTGCGACAAAGTGGCACGCCGCGCACGCCTGCAGCGAGACGCTCAGGCTTGCGTGGCCGCCTTGGTGGTCGGCGCGCGGTTTGCGATCCACTGCGGCCCGAGCGAGCCCAAGACCATCGCGCCGAAGCTGGCCAGGAGGCCAACCAATTGTGGCGGAAGCATCGCATCGGGCAGGAACACTTCGCACCAGATCCATGCCGCGAGGCCCAGGATGATGGCCAGCAGACCACCCTGCTTCGTCGCGCGCTTCCAGAACAGGCCGAAGGCCAGCGGCACGAACGCGGCCACCAGCGTTACCTTGTAAGCACTTTCGACCATGTGGAAGATCGACAGGTGCGAGTTCAGCGCGAACAGCGTCACCAGCACCGTGAACGTCAGCACCACTGCCTGCATCACGCGCAGGAAGCGCTTGTCGTCCATATTCGGCAACAGCGGGCGCAGCACGTTTTCGGCAAACGTCACGGACGGCGCCAGCAGCGTCGCGCTCGCGCAGCTCTTGATGGCCGACAGCAGCGCGCCGAAGAACATCACTTGAGCGAAGATCGGCGCATGCTGCAGCACCAGGTTCGGCAAAATCATCTGCGAATCGGTATCGATGTACTTCGCGACCATCTCCGGGTCAATGAGCGTGGCGGAATACGCCAGGAACATCGGCACGAACGCAAACATGAAGTACAGCACGCCGCCCAGCACCGAGGCCGTACCGGCGATGCGCTCGGTGCGCGATGACGTTACCCGCTGGAACACGTCCTGTTGCGGGATCGAGCCGAGCATCATGGTGATCCACGCCGTCACAAAGCCGACGACCTCGATCGGGTTGAACGCCGGCCAGAACGAGAACTTGCCCGAAGCCGCCGCGTGCGCCACCACCGTCCCCACGCCACCGGCCTGGCCCGACACCTCCCAGCCGATGTACAGCATGCCGATCACGATGATGATCATCTGGATGAAATCCGTCACCGCCACCGACCACATGCCGCCGAACAGCGTGTAGACGAGCACGCTGCCCGCACCGATCATCATCCCGAGGTCTTGCGAAACAGCGCCGTCAGACACGGTATAGAACACCAGGCCCAGTGCCTTGATCTGCGCCGCCACCCAGCCCAGGTACGACACGACGATGCACAGGGTGGTCAGCGTTTCGGCTGCGCGGCCAAAACGGTTGCGATAGAAGTCACCAATGGTGAGCAGGTTCATCCGGTACAGCGGCTTGGCGAAGAACAGACCCACCAAGATCAGGCACAGCGACGAGCCGAACGGATCGGCCACCACACCGTGCAAGCCATCCTTGAGAAATTCTGCGGGAATCCCAAGCACCGCCTCGGAGCCGAACCAGGTGGCGAACACCGTGGCGGTCACGACATAGAACGGCAGGCTGCGGCCAGCCACGGCGAAATCGGCGGTACTGCGCACCCGCAGTGCCGCCCACAGGCCGATCCCGACCGAAATCACCCAGTAAACAATGACAAACCAGATCAGCATGGCAGCGCAGAAAGAAGCTGAAAAACCCCATGGCAGCCCGGTTTTGGGCCCAGGGGCGCCGGGCAAAGTGGCCGGATTATAGCGATGGGACCGCGCGCCGGGGCATCGGTGCGACCACGAAGGCGGCCCCGTTTGCCAGAATTTTGAGCGACGGCCCGCAACGGGCGCCGGCAGGCTTTTTGTTGACCACGACCCATGTTGCTTCGCACCAACACTGGCCGGGCAAACGCATCAATCGGCGCGGCGGCGCCAGACTTGCCAGCGCTCGCGCCCGGCGAACACCGGAATCGAATCGGCCTCGGCGATGGGCATATCGCTGATGCGCTCGAACGCGGGCGATAGCAGCCCATCCAACTCAGGTTGCGTGGTCTCGAACGGCGGCCCCTTGGGCGCTGCCTCCCGGCCTTCCACCACGGCAAAGAAGCCGGCCAGCAAGCCGCCTGGCGGCAGCAGTTTTGCCACCTGCGCAGCGTAATCGGGCCACAGACGACGCGGCATGGCGCACAGGAAAGCGCGTTCGTAGATCCATTGCACCGGACGCGGCGGCGAAAAGCGGAAGAAATCCGCCAACTCCACCACGCCGGCATGCGGGCCCAGCAGGGTCTTGGCCGATGCCACGGCACTTGGCGCAAAGTCGATGGCCGTAACCGGCCAACCGCGGTCCGCCAGCCAGCCGGCCTCATAGGCGTTGCCGCAACCGGGAATCAGCGTGGAAAGCGGCGCAGGCTGCGCTTCACAGAATTGCCGGAACGCCGCGGGCACACCGGCGGCATCCCAGGGCGTGTGCTCGCGGCTGAACCGCTCGTCCCAGAAGGCGGGATCGGCGGCATCACGGGATTGGAAGACGGGCGGTTGGGCCATGGCACTCAGAAGGTGAGGACAGATCAGTAGCGGGCCATCCAGGCCAGCACATGCGTGGCGACGATGCCGACCGCGAAACCACCGACGAACAACAGCGCGGCAGACAACAGCCGGTTCGTGCGCTTTTGCTCGGCAAGCAGTGCGGTCAGCGCCGCGGTCTGCGCATTGCCGTCCTCCCGGGAGCGGCGATCCAGAATCTGGTACACCAGGCGCGGGAAGTCGGGCAGCTTGTTGGCCCACTGCGGCACCTCGACCTTCAGGCGCTCGACAAAACCGCGCCAGCCGATCTGCTCGTGCATCCAGCGTTCGAGGAATGGCTTGGCCGTCTTCCACAGGTCCAGATCCGGATCGAGCTGGCGGCCAAGGCCCTCGACGTTAAGCAGGGTCTTCTGCAGTAGGACGAGCTGCGGCTGCACTTCCACGTTGAAGCGGCGCGAAGTCTGGAACAGCCGCATCAGCACCAGACCCAGCGAAATTTCACCCAGCGGCCGATCGAAATACGGCTCGCAGCATGCGCGGATGGCGCCTTCCAGCTCTTCCACGCGCGTCGCTTCCGGCGCCCAGCCGGACTCGATGTGCAGCACCGCCACGCGGTGGTAGTCGCGCTGGAAGAACGCCAGGAAGTTCTGCGCGAGGTAGTTCTTGTCGAACTCCGACAGCGCCCCGACGATGCCGAAATCCAGCGCGATATAGCGGCCCAGCGTCTCGGGTGCCACGCTCACAAGGATGTTGCCGGGGTGCATGTCGGCATGGAAAAACCCGTCGCGGAAGACCTGTGTGAAGAAAATCTCCACGCCGTCGCGCGCGAGCTTGTGCATGTCGACGCCGGCGGCGCGCAGCTCTTCGGTGTGCGAGATCCGCATGCCGTGCATGCGCTCCATCACGAACACCTCAGACGTGCACCAATCCCAGAAAACCTCGGGCACCAGCAGCAGGTCGGACTTGGCAAAATTGCGGCGCAACTGGCTGGCGTTGGCCGCCTCGCGCATCAGATCAAGCTCGTCGTGCAGGTACTTGTCAAACTCGGCGACCACCTCGCGCGGCTTCAGGCGCTTAGCATCGGCCCACAGCTTTTCCATCCAGGTAGCGAGGTCCCGCATGAGCGCGAGGTCGCTGTCGATCACGGGCAGCATGCCCGGGCGCAGCACCTTGACCGCCACCTCGCGGCCGTCGTCCGGGCCGCCGCGCAACGTGGCGAAATGCACCTGCGCGATCGACGCGCTCGCCACCGGATGATGATCGAAACGATGGAACAGCGCAGACAGCGGCTTGCCGAGCGATTTCTCCACGATGGCCGCCGCCACCTTCGGGTCAAACGGCGGTACGCGATCCTGCAGCTTGGCCAGTTCGTCAGCCACGTCGGGGGGCAGCAGATCGCGCCGTGTTGATAGCACCTGCCCGAACTTCACGAAGATGGGGCCGAGCTGCTCCAGCGCCAGTCGCAGGCGCTCACCGCGCGGGAGCTTGGGTTTGCGGCCCAGCGTCAGCAGCCAGACCAGCGCGCGAATGCGGCGGCTCTTGAAGCCCGACAACGCGAGCTGATCCAGCCCGTAATACAGGATGACGAAAACGATCTTGCCCAGCCGGAATAAGCGCGTCATGCCGATTCACCCTGACGGATGGTCCGGATGGCCGGTCGTGGGGATTTTTCGAGCCGCTCCAGCCGCTTGGCCAGACGCGCTTCGGCATCACGCAGTGCCGCCACATCGGCGGCGAACTGCGCGAGGCGCGCATGGCGCACGAGCGTCGGTTGCTCATCGGTCAGGTACGACGCCACCGATTCCGCCAGCGAACGACTGACGCGCGTGGCCTCGGTGCGGGCGGCCTGCGCGCCGCTGACCATACGCTGCGCGATCACATCGCCAAACACGCGCGAGAGATCTTCCGCCGCATCCCAGCGCAGATTGCGCAGCAGCGTGGACAGCACGTTGGCGAACTCGGCCTCGCCCTCGATACGCACGTGCTTGAGCACAGCGGCCTGGCCGCCCGTGGCGTAATCGCCTGCAGCGGCCGCCAGCGGCACGACAACAGTCACAGCCGGTTCAACATCAGGGTCGGGAGCGGTCACCAAGCCGGTGGCATCCACCTGCAACGTCATCGACATGGGCGCCAAGTCAAAGTGTGCGACGCGACCCGCGAACGGCCGCAGTGTCTCCTGCGCCCAGGGCTCCTGGCGTAGCAGATGGTTGAGCGCGAGCAGCAGCGGCTGCATCAGCACAAGCGGAAACGGAGACGAAGTGGCTGTCGAGGACATGCGGTGATGGTGCGCAAAAACAGCAAGAAAACAGCAAGAAGCGGGCTGGCGGCGGGCGACAAAAAAGGGCCCGAACCAAACGGTCGGGCCCTATTTTACGGGGAATGTTGAAACGGCCGTTTTGCGGCGCTTCAAGTTGTTACAGCATCACTGCAGCTGTTGGATACCCGCCAACACCCAGCCACCCGCACCCTGCGTCGGCTTGGTCAAGTTCCATACCTCGGCAAACGGCTGTGCGGGCGCGTTGGCTTCTTCGCGGATCATGCCCGAGAAGCGCACGCTCGCGAGGTACTCGGCGGCTTGCGTTTCGATGCCCAGCATTTCGGCTTCGACCGAAACCACGTCGGTCTTGTTGGGCGACGTGCCGCGGTCAGCCAGATCCATTTTGATCTCGGCAAACATCTCCGGCGTGGTGAACTCGCGGATGTCGTTGAGATTGCCGGCATCCCAAGCAGCCTGCAGGCGGATGAAGTAGACCTTGGCGTTGCGCAGGAAAGCTTGCGTGTCGAAATCCGCTGGCACGCCCCACGGCTGCTGCGGTGCGGCCGCAGCAGGCTGCGCGTTGATGGCCTGCGCGCCGGAAGCCGCCGGACCACCCAGGTTCCACGACTGTGCAGCGGTTGCCGCGCCAGCGCCCAGGCCCGACGTGTTGCCGGTGTTCAGCGATGCGGCGGCCGGTGCGGCAGGTTGCGGCACGTACGGCTCACGGTCGCCGCCCAGCGACGGGCCACCCGTGGCATAGGCCGGACCTTGCGGACGGCTGCCGCGCACCTTACGGATGATCCACATCACCACGAAGGCGACGAGCGCGATCAGGATCAGGTTCGACAGCAGCGAGGCGAGGCCCGCGCCCAGACCGAACTTCGACAGCAGATAACCGATACCCAGACCGGCTGCCAGGCCACCCAGCATGCCGCCCCAGTTACGTCCAGGCTTTGCCGCCGGCGCGGCCGGAGTCGGCGCAGCTGGCGAGGGTTGCGCAGCCGGTGCGGCCTGCTGTGTCGGCGACGGCGTTGTGGCCGGCGGCGTCTGTTGGCGTTGCGTCACGGTAGACGATTGCTTGCCGATGCTGCGGCTGCCACCCATGCGCTTGGCGTTGGCGTCAATTGCCGTGCCCAGTGCGAGCGTCGCGACCAGCGCGCCCGCCATCAATTTTCCACCCCAATGCAAACTCATCGCTGTCTTCTCTCCAATGGCAGTGACGCCATTAGATGAAGACGTCAATGCGGAAATTCAATGTGAAGGATCGTGGCATATCGCCGCAGCGCGCTACATCGCCCATCTGGTGGAACGACGGAAACACTTAGAGGCGACGGCCAACGTGCAGAGCCACGACACCCGCTGTCAGATTGAAGTATTCGACCGAGTCCAATCCGGCCTGTTCCATCATCTGCTTGAGCGTTTCCTGATCCGGGTGCATGCGGATGGACTCGGCCAGGTAGCGGTAGCTCTCTGGGTCGCCCGCCACTTTGCTACCCAGCCACGGCAGCACCTTGAACGAGTACACGTCGTAGGCCTTCTCCAACGGCTGCCACACCTTGGAGAACTCCAGCACCATGACCTTGCCCCCCGGCTTCACTACGCGGCGCATTTCTGCGAGCGCGCGATCCTTGTGCGTCATGTTGCGCAAGCCGAATGCCACTGTCACCACATCGAAGTAAGCATTCGGAAAGGGAATGTGCTCGGCGTCGCACAGCGCGGTTGGGGTGAGCACACCGGCATCGAGCAGGCGGTCACGGCCGACGCGCAGCATCGACTCGTTGATGTCCGTCAGCCACACCTCCCCGGTGGGGCCGGCTTGGCGCGCAAAGGCCTTGGCAAGATCACCTGTGCCGCCGGCAATATCGAGCACCTTATAGCCCGGGCGCACCGCTGCCTGGGCGATAGTGAACATCTTCCACACGCGATGTAGGCCACCGGACATCAGGTCGTTCATCACGTCGTACTTGCTAGCGACGGAATGGAACACGCCGGCAACCTTGCCGGCCTTCTCCTGCTCATCGACCTGCTGGAATCCGAAGTGGGTTTGGCTCATGACAGAAAGGGATACGGATGCAGCGCGCAGGCGCTGCGAAGTGAATCGGGGATCAGTGGCTGTGGCCGCAGGCGTGGCCAGCGTTCTCTGCCATCGGGGCGTCACGGTCGAGGCCGGCTGCGGCCAGGCGATCGAGATACGCCTGCCACAGCGCGTCGCGCTCAATGCCGAGGCGGTACAGGTAGGCCCAATCGAAGATGCCGGAATTGTGGCCGTCGGAGAACAGCGGCCGGATCGCGTAATTGCCAACCGGCTCGACGCCGACGATGCCCACATCGCGCTTGCCCGTCTGCAGAACTTCCTGACCAGGGCCATGCCCCTGCACTTCGGCCGACGGCGACAGCACGCGCAAGTATTCGAACGGCAGGCTGAACTGCTTGCCATCGGCAAAGGCGATCTCCAGCACGCGCGATTGCGTATGCACGGTGATGCCGGTCGGGTGCGGGGTGTCGGCGGAAAGTCCGGCCATGGAAAGCGTCTCGTCGAGTCAAAAAAACTGTGTTTCAGGAAGCTGCCAGCGCCATGTGCGCAGGCTCTTCCACCACCCGATAGCTTACCGCAGTCAACGGATCGCCCTCGGGGATGTACCGCAGGCGGCGATGGTGGAATCGTGCAACGGTGCTGCGGTGTGCCACGCTGACGATGGTCACATCAGGCATCGATTCGAGCATCAGGCTGTACATGAACGCCTCGGTATCTTCGTCGAGTGCGCTGGTGGCCTCGTCGAGGAAGAGGTAATCGGGGCGCTGCAGCAACGCCCGCGCAAAAGCCAGGCGCTGCTGCTCACCGGGGGACAGGCGCAGGCTCCAGTTGCTCACCTCATCCAACAGGTCGGTCAGTGCCGGCAACCGGCACGCGTTCAGCACCTGGGTCAGACGCTCAGCGGTGTACTGGGTGGCCAAATCCGGATACGAAAGCGCATCGGCCAGCGTGCCAGACGGCAAATAGCTACGCTGCGGCAGAAACAGCACGCGGGCATCGTCGGGCACCTCGATGCGGCCGCTGCCATACGGCCAGATGCCGGCCACCGCGCGCACCAGCGTGCTTTTGCCGCAGCCCGACGGACCGTTGACGAGTACGCGCTCACCGCGTGCGAGCGTCATGTCGAAGGGCTCGACCAGCAGATCTTCGGGCTTGCGGTTTGGGAGGTTCAGCGCAAGGGCGCGGGCTTCGATAGCGGGTACGGCTGCGATTTCGACCTCGACATCGCGCACGCCGGCGCGGTGCTCTTCTTCACGCTCGGCGGCGCGGATGGCGCGCTGGAATTCGATCAACCGATTGGTGGAAGCTTTCCAGGTGACCAGCGTGCCATAGTTGTCAACGAACCACGACATCGCGCCCTGCACCTGACCGTACGCGGTAGCAATCTCCATCATGCCGCCCAGCGTGAGCGTACCGCCAAAGTAACGCGGCGCGGAGACCAGGAACGGGAAGATGATGGCGAACTGCCCATAGCCTGAGCTGGCAAAGTTCAGGCGTCGGGTGTAGTCCATCAGCTGGTTCCAGTTTGCACGAATACGCTCGAAGCGACCACGCAGAATAGCCTTCTCGGTCGGCTCGCCTCGGTAGAGCGCAATGCTCTCGCTGTTCTCGCGCACACGCACAAGCAGGAAACGGAAATACGCCTCATAGCGTTCCTGCTGGAACGACAGACCGATCAACGGTCGACCCACAAAATGGATGGCCACTGAGCAGACTAGCGAATACAGCAAGGCAAACCACACCATATAGCCGGGGATGACGAAGTCGTGCCCGCCCAACGCGAACGCCAGCGGCCCCGAGACCGTCCACAGGAGACCGAAGAACGTCACCAGCGTGACGGCGGAGTTGAAGAAACCCAACGCCAGTGCCACGGTGGCATCTGTGAAGTTGCGCAGGTCGTCGGCGATCCGCTGATCGGGGTTGTCGGCAGTATGGGTCTGCTCCAGCCGGTAGAAGGCCTGCTTACCGAGCCAGTTGTCGAGGAAGTTGCCGGTGATCCACGTCCGCCAGCGCATGCGCAGCATCATCGTGTAGTACTGACGCAGCACGGAGGCGATGATGATCAGCGCGGCGATCCACGAGAAGCGACCGAGCTGGTGCCAGAACTCCGCCTTATCCTTCTGCTGCAGCGTGTTGTAGAAGAGCCGGTTCCAGTCGGTGAACAACACGTTCATGTAGACCGTGAACAGGCTGAGCGCGACCACCACTGCAAGCAGACCCCAGGCCTTGTAGCGATCTTCGGAAAACCAGTAGGGCTTGATGAGTTGCCAAGTCTCCGAGAGATTCAGCCGCCCATGGTGGACGGTCAATTCGGAGATGGAATCCTTGTGGGAATCGGGCGTGGCGGCGGTGCGCGGTGTCGTCATGGCGAGGGCGTTGGCGCAACAGAAAGAGAGTCAGACGTCCTGCGCGCCATAGGGGTTCCGCGCACGACGTGGCGATGCGTTACCAGGCGTCACCCGACGCTATCGCCCACGGGGCTCAAGCGTCGGCGAGCGCCGCTTGGAGCGCGTACGACAACGCCGGCAACTTAGCCGTGATCTCGGCCATGCGAGCGGTATCGGGCGCGCGCTGGTCGGGGCCCCACACGGCTTCTGGAAAATGTGTGTCCCACCGATAGCGCGGGATGACGTGCCAATGCAGATGCGGCACGAAATTGCCGAAGCTGGCGAGATTGATCTTGTCCGGGGCCAGTTCGGCGCGCAGCACACGCTCAACACGGGTGACGACTTCCATCAGCCAGTGGCGGTCGGCATCAGACAAGTCGGTCTGCTCGGCCACGTGGTCGTTCCAGATGACACGGCAGAAGCCGGGGAAGCGCGCATGCTCGACCAGCACCACGCGCGCCTTGGCATTACGCCAGACAGGCTCGCCGCCATCCGCCTCGCACAGCGCGCAGCCTGGCGTCCGTTCGGTCGTCGTCACACCAGCACGCGCTCGATGCCGCCGGCGTTGGCCTGCGCAACGTAGTCCTGCAGCCAGGTCTCTCCGAGCACATGGCGCGCCATCTCGACCACGATGTAGTCGGCCTGCACCGAGACATCTTCGGTGTAGCGCGACAGGCCCTGCAAACACGCCGGGCAGCTCGTGAGGATCTTCACGTCGCCGTTGAACGCCTCGCCCTGGCCGTTGGTCTGCCCAAGGCTGCGCAGCTTGTCGGCGCCCTTCTGCATCTCCTCTTCCTTGCGGAAGCGGACCTGCGTGGAGATGTCCGGTCGTGAGATCGCCAGCGTGCCCGACTCCCCGCAGCAGCGATCGTTCTTCTCGATCGCACGGGTCTGACCGTCGGCGCCGATGTTGCCGCCCATCAGCTGGTTGACCAGCTTGGTCGGGTCCATGGTCTTGATCGGGGTGTGGCAGGGGTCGTGATACATGTACCGCGTGCCCTGCACACCGTCGATCTTCACGCCCTTCTCCAGCAGGTATTCGTGAATGTCGATGATCCGGCAACCCGGGAAGATCTTGTCGAATTCATATCCGGCAAGCTGGTCGTAGCAGGTGCCGCAGCTCACCACCACCGTCTTGATGTCGAGGTAGTTGAGCGTGTTGGCCACGCGGTGGAACAGCACGCGGTTGTCGGTGACGATCTTCTCGGCCTTGTCGAACTGGCCGGTGCCGCGCTGCGGATAACCGCAGCACAGGTAGCCCGGCGGCAGCACCGTTTGCACGCCGGCGTGCCACAGCATTGCCTGCGTGGCCAGGCCCACCTGCGAGAACAGGCGCTCCGAACCGCAACCCGGGAAGTAGAAGACCGCCTCGCTGTCCGGCGTGGTCGCCTTCGGGTTGCGGATGATCGGGACGATCTCGTTGTCCTCGATGTCCAGCAACGCGCGCGCGGTCTTCTTGGGCAGGTTGCCCGGCATCTTCTTGTTGATGAAGTGAATCACCTGCTCGCGCACCGGCGGCTTGCCCACCGTGGCAGGCGGACGAGCGGTCTGCTTCTTGGCGAACTTCTTCAGGATATCGTTGCCCAGACGCTGCGCCTTGTAGCCCCAGTCGAACATCACCTTGCGCGTGAGGTTGATCGTCTCGGGGTTGGTCGCGTTCAGGTAGAACATCGCCGCTGCGGTGCCGGGGTTGAACTTCTTCTGCCCCATCTTGCGCAGCAGGTTGCGCATGTTCATCGACACATCGCCGAAGTCGATCTTGACCGGGCACGGCGTCACGCACTTGTGGCAGACCGTGCAGTGGTCGCCCACATCGGCAAATTCTTCCCAGTGCTTGACCGACACGCCGCGGCGCGTCTGCTCTTCGTACAGGAAGGCCTCGATGAGCAGCGAGGTGGCAAGAATCTTGTTGCGCGGGCTGTAGAGCAGGTTGGCGCGCGGCACGTGCGTGGCGCACACCGGCTTGCATTTGCCGCAGCGCAGGCAGTCCTTGATCGACTCCGAGATGGCGCCGATGTCGCTCTGCTGCATGATGATCGACTCGTGCCCCATCAGGCCGAACGACGGCGTATAGGCGTTGCGCAGATCAGCAGCCAGACCTTGCGGGTCGTTGATGTCGCGCAGCAGCTTGCCCTTGTTGAATCGGCCGTTCGGGTCGACACGGCGCTTGTAGGCAGCAAAGTCGGCGATTTCTTCGTCGGTGAGGAATTCCAGCTTGGTGATGCCGATGCCGTGCTCGCCCGAAATCACACCGTCCAGCGAACGCGCGAGCGTCATGATGCGGGCCACCGCCTTGTGGGCGTCCTGCAGCATGTCGTAGTCATCCGAGTTCACGGGGATGTTGGTGTGCACGTTGCCGTCGCCGGCGTGCATGTGCAGCGCCACGAACACGCGGCCGCGCAGCACCTTCTTGTGGATCGCCTGGGCCTCGTCGAGGATCGGCTTGAACTCGCCACCGTTGAAGATCTTGCGCAGCTCGGCGCGAATCTCCGCCTTCCACGACACGCGAATCGTACGATCCTGCAGCAGGTGGAACAGGTTCGCCTCGGGCTGATTCACCAGACGGTCGTCGATGGTCTGCGCCAGATAGCCCAGGCCGAGGCCAATGAGGCTAGCGCGCGCAGCCGTAACGGGCGTGTCGAGATGGTCCAGCAGGTATTGCCAACGTGCACGCGTGGCACGCAGCAGCTGCTGCGCCTGTTGCACGCGGTCTTCCAGCAATTCGGCGCTGGGGATCTCGTTGGCGTCGTCGGTGCGGCCGAGCGGCAGGTTGCTGCCGGCGAAGAAATCGAGCAGCGCGTCGGTCAGCTTGAGCTTGCTCTTGATCGACAGCTCGATGTTGATGCGCTCGATGCCGTCGGTGTACTCGCCCATGCGATTGAGCGGAATCACCACGTCTTCGTTGATCTTGAAGGCGTTGGTGTGCTTCGCAATCGCCGCTGTGCGCGAGCGGTCCAGCCAGAACTTCTTGCGTGCCTCGGGGCTCACGGCCACGAAACCTTCGCCGCTCTTGCCGTTGGCCAGGCGGATCACCTCCGACGTGGCGCGCGCCACGGCATCATCGTCGTCGCCGACGATGTCACCGATCAGCACCATCTTCGGAAACGCGTTGCGCTTGCTCTTGGTGGCGTAGCCGACCGCGCGCAGGTAGCGCTCGTCCAGGTGCTCCAGACCGGCGAGGATCGCGCCGCCGGGCTTCTTGGTCTCGGCGTCGAGGTAATCCTTGATCTCGACGATGCTCGGGATCGCGTCGCGCGCCTGGCCGAAGAACTCCAGGCACACCGTGCGGATCGACTTGGGCATGCGGTGCAGAATCCAGCGCGCGCTCGTGATGATGCCGTCGCAGCCTTCCTTCTGCACGCCGGGCAGGCCGGCCAGGAACTTGTCGGTGACGTCCTTGCCGAGCCCTTCCTTGCGGAACTTGCGGCCTTCGATGGTGAGCGTTTCGGTGCGCAGCAGCTTGGCGCCGACCGGCGCATTGCCATCGAACCACTTCAGCTCGAACGTGACGACCGGCGCGTCGTGAATCTTGCCGAGGTTGTGATTGAGGCGCTGGACTTCGAGCCAGTTGCCATCCGGATCCACCATGCGCCACCAGGCGAGGTTATCCAGCGCGGTACCCCACAGCACAGCCTTCTTGCCGCCCGCGTTCATGGCGACGTTGCCGCCAATGCACGACGCGTCGATCGAGGTCGGGTCCACGGCGAAGACGAGACCGGCCTTGTCTGCCGCATCGGCCACACGGCGCGTCACCACGCCGGCGCCCGAGTAGATGGTCGCCACGGGATGGTCAACGCCAGGCAGGTCGGTCATCTCGACCGCGTCCAGACGCTCCAGCTTTTCCGTATTGATGACGGCCGAGAACGGCGTGAGCGGCACGGCGCCGCCGGTGTAGCCAGTGCCGCCTCCGCGCGGGATGATGGTCAGACCCAGTTCGAAGCAGCCCTTGACGATCCCGGCGATCTCTTCTTCCGTATCGGGCGTGAGCACAACGAACGGATATTCGACGCGCCAGTCGGTGGCGTCGGTCACGTGCGACACGCGCGACAGGCCGTCGAACTTGATGTTGTCCTTCGCGGTGACGCGGCCGAGCACCTTCTGGGCGCGACGGCGCAGGTCGTACACCTGGGCGAATTCTTCCTGGAACGCCTTGACGGCACGGCGGGCATGCACGACCAGTTGCTCGACCTTGCTGGCACGCTCGTCGCCCACCGGATCGTGGTGCGAATCGTGGTCGGCCACACGGCGCTTCTCGATCTCTGCCAGGCGGTGATTGAGTGCGTCGATCAGCATCTGCCGGCGCTTCGGGTTATCGAGCAGGTCGTCCTGCAGATAGGGGTTGCGGCGCACCACCCAGACGTCGCCCAACACTTCGTACAGCATGCGTGCCGATCGGCCGGTGCGGCGTTCGGCGCGCAGTTCGTCCAGAATCTGCCACGCGGACTCGCCCAGCAAACGGATGACGATTTCCCGATCCGAGAACGAGGTGTAGTTGTAGGGAATCTCGCGCAGCCGGGGCGCAGCGTCCTGCGCCGTGAGTTTGGCGTCGATCAGAAGTGGGGCATTCATGGCGTGCCGCTGGGGAGGGAGGGCGCGGCAAAGAGGGCCCAAGCCGCGCGGTCTTTAAAGGGCGATTGTACTGCAACGCGCGTCGTTGATGCGTCGCAGCAACGGTATCCCTGCCAGTGATATGGGCGGCAAAACCGTCGCGTTTTCAATGGCTTGCGAAAAGTTTACGGCCGCTAAAGTGCCGCATGCGCCACGCAAAGGTCACATCATCACAGCTTTGATCCAGCCCAGGATGCCGTGCCAGAAGCCGTCCGGCAGGGTCATCAGGGCCGCAGTCATGGCCAGATAGCGTAGAAATTTGCCGATGGCCATGTACATGGCGCTGGGCCAGAACTTCAGGCGCAGCCAGCCGGCCAGCGTGCAGAGCGGGTCGCCAATGCCGGGCAGCCAAGACACCAGCAGGGACGCTGGCCCGATGCGGCGCATCCAGCGGAAGTATTTCTTGTCGAGCGGGGGCTCGCGGTGGCGCTTGGGGTGCTGCACATGCTGGGCGTGCTCGGTGTTGTGCTGACGGCGGCGGCGCGCAAGGTGGTAGCGCACCAGCGCCAGCTTGGCCGCGTAGCCCATCCACCAATCGACCACGCCGCCCAGTGTGTTGCCGAGCGTGGCCACTACGATGGCCGGCCAGAACATGTCCGGATTGAGCTTGATGTAAGCAAAAACCGCCGGCTCTGAGCCCAGCGGCAGGAGGGTCGCCGAGATGAAACTGACGACGAAGATGGCAGGCAGCCCGACCTTGGGCAGGGCGAGCGTGGCAAAAAGCGTGTCAATCCACTGTTCCATGCGGTCGATTGTAGAGGGCGGGCGGTCGCGGCGTCGCTTGGGGGCCTCCCTAGCCGCTCAGGCGAAGAACAGGTAGGCGACAAGCACGGCGCCGATCAGCCCGATCAGGTCGGCCCACAGCCCGCAGACCAGTGCGTAACGCGTGTCCTTGATGCCAACGCTGCCGAAGTACACGGCCAGCACGTAAAACGTCGTCTCGGTCGATCCCTGGATGATGGCGGCCAGCTTGCCCTGGAAGGAATCCACGCCGTAAGTCGTCATCACGTCGACCATCAGGCCGCGTGCACCGGCACCGGACAGCGTCTTCATCAGCCCCACGGGCAGCGCGGGCACAAAACGCGTGTCGATGCCCAGGTGCGCAAACAGCGCGGAAAGCCCCTGCATCAGGAAATCCATGCACCCCGCCGCGCGAAACACGGCGATGCCCACGAGCACCGCAACCAGATACGGAACGATGCCGATCGCCACCTGGAAGCCGTCCTTGGCGCCATCGACAAAGGTCTCGTACACGTTGATGCGGCGAATTGCCCCGCATACCAGGAACGCCACGACGATGGTGAGGATGGCGCCCGCGCCGATCAGGCCGATCCAGGCGGCCATCTGCTGCGGCGGA
Organism: Burkholderiaceae bacterium 26; assembly: GCA_000955795.1. Classification (GTDB taxonomy): domain Bacteria; phylum Pseudomonadota; class Gammaproteobacteria; order Burkholderiales; family Burkholderiaceae; genus Ralstonia; species Ralstonia chuxiongensis. Next base: position 296,479 of record JYOB01000008.1, read on the forward strand.
AACTGGCGCAACCACGCAAACAGCAGCCCCATCAGCGCGACGAAGCCGCCGAAATACGCCAGCAGCGCTGGCTTGAACAGATTGATGCGCTGATACCACGCCACCGCCGCAATGCCCGCGCAGAAGCCGATGAACGTGGACAGCAAGGTCGGCAGAAAGATGTCTGCCGCGTTGAAGCCGACCAGGCCCTGCTTGACTGCCATGGCCTGGCGGATGGCGATGACGGACGTCGGCACCAGCGTCACGCCAGCCGTGTTGAGCACCACAAACATCAACTGCGCATCGCTGGCGCGCTGCGGCTGCGGGTTGATCTGCTGCAGCTCCCGCATGGCCTGCAGGCCGAGCGGCGTGGCGGCGTTGTCCAGGCCGAGCACGTTGGCCGAGACGTTCATCATCATCGCGCCGTTGGCGGGGTGGCCGGCGGGCACCGAAGGAAACAGGTGCCGCATCAGCGGGTTCACGAGACGCGCGAACAGATCGACCACGCCGGCGCGCTCGCCCACGCGCATGATGCCCAGCCACAGCGCCATCATGCCGGTCAGGCCGATCGCGATTTCGAAGCCGGTGCGCGCGGCATCGAACATGCCGGTCAGCATGCGGGAAAAGACTTCCATGTCGCCCTGCACCACCTGCACGCATGCGGTAACGAAGGCAACGAGAAAGAAGGCGAGCCAGACGAGGTTCAGGGCCACGGGGGTTGCGCGTTGGAATCGGACAAGCCGGTCATTGTGCCTGCGGCGGCGTCTCGATCGGATGGATCAAGTGGAAGTTATCGTAGTCGACCGACGTGACGCCGCCCTCGTCACGGATGAGGTCGGCATAGCGGTGGTTCCAGCGGATCTCGTCGTGTCGCCAGGAATAGCGCGCCTGCACGGTTTGCGCCGCGGTCTCGTCGGCGCCCTCGATCGTGAGCAGCAGCAAGGCATCACCCGCCGCGAGCGATTCTGCGGTGGCGCCATGCAGCGGGCTGGTTTCGTCGATGACGTGCATCATCACCCAGCCCAGCAGGAAGATCGGATGCTCGCTGCGCTCAAGCTTCAGATCGTGGATCTTGTAGATCGAGTAGCCCTCGGGCGAGACCTCGTCCTGCATCAGGCGCAGCCGGGCGGTGGCCTCTGCGATGACGTTCTGGCGCGCATTGGCCGCCCGCAGCATCAGCGTGGATCTGCCGTTGAGCGGCCGCACGACAACATTGCGCGCAAACATGATCTTGGCGCGCGGGCGCGAGAACCGCGCAAATACCAGCCCCGTCGCCATGGCAATGCCCGACATGCCGATGAAGATCTCCAGCGTGGCGATGACGTGGGCATAGAGCGTTTGCGGGTGCATGTCGCCGTAACCGACGGTGGCCAGGGTCTCGACACTGAAGAAGAATGCCCCCACGAAGCCCGGCGGCGACTGGTTCGCGATCGCGCCGTCGCCCAACGAATACAGCCCCGCGAATACCGCATTGAGCGACAGGAACAGCGTCGCCAGCAGCGCGAAGAAGGTCGGCCAGTTGACCTCAAGCGCGTGGTGATAAAGGTCACGCCAGCCCAGCGGCGGCATGCCGTAGGCAATGACGTGCTGCGTGCCGGACCAGACTTTTCGGCCCCGACGCGCGCGTCCGGCACGCTCGGAGGAAGACGACGGGGTGTTCATGGAGGCCTCTCGCCGATGATGCGCTGCGCCCGCCCGGGCACGGCCGGGGCAGTGTACCGACCGGCACGCGGGTCCGGCAAGGCGGCCCAGGCGCCGCGTGATAGGCTTACGGGCTCTGTTCACGTCCAACCCGGTCCGCACCATGGCCATCGATTACCTCAAGAAAATCCTGACTGCGAAGGTCTATGACGTCGCGGTGGAAACCGAGCTGAAGTTCGCGCCAAACCTGTCGGCGCGCACGGGCAACCGCGTCTACCTCAAGCGCGAGGATGACCAGCCGGTGTTCTCGTTCAAGCTGCGCGGCGCCTACAACAAGATGGCCTCGCTCACGCCGGCCGAGCGCAAGCGCGGGGTGATTACGGCATCGGCGGGCAACCACGCGCAAGGCGTGGCTTTCAGCGCGGCCCGGATGGAATGCAAGGCCGTGATCTGCATGCCGGTGACGACGCCGCAGCTCAAGATCGACGGCGTGCGCTCCCGCGGCGGCGAATGGGTCGATGTCGTGCTGCACGGCGAGAGCTATTCCGACGCGTACAACCACGCCGCCAAGCTGCAGGAAAAGCACGGCTACACCTTCGTGCACCCGTTCGACGATCCCGACGTGATTGCCGGCCAGGGCACCATCGCCATGGAAATCCTGCGCCAGCATCCGCAGCCCCTGCATGCCATCTTCTGCTCGATCGGCGGCGGCGGGCTTATCTCGGGCGTTGCGGCCTACGTGAAGGCCGTGCGGCCGGACGTCAAGGTCATCGGCGTGCAGAGCGTGGATTCCGACGCGATGGCGCGTTCGGTAGCCGCTGGCAAGCGCGTCGAACTGAAGGAAGTGGGCCTGTTTGCCGACGGCACCGCGGTGAAGCTGGTGGGCAAGGAAACCTTCCGCATCACGCGCGAGCTGGTCGACGAAATCATCACCGTGGATACGGATGCCATCTGCGCGGCGCTGAAAGACGTGTTCCAGGACACCCGCAGCCTGCTGGAGCCGTCGGGCGCGCTGGCGCTGGCTGGCCTCAAGCAGTATGCCGAGACGCACAAGCTGAAGAACGAATCGCTGGTGGCCGTGGCCAGTGGCGCGAACATGAACTTCGACCGCCTGCGCTTCGTGGCCGAACGCGCCGAAGTGGGCGAGGCGCGTGAAGCCGTGTTTGCCGTGACGATTCCGGAAGAGCGCGGCAGCTTCAAGCGCTTCTGCGAGCTGGTCGGCTGGTCGCGCAACGTGACGGAGTTCAACTACCGCATTGCCAGCAAGGACGCAGCGCATATCTTCGTGGGTGTGCAAATCGCGTCGCGCGCAGAGGGCGACAAGATTGCAGAGAACTTCCGCAAGCACGGTTTTCCGACGCTGGACCTGTCCAACGACGAACTTGCCAAGCAGCACATCCGCTACATGGTGGGCGGGCGTTCGCCGCTGGCGGAGAACGAGCATCTCTATCGTTTCGAGTTTCCCGAGCGGCCCGGCGCGCTGATGAAGTTCCTATCGAGCATGAGCCCGAACTGGAACATCAGCCTGTTCCACTACCGCAATCAAGGCGCGGATTCGAGCAACATCCTCGTCGGCATCCAGGTACCGAAGAACGAGAAGCGCGAGTTCAAGGCGTTCCTAGCCACGCTGGGCTATACCTATTGGGACGAAAGCGAGAACCCCGTCTACAGCCTGTTTTTGTAATGAGCAACCAACCCGAACACTCGCCGCTGGGCAAGACCTCCGCGTACAAGACGGAGTACGACCCGAGCCTGCTGTTTCCGATTCCGCGCCAGGGCAAGCGCGACGAGATCGGCCTCGCCGCCGGCACGCCCCTGCCCTTCTTCGGCGTCGACCTCTGGAACCTGTACGAATTGTCGTGGCTGAACCTGCGCGGCAAGCCGCAGGTGGCGCTCGGCACCGTGATCGTGCCGGCGGATTCGCCCAACATCGTTGAATCGAAGTCGTTCAAGCTGTATCTGAATTCGTTCAACCAGACGAAGGTGGCGTCGCACGAAGCGCTGCAGCAGTTGATCCACCACGATCTGTCGGAAGCCTGCGGCGCGCCAGTGCAGGTGCGTATCGTCCCCCCGGAGGAATTTTCCCGGCAGAAAATGGGCGAACTCGATGGCCTGCTGCTCGATCGCCTTGACATCGAAACCGACGTCTACCAGCCCACGCCCGAGCTGCTGCATGCCGATGAGGAAGAAAGCCCGGTGGAAGAAACGCTGGTGTCGCACCTGCTGAAGTCCAATTGCCTTGTAACGGGCCAGCCGGACTGGGGCAGCGTGCAAATCCGCTATGTGGGTGCGCCGATCAATCAGGAAGGGCTGCTCAAGTACCTGATCTCGTTCCGCGAGCACAACGAGTTTCACGAGCAATGCGTGGAGCGAATCTTTACCGACATCCTGCGCCAGTGCCGGCCGGTCAAGCTAGCCGTGTATGCGCGCTACACGCGGCGCGGCGGGCTCGACATCAATCCGTTCCGCACAAACTACAACACACCGTGGCCGGATAACCTGCGGAATGCGCGTCAGTAAGCGCTGACACTGCACAAGCCACGCACGGCGCCTTCGGGCGCCTTTTTTCTTGCCTGAGCGATCCACCAAACGGGCATTTCGGCCTCGTCCGTTTTGTGGACGCCTGCGCCCTGTCGTTTCACGCGCGCTCGCCTATAGTGGTATCCGCAGTACGCCACCCGGGGGAATCGTGAAGCGTCCGTCCGCTGTTTGCGGGCCGGACACTCTCGACGGGGGACATTGCCATGACGAAAACGCCATGGAAGCCGCAACGTGGGTCAACCCACGCGGTTACGTGCGCATGCCTGCTGCTCTGCGGCGGGCCGGTTCTCGCGCAGACCAACGAGCCGGTGGACGACAAGCCACCCAGCCTGGAAGTGCTGCAGCGCGAGCTTGCCGATACGCAGGCGCGCCTGCAGGAACTCAAGCGCTCGATCCAGCAACAGGAAACGCACTTGCGGCGCATGCGGCGCGCGCTCGGCATGAGCGAGGGCAAACTCGACACCGTGCGCGGTGCCGGTGCTCCTGGCGCTGCAGGCGACGCATCGCAAATTGCACAGAACGACCAGCCAGGCACCATGCCTGTGGGCAAACCGCCGGAGCCGCCTGACCGGCCGCCACGCATCGCGCAGATCTTCGACGAGCCCAGCGCGCTCACACCGCCGGGCAAGGTGGTCGTCGAGCCGTCATTGCAGATGGCGTATTCGTCGTCCGACCGCGTGGCGCTGGTGGGCTACACCATCATCCCCGCGCTGCTGATCGGGCTGATCGACGTACGGCAGGTCAAAACGACCACGCTCACCGGCACGGTTGCGTTGCGTTACGGCCTGGCGCGGCGCTGGGAACTGGAAGCGCGCGTGCCCTATGTCTACAGCGCCAGCGACACCGTCAGCCGCGAACTGTTCACCGGCACGGCGACAGACAACGCATTCAGCTCGCACGGGCGCGGCATTGGCGATGTGGAACTGACCGCGCGCTACCAGATCAATGCGGGCGGCGTCGACAAGCCGTTCTACATCGGCTGGCTGCGCTTCAAGACGCGCACCGGCAAGGATCCGTTTGACGTCACCACCGATTGCGTGACGCGCTGCGTAAGCAATACCACGGGTACCGGCCTGCCTCTGCAGCAGCCCACGGGCTCGGGCTTCTTCGCCGTTCAGCCGGGGCTGACGTGGCTGTTCCCGACAGACCCGGCCGTGTTCTTCGGCAGCATCAGCTACCTGCACAACTTCGAGCGCAAGGACGTGAGCCTGAACCTGGTGGACGGTTCGAAACAGTTCCTGGGCAACGTGAAGGCCGGCGACATCATCGGCCTGAACTTCGGCATGGGGCTGGCGCTGAACGAGAAGGCATCGTTCTCGATTGGCTACGACCAGAGCATCATCGCGCCCACCAAGCAGAACGGCCAGCGCGTGCCGGGCTCGGTGCGGACGATTCTGGGGACGTTGCTGGTCGGCTATTCGTACCGCCTCTCGCCCAAGATGTCGCTGAACCTGTCGGTGGGGGCAGGCTTGACGCGCGACACGCCGGACCTGACCGTCACGCTTCGCCTGCCGATCCAGTTCTAGCTCAGTGCAGCATGGTGACGACGTTGGCCAACGCGCCTTGTAGCACGTTGGCCAGATTCATCTGACGGAATTGCGGCAGGCTGTTGACCGCCGCATTGATGGTCGTCACCGCCTGCAGCGTCTGGTTGTTCAGGCTGTTCTGGATGACCGTGGCCGCCGTTGCCGCGCCCGCGGTCACATCGGGCGGTGCGACATTGTTGGGGCCGTTCTGCACGAGGTTGACCGTGTTGACCACCGAGGCCAATTGCTGCGCCTGGGTGGCCGTCATGCGTGCCACATCCGGAATGTTGACCGATGCGCTTGCCACCAGATCGCCGTTGACGTAGACCGCCCGGTCGATGCCGAACGAGATGTGCAGCCCTGCGAGCGAGGGCACATCAAACCCGCCGCGCATGTCGTCGAGCTTGTCTTCGGACACGGCGCGCCACGCATGGACGGGATTGTTATCCATGCCATCCATGCCGGCAGCAAACGCATGCCCGGCCGCAGCCAGCGCGAACCACCCGGCCCACGCCATCTTGCCAAACCGCTTCATGATGCCCTCCTGCCGGACTACCGGACTGCCATGCAGACGATGCTCAGAAATCGGACGGACCGTGCTTGGGAACGACGATGTTTCCCAAGCCACTGCGGTCCATGCCCTCCTCCAGCGGCGCACGCGGTGCCACGCGCCAATCCGATGCGGCGTTGAACGTCGCCCCCGCCTCGCGGTTGTGGACGACGAACAGCAAATGGTTGTCCCACATGCTCTCGAAACTCGCACGCGGGATCGCACGCGTGCCCATGGCCGGATCGCCCACCAGCACACGCCCCTCCTGCACGCCCTTGACCACCACGAAGTGGTGATAGCCGTTTTCGGTCAACAGCACGATGGCCGGCAAGTGGGCGTCCTTCAACGCATCCAGCGGCTGCTCGAAACCATCGGCCTCAAAGCCTACAGACGCCAGATAGCGTTTGATGTCGAGCAGCGAAAACCCTTCTCGCCGGATCTTCTCCTGGTTGCCATGCTCGTACATGGCCTGGAACACGGTCTGCTCGCTCACCGGATAGCCGTACTGATACGTAAGCAGCGTCGCCACCGCGGCCGACCCGCAACTGAAGTCGAAACGCTGATGCACGGTACGCAGATAGCGCGCGGCCTTCATGCTCGTCACGGGCACGGCATACGTGCCGCCGCCCGTGCCGAGCATGTCGATCGCGCCCGCCAACGCGGGCCCGCACATCAGTGCCATCAGCATTGCACCGCACGTCTTGCGCATCATTCCGTCCTTCACAAGCTCAAGGCCGGAACTGCACGTTGACGATGGTGGCGTTCTGGATCAGCACGTTCGCTCCGCTGTTCTGGATGACCGTGGGGATCCCGCTGGCGTTGGCAAACGAGCCGTCGCGCACGATGTTCGACCCCGTCGCCACATTCACGGCGGCGTTGTCGCTCACGGTGCCGGACAGGCGCGCGTCATTGACGGTCTGGTAGAGATCCTGCGTGCCGCCGCGATAGCTGTCGAGCCGATCTGCACCTACCGCATGACCGAACCCAGGCACCGACACGGCCGCGGCGACCGGGGGACGCACCGCTTCCGTATTGGCTGTCTGAGCACCGTCTGCGATTGACGCATCGTCCGCCGCCATCGCCGCTGCCGCTGGCCACACTGCCAGGCCGCATGCCAACCACCATGCCGCCCATCCTGCTGTGGTTCTTCTGTCGGATCGCATCGAATGTCTCCTATACGCTCCAACTGCGGGCCGGACCACGGATGCGGTCCGGCCCAGTCCACCGCCATGCGCGCAACGTCACCGCACGCGCAGCGGCACTTCCCCGCTCACACCCGATGTCGGCTCAATGGCCGACATTCAGGTTGGCCTGCACGTTGACGCTTTGTTGGACGAGAGATGCGAAGCCGCTATTCTGGTTCGCAATCATCACCCCGGCAGCGGACTGGCCGACACTGGTCATGGCGTTGGACATGTTGAACGTGCCTGCGTCCACCATGACCGTACCGCCTGCACCGCCGGTGCCACCCACCGCACCGTTGCCGACACCGCCATTGCCCACGCCGCCTGCACCGCCGGCCGCACCGACTGCACCCACAGCGCCATTGCCCGCCGTGGACGATGCTGCGCCGTTGGTCGCGCTGCCGTTGGTCGCGCTGCCGCCTGCGCCGCCATTGCCTGCCACGTTGGTAGCTGCACCGCCAGCGCCTGCCCCGCCACCCGTGCTGGTGCCGGTGGCACTGCTCGAGCCCGTGCCCGCACCAGCGGACGCCGTTGACGTACCGCTGGTGGTGGAGCCGCCAGCGCCGCCTGCACCGCCTGCCGAGGCACTGCCGCCACCCGTGGCTGCGCCGCTGCCGTGATGGCGGTTCGCATCGCCACCGCTGGCGCTGGACGTGCCGCCTGCCCCGCCGCCACCGCCGCCAGCTGCGCTCGTGCTGCCCGCTGCGCCGCCAAGGCCCGCGCCCAGACTGGCCGAGAGCGTGCCGGAGCTGCCGCCGTTACCGCCGCTGCCAGCACTGCCGCCCGCATCTCCGCCATTGCCGCCGTTGCCGGCCACTGCGCCGCCGTTGGTCGCGCTGCCATGCGTGACGCTGCCCGAGCTGCCGCCCGCGCCACCACTGCCACCTGCGCCGCCAGCGCCACCGTTGCCGCCAGCGCCTGTGCCGCCATAGCCGTATCCGCCACGCCCGCCCGCGCCGCCATTGGCCGAGCCGCCATTGTTGGTGGCGATATTGCCAATGCCTGACACGCTGATGTTGGTGACGGTGCCGTCCAGCTTCGAGACTGCAATTGCCTTGCTTGTGTTGAAGGAGTTGGTGAATGTTGCTGTTGCCATACCGCCGTTGTTGGCGGCGGCGGTGCCATAGCCGTCTGCGTTGGCCCAGCCGCTGTTGTCGCGGTTGCTGCCCTGGCTTTGGTTGTTGTGTTGATTCGAGTTATCGGTTGCCGTCGTGGTTGTGGTGGTTGCGGTGTTCGTCGTCGTGTCTGTGCTGGTGTTGGTTCTGTTGATAGTCGACGTATTGGTTTGGGTCTTGTCACCCGCACCGGACGCCGTGTTCCCGATGTCGGCCAATGCAACGCCAGAGACCCCCAATCCCATGGCGATCGCGGTGGCCAGTAAGGTCTTCTTCATAACGCACTCCATAAAGGTGAGAGGGACGGCTGGAAACGCAGCCAGTAAGGCCGGCGCGCTCTGCCTGTGGGAAAAACATGACCCACCCCGGGGCGGCTCGTTTGCATAATCGGTGCCAACTTCCCGGCCCGCCCTACACAGGTGTTCTAAGCGTTTGAAAACGCGCAAGTTTCACAGCCACGCGCGTACATGGGCGCGCGCCGTGCCACGCAATCGTGTCGATACGTGCGACTTTTGGCGGCTGTTTGCGCCTTTTCGGTTGCGGCGCCGATACACCGTCGTGTCACGCATGGCGGCCATGGCGCGCATGACCTTCGCGCGAAGACGCAAACCACACGCATGCATGCGCGCAGCCACGATGTTTGAGACGAGCGATTGGCTGGGTGTTTCAGGCGTGATACATCGCCGCCTCGTCGTTCACATTGCGTGAGAGGTTGGTCGCCGACGGGTGAGCGTGCCGTGGCGCACGTCGCGTCGTATTGCGCACCTCGATGGCATGCACCTCGCAGGCACCCGGCCTTGCATGGCCGTTTGACTGCGAGTGCCCCCTATCAGCAAGACGCACGCGGGAAACGTGTCTCGGTTTTTACCTCGGGCGTTGCCCAGGCAGGCGTACAAAGCTGCGCGCGGCAAGCATCGTCATGGCAACGAAAAGCCGCGCGCAACCGGTTGGCATTTCAGCGGCGAAACTGCAAGCTCCGGTTTTAGGCCGTGGCGGCCACCGTCAACTTGAGTTCTTCGATCATGCGGTCGCGCATGACGAACTTCTGCACCTTGCCCGTCACCGTCATCGGCATCTCGGTGACGAAGCGGATGTAGCGCGGGATCTTGTAGTGCGCGATCTGGCCCTGGCAGAACGTACGGATCTCATCCTCCGTGGCTTGCTGCCCCGGCTTGAGCACGATCCACGCGCAGACCTCTTCGCCGTACTTCGGGTCGGGCACGCCAAACACGTTGACGGCCTGCACCTTCGGATGCCGGAAGAGGAACTCTTCGATCTCGCGCGGGTAGACATTCTCGCCGCCGCGAATGAGCATGTCCTTCACGCGGCCGACGATGTTGCAGTAGCCCTCGGCATCGAACGTTGCCAGATCGCCCGTGCGCATCCAGCCATCGTGGATGGATTCGGCGGTCTTGGCCTCGTCGTCCCAGTAGCCGAGCATGACCGAATAGCCCTTCGTGCACAGCTCGCCCTTCTCGCCCACGGGCACGACCTCTCCCGCGCCATCCACCAGCTTGACTTGCAGATGGGGCTGGATACGGCCGACGGTGGTCACACGCTTGTCGAGCGGGTCCGTTACGGCGCTCTGGAATGACACGGGGCTCGTCTCCGTCATGCCGTACGCGATGGTGACTTCGCGCAGGTTCAGCTCCGACACGACGCGCTTCATCACCTCGATGGGACACGGCGATCCGGCCATGATGCCGCCGCGCAGCGTCGATACATCAAAGCTCTTGAAGTCCGGATGATCGAGCTGCGCGATGAACATCGTCGGCACGCCGTGCAGTTGCGTGCAGCGTTCTTCCGCCACCGTGCGCAGCGTGGCCAGCGGGTCGAACGCCTCGCCCGGGAACACCATGCACGCGCCGGTGGCCGTGCAGGTGAGCACCGACATGACCATGCCGAAGCAGTGATACAGCGGCACGGGAATGCACAGCCGATCGCCCTCTTGCAGGTTCATCGCCATGGCAACGAAGCGCGCGTTGTTGACGACGTTGACGTGCGTGAGCGTGGCACCCTTGGGCGCCCCGGTCGTGCCGCTAGTGAACTGAATGTTGATGGCGTCGTCGGGCGACAGCGTGGCCGTGATGGCATCCAGCGCATCAATGGGTACGCTTTTTCCACGCGCAATGACGTCGGCAAAGTTGAGCATGCCAGGCGTTTCGGCCTCGCCCATGCGAATGACCCAGCGCAGCGCCGGCAGCTTGGCGGCGTTCAATGCGCCGGGCTGCGCAGTCGCCAGTTCGGGCGCAAGCGTCTGCAGCATTTCCAGATAGCGCGAGGTCTTGAAGGCCTCGGCCGCCACGATGGCCTTGCACCCCACCTTGTTGAGCGCGTATTCCAGCTCCGACAGCCGATACGCCGGATTGATGTTGACGAGGATGAGCCCCAGGCGCGCTGTCGCGAACTGCGTGAGCACCCATTCGACGCGGTTGGGCGACCAGATGCCGATGCGGTCGCCTCGCTCCAGCCCCAGCGCGTGCAGGCCGGCGGCCAGCGCATCGACCTGTTCGGCAAAGGCGCGCCACGTCCAGCGCACGTTCTGTTCGCGGAACACGACCGCCTCGTCGTCGGGACAGCGGCGTACTGTTTCCGCCAGCAATGCCGAGACCGTCACGTGTGCCAGCGGCACCGCCGTATCGCCCACCACATACGACGCACCGTTGCGCGGTCGCGCGTCGAAAACCTCACCAGCCATGGATGTCTCCTCCAATCAACGTTGGCCTTTTTGGGGCCTTGTTCTGAATGATTTGTAACCGCTGCTTCCACCGCAATTTGACGCAGCTTGACGTATTTGGCAATCCGTTGCCGGACGAACAATGACGCGGAACAATTGCTGCGCTGCAGCAGCAAAAATCGGTAGACGCCGTCCTCAACGCGCTAACATGCCGGCCTGATGTTTTGCGCTTTCTTGCACGTAGGGAATGACGATGATCGTAGTAGTGATGGGTGTTTCGGGTTGCGGCAAATCCACGGTGGGACAGAAGATTGCCGAGCGGCTGGGCTGCGCTTTCCGTGATGGCGACGAGTTCCACTCCGAGGCCAACCGCGCCAAGATGCACGCCGGCATTCCCCTGAACGACGACGACCGCAAACCCTGGCTCGAATCCATCCGCGCCTACATGGACGAGAAGACGAGCACCGGACAATCGCTGGTGGTTGCCTGCTCCGCTCTCAAGCAGCGCTACCGCGACGTGCTGCGCGGCCCCGCCGGCAACGCCGAGTTCGTCTATCTGAAGGGCGACTTCGATCTGCTGCAAAGCCGTCTCGCCGCTCGGACAGACCACTTCTTCAACCCGAACCTGCTGCGCAGCCAGTTCGAGGCGCTGGAAGAGCCCACCGACGCCGTCATCGTCGACATCGCGCTGCCGCCCGAAGCCATCGTCGACCAGGCTGTCACGCAACTGCAGGCACGCGCCGCGCACCGCCCGGCCGCCTGAACTTGCACGTGTTCGCGCGCTAGCTGCGCGTGAGTTGTTGCAATACGGCCTGCACCTCGCCGTTGCACACGCGACTCATGCGCTCCTGCTCACGCGGCGTATCGATCTGCTCGTGCGCCTGGAGGCCCAGTTCGATCAGCGATTGCGCACGCGGCAGCCAATGACGCGTGAGCGCTGCCTGCAAATCTGCGGCAATGCGGTCTGGGTCTCCAAAGTAGAGCCGGCCGCCGTATTCGCTCTCGATTTCCTTGCGGATCACCTCGGCGGCGTGCGGCAGCACCGCCCGGTTGACGGCCACATGCCGCAACTCATGCTCGCGGATGGCGTTGTACGCGCACGTGCCCGGCGCAAATTCGCGCGCCACCGTCACCCGAAAGTTGTTCAGCACCAGCTCCACCGAGATGGACGGCCGCAGGCAGGTCGTAGGCGGCTGCGTGGCGATGGCCATGTAGCGACTGTTGACGTCGAAGCGCGCCAGCAGCGTCGCGTACGTCTTGCCCAGCACGCGGGCTGAGCGATCGTACGGCGGCGCCTCGGCGGTGAGTTGACTGACCGAGCGGTCATTGGAGAAAGACAGCGGCGTTTCAGTGGCCCGCACCTCCACGCGCATCGGCCCGAGCGCCTGGTCGCACGCCTTGAGCCAGTGCGATTTGTTGGCATTGAAGGCGGGGCCGCCCGCAGTGCCTGTCGCGGCGGCGACGTTTTCGATCGGCGCAAAACGCACATCCGCCAGCCTCAGCCGATGCAGCCGACTCCACTGCCAAGCGCCGGCCGCCACGGCCAGCACCAACCCAAATACCACCACCCGACGCATACTGGGCTCCCCGTTTGCGCATCCCGACCGGGCTACGCTGGGGCGCCGCAGGTCGGGTCATGCCGGTGTCAGTGCCACCGGTTCTCGGTTCTCATGTTGGGCGGCAACGAGTCGTCTGATCTGCTCGCCCGATCGTTTGAGCGCTACGCGCGCCTCTGGAAGGAAAGGATAGAAGATCGGCCAGACGTGCGGAAGCCGCCGCCCCATTTCTACCGAAACGGATACCCCGGCCGCCCGCGCGCGCTCGGCCATTCGGAGGGTATCGTCGCGCAGTACTTCGCTGGTGCTGACATAGCAATGCAGCGGGGGCAGGCCCGTGAAATCGGCATATAACGGCGAGGCGAGCGGATGGTCCGTCGGGGCGCCCGAATCGCCGAGGTATAACGCCGCGCCGTGCGCCATCCACGCGCCGCGAAACATCACGTCGGACTCATCGTTATCGATCAGGCTCTGGCCGGTGGCGGCCAGGTCCGTCCACGGCGAATACAGCACCGCGCCGGCCGGCAGCGGGTTAGCCGCATCGCGCAAGGCCACCAGCAGCGCCAACGCCAGCCCGCCGCCCGCGGAATCGCCGGCCACCACAATGCGCGATGGCGTCACGCCCTGCGCCAGCAGCGTGCGATACGTAAAGAGCGCATCTTCCACCGGCGCTGGAAACGGATGTTCAGGTGCCAGTCGGTAGTCCGGTACGCACACGCGGGCCCGCGCATGCGTGGCGAGGCCAATGGTGATCGGGCGATGTGTGCGCGGGCTGCAGAAAAAGTAACCGCCGCCATGCAGATAAAGGACGACGGGCGCGTCGTCATGCAGGTCCGGATCAGCGGGTTCGATCCATTCGCCGGTAAGGCCGTCGCCGTTGATACCCTTGGCCGGCACGATGCGCCAATCCGGCGGCAATTCCACCGGTGAAGGCATCTTGCGCTTCTCGGCATGCAGGCGCGTGGCGATGGGATCGAAGGGCTCCCGCTCGGTCGGCTTCTTGACCTGGTTGCGCACCATCCTCGAGACGACCCAGTTCTGCCAGCTCATCGCGCAACCCTCCGCCGCAAAGTCCCAGCCTAGCGAGGAAGCGCTGCCCAGACAATCGGTTCACACCCTGCTGGAACGCGAGTGTCCCCATACGACAACGCCGTCTCTCAAGCCGTAGCAGCAAGCCTGCTCAGGGCATCGCAGCCTCTGTCCCACTGGGCCAATGGGCGACGCCATCAAGCACGGCGAGCTGATCGTCACCGACAGCCGCGCCCCGGCTATGCAGCGCGCGCCAAGGACTGGCCCAAGGGCGACAAGCCGAAAGACGCGCGCTGAGCGCCTCCCGCCAAAAAAGCAAAAAGCCTGCGACGCAACCGCCGCAGGCTTTTTGCTTTCGCACCTCTAGGCGCTGAACGCCCTTTCAGTGCGGGTCCGGTTCAACCCGATCAGTTGACCTTGAGCTGACCGCCACGGCCCAGGCCGCCCTTGACGTCCTGCGCCTTGTAACTGCGCAGCGCGACGACCATCTTGTTCCACGCGTCGATAAAGGCGACCACCGTGGCCTTGCCTTCCGGCGTGCTGGAGAAACCTGCCAGACCGCCGCCCACGCCACCGCCAAAGCCGGCCAGCACGGCGCCGTAGTTCGTGGCGGTCGAGCTGCCTTCGGCGGCTGCGATCTGCACGGCCGAGCGCACGTCGAACAGGGTCAGCGTCACGACCGAAGCCTTCGACCTCACGCTGCCGGCCAACGCGGCGATGGCGCTGTTGCCCAGCAGGCCGCCCACGGCACCCGCCACACCGCCGATCGGCGAGTCGTTGATGATGATCTGCGGCTCCATGTAATAGTCAGCCGCCACGCGTTGGCCCTTCTGCTGCTTGGAGCCTGCACGGTATTCACCGGAGTTGCGCTGCAGATCGGTGATGCGCGACAGGCGTGCGTCGGTCTTCTGGTTGCCGATCGACGTGATCACGAAGCAGTTCGATTGCTGCACGGCCATGCGCAGCAGGGGGTCGATGGTCGTCACCTTGGTGGCGCTGCCAAACTGGCCGTACCAGTCGGCATTGCGGCCATCATCCATGGCGATGGTGCCCAGCGGCGAGGCGCAGCGCTCGAGCGTCGGGTCTGCACCCACGCTGGAGCCGCCGGCCGCAGCACCGCTCACGCCGGCGTTCTGGCCGCCCGGCGTCACCATGCCGCCGCCAGCGCACGCAGCCAGGGAAGAGATGATCAGTGCCACGCCTGCGGCCTTGGCAGTGCGGCTGAGAAGATTGGTTTTCATATTGTTGTGTGGCTCACATTGAGTCGATGTTCGGCTTATGCGTCCTGCGACTCAATAAGCCCCCCTTGATCAGGCGTGCGGGTTGTGCAACAGGCTTTCCCCCTCCCCGAACGGCCTTGAAACGCTTTGAAACGGATGACTGCGGCGCCTCTCTCAGTACCAGTACCAGCTCGTCTGGCGCCAAACGCCGAGGTACGGATAACCCGAATACCAATAGCCGTAGTAAGTGCTGCGCCATTGCGCGCGCCACTTGTAGTCGTCTTCGTCAGATTTCTTGGCCGCACGTGCCTGCTCAAGCAGCTTCTTCGATTCCTTGTCGCCGCGGCTCACGGCAATCGAGAGCCATTTTTCGGCTTCGCGCGGGTCCGAGCCCATATCTTCCAGCCCGAACAGATAGAACGCACCAAGCGCCTTTTGCGCCTGCAGGTTGCCGTGCTCGGCAGCCTCGCGCATCCAGTTCAGAGCCTGGTAGCTATCCTGGCGGACGCCGTCGCCGCGGAAATAGCGCAGGCCCAGGTCGTAGGCGGCTTTGGGCTCTCGCTTGGCAACTTCCTTGAGTGCGGCAATGCGCGGATCTTCGTCGGGGATGTTTGCCTGATCAAACGCCACCTGGGCTTTCGGCCGATCGGCACAGCCGCGGTCATCGCACACCCGCACCACATCGCTGGGCGGCTGCGGCTGGGCACACGCTGCCAGCAGTGACACGACCCCCAACATCAGCAAACGATTCCGCATTCGCCTGACCCTTTCTTTTATTGTTGCTGTTGATCGAGAGAAACTCCGCTGACAGCCAGGTCGGTGCCGGTCGTTTTTGCGATCCCGTTCGCAAAACCGGCGCCGCCAGATCGGCTGCGCAACGCTTTCTCTTCCGCGCCCCCGCTGGATTTGCGGGCACATGATATAGATCGGTCTACTTTAGCGGGAAGCGTGTGCCGTTGTGTTATCAAAGCGTAAAGCTGACGCGACAACAACACCCTGCAACCGACCGTTTTCGGGGCAAGCCCCCAAAGGTCGCAACAAGGGCCCGATGCTAAGATGCAGCTCGCCAATCAAGAGAGGTAGCAATGCGCGCAAGCAAGCGCCAACAGGTGGTGGACAAGGCCGGCGAGCTGTTTTCCAAGCACGGCTTTCACCCCGTGGGCGTCGATTGGATCATCGACGAGTCCGGCGTCGCTCGGATGACGCTGTACCGGCACTTTGCCGGCAAGGAAGATCTGATCAAGGAAGTGCTGGAGCAGCGCTATACCTTCGTCATGGGCAGCATTGCCGAAAAGCTCAGCCCCATGCACGACGTCACCTCCCGCCTCAAGGGCATCTTCGAGTGGTACGGCGCATGGTTCCGCACTCCCGAATTTGCAGGCTGCCTGTTCGAGCGCGCGCTGGCTGAGTTTGGCGCCACCTGCCCCAAGGTGACCGACGTGGCGGTACGCTACCGCGACGATCTGCTCGCAATGATGGAAACGCTGCTCAAGGATGTGGTGCCCGCCAATACGGCGCGGCAGCTTGCGGGCGTGTACGTGATGCTGCTATCGGGTGCCACGGCCGATGCGCGCGCGATTGGCGATCCGTCCGCCGCGTCACAGGCCTGGCACGCCGCAGAAACCCTTCTGAACCAGGCCCGGGCCGCCACCGAAGCGGTCTGATCCGGCCGCCGCAAGCTACCAGCCGCGCTGCACCCGCCGCGCAATCATCGAGGGCAAGCGCAGCATGCCCTCAGCCGCCAGGCGTAGATGCATCCCGACCAGCAGGATGTTGTCGCGCAGATACCGGAAATGCGACACACCGCCCTCGTGCGCGCGGAAGTAGCGCACCGGCGCTGCAAGCCGGACCGGGCGCACGCCCGCCCAGCACAGGCGCACCGCCGCTTCCGGGTCAAAATCAAAACCGCGCATCCATATGTGCCGGCGCATGATCTCGGCCAGCGGTGCAATCGGATAGACGCGAAAGCCGAACAACGTATCGCCAATACCGGCCCACAGGGTCTCGATGTCTGCGCAGCCATTGGACAGGCGCCGGCCGTGCACGCGTATCTGCGGCGCCGTTGCGTCGAACACCGGCTGGCCGAGGATCATCGCGTCGGGCGCAGCCTGCGAGGCCGCCATGAATTCGGGGATCAGGTTGGCGGGATGCTGCCCATCGGCATCCATGGTCAGCACGTAGGTAAAGCCCGCCGCGGCAGCAGCTTCCAGCCCGGCCAGCACAGCCACGCCCTTGCCGCGATTGCGCGGCAGCACGATCACGCGCAGCCCTGGGTCTTGCGCAGCCATGGCCTGCAGGCGTTCGGTGCTGCCGTCGGTGCTGCCGTCGTCCACCACCCAGACCGGGTTCCACTGCGCGCGCGCACTGCGCACGGTGTCGTCAACCTTGGGGCCAGGGTTGTAGCTTGGAATCAGAACGAGGTGCGAAGTTGAAGCGCCGGTCATCGGCATGGCGTCGGTCCGGCCAAACGTTGAAAGCGGAATGCGTCGGGCGCTGGCGCGAGCCTATCGCGTGCGGTGTTCTGCCACGTAGGCCGCGAGCGAGCCCAGCGAGGCGAAGATTTTCTGATTATCGGGATCGCCCGAGCGCAGCTCGAAGCCGTATTTCTTGGAGATCAGCAGCGCAACTTCGAGGATATCAATGGAATCGAGCCCGAACCCTTCGCCATACAGCGGTGTGTCGGCGGTCAGGGCATCGAGTTGAATGTCTTCGAGATTCAGTTCGCCGATCATGAGCGCGGCGAGCTCTTTTTCCAGGTCGTTCATCGGTCTTGCAACCACAGGCGGCGTGCAGCGGGGATTGCGGCCAGAGCCAACGACGTTCTCCTTGCCCGAAGCCCCTGCCTTGTCCAGCCCAGCCTGTGAAGGGGGTCGTTTAAGCTACGCGGATTCTAGACGAAGGGTTACACCCCGTATAGCGCGAAACCGTGACAAAGACCGCATATCGCGGCGCCTGCCCAAAGTGACGCAAACGATTCAACGGCTTGTGTGGCGCCGCAAAGCGGTAAGGGGCGCGACAGCAGCGCCAGCCAGCGGCCGTACATCCGGTTACAAACACGCCGCTGCCGGATCGGGCGAGACCGGCCCAGGGCCCTAGAATGTGCTCCGCCCCACGATGAAACTGCCCGCCTCACCGACGATAACCATGCAGTGCCGCTCCTCCCACCCTGCTCTGCCATGCAGCGACTGACCAGCTTTGCGCGGGGTGCAGCCGGCGTGGGTGCGGTCGTGGCGTATCAAGTCGGGGCGCATTACGCAGCGGCCACGCCGGGCGCGCATGGCATGGGCTTGGCGATGGCTCTGGTGCCGCCGTTGGCAGTTGCGCTCGTCGCGGCCACACGCTCCACGCATCGTGCATGGCTGTTGCCGCTGTGGCTGCTCGTCTGCGGCGTGCTGTGGATGACGCGCGCGCCGCTGGCAGCGCATTTTGACTGGGGCCTGTACCTCGAACATGCAAGCTTCAACCTGATGATGGCCTACGTGTTCGGCCGCACGCTGGTGGCGGGCCGCGAGCCGCTGTGCACGCGCTTTGCCCACATGGTGCACGGCACGCTCACACCGCGCATTGCGCGTTATTCGCGGCAGGTCACGCTGGCATGGACGCTGTTTTTCCTGGCAACCGCCATCGTATCCACCCTGCTGTTTGCCACGGCATCGACCGTAACGTGGTCGACGTTTGCGAACTACCTGTCGCTGCCGCTGGTGGGCGTGATGTTTGTGGCGGAATACCTCTGCCGGCGCGTCGTTCTGCGCGGCGAGCCACACTCCAGTCTGTTCGATGCGGTACGCGCATATCGACAATCGGAGCAATCGGGGCACGCCACACCCGACGCCACAGAGCACTCCCGCTGAACCCACACGCTCTCAAGATTTGCTTCATGCCGACTTACCCGCTGGTCTCCCATCCGACACTCGACCACACGCTGGCCTGGCGTGACGGCACGCCCGTCTCCGCACGTGCGTTCGTGGCCGATGTGATGGCGCTGGCCGCGATGCTGCCGCCGGGCGGCCACGTTTTCAACGCCTGCGCAGACCGTTACCGCTTTGCCGTCGGGCTGTGTGCGACGCTCGTAGCCAACAAAGTCAGCCTGCTGCCGCCCATGCAGACGCCCCAGATGGTGCGTCAGCTTTCGGCCTTTGCGCCTGATGTGTTTTGCCTGCACGATGCGCCCGCCTGCCCGGTCGACCTGCCGGGCTTCCGTTATCCCGATGCGCTGACGGCCGACAAAACGCTCATCGACGTGCCGCAGATCGACGCGTCGCAAGTCATGGCGGTGTTGTTCACGTCTGGATCAACCGGCACGCCGGTGCCGCACCGCAAAACGTGGGGCGCACTGGTGCGCTGCATGCGCGCGGCAGTCGCGCACCTTGGCTTGGACGATGGGCGTGCCTTCACGTTGGTCGGCACCGTGCCGGCGCAGCACATGTATGGCTTTGAGGTGACGGTACTGCTCGCGCTGCAGGGCGGTCTGGCCTTCAGCAACCGGCAGCCGTTCTATCCGGCGGACATTCGCGAGGCGCTGCAGGCCGTGCCTCAGCCGCGCGTGCTGGTGACCTCGCCGGTGCATCTGCGGGCGCTGCTGGCATCGGAACCCGCGTTGCCAAGCGCATCGCTCGTGCTGTCGGCGACCGCGCCGCTGTCGGAGGCGCTGGCGCGGGAGGCCGAGACGCGCCTGTCTGCGCCGCTCCTGGAAATCTACGGCAGCACCGAAACCGGCCAGGTCGCAACGCGCCGTACCGCGCAGGAAACCGCGTGGCATCTGTACCCCGGCGTGCGCATGGAATCGCGCTCCGGCACGCCGGAAGACGACGGCCCAACGGTGTGGGTCCATGGCGGACACGTCGAAACCCCGGTGCCGATGGGCGATGTGATTGAGCTGATCGACGACACGCACTTTCTGCTGCACGGCCGCAAGACCGATCTGATCAACATTGCCGGCAAACGGTCGTCGCTGGCGTATCTGAACCATCAGCTCAACGCGATTGCGGGTGTGGAGGACGGCGTGTTCTACATGCCGGACGATGCGCCCGCCGCTCCGCATACGCACGGCAGCGCCGCAGTCACGCGCCTGGTGGCACTCGTTGTGGCGCCGAGCCTCAGTGCGGCAGACGTGCTGCGCGCCCTGCACGACCGCATCGATGCAGCATTCCTGCCGCGCCCGCTGCTGCTGGTGGACGCGCTGCCGCGCAACGAGACCGGCAAGCTGGCGCGCGATGTGCTGGCCGCGCTGGTGGCACAACATTCGCACCGCAACGCACACAAGCCCGCCATGCGCTTCACCATTCCCGCTGATCACCCGGCGCTGCCGGGACACTTTCCCGGCCACCCGATCGTGCCGGGTGTGGTGCTGCTCGACCATGCGCTTCACACGATTGGTGCGGCGCTGGGCCGCTCGCTTGATGCTTGCAAGATCAGCTCGGCCAAGTTTCTCAGCCCTGCGGCACCCGGGGAGTTGCTCGACCTCGCGTTCGAGACGACGGCGAGCAACGCCATCCGCTTCACGATCCGCGCGTGCGAACGCGAAGTGGCCAGCGGCGTGCTGTCCGCATCAGCGCCGGAGGGCGTTGCTGCATGAAACGCACCGACTGGGCCGAGCGTCCGGAGCGCAGCAACCTCGCGCTGCTGCGCATCATGACATGGCTCTCGCTGCGGCTTGGGCGGCCGTTCGGCCGGGTTCTGCTGCGGCTGATTGCGGTGTACTTCGTGGCGGCCTCCCCGGCGGCGCGGCGTGCTTCGCGTGACTACCTGCGCCGCGCGCTCGGCCGGCCGGCAACGCTGCGCGACGTGTTCCGTCACATGTTCACCTTCGGCACGACCATCCATGACCGCATCTACCTGATCAGCGGGCGCTTCGATCTGTTCGACGTCGAGTTGCAGGGCCAGCAGCACATACACGACGTGCTGGCGCGGGGGCGCGGTGCATTCCTGCTGGGCGCGCACCTGGGCAGCTTCGAGGTGGTGCGCGCGCTCGGCCGTACGGTGCCAAACCTGCGCGTGGCCGTCGCCATGTATGAAGAGAATGCACGCAACATCAACGCCGCAGTTGCCGCCATCAACCCGGCGGCGGCGCCGAAAGTCATTCCGCTGGGGCGTGTAGACGCCATGCTGCAAGTGCGCGAGGCGCTGGACGACAACCGGCTCGTCGGCATGCTGGCCGATCGCACACTGTTGCGCGATGCGGGGCCATCAATCCAGCGCAGGGATTTCCTCGGCAGCCCGGCAGCGTTTCCGCTCGGGCCGCTGCACATGGCCGCCATGCTGAAGCGCCCCGTGCTCTTCATGACGGGGCTGCACCTGGGCGGCAATCGCTACGCGGTGCATTTCGATCCGCTGGCGGAC
Organism: Burkholderiaceae bacterium 26; assembly: GCA_000955795.1. Lineage (GTDB taxonomy): Bacteria > Pseudomonadota > Gammaproteobacteria > Burkholderiales > Burkholderiaceae > Ralstonia > Ralstonia chuxiongensis. Next base: position 317,836 of record JYOB01000008.1, read on the forward strand.
TTCACCGATGTGCGCCGCGAAGATCGCGCCGCAGCCGTGCAAGCCGCACTGGCCCGCTATGTGGAGCGCGTTGAACATTACTGCCGCGCCGCGCCATACAACTGGTTCAATTACTTCGACTTCTGGCAGGATGCCGACGCGGCCACCACGCAGAATCACACCCCGGCCGAGCGCCAGACCACCCAAACGCCATGACTGCAACGCGCCCCTTCCTACGCGCCCTTCTGGCCTTGCTCGCGGCCAGCATGTTGGCCGCGACCGCCCACGCCGCGGATACCGCCTGGACGCTCGACCGCCTCATGTCCACGCTCGCACGCAACAAGTCGGGGCGCGCCACATTCACGGAAACAAAGACGCTGTCGATTGCGGAACAGCCCATTGAATCATCCGGCGAGCTGGTGTTCGTGGCGCCCGATCATCTGGAAAAACACACGCTGGCTCCCAAGCCAGAACACCTCGTGATTGACGGCGACAAGCTGACCGTGGAGCGCAACCAGCGCAAGTTCACGATGCCGCTGTCGCAGTACCCGGAGCTGGGCGCCTTCATCGAAAGCATCCGCGCCACGCTGGCCGGTAACCGCTACGCGCTCGAAGCGATCTACAAGGTCGCCATTGCTGGCCACGGCGATGACTGGACGCTCACCCTTTCGCCCATCGACACGCGCATGCAGCAGGTGGTCCGCACCATCACGCTGGAGGGCACGCGCGATGTGCTGCGCAGCGTCGCCATCCGCCAGGCCGATGGCGATCATTCGCTGATGCGCCTGCAACGCGTGCCAGGCAACTAAGGACGCCGCGCATATGAAACGCTTGCACGCCCTGCAGCGGCCCGCCGTGCTGGTCTGGTTGACCGGCCTGCTGCTGTGCGCGGTCGTGATCGGGCGCACAAGCTTTACGGCGGACCTGTCGGCGTTTCTGCCGCGCTCGCCGAGTGCCGAACAACGCGTGCTGGTCGACCAGTTGCGCGAGGGGCTGGTGTCACGACTCATCCTCGTCGGCATCGAGGGCAGTGACGCGGCCACCCGTGCAACGCTGTCGAAGCAGCTCGCCGCCACGCTGCGCGCCGACGCGCAGTTCAGCGCCGTCAACAACGGTGAGCCCGTCAGCGAGGCGCGCGACCGGCAATTCGTCTTCGACCACCGCTACGTGCTCAGCCCCGCTGTCACGCCGCAACGCTTTTCCGCTGAAGGCCTGCACGCGGCGCTAGGCGAAAGTCTGGACCTGCTCAGTTCGTCAGCCGGGCTGTTTGCCAAGAACATGCTGCCGCGCGACCCGACCGGCGAGGTGGCGGCACTCGTCAGCCAGCTCGACAACACCGCGCTGCCGTCGTTGATGCATGGCGTGTGGGCGTCGCGCGATGGCCAGCGTGCCGTGCTGGTCGTGCAGACAACGGCCGCCGGTTCCGACACCGACGCTCAGGCGCATGCCATCGATACCGTGCGCCGCGCGTTCGATGCGGTTGCACGCACGGTGCCGAACGCCGCATCGGCGCGCATCCTGCTGACCGGCCCGGGCGTGTTCTCCGTCGAATCGCGCGACACCATCAAGCACGACGTCGAGCGGCTTTCCACCGTCAGCCTCGTGCTCGTGGTGGCGCTGCTGCTGACGGTATATCGGTCACCGCGCACGGTGGTGTTGGGGTTGCTGCCAGTGCTGTCCGGCGTGGCGGCCGGCGTGGCAGCGGTCAGCCTCACGTTTGGCGCGGTGCACGGGCTCACGCTCGGGTTCGGCACCACGCTCATCGGCGAGGCGGTCGACTATTCGATCTACCTCTTCGTGCAATCTGCCCGCCTGCGTGGCGCCACCCCCAACGACAGCCTGCGAGCGTGGATCACCACGTACTGGCCGACCATCCGCCTGGGCGTGCTGACCTCGGTATGCGGCTTCGCGTCGATGCTGTTCTCGGGCTTTCCGGGGCTCGTGCAGTTGGGGCTGTATTCGATTGTCGGGTTGGTGACGGCGGCACTTGTCACGCGCTACGTGCTGCCGCATCTGCGTGGTGCAGACGTGGCGACGCGGGATGTATCGCGCGTGGGAGCCTGGCTGGCACGGGCGACGTCTGCCGCGCCCCGCCTGCGCTGGGCGTTGGCGGTGGTGCTCGTGGGCGCATGTGCGGCGCTGGTGCTGCAACGCGATGGCCTGTGGAGCCGCGAACTCGCTGCGCTGAGCCCCGTACCCGCGAAAAGCCAGGCGCTCGACGCCAGCCTGCGCGCAGACGTCGGTGCGCCCGACGTGCGCTATCTAGTAGTAATCCCGGCCGCGACCGAACAGGCCGCGCTTGAAGGTGCCGAGAAGGTCGCCGCGCAACTGCAACCGCTGGTGGACAGCGGCGTGCTGGCCGGCGTCGAGAACCCTGCGCGCTATCTGCCGAGCGATGCGACTCAGCGCGCGCGCGTGGCAAGCCTGCCCGCCGCTGATGCACTGGCTGCACGCATGCGCAGTGCCGTTGAAGATCAGCCGATCCGCGTGAAGCCTGATCTCTTCGCCCCGTTCATCGCCGATGTGGATGCGGCACGCGCGCAGCCCCTATTGCGGCGCGCAGACCTGAAGGGCACATCGATGGCATTGGCGGTGGAGGCACTGCTGACGGAACACGGCGGACAATGGAGCGCCATGCTGCCATTGCGCGCACCGTCAGGCGCGCCGGCCGCCACGAAGAACGCACCCAACTCATCCAGCCTGGATGCCGCCCCAATTCGCGCCGCCGTGGAGCATGCGGCCGTGCCGGGCGCGCTCTTCGTCGACATGAAGGCCGAGGCCGATCGGCTGTACGTGAACTACGTGCGGGAAGACCGTCGCCTGTCGCTGGCCGGTTTCGCAGCGATCGCGTTGCTGCTGCTCGTGGCGCTGCGCTCATCGCAGCGGACCCTCCGCGCGTTGGCGCCCCTGGTGGCGGCGGTGCTGGTGGTGACGGCCGGCTTTGCGCTGGCACGCGTGCCGCTGACCATCCTGCATCTGGTGGGCATGCTGCTGATCGTGGCGGTGGGATCGAACTACGCGCTGTTCTTCAATCAACGCACGCAGGCCATTGCGCCGCAGACGCTGGTGTCCCTGCTGGTGGCGAATTTGGCGACGGTGGCCGGCTTCGGCCTGCTGGCATTTTCCCGCGTGCCGATGTTGGAAACGTTCGGGTTGACCGTCGGGCCGGGCGCCATGCTTGCGCTGGTGTTTGCCGCCATCCTCGCGCCACGCGCCAATCACAATCAGCACCCTGCCGCATGAACCCATCGATCACCACGCCGCTTGGCAGCGCCCGCCGCTGGAAGCCGACACCCCTGATCAGCGGCGCGCTCGTGCTGCACGTCGGTGCGGCGGTTGCCGTTGCGGCCGCCCCATCGACATGGCCATGGGCGGGCGGCAGCGTCATCGCCTCGCATCTGGTGCTGATGGCCGGTGGTCTGTGGCCGCGCAGCGCATGGCTCGGCCCGAACTGGACGCATCTGCCCGCCACGGCCGGCCAGCAGATTGCGTTGACCATCGACGACGGCCCTGACCCCGATGTCACACCGCGCGTGCTGGACATGCTCGATCAGCACGGTGCCAAGGCCACCTTCTTCTGCATCGGCGAATTGGCGCAGCGGCACCCGCGCTGCGTCGAGGCCATCGTCGCGCGCGGGCATGCAGTGGAAAACCACAGTCAGCGCCATCGGCATACGTTCTCGCTGCAGGCGCCGGGCGCGTTGCGGCGCGAGATTGCTGCCGCGCAAGACGCGCTCGCGCAGATCACCGGCACGCGCCCGCTGTTCTTTCGGGCGCCAGCCGGACTGCGCAATCCGTTTCTCGAACCCGTGCTGTGTCAGCTTGGCCTGCAGCTGGCGAGCTGGACGCGCCGCGGCTTCGACACCCGCTCGCACAATGCCGACGCCATCGCCCAGCGCCTGCTGCACGGCCTGGCGCCACAAGACATCCTGCTGCTCCACGATGGGCATGCGGCGCGCGATGCACACGGCACCCCCGTCATATTGGCCGTGTTGCCGAAGGTGCTCGAAGCCGCCGCTCGCGCTCAATTGCAGTTCACGACGTTGCGCGCAGCCCTCGCGCCGGAGCCCGCGCAGGCCGCCCGCTCGCACATAGCCATTTGATAAAATTTGTCAACGATTGGCGCCCCATTTGCCGAGTCATCCCACCCAACAATTGTCGCGACACCATCCCCAGTGAAGCCCGTCCTGCTCACGCATTTCACCGCCACAAGCTGCCTCGGACGTGGCCTTGACGCCACGCTCGACGCGTTGCGCGGGCAACGTGGCGGGCTCACGCCGTGTGACTTCCCACGCGCCGAACTCGACACCTGGATCGGCGAAGTGCCTGGCGCCGATGCCACGCCCGTGCGTGCAGACCTGCGCGATTTCGACTGCCGCAACAACCGGCTTGCGCAGATCGGCCTCACACAGGACGGTTTTGTTGAAGCTGTCGAAGCCGCCAAGGCGCGCCATGGCGCCGGACGCGTCGGCGTGTTCATTGGCACCAGCACGTCGGGCATTCTCGAAACCGAACGCGCCTATCAGCAGCGCGATCCGCAGACTGGCGCGCTGCCGGCAAACTTTCACTACGCGCAAACGCACAACATTTATTCGCCCGCCGCGTTTGTGCGGGCGTATTTTGGGTTGAGCGGACCGGCCATGGTGATCTCGTCGGCGTGTTCGTCGGGGGCCAAGGTGTTTGCCTCGGCGCGGCGCATGCTGGCCGCGGGCCTGATCGATGCGGCGGTGGTGGGCGGCGTCGATTCGCTGTGCCTGACTGCGCTGTACGGGTTCAACTCGCTGGAGCTGCTGTCGCGGCAACCGTGCCGGCCGTACGATGCGGCGCGCGATGGCATCTCAATCGGCGAGGCCGCGGCCTTTGCGCTGCTGGAGCGCGCCCCTGAAGCGAAGGGCGCGCTGCACGACGATGCGATCCTGCTGCTCGGCATTGGCGAATCGAGCGACGCGCATCACATGTCCTCGCCGCATCCGGAAGGGCTGGGCGCACGCGCTGCCATGACGCAAGCGCTGGCCACAAGCGGCCTGGCCGCAACAGACATCGATTACATCAACCTGCACGGCACCGGCACGCCCAGCAACGACGCAGCGGAGGCGCGCGCCATCCAGGCGATGTTCGACGGCACGGCGTGCAGCTCGACCAAGGGCGCGACCGGCCACACGCTTGGCGCGGCGGGCGCATTGGAAGCGGTGATCACAGCGCTGGCGCTGCGCCATCAATTGCTGCCTGCCGGCATCAACACCACGCAGCCGGACCCGACCTTGGCCGTCAACTACCTGACGTCGAGCCACCACGCCCCTGTTCGCACCGCGCTCAGCAACGCCTTTGGATTTGGCGGCACGAATTGCAGCCTGGTCTTCGGCCGCGCAGACCACGTGGGCCTCTCGTCATGACCCAACTGCGCGCCTTCATCGAGAGCATCGGCGTGCTGGGCCCCGGCCTGCGGGATTGGCCGCACACCGCTGACGTGCTCACCGGTCGCGCGCCCTACGCGCATGCACCGACCGAGTTGCCGCCGCCGGCCGGCCTGCCATCGGTCGAGCGCCGCCGCACGGGGCCCGTGATCAAGCTCGCGCTGGCAGTCGGTCACGAGGCCGTCGCAGCCAGCGGACGCGATGCCGCCACGCTGGCCACGGTTTTCAGTTCGTCCGGCGGCGATGGCCAAAACTGCCACGCTATCTGCGAAACCTTGGCGAGCGACGATCGCAAGCTCTCGCCCACGCGCTTCCACAACTCCGTGCACAACGCCCCGGCAGGCTACTGGAGCATCGCCACGCACGCGATGGCGCCGTCCAATGTGCTGTGCGCATACGACGGCAGCTTTGCCGCTGGCCTGCTGGACAGCCTCTGTCAGGTTGTGATTGACACCACGCCCACCCTGCTGATCGCGTATGACGGCGAGTACCCGGAACCGTTGAACGCGGTGCGGCCCGTGCCCGATACGTTTGCGGTGGCGATGGTCCTTGCGCCCGAAGCCAGCCCGCGCACGCTCGCGCGCATTGACGTCGCGCTGACCGACGCGGCGTCGACTGCATTGGCACAACCCGGGCTCGGAGCGCTGTGGCAGGGCAACGCCGCAGCGCGCGCCCTGCCGCTGCTGGAAGCGTTGGCGGCACGGCGCGCAGCCAATGTCGTGCTCGACTATCTGCCCGGGACCCGCGTGCAGGTCGACATCACCTTCGGCACGCCATGACGTCAAGCGCGCAGCCATCTCCGCCGCTCGACCGCAACTGGATCGCAGCGCGCATTCCGCACAGCGGCACGATGTGCCTGCTGGACGCCGTCGTTGCATGGGACGACGCGCACATCCATTGCAGCGCCACGAGCCATCGTGACGCGGCCAATCCGCTGCGCTCGCACGGTCAATTGGCCGCGGTCTGCGGCATCGAATACGCCGCTCAGGCGATGGCCGTGCATGGCGCCCTGTGCGATGCTGCGCAAGCCCGCCCGCGCGCCGGCTTTCTCGCCAGCGTGCGCAGCGTTGAAGCCAACGTCCCCCGGCTCGACACCATCGACTCGCCGCTCGACATCGAGGCCGAACGCATCGGCGGCGACGGCAACAACGTGCTGTACCGATTCACCGTGCGCAGTGGCGCGCGCATCCTGTTGACCGGCCGCGCCGCTGTGGTGCTCGACGCGGCCGTTGCATGAACTTGTTTGTGAGGATTCCCACCGTGAAAGGTCGTCTGCTTTTGATTCCTGCGCTGCTGCTTGCGCTGCTCAGCCCCCTGGCCCATGCCGATTTGTCCGAGACCAAGGAGAACATCAAGCAGGACACGAAGGAAGCGGCCCGCAAGACCGGCCATGCGGCAAAGGAAGCCGGGCATGCGACGGCCAACGCTGCACGCGCCGTGGGGCATGGCGTGAAGAACGCGGCGCACGCCACCAAATGTGGCGTGAAGCACGTCTTCAATAAGCCTTGTGAGAGCGACTAGAACGGCTGCGGGCCTGCGCGCCTAAGCCAACAAAAAACCCGGCATCCTTGGCGGACTGCCGGGTTTTTGCTTTCTGGCGATACGGACTTAGAACGGTTATGAGCACTATGAGACGTAAACAAAGCTGCGAGCCTTAGCGTCGCACGCTACTTTGCCGCTCTGAGAATCAACGTCGTATACAACTGGTACTGTGAACCCCGCTCTTGTTTACAGCCTCTCGCCCACGTGCGAACGAGCGGCGACAGGCCCCAGCCAACCCACGGAAGCGCAGAGATGCCCAAGGTAAGTCAAAGGCATAGTTCAATAATCGAACAAATCGATGTGACAGTAGACCAAATTCCGGATGACGGAATCAGCCCTCAGAACAGATCAAGGCTACTTGTAATGTGCGGAACATCCGCAATGAACTTGTGGACTGCTAACCAGCCGCAAGACACATTCCGAACACCATGGACGCCGACAGCGCCACGTTGCATGGAAGTCAAAGTGGGCGGGAGGCCCTGCCAATCCAATGGCTCAGGCGATGATATCTCAAAAATTGACTACGCCCAAGCTGAAGACTCGGACGACGTCAAGCATCCCAACCGTCCACAGGGATGCAACCCTTCGTATCCGCTCTCCTATCCCGGATGCAGTACGGCCTTGTTGGCGGGTTGCCCTCACTTAACCTCTGTCGCGCCCATGCTCGTCCAAAGGAGCATCTTTTGGACCCGAGCACGCGTGCCAGCATGACGCTGTATTGGTGGATGTCTTTCGAAAAATAAAAATTCAGCGGCGCGCCTTGCCGACCTAGGTTTCATTATCGATCAGTCGCCATTCCGCAGTGTCGGCGATGACCCAAGGGATGCTTCTGTCTGATACATCCCCGCTCCACTCATCATGCGCAGCCCAAAATATTCTTCCATTTTTAAATCCGATATTTGCTGATGTAATTACTCCATCGTAATCATCAATCTCACCGACCAAGTTGATCAATCCAATACCAGAAAATCTCATTTCAAATTCAATTCTCCCTCTCCTTGAGTCGGAAAATTGAAATAAGAGGCAGGCGATGGACTTCTGCCGCACCCCCATGACGAGAGAACCCTGCTCGTCGACCCAGTTACTGGACGAAAATCGAGCATCTTTTAAAGTTCCGTCATGAAACCAATTCGCATTGGCCATGAATTTTTCAATATCGCGGCTTGATGAAAGTGGATGCCACATAACTATCCTTATCTGGGCCAAGGTGAATATGGGCGAGGGCGTCCCATAGTGGGGTTGCCATTGGCATCTCTCCCCCAGTCGTGTACGTGCTCCCCACCTGGATGGTCTGGCCAATCGTCACCGTGGTTTTTGCCATCATTGTGGTAGTCCGTTTCCGGAAGGCCATCCGGACCGTATTTTCTTCCGTTTCCATACTGCCCATTTGGCCTTTTTCCAGGCCAATATTCACTATTCGGCTCACCGGTTTTAGGAGGCCCTTTCGGCTTATCAGTTGGGCAATTTTGTCCATCTGCGGCTTCACCGCCTGAAATGTCCGAAAGAATCGCCCCCATTGCATCGCCAACAGCACCAACGGTTGACACAATGGCCCGACCAATCGCATCACGACACCCTGGCGTCATAAGACACGCGGTTCCTGCTATGCCGGCACCTATGACAATATCGTCCGCGATAGCGATCTTGCCGGAGGGGTCAGTGTACCGAGTAGGTTCTCCACCCACATATGCGTAGTTGTTCGTCTGCCCACTGGCCCATCCAATCGGATCCCGCGAGATGAACCGCCCCAGTTGCGGACTGTAGTACCGCGCTCGATAGTAGTACAGCCCTGTCCCGTCATTCTCCCGGCCCGTGTATTGCTGGCTGTTGTCGTTCGTCCCCGTCTGCATCGTGGCGCCGTAGGCGTCGTAGCTGTAGCTCGTCACGATGGCCTGAGCGGTATCGGTCGCCATCAGGATGCTGCCCAGCGCGTCCGGCAGCAGGCTGTGGCTACCCGCGCTGCTCTCGCGCAGATAGGGCTTGTCCATACCCGGGCCAGTGACCAGGTTGGCCGTGACGGTGCCGCCGCTCTGCTCCTGCACAAAGTTCGCCCCGTCGTACAGGTATCCAGTGGAATTGCTGCCGATGGTCTTTTTGATACGCCGCCCCAATGCGTCGTACTGGAAGCTGGCCGTCACAGCACCGCCAATGCTGCGTAGCTGATTGCGCTCGTCCCACGTGTAGGTGTTAGCGCCGTCGCTCGTCAGGTTGCCGTTGGCGTCATACATCAGGCTCTGGCCGTTCCAGTTCGTCACTTGATTATTGGCGTTGAACTGGGTGCCACTTACTGCGGTACCTGAATTGACCTGCGCGAGGCTGCCGCCCACGCCGGTGCGTTGGCCGGCTGCGTCGTAGGTATAGCTCAGGTCGCCGATGAGCGTGCCGTCGGCCTTGTTGTAAGTGATGCCGATCAGATGTCCGATCTTGTCGTAGCTATAGCTGGCCACGATGCCGTTGGCATAGGTGGTGCTCGCCCGCCGGTTGGCCGCGTCGTAGCTGAAGCTAATGGTCTGAGGAGTGTTACCGTTTGTGCTGCCCGCAGCTTGCTGAATTTGCGTCAGGCGGTTGGCGACGTCCCACGTGTAGCTCACTGTCGGCTGACCGGCCACGGTCATGCTCTGTCGACGCCCGCCTGAGTCGTAGGTGTAACTCACACTACCCTGCGGCGTGGTCTCCTTAGTGAGACGATCCAGCACGTCGTATGTGCGGGCAATGGTGCCGCCGACCGAGTCAACAAGCTGGGTCAGCCGGTTGCCGGCATCCCACGTCAGCGCAATGGTGCTGGCGGGTGTGCCTCCGGTGGCGGTGGCGCCAAACGTAATGAGCGTGGGTCTGCCCAACGCGTCGTAGGTACGGTTAGTGGCTTGGCCCTTGTTGTCGACCACTTGGCTGACGCGGCCGCCAGGCTCGTAGGCCAGCGTGCTTGCATGCCCCAGCGCGTCGGTCGTGCGGGTAAGGCGGTCTCGCCCATCGTACGCAAAGCTCGTTGTGTTGTTGTTCTGGTCGACCTGGGTCAGCACGTTGCCGTTGGCGTCGAAGCTGACTTGAGCGACACCGCCTTTCGGATCGGTCACGCTGGTCACGCGATTCAATGCGTCGTAGGCAAGATAGCTACGGCGGCCCAATGGATCAGTCCGACCGATGGGGCGTCCAACGGCATCGGTGCTTCGACTCGCCGCATTGCCCAAGGGATCCGTTACGGTTTGCAGGTCAGCACCGCTATAGCTGAATGTGGTGGTGGCATTCAGCGCGTCGGCAATGCTCGTAGGACGGCCTTGGCTGTCGTAGGTCAAGGCGACGCTGTGATTCAGAGCGTCGGTGCTTCTGATTAGGTTGCCCTGGCTGTCGTAGCTCAGCGTCAGGGTGTTGTTGTTCGGGTCTGTGATGGTAGTTGGACGGCTGTAGTTCAGATCCCAGACGATCTTGGTGGTTGCCGCGCTGCTGGTGCCCGAGGCTGCGGTGACCTGTGTGGTGTTGCCCAGCCGGTCGTACTGGTACGCCGTAGTGCGACCCAGGGCGTCGGTGACGCTGTCGAGCAGGTTGGTGCTGGCGTTCCGGGAGTAGGTGTGCGTCTGCGCCACGCTGGTGCCCTGGCCTGCGGTCACACTGGTAAGGGCCTTGTTGGTATCAAAGACGTACCGCGTGACGGTGCCACGCTCGTCCGTGGCATCAGTTTGGACCACCGCATCGTAACCACCCGCCGGAATGGTCTGGCTGGCAGACAGTAGCGTGTAGGCAAACGAATAGGTCGTGCCGTCGGCATGGGTCTGCGTCGCCACGCGGCCGTTCGCATCGTAGGTGTTCGTGACGACGATGTTGCCGTTCTTGTCCTGCACCGTCAGCAGATTGGTGCTGGTGGTTACGCCGCCGATGGAATGCGCTGCGGACACCGTCTGGCTGGCCCAGGTGTACTGCATGCTCTTGCCCAGCGGATCGGTCACCCTGATCAGCCGGCCTTGGGTGTCGTAGCTGTAGCTCACCGTGCGTTGTAGGTCATCCTTGAGCTGCGTGATGCGGTTGGCACTGTCATAGCTCAGGTAGACGTTCCGACCGTTGGGCGAAATGATCTGCGTGAGGTTGGCGCTCCCGGAACTGCGCACCAGTTGCATGGTGTTTCCGAATCGGTCCTTGATGCCGACCACTGCGGCCGTGCGCGCCGTGCCACCGCCATCCCCCACGCCAGGGAAGTAGTAGCTCGTGCCGTTCTTAAGCACCAGACTCCAGTTGGCGCCCGGGTAACTCACGTTGTCCCACTTGATGATGGCGCCGTAGTAGATGCTGCCCGGCGCGGCGATGCTCTGGAACACGGCGTCGGTATACCCAGTGCCACCGGAGACGCGGCTGAAGTAAACGCGGCCGCCGTCGGGCAGGATCAGATAGGAATACGGCTTGATCTGGTCTTTTGCGGAGTCGTAGCCCCCCACGAGGAAGAGGTCATACGACAGGTTGGTACCAATGCCGAAAGCGCGCGAGGTCTCGTCGGCCTGCCGGTAGCTACGGCCGATGGTGATGGGCATCACGTCCGGGATCGTCAGATCGGTGGTCGCGTGCAGGAACAGCCCGGTGGCGGTGTCCACTGGGTCGTCGACCTGGGTGTCGTTGCACTGGCAGTTCGGCGACGGCCCTTCCGACGGCGCCTGGGATTCGGGCGTGAAGGTGGTGATCATCGCGCCGGTGAATTCGTAGATGCGCACGTCCGCATCGGGCATCACCTGCTTACCGTCGGCCGTCACGGTGCCATGGCCGTACTCGAACCAGCCACGGTTGTTGGCGTCGTAGTCCCAAAAGGTCATGCGCGTGCCGGGCGCAGCGTTCGGGTAGTTCGGGTAGATAAGCTGGGCACCCTTGGCATTGGCGTTGATGCCCTCCAAGCGCGAGCCTCCCGGCTGGACGGTGAAGTAGACCGGCACCTCAATGTGCGGCAGCGGAAAGGGGGGCTGGTTGACCGGCACCGCCGTCATGCTGATCTCGGTCACGATCTTGCCTTGGGAATCACGGATGACCATCCCAGCAGGAATGCGCAGCTCCATCCCGGGAATTTGCGGGTTGGTCACGACAGTCTCGGTCGCGGTGGGGGAGGCCAGCGTAACGGTTCGCGGGTTCAAGCGCGACATCCAGATGACGAAGGGCAGCAGCGTGGTCCGCCCTTCTTCGATCTTCACACCGTACTCATAGCGCCCATAGTGGCGGTTGCCGCGGCTGGCAGTCTCACCGTCGATGACCAGGATCTGGCGGCCCGCAGGCACGCCTGCGAGCAGGAACTCGCCGTTCTCATCAGTCACCACCTTCTGCGAACCGATGGACAGCGTCGCGCCCGCCAAAGGCTTGCCATTGAGGCGTAGCACTTGGCCCGCAACGCCCGTCACGCCATCGGCGGGCGGTGTGACATCGGGGATCTTGTGCTGCGCAACGTCGGCGGGCGTCAGCTTCATCAGCTGTGGGTAGCCGTAGAGCCTGTGGCGCAAGTGCTCGTTCTTGGGCAGGTACTGCCGGGAAACCTCTCGGTTGCCACGGCGCCACTTGCCCCCAAAATTGCCAGGGCCAGGGATCCAGATATCGCTATCTTCGTCCGCATCCGCAGCGGCTCGGTTTGCTGCGTCATACGCGGCACTGGCTACCGCGGGGGTTTTGGGGGTGGCAACTGTGCCGTTGACGGTAGTGCTGCCTGCCGTTGCGGCAACAGCAGCCCCACCTTGCGACGGCGCTGCCGCGAGCATTGCCTGCGCGACAGCCGGCGTTGTTGTGGACCGCGCTGCGGACGTCCCCAGCGTGACGGTCTTGAAACCCACTGCGGTCAGCGGCAAGGCATTGCCGAACTGATCGGTCGCGCCTTGCACGAACAGCGTATAAGCGGTCCCTGGAAGCAGCTCTTGCTTGGGCGTGACAAATAGCAGCATCCCGCCTTCCACTGGAACCGGCTGGATGTCCACCGCGCCACTGGGGCCGATCAGGGTAACAGTACTGGCATTCAAACTCGTCACGGCCATGCGCTGGCTGAAGCGGAGCATGAAGCGCTGCGCAACCGGAACGTCCTTGGCTTGGTTCGCAGGAACACTAGTCACCAAGGTCGGCACCGTACCCGGATTGAGCGACTGCGCCAGCGACTGAGCGCCATCGAGTGCAACAGCGCTGAACTGCTGCGCAGTTGCATCAAACACGCTGCCGGTGGTCATCATCTGACCAGCACCGTCTTGGCCACCCCAAAGCAAAACCTTGGCGCTAGGCAATAGCGTCGCAATGTGCTGCATGCGAGCTGCATCCAAGGCGGTGTTGACACGTTCGACCTGATTCGTGACAGGGTCGTAAAGCTCAACTGTGCGCAGCGCGTTGCCGGAGGCGTCGGCACCTCCAGCAATTAGCAAGCGGCCATCCGTGAGCACCGTAGCGCTATGGCCACTACGTGCCAGCAGACCCGGATTGGCTAGACCGCTGAAGCTGTTCGTTGAGGGAGCGAATATCTCGAGGTCGGTCAGCGTGTTGCCCTTGGAATCAAGTCCACCGAACACGAGTACCGTACCGTCGGGCAACAGCGTCGCGCTGTGGTTCATACGCGCGGTGCGCAGCGTGGCAGGCAGCGGAACAGACTTGCCCGCTGCATTGATCACCCAAGCCCAGTTGCCTGCCGCATTGGCGGCAGTACCGCCCAACACTAGCCACTGTCCATTGGCGAGCTGAGTCGCGCTCTGGCCCTTGAGGGTCGTGGGCCGAGAAGCGAGCAAACTCATGAGCGCGTCGCTCGCGGATGTGGAGGCGACCGGCGCAGCCTGCCCCTGCCCAATCGACTGCGGCGCATGAAGCATCCCAACGGTCAACAGGATCGCCGGCACCATATTGCGCAGCGCAAGGCGCCAGCGCGGCACCACATCAAGACCAAGAGCGTTCGGTTTCGACATCGCTTCTCTTTCTTTCATTCGGAGGGTTCTCGTCATCTTCGTCGGCGTCTCGTTCTTGCTCTATGGGCGCAGACTGAATTGCTTCAGGCTCAGGGCCCCGCTCACTGCGGTCGCGTAGCTGTTTGGCGTGACCAATACGGTGTAGGTACCTGTGCTCGGCAAGCCCAAGTTGTTTGCCCCCGTACTTGACAACGCCGGAACGCTGCAACTGCCGTTCGTGCTGAAGCTGCCGCAATTGACTACCGTGGTGACGTTGTCGGGAGCGATTACCGTGATAGTGACGGTGCTGCCAACTGGTGTAATGGCTGCGCCGCTAAAGCCCAGATTCAGAAACTGACCCACCGTGCCCGTAAAGCTATAGCGGCCCATGGCACCCGCCACCTGGCTGATCG
>JYOB01000008.1:332168-332619 GCA_000955795.1 Burkholderiaceae bacterium 26
AGGCTCAGGTTCTGACCCGCCATCGCGCTGAACGTGTAGCGCGCGTTCTGACCCACGCGGCTCGCAACGAACGTCGTCACCGGGGCATTCGGCGTCAGCGTGGCCGCAGCGTCATTGGACAGCGTCAGGTTGCCCGTCAGCGCCGTGTTCACACTGCCCGGCGTCACCACCACCGTGTAGGTGCCACTGCTCGGTAGCACCGGCAGATTGCAGCTATTGCCAGCGGAACCGACGTCGGAGCAACTGACCAGCGTCGTGACGTTGTCCGGTGCCATCACCCTGACCGATGCATAACCACCGTTGGGTGTCGTGACCAGCGTATCCAGGCCCAAGCCCAGTGTCTGGCCCGCCGTCCCCGTGAAGCTGTAGCGGCCCGTCGCACCCGCCACCTGGCTGATCGCCAGCGACGGACCATCCACCGTCAGCGTCCCGCTGGCCGGGGCCAGCAATT
>JYOB01000009.1 GCA_000955795.1 Burkholderiaceae bacterium 26
AACTCGATCTTCTGGTGCTTCATGGGTGGCGGGGCGGCTTTAAATCACGTATTAGGAGAACAGAACGGCAGCTTTTTGGAGTGTAATCCAAACCCCCCAGCCCAACGGCAGGCCCACGGCGGCCCAGGCCACCACCACGGCCACGGCAGAGCCCGGATGCGCTTTCCATTCCAGCGACGTCTCCGGCGAGGCAACCGACGGCGTCGGGCTCTTTGTTGCAGCAGCGTGACGCTGCTCGTCGAGTTGCGCTTCGGTCATGAAGTGCTTTGCGTTGACCGGGCGCACCAGCAGGTTGCAGATGAAGCCGAGGATCAGCAGGCCGGCCAGGATCATCATCGTGATGTCGTACACGGCTGCGCGTTCCACGCCATGGGCGATCTGGTATTCGCGCAGGTAGTTCACCAGCACGGGGCCCAGAATGCCGGCCGTCGACCATGCCGTGAGCAGGCGGCCGTGGATGGCCCCCACCATTTGCGTGCCGAACATGTCAGCGAGATACGCCGGCACGGTAGCAAAACCACCGCCGTACATCGACAGGATCACGCAGAAGGCCAGTGCGAACAGCGCGATATTGCCCGTGTGCGAAGTCCACGGAATCGAGGCGTACAGCACGAAGCCAAGCACGAAGAAGACGGCGTACGTCATCTTGCGGCCCAGGCGATCCGACAGCGATGCCCAGAAGAAACGGCCACCGATGTTGAACAGGCTCAGCAGACCCGTGAAGCCCGCAGCGATGGCCGCGATCTGTCCCTTTTGCGCGGCGGTCAGGTCCATGAACGACGTCGTCACGCCCAGCAGCTTGCCGCCAAACACTTCCTGCAGCAGCGGCGAAGCCATGCCCAGCACACCAATACCGGCCGACACGTTCAGGCACAGCACGGCCCAGATCAGCCAGAACTGCGGCGTCTTCAGCGCTTCGTTTGCATGCACGTGGCGTTGCGTGACCATCGTGTCTTTCGCCTTGGTGGGCGAGGGTGTCCAGCCGGCCGGTTTCCAGCCCGTGGGCGGCACGCGGTAACCCAGCGCACCGGCCATCATGAACACGAAGTAGATGCCGGCCAGCACAATAAACGTTTGCGACACGCCCACCGATTCGGGCGTGGCAAACAACTTCATCAGGCGGTCAGCCAGCGGGGCGCCGATCATCGCGCCGCCGCCAAAGCCCATGATGGCCATGCCGGTCGCCATGCCGCGCTTGTCCGGAAACCACTTGATCAGCGTCGACACGGGCGAGATGTAGCCCAGCCCCAGGCCGATGCCGCCGATCACGCCCGAGCCCACCCACAGCAGCCACAGCTGGTGCATCTGGATGCCGAGCGCGGAAATCAGCAAGCCGCCGCACCAGCACACGGCCGACACGACGCCAGCCTTGCGCGGGCCGACGCGCTCGAGCCAGCCGCCCCACATGGCTGCGGATGCGCCCAGGAAAACGAAGAACAGCGTGAACATCCAGCCCAGGCTGGACACGCGCCAATCACAGGTGGTGGTGAACAGCTCGGCGATCAGCGAGACATCGGCGCCGCAGGTGAGCGGCTTGGTGATGCCAAGCGCGCGGCCAAGCGGCAGCCAGAAGACGGAGAAACCATAGGCCATGCCAATGCACAGATGGATGGCCAATGCAGCAGGCGGAACCAGCCAGCGGTTGAAGCCAACCGCTGCGACGGTGCGCTCGCGCGAAAAAAATGGATGCAGGACTGCTTCGGACATCGAATCCCCCCGGATAAGTTGAGCCCGTGTTGTGACGTACGTGGTGAAACGGTGCGGCCGTGCCGGTCATGGCCGGCGCGTGCCAGGCGGCTGCAGTTGGAGTGCGCCGACGTTGCCCGCGAAAGATAGTGGGGTAGCGTGTCCTAGATCAATAGTTGTAATCACCCGTTGTATTGCGAATCACGCAATTTGCAGCCTAATCAATTAGTTTATGTTTGAAAAAACATAACTTGATTGGGCCCAGGGTGACGCTTCTCCGCAACCGATGGCTTGTGGAGCGCGGCGCGCCGTTAGTCCGCCACCGCCGCGTTTGGCCAGGGACCGTCATTGGCCTGCTGGCGGAATTCATCGGCCAAGGCGCGCAGGCAGGCGAGGGCGGATTGCATTTCTTGCGCTCGCTGCTGATAGGGCCCGATGCTTTGCGCAGCGCGCTCGATGCGACGGGCAGCGTCGCCAATCGGCTGATGCCCCAGCATGCGCGCGGAACCGACGATGCGATGCGCCGCTTCCACGATCTGCGCATCTTCGCCGCCGCGGATGGCGTTCGCCAGGTTGGCGAGATCCTGTTCTGCCGTCTCGCAGAATAGATCGACAATAAAACGCCATTGCGGCAGATCATTGCCAAACAGCTCGATGAGTGTGGCGACGACCTGCGGCGGGAACTGGGCGACGACGCTTGGGGCTACGTTGGGCGTGGGGAGCATGGTGGCGATGCGTGCGATGAGAACCAGAGGCGCACTCTGCTCGCCTCGGCTACGCGCAACCATGAGATTGGTCCGATTCTGGTGTCAGCCCAAATAAAAACGGGCACACCGCTGGGAAAGCGATGCGCCCGTTGTGCATTCAGCACATGCGCGGCTTAAGGCAGCATGGCCGCTGTCGGATTGACGTCCGAATCGCGCGAGGGCGGCCGGCGATGACGGTGCGCCCACGTGAAGACCACCGGCAGCACCAGCAGCGTGAGAATCGTCGTGGTGACCATGCCGCCGACGATCACCAGCGCCAGCGGGCGCTGCGCTTCCGAGCCGATGCTGTGCGACAGCGCCGCCGGCAACAAGCCCAGGCCCGCCAGCATGGCCGTCATGATCACAGGGCGCAGGCGCAGTGCGGCGCCGTCCACGGTGGCTTCGCGCACGTTTTCAGATTGCGCCAGACGATTGACGTACGAGATCAGGATCACCCCGTCCTGGATGGCGATGCCGAACAACGACAGGAAGCCAATCCCCGCTGAAATTGATAGCGTTTCGTGCGCGATATGCAGCGCCAGCAGCCCCCCGATGGCGGCAAACGGCACATTCAGCACCACCATCAGCGCATCCTTGAAGTTGCCGAACGTGCTGTACAGCAGCAGGAAGATCACGAGAATCGTCAACGGCACGATCACCATCAGCTTGCTCTGGGCGACCTTCATCTCGTTGAACTGGCCATCCCACTTGACGGTGTAGCCCTCGGGCAACTGCACGCCGTCGCCCACCAGGCGCTGTGCTTCGTCCACGGCGCTGCCCAAGTCACGGCCGCGCACGCCGAACTTGATGGCGATGTAGCGCTTGCCGAGTTCGCGGTAGATGAAGAACGGGCCGTCGGTCATTTCCACCTTGGCGATCATCGACAGCGGGATGTGCTGGCCATCGGGTGTATCGATCAGCAGTTCGCGGATGGCGTCGTACGACGCACGTGCTTGCTGGTTCAATCGCACCGCCAGGCCGAACGATTTTTCGCCCTCCAGGATTTGCGTGACCGGCGCCCCGCCAATGGCGTACTGCACGAGGTTCTGCACGTCGCTCACGTTGATGTTGAAGCGCGCAGCGGCCTGGCGGTCGATGGAAACGTTCAGCGTCGGCTGGCCCAGTTCGCGGAAGATGCCAACGTCCACCAGCCCTGGCACCTTCTTGAGTTGCGCCTGGATTTCATTGGCCTTGGCTTCGAGCACATTCAGGTCGTTGCCGAACAGCTTGACCGAGTTTTCGCCCTTCACGCCCGAGAGTGCTTCATCCACGTTGTCCTGGATGTATTGCGAGAAGTTGTATTCGATGCCCGGAATCTTCTCCAGCCGCTTGGACAGGCGCTCGACAAGCTTCGCCTTCGTCATACCGGCAGGCCATTGGTCAGGCGGCGCGAAGTACAGACCGTATTCCTGGTTGAACACGCCGGTGGAATCGGTGCCGTCATCGGGGCGGCCGATCTGCACCGAAACCTGGTTGATCTCCGGCTGCTTGACGAAGTACGCGCGCAGGTCGTTGGCCACTGACGACGAGTAGTCCAGGTCGACCGTGTTGGGCAACGTAATGCGCAGCCACAGGTTGTTTTCTTCCAGCGTCGGGAGGAACTCCGTACCGAGGAACGTGGCGCTGTACAGCGTCAGAACGAGCGCTGTGATGGCGGTAGCAAAGACCGCCATCGGGCGTGCAATCAGCTTGCGCAGCAGCGGCTTATACCAGCGCAGAATCGCCGTAATAAACGCCGGCGAATGCGGATGCAGCGTCTTGCCGAACACGAACGACGTGGTGGCCGGCACGAACGTCAGGCTTAGCACGATCGACGCCATCAGCGCAAAGCCCATCGTGAACGCCATCGGCTTGAAGATGATGCCTTCCACGCCGCCGATGAAGAACAGCGGCGAATACGCCACGATGATGATGCCCGTGGAGAAAATCATCGCGCGCTGCACTTCGCTGGTGGCCTTGACGATGGCATCGTCGAGTTTCTCGGCACCTTCTTCAAGATGCCGCATGATGTTTTCCATCACGATCACGGCCGCGTCGACAATCACCCCAAAGTCGATCGCCCCAAGCGAGATCAAATTGGCCGGCACATGGAAGTGCTCCATGCTGATGAACGACACGCACAGCGCCAGCGGAATCACCGCCGCCACCACAGCCGCCGCACGGAAATTGCCCAGGAAGACGAACAACACCGCCAGCACCAGCGAGATGCCCACCACCAGCGTGTGTTCAACCGTGCCCATGGTGATGTCGAGCAGCACCTGGCGGTCGTAGAACGGCTTGATCTGAACGCTCTTGGGCAGGATGCCGTTGTTCAGCTCCGTTACCTTTTCGCGCACCTTGGCCAGCACCTCGCTGGCGTTGGCGTCGCGCTTGAGCAGCACGATGCCTTCCACCACGTCGGGCTGATCGTTGTATTGCACTTGGCCCAGACGCTGCACGTTGCCGACTTCCACCTCGGCAATATCGCGCACGCGCACCGGCACGCCGTTGTTGGCGACTACCACCACGTTGCGGATGTCATCTACCGTTTGCAGCAGGCCCACGCCGCGCACGACGAACTGTTGCTCGCCGTCGCGCAACAGGTTGCCGCCGGTGTTGTTGTTGGCGTTGCCGATGGCCGTGATGAGCTGCGACAGCGTGATGCCGTACGACTGCAGCTTCGCCGGCGACGGCACGATGTGATACTCCTTCACCTTGCCGCCGAAGGAACTGACATCGGCCACGCCCTGCACGTGCTTCAGCTCTTTGGTGATGTCGTAGTCCTGATAGCTCTTGAGCGTGGTGAGGTCTACGCCGTCGCCCACGAGGCGAAAGCGCATGATCTCGCCCGTTGCATCCGAGTCCGGGCTCAGCGACGGCTGCACACCGGTCGGCAGATTGGCTGCCGCCACATATTGCGAGAAGTTCTGCCGCGCCTTGAAGCTGTCGGTGCCTTCCTTGAACTTGAGCGTCACCACCGACAGCCCGAACAGCGATACCGAGCGGAACGACTGCACATCAGGCACGCCGGCCAGCGCGTTTTCAATCGGGATGGTGATCTGCTGTTCGAGTTCGGTCGTGCTGCGGCCCGGCCATTGCGTGATGGCCTGCACCGACAACGGCGCCACGCCCGGATACGCCTGCAGCGGCAGCTCGCGGAACGCCAACACGCCCGCCACCAGCAGCGCGATCGCCAGGAAAACAATCAGCAGCCGCCGCTTGAGAATGCCCGCGATGGGGTTGAAGCCCATGCCTACGCCCCCGCCTTGACGATCATCTCGTTGAGCAGCGCGGCGCCGCGCACGACCACCTGCGACGAAGCCTCAAGCCCGGCCGTCACGGCAAAGTTGCCGTCGGTGCCGGTGTCCTTGCCTTGCACTTCCACGCGCTTGAAGTGCGTGGCATCGCTCTGCACGATCACGTAGTAGCTGCCGTGATCTTTCACCAGGGCGGCCTTCGGCACCACCGTGGCTTGGCCGCTGCCGGTCTGGATGCGCGCCGTGGCGTACATCTCGGGGCGCAGCAGGCCATCGGTGTTGGGCACGTCGCAGCGCACTGTCAAGGTGTGCGTTGCCGGGTCGATGTTCGGGGCGATGAAGCTCACACGGCCGGTGAACTCGCGGTCCGGATACGCCGACGTATGCAGCGAGATCGGCTGGCCGATGCGCACGCTGGCAATGTCGTTTTCATAGACATTGCCTGTGAACCACAGCACACGCGTATCGACGATGCTCATGAACGAGTCACCCACGTTCAGGAAGGCGCCCGGGTCCATGTTGCGCTTGACGATCGTGCCCGAGATGGGCGCGCGCAGCGTCAGGTGTTCAGCCGGCGTGCCGCGCTTGGCAATCTGCGCCACATCGGCATCGGACATGCCCAGCACGTGCAGGCGGCCCGCGGCGGACTGCACGGTGGCATCCGCGTCGTCCTGCAGATCCTTCATGTTGGAACCCTTGAGCTGGCGGGCGGTATTCAGCGCCAGCAAGTATTCCTTCTGCGCGGAAATGAAGTCTGGCGAGTAGAGCTGCGCAATCGGTTGGCCCTCGCGCACCAGCGCACCTTCGAACAGGAGAATCTGGTCCAGTCGGCCAGCCACGCGCGCCGATGCCAGCTTGGTGCGCTCGGCGTTATAGGCGAGCTTGCCGGGCGTGGAGAGCTCCACCGGCACTGAAAGCTGACTGACCTGCGCAACCTTCACCTGCTGCGGGTCGAAGCCGCCGGCCGGAATTTCCACGGAATCCGGCTTCGCGCGCGGCGCGGCTGCAGGAGCGGATGCGGGGGCAGCGGGCTTTGCGGTCTCGGCCGGTGAAGCGGCGGGCCATTTGCGTCCGACCACCACACCAACAGCCAGGGCTGCGGCCAAGGCGATGACTGCAACAACGGGAGAGAACTTCTTCATGATGTTATTGAGCTTGAACCGGCGAGCGACCCGTGGCCGCGAGCAGCGCGTGATAGGCCTGCAAGGCTGTGGCCTGAGCCTGGGCGACCGACAGTTCGGCGTTCCTGAGCGCGCCCTGGGCGGTGAGCAGGTCGTTGAAATCAGCGTTGTTGCTGGCGTAGTTGGTCATCGTCACGCGATAAGCCGCCAGCGCCTGCGGCAGTTGCCGCTGCTTGTTGAAGTCGAGCTGGGCAAGCGTCTGGCGCAGCGTGTTGTAGGCGGTATCAACGGCCAATAGCGTCTGCTGGCGCACCGACACGTCATTCGCCTCGGTGGCAATCTGGCTTTCCACCGCCTGGTTCACGCCGTACTTTTCTTTGGTCAGGAACCAGAACGGAATGATCACGTCCAGCTCGATCTGGTAGCTGTTCGGGCGCACGCCATACGGCGGGTTGTCCGTCGTGACGGTGGCGATGACCTGGAAGTCGGGCAGGTAGGCCTTGCGAGCGAGCGTCACGCTCTTGCGTGCGGCGTCCATCAAGTCTGCCGACGCCTTGATCGACGGGTGCTCGCGCAGCGCCTGGTTTTCCAGCTCGGGTAGCGGTTCCTCCGGCAGGTGCACGGACTCGTCGTCGGCGCGCAGCACGAGCGGGAAGCTCGGCTCCTTGCCGATGAGCGTATTGAGGGTCTGCAGCGTGCTGTCGTACTGACGCTGCGCGGCAAACAGGTCGTTCTGCGCGCTGCTTTGCATGACCTGCGCGTTGAGGAAGTCGGCGTACGCAGCGGCGTTGTTGGCGTAGCGCACACGCGTGATCTGCTTGACCTGCTCCAGGCGCGTGATGGCCAGCTTTTGGACATCGATCTGCTTCTGCAGCGCGATCGCCTGGTAATACGTGGTGGAAAGCTGCGCGTAGAGCTGCAGGTACAGCGCGTCGTTTTGCGCGTTCAGCGATTCCGCCTGGCGATCAGCAATCTCGGCCGCCAGCGCCTTCTTGCCCGGAAACGGGATCTGCTGCGTCAGGTTGTACTGGCTGCCGCCCGCGCGGTTGACAGCCAGCGGAAAACCCTTGGGGATGCTGTTCCAGATGTAGCCGAGCTGCGGGTTGTTGGGCGCGGCAAGTTGCGGAGGGATCGACTTGGCCGACAGGTAGTTATGGCGCGCCTGGATCAACTGCGGGTTGTTGCCCTTCAGTTCTTGCAGCAGCTCGACCAAGTTGAACCCGGCGCCCGTCACGCCCGGCACGGAAGGCTTGATCGGCGGCATGGTCGCCACCGGCATGCTGGCCGCAGCCGGCGCCGGTGCTGGCGTGGCTGCCCAGGCAGCGGCAAATGGCAGGCAGGCCACCGCGCACAGCACGGCCCTTGCCCGTGGATGGAACGCACCCCGATGTTTCACTGCAGCAGACTCCCCTTGAGACGGGAGCGTTTTTACCGACGCGAACTTTCAAGCGCCTTTCACGACTCAGCAAGCCGTCAGGGCGTGGGGGAAACGCGCCAAACCCGCCCTGCGGCGGGAGTCTGCGACAGTCATATGACGAAACGTGGCGGAGTCTCAGGTCGGTGCAAGCGGGCATGGCATCCCGACGCGGGCAGCGAGTGCATCACGCGTGGCCTGCAAGCTGGCGATGCGCACATCGATGGCGGTAAGTTTCTCCCGCAGTAGCGCCGTAATGGCGGCATCGATGTCGGGTTGCTGCCACACCTGCGCCATCCCTTCGCCAATTTCTGCCAGCGTGAAGCCCAGTTGCTGAGCCGTGCGCACGTAGTTCACGAGTTCCACGGTTTCGGGCGGGTAGGCGCGGTAGCCGTTACTGCGGCGTCGAGCTCGGATCAGGCCTCGTGCTTCGTAAAAGCGCAGGCCGTCCCGCGAGACGCCAGTGGCGGCGGCCAGATCGCCGATGGAAAGGTCGCCGGTACGTGCATTGGAAGCGAGCAGGGCAACAGACATGGTTGCTTGTAAAGGTGGGACGGCCGAGGGCTTGACCTTGGAGCGTACACCAGGCTTTACCGTGGCGACTCCTTCACTTCATTCCTGGAGTTTCACCATGGTTTCTGAATCGACCTTCCTGCGTGTGGTGCGGGCCAGCGGCTGGTATGACCTGATCGTGACTGCACCGTTTGCCACGCCGTGGACGTTTGCCCTCTTGCATCAAGCGCTCACCGCATTGGCGCATGCGCTGGGTATCGGCAGCTTGCCGGCATTTGAGCCAGAGCACCTGTTGATGGCCAATCTGATGGGGTCGGTGGTGTGCGTGTGGTCGGTGTTGCGTATCCGACAGCCGAGTGTGGCGCTGGGCCGGTACGACGCCGTGGCGCGCGGCCTCTTTGCGGCGTGGCTGGCCTATGCGCTGGCATCGGGTGCCACGCTGCTGGTGTTGCCGTTCCTGATTGTGGAGATCGGCTTCGGCCTGCTGCAATCGGTGCCCGTGGGCCGCTTGCCAGGGCGGACGGGCGCGCAGGCAACTTAAGTGCTTGAACGCGTTAGCGCGCGGCGGGGGCGCTGGCCGGTGCCTCGGGCGGCAAGCCGGCCGGGATGAACGGACCGCCGCCCAGCACCTGCATGCGCGAGAGCACGCGCAACTGGTTGTCGAGCTTGGCCGAGTCAACAAAGCGTTTGACGTCGTCACCAGCCCGACGGGCCATTTCGGCGGTATCGACCCAGCCCGTCAGCGTGACCTTGCCGTCCGGGGTGGAGCGGATGCGAATCTGACGCGTGCTGAGCGCCGTGTCCTGATCCAGCGCTGCCTTGACTTGGTACGTCAGCAGCGAATCGTCGAGCATGTGTGCGCCGGTGGTGTTCGGGCTATCGCCCCACGCGCAGGCAGTCAGGAGAGTTGCGGCGGTGATTGCGGCCAACACACCGGCCGAGGCAACGAAGGACAACTGAGGGAAGCGCATCGATGCTCCTGAAGAGAGGGCGACAAGCCAACATCATAAGCCCGTCGCCCACGCATTCTGCTTAACGCGTGCGGCGCTCCCAAAGGGTCTGCGCCGCCAGCCAACCCGGTCCCACCGTCGCCACCAGCGCTATCAGCACACCCCACACAAAATGAAACTCGATGGCCGATGCGGACAGATTGGCCCAGTAGGATACCGCCGCCACGACGTTGACGAAGAACAGCCCTGCTGCTGCAAGCCGCGGCACGATGCCGGCCAGCATGAGAGACGGGAAGACCAGTTCGCCAAACGTGCCAAGCGCGGCTGCCAGGGCGGGCGGCAACAGCGGCACCTTGTATTCCTCGGTGAAGAGCAGCACGGTCGTGTCCCAGTCGTGCAGCTTGGTCAGGCCCGAGCGGAAGAACACGTAGAACAGATATGCCCGCGCGATCAACAGGATGAGCGAGCAGAGCGCGCTTTGCGGCCCGGCGAGTCGGTCAAGCGAAGCGCGGATGCGTGTGAGTGGGGCAAAGGTCGTGGCGAGGGTGTTCATGGCGTGTCTCCAGTTGGCGGAGTTGTTGGGCATGCAGACAGTGCGAGCAGCCCCGAGCGATAGAGGCCAGACAGGCATGCGGTCAAATCAAGATTTGGCTGTTCGGCCAGCGTGGTTTCGAGTGCGGCTTGAAGCGACGGCGTAGCGTCGCAAGCTGCGAGGAACGTGGCTGTGGGGGCATCAAGATCGAGCACGGCAACACGATGCCCGCGCACGGCAATCGCTGCGGCTTCGCCCACACCCAGGTCAATTTCGTTGAGCGCGACCGTTGCGTCGGGCTGATGTGCGCGCCAGATTGAAACCACGGGCCACGGCGAAACCACCCACTGCGCCCCCTCGACCAACCCCGCGCGAAGCGTGTCTGCAGGTTGTGCGAACAGGTCGGCGTTGGCCGCTTCCACGTGGGCATCCGGCGCGTAATGCGCCCAGTGCACGCACCATTCCAGCCGCGCCACGTCAGCGAGATACGGCACGCTGTGCGCCAACGGAGATTGCGCAATGACATCCGGCAGCGCATTTCCATAGCGATGCAGATTCGGGGACGTAGACGCTTGCACGGCCAGCGTGTCGCGCACCAGCGCATCAAAGCAGTCTTCACCGACGAGCGCGCGGCAGACGGGATACGCGCCCGCCAGCGCGTTGCGCAGAATGGCCAGACGCGCATTGCGGTAGATGGCAATACCGCGCGCCTCTTCGTGGCTTGCAGGGTTGGTCAGAGCGCCGATAAGGTGCGCTTCCCAGTCAGGCAGTCGCATGGCGTGGCTCCTGCATGGGTGCATTGGCGTGGCGGTCGAGCGTTGCTTGGGCGCGTGCAGCTTCGTCCAGCAACACCTGCACGGGCGGCAGCTCAGCATCCCATTCGATCAGCGTCGGGCGTGCGCCGTGCTTGGCAATCCACACGTCGTACAGCGCCCAGACGGGCGCATGGACCGGCGCACTATGCGTGTCGATCAGCATGCCGTCTTCCACGCTGAAACCAGCCAGGTGAATCTCGCTAACCAGCGCAGGGTCGATATCGGCAAGGACCGATTCGGCGGTCACGCCATGGTTGACGCTGTTCACGTACAGATTGTTCAGGTCCAGCAAGATGCCGCAGCCCGCACGCCGGGCGAGGGCGGTCAGGAATGCGCCTTCGGAGAGGGCTTCGTCGGCATCGACCAGCGCGCGGCAGTCGATGTACGCGGCGATGTTCTCGATCAGCAGCGGTCGCTTGAGGATGTCCTGCGCAAGCATGACGTTGGCGCAGACGACATCCAGCGATTCGCGGGAATAGGGTAGCGGCAGCAGGTCGTTGACGACCTGCGGACCGCTGCGGTTGAAGCACAGGTGCTCGGAAATGGCGGCGGGCGATACCGCATCGGCCAGCGTGGCGATGGCGCGTACGTGGCCGACGTCCAGTCCATCCGCATTGCCTAGCCCCATGCCCACGCCGTGCAGGCTCACGGGCTGGTGCGCTCGCGCGGCCAGCAGCGCTGCGCAGGCGGGGCCGCCATACAGATAGTTCTCGCTGTGCACTTCCACCCAGGGGAAGCGAGCTTCCCCGCGCAACAGGGCGGGAAAGTGCGGTGCGCGCAGGCCTGCGCCGGCGCAGGTTGGCAGAGCGGTCTGCATGGCGGTCACCCGGCGTCGCGCGTTACTTGGACGGGGCCTGCATCGTGCCGCCCATCTGCGCGCAGGTGCCGGCCGGCACGTACTTCCACGACATTGGGTCCTTGTCCATCTTCGATTGGCCGGCGCAGGCGTGGGCGCTGCCCGGGCTGGCGCAATCGTTCTGGCCGGCCTTGGCGACGCCGTAGCACTTTTCCTTGCCGGCGGCATCAGCGGCCTGCACCGGTGTCGACAGAGCGCCCAGCGCGAGCAGGCTACCCAGGGCGGCGGCGATCATGGCGTGTTGTTTCATTTGTGTTCTCCTTGAGTGGCGGGTGTCATTGAACGGCGGACAGGGCCAAATCCCTCGCCGTACGGTGCACTGCGGCATCGCGCAGATGTGTTCCGTGCACCTTCGTCGGCGCACGCGGGCGTTCCTGACACGGAGAACAAAAATTTTTTGATTTTTTTTTGTGAGGCAATCCGCCAATAAAAAAGGCGACCCCGATGGGTCGCCTTCCGGCTGAACAGGAAAGATTTACCTGGCGTGCGCCGCGCGCGTGCGTGCCGCCTTCTTGGCGGCGGCGGATCGGCCGGCTGCGCCCTTGGTGGCAGCGCCCTTCTTGGCCGCCGCCGAGCGCTCACTGCTCGAACGCTTGGATGCCGCGCTGTGCGCCTGCTTGGACAGCGAGGATTTGGAAGCCGCCGAATGCCCTTCCTTCTTCAGCGTGCGCGTTGTGGTTTTGCTGCGCTTGGCCGTGGATTCCTTGCTGGCACTGGCGTGGCTGCCAGTCTTGTTGCCTGCCTTGCTGCCGGCCTTGACGTCATGTTCCGCCTTCTTGCGTGTGGCGGCCGACGCTTTGCCTTCCCCCGGCGGCTTGACGGCAACGCCCGCGCGGCGTGCTTTCGATAGACCGATCGCAATGGCCTGCTTGGTGTTTTTCGCACCGTGCTTGCCTTCACGGATGTGATCCATCTCTTCCTTCACGAAGTTACCCGCCTGGGTCGAGGCGGCCTTGCCGTGGCGCTTGTCGGCGCGCGCACGTTCTACGGTTTTGCGTTCCGGCATGATGACGTCCTCCGTTGGGTTGGAGCGCCAGCCGGTCATGCCGGGCATCAGCCCACAGATCAACAAACCGGCAGCGCTTGCACACAACCACGCAACCGGCGTACCTGTGCATTGCCTGCGCTTCAGCCCACGCGGAAATGCTCGATGCTCTGTCCTGCGTTGACGGCGCGCTTCAGCCAGTCGGGCATGTCGCCCATGCCGTCCCAGTGCTGGCCGTCGGCGCTCATGTAGACCGGGCCGATGGGGGCGGATGGTGCGGGCGGCGGCGGTGGCGCGTCAAAACAGCCATGCGCCTGCAAATCTTCGACAGACAGGTCGTAGGTTTGCATTTGTTCCAGGATCCAGGCGATCGCGGTTTCGCGACCCGGCTCCGGCGGGTGACCTTCCTTCATCTTGTACGTATGTTTGGGGTTTTCTGTCCGCTGGCTGCCAAAGGGAGAGAGAGGCAGGCGCAGGGCGCGCCGGGCGCCAGCGGAAAACGCACAAGAATAACAGCAGTTGGGCCGCAGATTCGTGTTGCGAATGTGGGGGACTATTGCGCGTATTGCGTTATTTGGAAACGGGGGATTCGGCCCGTGCCCGCAACCAGCGATACGGCGACCACCCGAGGTTCATGCCCGCCGCCGCCAGCAGGATCGCGCCGGCACCCAAAAACTGCGCCAGTTGCAGGCGATGCCCGAACGCAACGATATCTACCACGATGGCAACAATCGGATAGATGAACGACAACGATCCGGTCAGATGCGTCGGCAGCCGCTGGATGGCGCCATACAGCAGGATGTACATCAACCCCGTATGCACCACGCCCAGCGTGATCAGCATCCCCCAGGTGTGCGCATCAGCCGGCAGATGCCGCAGATTGGCCAGCGGCGCCAGCATCAGCACGCCCACGCACACCTGAATGAGGGCAATCAGATGCGGCGGCGTACCGGCCAGCTTCTTGATCAGGAGCGCGGCCACCGCATAGGCAAACGCCGCGCCCAGCGCCATCACAATGCCAGTCAGGTAATCGGTCCCCATGCTGGCCGCGGGCCCCACCTGCACGATCAGCGCCACGCCGATAAAGGCGATGGCCAGCCATGTGAGTTTGGCCGCCGTCAGCTTTTCTGACAGAAACAGCGCGCCCAGCCCGACCAGCATGAACGGCTGCGTGTTGTAGACCGCCGTGGCAATCGAGATAGATGCGCGCGGATACGCCGCGAACAGCAGCAGCCAATTGATGACGATTGCCACGCCGCCCAACGCGGCAATGCCCGCACGCCGCCACGTGATGGCGCCGCGCAGCAGCCCCAGGCCGGCGCAAACCCCCAGCAGCGTCAGCGCGCCGAACACGCAGCGCCAGAACACAACGTCGGCCACCGGCTGGCCTGAGCGGACAACGAACCAGCCGATCGTCCCGGAGATGACCATGGCGGTGGTCATCTCGACCGTGCCGCGCGTCTTATCGTTCATGCGAACCACCTTGAGCGTTGGATGCAAGAAGGATCGCACGCGGATCGACCTGACTTCCATTGCTTTTCTAAGGCAAAATTGACGTTCTTTCTAATGAAGTAAGGCGAAATGCCCGAATTGAAGATGGAGGAGCAATGAACATGATTGACGTGCTGGATCAACGCATTCTTGACGTCCTGCTGACCGATTCCCGCATTTCGCTCAAGCAACTGGCCGAGCAGGTGGGGCTTTCGTCCCCCAGCGTGTCGGAGCGCCTGCGGCGGCTGGAGGAGCGCGGCGTGATCCGGCATTACACCGTCGACATTGACCCGGCGGCGCTGGGCTACACGCTGCAGGCCATCGTGCGCGTGCGGCCCATGCCGGGCAAGCTGCATATCGTGCAGAAGCTGATCGAAGAGATTCCCGAGATCGGCGAATGCGACAAGGTCACGGGCGAGGACTGCTTCATCGCCCGGCTGTATGTGCGCTCGATCGATCAGCTCGACCAGATTCTCGATCGCGTGGCGTATCACGCCGAGACCAACACCGCCATCGTCAAGACGCAGCCGGTAAAGCGACGTGCGCCGCCGTTTGTACCGGCTGACTGACGTGCTGGCGGTTATGCGGCAACAGCGGGCTCCTGGATGGCTGCATGCGCCATGGCTTGCCGCAGATCGGCAATCAGATCTTCCGGCGCTTCCAGCCCGACGTTGAGCCGCACCAGGCGGCCGCGATAGTGGCGATTCGGTCGCGCCAGATCAGGATATGGCATCACCAGGCTGCTCGTGCCGCCCCAACTCATGCCGATCCGGAACATGCGCAGCGCATCAATGAATGCGTTGACTTGTTCGGCCGAGACGCTTTCCTGGAACACCACCGAAAACACGCTGGTTGCGCCGGTAAAGTCGCGCTTCCAGAGTTCATGGCCGGGGCATGACGGCAGCGCCGGGTGCAGCACGGTCGCAATGCAGTCCTGCAGATGCAGCCAGCGCGCCACCGTCAGGGTGGACGTTTGCAGGCGCTCAAGCCGCAGCCCCAGCGTTTGCAGGCCGCGCAGCGCCAGGCTGCAGTCGTCGGGCGATGCGCCCATGCCCAGATCGGCAAACGCGCTGCCTAC
Organism: Burkholderiaceae bacterium 26; assembly: GCA_000955795.1. GTDB lineage: Bacteria > Pseudomonadota > Gammaproteobacteria > Burkholderiales > Burkholderiaceae > Ralstonia > Ralstonia chuxiongensis. The sequence goes on from JYOB01000009.1 coordinate 15,424, forward strand.
ACGCTCGAACATCGCCTCCGAGTTGACGGAGACCGATCCGAGCAACAGGTCACTGTGGCCGCCCACGTACTTCGTCAGCGCCTGCATGCTGATGTCTACGCCGTGCGCAAAGGCATCGAAATACACGCCGGCCGTGTACGTGTTATCGAGCGCCACCGACACGCCACGCGCGTGCGCCGCTGCCACGATTGCCGGCACGTCCTGCACTTCCATCGTGACCGAGCCAGGGCTTTCGGTCCAAACAAGCGCGGTGTTTGGGCGGATGAGCTGGGCGATGCCCGCGCCGATGAGCGGGTCATAGGTTTCGACGTCGATGCCCATGCGTTTGAGCAGGCCGGCAGCCATGCTGCGGTTGGGCCCGTACGCGCTGAATGGCACCAGCGCGTGGCTGCCCGCGCCGCAGCACGCCAGGTAGATGAGCGCGATGGCAGCCTGCCCGCCGGGGACGATAAAGCTGTGGCGAGCGCGTTCCAGTCGCGCAATCCGCGCGCCCAGTTCAATGGCGGTCGGCGTGCCGTAGAGGCCGTAGGTATAGCCGTGCCGCGCATGGCGCCAGTCGTCCACGACCTGCGCTGCATTGTCGAACAACACGGTTGAACCACGGTAGACCGGGGTCACCAATGACCGAAAGCCGCCAGGGGCAAGCGTTTCGGGGTTGACGAGCTGGGATTGCCAATGCATGGGATGGCCCTCTGCGAGCACATAGACCATGAAATCCTATGTCACGTCAGCAGAGTAATTTCAGCTATTCTGCCCAGCCAGACGCAAAAATTTCTCGCTCCGCATCCGTTATGGCCGCACAGAAATCGCTCGAACTCGACGCATTCGACATCGCCATTCTCAACGCTGTGCAGCGGTGCTACACCACGCCCCTGCGCGTGATCGGGGAGCAGGTCAATCTATCGACCGCCGCCGTGCAGCGGCGCATCAAACGGATGGAGGAAGCGGGCGTCATCGTGAGCAACGTGGCGGTGGTGGACCCGGAGCGGGTGGCCAAACCCATCACCGTGATCGTTGAAGTGCATGCCGAGCGCACCAATACCGCGGCAATGGCTGCGCTCAAGAAGGCGCTCTCCGGCCCCGAGGTGCAGCAGTGCTACTACGTGACGGGCGAGGCCGATTTCGTCCTCATCCTGAACGTGGCCACGATGACGGAGTACGAAGCCCTCGCGCGACGCTTGTTCGACGACAACGACAACATCCGGTGGTACCGCACGGCCGTGGTGCTCAACCGCGTGAAGGTCGGGCTCGAAGTGCCGCTGGGCTAGCGATGCATGCCGTTCAACCGCCTGCACAATGCGTCAATACGGGGATGAGGCTATAGTGCCCCAGCGCGCCGCCTGATAAGGTTTGCGCGCCATAACACGTACGCTGGCACGACCGGCGTCCTTGAAGGTACCAAAGGAGCTCCTATGCAGAATCCAAGAACAGGCATGCGGTGGATCGCCGCCGCAATCGCCTCGATCAGCATCACGACCGTCGCTCACGCGGCATCCGTCGCACCCGTGGCCGCAGAAAACGGCATGGTCGTTGCGGCGCAGCATCTGGCCAGCAAGGTCGGTGTGGAAGTGCTCAAGCGCGGCGGCAATGCTGTCGACGCAGCAGTGGCCGTGGGTTACGCGCTGGCCGTGGTCTATCCGGCAGCGGGCAACCTTGGTGGCGGTGGTTTCATGACCATTCAGCTGGCCGACGGCCGCAAGACCTTCCTCGACTTCCGTGAAGTCGCACCGAAGGGTGCCACCGCCAACATGTACCTCGACAAGGACGGCAACGTCATCAAGGGCGCGTCCACCAAGGGCCATTTAGCCGTGGGTGTGCCGGGCACCGTGTCGGGCATGGAGTATGCGCGCCAGAAGTACGGCACGATGCAACGCGCTGCACTGATCGCGCCGGCCATCGCGTTGGCCGACAAGGGCTTCGTCCTCGATCAGGGCGATGTCGACATGCTGCACACCTCCACCAAGGACTTCCAGGAAGACGCTGCATCGGGCGCGATCTTCCTGAACAAGGGGCAGCCGTTCCAAGTGGGCGAGAAGCTCGTCCAGCATGACTTGGCCAAGACGCTGCGCGAGATCAGCAACAAGGGCACCGACGGTTTCTACAAGGGCTGGGTCGGGCAGGCCATTGCTGCATCGAGCAAGGCCGGTGGTGGCCTGATCACGCAAGAAGATCTGGTCGGCTACAAAACGCGCGAACTGGCGCCGGTCGAGTGCGACTACCGTGGCTATCACGTGGTGTCGGCACCGCCCCCGAGTTCGGGCGGCGTGGTCATCTGCGAAATGCTGAACATCCTGGAAGGCTATCCGCTCAAGGACCTGGGCTGGCATTCCGCGCAGGCAACGCACTACCAGATCGAAGCCATGCGCCACGCCTATGTGGACCGCAACAGCTACCTGGGCGACCCGGACTTCGTGAAGAACCCGCTGGACCGCCTACTGAGCAAGGACTATGCGGCCAAGATCCGTGCGGTGATCGACCCGAAGAAGGCTGGTGTGTCGAAGGACATCAAGCCGGGCGTCGAACCGCATGAGGGCAGCAACACGACGCATTACTCGATTGCCGACAAGTACGGTAACGCGGTGTCGGTGACGTACACGCTCAACGACTGGTTTGGTGCGAAGGTGACGGCCGCCAAGACGGGCGTGGTCCTGAACGACGAGATGGACGACTTCACGGCCAAGGTCGGTGTGCCGAACCTGTACGGCCTGGTGCAGGGCGAGGCCAACTCGATTGCCCCGGGCAAGCGTCCGCTGTCGTCGATGAGCCCGACCATCGTTACCAAGGATGGCAAGCCTGTCATGGTGGTGGGCACGCCGGGCGGCAGCCGCATCATCACGGCCGTCATGCTGACCATGATCAATGCGATCGACTACGGCATGAACGTGCAGGAAGCCGTCGATATGCCGCGCTTCCACCAGCAATGGCTGCCGGACGTGACCAACGTGGAGCCGTACGCGCTGTCGGAAGATACGCGCAAGATCCTGACGTCGATGGGCCACAACCTGGGGGCGCCGCAGCCGGCCAACCACCTGGCAGCGATCATCGTCGGGGCACCGTCGCTGGGCGGCAAGCCCGTCGGCAACAACCGCTTCTATGGCGCGAACGATCCGCGTCGCAACACGGGGCTGGCAGCCGGTTATTGATTGGCATTGCAGCATCCGCAGTACGAAAAAAAGCCCGCCGAAACTTGGCGGGCTTTTTTCTTGGCGACGTCTTCCGAGTCAGGCCGCCGCTGTCAACACCGGCAGATTGCCCTCGCCAAAGCCGTGGTGCCCGCGCCGCTGCACGATCTCGAAGAAGATCTCGCCTGGATGGCGTTTGACGAAGGTTTGCAGGAACAGTTTGGGCACGCCGTCGACGATCTCGCCGTCGACCAGGATGCCATATCGGCGCAAGGCTTCCAGGTCCAATCCGTGATCGGGTAGGCGCGCGTCGACGGTGTCGTAGTAGTGTGCCGGGGGCTCGACGAAGGTGAGGCCGTTGGCGGCCAGCGCGCTTGCTGTGCGCAGGATGTCGTCGGTGGCCAGCGCAATGTGTTGCACGCCTTCGCCGGGGTGGTCGGGCAGGTAGGCGTGCATGAGGTGCGCGCGGTGCGTGCCTTCTTCATAAAGCGGGATGCGGATCATGCCGCACGACGACACCATCACGCGGGAATCCGCCGCGACGTGCCAGTTGGCGTGCAGCTCGTGGATTTCACTGAAGCCGAGCTGGTTGCGGTAGAAGTCGATCCAATCCTGCAGGCGGCCGGCGCCGACGGTTTGCGTCAGGTGGTCGACGCGTGCCAGCCCAACGCCGGCGTGGTGCCAGTCCTCATGTGCGGTCTCCGCATCCAGCGGCCGGAAATCGATGTCGTAGATGGAGATGTCGCCCAGGCCGCCCCTGGCGCCGTGCTTGCCGCGCCAGCGGTCGACAAAATACAGGTGCGTATCGCCCACGCCCTGGATGGCCGGGATTACCAGTTCGCTCGGGCCGATGGGCTCGGCTTCGGCCGGCCATGCGCCCAGTTCGACGGCACGACCGTAGGCGTGCTGGGCATCTTCAACGCGGATGCCGATGGCGCAGATGCCCACGCCATATTCCTCAGCCCAGCGGTGCGCGAAGGAATCGGCTTCGGCGTTGACGAGGAAGTTCATGTCGCCTTGCCGATACAGCGTGACGTCCTTGCTTACGTGCCGCGCGATGGCCTTGAAGCCCAGCGATGCGAACACCTGGCCCAGCGCAGCCGGCGCTTGCGTGGCGAACTCGATGAACTCCAAGCCGGCGGTCTTGAAAGGCAGGTCGGCGTTGCGGCTCATGGTCAAACTCCTGTGGCTGAAGCAAAGAATGCAGACACCGCATTGTGTACCACGGGCGTGGCAATGCGCATCCAGCAGTTGCTATGCGGCAGCGCTTTGTGGATCCGGCTGGCTCTGCAGCTTCGGTAGCCAAAGGAAGGCGATGGACGCCAGCACGGCGCCGGCAAGCATCATCGGCGCCACCATGGGCCAGGCACCGAGGCTGTGCGATGTGTCGTCAAACGCTGCCGCTGTCTGCCCCAGGCAGAAGGCCGCCAGCATCATGATGAAGCCTGACCATGACACCGCCCGCCCTGCAAGATGTGGCAGTTCGCCCACCGCACCGGCTTGGCCGCAAGGCTGGTGAATGCCGTGGCCCATGCAATAGATGCCGTGCCCGAGCAGCAGCGGCCACGCCTGCCCGGGAAGCAGCCAGCAGCCCAATCCCTGGATGCTGGCGCCGAGCAGGCTGAGCGTTGCACCTTGCTGCACCGTCCGCACGAGGCTCTGGCGGCGCAGCAGGCGCCGGCAGCCGGTCGTGCTCAGGATATAGACGAGCGAGCCGCCGGCCGGTATCCAGCCATAAAGCTCGGGAGACAGGCCGAGGTACGCGATATAGACCATCGGCGAAAGCAGCAGGAAGCAGAAGATGCCGGCGTAGGTCGTGGCTGCCAGCAACCCCCAGACGCGAAAATCTGCGCTGGCAAAGATCTCGCGCACGCTGCCAGCCTGGGCGTGCGTCTCTTGCCGGGTTTCGGCAAAGCCGTACCAGCACATCGCCCACAGCACGATTGCATAGAAGCTCATGCCCGCAAGCACCCAGCGCCAACCCGCGTGTTGTGCGACAAAGGCACCGAGAATCGGTGCCATCAACGCCACGAAACCCAGCCCCGTGAGGCCGCGCGCCATGACGTGCGGACCATCGCGCGCCGGGTGCAGATCGCGCACAGCGGCGCGTGCGCACACCAGGATGGCGGCCATCGAGAAACCCTGCAGGGCGCGTGCGGCGGTCAACATGGAAGCGGTTGTCGCCAGCGCGCCGGCCAGTGCAGCCATGGCATAGCACGCGAGCCCGATCAACAGCACTTGGCGGCGGCCAAAACGATCGGCCAGGCTGCCCATCGGCAGTTGCCCAATGCCAAAGGCCAGCGCGAAGACCGTGAGGCTCGTGCTGGCCGATCCCAGCGTCTTGGCAATGGCGGGCAGGGCGGGGAGGTAACTGTCGGTTGCAACCGGTTGCGCCGATAGCAGCAACGGCAGCAGCAGGGCAAAGCTCAGAGGGCGACGCGTCATCGGCTCAGTATGCAATGGCTGCGCTGCGCCGCAGCTCATCTGCGGTGGCGGTGCCGAAGCCGAAGAACTCCAGGTACGCGGGAATCATCTCGAACAGCATGTCGGTGCCGACCTGGACATCGCAGCCCTTGTCGAGCGCCGCGCGCAGCAGTGGCGTGTACTCGGATTTCATGACCACCTCGCCGACAAAGCAGCTCGGCGCGATGCGTGCCACGTCGAAGGGCAGCGGATCGTCTTCCTTCATGCCCACCGGCGTGGCGTTGACCACCACGTCGAAGCCGTCCGGATCATTCGACCCGGTGCGCACCACCAACGCTGGGTAGTGCTCGCGCAGACGCCGCCCCAGCGATTCAGCCGATTCTGCGCGCGTGTCATACAAGGCAAGCTCGCCGACCCCCGCTGCCGCCAGCGACGCGGCAATCGCCGAGCCGACACCGCCGGCCCCCGAGAGCAGCACACGCGCCCCGTCCAACTGGCGTCCCTTGCGCAGCACGCCGCGCACGAAGCCGGCACCGTCGAACTGGTCGCCCAGCAACGTGCCGTCATCGCGCTTGAGCACGGCATTGCAGGCGCCCGCGATGCGCACGGCCGGCGTGACTTCGTCGACCAGATCCACCGTGGTGACCTTGTGCGGCATGGTGATCAGCGCGCCGCGCAGGTTGGTAAAGCGGCAGATCGATTCGAAGCTCTGCGCGTAATCCTCTGCCTTCACCCCCATGGGCACCACAACGGCGTCGATGCCTTTTTGCTCGAACCAGGGGTTGTAGATCATCGGCGACTTGAAGGTCTCGGTCGGGTAGCCGATGTGGGCAATGAGGGTGGTTTTTCCAGAAATCATGGTTCAGGCGTGCGTGTTTCAGGCGGCCAAGGCTCCGGCCCGCTGGCGGGCATATTCGGCCTTGTCGACGGGTTGGGCGGCTGGCTGGCCCAGCTCGTCCATATGAATGCGGTAGGTCTCGCGTGCGGTCATGGCGGCCACGGCGGCAATCACCGTGACGCCAAAGGCAATAGCGCCCACGGTCAGCCAGATATTGGTGGCTCCCGGCGGCGCCACGGCGGTGAAGAGGGCCGGCAGCATGGCGGTGATAGCCGTGCCGACGTTTTGCGAAATTGCCATGGCCGACACACGAGTGCGCGTCGGGAACAATTCCGGATAGAAGCTCGGGAACACCGCGTTGTAGCCCTGGTAGACCACGCCCCACATCAGAATCGAGATGACGAAGGCGAGCGGCACGTTCTTGATGCTGATGGCGTACAGGTAGGCAAAGGCGAGCAGGCCAGCGAGCAGCGAACCGATCACGATCGGCGGCTTGCGGCCGATGCGGTCGGACAGGTCACCAACATACGGAATGACGAGCACTGCAACGATGTTGCCCACCACCGGAATCCACAGATAGATGTCTTGGGCAAAGCCGATGCCGTACGCCGGCTGCACCGCATAGGCGGCGCCAAAGATGGTCGCCACCACCGGAATCACGTTCATCAGGGCCATGCAGACCACGCGCAGCATGTCGGGCGTGCTGTATTTGAAGGCGTCGATCACGGGGGAGCGCGGGCGGCCTTGTTGCTGTTGCTCAGCGGTAAACGCGGGGGTTTCGTGCACTTCGCGGCGGATGACGTAGCCGGCGATGATGACGACGAAGCTCAGAACGAACGGAATGCGCCAGCCCCAGGCGTTGAACTGGTCGGGGGGCATGTAGTGCGCCAGCGGTAGGAATACGGCGGCCGCCAGGATCTGCCCGGCCTGCACGCCTTGCAGCGTGAAACTTGCAAAGAACCCGCGCCGGCCAAACGGCGCGTGCTCCAGGATCATCGAGCTGGCGCCCGAGATTTCACCGGCCACGGCAAAGCCCTGGATCAAGCGCATGATGACCAACAGTGTCGGCGCCCACAGGCCGACTTGGTCATACGTGGGCAGCAGGCCCACGGCAATCGTCGAAAAACCCATCAGGAACATGCACCAGAGCAGCACGTTCTTGCGCCCGTGCGTGTCGCCCAGATGGCCCAGCACGAACGCGCCGATCGGCCGCGCGATATAACCCACGCCGTACGTCGCCAGTGAGGCGATGATGGCCGTCTTCGGGTCGCCTTTGGGGAAGAAGATCTGCGGAAAGATCAGCGCTGCGGCGGTGGCGTAGATGAAGAAGTCGTAGTACTCGAGCGCCGAGCCGATCCAGCCGCTGGCGGCGGCTTTCTTCGACTGGTGCTTGCCCAGGGGTTCATGGGCAGGGGCTGCGGTCATGGTTGTCTCCGGTTTTATCTGTGCGGCCTATCGTGCGATTCGTTCGATGAAGGGCCGTCTGTACACGCAACGCAGCGTAGTCCGCCGGCAGGGCGGGGCACAAGCGACTGCCGATTGAATTCGTTCGATAATCGCACAATGTGGTGCGAATAACGTACGACTCAAGGGTTTCTCCGAGTTCATACGACTGTCAAAGCGTGAGGTCTTGGTGCAACGGACGTGCGTGGCGCGCTACAGCACGCGCATGATCGAAAGCGCTGTGTCCTGCAGCACCTGCAGCACACGCTGCAAGGCGTGCTCCGTTGTTTCTTCACCGACTTGCATGTTCACGCTCAATGCGGCGATCACGTTGCCGTGCCGATCCCGCAGCGGTACCGCGACGCCGCGCACGCCAATCTGCAATTGCTGTTCGACCACGGCGTAATCCTGCCGGCCCGCCTTGCGGATTTCATCGAACAGGCGGTCCCGCTGCAGGATGGTGTACGGCGTGTAGGGCGTCAGCACGCAGGTCTCAAGCCATGCCTTGACCTTCTGCTCGGGTTGCGCGGCCAGCATCATCACGCCGGCCGACGCGAGTGGCGCCGGCACGCGCGCGCCCAGCACGAATCCCGTGCTCATGACCCGGCTGGTGCTGGTGCGCGAAATGAAAACGAGCTCCCAATCATCCAGCACGCTGAGGTACGCCACCTCGCCCACAGCGGCAGTCACCTGCTGCAGGAAGGGCTGCACCGTGCGCGGCAAGCGCGCCGAATCGAAGTAGGACCAGCCCACCTTCAGCACGCGCGGCGTCAAGCTGAACAGCGTGCCCTCGCTGGTGAGGTAGCCGAGGTGTTCGAGCGTCAGCAGGTAGCGGCGCGCGGCCGTGCGGGTGAGGCCGGTCAACTCGGCGGCTTGGGTGGGCGTCAGGCGCGGGTGCTCGTGGTCGAACGCCTCCAGGATGGCGAGCCCTTTTTCCAGCCCAGCGATCCAGTCGCGCCGGTTCAGCGGTTCCTTCGTCATGGCGATAACCCTAAAAACGAGCGATATGTGCGCACGATTGTACGATCATCGAACGCTGTTGCGCGAATGCCGCTTGTCGGCATGTGGGGGCGCTCCTACGCTGCGGGCATTGCTTGATGCCCGACCACCGTATCGTCATGAACTCGCTTCACCCAGCACGTCGCCCCAAATGCATCGCCACGGTGTGCCTGTCCGGCACGCTGCCAGAAAAGCTGGCGGCCGCCGCCGCCGCGGGCTTCGACGGTGTCGAGATCTTCGAAAACGACCTGTTGAATTTCGATGGATCGCCGGCGCGCGTGCGGCAAATGGCGGCGGAACTTGGGCTGGCGATCATGCTGTATCAGCCGTTCCGCGATTTCGAGGCAATGCCCGGCGAACTGCTCGCGCGTAACCTGGCGCGTGCCGAGCACAAGTTTGACGTGATGGCCGAGTTGGGCGTCGAGATGGTGCTGGTCTGCAGCAACGTGCAGGACATCGCCATCGACGATCCGGCGCGCGCGGCAGACGATCTGCGCCAGATGGCAGAAGCAGCGGCACGGCGCGGGCTGCGCGTGGGATATGAGGCACTGGCCTGGGGGCGGCACACGCGGACCTGGCGTCAGGCGTGGCAGATTGTGCGGCAGGCCGACCACCCGGCGCTCGGGCTGATTCTCGACAGCTTCCATACGCTGTCGCTGGGCGACACGTTGGATGGCATTCACGACGTGCCGGCGGACAAGCTCTTCTTCGTGCAATTTGCAGACGCCCCGAAGTTGTCGATGGACGTGTTGTCCTGGAGCCGGCATCACCGCAACTTCCCGGGGCAGGGCGACCTTCCGGTGACGGACTTTGCGCGCGACTTGCTTGCTGCGGGCTATACGGGGCCCTTGTCGCTTGAAGTCTTCAATGACGAATTCCGCTCTGCACCGGCGCGGCTCACGGCGCTGGACGGCATGCGTTCGCTGCGCTGGCTGGAGTCCGAAGCTGGCGGTGCGGAACTGCCTGCGGCTGCTCAATTTGAAGGCGTGGATTTTCTGGAGTTTGCGGTGGACGCGGCGGCAGGACGGGAACTTGAAACGCGCCTGCGTGCGCTGGGTTTCATCCTTGCGGGGCACCATCGCTCCAAGGCCGTCGACCTGTATCGGCAAGGTGGTGTCAACGTGATCCTGAACATGGAGCAGGACAGCGCCGCGTCGGAGCACTTTCAGCTGCATGGGCCGTCTGTCTGTGCGATTGGCCTGAAGGTGGACGATGCCGAGCGCGCCATGGCACGCGCACGTGAGCTGTGCGCCCAGGAGTGGCGCGGGCCCGTGGGGCCGACTGAGCGCAGCATTCCCGCGCTGCGCGCGCCCGATGGCACGCTGCTCTATCTGATCGACGATCGCGAGGCCGATCGCAGCATCTACGAAAGCGATTTTGTCTTGCATCTTGGCGTGCAAGACGATGTAGCCGGGTGGGCATCGATTGACCATGTAGCGCAGGCGCTGCCCGCGCACCGGCTCGACAGCTTTGTGCTGTTCTACCGTGCCATCTTTGGCATGCACGCCGAAGCCGTACAGGAGATTGCCGATCCGTACGGCCTAGTGAAAAGCCGGGCGATGGTGAGCCCGGATCGCAACTTGCGGATTCCACTCAACGTATCGGAAAGTGGGCGCACGGCCACGGGCAGGTTCATCGCAGCCTACGCGGGCTCGGGGGTGCATCACATTGCATTCCGCACTGAGCGGCTGTTCGAGACCATCGAGGCCATTGACCGTGGCGCGGCCTGCCTGCAGCACGTGCCGGGGAACTATTACGACGACGTTGCCGCCCGGCTTGGGCTGGATGACGCGCTGCTCAACCGCCTGCACGACGACGGTCTTCTCTACGACCGCGACCCGCACGGCGATTTTCTGCACGCCTACACCGAACCCTTTCGCGAGCGCTTCTTCTTCGAGCTTGTGCAGCGCAACGGCTACCTGGGCTACGGTGCCGCAAACGCCGCCGTGCGCATGGCTGTGCAGGCACAACTGAGCCGCGGCACCACAACTTCGGCTGACCACTGAGACACGAGAAATCTTGCGCTCACGGTTGTGCGGCCGTGGGCGCTATCCACGCAACACTGCGGCTGCGCGTGCGGCCGTCGCACATCCATACCCATCACACCAAAGAGGAGACAAGGGAGCCATGAACAAGACAATGATTGCCGCACTGGTGCTCGGAGCCACGAGCCTGCCAGCGGCGGCGCAAACCGCCGGCGGTGTCACGCTCTACGGGCTGATCGACACCACCATCCGCTACAGCACGCACGAAAATGCGGCAGGCAACAGCAATCTGCAGATGACAGACGGTGTGCTGACCGGCAGCCGTTGGGGCTTGCGCGGCACGGAAGACCTGGGCGGCGGCACCAAGGCCATGTTCATCCTGGAATCGGGCTTCTCCCCCGATACCGGTGGCAGCCAGCAGGGCGGCCGTCTGTTCGGGCGTACCGCAGTGGTCGGCCTCGAAGGCGACTACGGCAAGCTTTACCTCGGCCGGCAATACACGCTGGCGCACGAGGTCCTGTCTTCATACGAGGCGATGGCGTTTGCTAACAATTCCATCGTCGGCTATCAAGGCGGCAACTACACCGGCCTGCGCTACGACAACACGGTCAAATACATCAAATCGTTCGGCGGGCTGCAGCTTGCCGGCGCATGGACCTTTGGCGAGGCCGCGGGCAGCTTCAGCAAGAGTTCGGCCGGCGCCGGCTCGATCGTCTACAGCATGGGTCCGGCTGAAGTGGGCGCGGTGTATCAGGTCACGCGCGATGTGTCGTCGGCGTTCTTCGGCGCGGTGCCGGCTGCGCTGGCCAGCAAGCAGACGGTCTGGGGCTTTGGCGGCAAGCTCGATACCTCGATTGCAACGTGGTACCTCGGCTATACAAACAGCCGCCTCGACGTGGCCGACTACAAGAACCAAGCCGCCTATGTGGGCGCGAAGGTGCCGATCTCCGGCGCGCTGAGTTTCATCGGCACCGTGCAATATGACTGGATGAAGCACCTCGATGCCAGCGGCAAGCGCCTGACCACCGCCGGCATGCTCGACTACGCCCTCAGCAAGCGCACCGACGTCTACGCCGAAGTTGACTACACCCGCCTGCAGGGCGCCTGGATTGCGCTGAACAGCGCGGCCGCGTTCAACAACTCGGGTAACACGTATGGCAACAACTCGCGCCTGGGCGTCATGCTGGGCGTGCGGCACAAGTTCTGATCGCTCCGATCGCTCTCGCAATGAAAAAGCCCGCCAGAGTCTCGGCGGGCTTTTTCTTTTGTTGCGATCAATGCACCGGGCAGTCGCGCGCGATCACGTCGCCCACCATTGCGGCGGTTGCGCCGGATAGCGTCCAACCCAGATGCCCGTGGCCGGTGTTGTAGAACACGCGCCCATGCCGCCCACGGCCGACGCGCGGCATCATGTCCGGCATCATCGGGCGCAAGCCAGCCCACGGCACCACGCGCGACGTGCCAATCGCAAAGTTGCGGCGTGTCCAGGCCACCAGGGGCTCGATGCGGTCCGCGCGGATATCGCGGTTGTAACCGTTGAACTCCGCCGTGCCGGCCACGCGGAAGCGGCCAGCGCCGAGGCGACTGGTCACGATCTTCGCGCTCTCATCGAGCAGGCTGACCCACGGCGCGCCTTGCACGCTGGCTTCGTCGTCCAGGTGCACCGTGATCGAATATCCCTTGACCGGATACACGTTGATGCGATCGCCCACCATTTGCGCGATATGCCGGCTGCCCACGCCCGCGCACACGACCATCGCATCGGCGGCAAGGTCCTGCACGACATTCGCCTCGCTGGTGGAAAGGCGGTCGTCCAGTGTGGTCTGCAGCAGGAGGCGAACGCCGTCTTCACTGGTTTGCACATCGCGCACATCCACGCCTTGCAAAAAGCGCACACCGCGCTTTTCGCACGCCTGCGCGAGACCGCGCGTGAACTTGTGGATGTCGCCGGTGGCGTCTGACTCTGTGAAATAACCGCCGTAGTAGTTGCCCCGCAGTGTGGGCTCGATGGCTGCAATGTCTTCGGGGCTCACGGCGTGGCGCTCAAGCCCGCCGGCGACGAGCAGGGCGTTGGCCTTGCCTGCGGCCGTAAAGCTCGCCTTGTCGTGATAGACGTGCAGAATGCCGCGCTTCTGCAGGTCGAAATCGATCTGCTCCCGTTCGGCCATCGCAAACAGATGCTTGCGTGCCTCGATGGCCATGCGCGTTGTTTCGATGGTGTTGCGGCGATAGTGCGCGATGCTGGCGACGAACTCGCCGATCCACGAATACTTATGCCACGACGGCTTGGGATTGAGCAGGAGCGGGGCGTCGTTGCGCAGCATCCATTTGATGCCCTTGAGGAGCGTGCCGGTGCTGTTCCAGACTTCAGCGTTGCTGGCGGAAAGCTGCCCGCCGTTGGCGAACGAGGTTTCCATGGCCGGATACAGGTGGCGGTCGAGCACCGTGACCTGATAGCCGAGTTGCGAGAGCGTGTAAGCAGTGGTGACGCCGGATATGCCGGCGCCGACGATGACGATGTGCGTCATGGCGGTCCCTATGGAGTGATGTCATGACCGGACGATCCGGTCGGCTCACCCCATCTGTCTCGGGACCTGAGAGCTTGGGCGTCAGCAGCGCTGGCGCCATCCCCTTCGGTGGGCGCACGCGTGCACGCCTCTCTCCAGATTCGCAGTCGACGCCACAGTCCTTTTGCCTGAGAGTTTCCGGGGTGGTTGCTCCATCGGCGCCGGGCGTTGCACGTGTGCGCGTTAAGCCCGGTCTCTCCTGCGGCGTGTTGCAGCTGTCGTTGGTGCGTCAGCCGCGCCTGCGTGCTGCCGGTGTGGGCAGCGGGAGGGAGTGTGTCACGGGTCGTGGCGTTCGGCAAGTCGGGCTGTACCGGGGGCAACGGACGGCGTGTCGTCCTTCAGGTCCACGCCACTGCGGCCGAGCGCCAGCGCGCCTTTGAGCAGGAACACCAGCCGGGTCGCTGCCTGGTCATAAGTCAGCCCTGCCGGCCGCACATTCGAGATGCAATTACGCTGCGCATCGGAGCAACCGACGCGCGGCGCGTAGGTCAGGTAAATGCCCAGGCTGTCAGGCGAACTCAACCCCGGCCGCTCACCGATCAACATCACGACCTGTCGTGCGCCAAGCAACGCACCGATCTCATCCCCCAGCGCAACCCGAGACTGCCCGGCGATGACAACAGGGCCGATGGACCAGTCGCGCGGCAGACGATCGCGCGCGCAGCACAGGACCGGCACGCTGTGGCTTTGCGCCGCCAACGCGGAGAGTCCATCTGCAATCACGAAGACAACGTCGAATGGCTGCGCAGGCCGCAGCGCGCCGAGTCCTGCGCGGCTGGCATCGTCAAGCCGGCGGCCAAGATCGGGACGGCGGAGATACTGGGCGCGGTCAGCTGCCGCGCTGTGCACGGTCAATGCCGTGAGGCCCGCCTGCCCAAGCGCGGCCGACAACGCCGTGCTATCGAGCGGCAAGTGCACGGCATCGCGCGCCTGGGCGTGCGCCACGCCAAACGCGAGCACGGCTTCGGTCGTCTGGCTGTTACCAGCCCGGCCCAACGCAATGCGCGCGTCGGTGAAGGCGCGCAGGTGTGTCCACGGATTCGGTTGAACGAGGGGGTGTTTGGGCATGTTCGGCTTCCCAGCGGGATTCACAGCGCGTGGGCCAACTGCAGCAGCGGCTGCCGCGCCGTGGCGTCTTGCAGGCGCCCAACGGTGTCGACAATGCCCATGCTTTGCAGCCACGCCTCAAACTCCGGCGCCGGCCGCAGGCCCAACGTGTCGCGCAGATAAAGTGCGTCATGAAACGATGTGCTCTGGTAATTCAGCATGATGTCGTCGGCGCCCGGCACGCCCATGATGAAGTGGATGCCCGCCACGCCAAACAGGGTGAGCAGCGTATCCATGTCGTCCTGATCGGCTTCGGCGTGGTTGGTGTAGCAGACGTCGCAGCCCATGGGCAGGCCCATCAGCTTGCCGCAGAAGTGGTCTTCCAGCCCCGCGCGGATGATCTGCTTGCCGTCGTAGAGATACTCCGGACCGATAAAACCGACCACCGTGTTGACCAGCAACGGCGAGAACGCCCGCGCCACCGCATAGGCACGCGCCTCCATGGTTTGCTGATCGACGCCGTGATGCGCATTGGCCGACAACGCGCTGCCCTGGCCGGTCTCGAAATACATCACGTTATTGCCGACCGTACCGCGCGCCAGGCCCTGCGCGGCGTCATGCGCCTCGGCCAGCAAGGCAAGGCTGATGCCGAATCCCGCGTTGGCCTGTTCGCTGCCCGCCACCGACTGAAACACCAAGTCAACCGGCGCGCCCTGGTCAATGGCGCGCAGTGTGTTTGTCACGTGCGTCAGCACGCACGACTGCGTGGGAATGGCGTAGCGATTGCGCAGTTCATCGACCAATTGCAGCAATGAGACGATGGCACCGAGATTGTCGCCGGCGGGGTTGATGCCGATGGTCGCGTCGCCGCAGCCATAGAGCAGGCCATCGATGATCGACGCCGCAATACCTTTGGGGTCGTCCGTCGGGTGATTGGGCTGCAGCCGGACTGACAACCGGCCGGGCAAGCCGATGGTGTTGCGAAAGCGCGTGACCACGCGGCACTTGCGGGCCACGGAAATCAGATCCTGATTGCGCATCAGCTTGCTGACCGCGGCGGCCATTTCGGGCGTGATGCCGGGCGCGACGCTTGCCAGCGTCTGGCTGTCCGTCTCATGCAGGAGCAGCCAGTTACGAAATTCGCCCACCGTCAGCGAGGCAATCGGCTGGAAGGCCTGCGCGTCGTGCCGATCAAGAATCAGGCACGTGACCTCGTCTTCCTCATAGGGCACCAGCGCTTCGTTAAGGAACACCGACAGCGGCACGTCTGCCAGCGCCATGCGCGCGGCCATGCGCTCGCCTTCGCTGGCAGCGGCCAGGCCCGCCAGATAGTCGCCGGAGCGCGCCGGGCTGGCTTTGGCCAGGAGCGTCTTGAGATCGTTGAACACATAGCGCTGCGCGCCAATGGCCTGAGCGAAGTGCATGATGGGATACGCGGAAGAGTCCCGTGACGGTGACGGCGATGCTTATCCTGCCACTTTAGTTGCCTTCTATGCCACGGCGGCAATGTTCTAATACGCGTTTCCCAAACGTCGATCTCGCCCGCAAATGACCGCATCCGCCACACCGTCCCGCACACATCAAGCGGGCTCTGCCATGGAAGTGCTGGCGGTCTTTCTCAAGCTGGGTCTCACCAGTTTCGGTGGGCCGGTCGCACATATCGGCTACTTCCGGCGCGAGTTCGTGGAGCGCCGCCGCTGGCTTGACGACGCAACATTCACCGACCTTGTCGGGCTTTGCCAGTTTCTGCCGGGGCCTGCCAGCAGCCAGGTGGGGTTTTCCGTCGGGCTGCTTCGGGCGGGATGGCGTGGCGGGTTGGCAGCATGGTGCGGCTTTACGCTGCCCTCCGTCTTGCTGCTGCTGGTCTTTGCGATGCTCGCGCCGAGCTTGGGCGGCCCGATTGGCGCGGGTCTGATCCACGGTTTGAAGCTGGTTGCCGTTGCGGTGGTGGCGCAGGCCGTGTGGGATATGGCGCGCAAGCTCTGTCCTGACTGGCAGCGCGCAGGTATCGCGCTGATCAGCATCGCCGTGCTCAGCGCGTTGACGACCGTTTACGCGCAACTTGTCGTGATCGTGCTTGGCGCCGTACTGGGGCTGATGTTATGCCGATCGTCCCGTCCGGCGAGTGGTGGTCCGAGGGCGGAGCAGGGGGCTGCATTCCGCGTGTCTCACGTGGCGAGCATCGTCAGTCTGGTGCTCTTCTGCGCGCTGCTGTTCGGGCTTCCGGTTATTGCAGGTCTTCATCCATGGATGCCCGCCAAGGTGTTCGACGCGTTCTATCGTTCGGGCGCGTTGGTTTTCGGGGGCGGGCACGTCGTGCTTCCGCTGCTGGAGCATCAGACGGTCGCGACGGGTTGGGTCACGTCGAACGATTTCTTGGCAGGCTACGGCGCCGCGCAGGCCGTGCCCGGGCCGTTGTTCACCTTCGCCGCTTTTCTTGGCTGGACGATCGGACCGGGGCTGAATCACTGGGCCGGGGCTGCGCTTGCCACGGTGGGCATTTTTCTGCCGGGCCTGCTGCTGGTCATCGCGGCGCTGCCTTACTGGCAGGCGTTGCGCGCGCGTCCTTCCATGGCGGCGCTGCTGGCGGGTGTGAATGCCGCAGTCGTTGGATTGCTGGCTTTTGCCCTTTACACACCCGTCTGGACGAGCGCCGTGCGGTCATGGAGCGACTTTGCCGTCGCGGCGATTGCGTTCCTGCTGCTGACGCGATGGAAAACGCCACCGCTGATTGTGGTGGCGTTTTGTGCGGCGGCGGGCGTTGCCGCTGCCATGCTGGGTTGAATCGCGCTCTTCCTACGAGCGGCAACCGGTAACTGCGCAGGGGCAGGGGGTCATTCGTCCATGAGCCGAACCCTGACCTTCTTGCCCTTCAGCGTGCCGCCGTTGAGCTTGCGCAGCGCCTCGCGTGCGATGCCGCGGTCGACCGCAACGTAGGTCGAGAATTCGGTCACGTTGATCTTGCCGATCTGGTCGCCCCGAAAGCCGGCGTCGCCTGTCAACGCGCCGAGCACATCGCCGGGGCGGATCTTCTCCTTGCGTCCGCCGAGAATCTGCAGCGTTTCCATTGGAGGCAGCAGCGGTGCGTCATTGCCGGTATCCAGCTCGTCGAGCTTGTGCCATTCGACCTCGCGCCCCAGCGCCTGCTCGATGTTGCCGACTCGCCCCATCTCGTCCATGCTCGCGAGGCTCAGCGCCCAGCCGTTCTCATCGGCGCGGCCCGTGCGGCCAATGCGATGCACGTGCACTTCGGGGTCGGGTGTCACGTCAACGTTGATCACCGCTTCGAGCTGCGCAATGTCGAGCCCTCGCGCGGCAACGTCGGTTGCCACGAGCACCGAGCAACTGCGGTTCGCGAACTGGATCAATACCTGATCGCGCTCGCGCTGTTCGAGTTCGCCATGCAGCGCCAGCGCGTGGATGCCCTGGGCGCGCAGCACGTCGAGCAGGTCACGGCATTGCTGCTTCGTGTTGCAGAACGCGAGCGTGCTCACCGGCCGATAGTGCTTGAGCAGCAGCCCGACCGCATGCAGCCGCTTGTTGTCGGTCACCTCGTAGAAGCGCTGGCGAATCTTGCTGTCGTCGTGGCGCTCTTCGAGCTTCACCTCTTTTGGATTGCGCAGAATGCGCTGGCTCAGCTTCGCAATACCTTCCGGGTAGGTCGCCGAGAACAGCAGCGTCTGCCGATCAGGCGGGCATTGGCGCACGACCGTCGCGATGTCATCGAAGAAGCCCATGTCGAGCATGCGATCTGCTTCGTCAAGCACGAGCGTCTTCAGTGCGCCGAGCGCGAGATTGCCGCGCTCCAGATGGTCCATGATGCGCCCCGGCGTGCCGACGATGACATGTGCGCCATGCTCAAGGCTCGCCGCCTGCGGGCGCATCGGTGTGCCGCCGCAGAGCGTCAAGACCTTCACGTTTTCTTCAGCGCGTGCCAAGCGACGGATTTCCTGCGCAACCTGATCGGCAAGCTCGCGCGTCGGGCAGAGCACCATCGCCTGTACGTCGAAGCTGCGCGCGTCGAGCCGTGCGAGCAGTGCCAGCGCAAACGCTGCCGTTTTGCCGCTGCCCGTCTTTGCCTGCGCGATCAGATCGTGGCCCGCAAGCGCGATGGGCAGGCTTGCAGCCTGGATCGGCGTCATGTCGGTGTAGCCGAGCTGCGCAAGGTTCGCGAGCACGGCCGGGGCGAGCGCTAGGGTGGTGAAGGGCGTGGCGGTTGGTTCGATGGTCATGTCGTTGCGTTGGATCACTTGAGCGGCTTGCCTTCGATTTGCTTGTAGATGACCCGGCCGTCTTTGGTTTCGACGCGTTTGAGATAGTTGCGCGCGCCGCATAGCGCACAGCGGAACAGCGGTCCTTGGCCCTCATCCTTGATGACGACGTCGGACAGCTCCCACTGCGTGCCGCAGCTCTGGTTGATGCAAGTGAACACGGTTTTCTCTAAATGGATTGTTCGTTGCGCCTCGATGACGAGGCAGGTGGACCGGGGCCGCGAGCGCGCCGATGTCAATCCGGATCAATACCTCAACCACAAATGGCGTTGCCGAGCCGTTCGTAGGAGATTGCGCTGCCCTTTGGCTATTTTGGCCTGACAGGTGGGAAAGTCATCTCGTCTCGCGACGCCCACGCCATGCGCCCAATGCATCCTGTTGGTGCAACAGATTTGCGGCTACAACGTTGAGAGCGATGGAAATATGGGGCCGATCTTGCAGATCGTCACGTTTTCCCCGCCGGACTCTAACACACCCATTTAGGCCCGTAAGTCGCGGGCCAAGCCCCTTTGACGACTCGCAGCCGTTCGCAGATGTCATTTCTTTGACTCTCTCTAGAGTCCGCGCTCTTGTCCCGGTTTGAGGTGCGTCAAGTCTGGTCGGTAGCCGCTGGCATCTAATGGATCGCATATTGGCAATCGTTTGACGCCCCAACTATGCGCACCGCCCCCGTGCCGTCTTCATCGACTGCAGAACAGATCGATCTGCCGTTTCACGCTGCTCTTGCCCGCACATCGAATTCGCTGTCCCTCGCATCAATGCAGCTGGCGTTGCTCGACTGGGCACTGCATCTCGCCGTCTCGCCAGGCAAGCGGCTGGATCTGTGCCGCCTGGCGCTGACGCAGGCCGAACAACTCGAGCGCTACATCCGGGACTGTATGGCGTCCGGCCCTCAGGACGTGTGCCTTTGCGTTCAGCCGCCGGCCCGCGACCGTCGTTTCTCGGCGGACGAGTGGCGCCTGTGGCCGTTCAACGTGCTGCACCAGTCTTTCCTGTTGACCGAACAATGGTGGGAGGCGGCCACGCGCGGCGTGTGGGGGGTCGCCAAGCATCATGAGGACGTGGTTGCCTTTGCTGCGCGTCAATGGCTCGACATGATGTCACCGGGCAACCAACTGGCAACCAACCCGATTGTCCTGCGCCGGACCTTTGAGCAGCACGGCACCAATCTCGTGCGTGGCGCGCTCAATGCGCTTGACGATCTGGAGCGCTCCATGAGCGGCGCGCCGGCCGCCGGCACTGAACGCTTTGCGGTGGGCCGCGACGTTGCCATCACGCCCGGCAAGGTGGTCCTGCGCAACCGCCTGATCGAACTGATCCAGTACACGCCGACCACGAGCAAGGTCCAGGCCGAGCCGATCCTGATCGTGCCGGCATGGATCATGAAGTACTACATCCTGGATCTGTCGCCTCAGAACTCGCTGATCCGCTATCTGGTAGAGCAGGGCCATACCGTGTTCTGCGTCTCCTGGAAAAATCCTGACGAGGCCGATCGCACCCTCGACATGGATGACTACCTCAAGCTCGGTGTCTTTGCCGCGCTCGATGCCGTCAATGCCATCGTGCCGGGCCAGCGCGTCCACGCCACCGGTTACTGCCTCGGGGGCACGTTATTGGCCATTGCCGCGGCTGCCATGGCGCGCGATGGCGATGCGCGGCTGGCGTCGATGACGCTCTTTGCCGCGCAGACAGACTTTTGCGAGCCGGGCGAACTCGGCCTGTTCATCGACGAGGCGCAGGTCAGTTTGCTGGAAGCGCAGATGGAGCAGACCGGCTATCTGCGCGCGAGCCAGATGGCCGGAGCCTTCCAGATGCTGCGCTCGTACGACTTGCTGTGGTCGAGGGTGGTGGGTGAATACCTGCTGGGCGATCGTGCACCCATGAACGATCTGATGGCCTGGAACGCCGATGCCACGCGCATGCCCGCGCGGATGCACAGCCAGTATCTACGGCACCTGTTCCTGAACGACGACCTGAGCGAGGGCCGCTACCCCGTCAACGGCAAGCCGGTGGCCCTTAACGACATCGACCTGCCCATCTTCGTGGTGGGCACGTTGACCGACCACGTGGCGCCATGGCGCTCGGTCTACAAGCTGCATCACCTGACCGAGGCGGAGCTGACGTTCGTGTTGACAAGCGGCGGTCATAACGCCGGCATCGTGAGCCCGCCGGCCAACTCGCATCGGCGGTTTCAGATGCAGACGCGCCACGTCGGCGAGACATCAGCGGCGCCAGATGACTGGCTGGCATCGGCCCCGACCACCGAGGGTTCATGGTGGCCAGCATGGGATGCATGGCTGGTTGCGCATGCATCGGGCGCCACAGCGGTCAAACCGCCGAAGATGGGCGCCCCAGGACTGCCGCCACTGGCCGATGCGCCCGGCACCTACGTGCTGGAGAAATAGATGCGTGTGGAGAAACAACGCCGGGCATGCGGCAGGTACGCCGGCACGCGTATGGTCGCCATGGTGGCCTCTGCCACTGCGCTGGCCCTGTCGGCTTGCATCTCGATGGCGCCGCCTTACGAGGCACCTGCCTTGCCCGTGGCTCAGCACTACGACGCCGACGATGGCCGCGCTGGCCTGTCAGCCTCCGCCACCGGCTGGCAGGCGTACTTTACGGACAAGCGCCTGCAGGCGTTGATCGCTCAGGCGCTGGAGAATAACCGCGACCTGCGCACCGCCGTGCTGCGGGTGGAAGAGGCGCGTGCTGCGTTTGGTATCCAGCGGGCGGAGATATTTCCGCACCTCGACGCGCAGGCCGGCATCAGCCGCCTGAGCATTCCGGCGGACTTGAGCCCATTCGGCACGCCCATGCGTGTCACTCAGTACCAGGTGGGCGCCGGGGTCTCCAGTTGGGAGATCGATTTCTGGGGGCGCGTGCGCAACCTCAACGACGCCGCACTGGAAAGCTATGTGGCGTCCGACGCCGCGCGCCGTGCGGTAGCGCTTGGGCTGATCGCGCAAGTGGCCGACAGCTACCTGGTATTACGTGAACTGGACGAGCGCATCGCGCTGGCGCAGCAAACCGTGGACAGCAGAACCGAGACACTGCGCATCTTCTCGCGCCGTGTGGCAGTGGGGGCGACTTCACGATTGAACCAAACGCAGGTCGAGACCCTGCTGACCCAGGCGCAGGCGCTGTTGACGCAATTGCAGCAGGCGCGGGACGCGCAGGCGCACGGCCTGGCCTTGCTTGTCGGCAAGCCGATCGACTTGCCACCGGTTTCTGAGCCACTTGACGAGCACCGCATGCTGGCCGAGCTACGCGCGGGCCTGCCTTCCGACCTGCTGACGCAGCGCCCGGACATTGTGGCCGCGGAGCACCGCCTGCGTGCCGCGCACGCCAGCATCGGTGCGGCACGGGCGGCGTTTTTCCCCCGCGTGGCCCTGACCGGCGCTTACGGCACGATCAGCCCGGAACTGGGCAATCTGTTTGCGCCCGGTACGCGCGCCTGGGTTTTTGCACCCAGCATCAGCCTCCCGCTGTTTGAAGGCGGCAAGCTGCGCAGCAACCTTGACTTGGCAGAAGCCCGCCGAGACCTAGCCGTGGCTGCCTACGAGAAGACAGTGCAGAGCGCTTTCCGCGACGTGTCCGACGCGCTGTCCGCACGCAAGTGGGTGGCCGAACAGCTCGACATTGCGAAGGCCGCGCTAGCAGCGCAGACCGAACGCGCTCGGCTGTCACAACTGCGTTTCGACGCCGGCGCATCGACATTC
This sequence comes from Burkholderiaceae bacterium 26, assembly GCA_000955795.1. Classification (GTDB taxonomy): domain Bacteria; phylum Pseudomonadota; class Gammaproteobacteria; order Burkholderiales; family Burkholderiaceae; genus Ralstonia; species Ralstonia chuxiongensis. Next base: position 37,839 of record JYOB01000009.1, read on the forward strand.
CTCGAGGTGCTTGACGCCCAGCGCGATTTGCTTGCCGCTCAGCAGCAACTGGTGCAGGTGCGCCGCGCGCTTCTGTCGAGCCGCGTTGGCCTGTATGCGGCGCTGGGCGGCGGCACGCAAGCTGTCGAATCCGCACCCGATCCGCAACCCCATCTGAGCCCGACGCCGCCACCGCGCGTATCGGGCGAACCAACACCATGACCACGACTCCCCGACAACGATGGATTGCGCTGCTCGCTGCCGCCTTGGTGGTCGCCGGTGGGGCGTTCGCATGGAAGGCCTTGCGGCAAGACGGGCCCGGAAAGGGCTTTGTGAGCGGCAACGGCCGGATCGAGGCCACCGAAATCGACGTAGCCACCAAGCTTCCCGGGCGCGTGCAAGACATCCTTGTGGATGAGGGCGACTTCGTGCGGGCCGGCCAGCCGCTTGCGCACATGCAGGTGCAGACCTTGGAGGCGCAGCGCGACGAAGCCCAGGCGCGGCAGCAGCAATCGGTTTCTGCCGTGGCAAGTGCGCAGGCCCAGGTGGCTGTACGAGAGGCTGATCGGCAGGCTGCGCTGGCACAGATCGCCCTGCGTGAGAGCGATCTGGATGCCGCGCAACGGCGGTTGACACGGTCCGAGACGCTGTCGAACGAAGGGGCGTCATCAATGCAGGAGTTGGACGACGACCGCGCCCGCGTGCGCAGCGCCAAGGCCGCGCTGGTGGCGGCCCGCGCGCAAGCCGAGGCAGCGCAGGCCGCCGTATTGGCCGCCCGTACGCAGGTGGCCGGCGCCGGTGCCACCGTCAAGGCGGCCGACGCAACCGTACTGCGCATCAAGGCCGATATCGATGACAGCGCCTTGACGGCCCCGGGCGACGCCCGCGTGCAATACCGCATCGCCCAGCCCGGTGAGGTTCTGGCCGGTGGCGGGCGCCTGCTCAATCTCGTGGATCTTTCCGACGTCTACATGACCTTCTTCGTGCCGGAGACGGACGCAGGCCGCATTGCCATGGGCAGCGAAGTGCGTATCGTGCTCGACGCCGCGCCGCAATTCGTGATTCCGGCGCGCGTGTCCTTTGTGGCCAGCACCGCGCAATTCACCCCCAAGACCGTGGAGACGGCCAGCGAGCGCCAGAAGCTGATGTTCCGCGTCAAGGCCCAGATCGATCGCGATCTGCTGCGCAAACACCTGAAGCTGGTGAAGACTGGCCTGCCCGGCATGGCGTGGCTCAAGCTCGACGGGCAAGCCGAATGGCCGGCCAGCCTGGCGATCAAGGTCCCGCAGTGACCACCTCTGCCGACCCATCTGCGTTGCATGACGCGCGCCTGGCGCCGCCGGTGGCGAGCCTGGCCGGCGTGAGCCTGCGCTATCGCAAGACGCTGGCGCTGGATGGCGTCACGCTCGACTTGCCCGCCGGGTGCATGGTCGGACTGATCGGCCCGGACGGCGTGGGCAAGTCCAGCCTGTTGTCATTGGTGGCCGGCGCGCGTGCCCTGCAGGATGGCGCAGTGCATGTGCTGGGCAGCGACATGGCCGATCGCCGTGCGCGCGCCGCAGTCGGTCCACGCATTGCTTACATGCCGCAAGGGTTGGGCCGCAATCTGTACCCCACGCTGTCGATCGAGGAGAACCTGCAGTTCTTCGGCCGGCTGTTCGGCCACGATGCGGCGGAGCGCCGCCGCCGCATTGATGCACTCACGGCCAGCACCGGCCTGCGGGCGTTTCTCTCACGCCCAGCCGGCAAGCTGTCGGGCGGCATGAAACAGAAGCTGGCCTTGTGCTGCGCGCTGATCCACGACCCGGATCTTCTGATCCTGGACGAGCCGACCACGGGCGTTGACCCGCTCTCGCGCACGCAGTTCTGGGACTTGATTGCCGATATTCGCGCTGCGCGCCCCGGCATGAGCGTGATCGTGGCCACCGCTTACATGGAAGAGGCTGAGCGCTTCGACTGGCTGGTCGCCATGGATGCGGGGCAGGTGCTTGCCACCGGCACGCCGGCCGAGCTGCGCAGCCGTGCCGGTACCGATTCGCTTGAAGCCGCTTTCATTGCGCTCCTGCCGCTCACGCGCCGGCAGGGTCATCAAGCCGTGGTGGTGCCACCCCTGGTGGCCGGTGCAGAAGACGATGTGGCCGTGCAGGCGAGCGGCCTGACCATGCGCTTTGGCGACTTCGTGGCGGTCGACCACGTCGACTTCCGAATCCGTCGTGGAGAGATCTTCGGCTTTCTCGGCTCGAACGGCTGCGGCAAGTCGACCACCATGAAGATGCTCACCGGCCTGCTGCCTGCCAGCGAGGGCCAAGCGTGGTTGTTTGGTCACCCGGTCGATCCGAAGGACATCGACACACGCCGGCGCGTGGGCTACATGTCGCAGGCGTTCTCTCTGTATGGCGAGCTGACCGTGCGTCAAAACCTTGTGCTGCATGCGCGCCTGTTCCAGGTGCCTGAGCCTGAGGTGCAGTCGCGTGCGGCCGAGATGCTGACCCGCTTCGGGCTGCAGGAGGTGTCTGACAGCCTGCCCCAGAGATTGCCGCTGGGGATGCGGCAGCGGCTGTCGCTGGCCGTGGCGATGGTTCACAAGCCTGAGCTGTTGATCCTGGATGAGCCAACTTCCGGTGTGGACCCGGTCGCGCGCGATATGTTCTGGCGCCTGATGATCGACCTCGCCCGGCGGGATCGCGTGACCATCTTCATCTCCACGCACTTCATGAACGAGGCCGAGCGATGCGACCGCATCTCGCTCATGCATGCCGGCCGCGTGCTGGTGAGCGATGCGCCCGCGGCGCTGGTGCGTGCTCGCGGCACACAGACGCTGGAGCAGGCGTTTGTTGCCTATCTGCAGGAGGCCGCCGAAGCGTCTGAGGGCACCGCCAAGATTGCCGCGCCGCTGCCCGTACGCACGGCTGCCGCCAGCGCGCCTAGCGGCATGCCCGCGCGCCGCCGCTTCAGTCTTGCGCGTGCATTGAGCTATTCGCAGCGTGAGGCGCTGGAGCTGCGCCGCGACCGCGTGCGCGCCACGCTGGCGCTGCTGGGTACGGCCATTCTGATGTTCATCATCGGATACGGCATCAGCCTGGATGTGGAGAACCTGACGTACGCCGTGCTGGATCGCGACCAGACCGTGCTTTCGCACGACTACACGCTCAACCTGGCGGGTTCGCGTTATTTCATCGAAAAACCCCCGATTCGTGACTACGCTGAGTTGGACCGCCGCATGCGCAACGGCGAGTTGTCGCTGGCGATTGAAATCCCACCGGGCTTTGCGCGCGACATCGAACGCGGCGCGGCCGTACAGATCGGCGCCTGGGTGGATGGTGCAATGCCCACCCGCGCAGAAACTGTTCGAGGTTACGTGCAGGCCATCCACCAGCTCTGGCTTGCGGATGCGGCTGTACACCGGCTGGGTGTGCGTCTTGCGACACCCAGCAGCGTCGAAACGCGCTATCGCTACAACCCCGACGTGAAAAGCCTGCCTGCCATGGTGCCCGCCGTGATTCCGATGCTGCTGATGATGATTCCCGCGATGCTGGCGGCGTTGTCGGTGGTGCGTGAAAAGGAGCTGGGCTCCATCATCAATTTCTACGTGACACCGGTCACCCGTGCGGAGTTTGTGCTCGGCAAGCAGGCGCCGTATATCGTGCTGGCCATGCTGAACTTCTTCTTGCTGGCGCTGCTGGCGGTGACGGTGTTCGGTGTGCCGATCAAGGGCAGCTTTGCGACGCTCGCGCTGGGGGCGCTGATCTTCGTGACGTGTTCGACGGGTTTTGGGCTGTTTGCGTCCACCTTCACGCAAAGCCAGATCGCGGCCATGTTCGTCACCATGATCGGCACAATCATTCCTTGTGTGCAGTTTGCCGGATTGCTCAATCCGGTGTCGTCGCTGGAAGGGGCGGGGGCCTTGATCGGACGCGTGTATCCGGCCACGCATTTCCTGACCATCAGCCGGGGCGTGTTCAGCAAGGCGCTGGATATGGGTGCGTTGGGCAGCGCCTTCTGGCCACTCCTGGCGGCGGTGCCGTTCATCCTGGGCGCCACCTTGCTGATGCTGCGCAAGCAGGAAAGCTAGGAGAGCCAGATCATGCCGAGCCTTCCGATCGATCGCCGCACCGCTCGCCTGAACAACATCTTCCGTCTTGGCATCAAGGAATTACGAAGCCTGGCGCGCGACCCGATGATGCTGGTGCTCATCGTCTATACCTTCACGGTGTCGATCTACGTGGCGGCCACAGCCATGCCGGCAAGCCTGCACAATGCCTCGATCGCCATCGTCGATGAAGACAGCTCACCGCTGTCGGCGCGCATTGTCTCGAGCTTCTATCCACCGCATTTCCGCACGCCGGCGCTGATCCCGCTCACCGAGGTGGACCCAGGCATGGACAGCGGCCGCTACACATTCGTGCTCGACATCCCGCCCAACTTCCAGCGCGATGTGCTGGCCGGCCGCGCACCGTCCATCCAGCTCAACATCGACGCCACGCGCATGAGCCAGGCCTTTACCGGCAACGGCTACATCCAGCAGATCGTCTCGGGCGAGGTGAACACCTTCCTGCAGCGCCACCGCGCCGCGCCTGCCACGCCAGTCGACCTGGTGCTGCGCACGCGCTTCAATCCGAACCTGGAGCAGACGTGGTTCGGCTCGTTGATGGAAATCATCAACAACGTGACCATGCTCTCGATCATCCTGACCGGCGCCGCACTCATCCGCGAACGCGAGCACGGCACGATCGAGCACCTGCTGGTGATGCCAGTCACGCCATTCGAGATCATGGTGTCCAAGGTCTGGTCGATGGGGCTGGTGGTGGTGGTGGCCGCCCTGGTTGCACTGGTGTGTGTGGTGCAGGGCGCGCTGCATGTACCGATCGAGGGCTCGATCCTGCTGTTCATGCTGGTGGCTACGCTGCATCTGTTTGCCACGACTTCCATGGGGATTTTTCTTGCGACGGTGGCGCGATCCATGCCGCAGTTCGGCATGCTGTTGGTTCTGGTGTTGCTGCCGCTGCAGTTGCTCTCGGGCGGGACCACCCCGCGCGAGAGCATGCCCAGCGTCGTGCAGGACATCATGTTCGCTGCACCAACCACGCACTTTGTGTCGGCTTCGCAAGCCATTCTCTATCGGGGTGCGGGGCTCGAGGTCGTGTGGCCGCAGTGTCTGGCCATCTGCGTAATCGGCACCGTGCTGTTTCTCGCATCATTGACGCGCTTTCGCCAAACCATCAGCCAGATGGCTTAAAGGAGCCAACATGGATACACCCGCTAACGTTCCTCTCGCGCTCCACAAGGCGCAAGTCAAGTTCGCGCTGCAGACGTTGGGCCTGCTCAAGGCAACACGGCAGCGCTGGTATGAACTGGGCGCCGAGCTGCTGGCCCAAGACGTTGCCCGCACCGAATCTGCGCTGGCCGATCTGCAAGGCGTCGAAGACTGGAACGCCTTTGCAGCGCTGCTGCCCAACGCATTCTGGCAGACCAGCCAGCGCACCATGAATGTGCTGCAAGGCGTGCTGCAGACGGCCATCTCTAACCAATCGAGCTTCGTGGCGGATTACCAGCGCGTCATGCTGGAATGGCAGCAGGCTTCCGTACGGGCATTGAGCACGGCAGGCAATGCCATGCCGGTCAATACGGCCCTGCAGGGCATGCTGTCGGCGTGGGGCGTGCCGGGCGATGCATTGCTCCGCTCCGCACCCGAACGGTCAACTCCTGTACGTGCGCCCGGCAAGGGCAACGGTCAACTCCACCAAGCTTCCTGACGAGCACACATGGGCCCCGATCATCTGTCTGCACCGCCGGTGCTGCTGCCGGGTGGCGATCTGAGCGTGGTGCGCAATCGCACCTTTGACGAGATTGCCATTGGCGACACGGCTGCCATTCTGCGCACGCTCACGGCGGAGGACATCCAGCTCTTTGCTGTGTTGTCTGGGGACGTCAACCCGCAGCACCTGGATCCGGAGTTTGCGGCGTCCACGCGTTTTCATGGTGTGATTGCCCACGGCATGCTGGGCGGCGCGCTTATCTCCGCTTTGCTTGGCACGCGTTTGCCGGGGCCGGGAACGATCTACCTCGGGCAGACACTGCAATTCCTCGCACCGGTGCGCGTGGGCGACACCTTGACGATTCGCGTGACGGTGGTCAGCAAGGAGGAGGAAAGAAAGCGGATCAAGCTGGCATGCACGTGTACAAACGACCGCGGCACGGTGGCCATCACGGGCGAGGCTGAGGTCATCGCGCCCACCGAGCGGATCGAGCGTCCGCGGACCACACTGCCGGACGTGCGCATCACCACCGGCAGTGATGGGATCCACCGCTTGCTCGACCATGTACGGCCTCTTGGTGCGATCCGCATGGCGGTCGTCCACCCGTGCGATACGCTGAGCCTGTCCGCCGTGATGGACGCGCACGCTGAAGGTCTGATCGTGCCTTGCCTTGTTGCACCGTACGCCAAGCTGATGCGCGTAGCCGCCGAAGCCGGCCTTGACCTCAAGGGCATCGAGATCGAAGACGTGCCGCACAGCAGCGCCGCCGCCACCCGCGCAGTGGAGCTCGTCACGCAGGGCAGGGCAGAGGCGCTGATGAAGGGCAGCCTGCATACCGACGAGTTGATGGCGGCGGTGGTGCGCGAGGAGGCAGGGCTGCGTACCAAACGTCGGATCAGCCATTGTTTTCTGATGCAGTCGCCTGCGTATCCGCGCCCGTTTATCGTGACGGATGCCGCCATCAACATCGCGCCGACCCTGGATCAAAAGGCGGACATTGTCCGCAACGCCATCGATCTGGCGCATGCGATTGGCGTTGAGCGGCCGCGGGTGGCGATCCTGGCGGCGATCGAGACCGTGAACCCGCGCATGCCCGCCACGCTTGATGCGGCCGCACTGTGCAAGATGGCCGACCGCGGTCAGATCGAGGGCGGTGTGCTGGACGGACCGCTGGCTTTCGACAACGCGGTATCTGCCGCTGCAGCGCGTATCAAGGGCATTGTTTCGGAAGTCGCTGGTCAGGCCGATGTGCTGGTGGTGCCCGATCTGGAAAGCGGCAACATGCTCGCCAAACAGCTGGAATACCTGGGCGGCGCTGCCAGCGCAGGCATTGTGCTCGGCGCCCGCGTGCCCATTGTGTTGACCAGCCGTGCCGACTCGCGCGAGTCGCGCATCGCGTCGTGTGCCGTTGCCACCTTGCTGGCTCACCGTTACCGCAACTTACCGCCATGAACGATTGCATCGTCGTACTGAATTGCGGCTCGTCGAGCATCAAGTTTGCGTTGTTCGATGCCACCCTGAATCCATTGCCGCGCGCACCCATGTGGAGCGGCAAAGTGGAGGGCATCGGCACCGAGCACCCCGTGGCGACAGAGGCAGGCGCGCCAACACAATCGCTAGAGCTTGACAGTGCGCAGCCATATCACGCCGCGCTCATGCACATTCGCCAGCGTGTCGAGCACAGGCTGGACGGCCGCCGGCTGATGGCCGTGGCGCATCGGGTGGTGCATGGCGGCTCCAAATACTTCGCCCCGGTACGCGTGAGCGCCGATGTGTTGTCCGATCTACGCAGCTACATTCCTCTGGCGCCCCTGCATCAGCCGTTTGCCCTGGAGGCCATCGAGGCGCTTCTGTCGGACTTGCCTGATGTGCCGCAGGTCGCGTGCTTCGATACCGCTTTTCACCGCACGCTGCCGCAGGTCGAGACGATGCTGCCGCTGCCTTATACGGCATGGGAGCGTGGTCTGCGACGCTATGGCTTTCATGGGTTGTCGTACGAATACATGTCGATCGCTTTGCCGGAACGGCATGGCGATATCGCACTCGAGCGAACCATCGTCGCGCACCTGGGAAGCGGCGCCAGCCTATGTGCAATGCACGGGCTGAAGAGCGTAGCCACAACCATGGGGTTTTCCGCCCTCGATGGCCTGATGATGGGGACGCGATGCGGCGCGCTTGATCCGGGTGCGGTGCTCTACATGATGGAGACGGAGCATCTTTCCCCTGCACAGGTCGGGCACGTGCTGTATCACGAATCGGGTCTGCTTGGGGTGTCAGGGCTGTCTTCCGACCCGCGCGAGCTGATTGCGCGAGAGGCTGACAACCCGCGTGCACAGGCAGCGCTCGCGCTCTACGTGCGCCGGATCGTCCGTGAGATCGGTGCCCTGGTGGCCGTGCTGGGTGGCCTGGATTTCTTGGTCTTCACGGCGGGTATTGGCGAACACAATGCCGTGCTGCGCGAACGCGTTGTGGGCGCACTTGGTTATTTGGGTGCCGACCTGGATGACGCGGCCAACCAGGCGCATGCGGCGATCATCTCCAGTTCAGCGAGCCGGATTCGCGTAGCAGTGGAGCCTACAAACGAGGAGTGGGTGGCAGCACGGCATGTGGTTCAGTGCAATCGATGATCATGAGGCTTCTTGGCGAAACCGCTGATCGGCTCGGCAGACGGTTACGCAACCTCGGGCTACATCGCCCCATGTCCACTTGGCTTAGTGGACATGGGCTTGCGGAAATCAGCATTACCGTGGCATCTGCCTCCACATCTGATGGTTCAGCATCATCTGCTCCATCATCTCGTAGTGAAGGTCCATGTACTGGTCCGACATGTACTGGCGTTCCTTCATCTGCTCGGGCGTGAGGTGCGAGTAGTAGCCTCCCATCCCTCGCCACCCCATCATCGGGCCGCCGCCCATCATGTGGCCGCCGCGCATTCCACGGCCACCCATCATTCCAGGACCGCCCATCATTCCCGGGCCCCACAGCTCGCGCATCATGCCCATCGTGCTCTGCATCGTTGCCCAATGTTCGTCGAGCAGTTTCTGGCGCTCTTTCGGATCCTGGGTCTGACGGGCCTTGTCCATTTCTTCCTGCATCTTCTTCATATTCTCTCGAACAGCCGCCGTCTTTTTGTCGAACTCAGCCACGTTTGTTTGCGTCTGCGCGGTTTGACTGCCCTTGTTCGCGGGAGTGGTCTGTTGAGCAAGGACGGGCGCGCTGGAAATGGCCACACATGAAAGCATGGTCAGCAACACTGCTTTTTTCATCACGTATCTCCTGAAGCGAAATATGAAGGCCAATCTGAGTGAGGTGGCGTGCGATGGCGATGGCTCTCAATAGGGCAATCCTTCTTCGATCGGAAGGGAAGGGTCCCGGGACCACTCGTTCCAGGATCCGAGATATAGCCGCACGTTCTTGATGCCGGCTTCCTCCAGTGCGACGAACGTTGTGGATGCGCGCGCGCCTTTGAAGCAGAAAACAATGACGGGGGTTTCCTGACGAATCCCGACGGTCGCGCATTCGGCAAGAATCTCCGCTGGTGACTTGAACATCTGCCCAGTGGGGGTCGGCTTCATCATGCGATACCACTCAAGCCAGACCGAGCCTGGAATACGGCCTTTTCGCGGGCAGAAGTCCTTGCCGTAGGGCGATGAACTCTCGCCAATCCACTCGTCCACGTCCCGTACATCGAGCTTTACGACATGCGGGTCCGCGACTGCCTCCTTCATCTCGTCAAGGTCGACGAGGATGCGGCTTCCTTGCGTTGCCAGAGGAAAGTCGGCGGGCTTCGGGGCCGGCACGTCTGTCGTGCTTGGTAGCGCCGCCGCGCGCCATGCGCTGAAGCCACCGTGGAGCACCTTGATCTTGTCTCTGGGATAACCGAGGTAGCGGAGCAGAACGTAGCCCCGACAAGACTGCCCAAAGCCGGTCGTCATCGATTGCTCATAGACAACAGCTGTCTCCTTCCCGGACAAACCAGCCTTGCCAAAGGCTTCGCTAAATGCCTGCCGCAATGCCGCCACGCCTTGCGGCGTTGACGTCGCCAAATAAGTAAAGATTTCATGGATATTGACCGCGCCAGGCAAATGCGCTTCGGCAAAACCGGCCGCGTCCCGGGTATCGATGAGTACGAGGGGCTCGGTTTTCATCATCTCCGCCAACTCGACAGGAGACATGAGAACTCTTTCGTGCATGGCCGACCTCATCGTGTGATGGACAAAGGCGTTTCGGCGCAGGCAATCTTCAAACAAGCGCCTGAAGAAAATGTAGGCACTGTGGCGAAGTCGATATTGATGCCCGTCAACCGGGCGCGCGGGTGCAACGCGCCACGTTGCGCATCATGCCAAGGGTCAAGCCGACAAGCAGCCACCTGCAGCGCCGCAGGTGGCTGACCAAAGTTTGCGCGGGAGCGGAATTGCCCCTTCTTTTAACCCCCCGGACTGCCTGCCAACTGCCGCGCAGATGGGCGCGCGCGATGTGGCCTCAGAGGGCGTTAAGCGGGATTTTCAGGTAGCGAACGCCGTTCTCTTCGGGCGGCGGCAGCTCTCCAGCACGGATGTTGACCTGCACTGAAGGCAGAATCAGCGTCGGCATCGCCAGCGTCGCATCGCGGGCCTGCCGCATGGCGACAAACTGCGCCTCGGTCACGCCGTCGTGCACATGGATATTGCGATTGCGTTCGTCACGCACCGTCGTCTCCCAGGCCGGCCCCCGTCCTTCGGGCGGGTAGTCGTGACACATGAAGAGCCGGGTCTCGCCCGGCAAGTCCAGCAGCTTACGGATGGAGTGAAACAGCTCGTGTGCATTGCCACCCGGGAAGTCACAGCGCGCGGTGCCAACGTCCGGCATGAACAGCGTGTCGCCGACGAAGACCGCATCCTCGAATTGGTACGCCATGTCGGCAGGCGTGTGACCTGGCACGTGAATCGCCTTGCCGGTCAACCCGCCGACGGAGAACGTCGCGCCGTCTTCAAAAAGATGGTCGAACTGTGACCCGTCTGGCTGGAACTCCGGCTCCAGATTAAAGAGTTGTTTGAACACGGCCTGCACGCCGCGGATGTTTTGGCCGATGCCGATGCGGCCACCCAGATGACGCTTGAGATAGGGTGCGGCGGAAAGGTGGTCTGCGTGCGCATGCGTCTCAAGAATCCATTCGACGCGCAACGCACGCTCGCGCACAAACGCGATGACCCGGTCGGCGCTGGCCGTCGACGTCCGGCCCGACTTTGGGTCGTAATCCAGGACCGAGTCGATGATCGCGCACTCGGAGCGCGCTTCCTGATGAACCACGTAGGTCACTGTCCAGGTTGCCGGGTCAAAGAACGGCTGAACAATCGGTTGCATGGGGCCTCCTATGCCGCACATCAATCTACTGGAAAATAATATATTTTTTTATATACTATACGCATGGAAACCGAAAGCTCATATGGACAACGATCAAGTTGCTATTGACCTCGTCAGCATGCAAGCCGCCGCAACGAACGCGTGCGCCTTGCTCAAGGTGCTCGCCAATCCTGACCGACTGCTGCTGATGTGTCAGTTGTCGCAAGAGGAGCTGTCCGTGGGCGCACTGGAGGAGCGGCTGGGCATCCGGCAGCCGACGCTGTCGCAGCAGCTGGGCATCCTGCGCGAGAACGGCTTGGTGGCGTCACGTCGTGATGGGAAGAACATCTTTTATTCGGTCGAAAGTGGGCCGGCGCTCGCAGTCATGACTGTCCTTTACGAACAGTTCTGCGCCGACGGCAAAGGGGAAAAGACATGCTGATTGACATTACAAACTTCACGCCTGGCCTTTCGCTTGCCGGCGGACTGATCATCGGTGCGGCGGCGGCCGTGCTGGTGCTGTTCAACGGCCGTATCGCAGGCATCAGCGGCATCCTGGGCGGCTTATTGGGCCTGCCACGCACCGACATGGTGTGGCGCGTGACTTTCCTTGTGGGTCTGATCGGTGCCCCGGTCATTGCGACTTTGCTCGGCAGGCCGCCCGTTGCAGAAATCCAGGCCGGCTGGAGTGAAATCCTGGTCGCCGGCTTTCTGGTGGGCCTGGGCACGCGCTACGCCAGCGGTTGCACAAGCGGCCACGGGGTATGCGGTATCTCGCGCGGCTCCGTTCGCTCCCTGGTTGCGACCTCGACCTTCATGGCGGCTGGCTTCCTGACCGTCTTCGTGCAACGGCATCTGATTGGAGGCTGACATGGCTGCCATTACCGCACTGCTCGCCGGCTTGCTGTTCGGCCTGGGCTTAATGATTTCCGGGATGGCCAATCCGGCCAAGGTGCAGGGCTTTCTCGACCTGGCAGGCCGGTGGGACCCTTCTCTTGCTTTCGTGATGATCGGCGCGATTGCCGTTGGCTCACTCGCGTTCTTCCTTGCCAAACGCCGCAAGCGTTCGTTCCTCGGATTGTCCATGCAGTTGCCAGCAAGCACGGTCGTGACATTGCGGCTGGTGTTGGGCAGCGCCTCGTTTGGTATCGGCTGGGGCTTGGCAGGCTTCTGCCCGGGCCCCGCGCTCGTGGCCCTGGGTGCGGGCTATCCGAAAGCGATTGGCTTCGTAGCCGCCATGGTGGCGGGCATGGTTGTCTTCGAGGTCTTTGAGCGAATGAAATCCAGCGCACAACACGCATAAACAGGCGACGGGGAGTCAATGGAAAACATCGTTGTAAGCAGCGCCGCACTTGGCGCTGTGGTCGGCCTCATCCTGGCGTTGACTGGTGCAGGTGGCGCGATCCTCGCGGTTCCGCTTCTACTGTTCGTCCTGCGCCTCAATGTTGCAGAGGCCGCGCCGGTCGCCCTGCTTGCAGTGGGCCTGTCTGCGGCCGTTGGAGCTGCCATCGGCCTGCGGGCGGGCATCGTGCGCTACCGCGCCGCTATGCTGATGGCCTTGGCCGGTACGGTCTTCTCACCCGCCGGCTTGTGGCTTGCGCACCGTCTTCCGAACGGACCGCTGACGCTGCTCTTCGCTGCCGTGCTGGCCTTTGTTGCGCTGCGCATGTTCAAGCAGGCTAGCGCGAGTGCTCCACACAAAGCGGAACCCGAGCAGCACCCGCAACCGTGTCAACTGGATAACCAGACCGGCCGCTTTGTCTGGACTGCTTCCTGCACCCGCGCGCTCGCGCTTTCGGGCATTGGCGCTGGCTTTCTCTCGGGCCTGCTGGGGGTGGGTGGGGGCTTCGTCATCGTTCCCGCGCTCAAGAAAGCCACCAATGCCCCGGTGCACTCCATCGTGGCGACCTCTCTGGCAGTCATTACCTTGGTGTCCGCCTCAGGCGTCATCACAACTGCCTTGTCCGGGCGAATGAACTGGCAGATTGGCGTGCCTTTTGCCACGGGCGCCATGCTTGCCATGCTGGGTGGGCGGGTCGTGGCCGGTCGGTTGAGCGGCCACAGGCTGCAGCAGGGCTTCGCGTTCATCGCAGGTCTTATCGCCATCGGGATGGTGGCGAAGGTCGCGCTGGCAGCGTAAAGCCAAACACACAAACGTACCCAGGAAAGGTACGCCTCATACAAAGGAGACACTCTTGAACTCAATCAAATCGCGCACCCTGGTCGTAGCGCTTCTGGCGGCAACCAGCATGCCGGCGCTATCGCAACCTCAGACCGTCCCGATGCACGTGCCGGAAGAGTCGTCGATCCCACAGGGGCCCATGGGGGACGCCATCAAGCGCGGCAAGGAGCTGCTGACGGATACCCACAAACAGTTGCCCCGCAACGTGGGCAACGGCCTGAACTGCACGAGTTGCCATCTGAATGGCGGGACGACGGCCTACGCATCGCCTTGGATCGGGCTCACCGGAGCCTTTCCGGAGTACCGGTCTCGCAGCGGCAAAATCATCTCGCTTCAGGAGCGCATCAACGATTGCTTCCAGCGCTCGATGAACGGCAAACCGCTGCCCTTCGACTCGGCAGAGATGAACGCCATCATGACCTATATGAAGTGGCTTTCCACAGGCGTGCCTACTGGCACCAATGTGGTCGGCCGGGGTTTCGAAAAGATTGACACCTCGCTTGTTCCAAACCGGGAGCACGGCAAATCAGTCTACGAAGCACAGTGCGCGTCCTGCCATGGCGCAGAGGGGCAGGGCACCAAGAATCCGCAAGGTGGCTACATCTTCCCGCCACTGTGGGGCAATGACTCGTTCAACGTGGGCGCTGGGATGGCCCGGCTGTATACCGCCGCTGCGTTCGTGAAGCACAACATGCCGCTTGGCCAGGGCGGCACGCTGTCAGCGCAGGATGCCGTGGATGTCGCTGCGTTCTTTACCCAGCAACCTCGCCCCGACTACGCGCCACGTGTCAACGACTGGCCTAAAGGTGACAGGCCGAAGGACGCACGCTAACGCGGGGCGGCCGGACGGCGAATCACTTAGCAAAGTGTTGCGCTACATCATGACCCCGCTTTTGACTTGAGTTAAAAATTTCTGCAAGGCGCATATAAGACGCCCAACCTCTGAACGGATTGCGCAGCACGTTCAGCGTTGGTGAAGAAGCCTGTGCAATCGTCGTTGAATGAAGGAGTCCGCCATGCAAGCAAATGTTGGAACGATCGACCGCGTAATTCGAATCGTTGTCGGGTTGGTCTTGATTGGTCTGGCCGCGACAGGGCGCGTTGGCGCCTGGGGCTGGATTGGCATCGTGCCACTCCTGACAGGCATCGTGCGCGTCTGCCCCGCCTACAGCATTCTGGGCGTGAAAACGTGCGCCGCGCCGAAGTCGGAAGCAAAGTGACGTCACTTCAGTTGGTCAGTTCTCCTGACCAACTGCTGTGGCCCCACTGAGCGACATTTCCCGAAGAGAGAGGCGTGAGCCAACGCCTTTGACTACCTCGTCGCCAGCGGGAATAGCGGCGTCTCAAGACTGGCAAGGTCAGGGTTCTGACCAAGGGCTGGGCGTCACCCGCGTCGGCAGGCAAGGGCAATGGTGTCGACGTCAGCATCGCCGTCAGCGATTTCAAGATCAGCAAGCCTGCTGGCAAGCGCGCTATTGAGAAAATCCGCCACTGACGAAGCGCGCTTGCGCTTTGATTGCCGTTTCAGGTGAGCGCTCTGTGCCCAGGCAAGCGTGCTCAGTCTTTGGCCGCTTCCGATTGATTCTCCAGTTCGCGCAAATTCTCCAGCGCGGCCTCCGCCATCTTGACTCGAAAGCGCCCGTTCTGGAGCTGGGTTCGAGAAAGAACTCGGCGACTGGGCTGGCGTCCCGCAAGGCGGCACAGGCATCCCCATAGTTGACCTGACGCCAGTTTCCGGATCGGCTTACCGCATCGCCTTGTTGGGGCGTTCGTGGTACTGCGGTTGGCTGCCTGAGCCCAAATTCAGCTTTCCGTGCCAGTGCATCGGCGTGATGCGGATCAACGCCCGCAGATTGGGGTTGGCTAGCATGACTTTATCCGTGCAATGGAGCATGCCGATGCGGGCAAAGAATTCGATGCCGAGAATGCCAGCATCGCCTCTTGGCGCCGCTGTGTTGGCGGATCGTTATCTCGCTCCAGGCGAGACAACATGCGAGGACATCTTCAAGCGCGTCGCGCGTGCCCTTGCCGCCGCGGAAGCTCCCGAGCTTCGCACGCGTTTTACTCGCTTGTTCTACTCCAACTTGCTGCAAGGTGCCATTGGCGCGGGGCGGATCATGGCGAACGCGGGAGGTGTGAAGTCGGGGACGATGGTGAATTGTTTCGTTCATCCTATCGCCATCAGCGGACAGCCCGTTGCAGACGCATCTGATATTGAACAGGCTTTGCAGAAGGCGCGCGTCACGCTGCAGATGGGTGGCGGGGTGGGCTACGATTTCTCGGTCATCGCCCCTGTCGATTCCGAGCAGGCAACATCAAACGGCGGGATGGGGAGCGTCTGTGCGGTCATCGATGCCTTCGATCGAACGTGCATGGCGCTGGCGCAAGGCGACACACGAGGAGGGGCGCAGATGGCCGTGCTGCGCTGTGACCATCCCGACCTCGCAGCTTTCGTCGCCGCCAAGCGCGGACGAAAGCGCTGGTCAACGTTCAACATATCGGTGGCTGTTACCGATGCTTTCATGCAAGCCGTTGCCGATGATGGATTGTGGCGGCTGCAACATCGCGCTGCGCCTAACGCTCGGCGGTTGGAAGAGGGCGCCCACCTGCTGCCCGACGGAAGCTGGTGCTACGCAGTCATACCCGCACGGCAACTCTGGGGCATGCTTGCGGAAGCGGCGCGCCATAGCGCAGAACCGGGCCTACTGTTCATCGACACCATCAACGCAGCCAACGACCTTGCCGGGATTGAAACCATCGCTGCGACCAACCCGTGTGGCGAGCAACCGTTGCCGCCATGGGGCGGCTGTGTGCTTGGCCCCGTCGATCTGTCAAGGTGGGTGCGATGCCCCTTTGGCGCGGGCGGGCAACCCATGTTTGACTTCATCGGATTGGGCCGGGTAGTGCGCATTCAAGTCAGAATGCTCGACAACGCGATCGATGTCACCCGCTGGCCGTTGGCCGAGCATAGGCGGGAGGCCCATGCCAAGCGCAGGATCGGTGTAGGCGTGACCGGACTTGCCGATGCGCTGACAATGATGCGCCTGCCCTACGACGCTCCAGAGGCACGAAATATGGCATCGCAGATCGCGCGTTGTCTGCGCGACAACGCGTACGCAGCCTCTGCCGAACTTGCGCGCGAGCGCGGGCCGTATCCGCTGTTTCAGGCGGCGCGTAGCCTGGCACCCGGGCACTTCAGCGCTTCGCTACCACGGGCTGTGCGAGAAGCCATTGCAAAGCATGGTCTGCGCAATAGCCACCTGTTGTCTCTCGCACCCACCGGGAGCGTCAGTCTTGCGTTCGGAGACAACTGCTCCAGTGGCATCGAGCCAGCGTTCGACTGGGTGTATCAGCGTCGAGTGCGCATTCAGCATCGCGCACCACTGCTTTACGGTGTAGAGAACCGCGCCTATCGGAGTTTCCGTGCGCAGTATGGACAGCGTGCCATGTTGCCTAGCTACTTCGTCACGGCGAGGCAAGTCGATGGCTTTGACCATCTGCGCATGGTGGCGACGCTGCAGCCGTTCGTTGATGCATCGATCTCCAAGACGGTCCTTGTCCCCAGTGACACATCCTGCGGCTATGTTGAATCGCTGCTCTTTCATGCGTGGCAGCTGCGGCTCAAGGGCATCACGATCTTCAGGCCGGGCGCAGGATCGGACGATGTGCTGTCCGCGTTGCCCATCGTTGATGGCCGACCCGCATGCTTCTGCTGAGCATGTCGATTCCGGGTCAAGCTAGGTTCGAGTCATCCTAACCATGCAGAGCGCGCGTACATCCGCTCCGAACTGCCGCGCGACCCGGCGAACAGCGCAAACGGCTTGAGTGCGGACGGCTGGTGGCTGCTCAGGCTGGGTGCACGTTCGAGAAGTCAGGCGGAGCAGGCCCGTGGCGACGATGGCTACCGGCAAAAAAAACGGGGGCTACCGGGGTTGAGTGGCAGCGCTCGCCTTGACGATATAGGCGACGACATCATCCAGCGTCACCAGGCGTGCATAGTCGGATTCGGGAATCTCGACTTTCAGCTTGTCATGCAAGCCCAACAGGAAGTTGAGCCAATCCATTGAATCCAGGTCTACCTGTCTGCGCAAGGGCTGGTCGGAACGTAGCGTAGCGGCATCGATCTCGGGGGCGATTGCTCGCAGCGCCGAGATCACGATCGCACGGATGTCACCTTCGTTCATTGGTCCAGCGCCTCCGGGTGCTGCAGCAGTTCGCGTAGTTCCATGAGGAAGAGGGCGCCTCGGTGGCCATCAGAGACCCGATGATCCGCCGAGAGGCTTGCAGTAACGGCTGGCATGATCTTCAGCACGCCGTTCTCAGCCCATGGTTGCTCTGCGATGCGGCCGAAGCCGACCAACGCAACCTGTGGCGGATAGATGATGCCGAACACCTGTGCAACCCCCTGATCGCCGAGATTGGTCACGGTGATGGTGGGCGAGGATATCTCGGAACTTCTCAATGATCCGGCTCGGCAGCGCTTGACCAGATCCGTGAGTTCCTGCATCAACCGGGTGAGAGGTTTGGCATGCGCGTCCAATAACGCCGGGGCGATCAGTCCACCTTGCCTCAATGAGATTGCTACACCGATGTGTGCGGCCGTCGACGCTTCAAAGTTGCCGCCGCGAAAGACTCCGTTGAACTCCGGAAATAGCTTGAGCGAAAGCGCGACGGCCTTGATGAGAGCAACCGCAGGCAACAAACGTTCAGCCAATGGGCGCTTGGCATTCTCCACTGCAAGCCAATTCAGCATGGTTGCCATTGGGATCGTTTCTGCCACGTAGTAATGCGGTATTTCCTGCTTGGAGCGCGTCATGGCGCTGGCAATGGTCTTGCGGATGTCGGGTGATTTTCCGCCCGGCACTGCGGCGTTTGCCTGAGCAGCGTGCTCAATGTCGGCCAATGTGACGGCCCCGCCGTGACCCGTACCGACGATGGTGCTGCTATCGATACTGCGCTCGCGCGCGGCCCGACGTGCTGCGGGCGAGACCATGTGGCGGTGCTCTGGCCGAGGCGCGGAGGCCACAGCGTGCGTGATCCCATGCAAATGCGTGACGGTGCCTGGCGCTTCCCCCGGCTCCAGGAGTGTCGCCATCAGCGTTCCAACCGGAATCTTCATGCCTGGCTCGACCAGGAGCTCCGCGACGGTGCCGTCGTGCCAACTCTCGACGTCTATCGCGGCCTTGCTGGTATCCACCACGGCAATGATCTGACCCTTCTTGACGACGTCACCGGGCTTGACCAGCCATTCCAGCAACGTCCCTTCGTCCATGTCAGCGCCCAGGGAGGGCAGCGTGAACTCGATCATGTAGCCTCCGCACGGGTTGCTGCGCAAGGGCGTGCGCTCATGACACCATCTGCTTGACCGTATCGACGATGCGGCTGGCCTGCGGCAGTGCGGCATCTTCCATATGCTTTGCGTAAGGAATCGGCACCTCGGCAGTGCAGACCCGGGCAACGGGAGCGTCTAGTTCATAGAACACCTGCTCGACAATGCGCGCCATGATCTCGGCGGCCAAGCCGACGCTGCACCAGCCTTCATCAACGATCACTGCCCGGCGGCACTTTGCAACCGACGCCATGATGGCGGCATCGTCGAGCGGTCGAAGCGAACGCAAGTCCACGACCTCCGCTGCAATTCCGTCTGCAAGGAGCATTTCTGCTGCCTGCAGTGCTTTGGGCAGCGACCCGCCGTAGGTGATGATCGATACATCCTTGCCTTCGATCCGGATGCGCGCAGAGTGGATGTCGGCGATGCCGGCGTCGGGCAACTCGCCCTCCATGTTGTAAAGCCCGGCATGTTCGAAGATCAAAACCGGATCGGGATCGGCCAACGCGGGCGCAAGCATGCCGCGTGCATCTTCAATGGTGGCGGGGGCCACCACCTTGATGCCTGGAATGCCGGCGTACCAGCCCTCGAAACTGTGCGAATGCTGCGCGGCAACCTGCCGGCCGGCACCGGTTGCCATACGGATCACCAGTGGCACAGAAAACTGCCCGCCCGACATGTGTCGGTACAGGGCTGCCGTGTTCACGATCTGATCGAGTGCCAGCAGGCTGAAATTGACGGTCATCACTTCGACGATCGGGCGCATGCCGCCCAACGCCGCACCAATGCCAGCGCCAGTGAACCCAAGTTCCGAGAGTGGTGTATCGCGTATGCGCTCCGGGCCGAACTCGGCTAACAGCCCTTTTGAAACCGCATAAGACCCTCCATACCGGCCGACATCCTCGCCCATGAGGAAGACACGCGGATCGCTCAAGAGTGCTTCACGCAGGGCTTCGCGCAACGCGTCACGGTAGGTGAGGCGGCGGCTCATGGCGCGGCTCCGGTGGGCGTGTAGACGTCTTTCAGCAGGTCATCCACGGGTTCCCAGGTGCCGGCGTCTGCGAAAGCCTCTGCCTCGGCTATTTCCGCATTCACTGCAGCATCAAGAGCGAGGAACGCATCCTCCGTCAATTTGCCCTCGGCCTTGAGGCGTGCCGTGAACGTATGGATTGGCCCGATTGCCTTCCAGGCCTGCAACTCTGTGGCTTGCCGGTAGAGATCGGGGTCGTACATCGAATGGGCGCGAAAGCGGTAGGTCTTCAACTCCAGGAACCCCGGGCCATCGCCGCTTCTGATGCGGGCAACGGCATCCTTTGCTGCTTCATGCACGGCAACGATATCCATGCCATCGGCCGATTGCGCTGCCATGGCGTAGGAGGCAGCCTTGGCGCACAGATCGGTCTGGGCTTGATGGCGCTCCAGAGCGGTGCCCATGGCATAGAGGTTGTTTTCGCAGCAGAAGAGCAGTGGCAATTTCCACAGCGCAGCCAGATTCATCGATTCATGGAAAGCACCTTCCGCCACCGCACCATCGCCAAAGAAGCAGGCGGTGATGCGATTGCTGTGCTGCATCTTCTCTGCCAATGCCAGGCCCACAGCTAGCGGAAGGCCGCCACCGACAATGGCATTGCCGCCAAACAGCCGGTGTTTATGGTCGAACAGATGCATCGAACCACCACGGCCTCGCGCGCAACCCTCTCGCTTGCCATACATCTCTGCCATCAACACACCCATGTCCATTCCGCGCACCAGCGCATGACCATGTTCGCGATAGGTTGCGACGATGTTGTCTTCAGCTGATAGCGCATGCAAGGCGCCCACCCCTGCGGCCTCCTCGCCGATGTACAGGTGCAGGAATCCGCGGATCTTGCCCGCACCGTAGAGCTCTGCGCACTTCTCTTCAAACCGGCGAATGCGCAGCATGTCACGCAGCAGCGTCTTTGCGAATGTCGCGTCGTAGGGGACGGGGCCGGTCGGCGGTTGCGGAGCGGGGTGGTCGATGTCGGTCATGTTCCGCCCTCCAGCGTCGACGTATCGCCTTCGGGCAGGCCCAACTCGCGCGCCTTGAGCAAGCGTCGCATGATCTTGCCGCTGCGCGTACGCGGCAGCAGCTCCAGAAAGGCGATTTCCTTGGGGGCGACTGCTGCGCCCAGGCGTGTCCTGGCATGACCGAGGAGTTCCAGGCGCAGCTTGTCGCTGGGCTCGAACCCGGGGTTGAGCGAGACAAAGGCTTTCACCATTTCGCCAACCACTGGGTCTGGCTTGCCTATCACGCCTGCTTCGGCCACCGCCGGGTGTTCCATCAACGCACTCTCGACTTCGAACGGGCCGATCAGATGCCCCGCAGACTTGATGACGTCGTCGGCGCGGCCAACGAACCAGTAGTACCCGTCTGCATCACGCCTGGCCAAGTCGCCCGTCAGGTACCACTCGCCGGAGAAGCTCTTGCGATAGCGCTCTTCGTTATTGAGGTAGCCCCGGAACATGGATGGCCACCCTTGCTTGAGCGCGAGTTCCCCTTGCTTGTCGGGTGCATTGATGATGCTCACGCTGCCATCTTCGCCGCGCTGCACGATCGCCGCCTCGACGCCTGGCAGGGGGCGGCCCATTGAACCGGGCTTGATGTCGAAGGCAGGGGTGTTGGCGATCATGATGCCGCCGGTCTCTGTCTGCCACCAGTTGTCGTGAATCGGCAAGCCCAGGACTTCTTTGCTCCACCAAACGGCTTCCGGGTTCAATGGTTCTCCCACGCTGGCGATAAACCGAAGCCGTGGCAGCGCGTACCGTCTCGCCACCTCGGGCCCGGCTTTCATCAACATGCGGATTGCGGTTGGCGCCGTGTACCAGACGCTGACACCCTCGTCACGCAGGACGCCATACCAGCGTTCGGCGTCGAATTCTTCCCGATCGACGATGGAGGTCACCCCGTGCAGCAGCGGAGCAATGGTGCCGTATGACGTACCTGTCACCCAGCCAGGATCGGCGGTGCACCAGTAGATGTCGCTAGCGTGCAGGTCCAGCGCGTACTTGCCGGTTGCCCAATGTGTCGCGACTGCGCCATGCACGTGGACTGCGCCTTTGGGCGTGCCCGTCGTGCCACTGGTGAAGTGCAGCAGCGCCATGTCTTCCGCGGTGGTTGGCGTGAGATCGCACGCATCTGGCGCATTGCGCAGCAGCGAAACCAAGTCGAGTGTTCCTGGCTCGGACGTCTGCCCGCCGTCTTCGGCCACCAGCAGTACGTGTTTCAGGCTGGGCATACGGTCGCGCCATTTGGCGACCTTGCGAGCGTAGAGGGCGTCGGTTGTGAGCAAGACCGTGCCGGCACCCAGGTTGATGCGCGTAGCGATTGGCTCCGGACCGAATGCCGAAAAAAGAGGGGAGACTACGGTGCCGTTCTTCAGGGCGCCGAGCAGACCGACATAAAGTTCCGGAATGCGTCCGGCCAGGATGAAGAGTCGCTCGCCCTTGCCGATGCCGAGTGCGCGCAGCACATTGCAAAAGCGATTGGTTTGCGCGCACAGCTCTGTGTAAGTGACATCACGGCAAGGCATGCCGGCAGCAAGGAAGCGGAGGGCGATCCGCTCACCTTCACCACGGTTTGCATGCCTGTCCACCGCGTGCCATGCAATGTTGACGATCCCTGGAGGCAGGCCCGTCAACTCATGGCTGACCGCATCCCAGGAAAAGCGGTGGCACTCGGCTTCATAGTCCGCAAGGTTCGGTCTGACCCGCAAGTCGCTGGCGGTCTTGTGGATGATCTGCGATGTGTCCATTGCGCCCCCCAGCTCAATATAGGCTTCCGGGTACACAACAGAAAGCAGGATGGGCCTGCCCATGCTTCTGCAATAGTGCGATGAAATGCACTTTGAGAACACGATGGACTCTGCATGGGAAGGGGCTGTAAGGCGCGATGTCGCCCGCCCTTGAGAAACGGGCTGGCTGCAATTGAAACAGGGGCCCACATTCCCAGATGTGCTCCCAAGAGGCAAGCCAGTGCGGACAGGTGTTCGCAGATCATCAGGCGGCCTGAAACCGGAGGCAGATGCCCTCCACGCCGCATCGCGGGAAGCGCCCGCACTCCAGATGAACACGCAAAACCGCGCCTACGACGCGCAGAGCCATACCGAAACGATGAGCCGTCTGATGGCACTCGCCGCAGATCAAGGCTATCTGGTCCATTCGGATATTGCCGATGCACTACCGGCTGGCACGCTGTCCATTGAAGGCTAGCAGGACGACACGCTTCCTATGCTCCTGGCTGTGCCGCGTGAACCACTCTCGCTTGACTCGCCTGTGGCCGAGGGCGACACGCAACTCGTGGAGTTGATCGAAGACCACGCTTCGCCGGATCCGTTTGGCGTTCTGGTAGATGCGCGCATGCGCGAGTTCGTTGAATCTCTGCTCGGCTCGATGACGCCTATCGACGCCATGGTGCTGCGCCTGCGTTTCGGTATCGGGGGTGGCGGGCAGTACAGTCACGAGGAAGTCGCCCGGCAAACGGGAATGACCACCGCACAAGTGCGGCGTGCCGAGCGACAGGCCCTTCAGGCGCTGCGAAGCTCCGCACAGACCTCGGCGGCTGCCTGGACATTTTTGGTCGCGGAAGACTGAACCAGCGTAGCCGCAGCGCTATCACGGGTGGATATCAAGCGGTGGCTTGACCGGTATCAAGCCGTACGCTGACCGCCGGCGAACAATGATTCTGTTCCTTCATTGCGGCCACGAACATGAAGCCAGTGTTGCGAGACGTGCTTCGCCGGCGGTTGTTGCAACATCGGCGCCAAGCAGACCCGACACCCGCTAACGGCGACGGCTCTGTGTCTGCTGTCGTGGATGCTCAGGCGTCAGCCACGGAGCGCGAGTCCAGCGTGCTTCCTGGACTTCACATGAGGGAGCCTGCGCAACGGCATGCCGCCACGCAGGGCTTCTACCACCTCGAGCACAGCAGGATCAGCGAGTGCGCTTGTGCTGGCTTGGCTTGTTTCGCTGCTCGCGCTGATCAGCCAGACCGCTGGCAGATCGCGGCCACCCAGACGCCTGCCCTCTACTGCCTCGGCAAATGCTATGACGCACCGAGTGATGGTGCGCATGATGTTCGTCCACACGTCGGTCAGCATGCGAGCCGTCCTGTGCTGCTGGGCAACGTGCTGCGCGGCGGCGTGCGCGATCTGATGGCGTATCGCAGCGGTGGCGGCGGTGATGCGCTTGCCATGGCTCGGCAGATGGCGCCGCAAGCGTTGGTCAACCTGGTACAGGCGTCTAGATTGCGGGGGCGGGGTGGTGCCGCATTCCCCGCAGGCATCAAATGGCAAGCCGTTGCCAATGCTGAAGCCCGGATCAAGTATGTTGTGGTCAATGCTGACGAAGGGGATGCAGGAGCGTTCTCGGATCGCTTCCTGCTGGAGGACGATCCGTTTCGGCTTATTGAAGGCGCTGCGATTGCCGCGCATGCTGTTGGCGCACAGCGCGGCTACCTCTATATCCGGAAAGAGTATCCGGCAGCGGTGCAAGTGGTCTCGCAGGCTTTGGAACAGGCTCGGTCGGCTGGCTGGCTTCTTCCGACATTCCAACTTGAATTGGTCGTAGGGCAAGGCGCCTACATCTGCGGAGAAGAGACATCGCTATTGAATGCGCTGGAAGGGCGCCGCCCGGAAGTCCGGCCGCGGCCGCCGCAGATCAGCGCACGCGGTCTATTCGGTGCCCCCACGCTCGTGCATAACGTCGAGACCCTGTGCGCAATCCCATGGATCGTGACCCGCGGCGCCGCCGCTTATGCTGCACTTGGTTTCTCGCAGAGCCGGGGCACCAAACTGCTGTCGCTGAACTCCTTGTTTCGCCGGCCCGGGCTTTACGAAGTGGATTTCGGCATCCGTCTGGCGGATGTCGTCGATCAACTCGGTCAAGGGTTGCGCCGCGGCAGGCTGAGGGGGTTGATGGTCGGAGGGCCGCTGGCTGGCATCGTGCCACCAGCGCTGCTCGACACACGGCTTGGCTACGAAGAAATGCAGGCCATCGATTGCGCCGTCGGGCATGGCGGCATGATTGCGTTTTCGGACGACACCTCCATTGCAAGCATCGTTGTGCAGGTCTTGCGCTTTGGTAGTCGCGAGTCATGTGGGAAATGCACACCCTGTCATCTGGGCACGCCCATTCTGGCAGCCATGGCGCAGGCAACGGCAAACGGCATGCCGATCGACGGCAACCGCTTCCGACGCCTGACCGAGGTTTTGGCGGAAACGAGCCTCTGCGGGCACGGACGGGGATTGGCTGAGTTTGTCCAGTCCGTGCGGCGTCACTATCCGTCGGAGTTCCAATCATGGTTCGATTGACCATCGACGGTACGGCGTGTGAGGCGGCCGAGGGCGCATTACTGATTGATGCCCTGTTGGCGGCCGGCAAGATGGTTCCACACCTGTGCCACGACGACCGGCTGATACCTTCCGGCGCATGCCGTCTCTGCATCGTGCATGTGAAGGGGCAGACCCACCCCGTTGCAAGCTGCTCCACCGAAGTTGCCGAGGGCATGGTCGTACAGACGCGGAGCGATACGCTCGACGCTCTGTGCCGTACAAACCTGGAGCTGATCGCCGCGCGCTATCCGAGAACCGCCTATGCGGCGGACCCGCGTCACCCGTTTCACCGCTTGCTGGCCAAATACGATGTGCCGCCCGGCGGCAAGTTTGAGGACGGGCTGTTCCGGGACGACAGCCACCCTTACCTCGGGGTGGGCATGGATCGTTGCGTCTATTGCGAACGCTGCGTCCGCATTTGCGAAGAGGTGCAAGGCCAGTTCATCTGGGAGATGGCTGGGCGCGGCGATGCAACACGCGTTGCGATCAGCAAGGGGCCAACGCTGCTCAGTGCAGGCTGTGTGAGCTGCGGTGCATGTGTCGACACTTGCCCCAGCGGTGCCCTGTTTGATAAGCGAATCGTCTCCAAACCGACAGCCTGGACACGAACGACGTGTGCGTATTGCGGGGTCGGCTGCCAAATGGATGTGGGCACCGCCAACGGCCGCGTGGTCGCCGTGCGCCCTGCGGATCGGCCAGTCAATCGTGGCCACCTGTGCGTGAAGGGGCGCTACGCATTTGAGTACAACCACGCCTCGGACCGCGCCACTCAGCCCATGCTTCGCCGTGATGGACGTTGGCAGGCGGTGGGCTGGAGCGAGGCGCTCGATTTCACCGCCGCACAACTGCAGGCCATCATTGCGCGGTACGGGAGCGATGCGGTTGGCGTGCTGGCGTCTTCGCGCGCGACCAACGAGGAGAACTATCTGGCGCAGAAGTTTGCCCGTGTGGTGCTGGGTACACACAACGTTGACTGCTGCGCCCGTGTTTGTCACACACCCAGTGCCAAGGCCCTCAAGACAATGCTTGGCGTTGGAGCAGCCACCAACAGCTTCGACGACATCGAGCAGGCGCGTGCTTTCCTGATCTGCGGCGCCAATCCGACCGAGAACCATCCGGTCGTCGGGGCGCGCATCAAGCAGGCGGTGCTGAAAGGGGCGCGGCTTGTTGTCATCGACCCACGCCGTACAGAGCTGGCGGCGTTGGCCGATGTCCATCTGCCCGTGCGTATGGGCTGCAACGTACCGCTATTCAATGCGCTGGCCGCCGCGATGATCGAAGAGGGACGTATTGATCGGGCATTTGTGGCCGAGCGGGTCAGCGGCTTCGATACTTTCGCCGCGCATGTTGCAGCCTTTGCACCCGAGCGCATGGCCGAGGTGTGCGGCGTGCCCGCGGATGCAATCCGCGCTGCAGCAAGAATCTATGCCGACAGCCGGCCGGCCATGTGTTTCCATGGCCTTGGCGTAACCGAGCACCTGCAGGGCAGTGAAGGCGTGATGGCACTCATTAACCTGGCCCTGCTCACAGGCAACCTTGGCAAGCCCGGCGGCGGCATCAACCCCTTACGTGGTCAAAACAACGTGCAAGGTGCGGCGCAGATGGGGTGTGACCCGGCCACACTCACCGGCTCGCAGTCGATCAGCCAGGCCGGCCCCCGCTTCGAGCAAATCTGGGGGCATCAGTTGCCAACCGGCCGCGGCCTGGACGTCCTGGAAATGATGGATGCCGCTAGGGCGGGCCACCTCAAGGCGCTGTGGGTGATGGGCTATGACATCTATCTTTCATTGGCCAACGCAACGGTAACCGCTGCTGCACTTGCTGCGCTTGATCTGGTGATCGTGCAGGATCTGTTCGTCAATCAAACCGCTGAAGCGTTCGGTACGGTTTTCCTGCCGGCGGCGTCGGCCTTTGAAAAGGAGGGCACCTTCATGAACTCGGACCGGCGGGTGCAGCGTGTCCGCGCCGTCGTTACGCCCCCCGGGCAGGCACGTCCGGACTGGTGGATCATCCAGGCGCTCGCTGCGCGCATGGGCAAGCCGAAGGGTTTCGAGTTCGAGACTCCGCAGCAGATCTGGGATGAAGTGCGTTCGCTCTGGCCGGATGGTGCTGGATTGGCGTATGCGCGCCTGGAGCGCGAAGATCTTCACTGGCCATGTCCGGACGAAACTCATCCAGGCACAGCCGTGCTGCATCGGGATCGCTTCTTCGGCAGCAAGACTGCCGCCTTGGTTCCGGTTGCATACGTGCCCACATCTGAGCAGACCAGCGACGCTTATCCCTTCCTGCTGACCACCGGTCGGGTGCTGCACCATTTCAATGCCGGCACCATGAGCTACCGCACCCCCAATGCAGTGCTGAAGCCATCGGACACGCTGGACATGGCACCTGCAGATGCGGCATGCCATGGCCTGGTCGAAGGCGACATGGTCGAAGTGTCAAGCCGGTACGGTGCCGCGATCCTGCCGCTGCATATCAGCGATGCAATGCAAAGGGGACAGTTGTTCTGCAGCTTCCATCGCCCGGATCTATTGATCAACCGATTGACGTCTGCGGTGCGCGACCGGTTGGTGCATGCGCCGGAATACAAGGTGACTGCCGTACGGGTGAAAAAGCGCGACGCCTGAACATCGGGGATGTCAGGTGTGGTCTGTGAGGGGAGGCCGCCCGAGTGGCGGCCTTATCACGGGGTTTCCAGCGCAGCGCGCTCGGCCGCGGCCACAGTGCGTTTGACCGCAATGAAGCTATCCGGGCTCACCGATATGGAATCAATGCCGCATTCGACAAGGAAGGCGGCAAACTCAGGGTGGTCACTGGGTGCCTGGCCGCACAAGCCGACGTGGGCACCAGCCTCATGGGCCTTGGTGATGACGCTTTGAATCATCCACTTGACCGCATCGTCCTGTTCATCGAAAAGCTCCGCGAGATCTGCCGAGTCGCGGTCAACGCCGAGCGTCAGTTGCGTCAGATCGTTGCTGCCAATTGAGAAACCGTCGAAGCGTTGCGCGAAGGCCTTCGCCAGAATCACGTTCGATGGAATCTCACACATCACATAGATCTTGAGGCCGGCTTCGCCGCGCCGGATACCGTTTTGCGCCATCACCTCCAGCACGCGGTCGGCCTCTTTTGTCGACCGGCAGAATGGAATCATGACGACCACATTCTTGAAACCCATCTCATTGCGAAGGCGGAAAATGGCCCGGCATTCAAGCGCGAAGCCCTCCTGGTAGCGGGGCGAGTAGTACCGTGACGCCCCACGGAATCCGAGCATGGGATTTTCTTCCTTCGGCTCGAATTCCGCCCCTCCGATCA
Organism: Burkholderiaceae bacterium 26; assembly: GCA_000955795.1. Lineage (GTDB taxonomy): Bacteria > Pseudomonadota > Gammaproteobacteria > Burkholderiales > Burkholderiaceae > Ralstonia > Ralstonia chuxiongensis. The sequence continues at coordinate 66,069 of JYOB01000009.1, forward strand.
GATGCGCATATTCGTTGGTCTTGAAGTCGCTCATGCGCACGACCACGGGCTGCGGATACTGGGCCGCGGCGATCCGTCCCAATCCACGCGCAAGGCGGTCGACGAAGTATTCCGTGCGGTCTTCATAACCGGCAGTCATCGCTGCGATGGTCTGTTTGGCGTCTTCGTCTTTGAGCGTGTCGAAGCGGACAAGGGCCATCGGGTGGATCTTGATGTGGTTGCTTACCACGAACTCCATGCGTGCCAGCCCCACGCCGTCCGCCGGGATTCGCCACCACCGAAATGCTGCCGCCGGATTGGCGAGGTTCAGCATGACCTGGGTGTGTGTCGCAGGGATACTGCCGAAATCGATCTCTTCGACCTCAAAGTCGGCAATGCCTTCGTAGACAAATCCTTCCCGACCTTCCGCGCAGGACACCGTGACCTCCTGCTCGTCATGCAGCAGATGCGTCGCGTTGCCAGCGCCGACGATGGCCGGAAGCCCCAGTTCGCGGCTGACGATGGCCGCGTGTGATGTGCGGCCGCCCTGGTCGGTGATGATGGCGGCGGCCCGCCGCATGACGGGCACCCAATCTGGGTCTGTCGTCTTGGTGACGAGAATGGCGCCGTCTACAAAGCGCTCCATGTCGCGCGGGCTTTCGATGATGCAGACTTTGCCCGCCGCGACGGCTTCGCCAATGCTGACGCCGGACAGGATCTTGCGACCGGTTTTCTTGATATGCCAAGTCTTTACCGCACTGGCTTCGCGACGCGACTCGACCGTCTCTGGCCTGGCCTGCACGACGAACACCTCATTGGTGACACCATCTTTTGCCCATTCAATATCCATCGGCTGGCCATAGTGCTGCTCGATCACACAGGCCCATCGCGACAAGGTGAGGATCTCCTGGTCGCTCAGGACGAAACTCGCACGCTCGGCTTTTGATGTCGGGACGTTCTTCGTCGGGTGGTCGCCGTCGTTCGCGTAGATCATTTTGAGACCTTTGCCGCCGAGCTTCTTCCCAACGATCGGCGACAACGACGGCTCAGACAGCAGCGGCTTGTAGACCTCGTATTCGTCGGGCTCCACGTTGCCCTGGACCACGTTTTCGCCAAGCCCCCAGGCCGCATTGATCAGGACAGACTTGTCAAAACCCGTCTCGGTATCGATGGTGAACATAACACCGGCGCCGCCCAGATCGGACCTGACCATGCGCTGCACGCCCACCGACAATGCGACCTTGGAATGGTCGATTCCCTTCGCCTGGCGGTAGCTGATTGCGCGGTCTGTAAACAGCGATGCGTAGCAGCGGCGGCAAGCGTCCAGCAGGGCACGTTCGCCGCGGATGTTGAGATAGGTTTCCTGCTGCCCGGCAAAGCTCGCTTCCGGAAGATCCTCGGCCGTCGCGCTCGATCGCACTGCAACGTCTATGTCGACCTGCCCCACTCGGCGGTTCAGTTCGTCGTAGGCAAGCCGGATCGCGTCAACCGTCTCCGCTGGCCATTCACCGCGCAGCATGGCCCGCCGGATAGTGAGCCCGGTCTCTGCCAGGGAAAGCTTGCCGCCATCAAGCTCAGCAAGCGCTGAGGCAATTACCGGCTGCAAGCTATTTGCATCGACGAAGCGCCAGAAGGCCTCGGCTGTAAGTGCAAAGCCCGGTGGGACATTGACGCCCCGGCCGGCAAGCGTGGCCACCATCTCGCCGAGCGACGCATTCTTGCCGCCGACTCGTGGAACGTCGGTCCGTCGCAACGCCTCGAACCAGACAACGTGCGCAGTGTTGTTGACCATGCGTTGCTCCTTCGCGCCGGGTGCCCAAGGTCGGCAGGGGTGCCGAGCCGCATTGCAAAGCGAACCTAGCAACCGTGTCCGGATGCATCGAAGTCCGGAAACTCCGCGTCAAGCAGCTCGTAGATCAACTTGGCCTTGCCGGAGAGTTCGATGTCCATGCCGCGGATGAGATGCTCGTCAGAGCGCAGCCACTTATAGGCAAGCTGCACGTCTTCGATACTCGGCTCGATGTCGAGAATCCGGGTGAGCACCTCTGCCTCAAATGGGCCGATGACTTCGCGGATCTCACGCGCAGTCGGGCGACCCTCAATGCTGTGGCGTTGGGCTGTGGCGTTCATGGCGGTTGTGTCTCCAAGGGTGTCAGCCGGTGCATTTGCATCGCATCGAACATGGCTGTGCACGCACTGACTTGGCATGACATGCAAACAAGGTTTCTCGGCGGATCAAGTCAATACTGGCATGCCCGATAGCGTCGGTTTTGCGCCGTATCAAACGTCGATCACGTGCTGTGCATCAAGAAGACTGGAGGCTTGTAAGGCCGGGATTTGTAACGCTCGCCATTCAGTGACGTTCGCCATTAGCCACAAGTGACAAGTGGGGGCATCACTGCCGCAACAATTTCGAGCGTCGCGCCTGCGCGGAACGTTGCGCGCCTCGCTGAACCAGGCCCTCTACCGTTGGTTGCGAGTGCTTGCTGGGCTTTCAAAGCGATCGCGTTTCACCACCGACGGCGCCTGCAAGCCATTCAGTAAGAAATGCGCTGACTCTCTTTGTGGAGCAACCTCTGTCTCCGCTATGCCGTCATGACTGCATGGAAGTAAATCCGTGCGCAAAATCAACGCGCACCCGGGTCGCAAGGAAAAATCAGTACAAAACGAAAGGGCGAACAGTAGCTACCTTCCCATCCCACCAGCGAGGCTCGATTGGATTAGCGATCGCAGCTCTTGGGTCTGGAGGTACAGACATTTTCTGATGCAAAGCCAACTCAATCTTGTGCGTTGCTACTGCGTTGTTGCGCGATCCGACCGTGCATCCGACAGCCGCTTGTCTTCGTACATTGATTGCTTCCAAGTTGCGAAGCGCCACGATAGAGGTCAACGATGAAACGGTATCAACTGGCAAAGTTGTCTGGTGTTCTGCTTTCTTTCGCAATCATCTCTGGCGGCTATGCGTCCGTAGCGACGGCCGCAATGGGCGATGGCGAAGCCACCACCATGGTGGGCGGCGCTCCGATGTATCCGTCCAAGAACATTATTCAAAATGCGGTCAATTCGAAGGATCACACCACTCTTGTTGCTGCCGTGAAGGCAGGTGGCTTGGTCGAAACACTGTCTTGGACGGGGCCATTCACCGTGTTCGCACCAACCAACGAAGCCTTTGCTGCGCTGCCCTCCGGCACCGTCGATCAGTTGCTCAAGCCTGAAAGCAAGCCGACCTTGGTCAAGGTGTTGACCTATCACGTGGTGCCCGGCCGGCTCACGGAACAAGACCTTATGAAGGCTGTCGCCGATGGCGGCGGCAAGGCGATGCTCAAAACCGTCGAGGGTGATCCGCTCACCGTCATGCAGAAGGGCGACCGTTTGACTGTCACCGACGACAAGGGTGGCGTCGCCGTTGTAACGATCGGCAACGTGTACCAGTCGAACGGCGTGATTCACGTCGTGGACAAGGTATTGATGCCGTAATCCTTCCCGTGCAGCGCAAGGGCGCGTGCCCTTGCGCGCTCGAACTATGACGGGAGGAAGGCAATGTCATCTCAATTTCGCTACGCGCAAGATGTGCATTGCCGGAAGGACGCGGGAGATATGCTTTTGCCGCATCCCGTCATGGGTAACCCGGGCACGCGAAATCATATGCACGTTGTCGGAGCATCTTCGCCCGGGCCCGCGGGCACGATATCAGCGCCGCAGGAAGCCGCCCGGGAACGGCTTATTGAGCTGCTCAAGCAGACTGGCGAAGGAAGCAAATCGGCGTTCGCAGAACTCTGTACGCTGACTTCTCCCAAACTCTATTCGTCGGCTTACACAATCCTCCGCAGTTCAGGCGAAGCAGAAGACGTGCTGCAGAACTGAGTCTGTACGCAGGGCACGATTCCGTTGTACCGATGGAGCATGTGGCGTCGATGCAGTCCGTCTTGGAGCAGGGCAATGCCAAGGACAAAGCCATCAGAAACAGGGGGCATTGGCGCGCTTCGGGCGGGTGGTCTCCGGCAGTCTGCTTGGCGTTGATACAGTAGTGCCGGACACGAACACGACGTCCACCTGTTTCACGCGTGAATCAGTTCTAGCGTGTTTCGCGACGACGCGTCATGCCCGACGCGCTGATGTGCCGTGGTTCGCGCCTTTAGCCGCGTTGGCGTGGTTCTTGCGCGGATTCACCATCTGTGCAAAGTACATTGCTGCGGAGACGTCCGCCATGCCGCGGAACCATCCAGAATGCCCGCCAGTCCGTCACGACCGCCATTACGGTGGCGCCTTCGACGCGCGCGCGAGCGACGGCCGACAAGGTAGGCGGTGCCATCGACGCAGCGTCGTGGTGCAGCGTTCCGCCGCACGCGATCATGGCCGATACGCCGCTGCAATCCTGAAACGATCCTGTGCCTTCAACGGATGTGGTGGCGCCAGCGGTGGTGCTGCCTGCGTACGGCCGCGACGCCGTTCGCCATTTACGTGACGGTAGAGACCTGTTCTACAACTGGCGTCGGGAGGGAATGGCACGGGGGCCGTCGAATCTCGTTGTCAGAGCAGTGTTTGGCAAACCGGGACGAGCGCTTCTTCAAGGTGAGGGCGGCGCGTTGCGTCAAGGGGACGAATCATGACATCCAAACATTGCACACCATCGTGGGCATGGGCACGCAAGGGCCTGCTGACCGCCACGATCGGATTGCTGGGGGCTACAGGCTTTGCTGCGCCGACCGGTACAACCGGATCGACCGGCCCAGCCAAGAATGCCGGCATCAGCGCGTCGCCGCATATGCTGAACGGCAAGGTGGTCCCGCCGCCTCGTCCCACCGTGCCAACAGTGATCGTGCCGGGCATGCCGCGTTCGCTCATGCGCGAAGCAGAGCACGGCCATAGCACCGGCGGCACGATCGTCTCTCCGGCGTCGGTGCATCGCCAGAACGGCACTGTCTGGGTCGACTGACGGAGGCGATCATGAAAAAACTCATCCTGGCATGCATGCTCGCAGTCAGTCTCCTGCTGGCATTCCGGCCCATATCCATACCATCTGCCCAGGCTGCGACGCCGATGAAGGTGCTTGTACTGTACGACGCGCCGCCTAACGACCCTTACACCAACCTGGGTCTTGCCTACGCAATCATGCTGCGCAACCTGCTGGGGCATTGGAATACCTCAGTCAGTCTGGTCCCGATCCAGAATTACACGGCGGGCTCCGTGCAGGCCAGCCAGGCCACCTTCTATCTGGGCGACTACTACAACAACACCATTCCCCCTGCGTTCCTGAGTGATGTGATGTCAACCACCTCCACCGTGGTCTGGTTCAAGTACAACCTGTGGGAGCTGGCCTGGGACACGGTCGATTACGCCAATCCAACCTTCACCCAGAAATTCGGCATCGCCTTCAACGAGGTTTATGGCTTCAATGGCAACGTCTATCCGTCGTCGAGCAATCCGAACCCGGGGTTCTTCGATACCGTGGCTTACAAGGGCATGTCGATGGTGAAGTACTACAACTTCAACGCGACGACGGGCGTGGTCAGCGCCGATCCGGACATCGGCGTCACGCAGGTCGCTGACGCAACGAAGGCGAAGGTGCTGGTCAACATCACGGACAGCCAGACCGGAGCCGTGGCGCCCTACGTGGTCCGCTCGGGCAACTTCTGGTACTTCGCTGATCAGCCGTTTTCGTACATCGGCCCGCGCGACCGCTACCTGGCGTTCTGCGATCTGCTGCACGACATCCTTGGCGACAGCCCGTCAACGGTCTACACCCACCGGGCCATGGTGCGCTTCGAAGACATGAATGCGTACACCAGTACAAGCTCGATGAAGAAGCTGACGGATTATCTGTACAACAAGCACATTCCGTTCTCGATGGCGACGATTCCGGTCTACACCGATCCGAACGGGTATTACAACAACGGCGTGCCGGAGACGATCACGCTGGCCAACGCGACTGGGTTGAAATCTGCGATCAACTATGCGCTCAAGCGCGGGGGCAGGGTGATGATGCATGGCTACACGCATCAATACGAGAACGTGCCCAATATCGACAACGCGGTGAGCGGCAATGATTTCGAGTTCTGGTATGCGACGGCCAATACCCCGACCGACGACGACTCGCTCCAGTGGGCGGGCGGGCGACTGGACGCGGGCCTCCAGCAGTTCACCAGCAACGGTTACACACCGTTCGCCTGGGAGGCCCCGCATTACGAATCGTCGCCGCTGTCGATTGCCGCCGTACCGCCGCGCTTCAACTCGACCTACCAGCGCGTGGTGTACTTCGCGTGCACCAACAACACCACGAGCAGCGTCACCAACACCAATACCATCTGCAGCAATAGCGATCTGTACACGCTCAACTCAACCGCCAACAGTCACGCGTTCGCGGTCGGGCAGTTCTTCCCGTACGTGATCTATTCCGACTACTACGGCCAGCGCATCATTCCGGAGAACCTCGGCAACATCGAATACAACATCTGCAATATCGATCCGTTCTCGTGCCTGACATACACCTGGCAGGATATCTACCTGAATGCCCAATATGCGCGGGTCGTGCGCGATGGTTTCGCGTCGTTCTTCTTCCATCCGTTCTGGTTGGACTCCGACATGTCGGGTACGGCTGCGTCCAACGCATTCCAGGATTTCCAGAGCCTGGTGAAAGGCATTTCCGGCCTCGGATACCAGTGGGTGGATGCAAGCACAGTGAAATAGCAGCCGACGCGCAAGGCAAGGTGGTGGACGCCACCTCACCGCCTTGCCTGTCCCTCGGGTGGGCGGCCGGCTGTCTCACCCCGCATCAGGTCAACGCGGAGGGCAGGGCTGGGCCGGCTGCCCCACCCGCGGCGCTCGCTCAGCGGCACCCAGGCGATCACCGGTCGCTCCGTCACTGGCTGAGCCGGCTTCCGGGGTACGCACCCGGCACCAGGATCGGCAGCTCCACGTCGGTCGCAGACACGTTATAGACGTTTGGCGCTGCCGCCGCTGACAGGTCGAGAGCCGATGTCACCGGAGGGATCTGCGTGCCGAGCGCAAAGTTGACGACGTTGGTCGCATTGGGCAGCGAGCTCGCGCTGACGATTGCCGCGTACTGAACGTGCTGCGGATAGAACAGCAGCCCGACCTGGTCGCCGTCCTGAAGCTGCTCTCCAATGGCGGGCAGCAGGACTGCGCCTGCGTTCAGCCCCGGATCATCCTGATGGTCGCCTTCTGCAAACGCCGTCACCTGGTCGTCCACCAGGATCAGCTTGCCCGCACGCTGAATACCGACACCGACGTAAGCCACCGCCGCCTGGACCGCGCCCGTTCCGCGCGCCACCGCCAGGTTGGTGATACGGGGCACGCCGGCCAGCACTTGCCCGGTACCGCTGATGGTCGTGATCGGCACGAAGACCGGCCCGGCCGCACCCAACGGCACCGAAGCGGTCAGCGTGGAGGCACTCGTGGGAATCGCCCCCGGCCCGGACAGCGAGCCCACGGGGATGCGGTCCATCTCCAATCCGACCGGCTGCGTATTGGGGGCGCCAACCGTATCCGCCACCGAGAGGCAAACCTTGGGGATCGCGTTGAACGTGTCGGAGTCGATACCCTTCAACTGCCTGTCGAACCAGCTGAGGATCGACGCGACACCCACGACGCCGCCGCAATTGGCGGTGCCCTGCGACTGGCCCGCCAGCGGATTCATATGGCCGCCTTCGGTCGTCAGCACGCGCACATCCGCGCCGGTCGACGCGAAATACCGCGCGTTCATGTAGGCCTCTGTCACGTTGAACAGAACATCGCGGTTGCCCTGCAGGAACAGCGCTGGCACCTTGCGCAGTACTGCCTGGGTTTCGCCAAAGTTCCAGGGAAGGCCCGCACGCTGCTGCGCCTCGAAATAGCCCATGCCATGATCGAAGAAGAACTGGGTCAGCTCCGTGCCGGAGACGGGTCGCGGGTACGCCGTCGGCAGACTCGCCAGATTGAACAGGTCTGTCTCCGTGCGGACGGTACTGGCGAGCGGCCCCTGCACGCCGATGGTGTTGCACAGCGTCGCTACCAGCGGCGTATTCGATACGCCGTGCCCGCCCGGGCTTGCAGTCGTGGCGGTACTGGCCAGGAGGCAAAGCAGCCCACCATAGGAGAGCTTCATGCCTTGGCCCGGCAGCAGGCTGTACAGCAGGTCATACCAGGTGCCGTTGGGCACGATGGTGTCGATGCGTGGGTCGAGCGCGGCCAGCGGCATCTGAAAACCGCCCCCGTAGCTGTAACCGATCGTGCCGACTTTGATGTCTTTGGGTATCCCGGTCTGCGGCTCGGTCTGCACGTACAGACTGTCGGCGTTGTCGTAGGCCCAATCCAGGATCGCGCGAGCGTCCTGAACTTCGGCGCGCGGATCGATGATGCGGGCATTGCCGCCGCCATTGGCGGGCACGCTGTCGCCGTGTCCGCGTTCGTCGTAGCTGATGACAACGTAGCCGTGATACGGCAACGCCTGCACCAGTTCGTCGACCGACGTGAAATGCGGATCGCCCGGATGCAGATCGCCATTGGCTGCCAGGGTTTTCAGTCGATTGCCACCGTAGCCATGGCTGTGCAGGACCACCGGAAAGCGATCGCCAGGACAGCGCGAGGGCAGCATGACCGAAAAGTAAACGCGGGTGGTTGGCGTTGGATTCGCGCTCGGGTCGAAGTCTGACGGCACCGGCACGACGATCGAGTTGTTGACCACACTCGGTGCCAGTGGTGTATCGCAGGCAGCCGACTGCGCGACAGGGGACGTTGCCACGACCGAGGAGGTCGCTGATCCTGAGGTGCCCGCCGTTGATGAATCAGATGCGCTGCCACCGCAGGCGGCAACGAGCAGACAAAGACTGGCTGCAAGGCAGCCGGTGCGGATGTGCAGCATGGGGTCTCCTCCTGCCTCGAGCGGCGTTTTCTATGTACGTATGCCGAGGCTGCGAGGATTCTATTGACGCCGTTCTGTTTGAGACACGCTGTTTTTTAGAGCCTGTCATCGAAAGGGGCGCGCGATGCAGGTTAACCCGAGCGACAGTGGCTGTTCTCCCGATTAGCGAAAGCAAGAACTTTCATCCAAGCGCGGGGAAACCGCGACTGCGGGAGGCCGGTGAGGCGCAGTGGATTCGCCCGGGGGCGATGCAGAGATTGCAGGTGACAGGCTGATGCGGTTAAGCCGTTCGTGTTGAAGCAGTAACTTTAATGGAGGCCGGCGAATCTACTGGCCCACACGTTATCCGTCGCGGTCAAAAAAACCTTCGACCATCAGGCCGAAGGTTTAGCACGTGAAATCAAGAACCGGACGACAGGTACTGTTCTCGCACCGCCAGCCCGGCGTAAGGCAAGTTGCTCGCGGTGACGATCGCCACGTAGTCGGAGAATCGGTACTGCAACCGTGCCGTCTGCAGTGGCGATCCGCTCAATACCTCTGGTGATGGATTACCCATTGTCGACGTGGGCATACCGAGCGCATTGCGCAGCGCATATCTCGCGCCATCCCAGGCGGCCGTTGTGTCGCCGGCGCTCATACCGCGTCGGTAGACGTCTATGCCGACGAGATGGCCACTGGGCCCGAAGCTGAGCCACAACTCGCTGACAGGCGGGCCGGCAAGACCGAGCTTATTGGCGTCCACACCTCGGCAGCGAAGATAGCGGTAGCCGTGCTTGACATCATCACAGGCTATGTCATTTTCGTATGCCCAGCGAGCGGCCTCCTCGGCGGTCGTGCGGTCCAGTACGAATCCGCCGGGGACGGGGCGAGCCGGTGCGAGTTGGTCTGTTCGAAGGTGCGCCAGGCCGCTGGCACGCAGTGCGCTGACTTGCTCCGCCGTGGTGTTGTCGACGGGGCAGGGGACGCCAAGCATCGCGAGCAGAGGACGAGCCGCCTTCGAGTGCATTGCCCCGACCAGACCAATCGCAACCGTCAGCGCTGCAACACTGGGCATTGTGTAGCGTTGCAGCCAGCGGCGCGGGCTCATTGGCAGTTCTGGGCGGTGTTGGGGCCCAGATACTGAGGCATGGACGACACGATGGTCGACTTGAGACCAGTGAGCACGGGTGCTACACGGGAGATGTAGGCATCCGGAACGCCATCGGTCTTCATGACAGCAGCGGCATCGGTAATGAACTGATCGAACACACAGCCAGGGATACCGACGTCGGAATGTGCTGCGGCCATGTCGTCACACATGACGGTGGTGCCGTCCGCCGCGACTTGCCCTGGATAGCTGAAGGGGCCACCAAACAACGCTTTGAACTGGAGGTTCAGGCAAGCCTTGAGACGCCCCACCGTGTCGTGGCCAGGTTGACCGATGTTGGCAAAGTACGGTGCTTCTTTGGGGTCTGCCAGCAGACCGGACACTGCGTCGTCGACAACCTTCGAAATGGCGGTCGGTGCACTGGCATCTCCGCCAAGTCCGGCCCACATGTCGGCGTTTTGTGGAAATTGTGCTGTCGACGCCGTCGATGCCATCGACATGGGCGCATCGTCGCCGCCGCCGCATGCGCTCAGCGTCGCGGTGGTCAACGTCAAAACCAGTAGCAGTGCTCGCTTCATGGGTCAATCTCCTTGGGCAGGGTATGGATCGGGCGCTGCGCGGCTTGTCGCAAGCCCGGCGCAGCGTTGACGTCATATACGTCTGCCATGCGAGATCGGATGCAGGATGGATCGAGCCACTGCAGAATTTTGATGGGCGGCATGGTCCACGCCCACGCACGACTGCATCGAACCGTACTGGAGCGTATCGGTGCACGGTATTGCGTTGAGGTACTGCAGCGCCTGCATGTGGACGTTGCGTTATCTGCGAGGCTTTTTTATTTTACATAACATAAATTATGCGTGATTAAGGCGCGAGCTTGGGTCGACGCTGCATGGGGACGATAGCGAATACCACGCGCTTTCTGCCTGTGCACAACCACCGAGGTATCACTCCTGCTTCCCGATCTTTATTGGCGTTTCAGCAAATATGCTAGATGGCGCACGCAACCCTGCGATGCCATGTCAAGCAAGCGGCTCGGCCTCGGGGTCAGCGGGCGCGGAACGCCGCACTGATCTGACGTGCACGTTTTACCTCGTCGCCGTGCAGGTAGATCGAAGTGGTCGAAACCGATGCATGCCGGAGGTTGTCCCGCACGGTCGTCAGCTCTGCGCCGCGCTCCAGGGCATGGGTGGCGTGCGTATGCCGCATCCAATGTGGACTGGCCCTTCGTAGCTTCTCTGCTAGCACAGGATGATCGCCTTCAATCACGTCGGCCGCCGTCAGGAAGAACCGTTTGACCACATTCCATAGTCGCGCCCCTGTGATCCCGCCATTGGGATCCAGCCCCAGTGTTCCGATCAGCGAGGTTCGAGGATCCCAACGCGCCTGCGTCACCGGCAACCCGCGTTCCACTAGGTAGCGATCGAGCGCCCCGCGCGCCAATGGTGGCAGCGCAACCTTGCCAGCGCGACTGCCCTTCCCGACCAGATGGATCCAATGGTCAGTCTGCCGATCCGTTTCGAGATCACCTAGCTTCGCAGAAACGAGTTCGCTCGCCCGTAGGCCGGTCGCATAGCCGAAGTCCAGCACGAAGCGCAGCCGCTGCGCGGCAGGCGCGTCCCACCCATACGACCACTCCAGTCCATCAGCGATGGTGCGGGCCAGCGCCCATTCGCCCTCGGTAAAAGCATGCGAGGCATCCAGCGCGGCAGTCCTCCCGCCGCCGCGTACCTTGACGCCGGCAAACGGGTTGGCCAGCACGTACCGCTGCTGAATCAGCCAACGGTACATGGCCCCCAACACGGACAACGCGTAGGCGACCGAGCGCGCAGACAACCCATCCGTGAACGGCCGCCATTCAACGGACGTGCGCGGGAGCGCCGGGCCGACCCAGCGCTCCCGTGGCGTCGGCCGGCGTAGGAAGCTCCGGTAAGCAATGGCGTCCTCGGTGGTGAGCGACGACAGCGGCCGACCGCGTTCGACGATCGCCCACAAGATCAGGCGCTCTGCCTCTTTGCGGTATGACCGTTGGGTCGCGGGCGATTCATGCAAGGAAAGCCAAGCTTGCACCGCTTCGTAGTCATTGTCGGCGGTGAGGACGCAGGTCTCGCGCGGCGCACGGAATTGCCCTTGCGAGCCATCGACTTCGTGCGGCAGGCGCAATTGCTCCCACGGCACCACCACGCCGCGGACCTGTTCAGCAATCAGCGCCCGGGCGCGCTCGGTCAATCGAGGGTGCTCTGCAAAGAATGCCTCGATGCGCCGCGCACTGGCCTGCCCCAATCCAGGAATGACCGCCCACCAGCGGCGTCGGCGCGGCACGCGCACAGTCAGGTCGGCCAGGGTGTCAATACCGGCGGCACGCAGTGCGACGACAGCACGAGCATCCAACCACAGTTCCACATCATCGCTGATAAGCGGGGCTGATAGCGGCAGCGTGCGGAGCAGTTCGATCGCCTGGTCGGCTGCCCTGCCCCGTTTTGCACGGTCGGCTGCTGACATCTCGAACAGTATCGCCAGGTCTTCGCGCTGACGTCGGCGGGCAAACGTGGCGAGCTGACGCCGGACACGACCCAGTACGCCACGCGAGGACTGCCTTGGAGTCAGGCGCTCGCCCAGGTAGTGCTCAACGGCCTCGCGAGTGGACAAGCCGGCATGCCAGGCACGCAACGCCGCCAGTTCGGCGGCATCGGGGAAATCAGATGGTGTGCCTACGGAGGGATCGACGGGAAGCAGACGCGTTTTCATGGAAGGCAGTTTAGTGCCTCCATGCTGCTATTGCGATAAGAATAGTTATCGCAATAGCTCTATATCCTCGAAGAAGGACGTATGCAGTTTTCGGCTACTTTTCTTCAAGACCCTTGGAGGGATGACTGCGCCGCTGTCGTCTGTTGGTCAGCGGCGGCGTTCGTGCTGACAGATGCCAATTCGCTCGGGCGATCCGAATCATTTGGAAATGACGGTTTTTCCGCTGAATTCACTCGTCTTCACAGCATGTCTTCCACTTCAAATCGTGAAAATCATGCCGAATTCTTCACGTCCCAGCGGTACTGTCTCTTGGTGCGGGGTCACCTCACATGCACACCCTGTCCGTCCTGTGTAGACCGAACAATGGAGCTGCGCGTCATTTTTTTCTGCCGAAAAAAAACTTCATAGTGCCGGCGCCTTGCGGACGGCTTACGCGTTTTCTACTTTTGCGGCAGTTCAAAGAAAAAGCGATGCGCAAGAACTGCGCGCACGAACAGAGGCGGTTGTCCCTCAAACAGCGCACCCGACAGGCGAGTATTCCCATGAAGTCCTTAAACCCCTCCGGCGGCGCCTCGCATCCAGCGCGGCTTGATTCAGCGGCCGTCATGACCAACCTGCCGCCGCACGGCGGCCGATGTGCTCCGGCCTGAACGCTCGACACGCCGTCACCGCACCGCGCATCTCGTCTTTCGCCCGCCGTCGTTGCGCCGCTGCGCCTCGCAGTGGCGCAGCCGTCGGCGTCGCTCATCCCCAGACCCGCAGGAAGCCCCACATGGACATGCTGGACGTAATTGGTATCGGGATCGGCCCGTTCAACCTCAGCCTAGCAGCACTGATTGCGCCCACACCGCTGCGGGCACTGTTCCTGGAAAAGCGCAACGCTTTCTGCTGGCACCCAGGGCTGATGTTGCCTAACGGTCGGCTACAGGTCTCGCCGCTCAAGGACTGCGTCACGCTGGTCGACCCGACCAGCCCTTACTCGTTCCTCAACTACCTGGCGGTGCACCGGCGGCTCTACAGCTTCGTCAACAAGCGCAGCGCCTCCACCTCGCGGCGAGAGTTCACCGACTACTACCAGTGGGTTGCGCAACAGCTCGGTACGCTGCGCTTTGGTGAGGAGGTGATCGACATAGCGCCCGTGGCTGGCGGCTATCGCGTCAGCACGCACGCCGGCACCTTCCATGGGCGAGCCATAGTGATGGGCGTGGGCGTGGAGCCGAAGATCCCGGCCAGCGCCCGCGCATGGCTGGGCGACACGGTCTATCACGTGGCCAACTACCTCGATTGCCCACCGCTACGCGCGGGCGAGGAGGTGCTGGTGGTAGGCGGCGGCCAAAGCGGCGCCGAGGTGGTCGAACATATGCTCGAGCAGGCGCCGACGGCGCGCATCACGTGGGTCACCTCGCGGGCCAACCTGTTTGCCATGGACGACAACGCCTTCGTCAACGAAGCCTACATGCCGGGCTACAACCGGCGCTTCCACGCCCTGCCGATCCGCCAGCGCCGCGCCATTGTCGAGGCGGAGAAACTCACCAGCGACGGCATCTCGGCCGAGCTGTGCAACCGTCTGTACGACGTACTGTACGAACGCAGCGTGGCCGGCACGCTAGCCGGCAGCTTCCGCCTGCTGCCAGGCGTGGTGATGGAAGACATCACCCGCCGCGACGAACGCTGGCAGGTGGGGCTGACCGCGCTCACCACGCCACACCGCTGCCGCATCCAGGCCGACCGCATCGTGCTGGCAACCGGCTTCCAGCCGCGCACTCCGCCCTTCCTGCAAACGCTGCTGGCCGGTGCCTGCTTGGAGGACGGCCTGCCCGACCTCGGCGACGACTACGCCGTGCGCTTCGAGAAGGGCATGCCGGGCCCGGTCTATCTGCAAAACCAGGGCCGCGTCCAGCACGGGCTGCAAAGCGTGAACCTATCACTGGTTGCGTATCGCAACAGTCGCATCATCAACAGCCTGCTCGGGCGTGCGTTCTATCCAGACGTACCGGACCAGCAAATGCTCGGCGTCCTTGACCACGCCGAGGACGCCGCTGAGGTTGACCTTAGCCTCAGCTTTGACACCATCCCCCACCCGCGCCGCCACGCCGCCATCGCATGACCGCTGCTTCGCTCTCTGCTGTCCACAACCGGCCTGGCATCACAGTGCCTCCACATGCTGACCTGCTGCCCGACACGCTGGAGCTGCGCGCCTTCGTGCCGTTCCTGATCGCATCGATCGTGATTGCGGCCGCCTATGGCACCAGCTTCCTGTTACCGGACTACCTAAAGGCGCACGGCATGAACAGCGCCGCAGCGGGAGCCATCATCTCCAGCGGCATGGTTGCCACCATCGTGTGCTGCTGCCTGGCGGGATGGGTGGCCCAGCGCATCGGCGTGATGCCGACCATCGCTGTTGCATCGCTGGCCATGGCGCTCGCCATGCTGGGCTTTGCCGGTGTGGCAGTCGATGCGCGTGCGGCATACGTGGGCGGCATGCTGTTGGGCGTGGGCTGGTCGGTGTTCTTCATCCTGGCGCCACTGCAGATCATCCACCACTTGCGGCCAGCCGCGCGCATCCAGTATCTGACCATCGTGTCGGGCGCGCAGATGGCGGGGCTAGGGCTGGCCACGCCGCTCAGCCGCCTGCTGGCGCAGTACACCGGCTCGGTGGCGGTCGTGTATGTGATGTTTGCGGCGGCCTGCGTTGCGGCAGCGATGTGCGTGGAGGCCTCGCGGCGTGCCATGGTCCATGCGCCCGGCCTGCCGATGACGCGTGTGGCCATCACCGCGCGTGAAACGCTGGCGCTACTGAGCGAGCGCACCGCCGCGCCCATCGCCATGATCGTGTTTGCCGCGTGCGTGTTTGCGGGGCTGTCGACCTACCAGAGCGTGTATGCCGAATCACGCCACCTGCGGCCCGATCTGTTCTTCCTGGCCTTCACGGCAACCAGCGTGGCGCTGCGTTTCTCGCTGGCACGCGTGATGGGGCGCATGCCGGTGCAGCGGTTGGCCCTGGTGCTGTTCGTGGCGACGGCCGCATCGCTGGCGCTGTTCATCGCCAACACAGGCAGCACGCTGCTGTACGTGGCGGCCACGGTGGTCTTCGCCACGGGCTACGGGCTGAGCTATTCCACGCTCAACGGCATGGCGGTCAACCTAGCTGGCGAACAGGGCGTGTCGGTGCCGGTCACCTCGCAGATCTTCACGCTGGCGTACTTCATCGGGCTGTTCGGGTTTCCGTTCATCGGAGGGCATCTGATCCGCCGCTCGGGCCCCAACGCCATGCTGCTCGCGCTACTGGGGGCGGTGGCCATCAATGTCGTGCTGCTGGCCACGCTGCGCGTGCGGGCGGCCGCACCGGCCGTGCGCTGAAGCGCGGCCTTCGTCTTTCTTCTCAAGGAGGTTATTTCGTATGCTGACCGAAGCGCAACAGGAAAAGTGGCACCAGGACGGGTATCTCAGGCTGGAAGGCTTCTTCGACGCGACCGCGCGCGAGCGCATCTCCAACCTGGTCGACGAGATCGGCCGCTGGAACGTGAGCGACGACAAGTGGATGATGTGGTTCGAGAGGACCAAAGAAGACCGCAAGATCATCTCCAAGGTGGAGAACTTTCTCGACTATAACGATGCCCTGCGCGAAGCCCTGCTGGCCGATGGCCGCATCCGCAGCGCCGTCGAGACGCTGCTTGACGAAGACACGCGCATGCTCAAGGAGCTGCTGATCTTCAAGTACCCCGACAGCGGTGGCTACCGTCCGCACCAGGACATCTATCACATCCCGCACAAGATTCCGGAGCGCATGGTGCACGCAGTCGTCGCCATCGGAATCGACGATTCCGACCCCAACAACGGCGGCCTGTTCTTCACGCCCGGCCGCCACAAGGAAGGCGTGTTTCCGATGAACAAGGGCGGCGTGATCGACACCGAGGTGGCGAACACCTTCACGTGGGAACCAACGCCCTGGAAGGCCGGCGACATCTTCATCTTCGACGACTACGCGCCGCATTATTCGGAGCCCAACAAGAGCGACCGCTCGCGCCGCACGCTGTATCTGGTGTTTCAGCGCGCCTCCACCGGCGGGCCGACACGTGCCGAATACAACCGCATGAAGCGCGCCTACAACCCGCCCGAGGGCAAGGTGGCAGACATGGATAACCTGAAGGTGTCCAACGGCATCTTCTACCGCGACTGAGCGGACAACCCTGGGGGAATGCACACGTGTACACGAAGCAGATCGACCGCACGATGATGCGGCACGAGTACGGCGTGCTGGTCTGCCGCCTGCTGGAGCACCTGCCGCAGGGCCTGCAGACGCAGTTCGGCACGTCGGTGGTGGAAGTGGTGCCGGGCGGGGCGGTCGATCTGCACGCGCACCACGAGCACGAGCTGTGGGTGCTCATCTCGGGGCGCGGCGAGTTCGAGGCCGACGGCCAGATCCGCCTGGTGGGCGAATCAACGTTGTTCTACATGCCGCCGCACCAGAAACACGCCATCCGCAATACCGACCCGAATGCCAGCCTCAAATTCCTCTCCATCTGGTGGGACTGACCTGACCGATATGCGCACCTACTTCGTTTGCCCCGCACCGCCCTGCCCCAATGGCAAGCTGCACCTCGGCCATATCGGCGGCGTCTACCTGCTCACTGACGTCTTCGTGCGTTTCCAGCGCATGGCTGGCCACCGGGCGTACCACGTCACTGGCGCCGATGAGCACGGCACCTACACCCTCGTGAAGGCCCGCAAGCTCGGCCGCCCGGTCGACGAGGTCGCACAGATGCACATCGATGAAATCTTGCAGTGCCTGCGCGCGCTGCAGATAACACCCGACGTGTTCGTGCGGACTTCCAGTGCCGCGCACAAGAACAACGCCCTGGCGATCTTCCGCCAGTTGCAGGACGCAGGCTATGTAGATGTGCGCGACGGAGTGCAACTCTACTGCGCACACTGCGACGAGTTCGTCGCTGACTCGCTGGCTGCCGGCAACTGCCCGGCTTGTGGCGCACCCACAGACAGCAACCTATGCGAAAACTGCGGCTTGGCTGTGCAACACGCTACCTTGCGCAATGCGCGGCACGCCACGTGCGGCAACGCGCTCACGTTGCGGCCGATTCGACAAGCGGTGCTCAACGTACCGCTTCTGGCGCAGGCGCTTGACGAGGCCATCTCGCGGAGCGCGTGGCCCGAGGTGATCCGCGAAAAAGAGCACAGCTGGCTGGCTCGCGATGCCCATGCACTGCCGATGTCACGCCACTTCAGCCGCGGCGTAGTGCTCGACCAGCCCGAAGCCGTGGCTGGTCAGACGCTGCTCACCTGGTTCGAGGGCCTGTGGTGTTACGACACGGGCATCCGCGAGCAATGCGCCCGCGACGGCCTGGACGCCGAAGCGGTGCTGCACGACCCCGACACGCACCTGCTGTTCTTCATGGGCCAGGACAACCGCTTCTACTACACGGTGGGCGTGAGCGGAGCCCTGCTCGCGCGCGGCTACCCCATCCCCGATAACCATTCGATCCAGGATTTCTACAAGCTCGAAGGCGAGAAGTTCTCCACCAGCCGCAACCACGCGCTGTGGGCCGACGAGGTGGCCCGCGAGCTGGAACCCAGCGTCCTGCGCTACGCGCTGGCGCGCGTGGCCAAACCGTTTGGCGGTAATGACAACGATTTCCAGATCGACGGCCTGATTGCCGCTACCACGCATCTGCGCGCATGGGAAGACGCGCTGCGCCGTAACGCCGAGGGAGCCCTCACGGTGGATGCCAGTGGCCTTTCGCCCGCCCTGCGCGGCATCACCCAGCGTTACGCTCGCGCCATCGAAGACGTGCGCTTCTGGGACGCGCTCGACGCCGTCGACGCGTATTTCGAGGAGTCGGGCTTGGCACATGAGAGCACAGGCGCATGGAAGGCGGAGCGCGTGTCGGTGTTCCTGAGCCTGCTGTATCCGGTGGTGCCGGCGCTAGCGATCCGCTACGGTCAGCACTTCTTTGGCGCGGCTTGGCAGCCCTCGCTCAAGGAGTCCGCTGTGCAGCCTGCCCTGCCAAAGGCCACTGCCGACTTTCCTTACTTCAGTGCACCGGTGCCCGCCAGCTTTATCGCAGCCTACTACGAGCGCTTTCGCCCTGACCACGCCGCCGCGACCATGCCTGCCTGACCCATGAACCTGATCCCCTCGCACCGCAGCCGCCTGTCGCAAGACTTTGCCGCGTTCGACTACTCGGGCGGCAAGCACGCCGTCAACTTCGCCTACGGCCTGCCGGACCCAGCTCTGTTCAAAGAGCTTGCCTGGCCGGATGCCTTCGACACTGCCACCGGCGTATCGGCGGCCGACCTGCCGCAGTACACCGATGCGCTGGGCCTGCCGGAGCTGCGCACGCAGATCGCGCTGCGTCACGGCGTGCGGCAAGACCAGGTGATCCTGACCAACGGAGCCTCGCAAGCAGTGCAACTGCTGGCTGACCTGTACCTCGATCCAGGCGACGTAGTGCTGACCGAAGACCCGTCGTATCTGGGCGCGCTACGCACGTTCTCGGTGGCAGGGGCGACCATAGTGCAGCTCGGCATGGGAGCAGACGGCGTCGACCTGGATGCGCTGGAAGCCGCTCTGCGTCAAACGCACCGCGTGAGGCTGTACTACACCACTCCTGCCTTCCACAATCCGACCGGCTGCCATATGCCACGTGCGCACATGGCCCGCGTGGCAGCGCTGCTGGCGCAGCACGGGGTGCCGCTGGTCCAGGATCTGGTCTACGCCGAACTGCCCTACGATGGCCCCACCGAGTGGCTTTCGTCCGGTGGCAACGTGATCAATGTGCACTCCATCTCGAAGGTGGCGGGACCGGGCCTGCGCGTAGGCTGGGTGCTGGCGGAGCCCGACATCATCAGCCAACTCGCGCGGCTCAAGTGCGACGGCGGCGTGAGCCCGATCGTGAGCAACGTGGTGCTGGGACTGATGCGGTCGGACGTGCTCGATACGCACATCGCGCGGCTGCGCCCGCATTACCGCGCAAAGCGCGATGCTCTGCACAAGCTGCTTCAAGGCAGCCGCTTCTGCGAGCCCGACTACACCATGCCACGCGGCGGGTTCTCGTTTTGGGTTCGGCTGGTGGCTGGCACCGATGCGCAGGCCTTCATCGACGCAGCGCGCCGCGAGCACGATGTGCGTTTGGTGCACGGCCAGCACTACGGCCCGGCCAGCCTCAACCACGTCCGGCTGTGCTTCAGCTATCTGCCGATGTCCAGCATCGCGCAAGGGCTGGCACACCTGGACGTGTTGCATACGCGGCTCTATAGGCCGAGGCAAATCGCCGTTGGGACTGTAGCGGCCTGAGCGAGCGTTGTGTCCGAGAAATAACTTTGACCGTTACGCCGCGTCAGCACTTAGGCCCCTTAATAGGTACTCAAGTGGGGCTAAGCTAACAGCGACCGGGCACGGCTTTTACGACGCACGACAAAACAAGATTTCCTTCGGCGAGCGTGAGGTAAATGATGAGCCATCGTAGTCGACAAGCCGCGCCACGACATTGAGTCCGTTGAGCCCACAAATCGCCTGCAGCTCTTCGGGAAAGAAGCATCGCCTGCGACCTTCTTCGTCCTGGTGAGCCTGCCATCACGCATGTAATAGAGCTCGAACTGTTGATTTGCGCCGAATCCCCGTGAGTCAGGATTCCGTGCAAATCAACATACTGAGCAACAAAAGCAGGAGGTCCGTACCTTTCTCGACAGTCTCGCCTTGGCACCAAAGGTGAGATCAGCGACGCGTTGATCGTCCTCTTTCGGCCATGAACGGACCTTCAGGTCGCTACATCGCCGACATCCAGTCGTGATCTTCCAAGTAGGCGACGAAATCGTCGACAACGTCCATCGACAGATCGAAGCAAGTGCGATAGCCCCCTTCGGGTGCTTTTCGTGATCTCGACGTGGCGTATTCCGGGCGCTGACGCCAAGAGCTGAATGAGCTCGGTGCGCTCAAGATCCGTATAGACGTTCGCACTCCGTCGCCCCATGAGCCGACGATATTGCCTCATCCCCCTTCCCCGTGACCTTGTGGCAAATAGAGCGTGACCAGTACCGACGCGTCGTCGAGCGCCTCGAGTCAGTGCGCTTGGCCCGGCACGATGAAGAGCAAGTCCCCGGCGTGCATCGTGCGTACAGCGACGTCCGTGCCGAACGTCAAGCTTCCTTCGAGGCACTGCACGGTAATTTCACCTGGCGCGCGGTGTTCGGGAATCCGCTTGCCGGCTGGAAGCACGAGCCGTATGACCTCGAGATGGTCGGACCGCATGAGCGAGACCGACTTGGCGCTCTTCACGCCCGGACCGAGCGGTCGCACGTCGATCAGTTCCCCTGGCGCCGCTCGTGGTGTTGCCATAATGGTTTTTGCTCCTTTCTCCAAAACGGTTTAAATGATCCGGCGTACTAGCATGGTTTTGATCTCGCCGATCGCCTTCGCTGGGTTCAGTCCTTTCGGGCAAACGTCGGTGCAATTCAATATCGAGCGGCAGCGGAACAGTCGATATGGATCCTCGAGATTGTCGAGCCGTGCATTCGTGCCCTCATCGCGTGAGTCCACGAGGAAGCGGTATGCCTGTAGAAGCCCTGCGGGGCCGACATATTTGTCGGGGTTCCACCAGAACGATGGACAAGCGCTCGAGCAACAGGCGCACAGGATGCATTCGTAGAGCCCGTCAAGTTGATCGCGTTCGTCCGGCGACTGGAGGCGCTCGCGTTCAGGTGGTGGCGTATCGTTGATCAGGTATGGCGTGATCGAGTGGTATTGCTTGAAGAATGCCGTCATGTCGACGATCAGGTCGCGGACGACCGGCAAGCCGGGCAACGGGCGCAAAACCGTATGGCGTGGCAGATCGAGAAGGTTCGTCGTACAGGCAAGACCGTTCTTTCCATTGATGTTCATCGCGTCTGAACCGCATACGCCTTCCCGGCAAGAGCGCCTGTAACTCAACGTTTCATCGAGCGCCTTCAGCCGCACCAAGACGTCGAGTAGCATCCTGTCAGTTGACGTGATGTCGATCTCCAACGTCTGCATGTGTGGCGCGGTGTCACGGTCCGGATCGTAGCGGAAGATGTCGAACGTTCTGGACTCGGCCATGGAGTTTTCCCGTCGTTCCCTGCACCAGCATCGCTGCGCATAGGCACTGCTACGCACGTGGTTCTGACAGCGGCCATGAGGGCACCGCTTCGCGACATCATCTTATGCATGCATGCTTTAGATGTATCACAATGTGATATAAAAAGCAAAGTCGGTCATGGTGACGTGGCTCAGTTCTGGGCGGATCGCTGCCGCCACTACGGGGCGCCCATCACCTAGCTCGTGGCCACGTTCACTGATCGACCTCCTCCAGCCATGCCGCTCGTTACGGGCGGGTTGCATTCTGCGGCAAGGCGGCGCCGTTCGCTGACGCATGTCCTGCCACACACAGACTAGACATAATCAGCGACAACACCAATGCACGGCATAGGCCGCCCTAGTAGGATCGAGATGAACGGAGGGAGTAGGCCGGACGCATCAGCGGCAGCTCTCCGCGTACGGGGAACGCAGCTCGGCCCGCCGAGTTTCAACCGCGGCTGCGTGGGTAATCGCTATGTCCGCCCGCGAACCTGTACGACTCGCTATGTGGATTGTGTAGCCGAATGACGAACAAGTTGGGCCAGCCCTCTACTTTGGGCTGACCTTTACTTGTGTCCGGAGGATGCTCGGACGCCTACGTTGCAGTCACAGGATTTCGGTGTCGCTATCTACCCCCCGGGACGCAGCGGGCGCTCAGATTGCCTATTTCAGGGGCCGCACGCTCATGCCGTTACTAAGCGTGGTTGGAGGATAAACGACCACAGTGTCGTGGTCCTGAAGCCCGTCGAGTATCTGGGCTTCTTCCGCGTTGCGCTGTCCGATCTGGATGATTCGCTGGACAGCTTTTCCATTCTTGACGATGAACGTGCACCAGTGGTCGGCACAGCGGAATAACGCGCCGATCGGTAGCTTGAGTACATCAGGCTGGTCCGAGATGACAATGCGGCCTTG
This sequence comes from Burkholderiaceae bacterium 26, assembly GCA_000955795.1. Lineage (GTDB taxonomy): Bacteria > Pseudomonadota > Gammaproteobacteria > Burkholderiales > Burkholderiaceae > Ralstonia > Ralstonia chuxiongensis. The sequence continues at coordinate 88,764 of JYOB01000009.1, forward strand.
TACGCGGTACCCATCGTTCAACTTTCCGGGTGGGTCCACAAGGTCCGCGACAACATGGACGCGCTGTTCTTCGACCCCAAGCGCAGACACCTTGGTAAACGCCCCTGGACCGACTGTTCGTACCGTGGCGTTGACCGCTAGTGGGCCACCCCACTCCACTACCGATACGCGCATTCCGGGGCTGATCTTGACAGCATCGGTCGACAGCACGTCGACGACGAGTTCATAGCGCGAAGGGTCAGCTAAGACCATGAGGGCCGTACCTGCAAGCACGACGCGCTCACTTTGCTGTTCGATACGTAGCAGCACCGAGTTGGCCGGTGCCCGGACTTCAACAGGTTGCCCTGCTTCCAACGCCTTCAGATTCGCCATGGCGACGCGCACATCGGCTGCGGCCGACGTCTCCCTTGCGCGTGCTGCTGACAGATCGCTGGCGCTCGAGGCGGACATGGTCCGCATCTGCTCCACTTCCTGCCTCGACGTGGCGCCACTGCTCAGAAGCGTTTCGCCCCGGGCCAGGTCCCGGCGAGCTTGTTCGTAGTCCGCCCTGGCATGAGCGGCGCGCGCCTGAGCCTCTCGGAAAATTGCCTCTGCCGCATCAACCCTTGCGCGTTGCGATGCCCCCTCCCCCGGCGTCATCGGCACCGGCACCAGGGCGGCGATCACCTGCCCGCCTTTGATCTGATCGCCTTCATGCAGCTCAACCCGAAGCAGTCGGCCTGTGATCGGCGCCGTGATGACGTAACGATCATGCGCACGAATTTCGCCGTCTTCGTCGATCGTGACTTGAAGCGGCCCACGTGTGACGCGCCCTGTGTCCACTGCCGCAGGCGCTGGCCAGAGCGCATACGCGAGCGTCAATGCCAGCGCAAGCGCGGCACCCGCAAGAGCCAGTGACTTTCGCACAGCGCCGCGCTTCATGATTCTCTTGCCTTGAGGACGGCGACGATATCCAACCGTCTGATCTTGGCTGCTACCAACAGGCCCGAACACACCACCGCCCCACCGGCTACAAGGAATGCGTAAGCGAAGGTCGCCGCATGAACCACAAGCGGAAGGCGGTACAAGTCAGTTGCCAGCCGAGTCGCGAGGAGCCCGCATACGCCATAGCCGAGCAGGAGTCCGGCTGGGAGCGCAATGGCGGTGAGCACAAACTGCTCGCCGAGGAGAATCCAAGCGACTTCGGTCTGCGTGAACCCGAGCACGCGCAGCGAAGCCAACTGCTGAACACGTTCCGAGTAAGCGATGCGCATGCCATTGAACGCCACACCAAACGCAATCACACAGGCAAAGGCGAAGTTGATGGACGTGGACAGACGAACGCTTTCATCCATGATCTTACGAAAGCTGGCGATGACGGACTGGCGAACCGCCACTGCATTGACCGACGGCAGCCGCTTGAGCGTCGCATACAGATGTGCAGCCGCATGCTGATCGACAGACAGCCTCGCTCCTGACCAGTTTCCGCTCTCCCCCAGGAGTTTCGCCAGTGCCGTCTGGTCCATGTAGGCCGCGACGCCCACCAGATCGCCCGACAGCTGCATCAACGTGACTTGTTTGGTTTGGCGCTCTCCTTCAAGCACTTCAATGGTGACCGGATCACCGGGTTTTATGCCAAGAACGGCGGCAAGTCTGGCTGAAACCACCAAGCCATCCGGGGGCATATGCAGCGGTCTGCCCTCATCATCAACCAGCCTGTGCAGAGCTGCCTTCTGAGCGATTCCGCTCAGCGAGACCCGCCGAGACCGATACCCAGCGGATAGCTTGACCGGCACATCGCGAAACCCCTCGACCTTCAGCACGCCCGGCAGACGCTCGATCGCGTAGACGGCGCGGTGGGATAACGGCTGAGAAAAGGCCACCGTCACATCCTGGCGCTCGATCTGCTGAAATTGCGTATCGAAAAGGAAATCGATTGAATCGAAGAAGAACCCGCCAACGACGAGAATCGCGCTCGCGCATGCAATGGCCAAGGAACCCAGGAGCGACTTGACGGGCTGGCGCGCGATATTGCGCGCAATCATTCGCCACACCACGCTCAGTTGCCGATAGATGCCGGCCCGCTCCACCCAGCCCACTGAAAACGCAGGCGGAACGACTGCGCGAAGCGCCTCTACGGGCATCAATCTCATGGCCTTGGCAGTGCTCGCGATGGCACCACCGATTGCCGTTCCGAAGCTGATGAAGAACGCCCAGGTCATGGTCGAAAGATCGGCGCGAAACTCGAGGTGGGCAAGCCTGTAGTACCTAGCGTAGAGGTCTGTGAGATACGTCCCCAACGCCAATCCACCTCCAATACCGACAAGGGTGCCTGCGGCAGCAACGACGCAACCAAGCTGCAGGTAATGCAAACCGACTGAAAGGTCACTGTATCCAAACGCCTTCATCAAGCCGATCTGTGAGCGTTGTGTATCGATCAGCCGGGTCAGGACGTTCTGCAAAAGAAACATCGCGACGAGAAAAAAGATGGCCGGCACATAGGTGGCAGTTACGCGGTTCTGCGCGATCTCGTCAGTAATGAACCGATTCGATATCTGGTTTTCCCGGCTGATAGTTCCAAGTCCGCCATACGGTAGCAACGTTCGGTCGATCTGCGCGATGACGTGCGGCGCGGGCACGCTGCCGTCGAGAGACAACACGAGATCATTGAAGGCGCCATCCATGCGGAACGCTGCCGAAACCGCATTCGTTCCCATCCACACCACGCCGTAGTGACGGTTGTCCGGGAAGATGGAGCCCGCGCCTGCTTCGTAGACATACTCCGGCGAGATTGCAAGACCAACAATGTGCAGCCGCTTCCAGCGGCCATTCAATATGGCGCTGAAGTATTGGCCCGCTCGCAGGCTGTTGGCTTCAGCGAAGGCCGCGCTGACCAGTACTTCGTCCTCTCGGCCCGGCGAAATGTATCGGCCGCTTTGAAGATGCAGTAGGTTCAGCGCGGGCCACCCGAGTTCCGGGATCGAAACAAGGCGCGCTGTGGCTGGCTCGGAAAGGCCGGGAATGTCGACCGTGACATCCGACACCACCCGCGCGTCCACATGTGACACGCCGGGCAATGCAGCAATGCGCGAAGCCGTCTCCAGTGGTGCGCGCTTCAGATGCACGAAGAGATCGGCAAAGCGGTATGACGCGTAGTAGTCCTGCTGGGCGTTCAACAAAGCCAGATAGGTGCTGCGCATCGCAACAAACGTAGCAACACCGCACCCGACAACGAGGACTGCCGCCAAGACCTGCGCCCTCATTTGCCAGAGGTCTCGCCAGAGTAACCGGACAAGCATGGTCACCATGCCAGATCTCCCACTCGGGCACGCTGTGCGTTGCGGTGTTGCTCGACAATGGCTCCGCTGCTCATCCGGACGACACGATCCGCCATGTCGGCGATGACGACGTTGTGCGTGACGATGACAATCAGAGTGCCGAACTCGCGGTTCACCTGCTCGAGCACCTCTAGCACCAACTGCCCCGTCCGAAAATCCAATGCACCTGTCGGCTCATCGCACAGGAGGACATCTGGCCGCTTTGCGACCGCGCGGGCGATGGCAACACGTTGCTGCTCACCCCCCGACATTTGCGAGGGAAAGTTGTCCGCCAACGCACCGATCCCCACACGGTTCAGCGCCTCGATGGGGTCCAGCGGGTGCTCTGCGATGTCCGTCACCAGTGCGACGTTCTCGCGAGCAGTCAGACTTGGAATCAGGTTGTAGAACTGAAAAACGAATCCGACATGCTCCCGTCGGAATCGCGTAAGCCCTCTGTCTCCCGCGTGGGAAAGATCGTGATCCCGATACACGATGGAACCGGTCGTTGGCGTATCCAGCCCGCCCATCAGGTTGAGTAACGTGGATTTGCCGCTGCCCGACGCCCCGAGCAGCACAACGATCTCACCCGCCCCGAGTTGCAGGTCGACGTGTTCCAGGGCGCGCACGCTCACGCTTCCCATTGGATAGACCTTGCTGACGGCCTGAATGTTGAACACCGTTTCCACAACACACCGGCTGGCTAGGGAGGCGGGCGAGTGAGCCGCTCAGATGTTCGGCCCCGCCCTGACGGCGAGGTCCAGCGTTCAGCAATTGCTCGGCCCACCTGCATGCCGGCTTCAATTGCGCCATCCACAGAGTCAAAGTCTGCAGCGACGTGGTGGAAGCGCTCGAGGTCTGGATATTCCAGCGCGGCTGACTTGGGCGAACAGATAAAGCCGGTGTAGGCGTACTTGAATCCATCGCACCGTCCAACGACCGCCAAGATATGAATGGAGCAGCCCCGGTACTGTTCAATTGCCCAGGCCGACATATCGATCTCCTGCAAAGCACACGGGGCTGTCATGCATGCCAGCCGCTTCAAGCTCTGGCTCCGCATGTCTGAGAAGGATTTTCCGGGCGAAGAAGAGAGGGCCAGCGCACTGGTTCTTTCAGGCTACTTGCATTTGCCCGCCAGACGTTGACCTACCTCAATCAGTACAGATGCCAGCGCTGCAGGGCCAACGTCTCGCTAATCCGCCGCGCATTCAGGGCATTGATATCCCACTCAAAATGAGCACTGTCGATGACATGCGCGGCGACCAGGCCAGAAGCAGGCGCCGCCCATCGCATTCCTTACGCAAAGCATGTGGGTCTGCTCATCGCCCTGCCCTTGTCCGTGCGGCTTTGGCGGACGATGCGATTGAATCCGGTCGCCGCCAGCGCAGACGCTTCGCTTGCAGAAGGTACTGCCAGTCCAGTTTGGCAAACCCATAGACGAGAGCCAGAAACACGACCTGCGATACGACGAAGTACACGCCCATATACGCTCCGTCGATCTCCGTCTCCACATCCAGATAACGGGCACCAATCTGGGCAATGCGCGTCCAGGTCAGATAGCTTATCCAGCGGCCCACGAAGAACGGAAGTCCGATCAACCAAAGCCGCATCCCGGTCAAGCCGTAGGCTATGAAGATGTAGTTCGACGGGAACGGGCTGAACGCGTACGCGAGCATCAGACCAACCGTCATACCTTTGCGTTCTTCGAGCCAGGAGCGAACGACATCGACGTTCTGGCGATCGGCCTCGCGCATCCAGCGATTGCGTACGAGCGTGCAGGATAGCCGCGCCAGAACCAGGCGGCCGAGGGTTGCTGCGCAAGCGGCAATGCCCGCCAGAAGCACCGGGTTGGCATCAGGCCGTGAGAAGCCGATCCATGACATCACCATCCACGTCGGCGGTGCGAACGCCGGCATCACATTCAGCAACAGGATGGTCACGAACAATGCGAGCAGGTTTGTCATGACGATCACACCTCCTCACCGAGTACATGGAACAGTTCGTCTTCTTGTGCGCAATGCAGCCGCACGACGGCATCCAGCCCGTAGAGCAAGCGTTGCAGCTCTTGCGTCACTGCGGCATCGGGTCCGTCAGAGGAAACATCTGCCACGATCCGGCCCAGCAGGTTCGTGATTCGGAATATCTCGCGATGCATGGCGCTCATTGCCGCCATTGGGTCATCTCCACCAAGCAGGCGGGCGACGTCTGGATAGAGCTGGGTATCGTCTCGGCGCTCATGCGGTACCAGCACGTCTGCCAAAGACTGATTGAGCGATAGCAACGAGGTTTTTGCCGCGCTGCCGGCCATATGAGGCAGCGTGTCGGCGACCACTCGGATCCGGCTCAGAATGGGTTCCAACTCCGCGTGTTCGGCTTTGAGGCGCTCGACGTCTGCAGAGACGAGTGAACGGGTTGTCTCGTCTGGTGTCGGTCGCAGGGCGCGCAACGCACTGGCGATCGCCAAGACATCGATGACCTCTTGCAGCATCGCGCCCGCCAAGGGTGGTAGATGCCCCAGCGCTGCGACAACCATGGCGGCCAGCGACAGCGACATGCCGATCATCACGCTCTGCAGCGCGACGCGGCGTGTGCGGTGCGCTATTCGGACCGCATCAACGAGCCGATCCAGGCGGTCCACCAACAAGACAATATCCGCAGCTTCCGAAGAGGCTGCCGCGCCGCGCGCACCCATTGCCACGCCAATGTCCGCAGCGGCGAGAGCAGGCGCGTCGTTGACGCCATCGCCAACCATGATCACCTTGCCGTCCGCTCGGGCATCCCGAATCACCGCGAGCTTGGCCGCCGGCGACAGGGCCGCATAGACCTCTGTCACCCCCAACATGGACGCAACGGATTCGGCAACATCTGGCCGATCCCCGGTCAACATTGCCTGTCGTGTGATGCCCTCCCGGCGCAGGAGTCGCAGCGCGCGAGGCGCCTCAAGACGGACCCGGTCAATCAACTGCAATGCGCCCACCAGTTGACCGTCCACGCCGACAAAGACGGCCGACGCACCGGCATAGCTCACGCGCTTGACGAACGCCTCCACCCAGCGCGGTACATCAGCCGAACCCAAGACATAAGGCAACGCGCCGATCGACACGACATGACCTTCAACGCGGCCGCAAACGCCGGCTCCTGGACTCTCGACCACCGCACTGGGCAGTCGCAGCGTTGCGCCCTGTTCGCGCGCGGCCTTTGCAACGGCTTCTGCCGTGACGTGATTCGATGCCTGTGCAAGTGAACCGGCCAGGCTCAGCACAACGTCGGCAGCGTACTCCGGTGCGCACTCAACGTTGACCAGTCGTGCATATCCGCTGGTCAACGTGCCGGTTTTGTCGAAGAACAGCGTGTCGGCCAACGCCAGTCTCTCCAGCGCGCCGCCGCCCTTGACCAGCACGCCTCGCTTGGCGCAACGCGACAGCCCTGAAACGATGGCGACAGGCACCGCGAGGATCAGCGGGCACGGCGTGGCCACGACGAGCACGGCAAGACAACGCGCCGAATCACCGGTCAGGATCCAGCTTGCCCCCGCCAGGAGAACGGCGACGCCCCCAAAGGCAAAGGCGTACCGGTCAGCCAGCCTCACGGAGGGGCTGCGTTCCGCCTGCGCTGCACTGACCAGCCGGACAACGCCCGCAAACGTGCTCTTTTCAGCAGACGCACTGGCGATCATTTCGAAAGCGGCGCCCACATTCAGCACACCGCTGCAAATGGCATCCGCCGTCAGGCGATGGCGGGTGACCGATTCTCCTGTCAATGTGGATTCATCCAGATCGGCAGGCCCGGACAAAGTGCCATCCACCGGTACGACTTCGCCGTGCCGCACCAGCAGGCGGTCGCCCGCTTGAACCTGTTCCAGACCGACTTGGCGCCACTGCCCCCCCTCGAAGCGATTGGCCCGCTTGGGTGCATGGCCCAGCAACGCAGTCATCTCGCGTTCCGCACGCGCCTGGGCAAAGTCTTCCAACGCGCGCCCCGTCGCAAGCATCAACGCAATGACCGCCGCGACGAGCACCTCACCCGACCAGAGTGAAAAGGTGATCGCCAGGACCGCCAGAATATCCACGCCGGCCTGCCGTCGCACCAGTGACCGAATAATCGTGACGACCAGGGCCAGCCAGTTCGGGACGACGCCAATCAGCCAGAGTTGTCGCGCCAGCGCATCGGCACCGAGGTGCCGTGCCCATAACCCCGCCGCCATGGTCAGCACCGACAAGGCGAGCAATGCAACGTTGGCGAGCAAGCGCGGAGAGTGCATCGTCGAGTCTCTTGTCGGCGCCGTTGTCATGTGCGCTAGATCATGCGGCGCAGCAGGCGATCCTTCAGGATGAACTCGTGCCAGAGCGCCGCGGCGGCATGCAGCCCGACCACGATATAGACGACCGTGGCGCCCGACTCATGAATTTCCTTGGCCAAGTGGGCCAACGACTTGTCCTGCGCCAATGCCAGCGTCAGATCCAGTCCGAATGGTTGAATTGGCTTGCCTGCCAAAGCCAGTGCCAGCAAGCCCAAAACGGGCATGCCGACCATCAGGACATAGAGCGCGCCGTGCGTGAGTCGCGCGACAAGCTGCACCAGCGGTGAGCCCGGCACGGGAGGCGGTGCCTGTGTGCCCACCCGGGCCAGCAGACGCAACACCATCAGGGCGAACACGGAGAGCCCCGCTGTCTGGTGAACGATGAATAAAGCGGCACGCTCAGCGCTGCCTTTCGGGAAGAAATCCATGATTTCGATGGCCACGACGGCGATCAACACCGCCAGAACCACCAGCCAATGGAGCGAGCGCATGGTGAGGGAGTATTTCTGTTCGGATTGCATAGCGTTATCCAGAATGTGTTGAGTAAAGGGTGAGGCTGGAGCAGGTCAATCGTCAAAGTCCCACATCCGGTGCAGATCGAGCTTAAGGCGGCTGTCTGCCTCCAGCAGATCAACGCGGGCGAGCCGCTCGGCCAGCAGGGCCTCGGCCAGACTACGGCGCGTTGCCAGTAGTTCCGTCAAGCCCGACTCACCTGCGCGATATGAACGCGTTGCCCTGTCGGATGCGCTTTTCTGCAGCGTAACCGCTTCCATCTGCGCTTGCGCGCTCGCCCGTTTGCCTTGCAAGTTGCCATAGAGCACGTCGAATTCGGCACCCAGCCGACGCTCAGAGCCCAATCTTCGCCGAGCAGCCGCTTCCGCATCGGCAGCCGCCGCCAACGCCGCAGAGCGACGATGCACCGAACCGATCGGCATGGCAACGCTCACGCCCATGATGCGTTCCGCACCGCCGCGCTCCACCGTAACGAACATGCCGACGGTCGGGTCAGGCCGACGCTCCAGATCTGCGCGCTTGGCCATTTGCTGTGCCTGAACCTCTTCTGCCATGGCGAGACGGTATTCGTGGCTGTCTTGAATGTACTGGGTGCGCAATCGATCTGGTGGATCTTGCGGCAATGCGGGCACCACGGTATCGGCGCTAAACAAGGGGCGCCCCAACCCCGGAAATCGGGCTTGCAGCTCCGCCTGCGCCGTCTGTTCCGCTGCGCCGGCTGTTGCCAGCGCAGCTTCCGTGCGCGCCCGATCGGCGGCGGCCAGTTCGGCATCCAGGCGTGAGGCATCGCCCAGTTGCACCCTTCGGGCAGTCAGCGCCGCCAGGTCGGCAGCCGCTTTGGCATTTTCCTGCGCTGCTTGGCGCGCCTGCCCTGCACGCACGGCGGCAAACCAGAGGGCCAGAATCTGGCGCGATGCCTCGTGGCGCGCATCCTTGACGGCCAGCTGCCCAGCCTCGGCGGCGGCATCGGCCAGTTGCCCATCGGCTTGCGCTTTGCCCCAAAGCCGCAATGGACGCTCCACCGCTATCTGCCCTTCGGCATGGCGCTCGGAAGGATCGCGCACCTGGCGCCCTTGGCCAATTGCGCGCACGACGGTTTCCGCAGTGCCGGCGCGAATGCCATCAGCCCGAGCCAGTACGGCGTCGCGGCGGGCCTCTGCCGTCAGCACGTCGGGCGACTGCGCGACGGCCTCGCGCACTGCGCTCTCCGCCGGCAGATAGGTCGGCGAGCCTTGCGCTTGCGCGGCGGTGCTGCAAAGCAGCATCGTGCTCGCTCCCGCCAATACGATGCGAAACAGATTCAACCTCATTGCGAATCTCCCTGCCCAGCGGCCGCACGCGGCCGAGGCAACCCAAAACGTTCAAACAGCAGGGGCAGAAGAAGCAGCGTCAGCGCGGTCGAAGAAATCAGCCCGCCCGATACCACGATCGCCAGCGGCCGCTGAATCTCTGACCCCGGCCCGCTGGCCAGCAGTAATGGAATCATCCCCAGAGCGGTAATGCAGGCCGTCATCAGGACGGGCCGCAGGCGGTCGCGCACGCCATCGCGCACGGCTTCCGTCATGCTCAAGCCTGACTCCAGCAGCGTGTTGAAGTGCGAAACCAGAACCACGCCGTTGAGCACCGCGATCCCGAGCAGCGCGATAAAGCCAACGGAGGCCGGCACCGAGAGGTACTCGCCCGATATCCGCAGCGCCGCAATGCCGCCGACGAGCGCGAACGGAATGTTGGCGACCACCAGCACTGCCTGCCGCACCGAGCGGAACGTCAACATCAGCAGGAGAAAGATTGCGCACAGGGCCAATGGGACAACCAACGCAAGACGCGCTGCAGCGCGTTGCTGGTTCTCGAACTGGCCGCCCCACACCACCCGCAATCCTTTTGGCAACGTGCCAATACCGCTGACTGCTGCCTGGGCTTCCTGCACGAAACCTGCCAGGTCCCGACCATCGACATTGGCCTGGATCACGGCAAACCGGGCGCCGTCTTCGTGGTTGATGCGCACGGGCCCATCCACGCGTTCGATACGTGCCAGAGAGGTGAGCGGCCAGACTTTGCCGTCGGGTGCCGTTACCAGAAGGTTGGTCAGGTTTTCGGGCGCCTGTCGCAAGCCTGCTCCGCCACGCAGGATCAACGGCGTGCGGACGATGCCCTCAGGCACTACGCCAATCCGGTCGCCCTCGATCAGGGCGCGCAGTTGCGCCTGGAGGGCGTCGCCGGAGAAGCCGGCCTGACCGACCGCAGCGCGGTTCAGCGAGACTTTCAGGTACTGCACGCCGCTGTTGCTGGGCGCGATCACCTCTGCCGCGCCCGGGATGGTGCGGACCTTGGCAGCAATGGCCTGCGCGGCTGCATCGATGGCAGCAAGATCGCTACCAAAGAGCTTGATGGCAATGTCGCCACGTGTGCCGGTCAGCATCTCCGAGACACGCATCTCAATGGGCTGCGTGAAGCCGTAGATCACGCCTGGGAAGCGCTCCATTACGCGCCGGATCGCAATCGCGATGTCTTCCTTGCTGCCGCGCCACTGATCCTTGGGCTTGAGCACCAGGAAGGTATCGGTTTCGTTCAGACCCATCGGGTCAAGGCCGAGATCATCGGAGCCTGAGCGCGCAACGATCGAGCGTATTTCCGGCACCTCCTTGAGCAGCGCCTGCTGTACGCGCTGGTCCATGTCCAGCGACGCCGTGAGCGAAACGGACGGCGCTTTCTGCAACTGCACGATCAGATCGCCCTCGTCCATCGTCGGCATGAATGTCTTGCCGACCGACATGTACAAGACCACGGCCAGCGCCAATGCCGCCCCCGCCAGGCCGAAGACCGTGCGGCGATGCGTTGTCGTCCAGGCCTGGGTTCGCGCAAAACCGTTCGCGACCTTTCGCATCAACCAGGGCGGCTCATCTGCATGCGCAAGCAAGAGCAACGAAGCGAGCGCCGGGACCACCGTAAAGGCAATGACCACGGACGAGGCCAGCGCCAGTACGATGGTCAGCGCCACCGGCCCGAAGAGCTTGCCCTCCAGACCTTGCAATGACAGCAGCGGCAGGAACACGATGGCAATAATCGAAACGCCCGACAGCATCGGTACCGCTACCGTTGCCACTGCATGGCGGATGACCGCACCGCGCAGCGCAGGATCGGTCTTGTGGTCTTGTGCACGCGCCATGGCCGTCTCGATGTTCTCGACCACGACGACAGCGGCGTCCACGAGCATGCCCAGTGCAATGGCCAGCCCCCCAAGGCTCATCAGGTTGGCCGTCAGGCCCACATAGCGCATCAGAAGGAAGGTCGCCAGCATCGACAGCGGTAGTGTGGCCGCCACGACCAGGGCCGACCGCACCCCACCCAGGAACAGATACAACGTGATGACGACCAGCACGCTGGCCTCAATCAGGGCGCGAACCACGGTATTGGCCGCACGGGTTACCAGCTCGCCGCGGTTGTAGAAGACGTGGGTCGACATGCCCTTCGGCAACTGGGGCCCTAGCGCATCCAGCCGCGCCTGCACCGCCTCGACCAGTTTGCGGGCATCGCTGCCGCGCAGGCCCAACACCAGCCCTTCCACCGCTTCACCGTTGCCGTCTTTGCTGACAGCGCCGTTGCGGGTGGCTTCGCCCAGCCGCACGGTCGCAACGTCGCCAACCGTGACCGCAGGGGCGGAAGTCAGGCTCTGCGCCGGCACCACGACAATCGCACGCAAATCGTCCAGCCCGCGTATGCCACCTTCCACGCGCACGACCCAGTGCTCGTCTCCGCGGTCCAGCCGCCCTGCCCCGTCGTTGCGATTATTGGCGTCCAGCGCCTGACGCAATTGCTCAAGGGTGACGGTACGTGCGCGCAACCGGGCGGGGTCAGGCGTCACCTCGTAGCTGCGCACCTCGCCGCCCAGGGCGTTGACGTCAGCCACGCCTGCCACGGTGCGCAGCGCTGGCCGGATCACCCAGTCCAGCACGCGCCGCCGCTCGGCCAGGGAATAGCCATCGCCCTCCACCGTGAACATGAACATCTCGCCCAACGGCGTGGTAATGGGCGCCAGGCCGCCCACGGCGGTCGACGGCAGATCACGCGCCAGGCCGGCCAAGCGCTCCGATACCTGCTGGCGCGCCCAGTAGACGTCTACTCCCTCTTCAAAATCGACGGTCACGTCGCTGATGCCGTATTTGGACACGGAGCGCACGATCGTCTTGTGCGGCAGGCCGAGCAGCTCCTGCTCGATGGGCGTGGAGACCCGCTGCTCGACCTCTTCCGGGGTCATGCCCGGCACCTTCAACACGACCTTGACCTGCGTCGGCGAGATATCGGGAAACGCATCGATCGGCAGGTTCAGATACGCCCACACGCCGGCCACAGCGAGCACGCCAGCCGCGATCAGCACCAGCACGCGCTGGCGCAAAGAGAACTCAATCAGGCGGGGCAACATCACTGTTCTCCCGCCAGCAAGCCCTTGAGCGCACCGACACCTGTCACCGCCACGCGTGTACCTGCTGGCAGGTTGGCACGGACGACGGCGATGGCGTCGTCTGTACTGGCGACTGCGACATCCTGGAAGCGGAAACCCTTGTCGGTTGCGACGAATACACCTGGAACGCCTCGCACGTAGACCAACGCAGCCACAGGAACCCTCAGCAGGCCCGGAGCGTTTGCATTGGCCGCGCTGCGCAGCTTGAGCGTGACATTGACGCTCTCTCCGGCGCGCAGGTCCCCACGTCGCTCCAGCGACGCGCGCACACGCACACCCGCTGTGCCATCACCGGAAGGCGCAACACCAATGACGGTGCCGCCCGCGCCGCGTTGTGCAATCTCGATGCGGTCGCCTGTGGCCGGCACCGGTATGTCGCGGCCAACGAGCATGTCCAGTTCCAGAGCCGCTGGGTCAACAATCCTGAAAAGCGGTGCCGCAGCTTCTACTCGCGCCCCCGGGACGGCGTTGACTTCGGAAACCACACCGCCACGGCTGGCAACCAATTGCGCCTCACCGCCCGCGCCGCTGAACGCAATGCCTGCGGAGGCCAGCTCTGCCTTGCGCGCCTTGACCATGGCACCGGCCTCAGCGGCCCGCGCCTGCGTTGCCTGCCAGCGGCTTGCTGCGATGATGCCGTCGTCGTACAGCGCCTTGTCGCGAGCGAGCGACTGCTGCGCGAGCCGCGCCTGCGAGTTGGCTTCCGTCAGTGCGCGACTGGTTTCGAAGAGCTGCGGACTCAGAAAACCCGCCAGCGGTTGGCCCGCCCGGACGGTTTGCCCAATCGACACCAACACCCGGGGAACCATGCCCGCGTATGGGGCGGCCACCACATATTGCGCATCCGGCTTGTAGACCACACGCGCGTGCGTGCCGACCTCCAACCCTGAAGAAGCAGCGACCGGGCTGAAACGCACGCCCAGGGAGCGAGCCTGCTCAGCCGATAGCGGCACCACCTGGGCGCCTGCTTGGGCAGCGGCCTGCTCAAGGGGAAACGCGATCAGCGCAATACACGCACTGGCCGCGACGATTCGTTTGAAAGACATGCCTGACTCCAATCCTCGGAGGCAACGCCACGAACGCTGCCTCTGATTGCCGCGCATACGCGGGCGACCTAAAGACCAACCGTCGCCCAGCATTTCCATGCGACGCGAACGACAAACTCTTACGGTGGAGGGCCGAAGGGAAGTGGAGTTGCTAACACCGCGTAGCGTCAGGCGTGCGCCATGAGTCAGAAGACAACACTTCTGACTCATTCATCATCGCCATTGCAGACACGAGGGGCTTGTTGCAAGTCAACAAGTTGCGGAGCAACCCGCTCGCCGGCCGTCAACCGGGTACGGATCAGAACTGCAGTGGAGGGGCCTGTGCAGGAGGTGGCCGATTGATGCGATCGCGCCAGCGCGCTCGAACGGGCGTTGGGCGATAGGCGGGACGCAACACTGCGGCGAGAGCAAGCGCCGCAAGCAGGAGGAACGTCAGCGCGGATACCCCTGGCGCCGCCGCTGCCCAAAGAAATGCACCCAGATCTGCAGGGCCAATGGCAGGCTCGACATCCACCTCGAAGGGTTCCTGGCTCGTCAATGTCAAGTCATGACGACCGGCCACGGCCGATTCCTCAATGAGAGGACGGTGGGTAAACGCTACGGATTGGAAATGAGAATCAACTGCGGCAGGAACCGCGGTATGCACGTGCAGGCCAAATTGTTTCGGTGTTCCGAGATGGCCGTGCAGAAGCGGGCTTAGCAGCTGCATCAACACAATGGTCAACAACAGCATTGCCCGAAGCGAGATGCTTGCGGTCGCACGTGGCATTTCAAGATTGTAACGCAATGTGCCTTTTATTTGTCGGCACAACACATCCAAATCGCCGGCGAAAGTCTGGCGGGCAAGCGGTTCGCACGAGCGTTGTTACACGTCCCGAAACAGCAACTGACGATGCGGCAAGTCTCCTTTTGTTGGGTCCTGAGGCATCCGTCAGGACGGCTTGATGTCAGCCCACTGCGGTTGAAGACAGACCCACCACAGCATGCGACAACGCATATGCTGACGAATACTCCAGCTCGCCCGAGGCTTGCGCATGAATCGTAAACAACGGTTGTCCGACACTCACCTGATCGCGCAGTCGCACATGCATTTCGACCCCCGCAACTTGACGCATCGGTGCGCCCGCAAGTTTGGCGATGCGGGCAAGGTGGCGGTTGTCGATGTTCGTGACGATGCCATTTTGTTCGGCAACGACGTCTCGGCGGAAGACGGCTTCTCCGGGGATCCGCAAGCCGCCCTGCGCCTCGCAAATCGCCTCGAACTTCCGCCATGCGGCACCGCTATCCAGCAAGCCGGTTGCTATTTCAAGCCCCGTTCCGGCAACAGCTGCGCCGCAGAACTCCAGCAATGCGCTGGCAAGCAATAAAGACCGTTCCCGCAAGTCGAAAGGCGCCGTAGGAGACCGCTCAAGTACAGCCAGAACGTCTCTTGCTTCCAGCGCGGGGCCAATTCCACGGCCAACGGGCTGCGCGCCATCCGTGCGCACCATCAGAACCTGCACCCCAAATGCGTGGGCCACGCGCTTGAGCAGCATTTCAAGGCGTTCGAGATCTTCGACGCTACGGACTTTGGCCGTCGGGCCCACGGGCACATCGATCAGCACATGGGTGGACCCGGCTGCGATCTTCTTGGAAAGAATGGACGCCACAAGCTGCGCATCGCTGTCGACATCAAGGGCCCTTTCCACGCGAATCAAGACGTCGTCCGCCGGGCTGAGGCTCAACGCCCCACCCCACGCGAGCGATGCCCCAACCTGCCCCACTACGCATCGCAGCTCAGCAGCGGTCAAGTTGACGCGGGTGAGTGTTTCCATCATGTCGGCGGTACCCGCTGGCGAGGTGATCGCACGCGATGAAGTCTTGGGCAGCAGCAGCCCCGCCGCCGCACAGATGGCAACGACGATGGGGCTGGTGCGATTGCCGGGCAGACCGCCTACGCAGTGCTTGTCTGCCACGACCGCGCGGTCCCACTGCAGGCGCTCGCCCGAATCGACCATGGCTTGCGTGAGGTCGATGGTTTCCTTGATGGTCATGCGGCCCGATGCGCAGGCACTCAGGAAGGCTGCGATATGGACATCGGCATAGCGCTCGTTCGAGATGTCCGCAATGATCTCGTGCAACTGCCTGGCGTCCAGATGCCCACCGTAGATCTTGGCCCGCAAGGCGCGCAGCGACTCGAGCGACGGCGCATGCCTGACGCAGACCTCGTCCCCTGGGCGCGCCATCAACGCATCGACCGCGGCGGCTGACAGGCTCACCTCATGCTTCTCTAGCAGCTCCGACCCGACCAGGTTCAGCGTGGCGATCGTCGATCGCTGCCCGATCTGGACTTCCACACGCGCCTGCGCAGCGAAGCCCTCCGACCGGCAGATCGCGCTGTCCGGATGCATGTAGATCACGTGCTCTTGCCACGTATCAATGCCAAGCGCCTTGAACCTGAGGCACCCCGGCGGCACGACGGGTGCGTCAGCCGTGGGCATGGAGAGGGTGCTCATGACATGGGCGTCAGCCGGCAAAACGGAAGTGCCCGCTGTGTAGCGTGATCTCCTTGGAACCAGTCTGCTCGAACAGCATGCGCGCGACGTCTTCGATATCACCGCGGTGCTCTTTGAATGCGCTGAGCAGATCGTCCGACCGGCAGGAGCGGGCGCCAAAGTGGTCCTCAAGAGCCTCCGCCGTGATTGCATAGCTTGCGGAGCTGCCATCGACCGACGCGCGGCATTGCAGACGCGGCCCTGCGTCGCAGTATGTCGGCTCGTCAGGCAGGAACCTGATCTCTTTCATGATGGCCTCCAGATACGAAAGTGCCCTGGTCAAACAAGCACCTGCTTGCCCGAAGGCAGGGGTAAATCGAACATGCTTGAAACGGCGTCAACCAACGGCTCTGTGAGTGCAATCTCGTTCGAGGGGTGAGGGATGGTGTCGCACGTCACGATCTCTGCGCTTGCCGCGCAAAGCTGGCTGTACGCGTCGGCGGCAAACACAGCGTGCACGCCAACGCAAACCGGCTGCGGTTTGCCCGCACGCTGTAGCAAGCTTGCCGCGGCGAGCATCGTGCGCCCCGTCGAGATGATGTCGTCTACCAGCACCGGCACACACCGCGGTGGAATGTTTGGCAAATCCGCGATTTCCACGTGCCATGCGCTGTGTCGCGTTTTGGTCAACGCTGCCCATGGAGCCTGGCAAAGGCCTGCCACATGCTCGACCCACTGCCTGCTTTCGTCGTCGGGCCCGATCAGGAACGGCGCCTCTACGTGAGTCTGGATCCATGCGGCAATGGCAGGCGCGGCTTCCACTGCCACCGTCGGCATGCGATAGACATTTGATAAATGTGAAATGCGGTGCAAATGCGGATCCACCGTGACAAGCCAATCGAATACCGGATTCAGCAAGGCCGCAAAGTGTTCTGCTGCGCGAATCTCGCCCGCTTTGAAGATGACGTCCTGACGCATGTACGCCAAGTACGGCGCAATCAATCCAACACGGCGCGCCCCGCCTTGGCGTGCGGCAATCGCGAGCCAGAGCAGCGGTAACAGCTTCTCGTCAGGATGATCGAGCGTGCAGACAATGGCAACTTCGGCGCCTTGCACGGGCGTGTAGAGCCGCACATAGGATTCACCGTCAGGGAAGTGGCTCACGGCCGCATGGCCCAACTCGGCGCTCAGCGGCGTGGCAAGGCGCATGGTGGCGGCTTCGCAGCCCGGCATGGCAATCAGCACACGCTGCGGATCCAGAGCAACGACCGGCGCGGTCATGGCCCCTCCAGGTCGTAGGACTGGCGATACTCCGGCATGCGGACTGACCACTGCAGTTCATGCTCGATGCGCTGGCGCAAGGCGTCGCTGGCGGCGGGCTCTCCATGCACGATGAAGGTCTGCCGTGGCGGCCGCGTGAAGCCCCGTAACCAGGCCATCAGTTCATTGGCGTCCGCATGGGCGGACAGATTCTGAATCTGCTCAACCGAGGCCCGGATGGCGACCTCACGTCCGTGCACACGCAGCGCCCGCTGACCGGCCAGCAGTGCCGCGCCCCGTGTGCCGGCCGCCTGGAACCCAGACATCAGGATGGCGTTGCGCTTGCCGCCACCAAAGCTCTTGAGGTGATGCAACACTCGGCCGCCCGTTGCCATACCGCTTGCCGCAAGGATGATCTTAGGCGCGCGATCGCTTCCCAAATGCCTCGACTGTTCGGGGCTCTGCACCGGCACAGCCAACGCACAAGCGGCCTGGCAGTCGGCAGCCCCGATATGCAGATCGTCAACATGATGCGCAAACACCCCGGTCGCCAATTCGGCCATCGGGCTGTCAAGGTAGATCGGCACATGCGGAATCCGATGTTCGCGGATCAGCGTGTAGAGGCAGTACAACAGCTCTTGCGTACGCCCCACCGCAAAGGCAGGGATCAGCAGCGTGCCGCCCTGCCCGATTGTCCGCTGCACAACCTGCTGGAGTGCATCGAGCGGGTCACCCTCCGGATGCACGCGATCGCCATAGGTGGATTCGACCAGCAAGGTATCGGCCTCCGCAATGGGCTCGGGTGGCCGCATGACGGGATCGACCTGCCGCCCCAGATCGCCAGAAAAGACGATGCGACGGCCCTCGGCCAGCAATGTCGCCGTAGCGGCACCGATGATGTGTCCTGCGCGGTGGAACTCCGCTTCCACGCCCTCAGCAACGGGAAAGCGCTCGCCATAATCAACGGGATGCAGACGGCGTAATGCCCTGGCAGCGTCCTTTTCATCGTAGAGCGGCAAGGCGGGATGATGGCGCGAGAACCCCTCGGCATTGGCGTAGTGCGCATCCTCCTGCGCAAGCCGAGCGCTGTCAGGCAGCAGGATGTTGCACAGTTCCGCCGTGCCTTTCGTGCAGTAGACCGGGCCATGGAAGCCATTTCGGACCAGCAGCGGCAGGTAGCCGCTGTGGTCGATATGGGCATGCGTGAGCACGACCGCATCGATGTGGTGCGGGTTGACGGCGAGCTTGTCCCAGTTCCGCAGGCGCAATGACTTGTAGCCTTGGAACAGCCCGCAATCGACCATGACACGGCGTGCGCCGGTCTCAAGCACGTACTTCGAGCCGGTCACCGTGTCGGTGGCGCCAAGAAATTGCAGCCGCATGCCACACCCCCTCCTGACGCTCAGCGAATCGTGACGCGCTGCTGTTGGGACGCTTCTTTCTTGGGCAGCGTCACGCGCAATAGTCCATTCTCGTACGTTGCGTCGACCTTGGTTTCATCGACCGCCGCATCCAGCGTGAACATGCGCTGCATCGATCCGCTGTAGCGCTCGCTGCGGATGATGCGCTCGCCTTCCTTCTCCTCGGAGTGGCGTTCCACCTTGGCCGAGATCATGACCGTGCCGCGATCGACCGTCACGTCGATGTCTTCCTTCTTCGCACCCGGGATTTCTGCGACAACGTTGTATGCCTTGTCGGACTCGGTCACGTCCACCTTGAACGGCAGCGCGCCATCCATGCCGCCGCGAAACGAGCGCAGGAGCCCCTGGAAAATGTCGCCAACCGGCTCGATGGCGAACGGGTCATAACGCTTGAGTTGACTCATGACTGCCTCCTGATGATTGGCCCTGGGGATCTTCGGGCTAACAGATTCATCGTGGCACGGCGGTGCCGGAACGCCTTGCGGCAGATCAACGGCGGCGCAGAGCGGCCACTGCAAGGCGTCATGGGATTCTTACCCAGCACATCGCTTCTGAGGCGCCGGCCACCTTGTCAGGCTTTTCTGACATGGGCACCTGCCGCTCCGACAGCATTCTCAGCACAGCCTGCATGACGACGGCGAGCACGCTGCCAATACTGGTGAAACGCCAACAGGCCACGCAGCATCTTGTCGAATCGCCCCCGGAACCCGACAACGAGCCAGTACAACGGAGCGCGCCATGAGCCAGAACATCGAATGCATCGCCCAGTGGAGTGGCTCGCGCGACTCCGCCGCTTTCGACACGGTGCTTCCTGTTGGCGCGCACCTCGTGGCAGAACGCGATGGATACGAACACCACGGCATCTATGTCGGCAACGGGCAGGTGATTCACTACGCCGGCTTCTGCCACCGCCAGCGCTGCGGGCCG
Source organism: Burkholderiaceae bacterium 26 (assembly GCA_000955795.1). Classification (GTDB taxonomy): domain Bacteria; phylum Pseudomonadota; class Gammaproteobacteria; order Burkholderiales; family Burkholderiaceae; genus Ralstonia; species Ralstonia chuxiongensis. The sequence continues at coordinate 108,460 of JYOB01000009.1, forward strand.
GTCGAGCGCATCTCCATTGGCCGCTTTGCATGCGGCTTTGCGGTAACCATTCAGTGCGACGCCAGCCCTTGTTATGACGGCGAAGAAGTCGCCCGCCGTGCCGGTTCACGCCTGGGCGAGCGCAACTATCGGCTGCTGACCAACAACTGCGAGCATTTCTGTTCGTGGTGTCTGTTTGGAGAATGTCGCAGCGCACAGGTGGAGGCGTGCCTGAAAAGCCCCATACGCGCTGCGCGCACGCTATTCAAGCTGGTGCTGGTGGCACTTTCCGCCGAATGGCGCACTGCACAGCCACCGGCTCAGGCCGTATGACGCCGGAGAGCACCATGCCCCAATACGACACCTCGCTGCGCGGTCTGGTAGCCAAGTGGTTTGGCTTAAGCGACACACCACATCTGCGAATCACGCGTCTGCATTGCCCCGGCGTTGATTGCGGCTGCGTGCGAGCGGAATTGACGACATCCGCCCGCCCACTTGCCATCGTCTTCTTCCGTCACCAAGCCGGTTGCTGGAGACTGTTTCCGCCATCGCGCGTACGCCGCCTATAGCCGCAACGCAGATCTGCCTGCTGAAAAGCGGCGGGACTTGGCCCGTGGTTGATCCGCATCAACCGCCGTACCGGCTCAAGCACGAACATCAAGGTTCGATCGGACGTTGGTTGACACACGACCATGCGAGGGTGACGAAGTGAAAGAGAATATGCAGCCACGGCAGCAAAGGTTCTCGCTCTGGTACGCCGTCATCGTCGCGTTGACCGTGCTGGCGTTCCAAACGCTGTTCATGTCCGAGCAGGTCGACACCCTCCCCTATAGCGACTTCAAGGTCCTCCTGCATGCGGGCAAGATCAAGGACGTCGCCATTGGTGACCAGGACATCACAGGCACTTTCTCGACCGAAGGCGTCGAGGGGTTGTTGACGCAGCAGCAGATCGATGCCATTCGCCGCACGGGCAAGGGCGACCATCCTTTCCAGACCCTTCGCGTGAATGACCCGGCTCTGGTTCAGGAACTTGAGGCGGCCAAGGTGCGCTTTGTCGGTCGGCCGGACAACAAATGGTTGAGCACGCTCCTGTCGTGGATCGTGCCTGCCCTCCTGTTCTTCGCTGTCTGGAACTTTCTGATCCGGCGCATGGGTGGCGCCGCAGCCGGTGGGCTGATGGAAATCGGCAAGAGCAAGGCAAAGGTCTACATGCAAAAGGAAACCGGCGTGACCTTTGCCGACGTTGCCGGCATCGATGAAGCCAAGGAGGAGCTGTCAGAAATCGTGAGCTTTCTGAAAGAGCCACTGCGGTATCAGCTCCTGGGCGGCAGGATCCCCAAGGGCGTGTTGCTTGTCGGTGCGCCCGGCACGGGCAAGACCCTGCTTGCCAAGGCAGTTGCCGGTGAGGCGGCCGTGCCATTTTTCAGCATGAGCGGCTCGGAGTTTGTTGAGATGTTCGTCGGCGTAGGTGCGGCGCGCGTGCGGGATTTGTTCAGTCAGGCCGAATCCATGGCGCCGTGCATCATCTTCATTGATGAACTCGATGCATTGGGCAAGACGCGTGCGTTCAACCTCGTTGGCGGCAATGAAGAGCGCGAGCAGACGCTGAACCAGCTTCTGGTCGAGATGGACGGCTTTGACAGCAACAAAGGCGTCATCATCATGGCCGCGACCAACCGGCCCGAAATACTCGACCCTGCCCTGCTTCGTCCTGGCCGGTTCGACCGCCATGTCGCCCTGGACCGGCCTGACCTCAAGGGTCGAGAGCAGATACTCAAGGTCCACGCCAGGAACGTCACGCTTGGGGCCGATGTTGACCTGGGGAAGATCGCCGCGCGAACGCCGGGTTTTGCCGGGGCCGACCTGGCCAACCTGGTCAATGAGGCGGCGCTTCTTGCCGCGCGCGAAGGTAAATCCGCCGTTCAGACCGTCGACTTTGACGAAGCGCTCGACCGCATCGTGGGCGGCCTGGAAAAGAAGAACCGCGTGATGAACGCCAAGGAAAAGGAGACGATCGCGTACCACGAAGCAGGTCATGCCATCGTGGCCGAGCACCGCCCGCTGGCAGATCGCGTTTCGAAGGTTTCCATCATTCCAAGAGGTATCGCCGCCCTCGGCTACACGCAACAAACCCCGACGGAAGACCGCTATCTGCTCAAGCGCAGCGAATTGCTGGACCGGCTCGACGTGCTGCTGGGCGGTTACGTGGCCGAGCAGATCGTGTACCACGACGTATCGACTGGTGCGCAGAACGACCTGCAACGCGCAACTGACATGGCGCGCCAGATGATCACCCAGTTCGGCATGAGCGAGCAGCTCGGTCTGGCCACTTACGAGCAAACGCCCAACCCGCTCCTTGCCGGTGCAGGCCTGATGCAGCGCGAGCGCAAGGAGTATAGCGAAGACACCGCTCAGTTGATCGATGCGGAAGTCCGCAAGGTGCTGTCCGATGCCAGCGCGCGCGTAACAGCCACGCTGGAAGGCCAGCGCGCCAAACTGGAAGCACTGTCGCGCATGTTGCTGGACAAGGAAGTGGTTAACCGCCACGACCTGGACATGATTCTGTCTGGCAACGTGACCCCGATGCCGCCGCCGAGATCCGAGGCGGGTTCTCCCGTCAGCGCTCCGGCGCTGCTGCCCGCGCAAAAACCGCATTAGCCAAACGACACATGCAATGCAATCTGGTGCACACGTGCGGTCAAGGTAGCAGCGCTGTACTCAATGGTTCGATAGCGGAGGTTTCGTCCAGATGGATCAGCGCGTCAAACTGGGCGCCGATGGCGGCGTCGAAGTAGTGCGACGCGTACTCGGTCTTGGGGAGGTACAGCACACCGATTGCCCGTTCCAGCATTGGCTCGCGAAACACCTCTGCCGCCGTATCGCCGAGCGGGAGGAAGAAGCGATCGAGCCCGGTGCTATGGAACAGGTGTTCCCAGCTATCTGGCCGCGCTGGCCGCACCCATTTCCGCTCGGCCTCGCCGCCCCACTCGGATGCGGCGCACACGTGGCCTGTATAGGTCGTAAAGCCGACGAGCAATGCGGCACCGCCAACCTGCTCACGCACGAGTTGCCCAAGGGTCCACTCATGCCGATTGGCGGATTCCGTTGCCCGTGCGTCGCCCACATGCGAGTTGTGCGCCCACACCACGATCCGCCCGTCACCGCCACGGCGCTGCCGATACGCAGACAAACCGAACAGCGTCTGTGCCATGTGGGCGTCGCGCAGGTTCCACGTGTTGACGCGGTGCCCGAATGATTCACGGTAGTACGCCTCTGCGTTGACGACGACGATAGCGTTTTGCTCGGCAAAGAAATGCGAGTCGATGGCAGCGATGCCGTCCTGCTCGATCAAACTGGCCTCGCTCGCCCGAAGCCGGCGCAGTTGCTCGATCACCTCACGTTGCGCAGGCAACCTCAAACCTGCGGCCGCTTCGTAGCCGTAAGTCATGGGTTCACGCACGTGGTCAAGCGCCGCGTAGTGCATCCGCGCCACCGCCGCCTGTTCCGGGTCGGTCTTCTGCAGGTATTCGATGACAGCCTCGGCCGACCTGTACAGGCTGTACAGATCCAACCCATAGACGCCAACACGTTCTGAGGCAGCAAGGGCCGCGTTGTGCGCATGCAGCCAGCTGATGAAGTCGAGCATCTCCGGATTGCGCCACATCCACTCAGGAAACCGCTGGAAATCGCCCAGCGCTCCGGCGGCGGTGTCCGTGCCCTCGCCCTGAACATAGCGATTGATGCGCCACACATCCGGCCAATCTCCCTCGATGGCGACGGCATCAAAGCCGCCTTGCACGATCAGCTGCCGGGTAATGTCTGCGCGTGTCTGGTAGAACTCCCGTGTTCCGTGCGTCGCCTCGCCAAGAAGAACGTAGCGCTTCGCGCGGGCCATCTCCAGAAGGCTGTCGTAATCGCCAGCGCTGCCAGTGAGGCGGCTGGCCACTTCACGTACACCAAGGAAAGGTGTGAGCGGTGTGGACATGGGCGATCGACTCCACGGATGTAGCAGCGGTATTTCCAGTCTAGACAGCGCGACTGCACGCTGATTGCGCTATCGCAAACGACGGGCCCCTCGGCAGGCGTACCGCTGATCGCGCACTCCGGCGCGGATGTTGCCCGTGCGTTGACGCGCGTCAATCGCCATCCAAACCAATCGTCCAATATGAATCGGGGCCCCGCCCGGTTCGCGACGTGTGGCCGCCATTCCTTGCGGAGGCAGCCAATGAAGGCGCAATGGGTAAGGCAGCTGGCCATTGCTCTGGCACTCCTGCTCTTGTTTGGCGGTCCGGCAATAGCGCAGCCAGACGCATCGGAAAACGATCCACAACCGGCCACTGCGGTGCAGCTCGATCAAATGCTGGCACCCATCGCGCTGTATCCCGATGCACTGGTCGCGCAGATCCTCATGGCAGCCACATATCCGCTTGAAGTAGTGCAGGCTGATCGCTGGGTGCGTGACCCCGCCAACGCCGCCCTTGGGGGCGACCGGTTGGCCGAAGCCCTCGCACCCCTGCCGTGGGATCCGAGCGTGAAATCTCTGGTGCCGTTTCCTGGGCTCTTGCACATGATGAACAGCAACCTGGATTGGACGGAACGCGTGGGCAACGCCTTTCTGGCTGACGAGGGCGCTGTCATGGACTCGATCCAGCGCTTGCGCAGCCGGGCTCAAGCAAACGGCACCTTGGGGTCGACAACACAAGCCGTCGTGTCAACGCAGGATGACGCCATCATCATCGAGCCCACCAACCCGAACGTGGTCTACGTTCCGGTCTATGACCCTTACCTCGTCTATGCACCGTGGCCCTATCCCGCTTACCCGCCATACATCTTTCCCGACATCGGGGGCGGAGTGATCATCGGCGGGCTCGGGTTCGGATGGGTGGGTTTTTCGGTAGTCGTTCCGTTGTGGGGCTGGAGCCATTGGAACTGGCACAGCCATCACATCGATATTGACCGGGGCCGCTTCGGCAACATCGACCGCCATCGTCCCCCACCCAGCGGCATCTGGGCCCATGACCCGGGGCATCGCCATGGCGTGCCATATCCGGGAGCATCGCGGGGGCGGTTTGGCCCGGGCTCCGCAATCTCGCCGGACGCGCGACGCGGCTTTCGTGGCTACCCAACGCCCCCGAGCCCGCCAGCGGGCTCCGTGATACGCCCCGCCCCGGTTCCTCCTGCACATCCCACGATCCGGCCGCCGCCGGCCAGACCGGTGCCCGCTCCTGGTGCACGCTCCTCCCGGCGCCAATCACCTGGCTACCCACCCTCGTTCGAGTCGTTCGGGCGAGGAGCCGATGTGCGCGGACAGGCCCAGCGTGGGCAAGCCAGCCGCATGACGCCCGCCGTGCCCCAGCCTTCCGGGCCGCGCTCTGGTGGCTTTGCACCCCATGGCGCGGCGGGCGGCGGAGCCAGGAGACGATGATGCGCACGATCTGTAGAGCGCTGCGCCTGCGCCGCCTAGCCGGGCGACTGGTGATGCTGGCTGCCTGTGCGAGCGCCCTTCCAGCCTGGGCCGACAAGCCCGTACAGCAGGCGTTCTCTTCGCCCGAGACCGCAGCCGAGGCATTGGCGTCCGCATGGCGCTCGGGAAACACGGATGCCCTGCTCGCCCTGTTCGGGCCCGCAGGGGCAACGCTGGTGAAATCGGGCGATCCCATCGGCGAACAGATTGCCCGCAGCAAGCTGGCCTCCGCGTACGACGAAGGGCATCGAATCGAACGAGACGCTGAGGGCCATGCCGTCATCCTCCTGGGCAAAGACGAATGGCCCTATCCGATCCCGCTGGCAAGGCGGGGCACACGCTGGCGCTTTGACACGAAAGCCGGCGCACAACAGATCATTGATCGACGCGTTGGCCACCACGAGGCACACGCAATCCGCGTCTGCCGGGCGTATGTCGAAGCGCAACTGGCTTATGGCACTTTGCACCGCACCGCAGAGGGGCGCGCCGAGTTTGCACAGCGCCTTGGCAGTTCACCTGGCAAGCATGATGGCCTGTTCTGGGTGCCTTCCGCCGGAGATGAAGAGAGCCCGCTGGGGCCGCTCATCGCGCTCGCCGATGCCCAACGCCAGGACGCGTCAGGCGCGGGCAAGGTCATCCCCTTTCATGGCTACATCTTCCGGATCCTGACTCGGCAGGGAGAGCACGCCCCGGGCGGCGCGCGGAGCTATGTCGACGGCAGACAGATGACAGGCGGATTCGCGCTGGTCGCATTTCCCGCAACGTTTGGGGCATCGGGTGTCATGACGTTTATCGTCAACCAGGATGGCGTCGTGTACCAAAGAAACCTCGGCCCGCATACCGCCCAGATCACACGGCATATGCGCGCGTATGACCCCGACGAGGGCTGGAGCCCAGCATTGCCATGACGCTGCTGCCTGGCCGCCGGCAATTCAGAAGATGACGACATCATGGAGCGCGCACCTGACTCTGACGCAGCCGAAAACGCTGCCTGCCATGTCGGCCGTCATGCGCGCCATCGCGACACATCTCCACTCAAGTCTGGTTTGATGAGTGCCGCTGCACGCAGACTTGATTCAGCCCAAATTGCGTCGCGCTGCGGAAGGTACTCTGAGAATTGTCCACCGCGACTGCGTTGCAGGTTCTGGTCTGCAGCAGGCCGGAGGAACTCGCCCTTATAGGAGTCAACATGAAACAACGCTCTCAATCCGAACGAGTGCGGCCGGCACGCTGGAGCCCATTTGCCGTCGAGCCGATCCACAACCGGTATCGGCAACCCGACAAGGCACCGGCTGCAAGCTGCTGCCCCGTTTGCGGTGCCGTCTATCTCAAGGGCCGCTGGCTGTGGCGCAGTCCACCGCCCGGGGCCAACTCATTGATCTGCTCGGCATGCCAGCGTGCCGCCGACCAGATGCCCGCAGCCCGAATCCACCTGTCGGGAGACTTTGAGGCGGCCCATCGGGAAGAGATCCTGACACTCGCCCGCCACCGCGAGGCAGATCTGCGCGCGGATCATCCGATGGAGCGCATCATGGCCGTCGAAAGCACGAGCAGCGGCACTGACATCCTGACGACCGGCTTTCATCTGGCGCGCGACATCGGCCATGCAATCCACCATGCATTCCACGGACACCTGACGTTTGACTATGGCAACGCAGAAACCGAACTGCACGTGAAATGGAGCCGGTAGCACCCCGGGGCGTTCCGTAACGCCCCCAACCGCCTGTCCGACAGATTGGTTACCTGAACAACGGATCATCGAGCCGCCGTTGCGCGCCAACCGGCGCTTCAACCGCGGTCGATCTCGTCGGAGCAGGTACGCCTCAAGACAATGAGACCTCTGCGTAGCGCAGCTCGATCTCGGCGGCGCTGCCAAGTTCGGTACCGGCATGGCTCAACGCTGCTGCTGCGGCTGCCATGCCGTATCGAAACGCCTCTCGCATGCCTGCATTCCGGTTAAGCGCCCACACCATTCCGCCCACGAAGCTGTCACCCGCCCCAATGGTGCTGAGGAATGACGTTGCGACAGCGCATGCCCGGACAACTTCTTCCTGCGTGACGAGCATGGCCCCGCCTGCGCCCATTGTGAGCGCGACCGCTTGCGCGTGCCCATTGCGGACAATCTCTTGCGCAGTCTGCATGCAATCCGCTTCCGTCTCCAGCGCGCGCCCAGTTAGCTGTCGAAGCTCGTTCAGGCTGGGCTTGATCAGGTATGGCCCATGCGGCAACGCCGCGCGCAACGCCGGCCCCGAGGCATCCAGTACGACACGGCTGCCATGAACCTTGGCCTGATCAATAACCCGCGCGTAGAAGTCGTCGGCCACCCCGAGCGGCAGGCTTCCGCTTAGAACGAGGTAGCGCGGCGCAGGTTGCAGCGCATCCAGGTAATCCAGGCAGTGCTGCGACTCTGATTCCGAGACGGTCGGGCCCGGCATCACGAACCGGAATTCCCGGTGGCTGCAGCGTTCCGTCACGGAAAAGTTCTCACGCGTCTCCCCTTCGATCCCGAGCGCGACGAGCGATAAGCCCTCTGCCGACAAAAGACGTCCCAGTTGCTCAGCCACCGGGCCGCCGGCAAGGTAGATGGCCAGGCAATCCCCACCCAGACGATGGACAACACGGGCGACGTTGACTCCGCCGCCTCCCGGGTCACTGCGGGCCGGGGCGCAGCGCATCTTGTGTGTGTCCGTCAAGCGCTCCACCGACGTGGCGATATCGATTGCGGGATTGACCGTGAGCGTGACGATTTCCGGCATTGCACACCTCAAGAGGCTACGGCCGGCAGCCGGTAGTCATGCTGCACATCCGCGTTTCGATCCCGCCGCCCTGATCATTTCAAGCATGTCTCGAAGGGCATTGAGAAGCGCGACATGTACGTCCACATCCGATGCCTGGTCTATTGCAAGCTCCCGCCCCTGCATCTGCACTTCGACGTGGACGAAATAGGGGCCGCCGCAAAGCGGCTCGGCTCTCTCGGAAGCCAACCTCACGCTGCAGCTTTCAACCCCGCATGGAAGACCGCTGAGTCGGGTGGAGAACCGCCTCACGGCTTCCTTGATGGCATCCGAGGGAGGCAGATGACGGAATTGAATCTCGACTCGCCGAGTGTCCATGATCTAAACGGAATGAAAACCAAGTTCAACAGCGAAGCAGCACCAAAGCGACCTGATCTATTAGCGTATTGGCCGCTACATGGCGCGCTTTGACCTACCTCAACAACGTAATACCTGCTTACGCTAATCACGCCCAGTGGCTGTACCCATCGACGTGTTTGCATAGGTTTCCGGGATATGCGAGCGGGTGCATGCACAGAAGCGTCCGCTTCACCCAGACACCGCCGTTCGACTTCGCCGCCGCCAGCACTGCGCCGTGGTCACCCGCACCCTGAGGCCTGACGGCTTCGCCGCAGTCCGCGCACGATTTCGTGGTACTGCCGGCTGGTGCGCCATTCCGCCGCCGCAGGTTTCGTCTTTCCGCGCACCGTAGATATACCGGGAAGACAGCCGTAAGAAGCTTGCCCGGCGCATTGTTTTGATGTCGCTCGACATGAGAATGGACTCCTGTGTATGCAGCCGAAACACGCTCACAGCCGCGGGGTTTTGGCGGATCAGCCGATTGATCAGGCAACGATCGCGCGCTCGATTTCACTGCTTGCTTGGGGCTCACCAACCGAATATCTGCGCTGCCTCATATTGATACGCTCGCTTGCAAGCTAAGGTTGAACACTACAGAGGCGAGTCAACGTGAGTAAGCGGCCTGGGATGAAATGCACATCAGCCCGATAGCGCTCCGCTTGTCAGGAAAACCTGACAAGGTTCGGTGCCATGTCGGAGATGACGTCCAGCCCCACATTGCAGCGGCCACGTACCGCCCGCACAGGTGCCAAATGGGAGAGTGATCTTGAGCGACCAAGGGGGCAATCCCCGCATCTTCCTGTCGACAGTCCAGCCGCGACCGAATCAGCAGCGGCTGGTCATGGCAGTGATGCTGGCATCCGTCGTCGTCTTTGTGGCCGTATTGCCGTTTGCTCAGTGGCAACTGGCGCAGGTCTGGGGCTTCATCCCTGTCTATGAGTCCGCGGTCGTCATCAACGACCTGGTCACCGCCGCGATGCTGGTCGGGCAGTTCACCTTGCTCCGCTCTCCAGGATTGCTGGCCCTGTCATCCGGCTACTTCTTTACCGCCACGGTCGCGGCGGTGCACATGCTCAGCTTTCCTGGGCTGTTCTCAGCATCGGGGCTTCTGAATGCGGGCCCGCAAACGACAGCGTGGCTTTACATGTTCTGGCACGGGGGGTTTCCCGTCTCTCTCATCGCCTATGCCCTTTTGCAGGAAAACGCGCGAACACGGCATATCCGGTTGCGGCGTGTCGTCTACCCCGTTCTATGGGCTGCCTGTGTTGTACTGATTCTGACTTACGGGCTGACCGCGCTGGCCACCCACCCGTCTCTCTTGCCGATCATCATGCGCGGGCATGGATATACCGGTGCAATGTCATCGACAGTGGGCATTGTTTGGCTGCTGAACGTGCTGGCCGCAGCCATTCTATGGCGGCACCGCGGCCACTCCCTGCTGAATCTATGGTGTGCGGTTGTCGCCGTCACCTCGGTATTTGAAGTCGCACTTTCTGCCATGTTCAATCATGGGCGGTTCGATCTCGGTTTTTACGCGGGCCGTGCATACGGCCTTGTCGCTTCCGGCTTTGTTCTTGTCGCGCTGATCATTGAACATGCCAGGCTTTACGCCATGCTGGTGAAAGCCCTGGATAGCGAAAGCGCAGCGCGCACACGCGCTTTGGACAAAACGCAGCAACTGAACGAGGCGAACGAGCACCTCGAGCAGCGCGTCAAGGACCGCACCGCCCAGCTCAGCGTCACGAACGTCGAGCTTCGACAGGAAATTGCCGAGCGCAAGCGCGCCGAACAGGCGCTGGAGCGCTCGAGAGAGGAATTGCGTGAGTTGGCAACGATCAGCTCACGGGCGCGCGAAGAAGAGCGACGACGCCTTTCGCGCGAGCTTCACGATGAACTCGCCCAATCGCTGGCGGCGCTCAAGGTCGACATGCAGATGCTGGAGCAGAAGCTTGATGCCGCGAACAAACCGGTTGCCGACCGCTTGAGTTCAATGGAACAAGCCGTGGATGACATGATCGGTGCGACACGGCGGCTTGCCTCCGATTTGCGCCCCTCCATGCTCGACGATCTCGGCCTTGTACCTGCGTGCAGATGGCTTGTTGAATCGTTTCAGCGGCGCCACCGTATTCGATGCGAGCTAACAATCACGCCGGAGCACTTTGAGCTTCCCGAGCCTTTCGCCTCCACCGTTTATCGCGTGCTGCAGGAATGTCTGGCCAATGTGGCGCGCCATGCTGGCGCGTCAACCGTACAGGTGAGGCTGGTCTATGACGTGCCCACCGTGCAACTCTCCGTGCAGGACGATGGCATCGGCTTCGACCCTGCGCATCCGAGAAAAGACTTGTCTTTCGGGCTTGTTGGCTTGCGTGAGCGTGCCTACCTCGTGCGCGGGAGCCTAAGCATCGAATCGTCGCCAGAGGCCGGGACGTTGATCGACCTGACCATTCCGCAAACGATGACGGCAGCTACGGAAGCACCGCTGCCAGCACCCGGCGCCCAACCAAGGGCAATCTAGTACGGCATCGCTGCGGCCAGTCTCATACCAACCCGTGGCTGAGCGCGTACCGTACCAGGGCGACATCGTTCGGCAAGTTCATTCGTTCAAGAATGCGCGCTTTATACGTGCTGACCGTCTTCTTGCTGATGCACAGATCGTGCGCAATCGTCGCCAGTGAATCGCCTCTCGACAGGCGCACAAAAATATCGAACTCGCGGTCACTGAGCCGCTGATGAAGCAGCCTGTCTGCAGGGTCGCCGAGATTGTGTATCAGCAGCTCTGCCACGGCCTGCGTCATGTACGTACCGCCCGATGCGGCCTTACGGATGGCCTTCTCGAGCTCCTTGACCGCACCCTCTTTCGTCAGATAGCCGACGGCCCCGGCTCGGAATGCGCGTAGCGCGTACTGGTCCTCGGCATGCATGGTCAGGACCAAGATCTTGAGTTGCGGAATGTCCCTATGAACCTGGGCGATCAGGTCAATACCGCTGCGTCCGGGCATCGACAAGTCCAGCACGATGACGTCGGCTGGTGTACGGCGCACCAGATCGATGGTTGATGCGCCGTCAGTTGCCTCGCCAACAACTTCGATATCGCTGGCATCGCTCAGAATGCGGCCCAATCCCTCACGAAAGACGGCATGGTCGTCCGCTATCAGCACCTTGATCATCGCGTATCCCTTAGATCTGCACTCCCACTGTTTCATGGTAGGTGGCGGGGGGATTCCCACACAACGCTTGGCATCCGGCTTCTCTGATCAAGGTCAGGAACGTAACAGCGCTGTTTGTGGCGAACACGGCGGTAACCAAAACGCTCTCCAACCCTGCTCGGGCAACGACGGGACCGTTTGCGTGATCTCCAGTCGAACACGATTTGCCCACAGACCATGTAGCGACGCGTCGCCGGCGCCGATCGGTTGACGCCCATCAAGATGCTGTCCACGTCGGCGTCCAGAATGGTTTCTCCCAGACCCCCCATAGGAGAAAGCATCATGGCTGAATCCGACACCAAAATTGCCGTGAAGACCGGCTCGGAAGCTTCGACCAAGCAGCCTGGCGCCATGCAACCCTGGCGCGCTTTTGACAACCTTCGGCAAGAGGTTGCGCGTGTGTTCGATGATTTCGACCGCGGATTTCATCTCTTCCCATCTCGTCGCGCGGCGCTCGATATCGAGCCATTCTGGCGGCGTGAATGGGCTCTGACGTCCGCGCCTGCCGTGGACGTTGTCGAAACCGACACGGCTTACGAGATCAAGGCCGATCTGCCCGGCATGGAAGAAAAGGACGTCGAGGTGAAGCTGGCCAACGGCGGCCTGACGATCAAAGGCGAGAAGCAGGAAGAGAAGGAAGAGAAGCAAAAGGACTACTACCTGCATGAACGCCATTTCGGCGCATTCGAGCGGTCATTCCGGATGCCGGACGGCGTCGACACAGAGAAGATCCAGGCCAGCTTCAAGAATGGCGTATTGACGGTGACGCTCCCCAAGACAGATGCGGCGCAAGCCACGCCCAAAACGATCCCCGTGAACGGCGGCTAATGTAGCGGACGACGCACCGCAAGAACAGCGGAGGACGAGCAGCGAGTCGTTGCACGACTCGCGGCCCGAGCCGCCATGCTGCGGCCGCGTCGCCCCGGTTGACAGGAACTGACCTAGAAATTCTCGGCTGCCCATGATGACGTGGCGGCGTCCGATTTTGGGTCAAGGAGTGCAAGCGTGACTTTGGCATTGGACATTTCATTTCGGGATTTTCCGTACTCCAAAGCAACTGAGGATGCTGTCGTCAAACAGGCGAACAGCCTTGGCAGCGTTCAGCTGGAGATCGCCCGTTGCCGCGTCAAGTTGATTCAACTGCCGCGCCAGCAGCTACACATCCCATCCTTCAGGGTTCACATAGACGTGATGACACGCCACCAGCGCCACCTCTCGGGCCATGGCTCCAGCGACGACGCCCTTGCGGCACTTCGCGATGCGTTCAAAGACGTCGAGTTCGTATTGCGAAACGAGATGGTCCGTGAACAATCGAGTGCAATCATCGAAGCAAAGGGGGGCATATGAGCTTGACCATTCATGCCGAGCGGGGTTGGGTGGACGTTCGTACAAAACGGCGAAGCGACAAGCGCTGGGATTGTGAATGCAGATTTGTTTCACCCAATGGAGACTGTTCATCCTGGGTTTCGGCGGCCAGCGTTGAGGGCTATGTGTCCCGAGATCTCGCATTCAGTGCCGGTATTCTGCTCGGCCGCGAACTTGCCGCGCGCTTTACGGCACGCGTGGAATCGGCTCGACCGCGCATGTATCAATAAATAATGAAGTGGCCGGGCAAGGTCCGCCGACGGCCGGCATGCCTCGCCCGCTTCAAGGTTGCATCGGTTGCAGCGTGTTGCCGCGTGTGGCCGGCAAGTGATTCAGCGGGGCCAGGTCATGGTGCGCACGGCGGCCCCATGCGCCGGCACGACAAGCGTGCCCTGCCGTATCACGCCGTTATAAGACGCGCTGACTTGGTACTTACCGCTTGGCAGACGGACGTAGAGCAGCGGGCCTTCCGATACGACTGCCAGGGACACCGCGCCGCTTGCAGAGCGAATACGCGTGTCGACATCTGAAACGTACGCGCCCCCTTGCTCAACGAACGTCAAGCGCAAGTTGTAGTCGGCCGCAACGCTACGCATTGCGTCCACCTCGTCTTGCCCCACCCCACCTGACACATAGGCCACGCCCCCTTGCACACGTTGAACGGGACGAGCGGTGTAAGCACCATCATTCAGACAGCCCATCTCGTACATGGCTCGCCACGAGCGCCTGTTCGTCATTGCGCTATGCCTGCCACCTCGTGCCCGGCCCGTCAGCCGATCAGGCTCATTCACGCCTTGAATATCCCGCATGCGCTGCATCAACGCGCGGCGCTCTGCCGGTGTCCGAGCATTGCGCAGTTGCGCACAAAAATCGGGGCTCGGCGGGCGTACTTGCTCAGGGGCGGGCCCCTGCGCCAATGCCGCGTTTGTCGACAAGAGGGACGCTGCAACCAGCGCGGCGTGCAAGAGGCTGTGTACCCGAACCATGACCGACTCCTCGAGAGTTCATTCACTTCCCTAGAGCCACAATGGCCTATGCGCGCTGGAACGCGTTGATATGGCGCAACCTTTGATCCAGCCCAAACGCGCGCATGACGTCATGGCTAACCTGAAAAGCAGCAGCCCGTGCACCGCATACCACTGCTGGCGGCGGAACCCGCCGTTTCTGTGAGCGAAGCAGCACGCCGCGGCACATCCCATCCAAGGGGAGTTGACCATGACAGCCCGCACCCTCGTCTTCCATCAAACCGCACGCAGGATGATGCTCAACGGAATCGACCTGTTGGCCCGAGCTGTCAAGGTGACACTCGGGCCTGGCGGCCGCAACGTGATCATCGAACGGCCGGGCATGACGCCTATGGTCGCCAACTCTGGCGTGGTTGTTGCGCGTTCCATTTCCCTGCGCGAACCCTTTGCCGATATGGGCGCTCGACTGCTGTGCGAGGCGGCAGCGCGCACCAGTGAGGTCGCAGGTGACGGCACCACCACGGCCACCACCTTGGCACACGCAATCGTGGCAGAGGGCGTGAAGTACGTCGAAGCCGGGCACGACCCGATGCAGCTCAGGCGCGGTATCGAGGCCGCCGGCGCTGTTGTTGCGCAGCAGCTCCACGCGATGGCCCGGCCCTGCACCACCGTTGACGAAATGCGGCAGATCGCCACGATTTCCGCCAGCGGAGACCAAACCGTGGGCACGCTGGTGGCGCGCGCGGTTGAGCAGGTCGGCAAGGATGGCGCCATCAGCGTGGAAGATGGCCCAAAGCTTGAAGACCAGTTGGAGATCGCAAAAGGCGCACGTGTTGACCGAGGCTTTCTATCACCATTCTTTGCCACCACCGAAAGCCGGGCCGTCGTGCTCGAAGAACCATGGGTTTTATTGTGCGATGCCACGATCAGTTCGATTGCCCAACTGCTGCCGGTTCTCGAAGCCGTGTCCGGCACCGGCAAGCCACTGCTGGTCATTGCAAACGAAGTGGAAGGCGAAGCGTTGGCCACGCTCGTAGTCAACAACCTGCGCGGCACGCTCAAGAGTTGCGCGATTCGCTCGCCCGGCTTTGGCGAGTCCCGCACGGAACAACTGGCCGATCTTGCTGCGCTGACCGGTGCGAGCGTCATCTCATCGCAGACCGGCGTTTCGCTCGAGCACGCGACGCTGGATCAGCTCGGCCGCGTACACCGAACGGAAACCACCAAGGATTCGACCACACTCATCGCCGGAGATACGGCAAAGGCAGAGGTGGAACGCCGCGTGGGCCAGGTGCGGGCTCAACTCAATGACGCAAAGACAGACTACGACCGCGAACAGCTTCAGCACCGGATCGCACGCCTGAGTGGTGGTGTGGCTGTCATCAAGGTAGGCGCTGCAACTGAAGCCGCATTGCATGAGCGAAAGAACCGCTTCCAGGATGCCCTTCACGCCACCCGCGCGGCCGTTGAGGAAGGCATCGTTCCCGGCGGTGGTGTTGCACTGCTACGCGCGCGCTCCGCGATCGATGCATGGAACGCGCCAAACGCTGAACAGCACGCCGGCGCCCGCATCGTGGATACCGCCTTGGCCGCGCCGATGCTGCAGATCGCAGCCAACGCAGGCGCAGACGCACAGGCAGTCGTCCACCAGGTCCTCGCCGGTGAAGGATCGCACGGCTACGATGCGGCGTCCGATCGCTATGGCGACATGCTGGAGCTAGGCGTGGTCGACCCGGTCAAAGTGGTGCGCACCGCATTGCAGAACGCCGTCTCCATTGCCGCCCTGTTGTTGACCACGGATTGCATGATCGCCGACGTGCGAGAAGGCTATGTTGACCGGTCGGATGAGGCCTCAAGCTCGGCCATGTTCAATACCGGATACGCGTAGCAAAGCTCCGGCGCTCTCGGGCCTTCATGAGCCCACTGGCGGCCGGTCAAGCTTTGTTCACGATCAAGGGAGCTTCCGAACCGTCCTCTACAGTGATGACAAGACACCTCGACACGCCGGACTTGCCATGATCGCTACCGCCTTCGTCCACCATCAGCGCTCCAGAGCGACGCCCGCTCGGCACATCAACGAAGACGCGTTGGCGACGGCCTTTCTTCCGGATGCCAGTGCGTGTCAGCTCCCTGATCCGGCGCTTGCCGTTCTGGCAAGAACGGCCGCTTCCTGGTTTGCCCCAGCGTTGGCCACCGCAATCCATCTCAGCGCGGAGCATGGGCGCATTCGCGTTGCCGGCCACGTCAGCAATGCCCGCCCGCTGGCCTACCTGAAGATTGCACTGCTGCGCTTGCCCGGCGTCGTCGGGCTGGACATGACGGTTACGGTGGAAGCCACCACCGATCCGCTGCAAGCGGACTACGTGGCCCTGCAACGTCACCACGTCGGATAACCGGGGGCTCGCAAGCATGCATACGACATATTTCTGCGCGACCAGTTGTCCGTGCCCCCATGCCGCCTTCGATCCGACATGTCCGCAGTCGGTGGAGGAGATTCTCCGCGCGTATGCCGCGCTTTTCTGGTTCAACCTCTACCTCAGGTGCCCCGACTTCTCTGCCACCGATGGCATGTTTCCACGAGAGCCGGAGGCTCGCCGCAGATATCTGGCGGTGCATTCGAAAGTCTTCACACACTGGGCCACGGCGGCCAATCGTATGGGCATCACCACCGCGCGTTTTCGTGATGTCTGCGCGAACGTGCGCGCAGCTTGGATTGGACCGGACGACCCTTTGCGCGCGTGCCGCTCCCGGGCCGATGTCCTGTCGGACCATCCAGAATTGGATTTGGATTAAGCACCGGGCCGCCTTCTCACCAAGTGCAATGAGGGGCGCATCGCCATCTGACGGACGTCTTTTGGCCCAGGCAGCTAACAGCCTCACGATAGCCGCCCAATCAGGGGCGTACGGCAAGCCGATCTGGCGGCTTGCGTCAGGTCAAGTCTGGCAATGGCGAACTGCCTACCCTGCAGTCATATCAACCGGAGATCGTGATGCCACAGCCTACTGATGCAGTCTGCAATCTCGCCTGCGCCACCATGCGCGATGCCAGCCGCGCAGCCGAGTTCTTCGTCGATAGTCAGCTTCAGCTCGCGCGCCTTCGCGTCAAGATGGCGGAAACGGCGCTGCAGAATCTGTCCCAGTTGGAGGGCCAGTTGGACGCAGTCAAAGATTGGAGCACGCTGGCCTCGGCACAAAGCGCCTATATGAAGCTCCAAGCCAGCCAAAGCGCAAACGCAGCTCGCCAGTGGGCCGATCTCCTCAATGACGCTCAGCGCTCTTATCTGCGCCAGGCGACAGCGTGGAACGATCAGTTCCAACATCGGCCGGGCACTGCTGCATCTCCTGCACAACTGTTGATGGCGTCCTTGGACTCTTGGCAAACATTGGTCAACACGTTCAAGGTGATAGCCGCATCGGCCACGCAAGGCCGGGCGCCGTCATAACCGCACACGAGGCCCAAGAGCGCGCAAGGCGCGTGACGGCTCTCAGGCGGAATGGCTAGCGATTGCCGAACAGCATGTGCAATGCATGGCCTCGACGAAAGAGAAGAGCTTGATTCCTGTCAACGAGGATGTTTGGCAGCTACCTATTCTTAAAGTAGCCATCGGACAACACACAGTGGATGGAAACGATTGTTGATTCAGCGGTTGAACTTGATTTGTTTGCAGGAGCAAAAAATGCGCGGAAAACTCATGATGGCTCTGCTCGTTGTTGCAGCAGCCTCCACGTCGGCATACGCACAAGGCAAGCCCGACACAGCACCGAACAGCGACGGACAACGGGCCGGCAAGGTGGATCCCTACACGGATGGCGCCAAACAGGCCAAGCCCGATCCGTACACAGAAGGATCGAGGAGCGGCAAGTTTGATCCATACACGGAAGGCGCAAAGGGCAAACGCGACGCATATACGGAAGGCGCCAAACAAGCCAAGCGCGACCCTTACACGGAAGGATCAAGACGCGGCAAGTTTGACCCTTACACGGAAGGCGCAAAGGGCAAACGGGATCCCTACACGGAAGGATCGAGGAGCGGCAAGTTCGACCCGTACACGGAAGGCGCAAAAGCCAAACGTGACCCACATACGGATGGCGGTAATCAGACGAAGTAGAAGCAACTGGTATTGCCTTGTCGCATTCCATCTGTCGGCGTAGCTGCCACCTTCAGTACAGCAGATACGCCGCCCGCTGGGAAAGGAAGGCATCGGTCTGTGCGATGTAGGCGTGCTCGATCGCGTCCAGCGAAACGCCATCTCGCAGCATCGCCCAGACCGTCTCGGACCCCACGGATACGCGGATCGCCTCCAGCTTGAAATGCTCCGGATAGTCCTGCGACAGCACTCGCGCCAGTGCTAATCCGATGCGACCGGGGTGCGTGAGCGCAGACGTCCGGTGGATCGCCACACCCGAGCACGAGCGGCCATGGTATGGCCCTTCCGCAGGAACGAAATGGACGGGCGCATAGGTGGCACCCGTATCCAGCGCATTGAGTTCTCTCGCTACTGCAGCGCCGTCCATCCACGGTGCCCCCACCATGCCGAAGGGCGCCGACGTGCCTCTGCCCACGCTGACACTTGCGCCCTCGATCAACCCCACATCCGGATATCGCTCCAAGGCAGCGAAATCCCGCAGGTTAGGCGATGGCGGAACCCAACCCAGCCCCGTGTTGGCAAAGCGCATGGCGCGGTCGTAATGCTCCATCGCCACGGTATGCAGCGCTGCGCCAATGTGCAGCTGGTCGTTCAGCAGCCGGGCAAGCTCGCCGATTGTCATGCCGTGCACAAGCGGCAGAGGCACGTAGTTCGTCAATGAGCGGTCTGCCGTATCGGATACCGGCCCACCAACGAGATCACCGCCTATCGGATTGGGACGGTCCAGAACCAGCACTGGAATGTGGGCCTTCGTTGCGGCCTCCAGCGTCGCCCCCAAGGTGGCAAGGTAGGTAAAGAAACGTACGCCGGCGTCCTGCAGGTCAAACACCAGGACGTCGATTTCGCCCAGCGCGCTGCGTGGTATGTCCTTGCTGTTGCCATAGAGGCTATGGACGACCACGTTAGAGCGTGTGTCGATCGTGTCACCAAAGCGCGCGTCGAGATCGGTGCCAAGGCCATGCTCCGGCGCAAAGATGGCGCCCAACCGCACACCGGGCGCCTCATTCAGTACATCGATGGTCCGCCGCCCCTGCGCATCGAAGCCGCTGTGGTTCGTGACCAAGCCGACCCGCTTTCCGATAAGCGGTTCGAAGCCGTTGGCCTCCAGTACGTCGATACCGGATCGCACGGGACCGACCGCCATGGGCAAGCGGCCTCCGGCACTGATTACCGCATCAGCCATGGTCGGGGCGCGCACCGAGATCTGTTCGCCCGAGAGCAGCGGCGCAGTGCTCGATACCAGATTCAACACGGCTTCACGCAACGGCATGGCGTTACCCCGCTCGTCCGGATACAGCCGGCTTGTGAGCACAATCACGAATCGGCGCGTGACCAGGTCGATCCATAAGCCGGTTCCGGTATAGCCAAGGTGCTGGAGGAGTCCGACACGCGGCGCGCGATAGCGGTTGGGGATCAGCGGCGCCTGGACTTCCCATCCCAGCGTGCGCGTCGCCTCCACGGCAGTCGAGCCGTCCGGCGTCAACAGCAGGGCAACGCTGTCCGGCTGCAAGATACGGCGATTCCCAACGCGGCCCCCGTTGAGCAGCATCCTGGCGAACAGCGCGAGGTCATCTGCCGTGGAGAACAGGCCCGCATTGCCGGCGACACCGCCCAGTGCCGCGGCCGTCGGATCATGCACTTTGCCGCGAAGCCATCGCCCGTTGCGAATGATGGTCGGCGCGACGCGCGTGATCGCCTTGCGGCTCGGACGGAACGCGGTGTCGCGCACGCCAAGCGGTCGAAAAATGTTCTGCGCACACCATGCGTCAAGCCCGATCCCACTGACACGCTGGACGATCTCGCCCAAGGCGACATAGTTGAGATCGCTGTAGATGACACGCTGCCCTGCCTCTGCAGTCGGCGGCATGATCCCGATCGCGTGAAGCACCGTGGCGGGGCCCCGGAATTCCGAACGGGCTGCCAGGCCAGGAGGCAGGCCGGAAGTGTGAGTGAGCAACTGCCGAATTGTGATGCGGGCCTTCCCTCCGTCCGCGAAGGCAGGCCAGTAACGGCTGGCAGGCGCATCCAGGTCCAAACGTCCGCGCTCGGCCAACTGCAACACTGCCGTGGAAGTGGCCACTGCCTTGGTAAGGGAAGCCAGATCGAAGATGGTGTCTTCCGTCATCGGCTCAGCGTCGCGTCCGACGGTCCGCTGACCCAGCGCGACACGTTCGCGCACCCCGCTGGCATCACCGATGGCTACCACCGCCCCGGCCACATTGGCATCGGTGATCTGCGCGGCTACCACGGCTTCCAGCTCGTGCATGGGCACAGGCTTGCCCAGCGGCCCTGGCGCGTTGATGGTTGGCTCGGCGCGCCCGCTCTGCATGCAGGCCAACAGCACCGCAGCCAGCACGACAGCTATCGCGGCAAATTGGCAGGATCGTAACGATTGCGCGCGTTCCATAGCATCCACCCGTTGGTACCTTCCGCATCTGCAGCGTCGACCTGGGCGCGAATCATCTCGGCATTGAACTCACGACGATCAAAAGCATAGTCCCGGAATGCCTGCAGCCATGGCCGAAATCTCACCCCCGGCAAACCTGTGCGCCGCTTCGCTTCAGCCAGGGAGTGCGAAACGATCTCGCCGGGCTTCTCGGTCGGTTTTCTGACGCCCGGCAAGCCCCATGTGAAGCCGGACGGATAGAGCATGGGCGAGATGTAGTCGACCACAGCCCCCAGTGTGTTGATCTGCTGACCGATCGCCGTGTCGTCGGTGTTCCAGCAGACGTAGCCGAAAATATCCGCTGCCAGGAAAATGTTGTACGGCCGCAGCCGCTCTCTCGCCTGCGCAAGAAAACCTGTCACGGCCGCAACCCGATGTGCTTGCGTGTTGGCCTGATGGAACTGCAAGCCATTGGCATCCGGAAAACGCAGGTAGTCAAATTGGATTTCGTCGAACCCGAGTCGTGCAGCCTCTTCCGCCACGTCAAGCGAGCTGGCCCAGGCGGCTTCGAAACCGGGGTCGATCCATTGTTGATCTTCACGATCGTGCCAGACCGCCCCATCACGATCTCGCACGGCCCATTCGGGGTGCGCCCGGGCCAACGGGTCGTCCTTGAAGACAACGATGCGCGCAATCAGATACAGGCCACGTAGACGAAGTTGCCGAATCACGGCGGCGAACTGGTTGATGCGCGCTGCAGCGTTTTTTTGTTCGCGGGCCGCGCCTAATGCCACACGGGCCGCGCTCGGGTACGGTGTATCGCCCCGGTCGCCCTTGATGTCGATCACCAGCGCATTGATCGCTGTCTCACTCTGGAGGGCGACGGCAGCATCGCGCAAAGATCGGTTGGACACGCCCTGTACCGACAGATAGACCGCCCGGGGCTTGATCTGCTTGAGCGCGATCTCGGCTGCGGGCTGCGGGCCGCCAAGCACCAGCTCGGCGCGCGCATAGCCAGGGGCGCGGACGCTGACCACTGCGCGTGCATCCACTGCCGCGGCTGGAATGTCGACCAGGCCAGCCGCATCAGTATTTCCACTCTTGCCCTGAACGAATGTGATTGCGCCTTCCACAGGAAGGTGGGTCTGTGCGTCTACCACCCTGACCTCGGCTGCGCCGGCAAGCTGCGCGCAGGAAAGCCACGCAACTGCAAGCCAGAGGCACAGACGGCTACTCATGATTGCCTCCCGCTGCATTGAGAATGTTCGTCATGCACCGCCCTCCACAGCCATCGGTGATCAGGTATCGGGGCAATGCCATGGCGGGTTGGCTCGCCTGCAACGGTTGCGCGTCCAGCGTGAAGGCTGCGGTATAGCCTTCCTGTTGTGCAATGCGCTCCAGCTCAGCATCGTGAATGCCGAAAGGCCATGCCAGCAGATGCACTGGGCCGCCGATTTCTGTCTCGATGCGCATCTTTGCGCGGCGCAACTGATCGCGGGCGAACTTGACGAAATCATCGGTGCTTCGGTGCATCCGTTCCACGCGGAAGTTCGGATGCCAGTAGGTATGGGACTGCACGTCAAACTGGCCAGTGCGGGCCAGCTCTCGCAACTGCGGCCAGGTCATTGCGTAGGCGGCATTTGAAATGGCAGACGGGTACACAAACAGCGTTACGGGAATGTGCCGGCCGCGCAGCGCAGGCCACAACGTCTCGTACACAGACCGATGACCGTCATCCACCGTAATGGCCACCGCCTTCACCGGCAGTGCATCTTGCTCGCCTTGGTGCCAGCGCAGGATGTCCGCGAGCGGCACGATGCGATAACCAGCCGCCTCGATCGCCTGTAGATGTGCTTCGAACGTCTGCGTCCGAACCGTCATGGTGCTATCCACCGTCGATGCAAAGCGGTGGTAGACGAGTACCACCACATGCGGCTGCACGGCCGGCATATCTGCGTGGGCAGCCGGGTACGCAAGCATCAGAAGTGCACAACACAACGAGAGGACCCAGCTGTTCATCAGCCGCACCTGCGAAGAAGGATGGATGGTGCGCATCGCCCGGGCCGCCCCGCTTATGACTCTTTTGGTGTGCCGTGCAGCCAGTGCCAAAGCAGCACCCCGCTGCCTGCCATGCCGCCCAGATGGGCAAAGTGCGCGACATCGACTTCGGTTCCGCTCATGCCCAGCGTCAGCTCCACGATCGCATAGAGCGTTGCAAACACCCACGCAGGCATCGGGATGGGCGGGATCAACGGAACGATCATGCGATTGGGAAACAGGACGGCATAAGCGAGAATCAATCCGAATACGCCCCCGGAAGCGCCAATGACAGGCCCCGCCGTCTGAATACTCAAGACCGTAAAGGCGATTTGCGCGAACGCCGCACTCAAGATGCTGGATACGTAGAGCAGCCAGGCCCGCGGTGTACCCACGGTGCGTTCCACGTCGCGGCCAAACATGTAGAGCCCGAACATGTTGAGCACCAGATGCGCGCCGTTTGCGTGCAGGAAGGCGTATGTCAGCGGTTGCCACGGCATGAATCCGCTCCGCAGGCCAGCCCCTGATATGCCGAGCGGCCAGAGCGCAAAGGTACGCAGCAGCTCGTCTCCCGCAAAGAGCTCTGCGCAGAACACCGCCACGTTGGTGAGAATGAGCAGCTTGATCATGAAGGCACCTCTGATCTCTGCCCACGATACGGCCGCGCGCGTTGGCCGGGTTGATCTCGCGCAAGACGGTTCGACAGTGTGTCGTGATCCTGCAAAGCCACGCATTCCGTTTGATGTGCCGCAAGGCCCCGGTATGGCCAGATGGAACCATGGAGCTACGTGCACGCGAGAGGATGACCCATGCCATTGGCCGCTTCTTATCAGTACCCCGCGAACCAGGCCATCGCTGCGATCTTCAACGAAATCGCTGATTTATTAGAGGTTGAGGAGGCCAACCCTTTTCGGGTACGTGCTTACCGCAATGCTGCCCGCATGGTCGAAGGCATGACGGAAGGCGTTGACGCCATGCTGGCACGCGGCGCCGACTTGACCGTCTTGCCGGGTGTTGGGGTGGACCTCGCGGCCAAGATGCGCGAGATCGTCGAAACGGGAACCTGCGCCATGCTCACACGTGTGCGTACGGAGGTGCCATCGTACGTGCTTCAACTGCTTCAATTGCCTGGGCTGGGCCCAAAGCGGGCCCGTGCTCTGCAGCACGAGCTGGGCATCACATCGTTGGATGAGTTGGCTCGGGCAGCAGTGGCGCACCGCATTCGCGAGCTGCATGGCTTCGGCCCCCGAAGCGAAGAGCGATTGATCGAGGCACTCAACGCACGCCTGGCGCGCGATCGCCGTTATGGTTTGGCAATTGCCAAGCCGTGCGCCGACGCATTGACGCATTACCTGCTGGCAAGCGGCCTAGTCGACCAACTCGTCGTTGCCGGCAGCTACCGGCGGGGGCGAGACACCGTGGGGGATCTGGATCTGCTCATCACGGGAAGAAAACGCGCCCAGATCGTGGAGCATTTCGTGCACTACAACGAGGTCGCTACCCGAATCTCAGCGGGGCCCACCCGCGCAAGCGTCGTCCTGAAAAACGGCATGCAGGTGGACTTGCGCGTGGTGCGTTCCGACGCTTTCGGCGCGGCGCTGGTGTATTTCACCGGATCGAAGCCGCATAACATCGCACTGCGCAAGCTTGCGCAGGCCCAGGGTCTGAAGATCAACGAATACGGTGTTTTCCGAGGAAAGGCGCGCATCGCCGGCCAGACGGAAGCATCGGTCTACCGTGCAGTGGGCTTGCCTTGGATCTGTCCGGAGCTGCGTGAAGACCAAGCAGAGATCGCGGCCGCGCAGTCCGGCTCACTACCATCCCTCGTTGAACAGAGCGACATCAAGGGGGATCTCCATACCCACACATCCGCCAGCGATGGCACCGCCAGCCTCGAAGCCATGGCGGCGCAGGCGCGCCTGCTGGGCTATCAATACCTGGCGGTGACCGACCATTCGCCACGCATTGGCGTAACACATGGGCTTACGGCGGACCGCCTGGCAGCACAAGCCGATGCCATTGACCGTTTCAACGCTGAACACGAGGGTTGGCCGATGCTGCTCAAAGGTGTTGAAGTCGACATCCTGGAGGATGGATCACTGGACCTGCAGGATTCGGTGCTCGGGCGCCTGGATCTTGTCGTGGGCGCAATTCATAGCCACTTCAGCCTGCCGGCCGACCAACAGACGTCGCGCATTCTTCGTGCGCTCGATCATCCGCACTTCACCATCCTCGCCCACCCGCTGGGCCGCCTGATCGGCGAGCGCAACGCCTGCAACGTTGACCTCAAGCGGATCCTGACCGCCATTGCACAGCGCGGCTGCTACGTTGAGGCCAATGCCCAGCCCTCCCGCCTGGACCTGTCCGACAGTGGATGTCGCCTGGCCAAGGCCGAAGGTGTGCTTGTGAGCATTGCGTCCGACGCGCACAGCCCGGCCGATCTGACGAACATGCCCCTGGGTGTCACGCAAGCCCGCCGCGCTTGGCTGGAGCAAGCAGACGTACTCAATGCACACTCGCTCGACACGCTGCTTCCGTTGTTGAAGCGGACCATGTGACGAGCGCACGCGCACACCACCTCGGACAGTCTGTATCTGCACCGCAACATGTCGTACGCCGTGCCCATCGGGTTGATCCGAGTCAAGGTGCCGGAAATCGAGCGATCAAGAATGGACACATGAGTTTCCACATCAGTAACCAGACCAACCGGAGCCAAACCATGAGCGTCCCAGTCGATATTTCTTTCCAGGGCATTCCGCATTCCAAGGCCGTCGAAGAAGCGGTGATCAACCATGCAGACCGCTTGGAGCGTATTCGCGCCGATCTGATGCGCTGCCGCGTCAGCCTTGCCGTGGGCGCCAAGCACCAGCACCAGGGCAAGCCGTTCGACGTCAACGTCCAGGTGTTCACACCGCATCAGACGCATGTTTCGAGCAATACGTCCAACGAGGATCCATACGTCGCGCTTCACGAGGCCTTCTCGCACGTGGAACGCATGCTCGTGGAAGCCAATGGCAAACGAGAATCACACTCTTGAGGCTTCGTGCTGGTGCACGGGCGCTACTGCATGTGCAAGCCACCATTCACGGCCAGGTTTGCACCGGTAATGTAGGCAGCGTCCTCGCCGCAGAGAAAAGCCACCAGGGCTGCCACCTCTTCGGGCCGACCAAGACGGCCTAGCGGGATCTGCGGAAGAATCCGTTCTCGCATGATCTCGCCGGGAATATCGCGTGTCATTCGCGTGGCGAGATAACCGGGCGAGATCGTGTTGACGGTCACGCCCTTTGCGGCGCACTCGAGGGCCAGCGCCTTGGTGAATCCATGTATGCCGGCCTTGGCCGCCGCGTAGTTCGTTTGCCCGAACGCACCCCGCGATCCGTTGACCGACGAGATATTGATGATGCGGCCCCAACCGCGGTCGATCATGGCTTCGTACAGCGGCTTGGTCATGTTGAAGACGGAGTCCAGATCGGTGGCAAGCACGTTCCGCCAGGCCTCCAGGGTCATGCGCTTGAAGGTCACGTCCTGCGTAATACCGGCGTTGTTCACCAGAATGTCGACCGGGCCTACGATCGAAAGCACCTCAGCTGCACATCGTTGGCAAGCGTTGTAGTCGGCCACATCCACCGCGAACGTCTGGAACAGGCGCCCGTAGGCATGCTGCTCTGCCACCCATGAAGTCACATGCGCATTGCCCAGCGAATGGGTAACCACAACGCGATGCCCTTGCGCGTGCAGACGAATGGCAATGGCCTCACCCAGCCCGCCCATACCACCGGTGATGAGCGCAATGCGCTGTATTGTCATGACGGCCTCATCGCGTCGTCGGACGTACGCCAGCGCGGGGGCAATCGCGCTTGCACAGTAGCCACCGGTCTGTTTCCGGTTCGGTACGTAACCGCACAACGGCATCGATCGGCTTCGTACCAGCCCGAACGCTCAGGGTCTGCATTACGCCCCGGTACGCAGCGGTTATCTGATAGTGCCCGCGGGGCAAGCGCATATACAACAGCGGTCCCTCCGTGCGCACGCGTAAACGGAGTTTGCCGTGATCATCGGCAACCGAGACATCCACGTCCGACAACGCCTCGCCGGTTCTGGCCGACACCACGTTCAGCCGCACGTTGAAACGGCTTGCCATTGCATGCATGGTGTCGCGCTCGTCGCTCCCCACGCCACCTGAAACATAGGCGATCTCGTTCTGGACGCGGAGCTCAGGCGCCGCCGCCGCATCCGGTCCGACCGCACCAGCGTGCGCGCTGGCGGCCAAAACCAACGCGGCGAGAATGCCGCGTGGCAAAAAACGACCTGCTTGGTTCATCTCATACCTCATTGCTCAGCGGCTGGGTGGCCGACCGTCTGTGCCAGCACCGGAACTTCGTCCTCATTGAGTGACAAGGCTTCTGCCAGAAGACGCTGATTGAGCCAGCCACGCACCACACAACCCAGCCCGGCCACGGCACAGTAAAGCGACACGTTCTGTGAGATCGCTCCTGCCGCTACGCCGGCAAATGTTTCGCGCACGGCTTCTGGCATCTGGTCTGCGCGACCATGGTTGACCACGTACACCAGATCCAGCGGCGCCTTGCCGACAAAATCCTGGTATCCAGTCAGGTTGCGCGCGTCCACGGCGTGCTTGAGCCGCAAACGGTGCGCCACAGGCTCGTATTCGTAGACGCCCTCTGGCAGCGCGACGTAGATGTCGATCTCGTTCAGGCCATGCGCTGAGGGTGCCGTGCGCCCGCCTGTTTCCGGCCGGTTGATGCCGTTCGCCGCCCATAGCAATTCGCTCAGTTGCTGCGGCGACAGCGGCGTGGCCGCGAACTCCCGCACGCTCTTCCGCTTGGCAAGCGCTGCAGTCAACGTGTTGCCGCCTTCCAGTAGCGGCGGTGCCAGCGCAATGGTTGCCGGTGGCGCCGCGTGAGACGTTGGCTGCGGCAGTAGATGTTGCACAGGGTCATAAGACAGGAGCATCGCCTTGCTCATGGCATCCACCTCACAAAACTGAAAATCCATCGGACATGTGTTGCCGCCTAGGCGGCGATGATCACCTTGAGTGCCTGCGTCTTTGCGGCGTTGCGGAGGGTGTCGTAGGCGGCGAGGATGTCATCGAGCCTGAACCGGAGCGTAAGTGAGGTTACGGCCGCGCCGACGGACTCCACCACGCCCACACCTTGCTGTCCCAGCGTGCGCCCCGGCTCGCAGGTCGGCACGTCGCCCTTGATGATGTGCAGGTCGGTACCGCAAATGGTCGTCAACGTGACGCGCACTACCGCGTCGCCGGGTGCCTGCAATTCCGGTTTCGGCTTGTCGGCCAGGGTGACCTTGCCAGGCCCTTCGTAGACGAGTGCTTTCATGGGAATCACCAACGAGGACGATGACTCCATGCTAGGCAACCGCCCTGCGCGGACGTTGATCTACGTCAGGGCGCACGGCAGCAACCGCGCGATATTGACCTTCTCTATCCGGAGGCGGAGCCCGCGTATGGCCGAACAAGCGCCCACCATTCCATGCACGCAGCCAGCAGAGGCCTTGGTCACTCGCATGCTTGAGCCGGCAGCGTATCCGCACCCCGCTGCGGATCTGCAGATGATCGAAACCCATCTGTCGTGGGTCTTCCTGGCCGGAGAATTTGCGTACAAGGTGCGCAAGCCGATCAAGCTGGACTTCGTCGATTTTTCGACGCTACGCGCGCGGCAAACCGATTGCGATGAGGAATGGCGCCTCAACCGCCGCCTCGCCCCTGCGCTATACCTTGGCGTGGTGCCCATTTCGCACGACCCTGCGACGGACGCCATCCGCGTCAACGGGCAAGGTACGCCTTGTGAGTACGCGGTCTGCATGCGCCGGTTTGCCCAGCAGGACGTACTGAGCGCATTGGCTCGTGATGGGCGACTCCGCGCGGGGGAGATCGACGCACTGGCCAACCTGATCGCAGACTTCCATGCAACCGCGCCTGTCTGCGCCTCAGGCTCAGACGATGGAACACCCGCAAGCATTCGGCGCACGCTTGAGGATTGCGCAGCGGGGGTGATTGCCCTCGGTACGGAACCCCAGATTGCAGCGGCCACGGTGGCGCTGCTTCGTCAGCACGCAGGTCGCCTGGAAGCGACATTCGCGTCACGCCGGCGCAGCCGCCACATCCGCGAATGCCATGGCGACCTTCACCTGGGCAACATCGTGTTGATCAATGGCCAGCCGACGCCGTTCGACTGCCTGGAATTCTCTCCGTCGCTCCGATGGATCGACACCATGTACGACACGGCCTTTCTGTTCATGGACTTGCTCGCAGCGGGCATGCATGCGATGGCGTATCGCATGATCAACCGTTATCTCGAACGATGTGGCGACTATGCGGGGTTGGCGGTACTGCCTTTCTACGCATCGATGCGCGCACTCGTGCGTGCTCGTGTGCTGCTGGAGCGCGTCCATCAGTTGGACGCGACCCCCGATCTGGCTGCCAGGCCACGCGCCGAGGCACGCCGCATGCTCGACCTGTCTCGGGAGCTGCTCTGTCGAAACGACGCCTGCATCCTTCTCATGCATGGCCTTTCGGGCAGTGGAAAATCCACCCGCGCCGCACAGCTTGCCGAAGCAGAAGGGATGATTCGCGTGCGCTCCGACGTCGAACGCCAGCGCGTCGGGCATCTCGGCGCCGTCGATCGATACCTGCCGCGCGCAATCGAACGTACCTATCGGCGTCTGGCCGCTGTCTGCAAGCTGGGGGCAGGCGCCGGTTTTCCGATGATTGCGGATGCCACGTTCCTGGCCGAGCGGCAGCGCCGACGTTTCTTCTCGCTGGCACGCCGATTGGGTGTGGCCCTGGCCATCGCGGACTGCGTTGCCGACGTCGACACGCTGCGCATGCGTATCCGCAATCGCATGCGCAGCGGGGCCGACGCATCGGAGGCGGACCTGCACGTGCTGGACGCCCAGATCGCCACACAGCAGCCGCTCAACGTGGAAGAGCGGGCGCATGTGATCCCTGGCGAGATATCCAACGTGGTGCCCTACATCAGAGGCACAGAGCGGTGATTCCGTTTCGGCAAGCTCAGGCAACCAAGTACCTTGAGATCAAGCACCGTAGGGATGGTGCTTCGCGGGCGGCCGCCAATTTGCGCCATATCAACGCACACAACCGCAAAGTGCCTACGCTGCATATGGATACCTCATTAGGCGGCCCCCCTCACCTGCCCGCCACGACCCCACCGGAGATCACAATGCAACAACCTGCTGATATGGCATGCAACCTGGCATGCGCCGCCATGCGCGAGATGAGCCGCACCGCCAGCTTCATGCTCGAGGCGCAGATCGACCTGGCCCATTTCCGCCTCAAGCTGGCTGAGGCTGCGCTGGAAGACGTGCGTGAGCTGGAACATGAACTGAGCGGCACGCATGACTGGACATCGCTGGCCACTGCGCAAAGCATCTTCATGAAGATGCAATCAAGCCACGGCGCCAACGCTCTGAAGACGTGGGCCGAGTTCACGAACAAGCTGCAGGCCGCCTATTTTCGTCGGTTGACGGAATGGACCCAGCAGGTGCAGCAACCCGAAGGTCAAACCTCTTCTTCACAGTTGTTTGCCGCGTCCTCCGATTCGCTGAAGGCCTTCTTTGACAGCTTCAACCTCATGGCCCCGCCAGACTCCGAGGTGAAGAAGAACGGACTGGCACGCTCCACATCGGCAAGAGCTGAAAAGGCCGCCTGATCGACAACGCCGAGGAGGCCATCATGCGAGTTCAGGACGTCTATTCACACAATGCAGTACACATTCCGCTTTCCTGCACGCTTCAGGAAGCGGCACAGCAGATGCGCCAGAAGCATGTCGGTGCGCTGGTCGTGACGGAGAACACCCCTTCCGGACCCCGTGCGATCGGCATTGTCACGGATCGCGACATCGTGCTTGATGCGGTTGCGGTTGGGGTGAGCCCCTCGCAGACCTGTGTAGCCGATGTCATGAGCCGGGGCATCTCCAACGTACCGCTCGAGGCAAGCCTGAGCGACGCGTTGCAGGAAATGCTCTCATGCGGCGTGCGGCGTGTCGGTGTGACGTCCGATGGTGCGCTGGTCGGCGTGTTGTCTTTGGACGATGTGCTCGGCGCGATGGCCACCGAATGGAGCCTCATCGCCCGGCTCGTGCATAACGAGCGTGAGCGCGAGACGACCGGCAGCGTCCAGCCGCCGCTGAGCGTGTAATCCGCCTGCCACTTCACTTCAGGAAGACCTCTCCCATGAATCCCGAGCCGCTCTCTCTCAGCATGGATATCGTGGCGGACGACGCAGTGCTGGAAGGCACGTTGGACTGCCCTGGCAACGCAACCGGCCTGGTGATCTTTGCGCATGGCAGCGGCAGCTCGCGGCTCAGTCCGCGCAATCGATACGTTGCGGATCAGCTCCACGCCGCCGGCCTGGGCACGCTGCTGTTTGATCTGTTGAGCGCCGAAGAGGCGTCACACGCGTCGTACCGGTTCGATATCGACCTTCTGGCACGGCGCCTGCAGACAGCCACACGCGCGGTCGGCAGCATCGCCCGCGAACGCAAATTGCGCCTCGGCTACTTCGGCGCAAGTACAGGCGCCGCAGCCGCGATCCTGGCGGCGGCCGAACAGGACGACGCCTGCCCGATCGAAGCGGTCGTCAGCCGTGGCGGCCGTCCGGATCTTGCCGGCCAACGTGCGCTGAGCAAACTCGCCTGCCCGACCCTGCTGATCGTTGGCGCGGCCGATTTGGACGTGCTCGATCTCAACCGGCAGGCCCTGAGCCAAATGCACTGCGAAAAAGCTCTGGAGACGGTACCCCACGCAACGCACCTTTTTGAAGAGGAAGGCACGCTCGAACAGGTGGCCGAGCTGGCGCGGGCGTGGTTTGCCCGCCACCTGAGTGCAACCTCCCAACCTCACCGACACGCGAGGTAGCCCCATGCGATTCAAAGATCGATTGGATGCAGCGCGCATGCTCGCGCAGGCACTCGAGAAGTACAGGGACATGCACCCGCTGGTGTTGGCCATCCCAAGGGGCGCGGTTCCAATGGGCGCACTCATCGCGCACGCACTCGGCGGTCAGCTTGATGTGGTGCTGGTTCGCAAGCTCGGCGCGCCGTTCAACCCTGAACTGGCTGTCGGCTCTATAGAAGAAGGCGGCTGGACTTACTTCGCACCCTATGCGAGCCGCATTGGCGCGGACACCACATACCTCGAACAGGAAAGCGCCGAACAGATGGACGTCATCCGCCGGCGACGTGCGCTCTATACCCCGAACCGCGGTCCGTATGACGTAGAAGGACGCGTCGTGATCGTGGTCGACGATGGGTTGGCAACCGGAGCTTCCATGAAGGCAGCACTCCACGCCATACGACAGCGCCATCCGCAACGCCTCATCTGCGCCGTTCCCGTGGCGGCACCGGATAGCCTGGACGAAATCCGACCGCTGGCCGATGAGGTCGTCTGCCTCTACGCGCCGCAGGGCTTCCGCGCGGTCGGCTTGTATTACGCCGATTTTCCTCAGGTGGAAGACGCCGAAGTGCGTGCTGCGTTGGGCGTGGCCCCGCAAACCGAGCGCCAGACTGGCTGACCCGCCTGGCTCAATCCAAGCCGTATCTGCGCACGTACCAGGCTTTCATCACGTAGGCGCACAAGCCGTAGGCAAGGATGATCGCTGCCAGGCAGGGCCAGTAGGCTGCCGGCAGCGGCGCAAAGCCGAACAGCGCCCCGACCGATGTCAACGGCATGGCGATACCCACGCAGGCAATGGCAATGCTGGTCAGCACCAGCGCGGTGCTCGCCCGGCTTTGCACGAACGGCACCTTGGCCGTGCGGATGATATGGATGATGAGCGTCTGCGTGAGCAGCGATTCAACGAACCACCCGGACTGGAACAGCGCCGGATTCGCCCACGCGTGAAAGACGCCGAGCAGCAGCGCATAGGTCGCGAAATCAAACAGCGAGCTGACAGGCCCCATGTACAGCATGAACTTCAAGATGCTGCCGATCTCCCACCGTCGTGGTTTGACGAGGTAGTCCTCATCCACGTTGTCGGTCGGGATGGCGGTTTGCGAAAAGTCGTAGAGCAGGTTGTTGAGCAGCACCTGCACCGGTGCCATTGGCAGGAAGGGCAGAAACAGGCTGGCGCCCAGCACGCTGAACATGTTTCCGAAGTTCGAGCTGGCGCCCATCTTGATGTACTTGACGATGTTGCCGAACACCTTGCGCCCTTCCGTCACGCCCTCCCCCAGCACGGCCAGGCTTTTCTCCAGCAGGATGATGTCGGCGGACTCCTTGGCAATATCGACAGCGCTATCCACGGAGATGCCGACATCCGCAGCCTTGAGCGCCGGCCCGTCGTTAATGCCGTCGCCCATGAAGCCCACAACGTGGCCCCTGCGGTGCAGTGCCTCGACAATGGCTGCCTTTTGCGCCGGCGAAACCTTGGCGAACACCGACGCGCGCTCGGCTACCTCGGCCATCTGCTCAGGTGACATGGCTGCCAGCTCGGCGCCAAGCACCACCGGTTCCACGGCCAGCCCGACCTCGCGACAGATCTTGCGCGCAACAATCCCGTTGTCCCCAGTCAGGATCTTGACCGCCACGCCGCGGGCCTTCAATGCGGCAATGGCAGGCGCGGCCGTATCACGCGGTGGGTCGAGAAAGGCGATGTACCCCAGCAACGTCAACCCTGACTCGTCCGCCACGGCGTACTGACTTTGCTCGGGCGGCATCTCCTTGTACGCAACCGCCACGACACGGAAGCCGTCGGCGTTGAGGTTCTCCGCCAGTTGCTGCGTATCTTGGAGGTGGCTTGCCTCCAGCGGGCCAGCCTCGTCACCGCTTACGTAGCGCGCACTGACGGCCAGCACTTCTTCCACTGCCCCCTTGCAGATCAGCACGTGCGTGCCGTCGTCTTGCGCCAGCACCACCGACATGCGCCGGCGCTCGAAGTCAAACGGCAGCTCATCGATTTTCTGGAAACGCGCATGCACATCCAGGCGCTGCTCCAGCTCCACGTGCTTGAGCACGGCCACGTCCAGAAGGTTCTTCAGGCCCGACTGATAGAAGCTGTTCAGAAATGCGTACTCCAGCACCTGGTCGGATTCTTCGCCGCGCAAATCCAGGTGATGCTTGAGGATGATGCGGTCTTGCGTAAGCGTTCCGGTCTTGTCGGTGCACAGCACGTCCATCGCACCGAAGTTCTGGATGGCGTTGAGCCGTTTGACGATGACCTTCTTGCGCGACATGGCAATGGCGCCCTTGGCCAGATTGACCGTGACGATCATCGGCAGCATCTCGGGCGTCAGGCCCACGGCCACGGCCACCGCAAACAACAGCGCCTCGAACCAGTTGCCCTTGGTCAGTCCATTGATGAGAAAAACCGTGGGCGCCATCACCAGAATCAGCGTCAGCATCAGCCAGGTGAATCGGGTAATGCCGCGATCAAAGCTGGTCTGCACGCGTTGCGCGGCAATCAGGTTGGCCACATGGCCAAAGGCGGTCCGGTGGCCCGTGGTCAGCACAACGGCAGTTGCGTAGCCGCTCACCACGGCGCTGCCCATGAAGCACAGGTTGGGCCGGTCGAAATCTGCCGCGGGATGGTTGTCGGAAGGCTCCGCGTGCTTTTCCTGTGGCATGGCTTCGCCAGTCAGGGCCGACTGGTTGACGAACACATCCTTCGCACTGAGCAGCCGCAAGTCGGCCGGGACCATATCACCGGCGGAAAGCTGAACGATATCGCCCGGCACCAGCTGCTCGATCGGGATTTCCTGGCACGCTTCGGCGCCATCGGAACCGATGCGCCGTACCGTTGCCGTGGTATGCACCATGCGCCGCAGTGCCTCCGCCGCGCGGTTCGAGCGATGCTCCTGCAGAAAGCCCAGCACAACGCTCAGCACCACCATGAACGCAATCAGCACAGCCGCCCGTACATCGCCCAACACCGCCGAGACGCCCGCCAGCGAGATCAGCAGCAGATTCAGCGGATTGACCGAGCGGCGCGCCAACTCAATCAGCACAGCTTCGTGATGGCCGTTGGCCACGCGGTTGAACCCGTATTCGCGCAGGCGCTGTGCAGCGGCTTCCTGCGTCAGGCCGTGCGTCCGGGTCTGGAGGCGCTCCAGCACGTCCTGTGAGGCAAGCGCCGACCACATTGAGAGATCGTCGGCGGGCGAATGCGGAAACGGCGCGGACGTGATGTGCATAGGAAATTGCGAGCAAACCGCATGGATGTGCAAACCATTAGAGCGCAGGACGCGCGTGGGGCCTTGACGCAACTCAACGGCCATCGTTGCCTGGGCGGCTGTCGTGCGTGCCCGCCACTGGCGCTTCAATGCCGGTGCCACGCCAGCCGCCGCCCAGCGCAAGGAACAGCGCCACGGTGTCTTGCAGCCGCTGTGCACGCACCTGCAGCGTGCCGAGCACGGCTTGCTGATACTGCAGGTCGGCACTGAGCACCTGCAGATAGCCGCTAACACCTGCACGGTAGTCTGCGTTGATCTCTTCCAGGGCGGCACTTGCCGCCGCCTGCGCGCGCAACTGTGCGTCAAGCTGCGCTGCATCGTGTTCAAGCGCACGCAGCACATCTGCCACCTGCTCAAATGAAGAGAGCACCACCTGCCGATAGCCGGCGTCGGCAGCCTGCAATGCCTGCCGGGATGCGGAGCGGCGGAAATACAGGGTGCCGCCTTCAAACAGCGGGGCCACAAGGCTTGCCCCCACGCTCCAGGCGCCGGCTTTTGCGCCAAACAGATCGGCGCTACGGCCGCTCATCCGGGCGTAGTCTGCGCTCAGGGTCAGGCTTGGCAGCATCGCCGCCGTTGCAACACCCACCTCAGCGCTGGCTTGGTGCAGGCGCGCCTGTGCGGCCAGAACGTCGGGCCGCTGGCGCACCAGTTCAGAGGGCACCAGCCTGGGCAGGTCCGCCGGCAGTTGCAGCCCGTTGAGCGCAACGTCTACGGCGTCTGCCTCGGAAGGAAATCGGCCGGCCAACACCGCTTGCAGATGCGCAGCCTGGTCACGCTTCTGCTCCAGCGGCGGCAGCGATGCCTCCAACGACGCCAATTGCGCAGCAAGGCTCAACTCGCTGGCATGCGCCATGACGCCGGCTTCGACCTGCGCGTGTGCAATCTCCACCTGCTCGCGCACCACGGCAATCAGGCTGCGCGTGGTGTCGATCTGCGCCTGATAGGCGGCATGCGCGATCACGGCGTTCACCAGATTGCCGGTCAGCGCGAGGTATGCCGCGGCCACCGCGTACCTTTGCCCCTCCGCTTGCGCCGCCAGCGACTCCACCGCACGCCGATTGCCACCAAAGATATCGACCGCGTAACTGATGGATGCGCCCAGCGTCCACAGCGTAAAAAGGCTTGGCGCCCCGGTCTGCCCGAGCCTGGCGGGCAACGCTGACTGACGTGACACATCGGCTGATCCAGCCACCTGCGGGTAGAACACTCCTGCGCCAGCTCGCAACAGGTCTTGCGCGGCGCGCAGGTTGGCTTCTGCCTGCTGCAGGCTCTGGTTGGCCGTAATGGCCGCCTCCATGGCCTGATCAAGCGCGGGACTGCCGAGGGCGCGCCACCAGTCTGCCGGCACTGTTGCCGCCGTAAAGCGTTGTGCAACGCCGTCTGCGGAGGCCGCCTGCGCAGGATCGCCGTCACGAAGATAGCGATCGACGCCCGGTGCCGGAGGTGTGTGGAAATCCGGCCCGACGGCGCAGCCCCAGGCCACCGCCGCTGCAGCAATTGCCCCCGCCCCCGCTTTCACGAGGCCCCCTGCAGATAGACGTCGACCAGTTGGCCGGGATAGACGGCGAGCTTGTCAGGCTGCTTGAAGCGGAAAAGCAACGGCAGCACGCGCACATCCACGCGTTCGGAGCGCTGGTCGGACAACTGCACCTTGGGCGACACATACGGCTGCACGCGCACGAATTCCAGCGGCACGCTGACATCGGTGCCGCGCACAAACATGCGTGCCTGCACCGGGCCGGGCGGAAGGCGGTGCACCAGGATCTCGTCCACATACACACGCACAGCCAGCTTGTTCTGGCCGGCGCTCATCGTGACCAGTGGCACGTTGGCCCGTGTGTAGGCGTCATAGGTGCCCTGCGGCGATACATAGCTGCCCATTGCCGTGTTCACGGACATGACAACGCCATCCATCGGCGCCCGCACGGCATATTTTTCGAGCAGCGCCGCTGCCGCTGCCGCGCCCTTCTGCAAGGCATCGCGCTGTTTTTGCAGCGTGCGGATGTCATAGCTCCAGGCGCCGGCGCGCGTCAGGTCGTACTGTCGCTGGGCAACTGCAAGATTGCCGTGCGCCACCCGTACCGCATTGGCGGCGTTGTCCATGGCATCGCGGCTGACTGCCTTGGGATTGAGCCGGGCGGCCACCTCAAGCTTGTCCAACTGATCCTGCACGGTGCGCAAGCCGGCATCTGCGGCGCTCACCTGTGCGCGGGTGACCTCCAGCGCTTCCTTGCGCGGTTGGGCCAGCAGCGCGTTCAACTGGGCGTCGACGGCATCCGCTTGCGACTGCTGTTGCGCCGTCAGGGCGCGTTGCACGGAATCCTCGATCTGGATCAGCACATCGCCACGCTTAACTACCTGCCCTTCCTGCACGGCGATACGCGCGACGGTGCCCGACACCTCGGCATACAGGTTCAGGTTGGCGCCGCTGGGCTGATCGCTTTCGACAATGCCGTTGGCGTAGATGCCCGTCGCGTACGGATTTGCCGCCGGTTGGAAGACTGGCGGCAGCGGCGGCCTCTGCCGTGCGTAGTAGATGGCCGCTCCAATCCCCGCCAGCGCGCCGATCACAGAGAGCACAAACAACCATCGGATCTTCATCGCATCTCTCCGTGTTCAATGCGGCTCAGCTTGCCATCTTCCATATCGAGGATGCGGCTTGCCATGTCGAGGATGCGCGCGTCGTGCGTCACGATCACGATGCAGCGGTGCGCGTTCAGGATCTCCGTCTTCACGAACTGCATGATGGAGCGGCCGGTGTCGCCATCCAGCGATGCGGTGGGTTCATCCAGGATCAGGATGTCGGGCTGCGTGACGATGGCGCGTGCAATGGCCACGCGCTGCTGTTCACCGCCGCTGAGCTTGACCGGCGGCAACTGCGCACGGTTCTTTAGCCCCACCACATCGAGGTAGTGCATGGCCTGCTCGAGCGCTGCGTCCCACGGCACATGTCGCAGGATCAGCGGAATGGCGACGTTCTCGACCGTGGTGAGGCGCGGGAACAGGTGGTAGTCCTGGAACACGAAGCCGATCCTGCTCAGACGGAAATCGGCCAGTGCGTCGGTGCCCAGGCCCCAGATATCGACCCCGTCCACCACGGCCCGCCCGCCATCTGGGCGCAGGATGCCCGAGATCACGCTCAGCAGCGTCGTCTTGCCGCTGCCCGAAGGCCCGACGATGAACAGCATCTCGTTGAATTGGGCCTCGAAACTGACCTGCTTGAGCGCGCAGGTACGCGCCTCGCCTTCGCCAAACCATTTATCGAGGGCCTGAGCGGCAATGGCAACGTTGGCCACGATCAACCCCGGAAGATGTCGAAGGGTTCGATGCGAAGTACCTTGCGTACCCCGATGTAGCCCGATATGCCGGCAATCACAACCACCATGGCCAGCGCCAGCATCAGATTGGTGAACGTGATCATGGCCGCATAGTCCGGAATGCGAAGACGCACCAGCGCGATCGACGCGGCACATAGGCCGATGCCCAGCCCGTAGCCAACCAGCGCCACGAACGTAGCCTGGAAGACAATCATCGTGACCAGCTCGCGCCCCTTGGCCCCAATGGCCTTGAGTGCGCCAAAGCGTTCCAGGTTTTCCAGGATGAAGGTGTAGAACGTCTGCCCCGATATCGACAACCCCACCACGAAGCTGATCACCGTCATCAGCAGGATGTTGGTTCCAAGCCCTGTCTGGTAGGTATAGAAGTGCGAGATGCGGCCGATGAACTCTTCCTTGGTCAGGGCGCGATAGCCGAGCCGGTCTACCGCGCGTTCAATTGCAGCAATGTCGGCGTCGGACTTGGGCTCGATCAGGATGTACGACATCGTGTAGCGCGTGCCGGGCAGATACTGCACAGCGCGGCGGTACGTTGTGTACAGGGTGGGTACGCCAAACAATCCGCTGGTCGCCACCTCGCCAATGCCGACGATCACCCCTCGATGGTCATTGACTTCGAACTCCGTGCCGATATGTGGGTTTTCCAGCTTCCCGAACTCGGCGTCCTGGATGACGATGAAGGCGTTGTCGCCGTACAGATCCTGGATGCGGCCGCTGAGCATGTGCGGGCGGCCGAACAGGCTGGTGTCGTCAATGCCGACGACGGTGACCGGCTGATAGGTTCCGCTCTTCAGGCGCACAAGTGCGCCGCCTGAATACAGTGGAACGGCAAATTTCACTCCGTGAATGCTGCGTACCGCATCAAGAACGTAATCCGGCATGCCGATCGAATTGGCCACGGTGTTGACGGCCGGGTCCATCACCCACATTCGCGCGCCGATGTTGTACACGGCAGACGAAGACCGATTGAGCACGCCCGCAAACAGCGACGTCATCTCGATCATCAGAAACACCGCAAACGTAATACCCACCAGCAAGCCGCTCAGCTTGGCCTTGTCATTGACCAGCAGCTTGTAGGCGAGTTTGAGAATGGCTTGCACATGGCCCCCTTGGCCATGCACGGCAGACAGGGGTGCGCCCCGGGGTGATATCGACCGGCCGATGCATGTGCATCAACGATAGCGATTCGGGGGCCGCGGCCTTTGATGTGTCGCAAGGCCGTGGCGAGTCCTGCGGCTGAGTGCGCTACAGCGTATCGTCGTCGGAGAACAAGCGATGACGTATCGCGTACCGCACAAGGGCGGCTTCGCTTGAGAGCTGCAGCTTGTCCATCAACCGCATCTTGTAGGTGCTGATGGTCTTGGCGCTCACGCACAGGCTGGTGGCGATCTCGGTCAAGGGCTCACCCCGCACCAGCCGGCGATAGACCTCCATCTCACGGTCGGACAGGCGTGTGTGGGCCGCCTCCTCACTGGGCTCGCCAAGGCTGTGGGCAAGCTTCTCCGCCATGGGCGGGCTGACATACGTGCCGCCGGTCGCCACCTTCTGCAGCGCGGTGACCAGTTCGGTCGCAGCGCTCTCCTTCGTCAGGTAGCCGGCCGCCCCCGCACGAAAGGCGCGCGCCACGTACTGCTCTTCAGCGTGCATGGTCAGCACCAGCACGCGCACCCTGGGGTGGTCGTCGTGCAACTGGCGGAGCAGCTCCAGCCCGCTGCGCCCCGGCATTGAAAGATCCAGCACGATTACCTGCGGTTGATGGTCGCGCACCAGTTGCAGGACCTGCGTACCATCGGAAGCTTCGCATGCGACCTCAAAATCCCCTGCGCGCTCCAGGATATGACGCACACCATCGCGCATCACGGCATGATCGTCGGCGATCATCACGCGAATCATGTCCGTGCCTCCTCGGTGACTTTGTGAACGGTGGGAAAGCTTACGCTCAAGCGAAAGCCGCCGCCCGGCGCGTGTGTGATCGTTGCCTGCCCGCCCAATAACCGGGCCCGCTCACGAATGCCAAGCAACCCCAGCGGCTTGCGTTCACCCACCGCCGGAGGTGCCCCGCTCCAGCCATGCCCATTGTCTTGAATGGACAACTCCAGCACGTCTTCCTGCTGCGAAAACTCGATCTCAACACGCGTGGCATCGGCATGGCGCACGACATTGTTGAGCGCCTCCTGCACGATCCGAAAGACCGAGATGGCAGCGCGCTCGTTCATTGCCAGCTCTTGAGCATGCACAGTCACGACCAGGCCAAAGCGTTGGCGAAAATTCTTGGCCATCCATTCGATGGAAGGCACCAGCCCCAGCTCGTCGAGCAACGGCGGCCGAAGATCCGCAGAAATCTGC
Organism: Burkholderiaceae bacterium 26; assembly: GCA_000955795.1. GTDB lineage: Bacteria > Pseudomonadota > Gammaproteobacteria > Burkholderiales > Burkholderiaceae > Ralstonia > Ralstonia chuxiongensis. Next base: position 149,055 of record JYOB01000009.1, read on the forward strand.
CGCACGGCAACAATTGTCTCGTCGATCACGTGTTGCATCGCCTGGGTCTGGTCGATCAGCGTCGTGTCGCTCCGTGCTGCCTGCAGATCCGCCGCCAGCAGCGAAATGTCCATCTTGAGCGCGCTCAGACGTTGACCCAGATCGTCGTGCAGCTCACGGGCGATGCGGTGCCGCTCCTCCTCCCGCGTAGCCAGGATGCTGTCCGACAAATGCTGCAGTTCTTCCTGGGAGCGCCGCAGTGCCGCTTCCGCGCGGACGCGCTCCGTGGTGTCGCGCAGCATCACCGTGAACAGCTTGCCGCCGTTCACCTCGATTTGTGAAATCGACGCTTCGATCGGGAATTCCCGCCCGTCGGTGTGCAGGGCAAACAGCGGGCGCTGCTTACCCATCTGACGCTCCGATACGCCCGTTACCCCGAAGCGCCGCACATGGGTCTCGTGGGCACCGCGAAACCGCTCGGGAATAAAGTCTGACAGGGGGCGACCGATAGCCTGGCGAGCCGAGCAACCGAACAGTGTCTCGGCCATGGGATTGAACAACACGATGCGCTGGGCGTCATCGACGGAAATGATGGCTTCCATGGACGAGCGGATGATGCCGGCCAGCCGGGCTTCGCTCTTTTCAAGGTACGACAGGTCCCGGGCGACGGCGGCTCGCAACTTCCGCAGCCGCAGCCAGTAGAACACCAGCGCGATGATGGCAAAAATACTTGCCGAGGCTAGCAAAATAAACGGTGCGTCCCCGGCCTGGAGTGCAAACGCCAGCCGGGCAACCGACGCGGCCAGCAGCAAAATGGCCAGTACCCCCACCACAAGTTCGGCCGAAGTGGATTGCAGCTGCAGCAGCCGCCTGTGCATTGCCTTCGAGGATTGAGTGTCTTGCTCCGCCACCAAACACCACCAAAAGGTCGGGATGCAATCAACATAGCCCATTCCCAAGGCTGGAGATACTAGCCGAGTGAAGGAGAAGCCCCCCGGAAAACCCTGCCGCCGGTGTCAGGGAATCCTGACACCGGTATGGCGCATTCCGACGGTCAACTCAGCGCTGCCTGATTTCGCGCAAACGCGGCGCCTCCGATACTGAGCGTACGGACACCGGACCTTGATGGAACGCAGTGACCGGATACCCACCGCCTCGCCGAGGATGTGTGGCTCAAAGACCACAAACGCCTCCCGGAGCCGCCCCATGATTCCGCGCACCATAGAGTCCCCTGCCCCCATTGAAACCCGCCATCCTGCTGCGCTTCCCCAACTCAGGCTCGTGCGCGACGCCACCCAGGCCCGGCAGACTACGCCACTGATCCCGGGCAGCCAATGTGCCAATTGCATGATGCACTGGGCCTGCATTGCGAGCGCTGTACCATCCGCGCAACGCGAACAACTGGACCAGATGGTGCACACGTGGCGCAAGATCGCCAAGGGCGAAGCACTCTTCCGTGCGGGTGACAACTTCCACGCGCTGTATTCCATCCGGTCTGGATCGTTCAAAACCGTGGTCTCGCACCCCAACGGCGCAAGTCACGTCACCGGATTCCAGCTGTCGGGCGAAACGCTTGGGCTCGACGGCATTGCCGCCGATCGCCACACCTGTGATGCGATTGCCCTGGAAGACAGCACGGTCTGCTCCATGCCTTTCCATTGCGTTGAGGACCTCTGCCAGGACATCCGCCCACTGCAACATCGCCTTCACCAACTGATGGCCGAAGAGATCGTGCGCGAGTCGGGCCTCATGCTGCTGCTCGCCGGGCTCAGTGCGGAAGCACGCGTTGCCACCTTCCTGCTGAACCTCTCCACACGCATGCAAGACCGCGGGTACTCCGCTTTGAGCTTCACGCTGCGCATGACGCGCGAAGAAATCGGCAGCTACCTCGGCATGCAGCTTGAGACTGTCAGCCGGGCGCTGTCGAGGTTCCAACGCGAAGGCTGGATCGTCGTGAGCGGCAAGAACATCGAGCTGACTGACAAGGCAGCACTGACGGAGCTTTGATCGGTCTGCCTGTTATCCCCTAAAAAAACGCTGCTCCGGTTTTGCTTCCGGGCAGCGTTTTTTTGCTCTTGCATGACTTCCGACCTTACGGCGCGATCTGGAGATGATCGATGACTTCCGTCACGCCAGGTGCGGACCATGCCGCGCCCTTGGCAGCGCGCCGCTCCGCAGCGGAACCGATGTGGCCGCTGAGCGTCACCGTCCCGCCCTGAACGGAGACGCGAATGTGATCGGCCTCGCGTGCGGCATGCCGCTTGAGCGCCGCGCCGATCTGCTCGGCAACATTGGCCGGCACCACGCGCGCTTTGATCCGCAGCCGGTTGATCAGCCCCGCGACACCGCGCAACGACCCCACCGCATGCGCCGCCTGTTCGCTCTGGTATGGCCAGTCGACCTCTCCCGAGAGCGTTACCCAGCCGTTTTCGACCAGCACCTCGATGCGATTGGACGGCAGGCTGACCTGCCATTCAAGCGCGTCACGGGCTGCTTGAGCAACGTCCGCGTCTGTGTGTGCACCGGGCAGGCGAACTTCGATTTTCTGCACGACACCACGCACGCCACCCACGCGCTCGGCTGCATGCTCGGCAGCGAGCTTCTCCATGTAGCTGCGCACGTGGCCGGTCAGTGTCACCACGCCGTTCTCCACTTCGACACCAATCGCGGCGGCATCCACCGCAGGTTCCCAAAGCAGTTCGTCGTTGACGTCCTGCTTGATGCCCAGATCGCTTTTCATACCTCGCTCCTGCTAGATAGAGTCGCCTGGCTATGCCCAGTGGCGTTCACGCGCCGTTTGGCAAGACAGACAGCGCATGGCTGTCGGCTGGGCTTGCAGGCGTAAAAACGGAATCGTTTCGCCACAATCGACGCAGATGCCGTAGCTGTGCTGCTGCATACGCTCGCGCGCAGCATTCAGTTGCTCCAACTCGCTTCGGTAACGGGCGAGCATGACGTCGTTCGTTTGGTCACCCGCCTCTTCATCGGCAAGGTCCGCGTTTTCGAACGGCGCCTCACGCTGGATCGGCATAACGGAATCGCCCAGCGCCAATAGTTGGCGTTGCACGCGGGCTTCCTGCTCGTCGAGCAAGCTCCTCAGCCGTTTCCATTGCGCCTCGGTAAAGGGGGTCATGCCCAGTCTCCTTCTGTTGATTCAGCGTCGCGCTGTGTGTTCGGCTTCAGGCTTCCGTTGGCGACAGCCAGGCTGGGCGCTGCCTCGATTGTTCCCACCGGCCGGCCGTCTTCACCTGATCGATAAAGCCCGCGATCTCCTCCTGCGACAACCCGCTGAGCACGTCGCGCTGGAACAACGCCAGCACCGGCGCCGGAATGGTGGCCGTGATCCGCATGATTTCTTCCACAGCGCGGAATGCCCCGCGCGCCGCCATGACACAAATCACAGACAAGTGCGTGGACGCCGGCAATTGGTCAGCCAGGAAGTCCCGCATGGGCGAAGCCAGATGGCCCATCCAGATGGGCGCGATCACGACGACGTGTTCGACTTCACCAAGCGGCGGACCTTCGTAGCGATACTTGGCGCGTGCATGGAATACCGTTTCGATGACGCAGCGCGCATCGCCCAGGAAGCCGGCACGCGGGTGCTCGTCGGTCACCTCGGCAAGCTGCCATCCGCTCTGCGCAGCCATCTGCTCGGCAACCTGACGTGCCGTACCGGTGCGCGAGTAGTACACGATCAGCTTCTTTTCCATCTCGGACTCCAGGGTTTTCGAAAGCAGTGGAACGGGCAATTGCCTCTAGGAAACAACCCACATTTGATCGACAACGGCACGCACGCCGGGCGCGTCCCATGCGGCTTCACGGGCCGCACGGCACTCGTTGAGGTTGCGCAGCGGCCCATACAACGTCACCGTCCCGTCCGCCACGGAGACACTGAGGCGAGAGGCGTCGACCACAGCCAGGCGTTGCAGCGCCTTCGCAATGCGATCACTCAGATCTGCCGGGCCAGCGGCAGGGCGCAATGTCAGCGCATTGGCCACGGACTTCACGCCGTGGACTCTGCGCACCGTGTCCAGTGCAGCACGGCGCTGGAAGTCCTGATCGACTTCACCGCGCAGCGTCACGGCCCCGTTTTCAACAGTGATCTGGACAACGTTCGGCGGGACCGATGCATTCCAATGCAATGCATTGCTGATCGCCTGGGCAATCTCGTCATCCGGGCGTTCCATATCTGGCGGCATCCGTACATCCACATGGATGACAAGCGCGGTCACGCCGGCAACGCGGCGGATCGCCTCCTCCGCGGCATGCTTGTCGGCAAACGTGTCGACGCCGCCGGAGAGCGTGACGACGCCGTCCTTGGCCTGCACCGCAAAGCGGCTGGCGTCCACCGCCGGATCCCATTGCAGCTCCTCTTCGACATCGGCCTTGAGCTGGATATCGTTCTTCATGGTGATCTTCTCAGGTGCAATTGAGGTCGAGGCTCAGTGCGACATCAGCACCGGTACGGTCATCGTCTTGAGCAGGGTGCGTGTCACGCCGCCCAGCACGAGTTCACGCAGGCGGCTGTGCCCATAGGCGCCCATCACGATGAGATCGGCATTGAAGTCGGCCGCTCGCGAGAGCAGCAACTCGCCCACGGCGGTGTCGGAATCTGCGCAGTCGGCCTCTTCCACCGTGGTGTGGATGCCGCGCGCGTTGAGCGCACGCGCGACCTGACCGACCGTGGTTTCTTCAGCCCAATGCTTGGGCTGCGTGCTCGTGATCTGCAGCACGTGCACCGTTGCGCCCGTCATCATTGGCATGGCATCGTGCAGCGCGCGAGCCGATTCGCGGCCGCCGCTCCAGGCTAGGAGCACACGCTTGGGCAATGCCGTGAAGTTGCCCGCATACGGCACAACCAGCACCGGGCGGCCCGACTCCAGGATCAGGGTTTCCACAAAGTCGCCGGCGATAAATTCATCCGGGTCGTCATGGTTGCGTTGTCCGACGACCAGAAGATCGGTCTCCCGCGCTTCACGCAGCACCAGTGCCACGGGGTCGCCTTCCACATCACGCCATTCCGTCTCGACCGGAAGCTTCTCGGTCGCCTGGCGAAAGCGCGCATGCACGGCATCCCGCACGCTGTCGCGCCGGATCCGGTCTTCCTCCAGATAGCGTGCAGCGTTTTCCATCATGTAGAACCAGCTAAGGCTTGGCGCAAAGCTCGCATAGATGCCGACGAGTTTGGCGCCGTGCGCCTGTGCGTACTGGGCCGCAAGGTTGAGGCGGTGCATGGCGCGTTCGCTGCGGTCCAGATGCACCATCAGACTGGCGTAGCTCATGGTCAGATCCCGATGTCGTGTCAGAGGATGCGATACCCGACTAGGCAATGACGGCATTGCTCAGCGGTTCCGTAGCGGCGTGCGGTGCTTGCGCCTCCACCGCGCGGACGAGCAGCACCGGCAGCGTGCTCCGGCGTACAACGCTCTCGGCCACGCTGCCCAGGAACAAGCGCTGGAAGCCGCGACGCCCGTGCGTGCCCAGGACCAGGGCTTGAGCGCCGACGTTGTGGGCCGCCTGTTCAATGGCAGTGCCGATATCAAAGGTACCGATCGGGTCGTCAACCACGACGCTGTGGACGTGCACGCCCGCCTTTTCGGCCTTGTCCCGCGCGTCGGCGACGATTTGATTGCCTTGTTTGACCAAGGCTTCGGTAAAGGCGCCGACATCGATGTAGCCAACGTCGTACATCAGATACGAGTTGTCGATCACGTGCGCGATGACCAGCTCAGAGCCGAGCTTTTGCGCAAGCTGGATGGCCTCGTCCAGCGCGCGATCTGCCGTCGGGCTGCCATCCACCGCTACCAGAATCCTGTCGTACATGATCTGCCTCCATCGAATCCGTCGTCCGCCCCAAACGGGGTTGCTGGATTCAATGTTGGACCACCAAGCGGATCACCCCTTGATTTACATCAGCGTTTGGCTCAGCGCCCCCCCAGCCACGCCACTTGATCTGCCTCAAGGGCAAGCGTCCAACGCTCAATAGACTCCTTCGCTATCGGCTGCCGCCTTGTGCAGTCATGGAAAGCTCGCGGCACCTTGTGCGGGATCAACTTCTGACACCGGCCCGTTCTTATAGTGAAAACGTACGCGCATCGGAGTTCAGCATGAGGGTCGACGAGATTTGCTCCCGCCGCATCGTCCACGTCCAGTCAACGGCGACGCTGCAGCAGGCCGCCCGATTGATGCGGGACGAAGGCGCTCGTGCGCTACTTGTCACGGAACGCACCGGCTGCGGAGCGCGGGTGGTCGGCATCGTGACAGACCGGGACATGGTGGTGCACGGGATAGCCAACCGCGGCGACTGCACCGAGACCGCTGTATCGGAAGTCATGACGCGCGGTCTTCTCACCATTCACGATGACGCCATGATCAGTGAAGCCTTGCGCTCGATGCTGAGCCACGGCCTGCACCGTCTGGCGGTGGTCGATCGTCAGCAACGACTGGTGGGCATGCTAAGCCTGGACGACACCATCCGCGCAATGGGTGGCGAATGGACCTTGCTGGCCGGCATTCTCGGTCGCGACAACGCTAGCGGGTCCCGCCAGCATGCGCCGTCCGATTTGATTCTCTAAGTCTTTTCCTCTGGTGACGGGTCTGATCCGCGTGTGCATTGGCCGGAATTGACTAGGCGACCAACCAGAACACCGCCCAGCAGGACAAAAGCATGGTCAGCAGACCTGCGGTGACCCTGCTGGCAAAGGCACGCCCCCCGCTGATGGCCACGACAACCTTCGAGAACGTGTTGGCCGTCAGCGCGAGCATCACCAGCGTGCCTGCCGTAGATACCTGCAGCGTATGACCAGCAACCTGCGTTGCAATGGATGCAGTCGCGGCGTGCACATCGGCAAATGAGCCAAACACGGTGACAGCCACCACCGCTGCTGTCCCGAACCATGTGCGCGCGGCGGCGGCGGCAAGCAGCAAGGCAGCCGTCCACAGGGCAAAACCAATTGCGACACGCCAGTTGATGGATGACGCTGAACTCTCCGGCGCCTCCTGAAGTGGCTCGCTGCCACGCCACACCCACAGAGCGGACCATGCCACGGTCGCAATCATGCCGACCGCCAGCGGAGCCCCCAGCACGCGCAGAAAGTCGATGTTGATGGCGGCAATCAGCAGCAGCATCTGCACCAGCGTAGCGACGTTGGACAGCAGCGCCGCGGCAACCGCACCGTCAATGGGACGATGGTCCTTGCGGACGCGCGCTGCCATCGCTGTGATCGTCGCCACACTCGATGCAAACCCGCTGAACAGGCCTGCCAGTGGCAATCCGATGCGCTCTCCAAACCATCGCGCCGCAAAATGGCCCGTGTTGCCGGTCAGCATGACAAGCAGCACAACCAGCCACAGCGTATGCGGGTTCCAGGCGTTCAGCGGCCCTATGTTCCGGTCGGGAACCGCGGGCCAGACCAGCAATGCCGCGACGGCAAGGATCAGCAGATCGGCGAGCTCGCGCTGGGTGATGACCGTGCGGGCGAACCGATGCAAACCCGCTTTGGCATAGAGCAGGGCGAGAAGTGCCGTACCGAGGCCAGCCGTCATTTCGGGCTCGCTCACGGCATAGGCGCCTAACAGCGTGGTGGCCAGCAATGCGAGTTCCGTCGTCACGCCGGGATCGACATTGGCCGAATGGTGATAACCCAGCGCCGCCAACACCGCGACCGCCAGCAACACGGTAGGCACGGCAAGCGGTATCGGCAGGCTTGCCGCAATGGCACCAGCCAGCGCCCCGATCGCAAACGTTCGCATGCCAGCCGGCAGTTCTGCGCTGCCGGTGTGACTACGCTCGCGCTCAAGGCCGATCGCCAGGCCCACGCCCAGGGCAACCGAAAAGGACAGCAGTGAAGTCATTCAGTGGAGCCGGATGGCCGTTGCATTCACCCATTCAGTATTGTGCGCGGCAACGGCTTCCGATTGATCTGGCGCAGTCGATGGTCGACTGCCGGGACATCGTTTTTCAGGGCTGATCCATACTGACCAGACACGCCATACGGAGACAGCGATGTCTGAATCGATGCGGGCCATGGTGATGGAAGGCGCCGGTAAGCCATTGATTTGGCGTGAAGTGCCCACGCCCAAGCCTGGGCCGGGCGAGGTCCGGATCGCGGTGTCCGCTTGTGGTGTCTGCCGTACCGACCTCCATATCGTGGACGGCGAACTGACCGCGCCGAAACCCGCCCTCATTCCTGGGCACGAAATCGTCGGCATCGTCGAGTCGTGCGGTGAAGGCGTGACGACGCCCGCCCCGGGCGAGCGCGTGGGCGTGCCATGGCTTGGCTGGACATGCGGCGTCTGCCCGTACTGCCTGCACGGCCGCGAAAACCTGTGCGACCACCCTGCCTTTACCGGATACACGCGCGACGGCGGGTATGCGCAATATGTCGTCTGCGACGCGCGATACTGCCTGCCGATTCCGGCGCGGTACGACGATGCCCACGCGGCGCCCCTGCTCTGTGCCGGCCTGATCGGCTACCGCACGCTGCGCATGGCCGGCGACGCGCGCCGGATCGGCATCTACGGCTTTGGTGCTGCGGCCCACCTCATCACGCAAATTGCCGTGGCAGAGCAGCGCGAAGTCTTTGCCTTCACCCGGGCCGGCGACACTGCGGCTCAGCAACTTGCGCTGGACACCGGCGCCAAGTGGGCAGGCGCCAGCGACGCCGCCGCCCCCCTGCCACTCGACGCCGCGCTGATCTTCGCGCCCATCGGCGCGCTCGTGCCGCAGGCGCTGCAGGCCGTGGTCAAGGGCGGCTCGGTGGTCTGCGGTGGCATTCACATGAGCGACATCCCCACGTTTCCGTACCGGTTGCTATGGGAAGAACGCAAGCTGGTCTCGGTGGCGAACCTGACGCGGGCGGATGGGCTCGCGCTCATGCGCATCGCAGCGGAAGTCCCCTTGCAGGTTCACGTCACGCCCTACCGCCTGCAAGACGCCAACACCGCCTTGGAAGACCTCCGCGCCGGGCGGGTGGCCGGCGCAGCCGTCCTGCAGGTGTCTTCGGAAAACATTTGACGCGTATCAACAGCCCAGGCGCCACGCTGTCTACGCTGGATGACATGCGGTGCCCTACTGCGCAACGCCTTGGAGACCACCATGTATCAGCGAATCCTGCTCGCCATCGACGGCAGCCACGCGTCCTATCTCGCGCTGCACCAGGCTATTGTGGTCAGCAAGGCGACGGGCGCAGAAGTCGAAGCCCTATTCGTTGCCGATAGCAGCGACATCACCTTCGACATGGTTGGAGTTGACTCGATTGCCTACTCCAACCAAGTGGTCGGCTACGGCCGTGACACCCTTGCCGAGGTATCGAAGAAGCTGGACGCTGCGGGCGTCAAGCATTCGACCAAATTGCTCGAAAACTCCATTGCGCCGGGGCAAATTTCCGCAACGATTGTCGGGGAAGCCAACGAGACCGGAGCCGATCTGATCGTGCTCGGCACGCATGGCCGGCGCGGGCTCAAGCATCTGGTGCTCGGCAGCGTGGCCGAGGGCGTGGTGCGCAAGACCAACAAGCCGGTATTGATGGTGCGTAGCGAGGTCGACGAATAAGAGGTCGGGGGTAGGCGCAGCCTGACGCCGCCCGCCCGAAGCCTGGGCGGGCGGCGAAGTCTGCCTGAAAGCCATATGGCATTGCCGAGCGACCAGATTTCTGAGGCCACCGCGCCATGCGTGTGAGCCTGCCGCGCAGCGGATTGTGTATTCGAGCGCACTCGACTCCTCCCGCAATGCAGCTGCCCAAACCTGCCCTGCGTCAATTTGACCAAGGCGCGAATGTCACTTTCGGTTTCAAGCCGGAGCCAAATCTCCATCCCAATGGTCGATGCATCGGCTTGGGGCAATTGCCCCGAGCCTGCCTACCCATACTGCTCGACCATGGAAAACTTTCTCTCGCACCTTCATCCCGAACGCCTGAACTTCCTCTGGGACGCCTTCAGCCGCCTGGCCGTCAGCCTGTGCGCGGCGATGCTCATCCTGTTTCTCGGCTGGTGGATCTCCAAACGCATCGGCCGGTGGCTCAACCGGCTGACGAGCGGCCAGACGCGCATTGACGCCACACTCACGCCGATCCTGTGCGACATCGCCGTCTGGGGCATCCGCATTCTTGCCATCGTTGGGGCACTGTCCCGGCTGGGCATTGAAACGGCCAGCATCATTGCCGTATTGGGAGCGGCCGGCCTAGCCATCGGGCTCGCGCTGCAGGGCACGCTGCAGAACATTGCGGCGGGCATCATGCTGCTCGCGCTACGGCCGTTCCGGGTGGGCGACTACATCGATGGGGGCGGCGGCGAAGTTGCCGGCACCGTGGAAGAAGTCAGCCTGTTCATGACCCGCCTGACCAAGCCTGACGGTATTTGCGAATATGTACCGAACAGCGCGTTGTGGAGCCATTCCGTGCGCAACTACACGCGCAATCCGACCCGCCGGCTGGACCTGGAGATCGAGGTCTCGCTGCAAGACGACATCCCGCGTGCCCTTGAGGCGCTCAAAACGCTGGCCGCCAACCAGCCGATGGTGCTGTCCGACCCGGCACCGTTGGCCATGGTGATGCGTTTTGACGACAGTATTGCGGTGCTGAATCTGCGCGTCTGGGCCAGGACCGAGCACTTCTGGGACATGCGTTGGACGCTCGCCCAGCAAGTCCGCGCCACCCTCGCAGAGGCCCGATGCGCCGTGCCCATGCGGATTCGCGAGCTGCATATCGTGCGAGACGCCGCCCCAAAAACAGAGGACGAACGTGCCCGCCAAGGCCGTAAAACCGCGCAGACCCTGGCCGGATGAGGGTCGGGATTTTCTTGTGCATTCGCAAACGCATTGCATAGACTCACCTTTCAAGGCATCTCTATAGGCAATGCATCATGTGTCGCTGGCTGGCGTATTCAGGCAATCCCATTCAGATGGAGACAGTGCTGTTCCGGCCGCGGCACTCGTTGATCGACCAGAGTCTGCGCTCCCGCCTCGGCGGCGAGACGACCACCAACGGCGACGGTTTCGGCATCGGGTGGTACGGCCGCTACTCTGAAGTGCCCTTCCGATATCGTTGCCTGCACCCCGCGTGGAACGACACCAACCTGCGTGAAGCCGCCCGCGCCATCCGCTCGTCCATGTTCATCGCCCACGTGCGTGCGGCCACGGACACCCCCGCCCAGGAGACGAACTGCCATCCGTTCCGCTACGGCCGGTGGCTTTTTGCGCACAACGGGCTGATCCGCGAATACCCGCTGCTCCGCCGCGCCCTGATGATGGAAGTGGCGCCCGAGCTGTTTCGCTGGATCGAGGGTTCGACCGATTCCGAGATCATGTTTTTCCTGGCGCTCTCGTTCGGTCTGGACCGAGACCCACGCGGCGCCCTGGAACAGATGGTCGGGCTGATTGAAGACATCGGTCGCCGCCACGGCGTCGAATACCCATTGAACATGACGGTCTGTGCAACGGACGGCGTCCAGATCGTGGCCGCGCGCTACTCCAGCGAGGGCGAATCACGCTCCCTTTTTCACAGCACATCTTTCAAGCACCTGCACCAGCTTTATCCTGACAGCGCCGCAATTGAAGACGCAGGGGACGGCGCGTTTCTTGTGCTGTCCGAGCCGCTTGTCGACCTGCCTGGCGCTTGGGCGGAGATCCCCGAAGAGACCGTCGTCATCGTCAAGGGCGGTGTGGTCGAGCACCACCGTTTTGTGCCGCGCAAACCCGGCCCCACGGGTTTTGACCTCCCCGCCAACCAAGCCACTTACGGACGCGAGGCAGGCTGATCGCGCTCCCGCCGGGGTGGTACCAGCATCACCCCGTTCTTTTTTTCCCCTCCGCTGAAACCTCCTGACAAAACGCTGTCAGGAGCCCTGCGTTACGCTCGCGCTCGCGACATGTTTCGTAGGCGAACCGGATCTTCATAATCCGCTACAGTTTACGGCTCGAATTCTGATTGCTGGCGCGGCTGCCAATGGTTCACCCGCGCCGGTATTCCCCTTACCTCCAAGCTCCAAGGAACGCCCTCCATGTCCTCCGGTGTCATTCGCCTGCGCGGAGCCCGTCAGCACAATCTCAAAAACCTCGATCTGGACCTGCGCACGGGCGAAATGACCGTCGTGACCGGCCCGTCGGGGTCCGGCAAGTCCAGCCTCGTTTTCGACACGCTCTACGCCGAAGGCCAGCGCCGCTACGTCGAGACCTTCAGCGCCTACGCGCGCCAGTTCCTGGACCGCATGGACCGGCCGCAGGTCGAGCACGTTGAAGGCGTGCCGCCCGCCATCGCCATCGACCAGACCAACCCGGTGCGCAGCTCGCGCTCGACGGTCGGCACGATGACGGAGCTGAACGATCACCTGAAGCTGCTGTTTGCGCGCGCCGCGCAACTGTTCGACCGCGACACGGCGCTGCCGGTGCGGCACGACACGCCTGAAACCATCTACGACGAGCTGCTCTCGCGCACGCGTGAGGGCGATCCGCGCCTCGTGGTGACGTTTCCAGTGGAGCTGCCGGCCAATACGAGCCCCGAAGAGGTGACGCAATGGCTGTCGGTCAGCGGCTATACACGCGTGCAGGCCGAGCGCGTGGTCGAATCTTCCACGGGCAAGCGCAAGCTGCTTGATGTGGTGGCCGACCGCTTCCGCCTGCAGGGCACCGAGCGCGCCCGCGCGCTTGAGGCCATCGAGTCGTCGCTCAAGCGCGGCGGCGGGCGCGTGAACGTGTACGTCTTGCCGGCCGATGAAGCTGCGCAGCCCACCATCTGGCGCTTTTCCACCGGCCTGCACTGCCCGGAAAGCGACCTGCGCTACGCAGATCCGCAGCCCGCGCTCTTCTCGTTCAACTCAGCTTACGGCGCGTGCGATGCCTGCCGTGGTTTCGGCCGCGTAATCGGCGTCGATCTGGGACTGGTGATTCCCGACGAGCGCAAGACCCTGCGCGACGGCGCCATCAAACCAATGCAGACCCCGGCCTGGAAGGAGTGCCAGGACGATCTGATGCGCTACGCCGCCGCAGCCGACATCCCGCGCGGCACGCCGTGGGCGGAGATGACCGAAGCCCAACGCAACTGGGTGATCAATGGCGACCCGGCCTTCAAACGTGGCGGCTGGAACAAGCAGTGGTACGGCGTGCGTCGCTTCTTCGACTACCTGGAGTCGAAGGCGTACAAGATGCACATCCGCGTGCTGCTCTCCAAGTACCGCAGCTACACAACGTGCGAAACCTGCGGCGGTGCCCGCCTGAAAACCGAGTCGATGCAGTGGCGCCTGGGCACCAAGGAAAACGCCGACGCCGTGCTGGCGCCCGAACACCGCTTCATGCCGCGCGGCGTGGCCTGGAGCCGCGCCCAGCTCGAAGCCCTGCCTGGCCTGACCGTGCACGACCTGATGCTGCTGCCTATCGAGCGCATCCGCCGCTTCTTTGACGAACTGACGCTGCCCTCCACGCTGCTCGACGACGCGCTCAAGCTGCTGCTGGACGAGGTGCGCACGCGCCTGGCGTATCTGTGCGACGTCGGCATCGGCTATCTGACGCTCGACCGCCAGAGCCGCACGCTCTCGGGCGGCGAAGTGCAGCGGATCAACCTGACGACGGCGCTCGGCACATCGCTCGTCAACACGCTGTTCGTGCTGGACGAACCGAGCATCGGCCTGCACCCGCGCGATCTGGATCGCATTGTCCAAGCCATGCAACGCCTGCGCGACGCGGGCAACACGCTGGTGGTGGTTGAGCACGATCCATCCGTGATGCTGGCAGCCGACCGCCTGATCGACATGGGGCCCGGCCCCGGCGAGCGCGGCGGCAACATCGTCTTTGACGGAACGCCGGCGGCCATCCGCCAGGCCGATACGCTCACCGGCGCCTATCTGTCCGGACAGCGGCGCGTGGCTGATGCAACGGATTGGCAAGCGCGCCCCGTCAACAACGCCACGCCGCGGCTGGTGCTGGAAGGTGCGGCTGAACACAACCTGCGCGATGTCACGGTCGAGATTCCGCTGCAGCGCCTGGTGTGTGTGACCGGCGTGTCCGGCTCGGGCAAATCGACGTTGATTCAGGACGTCCTGCACCCCGCGCTGGCACGGCATTTTGGCAAGGCCACCGAATCGCCCGGTGCATTCCGTGCCCTTCGCGGTGCCGACCAGATCAGCGACGTGGTGTTCGTTGACCAATCCCCGATCGGCAAGACCGCGCGTTCCAACCCCGCCAGCTACGTTGGCGCGTTCGATGAAATCCGCAAGCTGTTCGCCAAGGCGCCGATGGCACTGCAGCGCGGCTACACGGCCGGCACCTTCAGCTTCAACTCGGGCGACGGCCGTTGCCCGACCTGCGGCGGCTCGGGCTTCGAGCACGTCGAGATGCAGTTCCTCTCCGACATCTACCTGCGCTGCCCGGATTGCGACGGCACGCGTTATCGCGCCGAAATCCTGGAAGTGAAGATCCCGCGCGCTGGCCGGTCGCTGTCGGTGGCCGATGTGCTGGAGCTGACGGTGAGCGAAGCCGCCACCGTGTTCGCCGATGACGCCGACGTGCTGCGCGTGCTGCAACCGATCGTCGACGTGGGCCTGGAGTACGTGAAGCTCGGCCAGCCGGTGCCGACGCTCTCCGGCGGCGAGGCGCAACGCCTGAAGCTGGCCGGTTTCCTGGCCGAAGCCGCACAGGCCGCCCAGGCCGCGGCGCGCAAGCGCGTCAAGCAGGACGTGCCCGCCAACGCCGGCCGGCTATTCATGTTCGACGAGCCGACCACGGGCCTGCACTTTGACGACATCGCCAAGCTGATGCGCGCCTTCGGCAAGCTGCTCGACGCCGGGCATTCGCTGATCGTGATCGAACACAACCTGGACGTGGTGCGTGCGGCGGATTGGATCATCGACCTCGGCCCCGAAGGCGGCGACGCCGGCGGCCTGCTGGTCTGCGCCGGCACGCCCGCGCAGGTCAAAGACTGCGCTGTATCGCACACGGGCGCCGCGCTCAAGCAATACGAAGCCAGCGTCGGCCAGCCGGAAGCCATCGAAGGCGTGCCGCTGCAGACGGCACTGGCCGACCGCCGCGCCAAGCGTGCGGCGCTGGCCGAAGTCCAGGGCGAAAATGTCGTGCGCATCGTCCACGCGCACGAGCACAACCTGAAAGGCCTGAACGTCGACATTCCGCACGGCAAGTTCAACGTGGTGACGGGCGTATCGGGTTCAGGCAAGTCGACGCTGGCGTTCGACATCCTGTTCCACGAGGGGCAACGCCGCTATCTTGAATCGCTCAACGCGTATGCGCGTTCCATCGTGCAGCCTGCAGGGCGGCCGGAAGTCGATGCCGTGTATGGCATTCCGCCCACGGTGGCCATTGAGCAGCGCCTGTCGCGCGGCGGCCGCAAGAGCACGGTGGCGACAACGTCCGAGGTCTGGCACTTCCTGCGGCTGCTGTATGTGAAGCTGGGCGTGCAGCACTGCATCCACGACGGCACGCCG
The DNA here is from genome assembly GCA_000955795.1 of Burkholderiaceae bacterium 26. Lineage (GTDB taxonomy): Bacteria > Pseudomonadota > Gammaproteobacteria > Burkholderiales > Burkholderiaceae > Ralstonia > Ralstonia chuxiongensis. Next base: position 164,460 of record JYOB01000009.1, read on the forward strand.
GTGTCCGCGCAAAGCCCGGAGGCGATCTTTGCCCAGCTCATGCGCGACCATCGCGGCCAGCACATCGGCCTGCTCGCGCCGCTGGTCGTGAACCGCAAGGGCGTCTATACCGACCTTGCCAAATGGGCCAAGGCGCGCGGCTATACGCATCTGCGCGTCGATGGCGAATTCCTGAGCGTCGACCCATGGCCGCGCCTGGATCGCTTCCGCGAGCACACGCTGGAACTGCCGGTGGGGGACATCGTTGTCTCGCCGGAAAACGAAGCCGCGCTGCGTACGCTGCTGGAACAGGCGCTGGAATACGGCAAGGGCATCATGCACGTGCTCGCGCCGCTCGATGGCCTGCAACACGCCATGCACAACGGCGGTACGGCGCATGTCGGCAATGTGAAGGTGTTTTCGACCAAGCGCGCGTGCGCCACCTGCGGCACCAGCTACCCCGAGCTGGACCCGCGCATGTTCTCGTACAACAGCAAACATGGCTGGTGCGCGAGCTGCGTCGGTACCGGATTGGCGCTCACGCGCGAACAGCGTGCCGCGTTTGACGACACCGTGCTCGGTGGTGACGACCGCGGCCGCGAACAGACGCTGCCGTCGGAGGAAGTCGATCCGGACGGCATGACCGACCTGCCCTGCCCGGATTGTCACGGCACGCGCCTGAACCCGACTGCGCGCGCTGTCACCTTTGCCGCCAAACCCATCGTCGACATTGCGCAGTGGACGGTCAGCCAGACCCGCCGCTGGGTCGAAGGCCTGGACCTGACCGGCCGCGACGCCGACATCGCCCGCGACGTGGTGGCCGAGATTCACAGCCGCCTGTCGTTCCTGGAGGAAGTCGGCCTGGGCTACCTGAGCCTGGATCGCGCCGCGCCGAGCCTGTCGGGCGGTGAAGCGCAGCGTATTCGGCTGGCTGCGCAACTCGGGAGCAACCTGCAGGGCGTCTGCTACGTGCTGGATGAGCCGACCATCGGCCTGCATCCGCGCGACAACCGGATCCTGCTCGACGCGCTGCGCAAGCTGGGCGACAAAGGCAACACGCTGGTGGTGGTTGAGCACGATGAAGACACCATCCGCCGGGCCGACCACATCATCGATATCGGCCCGGGCGCCGGCAAGCGCGGCGGCACGCTGGTTGCACAAGGCGGCGTGGCGGACCTGGCAGCCCAGCCGGATTCGCTCACTGGCCGGTTTCTGTCGCAGCCGATCGAGCATCCGCTTCAGCCGCGCCGTCAGGTGGTTGCGCCGCGTGCCGGCGCTCAGGCGGTCCCCGAGCAATGGCTGACGGTGCACGGTGCCAAGCTGCACAACCTGCGCAACGTGACGGCAACGATGCCGCTGTCGCGCCTGGTGGCCATTACAGGCGTATCGGGCTCCGGCAAATCGACGCTGGCCCGCGATGTGTTGATGACGAACCTGCTCGATGCGGTTGGCCGTTCGGTGCTGTCTTCGCCGGCCACGCGCCGCGCGCGCAAGGCTGCGCAGGCTGAGGTGCCTGACGCCAAGATGCCGCGCAAGCTTGACGTCAAACACGACTGGCACGGCTGCGACAGCGTCACCGGCTGGGAAACCATCGACCGTGTGCTCGAAGTCGACCAAACTCCGATCGGCAAGACGCCGCGCTCCTGCCCGGCTACGTACATCGGCGTGTGGGACACCATCCGCAAGCTCTTTGCCGACACGCTGGAAGCCCGCGCGCGCGGCTATACCGCTTCGCGCTTCTCGTTCAACACCGGCGACGGCCGCTGCCCCGCCTGCGAAGGCCAGGGCGTACGCACCATCGCCATGAGCTTCCTGCCCGACGTGAAGGTCGGCTGCGACGTCTGCCACGGGCAGCGCTTCAATGCCGAGACGCTTGCCGTCACCTGGCGCGGCAAGAACATCGGCGATGTGCTCACCATGGAAATCGACGAAGCGGTCGAGTTCTTTGGCGCGATGAACAGCATCGCCCACCCGCTGCAGTTGATGAAGGACGTCGGCCTTGGCTACCTGACGCTCGGCCAGCCTTCGCCCACGCTGTCCGGCGGCGAGGCGCAGCGCATCAAGCTCGTCACCGAGTTGTCCAAGGTGCGCGATGACCTGACCCGACGTGGGCAGAAGGCGCCCCACACGCTATACGTGCTGGACGAGCCAACGGTCGGCCTGCACATGGCCGACGTGGCCAAGCTGATCCGGGTGCTGCATCGCCTGGCAGACGGCGGGCACAGCGTGATCGTGATCGAGCACGACCTCGACGTGATTGCCGAGGCGGACTGGATCCTCGATCTCGGCCCCGAAGGCGGCGATGAAGGCGGCACGATCGTCGCGGCTTGCGGGCCGGAGGCGTTGACGCGCGTGGCGGCCAGCCATACCGGCGCGGCGTTGGTGCCGGTGCTGGCACGCGGCAAGCAAGTCGACCCAAGCAAGGAAGGCGAAACGGTCTAGCGTGGCGTGCGACGGTCTCCGCCCTGGTGGAGACCGTCAGCGCGGTGCGCCGCTTGGTGTGGCGCCGGCAATTCTTTCGCTTTCCTGAGCAAACCGGCAGAAAATGCCTGCCCGAGCAGGGTTTGCCCTAAAGAACCGGGCAGCGCTGCCGTCACATTGTGGAGATTGTGAAGAAAGCGTTTGCGCGCATCCGACATGGCCACTTCGTCCACGAGCAACAACTACATTCCGCCGATCTCGGTTCCGGGCATCGGTACGAACATCGACGTCAACAGCCTTGTGACGAAGCTGATCCAGGCGGAAAGCAAGGGCATGACGCTGCGGCAGACGCAGCAGAAAGCTTTTCAGACGCAGTTGTCGGCGGTCGGCTCGCTCAAAAGCGCGCTGGCGACCTTCCAGACGGCGATGGCGGCCCTGAACAATCCGGACACGTTCACCGGCAACAAGGCCAGCGGGCACGACACGTCAATCCTCACGGCTTCGCTGTCCAACACGGCGCCGGCGGGCACGTATCAAGTCAACGTGACGCAGCTTGCGCAGGCGCAGGTGCTGTCGGCCAACGGGCAGGCCTCCAGCAAGACGCCCATTGGTGGCGGCACGCCCACCACCCTCACGTTTTCATTCGGTAGCGTCTCGGGCGGCAGCTTTGCCGACGGCAAATACACCGGCGCCACCTTCACGCAAAACGGCAACCAGGCTGGCGGCTCGATCACCATCGATCCGTCGAACAACACGCTCGCGGGCATCCGCGACGCTATCAACAGCGCCAACGTGGGCGTCTCGGCCAGCATCGTCAACGACGGCAGCAATTCGCCCTATCGGCTGGTGCTGACGTCCACCGCTGGCGGCGCCAACTCGGAGATGAAGATTTCCGTGTCGGGCGACCCCGCGCTGCAATCCCTGCTGAGCCACGACCCGGCCGGCACGCAGAACATGACCGAGGTGGCCACGGGCCGCAACGCCATGGCCACCGTCAACGGCATCAGCGTGCAGAGCGCCACCAACACGCTGACGGACGTGGTGGACGGAACGTCGTTCACGCTGGCCAAGACGGGCAGCACGACCGTCACGGTCGGCAGCGACGCCGGCCAGGCCAGCCAGTCAGTGCTCAATTTTGTGAAGGCGTACAACGCGTTGCGCATCCAGCTCAACGCGCTGACCAAGTTCGACACGGCCAACGCCGCCAACAACGGCGCGCTGGCCGGCGACGTCAGCACCAAGATGATGATCAACCAGCTGACCGACGTGCTGGGCCAGGGCATCGGCAACGGTGCGTTCCAGTCGCTGGGCAGCATCGGCGTGACGATGGACAAGGAAGGCACGCTGTCGATTGACGACCCCAAGCTGACCGCCGCGCTGAAGAAATCGCCCGGCCAGGTGGCGGCGCTGTTTGCCGGCACGGGCACAGCGACGGATTCACTGCTGAAGGTTTCAGCGTTTTCGACGACCACGCAGGCCGGCAGCTATGGCATCAACGTCACGCAACTGGCCACGCAGGGCTCACTGAAGGGCTCGGCGGCCGCCAACACGACCATCCAGAGCGGCGTGAACGACAGCCTGTCGGTCACGCTCAGCGGCATTACGACCAACATCAAGGTGCCGGCGGGCAGCTATACCCCGTCGAGCCTCGCCGCGCAGCTCCAGAGCCAGATCAACGCATCGCCCGACCTGCAGAAAGCCAAGGTGGAAGTCGCCATCGGCGCCGATGCCAACGGCGTGTTGACGTTCACCGACAAGCAATACGGATCGGTATCGACGGTGTCTGTGTCGGGCAACGGCGCAGCATCGCTGCTCGGCGGCAGCCCGACGGCCACCGGCGGGCGCGATGTGCAAGGCACCATCAACGGCGCTGCCGCCACGGGTTCGGGCCAGAACCTGTACGGCGCCAGCGGCTCGGCTGTGGATGGCCTGACGGTGCAAGTCACTGGCGGTGCGCTGGGCGACCGCGGCACCGTCACCGTGCAGCGCGGCTACGCGGCGCAACTGCACACCGTGTCGGGCAACTTGCTGTCGAGCAACGGCATGGTGCAGAACGCCACGGATGCCATCAACAATTCGATCACTTCGCTCGGCACCCAGATCGACCGGATGCAGAAGCAGCTCGATGCCAAGCAGGCGCTGTATTACGCGCAGTTCAATGCGCTGTCGAAGGTGGTGGCCAGCATGACGAACACCAGCAACTACCTGACGACGCAGCTGGCGCTATTGCAGAAGCAGCGGACGGCGGGCTGACCGCGCTGACCGCACCTTGAGTGCGCATCCGCTGCTGCCATTTGCCTGGTTATTGCTGCGGCTTTCCCCACAGCGGATTTTTGTTGTCTGAACCCAGCACCTGGGCGAGCACTTCTGCATCGCCGTCGCGCGCGACTGGGCCAGTCTTGCGCGCGCGGGCGACCTTGGCTCGCTTACCGTGCTTCTTGGCGTGCACGGCTTTCTTGATTGCGCTGTGCGGGGCATTGCCCGAGGCCGGCACGGTGGAGGTGTGCTGGGCGCAGATGCCTGCGGTCATCCAGGCGGTGGTTAGGAGGGCTACGGCCAGTTTTCTGTACATCGTTGATCCGAGAGAGATTCTGATTTGGGTTTCGTGACACCGCCGAGCGCACTACTGCTTCACCACCTGCTCTAACTCGGGCATCGGCGGTGACGTGGGACGCAGGCGAATGCTCTTGAGCAGCGCATCAAACCTCGGCCGCGCTTCGGCATAGGGAGGCGCATCGGCATTCAGCCTGGGATGGGCATTGCGGCTGGCAGACTCCATCACGACCTCGATCGTCGGCAGAATTTGTGAGCCCGACCACCCGGCATTGCCAGCATAGGCGTGGTACCCCTCGCGCGCCGGTTGGCCCGGGCGCTGAGCTTCAACAACGATGCCGCCTTGCACGGAAGTCAGCGCACCGATCTTCACTGGGCGTGGGCCAAGCCGCTGGGTCACCTTCATTCCGGCAGGTGCACGATCGCCCAAGGCGTCCATAGAGCGGCCTGCTCCGTTGATCAACGATGTGGGCGACGGCGTTCCTGCAGGAATTGCCGCGAAGTTAAGCTGGTAGGTCACGGCCGGGCTGTCAGCAAATCGGAAGGACGAGGAAATCTCGTTCCCATACGTACCGTCGTCACGCAGGAAGGCGTATGGCAAACAGAAGCCGCGTTCCTTGGGGATTTCGTAGAGATCTCGAGCCTTAAGCTGGCCGATCAGCTTGCGCAGGGCGCTTTCGGCCGTCGTCCATTGCGCTTCGGTAGGGTATTCATACGTTGGGATGTCGGCGAGCAGCATCGACTCGAATGCAACGAGATACTTGCCAAGAACAATCGAACCCCGCAGATATGAAGCACCTTGCTTGCGCGCGTCAGAACGGAAGGCGGCGCTATCTGGCCTCCCAAGGTCAACGGCCTTCCGGTAGCGATCCGCTTTCAGATCAGCAATGTCTTGTTCAATCTTCCGTCGACTGTCAGCCAAGTTCTGCTTGGTGTTCGGGCCAAGAAGCTCAGGGCTTTTTCTATAAAGGTCCTCATCTTCTTCCTGACGTTTCAAGGAACGTTGCCTTCCGCGAAGTTTTGCCGCATTCATCTCTGCGCGATAGTTCAGAAATTCTTCGCGCAACGCGGGTGTAACCGGGCCGTACACAGCAAAGGTCGTCCGCAACTCCGGTGTTTCGATCTCTATCTGACCACGTCCGGTACCGTTGTCGAAATACTGAAACAACTGCTCGTAAGGCCCTTGCTTTGAGGAAGCCGACGCGATTGCCCACTCAAAACCGAGGTTGCGCGGGACATCGAACATCAATCGACCGAGACATTCGGAGCGACTTTCTGCTGGCGTGGCATAGCCGGGAGCTGTGGCCTCAAGCCGCTCGGCGTTGCTCGGATTGGGTATTCGTACTCGCTCACCGAAGCGGTTCGTGACCTCTACCTCCTTTGGCGCGGGCTCCTCGGCATACATACCCCGACCGCATGCGGCCAGGAGCACGGTCACGGTGCAGATCGTTAGTCGCCGCAGGCCGTATAGAGAGGATTGATACTGCATCGATATGCTTCCTACTCGCGTTCATTTTTTTGGGTCGGACTGCTCAGGAACTGTGCAGCGGTTTTCCGGGACATATCAGGACCGCTCGTCCGATGTGCCCAAGTTGAGGGGCTACCGGCAAACCACCCGTGTGACTTGCCCACCTTGCGCGATCGCCAAATCATTGCCGTTGCCGTCTGTGCCAACGCCCATCGCGGTGTAGGCATACACAGATTGGTACTGCGTGCCGTCATAGCGGTAATAGGTCACGTAATGCTCGCCCATGCTGACGCGCGCACTCGTCATGAGATCCGGCATGCCATTGCACGTAGTTTTCAACACGCCCGACGGCCCATCATCGATGTCAAGTAGCGATTCGAGTTTGGCGCCTCTGATGCGGAAGAGCCATTCCGGCGCGTTCACCTGATTGCCACTCATCGTGCATCCCGCAAAAAAAAGCGTGCCTTGCAAACCCCGGCAGGTTTGCACAGAAAACGACTCTGGGGCACACGTGTCGACGATGTTTTTCTGAACACTGCCGCCCAGCAACGCACGCACCTTTGACACCGCCACGTCGACGGTTTTCGAGGTGCATAGACCAGATCCATTAGGCCATTCCGGATGGGAGTTCAGGTACACAGGCGACAAGGCGGCAATCGCTGCATCCAACTCGCGGTCGAGGCATTCTGTGTTCTTGCATCGGCCCATGGCTTCATTCTGCGCGCGGATCGTTGCATCAAGATTCCATGGATCGCTTACCACCGCAATCGAGGCGTACTGCAGGAATCTCGCTTTGAACAACTTCTCCACCAGCGCGGGGGAATCGCACGTTTCCGGAGGCAGCCCCTTTCGCGCATCTGCGACCTGCTTCAGAAGATCGTCGTTCGGCTCGGACGACCATTCACGAATATCCAGGCATGGCTTGAGCAGCAACGCCGTGCTCAAGTAGCCGTCACTGGCTTGTTCGCTGCGGGGGATCGTCAACGGGCCGTCTGCCAAGGCGGGAAGCACCGTAGCAAATACATACGCCAGCACAGCGAAGCGAAGCATCTTCAATCCGGACGTAACCGTGTTACGCATGATTTGGGAACGTTGTTCTCGAAGAATGTACTGATCAGTTGTTTGCGTTGCGCGTCTACTCGAAGGTTGAGGAACGCGTCGCCACAATGGGGATGGCGCTCAACAAAATCGTTCCGCTTTCGAGAGAAAGTGAAAACGCGGTAGAGCTTATGAACGCCCTGCCCCTCGTCAATCGACCAGAACGCGAAGCCCTGTCGTCCACTGAAATCGTAGTCGCCAGCTTCCAGGTGGATTGCGCTTTCAGTTTGCGTGGCAATTGTCGCGCTGCGAATGCCGGCCGTCGTCTGCAGTTCATAGTAGACGTCTCCGCCCCGCGCCTGGACCGTAGCGCTGGAGGCCCGAGCAAACCGAATTTTGAGAGTGTTGTTGTCTGCGGGTGCCCTACGCTCATCCTCGGGCAAAACCGGTGGAGGAGGTAATTTAACTTCGGAGGGTTGGTCGGACGAGGGTACCTTTTGAACCGACGCACCACTCTCCAGCGCACGCATCTCCGCCTGGAGTCGGGCCCCGCCTGCAGCCTGAGCTCGGACACGCTCTTCCTGCAAGCGCACTGCATGCCGGCTTGGTTCAAAATGAAAATCGGCCGGCTTGACCGGATAGGATGGTCCGGGATAGTCAGGATGCCCTGCCGCCTTGCTTGACACAATGAGCCTTACATCTCCGCCCGGCAGGAAATGCACGTGCAATGTGCCCGCCTCTACGTACCTCTCTATGGGAACGACGGCTTCGTGCCAGTGCGGCTGTACTGCGTCACCCGTTGCATTTGGGTCAGAACTGGACGTTGTCCACTTCACCGTGGCAGTTAGTCCGGGATGCCATGTTCTTGGGTACGCAATGCAACAGACGAACTTGCCTCCACCGCCGTATGCAAACGAGTTGCCACCCCAAGTGCCATCCACGTAGAACCGATGGATGTAATCGGGCGTGTGGTTGTACGAAGTGATCCTGGCCGCTACCTCGTCATCCGTTGGTGCAACCTTCGTGGTGCAGGCAGTCAATATGCAAACCGCCGTTGAGGCAATCGCCGCTGCGCCCAGGCATCTCCAAGTTTTCATTGTGTTTCTTTGCGGACAAGTGGGATCAAGATCCTGCCTCAGGCGGCACCGCCTCGCTCATCCGAATACAAACCGCTATTACTGCTGCGGCTTTCCCCACAAAGGATTCCTATTATCCGAACCCAGCACCTGGGCGAGCACTTCTGCATCGCCGTCGCGTGCTGCCGGAGCGCTCTTACGCGCGCGGGCGACCTTGGCTCGCTTAGCGTGCTTCTTTACGTGCACGGCTCTCTTGATTCCGCTTCGCGGGGCATCGCCTGAGGCCGGCACGGTGGAGGTGTGCTGGGCGCAGATGCCTGCGCTCATCCAGGCGGTGGTTAGGAGGGCTATGGCGAGTTTGTATTGCGCTTGCATTTGACAGAGTCGATTTAAGGCGTGACGAGGGATATATTTCGGTTTAAGCAACTTCAAGTTGCTTGTCTGTCTGTACCGCAGCGTACTTCTCTTTGTGATCTCCGCCGATGTACAGAACACGAGGATCAGTGGTTCGCGTGTTATCCGTTGCGAACCCCACTAATGAGTCATGTACATAGGTCGAAAAAAATTTGTAGAGATCCGAGGTTTCAGCCAATACCTTACCGTTCACGACAACTTCCTCATAAGCCGCGACAATCGCAGCATAGTGCGGACGCATTCGCTTATTTGGGTCTTCTTTGTGCCACTTGTAGATAAGCTCCGCGTCTTCAAGCAGCCACTTGTCATACGTTTGCATGTTTGTCAGCAAATCACTGTCGTCCGCGGCAGTGTCGAGTCGCGCCTGTGTACGCCTCCACGTGTCATAGGCTTCATCTCTTCTGCTGCTTGCCTCTTGTGCTTTGGCACGCCAAAACGGCTCTTGATTGCTAAAACCAGGGCTCTGTTTTGCTGCCTCTGCGGCCTGCTCAGCTGCGTCGACTTCGGCTGCGGCTAGCCGATAGCTCTGCTCTTGCTTTTCCGCTTCCGATTTAAGTCGTGCTCTATCTTTCTTGAACATGCCATTTTCGTTGCTCTGAATGGAGTTCTGCTCAGTTGTCTTCTTCCCTCGTGTTCGCAATACTGCCGCCGATACACGGTAACGCCAATATTGCCGCATATGCGCAAGAACAGCTTTTCCAAGTGGTAGTCCACCCGGAATCGTCCCCATGTAAGTTCGCCATAGCGGGAGCATCTCTTCATATCGCTTTGCCGCTGGGCCTACCAAAGCAAAGTCTTCACGCTGACTTGAAGTCGGCAGCTGACTCAAGCTGTACATCGGTACCCCCGCAGCAATAGCACGGTTTAGCATGTCTCTCAAAGGCACAATCGGCAAGACAGACGCCTTCCCTTGCTCTCCCTGTCGATAGCCGCCGCCTACATCGGAGTGAACCCCAGGTAGCACAGCTTCAATTGTTCCCTGTGGATAGGTTGATCCATCCAGGGCGCTATCGAGCGGAAACGAATTACGCATTTCGTGACCAGATACCAGATGCGCACATTTAGAAACAATTTTCGGAATCTTAAGACCATCCGCCCATGCACCGTGACCGTCAGCCGGACCGGGAGATGGATCTGCCCCTGGCTCACCAAATGCAAGCGCGCGCAGATTTCGCTCCGCCTCTGCATACGAAGCACCCGGCGGCCCAATAAGATCACGCCAGCCCACGCCATTGCGGCGTTTCGTCAGCGTGTTGTTCGCACTCATGGGAAGCCCCACCGACGCAACGGTGTCGAAAATACCGAGAAAAAAAACCTCGATTTGGTAACCACCCTTAACCACGCCATTCGAGCTGAAAAGCCTTCCGGGCTTCAGCTTGAAAAGCTTGCCCTCGCTACTGCAACGAGCCTGGAGGTCACGGCAAAAAGCGCGAGCAGATGCGGCTCCACGTGAAAAGCCAAAGACCGAGATTCCCACCTTGAGGATTTTGTTGCTCGGATTGTTAGCCCGACTTTCCGCCTTACCTAAGATGATCCCGAGTTCTGAAAACGCCCAGTCCAGTCGCTTTTGCCCAAGCGCCCCCATGCCGCGACCGGTCTTGGTGCCACCTGGGTCGCCAATGGCATTGAAATAAGTCCCTAGCCCAGGAATGTAGCGGCGATGAACCTGCTTTTCCTCGTCGTCCATGACATGCGCTCGGAACAAGCGGGCAACATTGCTGTGCTCTCCCGTAGGAGTATCGGCATCAAGATTGTTGCCCGTGCCATCAAAGAAAAACGAGATGGTGATGCTTTGTTGGCAAGGTAGCTTTGGCTCCACAGACCGATGCGCCAAGCCCGAGGCGGCGTCCAGCGTGGAAGGCGTGGCTGGTGGCACGACCTGAATCGTTGCCGCTGAGTTCAGAGTTGCCGCGTCCGCTCCGCTCGCTCGATTCTCAATGGGCTGCTCCAGCGGCATGCAGACCTGTGACATCTTCGCGTTACTCATTGCCGCACCTCGCGTGTTGAGTATCGTTGTTCACATTTCCGCTTGCCTTTCGCAATGCAGGACTATATCGATCCATCAACACGCGAGGTCGCGATGGATAGTCAGTGATTGCCACCTGAATGGTGCCATCCTGATAAAAGTGCACCTCGAAATAGTTTGCTTCCTTTGGCATAGGACCGGTCAGCAAAACGGTCTGTTTACACCATGGCCGCTCCCCAATTCCATCGCGCTGCCACTTGATTTCCACCGGAATCGGCAATGGCTTTTCTTGGGGAATCGGTGCGCAACAGGCGCCGCCACCATAGCTATAGCTGCGTGAAGACACTTCGATGTTGCCGCCCCCGGCACCGCCGACGGAGAAGTTGGTGATTGCAGTGTCCGTGTAGTTGTAGCCAACGATCGTCAGTCCTTTCGTGGTCGTAGGGGTCCGTTCAGGCCCCGTGTAGAGCTGAACGCCGTTAAGTGTCGGCGGTGCCGTTTGCTCCATCCGACGAATCATTTCGCGCTGCGCTTCCGTGGCATTTGGCATGGACTCGGCAATGGAAGCCGCATCACTGCTCTTCTCACAAGCCATCAGCAAACAACCGGCCAATATCGCGATCGCAAAGCGAGCAATCCAGAACTTACTCAACGCAGCCTTACTCATCATGTTCCTTCCAAATTCCGGACTTGGCCCAACGCAGCACCGAAAGTCAGCTCCCCTGCTTGCACCTGAGGTAAGAGTCGATTCCAAGGCGGTAATGCATCAAAGTCGTTGCTCGTAGAGAGCGCAATTGTGACGAATGCCGCGAAGTCAGGTATCTGCTCCAAACCCCACTGGCGTGCACGATATACGAGGTCAACCACGATCGGATAGCGCTGCGGATAGGGAATGTCAAAAAGCGGATGCCGCCCCCTCGAAGCAATTAGATCGATGACCGCATCCGGCTCGGAGGCTTCGATCATCGCGTGCTCCTGGGTTACGGAAAGCACAAGAGGCGGAGAAAAAGCATCGCCGGCCGTTCGAACCGTGCCCATTGCCGGCACCATTGCCCCTTCTCGGTCGGAGTACCACCAGTCGCTGGCGCAAGATAGAAACGAATCAACCTGCTCGGGAGTGAGTACATCAAGAAGCGACATGAAGACGCGTGTATCGAAATAGCGCAACAACATTGCCACACCATCGGGCAGCAATACCTCGCAGCGTCGCGTCAATGCCTCAGTCAGCGTCTGTATATCCGACTGCGTATCGATCTGTGTCAAGGCGCAGGCATAGCACGCTGCATCCGCGAGTTCATGGATGATCGGCCGAATGCGAGTTGTAGGGTCAAGGCGCAGAACGAATGGTGTTGCGCCATCTCGGCAAGCTGCGTCACTCTGCCCGAACAATGGTAGGCACTCGAACTTCGACAAACTGCTGAGCAGTGCCCGCTGCTCTTTCAAAGCAGCCTGGTTAATCAAAAGATATCGATGTACGCCAGCAGCCGGAGCCGGCAGGGCGTCAAAAGAAGACCAAAGCGGTGACAGGGGTTGCTGCACGCCAACTACCTCACGGCAAAGGGGGCGCCAGATGCTTGAGCAGCCAGCAAACACTCAACGCAAATGCTCTTTGGCATAAGGGGCAACGGGTAACTCGCACTCACCGGCCCCTCAAACACCCGCTGCGCCGCCTTATACGTAATCGGCCCCGCACACTCCACGGTGATATTCCCGCCTTCGAGCGTGATCGACGCCCCGCCGGCAGTGGCGATGCGAATGCGCTTGGCCGCCGCAAAATCCACATTCATATTGGCCGACACCAGCTTCAGGTCCTGCTTGGCCATCAGCTTGAGCACGTCGTGCTGGGCTTGCACGTCGATGTTGTCTTGCCCGGCCGTCAGTTGCAGGCCGATGTTGTTGTCACCAGCTTTCGACAGACCTGCGGCCACGCCGATCGCCTGCCCGGCATGCATGCGTGCCTGCTTGCCGATGGCAAGGTTGGTGTCCTGGCCGCTGCCCAGCGCGATGCTCTCTCCATTGGTGAGCTGCAGGTCTTGCCCGGCCACCATCACAAGGCCCGCGCGGCCCGCCAGGTGCGCGATGGCTTCGCTCTGATGCGGTACCTTGCCTTGCGTGGCGGTGTTACCGGCGCTGGCGTCCTGCTTGGCGGCGTCGAGCGCCTTGCCGTCGACCATCCCCGCGACCGCTTTGGCTTGCTTGGCCAGCGGGGCATCGTCGTTCTTGGCGGTGTCGAGTGCGGCCGTCTGGTGCGTAACCGCACCTTGGCCCAGCGATGACGTCAATTCCTTGGCTTGCTTGATCAGCGCAATACCGGCAGCGTTGTCGCCGGTGGGCACGGCTTTGCCGTTGCTGGCGTCGCGGTAGGTGGTCAGTAGCAGGCCAGCCTGGCCGCGCACGGCGGCGTGGCCATCGGTGCGCAACTCGAAGCCTTGGCCACGGAAGCTGCCGCGCCGGTTGTCTTGCTGATGGACGAGATGGCCGAGGTTGAGCTGGCTGGATTGCTGCGTGGTAGCGAGCTGCGTGCGCAACTGGCCGTCGCTGTCGTCAAAGACGAGGTGGTTGTAACCGCTGCCGCCGTGTTCCGCGCTCTTGAAGCCGGTGTGGGCGGCGGCGTTGCGGTGGCCTTCGGCCTCCGTGCCCATGCCGTGCCACGCCGGGCTGTGGCCGCCGGCCACGTTGCCTTGCGCGCTCGCGGCGCTGTCGCTGCCTTGCTTGTAGAGGGCTGTGCTGTCGCTTTGGTCAGATGCGCCCTGCCCGCCCGGCGTCGGCGCGATGCCGGCCTCGCCCTGCCCGTTGTACAACGAGCCGATCACGACAGGCTGGTCGATGTCGTCTTCGCTGAACTTGACGAGCACTTCCTGCCCGATGCGCGGCAGCCATTGCCAGCCCATACCGGAACCTGCCTGCCGCTGCGCAACGCGCACCCAGCGGCTGCTGCGGTCATCCGCGCGCTCGCCTAGTTGCCAGGGAAAACGCACGCGGATTTCACCTGCGGGGGTGGCATGGTGTTCGCCGTCTCCGCCTGCCTGCGTCTGGCCGTCCGGGCCGACCACGATGGCGCTGTGCACGCCTTGCGCGGTGGGTGCGGCGTAGAGGCGGCCGCAATCGGGTTCTGTCACGGCCGGGCGCCACGGCCGACGTGCATCGCTGGCGCGGAACATTCCCGCGTAGCCATGCGTGCGTGCGGCTTTGAGCAGATCGCCAGTCGGGGCGTTGCGCTCGACGGAGCCTTCTGCTTCCTGGAAACCGAAGACGCCGGGGCCGGATTCCGGTGCGCTGGGCGGCGCATCGAATTCCAGCGCGGCGTCGAGCCCGCCCAAACGCTGGCTGAGCGCGTTGTGCGTATCGACGGTCAGGTTGTTGATGCCGCAGTGTTCGACCAGATCCATCAACAGCGGATAAGCGCCTTCCACGTCTTGCGGCAGGTGCGGGCAATCCACCACCTGCAGGCGCGTGCCGCTGCGCAGCGTGCGCACGGTGCCGCGCCCCGAAAACAGCAGTGCGCGCGCCTCGAGGCTTTCCATGACCTGTTCGGCAATGCGCTGGGCGTTGGCGGAATCGGGTGCGAGCGACGGGCTGATCGACAGATACGCATCCGGGCTGCCCGCGCTGGTGGCGAAGCGTGCGGGCGCATGGGCGCGAGCGTTCTGCTTGCCTTCCGGGTCCCACGCGGCCACCGCCACGCCACTTACGGTGGTGCGGCTATGGCAAGCGAGTTGCTGGATCGCGTCGCGCTCTTCCAAGCTGTGCGCGCGGTGGAAGCGGATACCGCCCGCCGCTGCCGATTCCGCGTCTTCCTGCAGTTGTGTGCTGTCGGCAAAGATCACGAGCGTGTGGCCGCCGTGCGCCTGGTCGTCTTCCACCGTGGTGAAACCGAGCCCCGCTTCGGCCAGCAGACGCGTAACGAAGTGATAGTCCGTCTCGCGAAACTGGGCGATGTGCTCGCGTGTACCGAAGTCGGCCATGCGTGCTTCGGCACCCGCCGCATAGCGCCACAAGGCATACGGCTCGTACGGCGACAACATCTGTTCAATGATGTCCGGCAGCGGCCGGTTCTGGAACACCTGGCTATGGCGCTGCTGCGTGGTCAGCCAGAACCAGGGCACCACGGTCAGGCGATAGCGTGTGAGGCTGCCATCCGCGCCGAGCTTCTCAGCCAGCCGGATCAGGCCTGTACGCTTGGTCTGCGTCCCGTCGGCCAGCGTCGTGACCAACGTGACGCGCTGGCCCAGCAACGATTTGAGCGCAATGCGCGCATTGGCGCTGACGGCCACCACGCGCCATTCAAACAGCTCGGACAGCGCCTCCCGACCGAGCCAGGCTTCCACCGCAAGGTCTGCGAGCGCCCCGTCCCCCTCCAGCGTGTATAGGCGGCGTGTGGGTGCAAAGAGGTTCTGAAGAAGGGTCGTGGCGTCCATTCGCTGTCCGGTGCTGCAACGCGTGGCGTATCACGGGGCGATTTCGTGAAACCAGCGCGGGCATTTACGAGGCAGCGCAATGTCGAGCATCGCACCCGCCTCCGCTCAATTACCCGGTTGTAAAAAAAACCAACCGGGCAGTCGGGCGGCTATTGCCCTTTGTAAGTGGGTGAATTGGCGGGCTTATTGGCAGCATTCTGCGGCGCAAGCAAAGCGGCCAGCAGATCAGCGTCAGGATCATCAGGCGCCAATGTGCCCTTTCGGTTCTTGCCGGCTTTGGCAGTTGAGTGCGCCTTGGGCTTTGTTGGCTGCTGCAGCGCCTTAAATGGCGTATTGGTCGATTTGGCCACCAGCTTGGCGGTTGCCGTCTTGCCTTCGTCGGTATCCGCCATGGGGCTGGCGGACTTTGCCGCCACGGAATGCGCGGCCGGCGCCTCATCATGCGCCTCCTTGACGGGCGCGCTGGCAACCGACGCGTTATCGCCCTTCTCGCCCTTCTCGCTCGCGTGCTCTTCGCCCGGCGGAACGTTGACGATGGTGGCGGCCTGCACTTCCGCCACGGGCTCGCTTGCGGAAGCGACAGGCGCCGCAGCGGCCGTGTGAGCGGCTTCCGGGGCCGCTGCCTGCGTGGCTGCCGGCGATTGAGCGGCCGCGGGTGCGGGTTGTTCCGCCACCTGGGTGGGCGCGGATTCGCCGCTCGGATTCAGCATGATCCATGCGCCAATACCGGCGGCGAGCACGACAACCGCCGCTGCAACGCCATAGCGCTGCCCCGACTTTTTTGGTCCCTTGCCGCTGGCCGCGACGCGGCCTTCCAGGCTCGCCAGAATGCGCGTATGCCCGGCCTCATCGGTCTCGGATTCAGAATTGAAGAGCGTTGGGGGCCCTTCTTGTTTCAAATCGCCGTTATTACTCATCACGGGTCCAGAATTGAAATAGAATGCGCGGCGAACGTATGGATTACAAACAACCGCCGATTCCGGTGGTGGCTGCTGATTCTAAGTCTGGCCTTGCTGAAAGACAAATGATTGACGTAGGTTGCGGTATTTTCTTTATCGTTTCTTAATATTTCTGCGTAGCGAGCGCCCGATTATTACCGTTTATTAATAATTTAGAGTTCTAAATACAGATATAAATCTGGATGAATTGACGTAGGCGCCCACGCTCCGCAGGTCGGTATGGTTTTTCTAGCTCTTGTTCTCTACTTCGTTGCCATGGTGGTGGTGGCTGCCGTGCTGCTGCTGCCGTCGGTACGGCAACGCTGCGCGGCGTTACTGCGTGCCCAGTGGCGGCGCTTGAGCACGGGGGCTGCGGTGGTGGGTGCGCGCTCGGCAGGGTCGTTGCGCGAGTCGGTGGACAACGCAACCTCAGGGGTATCGGCGTTCAAGCAGTTCGTGGTGCGGCGGCGGATGTTGCTGCTCGGTGCACTGGGTGTGCTGTCGGTGCCGCCCATGCTGGCGCTGGCGCTGCGCGAGCAGCAGTCGTTCGAGTTCGATGACGACCAGGTGCGCGAACCGGATCCGCACATCTCGGCGCTGCTCAATGGCGAACGGCTCATCCCGCCGCCACCCTTGCCGCCCGAGGTGTTCACCACGCGTGAAGTCGAGCAGATCCGGCCGGCCATCCGCGATGCGAGCCGCGACTGGAACCTGCTCGACGCGGATTTCCGCCAGCGTTTGCTGCTTGTCTACAAGATCATGCGCGACGAACACGGATACGAGATGGCGCTGCTCGAAGGCTACCGAAGCCCCGAGCGGCAAGTGAAGCTGGCGGCGATGGGCAGCAATGTCACGCAGGCCACGGCGTTCCAGAGCTATCACCAGTACGGTCTGGCGGCGGACAGCGCGTTCTTCCGCGACGGCAAGCTGGTCATCAGCGAAAAAGACCCGTGGGCAATGCGCGGCTACGAGCTGTACGGCCAGACGGCGGAATCGGTCGGCCTCGTGTGGGGCGGCCGCTGGAAGATGATGGATCTGGGCCACGTCGAGCTGCGCCGCAAGGGCGTGCTCGGCAAGCAGCCCGCACCAAGGCAATGACGATAGGACACATGGGGAGCATGCAATGACACGGCCCTTCATCCTGCTGGGTGACAAGACCGACCACGGCGGCGTGGTGATCACCGCATCGGGCAACACAAGCACCGGCGGCAAGGGCATCGCCTGCGTGGGCGACAAGGTGACCTGCCCGCGGAACGGCCACGGCGGCACGACCGTCATCGTGACGGGCGACCCCAACGTCATCATCGACGGCAAGCAGGCGGCGCGCCATGGCGACAAGACCGCCTGCGGCGCCACGCTCCTGTCCAGCCAGGGCAACACCGGCAGCATCTGAACGCGCACGACATGGTTGCAAGACTCTTCCGGTCCGGGCTGACGCTGCTCGCTGTCTTCGTGGTGGTGTGGATTGCCGTCATCGTGTGGTGGCAGTCCGCCAATCGCATGCCCACCACCGCCGACATCCTCACCTACCTGCTGTTGCTGCCGGTGGGCATGATCGTCGGCTATTGGGTCATCAAGCGCGCGCTGGATGGCATTCGCTCCAATGTGGTCGCGGGCCGCGAGCTGGCAGCCGCCTCGCCGGCCACTGCAGGCACCGACGCCAAAGCCGCCGACCCGCAAGACGCCACGCGCCAATGGCGCGCCGTGCTGCTGGCCAGCGCCCTGCGCGCACCTGCAGGCAGTGATGCGGCATCGGTGGTGGACGCAGTACAAGCCAACACGCAACCGGGCCTAACCGATGTCCAAGGCTTCGGCCAGCCGATCTTTGCAGCGCAAGTGGAAGGCATCGACATCGAAGACCTGCGCGCCGAACTGGCCGAGCATCATCCCGACGTCGACTGGCTGGACGAACGCCTGCGCGCCCTCTCGCTCGCTGGCCAGGTGGCCGAAGAGCTGGCAGCACATGCCGTTGCGCAGGTTCCGGAAACGACTGCGCCGGAAACCACGCGACTGATCATCACCGCCCTGCTCCCGCGCGACTGGACACCGCAGCATCAAGCCGCCGCCGATGGCTGGCTGCGCCAACGCATCGCGTTGATCTGGCCCGCCGACCGACTGACGCTGGAGCCCATCACCGCCAAGGGCGATGCCGATGCCCTGCTGCTGCTCGATCGCGCCACGCAAGGCGTGAACCGCACCAGCGACGAACGCGTGCTGCGCATGGTGGTGGTGGCGGATTCGCTGGTCGGCCCAAGCGCTGTTGAGCAACTGATGCAGCACGAGCAATTGTTCGAAGCCAATCGCCAACACGGCCGCGTGCCGGGCGAAGCCGCTGCGGGCGTGCTGCTGTGCGGGCCGGCAATGGCGCAAAGCCTGCTGCCGCCTGCGCTGGAGGGCGATGCCGCTGCAACGGAGTCGTTCACGATCACGCGCGCAGGCGTGGCGCGGCTTGAATCGCCGACGCCGGATCGCGGCCAGCCGCAACTGCAGGCGCTGGGCGATGCCGTGGGCCACGTGCTCGATACCTTGGCAGCCACACCGGTCAAGGCCAAGCAGGACGCTGCGCCCGCTGAGAAGGCAGATACCGCCGAGGGCGAGTCGGCTGCCGACCCCATCACCATTGCCGGCGTTGTCTCAGACACCGGCATGCACCCCGTGCGCACAGTCGAAGTGGCACGCGTGTTTTCCGAACGTTTTCCAGCGTTGGACCTGGCGGCAGATCTGCTGCCGATTGGCACGCCCTGCGGCTATGTGGGCGCTGCGGGCCCGCTGCTCTCGGTGGTGGTGGCGCACCAGTTGAGCCAGCAGACCGGCAAGCCGGTGCTGGCCATTACCGCCAACGACATCCAGCAGCGCGGCGCCATCGCGGTGGTGCCCAGCCTGACGTGACCTCATTCCTGATTTCGATTCCGATTCTGTCTGTTCCCGAGCCGAAGGCAACATGCAACGCTTCCTGAACTTCCTGACCAACTCACGCACGCTGTCCATTCTTGGCGTGATCGTGCTGACCATCTTCCTGCTCCTCATGGCGCAGACCTTTGAGGTTGGCCTGGTCTGGGTCGGCGTCGCGTTAGGCGTGCTGCTCGCCCTTTGGCTGCTAACGTACCTGTGGAAGCGCTGGCGTGCGCGTCAGGCCAGCAACAAGCTGGAGGGCGTGCTCGAGCAAGCCGCCGCCGACAAGACGGCCACGCCCGACAAGCGGGAAGAAGTGGAAGCCCTGCGCGTGCGCCTGGCCGAAGCCGTCAAGACCATCAAGCGCTCCAAGCTCGGACAGATGTCGGGCAGCGCAGCGCTTTACGAGCTGCCCTGGTACATCGTGATCGGCAACCCGGCTGCGGGCAAAAGCACGGCCGTGCTCAACTCCGGCCTGCAGTTCCCGTTTGCCGACAAGGGCGGCGCTGTCATCCAGGGCATCGGCGGCACGCGTAACTGCGACTGGTTCTTCACCACTGAAGGCATCCTGCTCGACACGGCCGGCCGTTACTCGGTGCACGAAGAAGACCGCCGCGAATGGCTCGGCTTCCTGGACCTGCTCAAGCGCTATCGCCCCAAGGCGCCCATCAACGGCATCGTCGTGACGGTGAGCGTGTCGGAACTCACGCAAAACCGTCCCGAATTCGCCATCAACCTGGCCAAGAACCTGCGCCAGCGCGTGCAGGAACTGACCGAACGCCTGGAAGTGTTTGCCCCGGTGTATGTGATGTTCACCAAGGCCGACCTGATCACCGGCTTTACCGAATTCTTTGGCGACAGCGAGAAGCAGGAGCGCGACCGCGTATGGGGCGCCACCCTGCCCTTCGAGCCGGACTCGAAGCCGGACGTGGCCGCCGTGTTCGACCAGCGCTTTGACGAGTTGTGCGACGGGCTGAAGGAGATCAGCGTGGCGCAGATCGCGCTGCACCGGAACAACAAGCTCTCGCCGGGGCTGCTGAGCTTCCCGCTGGAGTTTGCATCGATCAAGCCGACGCTGCGTGCGTTCCTGATGACGCTGTTCGATGAAAACCCGTTCCAGTACAAGCCGGTGTTCCGCGGCTTCTACTTCACCAGCGCGCTGCAGGAAGGTGCCACCAACAGCGTGTCGGCCGAGCGCATTGCGCGCCGCTTTGGCCTGTCGACCGACGGCGCCGCGCGCACCCGCGAAGTGTTCTCCAAGAACGGCTTCTTCCTGCGCGACCTGTTCTCGAAGGTGATCTTTGCCGACAAGCAGACGGTGCGGCAGTTTGCCAGCCCCGCCAAGACGCGCCTGCGCATCGCCACGTTCTTTGCGCTCGTGCTGGCGCTGGGCGTGATGCTGGGCGGCTGGACGTGGTCGTACATGGGCAACCGCACGCTCACTGCCAACGTGCAGGCCGACCTCGACAAGATCGTCAAGATGCAGCAGAACCGGGTAGACCTGCAGGCCCGCCTGGAGGCGCTCGACATCTTGCAAGACCGTATCGAACAGCTCGACCGGTATCGCAATGACCACCCGCTGGCGCTATCGCTGGGTCTGTACCAGGGCGACACGCTGCAGCACAAGCTGCTCGACGAGTACTACAACGGCCTGCGCCAGGTCATGCTCAAGCCGGTGGGCGGCGCGATCGAAACCTTCCTGGCCGAAGTGAACGCGCATCCGGACCAGTTGGCCCCGATGGTGCGGCCGCCGGAAACCGGTGCAGTAATGACGACGTCCGTGACGACGGCCACCGCCACCGTGGGTGGTGCGTCGGGTGTCTCAGGTGCCTCAGGTGCGGCCGCCAATGCGCCTGCTGCACCGAACCAGGCCACGGCTGCAACCGGAGCAAAGCGCTACACCGACGCCTCCCCCACCAACGTGGAAGACGGCTACAACGCGCTCAAGACCTACCTGATGCTGTCGGACAAGCGCCACGTGGAAGTCGCGCACCTGACCGATCAGATCACGCGTTTCTGGCGCGGCTGGCTGGAAGACAACCGGGGCAACATGCCTCGCGAGCAGATGATCCGCTCGGCGGAACGCAACCTGTCGTTCTTCCTCGCCCGCGTAAACGACGACAACTGGCCGCTGCTGGAAGGCAACCTCTCGCTGGTCGACCAGACGCGTGAGAACCTGCGCCGCGTGGTGCGCGGCATGCCGGCGCGCGAACGCGCCTATGCCGAGATCAAGGCACGCGCGTCCACGCGCTACGCCCCGATGACGGTCGCACGCATCGTTGGCGATACCGGCGCTGGCCTGGTGGCCGGCAGCTACGCCGTGCCCGGCACGTTCACCAAGGAAGCGTGGTTCGGTTACGTGCAACCCGCCATCAAGGAAGCCGCCAACAAGGAACTGCAGACCAAGGACTGGGTGTTGAACGTTGCAGCACGCGACGACCTCACGCTGGAAGGCAGCCCCGAGCAGATCCAGAAGGCGCTGGTCACGATGTACAAGACCGAATACGCGCGCGAATGGCAACGCTTCATGCAAGGCGTGGCGATCCAAGATTTCACTAGCTTCGATCAGGCCGTCACCGGCATGAACCTGCTGGGCGATCCGACCAACTCGCCGATCCGCAAGGTGCTCGACACCGCGTACGAGCAGACGTCGTGGGACAACCCGTCGATGTTCAATGCCGGCCTGAAGCAGGCCAAGACGGGCGTGCTGGGCTGGTTCAAGCAGCTATTCGCACGCCAGACGCCGTCGCAGGTGAACGTCAACGTGGACGTGGGCGGCAATGCTGAGGCTGGCGCCATCCCGATGGGCCCGGTGGGCAAGGAGTTCTCGGGGCTCGCCCGCGTGGTTGTCATGCGCGACGACAAATCGCTGCTGCGCGGCTATATGGATTCGCTCTCCAAGGTGCGTACGCGCTTCAACCAGATCAAGAATCAGGGTGACCCGGGGCCGGGTGCACGTCAGTTGATGCAGCAAACGCTGGACGGCAACGGCTCGGAACTGGCCGACACGCTCAAGTACGTGGATGAGCAGATGCTGACGGGCATGACCGACAGCGAGCGCGCAACGCTGCGTCCGCTGCTGGTGCGCCCCCTGCTGCAGTCGTATGCGGTGGCGATCCGCCCGGCCACGACCGAAGTCAACAAGGTGTGGAACGCGCAGGTGTATCAGCCGTTCGCCACCACGCTGGCAGACAAGTATCCGTTTGCGCCCAACGCCAAGATCGAGGCCAGCGCGGCCGAGATTGGTCAGGTGTTTGGCCCGGACGGCGCGATTGCCAAGTTCGCCAGCACGACGATCGGTCCGCTGTCCGTGCGCCGTGGCGACATGATCGCCTCCCGCACCTGGGGCGATCTGGGCATAGCCTTTGTGCCCGAGTTCACCACGGGCTTCACGCGCTGGATCGCGCCGCTCACGGGTGGTGCGGCCGGAGGTGCAGGCGGTGCCGCATCCGCTGCACCGCAGACGGTGTTCCAGATCCTGCCGGTGCCGTCGCAAGGCGCGACCGAGTACACGATCGAGATCGATGGGCAGCAACTGCGCTATCGCAACACGCCACCGCAGTGGGCCAATTTCGTCTGGCCGAATCCGCAAGGCACGCCGGGCGCGCGCGTGACGGCCACCACGTTTGACGGCCGCACGGTAGAGATGCTCAACGAGCCCGGCCGCTTTGGTCTGGAGCGCCTGATTGCCACGGCGCAACGCAAGCGTCGTCCGGATGGCGCGTTCGATCTGTCCTGGACGAAGGACAACCTGACGGTATCGATCAGCCTGCGCATCATCAGCAGCCCGCAGACTGGCGGCACGACGGCATCGGATTCGCCGCAAGGCCAGGGCCTGCGCGGCCTGCGCCTGCCGACGTCGATTGCCGATGCATCGGCACCGCAGAACACACTGACGCCGCCCGCCCCGGCAGCGCCCGCAGGCACGCCGCCTGCGGCGCAGGCAGCAGTGTCCACGCAGGCCGCACGCCGCAGCATCACGGAAGAGCAAGGAGGGACGGCGCAATGAGCCAGACCCAGTTGCAGCTTTCGTACTTCGGGAAGCTTCCGTCGCGCGGCGATTTCGTCAAAAGCGCCAACAACGTCCAACTGCTCGATACGCTGGACCGCTGGCTGGCGCAAGGCATGGAATTGCTGGCCGAAGCCCCGGACTGGAAGACGACCTACGACAATTGGAAGCCGGTGCAGTTTGCGTTTCTCGGCTCGCAGAGCAAGCTCGCCATCGCGGGCACGCTCATGGCGAGCAGCGATCTGTCATCGCGCCGCTTTCCGTTCCTGACGGCGGCGGCCATGGAAGTCGATCGGCCGATCAACTTCATCGCGCGCAGCCCGATTGCGCTGGCGCGCCTTTGGACACGCGCCGGGCAGCAGATGATCTCGCTCGGCACGGCCACCGACGCCACTGAGGGCCTGCGGCTGCTTGCCGAAGGTCAGCACGGCGTGGAGACCGGCACGGGCGGCACAAGCACGCAGTCGCACGACGCAAGCTTCTCGGATTTCATCGACTTCCAGACCGTTGCCGGCCTTGAGCAGATGCTGCGCTCGGAAGGCCACAACATCCGCCTGCGCCGCACACTGCTGGCGCTCGGCACGCTGCTCCAACCCGTGATGGCGAATGGCTCGTCACGGCTTGAGAAGGGGCTCACGCTGCCCCTGCCCGCAGACCCGCTCTATCGCAGCCTGGTGGCGAGTTTCTGGCTGGAGCTGGTGTCGCGCTTCCTGCAGCGCGCAGACTTCGAGCTGTCGCTGTTCCTGGGCGACATCAACGGTGCCGAGCGACTGGTCATCGGCTTCAACGGCGCCTCGTCACGCACGCTGCACAGCGTCATGTCGCCGCTGGCGTATGCCGAACAGAACATCAACATCGACGATCCGGAATGGGTCGACCAGCACGTTAGCGGAGATTACGGCTTGGCCAAGTTCGTGAGTTACCTGGATCAACCGCAGCTCTCGCTGCGCGTGGCGGTCGATACCTTCCGCGAAGTCTTCATCGGAGAATGAACATGGGTCTGGATGCAATCAAGCGCGGCTTCCGGCCTGCAACCTTCCTGGCGAATGCCGCAATGCTGGTGTGCCTGGGCAGCGTCCTGCCGGCCCATGCCGCCGCTGGTGACGCTCCCGTGCCGGGTCAAGTCGTGGCCGGTGGCATGGTTCCGGACGAAGCCACCAAAGCGACCGTGCTAGCCAAGCTGCGCGATCTTTACGGCAGCGCCAACGTGGTCGACCAAATCGAAGTGGGCAATGTGGTATCGCCGCCCAACTGGTCAGCCAACGTGCAGAAGATCCTGTCGCCGGCCATCAAGCAGGTCAACCGCGGGCAGCTCAACATCGACGGTACGCAGGTTTCCCTGCACGGTGACGTCGGCAACGAAGCACAGCGCCAGCAGCTCACGAGCGACATGGCGACGGCGCTCGGCCAGAGCTACACGATCAAGAACGGGCTGCGCGTGGCGGCGGTGTCCGAGCAGGGACTGCTGGACCAGACGCTGGCCAACCGCATCATCGAGTTTGAAACCGGCAGCGCCACGCTCACGCCCAAGGGGCGCGCGATTCTGGATGAAATGGCCGCCGTGCTGCCACGCCTGAACGGCCGCAAGATCGAGATCGTCGGCCACACCGACAACTCCGGCAGCCGCGCGCTGAACCTCAACCTGAGCCAGGCGCGCGCAGAAACGGTCAAGAACTACCTGATCGCCAAGGGCGCCGAGCAAGGCACGCTCACCGCGATGGGCGTGGGGCCGGATCAGCCGGTGGCGGCCAACAACACCGATGAAGGCCGCTCGCGCAATCGGCGGATTGAGTTTCGGGCGAGTAAGTGACACACGACGATCAGGCGGCGCCGACCGAAGCGGATCGTCAGGCCTGCCTGCTTCGGCTGAGCCATTATTCGCCCGATGCGCCTGATGCGCCAGTGCCGTTCAGCCACCGCCTGGCCGAAGCCGAGGGGTGGTCGCGTTTATATACGCTGACCGTCATCGAGGAGTACAAGCGCTTCGCGTATCTGGCGGTGTTCTCCGGGCATGCCGTCACGCCTTCCGAGGCGATCGATGCGGCATGGCATCTCCATCTGCAATATTCGAAGGAGTATTGGACGGTGTTCTGCGGGGAGGTACTGGGCGCGCCGCTTCACCATGCGCCAGGTATTGGTGCCCCGGACGAAGACGACACCTACGCGCAGCACTACCAGCAAACAATCGAAAGCTACCAGCGCACGTTTGGTATGGAGCCGCCTCCCGATGTCTGGCCGGTGCCGGAACCTGTCCAGCCAGACAGTGCGCCCGAGGCTGCCAGCCCCGCACGGCATCCGCCCAACCCTGTCACGCCGCCACGTGCGTCAACCGCGCGCTCGGTCATGCCATCCGTGTGGCTCGTGATCGGAGCCTGCCTCATCGCAATCACCACGAATGTCGCGTCAGATTTCGATGTGCTGAACTATGCAGGGCCGCGGTTTCTCGCGTTCTATCTGGGCGTGTGCCTGACGGCGTGTCTGCTGATCCGGGGCCTGCATCGATTTGCATACCCGCGCCGCCCATGGGGAGCCGCCGATGGCAATGTGCCACGGCAGCTGGCGCCCGCCGAAGCCGCACTGATCACCGGCGATGCCACGCGAATGGCGCAGGTTGCGACGCTGACACTCCTCGACGCGGGTGCAATCCGCGTCGCCTCTCCAGCAAAGAGAAAACGTGACCGCAACACATACGTGGTCGCGAACGAAACGCCAACGCCCGAGCGCCACGTCGACGCGTGGACTTGGCTCGCCCGGCAACCACAGCGCCGTTCGCCATGGCCAGCCTTTCGAGACCGGTTTCTCGACGAAGCCATCGACATGACAGATCGGCTGCGCCACGAAGGTTGGATGTGGGCCACCGGCGCGATGCGCGGAACGACCGTCGCTGCATGGGCGATCGGACTATCGGTGCTGTGGCTCGGGGTGATGAAGGTATTTGTTGGCCTGTCCCGAGAGCGTCCGGTGATGTGGCTGCTGGTCGAGATGGCGCTGTTTGGAATCGTCTACTGGTGCGTGACCGTGCGGTTGATCGGCGTCGGCCGTGCGGGCCCCACCGCAGGAGCCAGCGCCGCGCTCGATGTGCATCGTCAGCGTAGCCAGCAGGCGCCGAAGGCCGGTTTGTCGACAAGCGATCTACTTTGGCTGGCGGCGTTTGGCGGCACGAGCGTGCTGGCCAACACAGCGTGGGCCGGATACCGACCGATGATGGGAACACCCGCCGGCGCCAGTTCCGGCGGCTCTGGCAGCGACACGTCGAGCAACTGCAGTTCAAGCAGTAGCTCTAGCAGTTGCAGCTCGAGTAGCTGCGGATCCAGCGGCTGCGGCGGTTGTTCGAGCAGCTAGCCGGTTCAGCTCGCGCTTTCCGACGGCGGATCGCCCAGACCCAGCAGCTCCTCAATCTGCGACAGCGTCGCATCATCCTTGACCACCGTGCGCAGCCAGGCGTGCAGCGGCATATCGCCCCACTTGGCGGCGCGCGCGGCAAGGTAGGCAACAGGGCTGTGCGGCTCGGTCTGGCGGAAGAATTCAGCCACATCGCGCAACTGGTTCAGCGCTTGGGCGCGCGTGCGGATGGGGCCGGAAACCACAGTTTCGATGGCGGTGCCGGCGGAAGACTGCGTTGACTGTTGCGGAGCATTCTTCGCCTCCACGGCAGTTGGCTTAGGCTCCGGCTTGCCACCAAAGCGCTCGACCAACGCGCGCACCGCCTGCAACGCTTCACGTGCGGGGCGGAAGCTCGGCGCATGGTCTCCAGCACGAGCATCCAGCACGGATTCCAACCGCAACAGCGCAGCGCCACAGCCCACCACATCATCATGCAGCGTCTTGTAGAACGCAGGCGGCGTGGCGCGCCGTGCGGATTCAAACTGTTCCTGCGTGATTTTTCCGCGTGACAGATCATCCGCCTGCTCCGGATCGCGGCGGATGGCTTCGACCAGGCTGGTCGCGACTTCCCAATCGACAAGGCTATAGCCACCCTTGCCCGCCTCCACCAGCGGAACCTCGCGAATCAACTGGCTTGAACGCGTCGCAAGCCACGCCATGCTGCCCGTGCGGGCTTCGGGATCGTCGGCTTCGGGCAGCGGATAGATGTGTTCCCAGAACTGTTCGCACAGGCCCGCGATCAGCTCGTAGCCCTCACGCAGGCCGGCGAAACCGCGCTCTTTCGACAACGCCTCGGCCAACCATGCGGCCAGGCGCAGATCTTTCGTGCGGTTCTGCAGCAGTGACGTGCTCTCTGCGATGACGGCGCGCCAGTCCGCCTCCTTGATCTCCGTGACCCACTCGCCCTGGTCGAGTGACGGGTCATCAAAGCGGCGCGCATCTTGGATGCTGTCGAATTCGGTGGAGAAAAGCATGTCTTCGCCGCACGGTTGGGCACCGGGCAGCGGAGCGAGCAATTGTTCAAACGGAAGAGAGGCCATGATCGGAAACGAAAACTGGAGAGCGGTACAAAGGTCAGGGCTTGGCGACGCGGCAATCCGCCAGCGCCAGCGTCACGCCAACGAACTGGCGGTTCAGGCAATCCAGCGTGATGTCCTTGCTGGGCTTGTAAGCCGCCAGCTTGTGATCGGGAAACAGCGCCGTGAGTGCGTCACGCTGGTCATCCTGAAACGGCGCGCCCACCTTCAGGTCTTCGGTCACGGCCAGTGTGTTGAGGCTGTCATCGGACAGCGGATAAACCTGGCCCTTGAAGACGAGCCGGTGGCCGTCGTATTTCTTTGACGCAGTCGGCGCGTCCTTGAAATACTCGGTCAGCACCTGGCGGTACGAAACCTGCAGCGGTGTGTCGTCCTGCGCGAATGCGGGTGAGACAAGCAGCACGGCCAGAGCACAAGCGGCGGCGAAGCGGGACAGTGCGTTCATATCAGCGTGCGTGAAATGTGACGTCCGCACGCGCAAGGGCGGACGGTGAGATGCTACGCAGGCTTGGGGCGGTTGGGGGGATTGTTTCTAAATCTTCATGTGGCGGCGGGCCCATCGCTCACATCTGCACGGGTGAACTTCCCTGGCGGCGCATTCCGACACAAAAAACTCAATCGCGCGCGGGTCGTCCGGTTTGCGAAACGATCTCTGCCGGCCACTTCGGCTGTGGGGCAAGACGTTGCCCGACGTACTCAAAAATCCCCGCAGGAAGAAACAGCCAAAACAGCGGGATCCCAATCGCCGTCAGTAGCACCAACTCCACCACGTGCATATTGCCGCGAAGCCGTGCGCCCTCTTCTGTCCGGTCAAACAGGGGGTAAAACTCCAGCAAGCACCGCCGGAAACTGATATCGCGCGGGAACGGCCTGATGCCTCGCAGATTCTTTGGCCCCTCACTCATGAAGCACCGGATATACGCCCACATCTGATGCAGCACGAGTGGAGTCGCCACCTGCGATTTCACGATGATCCGATCCTGGACCTTGGTCGTATTCGCTTCGCACTGCGCCAAAATGAGCCCATAGCGCACCGAGTACGTCTTGCCGTTGTATCCGGCGATCTTTCCTATTTCCGCTTCGACGCGCGACCAATCGAGCTCCTTGATCACGGTCTTCCATTTGGCGAATGGATTCGCCTTGGGTAAATACTCGAACGCAAAAACTTTCTGATTTTTTCGATCGAATAGAACCGGAAGGTCTCGTGGCGTCCTTACCCCTCTCTTGATGAGGTGAAGCAAAAGGACCGCAAGCGCCAGCAGCATCAAGGCCAGCACGGACGCGATGACCGGCGACTCTTCGGGGTGGCCCTCTTGATACATCTGACCGATGAACGGCAGCATGGCCGCAAACGCGATGGAGACGCCCACCCCAAACATCAGACCGAAACCACGCTGGATGGACGAGGCCCTGGACAGCTCAAACACGCCTTCATTCACGTAATTGAGGTCAAGTGCGAGGTTTGGTTGGTCCTTCTTGTCGCTAGACTTGAGCGGCACGGTGGGGCCGGGCAAGTCTTCATGCCAGTAGGGGCTCTGGGGTTGCAGTTTGGAGCGTGCCTCTGCCATTGGAGTCGAAAACGAGTTACTCGTACTCGTAGCGGTACCCGTACTCATCGTAGCTTTCAAGCGTGATGGTCTTCGCGTCGACGGGTTTGCACGCTAACGCTTTGGTCTCGCCGCTGGCATCGGCATCGCGCACAACCTCGGTTCCCCACTGCAGGCCGCCAACCCACCAGATCTGCCCCGTAGGGCACTCCCTCAACGCGCAGGCATCGCCGGATGAGAGACAGGATGCGTAGTGTTCGCCTTCCGCAACCACATGGAAACTCCGGCTCGAGCCGAAGAATGAGACGTTCCTGACCCGGTCATTGCCGATGGCATGGCGACTGTCGTAATTCGACTGAACGCAGTACTGATAATGCACAGCTTCATCTACCGGCGACACTCGATTCCATTCGACGGCCAAAGACGCCGGCTCGCGGAAGACAAAAATCAAGCAGAACATCAGGAAAAGAAAGACCAGTGCCCCAGCTTTGACCCAGGATGCACCACCCGCCCCCCAGTTCCGCTTCTGCGAGATCATCGATACCAAGAAACACGCGAACGCGGCGGTACCCACAAGGAGGGTCAAGTTGTAGACCTGAACTGAACCGCTTTCAATCAACGCTGCATCATCCCCCATGAATGAGAGGATCGCAGCGACTACACAGAGGAGCGCACCAAGTCCGCTCAGCACAATGACATGCAAACGGCGAGGCTCATTTTTCGAGTTCTCGCCCCCGATCTGACGTTTGTTGTTGCTCTCTTCAGGCAAATCTTGCTTCCTCAAACAGTATTGGTCGCAGGCCCAAACTTGCTCGAAGCAGACAGCAGTGGAGATCCCGGACTCGTAGTACGGGCGGATATCGATCTCATGCCGACACGTCGAATTTCTCCGTCTGTCATACCTCTGCTGCAACTCCGGCCAATCGCCCCACCTCGGCAACACTCAAAGCCGGACCACCGGCTGCCGCAATGACCTCCGGTGGAAACTCCAACGGCTTGCGGCTATTTGCGGGCTTGCGCAACTGCTCTCCGGGCTGGATGGGCGGACCGCCCTCCTCCATATAACGACGGATATGCTCCCAGACCTGAAACAGTCGCTCATCTTCAAAGTAGCCTTCGTAGCCGATTGGGACACAGTCTTTCACGACGTTGCGGCCATGTTCATCCTGCGCTCCCCATAGCAGCACCATCCAATGTGATTCGTGGAACGATTTGCCCGCATTGGACGCGAGAAGCTTGTAGCTGCGAACCTTGACGTCATCCCATGGGTAGGTGTTGACGCCAGAGTTTGTGAATTCCCAGAATTTGAAAAACTTGGGGCGAACGGGGCGAACAAACGTGACAGTTCGATCTGCCTTATTAAACAAAATCGGCCAGTCGGATGGCATTCTCGCTGTGAAATTAAAGAACCAGATTGATACCAAGGCCAAAATAACGGCACCTACCGCACTAACAGAGAATCCAACAAAATCATCATAGTCAGCACCAAGCGATTGAATCGCAAAGAACCCGAGCGTCGCTGAAACTAAAGAAGAAAAAATTACCGCGAACCAGCCAAGCCCTTTTTTATTCTGAGCATACGGCGAACCAATCGCAATGGCCCGGGGGTGGATTGCTACGAGGCATTTCCTGGTTCTTGCCAGAAGATGAGTTGCCTGACTTTTATCATCGGGCGCGATACGCCAGGGATTCTTGCTTGGAGGAACAATTGGCTTCAGCTTATCTAGAACTTGAAAGTATGGATCCGGCTTATCCCAAACCGGAGCCAATACCGATTTACCGGAGGGGCCATCGGCTTCATCACGCTCGGCAGTCAATCTCGAATCTCCTCGTCAACAATGAGTGAGCGCGCATCAATGCCCTGAGCCGGACCATCACTTGAAGTTGTGAAGATTTGCACGGTGCCACGCGCATTGCGGAAGCGCATCATATCAACCTTCGACGACAATACCAGCGTCGTCACACCGTTCTCGGTTTTCTCCTCAAAGGCCGAGGAAATACCGCTTGCTGTGCTGGGTATTTTCTTTGCGATCATGCCCGATCCACTGTAAGAGGCAGTTCCCACGAGCGTCTCGCCTTTGCCGCCCGATGCGTAAACACGCATCTCCCAACCAAGTCGATCACGTAGGGTTTTTGGCAACACGAACCGCAACCACGCCTCTCGGGTATAGATCTGCTCTTCCCCGAAAAGCCCTGCACCGTCTGCTGCCATGGCAGATGTACCCAGATTTTCGATCAGGTTCCAGCGGAAGGAAAAATCGATCTGCGCACACAGCAAAACCTTGTTTGCCTCTTTCACCTCAACGGTGTAGCTCTCCCACTTATCTTCTGCTATTCCCCAAACCGTTTTTGCTGCCCATGTTTCAGGTGGCCGATCTTTGATAAGCAGGATAACAAATCCGACAATGACCCCAATCGCAACCAGCACCAATCCAACAACCGTAAATGCGAGCACGCTAATACCGAGAACACCGCCAACAGTAGCGCCGATTGCTGCCCCGACGGCCAGCGCAAATAGCACACCTTGAACGATATACCCGGCCCTCGCCTTTCGGTCTCCGTCGCTGCCAGCCTTACTGGCGTTTACAAAAGCCTGCGCCGCATCCACCGCAGTCGATCCTGCCGCCAAGAAGCCTGCGATTCTTTTCACTCCTTCGACTGCCACCGTTCTACCCACATGCTCTAGGTACTGCGCCCGAAGCTCATAAAGCGCAGCTGTCAACCCCAAGCCAGCCGACAGCAGCCCCGTCCGAGCCGCGAATCGCTCTTGATCGTTGCCATTGGCATAGTCGCCCCAAGCTTTGTGGATCAACAGCACCTGCAAAAGGCCGGAGCCGGCAGAAAACACACCGCTTCTGCTCATGGCCACCTTCATATGCCCTTTGGCCCACTCTGACGTCTTCACAGCATCAATGAACTGACCTGCTGAGCGCGCTGCTTTGGCGCCATAGATTTCAGCGGGCGCCACAAGGTATCGAGCCCCCTTTGTCACGCTCTGGCCGGCCTTGCTGAGCGTTGCTTCAGGATTGCTGACAATCAGATACATATCGACCATGCCCATGGCGACCTTGGGGCTGCCATTCGCCTCAACCGCAACGGCCGTGTTCAGCAGCAGGCTCTCGACCTTGTTCTTTCCCGCTTGCGCCGTTTGCTTGACCGCTTCAGCAACCTCTCCGCGCATCACGTTCCAGACTCGAATAGCGTCCGAGAGCGGCATCTGTACACGCATGAGCTTGAGCAAGGGGTCTGCTTCGCAGCGGGTCATCACCGCCATGGTGAGGAGCTTCAACTGATATCGCAGCTTCTCGGAGATCTGCCCCGCTTGGAGATCCAGCTTGGTCATGACGGCCGTGGTGGTACCCAACAGCGCTTGTGTCGCAGACCGCGCATCGTCCAGCAAAGCACCGTTGCCCGCCTTGATCGCCTCCTTGAGGGGTTCCAGATCCATGATCCCCTTGACCGAATCCCACTCCTTGGATACCTGATCCTTATCCGTGATCCAGTCGATAAACTGCTTCTGGTTGCCCAGCAGCGCCCGGGCAAGGAGCGCTTCCTTATCATCAAACTTGGACGTCAGAAACGGCTTGAACCACTTCGCCCCTTCGTCGGACATGGGGCCGCCCAGCGTCAGATTGGCAACGCATTTGGCGTAGTAGACCCCGTCGATATGGGTTGCGTCGTCGAAATCGTGAGACGTAAGCAGTTTTCGGGCATCGCTCTGCAACCAAGCCTTGTAGTCCTTCTCAACTTCAGCAAGGTGTTTCTGGTCGGCTGCCGCCTTGTCCCGATACCGCTGCAGATACTGGGCATACGAACCACTGGGGCCGTTGGGGGCAGGCAGTTTTCTCAGCTTGCTCAACAGGCGTGTTCGCGCATCCTTTGTGTCCTGATCAATCTCGCCTGAACCCGGGATGCGAACCGTTCCATTGTTGGCATCGGGATACCAGTGGTTCGGGTTCATGCCCGGCTTGACCAGGCTCGGCATGAACTCAGCGTCCGGGGGCAGTCGGCCTTCTTTTTGCATCGCATCAAACTGCGTGCGCGTAATCTTCGTGCCCTGCAACTTGGAGAATCCTGCGTTGCGATCCTTGTGCTGCTGCCCGTTCTGCTCAATCAGCTTGAGCATTCCCTCGATCTGCAAGGCGGATTGGAACTTGCGAGCCTCTTCCTTGGTTGCGACAGACTCTGCCGCTGAATTGCACAAGGTGATCCGACGCTGTGCAGCTTCCGTCGTGATGCCTTCTGCATCAGGCACGCACACCATCATCAGCTTTGCGTCGGTATACGCCTTATCCGACAGCTTCTCGACCATCGTGTGGGCCTGCTTCCACAGCAACTGTGCGTCGTCCGGGCGCACTTTCTGTTTAGGGTTGCTAAAGAGCGGCGAGGGTTGTTTTTCGTCCTGGGCATCCGGCGACGGGGCTGCCGCAGCGCCGTTGGTCTGACCTGCCTTGGCGGGAATCAAGCGTGGGAACGGATTCCCGCGCAATACGTCAGGCTTGAGAGCGCCATCGTAGTCCGGCATGCAACGGGCGACGTTCTCAGGAGTCAGCACGATTGACGCGTCGCTTGTGCTTGCGGGCGCGTTGATGCAGGCCATCCGCTTGTCACGGAGATCGAGCTGGCGTCCATACTTCTTCAAGGTCGCCGCACTCCATGGCGACGTGCTGAAGCCGACCCACACCCGCTTTGTTAACTTCGGCTGCGGAATCACAAAAAGCATCGCCGCGGCGTAGCTTTCACTGCGTTTGCACGAGAAGGCTTCTCCGTCTTTGCCCGCCATGGCCAGGGGGATCGGGGTCAGATAACCACCGTGATCAACGCGGAACACCTGCCACCCATGCTGCTTGACGAGTTCGGGCGTGTGCGCTTTTTCGTAGTACGCATATAGATACCCGGCTCGCAGCGTTCGTAGGACGTAGCCCGACGCCACCAGATTAGGGGCCTGCTGCTTCTTGACTACAGGTGATAGAACGCTGGCTCGCGCGCTCGCGTAGCCTTTCTCCGCCAGCCCCAGGCGGGTCAGCAGCACAGGCAAGCCAGCCTTCACGCAGGATGGGCATCCCTGCGCTCCGCACGCGGGCTTGGCAGATGCCGCAGCAACTTGTGCGTTCCGCGAGTAGCTGACGGGTTGACCTTCGGCCATGGTTTGATTCCAGTGAGTGTCTAAAAGATTTCAGGCGCACTACCCGCCATCAATTCATGTCGAATGCGGTCCCAGCCCTCGGGATCCGGAATTTCTGCCAGCGCGTCGAGTAGCGGCATATCGGCGCCTTGCGCCTTGCGTACCAGTTCGACCACGCGCGGATGCTCGCAAAGGCCGGGGTGAATCTGCAACTGATAGGCGCTCATCAGCACAATGTCGGCGGGTTCAGTCACGCCCAACAACCGCACTGATTTCAACGCTTTCTCGATCTGGTGCAAGTAATCAGTCGGCAGTGATTCAGCAAAACTGATCCAACCGCGAAGCATCTGCTGCGCAAGTTCACAGTCATGCAAGTGCGTCCATTGCTTGAGGGTCAGTCGCTGGGACTCCCGGTCCGCGTCAGCTTGTCCAACGCCCGCCGTTTCCAACAAAAGGAGTTCATTGCGCCTGTCCAAGCACCACCATTGCACGATCGGGCCAAGCCACGCTTGGTGCTGCGAAGGCGACAACACGGGCCAGAGCCACTCAACCACACGACGATCAGCCAGCCGCAGATATCGTCGACCAACACGAGGCTCAAAGGGGCGCATCAGGGCTTGCAGATGCCGAACGAGAACTCGCGGCTCAGCAGCAGATCGGAGCCACCCTCCTACTGCCATACCCTCCCGACTCTCAAGCTCCGGGCTGCTCTGTTCGGACAGAGCCGCGTCGACGCTTGCGGACAAGATATCTACAGCGCTCGGCTTGAGTTTGATGAGTCTTGGCCACTGATTTTCACGCAGCTGGGGCAGATCGATGGGAATGGGGAAGACTTCACAGCCGCTGGCTGATAGGTCGAGATCCGCAAGCGGCTCACGCAACATCGGGTCAAGCAGGAGATAGCCGTGCTGACCATCCTCTGCTTGCAGTTGCTCGCCCAGCGTCCGTACTAGTGTTTCCAATGACATGGGCTTTCTCAGATCACCGCCGCACCGCCTGCCGCCGCGCCTTCGTCTTTGGTCGGGCAGGCCTTCAACTGGCCCTGGGCGAGCGAGGTATTGGCAGTGCTTCCACCCGGCCCCACAAACCGATGCCCCGCCCCCTTAAACGTCACCAACCCCGGCGCATGCAGCTCAATCGTGCCGTTCGTCACCTTGATCTGCGCACCGGCTGCATTGACGAGCACATGCTGCTTCGCCTCTGCAGTCACGTTGCCCTGGGTGGACGCCACGGTCACAGCCTTTTCGGCCACCAGATGGCTCTCGCCCTTGAGGCTAGAAAGCCCGACCTTGCCGCTGGCGGCATGCATGGCGATGCCCGGTGTCGAGTCGCCCGCCTGCCCAAGCGATTTGCCGTGCGCGTAGAGGCTCAATCCCTCGGCAACTGCGACTGACAGATTGCCGCCCGCGGCAACATTGGTGTCCTGCTTGGCAACCAGCGTGGCCTGGGTGCCCGCCACCAGCACCGCATCCACCGGCGTCGTGCTGACGATGCCCTTAGGCGCGGAGACCTGCAGATGCGGCTCGCTATAGGCAACCGCTTCGGCGCCTTCGCCGGCGCTCTCGGCATGGCGCAGCACTTCAGTGGTGTGGCGCAGTTGCTTGAGCGCGGGAAGCTCCTTGGCGGCAGGTTCGTCAGCCAGGCCGGCCTTCTGCTTCTGCGCCGCGTCGGCTAGCGATTCGGCGAGGTCGCTCACGGCTTCGATCTGGGTGGCGGCGGCTTCGCTGTCCTGCAGCGAGGCGCTGGTGCCGGCGCTGTGCGCGGTAAGCAGCAGCCCTGCGCCTGCGCGCACGGCGCCGCTGTCGTCGGTGGCGAGCGCTGCCCCATGACCAAGATCTGCCTGCCGCGCGCTGTCGATCTGTTCCTTGTGATGACCGAGCACGAGGCCAGTCGCCGCCTGCGTGGTGCTGAGCTGCGTGCGGCCCTGCCCTTCGGAATCATCGAAGACCAACTGGTTGTAGCCCGATGAACCTGATTGGCTGCCGGCCAGCGCCTGTGTCTTGATGCCGGACAGCACGGCATTGTGGGCGTAGGCGCCCTGGCTCTTGTTGCCACCGGCAAACCAAGCTGGGGCATTGCCGGTCGCACCCGCGGCGCCTGCCTGGTTCTGGTTGTACTGCGCATCGGTCTGGCCGCTGCCGTTGTAGGCGGCGCCCACCACGACGGGCCGATCGATGTCGCCTTGCAGGAATTCGACCAGCACTTCCTGGCCGACGCGCGGCAGCGCCACGCCGCCCCAGTTCGGTCCGGCCACGGGCGCTGTCACGCGCACCCATGCGCCAAGGCCTGCGCTGGCACGCGCGTTGTCGTCGCCCGCCGGATGCGATTGGCGGCTGGCTGAACGCGCGCCGCGCTGCCAGTGGAATTGAACCTTGATCCGATGGTCCCGATCGGTATGCACAGGCCCTTCCGCTCCCACCACGAGCGCCGTCTGGCTGCCGTTGACGGTCGGGCGCGGGTGCAGCGCGCGGCCCTGCTCGTCGCTTTGCTGCGGGCGCACGGGCACGTTGTCGCGCACGACGGTAAAGTGGTTGCGATAGAACGGCGCGTCGTCGCCTGCGGCATGGTTACTTCCCGCGGCCAGCACATCACCGCCGCGCAGTGCACCCAGCGTTTCGGTCAGCACCTGGCCGAAGCGGTCGTTGAAGTTGTTG
This sequence comes from Burkholderiaceae bacterium 26, assembly GCA_000955795.1. Taxonomy (GTDB): domain Bacteria; phylum Pseudomonadota; class Gammaproteobacteria; order Burkholderiales; family Burkholderiaceae; genus Ralstonia; species Ralstonia chuxiongensis. The sequence continues at coordinate 201,379 of JYOB01000009.1, forward strand.
CGCGCCTGGTGCGTCACGGCCAACACCGCAAAGCGCTGCTCGCCATCGTCGTGATCGAAATGATCGAGCAACTGGAAGCGCGTGCCGGTCGCCAACGTGCGCGCAGTGCCTTCGCCGTCAAACTGCTTGTCGCGCAGCTCCAGCGCTTCCATCATCAGCCGCGCGACGCGCTGCGCCTGGTTGTTGTCTTCAAACCAGTACTGGCCCGGGTAGTCGGTGTCTTGCAGCGTCAGTTGCGGGCCGTCGTTGCCTTGCTGCTGCGCCCCGAGCTGCGCGGTCCGCTTGGCGTTGGCGCGGTAGTCCCAACTGGCGATCGATACGGCATTGGTCTGCCAGCGGCGTGCGCCTTGCCAGCGGTCGATCACGTCTTCGGTGGCGGTGGCATCGGCACGACCAAAACGGATGCTTGCCTGTGCGTTGTCGGCAAACACGTCATTGGAATCGGCAATGACCATGCGGTGCACGCCCAGCGCGTCGCCATCCTTGGCTTCGTGCTCGAAGAAGTAGAACAGTCCCTCTTCGGCCAACAGGCGCGTGACGAAATCGAAGTCGCTTTCGTCGTATTGCGTGATGACGCTGCGGCGCGTGTAGACCGAGCTGTCGCGCAAGGCCCAGCGCCATGCGGGCACCAGGCGGCCTTGGCCCTGGTAGTCGCCAAACAGGCTGTCGATCACCTCGATGACCGACATGTCCTGGAACAGGAAACTGTCTTGCCGATGGCGCAGAAACGCGAGCCAGGGCTCGATCACCAGCCGATAGCGCACCAGGCCGCCGTTGGCCCCCACCTGCTCGAAGCGTGTCACGTGGCCATGAAACGGCCGCAGCGCGCTTCGGCTTTGCTGCGTCAGCAAGTCCAGCCGCACCGGCTGGCCGAGCAACTTGGCTGAATCGATGTCAGCGTTGTCAGACAGCGCCGTGAGTTCCAGCCGAAAACCGCCTGCGTCGACGTGCTCGGCAACGTCCACCTGTTCTGGCAGCAGCGCGTTCGGCCCCAACGGCGTTTCCAGCCGCAGCAGCCGGTCGGCCTGGGAGAACGATGCACGTAGCAGGTTTGCCAACTCGGTCGGAGAGACCATGATGTGCTCCAGCGAAGCGACTTAATTGATGCGGTACTTGAACTCGCCGTTCTTGCCGACGCCGACTTTGATCTTCTCGACGCTGCCGCCCTCGGCCATGCGCGTCAGCACCGACTCGGCAATCTGCGGAAGCAGCGTGCCGTTGAGGATGTGATCAACCGCGCGGGCGCCGGCATCCACTTCAGTGCAGCGTGCGAGCACGGATTCAACCAACGCGCTGTCCCACTGGAACGTCGCCTTGTGGTTAATGGCCACGCGATCGCGGATGCGACCCAGCTTGAGCGTGATGATCTCGGCCAGCACGTCATCGGAAATCGGGTAATACGGCACGACCTTCATGCGCCCCAGGAACGCAGGCTTGAACGCCTTGTAGAGCGTCGGGCGCAGCTGCTCGGCCAGCGCATCGGTGTCGGGCAGTTCCTCGGCAGACTTGTTCAGGCAGGCCTGCATGATGGCCTGCGACCCGACGTTCGACGTGAGGATGATGATGGTGTTTCGGAAGTCGATCGGGCGGCCTTCGGCGTCGTCCATCTCACCCTTGTCGAATACCTGGAAGAACATCTCCAACACGTCAGGGTGGGCTTTCTCCACTTCATCCAGCAGCACAACGCTGTACGGGTTGCGACGCACGGCTTCGGTCAGGACGCCGCCTTCGCCATAGCCGACGTACCCTGGTGGCGAGCCCTTGAGGCCCGACACGCTATGCGCCTCCTGGTACTCGCTCATGTTGATGGTGATGAGCTTGCGTTCGCCGCCGTAGAGAATGTCGGCCAGCGCCAGCGCCGTTTCCGTCTTACCCACGCCCGACGGGCCCGCAAACAGGAATACGCCGCGCGGCTTGTTCGGGTCTTCCAGGTTGGCGGTGGCGGTGCGCACGCGCTGCGCGATTGCATCCAGCGCGTGGTCCTGCCCGATCACGCGGGCGGCCAGCAGCGGCTTGAGGTTCAGCACCGTGCGCAGTTCGTCCTTGACCATGCGGCCCAGCGGAATGCCCGTCCAGGCCGAGACGATTTCCGACACGACATGGCCATCCACCTGCAGCGGCACCATGGGCGACTCGCCTTGCAGAGCGCGCAGCTCGGCAAGGAGCTTAGCCAGTTCGTCCGGTTCGTCCGCCTTGTCGGCAGCGCGCTTGCGCTTTGGGATCGACACAACGTCGCTGTTGGCGGCCACGGGCAGTGCGTCTTCCTCGCCGGCTTGCCCGGCATCGCTTTCGCGCGCCTCGCGCAGCGCCTGAATGCGTGCAACCAGCGCGCGCTCCTGCGCCAGGCGTTCGGTGTTCTGCGCGACGCGCTGCTTCAGTTCCGTGCGCTGCTCGTTCAGCGCCTTCAAGCGTGCGTCGTGCTCGGCGCCGGCGCTTTGCTCGCGCTCCAGGGCGTTGATTTCACCCTGCAGGCGTTCCAACGTTTTCTGGTCGTCTTCAATGGCACCGGGCGTGGCGCTCTGGCCCAACGCCACCTTGGCGCAGGCGGTGTCCAACACGCTGACGGCCTTGTCCGGCAGTTGGCGGCCGCTGATATAGCGATGCGACAACCGCACCGCCTCGGTAATCGCCTCATCCAGCACGCGCACACCAAAGTGGCGCTCCATCAGCCCGGCCATGCCACGCAGCATGGCGGCGGCCAGCGGCTCGCTGGGCTCTTCCACCTTCACGACCTGGAAGCGGCGTGCCAGCGCGGCATCTTTTTCGAAGTACTTCTTGTATTCACTCCACGTGGTGGCCGCGATCGTGCGCAACTCACCGCGCGCGAGCGCGGGCTTGAGCAGGTTGGCCGCATCGTTCTGCCCGGCCTGCCCGCCGGCACCAATAATCGTGTGCGCTTCGTCAATGAACAGGATGATCGGCTTCGGGCTCTTCTTCACCTCGTCGATCACGTTCTTCAGTCGGTTCTCGAATTCGCCCTTGACGCTGGCGCCGGCCTGCAAGAGCCCCATGTCGAGCGTGCGCAGCGTCACGCCCTGCAGCGGCGGCGGCACGTCGTTGGCAGCGACGCGCAAGGCTAGACCCTCCACCACAGCGGTCTTCCCCACGCCGGCTTCCCCGGTGAGGATCGGGTTGTTCTGGCGGCGACGCATCAGGATGTCGATCACCTGCCGGATCTCGGCGTCGCGGCCGATCACGGGGTCGATGCGGCCATCGCGCGCGGATTGGGTCAGGTCGACGGTGAACTGATCCAGCGCCGGTGTGGCCGTCAGCGCAGCCGCCGGCTTTCCGCCTTCGCCTTGCACTGCGCCTTCGCCGTCGTCGGCAATGTCCACGGCTTGCTCTTGTTCGTCCGAACCGGCGGTCAGTCGATCGAAGTCGTGCTTGAGGCGGTCCGCCTGAACCTGCCCGAACAGGCGCGAGCCACGTTGCGCGAGCGCCGACAGGCTCGGCTCTGTCAACAGCGCCAGCAGCAGATGGCCGGACCGGATGCGCGTGATTTGCGAATCGAGCGAGGCGATCAGCCAGCCGTGCTCGAACAGCTTCGGCAGGTACGGCGAGAACGCCGGCGTGCGCGTGTTGCCGGTCTGGAAGCGGCCGATCTCCGCTTCCAGGTCACGTTGCAGTGCGGCCAGGTCGATGCCGCTAGCACGGGCGGCCACGGCAAAGTCACTGCGGCGGTTTTCCAGCAAGGCCAGGAACAGGTGTTCGAGATCGACCTCGTAGTTGCCGCGCGCCATGCACAGCGATGCGGCGCGCTCGGCGGCTTGCCGGCTCGTCGCGTTCAGCTTGGCGATCAGGGTTTTGAGTGGGATGGCCATGGCGGCAGCGCTCCGAAAGAATCGATGAATGTGTCGGTATCAATGCAGCGGCGCGAGCGTGTACTGCGCATCGCTGCGGTCCTGCTGCGCGGGGCGGGAGCACAGGAAGGTGTCCCAGCCCAGGCGGCCGTCGTTGCTGTTGTCCAGCGTGCTGCCGATCACGTCTTGGTGGCGCAGGATCAGCTTGATCTCAAACTCCAGCGTGGTGCCGCACAGGATGGTCAGCATCTTTCGCAGTGCCAGCGCGCCAGACGCACCGGGCAGGAAATTGCGGTACTGCGCGCGCTTAAGCGGCCCGACCCACAGGCGCACCCGCAAGTCGCGCTGCCATACCCGGGCGCCCGCCAACGCCGTGGCGCCCAGCAGGTTATTGGTGCTGCCCAGCCGCGTGTATTGCGACGCCGGAACGCGATACCACCCGCCGACGAACTGCTCAACTCGCATCGGCGCCTGGAAGTAATCCGACAGCACGCGCTGCAGATACGCCGCAGACACCGGCCGATGCCGGATCGCCGTGGCATAACCGGCCAGCGCCTCATCAAGGATCGGCCCCGGCGTGGTGGAAAGATCGCTGCGCAGCGTCCTGTCAGCCGCGCCCGCCAGCGACAGCAGCAGCGGCAGGTAATGCTTGTTGCTGTCGACTTCGTACTGGAACGGCAGGCGGTATTTTTTCCACGCCAGATAGAACAGCGCGGTCGCCCGGTTTGAAAAGATGTCGAAGAACGAACGGGCTGCGCGGTCGCGCCACAGGCTTTCGCGCTCGGCCACGATTTCGGTGTAGCGCAGCGGCAAGGCTCCTTGGCCGCCCAGCATGCCGAAGAACGTGGGCGTGATCGCCAGCGAATCGAGCGCGCCCTCTTCCAGCGCTGCGATGAACGCGGCATCGGTTTCGAGCATCTCGGCGGTAATGCCCTCGGCCTCGATGTGCTGCAGTTCGCTGGGCGGAAACGAGAGCGAGAGCGTGTTGCGAAAGCTCAGACGCGTGGCCAGCGCCTGCTCGGGCGCCATGCTGCCTTCGCGTGCGAACAGCTGCTCCAGCAGGCGCACAGCCTGGAAGAATTGGTATCGGTGCGGCTGCTTGAGCAGCCGCCGGATCACACCAGGATCGATTCGCCGCTGCGGGGTGCGCATTTGACCAATTCCTTGCCACTGCGGCGCGAGACCGCAATCAACTGCACAAAGCTGTTCATGTGGACGTACAGGCCGAAGAAGTGATCCAGCACGCGGATGAACCGGTGCATGCCGGTGCCCACAAAGGCGTCTTCATCCAGCGTGAGGCGCACTTCCAGGCCACGCACGAAGGTGGCGAACGGCTTGCCCGCCAGCCACTGCGTCGCCGGCTGGTAGTCCAGGGCAACGATGCCCTCGATCTGCCGTGCCGAGATCGCGTTGCGCGGCAGATCGTGCAGGCGCAGCATCTCTTTCAATGTCGGCAAACCGTTCTGCACGAGCGACAGATGGTTGAGCGCCAGCAGCGAGATCAAACGCCACTGCGCCGCGCGGCCGCCGCCAAACCGCATGGAAGGCGTCGGCTTGCGCAGGAAGGTGATGTTGCGGGCAATGGAGCTGCCTTCCATCGACAGATCGCCATCGGGCTGCCCGAACGCCAGCGTCGAAGGCAGGTCGCGGTTCGTGCAGGTGACGGTCAGGCTCAGCGTGTCGGTCTGCGGGCTGGTCGGATCGAAGTGCGTATCGACGATGGAGATCTCGGTTTCGAACCCCGGGCTGCGCTGCGCGATCAGCTCGTTGCGGCGTGCCAGCCAGTAATGGCCCGCGCGGCCGGGCTCTTCACCGTGATGCAGGGAATAGAACGGCCGGAACTCCGTGACCTTCTCGTGCGCCGTGGTTTCGCGCACCAGCTGCACGTTGTCGATGGAATAGATGTCAAAGCCGTGCGCGCGCCGGCTGTCGGCCACCACCGGATAGGCACTGGCCGTATGTTCGATACGGATCGGATCGGCCTTCTGCTGGAACAGATTGACCACGGGCGTGCAATGCAGGCGCAGGTGCTCAGGTTGAAGGTTCTCAAGCAGGCGCGCAGCATGCGAATCACTGCGCAAGTCTTTCAGCACCAGATGCAGCGTCAGACGGCGCACCGGCACGCCCGGCGTCATGCCGCGTCGCAATGCAGCCAGGTCGATATCGAAGAAGTTGAATTTCTCGGCAAAGCTGAAGTGCTCGGTCAGCAGCCGATAGGCCGGGTGCGAGCGTGCCGGGCAATCGATCAGGGATTCGTCTTCGGTAAAGCCGACTTCGTGCAGGGGCACGGAAATCAGGCGCTTCCAGACGCCTGCGCGTTCGGCTTCCACATAGCCGGCCGCGGTATGCAGGAACAGCGCGTCGCCGAGCGCGGCCACGAAAGACGGTTCGCCGTCCATGTAGACGCGCAGCTTGTCCATCGACAGCGATTCAAAACCGCCGCGTTCGCCCACGTATTCCAGCGTGATCGCAATGGAGCCCGTCGCGCCCTTGGGCAGTTGCACAGCGGCCGGCGCGGACACCGCGCGCTCGAATGTTGCACCGGCAACACGCACCGGCGCGAACGTGACGTCGTATGCAGTGCGGAAACGGCATTCGACCTTGCGCACCACGCGTGTGGTGAGAAACGTGCCGCGTGCGATCGTGACCGGCGCGCTCAGTTGCGCAGCCACGCCGCGCACATCGAAATGCGCCACCGAGCACGATGGAAAGGGCCGCAGGTAGTGCGGATACAGCACCTCCAGCAGCGCCTCGGTAAATTCGGGGTAGTCGTCGTCAAGCTTCTTGCTGACACGTGCGGTCAGGAAGGCGAACGATTCGATCATCCGCTCGACATGCGGATCGTCGCAGCCGTCGCCAGACATGGCGAGGCGGCCGGCGATCTTCGGATACCGCTCGGCGAAGTCGCGCGAGTACCGGCGCAGGAAGGCCAGTTCTCGTTCGTAATAAGGCAGCAGCTCTTCCATTCTTCCTGGCGGTCCGGTGGCGGTCCTGCGGGTGCTTCAGCGTGTTGCGGGTGGTGCCGTATGCAGGGTCGTGCAATCTCAGCCGCGTCCGCGCGACACGGAATACCGCAGCGTCGAGGGTTGCAGCATGGCGTCAAAACTCACGGGCTCGCGAGCGGGCCCCACCAGCAGCACCGCGCTGATCCCAAAGCACAAGGCGTTGGTCGCGCGCTCATTGATCTCTAGCGACACATTCACATGCTGCAGACGCGGCTCGTGCCGCTCGATCGCCTTGGTAAGCGACTGGCAGATGTAGTTGCGGTCGTAGAAACTGGCCAGGCTCAGGCCGGAAAAATCGTTCAGGCCATACGTGAGCAACGACCGCTTGCATTCCGGCAAGCCGTGCAAGTCCTCCTCTTCCAACACGATGCGCGTGTTGAGCAAGGATTCAATATCGCGTGCCACGGTGCTCTTGAGTTCTTCAAGTGAGAGCTGGCGCAATGCCGTGGGCATGGGCGCGTGCGGCTCGTCGTCGAAGAGCTTGTCGAGCAGGCTGGGTTCGAAGCCTTTCATATGCTGCTAGAAAACAAGATGCCGCAGCACGGCGGCTGCGGCTCTTGTCATCAGGAGAACACCAAACGTTAAACCGAGTAGGTCTTGTCGTTCTTGGTGAGGCTCCAGGCGCCTTGCGAGTTGCCGCCTTGGCCGCCGGCGCTCTTCTGCTGCGTGTACTTCCACTGCACAGCGGCGTAGCGCAGGCTGAAGGTGTCGGTCGGAATGCCTTGAGCGACCACTTGCGAATCGACTTCGCTCAGGATGGCGTTCTTCAGCTTGACTTCGAGGTACTTCACGCGGTTGCCTTCGCCGTCTGCGCGGAAGAACTCGATGGTCACTTCGCCGAAGGTCGTGCCGCCCGAAGCGTGCTGGTACAGCAGCGGGCTGACGACGTCCAGATCCTTCGTGAAGACCATGTCGCGGTGCTCGCAGCGCTCAGCCGTGTGGCCGCCGGCGGTCGAAGCCGTGGCCGAACGCGGTTGGCTGATTGCTTGCGACCAGCTGTTGATTTCGATCCAGTCCTTGTGATCCTTGTCTTGCGACTCCCCCTTGATGGCCGGGCTATCGAACTTGACGTAGATATCCTTCATACAGAGACCCTCTTCAATAGATTGGTTGTTGGTACTGCAACGGGTAACGAGCGTAACGGGTGGTTATGCCCGAACATTCCCCCCCGGGGAGAGTCCGGTCAGGAATTACGAGTTGGCCGACTTGGGCAGATCCGCCACCAGGCGCAGCGAGATCGACAGTTCATCCAACTGGAAGTGCGGCCGCAGGAACGCCACGGAGCGGTACGTGCCCGGCTTGCCCGGCACTTCCGCCACCTGGATCGACGCCTCGCGCAGCGGGAATTGCGCCTTCTGTTCTTGCGTGGCGTTGTCGTCCAGCAGCACGTACTGCGAAATCCAGCGGTTCAGGAACGTCTCAACGTTCTTGGCCGAGGCAAAGCTGCCGATCTTGTCGCGCATCATCGCCTTCAGGTAATGCGCCACGCGCGATACCGAGAAGATGTACTGCAGCTGCGCGGACAGGACAGCATTGGCGTTTGCGCTGTCGGAGTCATACTTCTTGGCCTTCTGCGCCGACTGTGCGGCGAAGAACGCGGCGTAGTCCGTGTTCTTGCAATGCACGAGCGGAATGAAGCCAAGGTCGCTCAGTTCCTTCTCGCGGCGGTCGGTAATGGCGATCTCGGTCGGGCACTTGAGTGCGATTTCGCCGTCGTCCGTCTTGAAGGTGTGTGTCGGCAGGTCTTCGACCAGGCCGCCACCTTCCACACCGCGGATGGCAGCGCACCAGCCGAAGTCGTCAAACGCTGCCGTCAGGCGGGCGCCGAACGCCCAAGCGGCGTTGCACCACAGGTACTTGCTGTGATCGGTGCCGTCCACGTCTTCAACAAAGTTGAAGCTCTCGACCACGGTGCCGTCCTTCGGGTTGTACGGCAGACGGCCCAGGAAACGCGGCAAGGTCAGACCCACGTAGCGCGAATCTTCCGAATCGCGGAACGACTTCCACTTGGCGTATTCAACCGTGTCGAACACCTTGGCCAGGTCACGCGGCTTGCCCAGGTCGGCAAACGATTCCAGGCCGAGCAACTCAGGCGACGACGACGCAATGAACGGCGCATGCGAAGCCGCTGCCACGTGCGCCATCTGCTCGATGAAGTACATGTCTTCGGGCTGACGCGTGACTTCATAGTCGCCAATCAGCGCGCCAAACGGCGCACCGCCAAAGGTGCCGAATTCTTCTTCGTAGACCTTCTTGAACAACGCGCTCTGGTCAAACTCGATCGCGGTCTTGAAGTCTTTCGTCAGATCGCGCTTGGTCGCGTTGAGCGCCTTGATCTTGATCGTCTGGCCGGTACTCGTTTCCTTGACCAGATAGTTCAGGCCGCGCCAGGTGGATTCCAGCTTCTGGAATTCCGGCGCGTGCATGATTGCGCTCAGTTGCTGCGAGATCAGGCGGTCCAGCTCGGCCACACGTGCATCGAGCGTGGCAGACAGGTTGTCGGACACCACCACGGTGCCGCTCAGCACCTGGCTTGCGAGCTCGCCGATGATGTCTTTCGCGCGTTCACGCTCGGAGTCGGACTTGGCGACGCGGCTTTGCTCGACGATGCTGTCCAGCAGGCTCACCTCTTCCGCAACCGAGGCGCCCTGCGCAGCGGATTGGTTCTCAAGCATCCTCGCCCCCGTTTTGCTTGGCGCCCAGCTTCTTCGCGTTTTCGGTGTTCTTCAACACTTCCGACAGCAGGTCTTCCAGCTTGTCGTTACCGGCCATCTTGTTGCGCAGGTCAGCCAGCTTGGAGCGGGCTTCGAGCAACTTGCGCAGCGGCTCCACTTGCTCAACCACGGCTTCGGGGCTGAAGTCTTCCAGCGAGCGGAACTTCAGGTCGACGCCAAAGCGGCCGCCGTCTTCCGTCAGCGTGTTCGGCACCTGGAACGCCGCGCGCGGCTCCACGCCCTTCATCACTTCGTCGAAGTTGTCGCGGTCGATGTTGACGAACTTGCGATCGCGCAGCTTGGGTTGCTGCACTTCGGATTGGCCCGACAGGTCAGCCACCACGCCCACCACGAATGGCAGCTCCTTCGTCTCGATTGCGTCGCCGATTTCGACGTCATACGTCAGTTGTACACGCGGCGGACGCACCTTTTGCAGACGCTTCTGTACGCTTTCTTTCTTGGCCATCACGTTCCTCCAGGAATGCGAACCAGCGCTGCGCTTAACGCAGTGCGCCGAACGGGTCTGCGCTGCCGCTGGCAGCACCGGTAGCAGCTGCAGGCGCAGCAGTGGTGCCGTGCTCAACAGCGTGAGCCGGGCGGCGAACAACGCGGGTCGGGCGGCGCACAGGTTGCTTGACAACCGGTTGTTCGCCCGGGAACAGGACCTGCTCACCCAGCGTGTCGCGCAGCATCTTGGCAAGCACTTGCGCGTCGGTCTTGACGTCGCCGGCCAGCGCGCTGTCGGCACGCAGCTCTTGCAGCGAACGGCGCGCCACGCGCAGGCCGCTCACAGCCAGGATGCTCTTGGCTTGGCGATCAGCGTTGTCACGCTGCAGGGCTTCCTCTGCGGCCAGGATGGCCTGCGGGTACTTCTCTGCGCCGAACTGGATCTGCGCGATGCGCACCCACGGCTCGTCACGGGTCGGGTTCTGCTTGGCGATCTGCTGGTACAGATCAATCGCCTTGTCCTGCTGGCCGCCCTTGGCCGCAGCTTCCGCCTCCGACATGCTCTGGCCGAAGGCCTCGTCGGTTTGGGGCCCAGGGTTGGTAGTCGCGCAACCCGCAAAGAGAGCGGTGGCAGCAGCCAGCACGATGAAGGAACGGAGAACGGAGGTAGACGAGGATTTGGCCACGGCGAGACTCTTCAAAGTTTCAAAGCGGTGTGTCGATACCCAATCAAATTCGCCGGAATTGGCGAGTTAAATGTTGGTCTCGACTGGCGCGAAATAGTACACTCCGCTCGTTGCCGTTGACAACCAAAAACGGATTATTAAGGAACCGAAACATCCTTTGTATTCAACGCCTTAGAACCGCACCGGGCAACGATCTCCGATTATTAAGAAACGGAAACATTCTTCGGTTTTTCTTTATTAAGAAATCGAAACAATTCACCGGATTCCTTTAGCGGAACAGGCGCGACAGCAGTCAAACAAAGAGAATTAAGTAATTCAGAAATCAGGCATGAAGATGATGAAATTCGATGCTGCTTGGGGGCAAGCGGCTAGGCAGCCGGGCTGCGGCGGCCTTCTGAAGCACTCTCTGAAGCACCGTCTCGCAGGGGCGCTCAAGCTGATGCTGGTGAGCGCCAGCGTGGCCGCATTAGCCGCCTGCTCCACCGGTGCGAGCGTGCTGGCTGGTGCGGCCAACGGCGCCCTGGAAGCGATGGGACTCAAATCGTCGAACCTGCCCGACGCGCAGAAGCCGCCACGTGAAGTGCCGCTCAAGATGACGGCGGGCAATAACCTGAACGCCGCCAACGACCGCCGTCCGGTAGCGGTAGTGGTGCGCCTGTATTCACTGAAAGACCCGACCAGCTTCCTGCAGGCGCCGTATGACACGTTCATCGACCCGGCGCGTGAGAAGCAAACGCTGGGCGCGGATCTGGTCAATGTGCGGGAAATGACGCTGATCCCCGGTCAGCGCTACGACTTCACCGAGAAGGTCTCGCGCGAGGCCACCACGCTGGGCATCGTGGCGCTGTTCCGCAGCCCTGCAGCACAGCGCTGGAAATTTGCTTTCAACACCGAGAAGAACGAGAAGTCGGGCATCGTGATCGGGCTGCACGCCTGCGCCATGACGGTCACGTCCGGCACGCTGACCACCCCCGCCGGCGCCACGCCGCTGACTGATGTCAACCTGCTCTCCCCCGCGGTTTGCGGTAGCTGAACAACAAGGGCCAACGTGAGTTACTCCGCAAAGATTCTCTGGGGCGAAGGGCTGTTCCTGCGTCCGCAGCATTTCCAGCGTCAGGACGCGTATCACGAGTCGCGCCTGCACGCGACCGCGCAAGTCATCCAGCCATACGGATGGGGCATCCGCCATGCGCGCTTCGATACCGATGCGCTGGCCAGCGGCGTGCTGCGCGTGATTGAGCTGTCGCTGTTCTTTCCCGATGGCGAGCTGTATTTCGCTCCACAGGCTGATGCGCTTCCGCCGCCACTGGTGCTGGACGCCATTCCCGCCGGCGTGTCGGAGCTGACGTTCCATATCGCGCTGTATCCGCTGCAAGACAACGGCGGCAACTACCGCGAGCAGATCGAAGGCGCATCGGTATCGCGCTTTGTCGGCACGGAAGAGGAAACGGCAGACCTGTATACCGAGGCCGAGCCTGCTGCCATCACGTATCTGAAGAAGTCGGTCAAGCTGATTGCCGAGACGGAACCGCGCGAGCAGTTCATCTCGCTGCCCGTGGTGCGCGTGCGGCGCACCGGCACCGGCGGCTTTGAACTGGACGAAAACTTTGTCGCGCCCAGCATGGCGATCAACGCCTCGGCCGTGCTGTATCAACGCCTGCGCCGGCTGCTTGACGCGCTGCAGGCCAAGGTCAACGCGCTGTACGGTTTCCACCGCGAGCCGACCAAGAACATCATTGAATTCCGCTCCGGCGACATTGCATCGTTCTGGCTGCTGCACACGGCCAATGCGGCCTTCGCGGCGCTGTCGCACCTGTATCACCACCCCGACCTGCACCCTGAGCGCCTGTTCCAGGAAATGCTGCGTCTGGCCGGCGCGCTGATGACGTTCACCAAGAGCTACACGCTGGCCGACCTGCCTGCCTACGACCACGACAATCCGGGCCCGGTGTTTGCCAAGCTCGACACGATCGTGCGCGAGCTGCTCGATACCGTCATCTCCACGCGCTACTTTGCGATCGCTCTGGAAGAGACGCGCCCTTCGTTCCACCTCGGCCGCATCGACTCCGGCAAGATCGACGACCAGACCAGCTTCTATCTGTCGGTGTCGGCAGACATGCCCGCAGCCGAGCTGGTGGAAGCCATTCCGGCGCGCTTCAAGGTCGGTGCACCCGACGACGTGGAAAAGCTCGTGTTGTCGTCCATGCCCGGCGTGCCACTCACGTATACGCCACAAGTGCCGCCCGCCATTCCGGTGCGCCCGGGCGCGTGCTACTTCGCCGTTGAAGCACGGGGCATGCTGTACGAACGCATGCTGCAAGCGCAGACCCTCACTATCTATGCCCCGGCCGGTATCCGGGAACTCAAACTTGAACTGATCGCGGTGACTTCATGAGCGCTACCTCCACCCCTTCGCTGTTTGGCGGTTCGGCACCGGCAACCGCTGCGGCGGATGCACGTGAATCCAACACACACGCGCGCACGCTGCTTGATTTGCTGTATGACGGCTTCTTCATGCTGTTCCAGTTGCGCAACGCCCAGCAGCCGGCCAGCGCGGAAGAGTTCCTGAACCGCGTACGCGCCTTCCTTGACGATTTCGACCGTGGCGCCAAGCGCCTCAACGTGTCGGCAGAAGACGTGTTCGACGCCAAGTACGCGTTTTGCGCGGCCGTGGACGAAACCATCCTGTCGTCCAACTTTGCGATCCGCCCGGCCTGGGAGCGCCGCCCGCTGCAGCTCGTGCTGTTTGGCGAACAGCTCGCCGGCGAGACATTCTTCGTCAAGCTTGAAGAGCTGCGTGCACACGGCGCGCCCCGCCTGCAGGCGCTGGAGGTGTTCCACATGTGCCTGCTGCTGGGCTTCCGCGGCAAGTACATCCTCGAAGGGCCGGAGAAACTGGCTTACCTGACCGCACGCCTGGGCGACGAGATTTCCGCCATCAAGGGCAAGCGCGCCGCATTTGCACCGCACTGGCCGCTGCCCGACAAGGTCGCGCACATGCTCAAGCGCGAAACGCCGCTGTGGATTTTTGGCGCCGTGTTTGCACTGATCGGGCTGCTGGGCTTCCTCGGGCTGTCGCACACGCTGAGCACCAAGACCAACGAAACGCTGGAAGGGTATTCGCAGGTCATCAAGCTCGGGCCGCGCTTCTCGCACCTGACGATTTCGCTGCCTTGATGGCCACGATGGGCCGCGTGCCCATGCTCCTGCTGAAACGCAACACGAACCCCAGCGCGACGCTGTTCCGATGAAGCCTTTGTCCAACCTGCCGGCCGCCGTGCCACAAGCCGTCCTGGGCGCGTTGCTCGGGCAGCAGACCCGCCAGATCACGCTTGAGACGGCGCTCGCTTCCGACAACCTGGTCGTGGAGCGCTTTACCGCCACCGAAGCGGTGTCGGCCTCGTTCGTCCTGCATATCGATTGTCTGAGCCCGTCGGCGCATCTGGACACGGCCAAGCTGGCCTCGCAGGAAGTCACGCTGCGCCTGGTGCAAGCCGACGGCAAGCGGCGTGCGTGGCACGGTTACGTAGCGGATTGCGCATCGCTTGGCGGCGACGGCGGCCTCGCGCGCTACCGCCTGCGCGTCGTGCCGTGGCTGGATCGGCTGCGCACGCGCAGCGATTGCTTCGTCTACCAGGACAAGACCGCGCTGGAGATCATCGAAGAGGTTTTCAGCGAATATCCCACCGCGCATTACAAGATCGCGGCCACGCAGCCGTGCGCCAAGCGCTCGATCTGCTGCCAATACCGCGAAACCGACTACGCCTTCGTGATGCGCCTGCTGGCCGAGGAAGGCCTGTCGTTCCGCATTGAACACGAGCAAAGCGACGACAAGCAGCAGCAAGGCAGCGCCCAGTCGCGCCACACCGTCGTCGTCTTCGACAACGATGCGCAACGGCCCACCTGTCCGCAGCCGGAGATCCGCTTCCACCGCGTTGACGCCACCGAAAGCGACGACGCGATCGAGCGCTTCTCAAACGCGCACAGCGTGGGCACCAACGCAGTGACGCTCGCCTCGTGGGACTACAAGGCATTGGCCGCCACCAGTGCCCAAGCCAGCGCAAGCGACCCCGGCGGCGAACTGCCCACGCTGGAACGCTTTGAAGCCTCGGGCTCGTATCAATATTCGAATGCGCAAGAGGCCAGCCGCGCCGCGCAGTTGCGCATGCAGGCACACGAAGGCGCATACCTGCGCTACGAGGGGCAAGGCAGCGTGCGCCAATTGGGCGCTGGCCAACGCTTTACGCTCACGCAGCATTTCGACAGCAAGCACAGCGAGTTCGTCACGCTCCAGGTCGAACACGAAGCCGCCAACAACCTCGGCGCCGACATCGCAAAGTTGCTCTCCACCACCGATATCGAATCGGGCAGCTACCGCAATCGTTTCGTCGCCGTGCCGGCAGAAGCGCCCATCGTGCCGCCCTACCGCCGTCGCCCGACCGCGCCCGAGGGCCAGGCCGCCGTGGTCATCGCCGACGATGGCGCGCCGCTCACCACCGACCGCGACCACCGCGTGCGCGTGCGCTTTCCGTGGCTGCGCGCGCCGGAGGTCAATGCGTTTTCCGACCCGTCCAGCAGCGACCGCGCGCAGGTCACCGCCTGGGTGCGCGTGGCCAGCGCCAGCGCGGGCCCGAACTGGGGCGGCAATCACCTGCCGCGCGCCGGCACGCAAGTGCTGCTGACCTTCATCGACGGCGACATCGATCGTCCGATGATCGCCATGCAGCTGCACAACACGCAAGACGCCCTGCCCTGGGCCCCTGCCGATGCGCCGCTTGGGCAGGCACTGTCCGGCTGGCACTCGCAGGGCCTTGGGGGCGACGGCTACAACCAGTGGGTCGTCGACGATCACCCCGGCCAATTGCGCACGCGCCTGGCCAGCTCCACCGCCAACAGCCAGCTGAACCTCGGCTATGTCACCTCGCACGGCGCCACGGGCGGAGACCGCGGCACCTGGCGTGGCACTGGTGCGGAGCTACGCACCGATGCCTGGGCCGTGGTGCGCGCGGGTGCGGGCCTGCTGCTCTCCACTACCGCGCGGGCGCAAGCCGGCGGCACGCTGCTCGACGCCCATGAAGCGCGTGGGCAACTCACCGCCGCGCAGAAAACTGCACAGCGCTTGTCGGACGCGGCCTCCAGCCAGCAAGCGTTGCCCCTGACCGCCAACGAAGCCTTCGAGCCGATCGACAAAGCACTCGACCCTGCGCAGGACGGCAAGTACCCCAGCAACGTCAACGGCCAGGATTCTCAGCAGCCAGTCGACAAGTTCGGCCAGCCGCTGCTGGTGACCGAATCGCCATCGAGCATCGCGCTCACCTCGCAAGCCACGACTACCGTCTACGCGGGGCGCCATCTGCACGGCACTGCGCAGGCTGACTGGCACCTCGCAACGGGCAATGTCATTGCAGCGGCGGCGGCAAAGGGCGTGAGCCTGTTCGCCCAGCGCAACGGCATCCGCGTGATTGCCGAAGGCGGGCCGGTGTCGATCCAGGCGCATACCGATGCGCTGGCCGTGCTGGCAGACAAGGCGGTTACCGTGACCTCGTCGGCCGATTCGGTCGAGATCCTCGCGCAGCAGAACGTCGTGCTGCATGGTGGGGATTCGTTGATCCGGCTGGAAGGGAATGCGGTGACGTTTGAGACGTCGGGGCTGCTGTCGGTTAAGGGGGCCGGGCATCCGTTTGAGGGGCCTGGGGGGCAGGCGGCGGCGTTGCCGGCGTTGCCCTTTGGTTCTCTGATGCCTAAACCGGCGGAGCAATCGTTGCTCCAAAAATTCGACGAGCAGGTGCTGTTCAAGGACGCTGACCAGAAGGTCGTCGATGGCCGGCTGCGCTTCCGCATACAAAACAAAGCGCAGCCCGAGCAGACCTTGCAAGGTGACGCCCCGCATGGGGGTGAGACGACACGACTCCAAACGCCCACAGAGCAACCACTCGAGCATGCCCTGCGCTACGCTCGTTTCAAATTCGATCGATGAAAGGAGAAGGTTTGCACAATGGCGCATGACGACGACAACGGCTACGACATCGAAGTGCTTGGCCAGTGCCGGACAAACCCGAGAGAAGGATCTCAGCACACACAGAATGTCGAAGCCAGATTCCTGTGGTCATACGCGCAGGAAGAAGCTCTGGTTGCGCTTAGCGAGCAAGGTGCGGACAAGTGTTGGCACCTGATTGCCGATCCCGAGCGGCGAGCCAAACGCATTGCTGCCCGTTATGCCGACCTGTACTTCGCGAGTGCCGATAAGTCGCGCGGCAAGCTGCAGATGCTCTGGCCAGCTTTGGCAGCCTTCGTGGTCAAGGACATTGTGGACGCCTACCGATATTCGCGCGAGGACGTACTCAACGGGGGCTGGTCCAACATGGCGCGCACTTCGGGCCCGTCGCAATTGGTATCCGAGTTGCTCACAGACGCGTCACCTTACGAACACTCTTTACGCGTGTATGCAGCGCTGGCCAAGGGAAACTTGTGGCTGTTCATGGACATCTACCCTTGGCTGTGGTTTGTGCTCGAGTATGGCCTCAATCGGGATGGCAGTTTGAATGCCGATCGGTTGCGCAGTCACGTGGAAGAGCGTGACGCCAGTACGCTGCAGGCGCAGTCCAGGGATGCGGTCAAGGAGTTACCCTTCGGCGCCAACTGGATGAAGAGATTGCAAGCACGTATCGAAGCTGACCCGGTGTACGCACACGGGCGAAGCTACTTCCAGACCGCCCCAACATGGGGGGGAATGGACGGCGGCTATGGACAGTTCGAAGCCAATGCAGGGCAAGCACACCGTTACGTGAAAGCGAACGTAAAGAACTACGACAAAGGCTATCGAGTGCCGGGCTCGGAATACTGGGGGAGCTTCCAGCAGGCCTTCTATGTCATGGAGGAAGAGCGCAAAGAGCTGAGCCGACTCGTGGACGACACGGGAGCCCTCGGACGACTGCAGAAGGTGGCGCAGTTTAAGGTGACCGATGAAGTAAGAAAGACGTACTCTCTTTTCATCGACGAATATGCTCTGGACCGGGCCGGCAAAGTCAGCAGTCAGCAGGAAGAGGTGAACATCATTGCAAAGCAGGAGCAGATCAATGTGCTGCAACCGTTGATCTACCAAGACTCAAAGCTGATAAAGACAATGGATATCAACCATCGAATCAGCCGCGCGTCGCTGGGTTCATTGTCCCCTACCTATACGCTGTACTTCAGCTCTGCCCCGAAGAACGCTGACCCAGCGTTACAGGCGACCTTCGATAAGCCGAAGGGCCCTTGGGACTATGTGACGGGGAAAAAGATGAGCTTGCCGAACCCGACAGACCGGATGGTCTATGTCAAGGAACTCGCAGACAAGTTCAACGACTTGATGAAGAACAGACGGTCATATATGGATGGCGAACTCCAAAAAATCCGAGGGTGGCTTCATGCTTAACCGGCGGCATTTCATGATGCTTGCCGTGCTGCCCATCATGGGCAGCTTGCTGGGTTGTACCAAGAGTGCAGGAGAAGGAATGACAGAAATACGGTTCGATCTTGGGAAGAACATCGTCGACACAGCACGTGCGTCGGGCGTTCCGGCGTTCGCAACCGACAACATCGATGGCTATATCAGCTATAGCGTCTCGCCAGTCCCGGACGCCGTGGTCGCGCACTACACGCGTGAAGGCTTTGAGATTCGGTGGCACCCCATCTTCTCGCTGGCCATGCGTGCCGACGAGAAGAGATTTCCGGACCGTAGGGTTCAGTCGGTGTCCCTTCTGCTTAACGATAAGAGCATAAAGACGAACGCTGAGGCGCAGACCCTGGTGGAACAAACCATCGCTCAGTTCCAGCGTGGTAAGTGGCAGCGATATTACGACCCTGAATCGGAAGTGCTGCTGACAGGGCGTTCCAGCTTGCTGAATGAGAATGGTCAATTCGCACGTTTCCCGCGAACGATTGACCCCGCGTACAAGATTCCCGCGCAAGACTGGCCCGCAGTTGTACAACAAGGCCCCATTTGGCGCTGGGTCGGTGACGGCGTGTTGGCAGAGTTGAGCGTCAAAGGCGACGTAGGCACAACCGGACTGAACTACGACGTTCGTCTTAGCTTCGATCTCCTGGATGTGGCACTCAAACGCGATGCGGAGAATCTGGAGCAGCATCTCAAAGAAGGGGATGCCAAAGGCTGGAACAGTACCGCCGAACACGAAGCAGACAAGAAAAAGCGTGTCGAACTGAACAAACTTCTGATCGAGAACGCCATCAAGCGCGGCGATGCAGTGGTCAGCCCCGGTACTTCGCACTAACATCGCACACGGTCCCGCAACATCTACCGACTTGCGTCCGTGGCCACATCGCACGTGGCAGTTCCATCGCGTGCCCTAGCGAATGCAGCGCGTTAAATTCGTCCTCGGCAACTGGGCAGGTCATTGATGTTTTGGCTTCTCTATCTGACCCTTCCCGTCTACGCCGGGGCGCAGGCCGCATCGCACGTCGCACCTAAGCACGGCTTCCTCGCGGGACTCGGTGTCCTGATTGCCGTGATGATCGCCGTGCTGGTGCCGCAAACGGCTTTTCTCCTTTGGTTGAGCGCCGTCGTGGATCGTCGGCGCAAAGCCAACCCCGAGAAAGGGCCGGCTCGGACCACGGTAGAGAGCGCCGACGTCCCGATGCCAGAGAAGACTGGCGCACGAGCACGCTTTCGCCAGTTGATCGTGTACGGCGAAGAAAACGGCCGCCACGCCGCAACGCGGCTCGTCTATGACCTATTGCTAAAGATGGTCGCCGAACACCAGGTCGTAGAACAAGGGCATGGCGAGACCGACACTTCGATGGTCTCCGCGAGGGAGTTGGCGGACGATCTGGCCGAGTTGCAGCCCGACGATGTACTTGTGGTTTTCCGCTCACACGACAACGCGTGGGTCGGCTTCAGATGCGGAAACGACAGCTTCCGTTTTCGGCATCGCGCTGTGGGGAAAGTGATATGCACGATTATTTACCCGGCCAGGGGCGGCGGCGGGTACGACATCACATTTGAATTCCGAGCCCCACGTAACGATCGCTCATCAGCTGCTCGGGGACACATCGCCCAATACGAATTGCCCTTCGCCAATGAGGCACGGCACGTGAGCGCGCTCACCTCGGCATTCGGCGAGATTGCGGACATGCTCGACGCCAAGTTCGTGTGCCAGCAATATGCGGATGTCTAAGCTTGCTTTTCACTCTACAGAGTGCGTAGTCAAACTGACGAACAACGACAAAACACCATGGGCCTACTGAAAAAACTATTCGGCCGAAACGCCAACGACCGGGTCGCCAACCCGCCCAAACCGCCGAAAGACGACGACACGTCGCCGGACATCGCCCCAGAACTCGCGCCCGCCCTGGAGGCCTACCAGCAAGGCCAGCATGAAGCTGCCATCGCTGCTGCGGCACCCTACGCGAGTCACCACGCCGACGCCAACCGCCTATGCGCACTCGCCTATTCGGACATGCGCCGTTATCCCGAGGCGTTTCCTTACTGGCTTGCGCTGTTCGAGCAAGAGCCCAGCGCGCACAACGCACTTCAGTTGGCGACCACCTCGGTCATGTGCGGCGAATTGAAGCGCGGCGAAGCGTGGCTGATGAAGTTCGACGAGGTTAATGAGCAGACGCACGAAATGTCCAGCGTCACGGCCCGCACGCAGTTCATCTCGTCGCTCACGCAGAGCGGGCACATGGCCGAAGCATTGCCGTATCTGGTTTGGTTGCGCGATGTCTATGCGCATGTCCACATCACGGATTCGCACTTCCTTTACATGCGTGGCATCCCGTTTTTCCCCAGCTTCCTGGAAAACAGCTTGCCCATTCTCAAGGCGAGCCTACCGATCGAGGCCATTGCTCAATGGTATGGAGTGCTGTCGGGGCAGTTGGATGAGGACGGCGAGGCGCAGCTTGGGCAGTGGATGCAATCGTTGAGTGTCACCGCCGCGGATTGAGTTTTTCCCGGCAGTTGATGCATAGGAACGCAAGGGTGAATCAGACGGAATGAAGTTGATAGCCGCCGAGCGAAGCGCACGCATGCACAGATGCATCTCGCAACGATGGGCAATGCTCTGCGTGGCGGTGGCTATCGTTGGCTGCATGCGAACCGAGCCGCCGATCAACACCAGCGTTGCCGAGTTCTCGCAATACGTCCGTCTGAGCACGCTACCTACCGCATCCCGGTTCGAGCTCGCCACGCTGCCGGAGAACAACACCGGCATTGGCGTACCGGGCCCAACCGACTATGTGGCGTTGATCGCCGCGATCAAGTTGCCCGCTTCGGGTGCCTCGCTTATAACAAGCCAACCCCGCTTTGCTGAATCGACTCCGGTTCCCGAAGCGTTCCGGCGCGCATGGCTGTCGGCGCCGGAGAAAGACGCCTTGCGACGCGCATCTATTCAGGGCAGCGTGGCGTACAACATCCGCGCGCTGGCGACTCATCCGACCAAGCGCGCACTCGCCATCCCGGTCAGTGCCGAAGAGTGGGTTCTGTACCTCGAATATGTCGCGCCTTAGTCGCTACAGGCAATAGACGCGCGCCTGTCACTCCCCGCCACCCGGCGCCAGCACCTCCCGCTGCCCATTGCGCCCCATCGGCGACACCAGCCCAGCCGCTTCCATCTGCTCAATCAACCGAGCTGCGCGGTTGTAACCAATGCGCAGTTGCCGCTGCACCGAAGAAATCGAAGCGCGGCGCGTGTTGAGCACAAACGCAGCCGCTTCGTCGTAGAGCGGATCGGCTTCTGCATCGCCGCTTTCGCCACCGAACAGATCACCGCTTGCGGCAGCTTCGGCCGGATCGCCGGCGAGGATGGCCTCGTCGTATTCGGGTTCGCCAAACTGTTTCCAGTGTTCAACCACGCGGTGCACTTCTTCGTCGGCAACGAACGCGCCGTGCACGCGCTGCGGATAGCCGGTGCCCGGTGGCAAGAACAGCATGTCGCCCTGTCCAAGCAGGGATTCGGCGCCCATCTGATCGAGAATCGTGCGCGAATCGATCTTGGATGACACCTGGAAGGCCACACGTGTGGGAATGTTCGCCTTGATAAGGCCGGTGATGACGTCCACCGACGGCCGCTGCGTCGCCAGAATCAGGTGGATGCCGGCGGCGCGGGCCTTCTGTGCGAGGCGCGCGATCAGTTCTTCGATCTTCTTGCCGGCCACCATCATCAGGTCGGCCAGCTCGTCGATGACGACCACGATCAGCGGCAGCGTCGAGAGCGGCTCGGGCGCATCAGGCGTAAGCGAGAACGGGTTCGGCACCTTGCGGCCGGCCTGTTCCGCGGCCCGTATCTTTTGGTTGTAGCCAGCCAGGTTGCGCACGCCAAGGGCCGACATCAGGCGGTAGCGTTTTTCCATTTCGCCTACGCACCAGTTGAGCGCGTGCGCGGCCTGCTTCATGTCCGTCACGACCGGCGCCAGCAGATGCGGAATGCCCTCGTACACCGAGAGTTCCAGCATCTTCGGGTCGATCATGATCATGCGCACGTCGTCGGGCGTGGCCTTATACAGCATCGACAGGATCATCGCGTTGACGGCCACCGACTTGCCCGAGCCGGTCGTGCCGGCCACCAGCAGGTGCGGTGCGCGTGCGAGATCGGTCACCACCGGGTTGCCGGTGATGTCCTTGCCCATGGCCAGCACGAGGTGCGATGCGTGCGCCTGGAAATCCGCCGCGTTCACGACTTCCGACAAGCGGATCATTTCGCGCTTGGCGTTGGGCAGTTCCAGGCCCATGCACGTTTTGCCGGGGATGGTCTCGACCACGCGGATGGACGTCACGCCGAGCGCGCGCGCTAAGTCTTTCATCAGCCCGACGACCTGCGCGCCGCGCACGCCAATCGCCGGGTCGACCTCGAAACGCGTGATGACCGGGCCGGCCGAGGCGCCAACGACCGTCACCGGTACCTTGAACTCCGCCAAGCGCTGGGCGATCAGGTTGCTGGTCT
Organism: Burkholderiaceae bacterium 26; assembly: GCA_000955795.1. Classification (GTDB taxonomy): domain Bacteria; phylum Pseudomonadota; class Gammaproteobacteria; order Burkholderiales; family Burkholderiaceae; genus Ralstonia; species Ralstonia chuxiongensis. Next base: position 223,967 of record JYOB01000009.1, read on the forward strand.
CTTCCAGATGTTCGGCGGAGACCGCTTCCGCGCTGGTTGATGCGGCGGTCAGCAATGCGGCGCCCGGCAAGCGGTAATCGACGATGCGCGGTGCGGCAGGCGCCGGAACAGGCGCAAGAGCGGGCGCCGGCGCGGGTACGGCGGCGATGGCTGGTGCCGCGCGTGACACCACCTCCCCCACCACGGCCGGCAAGACGATGCGCGGCTTGGGCGTCGGCAATGCAGGCGCGGCTTCCGGCTGCGCGGTCGGCTCGATGGACGGCGTGGCGGGCAGCACTTCCACCTCGGGCAATGCTTCGAGAATGGGGACCGCTTCACCTTCAACTAGCGGTTCGGCAACCTGCGGATCTGGCGTCGTCGTTACGGCCGGGGCCATCAGCCCGCGCAGTTCGGCCAGGAGCGCTTCCGCCTCCTGACGTACTGCATCCAGGTCGACGATCTGGGTTTCTGCAACGGCGGCTTGCGCTTCCACCAACTCCGGCGCCGTCGGTTCGGGCAGGACAACCGACTCGGATGGCGGCGTAGCCTGCGTCTCAGGTGTCGCTGGTGCTGGTGCCTTTGTCTGTAGACCCAGTTGTGGTTGATGGAACGGGCTGCTGACGATGGTTCCGCGCGGTTTTGGGCGTGCTGGAGGCGCTTGCGGCGGAATGGCTGCTGCGGCAGGCGGCGCCGTCTTCGCGCTTGCGGGCGCGTCTGCCGGCGCGCCCTTCTTTGCGTCGAGCAGCGGCCAGATCTCGCCCGGCTGCGGCGGCGAGGGGCGCGTGCGCGGGGGGGGCTGCCATGCGGGCTGCCGTCGCGCAGAAACGGCTTCGATGCCACGGTGACGCACGGCCGGCTGCGCGGGGCCGGTGTTACCGCTCCAACGCGCCTCCCCTGCCCCGCCAAGGCCGAGCGCGGTCGGCCTCAAGCCGTCGTCAACGGGCTCATCGTGGCGTGTGTCCGGCTCGGAAGACGTCTCGGTATCAGCAGTGCGGCGGCGGTTGAACACCTGCCCCCACGATCGCCCGAACAGCATGGGCGCGACCCAGATCAGCACGCCGAGCATCAGCAGGAACGCGCCCGTCCAGCCCAGCATGTGCGAAAACAGCGACGACACCGCGCGCCCCGCGGCGCCACCGGCCTTGTCCTGCGGATCAGCGCCGGAGGTCAGGGCTTCAAGCGCGGCGCTGGCGCTCAGGGCGACAAACGTCACCAGCCAGAGCCGCACGGTGCCCCGGCCTTTCAGAAAATCCCGCTCCCCCGCCAACGCGCGCGTTACGTACCGCCACACCAACGGCAGCAGCCACACGGTGGAAATGCCAAACCAGCCAAGCACCATTTCAAACGCCATCTACAAATGCCAGGCCGCGATTGTAGCGGGGCGCGCCACCGCCATGAGAATCGCCCGACCGAAAAACACCCGGCCGGGCTTACTGGCAACACGATTCAGCGCAGCGTGCCCGATGCAGTGGCCCGTGTGCTTGCGCTGCGCGAGGCCTCGATCAGCAGGATGATCATCAGGATGGTGCCGGCCAGCGCAAACACCGCATAACCGATTTTGCTGCCTTCAATGGCGAACAGCGACGGCGAATAAGCCGCGCGCATTCTGGCCAGCGGCGGCGGGTTGGATGTTGAAGAAGCCGCAGGCCGCTGGCGCAACGGCGAGTGGGTCGACTTCGACCCACTCAGCCCTGCCAAGCTCAACCCGAAGATTGCTCAGCGGGCGGCGTAAGAGGCAGCGTTTGCAGAAGCGGCGATCAGGCCGCTGTGCTGGTCGCCGTACCGCTTGGCTGCACTGGCACCGGACGCGCCTGTGTATCGTTGAGCATGGTCCACACGAGGATGGCCGCCACGATGTCGAACACGGCCAGCGCCACGAACAGCGGGTTGTAGCCGATGGTCGTTGCCAGCGTGCCGACCGCCAGCGAGAAGAGCATGCCACCCATGTAGCCCGACATGCCTGCCAGCCCCACGGCCGTGCCGACTTCATGCTTGCCGAACATATCGGACGTGAGCGTATAGAGCGCGCCAGAGAGCGTCTGGTGGGCAAAGCCACCCACGCAGAACAGCGCAATCGCCGTGTAGGGGCTCGTCGCCAGACCAATGCAAGCCGGGCCGATCATGCACAGACAGCCCGTCACCATCACCAGCTTGCGAGACGTCACGAGCGATACCGAGAACCGCTTCTGGAACCACGGCGCCAGATAACCGCCCAGCACGCACCCCACGTCCGCTGCCAGGAACGGCAGCCACGCAAACAGGGCAATCTCTTTCAGGTTCATATGGCGCTCGGTGGCCATATAAAGCGGAATCCAGTAATTGAACGTCTGCCACGCCGGCTCCGACAGAAAGCGCGGGATGGCGATGCCCCAGAACCGGCGGCCGCTGACGATCTTGCCCCACGAGGGCTTGGGCGCATTCGCGTTGTCGTCCGATGTTTCCTGGCCGGCGCGGATGTAATCGCGCTCCTCTTCCGACAGGCGAAGGTGCTTGGCCGGCACGCGATACAGCAGGAACCACAGCACACTCCACACCAACCCGATCCCGCCGATCACGACAAAGGCAAAGCGCCAGTTGCCGTGCAAGATGCACCAGACCACCAGTGGGGGCGCCACCACCGCGCCCACGGACGAGCCGATGTTGAACCAGCCGGTTGCAATCGACCGCTCCTTGGCCGGGAACCACTCCGCCGTTGCCCGCAGCGCCGAAGGGAAACCTGCCGCTTCCGTCATCCCCAGCATCGCCCGGAACGCCGCCAGCGACAGCCAGCTCCCCGCCGTACTGTGCAGCAGGCAGACCACCGACCACGCCGCTGCAAACAGCGCAAAACCCAGCTTGGTGCCGAGCACGTCCAGCACGTAGCCCGCCACCGGCTGCATCACCATGTAGGCTGCCTGGAATGCCGCAACGATGTAGCCGTACTGCTGCGTGCTGATGTTCAGCACCTTATTCACTTCGGGCGCCGCCACGGCCAGCGCATTGCGGGCCAGGTAGTTCATGATCAGGCCGCTGAGTACCAGGACGATGATCCACCAGCGCAAGCCTTTGATGGGTTTCATTTGTTGTCTCCTAAGAGCCCCGGTTTGTTCTTGTGTGCGGGGCGTATTGCAGGTTCAGAGGTGCAAGACGGGTTCCGGCAATCCGGTCACGCCCGGGCGCACTGCAAACGTGGCGCCCGAGAGCGGGTCGTCGCCGATCAGGATCGACGTAACGAACAGGGTATCCAGCCCAGGCCCGCCGAACGCGCACATGGCAGGTTTGGACGTGGGAATGGCGATGCTGCGATCGAGACGACCATCCGGCGTGAAGCGATGCACAAACCCCGCATCGTTACCGCAGATCCAGTAGCAGCCGTCGGCATCCACCGCAGCGCCATCGGGGCGGCCCGGGTGCGCGTTCATGTCGATGAAGACGCGGCGGTTGTGCGGCGTGCCGCTGTCAACGTCGTAGTCGAAGGCCCAGATGGTCTGGCGGCTTGCATGCGAATCCGACAGATACATCGTCTTGCCATCGGGGCTGAAAGCCAGGCCGTTCGGCACGATCAGATCGTCGATGACGGCATCTACACGCCCGGCGCGCGCGGCCTCCGCGTCAAAGCGATACAGCTTGCCGAGCGGCAGACCTAGCGAGGTGTCGGACACCATCGTGCCGGCCCACAAACGGCCCTGGCGGTCGCAGCGGCCGTCGTTGAAGCGCATGTCAGGGCGCGGGTGCGCCACCGTGGCAAGGCGCTGCAGCGGGCCAAGCTCGGCGCCGGCGCGGGGCTGTGGCGCGAGGAAGATGCCCGTCTCCATGGCCATCGCCCAACCGTTGGACGTCATGGCAATACAGCCGGCCATCTCAGGCAGCGCCAAGCTGTTGGTCTGGCCGGAGAAGAAGTTCCAACGCCACAGCCTGCGGCCCGGAATGTCCGTCCAGTACAGCGCTTGCTCGCCGGCGTGCCAGATGGGGCTTTCGCCCACACCGCATTGCATGCTGCCAATGCGCTCGACAGTCGGCTCTACATTCACTTGCATTGCGTCAGTCTCCGAACGGGCCGGCTTTGACAAATGCCCCGCCCTGGTACTGCGCAGCCGGGTCATCGGCGGGCAGCGGCGGTTGTGCTTCGACCTGTGCGCGGAAGACCTCGCTCGTCTCCGTAGGTGTGTAGCCAAGGTGCGCAGCGTGGCGGTTGTCCCACCAGCGGTCGCGGTTGTTCGACATGCCGTAGACCACGGTAAAGCCCACGCGTGGGACGAACAGCGCCCGGCGGATGAGCTGCTCCAGGTCGTCGTAGCCGAGCCAGGTGACAAGCATGCGGCGGTCCTTCGCTTCGGCAAACGAAGAGCCGATGCGGATGGCGACCGTCTCGATGCCATAGCGATCGAAATAGAAGCTGGCGAGCTGTTCGCCAAACACCTTGCTCAGCCCGTAGTAGCCATCGGGCTTGGTGGGCGCGGTGCTGTCGATCACCTCGCCCTGCTTGTAGAAGCCAATGGTGTGGTTCGAGCTGGCGAACACGATGCGGCGCACGCCATGGCGACGCGCGGCTTCGTACAGGTTATAGGTACCTGCAATATTGGCCGGCAGGATCTCTTCAAACGGCCGCTCGACCGACACGCCGCCCAGATGCACGATCGCATCCGTGCCGGCAACAAGCGCATCGACGGCTTTCGCATCAGCCAGGTCACACGGTGTGAGCTCCTCGCCGGTGCGCGCTTCGCCGAGATTTGATATATCAGACAAGCGCAAAAAATCGGCGTATTTGGGCAGCCGCTCGCGCAGCACCTTACCAAGGTTGCCGCCTGCGCCGGTCAGCAACAGGCGGTGGCAACGCGTGGTTACCCCCGCGAGCGGGTCGGGTTGAACGTGTACTTCAGTAGTCATATCAGGTCACCGGGGCGGGATTGAACAGAGCCAGCGCATTATGCAGGCCCAGCTTGTCGGCGCAAACTTCCTTGCGACCGCTCGCCACGTCAAGAATCAGGTGGAACAGCTCCCAGCCGATGTCGGCAATGCTCGCTTCGCCCGTGGCGATGCGGCCAGCGTCGAGGTCGATCAGGTCGTGCCAGCGCTCGGACAGCGCCTTCCGCGTGGACACCTTGATGACCGGCGCCATGGCAAGCCCATACGGCGTGCCGCGGCCGGTGGTGAAGACCTGCAGGTTCATGCCAGAGGCCAGCTGCAACGTGCCGCAGACGAAATCGCTCGCGGGTGTCGCGGCAAAGATCAAGCCCTTGCGACGCACCTTCTCGCCCGGACCGAGCACGTCGACGATGGGCGTGCTGCCCGACTTGACGATCGAACCCAGCGCCTTCTCCACTACGTTCGACAGGCCGCCCTTCTTGTTGCCCGGCGACGGGTTCGCGCTGCGGTCGGTCTGGCCGCCGCTCAGGTAATTGTCGTACCACGCCATCTCGCGCAGCAGCGCACGGCCGACGTCTTCATCGATGGCGCGCGGCGTGAGCAGGTGAATGGCATCACGCACCTCGGTCACTTCCGAGAACATCACGGTGCCGCCTGCACGCACGATCAGGTCTGCCGCAAAGCCCACAGCGGGGTTGGCCGTCACGCCCGAAAACGCATCGCTGCCGCCGCACTGCACCCCGACCACGAGGTCGGACGCCGGGCAGGTTTCGCGCTGGCGCTTGTTCAGGTGTTCCAGGCGGCGCTCGGCCATCTCCATAATGGCGTCGGTCATGCCGATAAAGCCATCAAAGGCTTCATCCTGCAGACGCAGCACCGGCGAATCTGCGGTGCCGGCAACTTCAATGGGAATGCGGCCACCCGGCGCGAGCCTTTCCGGCACGAGGCGTTCGGGCACGAGCTTTTCGCAGCCCAGGCCGATCACCATGATCTCGCCGCCAAAGTTCGGGTTGAGCGCCAGGTTTTGCAGCGTGCGAATCGGCACGATGGCGGCCGGCGCGTTGATGGCGACGCCGCAGCCATACACGTGGTTCAGCGCCACCACATCGTCAACGTTCGGGAAGCGCGGCAGCAGCTCGCGCTTGATGCGGCCAACGACGTAATCCGTCACGCCGGCCACGCACTGCACGCTGGTCATGATGCCGAGCACGTTTTTCGTGCCGACCGTGCCGTCCGCGTTGCGATAGCCCTCAAAGGTGTAGCCCTCCAGTTTGGCGAGCTTGGGATCGGGGCGCGTGGCCAGCGGCAGCTCATCCAGCGCGGGCGCGGACGGCAGCTTCACGGCGTGCTCGTTGACCCAGCTACCACGCGGCAGCGGCTTCACGGCATAGCCGATCACCTCGTTGTAGCGGATGATGGCGTCGCCTTCGGCCAGGTCGACCAGCGCCACCTTGTGGCCTTGCGGCACGCCTTCGACGAGCACGGTGCCATCGGCCAGTGCCGTGCCAGCCGGCAAGCCGCGTGCATTGACGACAATGGCGACGTTGTCACCGTCGTGCACGCGGATCGTCAGCGCCTTTTCAGTTGCGTTGCCGGCTTCAGGGGCCAGCGTCGGTTCAGACATCACAGACTCCGTGATTGATACAAACGGGTTTTGCTTCAACGTCCCAGGCTCGGACGTTTCGGGTCATACGTCCAGCCCGGCACGAGGTATTGCATGGCCATGGCGTCATCACGCGCGCCAGGGCCCAAAGTCTTGTACAGCGCATGGGCCGCCATGACGCGCTCCATGTCGATTTCGATACCGAGGCCCGGACGCTCCGGCACAGCCACATGGCCGCCCTGGATGCGCAGCGGCTCGCGCGTCAGGCGCTCCTCGGCTTCCTGCCAGATCCAGTGCGTATCGATGGCCGTGATGTTGCCCGGCGCGGCGGCGGCCACATGCGTGAACATCGCCAGCGACACGTCAAAGTGGTTGTTGGAGTGCGAGCCCCACGTCAGGCCCCACTCGTCGCACAACTGCGCGACGCGCACGGAGCCTTGCATGGTCCAGAAATGCGGATCGGCGAGCGGAATATCGACCGCGTGCAGTTGGACGGCGTGGCCCATCTGGCGCCAATCGGTGGCGATCATGTTGGTAGCTGTCGGGATGCCGGTGGCGCGCTTGAACTCGGCCATTACTTCACGGCCCGAGTAGCCGGCTTCGGGGCCGCACGGGTCTTCGGCGTAGGCAAGCAGATGCCCTTGGCCCTTGCACAGCGCAATCGCCTCGTTGAGCGACCATGCGCCATTCGGGTCCAGCGTCACACGGGCCTGCGGGAAGCGCGCCTTGATGGCGGCAATCGCTTCCATCTCATCGGCACCGGGCATCACACCGCCCTTGAGCTTGAAATCGGCAAAGCCGTAGCGCGCGGTGGCGGCTTCAGCCAAGCGCGCGATGGCGTCGGGCGTCATCGCGGCTTCGTGGCGCAAGCGCAGCCAGTCGTCGGCGCCCTTTGCGCCATCCAGGTACGGCAGGTCGGTCTTGCCACGGTCGCCAACGTAGAACAGATAGGCGAGCATCGGCGCGCTATCGCGCTGCTGGCCGGCGCCGAGCAGTTCGGCCACCGGCACCTCCAGAAACTGGCCAAGCAGATCGAGCAACGCGGCTTCCACCGCCGTGATGACGTTGTCCATGCGCAGGTTGATCTCGTGCGGCTGGCGTAGCACGGCGGCTTCCGAAGCCGAGGTCACCTGGTGCACCGTCGCCTGGTGCGCGGCATTGCCGCCACCCGCCAGCGCCCGGCGAATGCTGTTCAGTACGCCGTTGGTACGGCCGATCGATTGACCAATCACCAGCGGAATCACGCGTTCCAGCGCCTGACGGATGCCCTCCCCGCCCGGCACCTCGCCCACGCCGGTGCGCCCGGCGTTGTCCTTCAGGATGACGAGGTTGCGCGTAAAGAACGGAGCGTGCGCGCCGCACAGGTTCAGCAGCATGCTGTCGCGGCCCGCGACAGGGATCACCAGCATTTCCGTCACACGCGGTGTGTGGGTGCGCGCGCCAGATTCGATCGATTGCAACGTCACTTCCAAGGCTCCCGTGGCTTACAGCGGCTTGAGTTCCACACGCTTGATCTCGCCCACCATGAACAGGTAGCAGACGATCGCAACTGCAGCGTGGATACCGACGTACACCAGCGCACCGTTGAACGAACCCGTGGTGTTGACGATGTAGCCGATGGCGATGGGGGTTGTGATGCTCGACAGGTTGCCGAACGTGTTCATCAGCGCGCCCGACAAGCCGGCGATCTGCTTCGGTGCCGTATCCGAGTTCACAGCCCAGCCCAGCGCCCCGAGGCCCTTGCCAAAGAACGACAGCGCCATGACCGCCACCACGATGGCCTGCGCATCGACGTAGTTGCAGATCACCATGGTCATGGAGAGCAGCATGCCCAGCACGATCGGCACCTTGCGCGCCACCGACAGCGACGCACCACGGCGAAGCAGCGCGTCAGAAATGATCCCGCCCAGAATGCCACCCAGGAAGCCGCACACCGCGGGAATCGACGCGACGATGCCCGCCTTCAGGATCGACATGCCACGCGCCTGCACCAGATACACCGGGAACCACGTGATGAAGAAGTACGTGAGCGCATTGATGCAGTACTGCGCGATGTACACACCCATCAGCATGCGGTTCTGCAGGAGCTGCTTGACGTAGCCGAGTTTCGGCCCTTCCGTCTTTGCCGCGCCGGCACGGTCCATGTTGACCAGGCCGCCGCCGGCTTCGATGTACTCGATTTCGGCGCGGTTCACACCCGGGTGGTCCTTCGGTTCGTGCACGAACGCCCTCCACACGACCGCCATGACGATACCGATCACGCCCATCACGATGAACACGTGATGCCAGCCGAACGCGTGCACCAGCCAGGCCATCAGCGGAGCAAACACCACCGTGGCGGCATACTGTGCGGAGTTGAAGATGGCCGCTGCAGTGCCGCGCTCATTGGCCGGAAACCACGCTGCCACGATACGGCTGTTCGCAGGGAAGGACGGCGCCTCTGCCGCGCCCACGAGGAAGCGCAGGAGAAACACCATGGCGATGGCTGTCGCGCCGGTAAAGAAGCCGATCGCACCCTGCGCCAGCGTGAACAGCGACCACAGCAGAATGCTGAACGTGTACACGCGCTTGGAACCGAAGCGGTCAAGCAACCAGCCGCCCGGAATCTGCGCAATCACATAGGCCCAGCCAAACGCCGAGAAGATATAGCCAAGCGACACGGCATCGATGCCGAGTTCCTTCTGCATGGCCGAGCCGGCAATGGAGATGGTCGCCCGATCGGCGTAATTGATGGTCGTCACGATAAACAGCATCGCGAGGATCACGAAACGCACGCGGCTCATGCGCTCAGCGCGCGGAACGGCCTGTGCTCCCACTGCAGGGGCTTTGATGTCCATCGTCTCCTCCTTAAGCCGGCACCCGTCGTGCCGGTCGGTTCAAGTTGCCGGGTCCTGTGCGGCCCGGCGTGTTGTTTTTGCTATTCGACTGTTACGGCTTCAGGCCCAGCTTCCATCCACCAAACGGCGCAGCTTGAGCGGATTGGCGTCTTGCAGGGCCTCGGGCAGCAGTTCGGCCGGCAGATCCTGGTAGCACACCGGGCGCAGGAAGCGCTCGATGGCCGCAGAGCCAACCGAAGTCGTGCGTGCATCCGTGGTTGCCGGCCATGGGCCGCCGTGCACCATGGCGTGGCACACCTCGACGCCGGTCGGCCAGCCGTTGGCCAGAATGCGGCCCGCCTTGCGTTCCAGAATCAGCAGCAGCGAACGCGCGATGGCTGTGTCGCCCGCATCCAGATGGAGCGTGGCGGTCAACTGGCCTTCGAGCGATTCGGCCAGCGCGCGCAGCTCTTCTGCATCGCGGCAGCGCACGACCAGGCCGGTCGCGCCGAAGATCTCATCGTGCAGCGCCGGCTGCGCCTGGAAGCTCTTCGCATCGGTGATGTAGAAGCCGGCTTGCCCGCGGTTGGGTTGGTCGCTCTCTTGCCCGCGTGCGACGCAGCGCACGTTGGCCTCGGCGGCCAGCTTGTCGACGCCGCGCGTGTAGGCGGTGTGAATGCCCGCCGTGAGCATCGGCTGCGCAGCCACGTCGCCCATGGCGGCAGCGGCAGCGGCTTCAAAGGCATCCAGTTCCGGCCCATCGATGGCGAGCAGCAGGCCCGGGTTCGTACAGAACTGGCCCGCGCCCATCGTGAGCGATGCCACGTATTGCTGGCCCAGCGCAGCAGCGCGCTTGGCCAGGGCATCGGGCAGCAGGAAGACGGGGTTGATGGCGCTCAGTTCGCCATACACCGGAATCGGCTGCGGACGTGCCTGCGCAATGCGCAACAGCGCCTGGCCGCCCGCACGCGAGCCGGTAAAGCCAACTGCCTGGATGCGCGGATCGGCCACCAGTGCGCCAGCCGCGTCGTTGTCCGCCAGGATGAGCGAGAACACGCCCTCCGGCAGCCCGCACCGGGCAACCGCAGCTTGAATGGCGCGACCCACCAGTTCGGACGTACCCGGGTGCGCCGGATGCGCCTTCACGACCACCGGGCAACCTGCAGCCAGCGCCGACGCGGTATCACCACCCGCCACCGAGAACGCCAGCGGGAAGTTGCTCGCGCCGAACACCGCCACCGGGCCCAGTGCGATGCGGCGCATGCGCAGGTCAGAGCGCGGCAGCGGCTTGCGCTCCGGCAGGGCCGAATCCAGGCGCGCGCCCACGGCATCGCCGGCACGCACCACGCTTGCAAACAGGCGCAGCTGGTTGCACGTGCGGCCACGCTCGCCTTCCAGGCGCGGACGCGGCAGTGCAGACTCGGCCATCGCGCGTTCGATCAGCGCATCGCCCAGCGCTTCGATCTGGCTGGCGATGGCTTCCAGGAAGGCTGCACGGGTTTCCGGCGCGGTCTCGCGGTAAACGTCAAAAGCCGCGGCGGCCAGTTCAGCAGCTCGCGCGGCATCGGCCTTGGAGGCCAGGGTGAATTCGGGTTCGAGCCATTCCCCGGTGGCGGGGTTCATGGCGCGAACCTTGCCGGCACCACCCGCTACGCGGGCAGCACCCAACAACAGTTCGCCGCTCAATTGCATATCGATTCCTTGTGTTTTTGGTTGCGCTCAGGCCGCCAGCTTTTCCACTTCGGCAATGCGCGACACCAACGCAGACAGTTCTGCCGTCTCGGCATCGGTCAGGTCGGTCAAAGGGGCACGGACCGGACCTGCATCACGGCCAATGACCTTCATACCGGCCTTGACGATCGACACCGCATAGCCGCGCTTGCGATTGCGCAGCTGGATGTACGGCAGCACGAACTCGTTGAGCATCTTGTAGACCTTGGCATTGTCGAACGCTCGCACGGCGGCGTAGAACTCTAGCGCGAACTTCGGCACGAAGTTGAAGATGGCCGACGAATACGTCGACACACCCATCGTCAGGTACGGCAGCGCAAAGGTCTCGGCGGTCGGCAGGCCGCCAACGTAGGTGAAGCGGTCGCCCAGGCGGGCGTAGATGCGGGTCATCAGTTCCAGGTCGCCCACGCCGTCCTTGAAGCCGACCAGGTTCGGGCAGCGGTCAGCCAGGCGTTCGAGGTGGTTCTCGTCCAGGATCTGGTTGGCGCGGTTGTAGACGATCACGCCCAGCTTGGTCGATTTGCAGACCTGCTCCACGTGCGCGGCCACGCCATCGGCGGAGGCTTCGGTCAGGTACGGCGGCAGCAGCAGGATGCCGTCGGCGCCGGCAGCTTCAGCGGCCTTGCAGTATTCGATCGATTCGGCAGTGCCGCGGCCAGCCGGGGCGATCACCGGAATCTTGCCGCCGGTTTCCGCCACGGCAGCGCGCACCACGTGGTCGGTTTCAGCCGCGGTGAGCGAGAAGAATTCGCCCGTGCCACCGGCGGCAAACAGGCCGGCTGCATCGTGGCTGAACAGCCAGTTCAGGTTGGCGCGATACGCTGCCTCGTCGAACGACAGGTCCGACGCCTTGAAGTGCGTGACCGGAAAGGACAGCAGACCAGAGCCGATCTGTTGGGCGAATTCTTTGGGGCTGTATCGGGACATGTCTCGCTCGCGATGAATGCGTGTTGTTGATGAGCGAATTCTTGCACCCGCATCGATTCAAGTCCAAGCCAACTGCTGTCTCGATTAATACAAAACTTGTATTGATACAGGGTCTTCCCTAAGTCCCCAATTTCGATGCGGCAGCCGCACGTGACGGCGCGGCCGCGTCTGGTCAGTGGCGCGTCAAACTGCGCCCTCGGCCTCCACGTAAAGGGCGTACAAAGAATGCGAACTCGCCATGTAAAGGCGGTTGTTCTTCGGCCCGCCGAAGGTCAGGTTGGGGCAGCGTTCCGGCAGGTGGATGAAACCGATCGGCTTGCCGTGCGCGTTGAAGATCTTCACGCCGTCGTAGTCGGCTGAATTGATGCCCAGGCGCCCGTCCGAGCCCCAGCCGCACCAGAGATTGCCGTCCTTGTCGACGCGAAAACCATCGAGTGCCCCCGCGCCGTTGGCGTCGATCAGCTTGGTCTTGTTGGACGCCGTGCCGTCGGGTGCGATGTCGTAGCTCCAGATGCTGCGCGACGGCGTGCCCTTCCACTCGACCACGTAGAGCTTCTTCTCGTCGGGCGAGAACGCCAAGCCGTTCGGGTTGACGAGGTCGGTGATGATCGCTCGGATGCTGCCGTTCGGGTCGATCCGATAGACGTTGGTCGTGGCCTGCTCCGGCTGCGCCTTGAAGCCCTCCCAGTTGCCGTTGATACCGAACGTCGGGTCCGTGAACCAGATGCTGTCGTCGGACTTGACCACGATGTCGTTGGGCGCGTTCAGCCGCTTGCCCTGGTACTGATCGGCCAGCACGGTGATGCTGCCGTTGAATTCGGTGCGCGTGATGCGGCGCGTCACGGAGTGCTCGCACGTGACGAGGCGCCCCTGCCGGTCGCGCGTATTGCCGTTGGCGTAGTTCGACGGCTCGCGGAACACGCTGAACGCGCCGTTCGTCTCGTCGTATTTCATGATGCGGTTGTTCGGAATGTCGCTCACGAGCAGATAGCGCCCGGCAGGAAAGTAGACGGGCCCTTCGGCCCAACGCATGCCCGTGGCAAGTTGCTCCACCGAACTGCTGTACAGGCGGTATTTCAGAAAGCTCGGGTCGAGCACTTCCACCGCCACGTCGGGGTAACGCGCGTTCGGCTTGAACCCTTCGATCTTCTGCGCGGCGGCCAAGCCGCTGGCCGCTGCAAGCCCTGCGCCTGCCACGCTCCTAAGAAACCTGCGGCGGTCGACTTCCGCGCTTTCCATGGACATGCTCGTCTCCTGATGGTTGTTATTGGCCCTTCAAGCCGAAGGGGCGAGCCGATTCTTGCACCGGCGATCTTTCCCATTCAAGATAAGCACTGACTCAATCCATACAGGTTTTGAATCGATGTTTGAACTCAGCCAACTCCGCTGCTTTGTTGCCGTGGCCGAAGAGCTGCACTTTGGGCGCGCAGCGGAACGCCTCCACATGACGCAGCCGCCGCTGTCACGCCAGGTCCGCCTGCTCGAACACCAGGTCGGCACAGAGCTGCTGGAGCGCAACAGCCGCTCGGTCAAGCTGACCGCTGCGGGGCGCAGTTTCTTGCCCGATGCGTCGCGCATCCTGCGCTTGGCGGATGAGGCGGCGGCCACGGCGCGGCGTGTGGCCACGGGTGCTGCGGGGCAGTTGGCGATCGGCTTTACCGCGTCGGTCGGCTACGGGAAGTTGCCTTCGCTAGTGAGCGCCGTGCGGGCGGCTTCACCCGGCGTGCGATTGACGCTCAAAGAAATGGTGAGCGGCGCGCAACTCTCTGCGCTGGATGCGCGCGAAATCGACGTCGGCCTGCTGCGCCCGCCAGTGGAGCACGGCGAACTGATTGCCGTGCCGTGCTCGCAGGAAGCACTCGTGATCGCCCTGCCGGAAGCGGTGGCCGACACCTGGCCGCAACGCCCCAGCCTGCGCGATTGCGAGGGGCAGCCGCTGCTCATGTATTCGCCATATGAGGCGCGCTATTTCCACCAAATGGTGAGCAGCCTGTTTGAGCGTGCGGAGGTACTGCCCGACATCGTTGAATACGTCAGCCAGATCCACTCGATGCTGGCGCTGGTGCGTGCCGGCATTGGCGTAGCGCTCATTCCCGCGGCGGCGGCCATGCTGCACTTCGAGGGCGTCGTCTACCGCCCGGTGCGCACCACGCCCGCCACGCCGGTTGAACTCTGGATGGCCTATCGCAAGGACAACGACAACCCGGTGTTCAACCTGCTCAAGACGGTGCTGCACAACTCGCTTGCCGAGGGGCACTGAACTCACGCGGCACTGCACTTGCTGAGCCATGGCGATCCCGACCAGGAGACCGCCATGCCGCAAACACGCCAGAACATTCGACGCTCCGCCATATGGTCTGCCGCGGTTGCCATCGGTTTGACCGTGGTTGCGCTGCCGCACCCCGCCCACGGCAAGCTGCCACCGCCCACGCCGGCCGAACAAGCCGCCTCTGCAAAGCAGGCCGAGACGGAACGCGCACAAAAAGCGCAAGAGCAAGCCCAGCTGACCGAAGTGCAGGACCGCTTGGCGGCACGCTTTGGCAAGGGTGGCAACAACGCCCCGGACGCCGCCACTCCGGCCTCTAATCTGCCCAAGAACGTCGTGGAAGCGCCCGGTACCGCTGGCCCGCATGGCGGCTCGCGGCCCAGTGCGGAATCCCATTCGGGCAACGCCCGCTAAGCCACAAGCGGAAACCCAAGCTTCAAAGGTGGAAGCCGCCGCGGGCAGCAATACGGCCTCCACCTTGACCATGCATCGATCGACCCGTTGATCAGCACCGACATGATCGCGACGTGCTGTGCAGCCGAATCCACGCTCTGCACGACAACTCCGGGCTGCTCCCCGTCAGCCGCACCGCACTTGGGGTTTCAGTAGACGCCTCCGCCCAAGTCCAGCAAGATGCGCAAAACCCCACATCAGGAACTTGCCGATGAGCACGCCTGCCCGCGCTGCCGTTTCCGCTGCGGCATCCGCACAAACCCAGTCCACGGTGCCGCTGCGTGATTTCGTGACCGCTCTGTCGCGCTTGCTGGATCAGCAGCCGACTGAAGCCGAGATCCTCGAGCGCGCCGGCGCCCTGCTCGGCGCACTCGTCGCCCGCGACGACTGGCTGCCAGCTGAATACGCGCAGCCGCACCCCGAGCACTTCCAGCAGTTCCTGCTGCATGCAGATTCGGGCGAGCGCTTTTCCATCGTCAGCTTTGTCTGGGGCCCTGGCCAGCGCACGCCCATTCACGATCACACCACGTGGGGCCTGATCGGCATGCTGCGCGGCGCGGAATATTCGCAGCCGTTCAAGCTCGACGCGCAAGGCAAGCCCCAACCCGACGGGCCAGCCATCCGCCTGGAGCCGGGCGCGGTCGAGCGCGTCTCGCCGCGCATTGGCGACATCCACCGCGTGCACAACGCCTTTGACGATCGCACGTCGATCAGCATCCACGTGTATGGCGGCAACATCGGCGGCATCCACCGCTCCGTCTATATGGAAGACGGCGAGCGCAAGCCTTTCGTCTCCGGCTATTCGAATACCCATCTGCCCAATCTCTGGGATCGCTCCAAGGACACGCCCGCATCATGAGCAGCCCTATCGACGCCATTGAATCGCCGGTCGCTGCGCCGCTGGCCGAAACCCACGTCCCGACGCTCGCGTATGCCGACGTGCGCGCTGCCCTGCTGGCTCGCAAGGAGATCGCGCTGCTCGACGTCCGCGAGGAAGACCCGTACGCGCAAGCGCACCCGCTGTGGGCAGCCAACCTGCCGCTCTCGCGGCTGGAGCTGGAAGCGTGGTCGCGCATTCCGCGCCGCGATACATTGATCGTGTTGTATGGCGTGCACGATGGCGTGGACCTCGCCCCGCAAGCGGCCGCCAAGCTGGCCGAACTCGGCTATACGCGCGTGTACCTGCTCGAAGGCGGCCTCGATGGCTGGCGCGCCGCCGGCGGCGAAGTCTTCCAGGACGTGAACGTGCCCAGCAAGGCCTTTGGCGAATACGTGGAGGCGCACCGCCATACGCCTTCGTTCAGCGCGCAGGAGGTCAAGGCGCTGCTCGATGCCAAGCGCGACGTGGTCATCGTCGATGCCCGCCGCTATGAAGAGTTTCAAACCATGAGCATCCCCACGGCGACGAGCGTGCCGGGAGCCGAGCTGGTGCTACGCATCCGCGAGCTGGCGCCGGACCCGAGCACGCAGGTCATCGTCAATTGCGCCGGGCGCACGCGCAGCATCATCGGCACGCAATCGCTCGTGAATGCCGGCATTCCCAACCCGGTGGCGGCACTGCGCAACGGCACCATCGGCTGGCTGCTGGCTGATCAGATGCTGGACCATGGCGCCAGCCGCCGGCACCCGCTGGACGTGTCTGCAGATACGCGCGCGCAGGCGCAAGCCGATGCGCGCGCCGTGGCCGAACGCGCCAACGTCCCGCGCATTGCGCTGGCTGACGTCGCCAAACTGGAGGCGCCGGACCGCACGCTCTACAAGCTCGACGTGCGCACACCCGAGGAATACGCCGCCGGCCACCTGCCCGCCTTTGCCAGCGCGCCCGGCGGGCAGCTTGTGCAGGAAACCGATCACACAGCAGCCGTGCGCGGCGCCCGCATCGTCCTGGCCGATGACGACGGCGTGCGCGCCGACATGTCCGCCTCGTGGCTCGCACAAATGGGCTGGGAGGTCTATGTCGTCGATCCGGTCGACGCCAGCGAGCGCAGCGTCACTGGCACGTGGCAGACGCCCGCTCCACAACCTCCTGCCGTGCGCACGGTTGACGCCCACGCCCTGGCCGGCTGGCTGGAAGCGGGCGACACAGCCGTCATAGATGTCACGCGCAGCGCCAACTACGTTGCGCGGCATATTCCGGGCGCGTGGTTTGCCGTGCGCTCAGACTTGCCCGCAGCGCTCGCGCGCATCCCGACGGCACGCCGCTATGTGCTGACCTGTGGCTCCAGCCAGCTCGCCCGCTTTGCCGCCGCCGACCTTGCCGAGCTGACGCAAGCCGAGGTGTGGGTGCTCGACGGTGGCACCGCAGCATGGGTGGCGGCCGGGCTGCCCGTTGAAACCGGCGAGACCCACCTGCCCTCCAATCGCATCGACCGCTACCGCCGCCCATATGAAGGCACGAGCGCCCCGCGCGCGGCGATGCAGGGGTATCTCGATTGGGAGTTCGGGCTGGTGGAGCAATTGCGGCGGGATGGTACGCACGGGTTTCGGGTGATCTGACCCGCCTTCGAGGTTCGGAACGTGAGGCTTGGCGTTTTGAACTCGACACTCCGGGTTCCAATACTCCGCGCTTGAGGTTCCGAACTGCACCGTTGGCGTTCGGAACCTGACGGGTAGCGTTCAGAACCTCGATATCTCGTAGTTCGAACGCCGACATTGAGGTTCTGAACGCCATACCTGAGGTTGAAAACTCGGCACGCCGGGTTCATAACCCCGATCGCGAGGTTCGGAACCCGGCGGTTTGGGTCTCAAACCCCGCATACGCCTCAGCTCACTTGCTTGCTAACACCGCTCACAACGAGCGATAGCAAAACTCGTTTTGCGCATAGGCGCGCCTTGAGTAGCATCGGGACTTCCTCGCAGAGGTTCCTCATGTCCCCCTTCATCGCCCTGTGCCTGCTCATCACCTACGTGGTGTGGGGCACAACGTATCTCGCCATCCGCTTTGCGCTGACCGATCTGCCGCCCTTCCTGATGATGGGCTCGCGCTTTCTGGCCGCCGCGTTGCTGCTCGCTCCGCTGGCCATCCTGCGCCAGCGCGGGAAACCGGAAGATCGGCCGACTGCGCGCCAGGTCCGCAACTGCGCGCTCATCGGTGCGTTCATGCTGGTGGGCGGCATGGGCATGACGGCGGTGGCAGAGCAGACCATCTCGTCGGGTGCGACCACGGTGATGATCGCATCGATGCCGCTGTTCTCCACGCTGTGGACGTTGCTGGCAGGCGGCCGCCTGCGTGCGTATGAGATTGGCGCCATTGCGCTGGGCAGCATCGGGATTGCGGTGCTGTTTCGCGGGGCGGAGTTCCAGGCCAGCACGGTCGGCGTGCTGGCACTGACCACCGCCATTGCTTCGTGGTCATTCGGCTCGCAGCTCTCAAAACGGATCGACATGCCCAAGGGCATGACGGCATTCGTACTCGAGATGGCGTTTGGCGGCGTGGCGCTCGTCCTGCTCAGCCTGATCACCGGCGAAGTGTGGCCCAAGCACATCGGCATGCATTCCGCGCTTGCATGGGGCTACCTCGTGGTGTTCGGCTCGGCCATCGCATTCACGGCTTACATGGCGCTGGTGGAACGCGTGTCCACCGCCATGGCGACAAGCTATGTGTATGTGAACCCGCCCATCGCCCTGCTGATGGGCGCGTGGTTGGCCGATGAAGTGGTCGCCCCGCAGACGCTGGGCGCGACGGGCATCATCCTGGCAGCGGTGGTAGTGCTGACGGCCGGGGCTACGCGGGCGGCGCGGCGGGCGGCGGCTTGAACGCCCCCAATGGCCACTCAGCAAAAAGCCCGCGCATTGACGGGCTTTTCTTTTGGCGCGATCAAGCCGTCTTGATTTCAGTCAGCAGATCGGGGTGGTGATCCAGAAGCTTCAAGAGTTTCACCAGCGCCAGAGACGGTTTCGTCTTACCGGTTTCATAGCGCGAGAACGCATTGACGCCGCCACCAAAAATCTCGGCGGCCTCACGTTGGTCAAGATTCAGCTTGCGACGCACAGCCGCGATGTATGCGGGGTCAACGTAGGCCGAATTCACCTGACGTTGAAAGGCGGACACCAGTTCGCCATATCGGTCGCCCTGCCCCCGTTCGAGCACGATTTCATCGCATGCCGGGCAGAAATCTCCCGTCACGGAGGGGATGACAGTGGTTTCGCCTTTGTAGGCGTACGGCACATCGCGCGTGTCATGAATCAACTCGGCAGCACCACAGCTCGGGCATTTCACGATCAAAGCTCCTTGAAGGAAACGATCAGCACGTCATCAACGACGGTCAGCTTCAGGTAGATGTCTTGGTCACTCGCCTTGGCGTGATAGACGTCTTGCCACACGCGGTGGTCGGCATGCGTTGTCATGCTCTTGTAAAAGCAGTGCGGCGTAAGCGTCATGACGACTGCGCACATACCCGCCAAATTCGTGATACCGAGTTCGAGCGCACCCTCGTATGCGCTGCGTGTCGCGCGCACGCTGCCGGATCGGATCAGTTCGCGAACGAGCGACAGTTTGGCATGTGGCGTACGTTTTTCCATGCATGCCAAATTAACCTAGTTGGTTATTATACCAAATAGGTCAATTCTGAAAGCTCGGCTTTCTGCGGGAGGAAATTACCCCGCCAACGACGACGGCAACGACGCGCTCGGCATTGCGTCTTCTTCGGCACACACAGCGGTGCCGCTGTCCGCAGTGTTGTCCAGCCGGTTGAGCCACGCCATCAATGCGTCGGCTTGCTGCGGGCGCGAGAACAGATAGCCCTGCCCCAGATCGCATCCGGCGTTGCGCAGCAACGCGAGCTGCTCGGGATCTTCCACGCCTTCGGCCACTACTTGCATGCGCAGGCTATGCGCCATGGCGATCACCGCGCCGGCAATGGCCTCGCCGTCGCCGGGCATGCGTTGCACGAAGCTGCGGTCGATCTTGAGCTTCTGGATCGGGAAACGCTGCAGATACGCCAGCGACGAATACCCGGTGCCGAAATCGTCAATCGACAGGCTGATGCCGGCCGCGTGCAGAGATTCGAGCAGCGCGATGTTGGCCTCGATGTCTTCCATCAGCACGCTCTCCGTAATTTCGAGTTCGAGCTGATTCGGCGGCATGCCGGTTTCGCGCAGCACGGCCATGACGTTTTCCACGAGGGCCGGGTCACGCGTCTGCCGCGCCGACAGGTTGACGGCCACCCGCAGCGTGACGCCGTCTTCGTGCATCCAGCGCACAGCCTGTTGGCATGCGGTGCGCAGCACCCATAGGCCGAGCGGCACGATCAGGCCGGTTTCTTCCGCCACCGCGATGAACTCGCCGGGGCCGATCAGGCCGATCTCTGGATGGCGCCAGCGCACCAGCGCCTCCACGCCGTAGACGTTTGCTTTGCAGATCACCGCATCGTGTGCATCTTCTGTGCACAGGCGCACCTGCGGCTGGTAGGCCAGCAACAGCTCTTCGCGATCGAGCGCGCGGCGCAGATCGGCTTCCACACGCAGGCGGCGGCGCGCCTGCTGGTCCATCTCCGACGTGAAGCTCGCAGCTGCGTTCTTGCCGTGGTTTTTGGCGTGGTACATCGCCGTGTCTGCGTTGCGTGTGAGCACCTGCACGTCGCGCGCGTCATGCGGATACAGGCTCACGCCCACGCTCGCCGTCACGTATATCTGATGCAGGTCGAGCGCAAACGGCGCCGCCAGCGCGGCAAGAATGCGTTTGGCCAAGCCATCGGCCAACGTTGCCGCTTCCGTGTCGGCAATCTGCGCACGGCCAGACAGCTCTGCGATCACCGCGAACTCATCTCCGCCGATGCGGCACAGCACGGCACGCAAGTTGGCCTGGTCGACCACGTCATTCAGCCGCCGCGCAACCTGGCGCAGCAGGCGGTCGCCGTTGTTGTGGCCCAACGTGTCGTTGACCACCTTGAAGTTGTCCAGATCCAGCAGGAGCAGCCCCACTGCACCCGCTTGGCCTGCGCGCTTGAGCGACACCTGCAGGCGTTCGTTGAAGGCATGCCGGTTCGGCAGTTCCGTGACCGAATCGATGTGGGCGAGGTAATCCAGATGCGCCTCTGCCTGCAGCACCGCGCGGCGCATGCGGGCGATCACGAGATACGCCAGACCCATCGCGCCGATGCCCACCGACACCGTGAGGACGGCATAGCCGAGCAGTTGCATGTACAGCTCGGTCAGGCTCGAGCGCACCACCACATAGCCGACCACGCGACGCTCCGACTCCACCGGCTCCACCACCTCCAGCGTGGTCAGCGTGGACACATCCGAGTCCCGCAGCATGGCGGCATCGGGCGCGCGCACCGGCGCGGCATCGTGGTGCTGATACAGCGCCAACGGCTTGCGCAATGCACTGAAAATACCTGCCGCACGCAGCGACGGCGATGCCTCCAGCGCGGCCAGGGTTTCTTCTGCGGCACGACGGTCATTGAAGAGCAGCGCGGCCACGCTGTTGGCGCCAACGATGCGCGCCTGCACATGCACGTCGCGCACCAGCGCCGCATGCAGCGCGATGAACTGGAACACGATGAGCAGGAACCCCGCGATGGTCAGCGCCGCGCCAGCACCGGCCATGTTGGCCCGCACCATGGAGTGCCCCAGGCGGGGCCGAGGGGTCGGAATGGACAGACTCATTGCACGGTCCTAGCCAGGCGCAGCAGTTGCGAGCTGAGCTGCAGATGGGCCTGCCGCGCGGCCACTGCATCGATGTCGAAAACCACGCGATCGTCATGCAGCGTCAACGCGATCATCGGCTCGGGGTTGCCGGCCACGCGCTCGTTCTTCGGGCTGTCGGACACCGTCAGCACCGGCGTGCCCGGGTCGAGGCGCACGCCGTTCTGGGCACGCGTGTCAAACACCAGGACATGGCAGCCGGCAACGGTGCCGTCGTTGATCTTTCGGATTTCCAGGCGGTGTCCGCGCACGGGTTTTCCTGTCAGTTTTTCCAAGGCCGCTTGCAACGGATGCTGTGCTGTCACGCACACCACCATTGGCGCGTCGGCCTGCATGACATCGGCCGGCCAGTTGGTGAACAGCGCAAAGTTATAGATGAACGCCGCCTTGACCTGCACCTCGCTGGCCTGCATTTGCGCGTGCGTAGTACCCATCCATGCTGCACCCGCCAGCACAGCGCCCAGCACCGCGTATAACCTGCGCGGTCGCCGCCATTGGGCACGTCGGACGATGCCGTGCGGGGCTCTCATCGGAAGGTGTAGGTGAATTTCACGCGAAAGGCACGGCCATCCTGCTCGACGGACGGCTGAGGCAACTCCGGCCCGGCCGGATCGGCATAGCGCCGATCGAACAGGTTGTAGATGCTGGTCGACATCTCCAGGTTGGGCGCCAGCCTTGCCGCCAGCAAGGTCAGGTTGGCGATCCAGTAACCGCCAACCTCGCCGGCTGTCGTCAGCCGGTTGCTGATGTACTGCGCCTCCACCCCAGCACGCCAGTCGCTGCGCCACACAGGCGCGGTGGCGTTGATCTTGAGCATGTGACGCGGCGAGTTGCTCAACGTCTGGCCGGTATCGACGTCTTCGGAACGCTGGAAGCTGTAGCTCGTGCGCAGGCGCGTGCCGCCCGGCCAGTTCTGCTCATAGCCGAGTTCTGCGCCGCGTGTGCGCACACGCGCTACGTTGCTGAAAAAGAGCAGCCCGGTGTTCGGGTCTTGGCTCTGGCTGATCAGGTTGGAAACGTTGTTCTGAAACACCGACAAGGTCGCCTTACCGCCCGCGGCAACTTGTTGCTCGATCACCGTTTCATACGTACGTATGCGTTCGGCCGATAGCCCGTTAGTGACCTGCTGACCGCCGGGCGCGCTGGTCTGATAGTTCAGCTCGTAATCGTTCGGCGCGCGATAGGCCATGCCGTAGATCGCCTTGACGGTGGTCGTTGGGGCGGCATGCCAGATCAGGCCCACGCGCGGGCTGAAGATGCCCGGCGCAAAACTCGTGTGGTCGTAGCGCAGGCCCGTGTCCAGCACCCAGTCCCGATGGAGCATGAATTGATCCTGCACATACACGCCCACGCGGTTGTTGTCGCGATGGTCGTCCAGGTAGCTGGCGTACGGCGCTGTATCGAAATTGCGCATCGCATCACGGTAGTCGCGTTGCAGCTCCGTGCCGATGACCAGAGTGTGGCGTTCGATGCGGCGGGTCACGAGCTTGAGTTCCGTGCCGTACCACGCAGTGTCGAATAGATCGCGGTTGATGCCGACCGGCGGTGGGCTGTATGCGTAGTCCCCCTGCGAGACATAGCGGCCCCAGAACAGCCGCGCCGTCACCTCGGTCGTGTCGTCCAGCGCGTGCTGCCACGTGCCGTTGAACATCTGCCGCGTGTCGACGGTGCGCGAGCGCGGGTCGTTGAAGCTTTGGTCGTACGGCGCCGTCGGCACGCCCTTCGTACGATCAACGTAGCCGAAGGTCAGTCCGAACTCGCCAAAACTCCCCTTGGCAAACAGGCGCTTTGCGCGGTCGTAATCCATGCCGCGGGCCACGCCATCGCTCACGCCCGGCTGATTGAACTCGGGAAAGTAGAGGTCGCGCCCCGGGTCATCGTTCACGCTGGCCGACAGCAGCCATTCGGCGCCGTTCTCGGCCCGCTTGCCCCACGTCACGCGGGCATCGCGCGCATTGGCGCTGCCCGCTGATCCGCTGGCCTGCACGCCGTCAATGTCGCGGCCCCGCTTTGTGATGATGTTGATCACACCGAATAGCGCGTTCGATCCGTACACCGCCGAGCCCGCGCCGGGCACGTACTCCACCCGCTCGATCAGGTCGACGTCCAGGATGGCTTCGGTGCCGACGGCCGCCTGGTCGAAGATGGGATCGTTGGTGCGATGGCCATCAATCAGCAACAGGAAGCGCGTGTCGTAATCGCCCGCGCGCAAGAAGCCGCGTGCGCCCAGCGCGGTGTAGTTGCGATCGTAGTTGGTGTAGAGCCCCGGAAGACTGCCCAGAATGTCAGCCAGCGTGCGCCAGCCATAGGCTTTGATGTCAGCAGCGGTGATGACCGAAACCCTGGCGGGTGCCTCATTTGCGGCTTGCGCGTACTTGGATGCGCCGGTGACGACCTGCACCTGCATGAGTTGCTCGATAGGCAGTGCGGTCAGATCGGTGACGTCTGTTTGCGCCAGCGCCGTGCGGCAAAGCAGCGCACCGACCACCGCAAACATTTGCGCGCACCGCTTCGGGTGGGATGGCACGCACGGCAAGCGCATGGGCAACGCGAATGAATGCTCGGCACTCGGGTGTTTGCGGCAACCAAGCGCAAACGCACGGGCAATTACAACAAGGGGCGACATCAGCAGAACCGGCAAAACCGATCACATCTCTGGAGGGACGTTCAGCGGGAATTCGATAGTTCTGCTTTAAAACGGAGAACCGGCGCGGTTCTTTACCCCTCCCAGGCTGGGACGACACATTACCGCCGTTATGGTGTGGAGGCAGCACGGGCCATTTGTGACGCCAGAGGCTCAGCGGCGGCGCTTGCGCAAACGTTCGATGGCGACCAGTTGCGCGACGGCCTCGGCCAGCTCCGCCTGCGCACGTGCATAGTCGAATTTGCTCTTGCTGTTCTGCATGTGCTCTTCTGCGGCCTTGCGCGCCTGCTCGGCTTTGGCCTCATCCAGGTCGTGTGCGCGCACAGCCGTGTCTGCCAGCACGATGACCTGCTCGGGTTGGACATCGACAAAGCCGCCGGCCACGAAGAGGATCACCTCTTCCCCGTTCTCCTGCGTGACCCGGACGGTGCCCGGACGCAGCCGCGTAAGCAGACGTTCATGGCCGGGCAGAATGCCTAGTTCACCCTCGGTGCCGGGGATGACCACAAACTTGGCGTTGCCTTCGTACAGCCGCTCTTCTGCCGTGACGACATCGACCTTCAGCACCGGCATGGTGTCTCCTCTGTTACGCGCATAGGTTCATACGGTAGCACGATGTGCGCCCGGCGCCCTCCTCGAAACTCGCTCAAATTCAGGCCAGCGTCGACGCTTGCAGCCACGGCTGACCGTAAGGTTTAACGGTATGTAGCGTCACAAACGCTGCCTAGACTGTGCACCTGACGATCAAAAAGACATATCAGGGAAACACAAGCATGCTGGGCGATCTATTGATGTCGTTCTTCGAGGTGGCGCGCCAGGGCAGCGTTACCTCCGCTGCCAAGCACCTGCGCCTGTCGCAGCCGACCGTGACCGGACGCATCCGCCAGCTGGAAGAGATGTACGGCGTGGAGTTGTTCCACCGCCGCGGCAGCCGGCTGGACCTTTCAGACCTGGGCGTGAGCCTTATGCCCATCGTCGAGCGCCTTGCGCAGCAGGAAGGTGACGTCGATTTTCTCCTGCGCAATGCCGGCGATCTGCGCACTGGCAACCTGCGCGTGGGCGCCACGGGCCCTTACTACATCCTGCCCAGCGTGGCGGCGTTTCGCGCGCGGCATCCGACCATCGAGATCACGATCGAATTCGGCAATTCGCAGCAGATGCTCGAGGCGCTGTCGGAGGTGCGCATCGACCTGGCGGTTTCGTCTCACGCCGTGGATGACGAACGCCTGCATCGCATCACGCTGGCTGAAGACACCATGGTGCTGGTCGTGCCGCTAGACCATGCGCTTGCACGGCGCCCGAGCATCACGTTGGATGACGTTGCCGGCTGCCAGTTGCTGATGCGCGAACCGGGCTCCGTCACCCGCCGCGTCACCGAAGACGCGTTCGCCGCAGCCGGCATCGAGCCTGCCAGCACGAGCATCATCGGCAGCCGCGAAGCCATTTACGAGGCGATCAGCCTGGGGCTTGGCTGCAGCATCGTGCCCGCGCGTGAAGCACCGCGCCGGCCCGACGTGCGCGTGCTGCCGTTTGCAGACAACGCGCCAGTCATCCACGAATATCTGTACTTCCTGAAGGAGCGCAAGGACGCACGCCTGGTACGCGCGTTCCTCGACTGCCTGAACCCGCAGGTTGCGCAGGCACCAAAGAAAAACGCCAATGCGTTCATCGCCAAAGTTATGGCGATGGACACAGCCGCGACGCGCTAGGGCCGTAACCTCGCGGTTTTTCAACCGCCCCCGCCCGCCTGCTGTATGCAATCGCTTGCCCTGTTCGACCTGGACCACACCCTGCTGCCCATTGACAGCGAATACGAATGGGGCCGCTTCCTGGTCGCCCAGGGCGCCGTGGATCGAAGCGTCTTCGAGCAAGCCAATGAACGCTGGATGCGGGAATACCGCGACGGCACGCTCGACTTTGCGCGACACGCGCGCTTCTCGCTCGGCCTGCTGGCCCAGCACCCGCGCACACGGCTCGACGCCTGGCGCGCCACATTCTTGCGCGACGTCATCGCGCCCGCCATGCTGCCGCGCGCGCGACAACTGGTCGATACACACCTGCGCGCCGGCGACCTTTGCTGCATCGTCACCGCCACGCACCGCTACCTGACCGAGCCGATTGCCGCCGCGTTCAACGTGCCGCATCTGCTGGCGGTCGAAGGCGAGACCCTCAACGGTCAGAGCGATGGCGCGTTCACGGGCAACCCGCTCGGCACCGCCACGTTTGGCGCAGGCAAGATCGTGCGCGTAACGGAGTGGCTCGCGCAGCGCGGCCAGCGCATGACAGACTTCTCACGCACCGTGTTCTACAGCGATTCGCGCAACGACCTGCCGCTGCTCGAAGCCGTTTCGCATCCGGTGGCCGTGAGCCCCGACACCACCTTGCGGGCCGTGGCCGAATCGCGCGGCTGGCCCATCGTCGAACTCTTTGCTGCCTGAAAACGAAAACGCCCGCGCGGCGAGAACCGTGCGGGCGTCTCTGCACTGAACAAAGCTGCGTCAGGCAGCCACCGCTGCGGGCGAGGTTGCCGGTGGTGTCCATTGCGGCAGTTCGGAGCCGTCGACCAGCGCGTCCATATGCCGATGCGCCAGCGCCGGACCCACGCTCATGCCAATGCCGCTGTGCATTAGCGCGACGGTGGTGCGGTCGTCGACGCGGGTGACGGAGAACGCGCCGCTGCCGGGTACGTGGCACTTGGCGCCGTACACGCCCTGCCAACGCTCAACCACGCGCAGCTTGCTGCCGAAGGTGTCACGCACGAGCTCGAGCATGATGTTGTCGACCGACTCGGCGTTGAACGGGCGGGCGTCCTGACCATAGTCGTGCGAATCGCCAATGATCCAGTCGCCATATGGCGTGGGGCTCACCAACAGGTGAATGCCATGACGCGCCAGCTCGGGGCGCTGATGCTCGATCTGCATGGCCAGCGCCTGGGCGGTCGGCAAGTCTGCAAATGCGCCGTAGTGCGTGCATGACAGGCCAGTCAGCACGGCGTGCTCCAGGCGGAAGCCGTCTTCCGGCGTAACACGCAGCATCTGCAGGCGGCAAACCTGCGGTTGCAGCGCGCGAAGCTGGTCAGCACACAGCGTCTGGTAATCGTGGCCGCTGCACACAACCACACGCTGGGCGTTGCACACGCCAGCAGTTGTTTCCAGCCGGCCGCCTTCCACATGGCGCACGAGCGTACCGAAATGGAAGCGCACGCCTTGCGTGGCAAGCCATGACGCCAGCGCCGGAATGGCTTCGCGCGAATAAAGCTGCAGATCATCAAAGCCCTGGAGCGCTGCGCGGTGGCGCATGAAGCGGCCATCGTAGAGGTTTGCCAGGTCTGCGCTGCGCAACAGCTTTACGTTGTAGCCGAAAGCCGATGCGCGCGTCGCCATGAACTCGTCCAGCACGGCTTCTTCTGCGGCATTGCGGGCAAACAGCAGCGCACCGTTGGCGCGCGCAAAGATGCCGGCCTTGTTGGCCCAGTCGAGATACAGCGCGCGGCTTTCGCGCGCGAGGTCCAGCATGATGCCGGGCGGCTGGCCGGTCACCAGCATCTGACCGAAATTGCGAATGGACGCGCCGACGGCAATATCACTACGCTCGAATACCGTCACGCGCAGGCCGCGTTTGACGGCAGCGGCCGCGTGCGCCAAGCCCAAAATGCCAGCCCCGACGATGGCGACGTCGGTGCTGGCATCCAGGCCCCCTTGAGTTACGGGAGCTTGCATCGCTTACTTCTTCTCCGACTTGCCGTCGTAGCGCTTCGTCCACTCAGCGAGGATGCGATCACGATTGGCGCTGGCCCACGTAAAGTCGTTCTTGATCAGACGCTTTTCGTAGTCGGCCGGCAGCAGCGGATCAGGCTTGGAGAAGCCCGGCGTGGCGACCACGGCAAAGTTCTTCTCGTACAGCGCCATTGCAGCCGGGCTTGCGGAGAAGTCGGCCAGCTTCTTGGCGGCGTCCAGGTTTTTCGTGCCCTTCATGATGCCGGTGGCTTCCACGTCCCAGCCCAGGCCTTCGGACGGCAGCACGATGTCGATGGGTGCGCCTTCTTTCTTCGACTTCACGGCACGGTATTCAAACGCGATACCGATCGGGAATTCACCCGAGGCAGCCATCTTGCAAGGCTTGGAGCCCGAGTGCGTGTATTGACCAATGTTCTGGTGCAGCGCGTCCATGTAGGCCCAGCCTTTCTGCTCGCCCAGCATCTGCAGCCAGGCGCTGACGTCGAGGTAACCCGTGCCCGACGAAGCCGGGTTCGGCATGACGATCTTGCCCGCGTACACGGGCTTGGTCAGGTCGGCCCACGACGTCGGCTTCGGCAGGTTCTGCTTCTGCGCTTCAACGGTGTTGAAGCAGATGGCGGCGCCCCATGCATCCATGCCGACCCATGCCGGCGGATTGGCCTTGTCGCGGTACGTTGCACCGATCTTCGACAGATCGGCGGGTGCGTACGGCGTCAGCATGCCTTCCTTGTCCAGGATGGCCAGGCTCGATGCGGCCAGGCCCCACACCACGTCGGCGCGCGGGTTGTTCTTCTCGGCCAGCAGCTTGGCGGTGACAACGCCAGTGGAGTCGCGCACCCACTTGATCTCGATGTCCGGATTGGCCTTCTCGAAAGCTTCCTGGTACGCCTTCACTTGATCAGCTTCCAGCGCCGTGTATACGGTCAGCGTGGTCTTGGCAAAAGCCGACGTGGCGAAAGCCATCGCGGCCGAAGTGACTGCGGCGGCCAGCAGGGAAAGACGTGCGGTCATGGTTTCCTCGGTATGGTGTGATGCAGCGGAAAAGACAACAAACAGAACAACAAACTCAGATGCACTGCGGCCGTTCACCGCGCGCCAGACGGCGGTTGATGTCGGCCACGACTTCAGGCAGATCGGCAATCGTGTCGATCTCGTAATGGGGACGGCAGGCGGAAAAGCCGGCCGAGATGGCGACGCGATGGCGCGCACGCTCGTCTGCAGACAGTGCGATGTATTGCTCGTACGGCAGGCCCAGCGCGTTGCCCGACATGAGCAGCGCAACGGTCCACATGCCGGCGCGGCGGCCCTCTTCAATTCCGGGCACGGTGTCGTCGACCTTCACGCAGGCCGCGACATCGCCAATCGCAAGGTCAACCACGCAGCGCAGCGCCTGCGCCGGCCACGGGCGGGCACGCGGCACTTCATCGCAAGCGACCACGCAGTCGGGTGTGTAGCCGGCATTGGCAGCCAGATCGACCACACGATCCATCACCACGCGCGGATAGCCCGAGCACGTGCCGATCTTCACCCCCCCTTCGCGCAGCGCGGCGATGGTGTCCAGCGCGCCGGGGATCATTGCGGAATGCGCACCCACCTTTTCGATCTGCAGCGGCATGAAGCGGTTGTAGATGGCGGTGACATCGTCATCGGTGGGCATGCGACCGTGTGCGAGCGAGAAACGCGCGGCAATCGCACCGTCGTTGCACAGCGTGCGGATGTGGTCCCATTTGCCCAGTCCCATCGGCCCGCGTGCTTCGTCCAGCGTGATGGCCACGCCAAACTCGGCAAACGCTTCCACGAAGATCTGCGTGGGAGCAAACGAGCCGAAATCGACAACGGTGCCGGCCCAGTCGAGCACGGCGGCTTCCAGGCGCAACGGCGTGATGCCGGGGTTGACGCGGTCTGCGCCTGCCTGGCGTGCCGAGATTGGGGAGGAGTCACCCATGTTCATGCTTCCTTTCTGCTTTTTTTCGGTTACGGACTACGAATTCAATGCGCCGCCGTGCGCCAGGCCTGCGTGCGGCGCACGACGCCGCGCGTGGCCAGTTCCAGCAGCAGCGATACGGCGATCGACGTGACGAGAATGAGCGTGGACATGGCCGCAGCGGGGCCGATGTCGCCGGCGTCGTCCATGTTCAACACGGCCACGGAAGCGAGCACGGTATCGGGGCTGTAGAGGAAGATCACCGCCGACACGGTCGTCATGGCCGACACGAACAGGTAACGCGCGCAAGACAGCACGGCCGGCAGGCACATCGGCAGTGTCACGCGCCAGTACGTGCGCAGCGCCGACACCTTGAGCGAGGCCGACACCGCCTCGAACACCGGATCGAGCTGCCCCAGCGACGCCACCGACGTGAGGTGTGCCGCGGTGGCGCAATGCATGATCGTGCAGAGCACCATCAGCGCCATGCCGCCATACAGGCCGTTGAGCGGATTGGCCGGATGGTTGAAGAAGAACACGTAGCCCAGACCGAGCACGAGGCCGGGCACCGCCATCGGCAGCAGCACGGCAAAGCGGATGGCCGAATGCAGCCCGGATTGCAACCATCCTGCGGCGCGCGTCTTTTCGACCAGCCATGCACCAGTGAAGATCAGGGCGGTGCCAAACACCGTGGTCAGCGCGGCCAGCTTTAGGCTGTTGCGATACGCCAGCCAGCCGCCGCCGTCCATGTTGTCGAAGTCGTAATTGCGCAGCGACAGTTCGAGGTTGTACGGCCAGAGCTTCACCAGCGACGCGCCAACGGCGGTGGCAAGCATGAGCAGAATCCCCCCGACCACCAGCACGCTCAGCAGCAGGAAAAGCCCATCACGCAGGCGATCCGGCTGCGGGTGATATGGCTGTGCGCGGCTGGCCAGCGCGGCGTGCTGGCGGCGCTGCACGAGGCGCTCTACCGCAAAGGTCAGCAGCGCCGGCAGCAGCAGCATCAAACTGATGACCGCGCCGCGTGCAAACTGCTGCTGACCAACCACCGCCTTGTAGGCCTCCACGGCCAGCACCTGATAGCTGCCGCCCACCACGGTCGGCACACCAAAGTCGGTCGCGACCAGCGTGAAGACCAACGCGAAGGCGCCGAACAACCCGTAGCGCGCACCGGGCAGCGTGACCGTGCGGAACGTCCGCCACGGGCTCGCGCCCATGGCACGGGCGGCGTCATACAGCCGGCCGTCTGCCAGCGTGAGCGTCGCCTGCAACAGCATCAACGCATAGGGGAAGGTGTAGAACACCTCGCCCAGCACGATGCCCCAGAAGCCGTAGATGTTGTTGCCGCTCATCCATGCCTTGAACAAGCCCTGGTTGCCAAACAGGTAGACCAGCGCAATGCCCGGCAGCAGCGACGGCGCAAACAGCGGCAGCATCGCCAGCGTGCGCAGCGTGCCGCGCAACGGCATGCAGGTGCGTTGCACCGCGTAAGCCAGGGCAAACGCCAGCGGCACCACAATGGCGGCCACGGCGCCGGATACGGCCAGCGTACGGCCAACCATGTCGAGAAAATTTGGCGCCTGGACCACGTGGGCAACCAGCGCCAGACCGTGCTCGTCTGTGCTGCGCACACTGGCAACCAGACCCGTGGCCTGCAACAACATCATGGCCGTGGGAAGCAGCAAACCGATGGCGAGCAACAGCAGCCAGCCAAGCTTCATGCCGGTCAGCACCGGCGCATCGGTACGCCAGAAAGGCCGGCTCGCAGCGCGAACCGGCTCGGATTGAGTGGCCGCAACCACGTTCGTCTCGGGAGGCAACATCGACATGGCGGCCTCAGGCATACACACGCAAGCCGTCGCGCTCCAGCGCAATCCACAGCTTGCTGTCGCCCAGGCCATTGCGGCCGGCTTGCAGCGCGCTCGATGCCACTTCGGCCACCAGCGGTGCATCGGCCAGGCCATCGATCGACAGCGTCACGCGCGTTCGGCTCCCCAGGTAGATCTGGTCGACCACGCGGGCGAGATGGCGGTTGGGGGCGTCGTCATCGGGGTGCAGCGTGACGGCTTCGGGGCGGCAGAACAGGCGGCCCTGCATCGAGCCGCCATCGACGAAAGCCGGATCGAGCAGCAGCGGTTGGCCGGCCAGCGTGGGCGTACCGTCCTCCGCACGTTCCAGTGGCAGCCAGTTGGCCTGGCCGACAAACCCGGCGACAAACCCGGTGGCCGGGCGCGAATAGATCTCCGCCGGCGAGCCCGTCTGCTCGATGCGGCCGTTGGACATGACGGCGATGCGATCGGCCATTGCCATGGCCTCGTCCTGGTCGTGCGTGACCATCAGCGTGGTGACGTTCAGCTTGCGCTGCAGGCGGCGCAGCTCGATGCGCAGGTGTTCGCGCACCTGGGCGTCCAGCGCCGACATCGGTTCATCCAGCAGCAACAGCGATGGCGCGGGCGCCAGCGCGCGGGCCAGCGCCACACGCTGCTGCTGGCCGCCCGACAGCTGCGACGGGTACTTCGCCTCGCTACCGGCAAGGCCAACCAGCGCGAGCATCTCCGAGACTCGCTCCTGCATGCGCGCACGGTTGCCGTTGCTGGCGTCCAGCCCGTAGCCAACGTTCTGCGCGACCGTCAGGTTGGGAAACAGCGCATACGACTGAAAGACGATGCCGTAGTCACGCTCGCGCGGGGGCAGGCTGGAAATATCGCGGCCACCGGCGATGATCTGGCCACCGTCGTGCGCCTCCAGCCCGGCAATGATGCGCAGCAGGGTCGTCTTGCCGCAGCCCGAGGGGCCCAGCAGGCAGACGAACTCGCCCTGCGCCACATCCAGCGACACCCCGTCAAGCGCCGTGAACGCGCCAAAGCGGCGCGAGACTTGCCGCACAGACAGGAACGGCGCGGCAGAACCCAAGGTCGGGTTGGAAACAGGCTGAGAGATGGGCACGGGGCGCAGACAGTGGCAAAAACGATCGCCACTGTAGCCAGCCGACATGTACCCCTTGTGGCAGTTACCCCAAAAACGCCAATGCGCGCATTTCCGGATTTTGGTTCGTCTATGACGAGACCGGCCGGACCTCGCTCAGGAAGGCGGCAATCAACCGCGCCTCACGCCGATCCTGCAGGCAATACAGGTATTCACTCAGCTCCGGCGCGCCACCTTCAAAGGGCAGCACACGCAGATCGGCGTGGCTTGGCACTTCCTGGCGGGCGATCACGCTGACACCCAGGTTGCGCGTGATGGCCTCACGGATGGATTCGCGGCTACCGATCTCAACCGTGGAAGCCGGCGTCACGCCAGCCTGCGCCATCATCGTTTCGGTCATGGCGCGCGTGGTCGATCCCACCTCGCGCACCAGCAGCCGGCACTGCGACAGCGCGCTTACCGGCACGCTCGTCCGGTCGGCGAGCGCGTGGCTGCGATGCACCACGAGCACGAGCGGATCGCGTGCCAGTTCAATACGCAGAAAGCGCGCGTCGTCCACCCGCTGCGACGACGATGCCACGTCGACCCGGTACTCCTGCAGCGCTTCGAGCATCTGCACCGAATTGCCGGCTTCGATGCTGACGTCAATGCCGGGATGGCTTTTGCAGAAGCGATCAACGATGTCGAGCACGTAATACGGCGCGGTCGCGCCGATGCGCAGGTGGCCCGAGCCCATGTCGCCGGAATTGCGCAGGAAGAAGTCAATCTCGGTTTCCTGGCGCACGAGCTGGTCCACCAGGGGCATCAGCCGCACGCCCGCGTCCGCCAAGGAGAGCCGGCGCCCGCCTCGGTAGAACAGCTCGACACCGTAGGCCTCTTCCAGGGCGCGGATCTGCGAAGTCACGGTCGGCTGCGACAGGCCGAGCTGCTTGGCTGCCAGCGTGATGCTGCCCAGGCGGGCAACCATGAAGAACGATTTGAGCTGCGCAACGAGCATCGGCGGGTGACGTATTGAGCGCGTTTGCGGCGCGGTGAATGAGCGGGCGGCCCATTCTAGCGGACGGCACCGTCGCCAAAGTGGCGCCAGGCGCCCTCCTCCGTTTTCTGCATCTACATCCCGGGGCTACGACTTTTTCAACCTTTTCGACAACGCAAACTTTGCGTACCCCCACATCGGGGGGAATTGGCGCCTGTGAGGCCGTCATTTCCACGAATCGAATCCGCCACTTCGCCTTGAGAATCCGTCCGCATGTTGCGCTTGAGGCAGTCACGAGCCGCCCCTGTGCAGGCATCTGGTATGTGCGGAATTGGAGAGAAGTAGATGGAACGCAGCAGCAACAACGTGCGCGGCACGAAGCAATGGACCATCGCGATGATGGTGGCAGCAGCAGGTACCCTGGCCGCATGTGGCGGAGGCGGTGGCGGCGGCAGTTCGGGGGCCGCCCCGGCCTCCACGCAAGGCTCGTCCGCCAATATCACCGTGGCGGCGGCGTGCAGCGGGTCGAACTGCGGCGCACTGGGCAACACCTACGCCGGCTCCGGCGTGGGCGTGTGGCAAGCGACCAATACGGGCGCAGCGGCCGGCTCGGTGCCGGTGTCGATCGCGGGGCTCACGGGCCAGAGCGTGACGCTCGTCTACACCAACCAGAGTGCGGCGGCACAGCCGATGCCGTCCGTCTCGCTGACGGGCCTGGGCCTGCTGAACGCCACCGGAGCGCCGGTCCAGAAGACTGCCGCCGACGTGGCCGGCAATGACGCCAACGCGGCGTTCGATCGCCAGCTTTCCGATTTCAACATCCATGCGCTGGACGGATACGCCACTGGCGGCGGCCCGCTCAAGACGCAAGGCGCGTCCAACGACACGGTGCTGCGTCCGCAGTCGGTCGCCAGCGTCGGCACGCAGCGTACGTGGAACCACCAGCAGCCGGACGGCACCGCCACCGTGCGTACGGCCACGCTGCGCCAGCAAGCCACGGCCACCGACGGCCGCATCGTCAACCTGTGGGTGGAAAACACCGAATACGGCACCAGCAAGATCACCGACGGCATCATCAACACGCTCATCAGCAAGTTTGCTTCGGGCACGCAGTCGGTTTACACGCTGGCTACTTCGCTGGTCGGCCAGCCGTGGGGCAGCTACTCCAGCTCCGCCAGCCTGATCGATCCGAACCAGGCGCTCGACATCGTGGTGCTGAACATCCAGCCCGATAGCCAGCCCTATGGTCGCGTCGGCTATTTCTGGGCGCGCAACAACTTCACCACCAGCTCGCAGCCGCTGTCGAATCAGTCGCTGTCACTGTATGTGGATTCGGAAACCATCTACCTGGGCGGCACTGATGGGCTGAATACCGTCGTCTCGACGCTCGGCCATGAGTTCACGCACATGGCCAACTTCTACCAGCGCGGCGTGCTGCACGGCTCGCAGTACATGTACGGCACGTGGCTGGAAGAAATGACGGCGATGACGATGGAAGACGTGCTCTCCAGCCAGATCGATCCGACCTTCAACAACGTGCGCGACAGCCGCTTCCCGGCCTGGCTGCAAAGCGCGTACGACTGCTCGCTGACGGCGTTTGATCCGTCGCTGTCTTCGTCGTGCCCGGGGTATCCGATTTCGGGCAGCCTGGGCGGCTTCCTGCTGCGCCAGTACGGCATTGCGTACTACACGAACCTGCTGCAGAACTTCTCGTCCACAGATTCGGCTGCGGTACTCAACAGCGCCATCCAAGCCGGCGGCGGCGCAGGCCTGGGCGATGCAACGGGCCGTTGGGGCACGGCGGTCGCGCTGCTGCCGGTGCCAGGCAGCCCATCGGGCTTTGCGTATCCGGCTCGCTCGGACAGCGGTTTTTCGATCCCTGCGCTGAACGGCCCGAGCTACAGCAGCCAGCGCACCATGCCGACGTCCGTACCGGCCACGCTGCAAAGCTTCGGCCAGTTCCCGGTCGCGCGCGGCACGAAGGCAGGCACGTACAGCGAGACGATCACGGTGCCAGCGTATTCAACGGTGTCCATCATCATCCACTGACAACGCTGGTTGAGGGAGCGTGCTCCCTTTTGGTTTCAGCCCGTGCTGGAATCTTGAGAAGCACCAAAAAGAAAAGGCGCCGAGGGCATTCAACCCTCGGCGCCTTTTCATTTGACTACGGCGGGAACGACCCACCGCAGTCGCGAAACACCTTTACATCTGCACGGTGTCGGCCACTTCCTTGAAGTCTTCGATCTGGTCGAAGTTCATGTACTGGTAGATCTTGTCGCCGTTCGCGGTGAGCACGCCCATGTCGGCCATGTACTCTTCCTTGCTCGGAATCTTGCCCAGACGCGAGCAGATTGCCGCCAGTTCCGCCGAGCCCAGATACACATTCGTGTTCTTGCCCAGGCGGTTCGGGAAGTTACGGGTCGACGTCGACATGACCGTCGCGCCTTCGCGCACCTGTGCCTGGTTGCCCATGCACAGCGAGCAGCCCGGCATTTCGGTGCGGGCACCGGCCGTGCCGAACACGCCGTAGTGGCCTTCTTCGGTCAGTTGCTTCTGGTCCATCTTGGTCGGCGGCGCGACCCACAGCTTGACCGGAATGTCGCGCTTGCCTTCCAGCAGCTTCGACGCGGCACGGAAGTGACCAATGTTGGTCATGCACGAGCCGATGAACACTTCGTCGATCTTGGCGCCGGCCACGTCGGACAGCGTCTTCACGTCGTCCGGATCGTTCGGGCAAGCCACGATCGGCTCGTGGATGTCGGCCAGGTCGATCTCGATGACGGCGGCGTACTCGGCGTCGGCATCCGGCTGCAGCAGTTGCGGATCGGCCAGCCATTGCTCCATCGCCTTGATGCGACGCTGCATGCTGCGCGGGTCTTGGTAGCCCTGCGCGATCATCCACTTGAGCAGCGTGATGTTGCTGTTCAGGTATTCGATGATCGGTTCCTTGTTCAGGTGCACCGTGCAACCGGCGGCCGAACGCTCGGCAGACGCATCCGACAGCTCGAACGCTTGCTCGACCTTCAGGTCAGGCAGGCCTTCGATTTCGAGGATGCGGCCCGAGAAGATGTTCTTCTTGCCTTGCTTGGCGACCGTCAGCATGCCTTGCTTGATCGCGTACAGCGGAATCGCGTTGACGAGGTCACGCAGCGTGACGCCCGGCTGCATCTTGCCCTTGAAGCGAACCAGCACCGATTCCGGCATGTCCAGCGGCATCGTGCCGGTGGCCGCCGCGAATGCGACTAGGCCCGAGCCTGCCGGGAAGCTGATGCCGATCGGGAAGCGCGTATGCGAGTCGCCGCCGGTGCCTACAGTGTCCGGCAGCAGCATGCGGTTCAGCCACGAGTGGATCACGCCATCGCCCGGGCGCAGCGCAATGCCGCCGCGCGTGCTGATGAAGTTCGGCAGCGTCTGGTGCGTCTTCACGTCCACCGGCTTCGGATAAGCGGCGGTGTGGCAGAACGACTGCATGACGAGGTCGGCCGAGAAGCCGAGGCACGCCAGGTCCTTCAGTTCGTCGCGGGTCATCGGGCCCGTGGTGTCCTGCGAGCCGACGGAGGTCATCTTCGGTTCGCAGTACGTGCCCGGGCGGATACCCTGGCCTTCCGGCAGGCCGCACGCGCGGCCAACCATCTTCTGCGCGAGCGAGAAGCCCTTGCCGCTGTCGGCCGGCTGATGCGGCAGGCGGAACAGCGTCGACGGTGCGAGGCCGAGCGCTTCACGCGCCTTGGCGGTCAGGCCGCGGCCGATGATCAGCGGAATGCGGCCGCCGGCGCGCACTTCGTCAAACAGCACCTCGGACTTCACCTGGAATTCGGCGATCACGTTGCCGTCCTTCAGCGCCTTGCCTTCGTACGGGCGCAGCTCGACC
Organism: Burkholderiaceae bacterium 26; assembly: GCA_000955795.1. Classification (GTDB taxonomy): domain Bacteria; phylum Pseudomonadota; class Gammaproteobacteria; order Burkholderiales; family Burkholderiaceae; genus Ralstonia; species Ralstonia chuxiongensis. Next base: position 261,312 of record JYOB01000009.1, read on the forward strand.
ACGTCGCCCATGTTCATCTGCGACACGTCGAGTTCGATCGGCAGCGCGCCGGCATCTTCCATCGTGTTGTAGAAGATCGGGGCGATCTTGCCGCCAAGGCACACGCCGCCGAAACGCTTGTTCGGAACGTAGGGGATGTCTTCACCCGTGAACCACAGCACCGAGTTGGTGGCCGACTTGCGCGAGGAGCCGGTGCCGACCACGTCGCCCACGTAGGCGACCAGGTGACCCTTTTCCTTCAGGGATTCAATGAATTTGACCGGGCCGCGCTTGCCGTCTTCTTCCGGCGTGATGCCGGGGCGCGCGTTCTTAAGCATCGCCAGCGCGTGCATCGGGATGTCCGGGCGGGTGGTGGCGTCCGGTGCCGGCGACAGGTCGTCGGTGTTGGTTTCGCCCGTCACCTTGAAGACGGTGATGGTCAGGCTTTGCGGCACTTCCGGACGGCTCGTGAACCATTCGGCGTCGGCCCAGCTCTGCAGCACAGCCTTTGCGTGCACGTTGCCCTTGTCGGCGAGTTCCTTCACGTCATGGAACTGGTCGAACATCAGCAGGGTTTTCTTAAGCGCGTCGGCGGCCACAGCGGCCACGGCGTCATCGGACAGCAGCTCGATCAGCGGCTGGATGTTGTAGCCGCCCAGCATCGTGCCGAGCAGTTCGGTGGCGCGGCTGCGCGAGATCAGCGGGCAGGCAGTTTCACCCTTGGCCACGGCGGCCAGGAAGCCGGCCTTGACGCGAGCGGCTTCGTCCACGCCAGCGGGCACGCGATGGGTAATCAGATCGAGCAGCGTCTGCTCTTCGCCTGCGGGCGGGTTCGTCAGCAGTTCGACCAGTTCGGCGGTCTGCTGAGCCGTCAGCGGCAGGGGAGGAATACCGAGCGCGGCGCGGGCGGCCACGTGAGCGCGAAAGTTTTCAAGCATGGGAGACCTGCTGAGATGACGTTACAGGGAATCTTTTCAGGCACCCCGAGGCTGGTCCGGGCGCCGCTTGGGCGCGATTCTAATCGCAATACCCCACACGGTCAAATGTCTTATATCTTATATAAGAGTCAAGCAAATAACCCGCCGTCTTCCGCGGCTCGATGCTGCTTATTGGAACGATTTCCTGCACAGCATGCAGCGCCAGGAAGCACCTCAAGGCGTGCCAAGTGTCGCCTCGTCCACGTCTGCATTGTCTACGTTGACGCGTTCGGCGCGGCCCACGATACTGTATAAACATACAGTGTCTGAACCATGCCCTATCCCCTTCGCATCGAATACCCCGCGCTCACGAACGCGCAGCTCGCGCTCATTGGCGATCGCTACGGCCATGACCCGGTCGTGCGGCGGTTGCTAATGGAAGTGCAGGCGCTGCGCAACCTCGTCTGGCGCGCACATCAGGTGGCAGAGGCAGCTGGCCCGGGCGGTCGAACAGACGCCTTCAGCATTGCCGTCGAGGCGCTGCATAGCGAACTCGCGGTGGAGACATGGTTCCAAGAGGGCAAAGCTGCGCAGGAGGCGTACCGCGCGTCGCTCACCGACGAGCCCACCCCACACGAGCGCCGGACGATGCGCGTCGCTCGCAAGTGGTGACGGTGCGCCCATGTCGAAACCCATCCGCGAGCGCTTTCCCGCGCTGACCCTTGCCGAACTCAAAACGCTGGCCCAAGAGCACCGCGACAACGAAACCGTGATCCGTCTGCTGTGGGAGATCCGCGCCCTCCACGTCGTCGCATACAACGCCTGGCGCGTGGAGGCTGAGCACTACTTCGTCTACCCTGACAACCCGCAGGGCGCCGCCCTGTACGCACTGCGCAGAGCGCTTCAAGAGGAGCGCTGGCTCTCGGAAATGGTCGACAAGCTGAACGGCAAAGGCACCTACGACCAGCACTGGTGAAGACCGGGAGGTGGCAGCGCCCTTCCCCCGGAGCGCCATCGGCTTCTGAGCAATGCCCGCAGTGAAGCCGCTTCAGCCTTCCTCAAGTTCCAGGCGAACATGCCGAAGAAGAGTCCGATGTATAGCGGCAAGCACATCACGCCTGCCGACATTCAAACAAGAAGAATCAGCTATGCGAGTCGATCCCTCACTCACGCCCAACGCCGTGCCGCCTGCGGCGAGCCGCCCATCTAGCGCCTCAGCAGGGAATGAAGCTGCGGCCACATCCACCTCGAAAGGCAACGACACCCGCTCGAACAAGGACCAAGCGCAATCATCGACTGGCCTGAATCCAACATCGAGCGACGCGGGCACGTCCAGCGACAGCCCCGTGGTCAAGCAGTTGAAAGCGCAGATCAATGCGCTGCGGCAGCGGCTTTCAGCATTGCAACGCCAGATAGAAGCCGAATCGAAACAAGCCACTGTCGACAAGGAAGCGGCTGCGCGGCTGCAGGCGCTGTCGACGGAGGCAAGCTCGGTCTCTGCAGCACTTGAAACCGCAATCGGCCAACTTGCACAGGCACAGCAAGCGGAAGGCAAGAGCTCGGGAAACCTGTTCTCCACGACTGCCTGAGAAGACGGCAATACACCTCGAACGCAGCGACAAGCCCTATCCCGCCATGGCGCTGAGTTTCGGCGATGCATGGCGGCATGGGCGGACGTCCGCATATTTTGGGTACCGGCCCCCAAGCGAACACACGCGCCCTGTCCAGCGATAACGGTCTACCTGCCTTCAGCGCGTATCTCGAGCGGATTCTGCGGATATGCCGCCCGGCACAGCTCTAGAACTTCAGTGCGAAACCATTGATGCGCCGGATCGTGGTCAAGGCGCGGGTGCCAGATCTCTGAAATGGTGAAAGCGGGTATAGCCAGCGGCAGTTCGAAATACTGCAACCCGTTGGCCGCCGCGAAATCCGCTACAAATGCATTCCCCAGGCAGGAATGCGGAACGACGGCGAATAAGTCCGAATGGCGCGCCAGTTGCATCGCGCTCAAATAGGACGGCACCACGACTGCCACCTTCCGCCGAAGGTTTGGCGGCTCCAATGACACGTCGATCGCATTTTCCGTTTGGCCTGTACGCGAAACCATGACGTGGCCGCATGCTGCCCATTGTTCCAGGCTGATGCGCGCAGCGCCCAGGAGAGGATGGCCCGCGCGACACACGCCGACATAGCGATCGCGGAAAAGCGGCCGCGTACGGACTTCAGGGGCAGCCGTCCGGACAATACCGATCTCCAGATCAATCGCACCGTCCCGCAACGGCTGCGCGTTCCAGTCCGGCTTGGGCGTGAAGCGGACTCGCACGCCGGGCGCGGCGCGCTGGAGGCGATCCATCAACGCCGCGCCAAGCAGATCGACGAAGCCCTCACCCGCGCGCACGGTGAAGCATTGCTCAAGGGTGGCCACGTCGAACCGATGCTCAGCACGGCTGAGCGCCGCCTCTGCTTCACGGGCCAGTGCAGGAATACGCTGGCTCAGTTGCTCGGCATAAGGTGTCAGCACCAGCGCGCGGCCAGCCTGCAACAGTAAGCGATCGCCCGTCGCGACGCGTAAGCGCGAAAGCGTGCGGCTCATGGCCGAGACGCTGAGATTCAGACGCCGGGCCGCACCGGTAACGCTACGCTCGCTAAGCAATGCGTCCAGTGCGGGCAGGAGGTTGAGATCGACGCGTGACATGCGGCCAGAATAATCGAAAACGCATCCAACCATGGCGTCTGATGCAATCGTGGATTGTCTGCCAGGCGTCTGGTGCAAAGCGGAGGCTCTGCCGACAATAGATTGCATCAACCGCGCACACCGGAGAACGCCTTGCCCAACGCCCCCATCCACACGCCCACCATCTTGTTGATCGGCGCCTCACGGGGTCTTGGCTATGCCATGGCCGCCGAATTCCTGAAAAACGGATGGAATGTCGTGGGCACGGTCCGCGCCGGCAGCAGCCGGACGCTCTTGCATGATCTCGCCAATGCGCATCCGGGCCGGGTCGCGATCGAAACGCTGGATATCACGCGGCCCGAGCAGATCCAGGCCCTGCGTGAGCGCCTGTCCGGCCGGATGTTCGACGTTCTGTTCGTCAATGCGGGGACGACCAATCCGGATCCGACGCAGACCATCGGCGAGGTCTCCACAGAGGATTTCGTAGCGCTGATGATTACCAATGCGCTCAGCCCGATGCGCGTGGTCGAACGCATGGCCGATCTTGTTCCGCCGGCCGGCCTGATCGGGATCATGTCGTCAGGGCAAGGCAGCATTGCCGACAACGAATCCGGCCAGCGCGAACTCTATCGTGGCAGCAAAGCGGCGCTGAACCAGTTCATGCGCAGCTTCGCAGCGCGCCAGGCGCACACGCCGTTGGCCATGCTGCTGATCGCCCCGGGTTGGGTACGCACCGACCTCGGTGGCCCCGAGGGCCGATTGTCAATCGAGGAAAGCGTTCCGGGCGTCGTGAACGTGATTTTGAACAAACTGGGGCGGCCCGGCCTCGAATATCTCGACTATCGCGGCAGGACTGTCCGCTGGTGATTGGGATCGGCCGTTTTGGAGAAAACGGCTTTCCACGTGCTTGCCGCACGATGCCAGAGGATGCGCTCAACGATCCGACCGCTCGACCACGACCTCGCTGACCTGAATCACCGGTGCGATGTCGGTGTAATTGGCAATGTCGCCCAGGATCTCGGCGCCGTGCTCTTGCATGGCGACCTGAAAGGCTTCAGTCGAATCACAGATCAACGCGCACATCGCCACGAAGGCAGGCGGTGTACCGGGCGCTCCACTGGCCAAGCCTTTTTCGACGGTGTAGTAGGCGCATGCAGTGCCCAACCTTGCCTTCACCATCGGCATGTGCCGGTCGCGGTAATAGGCGTGGTCGAAACGCGCGCCTTCGGAGTACGAGTACATCACGGTGACCTTGATCATGCGGCTCTTCTTCTCCTTGCCATCATTGGCATCGTCGCCGAGAGATTCTCGTGACTGCTGGCGATCATACCGTCTTGAGCTTGACGGGGCTTGGGGCGTCCGTTCGGGCCAAACTGGAAAGCCCGCTACGCCAGCATGCTCATCGTCCTGAAGACCGACGATGCCAAAGAGCCGGTCGTGGCTCGGGCGATCAAGCTGCGCAAGTCAACAGACATCTGCGCTGAGGTCGTTCCATAAGGCGCCGGCTAAGCATTCATGTGCCGCCCGCCAGCGTCATCTGGCTCGCTTCAGCACAATTTCTCCGGAGCCCCCTCCCGAGGCGGCGGGCGTGGTCCATCGCAATTCATCTCCCGAGAGAACGAACGGCCTGCGCTGCTCTACCCCGTTCCAGTTCGGGAATGTGCTCGTCTCAATGCGGAAGGTGATGGTTCTGTCCGCTTCATTTACGACGTACCTCCCAAAGTGCGCAATCGAACCTTGCGCTACCGCGCGATACTCGTCCGCACTGCCCTTCATGCGGTCGTTGGTGACGTACTTTGGCAGGTCGGCGCGTGAGTTCACCAGCGCGTAGTGACCGTGGCCGTCAAAGATGACAAGGCCCTGCGGATTTGGCCCATACATGGGTGCGCGACTGCCGTCTGGGCGAACAGTATCGACCGAGACATACGTCCAGGCGCCGGCCAGTTGCTCATCAAGCGGCTTTTCGCCCAATGCGACGCAGGATTGAAGCGCTAGTCCTGTAAGCACAAACATTGAAACCGTGATGAAGGTGTAAAAGCGTTTCATTCGCCCCTCCGCTCGAGCAATGCCGACCGTAACACCCAATATAGGCCGCAAGCCAGAAAAGACGAACGCGAGCCCGCCCCGTTGCGCTTCCTCGGCCCGCCGGAGGGACTGTCATAAGCGGTACGCTGCACTCCTCACGCCAAGGCAAGCAGAAGCTGCTGTAAGCCCCCCCTGCCCCCTGTCGATACTCACGACGACGTCTACGTGCCGAACGACGATAGCTGGTCAGTCCGTGTCGTATCGAGCGCAGGCATTGAGGCACTTTCTTCAGGACGCGTTGCCAGCAGCAGCGAAAGCGGCATATCTGGCGGTGCAATCAAACCCGAGCCACAGCATCAACTACGTCATCTTGATCGGACCATTGGTCGGCCTCAATCGGCTGGACGAAGCGCGAATTGCCGCGGCGCGCGTGCTTGAATTGCAACCGACTTTCCGCCTCGAGCGACAGTTCAGCGGAGTCGACTGCGCGCCCGCGCTCGCCTCGGAACTGGGCCAAGCGTTGAGCTTGGCGGGATTGCCCGGATGGCTGAAAGCGCGCTCCAGATGCTTCTGCGCTGCGCGCCCACCGGAATCGCCGATGTGGGCGTTTCTTGGCTGGAACGCATCGGCCACGACAAGACCGTGCACAGGTCTGCGGAACACCGCCGTAACTTACCGTCATTACGATTTCAGAGGTTTGACCATCAGTCGTCGCGGCCCAGCCCCCTCCTGGGCTAGCTTATCCAGCGGATTGCGCAGGCGACACCGGTCGATCGACAAGCAGCCACAGCCAATACAATCGTCCAATGTGTCGCGCAGCTTCTTGAGTTGAGCGATGCGCTCATCAAGATCGCTGCGCCATGTCGTCGACAATCGCGACCACGCTTCGCGGTCCGGAATGCTGCCCTTGGGCAGTTCGTCCAGCCCGGCCGCTATCTCACCCAACGAAATTCCGACACGCTGCGCCACACGCACAAACGCTACGCGGCGCAGGACGTCGCGCGAATATCGACGCTGGTTGCCTGTCGTGCGGTGACTCTCGATGAGGCCTTTGGCCTCATAGAAATGCAGTGTCGACACAGGTACGCCGCTGCGGCGGGATACCTCACCCACGCTCAACGTGAGCGGAATACCCATTTCTTCCAAGGGATGCTTTTTCATGCGCGAACCTCTTGACCTCAACCTTACTTGAGATTTTAGAGTACGGCGGTATCTTTTATCCACGCCTAATGACGAGGTTCAGCATGACATCCGCACAAGCTTCCGACAACTCACACATGGCGGTTTTCCGCATTGGTCGCTTCGCCGTACCGGCTGCCGCGATGCCGGCTTTCATGGAGCGCATCCAGCAAGCGAGGGCCCTGCTCGCCGCCCAACCAGGTTGCCTGAAAAGCTCAGTGCTGACGCACACCGCTGGCACCACCGAGTTCAACGTGGTGTCCATCGTCGAATGGACCAGCCTCCAAGCGATGGAGGCCGCGAAATCCGCGATTGAGGCGCGGCAGATTCAGGAAGGGTTCGATCCGGAAACGTTCCGTCGTGACCTCGGCATCAGGGCCGATACGGCTGTGTATACGGTCGCACCAAGTTAAGCAAGGCGCGGTATTGAGCGCCTCGCCTTGCCATTCTCACCGCGCTGACCAGCGCTTTAGGCCGTTCCGACCGGCGCCGCATCATGTGCACGCTGCTGTCCAAGCGGAAGAATGCGACTGAATCGCGAAGCTGGCGCCCATGATCCTCTAACGAAGCAGACGCTGACGCAGCCTGCTCCACGAGCGCGGCATTCTGCTGCGTCATCTCATCCATCTGGGCAATCGCAAGGTTGATCTGCTCGGTACCTCTGCTCTGTTCAACTGAAGCTACGGCGATCTCGCTCATGATGTCTGTAACGCGCGCAATAGCGGTTGTCACCTCAGACATTGTCGCCCGGCCTCAGACGCCAATTGGGCACCATCTTCAAGCTCACGACCTTCCCAACCACGACACTGCCCTTCTGAGCGATGTTGCCAGCGCTGCTCGCCAGCGTGCTTCCCTGCTGGGCGTTGTCGGCGTTCTGCCGGACAGTCGCAGTGAGCTCTTCCATGCTGGAGGCTGCTTCTTCCAGCGAGTCCGCCTGTTCTTCTGTGCACGTCGATAGTTCGAGATTGCCCGCTGCGATTTGGCCGGTTGCAGACGCCATCGTGTCAGCACCCCGTGCGCACATGACCGACGACGCGCAAGAGGCTTGCGTTCATCTCACTCAGTGCACGCAAGAGGCGACCGGTTTCATCTTTGCCGTGGGTATTGATTTGCTGCGTCAAATCTCCGCGTGCCACAGCCTCGGTTGCCGAGACAGCAAAGCTGAGCGGCACAGTAATGCTGCGCGTGATGAAGAATGCAAGCATGACTGCGGCAACGATGGCAACAATCGTCACCACGATAATCGTTTGCTCTGCGATTTGCGCAAGATGGGTGACCGTCTCGCCCTGCGCAGGCACCGAATCGGCAAGGCAATGGACAAATGCGCCTATACAGTGGCCGTAGGAGCCGCTGGGGCAGCAGCAGGCACCTTGTATCGGTTGTAGCCCCACAGGTATTGCTGAGGAAACCGCCTGACCATCTCTTCCATTTCTGCATTGATCCAGGCAGCCTGAGCTTCGGCGCCGTCGGGAAGCGGCCCGGTCAGGCGCTTCACGTGCATCCGCCAGCCGCGCCCGCCGGGCAGGCGCTCGCCGGCGGCGATGATCAGGGGCGCGTTCGTCTGCTTGGCGAGCTTGCCTGGCAGCGTCATGGTGTACGCCGGCCGGCCAAAGAACGGGACCCATACACCATCGCCCTTCGGGGCTTGATCGGGAAGAAGGCCGACCGCGTCCCCCTGGCGCAAGGCGCGTACGAACGATCGAACGCCTTCAGAGGTTGCTGGCACCGCCTTCAGGTTCGAAGTCGCGCGCACGGCATCCAGCAGGCCGCGCAGCACGGCTTTGCGGTGCGGGCGAAACATGATCGTCAATGGAATGCGTTGTGCCATATAGCGTGCAGCCAGCTCAAAGCAACCCAGGTGGGGCGTGAGCATGATGAGTCCATTGCGCTCGGCCAGAGCCTCCTCGATGACGTGCCAGTCCTCGCAAGTCACCTGGGCCATGCATGCATCGCTACGAAACCAGACCCGTGGCAGTTCGCTCATCATTGCACCGGTTTCTGCTGCTGCCTGCCGCGCAAAGCGGGGCGCTTCGAAGCCGGCCTGCGCAGCATTGCGCTGGACATGGCGGCGATATCCACCGGGTAAGGCATAGAGGAGCCGCCCGCCCGCGCGTCCGATGCTGTGGATGACAGCTAGCGGCAGCGAGGAGAACAGCCTCAAGAGAACAGGTAGCGCGCGCTGAGCGAACTGGGATGGGTGATGCACGGTGTTGCACTCCTGGTGCCAGTTGCCTGACGCGCCGCCAGGCGTTTCTCAGAGCCTCGGCCAAGACACCGGAGCCTAGCGAACCAATGAAGGCGCTTACTCTTCCATCGACCATCCCGGGTTGGGCACGTTTTTCCCTTCGCGATAGGTCCAGTTCGCGCCGCACGTGCGGCATGCAAACGTGCTCACCGTGACGGCCGCTGTCTTGGAAGCTTTGATGCGCTGGGTGTCGGTGATTCGTAAGAAGGCATGGCCTGACGCACCAAGTCGGTGGACTTCAATCGCAAGGCAAGCGCGGCAGAGTGTCATGCCAATTTCTCTCTCAAATAACGTGGGCGCGATGTAGCGCGCGAGCATTCGTCCGCTTCGTCTGCGGTCTAGACGCCAAAGACAGGAGCGCCGTACTTCAACAGCAATTGCTCGATCTGGCTCAGGTCATCAGTGCGCGGTGTTCTGTCTTCTGTCACGCGTGACGGCCCGCCATAGACGGCAGCAACATGCCTGCGCACGGTCAGTACATCATTGGCCGGTGGCGCGACGATGACGGCATCACCAGGTACGTGTCGATAGCTGCCATCTTTCCAGCCCTCGGGCGTTAGATGCAGTTCTTCCCATTCTTCGCTAACAGACATGGTGATTTCCTTCCTGTTGACTGCTGGGTTGCGCCTGCTCTTGCCGCAAGCGGAAAAAAGCCGCGCGGGGCGGCTTGAGCGGTTCAGTTCTTGTGATGGGGTGCCAGACGTGCGATGGCTGCTCTTCCTGCAACCCGGGCAGCATTCGTTGCGAGTGCTTCCGTTCCATGTACGTTGTGGCGCATCGAGACGTTGGCGAGGATACGTTCCGTGCCATCCCTATACTCATTGATGAGATAGGTGGCAAACCAGACGCCGGGTTCTTGTTCAATTGGGTACACGGACACCGTGTACGGGGAGTCGATTTTGTTCAATACACTGCTGAATTTCGGGCGAGAGCTGATGCAGGCGTGGAACGCCTGAGCAAACCAGTTCCTGCTGATGAGCTACGCCACGATGGGTAGGGCCAACGCCTTTGGGTCATGCATACAAATGCACGGCGCAAGCTATTGGCAACGAGGTGACCGTACTTGCGTAGGCTGGCACGCCTAGTACATGCGCGCTGCGTACGGAGCGGATAAACCGCCGGTCAGGTAGGTGATGGACCGTGTGGTCCAAGATGATTCGGGTGTACGCCCGACGGGTGGCCAGCGATTGATTAGTCTTCTTACCAGGCACCCAGCCCGATCAATTCGAATAACGGGTAAAGGTTGCGCATGGTAACAGCTTCTCGCAATTCCTGCTCTGTGAGCCGCCTCAATGGCTCGCGTGAATGCGACTGCTCGACTGTTACAACCAAACGCGGCGGTGTATGGGCAACATGGAACGTTTGCAAAGCGCGGTCGCATCCACATTCATGGCTTATTTCCGGGTTCATCGCCTTTTTGATTGACAGGACCTTGTGAGCCCGGTACAAGTTGCGCCGCAGGCTTTTGAAGCAGTTACTCCGATGTTTTGGGTTGTCACGTTAGGCGATACCTTTTCTCATTGTTCCTTCCTTGATTGTCATGCCTGGTGAGCATGGGCTCGACCAGAACATTTAGGGAATCCAACATGGAAACCGGTATCGTAAAGTGGTTCAACGACTCCAAGGGCTTCGGCTTCATCACCCCTGACGCAGGCGGCAACGATCTGTTTGCTCATTTCTCTGAGGTTCAGGGCAATGGCTTCAAGTCGCTCCAAGAGGGGCAGAAAGTCAGCTTTGTATCGGGCGTAGGCCAGAAAGGCCCGGTCGCGACCAAGATTACGGCGAACTGATCCGTCTCGCGCGCAATAAAAAAACCCCGCCACGCGGGGTTTTTTTTCGTCGCTCACTCATCTGGCGCCAGCCCCGACACGCAGCCGTGCATATATGGGAGTACAGTGGGCCCCACCATCCTCCTGTTCCGCACACGGACGTTCGCCCGTTGATGCTCCGACTGGCGATGTAAGTCATGGAGATCCGTGATGCTCGACCTTGTCGCATTTACCAAGCCGGTGCTCGATGAAATTACCGGGCAGGATGTGCGGACCTGGCACTCCGAATCGAGTGTGCTCGGCGCAAACTGGCAAGTGCCTCAGTTCGATAGCCGTATCTGGCACGTGAGGACGTTGACGATCGCGTTTACGCACGATGCCATGAGTCAGTTGATGCACGCAGACCGGCAAGACCTCGGTCAGTTGCAGCGCATGCTTGACCGTTTTCTACGGGCGCAGTTGGGCGTGCATACCCAAGCGGATCGTGGAGATCGGATGCTCGTGATCACCGTCGATCATTTGGGGACGGACTCATAACTGCCCCCGGCCAATCAGCAGATTGCTGTGGCCAGTCAATGTCGATATCCAGCCGGGTATCGATCACGCCCACCATCGGTTGGAGCCATTCATGAACGCAAGCCCGTCAGCCACGTACAAAGGTTTCGACCTGTATCCATTGGTGTACAGGACCGAGATTGCCCAGTCTTGGCCGCGCAAGCGTGCCGATCGTACATTCAACGCATCTGTAGTGATCTGCCTAGCAGGTCATCAACCTGGAGCCGAGCATTCGCGCGTTTTTCGAATGACACCCACCGCTTGGGAGAATGTCGGGACCGCGAGGCGGGGGGCGCTGAAGTTCGGCGAAGACGTCATCAATGGCCTGGTACCCGGCGAATCGGTGGCGTCGCTGTGACAGGCGCGGCGTATTTCTGAAGCCCCTGCTTTTTTGATATTGCGTTGGCGAGGCGTATTGCTCGCATGACAAGCCAGGAAGCAAGATGATTCATGCGACCGACAAGACCAGCTTTCTCTGCACACTTCCCGGAGCGGCAAAAGACATGGCGTACTCCATCACTGTGGGCTTTGTCCGCGATGGAGAGCCGAACTGCGTCCAGTTCACCAGTTTCGTGGGGGAAGGAAGGCGGTCCTTCAGGGTGTTGGCGAACGCGACGGATTTAGCCTCGGCAGCCAGGGGCGGCATTGAAAGCTTGTGTCGCCTGGCCATCGCGCAAGTTATCCGAGACAGCCTCCACGCGAAAACCGCACAAGGTGACCATACCCTCGATATGCACGTGCAGCCTTGGCAAGGAGATCTCAAACCAGCGGGATCACGTGGCGCATAAATGGCCGCGCCGTCCGCATTCGCTCGTTCGCGGATAGTCCAATGGAGCAAGCGGAAAGAGCGTACAGTGAGGCCACCCCTTTCAACGGAGATTGCTGTGGATGCCTATCCGACTTGCCGCTACAAGGGGTTCGATGTTTACCCCCTGATCTATCTCTTTGACCCGCCTCGTGAATGGCATGAGCGGCGTCCTGATCGGTCTTACAGTGCCTCCGTGTTGATTTGCCAGGAAGGGATGCCGCCCAGTAACGAGCATTCTCGTATTTTCGCGCTGCAGGCCGATCATTGGGAGAGCATTGGTATCGCCAGACGGGCGGCAACGAAGATGGCGGAGTCCATCATTGATGGATTTATCCCGGGCAAGTCAATGGTTTCCGCGTAGTTTCGCCGATCGGCACTCCGGGGCAGCATCTTTACGACTGGATGCACGCACCAGTGGCCTCCAGAGCCCGTTCCCGCCCCCGCAACCACCTCAGCTTCTCAGCATCCCTCCGCCCCGCCGAAGAGATAGGGACGATCCGCCGTATCCTCTCCTTGCAGCTCACACATCGGCCGGCGGCTCCATCGCCCATGCTGGCGCAGGGCTGATCCTCAACTGCGCGGGCACTGGCGTCGGCGCGGCATGGGGCGCGCCCTGGCAAGCGAACACGGCTTCAGCGTCACTCTCAAGCAATCACCACATCACTGCCGAGATACCTGCACCACGCATAGGCGTGAAGGGCGTTTTGTATGGTTGATGTGCGGAAATCGCCGGGATAGACTGCGCCGACGTTTACAACAAGGTAGGAGTGCAGACGTGGCGTCGATGCCTTCGGAGCTGTTGCGGGTGGTGGTGCTGGGAGGATCGGCGGGTAGCCTGGATGCGTTGCGTACGATTGCGGCCGCGCTGCCAGAAAACCCCGGGTTCGCGGTACTCGTCATTACGCATCTCGACCCGAACCAAGAGAGCCAACTGGCCGGCATCCTCCAAGCGGATTCGAGCATGCCGGTTGAAAGACTCGTTCATCTGCGCAAAATTGAACACGACCGGTTCTATGTGCTGCCCGAGAACGCCGGTGTGATTGCACTGGACGGTCATTTCCGGCTCACGCGCCGGCAGGCTGGCCTTCACCTGCCGATCGATGCCTGCTTGGCGTCGCTCGCCCAGGATCCCGACGTCAACGGCGCAGCGGTCATCCTTTCCGGCATTGGTCAAGATGGAGCCAGCGGCCTCGTTGACCTTAAAGCCTCCGGCGGCTTCGTCATCGCCCAGCTGCCGCAGTCGGCCAGCCAGCAAAGCATGCCGGCCGCCGCAATCGACACCGGTCTGGTCGACGAGGTTTTACCACCGGAAGACATAGCGCAATGCCTGGTCAGGCGCTTTGGTGAAGCGCCCCAGCCCGAGACCGCTAACGCCCAGGCAGGCGATGCCGACGCCCTCGGCACTGCGCTCGCCGTCGTGCAGCAAAAGACCGGTATCAACCTCAGCTACGTCAAGGACGTCAACCTGCGCCGGCGATTCTTGCGCCGTGTGCTGCTACAGAAGGACCGCGACGTAGGCGGCTATCTGCAGTTGCTGCGCGGGGATGCGCGGGAAGCCGAAGCACTGCGAGATGACATTCTCATTGGCGTAACCGCCTTCTTCCGCGATGTCGAGTTCGTCAACGTGCTCAGGCAAACGGTGATACCAGCCCTCCTGGAACTGAAGCACGATCCGATCCGCGTATGGGTGCCTGCTTGCTCGACAGGCGAGGAGGTCTACACGATCGCCACGCTGCTGAAAGATGCGCTGGACCGGGAAGCGCCACACCGCCGCGTTCAAATCTTCGGCACCGACATCAACGAAGCATCCATCGAGATTGCGCGCGCTGGCCGGTATGGCATTGCCGCGGTGGACGACGTGCCGGAGGCGTTTCGCGAGCGCACCTTCGCAGCGACGTCCGGAGGCTACGTCGTGCGCAAGTCGATCCGGGATATGTGTGTCTTCGCACGGCACAACGTGCTGACCCACGCACCCTTCTCCGGCATGGGGCTCATCAGTTGCCGCAACCTTCTTATCTACTTGCGCAAAGAAGCACAGCAGCATGTGCTCGAGATGCTGCACTACGCCTGTCGGCCAGATGGCTTCGTTTTGCTTGGCCGGGCCGAGGCAGCATCGGGAGTCGATGGCTTCGAGCATGCCGGCGCACCGCACCTCTACCGTAAGGTGCCCGTAGCAAAGCGGCAGCAGGCGACCTTCCCGATCGACGCACTGCGGCCATGGGCGAGCCAAGGCGGTACACCTGCTGTGCGCCGTGTGCAGCCCGTCGACCCGGTTATTGAGGCGGCCAATCGGGCCGCGCTCGAACGGTATGCGCCACCCGGCTTCATCGTCGATGAGAACGGTAACGTAGTGCACTTTTGCGGCGACGTGTCGGGCTTCGTCGCGCCCGCGAGCGGCGAAGCGTCGCTGGCGCTGCCGCGCCTGTTGCAGCCGGAACTCAACGTGACGGTGCGCACCGCGCTGATCGAAGCGAAGCGCACAAGCCAGCCGGTGCGGCGAGAGCGCGTGGCGCTTGGCGACACGCGCTTCGCGCTGGACGTGCTGCCGCTAGTTGCCGAAGACCTGGTACCGCATTTCTTGGTCACGCTGGAGCGCTTGCCAGACGACGCGATCGCCGTTCAGAGCACCAGCCCAGGCTCACCCCACACCCGCGTTCAGGAACTTGAGCGTACCGTCACCACGTTGTCAGATGAACTCGAAGCGGCACAGGCGCAGCTCAAGACAGTGGTTGCAGAATTCGAGTCGGCCAACGAGGAGCTCAGGACTGCCAACGAGGAGATGCTCAGCACCAACGAAGAACTCCAGAGCGCCAATGAAGAGTTATTGCTGGCAAAGCAAGAGCTGGAGTCGGCCAACCAGGAGCTGGGCTCCCTGAACGTCGAACTGAAATCGCGCAACGATCAACTCGACAGGGCGAATGACGACTTGAGCAATCTTGTCGAAGGCATCCCGCTGCCCGTCCTGCTACTTGATCGGCAATTGTGCCTGCGCCATTTCTCGCCGCAGGCCCAGACGCTGTTTGGCTTGCCCGAAGACAGCGTCGGGCGGCCGTTGGCACAGCTGAACCGCCTCTTCTCGGCCGCTGATGTCGAGCACATTGTGCAGTCCGCCGTCCAAGGCCTGGCAGGCTTGGAGCAGGAGTACCAGGACAGCGAGGGCCGCTGGTGGCTGGTCAACGTGCGCGCCTACCGTACCGCAGATGATCGCATCGACGGCGCAGTGCTCGCCTTCCAGGACATAGACGAGCTCAAGCGGGCAGTCAGCACGGCGCAGGCCGCTCGGTGCGAAGCCGAACGCGCTAACACTGCCAAGGACAACTTTCTCGGCCTCGTTTCGCACGAACTGCGGGCGCCCCTCAACGTAATCTCAACTTGGGCGGCGGTGCTCATGGCCGCCAGCGAGCGCAATCCGGCGGCCAGCGAGGACAAAGATCAACATGCCATCAAGACGATCCTGCGCCATTGCCAGTTGCAGGCCGAACTGATCGACGACCTGCTGGATGTGTCCCGGATCTCTTCCGGCCGATTCTCGCTCGATGTGAAGCCCATCGACTTTGCAGCCGCCGTCCGTACCGTGGTGGAAGGCCATCGGCCCGCAGCGGCCAAGAAGGAAATCACACTGATCACCTCCGGCTTGCAAACCAAGGCCGTCGTCAGTGGCGATGCGCGCCGTCTGCAACAGGTGGCGTCCAATCTGATCGGCAATGCTTTGAAGTTCACGCCGGAGGGTGGCCGGGTCGAAGTCGCCTTAACCCGCCTCGGAACGCTGGTCGAACTCTCCGTCACTGACAACGGCATCGGCGTGAAACCCGAACTGCTGCCGCAGCTGTTCGACCGCTTCATGCAGTCCGATACCAGTCGGACGCGTGAATACGGCGGGCTCGGGTTGGGTCTGTCGATCGTCAAACATCTGGTTGCGGCGCACGGGGGCACCGTGACAGCGAGCAGCGAGGGCGAAGGTCGAGGCACTAGGCTGACGGTTCGCCTGCCGCTCATTCAGGCCCAGGTTGATGAGCATGCGTTCACTGAGCGCGCGGCGAACGGAGCCCAGCGGCTGGATGGTTTGTCGGTGCTGCTGGTCGACGACGACACGCAGTCTCAGGAAGCCCTGACCTATCTGCTTCGCAGTCTGGGAGCGCAGGTACAGACAGCCTCCGGGGCCAAAGAGGCACTGACGTGCATCGGGGCCGGTTCGTTCGACATTCTTGTGAGCGATCTCGCAATGCCAGGAACGGATGGCCACGCGCTGCTGCGAAGCATTCGGCAACAAGAAGGCGGGCGACGACGGATCTACGCGTTGGCGCTTACCGGCCTGGCCTCCCTACAGGATCGGGACGCCGCGATTGCCGCCGGATTCGACGACCACCTGCCCAAGCCGGTCAACGTTGAATTGTTGTTGGAAAAGCTATCGCTCGGACGGGGGCGTCAGCCGCAATAAACCGAGGCACGAGCATCAGGCCTTCGGCCGATTAGCTCACTGGATTAACCGCTCGCGTGCGCGAACCGGAAGCTGTGACAGCGTCCTCGGGGCTGGGCACAAACACCGGCCCCGTCAAGCGCCTGCCCCTTCTCCCGCAAATACCTCGATTTCTCCGTATCCCGCTCTGCTCCGGCGCCGGGGTCGCGCTGGCAACCCGCGGGCACGGACTTTCGCACATCACAAGCAGCGAGAGCGCGCTGCAGGATTGCCATCAATGGACTTAGGCTCGTCGCCCCAAAACACTCCGCTAGGGCCGCACCTCAGATGAAATGGCAGCCGTATATGCAAGCTCACGCAGGGTGCCCCTGACGGGGTTCAGCTTGATGCTGCATAATTTTGGACGAATTCAAAACAGGTTTTGAACAGCCCACGTAGTTATGCCATATGTAGTTACTGAGTCTTGCATCCAGTGCAAATACACCGACTGCGTCGCCGTCTGCCCCATGGACTGCTTCCACGCCGGCCCGAATTTCCTGGTGATCGATCCGGATGAATGCATCGATTGCTCGATCTGCGTGCCGGAGTGCCCGGTGGGCGCGATCTATCCGGTGGCTGAGGTGCCTGCGGACCAGCAGGACTTCATCGCCTTGAACGCACAACTCTCCCGTCGCGCCGACTGGCCCCGCCTGACCAAGGTGCAACCGCCGCTGCCCGATCATGCGCACTGGGCGCAAGTGAAGGACAAGCGCGATGTTTTGGTCATCGCCCCCGACTGATTCGACGCCGACCTCACACGGACACTTTTTCATGACTGAACGCATCCTGCTCAACATCGACGCTGGCGTGGCCGAAGTCCGGCTCAACCGCCCCGAGAAGATGAACGCCATCGACCCGGCCATGTTCGAAGCGCTCGTCACCATCGGCGAGCGCCTGATGAACGAGGCAGATCTGCGCGCCGTGGTGCTTTCGGGTGAGGGGCGCGCCTTTTGCGCGGGGCTGGACATGGGGAGCATGGCGAGCCTGGGCAGCAACGATGTGGGTTCGGACATCGGCGCCGGCCGTCTTGCCAAGCGCACGCATGGGGCCGCCAATCTGCCGCAGTACGCTTGCACGGTATGGCGCGACCTGCCGGTGCCGGTGTTGGCTGCGGTGCATGGCGTCGCGTATGGCGGCGGTTTGCAGATTGCGCTGGGCGCAGACGTGCGCTACGTAGCCGCCGACACGCGCCTGTCGGTCATGGAAATCAAATGGGGCTTGGTGCCCGACATGGGCGGTATGGCGCTCACGCGCGGTCTGGTCCGCCCGGATCGACTGCGCGAACTGATCTACAGCGGCCGCGTCGTCAATGGCGAAGAAGCCTGCGCCCTGGGGCTGGCGACGCACGTCGTGGACGATCCGCACGCTGCAGCGCTGGCGGCAGCCTGTGACATTGCGCAGAAGAGCCCCGACGCCATCCGCGCCGGCAAGCGCTTGATGCGTGTTGTGGAAGACGGCGACACCGCCGCCATTCTGCTGGCCGAGTCGGTCGAGCAAGACCGGCTGATCGGCGGGGCCAATCAGCGTGAGGCGGTGCTGGCGGGCATACAGAATCGCGCGCCGGTCTTTCAGCCGGCCGCAAAGCTTGAAGGGTAATAGCCCGGGGTGAGCAACTCAGGCGGCGGCGTGCTTGCCGCCCATCGAGGCACGCATGGCGTGCGAACGGCTGACCACCTCATCGCGCAACTTCGCGCGCAAACCCAGGGCAAATGCCGTCTCGGCCACCAGGAACAGCGGGCCGATCACCAGGCCCGCCAGGTCGTCAACAAACGCCGGCTTGCGTCCTTCGTAGTAGTGACCGACAAACTGGATGATCCAGCCGATCACGAACAGGCCAACGCCCACTGACAACCAAGCCGCCGTCGAATGCGCGGCCACATGGTTGCCGACCCATACGCACACGCCGATCAAGGCAAACATCACCACGCCGAACACCGCATCCAAGCGCAGGTAGAACAACGTCGTGAGGGCCAACACGGCCAGCGCGGGCGTCAGAGGCACACCTGACAGGTCAGTCAGCACGGGCCGCGACAGCAGCACCGCTACGGCCAGCACAATCGCCGGGATGCCGACAAAGTGCGTGGCGATATTGCGACCGTCCAGGTGATAGGCGGCGTAGTTGGAAAGATGGTCAGACAGGGTCCGCATGGGGGTCTCCGGATTTTTTGTGCGTTTGCAGCATGGACGCTCCAGCCGCACGCTCGTTATGATCATTTCATCGTAGTCAGTGGATGGCACGTCGCTCTGTCGCGTAGCCGACAAATTCCACGTTTCCGAAGCGTTCCTCAGTCGCCCCTCATGGACCACCCTGTCGCCACATCCGGCGCGCTGGACGCCGCCTCGTACCGCGAACGCCTGCACGCCAGCAGTTGGTTCGGCACGCTCGACGCGGCCTTGCAGGACGCATTGATAGACATTGCGGCGGTGCGTCGCCTGGGCGCTGGCGAGATCCTCTTTCAGCGGGGCGACGCGCCCGACGGGCTGTACTGCGTGGTGGAAGGCACGATCCGCATCGGCGCCACCAGCGCGGACGGCCGCGAAGCCTTGCTGGCCGTGCTGGAACCCGTCAACTGGTTTGGCGAGATCGGGGTGTTCGATCGCCAACCGCGCACGCACGATGCCCGCGCCGACGGCAATACGACATTGCTGCACATGCCGCAGGCGGCGCTGACTGCGTTGCTGGAGAGCTCACCCGCGCTGCTGCATGCGTTTGCCTTGCTGCTGACCCACAAGCTGCGCCTGACCTTTATCGTGCTCGAAGAGACCGCGCTGCTGCCGGCCCCCGTGCGGGTGGCGCGGCGCCTGCTACTGGTGGCGGACGGCTATGGCGACCTGCGCCTGGGCACGCGGCGTGTGCTGCACGTGCCACAGGAGCAGCTTGCGCAACTGCTGGCGCTGTCTCGCCAAACCGTGAACCAGGTTTTGAAGGATTTCCAGGCGCGCGGCATCCTCAGGCTGGCGTACGGAGAAATCGAGCTGCTCGACTTTGCGGGCCTGCACCAACTCGCATATGAGGTGGCAAGGGGGTGAAATCTCATCCAATACCCCTACATGCGATGGGTTAGGACCGATCCTATAATGTGTTCCCACTCGCACATTCGCCCTTCGCATGGTGCGGAGTCGGCGATGCGAGTGTCCTTCAACGGAAGAGAAACATCATGCCCCGCCAGACCCCCATCGAGCGCTATCGCAACATCGGCATCTCGGCGCACATCGACGCCGGCAAAACCACCACGACCGAGCGCATCCTGTTCTACACAGGGGTCAATCACAAGATAGGCGAGGTGCATGACGGCGCGGCCACGATGGACTGGATGGAGCAGGAGCAGGAGCGCGGCATCACCATCACGTCCGCGGCGACGCACTGCATGTGGCGCGGCATGGCGGGGGACCGCCAGGAATATCGCATCAACATCATCGACACCCCGGGCCACGTCGATTTCACCATCGAGGTGGAGCGCTCCATGCGCGTGCTCGATGGCGCGTGCATGGTCTACGACTCCGTGGGCGGCGTGCAGCCGCAGTCCGAAACCGTCTGGCGCCAGGCCAACAAGTACAAGGTGCCGCGCATTGCGTTCGTCAACAAGATGGACCGCATCGGTGCGGATTTCTTCCGCGTCGAGCGCCAGATGCGCGACCGCCTCAAAGGCAACCCGGTACCGATCCAGATTCCCGTCGGTGCGGAAGATCATTTCCGCGGCGTGGTCGACCTCGTCAAGATGAAGGCCATCGTCTGGGATGACGCCAGCCAGGGCGTCAAGTTCGAGTACGTCGACATTCCCGAAGAGCTGAAGGCTTCCGCGCAGGAGTGGCACGACAAGATGGTCGAAGCCGCAGCCGAGGCGGATGAAGCCCTGCTGGACAAATACCTTGGTGGCGAAACGCTGTCCGAGGAAGAGATCAAGCGCGCCCTGCGCCAGCGCACCATCGCCGGCGAGATCGTGCCGATGCTGTGTGGCTCCGCGTTCAAGAACAAGGGCGTGCAGGCGATGCTCGATGCGGTGGTCGACTACCTGCCCTCGCCGGTGGACATTCCGTCCATCCAGGGCCACGGCGAAAAGGACGAACCGCTCGAGCGCCATGCTAGCGACAGCGAGCCCTTCGCCGCCCTCGCCTTCAAGATCATGACCGACCCGTTCGTCGGCCAGCTCGCGTTCTTCCGCGTGTATTCGGGCAAGATCAACTCCGGCGACACGGTCTACAACTCGGTCAAGGGTAAGCGCGAGCGCCTGGGCCGGATCCTGCAGATGCACGCCAACCAGCGCGAAGAGATCAAGGAAGTGCTGGCCGGTGACATCGCCGCCGCGGTGGGCCTGAAAGATGTGACGACGGGCGAAACGCTGTGCGACCCGGAGCACGTCATTGTGTTGGAGCGCATGGAATTTCCCGAGCCCGTCATCAGCCAAGCTGTCGAGCCCAAGACCAAGGCCGACCAGGAAAAGATGGGCATCGCCCTGAACCGACTGGCACAGGAAGACCCGTCGTTCCGCGTGAAGACGGATGAAGAATCCGGCCAGACCATTATTTCTGGCATGGGCGAACTGCACCTGGAAATCCTGGTCGACCGCATGAAGCGCGAGTTTGGCGTGGAAGCGACCGTCGGCAAGCCGCAGGTGGCTTACCGCGAAACCATCAAGAAGGCCGCTGAAGACGTCGAAGGCAAGTTCGTCAAGCAATCGGGCGGACGGGGCCAATACGGCCACGCAGTCATCACGCTGGAGCCGAACGACGGCAAGGGCTACGAGTTCGTCGACGAGATCAAGGGCGGTGTGATTCCGCGCGAATTCATCCCGGCAGTGGACAAGGGCATCCGTGACACGCTCAACACGGGCGTGCTGGCGGGCTACCCGGTGGTGGATGTGAAGGTACGCCTGACCTTCGGTTCATACCACGACGTGGATTCGAACGAAAACGCCTTCCGCATGGCTGGCTCAATGGCCTTCAAGGACGCCATGCGCAAGGCCGGCCCCATCCTGCTCGAACCGATGATGGCCGTGGAAGTGGAAACGCCGGAAGACTACATGGGCAACGTGATCGGCGATCTGTCGTCGCGGCGCGGCATGGTGCAAGGCACGGAAGACATTCCGGGCGGCGGCGGCAAGGTCGTGCACGCCGAGGTGCCACTGGCTGAAATGTTCGGCTACTCAACCAACCTGCGTTCGCTCAGCCAGGGCCGTGCGACATACACGATGGAGTTCAAGCACTACGCTGAGGCGCCGCGCAACGTGTCGGAAGCCGTGATGGCAGCCAAGAAGGTCTGACGCTTTCTTGCTTCACTGCTTGCGGCCGCCTAGTGCGGCCGCAGTACTTTACGGGCTAGCCTGCGGGCAGGTTCTCGACGCAGAAATCGATGAATGCATGCACGTTGGCCGGTAGGTAGCGACGCGATGGATACAGTGCGTAGAGCGCAAAGCGCTCCTCCGACCAATTAGGAAACGGATCGGCCAGCTGACCGGCACGCCACAGCTGTGCTTCCGTACCGAGCGCCGGCCAGCCTAACGCAGCCACATCAGCCACGCGTACACGATGCCTGCCGCAGCCAAGAGAAACGGCATCGAGTACGCATGAAACACCCACCAGGCACGGCGGTCGCCCAGCATGCGTAACGCAATCAGGTTGGCCAATGACCCAATCAGCGTGCCAAATCCGCCCACGCTGACTGCAAAGGCAATCATTGGCCAGTCATGTGAATACTCTGCCAGCAGGATTGCCGCCGGCACGTTGCTAATGATCTGCGACACGCCAATGCCAGCCCAGTACAGATGCATGGGATTGCTCAACGCCAGCGCATCCAGCGCCTGCCGCACGATGCCAAGCTGCGCCACCAGCCGCAGGTCAATGAACATCAGCATGAACACGAGAAGGAGGCCCCAGTCCACCCGGGCCAGCACATAGCGCGCGCCGATCAGGTACAGCCCGATCAACCCGGCCGCCGCCACCAGCGGATGGCCCAGATCGGTCAGCACCAGAAATGGCACGTACAGCACGAGCGCCGGCACCAGCAGGCGCTTGTGCAATTCCACGTCGGTGGCTTCAGCATGCAGATGGATTTCGTGCGAGGCGAACGCCAGCCACGTCACCAGCAGAAGCAACGCCATCAGGAGCACGACCATCGGCGTCATCTGCCAGACAAATGCGCCAAACGACAGCCCGGATTGATGCCACAGGAAGAGGTTTTGCGGATTGCCGATCGGCGTGAGCGCGGAACCCGCGTTGACCGCCAGCGCCTCGAATATCACTAGCCGCGCCACCGGCAGGCTGGCGACCTGCCGCAAACCGACGGTGAGCGGCACGATCACGAACAACGCCACATCGTTGGTCAATACGGTCGACAACGCCGCCGAAGCCGCTACCAGACTGAGCGCCAGCACACGCTCGCTGCTGACGACTTCGACGAGGCGCCGGCCGAGCAACTGCAGCATGCCGCTGGCCTCTACCGCCTTGGTCAGGATGAGCAAACCAGCCAATGCGGCAATGGTGTGCCAGTCAATCAGCGCCGGATATTCAACGATGCGCTTGGGAGCCGCGAGCGTTAGTGCGCCGCAGATGGCCAAAAGCGCCCAGAAGAAAACGTCTTGTTTGAGGTTGTGCCAGAACGGCGGATGTTGCGGTACGGCTTGCGCCATGTGCGTGCGTGGCGGATCGCCGTGCATAGGAAAGGAGAAGGAAACGTTAGCGCAAACGCGCACAAACCAACCGGGCGCGGTTTGCCGGGCCGATTGTAGTGCGACTGCTTCCTGCGCTCAATCGCAAGCCGGGCGCTTGCGTGCCCGGCCTATACCAGAGGGATCCGCTTACGACTCGCGCGAACCCGAACCGCCGCCCGGGCGATCTGAACCACTGGACGAACCGCCAGCGCCCGGCTTGTCCGAAGACGTCATGCGCGAGCGATCCTCGGCGCCGCTGCCCGCATGGGGGGCACCTTGCTGGCCCGCTTGGCTGTGCGAGGCTCCTGGGTGATAGGCGGACTGCGGATGGCGCTCCGGCCCACGATACTGCCCTGCCAGGCCATGTCCGCCGCCCGTGCCGCCCATCGAGCCATGCTCCGAACGCTCGTGGCCAGCTTCCGCTCCGCCGCCCGCTTGCGTTGGCTGAGTCGGATGATTGGCAATCACGCGCTCGATCTCGGCAACGGCTTCTCGCGGCGCCAGAACGACCTCCAGCCCCAGCGCGCCGGCCACGGCCATCAGCGTCGACAGGCGGGGATCGGCACGACCGGATTCCGCGCGCAAATACGCTTCGCGAGAGATACCGGCCATCTTGGCGACATCTTCCTGTTTGAGCTTGCGCGACTTGCGCAGACTGTGTAACTGCTTGAAAGGCTGTTCCATCTGTTCGCTCCTGCACCTGAGATGGGAAACACCGCCGGGTCTGGACCCGATCGATGGGCTGAAAATATGCGGGTCGGGTGGCTGCACCTTCGTCCGCGGTCATACACAGCAGCACGGCAACGGTGGCGGTGTCATCTATGCACGCCGTTGCACACGTTTTTGGGGGCGGCCTCCGTGATGTGTTTTCTACAGAGTAGACGTAATTTCGACTGCACCCAATATTGACGCGTGATGAAAGCGCATCTCATCAACCCTGCTTATGGTGACAAGGCGCCTTGAGGGTCAGTTCCCTTACAGATGCCGTTTTCTTCGCTTGCTGGGGGTTTTTGTGACGCCTCAAGCGCAAATCCTTGCATCCGCACTACGTTTCGTCGATCCTCGCTTGCCCTATCCGCCAATTGGAGGGTGCACGGTGGAAGAGAACCGCCTGAGCCCTCTGCATCACGGTGAGGCGACTGCGCGTGCCTCTCGTCACGCAATTGCCGTGCCGAAGGTGACGCGGCGGTCAGTTGGCGGTCGGACAGGAATTAATGGAAGTCGCGACTGAAAGTGGCAAGGCGCCCCAGAAGTGGGGTCAAATCCACCAGATGCTGAGCGACAAGGTGTCGGGTCTCGCGCTCACATTGCCATTTGCCGTAAACGCCCAGCAACTGGGCGTTCAGCACTTCACGTCGCTGACGCTCGATCAAGTGCGGCCAGAGGATGACGTTGATGGCGCCCGTCTCGTCTTCAATGGAAACGAAAATGGTGCCGTTGGCCGTGCCCGGCCGCTGCCGAACCGTGACAATGCCGCAAGCGCGCGCCAGTTGCCCGTTGCGATAGCCGGCCAGCGTGACGGCGGTGGCAAAACGCATGCGTTCGAGCCGCCCGCGCAGCAACCCTACCGGATGGCTCTGCAACGACAACCCCAGGCTGCCGTAATCCGCCATCACCTCTTCACCAATGGGCGGCGCTGGCAGCTCGAGCGGCGCCTCCACCGGCCGGGCCTGGCGCAGCAGCGCGTGATCCTGGCCAGGCTCCTGCAGTGCGAGCGTTTGCCATAGCGCCTGACGACGGTGGCCGGCCAGCGGCTTGAGCGCATTGGCAGCGGCCAGCACGTTCAGGTCGTGGCGGTCGAGCGCGGCGCGATGGGCCAGATCCTCCACGCTGGTAAATGGCGCCTGGGTGCGAGCCGCTTCGATGCGTTCGGCGGCCGGTTTGCGCATGCCCCGAATGCGATTCAACCCGAGGCGGATGTCGGGCTGCACAATGCCGCCGTCACCGGCCTCGCCGTCGGTGCGGGGATGAAGCGTGCTGTCCCATACGCTGGTCGTTACGTCCGCTGGCAGCACGCGCACGTGGCTGCGCCGCGCCTCCTGCACCAGTTGCGACGGTGAATAGAACCCCATGGGCTGACTGTTGAGCAACGCCGCAAAGAACGCAGCCGGTTCGTGGCACTTCAGGAAGCTGCTGACGTAGGCCAGCTTCGCAAAACCTGCCGCGTGGCTTTCGGGGAAGCCGTATTCGGCAAAACCTTCCATCTGCTTGCACAGCGCTTCAACAAAAGCGGGCTCGTAGCGCCTCTTGACGACCATCGCATGCACCAGGCGCTCCTGATGCTGTGTGAGATTGCCCTTGCGCTTCCAGGCAGCCATGTCGCGGCGCAAGCGGTCAGCATCGTCCGGAGTGAAATCGCCGGCCTTCATGGCGATCTCCATCACCTGCTCCTGGAAGATCGGCACACCCAGCGTGCGTTCAAGCACGGCTTTCACCTCGGGCCCTGGGTAGGTCACGCAATCGGTGTTGCCATTGCGCTTCGCCTCGCGCCGCTGCAGATACGGGTGCACCATGCCGCCCTGGATCGGCCCGGGCCGTACGATGGCCACCTGGATCACCAAGTCGTAATACTCGCGTGGACGCAGACGTGGCAGCATCGATTGCTGCGCGCGCGATTCGATCTGGAACACGCCGATGGTTTCGGCGCGGCAGATCATGTCGTAGGTTTTCTCGTCGTCATCGCGCAGGTGCTGCATGGCGAGCTTGCCGGTTGCACCATAGTGCTCGCGCCTTCCGGGTAACGCGTCAAGCATGTCCAGCGTGCGGCGAATGGCCGTCAGCATGCCCAACGCCAGCACGTCAACCTTTAGCAGGCGCAGCGATTCAAGATCGTCTTTATCCCACTGGATGACGCGACGGTTTTCCATCGCCGCATTCTCGATTGGCACCAGGCGTGAAAGCTTGCCCTGCGCAATCACGAACCCGCCCACGTGTTGCGACAGATGGCGCGGAAAACCACGCAACTGGTCCACCAGTTGCGCCCAGCGCAGCACCAACGGCGATTCCGGATCCAGACCCTGCTGGCCTGCCCGCTGCGCAAATTCCTTGCGGCTATCCCACCACGCCTGCCCCTTGGCCACCTGCTCGATGATCCCAAGATCAATGCCCAACGCGCGGCCTACGTCACGCAGTGCGCTACGCGTACGATACGTGATGAGCGCGGCCGCCAGCGCGGTACGTGTCACGCCATACTTGTTGTAGATGTACTGGATGACCTCTTCGCGGCGCTGATGCTCGAAATCGACATCGATGTCGGGCGGCTCATTGCGTGCACGCGAAAGAAAGCGCGCGAACAGCGTGTTGCCGCTGTCCGGGTTCACCTCGGTAATCCACAGGCAATAGCACACCGCCGAGTTGGCCGCCGAGCCACGTCCCTGGCAGAGAATCCCCTGGCTGCGCGCAAACTTCACCACGTCATAGACGGTCAGGAAGAACGGCTCGTAACCCAGTTCGGCAATCAGTCCGAGTTCCTCCTGAATTTGCTCACGCACTTTCCCAGGTACCCCGTTTGGATAACGCTTTGCGGCGCCGGCGAACGTTTCAGCCTGCAGGTATTCAGCCGGCGTCATGCCTGCAGGCACGACTTCGCTCGGATATTCGTACTCGATCTCGTCAAGGGAAAAATTGCACAACGCCGCCAACTCCACCGTCCGGCGCAGGATCTTGGCACCGCGCTTACCTGGATAGAGAAACGCGAGCTGCATGCGCGTGCGCATCGCCTGTTCAGCGCTGGGCGCAAGTTCCAAGCCGCATTCAGAAAGCGGCTTGGACAGGCGGATAGCGGTCAGCACGTCGTGCAGCGGCTTGCGTTGACGCGTGTGCATCTGCACGCCGCCGGTCGCGACCATGGGCACATCGATCTGCTCCGACACCGCCGCGACCGTTCCGCGATGGCGGTCATCCGCGTGCCGTAGCGGCAACTCCAGCGCAATCGATAGCCGATCACCGAACACGCGCTGACACCACCATGCCTGAGCCAGCAGTTGCTGCGGGTCGGGATCGTAGTCCGGCAGCAGAATCGCCAGACAATCGGGCACGCCGCGCAGGTGAGCGAGTTCACCTTGGGGCGCGGCCAAATCGTCTGCCAGCAAGCGGTACTCGCCCTTCGGTGCCGCCAGCCGCGCGTGCGTGATGATCTCGCTCAGGTTGCCGTAACCCTCGATGTTCTGCGCCAGCAGCACCAGCCGCAGCCAGGGTTCGCCATCGGCATTGCGCACCGTAAAGCAGCTGCCGATGATGAGCTTCAGTTCGTGTTCCTTGGAAGCCACAAGCGCTCGCGCGGTGCCTGCCACAGAACATTCGTCGGTCAGCGCCAGCGCTTGATAACCATACAGCTTGGCGCGCTCCACCAGTTCGTGCGGATGCGACGCGCCGGTCAGGAACGTGAAGTTGCTGATGCAATGCAGCTCGGCATAGTCGGGCAGAACGGGGAGTGGCGTGGGCGAAGTCATGACGTGCTTAGCCAAACAAGCCGTGCAGATACCAGCGGGCGTCCTCGTCTGCCGCATTGGCTTTGCCAGCGGAAATGCGCTCGCGATACACCCAGTAACGCTCGCCTTTTTCTCCGGCGGCGATGAAGTAATCGCGCTTGATGAGGTCGTCGTCCCACCAGCCGGATTCAATGCGCTCGGGCATCGACACCAGCCGCAACAGCCCGCGGTAATACGGATAATTCTGACGTGTCAGCAGCGGGATGGGCTTCTCCAGCAACCACAGCGGGCGCTCCGGCTGCTGCGCATGCCACTGCGCCAATGCTTGACGCGCGCCCGCACGGCTCTGCGCGGTGGTTGCGGCATTTACCTCGACCCAGTGGTTGGCGCGCTCAGGGCGATGGTCGGCACACGGCTGCGGATGACGCACGTTCTCAGCACCCAGACGGGCGATCAGCGTGTCGATCAGGCGTGCTGCATCTTCAGCGCGACCACCGGGCTCGGGAAACAGCGATTCCGTAGGCGGCGCGAGCGGCGTAGCGTCGGTCACCGTCAGGCGCAGTTCAACCACCGGGGCGATCAGCGTGAGCCGATGCACGCGCTCATGCAGCACCCGCGACAAGTGCGCCAGCGTGCGAACCGGCTGTGCCAGCGCGATCTCCACCGGCGTAGACGAAGCGGCATCTTCACTGCTCCGGCCGCGCCGGCGTTCGTGCTCCAGCGTGAGCCGATACGTCTTGGCACCCAACTGAAGTGCCGACAGCCAGCCGACCAGCTGCAACAACAATTGCTCCGAGGCTGCCAGCACGCCCTCTGCGTTATCGATGCGGCCTGGCAATTCCAGCTGCACATCGAAGCGCAACGGGGCGGTAAACCACGCGAAGCTCTCGTGCCCGTTGCCATAAGCGGCGTCGAGCGTATCCACCAGCAACGGCCCGCAGCGCCGCCGCAGGCCGCTACGCGGCAACTCGCGCAAATCAGCTAGCGTGCGACAGCCGAGCCCTTCAAGCCAATCGGGCCGCGTGAGCCGGGCTACCACGTCGACGGGCAATTGATCAAGCAACGCCGACAACCGCTCCTGCCGCACCGCCCTTCGTGCACACCTTTGACGTGCTGTCGTGCGACGACGCCCACGTATCGGCGCCGGCTGTGCGCTGGCAAGCCATGCCGCACCGCGTGCCGTCGGTCCGGTGCCAAGCTGCGGCATAGCGCCCAACCGAACCGCGCAATACTTCACTGCCCGACACAGCGCGCGATGTCCGCCGAACAGGCGCAAGCTGGCCTCGACCTCCAACAAAACCGTCGTTTCTTCCACCATGTCCAACGTGACATGCGGCGTGAATGCCAACAGCGCCAGCGCCAGCGATTGCAGCAACCGTGCCTCGGCCGCCAGATCGCGATCAAGCTGTATGGCGTGCGGCACCAACGCCTGCGCACCTGCCCGGCGCAGGCCTGCGTGTACGCCTTCGCGCATCGCTAAGCGATTGGCCGACACCACGCGCTCCTGCTCCAGCACCACGACCGGCAAAGGCAGCGCGGCAGGGTCAGACCATCGGGGTCGAAGCGCGTCGAGTGGGAGACGGGGCAGATGCACCGCGATCCAGAACGGCATGATCGGGAGTGTTTTGATCGGAAACGTCCGACAAAGCGTTGAACGCAACAGAAGACGAAGGAGACGAAAGCGCGGCCAGCAATTTCGCCGTGGCCGGATCCATGATGAACGGCTCGACAGACGGCACAGGCAACGGACGCACGGAAGCGCGACCGGCCCGAAGCGGATCCGCCAACGGCAGCAGCAACGGAGATTCACGCAACGGCCCACGCCGCTTGTGGAAAAGGATGGACAGCGCATCGGCGCCAGCCGGCGCCAGCCCCAGCCTCAGCACCGCTGGCGACGACTCACGCTGCGCCTGAGCTGGCCGGAACACCCAGATGGCGCTCTCTCCCGCCTGGGCCAACACTTGCAGCCTGCGCAACTCTCCTGGGCGCGCCCGGTTCAGCCAGATCAGCACACCATCGAAAGCCTTGCAGCGTAGAACCTGCTCGGCTGCCCACAGAAGATCAGCTGGCTTGTCAGCGCGCACCCAGACGATTTGTTCAGGAGAGAAATCCCAGCCCACCAGTCTCACTGCATTCGGCAGATGCGGCGGAGCAATCAGCGCAATGCGCCCTGCACCCGCGCACAGCGTAGACAACGCCGGGCGCAGCAACCTGCATTCACCAATACCGGATTGGGGGCACAGCAGTTCGGTCAATCCGCCGAGGGGCCAGCCACCACCGGGCAGCTCGACATTCAGCGAGTCATACCCCGTGGCCAGAACGCGCCCGTCGCCTCGCGCCAGACGGCCTGCACTCCATAATGCCGGATGCAGCGTTTCAGGTGATGGCACCGTCGAGGCTTTCGGCACAGGCGAACGCAACCCTGACACCGCGCGTCCAGCGAGGACGGGGCATTCCGCCACATCTTCGGCGATGATAAGAGACGGGGACAACGCAAACATGGAAACGCCAAAGCAAGCCGGTGGATACTGTATAAATATACAGCATCACAACTTTCCTTCAACTCGATCTAGTTTTGCTTGTGCGTTGCAAGGCGGCGATAGCAACCTCAAACACTCGCTTGAAGAGACTGTGAAGTAGGCTTCGTCCAAATATTGATAGGGGGACGCGATCAAAAAGCGATCTATAAACCTCTTATTCGAGGCCTTTTGTTTTTGTGCGAGGGAGGTG